>NZ_CP169574.1:0-3995000 GCF_042019905.1 Bradyrhizobium dasycarpum
GCGCGCGTGGGCATGTATCTGTCGGTGACCGGACTGCTCGTCATCGTCGTCACCGCTTCACCGAAGGTGTTCGACGCTACGCGTTCAACTCCAGTCCGACCTGGACAGAGGAACCGCGTGCTCGTGCTGATCCGGGAGCGCGCAAACGCGGCGTCGTCGGCGTGCGCGATGTTTTAGATGGCACCAGGCGCATTACCTCTTGTTGGCGCCGCCCCACCTGGGCCTTAGCGGGGGAAGATCGGGATCGGGATCCACCTGCATGGTCGCCGCCTTCGGCGTCGCTAGTGGCCTTGTACGAGCGGACGCTCGTGAAGCCCGTCAAAATCGTGAAGATCCCCATAATCCCAGGCCTTCCCGAGTTGATCCGGTAGTTGCCCTAGATCGCCGCTCTTGGGCCTCCCGGATCGTCCCCTTTTACATCGAATTGGCGGATCGATGCGCGCCTCCCCCGGTGCTTGAAGAGGTCGTTCCCTCGCTGGTCCGATCATCCTCGGGGGGTGTTGTTCCTGGCTTCCCAATCCCCGGCGTTGGCCGTTTTCTTGGCGGTAGACGGCCCCTCCCCATGATCTTGCAATCATCCTCGATGAAATTGGCGGGCCAACCGCCGTCTTCGTCCAGCAGATGACGTTCAGGGACGGAACATCTCTTCGTTCCTTCGTTTTTGGTTCTTCGGGTTCGCCGGTGAGCGGATAATGAAAAGTGGCCGTGGTCGATTAAGATCAACGTCGTCTCAGCGCCGCCAAGGGCCTGGCCGAACAACAGATACCCGCAGGCCGAAGTACGTCGACAACGTGGTTGCCGGCACCCTGTTCGGCGGCGGCTCTGGAACGCCTGGGGCCGACGCTTCCCGGCGGAGGGGCGCGTGGAAGATCCGTTTGATGACGAGGGCATTGGTGGTCTGCACACCCACCACGCCGTCGACCGTCACCACGGTGAACAGCCTGGCTGGTCGGCGCCGAGGAGCCGACCAGCCGAACAGCGGGATCATCGGGGCGCGCGTGCCGCGCCGCCGGCGGCAAGGCTTCGATCGGTGCACTGATCTACGCCGTGGCCTGCTGCTGGGCGCGCGTGCTGATGGCCTCAATGCTGGTCGCCGCCCCACGGGCCCAGGTGAAGCGCGCTGCCATCCGGCTCGGCAGCCTTCGGGGCCAGGCCGAGGTGGAAATTGCGCCTGCTGCGCAGCCGCGCGGCGGGCCTCGGATCACCAAGGACGACACCCAAGGGTGAATCCCGTCCGGCGTCTGGCCTGCACCTCAACCGGCGGCCATCGCGGACAAATACATCGATGCCGCGGGCGATGTTCACCCACCAGCCGCAACGCGACCTGGAAGCAGTTCTCCGGCGCGGGGCCGCCAAGGCGGTGAAGACGACTACGGTGGGGCCGCCCTTGATCGGCGCTCCACCACAGTCCACGATCGGATGGGGCTGTACGAGGGGGTTGACCTTGCCGGCGAAAGTTCCAGCGAAGATCAGCGGCCGCAGCCCTGGATGATCGTCCTGCCTCACCAACGTCGGTCTGGTCGTGCAGCCCACCTTCATGCGGCCGCGGCCCAGCAGACCATCCTGATCTGGCAACCCTGCATCTTCCTGCTGATCAGCGACTCATGCGCGCGGAGATCCATCGCAGTTCCCCAGGTTGATGCTGACTTCACCACGCCGCCCCGAGGCTGAACACGCCTGCCGTTGGGAACGACGCAGTTCGTCGGCTGGTGCTTCATCGGCGTGACCCTGGTGGGCGCGGTGATGGGTACCATCCTGCTGCTCTACGCTGCGCTGATCGCAGTTCGGACGGTCAGACCACGCCCCCGCATTCCCGCTGTCACGGCCGCAAGCTGGGGGGGCGACAAGGCCGGGGGCAGCAGCGCTGGGCGGCGAGGCCATCATAGATCGACCATCGTGTGCTCTTCGATCTCACCGCAGCACGGGCGTGGTGTCGGCGTCGCCTCCTGTATCGGCAACTCGTCGGCCGAGGCGCGGGCCGGGCCGAAGCCCAAAGAAACCAGCGAAGATCGCGCGTTGATCGAGGCCACCGCCTGGGGACTTCGCGACGGGGAAGGGCGGAGGCAGCCAGCTGGTGATGCAGCGAGCGCTGCGATCATCGATGCGGTGACCAAGCCTGGTGACGCGGCAGGTCTCCGGTGCTCGACATCGCCGTCACCGACGCCTGGCCTCAACATCCGCGCTGGCCAACGATCCTCGACTACACCGAGGATTTCCTTCGACCGCGTCCTCGAACTGTTCGTCGGCCGACAGCACCGTCCGCTTCCTTCCAGGCCTTCGGCCGCATCGGGGCCTGAACTGCAAGGGCGGCAGCACCATCGTCTGTTCGCCAGGTGCGCGCGCACGCCATCGAGCCGGGCCTGGGCGTCTACGGCCGCGATCCATGGGCGCGCGACCGGCCTGCTGGTGAAAGGCGTTTCGCCTCTGGCGCCTGGCCGGGCGGTGGAGCGGGCGGCCGAAGTTGATCGCGCCGAGGATCGCCGAGATCGGAATAAACGGTCCCGTTCCAACAGTGGCCCGATTCATCTACAACTCAGCGCCGGCCGAGGAACGGGGGTTCAATCCCGGGATTAGTGTGGACGAGGCCTGAATCGCCGTGGTCGATCGCGCTTCGGATGTCGGGTGCTTTCTCGGCGGTGGAGTACGCCGTTCGGCGAGGCGGCCGGACCGTGGTTGCCGATGGTCCGTTGACCCAGCCGACGAAGTCGTTTTTGTTGGGCGAGTCTGTTTCGGCAGGGCGCAGGCGGGTCACGGCCGCCGGGGGTGGCGGGCCCCCGTGCCGCCCCTAGCGCGGTGTTTGTAGGAACCCTTAGCGCACGTGGTTTGAGAAATCGGTAATGGCGCCGCTCGATGTTGTGCCCCATGGAAGGTCGGTACTTTGGCGTGGCGAATTGTTCCACGAACGGGGTCGTTTTGATCGACGGGGGGATCTGAACGCCGCCGACTTGACCCCGGTCCCGCAAGACGTCTCCTCGAGGTGTCTTCCTCGATGGTCGAGGGGGTCGAGGGCCGATGCGGTCTGGCCGCGCCCGTAGTTCGAAGCGGTAGACCCACAACTGCCGGCGTCGTCTACAGCATAGTCGCCCCGGCCACGCCGAGTGCATCCCATCGATCCCCGAACTGCTTGATGTCCCCAATCCGCCAGCCACCGGATCGAGGGTCCTCGTGGGCACCATGGGCGCGGATCCTCCTTGGGACGAGGCGGTTGACGAGACCGGGCGACCGCCTCAACCCCGCCGAGCGCAAGTTCGGGGTGAAAGCCCGATCCGGTCTTATTAGAAGGCCGGCACGAGCGGGCTGGTGATGCGCGACGTCCTCAACCCGCTCGACGGGGGGGAAGAAATATTCGCGCTTCGATCAACGACCGAACGACGCGGGGGCCGCCGGCATCAAGCGGTGCAGATCGTGACGCGGGGAGTGACGTCAAGCAGATCCGCGCCACGGGGTACTGTCCGACCTCGAAGCCTGGCGATCTCCAGTACTGGTCCGGCCGCCGACCTGCGGCCCAACGTGATGAACGCCCGGGCGCGGAAAGAGCGCGGGGAAATGACCGCGGCAACAGATGGATATCCACCGCGACAACGACACCGCGAAGCAGGCCGACATCAAGATCATCCTGCGGCCCGGCACTGACGGCGCCTTTGCCTGCGGCGTCATGCATGTCCTGTTCCGCGACGGCTATGCCGACCGCGCCTATATGGACAAGTTCACGGACTGCCCTGCTGAGCCTCGAGGCGCATCTGAAGACGCGCACGCCGGAATGGGCGTCCGCGATCACAGGCGTGCCGGTGGCGGAGGATCGAGGCCTTTGCCAAGGCAGTCGGCGAGACCAAACGGACCTCCTTCCGCTTCGGCTACGGCTTCACGCGCAGCCGCGATGGCGCCACGCAGATGCACGCGGCAAATTGCATTCCCGCGGTCACCGGCGCCTGGCAGTATGAAGGCGGCGGCGCCTTCTTCTCAACAATTTCTCGCGCTGTGGCACTTCAACGAATCCATCATCGAGGGCCACGATGCCATCGATCCTGGCATCCGCGCACTGGACCAGTCCAAGATCGGCCGCATCCTCACCGGCGACGGCGAAGCCCTGCGTGGCAAGGGCCTGGGTCAGGGCGATGCTGATCCAGAATACCGACCCCATGACGGTGGCGCCGGAGCAGGCGCTGGTGCGGCAGGGCGTGGGGCGCGAGGATGAGTTCGTCGCGGTGCATGAGCAGTTCATGACCGAGACGGCGCAGATGGCCGACATCGTGCTGCCCGCGACGATGTTCATGGAGCATGACGATCTCTACATGGCGGCGGGCACCAGCACATCTCGGTCGGGCCGAAGCTGATCGATCCGCCCGGCGAATGCCGCTCCAACCATGAGGTTCTGCAGGCGCTGGCGCCGCGGCTCGGTGCCAGGCATCAGGGTTTCGAGATGACCCCGCGCGAGCTGATCGACGCGACGCTGAAGCTGAAGGGCCACGGCGACATCGGCGGCCTGGAGGCCGATCTCTGGCGCTGAGCCGCAACCTGACTTCGTGCACGTCGCACTATCTCGATGATGGCTTTGCCCATGCCATCGGCAATTTTCTGGTCGGAGTCGACTCGGCACCACCCGCCTTTCGGCGTGACCATGGGCGATGTCGACAAGATGCTGTCCTTGCCGGATCATTGGGCCGTGATCGAGCAGACCGATCAGGTCTAATCCGTTCCGGCTTGCGACCAGTCCCTCGCGTTCTTTCCTCAACACCACGTTCAACGAGACGCCGTCCCCGCAGGCCCGCGAGGGCAAGGCGATGTGATGATCCATCCGCTGGATGCCGCCGCGCTCGGCCGCCGACGGCGACGCGGTGACGCTGGGCAATACGCGCGGCGAGATCACGCTGATCGCAACGTTGAATTCGACGGCGTGCGGCGCGGTGTCCTGATTGGTGGAATCCGTTCACCCCAACAAGAACCATATCGGCGGCCGTGGCATCAACATGCTCGACGGGCGCCGAAGCCGCCGCGCCGGTCGGCGGGGCCGTGTTCCATGACAACAAGGTCTTGATCAGGAAAGCGGTCGTGGCCTGAGGGGCGCTCCGCGCATCCGGGAGCAAATTTGCGTCGAGACGCTAAAGCGCCGCCGCGCCGTAGTTTGCGCTTGCACCTTGCGTCGCAGCTGCCGCAAATGGCGGCACGAAGCGACGGAAGCGAGCCTACCATGACCGACACCACAGCAATCATCACCGAGAAGCGCGGGCAGGCGTTTTGGATCACCATCAACTGGCCTGAGAAGCGCAACGCGCTGAACGGCGACGTCATCGCCGGCATCACCAAGGGTTATCGCGACGCGCATGACGACAAGGACGTTCGCGTCATCGTGCTGACGGGCGCGGGCGACAAGGGTGTTCTGCGCCGGCGCTGACTTGCAGAATCTCCGGCGCCGCCTTCGCGATGGACCATTCCAAGCCAAATGTCGACTATGCCGACCTGCTGCGTTGCTGCAGAACGCCACCAAGCCCGCGATTGTGCGGCTCGGCGGCGTCTGCATGGCCGGCGGCATGGGCCTATTGGTGCATGACCGACATGGCGATTGCCGCCGACAACGTCATCTTCGGTCTGCCGGAGGTCAAGGTCGGCGTGTTCCCTGATGCAGGTGCTGAGCCTGCTCCAGCGCATCGCGCCGCCGCGCCTCGTCAACGAATGGGCGCTCACGGCGAGCCGTTCGACGCACAAGGCCCTACGCGGCGCAGGCCGCGGGCCTGCTCAACTACGTCGTGGCCCGCCGCCGAGCTCGATGCCAAGGTCGACTGGCTGATCGGCCGCATCGTCGACAAGTCCCCGACCGCGATCCGCCGCGGCAAGTACGCCATGCGGGCAGATCGCCGCGATGTCGTTCGACGAGAGCATCGCCTACACTGAAAGCCAGATCGCGCTGCTCGCGATGACCGAAGACGCCAAGGAAGGCCTCAAGGTTAAGAAGAGGAAGCCGGTCTGGACGGGAAGGTAGAGGAGTGCACCGCTGTTCCGGACGCGCCGCAACGCCTCGGCGTTGCTGCGCAGAGCGGGGTCCAGGGCGGCACGGGGACACGGGGTGACCTGGGCCTTGCCCTGCAGCGCACCGCCGAAGCGCTGCGCTGCGTCCGGGGCACGAGAGCGTCTCCATCAGCTCCATTCGATTTTCAAAAGAGAGTGCAGCCACATTCTCCAGCGTCATTCCGACGCGCGTAGCGCGAGCTCGAAATCCATCGTGCAGCACACGATCCGGAGAAATGGATCCTGGGCTCGCGCCAAGTGGCGCGCCCCGGAATGACGGGCTACCCCAAGGCGTTCGCCTTCAGCCCCGCCGCCTGGATGCCTTGCTACGGCGCAGGCCTCGTCATTGTCGGAGGTGTCGCCAGAGACGCCGACGGCGCCGAGCAGGGTCGTCCGTCCATGATCAGCACGCCGCCGGGCACCGGCACCAGCGCGCCCTTGGCCATCGTGTTCACGGCATCGATGAAATAGGCCTGCTCCTGGGCGCGTTGGAACAGCGCGCGCGAGCCCATGCCCATGGCGAGTGCGCCATAGGCCTTACCGTGCGCGATCCCCGGCGCGCATCAGGCTGGTGCCGTCCTGCGCGGCGGCAGCTTGAGCACGCCGCGCGCGTCCAGGATGGTCACGACCAACGGGTCAGTGTAGCTCGCCGGCCTTCGCGAAGGCGGCGTCTAGGATCTTGCGGGCGGTATCGAGCGTGAGGTCAGCCATGGCTGGGTTCCTTTGCGGCTTGAGAGGTCATATGGGGTTCGGCGCGATCGAGGCTCAGCGCCAGCACGCGTGCGACGTGGAGCGCCTCGCGCTGGGTGCCGTCGTGGATCTGGTGGCGGCAGGAGGTGCCGTCGGCAACAATGAGCGTCGTCTCATCTGCGCGCCGCACGGCAGGCAACAGGGACAGCTCGGCCATCTCGATCGAGGCATCGTAGGTGTCGGCGCCATAACCGAAGGCACCGGCCATGCCGCAGCAGCTGGACTCGATGGTCTCGACCTTGAGGCCAGGAACGAGCCGGAGCACCTGCTCGACCGGCTTGAAGGCGCCAAAGCGATTTTGGTGACAATGGCTGTGCACCACGGCCTCTCGGCCACGCTGCCGAGCGGCAGTTGCAGCCGGCCGGCTTCGGCCTCGCGCACCAGGAATTCCTCGAAGGTCAGCGCATGAGCGCCGACCGCCTTGGCGTCGTTGTCCTTGCGCGAAATGCGCCTGCCTGTCGCAGCGAGCGTCAGCAGGTTCTCGGCTCGAGGCCGACGATCGACACGCCACGCGCTGCAAAGGGCACGAAGGCGGTCACGAGCCGGCCGAGCTCGGCTCTGGCTTGGTCGACGAGACCGGCGGAGAGGAAGGTGCGGCCGCAGCAGAGCGGGCGGCCGCCGCCTGCCGGCCTGGGTGATGTACGCGATAGCCGCCGGCCACGAGGACGCGCAGCGCGGCGTCGAGGTTTTCCTGCTGGTAGGATGCGATTGAAGGTGTCGGCGAACAGCACGACCTCGCGGCCGGCTTGCGGCCCGACGCTTTCGGTCGGCGGCACGAACACGTCGCTGCGGGAAGGCGGCAGCGCCCGGCGCGCGCTGATGCCGGCAAAGCGCTCGAACAATCGTCGCAGCCACGGGGCTGCGATTGCGCAGATCTTGCCAGCGCCGCGAAGCGCGAGGCGAAGCCGGCATAGCGGCAGATACGCGACGAGACGATCGCGCAGCGTCAGGCCGTGGCTCGCTGCTCGTGCTGCCAGCACCTCGATCTTCATCTTGGCCATGTCGACACCAACAGGGCATTCGTGGCGGCAGGCCTTGCAGGAGACGCAGAGTTTCAGCGTCTCCATCATCTCGTCGGACGATAGCGCATCAGGCCGAGCTGGCCGGGAGATCGCAAGCCGCAGCGTGGCGCGTCCGCGGGTGACGTCCTTCTTCATTGCGTGTGGCGCGATAGGACGTGCACATCACGCCGCCCTCCAGCTTGCGGCAGGCGCCGTTGTTGCTGTACATCTCGACCGGCGCCTCGAAACCGCCGCCCGCGCCGGGATAAGCAGACCAGTCGAGCTTTGTTTTCAGCTCACTGACACGATAGTCGGGCTTGAAGCGAAACAGCGAGCGGTCATCCATCTTGGGGGCATCGACGATCTTGCCCGGATTGAGGACGTCGTGATCGAAGCGCAGCTTCACCTCCCTGAAGTCGGCGACGAGCGCGCGCCGAATATGGTCTCGTGGAATTCCAGCGAACCAGGCCGTCGCCGTGCTCGCCGGAATGCGAGCCCTTGTACTTCGCGCACCAGCGCAAGCGCCTCCTCGGCGATGGCGCGCATCGCCTTGACATCCTTTTCCAGCTTCAACTCAGCACGGGCGCACGTGCAGGCAGCCCTCGGAGGCGTGCGCATACATCGTGCCGCTGGTGCCGTGCCTGGCAAACACCTCGTTCAGCCGCGCTGTATAATCGGCAAGGTGCGGCAGCGGCACCGCGCAATCCTCGACGAAGGAGACCGGCTTGCCTTCCTGCTTCATCGACATCATGACATTGAGGCCGGCGGCGCGGAAATCGGCGATGCCGCTTTGTAGCGCGGGCTCGGTGATCTCGACCACTTGGCCCCATTTGCGCGTGTGGTTATTCCAGCCGAAGCCGAGATCGCCCATCAGCTCGCCGAGCTGCTTCAGGCCGATGAGGTTGTCCGCCTGGTCCTCCTCGGCGAACTCGACCACCAGCACGGCATCCGGATCGCCCCTTGATGGCCGCGGAGATGACGGGTGCGAACATCGCGATGTCGTAGCCGAGCGCGATCATGGTGCGGTCGACCAGCTCGACCGCGATCGGCTTGAGCTTGACCAGATGCTGCGTCCATCGCCTCGTAGAAGCTGCCGAAATGGCAGACGCCGAGCGCCTTGTTGCGGATCACCGGCCACAGCTTCAGCTCCACCTTGGTGGTGAAGGCCAGCGTCCCTTCCGAGCCGACCCAGGAGATGCGCCATGTTGTTCGGCGCGTTGCGCGGCACCAGCGCATCGAGATTGTAGCCGCCGACGCGGCGTTGCACTTTGGGAAACCGCGCCGCGATCTCCTCGGCTTCGCGGGAGCCGAGATCGAGCATGTCGCGAAACAGCGCCCGGACTTTGACGTCTGCATCTACATCGGAGAGATCGCGCGAGACTTCGCCGAAGCGGCTCAGCGTGCCGTCGGCGAGCGCGGCCTGCAATGAGATGCGTGTTGCCGCGCATGGTGCCGTAGCGCAGCGAGCGACCGCCGCAGGAATTGTTGCCGGCCATGCCGCCGATGGTGGCGCGCGAGGCGGTGCGAGACGTCGACCGGAAACCACAGCCCGCGCTTTTTCACCTGCCGATTGAGGTCGTCGAGCACGATGCCGGGCTCGACTACGGAGGTCCGGCCTCGATGTCGAGCGATGGATCCGGTTCGATGCTTGGAGAGATCGACCACGAGCCCGTCACTGACGGTCCGCCGCATTGCGAGGTGCCGCCGCCGCGCGGAGGACCTTCAGCCCCTCGTCGCGGGCGATCGCCAGCGCCCGCAGCGCTTCGTCCATGGTCCTGGGCGCCACCTCACCAGCTGGCACGATCTGGATAGAACGAGGCGTCGGAGAAGCGGCCGCGGCTGAAGGGGTCGAACAGGATGTCGCCGGTCAGCTCCGACCGCAGGCGCCGTTCGAGCGAGGAGGCGTTTGTCATCCCTGATCCCGGACTGATTCAGTAAGGCACAGCCTGCTGAGTTATTCATTATCGTTCCTGACCGACGCGGGTTAAGAATGCAAAAGTGAGCAGGTTGGCCGCCTTCAAGGCGATGCCGGCGCGGGC
The DNA here is from genome assembly GCF_042019905.1 of Bradyrhizobium dasycarpum. NCBI lineage: Bacteria > Pseudomonadati > Pseudomonadota > Alphaproteobacteria > Hyphomicrobiales > Nitrobacteraceae > Bradyrhizobium > Bradyrhizobium dasycarpum. The sequence goes on from NZ_CP169574.1 coordinate 9,794, forward strand.
TCTTGGGGCTCGGTCAGGTGTTCGATCGCCGTCCGCTTGTTGCGCAGGTGCTGGAACAGGATGTCGCCGAGCTCGCTACCGGCCTCCGGCGCAGGGCATCGAGGATCTTCCTCGTGCTGCGGATCGCTTCCGCCCAGCGCCGCCGCTTGCAGGCGAAATTGGCCGAGTAGCGGACGCGGCGGATCTGGCCCGCGAAATTGGCATAGGCCGCCTTCAGCGTCTCGTTGCGCGCGGCCGCGACGATGCTCTCGTGGATGCGCTGGTTGGCCTGGAAATAGCCGTGCATGTCGCGGTGCAGATAATGGCCATACATCTCGTAACGCAGCTGCTCGATCGCGGTGATTTCCGCGTCGCTGATCGCCTCGCAGGCAAGGCGCCCGGGGCTCTCCAGCCCTGCCATCACGTCGAACAGCTCCTCGAGGTCGCGCTGGCTGAGCTGGCGCACTCGTGCGCCGCGGTTGGGCAAAAGTTGATCAGGGCCCTCGGCGCAAGCACCTTCAGGGCTTCGCGCAGGGGGCGGGAGATGCCGAGCATCTCGCAGAGTTGCCGCTCGGGAATGTGGGCCCCTTCCGGGATGTTGCCTTCCACCACGTAGTCGCGCAGCCGCAGAGATCTCGCGCGTGAAGCGAGGCCTGGGGCGGTCGCCGCCGTTGCCTGCGGCGGGGTGATCGGAACCCCGTTGTCGGGAATCGATTTCATTTGCAGCACAATGGTTTGCCCGTCTGGTCGCGTCGACGTCCACAATCGAATACCAAAATTCGATTGTAATGACAAAAAATGAATGCAAAATTGAGCGAGTCAAGTCGGTCAGGGTCGCCTACTGGGAGGTTTTCATGCATCAGGGACGTCATTTCCTTCAGATTCCAGGCCCAAGCCTGGTCCCTGAGCGCGTCCTGCGCGCCATGGACATGCCCGTCATCGACCACCGCAGCGCCGAGTTCGGCGAGCTGTACCGCGCCGTGCTCGAAGGCAGCCAGCAGATCTTCCAGACCAAGGGTCCGGTCGTGATCTTCCCCTCCTCGGGCACGGGGGGCCTGGGAAGCTGCGATCGTCTACACGCTGTCGCCGGGTGACAAGGTGCTGATGGTCGAGACCGGTCATTTCGCCACGATGTGGCGGCAGATGGCCGGCCGCTTCGGCATCGAGGTCGATTTCGTCCTGGGCGATTGGCGGCGGGGCGCCGATCCTGCATTGATCGAGGCCAAGCTCACTGATGACACCGCGCACGCGATCAAGGCCGTCATGGTCGTGCACAACGAGAGCTCGACCGGCGCCACCAGTCGCATCGCCGAAATCCGCGCTGCGATCGATCGCGCCTCGCATCCGGCGCTGGCTTCGCCCACGATGGAAGGTCGACGTCAGCGTCAGCTGCTCGCATCGCTCGGCCTCGGCTTCCGATCTCGGAGAAGGGCTGGTTCGCCAACGATGCCTCCCGAGTGGAAGGAATTCTGAATGCAAGGTTCTTCCCTACTTCGCCAGCGCTCTACGGCCTGCGCTAGGCAATCGCGATGCTGATGGGGCCTACAACGTGTTCGCGCGTCTCGCGGTTGGCGGCTGCGCCCGGGCCGCCGTCTCTGGGGCCCGGTCCTTGGCCGGGCCGGCCGCTCTCGCCGGTGCTTACCGCGGTGCTGATGCCGCCGGGGCATGACGCCGACCGTTCCGGGAAAGTCGCCCGCCGAAAATTACAACATGTCGCTCGGCTCGGGCCTGTCGAAGGTCGAGGAAAGGTCTCGCCGCATCGGCCATCGTCGGACGAATGCAAGGGGCTGACGCTGCTCGGTGCGCTCACGGGCGTCGAAATGGGCCTTTCGGTCGCCGGCGTCCCACCGCGCGATGGCAGCGTCGACGTCGCGATAACTTCTGGAGCACGACTGCAGGGCACGTTCGCCGCTCTGGAAGATCGTCGGCACGTAAGGGGCGCGATGGCAGGACGGCAGACGAGGGCAGGCCGGTCCGCCATGGGCGGACCAACCCTTTGGAAAGAGGACAAGCCGGTCAAATGGTGCTATTCGGCGCCCACCAAAAACCAAGGCTAGACCGGGAAGGACGCCGATGACCGTGCATACTGGAAGGCATTTACAGATTCCAGGATCGACCAATGTGCCTCGATCGCGTGCTGCGGGCGATGGACATGCTGACGCTGGATCATCGCGGTCCGGAGCTCGCCGAGCTCGGTTTTTCTGTTCTTGCTGCGATGCAGCGGGTGTTCCGCACCAAGCAGCCTGTGATCATCTTCCTGTCGTCCGGCACCGGCGCCTGGGAAGCGGCGATGGTCAACGTGTTCTCGCCGGGCGACAAGGTGCTGATGTGAGACCGGCCAGTTCGCCGTGCTGTGGCGCGGCATCCGACAAGTTCAAGCCTGGAGGTCGACTTCATCCCGAGCGACTGGCGCCATGGTGCCGACCTCGCCGAGATCGAAAAGCGCCTGTCCGCCGACAAGCAGCATAGTGATCAAGGCCGTCTATGTCGTCCACAACGAGACCTCGACCGGCTGCGTGACGCCGCCGCTGGAGGTGCGCAAGCTGCTCGATCGATCAAGCATCCGGCGCTGTTGATGGTCGACACCATTTCCGGCCTCGGCTCGATGGAATACGAGCACGATGCCTGGGGCATCGACGTTTCGGTCGCCGGCTCTCAGAAGGGTCTGATGTTGCCGCCCGGCCTCGGCTTCAACGCCATCTCGGAAAAAGCGCTCGCGGTCGCCAAGGCCAACCCCGGCATGCGCTCCTATTGAGACCGGCAGGAAGTCATCAACTTCAACAAGCTCGGCACCTTCCCTTATACGCCCGCCACCAATTTGCTCTATGGCCTGCGCGAAGCGGTCAAGATGCTGGAGGAGGAGGGGCTGGAGAAGGTCTGGACCCGCCACAAGCGCCATAGTGCCGCCACGCGTGCCGCGGTCAAGGTCTGGGGTCTGGAGACGGTGTTCGATCTCGGCCGCGCACGCGCCGGCGCTGACCGGCGTGCGCGTGCCTGAGGGCTTTGATGCCGACGTGTTCCGCAAGGTGGTGCTGGAGAACTTCGACATGTCGCTCGGGACCGGCCTGAACAAGGTCAAGGGCAAGGTCTTCCGCATCGGCCATATCGGCCATTTCAACGATCTGATGCTGATGGGCACCCTTGCCGGCGTCGAGATGGGCACTCGATCTCGCAAAGATCCCGCACCGGAGCGGCGGCGTGTTGGCGGCCATGGACGTCCTGAAGGGGCGCGAGGCGATGCCGATGACCAAGGCTCAGGTGGCCTGAACGAACTTGGAAAGTGAGCGCGTGATGAACGCAACTGCGACGACCAACGAAGACCTGCTCTACTTCGTCGAGGACGGCATCGGGCGGATTACTTTCAACCGTCCCCCAGGCGCGCAACGCCATGACCTTCGCCATGTATGACCGCATGGCGGAGATCTGCCTGGAGATCAACGAAGATCGCTCGATCAAGGCGTTGATCCTGACCGGCGCCGGCGACAAGGCGTTCGCCTCCGGCACCGACATCTCCCAGTTTCGTGCATTCAAGACCGCTCAGGACGCGCTCGACTACGAGGCGCGCATCGACCGCGTGCTCGGCACGCCTCGAGCAATGCCGCGTGCCCGTGATCGCGGCGATCAGCGGCGCCTGCAGTTCGGCGGCGGCGCAGGGGCATTGCCGCCCATGCCGCGATCTGCGCAGGCGGCACCGAGACGACGGATCGGCTTCCGGATTGCGCGCACGCTCGGCAACTGCCTGTCGATGTCCAACATCAGTCGCGTGGTCGCCCTGGTCGGCCCGGCCCGCACCAAGGATATGATCTTCAAGCGCCCGCCTCGTCGAGGGCCGGAAGCCCGCCATGGCCTGCTCAACGAGGTCGTGCCCGACGTCGAGACGCTGCAGCGTCGCGCCGACGAGACCGCAAAGCTGGTGGCCAGCCACGCCCCGCTCACGCTGGAGGCGACCAAGGAAGCCGTGCGTCGCATCTGCCGTACGCTGTCGCGCGAAGAGGGCGAGGACCTGATCCTGAAGGCCTATATGAGCGAAGATTTCCGCGAGGGCATGGACGCCTTCCTCAACAAGCGCGCGCCGGTCTGGAAGGGAAGGTAAGTTTCACGCGCTTTCGGCTTCGTCAGCCGAAAGTCATATGGTTCGACTGGCTCGCTTGCTTGAACTCGTCGGTGTTAGTCCGCACAATGCAGGGATAAAAGTTTCCGCGCTACAACTCAATAAACATCAGGGGATGAAACTCGTGCGAATTCCAGTGAAAGCCGTCGGCGCTGCAATGGCGCTGTTGTTGAGCACGCCGGCCGTTGCCGGCTGGGAGCCGGCCAAGCCGGTCGAGATCGTGGTGGCGGCAGGCGCGGGCGGTGCCTCCGACCAGATGGCGCGGATGATGCAGGCCGCGATCCAGAAGAACAATCTGATGAAGCAGCCGATCGTCGTCTCGCTCAAGGGCGGCGCCTCGGGTGCGGAAGCGCTGATGTACATGAAGTCCAGCGAGGGCGATCCGAACAAGGTGCTGATCGCCTATTCGTTGATCTACATGCTGCCGCTATCGGCGAAGATCCCCTTCAACTGGCGTGAGCTGACCCCGGTTTCGGTGGTCGCGCTCGACCAGTTCGTGCTGTGGGACAACAGCGCGGGCCCCAAGACGGTCAAAGAATTCGTCGCGGCCGCGAAGGCCGCGAATGCCGTTCAAGATGGGCGGCACCGGCTCCAAGCGCGAGGACCACGTGCTGACCGTCTTCCTCGAGCAGAAGACCGGCGCGAAGTTCTCCTATCTGCCCTACAAGTCCGGCGGCGAGGCCGCGACCCAGCTGGTCGGCAACCACACCGAAGCCAACGTCAACAACCCCAGTGAGAACCTCGAAGTCTGGCGCGCGGGTCAGGTGCGTCCGCTCTGCGTGTTCGACAAGGAGCGCATCTCCTACACCAGCAAGGTGACGGAAACCCAGTCCTGGGCCGACATTCCGACCTGCAAGGAGGAGGGGGGGGGGGGGGGGGGGGGGGGGGGGGGGGGGGGGGGGGGGGGGGGGGGGGGGCGTCGACGTGCAATATCTGATGCTGCGCGCGATGTTCCTGCCCGGCAAGGTGACGGCCGAGCAGCAGGCGTTCTATGTCGATCTCTTCCACAAGGTGACGCAGACCTCGGAGTACAAGGACTACATGGAGAAGCAGGCCTTGAAGCCGATCTTCCTCACCGGCAAGGACATGGTGCAGTTCCTCGAGGAGGATGACGCGCTCAACAAGTCGCTGATGACCGAAGCCGGTTTCGTCGCGAAGTAGCGTGCCGGTCTTCACCTCTCCCCGCTCGCGGGGAGAGGTCGCATCGCATCGAAGATGCGGTGCGGGTGAGGGACTCTCCGCTGGTCGGACTCACTGCATTTCCGGAAAACTCCCCTTCATCCTGACCCTCTTCCCGCGATCGGGGAGAGGGAAACAGCCGCAGCGTTGCCAGAGCATGTCCCAAACCGATATCGAAATCGTCGTCGACGATCCGACCGCGCCCGAAGACGATCCGCCCTCCGTCGTGTCCTCCGGCACGATCGAGATCGTCGTCTGCCTCCTGCTGCTCGCGCTGGCCGTCACGCTCGGCTACGACAATTGGCGCACCGGCGCGTCCTGGGATCGACCGGGCCCGAGCCCGGATATTTCCTGTTCTATCTCTCGGTCATCCTCGGCGGCGGCAGCCTCTATGGCCTGATCGCGGCGCTGGTCGCGCACCGCAAGGCGGCAGAGACCTTCGTCACGCACGCGCAGGCGCGGCGCGTGCTGGCGGTGTTCGTGCCGACGCTGCTGTTCTGCCTGGCGATGCAGTTCCTCGGCCTCTATGTCGCGAGCTTCCTCCTGATCGCGGGCTTCATGCGCTTGGTCGGCAAGATCGCGCTGTGGAAGTCGCTGCTGACCGCCTTCGTGTTCACGGCGATCATGTTCGTCACTTTCGACGTCGCCTTCGATGTCATCATGCCGAAAGGGCCGCTCGAAGCGGCCTTCGGCCGCTAGGCGGGCCTGCAATGGAAGCTTTCGGTCTCCTGCTTCACGGTTTTGCCGTCCTGCTGACGTGGAAGACGCTCGTCCTGATGATGGTCGGGCTGGTGCTCGGCATCTTCGTCGGCGTGCTGCCGGGCTCGGCGGCCCGAACGGCGTCGCCATCCTGCTGCCGCTCACCTTCACGATGGATCCGACCTCGGCGATCGTGATGCTGTCCTGCATCTATTGGGGCGCGCTGTTCGGCGGCGCGATCACCTCGATCCTGTTCAACATTCCCGGCGAAGCCTGGTCCGTCGCGACCACCTTCGACGGTTATCCGATGGCGCAGCAGGGCCGGGCGGCGGAGGCGCTGACCGCGGCGTTCACATCGTCCTTCATCGGCTCGCTGGTCGCAGTGCTGCTGATCACCTTCCTTGCGCCGATGATCTCGTCCTTCGCGCTGAAATTCGGCCCGCCCGAGTTCTTCGCGGTGTATCTGCTCACCTTCTGCTCCTTCGTCGGACTAGGACGCGAGGCCAAGCATAAGACGGTCATCTCGATGTCGCTGGGGCTGCTGCTGGCCGGCATCGGCATGGATACCGTGTCGGGCAATCTGCGCATGACCTTCGGCTCGCCGGAATTGCTCCGCGGCATCAACTTCCTGGTCGCCGTCATCGGCCTGTTCGGCATCAGCGAGATCCTGCTGACGATGGAGGAGCGGCTGGCGCTGCGGGGACATGCGGCGAGCATTTCCCTGCGCGTCGTGCTCGGCGTCTGGAGGGACCTGCCGAAATACTGGATGACGCTGCTGCGCTCCTCCTTCATCGGCTGCTGGCTCGGCATCACCCCGGGCGGCGCGATCGCGGCCTCCTTCATGGGCTACAATCTTGCCAAGCGTTTTCGCCAAGGAGCCGGAGAGCTTCGGCAAGGGCCGCATCGAGGGCGTGTTCGCGCCCGAGACGGCGGCGCATGCCTCCGGCACCTCGGCGCTGCTGCCGATGCTGGCGCTCGGCATTCCCGGCTCGGGCACGGCGGCGATCCTGCTCGGCGGGCTGATGGTGTGGGGGCTCAATCCGGGACCGCTGCTGTTCGTCGAGCACAAGGACTTCGTCTGGGGCCTGATCGCTTCGATGTATCTCGGCAATGTCGTTGGCCTCGTGCTGGTGCTGACGACGGTGCCGATCTTCGCCTCGATCCTGCGCGTGCTCTTTGCCGCGGTGGCGCCGATGATCGTGGTGTCCTGCGCCATCGGCGCCTACGCGATCCAGAACGCGATGTTCGACATCTGGCTGATGCTCGGCTTCGGCGTGGTCGGCTACGTCTTCAAGAAGATCGGCATTCCGCTGGCGCCGTTCACCCTCGCGCTCGTGCTCGGTAACCGCGCCGAGGATGCCTTCCGCCTCTCGATGATCGGCTCCGGCGGCACGCTGAAGGTGTTCTGGTCGAACGGGCTGGTCGGCTCGATCACGACACTCGCGATTGTGCTGCTGTTCTGGCCCCTGATCGAGCGCTTGCTCGGTCGGGTCGGCTGGAGCCAGCAGGACAAACCGGCGACGCCATGACAAGTGAGCTTAATCAATGTGTTAGCTTGTCGTGTCGCAATAAGCCGGTCGCTCACGCCTAGTGCCTGTTTCCAAATGTTGCCATCGCGTGACAGCCTCGGCCGTCCTCGGCGCCTATGCTCTCCCTCGATTTCTTGTCTTTCAGGGGGCATTGCAATGAAGCAGGTTGTGATTGGCATTATGGCGGCATCCCTGGTCGCGAGCAGTGCATTGGCCGCCGACCTGGCATCGAAACCCTACGTGAAGGCCCCGCCGGTCGTCGATCCGGTCTGGAGCTGGACGGGCTTCTATGCCGGATTGAACGCCGGATACAGCTGGGGCCGGGCGGACACGACCATCGCGCCGATTGCACTGCCATTTCCGGCCACGCAATTCGGCGCGTTTGGCCAGAATGTCGATGGTTGGCTGGCCGGCGGTCAGCTGGGCTACAACTGGCAGGTCGATCCGAAATGGGTCGTCGGCCTCGAGGGCGACATTCAGGCGACCGGGGAGCGTTCGTCGCGGACGGTGACCACGACAAGCGCGCGCTACGGTTCGAATATCATCGGTCTTCCCATCGGCTCCGACTTCAATTCCATTGCAACGCTCACCGCAAATCTTTCCTACGACCTGCAGTGGTTCGCGACGTTCCGCGGACGCGTCGGCATCCTGTCGGATCCGCAGACCCTCTGGTACGCGACCGGTGGTCTCGCTGTCGGCGAGTTCAAGTATTCGTCCGCGACCAATCTTGGAATCCAGGTCTTCGGGCCGGGCCTCGGCGGCACCACGCCGGTGGGCGCGTTCAGCTTTCCGATCGGGGCGGCGGTGTCCAGCAGCGATACCCGGCTCGGCTGGACATTGGGCGCCGGCGTCGAACGCAAGTTCACCCGGAACTGGTCGGCCAAGCTCGAATATCTCTACATGGATTTCGGCACCAAGACTTACTTCGCGGGAACCGCCAACCAGGCGGACGTCAGTTTCCACGATCACGTGCTGCGTGCCGGCTTCAACTATGCGTTCACCCCGACCCCCGTCGTCGCGAAATACTGAGCTGTCCAGCGCGAATGCCTTCGATGCCCGGCAATCCTGCCGGGCATCGTCGTTTCCGGCCCAACTCACACCACCTTCGCATCTCTGAGCTTGGCGATCTCGTCCGCACCGAGGCCGAATTCCTTCAAGACCTCCTCGGTCTGCTCGCCGATATCGCGGAACCAAAATTGTGGGCGCTTGATTTAGTCCTCGTGACCGTAACCGTCCGGCGCGTCTGACATCTCTCGAGTTTTTCGGTAGCCTATAGCTTTATCAATCAGGTACGTCGTGCCCGAACGTTGGAGGTGCTCGGCGATAATTTCGGCGCGATAAGCAATGTTCCGCTGAGTGGCTTTTAAGACTCCGGCTTGTTGGGCCCGCGCAAAGATGGCGCACACCTCCGGGAGGAAATTCGCTGCGTAGCCAACCGCCTTCATGCCCTGCTCGGTGCGGAATTCGATTTGATTGGCCAGCATGACCAAATCTTCGCCGACAAAAGGCTTGAGATTTTGCATTGCCAAGAAGGCGGGCAGATTGCCGCTCCTGCGATACTGACGCCCTTTGGGGGGACGAATGCGGCCCAGGCCCCACATGAAGCCATTCTGAGTAATCACACGCTGGCCGTTGTCGAGGATGGCGACCTCGATCTCGATGTCGCCAAGTCGAAGGACGCCTCGATGCGTCGCCTGTGGCAAGTGTCTCGCCCAACGGGCCTTGGCGGCCTTCCGAGCGATCTCCCTCCGCTCGTCACCTGACAGCGCGGCTGCTCTTGCAGTGCCGCCAGCGGCTCGGGCCGGCACTCCCCACTGCACCTTCCAGCGCGTTCTCCGCCGTTCGTGGTCTAAACTTACTTTTCTACGGGTATTCATTCTTCAGAATCTGGCCGGATCAGACAAGAGCAGGTATCGGCATACCAGCTAAGAGGGGCCATGTTAGTGATCGTCCGCGCCAATGTCACGCCGTGCGTAAAGCCGGATCATTTAGGACGGTTTTGACGCCTGCGGGGGAGGGGCAGTGCCAGACTGCTGTGCAGAAGGCTTTGAGCATCACATCCCCACACCGAATTTGAGGAACCGGCCGGAAGGTTGCGAGAATAGCTTGAGCAACGCTGAGCGCCTGGTAGACATCCCGTTCCTGATAGAGCTTCGTACCAAGGAGGCTTCCGAGCAATCCGCCCCAAAAGCTGTGCTTGTGAGAGCGTACGACGACACCCTTCTTGCCCACGGAGATCCAACAGGCGTCTCCGCTCTCCAGTACGATCGTTGCGTCGTGGCCAAATCTTTCGTTGATGTAGAGCAGGCGCGGCATCACCAATAACCCTCAGCTTCTTCCCTTTTCGGGGATTTCGCTCGAAGCGGTTAGTACTTGAAGATAGTTTTTGGTCCCGATCAGGACCATGATTGCCCTCTCTGGGCCTACGAGCCTGTCGGCCGCTCATAGCGCAGCTGCCTTGGGCTTGTCCCATTTCAGATATCATTCCAAAGTCGGAACCGCTAACCAGATTGACGTCAGCTTACACCTGGCCGGCTTCAATTATCGTTCACTCCGACGCCCGTCATCGCGAATTACAGAGCTGTCCAGTGCGAACTGCCTTCGATGCGAGGCCACTTACCCGGGGGCGAGCTTCGGCGTCCAGTCACCCAGACTGTTATTGCTGGATCCGACTGAATGGGCGAAGGCCTGCCTGAACCGCCCGCACGGCATGCCGTCAAAGGCAATTTGTCATTGACTCTGCCGCGACCAGAGGGCATCGGGCTTCTGGAGGAGCCGATTGTGCCTCGTCGCTGTTTCGAATGGTACCACGAGGCGCTGCAATGAAAGCAAGTGTCCGTAAATGAGCGTCGGCTTTGGGCTTTGCGATCTTGGAACGAAAGCCGCCCCGCCTAGCAGACTAGCTGGCAATAGAGCACGTGTCGATTGAGCAGATAATGAGAGAAGATCGTCTTCGCCATTTACCCTTCGGCGGTCTATTCTATCTCCTGGATCGTTGGAGAGTCAGGCACATGCCGCTTGTTTGTCCAAACTGTTCTGAGCAAGCTTCGTCGGCCACCTACGCGCAGGGACGATGCGCGGTTCGTAAGGACCTGCATTGCGACGCATGTGGCGCAACGAGCGATGTTGCTGGATGGCGACTAGCGGCAGATTTCAAAAAGAGCGGGGCGAAGTTGCCGTCACTGTCCGACAACTAAGTTCTAGTTTGTTGTCTTCCATAACTGGGCAGTCGGTCAGGTGATTCTTTCCAGGTGGCACTTGTCGAGGCGGCTGTTCTATCATGGGCGCCCGTGAGTTTGTTGCTAAGTTGGAGGATCCGCCCTGCTGCGAGACTGACGCCTATCACGTAGATCCAGCCGGGCACAAAATCGAACAAATGCGAATTGAAAAGTGAGCTCACTATATTCTGTACGACGACGATGAAGCCAAGCCATGGATAAAAGCCAGGCCCTCGAAAAAAAACTGACGTGACAAATCCACATTGCGTAGAGGATGACGCAACCGATCAAGCCCCATTGCACGGCGGCACTAAGCGTTTGGTTATGTGGGTTGCTGATTGTCTCCGCCGCGAGTCCTGTTTGGCCCAGGGCGGCACGATCGAATAGCATTTGCACCGAGCCTGTGCCGTGTCCGAGCAATGGAGCTTCGCGAATGAACCCGAGAGATTTGCGCCAATACTCCAGCCGTAATCCAGTTGACGTTATCTCATTGCTGGCGCCGTATTTTGAAGACTCTAGTAAGATACTATTCGTACGGTTTTGTAGGTTGGGTGACGCAAGCCACGCGGACCCGGCAGCCAATATGAAAAAGTCCGATCGCTCCATAAAAGAGTGAGCGCGGCAAATAGAACGCGCCAAAGAAGAGCAGCATCACCGGCGTATAAACTAGAGCTGTCCGAGCGAGTACCACGAAGGACAGGTTGGCTAGAAACGCGATTGATAGCGCAAGTAGAGGCAGAGCTAAGTGAAGTTTGCGGGCCTTAAACAGCTCTAAGATCGGCCAAGCGAGAACCACGGCGCACAGGGCAAATGATTGGCTTTGATCAATGTAATTCTTGACAGGAACTCCAGGCTGCAAACTTGCAGTCGGGGTGAGATTTGGCACAAAATTGTGGCCCAGGACAGGGCCAGTAGAACAACACAAGATCCGAGAAAAGCAGATAATATCCAAACCGTCCGCGACGATTTATGGAAGTGATACAGGAAGAAGGGCATCATAAAGAACTTTAGGGTGGGATTTACGCCCCGCAGGCGAGCGCCCAAGGGGACGTCGGTAGCCCACAAAGTGCCCAACAACGCGAGCGCAAACAGTCCCACGGCAAAACCGCTTCTGGAGCAACGTACCAAATCTACAAGTTCTGCAAGACGTATCCTCGGACACACACTGAGAACCAGAAGAGCGCTGAAGATCGAGGTTATGGTTGTGGACCATGGCAGCGACACGACTGTGATCACAGCGAGAAGATCGCTCATGGCTGTCGAACTCGATAGGGCCAAGCAGCGCCGAAAATGTTGAGCCCAGCCACGCTGCTTCCTGTCTACGGTCGATGAGCTAAGCTGGTTTTCCATAGTCCCTCGACGGTATGCCTACGCGGCGCTTTTCCGAGCGCGTATGGTGATCGCAGCTCAATGAGTTGAGCAAATCAGACAACGCCGGCTTCTCTCAAAGTTGCGATTTCGTCCGCACCGAAGCCGAATTCGTTCAAGATCTCCTCGGTCTGCTCGCCGAATTCCGGCGGCCGCGCCACCATCCTGCTCGGCGTGCGTGACAGCGTCACGGGTTGGCCGATCAGGTGGATATGGCGACCCTCCTCGTTCGGCACGTCCTGGGCGATGCCGAGATGCTTGACCTGGGCGTCCTCGAACATCTGGTCGATGGCATAGATCGGCCCGCAGGGCACGCCGGCCTCGTTGAGCTCGCGGACCCAGGTCTCGGTCGACTTCGTCACGGTGCGCTTCTCGATCTCGGCGTTGAGCGCGTCGCGGTTCTTGGAACGGGCAGGAGCCGTCGCATAGTCGGGATGGGCATAGAGCTCCGGTGCGCCGATCGCCTGCGCGCACCGCTCCCAGATCCGTCCACCGGTCGTGGCGATGTTGATGTACCCGTCCGAAGTCTTGAACACGCCGGTCGGGATGCTGGTGGGGTGATTGTTGCCGGCCTGCTTGGCGACCTCCTTCTCCATTAGCCAGCGCGCGGCCTGGAAGTCGAGCATGAATATCTGGGCCTGCAGCAGCGACGTCTGCACCCACTGGCCCTTGCCGGACACCTCGCGCTCGAGCAGCGCGGTGAGGATGCCCATGGCGCAAAACAGGCCGGCGGTCAGGTCGGCTACGGGAATGCCGACCCGCATCGGGCCTTGGCCCGGCGCCCCAGTGATCGACATCAGGCCGCCCATGCCTTGCGCGATCTGATCGAAGCCGGGCCGCTTGTGATAGGGGCCGTCCTGGCCGAAGCCGGAGATGCTGCCATAGACGATGCGCGGGTTGATCGCGGCGAGGCTGTCATAGTCGATGCCGAGCTTCTTCTTCACGTCGGGCCGGAAATTCTCGACCACGACATCGGCCTTGGCGGCGAGGCGCTTGAACACGGCGAGGCCGCGCTCGTCCTTCAGGTTCAGCGTCATGGCCCGCTTGTTGCGGTGCAGATTCTGGAAGTCGGAACCTTGCCGAGGGCCGCCCGGCTGCTCACCGCCGGCGTCCTCGGTCAGCGCGTCGATCTTGACGACATTCGCGCCCCAGTCCGCCAGTTGCCGCACGCAGGTCGGCCCGGAACGGACGCGGGTCAGATCGAGCACGGTGAAGCGCGACAGGGCTTCCGAGGCATGCGGAAAGGGCATCTTGAATGGCTCCGGGATAGATTGCGGGCCTACCATAGTGCCGAAAGATCACGCCACAAGTCCGGCCCGACGCCGATCCCGCCTGCCGAAATGCTCTGCCTGATGCGGTGCTGCGAGATCAGCGCGACAGGCGCTTCAACTCGGCACGCGCCCGTTCGGCCAGGGGATCGTCGCTGTGGCGCGCAATGAAGAGCTCAAGGGCCTCCCGCGTTCCTTTCCGGCGGGCGGCCTCGTACTCCTCTGCCACCGCAACAGCGGGGTCGCGGGCCATCGGCATGACGGGCGCGCGCACCACTTTACCGCTGTCGTCGGCCTTGGCCTTCTCGACCATGACAGGCAGTCCTCCGAGGGGGTGATGGCTCAATCCGGCGAGCGCGAGCAGGGCGCCAAACAGGCGAGCTGGAAATCGACGTCGTGTCATGAAGACCCTGCAAATCACGGGTGTTCCGGGAACCGAAGCTCTTCTTCGCGGCCCGTATGACTACGGATTGTGATGACTAACATATTCTTATCGAAGCGGCACGGGCGCCACTGCCCCATTTAAACCAAACGTTTAACTCTCAAGCTAGAATCATTAGCCTTCGCCGCGAATCACGCAATGCGTTGCCTTGGAGAGTCAATTGGCTACCGCCGTCAATGTCAGTGCCACCAGCAACGCCGAGATCGACGGCCTGTTGTCCGGTTACAAATGGACCGGCACGATCACCTATAGCTTTCCTGACGCGTCGAGCGACTATTCCAACCCTTATTACGGCGGAGACAGCGAGCCGACCACGTCGGGCTTTGCCTCGGCGCCGGCCCAGATCCAGGCGGCGATCAACTACGCGATCGGGCTGATCCTCAGTTACACCAACGCCAACATCCAGTACGCGGGCACGAACGGCGCCGACATCATGGTCGCGCAATCGCCGGCGGCCAATCCGACTGCTTACGCCTACTATCCCTTCAATTATGCGCCCGGCGGCGACATCTGGTTCGGTACCCAGTACAATTTCTCGCTGGCCAAGCTGGGTAATTACTACTTCACGACCGCGCTGCACGAGCTCGGCCATGCCATCGGCCTCAAGCACAGCCAGGAGGCCGGCGGCCCCGCCAACGTCGCGGTGCCGAGCGCGCATGACAGCAGCGAATACACCGTCATGAGCTATCGCAGCTATGTCGGCGCTTCGACCACGGGCGGCTACACCAACGAGGCGTACGGATATTCGCAGACCTACATGGCGAACGATATCCTCGCGCTCCAGACGATGTACGGCGCGGACTTCACGACTCAGAGCAGCAACACCGTCTACACCTGGAATCCGACCACCGGGCAGGAGTTCATCAACGGCGTCGGACAGCTCGCGCCGGGCGGCGGCGTCGGCGGCTCGGCCAACCGCATCTACGAGACGGTCTGGGACGGCGGCGGCGTCGATACCTACGACCTGTCGAACTACACGACGAACCTGAGCATCAACCTCAATCCCGGCGCCTCGTCGGTGTTCTCGTCGGTGCAACTGGCGTATCTCGGCGACGGCCACTATGCGGCGGGCAACGTCTACAACGCCTATCTCTACAATAGCGACGCACGCTCCTACATCGACAATGCCATCGGCGGATCCGGCAACGACACCATCATCGGCAATGCCATCGCCAATACGCTGAACGGCGGCGGCGGCAACGACGTCATCACGGGCAGGGCGGGAAACGACAACATCATCGGCGGTTCGGGCACCGATACCGCAGTGTATTCGGGGAACCGAGCCAGCTACGCCATTTCCTTTAATTCCACGACACAGGCATTCACCGTTGTCGACCTGCGTTCCGACTCACCGGATGGGACTGACACCGTTACTGGTGTGGAGAACTTCCAATTCGGAGATGGTACCCTGGCTACCTCGACGTTTATGAACAATCTGCAGCCTGCAGGAGCTGGTTGGGTTGTCACTATCGCGCAAGACTTCAATAACGACGGCAACGACGACATTCTATGGCTTCAACCTGCGACGGGGGCTGGTGAAATTGTCTATCTTTCCAACGGCATCGTAGTTGGCTCTGCTTCGTTTGCCACGCCGGGTAAAGGATGGGTTGTGATCGGTCATGGTGACTACAACCATGACGGAAACACCGATCTATTGTGGCAGAACACAACTACTTTGCAGGCAACTGAATATTTTCTCGTCAACGGCCATACGGTTTCAACGCAGGATGTGGGGGTCATGTCGGCTGATTGGCACGTCATTTCATCTGCTGATTTGAATGGTGATGGGACCGACGACCTGCTTTGGCAGAATCAGACCACAGGCGTTGGGCTCGAGTGGTTTATGAATAACGGACTCGCGCCAAGTTACGCCTATGTTGGCACAATGGGAACGAACTGGAAGGTTGCCTCGACCAATGACCTGAACCACGACGGGACAGCGGATATTCTCTGGCAGAATATGACTACGAACGAGGGGGTTGAGTGGTTTTTCACTAACGGTTTGGCTACTTCGTGGGCTCGTGTTGGGACCATGGGGCCGGGATGGGATGTTGCAGCAACAGCCGATTTTAATCACGATGGCCGAGTTGACCTCCTTTGGCAAAATGAGACAAGTGGTCGGTTAGTCGAGTGGTTTTTGAACGACGATGGACTTGCTTTTGACTGGAAGGATCTTGGAACCGCCGATCACAACTGGAAGGTAGCCGGCCTGTCGGACTTACATGCGGTCAACGGGCCCATGATCTTGATGCAGAATGCGGCCACGGGAGTCACCACCGGAATCTCAAGTACAGCGGCCGGCTCAGCAAATTCACTGGCCTCCCCATCTGCCTCACCGAGCACGGTTCAATCGCCAAGCGCGAGCGCCCAATCCTCACCTACTGATGCCACCGCGGGCGAGAATATTGTACAGCAGAGCCTCACACACGGCTTCCGCGAGAGTGATTTTCAGCTGCAGGAAAATGACCTCAAGCACTCTGCTGACCTGCATGATTTCATGCTCCTGTAAATCGCATGCTTGCGTAGAGTTCCCGAGCGACTGCGGGGCCCTTCGAGTTGCGCCCCTCTGCTCTCCTTCAGCCCAGGAATTTCGCTAGGTCATCTTTCCGAACCAATTTCGAATGTGGCACGAGAGGGACGCCGCGGATCTTGTTTCGAATTGCTATCATTGGCGCTTCTACCAGACGATGCAATACAATTGAGGCAAGAAGGGCGGCGGAAACTGTGGCAACCTGTACAAGCGGGTTCGGCGTCCGAAATAGCGACAGCGCCGCCACCAAAATGGCGTAGTGATTCAGGTAAAGCGGATAAGTCAAATCGCCCAATGCTTGATCTAGGCCTTTCGCTCTATTGGAAAGGCGAACTTTGCTAAGATAAATGATTATCACCGGAATCAACATCATGGCGGTGGTGGGAAGAGCCACCACTGGCCGAGTGGCGCCGCTCCACCAGTCATCGTGAATCGACAGTTGCCCTTGCGTATAGCGAAGGAAGTGAATCGCGATAAGAGCATATGAGACGAAAGCCACGGCAACTGCGGTTCGTGATTTGGCGACACAATAGAGCGCAGACCCAAGCACAAAGTATGGAATGAACGCGAAGCTCGTGTGCAGCAAGCGGACGTATTCGCTGAAAGCGTGCACAGACAGCGATCCAGTGGTGATCACGATCAGATAGGCCTTTCTTGTGACAATCTTTTCCGCGAGAGGCAGAGCCAAAAGAAAGACGAACGCCGACAGATAAAAAACAAACTCAACGAAAATTGCCCAAGCGAAGCGGACAAAATAATACCACTCTTCCCGAGGGAACAGCTTGTTCACATTGAAAATGGGAAAAATGCCTGTGATTTGGATTGCTAAATTGCGCGGGTCAAACATGATGGTTGGAGGACTGGTATAGTCCGGCAGCGAGAGGATGCCAGATTTATACAACGCCCCGTGCAACGCTATGGACGTGGCAACAGCGATCCAGTACGGCGGGACTAAGCGTAAGAGTCGATTGATCAGGAACGCTGCTGCTCGCCGCTGGTAGAACGCGTCGATTGCTTCAGAAATAATGAAGCCGGAGAGCACAAAGAAACCCATCACCGCGAAATTGCCTATCCCCATGTCCTGAATAAGGCTGCGATGTTCAAAGCTTAGAAACCAAGTGTGACTGAGGACTACGGTGAAGGCTAGTACAAACCGAAATGCGCCGAATGCCCGATATTCCGCAACCGCCATCGGAAGGTTCCCCATTAGCTCTGGTACCCCCTACCACGCCGCAGTGTGTTGCAGCAAACGGGGCTCCAATGTCGCGGGCAAACTGTCTCCTTAGTCTGCACTACGGCTGTCCGAGTTGTGGACCAGGACCTCTGAGCAAATCGGGGAGCAAGTAAGCAGCCAGATTTGCCCAAGTTTTCAGGTGGTCCGAGCCTAAAGTTGCACTATCCGTCCAGATGTGAGACCCACCAAGCACAGAATCGTTTTGGACCTCGCCGGTGCGTGGGGCATGAATGAGCTCCTTTTCCCAGACCGAGCGGCAGCCTAATATGATGGCACGAAGTCTGTGGCGCTGGGGCAGCTGTCAGAAAGGCACTTGTCACGAGCTGGCTCGCAAGGCAAAGAACCTCAAACGTTACGTTCGGAAAAGATTGATGATCTTCTTGTTTCGCTGGTTTCCTGGAAGTGCGCGCGCCCTCACAACCCGAAGTTAGCAGCATGAAGGCAGAATTGCCAAATCCGGCGCGGGAGCCGCTCCCGGTTGTCACTGTTCCAAAGAGTGAATGGCCGCGCCATCCAGGATGGACGCGTCGAATGATTGCGCGTGCTGCATCCTTGCCGATTTCCGCTGTTGATGGGCTCGACCTGCTCGGAAACACGATCCAACGCGTCGCCAATACACTACGATTCGAACGGTTCTGGAATGAGAAGATCACAGCCGATCCGCGTGCTGTCATCGTGCCGACCTTCAACAAAAAGCTCGGTAAGCACCCGATCTGGAATGTTGCGATCAACTGGCTCACCACAAACACATGCTCAGGGCAAATCATTGAGTTCGGGACGAACAACGGAGGCTGGCTGAAGTACTTCGTAGATCGCCTCCCACAAACCATAGTCTTCACCGGCTTCGATTGTTTCGAGGGCCTGCCGGAAGCGTGGGACGGACTCCCGGCGGGCTCTATCAAGGGTTTTGGTGCGCCGACTGAACTATGGGCCGATGATCCTGTGGCACGTGCCAAGGTGATGGCGGACGCTGAGCGCGGTATCCATTTCCCGGAGCCGCCGCAATCGAACGTTTCGATTATGACGGGCTTATTTAGCGAGACCGTGCCGCTGTTCTTGAAAGACGGATGGCCGAAGGATATCCGGCTGATCCACTTTGATGCCGATCTCTACATCTCAACGCGACCTGTGCTCGATACGTTGTGCGGGCCGCTGGACTACCGCTATCTTATTCTATTTGACGAATTCTATTCGGCGAACCACGAATTCCGAGCGTGGCAAGAGTTCACTGCACTCTACAAACTGGAAGATTGGCGCGTGGTGGCCGCGAGCGAGGACGGTTCGCAGGTTTTGATTGAGGTGAATACGCGCCGTGCGTTGGCCGCATAAGACTGGCGCCTTCATGCAAGCCCTCGATGAAAAGCGGAATTCCACTCTCGCTCTCGATTCCGCGGCAATAATCGTTCGAAAGGTGGTTCGATGGGACCGGTGAATTGGCAAGATCGACTCCGAACGGCGCTCCTGCCCTACTACAATGATGCGCCGAACAGCATAAAACCTCTGGCAAGAAAAACGTTCGGTGTTCTGCAGGGGGCTTTGTTCTCCAGGCGAGCTCGATGGATTCAAGGTGTCTATTCTGCTCACGCCGCGAATGAGTGGCAGTGTCTGTTTCTTTGTATCGCAAGGTTCGCGAATGTACGCGAATTTTGCGAAGCCCATCCGCAATTCCACTTCGAGTCGTTTGTCGGGACAGGCATGCAGTTCTCTTTCGTTTGCACCAGTATGTCTCAAACTAACTCAGATTCGGCGTCGTGAGTTTTCTGGCAGCTTTCCGCGGCCGTCTGGCGGGCCGGATGCTGCTGTTCCTCGGCGCAACCGGCCTGCAGATGCTGTTAGCCATTGCGCTCTTGCCCCTCACCACCCTCCGCTTGACTGCGGCCGACTTCGGTTACCTTGCGCTGCTGATGTCGATCGTTGCCTTCGCCAACGCCCTGAGCGACTGCGGCGGCACGCTGGCGCTTCCTGTGCATTTTGCTGCGGAATCGGAAGGCGAGCGCAGGCGCATGATTGCAAGCTTCTTTGTAGTTACTTTTACCGTAAGCGTAGCCCTGGCCGTTCTCTTCGCGTTGTCTTGGGTAACAGTTGCCGGCCGCGTGCTTGACGCTGATGGGCAACCTTTCTCATGGACGATCGATATCCTGGCCGCAGCAATCATTCCCCTGCGCTCGGTGTCCATGCTCTCGACGACAATTTTCTCTGTGAGTGGCCGCGGCAATGCGATTGCCGCTCAGATCGCAGTGCAGGCGATAGGTACCTTTCTCGGAACGTTGATTTGTCTTTTTCGGTCTGGAAATCGGTACGGCGTCCCTATTCGCCGGAACTCTCGTTGGCCAGCTTGCATCAGTGGTGGTTTCGCTGGCAGCATTGGGACCGATGCCTTGGGCACGGCCGAGCATGCGATGGCTTTCGGTCGTACGTCATCACGCGCCGTATGCGGCATTTGCCGGTGTTACCGATGGTGCCCGCGCAATCGGGGAAAACGCCGTAATTGCCGCGAACCTAACTATCGCTTCAGTCGGATACTACAATCACGCTCGGCTTTACTATGGCATGCTTCTCAGTGCGACGAGCGCAGTCGCTCACAACATATGGTCGACGTCTTTGTCGGAGGCCCGTGACTTGGCGTCGGGCTTCCGAACAACCAACCTCGCATGGACACCCGTTCATATTGTAATCACCGTAGTGGGCATAGGCCTTGTGTGCTTCGGCCGAGAACTGCTGTCCATTTTAACGAACGATCGTCTAACGCCTGCAGCGTCGATAGTGCCCTGGTTCGCCGTGTTGATGCTGATATCGCTGTCAGGACGACCACAAAATGCGATGATCTACGCCCATGGTGCGGGAGCGGACGCCAGTCGCTTTCGAGCCGCAATCGCGCTCATTGTTCTAGCCTCGTTTCCGCTTGTCGTCGGACAGGTCGGAGGCGTCGGTCTCTCGTTAGGGTTGAGCGGGACCGTCGCGCTCTTGATTCTTGAGGCGCTGATTTTCAGGTCTTACATCCGCTGGAAGGCTAGACAATTTGGAAAACTTCATGGCTTCCAAGACAGTTGGGCCTTTGGGGGGGCGCTTCTGATCGTGGTGACGTCGCTAATCAACATGTTATACGTCCCTTCCTTTACAACACGTTCGGCGGTCTTTCTGGTGTTAGCTGTGGCCGTTGTGATTTTCGAACGCCAGCGTATTGGTGAGTTGCTTTCAATCCTGGGGCTGATGCGTGGCTTCACTCGGACGAGCTAGTGGCATTTGGGGAAGAGGTCGAGGAGTAGAGAATGGCAACTAATCGCGCATTAAGGCTTCAAAATGCAGCCGAGGTCGCCGCCGACGTCGTGCTCAATGGACATGTCGAGCGATGGGTCGAGGGAGCCATATTCCCATGTGAAATGGCTTTCTTCATCGCGACTTGTATCGCGAATGACATTGAGTGCGTTATTGAATCCGGAAGACAGGATGGATACTCGACCGAAATCCTTGGTGATTGGGCTAGTCGCGGTGGTCAGAAGATTGTTTCAATCGATCTTGAGTTGGAGCCTAAGCGAGCCGCCTTATGTAGAGAGAGACTTGCGAAGTGGCCGATCGAACTCGTCAAAGGAAGCGCATACGAGGAATTCGGACGGCACGCTTCTGCACAAGCCGGCCGCAAGCTTGCATTGCTCGCCGATGGTCCGAAAGGATGGCCAGCTATCTCGATGCTGGCGGCGGCCACTTCCGAGTCCGTCCACGTCGTCGCGCTTCACAACTTGATCGTCGGATGCCAAGAGCGCCGGTACCTTCAAGAGTTGGGTGGTGGCAGCCACATCTTCTATGAAACAGCGATCCTCGCGCCTGGACCGCGCTGGAAAGAGCTGCGGGAACGGGAACTTTCTATAGCCACGAAGGCGCGGGCCGCGCGTTCGCTTGAGGCATCGTCACTCGGAGTTCTGGTCTTCGATGAGGCGTGCCGCTCGAAGTTCCGTGGGGCGTGGCGACCGGAATTTGGCCTTCATCAACCCGCTGTCGTCAGAACGCTATGGGCTAGCGGGATGTACGCAGCAGCCACCAAGCTCTATGGGCTTTCTTACCGGATATTGGCGCGCTAGCTGCCCGGCGCCAAGGCAAGAACAGGCCTGTCAGGGGTGGGTGGCCGGATGTATTCCTGCAGAGCTTGATTGGAGCCGGACAGTCCGATATGTCAATAAATCCCCTGAATTCGGAGCTTAAGTGGTGAGTCGCGCAAGTCCATATATTATTGCCGAGATTGGATCCGTTCACGACGGATCATTCGGCAATGCGTGTCGTCTGATCGAGGCAGCGGCAGCATGCGGATGTGACGCGGTAAAATTCCAGACACATATCGCTGAAGCGGAGACGCTCGCGAATGCGCCGTCACCATCCTACTTCTCCGCCGAGCCGCGGTCAGTCTATTTTAACCGCACCGGCTTCTCGAAGGACCAATGGCGCAATCTCGCGGCCGTCGCGACGGCCGCGAAGGTCGATTTTCTTTCGTCACCGTTTTCGCAAGAGGCGGTCGATCTGCTGGAAGATGTCGGAGTTACCGCCTACAAGGTGCCGTCCGGGGAAGTCAGCAACACTCCGTTGCTTGAGTACCTTTCTTTGACGAAGAAGCCGATTATCATGTCGTCCGGAATGAGCAGTTGGAGCGAGCTCGACGCGGCCGTCGCGTCACTTAGAGAGGGCGGACCATTGACTCTTCTGCAGTGCACATCCGCATATCCTTGCCCACCGGAACGGGTGGGCCTTAATGTGATGTTGCTGATGCGCGAGCGTTATAGCTTGCCTGTTGGTTATTCAGATCACACGATGGGTTTGGCTGCTCCAATCGCCGCTGTCGCGCTTGGAGCGAGTGTCATTGAAAAGCATTTTGCCTTTTCCCGGCTGATGTACGGCAGTGACGCCAAGCATAGTATGGAGCCCGAAGAATTCAAGCAGTTGTGCAAGGAATTGAAGGAGGTGGGGCGCGTGGTCGCGAGCCCCGTCGACAAAGATGATCTATCGTCGTTGTCCGACATGAAGCTGATCTTCGAGAAGAGCATCGTTGCTGCTATTGAGTTGGCGGCAGGGACGGAGATCGCAAGGCACCATCTCGCCTTCAAAAAGCCGGGCGATGGAATTCCAGCTGCGCGCTATCAGGATTTAATCGGTCGAAGGGTGATCAGATCATTGCCTCGCGATCACAAGTTCGCCCAAGAGGATCTCGCGTGACTAGAAAGAAAATCTGCGTGGTCGTCGGGTCCCGCGCCAACTACAGCTCGATCAAGTCAGCGATGCGCGCTATCCAACAGCATCCTGCGCTTGAGCTGCAGTTGATTGTGGCTGCATCGGCGGTACTTGACCGCTATGGCTCGGTTGTCAAGCTGATCGAAAAAGACGGATTCAAGCCTCATGCGCGGGTAACGATGTTGATCGAAGGCGAAAGCCCTTCGACAATGGCAAAGTCGACCGGACTTGGATTGCTCGAGCTTCCGACACTCTTCGAACAACTGGCACCGGATGTCGTGCTCACTGTGGGCGACCGTTTCGAGACAATGGCGACAACACTGGCCGCAGCGTACATGAATATCCCGGTGGCTCACACGATGGGGGGTGAGGTCAGCGGCACCATCGACGAGAGCATCCGGCACGCCGTCACGAAGTTCGCACACATTCATTTTCCGGCCAGCCCCGGTGCGCGTGATCGCATCATTAGGCTTGGTGAGTTGCCTCAGCACGTTCATATGGTTGGTTGTCCGCGTATCGATTTGGTAGCGGAGATTCTCGACGAGTCTACGGGTAAGATTAGCGACCAACTGTTCGATATGGGGGTCGGAGAGCGTTTTTCGGTTGAGGAGCCGTTCATTCTGGTATCGCAGCATCCTGTCACCACTGAATACGGCAGTGGAGAAGCTCAGATCACCGCGACGCTTGAAGCGGTGCGTGAGCTGGGATTGGCGGCTATTGTGCTGTGGCCGAATGCGGATGCGGGCGCGGATGACATCTCTCGTGGCATTCGCAAATGGCGCGAACGAAGACTCGACGACAGGATGCACTTCTTCAAGAATCTTCCAATCGAAGTCTACGTCAACTTGATGCGGTCGACTGCGTGCCTCGTTGGCAATTCCAGCAGTGGCCTACGAGAAGGTGCTTATATCGGTACACCGGTCGTAAATGTCGGCACGCGACAAAATATGCGGGATCGAGGCGATAACGTCATCGAAGTGTCCTATGAGAGAAGGGACATCGCGCGTGCGATCGCACATCAAGTGGAACATGGCCGCTATCCTATGAATCCGCTCTATGGTAACGGCACGGCAGGGAAGCAAATTGCAGATGTGTTGGCGAGTGAGACGGTAAGTGTCCAAAAGTGCATAACCTACTGATGCATGATCGGCGCACGGTAAACTGACGATGACATTGGTGGCCCTCATTCCGGCTCGCGGCGGCTCGAAGAGCATTCTGCGTAAGAATCTTGCTCTTTGTGGTGGTCGGATGCTGCTCGATTGGGCCGCCGAATCCGCTCTGAAGTCTGGCGTCGTCGATCGATCGATTCTTTCTACAGACGACGATGAGATTGCACAGGCTGGCCTCGCACTCGGGCTCGACGTCCCATTCCGCCGACCTGGGGAGTTGTCAGACGACGCAGCCCCTATGCTCGGCGTGATGCGGCATTGTCTCGCGGAACTGCGCAATGCCGGGACTGCCGTCGATGCGCTGATCCTATTGCAGCCGACCTCACCGTTCCGTCGACCACATCACGTCCGCGAAGCAGTCGGAAAGTTCCGTGCGTCCGACGCGGCGACGCTGGTAAGCATCGTGCGCGTACCACATCGCTTCGTCCCCGAGGCTCAGATGCGAGAAGAGAACGGTGGGCTCGTTCCCTATTTTGGAGGCGGCGTCGGCAAAACTCGCCGTCAGGACAAGGACGTTCTTTTTGGCCGCAACGGGCCAGCGATTCTTGTCGTACGAAGCGAGGTGCTGGACTCGGGCGTGCTTTACGGTAGTCCAACCATTGGCTTCGAAATGGACGAGGTTGCATCTATCGATATCGATACGCCTGAGGACCTCCGCCTGGCTGATCATCTCCTTCGGACAGGATATGCTTGATGCGCTTTCTGAGTGAGCGTCTACGGCAGACGAAGCTGGCGGGTCCGATCGCCGATCTGATAGTGTTGACCAGGACGCCGAAGATCTATCGGCGCTTGCGGGAGGATGAGCGCCGTACTCACGAAGCAGCTGCCTTCGCAAGGCAGTTGCCTCCAGCGACGTCGGATGCGCCATTGGTCTTCGTGCTCAGCATGAGCAACAATACATATGCTGCCAAGCTTGAATGTATGCAGATCCTGGCGTTACGTCGAAAGGGATGGCGGGCCAGGATCCTAACCTCCAATATCTACACTCACGCGAGACGTATTTTCCGAGCATATGGAATCGATGACTTCATCGCGTTCGAGCGTTTGACGGCTAGTCAAAGCGCTAGGAATTTTGTCGACTCAGAAGTCGCGCGTCGTGCCACAGAGCCTATGGAGTTTCAGTCCGTCCTCGAATGGAGTTACCGTGACTCCTGGATCGGTCCGCAATTGCTGTCCTCAGTATCGCGGCGACATTTCGAGGGCGCGCCAGATCCGCGGAAGCCGGAAATCCGACAGGCAATCCTTGAGCAGCTCGCGCAATCGGTTAGCTTTGTTCACGCCGCGGAGCAATATCTCGCGATCGCGAAGCCTGCGCTTATCCTTGTCAACGAGCCCAATTACCACGTACTTGGCCCCTTCGTTGACGTGGCGATTGCGCGAGGTATCCCGACGATTCATTTCACTCAACCATCGCGGGAAGACGGGCTTGTGCAGAAAAAGCTCACCCGCGAGACGCGGCGAATCCATCCCAATTCGATCACTGCTGAAAGGCTCGACTTCCTCATGAGTTCCCCATGGGGGGAGTGTGAGGAGAGGCAGCTCGATCAGGAATTTGAAAAGCGCTATGGCGGTGTCTGGAAGGTGCAGACGCGTAATCAGCCCGGCACTGTCGACATGTCAGCGGAAGAAATTCGTAACACTCTTGCCCTCGATCCTGCCAAGCCCATCGCGGTGGTATTTTCCCATGTGCTTTGGGACGCCAATCTATTCTACGGGAAAGACATATTTGAGAACTACGGGGAATGGTTCGTCGAGACCGTCAAAGCGGCGGCGGCCAATCCCAAGCTGAACTGGTTAGTAAAATTGCATCCCGCCAACATTTGGAAACGGAAGATCTCGGGGGCAACCGATGAGTTTGGCGAGTTGCGGTTGATCCGCGATCACATCGGTGAGCTACCTCAGCATGTCAAGATATTGTTGCCGGACACACGAATCAGTACTCTGTCACTGTTCCGGATCGCGGATGCTGGCATCACAGTGCGAGGGAGCATTGGCTACGAATTGCCGTGCTTCGGCGTGCCGGTCGTAACTGCGGGCACAGGCCGCTATTCTGGTTTCGGGTTTACCTGCGATTGCGAGACGCGCGAAAGCTATTTGAAGGTCTTGGCGCGTTTACAGGACCAGGCGCGCCTCGGAGCAGAGCAGGTTCATCGGGCGCGGGTGCACGCGCACGCGCTCTTTGTGCGGCGTCCCTGGATTTACAAAAGCTTTAGAACCGAGATCGGCGCCGACGTTTCAGATCCGCTCTTTCAGAACTTGGTGCCGACCGTTCGGACGCACAGCGAGATCACCAAAAATGGTGACCTTGACGATTTTGCAGCTTGGGCGACTGATGCCACCGCTATAGACTACTTGGCTCCGCCGCGGGCACGGTCAGCGGATCTCCGATTCAAGGAACTTGGTTCAACATGACAGCGCTCCCGCAACCGACAACTTTAAAGTGGGATGACGAAACGCTATCGCGCTTTTGGGCTTATTATTCCCAATTTCCAGAACTTTATTTTAGCCACCAAAAAGGTCGCGATGTCGTTGAATTCGTACGCCATCTGATTCCCGAAGGGGCAGGCGTCCTCGATTACGGATGTGGGCCCGGTCACCTCTTGCCCCATCTTCTTGATGCTGGATTTGTCGTGAAGGGCGCAGATATCGCCCTGGAAACGATCGGTTCAGCTGTCAACGTTCACGACCGCAAGAACTTTATGGGCTTCGACACAGTCAGCGGGCTTCTGCAGAAAGACGAGAAGTTCGATGTTGTGTTTCTTCTCGAAGTCGTGGAGCATCTTGACGATCATTGGCTTGAAGTAACTTTGACCCAGGCGCGACGTCTTCTGAACCAAGGTGGCCTCCTTGTCGTGACAACCCCCAACGAGGAGCGGCTCGAGGACAACATAGTCTATTGCCCAGTTGCAAATGTGACGTTTCATCGCTGGCAGCACATGCGCAGTTGGACTGCGGTAACGCTTCGCGACGCTCTCGCCTCGCGCGGTTTTCACGACGTGAATGTCCAAACGCGAAATTTCATTGCTGCGGGTCCGCGACACGTATCACTGGCAAGATACTTCTTGTCCAAACTCCTCAGTCGGCTACAGAAACCTCAGTCGATTGTTGCAACGGCGCGTGGGTGAAGGTCCGTTGCTGTCTTAAAGTGCTTCTGCGTTTGCAAGAACCGTTAGGGATCTGCTTTGGTTCAGCTCTCTGACCTACAGTCTCTGTTTGGCCATCGCTTCGAAATCGAGGTCAATATGGCGGTGGACGGCGATGTCGTGAGTGGTAGGCTCGTCGATCGAATGGGAAATACTAGCGCGTTGATCATTGATGGCATTCCGAGATCTGTTTCTGGGGCTAGCTACGCCGACACGTTCAGTCTCCAATGGAATACGTTCCGCTCCACACAGCTGGACAGCAAATCCGGCCGCAAGCTCTCATTCCAGCGGTTCTGGGAGGGCACGAAGTGGAAGCCGAAGGATATTTACGGTAGGCGAATTCTTGAAGCGGGTTCCGGCGCGGGACGCTTCACTGAAGTAATGCTCGATGCCGGCGCCAAGGTGGCGACATTTGATCTAAGCGAAGCCATCGTAGCAAATTGTCAAAACAACAGGGGAGGCGGCGAGGTTACTTTCTTCCAAGCGGACATCTATGATATCCCCTGTGCCGATAATCTATTTGATTTCGTGTTCTGCTATGGAGTTCTGCAGCACACGCCCGATCCTGATAAGGCTTTCCGGTCGCTTATAACCAAGCTGAGGCCTGGCGGGCGCATCAGCATTGATTACTATTTGAAACACAACCGACTGGACCCCTTCAACCAGCCCAAGTACTTCTGGCGGCGCTGGACGGTTGATATGCAACCGCATAAGCTGCTTTCGTTTATCCGTGCTTATATGCCGGTTTGGCTGCCGTTTGATACGTGCATCCGCCGCATCCCATTTTTCGGGCCAAAGATTCTAGGATTTCTGCGCATTCCCTGCTGGAACTACCTACGGAGCGGCTTGACCCCTCAGCAACGTTTGGAATGGGCGATACTTGATACGTTTGACGCGCTGTCGGCGCGTTATGACGTCCCCCGCACGCTTGACGAAGTGCGTCGCATGGTTCAGCAAATCCCTGAACTCGACGATATCGACGTTTTCTATGGAAGCAACGGGGTTGTCGCGAACGCGAGGCGGCGGTGAGCCGCGCCGTCCCGTCCGTCCTTCATCTCGCTCAGTCCGATACCGAGGGCGGCGCAAACAAAGCGGCTTTCCGGATTCACCAGACGTTGCAGGAACTCGGGCTTCGTTCGACGTATCATGTCGGGCGCAAGCACGGGCACGACCCTTCTGTTGTGCCCGCACATTTTCCAGGTCTGGGGCTTTTTGCGAGCGACGTTGCTGCCTTTTTGAACGCCTCGGCGCTGCGATTGTATCCACATCGGATGGCAACGCCGTTTTCCCCTATGCAATTGAGCTACGGTCGTATCAGCCGCCAGCTGTTAGCCGAGTCTGACGTCGTATGTCTGCATTGGATCGCGGGTGCATTTCTGGGTGCTGGTCAACTGACCATCATCGACAAACCAATTGTATGGCGGCTTTCTGACATTTGGCCATTCAGTGGAGGATGCCATTATCCGGGGAATTGTATCGGGTTCGAGCAGAGCTGCGGGACGTGCCCGCAGCTTGGGAGCACGTCGGTCAACGACCTGTCGCGGCTTGGCATCAAGCAACGCGAGCGGGGATATCGAGATCTCAATCTGACGATCGCCGCGCCGAGCCGCTGGATTGCCGACCTTGCAGGTAAGTCCCGTCTCTTTGCTGGGCGTCGTATTGAGCACATTCCCACAGGCATCGATCTACGTCTCTTTCGTCCTCATGAGCAGGGAATTGCACGCCAGCAGCTTGGGCTACCGACAGAGGGGCGCCTGCTGATGTTTGGCGCGCTCGGCGCAACTGAGGATCCTCGAAAGGGCTTCAGGTTCCTGAAGCGGGCAATTGAGCATCTCGCCGCTGAGGCCCCTCGGGACGTTGCGTGCGTAATCTTTGGCGGTGATAGTATCGGGCCCGGCGCGCCGCTCGCCGGCTTGCGCGTCTATCAGCTGGGTAGAATCAACAGCGAAGAGAAGCTAGCGCTGGCCTATTCGGCAGCGGACGTGTTTATTGCGCCTTTTCTTGAAGACAATCTACCCAACGTTGTGCTAGAAGCCATCGCCTGTGGAACGCCGGTTGCTGCCTTCGCCGTGGGGGGTATTCCGGAAGCTGTTGAGCATGGGCGCACTGGCTACCTTGCCCCCGTTGAAGACGTGATGGAACTCGCGCGAGGTATTTCTTGGCTCTTGGATCGCGCCTGTCAAACGGGTATGAGATCGATGGTTCGGGCGGTGGCGGAAGCAAGGTTTGATATTCGAATTTGTGGTACGCGATATCGCGCTTTGTTCGAAGAACTAGCTTCCCATAGAAGCTGAGCGAGATCAGACTTGCTTGCCTGCAGCCGTCAGCGGCGGCAGGTGGCTGGACTCTTTTGTTTTTGGGTTCCTTTCATATAATACCCACGTATTCTCTATGAGAACAGGGGCCATGTCCGTTCCGATCGCGCACATTCTACGTACTTACGGAGTTCACGGCGGCGAGCGGCAGCTGGCGCAGTTTTTTTCTGCTGAGGATCCGAAACTCTATGACAATACTTTTTTCTCCCTGTACCGGAATCGCGCGTGTGACCGTCTCTTTGAGACGATCCCATCGTTGCGCTTGAAGACAATCTTACCGATCGAGGCGCCAATCTTCCCATCACTTCGGTACGAAATGCTTCTGCTGATCGTCCTGCTGCCCATTCTTCAGCTTCGGTTATTTTATCTACTTGCGACGGGCAGGTATCGGGTTTGCGTTGTTCATGGTGTTCAGGCTGCGGCGGCGTGCTGGCTTGCCGCTTGCTTCTTGTCGAAGATCCGATCTGTATATGTTCACCGTGGGACAAAGTCTGAAGCTGGATCGCATCCGATCTTCAAAGTGCTTTATCGCCCATATGACGTCATGGCAGGTGTTTCAGTCGCGACCGCTCACTCTCTCGAACCCTTGGCAAAGTCTGGCGGGCCCGTTATCACAATCGAGAACGGCATCAACTGGCAAAAACTTGTCGATGCAACATCCCACTGTGAAGGACGAAAGCCGGACGAAGTGACGACGCTCATTTCGTCTGCAAGGCTTTTGAAGCATAAGGCCCAGGCTTTTTTGTTAGATGCCCTTGCGGTGGTGTTAAAGGAACGGGCGAACGTAAGGCTGATAATTGCGGGTGACGGTCCCGAAAGGGAAAACCTAATGCAGCAGTCTCGAAGGCTCGGCATCGCTGGTTGCGTTCAGTTCATTGGACATGTCCCGAATGTTAATTGCTGGATTGTGAACAGTGATATCTTCGTTCATGCCTCGGAGGTTGAAGGCATGAGTAACGCAGTTCTTGAAGCGATGGCACTTGGCTTGCCCAGCGTTGTCGTTGACGCACCTGGCGTCACCGAATGTCATATCGACGGCGAGACTGGTTTTGTAGTTTGCCGTAGCCCGGAGGCGATGGCGACGCGGATCGCTGAACTGATTGATGATGCCGATCTTCGGCGTCGCATGGGGATTAGAGCCAGGGAGAGGATCAAGGAGCACTATTCGATCGCGGCCAATCTCGAGCGCTATCATGCACTTTATTCTCAATTGCTGGCGGCACACTGATGTGCGGGCTAACAGGCGGGCTTTGGCGGGACGCGCGGAGGGTGGACTCAGACGTTGCGGCTGCTGCGCTTGAGGCCATCGCTCACCGAGGTCCTGATGCCAAGGGACAGCATTTCGAGTCCGGTCTTTTCCTTGGGCATCGACGCCTGAGCATTATCGACCTTGATTCTAGATCCACGCAGCCGATGCATGCGGGGCCGTTGAGTATCGTCTTCAATGGCGAGATCTACAACTATCGCGAATTAAGGAACACTTTACAGCGCAGAGGTTGGACCTTCCAAACGGAATCCGATACGGAGGTGCTGCTGGCAGCCTTCACGTTCGACGGGATTGATTGCCTGCCATATCTCGAAGGCATGTTTGCCTTTGCGGTTTGGGATCGCAAGGCGCGTCGATGCACGCTTGCTCGCGATCGCTATGGCGAAAAGCCGCTTCTCTATTTCGACGATGGCAGCCAGTTTCTCTTCGCTTCAGAAGTTCCAGCGATTGAGGCTCTCGCCGGGAGAGAACTTGAGATTGATCGCTCGAATCTGGCTCTATTTTTCCGCTTCTCATACCTGCCAGCGCCATATGGTCCCTTCAAGGGAATGAAGCAGCTTCGCCCTGGACATTGGCTGCAGTTCGATCCTGCGCGCTGGTCGACGCAAGAAGGTAGTTTCTACAGCGTCAATGCCGGCGAGAAACAAGAAACCTTTCTTGGATCGTTCGACGAAGCGAAAGTCGAACTCCGGCAACGCCTGACGGCGTCAGTCCGACATCGCCTCGCCGCATCCGATGTTCCGGTCGCGACATTCTTGAGCGGCGGCCTCGATTCCTCCATCGTCGCAGCTCTCTCGGTGCAGGAAGTCGGAAGTCGAATTGCTTGCTACTCCGTGGCATTTCCGAACGACCCTGCATTCGACGAATCACCTTATGCGAAGTCCCTCGCGGCTCGCTATCCGCAGATTGATCATCGGATTCTCGATGTAACCGAGGATCGGTTGGCCGATTTTACGGACCGGACGCTGTCACTGCTCGGTGAACCCTTTGCGGATGCGTCACTTATCCCGACTGCTTTCCTCTGCTCTCAGGTCGACGAGAAGGTAATCCTTGGCGGAGATGGGGCCGATGAGCTATTTGCTGGCTACGGCACCTACGCCTCGATGCGTATGAGCGCCCGAATTCCACCGTGGGTCAGAGCAGGATTGCAGGCATTGCCTCAGCATGAGAATCCTGCGGCCATTCGAAATTCGCTGCTGAGAGCAGCGGCATTTTTTTGTTTCCATCTGAAACCGAATGCGGTGGAGGAATATCTGTCATGGCGTACTTATGCGTCACCCGAACAGATCGAGGGACTCGGCTTTTTGCAAGCAGATGCTAGTCACGTTCCGGAGGATATCGCTGACGCTAAGCTCGCGACGCTGCGCGATATTCTCACCACCGACATTAAATTTAACCTTCCTGCGGACATGCTGAAAAAGGTAGATCTTGCCAGCATGCAACATGGGCCTGGAGGTGCGGCTGCCCTTTCTTGATCGGAGCTTGTAGCTTTTGCGTTGAGCCTCCCGGAACGTTTCCTGATTTCAGGCGGGGCTCGTAAGCACGTACTCCGAGAGGCCTTCCGTGACGAACTACCGGCAGATATTTTGAGGCGTGGGAAAAGGGGTTTTCTGCTGCCGATCAGACAGTGGATGAAGACCGGACGAATGCGAGACGAACTGTCCGATATCGCGAGTATGCAGACACTACTTGATGCGCAGACCATCAAAGGTTGGATCAATCGGCATGAATCCGGTGGCCGAGATTTCTCCCAGATCTTTGGTCTTGTTATGTGTTTCTAAAATGGATGAGTTCTCGACAAAGAATCTTTCGGAAATCCAACTCACAAGCGGCGGTGATAGCGTAGGACCGAGACGGCTGAAGGTGGCGGATGACGCAGACACTTGACACTAGCGAGGAGCTGAGCGCGGCGGCCGATCGGAGTACGGTGAGCTCGGTAGATCAAGATATTCTTGAGAGCAATCTCGGAAAATTCATCCTTACCGCGTTTTTGTTTCTCGTCATGCTCGCGTGGTGCGCGGTCCGTTCGCACTATCTCGAAGGAGGGCGAGATGATGTCGGCGACAATCTCGTGCCACTTTGGATCAGGGCTTGCGTTCTGGTGGCGCTGTTCATCCCGGTGCTAGTTGCTTTGAAGCGGGATCGTCAGCTCTCTTGGTTGGTCGGCCTCTCTGCAGCAGTCGGTTCGGTTCCGCTACTGCCGTTGCTTCCATTCTTGCGCGATTACACCCATCTTGCTGTGCTGGCGTGGCTCGTGATCCTGCCGCCGGTGTTTTTGCAGCGAATACCAATCTCTCATGTGCCGATGTTTCTCGTTTTATATATTGCTTATATTGCGACGTGTGCTTTTTCCGCTGTCATGAATTATGTTCATCTGCACAACGTTTGGCAGATTAAAGTTGGCGTTACATTCCTCATTCTTTTTGGCGGGTTTGGGTATGTGATGGCTGCAATCGTTGGTCAGCCTCTACGGGCGGAAGCCCGCTTTCGTTCCTTGCTCGACGGTTTTGTATGGGGCGCATTTGCGCAAGCCGCAATCGCGATTGTTGCACTGCCGCTTTTGCTGTTATCTCCTTTTACTTTTGGCAACGATACCATTTTCGGACTGGCCTATTTCGATAAATACAAATCGACGTTCTCGGGGCCGGTCTCGCTTGGTATATTTTTCGTCATCTCTGTTCCGCTGCTTCTTATCTGGATGGACGTCAAGGGACGGTCGTCGTGGCTTGCAAGACTGTATTTGCAATTCGCGCCGTGGATCATGATGGCAACTGGCAGCCGCACAGCGCGCATCGTCGAGATCGGAATGATCGGCATGTTGCTTCTCTTGCCGAAATCTAGGATGAGGACGCTGGCATTTCTTCCGTCGGCGCTGGTTGCTTACGTTGTTGGCTTCCAGTATCAGGCGCTTCCACCAGCAATCTTCAGGTTTTTTTCTGCGGATGTGGATCCGAGCCGGGATATGTCCGATCGTTTCTTTGTTGTCACGGACCGTATCGAGTTCACGAAGGAAACCATTGCAGAGATGGCTCAGGAGTCCGCTTTCGTCAAATTCTTCGGTTTCGGCCCTGGTACCGGTGGATATCGAACCAGCGGATTTCCAACGCCTCACAATATGCTGCTTAACCAGTGGGCAGAGACGGGTGTTATTGGCACTCTTGCGCTGATAGGCTTCATGGTTCTTCTGATTTGGGGATTGGCGAAGTATGGCCTGAGCCGTTCGCCCGGCGCCGATCAGGGGTGGATCCTGCTTATTGCAATCGCGTCATTTGCTGCTGTGAATGCAACCTATGCCCCACATTACTGGGGATATGTGATGGTTCTCCTGTTGCTTGCGAGCGCAAAAATCATTGCCTTCCGAACTGAGCCTGCCGGCACTATGCAGTCATGCGCAGATGCCAAACGCCTCTCGTAGAAATTACTTCAACTTAAGGGCCTGTAGCGGCGGAAAGCCTGACCATGAAACATGCCTTCGCTTCGATGGACGTTGATCAGCGGATTCGGCGACGCGCGACAACTCAGGTTTCTCCCTGGGTAACGCTGGTCGAGCGGACCGTGCATGATTCCAGGGGGAGCTCGTCGGAGACTTTCACGGTCTTGCCCTTGCGGACTACATATCGATAATCGCGATTTCGTCCGATGGACAGGTGCCACTGGTTCGACAGTTTCGGCCCGCGGTTGAGCAATGGACTCTGGAGTTTCCGGGGGGCTTGCTTGACCCCGGAGAAGAGCCGCAGAGCTGTGCGATCCGCGAACTATTTGAGGAAACCGGGCTTGAGGCTCTCGATGCAACAAGTCTCGGTGCCTTCCTACCCGACTCCGGTAGACTGGGAAATCGATTGTGGGGGTTTTTTGCCTCTGGCGCTGTTCCGGCCAAGGGTTGGATGCCGGAACCCGAGATCCAGGTGGAATATGTCAGTGTAAAGGAGTTGGACGTCCTCGTCCGAGACGGCACCTTCAACCATGCCCCCCATCTTGCGTTGTTCGCTGTCGCCCGCTTACGGGGCTTTATTTAGCAGTGCCAGTTCATTTCGAAACAGTGACGGCGGGTCCAGTCAGAGGACCGCGATAGGTCGCGTTGGCCTCCGCGCCCCAGCATTGGCTTCCAGTGGACGGTATGGACTATGGACTACCGTCCTGATTGCGTCACCCCTGAAAGCACGAAAGTTCAAGTATTTCAAAATTTTGGGGGATCTAGCGGGTGCCATGGTCGGCCGCTCCCGGATGTAACAAACAGCAAGACACAAGGGGCCGTATCGTTTATTGGAGGCGAGAAATTGACTCTTTTGACGGGTTAAAGATTTCGACCATGCTCGTTCCCCGCTCTTTCGCCGACCGATCCATCTGCATCTTGGGCCTCGGATATGTCGGGCTCACCCTCGCGTCAACAATGGCTGCGGTCGGATTTCGGGTCTGGGGCGTCGAGGTCCGGGAGGATGTGGTGGACGGGTTGCGGCAAGGACAGCCGCATTTCCATGAACCCGGACTGGCGGACCAGTTGAGCCGCGCATTAAGAAGCGGCGCATTCACGGTTGATACGAGTGTGCCGCCGGGGTGCGACGCGACGGTTTTCATCATCACAGTGGGAACGCCGCTTAACGCAGACAAGCGCGTACGCACGGATATGATTGAGCACGTGGCGGGCGAGGTTGCTGCAGCGATGCCCGCAGGCGCGCTCGTCGTCATGAGATCCACTGTGCGTTTGGGGACCACGCGCTCTATCGTTGCGCCCATCCTTGATGCTGCCGGCAAGTCCTACGATCTGGCCTTTTGCCCCGAGCGGACCCTGGAAGGCGTCGCCATTCAGGAGTTGCGCATCCTTCCGCAAATCATTGGTGGCGGTTCAGAAGATGCGACGGTACGGGCCGGGCAGCTATTTCAGTTCGTGACGCCGACGACAGTGCGCGTACGTGATCTCGAGACCGCGGAGATGATCAAGCTGGTAGATAATTCCCAACGCGATGTTCACTTCGCCTTCTCCAACGAGGTGGCATCGATGTGCGATGCAATCGGGGTGAGCGCCGCGGATGTGATTGCCGCCGGAAAGCTTGGGTATCCTCGTACCAATCTCGCAATGCCCGGACCGGTCGGTGGTCCCTGTCTCGAAAAGGATTCTTATATCCTGTCCGAGGGACTTGAGCATCGCGGCATGTCGCCCGCAATCGTTCTGACGGCCCGCAAACTCAATGAAGCTCAGCCCGAGCAAGCGATCGCAGCATTGAAGCACGCGACCGGTCGTATCAACGGTTTTCCAGATGCACCGATCGTGACCGTGCTTGGTCTTGCTTTCAAGGGCGCGCCCGAAACGGATGACCTGCGTGGCACGATGGCTCGTCCTATTCTGGCAGCGCTAGAGCGCCATTTTCCGAATGCGCGGTTCAGAGCTTTCGATCCTGTGGTCTCGCCGCAGGCTATTCGAGATTTCGGGCTCGATCCCGCCTCATCCCTCGAGAACGCGCTTGATGACGTCAATGTTGCTGTCATTGCCAACAACCACAGCTGCTTCCGCTCCATGGCGATCGAGACACTGTCGCATCGGATGGCTTCGCCTGCGATGTTTTATGACTTCTGGAACAACTTCAACTCCGACTATCTACTCTTGGCGCCACATGTCGGCTACATGGCGCTTGGTAGCCATGGCAGAGCAAAACTTCCGAAGGTAGAGGGTCTATGAGCCGTCGATATCTTGTCACGGGAGGCACAGGTTTTCTGGGAGCCTCCCTGGTTCACAAGCTGGTACGGGACGGGAATAGTGTGCGCGTGCTGGACAATAACTGGCGGGGGAATCCAAGGCGGCTTGCCGGAATCGAGGATCGCGTAGAGCTGCTTATCGGCGATATCCGGGATCCGCAGGTGGTGCGCCGTGCCGTCGATGGTATGGACTGCGTGGTTCATATGAGCGCGATCAACGGCACCCGTTATTTCTACGAGCAGCCTGAGCTGGTGGTGGATGTCGCGATTTGCGGCATACTGACAGTAATCGATGCATGCCGGGACGCAAAGGTGCGCGAACTCATCGTTGCGTCCAGCTCCGAGGCTTACCAATCGCCGGGTCAGGTTCCGACCCCGGAGAACGTTCCGCTGGTCGTGCCTGACATACGAAACCCGCGATATTCCTACGGTGGGTCGAAGCTCGCATCCGAACTGATCGCACTGAATTATGGACGGACGGATTTCGACCGCGTGGTCGTTTTCCGACCTCACAACGTCTATGGCGCCGATATGGGGTTCGAGCATGTCGTCCCCGAATTTTCTGTCCGGGCAGCGGAGGCTGACGTGGTGACGAAGCCGGGATCGCCTTTGAGCTTTCCCTTGAAGGGAGATGGCGCCCAGACGCGCGCCTTCATTCACGTCGACGATTTCACGGATGGTCTCGCGACAGTCATTACACGCGGCGCGCACCTCAACGTCTACCACATTGGGACCACCGAAGAGGTGACGATCCGACATGTTGCGGAATTGGTTGTTGCAAGCTTCGGCCGGGAGGCGATCATCGAGATTGGCCCCGCGCCCTTTGGCGAAACGCAGCGTCGTTGTCCGGACATCAGCAAGATCCAGGCGCTAGGTTGGTCCCCCAGCATTTCGCTGCAGGACGGTCTTCCCTCCGTTGTTCGCTGGTATCGGGACCATCCAGAGCTGCGCCCATCACGAGTTTTAGGAGATAGCAAATGACAGCGACAGCGCAATCCAGGCCCATCCTCGAGTGCCAAATTTGTGCGAGCGATAAACTCAAGCCGGTGCTGTTTCTCGGCTACGTCCCGCCAGTGAACACCATGCCGCCGGTGGGAGAACGAGCGCTTGAGCAGCCTGCGTTTCCGCTTGAGCTGTTCCGATGCGAGGAATGCAGTCTGGTCCAGATTGGGCTGGAGGTCGATGCGGAGGTTCTCTTTCCATATTCCTATCCATATCTGAGCGGTACAACCAAGATACTGCGCGAGAATTTCGCAGAGCTGTATCGCGAGGCGTCATCGCTCATCAAGATTTCGGCCGATGATCTAGTGGCTGACATTGGCTCAAATGACGGATCATTATTGATCAATTTCAAGGAGGGCGGCCATCGTGTTTTCGGCGTTGAGCCATCGCGCGCTGGCGAAGTCGCGCGTGAGCGCGGCATTGAGACGCTGACGGACTATTTCGGCGTGAAGCTCGCGGCTCGGCTACGTGCCGAACGCGGCGCCGCCAAGGTCATCACTGCGGCAAATGTGTTTGCGCATATCGGCGATGTTCACAACGTTACGAAGGGAGTCGTAGAATGGCTCGCCGAGGACGGCGTTTTCATCTCGGAGTCGCACTATCTGCTCGATCTCGTCGAGACGCTTCAATACGACACCGTCTATCACGAGCATCTTCGTTACTATGCGCTAGGCGCGCTCGAAGCGCTATTCGCGCGTCATGGACTCGAGGTGTTTCACGTCAAGCGCATTCCGACCCACGGTGGTTCCATTCGAGTCTATGCCGCGCGTCCAGGGCGGTACGAGATCCAGGCATCGGTTGCCGAGCGTCGTGCGGATGAGGAGCGCTTCGGTCTCGCAGATGGCAGTGCGCTAAGAACCTTTGCATCACGCGTCGTTCATTCCAAGTTGGAATTGTACAAGCTGGTTGCCGGGTTGAAGAAGGATGACACCAGCATCGTGGGCATTGGTGCTCCGTCGCGTGCATCTACGCTGATCAACTATGTCGGTCTCGACGATGGTATCATGAATTCCGTGATGGAAGTCTCGGGCTCGCACAAGCTGGGCAAGTATATTCCGGGTACGAGAATTCCCGTGATCGACGAGGCCGCGCTGTATAGCGATCAGCCGGATTATGCGCTGCTGCTCTCCTGGCACATCGCCGATGAACTCGCCGCCAATCTCCGAAAGCGTGGTTATAAGGGAAGGTTCATTGTTCCTTTGCCCGAGCCGAGAATTATCGAGTGATCTGATGGTGAGAAAACGAGCGCTCAGGCTCGGCGTTGTCGGTCTAGGATTCGGTGTCGACGTGCATGTTCCAGCATTTGGTCTGCTGTCCGATGTTGAGGTGGTTGCTCTGCTGGGGAGGGACGCCGACAGGGCTGCAAGCGTCGAAAGCCGTCTTCGGATTCCTGTGTTGACGGACGCTCGACGCTTTTTCGCCTTTGGTCTCGATGCGGTCAGTGTGGCAGTGCCGCCGGGAGAGGTCGAAGCGATCGTTGAGCACTGTCATGAGCACCGACTTCCCGTGCTGTGTGAAAAGCCGCTCGGTCCCAACATGCCGGTCGCGCAGCGATTGGCACAGAGATACCGCGACTTAACGACGGCGATTGATTTCGAATTTGCAGAACTTACAACTTTTTTGACGCTGCATGAAATGATCGCCGCGCGAAAGCTGGGGGATCTCAGGCACATCCAGGTCACCTGGCTCAACGAATCCTGGGTGCATCGGAGCGGAGCCTGGTCGTGGAAGACTGACGCCGACCGCGATGGGGGCGTGCTGAACCTTTTCGGGACGCATGTTCTGTATCTCATGGAGTGGCTTGCGGGGCCTGTCGTCGCATTGTCTGCACGCCTGGATTCTCGGGTTACCGATCAGCTGAAGCCGAATGCCGGTACACGCGCAGCAGAAGATCTCGTCCATGCAACGTTTGACCACGCGTGCGGTGCGGTGACATCCATCACGATCGGAAACGCCAATCCGGGTCTAACAGCCCACCGATGGACGGTGGTAGGCAGTACCGGAACGGCAGTCATCGACAATTCCACCCGTGACTATATGGGTGGTTTCAGATTGGTTGCGACGGGCGCTAGTGGTGAGCCACTCTTGGACGTGTCCGAGCCTGTCATCAGTGGGGATGGTCGTCTGCCCCCTTTCAAGCGGCTTGCGGAGCGTTTCGTCGCAGCAGTGCGGGCAGGCACCACCTGCCGTCCAGGTTTCGGCGAGGGGGCGCGGGTGCAGCTGCTGGTCGATACCATCAGGCAAGCAGCGCTCGAAGACCGAACCATCGACGTGCGGAGGCCTGTGTGAGGCTTGTCATCGTCGCATCGAACTGGCCTTTTCCCGGGCACACCGTGCGTGCCGCTAATGTGGTCGTATTTGAACTTACGCGTGCCCTTGCTGCGCAGCCCGGAATGACGATCGGGTTTCTTAAGGTCGGTATCGGTCTGGAAGGGCAGCCGGGGCCGGACGCTGAAGAGCTCGCGGGTCTTGCCGCTCTGGCCAAGGCTGGCGTCGACATTCTGCCGGAGATCGTATTGCCGATGCGAACGACAGAGGGGTCGCCGTTCGCCAAATTGCTCAATCCGAAGCCGGAACATTTCTATCCCTATGTTGCCCATGGTGGGGGCGCGATCGCACGAGCGCTGGCGTCCTGGAATGCCGACGCGCTGATGGTGCCTTGGAGCGAATGGCTAACTGCCGCGTGTTCCACGGTACCTGTTCTCAAGTTCGCGTACTATGGAAATCCGGACCACAAAGCCGGCTATATGCGCACATTGCATGATCGAAGGCTGAATGGCTGGAGTTTAGGCTATCTGCGTGTGCGCGTTGGCTTGTCCCGTCTCGAACAGGTGCATAACCAGATCATGCGCCGATACGAGATATTGGGAGATGTCGCCGCCAACGATGCCGAGTATTACGCCCGGCATGGGCATCCGAACGCGTTCTATATCCAGAACGTATGGA
Organism: Bradyrhizobium dasycarpum; assembly: GCF_042019905.1. NCBI lineage: Bacteria > Pseudomonadati > Pseudomonadota > Alphaproteobacteria > Hyphomicrobiales > Nitrobacteraceae > Bradyrhizobium > Bradyrhizobium dasycarpum. The sequence goes on from NZ_CP169574.1 coordinate 50,098, forward strand.
TCGATCGCTTCGGCGAGGGGTGGCGTGAGCGTCGGCGCGCGCTGGAGCAGGCCAGTCCCCTTGTCATCATCGGCAATGTCGGAAAGCTAGGCGGGACCGCCAACCGCTATGGGCTGGATTATCTCGGCCGCCAGGTGCTCCCCGAGTTGCGGAAGCGCATGGCGCCGGGGACATTCAGGATCGAAATCCTCGGGTCCGGAGAGCTTGAGCCGGGCATTCGCGCTCATCTCGAAGGGCCGGATGTCGTGTTTCGCGGATTCGTGCCCGATATCGATGAGGCCATGCTGGCTGCGCATGTGTTCCTGTGCACGAATAACGCGACGCCATTCAAGGTCGGCCACACCCGATATCTTCACGCTTGGACTCTAGGTTCCTGTGTCGTCGCCCACCGTGATGTGTCCCTGTCAATGCCCGAAATCAGGCATGAAGAGAATGCTTTGCTCGGGCGTGACGCTAGCGATATCGCTGATCTAATCGTGCGAGCAGGGCAGGATCAATCATTGCGCAAGCGCATTGGAAGCGCGGGATGGGAGACCTATCTGACGAGGTTCAGGGCGGAGACCGTTGCAGAGGATGTTGTCGAAAGACTCCGTCGCCATAGCGGCCGTGGAGAGTTTCGCCACAATGACTGATCGTTCAATGCGGCCGGTATTGTCGATCGTCACAGTCACTTACAACAGTGCTGCAACGCTGGAGGATACGCTACGAAGCGTGCGCGATCAGAGCTTTCGTGACTATGAGCATGTTATTGTCGACGGTGGATCGACGGACGGTACGATCGATCTGCTCAAGAAGGCAGGTGATGCTGTCCGATGGATATCCGAGCCTGACCGCGGCATCTATGATGCCATGAACAAGGGAATCCGACTTGCGCGGGGTACGTGGATTCATCTGCTGAACTCGGACGATTACTACAGTGCGAATGACGTCTTGGCGCGTATCGTGCCGCGTCTGGTCGAAGATTCAGTGAACTATTGTGATCTCGTCCGGGCCGAACCGGATGGCAGGCGAGTTCTTCAGCGATATCAGTTCAAGAAGTGGCCGCTTTATTTTTCCGCTTATTTGCCCCATCCCTCTCTCATCGTATCCGCGAAGCAATACGCAGAAGTTGGGGCATATGATACGACATTCCGGGTCGCCGCGGATCACGACATGATCTTGCGACTGGTCGAGCGATATCCGGCAAACCACATATCCATCGATATGACTGTGATGCGACAATCTGGCGTTTCCGCTACCAATCTCGATTGGAGCATGCGTGAGTTCGGTATGGTGCTCAAGAAACACAATATCCCTGCAATGCTCGTAAGCGTCATCATGGCCATTCGCCGCGTTTGGTGGAGGATACGGGTAAAATGAACGATCCAAATAGTCTCGCGATTCGCGCAGGCGTCAGCGAGAGAATCTCACTGATCTCGCCTGACCGCGCTGCGCGCGTGGCCGATATCGGGTGCGGTGAGGGAGAATTGTTGGGACGCCTGGTGGAGCTTGGTTTCGGCCAGCTTATGGGTGTCGGCTGGAAGGTTGATGTACCTGCCGGCATCGCCAAAATAGAGAACGTCGATCTCAGTCATCCTGGCTGGGCCGATCGAATCGGTGGCCAGAAGTTCGATATTCTTGTCGCTACCGAAGTTCTGGAGCATCTGGTCAATCCCTATGAGTTTCTGACCCAGTTGCGGCGGCTGGCCGTCCCAGGTGGTCGCCTTATCCTGACATTCCCGAACGTGCACAATTGGCGTAGCATTGTCGGCTATGCGCTAGGCGGGCGTTTCAGCGGTTTCTTCGGTCCGAACTGGAACAACAACCACCCTCTGTACGATCAGCATATTTTCGTTCCGAATCATCATCTGGTGCGATATTTCCTGTGCCTTGCAGGTTTCGAAATCGTGTCAATCGACTTCCTATACGGTCGGGGCAAGCTGTTCGGTACGACGGCGATGTTCGATTGCCGCGCTGCAGCGAACGCTTAATCCGAGCCATCGGGATTTGGCGGAGCCGGTGCACGGCGCGGGGATGCATCTGGATGGAACCCTCGTTGGCTCAAAGGCGTGTTCGCTTGTTCGGCTGCCCCAACGGCTTTATAGGAGCAGACATAGGGCGACCTAGTCCATCTCCAGGTCGAGCTGCTGCCGTGGAAATGGGATCAAAATGAGTTCTGTCGGAAAATCAGTACTCTCTTCCCCGGCGGCATTTTTTGAGTGGTGCCTTCATTCGGTCGATCAGGAAAAAATACCATTTCGAGCCAATTACCCTCAGTATTTCAGCAGTTCGGCGCCTTATCTCTGGCGGGCCTATGATCGGCGCCTGTCCGATGTGATCGCACTCGTTCGTCCTGGCTTGCGCGTGCTTGAGATAGGCTGTGGCATTGGTTCGGACCTCCATTGGTTGGCGCTGCAGGGTGCGGATGTAACCGGTATCGATGTGAAGTCCGAATGGACGGAGGCTGCGCGCGAACTGACACAGCATGTCCGTGACAAGATCGGGCCGGTCACGGTGAGGATCGAACGTGTCAATCTGCTTGATCTCCCTCCGGCTCAATACGACCTCATCTACATGAAGGATACGTTCCATCATTTGGAGCCGCGCGATCAGATCGTTGCCAAGATCGCGTCGTTGCTGGCACCCGGCGGCAGAATAGTGATCGTCGAACCGAACGCCTGGAATCCTGCGATTCAATACAAGATGTTTCGCATCCGCGGGTTCAACACGATCATCGATAAGATCGATAAAGCGACGGGCGAACGGTTCGTTTATGGCAATGAGCGCCTCGTCACCGGAAGAGCTATTGCAAGCGCTTTTGCGCGCCATGGCATCCAAGGTTCGACACGCTTGTTTAGGCTAGTGCCGACCGCGTTGGCATCGAATTTGTTCTTCGTTAAAGTGGCCAATCTGCTTGAGAAGTTTCGGATCGAGCCGTTGTTGGTGCCGGCCTGCATTCACAGTGTCTATGCCGGAACTAAATCATGAGCCCAAGCCGATGCCGCCGCATGTCAGGAGACAGGCCGCTTGTCGCGGCGACTTCGCTTCGGAACCCACTAGTATGGCGTCGGGGCCGGCGCCGCGGTGGCGTCCGCTGCATGTATGAACCGTCTGCGACCTCCGAAACGGTCCAGACCTGTGCATTTACCGGCGTTTCGGTAGCGAACCTTGATGTTGGGGTGCTGAATTCGGCCAAGTTTCGCGGAGCACAGTGTTTTCTCAACTTCCTCATGGGTGTGTCTATTGGAGGGGCGGGCCAACATAAGCGGCCCGATTTCAGGGTGCGACCGGCCCGGTTCAACCTCCTCATCGACAGGCGGCCCGTGGTCGAATATTGAGGGCTCTCCAGGATGCTGGCGCCACCGGTCAAGGGGCTGGCTGACAACCACTCTGTAGGGGTACTGCCCATGTCGGTCGTCCGCAGCCGTAGTATGGCGGTATAATGTTACAATGATTGAGACGTTGCCGACGCAGACCGCCTTGCTGGAACCAAAGCTATCTCCCTCAACGCGCCGCAAGGTGCTGATTTGGCATTGGGGACGAAGGGGTGGCGGGGTAAGGTATACTTACGAATTGGTGCGCGAGCTGAGAAAGCATCCGGAACTCGAGGCTGCATCTGTCGCTATCACGACAAGGGGACCTCATAGCCGATTTCGACGCGCTTGGGCTGCCAGGTTATCACATCGACACCTACACGGACGTCCCGTCGGCTATCCTTGCCATGCTGCGTCTGCCGATCGTTCGACATCGATTTTGGCGATATGTGCGCGAGCACAACATCTCCGTGGTGGTCTGTACGATGAGCCATCTGTGGAACGTGCCGACGCTGTGGCGCAGGCCGCGGGACGTCGCTTATGTGTTCGTCCTGCATGATCCAAAGCCGCACGCCGGGGATGACATCGCCATTCGCAAGTGGATGCTCGACACCGAAATCGCCGCAAGCGACGGCATCGTTGCGCTGACCGAGTACACCAAGAAGTCAGTTACGACCAACAACAGTTTTCCTGCCGACCGCGTGTGGATTGCCCCGCTGGGGATCTTCCCTTATGCCGAAACCAGGAGCGCGGTTCCCGTGCGAGCTAGGCGGACGGTCCAATTACTCTTTTTCGGACGCCTGCTGCCCTATAAGGGGCTGGATATCCTTCTCGAAGCGTACAAAATCTTGAAGCGTCAGGGCAAGGCTATCGAGCTTCGCATCATCGGTCCCGGAGATATCGAGCCGTATCGGGCGCAGATAGCCGAGCTTGAGGACGTCTTCGTTGATAACCGGTGGATCCCCGAAGAAGATGTCGGTGCGGTCTTCGAGGGCATCGATATCGTCGTTGCGCCATACCGCGGCGCGAGCCAGTCCGCCGTGCTTGCAACGTCGGGCGCGGCCGGAATACCGGCTGTTGTGACTCCCGTCGGAGGGCTAGCCGAGCAGGTCCTGCACGAGCAGACCGGTCTCGTGGCAGCTGCCCCGACACCTGACGCGCTTGCTGCTGCACTCGGTCGGCTCGTCGATGATGAGGCATTGCGGCTGCGTTGTGGGGCGGCGGCAAAGGCCCACGCCATGAGCGAATTGTCGTGGTCCGAGATTGCTGCGAAATTCGCGTCGATCCTCGCGACAATCACTCCACGCCAAAAATCCGAAACGCAATAATGTGTGGCATCATCGGAATTGCGGGCAGCAAGGCAGACCGGATCGATCGCCAGATTCTGATTCAGATGACAAATGCGCTCGCGCATCGGGGCCCGGATGGTGATGGCCACTGGATCAGTGAGGACGGTCGCGTCGGATTAGGCCATCGCAGGCTTTCGATCATCGATCTGTCGTCCGCTGGAGCGCAGCCGATGATCTCGGCGTCCGGCCGTTATGCGTTGACGTACAATGGCGAAATTTACAATTACCGCGATCTGCGTCGAGAACTTGAGGCCAAGGGCCATCAATTCAATGGTCACTCGGATACCGAGGTCATCGTTGCGGGCTTCGAACATTGGGGCATCGATGAGACAATCTCGCGGTGTGCCGGGATGTTTGCCCTTGCCGTCTGGGATGGGCGCTACGATACGCTTGTGCTCGTGCGCGATCGGCTCGGCATCAAGCCGCTGTACTATAGCGTTGTGAACGGAACGCTTGTCTTCGCCTCAGAGCTGCGCCCGATCGTGGTGCAGCGCGGAGAGCTTCCTGCAATTTCGCTGCCGGCTTTGTCCGAGTACTTGCGCCTCGGTTACGTTCCGGCGCCATTCAGTATTTTCGAGGGCGTGTACAAATTGCCCGCCGCGACCACTCTCAGGTTTCGCGACGGTCATGCCGGCGAGCCGACAGCCTACTGGTCGATTCCCGAGGTTGTGGCTCGTGGCATGTCGAGGCAGCGCCCAAACGAAGAGGAGGTGCTGGAAGAGCTGGACCAGCGCCTGCGTGGCATCGTCGCGGAGCACATGATCTCAGATGTGCCGCTGGGAGCGTTCCTCTCCGGCGGCATCGATTCCAGCTCGGTCACGGCCATCATGCAGGCCGTCGGCGGTGGGGCTACCAAGACATTCTCGATCGGATTTCACGATCCGAGTTACAACGAAGCCCGATACGCCGCTGACGTCGCTAAGCATCTTCAGACCGACCACACCGAGCTTTACGTCTCGGATGCAGATGCAATGGCAGTCATTCCCTCGCTCCCCGATATCTATGACGAGCCTTTTGCGGATATTTCGCAGATACCGACCTTTCTTGTCTCCAAACTCGCGAGACAGCAGGTGACGGTTGCGCTGTCCGGCGATGGTGGCGACGAGCTGTTCGGCGGCTACAACCGCTATTTGTTCGTCGCCGACTATTGGAAACGTCTGACGAGGTTTCCCCATGCGCTGCGCCGCATGGCCGCGTCCGGTTTGTCCTCGGCTTCGCCTGCTAGTTGGGACGCCGCTTTTCGCGCGCTGAGCTACGTCCTGCCGCCACATCTGCAGCCCGCGTTGCCAGGGCAGAAGATCCATAAAGTCGCGTCGGTGCTCGCATCCTCGACATTGTATGAACTTCAGAGCAGGTTGGTATCGCAATGGGCCAATCCCGAAACCGTTTTGATCTCCTCGGACGGTGTTGGTCTTGCAAGATCTGCTCCCTTGGCGCTCGCGCCCAACGTTCCTGCGACTGCGGAGCAAATGGCCTGGGATATGTCGACATATCTCGTGGACGACATCCTGACGAAGGTCGATCGCGCAAGTATGCGTGTCGGACTCGAAGCGCGCGTGCCGCTTCTGGATCATCGGATGGTCGAATTTGCCTGGGAGATTCTATCGCGTTTAAGTTCAGGAATCATTCCGGAAAATACATCCTGCGCCGTTTGCTAGAACGCTATGTGCCGCGTGAGCTGTTCGAACGCCCGAAGATGGGCTTCGGCATCCCGCTCGATAGCTGGTTGCGCGGTCCGCTGAAGGGCTGGGCATCGGATTGGTTGTCATCCGGCAATGACGAGTTTTTCGATCGTCAAGCCATCGGGGATAACTGGCAGCAACATCAGATCGGCCGGGTGAACCGCGGCGGCCAGCTTTGGACCGTGCTTATGTTCGACCTGTGGCTTGAGCGGGCAAGGCAATGGGTCTGAGTTCCTGCGTGCCGTGGTGGGCCAAGCTAGGCATCAAGCTTGGGCTCGCCCGCCTACCCGTCCCTTACGCCCTCTGGAAACGCATCGGATTGTTTCGTCATGGCGAGATGATGGTTCCGGAGCGCGCGATCTCCGCGTTTGAGAGCCATTTCCAGTCCGCTGTGCAGAACGGCCAAGTGCCTGCGAAGTTTCGCTCCCTTGAGCTTGGACCGGGAGACTCAGTCCTCTCGGGCTTCGTTGCCCGCGCTTTCGGTGCCGAAAAGGCATGGCTCGCGGATGCAGGGTCTTTCGCTGAAACCGACATTGCCGGCTGCCGCGCACTTCTCGAGTTGCTTGCCTCGCGTGGCCTTGCCGTTGCGCCCCTGAAGTCGACAACCCTTCTAGATGCGATGAAGGAGTATGACGTCGTATATCTGACGGAAGGCACGAGCTCACTCAAGGAAATCCCCGACCGATCAATCGATTTCACTTGGTCTCAGGTGGTGCTTGAGCACATCTATCGCGACGAATTTTCAGCTCTAATGAAGGAACTGCGCCGGCTCGTGGCGCCAGGGGGGATCGGTGTTCACAGCATCGATTTTCGCGATCACCTGGGAGGCGGCCTAAACAATCTCCGCTTTGGAGATGACGTTTGGGAGACTCAGGCCTTCCGAACCTCAGGCTTCTACACCAATCGCATTCGTCCGCGGGAAATGATCGACCTGATGGAGGCGGCCGGGTTCAGAGTCGAGGTCATCTCTGAGCAACGATGGCCAAAACTGCCGCTGGCTCGTGATCGGATGGCACCGCAATTTCGGGCCTTTGCCGATGAGGACTTCATGGTTTGCGAGATCCGCGTGATCATGAGGCCCGTGTGAAGGAGGCTCCTGTTCTCGATCGGAAGCGGTTGCTGTTCGTCGTAACAGAGGACTGGTACTTTGTCTCGCATCGCCTGCCGATCGCCCGTGCGGCGTTGGCCGCCGGCTACGAGGTGTTCGTCGCAACGCGTCTTGGCGAGAAGACCGATGCCATCGTGCGCGAAGGATTCACGCCCATCGGCCTCAAGCGCATGCGGCGCTCCAGCCGAAATCCGTTTCGCGAATTGGCAAGCATCGCTGAACTGGTGACGCTCTACCGAAGCTATCGTCCGAACATCGTTCATCACGTAGCAATGAAGCCCGTCCTGTACGGTTCGGTCGCGGCACGGCTCGCGGGTGTGACCGCGATTGTCAATAACGTAGCGGGATTGGGATTCGTGTTCTCGTCCAAGGCCGTCTACGCGCAGACCCTTCGCCGCCTGATCGCTCCGCTGCTAAGATATGCATTGAAGCAGCGGTGGGCACTGACGATTGTCCAGAACAGTGATGACGCACGGGTATTGGCAGATGAAATCGGCGTCGCACCGGAGAAGATACGTCTCGTCAAGGGATCTGGTGTCAATCTCGCAGAGTTCTCCCAAGTACGCCGGGAGAGTTCTCCACCGATTGTGCTCCTGGCGTCCAGGATGATCAAGGAGAAGGGGGTCGAGGATTTTGTGCGAGCCGCAGCTCAGCTGCGTAAGGAAGGTGCGACTGCAAGGTTGGTTCTCGCGGGCGCGCCCGACCCTGAAAACCCGCACACAATTCCTGAAGCCGTTCTCAGGCAATACCATGAGGATGGACTCGTCGAGTGGTGGGGACATCGCGACAACATCCCTGAGATCATTCGTGAGGCTGCGATCGTCTGTCTGCCGACCACGTACGGCGAAGGGGTTCCCAAGACCCTGATAGAGGCTGCAGCCGGCGAGTGCCCCATCGTCACCTATGACGTGTCGGGTTGCCGGGAAATCGTGACCGACGGTGTCAACGGTCTGCTCGTCCCGGCCGGCGACGTCCGCCGGCTCGCCGAGGCCATCGCGCAATTGCTGGCAGACCCGCAGCAGCGACGTCGTATGGGAGCGCAAGGTCGAAAGCGCGTCCAGGCGGAGTTCTCTCAGGAGATCGTTGTTGCCCAGACACTTGCGATCTATTCCGAGCTTTTGGCGCAATGAACATTCTGGTTGTCGGCGCTTCAGGGTTTGTCGGCGGGCATCTCGTCCGTCGCCTCGCTGCCGATGGAATTCCTCTACGCGCCGGTGTGCATCGCAATCGAGGAAACATACCGGCCGGAATCGACGTTGTTGAGAATGTTGATCTCGAAGGCTCGTTCGATTGGAGGTCTGCGGTCGCGGGATGTGATGCCGTTGCCCATCTAGGGGCGCGGGTGCATGTGATGCGCGAGAATAGTGCAAATGCACTGGATGCATATCGTCGCGTCAACGTGGACGGGACTTTGCGTCTCGCGCGTCAAGCCGCGGCTGCCGGCGTTCGCCGCTTCGTGTTTCTCAGCTCGGTCAAGGTATGCGGCGAATCCACAGCTCCGGACACGCCTTTCGACGAAACCACAACGCCACACCCGCAAGACCCGTACGGGCTGTCGAAGCTGGAAGCCGAACGCGGCCTGCTCGAACTCGGCCGCACGAGCGGCATGCAGATCGTCGTCCTACGTCCGCCGTTGATCTACGGGCCAGGCGTACGCGCGAATTTTCTATCCATGATGCGTTGGTTGCGGCGCGGTGTTCCGCTGCCGCTTGGCAGCATCGAAAATCGCCGCAGTTTGATCGGTGTCGGCAATATGGTCGACCTGATCTGCGCCTGCTTGCGGCATCCTGCGGCGGCCGGAGAAGTCTTCATGGCCAGCGATGGTGAAGACCTCTCGACACCAGAGCTTCTGAAAAGGTTGGCGATGGCTCTCGACACCAAGGCCCGCCTGCTGCCCATTCCCGTCAGTCTATTGGAGGGCGTGGCCGCATTAACAGGCCAGCGGGCGTTGGCCCAGCGGCTCTGCCTCTCGCTCTGTATCGATAACCAGAAAGCCTGCAAGATGCTCGGCTGGAGACCGCCGTTCAGCGTCGATGAGGAATTGCAGCGCACCGCGCGAGCGTTTCTCGCCAAGACCGATGGATAAGGATTAGTGAAGCGTTTGGCTCAGGCCTTCGCTCCGCGACGATATTCGAGTTCGCCGTCTGCCAGTAGCCTGACGACGCTCTTCATGAAGACCTTTGCTTCCCAGCCGAGAATCCGTTTCGCTTTGGCAGGGTTGGCGGAATTGCACTTCAGGTCGATCGGACGAAGCAGGCTTTCGTCGAAGTCGATGTGCTTTTGCCAATCGAGTCCGAAATAGCTGAACGCCTCGCGTACGAAGCTCTCGAGCGTATTGGTTTGTCCAGTTGCGATCACGAAGTCCTCGGGCGTGTCGGCCTGGAGCATCATCGCCATGGCTTCAACATATTCCGGCGCCCAGCCGAAGTCCCGGGAGACGTGCAGGTTTCCAATGCGTAGGCTGTCCGTCTTCTTCTCGGCAATATCGGCGGCGCCCGACACGATCTTTCGGGTGACAAAGCGCTGCGGACGCAACGGCGAGTCGTGGTTGAACAGGAGTCCCGAGCACGCAAAGAGCCCGTGTGCGTCTCTGTAATTTGCCACGGTCCAAAATGCCGCGGCTTTGCCGACGCCATATGGGCTCCGTGGACCGAACGGTGTGGATTCGTCGGCAGGCAAATCGGTATTGCCGAAGCACTCGCTCGAGCACGCATTGTAGACGCGAGAGCTCAATTTCAATCGATGGACGGAATCGACAATATTGTGAGCGGTGAAGATGGTGGATTCGAGAGTCTGAATCGGTTGGTCAAATGACAGGCCGACGGAAGACTGACTCGCCAGATTGTATATCTCGTCGGGAGTCGTGTCAGAAATGACATGCAGCACGCTGCCAAAATCGGTAGGGTCCACGGAATGGAGCGTCACCTGATCGCGGATACCCAGCCGGAGCAAATTCGCGAAGATGCCGAGCTCCTTGTCGCGTGATGTTCCGTGGATCGTATAGCCGAGTTTGAGGAGATGCGCGGCCAATAGCGAGCCGTCCTGTCCGGATATTCCAAATATTAGTGCCTTTTTGGACATGACGAACTGACTTCCGAACCGGTTTGCAATACTATAGCTAGCTCTAAATGTAAGCTGCCTCAAGGGCTAGCGGCCCAGGGCAGAGCACGTCGCCAAAAGAAAGGGGATTGCAAGAGAGGGGCTTCCTAGCTAACGAGACACTGCAGCGGAGTATTTTTGGTGGGGAGCGGACCGGCTTGCCGACTATCCGAAACATTGGCGTCATAGGCCTTGGCTACGTTGGCCTTCCAGTGGCGGTGGCGTTTGGTCGGGCTGGATATCAGGTTATCGGATTCGATGTTAACGCAGAGCGCATCGCCGAGCTGCGTCGGGGGAAGACCGGACTCGTGAAATCGAGACGGCCGATCTGCATGCGGCACGGATCGAGTACACGGACGAGCCGACACGTCTGGTTGCGGCAGACTTCTTCATCGTGACGGTTCCAACACCGATCGATGGCGCGAACAAGCCAGACCTTCGTGCGCTGCTGAGCGCATCTAGGTTCGTTGGCGGGGCCTTGAAGAAGGGAGACATTGTCGTTTACGAGTCGACCGTGTTTCCCGGCGCAACCGAAGAGGAGTGCATGCCGGTTCTTGAGCGTGCCTCCGGCCTCAGGGCGGGCGTTGATTTCCATGTCGGATACTCCCCTGAGCGGATCAATCCCGGCGACAAGGAACATCGCTTCGAGACAATTCAGAAGGTAGTGTCCGCCCAGGATGCCGAATCACTCAAGATCGTTGCCGAGGTCTATGGTGCGGTCGTAACGGCCGGCATCTACCAAGCCCCTTCGATTAAGGTCGCTGAAGCGGCCAAGGTCATCGAGAACACGCAGCGTGATCTCAATATCGCCTTCATGAACGAACTCTCGCAGATCTTTCACGCGCTCGATCTCGATACTGGCGACGTGCTGGCGGCTGCCCGCACGAAGTGGAATTTCCTCCCGTTTCAGCCCGGCCTGGTCGGAGGACACTGTATCGGGGTCGATCCATATTATCTGACCTATCGCGCCGAGATGGCGAAGTATCATCCTCAAGTCATTTTGGCGGGCCGGCGCATCAATGACGATATGGGTGCACGAATTGCGCGCGAGTGTGTTCGGCGCCTCCTGAAGAGGGGATCTCACGGCGGGGTTGTCACAGTGCTGGGCGTGACATTCAAGGAGAACGTGCCGGATCTGCGCAACTCTAAGGCCGTCGACATTGTCCGGGAACTGGAATCCTTCGGCATTAAGGTTCAGATCAGCGATCCTTGGGCAAACCGTGCCGAGGCCCTCCAAGAGTATGGAATTGTGCTCTCCGATTACAATGAGCAGCAATCGGCCGACGCGGTCATACTCGCCGTCGCGCACGACACTTTCGTCAACATGGGCTGGCCATTCTTGCAGTCGCTACTGAAAGAGGGGCGGGGGCTAGTCCTGGACGTTAAGTCTCGGCTGGATCGGGTGAGCAAGCCGGCCGAGATAGAAATTTGGCGACTTTAGCTCTTGAGTAGATAATGGGCGCAATGACTGATCAAAAGATACTGGTGACCGGCGCCGCCGGATTCATAGGTTTCCACGTTGCGCATCGGCTTGCGTCGGCTGGTCGGGAAGTAATTGGTCTCGATATCGTCAACGACTACTATGATCCCGCGCTGAAGGAAGCGCGGCTTCGTGTGCTGCAAGAGCTTTCATCCTTCCGCTTTGTCAGGATGGATCTCGCCGATCGCGCCGCAATCATTCCATTCTTTTCCGAATCCTGCTTTTCCCATGTCGTGCATTTGGCGGCTCAAGCCGGCGTGCGATATTCTCTGGAGAATCCGTATGCCTACGTCGACGCGAACCTGCAAGGCTTCATGAACATTCTTGAGGGGTGCCGGCATACGCAATGTCGGCACCTTCTCTATGCTTCGTCATCCTCGGTGTACGGCTCGAACAAGAGGCTGCCGTTCTCGGTGCACGACAACGTTGATCACCCGATCAGCCTATACGCAGCTTCCAAGAAGGCAAACGAGTTGATGGCGCATGCGTACAGCCATCTCTTCTCGTTGCCGACCACGGGCTTGCGATTCTTTACGGTCTATGGACCGTGGGGACGTCCCGACATGGCGATGTTTATTTTCGCGAAGGCGATCGTGGAGGGCAGCCCCATCAAGCTATTCAATCACGGACAGATGTCGCGCGACTTCACCTACGTCGACGACGTGGTGGAAGCGATTGTCCGGCTGATTGATCGGCCGCCTGGTCCCGGGCAGCAGGCCGCGACGGATGATCCCGATCCCTCACGCAGCGCAGCGCCCTGGAAGATCTATAATATCGGAAATAACAGGCCCGAGCAGCTCATGCATGTCGTTTCCCTGCTAGAGAAGGAGCTGGGTCGAGTTGCGGTGAAGGAGATGCTTCCGATGCAGCCCGGTGACGTACCGGCGACATACGCCGATGTCGATGATCTCGTGCGAGACGTCGGTTTCCGGCCGGCAACCAGCGCCGAAGAAGGAATCAGCAAGTTCGTGAAGTGGTATCGCAGATATCACAAAGTCTAATTGGTGTGGCGCGTGGGGAGCCAACTTCCGACTAGCCGACAAGTGCTCCCGGCAGTGGCTGCTGTACGTTCAACGCCGGGTGAGCGATTTTCAACACCTTTAAGCGTTCGGTATAAGATCAACTGGAGCTGCGTCTCTTGGAATCAAAAAAGCCGGCTCGGAATCCCGATCGCCGAACAGATGCTCGTTGACATAGTGCAGATCTATCAAAGGGCTTGCTCGAATCGCAAGGTATCTGCGATCTTCTAGTCTAAGTTTTTGATCCGATTCCTCGACTGTCGTAGGAGATGAAGAGGGCCCAGCAATCCATCGCCGAGGTCTACCCGGATGGCGGGCCCGATTAGCGATGGACGAGTTGGAATGAAGCGGGCTTCGCTATGTTCCTTCAGTCGGAATGTTCCATCTCGGGAAGTGATGGAATTGCTGCGACGGAAGGCTCAACGAGTCTAGGCGTCAAAGAGTAGCTCGGTGCCTGGTTTAGACGAAAAAGAGCTGCCATATTGAATTCAAACCTTCTCGTTCGAGAAGGGCCGGCGGCGGCGCCGAATTGTATTTGCCCTTTCAAGGTCGTTAGAATAATAGAATGGTTGCGTCTGATGCGCGCGTTCCTTTTAGGCCTTCTTTTCACGTGATCTACTTGAGAAGCATCCTAACGACGGAGTCCATCACTCCTATTGGAACCACCAAGTCTAAGACGGAATAGGCAAGGCTGACACCATTTAACAATTGGCTCCCATTGCCGTCATAGGTGAGTGTTTGGTTGGGCGCCTGCAAAGGTAGCCATCTTGCGGACAGGTGATGCAAGGATGGAATGGTTGATTGCACTGCTTGCCACCTTCGTGCTTGTCGGTGGCTCTGATCGAACCGCTTTCTGGCTTATGGCCCTAGCTGCAGTTGTGGGCGTTGGCGGTGTTGGATTGCGCCTCCGCAGTGGCCTTCCCGAGCCTGGGTCATGGCTTCCGCAAAAGCTCCTCATTCTAATCGTCGTGACAAGCGCAGCAGTTTGCCTCGGTGCCCGATCTTCAATTTTCTGAACCTCGGATCCTAAGCGCCTTTTTTATGCCGTCTCCCTTGCTTTACTTGCCCGTTATCAAATATGTCCAACATTACACAGCGGTGAGAGGTGCCTAGGACGCCCAAAGCGACTGGCGCACTGGCGCGGTGACTTTATTGCTAGCGCCGCCGATAGTGTGTGGGTAGGATTAGTTGATCTCAGTCTCCATTTCTCACTGAGCGTGGTCTATTTGAGAGAAACAGTCCTTACCGCCGCTTGCTGCTTACCATGCAAGACCGATCTGTTTTACCTTCAAGGGGACACTACTATATGAACGGGCGTGTTGCTTTGATCACCGGAGTGACGGGACAGGATGGTGCCTATCTAGCCGAGCATCTACTATCGCTCGGCTATGTAGTACACGGTATCAAGAGACGATCATCCTCGTTCAATACAGCGCGGGTAGACCACCTTTATCACGACCCGCATACCGGGCACGTCCCGTTCCTAATGCATTACGGCGACATGACTGATTCAACGAATCTGATCCGCCTAGTGCAACAGATCCGGCCGACCGAAATCTACAATCTCGCCGCACAAAGCCACGTTGCGGTCAGCTTCGAGAGCCCGGAATACACGGCCAACGCTGACGCAGTTGGCGTGCTGCGCCTCTTGGAGGCGATCCGCATTCTTGGTATGGAGAAGGAGACGCGGTTTTACCAGGCTTCGACCTCCGAGCTTTACGGTCTCGTTCAAGAAATCCCGCAGAAGGAGACCACGCCGTTCTATCCACGCTCGCCTTACGGCGTAGCAAAACTCTACGGCTACTGGATCACAGTAAACTACCGTGAAGCGTACGGCATGTTTGCTAGCAACGGCATTTTGTTCAATCACGAGAGCCCAATCCGCGGCGAGACCTTCGTCACCCGCAAGATTACGCGTGGCGTCGCCCGCATCGAGGTCGGGTTGGAGGAAATGCTCTATCTCGGCAACCTTGAGGCCAAGCGCGACTGGGGCCACGCGAAAGACTACGTTGAGGGCATGCACAAGATCCTACAGGCAGAGAAGGCAGACGACTTCGTGCTCGCGACGGGCGAGATGCACTCGGTGCGCGAGATGGTTGAGCTATCCTTTGCACAGGTCGGTCGCCGCATTGAGTGGCGCGGAGCGGGGATCGATGAGATTGGCGTCGATGCGAAAAGCGGCAAGATCGTTGTGAAGATCGATCCGACCTATTTCCGACCCACCGAGGTAGATCTGCTCATTGGCGACGCCACCAAGGCGCAGCAGGTGCTCGGTTGGAAGCCAAGGCGTACCTTTGCGCAGCTCGTCGAGGAGATGGTAGCGAGCGATCTCGCCGAAGCAAAACAGGACGCCGGAAGTGGCAAGCATGCCGTTTGAGCTTAAGGGCAAGAGCGTCTACGTCGCCGGCCATCGCGGGATGGTCGGCGGGGCGCTTGTGCGTCGGCTCGCCCAAGAGGAGATCAGCCTCGTAACGGTCGAACGGAGCGAGGTCGATCTCCGCAATCAGGCTGCGGTGTTCAACTGGTTCGCAAAGATGCGACCCCAGGTCGTATTTCTCGCCGCTGCCAAAGTCGGCGGCATCGTCGCCAATGACACCTTGCGAGCTGAGTTCATTTACGACAACATCGCGATCGCCGCGAACGTTCTCCATGCCGCGCATCAGAGCAGCGTTGAGAAGTTACTGTTTCTCGGTTCATCATGCATTTATCCGAAATTTGCGCCTCAGCCTCTGCGCGAAGATTATGTGCTTACAGGCCCGCTAGAGCCGACGAATGAGCCTTATGCAATCGCCAAGATCGCCGGCATCAAAATGGCCGAGGCCTATCGCAACGAGTATGGACACGACTTCATCAGCGTGATGCCGACAAATCTCTATGGTCCGGGAGACAATTATCATCCCGAGTATAGCCACGTGGTTGCAGCCCTCATCGGCCGCTTTCACGAGGCAAAAGTCGCGAACGCAAAGAAAGTTATGGTCTGGGGCACCGGCACGCCCCGGCGTGAGTTCCTTTATGTGGACGACATGGCAGATGCTTGCGTGCACCTCATGAAGACTTATTCCGGTGGGGAGCTAATCAACATCGGCACTGGGACGGATATAACCATTGCCGAATTCGCGCGCGTCGTTGCAGATGTAGTCGGCTATACCGGAGAGATTGAGTTCGATACCTCGCGGCCTGACGGCACACCGCGCAAGCTGCTCGATGTGAGCCGTCTCGCTAAGCTAGGTTGGTGCGCCCCGACCCCGCTTCGGGAAGGCCTGAAGCGGGCCTATGGAGCATATCTATCTTACAGTCAGAACTCTTGAATTGTAGATAGCTGTTCCGGATTATTCCCTGGCATTTAGACCTTCGGTGCAACGGTCGCCAATGATCTAGCGAATAGGCTGTCACTGAGGAAAACTTGTTTGCCATCGATGTCGTCGTTGATCGAGTTTCCGATGTCATCGTTATTGCAGGGGCCTGCGGAGTTGCATTGCCCCTGAATGCTAAGCCAGGACGGCGACCCGTCGGTTGCATTTCGGCGGAGGCTCCTGGAAACTCACAGGCATGAGGTTGTTGCCAACATGTTGACAGACGGTGAACCGCACCCTCGGGTGCTCTGATGTGTCGCGGTTCTCGATGCCCCTGTTTTGGCGGGCGAACGACTTCTCTGCCGCGCTCCAACGGCAATTGATACCAGTCATCGTTTTGGATAAGATGGAAGGCTTCAGCTGTTGAAACTAATGGGGATAGACGTGAAACTTGTTGCAATCGGATGGATCGCGTTCGCGATTTGCTGTGGGATCGTTCTGAAAATCAATATTGAACAGGTCAAAGAGTTCGAAAGCACGATGACGACGGATCGGAACTAAGCCTCGTGCTAACCTGTGTTCCGGCTGCCAAAGACACTCGGCGTGCTGTGCATTTTGCCAAATCTCTTGTCGTTATTGGTTTGATCACTTGCCTGCTGCTCCCGATACGTTTTAGTTCTGGTCGGAAGCTTGCTGCTTGTTCGCTGCTGGCCCTCGCGATTTGCAGGTTGGCGTGCGCTAATGGCCGAACCTAGCCCATCTGGCCCAAAATCGATGCGCACCGATGCGCACTAAGGTCTATGGTTGTCCGGGAGGTTATTTTAGCTAATGCCCCTCGATGAAGATCAAGCTCCCCAAGACCGATCTCAAATCTATTCCGGGCATCCCAGACCTTGATCTGCAAGATGACGGTGGACAGGCGGTAGGACCCAATCTGCAGGGAAGAAGAGTTGGGAGATTGTCTTCTTACCGGAAAGTGCAGATTCAGCTTATAGCCCTTCGCGACTGGTCGGAGAGACCAATCGTCTGATGTGTCTTGCGCGTACATCTGAGTTGATTCATCTCCTTCACTAACATCAGACGACGAAGCTGAACTCCATTTAGAAGCGCTTCGAACATAGAGAACAGTTCGCGCGCCTGAACGTACACCTCCATGCTGATGGCGTGTTGGTCAAAGCCGTGTGATCCAAGACGCGTTTCGATATCAACAGCCGCGGAAGCATCCAGTTGCCAATCTAACGCATTTCCGATGGTGTAGATTTCGGCTACATCCTGAAAATCTGGAGCAATGCCCGCCAGATCCACGCGGCGAAGGATCATCTCGATGGCCTTCTGCCGAAAGGCCCCAAGGAGCCTATGTCGCAGTAATCGGTACCGCTGCATCTCCCAGGAGAGTTCGGCGATATCGATGGCGAGCAGCCATTCGATGGCAGATTGGGGATCGAGGTCGCGGAAGATTGCGGCTTGAAGAGCCTGATAGTGGTCGATATTTTCTCCAGGGAGAAGTTGGGGCGGAGGACATAACGCTTCGTACTGAGGCGGCAAGATGCTCGCCCGATGCGGTTTACGCAGATCGATCGGACCATTCATTGACCTTGCGCCTCCAATGGCGGGCGCGGCGGTAGAGTGACCGGTGTGCCTTCCGTCAGATGGACGGGGCTGGCATCCCAAAGGTCCTTCGCGATCGGTAGAGGTGCAATTTGCAGATTGGTCCACCAAGCTTTCTCATTTCCGTGTCGGTGCAGGGATTGGTGGTGAGATCGGCAAAGCGGGACGGTGAACTCGTCGCTGACCTTGCGTCCCAAGGATCGTGGCTGGGCGAACTTGAGGTGATGCGCATCAGCGGGAGTCTTTTGGCAGACAAGACAACCCTGGGCGCGGATGAAGGCAAGGTGATCCTTGCTACGTTTTCGAGGCGGCTCTTTGGGAAAGGCGAGGCCGGCTTGCGGGTCGGTAGTGAGATCGATGTTGCTGGACGTCGTCGCAGGGCCTTCGTCGGGAAGTGCGCGTAGGGAGGATGCAGGCTGCAGGTCCGCCAAATCAACATCGAGAAGAGGGGTATCACCGATCCGTCTTTGATAGGCGGCTTCAAGAACGCGGGCGTCCGCTTCCAGGAGAGTGTTTTTGAGGGGGAGGCTGATCCTGGCCCAGGCGAGCAGTTCGTCGTGGTCCTCCAGGACGGATAGTTGACCCAGAAGCCGGTCCAGGAGTTCGGCGGAGCTCTCGGGCGGCAATACCGGGGGACGGTTCAGTACGCCGCCAGGCGGCCTCCTTTTCGGTCCTGACGCGGCCTGCGGCTCCGGGGCAGCGGGAGGCTCCGTGACGACGTCAGGCGCGTCCAGATCGTCCTCTCCGGCGATTCCAACCAAGGCAAACAGGGCATAGCGGCGGGCATAGGTCAGCGCGGAGCCCATCCGGTGCGGCGCCTCGACCTCCTTGGAGGCGCAGACCGGTAGGTCCGAGGAGATCCATTCCCCTGAAGCGTGGGCGAGCAGGGTGGTGAGGTGGATCTGACCTGTGCCCTGGTCGATCCGAGTGGTCTGGATGGTAGCGATCTCTTGCTGACTTAACGTCTTGCGGACGATGTCCAGGCCGGAGGCCAGGGACGCGTAGCGGAAGGTGCGATCATCCTCCCGGGGGAATGGCGACCGGATCACGGCGGTCAGGGTCTTTTCGGGGTTCGTCAGTTCAGCCTGGGCCCGAGCGAGGGCGGCGGCGATGGTTCCGATGCGCTCACTGGACTGATGCATGCGAAGCCTCCGCTGCTTGGGCTTCAAAGCTGATCGCCCCGGACTTGGAGCGCTTGGCCTTGACGCCATGACCAGTTGCTTCCTTGGCATCTTCCGGCATGAGTTTCTTCAGATCGGCCTTGGCGGTTTCATGCTCACCATGCGCCTCTCGGGTTCGGAGGTAGGTGGCCGCAAGCTCCGCCCATTGGTTGGACGAGGACATGTCGACAATTTTGACGGCCTCCAGCCTTGGGCGGGGCGTTTCGATGTTGAACAGGGCAGGGCGTTCACCGCTCTGGACGCACCGCCAGAACTTCTTCTCGGCCGTGAGGAGGAGGTGTTGGTACAGCGGGTCGGCGTGAAGCTTGATCTCGACCCATTTGCCGCCGCCGGTGATGATGGAGAGAACGGCGCTGCGGGACGCGGTGACCCACATGTTGTGCTGCAGCTGGGCCATGTGCTTGTCGGCTGCGGCTTCCTCGGTGAAGGCCCAGGGCAACATGAACTTGGCTTCGAAGACCGCGCCGGTCTGCTCGACGGTCCCGTCCAGCGTTGCCGCCATCCATTTGTGGACGGGATGGCGGACGCGCTTCTGGATGTCTTTGACGGTGTGCCCGCTTGACCGTTGATACCAGGCGCGGTTCAAGACCTCGGTCACGGTCCCGAGCTGAACGATCAGATTGTCCGAGAGATCCTGCGGCTCAGCCTCGCCGCGCTTTTCGCGCCAGAGGCGTATGAGGCTCTCTTGGTCATCGCCCATGATGATGCGGGCGTCTGAGCCGCCGATGAAATGGCGACGGTCGTTGGGATTGAACCTGATGATTTGATGCTGTGGCTCGACTTGGTCACTCGGTACGCTACGCACTGGTATCTCCTTCAAGAACAGCGGCGATCTTCGCCGCACTGCCCGAAGCCCCGCGTCCGCGAGGCGAGATACCGGCGCTATAATCGGTTTTGGCGCCCGGCCGACTCAGTAACGCTCCAATCGCGGGGGAACGCCAGTCCTTTCTGCAGCAATCTTGTTGCTCGTTCTAGCGGCTGGAATTGCTCTTGTTCTCACCTTTGGAGGGCAGGGACGACGATGAGGCTGACCAGCATCAAAACGACAAAACGAAGCCAATCTATGCCCCGAGGGCGGCGCGGCCCGCCCTAGAAGCCTGTTCAACCGCGCCGGATGTGTTGAAATGAAGCGGCGATTGTCGGAAGATCGGTAATATCCCCTCAAGCGCGAGCTGATGAGCTTGAAGCGTCCGGCAGTGTTTTTTGATCGCGATGGCGTCCTCAATGAGGATGATGGCTACGCTTTTGATCCGGACAAGATTCGGTGGATCAAAGGAGCCCAACAAGCAGTAAAAGCAGTCAATGACGCCGGTTATTTTGCGTTTGTCGTGACGAACCAGTCAGGAATCGCGAGGGGGTTTTATGAGGAGCGGCATGTTCGCAATTTGCACGAATGGATGTCGCGTGAACTTTCTGTTGTGGGTGCGCATATCGATGCGTTTGAGTTCTGCCCCCACCATCCCGACGGCTTGATTGAGCGCTACCGTGTGCTCTGCAACTGTCGCAAGCCGCAACCGGGCATGATTAGAGCCCTGCTTCAGCGTTATGCAGTGGATATCGATGCTAGCTTCATGATCGGGGACAAGCAGAGCGACCTTGCTGCAGCGCAGGCGGCCGGCATCGCAGCCCATCTGTTTGATGGGTCTAACCTGCACACTTTCCTAGCTCCGCTGCTGGCGGACGGGTCCGATGGCGGTCCTCATCGATCACGGGCGTCACGCGGAGGCGGGGTAACGTAGGATCTGTGGTCGATTGCTGGCTCGGGAAATGAAGGAGGGAACTTGGCGTCAAAGCGACAAGTCGAAGCCAATCGTGCGAACGCGGCGAAGAGTACCGGCCCGCGAACCAGCACCGGGAAGATCATCTCGAGCCGCAATGCTTATCGGCATGGCTTGTCTCGCTGGGACGATTCCGATGGTTCTGGTCTCGCCGGCTTCGATGCAATATTGACGAAGGAATTCAAAGGCGCGGGAATGGAGATCGCGCTTCAAGATCTGGCTCAAGCTAGAATCGGCAAGATCGGTTGCGAGCTATCAGGATAGGTCTGATCTTGGCCGTGATTGAGAAGGCCGAACCAAAGCAAATGAAATTTCTGTCGCGCTTGGAACGGTATGAGAAAGCGGCCCTGTCGCGGCAACGGCGAGGCCTCAAACGCGTGAAGCGAGACGACGGATCAGGACCTTGAAGCAGGGGAGGAGCATCGAAGCGGAAGTAGAATGGGGCCGGCTAGTAGACGGGGAACATCGTCCCTTGGACGGTATTTGCAGAATTGGTAGTATCTGTTCGAAGTTCTGGAGGATGCATGAATTACATTTTTCCACTGCTGGCATTAGCCATCACCGTGGGTCTGTTTGTGCTCTATGCGATGCTGCGGCCGCATCTGCATCGATCTCGGCCGGTCGATGAAATCCCTCAATGGCCTGATTCAAGTCTGAGATAGGCAAGTACGCCCTTGAGTCTGGATTGTGGCTTGGTGCACGACGGTAACAAGGCGTTACCAGCGGAAGCCGCACCGAGAAACCGAAATTGAAGCTTGAATCGTCGGGCAAAACGCCGGTTTATGGGGTGCTGGTCCAATCGAAAATGGAGCCCAGCCGATGGCCGATGAATGCAAGGCGCGATCTGACCTGCCGGAAGTAGCTAAGCTCAACGGGGAATTTCGCAAGACTTATGGAAAGCTTCTCGGTGCTTTCCTTTATCTGCGCTCGATCAGCGCCGCTCGTGGCCGTTCCTGGTTTTGGACAGCATTGGTTTCGACCGCTTGCTTGGCGGGGCGGCCTGGCTTGGGAAGCGAATTCTACAGTGAGCAGCCGGGTGATATCTTCCTAAGCAACGTGAATTGCCTCGTCAGGAAAGGGGTATCGAGTGCTCGCGCACAAATGGGGGCGAGGTCAATGCAGCTGACGCCAACACAGGCTCTATCAATGTGACGCAACGCGGCCGCGTAGCGGTGTAAATGCCGAGGAACTGTCTGCCAGTCCGAGCCGAAGCACGTCATCGGTTCAATCTCATAGAAAAGCCTGCCGACTTGGAAGCTGGCGGGAGTTAACTGAGATTGCAACCGCGTATGTGGCCGCCCGCTGAGGATAGCAGGGGGGCCTCGCTGGCGTGACGGAGTCGCTTGCCAGTTTATTAGCTCGTCTGCGCGCAGTCTGCCGCCCAATACGAAGGCGCTGGTTAGAGCGGGCCATAGTTCGGACTTTTGACCGCCAGCAGCTCGCTCCCAAGAAATTGGACTACTCGTCGATTTCGGGCACTTGCGCTTTTGGTGGCCGACCTAGTTTTGGCCGGCTCGACCTGATCTTTGGCGGCGTCGCAGGTTCGACTGCCAATCTGACTTGCAACGCTGCGAAGAGCTTTAGGACGCGGTTCAGTTGTGGATCGACGGACCCTCCGAAAGTTTTGTAGACCGTCGTCCGCATGATCCCAAGTTCAAGGGCCAAGGCGCTCACGTTCTGGGATTTAACGAGTTCGCTCAATCCAAGGATGGCCTCGGCGGGGTCCTCTCGAGCGAAGGCTTCGGTCAATTGCGTCGCAATCACCTCGGAGCCGCCCTGCGCGGGAACCACTCTAGGTACCACGTTCATGGCGGCTAGGAGCTTGAGAACCCGGCTCAGTTGAGGGTCGATTCGACCCCCAAACGTCCTGTAAAGAGCATCGCGCCTGAGTCCCGCGTCCCGCGCCAGCATCTGCACGTTTTGGGCGACAAACACCACGTTAAGGGCTGTCCGTGCTCCTTCTGGATCGTTTTCTTCAAATTTTTCAGTAAGATACGAGGATATCTCCGCCGGGTTGTCGCGGAGCAGTTTGTTTAAATCCGGGCTGTCATCCTCCAGCATCACCGGGCCTTTGTCCGTCACTGTGGCCGCTGAGCTACAGCATTTCTGCGGAATGCGTCTAGATTACCGCCATCAGACATTGACCGCTTTCATCTGGGGGACCTCGACAATGAAGAAGATTTTGCTCGCTCTGGTTGCGGTTGCTGCCATGACCGGTTCGGCCTCGGCGGCTGACCTAGCGGCTCGTCCCTACGCGAAGGCTCCGATGCCTGCGCCCGTCGCCAACTGGACGGGCTTCTACGTGTTCGGCGGTGGCGGCGGTGGCCTCTCCAATGCCGACCAGCAGGTTGTCGATACCCTCACGGGTACACCGCTGACGATCACTCAGCGTCAGGGCGGTTCCGGCTGGTTTGGTACGGTTGGCGCTGGTTACGACTGGCAGTTCAGCGGCACCTGGGTTGCCGGTGTGTTCGGCGACGCTCAGTTCGGCAGCATCCGCTCCACCATCCAGGATCCGCTCCTTAACATCACTGGCAGCCAGAAGCTGGAAACCTCTTGGGCCGCAGGCGTGCGCCTCGGCTGGCTGGTCGCTCCGAATGTTCTCTCCTACGTTAACGGCGGCTACTCTGGCGCCCACTTCGGTCGCACTAACTTCACAGACCTCGGCGGTACTCCGGTTGGTCTCCACCTCAACGGCTACGACCGCCATGGCTGGTTCATCGGCGGCGGCGTCGAGAACAGCCTGAACATCTTCGGCATCACCTCGCCCGGCTGGTTCATGAAGACCGAGTATCGTTCGGCCTTCTACGATGCTAAGACGCAGGATCAGATCGTTGATGCCACCGGCCTGCCGACGGGCGTGAACAGCATCCGCGCCAACAGCTGGAACCAGACGATCTCGACCTCGCTGGTCTACCGCTTTAACTGGACTGGTCCGGTCGTCGCGAAGTACTGATCTGATTTCACGATCAAACGTCAAAGCCCCGGTATTGTCCGGGGCTTTTTCGTTGGTGCCGAAGGCACATTCTCGACAGCGAATGAAAACTTTCTGGTTCGCGTAACCTGCTTTTTAATCCCGTTGAGCTCGCAGCAAGGGAGCGTAGAGCCTCGTTTGCCAGGCGGCATGGTCGCATCATGGAGAGCTCT
Source organism: Bradyrhizobium dasycarpum (assembly GCF_042019905.1). Classification (NCBI taxonomy): domain Bacteria; kingdom Pseudomonadati; phylum Pseudomonadota; class Alphaproteobacteria; order Hyphomicrobiales; family Nitrobacteraceae; genus Bradyrhizobium; species Bradyrhizobium dasycarpum. The sequence continues at coordinate 74,135 of NZ_CP169574.1, forward strand.
TGCCCCTGTAGGTCGCGCAGCCCTCGGTGCCCAAGCTCGCAACGAGCGAGATCGTCATCCTCGACAATCTTGGCGGCCACAAGGGCAAAGCGGCTCACCAGCCACCGTGCAGGGCGCCCGCCGAATCTTCTTGCCGCTACTATGGTCCTGACCTCAACCCGATCGAGCAGGTCCTCGCCAAATTCAAACGGCTCATGCGGGCTGCTAAGCCTCGGAACGTACAGGCCCATTGGAGAAAGTTTGGTGAACTCCTCGATTTCTTAGCCGAGGAGGAGTGCATCAACTACTTCAAGAACTCAGGCAATGTTCTGTATAAAGACATCATGCTCTAGATTCACGGTTAGGGAAACGAGTAGAGCGTAGAGCAACCTTGCTGGGCCCGGGGCGGCCGGTATTGTAGCCAATCTGTTCGATGACTCTCTCTTCTTACCTTCGTCGCCGCGCAAATCGGCTCGCAGTCCACGATCCTCCTTATCAACCGCTCTTGCGCACCACAGTGGCGCGGGACGGTGGATTGATCTGGTCGCTACGAACGATTGCTCTGTTGCAAGGAAATTCACAGAGAGAGAGCTAACAGGCGGTAAAAGGCTAGGCGCTCATGAAATTGAGTGACATCGGTACAGGGGGGCCTTTTCTTAGCTTGGCGCACGAAGGCGTTGCCGGCGACAGGCGTATCGAAAAACCGAAATTGAACTTGCGTCGTCGGGCAAAACACTGGTTTATGGGGTGCTGGTCCAATCGAAAATGGAGCCCAGCCGATGGCCGACGAATGCAAGGCGTTATCTGATCTGCCGGAAGTAGCTAAGCTCAACGGGGAATTTCGCAAGAACTATGGAAAGCTACTCGGTGCATTCTTGTATCTGCGTTCGATTAGCGCCGCCCGCGGACGGTCCTGGTTCTGGACCGCTTTGCTTTCAGCCATTTGTTCAGCGGCACTGGCGTGGCTGGGGAGGCGGGGTGTCGCGTTGTGAGCTGCAGATTTCAGACTGAGCGGCAATCGACGACATCGACCCGCATGGTTTCGGCCATACTCCCCCCGCTACGGAGATTCACGGACGGCGGTGCACTCAGGCATGAGCAATGTTCCGAGCGCTATGACGAGTTCTCGTCCGCAAAGCGCTGGGATGTAAGCTTCTGCGCGCGAGGCTGAGCTAAACCATCCCGCCGAAGTCGATGCCTTCCTTTGCGAGCTCCTCGGCTTCCTCGGCGGAGGCGGCCGGCTTCGTATCAAGGTATGGATGCTCGGAAGCCGGTAGGATGGTGCGAATGTTCTGGCCATCCGCCCGCGTGATGCGGGCCGTCCAGCGCTTGTGGCCGTGCTCAACTCGCTGGATGTGGTACTGCTTGTACGTAATCATGACTCTTAAACGCAACTGTCCTGAGACCGGTTGTCCTTTTAGCCATAAGGGATGCCGCCGCACAATAGATCTTAAAAGTTTCGTTAAGATCGCACAGAAGCTGGCAGCGTCCGTGGATCCAAGGATACAAAAGAAAACCGCCGGCCTGGGAGCCGGCGGGAAGTGAACTGAGATTGCGACCGGCTTGTGATCGCCAGAGACGCTTAACACAGCGAACGGCCAACGTGAACGGCTGGAACTTGCCCACTTTTTCGCCTGGTTCTTCGAAATCTGCCCCGAGACATGGTCGTTGGAGAAGGCAGCCTTGGCTTGCAGCTTGCCGGGTCGAAGCGGTAACCGTCAGAATGCTGGAGGGCTACTGGTTTCCATTCCCGCCTGCAGCACCGAAGTCACGCGCAGCAAGCCCCAATTCAAGATAAGTGATCCGCTCGAAAATGTGAGCTGCGATCTTCTCTGACTCGGGGATGGTCAGTGATCGGATACCGATCGCCGCCAATTCCTCTCTGAGGATTTTTGCGACAATTGCCGTGACGCTCATCATACGATCCCAAAGCCGGTATCAAAGCTCAACGCGACGGGCTGCACAAGCTAGTCGATTGTAGGTCGCCGGGCAGCGCGGTCAGGGGAAAGTTTGGCTTTGCGCCGCCTTGCCCTCGGCGGCTGGCTCTGCGGATCCGCCCGCGTTCGCGAGGTGGAGCGCGCCTTCACAAATTGGCGGACGATCACTTGAACGAGACCATTGACCGTCTTAAAGCGCAGAATCCCTCGTCGCGCCCGCGCCGATTCAGAGAAGCGGATGGTGCGCTTCACTTTGCCGTCGGTCGGCAACAGGACGTAATCGAGGACCGTCTTGTTGTGTTCGGCTAGGCGGATGGCGGCAATCCAGCCGTCTGGAAGACACGCCTCGCGCTCGATGCTCCAGTAGGGTGCATGGGTTGGCTTTTGGCCGGGTGTCCAACGGGCCGCCCTGACCGAAAGGCAAGCCCTTCCATTCACGCGCAGAGAATCGCTCCAGCCGCCCGAACTTGTGCGTCCGCCCGCCGCCTTAATGGCGCTCGCAACTTGCTCGACCAGCTTTGCCCTTAACTGAGACCAGACAGAACGAGAGTCCAAGAACTCATAGTTCCGCTTCGGGGTATAGCCGAGCAACCGATAGAGATTTCGAAAATTGCCGAAGTGAGTTTGGCAGGTGGCAGAGCAGGGCAGCCCTGGCGTTCGATCGATAATTGTCGGTGTCAGACGGCCTTCTCTGAGAAGAGCTTTGCGCAACCGAACGAGCATTTCCTCCTCGGTCAGATCAACTCGTCGCTCCTCGATTATCTTTCTAACGCTGAAGAAGACCTCGCGAGCGACGATGGGCTCGATGCAACCCTCGCTTCTAATCCACTGTTCGGGCGGGTTCTTCACTGCCTTCTGTCGGAGCTTTTGGGACCTTCTGTTGAAAATGAGATTTCCGATATAGCTCTCATTTCTGAGAACGGTGCCGACCGCAGCGCGGGTCCATGGCGCGCCAGTACTCGATACAAGCCCCCTCCGGTTGAGCTCCCAAGCGATGACCGTCTCTGACCTAACCTCCAAGAACCGTTCGAAGATCCACTTCACGACGGCGATTTCCATGGGATCGCCCGGCCTAATGCGAATGTGGTCAGTCAGGAGGTATTTTCGGTCGCCCTTCTTCATCACTCGTCTGGTTTGCATCTTTTCGTCGACGAGCTCCCGGACGAGCGCGTAGCCGGCATGTCCGCAAGGCTTGTAGCCCAGTCGCGCAAAGCGGCATTGACCGGCATAGACCTTCGCTGACAGCTCGCGGCTGTACTCGGCGGCCATCACGCGCTTGATGTTCTTGACGATGCTCGCGAGCATGCTCCCATCGTTTTCGAATTGCTCGGCGCAATAGACGACTTTGATTCCAGCGCGCCGACAAACGAATTCATAATGCGCGCTTTCGTCAACGTCTTGGAAGCGGCCCCATCGGCTTACGTCGTAGACCAGCAGATGACCAAAGTCGGCCAGATTGCTCTCGACATCCTCAAGCAATTGGAGGAGCCCGGACCTGTTCTTGAGGAGCAACCCGCTCTCGCCCTCGTCCTTGTAGGTTCGCACCAGCGTAAGATGATGGGCATGGGCGTAGGTGGCGATGACGGCAGCCTGATTCTCAATTGAGTACTGCTGCCGATCGGTTGACATGCGGACATATTGCGCTGCCCGTACGCTAAGGAGCGGTTTTGGCAGATGAGCTTTGTGAACGACGAGCGCATTACTCATTTTCACCTCATCCCGACGCCGGCCTACGGAGGAATGAAACTCCTTCGAACTCGACTCTTCAAGATGGACCATTCCTGATTGGTATTGAAACCGTTGTTGCGCTCGCGAAGGGGATGGCTCGGCGCTACCGGTCCCCCGCAATCATTTGGCCGAGCAGTACAGCAGCATCGTGAAGCCGGTCCACATCATAGACGAGCTGCTCAATGCCCATGGAGACCTGCACGGCCTCATTGACGCGACCGGCCTCCGCACATGCCTCCGCGGCCTTGGCGATTTGCCGAGCGTCCTCCAGCTTCGTTTCTATCTGTCCGAAACAGGATTTGATTAGCGGTGCGATCGACCTCGTATCCATATCTGCTCACCGGTTGCTTGGTGAGCCATGCACGCTCGGATCTGCCGGGAAGTCCAGCAGATTTCGAGCAATTTCTTGGCTCATGAGGGCGTTGGAGCACAAACTGATCCGCGCCAGGTGGTTGAGATGCTCGCGCCAGAGAGGGTTTGCAAGGCCGCCTAGCGTGTCCTGCTTTGTAGGAACCGGCGCAGCAGCTTGAGCGGATCGGCGCCCAACGCTTCGGCTATGACAATGAACTCGATGACGTCCAGACGGCGTTCGCCGCCCTCATATTTCGCGACGAAGGACTGCGGTTTGCGGAGCTTCTTGGCCAAGGCTTGCTGACGGATGCCCGCTTTATGTCGCGCTGCGACAAGAATTGCGATGAAACGGGCATATTCGGCGGATTTGAGGGACTTTTCCATAGCCGCCGGGCCTTCGTGATTCGGCGGCAGCCAATTTGATCCCAGATCGGGATTATCCCAAAAAAGGATTGTATTAACTTTGGAGTGCGAAGCTGCGTGCGAGAGCCCGGGTTGCGCTGGACTTGTAGCGGTTGTGGAGCGCAACTGGCGCGGCATACCAACCCAAAGGAGCCTCACCAATGTTAGCTGAACTTCACCAGAACCCGCTTACCGCTCACTCCAGGGCCTCGCACATTCGGGAGCAGGCGCTCTTGCATCTTTTTCTTGGACAGCTGATGGCGGAACGCTGGGAGCAGGGCCGCCACGATATCGAGGTGCTCACGAGTGAGGTCGATCGGGGCGGCTATGACATCGTGTTGGAGGCCAACGGCATCGTCCGGCACGTCCAGCTGAAGTCGACCTTCTCGGGGTCGAGCGTCCGCCAGGTGACCGTCAGCACCCGGCTGATGGAGAAGCCAAGCGCCTGTGTCATCTGGCTCGAAGTCAATCAGCGTACGCTGGCGTTCGAACGGTACTTCTGGTTCGGTGGCGAGCCGGGAGCCCGACTGCCTGATCTCGGCGCCAAGGTCAGCCGGCATTCGCGCGGCGATAGCAATGGGCAGAAGCTGGAACGTCCTATGCACCGCGATCTCGGCAAGGCGAGCTTTGCGGTCTTGAGCGGGATGGATGAACTCCTGGTCAGGTTGTTTGGGTAGTTCTAACCTCGACAATCGTGACGCCGTGTTCCTCTAGAAGCTCGTCCGTATTCCAAACCTTCTCCGGAACGACGATTGGCCTACCGACCGTCGCGGGGTCATTTTGATCGATTAGCTCGCCGCTTCGTTCGATAAGGCGCCACATGTTGTTCTGAGCGTTTCTGTCACCCTGAAGAGCTGCATTGTGGTTCTTCAGGATGATAGCTTCGGCTAGCGGCATTTTCCGCTGCCGGCCGTTGATGGGTATCTTTACGGGCTCCATAACAAGTCGTTTGAAGATGGCGATCACGCTGTCAGATGCGTTCGCGCTAGAGCCGCGGCGGGAGCGGCGGCGTCTCGCTGTGGTAGGGGGAATTGGCGGCTTATTATCTTGATCCATTCAGTTTGCCTTTTTGTTCGTCATACCGTTTGCATGCAGAATCAGGCGTTTGGAACGGTAGTCCGCCCGCGCTTTACGATGATCGGACCGGGGCTCTTTGCGGTTGCTCGCAGGATTAACCCGGCGCGTTCCAAGAGATCGAGAAACTTCTTAAATTGGCGTGGATCCCCTGCCATCGCGTCTTTCAAGATACGGCGCACGATGAGTTCTCGTCGCGAGATGGTACTTCCGTCCTTGGTGTATTGGACCCCATCGAGAAGCTCCCCAAGGTTGATCCCCTTAGGCCGCTTCGGGCGCCCTTTAAGATTGCCTGATCTTCCTTTAGGGAATTGCGCATGCCTGGGCGGACGCTTGTATCCGATCGCATACCCAGGTGGTGTCAGTTCGACCGCTGGAAGTGTGTGTGAGTTGGCTTGTTCGTCCATATGTTCCCGCGCCGGTCTGAGGTGCGCGAGATAAGTACCACGTGCACAGGAGACTTAGCGCTCACGACAATTGCGGGCGGGGGATATCAGCGGTGGGCCGCGAGACCACGAGTCGAACGATTTGTAAATTAAGGGCGGTCAAGCCGCCCTTGTCTCCGCAAGCTCCTCAAAGGTCTCCTGCATGGGATAGAGCCAAGCCTTCTGTCCGGTGTACTGCTCCCAGCGCCGCACGGCGACGTCGACATAAGCGGGGTCAAGCTCGATTGCGCGGGCGCAGCGCCCAGTCTTCTCCGCTGCAATCAAGATCGTTCCGCTGCCGCAGAACGGATCAAGCACGATCTGGCCGCGCTTAGAGCAGTCCTTGATGGCGTCGGCCACCATGGCCACCGGCTTCACCGTTGGGTGCAGCTTCAGCTCCTCCATCCGACCCGCCCGCATGCTGGTTGCGCCTTCATAATCCCAGACGTTGGTCCGATAGCGCCCGTGCTGGCCGAGCTCGAAGGTATTGGTATGCGCGGCCGATCCGCTCTTCCAGACGAACACCAGCTCGTGCTTGGAGCGGTAGAACGATCCCATCCCGGCGTTGGTCTTGTTCCAGACGCAGAGGTTCTTGAGCTCGGCATAATACCGATCCCCGGCGCGGAGGATCTCCCGCATATGCCGCCAGTCCATGCAGATCTGGTGGATCGAGCCGTCCTTGGAGTAGTAGCAAAGCAGCCGAAAGGTCTTTGAGAGGAACGTGGTAAATTCCTCCTCGCTCATTTCCCCCGACGCCATGGCAAATTCGCGATGCTTGATGGCGCCCAGCCCGGATACATTGCCGCCAATGCGAACATTGTAAGGGGGATCGGTGAAAATGAAGTCGGCCCGCTCGCGATCCAAGAGATTGCGGTACGTCGCGGGATCCGTTGCATCACCACAGATGAGGACGTGCTTACCGAGGTGCCAGGTATCTCCGAGGCGGCTCACGGGTGGACCTTCACCGCGCTCCGGAATCCGGTTTTCGGGCTGCTCACTGTCCTCGTCGAAGTTTTCGATGATGCAGTCGACTTCGGCGGCTTCAAAGCCGGTCAAATCGATGTCGAACCCGACGTCTGCGAGCTCCTTAAATTCGATTGCAAGGAGTGCGTTATCCCAGCCGGCCTTTTCAGCAAGACGGTTGTCGGCAAGAACATAGGCCCGCTTGTCGGTTTCGCTCAGATGCGAAAGGCGGACGCAGGGCACCGTCTGAAGGTTCAGCAGGCTTGCCGCTGCGAGACGTCCATGACCTGCAATCACCAGGCCTTCATCATCGATCAGAATGGGATTGTTGAACCCAAACCGTTCGATGCTGTGTGCGATCTGCTTGACCTGCTTTGCCGAATGCGTACGGGCATTGCGCGCGTAGGGCCTGAGTGAGTCAGTCGAAAGGTGCTCGATCTGCATACGTTCTCTCCTATTGAGTTCGCTTGAGGCGGCTTGCCCCGGAAGAGTTTTTTGCAGATCGAGCCTTGAAAGGCGCTCACGGAAAATCAGGGATTGCGGATTTCGAGACGATGCGGAAACTGGCGATCGATCTCTGCGTCGAAATCTTCCGAATCCCGGCGGTCTTCTTCGGGAAGGCAGCGGTGCTTCCACAAGGTGTGCTTGTTGCGGAGGGTCGTCCAATGAATGTTCGGAAAGCGCTTTATCGTCCAATCGGTCAACAGCTCGTAAGCCTGCTCGCTGATAACCTTATGATCGGCGGTGCGCGGCTTCGCCACGTGACGTGCCTTGAGCCGCCTGCACAGCCACGGATAGATCCGGTCGATCTGATCCAGCGTAAAGTCCTCCAAGGCCGGATGGTTGCGGGGGCGACCGCGGCGCTTGGTGGTGGGAAGCTCGTGCCGGACGAACCAAGGCGGATCGTTGCGAAGCTGCTGTTGATCGAATGGAATGCCCATCCTGTGTGTCTCCTTGAGATGATTGGTGCGGAGACGCTAGCCGAGAATGGAGCTGCAGCGGAACGCGGCGCACCGCGTTGGTAAACGCTCAAAATTCGATATTGCGGATTCGGAGGGCTATGGGGGTAGCGGGTGAGTCCAATTGACGAATGTAGAGGCCTCCTATTGGATTTTCGGATTCGATCACAAGCTCGTGACAAACAAGCTGGCCTCCAATGCGACGGAAGAAGATCGATGGACTGATGCCTGTGGCCGCGCGTTGCTGGAGCGGCAGGCGCGCCAGGGCTCAAACCAGACGTCTTGCACGCAGCTATTCGCGCCGACCGATTAGCTTCCCTGCTTCGGCTCTGCAGATTCCCTGTTCTTGGCCTGGGAATTCCCTGATAGCGGTTTGGAATTCCCTGTTATTTTCCGCCCGCTGCTCGCCAGAGGCGCGTAAACCTCGGATATTCCGCGGGTTTTGCGCGGGTTCGCGTCTGAACAGGGCGCGGATTTGCGAAATATTCGCTGTTACCAGAACAAGGGCATCTTCAGCGTTCGTCCGCGATCACCTTGCCGTCGTTCGGCAGTGCGCCGGGGCTGACCAGTTCGACGGCGCCACCGAGCTTGGTCACGGCGCGCAAAGTTCCGGCGATCTCCTCGCGTAGCGCCTCGCTCGCGGTCGCCGTTTCCGCTCTCAATGTCATCGCGTCAGTCTCGCCCTGTCGCGTCACCACGAGGCGCAGTCTTCCGAGCGCGGAATGACGCTTGCCGATCTCGGCGATCTGCTCGGGACGCACGAACATGCCCTTGACCTTCGTGGTCTGGTCGGCGCGGCCCATCCAGCCCTTGATGCGCATATTGGTGCGCCCGCATTTGCTTGGACCTGGGAGAGCGGCGGTGAGGTCGCCGAGCGCAAGGCGGATCCAGGGATGATGCTGGTCGAGCGACGTCACCACGATCTCGCCGACATCGCCGGGCGCCACGGGATCGCCGGTGCCGGGCTTGACGATCTCCAGGATCAGGTCCTCATTCACGACCATGCCTTCGCGCGCCGCGGTCTCGAATGCAATGAGGCCGAGATCGGCGGTGCCAAAGGCCTGGTAGGCGTCGATGCCGCGCGCCTTGATCTCGGCCTGGAGCGAGGGCGGGAACGCGGCCCCGGAAACCAGTGCACGCTTGATCGAGGAGACGTCGCGGCCCGAGCTCGCCGCCGCATCGAGCAATATCTTGAGGAAGTCCGGCGTGCCGCTGTAGCCAACCGGGCGGTAGGCCTCGATCAGCTCGAATTGCTGCTCGGCATTGCCCGGCCCTGCGGGAATCACGGCGCAGCCGAGCGCACGCGCCGAGGCATCGAAGATGAAGCCGCCGGGGGTGAGATGGTAGCTGAAGGTGTTGAGGACGATGTCATCGGGCCGGAATCCGGCCGCGAACAGGGCCCTTGCGCCGCGCCAGGGATCGGCCTGCCGTCCCTCCGGCTCGAAGATCGGCCCGGGAGAGGTGAAGAGGCGGGCGAATGAGCCGGGGGGCGCCGCGACGAAGCCTCCGAAGGGCGCAGAAGCCTTGTGCAAAGCGGGCAGTTCCGACTTGCGCAGCACCGGCAGGCCAGCCAGCGCGGTCCTGGAGGCCACGGCGGCGGGATCAAGGCCCCTCAGCCGCTCGGCGTAGGCCGGTGCGGCCATCGCGGCGCGCAAGACCTCTGGCAGGCGGGAGAACAGATCGGCCTCGCGGGCTGCCGGCTCGCGCGTCTCGCGGGCATCGTAATGGGCGGTCATGGCTGTGCTTTCCGTGTTGGCATCCGTTGCGCACCGCCACCGGCATGGGTATCAGACCGCCATTGTTGAGGCCTGGAGAGGACCCGATGGCAGACATGGGAAGCGTTGCGGCGGCGAATGAGGCTGCGGATGTCGTGGCGCGCCTGAAGCTGCGCATGGTCGACGAGGCGCTGCCGCTGTGGTCGACCGTCGGCTGGGATCAGGCCACCGGCGGCTTCATCGACCGGCTGCACCGCGACGGTACTGCGGATGCGGCTGCGCCGCGGCGCGTGTTCGTTCAGGCCCGCCAAATCTATTGCTACGCCAAGGCGGCGCAGATGGGCTGGTATCCTGAGGGGCGCGCAGTCGCGCTGAAGGGACTGGAACATCTGCTGGCCAAAGCCAAGGCGCCCGACGGCCGGCCCGGCTTTGTGCACCGGCTGACGCCGGAGGGGACGGTGCTGGACGGCCGGCGCGATGCCTACGACCACGCCTTCATCCTGTTTGCTCTCGCGACCGTCTACGCGCTCGACCAGGACGCGCAGGTGCGCGCCGAGATCGACGCGCTGCTCGCTTTCCTCGACGGCCATCTCCGTTCGCCGCATGGCGGCGTGCATGAAGGCCTTCCGGTCTCGCTGCCGCGCCGGCAGAATCCGCACATGCATCTGTTCGAGGCGATGATCGCCTGTTTCGACGCGACCCACGATCTGTCGTTCCAGAACCGCGCCGGCGAATTCTTCGCGCTGTTCCTGGCCAATCTCTACGACAAGCAAAAGCGCATCCTGACCGAGTATTTCGAGGAGGACTGGTCGAAGATCGAGCCGGTCAGCGTCGAGCCGGGCCATCAGGCCGAATGGGTCTGGCTGCTGAAGGGGTTCGAGCGCATCACGGGCTGCCCGACCGGGCAGCGGCGCGCCGAACTCCTGGCGACCGCGATGCGCTATCGCGACGAGACCACGGGCTGCCTGATCGATGAAGGGGACGACGTCGGCAACATCCGCCGCAGCACCCGCCGGCTGTGGCCGCAGACCGAGATCGCGAAGGCGTGGATCGCGCAAGCCGAGTCGGGCGAGGCCGGCGCGGCCGACGAAGCGCGCGCGGCGCTGGTGCGGCTCGAACGGCATTATCTCAGCCATCCCGTAAAGGGTGGCTGGTATGACCAGTTCGATCGCGACGGCAAATCGCTGATCGACACCATTCCTGCGTCGTCGTTCTATCATGTTCTCTGCGCGGTCACGGAAGCGGAGCAGGTGCTGGGCTAGGCTTCTTGTGGATCACAGCCAGCGCTTGCGCCGCTTGAAGCTCTTGAGGTTCTTGAAGCTCTTGCGCTGGTCGCCGGCGCCGCCGAGATAGAATTCCTTGACGTCCTCGTTGTCGCGCAATTCGTCGGCACTGCCGTCGAGCACGACCTTGCCCTGCTCCATGATGTAGCCGTGGCTCGCCACCGATAGTGCGGCGCGTGCGTTCTGCTCCACCAGGAGGATGGTGACGCCGAGGTCGCGGTTGATCTTCTGGATGATTGAGAACACTTCCTTCACCAGCAGCGGCGACAGACCCATCGAGGGCTCGTCCATCAGGATCATCTTCGGGCGCGCCATCAGCGCACGGCCGATCGCGAGCATCTGCTGCTCGCCGCCGGAGAGATAGCCGGCGAGGCCGGTGCGCTCCTTCAGGCGCGGGAAATAATTGAAGACCATGTCGAGGTCGGAATCGACCTCGCGGTCCCTGCGGGTGAAGGCGCCGAGCTTGAGGTTTTCCAGCGACGTCATGTCGGCGACGATGCGCCGGCCCTCCATCACCTGGAAGATGCCGCGGCGGACGATCTTGTCGGGATCGATGCCGTTGATGCGCTCGCCCTCGAACAGGATCTCGCCGCGAGTGACTTCGCCGTCCTCGGTCTTGAGCAGCCCCGAGATCGCCTTCAGCGTTGTCGACTTGCCGGCGCCGTTGGCGCCCAGCAGCGCCACGATCGCGCCCTTGGGCACGTCGAGGCTGAGGCCGCGCAGCACCAGGATGACGTCGTCATAGACGACCTCGATGTTGCGCACGGCGAGGAGTGGAGGCGCGGCTACGACGCTCGGGGAGGGACGCTCGATGTGAGCTGTTTCACTCATGGTCAATGGTTCTCTCGATGTCGGCGCCGCTCTACCTCCGTCATTCCGGGGCGGTCCGCAGGACCGAACCCGGAATTTCGAGGTTCCGGGTTCGATGCTTCGCATCGCCCCGGAACGACGAACGGAGTACGGCTCACCAGCCCAGCAATTCCGGCTTGCGCGGCAGCTCGACGGTCTTGACCTTCTCGAGCTTGATCGTGCCCTTGGCCATGAGATCGTTGAGGTCGCCGTCGGTCGTGCCCGAGATCTTGGTGCGATAGAGATCGACCTTCAGCGTGCCGCGATGGTCCTTGTCGGTCCAGGTCGAGGGATTGCAGACGCCTTCCATTCCTGCCGGCACCCAATCCTTCTTCTGGTAGAAGCCCTTGGCGACGTTCTCGCCGGTGGCGCCGCCGTTCTTGGCGGCCCACTCGATCGCTTCCTTCATGTACATCGCGGAGCAGACGGCCGCGACGTAGTGCACCGGGCGATAGACCTTGCCGGTCGGGTCGGACATCTTGGAGATTTCCATCACCGTTTTCATGCCGGGCGCATCGCCGCCCCAGCTCACCGCGGTGCGCAAGGGGAAGATCACGCCGTTGGCGGCATCGCCCGCGGTTTTCGCAGCGTTCTCGTCCATGCCCCAGACGTTGCCGAGGAACTGGATTTCGACGCCGGCAGTCTTGCAGGCCTTCATCACCGAGATGTTCGAGGCGGCGGTATTGCCGAGATAGGCGTAGTTGGCGCCGGAGGATTTCAGGCTCAGGCACTGCGCGCTGTAGTCGCCCGGTGCGAGCGCGAACACCAGCGGCGGCAGCACCTCGAAGCCGAGCTCTTGCGCCATCGCTTCACCGGCGGCCTTCGGCGCGTTCGGGTAAGGATGGTTGGCACCCATGTGCACGAATTTCGGCTTGCCGGACTTGCCCTTGGCCTTCCAGTCCTCGGCGGCCCACATCAGCATCGCGCGCAGCGCGTCCGAATAGCTCGGGCCATAGAAGAAGTTGTAGGGCGCGGGCTTGGCCTTGCCGCTGATGCCACCGGGATCGGTGAGGGCGGCGGCATAGGAGCCGGACATGTCGGGGATTTTGTCCTGGGCCAGGAAGCCGGTCAGCGCCTCGGTGTCGGCGGTGCCCCAGCCCATGATCGCGGCGACCTTGGCGTCCGGCGCCGACCACTTCTTGTAGAGCGCGATGGCGCGCGGCACCTGGTAGCCATAGTCGTTGGTGTCGAGGTTGAGCTGCTTGCCGCCGACGCCGCCGTTCTTGTTGACCCAGCCGAAGGTGTCGGCGACGGCCTGGCCAAAGGGCGTGCCGACGTCGGAGGTGCCGCCGGAATAGTCGGCGAGGTGTCCGATCGCGATCTGCGCCTGCGCGCCGGTCGAAAATGCGGCGATCGCGATCGCGAGCGATGCGGTGCTCAAAAGTGACTTCATCTTCATGGGTCGGTTCCTCCTGTTTATTGTTTAAGTGAAGTTGCCCGCGCTCAATGCGAGAACGGGTAGAGTTTCCAATACGCCTTGATCTGCCGCCAGCGATGCGCGAGCCCGTCAGGCTCGAACATCAGGAACGCGATGATGATCACCCCGATCGCGATCTCGCGCAGGAAGGTGATGTTGGTGTTGAGTGACAGCGCCTGGTCGATCGCGCCGCCCTTCAGATGATGGCTCAGCCACTCCATCGATTCCGGCAGCAGCACCACGAAGGCGGTGCCCATCAGCGTGCCCATGACCGAGCCGGTGCCGCCGATGATGATCATGGCGAGGAACAGGATGGAGCGCTCGATGCCGAAACCTTCCTGCGACACCACGAGCTGGTAGTGCGCGTAGAGCGCGCCGGCGATGCCGGCGAAGAAGGCGGCGAGCCCGAACGACAGCGTGCGGTATTTCGTCAGGTTGATGCCCATGATCTCGGCGGAGAGATAGTGGTCGCGGATCGCCACCAGCGCGCGGCCGTCCCGCGTGCGCATCAGATTGGTGACGAGGATGTAGCTCACGAGCACATAGGCCAGCACGACGTAGAAATACTGTCGGTCGCCGCGCAGCGTATAGCCGAAGATCGAGAAAGGCGCGGCGCTCGCCGGCACCGAGCCGCCGGAGAACCATTCGGCGCGTGAGAAGAAGTCGAGCAGGATGTACTGCGCAGCCAGTGTCGCGATGACGAGATAGAGGCCCTTCAGCCGCGCCGCCGGGATGCCGAAGATCAGGCCGACCAGCGCGGTGACGATTCCCGCAAGCGGAATGGCGAAGAACACCGGGATCGGCGCGTTGTTGGAGATGTAGGCTGAGGTGAAGGCGCCGAGCAGGAAGAAGGCGGCGTGCCCGATCGAGATCTGGCCGGTAAAGCCGACCAGGATGTTGAGGCCGAGCGCGGCGATCGAGAATATGCCGATCTGGATCAGGATGCTGAGCCAGTATCCGCTGAAGAATTGCGGCGCGAGGCACAGCAGCGCCACGCCCGCGATGGCGAAGTTGCGGCTGGTGGCGGTCGGGAAGATCGTGGTGTCCGCCGCGTAGGATGTGCGGAAATCACCAGCAGGAATGAGGGCAGGGCCGGCCATGGGTCAGATCCGTTCGATGTCGTGGGTGCCGAACAATCCGTAAGGCTTGATCATCAGCACGATGATGAGGACGTAGAACGGCGCGATCTCGTAGAGATTGCCCCAGTGCAGATATTCGCTGTCGACATACTGCGCGACGTTCTCGAGCAGGCCGATGATGATGCCGCCGAGCACGGCGCCGCCGACGGAGTCGAGCCCGCCGAGGATCGCCGCCGGAAAGACCTTGATGCCGTAAGCGGCAAGACCCGACGACACGCCGTTCACGACCGCGACGACCACACCCGCGACCGCCGAGACCGTCGCCGAGATCGCCCAGGCCATCGCGAACACGCTCTTGACGGAAATGCCGAGCGATTGCGCGACCTGCTGGTTGAACGCGGTGGCGCGCATCGCAAGGCCATATTTGGACGCACGGAAGAACCATGCCATGCCGATCATCATGGCGACGGAGACCACCAGGCTCATGACATAGACGGTCTGGATCTGCAGCCCGAGCAGGCTGACCGACTGGCTCTCGAACACGCGCGGGAACGGCTGCGGGTTGACGCCGAACATCCATTTCAGCGTGGCCTGCAGCACCGTGGAGAGGCCGATCGTCACCATGATCACGGAGATGATGGGCTCGCCGATCATCGGCCGCAGGATCAGGACCTGGACCGCGATGCCGAACACGAACATGAACACCAGCGTCATCGGCATGCCGATCCAGAACGGCACCTGGTACTTCGCCAGCAGCGCCCAGCACACCCACGCCCCGACCAGCAGCAGCTCGCCTTGCGCGAAATTGACGACCTGCGTCGCCTTGTAGATCAGCACGAACGACATCGCGACCACGCCGTAGAGCGTGCCGACCACGAGGCCATTGACCAGAAGCTGGATGAGGAAGGCGGTGTTCATTTATGATTTCCTGCTGCACCTGCATCGTCATTGCGAGCACAACGAAGCAATCCAGGGTCTTTTCTGCGGACGCAGTCTGGACTGCTTCGCTGTGCTCGCAACGACGGACGGCATATGCGATTGCCCTGCCCCAAGCGGGGAGAAGCGAAGGGCAGCGCCGCGCGCGATGAACATCTGGCTCACTCCGCCGCCTCCGCCATGTGCCCGTGCACCCCGAGGTCCACCACTCGCAATGTCGTCCGCACCCGCTGTGTGGTGCCGTCCTGGAAGCGGATCACGGTGTCGACGGGAATGTCGGAATCGCCGCGGTAGATCGCGTCGATGATGCCGGCGTATTTCTCGTTGATGACGCTGCGACGCACTTTTCTGGTGCGGGTGAGCTCGCCGTCGTCGGCGTCCAGCTCCTTGTACAGCAGCAGGAAACGCGAGATGCGCTGGGCCGGTGGCAGCGTGGCGTTGACGGTCTCGACCTCTTTGTGCAGCAGCGCGTAAACCTCGGGCCGCGAGGCGAGGTCGGTGTAGGTGGTGAAGGAGAGGCGGTTCTTCTCCGCCCATTTCGAGATGATGGAGTAGCGGATGCAGATCATCGCCGCGAGCGCGTCGCGGCCGGCCCCCAGCACCACGGCTTCGGCGATATAGGGCGAGAATTTCAGCTTGTTCTCGATGAATTGCGGCGAGAAGCGCTCGCCGCGCGAGGTCTCGGCGAGATCCTTGATGCGGTCGATGACGACGAGCTGGTTGTTGGCGTTGAAATAGCCGGCATCGCCGGAGCACATCCAGCCGTCCTTGACGTCGGCGACGCTCGCTTCCGGGTTCTTGTAGTAGCCTAGGAACATGTTGGGATGCCGCACCACGATCTCGCCGACGCCGTGGACGTCGGGATTGTCGATGCGGATCTCGATGCTGTCGGCCATCGGCACGCCGGTCGTATCAGGGTCGACCTTGCCTTCGGGATGCAGCGTATAGGCCCCGAGCAGTTCGGTCTGGCCGTATAGCGTGCGCAGCGGCACGCCCATCGCCTGGAAGAACTTGAAGGTCTCGGGGCCGAGCGCCGCGCCGCCGGTCGCGGCCGAGCGCAGGCGGGTGAAGCCGAGGCGGTCGCGCAGCGCGCGGAACAGGATGGCGTCGGCAAGGGCGGAGCGCTTGCCCTGTTCGAGCGCGGCGAGGCCGCTCTTCATGCCGATGTCGAACAGGCGCTGCTTGAGAGGCGTGGCGTCCATCACCTTGGCCCGGACGTCGGCGGCGATGGATTCCCAGACGCGGGGGGCGAACAAGACGAACGTCGGCGCGATCTCGCGCAGATCGTTCATCATCGTGTCGGGCTCTTCGACGAAGTTGATCTTCATCCGGCACAACAGGCCTTTGCCGAGCACGTAAACCTGCTCCATGATCCATGGCAGCGGCAGCACCGAGACGTATTCGTCGTCCGGCCCTTTCGGATCGAAGGCGAGATAGGTCGCGCAGTGACCGAGCACCCGGCCGGCGGCGAGCATTGCGAGCTTGGGATGAGACGTGGTGCCCGACGTCGTGCAGAGGATGGCGACATCCTCGCCCTTGGTGGCATCGACCAATCCGTCGTAGAGCTCGGGCTCGCGCGCGGCACGTGCCCGGCCGAGCTCGGCAAACGCCTCCGCCGACATCAGGCGCGGATCGTCGTATTTCCGCATCCCTCGCGGATCGGAATAGATGATGTGCTTCAGCTTCGGCGCCCGCTCGGCGAGGGTGAGCAGCTTGTCGACCTGCTCCTCGTCCTCGGCGAAGACGAGCTGCGCCTCGCCATAGTTGAGGAGATAGGAGGCCTCCTCGTCCAGCACGTCGCGATAAAGCCCGAGGCTGAGGCCGCCGATGGCGTGCGTCGCGACTTCCGCCGCGACCCAGTCCGGCCGGTTGTCGCCGATGATGCCGATGACGTCGCCGCGGCCAAGGCCCATTTCGACGAGACCGAGCGCGAAGTCGCGCACGCGGGCCTGGTAGTCGTTCCAGGTGAAAATGCGCCAGAGCCCGAGATCCTTCTCGCGCAAAGCGATCTCGTTGCCGTGCTCCTTGGCATTGAGCCGGAGCATTTTCGGATAGGTGTCGGCCTGCGCGACGCGGCCTGCGTAATCCATCATGCCGCGCTCTCCTGCGCAGGCGGTGCATCGTCGGGATCGACCAGCACCTCGTCTTCTTCGCCAAGATAGGCGCGCCTAACGTGAGGATCGGCGAGCACCGTCGCGGGGTCCCCTTCGGCGATCTTCTTGCCGAAATCCAGCACCATGACGCGATGGGAGATGTCCATCACCACGCCCATGTCGTGCTCGATCATCACCACCGTCATCCCGAACTCCTCGTTGAGGTCGACGATGTAGCGGGCCATGTCCTCCTTCTCCTCGAAGTTCATGCCGGCCATCGGCTCGTCGAGGAGGATGAGGCGAGGCTCCAGCGCCATGGCGCGGGCGAGCTCGACGCGCTTGCGCAGGCCGTAGGAGAGGGTGCCGGCTGTGGCTTTGCGCACCGACTGCAGATCGAGGAAGTCGATGATCTCCTCCACCTTGCGGCGGTGCTCGAGCTCCTCCTTGCGCGCCCCGGTGAGCCAGTACAGCGAGCCCGTCAGGAAATTGTTCTTCAGGAGGTGATGGCGGCCGACCATGATGTTGTCGAGCACGCTCATGTGGTGGAACAGCGCCAGGTTCTGGAAGGTGCGGCCGATGCCGAGCGAGGCCCGGGCATTCGGCGTCAAGCCGGTGATGTCGCGGTCCCCATAGAAGAGCTGGCCTTCAGTCGGCTTGTAGCGACCGGAAATACAGTTCACGATCGAGGTCTTGCCGGCGCCGTTGGGACCGATGATCGAGAACAGCTCGCCGTCCTTGATGGCGAAACTGACGTCGGTCAGGGCACGGACGCCGCCGAATCGCAAGGACACGCCGCGCACTTCAAGACTGGTAGCCACCAAACGAAAACCCTCCCGGTGATGGCGCTTTTTAGCAGCGCTCTTCGTCCGTTCTGTCCGGCGATCCTAGTACGGTGGTGCCGGTGAGGCCATGCAGCAGATGGTCTCGACCGGAGCCGCGCCACTCTCGTTCCGGTTTGGGATCAAGAGCCGCATCGCCGAGGTGGTTCTCAATAGGGGAAAGCGCTATTTTGAAATGTCTCCCGGCTGACAATTCTGCGACAAAGTTTGCCGGGCGGCAGCGGCCTTCATCTTTCGTCGGGTGGCAGCCGTCATAATCATGTTGCAATGCAACAGAAGGTGGAGTGACGAAACGGTGCGGCTGGCCGCGAGATCATGATTTCAGAAGATCATCTGAAGCGCGTCGCCGCCTGGTCGCGCGAGCTCACGCAAGCGGAGATCGAGGTCGCGCGCGCCGGAATCACGGAGCGGTCCTACGGCACCGGCGAGACCGTGTTCATGCGTGGCGATATCTTCGCCTATTGGGCCGGCATGGTCAGCGGTCTTGCCCGCATGGGCGGGGTCTCGCGGGACGGCAAGGAGACGAGCCTGGCCGGTTTGACGGCAGGGGCCTGGTTCGGCGAGGGCAGCGTGCTCAAGAACGAGCCGCGCCGCTATGACGTGGTCGCGCTGCGCGACAGCCGCGTCGCGCTGATGGAACGCAGCGCCTTCATGTGGCTGTTCGAGAACAGCGTCGGCTTCAACCGCTTTCTGGTGCGCCAGCTCAACGAGCGGCTCGGCCAGTTCATCGGCATGCTTGAGGTCAATCGGACCCTCGACGCGACGGCGCGCCTTGCCCGCAGCATCGCCTCACTGTTCAACCCGATCCTCTACCCGGAATCGACCGCGCATCTGGAGATTACCCAGGAGGAGATCGGCGCGCTCTCCGGCATGTCCCGCCAGAACGCCAACCGCGCGCTGAACCGGCTGGAGAAGGAGGGGCTGCTGCGGCTGGAATATGGCGGCGTCACCATCCTCGATATCGAGCGGCTGCGCGGATACGGGGACTAACGCGACCTCATCGCGCATTGGCGGGCGCGTGCACCGGCCAGAGATCGGCGCGCCAGCGGATCGCGATCGCCAGCATCGTGATGAAGCCCGCGGCGGCATAGAGCGAGCCGGTCGCGGAATAGCCGATGACGTCGATCATGCTGCCGGCCGCGAGCAATCCGATCGGCAGGCCGTAGATCACCATCATGCGCACGCCCATCACGCGGCCGCGAAGGTGCGCACTGGCCGACCGCATCAGAATCACGGCTGCCGAGATCATCGACATGCTCTGGGCGATACCGGCGAGAACGAGGCAGGCCATCGCCACCGGCATGGTCCTGATTTCGACGAACACCAGCAGCATGGCGTACCAGGCCAGCGTTGCGCCGATCAGCAGCCGGGCAATGCGCAGTCCGCCGACGAGGCTGAGCGTGATGGAGCCGATCAGCGAGCCGATTGCGAAGCTCGCCGAGAGGTAACCGAGGCCGGTCTGGTCGGTATGAAAGATCTCGCGGGCGATGTAGGGCAATAGCCCGCCAGTGAAGGGAAATGCGGTGAGATTGGCCAGGAACGCCACGCACAGCGCTGCGCGCATTCCCGGGCCATTCCAGGCGTAGACGATTCCTTCCTTGAGCTCGCCCAGCAATCGCGACACCGCGTGGCTGTTGGCCGGAAGATCGCTCGTGACGACGGTTCTCTTGGGCCGGGTCAGGCAGAGCATGAGGAGCGCGGCCGCCAGATAGAGGCAGGCGATCGCCACATAGACGAGGCCGATGCCGAGGACGGCGAACAACCCGGCGCCGGTCAACGCGCCGGCGATGCGCGCGCTGTCCTGGGTGGTGCGTGCAACGCTGATGGCGCCCACCAGCTGCTCGGCCGGCATGATCTCGGCGAGCAGCGCGCCCCGGACGCCGAGATCGGAGGGACGAATCAAGCCCATGATCGCGACGATGATCATGACGCTCAGCGGCGACAGATGACCGGTCAGCGCCAGAACCATGATGGTTGACGAGAGCACCGTATAGGCAAGACGCATCACGATCAGGAGATCGCGATGGCCCATGCGATCGCCGATCATGCCGAACACTGGCGCGACCAATGTCCCGACGAACTGGAGCGAGGCAAGCACGGTGAGCAGCAGCACCGAACCGGTCTCGACCAGGATGTACCAGCCGAGCACGAGCGTCTCGACCTCGAACGCCCAGGAGGTGAGCAGATCCGACGGCCATTGAAAGCGATAATTGCGAATGCGGAACGGCGCGAGCGCGGAAGGTCGTGCGGCTCTGCTCAAGGCGCGAAGGCTCGTATCACGGCGATTCCCCAGCCCGTGTGGTTTCTTCTTGCTCGCAAGCTAGCGCCAGCGATGCTTGTGTCAATCGCAGCTGCCGCAGGCCGCCCCCGCGTTCGGCTCTTACCTCGCCGCGGCTCTCGGCTTCCGCTGCGCCAGGGCTGAGGCCATCGCCGAGATGAGCGGTCGCATGAAGTACGCTTCCTCCGCCGGCGAAACGTCGGTGCGCAGGCCGTGGGCGGCGAGCTCGCCGGAGACCGCCGGGCCGACCGACGCGATCAGCGTCCGTTCGAGGCCGGCGCGCAGCTTGGCCTCGCTGCCATGCGCCTTCGCGGCCTCGATCAGGCGGCGGACCTGGCCGAGATTGGTGAGCGCGAGGGCGTCGATCCGTCCCGCGGCCATGTCGTCGACGGCGGCGATGATGTTGGTATCGGCTGCCTTGGAATCGTAGACATAGGGCAGCACCGTATCGACAGCGGCGCCTTGTGCGGCCAGCGCGCCGGTCAGTGCGCTATGGTCCTTGTCTGGATAGAGCTGCAGGCCGAGCCGCCGCCCGGTGAGGTCGAGCTTGCCCAGCATCTCGATCACGCCTTCGGTGGTCGGTTTCTCGGTCGTCTGCTGCGGTTCCAGGCCGACCTCGCGCAGCGCCCTGCCGGGCTTTGGGCCGCGGGTGAATGTCCGCGTCTTGGCGAGCGCGGCGACAAGGGCGGCGTCGATCCCGCGGGCGCGGGCAAGCTTCATGATCCGCCGCAGGCCTTCGCCGGTCATCAGCACGAGATCGTCAAGCGGCTTGTCGATGGCGCGGCGGATCCAGGCCTCGACCGGGGCCGGGTCCGGCGCGTCGAGGATGGTGAACATCGGGCATTGCACGACCTCGGCGCCTTGCTCGGCCAGCAGCTTGGAAAACTGCGCCTCCTCGCGCGTTTCCAGGATCAGGATGTGGTAGCCGTTCAGGCGGTCGGCCATGGGATTCTCCGTAATCGCAATCGTCCGTTCATCCTGACTCCGCGCATGATGTCGAAGCAAGTCTTGGGGTTGTCTTGGGATTGGCGCAAGGGCGGCGTCGGTGCTAGAGCAGGGCGCAAATCGCGGGGTCGTTCCGCTGCACAAACCTTCATCAAGATCCAAGCCCGTCCATCAACATGCCCGACCATCAATATGTTCTGACCTTGTCCTGTCCGGATCGGCCCGGCATCGTCTCGGCGGTGTCGACGTTTCTCGCCCACAATGGACAGAACATTCTCGACGCCCAGCAGTTCGACGACGTCGAGACCAAGAAGTTCTTCATGCGCGTGGTGTTCACCGCGGCCGACCTTGCCGTGGAACTGTCGGCGCTGCAGACCGGCTTTGCCGCGATCGCCGAGCGTTTCGGCATGGAATGGCAGATGCGCGACCGCGCCGCTCATCGCAAGGTGATGCTGCTGGTGTCGAAATCCGACCACTGCCTGGTCGACATCCTCTATCGCTGGCGCACAGGCGAGTTGCCGATGACGGTGACTGCGATCGTCTCCAACCATCCGCGCGAGGTCTATGGTGGGCTCGATTTCGGCGGCATCCCGTTCCACCACCTGCCGGTGACCAAGGAAACCAAGCGAGAGCAGGAGGCGCAGATCATGGACCTCGTCGGCAAGACGAAGACCGATCTCGTCGTGCTCGCCCGCTACATGCAGATCCTGTCGGATGATCTGTCAGCCAAGCTCTCGGGCCGCTGCATCAACATCCACCACTCGTTCCTGCCGGGCTTCAAGGGCGCAAAGCCCTATCACCAGGCCCATGAGCGCGGCGTCAAGCTGATCGGCGCCACCGCGCATTACGTCACGCGCGATCTCGA
This sequence comes from Bradyrhizobium dasycarpum, assembly GCF_042019905.1. Classification (NCBI taxonomy): domain Bacteria; kingdom Pseudomonadati; phylum Pseudomonadota; class Alphaproteobacteria; order Hyphomicrobiales; family Nitrobacteraceae; genus Bradyrhizobium; species Bradyrhizobium dasycarpum. Next base: position 96,252 of record NZ_CP169574.1, read on the forward strand.
CGAAGGCCCGATCATCGACCAGGACGTCGAGCGCATCAGCCATCGCGACACGCCCGAGGATCTCGTCCGCAAGGGCCGCGACATCGAGCGTCGCGTGCTCGCTCGCGCGATCCGCTACCATCTCGACGACCGCGTCATTCTCAACGGCCGCAAGACCGTGGTGTTCGTGGATTGATCGTGGGAGTCATTCCGGGGCGATGCGCCAGCATCGAACCCGGAATCTCGAGATTCTCAGGTGCGCAATTGCGCACCATAGTTCGCCTCTGCGAGGCGCCCGGAATGACGATCCAAAACCTAGCGCACCGTGCCGGCCGACGTCGTTCCCGTCGCGCCCTTTTGCGCCTGCTCTTCCTTCTCGCGCTCCGCCGCCGGCAGCAGCCGCTTGCGCTCGCGTTCCTTCATGTAAGCGTCGTATTGCGGTGTGCCCGGTCGCGGCGGGGCATCGGCCGGCAGGCCGCCGGCCCATTGCGGAACATAGTCGCCCATGCCGGCGGAGAGTTTTTCGTTGACCGTCCCGCAGCCGGACAGTCCCGCAGCGAGCGCAGCAAGGACGAGGGCGGAACGAAAAGTCTTGGACATTGTGTGGGAGCGCGCAGTCGGTCAGTGGACGCCAGCCTGGGCCGGCAAGGGCGGAAGATTAGCCTTGAACAAGGTAAAATAGACTTATTCGAGATAGGTAATTTGTTACCGAGATGCTGGCAGCCCGGGCGCGCGGATGTACATATTCTGCAAGCGAAAGACGAAATCCTCCATGCCTGCGATCCCTGCCGGTTCTAGACTGCAATGCGGCGCTCGCGACAACATGGCGTGGGTTGGCGGCGGGGTTCTCGTTGACAAGTCCATTTTCTTTGTACATTCGTACAAATGAGAGGCGGGCGAGTTGCCGCAGGGAAACCGACGTGACCCGGGTCGCCGCTTCGGCCGGTAAGTCATCGGAACGCACGGCTCGCCGAATAGTCGCCAAACGTTCGATTGACAAGGTTGGCGCGAAAGACGCCCATGTGGCCAGCGATTGTTGCTCGCGCGTCGGCTAAGTTTGAGGCAAGGGCCGGGTACTCGGTCCAGGGCACAAGAGCAGGAATGAAGGGGAGGGACATCTGATGTTCGAACGCAAGATTCTTTCGCGGACTGCCGTCGCGGCCGCCATCGCAAGCCTCGCGGCCGTCGGGCCTGCGAAGGCTCAGGACAGCGTCAAGATCGGCCTGATCCTGCCGATGACAGGCGGCCAAGCCTCGACCGGCAAGCAGATCGAGAACGCGATCAAGCTCTACATGCAGCAGAAGGGCGACACCGTCGCCGGCAAGAAGATCGAGATCATCCTCAAGGACGATGCCGCGATCCCGGACAAGACCAAGACCGCCGCGCAGGAGCTGATCGTCAACGACAAGGTCAACTTCATCGCCGGCTTCGGCGTGACGCCCGCCGCACTCGCGGCGGCGCCGCTGGCAACGCAGGCCAAGATTCCGGAAATCGTCATGGCGGCCGGCACCTCGATCATCACCGAGCGCTCGCCCTATATCGTGCGCACCAGCTTCACGCTGGCACAGTCCTCGACCATCATCGGCGACTGGGCGGCGAAGAACGGCATCAAGAAAGTGGCGACGCTGACCTCGGACTACGCGCCGGGCAACGACGCGCTGAACTTCTTCAAGCAGAATTTCACCGCGGGCGGCGGCGAGGTGGTCGAAGAGGTCAAGGTTCCCCTGCAGAACCCCGACTTCGCGCCGTTCTTGCAGCGCATGAAGGACGCTAAGCCCGACGCGATCTTCGTGTTTGTGCCGGCCGGCCAGGGCGGCAACTTCATGAAGCAGTATGCCGAGCGCGGCCTCGACAAGGCCGGCATCAAGGTGATCGGACCAGGCGACGTCACCGACGACGACCTGCTCAACAACATGGGCGACGCCGTGCTCGGCACGGTCACCGCGCATCTCTACTCCGCGGCGCACCCTTCGCAGATGAACAAGGATTTCGTCGCCGCCTACAAGAAGGCGTTCGGCAATCGTCCGGGCTTCATGGCGGTGGGCGGCTATGACGGCATCCACCTGATCTACGAAGCGCTGAAGAAGACCGGCGGCGATACCAACGGCGACAAGCTGATCGAAGCCATGAAGGGCCAGAAGTGGGAGAGCCCGCGCGGTCCGATCTCGATCGACCCCGAAACCCGCGACATCGTGCAGAACATCTACATCCGCAAGGTCGAGAAGGTCGACGGCGAGCTGTACAATGTCGAGTTCGCAACCTTCGAGGCGGTCAAGGATCTCGGCAAGACCAAGAAGTGACGCGCGAAAGCGCGTCATCCCGGCGCGCGCATGGCGCGCATCCGGGATTTCGAGATTGTTGAAACGAGATTCCGGGTTCAGCGCTCCGCGCTGCCCCGGAATGACTAGTGACTACCAGGATTCACCCGCTCCCGATGACCGCAATCCTCACCAACCTGTTCGATGGCGTTGCCTACGGCATGCTGCTGTTCGTGCTCGCCTGCGGGCTTGCGGTCACGCTTGGGCTGATGAACTTCGTCAACCTCGCCCACGGCGCCTTCGCTATGGCCGGCGGCTATATCTGCATGGTGCTGGTCAACCGGATGGGCTGGCCGTTCTTCGCCGCATTGCCGCTCGCCTTCGTCTCCTCGGCCGCGATCGGCATTGCGCTCGAACGGACGCTCTATCGCCACCTCTATACGCGCAGCCACCTCGACCAGGTGCTGTTCACCATCGGCCTGACCTTCATGTCGGTTGCCGCCGTCGACTACATCCAGGGCTCATCGCGCGTCTTCATCAATCTGCCGGCCGCGCTCCAGGGCCAGTTCGACCTGTTCGGCGTCGGCATCGGCCGCTACCGGCTGATGATCATCGTGATCTGCGGCCTGCTCACCATCGCTCTGCAGATGGTGCTCGCCAAGACCCGCTTCGGCAGCCGCCTGCGCGCCGCCGTCGACGATCCCCGTGCCGCGAGCGGCCTCGGCATCAACGTGCCGCAGGTGTTCGCCTTCACCTTTGCCTTTGGTTGCGGGCTCGCAGGCCTCGGCGGCGCGCTCAGCGCCGAGATCCTCGGCCTCGATCCGTACTTCCCGCTGAAGTTCATGATCTACTTCCTTATCGTGGTCACCGTCGGCGGCTCCTCCTCGATAACAGGCCCGTTCCTGGCCTCGCTCCTGCTCGGCATCGGCGACGTCGCCGGCAAATATTACGTACCGAAGATGGGCCCCTTCGTGATCTACACCATGATGATCGTGATCCTGATCTGGCGCCCGAACGGCTTGTTCGGCCGCACGGCCGCGCGTTGAGTTCGCCGATGAGCGCTGCTTCCGACGTCGGTTATCACGCCCAGCGCCAGGCGCGCTGGCACTACGGCGAAATCGCCTTCTGGCTGATCGTGCTGGCCTGCGGCTTCGCCTTTCCCTCGCGCTATCTGATCATGACCGACATCCTGCGCCTGGCGCTCTTCACGATGTCGCTCGATCTCATCCTTGGCTATGCGGGCATCGTCTCGCTCGGCCACGCCGCCTTCTTCGGGGTCGGCGCCTATGCCGCGGGACTTCTCGCGCTTCACGGTATCGTCAACGAGCCCGTGCTCGCGCTGCTCGTCGCGGGCCTGGCCGCGATGGTGCTTGGCTTTGCCACCAGCTTCCTGGTGATCCGCGGCGTCGACCTCACGCGCCTGATGGTGACGCTCGGCATCGCGCTGCTGCTGGAAGCGCTCGCCGAACGCTTCTCCAACATCACCGGCGGCACCGACGGCCTGCAGGGCATCGAGATGCAGCCGATCCTCGGCCAGATTCCGTTCGACATGTTCGGCAAGGCCGGCTTCTTTTACTCGCTGGCCGTGCTGTTCCTGCTGTTCCTGTTCGCCCGCCGCGTCGTGCATTCGCCGTTCGGCCTGTCGCTGCGCGCTATCAAGAACAACCCGCTGCGGGCTGCGGCGATCGGCATTCCCGTCAACCGCCGCCTGATCGCGATCTACACGCTGGCTGCGTTCTATGCCGGCATCGCGGGCGCGCTGTTCACCCAGACCACCGCGATCGCCTCGCTCGACGTCTTCGCCTTCGAGCGCTCGGCCGATCTGATGCTGGTGCTCGTCATCGGCGGCACCGGCTATCTCTATGGTGGGCTGATTGGTGCGGTGATCTTCCGCATGCTCCAGGAATTGTTCTCCACCATCACCCCTCAATACTGGCAGTTCTGGATCGGCCTCGTGCTGGTCGTGATCGTGCTGGTCGGCCGGCAGCGCCTGCATCGCTGGGTGCTGTATGTGCCGAATCTGGTTATCAGGCAGGTTGCAGGCCGTAAGGCGGTCGTCGCCGTGCCGGAGAGCGATGCATGACCATCGCGCTCGAAACCCAGAAGCTCGAAAAGCAGTTCGGCGGCTTGCGCGTCACCCGCGATCTGTCCCTGAGGATCGAGCAGGGGGCGCGCCACGCGCTGATCGGCCCGAACGGCGCCGGCAAGACCACGGTGATCAACCAGCTCACCGGCGTGCTGAAGCCGAACTCGGGCCGCATCCTGCTCGAAGGCCAGGACATCACCGATCTGCCCGTGCACAAGCGCGTGCTGCTCGGCTTGTCGCGCACCTTCCAGATCAACCAGCTCTATCCCGATCTCACCCCACTCGAAACCATCGGCCTGGCCGTCTCCGAACGTCTCGGCCATGGCGGCGATTGGTGGCGGCGGATGGGCACGCGCAGCGACGTCAACGGCGAGATCGCCGATCTCCTGACCCGCTTCCACCTGCTCGACGTCATGAACGAGCAGACCGTGACGCTGCCTTACGGCAAGCAGCGCCTGCTCGAGATCGCGGTCGCGATCGCGGCCAAGCCGCGCGTGCTGCTGCTCGACGAGCCCGCCGCGGGCGTGCCCGAGAGCGAGCGCCACGACATCCTCGCCGTGGTCGGCGCGCTGCCGCGCGACGTCACCGTGCTGTTGATCGAGCACGATATGGACCTCGTCTTCTCCTTTGCCGACCGCATCTCGGTGCTGGTCTCCGGCGCGCTGCTGACCGAAGGGCCGCCCGAGCAGGTCGCGCGCGATCCGCAGGTCAAGGCGGTCTATCTCGGCGAGGAGGCGGTCAATGTCTGACCTGCTCGCGATCGACTCACTTCGCGCCGGCTATGGCGAAGCGGTGGTGCTGCCCAACATGTCCTTGCGCCTCGCCGAGGGGCAGGTCCTGGCGCTGCTTGGCCGCAACGGCACCGGCAAGACCACGCTGATCAACTCCGTCGTCGGCGTCACCCGCCGCTTCTCCGGCTCGGTCGTGCTGGCCGGCACCGACATCACCAGCTTGCGGCCCGACCAGCGCGCGCGCGCCGGCATCGGCTGGGTGCCGCAGGAGCGCAACATCTTCCGCTCGCTCACGGTCGAGGAGAACATGACCGCGGTGGCCCAGCCGGGCCTCTGGACGGTCGAGAAGGTGTACGAGATGTTCCCGCGACTGAAGGAGCGGCGGACCAACTTTGGCAATCAGCTCTCCGGCGGCGAGCAGCAGATGCTGGCAATCGGGCGCGCGCTCACCCTCAACCCGAAAGTGCTTCTGCTGGACGAGCCGACTGAGGGCCTTGCCCCCATCATCGTCGAAGAGCTCCTGAAGGCGATCGGGACCATCACCCGGGCGGGCGGCATCTGCTCGATCATCGTCGAGCAGAATGCCCAAAAGATTCTGGGGCTGGCCGACCGCGTTGTGATATTGGAGCGCGGAACGATCGTCCACGACGCCCCGAGCGCCGCGCTGAGGGCCGACTCCTCGGTCCTGGAGCGGCATCTCGGCGTCGCGGGGGCGGCGGCCCACTGACTTTTTTCTTCGCCTCTCCCCGCTTGCGGTGAGAGGAGGTACAACGAGCGCCGACTGAAATTTCGGGAGAAACAAGAATGCAGCGAACCAGAGCCCCCTTCCGCGCCGACGAGGTCGGCAGCCTCCTGCGTCCGGCCAAGATCAAGGAAGCCCGCACCCGGCTGGAGAAGGGCGAGATCTCGGCCGACGATCTGCGCAAGATCGAGGACATGGAGATCGAGAAGGTCGTGCACAAGCAGGCCTCGATCGGGCTCAAGCTCGCGACCGACGGCGAGTTCCGCCGCTCCTGGTGGCATTTCGACTTCCTGGCCAAGCTCACCGGCTGCGAGCTGTTCCACCCCGACACCGGCATCCAGTTCGCGGGCGTGCAGACCCGTCACGACGCGGTGCGCGTCATCGGCAAGCTCGACTTTCCCGCCGATCACCCGATGCTCGACCACTTCCGCTTCCTGAAGAAGGTCGCCGACCAGGCCCACGTCACCGCCAAGATGACGATACCGTCGCCTGCCGTGCTGCACTTCCGCGGCGGCCGCAAGTCGATCTCCAAGGACGTCTATCCCGATCTAGAGGCCTTCTACGAGGACCTCGGCAGGACCTATCGCAAGGCGGTGAAGGCGTTCTACGACGCCGGCTGCCGCTATCTCCAGTTCGACGACACCGTGTGGGCCTATCTCTGCTCGCAGGACGAATTGCAGAAGGCGCGCGAGCGCGGCGACAATCCGGATGGTCTGCAGCAGATCTACGCGCGCATCATCAACTACGCGCTGGCCGAGAAGCCTGCCGACATGGTGGTGACGACCCATGTCTGCCGCGGCAATTTCCGCTCGACCTGGATTTCTTCGGGCGGCTACGAGCCCGTTGCCGAAACCATGCTGGCCGGCACCAATTACGACGGCTACTTCCTGGAATACGATTCTGATCGTGCCGGCGGTTTCGAGCCGCTGCGCTTCCTGCCCAAGGGCAACAAGGTCGTCGTGGTCGGCGTCATCACCTCGAAGTTCGGTGAGCTCGAGAAGAAGGACGACATCAAGCGCCGCCTGGAGGAGGCCGCCAAGTTCGCGCCGCTGGAGCAGCTCGCGCTCTCCCCGCAATGCGGTTTCGCTTCGACGGAAGAAGGCAACATCCTCTCCGAGGAAGAGCAATGGGCCAAGCTCAGCCTCGCTGTCGAGATCGCCAAGGAAGTGTGGGGCAACTGACGTCAAGTGTCGTTCCGGGGCGATGCGAAGCATCGAAACCGGAATTTCGAGATCCCGGGTCTGGTGCTTGCGCACCATCCCGGGATGACGACGCGTCAACGCCTCGTCACTTCTCCGCCAGATAAACCTCGCCCAGCAGCGACGAGTTCGACCACGGCACCTGCTTGTTCCTGGTGGTCGAGACCACCTCTGCCCGCACTCGCGTCAGCATCTGCTGCACCTCCAGCCCCGGCGTGCCGATATGGCGGGAGAGCGCGGCGGAAAACGGCGAGTTGGCGCCTTCGCCGTCGAGCGCGACCTGGCCCGGCGCGGTCGCGAAGGCGATCAGCGTGCCGGCGCCCAATGTCGCGCCAGCGCCCAGGCTCGTCGGTGCCGCGAGGCCCGGGGCGCTTTCGATGCCGCGATTGGGGCCGGCGGACGCGACTTGCTGCGCCATGGGATTGTTGCGGCAGGCATCGAAGATCAGGATGTTGGTGCGAACCTGGTCGTCGAGGCCGGCCATGATCGTGTCCATGTCGATCATCGCCTCGGTCATGCCAGCGCCCGGCTTGAGCGCGACGTCGACCGGAATGAGATAGTTGCGGCCGTCGACCTGCACGCCATGGCCGGCATAATAGACCAATGCCACCTGCGCCCGTGCGGCCGCGCGAAGAAAGTCGCGCGTCATCCTCTGCATTGCGGCGCGATCGAGGTCGATCCCTTCCGACACGGTGAAGCCGATATCGCGCAGGCTCTTGGCGACGGCGCGCGCGTCGTTGGCGGGATTGGGCAGCGCCTTGACATGGGCATAGGCGCCGTTGCCGATGATCAGCGCCATGCGTATGACGCGAGCGGCCGGAGCAGGCGAGGGCGCAGCTGCCGCGCCGGTCTCTTGTAGGGCGGGATTATTCGCCGGCTGCGTCCTCGGCGAGGGCGCATCGCGCGGGATCGGCGCGCCCGCATCCGTCAGCAGCGACAGCCGTACCTTGGCGGTGGCCTGGTTGGCCTTGCTGCCGGCGTCGGATGCCACGATCGCCAGCGTCGCCTGGTAGTCGTCGCGCGCGCGGGCGTAGTCGCCCTTGGCTTCATTGGCCAGCGCGCGATGGGTATAGCCGGAGATCAGCACGCTGTTCGGCGGCGTCATGATGTTGACCGGTGGCTTGTCCTTGGCCAGCCGGATCGCCTCGCTGCCGTCGGCGATGGCGCGATCGAGCTCGCCCCTGGCGCGCCAGATCGCGGTGCGGTTGATCAGCGGCTGCGGCAGCGAAGGGTCAAGCCGGATCGCCTGGTTGATTTCGGCGAGCGCACCGTCGAGGTCGCCGAGTGCCTGTTTTGAGATGCCGCGGTTCTGGAACGAGAATGCCGATTTCGGATCGGCCTTGATCGCCATGTCGTAGTCGGCGATGGCCTTGGAAAAGTCGTGCTTGCCGCGCCAGGCGTTGCCCCGATTGTGGAAGATGGTGCCGCTGGGCGGTCCGAGCTTCAGTGCGTCGTCGAAATCGGCGATGGCGATCTCGTAGTCGCCCTTGTCGTAATAAGCCGATCCCCTGAGATTGTAGGCCGCTTGGCTAGGCTGGAGCCGGATCGCTTCGGTGGCATCGGCAATGACCTTCGAGTAATTGCCCTTCTTGTTCCAGCCCACCGCGCGCCAGAAATGGATGGTCGCGAGCTGCTCGCCCCGAAACACCTTCAACGCGATGATCTTGCTGCAGGCATCGATCATCTGCTCCGCCGGCGTCGTCTCGGTGGTGCAGAGCGGCCCAAGCTGATTGCGCGCCTGCGCGACCGCCGGTGCGGATCCAAGGATTGCCGTGAGCAGGCTGAGCGCGACGAGCAGGCGGCGCATGGCGAATGGCCCTTCAGAGGAGAGGCGCCTGTTTGTTGCCGGGCAGACCGCAGCGGTTCAGGGCTGGCGCCGACACGAACGGCAGGGGACGCGCTTCGATCCGCTATTCCCTTAGTGGGCAGACTTTGCTAGGAGGGGGCGTCCCACCCAGTCTGCCCACCGCGTCCCACCTCATGAAGAACGACGAAATCCTCAGCCAGATCACGGAGTTCTGCCGCAAGGCGGACATGGCGGAATCGACATTTGGCCGGCGCGCGGTGAACGATGGGAAGCTGGTGCATCGCCTGCGCGAGGGCAAGCGCATCACCATCGACACGCTGGAGCGGATCCAGGCCTACATGGCGGCCTCGATGGCCGGCGGCATGCCGCCACCGCGAGGGCTTCAGGTGCCGCCCGAGAAGCGCGATCCGCGCGGCAATTTCCGCTTCTTCGAGAACCGCCAGAAATACCTGCTGTTCGTCCATACCTGCAGCGAAAAGCGGGTGGTCGCGGACAGGGTCGCGCTGGAGCTCGCCTCGATCCATCCGCGGCCCCCGGCCCTGCGCCTGTTCGACGCCGGCGTCGGCGACGGCACCGTGCTGGCGCGGGTGCTGCGCGCAACGCACCAGCGCTTTCCCCACATGCCGTTCTACGTCGCCGGCAAGGAGCTCAGTCTCGAGGATTTGCGCCTGACGCTGGAGAAGGTGCCGGACCGCATTTTCGAGCACCCGGCGTCGGTGTTCGTCTTCACCAACATGTTCTATTCGGAGGCCCCCCTGGCTCACGCCGGCATCGCCTGCGGCGGCGGCCGCGACCGTCTGGCACGAGGTCCCGCTGCGGGGCGCCTCATCGGGCGAGTTCGAGCAGCAGATCGCCGAGCTGAGGCCGTTCCTGGAGCAGAACTGGCGCGCCGCGATCAGCCCGCGCACCGCCATGCCGCTGTATGAGCGGCCCGTCGTTCTGGTGCTGTATCGCGAGGATCACAGGTTCCTGCTGGATTCGACCATTCCGCGGCCGGGCCAGACCGAGGCCAATTTCGATCTCGTCATCGCCTCCCAGCCCTACCGCGCCCTGTCGTCGGTGAACTTCCGGGCCAAGCGGATCATCGCACCTCTTGCGCGGGCGCTGCGGCCGGGAGGGCGGCTGATCGGGATCCACTCCCATGGCCAGGATCCGGGCATGGAAATGATCCAGGCGATCTGGCCCGGAGAAAATCCTTTCGCGGTCAGCCGTCATGAGCTATTGCGCGCCGTTAAGTATGAACTCGGATCGGTGGGCCGCGACTTAAATTTTAATGCTTATGCGGATAACCGTTCGATCTTCAGGTATGATATGGAAGCGCTGCCCAACGAGGTCACCGGTACGATCGGGACCTCCACGGCCTTTGCAGCGTGGAATGCGGCGGTGTATGTCGCTCAGATTGAGGACGACCGATTGACAGAAATGACTCAAAACGGCCGCACTCTGGATGCCGCCAGGGACGTGCTGCGAAAGTACAATGGGCTCTGGTTTCTCGACGAATCCTACGTCATCTCGCGCCGGCGTGATTGACATCATCAAAAGTAAACATCGCAAACGCCCGCCGGCTTAGCGGCGGAACAAGGGGTTACTGATGCGCGCGTCCTATCTCTTCACCAGCGAGTCCGTGTCCGAGGGTCATCCGGACAAGGTCTGCGACCGCATTTCCGACGAGATCGTCGATCTGTTCTACCGCGAAGGCCCGAAGGCCGGCATCGACCCCTGGCAGATCCGCGCCGCCTGCGAGACGCTCGCCACCACCAACAAGGTGGTGATTGCGGGTGAGACCCGTGGTCCCAAGTCGGTGACCAACGAGCAGATCGAGGGCGTCGTCCGCGGTGCGATCAAGGACATCGGCTACGAGCAGGAAGGCTTCCACTGGAAGACCTGCGACATCGAGATCCTGCTGCATCCGCAGTCGGCCGACATCGCCCAGGGCGTCGATGCGCTGCAGCCGGGCGAGGTCAAGGAAGAGGGCGCGGGCGACCAGGGCATCATGTTCGGTTACGCCACCAACGAGACGCCCGATCTGATGCCGGCGCCGATCTTCTATGCCCACAAGATCCTCCGCCTGATCTCCGAAGCCCGCCACTCCGGCAAGGAGAAGGTGCTCGGACCGGATTCCAAGAGCCAGGTCACCGTGCAGTACGAGAACGGCAAGCCGGTGGCCGTGCGCGAGATCGTGGTCTCGCACCAGCATCTGGTTCCGGACCTCACCTCGAACCAGGTCCGCGAGATCGTCGAGCCCTATGTGCGCGAGGCGCTGCCGAAGGACTGGATCACGCCGAAGACGATCTGGCACATCAACCCCACCGGCAAGTTCTACATCGGCGGCCCGGACGGTGATTCCGGCCTGACCGGCCGCAAGATCATCGTCGACACCTATGGTGGCGCGGCCCCGCATGGCGGCGGTGCGTTCTCCGGCAAGGATCCGACCAAGGTCGACCGTTCGGCGGCCTATGCCGCCCGCTACGTCGCCAAGAACATCGTTGCCGCTGGCCTGGCCGACCGCTGCACGCTGCAGCTCGCCTACGCCATCGGCGTGGCGCGTCCGCTGTCGATCTACATCGACACCCATGGCACCGGTAAGGTGCCGGAGGAGCAGCTTCGAGAAGGCGGCGGCGCAGGCGATGGATCTGACGCCCCGCGGCATCCGCACCCATCTCGACCTCAACCGTCCGATCTACGCGCGCACCTCGGCCTACGGCCATTTCGGCCGCACGCCAGACAACGAGGGCGGCTTCTCCTGGGAGAAGACCGACCTCGTCGAGCAGCTCAAGCGCGCGCTCTAAGTCACTTGCGTCATTCCGGGGCGCCGCAACCGCGGCGAACCCGGAATCTCGCACTTCCGGATTCCAGGTTCGCTCGCTTCACCAGCGCCCTGGAATGACGAGCCAAACAAACAGGAACCTCCTATGAACGCGAAGCCCGGCTTCACCGATTACATCGTCAAGGACATTTCGCTCGCCGATTTCGGCCGCAAGGAGCTCTCGCTGGCCGAGACCGAGATGCCCGGCCTGATGGCCACCCGCGAGGAGTACGGCCCGAAGCAGCCGCTGAAGGGCGCCCGCATCGCCGGCTCGCTGCACATGACGATCCAGACCGGCGTGCTGATCGAGACGCTGGCCGCACTCGGCGCCGACATCCGCTGGGTCTCCTGCAACATCTATTCGACGCAGGATCACGCCGCCGCCGCGATCGCGGCCGCCGGCATTCCCGTCTTCGCCGTCAAGGGCGAGACGCTGACCGAGTACTGGGACTACACCGCGAAGCTGTTCGACTGGCACGGCGGCGGTCACCCGAACATGATCCTCGATGACGGCGGTGACGCCACCATGTATGTGCATCTCGGCCTGCGCGCCGAGAAGGGTGACACCGCCTTCCTCGACAAGCCCGGCTCCGAAGAAGAGGAAGTCTTCTTCGCGCTGCTGAAGAAGCAGCTCAAGGAGAAGCCGAAGGGTTACTTCGCCGCGATTGCCGAGAGCATCAAGGGCGTTTCGGAAGAGACCACCACGGGCGTGCATCGTCTCTACGACATGCAGAAGGCCGGCACGCTGCTGTGGCCCGCCATCAACGTCAATGACAGCGTCACCAAGTCGAAGTTCGACAACCTCTATGGCTGCCGTGAATCGCTGGTCGACGGCATCCGCCGCGGCACCGACGTGATGATGTCGGGCAAGGTCGCGATGGTCGCCGGCTTCGGCGACGTCGGCAAGGGTTCGGCCGCCTCGCTGCGCCAGGCCGGCTGCCGCGTCATGGTGTCGGAAGTCGATCCGATCTGCGCGCTGCAGGCCGCGATGGAAGGCTACGAGGTCGTGACCATGGAAGACGCGGCTCCCCGTGCCGACATCTTCGTCACCGCGACCGGCAACAAGGACATCATCACCATCGAGCACATGCGCGCGATGAAGGATCGCGCCATCGTCTGCAACATCGGTCACTTCGACAACGAGATCCAGATCGCGGGTCTGCGTAACCTGAAGTGGACCAACATCAAGCCGCAGGTCGACGAAATCGAATTCCCTGACAAGCACCGCATCATCCTGCTGTCGGAAGGCCGTCTCGTGAATCTCGGCAACGCGATGGGCCATCCGTCCTTCGTGATGTCGGCGTCCTTCACCAACCAGACGCTGGCGCAGATCGAGCTGTTCGCCAACAACAAGGACGGCAAGTACAAGAAGGAAGTCTATGTGCTGCCGAAGACCCTCGACGAGAAGGTCGCCCGCCTGCACCTCGCCAAGATCGGCGTCAAGCTCACCGAGCTGCGCAAGGACCAGGCCGACTACATCGGCGTGAAGCAGGAAGGCCCGTACAAGAGCGACCATTACCGCTACTGATCGAGTGATCTGATCGACCATCGACGCGAAGCCTCGGAGTGATCCGGGGCTTCATTTGTTTCGGCGCATGGAATTCAACTCGCTTTGCGTTCGCGACACGGCCGATTGCCAATTGACGGCCAGCAGCGGCGGGCGGACAATCCTCCCCGGCGGAGGAAACCATGCAACAAGAACATTTCGACGTCCTCATCGTCGGTGCCGGGCTATCAGGCATCGGCGCGGGCTATCATTTGCAAACCAGGTGTCCGACCAAGAGCTACGTCATCCTGGAGGGACGCGACTGCATCGGCGGCACCTGGGACCTGTTCCGCTATCCCGGCATCCGCTCCGACAGCGACATGTTCACGCTCGGCTATTCGTTCAAGCCGTGGACCGACCCGAAGGCGATCGCCGACGGGCCGCAGATCCTGAACTATGTGCGCGAGACAGCCAGCGAGAACGGCATCGACAAGCACATCCGCTTCCGCCATCGCGTCAAGCGCGCTTCCTGGTCGACCAGCGAGGCACGCTGGACCGTCGAAGCCGAGCGCATCACGGAAGAGGGCGCGAGCGAGCTGGTTCGCTTGACCTGCAATTTCCTCTTCATGTGCTCGGGCTACTACAAATACGAGGCGGGCTACACGCCGGAGTTCAAGGGCGTTGCTGATTTTGCCGGCCGCATCGTCCATCCGCAGAAATGGACCGAGGACATCGACTATGCGGGCAAGCGCGTCGTCGTGATCGGCTCGGGCGCGACCGCGGTCACGCTGGTGCCGGAGCTCGCCAAGAAGGCGGCGCAGGTCACCATGCTGCAGCGCTCGCCGACCTATGTGGTATCGCGGCCGGCGCAGGATCCGCTCGCCAACAAATTGCGGCGCAACCTCCCGGCGCGGCTGGCCTATCATTTGATCCGCTGGCGCAACGTGATGTGGGGGATGTTCTTCTTCCAGCTCAGCCGGCGCAAGCCCGCGAAGGTCAAGGACCTCATCCTCAAGGGTGTGCGAATGGCGCTCGGTCCCGACTACGACGTCGCAACCCATTTCACCCCGCGCTACAATCCCTGGGACCAGCGGCTGTGCCTGGTGCCGGACGGCGACCTCTTCGAGGCGATCCGCGAGCAGCGCGCCAGCGTCGTGACCAACGAGATCGACACGTTCACGCGTGACGGCATCCGCCTGAAGGACGGAAGCGAGCTTGCGGCCGACATCATCGTGACGGCGACCGGATTGGTGCTCCAGGTCGTCGGCGGCCTCGAGGTCAGTGTCGACGGCCGCGCCGTCGATTTTGCCAATACCCTGACCTACAAGGGCATGATGTATGCCGACGTGCCCAACATGGCTTCGGCCTTCGGCTACACCAACGCGTCCTGGACGCTGAAATGCGATCTCACCTGCGAATATGTCTGCCGTCTCATCAACTACATGGACCGGCACAATTTCCGTCAATGCGTGCCGCACAACGACGATTCGACCATCACAGCGCAGCCGTCGCTGGATTTTACCTCGGGCTATGTGCAGCGCTCGGTGGCCAAGATGCCGAAGCAGGGCTCGAAGCGGCCGTGGCGGCTGTACCAGAACTACGCGCTCGACATCGTGTCCCTGCGCTTCGGCCGGATCGACGACGGCGTGATGCGCTACTCCTGACGGCGCCCCCTTCGCAATGCGGTTTCGGCCGGGGCGCGACGGACTGCTTCGTGTCTGCCTCGGTCACGGCGCCCCCCTTGCGCGCATGACCGGCCGATCATCCCGTCTGGGCAGCGCGCCGGCGTCGGAATTCCTGCACGGGCAGCCCGCCCCAGCCCCAATTGGCGGTATCGACTTCCTCGATCACGACGAAGGTGGACTCCAGCGGCTTGCCGAGCACATCGAGCAGGAGCTGGCTCGAACCCTCGATCAGTGCGGCCTTCTCCGCCGCCGAGAGCGACGTCGCTCCCGGCGTCGTTCCCTCGCGGGTCACTTGAATGGTGACGATGGGCATCGTGCGTCTTCTCGTCTCAATGTCCGGCGCTCTGCCCGCCGTCGACGTGCAGGATCTCGCCGGTAACGAAGGAGGCCCCCTCGAGATAGAGGACCGCGTCGACGATATCGGACACCTCGCCCATGTGGCCGACCGGGTGCAGCGCACTGAGCTGCGCATGCGTTGCGACCGGATGCATCGGCGACTTGATGATGCCGGGCGAGACCGCGTTCACCCGGATGCCGCGCTTGGCGTATTCGATCGCGAGCGACTTGGTCGCGGCGTTCAATCCACCCTTGCTCAGCGAGGCCAGCACGGAGGGTACGTTCGAATTGGCCTGATCCGCCAGCGTGGTCGTGATCTGCACCACGTGGCCGGATCCCTGCTTCTCCATCTCGGCGATGGCGAGCTGCGTGATGTTGAAGAAGCCCGCGACGTTCGTTCCCATCACCGCCGCATAGTCCTCGGCCGTGTATTGCGTGAACGGCTTTGCGACGAAGATGCCGGCGTTGTTGACCAGCGTGTCGACCCGGCCGAAGCGGCCGATCGCCTGTGAGACTACGCGCTCGGCAGTGGAACGGTCGGCGATGTCGCCGGGAACGGCGAGGACATCATCGTCGCCAGACGGCTTGATGGAGCGCGCCGTGGCGACGACGCGGTAGTTGCGATCGCGAAAACCCTGCACCAATGCGGCGCCGATGCCCTGCGATGCACCGGTGACGATGGCGACCTTCTGCTCGATACCCATGATGGGCTCCTGTTGTTGCCTCTGGAGAATCTGTGCCGGCAGCGGCCGGCTTGCGTGCTGAGGTACGCTGCGACGGGCCGGTCGCGAATATCCGCTGTCCGGCAGACACTCTTTCGCCGCGCGAACGAATGCGGGGGCGGCCGCCCCGGCGGTGGTTGTCGAGCTTGCGGCGAGCGCCTAGCCTGCGAGCGGAAGCTCAGGGGGCGACGGGAAGGGAATGGATCGTCTTGATGCGATGAAAGTGTTCGTCCTGGCCGTGGACGAGGGCAGCTTGGCTGGCGCCGGGCGCAAGCTCGGCCGCTCGCCGGCTGCGGTGAGCCGGGCCATCGCGTTTTGGAAGAACGCGTCGGCGCCGTACTGCTGCACCGGACGACTCGCGCGATCAAGCTGAGCGAGGAGGGGGAACGCTATGCCGCGATTTGCCGCCGTGTGCTCGCCGAGCTCGAGGAAGCGGATGACATCGCGGCTGGACCGCGCACCGCACCGCGCGGCCTGCTCACGATCACGGCTCCGGTGGTCTCGGGGGAAATGGTCTTGCGGCCGATCCTCGATGCGTTCCTCGATGCTTATCCGACCGTGTCGGCCAAGCTGCTGTTGTTCGACCGGGCGGTCAACCTGATCGAAGAGGGCATCGATATCGCGCTTCGCATCGGGCCTCTCGCGGATTCTGCGATGATCGCGATGCGAGTCGGCGAGATCAGCCGCATCGTCGTGGCAGCACCGCGCTATCTCAAGCAGCATCCACACATCAACGAGCCCGGCGATCTCGCCAAGCACCAGATCGTGGCGATGGCGCACCTGCCCAATTCCTGGACCTTTGCCCCGCAGGCCGGCACGTCAGTGCCGCGCACGGTTCAGTTCACACCTCGGCTTGTCGTCAACAGCACCTATGCGGCGGTAGCCTCCACGGTCGCTGGGCGCGGCGTTGCGCGGATGTATTCGTACCAGGTGGCCGAGCAGGTCGCCCGCGGCGAGCCTCGAGATTGTACTGGCTGGTGATGCGGATCCTGAAATGCCGGCCCACCTGATTTGCCCGCAGGGCCGGCTCGCGGTGCCGAAGGTGCGCGCCTTCGCCGATTTTGCCGTGCCCCGGCTGAAGAAGCAGTTTTCGCAGCTGAGGAAGAGCATCAAGGCGCGCTGAGCGGCCGGCGCCTGGCAATGCGTTGTTTTGCGTATACGGCCGCCTCGCTGAATCGGGCCATGTTCCCGAACGGTTAACGCCGAATTTACGGATCAATCCTAGCCTGTCTCGGCCGGGGTTACTCGCAAGGCCGAGGTGAGCCCAATGGAAGCCCAGAGAATCGCCGTCGATGCCGTCGTCGCGCTGACCGATTGCGACCGCGATGCCGTCATCGCCTTCATCCGCCGTCTCTATCTGGCCGGCGTCACCGATCCCAAGCGCCTGACCTTCAAGGGTCTCCAGGCGCTGTCCCGGGCGTGACCTGGGTCGATTGACCGCCCCAGGTCCGCCAATCTGCTCTCCCCAGTGTGAACGCAACCCAGCAGCGAGTATCTTGTCGCACACGTTCGGCCGGAGTAGATGACGTCCCCGGCTGGGTTCACTGGGGAACGGGGAGATGTTGAAACAGCTTTTTGCGCCGCAACTTGTCATTCTTTACGTGCTGGCGGCCTCGACGATTTACGTTCACTTCCGCGGCAAGCAGCGGCTGCGTTTTGCCCGCCAGCTCGGCGATCACTCGACCTATCTGGCACCTTACAATGTGCTGATGTATGCGGGCTCGGCGGTGCCGAACAAGCCGGTGATCCCGGTCGAGCAGTTTCCGGAGCTGAAGCCGCTGAGCGAGAATTGGGAGACCATCCGCGACGAGGCCGTGCGCCTGTTCGACGAAGGTTTTATCCGCGCGGCGGCCAAGAACAATGACTGGGGTTTCTACTCGTTCTTCAAGAGCGGCTGGAAACGGTTTTACCTGAAATGGTATGACGACTTCCTGCCCTCGGCGAATACGTTGTGCCCGAAGACGGTTGAGCTGCTCAAGTCGATCCCGAGCGTGCACGGCGCGATGTTCGCGATGTTGCCGCCGGGCGGCAAGCTGGGTGCGCACCGAGACCCCTTCGCGGGCTCGCTGCGCTATCACCTCGGCCTGGTAACGCCGAACTCGAACAAGTGCCGCATCCTGGTCGACGGCGTCGAATGCGTCTGGCGCGACGGCGAAGCCTTCATGTTCGACGAGACCTTTATTCACAGCGCCGAGAATGCGACCGACGTCAACCGCATCATTCTGTTCTGCGACGTCGAGCGCCCGATGAAGTTCGGCTTCATGACCGCAATCAACCGCTGGGTCAGCCATCACATCGTCAAGGCGTCGGCGACCCAGAACGTCGAGGGCGAGAATGTCGGCGTGCTCAACAAGGTGTTCGGCAAGCTCTACGAGATCCATCTCGCCAGCCGCAAGGTCAAGGAGTGGAACCGCAACGTCTACTACACGCTGAAATACGCTCTGGCGGCGCTGATCCTCGGCCTCATCGTGTATTCGGCGCTGAAATGATGTCGGTGCGTAGGGCGGATTAGCTTGCGGGCTGCGCGAACGCAATTCGCTGGCGTAATCCGCCATTCGGTGCATCGACAATCGACGCGTCCGATGTCGCGCAAAGCGTTGGCGGATGACGCCTCGCTAATCCGCCCTACGATCGCAGGACTTTACCTGCCGTCAGAGTTTTCAGTGGTGGTGCTTGTGCCCTGCGGCGCTGTCGGGACGCTGGTAGCCTCGCAACTCTGCATATCGCTGCATCTGGCTCTGATTGAGCACGGCGGCGGTCGACAGATGATATTTGAGATGGCTCTCGCGGAGCTGTCCCTGGGTTTCGGCAATGGCCCCGATGCTCGTCTTGAGCGCTTCCGACGTGACCGCACGGGACGAGAAAAGGTCTTCCAGCGCTCGCTCTTGTTCGACGAGCTTGTGACCCAGCGGAACGGTTTCCTGTTTCATGGCATCGAACAGTCGCCGGACCTCGATGCGTTGATCGGCTGTCAAGTTGAGGCTATCGCCGAGCTCGAGCACGTGGCTGGGACCGGGATATCCATTGAGCTCCGCAGCAAGAGCCAGGCCCATACCGCGTCCGGCGCGAAGATCGTCGATCTGCTGCTGTGACAGCGCCTTGATCGGGCGCCTTTCCATGCCGGCATAAGGGTGGCTGGACTGGGCGCTGGCGGCACTGCCGGCGAGGAGGAGAGAGGCGGCAAGCAGAAGGAGGCGGTTCATGAATCTGGCTCCGTCAAGTCGGGCCGGTCATGCCGAAGCATCGGACCCGGCTGCGACGCTACCCTATCGCGATCGAGTGGTCTCGGGCTTGAAATCTTGCTGGATCGTCCGGCCCATGGCAACAAACTTTGCCGCGATCAAATTGCCGAATGTGGAGCAGGTGATGGCCACCTTGCGGCGTGCCGCAGACAGCCATGCCAATCGGCCGGTGAAGGCCCTGGTAGTGTCGTAGGGCGGATCAGCGAAGCGTAGTCCGCCGTACAGTCGAGCAATAATCGACGTCACCGATTGCCGCGCGAAGGTGGCGGATTACGCTTCGCTAATCCGCCCTACGTTCGCACTTATTCCGGCTGGCCGATCGACACCTTCAGCGTGCCGACGCCGTCGACGCCGCATTCGAGCTTGTCGCCGGGTTGGAGCTGCGACACGCCGGCCGGAGTGCCGGTCATGATGATATCGCCGGCGGCAAGCTTCACCTGTTGCGAGAGCTGCCAGATGATCTCGGGTACGTTCCAGATCAGCTCGGTGAGGTCGCCCTTCTGGGCTTCCTTGCCGTTGACCGTGAGCCAGATCTTGCCTTTGGCGGGATGGCCGATCTTGGCGGCCGGCTGAATCGCCGAGCAGGGAGCGGAGCCGTCGAACGACTTGCCGATCTCCCAGGGGCGCTCCTTCTTGCGCGAGGCGATCTGGAGGTCGCGGCGGGTGAGATCGATGCCGACGGCGTAGCCGTAGACGTGATCGAGCGCCTTGTCGGCGGGGATGTTGAGGCCACCGCTCTTCATGGCCACGATCAGCTCGACCTCGTGATGCAGATCCTTGGTCAGCGGCGGATAGGGAATCGTGGCGCCATCGGGCACCAGCATGTCGGCATGCTTGGCGAAGAAGAACGGCGGGGCGCGCTCGTCATTGCCCATCTCGCGGATGTGCTCGAGATAATTGCGGCCGACGCACCAGATGCGGCGAACCGGATAACGGCCGCTTTCCCCGACGACGGGAAGCGAAGCCTGGGGCGGAAGCGGGATGACGTAGGAGGCGGCGTTCATGAAGCGGTCTCGCTGCTCTTGAGGTGGAACGAATTCTAGGCGGTTGCGCTGATCGGCGCCAGCGCGCCGGAATCGTGGTGGTGTTGCAGGCGGAAGAACGAGGCGTAGCGGCCGCCGCGGCGGAGTAGTTCGTCGTGCCGGCCCTGCTCGACGATCTCGCCACCCTCGACCACCAGGATGCTGTCTGCGTGCATGATGGTGTGCAGACGGTGGGCGATCACGATAGTGGTGCGGTTTCGGCACAGATGCTCGATCGCTTCCTGCACCTGCCGCTCGGACTCCAGATCGAGCGCCGCGGTGGCCTCGTCCAGGAGGATGACCGGCGCGTTCTTGATCAGCGCGCGCGCCACCGCGATGCGCTGGCGCTGGCCGCCGGACAGCTGCGTGCCGTGCTCGCCGACCGGGGTGTCGTAGCCGAGCGGGAAGCCCATGATGAAATCATGCGCGCAGGCCGCCTTCGCGGCCTCGATGATCTCGTCCTCGTTTGCGCCCGGCTTGCCGAAGGCGATGTTGCTCCGGATGGTGTCGCGGAACAGATAGACGTCCTGGCCGACATAGGCGGTCTGCGAGCGCAGCGATTTGCGCGAGACCGCGCCGATCGACTGGCCGTCGATCACGATGTCGCCCTGCGTCACCTCATGGAAGCGCAGCAGCAGCGCCAGCACGGTCGATTTGCCGCCGCCGGAGGGGCCGACCAGTGCGGTGACCTTGCCGGGCTCGGCGACGAAGCTCATGCGGTTGAGCACGGTCTCGCCGGCGCGGTAGGCGAAGCTGACGTCACGCAGCTCGATCCGCGCGTCGGTGAGCTTCAACGCGGGCTTGTCGTCGTCGGAGCGTTCGCTGGCCGGGCTGTCGACGACTTCGAGCAGCATGCGGGCGCCGACGAGCTGGCTGTTCAGATCGATGTTGAGCCGCGCCAGCCGCTTGGCCGGCTCGGTCGCCATCAGGAACGCGGTCATGAAGGAGAAGAACGCGCCGGGCGTGGCATTGAGCGCGACCACGCTGTAGCCGCCGTACATCAGGCAGCCGGCGACCGCGAAGCCGCCGAGCATCTCCATCAGCGGGTTGGAGCGGTTGGCGACGCGCGCCATCTTGTTGGCGTTGCGCTCGACGATCGCGATGTTCTCGTCGATGCGTTTCTGCATGATCTCTTCCAGCGTGAACGCCTTGACCGTGCGGATGCCCTGCAGCGATTCCTGCATCGTCTCCATGATGTCGGCGGTGCCGGTGAACTGGTTGTAGGCGAGACCCTTGATGCGCTTCACCAGCTTGCGCAGGACCAGCATCGCCGGCGGCACCGCGACGAGGCCGATGAACGACATCAGCGGATCCTGCCACACCATCACGCCGATCATGGCGAGCAGCATCAAGAGGTCGCGCCCGATGGCGTTGACCAGCATGTTGAGCACGTCGGTGATCGACTTGGCGCCGGCCGTCAGCCGCGCCAGGAATTCGGAGGAATGGCGCTCGGAGAAGAAACCGACGCTCTCGCGCATCAGTTTTGCGAAGAGCTGGCGCTGGTTTGTGGCGAGGATCGCGTTCGAGATCTTGGTCAGGATGACCATGTGGCCGTAGGTGGCCACGCCCTTGATGAAGAGCAGAGCGACCGTGATCCCCGAGAACATCGCGATGCCGGGGATGTTCTTGTCGACATAGGCCTGGTTGATGACCTGGCCGAGCACGTAGGTCGCGCACGCTGTCGCGGCCGCGGCCACCGCCATCAGCGCGAAGGCAACGAGGTAGCGCCGCCAGTAGACGATCCCCTGTTCCGTGACCAGGCGGCGCACCAGGGCCATTGCCGCATAGGGATCGTCGGTGATCTTCTTTGGAAACTGGGCCATCCGGGGTCCATTGACGGCGCAGGACAAAGCCTGCCCGCGCGTCAGGGATCGATGGGCCTCTGTGCCCGCTCAAGCGGGGTTTTTCAAGCCCAATTAAGGGCTTGCGCTTGGGATGATTCTAGGCCGAGGCGGCGTGGCGAAGCTCGCCATGGCGCTCGTGGAACAGCTTGTCCTCCCATGCCAAAGCGTGGGCCGCGATGGTCTCGAGGTCCTCGTATTGCGGCTTCCAGTCCAGCAGTCCGCGGATGCGGCTGGTGTCGGCGACCATGGTCATGATGTCGCCCGGCCGGCGCGGCGCGTATTGCACGGCAAAGCTGCGGCCTGACACGCGGCGCACGGCGTCGATGGTCTCCAGTACCGAATAGCCGCGGCCATAGCCGCAATTCAGCGTCGTCGAGGCGCCGCCGTTGCGCAGATAGGCGAGGGCCGAACGATGCGCCTGCGACAGGTCCGTGACGTGGATGAAGTCGCGAATGCAGCTGCCGTCGGGGGTCGGATAGTCGGTGCCGAACACGTCGATCTTGGCGCGCTGGCCGGTCGCGGCTTCCACCGCGATCTTGAGCAGATGCGTGGCGCCGACGGTGGCAAGGCCGATGCGAGCGTGCGGATCGGCGCCGGCGACGTTGAAATAGCGCAAGGTCACGTATTGCATGCCGTAGGCGGCGGCGACGTCGTGCAGCATGATCTCGGTCATCAGCTTCGACGAGCCGTAGGGCGACAGCGGCCGCGTCGGCGCGTGCTCGGGCACCGGGACCTGGTCCGGATTGCCATAGACGGCGGCGGTCGAGGAGAAGATGAAGCGATTGATACCGCGCTTGACCGCGACGTTCAGCAGGTTGCGCGCGGTCATGAAGTTGTTGCGGTAATAGCCGAGCGGATCGCGCATCGAGTCCGGCACGACGACCGACCCCGCGAAATGGATGATGCTTTCAATGTCGTGCTGCGCGATCACGCCTTCGAGCAGGTTCTCGTCGCCGGCATCGCCGATGAACAACGGCACGCCCTCAGGCAGATAGGCGGAGAAACCGGTGGAGAGATCGTCGATCACCACGACGTCCTCGCCGGCTTCCGCCAGCGCGAGCACCGTGTGACTTCCGATATAGCCGGCGCCGCCGGTGACTAGCACAGTCATGATCTCACCCGTCTTCGATCAACGCTGCAAGCTAACGTCTGCGTGGTGAAGAGGGGGTATCGGCGCGGCCGAACTGGTCACTATGCTTAATGTTGCGTATAGGGGGCCGGTCAAACGGAGCGCGACGTGGCCAATTCCCCCGGCGATCTCGAAGTGATCGTGCCAAATCTGCACAGGCGGTATTCCGGGGTCACCGCGACCAACCGGATGGTGGCGCCGCGGCTGGCGAAGCTGTATCGCGCCGCCTGGTTCGGCTCCGATGCGCCGGCCGGGATCGCGCGGCTCGGCATTGCCGATCTTCTCAGGCTATGGCGCCGCAAGGCGCCGCTGATCTGGCATGCGCGGCGCAACAACGAGATGATCGCCGGTGTCGTGCTGCGCGCGCTCGGCTGGCCCTTGAAGCTCGTGTTCACCTCGGCGGCGCAGCGGCATCATAGCTGGATCACGCGCTGGCTGATCCGGCGCATGGACGCGATCATCGCGACGAGCGACATCTCGGCCTCGTTTCTGAAGGTGAAGGCGACGGTGATCCCGCACGGCGTCGACACCGACGTTTACGCGCCGCCGATCGATCGCGCAGCTGCTTTCGCTGAAAGCGGTCTGCCGGGCCGCTATGCCATCGGCTGCTTCGGCCGCGTGCGTGCGCAGAAGGGCACAGACCTCTTCGTCGACGCGATGTGCCGCCTGTTGCCGCGCTATCCGGATTTCACCGCGGTCATCGTCGGCCAGGTCACGGCCGAGCAGACGCCCTTTGCCAACGACCTGAACAAGCGGATCGAGGCCGCTGGCCTGCAATCGCGCATCGTCATCACCGGCGAGCTGCCAATCGAGGCGGTGCAGCGCTGGTACCAGCGGCTGACGATCTACGCCTTCACCTCACGCAACGAGGGCTTTGGCCTGACGCTGATCGAGGCGATGGCGGCCGGCAGCGCACTGGTTGCCGCGCGCGCCGGCGCGGCCGAGCTCGTGGTCGAGGATGGTGTGAGCGGCGTGCTGATCCCGACGGGAGATGCCGACGCGCTGGCGACGGCCCTGGAGCCTTTGATGCGCGATGTGACGCTTGCGACGGCGATGGGCGAGCGGGGGCGGGCGCGGGTGCTGGCAAAGTTCAGCCTCGATGCCGAAGCGGCGCGGATCGGCGAGGTCTATCGGTCGCTGCTCTGAGCTGCCGCCCTCGGGGCCACCAACCAAAAACTGTGAAAACAACCCCATGCACAGTAGACGAGGCCAGCTAAATCAATGGCTTGGCGCCTGCGCAGTTTGCCGATTTCGCGAGGCTGGTTTGACACGTAGGACAAAACACCGGAACGCTGTCACCATCAGCGCAGGCTCCGCCCGGCTCACGTCGTCGTCTTCGCTCCCGCCTCGCTCAGCACCCGCTGCGCAATCGCCGCCACCTCGCTCGCCGCGATATTCCGCATGCACCTGTGGTCGTTCATCTTGCAGATCGTGCTCTGGCAGGGCTGGCAGGACAGCACCTCCTTGTCCTGGACCACGGTGGCGGCGAGGCCGTTGAGCGGCGCCCAGAGATAGGGGCTGGTCGGGCCGAAGATGCCCATGGTGGGCGTGCCCAGGGCGGCCGCGATGTGCATCAGGCCGGAATCGTTGGAGATGGCGACACCGGCGGCCGCCATGGCCAGCACGCCGTTGCGCAAGTCGTTGCCGGTGAGGTCCCGCACGCCGGGGCCGCCTGCCGCCACGATCTCCTGGGCGAGGCCCTTTTCCGCGGGGCCGCCGACCACCCACACCTCCAGCCCGCGCCCGGCCAGCAGGCGGGCAGCCTCGGGATAGTACGTCCAGCGCTTTGAGACGCCCACGGAGCCGGGAGCGAGCGCCACCGCAGCTCCGGCGCCGAGGCCGTTGGCCTGCCGCCAGCGGACGATGTCCGCGGCCGGGACCCGCAATTGCGGCACCGGCCATTCCGGGGGCAGGGGGCCCCGTCGGGCTGGGCTAGGGCGGCGTTCTTGTCGATGAAGCGGGGCAGCCTCTTTTCGCCCCAGCGCCAGCGGTTGATCAGGCCGAACCGGAATTCACCGACGAAGCCAACCCGTTCGGGAATACCGGCCAAAGCGGGCGCGATGGCAGCCTTCCAGGTGCGCGGCAGCACCAGGGCGGTGCCGTAGTTTCGCTCGCGCAGCAGCTTCGCCAAGGCCAGCTGACGGCCCACGGCAAGCCGGCCGCGCGGCAGGTCCCAGACGATCCCCTCGCGCACACCGGGCATGTAATCGACCAAAGGGGCGCATAGCGACGTGGTGAGGAGATCGACCGGCCGGTTGGGCCAGCGTTCCTTCAGGACCCGGACGACGGTGTGATTCCGGACGAAATCGCCGATCCACATGTAGGGAATGATCAGAATCGGGCGGGTATCGCTCTGGTCGGGATCTTCACTAAGCTGTGAATTTTGGTTCATTCGTTGAAGGGGCCGCAATGATTTGGGCGGTTCGGTAGCCGCTCCCAGCCGGCAGGTAAAGCCGGCAAACCGCTCAATCCCAAAACCGCTTACACTTTAGCGACTCATGCGCTACGGCAGGACCGGATCGCAAAAAAATCGGGCAGGGATTTCGGAATGTTGCTGGTGACCGGCGGGGCCGGTTTTATCGGGTCGAATGTCGTGGCCGCGCTCAATGACGCGGGCCGCAGCGACGTCGTGGTTTGCGATCTGCTCGGCACCGACGGCAAGTGGCGGAACCTCGCCAAGCGCCAGCTTGTGGATATCGTTCCGCCGGCCGAATTGATGGACTGGCTGAAAGGCCGCAAGCTGGATGGCGTGATCCATCTCGGGGCGATTTCCGCGACCACGGCGACCGACGGCGACCTCGTGTTCGAGACCAATTTCCGTCTGTCGATGCGCCTTCTCGACTGGTGCACGGCAAGCGTGGTGCCCTTCATCTACGCCTCCTCGGCGGCGACTTATGGCAACGGCGAAAGCGGTTTCGACGACGACGCTTCGATCCCCGCATTGAAGAAGCTTCGGCCTATGAATCTCTACGGCTGGAGCAAGCACATGTTCGATCTTGCGGTCGCCGGGCGCGTGGCAAATGGCGATCCGCTGCCGCCGCAATGTGTCGGCCTGAAATTCTTCAACGTGTTCGGCCCCAACGAATACCACAAAGGCTCGATGATGAGCGTGCTGGCGCGCCGCTTCGACGACGTCAAGGCCGGCCGCGTCGTGCAATTGTTCAAATCGCATCGCGAGGGCATCGAGGACGGCGATCAGCGCCGCGATTTCATCTATGTCGATGACGTTGTGCGCGTAATCATGTGGCTCCTGGCGACGCCCTCGGTGTCCGGACTGTTCAACGTCGGAACCGGCAAGGCACGCAGCTTCAGGGACCTGATGCTGGCTGCCTATGCGGCGCTCGGCACCAAGCCCAACATCGAATATATCGACATGCCCGAGCAGATCCGTTCGGCCTATCAGTACTTCACCCAGAGCGAGGTCGATCGGCTCCGCCGCGCCGGCTATAACGGCGGCTTCACGACGCCTCGAGGACGCGGTGAAGGCCTTTGTCGGGGATTATCTCGACCGGCCCGACCGCTTCCGCTGAGGCTCCTTGACCATGCCGACGCCCATTCTCGATTTCGACGCTCTCGCGCAAGCCATCTCAAGCCGCACGGTGCTGTGCATCGGCGATATCATGCTGGACGAGTTCGTCTATGGCGAGGTGTCGCGGATTTCGCCGGAAGCGCCGACGCCAGTCATCACGGCGCAGCGCAGCGAGATCCATATCGGCGGCGCCGGCAACGTCGCGCGCAACGTCGCGTCTCTCGGCGCGCGCTGCATCTTCGTCGGCCTCGTCGGCGAGGACGATGCCGGTGCACGGCTCAAGACGGCGCTTGACGAGCTTGCTGCGATCGAAAGCGTGCTGGTGTGCGATCCCGCGCGCCCGACCACGCGAAAGGTCCGCTTCGTCTCCGAACATTTTTCCACGCACATGCTGCGCGCGGATTGGGAGCAGGCGGCGCCTGTATCCGATGAGGTCGAGACCAAGCTGATCGAGGCGATCCTGCCGCAGATCGCGCGCGCCGACCTCGTGCTGCTTTCGGACTACGCCAAGGGCGTGCTGACGGCGCGCGTCATCCGCCACACCATCGACGCCGCGCGAAAGCTCGGCAAGCCCGTAATCGTCGATCCCAAGAGCCTGAACTGGGCGATCTATCGCGGCGCCACGCTGCTCACGCCCAACCGCAAGGAATTTTCGGAAGCGACGCGCAGCCGCGCCGACACACCGCAGAACATCGTCGATGCCAGCGAGGACGTGATGCGGCTCGCCGATTGCGAGGCGATCCTGGTCACCCAGGGCGAGCACGGCATGACGCTGGTGCCGCGCAGCGGCGAGGCCGTTCACGTTCCGGCTTTCCCGGTGAAAGTGCGCGACGTCTCTGGGGCCGGTGACACCGTCGCTGCCGCCCTAGCGGTGTCGCTTGCGGCCGGCGCGGACTGGGACACGGCATTGCGCATGGCCAACGCCGCGGCCGCCGTCGCGGTCGGCAAGCAGGGCACCGCCAGCGTGAGCGCGGCCGAGCTGCGCCGCAAGATCCTGCCGCATGCCAGTCTCGCGGCCGAGGAAAAGATCGTGCTCGATCCGGCCGCGCTCGACGCCCAGCTCGTCGAGTGGAAGAGGCAGGGCCAGCGCGTCGGCTTCACCAATGGCTGTTTCGACATCCTGCATCCCGGCCACGTCAAGGTGCTGACCGCGGCGCGTGCAGCCTGCGACCGGCTGATCGTGGGCCTCAACAGCGACGCCTCGGTGCGGCGGCTCAAGGGCGCGGAGCGGCCGGTCCAGGACGAGCGCGCGCGAGCCGAGGTACTGGCCGCGCTGGAGGCCGTCGATCTCATCGTCATCTTCGAGGAAGACACGCCGATCGACCTGATCAGGCGGATCAAGCCCGGCGTGCTGGTGAAGGGCGGCGACTACACCCGCGAGCAGGTGGTGGGCCACGAGGTCGTCGAGCAAGCGGGCGGGGCGGTCGTGCTGGTCGACATCCTCCAGGGCTTCAGCACGACGGCACTGGTGCATCGCGCTCGGGGAGGAGGCAAGTGACGGTGCTCGCACGCGAGACGACCGGCGAAAGGTTGCTTCGCCGTCTGCGCAGCCCGGCCGCCTGGCGCGAGACGGTCGATATATTCGCGGTCCTGACCGCGGCCTCGCTGCCCTGGTCGACCTCGCTCGCGGGGATCTTCAACGCGCTGATGCTGGTGTGCATCGTGCCGTTCCTCGACATCCGCGCGCTCCTGGAGTCCTTGAAGCGTCCGATCTGTGCGGCGCCGATCGCGCTCGTGCTGCTGGCGCTGGTGGGGACACTCTGGTCGGACGCGACCTGGGGGGCGCGCTTGTATGCGGTCAATCCGACCGTGAAGCTGCTCGTGCTGCCGTTGCTGCTCTATCATTTCGAGCGCTCGCCCCGCGGCCACTGGATCTTCATCGCCTTTCTGGTGTCCTGCGCCTTGTTGTCGGTGATGTCCTGGCTGGTCGCCTTCTACCCCAACCTCGCGCTCAAGTCCGGTCCGCCCGAGCGCGGCATCTTCGTCAAGAACTACATCGACCAGAGCCAGGAATTCGCGCTTTGCGCGGTCGCGCTGGCCTATCCGATCGTGACGTTGCTGCGCGAGAAGCGCTACTGGCTCGCCGGACTGCTGACGGCGCTGGCGCTGAGCTTCTTCGTCAACATGACCTTCGTCGTGGTGTCGCGTACCGCGCTCGTCACCATCCCGATCATGCTCGGCGTGTTCGCGCTGCTCCACCTCAAATGGCGCAGCATCGCGATCATCTCCGCCGCTCTGCTCGCCGGCGCCGTTCTGGCCTGGCAGGCTTCTCCGCAATTGCGCCATACCGCCGAGAGATTTACCGACGACTACGCGGGCTATGTGGAAAGGGGCGAGGCGACCTCCCTGGGCCTGCGGCTCGAATTCTGGCGGAAGTCGCTGAGCTTCTTGGCAGAGGCGCCGATCATGGGGCACGGCACCGGCTCGACGCGCGGATTGTTCGAACGCGCCGCGGCGCCGGCCGGTCAGAACCGGGCCTCGGCCGAGGTGATCGGCAATCCCCACAACCAGACGCTCAACGTTGCCGTGCAATGGGGGGCGATCGGCATCCTCATTCTCTATGCGACCTGGATCCTGCATCTGCTGTTGTTTCGCGGCGACGGGCTTGCCAACTGGATCGGGCTGCTGGTGGTGGTGCAGAACGTCTTCACATCGCTGTTCAATTCCCATCTGTTCGACTTCCATGAGGGCTGGATGTACGTCATCGGCGTCGGCGTGGCGGGCGGCATGGTGATCCGGGCACAACGGGGCCAGGCGAAGATGGGGGAAGCCGGTTCCTGAGCGGCCGCGCGGCTGGCAAGTCTGGTTCAGATGGGCTATCAGCGCGGTCAGGTTGCATCTAACTGGATTTTCATCGGTCGGCGGATGACGCGTTTATCGCATCTCACCTCGCGCAATTTCCTGATCGCGCTCCACGATGTGCTGGCGACGACGGCGGCGCTTTTCGCGGCCTTTTACGTGCGATTCGAGGGCGGCGACGGCTTCTACGAGCGTTTGCCGCTGCTTTTCCAGATCCTGCCCTATTTTCTTGTCTTCAGCGTCGTCGTGTTCTTCGTCTTGAACCTGACCACGACGAAATGGCGCTTCATCTCGCTGCCTGACGCGCTGAACATCATTCGCGCGGCGACCGTGCTGACGGTGGCCCTGCTCGTGCTCGACTACATCTTCGTTGCCCCCAACGTTCGCGGCGCCTTCTTCCTCGGCAAGGCGACGATCGTCCTCTACTGGTTCCTGGAGATCGCCTTCCTCAGCGCCTTGCGCATGACCTATCGCTATTTCCGTTATACGCGGGTGCGGCGCCATGCGAGAGGCGGTGATGCCGCGCCGACGCTGCTGATCGGCCGCGCCGCGGACGCGGAGGTGCTGCTGCGCGGCATCGAGAGCGGGGCGATCAAGCGGATCTGGCCGGTCGGCGTCTTGTCGCCGTCGTTTTCGGACCGCGGCCAGTTCATCCGCAACCTGCCGGTGCTGGGCGGCATCGACGATGTCGAGGACATCATTGCGGACTTCGCCAAACGCAACAAGCCGATTGCCCGCCTCGTGATGACTCCGTCGGCGTTCGAGCCGGAGGCGCATCCGGAATCGGTCCTGATGCGGGCGCGCAAGTTGGGTGTAATCGTCAACCGGATGCCCTCGCTCGAGAGCGGCGACACGCCGCGGCTCACCGCCGTCGCGGTCGAAGATCTCCTGCTGCGGCCGAGCGAGGCGATCGACTATGCCCGCCTGGAAGCCCTGATCAACGGCAAGGCGGTGATCGTCACCGGCGGCGGCGGCTCGATCGGTTCCGAGATCTGCGAGCGTGTCGTCGCTTTCGGCGCCGCGCGGCTCCTCATCGTCGAAAACTCCGAGCCGGCGCTCTACGCGATCACGGAACGGTTCGCCGCGCGGGGTGTGGCAGCCGAGATCGAAGGGCGGATCGCCGACATTCGCGATCGCGAGCGCATCATGCGCCTGATGGCCGAGTTCAGGCCGGATATCGTGTTCCATGCCGCCGCACTCAAGCACGTGCCGATCCTCGAGCGCGACTGGAGCGAGGGCGTCAAGACCAATATCTTCGGCTCGATCAATGTCGCCGATGCCGCGCACAGCGCCGGCGCCGAAGCCATGGTGATGATCTCGACCGACAAGGCGATCGAGCCGGTGTCGATGCTCGGCCTCACCAAGCGCTTTGCCGAGATGTACTGCCAGGCGCTCGATCGCGATCTCGCTGCAGCCAGCGGTGGCGCCAGGTCGCCGATGCGGTTGATCTCGGTCCGGTTCGGCAACGTGCTGGCATCGAACGGCTCGGTGGTGCCGAAGTTCAAGGCCCAGATCGAGGCCGGCGGCCCGGTCACGGTGACGCATCCCGACATGGTCCGCTACTTCATGACCATCCGCGAAGCCTGCGATCTCGTCATCACCGCGGCCACGCACGCGCTCGGCGCGCAGCGTCCCGATGTCTCGGTCTACGTGCTCAACATGGGCCAGCCGGTGAAGATCGTCGATCTCGCCGAGCGCATGATCCGCCTCTCCGGACTGCAGCCCGGCTACGACATCGAGATCGTGTACACGGGCATGCGGCCGGGCGAGCGCCTGTATGAGATCCTGTTCGCCTCCGAGGAGCCGACCCGCGAGATCGGGATTGCCGGCATCATGGCCGCACAGCCGAACGAGCCGCCGATGCAGACGCTGCGCAAATGGATCGGCGCGCTGGAGCAGGCCGTCGCGCGCGAGGACCGCGCCACCATCAGGACCATCCTGAAGGACGCGGTGCCGGAATTCGGGTCGACGGCGGCCTGACCATGCCGGTCGATGGGTTGCGCGCTGTCCTGTCGGAGCAACGATGAGCGAGACGAAGCCGGTCGCGCTGGTGACGGGAGCGAGCGGCTTCGTCGGTCGTCACGTCGTGCGCGCATTGACATGCGAGGGCTGGTCGGTTCGCCGCGCGGTGCGCAGCTCGGAAGGGGCTGACGGCGAGGTCGTGATCGGCTCGATCGGTCCCGAAACCGATTGGCAGGCGGCGCTCGAGGGCGTCGACGCCGTCATCCATCTGGCCGCACGCGTGCACTACAAGAACGACGAGCACGCGGCCGAGCTCTACCGCAAGGTCAATGTCGAGGGCACGCTGCGCCTGGCAGGCTGCGCAGCAACGGCTGGCGTGCGTCATTTCATCTTCATCAGCACCGTTCTGGTACATGGCCGCAGCAATGATGGCCGCGCGCCGTTCAGCGAGAACGACTCGCCGACGCCGCGTGGCCTCTACGGCACATCCAAGGCCGCGGCCGAGGCGGGCTTGAGGACGCTGGCGCGCGACGTCGACATGAAAATCTCGGTGATCAGGCCACCGCTGATCTACGGCGCGCACGCCAAGGGCAACTTCCCGCTGCTGGCGCGCGCAATCAGGCTGGGGCTGCCGCTGCCCTTTGCGGCGATCCGCAATCGCCGCAACTTTCTTGCCGTGCAGAACCTGTCGTCATTCATCCTGCATCGGCTACGCCATCCTGACACGGCGAGCAATTTCGAGATCTTCCTGCTGGCCGACCGGGAGCGGGTCTCGACGCCTGAATTCATCGCCTGCATGGCGCGAGCCTCCGGCAAGACTGCCCGGCTGTTCGGCGTCCCGCCGAACCTGCTCGGCGCGGTGCTCCGCGTGATGGGCCGTCAGGAGATGCAGGACGGGCTGATCGGCTCGCTCGAGCTCGACATCTCCAAGGCGATCGCCACCGGATGGCAGCCGCAGGTCTCCCTCGAGGAGGGGTGCGGCTGGCGCTGTCGGATCAGGACGCCTGAGGGCGGGAAAAGCGCCGCAGCACGAAACCGACGGCGACCGCGCCTGCAACCAGGGACGCAACAATGATCGTCGTCGAGCCGGCGCGAACGGTGACGATGGCAAGCATCGCCAGCACGAGATTGAGCGCGAACACCTCGCCGATCACCTGCGGGACCGTGAACCCGTTGTCGGTTGCGCGTTGATAGAAGTGGGTGCGGTGCGCCGACCAGAATGGCTCGCGCCTGATGATGCGCCGAAACAGCGTGATGGTGGAATCCGCAAGGTAATAGGCCGGCAGCAGCAGTGCTGCGGCGGGTTGGCCGTGCCAGGCGAGCTCCAGCAGGCACCAGCCGAGCAACAGGCCGATCGGCAGGCTGCCGACATCGCCGAGGAAGACCTTTGCGACCGGACGGTTGAACGGCACAAAGCCGAGCATGGCGCCGCACAGCGCGGTGGCGAGCAGCACGGCCGGCCACGGGAGACCTCCCGAGCATTCCCAGCAGCAGCAGGGCGGCGGTGACCGGCACGACTTCCGCCACCGTCATCAGGTCCAGCCCGTCCATGAAGTTGACGAGGTTCACGAACCAGACACCGGCAAGGACGACGAGGCCGCGCTCCAGGGGCAGCGGCAGCGCCGGCACGATGCGCGCGCTCTCGGGCGCGGTCAATACCACGGCGCCGACGCAGGCGGCCTGCAGCACCAGCCGTACCAGCACGGGCAGGGACACGATGTCGTCGGCGAAGCCGACCAGCGCGATCACGACCGTCGCAGCGACCAGCGCCGGCGGGATCGCGACATTGGCTGAGGCCCCCCAGAGCGAGGCGACGATCAGCGTCGCGGCGAGCACCGCGATGCCCGCGCCCTGCGGGGTCGGGACGCGATGCGAGGACCGTGCATTCGGCCGCGCCAGCGCGTAGCGCTGCAACAGGGGACGGCTGATCCAGGTGACGAGCCCCGAGATCAGCGCTGCGGCCGCGACGGCAAGCAGCAGGGCGGCGCCGGGAAGCGCATCGGCGGCCGAGCTCACTCCGGCACCCCGATCGGAGCGGTGCCTTGCGCGGCCTTTTCGGCGCTGAGGATCCAGACCAGGCCACCGACCGCGCCGACGATGAAGAACACGGCGCCGTACAGCAGCGAGATGTTGACGCCCTCGTTGGCGGCAAGTCCGGCGAAGCCGAACGCCAGGCCCATCGTGGCTTCACGCACGCCCCAGCCGGCGATCGAGATCGGCATCATCGTGATCAGCATCACGGGCGGCACGAGCAGAAAGACGTCGCTGAAGCGAACCGGGGCCGCAATCGACTGCACCACGCACCAGGCGATGACGACGGCGAGCACGTGAACGAGGATCGACAGGAGCGCGATCACCGGTCCGCGGCTGCGATTGAAGATCACGCGGTTGGCGATCACCGCGCAGGCGTGAAGATGATGCGTGGCCCACCAGGTCTTGAGCCAGCGCCATTTCAGGGCGCCGAAGATCAGGAAGCCGACGCCGCCGGTGAGCGCCAGGAGGTCGATGAGCAGCAGCGCCGAGCGCCCGTGCGGGTCGGTGATGAGGGTGTAGCTCCAGGGCAGGCTCGCGACGATGAGAATCGCCAGCGCGATCAGGCCGATGGCGCGGTCGACGAAGATCGAGTAGGTGGCCGCACGCCAGCCGGCGCCGGCGCGCGCGACCAGCCACAGCCGGACCGCGTCGCCGCCGATCGCCGACGGCAGGGTCTGGTTGAAGAACGAGCCGATCACGTTGTAGCGCATGGCACGGCCGAGCTCGAGCGGCGCGCCGCAGACAGCACTGATCTCGCGCCAGCGCAGCACGCCGACGAGGATCTGCAGAAACGTGATCGCGATCGCCACGCCGATCCAGAGCAGGCTGGTCACGGTGAAACGCGAAAACAGCTCGGATAGGTCGACCTTGCGCAGCGCCAGATAGAGCAGCGCCGCGGAAATCGTGATTTTGGCCGCGGAAAGCAGGATTCGGCGCATTTCGCCCGCATGAACTGGGTTTGCGAAGATTTGAGGCAACCCGACGCAAGGCGCCGAATTCGGCCGCTTTGGTATGGTTTTGGCGCCGATCTTGCAATAGCCCTTGTTCGATAGCCCTCGTTCACTAGCCGCGTTAAGGACGCTGAGAGGAGTCCTCATGAAGCGCTGCGGGCCTATTGCGAGCCGATCGAGCCGGCGGCTAAACAGGGTCGGCTTGGATCCCCAGGGAACAGGATGACAGATCAGGCGATTTTGGTTACCGGCGCGGCCGGCTTCATCGGCTTTCACGTCGCCCGCCAGCTCCTGGGCGAAGGCCGGTCAGTCGTCGGGCTCGATAATCTCAACAGCTATTACGATCCGGCGCTGAAAAAGGCGCGACTTGCGCTGCTCAAGGAGGAGGCCCGCTTCTCTTTCGTCGAGGCCGATCTTGCCGACCGCGCCACGATGGCCGCGCTGTTCGCGCAACATCGTTTTGCCAAAGTCGTGCATCTGGCGGCGCAGGCCGGCGTGCGCTACTCGATCGAGCAGCCGCACGCCTATGCCGAGTCCAATCTCGTCGGATTTCTCAACGTGCTCGAGGGCTGCCGCAACAATGGCGCTCGTCATCTCGTCTACGCCTCGTCATCCTCCGTTTACGGCGCCAACACAAAAATGCCATTTGCGGTTGCGGACCGCACCGATCATCCGGTGAGCTTCTACGCCGCGACCAAGAAGGCGAACGAGGTGATGGCGCAGTCCTACAGCCATCTCTATCGCCTGCCGGTCACGGGCCTGCGCTTCTTTACCATCTACGGGCCGTGGGGACGGCCCGACATGGCCATGTTTCTGTTCGCGAGCGCCATCATGGCCGGCAAGCCGATCCGGCTCTTCAACCATGGCAGGATGCGTCGCGACTTCACCTATATCGACGATGTCACACGTGTCGTATCCAGGCTGATCGATCTTGTGCCGGCGGAGGATCCTTCTGCCGCAAATGCGCCGTTTAAGCTCTACAATGTCGGCAATCACCATCCGGAGGAACTGATGCACGTCGTCGGTCTTCTGGAGCGGGAGCTGGGCCGGACGGCGATCAAAGAATTGCTGCCGATGCAGCCGGGAGATGTGCTGGAAACGTTCGCGCATGTCGAGGATCTGATGCGCGACACCGGCTTTGCACCGTCAACGCCGATCGAGCATGGGGTCCACAATTTTGTCACCTGGTATCGGGACTATTTCAAGGTTTGAGATGACGATGGACAAACGCATAATCCCCCTGATCATGTGCGGCGGCGCCGGCACGCGGCTGTGGCCGGCGTCGCGCGAGGTGCGGCCCAAGCAGTTCCTGCCGCTGTTCGGCACGCGCTCGACCTTCCAGGACACGCTGCTGCGCGTCTCCGATCCCCAGCTGTTCGACCGGCCGATCGTCATCACCAACGCGTCCTATCGCTTCATGGTGCTGGAGCAGCTCGCCGAGATCGGCATCGAGGCCGACGTGATCCTCGAGCCGATGCGCCGCGATTCCGGGCCTGCGATCGCGGCCGGCGCGGTGTTCGCGCAGAATCGCGCCAGTGAAGCCATCGTGCTCGCGCTCGCCGCCGATCACGTCGTGCAGGACAATGCCGCCTTCGTCGCCGCCTGCCGCGAGGGCCTTGCCGCCGCGAGCACCGGGCGCATCGTCACCTTCGGCGTCAAGCCGGAGCGGCCGGCGACCGAATACGGCTACATCAATCCGGGCGAGGTGATCTCCGGCGAGGTGCATGCGGTCGCGCGCTTCGTCGAGAAGCCGGACGCGGTAAAGGCGTCCGACTACGTCAATTCGGGCTATCTCTGGAACAGCGGCAACTTCATGTTCCCGGCGAGCGTCCTGCTCGACGAGTACCGCAAGGTCGATCCGGCAAGCGTCGAGGCGGTCACCAATGCGGTCACCAATGCCGGCCGCGATCTCGGCTTCGTCACGCTGGAGCCGGAGGCATTCGGCGCGGCGAAGGCGATCTCGATCGACTATGCCGTGATGGAGAAGACCTCGCGCGCGGCGGTGGTGCCGGTGTCCTGCGGCTGGTCCGACGTCGGCTCCTGGCACGCGGTGTGGGAATTGTCCGAGAAGGACGCGCAGGGCAACGCCGCGCACGGTGCCGCGGTGTTCGAGGATTCGCGCAATTGCAACGTCACCACCGACCAGGCGCTGGTCGCGCTCGAAGGCGTCGACGATCTCGTCGTGGTCGCAACCGCCGATGCCGTGCTGGTCTCGCGCCAGAAGGACGCCAACGGCCTGGAAGCGTCTCGTCACCAAGCTGAAGGCGGTCGCGCCGAAGGTGACGGAGGAGCATCTCAAGGTGCACCGGCCCTGGGGCAGCTACCAGTCCGTCGACAACGGCGAGCGCCACCAGGTCAAGCGCATCGTGGTGAAGCCGGGCGGGCGGCTGTCGCTGCAGAAACATCACCATCGCGCCGAGCACTGGATCGTGGTCCGCGGCACCGCGCAGGTCACCGTCAACGAGACCGTCAAGACGGTGCACGAGAACGAGTCGATCTACATTCCGATGGGCGCCGTCCACCGCATGGAGAATCCGGGCAAGATCCAGCTGGAGCTGATCGAGGTCCAGACCGGAAGCTATCTCGGGGAAGACGACATCATCCGGATTGAAGACGACTATCAAAGGTCGTAACCACCAAGCTCCGAATCACGAGCCCCGGGCCAACAGGCGATATTCTTCCGCCTAAGGCCCGGGGAACGTGTAACTTTTTGAATCAAATCGTGTCCGGGCCGCGAGGGCGGCATTCGCCACAAATGTGGCGTCCGTGCTAGAAGCGCGCCGGGGATTTGCGTTGAATCGGGGTTTGCTCAGATGAGTTCCAAAGGATCTGCACCGGCAAAGGCCGGCTTGCGCGTCGGCGTCATTGGCGCCGGCGTGATGGGCAGCAACCATGCGCGTGTGCTCAGCGGCCTGCCCGGCATCAGCCTCGTCGGCGTCGTCGATCCCTCGCACACGCATCGGGCCCGGGCCACGGAACTGGCCAATTGCCCGAGCTTCGAGACGCTCGACCAGCTCATCGCCGCCGGTGTCGACGCGGTGACCATCGCCGCGCCGACCCATCTGCATCACGAGGTCGCGCTCGCCTGCATCGCCAGGAACATCCATGTCCTGGTCGAGAAGCCGATCGCCTCCACGGTGGCGGAGGGCCGCGAGATCGTTGCCGCCGCGCACAAGGCCGGCGTGACGCTGATGGTCGGCCATGTCGAGCGCTTCAATCCGGCGGTTGCCGCCGTCAAGCAGGCCATCGCGGGCGAGGACATTCTCTCCATCGCGATCACCCGCGTCGGCCCGTTCCCGCCGCGCATGTCCAATGTCGGCGTCGTCATCGACCTGGCCGTGCACGACATCGACCTGATCCGCTGGTTCACCGAATCCGACATCGTCGAGGTGCAGCCGCAGCTGTCGAGCGCGGTGGCCGAGCGCGAGGACATCGCGCTGTTGCAGTTCCGCACCGCCAACGGCGTGCTCGCCCACATCAATACCAACTGGCTGACGCCGTTCAAGGCGCGCAGCGTCACGGTCGCGACCCGCGGCAAATATGTGATGGGCGATCTCTTGACGCGCCAGGTCACCGAGTGCTTCGGCTTCAAGCCCGATGGCAGCTATTCGATGCGGCACCTGCCGGTCGGCCATGACGAGCCGCTCCGCGCCGAACTGATCGCGTTCCTCAAGGCGGTGCGCAACGGCGAGACGCCGGCCGTCACTGGCGACGAAGGCGTCGCCAGCCTCGAGATCGCCACCCAGTGCCTGGAGACGCCGTCGCGGCCCGCGGCCAAATCGCCCGCCCTCAAGGGGCCGCGCCGCATCGCCGGCTGATCCCTGTCCATGCCGACCGCTCAAGACCAGCAAGGCGCCAAGAACCAGGCCATGAACCAGCATCTGCGCTCCGAACCCATTCCCTTCATCGACGTCGCCTCGCAGCGCCGCCGGCTCGGCGCCTCGCTCGATGCCGCCGTCAAGCGCGTGATGGACCATTGCCAGTTCGTCAACGGGCCTGAAGTGTTCGAGCTCGAGAAGCAGCTCGCCGCCTATTCAGGCGCCAAGCATGTCATCGGCTGTGCCAGCGGCACCGACGCGATCCTGATGGTGATGATGGCGAAGAATGTCGGGCCCGGCGATGCCGTGCTGTGTCCGTCCTTCACCTTCATCGCGACAGCCTCGCCGGTAGCGCGCACCGGCGCGACGCCTGTTTATGTCGACGTCGACGAGGCCACCTTCAACATGAGCCCGGACTCGCTGAAGCGCGGCATCGCCACCGCGCGCAAGGCCGGCCTCAAGCCGGTCGCAGTGATTCCGGTCGATTTGTTCGGCCAGCCCGCCGATCACGACGCCATCGCCGAGATCGCAAAAGCCGAGGGCCTGTTCGTGCTCGACGACGCCGCGCAAGGTTTCGGCGCCAGCTACAAGGGCCGCAAGCTCGGCACCTTCGGGCTCGCCACCGCGACCAGCTTCTTCCCGGCAAAGCCGCTCGGCTGCTTCGGCGACGGCGGCGCGATCTTCACCGACGACGACGAGCTCGCGGCAACGCTGCGCAGCATCCGCGTGCACGGGCAGGGCGTCGACAAATACGACAACGTCCGGCTCGGCCTGACCGGCCGGCTCGACACCATGCAGGCCGCGGTCCTGATCGAGAAGCTGAAGATCTTCGACGACGAGATCGCCGCCCGCAACAAGGTCGCCGAGCGCTACGCGCGCGGGCTCAGCAACGTCGTCACCGTGCCGCGCCTGGCGCCGGGCAATACCTCGGTCTGGGCGCAGTACACGATCCGCCTGCCCAAAGGCATCGACCGCGACGGCTTTGCCGCCGCGCTGAAAGCCCAGGGCGTGCCGACCGCGATTTATTACGGCAAGTCGATGCATCAGCAGACCGCCTACAAGCAATACCCGGTTGCCGATGGCGGCCTGCCGGCTTGCGAGAGCCTCTCACAGGACGTCATCAGCCTGCCAATGCATGCCTATCTGACCGAGGCCGACCAGGAACGAATCATCGCCGCCGTCCGCGGCGCGCTGGCGGGGTGATCTTGCTTTCTTCCCCTCTCCCGCGTGCGGGAGAGGGTGGCGCGAAGCGCCGGGTGAGGGGTCTCTCCTCTGGGGGAGTCTTCGTTGTTGAGACAACCCTCTCCCCAGCCCTCCCCGCAAGCGGGGAGGGAGCGTACCTGCGCCGTGGTTTGCACCTAGACCTATTCCTGACATGCTCTAGAACAGACGCATGCTCGGACGCATCTTCACGGTTGGTGGTTACACGCTGCTCTCGCGGCTGACGGGATTTGCCCGCGACATCATGCTGGCGGCGATCCTCGGCGCCGGTCCCGTGGCCGATGCCTTCTTCGTGGCGCTGCGGCTGCCCAATCATTTCCGCGCGATCTTCGCCGAGGGGGCCTTCAACGCCGCCTGGGTGCCGGCCTACGCGCATGTCCATGGCGAGAAGGGGGAGGCGGCAGCTCATCTGTTCGCCGATCGCATCTTCACGCTGTTGTTGGCTTCACAGGTCCTGCTGCTGGTCGTCGCCTGGCTGTTCATGCCGCAGGCCATGAGCATCCTCGCACCGGGCTTTTCTGACGACGCCGAGCAGCGCAAGCTCGCGATCGAGCTGACCCGGATCACCTTTCCCTATCTGCTGCTGATCACGCTGGTGACGCTCTATGGCGGCATGCTCAACGTGATGCAGCGCTTTGCCAGCGCCGCGGCGGCGTCGATCTTCCTCAACGTCGCGATGATGATGACGCTGGCGCTCGCCGCCTGGTTTCCGACCGCGGGCCACGCCGCCGCCTGGGGCGTGCTCATTTCGGGCTTCCTGCAATATTTCCTGCTCGCGGGCGACCTCGCCCGTCATGGCGGCCTGCCGCGTTTTGCACCGCTGAAGCTCGACGAGGACGTCCGCGGCTTCTTCAAGGCGCTGGGCCCGGCGACACTGGGCTCGATGGGCACACAGGTCGCGCTGTTCGCCGACACCATCATCGCAACCTTCCTGCCTGCCGGCGCGCTGTCGGCGCTGTATTATGCCGACCGGCTCAATCAGCTCCCGATCGGCGTCATCGGTATCGCCATCGGCACGGTGCTGCTGCCGGAAATGTCGCGGCGCATCACCGCCAACGACCAGGACGGCGCGATGAAGGCGCAGCGCCGCGCCTTCGATTTCACGCTGCTGTTCTCGATCCCGTTCGTGGCGGCCTTTCTCACCGTGCCCGACGAGATCATGCGCGCGCTGTTCGCACGCGGGGCGTTCTCCAAGGCGGACGCGGTGGCCGCAGGCAGCACGCTCGCCGCCTACGCCATCGGCCTGATCCCCTTCGTGCTGATCCGCAGCGCCGTCGCGACCTTCTATGCGCGCAAGGACACCGCGACGCCGGTGCGGGCGTCGCTGACCGGTATTGCCGTCAACGTCGCACTGAAGGTCGCCTTGATGGGGTCGCTCGCGCAGATCGGCCTCGCACTGGCGACCGCCATCGGTGTCTGGACCAATCTCCTGCTGGTGCTGTTCTTCGCCGTGCGGCGCGGCTTTCTCGTACTCGATCGCGCCTGGCTGATGTCGCTCGGCAAATTCCTGCTGACCGGGCTGATCCTCGCCGCCGCCTTCTGGCTCATGGCGCGCTTTGGCGGTCCCTTCCTAGGCTCGATACATTTGCGAGATGAATTGATGTTGGTCCTGCTCGCGGTCGGCGGCACGATCGTCTATGGGCTCGCGATCCTCATCCTGTTCGGCCGCGCTTGGCTGGTCTCGCTGGTGCGGGGTTAGGCAGGCAGTGTGCTCGCCTCCAGGCTGCAACCAACATCCGCACATCTATTGATTTTGCGCGATCGCCGTGGTATCGATGCCTCATGATCAAATCGTCGCGCACCTTCAACCGCAACCACATCACCCGCTTCGGCTGGGCGGTGGGAGGAGTCGTGCGCTAGGAATTCGACGACATCTTTTCCACCAGGCCCCGCCGGCATCGGACGGGGCCTTTTCTTTGGCCACGCTCCCTGCCGGCTCAACAGCAGGAG
Source organism: Bradyrhizobium dasycarpum (assembly GCF_042019905.1). Classification (NCBI taxonomy): domain Bacteria; kingdom Pseudomonadati; phylum Pseudomonadota; class Alphaproteobacteria; order Hyphomicrobiales; family Nitrobacteraceae; genus Bradyrhizobium; species Bradyrhizobium dasycarpum. The sequence goes on from NZ_CP169574.1 coordinate 137,589, forward strand.
TGTGCGATGCCACCCCAACTGACGAACATCTCACCCGAAATTGAGGTCGACGCCGCAAGGCGCGGCCTCGATCTCTCCATCGCTTTGAGCCTGCTCAGGCGATACTGGCAGGGGTTTCAGGAGTGGCGGCCGCGCTCACGGGTCAGCTTGCACGACCTGAGCGACAGGGAGCTGGTGGACGTCGGTTTGACGCGTGGCGAGATCGACTGCATCGTGCCCGAACGCGCCATCGAGAGATTGAAAGACAGCACGAGGACTCTGTGGGGCCGTGGTGGGATGTGACAGGCACCAGTGTCTGCCGGCCTTGAGTCGGATAAAGGAGAGGTGGCGATCGTGACATCGCATGCTGGCCGTGCCCAGAACGTGGACGTCCGACGATTGACGGTCGATGATCTCGACCTCTTTCGCGACATTCGCGCGGAAGCGCTTCGGACGCATCCTCAAACCTTTGGTTCTCGTGAAGAGGACGAGGGCGGCGAGGCGATGCTGGCGGCCTATCGCCATTGGCTGAGTGGCGCGATCCTCAGCGCCTTTGAGCGCGGAAATCTGATTGGGGTCGCCGGCTTCTACGTGTCCTCAGATCGGCGTTCGCGGCACAGGGGCCACATCTTTACGGTTTATGTGAGGGAGGGTGGCCGTGGTCAGGGGATCGGGGATCGACTCATCAAGCAGCTTCTTGCCCATGCCGAGGCACGCGTCGAGCAGGTCCATCTTGAGGTCCTGTGCGAAGCAACCGCTGCAATGAGGACCTATGAACGCAACGGGTTCGAGGTCTACGGCACGGATCCAGCTGCCGTCCGGATAGGTGACGCCACATATGATAAGTACCTTATGGTCAGGAAAATGAGCCGCTGATGCACTTCTGACACGGCTACGCGGCCGGCTCGCGCCAGAACCGCCGAGGTGGCTTCGAATCATTGGCTCAATGGGGAACGGCTGCCTAAACCCGTTTGCCTTGCCAGTTTTTCCACGGCAATATGCCCGCAAAACAACCATAGGACGGGATCAGAAAATGGCGGCTCCCATCAAGTTCGGCGTTGGCCAAAGCGTGCTGCGCAAGGAGGATGACGCGCTCATCCGCGGCAAGGGCCGCTATACCGACGATTATGCGCCGCAGGCCGCGCTGCGCTGCCTGATGCTGCGCTCGCCGCATGCGCATGCCAAATACACCATCGACGTGAGCCGCGCCCGCGGCCTGCCCGGCGTCGCGCTGATCCTGACGGCAGAGGACGTTGCGGATCTCGGCAATCTGCCCTGCCTGTTCAATCTCGAGACCGATCCGTTCACGGGACCGCCTTACCCGATCCTGGCCAAGGACGAGGTGCGCCACGTCGGCGATGCCATCGCCTTCGTGGTCGCCGAGACCATCGACCAGGCGCGCGACGCGATCGAGGCGATCGAGGTCAAATGGAGCCCGCTGCCGGCGGTCACCGGCGTCGTCAACGCCGTGAAGAAGGGCGCGCCGCAGGTCTGGCCGGACAAGCCGGGCAACGTCCTGTTCGACGTCTCGATCGGCGACAAGGCTGCTACCGAAGCGGCCTTCGCCAAGGCGCATGCGGTCGCCGAGATCTCGATCGTCAATCCGCGCGTGGTCGCGAGCTTCATGGAGACGCGGGCGGCGGTCTGCGAATACGATTCCAAGCGCGACCATCTGACGCTGACGGTCGGCAGCCAGGGTAGCCATCGGCTGCGCGACATCCTGTGCCAGAACGTGCTCAACATCCCCACCGAGAAGATGCGGGTGATCTGTCCCGACGTCGGCGGCGGCTTCGGCACCAAGCTGTTCCCGTACCGCGAATACGCCCTGATGGCGGTCGCGGCCAAGAAACTGAAGAAGACGGTGAAATGGGCGGCCGACCGCTCCGAGCATTTCATGGGCGACGCGCAGGGCCGCGACAACGTCACCACCGCGAAGATGGCGCTGGCGGAGGACGGCAAGTTTCTCGCGATGGATTGCGACCTGATGGGCGACATGGGCGCGTATCTGTCGACCTTCGGGCCCTACATCCCGCATGGCGGCGCCGGCATGTTGCCGGGCCTCTACGACATCCAGGCCTTCCATTGCCGGGTGCGCACCGTCTTTACCCACAGCGTGCCGGTGGATGCCTATCGCGGTGCGGGCCGGCCCGAGGCTGCCTATGTCATCGAGCGCCTCGTCGACGCCTGCGCGCGCAAGCTCGACATGACGCCGGATGCCGTCCGCCGCAAGAACTTCATCCCGCCGAAGGCGCTGCCCTATAAGACGGCCACGGGCAAGGTCTACGATTCCGGCGACTTCGCCGCGCATCTGAAGCGCGCCATGGAGATTGCCGAGTGGAAGGAATTTCCCAAGCGCGCCAAGGCGGCCAAGAAGGCCGGCCTGATCCGCGGCATCGGGCTGGCGAGCTACGTCGAGGTCTGCGGCACCATGGGCGAGGAGACCGCCAATGTGCGGCTTGATCCCAATGGCGATGTCACCATCCTGATCGGCACGCAATCGAGCGGGCAGGGCCACCAGACCGCCTACGCCCAGATCGTCGCCGAGCAGTTCGGCGTCGCGCCCGAGCGTGTCCACATCCATCAGGGCGATACCGACGAGATCAAGACCGGTCTCGGCACCGGCGGCTCGGCCTCGATCCCCTCGGGCGGCGTCAGCGTCGAGCGTGCCACGCGCGAGCTCGGTTCGAGGCTGAAGGAGATCGCGGCGCAGGCGCTGGAGGCCGGCGCCGGCGACCTCGAGATAGCCGAGGGCGTGGTGCGGATCGCCGGCACCGACCGTTCGATCTCGTTTGCCGATCTTGCCAAGCGGCCCGGCGTCGATCCGTCGAAGCTGAACGGCAGCGCGACTTTCGCCAGCGCCGACGGCACCTATCCCAACGGCACCCATGTCGCGGAAGTCGAGATCGATCCGGCCACCGGCATCATCAAGATCGTCAACTATGTGATCGTCGATGATTTCGGCAAGACGCTCAATCCGCTGCTGCTGGCCGGCCAGGTGCATGGCGGCGCCATGCAGGGCATCGGCCAGGCGCTGATGGAGCAGGTGGTCTATGGCGCCACCGACGGCCAGCTCATCACCGCGACCTACATGGACTACGCGCTGCCGCGCGCGGCTGACGGCCCGGCCTTCGTGTTCGAGACCCACAACGTCCCGTGCAAGACCAATCCGATGGGCGTGAAGGGAGCGGGCGAGGCCGGCGCGATCGGCTCCTGTCCGGCCATCGTCAATGCCATCGTCGACGCGCTCTGGCGCGAATACAAGATCGACCACATCGACATGCCGGCGACGCCGGAGCGGGTGTGGATCGCCATCAGCGAGCATCACCGTCGCCACAGCCTGTAAGTCCAGGCAAACGCGGAACGCGTCTTGCGGGCTCAGCTCAATTGATCCGGAGTGCGACGATTTATCGTCCCGCTCCGGATGGAATGAAATCTGCCAATCGGTGTTGGCCATTCAGGGGTCGGCACGATCCTGCATCAGGGAAAGGGATTTGCGAATGAAGCGAGTATTGATCGTCGGGAGCGCGCTGCTGCTCGGGATGGGCGCGGTCTGGGCGCAACAGGATTCCGCCAAGCAAGTTCAGACCCTCATGAAGGGCAACGGCAAGAACGCCGGCGCGATGTCGGCGATGGTGAAGGGCGAGAAGCCTTACGACCAGGCGACCGTGGACAGCGCGCTGGCGCAGTTCGAGGATACCGCCAAGAAGCTGCCGAACCTGTTTCCGGCCAGCGCCAAAGGCGTGAAGCTCGACGGCGACTACTCGACCTCGCCGAAGGTCTGGGAGGACAAGGCCGGCTTCGACGCGAAGATCGCGAGCTTCGCCAAGGTCGTCAGCGAGGCCAAGGGCAAGATCAAGGACCTGGATTCGCTCAAGGCGAGCATGCCCGCGATCGGCAAGGAATGCGGCGGCTGCCACGAAACCTACCGCATCAAGAACAGCTGAGACCAAAGAAAAGCTTCGTAGCCCGGATGGAGCGAAGCGCAATCCGGAGGGCTGTCCGAGTCGATCGTCCGTCCCGGATTACGCTTGCGCTCCATCCGGGCTACTCGGAATTCAGAAAGGGCGGTTGCGAAGCAGCCGCCCTTTTCCGTTTACAAGCTTTTTCCGTTTACAAGGTCTGACGGATCGCCGTCCGAACGGTTATGTTCGCAGCAGCGGCCGCGGCGTTGATGCGACGAGTCGCGTCTCTTTCCCGATTGCCTCATGACGTCGGGAGTTCCAGCGCGCGGCGAGGATCTCAATCAACAGCGAGACAGGCCATGGCAAAACCGTTTCCGTCGAAGACGCACATCGGCAACCACATGCTGCATCCCGAAACGCTGATGCTGACCTATGGCTATGACCCGCAATTGTCCGAAGGCGCCATCAAGCCGCCGGTGTTCCTGACCTCCACCTTCGTGTTCAAGACGGCCGATGACGGGCAGGACTTCTTCGATTACGTCGCCGGCCGGCGCGAGCCGCCCGCAGGCATGGGCGCGGGCCTCGTCTATTCGCGCTTCAATCATCCCAACAGCGAGATCGTCGAGGACAGGCTCGCGATCTACGAACGCACCGAGAGCTGCGCGCTGTTCTCGTCCGGCATGGCGGCGATCGCCACCACGATCCTCGCCTTCGTCCGCCCCGGCGACGTCATTCTGCACTCGCAGCCGCTCTACGGCGGGACCGAAACGCTGCTGACCAACACGCTGGCGCGTCTGTCGATCGGCGCCGCCGGCTTCGCCGACGGGATCGACGAAGCAGCCGTCAGGCAGGCCTCGGAGGAGGCCATGGCCAAGGGCCGCGTTTCGATGATCCTGATCGAAACCCCGGCCAACCCGACCAACGGCCTGGTCGATGTCGCCATGATTCGGCGTGTCGCCGAGTCCATCGGAAAGGCGCAGGGGCACACGCCGGTGATCGCCTGCGACAACACGCTGCTGGGCCCGGTGTTTCAGCGCCCGATCGAGCACGGTGCGGACCTGTCGCTGTATTCGTTGACCAAATACGTCGGCGGTCACTCCGACCTGATCGCGGGTGCCGCGCTCGGCTCGAAGGCGATCATGAAAGGCATCAAGGCGCTGCGCGGCGCCATCGGCACCCAGCTCGATCCGCATTCCTGCTGGATGATCAACCGCTCGCTCGAGACGCTGAGCCTGCGCATGGAGAAGGCCAACAGCAACGCGCGCCTCGTGGCGGATTATCTGCGCGATCACCCCAAGGTGGCCAAGGTCCATTACCTCGGTCATCACGAGGAGGCTTCGCCGGCGGGTCGCGTCTTCGCGCGGCAGTGCCTCGGGGCGGGGTCGACGTTCTCGTTCGACATCGTCGGCGGCAAGGACGCGGCGGTCAAATTCCTCAACGCGCTGCAGATCCTCAAGCTGGCGGTGAGTCTCGGCGGCACCGAATCGCTTGCGAGCCTGCCCGCGACCATGACCCATTCCGGCGTTCCCGCCGACATCCGCCACAAGATCGGCGTGCTCGATTCCACGATCCGGCTGTCGATCGGCATCGAGAACCCGTCCGACCTGATCGCCGACCTCGCGCAGGCGCTGAACGCGGCCTGAGCGCGCTCAATATCGAAAAGGCCGGGCGCCCCCTCCCTGCGCCCGACCTTCGCGACGAAGCAGCGTTGCGGCTTACTTCGTCACCTGACCGCGGATCTCGCCGCCCGGATTGGCCGCGGTGTGGATGTTGATGTAATACTTGCCGCCGAGCAGATCGGCGGCCTGCGCATCCGTCAGCGTCGCTTCGCCCTTGACCGGACTTGCGGCCGCATTCGGGATCGCGACCGCGACGCCGGCATTCTTGCCGGCTTCGGCGGGCCCGTGGAAATGCGCGGCGGTGGCGGGACCGGAGAGTCCGGAATAAGTGACGGTCCAGGACAGCTTCTTGCTGGCGGCATCATAGTTCAGTTCGGCGGTTCCGGTGCCGCTGCCGGCGGTTGGCGGCACCTCGGACTTGCCGTCGAGCGTTGCTTTGAGTTTTTCGGCACTGGCCGGGCCTGCGAAGGTCACGGCACCGAGCGCCAGGGCGGCAATGACGGTCTTGTTCATGACATTCTCCCTGCTGAACCCGTTCGGGCTGGCAAACTTCCAACAGCCGGCATTTCAGTTTATTCCCGTGTCCGGCCGAGGCGGGCTAAATTCTTCGTGGCTGGAGCCGCGACGACATCGGCCATAAGTTCGCCGCGACGATTGAATGGATCTGCATGTTGCAACGAACAATTCTCATCGGGCTGCTCGCGGCGCTCGTTGCCGCAGGCGCCTATTGGTGGCTCAGCGCGCCGAAGGTAGCGGCCGCGGGCAACGCGCCGGCCCATGTGGCCAACCTTGCCAATGGCGAGGTGATGTTCAACGCCGGGGGCTGCGCGTCCTGCCATGCCACGCCCGACCAGCCCGATCGTGGCAGGCTCGGTGGCGGCGTCGCGATCAAGTCGCCGTTCGGAACGTTCTATGCGCCGAACATCTCTCCGGATCCGAACGACGGCATCGGCAAATGGACGGACGCCGACTTCGTCAACGCAGTGATGTACGGCGTCTCGCCGGGCGGGCAGCACTATTTTCCCGCCTTCCCCTACACGTCCTATCAGCACGCCAGGCGTGAGGACGTGCTCGATCTCTTCGCCTACTTGAAGACGCTGCCCCCCGTGACCGGCAAGGTGCGCGACCACGACATGCAGTTTCCCTTCGACATCCGGCGTAATGTCGGCATCTGGAAGTTCCTGTTCCTGGACGACAAGCCGCTCATCGCCGACAGCAGCAAGTCACCGCAATTCAAACGCGGCGCCTATCTCGTCAACAGCTTTGGCCATTGCGCCGAATGCCACAGCCCGCGCAATGCGCTCGGCGGCATCATCTCGAGCCAGCGCTTCGCCGGCGGGCCCAATCCCGAAGGCGAGGGTTGGGTGCCCAACATTACCCAGAAGCGGCTCGGCGAGTGGAGCGTGAAGGATATCGCCTATTTCCTCAAGAACGGCGAACTGCCCGACGGTGACAGCGTCGGCGGCGCGATGACGCGCGTGATCAAGAACACCTCGCAACTGCCCGACGAGGATATTGCGGCGATGGCGGAGTACCTCAAATCGCTGCCGCCGGTGGACGGTCCGCCGCGGCCCAAACGCAAGGAAGCCGGCAAGGAAGCCGGCTAGCGGCGCGCTAGCTGGCGCCAAACGCCTTGAACGTGATGATGGTGAGGGTGTCCTGGATGCCCGGCAGCACCTGCACCTTCTCGTTGACGAAATGGCCGATGTCGGTGTCCTTGTCGACATAGAACTTCACGAGCAGGTCGTATTGGCCGGCCGTAGAGTAGATCTCGGAGGCGATCTCGGCTTCGGCGAGCGCATTGGCGACCGTGTAGGACTGGCCGAGCTTGCATTTGATCTGGACGAAAAAAGGAACCATCGCGGGCACTCCGAAAGCGTATTCTTCCGGCTAATAGGCCAAACCCGGCACGATTTAGCAAGCGGGCTTGCCGGCCGGCCGGCCCGAGGCTCCAAATCAGGACGCCACGGTCGCGGCGGCGAATGCGTCTCTCAGCCGCTGGGCAAGCTCGGCCTTGCGATAGGGCTTGGTCAGCACGATTGCCTGCGCGTGGGCGCGGCCCTGCTCGACCAGGGTCTCCAATGCGTAGCCCGAGGTGAACAGGACCGGCAGCGAGGGGCGAATCCGCCGCGCCTGCTCGGCGAGCTCCCAGCCGCTCATGCCGCCGGGCATCACGATGTCGGTGAACAGCATGTCGATGCCGGGGTCGGTGCGCAGCTGCTGCAACGCGTCCTTGCCGTTGACCGCGGCGACGACGCGATATCCGAGCGCCTCCACCCGGCGAATGGTGGAGGAGCGAACGAACGGATCGTCCTCTGCGATCAGGATCGTCTCGTAGCCCCGCGGGGCCGCGTCCTCGCCGTCGGAGAGGTCGGCCTGCCATTGTCCTTTGTCCGCGCGCGGCAGGTAGATCCGGACGGTCGTCCCGAGGCCTTTCTCGCTGTAGATCGAGACATGGCCGCCTGATTGCTTGGCAAAGCCATAGACCATGCTGAGGCCGAGACCCGAGCCCTTGCCGACCTCCTTGGTCGTGAAGAACGGCTCGAAGGCGCGCTGGGCGACATCGGGCGTCATGCCTTCGCCGTCGTCGGCGATCGCGATCAAGGCGTAAGCCCCGGATGCGACTTCGGGGTGAACGGCGCGATACTCCTCGTCGAGCATCGTCAACTCCGTGGCCAGGGTCAAGTGACCTCCGGCCGGCATGGCATCCTGCGCATTGAGCGCCAGGTTCAGCACGGCGGATTCGAGCTGGGCGCGATCCGCGAAGGCCAGGATCGTGCCGGGCCCGGAGATCGTCTTGATCTCGATGTCTTCGCGCAAGGTGCGCTTGAGCAGCTTGAACATGGACTCGAGCAGGCCCCGGCAATCGACCGTCTGAGGCTGCAGCAACTGGCGGCGGCTGAATGCGAGCAGCCGCTGCGTCAGCTCGGCGCCGCGTTCGCCCGACTGGCAGATGTCGTCGGCGAAGCGCCGCAGATCGGGCCTCGCCTTGAGCTGCTCGCTCAAATGCTCGGCATTGCCGATGATGACGGTCAGCAGGTTGTTGAAGTCGTGGGCGATGCCGCCGGAGAGCTGGCCGACCGTCTCCATCTTCTGCGCCTGCTGCAGCTGCCGCTCGGTCAGCTTGCGCGCGGTGAGGTCGTGGACGATGCCGACGAAGATCAACTCGCCGTCCTGCCGCGCCTTGCCGACCGACACGTCCATCGGAAAGGTCGATCCGTCCTTGCGCAGACCAATGGCCTCGCCGGCGGTCGCGAAATGACTCGCCTGGCTGCCCGCCTCGGGCATCAGCATCCTGACGTTCCGGCCCATCACCTCGTCGGCGGAATAGCCGAACAGGCGCTCGCAGGCCGGGTTGAACAGCAGGAGGCGGTCCTGCGCATCGAACAGGATGACGCCATCGACCGCGGTCTCGACGATGGCGGTGAGGCGCGTCATGCTCTCGCGCATCGCGCGCTGCGCGTCGCTGATCTGCTGGAGCAGCAGCGCGGCGTCGCGGCTCTTGATTTCCTCCTCCTCGAGCGCGGCCTGGACCTGCCGCAGCTCGAACGGCGAGGGGATCGCCAGAATCTTCGGCAGCAGCGGCCAGAGCGCGCCCGCCGTGACCACGGAGGCCACCGCGGTCGCCGCCTTGACGATGCCCTCGATGCCGTAGATCGGGACCCAGAGCGTGTAGATCGACAGCACATGGGTCAGGCCGCACGCCATGATGAAGATTGCGAAGCCCCAGTAGACCCAGCCGAATTTGAGGTCGCGCCGCTTGGTGACCAGGATTGCGAGGGCAATCGGGATCGAAAAATAGGCGGCGGCGATGCAGGCGTCGGCGGCGACGTGAAGCCAGATCAGCTCGGGTTCCCACAACAGGCAGATGCCGTGCGGCGAAAGCATGGACGAGTCGAGGAGACGTTCGAAAAAGGCCCACATCGTTTCACCCCACGATTCCGTTCCGAGCGGCCTTGCGGCCCGGGACATCGGTGTCGCTGACAGGTCGACCACCCGACGTCTGCCGCATCGACGAAGCAGTTCAAGACTATACCAAGGGTTTCCGCGTGGTTGCATCCCGTACCGTTGCGGCGCCGAGGCCCTCGAGTTCGCCTGATTCGAACTGGGGGCGCCACGGCGAATCACAGGCTGCCGCCGGCAGGTCGGCGCTTGCCGGTGTTTCGCGGTCGCGCTAGGACAAGCCATGGCTTCCGTCTCCAGCAAATGTGTCCGGCGATGACGACCCCGGTCGCACTCACCATCGCCGGCTCCGATTCGAGCGGCGGCGCCGGCATCCAGGCCGACCTGAAGACGTTTGCGGCGTTCGGCGTCTACGGCGCGTCCGTCATCACGGCCTTGACCGCGCAGAACACCCGCGGCGTCACCGGCATCCAGGCCGTGCCGGCGGCGTTCGTCACCGAGCAGATCGATGCGGTGTTCTCCGATCTCGACATCGGCGCGGTGAAGATCGGCATGGTGGCCCAGGTCGTCAGCATCGAGGCGATCGCGGCCGCACTGTTGCGCTGGTCGCCGGGACACGTCGTGCTCGATCCCGTGATGGTGGCAACGTCAGGGGATCGCCTGCTCGCCGCGGAGGCCGTCAATGCGCTGCGCACAAAACTGGTACCGCTGGCGTCGGTGATAACGCCCAACCTGCCGGAGGCCGCGGCGCTGCTCGACGAGCCGGTCGCGGCAAGCGAAGCGGAGATCGAAAGCCAGGGCGGCGCCTGCTGGCGCTCGGCTGCCGTGCGGTCCTGATCAAGGGCGGGCACGGCGAGGGCGCCGAGAGCATCGATTATCTCGTCAGCGGCGAGGGAACGCTCGCGCTGGCCGCGCCGCGCGTCGCGACCCGCAACACCCATGGCACCGGCTGCTCGCTGTCCTCGGCGGTCGCGGCCGGGCTCGCCAAGGGCGAGGATCTGGCAAGCGCCGTGCGCAACGCCAAGACCTGGATCAGCGCGGCGATCGCCGCCGCCGACCGCTTCAGCGTTGGACACGGCCACGGCCCGATCCATCATTTTCACAGGTTCTACTGACGCGGGCGCGCGGGAGCGCCGCCGCGGCGCAGTTTGGGGGCACGCTGGCCCCCATGACGATCACCTTCTGCGGCGCCGTGTCGCCTGATTGTCGCATGCGACTGATATTCGCAGGGAGGGCGAGGCTAGGCGTGATTCGTATCTAGAGGTGCCTCACGGGTTCAATCGGTCATCCCCCTGTCACGGGACATTGTTACAGGCTGGCGCATGGGAAGTTACGATGTGAGTGACGAGGGCCCCGAGCGGCGCTTTCGCACGTTGTTCATCTCCGACGTTCATCTCGGAGCCCGCGGTTCTCAAGCCGATCTTCTGCTCGACTTCCTGCGCTACCACGATGCCGACACGATCTATCTGGTCGGCGACATCGTCGACGGCTGGGCGCTGAAATCGAGCTGGCACTGGCCGCAATCCCACAACGACCTCGTCCAGAAGCTTTTGCGCAAGGCGCGCAAGGGCGCCAAGGTCATCTACATCCCCGGCAATCACGACGAGTTCCTGCGCAACTATTACGGCACGCATTTCGGCGGCATCGACGTGGTCGAGAACACCGTCCACACCGGCGCCGACGGCAAGCGCTATCTCGTCATCCACGGCGACATCTTCGATCTCGTGGTGCAGAACGCGCGCTGGCTCGCCCATCTCGGCGACAAGGCCTACGACTTCGCGATCCAGATGAATCGCTTCGTCAACTTCTTCCGCCGCTTGTTCAAGGTGCCCTATTGGTCGTTGTCGCAATGGGCCAAGCAGAAGGTCAAGAACGCGGTCAATTATATCGGCGCGTTCGAGCAGGCGCTCGCCGCCGAGGCGCGGCGCTACGACGCCGACGGCGTGATCTGCGGCCACATCCACTATGCCGTGATCCGCGACGAAGGCGACATTCGCTACATGAATTGCGGTGACTGGGTCGAGAGCTGCACCGCGCTCGTCGAGCACGACGACGGTCGTTTCGAGATCATCACCTGGGCGGATCATCTGCAGAAGCCGGCGGCCGTCCCGCAGGTTGCAGCCAGAGCCGCATAACAGAGGCCGCCCGATGCGCATTCTGGTCGCGACCGACGCCTGGCACCCGCAAGTCAACGGTGTGGTTCGGACGCTGACCAAGCTCGCTGACGCGGCCGAAGGGCTTGACGTCGAAGGTTCCGGCGTTGCGTTCACGTTCCTGACGCCGCAAGCGTTCCGCACCTTCGCGATGCCGAGCTATCGCGATGTGCGGCTGGCGATGCCGCGCCCCGCGCGCATTGCCAGGCTGATCGAGGAGGCGCGCCCGGACAGCATCCACATCGCGACCGAAGGGCCGATCGGCCTGATGGTCCGCCGCTATTGCCGCCAGCGCCGGCTGCCGTTCACGACCAGCTTTCACACCCGCTTTCCCGAATATGTCCGCGCCCGCGTGCCGGTTCCGGGCTCGCTGATCTGGCGGGCGCTGCGCCGCTTCCATGCCCCCAGCCGTGCCGTGATGGCGGCAACGCCTGCGCTCGCCTGCGAGCTGGCCGAGCGCGGTTTTGACAATGTCGTGCTGTGGCCGCGCGGCGTCGACACAAAGGTGTTCCATCCGCGTGCCATCGACCTCTGCCTGCCGGCACCGGTGTTCCTGTCGGTCGGCCGCGTCGCGGTGGAGAAGAATCTCGAAGCGTTCCTCGACCTCGATTTGCCCGGCACCAAGGTGATCGTGGGCGACGGCCCGGCGCGCGCCGCGCTGGAAGAGGCCTATCCCGAAGCGATCTTCCTCGGCGAGAAGCATGGCGAGGCGCTGGCGGACATCTATGCGGCGGCCGACGTGTTCGTATTCCCCAGCAAGACCGACACGTTCGGCCTGGTGCTATTGGAGGCGCTGGCGAGCGGGCTGCCGGTCGCGGCCTTTCCGGTGAAGGGCCCCCGCGACGTGATCGGCAATGCCCCGGTCGGTGCCCTCGATCACGACCTCCGCAACGCCTGCTTCGCGGCGCTCGACATTTCCCGGCAGGACTGTGTCGAATTCGCCGCCAATTACACCTGGGAAGCCTCGGCGAGGGCTTTTGTTGATAATATCCAGGCGGTGGGGGGCATGCTGCCGGGCCGGGACGGCACGGAACAGCCGCGCTTCGTCGCCTGAAGGGAAGATTCCTCGCGCGGAGGTGTCTTGCCCGCGGCTCAATGGCCGCGATAAGGTCTGATATGACCGAACAGCTTCTCCCGATCGGCCCCGCCGACATCGACGCCGCAGCGCGCGTGATCGCGCCTTACGCCATCCGCACCCCGCTGTTGTCCTTTCCGGTGCTCAACGAGCGGGTTGGCGCGAAAGTCTTCCTGAAGCCGGAGATGCTCCAGCGCACCGGCTCGTTCAAGTTCCGCGGCGCCTTCAACAAGGTGTTCTCGATCCCGCAGGACAAGCGCGCCGGCGGCGTCGTCGCGTTCTCCTCCGGCAATCACGCCCAGGGCGTGGCGGCGGCGGCAAAAATCCTCGACATGCAGGCGACCATCGTGATGCCTGCCGATGCGCCGCTGTCCAAGCGCGAGCGCACCAAGTCCTACGGCGCCGAGGTCGTGCTCTATGATCGCGACAAGGACGACCGCGAGGCGATCTCGCGCGGCATCGCCGAGAAGCGCGGCGCGACGCTGGTGAGGCCCTACGACGATCCGTTCGTGATCGCAGGACAGGGCACTGCCGGCCGCGAGATCGCGGAGGACATGGCAACGCTTGGCCTTTCCCCCGACATCGTGGTGGCACCGGCGTCCGGCGGCGGCCTGATCGCGGGCGTCGCGACCGCGGTGAAGGCACGCTATCCGCTCGCCGAGATCGTGGTGGCCGAACCCGAGGCGTTCGACGATCACGGCATTTCGCTGAGCGCGGGTCATCGCGAGCCGCACGGGCCCGCGGGCCGCACCATCTGCGATGCGCTGATGGCCCTGATCCCCGGCGAGATGACCTTTGCGATCAACAGCAAGCTGCTGGCGCGCGGCGTCACTGCATCGGACAAGGAAGTCGGCGCCGCCGTGGCGTTCGCCTATCGCGAGCTCAAGCTGGTGGTCGAGCCCGGCGGCGCCGTCGCTCTCGCCGCGCTGCTGGCGGGACGTCTCGACGTCGCCGGCAAGAACGTCGTCATCGTGCTCTCCGGCGGCAACGTTGATGCGGATCTGTTCGCCGAGCTGGTGGCCTAGCCGTCATTCCGGGGCGCGCGGAGCGCGAGCCCGGAATCCATAGCCACCAGCCGGGGTTATGGCTTCCGGGCCTGCGCCTTCCGCACATCCCGCAATGACGACCTTCAGGGCTGAGATGAAGACAAGGGGCAGAGCGTCACCGCTCTGCCCCTTTCTTTGTGTCTATTGTCTTTGTGTCTGCTGGCTTCGAACGATCCGCTTGCTCGGTGCAACCTCCCCCGCTTGCGGGGAGGGAGCACACCTTCTTCGTTCGCGCGATCAGCGCATGAAGCCGCTGCGGCGATTTCCGCCATTGCTCATGCTCGGCGCCTGGTTCATCGACTGCCGGAAGTTGCTGTTGCTGTTGACCATGCGGCTTGGCATCGAGTTCAGCTGCGGACGGTTGGTCTGGACGCTGTTCTGCACCTTGTTCACCGGGTTGTTGTTGAGCTTCACGATGCCGGTGTTGCCGTTGTTGACGCGGATCGGCTGGTTCTGGGTCTGAACGGCCGGCTTTGCGTCGATCGTCGCGCCGCCCTTGCCGATGTTTACCGGCATGCTCACGATCTTGCCCGGCTTGCCATTGACGTTGCCGCCGTCCGGCTTGTTGCTGGTCGCAGGCAGCGTCACGATCTTGCCGATGCCGCCCTTGTTGGTGGTGGTCGGCGCGGGCAGGGTGACGATCTTGCCCGGGGTCTGCGACGGCGTGCCGTTCTGCTGGTTGTTGTTGCCAGCCGGCAGATTGACGATCTGGCCGCCATTGCCGGGCTTGCCGATGACATTACCGTCGATCGGCTTCTGCACGATCGGCAGGTTGCCGTTGAGCTGACCGCCGCCATTGCCCTGCTGCAGCAGCGGCATGTATTTCTGCTGGCCGAGATTGCCGATCTTGAAGGTCGGGACAATGTTCTGCGGCGCCAGGAACTTGGTCGCCTGCATCAAGGGGATCTGCTTCGGCTGCGCCTGCAGCTTCAGCGCGACCTGCGCATAGGGGCTGTTGCCGTAGCTGTCATAGAAGCTCTTGTACGCGACTGGCGAGTTCGCCAGGACGGTCTTGTGCCAGGCCTGCGAGATCAGGATGTTGTTGAGCAGCCAGCGCACGTGGTCGCACAGCGGGTCGTGCGGATACATCCGGATGAACTCCTGATAATATTCCGGCCGGCCCTCGGACACGACGTAGTCATAGGCCTGACGCGTCGAACGGCTCGGCAGGTTGGAGGCCATCTGAACCACGGGCGCCTTCACCGGCGCACGGTTGGCGGCAACGGCAGTGTCGCCGAAGAAGGTGAAGTCGCTCGTCAGCGAGGAGCTTTCCCACGGGATCTGCGCGCCGCTGGTGGTCTGGTTCACCTGCAGGCGGACGCGCTTGAACAGCTGCTCGATCGGCACGTTGGGCTCGCGCGCGACGTTGAGGAAGGCTTGCGTGTACGGGCTGTGGCCGCCGGTGCCGTCGAGCGCCTCGGCGCCCGGCGCGGTCGAGTAGCCGACGATCGAGCCGTTCGGCGCATCGACGATGGCAAGGCCGCGGCCGGCGTCGTTGACCTCAGGGAACGGGTTGTTGCGGCAGGCATCGAGGATGACGATGCGCATGCGGCTCGGGATCGTCTCCAGCGTCGACATCACGTCGACGAGGCGCACCGAATTGTTGACGAGCTCGGTCGGGCTGGAGACCTTGGCGTCGACGGGAACGAGATAGTTCTCGCCGGCGAGCTGCACGCCGTGGCCGGCGTAATAGACCATCGCCACCGTGTTCGGACCGCGCGAAGCGACCTTGGCGGAGAAGTCCTGGACGACGCGCAGCATGTCGTTCTGGGTCAGGTCGGTCGCGGCAACCACCTCGAAGCCGGCGGAATTCAGGAACTGCGCGATCGACTGGGCATCATCGTCGGGGTTCGCAAGCTGCGGCGCGTTCTGGTAGTTCGCATTGCCGATCACCAGTGCCACCCGCTGCTCGGGGCCTTGCAGCGCGGCGGCGGCAGGCTGGACCGGGGCGACTTGCGCGGACACGGGCCCGCAGGTGAAGCCGAACAGGCTTCCCACGAGGCTGGCCGTCATCAAAAAAGGCTTTAGGCGGAACATGGCGTGCTCCTTTGGCACTCATCTCGATACGAGATTGGTTGCGACCAAGCCTGGCCGCGTTCGAGCGCGAGGTCCGTGATCCCTGTCACCATGGTGACGGACGTGATCTGAATCACGCTTGGAACCTGCTATGGTTAGCGATCGCTGAGCGGAGCCGCCGTCCCATGCTGAAATCGATCGATCCGATCCTGACGCCCGACCTGCTCTGGCTGCTGGCTTCCATGGGCCACGGCGACGATCTCGTGGTCGTCGACGCCAACCACCCGGCCACGCATATCGCTCGCAGCACATCGTCGCAGCGCCTGATCCAGTTGCCGGGCATGACGATGGAGACCGCCGTCCGCGCCATCATGTCGGTCTATCCGCTCGACGATTTCGATCCCGATCCGGTGCGCGTGATGATGCCGGTCGATGATCCCGATCGCGTGCCCGAGGTGCAGCGCGCGGTGCTCGCCGAGATCGAACGCGCCAGCGGCAGTCCGGTCAGTCCCGGCAAGCTCTCGCGATCCGATTTCTATCGCGCGGCGGCGGCGGGCTTTGGCGTCGTGCAGATCGGTGACAGCAGAGGCTATGGCTGCTTCCTGATCCGGAAGGGCGTGATCAGCTAGCGGGCCTCATCAGCGCCGAGGGCCAGCCGATCCTAACGAGGAGGCCGTCAGGGCCGTTGATGCCGAACTCATACATGCCCCATTCGCGGTGACGCAGCACGCCGCCTGGACGGATGATGAGATCGTCCACGCGCGCCGCGATGGCCTCGACCTCGGGCGTGCGGATGAAGATGCCAAAGGGATTGTGCGTCGGCACGCGCCATGGGTCATCCCCGGCTTGCGTGAGATGCACCTCGCATCCCCAGCCCGTCACGATGACATAGCCGGCATCGCCGCCGCTGCGCGCAAAGCCGAGGCGTTCCCAGAACGGAATTGCAGCGGCAAGATCGTTGCTTGGAACGATGGCGAAAGCGCCGACGTGCGGGGTTTCAGACATGCGTTCATTCCGCAATATTATTCGCCCAGCTGCTGCTGCTGCGCTGGCAAGCTTATCGGGACAGGCCGACATGTCGAAGCGGCAAAAGGCCCCCCACTCGAATTTGAATGGTCTTCCGACAGGCGAGCGTCTATCGTCAATTCATGTCTCGCCTCATGTGTCTATTCGTTGCCATCATCCTGTCTCTGCTGCCCGCCGTCGCGCCCGCTGAGGCCGCGCAAAAGCGTCCCAAGCCGGTCTGGAAAGGCTATGGATTCCTGCCGGGCTATCGCCAGCCGCTGAGCAACAGCATCCCGCTCTACAAGCAGAAGGACGCGATGCGGCGCCTCGCGCGCAACGAGCGCCGCCACTGGTACATCGATCCGGTTCCGCAATATTACCGCTGGGACGGCGAATGGCACTATTTCGGCCGCCCCGGCTTCAACGGCGGCCGCTACAACGGCGGCAGCTTTGGCCCGTGCTGGACCCGCACGCCGATCGGTGCGGTGTGGAATTGCGGGTGAGGAGGCGCGGCGGTCAGCGCTTCCGTGTCATTGCGAGCGTAGCGAAGCAATCCAGAGTCTTTCCGCGGAGGGGATTCTGGATTGCTTCGTTGCGCTCGCAATGACGATGCGGTGAGGGTGCGCCTCTTCCGCTTGCGTGCCCCGGACGCAGCGCAGCGCTTCTTCAGCGGTGCGCTGCTGAGCCGGGGCCCATGTTGCGACTGAGAGTGCGGCCTCTGGTCCCGGCTCTGCGCTTCGCTCGTCAGGGACACGAAAGTGAGTACGCAGCGCCCCCTTACGAGAAGAACGCGATCTTCTCGGCCTGGGTCATGCGGCGGATCGGGGCGAGGGGATCGTTGGCAGGCGTGCGGGGCTTTTGCAGAATGCCGCTGGCGAGAATGGTGGCGCCGAGCGAGGGCTCCGGCACGGGCGAGGGCGTCGGCATCATCGTGGCCGGGGCCGCGGCGAAGGTGGCACTGGCCGCCATCGCCGGGGCCGGCTGCTCCCTCACCTCGGCGGCCGCCTCCGCGATGGCGTCGGTGAGGCGCGCAAGCGAGTCCATCGATATGGGCGCGTCGGCAGGCTCTTCGACCACGGGTGCGACGACCGGCTGAGGCGCGATCGGCTCGGCAGCGACGGGCGCTGCGGACTCTGCTGGTCTCGGCTCCGGAACGGCCGCGTCCATCTCGGCCGGCGCGATGATCTCGTCGAACTCCGGATCGGGCGCCGCCATCTCCAGCGCGATGGCCTCGAGCACGGCGTCGTCCTCGGCCTGCGCGGCAGCATCGAGCGCGAGCGCGTCGGCGACGTCCGACAATGCGGTGGATTCAGCTGCCGGCTCTTCAAACGAGACGTCTTCAGCCGCGGCATCTGCACGCGCGACATGCTCCGGCACGACCTGGTCAAGCGCGGCGTTTTCGACAGCGACCTGGCTATCGGCCGCAATCTCCGTCGCGACGGCGGTGTCCATTGCCTGCTCGGCCGCGGCGAACGCTTCGGTGGCGCCGGCCCTCTCCACGACGGCTTGAGGCGCGGCACTTGCTGCGACGTCCGGCGCCGTCTCCGTAAAAGCCACGGGTGCTTCGGCGGCCATCGCCTCCGGCGCGGTCTCGACAGGCGCTTCGGCGACGGATGACGGCGCCTCCTGCACCGGAGCCGCCGCCGGCTTCGTTGCGTCGCCCTCGGTCTGCTCGACCCGGTCCTTCAGCAGATCGAAGGCGATCCTGAGCTCGACGCGGGGATCGATGGCCTGGGCCTGACCGCAGGCGGCCTCGATCGAGGCGAGCTGCGAATCAATGAGATCGCAGATCTGCCCGTCGGCGCCGATCTCGCGCCAGCGCCAGGAGATCTCCTTGATGATGCGCACCCCGCGCGGAATCGGCGCGAGGCTGGCTTCGATGGCCGCGGGGTCGAACGCCGCAAGCGCAATGGTCTCGGCCTCGCGAATCGCGCGGCGGATCTCGACCAGCGCCTCGGGCAGGCGGTCCTCGACGACGGGTTGCCGCTGTGCCGCAAGGGTTTCCTCGATCTTCGCGACCGCGTCGAGCACCATGCGCGTGTCGGCATTGCGGTTGCGCTTGGCGTATTCGCCGAGGAACCAGCGGCCGCGTGCCGTCTCCATGAAGGCTTCGCGGATCGCGTCGTAATCCTGCTCGTTCGGCTCGGCCGCGCGGGCAGACATAGGCGAGAGGGCGAATGCTTCGTTGGCCATGACGATCTCGTCGCGCAAATCACTACGCGTTACTGTAACGATCACCACGATATCGACCGAATCGCAATTGGTTTGATGCAGTCCGAATCACAAATCCCCATCGCGGCATCGAGGAAGCGGCGATTCGCCGTCAGCCTCGCCCTGTTCTATTCGGCTGTGTTCGCGGTCTCGGGCACGCATCTGCCGTTCTTTCCGGTGTGGCTGAAGGCGATCGGCATCGACGCGGCCTGGATCGGGCTGATCAACGCGCTGCCGGCGATCACCCGCTTCACCACGTTGCCGCAGGTGACCGCCTTTGCCGAGAAGCGACAGGCCATCCGCGCCGCCATGATGCTGTCGGTGCTGGCGACCGCGATCGGCTTTACGGCGGTCGGCCAGCAGCAGCAGCCGCTGGCACTGTTCCTGATCTATGCGCTGACCTGCGTGATGTGGACGCCGACGATGCCGCTGACCGATGCCTATGCGCTGCGCGGCGTCGCCCGTTACGGGCTCGATTACGGACCGTTGCGGCTGTGGGGCTCGGCAGCCTTCGCCGCGGGCTCGCTCGCCTGCGGCTATCTCGTCGACGTCATCGCCGCGCGCGACCTGATCTGGATCATCGTCGCATGGGCCGTCGTTGCGGTCGCGGCCAGCCTGCTGCTTCAGCCGCTCGACGATCTCAGGCGCAAGACGGCGGAGAGGCATGCCGGCAAGGCGCTGCTGCGCGATGCCGGCTTCTGGGCCGTCATCGTCTCGGCGGCGCTGATCCAGGGCAGCCACGTCGCCTACTACACCTTCTCGGCCATCAACTGGCAGCTCCACGGGATCAGCGGGCTGACCATCGCGGGGCTGTGGACGCTGGGCGTGATCGCGGAGATCGTGGTGTTCGCGCTGTCGCCGCGCTTTTCGCTGCATCCCTCCACCATGATCGCGATCGGCGGGCTTAGCGCTGTGGTGCGCTGGATCGTCACCGCGAACGAGCCGTCGCTGGTGCTGCTCGCGATTGTGCAGCTCGGCCACGGTTTCACCTTCGGCATGACCATCGTCGGCACGATGAATCTCCTGGTGCAGCGCGTGCCGCCGCATCAGATCGCACGAGGTCAGGGCTATTACGCCGCCTGCAACGGCCTGTTGGGCGCCACTACCTCGATCGCGTCAGGCACAATCTACGCCCGCATCGGCGACGGCCTGTACTACGTCATGGCGGCGATGGCCGCATGCGGCGCGCTGCTGATCTGGTCGGCGCGGCACCGGCTCATGGCTCAGCCCCAGAGCGAGGCGTCCGGCGGATAGACCAGGCTGTCGTCGTAACGCAGCCCGTGGTCGCGGTCGCGTGCGAGCAGCAGCGGGCCGTCGAGATCGACGAAGCGCGCCTGCGGCGTCACCAGCATGGCCGGGGCCATCGACAGCGAGCTCGCGACCATGCAGCCGATCATGATCTCGAAGCCGAGCGCCTGCGCCGCATCGGCCATCGCGAGCGCCTCGGTGAGGCCGCCGGTCTTGTCGAGCTTGATGTTCACGGCGTCGTAGCGCTCGCGCAAGGGAGCGAGCGAGGAGCGGTCATGCACGCTCTCGTCGGCGCAAACCGCGAGCGGCCGCTTGATCCGCGCCAGCGCCTCGTCCTGGCCCGCCGGCAGCGGCTGCTCCACCAGGGTGACGCCGACGGCGGCGCAGGCGGCAAGGTTGGCTTCCAGATTGGCTTCGGTCCAGGCCTCGTTGGCATCGACGATCAGCTCGGATTCGGGCGCCGCCTTGCGCACCGCCGCGATCCGTTCCGGATCGCCGTCGCCGCCGAGCTTGATCTTGAGCAGCGGCCGGTGCGCCGCCTTGGCGGTCGCGGCGGCCATGGCCTCGGGGGTCCCCAACGAGATCGTGTAGGCGGTGGTGCGCTCGCCCGGCACCGGGCGCTCGAGCAGGTTCCAGGCGCGCAGGCCGGCCGCCTTGGCCTCGAGGTCGATCAGGGCGCAATCCAGGGCGTTGCGGGCCGCGCCGGGCGCCATGGCGGCCTGGAGCGCCTGCCGGGAGATACCGTCGGCGACGGCCTGCTGCATGGCCTGGATGGCCTCCAGCGTCGCCTCGGGAGTCTCGCCATAGCGGGGATAGGGCACGCACTCGCCGCGGCCGGTCAGCCCGTCCCGGCTCACCTCCACCATGACGGTCACGGCCTCGGTTTTCGCCCCGCGGCTGATGGTAAAGCTGCCCGCGATCGGGAAGCGCTCGATTCGCGTCGCCAGGGAGGCAAATTTCATGGAAGTCATTTTGAACTCTGGCGAAATCTGAACCTGCTAGTTACCTCTAGCAACTAACATTAACCACTTGGGGATACCTTCTCTGGGTAAGGGCGCGTGCGCAACTCTGTGATTTTCTCCGCCCCGGTACGGGAGCGGACATTTGGATAGCGATCCGAAGCTGGAACGGATTGCCAAGGGCAACGCGCTGGCACTTTGCGCCACTGGGACCTGGACCGCGAGCTTCGCGCCGGTGCTGGAACGGATGGTAGCCGACGCCGAGAAGCTCGCCGGCGGCCCCCAAAGCATCTTCATCGACGTCTCCGAAGTCGCCAAGCTCGACACCTTCGGGGCCTGGCTGATCGAGCGGCTGCGCCGCAGCCTGACCCCCAAGGCGCCGTCGAGGCCCAGATCGCGGGGCTGTCCGCCAATTATTCCAGCCTCGTCGACGAGGTGCGGCGGGTCAGGGCGGGGGCCGTGGTCGACAGCAGCCCGATCACCATCGCCGGCATGCTGGAGCAGATCGGCCGGACCGTGGCCGGCCTAGCCGGGACGGTCGCGGGCCTCGTCGACATGCTCGGTGCCGTGCTCGCGGCATGGTTTCGCGTCCTGATCCATCCGCGCTCGTTCCGCCTGACCTCGACCGTGCACCACATGGAGCAGGTCTGCTGGCGCGCGGTGCCGATCATCGTGCTGATCACCTTCCTGATCGGCTGCATCATCGCCCAGCAAGGCATCTTCCATTTCCGGCGGTTCGGCGCCGACATCTTCGTGGTCGACATGCTCGGCGTGCTGGTGCTGCGCGAGATCGGTGTGCTCCTGGTCGCGATCATGGTCGCGGGCCGCTCGGGCAGCGCCTACACCGCCGAGCTCGGCTCGATGAAGATGCGCGAGGAGATCGACGCGCTGCGTACCATGGGCTTCGATCCGATCGAGGTGCTGGTGCTGCCGCGCATGATGGCGCTGGTTCTGGCGCTGCCGATCCTGGCGTTCCTCGGTGCCATGGCCGCGCTCTATGGCGGCGGGCTGGTGGCCTGGCTCTATGGCGGGGTCGAGCCCGAAGCCTTCCTGCTGCGCCTGCGCGACGCCATCTCGATCGATCATTTCATCGTCGGCATGGTCAAGGCCCCGGTGATGGCGGCGGTGATCGGCATCGTTGCCTGCGTCGAAGGGCTTGCCGTGCAGGGCAGCGCGGAATCGCTGGGCCAGCACACCACGGCCTCGGTGGTGAAGGGCATCTTCTTCGTCATCGTGATGGACGGCGTGTTCGCCATCTTCTTCGCCTCGATCGGGATGTGACGATGGCAAGAGAAGTTCAAAGCGAGATTCAAAATCCCATCATCCGCGTTCGCGACGTCACCGTGCAGTTCGGCACGACGCGCGTGCTCGACGGCCTCAACCTCGACGTCAAGCGCGGCGAGATTCTTGGCTTCGTTGGCCCGTCGGGCGCGGGCAAATCCGTCTTGACGCGCACCATCATCGGTCTCGTGCCCAAGGTCGCAGGCTCGATCGAGGTGTTCGGCGTCGACCTGGATTCCTCCAGCACCGCGCAGCGCCGCAACGTCGAGCGGCGCTGGGGCGTCCTGTTCCAGCAGGGCGCGCTGTTCTCCTCGCTGACCGTGCAGCAGAACATCCAGTTTCCGATGCGCGAATATTTGCGGGTCTCGCAGCGGCTGATGGACGAGATCACCATGGCCAAGCTCGCCATGGTCGGCCTCAAGCCGGAAGTGGCCGAGCGCTTCCCGTCCGAGCTCTCCGGCGGCATGATCAAGCGCGTGGCGCTGGCGCGGGCGCTGTCGCTCGATCCGGACCTCGTCTTCCTGGACGAGCCGACCTCGGGCCTCGATCCCATCGGCGCCGGCGACTTCGACGAGCTGGTCAGGACGCTCCAACGCACTTTGGGGCTGACGGTTTTCATGGTAACCCACGATCTCGACAGCCTTTACACCGCGTGTGACCGCATCGCCGTTTTAGGGAACGGTAAGATCATTGCGGCAGGGTCGATCGCCGACATGCAGGCCTCGCAGCATCCCTGGTTGAGGCAGTATTTCCATGGCAAGCGCGCCCGCGCGGTCATGACTTGAGTAGCTGGGATGAGTAGCCGGAGCACCTGATGGAAACGCGGGCGAACTACATCTTGATCGGGTCGTTCACGCTGGCGGTGATCGCCGCGGCGATCGGCTTCGTGCTGTGGTTTCAGTCGCTGCATACCACCAAGCAGCGCAGCCCCTTGCGTGTCGTGTTCGAGGGCCCGGCGGCGGGCCTGCGCAACGGCGGCAGCGTCAACTTCAACGGTATCCGGGTGGGCGAGGTGGTCTCGGTGAAGCTCGACAATCCGCGGCGGGTTGTCGCACTCGCCATGATCGAGAACAACGCCCCGATCCGCAAGGACACCCTGGTCGGCCTCGAATTCCAGGGCCTCACCGGCGTCGCCGCGATCTCGCTCAAGGGCGGGGACGAGGCGGCGGCCCCGCCGCCGCTCGACCAGGACGGCATCCCGACGCTCACCGCCGATCCCAACAAGCTGCAGGACGTCACCGAGGCGATCCGCGCCACGCTGCAGAACGTCAACAAGATCGTCGCCGACAATCAGGAATCGGTGAAGAACTCGCTGAAGAATCTGGAGACCTTCACCAACTCGCTGGCGCGCAACTCCGAGAAGATCGACGGCGTGATGGCCAAGGTCGACGGCGTCATGCTCAAGGCCGACAATCTCATGCTCGGCCTCAACACGCTGGCCGGCGGCAAGGACGGCGGCGAGCTGTTCCAGGCGGTGAAGTCGATCCGCGAGCTCGCCGACGATTTCGACAAGCGCTCCGGCGCGCTGATGGCCGACGGCCGCCGCACCCTCGGCGACATCAGCCGCGCCGTGAACAATTTCGACCGCAACCCGACCCGCGTGCTGTTCGGCGCCAGCAACTCGTCACAGCCCGCACCGCCGCCCGAACCGCCGAAGCCGGCGGCGACGCCGAGACGGTAGGGGGTAGGAGCCATCACGTTCCTTCATTGTCGCGCCAGCTCTCGTGTCCCGGCCGCGCTGCAATGCGTTAGCGTTGCTGTGCAGAGCCGGGATCCCAGACGGCGACACACGCAATGCCGCGACATGGGCCCCGGCTCTGCAGCGCACCGCCGAAGGGGCGCTGCGCTGCGTCCGGGGCACGGCAGCGAGGATGCAAATAAAAAAACGGAGGCCGCGAGGCCTCCGTTTTTCATTCGTTATTTCGCCACTCGCTATTCGCCGCTCACCCCAGCCGTCCCGCCGCGTGCGCCAGCAGCGTGTAGACCAGACCCGTCTCCGAGGTCAGGTGGCTGCGCAGCTCCTGCGGGCCGCGGCCGTCGCGAGCGACTTCGTCGAGCAGGCGCTCGAACTCGGCGACGTAGCGGTCGACCGTGCCCTTGAAGTTGCGGTCGGCGCGGTACTTGCGGGCGACCTCGTCGAAGGCCTTCTGGCCAGCGGGCGTGTAGAGGCGCTTGGTGAACGCCTTGTTCTCGCCGCGCTGGTAGCGGTCCCACATCTCGGCGGCGAGGTTGCGGTCCATCAGCCGGCCGATGTCGAGCGACAGCGATTCCAGCGGATTGCTGCTGGCCTGCGGGGCCGGCGGCTGCGGCGCGGCGCGGCCACGGGGAGCCTCACGTCCGGTCGGGGCGCCCTGATTGGCGTCGGTCCGGCTGAGCAGGTCCGACAGCCAGCCGTCACGGCCCTGGTCGTTGCCGGAAGGCGCGACCGGCGGCGCTTCGGTGCGGCGCGCGGCCGGCATGCCGAGGTCCGGCGGCGGCAGCGTTGAGGCGCTGCCGGTGTCGCGCATGCGGGTCTCGGTCGCGCGGTTGCCCGCAACGGCCATCACCGGCTCTTCCTGGCGATGCACGGCGACGGAGGCGCGGCCCGCCGTGGTGACGTCGAGGCCGCGGCCGTGCTGGGCCACGATGCGGTTCAGCTCGGCGAGCGCCTCGATCTGGTCGACGATCACCTTGCGCATCTGCGCGGTGCTCTCGGCGGCCTCCTGCGGCATCTCGAGCACGCCGCGGCGCAGCTCGTTGCGGGTGGCTTCGAGCTCGTTGTGCATCTCGAGGGCCATCTGCTTCATGCTGGCGACGAGGTTGGTGAACTTCTCGGTCGACTGCTTGAACATCGCGTCCGCCTCGTCCGTGGTCTGGCGGTAGATGTCGTGCATCGCCTCGATGGTCTGGCGGTGCTCCTCCTCGGAGGCCACGCGCACCGCCTCGAACTGGCGGGTAATCGCGGCCGAGCCGGCGCCGGCGGTCTCGGCGACGACGCGGGCGATATCGCGGGCACGCTCCTCGGCCGCGGCCAGCGATTCATCGAGCAGGCCGGTGAAGCGCGACAGACGCTGGTCGAGATCGGCGGTGCGCAGGTCGATCGTGGTGACCAGCGATTCCAGCGCCTGCTTGCGCTCGGCGAGCGAGGCGGTGGTGTTCTTGTTGCTCTGCTCGACGACCTGGGCGGCCTCGACCAGCGCCTTGCCGTGCGCGTCGAACTGGGTCGACAGCTCGCCGAGATCCTGCAGCGCCTTGGTGGTCTTGCTGTTGAAGACGTTGAGCTGCTCTTCCAGGTTCTGCGTCGCCGCGCCGTTGCGCGAGGTGACGTCGTTCATCGCCGAGACGAAGTCGGCGACGCGCGTCACCAGCGCCCGCTCCAGCGAGTTGAGATTGTCGTGCGCACCGGTCAGCACTTCCTGGAGCAGGATGTTGCCTTCGCGCAGACGCTCGAACAGCGCCACGGTGTCGGTGCGCAGGATCTTGCTGGTCTCCTGCATCTCGGTGACGGCCGCGACCGAGACCTGGCGCGATTGGTCGATCGCCGAGCGCGAGGCCTGCTCGAGGTCCTTGAGCGACTTGCCGACCGCGCTGGTGGCGATCTCGCTCGCCGCGTTGATGGTGCGGGCGACTTCCGAGCCGTTGCCCATCATGGTCTGCGAGAAGGCCTGGCCGCGCGTCTCGATCGACTTCAGCGCGTCCGAGGTGACGCGGTCGATGTCGAGCGTGAGCTGGCTGGTCTTCGAGCCGATCGCGTCGACCAGCGCGCCGCGCTTGGCGTCGATCATGTTCGACAGGCGGTCGGCCTGCTGCTGCACGTAGGTGACGATCTCGTCGGTCTTGCCGGTCATGGCCTGGCCGAAGCTGGAGCTGGCGGCGAGCACCGAACGTTCGACGTCGGCCGAGCTCGACTTGACCCGCGAGCTCGCCTCGTTGGAGGCCGAGATCAGCGCGTTCTGGGCGTTGAGCGCGCTGGTCTGGATGTCGTTGGTCGCGTTCGCGGCGGCCGCGCTCAGCGTGCGCTCGATCTCGGTCGAGATCGAGCGGATCTGGCTCGCGGCGTCCGCCGAGGTCGAGGTCAGCGAGGTCTGGGCCTCACGGGCGCTGTTGAGGATGGTCGAGGTCGAGGCGGTGTCGGCGCCGACCGCGGTCAGCGTGCGCTCGATGTCGGTGGTCAGCGACTTGATCTGGGTCGCCGCGTCGGTCGACGCCGAGATCAGCGTGCCCTGGGCCTCGCGCACGCCGCTGGTCAGCGCCTCGATGGTAGCGCCGCCGGCGGTCGCCAGCGCGCGCTGCATCTCGGCTGCGAGCGAACGGACCTGGCTGGTCTGCTCGGCCGAGACCGTGAGCAGAGTGCTCTGGGCGTCGCGGGCGCTGGTGGTGATGGTCTCGGCGGTCGACTGGCCGACCTGCGAGAGCGAACGATGCACCTCGGCAGCGAGGGACTTGACCTGGTTCGCCGCATCCGAGGATGCCGTGACCAGCGTGCTCTGGGCCTCGCGGGCGCCGCTCATGATGGTTTCGGCCGTCGAGGTGCCGGCCATGGTGAGCGAGCGCTGCACGTCCGAGGACAGCGCCTTGATCTGGTTGGCGGTCTCGGTCGAGGCCGCGATCAGCGCGCTCTGCGCGTCGCGGGCGCCGGCAGTGATCGATTCCGCCGTGGTGGTGCCGGCCAGCGACAGCGAGCGCTGCACGTCGGTGGTGAGCGTCTTGACGTGGTTGGCCGCATCCGAGGACGCCGTGACGAGGGTGGTCTGCACCTCGCGCGCGCCGGCCAGGATCGAGGCGGCGGTGGCCGCGCCTGCCGCCGACAGCGTGCGTTCGACGTCGGCCGCGAGCCCCTTGATCTGGGTGGAGGCTTCGCCCGACGCCGCGACCAGGGTCGACTGCGCCTCGCGGGCGCTGCTCAGGATCGAGTTCGCAGAACCGGTGCCGGCCGCAGTCAATGCGCGCTCGACCTCGGCGGAGGTCATCTTGAGCTGGGCGTTGACGTCGGAGGAGACCGTCATCAGCGACTGCTGGGCGGCGCGTGCGCCGGTCTGGATCGTCTCGCTGGTGTTGACGACGAGGTTGGTGAGCGAGCGCTCGGCGTCCTCGACATGCGAGCGGATCGCGGTCGAAATCATCTCGGCGCGGGACATCATGTCCTCGCTGGCCTGGCGGCCGCTGCTCTCGATGCGGCCTGCAACGGCCTCGACGCGCGAGCCGAGCAGGTCCTCGAACTGCGCCACGCGCACGTCGATGTCGCTCGCGACCGAGCCGACCTTGGTCTCGATGGCCTGCTGGATCTCCTGGAAGCGCGCGGTGACCGTGTCGGTCAGGTGCATGCTGCGGCCGTCGATGATCTCGGTGACGCCGGTAATGCGGCGGTCGACCGCTTCGATCGCCTGCGCGGTGCCGTCCGTCAGCGTCGAGGTCAGCAGCGTCAGGCGCGTGTCGATCGACTGCACGGCCTGCGATGCGCCGTTCGTCACCGAGGTGGTCAGGTAGGTGAGGCGGCTGTCGATGGACTCGAGCGCCTGCGAGGCGCCGCCGGTGAGCGTCGTCGTGAGGTAGGTCAGACGGGTGTCGATCGACTGGATGGTTTGCGACGCGCCGTCGGTCAGCGTGCTCGTGAGGTGGTTGAGGCGCGCATCGATGGTTTCGACGGCCTGCGACGCACCATCGGTCAGCGTGCTTGTGAGGTGGGTGAGGCGGCTGTCGATCGACTGGATCGCCTGGGCGGCACCGTCGGTCAGCGACGACGCCAGCGTGTTGATGCGTCCGTCGATCGTCTCGGTCATCGACTTCGCACGGCTGTCGAACGATTGCTCGAGCGCGGTGACGCGGCCCCCGAGCTGCTCGTCGAAGGTCTTGATGTGGCCTTCGATCGTGGAATCGAGGCCGGTGATCTTGCCGTTCAGCGAGGCGTCGAAATTGCTGACGCGTTCGCCGATGGTGGTCTCGAACTGCGCCAGGCGCTGGTCGAGGATCGCGGTGATCTCGCCGCCGTTGGCGGTGAAGCGGGTGTCGAAATTGTCGACATAGGTCTTCAGCGACTCATGGATGTCCTGCGTGCGCTGGCCCATGCGCTCGACGATCTCGCCGCCGAAGGTCTTCACGGTGCGGTCGAACTCGGAGATGTGGCGCGTGATCAGGGCGCCCAGCGTGCCGGAGTCGCGGGCGAATTTCTCGACCAGCTCGGTGCCCTGATTCCTGACCAGTTCGTCGAACGCGCTCATCTGCAGCGACAGCGAATCGTGCGCGGTCTCGGTCTGGCTGACGACCTTGGCGACCAGGGTGTTGACGGTGGCGTCGAGCGCCTCGCTCGCCTTGTCGCCGCTCGTCATGATCTGGCTGGCGAGGCGGTTGCCGGCGTCGTCGATCTTGGCGGAGATGTCGTTGGAGCGCAGCTCGAGCTCGAGCAGCAGCGAGTCGGACGAATTCTTCAGGCTGTCGTGCACCTGCTCGGTGCGCTCGGAGATGCCGTCGACGATCGCAGCGGAGCGCTGCTCGAATTCGCCGGTGATGCGGTCGATGCGCTCGTTCAGCATCTCGTGGACGCGGTCGGCGAGGTCGACGAACTCGTCGTGGACGTGGCCGGTCTTGAAGTTGAGGCTGGTGGTCAGCCGCTCGCTGGCGTCGAGCACGGCGCGCGTGGTCTCGTTGCTGGCCTCCTCGAGGCGGTCGAGCAGGTCGCCGCCGCGCTCGCCGAGCGCCAGGATCATGTTGTCGCCGGCATTGCTCAGCGCGCTGGTGATGTGGGCGCCGCGCTCTTCCAGCGCGCCGGTGATGGACTTGGCGACCTCGTCGACGCGCGAGGCGATCGCGTCCGAGATCAGCGCGATGTCGTGGCGCAGATCGATCTGCACGCCGGAGATGGCGCTGCGGACCTGCTCGGCCTGGCCGACCAGGTTGTCGCGCTGATGCGCGATGTCCTGGAGCAGGGCGCGGATGCGCACTTCGTTGTCGGAATAGGCGCGTTCGAGCGCGGCGACCTCGTTGGCGACCAGCGTCTCGAAGCTCGCCGGCGCGCGCGATGGCGCGCTCGATGCCGTCACCCATCGCCGCGACCTCGCGGCGGATGGCCTGGCCGACGGTGACCATGGAATCGGAGGCCGAGCCCTCGGGTTCGGAGAAGCGGATCGCGACCTGCGCCATCGCCTGCGCGATCATGCGCATTTCCTGGCCGCGCCAGACCAGGCTGGCGAGGAAGTAGAACAGCATGATCGGCGCGAAGAACATCGCGATCAGGCCGGCGATGACGAGCACGCCGCCGCTCTGGCCCATGGCGGCCTGGATCGAGGGCAGGAAGCCGAACGTCAGCGCGGCGCAGGCGGCAAGCCAGACGCCGGCGAAGATGGTGGCGAAGGTATAGACGCTGCGGGCAGGGCGGCCCTTCTGCAGCGCCTGCAGCAGCTGGCCGATGGTCTCGCGGTCGTCGTTGGCGGCGCGACGCGAGGCGCGCGGCTCCTCGACCGGGTCGAACACGGTCGAGCGTTCGTTCGCGGCAGGACGCGGCTCGAAGCTCGGCTCGTCGAAGGCCGGAGGCGCCACGGGGGGCGCCGTCTCGTTGCGCATCGCGGCGTTGCGGCTGGTGTCCGCAGCGGTGTCGCTGATGTTGAGGGCTTCCTGGATTGCAGAAAGCGCGACTTCTGTGGGGTCTTTGACCTTTTTCGGAGTGTTCGCCATGTTCAGTCCGAGCCCTCGTTACTTGTACGCGTCCCCCCGCGAGCCCTGCGCCCTGCGCAAGCCCACAGACCGGATCATGCCGCTTGCGCGGATCTCCGAGCCGTCCCCACCCGGACGGCTTGTCCGCCAATTTCCGCAACATCCTATTGGCAGAGCGTCGCGAATGAAATGCCCGCGATTAAGACATTCTTAATCATCGTTAACAGGATCGCGCCGTAACGCCTTAGCAATAAATGAAATTCTCCACCGGACTCGGCCGATTGCGGCAACTTTTCGTCAATAAACGGGCAGAACTGCGTCTCCGACCCCAAACATTTCGTTAACCATTTCCATGCTTGGGTGAGGTGAACTCACCGCCGGACCGGCGGAACCGTCGCGCGATGCCGGGGCCTTTCGCCATGACGCCTGAACTGCAACGGATGGACTGGATGCCCTCCCCCCGCTTGCACCCATCGACAGCCCGCTCGACCTCGACCATCTCTCCCGGATGACGCTCGGCGACGCCGAGCTGGAGCAGGAAGTGCTGGCCATGTTCGCCGAGCAGGCGGTGCGCCTGGTGGCGGCTATGGCGGGATTGCCGGCCGAGGCCGCCGCGCTTGCCCACAAGCTCAAGGGGTCGGCGCGCGGGATCGGCGCCTTTGCGGTGGCCGATGCCGCGGCGAGCCTGGAGACCGCGATCCAGGTCGGCCATAACGAGGGCCACGCCTTCGCCGCGCTGAAGGAGGCCGTGACCGAGGCTCGCGCCGCCATCGAGGCGATCCTGAAGGCTTGAGACCGCGCCGCCGAGCCGGATACCAGGCTCTTGTCTTAGCCTCTTGTTTTGACGCATTTTCTTGCCGCAAAGCGGCATTCACTTCGCATCAAAACCCTATGGCGCCGGGCTGATCGACCCGTTATAGGACAGCCCGGACCCTCCTTCATTCCCAGCACCGCGGCAACACGAGCACACATGGCCAAGATTCACTTTGTCGACCACAAGGGCGAAACCCGCACGGTGGAAATCGAGAACGGCGCAACCGTGATGGAAGCCGCGATCCGCAACAGCATTCCCGGGGTCGAGGCCGAATGCGGCGGCGCCTGCGCCTGCGCGACCTGCCATGTCTATGTCGACGAAGCCTGGCGCGAGAAGGTCGGCAGCCCGACCCCGATGGAAGAGGACATGCTCGACTTCGGCTTCGACGTGCGCCCGAATTCGCGCCTGTCCTGCCAGATCAAGGTCACCGACGACCTTGACGGTCTCGTCGTGACGACGCCGGAACGTCAGGCCTGATCGTCCCTCGACAAGACTAACTGCTCGGCGGCGCGACCTCGATGCCGCGCTTGTGCCAGGGTCTGAATTTCTCGATCACCTCAGGGGTCAGCGGGGCCGGCCGGCGCGTCGCCTCGTCGAGCAAGACGCCGACCGACGTCGCCGAGGCGATGCATCTTCCTTCCGAGAACACGACCTGCTCGAAAGTCACGGACGTGCGTCCCAGCTTCACGACGCCGAGGCCGAGCTCGATGGAGCCCGGCCAATGCAGCTCGGCGCGAAAATGCATGTCGAGGCGCACCATGATCCAGGCGAGGCCCGGCGGCGTCAGTCCGTATTCCGGCAGCTTCATCAGCGTGACGCGGCCGGTCTCGAAATAGGTGGCGTAGACCGCGTTGTTGACGTGCTGGTTGGGATCGAGGTCGCCGAAGCGGACGTTGTCGCTGAGGCGGTAGGGAAAGTCCTCCAGGCGCGGCGTCGTATCGAGGCGACTTGGTGCGTTCACCGATTGATCTCCGTCATATCCTTGCTCGTTACAGCCCAGTTATGCTGCCCCGGCAAGTGGGCGCGGCCGCGGGGCGCTCCCGCTTTTATGCCTTCCCTGATCCATCCCCGTTGGCTAGACAGGCAGGGGTCACCTCGGCCCAAAGGGCGCCGTCCAACAGATAGCGACAGACAAAGAGACGACATGAGCGACGCAATCAAAACCGATGTGCTGATTATTGGCGCCGGCCCCTGCGGTCTGTTCGCCGCCTTCGAGCTTGGCCTTCTCGACATGAAGGCGCATTTCGTCGACATCCTCGACAAGGTCGGCGGCCAGTGCGCCGAGCTCTATCCGGAAAAGCCGATCTACGACATTCCCGGCATTCCGCAGGTCTCGGGGCAGGGCCTCACCGACGCGCTGATGGAGCAGATCAAGCCGTTCCATCCGACCTTCCATCTCGGCGAGATGGTCGAGACCGTGGAGAAGATCGGCGATCCCCTGTTTCGCTGCACCACCGACGCCGGCAAAGTGTTCGAGTGCAAGGTGCTGGTGATCGCGGCCGGCGGCGGCTCGTTCCAGCCCAAGCGTCCGCCGGTGCCGGGCATCGAGGCCTATGAAGGCACCTCGGTGCACTACGCGGTGCGCAAGATGGAAACGTTCCGCGACAAGAACGTGCTGGTCGTCGGCGGCGGCGATTCCGCGCTCGACTGGACGCTCAATCTGCATCCCATTGCCAAGCGCATCACGCTGCTGCACCGGCGCGACGAGTTTCGCGCCGCGCCCCACAGCGTCGAGCAGATGCGCGCGCTGGTTGCCGGCGGCAAGATGGATCTGAAGCTCGGCCAGGTCACCGCGCTGTCGGGCGCCGACGGCAAGCTCACCGGCGCCACCGTCAAGGGCAACGACAACAGCATCACCGAGATCGCCTGCGACACCATGCTGCCGTTCTTCGGGCTGACCATGAAGCTCGGTCCGGTCGCGAACTGGGGCATTGCGCTCGAGAACAACCTGGTGCCGGTCGAGACATCCGCGTTCGAGACCAACGTGCCCGGCATCTTCGCGATCGGCGACATCAACACCTATCCCGGCAAGATCAAGCTGATCCTGTGCGGATTCCACGAGGGCGCGCTGATGTCGCAAAAAGCCCATCGCTACGTCTATCCGGAGAAGCGGCTCGTGTTCCAATACACGACCTCGTCCTCCAGCCTGCAGAAGAAGCTCGGTGTCAACTGACGGCAACAGGGCCGGGAAGGCATGCCCCATGTTTCTGGTGCTGGAACCGTTCGCGAAATCGCCGTAGTCTGCGGCCATTCCGGTCGTGGAATAACAAGGTGATCTCATGCGGAATTTCTCCAGCCTTCGGCTGCTCTCCTTCCTCGCGCTCGCATTGTCGCTCGCGACGGTGAGGCCGTCTGCGGCGCAGACAGCCGAGCCCACGGCGGCGGGCCTCTGGCAGAAGGTCGAAGACGGCAGGACGGTCGGATGGTTTCTCTTCGTCGACCGCAACGGCGTCTTCGAAGGCGTGATCGCAAAGACCTTCCCGCGTCCCGGCGACGATCCGAACGAGGTCTGCAGCAAGTGCACCGATGACCGCAAGAACGCGCCTGTGCTGGGCATCTCCTTCGTCCGCAACATGAAGCGCGAAGGCTTGAAGTACGAAGGCGGCAACGTGCTCAATCCGCGCGACGGCCAGATCTGGAAAGCCAACATGAAGGTCAGTCCCGACGGCCAGACCCTGACCCTGCGCGGCTATCTCGGCATTTCGCTGCTCGGCAAGGACGAGACCTGGACGCGTCTGCCTGACGCCAACATCGCCCAGGTCGATCCCGCCATCGTGGCAAAATATCTGCCCCCGCAGGCCGCGGCCACCAAACCGGCACCCGTGCCGAAGAAGGGCGGCGGCACGATGATGGCACCGGCCAAGCAATAGGCTGGCCTCGCTATCTGACGATCTTCTCGGCCTCGGATTTTGTTCCTAGGCCGCATCCGCTGGAAGGCGCGTGGCGTCGCGCCGTGCGGCAGTAATTCCCCGGAATGCGCGCTGGCAGCGGATTTGCATACTCGTCGTCAGCTGCTGGGGAACGAGTCGTCGGCCGCGCCTGGTTCAAGGCGCGGACAACCGACGGCATTGTCCCCCGCACGGATCATTTGATCGCGGGACGACGAGATGAAATTTTCAAGATCGTGCGCAGCGACGCTGCTGGTCGTGACGGCGCTTCCGGCATTCTCGGCACAGGCGCGTGACGACGGGCGCTACGCCAACTCACCGCTGAAGCCCTGGTTCGAAAGCCTGCATAGCGAATTCGGCCAGTGCTGCACCGACGCCGACGGCTACATCATTGCCGACGTCGATTGGGAGTCCGATCGTGGCCGCTACCGCGTCCGCATCGACGACGAATGGGTCGTGGTGCCCGACGGTGCCGTCATCACCGTGCCGAACAAGATCGGTCGCACCATGGTGTGGAAGCACTATATCGACGGTCATCCGCGCGTGCGCTGCTTCATGCCGGGCAGCATGACCTGAAAAACGCCGACGGCGCCCGCATCCGATGCAGGCGCCGCAAGCGATGCCGATGCGGAAGGCTTAGCGTGCCTCGCTCTCCGAACCCGCGCTCGCGAGCCGCTTGACGCGAGGCGACAGCACCGAAACCTGTGCGGGCGAGGCCGGCATGCCGGCGACGATCATGGTGGGCGCGGCCGACTGCTCCTCGACGCCGGCGCCGCCGAGCACCTGCACCTGGGTCGCCGAGATCGGCAACGAATTCACTTCGTAAGTGGGAAGCTCACTGGCAAACGCGCCGGTTGAGTTCGCAATCACGGCGCCGGCGATGGCAATCATTGTGAGAATACGCATTGGAAAAGCTCCGTTGAAGATGTCAATCGGAGGTTTGGTCGTGACGATGCAGGAACAGGTTCGCTCGTGTGCGAACAATGATGTGGCCGTGAGCGCATCTATTTGATTGCGTGACGCGACAGGATGAAACGATGACGAAGTCTTTCGCGTCAATGTTTCCGGATGGTTTCGCGGCATCGATCGACGCAGCTCGCAGCTAGTCAGCCGCGAGTTCTGCTCCTGGTTGCTCAGGTCACCGGTGCCGGATTGAACAGCGTGAGATCGTTGTGGATGCCCCAGCGGTCCGACCATGGCTTGGTGCGGCCGGAGGCGACGTCGAGGATCAGGCGGAACAGGTCCCAGCCGCACTCCTCGATGGTCTTCGTGCCGGTGGCGATGCTGCCGGCGTCGAAGTCGATCAGGTCCTTCCAGCGCAGCGCGAGCTCGCTGCGGGTCGCGACCTTGATCACGGGCGCGGCCGCAAGACCGTAGGGCGTGCCGCGGCCTGTGGTGAACACCTGCAAGGTCATGCCGGAGGCGAGCTGGAGCGTACCGCAGATGAAGTCCGAAGCCGGCGTTGCCGCGAACAGCATGCCCTTCTGCGTCGCCTTCTCGCCGGGCGAGAGCACGCCGGTGATCGCGGATGATCCGGACTTCACGATCGAGCCGAGCGACTTCTCCACGATGTTGGCGAGGCCGCCCTTCTTGTTGCCGGGCGTGGTGTTGGCGCTGCGGTCGGCGCCGCCGCGGGCGAGATAGGAATCGTACCAGGCCATCTCGCGCACCAGCGCGCGGCCGACATCCTGGTTGATGGCGCGCCGCGTCAGCAGCTGGATGGCATCGCGCACTTCGGTCACTTCCGAGAACATCACGGTCGCGCCGGCGCGCACCAGGAGATCCGCAGCGAAGCCGACGGCCGGGTTCGCGGTGACGCCGGAAAACGCATCGCTGCCGCCGCATTGCAGCCCGATGACGAGATCGGAGGCCGGGCAGGTCTCGCGCTTGCGGGCGTTGAGCACCTTCAGCCGCGCCTCGGCCTGGGTCATGATGGCGTCGACGATCGCGCCAAAGCCGTCAAAGGCTTCGTCCTGCATCCGCACGATAGCATCGCTGACGCCCTCCGGCACCAGCCGCTCGGGCGCAAGCTTCTCGCAGCCGAGGCCGACGACGAGGATCTCGCCGCCGAAATTCGGGTTGAGCGCGAGATTCTGTAGCGTGCGGATCGGCACCACCGCGTCGGGCGTATTGATGGCGACGCCGCAGCCATAGGCGTGGGTGAGCGGCACGACGTCGTCGACAGCAGGGTATTTCGGCAACAGCTCGGCGCGGATGCGCTTTACCGCATATTCCATCGTGCCCTTGACGCATTGCACGGAGGAGGAGATGCCCAAAATATTCTTCGTGCCGACCGAGCCGTCGGGATTGCGATAGCCTTCGAAGGTGAAGCCTTCGAGCGGCGGCAGCGGCGCGGGGACGGCGGTGGAGATTTCGAGCTTGTCGAGGTCAGGGGCCTCCGGCATGCGGATGCGCGCCTCGTCCACCCATTCGCCGGCGAGGATCGGAGACAGCGCGTAGCCGATGATCTCGCCATAGCGGATGATCGGCTGGTCTTGCGCGATGTCGACCAGCGCCGTCTTGTGCCCCTGCGGAACGAAGGCGCGCAGCGTCAGCCCATCGGCAAAGCGGGAGCCGGCGGGAAGCCCGAAATCGTTGACCACGATCGCGACGTTGTCGCGCTCGTTGAGCTTGATGTAGCGGGGCTGCTCTTTCGCTGCGACGTCCTGGTCCATAGGAGGACTCCGGAATTTGTTGGGTGGGTTAGCCCTGCGATTGCGCGGAGCGCAATCGCTCGGCGTAACCCACCAAGGTCTTCATCCTGGGAAGCAGAAGGGGCGGGTTACGCTGCGCGAACCACCCTACGGAGTCAGCCGCTCAGCCCGGGAAGGTATAGGCCGTCTTCACCGTCGTGTAGAACTCGCGCGCATAGGAGCCCTGTTCGCGGGCGCCGTAGCTCGAGCCCTTCCGGCCGCCGAACGGCACGTGATAGTCGACGCCGGCGGTCGGCAGATTGACCATCACCATGCCGGCCTCGCTGTTGCGCTTGTAGTGCGAGGCGTATTTCAGGCTGGTGGTGCAGATGCCGGAGGCGAGGCCGAACTCGGTGTCGTTGGAGATCGCCAGCGCCTCGTCGTAGTTCTTGGCGCGGATGACGGCGGCGACGGGACCGAAGATCTCCTCACGCGCGATGCGCATGTTGTTGTTGGCTTCGGTGAACAGCGCCGGCTGCAGGTAGTGGCCGGGGGTCTCGCGCTTGAGCAGCTCGCCGCCGAAGGCGAGCTTGGCGCCCTCGTCCTGGCCGATCTTGATGTAGCGCAGGTCCTGGTCAAGCTGGCTCTGGTCGACCACCGGGCCGATATGCACGCCGGCCTTGAGCGCGTCGTCGACCGACAGGCTGTTCAGGCGCTCGGCCATCGCCGCGACGAAGCGGTCGTGGATGCCTTCGGTGACGATCAGGCGGGAGGAGGCGGTGCAGCGCTGGCCGGTCGAGAAATAGGAGCCGTTGACGGCGACCTCGACGGCAGTCTTGAGGTCGGCGTCGTCGAGCACGACCAGCGGATTCTTGCCGCCCATCTCGAGCTGGAATTTCTTCATCGGGTTGGAGAGCACGCAGGCCTGCGCGATCTTGCGTCCAGTCTGCACCGAGCCGGTGAAGGAGATCGCGGCCACATCCGGATGCTCGAGCAGGGTCTGGCCGACCACCGAGCCGGAGCCGACCACGAGGTTGAAGACGCCGGCCGGAATGCCGGACTTGGCAATAATCTCGGAGAGCGCATGCGCGCAGCCCGGCACCAGCTCGGCCGGCTTGAACACCACGGTGTTGCCGTAGCAGAGCGCCGGGGCGATCTTCCAGGCGGGAATCGCGATCGGGAAGTTCCAGGGCGTGATCATGCCGACGACGCCGACCGGCTCACGCGTGAGCTCGACGTCGAGGCCGGGACGCACGGAAGCGCCCTTTTCGCCGATCAGGCGCAGCGCTTCACCGGCGAAGAACGCGAAGATCTGGCCGGCACGGGCGACCTCGCCGATACCTTCCGGCAGGGTCTTGCCTTCCTCGCGCGCGAGCAGGCGGCCGAGCTCTTCCTTGCGGGCGAGGATTTCGAGGGAAATCTTGTTGAGCGCGTCGAAGCGCGCCTGCGGGGTCGATTGCGACCAGGCGGGGAAGGCCGCCTTGGCTGCGGCGATCGCCTTCTCGGTCTGCGCCTTGTCGGCCTTGGCGTATTCGCCGACGACGTCGTTGGTGTTGGAAGGGTTGATGTTCCTGGTGACGCCGGAGCCGTCGACCCATTCGCCGCCGATGAAGTTCTTCAGGATCGCAGTCATCGTTTCCTCCAGAGTGTCTTACCGTACAAGGCAGGGACGTTTGTCGTCGAAGGTCCCGCCGGGGATCACGTCCTGCATGGCAATAGCGTCATCCCGGGTGCCAAGTCCATGCTGCTTGTAGAGCTCATGCGCGGCATCGATGGCGGCCCTGTCGATTTGGATACCCACGCCCGGCCGGTCCGGGACCGCAATCCTGTCGCCCTGGATCTGGAGCGGCGCCTGTGGGGCCCGAGACCGGATCACCTGCATCGATGTGACGGCCGGCGCTCTGCAGAGACCCCTCAGGGCCATCGCTCGCTCCTCGCTGTGGTCGGCCTATTCTGCAGCCTGTTGTGTCGATCGGATGGCCGGCAGATTCTGCACCAGCGCGGTCAACTCCGCGAGCTCCCGCTCGGTGAGGTCGGTGAGCGGCGGGCGGACCGGGCCGGAATCGCGGCCGATCACCTTCATGCCGGCCTTGATGATCGAGACCGCATAGCCCTTCCTGCGGTTACGGATCGCAATCAGCGGCAGGATGAAGTTCTTCAGGCCGGCCTGGATCGTGGCGTGGTCGCGCTTGCGCACGGCCGCGTAGAAATGGGTCGCGAATTCCGGCACGAAGTTGAACACGGCGGACGAATAGGTCGTCACGCCCATGTCGAGGTAGGGCAGCGCGAAGGTCTCGGCGGTCGGCAGGCCGCCGACATAGGTGAGGCGGTCGCCGAGCTTGGTGTAGACGCGGGTCATCAGCTCGATGTCGCCGATGCCGTCCTTGTAGCCGACGAGGTTCGGGCAGCGCTCGGCAAGGCGGGCCAGCGTGTCGGGCTGGAGGATCGCGTTGTCGCGGTTGTAGACGATGACGCCGATCTTCACCGCGGCGCACACCGCCTCGACATGGGCGGCCAGGCCGTCCTGCTCGGAGTGAGTGAGATAGGGTGGCAGCAAGAGCAGGCCGTCGGCACCGGCCTTTTCAGCGCCAATAGCGATCTCGCGGGCGATCGCAGTGCCGTAGCCGGTGCCGGCAAGCACCGGCACGCGGCCCTTGGTTTCCTCGACGGCGACCTTCACGACTTCAGGAACCTCGGTCGGCGTCAGCGAGAAGAACTCGCCTGTGCCGCCGGCGGCGAACAGGCCTGCGACGTCGTAGCCGCACAGCCAGTCCATGTTGGCGCGGTAGGTCGCTTCGTCGAAGGAGTAATCCGCCTTGAACGGCGTGACGGGAAAGGACAGGAGGCCGGATCCGATCTTCTGGGCCATCTCCTGCGGGGTCATCTTGCTCACGGGCACTGTTCCTTCGTGCGTGTTGCGGAGGACGGGGCCCTTAAAGGCCTGCGCGTCCATGCGCCGTGGTTTAAGAGACCGTTCGATGCGGGTCCAAGCCAAAGCCTATATCGACTGATGCGGATTGAGCATCAATCCTCCGCCACCTCCGCGGAGGACAGTTCACCGGCGATTTTGACCAGCGCCGATAGCAGCGGATTCTCGTTGTCGCGGCGCCAGACCATGAACAGCTCGACCGGAACGCGGCCCTTCAGCTTCAGCGGCCGCAGCCGCACGTCGGAGATCTTCAGGCCCGCCGCCGCGGCCGGCACGATGGCGAGGCCGAGGCCGGCGCGGACCATGGCCAGGATCGAGTGGATCTGGCTGAGATGCTGGACATAGCGCGGCAGCACGTCGGCGCGGGTGAATTGCGCCACCAGCAGATCGTGGAAGTAGCGGCTCTCATAGGGCGAATACATCACGAAGGGCTGATCGTCGAAATCCTTGATGGTGATGCTGTCGGCATTCGCCAGCGGATGCTTCTTCGGGATCGCGGCGAGCAGGGGCTCGGCGACGACGCGGCGGCTGGCGAGCTCGGGCCGCGCGATCGGCGGCCGCAGCAGGCCGGCGTCGATCTGGCCTGAGGTCAGCGCCTCGAACTGATCGCCCGACACCATCTCCTTCAGGGAGAAATCCACCTCGGGCAGCCTGGCGCGGCAGGCGGCGATGAGCTCGGGCAGGAAGCCATAGGCCGCGGCCGCGGTGAAGCCGATCTTCAACGAGCCGATCTTGCCGAGCGCGATGCGGCGGGCGACCTGCGAGGCGCTTTCCGCAAGCTTGAGGATGCGCCGCGCCTCGGGCAGGAAGCTGCGCCCGGCAGGGGTGAGGCGGACCGAGCGGCTGGTGCGCTCCAGCAGCGGCGCATCGATGATGTGCTCGAGCACCTGGATCTGCCGGGACAATGGCGGCTGCGTCATGTTCAGCCGCACGGCGGCGCGGCCGAAATGCAGTTCCTCCGCGACCGTGACGAAACAGCGGAGCTGGTTGAGGTCGAACATCGATACATGCCTTAGATGAATAAGGCGCTTCCCCGGCACTTCTAGCATCGATCACCTCCAATACAAAGACGGCGGCCGTGAAGCCGCCGTTGAGTTGCCTGGTCGAGCTCCCCATGGGAGCCCTCAGGAGGAACGTTCACGACTCGTAGAGGCGCCCGCCGCGGCGTGTCCAAGTTCAAGCGGGTATCGATCGATGCCGTTTTTGGATCGATGGAACGCAGGCGAGGGGAATGATGATGGCGTGACGGGAAGCGCGAGCGATGGCTATGCGCAAGATGGAGTCGCCGCGAGCGACCGGGAGGGTGTGGGAGTGCACGCCGCACAAACTCGTCATCGCGAGCGCAGCGAAGCGATCCAGCAATGCGTCTGCGGAAACAGTCTGGATTGCTTCGTCGCATCAGCGCAAAATTGCTTCGCAATTTTGTCGCGAGCTCCTCGCAATGACGCGAGGAGAGAGTTCATCTTCGCTTCTATTGCTGTGCGCTCGGCAACAATTGCGGCAGCAATCCTCGCGTCACGCCCGGTGGGACGGCGTCGAGCCCGAGCACGGCACTCGCGGCCGGCAGGGCGGCGTCCGCCATCGCGGCATGGCCCTCGGCGCTCGGATGCACCGCGCCGCCATAGACGGCGGAGAGCACGCCCCAGGTCGCGTCGTGGATGTCGGTCGGCTGGCTCGCCGCCGGCAGCCCTTGCGGATAGGTCATCGCGGAAAAATAGCTGTCATTGGCGTCGCGGATCCAGCGCGCGCGGGGCCAATAGGCGCGATATTCCGAGGCGCCGCGGCCGCACAGCATCGGCTGGCTCGCTGCGCTCACGATATCGGGATTGAAGCTCTGGCCGTTCTCGGCAAAGCAGGTGCGGTCGAACTCCGGATCGTTGCCGGAATGGGCGCAGAAGCCGTGATCGGCGAACGCGGCCTGGTGCGCATCGACGAAGGTCATGCGCTCGGCTTCGGGATCGCGGCACAGCGCGCCGCGGGTGCAGGTGGCGAGCCCCTTCAGCTGCGGCAGGAATTCGGTGTCGACGAAAGTCGAGACGCGGGCGAGCCGCTGCGGGTCGGCGTTGAAGGAGGGATGGATGTCGAAGCCGGCGCGGCCGCCGCGGCAGGGCACGCCGCCGTCGGCGAGCGCGGGATTGGCGTAGGAGACATAGACCACGCGCGAGAGGTCGCCGCCGACCAGCGGCTTCAGCGCCTCGCGCAGCTTGACGAAGTTCTGCGGCAGCTCGCGCGCCAGCGCATCGCGGGACTCGTCGACGCTCGCCATCACGCCTGAGCGGCGGAACAGCGCCCGCTCGGTCGCGGTGTCGACGATGACGTCGGCGACGAGGCCCGAGAAATAGACGTCGTTGGCACCGACCGACAGCAGCACGAGATCGAGCGCGCGGTCGGGCTGGCGTTTCTTCGCCGCGGTGAGGGCCTCGCGCAGCTCGGCGACCTGCGCGTTCACGCTGGTGTTGCAGACGCCGGTCTTGCCGGGCGGGCATTCGCGGGCGCGCTGCGAGCCGAGCAGGCCGTCGCCGATGCTGGCGCCGGTGCAGGCGAGCGGCAGGTAGGTCACCGCGATGTGCGTGTAACGCACTGCGAGCGCCAAGGCCGTGCGCGTCTGGTAGCTGTACAGCGAGCGGTGGCACGGCGCGTTGAACCAGA
The DNA here is from genome assembly GCF_042019905.1 of Bradyrhizobium dasycarpum. NCBI lineage: Bacteria > Pseudomonadati > Pseudomonadota > Alphaproteobacteria > Hyphomicrobiales > Nitrobacteraceae > Bradyrhizobium > Bradyrhizobium dasycarpum. Next base: position 179,525 of record NZ_CP169574.1, read on the forward strand.
GCGCGCTATAGCGTTGCCAGTTGGCGAGCGTATCCGGGGCCTCGCAAGCCCGGCCGCCCTTGAAGCCGTGGCGGCTCGGCCGGTAGTACTGCCCGCCGGCGGTGCCGAGATAGGAGCGAAAACAGAAGCCTTCGTCGGACAGCGCCAGCGCCCGGTCCGGATTGCCCTCGCCCGAGGCGATGCTGTCCCCGAGGCCGGCGACGAAGATGTCGCGGACCTGGATCTCGGTCTGGACCCGCTGGGTCGGATCGGAGCCGGCGGAGACGTCGACGGTCGCGACCGTCTGCTTGCCGTAGCGGACACGCAGGTTGATCGGCTCGGCGCAGTCGAAGGTCGATTGCTGCGGGCCGTCGCCGTCGTCGAACGACCAGGCGCAGGTGGCGCCGACGGGTACCGCGCCCACGAGACGCACGGTGACGGGATGGTCGATCGGGGTGAGGTAGTTCTCTTTGGTGTTGTCGCGGGTGCAGGGCTGGTTGACGCGGCCCTGAAGGTCGATGCAGAGGCGGTTGACCATGTTGCGCGCCCAGCCGCGGCCTTCGCTCTGGAGCTCCAGCGATTGTTCTGCGGCGAGGATGCTGCGGTTACGCGCATTCTCGACATGGAGCAGGAAGTCGCGCTCTTCGCGGAACAGCCGGAAGCGGTTACGCACCTCCCAACTGATCTGCAGGGGGCCGGCGTCCTGCGCGGCGGCGCGCTCGGCCGGCAAAACGGTCAAAAGTCCGGCCAGCAGCAGGACGCTGGCGCAGAGGGTACGAAGCAATACAGGGATCATGGCCCGCGTCTTCAACGGCAAAGTTGAGGCGGAAATAAGAGGGCATTGCGCTGCCGCCCGCAACCCTCAGGTCCGGGCGGGCCGCTTCAGCGCTTGTTGGCCTGTCGCAGCAACCGCTCGCGCTGCATCGGCGTCACCTCTTTGGGCAGATTTGCCTGCGCACAGGCCTCCGCCAGCCGCCGCCGCTCCTGCCAGGGCTCGACCACGTTCATCCAGAGTTCGCGTGTGCCCATGATGGAGATGGCGAGGCCGAACGGGATCACGAAATAGAGGATGCGAAACACCAGCAGCGTCGCCAGCAACTCCTCGCGGCCGAACTGGGGCAGCGCCACCAGCATGGCGGCGTCGAACACGCCGATCGAGCCGGGCGCATGGCTGGCAAAGCCGATCAGGGTGGCCAGGATGAACACGACGGCCAGCGACATGAAGTCGATCGGCGGATTGGCCGGCATCAAGAGGTACATTGCCATGGCGCAGAAGCCGAGATCGACCACGCCGATGAGGATCTGCACCAGCGTCAGCGGCGCCGAGGGCAGCACCACCTTCCAACCCTTCTGGCCGAGCTCGCGCCGCTTCTCGCCCATGACGAGCCAGGCGAGATAAGCCCCGATCGAGGCAAGGCCGCCGAGCGCGATCAGCCGGTTGATCGATGGAGGAAGCTGATCCATCGAGGAGGCCGCGTCCGGATGGACGGCCAAGCCGATCGAGAGCACGAAGATGTTACCGAGCCAGAAGGTCAGGCCCGACAGGAAGCAGATCTTGGCGACGTCGATCGCGTTCAGCCCGTAGTCCGAATAGATCCGGAAGCGGATCGCGCCGCCGGTGAAGACGGTGGCGCCGATATTGTGGCCGATCGAATAGGACGTGAAGCTGGAGAGCGCCGCGATGCGATAGGGCACGTGCTTCTTGCCGATCGTTCGCAGTGCGAAATAATCGTAGAAGGTCAGCGTGCAGAACGCGAAGAACACGCACACCGCCGCCAGCCCGATACTGCCGCGGGGAATTTCGGTCAACGCGGTCAGGATGACCCCGGTATCGATGCCCTTGAGGGTCCGCACCAGCGTGGTGATCGCGAAGGCGATGATGAAGATGCTCGCGGCAACTCCAAGCCGTCGCCAGCCGATCCATCTCTTGAAGCCGCGTTTCAGCGCGGGCAGCAGTCCGTGCATTCATCCTCCCGGCGGGGGGCAAGACCGACCGGGCCAGGCATTGGCCAGTTCGGGTGCGATCATCACCAAAGGCAGGCAGCGATCGCTAGGCGTGATCCAGCTCATTTAAGGCAAAAACTGCAGCTTGTGCAGCCCTTGACAACAATAGGTTCTGCGCCGGACCGGCAACTTTGTCATACGCGGTTCACACTCGGAGGCGCGTTAAGCATATGAGTCGTGAAGCCGGCCGGCGCGTGCGTTCGTATTGGCCTATGATTTCAGATCCCGGCGCCGCCCGCCTTGTTCCAACGCAATGCCATGCGGGGGTTTTTGGAACGTCGATGTCGCGCGTTCGTTGGGTCCGAACAGCAACCCGAACATGGCGGAATGAGCGGCTTTTCGTGCAAGCCGCTGCCTGCGTGTTCCAGCAAATCGAAAAAGGACGGAACGATGGGACTGTTCACAAAAGACATCAAGACCATGAACGACCTGTTCGTGCATCAGCTTCAGGACATCTACTACGCCGAGCAGCAGCTGACCAAGGCGCTGCCGAAGATGGCCAGCAAGGCCACCGATCCGCAGCTGAAACAGGGCTTTTTGACGCACCTCGAAGAGACCAAGCAGCACGTCTCGCGGCTCGAGGAAGTGTTCAAGATGCATGGCGTCCCCGTCAAGGCGGTCGACTGTCCGGCGATCGACGGCATCATCGAGGAAGCCGATGAGACCGCCGGCGAAGTTGCCGACAAGGCCGTGCTCGACGCCGCGCTGATCAACGCGGCCCAGGCTGCCGAACATTACGAGATCGTGCGCTACGGCAGCTTGATCGCCTGGGCCAAGCAGCTCGGCCGCAACGATTGCGCCGCCGTGCTCGCCAAGACGCCTCGAGGAGGAGAAGGCGACCGACCAGAAGCTGACCACGCTGGCCGAGAGCAAGGTGAACCTGCGCGCGGCGAGCTGAGCCGAGCCCAATTCGACGAACGCTGCGCGGCCTCCGCGCGGCGTTCTTTTTGCGGCGCGTGTCGGCTTCAGCCCCGGCGCAGCGCGAAATGGGCGCCGCAGAACGCCATGACGGCGCCGAGGCAGAGCGCGGCGAGCCCGGCCAGCACGGCGGAGACGGTCGGGATCGGGCTCGGCGCCGAGGCTGCCTGACCCGCCCCCGCGAGCAGGAGCACGCCGACCGCGATGAGGAACTGGCGCATCCGCTGCGGGATCTGGCCGGACGCCGCGCTCTGCATCAGCGTCGCGGTGAAATAGCCGCCGGAAAAGCCGACCGTCGCGATCAGCCACCACGCGATCGCCGCGCCCGCGGGGATGAATTCGGCCGAGTCGGAGCGCCAGAGCCCGCCGAGGTCGAGCCCGTAGCGCGCGCCCAGCATGTGCACCGCGAGCGCCAGCAGCACGCCGGAGATCATTGCGGCGCCGAGAATCAGGCGGCGCGGAAAAAAGGTCGTCTCAACCATGCCTCGCTTGTAGGATGGGCGAGGGCGACCGCGCAAGCGGATCGCGGGCGCGATGGCGCGGACGGGATCGATTGTCGGGATGCAGGGTTCGGAAGCCGAGGCCGCGTCAGTCACGAGCTATGCCTACAAGGCGTCACTGATCGGCTCGGCGCATCGCTTCGCGCTGACGGAGCAGGGGCTGTCCTGGCACATCGGCGGCCGCTCGGGCCTGTGGCCCTATGACGAGATCAGTGCGATCCGGCTGTCGTTCCGCCCGGTCTCGATGCAGCAGCACCGCTTTCGTGCCGATATCACCCACAGCAGCGGCCGCCGCATCGCGATCCTGTCGACGAGCTGGCAGACCGCCGCGCTGATGGCGCCGCAGAACAACAGTTTTCGCACGCTCATCGTCGAACTGCATGCGCGGATGGCCAAAGCCGGCAGCCGCGCGGTGCTGACGTCGGGGCTCGGCCGCATGGCTTATGCGATGGTGCTGGCGTTCCTCGCGATGCTGACGGTCGCGATGGCGGGCCTGTTGATCCGCGCCCTCGTGATCGGCGAGTTCGCCGGCGCGCTGTTCGTCCTCGGCTTTGCCGCGCTGTTCGCCTGGCAGGTCGGCGGCTTCGTGCGCCGCAACCGGCCGGGGAGCTATACGCTGGAGCGGCTGCCCGAGGCGCTGCTGCCATAGCTTGCAACCGGCCGCAATGAAACGTGAGTTCGCAGCCGTGCGCCGTTGCCGCATCGTGTGGCCATGTCAACCAAGGACAATGGTGCTCGTCTGCCGACCGCCGATGAGATCGCCGAGATCAACCGCACGCATCTGATCGGGACGCCGCTCGTGCCGGCCGATCTGTTGTTCGTGTTCGGCACCCGGGAGGACGACACGCTGCGGGCCGATACCGCGGCACGGCTATGGCGCGAGGGCTATTTCCGCTGGGCGATTGTCAGCGGTGGGGTGACGTCGGGCTCGGAGCAATCAGAGTGCTCGATCATCAAGGCGGCGATGATTGCGGCCGGCATTCCGGCGGAACTTGTCCTCGAGGAGCATCGAGCCATGAATACGGGCGAGAACGTGATCTTCTCGCTGCCGATCATCGATGCGGCGCTCGGCCTTGCCACCATTCGCAGCGTGATCTGCCTCGGCAACACCTGGACCGCGCGGCGCTACCCGATGACGCTGCATCGGCACTGGCCGGAGGTCGATAAGATGCTGCTTACCGTCGACAGCTTCGCGACGCCGCGCGCGCTCTGGCACACCGATGCCGAATTTCGTCGCCGCATGCTGCACGAATGGGACAACATCGAGCCGTACAAGGCGAAAGGCTTCATCGTGGACTGGCCGGAGGCTTGAGAGCTATTCCGTCGAGTCAAAATCCTCTTCCTTGGTGCCGAGCAGCGACACGATGGTGCGCAGGCCGGCATCGAGCTGCTCGAGCGAGGGTGGGGCGAGGGCGAGGCGCACCGCGTTCGGGGCGTGGCCGTGGGCGATGGCGAAGGTGGAGGACGGCGTCAGGGCGATGCCGCGCCGGGCCGCGGCCGCGACGAAGGTCTGCGAGCGCCAATGCGGCGGCAGCGTCAACCACAGATGATAGGAGCGCGGGTCGGCGGCGAGCTGGTAGCCGGCGAGCAACCGTGCCGCGGTCTGCTGACGGCGCGAGGCATCGATGCGTTTCAGCCGCGTGAGCTCGGCAACGGTGCCGTCGGCCATCAGCCGCTGCCCGGCCGCAAGCGCATGGCCGGAGGCGATCCAGCCGCCGGTGCGGACGGCGCTCATCACGCTCTCGCGCAAGCGCGGCGGCGCCACGAGGATGCCGAGCGCGAGGCCGGGCGCGACTTTCTTGGACAGGCTGTCGATCACGATGCAGCGGTCCGGCCCGAGCGCGGCCAGCGGCGTGTCGTCGGCGAGGAAGCCGTAGACCGCGTCCTCGATGATGGTGAGGTCTAGCTTTTCGGCGATACGCATGATGTCGGCGCGTCGCGTCGCGTTCATGGTGACGCCGAGCGGGTTCTGAATGATGGGCTGCAGATACAGTGCGGACAGATGCGCCTCGCGATGCGCCTTCTGGATCGCATCGGGCCGTGCGCCGAGCTCGTCCATCGGGATCGGGACCAACGTGATGCCGAGCCGCGCGGCGATGCTCTTGACGTAGGGATAGGTCAGCGCCTCGACGCCGCAGCGGCCGCCGGTGGGGACCAGCGCGGCGAGCGCCGCCGCGAGCGATTGCTTGCCGTTGGCAGTGAAGACGATCTGCTCGGCCTGCGGCGCGAAATCCTTGCGCGCGAGATAGGCGGCAGCGGCATTGCGCGCGCTCCTGGTGCCGGTGCTGGTCGAGACGCGCAGCGCGGATTCGAGCGCATCGACGCGCTCGAGCCCGGCCAGGCTCTTGGCGATCATCGCCCATTGCTGCGGCAGCAGCGGGTAATTGACCTCGAAATTGATCCGCGCCTCGGCCGGCTCCCTCATCGTCTCGACTTCGCGCCTGATATCGCCGGAGATGAAGGTGCCGCGGCCGACCTCGCCGACCACGAGGCCGCGGCGAAGCAATTCCGTATAAACCCGGCTCGCGGTCGAGACCGCGATGCCGCGGTCATAGGCGAAATTGCGCTGCGGCGGCAGCCGGTCGCCGGGCCTTAACGTGCCGTTAGAGATATCCAAGGCAATGGCATCGGCAAGCTTCACGTACTCGAACTTGGACATTATTGCACCGAGAGCAATGTTTTCCTTGCTCCGAGCAGTGTACTGAAGCATTTAAGTTCCATCAAGGTCCGCGATTGAGCCGAGGAGAGCGAGAGCAATCCGACGGCAAATGAGGTGCAGGCGCTCACAAGCGCCCGCGCCAACGGCATTGGCTTCGCCGCGCGGAACGACAGGCCGGAGAAAGAAGAATGACCACGATTTCGCAAACTGCCGGGCGGAGCTTTCGCCCATCCTCCTCGAGCGGATTTTTTGCAACGCTCGCCCACGCTGCCTATGCGCTGTTTGACCGCCTGGAGCGCCGCTCCGCCGTCAAGACGCTGAACGAGCTCGACGACCGCGCCCTGCGCGACATCGGGATCACGCGCAGCCAGATCGAGGACGCGGTCTACGGACAGGTCAAAGCCGAGTTGACGCGGTATCTCTGAGCCGTTCGACGCTCGAGCCTTGCGTGTCCCGGACGCGCTGCAACGCGCAAGCGTTGCTGCGGAGAGCCGGGACCCCGGAAGCCGTCGCGCTCGCTGCAACATGGACCCCGGCTCTGCAGCGCACCGCGCCGGACGATGCTTCGCATCGCCGGGGGCGCTGCGCTGCGTCCGGGACACGAGAGCCATAGTCCGACGCGCGAGTGCTTCAACAACGTCATTGCGAGCGTAGCGAAGCAATCCAGAATCCCTCGGCGGAGGCAGTCTGGATTGCTTCGTCGCAAGAGCTCCTCGCAATGACGGGGTGAGAGCGTAGCTCTTCCAGTTCGCATTTTCATCGCAGACACACCCCCGCATCCTCGCGGCGCATTCGCCCGAGCTTTGCTCGATCTCTTCGCCCTCAATTGAAAGAAGGCGCAGGGAAGGCCGGGAGCCTGCTGGCACCCGAGGTCCACTGTGCGAGGTTGGAATAAGAGATCTGCACAGCGGCATACAGGTGTAGCCGGGACATCCTGGCCTTCCCTGCGCAGTGGGTTGACGGCTTATGTCGCGCTCTCCTCGGGGAGCGTTGCACTATTGCCCCCGTCGCCTTGCGGCTGATCGATGTGCGCACCGGTTGGCCGCCACATCGCCGCAAAGACTTGACGCCAGCCTGCGGGCGCCAGGACCACACGATTTTGCCGTACGCCGACCGCATCGGTCGCATGCGCGAGACGTTTCGCTCACGGTTGCCCGCCCTGCGAAGCCCTTCGCGCCGATGCCATCAGCGTCCACCGCCGCCCGGCCCGCGTTCGTGACGATCGCGATACGCCCCTCTTCCTTGGGCCGGGTTGCGCGACACATACGTCATTTCCGAATTTCGGTAAAGCGGAATATTTTCGGGGCGCGGATTGACCGAGGGGTTGGGTGTTTTGCCCGCCCGGTAACGCAAGGGATTGGGGTCTCGGTGCCGAATGGAGTGCTGCTCCCTCGGCGCCGCCGCAAGCAAAAACGCCGCCCGCTTGAAATGAAGCGCAGGCGGCGGCTGATCAGCCCCGGGAGGGTGAGAGTAAAATCCCGATACCAGTTGGTCTCTACGGGGCGGAGATCGGTTCAGCCCGTGGCGATGAAGCCCTAGAGCGGCGCCGATAGGCCCGGCGAGGTCAGCCACTTGTTGACCTCTCCGGCAACATCGATCTGCCGGGCTTTTCGCAAAAGCTCCGCGCGACGGACGCCGGCAGGCATCCCTTCGGCCTGCTGGCGAAGGTTGACCGCCTCTTGCGCCAGGCGATATTCGAATGTCGATGATGGTCCTGAGGATCGTCGAGCCAAGATGTTCATGCTCCGCTGCGGGGTAAGGGGGATCGCAACTCGCGTTCACACCACCGATAGATGCTACGGACCGCTCGGCGGTGGCGAGACAATGCGACTTCATCTGCGGGATAGCGAGCGCTTTATTTCGTTGGCGCGCGGGAACTATCCGTGAAACTCAGCAGCCGCGGCAAATATTTTTCAGCTTCGCGGCGATTCGGGCTTCTTCCGCAACAAATGGATCCTTGTAGCCTGACGATGAGCCGATGCTGGCTTCGGCGGGCCTTGCTACTTTTGGAGGAAATGCCGCATCGTAACAGGACAGCCGGGCGCTGGTGCTTTCGATCGCACGGCAGTTTGGCTCCGCTGCAAACGCTGCGGCCGTGGATGTGCCCAGGGCCGCCGCCAGCAGGAGCGCTCTGGTCCATGGGCCTGTCCGAGCCGCTGTCATGCTGAACACCCCATGTTTACTTGGTTCTACTCGCCCAAATGGGTCGCTCGCCGGTCCAGGCCGGCAAAGCATCCCATTCGGACCAGCGCATCCTGCGCTCCTCGTCGCCGACCCTCACGAACACGAGGGGGCATCGTCCCGACCTGTCTTCGAACCCGTGAAAACCGCCGGAACGCCATAGGCATCTCTGATCATTGCTGTGTTTGCCATTCTCGCCTCCTGTCTCGGCTCGCGTGTCTGCGAGTCTCGGCTCAAGCGCCGCGCTTGCGTTCTGGCGCGGTTCAATCGAACGGACCTGCCACTAGAGAACGGCCACGATCGCGATCAGCAGCACGAGGAAAATAGGCACCAGCAAAGGTGGCACGAGCCATTCACGAATGTCGAATTTGACCAAATCGGACATCTGACCGCCTTCTATCGGGTGGAGGCGGGAGCGCGATGCTCTCAGTCACCGATAACAGCCAGGAAGCGCGCGGTGATGCCTGTCTTGTAGCACCCACCTTGCCAATTAGCGAGATCAATCTCGTCCGTCGTCCCCGACGAGCAGCTCACACCAGTTCGTCGGTCCACACCTTGAAGCTGATGAGCTCGCCTGGTCCGAAAATATGAACAATCGGAACATCCGCCGCGTCGCGGCCCTGCGCGATCAGGACACGGCCGATGCGCGGCGTGTTGTTGCGTGCGTCGAAGGTGTACCAGCGACCGCCGAGGTAGGCCTCGAACCAACCTGCAAAGTCGCCGGGGGCGTGCGGCGGCGGAATGCCGATGTCGCCGAGATAGCCGGTGCAGTAGCGCGCTGGAATGTTCATGCAGCGGCAGAACGCGATGGCGAGATGCGCATAGTCGCGGCAGACGCCCTTCCGCTCGTTGAAGACCTCCCACGCCGTCATGGTCGCCCGCGCGTGCTCGTATCCGAACGTGATGTGATGGTGGACGAAATCGCAGATCGCCTGGACGCGCAGCCAGCCGGGCGCCGTCTTCTCGAACAGCTTCCAAGCGATGTCGGAAAGCCGATCTGTCTCGCAATACCTGCTGCCGAGCAGATAGAGCAGGGTGTCCGATGGAAGATCCTGGACCGCGTGCTGCGCGGCTGAAGGCACGATCGGATCGGGCAAGCCACTGTCGCGCACCGTTCCGTCGGCCGAAAGGCGCATGCGGCCGGGGGCGCAACGATTCGGCTGCACCAGTTGCCGAAACTGTCGCGGTAGGGCGTGATCGGAACGGAAGGCGAGGTGATGAGGTGATCCGGTATGACAACATCGGATGCCCGCGTGAAATGCGTTCCGACCATCGCAATCAATGGCGTAACCTGGGGGAAGTCGTAGACCATTTCGAAGCCGACCCGGATTTGCATGCTTAGGCCTTGGCTCCAACTGCGCTGACTGGAATTGGCCGCCGGATGAGACGTGTCGGCTCGAGGCTCAGGTCGGCATCGCTGCGACAGTCCGATCTGCGGCGTCGCTGAAGAGGAGATGGCTATGCAGCCGGCCGAACGCAATGCCGGGTGCCGCAAGGCCAAGCCACGTCCCATCACCAAATTCTGCCGTGTCGGGCCAGTCCGGCAGCGGAGGGCGCGGTGCTCGCCAGCATTCGTGGCATCCATTGTTTAGTGCAATGTCGCGGCAGCGGCTTCATCGATGGCCGCCATCAATTCGGGCGTCGCAGATTGATGGACCATATGACCCACGCCGGCGATCCGGTGCAGTTTGCTCTGCTTGATCTCTTTGTGGAGCCTGACCGATTGCTTTTCGATGTCGATCAGACGGTCGTCGTCACCCCCGATGATGATCGTGGGCATCCTGAGCTCGCTATAGGTCTTTGCAGCGATAAGGGCCGCCGGGACCATCAAGGCCGCTTCTGCGGCACTGGCACGCATCTGCGCCGGCCGCACAGCCATTGCCATGGGAAACTCTGCGAATTTCCCGGGGACTGCGCGCGGGCCGAATAGCTTGCGCAACATCACGGGCCACATCAGCCGGCCCAAGATCGGGGACACGGTGTAACTGATGACATCGCCGAGTCCAGGGATTGCAGGTGCCAAAGAGGCCGCGGCGTCGGTGCGGGCGGTCGGGAAATAGTATCCCGACGCCAGCACCAATGCTTCGACCAGCGCTGGATGCCGGATCGCCAGCGCCACGGCGAGCGACGCTCCCCATGAATGTCCAACCACAATCGCGCGCTGAACACCCAGACGGCCGAGTGCCTCCTTGAACAGATCTGCCTGCGTCTCAGCAGTCCAAACCGCATTGCGGGGCCGCAAGCTATGTCCGAATCCCGGGCGGTCGAAGACGATAACCCGGTAGTTTGCAGCTGCCAGATCAATCAAGCCGCTGGACTCGAAGTCCTGGATCATGCTGCCGTTGCCGTGAAAGAGAACCAGCGGGCGGCCGTTGCCACGCCCACGTAGTGCAGACGTACGCCATTGACTTCGATGAACCGTCCCTGTGGTGGATTATCGCGTTGTGCCTTGCTGGCAAGCTGCCGATTTATGAGGGCGGCCCCCGCCATCACCGTTACGGCCCCGGTCACGGCGGCCAGCGCGGGATATCGCCTCACGGCGCCGAGGCAGCTGGAGACGAGCGAAGGGAAACGAGTTTGCAGCAAGGTCATCGGGCAGTACCTCATAGGGGTCTGCACGATGCCTCAGAGCAAAAATGAGAAATGTTGCAGGTAGTCCAAACGAGCGCGTCGTCGGTTTGGTTCCTGGGCGAATCCCGAATCTGATCGGTATCCTGTGCCAACGCCTTCACTTTTCACGCATCACCGACCGGACCTCATGGGTCCGTCTCCGCCGATATCGTTCATGACTTTGCTCCGAGCCCTAGTGCCTCACCACCAGCACCGAGCACTTGGCGTAGCGCACGACGTGGCCGGCGTTGGAGCCGAGGAAATAGGTGCGCATCGCCGGCCGGTGCGAGGTCATCACGATCAAATCGGCCTTCATCTGCGTGGCTTCCTCCAGGATCTCGTGGTAGATGCCGCCCTGGCGCACCACGCTGGAGATCCGCCCCGGCTCGATGCCGGATTCGCGTGCGACGATGGCGAGCGCCTCTTCCGAGGTCTGGCGCTGCTGCTCGTCGAAATCGGCCGGCACGTATTCGGCCAGCATCACCGGCGTCATCGGCAGCACGTTGAGCAGCCGCACCGTGCCGCTCCAGGTCTGCGACAGCGTTGCCGCGGTCGCGATCGCCGGCTTGGCCAGATCGGTGTCGGCGAGGTCGATGGGCACGAGGATGGACTTGAACATCTGCGCCTCCAGATTTGCGGTCAGCGGTCTGCGGGTACGTCGCGATCATCCCGATCGAAGCAGCTTGGGGCTGGTGAACAGCACCAGTTTGCCGCGGCGGTAGGCCACGTCGGCCCAATCCTTGACGTCAAAGTCGAAGATCGCAAGTCCCGAAGTGGGCAGATTGTCGGCGAGCGCGTTGGCGCCATCAGGATCGCCGCCGCCCATCAGCATGAGCGCGGCCTCGTGCATGCCGGGATTATGGGCGACCAGCAGCAATTGCTTCGGGTCGGCCGGGGCCGTTGCCGTGCGAATGGAATCCAGGATCTGCGCGGGGTCGGCGCCATAGAGTTCCGGCAGGATCTCGACCTGCGGCGCCGGGACGCGGTCCTTCATCGCCTCCCAGGCGATGTCCCAGGTCTGCCGGGCCCGGACGGCGTGCGACACCAGCACGGTATCGGGGAAGGGCGGATGGTCGGCGAGCCAGTCGCCGATCTGCGCCGCATCCCTGCGGCCGCGCTCGTCGAGCCGGCGGTCCTGGTCACGGCCGCTCGGCGCGTCGGTCTCGGTCTTGGCGTGACGCAGCAACATCAAACGGCGCATGGCATTCTCGAATCGCTCCCCGTCCAGAATAATCTACAGGCGCCGGTTGAGGACAAGGTGACAGGCGCCCGATCGGTCCTTTAAAGCGCGATGAGATTAGGGCAAATTCCCATCGCGCTTTGAATTTTTGTTTCGAGCATGATCTTTTCGGAAAACCGCTGCACACTTTTCCGGATCATGCTCTAAGAAAACTGCATGAGCGAGACTTACACAAGCGTGTCCCAGGACGAAGCCGGCTTCCGCGACCGCACGCAGCTGTCGTTCGACCTCGACGCCGACATCTGCGTCATCGGTGCGGGGCTGGCCGGGCTCACCATCGCGCTGGAGGCGGCCCGGCTAGGGGCCAGTGTCGCCGTGCTCGAGGGCCGGCACATCGGCTGGAACGCGTCCGGCAACCAGCTCGGCACGGTGATGCCGGGCTTTGCGCTGCCGCTCACCGACCTGATCGAACGGATCGGCTTCGAGGACGCGCGCGAATTGTGGACGCTGTCGAAGGAGGGCGCCGAGTTCGTCCGGGCCAACGCCACGGAGGAGAACATGCCGGGGATCGCCCTGAGCGAGGGCGTGCTGGAGGTCTCGAACGTCGATGCCGGCGACCGGCTGATCAGCCGGTTGCAGATGCTGAACGAGGATTTCGACACCGAGGTCGAGGGGTGGCAGGTCGATCGCGTCCGCGAGGCGCTGAAGACGGATCGCTATTTCCACGGCGTGTATTATCCCAGGGCGTTCCAGGTCGACGGCCGCAAATATGTCCACGGCCTCGCAGGGCTGGCGCGGCGGGCAGGCGCCCGCATCTTCGAGGACACGCCGGTCGTCAGCATCGATCATTCCGGCATCCGCAAACGCATCGTCACGCCCTCGGCGCGGCTGCGCGCCACCCACATCGTGCTCGCGGGCAACATCCATCTCGGCGCGCCCTTGAAGCGCCTGTCGGAGACGCTGCTGCCGGTCTGGCGCTATGCCGGAATCACCGCGCCGCTCGGCGAGCGCGTGCATGAGATCATCGCCTTCAAGGGGTCGGTGATGGACAGCGACGGTATCGATCATTTCCGCATCGTCGACGGCGACCGGCTGATGTGGGAGAGCCCGGAGACCACCTGGGCCGCGCGTCCGCAGCGCTTTGCGGGCGCCGTCGAACGCCGGATCCGCACGATCTTCCCAGCGCTCGGCAATGTCGAGATCGCCGACATGTTCGGCGGCGCCATTGGCCAGACCGTGCACGGCATGCCGCAGATCGGCCAGTTGCGCAAAGGCCTGTGGGTGGCGAGCGGCTTCGGCCGCCAGGGCATGAACACCTCGGCCATGGCCGGGCAGATGATCGCGCGCAGCATCCTGGGGGGCGACGAGCGCTGGAAGCTGTTCTCGCCGTTCGAGCTGGTCTGGGCCGGCGGCGCCACCGGGCGGGTCGCAGGCCAATTGGTCGGGATCTGGAGCAGGGCGAGTTCCGCCGCCGCGGGCTCACTCGCCCGCTATCGCGAGCGTGCCAGGGTCAAGGACCGGCAGCGCGAGGCGCGTCTTGCCGAAGCCAATCGGGCCGCCGGCACCGGTCCGCGCCGCCCGCCGCCCGGCGTCAGGCCGCGGCCGGCGCCGCCGACGAGACCCGCGGCGGGAGACCAAGCGGGGGAGCCGGCCTCGCACGAGGCCGACGTTTCGCGCTAAACGCATGATCTTTCCGGAAAACCGCTGCGCACGTCTCCGGATCATGCTTGATACGCGCGAAAAAATCCGCCTGAACGTGTAACTTCAGCCGTTCAAGACCGTATCTCAGGGCGTGGAGCTCCCGCACGGAGAATGAGATGTTCGACCGCCGCATCCTGTTGACGACTGCCGCCGGCCTGTTTGGCCTTGGGGCCTTCCGCTGGCTGAGGGGAACGCCTGCCGAGGCCGGCGAGAAGACTGCGAAAAAGTTCGAGATCATGAAGACGGAGGCTGAATGGCGCGCCCAGCTCACGCCGCAGCAATATGAGATCCTGCGCAATCACGGCACCGAGCGGCCGGGCTCCAGCCCGCTGCTGAAGGAGCACCGCAAGGGCATTTTCGCCTGCGCCGGCTGCGATCTTCCGTTGTTTTCGTCCGAGACCAAGTTCGAGAGCGGCACCGGCTGGCCGAGCTTCTACCAGCCGATCGAGGGCAATGTCGGCAAGACCGAAGACCGCGCCTACGGCATGGTTCGCACCGAGGTGCATTGCCGGCGCTGCGGCGGCCATCTCGGCCACGTTTTCGACGACGGTCCGAAGCCGACCGGATTGCGCTATTGCATCGACGGTTTCGGGCTGGTGTTCCATCCCGCGGCGGCGTCGGCGACGTAGGTTTCCATCTTGTCATTCCGGGGCGCCCGCACGGCGAACCCGGGATCTCGAGATTCCGGGTTCGGTCCTGCGGACCGCCCCGGAATGACCGAAGGCCCCGGCAATTGTTGCCGGTCCCGGCAATTGTGCCCCGGTCGTCAGGCCGGGGCTTTTTCATTAAGTCGTTGATTTCATGAGAATACCCGCATTGGCACAGCCCTTGCGACGGTCTCCCCCGACTGCGGCCATGGTCGACCGGCCGCCGAGATCGGATTTGGAGACAAAGTTATGGGTATCTTCGATGCAATGAACACCTCGGTGGGTGGCCTGCAGGCGCAGTCCTTCGCGCTGCAGAACATTTCCGGCAACATCGCGAACTCGTCCACCACCGGTTACAAGGGCATCGGCACCAGCTTCGTCGACCTCATTCCCGACTCATCGGTCCCGAGCAAGCAGGTCGCAGGCGGCGTGCAGGCCAACGCGAAGGCCACCATCACCACGCAGGGCACGATCTCGTCCTCCACCGTCGCCACCAACATGGCGATCACCGGCGACGGCTTCTTCTCGATCCAGAAGGCGAGCGGCGTCGTCGACAACGTGCCGGTGTTCACCGGCGTCACCTATTACACGCGGCGCGGCGACTTCCAGCTCAATGCCAACGGCAATCTGGTCAACGGCGCCGGCTATTACCTGATGGGCGTCACGGTCGACCCGAAGACCGGCAACCCGACCGGCAGCGTGGCGAACGTGCTGCAATTCCAGAACAACTTCATTCCGGCGCAGGCAACCACCTCGATCCAATACGCGGCAAACCTGCCGACGCAGCCGAACACCGTGGCGAAAACCACGGCGTCGACCGGCACGTTGCTCGCGGCCGGCGGCCTGAACCCGTCCGATTTCGCCGCCAACCCGCTGCCGGTCGGCACGCCGCCGGCGCCCTATGCCAATGCGACCGTGTCGGGCGCGGCTGCGACGGGCAACATCCGCTCGGCCTATTCCTCGACGTCGGCCACCGGCACCGTCGCGCTCCAGAACAATTCCTCGGCGGTCGCCTCGACGACCACGTCGCTGGACAATGCCGCCGGCACGCATCTGGCCTCCAGCATCCTGACCGCGCTCAGCGGCCAGACGCTGACCGTCAACGGCAACACCATCACCTTCAACGGCGGCACCACGGTCTCGACCGTCGGCAGCAACACCACGATCGGCCTCGGTGCGGGCACCACGGCGACGGTGGCTGACATCCTGAACGCGATCCAGACCGCCGGCGGCGCCGGCGTCACCGCCTCGCTCTCGGTCAGCGGCAATATCCAGATCGCGACCGGCACCGGCACGGACGTTGCGATCGGCAGCGGCACGGCCGCGACCGCGCTCGGCATCAGCAGCGTGACCCGTGGCGGCAACGTGCTGTCGTCGCCCGCGATCTCCGGCGCGACCGTGCTGAGCGGCAGCGCGACCGCCGGCGGCGCCCAGGTGCTCACATCCGGCTTCTCCGCAGGCGACACCATCACCGTCAACGGCCAGACGCTGACCTTCATGGCCTCGGGTGCTTCGGGACCGAACCAGATCAACGTCACCGACAACGTCACGACCCTGCTCGGCAAGATCGATGGGCTTTCCGGCGCCTCGGGGTCGTCGGTCAGCAGCGGCGGTGTGATCACGCTCAACACCGGCACCGTCTCGAACCTGACGGTCTCCAGCTCCAACAGCGCCGCCTTCTCGGCGCTCGGCTTCACCTCGACGATCACCCGGAATCGTGAGGGTGGCGGCACGGCCGGCACCGGCGGCGTGATCGGCAACGACATCGCCACCTTCACCAAGGAATCGATCAGCGGCGGCGCGGTGACCGCCTACAACGCCGCCGGCACCCCGGTGAACCTGCAACTGCGCTGGGCCAAGACCGACAGCGCCTCGCTCGGCGCGGGCCATTCGGACAGCTGGAACCTGTTCTACCAGACCGATCCGAACGCGACCGGCACGACCGTCGGCTGGGTCAACACCGGTCAGACCTTCACCTTTGCCGCCGACGGCTCGCTGACCTCGCCGAGCGGCTCGGGCATCACCATCAACAACGTCACCGTCAGCGGCCAGTCGCTCGGCTCGGTCGCCTTCAACATCTCCTCGGGCGGGCTGACGCAATATGCCAGCACCAGCGGCGCGGTGACCATCAACACCATCACGCAGAACGGCTATGCCGCCGGCCAGCTCCGCTCGGTCGCCGTCAACAACAACGGCGTCGTGGTCGGCACCTTCTCCAACGGCCAGAACCTCAACCTCGCCCAGGTGCAGCTCTCGCACTTCAACGGCACCAACTACCTGAAGGCGATGGACGGCGGCGCCTATGCCGCGACCGAGCAGTCGGGCGACGCCATCGACGGCGCGTCGGGCACCATCAGCGGCTCGTCGCTGGAGGGATCCAACACCGACATCGCCGACGAATTCACCAAGCTGATCGTGACGCAGCAGGCCTATTCGGCCAACACCAAGGTGATCACGACCGCGAATTCGATGGTGCAGGATCTCCTGAACGTGTTGCGCTGATCGGCGCGTGAGGCAACCAAAGGCGGGCCAGTGATATGGGTTTGAGTTCAGCCCTCGCCAGTGCGATGAGCGGTCTGCGTGCCAACCAGGCCGCGCTCTCGATCGTCTCCTCGAACGTCGCGAATGCGCAGACGCCGGGTTACGTCGTCCAGACCCCGAACCAGATCGAGGTCACCACCGGCGAGTTCGGCTCGACGGCGATGACCACCGGCGTCAGCCGCCTGCTCGACACCTACGTGCAGAACCAGCTGCGGACCGAGACCGGCGGCAGCGGCTACGCCGATCAGATGGCCAACATCCTGAAGCAGCTTCAGAATGTCTACGGCACGCCCGGCAATTCCGGCACGCTCGAAAGCGCGCTGAACAAATTCACCACGGCGCTGCAGGCGCTGTCGACCAGCTCGGGTGCATCGTCGGCGCAGACGGTCGCGCTCGGAGCGGCGCAGGCGCTCGCGACGCAGCTCAACGTGACCACCAAGGGCATCCAGTCGCTGCGCTCCAACGTCGAGCAGGATCTCGGCAACTCGGCGCAGGCCGCCAATGCGGCCATGAAGCAGATCGCCGACATCAACACCAGGCTCCAGGGCCTGTCGGCCAACGATCCCTCGGCCGCAACGCTGATGGACCAGCGCGACCAGGCCATCAACACGCTGTCGAAATATGTCGACGTCCGCGTCACCACCGACAACTCGAACCAGGCCAACATCTATACGACGACCGGCATTCAGCTGGTCGGCGCCGGGCTCGCCTCGGAATTCTCCTTTGCCTCCGCCGGCACGCTGACGGCGACGTCGCAATACAACATCGACCCTGCCAAGTCCGGCGTCGGCGCCTTCAACATCAAGCTGCCGAACGGCTCGCAGGTCGATGTCGTCGCCAACAACGTGGTCTCGTCCGGCCAGATCGCGGCGGACCTGAAGCTGCGGGACGAGATTCTGGTGCAGGCGCAGAACCAGATCGACCAGCTCGCCGCCACGATGGCGAGCGCGCTGTCCGACAAGACCACGGCGGGCAGCACGGTCTCCGGCCCGCCGGCCGGCTTCGACCTCGAGCTCGCCGGTGCGCTGCCGGGCAACACGGTCAACATCACCTATACGGACACCGCGACCAACACGCAGCGCCAGATCACGCTGGTCAACGTGACCGACCCGGCCGCGCTGCCGCTCCAGAACGCGACCAACGCCAACCCGATGCGGATCGGCGTCGACTTCGCCGGCGGCATGGGCGCGATTGCCTCCGCGCTCAACACCGCGCTGTCGGGCTCGCACCTGTCATTCTCCGCCGCCCCGTCGCCGGCGACCGCCACGACGCTGCGGGTGACCGACGACAATACCGGGCTTGCCAAGGTCGGTTCGGCTTCGACCAGCAAGACGATGTCATCGCTGACCTCGGGCAATCCGCAGCTGCCGCTGTTCACCGACGGCGGGCAGGCGTTCTATACCGGCGCGATCACGGCATCGGGCTCGCAGATGACCGGTCTTGCCGGGCGCATCGCCGTGAACACGCAACTGGTGACCGATCCCACCCGGATGTCGGTCTACAATACTTCGCCGGTGACGCCCGCGGGAGACACCACGCGTTCGGACTATCTCTACTCGCAGCTCACCAATGCAGTGTTCTCCTATTCGCCGCAGAGCGGCCTCGGCTCGGCGAGCCAGCCGTTCACCGGCAGCGTCTCGAACTTTCTCCAGCAGTTCCTGAGCGTGCAGGCCAATGCCGCGACCCAGGCCACCCAGCTTCAGCAGGGCCAGAGCGTCGTGGTCTCGACGCTCCAGGCCAAGTTCGACTCGACCTCCAAGGTCAACCTGGACTCGGAGATGTCGAACCTGATCCAACTTCAGAATGCCTATGCCGCCAACGCCCACGTCATGTCGGTAGTGCAGAGCATGATGAACACGTTGCTCCAGGCTCAGTAACAAGTAACAGGGCTCTGAAAATATGTCGATCAGCAGCATCAACTACGCATCGTCGGTCCTCGGCGCTCAGATCCGTAACATCAATCAGCAGCTCACCGACCTGTCGACGCAGCTCTCGACCGGCAAGCTGTCGCAGAACTATGCCGGGATGGGCACCAACGAGGGCTTCGCGATCGCCGGGCGCGCGCAGCTCTCCAACATCGCCGCCTATACCGACACGATCACCAACGTCAATGTCAGCATCAACCTCGCCAACACCGCGTTGCAGTCGCTGACCAAGATCCGCAGCACGGTGCAGACCGGCTCCGCCAACACCGCGCAGGATCTCAACGTCAACGGCCAGACCATCGCGCAGAACACCGCCGCGGCCCAGTTCGGCTCGATGGTCGGCGTCCTCAACACGCAGACGGGCAACCGCTATCTGTTCTCGGGAACCGCCGTCAACACCCAGTCGGTTACGGATGCCGGCGACATCATCAACGGCACCACGACGCAGGCGGGCTTCAAGACGGTGATGGCGGAGCGCCAGGCCGCCGACCTCGGGGCCAACGGCATGGGCCGTCTGGTGCAGACGCAGCCGACGCCGAGTTCGATTCAGGTGTCGGAAGACGTCGCGGGCTCGCCGTTCGGCCTCAAGCTCAAGGCGGTTTCCTCGACGTTGACGGGTGCGACCGTCACCGGCCCGAGCGGCTCGCCGGTGTCGTTCTCGGTCGATCTCAACGGCAACAACCCGAACAACGGCGACAAGCTCAGCATCCAGTTCACGCTGCCGGACGGCACGACCGAGCAGATCGACCTGACCGCATCCTCGGCGACGCCGACGCCGCTCGGCAGCTTCGCGATCGATGCGAGCACCCCCGTCAACCCGACCAATACCGCGACAAATCTCAATACCGCGCTGAACACCGCGATCACGAAGCTCGCCAACACCTCGCTGGTCGCGGCATCCGCGATCGTCGCCGGCGACAATTTCTTCAATACCGCCAGCTCTGCGATCGGCACGCCGGTCAACAACCAGGCGGCGATTCCGGCGCCCGTCACCGGCGCTACGGCGCTGTCCGGGGCGAGCCCCTCGGATTCGATCTCGCCGGGCTTCGTCGCCGGCGACACCATCACCGTCAACGGCACCACGCTGACCTTCGTGGCCTCGGGCGCGACCGGCAACCAGCTCAACGTCACCGACAGCATCCAGACCCTGCTCGGCAAGATCGACGCCATCACGGGGACGTCGAAGCCCTCGACGGTCCATGGCGGCTCGATCACGATCAACACCGACGATGCGGCGAGCCTCAACATCACCAGCTCGAATACCGGCGCGCTGGGCTCGCTCGGATTCGGCGCGACGCCCGTGACCGCCACGCAGCCGCCGCTGCGGGTCGGCTCCTCGCCGGCGAGCTCGGCGACGACGCTGGTCAACGGTACGGCCAACACCGTGAAATGGTATCTGGGCAATGACGGGCCCGGCTCGGCGCGCTCGACCGCGATGGCGCGGGTCGACGATTCCATCGCGGTCCAGTATGGCGCCCAGGCCAACGAGGACGCGATCCGCCGCCAATTGCAGGCGATCGCGGTGTTCGGGACGTTCTCGACCTCGCCGACCGGGCAGTATTCGGGCGGGCAGGTCTCCGCGCTGAGCCTGCGGGTGACGCAGGCGCTGACGCAGCAGCCGGGTCAGCAGCGCATCGAGGACATCCAGACCGACATCGCGATGGCCCAGAACACGATGAAGGACGCCTCCACGCGCCAGACCCAGGCCAAGGCGCAGCTCCAGACCATCATCGACCAGGCGGAATCGGCCTCGCCCGACCAGGTCGCAAGCGAGATCCTGGCGCTGCAGAACGCGCTGCAGGCGTCCTACCAGGTGACCTCGAACCTCGCGCAGCTCTCGCTGGTCAAGTTCTTGTAAGGGCCCGCGTTAAGGCGCCGTTAACCATGCCTCTTTACCTCTTGGTGAGGATTGGAGCGGGGCGGAGCTGCCGATGTCGGACAGGATGCAATTGGTGGTGGCAACGCCATGCTTCGGCGGGCAGGTGTCGAGCATCTATGCGAGCTCGATCTTCGCGCTGCAGCGCGCCGTTCACGGCATGTCCAATCTAGAGCTCAAGGTACTGCTGCGGGACGGCGACGCGCTGATCACCCGCGCGCGGGCCAATTTGGTCGCGATGTTCCTGGACGATCCCAACGCGACGCATTTCCTGTTCATCGACGCCGATATCGGCTTCAAGCCGGAGCAGGTGTTCCGCCTGATCGAATGCGGCGCGGATGTGGTTGCCGGCTGCTATCCGATCAAGCGGGTCAATTGGGACAAGGCCGCGCGGGCGATCCAGTCGGGCCGGGCCGACGTGCCGGCGGCTTCGCTGGACTACGTGCTCGAGATCGAGGATCCCGACCGCATCGTCGTCGTCAACGGCTTCACCCGCGTGCGCTATGCCGGCACCGGCTTCCTGATGATCCGGCGCCACGCGCTGGAGGCGATGTGCCGCCATCCGGACTATGCAGGCCTGCAGTTCTTCCGCGAGCATTCGCACGACACGCTGGTTGCGAGCCAGAACCGCTTCGCGCTGTTCGAATGCATGATCGACCCGGTGACCGGCACTTATCTTTCCGAGGACTTCGCCTTCTGCAAGCGCTGGACCGATATCGGCGGCGAGATCTGGGCCGACATCCAGAGCTCGCTCGATCACGTTGGGCCGTCGGTGTTTCATGGCGACATCGCCTCGCAATTCGCACCAGCGCCCGCAGCGGCGGCGCTCGATGCGGCCTGAGGCTTTCGGGATGAGCATCGGCGCATCCCGCCTGTCAGGAGCGGAACGCGCATCCGACCGCGGTTCGCGGTACCGCCTGCGCGATCTCTTCACGCCGCTCGATACGCTGCTCGTCTCCGGAGGAGATCCGCGGCTGGCGCTCGACGCCGCGGACCGCCTCAACGTGTATGGCTGCGCGGCCGTGCCGGAGCCGGAGATCTGGAATTTCGCCTCCTCGACGGCGTCGACGATCTCGCAGGCTGCCTATGACCGTGTCGCGCTGGCGCGCGAAGAGCTGGTGCACAAATGCCTGTTCGACGAAGTCGAGGTCGCCTTCGACTCGCGCTGCGAGGACATGCGGAACGAGCTGCGCGGGCACCTCCAGCTTCCACCGCGCGTCGAAATCGTGTTCTCGCCCTCCGGCACGGACTCCCAGCTTCACGCCTTGTTCCTGGCGCGCGCGGCGCTCGGGGCGTCGCCGGTGACGATCGTGGTCGGCGCCGACCAGACCGGAAGCGGGACGATCCATACCGCGCGTGGGCACCATTTCGCCTCCATCACGGCAAGCGGCGTTGCGGTTCGCAAGGACGGCGCGGTGGCGGGGCTCGCCGGCGCCAGTCTCGCATTGCCGCTGCTCGAGGCAGGCCCCGCGCCTGCCATGCGCGGGGATGCCGATGCCGCGGTGCTGCGTGCGGTCGAAGCCACGATCGCGCAAGGTGCGCCTGTGCTGCTCCAGATCATGGATGCATCGAAGCTCGGCTGGCGCGCACCAAGTGCAGCCTGCCTCGATGAGATCGCGCGACGCTGGCCGCGCAAGGTCCAGATCGTCGTCGACGCCTGTCAGGCGCGGCTCGGTCGCCGCCGGCTGCGCTCTTATCTCGACCGCGGCCACATGGTGCTGATCACGGGCTCGAAATTCTTCGGTGGGCCTGCCTTCAGCGGTGCGCTGCTGGTGCCCGAGAGCCTGTCGCGCTCGCTCGACAGGGCCGAGGGGATCGCGCCCGGCATTTTCGACTATGCCGGCCGTTGCGATTGGCCGATGGCCTGGACGAAGCTGCGTTCGCGCTTCGAGCGTCGTCCGAATTTCGGTCAATGGCTGCGCTGGGAGGCGGCGCTCGCCGAGATTGGCGGCTATTACGCCGTGCCCGGTGCATTCCGGGCCAAGGTGCTCGCCGAGCTCGCCGCCGGCATCGACAGCATGATCGCGTTGTCGCCGTCGCTTCGCTCGGTCTCAACCGCGACCAGTACGGCCGACGCGGATGACGAGGAATTTGTACAAACTACGATCTTTCCGTTCATGCTGCTGCGCAGCGGCAAGCCGGTTTCGATCGCCGAGACCAACGCCATCCATCAGGCTTTGGCGCGTGACATGAGCCAGGCGATCGGCGGCACCGCGGCGGACCGACAGGTTGCCGCGCAGCGCTGCCTGATCGGCCAGCCGGTCCGTCTGGAGCGGCAGGACGCGACCCCGCAGGCCGTGCTGCGGCTTTGCGTCGGTGCCCGAACCGTGACCGAGGCCTGGTCGCCTGATACGGCAGAGGCGCAACGCAACGTGCAGCAGGTGCTCGATCGCATCGCCCATGTGCTGGTAAAGATCGAGCTGCTGCTCGACCGTGGCGCAGTCGCAGCCGCGCCGGTAAACTCCGCGTTCGAGGTGTGAGATGCAGCATCCGCTTTCCGCGCCAATCGGCATGATTGCGGCGAACTATGCCGATCGCATCGGCTTTGCGCAGCTGACGCGCCAGGCCTTCGAAGGTGTCGACCTGCATCCGCTGCGCGACCAATTGCTGGCGCGGATCGCGGCGGGGACGGCGCTGGCGGGCGAAGGACTGGATCTGTCGTTGATCACCCAGCTTCTCGGCAACAAGGATCAGGGGCTTGCGATCCAGTCGGAGGTGCTGGCCTTCCATCAATTGTTTCGCACGCCGAGCGCCGCTCGAAGCCCGGCCTGCGCGTGCTCGCGCTCGCGGCCGACATCGATATGGGCGGCAACACGCCGATCGATTTTCTGCTCGAAGGCTCCAACATCGAGCTGCTGACGCTCTACGTGGTCATGGGCGTCGGCCTGCCGGAGAATTTGCCGGAGCACGACGTCGCCATCGTGGTCGCCTCCGATTCCGAGGAATGCCGCGAAGCGCTCGCCTTGATCGAGAAGGCCGCGCCGCATTGGCCGCGGCCGCTGCTCAATCGTCCCGATCGCATCGGCAATCTCGATCGCGACAAGCTGCATCGACTGCTGGCCGGCGTGCCCGGCCTCGACATTCCCGCGACGATTCATGCAACGCGCGCCCAATTGTCGGAGCTTTCGAGCGGGCGGATCGCCTGCCGGGACATCGCGAGTGAACTGCGCTTTCCCATGATCGCGCGGCCGCGCGGCTCGCATGCCGGCGTCGGACTCGCGAAGCTCGACGATGCGGCGGTGCTCGCATCCTATCTTGCCGAGCGTAACGAGCAGGATTTCTTCGTCGCGCGTTTCGTGGATTACGTGAATCCAGACGGGCTCTATCGCAAATATCGTCTCGCGATGGTCGACGGCAAACCTTACGCCTGCCACATGGCGATCGCCGACCGCTGGGATATCTGGTATCTCAACGCCAACATGGCTTTCAGCGAGGAGAAGCGTGCGGAGGAGGCGATCTTCATGCGCGACTTCGACCACGCCTTCGCGGCGCGCCACAAAAGCGCGCTCGACGAGATGAGCAGGCGGGTCGGCCTCGATTATTTCATCGTCGATTGTGCCGAGAACCAGAACGGCGAACTCCTGGTCTTCGAAGCCGACAACACCGCCGTTGTGCACAACATGGATTCGCCAGCCGTGTTTCCTTACAAGCCGCCGCAGATGCGCAAGATCTTTGCGGCGTTCGCAGCGATGCTGTCGCGGCACGCAGAAGGCGTGGAGAGCGCAACATGAACGAGATCGTCCGCAACGCGCAGAGCTCCGTGGCGCACACCCCGCTCGATCCGCAGGACTGGAGCGCGTTTCGCGCGCTCGCCCATCGCATGCTGGACGATACGATCGACGGCATCGCCAACGTCCGGATGCGTCCGGTCTGGCAACCGATCCCCGACGACGTCCGCGCGGCCTTCAAGGCCGACGTGCCGCGCGAGGCGAGCGACCTCGCCGAGGTCTACCGCGAATTCGCCGAGCACGTCGCGCCCTATGCGACCGGCAACGTCCATCCCGGCTTCATGGGCTGGGTGCATGGCGGCGGCACCGCGGTGGGCATGCTCGCGGACATGCTCGCGGCAGGGCTCAACGCCAATCTCGGCGGCCGGGACCATATGCCGATCGAGGTCGAGCGCCAGATCGTCGATTGGATGCGCCGCCTGTTCGCCTTTCCGGACAGTGCGAGTGGCATCTTCGTCACGGGCACGTCGATGGCCAATCTGATGGCGGTGCTGGTGGCGCGCACGGCTGCGCTCGGCGCGCTGGCGCGGCAACACGGCATCGGCAATGACGGTGCGCTGCTCACCGCTTACACTTCGCAGGTCGCGCATGGCTGCGTCTCCAGGGCGATGGACATTGCCGGGCTCGGCACCGATGCGCTGCGCAAGGTCGGCGTCGATGCCGATCATCGCATCGACATTGCCGCGTTGCGCGCGCAGATCGCCGTTGATCGCGAGGTCGGCTTCAAGCCGTTCCTGGTCGTCGCCTCCGCCGGCACGGTGGACGTTGGCGCGATCGACGATCTCAAGGCCGTCGCGAAGCTGTGCCGCGAGGAGGAAATCTGGTTTCACGTCGACGGTGCTTTTGGTGCGCTTGCGATCTTCTCGCCCGAGCTTGCGCCGCTGCTCGGCGGCATCGAGCTCGCCGATTCCATCGCGCTCGACTTCCACAAATGGGGACAGGTGCCGTACGATGCCGGCTTCCTGCTGGTGCGCGACGGCGAGCAGCATCGGCAGGCCTTTGCACAGCCCGCGGCCTATCTGCGCCGCGAGGCGAGGGGCTTGCGGCGGGAGCGGTCTGGCCCTGCGATCTCGGCCCCGACCTGTCGCGCGGCTTCCGTGCGCTGAAGACGTGGTTCACCCTGAAGACGTTCGGCATCGACCGGCTGGGCGCGACGATCACACGAAGCTGTGCGCTGGCGAAGTATCTCGAGGCGCGCGTGCTGGCTGAGCCGCGGCTGGAATTGCTGGCTCCGGTCAACCTCAACATCGTCTGTTTCCGCTACCGCGCCGACGATGCGGTCAACCGCGAGATCGTCGCCGATATCCAGGAGTCTGGAGTGGCGGCGCCGTCGAGCACGACGCTGGACGGCAGGTTTGCGATCCGTGCCGCGATCGTCAATCACCGCACCGAGGAGGCGGACATCGATGTGCTGGTCGCGGCGGTGCTGCAGTTCGGCGGACGGCGGTGCGGCGACGACGTGATCGAGGTCGAGGCGCCGCCGCTCGCGGCGCAATAGCCCGCGCATGGTTGAGACGACAACGGCCCCGGAGATGATCCGGGGCCGTTGTCGTTTGCAGAGCTGGATCGTTCGCGAGGCTTCGCCACGCGGACGTTGATGGTCAAGCGGCGGAGCTCACGTCGTCCTTGGCCTCTTCGGCCTTGGGATGGGTGGCCTCGAACTGGCTCCGCAGCTTCTCTTCATAGGCGATCAGCTTGCGGGCATCCTTCAGCGCCCGGTAGAGGTCGCCGTTCAGGATGTTGTTGTTGATGGCCTCGATGATCGGCCAGGCGCTCGGGACCGCGGTGACGATGTCGCGCACCAGGTTGAAATAGGTGCCGTGCTGGGTCTGCGGATCCGGTGAGATGTACATGAGCTGCACCGCCAGGTAGACGAGCTTGGCAGGCGTATCGGCGGTCTCCGGCGTGAGGATGTCGCGCTCGCGCAGGATCGGCACGTTGTCGCCGTCGATGAGGAGACGGGCACGCTGGTCCGTATTGGTAATCACGCAGTTGCCGACGATGATGCGTTCGTGCGGTCTGAGCTCGACCTTGAGGGCCATTCCTGTTCTCCATCAACGCTTTCGTAACCGAGCGTTCGTTGCGGCCTGCCAAGACGTGATTCTCGCTCGCAACTAGTTAACGAGCTGTAAATTCCTGCCATTCGTTCTAAAAAACTCAAAGATTTCAAAGGCGCACTCGCGTGCCGGCGCATCGATGCGCGCGGCATCCCGGACCGAATCACGCGCGACCGGGCAAAAGCACGGGTTTCATTTCATGTTTCGTTAGAGGTCTCGGCGGCACCGTCCGCCGTCGCTGGGTCGATCGCGATCCAAGCAGACGTGTAACAGTAGCGTCGTTTACCAGAAAGGTAACAGAGTCATGTCCGGTATCGTTCTCTCCTCGTCGGTTCGTCAGAACCTGCTCTCCCTCCAGTCCACCGCCGATCTTCTCGCCACCACGCAGAACCGCCTGTCGACCGGCAAGAGCGTCAACTCGGCTCTCGACAATCCCACCAACTTCTTCACGGCACAGTCGCTCGACAACCGCGCCAGCGACATCAACAACCTGCTCGACGGCATCGCCAACGGCGTGCAGGTGCTGCAGGCCGCCAACACCGGCATCACCTCGCTGCAGAAGCTGATCGACAGCGCCAAGTCGATCGCCAACCAGGCGCTGCAGACCACGGTCGGTTATTCCACCAAGTCGAACGTCTCCGCCACCATCTCGGGTGCGACCGCGGCCGACCTGCGCGGCACGACCTCCTATGCCAGCGCCACGGCGAACAGCAACGTGGTGTATAGCGGCGCTGCCGGCGGCACCACCGCGGCGACCGGCACCTCCACGCTCGGCGCCACCATCGGCACGTTCACGGGCACCGCGGGCACGGCCGGCGACGGCACCACCGCGCTGACCGGCGCCATCACCCTGATCGCCACCAACGGCACGACCGCGACGGGTCTGGCCAGCAACGCCCAGCCCGCCGATGGCGACACGCTGACCGTGAACGGCAAGACCATCACCTTCCGCAGCGGCGCTGCTCCGGCCTCGACCGCCGTTCCGACCGGCTCGGGCGTCAGCGGCAACCTCGTCACCGACGGCAGCGGCAACACCACCGTCTATCTCGGCACCGCGGGTACCCCGGCTGCGACCGTCAGCGATCTGTTGACCGCGGTTGACCTCGCCAGCGGCGTCAAGACGGTATCGATCAGCGCCGGTGCGGCGACGATCGCCACCAGCGTCAACCAGACCGCTTCCAGCGTTGCTGCGGGCGCTGTCACGCTGAAGAGCTCGACGGGTGCGGATCTGAGCGTCACCGGCAGGGCCGACCTGCTCAAGGCGCTCGGCCTGAGCACGTCGGTGGGCGGCGGCAACGCCACCGTGAACGTCAACCGCACCACGAGTGCTGCCTCGCTGGGCGCGACGATCACGGACGGCTCGACGCTGAACGTCAACGGTAAGGTCATCTCCTTCAAGAACGCGCCGATCCCGGGCTCGACCGGTGCTCCGAGCGTTCCGACCGGCTATGGTGCCAACGGCAACGTCCTTACCGACGGCGCCGGCAACTCGACGGTCTATCTGCAGGGCGGCACGGTCAACGACGTGCTGAAGGCGATCGACCTCGCCACCGGCGTGCAGACCGCGTCGATCGCCAGCGGCGCCGCGACGCTTACGACGGCCACCGGCCAGACCAACTCGTCGGTCAACGCCTCCGGCCAGCTCAAGATCTCGACCGGCGTCAACGCCGATCTGTCGATCACCGGCACCGGCAACGCGCTGAACGCGCTTGGCCTCGCCGGTAACACCGGGACTGCGACCGCCTTCACCGCGGCCCGCACCTCCGGCATCGGCGGCATGGCCGGCAAGACCTTGACCTTCACCTCCTTCAACGGCGGCACGGCGGTCGACGTCACCTTCGGCGACGGCACCAACGGCACGGTCAAGACGCTCGATCAGCTCAACTCGAAGCTGCAGGCCAACAACCTGTCCGCGACGATCGACGCCAATGGCCTGCTGACGATCTCGACCACCAACGACTACGCGTCCTCGACCATCGGTTCGAGCGCCGCGGGTGGTGCGATCGGCGGCACGCTGACGACGGCGTTGACCTTCTCGACGGCTTCCACCCCCGTTGCGGATACGGTGGCGCAGACCTCGCGCGCCAATCTGGTGTCTCAGTTCAACAACATCCTGAACCAGATCGACACGACCTCGCAGGACTCCTCGTTCAACGGCGTCAACCTCTTGAACGGCGACCAGCTCAAGCTGGTGTTCGACGAGACCGGCAAGTCGAACCTCAGCATCACCGGCGTGACCTACAACTCCAAGGGTCTGGGCCTCGCCTCGCTGACCAGCGGTGTCGACTTCATCGACAACGCTGCCACCAACAAGGTGCTGACCAACCTCAACGCCGCCTCGAGCACGCTGCGCTCGCAGGCCTCGAGCCTCGGCTCGAACCTCTCGGTGGTGCAGGTTCGTCAGGACTTCAACAAGAGCCTGATCAACGTGCTGCAGACCGGTTCGTCCAACCTGACGCTGGCCGACACCAACGTCGAGGCGGCCAACAGCCAGGCGCTGTCGACCCGTCAGTCGATCGCGGTCTCCGCGCTGTCGCTGGCCAACCAGTCGCAGCAGAGCGTGCTGCAGCTGCTCCGCTAACAAGCGGCAGACATCGCAAGCAGGATCCGGCGGCGGGGCTTCGGCCCCGCCGCTTTTTTTGCGTCGGCACTAAAGTGCCGCGGGGCGAGTGGAGGCTGTGCGTCCAGATGCAGCCAATTGCCCACTCTGAGTTATGGTTGACAAGTCGCAAACGCATCGGCGTGGCACCAAAAAGCGTCATTCAATCATGACGATATGCGTGAGCACGATCAGGCTCCGAATGCGCACATGGTGAATCCGCGGAAGGACTGGAGCGACACGCTTCATGCTTTGTTAGCCGTCTGCGTTCACCGTCCCGGACATCGATTAATCCTAATCGAAGTCTGTTGCGTTGCGTACCAGAAGGGTAACACTCAATGTCCGGTATCGTTCTCTCTTCCTCGGTTCGTCAGAACCTGCTTTCTCTCCAGTCCACCGCTGACCTCCTCGCCACCACCCAAAGCCGTCTGTCGACCGGCAAGAGCGTCAACTCGGCCCTGGACAATCCCACCAACTTCTTCACGGCACAGTCGCTCGACAACCGCGCCAGCGACATCAACAACCTGCTCGACGGCATCGCCAACGGCGTCCAGGTGCTGCAGGCCGCCAACACCGGCATCACCTCGCTGCAGAAGCTGATCGACAGCGCCAAGTCGATCGCCAACCAGGCGCTGCAGACCACGGTCGGCTACTCCACCAAGTCGAACGTCTCCACCACCATCTCCGGTGCGACGGCGGCCGACCTGCGCGGCACGACGTCCTATGCCAGCGCGACTGCGAACAGCAACGTGGTGTATAGCGGCGCTGCCGGCGGCACCACCGCGGCGACCGGCACCTCCACGCTCGGCGCCACCATCGGCACGTTCACGGGCACCGCGGGGACGGCCGGCGACGGCACCACCGCCCTGACCGGCGCCATCACGCTGATCGCCACCAACGGCACGACCGCGACCGGTCTGGCCAGCAACGCCCAGCCCGCCGATGGCGACACGCTGACGGTGAACGGCAAGACCATCACCTTCCGCAGCGGCGCTGCTCCGGCCTCGACCGCCGTTCCGTCCGGCTCGGGCGTCAGCGGCAACCTCGTCACCGACGGCAGCGGCAATACCACCGTCTATCTCGGCACCGCCGGCACCCCGGCTGCGACCGTCAGCGATCTGTTGACCGCGGTCGATCTGGCCAGCGGCGTCAAGACGGCGTCCATCACCTCGGGTGCTGCGACGCTCGCCACCAGCTTCAACCAGACCGCTTCGAGCGTTGCTGCAGGCGCCGTCACGCTGAAGAGCTCGACGGGTGCGGATCTGAGCGTCACCGGCAAGGCCGACCTGCTCAAGGCGCTCGGCCTGACCACGTCGGTGGGCGGCGGCAATGCCACCGTGAGCGTCAACCGGACCACGAGCTCGGCCTCGCTCGGCGCGACGATCACGGACGGCTCGACGCTGAACGTCAACGGTAAGGTCATCTCCTTCAAGAACGCGCCGATCCCGGGTTCGACCGGTGCGCCGAGCATTCCGACCGGCTTCGGTGCCAACGGCAACGTCCTTACCGACGGCGCCGGCAACTCGACGGTCTATCTGCAGGGCGGCACGGTCAACGACGTGCTGAAGGCGATCGACCTCGCCACCGGCGTGCAGACCGCGACGATCGCTGCCAACGGCACCGCGACGCTTGCGACCGCCACCGGCCAGACCAACTCGTCGATCAACGCCTCGGGCCAGCTCAAGATCTCGACCGGCGTCAATGCCGACCTGTCGGTCACCGGCACGGGCAACGCGCTGAACGCGCTTGGCCTCGCCGGCAACACCGGGACTGCGACCGCCTTCACCGCGGCCCGCACCTCCGGCATCGGCGGCATCAGCGGCAAGACCTTGACCTTCACCTCCTTCAACGCTGGCACGGCGGTCGACGTCACCTTCGGCGACGGCACCAACGGCACGGTCAAGACGCTCGATCAGCTCAACTCGAAGCTGCAGGCCAACAACCTGTCCGCGACGATCGACGCCAACGGCCTGCTGACGATCTCGACCACCAACGACTACGCGTCCTCGACCATCGGTTCGAGCGCCGCGGGTGGTGCGATCGGCGGCACGCTGACGACTTCGCTGACCTTCTCGACGGCGTCCACTCCCGTCCAGGATACTGTTGCCCAGACCTCGCGTGCCAACCTGGTCAACCAGTTCAACAACATCCTCCAGCAGATCGACTCGACCGCCCAGGACTCCTCGTTCAACGGCGTCAACCTGCTGAATGGTGACCAGCTCAAGCTGGTGTTCGACGAGACTGCAAAGTCGAGCCTCAGCATCACCGGCGTGACCTACAACTCCAAGGGTCTGGGCCTTGCTGCGCTGACCAGCGGTATCGACTTCATCGATAACGCTGCCACCAACAAGGTGCTGACCAATTTGAACTCCGCGTCGAGCACGCTGCGCTCGCAGGCCTCGGCTCTGGGTTCGAACCTGACGATCGTGCAGGTTCGTCAGGACTTCAACAAGAACCTGATCAACGTGCTGCAGACCGGCTCGTCCAACCTGACGCTGGCCGACACCAACGTCGAGGCGGCCAACAGCCAGGCGCTGTCGACCCGCCAGTCGATCGCGGTCTCCGCGCTGTCGCTGGCCAACCAGTCGCAGCAGAGCGTGCTGCAGCTGCTCCGCTAACAAGCGGCAGACATCGCAAGCAGGATCCGGCGGCGGGGCTTCGGCCCCGCCGCTTTTTTTGCTGACGGCTCGAGATTTGGAGAAGGCAGGCGCGCCCGAAAAAGTAACCAGCGGTTATGGTTAATGAAGCGTAAGCGCGAAGAAATACCAATGATTTCATGCCGATTGCCGATTGCCGCCGGCGCCTCGTCAGCGCTTATGGTGAACCGGCGCTTATGCAGGCGATGCTCGTTTCACCCTTTATTAGCCATGTCGCGGCACGCTGGCCCCGTCACTCGATCCGAAGCGATCGAACGAAGACGCGTAAGCCAGAAGGGTAAGAGTCATGTCCGGTATTGTTCTCTCTGCGTCGGTTCGTCAGAACCTGCTCTCTCTCCAGTCCACCGCCGATCTTCTCGCCACCACACAGAACCGTCTGTCGACCGGCAAGAGCGTCAACTCGGCCCTGGACAATCCCACCAACTTCTTCACCGCACAGTCGCTCGACAACCGCGCCAGCGACATCAACAACCTGCTCGACGGCATCGCCAACGGCGTGCAGGTGCTGCAGGCCGCCAACACCGGCCTGACCTCGCTGCAGAAGCTGATCGACAGCGCCAAGTCGATCGCCAACCAGGCGCTGCAGACCACCGTCGGCTACTCCACCAAGTCCAACGTCTCGACCACGATCGCCGGTGCGACCGCGGCCGACCTGCGCGGCACCACCTCGTTTGCCAGCGCGACCGCGAGCAGCAACGTGCTGTACAACGGCACGGCCGGCGGCACGACGGCCGCGAACGGCACCACCACGCTCGGCGCCACCATCGGCACGTTCACGGGCACCGCGGGGACGGCCGGCGACGGCACCACCGCGCTGACCGGCGCCATCACCCTGATCGCCACCAACGGCACCACCGCGACGGGTCTCCTCGGCAACGCTCAGCCCGCCGACGGCGATACGCTGACCGTGAACGGCAAGTCCATCACCTTCCGCAGCGGCGCTGCTCCGGCCTCGACCGCCGTTCCTGCCGGTTCGGGCGTCAGCGGCAACCTCGTCACCGACGGCAACGGCAACACCACCGTCTATCTCGGCACCGCCGGCACCCCGGCTGCCACCGTCGCCGATCTGTTGACCGCGGTCGATCTGGCCAGCGGCGTCAAGACGGTTGCCATCAGCTCCGGTGCCGCGACGATCGCCACCAGCTTCAACCAGACCGCTTCCAGCGTTGCTGCGGGCGCCGTCACGCTGAGGAGCTCGACGGGCGCGGATCTGAGCGTCACCGGCAGGGCCGACCTGCTCAAGGCGCTCGGTCTGAGCGGATCGGTGGGCGGCGGCAATGCCACCGTCAACGTCAACCGCACCACGAGCGCGGCTTCGCTGGGCGCGACCCTCACGGATGGTTCGACGCTGAACGTCAACGGTAAGGTCATCACCTTCAAGAACGCGCCGATCCCTGGCTCGACCGGTGCGCCGAGCATTCCGACCGGCTTCGGTGCCAACGGCAACGTCCTTACCGACGGCGCCGGCAACTCGACCGTCTATCTGCAGGGCGGCACGGTCAACGACGTGCTGAAGGCGATCGACCTCGCCACCGGCGTGCAGACCGCGACGATCGCTGCCAACGGCACCGCGACGCTTGCGACCGCCACCGGCCAGT
Organism: Bradyrhizobium dasycarpum; assembly: GCF_042019905.1. NCBI lineage: Bacteria > Pseudomonadati > Pseudomonadota > Alphaproteobacteria > Hyphomicrobiales > Nitrobacteraceae > Bradyrhizobium > Bradyrhizobium dasycarpum. The sequence continues at coordinate 212,885 of NZ_CP169574.1, forward strand.
CGAACTCGACCATCAATACCTCCGGTCAGCTCAAGATCTCGACCGGCATCAATGCCGACCTGTCGATCACCGGCACCGGCAACGCGTTGAACGTGTTCGGCCTCGCCGGCAACACCGGCAGCGCCACCGCCTTCACCGCGGCCCGGACCTCCGGCATCGGCGGCATCGCCGGCAAGACCTTGACCTTCACCTCCTTCAACGGCGGCACGGCGGTGAACGTCACCTTCGGCGACGGCACCAACGGCACGGTCAAGACGCTGGATCAGCTCAACACCAAGCTGCAGGCCAACAACCTGGCCGCGACGATCGACGCCAACGGCCTGCTGACCATCACCGCGTCGAACGATTATGCCTCCTCGACCCTTGGCTCGACGGCTGCCGGCGGTGCGATCGGCGGCACGCTCACTTCGGCGCTGACCTTCTCGACGGCTTCCACCCCTGTCCAGGATGGGGTTGCCCAGACGGCGCGTGCCAATCTGGTGACTCAATTCAACAACATCCTGAACCAGATCGACACCACCGCGCAGGACTCCTCGTTCAACGGCGTCAACCTCTTGAACGGCGACCAGCTCAAGCTGGTGTTCGACGAGACCGCCAAGTCGAGCCTGAACATCACCGGCGTGACCTACAATTCCAAGGGTCTTGGCCTCGCCTCGCTGACGGTCGGCGTCGACTTCATCGACAACGCCGCCGCCAACAGGGTGCTGACCAACCTCAACGCCGCCTCGAGCACGCTGCGCTCGCAGGCCTCGAGCCTCGGCTCGAACCTCTCGGTCGTGCAGATCCGTCAGGACTTCAACAAGAACCTGATCAATGTGCTGCAGACCGGCTCGTCCAACCTGACCTTGGCCGATACCAACGTCGAGGCCGCCAACAGCCAGGCGCTGTCGACCCGCCAGTCCATCGCGGTCTCCGCGCTGTCGCTGGCCAACCAGTCGCAGCAGAGCGTGCTGCAGCTGCTCCGCTAACAAGCGGCTGAAATCACTAAATAAAATCGAGCGGCGGGGCGCTTTGCCCCGCCGCTCTTTTTTTGCGTCCGGAGGCGGGCGGGGGCATTCATCCGGCATTAACCCTATCGCTTAAACTCGCGTTAACCATACTTTAAAGGACACCTCCTAAAACTGGACGAAAGCCCGCTTTGCAGACCCGAGCGGCCGATTCGTATCCGGTTCAAGAGGAAGACTCGCCAATGTCCAACATCGTTCTCTCGGCGTCAGTTCGCCAGAACCTGTTGTCGCTGCAGTCGACGGCCGACTTGCTGGCCACGACGCAGGAGCGGCTGGCGACCGGCAAGAAGGTCAACACGGCGCTCGACAATCCCACCAACTTCTTCACCGCACAGGGGTTGGACAACCGGGCGAGCGACATCAGCAACCTGCTTGACGGCATCAACAACGGTGTCCAGGTGCTGCAGGCGGCCAATACAGGCATCACCTCGCTGCAGAAGCTGATCGACAGCGCGAAGTCGATCGCCAATCAGGCGCTGCAGACCACGGTCGGCTACTCCACCAAGTCGAACGTCTCCACCACCATTCCCGGCGCGACGCCGGCCGACCTGCGCGGCACCACCTCCTATGCGAGCGCGACGGCCAAGAGCAACGTGCTCTATACCGGCGCCGCCGGTGGCGTGACCCCGGTGACGGGAACCGCCGCGCTCGGCGCCTCGCTGGGTTCAAACGCCGGCACATTGGTCGGATTTGCGGCGACTGCGGCCGACGGCACCACCGTGCTCAGTGGCACCGCCACGCTTGTCGGCACCACCGCGTCCACCACCTTCGGTGCTCCGCCCGCCGACGGCGATACCATCACGGTGAACGGCAAGACCATCACCTTCCGCACCGGGGTTGCTCCGAGCACGCAGCCGACCGGCTGGGGCCTCGACGCCAGCGGCCACATCGCCACCGACGGCAACGGCAATTCAATCGTCTACGAGGGAACGGCGGCGGCGCCGTTGGCGACCATCAATGACGTCCTCACCGCGATCGACCTCGCCAGCGGCGTCAAGGCCGCAACTATCAGTGCGGGCGCGGCGACCATCGCGACGAGCGGCGCGACGGTTGGTACTATCCAGACACCATCCTCGATTTCGGGCGGCGGCCAGATCACGCTGAAGAGCTCGACCGGCGCCGACCTAAGCCTGACGGGCAAGGCAGACTTCCTCAACAAGCTCGGCCTGACCTCGGCGACCGGCGCAGGCAATGCGAGCGTGAGTGCGAACCGCTCGACGACCGCCGGCTCGCTCGGCACTCTCGTTCAGGACGGCTCGACGCTGAACATCGACGGCAAGACCATCACCTTCAAGAACGCGCAGACGCCGCAATCGGCTGCGAGCGTCGCCAACGGCTACGGCGTCAGCGGCAACGTCGTCACCGACGGCAACGGCAATTCGACCGTCTATCTGCAGAGCGCGACGCTGACCGACCTGCTCAACTCGATCGACCTTGCCACCGGCGTCAAGACCGCGAGCATCTTCAACGGCGCGGCTACGCTCTCGACCACGTCGGGGCAGATCCCCTCGTCGGTGAACTCCAGCGGCCAGCTGGCGATCTCCACCGGCGTCAATGCCGATCTCTCGATCACCGGCACCGGCAATGCCCTCAGCGCCTTCGGCCTCAGCGGCAACACGGGAACGGCGACCGCCTTCACCGCGGCCCGCACCTCCGGCGTCGGCGGCATCAGCGGCAAGACGCTGACGTTCACCTCCTTCAACGGCGGCACGCCGGTCAATGTCACCTTCGGCGACGGCACCAACGGCACCGTCAAGACGCTGGACCAGCTCAACGCGCAGCTGCAGGCCAACCATCTGACTGCGACGATCGATGCCAACGGCGTGCTCACGGTGACCACCGTCAACGAGTACGCCTCCTCGACCCTCGGCTCGACGCTCGCCGGCGGCGCCGTCGGCGGCACGATCACCGGCGTCCTGGCCTTCACCACGGCGCAGCCGCCGATCCAGGATCCGGTGGCGCAGACCGCGCGCTCCAATCTGGTCAACCAGTTCAACAACATCCTGGCCCAGATCGACACCACCTCGCAGGACTCCTCCTTCAACGGCGTCAACCTGCTCAACGGCGACACGCTGAAGCTGGTCTTCAACGAGACCGGCAGCTCCACGCTCAGCATCAACGGCGTGGTGTTCAATGCCGCCGGCCTTGGTCTCAGCAATCTCGTCAACGGCGTCGACTTCATCGACAACGGCGCCACCAACAGGGTGCTGGCCAGCCTGAACGCGGCCTCGAGCACGCTGCGCTCGGAAGGCTCGACACTCGGTTCGAACCTGTCGATCGTGCAGGTGCGTCAGGACTTCTCCAAGAACCTGATCAACGTACTGCAGACCGGCTCGGCCAACCTGACGCTGGCCGACACCAACGAGGAGGCGGCCAACAGCCAGGCGCTGTCGACCCGCCAGTCGATCGCGGTCTCCGCGCTGTCGCTGGCCAACCAGTCGCAGCAGAGTGTGCTGCAGCTGCTGCGCTAGTTCGCGCGCAACGTCACCATTCGAATTTCGCGGCGGAGCCAACGCTCCGCCGTTCTTTTGAGGGAGATCGCTAAGACAAGATTAGCCGAGATCGCCACGCATCACGGCGAGCGAGTTTACATCGTGCGTGCGTGCATCTAGCGTTGTGATGACGAAGACCTCCGTGCCCCGTAATTGTCCGGAGTGCTTCCAAAGCACACACGTAAGCAAATCTTAAGCGGTGCTGCCTAGGGTTGGGAAAGAAATCCTTAAGCGCGTACAACGCGCTAGGTAACCTCCAGGGTGTGATTGATGTCGAATTCCGCTGCCTCAGCCTATGCGCGCGTTGCAACGACCACCGCATCTCCTCGCGACATCGAGGCGCAGACCCTGCTCAAGGCCGCGAACAAGCTCCAGGACGCCGTGAACAACGCCGATCCGCTCAGCGAGCAGACCATGCAGGCCCTGATGTTCAACCGCAAGCTCTGGACCATCTTTCTGAGCGAGGCGATGCGCGACAACAATCCGCAGCCGATCGACGTGCGGCAGAAGATCGCCAACATCAGCGTGTTCGTGCTGAGCCAGACCGCGGCGCTGCAGATGAGCCCGCAATTCGATCACTTCCGTCCGCTGATAGAGATCAACCGCAATATCGCTGCGGGTCTGTCCGGGCGGCCGTGACCGGAACTCGTGATGGTCGAGATCACGAGCTTTCTTGCGTCCTCATCCAGATCGAACGTCTTGTCGCCTGTCTCTGGCTCGTCGCGCCATGCCGCGGCGACCTCGCCATCAGGGCAGGTGACGAACAGGACCCGCAGTTCTGCTTCGGCAATGCCAATGTCGCGCTGACCGGTGCCGGTCAGACGCTGAGGAGAACATGGTCACCGATCCCGCGATCCCGACACGTGATGGTCAGGCACTGACGTCCGTGCTGAGCGGACGCGAGGGCTCGGACTTCATATCCAGCGCATGGAAGTAGGCTCGCCGCCGCAGCATCGCTTCGTCGGGGAACTGGTTGACCACCGCGTCGGTCTTGTCGTTGACGACCTGGAAGACGAATGACGCGGCCGCCTGGTCGAACACGACCTGGCGCGAGATGTTCTCGTGGTTCGGCAGATCATTGCGCAAGGGGGCGCTCGTATCTGCCGCGGCGACCGTCTGTCTCACCGGGAGATCGGTTTGCACAGCCTCGTTCGCCGCCACGCTGGACGTCGTTACGATCTGCACGGGGGCCGGGATCCCCACCGGCCTGATGCTGAAATCTGTACTCATGGCAGCCTCCTGGTTGCCTTGATTGAGTCAAATCCCAACCCCTCTAATAACGCAACCATGGAACGTCAGGACTGAAGACCCGGTAAGGAAACGTGCCTAACCGCGCGACGAAATCGCCGCGCGGTTTTTCGTAAAATTGTCGGTTGTTTTCGTGCCCGCTCAGAGCGAGCGGCTGACCGCGAGCGGGGTGATGTGGCGCGGACCCGCAGCTGCGCGCCGGCCGGCGGCCGTATAGGTGTTCGGCACGTTGCGCTTCTGGATCTCGGCATTGACGCCGCGCACGACGCTTTCGGAAACGGCGTGCGCGGTCGCGAGCACGGTGAGATTGACCTGCAGCATGGCGCGGAACGCGTCGTGATGGCGGTGCAGCGTCGAGAGCAGTTCCGGGGCGGATTTCGCAAGCTGCGCCTGGTTCGCCTTCAACTGGCTGACGGCACCGACATAGTTTCGCGAGAGCTCCTGCTTCTTGCTCTCGAGCGTCATCGCCTCGCGGACCTTGCCGGCGCGAACGAGCTCGGTCTCGCGCTCGATCAGTCCGAGCAGGGCGCTCATCGCATCCATCAGGTCTTCGGCGAGCTTGCGCGCCTCGGCGCTGCCCGGCGCGATGTTCGGGCGTTGGGCCTGCATCGGCTGACGTGAGGCGTTGAAATGGTTCATCTCGTTTGACCTTATGCCGTGCGGATCGTTTTCGCCTGCTGCATGATGAGGGTACGGTAGACTTCGCTGGCGACGCCGACGCCGCCGGCCTTGGCGAAGTTCTTGGAATATTGCTCGGTCAGCATCGAGCGCCACACGCCGGTGCCGGGCGTGTCGCCGAACGGGCCTTCGCCCTTCAGGCCCGAGGTCATCTGCGCGAACATGCTGTTGAGGAACATCGCCTCGAAATCGGTGGCGGTCTTCTGGGCCCTGGCCTGCTCCTTCGGCGAGACCTTCTGCAGGGCGCTGGCGAGGTCGAAATCGGGCCGTCCGTTGCGGCTCTCGACCGAAAAGGCCGAGGAGGTGGCGAGACGCGGCGTGTTGATCGTGCTGGTCTGCATCACATCACCTCGATGTCGGCTTCGATCGCGCCGGCGGCCTTAATCGCCTGCAGGATGCTGATCATGTCGCGCGGGCCGATGCCGAGCCCGTTGAGGCCGTCGACGAGCTGCTGGAGCGAGACGCCGTCCTTGACCACGGCCAGCTTCTTGCCGTCCTCGGTGACGGTGACGGCGCTGCGCGGTGCGACCACGGTGCGGCCGCGCGAGAGCGGGTTGGGCTGGCTCACCTGCGGGCTCTCGGAGATGGTGACGGTGAGGTTGCCCTGCGCCACCGCGACGGTGGCGACGCGAACGTCGCGGCCCATCACGATGATGCCGCTGCGCTCGTCGATGACGATCTTGGCGGCCAGATCGGGGTCGACCTGCAACTGCTCGATCTCGGTGAGGAATGCGACGACATTGCCCTTGAACTCCGGCGGGATCGAGAGCTGCACCGTCGAGGGGTCGATCGGCTCGGCGGTCTTGACGCCAAGATAGTCGTTGACGGCGGCCGCGATGCGTTTGGCGGTGGTGAAGTCGGCGTTGCGCAGTGCCAGACGCACGTTCGGCAGGCGATTGAGCGCGAACTCGATCTCGCGCTCGATGATGGCGCCGTTGGCGATACGTCCCACGGTCGGGACGCCGCGCACGATCTTGGCCGCCTCGCCCTCGGCCTGGAAGCCGGAGATCGCGAGCGAGCCCTGCGCCACCGCGTAGACATTGCCGTCGGCACCTAACAGGGGGTGACGAGCAGGGTGCCGCCCTGCAGGTTCTTGGCGTCGCCGAGCGCGGAGACCGTGACGTCCATGCGCGTGCCCTGGGTGGCGAAGGCCGGCAGATTGCCTGTCACCATCACGGCGGCGACGTTGCCGGTGCGGATGGTGGCACCGCGAATGTTGACGCCCATTCGCTCGAGCATCGCCTGCAGCGATTGCTTGGTGAAGGGGATGTTGTTGAGCGTGTCGCCGGTGCCGTTGAGGCCGACGACGAGGCCATAGCCGATCAGCTGGTTCTGCCGCACGCCTTCGATGTTGGCGAGATCCTTGATGCGCGAGGTCGCAGCCGCGGGCGCGACCGACAGCGCCAGCGCCGACAGCACTGCGCAGGCCACCCCGACGATCCTTACCCAACGAACGCCTGGCATCCTCTGCTCCCCAAGGCTCCTAAAGCGGCCCCACAAATCGGAAAGACCTGCACGACACTCCCATGACGAGCTGGTCCGGTGCTGTCCTTGCGAGGGCCGTGCCAACCCGGGCATCGAGGTTAGGTGGCTGAATAGGTTGAATAAATCTGTTTCGACCGGTGTCAGCCGGCGTTGTCCCTGAGGAGCGAAACTGCCGCCCGTCGGCAGATTTTGCCGGGCCGTTTACGCGCCGTTAACCATAAGACGGCGAAGGTGACGGCATCGATCACCCGGATTCCCTCCGATGCGCATCTACGGACCGAATGGCACCACGCTTGGAACGCCGGCGAGCCAGGCCAGGCGGACCGGCTCCGGCACCTTCGTGCTGCCCAACACCTCGTCGGCGCAGGAGACCCGGAGCGCGGCCGCACCGAAATCCGCCACCAACATCGATGGGCTGCTGGCCCTGCAAGGCGTCGAGGAGGACCCGGTCGAGCGTCGCAAGCGCTCGGTCGCTCGCGGCAGGACTGCGCTCGACGTGCTCGACGACCTCAAGATGGGTCTCTTGTCAGGTAATCTCGACGCCTCGACCGTGATGCGGCTGCGGGATGCCGCAGCGAACCTGAAATCGTCCTCGGGCGATGCCGGTCTCGATGCGGTGCTGGCCGAGATCGAGCTGCGCGTCGAGGTCGAGCTGGCGAAGGCCGGGCAGGCGTAACACTCACCGCTCACCTACGCCGCTTCCTCCTTCTGCCGCGCGTCGTAGCGGCGCTGGGCGGCGAGAACGTCTTTCAGATTTTGCTCGGCCCAATCGCGCAGCGGATCGACCGCGCCGGCGAGGGTCAGCCCGAGCTGCGTGATCGAATACTCGACGGTCACGGGTACGGTCGCGATGGCATGGCGCCTGAGCAGGCCGTCGCGTTCAAGCGATTTGAGGACCTGGCTCAGCATCTTCTGCGAAATGCCTTCGATCGTGCGGCGCAACTGATTGAATCGCATCGGCTGCTCGCGCAGCAGCAACAGGATCAGCACCGCCCATTTGTCTCCGACCCGATCGAGGATTTGGCGCGTGGGGCAGTTGGCCGCGTAGACGTCGGGTTTCATCGTCGGTCCTCGAAATCCAAGAAATAACGGTGGAGGTTACCCTCGTGTAAGCAGGTAAGCACAAAGTGCTCTCTTAACACCAGCATTCTTTGCGATATCTAGTCTCCATTGGTTACTATGGTAGCAAAAGGAGCCTTCCATGAAAATCGCAGTCGCCGGCGCCTCGGGCCGGGCCGGGTCGGAGATCACCAGGGAACTGTCCCGCCGCGGCCACGCGGTCACCGCCATCGCCCGGAACCCGGAGAAGATCGCGGCCCTGCCGAATGTCACGCCCACCAAGGGGGACGTGCTCGATCAGGCCGGCCTCGCCAGACTGTGGGCCGGCCACGACGTCGCCGTGAGTTCCGTGCACTTTCTGGCGAGCGATGCCCGCAAGCTGATTGACGCGGCGAAGGACGCCAAGGTTGGCCGTTATCTCGTGGTCGGCGGCGCCGGCAGCCTCGAGGTCGCGCCGGGCGTGAAGCTGGTCACGACTCCCAATTTTCCGGCCCAGTACAAGGCGGAAGCCGAGGCAGGCGGGGCCTTCCTCGACCTGTTGCGGCAGGAGAAGGAGCTGAACTGGACCTTCCTTTCGCCGTCCGCGCTGTTCGTCGAAGGAGAACGCACGGGCAAGTTCCGGCTCGGGACCGATCAGCTTCTCGCAGATGCGAACGGCAAGAGCTGGATCACCTTTGCCGACTACGCCATCGCGCTCGCCGACGAGATCGAGCGCCCGGCGCATCCGAGGCAGCGCTTCACGGTCGGTTACTAGGGCTTTCGGCCGCCCCCGAGCCCTCCAGGATAAACCTTAGGATAAACCTTCCTGTGCAAGGGCTTGGGGGCGCCGGCCAGACGCTCAGGGAAATATTGTCTGTCACAGGAGGCCACTATATAAGGCCCGGTTCAACGGACCCTGTTTCCGTTGCGAGTCGTTGCTTAGACAGATAGGCCGCCCTTGGAAAAGTTGAAAAACTACCGACCGACCGAAAAAGAGCCTTTCATGAACGACCGGCAGAAGGAGTACTTCCGTTTGAAGCTCCTTGCCTGGAAGGATGAGATCCTCAAAGAGTCCAAGTTGACCCTGCAAGCTTTGCAGGAGGAGAACGTCAACCACCCCGATCTCGCCGATCGGGCATCGTCCGAAACCGACCGTGCTATCGAGCTCCGTGCCCGCGACCGCCAGCGCAAGTTGATCGCCAAGATCGACGCCGCGCTCCAGCGTATCGAGGACAACACCTACGGCTATTGCGAGGAAACCGGCGAGCCGATCTCGTTGAAGCGGCTCGAGGCCCGGCCCATCGCGACGCTGTCGGTGGAAGCGCAGGAGCGCCACGAGAAACGCGAGAAGGTCTATCGCGACGAATAGAGGCGGAGCCGCAGAGATGCGGCTCTTTTATTTCGTGGCGGATGGTGCGCGGTTTCGCGCCGCGTCGGGCGTTTTTGCCTGCCGCTTGAATGTCGCCTGTCCGGCGCGTAGATTCGCGCCGCCATGATGATTTGCACTCTCAACATCGCATCGGTCTTCTTCCTGGGTTGAGCGCAGGGCGCCTCCGCCGCGGAGGCATTGCGTCCCGCAAGTGCGGCTTGCGGATTCCCCACCGATCGCCCCAGCCGGTTCCGCAGCGAGCGGACGATGCGGGCTGGGCGAGACATCGAGAGATCATCATGACGGCCAATCCTCGCGCGCTGGACGACGCGCAGATCGACCAATTCATTCGCGACGGCTTCATTCGGATCGACAACGCCTTTCCGCCCGGCCTGGCCGAGGCGGCGCGTGCCATCATGTGGCGCGATCTGCCATGCAGCGAGCACGACCCCGCAAGCTGGACCCGGCCCGTGGTGCGGCTGCCCTACTATGGCGACCCGCCGTTCCGGGATGCCATCACACCGCAGTGCTGCATGCCGCGTTCGACCAGATCGTCGGACAGGGACGATGGCGGCCGCGAGGCGATATCGGCACCTTTCCGGTGCGCTTTCCCCATCCGGACGATCCGGGCGACGATGGCTGGCACGTCGATCTCAGCTTTCCCGGCGAGGGCTGCAACCCGGACGAGGCGCAGGATTTCTCGGCCTGGCGCGTCAACGTCACCTCGCGGGGCCGGGCGCTGCTGCTGCTGTTCCTGTTCTCCGATGTCGGTGACGACGATGCGCCGACGCGGATCCGCGTCGGTTCGCATCTGCCGATGGCGCGTTATCTGGCGCCCGCCGGCGATGCGGGGCGGGCGCACATGATGCTGGAGCGGATGGGGGCCGACTGCCCGGTTGCGGTGGCGACCGGGGCGGCTGGGACGGTCTATCTCTGTCATCCCTTCCTGGTTCATGCCGCGCAGAAGCATCGGGGAACGCGACCGCGCTTCCTGGCGCAGCCGCCGCTGCATCTCGCCGAGCCATACCGGCTGGACCGGAAGGAGGGCGATTACTCGCCGGTCGAAGTCGCCATCCGCATCGCACTCGGACGTAAGTGACGAAGGCGGTGCCGTTGCACTCAGCGTTGTGACGCGTTCCTGCGCCACAACATGATTGTCGCGCGGACCGATTTGCAGGGATCGCGAAAAATGAATCGCGATCAATGGGCTAGAGTCAGATCCTCTGTGCTCACGTGAATTCGCATGAGAAAAAGCCTTCACGTCAGGTGCTGGACGTTTTGCGAGTCGCATCAAGGAGATCGACCGGCATCTTGAGACGGCGGCGCAACGGCTTCACGCATCGCTGCAATCAGGGTCTCTGCCGCGCGTAGGGCGGGCGCGTGGCTCCATAAAGACCTGACCAACTCAATATTTCCTTAAGCGGGGCGAGCATCCCGTAATCGACCCGGATGAGCGCCGTCCTGCGCTTGTCATGCCCGGGCGGGAATGCTGAAGTGCCGTTCTTGAATGCGTAGCGTGGGAGGCGGCGCCGATGGACAGGATTCTCGAAGCTGCCAAGGCGATCGCGCTGGCGCGCCGCAATCATGCGCCGCTCGCGGCGCTGGAGCGTCCGCCCATGGATGAGGCCGAGGGCTATCAGGTCCAGCGCGCGCTGCACGATCTGCTGCTGGCGCGTGTCGGGCCGCTGGTGGGCTACAAGATCGGCTGCACCAGCCAGGTGATGCAGGACTATATCGGCATCCCGCATCCCTGCGGCGGCGGCGTGTTCCAGAAGGGCGTGCATGACAGCGGCGCCAGGCTGGCCGCCTCCGACTATGTCCGGGTCGGCGTCGAATGCGAGATCGCGGTGCGGCTGAAGCGGGATCTCGCCGCCGGCGAGGCGCCGTTCACGGCCGAATGGGTCGGCGAGGCGGTCGAGGCCTACCATCCCGCCATCGAGATCGTCGACGACCGCTACGTGAAGTGGGAGACCATGGGCGCCCCGACGCTCATCGCGGACGATTTCTTCGCGGCCGGCTGCGTGCTGGGGCCGTCCGTGCCGCGCTCGTCCGTGCCGGATCTGAAAGCGGTCAAGGGCCGCGCCATCGTCAACGGCGAGGAGGTCAGCCACGGTACCGGCGCCGACGTGCTCGGCCATCCCCACAATGCGCTCGCCTGGCTCGCCAACCATCTCGCCGCCGAAGGCAAGGGTGTCCACGCGGGGCAGCTCGTGCTGACGGGCAGCCTGGTCAAGACGCTGTGGCTGAAGGCCGGCGACAGGGTGCGGATGGAGCTGGACGGGCTGGGCGCGGTGGAGGCGGAGTTCACGTAAGGGGGCAGGAACCCTCCGCGACCATTGCAAGCGCAGTGCTTCGTCGCGTCAGCGCAAGATTGCTTCGCAATCTTGTCGCGAGCTCCTCGCAATGACGTGGATGGAGCGTCGCCCGATGCACCATCTCACTCGCGGCCAATATGCCATCCGCCAAAATACATGCGGCCCTCGCCAGGGGAGCTAGCGAGGGCCGCGTCGTACATCGTCGTTCGCGCCTAGGTTTCGCGAACACGATGTGGGAGCTCTTGAAGAGGCTTAGAAGGGCAGCAGCACGTCCATCACCTGCTGGCCGTAGCGTGGCTGCTGCACGTCCATGATCTGGCCGCGGCCGCCATAGGCGATGCGGGCCTGGGCAATCTTGGTGGAATCGATGGTGTTGTCGCTCTGGATGTCCTCGGGGCGCACGATGCCGGCCACGATCAGCTCGCGAATTTCGAAGTTGACGCGGATCTCCTGCTTGCCTTCGACGACCAGGTTGCCGTTCGGCAGCACCTGGGTGACCACGGCGGCGACGTTGGTCTGCAAGGCTTCCTTGCGGTCGACGCTGCCCTTGCCCTCGCTCGATGAGGTCGAATCGGCGGTCAGGATGCGGCCCGGCAGGACCTTCTGCGCCTGCGTGCCGAGCGTTTTCGCGCCGATGAAGTCGGTGATGCCCAAATCTTCCTTGTTGGTGCGGCTGCGCGAGGTGTCGTTCTCGATGTTGGCCTTGTCCGTGATGTTCACGGTCACGGTCAGGAGGTCGCCGACCTGGCGGGCGCGCTGGTCCTTGAAGAAGGCGCGGCTGCCGTTGCGCCACAGCGAGTTCGGATTGTAGGAGGCGACTTCCGGCTTCGGCATCGGCATCTGCACCGGCTTGTAACCGGGCTGTGCCGTCGGATTCTCGATCGCCGACAGCTTCGGTTGCTCGCCGATCTGCGACAGGCGGTCGATCGAGGAGCAGCCGCCCAGCGCGCAAGAGGCCAGCAGCAGGGCAGAGATGGCGATGCGACGAAGGCGGAAGGCCGGACTGAACGTGGACATGATTTACTCTGACTTGGCTGGAGCCTGCGAGAGGCGAACTTGCGGAAGCTGGGCTTGATTGGTCTGGGCCTGATTGGTCTGGGCTTGGGCGATCCGGGCCGGCGAGGTCGGCGCCTCGATCGGGCTCCGGGCGAGGGCTGCGGCCGCAGGGGCGGGCGTTTCCCGCTGGAGCGAGGAGCTCTGCTCGACCGCGGGCGCTATCGGCGCCGACTGGCTCGCGCCCTGGATCGTCACCTGGCCGCGGCCGGTGACGATTCCGGTCAGCGTGCGCTTGGAATGCAGATTGAGCACGCTGACGGTGTCGCCCTCCGCGCCGCTCTCGATCGCCTTGCCGCGCGTGGTGAGATAGAGGCCGGGCGCCTGAAAGATGATGGTCACGCTCTGGTCGCGCACCACGAAGTCGGGCTTGACGATGTCGGCAGCGCGGAGCGGCATGCCTGCCCGCATCGCCCGACGCAACTGCATGCCGACGCTGCGCTCGCGCGAAGCCGGCTCGCCGGTGACCTCGGCCTTCGGCCGACGCTCCAGCGCGATGTCGGAGGACTTCAGCACGTCGGCACGGTCGATGTCGCGCGTCAGCACGGCCACTTCGATCGTCTCGATCGCGGTACCGGCGAAGCGCAGCTTGGTCGGGGTCGGATTGTTGTCGTTGGCGATCTCGAAGGCGACGTCGAAGCGGCCGCTGCGGGCATCGTAGCGGGTTGCGACCGGCTGCAGCGCGCCGCTGTAGGCGGCGTCCAACCGCATCTCGGTGACGGCGCGGTCGAAGGTGATGGTGATGTTGGCGGCATCGCCGAGGCCGAAACGGCGCTCGAGCGCCGAGGCGACCGCGGTTTCGATATCCTTGCCCGCGAGCGTGCGGGCGAGGCGGGTGACCTGGACTTCCCTGATGTCGCCGGTCATCACGCCGATCACCTGCTTGGCGCGGAGCACCGACAGCACCTGGCCGACCGTCAGCGTGCCGGTGGTGCCGAGATCGGGCGAGCGGTAGACCGGGATCGTCGCGGCCGATCCGGCATTGTCGATGAGATCGCCGACCCGCACCACGTCCGAGGTCACGCTGACGCTCGCGCGCAGCGCCGGCGAGGCGATGAAGTCGTCCGCGGCCGCTGCCGGCAGGGCCAGCGCGAGCAGGGCGGAGATGGTGGCGAGGGTGGTACGGATCATCGTCATTGCTTCAGTGTCATTGCTTCAGCCTTGGCTTCAGACTTGGCCTCAGTTTTGGCCTCAGCGGAACAGCGCCGTGGTCGATTGCATCATCTGGTCGGCGGCGCTGATCACCTTGGCGTTCATCTCGTAGGCGCGCTGGGCGGCGATCAGGTCGCTCATCTCGGAGACCACGTCGACATTGGCCTGCTCGAGGCTGCCTTGCGTGATCTTGCCGTAGCCCTCGGAATTCGCGGTGCCGTCCTGCGGCGGGCCGGACGACGGGGTCTCGGTGAACTGGTTGCTGCCGACCGGCTGCAGGCCCGCTTTGTTGATGAAGCGGGTCACGCCGATCTGGCCGACGATCGAGGAGGTCGAGGAGCCCGGCAGCGTCACCGAGACCTGGCCCTGTTCGCTCACGGAGATGCCGGAAGCGTTATTCGGGATCGTGATGGTGGGCTGCACCGGGTTGCCCTGCGCGGTGACGACGCGGCCCTGGTTGTCCATCTGGAAGGTGCCGTCGCGGGTGTACTGATAGGTGCCGTCGGGCATCAGGATCTTGAAGAAGCCTTCGCCCGACACGGCGAGGTCGAGATCGTTGCCGGTCTGCGACAGCGTGCCCTGCGTCATGCTGCGCGGCGTGCCGACGGTCTTGACGCCGCCGCCGATGTCGACGCCGACGGGCAGGATGGTGCCCTGGTCCGAGGCCTGCGCGCCGACGCGGCGCACGTGCTCGTAGATCAGGTCCTGGAACGCCGCGGTCTGCTTCTTGAAGCCGGTGGTGCGCAGGTTGGCGATGTTGTTGGAGATCACCTGAACGTTGAGTTCCTGTGCCGCCATTCCGGTCGCTGCGGTGTGAAGTGCCTGCATCTCCAGTTCTCCCTCAATCAGGCCGGAACGTCGGCGAGCTTTTCGATCGCCGATTTGTGGAGGTCGCTCTGCTGCTGGAGCAGGTTGGCGACGGCGGTGTAGCTGCGCATGACCTCGACCATGCGGGTCATCTCGACGACCGAATTCACGTTCGACTTCTCGACGTAGCCCTGCTCCACGGTGGACTTGGTGGCGGGCTGCTGGGTCGCTCGGCCGGTGTCGTAGAGATTGGCGCCGAGCTTGGTCAGCTTGGCCGGATCGTCGAACGACACCATCTTGATCTTGCCGCGGATCGAGTCGGTCCTGGCGGTACCCTCGAGCACCGTGATGGTGCCGTCGGGGGCGATGTTGATGTCGTGGTCGGTCGGCTGGAAGGTGATCGGGCCGCCGGTGCCGAGCACGAGGTTGCCGTCGGAGGTGACGAGCTGGCCGGTCGAGTTGAGCGAGAACTTGCCGTCGCGTGTGTAGCGCTCGCCACCATTGACCTGCACCGCGAAATAGGCGTCCCCGGTGATCGCGAGGTCTAGCGGGTTCTTGGTCATTTCCATCGGCCCTGGGCCGACGTCGCGGAAGGTGCCGCGATCCTGCACATAGGAGACGCGGCGGTCGGCGCCGATGAAATTGTCCTCACGCGCGTTCGAGTTGAGGTACTCCTCGAACAGCGAATGGTCGGCCTTGAAGCCGTTGGTGTTGGCATTGGCGACGTTGTTGGCGATGACATCCATCTGCCGTTCCAACGTCATCTGCCGTGACAACCCGATCAGAAGCGCGTTCTGCATCGGAAATCTCCCCTGAGTGGATCCGCCATCTCGCTCTCCCAAGCGCCTTGGCCGACCCCGTGAACGAGACCTTCAGGTTCTCCCAAACCGGTGGGTCTCGGCCCTTTCTCAGCGAAAGCCGTGCCAACCTGGAAAAATTCGTGATTTCAATGTCTTGCCGATTTTCGAGGGGCGCGGGAGGGCGGCAGAAAGGTTCTGTTAGCCATGTCTGCCCGGCAGATTTTTCCTAGCAGAAGCCCGATCGAAAGATTCCGTTAACCATTATTACCGTAGCGTTTGCCATGAAAAGGAGCGCATTGCGCCGGGGCATTTGTATCGCGTCACTGTCTTGAGCCTTCGCTCTTTCGACCCCTTTGAGAGATCCGGGCGCGGCGACCATGGCAGAGAACGAAGCAGAAGGCGGCGCGGCCGGTGAGGGCACCGAAGGCGCTCCGCCGAAGAACAAGCTGAAGCTCATCATCATGGCCGTCGGCGTGCTCGCCATCCTCGGCGGCGGTGCTGCGACCTGGTTCTTCTTCTTCCGTCACGGCGATGCCGAGCACCATGCCGAGGCCGCGCCGCCGCCGAAGCCGCCGGCCTTCGTCGACGTCCCCGACCTGATGGTCAACCTCGCCGGTTCGCCCGGCGAGCGCGTGCAATATCTGCGGCTGAAGATCGTGCTGGAGCTGAAGGAAGAGAAGCAGATCGAGGCGATCAAGCCGACGATGCCGCGCGTCACCGACATCTTCCAGACCTATGTGCGCGAGCTGCGCCCCTCCGACCTCAACGGGTCCGCCGGCATCTTCCGCCTCAAGGAGGAGCTGACCAAGCGCGTCAACGCCGCGGTCGCCCCGATCCAGGTCAGCGCGGTGCTGTTCAAGGAAGTCGTGGTCCAGTGATGGCGCTGCGGAAGGCAACGGGCTAGGGCCATGGCCGGCAACGAGCAAATGGACCAGGATGCGATTGCCGCCCAATGGGAGGCGTCGCTCGATTCCGAGGATCCTGCGGAGGCGGCAAAGGCTGCCGCCGAAAACGAATTGTCGGAGACCATGGCCCTGCAATGGGCGGCCATGGTCGAGGACGGCAGCCGCGATCTCGGAAGCGGCAAGAACTCCGGCGAGCGGGTGCTGTCGCAGGAGGAGATCGACAATCTCCTCGGCTTCACCGTCGGCGACGTCACGCTCGACGACCATTCCGGCATTCGCGCCATCATCGATTCGGCGATGGTCTCCTACGAGCGTCTGCCGATGCTCGAAATCGTCTTCGACCGCCTGGTGCGGTTGATGACCACGTCCCTGCGCAATTTCACCTCCGACAACGTCGAAGTCTCGCTCGACCGCATCACCTCGGTGCGCTTCGGCGACTACATGAACTCGATCCCGCTGCCCGCCGTCCTCACCGTCTTCAAGGCCGAGGAATGGGAAAACTTCGGCATGGCGACGGTCGATTCCAACCTGATCTATTCGATGATCGACGTGCTGCTCGGCGGCCGCCGCGGCACCAGCCAGCTCCGCATCGAGGGCCGGCCCTACACCACGATCGAGACCGAGCTGGTGAAGCGGCTGGTCGAGGTGGTGCTGGCCGACGCCGAGCAGGCGTTCCGGCCGCTGTCGCCGGTGACCTTCACGATCGACCGGCTCGAGACCAACCCGCGTTTTGCCGCGATCAGCCGTCCGGCCAATGCCGCGATCCTGGTGCGCCTGCGCATCGACATGGAAGACCGCGGCGGCAACATCGAGCTGTTGCTGCCTTATGCGACCATCGAGCCGATCCGGGGCGTCCTGCTCCAGATGTTCATGGGCGAAAAATTCGGCCGCGACCCGGTCTGGGAAGGCCATTTCGCCACCGAGATCGTGCAGGCCGAGATCGCCGTCGATGCCGTGCTCTACGAGGCCGACATCCCGCTCAAGCAACTGATGCGGCTCAAGGTCGGCGACACGCTGCCGCTGGACATGCGCGCCGACGCCAACGTCACCGTCCGCTGCGGCGACGTCACGCTGACCGAGGGACGGATGGGCCGGGTCGGCGACCGCGTCGCGATCCGCGTGACCAAACCCTTGCGCAAGCCAAGCACGACACTTGCGATGTTCGAGAAGGTGGACGAGCAGAACAAGATGATGGAGGCCCCATGAACCACTCCCTGGGAATGGCGATCGAGACGCTGGTGGCTATCCTGCTGATGCTGACGATCGTCTACTGCGTCATGCTCAACAAGCGGCTGACGCGGCTGAAGGCGGACGAGCATTCGCTGAAGGCGGTAATCGGCGAGCTGATCACCGCGACCGAGATCGCCGAGCGCGCGATCGGCGGGCTGAAGCTCGCCGTGCGCGACGTCAACGAGAATCTCGGCAGCCAGCTTGCCGCGGCGACGCAGATGTCGGACCAGCTCTACAAGCAGCTCGGCGAAGCCGACAACGTGGTGCGGCGCCTGTCCAAGATCGCGATCGCCGCGCGCCCCGTGACCAATCCGGAAGCGGTCTCCGCGCCCACGCCCAAGCCCTCGACCGCGAAGGCGGTGGCGGCGGCGGCCGAAGCCTTTTCCGAGCGCCGACGCTCCAACGGTCTTGCCGCATGAAGTCAGGGCATGAAATCCTTTCGTAACATCCGCGTCATCCCGGTCGTCCTGATCGCCATCGCGGGCCTCGCCACGCTGAAGGTGGCGGGCCTCGCGATCAACGGCGGCTACGTGTTCGACTACAAGCCGAACCAGGGCAAGAAGTCCTGGGCGGAAGAGAACCTGAATTTTCCGACCGGCCGCGACGATCCCGATATCACGGGATCGACCCATGGCGCGCCGAAGGAACCGCCGAAGCCGGCCGCGCCCGAGACCAAGATGGAGGGCGGCACCCCGGTCAAGATCGACGAGACCCAGCCGCAGCTCTCGGCCTCCGAGCGCGCGATCCTCGAGCGGTTGCAGGCGCGCCGGCAGGAGATCGAGGCCCGCCAGCGCGAGATCGACATCCGCGAAAGCCTGCTCAAATCGGCCGAGAAGCGCATCGAAGGCAAGGTCGAGGAGATGAAGGCGGTGGAAACCCGCATCTCGGCGACGCAGGCCGAGCAGAAGGCCGCCGAAGCCCAGCGCATGAAGGGCCTCGTCACCATGTACGAAGGCATGAAGCCGAAGGACGCCGCACGGGTGTTCGACCGGCTGGAGATGGGCGTGCTGATCGAGATCGCCTCGGCCATCGCGCCGCGGAAGATGTCGGACATCCTCGGGCTGATGTCGTCGGAGGCCGCCGAGAAGCTGACGGTCGAGATGGCGCGGCGTGCCAATGGCGGCGGCGACCAATCGGCCTCGGCCGCGGAGCTGCCCAAGATCGACGGCAAGCCGACGCAAAAGCCGAATTGAGGGCGCATACTTAAGAAGTCCTTAATTGGCAAAACCTTAGAGTCGAGGCTGTGGCCGGGATCAGGACCGGCGTCGACCGTCGAAACGGAAGAAATGCCGCCAATGGCGCGAGAGGCTGCCGCTGGATTTGTGTCGCGAGCCCGCGCTTTCGCGCCGGGCCTGTCGCGTCATGTCCGCGCGGCGGGCATGCTGGCGGTCTGCCTGCTGATCGGTTTCGGTGCGCCGGTCCGGGCAGCCGATCCCGTCAGGGGTGAGGCGACTTTTTCGGCCGGCGGCGGCTTTGCCCGCCTCGTCATCAAGCTCGGCGAGGACGTTCCCTCCGAGGTGGCGACCGCGGGCTCCATCCTCATCATCCGCTTCGACCGGCCGGTCGACGTTCCCGTCGACCGCGTGCCGGAAGGCGCCCCTGATTACATCAATTCCGCGCGTCGCGATCCCGACGGCAGCGCCATCCGCCTGTCGCTGGCGCGGCGCGTCACCGTCAACACCATGAACGCCGGCGAGCGCACCTTCATCGATCTCCTGCCCGAGGGCTGGAAGGGGCCGCCGCCGAGCCTGCCGATGGACGTCGTCAAGGAGCTCGCCGAGCGTGCGCGCATCGCCGAGCGCGCGCTGCGCGCCCAGCGCGTCGCGGCCGAGACCAAGAAGCGTCCGCCGATCCGCGTGCGTGCCTCGGTGCAGCCGACCTTCGTGCGCTTCGTGTTCGAGATGCCCGACGGTGTCGGCGTCTCCTCGGTGCTCAACGAGCAGAAGCTCACGCTGGCTTTCAATGCCAACCTCAATTTCGATCTGGCCGACGCCGTCGTCGCGGCGCCGCCAAACGTTGCCTCGATCAAGCAGAAGGCCGACATCGACCAGACCAATGTCGAGATCGCGCTGATCGGCGATTCCGACGTGCATTCGTTCCGCGACGAGAAGAACTACATCGTCGACGTGTCTTTCCAGCCCGACAAGGGTAAGATTGCCGCGGCGCCGGAGGCGGCGCTCACGCAGATGAAACCCGGAGGTTCCGGACCTCGGCCTTCGCCCGACAAGCCCGCGGCCGAGAAGCCGAAGGATGCCCAAGGCGAGATCGTGCCGCCGACCTCCGAGACGATCGCGCGCGAAGCCAAGATCGACGTCAGGTCGGACGTCAAGCCCGAGCTGAAGCCGGAAGCGCCGGCGGCGATGCCGGCAGCCGAAGCGCCGAAACCGGTGCCGGCTCCCGCGACTGAGGCGGCGCGCGCTCGGAGGCGGCCAAGGAGGCCGCGAAGGAAGTTGCGAAGCCGGCGCCCCCTGCTGCCGAAGCTGCGACCGTGCCGGCCAAGCCCGCGCGGGCCGAAGAGGCCGCGAAGGAGCCGGTCAAGGAAGTCGCCAAAGAAACGGCTAAGGAAACGGCCAAGGAAATTGTCAAGCCTGCGCCGCAGCCCACGGTCGCCGGCGTCGATGCGCGTCGCGACAGCGACGGCTTGCGCGTGACGTTCCCGATTCAGGTCGCAACGGCCGCGGCCGCGTTCCGCCGCGGCGACACCGTCTGGCTGGTGTTCGATACGCCGAAGCCGATCGACGTCGAGGCGATCCGCACCAAGGGCGGCGCGATGATCGGCGAGGTCGGCCGCATCCCCCTCGACAAGGGGCAGGCGGTGCGCATCCGTCTCACCCGCCCGCTGGTCTACTCGCTGGCGAGCGAGGAGGTCGGCAAGGAAACCAACTGGCTCCTGACGCTGGCCGACAAGATCCAGTCGACGCCGCTGCCGCTGATGATGTCGCGCAACATCACCGACCCCGCGCTTGCCAACATCGCGATCCCCTTCGCCAACCCGGGCCAGTTGCACAAGCTCACCGACCCCGACGCCGGCGACACGCTCTATGTCATCACCGCGCAGCGGCCGGTGCGCGGCTTCATCAAGCGGCAGGACCTCGTCGATCTCTCGCTGCTGGAATCCGCGCACGGCATCGCGATCCGGCCGAACTCAGACGAGGTCGGCGTCGAGGTCGGCGCTGACAAGGTGATCCTCGGCAAGAAGGGCGGATTGACGCTGTCGCCGGTCGACATCTCGGCCGAACGGGCGCCGACCGCGGTGCGCCCGGTGTTCAGCCCCGAAGCCTGGCGCAAGGGCCAGTCGGAAAACTTCATGGCGCGCCAGAGCGAGCTGATGACGGCGATCTCGGCGGTCGAGCCGGCGCTGCGCTCGCTGCCGCGGCTCGACCTCGCGCAGTTCTACATGTCGCGCGCGATGTATTACGAGGCCAAGGCCGTCACCGACGTCATGCTGACCGATCCCCTCAACAAGGAGGAGAGCGGCGCGCTGATCATCCATGCGATCGCCAGCATCCTGATCGGCCGGCCGGCGCAGGGCCTGAAGGACCTCTCCAATCCCGTGATCGGCAACAGCCACGATTCCCAGCTCTGGAAGGCGCTCGCCTTTGCGCGCCAAGGCAAATGGGCGGACGCGCGCGAGAAGTTCAAGAACGTCGAATTCGCCATCGCCTCGCTGCCGCTCGACATCCAGCGCATCGTGACGATGGACGCGATGCGCGCGTCCCTCGAGGTGAAGGACTATGCCGGCGCCTCCAAGCGCCGCAGCGAGCTCGAAGTGGTCGGCGTCTCGCCCGAGGCGGGGCCCGGCTTCGCTGTGCTGCGCGGCCGGCTCGCCGAGGCGCTCGGCCACGACAAGGACGCGCTCGACGACTACAGGTTCGCAGCCGCCTCGGCCGACCGGCAGGCGGCGGCGGAGGCCAAGCAGCTCGAGATCGCGCTGCGGCAGAGGCGCGACGAGATCGGCAAGGACGACGCGCTGCGCGAGCTCGAGACCCTCTCCATGACCTGGCGCGGCGACTCGATCGAGGTCAAGACGCTGCAGATGCTGTCGCGGATGTATGCCGAGAGCGGTCGCTACCGCGACGCGCTCACCGCGGCGCGCACCGCGACAAGGCTTCAGCCGAACGCGGAAGCCTCCCGTCAGGCGCAGGACCTCGCCTCCGAGCTGTTCACGCAGATATTCCTCGGACCGAAAGGTGACGACCTGCCGCCGGTCGAAGCGCTCGGCATGTTCTACGAGTTCCGCGAACTGACGCCGATCGGTCGCCGCGGCGACGAGCTGATCCGCCGGCTCGCAGACCGTCTCGCCTCGATCGATCTGCTCGACCAGGCCGCCGAGCTCCTGCAATACCAGGTCGACCATCGCCTCGAAGGCGCCGCGCGTGCCCAGGTCGCCGCGCGTCTTGCCATGATCTACCTCGCCAACCGCAAGCCCGACATGGCGATCACCGCACTGCGCGCCAGCCGCATCAGCGATCTCTCCGGCGAGCTCAGGCAGCAGCGCCTGCTGCTGGAAGCGCGCGCGCAGAGCGACGTCGGCCGTCACGATCTCGCGCTCGACATCGTCTCCAACGTCGCCGGGCGCGAAGTGCTCCGCCTGCGCTCCGACATCTTCTGGGCGGCACGGCGCTGGCGCGAGGCCGCCGAGCAGATCGAGCTCTATTACGGCGAGCGCTTCCGCGACTTCAAGCCGCTCAATGCGGTGGAGAAGAGCGACATCATCCGCGCCGCCGTCGGCTATGCGCTCGCCGACGACTCGATCGGCCTGTCGCGCTTCCGCGAGAAATACGCGCCGCTGATGAGCGAGAGCGCCGACCGTCTCGCCTTCGACATCGCCAGCAAGCCGGCCGCGGCCTCCAGCGCCGAATTCGCCGAGATCGCCAAGCTCGCCGCCAGCGTCGACACGCTCGACGGCTTCCTGCGCGAGATGAAGCAGCGTTTCCCCGACGCCTCCGCCCGCGCGCCGCAGGCCAAGGAAGAAGCCGACCACACCGGCTCGCTGCCGACGATCCCCGTCGTGCGGCAGATCAAGATGACGCGGTAGGATTCCTCCGCGCAAAGCGCGGCCCGGGACCGTGCCGCGTCCGCCGTCACTTGCGAGCGCCGCCGCTCTATGCGCCGTCATTGCGAGCGCAGCGACTTGTCCGCCGAAGCCTTGGCGAAGGCGGAAGCAATCCAGGAATCTTTCCGCGTTGGCAGTCTGGATTGCTTCGTCGCAAGGGCTCCTCGCAATGACGGGGAGGGGGCGGCGGCTATTGCGGGAGAGCGGAGAGGATGCGCCAGCGGCGCGGCAGCTGGAGCCGCCGTCACCCCCCGTAGCTCTGCACCAGGCTTCCCGCCACCAGCGACCAGCCGTCGACCAGCACGAAGAAGATCAGCTTGAACGGCAGCGAGATCGTCGCCGGCGGCAGCATCATCATGCCCATCGACATCAGTACCGAGGCGACGACGAGGTCGATGATCAGGAAGGGCAGGAACAACAGGAAGCCGATCTCGAAGGCGCGCTTCAGCTCGGAGATCATGAAGGCGGGGACGAGGATGCGAAGTGCGAGGTCGTCGGGGGTGGCCGGTGCCGGCTCGCCCGACAGATCCAGAAACAGCCTGAGGTCCTTCTCGCGCACGTTCTTCTGCATGAAGCCGCGCAGCGGGACGGAGGCGCGCTGCAGCGCGTCCTCGACGCCGATCTGGTTGGCGACGAGCGGTCGGATGCCGTCGTCGTAGGATTTCTGCAGCACCGGGCCCATCACGAAGAAGGTGAGGAACATGGCCAGCGCGATGATCACCGAGTTCGGCGGCGCGGTCGCCGTGCCCAGCGCGGTGCGCAGCAGCGACAGCACGACCACGATGCGCGTGAACGACGTCATCATGATCAGAATCGACGGTGCGATCGACAGCACCGTGAGCAGCGCGATGAGCTGGATCGCGCGCTCGGTGACGCCGCCACCGCCAGCGCCGCCGCCGAGGTTGATGCTGATGTCCTGCGCATGCGCAAGGCCTGCGGGCGAGGCCGCGACCAGCAGGACAGAAAGGAAAAGAACTCTACGCGGGAGGGACGGCAGCCTCACGAAGACGGCTTCGGACGGCCGAGCAGCGAGGCCATCTCGTCTTCAAGATTTTCAAAGCTGGTCTTTTCCGCGGCCGGCTTCTGCGGCGGGGCCGGTGGCGACGCCGGCTCGCTGCGAGCCGCCCGCGGGGGCGCGGCCGGTGGCTCCGGCGCGACGGGCGGGGCGACCGTTTCGCCGGCGGGGCGGCGCAGTGCGGCTTCCAGCCGCTGTGCCATTTCCGCGAGGTTCTGCTCGGCGCTCGACGGGCTCGCGGCGGGCGCCGGCGGTGCAACGGGCGGAGCCGGCGGAGGAGGCGGTGGGGCAGCAGCGCGCTCGGCCCGGACGGGCGGCATCTTCATCGCCTCGCTCTGGCGCGGCGGCCTCGGCATCAGCGGCGGCTCGCTGCGCGGAACGCGCGGCGGCAGCGGCTCGGGCCGCGGCTCGCGCTCGGGGCGCGGCGCGATCGTATCGGCCGTGAAGCCGGCCAGGGGATCGCTGCGGCGTTCAGCCAGAGCGGGGGCGGGCCGGCGCACCTCGTCGGCGAAGGACGGGCGCGAAGGCCGCGGCGGCGGCTCGGGCATTTGCGGCTCGGGATGATCGAGCATCTCGGGCCGCGGCGCCTCGTCGGCCCAGCCGCCGGCGTCCGGCATCGGAGCAAGGCGCGGCGGCTCGGCGGCGTTGGGACGCTGGGGGAGCTGATCGCGGCCATGCGCGGCGCGAACGATGTTGGGCTCGACCACGATGTCGGTGGGGCCGCCGATCATCAGGAGGTGCTCGACATTGTCGCGCCGGACTAGCACCAGGCGGCGCCGGCCGTCGACCGCGGCGGCATCGATCACGGCAAGGCGGGGCATCCTGCCGCGCTGGGTGTTGGCGCCGAGCCGGCTGGTGGCGAATCGGCGAACCAGCCAAGCAGCGACGCCGATCAACGCCAGAACGACGATGAACGCGACGATGAAGGTGATAGGGCTGCCTTGCATACTAGTCCCCGACAAATGGCGCTTCTCTCGTGCCCATGGTCGGATACGCCAACCACCGGCCTACGATGCCCCAAACTGCGATTTCTTAACGTCCCACGGCAAGTTTTGCCGTCCCCAACTCTTAATAACCCATGAATCGCTCGATCCAAAACGACTTCTTGGCCTGTGCACGGCCCGCCAACGGTTGGGTTAATGCTGATTTTGGAGGGCGTAGAATCACGGGGCGCGCAAATCCTGTCCCGCTCGGGGACATGCGTCGGGGATTTCTTAACCAGCTGTTAACCATACACGCGGCAAATTCTGCCTAGCTGCGGATCTCGAGGTCCGTGTCAGGCGGAAGGAGCCGCGACGATGTCCATCAACGACCTCCCGGAGCTGTCGGCGCTTCGCACCAAGATGCAGTGGCACCAGGAACGCCAGCGCGTCCTGTCCGAGAACGTCTCCAATTCCGATACGCCCAAATTCCGGCCGCGCGATCTGGTCGAGCCGAAACTCGACAAGAACGGGGCCGTCACGGGCTCGATGGGCCCCCTGGCGCTGACCCGCACCAGCGGCTCTCACATGACGCCGTCGGGCGCGGCCTCCGTATTCGACCAGAACAAGAACGCGGGCTTCGAAACCCGCCCTGCCGGCAACGCCGTCAATCTCGAAGAGGAGATGATGAAGGCCGCCAGCAACCAGATGGACTACGCGGCGGCGACCTCGCTCTATTCGAAGAGCCTGCGTCTGCTCAAGACCGCGATCGGCAAGGCCTAGCCGCATGATCCGGGAACAGAACAGCTAGAGGAGGCGCATCATGGCCAATGACAGCAGCGACTTCGCCCGCTCGATGGCGATCGCGACCTCCGGTCTGCGGGCGCAGGCCGGCCGCATGCGGGTGATCTCGGAAAACATCGCGAACGCGGATTCGACCGCGCAGACCCCCGGCGGCGACCCCTACCGGCGCAAGGTTCCGACCTTCTCCTCCGCGCTCGACCGCTCGCTGGACGCGCAGGTCGTCACCCTCGGCAGGATCAAGCCCGACCAGTCGAACTTCCGCGTCAAATACGAGCCGAACAATCCGGTGGCGGACGCCAGCGGCAACGTCAAATACCCAAATGTGAACTCGGTGGTCGAGATGACCGACATGCGCGATGCGCAGCGGTCCTACGAGGCCAATCTCAACATCATCAGTGCAACGCGCCGGATGATCCAGCGCACGATCGACATCCTCAAGAGCTGAACAGGACAATTGAGCCATGGCATCACCCACGATCGCGGCCAATGCTTACGCCAACCTTGCCCGGGTGCTGGAGACCGGCGGTGCCGGCAAGGGCGCCGAGGCAAGCGGGCAATCCTTTGCCTCGATGCTGAAGGACGCCGTCGGCAGCGTCATGGAATCCGGCCGCAAGGCGGACGCGCAGACGATCGCGATGGCCTCCGGCAAGGCCAACGTGATGGACGTCGTGACCGCGGTCGCCGACACCGACGTCGCGGTGTCCACGCTGGTGTCGGTCCGCGACCGCGTGATCGCGGCCTATGAAGACATCATGAAGATGCCGATCTGAACTGGGGGCTCGTCATTCCGGGGCGGTGCAAAGCACCGAACCCGGAATCTCGAGATCCGGGTTCTCGCTTCGCGAGCCCCGGAATGACGGAAACAACCGACAGTGAGAATTATCAAATGACCGGCCCCGAGACCCTCGACGTCGCGCGCGATGCCATCTGGACGATCGTGATCGTGTCCTCCCCGCTGATGGTGGTCGGTCTGGTGGTCGGCGTCGTCGTGTCGCTGTTCCAGGCGCTGACGCAGATCCAGGAACAGACGCTGATCTACGTGCCGAAGATCCTGGCCATCTTTGCTACGATGCTGCTGGCGCTGCCGTTCATGGCCGACGCGCTGCATTCCCACATGCTGCGGATCTCGTCGCGAATCATCGGCGGCTGAGGCAAGATGCAGCGATTATGCGCATCGACGTCTCGCTGCTGCCGGAGCTCGCCGCGTCCTTCATGCTCGCCTTCGCCCGGGTCGGCGCGATGGTGATGCTGCTGCCGGGGCTGGGCGAGACCAATATCCCGACGCGGATCAAGCTGTCGATCGCGCTGCTGCTCACGCTGATCATCCTGCCGCTGCATCGCAACGCCTACCAGGTCGACATGGGCTCGCTGGCGCCGCTCCTGGTCCTGATGCTGCATGAGATCGCGATCGGCATCGTGCTGGGCGCGACCGCGCGCGTGACGCTGTCGGCGCTCCAGGTCGCCGGATCGGTGATCGCGCAGCAGATGGGGCTCGGTTTCGTCACCTCGGTCGATCCGACCCAGGGACAGCAGGGTGTGCTGGTCGGCAACTTCCTGACCATCCTGGGCGTGACGCTGCTGTTTGCCACCGACAGCCATCATCTGGTGATCGCGGCGCTGAACGACAGCTATACGATCTTCTCGCCGGGCGAGACCGTCTCGAAGCGGCGATGTCGCCTCGCTGGCAACGCGCGCCTTTGCCGCCGCGTTCCGCCTCGGCTTGCAGCTATCCGGGCCGTTCCTGGTGTTCGGCCTCGTCTTCAACATCGGGCTCGGGATACTGGCGCGGCTGATGCCGCAGATGCAGGTCTATTTCGTCGGCGTGCCGCTGTCGATCTTCGCGGGCTTCCTGGTGCTCGCCGTGGTGCTGACCGCGATGATGGGCACCTTTCTCGATTATTTCATCGGTGTCATGCACCAGATGATGCCGCTCAAGTGACGGGGGTCGAACGATGGCGGAAGACAACGATCCCGAAAGTCAAACAGAAGACCCGACGCAAAAGCGCCTCGACGATGCGCTCGAACGCGGCGACGTCGCCAAGAGCCAGGAGATCAACACCTGGTTCATGATGGCGGGCGGCACGCTCGTGGTCGCAACCTTCTCGGGCTCGGTCGGCAGCGGGCTGCTGACGCCGATGCGCAACCTGCTCGCCAACTCCTGGATGATCAAGACCGACGGCAAGGCTCTGCTCGCCCTGATGCAGCAGATCGAGCTCGCCGTGCTCGCCGCGCTCGGCGTGCCCCTGTTGATGCTGGTGCTGGCGGCCATCGCCGGCAACATGCTCCAGCACCGTCTGGTGTGGTCGGCCGAGTCCCTCAAGCCCAAATTCAACAAGATCTCGCCCGGTGCCGGCTTCAAGCGCATCTTCGGCAAGCAGGCGGCCGCCAATTTTCTCAAGGGCATCGGTAAGCTCGTTGCTTTGGCCGTGGTCATGACCATGATCCTGTGGCCGGAGCGGCATCGCATGGAGGCGATGGTCCGGCTCGATCCGGCCGCCATGCTTGGCGCCAGCACCAGCATGACCGTCCAACTGCTCGGCGCGGTGGTCGCAGCGCTCGCGATCGTCGCCATCGCCGATTATTTCTTCCAGTATCGCAGCTGGTTCCAGCGGCAGAAGATGTCGCTCCAGGAGATCAAGGAAGAATACAAGCAGTCCGAAGGCGATCCGCACATCAAGGGCAAGATCCGGCAATTGCGGCAGCAGCGCGCCAAGAAACGCATGATGGCGGCGGTTCCCAAGGCTTCGGTGATCATCACCAACCCGACCCACTATTCGGTGGCGCTGTCCTACGAGCGCGGCATGACGGCTCCGATCTGCGTCGCCAAGGGCGTCGACAACCTTGCCTTCAAGATCCGGGAGATCGCGCGCGAGCACGACATCCCGATCGTGGAGAACGTGCCGCTGGCCCGAGCGCTCTACGCCACCGTCGAGATCGACCAGGAAATCCCGACCGAGCACTACCACGCGGTCGCCGAGGTGATCGGCTACGTCATGCGGCTGAAGCGCGGATTTGGCGCGGGGCGGGGATAAAGCACCCGAAAAATACCGGAAATGGCCGTAATCTGGGAATCAGCGTACCTTTCGCCCCTGCTGCCCTTGCACCTCAGGGTCCGATTCAGGCAGGGAGGACCCCATGCGCCCCGTGGCGCGTTGATTCTCTGCCGACAGGCCGCGCCAGCTTGAGATGACCGCCGAGACCGACCACGACCTCACACGCGAGCCCGGTGCGGCGCACGAGCCGTCGCCGCGCTCGGGCAGCATTGCGCTGGTGCTGCTGGTGGCCGCCGGCCTCGTCGCCGTCGCCGTCGGACTGATGACGCTCGGACGGGTGCAGGCGCAGCCCTATATCCTCGGTGTCCTCGCCGTGCTGGCGATGGTGGGCCTGTTCAACCTGTTCGCGTTTGCCGCCGGCATCATCCGCTTTGCCGACCGCAATCTCGACGATCCGATCATTCGCCGCATTTCCGATCACGCCTTCGACGGGCTCGCGGTCACCGATGCCCGCGGCCACGTGATCTATTCCAATGCCGCCTATCTGACGCTGACCGGCGCCAGCGGTCCGCAGGACGTGCGCCCGGTGGAACGCGTCTTCATCGGCAACCCCGATGTCTCCGAAGCCGTGTTTCGGCTGCTGAAGGCCGCGCGCGAGGGCAAGCGCCAGCAGGAGGAGGTGCGCATCTCCGGCCACGACGGCAGCCAAGGCCGCTGGCTGCGCATGCGCGTTCGCCCGCTCGGCACTGAAAAGCGCGAGGCGAAATACGCGGTATGGTCGATCGCCGACATCACCCGCGACCGCGAGCGCCAGGAGGACGTGTTCCAGGAACTCCAGCACGCCATCGAATACCTCGATCACGCGCCGTGCGGCTTCTTCTCGGTCAATCCGGCCGGCGAGCTCGCTTATGTCAACGCGACGCTGGCGAACTGGCTCGACTACGACCTCGCCGAGATCGGTTCGGGCGGCCTCAAGCTGACCGACATCGTCTCCGGCGACGGCGCCTCGCTGCTGACGTCGATCGTGGCGGTGCCGGGCGAGGTGAAGACGGAAGTCTTCGACATCGATCTGCGCATGCGCACCGGCAAGACCATGCCGGTGCGGCTCTATCACAAGCTCGCCTTCGGAGCCGATGGCGCGCCGGGGCCGTCGCGCACGCTCGTCATCAGCCGCGCCCGCGACGAGCGCAGCGATCCCGACCGCGCCGCTGAAGTGCGCTTCATGCGCTTCTTCGACCATACGCCAATGGCGATCGCGACTGTCGACCGCGCCGGCAACGTCGTGCGCGCCAATGCCCGCTATGCCAAGCTCGGCCAGGCGCTGGGGCTCGACAGCGCCTCCAAGTCGATCTTCCGCGCGGTCAATGCGCGCGACCGCCACCTCCTGATCGCGGCCATCAACCAGGCCGCCGAAGGCCAGGCCGACATCGCGCCGGTCGAGGTGGCGCTGGAAGGACCAAGGAGCGCTGGGGCCAGTTCTTCGTCACGCCGGTCGATTCGGCCGAGAACGACGCGGAAGCCGCCATCGTGCACATGCTCGAGACCACCGAGCGGCGCGCGCTGGAGAACCAGATCAACCAGTCGCAGAAGATGGAGACGGTCGGCCAGCTCGCCGGCGGCATCGCCCACGACTTCAACAACGTGCTGTCCGCCATCATGATGGCGAACGACTTCCTGCTGAACGCGCACAAGCCGACCGATCCGTCGTTCCAGGACATCATGCAGATCAAGCAGAACGCCACGCGCGCCGCGACGCTGGTGCGGCAGCTGCTGGCGTTCTCGCGGCGGCAGACGCTGCGGCCCCAGGTGCTCGACCTCGGCGACGCGCTTTCCGATCTCACCATGCTGCTGCGTCGGCTGATCGGCGAGAAGGTCAAGCTCGACCTCGTCCACGGCCGCGATCTCTGGCCGGTGAAGGTCGACGTCTCCCAGTTCGAGCAGGTGATCGTGAACCTCGCGGTGAACGCGCGCGACGCCATGCCCGACGGCGGCAAGCTGATCATCCGCACCGCCAACGTCTCCACCGAGGACGCCGGCAAGCTCGCCTACAAGGGCATGCCGGCGGCGGATTACGTCCGCATCGAGGTCGCCGACACCGGCACCGGCATTCCCGCCGACATCCGCGACAAGATCTTCGAGCCGTTCTTCTCGACCAAGGAAGTGGGCAAAGGCACCGGCCTCGGCCTTTCCACGGTCTACGGCATCGTCAAGCAGACCGGCGGCTTCATCTACGTGGACTCCGAGCCGGGGCAGGGCACCTCGTTCCACATCTTCCTGCCGCGCCATCACGCCGAGCCGGAGGTGCAGGTCGAGCAGCCGGCTGTCGCCAGCGCGACCAATGGCGCCGCGAAGGACGCCGCTGCCGTCGAGGCCAAGCCGCGCACCGATCTCACGGGACAGGGCACCATCCTGCTGGTCGAGGACGAGGAGGGCCTGCGCGCGCTGAACGCACGTGGCCTGCGCTCGCGCGGCTATACCGTGGTGGAGGCCGAGAACGGCGTCGAAGCCATGGAGATGCTGGAGGAGCAGAGCGGGGCGATCGATCTCGTCGTCTCCGACGTGGTCATGCCCGAGATGGACGGCCCGACGCTGCTGAAGGCGATGCGGGAGAAGAACCCCGACATCAAGTTCATCTTCGTCTCCGGCTATGCCGAGGACGCCTTCGAGAAGAGCCTGCCCGAGGGGCAGCAGTTCGACTTCCTGCCAAAACCGTTCACGCTCAGCCAGCTCGTGGCGGCGGTGAAGGAGACGATGACGAAGCAGGGCTGAGGGGCGGGCGTGCCTCCATTCTCCGTCATTGCGCTCACCTGCTTCCCCGCCGCAATGATGGGGAGAGAGCGGAAGTCTGTACTCGAAACGGCCGGTAACCCGCGACCATGGTTCCCCGCCCGCCCCGGACAAACCCCCGTCAAATATGGGCTTTTGCCACAGCCCCGCGACTGAGGGCCGCAGCCACAAGTTCCGAAACCGGCTTCACTTTTCGGGAAGTCTGCCCATCTTAGGGGCACGTCCCCATGCCGGGGATATGGGAAACGCACATGACTTTCTCGCAACGCTCCCGCAATCTCTTCAAGACGCTCGCCGTCATGCTGGCGCTTGCGCTGCCGACAGCGCTCGTCATCTCGTCCGCCGACGCGCGCGTCGGCGGCGGCGGCTCGTCCGGTTCGCGCGGCTCGCGCACCTATTCCGCTCCGCCCCCGACCACGACGGCGCCGGGCTCGGCCTCGCAGTTCAACCGGACCTACACCCAGCCGGGCGCAGGCATGAACTCGGCTGCTGCCGCGCCCTGCGCGCGGCGGCATGTTCGGCCGCGCCGGCGGCTTCATGGGCGGCCTTGCGGCCGGCTTCCTCGGCGCCGGCCTGCTCGGCATGCTGTTCGGCGGCGGCCTGTTCGGCGGCCTCGGCGGTCTGTCCTCGATCCTGGGCCTGATCATCCAGATCGTGCTCGTGGTGCTGGTGGTGCGGCTGGCGATGTCCTGGTGGCAGCGCCGTCACTCGCCGCAGGCGGCCTATGCCAATGCCGATGCGGGCGCAGCTCCCGGACCGCAGGCGAACCAGCGCAGCGGTCTCGGTGGCGGTCTTGCCGGTGGCCTTGGCGGCTTCGGTTTCGGCGCCAATGCCAACAACGCGCCGCTCGAGATCAAGCCGGACGATTACGAGGCGTTCGAGCGCCTGCTCGGCGAGGTTCAGGCGGCCTGGTCGAACGAGGACGTGGCCAAGCTGCACACGCTCGCGACGCCTGAGATGGTCTCCTATTTCGAGCAGGACCTCGCCCAGAACCGTGCGCGGAACGTCGTCAACAAGGTGACCGACGTCAAGCTCTTGCAGGGCGACCTCGCCGAAGCCTGGCGCGAAGGCGAGACCGACTACGCCACGGTGGCGCTGCGCTTCGCGCTCACCGACAAGACGCTGGACCGCAACAGCGGCACGCTCGTCGCCGGTAGCGAGCAGCCGGGTGAAGTCACCGAGGTCTGGACGTTCGCCCGCCGGCCCGGCAGCGGCTGGGAATTGTCGGCGATCCAGCAGACCAACTGATCGCAAAGCGATTGAAGACAAGGGCGCCGTGCTTCCCGCACGGCGCCTTTTCTTTTGTGGTCCTGCATCGTGGCATCGGAATAAGCGGGGGCGCAGCGGGTTGAAATCAGGCGGCCTACGACAAACGACCAACGACAAAAAACGGGAGGACAGCATGATCCGTATCAAGAGCTCCCTGACGATTTCCGTGCTCGCCGCGGTGCCGCTTGCGTGGTTTGCCGCGCCGTCGGCGCGGGCGCAGTCGGCCGACATGACGTTCTTCGTGACCTCCAGCGGTCCGGGCAAGGGTGCCGACCTCGGCGGCCTGGAGGAGCCGATGCGCAGTGCCAGAAGCTGGCTCAAGCCTCCGGCGCCGGCGCGAAGACCTGGCGCGCCTATCTCTCGACGCAGGCCGCCGAGGGCAAGCCGGCCGTCAATGCGCGCGATCGCATCGGCAAAGGACCGTGGCAGAATGCCAAGGGTGCGGTGATTGCCAAGGACGTGGCCGAGCTGCACGGTCCCGCCAACAACCTGACCAAGCAGACGGCTCTGAGCGAGAAGGGTGACGTCATCAACGGCCGCGGCGACACGCCGAACCGGCACGACATCCTGACGGGAAGCCAACCCGACGGCACCGCGTTCGCGGCCGGTGACGACAAGACGTGCAAGAACTGGACGTCGAGCACGCAAGGTGCGGCGGTGGTCGGCCACGCCGATCGCCAGGGCCTGCGCGACGACGAACCGTCAAAGTCCTGGAACAGCTCGCATCCCTCGCGCGGTTCCGAGGGTGGCTGCTCGCAGGCCGACCTGCGGAGCACCGGCGGCGACGGGCTGCTGTATTGTTTCGCTGCGAATTGAAATGAGGCCCGACACTCTCTCCGCGCGTCATTGCGAGGAGCTCTTGCGACGAAGCAATCCAGACTATTCCGCCGAGGCAGACTGGATTGCTTCCGCCTTCGCCAAGGCTTCGGCGGACAAGTCGCTACGCCCGTAATGACGGCGTATGTGGCGCGAGCGCTTCGTCTCAACCTGACGGAACCTGCGACGGCATGTTACATTAGTCCGCACGTGTTCACGTTCACGGACCCCTCCCATGAAATACGAGCTCTATTACTGGCCCGAGATTCAGGGCCGCGGCGAATATGTGCGGCTGGCGCTGGAGGAGGCAGGCGCGGCTTACGTCGATGTCGCGCGCGGAGCGCGCGGGACGGCGGCGATGATGAAGATGATGGACGCGCGCAAGGGCACGCCGCCCTTTGCGCCGCCGTTCCTCAAGGCAGGCAAGCTCGTCATCGGCCAGACCGCCAACATCCTGCTCTACCTCGGCAGCCGCCACGGGCTTGCGCCGAAGACGGAGGCGGGAAAGCTCTGGGTGCACCAGCTCCAGCTCACCATCACCGACTTCGTGGTCGAGATCCACGACACCCATCATCCGCTCGGGCCCTCGCTCTATTACGAGGATCAGAAGCCGCCGGCGAAGAAGCGCACAGCCGCATTCTGGGACGAGCGGGTGCCGAAATATCTCGGCTATTTCGAGCAGCTGCTTGACGCGAATGGCGGCATCTATGTCACGGGCCGCCGGCTCACCTATGTCGATCTCTCGCTGTTCCAGATCGTCGCAGGGCTGCGCTATGGCTTTCCCAAGCGCATGAAGGCGTTCGAGACGGACGTGCCGGGCCTCGCCGGCCTGCACGATCGGATCGCCGCGCGGCCCAACATCAAGGCCTATCTCGCAAGCCCGCGCCGCATTCCCTTCAACGAGCAGGGCATCTTCCGCCACTACAAGGAGCTGGACGGGTAAAGCTTTTTCAAGCGAAGTGGATACCGGTTCGCGTCAAGAAACGCGCGGTTTCCACGCCCCTGGTGCGCGAAGGGGATACGGCCGCCTCAGGGCAGCGAACGCCGAGGGCAACATGCGCCCGTGGCGGCGACCAAGACCGGATTCGGCAATTGCGAGAGGATCGATCAGGCCAGCTGATCGATCCGCGTGCCCTGGCCCGGCGGCAGCGGCACGGGCGGCTGCGGCTTGTAGGTCGGGTCGGCGTCCCTGGTCTTGGTCTGATCGTCCTGCTGCTTGGTCGTGTCGTAGCTGGGAACCACGATCGCGATCGGCGGCGGTGCTACGGTAGAAACCTTCATCCGCAAATCCTCACATATGGAAACAATTCAGCCTGCGCTGCGAGGAGCGAAAATTCCTTCAAGGCGATCGTTAAAATGCGAGGGATTGGTGCGGGGATGGCTGGCTTCATCGACGCTGGATGAGGGCGGTGACAAGTCTCTCCTCGTCATTGCGAGGAGCTCGCGACAAAATTGCGTAACGATTTTGCGCTGATGCGACGAAGCAATCCAGAGTCTTTCCGTGGAGGGATTCTGAATTGCTTCGCTGCGCTCGCAATGACGGAGCGTGTTGTGGGCTGCGTACCGGCACACGAGCACCGCGCCCGCAGCATGCGCGAGAAGCCCCCTCTTATTCGTCCTTGCCGCGCGTGATCGCGATTGACGCCTCCGTCTTGGTGCGGATGCATTCCATGTTGAGCCGGCGATAGCGCATGCTGACCTTGTCGCCGCGGAGCAGGCCCATGCGCTTCAGGCAGCGTGTTGCGCCCGTCGTGGTGTCGTCCCTGGTCACGGTGAAGACGATCGCGGCCATCGATCCCACCAGCGCATAGAATTCCGGCTTGGGCTTGCGATCGCCTTTGGCGTAGAGCTCGATGGAATATTTATCGCCGCGGCAACTCACGGAGAGCTCCTTGGCCGCCGGATGCGTCATGTAAACCACATTTGCAGCACGGAAATTCACCTTCAGGCGGTCGACCTGGTTTGCCAGCTCCTTGGCGCTGTCATCGCAGCGGTCGGCCCGGGCCGGCGAGGTGAAGGTCACAAGGCCGGTGATGGCGGCGGCGACCAGGATCGCGCCGCGGACGTTCAGTTTCAATGTCATGATGAAAAGCCCCTTACGGCGCGCATTCAAGCGTCGGCGGACGCCAAGTGCAAGGGTGAGGTCTGGCCTTTCCACGTGCTGCGCCACGCCTTCTCAAGAGCGGGCGCCGCCCGCTCCCATGCGTCCCGGTCCCTTCCTTTTCCGTCCAAAATGGGCTTAGAACGCTTCCATGCGAGGGCCCGCGCGTGGCCCCAAACCCTGGATTCGCCCATGAACGCCCCGACCGCCTTCCCCGACCAGTCCAAGCCCGTTCCCCCCTACAAGCACACCCCCCTGTTCCCGCTGGGCAAGGACGAAACGCCCTACAGGAAGATTTCGTCCGAGGGCGTCCGGGTCGAGAAGGTGCTCGGCAAGGACATGCTGGTGGTGTCGCGCGAGGCGCTGCGGGCGCTGTCGGAGGCGGCTTTCGGCGATATCAACCATTACCTGCGCCCCGGCCATCTGAAGCAGCTCCGCGCGATTCTGGAGGACAATGAGGCCAGCCCGAACGACAAGTTCGTCGCGCTGGACTTCCTAAAGAATGCCAACATCGCGGCCGGCGGCGTGCTGCCGATGTGCCAGGACACCGGCACCGCCATCATCATGGGCAAGAAGGGCTGCAACGTCATTACCGACGGCGACGACGAGGCGGCGCTGTCGGAAGGCGCGCGTGACGCGTATCTGCGCCGCAATCTGCGCTACTCGCAGGTCGCGCCGCTCTCGATGTACGAGGAGAAGAACACCGCCAACAACATGCCGGCGCAGTGCGAGATCTACGCCGAAGGTGATGACGCCTACAAGTTCATGTTCATGGCGAAGGGCGGCGGCTCCGCCAACAAGAGCTTCCTGTTCCAGGCAACGCCCTCGGTGCTGACCAAGGACCGGCTGCTCGCGTTCCTGAAGGAGAAGATCCTGACGCTGGGCACCGCGGCGTGCCCGCCCTATCACCTCGCCATCGTGATCGGCGGCACCTCGGCCGAGCTCTGCATGAAGACGGTGAAGCTCGCTTCCGCCCGCTATCTCGATGCGCTGCCGACCCACGGCTCGCCTGACGGCAACGCCTTCCGCGACGTGGAGATGGAGAAGGAAATCCACAAGATGACGCAGTCGCTCGGCGTCGGTGCGCAGTTCGGCGGAAAATATTTCTGCCACGACGTGCGCGTGATCCGCATGCCGCGTCACGGCGCCTCTCTGCCCATCGGGCTCGGCGTGTCCTGCTCGGCCGACCGCCAGGTGCTCGGCAAGATCACCAGGGACGGCGTGTATCTGGAAGAGCTCGAGCACAACCCGGCACAGTACTTGCCGCAGGTCGAGCAGTCGCTCGGTGGCGAGGTCGTCAAGATCGACCTCAACCAGCCGATGAAGGACATCCTGGCGACGTTCTCGAAGTACCCGATCAAGACCCGGGTCTCGATGACCGGCACCATGATCGTCGCGCGCGACAGTGCCCATGCCAAGCTGCGCGAGCGGCTGGAGAAGGGCGAGCCGTTGCCGGATTACTTCAAGAACCATCCGGTCTATTACGCCGGGCCCGCCAAGACACCCGAGGGTTACGCCTCCGGCGCGTTCGGTCCGACCACGGCCGGCCGTATGGATTCCTTCGTCGACCAGTTCCAGGCCGCCGGCGGCTCGATGGTGATGGTGGCCAAGGGCAACCGCGCCCCCGCGGTTCGCGAGGCCTGCAAGAAATATGGCGGCTTCTATCTCGGCTCGATCGGCGGCGCCGCGGCCAATCTCGCCGAGCACTGCATCAAGAAGGTCGAGGTGCTCGAATATCCCGAGCTCGGCATGGAAGCGATCTGGCGCATCGAAGTCGTCGACTTCCCCGCCTTCATCATCATCGACGACAAGGGCAACGACTTCTTCAAGGAGTTGAACCTGGGCTGAGGCGGCGTTCCCCGGATGCTGCGCAGCACGAAGTAATGCGCTGCTGATCCGGGGGCCACGCTGAGACATGGGTCCCGGCTCAGCGCCGCGTCACTGCGTGCCGCACCGCGTCCGGGACCCGAGAAGCAGTGCTTGGCCGGTCTATTTCGCTAAATGCAATTCGGCGACGTCACCGGCCGGCACCAGGGCGAGCGCGCTGGCGCGCCACGCCGGTTCGGTGTCGTCGGCGCGCGCCGCCTGGATCGCGCGCCCAGCGTCGGTGCCGCGATGCGACGGAGCGCACGCACGATGGCCGCGTGGCCTTACGCGCGGGCGCCCGTGAATGGGAAGCTGCCCATCGGGCCGATGCCCATCTCGCCGCTCATGCCGTCGCCGGAGACGGTGCCGGTGAATTCGAGCGTAAGCGGCATCGGCTTGTCGATCGAGACCTTCCAGGAAACATTGTCGCCGGAGACGGTGCCGTCGAAAATCTCGGCGGTATTACCTTCCGCGCCCTGCGTGCCCGTGAGCGTGCCGCCGGCGGCCTCCAGGCTCAGCGTCGCCTGGCGCTCGCCCATCGGCGTCGTCATGGTCAGATTCCAGTTGCCGTCTACGGCCATTCCCGTCTCCCGAACAAATCCGGCCGACCGCGACGATCCGCGGCCAGTCCCGGAGCCGAGCCTATAGCCCAACTCGCAGCTCCTGCCTAACCCTCGAATAGGGCATTTAGGCGCGGGCGGCGGCGCGCCGGCGGTTGGTGACGATCAGCCGCAGAACGAAGTATTGCACGGCAAACGCCAGGATCTTGGCGCCGCCTGCGACCACCATGAGATAGAACGCCCACAGCTTCAGATCGCCGGTGGCGGCGACTACCAACATGCCGGCGCCGATCACGAACATCAGCGCCGCCCAGGCATAGCCCGCGATGGTGACATATTCGGGAACGGTCTCGACGATGACGGGCGGCATGTAGCGCAGCATCCAGCCGCGCTTGAGCATGATCGCGCCGATCGCGAAATGTGCGATCGAGGGTTTTGCCAGCATGAAGCGCGGATCGTTGGTCAGCAGCGTGATACCGCCCAGCACGACGACCAGAGCGAGGCTCGCATAGGTCATGTAGTGGAGCGGTTGTCCCTTGAGCCGCGCATAGATCACTTGCGCGATCGCGCCGGCAATCGCCACCGCCGTTGCGAGGATCACGTTGTCTGTGATGAGATAGACGGCCAGGAAGATGATAACGGAGAGGAGGTCGGAGGCGAGGCGGGCGAATACGTCCTTCATCGTCATTCCTGGTTAGCAGTGGGCAGGCGCAGACCGGCGCACCCTACTTGATCCGGCGATACCCGGCATATCACTTTGTGAGGACAGGCGCGCTGTTGCGAGACGGCGCAGGGGCCCAAAAACCGACCGGAACGCCCAGGTCGGGACCCGGCAGCGCGGGATTCGGAACCGCAATAACCAGGGCGGCGAGGTCAAGACAGCGAGCCGCGCCGCTCAACCATCTCTCACAATGTCAAGGCGACGTAAGCGACCTCCAGAAAATGAAGTGCTGCAACGAGCTGGTCGGTCATCTCGTCGACCAATCCTGTCCAGGGCAGGGGCGGCAACATCGGGAGTGTGGCGGCGAGGAGAAGGCCGGCAGCGAGCAGGATGCCGCCTTCGAAGAACGTGAGGCTTCGCCGGCGTAGCCGTATCGCCAGGAATGCAAGTGCGGCGCCCGCCGGGACGAGGACAGCGACGGATTGCGCGGCGATCGGGAGCATGTGCATCGGGCCTCCTTGATGACGCAATATCCACGGGGATTCCGGGCTCGCGACTGCGTTGCGCCGGCATTGACGAGGGCTACGCCGCCCCGACCCAATTGCCGTGGAAGCCATCGGGCACGCGGTGGCCGAGCTGCACCAGCGCGACGGGACCCGCCTCGACGTCGGTGGCGTTGAACACCGCGAGGTCGCTGCGGTTCTCTCGCGCCCGCCAGACTACCGCGAGCAGCCAGCCATCGCCCTCGGCCGCATCCTTCGCGCGCTCGACGAACACGGGCTCGGAGATGGTGTCGCCGGCCGGCAGCAGGTATTGGCCGAGCCGTCTGCCGTTGCCGTCGACGTGGACGATGCCGGAGAGCGCGCCGAACATCGGCAGTTTCGGATTGGCGCAGGCGTACCAGCCGTGACGGCTCTTCAGTCCGGCGCGGCGGTCGTCGATGCGTGGGAATTCGCCAGTGAGATCGTCGAGATAGGTCTGCTGGAAGCGGTCGGTATTGCCCGAGAGGTCGAACGTCCAACGGCAGTGCCGGGCGCGCGACTTCTCCGGATCGGTCGGCCGGCCGTCGGGATGCGGAAACAGCGGCGCTTCCTCGAACTGCATGACGTCCGCGACGATGCGATTGTCGTCCTCCCACGCGTTCATGACGTGGAAGACGTAGCAGGCTTCGGCACGGAACCAGACGATGTCCTTTGCCGTGCCGCTGCGCTTCATCACGCCGACATAGGCGCCCTTGTCCGGCTCCCAGGCGTAGGGCGGCCGCCCGCTCATGGCGCGCTCCATGCTGCCGGTAATGGGCAGGATCGGAAACAGCACATGGTTCGCGGTGACGATGAAGTCGTGCACCATGCTGGCATAGGGCGCCTCGAACCGCTCGAACCGCGTCGCCTTGCCGGAGGCATCGATCGAGCCGTAGGAGAGGGCAGGGGTCAGCGGACCGGCGGCGTTGTAGCTGAAGAATACCAGCTCGCCGGTGACGGGATCGATCTTCGGGTGCGCCGTGAAGCTGCCGGCGACGCGGCCCTGGTAGTTGTGATAACCGCGCGTCGCCAGCGTGCCCGGCTCGATCTCGG
This sequence comes from Bradyrhizobium dasycarpum, assembly GCF_042019905.1. Classification (NCBI taxonomy): domain Bacteria; kingdom Pseudomonadati; phylum Pseudomonadota; class Alphaproteobacteria; order Hyphomicrobiales; family Nitrobacteraceae; genus Bradyrhizobium; species Bradyrhizobium dasycarpum. The sequence goes on from NZ_CP169574.1 coordinate 252,886, forward strand.
TCGGCAGATGCGCCTCTTCCAGCGCGAGCAGCTTGCCGGCATGGAAGATGATGTTGGTGTTGGCGACGCCGCCGTCGGTGAGATCGGCCAGGGCATCCGGCAGCTTGCGGCCGAAGCCGCCGAACAAGGCGCGGCCGGCGTCGTGCTCGGCAAGCCATTTCGGCGTGCGGACCCAGCGGTTGCGGTAGCTGGCGCGGCCGTTCTCGAGGTGGAAGGCGTGCAGCATGCCGTCGCCGACGAACCAATGCGCGCCGGGCGATTCGAACTGCGGGTTGGGACCGTTGCGATAGAGCACGCCGTTCAGCTCGCGCGGCAATTCGCCGATGACCTTGAGAAATGGCGCGTCCGCTTCGAACGGGATCGGCGCGATATTGTTGCGGCGCTCGGCGATGGCGTCGTGCTGCACGGCGTTCCCTCCATATCTTTACATCGTAAAGATTAGATAGCGCCAACCGTGATTTCGGTCAAGCGAAATCTTTACACTGTCAATATTGCGTCATATAGCTTGCAAATGGCCAAGACCGACACCAAGAGCGAAACCGCCCGAAGCCCGCGTGCCTCCAGAAGAACAACGTCGACCGCGGCATCGCGCACCTCGCGCCGCACCACGAGCGCGAAGGCCGAGACGCCATACCATCACGGCGCCTTGCGCGAGGCGCTGCTCCAGGCCGCCGAACGGGTGCTGGAACGCGACGGGCTGGCGGGCCTCACATTGCGCGCGGTGGCACGCGAGGCCGGCGTTTCGCATGCCGCCCCTACCCATCATTTCGGCGATCTCACCGGCCTCCTCAGCGAGCTCGCCGCCGTCGGCTTCCGCCAGTTCAACGCCGCAATGGCCGCGTCCTATAATGCCGCCACCACGCCGCTCGAGGCCGCGCTGGCGCAGCCGAAGGCCTATGTCGCCTATGCGCAGGCTCATCCCGGCATGTACGGCATCATGTTCCGCTCCGAGCGGCTGGATTATTCCAGGCCCTCGCTGCACGAGGCCGCCGAAGCCTCCTTTGCCGGGCTCGCGAATGCCATCGGCGCGATGCGGCAGGAGCAGATCAGCGGCGACGCGCTGACGTTGAACCAGGGCGCCGCCATCGCACGCGCCTGGTCGATGGTGCACGGCTTCACCATGCTGCTGCTCGACGGCCGGCTCGAGGATATCCTCGAGCGGCTCCCCGAGGGGACCACGGCCGAACGCCTGCTCGAGGCGATGCTGACCGCCCCCGTGGCGACGAAGCATCCTGCCTAGCGTCGTCTGAGGCGCCAGGGCCTAGCGCATCGTCGCCAGCTCGACGGCGCGGCCGCGCGTGCCGACGATCTTCACCTCGTCCTTGCCGCAAGTGAAGCCGCGGGCGAAATCGTCCGCGGCCTTGCGCGCAAGCTCATTGGCGGTGGGATTGGCGATCGCATCGACATAGGCGACGTGGCAGACCGGGCCGGGCGGCAGCCGGGTCACGACCAGCATGGCTTTGGTATTCGGCCGTCCCTGCTTGTCGGGATCGCCGTTGTCGGCGATGTGCCAGCGCTGAATGATCGCGAACGGCTTTGCGCCCACCGCGCGCCATTCGATCGTGGTCTCCGACGAATTGAACGGCGCGAACCAGACCTTGGCCGCCGGTTCCTCGGCGGCTTGCTTGCGATTGCGGCCGACCGAGACGACTTCGCGCAGATCGTCCTCGGCAATCAGCACCAGGAGGCCGTTCTTGCCCGGACATGTCCTCGTGGTGCTGCCGTCGAGCTCGCTGGCCCTCCCGACCTGGAGGCAATCCTTCGGCGCCGTCGAGGTGTAGGTGCTGCCCACGGATTGGGCGTCGGCGCTGGTCAGGCCGATGCTGATCGTCAAGGCCGCGAGGCTAATGCGGGTGATATGCTTCATCATGGGGTTCTTGATGGTACGGGAACTTCGTACGATCTGACGTCTTCATTGTGGGCAAGGTTCAAACAGGCGTGGGATATACCTGACAGCGGCGCGGAATCGTTCTAGAAGAGCGGCTTCGCTTGGGCTTCTCCTGCCTCGTTCGCGTCCTCATTCTCTCGATCATGCCAGCCATCTCGAACAAACCTTATCGTGTCGGCCGCTCCAAGACCGGGCTCGGCCTCTTCGCCACCAAGCCGATCAAGAAGGGGACCCGGATCATCCGCTATTTCGGACCGATCCTGGATTCGCGGATTCCGGCGCACGACGAGATCGAGAACAAGTACCTGTTCGAGCTCAACGGGCGCTGGACCATCGACGGGTCGGTGCGCAAGAATCTTGCCCGCTATATCAACCATTCCTGCCGGCCCAACGCCGAGTCCGACGTCCGGCCGCGCGAGCGCAAGGTGTTCATCCGCGCCATCAAGAACATCGAGCCGGGCGACGAGATCAACTACGATTACGGCACCGACTATTTCAAAGCCTATCTGAAGCCGATCGGCTGCAAATGCGAGTCCTGCGAGAAGAAGCGCAAGAAGCTGCGCGCGGAGGCGCGGGCCGAACGTGCCAAGGTGAAGGCGCGGGCCGAGCGCAAGGCGCAGAAGGCAGGCGCGAAGGGCCTCAAGAACAAGGCCGCCAAGAGGAAGCTCAACGGTCACGCCGTCGGCAAGGCCCGCGCGCGGGCCTAGCCTGCGCTTCCAGCTCCGCTGTCATGCTACGAAGCAGCGCATCGTCAGGGGTCATTCCGGGGCGATGCGCAACATCGAGCCCGGAATCTCGAGATTCCGGGTCTGGTGCTCGCGCACCAGCCCGGAATGACGGTGACTGGCCTCACGCCGCCGCCACACTCTCGCTCCTGCGCAATCCCACATACTGCAATTCGGCGAACACGCCGGTGGCGATGGCCTGCGCCACGACCATGAGCTCGCCGGCGAGGTTCGGCGACACCGCGCCGGAGAGCAGCAGCGCGATGCTGCCGACGGTCCAGGCCGCGTTGCCGACCACGACCAGCAACACGAGTGGCTTCGCCACCGCGGCGCGCGAAGCGAGCCAGCCGACCAGCGCGGCGTAGCCGATCAGGAACAGGCCGGTCTCGCGCAGCAGCGCTTCGGGCAGGTTGAACAGCGCAGCGAACGTGCTGGCGCCGAAGGTGAAGCCGAGGGCGGCGACGCCGCTGAAGACGGCATCGGCCAGCAGGGCGCGGCGGAGGAAGTTGGATGCAACGATCATGGTAGGTCTCCTTGCTTGGGGTGGGGTGGAGCTCACTGCCATCCGCGCCACCAGGCGCGGAGCAGGCGGGCGAGACGGTAGGGGCAGAGGCTTCTGCCGACGCCGTGCTCGAAGGCGATGACCTGTGCGACCACGTAATCGCCGGTCGAATGCACCAGCGGCTCCGGCATGTTGAGGCTGCGCGCCAGCATGCGGGTCGCGAGCGCCATGGCCCAGGGAACGAGGTGGTCTGCGATAGTCCGGTAGAGCAGCAGCGCGATCATGGTCATCTCCTGTTGCAACAGAAGATGCGCCGGCCCGCGGGCCAATTCGATTACCTCAGGGGTAAGGCAGGGCGCTATTCAGGGCACTTTGGGACGTTCGACGCAGCTCGCAATTCGCGAGAAATCGCGGTGGTCCTGGCTATGTCGAGGCGCCGAACAGCCGGCGCAATGCCGGCAACCACTCGCCGGTCATCGTGAACTCGAGGCCCGAGTCGGGCTCCGCAGGCAATCGCCAGCAGGGTGATCGGCGCGGAGACGGCGAGGGTCGAGAACGCGGTCAAGCCTTGCCCGATCGTGCATCCCATCGACATGACGCCCCCGATGCCCATCAGGAGCGCGCCGGTCATGTGACGCTTCAATTCGCGTGCGTCGTCGCAGGCCTCCCAACGGAAGCCGCGCGCGAGCATCGCTGCGGCGAAAGACCCTGCCACGACGCCGGCGACGGAACCGATCCCAAAATTCAGCCGCGCGCCGGAGAAGGTGGCGACGTAGAGGATGGTGTCGCCGAGCGGCGCGACGAAGCTGAGCGAGGAGACGCGGACGGGATCGAACTCGTCATCGGCGAGCCAGCCGGTCGCGAACCAGCCGAATGCGATCGCGGCGCCGACGGCAAGGCCGGAGGCCAGCAGTCGGGGCGATCGCAGCAGCCTGCCGTCGGCGAGAGCCCAGACGGCGAGGGCCGTGGCGATCGACACGACGAGCAGCGCGCGCATCGCGGCTCCGGCGCCGAGAAGCGAGGTCAGCGTCTGGTCGCTGCCTGCGGAGAGCCGCACAGACAACGGCTCGATCAGCATCACGCGCAGCATGCCCGTGATCCCGCGCATGGTTGCGAGCGCCGAGAGGCCGAGCACGAGAAAGACCACGATGGCGCGCAGATCTCCGCCGCCGACACGGACCAACGTGCCGAAGCCGCAGGTGCCGACCAGCGCCATGCCGATGCCGAACATCAGCCCGCCCAGAATCGCACCGCCAAGCCCGATCGACGGCGTCAGGTAGATCGATCGCGACAGATCGACGATGCCGAACTCGGCCAGCGCCTGGGTCGCCAGCAGCGCCACGGCCGCAGCCAGCGCAAAGGATTTCAGCCGGCGCAGATCCGACCCGAAGAACGCATCCTCGAGCATCGCCAGGGTGCAAAATCGTCCCGCGCGACCCGCAACACCGAGCATGGCGCCGGCTGCAAGCCCGCATGCAAACGCTATGGTCGACGGGTTCAGCATTCCTCCCGGAGATGTTTGTTGTCCTTCCGGGCAGCTTGCGCCGGAAGGTTGCGGAAAGCCAGAGCGGATAACTACCGGCGCCGCCGGCGCACCGGCTCGCAGAACACGTCGTAGACGGCGGTCAGTATCTTGCGGACGTCCTCGCTGGCGAGGCTGTAATAGATGGTCTTGCCGTCGCGGCGGGTGGTGACCAGACGGTCGAGCCTCAGCCGCGCGAGCTGCTGGGATACCGTCGATTGCCGCTCGCCGAGGAATTGCTCGAGCTCGGTCACCGACTTCTCGCCCTCGGCGAGGATGCAGAGCAGCAGCAAGCGGGATTCATGCGACAGCGCCTTGAGCATGTCGCTCGCCTCGCGCGCCTTCTCGATCATCTGCTCGAGTTCGGCGGATCCCTCGATCTCCTTCAGCTTTGGCAGCGGCATCGCGTCAATTTCCTCAATGGCATTTCTGGTCACGACCTGCCCGGCATCGATCCCGAACCCGTCAGGATGCGGCTCAGCAGGCCGAAGAAGAAGGTATCCCCCGGATAGCCGCGAATGCGGCCGATCTCTCGGCCCTCTTTTACCACGACGAAGGTCGGCGTGAAGGCACCCGGATCGATTCCGGAGAGATCGGCGGGCAGGGGACGGCCGAGGTCGACGCGGCGCAGCGGCGCGGCCTGGCTTTCCTCGGTCTTGGCGTAGATCGGCGCGATCTCGGAATCAAAGCGCGCGCACCAGACGCAGCCGGCCCGCTCGAACATGACCAGCTCGGCCGCGCGGGACCCCGTCGCCGGCAGGGCAAGCGTGATCGCGGCCAGGAGCAATGCCAAGAGAAATGCAACGTGTCGGTTCATCCCGCGCGATGACCTCCGGACTTCGGGCCTCTGGACTTCGTTGGTCCTTTATATCATTAAATTCGCATATGTAATAGGTGGGAGGCAATGACCTTGGATGTCACGCTTGGGGCGGCTTTTGTCGCTGGCCTGTTGTCGTTTCTGTCACCCTGCATCCTGCCGCTGGTCCCGCCGTTCCTGTGCTACATGGCCGGTGTCTCGGTCTCGGATCTCTCCGATGGGCAGCCGGCATTGCGGCCGCGCATCCTGGTCTCTGCATTGGCGTTCGTGGCCGGCTTCTCCCTGGTCTTCGTGGCGCTGGGTTCGACCGCCTCGATTGCGGGGCGCTTTATCTCCGCCCATATCTCGACGCTCGGCATCGTCGCGGGCGCCCTGATCGTCTTGATGGGGCTGCACTTTCTCGGCGTGCTCAGGATTCCGCTGCTCTATCGCAGCGCGACGCTGCAGGTCGAGAACCGGCCTGCCGGTGTTGCGGGCGCCTTCGTCATGGGTCTGGCGTTCGCGTTCGGCTGGACACCCTGTGCAGGTCCCATCCTCGCGGCCGTCCTGTTCATGGCGGGGTCCGAGGACACCACTGCGAGGGGGCTCTGCTGCTGCTGTCCTATTCGGCGGGGACCGGCATCCCCTTCCTGATCGCTGCCGCTTTCACCGGTCGCTTCGTCGCCGCGCTCGGTCGTGCCCGCCGGCACCTGGCTCTGGTGGAGAAGACGATGGGCGCCTTTCTGGTTGCGACCGGATTGATGTTCCTGACCGGCTTGATGCCAGCCGTCTCGGAATGGCTGCTGGAGCATTTCCCTGCATTGACCAGCATCGGTTGACCATCACGGTTTCAGCCGAAGCGGAAATCGAGAAGCTGCGCGTAAGACTGCAGCTCGATCAGGTAGCGATGGACGAGCGGCCCGTCTCCAGCCGTCGCCGCATGGGAGATCTCGGTGCTGCTGGCGATCGCGCCGTCGATCAGCCGACGGAACTCGCTCGTTTCAGCAACGTCCGCCTGGGCCCAATCGTTGCAGCGTTGCAGACGGTCGCGCAACGCGCTTGCGCTGGCGATGGTATCCTCGGCCCTTGCCGGGGCAGGGTGCTCGCCATCGTGCGTGGCCGCAACGCGCAGTCTGTCCATCGCGGGTGCGATCTCGAAGACGCAATCGGCGAGATCGTAGAGGCCGGATCGACGCCTGAGGTCGTGGAACGACCGGCGGAGCAGGAGCAGCTCTCGTCCGGCGGCGACAACGTCTCCGCCATCGAGCGCGCGCGCGACCGCACCAAGCTGCTCGCCGCCGAGGCCGAGAAATTCCGCCAGCGCGACAGGCGTGTAAGCGGGAGGGGCCGCATTGGTCGCGAGCTGCTTCCAGGTCGTTGTGGCCTCTTCGATCTCAATCTGAGCCAGCGCAATGTTTCCGGTCCGCGCATAGCTTGCGGCGCTGCGCAGATTGGCCCTGATCGGCTGCATCGCCGCTGCGAAATCCTTCGCGCGGTCGCCCTCGGCGCCAAGCGCGAGCGCTCCGGAGGCCAGCCACGTCAACAGCACGATGATGCAGTGCAAGATGGGAATCCTTGTTACATTCGAGTATTCGAATATTATAATAGACCCGCTTCGACCCGCAATATTGTCCAAGGTTGAAATTCCCGATGCATCTCTTCAGGCTGACGCGGCGCGATCTTCTGGCACTGGCTCCGGGGGCCGCGATTGCCGCAAGCTGCCGCGTGGCCGTGGCCGAACCCGCGCTCGGAGACGACGGGCTCTATCACGAGCCCTGGTTTCTGCAGAGCTTTCTCGATCTGCGCGAGGATCTCGACAGCTCTGCCGCCAACGGCAAGCGCCTCGCCATCATGTGGGAGCTGCGCGGCTGTCCCTATTGCCGCGAAACGCATCTGGTGAATTTCGCCGATGCCGGTATTGCGAGCTATATCCGCGAGAATTTCGAGGTTCTCCAGCTCAATCTGATCGGATCCCGCAAGGTGATTGATTTCGACCGTCAGGAACTGTCCGAGAAGGACCTTGCCCAGAAATACGGGATCAGGTTCACCCCGACGTTCCAGTTCTTTCCGCCATCGTCCAGCGGCATCGAAAAGCGGGAGCCGATGGCGCGAGAAGTCGCGCGGGCGCCCGGCTATCTGAAGCCGCCGCATTTCCTCGCGATGTTTCGTTTCGTACGGGATCGCGCCTACGAGCGCGGCTCGTTCAAGGACTTCCTCGCCACCGGCGGCTAGCCCGACGCCGCGCGCAAATATGTCTTGACGCCGTCAAAGACATGATCATATCATAATAAATGAATGTGATGGATCGTTAGATTCGTCATGAACGAGGCGGGCGTCACCTCGCCATCCCTGGGGTAGGAAACATGCGGCGCTCGCTTGCGGCTGCGTTTGCTTGGTGTCTCACGATCGGAAGCGCCTGTGCGCAGGAGCCGATCAAGCTCGACATCGTTGATGATTCTCGCCGAAATCACTGACCGGCGCGCCCGGCGACGCCGCCGCCGGCAAGAAGGTGTTCCTGACGCGCACGCTCGGCAATTGCCTGGCCTGCCATCAGGTCACCAGCCTGAAATCTCAGGAATTCCACGGCGAGTTCGGCCCGTCGCTCGACGGTGTCGCAGGCCGCTACAGCGAGGCTCAATTGCGCCTCATCATCGCCGACCCCAAGCGCATCTTTACCGGCACGGTCATGCCCGCGTTCTTCAAGAACGATGGGCTCAGCCGGGTGCGACCGGAATTCGTCGGCAAGTCCATTCTGACGGCCGCGCAGGTCGAGGACGTCATCGCTTTTCTCAAGACGCTGAACTGACGGCGAGGAGGATCAGGAATGAAAGCCATCAATCGACGGCAGGCATTTGCACTCGGGGGCGGCTTCGTCATGCTGACCCTGATGCCCATGGCAGCCGATGCCGAGGTCTCGAACGACGCGGCGAAGTGGATCGAGAAGTTCACCGGCGGCAAGCAGCCGGCCAAGGGCAAGATCTCGCTCGATCTGCCGGAAATCGCGGAGAACGGCAACACCGTGCCGCTGTCGATCAACATCGACAGCCCGATGACCGCGGAATCTTACGTCAAGGACGTTCTGATCATCGCGGACGGCAACCCTAATGCGGGCGTGGCGACGCTGTCCTTCACGCCGCTGTCGGGCAAGGCTGAAGCCTCGATCCGGATCCGGCTCGCGTCAACGCAGAACGTGGTTGCGATCGCGAAGATGAGCGACGGTTCGCTGTTCACGGAGCAGAAGACCGTCAAGGTCACCATCGGCGGCTGCGGCGGCTAACGGCTTAGGAGAAGACAGATGGCAGAAAAACCGCGCATCAAGCTTCCGAAGGAAGCCGCCAAGGGCGAGGTCATCCAGATCAAGACCCTGGTTTCGCACGTGATGGAATCGGGCCAGCGCAAGGATGCGCAGGGCAAGCCCATTCCTCGCAAGATCATCAACAGGTTCACCTGCGAGTTCAACGGCAAGCCGGTGTTCGGCTGCGCGCTGGAGCCGGCGATCTCGGCCAACCCCTACATCCAGTTCGACGCCAGGATCGACGAGACCGGCACGTTCAAGTTCTCCTGGACGGACGACGACGGCACCGTGATCACGGCCGAAGAGAAGATCGCGCTCAAGGCATGATGCGCATCGCGCATTGAGGGAGGCTCGAATGGCGCCACGATACATAGGGTTGGCCGCTGCGATCGTGGCCGCCGCATCGGTTGCAACGCTCGCATCGGCGGAGGAGGCCGAGCGCAAGGGCATCGCGGCGCCGCCCGGCCACGTCTTCAAGACCATCATCTCCGGCTATGAGTTCCGCAGCAAGGAGACCCGTGCGCTGCAGGACGACGATCTGGAAAATCCGGGATTCCTCGCCGTGGAGCGCGCGGCGGAGGCCTGGAAGAAGGTCGAGGGCAGCGAGGGCAAGTCGTGCATGAGCTGCCACGGCGAGGCCGAGACCGGCATGAAGGGCGTCGGCGCCGCCATGCCGAAATGGGACGACAAGCTAAAGAAGCCGGTCAATCTCGAGCAGCGCATCAACATCTGCCGCAGCGAGCAGATGAAGGCGGAGCCCTGGAAATTCAAATCCCGGGAGCTGACCGACATGACCGCCTTCGTGCGCTACCAGTCGCACGGCATGAAGGTCGCGGTGAAGACCGACGGACCGATGTCGCCCTGGTTCGAGCGCGGCAAGCAGATCTATTACACGCGCTACGGCCAGCTCGATCTGGCCTGTGAGTCCTGCCACGAGCGCAACAACGGCAAGTTCATGCGCGCCGATTTCCTGAGCCAGGGCCAGACCAACGGCTTTCCGACCTATCGGCTGCGCGATCAGCGCCTGGTACCGCTGCATGAGCGTTTCGAAGGCTGCATGTTCGACGTCCGTGCCGAGCCGTTCAAGCCGCTCTCGGACGAGTTCCTCGCGCCTCGAGCTCTATGTGGCCTGGCGCGGCATCGGGCTGCCGGTCGAGACGCCGTCGGTGCGCAACTGAAACGATGAGCTTGCAGGAGTCTTGCGCATGATCTCTCGCCGCGAGTTCATTCAGGTCGCCGCGGCAACGGCGGCCCTGTCGAGCGGTGTCGGCTCCGGCCTGACCCGGGCGGTCGCTCAGCAGCGCCTGACCGAGAAGGAATTGCTGGCATTCGAGCCGCTCGGCAATGTCACGCTGGTGCATGTGACCGATATCCACGGCCAGCTGATGCCGCTCTATTTCCGCGAACCCTCGACCAATCTTGGAGTGGGCGAGGCCAAGGGCCTTCCGCCGCACGTCACCGGCAAGGAGTTCTTGACGCGGTTCGGGATCGCGCCCGGCTCGTCGGCAGCCTACGCCCTGACGTCCGAGGATTTCGAGGCGCTGGCCAAGAGCTATGGCCGGATCGGCGGTCTCGATCGCGCCGCGACCGTGATCAAGTCGATCCGCGCCGAGCGCGGCGACAAGGTCGCGCTGCTCGACGGCGGCGACACCTGGCAGGGCTCGTGGTCGTCGCTGAAGACGCGCGGCCAGGACATGATCGACTGCATGGCGCTGCTCAAACCCGACGCCATGACCGGCCATTGGGAGTTCACCTACGGCACCGACCGGGTCAAGCAGGCGATCGAAGGCCTTGGCTTTCCGTTCCTCGGCCTCAATATCCGCGACACCGAATGGAACGAGGCGGCGTTCGAGGCATCGACCATGATCGAGCGCGGCGGCGTCAAGATCGCGGTGCTGGGTCAGGCCTTCCCCTATACGCCGGTCGCCAATCCGCGCTGGATGATTCCAACCTGGTCGTTCGGCGTGCGCGAGGAGGACGTGCAGGCGCAGGTCGACAAGGCGCGCAAGGCCGGCGCGCAGCTCGTCGTGCTGCTCTCCCACAACGGCTTCGACGTCGACCGCAAGCTCGCGAGCCGCGTCAAAGGCATCGACGTCATCCTGACCGGACATACCCATGACGCGCTGCCAGAGGCCGTCAAGGTCGGCAAGACTCTGCTGATCGCGTCGGGCTCGTCCGGAAAGTTCGTCTCGCGGCTCGATCTCGACGTCCGCGACGGCGAGGTGAAAGCTTACAGGTACAAGCTCATTCCGCTGTTCTCGGACGTGATCGCGGCGGACGCCGAGATGGCGGCCAAGATCGCCGAGGTGCGCAAGCCGTTCGCGTCCGATCTTTCCAAGGTGCTCGGCCGAACCGACTCGCTGCTCTACCGGCGTGGCAATTTCAACGGCACGTTCGACGATCTGATCTGCCAGGCGCTGCTGCAGGAGCGCGACGCCGAGATCGCGCTGTCGCCCGGCTTCCGGTGGGGCACCAGCGTGCTGCCGGGGCAGGATATCACCTTCGAGGACGTCACCAACGCAACCGCGATCACCTATCCCGCGGTCTACCGCATGGGCATGACCGGCGCGCGGTTGAAGGAGATCATCGAGGACGTCGCCGACAATCTCTTCAACATCGATCCCTACTACCAGCAGGGCGGCGACATGGTGCGGATCGGCGGACTGTCCTACGCGATAGACGTCGCCAAGCCGCAGGGGCAGCGCATCTCGGACATGCAGATGGTCAAGACCGGCGCGCCGATCGATCCCGCCAGGGAATACCAGGTCGCGGGCTGGGCCAGCGTCAACGAAGGAACCGAGGGGCCGCCGATCTGGGACGTCGTCGCGAACTACCTGACGCGACAGAAAACCGTTCGGCTCGAACCCAACCGGGCCGTCAAAGTTACCGGAGCGTGAGAAGCGATGTCGAAGATGGACAGTTCCCGGCAATCCCGACGCAACTTCCTGGCCGCTGGCGCCGGTGTTGCCGCATCGGTGCTCGCCAAGCCCGCTTTTGCGGGCGGCGGCAATCCCGCCAATCAGCCGCCCAACGTGCCGGAATGGACCAGGTCGCTCGGCGAGGGCGTCGCCGTGCGCCCCTATGGCAAGCCGTCGAAATTCGAGAAGGACGTGGTGCGGCGCGACGTCGAATGGCTGACCGCCTCGCGCGAATCCTCGGTGAGCTTCACGCCACTGCACGAGCTCGAAGGCATCATCACCCCGAATGGGCTTTGCTTCGAGCGGCATCACGGCGGTATTGCCGAGGTTGATCCGGCTGATCATCGCCTGATGATCCACGGGCTCGTGGAGCGCCCGTTGATCCTCACGCTGGAGGAGCTGAAGCGCTATCCGCGCGTCAATCGCATCCACTTCATGGAGTGCGCGGCGAATTCGGGCATGGAATGGCGCGGCGCCCAGCTCAATGGCTGCCAGTTCACCCACGGCATGATCCACTGTGTGCAGTACACCGGCGTGTCGCTGCGCACGCTGCTGGAGGAAGCCGGCGTCAAGACCAACGGAAAGTGGCTGCTGGTCGAGGGCGCCGATGCCGCCGCGATGGATCGCAGCCTGCCGATCGAGAAGGCCCTGGACGACTGCATCATCGCCTACAAGATGAACGGCGAGGCGCTCTATCCCGAGCAGGGCTATCCGATGCGCCTCGTGGTGCCGGGCTGGCAGGGCAATCTCTGGGTCAGGTGGCTGCGCCGCATCAAGGTCGGTGACCAGCCCTGGCACACCCGCGAGGAGACGTCGAAATACACGGACCTCATGCCGAATGGCAAGGCGCGCCGCTTCACCTGGTCGATGGACGCCAAGTCCGTGATCACGAGCCCGAGCCCGCAGGCGCCGATCAGGCACGGCAAGGGCTTCACCATCGTCTCCGGGCTTGCCTGGAGCGGCAACGGCAAGGTCAAGCGCGTGGACGTGTCGCTCGACGGCGGCCGCAATTGGTGGCCGGCGCGGCTCGACGGGCCGGTGCTCGACAAGGCGTTGACGCGCTTCTACTACGAATTCGACTGGAACGGGGAGCCGCTGCTGCTGCAATCGCGTGTCCAGGACGAGACCGGATACGTGCAGCCGAGCAAGGCCGAGCTGCGCAAGATCCGCGGCGTCAACTCCATTTATCACAACAATGGCATCCAGACCTGGCATGTGCAGGCCAATGGTGAGGTCGAGAATGTCGAAGTCGCTTAAGCTCATCACAGCCGCGCTGCTTGCCTGCGCGCTGAGCACGCCGGCGCTTGCTCAGCAGAAGGCGGACGCCAAGAGCGGGCCGCGCTACCACATCGGGCGCGCGCCGACCGTGGACGAGATCCGCGGTTGGGATATCGACGTGCGGCCTGATGGCCAGGGCCTGCCGGAAGGCAAGGGCACTGTCGCCCAGGGCGAGAAGCTGTTCATGGACAATTGCGCGAGCTGCCACGGCGAGTTCGGCGAGGGCAACGGCCGCTGGCCGGTGCTGGCCGGCGGCAAGGGCTCGCTGACCTCGGACAATCCGGTCAAGACGGTGGGCTCGTACTGGCCCTACGCCTCCACCGTGTTCGACTATGTCAGGCACGCCATGCCTTACGGCAATACGGGCTCCTTGTCCGTCGACGAATATTATGCGCTGGTCGCCTACGTTCTGTATCTGAACGACGTCGTCACCGATCAGAACTTCGAGCTGAACAGGAAGACTCTTGCCACGATCAAGATGCCGAACGAGCAGGGCTTTGTGATGGACGACCGCGCCAGCAGCGAGAAATCGTTCTGGCAGAAGGACCCCTGCATGAAGAATTGCATCGCCCCGGTGAAGATCACCGGGCGCGCTGCCGCCATCGACGTGACGCCCGAGGACGGCAAGGAGAAGAAGTCGCGGGGCGTGGAGTGAGACACGGCCGGGCGAGCCGCCGCACGCTGCTGCATGCGGCTCTCGCTGCCGGCTCGCTCGTCACAATCTCGCCGGCCGCGGCCCAGGCCGCTGAGCCTCACAGGCTCGCGCTGCAGATCAGCGACGACGACCCGGTCAAGATGCGCGCCGTCCTCGATATCGCCGCCAACGTCTCCCGGCATTATTCCGGGCAGGGCGAGGACGTCGAGATTGCCGTGGTCGCCTTCAATGGCGGCCTCGACATGCTGCTCGACGACCGTTCGCCGGTGAGGGAGCGCCTGATGAATTTCCTGAAATCGATGCCTAACGTGAGCTTCATTGCCTGCGGCAACACGCTGGAGACGCTGGCGGCGAAGGAGGGCAGGCGGCCTCCGCTGCTCAAAGGCATCAGCGTCGCCCAGGTCGGGGTTACCGCGCTAATGGATCTTGCCGAAAAGAATTGGACGATTGTCCGGCCGTGAGGAGAGCCGCCGATGCGATGGTTGATGGGACTGACGGTGTTGCTCTGGCTTGCAGGGCCCGCATCTGCGGCCGAGCAGGAGCTCGAACTGTCGGTCGCAGGTCGCACGACGCTCGCGACGCTGCGCACGCCCGATGCGATGACGCCGGATACGCCGCTGGTCGTGTTGACGCACGGCACGCTGGCGCACAAGGACATGGAGGTCATTCAAGGCGTTGCCAAGGCGCTGGAGCAGCGCGGCATCGCCTCGCTCGCGCATACGCTGTCGCTGGGAGCCGATCGCCGCAAGGGCATGTATGACTGCGCGGTGCGACATGACTACGTCGTCGAGGATGCGATTGCCGAGATCGGCGCCTGGGTTGCGCGGGCAAGAGGCGTGTCGCGGCTCGTCTTCGCGTTCGGCCATTCGCGCGGCGGCAACCAGGTCGCGCGCTATCTCGCGGCAAGCGAATCCCCGGCGGTGGCGGGTGCGGTGCTGCTGGCACCGGTCACCGCAAAAGCCGAGGCCGATCTGCGAGCCGCCTACGCCACGAGCTATGGCAAGCCGCTCGCGCCGCTGCTGGAGCAGGCGACCAAGCAGGTCGCGGCCGGGCGCGGCGGGGAGTGGATGGACGTGCCCGGCTTCATCTATTGCCGCAACGCCGTGGCGACCGCCCGTGCCTTTGTGTCTTTCTATGCCGCCGATGCCGGCCAGGACACCGCCGCGCTCGTGGCGCGCGTGAAGCTGCCGGTGCTGGTGCTCGCCGCGACCAAGGATAGCGTCGTGCCCGACGTGGCAGCCGCCTTCGCTCCGCTGGCCGGGTCGAGCGGCGGCCGGGTGCAGCTCGACACAATCGAGGACGCCGATCATTTCTTCCGCGACCTGTTCGCGGAGGACGTCGCCGACCGCATCGCCGAGTTCATCAAGCAGACACGATAGGAGGGGACCATGCAGCGTCGATCGATGCTTCGTGCGAGCCTTGCCGGACTATTTGGTGCCTTCGCGGTGCGCCAGGCGTCCGCAGCGACGGAAACGCCGGGGCGACAGCGCGTCGTCTATCATCTCGCCGATGCCGATCGTGTCGTCTTCGTTCTCGGCAACCTGCAGAACCATGTCGACGGCGTCGGCGGGCCCGGGAAGGCCGACATCAGGTTGGTCGTGCACGGGCCAGCGCTACGCACCTTCCACGCCCTCGCGGCCCACGACCACATTGTTGCGATGATGGCGAAGCTCGTCGATGCCGGCGTCGGCTTCGATGCTTGCGCCAACACGATGAAGGCTCAGGGCGTCAAGCTGGACGATCTCACGCCCGGTTTCGTCGTCGCCGAGAAGGGCGGCGTGGTACGGCTCGCCGAGTTGCAACAGCAGGGATTTGCCTACCTGCGTCCCTGAACGGGCGTGGGCTGCGCCCAGGGCTTGATCTCGCTCATACAGCGCGGCCGCGCCTCGCGATAGATTGGCAAGTCCAGGGCATACCGAGGCGGCCGTGCTGACGACATTCATCGATCTCATGGGGGAAGACCGGCTGTCATGGCTGGGCGGCCTCCTGGTCGGCGGTCTCTTTGGATTCTTCGCCCAGCGCAGCCGCTTCTGCCTGCGCGCAGCCGCCGTCGAGTTCTCCCGCGGCGCCGGCGGGCCGCGCCTTGCGGTGTGGCTGTTGACCTTCGCCGCCGCGCTGGTGGGCACGCAAGGCTTGGTCGCGCTCGGCTGGCTCGACGTCTCCGAGGCGCGCCAGCTCGCGCAGCAGGGCAGCATCTCCGGTGCGCTGGCCGGCGGGGTGATGTTCGGCTGCGGCATGATCCTGGCTCGCGGCTGCGCCAGCCGGCTGCTCGTGCTCTCGGCCAACGGCAATCTCAGGGCGCTGCTGTCGGGACTGGTGTTCGCGGTCGCCGCTCAGGCCTCCTATCGCGGCTTGCTGTCGCCCGCGCGCGAGTGGGTGACCAATCTGTGGCTGGTCGACGGCGGCCCGTCGCGCGACATCATGGCGATGTTCGGCGCCGGCACGCCCGAGAAGCTCGCCTTCGGAGGCGTCTGGCTGATTGCGGGGCTGTCCTTCGCCTTTCGCAGCCGGCTGCCGCGCCACCTGATCCTTGCCGCGCTCGCGGCCGGCGCGGCCGTCGTCGCCGGCTGGCTCTTCACCTACCAGCTGTCGCAGGCCTCATTCGCGCCGGTGACGTTGAAGAGCCTCACCTTCAGCGGACCGTCGGCCGAATTGCTGATGCTGGTTCTGAACAGCTCGCAGCTGCGGCTCGGCTTCGACCTCGGCATTATTCCGGGCGTGTTCCTCGGCTCGTTCGCCGCGGCGGCGTATGCGGGTGAGCTGAAGCTGGAAGGATTCTCGGACGGGCTCGGCATGCGCCGTTACCTGCTGGGCGCGGTGCTGATGGGGTTCGGCGCCATGCTCGCCGGCGGCTGCGCGGTCGGCGCCGGCGTGACCGGCGCCTCGGTCTTTGCGCTCACCGCCTGGCTCGTGCTCGGCGGCATGTGGCTGGGGGCGGGGCTCACGGATCTGATCGTCGACCGCGCCGGCATGCCGCAAGCCCGACCGGCCGCGGGCTCGCCGGCGTCCGGCATCTAAAAAGACTTTAGAGATTGCTAAATTAAATGTTTTGAATATGATGTTTGCCGGTGCTGGCTGATCGTGCCGCAACGATCCTGGCACAACACAACGCTTCCGGGGAAACGCACATGACCACCATCACGGAAAGCTACGCTCGCGAAGCGCCGCGCACGGCGCGGATTGACTGGTCGCCTTATCTCGTTGGTGCGGGAATTGGCCTTTTGAGCTGGATCGCCTTTGCCGTGTTCGGAGATCCGCTCGGCGTCACCACCGCCTATTCGCGCATCGCCTCCCTGTTTGCCATTCCCGTGGTCGGACCCGAGGCGGTGGCACAGAACGCCTATTGGAAGAGCATGCCGCTGAAATTGGACTACGGTGTCTGGTTCCTCGTCGGCATTCCGGCAGGCGCTTTCATCTCCGCGGTGATGTCGGGGACGTGGCGGCTCGAGCTCGTGCCCGAGGTCTGGAAGGAGCGGTTCGGGCCGTCGATCGCAAAGCGTTTCATCGGCGCGTTCCTCGGCGGAGCCGTGATCATGTACGGCGCGCGGCTTGCCGGCGGCTGCACCAGCGGACACGGCATCTCCGGCGGGTTGCAGCTCGCGCTGTCGAGCTGGCTGTTCCTGGCGGTGATGTTCGCCACCGGGCTCGGAATTTCCGCGCTCATGTTCCGCAAACGGTGAGGGACCTCCGATGACAGCGATGATGACAATCCTTGGTCCGGTGCTGATGGGTGCGGCGTTCGGCTTCCTGCTCCAACGCGGCAAGGTGACCAACTGCAATGTGATCGAGAATCAGTTCCGCCTGCGGGATTTCACCGTGCTGAAGGTGATGGGCACCGCGATCGTGGTCGGTGGGATCGGCGTGTTGTTGCTGGTCGACACCGGCAATGCGAAATACTACGTGAAGGATGCCAACCTGCTGGCGGTCGCGCTCGGCGCCGCCCTGTTCGGCACCGGCATGGTGGTCTACGGCTATTGCCCGGGAACGGCGCTCGGCGCCATCGCGACCGGCAGCGTCCATGCCTTGGTCGGTGCGCTCGGCATGGTGGCCGGGGCCATCCTCTACGCCCTCAGCTTCGACTGGTTGAAGGCGCACGTGCTCAACGTCTGGGCGCTGGGCAAAGTCCGTCTTCCGGATGTGACGCACGTGCCCGACATCGTCTGGTTCGCCGCACTTGCGGCCGGCGCCGCGCTGTTCTTCTGGTGGGTCGAATCCGCCGAAGCCAGGCGGAAGTGAACGCAGCAAATCACCGCGATCCCAAACGGTCAGAGTCGCATATCACCGTTTTGGTGTCGTGCAGAACAGCCTGTGCAGCGTCGAAATCAGCTCTTCGATCCGCCGGTCTGCGATACGGTACCACATCGTCTGCCCGTCGCGCCGACAGGCAACGATGCGTTCGGACTTCAGCTTCGCCAGGTGCTGCGATAGAGCCGAAGCGGAAAGGCCGACATCCTCGGCAAGTGCGCTCGCGCTGATTTCGCCATATTCGACGAGCTTGCAGACGATGAGCAGACGATGCTCATTGGCGAGCATGCGCATGAGGGCGGCCACCCCCTTCGCCTGCCTTTCGAGTTCGCTGGTATTCATTCGGCGCATGACGGTGTTCATTAGCATTTCCGTGCCGACGGTCAAAACGGGGAATCATGACCTCGCAGGTAATGGAAGGGCCGGCACCTGCATGCTAGATTTTCGGCCATGAACGCACATGCATCCACGGCGCGTACCGAACGCAGCCAACCGGTCCATATCGGCGACCATTTGCGCGAATGGCGGCAGCGCCGCCGCATGAGCCAGCTCGATCTCGCGGGCGAGGCTGAAATCTCGGCGCGTCACCTGAGCTTCGTCGAAACCGGCCGCGCCGCGCCCTCGCGCGACATGGTGCTGAGGCTCGCCGAACGCCTCGACGTGCCGTTGCGCGAACGCAACGTGCTGCTGGTCGCGGCCGGCTATGCGCCGGCCTTCCAGCAGCGGCCCCTGGGGGATCCTGCCTTGAAATCAGCCCGCCAGGCCATCGATCTCGTGCTCAGGGCCCATGAGCCCAATCCGGCGCTCGCCGTGGACCGGCACTGGAACCTGGTGTCGGCCAACCGCATGGTGGCGCCGCTGCTCGACGGCATTCCGCAGCGGCTGCTCGGCCAGCCCTTCAACGTGCTGCGGCTCGCCTTCCATCCCGAAGCGCTGGCGCCGCGCACGGTCAACCTCGCGGAATGGTGCGGGCACCTCCTGGAGCGGCTGCACCGGCAATGCGAGGCAACCGCGGACCCCGAGCTGATCAAGCTCTACAACGACCTCAAGAGCTATCCGATCCCGGCGCGCGCGGGGCCGCTGTCGAGCGACAATGTCGCGATCCCCTTCAAGCTGCGTCACCAGGGCGAGATCCTGAGCTTCTTCTCCACCACCATGGTGTTCGGCACGCCGGTCGACATCACGCTGTCGGAGCTGGCGCTGGAAACCTTCTTCCCGGCGGACGAGCGCACCGCCGAACGGCTCAAGCAGATGGCGGCCGGGCTGTCATAGCGGCGTTTACAGCGCGCGTCGGCGCTCGCGTAATAGATAGATGGACACACGTTCCTCCCGGCCTTTACGCACCCCAATCCCGTCGGCGAGCTGCTGCGCGGCTGGCGCCTGCGACGCAGCCTGACCCAAGCGGAGTTGGCGTTCTATGCCGGCATCTCCATCAAGCATTTGAGCTATATCGGCTTGAAAATGGCGCTCATCGCGGTCTCCCCTTCCTGATCCCAGGGCTTGATCGTGGCCACGACTATCCCGGCGGGCCGGAGCCATCACAATAACCGCAGAGGTGCAGCCCTGAGCCATGCGGGACGGGTGCCTTGCGCCTCCCCCGGTTCGGCTTATCTTCCGGCGAACCCGTGACCCGCCCAAAGGAGGCGCCTGACATGAGCACGCTGAAACCGCTCCAGATCGACGTCGTCTCCGACGTGGTGTGCCCCTGGTGCTACATCGGCAAGCACCGGATCGAGAGCGCGCTGGCGCTGGTGCCCGACGTCCCGGTCAAGCTCAATTTCCGCCCCTTCTTCCTCAATCCCTGGGTGCCGCGCGAAGGCATCAGCCGCGAGGCCTATCTCACCCAGAAGTTCGGCTCGGTCGAAGCCTACAAGGGCATTGCCGGGCGCGTCGTTGCGGCCGCAAGCGAGGAGGGCCTCGTCTACAAGCCCGAGCTGGTCGCGCGTCAACCCAACACCACCGACTGCCATCGTCTCATCCTGTGGGCGGAGGCGATCGGCAAGGCGCCCGAGATGAAGCAGCGCCTGATGGAGCTGTATTTCCGCGACGGCGGCGATCTCACCGATGTGAACGTGCTGGTGCAGGCGGCCGCCGATATCGGCCTCGATGCCGAGGACGTGCGCAGGCGCCTCGCCACCGACGAGGACGTCGCGCGCGTCTCGGCGGACGCCCAGGAGGCCGCCGACAAGGGCATCTCCGGCGTGCCGACCTATGTCTTCGCGCAGAAATACGCGGTCTCCGGCGCGCAGGATCCGAACCTGCTCGCCCGCGCCATCCGCCAGGTCTCGGCGGAGATCAACGCGCAGGCGGCGGAGTAGTCTTCGCTGATTTGCGGAGCCGGCGAACCAGGCGTCGCGCGGTCTCGTGCGCGGCGTTGAGGCCGACCAGCGCTCCGTGAATGAGCGCCACCACCGGATCGTGCCGCCGTAGCGGGATCAGCACGTCGCCGACCGCGAAGCGTCCCCGCCAGATCGGGTTGATCATGGGATGGTCGGCGCTCGCGGTGGAATCGGCGCTAGCGATGGCGGGATCGGCGCAGAGATGGCGGGTGAGCCTCGAGCGTGAGCTGCACGCCCGGTGAATACCTGGCAAAGCGCTCGTCGATGCCGAGCTTGAAGAAGAAGGCGCGATCCTGGTGGCGCAGCACGATGCCGGCGGCCACTGGCGTCGTGCCGGCGCGAAGCGTGATGATCTCGCACTGCGCGGTCTCCGCCAGCGCCGGGACGGCGCGGCGAATAAACGTCGCATCGCCGGCATGCTGGACCAGCGCGGTGCCGCGCTTGCCTTTCCAGCCGCTGGCTTCGAGCTGCAGGAACGTTTCGAGCGCGGGGCCGATCTCGTCGGGCCGGCGTGCGGCCTCGAACGTAACGGGGCCATGCTCTTCGAGGCGATGGCGCAGGCGGCGCAGCTCCTTGAGCTTCTTCGCTCCGAGCGCGTCCCGCAACAGCGTTTCGTCGTCCTGCGTCGCATCGAGGCTGGCGCGCAGGTAGGAGGACAGGACGCGCGGCTTCAGGCCGTCGCGGCTCAAGGCCTGCTTGAGCGCCTTCATCGCGGCGCCGTCGAGCGCGACGTCGTTCAGCACGAGCGCGTGCGCACCGGCCTTGCGCGCCTGCTGCAACAGCTGCGTGGCTGCCGCGATCGGAGCGTCGCGATCGATCAGCGGGCTGCACAACGTGCCGTAGGGATGCGCGCTCACCAGCGCGGGCAGGGGAATTCTCCAGGCTCGCCACAGCGAGATCACGGGCATCAGGCCGATCAGCCGCGTCGAAGAGCCGTCGAATGCAGGCAATGCCGAGGCGTCCATGCGGCCGCGCGCGGTGGCGCTGACGGCGAGTTCCCAGGCGGGCAGGTAATATCCGTTCGGCTCGACTGCCCGCTGCGCGAGTGCGCGCCATTGACCGCCGTCTATCGCAACGAGCGGGACGCGCGCCGCCATGGCGTCCTTTGCGGATGCCGGATGAATCGCCGCCTGCTGCGCGATGTCGACCACGTCCCCTCGTCCCGTTCACGCGGGCAAGTGCCGCGTCACGTGGCCATGCTTAGCGCAAAGATTGGAAAATACCGTTGGCGCGCCGATTCAATTCGAACGGTAATGTTAACGTCTCATTGAGCATCCGTTGCCGGATGCTCAATGAGACCCTACTTGTCGCCCGGCACGAAATGATCCCGGGCGCTCGCCCGTCCACCGCCGGCGGTATCGGTGATCGTGACCTCGAGATCGCGCGAGGTCTTCGGCAGGTCGGCGGGCCCGACCTGCACCGACAGCCGGACCTCGCGGGTCTGGTCCTGCCCGACCTCGACGACGGGCTTGTCCCCGGGAGCGGCCTCGACGCCGGCAACGCGAACGGTCGCGCCGGGCAGCCCGGAGACCTCGATTGCAAACGATCGCTGTGCGCCCTTGTTGAGAATGCGCACGGTGTAATCGTTGCGGACCCCGCCATCCGACAGCTGGACAAACAGCGGATTGCGCTCGTGCAGCACGTTGACGTCCATGGTCGCGCGCGTGGCGAGCGTGTACAGCATGACGCTGCCGACGATGGCGATCGCCGCGGCGTAGACCACGGTGCGCGGGCGGACGATGCGATAGATCGGCGGCTTGCCCTCGCGCCGGCGCTGCATGTTGATGTCGGTGTCGTAGCCGATCAGCCCCTGGGGACGTCCGATCTCGCGCATGACATTGTCGCAGGCGTCGATGCACAGGCCGCACTGGATGCAGCCGAGCTGGATGCCGTGTCGGATGTCGACGCCGGTCGGGCAGACGTTGATGCACTGGTGGCAATCGACGCAGTCGCCGGCGAGGCCACCCTGCGCACGGGCAGCTTCCGCCTTCTTCACCGACATGCGCGGCTCGCCGCGGTCGCGGCGATAGGTGACGTTGAGTGCCCATTCGTCGGTCAAGGCCGCCTGGATGCGCGGCCACGGGCACATGTAGATGCACATCTGCTCACGGGCATGGCCGGCGAAGACGTAGGTCGTCGCAGTCAGGATCCCGATCCAGAGATAGGCGATGAACGGAGCCTGGAAGGTCGCGAGCTCCTTCACCAGCGTCGGCGCATCGTCGAAATAGAGCACCCAGGCGCCGCCGGTCCACCAGGCGATCATGATCCAGAGGAAATGCTTCAGCGCGACCTTTCGGATGTGGTCGAACGTCCAGTAGTGCTTGTCGCCCTGCATGCGCTCGCGGCGGTCGCCCTCGACCCAGCGTTCCACGGCATAGAACAGGTCGGTCCACACCGTCTGCGGGCAGAGATAGCCGCACCACAGCCGTCCCGCGACGGCGTTCATCAGGAAAAGCATCATCGCGGCGAGGATGAGCAGGCCGGTGAAATAATACACCTCCTGCGGCCATAGCTCGATGAAGAAGAAATAGAAGCGGCGATGCGGCAGATCGATCAGCACGGCCTGATCGGGCAGCCCGGGGCCCCTATTCCAGCGCACGAACGGCAGGAGATAGTAGATCCCGAGCGTGACGCAGAGGATCGCCCATTTGATGCGGCGGAACGGCCCGTGGACCGACTGCGGATAGACCTTTCTGCGCTTCTCGTAGAGAGGCCCCTCGATGAAGGTGTCGTCGGTCATGGCAAATTCCCCCGCATTTCAGGCTGCATCCGCGCGTTCAGGAGAACGCGCAGCCGCTGCTCAGGCCCAGCTTCTTGAACACGATGGCGGCGGGGCAGAAGCCCGTGAACGAGGCCTGCAGCATGTTAAGCCCGGCGAAGGCCGTCAGCAGGTACCAATAGGCATTCACATAGGTGCCCAGTGCGAGACCGAGCAGGACGACGCATCCAGCAAACGCGAGGACGGCTTTATCGACATTCATGGCAGACTCCTTTTTGATCTTGCGACGTTACGAACGGGTCAAGTTGGCTTCGGTCCAGGCGACGATGCTGCGTGCATCCATCGCGCCGGAATGGCGGGCGATCTCCCGGCCGCCGCGCATCAGCAGCAGCGTCGGAATGCCGCTGATGTTGAGCTGCGACGACAGAGCTGGTGCATTGTCCGAGTTCAGCTTCAACAGACGGACGCCGGGCTCGAGCTGTTGCGCCGCGCGTGCGAACATCGGGGCCATGGCGCGGCAGGGTCCGCACCATGGTGCCCAGACGTCGACGAGCACGGGAATGTCGTTGCTGGCGACATGACGGCCGAAGGCGGCTTCGTCCACCTCGATCGGTTGGCCCGTGAACATCGGCTGGTGACAGGCGCCGCAGCGCGCACCTTCCGGTGCGCGCCCGGCGGGCAGGCGGTTGATGCGCCCGCAATGTCCGCAGACGATCTGGCGTGTCGTGCTCATGTGCCGGTTCGGACCTCCTTGATCTTGGCGATGTTCAGCCGGTCGAGCAGGAAGCGCTCGTAGAACGGCTCGCTCTCGCCGCGCCGCATCTTGCGCAGGAAGTATTTCTCGAAGGCGACCTTGGCGAAGTGCACCCATTCGCCCTTTGAAGACCAATTGACGTTGCGCGGCGGAATCTGCGGCTGCGCGAGGAAGGCGACGCCGGAATCGCCGAAATCGGCGAGGCAGATTGCGTTCCAGGTTGGCTGCGCCGTCGGCGCCTTGCCACGGAGCAGGGCACCGATGTTGATCGCGGTCGCGGTCACCATGGATTCGATCATGAAGCCGGTCTTGGGCACGCCGACCGGCACCGGTGTCGCGCCGATCGGCGCGATCGCCACGCAGACGCCGACTGCAAAGATATTGGGGAAGGCCGGGTTCTGCTGGTGCTTGTCGACGATGACGAAGCCGCGCGGATTGGTCAGCTTCTCGATGCCGCGCACCGCCTCGACGCCGCGAAAGGCGGGCAGCATCATCGAATAGGCGAATGACAGCTCATGAGCCTTGCGGGACGTGCCGTCGTCGGCAAACTCCTCCACCGACATCAAGCCAGGGGCGACATTGTCGACGCGGGCATTGGTGATCCACTTGATGTGCTTCTCGCGCATCTCGCGTTCCAGCAGGCCCTTGGTATCGCCGACGCCGTCGAGACCGAGATGGCCGATATAGGGCTCCGAGGTGACGAACGTCATCGGTACCCGGTCACGCAGCTTCCGCCGGCGCAGTTCGGTCTCGAGAATGAAGAGAAATTCGTAGGCCGGGCCGAAGCAGGAGGCGCCCTGAACCGCCCCGATCACGACCGGGCCGGGGTTGGCTGCGAGCTTCTCCAACGCGTCACGGGCATGTGCGGCGTGATCGACGTGGCAGATCGACTGGGTATGACCCTGCGGCCCGAGACCCGGAATCTCGTCGAAGGCGAGTTCGGGGCCGGTCGCGACGACCAGATAATCATAGTCGATCGACGTGCCGTCACCGAGTTCGACACGGTTCTCCCCGGGGTGGACGCGCTTTGCGCCCTGCGTCAGCAGCCGCACGCCCTTGCGTTTCATGACATCTGCGAGATCGATCTCGATCTCTTCGCGCTTGCGCCAGCCGACGGCCACCCAGGGATTCGAGGGTACGAAGTGATAGACCGCGCCTTGCGAGATGACGCTGACGCGGTCCTCCTTTCGCAACTGGGGCAGCAATTCATAGGCCATCAGCGTTCCGCTCAGACCGGCTCCGATTACGACGACTTCCGCCATGGGTACCTCCGTTGGACCAAGCCGCTTCGCCGGTTCAGTTCCGGCCGTCATGCGGCGCTTGACTATATATTCGTATTTTTGTATATACGCAAGTATGAAAATAGATACCGAAGTCATGGAGCGGGCGGCGGATCAGGCGAGCGTGCTGCTCAAGGCGCTCTCGAACCGTCACCGTCTGCTCATCATCTGTCAGTTGATCGACGGCGAGCGGTCGGTCGGCGAGCTGGCCGAGTTCCTCAGTCTGCGCGACTCCACGGTCTCCCAGCATCTTGCGCTCCTTCGCAAGGATGGCCTGGTCGCATCCAGGCGCGACGCGCAGACGATCTTTTATTCGATCGCCAGCGAGCCGGCGCGTGAAGTGTTGAAGACGCTCTACCAGGCGTTCTGCGCACCGAAGTCCGCCAGGAACAAGCCTACGAGAGCTCGGGGGAGGGCGCCTTGACCAGGATCAACACGCTTCTCTCCCATGCAGATGAAATGAGCTGCGCTGCGGCGTGGTGATGCTTTGGTCGTGACACGGAAAAATCCCATGCGATGTATGGCGAGATATTTGGGCCTGTTGGCTGCTTTCGCGGCGACAGGCCTGTCTGCAACAGCAGCGACGGCAGCCGAGACAATCGTGGTCGCGCGGCAATCGATCGCGGACGAAAAGGCGGTATTCGCCACGGTCGAAAGCACCAGCGTGGTTCCCGCGCGCGGACGCATCGGCGGCACGGTGGCTCAGCTCAAGGTCAGGGAAGGGGATCGCGTTGCCGCCGGCCAGGCGATCGCGGCCATCGGTGACGAGAAGCTCGTGCTGCAAATGAAATCACTCGACGCCCAGATCGAGGCACTGCAGGCGCAGGCCAACCAGGCGCAACTCGACTTCACCCGAACCGAGGGGTTGGTCGAGCGCGGTATCCTGCCGCGGATCAAGCTGGACGAGCAGCGCACGGCGCTCAACGTCGCCGAGAACGGGCTGCGGGCCAAGACCGCCGAACGTGCTGTCATCAACGAGCAGCTCAACCAGGGACAGGTGCTCGCGCCGGCGGACGGGCGTGTGTTGAAGCGGCTGATCACCGTGGGATCCGTCGTGCTCGCGGGCGATCCCATCGTCACCGTCGCCCAGCAGAATTTCAAGCTGCGGCTGCGCGTGCCGGAGCGCCACGCGCGCTTCCTCAAGGCCGGCGACAAGGTCCGCGTCGATGGCGCGGAGCTGGCGGGAGAGGCCTCGAAATGGGGCGTGGTCGATCTCGTCTATCCCCAGATCGAGGAGGGGCGCGTCATTGCGGATGCGACGGTCGAGGGGCTCGGCGAATATTTCGTCGGCGATCGCTTGCGGGTCTGGGTCGCCGCCGGAACGCGAACGGCCTTCGTCATTCCCGCAGGCTATGTGATGACGCGGTTCGGTATCGACTATGTCCGGATCCGGAAGGGCGACGAGACGATCGACGTGCCGGTGCAGCGCGGCCGCGACGTGCCGAGGCCGTCGCTTCCCGACGGCCTCGAAATCCTGTCGGGCATCCAGGCCGGCGACCAATTGGTGCGGCCGTGAATCTCGGGCTGTCAGGACGGTTGACCAGGTCGACCATCGCATCGCCGCTCACCCCGCTGTTCCTGATCGGTGCGCTGGTCGTGGGTCTGATCGCCGTCGTGGCGATCCCGCGCGAGGAGGAGCCGCAGATCAGCGTTCCCATGGTGGATATCCGCGTCAATGCCGACGGCCTGCGCGCGCCCGACGCGGTGGAACTGGTGAGCAAGCCGCTGGAATCGATCGTCAAGGGCATCGACGGCGTCGAGCACGTCTACAGCCAGACCGAGGACGACCGCGTGATGGTCACCGCGCGCTTCCTGGTCGGCACCAAGTTCGAGGATGCCATCCTGCGGGTGCACGAGAAAATCCGCGCCAACCTCGACCGCATTCCCGTCGGCATTCCGGAACCGCTGATCGTCGGGCGGGGCATCAATGACGTTGCGGTGACGGTGTTGACGCTGTCGCCGAAGCCCGAGGTCGCCAGCCGCTGGACCGACAAGGACCTCTACGAGCTCGCCGACAAGCTGCGCGCGGAGCTGATGAAGGTCGACGACATCGGCCTGACCTACATATCCGGGGGCGCCGCGCAGCAGATCCGGGTCGAGCCCGATCCGGAGAAGCTGTCGCTGTTCGGCGTCACGCTTCAGCAGCTCGTGGCCAAGGTCAAGGACGCCAACCGCTCGTTCCTGGCCGGGCAGGTTCGCGATGCCGGCATCGTGCGGGGCGTCGCGGCGGGGCAGACGCTGTCCGGCATCCCCGACATCGGGCTATTGCTGATCACGAGCCGCGACGGCCGGCCGGTCTACGTCAAGGACGTCGCCTCTGTCGTCGTCGGTCCGAGCACCACCGAGCATCGCGTCTGGACGGATCTGCGCGGGGCCGCCGGGCAGTGGACGCGGACGCCGGCCGTCAGCCTGGCGCTGGCCAAGCGGGCCGGCGCCAATGCGGTCGTGGTGTCCGAGAATATCGCGGAGCGCCTGGAAGGGTTGAAGTCGCGCCTGATCCCCGAAGATGTCCAGGTGACGGTGACGCGCGATTACGGCGAGACCGCCAACGAGAAGGCCAACGAGCTGCTGTTCCACCTCGGCCTTGCGACCGTCTCGATCGTCGTCCTGATCGCGATCGCGATCGGCTGGCGCGAAGCGCTGGTGACGTTCGTCGTGATTCCCACCACGATCCTGCTCACGATGTTCGCCGCCAACCTCATGGGCTACACGATCAACCGCGTCAGCCTGTTCGCGCTGATCTTCTCCATCGGCATTCTCGTCGACGACGCCATCGTCGTGGTCGAGAACATCGCGCGGCACTGGGCCATGCGCGACGGCCGGCCGCGCCTGCAGGCCACCATCGAGGCGGTGGCGGAGGTCGGCAACCCCACCATCGTCGCGACGCTGACCGTGGTCGCCGCGCTGTTGCCGATGCTGTTCGTGTCAGGCCTGATGGGACCCTATATGGCGCCGATCCCGGCCAACGCGTCGGCCGCCATGCTGTTCTCGTTCTTCGTCGCGATGGTGGTGGCGCCCTGGCTGATGCTCAAGCTCGCGCCGAGGGGCGATGTTGCCTCGGCGCATGCGGAGCACGACGAAGGCCGCCTCGGCCGGCTGTACCGGCGCTTCGCCACGCCGATCGTGCGGAGCAAGCGGTCGGCGTGGCTGTTCCTGCTCGGCGTCGGCATCGCGACGGTGCTGTCGATGACGCTGTTTGCGACCAAGTCGGTGACGGTCAAGCTGCTGCCGTTCGACAACAAATCCGAGATCGCCGTGGTCGTCGACCTGCCGGAAGGCGCGAGCCTGGAGGCGACCGAGCGTACGCTGTTCGGCGCGGCCGAGATCGCACGGCAATTGCCGGAGGTCACCTCGGTGCAATCCTATGCCGGCACGCCGGCGCCCTTCAATTTCAACGGTCTGGTGCGGCACTACTACCTGCGGAGAGGCCCGAGCTCGGTGAGGTGCAGGTCAACCTGGCTGCGCGCGGCGAGCGCAAGCGCGCGAGCCATGAGATCGCGCTCGATCTGCGCGAGAAGCTGAAGGCGCTCGATCCGCCCGCGGGTACCAGCATCAAGGTGGTCGAGGTGCCGCCCGGGCCGCCAGTGCTGTCGACGCTGCTCGCCGAGGTCTATGGTCCCGATGCGACGACGCGCCGGGCGGTGACGGCCGAGCTCAAGAAGATCTTCGCCGAAGTGCCGTTCATCGTCGACATCGACGATTCCATCGGCGAGAAGCGGCCACGGCTGCGGCTCTCGATCGACCAGGACCGGCTCGAATTCTTCGGCGTCGAGCAGCGCGACGTCTACGACACGATCCAGACGCTGTTCGGCGGCACCTCGATCGGCTATTCGCATCGCGGCGAGGACCGCAACCCGATCGAGATCGCGGTGCATCTCGGAAAGCGCGATCTGGTCTGGGACGAGGCGCTGGCCTCGACGCCGGTGCCGGCAAACACCGTGCCCGGCAGCAAGACCGTGGTCGAGCTCGGCCAGGTCGTGAAGGCGACCATGGAAGAGGGCTCGCCGACCATCTTCCGCCGCGACGGCCGCTTCGCCGACATGGTGATGGCCGAGCTCGCCGGGCGCTTCGAGGCGCCGCTCTACGGCATGCTCGCGGTTGCCGATCGTGTGGATGCGCATGATTGGGGCAAGCTGCCGAAGCCCGCGATCAGCCTGCACGGCCAGCCATCGGACGAGTCGCGCCCCACGCTGCTGTGGGACGGCGAATGGGAGATCACCTGGGTGACCTTCCGCGACATGGGCGCTGCCTTCGGCGCGGCCATCCTCGGCATCTATGTGCTGGTCGTCGCCCAGTTCAGGAGCTTCCGTCTGCCGCTCGTCATCCTGACGCCGATTCCGCTGACGCTGATCGGCATCCTGATCGGGCACTGGCTGCTGGGGGCGCCGTTCACCGCGACCTCGATGATCGGCTTCATAGCGCTCGCCGGCATCATCGTGCGCAACTCGATCCTGCTGGTCGACTTCATCAGGCACAGCGGCGGGGACGGCAAGTCGCTGCGCGAGGTGGTGCTGGAGGCCGGCGCGGTGCGCTTCAAGCCGATCCTGCTCACCGCGCTTGCGGCCATGATCGGAGCTGCGACCATCCTGCTCGATCCGATCTTTCAGGGATTGGCGATCTCGCTGCTGTTCGGGCTCGCCTCGTCAACGCTGCTCACCGTGCTGGTGATTCCCGCGATCTACATCGCCTTGCGCGCGCCGCGCGAGGCGGCTTCGACCACAGCTAAATCCAGCTAACGAGGGTCCGATGGACAAGAACTACGTCGACATCACCAGGAACATCTCCGCCAACCTGGAAGAAGCTGCGCAGCGACATTCCCGATACGATGAAGGGATTCTCCGCACTTGCCCAGGCTGCCACGCGTGACGGCGCGCTGGACAAAAAGACCAAGGAGCTGATGGCGCTGGCGCTCGGCGTCGCCGCGCATTGCGACGGCTGCATCGGCTTTCACGCCGAGGCGCTCGTCAAGCTCGGCGCGAGCCGCGAAGAGATCGAGGAGACGCTCGGCATGGCCGTCTACATGGGCGGCGGGCCCTCGCTGATGTACGCCGCGGATGCGATCGCGGCGTACGAGCAGTTCCAGCAGCAATCGACCGCCGCATGAGCGCGGTCACCTCGTAAGGCATACGAACGGGACCGGGCGATTCGCCTCGTCCGGTCCCGACCATCACGCGTTACGGATTACCAGCGGTCGCCGACGCCCACGCCGACGCTGACGCCGGGCGCGCGAATGCCGACGCCGGCGCGCGGGCCGTCATCGTAGTGACGATGATACGTCCGGCGCTCATAGTAGCGGTCACGCGGCATGTAATTGTAGGAATCGCGCACGATCACCCGCGAACCGCCGCGCGTGCGATAGCAACGGCCGGCGTCGTCGCAGACGAGCCGCACCTGCTGAACCAGATCCGGGTCGGTGTACTCGCTGGTGGTGTAGATATCGGAAGCCCTCGCGCCCGAGACGGCTGCCAGGGCGCCCACGCCCGCCAACAGCGCAATCGTAAATGTCTTCATCATGTCCTCCTCGAAACTGCCCTCGGCGGTAACAAGAAGGGGAGGCAGTGATCGTTCCCCGCCGCGATGCTCGTTTTTCCCGGAACCTTCGGGCAGCGACGGTTCCTAGATCGGCTCGTAGGTCTCGGTACCGCAGATGTCGTCGGCTTCCGCCCGCCGGCGGTCCACGACCTTCCCGCCGTTGATCGTGACGATGTAGGTCTGGGCGCCCAGCGACGTGCCGGTCGCGGAGGTGAGCTGCGCGCGGACGCAAGCGGTCCAACCCGGCCCGCGCACCTCGCGACGGGGCGGGGCGACGTGCACCTCACGCGGATAGGAGGTGGCGAGGAAAACCACATCGATCTGCTCGCGCACCACACGCTTGACGTCGGGAGGCGCTTCGGGCGGGAGTTGCTCGGCCTCCTTCATGCGCATGAACTCCGGCACCGGCGCGCGGCTGTCGGCAAAGCCGCAGGCACCGAGTGCGAGTGCGCCGGCGAGCAGCGCCGCATGAGCAATGATCCGTAACATCCGTGAAAGTCCCCTGCGGGCGGACAGATAGGCACGAATGCGGTCGGGCGAAGTCCTTGCCGATCAAGATTTGCTGAGGCCTCCACAAGCCCTTGAACCCGCGGCATTGCTATTCCGCGATTGCGGGCCAGCTTGTACCCCAAACGAAGGGGATTGCGCCGATGAGGGTTTTGGTCATCGCCGCCGCCGTGCCGGCGCTGACCGCTGCCTCGGCGCAGGGCCGGCGGCCGCCCAGCTTTACCTGCGGGATCCAAGACGAGGCCGCCGCGACCGCCGCGCGGGTGACCGCAAGCCTGCGCCGGCGTTGCCGTCGTCGCGGCGCGCAATCATCATTGCCTTGTGGATGCGATGCGAACACCCGTTCACATCGCGGGCGCTAACGCACGAAGGCGAGGCCGACGCGCTTGTCACGGCGCCAAACTGTGCGACAATTCCGCACGAGCTCGTCGCGCGCGATCGAGAGCGTGAACGATTGCGGTAACGTGACGGGAGCGTCGAGGTCGATCGCCGCGCCGCCCGCCGACATGTTTCGCACCGTGCAGGCGAAGCCGTTGTTTTCGAAGGTGATCGTTCCACCCTTGAAAACACGGTGGCGCTGCGCTGTACGCTTCTCGATCATCGGCGTCGGTCCATCACGATGATTGTGGAGTAATGCACAGAAATTACGTTGAACTAAACTCAATATCGGCGCTGCTCGCACGGCGCTTCAGACTTCATTTACGACGTTCGAGCGGAGAGCCTCTCCGCCGATTTCCCTGCAAGCTTTTCTTTTATGGCGTCACGGCGCCGATGGAGATTCCGATGAAGACCACGTTCTCGCTTCTGTTCGCCGCTGCGCTCTCGCTGTCGTCGATGCCCGCCCACGCCGTCAAATGGGACCTTTCGACCATGAGCTGCAAGCAGTTCCTCGAGAGCGGCGAAGACAACATCCAGGTCGTGCTGACCTGGATGGATGGCTGGTACAAGGGCGACGAGGACAACGCGATCATCGACACCGACGTGTTCATCGCGAACGCCAAGAAGTTTGGTGCCTATTGCGGAAAGAATCCGACCGCCAGCATCGTCACGGCGGCTGACGAGGTGCTCGGCAAGTAGCTGGAAGAGCGGACCGAAGCGCCGGCGCCGTCGCGCCTGGGGTCTCGATGCGAACGTGATGGAGAGCCGCGGTGCGCTTTGCGCGCGCGCGGCTCTCGCTTTTTGGTCAGCCCGGCAACATCGCGAACGCGCTGGATATCATCGCGGCCGGCTTGTTGTCGGTCGCCGACAGCAGCGTGACGCGGCCGAAGCTCATGGTGCGCCCGAGCCGCACCACGCGCGCGTCCGCCAGGACGTCCGACGAGGATACCGCGCGCATGAAATGCGTGGTCTGGTCGACCGTCGTCATCGGGCGATAGCCGCGATTGGCCGCAAGGATCGCGATCACCATCGCGGTGTCGGCGAGCGCCATCAGGGCCTGGCCGCAGACCACGCCGCCGTTGCGGCATAGCCGCTCCGAAAACGGCATGCGCAGCAGCGCGCCCGGCTGCCAGTCCGGCGCGTCGGCCGGCTGCACGTGCTCGAGGCGCTCGACCGCGAGGTTGAGGTCCTGGACCCAGGGCGCAAAAACCTCGCCGAGGATGCGTCTGGCGTCGGGGAGGCCGAATTCGGCGTCTGGCTGCCTTTGCATTGCTGTCGTGCTCTCCTGTATTGCCGGATGTTTCGTCCCATTGTGTGCGCATCGGCGCGGCAAAGTCACCCGGTCTCGCGGCGGTCCCGTCGGCTTGAAAATGCCCGACTTGGCCCGGTATGATGCCTTGCTTGGGAACGGGTGGATGATGTTGCGTCGGTGTGTCCTCGCCTTTTGTATGATCGCCCTCGGCCTCGCGCTGAGCGGGTGCACCAAATGCGGCCCGATCTGGGACGATTGGCTGCATGGGCCCAAATCGTGCCGGTCGGACCGGTCCTAGCGGGCCCCTGACGGCCCCGGCGCGGGCGATCCGTGCCTCATGGATGATCAAGGAGTAGACGATGAAGCTTTTCCGTATGGCGGCGGTGCTGCTGGCGGCGCTGGCGGGACCTGCCTATGCGCAAATGCCCAATATCAATTTGATGCAGGATGGCCCGAGCAAGTCCCCCGAGGAGAAGGCCGCGGAAGCCGAGCGCGAGAAGGCCTACAAGGAAACGCTGAAGAAGATCCCGGAGTCCAAGGCGTCCAGTGATCCCTGGGGCGGCATGCGCGCCGATCCGCCGAAGCAGCCGGCGGCGCCGAAGGCATCGGCCGCGACGAGCGCGCCGAAGAAGACCAAGAGCGGCACGGCCGCCAACTGACCACGGCTTCGTCCGGGAGGCGGCACAGGCCTTACAGGACTCCTCTTCGGCCGGCCCGCGTCCTACATTTGCCTCTGAGCGTAGCGCGTAGAGGAGGGCAGGACATGGCCGATCGTCCGCGGGATCTCGCCGAGCGGATGGCGCGACGGCGCAAGGCGGCCGGCAAGCCCGGCCAGACTTTCGGCGATGGCTATCTGCGCGAGACCTTCACGCTGCCGCGCGCGGCGGCGCGGGAACGCGCTCAGGCCTTCTTCGCCCGCTACCCCAAGGCCGGCTATATGAGCGCGGTCGAGACCTGGCGCGAGCTGCCGGGCGGCGACATCGAATTCACCATGCGGCGGCTGCCCAGCGCGGACTGAAGCCGGCCTGCTCGAGCCTCTTCCTAGTCGAGGGTTTCGGCGACGATGCGGATCCGGAAGACGGGCTCCTTGGCCTCGTCCAGCAGCTCCATGTGCCATTCGGAATTTTCCTGGAGCTTGCGGGCAATGCCGGCGGTCATGTCGGCGCAGACATTGGTCATCTCTTTCCAGGCCGAATCGCGATCGGCAAATTCCGTCGCCTGGTCGGCGCAGCCGGAATAACGGCCATTCCGGATACGAAAGAAATAGAGCGGCATGGCTGGCACCGATCGCGCGCGTGACGGCCTCGTCCCCAAGGCCACGGGCGCGCGCAGTCCAATCCCAAACCCGCGTCAGATCAATTCCGGGCGGCTACGGATGATGCCGCCGCCTGCAAACATGCTGGTCGTCATCCTATTCCCGGGACAAGGAAATCTGTTGGTTGACGGTCGGTTACCCCGTGGTTCTCCGACCATGAACAGAGTTCCTGGGCTGCATCCGGTCGCGTTCTTCGCCGATGGCCGACACGCGACGCAGACCAGTCCCCGCCAACGGCTTCCGATGCACGCGGCGGCATGTGCCTTGCTTGCGTGATGACGGCAAACAACATGGGTCCGCCATGCTCGGCATTCCCCGCCGTTACAGTCATTTCGTGTTCGGGATCATCCAGTCCGGGCTGACCTCGCTGATCGCGGCGGGGATCGCCAGCTTGCCCGCGGGCAGCGCGACGATCTTCCTCGGCCACTGGATGGCGTCGTGGCTAATCGCCTGGGCCGCCATGCTGCCGATCGTGCTGCTGGCGGCGCCCGCGATCCGCGCCTTCGCGCTGCGCCTGACCCGGGAGGAGAGCGACCCGCGCGCCGGCAGCCAGGCATGAAAAGGCCCCGCCTGGGGAGAGCCAAG
This sequence comes from Bradyrhizobium dasycarpum, assembly GCF_042019905.1. Taxonomy (NCBI): domain Bacteria; kingdom Pseudomonadati; phylum Pseudomonadota; class Alphaproteobacteria; order Hyphomicrobiales; family Nitrobacteraceae; genus Bradyrhizobium; species Bradyrhizobium dasycarpum. The sequence continues at coordinate 287,371 of NZ_CP169574.1, forward strand.
CGGGGCAGAGAGTTGTTGGAGGCTGAGGTGCTGGGCTGCAACACCATAGCCGCATCATCCTAGCCGGCTCCGCTTACGGCAGCCTGACAGGCCGCAGGCTTGCGGGCCCGAGCTATGGCCGCAGACTGGCCCCGCAGCGGTCCCAATTTCGACATCCGTTCGCACAACTGCGGTCACACAGGTCGGCAAGATTTTAGACCGTTCGGCGCAGCCATGGGGGAAACGTGGCTCGCCGACGATGGGGTGGCATCATGGATAACGTAGAGCGGTCGTTCGCCGCCGCGACAGCGGCTGGCTTCGTGGTGCTGGTGATCGGCCTGGTGCTGCTGGCGCTGCTGTAGCGTGGGCACTGCCGGCCGTCGTGGCCTGCGATGATCGCAGGTCGCGGCAGGCGGCCAATCTCAAAAATTGGAAAGCAACCCCATGCACAGTAGGTTGCATGGAAATTCTGCTGTTCTTTCAGTGGTGATCGAGGTGTTTAAATACCTCAATGATTTGTGACGCCAGCAAAGCCACGCGGCGGCCGTCTCGCCGCCCTGCCATGACGCACCCCTGCAGGTCGGTCGATCCCGAACCGGCTGGAAGCGTCAGCCGCTGCGCCGCTGTCGGTTCCGAAGCCGGTCGCTGCAGGCTCTAGTGGATCTTGATGTCATTCAGGGGAAGATGGAGCTCGCTGGCGCGCTCTTCGCGATCCTTCCTGCGGAACTCGTTTTCCGTGCGCTCGAACTTCATCATCTCCTCAAGCGCCGCCTCCGGCAGAGGTTTGCGCCTGATCGTTTCGCGGTGCTCGTTGTCGGTCATGACTGATCCCCAGAGTTGCGGTCTCGCCCTGGAGAAGGCCTGGGACCGCGAAAAGGTTCGGTGCCGCAGGATTGCGAAATTATGACGACGAGCCAGCCTCGTCGATGCGCGCCAGCTTCGTCCGGGGGCGGGATGTTGCGGCCGCGCGACTATTTCGGCGGTTGCAGCCCGGGGGATTTGACCCAGTCGTGCAGATGATTGGCTAATTCAGCCTGGCGCGCCTTCTTGAGCAGGGCATCCCGCTCGGGGCCGGGAGGCAGGCTGGCGGCGTCCTCCTTGACCTGCTTCACCCATGCGGAGAGCCGGTCTTGAAGGGTCAGTTGTTGCTTGAAACGTCGCCGCTTGAACATGGCACGATCCTGTCCGTGCGCGGAAGGACGTGAGCGCAATCGGGGTTCTCATCATCGGTAGCCGCCGCGGTCCCGCGCGGGGTGATGATTGATTAGGATCCATAAACGGAACGGCGTCTGTTCAGTTGTGTGCACAGCGCACGGACGAGCCGGATGGCTGACCATCGCGGTGGCGCTGTTTGCTCACGACGAGCAACCTCACCGGCAATAAGGACCTCCCGCATTCAACCTGGGGTTAGGCTGAAACACGGGACAGCCGTCCAATCGTAAAAGAACATATTGCGAACCTAGAACAAATAGGGTACATTGCCTTTATCGCCGCGCCGCCTCGCAACTGTTTGTCCCTCGCGCGAATCCTCGCCATAAGGAGCACGACCAATGTCCGCCACTGCCCTGCGTATCGTCGAAGGATCTTCCATGGACAAGAGTAAAGCTCTGGCCGCCGCGCTCTCGCAGATCGAGCGCCAGTTCGGCAAGGGCTCGGTGATGAAGCTCGGCAAGAACGACCGGTCGATGGATGTCGAGGCGGTGTCGTCGGGCTCGCTCGGGCTGGACATCGCGCTCGGCATCGGCGGCCTGCCGAAGGGCCGGGTCGTGGAAATCTACGGGCCGGAATCCTCGGGCAAGACCACGCTGGCGCTGCATACGGTCGCTGAGGCACAGAAGAAGGGCGGCATCTGCGCCTTCATCGACGCCGAGCACGCGCTCGATCCGGTCTATGCGCGCAAGCTCGGGGTTAACATCGACGAGCTCCTGATTTCGCAGCCCGATACCGGCGAGCAGGCGCTGGAGATCTGCGACACGCTGGTGCGCTCGGGCGCGGTCGATGTTCTGGTGGTCGATCTGGTCGCGGCGCTGGTGCCGAAGGCCGAGCTCGAGGGCGAGATGGGCGATGCGCTGCCGGGCCTGCAGGCCCGCCTGATGAGCCAGGCGCTGCGCAAGCTCACGGCCTCGATCAACAAGTCCAACACCATGGTGATCTTCATCAACCAGATCCGCATGAAGATCGGTGTGATGTACGGCTCGCCGGAGACCACGACGGGCGGCAACGCGCTGAAATTCTATGCCTCCGTCCGCCTCGACATCCGCCGCATCGGCGCGATCAAGGAGCGCGACGAGGTGGTCGGTAACACCACGCGCGTCAAGGTGGTCAAGAACAAGCTGGCGCCCCCCTTCAAGCAGGTCGAGTTCGACATCATGTACGGCGAGGGCGTCTCCAAGATGGGCGAGATCCTCGATCTCGGCGTCAAGGCCGGCATCGTCGAGAAGTCCGGCGCCTGGTTCTCCTATGACAGCCAGCGCCTCGGCCAGGGCCGCGAGAACTCGAAAGCGTTCCTGAAGGCCAACCCCGACATCACCGCCAAGATCGAGACCGCGATCCGCCAGAACTCCGGCCTGATCGCCGAGCAGATCCTGGCCGGCACGCCCGAGCGCGATGCCGACGGCGAGGAGCCGGCGGACGAGTAAGATTTGACGCGAAAGTTTTTCGCGAGGAGCGGGCACTGAGGACGTTGAGTTGCCGACGTCTTCGGTGCCCGTTTCGGTTTGCATGGGCAAGGGCGCGTCGAGATGAAGCGTGTCATTCTGACTAGTTCGTCCGGCGTTGGTCTCACCTATGCCGGTCGTGCTGACATGGTCATCCCGTTGATCTTTCGGTTCGTTTGGGGGCCGTTGCCTACGTCGCACCACCTCGAGGCCTATCTTACGGGAGGCTATTACAGGGGCGATCCGGAGGTGCGGTGGTCCGATCTTGTTGGCCGGTTGCCTCAGACCGGTCTCGCGCACAAGGAAACTGGCCTGGTTCGGTTTTGCGAGACCTATGGTGTCGAGCTCATCGAGCTGTGGTTCGACCCTGAGCCTAACAGTCAATTGCAATTGATCTGGATCCTGGACTATTTGCGGTCCCATCCATCGATCACCCATTGTCTGAGACTGCGACGGGTCAATTTCGATCTGCGCGAAGCGGACGGCCCGCAACTTCGCGATCGTACGGTGCGGGAATCGGAGATCGCAGAGTGCGACTTCGAGATAGCCAACATGGCCTGGGAGGCGTATCGGGCGCCGACGCCTGAACTTTGCTTTGGGTTGCTGACAAGGGATTTACCCAGGCTACCTTTCCTGAAGCCGGCTCTGGAAGCGTTGCTAGCTGAACTGCCGTCACCAATCACCGGATTGGGCGCGACGGAGGCGCGGCTTATCGAGCTGATTGCAAGGGGGCACAACCGTACTAAAGAACTGTTTCAGCCGGGCGGGCTGCTCGAAACGCGCGTGTTCGACCAGTGGGAGCTGGGTCCGTTGCTCGAAGGGCTTGCGTCGGGCCCGATGCCGGCGGTCGCAGGTCTCGATCCGAAACTCGCGACGCTCGCCCCGCACGATGCGCGAGGTCGCAACGCCGCCTATCGTCGGAGCCGGTTGTCGCTGACTGAATTTGGCAAAGCGGTTCTGGAAGGCCGCGAAGATTTCCGTCGCCACAATCCGATCTGACGTTGGTGGGGCGGTACGCTGCTCACCAATGAGCGGCTGTGGCGGTGGGATCGCGAAAGCCGGTTGCTGGTTGCGCCTTGAAGCGCGTTCGGAACCGTAGGCGGGGCTAACCCACCCTACAAACCCTACTCCGCGGCTTGCGCGTAATCGCTCACCGGCGGGCAGGAGCACACCAGGTTGCGGTCGCCATAGACGTTGTCGACGCGGCCGACCGGGCTCCAGTACTTGTCGGTGCGCGAGGTGCCGGCGGGGAAGCAGCCCTCGCTGCGGCTGTAGGCGCGCGTCCAGTCGTCATCGGCGATGTCGTGCACGGTGTGCGGCGCGTGACGCAGCGGAGAGGCTTCGATCTTGAAGCGGCCGGCCTCGACCTCGGCGATCTCCTTGCGGATCGCGATCATGGCGTCGCAGAAGCGGTCGAGCTCGGCCTTCGATTCCGACTCGGTCGGTTCGATCATCAGCGTGCCCGGCACCGGGAAGCTCATGGTCGGGGCGTGGAAGCCGTAATCGATCAGGCGTTTTGCGATGTCGTCTACGGTGACGCCGGACGTCACCTTCAGCGGACGGGGATCGACGATGCACTCGTGGGCGACACGGCCCTTCTCGTTCTTGTAGAGCACCGGGAAGTGCGGATCGAGGCGGGCTGCGATGTAGTTGGCGTTGAGGATCGCAATCTCGGTGGCGCGCTTCAGGCCTTCGCCGCCCATCATCAGGATGTAGATGTAGGAGATGGTCAGGATCGACGCCGAGCCGAACGGCGCGGCCGAAACCGGGCCGACCGGGGCATCCGCCTGCGTTGCCGGGTGTCCGGGCAGGAACGGCGCAAGGTGCGCCTTCACGCCGATCGGACCCATGCCGGGGCCGCCGCCGCCATGCGGGATGCAGAAGGTCTTGTGCAGGTTGAGGTGGCTGACATCGGCGCCGTAATCGCCGGGCCTGGAGAGCCCGACCTGGGCGTTGAGGTTGGCGCCGTCCAGATACACCTGGCCGCCATGGCCGTGCACGATCTCGCAGATCTCGCGGATATGCTCCTCGAACACGCCGTGGGTCGAGGGATAGGTGATCATGATAGCGGCGAGGTCGTTCGAATGCTTCTCCGCCTTGGCGCGGAGATCATTGACGTCGACGTCGCCGTTCTTCTCGCAGGCGACCACCACCACGTCCATGCCGGCCATCGCGGCCGAAGCGGGATTGGTGCCGTGGGCGGAGGAGGGGATCAGGCAGATCTTGCGGTGCGTCTCTCCGCGCGCGGCATGATAGCCGCGGATCGCGAGCAGCCCGGCATATTCGCCTTGCGCGCCCGAGTTCGGCTGCAGCGAGATCGCGTCATAGCCGGTGATGTCGCACAGCCAGCTCGAAAGCCGTGCGAACAGGGCGTGATAGCCCGCGGCCTGCTCGCGCGGCACGAACGGATGCAGCGTCGCGAATTCCGGCCAGGTCAGCGGCATCATCTCGGTGGTCGCGTTCAGCTTCATGGTGCAGGATCCCAGCGGGATCATGGCGCGGTCGAGCGCGAGGTCGCGATCTGAGAGCTTGCGCATGTAGCGCAGCATCTCGGTCTCGGAGCGATGCGCATGGAACACCGGATGGGTGAGGAACGCGGTGGTCCGCTTCAGCGCCTCCGGCAGCGCTTCGCGCGTGGTCGCGTCGATCTCGGCATAGGCAAGCGTGCCGCCGAAGGCGCGCCAGACCGCTTCGACCGTCGCAGGCGTCGTGGTCTCGTCGAGCGCAATGCGCAAGGCGGTTTCGCCTACGCCGAGATTGATCTTCTCGGCGGCCGCGCGCGCGACGATCTCGGCGCGCTTGGCGCCGGCATCGACGCTCAGCGTGTCAAAGAACGTCTCCGATTGCGGCGCAAAGCCGAGCTTGCGCAGGCCGCTCGCCAGCACCGCGGTGCGGCGATGCACGTTGCGCGCGATCTGCGAGAGGCCTTCGGGGCCGTGATAGACCGCATACATCGAGGCGATCACGGCAAGCAGGACCTGCGCGGTGCAGATGTTGGAGGTCGCCTTTTCGCGGCGGATGTGCTGCTCGCGGGTCTGCAGCGCGAGCCGATAGGCCGGCATGCCGCGCGAATCCACGGAGAGGCCAACGATGCGGCCGGGCAGCGAGCGCTTCAGCGCATCGCGCACCGCCATATAGGCCGCGTGCGGTCCGCCATAGCCCATCGGCACGCCAAAGCGCTGCGCCGAGCCGATCGCGATGTCGGCCCCGAGCTCGCCGGGCGAGGCGATCAGCGTCAATGCCAAGAGATCGGCGGCGAGAATCGCGAGCGCGCCTTTGGCCTTCAGCGTCGATATCGCGGGCCTGAGGTCGCGCAATGCGCCCGAGGAGCCCGGATATTGCAGCAGCGCGCCGACCACGTCCGCCTTGTCGAGATCGGTGAGGGGATCGCCGACGATCAGGCTCCAGCCGAGCGGCTCGGCGCGGGTGCGCATCACCGCCAGCGTCTGCGGGTGCACGTCCTGGTCGACGAAGAACGCCTTTGCCTTGACCTGCGAGTGCCGCTCCGCCAGCGCCATGGCTTCGGCGGCGGCGGTGGCCTCATCGAGCAGCGAGGCGTTGGCGACGTCGAGCCCGGTGAGGTCGCAGATCATGGTCTGGAAGTTGAGCAGCGCTTCCAGCCGGCCTTGGCTGATCTCGGGCTGGTAAGGCGTGTACGCCGTGTACCAGGCCGGATTCTCCAGAATGTTGCGCTGGATCACCGCGGGCAGGATGGTGCCGGAATAGCCTTGGCCGATCAGCGAGGTGAAGACCTGGTTCTGCCGCGCCAGCTCGCCCATATGCGCGATCGCCTCGGTCTCACTCAGCGGCTTGCCGAGATCGAGCGGGGCGGCCTGCCGGATCGCGGCCGGCAGCGTTTCCGCCATCAGGGCGTCGACGCTCTTGGCGCTGACGGTCTCTAACATGGCGGTGACGTCGCGCGCCGACGGGCCGATATGGCGGCGAACGAAACTGGCGGCGGTGTCGCCGTTGGTCTTGCGGTGCGCGGTCATCGCTTGCTCCATCGTCCTTAAGCCGTGTGGGCCTTGTAGGCGGCTTCGTCCATGAGGCCGCCGAGCTCGCTCTTGTCGGCAATCTTGATCTTGAAGAACCAGGCCTTGCCCTGCGCGTCCGAGTTCACCAGCGCCGGCTCGGATGCGAGCTCGGCATTGGCCTCGAGCACTTCACCCGAGATCGGGGCGTAGACGTCGGAGGCGGCCTTGACCGACTCGACGACGGCGGCGGCTTCGGCCTTCTTCAAGCTCCGCCCGACCTTCGGCAGTTCGACGAACACGACGTCGCCGAGCTGCTGCTGGGCGTAGTCGGTGATGCCGACGGTGGCGACATCGCCGTCGATCGCCAGCCATTCGTGGTCGGAGGTGTACAGCGTCGTGGTCATTACGAATCCTCAGCGTTTGTAGGTGTTCTTGACGAAGGGCATGGCGGCGACGGCGAGCGGCAGCCGCTGGCCGCGCACCTCGGCGAACAGCTTGGTGCCGAGCGCGCTCAGATTGGTGGGCACGTAGCCCATCGCCACCGGCGCATTCAGGCTCGGGCCGAAACCGCCCGAGGTGACTCGTCCGATCGGCTCGCCGGCATTGGCGTCGGCAAACAGCAGCGCGCCCTCGCGCACCGGGGCACGGCCCTCGGCACGCAGGCCGACGCGGCGGCGGGACGCGCCGTTGTCGAAATGCGCGAGGATCTTGTCCGCGCCGGGAAAGCCGCCGGCGCGCGCGCCGCCGCTGCGGCGGCTCTTCTGCACCGACCATTCCAGGGCGGCCTCGACCGGCGTGGTCGCGGTGTCGATGTCGTGGCCATAGAGACAGAGACCGGCTTCCAACCGCAGGCTGTCGCGGGCCCCGAGGCCGATCGGCAGCACGTCGGGATTGTCCAGCAGCGTTCTGGCGAGACGGTCGGCATCGCCTGATGGAACCGAGATCTCGAACCCGTCCTCGCCGGTGTAGCCGGAGCGCGAGACGAAGCACTTGATGCCGGCGACCTCATGCGGACTGGCGTCCATGAACTTCATGGACGGCGCCGCCGCACACAAAGTCGCCAGCACCGTTTCGGCCTTCGGGCCCTGCAGCGCGAGCAGCGCGCGGTCGGCGAGGGGATCGATCACGCAGTCGTCGGACAGATTCTGCCCGCAGATGCGCCTCGTCCTCCGCCTTGCAGGCGGCGTTGACGACCAGGAACAGGTGATCGCCGAAATTGGCGACCATGAGATCGTCGAGGATGCCGCCGTCCTTGTTGGTGAACTGGGCATAGCGCTGCCGTCCCGGCGCAATCGCCACGATGTCCTGCGGGACCAGCCGCTCCAGCGCGCGGGCGGCGTCCTCGACCTTGCCGGACTTCGGCCGGAGCGCGACCTGGCCCATATGGGAGACGTCGAACAGGCCGGCTGCGCTGCGGGTATGGAGGTGCTCCTTCAGCACGCCCGCGGAATATTGCACGGGCATGTCATAGCCCGCGAACGGCACCATCTTGCCGCCCAGGGAGACATGAAGCCCATGAAGGGGCGTACGTTTCAGAGAGTCTTGGTCGTGCGCTAGCATCTGAGGGGCCCTCGGCGGTTCCCCGGGGACGATTCCCTGAGGACACCAGTCGAAGCCCCATCTGTCGCTGTGCCTGAGAGTATTATCCCGTCGGCGGACGCAGTCCGGGTCTAGACCCGTCGGCGCCTCTTTCCAGATGCTGTCAAAGCCACGCGGTCCTTTTGCCTGAGAGTTTCCGGGGCGGTTGCTCCTTCGGCGCCGGCTGCCTAAAGCCGGTCTCTCCCGACGTGGCCGTACGATACAGATGGGTAGAGACCACAGGCCAGCCAAGCCTGTCAACGCGTCCGTGCGCCCTATCAACGGGATTGCAGCGGAATTGAGCGGCTGCGGCAACCCTCTGATCTGCTTGCACAGTTTCTGGACAGGAAAGCTGGCCTTGTCTAAAAGCGCTTTGGCCCGCAGATATCAGCCTTAACGTTACGGTTTGGATGGCGAGAAGCGGGTTCTAAAGCGCGTCATCGCGCTTTAGCTCTTTGTTTGAGCATGATCTTTTCGGAAAACCGCTTCACACTTTTCCGGATCATGCTCTAGCACACCCGATTGGATGAACATGAGCGGCGTCAACGAGATCAGGTCGACCTTTCTGAACTTCTTTGCCGAGAACGGCCACGAGATCGTGGCGTCCTCGCCCCTCGTGCCGCGCAATGATCCGACGTTGATGTTCACCAATGCCGGCATGGTGCAGTTCAAGAACGTCTTCACCGGCGTCGAGAAGCGGCCGTACCAGCGCGCCACCACCTCGCAGAAATGCGTGCGCGCCGGCGGCAAGCACAACGACCTCGACAATGTCGGCTACACCGCGCGCCATCTCACCTTCTTCGAGATGCTCGGCAACTTCTCGTTCGGCGACTATTTCAAGGAGCGCGCGATCGAGCTTGCCTGGAAGCTGATCACCGGCGAGTTCGGGCTCAAGAAGGACAAGCTGCTGGTCACGGTCTACCACACCGACGACGAGGCGGCAGGCCTGTGGAAGAAGATCGCCGGCTTCTCCGACGACCGCATCATCCGCATTCCGACCTCGGACAATTTCTGGGCGATGGGCGATACGGGGCCGTGCGGTCCGTGCTCGGAGATCTTCATCGATCGCGGCGAGCACATCTGGGGCGGGCCTCCGGGCTCGCCGGAAGAGGACGGCGACCGCTTCCTCGAATTCTGGAATCTCGTGTTCATGCAGTTCGAGCAGGTGACGAAGGAGGAGCGCCAGCCGCTGCCGCGTCCCTCGATCGACACCGGCATGGGCCTGGAGCGCATGGCCTGCATTCTGCAGGGCGTCGAGAGCGTGTTCGAGACCGACCTGTTCCGCCATCTGATCGACGCGACCTCGTCCGCGCTCGGCAGCGGGCCGAACGAGCAGAACGTCGCCTCGTTCCGCGTCATCGCCGACCATCTGCGCTCCTCCGCGTTCCTCGTCGCCGACGGCGTGCTGCCCTCGAACGAGGGCCGCGGCTACGTGCTGCGCCGGATCATGCGGCGCGCGATGCGCCATGCGCAGCTGCTCGGTGCGCAAGAGCCGCTGATGCATCGGCTGGTCTGGGCGCTGGTGCGCGAGATGGGACAGGCCTATCCCGATTTGATGCGCGCGGAGAATTTGATCGAGGAGACGCTGCGGCTGGAAGAGACCCGCTTCCGCAAGACGCTGTCGCGTGGCTTGGCGATTCTGGACGAGAAGAGCGCTTCCTTAAAGAAGGGTGACATGTTTGACGGCGACGTCGCCTTCACGCTGTACGACACCTACGGCTTCCCGCTCGACCTGACGCAGGACGCGCTGAAGTCGCGCGGCATCGGCGTCGACCAGGCCGCGTTCACCGACGCGATGGAGCGGCAGAAGGCGAAGGCCCGCGAGTCCTGGAAAGGCTCGGGCGAGGCGGCCTCCGAGGCGATCTGGTTTCCGCTGCGCGAGAAGCTCGGCGCCACCGAATTCCTGGGCTACGAGACCGAGAGCGCCGAGGGCGTGGTGTCGGCGCTGGTCAAGGACGGCACTGAGGTCACCAGCCTGAAGGTCGGCGACATCGGCGCCATCGTGCTGAACCAGACGCCGTTCTACGCGGAGTCCGGCGGCCAGGTCGGCGACACCGGCGTGCTGACGGGCGAGGGTGGCATCAAGTTCCGCGTCACCGACACGCAGAAGAAACTCGGCGATTTCTTCGTCCATATCGGCAAGGTCGAGCAAGGCGAAGTGAAGCTCGGCACCGCGCTGCAGCCTCGAGGTCGATCATAGCAGGCGCTCCTCGATCCGCGCGCATCATTCGGCGACGCATCTCATCCACGAGGCGCTGCGCCAGGTGCTCGGCGACCACATCGCCCAGCGCGGCTCGATGGTCGCGCCGGACCGGCTGCGCTTCGACTTCGTGCATCCGAAGCCGATCACGGCGGAGGAGCTCGCACGCGTGGAGGACATCGCCAACGAGGTGGTGCTGGAGAACGACGAGGTCACCACGCGGGTGATGGGCGTCGACGAGGCGCGCGAGGCCGGCGCTCGCGCTCTGTTCGGCGAGAAATACGGCGACGAGGTCCGCGTCGTCTCGATGGGCAGAACGGCGCGCGAGCGCGGCGCCAACGCGCTCGGCTGGTCGGTCGAGCTGTGCGGCGGCACGCATGTCAGGCGCACCGGAGACATCGGCCTGATCACGGTGACGAGCGAGAGCGCGGTGGCGTCCGGCGTGCGCCGCATCGAGGCGCTGACCGGCAATTACGCGCGCAGGCACGCCAACGAGACCATGGCGCTGGTGAAGACCGCGGCGAACGAGCTGCGCACCTCCCTCGACGACGTTCCGGCGCGCATCGCCGCGCTCATGGAGGAGCGCAAGAAGCTCGAGCGCGAGCTCTCCGACGCGCGCAAGAAGCTGGCGATGGGCGGCGGTACCTCCGCCGGCAGCAATGGCGCGGCTTCGGCCGTGCGCGAGGTCGGCGACGTCAAGCTGATGGCGCGCGCGGTCGAGGGCATCGAGATGAAGGATCTCAAGAGCCTGGCCGACGACGGCAAGAAGCAGATCGGCTCCGGCGTCGTCGCCATCGTCGGCGTCACCGAGGACGGCAAGGCCGGAATCGTGGTCGGCGTCACGCAAGATCTCACTGCGCGCTTCAACGCCGTGAACCTCGTCCGCATTGCCTCCGAGGCGCTCGGCGGCAAGGGCGGCGGCGGCCGGCCCGACATGGCGCAGGCCGGCGGCCCCGACGGCGCCAAGGCGACCGAGGCATTAGCTGCGATCGAAAAAGCGATGGCAGGCGCTTAAGTCGCCATGTCCTCCGTTCCGCGAGGACGTGGGCTTCGCGATCCCAACGTGAGGGATCGCCTCTACGAATTGCTGGAGCACGACCCGCTGGCCTATTCGGCCGGGTCGCGCTTCATCCAGCTCATCATCGGCCTGATCGTGCTCAATGTGGCGGCGATGATCCTCGCCTCCGTGCCGGAGCTGGATGCCCGGTTCGGCACGCTGTTCCAAGCCACCACCATCCTGGCCGTGATCGTGTTCGCGCTGGAATATGCCGCGCGGCTGTGGACGGTGGCCGGCCACACCCAGCGCAAGGGATCCGCACTGTCCGACCGGCTTGGCTATGCCTTCTCGGCGCTCGGCCTCATCGACCTCATGGCGTTCCTGCCCGCGGCCATCGTGCTGGCCACCGGCGAGCACCCGACGCTGGCGGCGCTCGGGGTGCTGCCGTTCTTCAAGCTGGTCCGCTATTCGCCGGCGATGCGCTCGCTGCTCGCCGCCGTGCATGCCGAGCGGCGGGCGCTGATCGGCTGCATCGTGATCCTGATCGGCGCGGTCCTGACCTTCGCCTCGCTGCTCTACGCCATCGAGCGCGACGTGCAGCCGGACAAGCTCGGCACCATCCCGCAGGCGATGTGGTGGGCAATCGTGACGCTCGGCACCGTCGGCTATGGCGACGTCGTGCCGGTGACGCCACTCGGCAAGCTGATCTCCACATTCGCCATCGTCAGCGGCTTCGCCATGATCGCGCTGCCGGTCGCGATCATCTCCACCGCATTCGCGGAAGAGGTCAAGCGGCGCGACTTCGTCGTCACCTGGGGCATGCTGGCGCGGGTGCCGCTGTTCTCGCATCTGTCGGCGGCGGAGATCGCCGACATCATGCGCCTGCTCCGCGCACGCACCATCGAGCAGGGCGAGGTCCTGGTGCGGCGGGGCGATGCGGCCTCGTCGATGTATTTCATCGCCGCCGGCGAGGTCGAGATCGCGCTGCCGAGCCAGCATGTGCGCCTTAGCGACGGCACCTTCTTCGGCGAGATCGCGCTATTGCACAAGACCAAGCGCAGCGGCACGGTGACGGCGACACGCAAGACGCGGCTGCTGGTGCTCGACGCCCAGGATTTTCACGCCTTGATCGCGCGCATGCCGACGCTCGCCGACCACGTCCACGAAACCGCGAAGGCGAGGCTCGCCGATACCGGCGACCTCGCGCTGGCGGAACTGGCGCAGGCGGAGAAGGAAGGCACCGACCGCTGAGCGGCGGCTCACATCAAGGGAGGCTCGTCATTGCGAGGAGCCCGCGACAAAATTGCGGAGCAATTTTGCGCTGATGCGACGAAGCAATCCAGACTGTTTCCGCGGAGGGATTCTGGATTGCTTCGCTTTGCTCGCAATGACGGCGTGGTTGGCGGCTTACGCCGCCAACTCCTTGCCGAGGTTCTCGGCGACCTTGTCGAGGAAGCCGGTGGTCGAGAGCCAGCGCTGGTCGGCGCCGACCAGGAGCGCGAGGTCCTTGGTCATGTAGCCGGCCTCGACGGTGTCGACGCAGACCTTCTCCAGCGTGTTGGCGAACTTGGCGAGCTCGGCATTGTTGTCGAGCTTGGCGCGGTGGGCGAGGCCTCTGGTCCAGGCGAAGATCGAGGCGATCGAGTTGGTCGAGGTCTCCTTGCCCTTCTGGTGCTCGCGGTAGTGGCGGGTCACCGTGCCGTGGGCGGCTTCCGCTTCCACGGTCTTGCCGTCAGGGGTGAGCAGCACCGAGGTCATCAGGCCGAGCGAGCCGTAGCCCTGCGCAACCGTGTCGGACTGCACGTCGCCGTCGTAGTTCTTGCAGGCCCAGACATAGCCGCCGGACCATTTCAGCGCCGAGGCCACCATGTCGTCGATCAGGCGGTGCTCGTAGGTCAGGCCCTTGGCGTCGAAGTCCTTCTTGAACTCGCGGTCGAAGATGTCCTGGAAGATGTCCTTGAAGCGGCCGTCATAGACCTTCAGAATCGTGTTCTTGGTCGACAGGTAGACCGGGTAGCCGCGCAGCAGGCCGTAGTTGAAGGAGGCGCGGGCGAAGTCGATGATGGAATCGTCGAGATTGTACATCTCCATGGCGACGCCGGCGCCGGGGGCCTTGAACACCTCCTTCTCGATCACGGTGCCGTCCTCGCCGACGAACTTCATCGAGAGCGTGCCCTTGCCCGGGAACTTGATGTCGGTGGCGCGGTACTGGTCGCCATAGGCGTGGCGGCCGATGATGATCGGCTTGGTCCAGCCGGGAACCAGGCGCGGCACGTTCTTGCAGATGATCGGCTCGCGGAAGATCACGCCGCCGAGGATGTTGCGGATGGTGCCGTTCGGCGACTTCCACATCTGCTTGAGGTTGAACTCCTTCACCCGGGCTTCATCGGGGGTGATGGTGGCGCACTTGACGCCGACGCCGACCTTCTTGATCGCCTCGGCCGCGTCGATGGTGACCTGATCGTTGGTGTGGTCGCGGTACTCCATGCCCAGGTCGAAATAGAGCAGCTCGACATCCAGGAACGGGTTGATCAGCTTGTCCTTGATGTACTGCCAGATGATCCGGGTCATCTCGTCGCCATCGAGCTCGACGACGGGATTGGATACTTTGATTTTTGCCATGATCGGGGAAGCCCTCTTGGGAACGGCGCCATCGGCGCCACGTGAATATCCGCCGCCTCTTAGCACCTGATAGCAACGGGCGAAAGCCAAGGGATTATGCACTTTTAGCCGATCCAGCCCCCACAGATGGGGAGCAAGGCCCGGCCGCGGCGGACCGGCAGGGGTGAGGTTTCAGGCGAGATTCAAAAGTCGAATCCAACCCGTTATTTCCCTTGAGAATTTCGTCAGGACAGGCAAACGACGGGCGGACAACCCGGCCGGCCCAGCGCGAGCCTGAAAGGCCGGCTTGAATCAATTCCTGAGAGCGCCTTGCCAAGGCCTTGAGAGTGAAAGCGAAGCGAGATGTCGGGGACTGACAAGAGCAAGGCGGGACTTTCCCTCGACGGTCCCATCGTGATCCTGGTCGAGCCGCAGCTCGGCGAGAACATCGGCATGGCCGCGCGCGCCATGGGCAATTTTGCCCTGAGCCGGCTGCGCATCGTCAACCCAAGGGACGGCTGGCCCAACATCGCCGCCCAGCGCGCCGCCGCCGGCGCGGACCACATTCTGGAGAAGGTCGAATTGTTCGGCACGGTGGAAGAGGCGGTGGCCGACCTCGACCTCTTGTTCGCCACCACCGCGCGCCCGCACGACCAGGCCAAGCCCGTGGTCGGGCCGGAAGCGGCAGCCGCTGAAATATCCGGGCATATCGCCACGGGAGGCAGGGCCGGTATCCTGTTCGGCAGGGAGCGCTGGGGGCTGACCAACGAGGAGGTCGGGCTCTCCAACCGCATCATCACTTTCCCGGTCAATCCGGGCTTCGCCTCACTCAACCTCGCCCAGGCCGTGCTGCTGGTCGGCTATGAATGGTTCAAGCGGATAACCTCGGGCGAGCTGCCGCACGCCATGCCGGAGCGCTCCGAGCGCGCCTCGCAGCACCAGATGCAGGCCTTCTTCGACAACCTCGTGCGCGAGCTCGACAAGGTGGAGTTTTTGCGCCCGGCCGAGAAGCGCGACACCATGCTGGTCAACCTGCGTAACATCTTCACCCGGATGGAGCCGACCAAGCAGGACATGCACACCCTGCACGGGGTGGTGATGGCGATCGCCGAGGGGCGCAAGGGCCCGGCCAAGGGCGGCGTGCTCGACGGCGAGCAGGCGACGCGCCTGCGCGCGCTGCTGGCCGAGCACGGGCAGGGCGGCGGCGTCCCCGACAGCGGCTCGACCGTGCGCGGCCTCGCCCGCCTGCTCCGCCGCAACCCGACCGACGCCGAACGCCTGCTCTGGCAGGCGCTGACGCGCGACCGCCGCTTCGCAGGTGGATTCAAGCGTCAGACGCCTGTGGGGCGCCACATCCCGGACTTCGTCTCGTTCCCGCACCGGATCGCGATCGAGCTGGTCAACCCGGGCGAGGGCGAGGCGATCGCGGCCGACCGCGCCGGGCGGCGGACCTGGCTGGAAGCGCGGGACTATCGCGTGCTCGACATTCGGGCAGTGGATGTGGAGCGCGATCTGGAGGCGGAGCTGGTGCGGCTTGCTGGGATGATGGAGCAAGGATCGACCGATTAAGAGGAGAAAGCCTACGGTACGAGCGGGCCTAGCTGACCACTATCAGGATTTCCCTTGGGTAATGTCCATATTCTGGTTTCGTTCACTTTAAGGTCGCCGTCTCAACGTGTGATGGAGTTCTGACAGCGATTCCATCTTCGTAACCTCCTATGTCAGCACCGGCGCACCTCGATTGGCTCGTCAATACGGGCAACACAATTACTACTGCCGACGGTCACAGGGTCGAGCTCTGGGAATTAAACCACGCCGGCGACGCAGCGGTCCTCTCGTCCTGGGCGAAGCATTTTCGCGAGCATTATTGTGACGACCCAATGCTAGCGGAGCTAGCGAACGGGACTGGTCTCACGAAGGGGGAGTTCTTGACAGAGATGAAATTTCCGGATGCCGCGGCTGCGCCAGGGCCGAGCGTCCGCTCCGGCGATTTCGCCGAAATTATCGTTGCCGACTACATTGAATACAAACTGGGTTACTGGTGTCCGCGTAAGCTGCGATACGAGTTCAAGTGGAACCGCAACGAGTCCACCAAAGGATGCGACATAGTTGGATTTAAATTCGTACAAGACGGTGCTGTGAGCCCGCAAGACGAACTGTTTGTTTTCGAAGCAAAAGCGCAGTTGGCACCGGGCGCGCCGCAAAATCGGCTGCAGGTTGCGATCGATGACTCGAATAAAGATAAGCTGCGCGAGGGGATGACGCTCAATGCATTGAAGCAACGCTTCCTTGAACGGGGCGAACGCGCGCCGGCTACCAAAATCGAGCGATTCCAAAACGAGACTGACAGGCCATTCAAGCGTATTAGCGGAGCGGCAGCCGTTCACGATATAGAGACGTTTGATCCAGTGCAGGCGTCGACGGTCACGACAGCCGCGCATTTCAATGGGCCAAATCTGAAACTGATCGTAGTTATGGGGCCTGCGATGATGCAGCTCGTTCATGCACTTTATCAGAGGGCTGTAGATGAGGCCTGAACGCGAAGCACGCCGTCTCCTCTCAACGACGCGCTCTAAGGCGAAGATGTATGAGTACGACGTGCCAGAAGATGAGCACATCGAACTTACTCAATCGCCAAATAAGCTCTTCTCGCTGGCGGTCGGGCTGTTGGGCGATGCAGCTGCGGCAATTGCTGACACTTCTTCGAGTAGTGCGCGTCAGCAAGTTCAGCCGGAAGCGCTCATGTTTGCCGGCACCTACTTCGATGCCTATCTGCAAAGCAAACTAGATGATTTTGCCGAAAGCGAATTTCCTCTCCTCGCTTCGGCGAGCTTTTACCTCAGCGGCAATCCCGGCAGTTCGAAAGTCCTCATTAATCAGGCTGCGCCGCCTGCGCAGAGCCTAGGCTCTGGCCTTGCCCTACTGACCTACATGCTGCTGCGGGGGGACTATGACGGACTTCCTGTCGGCCCCTATCAGCAGCCTGGGACATCGGCGCTTCTCAACTTGTCGGCCTATCTTAGTGGCGAAGGAGGCGTGGAAGCTGTCTTCAATCCCGCCGCGTCCATCCGCAAAGACGCTTATGAGAGTGGCGACGGTCGCGAATTGCTTTACGCGGATTTGATCACTGCGATCATTAGCAAGAAAATCAACGCAGCCGCCGTGACGATCTTACCCGATGCGTCAGGCGTCGACATCGATACTTGGCGGCCATTCCTTGGCCGGGACGAGTTTCCTCGCGAGCTCTGGCCTTCACAGCAGCGAATATGCGAGGCCGGCGTTCTGTCTGGAAGATCTGCCTTAATCCAAATGCCGACGAGCGCCGGAAAGACTCGCGCTACGCAGCTAATATTGCGCAGTGGCTTTCTTGCGAACCGGTTCTCGCTCGTTGTGATGGTGTGCCCATTCCGTTCTCTCTGTCACGACATTCGTAGCGATATGGCCTACGCCTTTGCTGGCGACAACGTAGCTATCAATGAAGCGACCGATAGCTTCAAGAGGATCTGTCGATCGAGGCGCTGTTCGAGCAGAAGACCATTCTTATCGTCACGCCAGAGAAATTGCTTTACCTGCTTCGTCGTACTCCTGAACTCGCCGATCAGATCGGACTGGTCGTGTATGACGAAGGACATCAATTCGATAGCGGTGCGCGCGGGGTGACCTACGAGTTGCTCCTTACATCCTTGAAACTTCTTCTCGGTTCAGAAACGCAGGTCGTTCTGATTTCTGCCGTCATCGCTAATGCGGCGCGCATTGCCGAATGGCTTTTGGGCGACGCCAACTTGGTTGTGGACGGGACTGGCCTTCTTCCGACCTCGCGAAGCATTGCATTTGCGAGTTGGCGTCATCCCCTTGGGCGGCTTGAGTATGTAGATCCGCTCGACCCGGACGATGTCGAGTTCTTCGTTCCGCGTGTGATCGAGAAGAGTATTCTTGATCCGAGGCCCAAGAAGTCGAGCGAGTTTCCTCGCCCGAAGAACGGTCCTTCAGTTGGTCTTTATCTCGGTCTCAAGCTCGTCCGCAACGGAAACGTAGCGCTATTTTGTGGCCGCAAGGACGCTGCGGCCAAGATCTGCGAGGACGCTGCGGATTTATTCGAACGAACTGAGCAGTTCGATGAGCCGCTTGAAATGTCGGATACTCATGAGGCAGAAAGAATTGCGGCGTTATTTGGTAGGGAGCTTGGTGAGGGCGCTCCGGCTTCTCGTTCCGCTGCGCGTGGTATCTTCCCCCATCACGCGAGCGTGCCGCACGGCCTGCGGCTTGCAATCGAACATGCAATGAAGATTGGCTCGATCCGGTTTGTTGTATGTACGTCCACCCTCGCTCAAGGTGTTAACCTACCGATCAAGTACCTAATCGTAACAAGCGTCAATCAGGGCAAGGATCGCATTCTCGTTCGCGATTTTCATAATCTTATCGGACGTGCCGGTCGCGCCGGAATGTATACTGAAGGTAGCGTAATCTTTGCGGACAACTCGATCTTTGACGACAAGGGGCAGCGCAGGGGGCGCTGGCGTTGGAGGGGTGCAAAAGAGCTGCTGGACGCTAGCAATTCGGAGCCGTCGGCAAGTAGTATTTCGGCGATGTTTGAGCCGTTTGCTTACGGGCAGCGCGAAAAGCAGGTTGTGCGTATCGACGCTGGGGAATTACATCAACTCCTATACTCTGATGATAACGCGGAGTTGGCAGGATCAGCCGAGCTCGCCCGCACGAGGAACCCAAACGTAAAATCCAGAGATTTCATCAAGTTCTTGCAGGAGCGAGCGCGCATCGTCCAGGGGATCGCATCGTTCCTTTTGGCGCACTTGAATTTCGAAGAGGAGGATTGCCCGAACGCGCGGTGGAGCTGGCTAAGAATACGCTTGCGCATTTTCTGGCTGATGATGTGCGGCGCTTACAGATCGAAAGCGTCTTTCGCAATATCGCAGCGAGCCTCGTAGCGCGCGCTACTACTGAGGACGTCCGGCAGACGCTGCGCCGCTCGCCGTTGGCGCCACGGTCAGTCGAAGCATTGCGCGCGTGGCTTGAAGCCAATGTCGAGACGCTGAAGCAGGCGGCCGTTGCAGGGAGCTTCGCTTCTGCTGTCGTTCCAATGATGCTTCAGCACAACCGTCACTCAACAATTGCAGCTTTGTCAACGCAGGAGATTCTTCCGTCTCTGGTGCAAGCGTGGCTCTCTGGTGAGACCTTCGCGACGATCTTCGGTCGCATGATCGAGGCAGACGTTCGAATTGGCGGCAACAATCGCAAACCGAAAATTGAGGACGCGGTCGCACTTTGCGAAGGTGGATTCGGCTACGAAGGCGCCATGGTTGTTGCTACCCTTGCCGACCTTGCGGAGGATCTGGATGGCTCCATCAACGAAGCGTTCAAGATTTTGCAACGCCAGATGAAAGCCGGACTCGCGACTGGGCCGGCGCTCGGCATGTACGAAGTTGGATTTGCCGACCGCGAGATCGCCAAGGATATTGGAGAACATTTTCCGCAAGTAACGAATTTCGGGAGTGCGCGAGCGTGGGTGCGCGCAAATGGCGATTTTACCCGGGCCGTTATTGCCCCGTTTCCACGGTATTTCCAAGCCGTACTCGATGAGTTGTTGGCTTGAACGTAGAGATCGCAGTTTGCGCGAGTCGCGGAGCTGACGATATTTGAGTTCTAATCTGTGTTGGTGGCTGACTTGTCCCGTCCGAGCTGCACCTCGGAGGGATGATAGCTAGACAACCGCGTGTCCGGTGTTCCCGCATGTCGCTGCGCTCATACGGGCTACGGATGAGGCCGATCAGACCGCCTCCAGCTGATCCGCCCCGCGCTTCTTCTTCGTCTTCGATTGCCCGAGCAGCGGGCCTGCCGTCAGTGCCGCCGTATCCGCCACGCCCGGGTCGCGCGAGATCATCGCGGCGACGATCGCGCCGTCGATGAGGAGGCCGAGCTGGTGCGCGAGCACGGCGGGCTCGCTCGAGCCGAGCTCGCCGGCGAGCTTCTCGATGTGGCCGAGCACGATCTTCTTGTGCTTCAGCGCGATGTTGCGGAACTGTTTGGCGTCCTTGTCGTGCTCGCCGACCGCGTTGATGAAGGGGCAGCCGTAGAACCGCTCTTCGGCGAACCAGCTCTTCAGCGCCGGAAAGATGCGCGTCAGCTTGGCCTGCGCGTCGCCGCCGCCTTGCTCCATGGCGGCGATGAACCATTCGCGCCATTGCTTGCCTTCGCTTTCCAGCACCGCGTTGACAAGGTTGGTCTTGGAGCCGAACAATTTGTAGAGCGTGGTCTTCGCAGTGCCGGCCTCCTCGATGATCGCATCGATGCCGGTGGCGTTGATTCCTGTTCTTGCAGAACAGATGCGACGCGGCGCTGAGCAGGCGCCCGCGTGCGGATCTGTCGTCGCCGGTGGCGGCGTGGGGCGAAGTCTTCTTCGATGACGTCTTTGCCATAAGCTGCAACTTAATCGCAGCTGCATCACATCAGCAAGCCGCATCTGGTTGGCGCTGAAAAGATCTGCACCCGCTCAAGCATCTGCTCCGCCTTTGAGCAGGAGGTGGGCTGATCAATCCACCGGCAGCGACGCTAAGCGGCTCCAATGCTTCGCCTTTCGCTTTCTGGCCGGTTCTGGCACGCTCCATGCAAGGAAACAGACCGTTCGGTATCCTGCCGATTTCCACTTCTGCCAGGGAGAAGACGATGACTGCGGTCGTTCAGAAGACAGTGCTGACGGGGTGCCTCGCGCCCATCGACAAGAATGGGCTCGAGCAGCTGATCGCCAACGGCAAGGCGAATCCGAAGGTGGTCAAGACCTTGAAGTGCAAGACGGTCGCGGAAGGAAAATTCCGCCACGCCAACTACATCCGCAATCTGCCGCCCTACATCGTCGACGAGCCGCCGGGGCTGCTCGGCGACGACACCGCGCCCAATCCGTCGGAAGCCTCGCTCGCCGCGCTCGGCTCCTGCCTCGCCGTCGGCCTGCACGCCAACGCCGTGCACCGCGGCTGGATCGTCAACAAGCTCGAGCTCGAGCTCGAAGGCGACCTCAACATCACCGCGGTCTGGGGCACCGGCGACACCTCGGACAAGCCGGTCGGCTTCACCGACGTGCGCGTCAAGGTCGACATGGAATGCGAGGGCATCGCGCAGGATGAGATCAACGCGCTGGTCGCGCATGTGAAGAAATGGTCGCCGGTCGCCAACACCTTCACCCGGCCGGTCAATCTCGAGGTCGGCATCTAGCAGGCGGCAATCAGGACAAGGTGCGGGAGACGATCATGGGTTCACTGGCTTTATCGCGGGCCGCAGTTCTGGATCAGCCCGCACCGTCCATTGCGGGCGAGGTGGCGCGGATCGCGCGCGAGCAGCTCGCTCCGCTCGCGGCCGGCATCGACGACGGTTCGGTCTATCCGGCCGAGGTGCTGCGCAAGTTGGGCGCGGTCGGGGCGTGGGGCAGTCACGTGCCTCACGAAGGTCCCGCCGATCTGCGCTGCGCCATCCAGACCATGGCGGCGATCGGCGAGGTCTGCGGGGCGACCGCCTTCATGGCCTGGTGCCAGGACACACTGGTCTGGTACGCCGCCAACTCGACCAATATGAAATTGGCGAAACGCTTCGGCGATGCCTTCTCGACCGGCCGGGTGCTCGGCGGCACCGGCCTCTCCAACCCGATGAAGAGCTTCTTCGGCATCGAGAAGCTCAAGCTGAAGGGGCGCAAGGTCGAGGGCGGCTACATCGTGCGCGGTGCGCTGCCCTGGGTCTCCAATCTCGGCCCCGACCATTATTTCGGCACCATCTTCGAGCGTGAGGACGACCAGGGCACCGCGAGCGGCGAGCCCGGCACCGTGATGTTTCTCGCCGATTGCTCGGATCCCGCGATTACCCTGACGCCGTGCAAGCCGTTCCTCGCGATGGACGGCACTGGCACCTATGGCGTCCAGTTCCGCGACGTCTTCGTGCCGGACGAGCTGATCCTCGCCGATCCCGCCGGGCCCTTCGTCAAGAAGATCCGCGCCGGCTTCATCCTGCTGCAGGCCGGCATGGCGCTCGGGCTGATCAAGGACTGCATCAACATCATGGGCGAGGTTGATGGTCCGCTCGGCCATATCAACCGTTATCTGCCGCAACAGCCGGTGCATTTCGGCGATCTCGCCGCGGAGATCGAGGCCGAGACCATGGCGCTGGCGCGCGATCCCTACAACGAGGAGGAGGCTTACTGGCGCCAGGTGATCGCGCTGCGCTTGCGCGCCGGCGAAGCCAGCGTCGCGGCGGCGCATGCGGCGATGCTGCATTGTGGCGCGCGCGGCTATTTGAAGGGCCATCGCGCGCAGCGGCGCCTGCGCGAGGCCTATTTCATCGCGATCGTCACGCCGGCCACCAAGCAGCTGCGCAAGATGCTCGCTGATTCCTGAGCTCACGAGTCCACCCCAGAAGACCACTTAACCTCAACGGAGAGGCTGCCAATGACGGACGTTCTGATCTCTGCCAGCGAACTTGCCGATCTCTTGAAGACGGAGCCGTGTGTCGTGATCGACACCCGCAATCCCGACGCCTATGCCGCCGGGCACCTGCCGGGCGCCGTGAACGTGCACGAGATCTTCACCTTTCTTGCGACCTCGACGCCCGAGGGCATCAGCGAGCTGAAGACCAAATTCGCCGACGCCTTCGGCGCGGCCGGCCTCTCCGGCAAGGAAACGGCCGTGGTCTACGAGCAATCGATGAATTCCGGCTTCGGCCAGTCCTGCCGCGGCTATTATCTGCTCACCATGCTCGGCTACCCCAAGGTCAAGGTGCTGCATGGCGGCTTCGACGCCTGGGCCGCCGCGGGTCTTCCCGTGACCAAGGACGTTCCGACGCCGGCAAAGGCCTCGTTCGCGATCGTGCCCGAGGCCGGCGAGATCCTGATCGACGCCAAGACCATGCTCGCCGCCGTCGGCAAGCCCGGCATCGCCATCCTCGACGTGCGCGACGTCGACGAGTGGATCGGCGACAGCTCGTCCCCGTACGGCAAGGATTTCTGCCCGCGCAAGGGCCGTATCCCCGGTGCGGTGTGGCTGGAATGGTACCGCATGATGAAGCCGACCGCCGAGGGCCCGCGCTTCAAGTCCAAGGACGAGATCCTGGCCGAATGTGCCACCGTCGGCATCACGCCGGCGACACCGGTCTATCTCTACTGCTTCAAGGGGGCGCGTGCCTCGAACACCTTCCTGGCGCTGAAGAACGCCGGCGTGAAGGACGTGCGGATGTACTTCGGCTCCTGGAACGAATGGTCGCGCGATCCGTCGCTGCCGATCGAGCATGGCTTGCCGATTGCAGCTGGTGTCACGACCAAGGCGGCGTGAGTGCACGCCTCGTTCTTCGAGACGACCGCTTCGCGGTCTCCTCGGGATGACGCTAAGCGGCATCGGTGCGTGTTGAAACTGCTGCCGCGCACTCCGCCCTCATCCTGAGGAGCCCGCCTAAAGCGGGCGTCTCGAAGGATGTGGTGCCCGCGGACGAGGCGCAATTCCCAGCGCCTTGATCCGCGAGGCCAAGGTGGTCGGCTTGACGTCGAGCATCTCGGCGGCACCGCCGGGGCCGAACACCTTGCCTGCGCAGACCTCGAGTGCAGCCAGGATGTTGGCGCGTTCGTGCTCGCGCATCTCGGATGAGGTCATGACCGCCGGTCGCGCATCGGCCTTCGGACGTGCGGCGCCGGTCAGAGCCTGCGCGCCGGAGCCGTCGGGCAGATCGATGCGCAGACGGCCGTTCTGGGACAGGATCGCGGCGCGCTCGATCACATTCTGCAATTCGCGGACATTGCCGGGCCAGTCGTAGCGGGTCAGCCGCCGCGCATCGCCCTCGGACAGACGCAGGTTCGACTTCAGCGCCTTGCCCTCGCGCGTCAGGAAGTGCTGGGCGAGCAACGGAATATCCTCGCGCCGTTCGCGCAAGGGGACGGTCTCGATCGGGAACACGTTGAGGCGGAAGTAGAGGTCCTCGCGGAAACGGCCGCGCTGGACTTCCTGCTTGAGGTCGCGATTGGTCGCGGCGATGACGCGGACGTCGACCGCGCGCGTGCGTGCCTCGCCGACGCGCTCGAAATGGCCTTCCTGCAACACGCGCAGCAGCTTGCCCTGGAGCTCGAGCGGAATTTCGCCGACCTCGTCGAGAAACAGCGTGCCGCCGTCGGCCAGTTCGAAGCGCCCGATGCGATCGCGCATTGCGCCGGTGAAGGCGCCGCGGACATGGCCGAAGAACTCGCTCTCGAACAATTCGCGCGGGATCGCGGCGCAGTTGACACGGATCAGCGGCCGGTCGCTGCGGGTCGAGTCCTCGTGGATGGCGCGCGCGATCAGCTCCTTGCCGGTGCCGGATTCGCCGGTGATCATCACGGCCGCCGCGGTCGGCGCCACCAGCTTGACCTGGCGCAGCGTCTTCTGGATCGCCTCGCTTCCACCGATGATGCCGCGCGGATTGGTCTCGATGCGGATTTCCTCCTGGAGATAGGCGTTCTCCAGCTCCAACCGCTCGCGCAGGCGGTCGACCTCGGCGAGCGCCGCGTGCAGCTTCTCGTCGGCCTCGCGGCGCTGGCTGACGTCGCGAAACACGACGACTGCGCCGACCACGACGCCGCGGTCGCGGATCGGCGTGGAGGTGTATTCGACCCAGGCCGGCGAGCCGTCCTTGCGCCAGAACACCTCGCCATCGACCTGATGCACGGCGCCGTCACGGAACGCCGCATAGATCGGGCAGGCGTGATCGGGGTAGTGGCGGCCGTCGTGGTGGGTGTGGTGCACGATCGGGTGGATCTCCTTGCCGACCAGCTCTTCGGCGGTCCAGCCCAGCATCCGCTCCGCCGCGGGGTTCACGAAGGTGGTCTTTCCTTCCGCGTTCACGCCATAGATGCCTTCGCCGGCGGCGCGCAGGATCAGCTGGTTCTCGCGCTCGATATCCTGAAAGACGCGCTCGACCCGCTGCCAGGTCGATATGCCGCTGCGCATGTGATCCTCGGCGGCGGCATCGACATTGCGCCGGCGGCGCGCGTCGAGATCGGTCAGCGTGAGCAGCAGCAGCGTGCGGCCGTCATGCGGCAGCACGCAGCCTGCATATTCGAGCTGGAGGTCTTGCCCCGTCGCGTGGCGCGGAGTGAGCGCCGTGGTCCAGTAGGCGCCCTTGTGCAGCACGGCCTGGGTGAAGACGGTGAGGGCCGGAAGCTCGCCGGCGTGGAGCGTGCTGGGCCTGGTCTGCCGCAGCAGTGCGCGGTCATAGCCGAGCAG
Organism: Bradyrhizobium dasycarpum; assembly: GCF_042019905.1. Classification (NCBI taxonomy): domain Bacteria; kingdom Pseudomonadati; phylum Pseudomonadota; class Alphaproteobacteria; order Hyphomicrobiales; family Nitrobacteraceae; genus Bradyrhizobium; species Bradyrhizobium dasycarpum. Next base: position 312,594 of record NZ_CP169574.1, read on the forward strand.
GGCGCAGGCGGCGGGATTGGCATCGACGATCTGGTCGCCGAAGGGATCGACCAGCAGTGTCGCCTCGACCGAGGATTCGAACGCTGCGACGCGCGGATCGAGCGGGGGAGCCACCTCGTCGTGGGCGGGCATTGGCGTCGTTGCCATTGCGAAATCTCGTAATTGAACTACGAAATCTCGTTTATCACGAATTTTCGTAGTGACCAAGCGGGATGGAAAGTGTTGCGTCGTCAAGGCGCTGGCCGATCTGGAGGCCGTGGCATGCTCCTTGCGTAATCCTTCCTCGCAACGACGCGCAGGAGGGCTGATGTCCACGTTCGACAATCCGTTTGATCCCGACCGCAACCTTCGGGCCGGCTGCGCCTGTGGCCAGCACCGATCCGCGGCAGAGCATGACCAGGCAGCCGCGGCGCTGCGTTGCGAGCCCGTCGAGAGCGAGGAGAAGCGCTACGAAGGCGTCGTCGCTTCTGCCGTGATGCGCGCGATGTTTCCGCAGGACGTGGCGCGCCGCGCCTTCCTGAAATCGGTCGGTGCGTCGACCGCGCTTGCGGCGCTGTCGCAATTCTTCCCGCTCAAGACGGCGACGGAAGTCTTTGCCGCGACCGGCGCGCCCGAGAAGAAGGACCTCAAGGTCGGCTTCATTCCAATCACCTGCGCCACGCCGATCATCATGGCGGCGCCGATGGGCTTCTATGCCAAGCACGGCCTCAATGTCGAAGTGGTCAAGACCGCCGGCTGGGCGGTGATCCGCGACAAGACTATCAACAAGGAATACGACGCCGCGCACATGCTGGCGCCGATGCCGATCGCGATCTCGCTGGGCCTTGGCGCCAACGCCATTCCGTTCGCCGTGCCTGCGATCGAGAACATCAACGGGCAGGGCATCGTGCTCGCGACCAAGCACAAGGACAAGCGCGATCCGAAGGACTGGAAAGGCCTGAAGTTCGCGATCCCCTTCGACTATTCCATGCACAATTACCTGCTGCGGTATTATCTCGCCGAGCACGGCATCGATCCCGATACCGACGTGCAGCTGCGCTCGGTGCCGCCGCCGGAGATGGTGGCGAACCTGCGTGCCGACAACATCGACGGCTTCCTCGCGCCCGACAACATCTGCCAGCGCGCGATCTATGACGGCGTCGGCTTCATGCATCTGCTGTCGAAGGAAATCTGGGACGGCCATCCCTGCTGCAGCTTTGCCGCCAGCCGCGAATTCATGACCAGTGCCCCGAACAGCTTTGCGGCGCTGACGCGTGCCATCGTCGATGCCACCGCCTATGCGTCGAAGTCGGAGAACCGCAAGCAGATCGCGGAGGCGATCGCGCCGGCCAATTACATCAACGCGCCGGTCACGGTGCTGGAGCAGGTCCTGACCGGCACCTATGCCGACGGCCTCGGCGGGGTGAAGACCGATCCCAAGCGCGTCGATTTCGATCCGTTCCCCTGGCAGTCCTTTGCGGTCTGGATGCTGACGCAGATGAAGCGCTGGGGCCAGATCAAGGGCGACGTCGACTACAAGGCGGTCGCCGAGCAGGTTTATCTTGCCACCGACACCAAGAAGCTGATGACCGAGATGGGCCTGTCGCCGCCCGCGAGCGCCTACAAATCGTTCGCGGTGATGGGCAAGAATTTCGATCCGGCCAAGCCGGAGGATTACGTGGCGAGCTTCAAGATCAGGAAGGCGTCGTGATGATCTCCGCTCTCGTGTCCCGGGCGCGACGCAGCGCAAAGCGGCGCGACGCAGAACCGGGACCCATACGGCCGACTGGGGCCCGGCTCTGCGAAGCAGCACTCCGTGCTGCATCGCGTCCGGGACACAAGCAGTGGGGTTGACGCGATGACATCCTCCCTCCGCTTCCGCGCCGGCCTCGTCTCGATCGTGCTGCTCGCCGCCTTCCTCGGCATCTGGCATCTGGCGACGCGCTCGACCGGCGCAACCACGACGATGAGCCCCGAATACGCCAAGCTGATGGGCCTCACCGCGACGCAGGGCAAATCCGCCATGCCCGGGCCGCTCGATGTCGGCGCCAAGCTCTGGGAGCATTTGCGGCGGCCGTTCTACGACAACGGGCCGAACGACAAGGGGCTCGGCATCCAGCTCGGTTATTCCATCGCGCGCGTCGGCACCGGCTATCTGCTCGCCGTGCTGGTCGCGATTCCGCTCGGCTTCCTGATCGGCATGTCGCCGCTGCTCAGCAAGGCGCTCGATCCCTTCATCCAGGTGCTGAAGCCGATCTCGCCGCTGGCCTGGATGCCGCTCGCGCTCTACACCATCAAGGATTCCTCGGTCTCGGCGATCTTCGTCATCTTCATCTGCTCGATCTGGCCGATGCTGCTCAACACTGTGTTCGGCGTCGCCAGCGTGCGCAAGGAATGGATCAACGTCGCGCGCACGCTCGAGGTCGGCACCGTCAGGCGCGCCTTCACCGTGATCCTGCCCGCGGCGGCGCCGACGATCCTGACCGGCATGCGCATCTCGATCGGCATCGCCTGGCTCGTCATCGTCGCCGCCGAGATGCTCGTCGGCGGCACCGGCATCGGCTATTTCGTCTGGAACGAGTGGAATAACCTCTCGATCACCAATGTCATCATCGCGATCCTCTTGATCGGGGTCGTCGGCATGCTGCTCGACCAGATCCTCGCGCGCTTCACGCGCATGGTCACGTTTCCGGAGTAGGGCAAGTGACCGACAAATTCGTCTCCATCGAAGGCATCGCCAAGCGTTATCCCGGTGCGGGCGGCGCGACGACAACCGTGTTCGAGAACCTGTGGCTTTCGATGGCGCGCGGCGAGTTCGCTTGCGTGATCGGCCATTCCGGCTGCGGCAAGACCACGGTGCTCAACATTCTCGCGGGGCTCGATGCGCCGAGCGAAGGGGCCGTCATCGTCGACGGGCAGGCGATTTCGGGCACCAGCCTCGACCGTGCCGTGATCTTCCAGAGCCACGCACTGCTGCCCTGGCGTACCGTGCTCGGTAACGTCGCCTATGCCGTCAGCTCGAAATGGCGGAGCTGGGATCGCGCCAAGGTCAGGGCGCATGCGCAGACCTTCATCGATCTCGTCGGTCTCACCGGCTCCGAGCACAAGCGCCCCTCGGAACTGTCGGGCGGCATGAAGCAGCGCGTCGGCATCGCGCGGGCGCTGTCGATCACGCCGAAGATGATGCTGATGGACGAGCCGTTCTCGGCGCTCGACGCGCTGACGCGCGGCACGCTGCAGGACGAGGTGCGTCGCATCTGTCTGGAGACCGGGCAGACCGCGTTCATGATCACCCATGACGTCGACGAGGCGATCTATCTCGCCGACAAGATTTTCCTGATGACCAACGGTCCCGGCGCGGTGCTGGCCGAGGTCGTCGAGAACCCGCTGCCGCGGGATCGCGGCCGCACCGATCTGCATCGCCATCCGCTCTACTACGCGCTGCGCAACCACATCATCGATTTCCTGGTGACGCGCAGCAAGACCTTTGCCGCCGAGGCACCCGATCACGATCCACGCAACGTGCCGATGGTGCACATCGGCAAGCCCGGCTTGACGGTCGCCTCGAACGGCGAGGAGCCACGCCAGACCTGGACCCCCGGGACCAGTCCCGGACTGACTGCCTGACACGGAGACCCCTGACATGAAACGCGAAGACCTCACCGAGAAGCTGCTCGACATCAAGCGCGAGAAGGGCTGGAGCTGGAAGCACATCTGCGAGAAGATCGGCGGCTATTCGGAGGTGCTGATCGTCGGCGCGATCATGGGCCAGATGAAGCTGACCAAGCCGCAAGCGGCCAATGCCGGCGAGCTGTTCGGTCTGACCAAGGCCGAGACCGCGATGCTCAACGAGGTGCCGATGCGCGGCACCGGCACGCCGATGCCGCCGACCGATCCGCTGATCTACCGCTTCTACGAGATGGTGATGGTTAACGGTCCGGCCTGGAAGGCGCTGATCGAAGAGGAGTTCGGCGACGGCATCATGTCCGCGATCGACTTCGACATGGCGCTCGAACGCGTCGCCAACCCGAAGGGGGACCGGGTCAAGATCACCATGAGTGGCAAGTTCCTGCCGTACAAATATTACGGCGCCAGCGGAAACGTGCCGGAATACGGCTTCAAGGAGGAGTGAGGTTTGGGGTCATTCCGGACGCCGCGACAGCGGCGATCCGGAATCCGAGATCCGGGTTCGGCCCTACGGACCGCCCCGGAATGACGGTGTGTGGGGATGCGCGGGCGCTTATTTCCCCGCCTTCACCTCGGCGGCGGCCACCGCGAGCAGCTCGCTCATCTTGGCGCGAATCGCCTGCTCGGTGACGGCGACGTTCTTGGCGGCGAAATCGGCCGTCAGCTTGCGCACGACGTCGGCATCGCCGGCCTCCTCGAAATCGGACGCGACCACTTCCTTGGCATAGGCGGTGGCGGCATCGCCGGACATGCCGAGCTTTTCGGCCGCCCACAGCCCGAGCAGCCGGTTGCGGCGGGCCTCCGCCTTGAACTTCTGCTCCTCGTCGAGGGCGTATTTCTTCTCGAAGCCTTCCTGGCGCTTGTCGAACTCGCTCATGCCTTGTTCCAAATCCCTGCTGAATGGCGCGGGAGCCTTCCGTTGCGGCGCCCCGGCTGCATGCCTACATAGATAGCACGAATCGGCAAAACAACGGGCCGTTAAGCCGCAGGCAAGACGGTATAAGTTGGCGCCGGACGGCCGGATCGATTGTGCTCGGACAGCCAATCGGATAGGTTGCCTGAAGGCTTGGTTCCCGTTCTGTTTCCAAGGGCTTATGGATGGGTTCCGGGCCGTTCACGGCAGCTCCGCTGTGGGTCGCAAATCCTGGTAATCGGAGCACACCAAATACATGGATTTCAACAAAACACGGTACATCCCCATGAGCCGTCGGCGTCGCATTTATGAAGGCAAGGCAAAGGTTCTCTATGAAGGCCCGGAGCCCGGTACCCTGATCCAGCACTTCAAGGACGACGCCACCGCGTTCAATGCGAAGAAGCATCAGGTGATCGAGGGCAAGGGTGTCCTCAACAACCGGATCTCGGAGTACCTGTTTCAGCACCTCAACGACATCGGGGTGCCGACCCATTTCATCCGCCGCCTCAACATGCGCGAGCAGTTGATTCGCGAGGTCGAGATCGTGCCGCTCGAGGTGGTGGTTCGGAACGTCGCCGCCGGCTCGCTGTCGCAGCGTCTCGGCATCGAGGAGGGCACCCAGCTGCCCCGTTCGATCATCGAATTCTATTACAAGAACGACCAGCTCAACGACCCCATGGTGTCGGAAGAGCACATCACCGCCTTCGGCTGGGCGACGCCGCAGGAGATCGACGACATCATGGCGCTCGCCATCCGTGTCAACGACTTCCTCACCGGCCTCTTCCTCGGCATCGGCATCCGCCTCGTCGACTTCAAGATGGAGTGCGGCCGCCTGTTCGAGAACGAGATGATGCGTATCATCGTCGCCGACGAGATTTCGCCGGACAGCTGCCGGCTGTGGGACATCAAGTCGAACGAGAAGCTCGACAAGGACCGCTTCCGCCGTGACCTCGGCGGTCTGTTGGAAGCCTATACGGAAGTTGCAAAGCGCCTCGGCATCCTCATGGAGAACGAGCGTCCGCAGGGCTCCGGCCCGGTGCTGGTGAAGAGCTGAAGAGGATCCTGACGTGAAGGCACGTGTCACCGTTACCCTGAAGACGGGCATCCTCGATCCGCAGGGCAAGGCCATCGAAGGCGCGCTGAAGTCGCTCGGCGTCGACGGCGTCGCCAGCGTCCGCCAGGGCAAGGTGTTCGACATCGAGCTCGCGGGCGCCGACAAGGCCAAGGCGGAAGCTGCGCTGAAGGAAGCCGCCGACAAGCTGCTGGCGAACACCGTGATCGAGAATTATCGGGTGGAGTTGCTGAGCTAGGTCAGTCCTTGTAGCCCGGATGGAGCGAAGCGAAATCCGGGTTTGCATCCATGGAGGCACTGTCCCGGATTGCGCTTCTCTCCATCCGGGCTACGGGGCAATTCCATCACAGCCATCCGACGCTGCGAAAACGCCAGTACAGCGTGGTGCATGCCGTCAGCATCAAGCCGAGCAGCATGTAATAGCCGTACTCCCATTCCAGCTCCGGCATGTGCTTGAAGTTCATGCCGTAGATGCCGGCGAGCGCGGTCGGGATGGCGATGATCGCTAGCCAGGAGGCGAGCTTCTTGGACACTGCGGTTTCCTGCGCCTGACCGACCAAAAGGCTCGCCTCGAAGGCGAAGGCCAGCACCTCGCGCATGGAATCGATGCGCTCCTGAATGTTGCGGACGTGGTCAGTGACGTCGCGGAACAGCGGCTGCATGGCCTGCCGTACCATCGCCAGCTCGTCGTGCTCCAGCCGGCGGCAGACCTCCACCAGCGGCCCGATCGCGTTGCGCAGCCGCAACAGGTCGCGGCGCAGCATGTAGAGCCGCTCGATCTGCACCTTGTTGAGCGGCTTGGACAGCACGTCGTCCTCGATGCCCTCGACCTCGTCGTGAATGCTCTCGAGCACGGGCGAGTAATTGTCGACGATGAAATCGAGGATGGCGTAGAGAATGTAATCCTCGCCGCGGGCCAGCGCCCGCGGGCAGCCTCGCAGCGCTCGCGCACCGGCGCGTACGAGGTCGAAGCGCCGTGGCGTACCGAGACCAGATAGCCTTCGCCGACGAAGATATGGGTCTCGCCGAAGGCGATACGGCCCTCGATCAATTGCGCGGTGCGCGCCGCGATGAACAGGGCTTCGCCATATTGCTCGATCTTCGGCCGCTGATGGGCGTGGTTGGCGTCCTCGATCGCGAGCTCGTGCAAATCGAACTGCTTCTGCACCGCGCCGAGCAGTGCCATGTCCGGCTCATGCAGGCCGATCCAGACCACGTGGCCGGGCTTGGCCCGCCAGCTCGAGGCTTCGCTGATCGCGATATTGGCAACGCGCCGGCCATCGACATAGGCGCCGGCCGCGACGACGCCCTCGGCGGAGACCGGCTCTGAGGGGGAGGTGGGCAGCGACGGGACGTTCATGGCTTCAATCCCGGGCAATCGATCGGCCGAGCGGCGCGTCGCCGACCGATGTGCATGGCCTGTGTACAAGGCCCTCTGCGGAGGCTAGCACTGGTAAAATCCCCGTCAAATGGTTATGTCTCTTCACGAAATGGCCTGTTGGCCACCCCGATTCCCAGCCTCGTCGGAACCTCTGCCATGAAAGCCGCCATCCTCGTCTTTCCCGGAATCAACCGCGAACGCGACATGGCGCGTGCGCTGAGGCTGATCTCCGGCACCGAGCCGGCGATGGTGTGGCACGCCGAGACGTCGCTGCCTCCGGGGACGGATCTTGTGGTGGTGCCGGGCGGCTTCTCCTACGGCGATTATCTGCGCTGCGGCGCCATCGCGGCCCGCGCGCCGGTGATGGACGCGGTACGCGACTATGCGGCCAAGGGCGGCCTCGTGCTCGGCGTCTGCAACGGTTTTCAGATCCTCTGTGAATCCGGCCTGCTGCCGGGCGTGTTGATGCGCAACGCGCGGCTGAAATTCATCTGCCGCGACGTGCACCTGCGCGTCGAGCGCTCCGACACCCCGTTCACCCGCGGCTACAATGCCGGGCAGGTCATCCGCGTGCCGGTCGCCCATGGCGAGGGCAATTACGAGGCGGATGAGGAGACCATCAAGCGGCTCGAAGGCGAGGGGCGAGTGCTCTATCGCTATTGCTCCGCCGCCGGCGAGGTCGACGATTTCAACAATATCAACGGCGCGGCGCATTCGATTGCCGGCATCATTAACGACAAGGGCAACGTGCTCGGCATGATGCCGCATCCGGAAAACCACGTCGAAGACATCATGGGCTGCACCGACGGCCGCGGCCTGTTCGCCGGCCTGGTCCAGCATCTCGAGAAGGCCGCGTGATTGCGTTCGCGCTGAAGCGGCTCTCGGTCGCTGTCGCCGCCGCAGCTTTTGCGACGGCCGCGTTCGCCCAGGACTATCCCAGGCGTCCGATCACCATGATCGTGCCGTTCGCGGCCGGCGGTACCTCGGACGTGATCGCGCGCGCGGTGGCCGAGCAGATGGGCATCGCGCTCGGCCAGACCATCGTGATCGAGAACGTCGCCGGCGCCGGCGGCTCGACCGCGCTGGCGCGCGCCTCGCGCGCCGAGCCCGATGGCTACACCATCGCGATCGGCAATGCCGGCACCAATGCCGCGAGCTACACGATCTATCCGAAGCTGCCGTTCACGCCTGATTCCTTCGTGCCGATCGCCATGGTGGCGAAGACGTTCGGCATCATCGCGCTGCGCAAGGACTTTCCGGCCAAGGACCTGAAAGAGTTCATCGCCTATGCCAAGGCCAATCCGGGCAAGATCAATCTCGGCCATGCCGGCGTCGGCTCCTCGAACTATCTGATCTGCAAGAGCTTCGTCACATCAGCCGGGATCGACGCGACGCTGGTCGGCTATCGCGGCGCCGCGCCTGCGCTGACCGACGCGGTCGGCAGCCAGATCGACGGCGTCTGCGACGCGGCCGCCTCGGTGTCGCAGTCGATCAACGATAAGCTGGTGAAGGGCATCGTGGTCGGCTCGACCGTTCGGCTCGCCACGCTGCCGGATCTGCCGACCTCGGCGGAAGCGGGCCTGCCCGAGTTCGAGGCGCAGGGCTGGAACGGCCTGTTCGCGCCCAAGGGCACGCCGCCGGCCGTCATCGCCAAGCTGAACGCCGCCGCGCGCACGGCAGTCGAGACCGACGCGGTGAAGAAGCGCTTTGCCGACCTCTCGACCGTCGCGCCCGATGCCAACGAGCACGCGCCCGAGCTGCTGCAACAGCTCGTGACGCGCGATGTCGAAAAGTACCGGAAGATGCTGGCGGACGACGCCAACAAGTAGCCTTCCAAGTTGCCGCCGCCGAGAAGACTTACTGGAGCACAGGAATGCGGGCGATGACCTTGATCTCGAAGTCGAAGCCGGCAAGCCAATTCACCCCGACGGCGGTCCAGTTCGGATAGGGCGGCTCGCCGATCTCCTCGGCGCGAACGGCCATCACCGTCTCGATCTGGCTCGCCGGATCGGTGTGGAACGTGGTGACGTCAATGACATCGTCCAACGTACATCCGGCGGCCGCGAGCACGGCGCGCAAATTGGCAAATGCGCGGCGGACCTGGTCCTCGAACACCGGCTCGGGTGAGCCGTCCTCGCGGCTGCCGACCTGGCCCGACACGAAGAGCAAGTCACCGGAGCGGATCGCCGCGGAATAGCGATGCACTTGGTAGAGCGCGTGGCGGTTTGCGGGGAAGATTGCCTCTCGCTGGGGCATGGCAGGACCTTTCAATCGACGGATGGGCTGGGAGGACGTGGGGGCGCTCGATGGGTCGCGCGTCACGGCAATTTCAGATACGTTGCGTATGTGAGATATATTTCGCATACGAGGCGTATGTCAAGGGGATCAGGCATGGCAAAGGGAAAGCGCGCCGCGGCCATGGCGGAAAATCGGGCCAAGCTTATCCGCGCCGCGCGCGCGGCATTTGCCACGCAGGGCTATACAGACGCGTCGATGGACGAGCTCACTGCCGCCGTCGGTCTGACGCGGGGCGCGCTCTATCACAACTTCGAAGACAAGAAGGGGCTGCTCTGGGCCGTCGTCGAGCAGATCGACAGTGAAATGGCGGAGCGGCTCCGCATCGCCCGGGAGCAAGCGCCGAGCCTGTGGCTGGGCCTGCTCGCGGAGGGAAGCGCCTATATCGAAATGGCGCTCGACCCCGAGATCCAGCGCATCATGCTTCTGGATGGACCTGCCGTGCTCGGCGATCCCTCCAAATGGCCTGGCGAGAACGCCTGTCCGAGATCACCATGCGAACGATCCGCACGCTGATCGAGCAAGGGGTCGTAAAGCCGGTCGACGTCGAAGCGGCGGGGCGCTTGCTGAACGGAGCAGCGCTCAGCGCCGCCTTGTGGGTCGCGGCCGCCGACGATCCCAAGAGCGTGATGAACAAGGCCGTCCATGCGTTTCAAGCGCTGGCGAGTGGATTGCTATCTGACGCGCGCGAACCTGCCTAGATTTTGCGGCGACTGATTCCTCGGCGCGAGGAGTCGGGCTCGCGCGAGTTGTTCCGATGCCTTGGGCGCTTCCTTTTGATTGTTCGGCTCACATTTGAGAGATACGTTCCTGCCCGTTGACGTCGCCGAGACGGCTTCGTCGTTCGCACCAACGGGGAAGCATGCATGGTGAGTGACACAAACGTCCGGGCTGGTCAGTGCCATTGCGGAGCGGTGCGTTTCGAGGCGACGCTGAGTGACGGTTTCGATTCTGATCCGCCGCTGCACCTGCTCTTACTGCCGGATGCGCGGGGCGGTCGTCGTCATGGCGGAGATGGGCGGCATCAAGTTCCTGAAGGGCGAGGATGCACTGACGAGCTACCGCTTCCATACCGGATCAGCGCAGCATTTCTTCTGTTCCCGCTGCGGAATCTACACGCATCATCAGCGTCGATCGGACCAGAGTCTGTATGCTGTCAACGTGGCTTGCCTTGATGGGGTAAGTCCGTTCGATTTCACTGAGGTGCCCGTCATGGACGGCGTCAATCACACCAACGACACCGGCAAACCGACGCGCCGCGCGGGTACTCTCCACTTTGTTCCGGCGGACTGACCATCGCCATCGGCTAGCGCCACTTCAACCGCTCCGCAGGCACCGTCATGGCGGCGACGCCGGCCATCACCAGCAGCAGCCCCAGCGCCAGGTTCGACGGCACGCTCTCGCCGAGCAACAGCACGGAGAGGCCGACGCCGATCGGGATGCGCAGATAGCCTTGCGCGTTCGTGGTCAGCGTACCGAGCCGGCCGAGGCAGACGTAGAACAGCATCAATCCCAGCGCGCCTCGAGACGATGCCCATGACGATGGTGGCGACGATGGCGGTCGGCGTCGGGTGCAGAGTCCAGGGCTGGTCGATGATCAGCGAGGGCGGCAGCAGGATGAGGCCGCCGAACAGCAGCGAGCCGGCCGCCACCACCATCGGGTCGTAGTCGGAGAGGCGGAGACCGAAGATGGTCGCGCAGGCAAAGGAGATGGTGGCGAGCAGGATCGCGATCTCCGCCACGATCTCGCTGCCAAGGCCATGCAGAGCATCGAGCCCGACGATGGCGACAGTGCCGGCGAGTCCCAAAATCGCGCCCGCGAGCTTGAGCAGCGTTGCCGGCTCGTGCCGCGTGATCAGCGAGGTGATCAGAAAGGCGAAGATCGGCGTCGTCGAGGCCAGCACCACCGTGTTCGATGCCGGCACATATTGCTGCGACCAGGTGATGACCAGGAACGGGAAGGTCGAGTTGATCAATTGCTGGGTCGCGAACAGCTTCCACGCCTTGGCATCGGTCGAAACCTTGATGCCGCGCATCCACAGGATCGCGAACAGGAAGGCGGCCGCGATCAGCGAGCGCGCCGAGATGAAGGTGATGGGCGGGATGGTGGGAAGCGCCAGCTTGGTCAGCGGATAAGTCGAGCTCCAGCAGCAGGCGAGTGCGAGCAGCAGCGCATAGTCGCGCCAATGACGCGCGCCGGTGGCGGGCATGGACGGCAACGGCGATGCTGCGGAGGCCGCTGTGCGACCCCTCGACGGTGTGCTCTGCGGCACCTTGTTCCTGCTCCCCGGCGCACAAGCGCTCGCTCCGACTGTGGGCGAGGGCGTACGAAAAGGGAAGGCGCCGAGCTATGCGTTTGGCTGAGGGAGCGCCTTCCGCTTCATCCGCTTGATCGTGCCGGAAAAGGTCAGCAGCACCCGCCCCCCGGACACCATCTTACCGCGCAGGAAGATCAGCGAGCCGCCGGCGCGGGTGACCTCGCCGGTGCATTCGATCAGCTCGCCCTCCCGTGCCGCGTCGAGGAATTCGCAGGCGAAATTGGTCGTCACCGCCCGGCTGTCCAGGACATGGGTGGCGATCGCGAACAGGGAATAGTCGGCAAGGGCCATGTAGCAGCCGCCATGGACGTTCCCGGAGCCGTTGAGGTGCTTCTTCTCGACCCGGAAGGCGCAGCGGACCGTGCCGTCCGCCTCGATCTGATGCCAGAAGGGGCCGACATGGGCCTCGAAACTGTCGCGAATCCAGGTCCGCCAGCCCACAAACTCGCCTTCGGTGGCGATGTGGAGGTCGGGGCGGCGGGGCGGGGGCGCTTTGGTCAATTCGTGCAAGGAAATGGGCCTTCAATTGCGGGTCTTCAGCCCTTAAATCCGATCCGTCCGCGCCGTGCAATTCCTGTTCCCGCCGTCCCTGCCTGCAAAACGTGGGACAGCGGGAAAATGCGCCATAAAGGGCTTTTCCCGGCCCTCCGATCTTCCTAAGAACGGCCAAACGCCGCCGAAAGCCCCTGAAGCCATGAAGAACGAACCCAAGATCACCCCCGAGCTGGTTGCCGCCCACGGGCTCAAGCCCGACGAGTACGAGCGCATCCTGAAGCTGATCGGGCGGGAGCCGACGTTCACGGAGCTCGGCATCTTCTCGGCGATGTGGAACGAGCACTGCTCGTACAAGTCCTCCCGCATCCATCTGCGCGGGCTGCCGACCAAGGCGCCCTGGGTGATCCAGGGCCCCGGCGAGAATGCCGGCGTGATCGACATCGGCGATGGCCAGGCCGTGGTCTTCAAGATGGAGAGCCACAACCACCCGAGCTATATCGAGCCCTATCAGGGCGCGACCACCGGCGTCGGCGGCATCCTGCGCGACGTCTTCACCATGGGCGCGCGCCCGATCGCCTGCCTGAATGCGCTGAGCTTCGGCGCGCCCGAGCATGCCAAGACCCGGCATCTGGTCTCCGGTGTCGTCGCGGGCGTCGGCGGCTACGGCAATTCCTTTGGCGTGCCGACGGTCGGCGGCCAGGTGCGCTTCCACACCCGCTATGACGGCAACATCCTCGTCAATGCGATGGCGGTCGGCCTCGCCGATACCGACAAGATCTTCTATGCGGCGGCCTCCGGCGTGAACATGCCGATCGTGTATCTGGGCTCCAAGACCGGGCGCGACGGCATCCACGGCGCCTCGATGGCGTCGGCCGAGTTCGACGACAAGTCCGAGGAGAAGCGCCCGACCGTGCAGGTCGGCGATCCCTTCGCCGAAAAGCTGCTGCTGGAAGCCTGCCTCGAGATCATGGAGAAGGGCTGCGTCATCGCGATCCAGGACATGGGCGCGGCGGGGCTGACCTGCTCGGCGGTCGAGATGGGCGCCAAGGGCGATCTCGGTGTCGACCTCGATCTCGACGCGGTGCCGACCCGCGAGACCGGAATGAGCGCCTACGAGATGATGCTCTCGGAGAGCCAGGAGCGCATGCTGATGGTGCTCAAGCCCGAGAAGGAAAAGGAAGCCGAGGCGATCTTCAAGAAATGGGGTCTCGACTTCGCCGTGGTCGGCTACACCACGCCGAGCAAGCGCTTCGTGGTCAAGCATGGCGGCGACGTCATGGCCGATCTGCCGATCAAGGAGCTGGGCGACGAGGCGCCGGTCTATGACCGCCCGCATGTCCCGTCTGCCGCGCTACCGGTTGTGCATGCGCGCGAGGTGCCGGCGCCGATGGGCCTCGGCGCGGCGCTGGAGAAGCTGATCGGCACGCCCGACATGTGCAGCAAGCGCTGGGTCTGGGAGCAGTACGACCACGTCATCCTCGGCAACACCATGCAGCGCCCAGGCGGCGATGCCGCCGTGGTGCGCGTTGAGGACGGGCCGAAGGGGTTGGCGCTCACCGTCGACGTCACGCCGCGCTATTGCGAGGCCGATCCGTTCGAGGGCGGCAAGCAGGCTGTGGCGGAGGCTTGGCGCAACATCACCGCGGTCGGCGGCAAGCCGCTCGCGATCACCGACAATCTCAATTTCGGCAACCCTGAAAGGCCCGAGATCATGGGCCAGTTCGTCGGCTGCCTGAAGGGCATCTCGGAGGCCTGTCGCACGCTCGACTTCCCGGTCGTGTCGGGCAACGTCTCGCTCTACAACGAGACCAATGGCCGTGCGATCCTGCCGACGCCCTCGATCGGCGGTGTCGGCCTGCTCGACGATTTCACGAAATCTGCCTCGCTCGCCTTCAAGGCGGAGGGCGAAGCGATCCTCCTGGTCGGCGAGACCCATGGCTGGCTCGGCCAGTCGGTCTACCTGCGCGACATCTGCGGCCGCGAGGAGGGGGCGCCGCCGCCGGTCGATCTCGCCGCCGAGAAGCGCAACGGCGATTGCGTGCGCGGCATGATCCATGCGGGCACCGCGACCGCAGTGCACGACCTCTCGGACGGCGGTCTCCTGATCGCGCTGGCTGAAATGGCGATGGCGGGCGGCATCGGCGCCAAGCTGCTTGCGGCGCCGACCGCGCTGGTCCCGCAGGCCTATTGGTTTGGCGAGGATCAGGCGCGCTATCTCGTCACCGTGCCGGAAGCCGAAGCCGGCCGCGTGCTCGCCAAGATGCGCGGCTGCGAGGTGCCCTGCGTGCGCATCGGCACCACCGGCGGCGATGCGATCGCGATCGCAGGCGAGGCACCGGTGGCGATCGACACGCTGCGCGCCTCGTTCGAGCGTTGGCTGCCGGACTATATGAGCGGGAAGGCGGCCTAAGGCGCTGCCGCGCGAATCCAGACTCGTAGCCCGGATGGAGCGTCAGCGTAATCCGGGACCGCTATCACTTGCGGCAAGACCCCGGATTGCGCTGCGCTCCATCCAGGCTACGGATTTCACTAGCTCACAACACCTTCGACGCGCCCGGGATCTGCCGCAACGCTCGCGTCAGCGCCCAGCTCGCTGCGACAGTCAGTACAAACCCGATTGTGGCCTTGACGATCGCCGGTAGGTCATAGTCGAAGAGCCAGTATTGCAGCCACAATGCGATCGGATAGTGCACCAGGAACATGCCGAATGCGTCGCCCTGCATCGGATCGAGCAGCCTGGCTGAGCCTGATTGCTTGAATCTCTGGAAAATGGCCAAGATCAGAAACATGATGGCCACGCTGAAGACCGTGAAGCAGATGGCATAGAGCGCTTCATACCAGTCCGGCAACGGCCACGGGTTGCCCAGTATTTGGCGCTTGATGAAGATCAGCCCCCACAACAGGCAATACGGAACGATCGCCAGGACCATCCAGTCCCAGCTGACCTTCGCCATGCGGCCATCGACAGCGAGCAGCCCGCGATCCATTTGCGCAACGCCGATGCCGGCACCGAAGAAGAAATAGGTCGCGTACAGCATCACGCGCCCGTGCTGGACCGAGAACGGCCCAAACTCGAACCAGCTGCTGTGTCCGTAGTGAACCAGCCCGGGAATGTAGAACGCTGCGGTGACGGCCAGCATGACCGCGAAGAACACGGCGGGCCGACGGCGACCATGCAGGGAGAGGCGATTGATCGGATCGAGCAGATCGGGTGACAGCCGGTACAAAAGGCAGGCCATCAGGTCGAAGGCGAACAAGACCCACAGGAACCAGATCGGCCCGCTCGGCCACGGGCCCTTCGTGACCATATTCCACCAGAATTCCGCAAAACCGATCTCGGGATGCTGCCGCAGGGAGATCGCATAATAGGCGAGCGGAATGACCGTAAGGGCGCAGATCGCGAAGGGTAGGCCAAGCCGAAGCAGGCGATCTGCCAGATAGCTCCGCGCTCCCTTCCGGGCGATGCCAGACCAGGCGAACAGTCCCGACAGGAAGAAGAACATCGCCATGAAGAAACTGTCGGTGGCGAGCACGATCATGTCGAAGCCGAAGAAATACGTCGGATCGGTATGACCGAAATAAGTATAGGGGATCACCGCATGATGCAGCAGCACCACCAAAGTGAGGAAGGTGCGGGCGCGATCAATCGCCATATTGCGCACCTTGCTCTGGGGCGCGGCATGGGCCTCCGCGCCGATCGTCGCCGAATGTGACATCGTCATCGTGGCCCCCGATCCTGGTCCCGGCCGGACTGTGCCGCCGGGAACTCGCTTCAGCAAGGGCAGTTTGTTCGGTAGGTCGCCCCGACCACCTCTAGGAACCAGTTCCTGGCAGCGATGTTAGCGTTCGCGAAAACAGCGAAGGCCGTGAGACGCGGTAGTTCGGAGCTAGCGATGACGATCCTGAAATGGGCGCTGATCTTCCTGCTGATCTCGATCGTGGCCGGCGTGCTCGGCTTCACCGGCATCTCAGCCGCCTCCGCCGATGTCGCCCGCTTCCTGTTCTACGTCTTCGTCGTGATCTTCCTGGTGCTGCTGGTCCTCGGGCTGACGATCTTCAGGGCGTAGCCTTCCTTTCGTCATTCCGGGACGGTCTGCAGGATCGAACCCGGACTCCCGGCATTCAGGCCTCGATGCTTCGCATCGCCCCGGAATGACGCATCCCAAACTAACCCACTTCCTCGATCTTCACCTTGTCGGGATAGAACGCCAGATGGCCCGAGATCTCGGTCATGGCGGGGAAGGGCGTCTCATAGGTCCAGATCGCGTTGTCGAGCGTCCTGCCGTTGGCCTTGACGCTGTAATAATTGGCATCGCCCTTGTAGGGGCAATGGGTGGTGCGCTCGGTGCGCTCGAGCAGGGCCATGTTGGCGTCCTGGCGCGGCACATATTGCACCGCCGGATATTTAGCTTCCTTCAGGGTCAGCGCCTTGTCGGTTTCGGCGATCACGATGTCGCCAGCCGTGACGCGGACACGCCGGGGATTTGGGGTGATGGTGATGGGGTGGTCGGGCCCTGGAAGCTTCATGAGGTCACGCCTTTTCGATCGATCTGCGGAGCGCGGCACTTTGTCGTGCCTTTATCCTGATGGGATCAGGGATATAGTGCCGGAAAGCGTGACCTAGAAGGCCGTTCACGCTAAGTTTGACCCTGCCGGGCCGGGGACCCCGGCAGCGATTCGACGACGAGGCTGATTCGCAGCCGAGACAAGGAGCACGACCCGAATGCCCATGGACGCCCACGATATCGAGGCGATGATCAAGGCAGCAATCCCCGATGCCGAGGTGACCATCCGAGACCTCGCCGGCGATGGCGACCATTACGCCGCGACCGTGATCTCGGAATCCTTTCGCGGCAAGTCCCGCGTCCAGCAGCACCAGATCGTCTATCAGTCCCTGCGCGGCCAGATGGGCGGCGTGCTGCACGCGCTGGCGCTGCAAACCGGGGTGCCTGGCGGACCCGGGGCACCCGGCACCTGATCCAAGCTCTGCGGGGGATGACGATGGCTGCGGACAATCCTCGCGGCGCGATGTTTCGCGTCACCGGTCCGAACCAGCACAGCCGCGTTACTTTTGTCGAGCTGTTCTTCGACCTCGTCTTCGTCTTCGCCGTCACGCAGATATCGCACACGCTGCTGCACCATTTCACGCCGTTGGGCGCGGTGCACGTCATGGTGCTGTTTCTGGCGGTGTGGTGGGTGTGGGTCTTCACCGCCTGGGTCACCAACTGGCTCAATCCCGAGCTGACGCCGGTCCGTATCCTGCTTTTTGCCATGATGCTGGGCGGCCTCGTGCTGTCGACCACGATCCCGACTGCGTTCGAGGGACGCGGCCTGTGGTTTGCGATCGCCTACGTGGCCCTGCAGGTCGGACGGACCGCGTTCTGGATGTTTGCGACACCGCATCACCGGTCCGCAGTCCGACACAACGCGATCCGCATCCTGACCTGGTTCTCGGTCTCCGCCGTGTTGTGGATTGCCGGCGGTCTGTCCGAGGGAGACACGCGGCTATGGCTGTGGATCGCGGCGGTGAGCTGGGAGTACATCGCGCCGGCCGCACGGTTCTGGGTGCCGAAGCTGGGCTTCTCGTCGGTCGAGGCCTGGGCCGTCGAAGGCGCGCACATGGCCGAGCGCTGCTCTCTCTTCGTCATCATCGCGCTCGGCGAAGCCATCATCGTCAACGGCGCAACATTCGCCGAGCTGGAATGGACCGCGAGCAACATCCTCGCTTTCGTCTCGGCGCTGATCGGCGCCATCGCGATGTGGTGGGTCTATTTTCACAGGGGTGCCGAGGCCGGCGCCGAGCGGATCTCGAAGTCCGCCGAATCCGGCCGCCTGGCGCGGCTCGCCTACACCTATCTGCACACGCCGATCGTCGCCGGCATCATCCTCACGGCCGTATCGGACGAATTGGTGCTGAAGCATCCGGCCGGACACTCCGACATGCGCACGATCGTGAGCACGATCGGTGGGCCCTTGGTGTTCCTGGTCGGCACGATCCTGTTCAAGCACGCGATCCGCGGCTTCCTCCAACTCTCGCACGGCGTCGGGATCGTGCTGCTGCTGGTGCTGAGCTGGTTCGCGTCAGGCCTGTCGCCGCTCTGGCTATCGGTCGCGACGACCGCGATCATGATCGTGGTCGCGGTATGGGAATCGCTATCGCTGCGGTCGGAGCCGGTGGAGTAGGCGCGGAAGGTCTACTCCGCGACCTCCAACGCGTGCACCGAAAACATCTTCGCCGCATCCGTCCAGCTCTCCCGCACCCGCCAGCCGGCGCCCTGCGCCAGCGCGGCGAAGCGCTCGATGCTGTATTTGTAGCTGTTCTCGGTGTGGATGCTCTCGCCCGGCTTGAACGAGAAGCTGGTGCCGAGCAGGCGCACGGTCTGGCTCTTCCTGCTGATCAGGTGCATCTCGATGCGGTGCCGCTCGCGATTGTAGATCGCGCGATGGGTGAAGGCGGACAGATCGAAATTGCCGCCGAGCTCGCGGTTGATGCGCACGAGAACGTTGAGGTTGAAGCGCGCGGTGACGCCGGCGGCGTCGTTGTAGGCATCATAGAGCACGCGCTCGTCCTTCTCGAGATCGGCGCCGATGATCATCTGCGCACCCCGGCCCAGGATCTTGCGGGCGCTGTTCAGGAAGGCCTGGGCTTCTTGCGGCTCGAAATTGCCAATCGTCGAGCCCGGGAAGAAGCCGACCTTGGGCATGGACGCGACCTGCTTTGGCAGCTCGAACGGCGTGGTGAAATCGGCCGCGACCGGATAGATGCCGAGCGAGGGAAAATCCCGCTTCAGGCCATTCGCCTGCGCCTTCAGGAAGTCGCCGGAGATATCGACGGGGACATAGGCCGCGAACCTGCAATGGTTCAGCAACAGGCGGACCTTGGTGGTCGCGCCGGCGCCGAACTCGACCAGGGCGGCGTGCTCCGGAATGATCTTTGCGATCTCGCTGCCGCGCTCCCTCAGGATCGCAAGCTCGGTGCGCGTCGGATAATATTCCGGCAGCTTCGTGATCGCCTCGAACAGCTCCGAGCCGGTCGCATCGTAGAAATATTTCGGCGACAGTTTCTTCGGCTGCTGTGACAGGTCCGCGATGGCCTCGCGGGCGAAGGCGGTGGTCTGCTCGTCGGGAAGATGGGCTTCGGCCAAAGCGCTGGCGTGCACATTCATGATACTCTCCTGAACGCGCTGTCCGGCGCGCATTTGTCGTCGGATAGAATGTCTACTCGTAGTCGGCGAGCCGCAGTCCCATGAACTGCCAGCGGTGGTGCGGATAGAAGAAGTTCCGATAAGTGATACGGCTATGGCCCTCCGGCGTTGCAAGCGAGGAGCCGCGCAGCACCAATTGGTTGACCATGAACTTGCCGTTGTATTCGCCGAGCGCGCCTTCGATGGCGCGGTAGCCGGGGTAGGGCGCGTACGCGCTGCGGGTCCATTGCCAGACGATGCCGAAGGCGTCGTTGAGCTGGCCAGTGCGCGCTGCGACCTCCCATTCCATTTCGGTCGGCAGATGCTTTCCGGCCCAGCGCGCGAAGGCGTCGGCCTCGTAATAGCTGATGTGGCAGACCGGCGCGTCGGGATCGATCGGCTTGAGGCCGGCGAGCGTCATGACCTGCCATGCGCCATCGACCTCACGCCAATGGCCCGGAGCTTGCCAGTCGTCCTTGCTGGCCGCGGCAAAGCCGTCCATCAGCCACAACGTCGCGGTCCGGTAGCCGCCGTCGCGCATGAAGGCGAGCCATTCGCCGTTGCTGACGAGATTGCGCGCCAGCCTGACCGGGCCGACGAGGGCGCGATGCGCGGGCTTCTCATTGTCGAAATGGAAACTGTCGTCGACATGCCCGACGGTGTGAATGCCCTCGTTGAGTTGCAGCCATTCATCGCCCGTGCGCGTCGCGGAGGGAAAACGCCAGTCCGGGTCGTAGGCCGGATAGACTGGATTCTGCGCAAATGCGTGCAGGATGTCGGTGAACATCAATTCCTGATGCTGCTGCTCATGGTTCAGTCCGACCTCGACCAGCGGCGCGATCTCGCGCAGCTTGTCCGCGCCGGTCTCGCGAAAGAATTTGACCATGGCCGCATCGACATATTTGCGATAGGCGCCGACCTGATCGGCGCTGGGACGGGTGATGTCGCCGCGATGATTGCGCGCATGACGCGGGCCGGCGCTGACGTAATAGGAATTGAACAGAAACGCGAAATCGGGGTGGAAGGGCCGATAGCCTGCGGCGTGCTCGCCGAGCAGGAATTGCTCCCAGAACCAGGTGGTATGCGCCCGATGCCATTTCGCGGGGCTCGCATCGGGCATGGACTGGATCTGCTGGTCCTCCGGCGAGAGCGGCGCGGCCCGGCGTTCAGTCTCGTTGCGGACGGCAATGAACGCGTCCTGCAGCCTCCGGGCGAGGCCGCCCGGACCGGACAGTGACGAAAGCGGGGCGGCGGCCGTGGCGGAGGCTTGTTTCGTCACGTTTTTCTCCAGACAGGACAAGAGAACGTTGTTGGCGTTGCCCGGTTCCACAACCGAGGTTCGTCCTAGATAGGGGCTCCGCTACGGTATGAAAGTCCTCTCCGGCGATGATATTGATGTCGTCAGCCTATGGGCCCGGCCCCGGCCAAACCGGTCGCCGGGGACCTCTCGCCGCCATTTTACTTTGGATGCACAACGGTTTGGGCTACATATATGGATAGGTATCGGGTTAGATCGGCTGAGCCGGCCCGAGGGATATTGGTGAGGGCTCTGCCCCAGAAGGACACGGATATGAGCATCGCGGAATTCATCGCCAACGAAGTGAAGTCGAACGACGTGGTTCTGTTCATGAAGGGTACGCCGCAATTTCCGCAGTGCGGTTTCTCGGGCCAGGTCGTCCAGATCCTCGACCATATCGGCGTCGGCTATAAGGGCCTCAACGTGCTCGAATCCGCCGAGCTGCGCAACGGAATCAAGGAATATTCGAACTGGCCGACCATTCCGCAGCTCTATGTGAAGGGCGAGTTCGTCGGCGGCTGCGACATCGTCCGCGAGATGTTCCAGGCCGGCGAGCTGCAGCAGCTCTTCTCCGAGAAGGGCGTCGTCGTCGCGGCCTGATGACGTGACCGTGCTGAGGCGCCGGATTGGCGGCGCCGAGCTTGAGGTCATCGTCGCTGACATCACCACACTCGGCGTTGACGCCATCGTCAACGCCGCCAACACGTCGCTCCTCGGCGGGGGCGGCGTGGATGAGGCGATCCATCGGGCCGCCGGGCCCGATCTGGTCGCCGAATGCCGGATGCTCCACGGCTGCGAGACCGGCGATGCCAAGATCACAAAAGGTTACCGGCTCAAGGCCACCCACGTGATCCACACCGTCGGGCCGGTCTGGAATGGCGGCAGGTCTGGCGAGGACGATCTGCTCGCCTCCTGCTATCGGCGCTCCTTGGAGCTGTGCGGGACGCACGAGCTGACCTCGGTGGCATTTCCGGCGATTTCGACCGGCATTTTCCGTTTTCCCGCCGACCGGGCGGCCGACATCGCCGTGCGCACGACGATCGAGGGCCTGACGGCTGCGCCGTCCGTGACCCGGGTCGTGTTCTGCTGCTTCTCCGAGCCAAGCGCCAAACTCCATGACGAGGCACTTGCGCGATACGCCGGCCCTTGTGCCGACTGAGGCGGCCGGTACACTCCGCCGGACCATGTTCCAGGGAGGGGATATGATTTCACGATCTGGGTTGTGTGCACTGGTTTGCGGCGTGCTGGTGTCGCTTGGCGCGATATCGCTGGCGCGGGCGGAGGGCACTTACGAGATACCGGCCGGCGCGCGTTTCAATCAGGACAAGCTCGCCAAGATCACCGAGTTCTTCAAGAACGAGGTCGCGACCGGCAAGATTGCCGGTGCGAACGTGCTGATCCAGCAGCATGGCAAGCCGGTCTATCACGAGGTCTTCGGTGTGCAGGACGTGGTCAGCAAGGCGCCGATCACCGACAAGACCATCTTCCGTCTGTCGTCGCTAACCAAGGTGATCACCTCCGTCG
The DNA here is from genome assembly GCF_042019905.1 of Bradyrhizobium dasycarpum. Classification (NCBI taxonomy): domain Bacteria; kingdom Pseudomonadati; phylum Pseudomonadota; class Alphaproteobacteria; order Hyphomicrobiales; family Nitrobacteraceae; genus Bradyrhizobium; species Bradyrhizobium dasycarpum. The sequence goes on from NZ_CP169574.1 coordinate 334,739, forward strand.
TGGCGATGCAACTGATCCAGGACGGAAAGATCAAGCTCGACGATCCCGTTTCGAAATACATTCCCTCCTTTGCAAATGTGAAGGTGGGTGAGGAGAAGAAGGCGGAGGACGGCACCAAGACGCTCGAGCTGGTACCACTGGCCCGGCCCATTACCGTTCTCGATCTGATGCGCCATACCTCCGGGATAACCTACGGTTTCTACGGCGATAGTCTGGTTCGCAAGGCCTATCGCGACGCTAACATCTATGCGGGCGAATTCGATCTCGCCGAGTTCGCCGAGCGGATCGCCAAGCTGCCGCTGCACAATCAACCCGGCGCACTCTGGCAGTACGGCCATTCCACTGACATTCTGGCGCGGATCATGGAAATCGTGTCCGGAAAGACATTGTTCGAACTCGAGAAGGAAAAGCTGCTCGATCCGCTCGGTATGACCGATACAGGCTTCTTCGTCACCGAACCGGAGAGGCTGAAACGGCTCGCCCAGCCGCTGCCGAACGACAGCAATTTCCGGGTCGGCCGCGAGTACAGGACTGAGGTTCGCCAGAAGTGGGAATCCGCCAGCGGCGGCATGGTTTCGACCATGGCGGACTTTTCCCGCTTTGCGCAGATGCTGGTCAATGGAGGAACGTTCGAGGGCAAGACCTATCTCACCCAGCAGACGTTTGAGCTGATGGCATCGGACCATGCCGGCAAGGACTCCGGCGTTGAGCGGGACTACTTCTATTTTCCCGGTGACGGCTTTGGCATGGGACTTGGGTTTGCCGTGCGCACCGATCCGGGTAATGCCAAACCTCCGCCGCCCGGCGATCTCGGGGAATTGAAATGGGACGGCGCCAGCGGTTGCTATTTGGTGGTTGATCGCAAGCAGGACATGTTCTTCCTGCTGCTGGAGCAGACCCCGAGCGAGCGCCAGCGCGTGCAGCGAACCCTAAAGCAGCTGGTCTATGAAGCCATGGAGAAGTGAGGCGTTCGTTCGGATCGTCCTCGCCGCCGCCTTTGTCCTGCTGATCGGCGCGGCGGGCCAGCTCCGCGCCGAAGCGCTGGCTGCCCGCAGCTTCTCGGCTAAGGGACTTGCGCGCGTCAGTGCGTTCCTTGACGATGCGGTCGCCGCCGGCAGGATCCCCGGCGCGATCCTTCTGATCCAGCAGCACGGCAAGCCCGCACTCTACCGCAAGTTCGGCCAGCGCAACGTCGCGGCGGCGCAGCCAATGACGGACGACACCATCTTCCGTCTCTATTCGATGTCGAAGCCGATCACCTCGGTGGCGGCGATGATGCTGGTCGACGACGGCAAGCTCGCTCTCGATGACCCCGTCGCGAGATACATTCCGGCCTTCGCCGATGTGCAGGTCGGCGTCCCGCAAGCAGACGGCAAGCTGGCCCTCCAGCCGCTGGCGCGACCGATCACGGTGCGCGATCTGCTCCGGCACACGTCCGGCATCACCTATGGCTTCTACGGCAGCAGTCCCGTCCGCAGGCTCTATGCGGAAGCCGGCCTGTTCGACGGCGATCCCGACAATGCGCAATTCGCCGAGCGGCTCGCGCGATTGCCCTTGGCCGAGCAGCCGGGGACGCTGTGGGACTACGGCCATTCGACGGACGTGCTGGGCCGGGTGATCGAGGCGGCATCGGGCCGGTCGCTCTATCAATTCGAGAAGGGGCGGCTGCTCGATCCCCTTGGCATGCGGGATACGGCGTTCTTCGTCGCCGACCATGCGAGGCGGCCGCTGATCGCCGAACCCTTGCCCGGCGACTGGTTCGATCGTCCGGTCGCCGGAATCATCGAGGCGACCGCGCAGCGCCGCTGGGAATCCGGTGGTGCGGGCATGGTCGGCACCATCGGCGACTATGCCCGTTTTGCACAGATGCTGATCAATGGCGGTGAGCTCGAAGGTCGCCGCTATCTCAAGCGCGAGACCGTGGCGCTGATGGCGTCGGACCAGCTCAACGGAGCCGATGGGATCGCGAGAGATGCGGAGTTCTATTTTCCGGGCTCCGACAGCAGCTTTGGTCTTGGCTTTGCCGTGCGCACGCGCGCGAAGCCGCCGCTGCCCGCAGGCGAATATCGCTGGGACGGTGTCGGCGGCACCTTCTTCTTCATCGATCCCGCCGACGACATGTTCGTCATCTGCATGATGCAGTCGCCTTCGCAGCGGGGTCCGATCCAGGACGAGCTGAAGCGGCTGGTCTATGAGGCGATGGGCCGCTGACTAAAGCGCGATGAGATTTGGATGAACGTCATCGCGCTTGACGGTGGTGTTTACGCACGATCTTTCCGGAGAACCGCTTCGCAGTTTTCCGGGTCATGCTTACGCGCCGCGCACGATCTCGCGGACGTATCCGATCGTCTCCTCGATTTGGGCCGCATTGACGTCGAGATGGGTGCAGGCGCGGATGCGGCCGTCCATCATCGCAAGCGTCACGCCGCGCTGACGGAGCGCTGCGACCATCTTGTCGCCGGCAATGCCGGCGCCGTCGGGCTTGAAGAACACAAGGTTGGTCTCGGGCTCCTGGACCTCGATGCCCGAGATCTGCGACAGTCCGCGGGCGAGCGCGCGCGCATTGGCATGGTCGTCGGCCAGTCGCTCGACGTGATGGTCGAGCGCGTAGATGCAGGCGGCGGCGCAAATGCCGGCCTGGCGCATCGAGCCGCCGAGGCGCTGCTTCCACTGCCAGACCGCATCGATGAAGGCGCGCGAGCCCGCGAGCACGCCGCCGATCGGCGCGCCCAAACCCTTGGAGAAATCGATCCAGGCCGAATCCCAGCCTGCCGTCATGTCGCGCGGGGAGATGCCGCTGGCCACGGTGGCGTTGAGCAGGCGCGCGCCGTCCATGTGGGTGACGAGGCCATGCTGCCTGGCGATCGTCACGATCTCGTCGAGCGCAGCCTTCTTCCAGATCGTGCCGCCGCCGATATTGGCGGTCTGCTCGACGCTGACGACGGTCTGCGGCGGCTGATAGCGCGTGCGCGGATGCAGCGCCTTGCGAAGGGTTTCCGGCGTGAACTGGCCGTCTGGTCCCTTGAGCTGGGTGACCTGGAAGCCGCCGATCGCCGCATGCGCGCCGCCTTCGCGCGCGATGATATGCGCGGTCTCATGGGCGAGGATCTCGTCGCCGGGGCGGCAATGCACCAGCGTCGCGGTGACGTTGCACATCGTGCCCGAGGGCATGTAGACCGCCGCTTCCTTGCCGAGCAGATCGGCCACGCGCTCGCACAGCGCGTTCACGGTCGGATCGTCGCCGACCTGCTCGTCGCCGACCTCCGCGCGCGCCATCGCCTCGCGCATCCCGGCCGTCGGCTTAGTCTGCGTATCCGAGAGCAGATTGATGCGCACCGGCGGCGCCTTGGGATCGATCGGGGGAGGGGTGTAGAGCATCAACTTGCTCCTCGAATGGCACTCACTCGCGATCAGCGAGTTCTGGATGGACGCCGGGCGGCGTGGCGAAACCGCATAATAACGATTTCTGTCTCGGTCACACGATTATCGATCAGATAAGGATTGACCGGCAAGCGACGGACGTATGCTCGAGTGGTCTGCCGCCCTGCATAAGGATGATCCTGAAGCAGGGCGATGAGCGCGACAATGCGGTCGCGTACGTGGCCCGCGCCCGGGGCGAGCGCGTTCACAGCCCGTGCTTGGCCCACATCGCGCGGACCTCGTCGGGGCTAGCCAGCTCGCCGCGAGTGATTTCAGCTTCGGCTCCGCGAGATCGGCCTCTTCGGCTGCCGTCAGCTGGAGCGGAGGCTGCTCGACGCCCGCGAGTTCAAGCAGGGCTCGCGCCAACTCAATCCTGCTGCGAATCGGGCAGGCCTGAAACCTTGCTGAAGGCCTCTTCCAGAAGACGCGTCATGGTCAACTCCGTTGCGCGAAGCACAGCGCGGATGAGTTGGGACATGGGAGCGGCCCACAACAAAAAGGCCCCGGATACCGGGGCCTTTTTTACGTCGATCGGCTGAAACTATCAGCGCGAATAGAATTCGACGACCAGATGGGGCTCCATCTGCACCGGGAACGGCACGTCGGAGAGGCCGGGGATGCGGATGTACTTGGCGGTCATCTTGCCGTGGTCGACTTCGAGATAGTCGGGCGTGTCGCGCTCGGGGAGCTGGCTGGCTTCGAGCACGTGGGCGAGCTGCTTGGAAGCTTCCTTGACCTCGACGACGTCGCCGACCTTGAGCTGGTAGCCTCGAGATGTTGACCTTGCGGCCATTCACCTTGATGTGGCCGTGGTTGATGAACTGGCGGGCGGCGAAGATCGTGGAGACGAACTTGGCGCGGTACACGACCGCGTCGAGACGACGCTCCAGGAGGCCGATCAGGTTCTCGCCGGTGTCACCCTTGAGGCGGCTTGCCTCGACATAGATGCCGTGGAACTGGCGCTCGCTGATGTTGGCGTAGTAGCCCTTCAGCTTCTGCTTGGCGCGCAGCTGCACGCCGAAGTCGGAGAGCTTGCCCTTGCGGCGCTGGCCGTGCTGGCCGGGGCCGTATTCACGACGGTTCACGGGGCTCTTCGGGCGGCCCCAGATGTTCTGGCCCATACGGCGATCGATCTTGTACTTCGCCTCACTGCGCTTAGTCATCGCGTCCTCTTCGGTTGCATGGTTTGAGGAAACGCGCCCTCCTGTGTGACGGACCCTAGGCCCGGCACCGACAGGCCCGATCCCCAAAGCTTAAGGGAAAGGACCACGGGTCGCGAAACGCTTCGCGGGCCGAAATCGGCCCGCGAGCAGGCGGCTTTTAGGAGAGTTTGGGGCTCACTGTCAATGCGAATGAACCCAGAATCAGGTTCTTAACGCCCGAATTGGCTTGGCGCCGGCCGCCCCCAATTCGGCAGCGATTTCAGTGTTCAGGACCTGTTCCAGCCGGGTCAGGACCCGGGCGATCGGAGCAGCGTCCGTGACCCGGTGATCCCAGCGGATCACGACACGGATGGTCTGGTCGGGCTCGACCACCCCATAGCTGACGACAAAGGGGCCGGGCGTGATCGGATGGAGCTCGCCGCCGCCATAGGCGGCCACGGAGCTGACGCCAAAGCTACCGAACCAATTGCCGCGCTGCCGGCCGAAATTCAGGCCGATCGCCCAGGACAGGCGGCGCAGCGGCAGCGGCAGGCGAGTCGCCCGCATGATCTTGCGGAACATCGGGACGTCCTCGATCGGCGCCGTCTTGGCGCGCCGGATCTCGGCGTCGACCGCTGCGAGTGAAAGGGCCTCGGGAGCGGCAATTCGCTGGGGCAGCACGCATTCCTCGCCATCGTCCACCCGCGCGATCGCGACCGTCGCCACGCTCTTCGGCAGCTCGTAGAGGCCCGGCCAAGGCCATTTGACGTAGACAGTGCGCAGGATCGGCTCGTCCCGCGCAACCAGGGCGAAAGCCTTGACGAATATCGCGGCCCAGCCGGCGGGCGCCGTTGTGCGTGCGCGGGCCTCCAGCAGGGGACGGATATTGAGCGAGCGGGAGAGTGAAACGAAAGGCACGCCCATCGAGGCATGCATCAGGTCGCAGATCAGGCGACGCCGCAGCGATATGGTTTTGGGCGTCCCGCGCATTGGTCTTCAGTTCCAAATCAAAGATCAAAATATGGGCAGCGAGCGGGGCCCGCCCGTTCGCTCTAGCATGAACCAACCCGCTTGGGGGCGGCTGGTTCGCCGCATCACGGCGCCTGGCGAGGCTGCCGGCTTGCTAGTGACAAAATCTATATCGTTTTCAATGGCTTGTTGCTTGGCCTTGGCGTCATGCGCGCAAAGTCGCTTCAGCCTATTTCTCCAGCAGCGCCCGCGGTTCCGGCAAGGCCGATCACCCTCGTTGCGGCTATTCAGAGCTTGATTCCCTCGAATGCCGCCATGATGCCGCGCTGGAATAGCGACCAGTCGAAGCCGAGCGCGATCGCGCGGTAGCCGCGGTCGATCAGGGCGTTGGCCTGATCTGCGGTGCGGGCGACGCCGCCGATCGGCACGCCGCTTCTGAGGATGCCGGCCTCGGCGCGCGCGATCAGCTCCAGCAGCTCTGGGTCGTCCATCTGGCCGCGCTTGTTGATGGACGTGGCGAGATCGCCGGGGCCGATCACCGCGACGTCGATGCCGGGCGTCGCCATGATCTCGTCAATGCGGTTGACGGCATCGACATGCTCGATGGTGACCATGCAGATCATCTCGTCGTCGGCGCTGGCCATGTAATCCGGCATCGACTGGCCCCACCGGAACGGGGCGTGGAAAGGGCCCCAGAGCCGATCGCCGCGAGGCGGGTATCGAACGCTACGCACCGCCTTTTCGGCGTCCGCGCGGCTGGTGATCATCGGGAAGTTGATGCCGAAGGCCCCGATGTCCATCGGCGCCTTCGCAAGCCACGGCTCGTTCGCCGCGATCCGCACCAGGGGCGTGCACGGCGTGCCCGTGGTGGCGGCGATCATCGCATGTGCTTCGGTCAATCCGATCGGGCCGTGCTCGAGATCGACAATAATCCAATCGAGCGATCGCGCCATGATCTGCACCATCTGCACGCTCGGGATGGTCGCGATCGCGCCGAAGGCTGGGCGCCCCTCGCTCCACAATTGGCGGAGACGGTTGAGTGGCGTGGACGGGACCGACATCGAAAGACCTGCAGCTGGGTGACGACGGCAAAACGTAGCAGCGCGGCGCCGAGGCGGAAAGTCAGGCCAGCGCGCGTCCGCCGAAGAACGGCGTCAGGGTGGCCGAAAGGCCGTGCACGCGGTTCGAGGTGAAGATCATCTCGGCGCCGGCCTGTGCGATGTCTCCGCTGCGCGGACCGAGCAAGTCGGAGACGCGCCGGGCGATCGCCGGCGCGGGATCGATCCAGTCCACCGGCCAGGGTGCCAGCCGCTTCAGCCGGTCGAGCAGCAGCGGATAATGCGTGCAGGCGAGCACGACGGTGTCGGTGCGCGCGCCGGCATCTTCGGTATCGCCGACGAAGCAGGGCGCGAGCTCGGCCAGGATGTCGCTGTCGCTGACGGCAGCGCCGCCCAGCGCGGCCTCGGCGAGCGAGGCGAGTTCGGGCGAGCCGACCAGCGTCACCTCGCAGCCTTGCGCGAAATCGCGGATCAGGGCTTTGGTGTATTCGCGCCTCACCGTGCCCTTGGTGCCGAGCACCGAGACGCGGCGGGTCCTCGACCGCGCGCAGGCCGGCTTGATCGCCGGTACGGTGCCGACGAACGGCACGGAATAAGCGGCGCGCAAGTGCGACAGGACCAGGGTGGACGCGGTGTTGCAGGCGATGACGACGATGTCAGGGTCGTGCGTGCCGATCAGCTCCCCCATCAGCGGCACGACGCGGGCGATGATCTCGTCCTCGCCGTGGTGGCCGTAGGGGAAGAAGGCGTCGTCGGCGACGTAGACAAAGTGCGCCTCCGGGCGCGCGGCCACGACCTCACGGAGCACCGTGAGCCCGCCAAGGCCGGAATCGAACACCAGGATGGTCGGAGAATGGGTCACGTCGTCACCTTAAGGCGCCATGGTTACCATTCGGTTTTTTGGGCGGTTTTGCGGCGGGGGCCGCTCGGCGTCATGGGAGGGGAGCCAGGTACCAGCGGCATCCGCAGAATTCCGGGGCCGACATGATGCGGTCCGGTGTGGGCTGCCCACGTTCACGCGATCCTGTTCGTCGTGGCTGCCCGTTCCGTGGCAAGCTGCTTCTGCAGGCGATCGATGTTCTGCAGGAGACGCTGGCTGGTCAACACCAGGAAGTAGTAGCCGAACTGCGGATCCTGGAAGTAGATCTCGAGCAGCCGGTCGTAGGTGATCGTCAGCACCTGGCCGTCTTCGATGCATTGAATCGTTCCGGTCCGCCGGTTGTCGGGTGTGAGGAAGCCGAGCTCGCCCATCAGCGCTCCGGGCCCAATCTCGACGTTGATCTCCTTGACCAGGAACTTGCCGGTGACCGTGAGGAGCATTTCCTTCGCGGGATCGCCCAGCTTGAACAGCGTGTCGCCCCGGCGATATCGGCGCTCGGTCATGAACGGCTTCAGCCATTCGATCGACATGTCGCCTTCGGCGGCATGACGCGCTTTCTTGACCAGCTTGAGCATCTGCCGGAGGCGCAGGGCGTTGATCGGAAGCATCAGCAGGTAGAGCAGGAACGTTGCGACGTTGGCGGAGAGCGCGCCGAAGATGGCAAAGAACGCGCAGCCGACCATGTTGGCGACGCGCAGCGGCACCATCGTCCGCATCAAGAGCGTGGCGACAAAGAAGACCGCCCCGACCACGGCGAACATATTGGCCAGCGTGATGTTGCTGACGAAGATCTCCAGCAGCCGGTTGAAGATCGCGTCGTAGGTGACGTTGTTGGGATCGAGCCCCATCTGAACCAGGATCTTCGCGATCCTGAGATTGTCCGTGGCCGCGTCGAGAATGCGGTCGAGGATCGAGGAAATGTCTGCGCTGCCGGACGGCATGGTACTAACCCCGCGTAAGGCCTTCAGTCCTGGTCGGTGTGCTCGACACCTATAGCCGAAATCGGATGACGGCCGGCTGAAATGAAGCCTTCGGCCGCCATGTCGCAAGAGGCAAATTCTAGCCCGATCGGGCCTTTCGGCAATTGCCCGTCGGTTGCCCATCAGGCCGTGGCGGCCGTGATCGGACCGGGAGGCGGCGTCGCGGAGGGGTTGGATGCACCCCAGGCGGGGGCGCCGGACGATCTTCGGCTTACGGCTTCGTGGCAGGCTGCATGACCTGCTGCTCGACGAGGCCAAGGCGCCCCGGCAGCGAAGCGGCCCGCAGCATCATGGCGACGCTGTTGGCTTCTTCCAGTGTCAGGTTTCCGGAGATCTGGCCCGAGCCGCCGGTGATCGGCTCGCGGATCACGGGGGCGGAGATCACCTTGTCGTCGAGCACGATGGCGAAAGGCTTGCCGACGTTCTCGCTGGTGATGTGGGCGAAGCGCCGCGTGCCGCGGCCGTTGAAGCGGAACGAGGCGATGGGCTCGTTCGTGCCGATTGCAAATCCCGGACCGGCAGAGCTGATGTCGTCCCCGTCGAGCGCGCTGCGCTTAGCAACGAGGTAGGGCTCGTTGTCCTTGAAGCCGAGCAGAACTTCCGTGCCGTCCGGCGGAGCGCCCCGCTGCGCCTGCTCGGCAGGCATCGAGAGGTCGACCTGGCGGAAGCTGACCTTGACCTTCCTGGAGAAGATCGCGGTGATGATGCGCTCGGGCTCGGTCGCGCCCGGCAGGAGGATCCGGATGCGATCCGCGCCCTCGGGCAGGACGCTGGCGAGCGTGACGCCGGCATCTTTGAGGCGCTGCTCGATCATGGCGATGGAATCGTCGACCAGCTCGTGCAGCCGTGCGGCGGATGCGGCCTCGGTCGGCGCCAGCCTGACCGGTCCGTCGCCGCTGCCGCTGACGGTGAGCGCGTGCGTTGGCAACCCCTCCGCTGCCAAGGCGAGCTTGCGTGTGAGCTGTTCGCGGCCCTTCGCGTCGGGGATATTCACCTCGACTCCGCCGTCGCGGATCGCGAGGCCGGAGAAGGCGATCCGGCCCTCGCGCAGGATCTTGTAGACGTCGTCGCGCAGGTCCGCGACGGCTGCCTCGCGCAAACCGTCGGCGTCCACCCGATAGACGATGCGCGACCCGCCCAGCTTCTCCATCTTGTCGGCAATGAAGGCGGCGACCTTGACTCGCATCTTGTCGAGTTGGGCGTCGGCCGACGCCGCGCCCGGCATGGCGATCGCCGCTGCCATGGCGAGCGCTACGCCGAGGGCGGTGATGAAGTTGCTCCAATGCCTCGGCATGATCACCTCGAGTCTTGCGGCAGGACGCTGGCCGGCAAATCCGACGCCAGTTCTTGGTCCCGGAATTGGGTGTGAAGGTTCAATTCCGGTGTCGATCGAGGCCCGCCGCCGCAGCGGATAGGCCATGGACGAACGGCAAATCATCGATCATTCTGCGCTCGCTCGACCGGCCATTGGTCGAGGCCTCGCCGAACAAGATGTCAAAAGACAGCGGGCGGGGACATGCATCTGAGGGAGGACGGAATTCCATGGCGGGCATCCATGCGCTCGATCGGCTTATCGGCAACGACTATCCGGAACTTTTGACGGACGCGGACGTCCGCGCTTTCGAGCAGGTCCCTTACGCAGAGCGCATTGCGGCCGAGAGTACCTATGATGCCATCAAGCTGGGTGCCGAGCGCAACCCCGACGGCGCGGCGATCCAGTTCCTGCAGAATGCCGATCCCGCCGACACGCCGGCCGTGGTCACGTACCGCGATTTCATCGCGCGCGTCACGCAGGCCGCCAACATGTTTCACGCGCTCGGCGCGGAGAAAGGCGACGTCATCAGCTTCATGCTGCCGCTGGTGCCCGATGCTTTCGTGACGCTGTTCGGTGCGGAGGCCGCCGGAATCGCCAATCCCGTCAATCCGCTGCTGGAGCCGCACCAGATCGCGGAAATCCTGGAAGCCGCGAACACCAAGATCCTGGTGGCGCTCGGGCCGATGCCGGGCACCGACATCTGGCAGAAGGTCGAGCAGATCCGCCCGCAGCTCAAGCACCTCAAGGCGATCGTGCAGGTGTTCGGCGGCGGCGATCCCGACAAGGGCATCTTCGCCTTTGCCGACCTGATCAAGCAGCAGCCGTCCGACCGGCTCGTCAGCGGCCGCAAGATTCTCGGCCGTGACATCGCCGCCTATTTCCACACCGGCGGCACCACCGGCACGCCGAAGCTGGTGCGGCACACTCATGCCAACCAGGTCTACCAGGCCTGGGCGCTCAATCTGCTGCTGAAGGGAAAGCCCGACGTCAATCTGCTGTTCGGCATGCCGCTGTTTCACGTCGGGGGCTCGCTGACTCAGGTGTTGACGACGCTGTCGAGCGGCGGCTCGCTAATCGTGCTGTCGCCGAGCGGCTGGCGCAATCCGAATGCCGTGAAGAACATCTGGGGACTGGTCGAACGCTACAAGCCCGAGGCGCTGTCGAGCGTGCCGACGGTGCTGGCCGCGACGCTCGCGGTGCCGCCTGGCAATGCGGATATCTCCAGCCTGAAATATGCAGCCGGCGGCGGCTCCGCGATCCCCGTCGCCGTCGGCTCGGCGATCCAGGACAAGCTGAAGCTCCCGGTGGTCGAGGTCTACGGCATGACCGAGACCTCGAGCGTGCACACGCTGGCTTATCCGTCACGGCCGATCCGGCTCGGCTCGGTCGGCTTGCCGATGCCTTATTCGCGCGTGCGCATCGTGCAGCTGGACGCCGACGGCCGCCTGATCCGCGACTGCAAGCCGGACGAGATCGGCGTCGTCATCATGGCCGGGCCGGGCGTGTTCAGCGGCTATCTCAACGACGAGCACAACAAGGGTGCCTTCGTCGAAGAGGTCTGGGTCAATTCCGGCGATCTCGGCCGTCTCGATGCCGACGGCTATCTCTGGATCACCGGCCGCGCCAAGGACCTCGTGATCCGTGGCGGCCACAACATCGATCCGGCGCCGATCGAGGAGATCATGTTCCGCCATCCCGCCGTCGGCTTTGCCGCCGTGGTCGGCCAACCCGACGCCTATGCCGGCGAATTGCCCGTGGGATATGTGCAGCTGAAGCCGGGCGCCAAGGTCGAGCCGGGCGAATTGGAATCGTGGGTGCGCGAGCGCACGCCGGAGCGCGCCGCCGTCCCGGTGCAGGTGATTCCGATCGACCCGATGCCCGTGACGGGCGTCGGCAAGGTGTTCAAGCCGCAGCTACGCTGGGACGCGGCGGAGCGCGTGTTCACCAAGGTGCTGGCGCCGCTGGTCGAGCGCGGCATCGATTGCAAGGTCAAGGTCGGCGCCCATGGCAGTCACGGCTCGATCGCGACCGTCACGCTGGTCGGCCTGCCGCCGGATCAGCGTGAGACGATTGCGGCCGAGGTGCACACGCTGCTCGCGCCGTTCGTGATGCGGCATGAGGTGGTGCACGCGTAGGTGAAGGGCGCTTCGCACGCGTAGGATGGGCAAAGGCGCAAAGCGCCATGCCCACCTTATTCGACGTGAGAGCGTAGGGTGGGTTAGCCCTGCAGATGCGCACAGCGCATCTGCTCGGCGTAACCCACCTCTTTCGTCTCCGCGGCAACAGAAGTGGTGGGTTACGCCTTCGGCTAACCCACCCTACGAAGCCTCTACCCAGCCGGCATCCGCGTCTCGACGAGGCGTGCCCAGAACGAGGCGCCGTGGCCCAGGATATTGTCGTTGAAGACATAGGCCGGGTGGTGACACTCGTTGCCGTCGCCCATGCCGACCAGCACCATCGCGCCGGGGCGTGCTTCCAGCATGAACGAGAAATCCTCGGCACCCATCATCGGGATGAACTTGTCGTTGACGCGCTCAGTGCCGACGATGTCGCGGGCTACGTCGGCGGCAAGGCCGGCCTCGCGGGCATGGTTCATGGTCACCGGATACATCCGCGTGTACTTCGTCTCGGCCGAGCCGCCATAGGCGCGGGCGATGCTGTCGGCGACTTCGCCGATGCGGCGCTCGACGAGATCGCGTACCTCGGGGTCGAGCGTGCGCACGGTGCCGCCGAGCTCGGCGACCTCCGGGATGATGTTGAACGCCGTGCCGGAGTGGAATTGCGTGATCGAGATGACCGCCGACTTCAGCGGGTCGACGTTGCGCGCCACGATCGATTGCAGGGCATTCACGATCTGCGAGCCGATCAGCACGCTGTCGACGGACTTGTGCGGACCCGCGCCGGCGTGGCCGCCCTTGCCGCGGACGGTGATCTGGATGTTGTCGGAGGAGGCGAGCATCGCGCCGGGGGTGGTTGCGAAATGCCCCTCCGGCAGGCCCGGCATATTGTGCATGCCGTAGACCTCCTGGATGTTCCAGCGCGTCATCAGCCCGTCCTCGACCATCGCCTTGCCGCCGCCGCCGCCTTCCTCGGCGGGCTGGAAAATCATGATCGCGGTGCCGTCGAAATTGCGCGTCTCGGTCAGGTACTTTGCGGCGCCGAGCAGCATCGCGGTGTGGCCGTCATGGCCGCAGGCATGCATCTTGCCGGGGACTTTCGAGGCGTAGGGCACGCCCGACGTCTCCATGATCGGCAGCGCGTCCATGTCGGCGCGCAGGCCAATGGTCTTGCCGGAGGCGGACTTGCGGCCGCGGATCACGCCGACCACGCCGGTGCGGCCGATGCCGGTCACCACCTCGTCGCAGCCGAACTCGCGCAGCTTGTCGGCGACGATGCCGGCGGTGCGGTGGACTTCGTAGAGCAGCTCCGGGTTCTCGTGAAAGTCATGGCGCCAGGCGGCCATTTCGTCGGAGAGGGCGGCAACGCGGTTGACGATGGGCATGGGTGATCCGTTCTTGATTGGGTTTGCCGTCATTCCGGGGCGATGCGAAGCATCGAACCCGGAATCTCGAGATCCGGGTTCACGCTTCGCGTGCCCCGGAATGACGTGAAAACTCAGCTCTCCCCGAACACGCGCCTGAAGATCGTGTCGACGTGCTTGAGGTGATAGCCGAGGTCGAACTGCTCCTCGATCTCGGCATCCGAGAGATACTTCCTCACCTCGGCATCCTTCTTCAGCAGCTGGAGGAAGTCGCCTTCGCCGCGCCAGACCGGCATGGCGTTGCGCTGCACCAGCTTGTAGGAATCCTCCCGGCTCGCGCCCTTCTGCGTCAGCGCCAGCAGCACGCGCTGCGAATGCACGAGGCCACCGAGGCGGTCGAGGTTCTTCTGCATGTTGGCGGGGTAGACCAGCAGCTTGTCGATCAGGCCGGCGAGGCGCACCAGCGCGAAGTCGAGCGTGACGGTCGCATCCGGGCCCATCATGCGCTCGGCCGAGGAGTGGGAGATGTCGCGCTCGTGCCAGAGCACGACGTTCTCCAGCGCCGGCGTCACATAGGCGCGCACCATGCGGGACAGACCGGTGAGGTTCTCCGACAGCACCGGGTTGCGCTTGTGCGGCATGGATGAGGAGCCCTTTTGCCCCTCGGAGAAGAATTCTTCGGCCTCCAGCACCTCGGTGCGCTGCATGTGGCGGATCTCGACCGCGATCCGCTCGATCGAGGAGGCGATCACCCCCAGCGTCGAGAAATACATCGCGTGGCGGTCGCGCGGGATCACCTGGGTCGAGATCGGCTCGGGGACGAGACCCATGGCTTTCGCCACGTGCTCTTCGACGCGCGGATCGATCTGCGCGAAGGTGCCGACGGCGCCGGAAATGGCGCAGGTCGCGACCTCCTTGCGTGCCGCGATCAGGCGCTCCTTGGCGCGCGAGAACTCGGCATAGGCGTAAGCGAGCTTGAGGCCGAAGGTCACCGGCTCGGCATGGATGCCGTGGCTGCGGCCGATGGTCGGTGTCATCTTGTGCTCGAAGGCGCGCTTCTTCAGCGCGGCCAGCACCTTGTCTAGGTCGGCGAGCAGGAGGTCGGCGGCACGGGTGAGCTGCACGTTGAGGCAGGTGTCGAGCACGTCGGAGGAAGTCATGCCCTGGTGCACGAAGCGCGCCTCGGGGCCGACGATCTCGGCAAGGTGGGTGAGGAAGGCGATGACGTCATGCTTGGTCTCGCGCTCGATCTCGTCGATGCGGGCGACGTCGAAGGTGGCGTTCCTGGCCTTCGCCCAGACCGTCTTGGCGGCCTCCTTGGGGATGGTTCCAAGTTCGGCGAGCGCATCCGCCGCGTGCGCCTCGATCTCGAACCAGATCTTGAACCGGGTCTGCGGCTCCCAGATCGAGGCCATTTCGGGACGGGTATAGCGGGGGATCATTGCGCGGCTCCAGGAAGGTGGGCGGGCGATCCTGAGGAGGCGGCGCCGGCCAAAATGCTTTTTACGCCGTGATTTAACAGAGCGGACAGGGCGAAACAAACGGTCTGACCCGCCAAAGAGGAGGATCGCCCAGCTATCCACCGGGCCGGTTCGTAGGGGAGGGGGCCGGTAAAAACCAACTGTCAATCACGGATCATTGACTGACAGATATTGAAATCTGTCATCGAGACGTGTATATCCGTTCCCGGACGCTCCGATTGGGCGTCCCGCGACAAGCCCCGGGGAGCCCGACATCCAAAGCGGATCGGAGGGCGAATTGAAGAACGGGACCGCGGACGAATGGAGACTTAAGACGATGACGACCGAAATCCTCAATTTGACCGGCGTGATTGGGCATTGGCTCAATCTGCTGGTGGCGCGCCAGATCGCGGCGCAGGCTGCGAAACTGCCTCATTAGGGCATAGGCTTTCCGAAACGACCGGCCAGGGCGCTTCGGAAGCAGCCCTACTGCCGGGAAACTGAGCCCTGAACGGGAACATGGTGCTGGCATGAATGAAGCTGTTGTCTTGACGCCGGAGCGGATCCTCGACGTCACCGAGGACGTGCTCAGGCGCTTCGGACTTGCCAAGGCCACCGTGGTCGATGTGGCCCGTGCGCTCGATGTGAGCCACGGCAGCGTCTATCGCCATTTCCCCAGCAAGGCCTCGCTGCGTGAGGCCGTCGCCAAGCGCTGGCTGGACCGCATCGACGCGCCGTTGCGGGCGATCGTCGAGGAGCAGGGCTCGGCGCCGGCCAGGCTCGAGCGCTGGCTGCGCACGCTGTTCGCTGCCAAGCGTTCGCGCGTGCTCGACGACCCCGAGATGTTCGAGACCTACTTGACGCTGGCGCGCGAGGCCTGCGCGGCGGTGAAGTGTCACAAGGACACCATGATCGACCAGATCGCGGCGATCCTGAGTGATGGCGTGAAGCAGGGCGTGTTTGACGTCGCCGACGCCAAGATCACGGCGCGCGCGATCTTCGATGCGACCGTGCGTTTCCACCATCCGGCTCATGCCGAGGAGTGGAAGGATGCCGATCTTCCCGCGCGCGTCGATGCGACGCTGGCGCTGCTGCTGCGCGGATTGAAGGCGGCCTGAGGCCGCAGGGACCCATTCAATTCGCGGTGCGGCCGATCAACTTCTCACTTTGTTAAGAACTGCGCCGTTGCGAGGCGAGGCCGAGGAAGCCGAGCGCCTTCGGGCGTGGAGGGCGGCCTCCGAGGATGGCGCGACCGGCGGACTCTCCGGATACGCATTGATTGCGATCTCGACATCGTCCTTTGACCGCTTTCGAAGGCGCTCGAATGCCAGCTCTTGGCCGAGCATCGGGCAGCGGAAATGGATAACAGCGGTATCCGGCAGGCGGCACAGTTCGTCGATCAGCTCACCGACGGTAATTATGGAGGGATGGTCGACTGACTTGTGATGACCCTTACTCATACCTGGACTCCTTTGCCGTGTTAACCGGCGCCGGATGGTCTCCGTTCCAATTTGCTTCGGCAGATTGAGAAGCCTCAAGTGGGGGGCAGGGCGGTGCGCAGTGCTGGACTCAAATCCTCGTCAGACCGCACGTCGCGGCGAGCCGCACCAGCTGCGCATCCGTGCGGGCGCCGGTCTTGGTCTTGATCAGGTAGTGATAGTTCTGCACCGTCTTCACACTGAGATTGAGATGCGCCGCGATCTGCTCGGTGGTGGCGCCGCCGGCGAACTGGCGCAGGATCTCGATCTCGCGCTCCCCCAACTGATCCAGCACCGAACCCGACGACAGGCTGTCCTCGGCCAGGATATGCGCGATGTCGTCGCTCATGGCGCGTTCGCCGCGGGCGACGGCACGGATGGCGCCGACCACCGAGGACGGCTCGCTGCTCTTGGTGACGAAGCCGCTGGCGCCGGCGCCGAAGGCGGCTTTCACCAGCACAGCCTCGTTGTGCATGGTGAACACCAGGATCCGCGCCCGCGGGCTGCGGGCGCGGATGTTGCGGATCGCCTCCAGCCCGCTCGCGCCCGGCATCGAGATGTCGAGCACCACGACATCGGGGTCGTGCGCCTTGAAGGCGCCATAGGCGTCCGCGGCGTTGTCGGCTTCCGCCACGACATGCAGATCGCCCTGGCTTTCCAGCACGCGTCGGTAGCCTTGCCGGACGATCGGATGGTCGTCGACCAGCAGCACGGAGATGCCTGTTGCTGCCACCTCGCTCATGGCGGCCTCACGCGGCGAGCGGGATGGTGGCGGCGATGCTGAGGCCGCCCCGGGCAGGCAGGATCGAGAGCGATCCGCCGGCCGCATTGACACGCTCGCGGATGCCGGTCAGGCCGAAGCCGGCCGATTGTGCGACGCGCGCCGCATCGCCGCCGCCGTCGTCCTCGACGCGGATCACCAGCGCGTTGTCGTCGCCGGTCCGGCGTTCAATGCGCAAGGAAATCTCGCGCGCCGCACTGTGACGCAGCGCGTTGGTCAGGCATTCCTGCGCCACGCGATAGGCCGTGGTGGCGGCCGCTCCCCGCACGTCCGTCAGATCGCCCCTGAGGTCGAGCCGGATGGTCGGCCGCGCCGCGCTCTGCGAGCGCCAGCTGTCGACCAGATTGACAAGGCTTGCCTCGAGCCCGAGCTCCTGGGGGAGCGGATTGCGCAGACGCTTCAGCGCATCGCGCAGCGAGGCCATCAGATGATGGGTGGCCTGCGAGATCATCCGCGCATCCTGCGCGATGCCGATGTCGGCGTTTCCCTTCTTGCTCGCCGTCTCGATCGTGTTGGCGAAAGCGAGAATGGCGGACAGGTTCTGCCCGAACTCGTCGTGCAACTCGCGGGCGAGGGCGCGGCGCTCGTCGTCGCGGATCTCGATCAGGCGCCGCGTCAGCGCGGCGCGCTGCTCGGTGGCTTCCTCCAGGCGGCCGCCGAGCTCCTCGACGGCGCGGCCGATCATCGCCAGCTCCATCGAGCGGAAGCGCGGCAATTGGCTGCGATATTGTCCGCGCGCCATGCGCTGCAGCGCCGTCACGATCGCACGCGCCGGGGCCAGCGCATGCGCGATCGCGAGCGATGCCAGCAGTGCGATCGCCGCCGCCATCAACAGCGCGACGTCGATCACGTTGAGGATGTATTCCCAGGCGAGCGAGATCGCGGCGGCCGCATCCGGCGTCGCGACCACCGTGCCGGCGGAAGCGGCCCGGGGACTGACCGGCCGTATCACCTCGGCGTGGCTGCCGAGGATCATCGGCACGATTGCGGCGAACCAGCGCGGCGGCGCCTTGCCCAGCCCCTCGCTCTGGCCGCAGAGCGGTTTCTCAAAAGCGATGGCCGGCTGGAACTCGACGCAGACGCCGGGCGAGATCAGCTTCATGGTCTCCAGGGTGCGCCAGTCCGGAACCGGCAGGATATGCTCGCGGGCCCTGCTGCTGCGCAACAAAAGCTCGCGCCAATACAGCCCCTGAAGCGCCTGCGCGACGCGCTGCGCCGAGGCTGCGGTCGCCCGATCGACGCTGCGATAGGCGTCGAACGTGGCCCATATGGTTGCCGCGCCCAGGCACAGAGCCACGATGAGCAGCAGACGGGCGACAAGCTGAAGCACGAGGCGCATGCGATCACCCTCGACGTTTGATAAGGTCAGCCTAACAACGCCGCCGCGCCTTGCCAATTGCGGGGTTCGGCAGGATCGCAGCTCGGGCAAATTTCCCAAGCCGGATTGGGCATGGGTCTTTGGACCTGATACGGCGGCTTTGATCTAATCGGGTGGAAATTTAGGGGGCCAATCGTTACGGCCCGAGGAGCGGTGCAGCATGAGTTCGATGACGATTGGACCAATCGCGAGCCAGGCCGCCGATCCATCCGAGCGGAGCGCATTGCTGTTCTGGATGATCTTCACTGGGCTCTCGATCTTCGCCGCGGTGCTGCTGTGGCGGTTCGGGCTGATCCACCTGATGGTGACGTCGGACCGCACCTACATCTCGAGCGTGATCGCGTTGCTCTATGTCGTCACCTGCGGCCATTGCTTCCTGCGGACGCGGGCGATCGCGCGGGAGGGGACGGCGGCGCGGCGCTGCCGCGCCGTGTTGTCGGCCGGCGGCGGCAAGGCGCTCGACGCGGGCGCGGCGGAACTGCCGCGCGGTCTCGTGCGCGACCACATTGAGAGCCTGGTGACCAAGGCCGCCGCGCAGGACTACCGCCCGGTCGACCAGACCCTGCTGCTGCGGACGCTCGCCGACCGCTTGCGCGGGTCCAACGGATTCGGGGCCTTCGTCTCCGACACGCTGATGAAGCTGGGCCTGCTTGGCACCATCATCGGCTTCATCATCATGCTCGCGCCGATCGCCGGGCTGGATGCCGCCGACAAGGTCGCGATGCGCTCCTCGATGGGCCTGATGAGCGACGGCATGGCCGTTGCCATGTACACGACGCTCGCCGGCCTCATCGGCTCGATCCTGGTCCGCATCCAGTATTACATGCTGGACGCCGCGACCCAGCTGGTGTTCTCGGATGCGGTGGTGCTGACCGAGACCTATGTGACGCCGGTGCTGGAGCGCAAAGGTTCTGGTGCGCAGCCATGATGGACGATTTCGGTCTCTATCCGCGTGAGGAGCCGTTCGATCCGCTGGGCGTGATGCTGTTCAAGGCGCTCCAGGTCATTGCGTTCCTGTTCTTCCTCGCGCTGCTCGCGGTCTCGCCGGACGCCAAGGAAGGCAAGATCGACTCCAAGGCGGAGTTCATCATTACGATGGACTGGCCGGACAGTCATCCTGACGATCTCGACCTGTTCGTGCAGGATCCCGCCGGCAACATCGCCTGGTATCGCCACCGCGAGGCCGGCTTCCTCACGCTCGACCGCGACGACCGCGGCGGCGCCAACGATTTTATCATCGTCAACGGCAAGAAGATCGCCTCGCCGATCCGTGAGGAGATCGTGACCGTGCGCGGCATCGTCGCCGGCGAATACACCGTCAATATCTCGCATTTCCAAGCCACCACGGGCGAGCCCGTTACGGCAAGCGTGAAGGTGCAGAAGCTCAACCCGACTGCGCAGGTGGTCTTCGACAACAAGCTCGTTCTCAGCCGTACCGGCGACGAGAAGACCGCGGTGCGGTTCCGGCTCGATGCCGAGGGCAAGGTCATCAATGTCGACCAGCGCCCCAAATCGCTGCTCGAGACGTTCCGCAACGTGCGCGCCAACGGCGCCGACCTCGATCCCAAGACCGGTGTGAGGATGCGCCGTGAGTAATCTGCAGACGATCATCCTGACCCTGTCGGTCGCCTACGCCGTCATCGGCGCCCTGCTGCTGGTCGTGCTGGTCTATGCGCGCCTGCACTGGTCGCTGAAGGCGGTCGCGGTGATCGTGACCAGCGCCTTCTATGTCGTCAGCTTCACCGAAATGCGCGGGCTGCTCGGCTGGGCCAGTTCCGACCGGCTGCCGGCGTCCTTCAAGCTGTTGAAGGCCCGCATCGTCGAGCCGCACTCGCTTGAGGGCGATCCCGGCTCGATCTATCTGTGGGTCGAGCAGCTCGACGAGGACAATCGCCCGAGCGGCATCCCGCGGGCCTTCCGCGTGCCCTACAACGACAGGCTCGCCGACAAGACCCATGCCGCGGAGAACGAGATCGCGCTCGGAAATCCGCAAGGCGGCCGCGCCGCCGACTTCGGCGGCGGCGATGGCAGCATCATCGACATGGTCCGCGAATATGTGACGCCCAAGACCATCTTGGAGACGACCGGCGGCGATTCCTCGACCGGCGAGTTCATCGCCCCGCCGGCCGGCGCGCAAGGCGCCGTGTTCACCCCGCTGCCGCCGCCCCGAATGCCCCCGAAAGACGAGCAATAGGCTCTCCGCCATCGTCCGCGGGCGCTGGCAAAGGCCGCCGCGCTGGCGCATGGTCTTGACCTCCCTCAAATTGGCCTTATCGGCTTTCAATAAGAATTCAAGGGTGGAGGGTGCGTGCTTCTCGCTGTCTTTTCGGATATCCACGGCAACCGGCAGGCCTTCGAGGCCTGCCTGAAGGTCGCCCGTGCGAAGGGCGCGGAGCAATTCGTCCTGCTCGGCGATTTCGTCGGCTATGGCGCCGATCCCGAATGGGTGGTGGATACCGCGATGGAGCTCGTTGCCCAAGGTGCTGTCGCCGTGCGCGGCAATCACGACCAGGCGGTCAATTCCTCGGCGGAGACCATGAACGCCGAGGCGCAGGTCGCGATCGAATGGACCCGTGGCCGGCTTGATACCGCGCAGCGGAGGTTCCTGACTGAATTGCCGATGCTGGTCGAGGACGACGATCGTCTCTTCGTGCATTCGGAAGCCTCCCACCCCCAGCGCTGGCACTATGTGCGCTCGACGGTGGAGGCCGCCAAGAGCCTGATCGCGACACCGGCCCACGTCACGTTCTGCGGCCATGTCCATCGTCCCGCACTCTATTCGATGTCGGTGACGGCGAAGATGACGAGCTTCGTGCCGAAGACCGACGTCCCGGTGCAGCTGCTGCGCGGACGGCAATGGCTCGCCGTGCTCGGCTCGGTCGGCCAGCCCCGCGACGGTGATCCGTCGGCAGCTTTCGTCTTGTTCGACACCGAATCGTGCCAGATCACCTATTGCCGCGCGCCTTATGACGTCGCGACCGCAGCGGGCAGAATTCGCGACAACGGTCTGCCGCATTGGCTCGCCGATCGGCTGTCGCAGGGGCGCTGAAGGCAATGCCGAAGCCTCTGGTCAAATCCGGCGCGGTGATCGATGGCTACACCATCGGCGAATGCGTTCACGCCGGCGGCATGGCGACGCTGTGGACCGTCACCCATCCCGGCATCGACGTGCCCCTGCTGATGAAGATACCGCGGGTCTCGGAGGGCGAGGATCCCGCCGCGATCGTCTCCTTCGAGATGGAGATGATGATCCTGCCGCGGCTTGCGGGGCCGCACGTCCCGACCTGTTTCGGGACCGGCGATTTCGCGCACCAGGCCTATGTCGTGATCGAGCGCATCGGTGGCGCCACGCTCTACAAGCGGCTGCCCGACCTGCCGCTGCCTTATGACGAAGCGCGGCAGCTGGTCGCCAGGATCGCGAGCGCGCTGGCCGACCTGCACCGGCAGAACGTGATCCATCACGACATCAAGCCGAGCAGCATCATGTTCCGCGAGAGCGGCGAGGCCGTGCTGATTGATTTCGGCCTGTCGCATCACAACCACCTGCCGGATCTGTTGCAGGAGGAGTTCCGCCTGCCTTACGGCACTGCGCCCTACATGGCGCCCGAGCGGCTGTCGGGGGTGCGCGACGATCCGCGCAGCGATTTGTTTTCGCTCGGCGTGCTGCTCTACTTCTTCACCACCGGCGAGCGGCCGTTCGGCGAGGGCGAGACGCTGCGCGCGATGCGGCGCCGGCTGTGGCGCGATCCGCATCCGCCGCGCAAGCTCCGCGCCGACTATCCGCCCTGGCTCCAGGAGGTGGTGCTGCGATGTCTCGAGATCGAGCCGGTGTGGCGCTATCCGACGGCGTCCCAGCTTGCTTTCGACCTCGCCCACCCGGACCAGGTCAAGCTCACCACGCGCTCGGAGCGGGTCAAACGCGACCCGCTCAGCGTCGCCTGGCGGCGCCGGTTCAATCTGGGTGTCATGGCGCCGCGCGCGAAGTCGGATGTCGCCGCCCAAATCGCATCGAGCCCGATCCTCGCGGTCGCGCTCGACACGGTGGAAGGCGCGCCGGAGCTCAACGAAGCGCTGCGTGTGACCACCGAGCGCATCCTCGCCACCCTGCCGTCAGCACGGCTCGCCTGCCTCAACGTGCTCAAGCTGAGCCGGATCGCGGTCGACCGCACCTTGGACGAGCAGGGCTCCAACAAGCATATCGACCGCCTGGTCGCACTCCGGCACTGGGCGACGCCGCTCAAACTGGATGAGAGCCGGCTGACGGCTCATGTGCTGGAGGCGGTTGATCCCGCCGCCGCGATCCTGGAATTCGCCGAGGTCAACCAGGTCGACCACGTCATCATCGGAGCCCGGCAAGACTCATTCAGGCGCACGCTGCTCGGCAGTGTCTCGGCCAAGGTGGCCGCGGAAGCGGCCTGCACCGTCACCGTGGTACGGCCGCCGCGGATGGCCGGCGACGCCGGCAAATCCGATTCCGGCGAAGGACCGGGATAGGCTGCCGGCCGACTTGAACGGGCGGATCAGGCTGCGTGAGCGGCGTGAGCGACCCGCTTGCGGCGGATCGGCCAGGAGAATTGCGGGCCGGGCTCACCGTGATCCGCGCTGCCGCCGAAATACTGGATGATCTCGCGGCAGGGCTCGCAATTGAACAGGTTACGCGACGCGGATGCCTTGATCATTTCTTTCAGGCAGTTCGGGCAGTGCGGTTTCATGGGGTGGTCCGAAAGAGGGAAGTATCAATGCTGCGACGCCAACGAATGATCGAGGTCCGTGGTGTCGAGTCTGGCATCATCGTCCATCGCGCCGTCGGTGCGATCGAGGCGGCCGAAGAAATAATCAAGGCCCGGATGCGGGCGGCGCGGGATCCGGCACCTGCGCTTCGGCTGGCGCTTCACGAGCGTGATCTGCATGGCGCTCAGCCCCGGCGACGACGAAGGTGCATGACGCGGGCAGAAGCCTCGGCCTTCACCGGTCGCGCCACGTACAGGCTGCGAGCCGCAATCGCCGCGTTGAACGCCAACCACAACGCTACACCAGTCCAGAGCAGGATCGCCGTCATGATGTCCTCCCGTCAAAAGCAGGCAGGAATCACTTGCGGTGATTTGCGCGAATCAGTGAAGTCCGGATGAGTACGGATCAAGACTGCAATTTTAGGCATTGCGCATTGCAGCACCCGTAACAGCCGCAGGTTTTTCCACGGTCCGCCTGCGTCCCGATGCAGCTCAAATCGCTTCGCCGCGGGCCCCTAGCGCCGCGTTGCGGATCGCGGCGATGTTGGCCTTGTAGGCATCCTGCGTGCCGCCCCGGAATACGGATGTGCCGGCGACGAAGGCGTTGGCGCCGGCCGCAGCGAGCGCGCCGGCGACATCGGGGCCGACCCCGCCATCGACCTCGATGTCGATCGGGCGTCCCGCCGTCATCGCGCGGATGTCGCGGATCTTTCCGATCGCCGAGGGAATGAAGGCCTGGCCGCCGAAGCCGGGATTGACCGACATCACCAGCACGAGGTCGACGAGATCGAGCACGTATTCGAGCGCGCTGACCGGCGTGCCTGGATTGAGCGAGACGCCGGCCTTCTTGCCGAGCGCACGGATCGCCTGCAGCGAGCGGTGCAGATGGGGACCTGCCTCCGCATGCACGGTGATGTGGTCGCAGCCGGCTTTCGCAAAGGCTTCGAGATAGGGGTCACACGGCGAGATCATCAGATGCGCGTCGAACACCTTCCTGGTGTGCGGGCGCATCGCCTTGATGATGTCGGGACCGTAGGAAATGTTGGGAACGAAGTGCCCGTCCATCACGTCGAGATGGATCCAGTCGGCGCCGGCGGCGTCGACGGCGCGCACCTCTTCGCCGAGCCTGGAGAAATCCGAGGCCAGTATCGAGGGCGCGATGGCCAGCGGGCGGGGGGTAAAGGCTTGGGTCATGGCGCGGTTTCCCGTGGCGGCCGTGAAAGATGGGCCTCGCCTAACATGGGCCTCCATGACGGGCAATGCAGGACAGGCGTGCTTGCTGTGGGCGGAAAATTCTGCCCCAGCCGGCACGAATTGCCGGTGTTCCGCGGCCGTCCAGGGCGCGGCGTAGCCGGATTTCATTGAACTTTTTGCGCTGGCACGACGCTTGCTGACGACACCTGCAGAACATTGGCCGCGGCATGCCGCATCCGTTGGAGTTGTGCAATGTTGTTTGCCCTTGGGGCCGTCGGGGCCGTATCGAGCGCACTCGATGCGATTCAGTCGCTGACGAACTCGAAATCGCCCTCCTCGACGCACAAGACGAACTCGGCGCAGGGCGCGACCAATCCGTTCGCGATCGACAGCGGCAGCAGCAATACGACCAGCGGCGCGACTTCGTCGGTCAATTCGGGCAATCGCCCACAGATTTCGCCGGAAACGATGAGCGCGCTGATCGCGGCACAAGGCCAATCGTCCGACGGCAGCAGCGTGGCGACCTCGACGTCGTCGAACGCAACGTCGAAAGGCCGGGATGCTGCACTCAAGGATCTGTTCTCGCAGATCGATGCGGATGGCGACGGCAACATCACCAAGTTCGAGTTCGAGGACGCACTGGGAGCTGGCGGGACCAACTTAGCGCAGGCCGATGACGTGTTCTCCAAGATGGACGCGAACTTCGACGGCAACGTCAGTCTCGACGAGATGTCGAAGGCCCTGAAGAGCGGTCACCACGGCCACCATCACGCGGAGAGTGCCGGCGGCTCGGGCGATGGATCGGATTCATCGTCGAAGTCCGTCGGCGGATCGACCTCGACGACGACGACCGCTGCCGACGGCTCGACCACCACCACCGTCACCTATGCCGACGGCTTCAAGATGTCGACGACGGTGCCGGGCCCCTCCAGCCCCCGCAATTCGGCCTATGATCTGTTCGCGCAGTTGATGCAGCAGCAAGGCGGCCAGGGCCAGGGCTCTTCGGCGGCGGCCGGTTCGTCGATGTCGATGAGCGTCTGAGCGGCATCCGAGATCATCCGGCATGTTCGTGCGTGATGTCACGATAGCCGTAGCGGTCACGGATTTCGTGGTTGAAGAACGCGCCCTTTGAGCGCGCTTGCCGGAACGCTGCGGCAACCTCGGGCGGAACGTCCTCATAGACATAGAGGCGTCCGCTGACGAAAGTCACCTTCAGCTCCCGCGTGTCGGGCGCATAGCGGAAGAACCGGATCACGGAAGACGGCATGGCAGTACACCTGAGGCCGCCAGGGTAACGCCGCATCAGCCGTTTCGTTTCTAGCCGAATCTGTCCTTCCACGCCGGCTGCGCCCCGGGAACGGCAGCGCGGCCGCGCTGTACACGGCGCGGCCGATCGCGCGCGCGACCACGTTGGCGGCGACGGTGCCGAGCTCGGTGAGGCCGACCAGCGGCTCGATTGGCTTCTCGCCGGTCGCTGCCGCAAACAGCACGTCGCCATCGGTCGGTGCATGCACCGGATAGATGGCGCGGGCAAAGCCGGTGTGCGCGATCATCGCCAGGCGCTTGGCCTGGGGCTTGGTCAGCACCGCGTCGGTGACGACGGCCCCGATGGTGGTGTTTTCGCGCGCGCTCGCCGCGGGACCGCCCTTGATGCGCATGCGAAGCATGTCGTCGGTGAACGTGTCAGGCAGGCCGCGGCCGCCGAATTCGCCGCCGAGCTCGAACGGCGCCGCCCAGAACCACGGCCCGTCGCCGACGGTAACGGTGCCCACCGCGTTGACGGCGACGATCGCCGCGACCTTCACGCCATCAGGAGTCGCCGCCGAAGCCGAGCCGAGCCCGCCCTTGAACGTCGCGGTGGTGGCCCCGAGGCCAGCGCCGACGCTGCCGAGCGCGAAGTCGGTGCCGGCGGCAGCGGCCGCGGCGTAGCCGAGGTCGCGATAGGGCGAGAAGCGGCCCCAGGCCTTGTCACCGCCGTTGAGCAGATCGAACAGGATCGCGCCCGGCACGATCGGGATCAGGGCTTCGCGAACCCTGAAGCCGCGCCTTTGCTCGGCGAGCCAGGCCTGGACGCCGCCGCCGGCATCGAGGCCGAAGGCGGAGCCGCCGGACAGCGCGATCGCATCGACCCGCTCGACGGTGTTGGCAAGATCGAGCAGGGCGTCCTCGCGCGTGCCGGGACCGCCGCCGCGCACGTCGATCGCGGCGACCGCGGGGGAATCGAAGATGATCGCGGTGGTGCCGCTGGCGACTTTGGCGTCCTCGGCATGGCCGACGCGGACCCCGGCAATGTCGGTGAGCAGGTTCTTCAAGATGGCCTCGCGCGCTGAAAGGAGCTCGCCTTGCGATAGCGCAGGGATGCCGCAGGCTCAACTCGCCAGTGCAGTCCTGAGCATCTTGGCGAGTTCGGTCTTGCGGTAGGGCTTTGCCAGCAGCAGCACGCCGGAATCGAGCCGGCCGTGATGGACGATGGCATTCTCGGTATAGCCCGAGGTGAACAGGGTCTTCAGGTCGGGGCGGCGGCGGACGGCTTCGTCGGCCAGCTGACGGCCGTTCATGTTGCCCGGCATGATGATGTCGGTGAAGAGCAGGTCGATGGTCTTGTCGTTGTCGAGGATGGTCAGGGCCTCGGCGCCGTTGGCGGCCTCAAGCGCGGTGTAGCCGAGGCTCTTGACCTGGGTCACCACATATTGCCGCACCAGCGCATCGTCCTCGACGATCAGGATCTTCTCGTTGCCGCCGGTGACGGGCACATTCTGCAGCGCCTCGAATTCGCTCTCCTGCACGCCGCTCGAGCGCGGCAGGTAGATCTTCACGCTCGTGCCATGGCCCTGCTCGCTGTAGATCTTGATGTGGCCGCCGGATTGCTTGACGAAGCCGAACACCATGCTCAAGCCCAGTCCGGTGCCCTTGCCGACCTCCTTGGTGGTGAAGAACGGGTCGAACACGCGGTCGATCAGCTCGGGCGGGATTCCGGAGCCAGTGTCGCTGACCGCGATCATCACGTAATTGCCGGCGACGACGTCGGGGTTCATGCTGGCATAGCCGTCGTCGAGGAAGATGTTGCGGGTTTCCAGCACCAGCGTGCCGCCCTCCGGCATGGCGTCACGAGCGTTCAGCGCGAGATTGAGGATCGCGGTTGACAACTGGCCGGGATCGACCAGCGTCGGCCATGCATCCTCGGTGAGCTGCGGCACGATGGTGATCTGCTCGCCCAGGGTGGGGTGCAACAGCTTGGCGGCCTCGAGCGCCAGCGCATTGACGTCGATCTCGCGGGGCTGGAGCGGCTGCTTGCGGGCGAAGGCCAGCAGATGCTTGGTCAGCTGCGCGCCGCGCTCGGCGGCGTCGTCGATCAGCTTGGTGATCGCAGCCAGCTCGGGGCGGTCGGCGACCGCGTCGGCCAGGATGCCGATCGTGCCGGTGATGACGGTCAGCACGTTGTTGAAATCGTGGGCGACACCGCCGGTCAGCTGGCCGACCGAGTCCATCTTCTGGACGTGCCGGAACTGGGCTTCGGCGGCCTGCTTCTCCGTGAGATCCCGGCCGATGAAGAAATGGCGCTTCACGGGCTCGGACCAGGTGCCCATCCAGTTCAGTGTGACCTCGTGGCCGTCGTAGTGATAGTAGCGCGCCTCGAAACTGCGCTTGACCGCGCCGCGCCGCGCCGCCCGCATCTCCTCCCGCGTCTTCTCGAGGTCGTCAGGATGGATGAACTCAGTCGCGCTGTGCCCGATCATGTCCTCCGGGTTGAAGCCGAGGATGTCCTTCACGCTCGGGCTGACCTGGACGAAATGGCCGAAACCATCGGTGACCAGGATCAGATCCTGCGAGGTCTCGAAGATGCGCCGGCGCTCCTCGGTCTCGCGCCGCAACTTCTCGCGCGCCTCCTTCTCCTCCGTGATGTCATGGGCGATCTTGGAGGCCCCGATGATCTCTCCGTTGTCCGATTTCAATGGCGAAACATTCAGGACGACGTCGAGCGCGCGGCCATCCTTCCGAATCCGCACCGTCTCGTGCTGGGCGATCGACTCGTTGCCGGCGATCCGGTTGAGGATGCTCCTGACTTCGTGCTTGCGGTCCGGCGGCACGATGATGTCGATCGACCTTCCGACGGCCTCCGCGGCGGAATAGCCGAACAGATGCTCGGCGGCCTTGTTCCAGCCGGTGATGATGCCGTCGAGCGTCTTGGTGATGATGGCGTCGTTGGAGGATTCGACGACGGCGCCGTACAGCGCGAGGCGCTTGCCGTAGTAATCGCGTTCCGAGGCCGATTGCTGGCGCAGCCTGCCGACGAGGCCGACGGTGTGCACCTGCAGGCGGACATTCTCGATCAGCAGCACCGCGAGCACGAAGCTCGACGCGCAGAGGCCGTAGAGACGGCCGGCGTAGAAACCGAGATCGAAGCGCGCGACGTTGACGATCGCAGACAGCGCGATGTCGAACAGCCATGCGCACATCACGACCATCAGCCAGACGTCGATCACCGAATGCGGGCGGCGGAACCATAGCAAAACGAGAGCGGCGAAGCTCAGCGACCACACGAAGGATACGACCCCGATCATGGTCGCCGTGTAACGGCCGTCGCGGAGCAGCACCGGCAACAGATCGTGCTGGGCGGTGACGATCCAGGTAAAGGCACCCATGGCCGCGACGACGCCGAGCGCGATGGCGCAGATCGCGTTGCTGGTCGGACCCTTGATCGTGGGGCCGCCGTCCTTTTCCTTCTGCCAGGCATAGCCGAGCACGAACAGCGGGAAGACGCCGTGCCAGATCATGTAGAGCCAGACGGTGGTCTGGCTGCCCGCGCCGAACAGTCCGGTCGGGGTGAACAGGCCGGGGAAGGTAAGGGCGTGGGCCAGCGCCGCCGCGGCGGTGAAGAGATA
Organism: Bradyrhizobium dasycarpum; assembly: GCF_042019905.1. Classification (NCBI taxonomy): domain Bacteria; kingdom Pseudomonadati; phylum Pseudomonadota; class Alphaproteobacteria; order Hyphomicrobiales; family Nitrobacteraceae; genus Bradyrhizobium; species Bradyrhizobium dasycarpum. The sequence goes on from NZ_CP169574.1 coordinate 363,888, forward strand.
GCCGGTCGACAGCCACAGCAGCGCGCGGGTCCGCAACACCGAAAACTGCGACAGCAGCAGCACTGCCGTGATGATGTCGCTCACGGCCAGGGCGGATTGATAGCTCGCGACGAAGGCGGGGACCGGCGGCAGCGGGATACCGGCGAACGGCACGGCCAGGGCGAACAGGATCGAAGAGGCGCCAACGATCCACAGAGCCGCGTTCCGGTCGGTTGAGGTGGCCGGCAGAGTGGAAAGAAATGTGCTTCGGTCAATCGCAGGCGCGTTCATCTCGTGCAGACCCGTGTTGAGCATCTCCGCAGTTCCAAGATCTGGCAGCCTTGACCTCCAGGATAGCCCGTTCCGGACACGGGTCGTGAACTGATGCAGCGACGACTCAACCGAAGGTTACAGCTTACCTAATTCGGGTGGGAACGCGGAATAGGGATCGGGTAAGATGCGCTTTACTGCGCGGTGTCATAATGCCCCGCCACGGTGCCGGGTTCCAGGCTTGAAACATACGATTTGATTGATCTGCGGGAGTTGTTCCCATGTCTCGCGTTCTCATCATCGACGACCAGAAGGACGTGCGTGCGATGGTCGCGATCGTGCTTCGGGTCAACCATTACGAGGTTGCCGAGGCCGACAGCGGCGCGGCCGGCCTGAAGGCCTTCGCTGAAGGTCCGTTCGACGCGGCGATCGTCGATATCTTTCTCGGTGACATCAGCGGTGTCGACGTCATCGCGGCCCTGCGCGAACGTGCGCCGGGGCTGCCCATTGTAGCGGTGTCCGGAATGACGGCGCTGGACTTCATGGAAGAATCGCCCCACCTCGCCAACGTGATCTGCCTGCAAAAGCCGTTTCGGCCGAACGATCTCCTGCAAGCGCTTCGCAAGGCCCAAGCCGCTGCCGCCGGCGAGTTGCCCGCAGCCGTCTGATCCTGCCGCAAAAGAAACGCCCCGGGCAAGCCGGGGCGTTGATAAGGTTCGGATACGAGGTTTGAGCCCCGGAGCCGCGTTCAGGTGCCGTTGCCTTTGATCTCGGCGTAGCCGCCCTTGGCGTCCCACTTGTAGACGACGTAATCGATCTGCTTGATGTCGCCCTTGGCATCATACTCGATCGGGCCGATCACGGTGTCCCACTTGCCGGCCTTCATCGCTTCCATGACCTTCTTGGCGTCGGTGGTGCCGGCCTTCTTGGCCGCCTGCGACCACACCTGCATCGCCGCATAGGTGTAGAGGGTGTAGCCCTCCGGATCGATGTTCTTGGCCTTGAAAGCCTCGACGATCTTCTTCGCGGTCGGCTTGTTGCGCGGATCGGGACCGAACGTGAACAGCGTGCCTTCGCCGGCCGGGCCGGTGATGGAGGCGTACTCCTTGTCGGCGAGCGCGTCGCCGGCCATCAGCACGGTCTTGAGGCCCTGGTCACGCATCTGACGCAGGATCAGGCCGCTCTCCTGATGGTAACCGCCGACATAGACGAGGTCGATATTGTCGCGCTTCAAGCGCGAGACGATGGCGTTGAAGTCCTTGTCGCCCTTGTTGTAGGACTCGTACATCTTCTCGGTGACGCCGGCCTTGTTGAGTGCCTTCTTGGTCTCGTCGGCAAGACCCTTGCCGTAGGTGGTCTTGTCGTTGAGGATCGCGATGTTCTTGCCCTTGTAGTTCTTGGCGATGTACTGCGCCGCGATCAGGCCCTGCTGATCGTCACGGCCGCAGACGCGCGCCACGTTCCAGAGCTTGCGCTCGGTGAAGAGCGGGTTGGTCGAGGCCGGCGTGATCTGGAGCACGTTGCCGTCGGCATAGGCCTCAGAGGCCGGGATCGACGACGACGAGCAATAATGCCCGGCCACGAACGGGATTTTCGCGCCGGCGATCTTTTCGGCGATCGAGCGCGCCTGCTTCGGGTCGCAGGCGTCGTCCTCGACGGAAAGCGCGAGCTTCTTGCCGTTGACGCCGCCGGCGGCATTGATATCGGTCACGGCCATTTCGGCGCCGTTCTTCATCTGGCGGCCGAAGGCGGACTCGCCGCCGGTCATCGGACCTGCGACTGCGATGGTGACATCCTGCGCGAACGCCGCGCTCGACAGCGCGATCGATACGCCGAATGCCAGACCGATGAGCTTCAGTGATTTCATGAGATACCTCGCGGGTGGTCGCCTGTGGAAGTTGCCGGGCAGGCCCGGTCCAAACCGGCGCCATTCTTGAATGAATTTCCGGAGAAGTCACCGGCAAAATACGGGCATTGGCGCAGATATCTCGCCACGTTCGGCCGCACGCGGGAGCGCGTACGGCTCGGTCAGCCGTGCCGGCCGCCTTCCAGATAGGCGGCGCGAATCTCAGGGCGCTGCAACAATTCGGCGCCTGTGCCGGCCAGCGTGATCAGGCCATTGACCATGACATAGCCGCGATGGGCGAGCTTGAGGGCATGGTTGGCGTTCTGCTCGACGATCAGGACGGTCAGGCCGTCCTGCCGATTCAGGGTGCGGATCGCATCGAAGATCTGGCGCGCGATCAGCGGCGCGAGGCCCAGCGAGGGCTCGTCGAGCAGGAGCAGGCGCGGACGGCTCATCAGGGCCCGGCCGATCGCCAGCATCTGCTGCTCGCCGCCGGAGAGGGTCCCGCCGCGCTGGTCATAGCGTTCCTTCAGCCGTGGAAACAGCGTGAAGACGCGCTGGAGCGTCGCCTCGCGTTCGGCCTCGGTGCATTCGGTGGCGTCCGCCCCCATCTGGAGGTTTTCCGCCACGCTCATGCGCGGGAAGATGCGGCGGCCCTCCGGCGATTGCGCGATGCGCAAATGCGCGATCTCGTGGGTCGGGACGTTGGTGATGTCGCGGCCTTCATACAGGATCTGGCCGGCCCGCGCGCGCGGCTTGCCGAAGATCGTCATCATCAGCGTCGACTTGCCGGCGCCGTTGGCGCCGATCAGCGCCACGATCTCGCCGGCATCGATATCGACGTCGACGCCCTTCAGCGCCTCGATCTTGCCGTAGGCGGCGCGCAGGCCCCGGATCGCGAGCAGAGGAGAGGGCGCCGGCGTCACGATCCGGCCTCCATCACGGCTGCCGCCTCTTCCTCGTCGGCGCCGAGATAGGCCGCGATCACCTTGGGATCGTCGCGGATCTCGCGCGGCGTGCCTTCCGCGATCTTGACGCCGTGGTCCATCACCACAATGTGGTCGGAGATCTCCATCACCACCGACATATCGTGCTCGATCAGGAGGATCGAGGTGCCGAGTTCGTCGCGGATCGAGAGCAGGAGCTCGCTCAAGGCCGCGCTTTCGCGCGCGTTGAGGCCGGCGGCGGGCTCGTCCAGGCACAGCAGCGCGGGCTCGGTGCACATTGCGCGCGCGATCTCGAAGCCGGCGCTGGTCGCCATAGGCGAAGTTGCCGGCGGCATCGTCGGCGCGGTCGATCAGCTTGACCCGCTTGAGCCAGTCGGTGGCGAGGTCGATGGCGCGCTGTTCGGCGTCACGGTAGGAGGGAACGCCGAGCAGACCGAGGAGGGTGAATCCGGAGGCGCGCATCAGTGCGTTGTGCTGCGCCACCATCAGGTTCTCCAGCGCGGTCATGCCGGGAAACAGCCGGATGTTCTGGAAGGTGCGTGCGACCTTGGCCTGCTTGGCGATGCGAAAATCGCTCAGCCGCTCCAGCGCGATCGTCCTGCCGTCGTCGTGGGCGAGACGGATCGTCCCACTGCTGGGCTTGTAGAAGCCGGTGATGCAGTTGAACACGGTGGTCTTGCCGGCGCCGTTCGGTCCGATCAGCGCGGTGATCTTTTTCCGCTCGGCGGCGAAAGAAAGGTCCTGCACGGCAACGATGCCGCCGAAGCGCATGGCGAGCCGGTCGATGCTGAGAATCTTGTCGCCGCTCATCCGTGCCCTTCCTTGACGAGGTCGGAGGAGATCGCTTTCGCCTTGGTGAGGTAGACGGTGGGCGCGCGATGGCCGACCAGGCCGCGCGGCCGCCAGATCATGATCAGCACCATGGCCATGCCGAACACCAGCATGCGGTAGGTCTCGAGGCCGCGGAACAATTCGAAGCCGCCGATCATGGCGAGCGCGGCCAGCGCGACGCCGAGCTGCGAGCCCATGCCGCCGAGCACGACGATGGCCAGCACCAGCGCCGATTCCTGGAAGGTGAAGGATTCCGGGCTGATGAAGCCCTGGCGAGTGGCGAAGAACGCGCCGGCGAAGCCGCCGAACATCGCACCCGTCGCGAACGCCGTCAGCTTGGTGGTGGTGGTGTTGATGCCGAGCGCGCGGCAGGCGACCTCGTCCTCGCGCAGGGCTTCCCAGGCTCGCCCGATCGGCAGGCGGCGCAGGCGGATCGTCGCCCAGTTGGTGAGCAGCGCCAGCGCCAGGATCAGGTAGAACAGGAAGATGATGCGGTGCGTCGGCGAATATTCAATGCCGAGCCTGGCGGCGAGACCGTCGTCGCTGTTGTCGAGCGGGATGCCGAAGAAGGAGGGACGGGGAATGCCGGAGACGCCGTTGGGGCCGCCGGTGAGCTCCTGCCAGTTGATGATGACGAGGCGGATGATCTCGCCGAAGGCGAGCGTCACGATGGCGAGATAGTCGCCGCGCAGGCGCAGCACGGGGAAGCCGAGAAGGACGCCCCAGAACGCCGCGAGGATGCCGGCGAGCGGCAGGCAGATCCAGAACGACCAGCCGAAATTGGTCGCAAGCAGCCCGTAGGAATAGGCACCGACCGCGTAGAAGGCGACGTAGCCGAGATCGAGCAGGCCGGCGAGCCCGACCACGACGTTCAAGCCCCAGCCCAGCATCACGTAGGTGAGCACGAGGATCGCAAGGTCGAGGATGTAGCGCTGGTCGTAGAAGATCACCGGCACCAGCACCGTGAAGATCAGGAGCGCCGGCGCGAGGTAGCGGCCCATGAAAGACATGCCGCTCTGCACCGCCGGCGGCACCAGCTTCTCGGCCCCGGTCGGGCCGATCCATTGCCGCAGCAGCTCGATCACGATCGAGCCGCCGAACACCGCGGCGACGAGCGAAGCGAGCTCGCCGAAGCGCGTCCAATAAGTGAGCTGGCCGGAGGCGCCCGCCTCGGTGCGGATGCCGACCATCAACGAGAACAGCACCAGCGCGACCAGAGCGTTGAAGAAAGCCGTCTTCAGGATGGAGGCGATGCCCGTTGCAGGTTTGGCAGTCATGGGTGAGGAAATTGCCACGCGCGACCGTCAGACTTTTTCGACTTCGGGACGACCGAGCAGGCCGGTCGGCATGAAGATCAGCACCACGATCAGGATCGAGAACGCCGCGACGTCCTTGTATTCGACCGAGAAATAGGCCGACCAGAACGTCTCGATCAGGCCGATCGCGAGGCCGCCGAGCATGGCGCCGGGCAGCGAGCCGATGCCGCCGAGCACGGCGGCGGTGAAGGCCTTGATGCCGGCGACGAAGCCCATGAAGAAATCGACCAGGCCGTAATAGAGCAGGTACATCAGGCCCGCGACCGCGGCGAGCGCGGCGCCGATCACGAAGGTCATGGAGATGGTGCGGTCGACGTCGACGCCGAGCAGCGCCGCCATGGTCTGGTCCTGCTCGCAGGCGCGCATGTCGCGCCCCAGCCGGGTGCGCGACACCAGCCAGGTGAAGATCGCCAGCAGCACGATCGTGGTGATGACCACCACGATCTGGATGTTGGAGAGCTGGATCACGAAGCCATCGGCGCTCTCATGCAGCGTGTAGCCGCCGGTGATCACCGGCGGCACCGGCTTCACCCGCGCGCCTTGCGCCACCTGCGAATAATTGGTCAGCACGAACGACATGCCGATGGCCGACAGCATCGGGGCGAGGCGGAAGGAGTGGCGCAGCGGACGGTAAGCGATGCGCTCGATGGTCCAACCATACAGAGCCGTGATCGCCATCGAGACCAGGATGACGACAAGCAGGATCACCGGGACCGCGGTCAGGCCGGTCGAGACTAGAAGAAGGAAGGTGATCAGCGCGATGAAGCCGCCGATCATGAAGACGTCGCCATGGGCGAAGTTGATCATGCCGACGATGCCGTAGACCATCGTATAGCCGATGGCGATCAGGCCGTAGATCGAGCCCAGGACGAGACCGTTGATGAGCTGTTGGGCGAAATAATCCATGCGCTGCCGTACCAAACCTGAGGCGGGCTCAAAGCGAGCTCTTGGGAGAGTGGGTTGGAGGGTGGTTTTCTTGGGCCCCGGCAGCCGCTTAGCATTCTGCACGTTTGTAACAGGAGGGAACTGACGGCTGCAACAGCTCACGCGGTGGCAGCAGGTCTTGTACAGAGGTCATTTGGCTTCCGATGGGTTCCGCAGGTGCGAGAAACCGGGTTCCGACGGCAACCTAACTGGGCGGCGGCCGTTGTCTCATCTCTGACGTCCAACAAGGGAGTTCCCCGAATGACGAAGCAACAGAACCAGAATCCGGGCCAGCAGAGTCAGAACCCCGGCCAGCAGCGCCCCGGGCAGCAGCAGGGCGGTGGTCAGAAACCCGGACAGCAGCAGCAGAACGACCCGATGCGCCAGGGCGATCGTCCCGGCCCGCAGCAGGGCGGCCAGCGCGACCAGGAATAGCGCGCTTGATAGCCGAGAAATAATAAGAGGGCGACGAGGGGCCCCGCCGAAAGGCGGGGCCTTTTTTGTGGTCTTCTAGCGTCTTCGTTCCGTGGCGCTCGCCGAGCCGAACCCGGAATCTCGAGATTTCGGCTTCGACTGCCCGGAACGGCCGCCTCGGCGAGGCCAGTTAAGGTAAACAAAGGGTTTAAATTGCCGCCACAGTCCGATGCGAGTTAGCTCCCCGCAAAGCTTTCGACCGAAGGCGAAGGCAGGCGAAGCGGGAAGCGGCATGTTCAGGAATTGGCGGATCGGCTCGGTCAACGGCGCGCTGCTGGCGGCCTATTTCATCCCGGTCTGGGCCCTTGTCGTCTTCAATATCATCGTCGCGCCGGTGCACGGCCTCTATGAGCGGCCGAGCGTCGCAGTTGCGCTGTACCTCAGCGACCATCTCCAGATCGCCGGCATGGACACGGTGCGCGCCGCCTGGCTGCTGGCGCTGGGCCGGCTGACGGTCGTGGCGTTCTTTGCGATCTATCTCGTGCTGCTCTGCATTCCTCGCATCCGCAAGAACGGCGGCAGCGACGAGGCGCTCGGCATCGCCCTGGCGATCGGCAGCCTGATCTCGTTTGCCAGCATGATCATGGCTTCGAAGGTCGGCGAGATGGCGGCGCTTCGCCTGCACGCCACCGAGCTGCTGCTCCTGCTCGGCGCCGCCATCGTGGTGGTGATCGAACGGCCCGAGGCCCCGCCCAAGACCGTTCAGCAGAAGACCGTCGAGACCGCGGCGTCGTTAGGGCTCGAGCAGGCCGAGCTCCTGCACAATCGCTGAGGCTTCCTTGACGGCGTGGTTCGCGGCCGGCACGCCGCAATAGATCGCCTGCTGCAGCAGGATTTCCTTGATGTCGTCGGGCGTGAAGCCGCCCTCGGCAAGCGCCGCCCGCACGTGCAGGCGGAACTCGTCCCATTGCCCCAGCGCGACCATGGTGCCGATCACCAGCACCCGCCGCGTTCGCTCGTCGAAATGCGGCCGCGTCCAGATCTCGCCCCAGGCATAGCGCGTGATCATGTCCTGGAAATCGGTGTTGAAGGCGTTGCGGTTCGCGATCGACTTGTCGACCCAGGCATTGCCCAGCACCTTGCGGCGCACGTTCATGCCGGCATCGCGGCGCTTCTGGTCGTCCATGGTGTTGCTCCGATCGGTCATTCCGGGGCGTCTCGAAGAGGCGAACCTGGAATCTCGACGTGATGAATGCGGATCGAGATCCCGGGTTCGATGCTGCGCATCGCCTCGGAATGACAGTGAATGACTAGCGCTGCGTCAAAAATCCCACCACCGCGTCCGTGAACGCATGCGGCTGCTCGACGTTGGAAATGTGCGCGGCGTCGATGATGGTCATGCTGGCGCCGGGATCCTCGAGCGGATCAATTCGCCCGCCGAGATCGGCGTCGCCACGTCGTGGCGGCCGGCGATCACCAGCGTCGGGCTCTTGATCTTGGGAAGCAGCTCGCGCTGGTCGAGCGTTGACAGCGCCTCGCAGCAGGCCAGATAACCTTCGACAGGCGAGGCGAGCAGCATCGACTTCATCCGCGCGGTGATGTCAGGCTCGCGCTCGCGAAAATCCTGCGTCAACCAGCCTGCGATCACGGCATCGGCGACCGCGGCGATGCCGCCCTTTTTCACGGCATCGATGCGCTCCAGCCATTTGGTCGGTTCGGCATAATAGCAGGAGGTGTTGGCGAGGATGAGCTTGCCGAAACGCTCCGGCGCGTTGGCGCCCAGCCATTGCCCGACCATGCCGCCCATCGACAGGCCGCACCAATGCACCTTCTCGATGTTGAGGTCGTCGAGGATCGCCAGCACGTCGCGGCCGAAGCGCTCCATCGTATAGGGGCCGGGAGGCACGCTCGACTTGCCGTGGCCGCGGCGGTCGTAGCGAATGACGCGGAACAGCTGCGTCAGCGCCTTCATCTGCGGCTCCCACATCTGAAGCGTGCAGCCGAGCGAGTTGGACAGCATCAAGGTTGGCCCGCCGTCGCGGCCCTCGACGGAGACGTTGAGCAGGCATCCGTCGGCATCGATCATGGGCATGCGGCGTCTCCGTCTTATCTTGCGGTCTTATTCGCGGTCGAGGCTGTCGAGCAGCCGGTCGATCAGGGTTTGGGAAGCCCCTTGATAGGCCATCGGCTCGAACAATGCCGCAATTTTTTCCGGCGAAAGCTGCGCATTGACCTGCAGATCGGCCGAGAGCACCTCGCGCAGATGCTTCTTCTCGGCGACCGCGCGCTTGCTGGCGGCCTCGACGAGGTGATGCGCCTCGCTCTTGCCGATCTTCTCCGCCAGCGCGAAGGTGACCGCCTCCGCCATGATCAGTCCCTGCGTCGCATCGAGATTGCTGCGCATGCGCGCGGCGTCGACGTCGAGGCCATCCGCGATGTCGACGATGGCGGAGAGCGCGCCCGAAGTGACCAGCATCAATTGCGGCAGCGTCGGCCATTCCGCATGCCAGGGACCGGCGCTGCGCTCGTGGTCCTGCACCTGAGCCGCAAAGATCGTCGCGGCAAGCTGCGGGGCCATCGTGGCGGCGCCGAGCGCGCTTGCGGCGGCGACCGGGTTGCGCTTGTGCGGCATGGTCGAGGAGCCGCCGCGGCCTTCGCCGGCCGGCTCGAAGGCTTCGGCAACGTCGGTCTGCATCAGCAGCGAGACATCGCGCGCGATCTTGCCGCAGCTCCCGGCCAGAATGGCGAAGCAGGAAGCGGCCTCCGCGATCCGGTCGCGATGGGTGTGCCAGGGCGCTTCCGGCAGCGCCAGGTCGAGCTCGCGCGAAAGGCGTTCCGCCACGGCCAGGCCCTTGTCGCCGAGGGCCGCGAGCGTGCCGGCGGCGCCACCGAATTGCAGCGCGAGGCCCTCGCGGCGGAGCCGCCGCAGGCGGCAGCGGGCGCGGGCGAGGCTTGAGGCATAGCCGGCGGCCTTGAGGCCGAACGGCATCGGCAGCGCGTGCTGGAGCCAGGTCCGTGCCACCATCGCAGTGTTGCGATGGTGGCGCGCCAGTGCGGCAAAGCCCTTGATGGCGCGGCCGAGGTCGGCGTCCAGCGCATCGATGCCGGCGCGAAGCGTGAGCATGGTGGCGGTATCGATGACATCCTGGCTGGTGGCGCCCCAATGCACGTAGCGAGCGGCCTCCTTGTCGGCCTTGCCGACATTGGCGGTCAGGGTCTTGACCAGGGGAATCGCGAGATTGCCCGATCGGGTCGCGGCCTCTGCCAGCGCGGCCATGTCGAAGGAATCGGCCTTGCAGGCGGCCTCGATCGGCCCCACGGCGGATGCCGGAATCACATCCGTGACGGCCTCGGCGCGTGCCAGGGCTGCCTCGAAATCAAGCATGTTCTGCAGCGTTGACCGGTCGTCGCACACCGCGCGCATGGCAGCGCTCGACAGCATCGGTGCGAGCAGGGGGAGAGGGATGTGCTCATGTTGCGCGCGACCTAATCATCATGGCCCGGCCATGCCAATCCCCAACCGCCTGCACACGCCTTTTTGCAGTTGCGAATATGCATTGCACTTGACCGAGCGCCGCTCTTTCCTTTGCCGCGTCCCTGCGTTACTTGATCAGCACTATAGTTACGCGATCCGGGAGGCACCCTCATGGCCATGACGATGAACGGCGAAGTCCAGCTTGCGGCGCCGCGCGAGGCCGTTTGGGCCAAGCTCAACGATCCCGAGGTGCTGAAGGCCTGCATCCCCGGCTGCGAGGAGCTCGAGAAGACCGACGACGGCGGCTTTCGTGCAACGGCGAAAATGAAGGTCGGCCCGGTGTCGGCGCGATTCAAGGGCAAGGTCACGCTGTCCGATCTCGACCCGCCGAACGGCTACAAGATCTCAGGTGAGGGCGAGGGCGGGGTCGCCGGCTTCGCCAAGGGCGGCGCGGCGGTCAGGCTGGCGGAGAAGGACGGCGGCACGCTGCTTTCCTACGATGTCGAGGCGCAGATCGGCGGCAAGTTGGCGCAGCTCGGCCAGCGCCTCATCAACGGTGCCGCCAAGAAGCTCGCCGACGAGTTTTTCGCGAACTTCGCCAAGGCCGTACAGAGCTGAAGGTCCAATACCTTTAGGGTAGCGCCTCCGGCATGGCGCCTTGCGTCCGGGGCGATGTTGCCCCGGGGCATAATGGCCCATATGATGGGTTGGAATAATTATAAGAACCGCTTCGATGGGACCCGTCGGGGCGCTGATAGAGAGTGCTTATGGCAAAAATCTCCCTCATCGTGAACGGCAATCCAGTCACGGCCAATGTCGATCCCCGCACGCTTCTCGTGCAGTTCCTGCGCGAGAATCTGAAGCTGACGGGCACCCATGTCGGCTGCGACACCTCGCAATGCGGCGCCTGCGTCGTGCATCTCGACGGCAAGGCCGTGAAGTCCTGCACCACGCTTGCGGTGATGGCCGACGGCCACGAGGTCAAGACGATCGAGGGGCTGGCCGCCGATGGCGCGCCGCTGCATCCGATGCAGGAAGCCTTCCGCGAGCACCATGGCCTGCAGTGCGGCTTCTGCACGCCGGGCATGATCATGACCGCGATCGACATCGTGCATCGCAAGGGCCACGAGCTCGACGACCATACGATCCGGGAAGAACTGGAAGGCAATCTCTGCCGCTGCACCGGCTACCAGAACATCGTCGCCTCGATCTCTGCCGGCGCCAAGGCGATGGCGAAATCCGACCTCGCGTAACGCGCATCCCGCGATCAGGACATTCAGATGTACGAATTCAAATATCATCGCCCCGGGACCGTTCGGCAGGCCGCCAACCTCCTGGTGAAGAACGAAGACGCCAAGGTGATCGCCGGCGGCCACACGCTGATTCCGTCATGAAGCAGCGCCTGGCGAGCCCGCCGCATCTGGTCGACCTCTCCCATATCGAGGGGCTCAACACGATCGAGATGAAGGGCCGCTCGCTGGTGATCGGCGCCACTGCCAAGCACGCCGAGGTCGCAGCCTCCGCGATCGTCGGTGAGGCGATCCCGGCGCTGGCCAATCTCGCCAGCCAGATCGGCGATCCGGCCGTGCGCCACAAGGGCACGATCGGCGGCTCGCTCGCCAACAACGATCCGACCGCGGACTATCCGGCCGCGGTGCTCGCGCTGGGCGCGACCATCGTCACCAACAAGCGCCGCCTCAAGGCCGAAGAGTATTTCCAGGGCCTGTTCACGACTGCGCTCGAAGCCGATGAGATCATCACCAAGGTGATGTTCCCGCTGCCGAAGAAGGCGGCCTACATCAAGTTCCGCAACCAGGCCTCGCGCTATGCGCTGGTCGGCGTGTTCGTGGCGCGACGTCCGTCGGACGTGCGGGTCGCCGTGACCGGCGCCGGCTCCGAAGGCGTATTCCGCGTCGAGGCGTTCGAAGAAGCCCTCAAGAAGCGCTTCTCGTCCAAGGTGCTTGACGGCATCAACGTGCCGGCAGAAGGCCTCAACAGCGACATCCACGGCAGCGCCGAATACCGTGCGCATCTCATCGGTGTGCTGACCCGGCGCGCCGTCGATGCGGCCAACGCCAAGGAATGAGCGACCGACCGACGGGCCCGATGCCTGCCCCTCCGAGGGCGTAACCGAGACTGGCGTTTCATGACTTCAGTGGCCAATCCTTCCCGTGCCATGCCGGCTTCGGTCGATGCGATGCTCGAACTCCTGACCTCGCGCGGCTATCTCGCCGAGCGATCGCTGGCGACGGTGACGTATCTTTCGCTGCGGATGGGACGGCCGCTGTTCCTGGAAGGCGAAGCCGGCGTCGGCAAGACCGAGATCGCCAAGGTGCTCTCGGCGGCGCTGGGGCGCAAGCTGATCCGCCTGCAATGCTACGAAGGCCTCGACGTCTCCTCGGCGGTCTACGAGTGGAACAGCGCGGCGCAGATGATCGCGATCCGGATGGCGGAAGCTGCCGGCGATACCGATCGCGACCAGCTCTCGAGGACATCTTCGCCGACCGCTACATGATCAAGCGGCCGCTGCTCCAGGCACTGGAGCCCGACGTCGCCGGCCCGCCGGTGCTGCTGATCGACGAGCTCGACCGCGCCGACGAGGCATTCGAGGCTTACCTGCTCGAAATCCTCAGTGACTTCCAGGTGACGATCCCCGAGTTCGGCACCGTGAAGGCGCCACACCCGCCGATCGTGATCATCACCTCCAACCGCACCCGCGAGATCCACGACGCGCTGAAGCGGCGCTGCCTCTATCACTGGGTCGATTATCCCGCCGCCGAGCGCGAGCTCGCGATCGTCAAGTCACGCGTGCCCGGCATCTCCGCCAAGCTGTCGCAGCAAGTGGTGCGTTTCGTGCAGGCGCTGCGCAACCAGGACTTCTACAAATCGCCGGGCGTTGCCGAGACCATTGACTGGGCCACCGCTTTGTCCGAGCTCGACGCGCGTTCGCTCACGCCCCAGGTGGTCGGCGACACGCTGGGCGCGCTGCTCAAATATCAGGACGACATCACCCGGATGCAGGGCGACGCCTTGCAGAAGGTGCTGAAGGAAGCGACGAGCGAGAATTGATTTTCCGTCATTCCGGGGCGCGCGTAGCGCGAACCCGGAATCTCGCGCCACAACTTCTGGATTCCGGGTTCGTCGCTTCGCGACGCCCCGGAATGACGGAGCGAGGATAGACCCATGCCCATCAACCACCTTGCCCCGGAGCAAACCGAGCAGTTCGCCGACAACATCGTCGGCTTCGCCCGCGCGCTGCGCGCGGCGGGCCTGCCGGTCGGGCCGGGCGCCGTCATCGACGCCATGAGCGCGCTGCAGGTGATCGAGATCGGCAACCGCGCCGACGTCTTCACCACGCTGGAGTCGATCTTCGTCAAGCGCCACGAACATGCGTTGATCTTCAGTCAGGCCTTCAACCTGTTCTTCCGCGCCTCCGAGGAGTGGAAGCACATGCTGGATTCGGTGCCGCTGCCGGACGAGGCCAAGAAGAAGCCGAAGGCCGGCTCGCGCCGCGTGCAGGAGGCGATGTCCCAGCCGCGCATGACCGAGACGCCGCAGCACCAGGAGCAGGATCTGCGCCTGTCGGTCTCCGACAAGGAAATCCTTCAGAAGAAGGATTTTGCGCAAATGAGCGCGGCGGAGATTGCCGAGGCGCTGCGCGCCATCGATCGGATGCACCTGCCGCAGGCCCAGCTTTTGACGCGCCGACACCGGTCCGACCCGCGCGGGCTTCGTCTCGACCTCCGCCGAACGCTGCGCGCGTCCTTGCGCACCGGCGGCGACATCATCGACATCCACCGCCTGGGACGGATCGAGAAGCCGGCGCCGATCGTGGCGCTGCTCGATATTTCGGGCTCGATGAGCGAGTACACCCGCCTGTTCCTGCATTTCCTGCACGCCATCACCGATGCCCGCAAGCGCGTCTCGGTGTTCCTGTTCGGCACCCGCCTCACCAATGTCAGCCGCGCGCTGCGCCAGCGCGATCCCGACGAGGCGCTGGCGAGCTGCTCGGCTTCGGTCGAGGACTGGGCCGGCGGCACCCGGATCTCGGCCTCGCTGCACAACTTCAACAAATTGTGGGCGCGCCGCGTGCTGAGCCAGGGCGCCATCGTGCTGTTGATCTCCGACGGGCTGGAGCGGGAGGCCGATTCCAAGCTGGCCTTCGAGATGGACCGGCTGCACCGCTCCTGCCGGCGGCTGATCTGGCTCAACCCGCTGCTCCGCTTCGGCGGCTTCGAGGCCAAGGCGCAGGGCATCAAAATGATGCTCCCGCACGTTGACGAATTCCGCCCGGTACATAATTTGAGTTCGATCCAGGAGCTGATCACGACGCTCTCCCGGCCGCTGCCGCCGCATCACCGCAGCCTGATCCGCTCCGCAGCTTGAGAGGTCACCCATGCTCGATCGCGACGAGGATATCCTGAAGGCGGCGGAGGACTGGCAGAAGGCCGGCCGTGGCGTCGCGCTGGCGACGGTCGTCGAGACCTGGGGCTCGGCGCCGCGCCCGGCGGGCTCGAGCCTGGTCATCAACGACGAGGGCACGTTCCTGGGCTCGGTCTCCGGCGGCTGCGTCGAGGGCGCCGTGGTCACCGAGGCCATGGATGTGATCCAGAGCGGCAAGCCCAGGATGCTGGAGTTTGGCGTCGCCGATGAGACCGCCTGGAATGTCGGGCTGTCCTGCGGCGGAACTATCCGCGTCTTCGTCGAGAAGGTCGGCTAGCCGTGAAGCCTCGAGATCCTGCACGAACTCAATGCCGAGCGGGCCGCGCGCCGGCCGGCGATCCTGGTGACGGACACCGAAAGCGGCGAGCAGCGCCTGGTGAAGGCGAAGGATTTTGCCAAGGATCCGCTGCGCAGCGAGCTGGAGAAGCAGCTTCGCATGGGCAAGAGCGCCAGTGTCGAAGCCGCCGGCAAGAAGCTGTTCCTCAACGTCTACGCGCCGACCGCAAAGCTCGTCATCGTCGGCGCGGTGCATATCAGCCAGGCCCTGGCGCCGCTGGCGCGCTCACTCGGCTACGACGTCACGGTGGTGGATCCGCGCACGGCCTTTGCGAGCCCCGAGCGCTTCCCCGATATTCCGCTGGTGGCCGAATGGCCTGATACCGCGCTGCCGCCGCTCAATGTCGATGCCTATACCGCCTTCGTCGCGGTGACGCACGATCCCAAGATCGACGATCCCGCATTGCTGCATGCCTTCGAGCGCGGCTGCTTCTATATCGGCGCGCTCGGCTCGCGGAAGACGCACGCCAAGCGGGCCGACCGGCTGCGGGCGCAGGGCGCGAAGGAAAGCGACATCGCGCGTATCCACGCGCCGATCGGGCTTGCGATCGGGGCGGTCTCTCCGTCCGAGATCGCGGTCGCGATCATGGCTGAGATCACCGCGGTGCTCCGCCTGCCGCCCAAGGAAAAAGAAGAAGCTGCATGAAATTCGGCCCGGCGAGCCCAAGGGATGCGATCGGCGGGGTGACCGTTCACACCTTGCGCCAGGGGCCGCTGGTGCTGAAGAAGGGCACGACGATCGGCCCCGCCGAGGTCGAGGCGTTGGAGCGCGCCGGCATCAAGGACATCGTCGTGGTGCGCATGGAGGCGGGCGACGTCTCCGAGGACGTCGCGGCCGCCAGCATCGCGCTTGCCGTCGGCGGCGAGGGCATTCATGTCGAGCGCGCCTTCACCGGCCGCGCCAACCTGTTCGCCGCGCGTCCGGGCGTGCTGGTGATCGACCGCGCCGCAGTCGACCGCATCAACAATATCGACGAGGCCATCACCTTTGCGACGCTCTCCGCCTACAAGCCGGTGGTCGAGGGCGAGATGGTCGGCACCGTCAAGATCATCCCGTTCGGCGTCGCCGGAAGCTTGCGCGATGCTGCGGTGAAGGCGGCGGGCAAGGACGTGCTGAGGATCGCGCCTTACGTGATCCAGCGCGTCGGCGTGGTCTCGACGCAGCTGCCGGGCCTGTCCTCCAAGGTGATCGACAAGACGCTGCGGGTCACCGCCGAGCGGCTCGCGCCCGCGGGTGCCAGCATCATCGCCGAGCGTCGTGTCCAGCACGAGGAACGCGAGCTGTCGGCGGCGATCAAGGAATTGCTCGCGCTCGGGGCCGAGCTCGTCATCGTGTTCGGGGCGTCCGCGATCGCCGATCGCCGCGACGTCATCCCCGCGGCAGTCACCGCGATCGGCGGCGCGATCGAGCATTTCGGCATGCCGGTCGATCCCGGCAATCTCTTGCTGATCGCGCGCGCCGGTGGCGTGCCGGTGCTGGGCGCGCCGGGCTGTGCGCGCTCGCCGGTCGAGAACGGGTTCGACTGGGTGTTGATGCGGCTCCTCGCCGGCATCGAGGTGACGCGCGCCGAGCTGATGGGCATGGGGGTCGGTGGCCTCTTGATGGAGATCGTCACGCGCCCGCAGCCGCGCGCAAAACCCGAGATCGAGGGCAACAGCCAGGTCGCCGCGATCGTGCTTGCGGCGGGCCGCTCCACGCGCATGGGAGGGCCCAACAAGCTGCTCGCCGAACTCGACGGCAAGAAGCTGGTGCGCCTCGCGACCGAGCAGGCGCTGGCCTCGAAAGCCTCCGAGGTGATCGTCGTCACCGGCCATCAGGCCGAGCTGGTCGAGCAGGCGCTGCAAGGCCTGAAGGTGAAATTCGTCCGCAATCCGGATTTTGCCGGCGGTATCGCCAGCTCGGTCAAGGCCGCCATCGCCGCCGTGCCGGAGGCCTGCGACGGCGCCGTGGTGTGTCTCGGCGACATGCCGCTGATCGATTCGGGCCTGATCGACCGGCTCATCGAAGCCTTCGCGCCGGACCGCGGCAATCTCATCGTCGTGCCCGTCAGCGAAGGCCGCCGCGGCAATCCCGTGCTGTGGTCGCGCCGCTTCTTCAAGGAGCTGATGACGCTCGACGGCGACGTCGGCGCGCGGCATCTGATCGCCAAGCACACCGAGGCGGTCGCCGAAGTGCCGGTCGATGGCGAGAGCGCCTTCCTCGATATCGACACGCCGCAGGCGTTGGAAGCGGCAAGGCGGGGATGAAGGGTGCGTAGGGCGGATTAGCCGAAGGCGTAATCCGCCGCTGTGTTTCTCCGCGGAAACAAAACAGGCGGATTACGCTTCGCTAATCCGCCCTACAGCCCCCTCCAAGCCTGCCGATTTCAACCACCCGTTCACCAAGTGGAAACGACCCCGGCTTAAAGTTGCCTCCACCTGCCTTGGGGGAGGGGATTTTCCATGGCCTCGAACGTCGTCGCGCGCCGTTGCGCGATGTTTTGCTTTGTCTTATCGGTTGCCGTCACGGGCGCCCGCTATATCAGTGAAGCCCGCGCCGCCGGCGCGTTTGCGGTCGGCAAATGCGGCGCCTATGGCCAGGCCTTCGATTACGGTCACGAGCACGAAGCGCGCGCCGCGGCGCAGAAACAGTGCAAGGGCGATTGCACCACCGTGACGATGAAGCACGCCTGCGCGGCCATGTCGATCGACCTCGCCAACCCCTGCGGCGCCTACGGCTACGCCGTCAAGCCGAAGATTTCCGCCTCGCTCAACGCCGCCACGCGCGAATGCTACAAATACGGCGGCAAGGAATGTGTGATCCGCGCCTGGGCCTGCGACGCCAAGGGTTGATGAAGGCTGATTTTTCTTGCCGTCATTTCGGGGCGATGCGTAGCATCGAGCCCGGAATCCATCGTGCTACGGAGTCCGTGGACGAATGGATTCCGCTGGCGCCAAGTGGCGCGCCCCGATGACAGTCGAGGAGTTGCATGCAATTCGATACCAAGATCGCCGTCGTGATCCGCACCGATCTTCAGATCTGGCAGAAGCTCAACGTCGCCTCCTTCCTCACCAGCGGCATCGCCGCCGCCTTTCCCGAATGCATCGGCGAAGCCTACGAAGACGCCTCAGGCACGAAATATCATGCGCTGATCGGCCAGCCGATCCTGATTTACGGTGCCGACGGGCCGGCGTTGTCGCGCGCGCTGGACCGTGCACTCGCGCGCAACGTCAAGCCGGCGGTCTATACCGAGGACATGTTCAAGACCACGCACGATGCCGCCAATCGCGAGGCGGTAAGGGCGGTGGCGCGCAGCGATCTCAATCTCGTCGGCATCGCCATGCGGGCCGATCGCAAGGTGGTCGACAAGATCCTCGACGGCCTCAAGTTCCATAGCTGATGTCGCCTGCGAAGTCCTGTCACCGCGCTGTCATGACGGCGGCACGCAGCGCTACGATTGGGCGGTTTGACCCGGATCAAGTGCCGGCCGCGCGCGGCCGCTACTCTGCCATTCGCAATGCGAAGGAGCAGAGATATGCCGACCATGAAAGCCGCAATCGTCAAGCAATTCGGCAAGCCGCTGGTGATCGAGGACGTGCCGGTGCCGCAGCCGGGTCCCGGCGAGGTTCTGGTCAAGGTCAAGGCCTGCGGCGTCTGTCACACTGATCTGCATGCGGCCTCCGGGGACTGGCCCGTGAAGCCGGTTCCGCCCTTCATTCCCGGCCACGAGGCTGCCGGCATCGTCGCCGCGCTCGGGACCGGCGTGAAGAATCTGAAGGTGGGGGACGCCGTCGGCGTCGCCTGGCTGCATGATGCCTGCATGGCCTGCGAATATTGCGAGACCGGCTGGGAGACCCTGTGCGAGCACCAGCACAACACCGGCTACAGCGTCAACGGCGGCTTCGCCGAATATGTCGTCGCCTCGGCTGCCTTTGCGGCAAAGCTGCCGGCGAACGTCGATTTCGCGGCCATCGCGCCGATCCTGTGCGCCGGCGTCACCACCTACAAGGGCCTGAAGGAGACGGAGGCCAGGCCCGGCGAGTGGGTGGTGATCTCAGGCGTCGGCGGGCTCGGTCATGTCGCGATCCAGTACGCCAAGGCAATGGGGCTCAAGGTCGCCGCCGTCGACATCGCCGAGGACAAGCTCGCGCTGGCCCGCGAAACCGGCGCCGATCTCGCGGTCAATGCGCTCGCGGATGGCGCGGTGGACAAGGTGCTGACGGCGACCGGCGGCGGGGCTCACGGCGTGCTGGTGACGGCGGTCTCGACCGCCGCGTTCGGCCAGGCGCTGAAGATGGTACGCCGCAAGGGCACCGTCAGTCTCGTCGGCCTGCCGCCGGGCGAATTCCCGACGCCGATCTTCGACGTCGTGCTCAAGCGCATCACGGTGCGCGGCTCGATCGTCGGCACGCGGCGCGACCTCGACGAAGCCGTCGCGTTCGCAGCGGACGGCAAGGTCAAGGCCGAGGTGACCAAGGTGCCGCTTGCGCAGATCAACGACGTCTTCGAGCGGATGAAGGTCGGCAAGATCGACGGCCGCATGGTGCTCGACTTCGGCTAACTCGCGACGAGCAGAGCGTGACCCGGCCAACGAAGATCGTCTTTCTCGGCGCCAGCAGCGCATCCTTCGGGATGAGCATGTTCCGGGACCTGTTCTCGAGCCGCGATCTCTCAGGTTCAACACTGACTCTGGTCGGACGTAACGTCGACCGGCTCAGCCGGTCGACGCAGCTCGCGAGGTTGCTCAACGAGAGATCCAGCGCTGGCTATGCCATCGAGGCCACGACGGATTGGCACGCGGCGCTCGACGGTGCTGAGTTCGTCGTGCATTCCACCGCGATCGATCGCAATCGGCTGTGGCGGCTCGATTTCGAGATTCCGCGCAAGTTCGGCATCCGCCATACGCTGGGCGAGAACGGTGGGCCCGGCGGTCTGTTCTTCACGTTGCGGACCTTGCCGGTGGTGTTCGACTTCGTGCGCGAGATGGAGCGCCGCTGCCCGCGCGCGACCTTCATCAACTTCTCCAATCCGGAAAGCCGCATCATCCTGGCGCTCGGGCGGTACAGCAGGATCTGCAGCGTCGGCCTCTGCCACGGAATATTCCTTGCGCGTGGCGATGTCGCCCGAATCCTGGGGATGCCGGAAAGCCGGGTGGACGTGTGGGGCGCCGGCCTCAACCATTTCCAATGCCTGACCGAAATTCGGGATCGCGAGACGGGTGAGGACCTCTATCCGCTGTTGCGTGACAAGGAGCGGGATTTCGATCCCACCTTCTCACCCCTGACGCGGAAGTTGTTGCATGCCTTTGGCTACTGGCTCGGATGCGGGGATGGTCACGTTGGCGAGTATCTCTCGTTCGGCTGGGAGGCCGGCGAGGGTGGCTACAATTACGACTGGGACGAGAGCGAGCGCGCGAAACTGACACGGCTGATTGACGACGTGCTCGCCGGTCGTGCCGGCGTGCCGGACTGGTGGTCGGCGCCGTCGGGGAGCGCGCCATCAGCATCATCGCCGGCATCGTTCATAACCGGAAGCAACTCATCGAATCCGCCGTCGTCCACAATCGACAGGTGATCCCGAACCTGCCGGCCGACGCCGCGGTCGAGGTGCCGGTGGTGGCGGATGCCGCGGGCATCCACCCTGTCTCGCTCGGGCCACTGCCCGACGGCGTCGCCAAGCTGATGTCGACCCAGGTTCAGGTTCAGCAGATGGCGGTGGAGGCGGCAATGCATGCCTCGAAGGAAATGGCGCTGCAAGCGTTGCTGCTCGATCCCGTCATCCATTCCGAGCAGGCCGCGCGCGGCCTGCTCGATGAATTATGGGAGATCAACCGACCTTACATCCGGCCATGCATCTGAGCGACCGACTGCCGCGACCAGCGCGCTTTACCTCATGCCGGCGGCATGCCGGCAAATTTCGTCAGGTCGGAGTCAAGACAATCCCAGCCGTGGCCGCGCGCGGCGAAAGTGACCACCTGCGGCTTGTAGCGGGCGGGCTCGTCGAGGCTTCCGGCGCGGATCGTGAAGACACCGGGCTGTGCCGCGAAGGTCATATAGACGGCCACGCCGCATTGTGGGCAGAAGCCGCGCCTCTTCACGTTGCCGCTGTCGGCGACCATGTCCCAATGCCTGGCTTCGCCGGTGAGCGTGACGCCTGTCCGCGCGAACGTTGCGTAGGAGCCATGGCCGCTGCCACTTTCCCGCTGACAGTCCCGGCACTGACAATGATTGCTGAACAGGGGCTCACCCAGAATCGAATAGCGGATCGCGCCGCAGGCGCAGCCGCCGGTATAGGGCTTGTCCATGATGATGCGTCCTTACTCGTCTTCGGCGGTGATGGCGTCGAGCCGCTGCAGCACCTTGACCCAGCCGTCGCTCATGTTGCGATAAGCGGTATCGTTCTTCGGTGTCACGAAGCCCGAATGCACCACGCGCACGCGCGTGCCTGCTTCAACCGGTGTGAGCGACCAGGTGACGACGGTGTCGAGCGCCGAGCCGTAACCGGTATTGCTCTCGTCGCCGCCCTTCCAGGCGTAGGCAAAACGCTGGTTCGGCACGACCTCCAGGACGCGGCAATGGATCGTGCCGTCCCACGCGCCGGCCGGATTGGTCTTGAAGGTGAAGGCGTTGCCCACGACCGCCTCGAAACCTGTCGGCGGCATCAGCCAGCGCGCAATCAATTGGGCGCTGGTCAGCGCCTTCCAGATCGTCGCGACGGCGTGCGGGAAGACCTCGTCGATGACGATGTCTTGAGTTTGGACCTTGGAAGCAACTGCACTCACGGATCGATCTCCTTCAACAGGTCGCGCAGGTTCTGGAAACGCTCGCGCCAGAACACGCCGTAATGGTCCATCCAGGTGACCAGCGGCTCGAGCCCCTGCGGCGCGGCGCGGTAATAGACGTTGCGGCCCTCGGCGCGCTCGGCGACGAGACCCGCCTGCTTCAGCGACTTCAGGTGCTGCGAGACCGCGCCCTGGGTCACGCCGCTGCCCCGCGTCAGCGCCGCGACGCTGATCTCCTTGCTCTCAAACAAGCGCTCGAATACGGCCCGCCGCGTCGGATCGGCGAGGGCACGCATCACGGTGGTGACGGGGTTGGGAGCGGCTTCGGTCATGAAATTCAATTAGCGTATGCTAATACATTAGTCAACACTAATCCGTTGGGCCTGACCTCATCCAGCTCTGGACTTGACAATGACTGACTAGTCAGTCAGAAATTACCAATGATGACCAAGTTGACCAAGCCCGCCAAACCGTCTCCTGCGCGTGGAGACCGTCCGTCCACGATCCGCGGAGAGCTGCCCGCCTCGAACCGCGCTACGCGCGCGGCCGAGCGGCGCGCGGCGATCGTCGAGGCGGCGATGGAGGAGTTCATCGCCCGCGGCTTTGCCGCAACGCGGCTCGACGACATCGCCAAGCGTGCCGGTGTTGCCAAGGGCACGATCTATCTGCACTTCAAGGACAAGGAATCGATGTTCGAGGAGCTGGTGCGCGTCGTGATCGTGCCGGTCGTGGCGCGGCTGACTGCGCTGCCGCCGCCGACCGGCTCGGTGCGCGACCTCATCGAGGCCTTTGCCGGCAACTTCCTGAAAGAGGTCATCGGCACCAGGCGCGGCGATCTGGTGCGGCTGATCGTGGCGGAGGGGCCGCGCTTTCCGGCCGTCGCCGACTTCTACTACCGCGAGGTCGTCTCGCGCGGCATCGCCGCCATGCGCGGGCTGATCGAGCTCGGCATTGCCCGCGGCGAGATCCGCCAGCACGATCTCGCGCGCTATCCGCAGATCCTGGTCGCACCGGCGATGATCGCGGTGATCTGGCAGAGCCTGTTTGCGCGGCATGCGCCGCTCGACGCACAGGACATGCTGCGCGTCCATCTCGATTTGATCTTTGGCGAACGGAGGACGACATGAGGTCGTCGCGCGCATTTTTCAGTATTGCATTGGCTGTCGTGTTCGCAACCTCGCTTGCCGGGTGCAACGAGAAACGCGAGCCCGGCTTCCAGGGCTGGGTCGAGGCCGACATGATCTTCGTCAGTCCGGACGAAGCGGGGCGGGTGACGAAGCTCAATGTCCGCGAGGGCGACGAGGTCAAGGTCGGCGACGCCCTCTATTCCGTCGACGACGATCTCCAGCGCGCCGATCTCAACCAGCAAAAGGCGACGCTGGCGAACGCGCAGCAGACCTATGATCGCGCGGCCTCGCTGAGCAAGACCGGGTCGGGCACGCAGGCCAATCTCGACTCCGCCGTGTCCGCATTGCGTGTAGCAGAAGCGCGGGTGGCGACGTCGGAGACGCGGATGGCGCGGCGCAAGGGCTTTGCGCCCGTTGCCGGTACCATCCAGCAGATCTATTTCCGCGAGGGGGAGATGGTGGCGGCGCAGCGGCCGGTGCTGTCGATCATGCCGCCCGGCAACATGAAGCTGCGCTTCTTCGTGCCGGAGACGGCGCTGCCGAAGCTTGCGATCGGCGATACGGTGCGCGTCTCCTGCGACAATTGCGCGGCCGATCTCACCGCAAAGATCTATTTCATCGCGACCTCGGCCGAATACACCCCGCCTGTCATCTACAGCCTCGATGAGCGCAGCAAGCTGGTCTATCTGATCCAGGCGCGGCCCTCGCGCCCCGACGCGCTGCGGGTCGGCCAGCCGATCGACGTCTATCTCAACCCCAAGACTCCGGTGGCGGACAAGCGATGAAGGGCGGCAACGGCATTGCCATCGACGTCCAAGGCCTGAGCAAATCGTTCGGCGGCCGCGAGGTCGTGCACGATCTGTCGATGCAGGTGAGGCGCGGCTCGATCTACGGATTCCTCGGGCCGAACGGCTCGGGCAAGACCACGACCATCCGCATCCTCTGCGGGCTGCTCACGCCCGACAGCGGCGAGGGCACCTGCCTCGGCTACGATATCCGCCGCGATTCCGAGAAGATCAAGCGCCAGGTCGGCTACATGACCCAGCGCTTCAGCCTGTACCAGGATCTCTCGGTGCGCGAGAATCTCGAATTCGTGGCGCGGCTCTATGGCCTGGCTGACGCGCGCGGCGCCGCACGCGACATGGTCAAGCGGCTCGGGCTCTCAGGGCGCGAGGGGCAGCTTGCGGGCGAGCTCTCCGGCGGCTGGAAACAGCGGTTGGCGCTCGGAGCCTGCACGCTGCCCAATCCACAATTATTGCTGCTCGACGAGCCCACCGCCGGCGTCGACCCCAAGGCGCGGCGCGATTTCTGGAATGAGATCCATGCACTTGCCGCCGAGGGCCTCACCGTGCTGGTCTCGACCCATTACATGGACGAGGCCGAGCGCTGCCACGAGATCGCCTACATCGCCTACGGCCACTTGCTGGCGCGCGGGACCGTGGACGAGGTGATCGCGAAGTCCGCGCTGACGACCTACACCGTCACCGGCGAGCTGGGCGGCCTCGCGGCCGAGCTCGAGGGCAAGCCCGGGGTGGACATGGTGGCGCCGTTCGGCACCTCGCTGCACGTGTCCGGCCGCGACGTTACCGCGCTCGAGGCCAGCGTCGCGCCGTGGCGCGAGAAGAGTGGCCTGCACTGGCAGAAATCGCATCCATCGCTGGAAGATGTCTTCATCGAACTGATGAACCGCTCAAGGGACAATTTCCAATGAGCACCGTCCAGGCAACCGGGCCCGACCCGGACATCCGCGACCGCTTTGGCTTCTGGCGCCGCACCTATGCCATGATGGCGAAGGAGTTCATTCAGCTTCGGCGGGATCGCGTCTCGTTCGCGATGATCGTGGCGATCCCGGTGATGCAGCTTCTGTTGTTCGGCTATGCCATCAACACCACGCCGCACCATCTGCCGAGCGCGGTGCTCATTCAGGAGGAATCCGATCTTGCCCGCTCGGTCCTGAAAGCGCTGGAGAATACCGCCTACTTCCGCTTCGTCTACGAAGTGCACGACGTGGACGATTTCGACAACCTGCTGAAGTCCGGCAAGGTGCTGTTCGGCGTCGAGATCCCGCGCGGCTTCGAACGGGCGGTGCGGCGTGGCGACAAGCCGGCGCTGCTGGTCGCCGCCGACGCCACCGATCCGGTCGCTGCAAGCTCCGCACTCGGCTCGCTCGGGATGCTCGTGCAGACCGCTCTGCGGCACGATCTCCATATCGGCGATGCGCCGGCGCTGCCGTTCGAGATCCGGGCGCATGCACGCTACAATCCGGCTGCGGAATCGCGGCTCAACATCGTGCCGGGACTGGTCGGCACCATCCTTACCATGACCATGCTGATCTTCACGGCGCTGTCGGTGACGCGCGAGATTGAACGCGGCACCATGGAAAGCCTGCTGTCGATGCCGATCAAGCCGGTCGAGGTCATGCTCGGCAAGATCATTCCCTACATCCTGGTCGGCTTCATTCAAGCCTTCCTGATCGTCAATATCGGAGTGTTCCTGTTCGGTGTGCCGGTGCTCGGCAATCTGCTCCTGCTGGCGGCACTCTCGACCCTCTTCATCGCCGCAAATCTCGCGATTGGCTACACGTTCTCCACCATCGCGCAGAATCAGCTGCAGGCGATACAGATGTCGTTCATGTTCTTTCTACCGAGCATCTTGCTGTCCGGCTTCATGTTCCCGTTCGCGGGCATGCCGGCCTGGGCGCAATATGTCGGCGAATGCCTGCCGCTCACCCATTATCTGCGCATCGTCCGCGCCATCATGCTGAAGGGCGCGACCATGCAGAATCTGCACTTCGACACGCTGGCGCTGGCGGCTTTGATGCTGCTCGCCATGACCATCGCCGTGACGCGCTTCCGCCGCACGCTGGATTGAGGCACAATGCCTCTTGAAAGTCATTCCGGGGCACGCGAAGCGTGAACCCGGAATCTCGAGATTCCGGGTTCGATGCTGTCGCATCGCCCCGGAATGACAAGGGGCGATGATGGTTCGTTTTGCCAGCAGGAGGACACGGCAGCACGCCGTGCTATCGGAGGATTTCGAGCGCGAGCTGACGCGGGAGGTGCTGCGCACCGAGCTGCTGCGGGTGCGGGCGCTGATCGCGACGGGCTGCGTCATGCTGCTGCTGCTCACCGCGATCTATCTGATCGACCCCGGCGTGGTGAACCGGGTCTGGCGTGGAACGAAAGGCATCTTCGAGGTCTACGGTCTCCTGGCCGGCTTCATCCTGTTCGAGGTCTGGGTCCATACCCAGATCAGGAAGAACCTCCGGCTCGATCGCGACCTGCCGGTGGTCAGGCGCTATATCGGCACGCTGATCGAGACCTCGCTGCCCACGGTGATCCTGGTCCTGCAGACCAGGACCATGGGCGCAAGCCAGGCGATCGGCTTCGCCGTGCCGCTGATGTACTTTATCTTCGTCATCCTCTCGACCCTGCGGCTCGACTTCTGGCTCTCGGCGTTCACGGGTTTCGTCGCCGCGGCCGGGCTTTTCTCCGTCGCGCTACTCTACAACGCGGCCGACGAGACCGGCGAACCGCTGATCTATTTCCACGCCGTGCGCAGCATCGTCATCCTGATCTGCGGCGTGCTGGCGGGCGCCGTCGGCGCCCAGCTGCGCCGCCAGTTCGCCGCCAGCATTGCGGCGGCGACCGCGCGCGACCGGGTGACGAACCTGTTCGGCCAGCACGTCTCTCCGCAGGTGGTGGAAAGGCTGATGGCGGCGGGCACCGGCGGAGGCGGCGACGTCCGCCGCGTCGCCGTGATGTTCGTCGATTTCCGCGGCTTCACCGCCGGCGCGCAATCGCGCAGCCCGCAGGAGGTGGTCGACCGGCTCGACGGCGCCTTTGCGGTGCTGGTCGACATCCTCGACCGTCACGGCGGCATCGTGAACAAGTTCCTCGGCGACGGCTTCCTCGCCTTGTTCGGCGCGCCGCTGGAGGCCTCTGACGCCGCGCAGCGGGCGGTTGCTGCCGGCCGCGAGATGCTGCAAGCGATGGATACCATCAACGCGCAGACCAGCTGGCCGCTGCGCATCGGCATCGGCATTCATTTCGGCGAGGTCGTCGCCGGCAATATCGGCTCGCCCCGGCGCAAGGAGTATACAGTCATCGGCGACACCGTGAACTTCGCCTCGCGGCTGGAGGCGCTGAACAAGGAGTTCGGCTCGCAGCTGTTGATCTCTGCGACCGTGCGCGAGGCGGTGGGCGAGGCCGGCAGCGATGCCGTCGCGCTCGGCGAGGTCGAGGTGCGCGGCTATGCGCAGAAGGTGCCGGTGTTTCAGCTGGGCTAGCGCTGCTTCTGACTGACGTCCGACACATCATTGCGATTGCTCCGATTGCACCGAATTTTGGGGCATGACGAGCGATATCGCGGGCTTGTAGACTGCCGGCGATGCGGCCGGCTATTGGCCGCGACTTGCATGGGGAAGTGACGATGCAGCGCCGCTACATCACCGTCGACGTGTTCACCGACCGCGCCTTCGGCGGCAACCAGCTCGCCGTGGTGCTCGACGCCGGCGGGCTGACGACGGCTCAGATGCAGGCGATCGCAACCGAATTCAACTATTCCGAGACCACCTTCGTGCTGCCGCCGCGCGACAAGGCCAATGATGCGCAGGTGCGCATCTTCACGCCGGTGCAGGAGATTGCCTTTGCGGGCCATCCCAATGTCGGCACCGCCTTCGTTCTCGCCGCGATGGCGAAGGAGCCGAAGCCGCGCCTGCTGTTCGAGGAGAAGGCCGGGCTCGTGCCCGTCGACGTCGTGAGAGAGCAGGGCCGGGTGACCAGAACCGAGCTGACCGCGCCGCAGCCGCTGGAGCGGCTTTCACGGCTGTCGGCTGCCGAAGCCGCGAGCTGCATCTCGCTCGGCGCGGACGACATCAAGACGGACAATCACGAGCCTCAGATCGTCACCGTCGGTAACGCGTTTCTGGTGATGGAGCTGCATTCGCGCGAGGCGCTGAAGCGCGCGCGGCCCGATGCGGCAGCCTACGGCAAGCTGTTGCCGCGCGATGGCGCCCGCTCGGTCTGGTTCTATACGCGCGACGTGCCCGCGGCGGAGGCGCCCTGCGATCGCCAGGCGCGGATGTTCATGCGCGGCGCCAGCGGCCTCGTCGAGGACCCCGCCACCGGCAGCGCGACCGTCGCCGCCGCCGCGCTGTTCGCCGATCTCGATCCGCGCGCGACGGCGAGCTCAAGCTCACCGTCGGCCAGGGTTTCGACATGGGCCGGCCGAGCCTGCTGCTGACGCGCGTGCGCAAGCAGGGCGGCAAGATCGTCTCCGCCCATGTCGGCGGACAATCCGTGCAGATGATGGAAGGAACGTTCAGGCTCGCGGGGGAGGGGTAATTTGTCATTCGGGAGCGCGCGCAGCGCGAACCCGGAATCCATCGGGCCGCAGAGTTGGTGGATGAATGGATTCCGGGCTCGCGACGTCGTCGCGCCCCGGAATGACGGCGGCAACTACACCTGCCGTCCCGCCAGATTCTTCACCGTCACCCCATCGCGTTCCTCGATGATCTCCGCGATCATCTGCCGGTGGCAATGGGTGTGGTCGCGCTCGTAGCAGAGCAGGCACACCGGGCCCGCCTTCTTCACCAGCGCCGAGAGCTCGTCCATCGCTTCCCTGGCTTCGGGCGCCTTCAGGTGCTTCGAGAAGATCTTCTCGAGCACGTCGTACTGTCCGCTGCGTGCGGCGAGGCGGCCTTCCCTGGGCGTGCCGAGCGCGGCGAGGTGGACATAGGCGATGCCGCGCTCGTCGAGCCCTGCCGCAAGCTGCTTCTTGGAAAAGCCGGGCCGGCGCGATGACGTCACCGCGCGCACATCGACCACGAGCTTGACGCCGGCCTCTTCCAGCTCGTCCAGCACGGCCTTGGGCGGCGTCTGCTCATAGCCGATGGTGAACAGCTTTTTCGCCTTTGCCATGGGTCCCTCAGCTCACCCGCGCGATCAATTCCATGGCGCCGGCCGGTGCGCGCACCTTGCCCTCGTGGATGACGTAGGCGAACACGTCGCGCGGCTCCTTCTTCGGCTTGGCTTTGTCGACTTTCGGCAGGTCGTCCGGTTCGCCGCCCGACGCCCAGGCCTGCAAGCGTTCGGCCCAGGCATCGAGCTGCTTCGGCGGGTAGCAGGTCTTGATCTCGTCATTGCCTTTCTGAAGCCGGGCATAGACGAAATCGCCGGCAACATCGGCGATGGCGGGATATTTGCCGTGCTCGGCGAACACGACGGGCGTCTCGAACTCGCGGATCAGCGCCACGAAATCCGGCGTGCAGAAACTGTCGTGGCGGACCTCGACGACGTGGCGCAGCGCGCGTCCATCGAGCTTGCGCGGCAGCAGCTCCAGGAACTTGCCGAAATCGGCGCCGTCGAATTTCTTGGTCGGCGCGAACTGCCACAGCACCGGCCCGAGATGGTCGCCGAGTTCCAGCACGCCGGAATCGTAGAACCGCTTGATGGAATCGCCCGCTTCCGCCAGCACGCGGCGATTGGTGGCAAAGCGCGGACCCTTCACCGAGAACACGAAACCCTCGGGCACCTCGCTCGCCCATTTGCGAAAGCTCTCCGGCTTCTGCGAGCCGTAATAGGTGCCGTTGATCTCGATCGAGGTCAGCTTCGAGGCCGCATAAGACAGCTCCTTCGCCTGCGCCAGCTTCTCCGGATAGAACACGCCGCGCCAGGGCTCGAAGGTCCAGCCGCCGATGCCGATGAAGATGTTGCCGGATTTTTTTGACGCGGTTTTTGCTTTGGCCACGGAGGATCTCGCATCGACGGGGAGGGAAGACGTCATCCTAGTCAAACGAGATGTGATTGGCCAGTTCTCGCCGCCGGTCTAAGCTCGGCCGTGCGATCTGCGAACAAGGAGAACAAGATGCGGATGCTGGGAGCGGCGCTCATCATGATGACATCTGCCGCCATGATGTCCCCGGTCATGGCGGATGACGACGATGCCAAGGGCGCGCAGAAGCTCGCCCAGCAGGGCCGCGATGATTACTGGCATTGCCTGGCGCGGGAATATTCGCGCGACAGCAATCAGGGAATGACGGAGCAGGATTTTGGCCGTTCGGTCGCGGGCGCCTGTCGGTCGGAGCGGCAATATTACCGGGTGGCGCTGCTCGATTATCTCACCACGCAATATCCTGACATCGATGCCGGCGCCCATCTCGCGACCGCGAACAGGGCGGTGGAATCCGCGCAGAAGGACATCGTGACGGCCTTCGTCAAGCACAGGCCACCGGCGAAGTAGGGCCGTGGCCCTTCCGGCTCCGCGCGCATCCGTGATATCACAGGCCGCATCTGGAACAGGGATGGGTGTCCATGGCGTCTGAATCGGTGGGGGGTATTTTGGGCGCGATCGTTGCCGCCTTCGTGCTTGCGGTTGCCGTCGTGTTCGGGCCGATCGGCCAGTACGGCAAGCCGCCCAAACCGGCGAAAGCCGAGCCGGCCCCGACTGCGGCACCCGCAGCCCCCGCCGCGCCCGCGCCGCGCGGCCCGATCATCCGGGAAGTGCCGAACCAGTAAGGCTCATAATTCCGGTTTCCTGCCCCTTGCGGAGCAGTCCTGTCCTTCCTATCTTGCTTGTAACGGCGCCGTTGAGCGAAAACTCCGGCGCTGGAACGACCTTGGAATAGCTTGGGCTTGCGCCGGATGTACGCGCGGCCCGCCGTTCCGGGGTCGTTGGCATTTTGGGCCCCTTTTTGGGGCCTTTCCCACAGACCTCCCGGCTTGGCAGCGCAGGATGCGGCAGATATACGCTGCCGTCATGAACGAAGCGATCAGACCGGGCTCCGACATTCCGCAGCAGGCTCACGAGGGCCCGGAACTGTCGGTCATTGTCCCGACCTTCAACGAGCGTGACAACGTCACGGTGCTGTACCGGCGCCTGGAGGCGACGCTCGTCAACGTCGCCTGGGAGGTCGTGTTCGTCGACGACAATTCACCCGACGGCACCTGGGACGTCGTGCGCGCGCTGGCGCAGCAGGACAGCCGCGTCCGCTGTGTCCGCCGCATCGGCCGCCGCGGTCTGTCAGGCGCCTGCATCGAGGGCATTCTGGCATCCAGCGCGCCCTACGTCGCCGTGATCGATGCCGACCTCCAGCACGACGAGACGCAGCTGCCAAAGATGCTGCTCTTACTCGCGAGCGACCAAGCCGACCTCGTGGTCGGCAGCCGCTACATCGAGGGCTACAAGAGCGAAGGCTTCAACAAGCAGCGCGCCGGCGCCAGCGCGCTGGCGACCGAGGTCGCAAGGAAGATGCTCCGGGTTGAGATCGCCGATCCCATGAGCGGCTTCTTCATGATCCGCCGCGACCGCTTCGAGCAGCTCGCGCCAAAACTGTCCGTGCACGGCTTCAAGATCCTGCTCGACATCGTGGCAACCGCGCACGGTAGCTTGCGGGCAATCGAGATTCCCTACACTTTCGGTGCGCGCCAACACGGGGAGAGCAAGCTCGATTCCATGGTCGCGCTCGACTTCCTCGGTCTCGTCTTCGCCAAGCTGACCAACGACGTCGTCTCGCTGCGTTTCATCCTGTTCGCGATGGTCGGCGGCATCGGCCTCGTGGTGCATCTGACCACGCTGTTCATCGCGCTTCGCCTGTTCAACGCGCCGTTCGCGGAGGCGCAGGCCGCCGGCGCCGTCGTCGCCATGACCAGCAATTTCATTCTCAACAATTTCCTCACCTATCGCGATCAGCGGCTGAAGGGATTTGCGCTGCTGCGCGGCCTGATCGCCTTCTACATCGTCTGCAGCGTCGGCCTGCTCGCCAATGTCGGCGTCGCCTTCTCGGTGTACGACCAGGAGCCGATCTGGTGGCTGGCCGGCATGGCCGGAGCGCTGATGGGTGTGGTGTGGAATTACGCGATGTCCGGACTGTTCGTCTGGCGCAAGAAATAGCGCGATATGGGCGGGGCTGACGCGCGGATCGTCCGCAACGGCGCGCTGCTGATTCTCGCGCTGGTCGGCTTACGGCTCGTCGCGGCCGCGTTGACGCCGATCACCTTCGACGAAGCCTATTACTGGATGTGGTCGAAGAACCTGGCCGGGGGCTATTACGACCACCCGCCGATGGTCGCCTACGTGATCCGGGCCGGCACCATGATCGCCGGCGATACCGAGCTCGGCGTCCGCCTCGTCTCGATCCTGCTGGCGCTGCCGATGAGCTATGCGATCTACCGCTCCGCGGCGATCCTGTTCGGCGGGGTGCGCGTCGCGGCGACCAGCGCCATCCTGCTCAACGTGACGCTGCTGGCCGCCGTCGGCACGCTGATCGTGACGCCGGATGCGCCGCTGCTGGTCGCATCCAGCTTCGTGCTGTTCTTCCTCGCCAAGGTGCTGGAGACCGGCCGCGGCATCTGGTGGCTCGCGGTCGGCGCGGCCGTCGGCGCGGCGCTGCTGTCGAAATATACCGCGATGTTCTTTGGCGCTGGCATCCTGATCTGGCTCGCTTTCGTGCCGAAGCTGCGGCGCTGGTTTCTCTCGCCCTGGCCCTATCTCGGCGGCCTCGTTGCGCTGGCGTTGTTCTCGCCGGTGATCCTCTGGAATGCGGACCATCAATGGGTCTCGTTCGCAAAGCAGCTCGGCCGTGCCAGGATCGAGGACTTCCGCCCGGTCTTCATCGCCGAGCTGATCCCGACCCAGATCGCGTTCGCGACCCCGCTGGTCTTCATCCTCGGCGCGATGGGCCTGCACGCGCTGACCTGGCAGCGCGCCGGCGCGCTGGCCTCGCGCGTGCTGATCGAGGCGATGTTCTGGACCATCGTCGCCTATTTCGTCTGGCATTCGCTGCATGCCCGGGTCGAGGCCAACTGGTTCGCGCCGGTCTATCCGCCCTTTGTCATTGCTGCCGCGGCCGCCGCCAACCTCGTGCAGTGGAAGCCGCGTGCACGGCGCCTCGTCGATTTCTGCCTGCGCTGGGCCGCGCCTGTGGGCATCGTGATGTTTGCCGCGCTGATCGT
This sequence comes from Bradyrhizobium dasycarpum, assembly GCF_042019905.1. Taxonomy (NCBI): domain Bacteria; kingdom Pseudomonadati; phylum Pseudomonadota; class Alphaproteobacteria; order Hyphomicrobiales; family Nitrobacteraceae; genus Bradyrhizobium; species Bradyrhizobium dasycarpum. Next base: position 396,510 of record NZ_CP169574.1, read on the forward strand.
GCAGGCCAACACCGGCTGGCTCTCGGGCTATCGCCGCGACGCCACCGTGCGCAGCGTCGGTGTCGGCTGGCGCGAACTCGCCGCGGGAATCGAGGAGGTGCGCACGCGCCATGGCGCGAGCTGCGTGCTCGCGCAGGACTACGGCACCACGGGGTGGCTCGCTTTCTATTTGCCGCGCGGCACCTGCGTGCTGCAGCAGAACCAGCGCATCCGCTGGGTCAACATGGCCGAGCCCGATCCAAAGCTGCTCGCCGGCAAGCTGCTCTATGTCGACGAGCTGCAGCCCCGGCGGCCACCCCTTCCTCAACGATCGCTTCGCGAAGGTCACGCCGGTTGCGCAATTGCAGCGCAAGCGCGGGCCGCTCGTGGTCGAGACCTACAGCGTCGACCTGCTGGAGGGCGCCAAGGGCGACGTGCTCGACCGCTCGCCGCCGCCGGAAGCTCGATAGGTTCAGTCGATCATCTCGGCCCTGGCCGCAGCCTGGCCCGGGCCGCTCTGATCGCGCCAGAACCACACCGTCACGACGGCTGAACGGCCGCGGACCTGAGCGAGCAGGGGGCCCGACAGAACGCCGTCGGGAGCGCCGTGGAAGTCGGCCGCATCCAGCAGCGTATCGCTGAGCGCGAGCCGCGCACCGTTCCGGGCGGCAACCTCCATCAGGCGGCTCGCGACATTGACGGTGTCGCCGGTTGCGGTGATGTGCTGGTGGCTTTCGCCGAGGCGCGATGCGACGATCTCGCCGCAATGCGCGCCGATCTTGAAACCGAGCTGACCTGCAATCGCCGGCGGCAGCGAGGCGATCCAGCGTTCGACGCTGCGATGCAGGTCGATCGCGCATTTCAGCGCGCGCGCCGAATCATCGGGCATCGCACCCGGAAGTCCGAACAGGATCATGGCGCCGTCGCCGAGAAAGCCCGTGATCGTGCCGCCGCAATCGACCGCAATCCTGTCGATCAGCGCGTGAAACGCCTTCAGAAGATTCCGACTTCGTCCGGATCAATCCGCTCGCTCAAACCGGTGAAACCGGAGAGATCGATGAAGACCACGGCTGCGTTTTGCCGGACGGGTTTTGACAGGAAATTCGGATCGCGCGCCAGCCATTCCTGCACTGCAGGCGACTGCAACCGGGCAAGCGACCTGCTCTTGGCGGCGAGATATTGCGTGCGGCGGCCTCCGGCCCACAGCTGCACACCGGCAAAGATCGCAACCGGCGGCACTGCGGCGGCAAGTGTGGTTGCCGCATTCAGCCAGATGCCATGGGTGAACGCGAACGCATTGAGGCCGGCCCAGGCGATTATCAAAGCGGCGGCGGCCGCGATGCCGAGCGCGCTGCGGCGCCAGGCGAGCAGGCCGACCAGCAGCATCGGCAGCAGGATCGCGGTGAGCGCTTCAGTGATGCGGACCTTGCGGTCGCGCACGATGCCGTCGCCGGCGACGAGATGCGTGATCGCCGTCGAGATCACCTCGACGCCGGGCATCAGGGAGTCGAACGGCGTCGGGAAGAAGTCGCCGCCGCCGGCGACCGAGGCGCCGATCACGACGATCCGGTTCTCGATCGCCGCGCGGTCGAGCGTGCCGTCGAAGATGCTCTGCGCGCTGACGGTGCGGATCGTGCGACGCGGGCCGTAGAAGGTGATCGGCAACGCGAAGTCGCTGTCAGTCGGCACCACGCGGTCACCCAATCTCAGATGGTCCGGCGCGACTGTCAGGGGCTCGTCGAGCGCACGGGCGGCTACGCGCAAGGGGAACGACAGCTCGACCTTGTCGCGTGTCCGGAACAGCATCGGCACCGAGAGCGGCGAGCCGGATTGTCCTGTCGCGACATTGACCACACCGACCTCGGCGTGATCGGCGAAGGCGGGCAGGGGCTGCAGGAAGCGCTCGGCCTGCGGCAGCACGGCGAGGGGACCGTCTTCGCTGACGGATGTCACGGTTTCGCTGTCGGAGGGGAAGATCGCCGCGGCGGCAAGCACCATGGGGCCGGTGGCGAGCGTGTTGGCCAGCGTGGCGTCGCCGATCGCGGCGCTGCGGTCGACCAGCAGGAGATCGATCGCGACCACCTTCGGCTTGAACTGCACGATGGTGTCGACGACCCGGGCGAGGTCGGCGCGCGGCAACGGATAGCTGCCGCCGCGTTTCACCACGGTATCGTCGATCGCAACGATGGTGACGAGATCGGGCGGCCGCTGCACGCCGCGAACCTGGGTTCGCCAATCGGTCAGCGTGGCTTCGAGGCGGTCGAGAAAGCGCAGATGCCCGTAGGCGTGCGCGGCATAGATGCCCGCACCCCACAGCGCGGTGAGGACGAGTGCCACCAGGATCTGAACGCGTCTAGCCACTATGAACTGCAATCTTCTTTGTTCTGAGTCGTATCGGCCAATAGGTCCTACTGGCCGAGCCTTGCCATCAGCGCGTCGACGCGCGGCTGGCCCCACGTCTTGACGGTCAACGGGCCGCTCGCTTCCACGTCGACGCCTTCGCCGGGGCCCAGAACGACGCCGCGCCCACGGGACCTGCGGCTGACGCCGACGCGACCATCAGCGACGAAGACGGAGGTCCTGGCCTCGGCGACATCGACGGCCCATCTGGTGCCGCGCACCGCGGCGATCGCCTGCGGCGTCAGCACCTTGAAGGCATTGCCCCGGGGCTTCCTTGGCACCTCGACCAGCAGCGCTTTGCTGCTCAATTCGACGGAGTCTATATGTCCGTCGCGGTTGGCGTCCTTTAGTTCAAATCGGGCGCCGTTTTCTGCGACGATGGTGATGCCGCTGCCGCAGCGCCAGATTTGTGTGCCTGCGGTGGATGGCGCTGCCGTGCAGCCCGCATTGGCAGCAGGCTGTGCAATTGCAGAACCGATCAACAGAAACGACCACGCTACGGCGAAAAACCCCGCGCGCGCGAACCCACTCATGCCAGCCTCCGTTTGCGTGCTTGGCACAGTTCAAGGCGATGTTGATACGGTACCGTATCACGCGCAGAGGCTGCTGAAAAGTGCCGCTCTGCCAGCTATTTCCCTGCCGCGGCATTGTCCAGTCCGGCGCGATCAAATTTCGGTCAGGGAAGACCGGTGCGACGTCAGTCGCGCTGTACGAGGCGTGATGGCGTGAGCGGTCCAGCGCGGCCGCCAAGCGAGCCAAGCAGAGAGGCGGAGGGGCGCGCATGCAAGCCAGCCTCGCGCAATGCTTCCCCGTCATCATCCGGGCATTGAAGACCACGAAAAGGACTTGGTTGGATGTGCTTAAAGGGGCGACCGGAGAAGTTCGCAGAATGCGCCGATCCGGCCGAGAATGATGGTTAACAGACGCGCCTAAGTCCGTAATTCTGCGGGCTTTTTTCCCAGAATGAGACAGCGTTGACGAGCCGCCTCACATCTGCCCGAACTTAATCCGCATTTAACTAAAAGTCGCCTTAATGACGCTCCGACCCTCTGCGAGATGCTGTTCCCGGATCGTGACCAGCGGCACTTTGAAGGGGGACTGAGTGACACCGTCCTGGACGCAAGGCGAATGAGTACGAGTATCGCTGCGCCGAGTAACGCGGCACGGAAGTCGAAAAATTTCTCGCAAAGCTGTTCGCGGAAATCTTCCCGGCAAATGACCACGATTAATTGGCTTGGCGCCGCGGCGATCGGCTGCATCGTGATGGGCGCCGGCTGGACCATCTACAGCAACGTCTTCGGCGCGAGCGTCTACCCGACCATGGGCGGCATCGGCTACGACGAGCCGGTGATCAAGCGGGCACCCAAGGTCGTGCTGCGCGAGGCAGGCGATGCCATCAAGGAAGCCTTCGCGCTGCTGCCCGACCGATTGCAGGTCGCCGCCCCGATCTCGCGGGAGATGTTCAACGAGCGCTTCGCCGCGGCCGCGACGCAAGGCGTGCCCTCGAATGCAGCGAGCGCCGTGCCGTCCACCCAGGTCGCGGTGGCCAAGGACCCGCCGAAGCAGAGCGTGATCGCGAAGGTCGCCGAAGCGCTGAAGCCGGCGGCTCCGGCCAAGACCACTGATAAGGCCACCGACAAGACAACCGACAAGGCCAAGCGTGCTCCGGATGCCCAGATCCAGCTCGCCTCGGCCGATCCGGCCCAGATCGTGCCGGCGCCTGAAGCGAAGACATCGTTCGCGGACCGCGCCAAGGCTGCGGTGATGTCGATCACCGGGCCGCGCCAGTCGATGGTGGAAAAGCTCTGGGGCAAGCGTGAGCCGTCCGGCGGGCTGCTCGCCTATGCCTCGGCCGATGCCAGCATCACCGCTGCCATCGCGCCGAAGGAGCAGAATCCGATGCTCGGCGGCGCGCCGCCCTATGAGCGCGACACCGCGGTCTACGACATCATGGCCAAGACGGTGTATCTGCCCGACGGCACCAGGCTCGAGGCGCATTCCGGCCTTGGCGCCAACCGCGACGATCCGAGCTCGCGTCGCCTGCGCATGCGCGGCGTGACTCCGCCCCACATCTACACGCTGAAGCCGCGCGAGGCGCTGTTCCACGGCGTGCCGGCGTTGCGCCTGACCCCGATCGGCGGCGAGAGCGCGATCTACGGCCGCGACGGCCTGCTCGCGCACACCTTCATGCTCGGGCCGGGCGGCGATTCCAACGGCTGCGTGTCGTTCAAGGACTATTACGCGTTCCTCGACGCCTACCGCAACAAGGGCATCCGCAAGCTCGCGGTGCTGGCGCGGGTGGAGTGAGGCGCAGCGCGCCTCATCGCTTTCTCCACGATCAGCGTTTGACGAAGACAAGGTTGCAGGCGCGCGCCTCGTTGCGCTTGCCGTTGCCGCGGGTGCGATCGAACTGCGCATCGATCGTGAAGGCGTAAGGCGAGCCCGGCGCGAGGTTGTTGAGCGTGTACGCGCTTGCTCCGGTCGTTCCGCGCGCGCTCAACGTCGTCTTGCCGTCGGCCGGGATCTGGCCGTCGATCTCCAGGCGGTTGGCGTCCTTGCCCTGAGCCTCGGCGTGAAACACGCCGTTGGTGACGGTGGCGGCAAGGGCCCTGGTGTAACCCTGCGCTTTGCCGGTCGGCGGGCAGCTCAGGGTCACGTCCCAGTTGCCGTCGAAATCATTGCTGCCGGTGGTTCTGGCATTGCCGCTCGGCGCGACCGCCACCTTCTGCTTCAGGCTGTCGATCCGCGCCTTGGCGAGGCCGGCGAAGCTGCAACTCGAAAATCGCGCCAGATGGTCCTCGAAGATGCTGATGGTGCCGATGCCCTCCGCAGCCTTCCAATGGGCCTCCGCAGCCGCGCAAGGGTCGGGCCGCGGCGCGGCCGACGGCGCCGCAGGGCCCACTGTGACCGCGACCGGGCCGTTCAGATAGAACTTGCCGATGATCGATAGTGATAGCTCCGGCAGCTGGGTCTTGCCGCTGGCGTCGTAGACGTCGCTGCTGATGTCGCGAAACACGTCGCCGATCTCCTGCGGCTGCTCGATGTGTTTCAGGAACGCCGTCGTGTAGGGGCTGTTGCGGCCGACGCCGTCGGCGGCGACCTGGCCGGATTGCGTCGAGAACGACACGATGGTGCCGCGTGGCGCCTCGACCTTCGACAGACCGCGCCCGATCGTGGCGGCTCGCGTGGTGCCGGCTGAGCGTTTGAGTGCTTCTGCCAGTGGATTGTCGCGGCAGGAATCGAGCACCAGGATGCGCAGGTTCTTGGCCTGCTGCAGATCGTTCACGATTTCGTCGACCCGGACGAAACGCTTGAGGTCCGCCTCGTCGGCCAGCGCGGCGTCGACGGGCATCAGATAGTTCACGCCGTTGTACTGCATCGCATGGCCGCTGTAGTAGAACAGGGCGACGTCGGCCCTGCTCGCTGCGCGCGCGAAGCGGATGGTCAGGTCCTGCATGTCGGCCTGGCGCAAATCGATGCCTTGGATCACCTCGAAGCCGCTGCGCCTCAGCGAAGCCGCGACGTCCTCGGCATCGTGCGATGGATTGGGAAGCCGCGCCGTCGAGGCATACGCGCCGTTGCCGATGACGAGCGCGACCCGCGTCTCGGCAGAAGCGGCACCAAGGCCAAGCCAGCAGGCGAGGAGAGCCAGAGAGAATCCGAGGAGGTGAAGACTTGAAGCAGCGTGCATCAAAGTCGTCCGGAAAATACTGAAAAATATCTCCCAGATTAGCGCATGCCGCGCCGGCATCAATGCCCTCGCGATGGGGCGATCCGATCGGCCGGCCGTGACATCCTGTCACGCGGCGCCGGCCGCCATGGTCTTGCGCAGCGCCATCTCGGTCGCGATCGCCTCCCGCACGGCGGGGCGCGCCTGCATGCGCGCGAGGTAGGCCGACAGGGCCGGCCATTGCGCAATGTCGATTCCCGCGGGACGCAGCAGCAGCAAGGCCCAGGTGAGGTGTGCATCCGCCACCGTGAAGCTGTTGCCGACGAGGAATTCGCGCTCCGCAAGATGCGCAGATGGCACCGACAAGGTCTGCGTGATCCTTGCGCGCGGCTTGGCGAGCGAGCCGTCGTCCTTGTACCAGAAGGTCGGAAACAGGAACGCTTTGTGGATCTCGGCGCCGACGAAGCTCAGCCATTCCTGGAGGCGATAGCGAGCGGGCTCGCCGTTGTCAGGCGCAAGGCGGGCCTCGGGCTTCAGGTCGGCGATGTATTGCAGCACGGCCGCGCTCTCGGTCAGCCGTTCGCCGTTCTCCAGCACCAGAACCGGCACCGCGCCCTTCGGCGACAGGTCGCGGAAATCGCTGCCGTCGTCCACGATCCGCTTGGTCCAGATATGGGCGAGGTGATATTGCGCCTCGATGCCGGCCTCCATCAGCGCGATGCGGCTCGAGAGCGAGCAGGCCATCGGAAAGAAATAGAGTTGCAGCATGGCCAGCTCCGTCAGGTCAGCGCATCGCTCTGCGCGATGATCGCGAAGCGGTCGGCGAGCTCGGCCAGCGCGACCTCGTGAATGGTCCGGGCATCCAGCGTGCCGCCGCGGCCGTCCGGCAGGTCGCGGGTGGCGCAGGCATCGGCGGCGATCGTCGTGCGCAGGCCGAGATCGAGCGCGGCGCGGGCGGTCGAGGAGACGCACATGTGGGTCATGAAGCCGGCCAGCACGATGTTCTTGCGCCCGGTTGCGGCAAGGCGTGCTTGCAGGTCGGTGCCGGCGAACGAGTTCGGCAGCGCCTTCTCGATCACGGGCTCGCTCGCGAGCGGTGTCAGGCGCTCGACGATCGCGCCGCGCGCGGCTTCGCGGTCGAACAGGCCGCCGGCGCGGCCCTTGTGCGCGACATGGAAGATCGCGGTGCCGCTCTCCCGTGCCCGCGCCAGCAGGCGCGCCGCCGCGGCGATTGCGGGTTGCGCATCGGGCAGGGCCAGCGGACCGGCGCAATATTCGTTCTGGATGTCGATCAGCACGAGGCAGGCCTCGTGGAGCTTCGGCGGATCGAGATCGGCGCCGGCGAGTTCGAGCAGGGTCTTCGGAGCGGTCATGCGGGTCAGGCCTTAAGAGGATAGCGGATGGGCGCGACATTAACGCAACGACGGCCTGCCATTGTGCAGGACTATTGCAGCTTATGGCTGCGAATTTGCAGGGCGCGGCGTCGCCTGCTAGGCTCGCCGCGATGAACTGGGACGATTTGCGCATCATTGCTGCGGTGAGGGACGAGGGCACTTATGCCGGCGCCAGCGCGCGGCTGCGCATCGACGAGACCACGGTCGGCCGCCGGCTCGCGCGGATCCAGCGCGATCTCGGCGTGCCGCTGTTCGATGCGGTGGACGGGCTGCGGCGGCCGACGCGCCACTGCGAGGCGGTGCTCGAACATGTCGGGGCGATGGCCGCCCACGCCGCCGCGATCGACCGCATCAAGGAGAGCCAGGTGGGCCCGGTCGGGCGCCTGCGCATCGCCTCGACCAACGCGGTCGCCGAAGAGCTGTTGGCGCCGCGGGCCAGCAGCTTCCTGCGCGATCATCCTGGCCTGACCCTGCAATTCCTCACCTCCAGCGGCAACGTGAAGTTCTCGCGCTGGCAGGCCGACCTCGCCATCCGCCTGCGCAAGCCTGAGAAGGGCGACTTCACCATCTCCAAGCTCGGCGACGTCAGGCTGTACTTCTTCGAGCCCGCCGACCGCTCCAGCGGCGAGCCGATCGCCTGCGTCTATCCGGACGAGCTGGACAGCATTCCGGAGGCGCAGTTCCTGCGCGCGAAGCGGCTGACGAACGTCCGCTGCGTCACCGACAATGTCCGGATCATCCGGACCATGATCCAGTCGCACCAGGCCGTTGGCGTGCTGCCCGAGCACAGCTGCACCGCGCTGCTCGCCGACCGCGGTCTGCGTGCCACGCTGTTGTCGAAACGGCGCGACGTCTGGCTCCTCGTGCAGAACCATCTCAAGCGCGACGCAGCCACCCGCGTGACGATCGACTGGGTCAGGCATTGCTTCAAGGACGTCCCGCAGCTCTGACGCCGGCGGCGTTCAAGGCCTTCGCATTGAACGCGGTCCGCGCTATGCGCGACCAAGATCACGGAGCAGGGATTGCGTGCGCGCCAAGGTTGCGTAATCTCGTGACGAGACTTGACCGGGGCAAGCGCATGACCAGTCTTTCGCAAACCATCCGGCCCTCGCGAGCCCAGTCGCGGGAATGGAAGGCGATTCTCATCCTGATCCTGCTGGTCCCGGTGCTGTGGTCGCCGCTGCTCCTGTTTCGCTTCGTCCTGTACCAGCCGTTCAGCATCCCCTCGGGTTCGATGGCGCCGACGCTGCTGGTCGGCGACTACGTCTTCGCCGCGAAATACGCCTACGGCTTCGGCCGCTATTCCTTCCCGTTCGCGCCGTCCTGGATCTCGGGCCGCGTCCTTGCCGCCGACCCGGAATACGGCGACATCGTCGTGTTCCGGACGGCGAAGGACAATTCGGTCGACTACGTCAAGCGCGTGGTCGGGCTGCCCGGCGACCGCATCCAGATGCGGCAGGGCCGGCTCGTCCTCAACGACCGTCCGGTGACGCGGGTCGCGCTGGAGGCGGAGCCCGCCGGCCCAACCTGCGGCGGCGACGGCGAGGCGAAGGTCAAGCGCTGGCGCGAGACGCTGCCGAACGGCGCGTTCTATGTCACCGTCGATTGCGACGACGGCGGTTTCCTGGACAATACCGCCGTCTTCACGGTGCCGCCGGGCCACCTCTTCGTGCTCGGCGACAACCGCGACAATTCCACCGACAGCCGCATGTCGACATTCGGTTTCGTGCCGATGGACAACCTGATCGGCAAGGTGACGCGGGTCTTCTGGTCCCTCGACGAGGACGGCGAGCCGCGCTTCGAGCGGTTGGGCAAGGTGGAGTGAGGCTTGCTCGCTCTTGGGCGCGAGTCCGGAATCCATAACCACAGGCCGATGGAATGGCCTATTACGTCTACATCCTCGCGAGTAAGAAGCACGGCACGCTCTATATCGGCGTGACCAACGACCTCGTGCGCCGCGTGTACGAGCACAAGACAAAGGCCGTTCCTGGCTTCACCACGAAGTACGGCGTGAACAAGCTCGTTCTGTTCGAAATCTATGACGACCCTGCAACGGCAATTGCCCGCGAGAAAGAACTCAAGAAATGGCGACGGGATTGGAAGACGCGCCTGATCGAGGAACAGAACCCCAATTGGGATGATCTCTATCCGGGGATCGCCAACTGAGGTTCGTGCCGCGCTCCTTCCTCGTGTCATTCCGGGGCGATGCGTAGCATCGAGCCCGGAATCCATAACCACAGGCGGATGGAGGGGCCCGCTATGCTTGTCGCCCGCAAGTGCAAGACGTGACGGCCGGATTAGAAGACTAGGTCAACGAGACTGAAATCCCAACCGAGCTGATCTTCATCCCGGGACAACAACTAAGGTACGTGGCTATGGATTCCGGGCTCGCGCCCAGGAGGGCGCGCCCCGGAATGACGTTCCTCAAAACAAAAACCCCGGCATCGCTGCCGGGGTTTCGCATTTCGTCGCTTGCCTGAACGGCTGGATCAGAAGTCCATGCCGCCCATGCCGCCGCCCGGAGGCATCGCCGGACCGGCGCCGCCCTTCTTGGGCAGCTCGGCGACCATGGCTTCCGTGGTGATCAGCAGGGCTGCAACCGAGGCTGCGTTCTGGATCGCGGTACGGACCACCTTGGTCGGGTCGATGATGCCCTTCTTGACGAGGTCGCCATATTCGCCGGTCTGGGAGTCGAAGCCGTAAGCGTAGGCCTTGTTCTCCAGGATCTTGCCGACGATGACGGAGCCGTCTTCACCGGCGTTGATTGCGATCTGGCGGGCCGGCGAGGAGAGCGCCTTGCGCACGATCTCGACGCCGGTCTTCTGGTCGTCGTTCTTGGTGCGAAGGCCCTTGAGCTGCTCGGAGGCACGGAGCAGGGCGACGCCGCCGCCCGGGACGATGCCTTCTTCCACAGCCGCGCGGGTCGCATGCATCGCGTCATCAACGCGATCCTTGCGCTCCTTGACCTCGACCTCGGTCGCGCCGCCGACGCGGATCACCGCGACGCCGCCGGCGAGCTTGGCCAGACGCTCCTGGAGCTTCTCGCGGTCGTAGTCCGAGGTGGTCTCCTCGATCTGCGCCTTGATCTGGGCCACGCGCGCCTCGATGTCGGCCTTCTTGCCGGCGCCGTTGACGATCGTGGTGTTCTCCTTGTCGATCATCACCTTCTTGGCGCGACCGAGCATGTTGAGCGTGACGTTCTCGAGCTTGATGCCGAGATCTTCCGAGATCGCCTGGCCGCCGGTCAGGATCGCGATGTCCTGCAGCATGGCCTTGCGGCGATCGCCGAAGCCCGGAGCCTTGACGGCCGCGACCTTGAGGCCGCCGCGCAGGCGGTTCACGACCAGGGTCGCGAGCGCCTCGCCTTCGACGTCCTCGGCGACGATGACCAGCGGCTTGCCGGTCTGCACCACGGCCTCGAGCAGCGGCAGCAGCTCGTTCAGCGAGGAGAGCTTCTTCTCGTTGATGAGGATGTAGGCGTCGTCCATCTCAACGCGCATCTTGTCGGCGTTGGTGACGAAGTAGGGCGAGATGTAGCCGCGGTCGAACTGCATGCCCTCGACGACGTCGAGCTCGGTCTCGAGCGACTTGGCTTCCTCGACGGTGATGACACCCTCGTTGCCGACCTTCTTCATGGCGTCGGAGAGGAACTTGCCGATCTCCTGGTCGCCGTTGGCCGAGATGGTGCCGACCTGGGCGATCTCGTCGTTCGAGGTGACCTTCTTGGAGTTCTTCTGGAGGTCCGCAACGACGGCCTCGACCGCGAGGTCGATGCCGCGCTTGAGGTCCATCGGGTTCATGCCGGCGGCGACCGACTTGGCGCCTTCGCGCACGATGGCCTGGGCCAGCACGGTGGCGGTGGTGGTGCCGTCGCCGGCCGCATCAGCGGACTTGGAGGCGACTTCGCGCACCATCTGGGCGCCCATGTTCTCGAACTTGTCCTCGAGCTCGATCTCCTTGGCGACGGTGACGCCGTCCTTGGTGATGCGGGGAGCGCCGAACGACTTGTCGAGCACGACGTTGCGACCCTTCGGGCCGAGCGTGACCTTCACCGCGTTGGCGAGGATGTCGACGCCGCGCAGCATCTTGTCGCGCGCATCGACCGAGAATTTGACTTCTTTGGCTGCCATCTGGATTTTTCCTTGGATGTTTGACTGGAGGGAGGAGAGGGGCTCTTAAGCCGCCTTCTTCTTGGACTCGCTGACTTCGAGAACGCCCATCACGTCGCTCTCCTTCATGATCAGCAGGTCCTGGCCGTCGATCTTGACCTCGGTGCCGGACCACTTGCCGAACAGCACGCGGTCGCCGACCTTCAGGTCGATCGGGATCAGCTTGCCGGCTTCGTCGCGGCCACCGGGACCAACGGCGACGACTTCGCCCTGGGAGGGCTTTTCCTTGGCAGTGTCGGGAATGATGATGCCGCCAGCGGTCTTCTCTTCTGCGTCGATGCGCTTGACCACGACGCGGTCGTGAAGCGGACGGAATTTCATGCAGTCCTCCTAAGCATTTGCTCGGGTTGAGGTTTTGAGATTGTTAGCAGTCGGTGCCCGCGAGTGCTAGCACACGCGGAGCTGAAATAGGACAGGAATTTTGCGGGGGCAAGGGTTTGTAGCAAAAAAATCAGCACTCGGAAGCGCCGATTGCCAGCTTCTCGCGCCATCGTTAACCGAGCCTCGCGCCCGTATTAGCACGGAGTCTTCTCTGCTGCTAACGCGTTGAATTTCAACAGCTTGTTAAACTTTTGGGCTTGAGATGAATTGTCAGTTTGCGTCACATTTCTCTCATGTGAGCGCATCAGTACCGGGTGGCTCGTAAGGCGCACACCGACCAAGCCGCCCCTCAATGCGCTCCTGCAAAGGAGGTTTGGCATGGGACTGCGGAATGGGGCCGTTTCCGAGGATTTCCGGAAACAGATGCTGGGTTACGGGCTGACGACGGCACAGATCCTCTATCGGATGCCGGATCATCCCTCGCTGCTTCAGACCTACGTCTGGCAGAACTACGACATGTTTCCGAAATTCCCAGCGCTGAAGGATTTCCTGGCGTTCTGGCAGGAGAAGCTCGACGGCCCCCTCCATTCGGTCACCGTGGCGCATTCCAAGTTGATCAAGCCGGCCGAGCTGCGCGCCGTGGACGGCGTGTTCCGGCTGCATTGAAACGGAGACGGTGCCCTAAGGCGGGCAAGGCGCACCTGCGCCGTGCCCGCGACCTCTCGCGATCCCTCAACGGTGGGTACGCCTCGCTTTGCGCACGCCACGAGACCCGTTTCCGTGCTATCCTCCCAGAATAACAACAGGGGAGGCACCCAATGGCCACGAAGACCAAATCGCGCGGTGCGGTGCAAGCCGTTGCCCGGAAGCGAAGCAGCGCCAAGGCCGCTGTGCGCGTGCCGGTCAAGCAGCCGGCGGTTCTGGCGCCGAAAAAGCCCGCGCGCCCCCGGCAACGCATCGCCATCAGTCATCACCGCGAGGAAGACTTCAAGGCCGACGGCCTGCGCGCCTACGCAAAATACCGCGACCTCGGCATTGCCGAGGCGACCCACGGTCTCGCGCAGGCGCATGTGATCCGCCTGCAGGGCCCCTGCAATCCCGCCGAGGTCTCCAAGCTGCACTTCCACGACGTCGAATTCCAGATGGTCTACGTGCTCAAGGGCTGGGTGAAGACCTACATGGACGGGCAGGGCGAGACGCTGATGAAGGAAGGCAGCGCCTGGACCCAGCCGCCGAAGATCAAGCACATGATCCTGGATTACTCCGACGACGTCGAGCTGCTGGAGGTGATCCTGCCGGCGGAATTCAAGACGGTGGAGTTGAAGGCTTGATGACGGCAGAGAGCTCTACGCCACCACGCCGACCACCGCGCCCATCAAGCATGTGGTCAGCGTCCCCGACACGATCGACTTCAGCCCGAGCGCGTTGATCTCCTCGCGCCGCTCCGGCGCCATCACCCCCAGGCCGCCGACCATGATGCCGAGGCTGGCGAAATTGGCGAAGCCGCACATCGCGTAGAGCATGATCAGGCGCGAGCGCGGATCGAGCGCGCCGGGCGGCAGCTTCGAGAAGTCCACATAGGCGATCAATTCGTTGAGCACGGTCTTGGTGCCCATCAGGCTGCCGGCGGTGACCGCCTGATCCCACGGCAATCCCATCAGCCAGCACACCGGCGCCATGACGAGGCCGAGCAGACGCTGCAGCGAGATCGCGGTACCGCCGATGTGAGGCAGCAGGCCGAGCATGGCGTTGACGAGATAGACCAGCGCCACCAGCACCAGCAGCATGGCGACGATGTTGAGCAGCAGCTCGAGGCCGGCGGTGGTGCCTTTCACGATCGCGTCCATCGTGCCGGACATTTTCATCTCGGGATCTTCAAGCGTGCCGCCGGTGCGCTTGTCCGAGGTTTCGGGCACCATGATCAGGCTGACGAGGATCGCGGCGGGTGCGCCCAGGACCGAGGCGATGACGAAATGCGCGGCTGCGTCGGGAATGAGGGGCGCCAGCAGCGTCGCATAGAGCACCAGCACCGTGCCGGCGATGCCCGCCATGCCGCCGGTCATCACCAGGAACAATTCGCTGCGCGTCATCTGCTTGAGGTAGGGTCGCACGAACAGCGGGGCCTCGACCATGCCGAGAAAGACGTTGGCGGCGGTCGACAGGCCCACCGCGCCGCCGACGCCGAGCGTCCGCTCCAGCAGCCAGGCCATGCCGCGCACAATCGGCGGCAGCACGCGCCAGTAGAACAGCAGCGTCGTCAGCACGCTCATGACCAGCACGATCGGCAGTGCCTGGAAGGCCAGGATGAAATCTGCACCCGGCACCTTGACATCGAAGGGTACCGAGCCGCCGCCGATATAGCCGAACACGAAGGCGGATCCGGCGCGCGAGGCCGCGGAGATCGCGCCGACCGCGTCATTGATGGCGCCGAACGCATGCGCGACGACCGGCAGCTTCAGCAGCACGACCGCGGTGACGAAGGTCGCGGCGAGGCCGATCGCCGCCTGGCGCAGCGAGACCGCGCGACGATTTTCACTGAGCGCCCAGGCGATCAGCAGCAATGCGAAAATGCCCAGTGCCGATTGCAGCCGCAGCATGATGTTCCCAAACCCTCAATGATTATGGCCGGGCAGGCGCTGCAAAGGCAATGCCGGCAAGCGGCAGAGGGCGTCCTGCTGTTGACAAGCAGGTCCGCCTCAGCCACGCGGGGCGGCGAGATCAGGGCCCAAACCGATTAGGGTGACCCAGGGGACGACGCCAGAGCAGCCAACAGATCGCGATCGCGCTGCTCTGGATGAAGTTATTTCCGACGCTGCGAAAGGTGGAGCGCCTGGAGTAGGGGACGACCGGCGGCGACACCGTTTCCGGATTGCTAACGCCGCCACGGGCTTTTTCCGCTGTCATTGACCGCGGATTAAGCGCGCTTTGCTATCATCCCGGCATGATCCGGATCGGACCGCGCCAGTTCGAAGTGCCGATGTGGCTGTGGGTGGCCGTGCCGCTCGCATGTGCGATATATGCCGCGTACGGCTCTATCATTTATCTGCGCATTGCAAACCTTCCCGACGGATACTTCCTCCTGACCATGAAGCTCGGTGCGGGAGGAGCGCTGGCGGGCTTTATCTTCTCCGATCTTGCGCGCCGGTCGATCCTTCCCTGGTACGATCTGATTGTCCTGGCGGTGGCGAGCTTTGCGGCCTCGTCGCTAGCGATCGACTGGCTGGTGGTTGCCGTGGGGGAAGTGCCCCGCGTCATCGCCGGAGTTGCGATCAGAGCAGCGATGTCGATCGGTGTGGAGTTTAACGGCGCACGGCTGTTGTTCGCGATAAACACGATCGTACTGATCGGCTGTGGCCTCATCCTGGCGCTGCTGCTCACCCTTGCCAGCCGCTACTTGCTTGGGCTTCCGTGGCGGGCTGCGGATACACGTCGCGAATTCCAGGCAAATCTGGTCGGCGCATATGTCTGGCTAACGATCGCGTTCGGTGGCTATCTTGCCATTCGCTTCGCGTATCAGCTGCCGCTCGGTCATCCCGCCAGTGCCGTGCCGCGCTGGCTGCCCGTCGCCGGTGCTTGCCTCAGTGCGATTGCGGCGCTCACCGTGCAGCTATGGCTTGCCCATCGCGTGCGTCGCCAAGAACGTAACCCTCGCCATAGTTTGAAGATTGGGGCGTTGGCAGCGGCCTGTGCCGTCGCGTGGTTCTACAGCCCCGGCATATTCGGCCACACAGGCCTCAAGCTCATGAACAACCAGGTACGCCCCGCTCTGCGTGCACTGCACATCCTGCCCACGCCCGATATCGCCGTTGCCGGATATCGCGTCGACGTTCCTTATCACGAGGTCGGAGTCTTCATGGGTCCTGCAATGCCCGACGGCGCGACGTCGTTTGTCGTGGTCCCGTTGCCTGACGAATACGGGTTAAGCTCGAGCAGCCGCAATCCGCAGGTTCACATCGCGCGGCGCGACATCACGCTGCGGGAGATGACCAGGTTCTTCTGGTTCGATTCCCGAAAGGAGCTCGGCGAAATGCAAGCCACACGGCGCGGCGAGGACGCCGTCGTTCGAGTTCCGCTCGGCGCGATAGCCGCCCTCGCGTTTCGCAGCGACGAGTATCCTCTGGTGGACGTCAAGCTCATTGGATTTGATGCCGCGGTCCCGACGGAAGCGGCGGAGCAGGCGTTGCGTCGGTTTCTACGCGAACGCCTGCAGCGCGTGAGCGGCTAGCCCCGTCCGACGAACGGCATCTTGGTGGCCATCACCGTCATGGTCAGCACGTTGGCATCGAGCGGCAGGCCGGCCATGTAGGCCACGGCGTCGCCGACCGCCTTGGCGTCCATGCGCGGCTCGTGCTTGGTGGTGCCGTCCGGCTGCAGCACGCCGGGACCGTTGACCATGCGATCGGTCATCGGGGTCGCGGCATTGCCGATGTCGACCTGGCCGACCGCGATGTCGTACATGCGGCCGTCGAGATTGCTGGCCTTGGTCAGGCCGGTGATGGCGTGCTTGGTCGAGGTATAGGCGGCCGAGAACGGCCGCGGCGCATGCGCCGAGATCGAGCCGTTGTTGATGATGCGGCCGCCGCGCGGGTTTTGGTCCTTCATGATGCGGAAGGCGTGCTGGGTGCACAGGAACGGCCCGGTGAGGTTGGTGTTCACCACCGCCTGCCACTGCTCGAGGCTGAGGTCCTCGAAGTTCACGGCCGGCGCGCCCATGCCGGCATTGTTGAACAGCACGTCGAGGCGGCCATAGGTCGCCTTCACCTTGTCGAACAGCGCGGCGATGGAATCCGGCTTGGTCATGTCGGCGGTGACGCACAGGCTCTTTCCTGCCGGGCCGAGCTTTGCGGTCTCCTCGAGCATGTCAAGCCGGCGCCCCGCGAGCACGACGGTGAAGCCGGTATTCATCAGCGCCAGGGAGGCCGCGCGCCCGACTCCGGTGCCGGCGCCCGTCACCAATGCGATCTTTTTTGCTTCGCTCATCGTTTCCTGCCTTTGCTCATGTTGTCAGGTTTTCGGCTCTTTTTCGTTCTTGTAGGGCGGCCGCGGAATGTTCTGATGCGCTGCGCGCAGCGCCGCCGACCAGCGCGAGCGCAGGTCGTGGAAATAGGGCTCGCCCGCCTCGATGCGGTGGTTGAGGTCGGCCTCGCAGGCGTCCGAGCGCACCACCAGCACGTCGATGGGAAGGCCGACGCCGAGATTGGAGCGCATCGTCGAGTCCATCGAGATCAGGCCGGTCTTCAGCGCCTCGTAGAGCTCGACGTCGTAGTGCATGGCGCGGTCGAGTACCGGCTTGCCGTATTTGTGCTCGCCGATCTGCAAATAGGGCGTGTCGGTGGTGCACTCGATGAAATTGCCGGCGGTGTAGACCATGAAAAGGCGCATCCGCGAGCCCTTGATCTGGCCGCCGAACAGGAAGGAGACGTCGAAGGACACGTCCTCGGACTTCAAGGCAGGGCCTTCGGTGGCGTGCACCGCCCGGATCGCCCGGCCGATGCGCTGGGCGGCCTGGAACATGGTCGGCGCGTTCATCAGCGTCTCGAGCTCGCCCGTGTTGGGGTCCTCCAGGCCTTCGGTCAGCGTGGACAGCACCGACTGGCTGATGGCGAGGTTGCCCGCGCTGGCGATCGCCATGATGCGCTCGCCGGGCTTGGAGAAGATGTGGAGCTTGCGGAACGTCGAGACGTTGTCGAGGCCGGCATTGGTGCGGGTGTCGGCGATCATCACCAGACCGTCCCGAACCAGAATTCCGCAGCAATAGGTCATTTCCAATCCCCGAACGCGTTTGCGCGGAATTACTAGCCAATTTCAAGGAGGCATGAAACCCCCGATTCCGGCCGTCATTCCGGGGCGCGACGAAGTCGCGAGCCCGAAATCCATGCATCGACGAATTATGCGGCCCGATGGATTCCGGGCTCGCGCTGCGCGCGCCCCGGAATGACGGCGTGAGACGGCAGCCTATTCGCCGGCATCAACAAGAAACGCCTCATCCACCGGCACGCCGAGCGCCGTCACCAGGCGGTTGGTCTCCGCGGCCATGCCGACGATGGCGAGCATCTCGGCATATTCGGCCTCGCTCATGCCCTTGGCGCGCGCAGCGGCGGTGTGCGAATGAATGCAATAGCTGCAGCCATGTGCGATCGAAACCGCCACGTAAAGCATTTCCTTGACCTTGGGATCGAGCGCACCGGGCGCCATCACCTCCTTGATGCTCTCCCAGGTCCGCCGCAACGTCTTCGGATCATGCGCCAGCGCGCGCCAGAAATTGTTGACGAAGTCCGACTTTCGCACCTTGCGGATATCGTCGAAGACGGCGCGCGCTTCAGGGGAGAGCTCATCGTCCGAAAGCAGTTTTACAGTGGCCATGGGTACCTCGCGGAGGGCTGATCCCGCGAGTGTAGCATGGCTGATGCGATCCGACGGCTGCGGTTAGCTCTGCCGCTGGGATTGCGATTGCGACGGCCCACCGCGGCCGGCCTGCTCGACCTTCACGGCCACCGTCAGCGTCTCCTTGCCGCCGCCGTAGCGGGTGCCGCGCACCGGGGCCGCGCCGAGATAGTCGAGCCCGATCGCGACGCGGACATGGGCGTCGGTGGCGCAGATGCTGTTGGCGGGATCGAAGCCGACCCAGCCGAGGTCGGGCACGAAGGCTTCCGCCCAGGCGTGCCCGGCGTCCTGATGCAACAGACCGTCCGCGCGCAGGAAGTGACCGGAGACGAAGCGCGCCGGCACGCCGCCGGCGCGGGCGCAGGCAATGAAGATGTGCGCGTAGTCCTGGCACACCCCGCGCTTGAGCGTGAATGCCTCCGCCGCCGAGGTGCCGCTATGGGTCGGGTCCTCGTCGAACGTCATGTGGTCGGCAATCTCAGTCATCAGCGTATGCAGGAAGCCGAGCGTGTCGCTCTCGGCCTCGCTGCGCAACTGACGCGCCACCGCCGTCATCGCCGGATTGACGGAGGTGAGATCGGTCGAGCGCAGGAACATGCCCGCCGGAAAGCGTTCGTCGGTGCCGCGCAGCACGCCGCCGGTGTCGTGGGTCTCGATCAGCCCTTCGGCGGTGATCTGGATGTCGCCGACCGGCCCGCAGGACAGCACATGGGTGACGTTGCCGAACGCATCCTCATGCGTGTCGAGCTTGGTGTCGGTGGAGACGTCGATCTGCCATTCCGCCACATATTGCCCGTCATGGCTGCCGGGGGTCATGCGCAGGATCTGGATCACGCTCGTGGCCGGCGGCTCGTAGCGATAGGTCGTGGTGTGCAGGATCTCGCAGGCGCATGGTGGTTTGATTCCGTCATTCCGGGGCGGTCCGCAGGACCGAGCCCGGATCTCGAGGTTCCAGGTCTGGTCCTTCGGACCATCCCGGAACGACAGCGTGGGTCAGATCAAATACTGCTTCGTGATGATTTCGCCCAGCCTGGAATTATCCGTGATGAATTCCTGAATGAATTCATGCACGCCGTGCTGGAAAATGTCGTTCATGTTGCTGTGCTCCAGCCGGTTGCGGATGCCGCGGGCGTGGCGCTGGGCCGCGCCCTGGCGGCCATAGGCGACGCCGATCTGGTCGAGGTTGCGCACGAGATTGCCGTAGCAGCTGGCCAGCGAGCGCGGCAGCGTGTCGTTGAGGATGAGCAGGTCCGCGATCAGCCAGGGTTTCAGCGTCTCGCGATAGACCCAGTGATAGGCGGTCAGCGCCGACACCGAGCGCAGGATCGAGCTCCACTGGTAGAAGTCGAGCGGGCCGCCGACATGCTCCTCCTCGGGCAGCAGCACGTGATACTTCACGTCGAGAATGCGCGCGGTGTTGTCGGCGCGCTCCAGGTGCACGCCCATCCGCGAGAACCAATAGGCGTCGTTGCGCAGCATGGTCCGGTAGGCAGATCCGTCGAAGCGCAGCGAGGTCTCCTGCACGAAGCGCAGGAACTTCGCGAGGTCCTCCCGCGTCGAGGCGCCCTTGCTCCACACCGCCTGAAGCTCGATCCAGGCCGAGTTGATGGTGTCCCACATCTCGCTGGTCAGCGCCGTGCGCACCGAACGCGAGTTCAGCCGCGCCGCCTCGATGCAGTTCCTGATCGAGGACGGATTGTCCGCGGAGAACGAGAGGTATTCGACGACGTTGTGCTCGTTGGCTTCCTCATAGGTCTGGTAGAAGCTGGCGGCGACGCCGGCGGTGAGCAGCGCCGAGTCCCATTCGTTGGTCTTGCCGATATAGGCGGCGGGAAGCGCGGTGACGCGCAGCGTTGCGTCGATGGTGCGCGCGAGATATTCGGCCCGTTCGACGTAGCGGGCGAGCCAATAGAGGTTTTCGGCGGTACGCGACAGCATCTGTCTACTCGTCCAGGATCCAGGTGTCTTTGGTGCCGCCGCCCTGGCTCGAATTCACCACCAGGGAACCTTCCTTCAGCGCGACACGTGTCAGGCCGCCCGGCACGATGGTCGTGCTCTTGCTGCCCGTGAGCACGAAGGGCCGAAGATCGACATGGCGCGGTGCGAGGCCGGATGCGGTGCAGGTCGGGCAGGTCGAAAGCGCCAGCGTCGGCTGCGCGATGAAACCCTCCGGCTCGCGCTTGAGCTTGTCGCGGAACGCTTCGATCGTCGCTTTCGTCGCAGCGGGGCCGATCAGCATGCCGTAACCGCCGGAGCCATGGACTTCCTTGACGACGAGCTCGCTCAGATTGTCCAGCACGTAGGCGAGATCCTTCGGCTCACGGCAGCGCCAGGTCGGTACGTTCTTCAGGATCGGCTCCTCGCCGAGATAGAATTTCACGATGTCCGGCATGTAGGAGTAGATCGCCTTGTCGTCGGCGATCCCGGTGCCGACGGCATTGGCGAGGGTGATGTTGCCGGCCGCATAGGCCGACATCAGCCCGGGCACGCCGAGCACGGAATCGGGACGGAAGGTGAGGGGATCGAGGAAGTCGTCGTCGACGCGGCGGTAGATCACATCGACCCGCTTCAGCCCTTCTGTCGTCCGCATGAACACTTCGTTGTTCTTGACGATGAGATCGCGGCCCTCGACCAGCTCGATGCCGAGCTTGTCGGCCAGGAACGAGTGCTCGTAATAGGCCGAGTTGTAGACGCCGGGGGTGAGCAGGGCCACCGTCGGCTCGCTGGATGCACTTAGCGGCGCGACCGAGCGCAAGGCAGAGAGCAGCTCGTCCGGATAGCGCTCGACCGGCGCCACTCTGTGGCGGGCGAACAGATCCGGAAACAGCCGCATCATGATCTCGCGGTTTTCCAGCATGTAGGACACACCCGAGGGCGTGCGGGCGTTGTCTTCCAGCACGATGAAGTCCTCGGCATCGACCCGGACGATGTCGATGCCGGCGATGTGCACGTAGACGTCGTGCGGCACATGCTGGCCGTTCATCTCGGGCCGGAACACCGGATTCTGGAAGATCAGATCGTCAGGCACGATCTCGGCGCGGAGGATGTCGCGGCTGTGATAGATGTCGCGCAGGAACATGTTGAGCGCGCGCACGCGCTGCTTCAGGCCCTTCTCCAACAGGGTCCATTCCTTGCCGGACATGATTCGCGGGATGACGTCGAAGGGGATCAGGCGTTCGGTGGACTCGGCCTCGCCGTAGACCGCGAAGGTGATGCCGATCCGGCGGAACAGGAGCTCGGCCTCCTGGCGGCGATATTCGAGCGCCTCGGGGGCGTCTCCTTGAGCCAGCGCGCCAGCTCCTGATAGGCGGGGCGAAGATCCCCGCCGGGAATGTTCATTTCATCAAACGCGACTGCCATAGATCCCGACTTGTCTCCGCAAGGCGTTGCGCCATTGGACAGGCCGCAAGGCCTTGTTGAAGACCGCAACGTCCTGTGGCCATGCGGCAAGAGTGCATGACTTTCATGTGGTAGCAAGGGCCGGGCCAGCGCGATAAGCATGGCTTGGCAGCATTTGCCGGGGGTGGCCGGCGGCCTGCCCGAAAAAATGGCGGAGGACTGCTTATTTCGGCAGCAAAACCGCGTGACTTCAACGCGTTACCCCGGCAAAGTCGGTGCTACAGGTGAGGGACTTGAGTTATGAGCGAGATCGTCACGGCGGGCATTCTGGTCATTGGCGACGAGATCCTGTCCGGCCGAACCAAGGACAAGAATATCGGCTTCATCGCCGAATACCTGACCAATATCGGCATCGACCTGAAGGAAGTCCGGGTCGTCTCCGACGACGAGGCCGACATCATTGCGGCCCTGGATGCACTGCGGCATCGCTACACCTATGTCTTCACCACCGGGGGCATCGGGCCGACCCATGACGACATCACTGCCGATGCCGTCGCCAAGGCGTTCGGCGTCGGCATCGACCACCACCCGGAGGTCGTCGCCCGTTTTCGCGAGCGCTGGAGCGAGCAGGACCTCAACGAGGCCCGCCTGCGCATGGCCCGCATCCCCGACGGTGCCGAGCTGATCCAGAGCGCGACCATCCTGGCCCCCGGATTCAAGATCGGCAATGTCATCGTCATGGCGGGCGTGCCTTCGATCATGCAGGCGATGATGGACATCGTCGCGCCCAAGTTGAAATCGGGCGTGCGCATGCTCTCCGACACGGTGCGGGCCAACGCGCGCGAGGGCGACATCGGCGGCCCGCTGCGGGCGATCGCCGCCGCCCATCCCGACACCATCATCGGCAGCTATCCCTTCATGGACGAGGACTCGAAGCCGAACACCAACCTGGTGGTGCGCTCGCGCGATCCGGAGAAGCTGGCGGCAGCGATGGCTGCGGTGAAGGAGATGCTGGCAGGATTGAACGTCAGCCGTTAAAGCCCCGGCTTGCTGGACGGTTTACGACGCAGGAGACGACAATGGCTGGTGAAGCACCGGAACTGAGCGCACAGGAGCGGGCGGGCAAGGCCTTTCCGGTCTCGTGGGACCAATTCCACCGGGATTGCCGGGCGCTGACCTGGCGGCTCAACGAGGTCGGTCCGTTCCACGCGGTGATCGCGATCACGCGCGGCGGCCTCGTGCCGGCCGCGATCGTGGCCCGCGAGCTCGGCGTGCGTGTGATCGATACGGTCTGTATCGCCAGCTACGATCACGACAAGCAGGGCGAGCTCCAGGTCCTCAAGGGCATTTCGGAGCAGGCCATGAAGCTTGGCGGCGGCACCGGCAAGGGGCTGTTGATCGTCGACGACCTCGTCGACACCGGCAAGACCGGCCGGCTGGTGCGCGAGATGCTGCCGGACGCGCATTTCGCCACCGTCTACGCCAAGCCGAAGGGCCGCCCGCTGGTCGACACCTTCATCACCGAGGTCTCGCAGGACACCTGGATCTTCTTCCCCTGGGACACCGCGCTGTCCTACCACCCGCCGCTGCGCGACGGGGCGGCGTGAGGTATGGAGTCATTCCGGGGCGGTCGCAGGACCGAACTATGGTGCGCAATTGCGCCTGAGAATCTCGAGATTCCGGGTTCGATGGTCGCATCGCCCCGGAATGACGGCAGCAGAATAGTCGCCCCATGCCCCTGCAAAACCGCGTCACGCCCACCGGCGACATCATCGCCACCCCGCATCGCGGCATGTTCACCGGCAATCGCGGCATCATCCACGATCCCGCGACGAAGTCTCTGCTGAAGAAGCGCTGGTCGTCACCGGCGTGGATCACCTGCCTGTGCGAATTCCGCGGCTGGCGGCGGCCGGTGATGGCGCGGCGGAGCTGGACCGAGCTGTTCTTTCTCGACGAAGCCACCGCGCTTGCCGCGGGGCACCGCCCCTGCTTCTTCTGCCGCCGCGACGATGCCAACCGCTTCCGCACAGCTTGGGAGCGGGGCAATGGCGCAAGCAAGGTGAGCGCAAAGGCGATGGACGCGCAGCTGCATCGGGAGCGTCTCGATCGCGGCCGCAAGCGGTTGCACCCGCTGCAAGTGGCGCTCGCAGACTTGCCGGATGGCGCGATGGTGCAGCTGGGCGAGGAGAGCTTTCTGATGAAGAAAGGCCGGGCGCGGCTATGGTCCCCCGCCGGCTATGCCCGCACCGAGCGCGAGCCGGAAGGCCCGATGTTGCTGACGCCTCCGTCCGCATTGCGGGCGCTGAGCGCCGGATATCGGCCGGCGCTGCATCCGACGGCTCTGGACTAGCGGAGCCGTTTGCAGGTCGCCGCCATCATCCCAACTTCTCGCGTGCCAGCGCCGCGCCCGCGCCGAGCGCCATCAGCTTGGCTTCGGCGATCTCGCGCCGCATCGGGGCCATGCCGCAATTGGTGGTGGCGATGATGTTGCTTTTGGGCACGAACTTTGACACGGCGTCGATCACCTGGACGACGTCCTCGGCGGTCTCCACCGCGTCGCTGGCGACGTCGATCACGCCGGCCTGCACGATCTTGTTCTTCAGGAGCCCGAGCAGGTCGAGCGGCACCTTCGAATTGCGGCATTCGACCGCGACCTGCTGGATCGGGCTCGCGTCGATCGCCGGGAAGATCTGCTCGTATTGCCGCCATTGGCTGCCCAGCGTCTCCTTCCAGTCGGTGTTGGCCTTGATGCCGTAGCCGTAGCAGATGTGGACGGCGGTGGTGCAGGTCAGCCCCTGCGCGGCGCGCTCCAGCGCCTTGATGCCCCAATCGTTGACCTCGTCCATGTAGACGTTGAAGGCAGGCTCGTCGAACTGCACGAGATCGACGCCGTCGGCCTGCAAGGCCTTGGCTTCCTCGTTCAAGAGCTCGGCGAAGGCAAACGCCATCTTGACGCGGTCGCCGTAATAGCGATCGGCGATGGTGTCGATGATGGTCATCGGGCCGGGCAGCGTGAATTTCAGCTTCTTCCTGGTGTGCGTGCGGGCCACGCGCGCCTCGAAGGCATGGACGCGATCTTTCAGCCGGAGCGGCGCGACCACCTGCGGCACCATCGCCTTGTAGCGGTCTTTGCGGATGCCCATCTCGACCTTGTGGGCGAAGTCGATGCCTTCGATCTTCTCGAGGAAACCGTGGACGAAGTGCTGCCGGGCCTGCTCGCCCTCGGTGACGACGTCGATGCCGGCGTCCTCCTGGATTTTCAGCCAGATCAGCGTCGCGTCGCGCTTGGCGCGGAGAAGTTCGTCGCCTTGCGATTTCCAGGGCGCCCAGAGCATGTTGGGCTCGGCGAGCCATTCCGGCTTCGGCAAGGAGCCGGCGATCGTGGTTGGAAACAGCATGGCGGCCCTCCCGGCAGGTTGTGTTGCGCCCCTTCCTGCCATGTCCTAACGTCGAGGTACAGAACAACGAAAGTCGCTCTCTCGTCCGGCAGCGACAAGGGAAATTGTCAAGGAAACGCCAGGGAACAGGTCATGATCGACCTCTATTACGCGCCGACGCCCAACGGCTGGAAAATCTCGATCATGCTGGAGGAGCTCGGGCTGCCCTACACGGTCAAGCCCGTCGACATCCGCGCCGGCGAGCAGTTTGCGCCTAAGTTTCTGGCAATCTCGCCGAACAACCGTATTCCCGCGATCGTCGATCACGAGCCCGCCGATGGCGGCAGTCCATTCTCGGCGTTCGAGACCGGCGCGATTTTGATCTATCTCGCGGAGAAGACGGGCCGCTTCCTTCCCGCCGACCTGCGCGGCCGCTCCACCACGATCCAATGGGTGATGTGGCAGATGGCGGGGCTCGGTCCGATGCTCGGCCAGCACGGTCATTTCGCGCTGTATGCGGCCGAGAAAATTCCTTACGCGATCGCGCGCTATCGCGACGAGGCGGCCCGGCTCTATGGCGTGCTCGACCGCCAGTTGGAGAAGACGGGTTCCTATGTCGCCGGCGACTATTCGATCGCCGACATCGCCTGCTTTCCCTGGACCATGACCCACAAGGCGCAGGGCTTTACGCTCGACGACTATCCCAGCGTCAAGCGCTGGTACGCCGAGGTGCGGGCACGGCCGCAGGTGCAGGCGGGGCTTGCGATCGGAAAATTCGTGAAGGAGCCCTTCGACGAGGAATCACGCAAGATCATGTTCGGGCAAAGGGCTAAGGAAGTGTTGGGAAGGAAGTGACGGCCATCGCTCTTTCCCCGTCATTGCGAGCGAAGCGAAGCAATCCAGAATCTTTCCGCAGTGGCAACCTGGATTGCTTCGTCGCTTCGCTCCTCGCGATGACGGGGAGGGAGCGGGACAACCAAGACACAAGGAACCCCCATGATCGAGTTCTTCTTCGACTGTTCCAGCCCCTGGACCTATCTCGCTTTCCACAACATCCAGCCGCTGGCCAAGGAGCTGGGCGCGGAGATCGTCTGGAGGCCGATCCTGGTCGGCGGCATCTTCAACACCGTCAATCCGAGCGTCTATGCGCAGCGCGAGAAGCCCGTGCCGCTGAAGGCGCGCTACATGCAGAAGGATCTTCAGGACTGGGCGCGCTCGGCGGGCCTTGCGATCAAGATGCCGCCGACGGTGTTTCCCGTGAACAGCGTCAAGGCGATGCGCGGCTGCATCTGGTTGGGCAAGGACATGGTGCCGTTCGCAACCGCCGTGTTCGAAGCCTATTGGGGCGGTGACAAGGACGTTTCGCAGGACGCCGTGCTGGCCCAGATCTGCAGGCAGGTCGGCATCGACGAGCAGAAATTCTTCGCAGGGATCTCGGAGCAGGGCATCAAGGACCAGCTCAAGGCGAATACCGAAGAGGTGGTCGCGCGCGGCGGCTTCGGCTCGCCGACGATCTTCGTGAACAAGACCGACATGTATTTCGGCAACGACCGCCTGCCGCTGATCCGCGAAGCGCTTCTGCGCAGCAAGGCGAGCGCGGCCTGATGGTGCGGGCCGTCGTCTGCCGCACGCTCGGCGAGCCCGAAGCATTGCGGCTCGAGGAACATCCATCGCGCGTCCTGAAGCCCGGCGAGGTGCGCGTCGCGATCCGGGCCGCCGGGCTGAATTTTCCCGATGTGCTGATGGCGGCCGGCCAATATCAGCTCAAGCCGGAGCTGCCGTTCACGCCCGGCATGGAAGCCGCCGGCGACGTCACCGAGATCGGCCCGGAGGCGACAGGTGTTGCCGTCGGCGACAAGGTCATCGTCAAGATGCGCCACGGTGCGTTTGCGGATGAAGCCGTCGTCACGCCGTCTCAGCTCACCCCTAAGCCGTCGACATTCGACTACGCGGAAGCTGCAACTTATCTTGCCGGCCATGGCACGGCCTATCATGCGCTGATCGATCGCGGCCGGGTCGAGCCGGGCGAGGTGCTGCTGGTGCACGGCGCCGGCGGCGGCACGGGACTGGCCGCGGTCGAGATCGGCAAGATGCTCGGCGCGATCGTGATCGCGACCGCCTCCAGCGACGAAAAGCTCGCCGTCGCCAAGGCGCGCGGCGCCGACCATCTCGTCCGCTACGACCGCGAGCCGTTTCGCGATGCCGTCAAGCGCATCACCGACGGTCGCGGCGCCGACGTCGTGTTCGATCCCGTCGGCGGCCAGGTCTTTGAAGATTCGCTGCGCTGCATCGCCTGGGGCGCGCGGCTCCTGGTGATCGGCTTCACCGGCGGCATCGGCTCGGCCAGGACCAATCTCCTGCTGATCAAGGGCGCCAGCGTGCTCGGCGTGCGTGCCGGCGAAGCCGTGCGGAAAAATCCCGCGCTGGGAGAGGTGCGCCTGAAGGCGCTGCTGCAATGGGCGGAGCAGGGCAAGCTGCGCCCCAGCGTCTCGCACCGCCTGCCGCTGGCGGACTATGCGAAGGCGATGCGGCTGTTGATCGACCGCAAGGCGATCGGTCGCGTCGCGCTGATGATGGAGTGATCCTCACCGCCGTCATTCCGGGGCGCCCGAAGGGCGAACCCGGATCTCGAGATCCCGGGTTCGATGCTTCGCATCGCCCCGGGATGACGCTACGCGTCACTTGTACTCCCGCTCCGTCCACCACGGGAAGTAATCCGGCATGTCCGTCGACACCTTGTTCTTGAACTGCGCCGGCCGCTTCTCCAGGAACGACACCACGCCTTCCTTGACGTCGTCCGAGCGGCCGCGGGCGTAGATGCCGCGGCTGTCGACCTTGTGCGCCTCCATGGGATCGTCGGCGCCCATCATGCGCCACATCATCTGGCGGATCAGCGCCACCGAGACCGGCGCGGTCTTCGCCGCAAATTCCTTGGCGAGCGCGCGGGCGGTCGGCAGGAGATCGTCGGGGGCGACGACCTTGCTGACGAGACGGCCGGCGAGGGCCTCCTGGGCCGGGAAGACGCGGCCGGAATAGCACCATTCCAGCGCCTGCGAGATACCGACGATGCGCGGCAGGAACCAGCTCGAGGCGGCCTCCGGCACGATGCCGCGCTGGGAGAACACGAAACCGAACCGCGCGGCGTCCGAGGCAATGCGGATGTCCATCGCGAGCTGCATGGTGACGCCGATGCCGACCGCCGGGCCGTTCACCGCGGCGATCACGGGCTTCAGGCACTTGAAGATGCGCAAGGTCACCTGGCCGCCGCCGTCGCGCACCTGCGGATCGCTGTAATCGACCTTGCCGTCGGCAAGGCGCCTCACCGGCCCGCGCCGCGCGTCGCGGTCGAACGTGTCGGCGCCGGAGGAGAGATCGGCGCCCGCGCAGAAGCCGCGGCCGGCGCCGGTGACGATGATGGCGCGGATATTGTCGTCCTTGTCGGCGGCGTCGAACGCGTCGATCAGCTCGGCCTGCATCTGCGCGTTGAAGGCGTTGAGCTTGTCGGGCCGGTTCAGCGTGATGGTGAGGATCTGCTCGGCGACCTCGTACTTGATCGTCTCATACGCCATGATGGTTTCCTTCCTTGTTTCTTGCTGCGCAGACGGCAGAGGCTGGTTGTCTTTACCCTCCCCTGGAGGGGAGGGTCGATCGCGCGCAGCGCGAGCGGGGTGGGGTGATCTCTCCTCGGGCAGTGTCGGATGTGGAGAGACCGTCACCCCACCCCGTCTCACATTTCGCTGCGCTCAATGTGAGCTGACCCCCCTCCTCCAGGGGAGGGTAAGCAAGAGGCTCCCGCAGGTTGTCTGTCCCAAGTCATCGGGGCTTGCGCCAAGTGGGCGCAACCCGGAATGACAGAGGGTGCTTACTTCGCCGGCGGCTTCGGCCAGGGCCGCTGCGCGCCGCGCAGGGCCTCGAACGCCTTGGCCATGCCGAGCACGCCGATATCGTCGAAGCGGCGGCCGACGATCTGCACGCCGATGGGAAAGCCCTTGGCGTCGAAGCCGCCGTTGACGGAGACCGCAGGGTTCTCCGACATATTCCACGGCACGGTATAGGCGATGTGCTCGAACGGCTTCATCGGATCGTTGGTGGGGGAAGCCCATTCCGCCGGATAGTTCACGTTCGGTGCGGTCGGCGAGATCACATAGTCGAGCTCGCAGAACAGTCTGGCTGCGGCGGCCCGGATCGCCATGGTCTGGTTGAAACCGCGGATCACGTCGACGCCCGAGAGCCTGGCGCCGGACTCGCCCCACTTGAAAATGTAGGGCAGCACCTTGGCCTGCTCAGCCGGCGTCAGTTTCGACAGATCGTCCCACATCCTGGCGCGCCAGAAATTGTCGAGGCCGTCGAGCATCTCGCGCGTCAGGATGCCGTCGACCTCGGTGACGACGCTGCCCGCGGACTCGAACGCCTTCGCCGCCTTCACCGCGACCTCGCGCACCGGCTTCTCCGGCGCCAGGCCGCAGCCGGCATCGAGCATCAAGCCGATCCGCAGTTTTCGCGGGGACTTCTCCAGGCCTTTCCAGTTGAGCGGCTCGGCGGGCAGGCTCATGCCGTCGCGCCGGTCGGGCTTGGCGATCACGCTCATCATCAGCGCGCAATCATCGACCGTACGGGTCATGGGCCCGGCGACGCGGCCGACATAGGTGGGATCGATCGGCACGCGGCCAAAGCTCGGCTTCAGGCCGACGAGGCCGCACCAGCCGGCCGGCAGGCGGACCGAGCCGCCGATATCGGTGCCGAGATGCAAGGGGCCGTAGCCGGCCGCAGCGGCAGCCCCTGCGCCCGCGCTGGAGCCGCCCGGATTCCTGGTGAGGTCCCAGGGATTGCGCGCCAGCGCGTGGAAGCTGGAGAGCCCGGAGGACAGCATGCCGTAATCGGGCATGGTGGTCTTGGCGAAGATGATCGCGCCGGCCTCGCGCAGCCGCGCGGCGGGCGGGGCGTCCTTCTCGGCCGGCACCAGCTTGACGCTGGCCGCGCCCAGCGGCAAAGGCACGCCCTTGGTCGCGATGTTGTCCTTCACCGTGACGGGCACGCCGTCGAGCGCACCGGACGGCTCGCCGCCGGCCCAGCGCGCGGACGAAGCCTTGGCGGCCTCGCGCGCGCCGTCGGGATCGAATGCATAGAGCGCCTTCAGATGCGGTTCCCATGCCGCGACATGCGCGAGCAAGTCCTCCAGCACCTCGCTCGGCGAGAATTGCTTGGCGCGATAGCCCGCGATCAGATCGACCGCGGACAGATCGTGCAGCGAGGTGACCGCCTCGTCGGCACGCTTCTTATGCATTGGCACCCACTGGCATGCGCGTCTCGATGATGCGCGCGAACATGCTGGCGCCGATCGGCAGGATCTTGTCGTCGAGCACGAAGCCGGGATTGTGCACCGGCACCGAGCCGTCATGGCCGACCCAGAAATAGGCTCCGGGAATGGTCTCCAGCATGTCGGCGAAATCCTCGCTGCCCATCTTGGGCTGGGCGCGGGTGATCACGTTGGCGGGATCGACGATGGTGCGCGCGACCTCCTCGACCACCTTGGACTGCTCGACCTGGTTGATCAGCACGCCAAACGTGTCGCGGATGTCGACGTCGATCACGCATTGGTAGGCGCTGGCGACGCCGGCGCAGATCGTGCGGATGCGTTCGCTGACGAGGGCGCGGACTTCCTTCGAGAAGGTGCGGATGGTGCCGCAAAGATGCGCGTCGCCGGGAATGACGTTGTAGGCGGAGCCCGCATGGATCTGGGTGATCGACACCACGGCGGCCTGCAGCGGATCGACGTTGCGGCTGACGATGGTCTGGATCGCCTGCGCCAGCGTGGTCGCGATGATCACCGCGTCCTTCGAGCGCTCGGGCATCGCGCCATGCGCGCCGTAGCCGGTGATGCGCAGGTCGAAAAAGTCGGCGCTGGCCATCGCCGGGCCCGGCAGGATCGCGATCTCGCCGTGGTTGAGGTCGGGCGCGTTGTGCAGGCCGTAGAGCTCGTCGCACGGAAATTTCTCGAACAGGCCGTCCTTGATCATGGCGCGGGCGCCGCCGAGGCCTTCCTCGGCCGGCTGGAAGATCAGGTGTACGGTACCGTCGAAATTCCTGGTCTCGGCGAGGTAGCGCGCGGTGCCGAGCAGCATGGTGGTGTGGCCGTCATGGCCGCAGCCGTGGAAGCGGCCGGGGATTTTCGAGCTCCATTTCAGATTGGTGTTCTCTTCCATCGGCAGCGCGTCCATGTCGGCGCGCAGGCCGATGCGCTTGCTGCCCGAGCCCTTGCCCTTGATGACGCCGATCACGCCGGTGCCGCCGAGGCCGCGGTGCACCTCGATGCCCCAGCTCTTGAGCTTGTCGGCGACGATGCCGGAGGTCCGCACTTCCTCGAAGCCGATCTCGGGATGGGCGTGGAGGTCGCGCCGGATGGCGGTGAGTTCGTCGGCATAGCCGTCGATGCGGTCGATCGTGGGCATGTGCTTTGTCCAGTCAGCGTGAGGGAGGAATGAAAGCGGGGCCGTTCGGCTTGATGCGGATACCCGGGCGCAGCCGCGTCCAGGGCAGGGAGGCGGTGTCGGCCGGCATCGCGCCGGGCGCGGCGCAGATCATCAGCTTCTCCGCGATCGGCTCGAAATCGGCGCGGAAGTGCACCGAGCTCTTGTTGACGAGGATCTTCTCTTGCGTCGGCTCGATGCCGACATAGCGGTACATCGCCTGGTCGGCGAGCTGGGCCTTGTACGAGCTCACCACGACACGGACGTCGCCGATGCGCAAGGCTGCAGAGGGGCCCATCTCCATCTCGCGGCCGCCGTAATAGGGACCCGGTGCGATGAAGCGGCCGTCGGAGAGCTTTTCGACCACGAAGGTCTCGGTGTAGGGCTCGTCGCCGGGAATGCCGGACTTGCCGCCGAGCGACAGCGTCACGGTGGCGCCGACGCCGGCCGCATGCGCGGCCTTGGCCGAGACCGGATCGTAGATCGCGCCGGTCGCGGCGCTCGCTTTGTTACGCACCAGCGCGCGCAGCATGCCCGTGGTGTCGGAATCGCCGCCGGCGCCGGGATTGTCCTGGGTGTCGGCGATGATGATCGGCTTGCTCGCGCTCTTGGCAAGTTCCATGGCGTGGCGCACGCCGTCGTCGGGCGTCCAGATCTTGCCGTCGAAATCGTCCTCATGGCTTTCGACCAGCCGCATGACCGCGTCCGCGGCGCGATCGGCCTCCGCTTGCGTCGTGCCATAGGCGAACACGCTCGGCCCGCAATCGCGGAAGTCGGCGGCGGGAAAGCCCGGCGCGAAAGACAGCGTCGGGACCGCATCGCTCTCCAGGGCGGCGAGCTTTTCGTAGATGCCCTTGGTGGGCTGGTCGTTGGTGCATTGCCAGCTGATCGGAATCAGAAACGGCAATTGCCGGAACGCCTTTGCGAAGCGTTGCTTCGTCTTCAGCAGCAGAGCGAGATGTCGCGCCGAGGCGCGGCCGGTCTCGGCCATGTCGACGTGGGGATAGGTGCGGTAGGCGATCAGCGCGTCGGCATGCTCGATCATCTCGGGGGTGACGTTGGCGTGGAGGTCGAGGCTGGCGACCAGCGGAACGTCTCTGCCGATGACGCGGCGGACCCGCGCCAGGATCTCGCCTTCGCCGTCGTCGAGGTGCTCGGTCACCATCGCGCCGTGCAGGTCGAGATAGACCGCGTCGATCGGGCCCGCGGCTGCGATGCCGTCGACCATCACCTTCACGATGCGCTCGAAGGCGTCCTCGGTGACGTGCGCGGAGGGGCTCGCCGCGGCGGCAATCGTCGGTACGAGTTCCCAGCCGTTGGTCTCGGCGCTGTCGACGAAACCGGCGAGGCCGACATTGATGCGCCGCATCACCTTCAGCACGTCGGCCCCCTCGGTCATCGCCGGCCAGCCGCCGCCATGCTGGAAGTCGGCGAAGGTCGCCTTGGTGGGAGCGAAAGTGTTGGTCTCGTGCAGGAAGCCGCCAACGGCGATACGTGTCATCAATTCAAGTCCAGCGTTTTGAAAGTGCGCGACGTTAGCCCCGGCGCGAAGGAGAGAGCAAGGCGGGAAGCACTCGCGCCGTGCATAGGGTCAAGCTGTTTTGGGAATGCTGCGGATGCGGTGAGAGCGCGCTGACTCGATCCACCGTCATTCCGGGGCGCGCCCGCTGAGGCGCGAGCCCGGAATCCATTGCGCTATAGAATCAGCTGTCCGATGGATTCGGGCGCATCGCTTCGCGATGCCCCGGAATGACGGCGCAGAGAGCTACAGTGCGGCCCCCACACCTTCCGCCACCGGCCGGAAGTTCGCAAAATCCCAGCCGCGTCCTGGCGCGGCGTCGAGCAGCGCCTTGGTGTAGGCCTGCTGCGGATGCGTCAGCACCTCGGCAGCCGGGCCCTGCTCGACCACGCGGCCGTGCTGCATCACCACGACCTCGTCGCAGATTTGCGCCGCGACGCGCAAATCGTGGGTGATGAACAGGATGGCGATGCCGAGCCGGGTCTGGATCTCGTCGAGCAGGTCCAGCACCTGCGCCTGCACCGAGACGTCGAGCGCGGAGACCGCTTCGTCGGCCACCAGCACGTCCGGATCGAGCGCGAGCGCGCGGGCAATGGCGATGCGCTGGCGCTGGCCGCCGGAGAACTGGTGCGGATAGCGCGACACCGCGTCGGGGGGCAGGCCGACCAGCTCGAGCAGCTCGCGCGCCCGCTTCATAGCGTCAGCGTGCGCGACGCCGTAATTGATCGGGCCTTCGGCAATGCTCTCGCCGACAGTGACGCGCGGGTTGAGCGAGCGGTAGGGATCCTGGAACACGATCTGGATCTTTTGCCGGTGCGGCTGCAGCAGGCGCCGCGAAATGTCGGCGATCTCGCGGCCGGCGAGGCGGATGCCGCCGGAGGTCGGGTCGATCAGGCGGACGATGCAGCGCGCTACTGTCGACTTGCCCGAGCCGCTCTCGCCGACGATGCCGAGCGTGCGGCCCTTGCGCAGGGTCAGCGTCACCTTGTCGGCGGCAACGACCTCGCGGCCTTTGCCGAAGAAGGCGCGCTCCTTGTAGACCTTGCTGAGCTCGTTGGCTTCCAGCACGACCGGCTCCTTGGTCTCGGGTCGCGCCGCGCGCGGCACCAGGCTCGGCACCGCAGAGAGCAGATTGCGGGTGTACTCCATGGTGGGATTGCGCAGCACGGTGTCGAGCGGGCCGGTCTCGACCAGGCGGCCCTGCCGCATCACCGCGACGCGGTCGGCGATCTCGGCGACCACGCCCATGTCGTGGGTGATGAACAGCACCGCGGTGCCGTGATCGCGCTGCAGCTCGCGGATCAGCGTCAGGATCTGCTTCTGCGTGGTGACGTCGAGCGCGGTGGTCGGCTCGTCGGCGATCAGCAGCTTCGGCTCCAGCACCAGGGCCATCGCGATCATGATGCGCTGGCGCTGGCCGCCGGAGAGCCGATGCGGGTAGGACGCGAAGATGCGTTCGACCTGGGGCAGGTGGACCTGCTCCATCATGTCGAGAATGCGCTTCTTGCGCGCCTTGGCGTCGAGGCTGGTGTGCGCGCGCAGCACCTCGTCGATCTGACGGCCGACCGGCACGACAGGATTGAGCGCGGTCATCGGCTCCTGGAAGATCATCGCCATCTGCGTGGCGCGAAGCTGTCGCAGGCGGCGATCGGTGGCGGCGAGCAGCTCCTCGCCGACCAGTTTGATGCTGCCGGCGGTGGGCACCAGTGTGCCCTTCGGCAGCAGGCCCATCGTGGTGAGCGAGGTCACCGACTTGCCCGAGCCGCTTTCGCCGACAAGACACAGCGTCTCGCGCTCGCGCACCTGGATCGAGATGTCGTCGATGATCTTCGGCCCGCCTGGCTTCTTGCCGACGGAGACGACGAGGTTGTTGATGTCGAGGATAATGTTGGTCACGTCAATTCTCTCCGCCGTCATTCCGGGGCGCGCGCAGCGCGGCCCGGAATTCATCGGGCCGCAGTGTCGGTGTTGAAATGGATTCCGGGTTCGCGACGGCGTCGCGGCCCGGAGTGCCGAAACTGAGGACCTCACTTCCCCTCCCGCTGCTTCATGCGCGGATCGAGGGCGTCGCGGGCGGCGTCGCCGATCAGATTGATGCTGAGGATGGCGATCGAGAGCAGAAGGCCCGGCCAGAAGATCAGCGACGGCTTGATCTGGAAGTACTGGCGGCCCTCGGCCATGATGTTGCCCCAGGTCGGCGTCTCCGGTGAGATGCCGGCGCCGAGGAAGGACAGGATGGCCTCGGTGAGGATGGCGCTGGCGCAAATATAGGTGCCCTGCACGATCAGCGGGGCGACCGTATTCGGCATCAGGTGCCGCAACATGATTTTCGGCAGGCTGGAGCCGACCGAAATCGCGGCTTCGACGTAAGGCTCCTCCCGTGCCGAGAGCACGACGGAGCGCACCAGGCGCGCGACGCGGGGGATCTCCGGAATCGTGATTGCGATCAGCACGGTCCAGAGGCTGGCGCCGGACAGCGACACCACGGCGATCGCGAGCAGGATGCTCGGCATCGCCATCAGGCCGTCCATGACGCGCATCAGCACGGCATCGACCAGCTTGAAGAAGCCGGAGACGAGGCCGATCGCGAGCCCGATGGCAATCGACAGGATGGCCGCGCCGATGCCGATCAGCAGCGAGATGCGGCCGCCATAGAGGACGCGCGAGGCCAGGTCACGGCCGTAGGCATCGGTGCCGAGCAGGAATTGCGCGGACGACGGCTTGAGCCGTTGCGACGGCGCGAGCTGGATCGGATCATGGGGCGCGATCAGCGGCGCGAAGATCGAGACCAGCACGATCAAGGCGAGCAGGACCGTCGCCGTGGCGATGATCGGCGTCGAGGTGAG
This sequence comes from Bradyrhizobium dasycarpum, assembly GCF_042019905.1. Taxonomy (NCBI): domain Bacteria; kingdom Pseudomonadati; phylum Pseudomonadota; class Alphaproteobacteria; order Hyphomicrobiales; family Nitrobacteraceae; genus Bradyrhizobium; species Bradyrhizobium dasycarpum. The sequence goes on from NZ_CP169574.1 coordinate 432,375, forward strand.
GAATCCGAACCGCGGCCGCAGCGGCGACGTGATCGGAATGGAGGACTGTGGAAGGGTATCGACCGACATGTTCGTTCTTAAATCCTTGCCTCAGTACCGGATCCGGGGATCGAGCAGGGTGTACGCGACGTCGATCAGAAGATTGACGACGACATAGACGAGCGATGTCAGCAGGATCATCGCCTGGATCACCGGATAGTCGCGCGCCAGCACCGCGTCCACGGTGAGGCGGCCGATGCCGGGTATGTTGAACACGCTCTCGGTGACGACGACGCCGGAGATCAGCAGCGCGAAGCCGGTGCCGATCACGGTAATCACAGGCACCGCGGCGTTCCGCAGCGCATGGCGCATCATCACCGCAACCTCGTTGATGCCTTTTGCGCGCGCCGTGCGCACATAATCCTCGCCGAGCACGTCCAGCATCGCCGCGCGCGTCATGCGGGCGATCAGCGCGATGTAGATGAAGGAAAGTGCGCAGGTCGGCAGGATGATGCGCTCGAAGAACGGCCCGAAGCCGTTAAAGACGCTGCGGAAGCCCTGCACCGGGACCCAGCGCAGTTCGATGGCGAAGATCTGGATCAGCACATAGCCGACCACGAACACCGGCACCGAGAAGCCGAGCACCGACAGGCCCATCACGAAGCGGTCGATCCAGGTGCCGTGCTTCCATGCCGCGATCACGCCCAGCGGGACTGCGACGATGACGGCGAGGATGATCGTCGACAGCGCGAGCGAGATCGAGGGCTCGACGCGCTGGCTGATCATCTTGATCACCGGCAGGTTGGAGATCAGCGAAGTTCCGAGGTCGCCGTGCAGCAGCTTGTTGACCCAGGTGATGAACTGCACAATCAGCGGCTCGTTGAGGCCGAGCGAGGTGCGGATGCGCTCCAGCCGCTCGGGCGTCGCATTGTCGCCGGCGAGGATCGCGGCGGGATCGCCAGGGGTGAGGCGGAGCAGGAGGAAGACGAACAGCGCGACGACGCCCATCACGGGCACGGCGGCGAGGATTCGGCGAAAGAGATATCCGAGCAAGTTGGATCCGTCAGATTAGAGTCAAATCGTGGCAGCGAGGGTCTGTTCTGCCATCAGCCTAACATTTCAGCAATTCCCGTGCCATCAGGGTCGCGGTTTTTGCAGTGCGGTCAGCTGTTTTGGCAGCGTGTAGCCCCTTCCGATGCTTTGTCATTCCGGGGCGCGTCGCAGACGCGAACCCGGAATCTCGAGATTCCGGGTGCGACGCTACGCGCCGCCCCGGAATGACGGCCTGCACCATCACTCCAGTGTCGCCAAGAGTCCCGCCATCAGCCGACCGCGCTCAACGAGGCTCTCGACTTCGATATACTCTTCCAGCGTGTGGCCGTTGCCGCCGCGCACGCCAAGGCCGTCGAGCGTCGGGATGCCCATCGCACCGGTGAAGTTGCCGTCGGAGCCGCCGCCGGAGCTCGCATGGGGTAATTCCGCGCCGAGAGATTTGGCGATGCCGCGTGCCTTCTCGTACAGCGCCATCGTGCCCGCATCCGGCTCCCATACCGGGCGCGTTACGCCGCGCGTCACCTTGAAGGTGACGTCGTTGGTCGTGCCTGACAGCGCCAGCATCCGCTCGACGCCGCGGTCGAGATCGGCTTGCCGCTTGGCCATGGAGAGCGCTTCGCCGGTGGCGGTCGTGGCAACGCAATTGACCCATTGCCCGCCATGCACGACGCCGACCGAGAAGGTGCAGTCCTCCGTCGTCATCGCGTCGATCGCGAGGATCTGCCGCGCCATCTCGCGGATTGCCGAACGGCCCGCCGACAGCGTCGCGCCGGCGTGACTCGGCCGTCCCGTCGCCCTCGAGATTGAAGCGTGCGATGGCGTAACGTCCGGTGGTGACGCCGTTGTCGGCCCGGCCGGGCTCGGGCACCAGTACATATTTGTTGCGCGCGGCTTCCGCCTCGATGATGTCTCGCGTCGAGGGCGTGCCGACTTCCTCATCCGGCGTAAACAGCACGGTGATCGGCAGCGGCGTGGTGAAGGATGCGCGCGCCAGCTGCCGGATCGCTTCCAGCGAGAGGTAGTTGCCGCCCTTCATGTCATAGATGCCGGGGCCGTAGCACTTGTTGCCCTCGCGCCGCCATTTCAGCTTCTCGATGGTGCCGACCGGGTGGACGGTATCCATGTGTCCGGCGATCAGGATGCCGGGCTCGCCCTGTCTCGGATGCGGAAAGCGCGCGCGGATCACGCCGCCAAAGCCCTGACGGCCCGCGATGCGCTCGATCGTCGCACCCATGATGGCCATATCCCGCGCTGCGATATCGAGCATCCTGTCGACGGCGTCGGCATCCCAGGTCGGGCTCTCGCATTCCACCCAGGTGCGCAGGCCTTCGAGCATGGCCTCGGAATCGAAGGGAAGATTGGCTGGATTCATCTCAATGTCTCTCAAGCTTCGAAAGATGGAACGCGCATTGCATCGCCGCGGGTGAGACGAGCGGAGAGTGTTGTAGAGCCAAACCGATCCTTGTGGAGCCCGTGCGCACGCCGCCAGGGCCTGCAGCGAAACCGGATTGACGCGCTCGGCACTGTCTGCAAGTCTCGAAAGATAAAGGCATTGCATGGGGTTAGTTCGCCCAAGGAACGAACCACATGCTCAATCAATAACCCGCCTTTGAACAGTTTCACGTCAGGAGAAACTTTTTATGTTGCACTTCATGCGCCGGGGGCCTCGCGCGTTTGCCTCCAAACTCGCGCTGTCTGTCGTCGCGCTTTCGACGGCGCTCGCCTCGCCGGTGCTCGCCGCCGGCAAGACCATCACGGCGGTGATGCATTCCGATCTGCGCATCATCGATCCGATCTTCACCACGGCCTACATCACGCGTGACCACGGCTACATGGTTTACGACACGCTGGTGGCCACCGATTCGAACTTCAAGGTCCAGCCGCAGATGGCGGACTGGAAGATCTCCGACGACAAGCTCACCTACACCTTCACGCTCCGCGACGGGCTGAAGTGGCATGACGGCGCGCCGGTAACGGCGGAGGATTGCGTCGCTTCGCTGAAGCGCTGGGCTGCGGTCGACGGCATGGGCCAGAAGCTCATGGACTTCACCGCGAGCATCGAGGCGACCGACGCCAAGACCATCACGTTGAAGCTGAAGGAGGCTTACGGCCTCGTGCTCGACTCCATCGGCAAGCCGTCCTCGCGCGTCGCCTTCATGATGCCGAAGCGCCTCGCCGAGACGCCGCCGGACAAGCAGATCCCCGAGCAGATCGGTTCGGGTCCCTTCAAGTTCGTGCAGGGCGAATTCCAGCCGGGCGTGAAGGCGGTCTACGTCAAGAACACCGATTACGTGCCGCGCAAGGAGCCGGCGAGCTGGACCTCCGGCGGCAAGGTCGTGAAGGTCGACCGCGTCGAGTGGATCACCATGCCGGACTCGCAGACCGCGGTGAACGCGCTGCAGTCGGGCGACATCGATTTCATGGAGAACCTGCCGTTCGACATGCTGCCGGTGCTGGAACCCAACAAGGAGCTCACGATCGAGGTCCTGAACAAGTTCGGCTTTCAGACGCTCGGCCGGATGAACTTCCTTCATCCGCCGTTCGACAACGTGAAGGTGCGTCGCGCCGCCTTGCTGGCGATGAACCAGAAGGACGTGCTCGACGCGCTGGTCGGCAACGCCAAATATCAGAAGATCTGTGGCGCCTTCTTCATTTGCGACACGCCGCTCGCAACCGATGCGGGCTCCGAGACCCTGATCAAGGGCAACGGAATGGCGGAAGCCAAGAAGGCACTGGCCGAGTCCGGCTATGACGGTACGCCGATCGTGATCATGGCCCCTGGCGATGTCACGACGCTGAAGGCGCAGCCGATCGTTGCGGCCCAGCTGCTGCGCGAGGCCGGCTTCAAGGTCGACCTTCAGGCGACCGACTGGCAGACGGTGGTGAGCCGCCGCGCCAGCCAGAAGCCGCCGAAGGAAGGCGGCTGGAACATGTTCTTCACCAACTGGGTCGCGGCCGACGTGTCCAACCCGATCGCCAATCTCTCGATCGGCGGCCAGGGCAAGAAGGGCTGGTTCGGCTGGGCGGAGGACGCCAAGATCGAGCAACTCAAGGACGCTTTCGTCCGCGCGGCCTCGGTCGACGAGCAGAAGAAGATCGCCGCCGACATCCAGAAGCAGGCCTATGAGCAGGTGATCTACATTCCGCTGGGGCAGTATCTGATCCCGAGCGGCTGGCGCAAATCGCTGGCCGGTGTGCTCGACGGTCCCGCGACGCCGGTGTTCTGGAACATCGACAAGAAGGAGTAGGCGATCCCGCCTGCGTTTGAAAAGCGAAAGGCGCCGCGGGTGAAACCGCGGCGCCTTTTCTATGTGAGGCTATCGGTCTCGATCAGCAGTGGCTGTCGCGCACCTGCTCGAGACCTTCACTTGCGAATGGCAGGCTTCGGTTCGGCCGCTGCTCGGATATTTCGCTGGGGGCAGCCCGCTCGGTCTCCCACGCGGGCTGATCCGCTCTGCTCTCTTGTTCCATCTCGCCGATCCCTTCAATTGCTGCAGTACAACATCGAGAGGTCCGGGAAGTTCCTCAGGCGATGGGGCGATGATGCGGCCTGAACAGCCGTCCCTTCTCGACCACCAGCACGATCGCGAGCGCGGCGAGCGTCGACAGGAAGAAGCCGATCGAGAAGGGCAGCAGCGTGCCGTCGAAGCTCTGCCCGATCGCCATGCCGACCACGATCCCGATCAGCGTCGTGATCGAGCCGTAAAGCGACGAGGCGGTCCCCGCGATGTGGCCCTGCGGCTCCATCGCGAGTGCGGTGAAGTTCGCGACCATCATGCCGAACGAGAACATCATCAGGGCGGAGAGCACCATGAACAAGGCGAGGGGCAGCATGCCGAGGCTCTCCGTCAGCAGCATCACGACGGCCACGACCGTGTAGAGCGTCAGCGCCCCGTGCGAGATCACGCGCATGCCGAGCCGCCCGACCAGCCTTGCATTGAGGAAGCCGGCAATGGCGACGCCGGCCGCGATCGCCGCGAAAGCGAGCGGGAAGTAATGGCCGAGGCGATAGATGTCGGTGAAGACCTGCTGGGCGCAGAAGACATAACCGAACAGGGCGCCCATCACGCTGCCGGCGGCCGTGGCATAGCCGATGGTCTGGCGATGGGTGACGGTTTGCCGGAACGCCGAAAGCACGTCGGCGGGCGCCAGCGACCGGCGCTCGGATTGGGGCAGGGTTTCAGGTAGCCGCAGCACGCACCATGCGAGTGCGAGCAGGCCGTACAGCATCAGCACCACGAAGATGCCGCGCCACGCGGTCACCAGCAGCACCGCCTGTCCGAACGAGGGGGCGACCACGGGCACCGCGATGAACACCATCATGGCGAGCGACATCACGCTCGCCATGCGGCGGCCGACATAGCAATCGCGCACGATCGAAGTCGCGATCACGCGCGTCGCCGCGGTGCCGAGTCCCTGGAGCGCACGTGCCAGCAGCAGCGTCTCGAATGAGGGCGCGGCGACCGCCAGCACGCTCGCCACCGCATAGACCGCCATGCCGCCGAGCAGCACCGGCCGGCGGCCGAAGCGGTCCGACAGGGGGCCCATGACGAACTGGCCGACACCAAAGCCGATCAGGAAGGTCGACAGCACCAATTGGAGATGATTGGCGACAGGAATCCTGAAGGCTGCCCCGATATTGGGCAGCGCCGGCAGCATCATGTCCATCGCGAGCGGATTCAGCGCCATGATGGACGCGATCACGATGACGAATTCCGGAAAGCGCATCGGGCGGTGTCCCGTGGACACCCAGTCGTCGGCATTGACGTCAGACAAGAAGCTCACCTCTCGATTTCAAGGGCTTTATCCGCCGCCTATGCTGCGCTGCACAACCCACGTTTCGGGATGGCTGGCAGACGGAGCGGGTGCGGACAAGACTTGGTGAGCGGTCAGCCCTGCGCAGGACCGACCCCGGCATCGATCGCGGGTGTGTTCATCGCTGGTTCGGCCGGCTCAAGCCCCGGCAGGCCTTATCTGGGAGCGGCCTGTTGCCGTGTGTAGAGGCTGACATACGCGCCGGTATATTCCTCTTTCCAGCCCCTCTCGCCGACCAGGAAGTGCCGCAGCTGGTCATGCGCTCTGATCCAGAGCACCGCATCGATCCTGTACTTGGCGATCACCTTGTCCCAGGTCGCCGCGTCGATGTCCCACCGCACCAGCGCGAGATAGTCCCGCAGCAGCGCGTCGGGGTAGGCGGTCGCAGCCCGGCCGTCGACGAAGAGGGGCACCGATCCCTGGGTTCTGAAGATCAGGAGCCCGCCGACGTTCCAATGGTTGAGCAGGTGCCCGCGCGGGCTGTGCGCCTCGAGATAGCGAGCATCTGCTTCCGAGAGCATGTCGGGCAATGCCAGCGCCGGTCTCACCTGCATGAACGTGACGGGCAGCAACAACATGCCGACGACGCCTGCCGCCAGCATCGCGCGCCGCCCCTCGAGGCCCCGGAGCTTCGGCAGCAGCCGGTCGATGTGCAGCGCCATCGGGACGCTCGAGAAGATGAAGAAGAACGCGGTGTATCTGAACTGGTAGAGGCCCAGAAAAAGGAAGAGCCACGCCAGCACGCGCGCTTCGAGCGGCACGCGCGTGGAGTTCCGATATCGCAGCTCCAGGGCCACGAATGTCAGCGCATAGGCGATGCCGGGAAGGCTCCCCGGCAGCTCCACGTTGTGAAAATAGGACCGCCATTCGCTGATGTCGGCCTGCACGAAATGACCCAGCGTCGCCGTCACGCCGTCATAGATGTGCCATCCCAGCGGATTGACGAAGATCGCGACGAAGCATCCGACGCCCGCCAGGCAGTAATCGCGAAAGCCTGTCCAGTCCCGCCGCAGCAAGGCGACGCCGGCGAAGACGCCGAGAATCGGAAAGGCGAGCATGAAGCCGCCATGCAGATTGACCCAGACGATCATCATCGGCGGCAGCAGGAACCATCGTCCCCGCCGCAGGCATTCCGCGTAAAAGACGACCGCGAACAACATCGTCGCGATGTTCGGCGATGCCGCCAGATACATGTTGGGCGAGGCTTCGTAGCAGGGATAGAGCAGGCACGCGGCGAACACCGCAATGCAGACCGCGGGGGCCGAAGCGCCGCTGCTCAAGCCGCAGAAGGCGAGATAGCCGGCGATGACCGCGCCGGAGGCGACGACCATGAGGACGATCCCCGCAAAGCCGGCCTGCTGATACAGCGCGCTGGCCATCACGTCCCAGAGCCAGGACAGATTGTACCATCGCTTGTCGCCGACGGTGAACGCCCACGGATCCTGCAAGGGCACTTCGCCTCGCTGCCTGATCAGGTCTCCGGCGGCGAGGTGCCAGCCCAGATCGTAATGGCCGAGCAGAAGCGGGCCGTTCGACAGGTAGAACACCGCGAGGAAAGCGATCAGGAAGACGTAGACCTCGACCCCGTGCAGGTGAGATGCGGACGCCGCGCGTATTCCGCCAATCCTGGACCGGGACCAATCCTCGCGCGCGTCCATCGGAGCTCTCACCATCGAAGCCAGCCGCTCCAGGCCCTGCGTGTCCCTGGGTCTGCATCGACGGGCAGACATCGCTCGGTTTAGGCGAGGACGATCTAAGGTGGAGTAAAGGCCGGCCGCACCGCCCGGATTCGGCACGCGGAAGGGCGGCTTGGTAAACGAACCGTTGCGTGCCCGGCGCGCGTCATGGGCTGCAAGCCCGCTTGCGGAGGTGGCAGCTTTGCGAGCGTCAGATCTCGTGGTGCGGGCAGCCGGGGTCGAACCGGCACAGCGCTTGCGCACCGAGGGATTTTAAGTCCCTTGCGTCTACCAATTCCGCCATGCCCGCTTTGATCCAACGAGATCAAACACTTAAGTCCATCGCCGGCGGTCTGGAATTGGCGCTTTGCGCCACCGGGGGACGTTTCTTCTCTAAGCGAGCCGGCGCCACAAGGCAAAGCCTCAATCCGGACATGTGTTATTGCTTTAGGCATTCTCATCCACGGGGACTGTTCATCCGACATGCCTGTTTCGTTTCTCTCCCGCTGTCGCTCCGGGCGCGGACTGCTTGCGCTGGGCTTGCTCTGCGCAGCGCTCGCCGGCTGCGCGAGCGTCAGCGACACCATCAGCCCGGCCTTCGTGGACCCGGCCCGCTACGACCTCTGGGATTGCAAGCAGCTTGCCCCCGAACGCAAGAGTCTCGTCAACCGCATCCAGGAGCTCGAGCGGCTGATGGCGAAGGCCGAGACGGGGACGGGGGGCGTCGTCGTCGCAGAGCTCGCCTATCGCAACGATTACGTCGCCGCGCGGGGTCAGCAGAAGCTGCTCGAAGAGACCTGGCGCAGGAACAGATGCCGCGAGAGCGACATGGAGGCGGCGGCACCGCCCGCCGAGCCGGCGGCTGCGCCGGCCGCAGCGGTCAAGCCTGCTCCGAAATCCGGCCGAACGGCACGCTGAGACCGCGGCCGCGCCGGTTCACGGCCGCCAGCCGTAGATCCAGTCCTGCCGCGCCAGCATGCGCTCGGGACCGAGCGCGCGGATCGCAACATCGCGCGCGATCGCCAGCGCCCCGCTGAGATGATAGATGCGGCCCTGCTGCCGCGCGGTGCGCTGCACCCGACGCACCCGCGCCTCGCGCGCCCGGCCGTACTGCTTCAGCGCCGCGGCGATATCAGCGGTGCTCTCGGCGGCTTCAAAGCTCAGATGACGGGCGAGCACCGCGGCATCCTCGATCGCCATGCCGGCGCCCTGGGCTGCAAAGGGCAGCATCGCATGCACGGCATCGCCGAGCAGCGCCACCGGCCCTTTGCTCCAGGGACAGCCGTCGGGCACGCCGAACAGCGCCCATTTCCGCCAGCTGTCGACCGGGGCGAGCAGCATCCGCGCCGACGGCGGCCAGCGCGGGGCGGTGAAAGCGTCCATCACCTCGCGAAAATCGCCGGGCGTGCTCCAGCCCGGAATGTTCCAGGTGCCCGGCAGCACCGCCACCACGTTGATCTGGCGTCCGCCGGCGATCGGATAGGCGACCAGATGGGCGTTCGGGCCCATCCAGAGCTGCACCCGGCGCGCGGTGTAGTCCTTCGGCAGCTGGGTGGCATCGAGCGTGCCGCGCCAGGCGATCAGCCCGGAGAAGCGCGGCTGCACCTCGGGAAACAGATGCTGGCGCACCGTCGACCAGATGCCGTCGGCGCCGATCAGGGCGCTGGCGAGATCGCTGCGGCGGATCGTGCCGCTGCGATGGACCACCGTCAGTCCCTTGGCATGCGGCGCGACGTCCTCGAAGGTGGCGCCCAGCTTCAGGTCGATATCGGGATGATCGGCGACGGCGCCGGCCAGCGCCGATTGCAGGTCGGCGCGGTGCACCACCCAATAGGGGGCGCCGGCCCGCAGCGAGGCGGCTTCGCCGAGCGGCATGCGCAAGAGCTCGCCGCCGGCCCGTGCGCTCATGATCGAGACCGCTTCCGGGACGACGGCGCGCAGCTTGAGGCGCTCGGTGAGGCCGAGCTCGACCAGGACGCGGGTGGCATTGGGGGAGAGCTGCAGGCCGGCGCCGACTTCCTCGAGGCGCTCGGCCTTTTCCAGCACGACGATGCGGAACCCGCGGGCCGCGAGCGCAAGCGCGGCCGTCAGGCCACCGATACCGGCACCGGCGATGACAATCGTTCGGGAGAGCGCCACCCCTGACCGACGGAAGCGGTCAGGCCACCTTGTCCTTCAGGACGCATTCCGGCGGGCGGGCTTCGCCCGGCTTCAGGTCGGCCGCGAAGCGGTACAGCGTCGAGCAATAGGGGCAGATGATCTCGTTGTCGTTGCCGAGGTCGAGGAAGACGTGCGGATGGTCGAACGGAGGGTTGGCGCCCACGCACATGAACTCTTGCGAGCCGATCTCGATGACGGGGACACCGGCATCGTTGTGGAAGTGCGGGACGACATGGTCGGACATCGTAACTCATCCTGGAGTGGCAATGGCGGCAGACACAATCAAGAACTGACGCGGCATCTTTAAGGCGCCGCGGACCATACTGGCGGGTGCAGCTGATTGCTAGTCCGGCGGAACCGAAAGCTCCGCAATTGCCCCATGCTCATTTGCTCATGCAAATTCGACACAATCTTGCGGCCTGAGAGAAGCCCTTCTTTCGTCGGGGACGTTGTGTCGCAATTTTGGCATACTATCTCTGTGGACGCGTGCATTCGAGACGAAAGACGAATTGTCGGCGCGAGCGATCCCAGGGGCATCCGGGCTGTTCCACATGAAGTGGCTGCGAATCAGTACGGCGTTGGCGGGCATTGCCGCGTGCACCTTCCTGCTCGCGCAGGTGGCGCCGCATGCCCGTGAGGCCGGCGCGATCCTCGCTGCCCAGGACGATCCGGCCGCGCTGTCCGAACTGAAGCTCGATGCGATGCTGCGGCAGAACGAGCGGGTGGTTCAGGACAACATCGAGGCCGCGCTCGCCGCGGGTGATGCCGATCTCGCCGACAGTTTCGTCGCGCTCGCGCGCGATCGCAACATCGCGCTGCCGGACGACCTGTTGAACCGCGTCAGCGATGCGGTCAAGGCCGAGAATTCCACTTCGCAATTGGCCAAGCGATTTGCCACCGGTCTCGTCACCGGCAATGCCGACGATGTCGCGAGCCTGTCGGGAACGGTGGCCGGCGATCTCTTCGTGTTCGGCGACATCAGGGACATCGTCCGGGAGGGCAAGCACCTCGCCATGGGCGAGGACACCGATCGCCTCGTGCTCGGGCTTGCGGCCGCCGGCCTCGCGGTGACGGCGGCAACCTACGTCTCCGCCGGTGGTGCGGCACCGGTGCGCGCCGGACTGACGCTGGTGAAGGATGCGCGCAAGGTCGGGCGGCTCGGCGAGGGGCTCGCCACATGGGCCGGCCGCTCCGCGCGCGAGGTCGTCGACACGCCGATGCTCCGCAATGCGGTCGCCAAGGGATCGGTGCTCCGTCCGGGCGCGACGGTGAGCGCGATCAAGGCTGCGTTCCGGGCCGAGAAGGCCGGCGCGCTGGTGCGGCTGGGCAAGGACGTCACGCGCGTCGCCGGGAAGACCGGCACGCGCGGGGCGATGGATACGTTGCGCATCGCCGAAGGTCCGAAGGACGTGGCGCGCGCGGCGCGGCTTGCCGAAGCGCAAGGCAGCAAGACGCGTGCGATCGTGAAGCTGCTCGGCCGCGGCGCGCTGCTGCTGATCGGCGGCGCCTTCGACCTGGCGATGTGGCTGTTCGGCGCGATGCTGACGTTGTTCGGTCTTCTGTCGTCCATTAAGGCGACCACCGAGCGCCTGACCCAGGCCTGGTGCGATCGCAAGCGAGCGCGCCGGCTCCGCCGGGCCCAGGTCGCGGCCGATGCCGCTCTGGCGAACGCCGCCGTCACGGCCTAAGATCGACCATTCCCCCTCAACTTGCGGAACTGAAGATGCCGAGCTTTCACAACGGCGCCGTTGAAATTGCCTATCTCGACGAAGGCGAGGGCGATCCCATCATCCTGGTGCACGGCTTTGCCTCGAGCAAGAACGTGAACTGGGTCTATCCGACCTGGGTGTCGGAGCTGCGCAAGAACGGCCGCCGCGTCATCGCGCTCGACAATCGCGGCCACGGCGAAAGCGCGAAGCTCTACGAGCCCGCGCAATATTCGATTCCGACCATGGCCGGCGACGTGCTGGCGCTGATGGATCATCTCGCCATCCCGCAGGCCGACATCATGGGCTACTCGATGGGCGCGCGGATGGCGGCGTGGCTCTCGCTCAACGAGCCGCAACGGCTGCGTTCGGCGATCTTCGGCGGCATCGGCATCGGTGGCTTAATCGAGGGCACCGGGCCCGGCGAGAACGTGGCGAAAGCGCTGGAGGCGCCCTCGCTGGACGAGGTCACCGATCCCGTGGGGCGTACCTTCCGTGCCTTCGCCGACCAGACCCGCTCCGATCATCGTGCGCTCGCCGCCTGCCTGCGCGGCACGCGCGACCTCATGACCCGGGAGCAAGCCGCGCGCATCGACGTGCCGGTGCTGATCGCGGTCGGCTCGACCGACGACGTCGCCGGCTCCGCCAGCGCGCTGGGCGCGATCATCCCGGGCTCCGAAGTGCTCGACATTCCCAATCGCGACCACATGCGCGCGGTCGGCGACAAGGTCTACAAGACCGGCGTGCTGGATTTTTTGTCACGCCGCGGGTGAGGGCATGTTGTCCAAGTGACGAGGTTGTTGTCCCTCGGGGCAACCCATTCATCTCTTCATGCGCAACGGCCTAACTCCAGATGTGAAGGTTCATTGATCTACGTCATGTAGCTCGCCCCGTGTTCCGATAAGTTGCGATGTGGAGGGTGTCACAACCAGAGTTGATGCCTAGCATCACCGGAGCGGGTCAATGCGCATTCTTCTTCTTCTCGGCCAGACGGCGTCCTCGCTTTGCGCGCGGGAGTTTGCATTCGATCTCGCCCGTTCTGGCGGGGTGCTCGTTTCCGGTCTTTCTGGAATCGATCTCTCTTCCTCACCGTTCCGATGATTGGCGGCATCGGCGCATCGGCGTATCAAGCCAGGCTCGAAGAGATCCGGGGACGGCAAGCGGGCGAGAACAACGCGCGGATGCACGCATCATACGCTGCAGCATGTGATGCGAGCGGCGTCGAGTTCTCGTGGCTCTCTTTCGAAGGTGATCCGCCCGAGGTCTTCCGCGCGGCTTCTGAGACGCGAGATTTGATTGTCACGGGCCACGATACCACCTTTTCAGTCGACCCGCCCGCGGCCTTGCCGGAATTGGTAGCCGGTCTTCTGCTGTTGTCGCCACGGCCAGTCGTCGTCTGCGGCGACGACTATCGCTGTCCCAGCGACGTGTTGGTCGCATATGATGGCAGCCTGCCCGCCATGCGCGCCTTGCAGATGTACGCGCTTCTGGGATTGTGGCGCGAGGCTCGCGTGCACGTGACGTCGATCGCGGCGGAATCGGAGCTTGCGACCCGACGCGCTCATGCTGCGGCTGAGTTCTTACGGAGCCATGAAGTACACTGTACGATCGTTCCGATCGAGTCATCGGTGGACCCATCCGAGGCGATCCGAATTGAGGTGATTGATCGGAGTATCGGTTTGCTGGTGATGGGCGCGTTTGGCCATCGCGGCTGGAGCAACGCGTTGTTTGGCTCGACGACGCGGCGATTGGTCGAGCGGCCGCCTTGTCCCCTGTTCCTTTTTCACTAGAGGCGGGCGTCAGTGCCCGTGCAGATACGCGGCGTACGCACTGAACAGATAGACAGCCAATAGGGCGATGCTGACCCAACCGATTGTGCCGCGGATGCGGGTCTCCGGCTTGTACAGGATCGCGATGATGAAGATTCCCGACATGACGACGGCCGCGAAGGCCGAGATTGCGTGGACGGGCGACACCGAGGACAGCAGGGGTCCGTCGCGATAGGCGAGGTCGTCGATCGCCAGCACGAGCACGTCGAACAGATTGCTTCCGAGCAGGTTGCCGATCGCCATGTCGACGGCCTTTAGCCGCAGTGCGCTGATGCTCACGACCAACTCGGGGATCGACGTCGCCGCGGCGATCAGCAGAGTGCCGACGAAGCTTGTCTGCCAGCCCATCGTATCGGCGATTTGCGCTCCGACGAATGGCAACCAGGTTCCGGCGGCGGCGATCACGGCGGCGGCTGCGGCATAGCGCAGCAGCGCCTCGGACAGGTTGACGCCAGAGCCGGTCTGGACGGTCTCTGGAAGAGGGGTGTGCGCCGCTCGTACTCGAAAGCCGCGCGCATTGCGACGAGGTAGAGCAGGACGAGAAGCGGCGTGTAGATGCTGATATGGAACAGTTCGACACTCAAAGATCCGCGACCGATCAGAATGATGGCACCTACGGTTCCGATCAGGACGATACCAAACCCCGCCGTCAGCACGTGCCCTTGGTCGATTCGCCGGTACAAAGGTTCGCTGCGGCTCAGCTCGTCGAGCAGAACCAGCATCGCAAGATTGAAGACACAACTGCCCAGTGCGTCTCCGACTGCGATGTCCGGCACCCGTGCGATGGCAACCGAGCTGATCCCCGTGAACAATTCCGGCAACGAAGTTGCTGTCGCGAGCAGGACGAGCCCGATCCAGGAGCGGCTCAGTCCTGTCAACCGGGCGATAGCATCGCCGTACCGCGTCAGCACAGGCCCGGCCAGGCCAATCATGATGACACAGAGGGCAAACTCGAACCAAGGTAACGCGGCATTCATCTAGCGACCTCGACCCGGCAAGCAGGACGATGCGCGGTCGACCCGAACTAGCGGCCAATGGCTGCTGACGATGATTGCCACATCGTCCGCCGATGGCGTGACGTGCGGAGCCTCCGGCGTCGAGAACCAACGCGAGGACGTGAGCAGAGCGTGGCTGGGACCGACGGCAGCGCGTGCGCACGATCCACGAGAAGAATATCGACGATTCCGTGGCTCCATAGGGACCGACTTAGCTTGACTGCACGCGTTCTGCCTTTGAACCACCTTGAATTCCTAACCCACTGGCTGGGCTCCGCTCGTCAATACGCGGTCGGCTTTCGATGACAGCCTGAGAGAGGCGCCGGTACAGGTCGCGCCGGCGAACTAGCGGCCACCAGTCGTACAGAAATATCTCCAACGGGCGCCAGTTCGCAACCCAACCCAAGATCAAGAGGCTTTCCTCCAGCAGACGCTGCAAGGGGTTGGCAACAAACGCGCCAACGACGAAATGCGCCACGAGCAAACATGTGATCAGAATGGCTAGCCCGATCGCCAGTGACCGGCGGCCTATTCTGAACAATTCATTGATATCTCTTTGGGTTGCCTCCGCCCGATCCGCAAAATAGTGGCGAAAGGCTTCGCGGAGCTCCAGCGCCGCCTTCACCTGCAGATCAGTGTCGGGATGATGGATCCGAATCCGGATCGCCTTCTGCCCCGCCAGCTCTCGCGCCCAGCCGACAACGTACTCTTCCGCCTCTCGATCGAGGTCGCGCTCGCGAAACGGGAAGGGATCGAGCGTGTGAAAGAGCTGGGCGATGTCGTCGACCCGGAGTTCGATGACCTCCTCGGATGTTTGGTCAATCATTGGTCGTCATTGCTCCGGGCTTGTCACTCTCACGGGCTTCATGTCGATGCCGGTCATGGAGGCCGATCGATCCTAAGCGTCTCTTCTTCTCCGTAGAAGAGGTTCACATCGCTAAACACGAGGTTGCTGAAATGCCTATACTGCCGGAGCCGCTCCGGGTGCGCTGGCCGGCGAGCCGGACAGGATCCCCGCACCGTAGCGGTCGTGCGGGCCGGAGACGCGCCGCAGATGAAGGCGTTGCCGAGCAGGGCCAGCGCGCTGGGTGCGATCATCCCGGGCTCGGAAGTGCTCGACATTCCCAATCGCGACCACATGCGCGCGGTCGGCGACAAGGTCTACAAGACCGGCGTGCTGGATTTTTTGTCACGCCGCGGGTGAGGGCATGTTGCCTGAGGCGAGGAGGCACCAGCCGAATCGCGGGCGCGCGCACCACCTGGGCGACCACCACGGCAGGGATTAAGGAGCCAGCTGGCTCCACGGCAGGACCCGGGACCTCGCTCCATGTGGCTGATTGCGTCCCTTGGTCATCCAGCTATAATTGCGCCATTGGCTCCTTCGCGCAGCGCATGAGTGGATCTGGGCATCTCGATCATCTGATTGATCGCATCTACGAGGCCGGGCTGATACCGTCATTGTGGCCCGAGGTCCTCAGTGAAATCGGTCTCGCTATCGGCGGGAATGGCGGCCTGCTTTTCGCAGTACGCGACGGCTATATCAGTGCGGTCAATTCCAACAATTTCGACCAGACCATGCCTCTTTTCCTGAATGAGGGATGGAGCGAGCGCGATCCGTTGCTGCCGCGTGCCGCCGCTCTCAACTACGCCGGCTTCCTCAATGATGGAGACCTCCTGTCGGACGAGGAAATCGCGACCAATGAAGTGTACCGCGACTTCTACCGCAGGCACGGGCTCGGCTACAGGGCCGGGACAATCATCCCGATCCCGAGCGGCGATTCGATCGCGATCGTCATGCCGCGACACCAGGACAATGGGCCTGTGCCGCGCGACGTCGTCTCGTTCCTCGATGACTTGAGGCCACACCTGGCCCGGGCGTCCCTGACCGCAAGCCGCCTTGGTTTCGAGCGCGCGCGCGCCCAAGCCGATGCGTTGCAGGCGATCGGGCTGCCCGGAGCGGTCTTGCGCGAGCGCGGCCGATTGCTCGCGGCAAACGGCTTGTTCGAAGCGCTGATGCCGTCGCTGTTCCACGACCGCGCCGAGCGGTTGACCTTGACCGATGCTGCCGCGGACGAGTTGTTCGTGGCCGCAGTGGGGGCGCCGTTGGTTGGCAACAATCGGATAGTCAAGTCCGTTGCCATCGCAGCGGCGATGGATCGCGTACCGATGGTCCTGCATGTCATCCCGGTGCGCGGATCGGCGCGCGATATCTTCACGCGGGCCACCTTCATGCTGGTCGTGACCCCGGTCGACCGCGGCGCTGTGCCGAGTGCGGAAGTCCTGCAAGGGCTTTTCGATCTGACGCCGGCAGAGGCCCAGGTCGCGCGTGGCGTGGCGCGGGCCGAATCGATCGATGCACTCGCAGCAACAATCGGCGTTGCGCGAGAGACAGTGCGCACGCAGCTCAAAGCCGTGCTTTCAAAGACCGGTCTGTCCCGTCAGCAGGAGCTCGTCAGCTTGCTCGCCGGCAAGGCATTGCGCGGCGGCTAGACGGTTTTCCATCCGCAGACATATTCCCTGATCGCCCGTCCTGATCTGACACGCGACGGTCTGGATCAGGCTTTGTCCCGGTATGCGCCAACTCCCTCTTCACCCAAATGGGTGAAGACTCAAGTCAATCCTCCGGGTTCAAGTTTGTTGGGTTGGATTTTGGGCGAGAAGCGGCAACTATGGCCAGTCCGGAGTTTCCGATATTCGAGGTGGTCCTGGTGCAGCGCAGGCGAAAACGATGGGCCTGGAGCGTCTGCACCAGCCAGGGAGCGGTCGCGGCGCAGGGCCGGGAATCAAGTCGACCTGCCGCCAAGTACCAGGCTGAAAGAGCGCTTTTCATGCTGCTTCTCACCGCGCCCTATCGGTCGCGGCTTCCCGTATAGCGGGGCTCAGCGCGCTGGGTGCGATGACGGCCGATGCTTCACGCTGCCTTGTCGCCGAACGCGGCGGGAAGCGTGTTGAGGAACGACATGACGCGCTGTGTGCGCAGGGGCGGGCGGCGGCCCGAGCTGCGCAGCATCCACAGGGGCTCCCCGGGCGCGCGCCAGGGCGCCAGCACCTCGACCAGCCGGCCGGCGCGAAGGTCTTCGTGGACCAGCCACGCCGGCCCCCAGCCGATCCCAAACCCATTCGCCATCAACGCGAGCGATGCATGCGCGTCGTCGCAAATGTGCTTGGGCTTGGGCGTGAGGCGAATGGGTGCTTTGCCGCGCGGGTCGGCGAAGCGCCAGGTCAGGATCTGACCGCTCGCGGGATTGCGGAAGCCGACGTGGTCGTGCGCGGAAAGCTCAACGGGAGTGGCCGGCGCGCCGCGCGCCTTCAGATAGGCGGGCGAAGCACAGGCGATCCAGGAGAACGTGCAAAGCCGCCGCGCCTGATGGCCGGGCGTGCGGTCGAGGGGTCCTGAACGGATCGCGACGTCGACGCCTTCCGCGGCGAGATCGAGAATCTCGTTGCGGAATTTGACCTCGATCTCGATTTCCGGCCGTTCCCGCAGGAACGCGGGCAGCCGCGGCAGGATGCAGGCGCGCGCGAACGAGGCGGGGGCAGTCACGCGCACCCGTCCGCCATCGTCGCGCGCGACTTCGCCAAGCGCGGATTGCACACGGGCGAGACTTTCGACCAACGCGCGTCCCGCCGTCATCAGCCTGTCGCCCTCGTCGGTCAGCGCCAATGAATGGGTGGAGCGATGCAACAGCCGCAACCCGCGAGCCTGTTCCAAGCGGGCAACCGCCTTGGACATCGCCGAGGTGGTCGTCCCCGCACGCCGCGCCGCTTCAGCGAACGAGCCCGCCTCGACGACGCGGACGAAGGCGAGCAGACGGGAGAGATCGGGAGGCAAAGTCGTTGTGGACATGCAGTCCACACAATCATGGCTGTCCGGTCACTACAAGAGTTTTTCCGAACGCCTAATTAGGCAGCGTCAGCACGCATTCTGCGGCGCTGGAAACGCGGGAAGTCCGATGAACCCTATCGAAATCACTCTGCAAGCTCTCGATGCCGCCGAGCGGGCGATTCCACCCGGCCAGCCGGTCTACATGCTCAATCTGCTGCGCTACCGCCCGCAGGCGCGTTACGAGGATGGATTCGACGCCGCGCCCTGCTCGGGCCGCGAAGCCTTCAATGAACGCTACAGGCCGGCATTCCGGCGTCTCGCGGCCGGCAAGCCGCTCGCGCGGATGTTTTCCGGGCCGTTCCTGGCGAGTCTCGTCGGCTCGCCAGGCGAACGCTGGGACGAAGCGGCGATCAACGAATACGGCGATTTCGCCACCTTCCGCGCGATCGTCGACACCGAGACCTACCGGCGCGAAGTCGCTCCGCATCGGCACGCGGCGCTCGAGGATTTCCGGCTGTTCGCGCTCGCCAGGGCAATTTGAAAAATTACTGAGAACGGTGACTGTGCACAATCATCGGCCCTGACCAGAGCTGTCAGACTTGCCGCGACGAGAACTTCGGCCGTCAGCGATAATCCAGCCAATCAAGCAGGCTCGAATAGCGATGACGGCCAGATCTTCGCCACAAGCCAGAAGCGACAATGCGACAGTTGGAAGAAGGGATCACCACGTCACTTCGCGTAACCCTGTGACCGGAGCCAAGCGATCCGGCGCTCCCCGTTCATCCAATCATCGATTTCGGCTTTGCTCGTGAAGCCCGTGATTTCTCGGGGTTCTGCGCCGGGGTACTCGGCAACAATAGTCCAGTCGCCCTCTGAGTTACGAAGTGGTTTGAAGTCTACTTTTGCTTTTGCCATGCCGAACCATGCAGGAAAGCGCGCGAAAAGGGAACCTCAGGGAACCATTTCGAGCAACTTGTCGTCAGCCTCAATTTGTCGTGCCGACGAAGAGCTTCTTACAACTCCGAGCGCCCGAGGTCGCTTCCGCATCAGTCATCACGGATTTCAACTACCGGAAAAGGACACAGACCAAATAAGAAGTGCTGTTGGCTTCTCCTTGAAGTCTCACAACTATTGATGTATGGTCTCAAGCATCGATACTGGCCGAACAACTGCTCCGCTTTCGCCTCAGGTCCTGACGGCGCGCACGTTTCAGACATTCTCCAACATCGACAAACTGGAACACTGGCCGCAAGTCCGCGCGCCAGCTCCTGCGCGTATGCGAAAGGAAGACCCGATGAATACAGGTACAGTGAAGTGGTTTAACACCCAAAAGGGCTTCGGCTTTATCCAGCCGGCAAACGGCAGCAACGACGTTTTTGTTCATATCAGCGCGGTCGAACGCGCCGGAATGGGCACCCTGAACGAAGGTCAGACGCTGTCTTACGACGTTGTCGCAGACCGTCGTACGGGCAAGTCCGCTGCCGAAAATCTTCGTGCTGCTTAGTTAAGAGCACGACAGACCTGTTGCTCTAGCCACGGATGTACTGGCAGAGCTTGTGGTCCCCCCGCGCCTGAGTCATCAGGGGCGGGGTTCTTGCTTCAACCCGTGGAAGCGACCGTCAAGCGAGTTGTCGTAGCTTCTCTTCGACATTCGGCCCGGTGGTTGCCCAGCCAAAACTTGAACGGACCGAAAAGGTGAAACGACGAGGCGTCTCTGTCTCGGAGCTCAATAGCCAAATCGAATTTAGACGTGGCTTGTTTCGTCTTTCGGGCGCATAGATCGGCATGATCGAATCTCATCACCGATCCTGTCGGTGCGGCGCCGTCTATAGTCGAACCGAGGGAAAAGCCCCCAGTCGGCAAATCGCCAGCTTCGAGTGCACGGTTTGCGGCGCGACCCTGGAATCGTGGGACACTGCTTCGGTGCCCACCTACAGGTTGATTGTCGGTCCCGTACGGAATTCCCCGTCCGAGGGATGATACAACTGGCAGATTGGACCAGCAGCCGGCGATCGGATGAGACGTTCATGGCGCATTCGTCCGCCAGCGCCCCAGCCGGCTGAGCCATCTTTGTCCCGTGTCAGGCGCGTCATTCCTTAGGTGATGTCGCGCGCTCCTTTCAGCGGCTTGTTCCAGCTCTCTATGAAGTCATTCGCGTGTGCATTGGGCGGCGATGCACCCGAAGAACGTGGATCAGCGCAAAGCAGGAGTTTCAATGAGCATTCTGAAACGGCATCTCGCCGAGCAAGAAGAGCGACTGGTTCTAATCGAAGAAATTTGCATCGATAAAGGAGCGCTTGTCTTGGATACCGTCACAGATGAGGTCTACTTCTCTGCAGACGAAGAGGCTTACAAGAGCGCCTACGTGACCGTGTTTCAGGCCTGGGCCAAGGGCACGATCAAAGGCACAGCGGAACAGATATTCGAAGCTACAAAATCCATTCTCGAGGGCTAGAGCATCTCGTATTCGATTTTACGAACCAGAGCCGACAGTACGCGTTAGGTCACTCCAAGCCGCAAACGTTGAGGTCACACATGTCGTATGCTTATAAGTTGAATGAAGACGTTCGCCACCAACCCCAAGGTCCACAAGGACGTGCCACCGCTGAACCGCCGATGATTTATACCATCATTCGATGCATGCCCATCGAGTCCGATGGACGAGTTAGATACCGCATCAGGGGCAAGTCCGAGAAGATCGAGCGCGTCGTGACGGAAGATCAACTTTCGTATTTTCAGTAACCTTCCGACCGAAACAGCACCTGACAAGAGATGCTGACGGGGGCCGGATGTCGCTTCGGGTCGTTCGCGCCGACTTTGGGTGGCACCTGTGAGGTCCGGCTTACCCTTCGCGCTGCCCGGACGAACCAAGCGCGAAGGCGCTTCACCCCAATCTCATCGCGCATTGGCATCCTCGCCAAACCGCCGCGCCAGCGCCATCAGCACCACGAACGTCGCCACCCACACCATCCGCGCGCCGTAGCGGTCGTGCGGGCCGGAGATGACGGCGCAGATGAAGGCGTTGCCGAGCAGGGCCAGCGTCACGGTCGCCGCCAGCAATGTCAGGTCGTCGAGCCGGCGGCGCGCGAGTGCGTTGCCGAGCAGCGCGAGCAGCGCCAGCATCGAGGCCAGCGCCACCGGCACATGCAGCCAGTTGATCGCGGTGAAGTCGAGCTGCCAATTCTGCTGTCGCGCCGCGCGCATCGGCGCGGTCTGCGCGGGGATGTAGCGCTCGATGATGCCGCGGGTGTGCGGGATCCAGCCGTCGGTGCCTTCGCCGGTCGCGACATGCAGCAATTGCTGGCCCATCGCGCGCAGCGCTGCGCCGGCCTGCCAGGCCGGATAATCCTTGATCGACTGCACGACGATGTGACTCATCTCCTCGTTCATGCCATCGAAGCGGCCGAGCGTGTTGAACATGCTCTTGCCCCACAGGAATTCGTCGGCGCTCGCCGGCAGCTCGTTGCGGTAGGGACAGAGCTTGTAACGCTCGCGCGGGCAACGATCGTTGAGGTATTGCGCGACGATGCCGTCCTGCATCATGCGGCCGAAGGCGACGCCGTAGCCGCCCGGCGTCCAGGCCAGCTTGCCGGACAGCGCGTAATTCGCCGAGACCAGCATCACCCCGCCCGCGACGATGGTGAGGCTCGCCTGTGCCAATCCGGCCAGCGGAAGACGCGCGCCCAGGAACGGCCGCGCCATCCAGCCCGCAATGCAAAGGCCGAGCAGCACGCCCAGCGTGGCGCTGTGGGTCGCCGCGGCAAAGGCGGTGAAGACGAACAGCGAGATCTTCTCGAGCGTCGAGGTGCGGCCTGCGCCTGTAGCCAGCAGGAACAGCGACATGATCGAGAGCCCGGCGAAGATGTCGGTGAGCAGCATGCTCGCGAGCCAGGGCAGCGCGGTCGCCACGGTCAGGCAAAGGCTGATCGCGACGAAGCGGAAGGTCTGCATCATCGCGAGCACGCGCAGGGTGAGCTGCAGCAGCCACAGCGTCGCCAGCGACTGAACCGCGAGGTTGGTCCAGAAACCAAAACTCTCGCCATAATGCAGATAGAACCCGAACACCGTGGAGCGGCTGGGAACGAGATAGCCCTCGTACCAGCGTGCCAGATAGCCGCCGGTATCCCATTGCAGCAGCGGATAGCCATTCCAGAACGCCGGCGCGATCATCAGGAGGGGCAGGGCCACCGCTGCCAGCCGCAGCCAAAGCGTATCAGTGGCGCGCGCGCGCAATTGATCGGTGGTGATACTCAAATCCGCTCCCGTCCCCGCTTCGGACCCTGCTCGCAATAGCGGCTCGGAAAGGATTCACCAATAGTTTGACGCCGCCCGGCTTGAATTTGGCAAAACTCTGACCACCTTGAGCCGACCTCGCGGCTCGGGGCCGTCAGGAAAAACCGTGGTTTTTCAACGTCTTGGTGTGCGTCGCGGGGCAAGGTGCTGTTCACTCTCAGGCAAGCCGGTCAGGACTTTGCCGCCTAGACTATGCTATAGAACCGGTCAAACGAGCTCACGCGAAGAGCAAATCCAAAGAGCAAATTCAAAGAGAAAATCCATGGCAGTGCATCAGGTCAATCCGGGGGAAAGCTCGCATCGCTCGATCCGATCTGGGACCGGATCCGGGGCGAAGCGGAGGACATCGTCCGTCGCGAGCCGGAGCTTGCGACCTTCATTTACTCGTCGGTGCTGCATCACAGCCGCCTGGAGGACTCGGTGGTTCACCGCGTCGCCGAACGGCTCGATCACTCCGCATTGTCGGGCGAGCTGGTGCGCCAGGCCTATGGCGAGGCGCTGCGCGACGAACCCGATCTCGGCAACGCCTTCCGCGCCGATCTCGTTGCCGTCTATGACCGCGATCCCGCGACCTCGCGCTTCATCGATCCCTTGCTCTACTTCAAGGGCTTTCACGCGATCCAGACCCATCGCCTGGCGCACTGGCTCTATCTGAGGGGCCGCAAGGATTTCGCGTATTATCTGCAGAGCCGCGCCTCCGCGGTGTTCCAGACCGACATCAATCCCGCCGCGCGCATCGGCCGCGGCATCTTCCTCGACCACGCCACCGGCTTCGTCTGCGGCGAGACGGCGGTGATCGAGGACGACGTCTCGATCCTGCACGGCGTCACGCTCGGCGGCACCGGCAAGGAGAATGAGGATCGGCATCCCAAGATCCGCCACGGCGTTCTGATCGGCGCCGGCGCGAAGATCCTCGGCAACATCGAGATCGGCCATTGCGCGCGCATCGCCGCCGGCTCGGTCGTGGTCAAGCCGGTGCCGCACAACGTCACGGTCGCGGGCGTGCCGGCCAAGATCGTCGGGGAAGCCGGCTGCGCCGAGCCGTCGCGCACCATGGATCAGATGATCAACGCGATGGGCCTTTGATAAGGCCCTTGACGTTGCGAAGGGCCGGATGTTCCGGCCCTTTCCGTCCCCAAATTCTTTGGCAATTCATGCTGGCGGTTCGCCGCATCTCGTCCTAAAACGCGGCCAGCCAATTTCGATCGGAGACTTGCCGTGGACGTCAAAGAAGTCAGAAAGCTCGATGCGTATCTGAAGCGCGTATTCGGCAATCCCAAGATCCGCGTCGTGCCGCGGCCGAAGAAGGACGATTCCGCCGAAGTCTATATCGGCGAGGAATTCATTGGCGTGCTCTTCGTCGACGACGAGGACGACGATCGTTCGTTCCAGTTCCAGATGGCGATCCTCGAGGACGATCTGGTCGATCAGGAGTAGTTTTCGACGCCTCTCGTGTCCCGGACGCACTGCAACGCCTCTTAGCGTTGCAGTGCAGAGCCGGGACCCATAAGCTACGCAGCGCATCTCGGACATGGGCCGCGGCTCTGCAGCGCACCGTCGAAGTGACGCTGCGCTGCGTCCGGGGCACGGATGGAGATCGAGGCGCGCTCTCTCAATACCGTTATGCGAGGACAGCGATTTTTCCGCCGAAGCGTTCGGCGAAAGCGAAAGCAATCCAGGAATCTTTCCGCGCAGGGGTTCGGGATTGCTTCACGTCAGTCGCGATGATGCCGTTAGGAGCCCTCGTTCTCACCTGCAAACTTCTTCCGCGTTGCCATAGCGCTTTTCGTATTCAAGTCGACAACCGGCCCTAATCGGACGACAGCCGGCGCGGCCGCAAATCATCTGTCCCGCCGCCTGCGGTTTCGCGGGCGCGGTATCGCTTTTCCTGCCCTCATCTCGCGGCTTGGCATCCTCGCGAGTCGCGACCGGTTTCTTGTCCTGCACCTTCTCGCATTCATTGTCGTTGTTGACGCGATAGCCGGCACGGCAGGCGATCTTGACGCAAGCGTCGCCATCGGCCTTGGAGCCGTGATCGCACACCAGCGGGCAGACCCGGCCCGGCTTGGCCTTAATCGCATCGAGCGCCTCGAAACTCGCTAGCTTGGCATCGAATTTCGTTCCCGCATATTTATTGAACAGCGTGAGCGAGCGCTGCGATGACGCATTCCAGTCGCCATCAGCGGCGCTTGCCAGACAGCCGACGCGGCGCAGTTCTGATTGCACCAGCTTGGCGGTCTCGTGCGGCGAGAGACTGGGCGACGACTGAGTTGGGTGACTGCCGCGACCTTCTGCTCGCCCTGCGCCTTGTCATTTGCCTGCTTTGAAGCCAGCTCGGCGGCCGCCTTGTCGTTCGCAATCTTCTCGGCCAGCGCCTTTTCGGCGGCCTGCTTGTCGGCCAGCGCTTTGGCAATCGCGGCCTCGGCGTCTTTGCGGCGCTGCTCTGCTGCGGCCGCCTTGGCCTCCTCGATCTGCTTGGCCTTCTCGGCGGCGATGCGAGCGTCCTCCGCTGCCTTGGCTGCGGCCGCAGCCTTGTCCTGCTCAACTCTTTTGGCCCGCTCGGCCGCGAGCCTTGCTTTCTCGTCCTCGGCCTGCCGGGCCTTCTCTGCGGCCGCAGCGCGCGCATCCTCGGCAGCAATCCGGTTGAGCTGGGCCCTTGCCAGGTCGGTATAGAACCCGCTCGGATAGCGATTGAGAAAAGCGGTCCAAACATCGCGCGTGCCAAGCTGGAGCGCCAGTTCGTAGTCGCGTCGGATTTCGCTCTCGGGGTTGGCTTGCGGTCCGGCGACGACCGGCTTCGCTGCAACCAGCGGCACGTCATCGCCGCCGAGCGAGCCGTAGACAAACGGCTCCTGCTTGTAGCCGGTGGTCTTGAGGACATCATCGCGAACAAATCGAAAGGCCTTGCCCAGGTCGAGCCCCGGCGTCGGCAGGCGGTCGACCAGAGCTGTGGCAAACGGACTGTTCTTGGTATCGCCATCCGAAGCTGTCGAGCCCGCCTTGGCCGCGAAGGCAATCAGTGTATTCGGGCTGGTCGGCTCGATCTTGGCGAGGCCGCGGCCGATGGCACGCGAGGCGACCGTCCGCTTCATCGTCTTGGCAAACGGATTGTCTCGGCAAGCGTCCAAAATGACGAGACGCAGTTGTTTGGCCGGCTCGACGGCAAAGAGTGCGCGGTCGAGCGCAACCGTCTCGTCGAGCACGTCGCCGTCCGTTTCCAGTGTGGCATCAGTGGGGATCAGGTAGTTGGTGCCGTCCAGCTCGATGCCGTGGCCGGCATAATAGATGACGGCAACTTCGGCATCGCGAGTCCGGCCCGCGAACTCGCGCAACGACCTGCGCATCTCGGCGGCGTTGAGGTCGAGCTTGATGTCGACGCTATCAAACCCGGCCTTCCTGAACATGCCGCCGACCAGGGTTGCATCGTTAACCGGATTGGCGAGGCGCGGGGCGCTCTTGTAGGCTGAATTGCCAATCACCAGCGCGACGCGCTTCTCGGCCAGCGCCGGGCTGATCCAGAGCCAGGTCGCAAAAATTGCCAAAACAAACAGCCGAAACCGCATTCCAGCCCCCGAATGCAATAGCGTCAGATTATCCGCAGGATGGCAAAACGCAATCTGTGCTCAGTGATGTCCATCACATATGCATGCAGTCACTTGCTCAAGTCCGCTCGACATCCCATACGAGAGCTGACTGCCCCATTCAATCGATTGCCGATCCGCGTCGTGCGCGGCCGAAGAAGGCCGGGGGTCTGAATCGACGGCGTTCTCGCGTGTCCCGACGCACGGCAACGCTCCTAAGCGCGTTTACGCGCGTTTTCGATACGCTATGGTGTTGCCGTGCAGAGCCGGGACCCACAACCCGCAGGGCGTACTTCTCTAACGTGGGCCCCGGCTCTGCAGCGCACCGCCGAAGTGACGCTGCGCTGCGTCCGGGGCACGGATCGAGATCGAGGCGCGCTTTCTCAATACCGTTATGCGAAGACAGCGATTTTTCCGCCGAAGCGATCGGCGAAAGCGAAAGCAATCCAGGAATCTTTCCGCGCAGGGGTTCGGGATTGCTTCACGTCAGTCGCGATGATGCCGTTAGGAGCCCTCGTTCTCACCTGCAAACTTCTTCCGCGTTGCCATAGCGCTTTTCGTATTCAAGTCGACAACCGGCCCTGATCGGACGACAGCCGGCGCGGCCGCAAATCATCTGTCCCGCCGCCTGCGGTTTCGCGGGCGCGGTCTCGCTTTTCCTGCCCTCATCTCGCGGCTTGGCATCCTCGCGAGTCGCGACCGGTTTCTTGTCCTGCACCTTCTCGCATTCATTGTCGTTGTTGACGCGATAGCCGGCACGGCAGGCGATCTTGACGCAAGCGTCGCCATCGGCCTTGAAGCCGTGATCGCACACCAGCGGGCAGACCCGGCCCGGCTTGGCCTTAATCGCATCGAGCGCCTCGAAGCTCGCGAGCTTGGCATCGAATTTCGTTCCCGCATATCTGTTGAACAGCGTCAGCGAGCGCTGCGATGACGCATTCCAGTCGCCGTCTGCCGATGCCGCCAGACAACCGACGCGGCGCAGCTCGGACTGCACCAGCTTTGCGGTCTCCTGCGGCGAGAGAGGGCGACGACTGAGTTGGGGTGACTGCCGCGACCTTCTGCTCTCCTTGCGCCTTGTCGCTTGCTTGCTTTGCGGCCAGCTCGGCGGCCGCCTTGTCGCTCGCGATCTTCTCGGCCAGCGCCTTTTCGGCGACCTGCTTGTCGGCCAGCGCTTTGGCGACAGCCGCTTCTGCGTCCTTCCTGCGCTGCTCGGCGGCGGCCGCCTTGGCTTCCTCGATCTGTTTGGCCTTTTCGGTGGCAAGGCGGGCATTCTCGGCAGCCTTGGCGGCGGCCGCGGCCTTCTCCTGCTCGGCCCTGTTCGCACGCTCGGCGGCGAGCCTTGCCTTTTCATCATCGGCTTGGCGTGCCTTCGCGGCCGCAGCCGCGCGCGCCTCCTCGGCTGCGACGTTCTTCAGCTGCGCGCGGGCGAGGCCCGCATAGAACCCATTGGGATAAGCCTGCAGGAACGCTTCCCATGCGTCGCGGTTTCCGGCCTGGAGCGCCAGTTCATAGTCCCGGCGCACGCTGTCCTGCGGATTGGCTTGCGGCCCGGCGGCAGCCGGCTTGGCAGGGACCAGCGCCACGTCATCGCCCCCGAGCGAGCCGTACACATAGGGCTCCTGCTTGTAGCCCGTGGTCTTGAGCACGTCGTCGCGCACGAAGCCGAAGGCCTTGCGCAGATCAAGGCCGGGCTTCGGCAGGCGTTCGACTAGAGCCGTGGCGAACGGGCTGTTCTTGGCATCGCCGTCCGAGGCGGTCGAGCCGGCCTTGGCCGCGAAGGCGACCATGGTGTTCGGGCTGGTCGGCTCGACCTTGGCAAGGCCGCGGCCGATGGCGCGCGAGGCGACCGTCCGCTTCATCGTTTTGGCAAACGGATTGTCTCGGCAAGCGTCCAAAATGACGAGACGCAGTTGTTTGGCCGGCTCGACGGCAAAGAGTGCGCGGTCGAGGGCGATGGTCTCGTCCAGCACGTCGCCGTCCGTTTCCAGTGTGGCATCAGTGGGGATCAGGTAGTTGGTTCCGTCAAGCTCGATGCCGTGGCCGGCATAATAAATGACCGCAACTTCGGCATCGCGAGTCCGGCCCGCGAACTCGCGCAACGACCTGCGCATGTCGGCGGCGTTGAGGTCGAGCCTGACGTCGACATTGTCGAAGCCCACCTTCTTGAACATGCCGCCGACCAGGGTTGCATCGTTAATCGGATTGGCGAGGCGCGGGGCGCTCTTGTAGGCTGAATTGCCAATCACCAGCGCGACGCGCTTTTCAGCGTGCGCCGAGCCGCAGCCCAGCCAGATGGCAAGAAGGATCATACAAAAAGATCGAAGTGCGCCCATTGCCGTCCCAAATCATAGAGTGCCCAGCGCAGTCAGAGTACAGCCGAGAGCAACTCAATTTGCGTGACCGTCATCACAACGCCGTGTCACGCACGCTCGTCAGTTGCAGACTTCGCGGCTCGAATACTGCCCAACCACCATGTCAAGCCGACAGCCCTTTTGAACCTGTCTGCAGCCCCTGGTGTCGCAAAAAACCTGACCTGCCGCCTGCGGCTTCGACGGTGCAGCCTCAACCTTCTTCCGATCGTCGTCCCGGGGCTTGGCTGGTTCGCGCGTCGCAACCGGCTTCTTGTCCTGCACCTTCTCGCATTCGTTGTCGTCATTGACGCGATAGCCGGCGCGGCAGGCGATCTTCACGCAAGTGTCGCCATCAGCCTTGAAGCCGTGATCGCACACCAAGGGGCAGACCCGGCCCGGCTTGGCCTTGATGGCGTCGAGCGCCTCGAAGCTGGCGAGCTTGGCGTCGAGCTTTGTCCCCGCATATTTGTTGAACAGCGTCAGCGAACGTTGTGACGACGCATTCCAGTCGCCGTCGGCAGCGGCCGCCAGACAGCCGACGCGGCGCAACTCGGACTGAACCAGCTTGGCCGTCTCTGCGGGGGACAGACTCGGCGGCGATGAGGTTGGTGCGACAGCGGCAACCTGCGTGGTCTCGGTAGCTTGCTGCTTCTCCGTGGTTCGCTGTTCGGCCGCCTGCTTGGTGTCATTTGCCAGCCTGTCGGCGAGCGCCTTCTCGGCGGCCTGCTTGTCGGCGAGCGCCTTGGCCACCGCGGCCTCGGCCTCCTTCCGGCGCTGCTCGGCAGCCGCGGCCTTGGCCTCCTCGATTTGCTTGGTCTTCTCCGCCGCTTTCTTGGCGTCCTCAGCCACCTTGGCGGCCGCTGCGGCTTTCTCCTGCTCGGCTTTCTTGGCCCGATCGGCTGCGAGCCGGGCTTTCTCCTCCTCGGCCAGCCGGGCCTTTTCCGCGGCGGCGGCGCGGGTTTCTTCGGCGGCGATCTTGTTCAGCTGGCCTTTGGCGAGATCGGCGTAGAAGCCGCTGGGAAAACGGTTGAGGAAGGCCGTCCATCCGTCACGCGTGCCCAGCTGAAGCGCCAGCTCGTAGTCGCGCCGGATTTCGGCGTCCGGGTTGGCCTGCGGCCCCGCGGCGACCGGCTTCGCTGCAACAAGCGGCACGTCATCGCCGCCGAGCGAGCCGTACACATAGGGCTCCTGCTTGTAGCCCGTGGTCTTGAGCACGTCGTCGCGCACGAAGCCGAACGCCTTGCGTAAGTCCAGGCCCGGCATCGGCAGGCGTTCGACCAGAGCCGTGGCGAACGGGCTGTTCTTGGCATCGCCGTCCGAGGCGGTCGAGCCGGCCTTGGCCGCGAAGGCGACCATGGTGTTCGGGCTGGTCGGCTCGACCTTGGCGAGGCCGCGGCCGATGGCGCGCGAGGCCACCGTGCGCTTCATGGTCTTGGCGAACGGATTATCGCGGCAGGCGTCCAGGATGACGAGGCGCAATTGCTTGGCCGGCTCGATGGCAAACAGCACCCTGTCGAGCGGGAACGCCTCGTCGAGAACGTCGGTATCGGTCTCCAGGGCGGCATCGGTCGGGATCAGATAATTGGTGCCGTCGAGCTCGATGCCGTGGCCGGCGTAGTAGATGACAGCGACATCGGCCTCGCGGGCCTTGCTCCCGAACTCGCGCAGCGCCTTGCGCATGTCGACGACGTTCAGGTCGAGCTTGACGTCCACAGCGTCGAACCCGGCCTTCCTGAACATGCCGCCGACCAGCGCGGCATCGTTCGCGGGGTTGGCCAGCTTCGCCACATTCCTGTAGGCCGAGTTGCCCATGACGAGCGCGACGCGCTTTTCGGCCAGCGCAGCGCCGGTCCCGAACCAGCTCGCAACAATCAACAAAACAAACAGCCGAAACCGCATTCCAGCCCCCGAATGCAATAGTGTCAGATTATTCGCACAATGCCCCAGTGCAAATTATGATCAGTGATATCAGTCACACTACCGGTGCGGCGATCCGGGCAACTCCGGTGCCGGCGGAGGATGCGCAACCGCATCATTCAATTCGCCCCTCTGATGAGGCCATTGTGCCCCTGTTTTGCCCGTCGGGTCAACGGCCGTTCGAAAAATACGAAAATGCTTAATGCTGCCAATGCTCGGGCTACGGTGCATGGGGTTGTTTTCGCAATTTTTGTTTTGGGGGTATCAGGCCAGCCGATCTCACGGCTGAGCAGCCGGCTGCGCTCACCCCTTCGGCCCGCGCAGCTGCGCGGTCAGCCGGTCCATCGCCTCCGCCACGTCGTGCCAGTGCGACAGCCAGCTACGCGGGAAGCGGAAGGTGAGGTCGGCGCCGCCGATGCGGCGCTCGGACAGGCACATGCCCGGCGTCGCCCCATCGCGGGTGCAGCGCGCGGTCAGCGCCGGGCTTGCCGCGGAATAGAGATCCTCGCTGCCGTAGGGCGTCTCGCTGCGGAACATCCGCATGGTCAGGCCGTCCGCGGGTTGGGCTGCGGCCGGGTCGAGATAGCGCGGATAGATCGTGGCCGTGCGCTGCTCGGGCGAGAGCGCATCGTGATGGGCCGCGATCGACAGGAAGATGCGGTCGATCGATCGCACCGCCGCTTCCACCGTGTCGGCGGTGACGTGCTTCGGCGGGCCCGGCGGCTCCAGCGAGGGATAGAGGAAGTCGAGATCGATGCGCTCCTGCGGTCCGGAGTGCCGCTGGATCTTCATGCGGATCGCGTTCACGGGCAGGTTGAACAGCGTGCCGCCGACGCTCACCGGCAGCTTGTCCGGCGTGTTCGCGCCGCGCGGGCCCCAGGTCGGCCACAGCAGATAGGCGACCAGCGCGACCGCGCCGGCCGCGGCAAGGCCGCCGAGCACGATCGGGACGACATGGGCCCGGGTGCGCGTGCGGGGGGACCTGAAGGGAGCTTCCGAAAACACCGTCATAAGCTGGCGCAAGAGATCCGGACGCCGGCCGCCGGCCGGCGAATCAGCGGCGAATATGCCATGTGGCAGCGATTTCGCGCAGCGTTCCGCACCTGCGAGGAGTGGAGGCCGCCCTGCGCGGAACAGGCGGCGACGTTAACCTTCCCTTAAGGATAATGTAGCGTTAACCCGCACTCTTTGTCAGAGGAAGGCGGTGGCGTTGCGTAAGGGCGGACCGTTCCGATGACACCTGAAGCTCTCAATACGTTTTTTGCGATCTGCATTGGCTTCGCGCTCGCGGGCGCGCTCGTGAACGGATACCAGGCGCTGGCGCAGCGTCCCGCGGGCTTCGGCCTGCTGCAGGACGGCGTCGCGCCGAAGACCTTCGCGGCGGTGCCGTTCCTGGTGTTCGCCGCGCCCTTCATCATCATGCGCAACACGCTGCGCGGCAGGCGGCTGGAAAGCCGCCGCGCCGAGTTCGTGATGATGGCAACCGTCATCGCCGGGTTCTGGAGCATGATGAGCGGCACCTTCTTCCTGATGACGCTGCGCGCGGCCGGCGTTCTGGGCTGACGCGCGGCCGGATCGCCCGGCGCGCCGGTTCCTTTGCCTCTTCGCCGCCGTTTCGCTATGGCTGGGGCGACGTGACAGGAGACCTCCATGGCGATCTACGAGCTCGACGGGCAGGCGCCCGACCTTCCCGCCGACGGCAATTATTTCATCGCGGAGACCGCGACCGTGATCGGCCGGGTGCGCCTCAAACCGGGCGCGAGCGTCTGGTTCGGCGCCGTGCTGCGCGGCGACAATGAGTGGATCGAGATCGGCGAGGGCGCCAATGTGCAGGACGGCTCGACCTGCCACACCGATCTCGGCTTTCCGCTTGTCGTCGGCCGGAATTGCACGGTCGGCCACAACGTCATCCTGCACGGCTGCAGCATCGAGGAGGGCGCGCTCATCGGCATGGGCTCGATCGTGATGAACGGCGCCAGGATCGGCCGCAACAGCATCGTCGGTGCCGGTTCCGTCATCACCGAGGGCAAGGAATTTCCCGAACGTTCCCTGATCATCGGCTCGCCGGCGCGCGTGCTCCGCACGCTCGACGATGCCCAGGTGCAGAAGATGGGAAGCGCGGCGAAGTTCTACGCGGCCAACGGTCCGCGCTTCAAGCAGGGCCTGAAGCGGATCGGTTAATCGCCTTCGGACTCGCGCGCTTCCATGGCGCTTGCGATCTTCTCGTGGCCCGCCGACCACAACGCGTGTTCGTCGCTGCCGTCTGAATAGGGGTTTGCTTCAGCCGGAATGTTCTCTCGGGCGGCGCGTTCGCCTTCTGCAAAAGGATCGCGATCGGTCATCGGATTTTCTTCTCCTCAGCTTTCAAGCTGAGGTGAGGGCATTTGTTCCGGAACCGGATTTCGCCGCGGCGGTTGATCGGTAAAGGAGATTCTCCATGGCCGCATCGCCTGTAGCCGTCTCGACAAGAACCCTGATCCTGATCCTCGCGCTTGCGGCGATGCCGGCCGTCGCGTTCGCGCAGGCGGCCGGCGGCTCTGGCGGCACGAGCGGTGGCGCCGCAGGGTCGGCTGGAGGTGTCGCCAATTCGCCGGCGCCGCCGCCCGGCACCAACAGCCTCGGCACGGCTCAATCGTCCGGCCCCGGCGGCGGAGGCGCTGCCGCCACTGGCGGCGCGACGGACGCCGCCGTCAATGCCGAGAATCGCATGCTCGACAAGAAGCTGAAGAGCATCTGCCGCGGCTGCTGAATGCTCGCGCGGAAGTGAGGCAGTGTGGCTGTCCGGAATGCCCTGATGACGTTAGCTTGATCCTGCTTTGAGCGTGGAGCGTGTCCACGCGGAGGATCGAGTGATGTTACGCAGGATGATGATGGCGGCGCTGGCCGTGGCAGTGGTCGGGCTATCAGTGCCGCAGGCGGCCGAGGCGCGTGGATTCCGGCATGGCGGTTGGGGTCATGGCGGCTGGAGCCATGGCGGCCACTGGCGCGGCGGCGGCTTCTGGCCTGGACTGGCAGTCGGGGCGGGCATTGCCGGTGCCGGTCTCTACGGCGGCTATTACGGCTACGGCTATCCCTATTACGGCGGGCCCTACTATTATGGTACCGGCTACGGCTACAATGATGGTTATGGCGGCTGCTACGTCGCGCGGAAGCGCGTCATGACGCCCGCGGGCTGGCGTATCCGCCGCGTGGATGTCTGCGAATAGCGTCCTCGACGAGGAATGACCGACGAAAAAACAAGGCCGTTGACGCAGTATACCGTCAACGACCTTGCCAGCCCCGGACATTGAAATCGGCTCACGCCATCCGGTAACCGGGAGCATCGCGCGGAATCACACGGGCGAATGTGATCCAGTTCACAAGTCGAGAAAATTAGTGGCGCTGCCGTGAGTTGCTCAGCCGCGCGAGCGCTTGCGCGCGCTGGCCTGGACGCGGTGCCGCACCGGTTTCCTGCGGGTAACCGCGGGCGCTTCGACGTCGGTGGCTCGCGCGCTGGCGAACGACTGCCGCAGGCCGTCGATGGACTCGTTCAGCGACGCCACCTGCTCGGACAGACGCTTGGTGTCGGCCTGCTGCGCCGCCATCAGCCGCTTCATGGTCTGGAGCTGATCCTGCACCACCTGGAGCTGGTCGATCGATTCCTGCTGGGTCGCCTCCAGCCCCTTGGTCTTCTCGACCAGCTGCTCGGAGGCCTGAGCGGTCCGCGCCTGAAGCTGCCGCGATGCCACCACCCGGTCTGTCTCAGGTGCGGCGCCGGTATAGGCACGCCAGATCGCGATCGAGGTGACGCCGGCGATCAGGAGCAGGAGCGCAGCGGCGGTCAGCGCGATGGGCTGGGCGCCGAGGCGAAGCAGCGGGTTGGACGGTGTGTCCCGGGCGAGATCGATCATCGCTGACAAAACCCAAATTGAAACTTGGTGAGTGGCGAAGACCGGCAGCCCAGAGGCGGCCGGGGCGTCCCGAAAGCGTTACGTGTCGGCAAGGAATGGGACCAAAAAGAGGCCAAAGGCCAAAAAAACCAGCAATCAGCGGGCCTTGGCGCCTCCGAGGCTTCGCCTCGGCTGGGGAATCAAGGCTGAAACGGCGAAAACGGTCCGGAATAAGTCTTCGCGCGCGGCGCCGCATAGGGGCCGAGGCGGGACGTCTTCAGGCCCAGCCGCACCAGTGATTCCGCCAGCGTCACCGCGGCGACGACGCCGTCGACCACGGGCAGGTCGTGCGTGGCGGCGAGCTCGGCGGCGAGATCGGCCATGCCGGCGCAGCCGAGCACGATGGCTTCCGCACGGTCCTCGCGGATCGCGGCCGCGATCTCCGCGGAGATTTTTGCCAGCGCATCGCTGTTGCGCGCCTCGAGGCGCCAGCACCGGCACCTCGGCAGCGCGGACGCGGGCACAGCGATCGGCGAGGCCGTATTTCCGCAGATTGTGCTCGATCGGCACGACGGACACACCGAGCGTCGTCACCACGGCAAAGCGCGCCGCGATCAGGCTCGCCATGTGGAAGCCGGCCTCGCCGATGCCGATCGCCGGCGCTTTGGCGGCTGCGCGGGCGGCATCGAGGCCGGTGTCGTCGAAGCAGGCGATGATGTGCGCGTCCGCACCGTCGCGGTCGGCCTCGCGGATGCAGCCGAGCATGCCGGGGACGGCGAAGGCCTCGTCGTAAAATCCCTCGATCGAGACCGGGCCCATCGTCGGTTGCCGCGCGTCGATCTCCGTGCCGGGCAGGGCGACGCTGCGCGCCGCAGCGGCGATCTTCGCCGTCATCGACGCCGTGGTGTTGGGATTGACGACGTGAAGCCGCATCGGATCAGACAAGTCCCTCAGACCAGCGCGTTGTTAGACGAGTCCTTGGCCGGCGTCCGAGCCCTTGGCCGCCTGCCGCTTGTTGAGCACGTGGATGGTGCCGAGCGCAAGGGCGATCACCGTGAAGGAGACGGCCGAAATCACGGTGCCGAGCGCATAGATGTCGGGGTTCGTCACCGTGGTGGTGAGGCCCTGGAGATCGAGCGGCAACGTGTTCACCGCGCCGATGGCCTGGCTGGAGCGGGCGAGCTCGTCCCATGACAGCGTGAAGCCGAACAGGCCGATTCCGATCACCGACGGCAGGATGATCGGCAGCACCACGTGGCGGAACGTTTGCCATGGCGTGGCGCCGAGATCGCGCGCGGCTTCCTCGAGCCGCGGGTCGAAGCGGTTGAAGATCGCGAACATGATGAGCAGGCCGAACGGCAGCGTCCAAGTCAGGTGCGCGCCGAGCCCGGAGGTGAGCAGGCCCATCGAGGTCTCGAAATTCTCGTTCCAATGCGTCTTGATCAGGTCGTCGATGATGCGGAATTCAAGCGAGATGCCGAGCGAGGTGATGATCGAGGGCACGATCAGGCTGGCGATCGCCGAGTAGAACAGGATGCTCTGCGCCCTGAACTTCCTGCGGAAGGCCATGCCGGCGGCGACCGACAGCACGACGGTGACGATCATCACGATGATGCCGAGCAGCAGCGAGCGGCGGAACGCCGCGCCGAGATCGACGATGCCGGTGCCCTGGAACAGCTTTGCGATCCAGAACGTCGACACGCCGTTCATCGGGAAGGTGAGGCCGCCCTGCGGCCCCTGGAACGACAGCACGTAGATCGCGATCATCGGCCCGTAGAGGAACAGCACATAGGCCGCGAAGAAGATCGCGAGCACGTAGAACGAGCGCGGGCGTCCTTCCGTCATGCTCTAGAGCTCCTTCTTGATGTCGACGATGCGCGACATCATGGTGATGATCAGGAAGGTGATGACGAGCAGGATCACGGCGTTGGCTGCCGCGGCCGGGAACTGCAGAGCATTCACCCGCGTCTCGATGATCTTGCCGGCGGCGGCGATCTGCTGGCCGCCCATCACGCCGATGGTGATGAAATCGCCCATCACGATGGTGATGACGAAGATCGAGCCGATCACGATGCCGGGCTTGGACAGCGGAATGATCACGTTGACGAGGGTCTGGAAGCCGCTGGCGCCGGCATCATAGGCCGCCTCGATCAGCGACTTGTCGATGCGCACCATCGAATTGAAGATCGGCACCACCATGAAGAAGGTGAAGAGGTGCACCAGCGCCAGCACGACGGAGAACTCGGAGAACAGCAGCCATTCGATCGGATGGTTGATCAGGCCCGTCTTCATCAGGCCCGAGTTGACGAGGCCGTTGCGCCCGAGCAGTGGAATCCAGGCGATCATGCGGATCACGTTGGAGGTCCAGAACGGGATCGTGCAGAGCAGCGACAATCCCATCTGCCAGGTCTTGGACTTGACGTGGAAGGCGAGGAAATAGGCGACCCAGAAGCCGATGAACAGCGTGATGGCCCAGACCATGAAACACAGCTTCAGCGTCTTCAGATAGGTCTTGCCGATCGTGCAGAGATCGGGGAGTTGCGCGATGCAGCCCTCGAACGTGTCGGTGTAGCCGCGGCCGGAGAAAGTGGGCAGCAGCTGGTATTCGTTGTAGTCCCAGAACGAGACGATGACGACGAAGACGAGCGGAATGAGGAAGAAGGCGAGAAACACCAGCATCATCGGCCCGGCCTGAAGCCAGGAGATGAAGGACGGCGACAGGCGCGTCGGCTTGGCGGCGCGCATCGTACCCGACCCCGGGATCAAGCCCGGGGCTGCCTGTTGCAGGACTTCTTCGGACATGTCCGCTACGCCGCGATGAACTCGTTCCACTTGCGGACCATGTAGTCGTTCTCGTCCATCACCGCGTTCCAGCAGGCGACGCCGCCCATGCGGTCCTCGTAGGAGCCGCCGTCGCGCACCGCGCCTGCCTTTTCGAGCAGCGAGCCGTCGGGCGCCTTGATGTCCTTCTCGGCCGGCTTGCCTTCCATCCAATAGGCCCACTCGTAGGGCTCCATATGCGCCTTCGCGGTGGAGAGCACGGCGGAGTAATAGCCCTGGCGATTGAGATAGGCGCCGGCATAGCCGGATAGAAACCAGTTCACGAACTCATAGGCCCATTCGAGCTTCGCGCCCGAGACTCCCTTGGAGACGCAGAAGCCGGAGGCCCAGGAGCGATAGCCTTCCTTGAGCGGCTGGAACGTGCAGGGGATGCCCATCGAACGCACCTTGGTCACCGCCGGCGACCACATCGACTGGATCACGGTCTCGCCCGAAGCCATCAGGTTGACGCTTTCGTTGAAGTCCTTCCAGAAGGCGCGGAACTGGCCGGCCTTCTTGGCTTCGGTCATGACCTTCATGGTGAGATCGATCTCTTCCTTGGTCATGTTGCCCTTGTCGGCATATTTGTACTTGCCGGAGGCTTCCACGACCATCGCGGCGTCCATGATGCCGATCGAGGGGATGTTGAGGATCGAGGCCTTGCCCTTGAACTCGGGGTTGAGCAGCTCGGACCAGGAATTGATCGGCCGCTTGATCAGGTCGGGGCGGATGCCGAGCGTGTCGGCGTTGTAGACGGTCGGGATCAGCGTCACGAATTCGGTCGCCGACGTCGCGAACTTCTTGGAGTCCTTGCCTTCGAGGTAGAGCACCTTCCAGGGTGCCGTGCCCTGGCCGCCGATCTTCTTGCCGCCGGGCGTCTCGCCCTTGGTGAACACAGGCGTGATGTTGTCGAACTGTTTGATCTTCCTGGCGTCGAGCGCGAGGATGTTGCCCGACGGCACGATCTTCTTCAGTGAGAAATATTCGGTGTCCAGCACGTCGAAGGAGTTCGGCTGGGTCATCACGCGCTTGGTGACGTCGTCGGTGGTCGCGGTGATGTATTCGAGCTTGATGCCGGTGTCCTTCAGGCACTGCTTGGCGATGTCGTCGCCCTCGTTCACGGCGGTGCCGAGATAGCGCAGCACCTTGGCGTCGGCCGACTTCACATAGGGAAAGCCGGTGATGGCGCCGGAGCCGGCGGCGAGGCCGGCGAGACTTGCGGTGCCCTTGAGCAGCGTGCGGCGGCTGACGCCGGTCGTCCTGGTGGTCTCGGTCATGTCGTCACTCCTCTGTTGCGCATTCCGGTGATTGATCGGCGCTATTGCAGGGGTTGCGCCTTGGCGGGATCCCAGGTGGCCAGCACGCGATCGCCCGGACGGAACGGGTGGACGTCGAAGGCGGCCTCGGGAAGGTGGGAGAACAGGGCGGTGCCGTCGTCGAGCGTGAGCGAGACGGCGATGTAGGAGCCCTGGTACTCGGTCTGGGTCAGCAGCGCCGGCGCGCCGAACGCGCCGTCAGTAAACGGCGCGATGCCGAGCTGATCGGCGCGCACGGCGATGAGCTTGCCGGCGTCGCTGAGCACGTTGTGGCCGCCGATGAAGCGCGCCACGAATTCGGTGCGGGGATGGTGGAAGATGTCACGGGCCGTGCCCTGCTGCTCGATCCGCCCGTGGTTCATCACCACGATGTGGTCGGCGAGCGCCATCGCCTCTTCCTGGCCGTGGGTGACCTGGATGAAGCTGATGCCGAGCTCGCGCTGCAATCGCTTCAGCTCGCCGCGCATCCTCACCCTCAGGAACGGATCGAGTGCGGACAGCGGCTCGTCGAGCAGGAGAATCTGCGGCTCGGTGATCAGCGCGCGGGCCAGCGCGACGCGCTGCTGCTGGCCGCCGGAGAGCTGCGCCGGCAGCCGGCCGGCATATTGGCTCATCGCCACAAGCTCCAGCAACTCGCCGGCGCGCTTGTGGCGCGTCGGCTTGTCGATGCCGCGCATCTTCAGGGCAAAGGCGACGTTGTCGAGCACGGTAAGATGCGGAAACAGCGCGTAGGACTGGAACATCATCGCGGTGCCGCGCTCGGCCGGTGGCAGGTCGGTGACGTTCTGGCTGCCCAGGATGATGTCGCCCTCGCTGACGGCCTCGTGGCCCGCGATCATGCGCAAGGTCGAGGTCTTGCCGCAGCCGGACGGGCCGAGCAGGCAGCAATAGGTGCCGGCCGGGATCTTCAGATTGACGGTGTCGACCGCCAGCGTTGTGTCATAGCGCTTGGTGACGGCGACCAGTTCGAGGGCGGCGGGAGTGGCCATGGCGTGTCCAAGGAGGGGCGGTGCTTGCCGCTCTCTCCGCAAGGTCCGTGCCAATCGCCGCCTTGCCGGCCGAATTGCGAAACTGTGCAGCGGAGTCAGATCGTTAGATCGAATTCGGCGCCGCTGTCCCGCCCGTCCTGGACGCAGCCATCTGCACACAAAACGGGCGAGGATTGTATAAACTTTCGCCTGTGATTGCATACAGCTCGTCGACTAACATTCGCGAGCGAACGTCGTCGATCGAGCCCTCAAGCCCAACCTCGAACTCATGGCCGCCAAGCCCCGCCCCAAATCCGACGCGCCCGATGCGAACGATCGCGTCAGCCGCATCCGGGAGGGTGTGACCGCCGCGATCCTCGAGCACCGCCTGCTGCCGGGCACCAAGCTCGGCGAGGACGAGCTCGGCGAGATCTACGGCGCGAGCCGCACGCTGGTCCGCACCGCGCTTCAGCAGCTCGCGCACGAGGGCATCGTCAGCATCGAGAAGAACCGTGGCGCCTTCGTCGCGCGGCCGACGCCGGCCGATGCCCGCGAAGTGTTCGAGGCGCGCCGCCTGATCGAGCCCACCATCGTCGATCACGCCGTCGATGCGGTGACGCCGGACTGGATCGATCGCCTCCAGCGGCATCTTGCCGAGGAACGCGAGGCCGAGCTGCGCGGCGATGCCCGAGCCTCGGTCCGGCTCTCCGGGGAGTTTCACCGTCTCGTCGCCGAGATGAGCGGGCACAGCATCTATCTCGGCTTCCTGAAGGAGCTGATCGCGCGCTCCTCGCTCATCATTCTGCTCTATCGCCGCCACGACACGCCGGCCTGCGGCACCCAGCATCACGCAGGCATCGTTGCCGCCATTCGCAAGCGCGACAAGCAGGCCGCGCGCGCGCAGATGCTGTCGCACCTGGACG
The DNA here is from genome assembly GCF_042019905.1 of Bradyrhizobium dasycarpum. NCBI lineage: Bacteria > Pseudomonadati > Pseudomonadota > Alphaproteobacteria > Hyphomicrobiales > Nitrobacteraceae > Bradyrhizobium > Bradyrhizobium dasycarpum. The sequence goes on from NZ_CP169574.1 coordinate 472,455, forward strand.
AGATCGAAGCCGAGCTGTTCCTGAAAGATCCCGTTGCCGACGAGCTGCGGCTTGCGGACGTGCTTGGTGCGTGAGCGCCGATCGCAGGCGGCGTGACATCGCAGCCAGGACCGCGGTCCGGCGTCAGTGACTGCGTTCTGCGGCGAGCTGCCCGTCCGGGGTGATCTGGTAGTCGCCGTCCTGCTTCGTCATCCATCCTGACCTGACCATCTCCCGTGCCAGCTGCACCGAGCAGATCGGATGGTTGCCGCCTGGGTAATACAGCCTGTCATTTCTGACGAGGAGGTGGCCGTACAATTGGGCATGCCGCAATGCCCTGCGCATCCCGGGTGATGGATCTGTCATGCCGGTTCAACCGCGAGCGCGCCCAAGGTTCCTAAGTCGACGCCGTCCCCAACGGGATTTCTCTTCGCCGGCTGCCCGAGAGGAACCCTGATGTTGTCGCGTCGTTTTGTTCGTGCGTGAGGAGGCGGTGTCATGAACGTACGGGATGAGCACACCCGATCGCCCTGGATGGATGTTTCGGTCGCGGAGGCACCGGCATTGTCGGGGACGGTCGGCGCGGATGTCGTCGTCATCGGCTCCGGAATTGCCGGGCTATCGGTCGCCTATGAGCTGGCCTGCCATGGACGCTCAGTCGTGGTGCTGGACCGCGGCAGCATCGGCAGCGGGATGACGGCGCGCACCACCGCGCACCTGGCCACGGCACTCGACGATGGTTACGACGCCTTGGTGAAGGTCCGCGGGCTCGACTGTGCGCGGCGCCTCTATCAGAGCGTCGCTGCCGCAATCGATCGTGCCGAGACTGTCCAGCGAGTCGAGCACATCGATTGCGACTTTCGACGGCTCGATGGTTATTGGGTGCTCGCACCCGAAACGTCGGCATCCGACCTGGACAGCGAATTGGACTGCTGCCGCAAGCTCGGGATTCCCGTCGAAAACTGCGCCGATCCAACCCCATTCCATGTTGGGGGCGAGGTGCGTTCGCTCCGTTTTCCGCGCCAGGCACGCCTGCACCCGACCAAATATCTCGCCGGTCTGGCGAGCGCATTGGAGCGCCGGGGCGCGAAGCTCTATGCCGACACCTGCGTCGAGAGCATCGATCAGCGCCATGGCGAGATGGTCGTGACGACCGCCTCTGGCCACGAGATCCACGCCGCCGACGTGGTGGTGGCGACAAACTCGCCGGTCAATGTGCAGGTGGCGATCCACTCCAAGCAGGCGCCTTACCGCACCTATGCGCTCGCCGCCAAGATCGCGTCCGGCACGCTGGAGGATGCGCTCTATTGGGATACGCTCGATCCCTATCATTACGTACGCCTCCAGCCTTTTTCTGCCGACGAGGATCTGATCATCGTCGGCGGCGAGGACCATAAGTCGGGTGAAGCGAACGACGGCGCACAGCGCCTGGATATGCTCGAGCGCTGGGCGCGGGAGCGATTGCCGGGCCTGGGCGACGTCACGCATCGATGGTCCGGCCAGGTGCTGGAGCCGGTCGATTTCGTCGGCTTCATCGGCCGTAGCCCCGGCGAGGAGCATGTCTTCATCATCAGCGGCGATTCCGGGCAGGGGATCACGAACGGGCTCGTCGCCGGCCTTTTGGTGACGGATCTGATCACGACGGGCGCGAGCCCTTGGGAAGAGATCTACGCCCCGTCGCGAAAGATTCAGAAGAACATTGGCGAGTTCATCAGTGAGAACATCACGCCGCTGAAGAACTTTGCGGAATATCTGGCGGCGAGCGAGATTGCGAGCGTCGAGCGTCTGCGGCTGGGCGAGGGCCGTCTCGTCCGGAGCGGGCTGAAGAAGATTGCCGCCTGTCGGGACCGCAACGGACGTCTGCACCTGCACTCGGCGAGCTGCACCCATCTCGGCTGCGTGGTGCACTGGAATTCGCTGGAGCAGTGCTGGGATTGCCCGTGTCACGGCTCTCAGTTCGCACCGGACGGCACGGCGCTCAATGGTCCGGCGGTGTCGCCGCTGGGCGATATCGAGAAGCCGGCCAATCTTGAAGCGGCGGAGTGACGCGCAGCCCTTCAAAAAGTTGCGGCCAGCCATTGGGGGATGGCTGGCCGCGCGCGAACCGGTCTGGGACGGGGAGGGGTGGGGATGTGACCGGGCCGCGTAACTCGTTGTCTCGTTCCTACTGATCCTTCGCGCTGGCGGTGGAGACCGCCGGCTTGGTATCGCCGAGCGAGACCCAGACGTTGGGATCGCTCTGCGACTGACGCTTGACGAAGCGGTAGCCGGTCTCGGTCCAGGCAACGACGTTCTCGTTCTGATTGTCGAGAACGAACTCGCCCTTGTCGGTCTTCACCGTCAGCACCGCGTGTCCTTCGCCTTTCTTGTCGCGCACGACGGTGATGAGCAGGGCCTGGCGCGGCCATCCGGCATCGATCAGCATCTTGCGCTTTAACAGCACGTAGTCTTCACAGTCGCCGTAACCGTCCGATGGCAGCGACCACTTCTCGATCACGCCCCAGTGCTCCTGGTCGGTCAAAGGCTTGACGGTCTCGTTGACCCAGCGATTGACCTTGACGAGGTCGCGCCATGCGCCCTGCGACATCACGATGTCGCGCGGCTGCGCCGGTGCGCCCTGGCACTGGGCGGTGTTGTCCGCACAGAATTCGACCCAGCCGATCGGTGCACGCGTGGTGTCACCGAGGCTCGCGTAGAGCAGACGGCCTTCGCCGGCCTGCGCTGCCGCGCTGATCCCGAAGAGCATGGCGGCCAGCGCCAGCCCTTTTCCCTGTCCCCTGAAGTCAAACATTGCGGCCCCCGTTTCTTGTTGGGACCACATTTCGCATGGAGCTTTTGCGTTGCCGCTAAGTCGACCAAGTCAAGTCGAGACGAATGCAAGTAAAACCTGCGGCGAATTCGATCTATACTTGAATCGAATTCTCATAAAATTTGAAACAACTGCAATTGATTCAAATTTTATCGATTAACGCGGAAACACTGGCGGAACCGCCGTTTCCATCTGCAAACGGGCCGCGCGTTAACCCGCCCTGGCGCCGTCACGATGCATGAAAAAGGCGGCGTCCGCATTGCGGAGGCCGCCTTCAGGGCTGGAAATTACGGGGTTTTGCCGCGCTGGCGCTTTACCGCGCGGTAACGCTCTCTTCGAGTGTCTCGATCGGCTGCTCGTGCAGGAACTCCAGCGCGAAGCCGTCTTCGAGGTTTCGGACCACGCGGCCCTGGACCCGGCCGAGCAGGACCGTCGATTTCAGCGGCGGCCGGTTCTCCGCGGCAATGGCGGCACCCGACAGCGAGAGGTCGATGATGCGGCAGGTCATCTTGGTGCCGTCCTCGAGCGTCAGCACCGCAATCGGGTTGCGCGGCACGATACGGTCGTGACGGCGGTCCTCCGGCAGGTTGAGGATGTCGCGGTTGGCGAGCCAGGTCAGCTGCGCTGCGAGCTTGTCGCGCTTGCGCGGCGTCGCCCTGATCGTCATGGCGAAGCCGTTGTCGATGATGCGGGTGATCTTGCCTTCAACGCGGCCGATATGGTCGAGATAGGCGACCACGCGGTCGCCGACATTGCCGATGCCGGGGGCGAGCAGCGCGAGCCCGCCGGGCGACATGTTGATCACCTGGCAGGGGAATTCCCGGCGGTCGGGCAGCATGTAGCGGCCGAGCAGGTGCACCTTCACCCGCTGGAAGCGCCGACGCTCCTCGGCGGCCGGAAGAAATTTTTTGTTCGCCAACGCCATTTTCAACACCCGACCCCCGCCCGGGCGGAGTCCGGGACGACCCTAAGGTGCACAGGGTTAATGCCGCGTTAGGATTGGGCGTATCGGTTTACGGCCGGAAACAATGCGCTCGAAGAGCCACACCCTAAAGGCTGCTCAAGCCGGCTTCGTCGCCCGCCGCTGCAGTCCGACCGGCATTGCCAGCAGGTGCGCGCTCTTGCGCGCCTCCAGCCACGGTCGGTTCGCGGTTGCGCAGAGATGACGGCGGTGTTTGTGGCAGCGGGCTACAAGACTATCCAAGCGCCTTCACATACACCCCATACGGCACGCCCAGAATATCCGGCGCATCCTGCACTTTCACGAATTCCATGCGCAGATACATCGGTAGCGCGACGGTCATGATCGAGGTCGTGTGTAGCGAGATGACCGATGCTTGGTCGCGCTCAGCGCGGCGTAGGCATTCCTCGGTCAATTGCCGCCCAACCCCTTTGCCGCGAATGGCCGGATCGACCACCAGCATGCGAATGACCGGCCAGGCCGGCTCGAAGAAGGCCGGCTTCGTCGCTTTCGGACCCATATAGGCGACAGCGCCGACGATATGGCCGCTGTCCTCGGCAACTATGATCTCGCCGGTCTTGGCAAGCTCCGGCATTCTCGCGACGTTGGCCGCGAACAGGGGCCAGTCGGAAAAATGCGGCTCGAACTCGGCGAATGCGGCCAGCGCGACGCGTGTGATGGCTTCGGTATCCGCCGGCTGATAGTCGCGCAGCATTGGCATTGTCCTCGATCCGTGCCCGGATGGAGCGCAGCGAAATCCGGGAAAAGGCGTTCCCGCATTACGCTTCGCTCCATGCGGGCTACGAGACCGTCCGCTTGGCATGACGGCGCATCTCACATACGCTTCGGATCAGCCCGCAGCCATCAATCATAACAGACGGGCAACGAGGAAGCAGCCATGCAACAGATCCGCGTCTGCACCCACGCAGGTCCCGGCTCGGAGCCCGTCATCCGCACCGTGCCGTGGCCGAAGGTCGGCAGGAAGGCCGCGCTGATCAAGGTCGGCGCTTGCGGCGTCTGCGGCACCGATCTGCATATCCTGAAAGGACATTGGCCGAAGCCGCTGCCGTGGCCGTTCACGCTCGGGCATGAGCTCGGCGGTGTGATCGTCGAATGCGGTGAGGAGTTCACCGAGGACTTCATGAGCAAGCCGCTGACCGTCGGCTCGAAGGTGATGATCCCGCCGCTGATGCCCTGCGGCCATTGCTATTACTGCATCCATTATCCGCAAGTAGCGAACAAGTGCCTGACGCCGGTCTATTACGGCCGCTATCTCGGCTTCGACAAGGCGCCGCATATGTGGGGCGGCTGGGCCGAATATGTCTATGTCGATCTCGAGATGCTGCCGGGCACCAAGATCTACAAGCTGCCCGACGACATGTCGTTGCGGCTCGGGGCGCTGTCGGAGCCGCTGACCTCCTGCATCCGCGCCTTCAACCGCGCCAGCCGTGCCGGCGGATTTTCCTGGGGCGATACGGTGGTGATCCAGGGCTCGGGCCCAATCGGCATTCTCGCGGTCGCGGCCGCCAGGGAGATGGGGGCAGGGCGCGTGATCTGCGTCGGCGCGCCGGAGGAGCCGCGGCTCAAGCTCGCGCGCGAGTTCGGCGCGGAGGCGACCGTGAACATCGAGGAGCTGACGTCGCCGCAGCAGCGCATCGATCGCGTGCGGAAAATCGTCGGCGGCTTCGGCGCCGATCTCGTGATGGACTGCTCGGGTCATCCGACCGCGGGCCCCGAAGGCATCGAGATGCTGCGCGACGGCGGCACCTATGTCGAGATGGGCCAGTTCACCGACGCCGGCTCGATCGACACCTCCTGGCACCGCATCTGCACCAAGGACCTCAACGTGCTCGGTTCCTGGGGCTTTACCGGCAACGACCTGCCGCTCGGCGTCGACATGCTGTACCGCACACGAGACAAGTATCCATGGCTGAAGATGCAGACGATCTATCCGTTCACGGAAGAAGGCGTCGCGCAGGCCGTGAAGGACGCGATGGCGATGAAGACGGTGAAGTCGACCATCGTGCCGTGGCCGGAGCTGGTGGAATAAACAATGCCGCCCGCGCCTCACGATATTTTGGGAGTCTTGTAGCGCGGATGGAGCGAAGCGCAATCCGGATTTTCGCCCGCAACTCCCCGTATTCCGCTACGCTCCATACGGGCTACGAGTCGGAGTTTGGATCAAGGACGAAATGACAGACCCGCAGACACCAAGCCAGCACGCCCACTCCCCCTTCCACGCCATCCGCGCGATCGACTACACCGTCATCTTCGTGCGCGACATGGTGGCGATGCGGCGCTTCTATGAGGACGTCCTCGCCTTCCCGCTCTCGCGCGAGCTTTCGCCGGGCTGGATCGAGTACGGCCTCGGCAGCAACACGCTGGCGCTGGCACGGCCGAGCCGTACTGCCGCTGATGCGCCGATCCCGACCGGCAGCGCCGCGCTGCAACTGGCGTTCAGGGTGTCCGCGGCCGAGGTCGATGCATGCGCCGACGAGCTGGTGCGGCAGGGCGTTGCGCTGGTATCGCCGCCGACGAACCAGTCCTTCGGACACCGCACGCTGTTCTTCCGCGATCCCGATGGCAATCTGCTGGAGGTCTATGCGGAGATCTGAGCGCTGCGCGCTCAGCGGAGCCTCTATTCGACGCTCCCGGTCAGCACGGCCTGCGCCCAGTCCGGGCGGTTGTTGGCGAGTGCGCGCGCCGAGGCGGCGTCCCAGTCGTATTCGAGGGCCAGCAGCTCGGCCTGCCAGCGCTTGTTTCTGTTCGTGAGGATCGCGTAGCGGGCGTGAGGCGAGCGGTGTTCGAGTTTTGCGGCGATGGGAAGGTCTGCGAAGACCGGGCAGCCAACGCTTCCCGGGTTGAGGACCAGGCGGTCGCCGGGACCCTGAACGACCGCCTGGCGGTGGCTATGACCGCACAGCACCACGCGCGCCGCCGGTTCGCTCGCGAGGCGTGCCTCCAGGACGTCGCGGCGTGCCGGTACAAAGCGGCCGTCGTCGAGCGATTCCTCCAGCAGGCACGTCGTGTCGTTCTCCGGCGTGCCATGGCAGGCCAGGATTGCCTCGTCCAGACGTAGCTGGGAGGGCAGGCTGTGCAGCGCCCGGCGCTGCTCCGCGGTCAATGCGTTGCGGGCAAACAGGCCGGCCGGCGAGAGCTTGTCGTCCGCAAACTCCTCGATCCAGCGGTCATGGTTGCCGCGCACGGTCGGCAACGACAGCGATTGCAGGGCTTCGAAAGTCTCCTTCGGCCACAACGGACTGGTGACGCAATCGCCGAGGTTGACGATACGATCGACGCCACGCCCCTTGATGTCGGCCAGCACGGCCTCCAACGCGGCAAGATTGCCGTGGATATCGGAAATGACTGCCAATCGCATCGTTGTGCCTCCAACTCTTTGGTCCGATCTCGGCTCAGTCGCCGCCAGATCCGGTTGCGCCGATGTTAATCAAGGTCGCCGCAAAAATCCGCCGCAACCTTCAGGCGCGGCTTTCCGCCAAGCCATGCAACATAGGCATGGTGATTTCCGCGCGCTTGGCGTAAAGAGCGGCCAGATCAAATCGCCAGCGTGTGGCCGGGCCGATTGCCCCGCACGTCAGCCTCAGGCCTCTCGGCTCGCTGTGCCGCGCCTGAATTAACCAAGGTTCTCCATCCCGTGTCTTTTCCGGCCCTGACCCCGCCGCTCGCCCGCGCTTTGGCCGAGCGGAACTATGATTCTCCGACCCCGTCCAGCTCGCCGTGCTCGCCGACGAAACCGCCGATCGCGACCTCCTGGTTTCGGCCCAGACCGGCTCGGGCAAGACCCTCGCTTATGGCCTCGCCATGGCGAGGGACCTGCTCGGCGATGCCGAGCAGTTCGGATCCGCGGCCGCTCCGCTCGCCCTGATCGTGGCGCCGACCCGCGAGCTCGCGATGCAGGTCCAGCGCGAACTCGCCTGGCTCTATGGGCATACGGGCGGGCGCGTGGTCTCCTGCGTCGGCGGCATGGATCCGCGCCGCGAGCAGCGCGAGCTTGCGGCCGGCGCCCATATCGTCGTCGGCACGCCGGGCCGGCTCTGCGACCATTTGCGCCGCGGGCGTCTCGATATCTCCGAATTGAAGGCGGTCGTCCTCGACGAGGCCGACGAGATGCTCAATCTCGGCTTTCGCGAGGACATGGAATTCATCCTCGAGACCACGCCGGATACGCGCCGCACCCTGATGTTCTCCGCGACGTTCCCGCGCGGCATCGTCGCGCTGGCCAAGCAATACCAGCATCAGGCGTTCCGGATCGAGGTCGCCGGCGACGAAGGCGGCCACGCCGACATCGAGTACCGTGCGATCCGGATCGCGCCCGCCGACGTCGAGCATGCCGTGGTCAACGTGCTGCGCTTCTTCGAGGCGCCGAGCGCGCTGGTGTTTTGCAGCACGCGCGATGCGGTCAGGCACTTGCAGGCGGCGCTGCTGGAGCGCGGCTTTTCCGTCGTCGCTCTTTCGGGCGAACTGACGCAGAACGAGCGAACCCTGGCGCTGCAGTCGCTGCGCGACGGACGCGCCCGCGTTTGCGTCGCGACCGACGTTGCCGCCCGCGGAATCGATCTGCCGAGCCTCGACCTCGTCATCCATGCGGACCTGCCCAACGATGCCGAGGTGATGCAGCACCGTTCGGGCCGCACCGGTCGCGCCGGTCGTAAGGGGACGAGCGTCCTGCTGGTGCCGCCCGCCCGCCGGCGGCGCGCGGAGCTGCTGCTCAATCTCGCAGGGGTGGACGCGGTCTGGGGCACGGCGCCGCAGGCGGACGAAATCCGCAAGCTCGACCACGAGCGCATGAAGGACGTGTTGTTCACCGAGGAAGCGACCGCCGACGATCTCGTGCTGGCGCAGGCGCTCCTCGCCGAGCGGTCGGCCGAGGAGATCGCCGCCGCACTGGCGCGGCTCTATCGCGCGCGGCTGCCGTCGCCCGAGGACATCATCGATCCCGGCGAGCGGAGCGGCCGGCCGCGCGAGGAGCGCGGACGCGACAGATTTCAAGGCGAAGGCGGGGACGATCGTGCCGCCAGGCCGCGAGCGAAGTCCGGAAAAGCCTCGTCGAAGCACGGCATGGCCGATGGCAGCGTCTGGTTCCGCGCCGCGATCGGGCGGCGCAAGAATGCGGAAGCGCGCTGGCTGCTGCCGATGATCTGCCGCCGCGGCGGCATCGACAAGCGCGACATCGGCGCCATCAAGATCATGGACACCACGACCGAGTTCGAGATCTCCGCGCAGGCCGCGGAATCCTTCGCCGCAAAGATCAAGCGTCCGGACAAGGAAGACAGCATCCGTATCGAGCCGATGGCAGACGCGCCGCAGCGACAGGCGCCGCCGAAGCAATGGTCACACGCGCCGGCTCGCGAGCGAACCGATGGCGAACGCCGCGACGAGCGCCCGCGCGAGACGCGTGAATTCAAGCCGCGCGGCAAACCGTTCGGCGAGCGCGCACCGCGATCCGACGACGCGCCGCCCTTTGGAAAAGAAGAAGCATCGCGACAAGGGGGCCCGCGCGGAGCCGTCGGTGACGCCCTGGCCGGTGAAGGGCGCACCGGGAAAGAAGCCGAAGAAGAAAAAGCATCGCGGCTGAGCCGCCGCCGTTCAGGACGGACGGCGATGATGCCGCCGGATGGCATCGGCGACGTCATCTGCACCGGGCGGTCGGGCAGGGGCGTTACGCCGCGGTGAGGTCGTGCCGCATGTAGGTCGCGCCTTCCCCGTAGGAGGCGAGCTTCGTGCGCAGTGCCGCGTCCGCCGTCACCGGCCGGAAGCCGAGATGTTGCCACAGCGGCCGCGTGGCGTAGACCGAGACCAGTGCGAGCGCCATGATGCCGGATGCGCGCGCCAGCCCCGCAATGCCGCCGACATATTCGCGCGCCATGCCGCCGCGCCGGTCCGGCAGCACGGCGACATCGTGCACGTAGAGGCAGTCTGCGTCTTGGGGGAGTCGTTCGAGCAAGCGGTCGAGCGGCGGGATCTGATGCAGCTTCCAGGGATGTGCGAGGCCGTAGCCGGCGATCGTATCGTCGGCAACGAGCACGCGGCATCCGTCGGGATAGAGCTGCATCTTCTCCGCGAACACCTCGGCTCTTTCGGGAAGATCGGGATGTATCCGCGCCGCGATGGCGACGATTGCGCCGAGATCGGATATGCGCGCTGGGCGCCAGTACGGCTTGCTCATCTCGATCTGTGGTTCCGTCTCACATCATCCAGTTTATTCCACCGCGCAATGGCGCGCAGGGAAAAATTTCTTGCTGCCGCTTGAGGAATACGAGGCCGCGTGCGGCGTCCTACCCCATGCAAGCCAATTGCATGACAGGAGACATCATGACGTCCTCGATCCGCCTCGCGCTCGCGCTGGCCCTATCGCTCGCCATCGTTCCCGCCGCCTTCGCCGCACCGCCGACCAAGACCGGCAAGACCGACAAGGGCAACGTGCTGACCGATGCCAAGGGCATGACGCTCTACACCTTCGACAAGGATGCCGACGGCAAGTCGGCCTGCAACGGTCCATGTGCGACGAACTGGCCGGTGCTGAAGGCCGAGGCCAGCGATACCGCCGGCGACGGCTACACCATCATCACCCGCGACGACGGCTCCAAGCAATGGGCCTACAAGGGCAAGCCGCTCTACACCTTCGCCAAGGACCAGAAGCCCGGCGACATCACCGGCGACGGCTTCTTGAACGGCGCCTGGCACCTGGCGATGCCGTAACGGCCCGATACGCAGACATGAGCGTCGGCTGTTCAGGCGACAGCCGGCGCGCTGCGGTCATCTCGGATATTCCAGCTGCATCGCGACGAAGTCGGCCGTGCGCGGCCCGTAGCGAGAGTCGATGGCGCGCAAGGTCTGGTCCAGTGCCCGCGCCGGCGGCAGCTCGACGGCGGCCGGCGCCGTCTGCTGCGCCGGCCAGTCGGCGACGGCCGCGTCGGGCAGGATGCGAAGACCGCCGCGACTCGTCTGCGCCTCTGCCGTCGCCGCGAAGGTGAGGGCACGCGAGCGATAGGTGCGCGACCAGGCATCGGCGACCAGCGCCAGCGACACCTCGTCGATATCAGGCGTCAGGGCGATTCCGAGTTGCTCGCGGTTCCAGAATGCGAGCGTGTTGGCGATCGCGGTCAGCGCGAAGGGGCGGGTGAACTGGAACGCCTCGCTGCGGTGACGCGCATCCCATCCCGCAAGTCCGACCTCGCGGGCGACCGCCTCCGCCTTGGCGCGGCCGGCGATGGCCTCGACCAGGGTCAGGGCCATCGGCATGGATGCGGTGATGCCGGTCGTTGTCGCGACGCCGCGGTCGACCACCAGCCTGCGGTCCGCGACGTAGCGGATCGCGGAATGCTTTTGCAGATCGCGCACGGAATACCAGTGCGTGGTGGCCTTGCGGCCGTCGAGCAGCCCGGTGTTGGCGACGACCTTGGCACCGACGCAAACGCCGATGATTATCGCGCCCTTGCCGGCCTGGCTTCTGATCCATTGCAGGGCTACGGCATCGTCTTCGCGGCTCATCGCGGGCACGATGACGTAATCGGCGCCGTCGGGATGCGCGGCATCGAACGCGGCGATGGTCGCATGCGGCTGCACTTTCAGCGCGGGATAGAGCGCGACGGGTCCGGGCCGGGTCGCCAAGGTGAGCACGTCGGCGACGTCGGCACGCGCGAGAATGCCGTATGGCATCAGATAGTCGGTCGTCTCGGTCATGTCGTTGATGCCGACGATGGCGATCAGCGGGCGTTTGCGCTTCGGCGGCTTCAACGCCGCAAGCGTCGCCTCGACCTCCTCTTTGGATATCGCAGGCGCGGTTCCCGGAGCCGGCGAGCCGGGCAGCAGCAACAGCCAAGCACCGCCGATCGCCGCCAGCAGCGCCACGCAGCCGAGAGCGCTCCACGCCAGAATTCGCCAGCTCATGAGATCTCACCCGACCGTCGTTAGCTCACGCGATGCGGAAACTATCCCTTCGCGGCACGATCAGGAATGACGCAGATCCCGCAAAAACGGTCGCATGCACCAGCGCGGTCAATTGTGACGGAGTGGGAACTATCTCAGCCCCTCGTACACCATCAGCCCGCGGGCGATCTGCAGTTTCCGGATCGCGCGCGGCAAGAGTTTCTCCGGTTGGTGCAGGTAGCGCCAGGAGGTGAGGGTGAAGGCTGAAAGCGCGCTGCATTCGTCGTCGAACGGCGCGAGTACGCCGGTCACGCTCACCGGCGTATGCGGGCGGGCGTTGAAGGGCAGCAGCAACAGCTCGAGATGGGCCTTGCTGCCGTCCTCGCGCGCGGCCGTGACGCCGGCGATCGCACCCAACGCCTCGTCGGCGACGATGGTCGTGATCTCCTCGATCTCGCTGCGGCTCGCATCATCGAACAGCGCGGCAAAGCCCGTGTCCTTGAGATCGCGCCCCGCCAGCGCGCAGACGCGTGTGCCGGCGACGCGGAACGGGAAGCCGAGGTTCGGCTCGCAGGAGAGCACGAAGATGTCGCCGAGCAGGCCGCGGACCGCAGCCGGATCGATGTCGGCCCGGTCGGGGGCCCGTGCGGCGCCACGCTTGTTGTCCCAATAGGCGAAGAACGCGCGGCTCGACGGATGTTTCATGTCTGAACGCTTACCCCGGGGTGCCACCTCGAAGGGACAGAGCTGTCCCGCTTCAGTGCACCCGCGATCCCTTGTGTTGTTGTGCAGGAGGGGATTTGCAGCGTCCATGCCGCGGGCGCGTTTTCGCCTGCCTTAAGCCCGCCTTTGCATCGTTAACGTTAAATTAACTATGCGCTTTGCGTCGGCAGCCGCCCTGCTATGGTGATCCCGGTCACAAGCCCCGCCGCTTTTCTCCAGGTTCTCGGCGAGGTCTGTACACAGGGCGTCAAACAGTTTGGCCGCGGGCCGGGGAGGGGTGGGGATACACCTTCATTCCGGGCATCGGAAGGCCGACACGGACAGGCAGGGCTTTCCCAGGGCCCTGCCTTTTCCTTTTCGGGCGCGCCCGTGCCCCGGACGCAGCGCCTCTTGGCTCTGCGGCGCGTCACGTTGTGCCGCGCCTTGTCCCGGACGCGGGGACCTTGGCGGGCTGGCGCCGTGCCTCGGACGCCCTGTCGGGGCAAACTCGACATCCCGCCTGATTCACTTTTGTGCACTTGCGCAAGGCCGGGAAAGGCGACTATCTGCAGGTGGATCGCTCCGATCGCCTGAAAGCGAAGCTGCCTTGGATTCCCCGCCGCACAATTCGTCGCAAGATCCTCCGCTCGACCTGCCTGCCGCCCATGAGGAGGCTCCGCACGAGCCGGTGCTGACGCTGCCGCCGGCGCTGACCGCCTATATCGTCCTGCTGGCGGTGATCCATCTGCGGGTGCTGCTACCGCCGGAGCCTCGAGAATTGGACCATCGACGTCTTCGGCTTCATCCCCAAGCGCTACGATTCCTCCCTGCTCAACCTGGAGATCCCCGGCGGCACCGGGGCCAAGGTCTGGACCTTCGTCACCTATTCGCTGCTGCACGCCAATCTGACCCATCTCGGCTTCAACGTGCTGTGGCTGCTGCCGTTCGGCAGCGCGCTGGCACGGCGCTTTGGCGCCGTCAGGTTCTTCCTGTTTCTGGCGGTGACGGCGGCAGCCGGCGCGCTCGCCCATCTCCTCACCCATGAGCACGCGGTGGCGCCGATGATCGGCGCTTCGGCCTCGGTGTCGGGTGCGATGGCAGCCGCGATCCGCTTCGCGTTCGTTCGCGGCAGCTTCCTGTCATTCAACCGCTCGGACGCCGATACAGCGGCAAGGGTCCCGGCGCTGCCGCTGTGGCGCGCGCTGCGCGACGGGCGGGTGATCGGCTTCCTCGCGGTGTGGTTCGGCGTCAACATCATCTTCGGTGTCGGTGCGATCGGCATCGATGCCGAAACCACCAGCGTCGCCTGGCAGGCGCATATCGGCGGCTTCTTCGCCGGCCTGTTGCTGTTCACCCTGTTCGATCCGGTGCCGCGCGTGCGAAATGATGCTGCGGATGCGTCATCACGGGACGTTTCAGACCGTATTTGAAGCAGCGCTTGCGGCGCCGCCCGAATTCATCCATCATTCCCGCGAAGAATGCTTCGAAGCGACAGGCCGCTCGAGCATGGTCCGGAAAAGTGTGTAGCGGTTTTCCGGCGAGATCATGCTCATAATAGAACCTGGCCGCGACTCGCAAAGCGCGCGAGCGTGAAACCCGCGCCACATAAAACTGTTAGTTGAAGACTCGAAGAACAGGTCCGGACCGCCGAGAAGGCGGGCGGCTCGGATTCAGGGAGGCGACAATGACGGTACGTTCCATTCTCAGCACCAAGGGCCACCAGATCGTAAGCGTCGAGCCCGACGTCAAGCTGGCCGCCGCGGTCAGGCTGCTCGGTGAGAAGAAGATCGGCGCGGTGCTGGTGATGAACCAGAGCCGGCTCGAAGGCATCCTGTCGGAGCGCGACATCGTCCGTGTGCTCGGCGAGCGCGGCGCCGGCGTGTTGGAAGAGCCGGTGGCTCAGGTCATGACCCGCAAGGTCGTCACCTGCAAGGAGACCGACACCGTCGCCGAGCTCATGGAGATGATGACATCGGGCAAGTTCCGCCATCTGCCCGTGATCGACAACGGCAAGGTGGTTGGCCTGATCTCGATCGGCGACATCGTCAAGCGCCGGGTTCAGGAATACGAGTCCGAGCAGGAAGCCCTGCGCGACTACATCAAGACCGCCTGATCAGGCCTGCTCGTCCGCTTTTGGCGCGGTGCCCGCGGGCGCCGGCGCAAGCACATGGATCGCCTCCTGGATCGATTCCAGCGCGCGCTCGGCGGCACGCGTGCCATATGCGATCAGGTCTTCGGAGCGGTGGAAGTCGAACCAGCCGAACTGGCCGACCCGCGGCGTGATCAGAAGGTCCGGCGGATCGCCGGCGAGGCGGGCGCGGGTGATGCGGTCCTGCATGATGTTGAAGGCATCGACCATCACCGAGGAGATGCCGGGCCGGCCGTTGCCGCCGAAAAATTCGCGCTTCACCGTCTTCTCGGGCGAGAACAGCCGCGGGAAGCGCCGCTTGGCCGCCCGTTCCTCCGCCTCCGGCGCGACCGGGGCGGGCATTGCGCCGTGCGAATAGATCGTCGTGGAATGGGTGAAGATGTCGCTGGAAAGATTTGCCGCGATGACGATTTCGGCGCCGAGCGCCCGGGCGGCCGAGACCGGCACCGGGTTGACCAGCGCGCCGTCGACCAGCCAGCGGTCGCCGATCAGGACGGGCGCGAAGATGCCGGGCAGGGCGTAGGAGGCGCGCATTGCATCGACCACGCGGCCGCGCGTCAGCCAGATCTCGTGGCCGGTGCGGACCTCGGTCGCGACGCTCGCGAACTTGATCGGGAGGTCCTCGATCAGGATCTGTCCGATCGCCTCCTCGAGCCGGGTCGCCAGCTTCTCGCCGCCGAGCAGGCCGGAGCCGTTGAGGCGGATGTCGAGATAGCCGAGGATGTTGCGCATGCCTTGCAGGCTGCGCCCCCATTCCTCGAACGTGTCGAGCCGGCCGGCCGCATGGAGGCCGCCGACCACGGCGCCGATGGAGGTGCCGACCACGACGTCGGGCACGATTCCGTTGGCAATCAGGGTCCTCAGGATTCCGAGATGGGCGAAGCCGCGCGCCGCGCCGCCGCCCAGGGCAAGGCCGATCACCGGCCTGCGGATACTGCCGAGACCGACCTTCTCGCCATTCGAGCCGTTCGCGCCCCGACCTTTCAGTTTGTCCAGCACCGAAACTCTCCTACGCCGGGGCCAGCCCGTAGCTCAGACTAGGCACCGCATTCGCGCTCTGCCAGAACCACGGCGAAGCATGGTTTATGCCGCTTTGGAGAGGGCGCGGGGCAGCAGTATGGCGAGGGGCTGTTGCCGGCGGGGTAATCACGCAGGCGTCAGCGGGTTCCACCGAATCGTCGGGGCCGTATTTCCTGGGGTTTCAGAGGCTTGAATTTGCCGCGTTTTCGGTGAAAAGCAGGAGGCATGACACGCGGGGGTGACGGCATCATCGGATGGCGGCGCAGCATCAGGCTGCTGCCGGCGCTGATGCTCGTCGCGGCCCTCGTTACCTCAGGCCAAGACACTGCGCAGGCGCAGCTTTTCTCCGATCGTCCGCCGCCGGTCCCGCCGGCTTCGGTGCCCGACCCCGGCGGCGCCGTCAGCCTGGCGCCGCCCTCCGGGCCAGGCGCCGGTCCTCCGAGCCTGCCGCCGAGCCTGATGCAGCCGGCCACGCCGAGCATGCCGCCGCCCGCCCTCACCACCGTGCCGCCGGCCGCGCCGCTCAATGCGGCCGTGCCCGGTCAAGGCGTGCTGTCGCTGAGCGCGAAATACGGCAAGGACACGCCGGCGATCACCAGCGGCCTGGTCTGGCGTGTGTTTGCCGACCGTCCGGACGAGAACGGCACCTTCAAGCTGATCCGCGAGGACCGCAACGCCTCGCCCAACATCGTGCTGCCGCCGGGCAATTACGTCGTGCACGTCGCCTTCGGCCTGGTCAGCGCGGTGCGGACCGTCAGCCTGAAGGCCGAGACCGACCGCGAATCCTTCGTGCTGCCGGCCGGCGGCCTGCGCATCGAGGGCCGGGTCGGCACCAGCCGCATTCCGCAGAACCAGATCTCATTCGCGATCTACAAGGGCAGCCAGTTCGAATCCGGTGAGCGTGCCTCGCTGGTGCCGAACGTCGCAGCCGGCGACGTCGTGCTGATCCCGGAAGGCACCTACTACATCGTCTCCAATTACGGTGACGCCAACTCGGTCGTGCGCTCGGACATTCGCGTCCAGGCCGGCAAGCTCACCGACGTCACCATCACCCACCGCGCCGCCGTTATCACGCTCAAGCTGGTCAGCGACAGGGGCGGCGAGGCCCTCGCCAACACCGCCTGGTCGGTGCTGACCCCGGGCGGCGACGTCATCAAGGAATCGATCGGCGCCTTTCCGCGCGTGGTGCTCTCGGAAGGCGAATACCGCGCCATCGCCAAGAACGAGGGCAAGGTCTACGAGCGCGGCTTCAACGTCGTGAACGGCGTCGACGGCGAGGTCGAGGTGGTCGCCCGGTAGGGCCTGGGCGGTGATGCCGCCCGGTGGGACGCCGGACCGATTCCCCTCGCACGGCGCTTCTCATTCCGCGCAGCATCGACCCATCTCCAGTTACCGCTCGTCCGGCGCGCTGGTGCACGGCGGCTCGTCGGCAGCAAAGCCGGTCTTCTGTCTTGAATACCTCCCAGCGCGCCAGGCCGCGGCGGGAGTCCGTAAACACCGGCACGATCGGCTTATTCCGGACGCCTCGCGCATTCACCGCCGCCGGTGGAAGATACCGATTTCCGATCATCAATCTTGTTCTCTTTCCATCCTGCTGGGTTATATCTCGGGCCTTCGTCCAACGGGGGACGCCGGCGCAGATCTGTATGTCTGCGGGACCGGCAGGGAGCAGGGGACCAAGCTCGTCGGCATGTTCGAAGTGATCCTGACCAGGCGCAAGCGGTTCGGCTGGCGATGGCGTGTGTGCGACCAGTCCGGCAAGATCTTTGCCGATGGTTTCGAGCGCACCCGGCCGTCGGCGAAATATCATGGCGAGCGCGCATTGTTCTTCCTGTTGTCGCAGGCCTATCTGCGCAACCGTTCGGCGGCCTCCAGCGAGGACTGATCGCGCGCAAGCCTTCGTTCGTAGCCCCGGGCATCGCAGCGCTCATCCGGGCCTCACCTTACAAATCGACCACCAGCTTGCCCTTGGCGGCGCGATCCCTGATCAGCGCATAGGCATCGCCGACATTCTCCAGCGTGAAACGTCTCGCATCGACGAGCGGCACGAGCTTGCCGGCTTCGACGAGACGCGCGGCCTCCATCAAGATCTCCCCGTGATGCGCACGGCCTTCGCCCGACAGCAGCGGCAGCAGCGTGAAGACGCCGGAATAGGTGGCGGCGCGGAACGACAGCGGCGCGAGCGCGTGCGTCCCCCAGCCCAGTGCGCTCACCACATGGCCGAAGCGACGCACCGCCTCGAAGGAGGCGTCGAGCGCCTTGCCGCCGACGGTGTCGTAGACGATGTCGAAGCCGCGGCCGCCGGTATGTTGTGCAACATAGGCTTCGACCGGGCTGTCGCGGTCGACGAACACCGCGTCGAAACCTTCGATGGTGGCGCGCTGCGATGCCGAGCCCGTGGCGAACACGTCCGCCCCGAAGGCGCGCGCGATCTGGATCGCGACATGACCGACGCCGCCGGCGCCGCCGTGGATCAACACCTTCTGGCCTGCCTTCAGTCCCGCGCGGTCGATCAGGCCTTCCCAGGCGGTGATGACGATCAGGGGCAGCGCGGCCGCTTCCCGCATGCTGAGGTTGCCGGGCTTCAATGCGAGGAGATCGGCATCGACCGCAACGAACTCGGCCAGCGATCCCTGCACGCCGCCGACACCTCCGGTCATGCCGTAGACCTCGTCGCCCGGCTTGAACCGCGTCACCTCGCGCCCGCTGCGTTCGACGACGCCGGCCAGATCGATCCCGGGAATCGCCGGCAGCGGATGGCGCGCATGCGCGGCCGTGCCGGCATGGATCTTGGTGTCGAGCGGATTGACGCCGCTGGCCCGCACCCGGACAAGCACGTCACGCGGACCGATCCCGGGCGTGGAGATGGTTGAGGGTCGCAGCGGCGCGTTGTGAGCTTCCAGCACGGCCGCACGCATCGTCGATTGTGTCGTCATGATCGTCTCGCTCCGTTGTCGCCCTTCAATATGCTCATGAAATTTTGCATGGAAAGAAACGAAGATGTACAATGATCATGCATTTCTGTATGAGGGCCCATTGCGATGAACTGGGGCGATCTGCGCATCTTTCTGGCGATTGCCCGCGAAGGCACGCTCGGCGGCGCCGCGCGAAAAATCGGCCAGACCCAGCCGACGATGGGCCGGCGGCTTCGCGCGCTCGAAGCATCGTTGGGGCAGACGCTGTTCCAGCGCACGGCGGACGGCTTCGTGCTGACTGACGAGGGCACGGCCGTGCTGCGCCACGCCGAGCGGATCGAAGACGAGACACTGGCGCTGCAGCGCCACGTGTCGGGTGCGGAGACGCAGCTCGATGGGGTGTTGCGCCTGTCCTCGTCGGACTGGTTCGGGACGGTGATGCTGTCGCCGGTGATCGCCGCGTTCGGCAAGCGCCACCCCAAAGTGGCGGTGGAGCTTCTGACCGACGCGCGGCTTTACAGTTTGCCGCGGCGCGAAGCCGACCTCGTCTTCCGCATCAAGCCGTTCAGCGAGCCCGAGGTGATCTCCAGAAAGCTGCTGCACATCCCCTACGCGCTCTATGGCAGGAAGGGCAGCAAGCCGCCGCGCGCCGGCGACGGCAGCGGTGTTCGCCTCGTGACCATGAATGCCGAGTTCGCCGAGATGCCGGACGCGGTCTGGCTGAAGCGCATGCTGCCGCATGCGGATATCGCCTCGCGCAGCAACAACAGGCAGGTGCAGGCCGAGCTTTGCGCGAGCGGCGGCGGCCTTGCCGTGTTGCCGCGTCCGCTTGGCGACCGCGACCGCCGTCTGGTCGCGCTCGACATCGGCGCGATACCGCCCGGCCGCGACACCTATGTCGGCTATCATCGCGATATGAAGCGGCTCGCCCGCCTGCGCGCGCTGCTCGACCTCGTGATCGAGACCTTGGCATGACCGACCGCATCAACCCCTTGTGTTGCCTGACGGACGAAACACCCGAGGCCTAGGTCAATCGGCGCTGCCAAAAATATTCTTCTTTCCAGAAATTCGGAAATGGCGTATGTGTCGCGGCAACCCGGCCCAAGGAAGAGGGGCGTATCGCGATCGTCACGAACGCGGGCCGGGCGGCGGTGGACGCCGATGGCATCGGCGCGACGGGTTTCGCAGGGCGGAGAGCCGTGAGCGAAGCGTCTCGCGCACACGACCGGTGCAATCGGCGTACGGCAAAATCGTGTGGTCCTGGCGCCCGGGGTCTGTGCGCCAAGTGTTGCGGTGATGCGGCGGCCCGACCGGGCCCGTGCATCGATCATCCGCAAGGCGACGGGGGCAATAGTGCAACGCTCCCCGGGGAGAGCACGACATAAGCCGTCAAACCACTGCGCAGGGAAGGCCGGGATGTCTCCGGTTGCCCTGTTCTCCGCTATGCACGAAGCACACGCAGTCTGCTCTTGGCATGGCGGTCCATGGGAGCCACCGGCTCCCGGCCTTCCCTGCGCCCTCTTCATTGATGAGGGCGAAGCGACACGCAAAGCTCGGGCGAGCAAAGCCGCGAGAATGCGATCCCATGTCAATCATTCCCCGACGCTCCCGTGCCCCGGACGCTGCGCAGCACGACGTGATGCGCTGCAGAGCCGGGGCCCATGCGGCAGCGAGTGCCGTGGCCTGCTGGGTCCCGGCTCTGCGCAGCAACGCTTCCGCGTTGCAGCGCGTCCGGGACATGAGAGCATCGCCTTCGCACCACCGTCATAGTCTCTAACGCGCACTAACCAACACCCGACTTAAAACTGTCATAATCGCCGAATGGAACCCGCGCCCGCGCTCCTTTTACATGTCGTTAAGTGCGCCTGCATTGGATGCGCCGTGAAAGTGCGTTGGGGACTGCCATGACTGCCGCGAAGAAGATGCCGGGAAAACCGGCCGCCGAAATGTTCGATGACATCCCGGTGCTTCGGCGCAAATGGCATGCCGCATTGAAGCCGGGCGATCGGCTGCCGCGCTACGAGGACGTGATGCTCGGCAGTCTTGGGCGGCTCGCCGATCACATCGCGATCTTGAAGAACGACGGCGCGCTCGAACTGTCGCGGAGCGGACGTTACGTGCAGAAATGGCTCGGCGATGAGCGCTGGGACATTCCCGTCGCCGAATTGTCGCCGGATTGCGCCACGGCGCTGTCGGAAGCCGCGACCAGCGCGCTTGCCAACGGACGGCCGCACCGGGCCAGCGCGCATTGCGTGCGCGACGGCATGGTGCGGACCTACGACGTGCTGGCGCTGCCGACGGCCTCGCGCTGGGGCGCCACGCTGGTCGGCGCCTATGTCAACGAGCGCGGCGCGCAGTACAATCTGCTGGACGCGATCTTCGCCTCGACCGACGACGCGGTGATCTCCCTGGCCACCTTGCGCGATGCCGGCGGCAAGCCGTTCGATCTCCAGGTTGTGCATCACAACAACAGCGCGAGCACGCTGCTGAAAGTCGCGACCGGCAGCCTGTTGTGGCGGCGAATCGGCGAGGGGACGACGCTGCTGGCCCTGCCCGAGATCATGGACTTTCTGCTCAAGACCCTCGCGGGCGGCCGCGGCGAGCAGCTCGAGATCGAGAGCGAGGGCCGGCACCTCCGTCTCGGTGCCACGGCCTTCGCCGACGTGGTTTCGCTGACGATCTCCGATGTCACCGCGCTGAAGCGGCGCGATGCCTCCTTCCGCCTGCTGTTCGACAACAACCCGATGCCGATGTGGGTGTTCGATGCCGAGACCAGGCAGTTCCTCGGCGTCAACGACGCCGCGGTCCAGCACTACGGCTACAGCCGCGCCACCTTCCTGCGCATGAAGCTGCACGAGATCTGGCCGGAGGACGAGTGGGACAGCCACGCCGAGGCGCTCGAACGCCTCGGCGAAGCCTATCATTCCTCGCGCAACTGGCGGCACCTGCGCGCCGACGGCAGCGAGATCGAGGTGCTCACCTTCGGCCGCCGCGTCGCCTTCGACGATCGCGACGGTTATCTGGTCGCGGTGGTCGACATCACCGAACGGCGCAAGGCCGAGGCGCGCATCGCCCACATGGCCCACCATGACGGCCTCACCGACCTGCCGAACCGCGAGTATTTCCGGGAGCGCCTGAAGCAGGCCCTGGATCAGGCCGGGGACAAGCGCGTCGGCGTGCTCTACATCGATCTCGACCTGTTCAAGAACATCAACGATTCCTTCGGCCACCCCGTGGGCGACCGCCTGCTCAAGGAGGTCGCCGGACGCCTGACCAAGGCGGTCCGCGGCGCCAATCTGGCGGCCCGGCTCGGCGGCGACGAGTTCGCGGTGATCCTCGGCGCCGACGTCTCGCCGAACGAGGCCAGCGCCTGCGCTGGCCTGCTGATCGACATGCTGAAGGCGCCTTATGACATCGACGGTCAGGAGATGGTGATCGGCGCCAGCATCGGCATCGCGCTGTCGCCCGGCGACGGCACCACGCCCGAGGAGCTGATGCGAAATGCCGACATGGCGCTGTACCGGGCGAAGTCCGACGGCGGCGGCGTGCACCATTTCTTCGAGCGCGAGATGGATCTGCAGGCGCAGAAGCGCCGCGACATGGAGCTGGACCTGCGTCGCGCGTTCGCCAATGGCGAGTTCGAGCTGCACTACCAGCCGCTGGTGACGATCGCATCCGACCGCATCTCCGGCTTCGAATCGCTCTTGCGTTGGCGTCATCCGGACAAGGGCATGATCTCTCCGGCGGAGTTCATTCCTGTCGCCGAGGACATCGGCCTCATCACCCAGTTGGGGGAGTGGGTGCTGCGCGAAGCCTGCGCAGAGGCGGTCAAATGGCCTGGCGACATCAAGGTCGCGGTCAATCTGTCGCCGGCGCAATTCCGCAGCCGCAACCTGGTGCAGGTCGTGATCTCGGCGCTGGCGCAGTCCGGCCTGTCGCCGCGACGGCTGGAGCTCGAAATCACCGAGTCGATCTTCCTGGCCGAGACCGATGCCAATCTCGCCATCCTGCATCAGCTGCGCGAGCTCGGCGTCGGCATTTCCATGGACGATTTCGGCACCGGCTATTCCAGCCTGAGCTATTTGCGCAGCTTTCCGTTCGACAAGATCAAGATCGACCGTTCCTTCGTGAAGGATCTGGCGGAGCGGCCCGATTGTGGCGCAATCGTGCGCGCGATCTCGGGCCTCGGCCGCAGCCTCAACATCACCACGACTGCGGAGGGCGTCGAGACCGAGGACCAGCTCGACTGGCTGCGCGCCGAAGGCTGCAACGAGGTGCAGGGGTTTCTGTTCAGCGCGGCGCGGCCCGCGGCCGAGATCGCAAAGCTGCTCGCCGATTTCGGTCGGCGCGCCTCACGGGCGGCGTAGCCCCTCGGGATAGCAATCGTAGACCAGCGCCTTGAACGCGGGCGTGATGCGGCCGCGCTCGGTCTGGGTCTGCTGCATCATGAGGTAGATCATGTCGAGATTGGGATCGACGCCGAAATAGGTGCCGCTTCCCGAGTCCCATTTCAACTCGCCGAGCGAACCCGGCGGCGGCGGTTTTGCGTTGCCGGGATCGGTCCGTACCGCAAGGCCGTAGCCATAGCCGAAGCCGTCGCCCGGGAAATAGAAATAGTCGCGTGCGACGCCGGAGCCGGGTCCGATGTGATCGGTCGTCATGGCCTCGAACGCGGCCGGGCTGAGGTAGCGCTTGCCTTCGAATTCGCCGCCGTTGAGCAGCATCTGCGCGAAGCGCTGATAGTCGGTGATGGTCGAGAGCAGGCCGCCGCCGCCGGACTGCCATTCGGGATGGGCGAGACGCTCGCGCTCGCCGGCGAGCAGGATGAAGTCGTTCGGCAGCGGCCGCGCCATCCGCGCAATCTCGTCCTCGGTCGCGAGCACGAATTTGGTGCTGTTCATGCCGAGCGGGTCGAAGAAGCGCTGTTTCAGGAATTGATACAGCGTCTGGCCCGAGACGATCTCGATGATGCCGCCGAGCACGTCGGTGGAATGGCCGTAGCGCCACAGCGCTCCTGGCTGCCGTGCCAGCGGCAGCCTGGCGATCCGGTCGGCGAACTCCCTGTTGTTGAAAGGACCTTCGAAGATGTTGGCCGCCTTGTAGGCATGCTCGACCCATTCGGCTCCGATATAATCGTAGCTGATGCCCGAGGTTTGCCGCAGCAGATCCTCGATGCTGACGGGACGGACCGGGGCCACGAAGTCAAGTTCCAGCTCGCCGTGCGGATCGGTGGTCTGGAGGCCCACCTTGGTCTTGGCAAAGAGGGGGACGTATTTGGATACGGGATCGGTGAGCGCCAGCTTGCCCTCGTCGATCAGCATCATCGCGCCAAGGCAGGTGATCGGCTTGGTCATGGAATGGATGGCAAAGATCGTGTCCGGCGTCATGGCAAGGCCGGTCCTGGTGTCGCGCACGCCGAAGGTCTTCAGATAGACCGGCTTGCCGTGCTGCTGGATCAGGATCACCGCGCCCGGCAGTCGGCCGCTCGTCACCTCGTTGTCGAAATACGCCGTGATGCGGTCGAGCCCCTCGGATGAGGGGGCGGGGACGTTCGCCGCCCGGCTTCGCGCCATCGTGCCGGCGAGCATCGCCGCCCCGACCAGAAATTCACGGCGTCGCATCCGGGCTTCCTCCCTCGGCGGGATCAAAGCCGCACAACGTTCGGGGCGTCAACACGCCATCGATTAAAAACGCGTCACGATTTCCGAAAGGAACGGTCGCGGACGATCTTCGCTCGGCTTGGTCGGCGTGCCGATATGGATGAAGCCGGCGAGCTTCTCATCCGGCTTGAGGCCGAGGCCATCGAGCACGTCGCGGTCGAACGCGAACCAGCTGGTCAGCCAGCAGGCGCCGTAGCCGAGCGCCGTCGCGGCCGTGACGATGTTCATGGCGCTGGCGCCTGCCGACAATTCCTGCTCGAACGCCGGCACCTTCGGATGCGGCTTGGTGAAGCTGACGATGCCGATCACCAGCGGTGCATCCATGAGGCGCTTGCGTTCGGTCTCGACATCGGCCGCCGGCGCGCCGGGATTCTTCCGCGCAAAGACTTTTGCGATCACCTCGCCGGCGCGCTGGCGGGCCTCGCCCTCGAAGACGATGAAGCGCCAGGGGGCCAGCTTGCCGTGGTCGGGCACGCGCGCCCCGATGGTGAGGATCGTTTCGAGCTCGGCCGGCGAGGGGCCGGGCCCGCTCATCTCACGCGGCTTGACCGAGCGGCGGGTCTTCAGGAGTTCGATGGCGTCGGGCAATGCGATATCCTCGTCAACTGGTCTGCGGGCGTGCCATGCCGAGATAAGCATGCACGCCCGCGACCGGAAGTGAATTTAGAGCGATTTCAGGGATCAAACGGCGCCACGCGCCCGCCGGACATCCGGCGGGGTTGCCTCGTCGACCAGCGCGGCGATCGCCTCGGCGGTCGTCATCACCTTCTGACCGTCGCTGCCGAGCCGGCGGACCGAGACCGAATGCGTCTCGGCCTCCTTCTTGCCGACCACGAGCAGCGCCGGAATCTTGGCCAGCGAGTGCTCGCGGACCTTGTAGTTGATCTTTTCGTTGCGCAGGTCGATCTCGACCCGCAGCCCGGCGCGCCGTGCCTGCTCCAATACCACCTTGGCGTATTCGTCGCCTTCCGAGGTGATGGTCGTGACCAGCGCCTGCACCGGAGCCAGCCAGAGCGGGAAGTTGCCGGCATAGTGCTCGATCAGGATGCCGATATAGCGCTCCATCGAGCCGCAGATCGCGCGGTGCACCATCACAGGCGGCTTCTTGCCGCCGTCATGGTCGATGTAGAACGCGCCGAAGCGCTCCGGCAGGTTGAAGTCGACCTGCGTGGTGCCGCACTGCCAGTCGCGGCCGATGGCATCGCGCAGCACGTACTCGAACTTCGGCCCGTAGAAGGCGCCTTCGCCAGGGTTGATCTCGGTCTTGATGTGATTGTTCTGCGACTGGATCTCGCGCAGCACGGTGGCCATCACGCGCTCGGCGTGATCCCACATCGCATCGGTGCCGACGCGCTTTTCCGGCCGGGTCGAGAGCTTCACGGTGAGATCGCCGGTGAAGCCGAAATCGGCATAGGTCGACAGGATCAGATCGTTGATCTTCAGGCACTCTTCGGCGAGCTGATCCTCGGTGCAGAAGATGTGGGCATCGTCCTGGGTGAAGCCGCGCACGCGCATCAGGCCGTGCATGGCGCCCGACGGCTCATAGCGATGCACCACGCCGAACTCGGCGAGGCGCAATGGCAGGTCGCGGTAGCTCTTCAGGCCGTGCTTGAAGATCTGCACGTGACCCGGGCAGTTCATCGGCTTGAGTGCAAACCAGCGCTTGTCCTCGGCCTCGTCGCCGGCCGACTGCGCCGCGAACATGTTCTCTCGGTACCAGCCCCAATGGCCCGAGGTCTCCCACAAGACCTTGTCGAGGATCTGCGGCGCGTTGACCTCGCTGTAATCGCCGGAGAGGCGGCGGCGCATATAGGCGATCAGCTGCTGGAAGATGGTCCAGCCCTTCGGGTGCCAGAACACGACGCCCGGGCCTTCCTCCTGGAAATGGAAGAGGTCGAGCTCGCGCCCGAGCTTGCGGTGGTCGCGCTTCTCGGCCTCCTCGATCTGCTTGAGGTAGGCGTCGAGATCCTCCTGCTTGGCGAAGGCGGTGCCGTAGATGCGGGTCAGCATCGGGTTGTTGCTGTCGCCGCGCCAATAGGCGCCGGCCACCTTCATCAATTTGAAGGCGTTGCCGACCTTGCCGGTCGAGGTCATGTGCGGGCCGCGGCAGAGATCGAACCAGTCGCCCTGGTAGTAGATCTTGATCGGCTCGGTGCCGGGAATGGCGTCGACCAGCTCGACCTTGAAGGCCTCGCCCTTGTCGCGAAACACCTGCTTGGTCTTTTCGCGGTCCCAGACCTCTTTCGTGAAGGGTTGGTCGCGCGCGATGATCTCGCGCATCTTCTTCTCGATCGCGGCAAAGTCTTCCGGCGTGAACGGCTCGTTGCGGAAGAAGTCGTAGTAGAAGCCGTTCTCGATCACGGGACCGATCGTGACCTGCGTGCCCGGCCACAGGGTCTGCACGGCTTCGGCCAGCACGTGCGCGCAATCGTGGCGGATCAATTCGAGCGCGCGCGGATCGTCACGATTGACGAGCTCGATCCTGGCGTCGTCCTCGATCGGGTCGTTGAGGTCGGTGAGCACGCCGTCGAGCGCCATCGCGACCGTGCGCTTGGCCAGCGACGGCGAGATGCCCTTGGCGATGTCGAGGCCGGTGATGCTCTTGTCGTATTCGCGCCGGGCGCCGTCGGGAAAGGTGAGGGTGACCTTGGCGGCGGGGGTCACGGGCTTGAGATTGGACAGGCTGTACTGGAAGCCGGACTCGGATTTGGGCTGATCGGTCATTGCTTTTCTCCTGAGGCTCACTCCTGCGAACGAGCGCAGGTAAGCGGGAACGAGCGATATATCAGGCGATTCGGCCTGCGCAATCCGGCAAATCCAAGAAAGTGGCGCGCAAAAGCCGAGACGGCGCTTCAACTATTTGGCCGCGTGCCCTTTTACTTGCCGCGGGCCTGCTCTACATGCAGTTGCATGAAAAATCCGCCCGTTGCTGGTCGTTTCGCGCCGACCGCCCTGATGCTTGGCAACCTCGTCACCGGCTGCTCCGTGCTCGCCCCCGCGGGCATGCTGCCGGAATTGGCTGGGGGACTCGATGTCAGCATTCATGCCGCCGGGCTGCTCATCACCTTCGGCGCGGTGACGCTCTGCATCGGCTCGCCGCTAACGGCCTGGCTGACCAGCCGCATCGAACGGCGGACGCTGCTCACCGCGACGCTCGCCGTGCTTGCTTTGGGCAATCTCGCCTCGGCCTTTGCCCCTGACTACACCAGCCTCCTGGTTATCCGCCTCGTCATGCTCGCGGTCGGTGCGCTCTACACGCCGCAGGCCGCCGGCACGGCGGCGCTGATCGTGCCGGCCGAGCGGCGCGGCAGCGCCATCGCGTATGTCTTTCTCGGCTGGTCGCTGGCTGCCGCCGTCGGTCTTCCGCTGATCACCTTTATCGCCAGCCGCTATGGCTGGCGGGCAGCCTATGGCGAGATCGGTGTGCTCGGTTGTCTCAGCTTCGTGCTGTTGCTGCTGCGATTGCCGGCGGGCTTGCAGGGAGTGCCGGTGGTTTTGAAGACCTGGCGCGACGTCGGCCGCGACACGACGATTCTGCTGTTGCTTGCGATCACCATGCTGCACATGTCCGGTCAGTTCGTTGTCTTCACCTACATGGGCCCGCTGCTCAACAAGCTCACCGGCGCCGGTCCCGACGCGATCGGCACGGTGTTCGCGCTCTACGGCGTCTGCGGCTTCCTCGGCGTCGTCATCGCCACCCGCATCGTCGACACCTGGGGGCCCTATCGGACCTCGCTGCTGTTCACCTGCCTGCTGCTGGCGGGGATCACGGGCTGGGCGCTCGGCGCCGGTACGCTTGCTTTCATGACGTGCGGGGTCGCGATCTGGGGCCTCGGCTTTGCCTCGACCAATTCGATGCAGCAGGTACGGCTGGTCGCCGCCGCACCGTCGCTGGCATCGGCGACCGTCGCGCTCAACACCTCGGTCCTCTATATCGGCCAGGCGGTCGGCTCCGCCATTGGCGGATTGTTGTTCGCCCGCGAGCTCCTGCACACCCTCGGCTTCGTCGCCGTCGGTTTCGTCGCGCTGGCGCTGATCCTGGTGGTCCTGACCCGGCCCAATCAGGTCGCTGCCACAGCCTGACTTTCGCGCCTGGCGTGCGCAAGGTGCTTGGCAAACAGCGCGCGAGAGGGCTAGAACGCCAGTCATGGGGACCAAAGAGAGTTGACTGAAATGAGGATGATTCTGGCGGTTGCCGCGGTGCTCTATTCAGCCTCCGCGTTCGCGCAAGCCGACAAGCCACCGATGGTCGGGGACAAGCCCTTGGTGCAGGTCAAGCCCAAAGGGACCAAGGAGGCGACGGCGAAGCCGGCCGCGGCGCCGAAGGGCAAGCCGCAATCGATCGCCGTGCGGCTCCAGGCCTGTCTCGAGATCGACGACGGCACCAAGGATCGCCTCAATTGCTACGACGCCGTGATACCGCCGGCCCCGAAGCCGAAGCCTGCGAAGGCCAAGGGCTACGCCGATTGCCGGTTCTTCAAGGAAGAGGACGAGCGGCTGACCTGCTTCAACGGTTTTGCCGAGAGCATCCCGAAGCTGCCCAAGAACTGAGGCTGCGCACATGCTCAGCCGCTGATACGGCTGAGCAGCCGCAAAGCTAACGGCTCGATGCCACGCGCGTCAGCGCCAGCGACGGCGTCGCCGCCATCTTCACCAGCACGTCCTTGAGCGGATCCTGCGTCCAGGCGCGGGTGACATAGTCGCGATGAGTGATGCCGTCGGCGGTCTCGACGAACACCACGCTGCCTGGGCGGAGCGGCTGATCCATGTCCTCGGCGACGCTGATGCCCTTCTGGCGGAGCATGCTCATCAGCTCGCGGTCGCGCCGCGCGGTGTGGCGGGTGTAGGCGCTGACGAAGAAGCCGGAGCGGTGGCTTTCGATCCAGGACGCGAACTTGTCCAGTTCGCCGTAGATGGCATCGAGCAGCACGACGCCGCGGACGCGCTCGCTGATGCCGCCGACCTCCAGGCTCCAGGCCGTCGGCAGGAAACCGCCGCTATAGCCGACGATCACGATCGGCATGCTGGCGAAGGCGCGCGCGCCGTTGGGATCGCCGGTGACGCGGGCGAGGTGCTCGGCCGCTTCAGCCATGAAGCGCTTGAAGCCGCCCGGTTGCCAGAACTTGCCGGCGCTGGAATCGGCGGCATCGACCGCCATCTGCGGGGCGAGCAGAACGGCGTTGGCGCCGGAATCGGTGATCTGCTTGGGCACCAGCTGGCGATCGCGCACGTCGCGTTCGAGCGTTGCGCCGTTGCCATGGAAGAACACCACGATCACGCCCGGCTTGCGCACGTCGAAATGCTCGGGCACGTGCACCAGCACGCGGCTGTCATTATAGGTCTCGTCCTGCCAGAACACGCGACCGGAATAGCTGCGATGGCCGCGGCGGTCGCCCTTGGCAATGTTGAGGAACGGTGCGTCGGAGGCGGGGTTGTTGCCGAAATAGGGAAAGGCCGACGACTTCATGCTGACCAGGGTCGTCAGGCCCTCGCGGGCGGGGCGCTTGTAGGGGACCTGCGGCTCGAGGCGAGGCGACCTTGTAAGGTGCCTGCTCCGGCGGCTGCTGCACGGCGCGCTTGGGCGAGAAATCCGACATCTGCCGCTGCAGAAGACTTTCGCTTGCGGACGGAAAGCGCTCTCTGAACTGCGGGGCAGGGAAGCGATCCTCGAACGTGTCGCCGCTCGCCACTTTCTGGTTCGTCTTCGCAACGACCTGGACGTTCGCCTGCGAGTTCGCCGCGAGCGCCGCCGGGTTCGGTGCCTTGCCGCATTGAGCCAGCGTCAGCGACAGCGGCACCAAGGCTGAGATCAGGCCGAGCCGGAGCGCACGACCGCGCGCATCGGAGGGGGTCCGATCGGCACGCATGTCAGCTCTCGGTTTCGGAACGGCCCCGACCATCCACCCATGACCCCAAAGTCACGTCCAATCGGCAATCTCCAGACAATTGAGCCGACCAGCGTTTAGGCGACGTTAAGCGTCCGGAGAAACTTCCCCACATCCGGAACGCTCAAAAGGACCATGCAATCGTGTCCTGATTGTGGGGAGGGAGGACGGGGCTTTCCGGGGCTTGTGCCGCTTTTTTCTCTCGTTAGCGGCAATAGCGGTGCTCAAGTACCCGCTTCCGTTGCCTCATATAACCCTTGTTAACCCTGCTTGAATTGACTGGGCCAAGCTGCACGATGCGCCCGCGAGGCACCACGCCTCAGGCCAAGGACCCCGATGACGGCATCAGATGCGGGAACCGAACCCTGGACTGGCCGGCTGACCGGAAGCGGGACAGGGGTCTCGGTTCTGGTCGCGACCGCCATCGTCGTGGCCGACATGATCGGGGTCGGCGTCTTCACCAGCCTCGGCTTTCAGGTCAAGGATATCCCCTCCGGCTTCTCGATCCTGTTGCTGTGGACCGTCGGCGGCATCGTCGCGCTCTGCGGGGTGTTCGCCTACAGCGAGCTCGGGGCGATGTTTCCCCGCTCGAGCGGCGAGTACAATTTCCTCGGCCGTGCCTATCATCCGGCGTTCGGCTTTCTCGCCGGCTGGGTGTCGGCGACGGTGGGCTCTCGCAGCGCCGGTCGCGCTTGCCGCGATGGCGTTCGGCGAATACGCCAAATCGGTCGTGCCCGATCTGCCGCCGATACCGCTAGCCATCGCCGTGGTGTGGCTGGTCTCGCTCGTGCAGCTGACCGGCGTCAGGCATTCCTCGACCTTCCAGCTGATCTCGACCATCATCAAGGTCGCGCTGATCGTCGCATTCCTAGTCGCCGGCTTCGTCATCGGCGTGCCGCAGCCGATCACCTTCACGCCGCAGCCGGGTGATCTCGCCCACATCGTCAGCGCGCCGTTCGCGATCGGGCTCGTCTTCGTGATGTATTCATTCTCGGGCTGGAATGCCGCGACGTACATCATTGGCGAGATGAACATGCCGCAGCGGAATCTGCCGCGCGCGATGCTGGCGGGGACGCTGATCGTGCTCGTGCTGTATGTCGCGCTGAACGCGGTGTTCCTCTATTCCACGCCGGTCGGTGCGCTCGCCGGCCAGCTCGATGTGGCCAGTGTTGCCGGCACCGCGATCTTCGGCAGTCTCGGCGGCCGCATCGTCGGCGCGATGATCTGCGTCGGCCTGGTCTCCTCGATCTCCGCGATGATGTGGATCGGCCCGCGCGTGATGATGACGATGGGGGAGGACATTCCGGCCCTGCGCGTGTTCTCGAAGCGATCGACGAGCGGCGCGCCGGCCTATGCCATCCTGTTCCAGCTCGCGGTCGCGACGCTGCTGCTGTTCACGCGCAGCTTCGAGGCGGTGCTCGACTTCATCCAGTTCGCACTGTTGTTCTGCTCTTTTTTCACGGTCGCCGGCGTCATCAAGTTGCGCATCACCGCCCCCGATCTGCCCAGGCCCTATCGCGCCTGGGGATACCCGTTCACGCCCCTGGTTTTCCTGCTCGTGACCGCGTTCATGATGTACTACCTCTTGACCGAGCGGCCGGTGCAGTCGCTTTCGGGGATGCTCGTCATGCTGTCGGGCCTGTTGATTTATGCCGTTTTCCGCAGGCGGCCGGTCGCCGCTGGCAATTCACACAATCGCGAATAGAGATGTTTCGACCCCTCAGAATTGCAGCCGCCGCTTTTGCCCTGCTGGCTGCGGCCGTCTCGTCCGCCCGCGCCGCCGACATCACCTTCGATGACACCGCGCGCTTCCTTGCGGGCATGCAGCCTTCGGCGGACTCGCCGCTGTTGCCGCTGACAAAGGAGCCGGGGTGGCAGCGCCATGCCAAGTTCTTCGACGGCGCCTTCGCCCAGCTCGAACAGCGCCAGCTCTCGAAGATCCGCGATTGGGCCGACGTCAATCTCGCCGCGCCCCGGCCGACCATGTTCTACATGTTCAGCGGCCCGGATTTCCTCTACGCCAACGCCTTCTATGCCAAGGCCAGCACCTACGTGCTCGGTGCGCTGGAGCCGGTCGGTGCCGTGCCCGATTTGACGCGGCTGCCGCGCGGTTCGATCAGTGCCGCGCTCTACAATGTCGAACGTTCGCTCGGCTCGATCCTGAGCTTCTCGTTCTTCATCACCAAGCAGATGAAGGTCGACCTGCACGCCAATCAGGTCAACGGCACCTTGCCGATCCTCTATGTCTTCCTGGCGCGCTCCGGCAAGACCATCCGCAACGTCGAGATGGTCGCGCTCGACGCCAAGGGGGGATGCATGCCGCTGGCGACAATCCGGGACCGAACGCCGCCCACGGCGTGCGCATCACCTTCGCCGGCAGCGACGGCGAGACACGCACCCTGTATTATTTCTCCACCGACCTTTCCAATGCCGGCGCGCGCAACACCGGCTTCCTGAAATTCTGCGAGACGCTGGGGCCGGGCAACAGCCTGCTCAAGAGCGCGTCCTATCTCCTGCACTCCGGAAACTTCACCGTCGTCCGCGACTGGCTGCTCGCCAACAGCGCCACCATTATCCAGGACGATTCCGGCATTCCGCTTGCGAATTACGGCGCACGGCAGTGGCGGTTCTTCCCGTTCGGCCGCTATCTCGGGCCGATCGGCGAATTCCCCGGCCGCTACCAGGAGCGCTACGCCGCGCTGTTCACTCGGGCCCAGCCGATCGACTTCGGCGTCGGCTACCGCTGGCGCATGCACGAGTCGAATTTGCTGCTCGCGGTGAAAGTGCCGGGCAGCGAAACGCCGCCAAGCGGGGAGGCGACCTCGTCGGCCGAGCCGGCGCCGAAGCCGCCGCGTCCGAAACGGCTGCGACCGCCCGAGTCGATCCCGCCGCAGTCCGGGCGCTTCTACTGGTTCCGGTGATTATTACCAGTGCACGCTCTGGCTCGGTACGATGAACGCCGTCGTGCTTGGCGGCGTCGCAAGGCTCGATGCCAGGTACCAACCCGAGCCGAGCACGAGCGCCAGCAAGGCGACGATCGCGAGCAGGTCCATGGTGCGGGGGTCGTGGTGCCGCCTGGAGCCGCGGGCGGGCCCAAGTCTGGTGTGAACAAGTCTGGTGTGAACAAGCCTGGCGTGAAGATGAGGGCTGATTTTCCAGCGCATTGTTGTTTCCTCCCCAAGGGAGCGTCAAAACAACGCGGGAGCAAAGTCCAAGGTTCCAGTCAGGCTTCGGGCCTACAAGCAATATCGCAGCAAGCTCAGGGCGCATTGACGCCGCGCCATCGGCCATAGCGCCATGGCAGGTACCAGCGCGCGCCTTGCGGTGCGGTCAGCGGCACGTTGTCGATGCCTGATGTGCCGAAGGGATGGCAGCGCAGCAGCCGCGCCAGCGTCATCCAGCCGCCGGCCCACAGCCCGAACCGTTCGATCGCTTCGTCGCCGTAGACCGAGCAAGTCGGCAGATGCCGGCAATTGTAGCCGACCAGGGGCGACAGCGTATGCCGGTACAGCCAGATCAGCGCACGGCCAGAATCTGCGTGGCAGCCGAAGCGCCCCTTCGACCGAGCTGGAACAATGCCCGCAGGCTGAATGCTTCATGTGCGCGGTGCTGCGATGTTAGGCGAGGTGTTGCACGGTTCCAATGCGGGGAACTGTAAGCTGTTGTTTGCGCGCCATATTTTGCATACTTTTTGGGAGCAGTGCAGCAAGTACCTATGGACGATCTGTATTCCCCCGGATACCATTTTTGTGACGTTCGTGTGTAGACTTGTCGGACGCAAAACGGGGCTTGCCTGAATCGCTCTGGGGCTTGGGGAAGGGACCAGTTTGAAAGTTCTGAAGTCGCTCAATCTTCGCGGCTGGTTGCTGGTGGGAACCGCCGTGTGTGGAGTCGTGCTGGCTGGCGCCGTCGCGACACTCGGGTCGTCGGCCCGAGCGGGCAGTGCGCTCGAAGAGCGCAAGCTGCCGATGAAGTTCAACTGGATCGCCTGCGAGCCGAACTGCCGCGGCTGGGTCAGCGCGGTCGGTATCATCACCGCCGACACACCCAAGGCTTTCGAAGAATTTTCTCGTGGACGCCAGCTCGGCGGCGCCACCGTGGTGCTCGATTCCAGCGGCGGTTCCGTCAACGACGCGATCACGCTTGGCCGGCGGTTCCGCAATCTCGGCCTGCTGACCACGGTCGGCGTGAGCCTGCGCGGCGGGCACTCGGCCCGCCCGGCGGTCGCGCCTGAGGCCTATTGCGAATCCATGTGCGTGTTCCTGCTGCTGGCCGGCAAGAAGCGCTACGTGCCGGAAGCCGCCCATGTCCGCGTTCACCAGATCTGGATGGGCGACCGCGCCGACGATGCCAAGGCGGCGAGCTACAGCGCGCAGGATCTGATGATCGTGGAGCGGGACATCGGCCGGCTTGCCAAATACACCTTCGACATGGGCGGCGCCGGCGACCTGTTGTCGCTCGCGCTCAGCGTTCCGCCCTGGGAAGATCTGCACGAGCTGACCGCCGGCGAGCTCAAGCTCACCAATCTCGTGACGACCGATCTCGTTGCCGACGTGCTGCCGCATGTGGACATTTCCGCCCCGGCGATGGCGGAGCTTGCCCCGAAGACGCAGGCAAGGTTCGGCGAGGAGCCGGAGCAGCCTTCAAGTCGACCAAGACGGCGGAAGCCGTGGTGCCGACGGGTGGTGTGGCAGCGCCTGTTGCGCCGAAGCCGAAGTGAGATTCTCCGCCGTCATTCCGGGGCGTCGCAAAGCGACGAACCCGGAATCCAGATGTTAAAGCGCGGGATTCCGGGTTCGCGCTGACGCGCGCCCCGGAATGACATTGATGGGGCTCAGCCCTGTGCCGCAGCCGGCTGCTTGGCTTTGGCCTCGATCTGACCGATCGCGTCCACGACGGCATCGAAGGTCAGCAGCGTCGAGGCATGGCGCGCCTTGTAATCGCGGACAGGCTCGAGGAGCTTGATATCCTCCCATTTGCCTTGCGGGGGCGCGCCGTTCTCCTTCAGCATCTTGCGAACAGTCTCGCGTAACTCGCGGAGTTCGCTCGCAGTCGAGCCGACAATTCGACTTGCCATGATGGATGAAGAGGCTTGTCCGAGTGCGCAGGCCTTCACGTCATGGGCGAAGTCGGTGACGGTGTCCCCGGTCATCTTGAGATCGACCTTGACGGTCGAGCCGCACAGCTTGGAGTGGGCGGTGGCGGAGGCATCGGGATCCGGCAGCCGTCCGAGGCGCGGAATATTTCCGGCCAACTCGATGATCCGCTTGTTATAAATGTCGTTCAGCATGTGATGGAGTCCAGCGCGTCCACGCCCGCTTCAGCACCCGATCGGCCTTGGCGGGCGTCGTCCAGGGTCCTATATAGGGTCGGAACTGGTGGAAATACAGTCCGGCGGTACGAGGCGGTGATCCGGATCCATGCCGTCGGCGTTTTGAGCCCAGGACCCTTTCCGCCGAAACTGTTCTCTTCAGGCGTCCGGCGGCTTGGCCGCCCCGTCTGCCGGTGACACTCCGGCCATCAAGGCCGTCGAACGGAGTCGATATGGACGCTGCAATCAAATCCATCCGCCCGGGCAAGCCCTCTGACCGGCAGCCCGAGAGTCGTCCGGCCGAGCTTGATCCCGCTGAATTCCTCGCGGCCGCCGTCCGCGCCGACCAGCCGCGCCCGGCGCGCGCCGAGGCGGAAGCGGCGGTGAAGACGCTGCTCGCCTATATCGGCGAGAACACCGAGCGCGAGGGCCTGCTCGACACGCCGCGCCGCGTCGTCGAGGCCTTCGACGAGCTGTATCAGGGCTATCACCAATGTCCGGCCGAGGTGCTCGACCGCACCTTCGGCGAGACCGCCGGTTATGACGATTTCGTGCTGGTGCGCGACATCGAGTTCACCTCGCAGTGCGAGCATCACATGATGCCGTTCTACGGCAAGGCCCATATCGCCTATACGCCGGTGGAGCGCGTCGTCGGCCTGTCCAAGCTCGCCCGCCTCACCGACATCTTCGCCCGCAGGCTCCAGACCCAGGAGCACCTGACGGCGCAGATCGCGGCAGCGATCGACGAGGTCCTGAAGCCGCGCGGCGTCGCCGTGCTGATCGAGGCCGAGCATACCTGCATGTCGGTGCGGGGCGTCGCCAAGCATGGCGCCTCCACCTTCACCAGCCGCTTCACCGGCATGTTCCGCGACAATCCGGCGGAGCAGGCCCGCTTCCTGTCCCTGGTGCGAGGCACGCGCTGACCTCGCGATGGTCATGTTGAGCGTGACCTTGCCGGAACACCGCTGCGCACTTTTCCGGGTCATGCTTTTACGAGGTCGTCGTGTCTGCTCACTCTCATGAGATCGAGGAAGGTCTGACCTTCCAGCCGCGGTTCGACGCGGCCGGGCTCGTGACCTGCGTCGCGACCGACGTTGCCACCGGCGACGTGCTCATGGTCGCGCACATGAACGAGGAGGCGCTGCGCAAGACGATCGCGACCGGCGAGGCCTGGTACTTCAGCCGCTCGCGCAATGCCTTGTGGCGAAAAGGTGAGACGTCGGGTCAGACCCAGCGCGTGGTCGAAATGCGCACCGATTGCGACCAGGACGCGGTCTGGATCCGCGTCGAGCAGATCGGGGCAGCCTGCCACACCGGGCGGCGGTCATGCTTCTATCGTAAGGTCGAGGGTGAGGGCGGAGGAGCCAAGCTGGTCTTCGCCGATGCGGAGCGGCTGTTCGATCCGGACGCGGTCTACAAGACGTAACTGTCATTCCGGGGCGCGCGAAGCGCGAACCGGGATCCATCGCACGGCATCAAGCGCGGCGAAACGAATTCCGGGCTCGCACCTGCGGTGCGCCCCGGACTGACTTGGAGTGGGGCGGCGACACCAGGATTAACCCCGCATTAACCATACCTGTCCGAGGGTGAGACGACAGGCGTCCGAATTGCCGGCGCTGTTCAAGGCCGCGCGGGGCGGGCACTTCATCATGTCGGTCGACAATTCCAGCGCCATGCAGACCGCCGGTCTCGATCCGGCGCGGGCGCGCGTCGCCGGTGCGATCAAACAGGCCTCGAACATCTCCGGCGTCAGCTTCCAGTACATGCTGACCACCGCCAAGATGGAATCGGATTTCAATCCCACGGCAGGCGCCACCACCTCGTCCGCGCATGGACTCTACCAGTTCATCGACCAGACCTGGCTCGGCACCGTGAAGGAGGCCGGCACCCAGCTCGGCTACGGCAATTATTCCGACGCCATCACCAGGACGTCGTCGGGCAGCTACACCGTCGATGATCCCTTGATGAAGCGGTCGATCATGAAGCTGCGCGACGATCCGCAAGCCGCTTCCAGCATGGCGGCGGCGCTGACGCAGTCGAACGGCTTCAAGCTGACCGGCCTGCTCGGGCGCAGGCCGAGCGACAGCGAGCTCTACATGGCGCATTTCATGGGCGTCGGAGGCGCCGCGAAGCTGATCGCCAATGCCGAGGACAATCCGCAAGCGGTCGGCGCGCGGCTGTTTCCGAACGCAGCGTCCGCCAATCGTTCGATCTTCTACACCAGGGACGGCCGCGCCCGCAGCGTCTCCGAGGTCTATTCGGTGCTGGACGCGCGCTATGCCAGCGCGGCCAATTCGAAAGTGACCCGCAGCGCAATGGCGATGTATGGCGGCACGCCGTCGACCACCGAGGTCGCGAGCGCGAATGGCGTGCAGCCGACCGCGCCGATCGTTGACAATGCCGCCTACCTCCAGACCTTCCCGAATACACGTGCGGCGACGCCCGTCAGTGCGATATCGCCCTCGACGGTCGCGGACAATGCGCCGACCACGCCGGTCTTCCGCTCGATCTACCAGCCCGGCGACACCACGCAGCCGGTCTCGACCACGGTGCAGAAATTGTGGGGCAACAACGCCTCGCTGACGTCCGTTGCCTCGGCTGCGCCCGACGTGCGTCCGCCGCAACCGCTCGATCTGTTCAGCGATCGCAGCGGCACGTTCTCGAGCTAGTCGCCGTCTCGTGTCCCGGACGCGCTGCAGCGTGAAACGCTGCTGCGCAGAGCCGGGGCCCAGTGCTGCGAACTCCTCTCGAAATTCTAGGCCCGGCTCGGCAGCGCATCACTGATGTGCTGCGCTGCGTCCGGGGCGGGCAGTGCGGGCGGTTCTGTTCCCTTAACAAAACGTCAATAAAACCAGCCAGTTATGGTGAACGCTTTGTTAAGCGTCGTGGTTTATTTTGTGTTGCAGGTGACGAGCCGTCACTTTTTTCGTTTGTTGTGTAAGCCGGAAGCAGCATGATTGTTCGGCAGTTCATTCATTGGATCAGGACGGCGTCCGCCGGCGAGCGGGCCGAGGCAACACGGGCGTTGGCCCGGGCCTGGCTGATCTCAGACCTTTCGACAGAGGACCGCATCGCCGCCGAAGGCGCGCTGTTGATGCAACTCGACGATGCCTCGCCTTTGGTGCGGCAGGCGATGGCCGAGGCCTTCGCGCGCAGCCCGGACGCACCGGCATCGATCGTGCGGGCGCTGTCGGCGGACCAGCCGAGCGTCGCGCTGCCGGTGCTCGAACATTCCCCGCTGCTGATCGACGCCGATCTCGTCGACATCGTTGCAACCGGCAATGACGAAGTGCAATGCGCGGTCGCCCGCCGCATCGCGCTGCCGGTCTCGGTCTGCGCTGCCATCGCCGAAGTCGGCTGCGCGGCGGCCGCGCTGGAGCTGATCGAAAATCCCCATGCCGAGCTTGCGCCGTTCTCCTGGAATCGCATCGTCGAGCGCCACGGCCATCTCGCGGCGATCCGCGAGGCGATGCTGGTGCTGGATGACCTGCCGTCCGCAACCCGCGCCGCGCTGGTGGCCAAACTCTCCGAGACGCTGGCGCAATTCGTCGTGGCGCGGAATTGGCTGAGCGTCGACCGTGCCGACCGCATCACGATCGAGGCGCGCGACCGCTCCACCATCAACATCGCGGCGCGCTCGCGCGGCGAGGACATGCAGGGCCTGGTGCATCATCTGCGCGTCACGGGCCAGCTGACCGCCGGCCTGATCCTGCGCGCGCTGTTGTCGAGCAATCTCGGTCTGTTCGACGCGGCGCTGGCCGAGCTTGCCGATCTGCCGCTGGCGCGCGTCACTGCGCTGCTGCACGACCGCGGCGGCAACAGCCTGCATGCGCTGCTTAGGCGCGCCGGGCTGCCTGAGGCGACGTTTGCGGCCTTCCAGGTCGCGCTCGATGCCTGCCACGAGCAGGGCTTTGTCGACAGCGACGACGGCGCGGCACGGCTGCGCCGCCGCATGGTCGAGCGCGTGCTCACCCATTGCGAGACCGACCGCGGCGCCACCGAGCCGCTGATGGTCCTGCTGCGCCGCTTCGCCACGGAATCGGCACGCGAAGAGGCGCGGCTGTTCTGCGACGAGCTGGTCGCGGACGATGCGATCGATCCGCTGTACGACGATCTGATCGCGGCCTAGCGCGATGCGGTAGGGTGGGTTAGCCGAAGGGCGGCGCGAAGCGCGGTCCGTAGGCGTAACCCACCAATTCTGTCTCTGCGGAAACCAGAGCGGTGGATTACGCTGCGCTAATCCACCCTACGATACTGTCCGTGTGGAGGGAGCAGCCTCACCTTCCGTCATTGCGAGCGTAGCGAAGCAATCCAGGGTCTTTCCGCGGAAGGATCCTGGATTGCTTGGTCGCAAGTGCTGCTCGTAGTGACGGAGAGAGCTGAACCTCACTGTCCCGGCACGATGCTCGGCGCCAGGATCGCCTCGAGATGCTCGGGGCGGTCGCGGTTGACGTGCGCGAGATAGTCGTCGGCGATCTTGCGCAGGCGGCGGCTGAGCTCGGTGGAGACGCTGATGCTGTCGAGCCTGGTATTCTCGTGCACGATGGCGAGGATGGCGTTGATGTGGTGCGTGAACAGCTCGGCCGGGACCTTCGCCAGATCAGGTGCGTGCTCGATGACGCGGCACAGGCTCTCGGCAATTCCCGCCGCGGCCGGATAGCCGAACGTCACGGCGTCGCCCTTGATGTCGTGAGCGGCGTGAAACAGCTCGTCGCGCCTTTCCTTGGTGAAGCCGTCATTGCGGATGGCGACATAGGCGGCCGACAGACGGTTGACCTCGGTCGTCATCCAGTCCTTGAACTCGCCGGAAAGACCCGCGAGCGCCTGCTCGGCGCGGCCGACCGGATCGTCCAGGTCCTTCTCGTCGACGCGGCGCAGAACCTTGCGCAGCGGGTTGGGCTGCGTGATGATCTGATGCGTGGCGAAGGCCTTGACCTCGATGTCCTTTGCGCTGTTCTTCCCCATGATCTCTGCCTCGCCTGAAGACGTTGCGCTAGATGGTGGAGCGGGCCTTGTCGAGCAGCGAGGGCTGCTGCAGCACCTCGTGCTTCTCGCCGACGCGGCGCTCGGGACCCATATAGGCGGAATTGGTATTGCGGCGCCGGTCCGGCCCGAAATAGGTCTTGGTCTTGATGAAGGGGCGGGGATTGGCGACCACGTTGAGGATGCGCTGATAGAGCCCCTTGGCCGAGATCGGCTTGGCCAGGAATTCGGTGACGCCGGCATCGCGCGCGACAGTGACGCGGCGCTTCTCGGAATGGCCGGTCAGCATGATGATCGGCGCGTAAGGGTTGCCCTTGGATTCCGGCTGCCGGATCATCTGCGCGAGCTCGAGTCCGTCGAAGATCGGCATCGCCCAGTCGGTGATGACGATGTCGGGCACGTAATGGCTGTACATCTCGAAGCGCGGTGGCGCCGTCCTCGGCTTCATAGACTTCGCGCGCGCCGAAGGAATGCAGCAGCGTGCGCAGGATGCGGCGCATGTGCGGATTGTCGTCGCAGACGAGGAAGCGCAGCTTGTTGAAGTCGATACGGAACATGACGCCTGGGCCAAAAGCGGTCAACCTTCGTTAACCATATCGCGCCGGAGGTTAACGAAGGGTTGCGACGGCAGGCCGCGAGGTGGTTCTAGTAGCCGAACTGCTCGCGCAGGATGCGCTCTTCCAGGCTGTGGCCGGGGTCGAACAGCATGCGCATCGAGATGGTCTTGTCGGACAAGACCTCGACCCGGCGGACGTCGCGCACTTCGTCGTGGTCGGCGACCGCGGCCACCGGTCGCTTGTCGCCCTCCAGCACCTCGATGACGACATAGGCCGTGTTGGGCAGCAGGGCGCCGCGCCAGCGCCGCGGGCGGAAGGCGCTGATCGGGGTCAGCGCCAGCAGCGCCGCGTTGATCGGCAGGATCGGACCCTGAGCGGACAGATTATAGGCGGTGGAGCCGGCCGGCGTTGCCACCATGATGCCGTCCGCGATCAGCTCGGGCATGCGCTCGCGCTCGTCGATCATGATCCGCAGGCGTGCGGCCTGGTAGGTCTGCCGGAACAGGGCGACCTCGTTGATGGCGTGATGCAGGTGGACGCGGTCGTTGACGTCGGTCGCGCGCATCAGAAGCGGATTGATCTCGGATTCATGCGCGGCCTCGAGCCGTGCACGCAGATCGTGGGTCGAATATTCGTTCATCAGGAAGCCGACGGTGCCGCGATGCATGCCGTAGATCGGCTTTCCCGTGCGCATGTTCTGGTGCAGCGTCTGCAGCATCAGCCCGTCGCCCCCGAGCGCGACCACGACATCGGCGTCCTTGGGGTCGCAATTGCCGTAGTCCCTGGTGAGCTGGCCGAAGGCGACCTGCGCCTCGTTGCTCGAGCTGGCGACGAAGGCGATCCGGTCGTATCGCTGGGGCTTGGTCATTGGCTTGTCGGACACGGCCGCTGCTGGAGGAAGTTCCGCCGGGCTCGTCTATACGAGGTTTGGCTGCATTGTCGAGGATCACCGCCTTTCAAGGCAAACGGGCGATTGTCGGTCCAGAGAACAAAACGGGTTGATTTGAGCCCGGCGCGGATGCGGCATCGACCGTGATCCCGCAAACGGTCGCAATTTCCTGCTAGCTTCAGTGCGTCCCGGCGATGACAGCCGGGCAGGGAGAACGACCATGCCCACGATCTTGCCGACGCTGCGACGAAGCGGGGTCATACTGGCTGTTGCGGTGGCCGCATTCGCAAGTGTTGTGCGCGCGCAGGATCCGCCGCAGCCGCGCGCCGAGGCGGCCTCGCCAGCCGCACAGAAGGGCGGGCGCGGCAGCGCTGCGCAAAGTGGGCCGCAGAGTTCGTCCTCGGCCGAGCCGCACCGTCTCCCGCCGGATTCGACCACGAAGCAGACGCTGGAGCTGCCCGGCCGCACCCTCAGCTTCGCGGCGACCGCCGGCTCCATTCGCGTGTTCGACGGCAAGGGCGAGCCGCTGGCCGACATCGCCTATACGTCCTACCAGCTCGACGGCGCCGACCGCGCCACGCGCCCGGTCACGTTCCTGTTCAACGGCGGACCCGGGGCATCCTCGGCGTGGCTCCAGTTCGGCGCGGCCGGTCCATGGCGGCTGCCGTTCGATGGCGATGCGTTGTCGCCATCGGCTTCGCCCGAGGTGAAGCCGAACGCGGAAACCTGGCTCGACTTCACCGACCTCGTTTTCATCGATCCCGTCAGCACCGGCTACAGCCGCTTCATTGCCAGCGGCGAAGACGCGCGCAAATCGTTCTACTCCGTCGACGGCGACGTCAACGGGATCGCGCTGGTGATCCGCCGCTGGCTCGAGAAGCACGACCGCCTGACCTCGCCGAAATACGTCGCGGGCGAGAGCTATGGCGGCATTCGCGGGCCCAAGGTGGTGCGCCAGTTGCAGCTCCAGCACGGCATCGGCGTCCGGGGCTTGATCCTGGTGTCGCCGCTGTTGGATTTCCGCGAGTTCACCGGCACCAGCCTCCTGCAATATGTCGCAACGCTGCCGAGCTATGTCGCGGTGGCGCGCGAAGCCAAAGGGCCGGTCAAGCGTGCCGATCTCGCCGACGTCGAGGCTTACGCGCGCGGCGAATTCCTGGCCGACCTCGTCAAGGGCGAGGCTGACAAGGAGGCCACCAATCGTCTGGCCGACAAGGTCGCCGAGCTCACCGGCATCGACCGGGCGGTGAGCCGCCGCCTCGCCGGGCGCTTCGACGTCGGCGAGTTCCGCCGCGAGTTCGACCGCAAGAACGGCAAGGTGACGGGACGCTACGACGGCTCCGTGCGCGGCTTCGATCCCTATCCGGATTCCAGCAGCTCGCGCTTCGGCGACCCCTCAGGCGATGCGCTCCAGGCGCCGCTGACGAGCGCTGCGGTCGACGTGCTCACGCGCAAGCTCAACTGGCGGCCCGACGGCTCCTATGAGGTCCTGAACGGCACTGTGGAAGGTCACTGGGATTTCGGCCGCGGCATCAACCCGCCGCAATCGGTGTCCGAGCTGCGCCAGATCCTTGCCACCGATGCCAAGCTGAACGTGCTGGTCACGCACGGCCTGTTCGATCTTGCCACGCCCTATTTCGGAACCAAGCGGGTGCTCGATCAACTGCCCGCATTCGTGACGCAGCGCGTCAAGTTCGTCGTCTATCCCGGCGGCCACATGTTCTATTCGCAGGGCGGCTCGCGGCAGGCGTTGCGTAGCGAGGTCGAGCGATTGATCAGGGAGTAGGCCGCCGCTTGCGCGGCGGATAGCG
This sequence comes from Bradyrhizobium dasycarpum, assembly GCF_042019905.1. Lineage (NCBI taxonomy): Bacteria > Pseudomonadati > Pseudomonadota > Alphaproteobacteria > Hyphomicrobiales > Nitrobacteraceae > Bradyrhizobium > Bradyrhizobium dasycarpum. The sequence continues at coordinate 515,976 of NZ_CP169574.1, forward strand.
ACGGGCGATCTCCTTTGCTACGACGCGCTCCGGCTTCACATTCGCGCCGGCGATCCAGATGTCACTGACCTTGCCGCGCCTGTCGCGGATCCGGCGCACCGGCTCGCCATGGCTGGAATAGCCGGCGGCCCAGGCGAGCTTGCCGTTGTCGCGGCCGGTGACCTCGATTTCGGCGGCATCCATGAACGGATTGTTGAACTGCGGATTGGCGACTAGCACGCGGTTGCCCGCAGCAACGAGGTCGGTTGCGCCCCAGATCGTCCACCAGCGGCCGGTCCAGTCGCGCAGGCGGCGGTCGGGTGCGCCGCGGGTTTTGAAGACGCGCAGGATCTGCATGGCGCCGTCCATCCAGAACGGCGCCGCGCCGTCGATGGAATTGCTCAGGATGCTGATCGAAAGCTCGCAAGCCGGGATCGCGCAGGTCCGCGAGATGTAGCCCTGAAAGCCGCCGCTATGGCCGAACCAGTCCCAGCCGTCGGTCTTGCCGGCATTGACGCCGAGGCCGTAGTAGCCCTCGAAGCTCTGCGGGATGCGCCAGTGATGCCGCGTCATCTCGCGGCGGCTTGCGACGGAGAGCACGCTTTTCCTCGCATTGGGCGCAAGCTGCGCGAAGAAGCGCGCTGTGTCGCCGGCGGTGGCAACGAAGCCTGCGGCCGAAGCCATCGCCTGCGCCGGATTGTCTCCGGGGATCACGCAGCGTTCGCCCAGCGGAACCTTTCGTGTGTGGCCGCGCGCGAAGGAGGCGCCTTTGGGAAGCGGCGCGTCCGGCTCGGTCTCGCGCAGGCCCGCGGGCTTAATGATCTCGCGCTTGATCCAGACCGAGTAGGGCTGCTCCGTCACCGCTTCGATGACGAGGCCGAGCAGGCCAAAGCCATGATTGGAATATTTGAAGCGGGTGCCGGCCTCGATCGCGGTCGGCAGCTTCAATTCCGCGAGCAGCTCGTTCGCGTCGAGGTAGGGGCGGCGATCGATGAACTGGCCGGAATCGACGCCGTCGCGCGTCAGCCCCGCGCTGTGCGACAGCACCTGTGCGATCGTCGTCTCGGCAACGCGCGGATGCAGGCCGCCGACATACTGGCCGATCGTATCGTCGAGCCGGAGCTTGCGCTGCTCGCGCAGCATCATGATGCCGGCCGCGGTGAAGCTCTTGGAATGGGAGGCGATGCGGAAGCGGTGGCGCGGGGTGAGCTTCTCGCCGGTGTCGAGATTGGAAAGGCCGAACGCATGCTCGGCGACGATCTCGCCGCGATGGGCGAATGCGACGATGACGCCTGGCTGCTGGAATGTCGTCAGTTGGAATTCGATCCAGGAGCCGACGTAGTCGATCGCGGATCGCAGCCACTTGTCCATTGCGCTACCGGTTTGCGGGGAGGATTGGTGCGAGAGGCTAGCCGAGAAAGCGGAACGGGCACAACCCGGAAGGTCGTGCCCGTTCGCCTCGTGAAGTTGCGATGTCGTTAGTACACGAGCGTCGCGCCGGTCGGCTTGTCGAGCGCAGCCGCAAGCGAGCGATATTCGGAGCTGTCGGTGCCGGCGAGCGAGGCGATCTTGTTCAGGTGATACTGCGCCTGTTCGCGGTTGCCCTGTTCGAGCTGCCAGAGGCCGTAATATTGCCAGGTGCGGACGTGGTTCGGATCGTCCTTCAGCGCCAGCTCGTAATAGAGCTTCGACGACTGGTAGTCGCCGAGCTTGCGATAGGAGTAGCCGATCAGATTGGCGACGTCGGCGACGTCGTCGCGCTTCAACGACTTCAGCTGGCCGATCGCGCCGGTGTAGTCGTGGTTGTCGTAGATCGCGGTGTAGGCGGTGCGATAGGCGGCGAGGAACTTGGGGTCGCTGACGGAAGAGCTCTTCTTCTTGCCCTTCTTGGTCGATGAGTCCGAGCTCGGCGGCGGCGAAGGGGAGTCGCCGCCCGCGGCAAAGGCGCTGGACAGCACCGGTGCGGCCGCCAGCGACATGGCGACCAGTCCCGGCATGACAAGCATTGAGAGTCTGCGCATCTAAATTCTCCCGTATGGAACTTGGCGATCCTACACGATTGCCCGAAGACCGAAACACCCGTCCCGCAGAAACATTCCCGCTTCGCACCATCTGCTCGCCCGGATGCAGATGACAAGCTCGTCATCGAGATGAACGGGAGCCTGCAAGGGGCTTCAGACTGGGTTCAGTGCCTCGCCCCTAGGTTCCTGCCTACGATCGAAGGGTAGGCGAGAGGGTGCCGCCTCGAGATCCTTCCAAGAGGAGACCACCATGCTGAAGACCATTTCCGCAGCCTTGCTCGCGGCTTCCGTGATCGCAGCCCCGGCCTTCGCCGCCGAGACCGGCAAGACCACCACGACCGCCCCGGTGATCAAGGCGGACCAGGGTCAGACCAAGGCGTCCACCACCGCCGCAAAGCCGGACGCCGCTGTCAAGGCTGACGCTAAAGCCGACGCCAAAGCTGCTGACGTAAAGGCTGCTGACATCAAGCCCGCCGACGTCAAGGCGGATTCCAAGGCGGATTCCAAGTCGAAGGCGATGAATGCCAACGCGGCGGCCACGCCGGACGAGCACAAGTCGGCGCCCACGCATGGCCACAACGACAAGCATCTGTCGGCCAAGAAGTCGCAGAAGGCGCAGCCGGACCTGGCCAAGCCGGCCACCAGCGACAAGCGCAGCTGACGTCTGATCCCGCGCGGCGGCACCTTGCATTGCCCGCTACCGCGTACGGACTTCAGGCCCGTCCCGGCGCCTGTGCGAAAGCGCAGGCGCCGGCGGCGGGTGCGTTGCTGACGGTGCTTGCGCAGGACCGAATTCCCTTTGCGTGGCCTTGGGGCTAGAACGTGCCCGGAGTCTGTGCACGTGGAGAGCGCGAGCTGTGGGGCGATTGGCGAAACGTACTGCGCGCCTGGCGTTGATCCTGACCTTGCCGCTGGCGCTTGCGGCCTGTTTCGGCGGCGATGGCGACCGTCCGACCTTCATGGGCGGGACCCAGGCCGGAGGGCCGCAGCCGTTTCCCGACAATTTCCGCAGCGATACGCTGGCACTGATGCGCACCTATCTGAACAACCCGGTCGGCGTGCGCGAGGCCAGCATGGCCGAGCCGGTCCAGCGCGAGGTCGGCGGCCGGCAGTTCTATGTGAGTTGTCTGCACTTCACTCCGCGCGAGACCGACGGCAGCTACAAGGCCATGCGGGAACGCGCAGTAATCTTCGTCAACGGACGAGCGGACCGTGTCGTCGACCGGACCAGCGAGCTCTGTGCCGGCGCGGTTTACGCACCCTTTCCGGAACTCGAAAAGATGACGAGGTAGCGCAAAGCCGGCCTTCATGGCCTGGTGCTAGAACGGAGATCGCCGGAGCCGCCGGATCACATTTCGGCGAGCTTTGAACGGGGCGGTTTGGCGTTGCGACAAATTGGGACGGCAGGTCTTGCGAGTCGACAAAAACAGTCGGCGGGATGGACAAACTCGCGTTGTTGCCGACCCGTCACAGTAACGAACGATCAACGTTCCGGCATTGCCGCGAAGCAACCCAATTCAGGCCACGTTGTTTCCTGAGTGTCGTAAATGAAAGAACGGGGATGATCATGAAATCGATTTTGCTGGGTGCAGTTGCTCTGCTTGCGCTGGCCGCGCCGGCCGCAGCGGCGGACATGCAGCCGCGCACCTATGCCAAGGCGCCGGCCTATACGCCGCCGCAGGTGATCTATAATTGGACCGGTTTTTATATCGGCGGTCATGTCGGCGGCGCGTTTGCCGGCGACAACAGCTTCCAGTCCAGCGACGCCCGCTTCATGGGCGGCGTGCAGGGCGGCTTCGACTACCAGTTCGCCCCCAATTGGGTGATGGGTATCGAGGCTCAGTACTCCTGGCTGCCGACCAACAACAACGGCGTCACGTTCCCGCTGGGCACGCAGGTGACGTCCAACACCGACCAGATCGGGTCGGTGACCGGCCGTATCGGCTACACCTGGGGACCGACGCTGCTCTACGCCAAGGGCGGCTACGCCTGGCGTAACAACAATCTCGGCGTCAACATCGCCGGCGTGCCGCAGGCCTTCACCACGACCGGCAACAGCAAGGACGGCTACACGGTCGGCGCCGGCCTCGAGTACATGTTCGCGCCGAACTGGTCCGCCAAGGCCGAGTACCAGTACTACAATTTCGGCAGCACCACCTTCACCTCGGGTCCGGCCGAAATCGTCGGGGTCCGCGGCCGGGAGGACGAGCATACCGTCAAGGTCGGTGTGAACTACCGGTTCGGCTGGGGCGGTCCGGCAGCTTCGCGCTACTGACCCGCGACCTACGATCGCGCTCTGACAAACACGCTCTGACAAAGGCCGGCTCCGCCGGCGCTTTCGTTTGTCCGCCGCCGGCCCGTCGGCCAGCCCTGCATTTGCAATGCGTGAACCATCTGGCGCGTCATTTGCAGACGAACATTCCCGGCACGCGCCTTCTCACGCGTGTCATGGGTCTTGGGTAAAGCAAAAATAATTTTTGCCGCTTACGGAACTCGCGCTCCGGAACGCGTTATATGAGAATTACCGGGCTGGTGGGACGACGGACATGCGTATCTTGGTGTCGGCGGTGGTGCTCTCGTGCTTCTTGGGCCTGCCGTGCTCTGCACAGACAATCCTCAAATCCGAGCCTCTGATGTTGGCACCTTACGAGGTGGCTTTCGTCAAGGACGCCTCGTGTCCGTCGGGCAAGGTGATGAAAGTCACCGGCGCGATCCGCGGGCTGCACCGCCGCAAGGCCTGCGTGGCCATGCCTGGTGAGCAGGCCTCGCTGGCGACCGCGACGCCCTGAGCCCCTGCGGCTTCCGCCGGCGGCCCCTCACGAATTCAGTTCAAGCTCCATCCTGGACTGGCGCTCGGCCTCGGCCTTGTTCCTGGCGGGGTCCTCGCCCGGGGCGGCCGACAGGGTTTGATCTCGTAATCATTGTCGAGCACCGGGCGCGGCCCTGGACGGTCCTCGTCGGCGCTGACATCCACGACCAAGCCACTCCGCTGCGCGAGCTTCCAGACGTCGGAATCGCTCGGATAGGCCTTGCTGATCTGGGCGTCGTTGCAGAACAGGGCGTAGGGCATCTCTTTCCGCTCCGGAAAGCCCGTTAACGACCCCATGTGCCGGCAGGTTCCGGGCGGCGCGCGATCACGGACCCGTGATCTGGCGCGGTGGGCCTTGAGTCCTTAACGAGTCCTGAATCGCGAAAAAAGAATCCCCGGGACTCATTTGGCGGAATCAGCGGATGTTTTCCGCCATGACGAGCGACCTGAACACCTCCTGCGGGCACATGCTCCTGCCGCTGACGCTGGCGCTCCTCGGCGCCTGCGCTGCCAATCTTTGGCTGGTGTGGTCTTGGCTATAAGTCTTAGGCTGTAGGGCTTGGCTAGGCCTCTGACGGGGCAGTCTTACTTTTTGGCCAGCGGGGCCGGGGTGTCGCGGAGGGCGGCGCGCAATTTGGTCAGGGTTTGAGCACAATATTCCTCGCGCTCGCGCTCGAACCGCTCCTGATGCTTGCGGAAATTGGCGATGCGAGCCTGCATCTCGGTGCGGAAATCGCTGGTCGTCCGCGGTGAAAGCTGGATGGGCTGAGGCTGCGGAGGGGGTGCGGGCGCCTCGACCTCGACCATGACGGTCTCGACCGCGACGGCCTTGATGGTCGCCGCCGAAGCATCCGGCGGCGCGCCCGGCCGCAGGAGCTCATCCGTCCTGCCGGTCACCGATTGGACGAAGGCCAGCGTCTGCGCGATCAGTGCGTCGCGTTCCCTGATCCATTTCATGATCCACCTCAGCCGCCGCCATTCCAGCAAAGCGGCTGCGCCGAATCAAGACACTTGACAAGGGTTGCATATTTTTCCCGGTCGCCCGAAAGTGGGCGAATGGATTCCGGAAAAGAACGTTCGGCCGAAGTGGATGGCTTGAGGCTGATCCGCGCGTTCCTGTCGCTTCCGCCCGACAGGCGGGCGGAGGTGATCGCGTTCGTGGAGGAATTGGCGCGTGCCCATGGCCGGCCCGAGGAGGGCACGAAGGCATCGCCGAGATGAGTGCTATCGCTCGCGCGGGTTGACGTTGGGCTCGAACGGCGCGCCCACCACCCGAACCGTCCTCTGATCCGAGATCCTGGTGACGTCGATCACCGCCCGCTCGGCCACCTGCCTCTCGGGGGCCGGCTGAAACACCGGCTCGAGCAGCGTCAACGTCCCGGCCACGGCGCCACAGCATAGTGTCACCGTCGCCAGCAGAAACATATTCCGGTTTTCTTCGCGAATTCGCATGGGTCGAGAACGAACGACGTGCGTCGTTGGTTCCGAGCGGCCCCCTGTTCGGGACGCGAATGCCATCGACAGCGCCAGCAGAAATCCCGAGGCGATGACGAACCGCACGGCTGTCATCACAACCTAACCACATCGGCGGTGTTCGCTGTATGATGTGCCGCATCGCAACTTCGACTCGCGCCCATCAGATGATCCCCAATCGTCCGCCCGTGCTGGCTCACGAACGCTTCGTCGCCGACCGCGACAATTTTGCGGGCCTCGATCTCGCCGCGCGGTTCGAGCGGATCGAGCAGACCAACCTCTGGGGCGCGGCCAGCTCGGTGTCGGGCCTCGGCTCGGAGGACACCGCGACCGCCGCCATCCGCGAGGCGCTTCCGCCATTGCTGCAACGGCTCGGCGCGCGCTCGCTGCTCGATGCGCCCTGCGGCGATGCGGGCTGGATCGGCCGCGTCAAGCTCGGGCTCGACTACATCGGCATCGACATCGTGCCCTCGCTGATCGAGGCCAACAACCGGCGCGTGGCGGACGGCCGACTGACCGGCCGCTTCCTGGTGGCCGATATCACCCGCGATGCCCTGCCGCGCGCCGACCTGATCCTGTGCCGGGATTGCCTGGTGCATCTGAGTTTTCAGAACATCGCCCGCGTCACCGCCCGCTTTCGCGAGAGCGGGGCGCACTTCCTGCTCGTCACCACGTTTCCGGAGTGGGAGCACAATCGCGATTGCGAGGACGGCGACTGGCGCGCGCTCAACATGACGAAGGCACCGTTCGACTGGCCTGCGCCGCGCGAGTTGATCGACGAGCGCTGCGAGGAGGGCGACGGTGGCTGGCGCGACAAGAGCCTCGGGTTGTGGCGGCTGGACGAGTTGCCGGATCGCGGCCGCATGGCCACGGATGTGTGACGGCCGCGGGCAACAACGTCATTGCGTCCGTGATCGCGGTGCGACCGTTGTGTCCCCGAATACGCTGCAGCGCCTTCAGCAGCCGGGACCAGAAAGCGGCACCGAGCAATGCGGCGCATTGGGCGGTCTTTGGAATACTGGGTTTTGATGGTGCCGGCTGAGGGGATTGAACCCCCGACCTTCGGTTTACAAAAGCGCAGGTGACCCGTAGCGGCGCGTTTCTAGGCGTAACGAGGGGCGGGCCTAAGCGACAGTAAATCCTTATATTTACATAAAAAATTACGCTATTATACCCCTCAGCCCGTAGCGCGCCGTAACGCCTACGGCCGTAGCCTCGTGGTTTACCTTTGGGGAGCTAGCGCCTGATGCTGACCGCCGCCGCCGTACGGAAATACAAATCCAGCAACAAGACCCGCGAAATCTCGGATGGGCAGTTTGGATTGCGATTGCTCATCCATCCGAAATTCACCGGCGCTGATGGCAAAGAACATGAGGGCAGAAAAAGCTGGATCATGCGCTTCCGTCGTCCGGACGGTAAGCACGCCAAGCTGACGCTCGGTGTAGTGGACATCAGCGATGCGGAGCCGAATGATGAACCTGTCATTGGCGGACCGCTCACGTTACCTGCCGCGCGTCAGCTGGCTGCCAAGGTCAACCGGGACCGCGCTCGCGACGTTGACGTGGTTGCTGAAGAGAAGGCGAAGAAGGAGCGCAAGCGCGCCGTAGCCCAGGACGCTGCCGAAAACACGTTTGGCAAGCTGGTCGTGGAGTTCATTCGCGAACATCGAGTGCGAAAATGGGGAACGCGACCGCGCCGGTGGCGAGAGACTGCAGTAATCCTTGGGTGGCGCTGGCCGAGGGGCAACATAGACCCGGCAAAAGTGGAGCCCGAGATGATCAAGGGCGGGCTTGCGGACAAGTGGCGCGACAAGCCGGTCGACAAGATAGACGACCACGATATCCACACCCAGATTACCGAAGCACGCAAGCTGGGTATCCCCGGACTGGGAAAGCGCAATAAGGGCGTCAGCGATAACCGGGGCCGCAAGATGTTTTCCGCGCTCAGCACATTCTTCGGATGGGCAAAGCGAGAGCGTAGGATCAGGATCAATCCGGTTTTAGAGGTTACAAGCTACGGGCCGCCCCAAAAGCGGCAGCGCGCGTTCACTGACATCGAGATCAAGTTGTTCTGGCAGGGCACTGAGGAGATACCGGAGCCGTTCCGCTCCGCCTTGCGTGTCCTGCTGTTGACTGGCCAGCGGTTAAAGGAAGTCACGGGCATGATGGACCAGGAACTTGGCGGGTTCATTCCTGGCACGCCGGCCGATCTTTGGACACTTGGACCTGATCGCACCAAGAATCATCTGGAGCATCATGTGCCGCTGTCATCACTTGTCCGAAATATCATCGATGCAGTGCCGAGAGCGGTAGCCCCGCGCGGACAGAACTTCTCGTTTGTGTTCTCCACCACCGGATCGACGCCGATAACGGGCTTCTCAAAAATGAAGAAGAAGCTGGACAAGGCGATCAAGCTCAGCCTCGGGGAGGGTGAGAGTATGCCGGCTTGGCGGCTTCACGACCTTCGCCGTACCGCTGCCACAGGCATGCAGCGGCTAGGTATCAGGCCGGAAGTAACCGAGCGCGCTCTGAACCATGTCAGCGGCATCTATGGTGGCATCGTCGGCACGTATCAGACCGATCCGCTGGCCGCAGAAGTCAAGATTGCGCTGGAACGCTGGTCGCAGCATGTGGCTGGGCTGATCGAAGGCGGCGACAAGGTCGTACCGTTGCGCACGGAGGCGAAGTGATGGTTCGTATCCCACGCTCTGAGCGCGACCAATGGGAATATCTCGAGTATCTCGGTAAACAATATCTAGAACCAGCGAAGCTTTCTGGCAGGAAGGTAGTCGAAATCCCGACCGCCGCACTGGAATGGCTGTACGGCCGTGCTTGGAATGCAGACCGACCTGTTGCTGGTCGTGCACCTAGATTGCCGAAGCACGAGCTTGCAGAAGCTAAGCGACGGATTGCTAACAAACTTACAGACAAGAGAACCGCCGCAAAGTCCCTCGCCAAAGAATACAGGGTCAAAGAAACGTACGTATGGGATCAACTTGGACGCAAGTCAGAGCGAAAGAACGCTACTAGTAAGAAAGCCGCCAGCACGGAATAGCCGTTGCTGGCGACGTACCAAGTCGATCAGCGTCGCGGGCCGTTGCCGTTTTTGTCCCACCTACCGGCAGGATCATTTAGAAGATCCACCGCGCTAGCAAAGACGTATCGCCACCGTTCACAAAAATCAGACATACAGCTCATCGCTTTGAGCGTGTCGAGCTCATCGAAATCTAGATAATCGACATCGTCGCGAAACATATCATGCATAAACCAAAAGAGGTCGTTTATGCTGTCCTTGTTGGTCGCCACCTGTTCGGCGGACGTCTTCTTTGTCGCCATTCTCATCTCCTGCTCGCTCGCGCCTTCCAGTAGCGCTGACGAACTACGACACGGCCGCACTCGCGTTCGCAACAGACAAGCACCGGTAAAACCTATGGGATTTTACCGGTACTTCGTCCTTTGCTGTCGCCAGCATCGCGGTAACGTTGCCCCACGTAACGGCGCGACCCGTAACCGCAGGAGGCAACTGGTGAAGACTGATAAGGCCGTGAGCGATCCGCTCGTTCCTGATCCTGTAGTCTGCAAGGAATTCGGTATCACGCGAATGACGTTGCACCGCTGGGATAGAGACGAGAAGCTTGGCTTCCCGATCAAGATACAAATCCGCGAGAAGAACTATCGCCGGCGCGATGAACTAGATGCGTTCAAGCGGCGTGTGCTTGAGGAGGCGATTGCTACGCGAGGAAAGAAGGCGCGCGGCAAATGACGCCGCGATACGAGCGGAAGAAAATCCCTAGATGCAAGCGTTCCCGTCGCAAGGTCAAATTGGCCGACCCCGTCGTGCGACACACGTTTCAGAAGCTAATGGAGATAAGAGCCGCGCGAGAGGAGGGGATTGGCATGCCGGACTTTGCGCGCCCTGATTTCTGGGAAGAGTGCGAGCGGGCTTGTTGGGAACGATTGATGGCGATCCTGATCCGCAGACCGATGCCTTGTGATTAGGAAGAAAGGCCCGAGGCGCTGACGCGCTGCGAAGGCCTATATGGAGAAAGTCGAACGTTATGGTTCATAACCCGCCAACCAATACGGCCAAAGAAAAATCCTCGCGGTCATTAGCGGTTTCCGTGAAGTCGATGCCACCGCCAGTGCTCACCGAGACAGCGCAGGTTGCTGTCGATCTCAAAAGACTGTCGGAAGCACTCCGCATCGGCGCTGACTTGGAGAATTCTGTAGAGACGCTGCGTACGATGTTGCCGAATATCGAACAGCTCCGGGCCAGGTGGCATGCACTCGATCAGCCGGCAAGCTACGATCAAATCGCGAAGGAAGCCCTCTACCTCACGACGTCGATGGCCCTTCCCGGCAATATCAAGGGCGACGTGCTGCATGACTCCATCTGCGAAGGGATAGCAGAGATGCGCCCCACGGTGTTCGTACTTGCCCGAGCTTGCCGCGCTCATTTCAATAATTCGGAATTTCTCTCGTTTCACAAACTAACGAAGGAAATCCGCCGGCTTAATTCCATTGCGGAGCGCTACCGCTCGGTGATCAATCGTGATTTGATCCAGCATATTGAAAGGCTCGAAATCAGGCTTCAGGAGGAGGCCGCGCTTGATGCGGAAGAAGAAGCCCGCTTTCTCGCTCGCGAGCGCAAGACAGTAAAACGCATCTTCGATGATCACGGTGGCGCTCCACCGGAGGATTGGGAAACCCTCTTCCGAATACCTGCCGAGCGTGCCGCGGGCTATGCGGCCGCATTCGGCCAAAAGAAAAGGCGGAGCGGCCGCCGTGGCTAGCTTCACGGAGCGCAAGTTGGGTTGGCTGGAGGCGGTGGCCTCTGATCCCGATATGCAGAGGCTTGCTCTAGCGGTCGCCGTCAAGCTCGCAACTCGGTATCTCAATTCGAAGACGGGGGACGCGTGGCCCGGCATCGACCGGCTGGCACGCGACCTGACCGCTAACCCACGAAATGTCCGCCGAGCGATCACCTCGCTGGTCGAAGGCGGCTGGCTGGATAAGCGGCGTGGTGGTCGTGGCCGTGGAGACTCCAATCGGTACAGGATCAAAATGGGAGGCGTGCTCGCCCCCCTTACGGACGATGAAAGGGGGGCGCAGACGAACGAAAAGGGGGGCGGGCGTGACCGAAAAAGGAGGGCGCACACGCCCCCTGAACCCGTTAATGAATCCGAGAGAAACCCTGGAGAGACCCACCGTGTTACCCGGCTGCGTTATTCGCGGCCAGCGGGGAGCAAATCAACTCAAAGCAAACCGTTCCCAGAGGAGTGGGTATTCGGTTCCGCCGAGGCGGCGATCGCTTTCAGGTCACCGGCGCAGTGGGATAGCAATCGCGCTCAGATGGAGTTCCAGAGTTTCAGAACGTATCACCTCAAGAAAGGAGATCGCTGGTTGGATTGGTCAGCTGCTTGGGCTAGTTGGTGTCGCAATGGCTTCAAGTTCAATTCAAGCGGCTCCCGCCGAGACAAGATAGTGGAGTTGGTCGCTGGCATCAGTGGGCCCGAGAGCTTTTATGGTCGTCAAAAGGCTGCTCATGAAGCTCGCTTGCGGCGACAGGAAGAGGAATGAAGGAGAGACGTGTGAGGAGACAATTGATCCTAGCTTCGCTGGTGCTTTCAGGAGTGGCGCGAGCGCAATCCCCATCCCCCGCGCAAGTATTGGCTGAAGACAGGAGGGTATTCATAGACTACCCAATTCGGTTCATACCAGGATCGGTCACGGTCGACCTTGCTCATCGACTGAAGCCAGCAACCATGTCTTTCCAGTTGGAAAATCTCACTCGAGAGAAAACGACGTTTGAGTACGTCACCGTTATCTGCGAGTTTCACGACGCGAAAAGGTGGCCTCGCCGCGGGAAACAATAGCTGGGCGACAGGAGGCGTGAGCTATCTCCAGCCTGGGGAGAAATTGGAGGGTACAGTCGTCTTACCCCTAGCCCCTGATGCGGTGAGTGCAAAATGCCGTATTCGCAAGATGCATGCGCGATAGCTACCACGCGCACGAACACGCCCATCACCCATTGAATTCTGATCGCGTCATTCGAGAGCAACAGTCTCCGTGATGCTCTCTTGCAGTCTCAATGCTTGGCTGCCATGCCCCACCTGCGGTTACTCAAACCGTAGGTCTTTTAGGCCGGGTCGCAGCAAACCCCCTAATTTGCTTGGTTTAAGTGTCCTAGTCAGACGCCCTGTTTCCCGCTAAGGTTGCAAAAGTAAACCACGAGGTTACAGGTGGCCCGATCTAAGCCGCGTAGGCGCTATCAGCTTTCAACCGAGAATAGCTCGGCTCCCATACCCGTGCCACCCATGCGCAGGTCTGGTGTCACGAACGGTTCACGGCTGCACATCGAATTGCGGGACAAAAATTCGCCTTGGGCCAGACGATTGCGTGATCTGCTCGCCCTCATGGTCTCCGATCTCGGCGGTGCGGACAACTGCTCCGAAGCGGAGAAATCACTGGTTCGCCGTGCCTCGATGCTCACACTGCAACTTGAACTGATGGAACAGAAGTGGGCTCAGAATGGTGGCGAGGCCTCCGACAAATCGCTTGTCACCTACCAGCGTGTAGCGAACAGCCTGCGCCGTATTCTCGAAAGCATCGGACTCAAGCGGCGCTCGCGGGACATCACGCCATCGCTCGACCAATACTTGCGGCAGAAGCGAAAGGAGGCGAATGGTGCGTCGTCGGACGAGGATTAGACGTCAGCCTACGGGATTGATGCTCTCCCCCGATCAACAAAAGACGATCACCAACACCGCCAACCAACTCCGACCGGACCTTCGGCACTCCTTCGTGCTTAGGGTCGAGCGGACGCTTACGATCAGCACGTCCGCCGCCTTCGCAAGCGATGCCTTGGTCACTCGGGCAATCGATGCCGCCCTGCGGGAGGTGATTGGATGATCCCGCGTTACAAGCCGAAGGCCCAATCTCCCCAAGCTCAAGCGGCGTCGGCCAACTGAACCCAACATCTCGATCCTCGATGCAATCGACGACCCACGTCTATTCCGACATCACTTCCGAGACGTCAGGACGTGGTCAGCATGGCGGGTCTTCCTTGCGGCTCTGTTCGGCCTGCGTCTCGATGCGGACCAACTCAGTGTATTTCAGGAATGCACGGGCCGGGACGGTCCCGACCCGAATGGCTACCGCGAGGCGGACCTCGTCATCGGACGGCGTGGCGGCAAATCGTTCGTCCTTGCCTTGATAGCAGTATTTCTCGCGACGATACGCACGTGGACCCACTATCTCGCCCCCGGCGAACGAGCGACGATCATGGTGATCGCAGCCGACCGCAAGCAAGCTAGGACGATCTTGCGTTACTGCAAGGGGCTTCTATCAGAGACGCCCATGCTGAGGCCTTTGATCGAGGGCGAGCGTGCAGAAGCCATTGATCTCAGGAATCGGGTAACGATCGAAGTCCATACCGCCAGCTTCCGCAGCACGCGCGGCTACACGATGATCGCAGCCCTCTGCGATGAGGCCGCATTCTGGCGCTCCGACGAAAGCGCTAATCCCGACGTGGAAATCCTGAATGCTTTGCGGCCGGGACTGGCTTCTATACCTGATGGGCTATTGCTGGTCGCGAGCAGTCCGTACGCGCGAAAGGGAGCGCTGTGGACTGCATATCGCAAGCACTATGGGAAGGATTCGCCGGTTTTGGTCTGGCAAGCCTCTACGCGCACGATGAATCCCAGCATTGCGCAGGCTATCGTCGATGAAGCGTACGAGGCTGACCCGGCTTCTGCCGCTGCAGAATATGGTGCTCAGTTTAGGAACGACGTCGAAACGTACGTCAATTTGGAGGTTGTACAGGCTTGTATCAGCCCCGGAGTGTTCGAACGTCCTCCATCGACCAAATTCAACTACCGAGCATTTACCGACCCGTCTGGCGGGTCGTCGGACAGCTTCACCTTGGGTATCGCCCATGATGAACTGGATGCAGTAATTCTCGATTGCCTACGAGAAGTTCGTCCGCCATTCAGTCCGGAAAGCGTCGTTGCTGAATTTGCTCAGACTTTGAAGTCCTACGGCATCTCGCGGGTCATAGGTGACCGGTATGCGGGCGAGTGGCCTCGCGAGCAGTTCCGAAAGCACGGGATCAGCTATGAGCTGAGCGCGAGAACTAAGTCGGATTTGTACAGGGACGCCCTGCCGCTGCTCAACAGCCGCCGCGTTCGGCTTCTGGACGACGCCAAGCTTACGAGACAGCTCATTGGCTTGGAACGCCGCACCGCTCGCGGTGGACGTGACAGCATCGATCATGCGCCCGGGGCACACGACGACGTTGCCAATGCGGCAGCCGGCGCTCTGTTGGCCGCATACGGCGCCAGTAAGGCCCGCATCCGAATGTTCGCGATGCACTCCGGCACCGTTCCGCCTAATGGCCGCCTGCCTCCAATGGTCGAACTCGACCCGGCGACTTGCAGGCCCATTGAGCCCCCGCCGACCCGCATCAGGTGGGTGAAGGTGGACGCGTCCATTCAACCAGCAAAGGCCCTTTAACCAGAGAAGGAGACCATGATGACGAGGCGGGTAACTGATACTGAAATTGCCGCAAGGATCGTTCCGACGATGTTGCGCTGGCCGGCTGACGCAAAGACTATCGCATGGGATCGCTTGCGCGAGTGCGTCGATGCGCTGCGCGGTCTCGTTTACTCGGTCAATGTGCAATGCTCCGAGGCCGAGCAGGATGGCGACCTTTCGCCGGAAGGTATTATACGTCGCCGCACCAAGATCGGCCAAAAAGCACTATCCGAGTTGGCCGAGTTCGAGCCGCTCCAGTTGGCCGGGAAAGCCGTCGCTGCGAACCTGACCTCTCTCGAGGACCGCATGGTCGAGCTGCCGAAGCCTACTACAAATGCCGTCGATTTCATGTTGGAGCAGGAAATTCGCAGTTATGTCGCCGACCAGGACTCTCCGGTCGAATTCGTTCTGAAAGCGATGCCGGATAGGCGAGTACTGAGTGCCGTTCTGACCGTCCCTGCGTTCCTTTCAGGCCTCAGCGATACTGAATGGAATTTGGTCCGGGAGCGAGCCCGCACCGCTCTGCATCCCCAGCAATCAGAAATGCAGCAGTGGCTCAACAAGGCTCTCGCAGAGGTGCGAGAGGAGCAGCGGCAGCCAAGCGGATTGTACTGGAAAGGTGTGAGTTGCGGGAGGATGGCGAAGGTCAATATTGGCCTATTCGATCGGTAAAAGCCGCCTGACACCTCAAATCCGGAAATCGCACGCACTTTTTGGTTTGTCAGCTTCGAGCAGGAGCAGACTATCGCTTGCTTGGTCTCGATACCTACCGGGTGGGCCCGGAAGTGCTGCGGTTAGTACTGCAATGCACGAAAGACCGGAGCCGCTGCATGCTCGAGGCGCAGAATTGCATCTTTGTCTCAGAGCAACTTGGCCGCGATGCGACCTCTGGCGCATTCGATAAAGTCTCGCCGTGGAAGTTTACTCGTGAACTCGCTTGCTAGCTCTGTATCAATGGCAGCCAAGTAGCGCGCTGAGTTGAAAGTGAGGCCCATGGAGCCTTCCGCAAAAAAGAGGCACATACGATTGTAAGGTGGGTTGCGTGCTCTGTCATGCAGTGTCATGCCGTTGTCGATTACTGTTGCTCCGAAATCATCTCGGTATACGTTGCGCAGCATTAGTTGTTGTTTAGTGAGGCTTCTAAGTCCGATCGCATCCCAGATTCTAAACACGCAGTCTTTAGCACCGAGCGACGTAGCGAGTATTGTCAATCCGCCGATTCCCTTCATCAGAGGATCGCCGCCAGCCGCAATCATGGCCTGCACCGCCTCTCGAACGGGACCTTCTCCCCAGATACAATGACTCTGTAACATGTAAGCGGTGTTGGAAAAGAGGTACGTGTTGTAATTCCGCTGCGGCGGTACAGCGTTGGGATTCCAGCCTGCATTTAGGAGAGTTCAGATCGCGACGGGAAACCCAGCCATCCCCACCTGGCGAAATCCAATTACCATGTCGCTTATAAGTGGGGCATGCCAGTCGTAGTCCAAGTTTGGGTTAGCGCCTTCGCGTAACAAAATATCAAATGCCGCAACATTCGCGGATTTTGCTGCACAACTTAAATAGGTCGAGCCTGAGCAATAGTCTGTCCTCCGATTGGGGTCGGCATAGGCCGTTCCGAGGTATCGCTCAAGTGCGGCATTGTTCTTGTTCTTAATTGCCTGCGCGATAAGGCAGTCCGTCTGCCTCTCCAAGTCTACGATGGGACATGTCCTCGGTCGAATATGCCGCTCCGCAGCAAGTGCCTGATCACAAAATAGAAGGACGCAAATGAGCGCAAATAACTGAAGCATATCAAGACCCCTCCCGTGATGCGAAATCACTTTATAACTAGCGCAAGGACTTGACGACAACTAGAAGACGTGTGGGTCGCCTTTTAGCCGCAGGTTGAAATGCCTGCCACTTCGCCAGGTGTCCCATACGTCGTTTCGAGTGTTTAGGACGGCCTCCGAGTAGACCTTCTGCATAAAGGTTACTTCGTGGTCGGGCGCGCGCCTGCATGGGATTTACGAAGATCTGAGTGAACGGCGATATTGCTGAGCTTCCAAGGTGGGCGCGGCAATGCCTGATGTTCGGATTGGATTACGACGCCTCTGCGGGCTTCGATCCTTCCACACCCTTTTTGTTTGTGTCGGGAGACAGATCACTGTTGGCCGGCTGCATGACGATGGCCTTGTCGTCCGCCTCGTTGAGCACCTTCAGAAGATAGTCGCTCCTTGATGCCTTGGAGCCGAAAACTTCTAATGCATTGCCCGGCTGTGTCCTGATAAAACTCTCAACAGCACGCAGGCCCGCTCGAGTAATGTACTTACGCCCCAGTTTCTTTTCGTAGACACAATGCTGATTGTCACCATCGATCTTCATATGGCGCATGAGCAAGGTGAGCTGTTGCGCGCTGATGCGACCTACGCCGTAGATCTCCGTGATAATCGGCGATAGAAGCTTGGCGGCCTCCGTGGGCAAGTTCTTATCAGCCTCGTCGAGAGGTGCGCGCACGACGTGCTGAAGGTCAACCTGGCCGACGATCGTATAGGCTGGAGCCCCTTTCTGCTCGACCAACTCGGCCTTCTTGATGAAGTTGAGGCCTTTGGCCGTTTCAGGCGACATCAAGATGTTGGGCTTGGGGCTCGTAACGTCGATCACTCCGGCCTTGTCCAGGCCGATCCTCTGCACGACCTGTAGGGTTTCCATAAGCTTTCTTGTGTTCATGGTGTCGCGCTCAGCCAGCATATTGTGCAACTCAGGGAAAGCGATTGGGCGAGACTGGCCTGCGTAGCGATAATAGATCGCACCTTCCTGCAGGATGGTGACGTCTTTCTTTTCGCCTTTTTTATCGACCATCTTTGTGCGGGTCTTTCGGCAGATGACCGGCTTATGCTGCGAGGCGTCAACGCCGACTGCATAGAGCTTGAGATCTCCGATCTTGTACTCCCGGATGGCGAAGGGAATCTCCGGGTCGAACTCATCTCTCAAGCGGTTCACCCAGTCGGCCTCATCGGCCATTTCTTTCGTGCCAACTATCGAGCGGGGCTTGTTGCTCACGCCGAAGACAATGACACCGCCTGCTGAGTTGGAGAAGGTGGCGAGCGCCTTGGTGTAGTCCGAAAAGTCGCCCGGGTTGAAAGCTTGTTTAAACTCCAGTCGCTTGCCTTCGCGGCTGATTACACTGCCGGTTTCTGGCTCGAACTGAACTAACTCTGCGAAATCTGCAGGCAGGGCGAGCATGGTGCACCAATCACTTAGGCCGATGAATCAATGGGCGCAGGTATGGTTCACTTTAGGTACATCCTATAGATGAAGGAGCCAAGGATTCCAATCGACGCTAAAATGCCGATCGTTCCACGACGTGCCTTAGTGATGGCGACCAGCATCAGGAAAGCACCTAGGTATCTTCCGTAGGATTGGCACAAGGCAGGTCCGTGAGCCATCACTTGACTCAAATCCGACTGGGTTGGTGGCTCCTTACTCCGCCTAGGGGTGGGGGCTTCCGTCATGGCTATCTCACAGCTCGTCCGCCGTTTTTCTCGTTAGGCTTGCAAACATTTCCTGCGCGGACTTCCGGTCCTGCTCGTAGACCAATCCGGCGATCACCTCGTCTGAGAGGATGTCACGGTGCTGGTTATCGCGCGCCAGCTGTATTCGCGCCCAAGCATATGGCTTTAGCTTTTCCACCAGCGGCTTCGGGTCGTAGCCCTTTGGAGACTTTCCCGGCTTTCGCTCAGCCTTCGTGATGAACTCATTCTTTATGAGCCACGAAAGGGACCGTTGCACTGAGCGCTGGCTGATGCCCATCCGTTTGGCGATCGTGTGGCTGTGGGGAAACGCTATGCGCCCGTTTGCATGCCAATGCGCCAAGATGTTGAGAAGGACGTTGAGGTGCTCACTTGTCAGCCCAAGGGCGTGCTGGTGGAGCAGCAGCACATAGGGGACCGCCGCAAAGCCGGGATCGATGACGTACTCCCACTTTTCGCGAAGACGTCCGCGGTTGCTGGGCTCAGGAAAAATTTCGGTGTCACTCATTGCAGGCCACAAAGCCGCAAAAAACTACGTCTGTCCACCGATCTTCTTTTATAAGTGACAAATCTGGCGTACTTTCTCGTTGCCTCGCCCGGAGCTGGTTGTTTGATACCGCTCAACGAGCATCGCAGGGGGGGCGTACGACTAATTGTGGTAGGGCCTGTCTTCTACGCTAGTCCTGAAAAGCCTAGTCGTTGTTCGCGGTTTGTTCTATGCCTGCAACGGCCAGCGAGATCTGCTCGCCTTTCCAAGAGATGGCCCGAGCAGCGGACAAGCTAGTATTGCGACAAAGGTCCGCGCCCTATAGGGGCAGAAGCTCGACTCTGCTAACGGATGGCCCGATGTATGAAGCCCGCAAGATCTGCAACTTCCTTCTGGCAAATTTTGACGCGGTTAAGTTCGATATCACGAACCTGCGCATCAATAAGCTGTTGTTCTTCATCCAGGCTGGCGCATTACGGCAATTACCAGACGGCCTGATCCGCAATCATTTTGAAGCCTGGCAGTTCGGGCCCGTGATCCGGCCTGTATTCGACGCTTTTAAGATCTACAAGGACAGCCCTATTGAAGCCCCAGCTCATTACCTTGACTATGCCTCAGGTAAACACGTTCCGGTACCCTATGAGGACATTCACGAAGAGCACCTGAAGATTGTTGTCCGGGAGTTCAAGAACTACAGCCAATTCAGCACGGGCCAACTCGTTTCGCTCTCCCATGAGCCTAACGGCCCATGGGACGTCGTCTATAGAGCCCACCTCACAGATCCCACTTTAAGTCCGCGCATCCCCAATCGACTTATCCGCCGACATTTTACCGGGGAAGATCGATCTACTGTTCGGCATTAGCAGGTCCATCCGGGTATATTGTGCCCATCAGCCGAATCGACCTATTTCTGGCAGTTCGGCACCATGTCATATCGAGGGATCTAGATGGCAGGGCGCGGGAAGTATTTTGAGCTTTTAGATTTTCCGAAATTTGCATTCCCGTCTGTGGTCGGCATGGACGCTGCGCAGACGGCGAGCAACCTTTTTGGACCGGTTGGCGGGTGGCGGCTTCATGTCTTACAGCATGATATGGCCTCGCTTGGAGCCTATCGTTGGTGGCTTAGCTTCAGAAGCATTCATTACGAGCGAGTTCAGCCCGTATGAGGAGGACTGGAAAAATAACAGTCTTCAAGAAGTTGTCCGACTGCTGAAGCAATACTTCGGCGGCAAGGGCCGCTGGTACCGGCACCCACTAAAACCCACGAAGGTTCTCGGGTTTTGGTTCAAGCCGAGTATAAAAGGTGTGTGGTGGGTTGACGGTCAGGGATATGCAGTCCTGATCAATGCCCGTAAGCAGCAGCGGCTCTTTCCGGAACATGTTCGCTTCCTCGCCCGCGGGGTTCATGAATTGCATTGCATTGATGACCCCAATGATCCAATTCCGCTGATTATTGATGTTAGCGAACCCGAAAGAGGCAAGGGCCGTGTCCTCAGACCCTATGAAATGCCCGTCGAGAAGGCGGTCTCACTCGATGAATTCGACGATGCTGTCCGCCAGTTCCTGAAAGCACTCGAGCTAGCTGGCGTCGCTTTGCCGACGGACGCGGTCGACGTGATTGACCTATTCAAGAGAAAGTAAGGCTCTTACCTTGCTTCTTGCGATTGACGCCTAGCTGCGTAACCGTCAGCAATGCCAGAGGTTAAGGAAGAGCCGTGCGGAGCAAGCATTTTTCAGCCAATACGCTGGAGGAACGTCAGGATATTTTCGAGGATTACTTTGATCGGGATCTTGAACACTTTTTCGATTCTCGAATTTCTTGTTGCGAGCACTGCTATGACGACTTTTGTCTCGATTGGCCTGGCACTGCAGCACGAGATCAACGGTTCCTCACTTCGAGCATCGAGATCGGAGATTTCCTAAGCCAGAGCCGGCTCCAGGATGCGTTCTATCCTGAAGAGATCGAACTTTTCGCCAAAGAACTTAAATGCCCGAATTGTTACGCCGCGCTTGACGCAGTATTTTACATTTTTGAACACCCATTCAAGGTGAAAGAATTCAATCTCAATGCCATCGCTGAACTTGCGCGCACTTCCCCGTTTCTTCTTCTAAGCAATCCGTTTGCTGCGAAAGTCTTCGAAGTCATTAAGCGCAAAGCTGCTTTAGCAGAAGCGCTTTCGGCGAAGTCAACATGGTTTCGCGGGCGCGTGGCTCGCGATGTTCCGGCTTCCCCAACGCTTTCTGATTTCGGTCCGCCGCCCCGCGCCAGGGTTACCGAGGGGCGTTACAATCATGCTGGCCATTCGATGCTCTATCTGGCCGACTCTGCTCAGACCGTTCAGGGTGAGATGCGCGCATCCGACCCGATAATCATTGCAGAGATCGAACTCGACCTGCCCTGCAAGGTATTGGACCTAATGATCTCCGACGATCTCCATGACGACGACGACGAGGTCATTCAGTGTCTTGCGCGCTCAGCTCTATGCGCAGCTCCAAGAAAATCCGACGGGTGGGATCGACCTGAGTACGTCTTTACGAGGTTTATCGCCGACTGTGCGCGACATGCTGGTTTTGGAGCAATTAAATACGGCTCTGTACAGCACAGCGAAGGCGTGAACATGGTTGCGCTTGATCCACCAGGCGATTTTGCTTCGGTTGCTCGCCTCCTCCACATCACTAGGACCGCAGCCTAAGTTCTCTCCAGCTCTTCTGCGCTTAACATGTTGGGCCACAGCCGGCGAGGCCGTGGCCCAGAGCAAACGCAGAATACCTGACGGAACGATCGAGGATTAGCTCAGGAGCAGTGATCGTCCACGAGCGATCTCCAACGTGGCGGCGTTCTCGATAGCCATCCGTTCATCGCCTTTGATACGGAGGAGGCCGCTCGCCCGATTCGTGATCCGGGCGAGTTCGCCCAGCGTGGGCTTCGCGTTGTCTTGATATGCGAGCACGACGTCTGCGATCGCAATCAAGGCTTCGATCCGCTTGGCTTGTTCGGACTTCGGTTGTTCACTCTTCGGCTGTTCGGCCGCTTTGATCGGTTTGGACATGGTTCTCTCGCTCTCTCGCTCGAAATGCCCGCTAGGATTGTTCAGCGGAGCAGATTCGCCTCTAACCCGTCTTCGGTAAAAACGAAAGAGCGATCTCGTGAAATGCCCGCCGCCCGGTAAAAGGGCCGTAGCGGTCCTATCAGTAGGGCGGCGCCTTGCGGATGCCGCCTGTTGGTTAGCGGGCCGGGGCGGCGGGTTGCCGCGGCTGCAACTGTTAGCTCCTGTACGGAGTCCTGTAGGGCTGCGTTGGGGGCTAAGCAGCGCCCGGCCCTGCCGGGCGCGGTGGCCGGCTGTAAGCTGTTCGGTTTACCCGCTGGTTTACCCGTGGACCGCGTGCCGTAGCAGCTCCATCCTACCGCTTGATAACTGACTGAAATCGCCGGACTTTTGGTGCCGGCTGAGGGGATTGAACCCCCGACCTTCGGTTTACAAAACCGCTGCTCTACCGCTGAGCTAAGCCGGCGACGCCTGAGAGACGCGGGCAGGGCCGGCAGGCGCCGGGGCTGTCCGCCCGTGCGCGCCGCAATACCAGACTTGATCGGAAAGTGCCAGAACCCGAAAGGTCGTGGCACCAGCATGAATCAGGCGGCCCTCGGGGCCGCCTGATCTCTCGCATCGATTCAGATCGCCTTACTGGCAGATGTGCCGGCGGCCGTCTTGTCCCTTGAACCAGGTGCCGGGCGTGCAGACGAAGCCGTTACGCTCGGCATAAGAGCGGGTGTCCCAGCTGCGATTGTCCCAGGAATTATTCCAGCGATTGTCGTAGGCGTAGGAATTGTCCCAGCCGCGGAACGGTGCGGTCGCGATCGCGCCGGCGGTGCCGATCGCGGCGCCAGCTACGCCGGCGGCGACGTCGGTCGGCCAGAAGCCGGTGCGGCTCCTGTTCCAGTCGTTATTCCAATCGGCATTGGTCTGACGGTGGGACATGCGGCGATGGCGATAGCCACGATCGGTGGATGGGTTGCCGGGGCCGACGTTCTGGCAATTGGCGTTGGGGAATTGCGCCGAGCAGCGGCCGGGTTCGTTGACCACAGACTGCGCCATGGCAGAGCCCGCCAGCATGGTCGCCGCAATTGCCGTTGCTCCGAGAAGTTTGATCGTCATGGTTGTTGGCTCCCATTTTGTTGACGAGAGCTAAACACTCACGGCGCCGGACGTTCCGCTGAAACCGGTGAATTTTCCAACGCCAAATGCTCAAACCGAGGTGAGCGCGCGGCGCGGTTCCGCGCCGCCGCGCCCTGTGCCCGTTAACGCTTCGCTAGCCCGCTTCCCAGCATTTGAGCGGCGGGCAATCCTTACGCATTAGGCTTACCGGAAGTTGGTGAGCGCGCCTTAACCCTCTCTACGTCGTGATCGGCTAGGTTGCAGCCGCATAACCGGGGTCTCGTCATGCGCGCTTTAGCGCTCGCCGCCTTTCTGATCGGATTGCCTGCGACCGCGTTTGCCGGCGAGGGCTTCGATATCGTCATTCCCGGCCGTCCCGGCGTGCCGATCATCATCAATAATATCGACGCGTCCTATGCGGTGGTCGAGGGTGTCTGGGGCCTGGGCAAGAACCAGCAGGTGCAGCCCACGATCTACGGCGGGCGCTATATCGCCGAACGGCAGCCCGACAATGTCGGCCACTATTATCCGACGCTGGGCCTGCGGCCCGGTTACGGCCGGCTGGAGGTCGAGCCGCCCGCCAACCGCAAATTGCCCAAGCCGGCCGAGAGCTATCACCAGAGCTGGGGCGCGCAATCGGCGCCGCTGCCGCCGCAGATGGACGTGCCCGTCGATCCGCCCCCGGTGATCCTCGCGCCCGAGATCAACAATCGTCCGCGGCCGCCGCGACCACGGCCGCATGTCGAAGTCCCCGGCAGGCCGCCGGGTTAAGAAACGTCAAAATCCAACAAGACGAAAATCAACAGGAGAGAGTAATGCGTCAGATGATTTCGGGACTGGTCGCGGCGGCCGTCGTGATGTTCGCCGCCACCGCGCCGGCCGCGGCCTGCGGCTTCAATCCGTGCCAGCCGGTCGCGCCGGTCTATTCCGGCTGCAACACCGGCTGCGGCGGCTACGGGTACGGCTATGGGGCCTATGAGCGTCTCGCCGAGCCGACCACGCAATATTACTACGTCAACCAGGGCCCGACCTACACCGGCCCGGGCGCCTTCGCGCCGTATCCGACCTACCGTGAAGACGCAGTCGTCGCGCCCGCCAACTACGGATATGGCTATCGCGCCGCTGTCGTGCCCCATCACCGCCCGTACTACCGTCCGTACCGTTACGGCTACGGTCCGCGCTACGGCTATCTGCCGCGCGTGCACTACGGCCACGCTCCGCGCTACGGCTACGCCCACCGCCACGCGCCGGCGCCGTACTACGGCGGCCACCGCGTGCTGCGCCGCTACTACTGATCTCTGATCGGTCCAAGAACGAAACGCCCGTCCGCGTGATGCGGACGGGCGTTTTGCATTTCGATGCGCGGCGAAGCCGCTAGCGCTTCATCAGCCCCAGCCGGCTTGCACCGACATAGAGCGCGAGCACGGCGGCATTCGACACGTTAAGGCTCTTGATCTCGCCGGGCATGTCGAGCCGCGCCACGACGCTGCAGGTCTCGCGGGTCAATTGCCGCAGACCTTTTCCTTCGGCCCCCAGCACGAGCGCGAGCGGCTCGCGCAGCGCGACGTCCGAGAGGTCCTCGCTGCCTTCGCTGTCGAGCCCGACGGTCTGGAAGCCGCGTTCGTTCAGCCCGGTGAGCGCACGGGCGAGGTTTTGCACGGTAACCATCGGCACCAGCTCGAGGCGCGCCTGAAGCGGCCTTCGCCAGCACGCCGGTCGCTTCCGGACTGTGGCGCGCGGTGGTGACGATCGCCTTGACCGCGAACGCGGCGGCCGAGCGCAGGATGGCGCCGACATTGTGGGGATCGGTGATCTGGTCGAGCACCAGCACCATGCCCTCCTGCTTCAAGGTCTCGATATCGGGCGAGGGCAGGGGATCGGCTTCGGCGAGCAGGCCCTGGTGCACGGCGTCGGGCGACAGCAGACGGTCGATCTCCTGAGGCCGAACGATCTCGGGCGTGACTGGGGTCGCGATGTTTTCGTCCGCGAGCCGCTTCGCTGCGTTCTCGGTCAGCGTCAGCTTGCGGATCCGCCGCGACGGATTGGCCAGCGCCATGGTCACGGTGTGCCAGCCGTAGAGGATGGCCGGTCCGTCGGGGTGCGAATCGCGCTCCCGCCAGGCTGGCCGGCCGGCCGATTTCCCTGGCCTGTTGAAGGGCTTAGCCCCGCCGCGGGAACCCTTTGGTGCGAATTTTCGATCCTTCATGGGCTCGCTTGTGTCACGGGTGCCGGAATATGGCAATTTGAGCGCCCGCGGGGGCGATTTTAGCTGTTCGCCTCGGTTGACTTTACCCCACCGCTTCGCCCATAACCGCGCCCGGTCGCGCCCCCATCCGGGCTGTCGCGGCCTCACGTTCCATGGCCGTCTTCGGTCCGCCGGCAAGGTCCGGCCCGATTGTGCTGCCGTCGAGCGGGGGAGTGTCCCGAGTGGCAAAGGGAGCTGACTGTAAATCAGCCGCCTCATGGCTTCGCAGGTTCGAGTCCTGCCTCCCCCACCATCTTGAAAATACTTGCGAAATTTCTTTGCGGTAAGATGGACTGAGGTGGGTCCAAGGGGCTTGTTTTGCCCTTGGGTCACACTTTCTGTACGTGAGAACTGATCATGGAGCGCCGGGCGCTGCTTCGATCATTCTCAGCCTCTCCCGAAGCTGCTCGATCTTTGCCGCCTGCACGCGCCGACGCCGAGCTATAATCAAACAGTCGCTCGATTCTGAACTCGCCCGCCGCACACAATGTGCGAAGAGGCCCCGGCGAGGTGTTCCTCCGGTTGATTTAAATCACCGCGCACGATCGGTTGATGGAGCCAAGTACATCGCCTCTGGATTCTTCGAGGAGAACAAGATGCGAAAATATGCCATGTTTGCCGCCGTCGCGGCGATCGTAGCGGTCGGTGCGCTGACACCCACGAGCGCGGAGGCTGGCTGCTACCGGCTGGGCGAGACCGGATACCATTGGTATCGGTCCTGCTGGGGACCGCACTGGATCTATCCCCACCGTCGCGTCTGCCGGCGCGGCTATTGCTGGTATCGCTGAAGCATCGCGGCATGAATGGGTCGGGCGATCGGTTTCGTGCGTCGCACGATTATCTCATCTTCGACTTCGTCTTGATCATCGCGCCGTCGACTGTGAAGGAACCGTATCCACGGTGATGAAGCGTCTTGGGGCTCTTCTGAGCAGGGTCGATCCATGCGCGCAGGACCTCGAGAACGAACAGATTGTAGCGCGGGACCATGCTGGTATCCGTCACGCGACATTCGAGATTGCAGAAGCATTCCTCGATCAAGGGCGCGCCGACCAGGATCGCCGGGAGAGGAGTCAGCCCGAAGCGCTTGAATTTGTCGCAGTTGCGGCCCGAGCAATTGCCGATCCTGGCGACCGTGTCAGCCAGCTTGCGCGACGGAATCGCAATCACGGCCTCTCCGGTTGAGCGGAGGGCGGCGAAGCTGAAATTGGCTTCGCTGACGATGCAAGCGATCAGCGGCGGTTCAAACTCCACCATCATATGCCATGACATGGTCATGACATTGGGATGCTCGCGACCTGCCGTTGTCAGCAGAACGACAGGGCCGGGCTCGATCAGCTGGTAGACTCTTGAAAGTGCGCGTTGACGAAAGACCATCCCGATTGCGACCTTTCGATGAGGCTCAGAGCTCTTGCGCGTCTCTGCAGACGGATGCCGCTTTAGGGGACGACAACCACTGCGCAAGGAGCCAGGCTGACCAGCTTTTGCGAAAGTCGCCGAACCTCTTCCCCCAGAAGTCGATCGGCAACCGTTACGATCAAGAGATCGCGTGCCAACGCCTTGGCAAGCTCCGCTGCCGCATCGATTGCACGGCACGCGCCGCTCGATCCATCGGTCGCCACCATGATGTTCGTCATGAGAGAGTTCCCCGCGGCATTATTGTCTGTGATACGTGCCGACCAGGGTGGCTTCGGCACTGGACGAACTTGCGCGCCTCGCGTTCGACGTCGCGGCATGATGCATTTGCCTGGACACGAAGACGATCCGTCGAGATGGCAAGGAGCCGAAAGCGATAGTGGTGGACGCCGTCGCCGGGCGGCGGACACGGTCCCCCATAGCCAATCTTCCGGAAATCGTTGGTGGCCTGCTTCAGCCTCATTATCTGAGCTGCGTTCTCGGCAAGGCCGCTTTGGTCAGGCGGAATGTCGTAGACCGCCCAATGATGCCAAGTGCCCCCGGGGGCGTCAGGATCGTCGCAGAGCAGGACGAAACTGCGGGTTTCCTCGGGCGCATCGGACCATTGCAGGGGCGGGGACAGGTTTTCGCCGTCGCAAGTGAAGCGCCGCGGAATAGCCGATCGGTCGGCAAAGGCGCTCGACAGGAGCTGCATGGTTTTCTCCTAGCTCGCGGCGCGGACCGACGTCGGCGTCTGCAAATAGCGCTCAAACCATCGGCTGGCATGCTCGATGACCGCGTCCATGGCGCCCGGCTCGGGAAACAGGTGCGTTGCACCTGGAATGATTTCCAACGCCGTCGGCCCGCCAAGCCAGCCGCGCGCCTCCTCATTGAGCTCGATCACGCCGACATCGGCGCCGCCGACGATCAACAGGGTCGGCGCACGGACATGCGGCAGGGCCTCGCCGGCCAGGTCCGGCCGTCCGCCACGCGAGACCACCGCGGCAATTCGGTCAGGCAACTGAGCCGCCGCGATAAGGGCGGCCGCCGCGCCGGTACTGGCGCCGAACAATCCGACAGGCAGGCAGGCCACCGCAGGTTCTAGACCTTGAAGCCAGTCGACGGCTGCGACCAGCCGTTTGCCGAGCATTCCGACATTGAAGACGTTGGCGCGGTCGCATTCCTCCTGCGGCGTGAGAAGATCAAACAGCAGCGTCGCGAAGCGGCGTGCGTTCAGCCCCTGTGCGACCGCGATATTCCGGGTGCTGAACCGGCTCGAGCCGCTGCCATGTGCAAACACAACAAGGCCACGGGGATTTTCCGGCAGCGTCAACGTTCCCGCCAATCCTAGCGGCGGAATGAGGACGTCGAGCGATTGATCGCGTTTCATGGACCGCTCCCGGTCTGATCAACCCTGGAGGTTTTTGAGTGGCGCCGGGAGATGGGCCATCAACTTCTCGAATTCGCCGGGATCCAGCTTCTCCCACAGCACTTCGTAAACGCCGCGGGCTGCGCCGAGCGCGGTGATGGGGAACTGCGGCGGAAGCTCCCTGGCGACATGTGCCGCAAACTCCTCGATGTGCCGTTCCTTGGTCGGGGTTGCCGCCATATGCCAGCCTTCGTAGTAGATGCCGCGCACCAGGATCGGCAGCTGCGCCCGAGCTTGACGGCGACTTCTGGCGGCAGGCGATCGCGCAACGCATGCAGGACAGCCCGCAATGCATTGTAGGCCTGGTGACGGTTCTCCAGGGCCAGCTGCTCGTCGATGGCCTTGAGCCAAACATTCGTTTCCTGGATCGAATGGTCCAGCGCAGTCACACCCGTGGACGTGCTCATGATATCGCTCCCGGATCAGAGACAGATTGTGAATTATTTGCAGGCCCAGGCTGACGTGCTTTGACGTGCCGCAAAGTTCCATGGATCCCTGGATCGGATCGGATTGATTTCGCGCAAAGCCGTGGGCGCGCCGTATGCTCAGATCGGCCGTCTGACAGGAGGAGCGCAACCATGCAGACCCCGGCCCAAATCGAATTCGAGCACGTGACGCCGTCCCCGAAGCTGCAGGCTGCGATCGAGGGGCACATCGCCGAGCTGGAAAAGCGCTACGGTCGGGCCACAGCGGGGCGCATCATCGTGAGGGGCCCTGGTGATCGTCACAAGACGGGCGGCCAATATCAGGTCAGCATCCGGCTCGTCCTTCCCGAAGGGCGCGAGGTCAATGTCGGACGGACGCCCATGGAGGACGAACGGTACGCCGATCTGACCTTTGCGATCGACGATGCCTTCAAGCGCGCACGGCGGCGGCTGCAGGACCAGGTGCGCGTCATGCATGGCCAGACCAAGCTCCACGAAGGTGAGCCGGTGGGAACGGTCGTGCGTATCGATCCCAGCGGCGGGTTCGGCTTCCTGGAAGGGGTCGACGGCCAGGAGATTTACTTCAACTGTAACAGTGTCGTGGAAGGTCGCGCGAACATCGCCGTCGGCTCGCGTGTCAGCTTTGTTGAGGAGGCCGGAGAGAAGGGACCTCAGGCGAGCACGGTCAAGGTTCTGAGCAAGCACAGCCTGCGAACGTAGGTGCTGCATCACCGAATGATGGAGTGCCTGGGATGGATAGCAGCTGGATGCCTCGAGCGACTTCGGCGCGGAGCGATCGGTTGCGCCTGTTCGCCCTGGACGGAAGCTCCGAGCTTGGCGAGCGCATCGCGAGGTCGTTGGGCTGCACGCTGGCTGCCCACGAAGAGCGCAGCTTTGAAGACGGCGAGCACAAAGTCCGTCCGCTGGATACGGTGGCCGGCTGCGACGTCTATGTCGTTCACAGTCTTCACGGTGGCCCCGTCGAGAGTCCGAACGACAAGCTTTGCCGCCTGCTGTTCTTGATCGGCGCACTGAAGGATGCGGGTGCCGCCAGCGTGACCGCGGTCACGCCATATCTCTGCTATGCGCGAAAGGATCGCCGAACCAAGGAGAACGATCCTGTGACCATCCGCTATCTGGCGTCTCTGTTCGAGGCGGTCGGGACCGACAGGATCGTGACGCTGGACGTGCACAACGAAGCCGCCTTCGAGAATGCCTTTCGCTGTCCTTCCGTTGCTCTCACCACGGCGCCATTGCTGATCGAGAAGATCAGGTCGATCGCGGGCGATGCGGCAATCAGCGTCGTGTCGCCGGATCTGGGTGGCGGAAAGCGAGCCGATCTGCTGCGCGAGGCACTCGAGAAGGCGTTGCAGAGGCCAATCGGAAAGGCTTTCGTCGAGAAGCATCGCAGCTCGGGCCGGGTGTCCGGCGATCTGTTTGCCGGTGACGTGACGGATGCATTCTGTGTCGTGGTCGACGACCTGATCAGCAGTGGGGGAACCCTGGTCCGTGCGGCAAAGGCGGCGCGGGCCCATGGTGCAAGAAACGTCATTGCCTGCGTGGCTCACGGCCTGTTCATGCCGGGAGCCGAAACGGCACTCGCGGATGCCTCGATCGATCGCATCGTCGCTACGGACACCGTTCCGCCATTCCGACTCCTCCGGGACCGGTGCTTGCCAAGCTTGAGGTGATCTCGGCAGCTCCGCTGCTGGCCGAAGCCATCAGGCGGCTGCATCAGAACAGAATCTCTGGCTGAACTGTTGATGTACCAGGCTTGATAAAGCCTTGCTTCGTTCATCGGGCAAGCAGCCGCTTGAGCTGTCTTGTATCGGCTTCGGCGAGGGCGAGATAGGCGCGCGCGAGGCGGGGCCATTTCTCGGGCGTACGCGGGTGCGCATCGAACAAATGCGCGATGGACAAGCGCGCCCTCAGCATCGCGCGGCCAATCCGATAGAACAGGAATATGCCGCTCCTGTGGTCATCGTGCAGCGTCCGTGCCAGTCGCCGGCGGATCGCATCACCGAACCATCGGCCGCTGAGCCTCTCACATTCCAGATGCAGAAATGCGATCTCGTCCAGGGCATCGCTGGCCCGCAAACGGGAATTGAACTCGAGACAGTCGATGATGGGATGGGGTGGCGTCAGCCAGATGTGCTCCGGTCTCAGGTCACCATGACCGTCGACGATGAATCGTCGGGAGACCCGGTCGGCGAACACGCGGGCGTTCCGTTCGAGAAATCGCCGTTGGGCGCAGGCAATGTGCAAGATCGTCCCACGCGGCAAGCCGAAGCGCTGGTTGAGCAAAATTTGCCAATCCAGGGCCGCGGCTTCGTACAGAGAAGCCACATAGGTCTCGGGCGCGACCAGGATCCGGGCGGTATGCGAATAGAAGCGGTCAAGCACCGCTGCGAGCTGCCCGGCCTCGGTCTGGCGCGCGGTGCCGTTGCGCAGCATGGCCTCAAGCGTTTCCTCCTCGTTCAGCCGGCGCATCACGACAAGCCAGTCGGCTACCGGACCGGAGCCGCCGATCGTGTATCCCAACGCCGTCTCGGTCAGCGGAACGACGCCGATATACACGTCACGCGCAAGCCGGCGGTTGAGGCTGGCCTCCGCCAGGCATGCGGCCCTGCGGCGGGCCAGCGTCGAGAAGTCGAGATAGGGAAAGCAGACCGGTTTCTTGAGCTTGTAGACCCGCCCGCCGTTCATGAAGACCCACGACATGTGGGTCTCGCGCGCCTGAACGTGATCAGGAACGGGGCTGTAGCTGCCAGGCTGGCTTAGGAAGGCGACCTTGCGGGCCAGGGCAGAGATGCTGTCGTTCTCGGCATCGTCGATTGAAAATTCGTTCTGGCGCTCCAGCATGACAATCTATTGCCAAACGACGCCGAAGGCGGTTTGACACCGATCAACGATCGCGGTCACCGGAGCAATAGTCTGCTTCAAATTCACGCGGATTCACCGGTATGCTGTTTCAAAATAGAGACGATGCGGGCCATCAATTGGCCAGGGCTTTGGTGAAGTACAAGAACCGCCATCCCGTAATCCTGGCATTGCCGCGCGGCGGCGTTCCCGTGGCGGCGGAGGTGGCGGAACGGTTGGAAGCGCCCCTCGATTTGGTTCTGGTGCGCAAGATTGGTGCGCCCATGCAGCCGGAACTTGCGATGGGCGCGGTCGTGG
This sequence comes from Bradyrhizobium dasycarpum, assembly GCF_042019905.1. Classification (NCBI taxonomy): domain Bacteria; kingdom Pseudomonadati; phylum Pseudomonadota; class Alphaproteobacteria; order Hyphomicrobiales; family Nitrobacteraceae; genus Bradyrhizobium; species Bradyrhizobium dasycarpum. The sequence continues at coordinate 547,610 of NZ_CP169574.1, forward strand.
ACGGGGAGCAGCCCGTCATCGTTCGCAACCAGGACATCATCGATTTGACCGGCGTGAGCGAGGAGACGTTCGACGCCATCTGCAAGGAGGAGCTTGTCGAGATCGACAGGCGACGCGAACGCTATCTGGGCAATCGCGCCCGGTCCGACGTCAAGGGACAGGTCGCGATCATCGTCGACGACGGTATTGCGACAGGCGCGACGACCCTCGCAGCGATCCGGGCGCTGCGAAATCGGGGGCCAAAGGAATTGATCCTCGCAGTACCGGTGGCGCCTCTCGAGGACGCTGCAGCGGCTGCACGCAGAGGTCGACGCAATCGTTTGCCTGGACACGCCGCGGGACTTTGGCGCAATCGGCTACTACTACCGTGATTTCAGCCAGGTCAGCGATGACGAAGTCGTCGCAATCCTGAAGCGGTTCCCGGCCAAGAAGACGACGGCATCAACCTCATGAGCTCTCAGGTTGCCGGGGGACGAGAATTTCCGGGATTGGCATGGACAGGTCGCCAAGCGCACTCCTGACCGATCTGTACCAGTTGAACATGGTGCAGGCCTACCTGGAGGCGGGCCAGACCGGGACCGCGGTCTTCGAGTTCTTCGTCCGCAAGCTTCCGCCGCAGCGCAATTTCCTGATGGCGGCAGGGCTCGAGCAGGCGCTGGAGTTCCTCCAAGGTCTGCGCTTTTCCGATGACGAATTGAGCTGGCTCATCCGCAGCGGCAGGTTCAGCGCGCGCCTGATCGACTATCTCTCCGATTTCCAATTCAGCGGCGACGTTCATGCTATGCCCGAAGGCACGGTGTTCTTCGCCAACGAACCGATCCTCCGCGTCACGGCGCCGCTCCCCGAAGCTCAGCTTCTCGAAACCCGGCTGATCAACGTGTTGCATTTCCAGTCGCTGATTGCGTCCAAGGCCGCCCGCATGGCGCTGCTCGCACCGGGCAAGCTGCTGGTTGACTTCGGGCTGCGCCGGGCCCATGGCGCCGAAGCCGGTCTTCTGGCTGCGCGAGCCAGCTATATCGGTGGCTTTGCCGGGACTGCGACTGTTCTCGCGGAAAAATGCTTCGGGATTCCGACCTACGGCACGATGGCGCACGCGTTCATCCAGTCATTCGACGACGAGACGGCCGCCTTTGAGGCGTTTGCACGGGCGCGCCCGAAGGACCTCGTGCTGTTGATTGACACATACGACACTGAGGTTGCGGCCAGGAAAGTAGTGACCTTGGCCCCGCGGCTGCGGGCACTCGGAATTGCGATCCGCGGGGTGCGGATCGACAGCGGGGATCTGGTGGCGCTCTCGAAAAGTGTGCGGCGGATCCTCGATGAGGGCGGTCTGAAGGACGTGACTATCTTCGCCAGCGGCGGCATTGAGGAAGAGACGCTATTGTCCTTTGCCCGCGAGGCGGCCCCGATCGATGGCATCGGGATCGGCACCAGCCTGGCGACGTCGTCCGACGTAACCGGCCCTCGATTGCGCCTACAAGCTGCAGGAATATTCGGGCGTGCCGCGGCGGAAACGCTCGACCGGCAAGGCGACCTGGCCCGGCCGCAAGCAGGTGTGGCGTCGCTATGATCCCGACGGCCATATGGCGTCGGATGTGCTGTCGACAGAAGACGACGATCACGAAGGGGAGACCCTGATCGTCCCTGTCATGCAACAGGGGCGCCCGGTCGGGCATCGGCCGTCGCTCGAGGACATCCGCGCCTACGCACGGATGCAGTTGGAGCGATTGCCGAGGGGGTTTGAGGGCCTTCGCAGCGGCGCGTCCTATCCGGTCCACGTGGCGGCCTCGCTCCAGCAATTGGCAGCCGCTGTCGATTTGAGGACGAAGTAAGCCTCTGCTGCAAGTCCGTCTGATCAGCATCAAGGCGAACGCCCGGTGTGCTAGCTGCCCGGGATCGGCAGCGGCCCCGCCGCATCGTTTAACTGAAACCGGACGAAGCGGTCGCGCAAGGGCGCCGTCTACCGCCACATCCCGCGCATCCGCGCGCCGATGTCGATCTTCGGACCCTGCGCCGCGCTGCGCGCAGCGCCTGCGGCGGCCTTCGGCCAGGCGGTGCGCTCGAACAGGTAGACCAGCTGCTCCGGGATGAAGCGGGTGCGCGAGGCGTAGACGTGGCGGTCGCCCTTGGCGGCCTGGCCGTGGGTGAAGAAGCGCTGCGGCACCACGAGGTGCAGGTCGTCCTTGGCGCGCGTCATCGCGACATAGAGCAGGCGGCGCTCCTCTTCCAATTCGGCGCTGGTGCCGGCGCCGAGATCGGAGGGCATGCAGCCGTCGACGACGTTGAGCACGAACACCGATTTCCACTCCTGGCCTTTGGCCGAGTGGATGGTGGAGAGGATCAGATAATCCTCGTCGCGCAAGGGCGGACCTGATTTGTCGCTGGTCGCATCCGGCGGATCGAGCGTGAGCTCGGTCAGGAATTTCTCGCGGCTGGCATAGCCGCTCGCGATCTGCTCGAGCTGCATCAGGTCGGCGCGGCGCGTCTCCGAATCCTCGTGGATGCGATCGAGATGCGGCTCGTACCAAAGCCGCACGCGCTCGAGATCGACAGGCCATTCCGAATAGCGCAGGTTCGCCACCGTGCGGACGAAGTCGGTCCAGTCCGCCCCGGTGCGCGCCGGCACCGGAAGCTGGCCGAGCGTATGAAGCGGATCGGTGCTCTCCGCCATCTGGTCGAGCACGCGCTGCGCGGTCGCGGGGCCCACGCCCGGCAGCAGATGCAGGATGCGGAAACCGGCGACGCGATCGCGCGGATTTTCGGCAAAGCGCAGCAGCGCCAGCACGTCTTTGACGTGCACGGCATCGAGGAATTTCAGCCCGCCGAACTTGACGAAGGGGATGTTGCGGCGGGTCAGCTCGATCTCGAGCGGGCCGGAATGCGAGGAGGTGCGGAACAGCACCGCCTGCTGCTTGAGCAGCGCGCCTTGCTCGCGGTTCGCCAGCACCTCCTCGACGATGTAGCGTGCCTGGTCGGCCTCGTCGTGCACGGTGACGAGCTGCGGCTTCCGCCCCGCGATGCGGTCGGTCCACAGGTTCTTGGTGAAGCGCTCGCGTGCAAGACCAATCACGCCGTTGGCCGCGGCCAGCACGGCCTGGGTCGAGCGGTAGTTGCGGTCGAGCGTGATCATCTCCGCGCGGGGCGAGAAGCGCTGCGGAAAGTCCAGGATGTTGCGCACGGTGGCGGCGCGGAACGAGTAGATCGACTGGGCATCGTCGCCGACAACAGTCAGTCCGCGCCCGTCGGGCTTGAGCGCCAGGAGGATCGAGGATTGCAGGCGGTTGGTGTCCTGGTATTCGTCGACCAGCACGTGGTCGAAGCGGCCGCCGATCTCCTCGGCGATCAGCGCATCGCTCATCATCTGCGACCAGTACAGCAGCAGGTCGTCGTAATCGAGCACGTGCTGGGCCTGCTTGGCCTCGACATAGGCCGCGAACAGGCCCTTCAGCTCGGCGGCCCAGCCCGCGCACCAGGGATAATGTTGGCCGAGCACCTTCTCGATCTCCATCTCCGCGTTGACGCAGCGCGAGTAGATCGACAGGCAGGTGCCCTTGGCGGGAAAGCGGCTCTCGGTCCTGGACAGGCCGCGCTCGTGCCGGACCAGGTTCATCAGGTCGGCGGAATCCTCGCGGTCGTGGATGGTGAAGGCGGGATCGACGCCGATCCGCTCGGCATATTCGCGCAGCAGCCGCGCCCCCATGCCGTGGAAGGTGCCGGCCCAGGTCAGCGCATCGCGCATGATCGCGGCGTTGTTCTCGCCGAGCACCTTGCGGGCGATGCGCTCGACCCGGCCGGCCATCTCGGCTGCCGCGCGGCGGGAAAACGTCATCAAGAGGATGCGCCGCGGATCGGCGCCGGCAACGATCAGATGCGCGACGCGGTGGGCCAGGGTATTGGTCTTGCCCGAGCCGGCGCCGGCGATGACGAGCAGGGGGGCACCCAATGTCGCACCATCGGCCACGCCATGCTCGACGGCGCGGCGCTGCTCCGCATTGAGCGTGTCCAGATATGTCGCCACGAATCGCCCCGGTGAAAGGCCGAGAGTCGGCCATCCCAGCGCGAATCGCAATGCAGCTGGACGAAACCGGCTTTAGGATTTAGGGGAAAGACAGCCCGAAGTTCCCGCGACCCATGGCCGAGATGACCGAGCTCAAGCCCGAACAGTTCGAGATGCGGCGGCTGGAGTCGCTCAGCAACACCATTTTCGGTGTCGCCATGACGTTGCTGGCCTACGATCTGCCCAAGGCCGCGGTGTTCAGCGGCGCGCCCGACTGGAATGATCTGGCGCGGGTCTATTCCGGCAAGCTTGCCGGCTTTGCGCTCAGCTTCATCATCGCCGGCGTGTTCTGGATCAGCCATCACCGCCGACTGGCACGCCAGCCCGTCGGCAGCCGGGGCATGGTCGTCCTCAACCTGTTTTTTCTGCTCTCGATCGTGCTGCTGCCGGTGACCAACGGCCTCTATACCAATCACGCCACGAGCAGCGCCGTGGCAGTGCTCTACGGCCTGCATTTGACCACGATCGCCGGCCTCAATGCCTTGCTGTGGTGGACGATCCTGCGCGGCTGGGGCCGCGAGATCATGGCGTCCCTGTTTCCGGTTGCCGTGTTCATTCCGGGTACGATCGTTGCGGCGTTCGCGCCGCATTTCGCGCCCTTCGTGTGGTTCGTCGCGTTTGGCGGGCTGCTGATCCAGCGCTTTTACGTCGCGCCGAACCCGTCGGCCGGCACGTAAAGCTTGACCGGGCGGATTTCGTAGACCGCGGTCGGATTGACCGCCCGCAGCTTCCGCGCCGCGGCGATCGCCTCCTCCTCTGTGGCGCATTGCATCAAATGAAAGCCCAGAAGCTGCTCTTTGGTCTCGGCAAACGGCCCGTCCAGCACCATGCCTGCACCGGGGCCACGCAGAGTCCGGGCCTTTCGGGTCTCGTCAAGACGGGCTGCCGGTCCAAACTGGCCGCTTTCCCTGAGCGGTGCTTGAACCTCGATGACTTTGGCCACGACGGCGGCGTCCTGCTCCGGCGTCCAGGACATGACTTCGTCTTCCACGTGATAGGCCAGGATGGCGTAAAGCATCGTCACCTCGTTGTTTTTCTGCACAGACCCCAAGGACGTTGCACCGCAGGCGGTGCCGACAATCCCGAAGCAAAATATTGCGCCGCCCGCAAGCGACGAAACCGTCCTGAAACCCGATTGCGTCCTTTGCCGCGTGAACGTGGCCGGAAGCGGTCGCGACTGATGGACCATAAACAACAAGCTTTTTGCTGGAGGCGGCAATGTCGGGTCACAACACCAGGATCATTTGCGACGCACGTCGCGCCAAACCATCGGAGACGGCCGATCTGCATGATCAGAGCGGCCATCACCGCTATTACGGCAGCTCGGCCGAGAACGGCGGCGAGCGCATCGTGGAAAGCCGGCGCGGCAAGCGTCCGCGCGCCACCAACGTCTGCGGCTTCTGAAGCTTCCGGCTACCGTCTGCCTACCATGGACGTCCTGCAGATATCGATCGCGGCGATGCCGTTTCTGGTCTCGCTCGTGAGCCGCAACGGCAAGGCCATTGCGCCGTGCCTGCTCGCGAGCATCGCCACAATGGTGCTCGGCGGGGAACCGCACCGGGCAGTCATAGCCTGGTGTGTCGGCATATCGATCGCGGCCGTCGCGTTGCGCGAGCGGCTTCGCACGGGCTGACCGAACGAGCTTTCCAACGAGCGCCAAGAAAAAGGCGCGGCGGGGAAACCCCGTCGCGCCCGATTCTCGCTCGCTGGTCCAGGGCTGAGAGCGCCCCGATGCCAAGCCTCTACTCGGAGCTTAGCGGGCGATCCCAGCGAGGTGACAGCGCTTGGTAAAAGACACTGGATCACCTCCTTTCGTTGGTTGCGGAAGATCCCAATATAGGCGGCCTTGCCGCCGCTGTTAAGGGGGCGGCGGTCCGGAAGGAACCAGGGCGATTCGCAGGGCCGAGGACAGGCCGGAAAGCGGCGTCCTCGGCAGTTGAGACTGCCGCCCGGCCGTGTTAGGGAGCCGGTAACGCGGGTGTAGCTCAATGGTAGAGCAGCAGCCTTCCAAGCTGAATACGAGGGTTCGATTCCCTTCACCCGCTCCAGCCTTTTCAATGGCTTATGGACTTGCCAATCTCCGTTTCGACTGGGCGGCTGAATCCATTCCGACAAGCATCCACGTCTTGGCCGTCCGCTTCGCGCTTCTTGACGCGCTTGATCCGCGCGTCATGCTTGGCCTCGTCGTGATGCAGGTCGTGCGCGATCGCTTTGGTCGAGGACCATCGACCTCGGGGCCGGCCGCTCTTCCAGAATCCGCTTCACCGAATGCGAGCATCGTCCGCACCTGACCGTGCAGCCCAGGCAATCGTAGACCTGTGCGGCCGAGCACAGCTCGTCGCCGGTCGAAACGAGCGCGACCCTGATATCGTGATCGCTGATGATGTTGCAGGAACAGACGATCATGCCGGATTCCGTTGCGTGATGCGTCGCGCGGTGTGGAGCCTGACGGCGGCGATGGTGGCGTCGGCGATGGCACGGCCGCGGTGGTCCGTGCCGGTCCATTGGGCGTCGCGGCCGCGTGGGTCGATCTCCAGCAGCTTGACGCCGGCCGGAATTTCGCTGCCGTCGCGGGCGATGCCGCGCAGGATGCCGTCGCGGGGCGCGAGCACCGGTACGCCGGAGAGGTGGCCGAGCACGACATCCTTGTAGACGCGGGCACCGATCTCGATCGGTGTGTGCCAGCGCCCCGCCAACCGCGAATAGACAAAGCGTTCCGCTCCGACATCGCCCAGGGTGCCGGCAACGCCGTCGGCCGGGTCTGTCCAGCGCTGTTCGGCGACGGGTCCGATCCTGCCCGGGCGTGTCTCCACAGCGAGGTCGCAATTGAAGTTCGACGAGAACCCGGGGCCGAGGCCGATCGTCAGCCGGGCCAGCCGTCTGAGGTCGGGCGTGATCCGACGCTTCTGAAGACGCGCATCGATGAGGAGGTCGATTTGGCGGACGGGAAGAAGGTCGAGCAGGCCGAGCCAGGTGACCAGGACTCGCACCGGCCGGCGCAGGGCCTGGTAGACCTGCATGCCGTCGTCGGCGCGTTCGGCGACGACGTCCTCGAAGTCGCGCGGTGTCGGTGAAAAGCGCGTCGTGGAAGGCCATCTTGCGGCGGATCACCGGCGGATCCGGATCATGCGACAGCACCACGCTATAGCCGGCGCGCACGAGTCGGAGGCCGACAGCGGATGCGATCTCATTGGTGCCGAGGATGACGGCAAAGAGTCGTTGGTCGTTCGGCTGGGGCATTTGAAACCGCTCTTGCTGGAAAAGTGCAGTACGACAGGGCGCGAATGAACGTCGGGACGGGATGAGCAAGAGGCGGGCCATTTGGAACGATTGAAAAACAGCGCTCAACTGCCGATCAACGTTCAGGAACAAGGAGCGCACCGGGACGGCGCTGCTTGGTCCGAAACGCAACGCTGCCCTGTTGCAAATCTTTCAACGTGTCGCGAAGCGGACACCGGACCCCAGAAACCACAATGATTTGCCGGCAATGCGTGGCCCAAATCCTGCAAAGTTGCTCCTGTTGTCATCGTGTGGCGCCCGCCGCGGCGCGTGAGGAGATTTGCGTGACGCTCGATCTGCTGGACCGCGACGGGGCGCCGGGCGATACGTCCGTCCCCGATATCGCGCTGTGCCCGTTTCACGGCGACAAGTCGCGCGCACAGCACGGCGAGCGGAAAACGCTCCTATTGACCGGTGCGTCGCGGGGAATCGGTCACGCCACGGGAAAGTTGTTCTCCGAAGCCGGCTGGCGGATCATCACCTGCTCGCGGCAGCCGTTCGATGGCGAGCGTTGCCCGTGGGATTCGGGAGCGGACAGCCACGTTCAGGTCGAGTTGAGCGACCATCGCGCGTTGCCGCGCGCGGTCGCGGAGATCAAGGAGCGACTCGACGGCCAGCCGCTGCATGCGCTGATCAACAATGCCGGCATCTCGCCCAAGGCCGCCGACGGCAGCCGGTTGAACTCGCTGACGACACCGGTCGAGACCTGGATGAGCGTCTTCCACGTCAACCTGCTCGCGCCGGTCCTGTTCGCCCAGGGCCTGGTCGAGGAATTGAAGCTGGCGTCCGGCTCGATCGTCAACGTCACGTCGATCGTGGGTTCCCGGGTGCATCCGTTTGCCGGCAGCGCCTATGCGACGTCGAAGGCAGCCCTTGCGTGTCTGACCCGCGAGATGGCGCACGACTACGCGCAGTTCGGAATTCGCGTGAATGCGATTGCTCCTGGGGAAATCAAGACGGACATCCTGTCGCCGGAGACCGAAGCGCAGCTGGCGCCCATCATCCCGTTGCATCGTGTCGGTACGCCCGACGAGGTCGCCAAGGTGATCTTCTTCCTGTGCTCGGATGCGGCCAGCTACGTCACAGGTGCGGAAGTACCGATCAACGGAGGTCAGCACGTGTGATCAAGCGGCAGGCGTCGATCGCCAAAGAAACTTTGCCGACTTGCGCTGGATCAATGCGGCCAACCCGCTTTCGCGCGTGACGCCCATTCCGACGGCAAATTCCACGGGGCGGATGACAAAGCGTGCAAGCGCGACGGAATCTTTTTGCAGCGATGCTGACAACTTGAGCGCGACTCCCGACACGACATGAATGACAATACGACAAATTCCAAAGAGTGCGGCGGGGAGGATGAAACGGGCAACGGAGATTCCGTGATGCTGAATGCTGTTCCATTGGTTGAACGTCCGCCGGCGGATCAGACCGCGCCGATCGTGCCGCTGAATGAGATCGCGCTGACCGGCATTTTCGAGATATCCAAGATACTGACGGCGCCGACACGGCTGGAGACTACGCTCGCCAACGTCGTGAACCTCCTGCAATCGTTTCTCCAGATGCGTCATGGCGTCGTTGCGCTGCTCGCCGATGACGGCATTCCCGATCTCGCGGTTGGCGCCGGTTGGAGCGAGGGCAGCGACGAACGCTATCGCGAGCGGTTGCCGCAGAAGGCCGTCGACCAGGTCGTCGCGACCGCGATGCCGCTGGTCGCGGAGAACATCGCCACCCATCCGGCCTTCGGTCCGATGGATGTGAAGGCTCTCGGAGCCTCGGAGACGACGCGCGTGTCGTTCATCGGCGTTCCGATCCGCATCGATGCCAAGGTCGTCGGTACGCTGACGATCGATCGGGTTTGGGACGAGCGATCGATGTACCGGCTCGATTCCGACGTGCGCCTGCTGACGATGGTCGCCAATCTGGTCGGGCAGACCGTGAAATTGCACCGCGTCGTCGCGCAGGACCGCGAACGGCTGATGCATGAGAGCTATCGCCTTCAGAAGGAGCTCTCCGAGCTCAAGCCGGCGCGCGATCGCCGCAGGGTTCACGTCGAAGGCATCATCGGCGACAGCGCAGCGCTGCGCGGGCTGCTCGAGAAGATTGCGGTCGTGGCCAAGTCGAACTCGACGGTGCTGCTGCGCGGCGAATCCGGCACCGGCAAGGAGCTGATCGCGAAGGCCATTCACGAGCTGTCGCCGCGAGCCAAGCGCCCGTTCATCAAGATCAACTGCGCGGCTCTGCCGGAATCGGTGCTGGAATCCGAGCTGTTCGGCCACGAAAAGGGGCCTTTACCGGCGCGCTGAATTCGCGCAAGGGCAGGTTCGAGCTCGCCGACAAGGGCACCCTGTTCCTGGACGAGATCGGCGAGATTTCGGCCTCGTTCCAGGCCAAGCTCCTTCGAGTGCTGCAGGAGCAGGAATTCGAGCGCGTCGGCGGCAACCAGACCATCAAGGTCGATGTCCGCGTCATCGCCGCGACCAACCGCAACCTGGAAGAAGCGGTCGCGCGGAACGAGTTCCGCGCCGACCTCTATTACCGGATCAGCGTGGTGCCGATGGTGCTGCCGCCGCTGCGCGAGCGGCGCAGCGACATTCCGCTGCTGGCCAACGAGTTCCTCAAGAACTTCAACAGTGAAAACGGCCGCGCGCTGAGCTTCGATCGGCACGCGATCGAGGTTCTGATGAGCTGTGGCTTCCCCGGCAACGTGCGGGAGCTGGAGAATTGCGTGCAGCGAACGGCGACGCTGGCGCCGGGCCCGGAAATCGTCAGGAATGACTTTGCATGCTGTCATAGTCAGTGCCTGTCGGCCATGTTGTGGAACGGCAGATCCGAGAGCACGCAGCAGCGCTCGCTGCCGATCGTGCCGCTTTCCCCGCTTCCAGCCGCTCCGCGCGAGGCCGCTGCGACCGGCTTTCCGCCGGCTGCCGAGGCTGCGGCACCGGCGTCGAATGCTGCGGCCGCTTTGCCGGCCGGGAGCGTGGCCGATCGGGATCGCGTTGTTGCGGCAATGGAGAAGTCAGGCTGGGTCCAGGCCAAGGCGGCACGCCTGCTGGGCCTCACGCCGCGGCAGATCGGATACGCGCTGAAGAAGTACGGCATCGAGGTCAAGCGTCTCTGACGACGACTGTCGCAGATGCGACATGTCGGGCCCACGACAACCGGACTTGCGCAAATAGTCGTTGAATTTCCTACGCTTCACGGTTGGCACGACGCTTGAAAGGGAGATGTCCGACGGCATCACCTGCTCAAGGAGTCGAGACACATGGCCTACAAGATCGTCGCCTCGCAATGCACGGTATGCGGCGCATGTGAATTCGAGTGCCCGAACGCCGCCATCAGTCTCAAGCGTGACATGTACGTGATCGACCCGAAGAAGTGCACCGAGTGTGAGGGGCATTTCGACACGGCACAATGCGCGGTCGTCTGTCCGGTGCCCGACACCTGCATTCCAGCCTGAGGGCAGAGCGATGACGCAGGCGACGAAATCTCCTCGGGTGGCGGAGCGATAGATGGCGGCGGTTCAAGAGACCATTGAACGGGTTCGCGGCATCGACGTCGACCAGTATCGTTATGGGTTTGAGACCCTGATCGAGTCCGACAAGGCCCCGAAGGGGCTGTCGGAAGACACCGTCAAGTTCATCTCGCAGAAGAAGAACGAGCCCGCCTGGATGCTGCAGTGGCGGCTCGAGGCCTATCGGCGCTGGCTGACCATGGCCGAGCCGACCTGGGCGCGCGTCGACTATCCCAGGATCGACTTCCAGGACCTCTACTACTACGCGGCGCCGAAGCCGAAGAAGACGGTCACCTCGCTCGACGAGATCGATCCGGAGATCCTGAAGACCTACGAGAAGCTCGGCATCCCCTTGCGGGAAGTCGCCATGCTCGAAGGCGTCGAGCCCAAGCCGGGCGAGGAGGATCCCGCCCGCCGCAAGATCGCGGTCGATGCTGTGTTCGATCCGGTCTCGGTCGCGACCACGTTCAAGGCCGAGCTGAAGAAGGCCGGCGTGATCTTCATGCCGATCTCGGAGGCGATCCGCGAGCATCCTGAATTGGTGCAGAAGTACCTGGGCTCGGTGGTGCCGACTTCGGACAATTTCTATGCGACCTTGAACTCGGCGGTGTTCTCCGACGGCTCGTTCGTCTACGTGCCGCCCGGCGTGCGCTGCCCGATGGAGCTGTCGACCTATTTCCGCATCAACGAGCGCAACACCGGCCAGTTCGAGCGCACGCTGATCATCGCCGACAAGGGCTCCTACGTCAGCTACCTCGAAGGCTGCACCGCGCCGCAGCGCGACGAGAACCAGCTGCACGCTGCCGTGGTCGAGCTCGTCGCGCATGACGATGCCGAGATCAAATATTCGACGGTGCAGAACTGGTACCCCGGCAATTCCGAAGGCAAGGGCGGCATCTACAATTTCGTCACCAAGCGTGGCGATTGCCGCGGTGCCAATTCCAAGATCTCCTGGACCCAGGTCGAGACGGGCTCTGCGATCACCTGGAAATATCCGAGCTGCATCCTGCGCGGCGACAATTCGCGCGGCGAGTTCTACTCGATCGCGATCTCGAACGGCTTCCAGCAGGTCGACAGCGGCACCAAGATGATCCATCTCGGCAAGAACACGTCGAGCCGGATCATCTCCAAGGGCATCGCCGCCGGCAGGTCGCAGAACACCTATCGCGGTCTCGTCACCGCGCATCGCAAGGCGACCGGCGCGCGCAACTTCACGGCCTGCGATTCGCTGCTGATCGGCGACAAATGCGGCGCGCACACCGTGCCGTACATCGAGGCCAAGAATTCCTCGGCGACGTTCGAGCACGAAGCAACCACCTCGAAGATCTCCGAGGACGTGCTGTTCTACTGCATCCAGCGCGGGCTCAGCCAGGAAGAGGCGGTCGGCCTCGTCGTCAACGGCTTCGTCAAGGACGTGCTGCAGCAGCTGCCGATGGAGTTCGCGGTGGAAGCGCAGAAGCTGATCTCGATCTCGCTCGAAGGAAGCGTCGGATGACCATCCTTGGGACCAACAGGCAGGAAGAAACGTGATGACGGCACTCCTCGACATCCGTGGATTGAAGGCCGAGATCGACGGCCGCCAGATCCTCAACGGGCTCGACCTCACCGTGAACAAGGGCGAGGTCCACGCCATCATGGGTCCCAACGGCGCCGGCAAGTCGACGCTGTCCTATGTGCTCTCCGGCAAGCCGGGCTACGACATCACCGGCGGTGAGGTCTTCTTCAACGGCGAGGATCTGCTCGCCTTGGACCCCGACGAGCGCGCCGCCAAGGGGCTGTTCCTGGCCTTTCAATATCCGCTCGAAATCCCCGGTGTCGCCACGATGACATTCCTGCGCACGGCGCTCAACGCCCAGCGCAGGAAGCGCGGCGAGGAGGAGCTGTCGTCGCCCGACGTGCTGAAGCGGGTGCGCGAGCTCGCCAGGCAGCTGAGCATCGACCCCGAGATGCTGAAGCGCCCGCTCAATGTCGGCTTCTCCGGCGGCGAGAAGAAGCGCAACGAGACGCTTCAGATGGCACTGCTGGAGCCGAAGCTGTGCGTGCTGGACGAGACCGATTCAGGCCTCGATATCGATGCGCTGCGCATCGTCGCCGACGGAGTCAATCGTTTGCGTGCTGCCGATCGCGGCATGATCGTGATCACGCACTATCAGAGACTGCTCGACTACATCGTGCCCGATGTCGTGCATGTGCTGTCGGCGGGCCGCATCGTGAAGACCGGCGGCAAGGAGCTGGCGCTCGAACTCGAAGCGACAGGCTACGCGCAATATCAGAACGAAGCGGCGTGATCCCATGAATGCCGAGATCCGCCCAGTGAAGACCGCCGCCGAGATCGGCTTCGCCGATCTGTTCGCGGCTGCGCGGCAGAGCCTGCCCGGCGGCGAGAGCACCGAGGCTCTCCGGCGTGATGCCTTCGACCGTTTCGTGGGGCAGGGGCTGCCGAACTCCCGTGTCGAGGCCTGGAAATATACCGACTTGCGGCGTCTGGTGCGCGATGCCAAGCCGCTGGCGCCTCCTCCCGATTCGGTCGCCAGGACCGCCGCCCGCGACGCCGGCGCGGTCTTCGCCGGTCTCGATGTGCGCCGGCTCCTGATCGTCGACGGCGCCTTCGTGCCCGAGCTCTCCGATCTCTCGAACCTCGAATCCGGCGTCACCATTCGCGCGACCGCCGAGGCGCTTGCCGCGGACGAGATGGTGTTTCCGCTCGACATGGCCGGGGCCGATCCGGTCGCATCCCTCAACATCGCATTCGCCGCCGGCGGCGTCGTGATCGCGGTCGCCCCGGATGTCGTCGTGGAGCGGCCGATCCATCTCGTCTTCGTGACCACGGGCGGTGCACCCGCCGCAATGTTCACGCGATCACGGCTGGAGCTCGGCAGCGGCGCGGCCCTCACGCTGGTCGAGACGCATGAAGGCCCGGATCGCTCCGACTACCAGGTCTATGCGGCCTTCCATGTGGACGTCGGCGACAAGGCCCGCCTGGACCACGTCAAGATCACCGGCGAAGGCGCGGCTGCGCTGCACATCGCGACGCTCGAGGCTTCGATCGGCGCGGGTGCGGAGTACCGCGAGTGCGGTTTCACGACCGGCGGCGCCGTGGTGCGCAACCAGCAATTCCTGCGGCTCGCGGGCGAGGGGACCACGGCCAGCGTGCACCAGTCGAGCCTTCTGGCCGGACGCCAGCACGCAGACACCACGCTGATCGTCGATCATGTCGCGGCCGGATCGCAGAGCCGCGAGGTCTTCAAGGCGGTGGTCGACGAGGAGGCGAGAGCCGTGTTCCAGGGCAGGATCACGGTGCAACCGGGTGCGCAACAGACCGACGCCAAGATGATGGCACGAGCGCTGCTTCTGTCGGACGAGGCCGTCGCCAATTGCAAGCCGGAACTGGAGATCTTCGCAGACGACGTGCAGTGCGGCCACGGCACCACCACCGGCGCATTGGACGACCAGCTGAAGTTCTATCTGATGGCGCGCGGCATTCCGAAAAAAGGAGGCCGAGGCACTGTTGATCCAGGCTTTCGTCGGAGAAGTGATCGACGCCGTCGCGCGCGATGATCTGCGCGAAGCGCTCTCGCGGACGATGCTGGCCTGGCTCAAGGGACGGGATTGATCCCATGCATCCGGCGGTGAGCAATGGAAGTTATGACGTTGGTCGCGTTCGCCGGGATTTCCCGATCCTGTCGATGCAGGTCCACGGCCGCCCGCTGGTCTATCTGGACAACGCGGCTTCGGCGCAGAAGCCGAAGGCCGTGCTCGACCGGCTGACCGAGGCCTACAGCAGCGAATACGCCAACGTGCATCGCGGCCTGCATTATCTCGCCAATGCCGCCACCGAGGCATACGAGGGGGCGCGCGACAAGGTCGCGAAGTTCCTCAATGCCGAGCGACGCGAGGAGATAATCTTCACCCGCGGTGCCACGGAGGCGATCAATCTGGTGGCCCAGACCTTCGGCCGCGAAAGGATCGGCGAGGGCGACGAGATCGTGCTTTCGATCATGGAGCATCACGCCAATATCGTGCCTTGGCATTTCCTGCGCGAACGGCAGGGAGCCGTGATCCGATGGGCGCCGGTCGACGACGAGGGCAATTTTCTCATCGACGAGTTCGAGAAGCTCTTGAACGCGAAGACCAGGCTGGTCGCGATCACGCAGATGTCGAACGTGCTCGGCAGCGTCGTGCCGGTCAAGGAGGTCGTTCGGCTGGCACATGCGCGCGGAATTCCCGTCCTGGTCGACGGTTCGCAGGCCGCGGTGCACATGGATGTCGACGTCCGCGATATTGGCTGCGACTTCTACGTCGTCACCGGGCACAAATTGTACGGACCGACCGGCATTGGCGCGCTCTACGGCAAATACGAGCATCTGGCGGCAATGCCTCCCTTCAATGGCGGCGGCGAGATGATCCGCGAGGTCTCGCGTGACGTCGTCACCTATGGCGAGCCGCCACACCGCTTCGAAGCAGGCACGCCGCCGATCGTGCAGGCCATCGGCCTCGGGGCCGCCATCGACTACGTCGAATCGATCGGCAAGGAGCGGATCCGCAGGCATGAGAGCGGGCTTTTGGCCCATGCGCAGGAACGATTGCGTGGAATCAACTCGCTGCGGATCATCGGGACGGCCGCCGACAAGGGCGCGCTCGTGTCGTTCGAGATGAAGAACGGCCACGCCCACGACTTCGCGACCGTGATTGATCGTGCCGGTATCGCGGTGCGCGCCGGCACCCATTGCGCGATGCCGCTGCTCGACCGCTTCGGCGTGACCGCGACCTGCCGTGCCTCGTTTGCGCTCTACAACACCATGGAGGAGGTCGACGCGCTGGCCGAAGCCTTGATCCGGGCGCAGGAGCTGTTCTCATGACCGAGAAGATCGTCACCAGGTCCCTTCGCGTCAAGCCACGGCCCGTTGCCCGCATCGTCTGCGATGCCCATCGCCGCCGGACGGCGCGGAACATGGAACGGCGTCTTGGCGGCGAGTTCTCGGTCGGCGAGCCGATCCGCGCCACGGCGCTGATCAGGAACGACGGCATGTATCCGCATAAGGACATCGGCGAGCCCCTGGTGCATCCCGGCGACAAGGGCCTTGTGCGCGAGAGCTGGCGCTTTCTCGGCGAGGTCTACTACACGGTCGAATTCACGGCCCGGTCGGTGTTCGTCATCATGCGGGGCCGCGAGATGTCGCGGATGGGGACCGCGTTCGACGCGGCCTGAAGCTCCGCCGAATATCACCTCGCTTCAGCCAGCACGGCGGTTGCGTCCGCTCGCATCCGCGACACCATCGATCGGAAGCCGTTCGAACGCTGCGGTGTCAGGTGCGCGCCGAGCCCGAGCCGCTCGAACAGCGCCAATGGATTTTCGCCTGAGATCTCCGCGGCCGGCCGTCCCGACAGCAGCGCGATCAGGATCGCGACCAGGCCGCGGACGATGTGAGCATCGCTGTCGCCGGCAAAGGTGAGGACCGGCCGCCCGTCCCGGTGCTCGATCGTTGTCGCCAGCCAGACCTGGCTGACGCAGCCCTGCACCTTGTTGGCGTCGGTGCGGTGCTCGTCCGGAAAGGGCGTCAGCTTGCGGCCCAGCTCGATCACGTAGCGATAGCGGTCGTCCCATTCCTCGAGCAGGGAGAAGTTCTCAATGATGTCGTCGATCGGCGTTGGCCGAGAGTTCGTTTCAAGCTGCATGATCGCCTCGATGCATTGGTGAGACGCATCAAGCAAGCCCCATACCGCAGGGCGGATCGACGCTGTCCTGCGAGAAAATGCATGGTCGATGCCGTCTGGCGACGGCGCGCATTGTTTTGTTTCGAACAGCCTTGCGCGCATGCACATGTCGACATGATGCGATGTCGGATTTGCAACAATGGCCAGCCGCGCGGCTATCTGCCTCCAATCGCTTCACTTTTTGTCTTCGATATGCGCTGGCACACTGGTTGCAAAAGTCCATGTGCAAGGCGACCTCGCGGAAGAGATCGCGAGAGCGGCGCGCCGGTTGAGGCGTCCGATCGTTCACACAGGGATAACCGAGGGATACTCGCATGAGCCTAGCAACCACCCAGAGCGTCGCGGAGATCAAGGCCCGCAACAAGCAACTGATCGACGAAGTCTTGAAGGTCTATCCGGAGAAAACCGCAAAGCGCCGCGCCAAGCACCTCAATGTGCACGAGGCCGGCAAGTCAGATTGCGGCGTCAAGTCGAACCTGAAATCCATCCCCGGCGTGATGACGATTCGCGGCTGCGCCTATGCCGGCTCCAAGGGCGTGGTGTGGGGTCCGATCAAGGACATGATCCACATCAGCCACGGCCCGGTCGGCTGCGGCCAATATTCCTGGGCCGCGCGGCGCAACTACTACATCGGAACGACGGGCATCGACACCTTCGTCACCATGCAGTTCACCTCCGATTTCCAGGAAAAGGACATCGTGTTCGGCGGCGACAAGAAGCTCGCCAAGATCATCGACGAGATCCAGGACCTGTTCCCGCTCAACCACGGCATCACCATCCAGTCGGAATGCCCGATCGGCCTGATCGGGGACGACATCGAGGCCGTGTCGAAGGTGAAGTCGAAGGAGTATGGCGGCAAGACCATCGTTCCGGTGCGCTGCGAAGGCTTCCGTGGCGTCTCGCAGTCGCTCGGCCACCACATCGCCAACGATGCCGTTCGCGACTGGATCTTCGACAAGGTCTCCCCGGAGGCCAAGCCCGCGTTCGAATCCACGCCTTATGACGTCGCGATCATCGGCGACTACAACATCGGCGGCGACGCCTGGTCCTCGCGCATCCTGCTCGAGGAGATGGGCCTGCGCGTGATCGCACAATGGTCGGGCGACGGCAGTCTCGCCGAGCTGGAAGCGACGCCCAAGGCGAAGCTCAACGTCCTGCACTGCTACCGCTCGATGAACTACATCTCCCGTCACATGGAGGAGAAGTTCGGCATTCCTTGGTGCGAGTACAACTTCTTCGGTCCCTCCAAGATCGCGGAATCGCTGCGCAAGATCGCCAGCTTCTTCGACGACAAGATCAAGGAAGGCGCCGAGCGCGTCATCGCCAAGTACCAGCCGCTGATGGACGCGGTGATCGCCAAGTATCGTCCGCGCCTCGAAGGCAAGACGGTGATGCTGTTCGTCGGCGGACTGCGTCCCCGCCACGTCATCGGTGCCTATGAGGACCTCGGCATGGAGGTGGTCGGCACCGGCTACGAGTTCGGTCACAACGACGACTACCAGCGCACCGCCCAGCACTACGTCAAGGACGGCACGCTGATCTACGACGATGTCACCGGCTACGAGTTCGAGCGCTTCGTCGAGAAGATCCAGCCCGATCTCGTCGGCTCCGGCATCAAGGAGAAGTACGTCTTCCAGAAGATGGGTGTGCCGTTCCGGCAGATGCACTCCTGGGATTATTCGGGTCCCTATCACGGCTATGACGGCTTCGCGATCTTCGCGCGCGACATGGACATGGCGATCAACTCCCCGATCTGGAAGAAGACCAAGGCACCCTGGAAGGATGCCCCGCGGCCGAGCCTGATGGCGGCGGAATGACAGAGGCTGAGGTCCGGCTCTTCTTCCTTCGACGAAGAGCCGGAGACAGGCGATCGAACACGAATCCAACAAGGGTGCCACGATGACACAGAATGCCGAACACGTGCTCGATCACTTCGAGCTGTTCCGGGGACCTGAATACCAGCAGATGCTGGCCAATAAGAAGGCCCTGTTCGAGAATCCGCACGATCCCGCGGAGGTCGAGCGGATCAGGGAGTGGGCCAAGACGCCCGAATACCGCGAGAAGAACTTCGCCCGCGAAGCGCTGACGGTGAACCCGGCCAAGGCCTGCCAGCCGCTGGGCGCCGTGTTCGTCGCCGTCGGGTTCGAAGGCACGCTGCCCTTCGTGCACGGCTCGCAGGGCTGCGTCGCCTATTACCGCAGCCATCTGTCGCGGCACTTCAAGGAGCCGAGCTCCTGCGTTTCCTCGTCGATGACGGAAGATGCGGCCGTGTTCGGTGGCCTGAACAACATGATCGATGGGCTTGCCAACACCTACAACATGTACAAGCCGAAGATGATCGCCGTCTCCACCACCTGCATGGCGGAGGTGATCGGCGACGACCTCAATGCCTTCATCAAGACGGCGAAGGAGAAGGGCTCGGTTCCCGACGCGTACGATGTTCCCTTCGCCCATACGCCGGCCTTCGTCGGCAGCCACGTGACCGGCTACGACAACGCCCTCAAGGGCATCCTGGAGCACTTCTGGGATGGCAAGGCCGGCACCGCACCGAAGCTCGAGCGCAAGGAGAACGGCAAGATCAACTTCATCGGCGGTTTCGACGGCTACACTGTCGGCAACATCCGCGAGATCAAGCGCATCTTCGAGCTGATGGGGATCGAATACACGATACTCGCCGACAACAGCGACGTGTTCGACACGCCGACCGACGGCGAGTTCCGCATGTACGACGGCGGCACCACGCTGGAGGACGCCGCGAACGCGATCCACGCCAAGGCCACCATCTCGATGCAGCAATATTGCACCGAGAAGACGCTCCCCTTCATCGAGGGACATGGCCACGAAGTCGCGGCCTTCAACCATCCCGTTGGCGTCAGTGCCACCGATGATTTCCTGATGACGCTCTCGCGCATCACGGGCAAGCCGATTGCAAAGGCGCTGGAACAGGAGCGCGGCCGTCTCGTCGACGCCATGGCCGATTCGAGCGCGCATATCCACGGCAAGAAGTTCGCGATCTACGGCGATCCGGACCTCTGCTACGGGCTGGCCGCCTTCCTGCTCGAGCTCGGCGCCGAACCGACCCATGTGCTGTCCACCAACGGCAACAAGGCCTGGGCCGAGAAGATGGAAGGGCTGTTCGCCAGCTCGCCGTTCGGCAAGAACTGCCATGCCTATCCGGGCAAGGACCTCTGGCACATGCGCTCGCTGCTGTTCACCGAGCCGGTCGATTTCCTGATCGGCAACACCTACGGCAAGTACCTGGAACGCGACACCGGCACGCCGCTGATCCGCATCGGCTTCCCGGTGTTCGATCGCCACCATCACCACCGCTATCCGGTGTGGGGCTATCAGGGCGGCATGAACGTGCTGGTGAAGATCCTCGACAAGATCTTCGACGAGATCGACAAGAATACCAACGTTCCCGCCAAGACCGACTACAGCTTCGACATCATCCGTTGATGCCGCGAAAAGTCTGCCGTCGCCCGAAAACGGCGGCGGCAGGCGACACGTCCAGCCTGCGATCGAGACTGCGGGGCGAAACGCTCGCGCAGCGGGTCAGGAAATAGGAGAGGCTCATGAGCTCGCTGTCGGCCACCATCCAGGACGTCTTCAACGAGCCAGGTTGCGGCAAGAACGCCGGCAAGACGGAGGCTGAGCGCAAGAAGGGCTGCACCAAGCAGCTACAGCCTGGCGGGGCCGCGGGAGGCTGCGCCTTCGACGGAGCCAAGATCGCGCTCCAGCCGTTCACCGACGTCGCGCATCTGGTCCACGGCCCGATCGCCTGCGAGGGCAATTCATGGGACAATCGCGGCAGCGCCTCGTCGGGCTCCGACCTCTGGCGCCGCAGCTTCACCACCGACATGAACGAGACCGACATCGTGTTCGGCGGAGAGAAGCGGCTCTACAAGGCGATCAGAGAGGTGATCGAGAAGTACGATCCGCCGGCGATCTTCGTCTATCAGACCTGCGTCCCCGCCATGATCGGCGACGACATCAATGCCGTCTGCAAGGCCGCGGCCACGAAGTTCGGCAAGCCGGTCATCCCCGTCAATTCGCCCGGCTTCGTCGGGCCGAAGAACCTCGGCAACAAGCTCGCGGGTGAGGCGCTGCTCGAGCACGTCATCGGCACCGAGGAGCCCGATTACACCACGCCCTACGACATCAACATCATCGGCGAATACAATCTCTCGGGCGAGTTCTGGCAGATCAAGCCGCTGCTCGACGAGCTCGGCATCCGCATCCTTTCCTGCATCTCCGGCGATGGCAAGTACCGCGAGCTCGCTTATTCGCATCGCGCCAAGGCCGCGATGATGGTGTGCTCCAAGGCGATGATCAACGTCGCCCGCAAGATGGAGGAACGCTACGGCATTCCCTACTTCGAGGGCTCGTTCTACGGGATTCAGGATTCCAGCGATTCGCTACGCGAGATCGCCCGCCTGCTGATCGAGCGCGGCGCGCCGGCAGAGCTGATGGACCGCACCGAAGCGGTGATTGCGCGGGAGGAAGCCAAGGCCTGGGCGGCGATCGAGCGCTTCAAGCCGCGCTTCAAGGACAAGAAGGTGCTGCTGATCACCGGCGGGGTGAAGTCGTGGTCCGTGGTGGCGGCACTCCAGGAGGCGGGCCTCGAGATCGTCGGCACCTCCGTGAAGAAGTCCACCAAGGAGGACAAGGAGCGGATCAAGGAGCTGATGGGGCAGGACGCCCACATGATCGAGGACATGACGCCGCGCGAAATGTACAAGATGCTGAAGGACGCGCGGGCTGACATCATGCTCTCCGGCGGCAAGTCGCAGTTCGTCGCGCTGAAGGCGGCGATGCCCTGGCTCGACATCAACCAGGAGCGCAGCCACGCCTATATGGGCTATATCGGCATGGTCACGCTGATGGAGCAGATCGAGAAGGCGCTCTACAACCCGATGTGGGCGCAGCTGCGCAAGCCGGCGCCATGGGACGATGCCGGGGTCAACTGGCAGGCGAAGGCGATGGCGCAGATGGATGCGCAGGCGGCAGAGATCGCGGCCGATCCGGTGCGCGCAGAGCAGGCCCGGCGCGCCAAGAAGATCTGCCACTGCAAGACGGTCGATCTCGGCACCATCGAGGATGCCATTGCCGCGCACGGGCTTTCCGACGTCGACGGCGTCAAGGAGCACACCAACGCCTCGGGCGGTTGCGGCGCCTGCAAGGGACGGATCGAGGACATTCTCGCCTTACAGTCGACGCCGATCCTCGAAGCGGCGGAGTAGGGCGCCCAGATGGCCATCGTCACCACCTCCAAGAAGGCCTGCTCGGTCAATCCGCTCAAGATGAGCCAGCCGATCGGCGGCTCCTTCGCCTTCATGGGCCTGCGCGGGGCGATGCCGCTGCTGCACGGCTCGCAGGGCTGCACCTCGTTCGGGCTGACGCTGTTCGTGCGGCATTTCAAGGAAGCCGTGCCGATGCAGACCACCGCGATGAGCGAGGTCGCAACCGTGCTCGGCGGCTATGAGAACGTCGAGCAGGCGATTCTCAACATCTACAATCGCACCAAGCCGGAGATCATCGGCATCAATTCGACCGGCGTCACCGAGACCAAGGGCGACGATGTCGAGGGCTTCATCCGTCTGATCCGGCAGAAGCATCCGCAGCTCGAAAAATTCCCGCTGGTCTATGTTGCAACGCCCGATTTCAAGGACGCCTTCCAGGACGGCTGGGAGAAGACGGTTGCACGGATGGTCGAGGTGCTGGTCGATCCCGTCGAGGCGGGAGCGGCGCGAGACCCTGCGCGCGTCAACGTTCTGCCGGGCTGCCACCTCACCCCCGGCGATCTCGACGAGCTGCGCACCATCATCGAGGATTTCGGCCTCAAGCCGTCCTTCCTGCCCGACCTTGCCGGCTCGCTCGATGGTCATATCCCCGACGAATTCACGCCCACGACGATCGGCGGCATCGGGGTCGACGAGATCGCGACCATGGGGCAGGCGGCCTGGACCATCGCCATCGGCGCGCAGATGAAGCGCGCGGCGGAAGCCATGCAGCAGAAGGCGGGGGTGCCGTTCCGCCTGTTCGAGCGGCTCTGCGGCCTCGCCCCGAACGACGAGTTCATCGCGTTCCTCAGCGAGATCAGCGGAAGGCCGGTGCCGGCGAAATACCGCCGGCAGCGCGGCCAGCTGGCGGACGCGATGCTGGACGCGCATTTCCACATCGGCGGGCGCAAGCTCGCAATCGGCGCCGAGCCGGACCTGCTGTTCGATCTCTCCAGCATGTTGCACGAGATGGGTGCCGAGATCGCGGTCGCCGTGACCACGACGGCCTCGCCGGTGCTGGAACGCGTCAGGACGCAGGAGGTCCTGATCGGCGACCTCGAGGATCTCGAAGACCTCGCCAAGGTCCGTGGCTGCGATCTCCTCATCACCGATCTCGCACGGCCGCCAGGCGGCCTCGCGCCTGAAGATCCTGTTCTACCGTGCGGGCTTCCCGATGTTCGACCGGCTCGGCGCGGGGCACCTTCTGTCGGTCGGCTATCGCGGCACACGCGATCTGATCTTCGATCTCGCCAATCTCGTCATCGCCGACCGCGAGGCGAACCACCAGCCGACGCCCGATACCTGGCGCACCACGGACAGCGGCCTTCAGGTCGTCCCGCCGCAACTGCACTGACGCAAGAAGAGGACCAGATCGATGAAAGTGGCTTTTGCAACCCAGGACCTGAAGCGCGTCGATGCGCATTTCGGATGGGCCAAGAATATCGCCATCTACGACGTCAATCCGGACGGCCATCACTTTGTCGAGGCCATCCAGTTCGACGGCGACCTCAAGGAGGACGGCAACGAGGACAAGCTGGCGCCGAAGATCGAGGCGATCAAGGATTGCACGATCTCTACGTCGCCGCGATCGGCGGCTCGGGCGCGGCGCGGGTCGTCGCCAACAACATCCACCCCATGAAGGTGACGCAGCCCGAGGCGATCGACGATCTCTGCGTCAAGCTCGAGGACGTGCTGAAGGGCTCGCCGCCGCCATGGCTGCGCAAGGTGCTCGCCAAGGCACAGGACCGCAGCTTTGATTTCGAGGACTGAGGGAAACGATCATGACTGAAGCGGCTGAACTGATCCAGGCCGACAACGCGGCGGAGGCGCCGTTCGTCAAGGAGCTCGTCAAGATCTGGCGCGCCCAGGACACCCATGGCGCCTGGGAGGGCAAGAAGGATCTCGACCTGCTCGAGCCCTATATCCTCGACAAGGAGAAGCGGCGTGCGCTGCCGATCGTCGGCGATCCCGATCCGGACACGATCTGGCGCATGGAGCTGTTCTTCAACGCCGTCGCGCTCTCGATCGAGAAGGTGACCGGCGTGATGATCTCGCCGATGCTGAAGATGCACCATGAAGGCTTTGGCCGGATGGTCCTGATCGGCGGCCGGCTCATCATCGTCAACAAGCAGCTGCGCGACGTGCATCGCTTCGGCTTCGACAGTCTCGGCAAGCTTGCGGCCGAAGGCGACAAATACGTCGCGAGCGGTGTCGAGATGATCCGCAAGTTTCCCGACGTGGCGAATTACTGAGGTTTGAGCATGAGCGATCTTGAAACCCTGAAGGCCGAGATCAAGAAGCTGTCGGCTAAGGCCACGCAGGCCAAGATGGACCTCCACGATCTCTCGGAGGAGCTCCCGATCAACTGGACCTCGATCCTGAGCGTGGCCCAGAAGGCCCACGACGCCTTCGCCGAGCTCGAGCGCAAGCGCGAGGATCTCAAGACGCTGGAAAAGGCATAACCGGGCCACACCCATGTCCTACGCAACCCGCGACGGCCGCGACTGGAAGCCGGACTATCTGGTGTCGATCGATGCCCAGAAGTGCATTGGCTGCGGCCGCTGCTACAAGGTGTGCGGCCGCGAGGTCATGACGCTCAAGGGCCTCAACGAGGACGGCGAGATGATCGACCTCGATGACGACGATGACGAGGTCGAGAAGAAGGTGATGGTGATGAACGACGACGGCGCCTGCATCGGCTGCGGCGCCTGCGCGCGAGTCTGTCCGACCAATTGTCAGACCCACGCCCCCGCGGCTTAAGCGTTGCGTCTCACTCGATCCCCTGCTCACGCGCTTTCATCATCGCGGCAATCCGGAATCGCTCGTGGATGGCGATGGGATTGGCCAGCATGTCGGCTTCCGCCTGCTTGAACGCGGCGAGAACGATCTCTGCTTCCTCGCGCGTCAGGGGGACGCGGCCAGCCATGTGGGTGGCTTCGGGTGCCGCCGCCCGGATCGCGTGGCGGTAAGGATGATCCTTGACGTCGATCAGTTCGTTGGCCTCGAGCTTGCCGTCCAGTGTGATCGCGAGCCCGATCACTTCGAGCTTGCGACCGTCCTGCGTAGTCTTGACCAATATTGCCATCGCTGGTCGGCCTCCTGCGCCGCGAACCACATGTCGTCACATCCCGCTGCCGAGACAGCGCCTGATCGGGACTTCCAGGCGCCTGACTGAACAAGATCAAATTCCATGCCACATTGTGCGAGCGTGCCGAGGGGGCGGCCCCTCGCCGGAGATGTCAACCGCTCGACAGCCGCGCCGGCAGGCGCACCCTGCCGGATCATCGCGACAAGAGGGACGCGCGTGTCCGATTCCGTACGGAGCAAGTGGACGGGCCATGTCTTGCGGCTAGCGCGATTCTGCACCAGTCGAACGATCCGACCGCGAATGAGGACGGCATGGACCAGAATACCGCCTATGCAATCTGCGCCTTCAACGACATTCCGAGCCAGCGGGCGATCGGCTTTCGCCTTATGATCGTCGGCGAGGACGGTGCAGCGCGGCCCTGGCCGATCGTGATCCTGCGCTGGGGCAGGCAGGTGTTCGGCTATCTCAACCGGTGCCCGCACGATGGCGTGAACCTCGACTGGGAACGAAACCAGTTCCTTGACGGCAACGGCACCAAGCTGATGTGCGGCAAGCACGGCGCCACGTTCGAGCTCGGAACCGGGCGTTGCGTGGATGGGCCGTGCAAGGGCGAGAGCCTGACGCCGATCGCGCTTGCCGTGCTCGACGGCGATATCTGCGTCACCGGCGTGACGTTGATCGAGGACGACGAGATCAATTGCGAGGAGGAGGTCTGACGATGAGGCGTCAGACCGGGCGGTTCTCGTTGCGGTTCTTCACCGGCTCCATCCTGGCGACGCCTTCCTCGAAGGAGATCTCGGTATAGGAGCCGTCGAGATCCCTGGCGGCGTCGAGGAGGTAGTCGAGCTTCCCGGCGGTGTCGAGCTTCTTGATGTCGTTCTTGTCGACGCCGGCAAGCTCCATCATCTCCTTCCATACCGTCGATTCGTCGCACGGCAATATGCGGAACTCGATGTCGCCGATCCTGGTGCGATATTTCGCCAGGAGGTCGATGTTGTTGCAGAACATGAAGTAGCTGCCCTTCGGGCTCAGCGCGCCGTCCAGCACCTTGGCGACGTCGGCAAGATACGCGTAGGAGTGCAGATAGCCGGCGAGCACCGGAATGGTCGCTTCACCCTCCTGCGCCACGGTCAGCACCTGCTCGATCGAGTATTCCGGCGGACGCTTTTCGTCGGCCACCTGAGCCTGGAATCGCAGCGCGATGTCGCCGCGAAAGCCGAACCGTCCCGGCCGGGTGGTGTCACCCTTCAGCACCGCGTTCAGAAGCCGGCCCTCCTTGTCCAGGCGGCCGAGGGCGGTGTTGTCGATCGACGTCATGAATCTCTCCTGATCGTTCTGGCAGCGGTGCGACGGTTTCGATGCCCTATGCTTCGAGGCCCTTATGCAAGGAGTTTGCCGACTGCACGCCCATGCGCCAAATTTTCGAATGCAGCGGAAATCGACACCACTCCCTGCGGGCGCTGGCATCTCCCCGGTATTGCGCTGCCATTCCGCCGTTCCGGCGTCGCGTGGCCGTATGTCGCAAACCCGACAAGCGTCGCAAAGACAACAGGCGCGCGCTCGATGAAAACCCTGCGGTTTCAGGCATGTGCACTCTGGCACGGGACTTGCGATCCCCTTGCGACAGACCCAGACAGCGAGGGCGAGCAATGATCAACCTGACCGACAGCGCGGTGAATGCGGTGAAGACCGCGATCTCCTCGGCGGCACAGCCGGCCAGCGGCTTGCGTATCATGGTCGAGACCGGCGGCTGCGCCGGCTTCAAATACATGATGGGCCTCGCCGAGGAGGCCAAGCCCGACGATACCGTGATCGAACGCGGCGGGGTGAAGGTGTTCGTCGACAATGCAAGCCACGAACATCTCAACGGCACCACGATCGATTTCGTGGTGGCGCTGGAAGGCTCCGGTTTCACCTTCGACAATCCCAATGCGAAGTCGAGCTGCTCCTGCGGCAAGTCGTTCAGCTAGGCCGTCCTCGTCGATCCGATCCGCAATAGGGAGAATGTGAAATGCTCGTCGAATCCGAACACCTGAAACAAGCGCCGGCCGCCGAGCCGTCGGGCCGCGAGCAGATCGTGCGTGCCGTGCTCGACGAGATCCGGCCCAATCTCAAGCGCGACGGTGGCGATTGCGAGTTGCTCGAGATCGACGGCAACAAGATCATGGTCAGGCTCACCGGGGCCTGTGTGTTCTGCAAGCTCGCCAGCGCGACGCTGGAGGGTATCCAGGCCCGCCTGATCGAACGGCTCGGCGAGTTCGTTCGCCTGATCCCTGTTGCCGGAGCGGCCAGGCCCCGTCACTGAATAGGCTCCGACATCGGGAGAGGGATTCCGTGCGGCCGATCTACCTCGACAACAACGCGACGACCCGCACGGACCCCTCCGTCGTCGCGGCGATGCTGCCGTTCTTCTCCGAGCAGTTCGGCAATGCGTCTTCCGCGCACGCTTTTGGCAGCGAGGTCGCCCAGGCGGTGAGGGAAGCGCGGCGTAGCGTGCAGGCGCTGATCGGCGCCGCCTTCGATCACGAGATCGTCTTCACTTCGGGTGGTACCGAGTCGGACAACGCGGCGATCCTGTCGGCGCTTGCCGTGCAGGACGGTCGGGACGAGATCGTCACCACCGCGGTCGAGCATCCCGCGGTGCTGTCGCTGGTCGAGGAACTCGGCCGCCGCGGCATCAAGAGCCATCTCATCGCCGTGGATACGCGTGGACGCCTCGACATCGAGGCTTACAGGCGCGCGCTCGGTCCCCGCACCGCGATCGCGTCCGTGATGTGGGCGAACAACGAGACCGGAACGGTCTTCCCGGTCGAGTTCCTGGCGAAGATGGCGCGCTCGGCCGGCGCGCTGTTTCACACCGATGCCGTGCAGGCCGTCGGTCGGCTTCCGATCGATCTCAAGGCGAGCGAGATCGACATGCTCTCGCTGTCTGGCCACAAGTTGCACGGTCCCAAGGGCATCGGCGCGCTCTACGTGCGCAAGGAAACGAAGTTCAAGCCGCTGATCCTCGGCGGTCCGCAGGAGCGTCGTCGCCGCGCCGGCACCGAAAACGTTCCTGGTATCGTTGGTCTCGGCAAGGCGGCCGAGCTCGCGGCGGCGCAGCTCGAACGGGAGCGGGCGGAGATCGCCGCTCTGCGCGACCGGATGGAGCAGGGTATCCTGCGGCTCGGTCACTGCATGGTGCTGGGCGACATCAAGAGCCGACTGCCGAATACGTCGAACATGGCCTTCGAGCATGTCGAAGGCGAAGCGATCATCCATCATCTGAACCGCACCGGCATCGCCGCTTCGCTGGGATCGGCCTGCGCCTCCGGTTCGATGGAGCCGTCGCACGTGTTGCGCGCGATGAACGTGCCGCCGCAGGCGCTGCGCGGCGCGGTCCGCTTCTCACTGTCCCGCGAGACCACGGCCGAAGAGGTTGACCGGGCCCTGCTGGTGCTGCCTGAGATCCTTTCGAAACTGAGAGCATTGTCTCCGTCGTGGCAAGAGCGCGCGAGCGACACCTCTCGTCCTGCGGAGATGAGCCTATGAAAGTCATGATTCGGCGCTCGCCGGAGACCGGCCTGTCGATCTACGTGCCGAAGAAGGATCCTCGAGGAGCCGATCGTCGAGTCCGAGCACGAGACCCTGTGGGGCGGCTGGATCAAGATCGCCAATGGCTGGGTGCTCGACCTGCCGCAGATGGCCGCTGATACCAATTTGCCGATCACGATCAACGCCAGGAAGCGCGGCGGCGAGGGAGACGAGCAATGAACGCGCCGGTCCCCCACATCGAGTTCGCCAATCCCGCCGATGCCGAGGCGATTTTCCGCGAGGTTGTCGGGCGGCTTCGCGATGGCAGCGTCATTCCCTATCTTGGTACTGGCGTGACGGAACTGTCCGCGCCAAGCGTGCCGATGAACCCGGAAGGTCTCGCGGCATTTCTCGGCAGCAAGGTCGCGCTGCCGCGGCGGGCCAAGGGCAACGCCTGGGCCGCGGCGCAGCACATCGAGAGCACGCGGCATCGCGCCACCGTGACGGCTCTGATGTCGGAGGCTTTTGAGACGCCGGTGACGCCGACATCGTTGCATCGGCATCTCGCCACGCTGCCGCTGCCCCTCATCGTCGATAGCTGGTATGACGGCGCGATGCGCACGACGCTGACCGGTCGGGACGATTGGGGCGAGATCCAGGGCATCACCCGCGCCGGCATCGGCGAGGATCGCTGGTACCGATTTTACGATGCCACCGGCCAGGAGGTCGACCGCGTCCGGGCCAAGGACTGGACCACGATCCTCTACAAGCCTCACGGCAGCGTCGCGCCGGCGAAGAATTTTCTGATCTCCGATGCCGACTACGTCGAGGTGCTGACCGAGATCGACATCCAGACCCCGATTCCGGATGAGGTGAAGGCGCGGCGCACGGGCCGAAGCTTCCTGTTCCTCGGCTGTCGCTTCAACGATCAGCTCCTGCGCACTTATGCGCGACAGGTGTCGAAGCGCTCCGCGGACACGCACTATGCGGTCGTCGAGCCGGACGCGCTGTCGAAGAACGAGCTGCGTTTCCTGGTGAGCCAGGGCCTGACCCCGCTCGCCATCCCGCTCCCCCGCGCCATCGAGATCGTGCTGGCTGGCTAGACACCGGCCGTTTGCGAACTGCCGGCCCCTCTTCCTTAGCGGGAGCGGGGCCGAATGCATTTGCAAGGCGCCTGCCGGCATCGGGCATCACCGCACACCTCACGACATCTGTCATCTTTCCAACATGCGTTGGCAACCCGACATTCCCGCGCCTGCGCGCTAACTCGTTGAAGAGAGCCAGGAAAGTCGACAGCGCGACGGTGGCATGCGGGTTGCTAATACCTTTCTGGAACGACTCTTAGGACGCTTCGCGAAATCAGAGCCCCGTAAACCCGGCCGGTAAGGAGAACTGAGCATATGGACGTTTCAGCGCAACACGACGCCGGCAGCAACGCTCACGTCGCCGAAGTCGGTGAGATCATGCAGGCGATCGCCGAGCACAAGGGCTGCGGCACCACCGGCGGCAGCGGCAAGGCCAGCTGCGGATCGCAGGCCGGGCAGGGTGATCTTCCGACCGAAATCTGGGAGAAAGTGAAGAACCATCCCTGCTACAGCGAGGAAGCGCACCATCACTACGCCCGCATGCATGTCGCGGTCGCGCCGGCCTGCAACATCCAGTGCAACTACTGCAATCGTAAATATGACTGCGCCAACGAATCGCGTCCTGGTGTCGTCAGCGAGAAGCTGACGCCCGAGCAGGCCGCCAAGAAGGTGCTGGCGGTCGCCTCCACCATCCCGCAGATGACGGTGCTCGGGATCGCCGGCCCCGGCGATCCCTGGCGAACCCCGAAAAGACGTTCAGGACCTTCGAGCTGATCTACAACACGGCGCCTGACATCAAGCTCTGCCTGTCGACCAACGGCCTGATGCTGCCCGATCATGTCGACACCATCGCGAAATACAATGTCGACCACGTCACCATCACCATCAACATGGTCGATCCCGAGATCGGTGCGAAGATCTATCCCTGGATCTTCTACAAGCACAAGCGCTACACCGGCTACGAGGCCGCCAAGATCCTGACCGATCGGCAGCTCCAAGGCCTGGAGATGCTCACCGAGCGCGGCATCCTCTGCAAGATCAACTCGGTGATGATCCCCGGGATCAACGACCAGCACCTGGTCGAGGTCAACAGGGCGGTGAAGTCGCGCGGCGCCTTCCTGCACAACATCATGCCGCTGATCTCCGCGCCCGAGCACGGCACCGTATTCGGCCTGAACGGGCAGCGCGGCCCGAGCGCGCAGGAGCTGAAGGCGCTTCAGGATTCCTGCGAAGGCGAGATGAACATGATGCGGCACTGCCGGCAGTGCCGCGCCGACGCCGTCGGTCTGCTCGGCGAGGACCGCAGCGCCGAGTTCACCACCGAGAAGATCATGGCCATGGAGGTCAAGTACGACGCCGAGACCCGCAAGGCTTATCAGGACAAGGTCGAGGAGGAACGTGTCGCCAAGGTCGCGGCCAAGCAGGAGGAGCTTGCCGAGCTCGCAGGCAAGTCCAGCGACATCAAGGTGCTCGCTGCGGTCGCGACCAAGGGCTCCGGCCTGATCAACGAGCACTTTGGCCACGCCAAGGAGTTCCAGGTCTA
Source organism: Bradyrhizobium dasycarpum (assembly GCF_042019905.1). NCBI lineage: Bacteria > Pseudomonadati > Pseudomonadota > Alphaproteobacteria > Hyphomicrobiales > Nitrobacteraceae > Bradyrhizobium > Bradyrhizobium dasycarpum. Next base: position 578,680 of record NZ_CP169574.1, read on the forward strand.
CGAACTCTCCACCGCAGGCGCCAAGTTCGTCGGTCATCGCCGCGTCGATCTCTACTGCCAGGGCGGCTACGGCGAGGAGGACAGCCTCGAGACCATCATCCGTGCCATCAACGATTGCCATGCGGTGTTCGTCGCCAAGATCGGCGGCTGCCCGAAAGGCGACCTGATCAAGGCCGGTATCGAGCCGGTCGATCAGTACGCCCACGAATATATCGAGAAGTCCGCGATCGCCTGGTTCAAGGCCTACCTCGACAAGGTCAATAGCGGCGAGATCGAACACGTGGAGCGCGGCGATGCCGCCATCCGCCAGGGCGCGCTGATCTCGGCGGCGTGAGGAGGAATCGATGCCGTTCAAGATCATCGCTTCGCAGTGCACGAGCTGCTCGGCCTGCGAACCGGAATGTCCGAACGTCGCGATCCGCGAGAAGGGAGGAACGTTCGTGATCGACCCGAAGAAATGCACGGAGTGCCTGGGCCATTTCGACGAGCCGCAATGCGTGGCGGTCTGCCCGGTCGACAACACCTGCGTCATCGATACGTCACTGCCGCGCTATCAGGCGCCTGCTTGAGGGGGAAAAGGAGATGAACTTCACGATCACACCGGCGGCGCAAAAGTTCATGCGCATGATGCTCCGGGTCGACGGCGGCGCGGGCAGCGGCTTCCGTCTTGCGGTCAGTCCCGGCGGCTGTTCAGGCCTTGCCGCCGACATTAGCGTGCGTGCCGAGCCGCAGGCCGGAGATGCCGTGGTCGAGCGCGAGGGCGTCAAGCTGTTCCTGCCGGCCGAGAGCCGGCTGCTGCTCGACGGCGTCACCATCGACTTCGCGGATACGCCGACCCAGACCGGGCTGGTGTTCCACGATCCGAAGCAGGTCTCCTGCGGACACCACTGAGCAGCACGATGCCCGACACGTCTGTCAGCCCACAGGTCGAGTTCAACGAGGCGCTCGTCACCGGCGCCCTGCTCGGGCGCGGGCTGCCGAGCGCGGCGGAGCATCATTTGTGGGAAGCGGGTCAGTCCTATCATCTGGACGACATCGCGGAACGTCACTTGCGTGAGGCCGAGGCGATTGCCCCCGGCCACGCCGCCGTCCTGATCGGCCTCTATCGTTTCTATTTCTACAAGGGACGTCTTGCCGAGGCGCTCGAGGTCGCGCGGTGTTGCCTGCGCAAGGCGGCCGAGGAGAACGATCTTCCCACCGATTGGCGCAGCGTACGTGCGGGCGATGCCGAGTTCGGCCGCTACGAGAACATTCTCGCGCGCTTCTTCCTGTTCTCGCTGAAGGGCTACGCTTACTTGCAGATGCGTCTCGGCGAGACCGAGGAGGGGCGGCGCGCGGTCCTGAAGCTGCTGGAGCTGGATCCCACCGACAAGATCGGCGCCGAGGTGCTGCTGGGCGTGCTCGAGCGGATGGGGCAGGACGATGACTGACGACATCGGCGAGGCCCGCGACTGGCAGGGCAATCAGGTCGACTGCAGCGGCTGCACGCATCTGGCGCTGAACGGCGTCGGTGGCTGCCGGATCAGGCATGCCTGCGTCAACGATCGCTACGCACGCCGCATCGACCGCTTCTTCGACTGGAATCCGGGCCTTGCCGACGCTTATCTCGGCCACCCGCATTTCGAGGTGCGCGCGATCGCCGCAAAGTCCGCGAATCTGTTCCTGCTGCCGCCGCTGCTCGGCGACGCCGACGAAACCGTGCGCTGGAATGCGGTCCGCCGCCTGCCCAGGCGCTATGCGCTGCAATTGCGCGCGGATCCGCATCGCGAGGTGAGGATGCGGGTGGCCACCCTGATCGACGGCGATGATCTGCTGCCGATGGCATCCGACGAGGATTACTACGTCCGTCTCGTCGTCGCACGCAGGCTGGCGCCGCTGCTGCTCGGCCGGATGATCGATGACGGGGAGGCGGAGGTCCGACGCGTCGTGGCCCGCCGTGTTCCCGATGAATGGTTGCTCGGCATGGTCGCCGACCGCGATGCCGCCGTGCGGCTCGAGGTCGCGCGGCGCCTGTCGCCGGAGCTGCTGGCGCTGATGCATCGCGATCCCGACTGGCGCATCCGGTACGAGGTCGCAAGCCGAGCGGCAGCCAGCGAGCTCATGGGGCTCGTCGAGGACCAGGACGGCCTGGTGCGCGAAGTCGCGCGGTCGCGGGTCGCCGTGAGGCTGGAGCGAGGAACGGGAGCCTCCCTATGAGCAACATCGTGCGCGACAGCGACGTCGTCGAGCTGACGGCCCCGCCGTTCTTCTCCTTTGGGGAGAAAGTGCGGGCCAGACGCACCATCCGCAACGACGGCACCTATGCCGGCAAGGAGATCGGCGACATCCTCGCGAGGAAGGGCGAGATCGGCTACGTCGTCTCGATAGGAACCTTCCTGCAGCAATTCTACATCTATGGCGTCGAATTCCTCGACAGCGGCAACCGCGTCGGGATGAAGCGCAAGGAGCTCGACCCCGTCACCCCACGCGATGCGGTTGAGGACATTCCGCTGCCGGAGGCTGCATCATGATGATCGAACCCAAACTGCCGAAGTACCAGTGGGGCCAGCGCGTGAAGGCCGCGGTGGACCTGCACAATGACGGCTCGTTTCCCGATACGCCGGCCGACAGCCTGCTGGTCGGGGTGGGTCACACCGGGGAGATCGTCCAGGTCGGCCGGCATACGGAGGCGAACTTGCCGATCTATCTCGTCGAGTTCGGCGAGCGGCTGGTGGTCGGCTGCCTCGAAGAAGAAATCAGCCCGCTCTAGGGATGCCACGATGAATGCCGCGGTGCTCAGACAGCCGGATGCAGACTTGCCCGCGCATCCCAACGAGCTCGATCGCAGGCGGATCGAGCGCGCACTCGGATCGCGCAGGCGCTATCGCTACGTCTCGCCGATCGTCAAGGGCGTGACCGGCGGGTATCTCGTCGAGAGCCCCTGCTGCTCGCGCAACATCGACGCCGACGGCGGTGTCATCGACGTCGCGCTGCTGCATCACGATGCGGTGGGCGCGAGCTGGAAGCTCTTCCGTAAGGACCACAAGAGCGGTGCCTGGGAGCTGCACGGCGTGCACCAGCGGTTGGCGTCGGCGACGGAGATATTGAATGCCGATCCCGAGCGCGTGTTCTGGCAATAGCAGGAGGTTGGTAAGATGGGGCTTGCGGCAAACGAACTGACCGAGATCGAGCGGATGCTCGCGTCACCCGAAGCCGCGACCCAGCTCTATCCTCGAGCTGCGCCGGAAATTCCCCGACCTCGCCTGGATCCGCTGCGACGCCTCGGATGTAACGGAGACCCCGTACCGCAGCTGCGGCGCGTTCGACCTGCATTTGCTCGACAGCGCCGATCATTGTGCGCAGATCACGAACGATCCCGCACGTGCGACCGGGATCGTGCTGGTGAGTCGGGCGGCCGCGTCATGACCGAGCCTGCTCTCGCTTACGACGACGTTGCGGACGAGGGCGATGCGTCCGTCGCCACGGGCCACGACGTCATTCCGCTCTCCGACCCCGACGTCACGCTGGCGGAGATCGGGGCGGTGGACGCCGTGCTGCGCTCGGCGCGGCTCTCCAGCGGCCGGCTGGCTGAGGAGTTCGAGGCGGCGTTTGCCGCCTATGTCGGCCGGGCCTACGCGATTGCGGTACCGAGCGGCACGATCGGCCTCATGCTCGCGCTGAAGGCGTACGGCATTGGCGCAGGTGATGAGGTCATCGCCTCGTCCTATTCGTTCCGCGAGACCGCGCATGCGATCAGCCTCGCCGGCGCACGGCCCGTATTCGCCGACATCGACTATTGGTCGGGGACGCTGGCGCCGCAGAAGGTGGAAGCGTGCATCGCGCCCACGACGCGGGCCATTCTCGCCGCCAACACCAACGGCCATCCGGCGCCGTGGTCGGAGCTGCGCGACATTGCGGACCGGCACGGCCTTCTCCTGCTGGAGGATTCCACCGAGGCGATCGGCTCGCGCTACAAGGACAGGTTGGTCGGCAGCTTCGGCGACATCGCCGTATTCGATTTCGCCCAACCCTCGCTGCTGACCTGCGGCGAGGGCGGCATGGTCGTCACCGACGACATCGACCTCGCGGTGACCTTGCGCCGTCATCGCTCGCACCGGCTGAGCGAGCGATCTTCCGTCGTGGTGAGCTCAACGGCGTCCCATCAGGCCGGGATCAGCGATCTTGCGGCCGCGCTCGGGCTGGCCCAGCTCAGGCGCATCGACGAAATCATCGAGCGTCGGCGGCTGGTCGAGCAGCTCTATGCGACGCATGTGCAGTCGTTCGAGGGCATCAAGCCGCCTTATGTCGCCTCCGACGTGACCGAGGTGAATTGGTTCCTCTACGTCGTGCATCTCGGCACGCGTTTCACCCGCTCCAGCCGCGATGCCATCGCCGAGGACCTCCGGGTCGAGCAGGTCGAGGCTGCGGCCTACAGCCATCCGCTGCATTTGCAGCGGCACTATTTCGATCTCGGCTGTCGCCGCGGCGATCTGCTCGTGACCGAGAAGATCGCCGATCGCGCCATCGCGCTGCCGTTCCATCCCCATCTCACCGACGGCCAGATCGAGTTCATCGTCGAGACCATGAAGGACGCCTCGATCAACGTCGGCGCGGGCGCGGCGATCTACTGAACCATGAAACCGTACAATTGAAAGGATCGAGATCATGACCACTCTGACCGTCATGCCCGAGGGCAAGACCATCGAGGTTTCGGAAGGAACGACACTCCTGGCGGCACTGCTCGGCGCCGAGATCGCCATCCCGCACAAATGCGAGGGCCAGGCCAAATGCGGCTCCTGCCATATCTTCGTGCACGAGGGGCGCAAAGGCCTGTCGAAGATCGCGCGGCTCGAGAACGAGAAGCTCGACACCATCGTCGGTGTCAGCTCGAAGTCGCGGCTCGCCTGCCAGGCCGCCGTCCTCGGCACCGAGGATGTCAGGATCGAGCTGCTCGGCTTCTCGTCGGGCCTATGAGCAGGATTGGAACGATGGACGCGCAGAACATCATTCTTCACGCCCGGTTTGCGCCGAACGGCACCGTGGTCGAGATCGGCGAACGGCCCGAAGGTCCTCACGCCGCAGGCCTGGTTCGATTTCCTGAGCGACAAGGCGGGCGATGTCTACCAGACCTTCGCGGGCGGGCGGGGCGTGTTCCGACTGACTCGCGCCGAGCTGACGGCGCTAAAGCAGGCAGCCGCGCCGGCGGCGGCCTGACCGGCGAGGGACCATGGGCTTGGATGAGATCGATGTCTTCGTCATTTGCACCAGCGACGAGATCGAGCGCGGCGGCGCCAGGGCATTCAACCTGTCGCGCATCGACGTGTCGGGCGAGAGCCGGCCGTTCCCGATCGTCGTGATCCGGACCCACGACAACGCTTATGTCGGTTACGTCAACGCCTGTCCGCATGACGGGGTCTGGCTCAATATCGGCAGCGGCGACTTCTTCACGCAGGATCGCGCCTTTCTGAAATGCGGCCGTCACGGTGCCACGTTCGAGATCGACAGCGGGCTGTGCATCGACGGTCCCTGCAACGGCCGCAACCTTCAGCCGATTGCGCTGGCGATGGTCGACGGCGAGGTCTGCCTGTGCGGCGAACGGCTGGTCGAAGACGACCGCCCCTTCGGCGGCTTCGACGACAACGACGAAATCATGGACATCATGATCCATCCGGATTAGGGGGCAGGCGTGACCGTCGCCCAACTGCTCGACCGACTGCAGCGGCTGCCGCGAGATGCCGTCGTTCTGATGGAGAGCGGCCACGGATTGTCGCGCGTCTCCACGCTGGAATTTGTCGCCGATCAAGGCCCCGGGGCGCCGGCGGAGGTTATCCTGTCGCCGAGCATGGATGAGTGAGTGCGCGGAACGGAAGGAATTGGCATGAGCGATACGGCGATCACGGTTTCGATGTTCGAACGGATCGGAGGCCCTGTCGTCATCGACCGCCTGGTGGAGAGCTTCTATCGTCGGATGGACGCGTTGCCCGAAGCCGCCGGCATTCGCGCCATGCACGCGGACGACCTCACATCGACCAAGCAGGTGCTGAAGCGCTATCTCTCCGAGTGGACCGGCGGGCCAAAGCTCTATTCGCCGGAGAAAGGCCATCCGCGGCTGCGCCAGCGCCATATGGGTTTCCCGATCGGTGGCGCCGAGCGCGACGCCTGGCTGCTGTGCATGCGCGGCGCGCTGGGGGAAACGGTCGCCGACGAAGCGGCGCGCGGCGAGCTCGATGCCGCATTGACCAAGCTCGCCGATTGGATGCGCAACCAGGCGGGCAATCCGCACGATGCGCGGGGGAGGCACGGCTGACGCGGCGCGCCGTCAATCCGATAGTGGCAGGCCGAAAAACTCCTCGTCCGCGGCGCCCCACGCCTTGTGCAAGGCAAGGCCGCTCTGCCACCGTGTCAGCTCCGTCTCGTTCGCCAGCCGGTGCGTGATCTTGCCCTCGGGCTTCTCGGCCAGCAGAAAGCTCCTGCCGTTACGAATGAAGCGGTTGAGGTCCTTGGCGTCGGTGGGCCGCACGACGCAGCGCGGCGCATCGTCGACGAGGATGGTGGTCGGCAGCATCTCGTGCGGTTCTCCCTGAGTGCGCTTTAGAAGAGGCCGAGCTCGAGCTTGACGTCGTCGGTCATTCGCGAGGAGTCCCAGGGCGGATCGAACACCAGCCGCACCGCCACCTGCTCGATGCCGCCGACCTCGAGCACGGCCTTCTCGACCCAGGTCAGCATCTCGCCGGCGACCGGACAGCCCGGCGCGGTCAGCGTCATGTCGACCTCGACCAGGCCGTCGTGCTTCGGCTCGATCCGGTAGATCAGGCCGAGGTCGTAGATGTTCACGGGGATTTCGGGATCGTGAACCGTCCGCAGCGCGGCGATGACGCTCGCGATCAGCGTCTCGTTGTCGGCAAGCTCGGTTGTCGTCATCGCCACCTCACTGCAGCCCCTCGGCGAGAGCCGCAACGACCGGCCAGCCGACCGCGCCTGCAGGGTCGAGCCGGCGCAGGGCGGCGAGCAGTTCGCGTGCCTGTCTTTGTTCGCCCTTGCGCAGATGGATGAAGGCGAGCGCCTTCAGCGTGTAGAGCGCGAAGCGGCCGGCGCCATCGGGCAGCTCGGCCCGGGGCTGCCAGCTTCGCCAATCCGGGCTCCAGCCGGCCTGGTGTGCGGCTTCACTCAATCCGCGCTCGGCGATGCCCTGGGCCTCGTCGAGCCGGCCGCGATAGGTGTGGGTCTTGTAGAGACAGAAATAGACGGCGAGCTCCGTCGGCGCGGCATCCAGGGCCTGGCGGAAGATGCGGTCGGCCTCGAGCGGGTCGCGCCGATAGCTGACCACGCCCTGCTGCAGCAGCGAGTCGATTTCGGGTGCGAGCTCACCGAAATTGATGCCATCGGAATCGACAAGGACGGCCGTCATGTACCGCCCACCATCGTCGGGATGCGGCACCGATTGCCAAATCTGCTGGAGTCTGTGCGAGACAATTCGGGTTCCTCGTCTGGCGCATGGAATACGGATGCAACCTTGCAAAGCAAAAGCCGGGCCGAATGAGAGACGCCGCGAAGGCGCGTGGTTTCGAGGCGCCGCGAGGCAACGTCGCCGTGCTCGGAACAGGACCCGTCGTGTTCGTCACGTCGCCGACACCCACGCGCGCGGCGTTGTCGCAAGTCGGACATCGCGGCGGCGCCAGGCGCGCAAGTCCCTCCGAACGCACGTGTTGCCAAACTGGTTTGACGCTTGCATGGAGCGGCGAGTGGATCAGGAGTGTGCGACATGGCGATGGCGGGACCGGACATTGAGCGATTGATCAGAGAGGCGTTTCCGGACGCCCACGTGATCGTGACCGACCTCGCCGGCGACGGCGATCACTACGGCGCGCGCGTGGTCTCGCAGGCTTTTGCGGGCAAGAGCCGGATCCAGCAGCACCAGATGGTCTACGCCGCCCTGAAGGGACAAATGGGCGAGGCGCTGCATGCGCTCGCGCTCGAGACGGCGGTGCCGAAATGACTATGAAAGGAATGAACGCATGAATGAACCGACCGAACAACGCATCAAGGACATCATCGCCGGCAGCGACGTCGTGCTGTTCATGAAGGGCGTTCCGGCCGCGCCGCAATGCGGCTTCTCCGGGGCCGTCGTGCAGATCTTGAACGGCCTCGGCGTGCCCTTCATCGGCGTCGACGTGCTCGCCGATCCCGACATTCGCGAGGGCGTCAAATCGTTCTCGAACTGGCCGACCATTCCTCAGCTCTACGTCAAGGGCGAGTTTCTCGGCGGCTGCGACATCGTCCGGGAGATGTTCAAGCTGGGTGAGCTGGCCGCAGTGCTGAACGACAAGGGCGTTGCGGTGGCGGCGTCATGAGCGACGGAACGACCGAGGGGTTCGAGCTGCCGCAGCTCTATCGTCATCACGTCTTCGCCTGCCACACCCAGCGGCCTCCCAGCCATCCGCGCGGAAGCTGCGGCGCGGCCGGCGGCGCGCCGTTGTGGGAGCAGCTCGGCAAGGCGATCGAGGCGAATGGGCTCACGGATGTCGGCTTCACTGCGTCGGGCTGTCTCGGCTTCTGCGGGGCCGGTCCGCTGATGGTGGTCTATCCCGATGGCGTCTGGTATCGGCCGACGACGCCGGGAGACATCGACGAGATCGTTCATGAGCACCTGGCCCAAGGCCGGCGCGTCGATCGCCTGGTGATGGTGCTGGCGCGGAGCTGAGCTTCATTGCTTCGCGCAGCGCGGCATCGGCTGCGGCCGCGTCCAGCTTCGCGACCGCGTCGCCACGCCGGCACTGCTATGTCAATGCGCTGAGCTGGATCAGCGGTGCCGCGCCGCCACGGCCGAGAATCGTGTCGACCTTCCTGCGAACGCCTTCCAGCGTCAGCGGCTTGACCACGGCGCCGTGCGCGCCAGCCTTCATCGCCTCGACCGCAATGGTCTCGTCCGATCTGTCGGTGACGACGAGAATGCGGACGCCCGGAAATCTCGTGCCGATCTCGCCGATCAGGCCGGGCCCTCGGGTCTTCAGGAAAGAGACCCCGAGCAGCACCACGTCGGGCTTCAGCCAATCCACGCCCTTGGCGTAGGCCTCCTCCGGCGTGGCGAGTTCGTGCGTCTCGATCTCGTCATGCAGCATGAACTGGAGTGCCGCGCGCGTGATCTCGTCCTCATCGACCACGAACACGCGTCGCTGGTCGACGGCCTTGGCCGTCTCGACGCCGATCTGCATCTGTCGTTCTCCTCTGATCGCCTCACGTCGAAGTACGAGCAATTTCCGTTCCGCATCCACGCCGCGGTCATCATGGTGCATTCACACCGCCATCGCTTCGATCCTTGTCCGGTTTCTGACAGAGACCCTACCTCTGTAGGGTTCGACACAGCTTCTGTCGGCCGCTTGCACCGAAATATTCTGCGAGCACGATCAGCATCTTACGACGCGGCCGGCGAATGGCACGCCAGTTGCTATTTGGATGCAGCAACAACGAGTGAGGGCTGAGAGCACGCCGACGCCGATGGCGAGCGATGTTCTCCTTCCCGAACCCCGCGGGCCCACGCTTCTGAGAGAGAGAAGCAATCTCGCGCGAGCAGCGCGATGTCATTGGCAATCGGTTGATGGAGAGCAACATGTCTTCACTGAGGCAAATCGCGTTTTACGGCAAGGGTGGTATCGGCAAATCGACGACGTCGCAGAACACGCTCGCGGCGCTTGCCGAGATGGGTCACAAGATCCTGATCGTCGGCTGCGATCCCAAGGCGGACTCGACCCGCCTGATCCTGCACGCCAAGGCGCAGGACACCATCCTGAGCCTCGCGGCGAACGCCGGCAGCGTCGAGGACCTCGAGATCGAGGACGTGATGAAGATCGGCTACCGGGACATCCGCTGCGTCGAGTCCGGCGGTCCGGAGCCCGGCGTCGGCTGCGCCGGACGCGGCGTCATCACCTCGATCAACTTCCTGGAGGAGAACGGCGCCTATGAGGACATCGATTACGTGTCCTACGACGTGCTCGGCGACGTCGTCTGCGGCGGTTTCGCCATGCCGATCCGCGAGAACAAGGCGCAGGAAATCTACATCGTGATGTCCGGAGAGATGATGGCGATGTATGCCGCCAACAACATCTCCAAGGGCATCCTGAAGTACGCCAATTCCGGCGGCGTTCGGCTCGGCGGCCTGGTCTGCAACGAACGGCAGACCGACAAGGAGCTGGAGCTGGCGGAGGCCATGGCCAAGAAGCTCGGCACCCAGCTGATCTACTTCGTGCCGCGCGACAACATCGTCCAGCACGCCGAACTGCGCCGCATGACGGTGCTGGAATACGCGCCGGATCGCAGCAGGCCGAGCACTATCGCAAGCTCGCGCACAAGATCCACAACAACGCCGGCAAGGGCATCATCCCGACCCCGATCACGATGGACGAGCTCGAGGACATGCTGATGGAGCACGGCATCATGAAGCCGGTCGACGAGACCGTCGTCGGCAAGACCGCTGCCGAGCTCGCGGCAATGTCGGCCTGAGCATCGTGCCGGCCTTCCTGGACGGGGAGGCCGGCACGTTTCGGCATCACCGGCGGAGCCACTCCGTGATTGAAGCGCAAGTGACGATCGCAACGACGTTCGCGGCGGCCCCCATCGCCGATGGCACGCATGCCGGGATCGACGTCTATCGCGTCTTGACCGGAAGCGATCCCGCCGACGCCGACATTGGTGACGACGAGGCTTTCGACCGGCACGTGCTCGCTTCGGTGCTGGCGGCAGCCGTCATGGACGGCGGTCCGATCGCGGAGCGCGTTGGCCTGCCCGAACGGGAGCTGGATGCGCTCCTGGCGCAATGTTTCCCATCCGTGCCGGGTCGGGCGTTTGCCTGGACAGGCGGGGGCGATGCGAGCGTCGACGACGAGACCGCCATGGTGCGCGATCTTCTGCTCGCGCACCGCTCGACCGACGGCGAGGTCGGCCGTTGGGTGGCGGCGATGGTGGCGCGGCGCGCGATGGAGCCGAACCATCTCTGGGAAGATCTCGGATTGCGCGAGCGGCCGGAACTGTCGCGCCTCCTGACGCGTCATTTCGCGCCGCTGGCGACCCGCAACACCAGGAACATGCGCTGGAAGCGCTTTTTCTACCGCATGCTCTGCGAGGACGACGGCTTCGTGATGTGCACGACGCCGGTCTGCACGCAGTGCAACGATTTCGATCTCTGCTTCGGCGGGGAGAGCGGCGAGAGCCGCATGGCCGAACGCCGGCGGGAAGTGTTGCGTGGCGGCGGCGATCAGGCCGACGTCGGCGACCGGCCAGCATGAGGTGATCATGGACGCGTATCCGGAAGTTTCCTTCGTCGACGCATTGGACGAGCCGTCTGCGCAACGCGAGCTCCGGGCCGCCGAATGCTCCGCGTTCCGCCGCTTACGCGATGCGGGCCTGAGGCCGACGCGTCAGCGGGTGTTGCTGGGAGAGCTGCTGTTCGGCCAGGGTGACCGGCATGTCACCGCCGAGATGCTGTTTGCCGAGGCGTCCGCGGCCAACATTCAGCTGTCGTTGGCGACGGTCTACAACACGTTGAACCATTTCACCCAGGCGGGACTGCTGCGTCGCATCGGGCCGGATGGCTCGCGCTCGTTCTTCGACACCAACACGACCGTCCATCCGCATTTCTACCTTCACGGCGAGGATATGTTGATCGACGTGCCGGAGACGCTGGTGCTCGAGCAATTGCCCGATCCCTTGCCGGGCCACGAGATCTCGCGGCTCGACATCATCATCCACATCCGCCGCAAACCCGCCGGGACCTGACACGCCTGTCGTATTTGCGACAAAGCGAGCGGCGCCGATAAGCCCATCGATTTCAGGTACTTGGCAGTCGTTCTGGCGATGGCACGAGGGTTGCTGATCCCAGTCGACATCGATGATTGGAGTACGCGGATGGCACCTTCCGGCTCAACCACCCGATCGGACGGAACACTGCTCCGACCCGTCGTCCTCAACGACACCACCTTGCGCGATGGCGAACAGGCCCCCGGCGTCGCTTTCACCACTGCCGAGAAAGTCTCGATTGCCCGCGCGCTGGCCTGTGCCGGCGTCACCGAGATCGAAGCCGGCACGCCTGCAATGGGCCATGACGAGGTGAGCGCGATCCGGGCCATCGTCGAGGCCGGCCTGCCGGTGACGGCCATCGGCTGGTGCAGGATGCGGCCGTCGGATGTCGATGCGGCCATTGCGGCTGGCGTCTCCATGGTGAATGTCTCGATCCCCACCTCCGACGTCCAGATGGCCGCCAAGCTCAGTGGTGGCCGGGCGGCGGCGCTGGAGCAGGTGAGGCGTGTGGTCGGCTACGCCCGCGACAGGGGCCTCGACGTTGCGGTCGGCGGCGAGGATTCCTCGCGCGCCGACGTGGAATTCCTGATCGAGCTGATCGCAACCGCCAAGGCGGCCGGCGCGCGGCGCTTCCGTGTTGCCGACACGCTGAGCGTGCTCGATCCCGACGCCTCCTTCGCTTTGATCGCAGCACTTCGCGCCACCACCGATCTGGAGCTCGAATTCCACGGCCATGACGATCTGGGTCTGGCGACGGCCAACACGCTCGCGGCGATCAAGGCCGGCGCGACGCATGCCTCCGTCACGGTGATCGGCCTTGGCGAGCGGGCCGGCAACGCCCCGCTCGAGGAGGTCGCCGTCGCGCTCAAGCAGCTCTATGGCTGCGATACCGGCGTGGTGCTGTCCGAGCTGGACAAGGTGGCATCCGTGGTCGCGGCCGCGGCTGCACGTGCCATACCGCTCAACAAGGCGATCGTCGGCGAGCACGTCTTCACCCACGAATCGGGCATTCACGTCGACGGCCTGTTGAAGGATCAGCGCACCTACCAGGCGCTGGATCCGCGCCTGCTCGGCCGCTCCAATCGCATCGTGATCGGCAAGCATTCCGGACTTGCCGCGATCACCGCGCTCCTCGCCGAGCTCGGATTGTCGGTCAGCGCGGAGGAGGCGAAGTCGGTTCTCGCCCGCGTCCGCCAGCATGCCGTCGCGCACAAGGGCGCGGTGGCGCGCGAGACGGTGACGGCGATCTGGCGCGAGGTGCGCGAACGTTCACTCCTCGATTGCGCGTGAGGGACCCATGGCCTGTGTCGTCGACATTCCGCTCGCCGAACCGTCGCCTCCCGGACCGGTCAAGCCGTCTCTGCTCAAGCTGATCCGCGAGGATATCGGCTGCGTGCGCCAGCGCGATCCCGCCGCGCGCGGTCAGCTCGAGACGCTCCTGACCTATCCCGGCATCCATGCCGTGATCTGGTACCGGATCGCCAACCGGCTGTGGACCGCCGGCTGGCGCTTCGCGGCACGGCTGTTGTCCTGGTTCGGACGCTTCGCCAGCAATGTCGACATCCATCCCGGCGCGCGCATCGGCCGGCGCTTCTTCATCGACCACGGTGCCTGTGTCGTCATCGGCGAGACCGCGGAGATCGGCGACGACGTCACGCTCTATCACGGCGTCACGCTCGGCGGCACGTCGTGGTTTCCGGGCAAGCGCCATCCGACGCTGGAAGACCGCGTCGTGGTGGGAGCGGGCGCGAAAATCCTCGGGCCGATCACCGTGGGTGCCGGCTCGCGCGTCGGAGCCAATTCGGTGGTGATCGACAGCACGCCGCCCGACGTCACCGTGGTCGGCATTCCCGCGCGCGTCGTGCGTCCGCAGCTCGGTCATCGCCGTAGCGTCGGCCGGATCGATCTCGACCACCATCTGATGCCGGATCCGGTCGGAGATGCCATCGCCGTGCTGCTCGACCGCGTCGAGTTCCTGGAGGCGCGCTTGGCACACATGCAGAGGCGCATGCGGGATGCCGGCGCGCCCGCGACACCGCTCGCGCCCCGTGCGGCGCGGCAGAGCTCCACGGAGATCGAACATGGCTGACGGAATCCTCGCGCAACTCAACAAGGCATCTGCGGCCGAAGAGTTCTTCACCCTGCTCGGCGTCGACTACGATCCCAGGATCGTCAATGTAGCGCGGCTGCACATCCTGAAGCGGATGGGCCAGTACCTCGCCGGGGAGGACTTTGCCGGCGCGACGGACGAGACCGTGGCTGAGCGGTGCAAGGCCGTGCTGGAGCGCGCCTATGCGGACTTCGTCGCGTCCTCGCCGATCGACCAGCGCGTCTTCAAGGTCCTGAAAGACGCCGTCGCGCCGCAGCCGAAGCAGCCGCCGGCATTGGTGCAGATCGGCACGCTGAAGTGAAGCCGAGCTCTGTCGCATTTGCGACGAATGTCGCAGCAGCATTGTCGGCTCCGCTGCGGAAAGCGAATGCAGCCGCGGCCGCCACGTTCCTAAGTCGCTGTATCGCTGTCTGATTTTCTCCGTTCGCGGACTTGGTACGACACTTGCTGTTCTTGCCGTGAACAAAGTCCTGGAGACGCACATGCACATCGTCGTCTGCATCAAGCAGGTCCCCGACTCCGCGCAGATCCGCGTGCATCCCGTGACCAACACCATCATGCGCCAGGGCGTGCCGACTATCATCAACCCCTACGACCTCTTCGCGCTGGAGGCCGCGCTGGAGCTGCGCGACCAGTTCGGCGGCGAGGTCACGGTGCTGACCATGGGGCCGCCGTCCGCCGAGGACAGTCTTCGCAAGGCGCTGACCTTCGGCGCCGACCGCGCCGTGCTGCTGACCGACCGCTTCTTTGCCGGCGCCGATACGCTGGCCACCACCTACGCGCTCGCCACCGCGATCCGCAAGATCTCGACCGAGTTCGGCGCGCCCGATCTCGTCTTCACCGGCAAGCAGACCATCGACGGCGACACCGCGCAGGTCGGTCCCGGCATCGCCAAGCGGCTCGGCCTGTTGCAGCTGACCTACGTCGCCAGGATCAGCGCGCTGGATCTGGAGGCGCGCACCATCGACGCGGAACGGCGCTCCGAAGGCGGCGTGCAGCTCCTGCGCACCAGGCTGCCGTGTCTCGTCACCATGCTGGAGGCGACCAACCAGATCCGCCGCGGCGCGATGGCCGACGCCCTGCGCGCCGCGCGGGCGGGAATCGTGAAATGGAGCGCGCAGGAGGCCGGCGTCGAGGACATCTCGAAATGCGGCCTGCGCGGCTCGCCCACCATCGTCAAGCGGGTGTTCGCGCCGGCCGCGCGCAGTGAGAAGGCGGTGCTGATCGAGCCCGGCGAACAGCCGGCGGAGGCACTGATCGACGCCATCTTCAAGCGCCAGCCGACACTGGAGACCGAGCTCGCCGCGCTGGCGCGCGGCTATTGAGGCGAGGGGAATAGGCACCATGAGCACCGCACCAAAGACCGCCGCTTCCGCATCCGGCCGGGCCGCGACCAAGAAGGAGCTGCCCGAGCATTTCAAGGCCTACAAGCACGTCTGGGTCTTCATCGAGCACGAGCGCGGCCAGGTTCACCCCGTCTCCTGGGAGCTGATGGGGGCCGGCCGCAAGCTCGCCGACAAGCTCAAGGTCGATCTTGCCGCGGTCGTGATCGGCCCCGAAGGCGAGGCGACGCAGAGCGCCGCCGCGGAATCCTTCTGCTACGGCGCCGATCTCGTCTACATGGTCGCCGACAATCTGCTCGCCGACTATCGCAACGAGTCCTACACCAAGGCACTGACCGACGTCGTCAACACCTACAAGCCGGAGATCCTGCTGCTCGGCGCCACCACGCTCGGCCGAGATCTCGCGGGCTCGGTGGCGACGACGTTGCTCACTGGCCTCACCGCCGACTGCACCGAGCTCGACGTCGATACCGACGGCTCGCTGGCGGCGACGCGCCCGACGTTCGGCGGCTCGCTGCTCTGCACGATCTACACGCTGAACTACCGGCCGCAGATGGCGACGGTGCGCCCGCGCGTGATGCCGATGCCGGAGCGGCTCGCGCGCCCGGTCGGCCGCATCGTCAGCCATCCGCTTGGCCTGGTCGAGGATGACATCGTGACCAAGGTGCTGTCGTTCCTGCCCGACCGCGATTCCGCAAAGTCCAATCTCGCTTATGCCGACGTCGTCGTAGCCGGCGGCCTGGGGCTGGGATCGCCCGAGAATTTCCAGCTGGTGCGCCAGCTCGCAACGGTGATCGGTGCCGAATACGGCTGCTCGCGGCCGCTGGTGCAGAAAGGCTGGGTCACTTCCGACCGGCAGATCGGCCAGACCGGCAAGACCATCCGTCCAAAGCTCTACATCGCTGCGGGCATTTCCGGCGCGATCCAGCATCGGGTCGGCGTCGAGGGCGCCGACCTCATCGTCGCCATCAACACCGACAGGAACGCGCCGATTTTCGATTTCGCCCATATGGGCATCGTCGCCGACGCCATCCGCCTGCTTCCGGCTCTGACCGCGGCGTTCCGTGCCCGGCTGTCGCCGCATTCGCGCGACCGGATCGCCAGCTGAGACAGGAGCACGCCATGATCGAGGAGAAGTTCGATGCCATCGTCGTCGGGGCCGGCATGGCCGGCAATGCGGCGGCGCTCACGCTGGCCCAGCGCGGCCTCAAGGTGCTCCAGCTCGAGGCGCGGCGAGTATTCCGGCTCGAAGAACGTGCAGGGCGCGATTCTCTACGCCGACATGCTGGAGAAACTGATCCCTGACTTCCGCGAGGACGCGCCGCTGGAGCGACACCTGGTCGAACAGCGCTTCTGGATGATGGACGACCGCTCGCACACCGGCCTGCACTACCGCTCCGACGATTTCAACGAGGAGAAGCCGAACCGCTACACCATCATCCGCGCTCAGTTCGACAAATGGTTCTCGCAGAAGGTCCGCGAGGCCGGCGCCACCGTGCTGTGCGAGACCACGGTGACCGAGCTGGCGCAGGATGCCTACGGCAAGGTAATCGGTGTGCGCACCGACCGCGCCGATGGCGAGATCCATGCCGATGTCGTCGTGCTCGCTGAAGGCGTCAACGGCCTGCTCGGGACTCGTGCGGGGCTGCGCGAGCGGCCCAAGCCCGACAAGGTCGCGCTTGCCGTGAAGGAGATGCATTTCCTGCCGCGGGAGACCATCGAGGCCCGCTTCAATCTCCGGGGCGATGAAGGCGTGGTGATCGAGGCCGCTGGAACCATCTCGCGCGGCATGACCGGCATGGGCTTCATCTACGCGAACAAGGAGTGCATCTCGCTCGGCATCGGCTGCCTCGTCGCGGATTTCCAACGCACCGGCGAGACGCCGTACGGTCTGCTCGACCGTTTCAAGCGGCATCCCTCGGTCGCCCCGCTGATCGAAGGCTCCGAGGTGAAGGAATATGCCGCGCACCTCATTCCGGAAGGCGGCTTCAAGGCGATCCCGCAGCTCTATGGCGAGGGCTGGGTCGTGGTCGGCGACGCTGCCCAGCTCAACAATGCCATTCACCGCGAAGGATCGAACCTCGCGATGACCTCGGGCCGGATCGCCGCGGAGGCGATCTTCCAGGTCAAGTCGCGCAAGGATCCGATGACGGCGGAGAACCTGTCGCTCTACAAGACCATGCTGGACCAGTCCTTCGTCATCAAGGATCTGAAGAAGTACAAGGACATGCCGGCGCTGATGCACACCCAGTCGCAGAACTTCTTCCTGACCTATCCGGAGCTCGTCTCCAAGGCGATGCAGAACTTCCTGCGCGTCGACGGCACGCCGAAGGTCGAGAAGGAGAAGACGACGTTCAAATCGTTCGTCAAGGCGCGGTCGTGGGGCGGGCTGTTCGGCGACGCATTCCGCCTCGCGCGTGCCTGGCGGTGAGCAGGAAGCGCAACATCAGCGATGGAGACCCAAACCATGTCGATCGAGCCATCCGTGCGTGTCGAGGACAAGCTGTTCTACAACCGTTATCTGGTCGATGCCGGCCGGGCCCATATCAAGGTGCGGCCCCACACCACGCCATCTCCGGGGCTCCTCAGCATGCTGAAGGCCTGTCCGGCGCGCTGCTATGAGCTCAACGACAAGGGCCAGGTCGAGATCACCGTCGACGGCTGCATCGAATGCGGGACCTGCCGCGTGATCTGCGAGGAGAACGGCGACATCGAATGGAGCTATCCGCGCGGCGGCTACGGCGTGCTGTTCAAGTTCGGCTGATCCATGAAGCTCAGCGCCCGCAACGTTCTGCCCGGACGGGTGATCGCCGTCACCAAGGGCACGACGACGGCCCATGTGAAGATCGAGCTCGCGCCGGGCCTTGTCGTGTTCTCCGCGATCACCAACGAAGCGGTGGAGGACCTCGCCTTGAAAGTGGGCGATGCCGTCTCGGCCGTGATCAAGTCATCGGACGTGATGATCGGCAAGTGAGGCCGCCGGCGCATCAGCGGGCTGCCGCGCCGCACGGGCCCGCTTGATGCGCGACGACAGGTCCTGCCACCAGCCTTCGATCGCTCCGCGTTCGCAGAGCAGGGTGGTGCCGATCCCGCCGGTAAAGTCGGTCCACGCGTCCAGGCATTTTTCGGGCACGGCCGTGAGCACGGGGATACCGGCGGCGATGGCGTGGGCCAGCTCGTCGCGCAGGCCTTCGCCGGCCGCCTCCTGCTTGGAAAACTTGTTGATCACGACGAGATCGACATCCGCTGCGATCGCGCGGGTGACGGCGACGGCCGCTTCGGCCAGTCCCGCGGCGTCGAGCTTGCAAGCCATCGCGCCCGAGCCGAGCGGCTGGCAGATCGAAATCTCGCGGCCGGTCATGAGATCGACCGCCTGCATGCCGACGTGGCAGCCGCCGCCGTCCTCGATATTGCGCTGGACGACCCCGCCGATCCGCTCGCCCGATCGCACCAGAGTCTCGGCGAAATCGGCCAGCAAGGTGTCGACGTCGTCCTGCGGGCGGTAGAGGATCGCGGCGACGCGGTTCGGGTCGATGTCGTGGAAGTCGATCGGCATGAAGGTCATCCTCGCCGGTTTTCCTACGCCGTTCCGTCGATCCGGGCAATCTACGAGCCGGTCACGGTTCGTGGCCGGCGCCGGACGGAGGCTCCGGAGCGGCCCGGCATCGATGACGCGGCCACGTTCCATCAGCACCAGATGATCGGCAAAGCGCTCGATCTCCGTCATGTCATGGCTGATATAGAAGACCGGCAACGACAGCCGGTCGTGCACCCGCTCGAGGAACGGCAGGATCTCGTTCCTGGTGGCGTGGTCGAGCGCCGCCAGCGGCTCGTCCATGAGAAGAAGCTTGGGCTGCGACAGCAGCGCGCGGCCAATCGCAACGCGCTGCCGCTCGCCGCCGGAGAGGCGGTAGGGCGAGCGGTCGAGCAGGGTGGCAAGGCCGAGCAGCTCCACGACCTCGTCGAACGCGATCTGCGCGCCCGCGGCCTTCGGCGCCCCGAACAGCAGATTTCGGCGTACCGACAGATGCGGAAACAGGCTGGCTTCCTGGAACACGTAGCCGATCGGCCGCCGGTGCACGGGCCGGAACGATTGACGGTCCTGCCAGGCTTCGCCATCCACCGCGCAAAAACCATCGGCCATGCGCTGCAGGCCGGCGATGCAGCGTGCCACCGTGGTCTTGCCGCAGCCGGAAGGGCCGAAGATCGCGGTGACGCCGGCGGCGGGCACGCTGAACGCGGCATCGAGTGTGAAATTGCCGAGGCTGCCGCGGAAGGCCGCGTTGATGCGGCCGGGTTCGGCTGTTCTCATGCCGCAGCCCTCGCTGCGCGCTTGTCGACGAGCGTCATGGTCAGGATCACCGCGAAGGCGAACATCACCATGAGGCCGGCGAGCACGCTCGCCTCGCGCCAGCGCGAGGTCTCGACATAGTCGAAGATCGCGACCGAC
Organism: Bradyrhizobium dasycarpum; assembly: GCF_042019905.1. Lineage (NCBI taxonomy): Bacteria > Pseudomonadati > Pseudomonadota > Alphaproteobacteria > Hyphomicrobiales > Nitrobacteraceae > Bradyrhizobium > Bradyrhizobium dasycarpum. Next base: position 598,352 of record NZ_CP169574.1, read on the forward strand.
AGCACCTTGGTGCGACCGGGGATGTTGCCGCCGATCATCAGGACGAGTCCGAATTCGCCGACGGTGTGCGCGAAGCCGAGCACCGCACCGGTCAGGAAGCCGGGCCGCGCCAGCGGCACCGCGACGGTCCAGAACGTGCGCAGGGGTGAGGTGCGCAAGGTGGCAGCGACCTCGAGCGGCCGCTCGCCCATCGCGGCGAAGGCGTTGCGGATCGGCTGCACCACGAAGGGCATCGAATAGATCACCGAGCCGATGACTAGGCCCTCGAAGGTGAAGGCAAGCGTGCGACCACCCCACAGGCTTGCGATCCATCCGCCCGGCCCGTCGGGGCCAAGCAGCACCAGCAGATAGAAGCCGAGCACGGTCGGCGGCAGCACCAGAGGCAGCGCAACCACGCTCGCGACAATTTCGATCCACCAGCTCTTGGCGCGCGCCAGCCACCAGGCGAGCGGCGTTGCCAACACCAGCAGGATCACGGTCGAGATCGCCGCGAGCTCGATCGTCAGCAGAACCGACTGGCGGATCTCCGTCGACCAGATCTCCATGCGCGTCAGCTCTGCCCGTCCAGCACGTAGCCGTATTTCTCGATGATGGCGCGGGCCTCGGGCCCTCTGAGGAAGGAGATGAATGTGCTGGCGGCCTCGTTTCCGGCGCCGGTCTTCAGCAGCACGGCTTCCTGGCGGATCGGACTGTAGAGCGCCTGCGGAACCACCCAGCGCGAACCGGCGTCGCTGCCGGTCAGCTGCGACAGCGCGACGAAGCCGACCTCGGCGTTGCCGGTCTCGACGAACTGGTAGGCCTGGGTGATGGTCGCACCTTCCACCAGCTTCGGCTTCAGGGCATCGTAGAGCTTCAGCGCCTTCATGGTTTCAACGGCGGCGAGACCGTATGGCGCGGCGGCCGGATTGCAGATCGAGAGCTTTGCGAAGGATGCAGCCTTCAAGGTTCCCTCGCCCGTCACGGCGCCCGGCGATTTGCTCCACAGCACGAGCTTGCCGATCGCGTAGGTGATGCGGCTGTCCCCAACCGCAAGCCCGTCCTCGACAAGCTTCTTCGGCCGGGACTCGTCGGCGGACAGGAATACCTGGAACGGCGCGCCCTGCGCGATCTGGGTGTAGAATTGTCCGCTCGCGCCGAAGCTCAGCACCGCTTCGTGACCGGTCTTCTGCTTGAAGAGGGCGGCAATCTCCTTGGCGGCATCGGTGAAGTTGGCGGCCACGGCGACATTGGTCTGTGCTGCCCGCGCTTCCGTGAATGCGAGCAGCAGCCCTGCGGCAACGGCGATCGTGCGAAACAGCTTCATGATGGACTCCAGCGGACGGCGACCGCCTCCGCGAGCCCGATTGCTGCAAGGCGCCGGCCAGCGAGAGCTCAGCAATTGGCGTGCCGAATGGGGTCCGTGAAATCTGGTGCGCGCCTTGCAGGAATGAGCGTCGAGAGATGGGCGTTCCCGCTGCTTGCGGCGGTGGGGCCGCGATCCGTGTCGGGTTTGCGACAAGATCGTCGGCGAGCCGACACCAGTGAAAGGAAATACGCCATGGCAATCATTGCATCGCGCGCCGAGCCTCGAGCGTCTGCTGCAAGACGATGTGCCTTATGGCGACCTCACCACCGAGGCGCTCGGGATCGGCACGATCGACGGCGTCATGCAATTTGCTGCGCGCTCGCCGATGGTGCTGGCGCTCGTCGAGGATGCTGCCGCGATCATCGCGCTCGCCGGCTGCGAGGTCGAGCTGTTCGCCGCATCCGGCGCGGCGCTGGAGCAGGGCGCGCCGATCCTCGAGGCGCGCGGCCCGGCTGCCGGCCTGCTGCGGAGCTGGAAGGTCGCGCAGACCTTGATCGAAATCTGGTCCGGCGTCGCCAGCGAGACCCGCGCCATCGTCGGCGCGGCGAGGGCGGTTGCCCCGCAAATTGCGGTTGCCTGCACCCGCAAGAACGTGCCGGGCACCAAGCGATTTGCAGTGGCGGCCGTCAAAGCGGGTGGTGCCGCCATGCACCGGCTCGGCCTGTCCGAGACCGTGCTGGTGTTTCCCGAGCACCGCGCCTTTCTCGGCGAGCTGCCGCTGTTTCAGGCGGCCGAACGCTTGCGGCGGGCGGCACCGGAGAAGAAACTCGTGATCGAGGTCAAGACGGCCGATGCCGCCCTGGCCGCGGCAGTCGCCGGCTTCGACGTGATTCAGGCCGAGAAATTTTCGCCGGCCGAGGTCGCCGCCCTGGTCAAGCGCATCGCGTCCATGGCCTACACGCGCGCCCGGCCGATCATTGCTGCGGCTGGTGGGATCAATGCGGCGAACGCCGCGGCTTATGCCGAAGCCGGCGCTGATATCCTGGTCACCTCATCGCCCTATCTGGCAAAACCCAGGGACGTGCAGGTCCGGATCGTGGCGAACGACGCAGCCATGGTCCAGCCGTGCCAAAGCCTCAGTTCAGCCGTCGCCTGAACTGAATCTGCGGCGGCATGATCGGTCGCGGGACACGGAGGCGCCGATCGCCCGAATCCGGAATAGAGCTGATCCAGATCAATCCGGCGCGCATCGGATGGTCTATCTGTCGGTCGTATCTTGGAAAGATCACGACATGACCGACAAGCCGATCGATTGGACGCCGGATCTCACGCTGCCGACTTCGAAATCCACCGTGCAGCACTTCACCGCAAATGCCGGAGGCGACCGCCTGGAGATCGACGCCACCCCTTGGGGCGAGGCCGATCTCTCCGTCAACGGTCGATCGATCGCCCACATCGAGACGGCTCCGAGCGCCGGGGATGCGTTTCGGGCGCTTGAGACGATCGCTGAAGATTTCGAGGCCGGCAAGAAGGCTCGCAGTGACCAGCGCCTGGATCAGACGATCGAGGACGACGAGGTCCGCCAACGGCTGGGCCTGACGCGCCCAGGTACCCGCACCTAGGAACCATCGCGCTACGCGCGAGTTGGCCGGTCGGGCAGGACCAAAAGTCACGAGGCCGACCGTGCAGCAAGACGTGCGCGTGCGCACGACCGCGCAGATCGCGGGGCATCCCATTCATCCGATGCTGGTGCCGATACCGATGGCGTGCTTCGTCGGGGCGCTCTTGACCGACCTCGCCTATGTTGCCAGCGCCGAGATCATGTGGGCGAATTTCTCCGCCTGGCTTCTGCTCGCCGGCGTCGTCTTCGGCGTGCTGGCGGCGATCGCGGGTCTGACCGATTTCCTTGGCAACCGGCTGGTGCGGGCGCAGACGCCGGCCTGGCCGCATCTGATCGGAAATGCCGTGGCGCTGATCCTCGCGATCGTCAACACGCTGATCCATGCCCGCGATGCCTGGACCTCGGTGTGGCCGACGGGGCTCGTTCTGTCGGTGATCACCGTGCTGATCCTGCTCGTCACCGGCTGGCTGGGCCGGGCCATGGTCTATCGCCACGGTGTCGGAGTTGCGCGATGACATTCTCAATTGGCCGTGCGTTGCTGTGCTCCTCGCTGCTGCTCTTGGCCGCCTGCGACGACGGCAGCGGCGATCCCCAGGCGCAGATCGGGGCCAATCCGAAGCTTCCCGACATCCAGCAATATCTGCTGCCGCCGGTCCACATCGCGCGCATCGTCGGCTGGAAGAAGGACGAGACGCCGACGGTGGCGCAGGGCCTGCAGGTCAAGGCCTTCGCCACCGGCCTGCAGCATCCGCGTTTCCTCTACGTGCTGCCCAACGGTGACGTGCTGGTGGTGGAATCCAAGGCGCCGAAGGGGGCCGCGATCAAGCGGCCCAAGGAGCTCGTCATGGGATATATCGAATCCTGGGCGACCTCGGGCGGCAACGACACCGGGCCGGGTAACCGCATCACGCTGCTGCGTGACGGCAATGGCGACGGCGTGCCGGATACGCAAAGCGTCTTCCTCGACCATCTCAACTCGCCGTTCGGCGTCGCGCTGGTCGGCAACGATCTCTATGTCGCCAATACCGATGCGATCGTCAGATATCCCTACACCGAAGGGGATACCAGGATCACCGCACCGGGCACGGTGCTGACGCCGCTGCCGGGCGGGCCGATCAACCATCACTGGACCAAGAGCCTGGTCGCCAGTCCGGACGGCTCGAAGCTCTATGCGGGCGTCGGCTCCAACAGCAACATCACCGAGAAAGGCATGGAGGCCGAGCACAACCGCGCCGCCATCCTCGAGGTCGACCGCGCCAGCGGGCGCTGGCGCATCTTTGCAAGCGGCCTGCGCAATCCGAACGGGCTCAGCTTCGAGCCGCAGACCGGCGCGCTGTGGACGGTGGTGAACGAGCGCGACGAGCTCGGTCCCGATCTCGTCCCCGATTACATGACGTCGGTGAAGGACGGCGGCTTCTACGGCTGGCCCTACAGCTATTTCGGCCAGCACGTCGATCCCCGCGTCAAGCCGGAGCGGCCCGATCTCGTCGCCAAGGCGATCGTGCCGGATTATGCCCTGAGCTCGCATGTCGCGCCGCTCGGGATGGTGTTCACCACCGGCTCCGGTCTGCCGGCCGCCTATCGCGGCGGTGCCTTCGTCGGCGAGCACGGCAGCTGGAACCGGCAGGTGCTGAACGGCTACAAGGTGGTGTTCGTGCCGTTCAAGGATGGCAAGCCGAACGGACCGGCGCAGGACGTCGTCACCGGCTTCCTCAACGGCGACAACCAGGCGCGCGGCCGCCCGGTCGGCGTCGCCATCGACAAATCAGGCGCGCTGCTGGTCGCGGACGACAGCGGCAACACGGTGTGGCGCGTCACCGCCACGCATCCGCAGCTGACGCAACGTTAAGCCCGCCGGCGCGTTATCGGGGCAGACGGTTTCTGAAACTCAGGAGTTCGACATGGGCCTTGCTCAATATGCCATCGTGCCGGTGCAGGACGAATGGGGCGTGCTGCACGACGGCGACGTCAGGAACACCTATGCCACCAAGGAAGCTGCGTTCGAGTCCGCAGTGGCTGCGGCTTCACTGGCGCTGCGTGAGGGACATGAAGTCCAGGTCAGCGTGCCCGGCCGCGAGCCTGGCGGCAACGCGCTCGGCGTCCAGGACAACGCATAAGACAACGCTTCGGAAGGAGACGCGATGACCAAGCCCCGTGAGCCCAACGGCGTCGAGCCATCCCGCTCCGAGGACGACATCCAGCGCGACCAGCTGGGTCCCCGCGGCGTGCCCGGCGCGCCGGATCCGGCCAGGATGACCCCGCAGCGCGAGAAGAAGACGCCGAAGCACGTCGAGCCCGGCCACACCGCGTGATGCGGTCTGCTCTGCGGCTAGCGCCGCGGTGCCATTCGGAACCGACATTCCCGTGACCTCAACCGGCAGGTAAGAGAGGCTGCCGGCGCGCTTTGCGCGGGACGGGCAGGCGACCTTCGGAATGCGGTTCTTGAAATCTGACAGCAGGCTGATCGGGGTCCTGCTGGTGCTTGCCATCACCCAGCTGATCGGATGGGGCACGATCGGGCTTCCTGCCATCGTCGGGCGCGATCTCGCCGCCGATCTCGGCATGAGCCTGCCGGCGGTCTTCGCCGGCACCTCCGTTCTCTACGTCGCGATGGGCCTGTGCGCGCCGTGGCTCGCCCCTTCGTTTGCGCGCCATGGCGCCCGGACCGTCATGATGGTCGGCACGATCGTCACCGCGCCGGGCTTTCTGCTGCTGTCCCTCGCGCGCGAGCCGATGCTGTATTTCGCCGCCTGGATCGTCCTCGGCGTCGCCGGCAGCGCCACGCTGTCGACGGGCGCCTATATCATGCTGAACGAGATCGCCGGGCGACAGGCCAAGAACGCGATCGGGGCCTTGATGCTGGTGACGGGCCTGTCCAGCAGCATCTTCTGGCCGACCACCGCGTTCCTGAACGGCCACCTCGGCTGGCGCGGGACGTGCCTGGTCTATGCCGCGATGCTGCTCGTCGTCAGCCTGCCGCTTTACGCGTTCGTCGCGCCACGCCGGAAGATCGTGGCGGATGATGCTGGCGAGCCGGTCAAGTCGCCGCCGCCGCCCGCGATTCGAGGAGCACGTTCGGCCTCGTCGTCGCCGCGATCACGCTGAACGCCTTCGTCAATTTCGGCATCAGCGCCATCCTGATCGAGCTCTTGCGGGCGGAGGGGCTGGCGCCGGCGCAGGCACTGGCGTTCGGCTCGATGCTGGGCGTGATCCAGGTCAGCGCCCGCGGGCTGGATCTGCTCGGTGGTGGGCGGTGGGACGGGATCACGACCGGCCTCGTCGCCGGCACGGCGCTGCCCGCGGCCATGCTGCTGCTGATGCTGAGCGAGGGCGCGACCTGGGCGGTCGCGGCCTTCATCCTGCTCTACGGTGCCGGCAGCGGCGCAATGGCGGTGGCGCGGGCCACCATCCCGCTCGTGTTCTACGATCAGGCCGAGTTCGCCAAGGCGATGTCGATGATCGCGCTGCCGCTCAATCTCGCCTCCGCGATCTCGCCGCCACTTCTCGTCGGCCTGCTCACGCAGTTCGGCAGCCGCGGCGCGCTCGGTCTCACTCTGGTGTTTTCCTGCGCCACGGTGCTGATCCTGGTCCTGCTCGGACGGCGACGGCCGCGGGCGGTGGCGGCGCCCGTCACCTGAGCGGATGTTCGCGGCGCGGAAAGTGCTGATGGCAATGTCGTCGTGCCCGGCAGCAGATGGCCGCATGCCGCCAGTGCAGTGCTCAGGGCGCCAAAATGGTGGTATCGGCAGGAGCGCGGACCGCTTCGGGCGGCCCCGCCAAAGATGAGTTCCCCGGAGGAAATCGACATGTCGGCCTTGCCGCTCTCAGGCATCAAGATCCTTGACCTCACCCGCGTGCTCGCAGGGCCCCTGTCGGCGCAGATGCTGGGCGATCTCGGCGCCGAGGTCATCAAGATCGAGCGGCCGGGCACCGGCGACGACGCGCGCGCCTTCGGCCCGCCCTATCTGACCGACCCCGAGGGCAAGGCCAACAACAACAATTCCTTCTACCTCTGTGCCAACCGCAACAAGAAGTCGGTCACGGTCAACATCGCCAAGCCCGAGGGGCAGGCGATCATCCGCGAGCTCGCCAAGGACGTCGACGTCTTCATGGAGAACTACAAGGTCGGCGATCTCAAGCGCTACGGCCTCGACTACGAGACCATCAAGGCGATCAATCCCGGCATCATCTATTGCTCGGTGACCGGCTTCGGCCAGACCGGCCCCTATGCGCCGCGCGCCGGCTATGACGCCATCCTGCAGGCGATGGGCGGCCTGATGAGCGTCACCGGCCACATGGATGGCGAGCCGGGCGAGGGCCCGATGAAGGTCGGCCCTTCGATCGTCGACTACATGACCGGCATGAACACCTCGATCGGCATTCTCTCCGCGCTGTACCACCGCGACGTCAATCACGGGCAGGGCCAGCACATCGACGTCTGCCTGTTCGACACCGTCATTGCGTCGCTGTCGCACTGGCTGCAGATCTACCTCGTCAACGGCAAGACGCCGCCGCGCCGCGGCACCTGGGGCAATGGCGGCATGCCGGCCGGCGTGTTCCGCTGCACCGACGGCGAATTGATGCTGGTGGTCGGCAATGACGGCCAGTTCGAAAGACCTGCGCCGTGCTCGGCGAGCCGGAGCTGGCGAACGATCCGCGCTTCGTCAGGAACAACGACCGTGTCGTGCACGGCAAGGAGATCATGGCGATTTTCGCCGGCCTGTTCCTGAAGCAGCCGGTGGCCTACTGGCTAGAGAAGCTGGAGGAGGCCGGCGTGCCCTCGGGGCCCATCAACAATTTCGAGCAGGTGTTTTCCGATCCGCACGTGCAGTCGCGCGGCATGCGGGTCAAGACGCAGCACAAGTTCGAGCCCGAGCTCTCGCTGATCCGCAACGCGCTGACCCTCTCGGGCACCCCCATTACCGAATACCGCGCTCCGCCTCTGCTCGGCGAGCACACGACGGAGGTGCTCGGCGGCAAGCTCGGCTATGATGCGGCGAAGATCGACGAGCTGAAGCAGCAGGGAATCATCTAGCCCCTTTCTTCCCCTAGGGCGAAAAGGAAGCGACGCCCGACCTTGCCTGAGGCATGCGGGCCATCCCCAGATAAGTCCGGTCCGTAGTCGCACCGGCTTCCGCTTTGCACGCGACTCTGATTCGATCTCTCCACGGAGTTCGGGGAGGGAAGTGCATGTCCTACACGATCGGGTTTCAGGCCAAGAACCAGAAGTCCATTCTTGCAACCGAGGCGGCCACCGCCAATCAGGCCGTCGCCATCATTGCCGCGCTGCGGCAAAGCGCCGATGAGATAAAGTTCATCCGCTCGCCTCAGGAAGGCGAGATGGGCATCGAGATGCTGCTGCTGCTCGCCAAGGAAGAGGCCGAGGAGATGCCGCAGCGGGCCTGATCCCGGCCAACAATCGCTCTCCCATCAGATCGACTGCATCGCCTGACGTGAGGTGAATTGCGCTTGCTTCACCTCTCCCCGCGTGCAGCAGGGCATGGCATTTGAGAGCTTTTTCCTGCGGCCATCCTTCGAGACGCCCGCTTCTGCGGGCTCCTCAGGATGAGGGCAGAGTGCGCGGCCGCAGCTTCAGAGGGCACTGACGCTGCTTAGCCTTATCCTGAGGAGGCGCGTAAGCGCCGTCTCGAAGGACGAGGCGTGCGCGCAGACCTCCGCTAGCGCGCGCCGCCACCTTTGATGGCGCCTTGCTCTCCGTCCGCCCCGCCGTCAGCGCCATCGTCGCCACGCTGACCACGCGGGCGACGACGTCCTCGACGTCGTCGAGATCGCATTTGCCTTCCGACAATTTGGTCAACCGCTCGCTCTCGCGGATGGTGTGATGCGCCATCGCGAGCGCGAAGTTGAGGCCCCAGTAGATGTCGACGTCGCTGCGCTCGGGCAGGGCGCGGCGCATGGCGCCGGCGAATTTCCGCAGATGGTCGATCTCGCGGTTCTTGATGCGGCGGATCGGCGGCACGGATTCGATCGAGGCGCGGATCATGAAGCGCGCCGCGGTCGAGCGCTGGTTCTCAGGGCCGAGGCATCCGCGCAGCGTCGGCCCGACCAGCGCGCGCAGGATCACCTCGATCGGCGCGCGGCCGCCGCCTTGCTCTTCCGCCGCCTTCAATTCGCGCAGGCGCTCGCGGTTGGTCGCGATCGAGCGGGTGACGAATAATTCCGCGATCAATTCGTCCTTCGAGCCGAAATGATAGTTCACCGCGGCGAGGTTGACGCCGGCCTCCGCGACGATGTCGCGCAGCGTCACGTCGCTGAAGCCGCGATCGGCATAGAGCCGTTCGGCGGCGGTCAGAATGGCAGACCTCGTATGATCGCTGGCCATGGTTCTTTTCCCGTCATTCCGGGGCGACGCGAAGCGTCGAGCCCGGAATCTCGCGGCACATTTCGAGATTCCGGGTTCAGCCCTGCGGGCTGCCCCGGAATGACGTCGTGAGCGAGGGAGTTGCAATTCAAACGCTTGTATGAAACTATCGTTTGAAGGCCGGACATGTCAATCCGCAATCGGGACCCGTTCGCAACTCGAGGCTGGTTCCGAAGCGTCCGCGAGCCCGCTTGCGGGCCGCACGCAACGGGAGGACAGTCCGGCGCAAACAGCCCCGCGAAGCAGCAGGCTCGCACAAGAGAGACGAGGAGCGTCCCATGGATTTCGATCTGTCCCCCAAGCAGAAGGAATGGCTCGACCGCGTGCGGTCCTTCATGGCCAAGCACGTGCGCCCGGCGGTGCCGATCTACGACCAGCAGGATCACAGCGGCGAGCGCTGGAAGGTGATCCCGATCCTGGAGGACCTCAAGAAGAAGGCGAAAGCCGAAGGCCTCTGGAACATGTTCATGCCGCCGTCCGAGCACGAGGACGACGAATTCCGCGGCGCGGGATTGACCAATCTCGAATACGCGCTGCTGTCGGAGGAGATGGGCCGCATCAGCTGGGCCTCGGAAGTGTTCAACTGCTCCGCGCCCGATACCGGCAACATGGAAGTGTTCATCCGCTACGGCAGCAAGGAGCAGAAGCGCAAATGGCTGCGCCCGCTGATGGACGGCGAGATCCGCTCGGCCTTCCTGATGACGGAGCCGGCGGTGGCGTCCTCCGACGCCACCAACATCGAAACCCGCATCGAGCGCGACGGTGACCACTACGTCATCAACGGCCGCAAATGGTGGTCGTCCGGCGTCGGCGATCCCCGCTGCAAGATCGCGATCCTGATGGGCAAGACCGATTTCAAGGCGGCCAAGCACCAGCAGCAGTCGCAAATCCTGGTTCCGCTCGACACCCCCGGCATCAAGGTCGAGAAGATGCTGCCGGTGTTCGGCTTCGACGATGCGCCGCACGGCCACGCCCAGGTTCTGCTGGAGAACGTGCGGGTGCCGAAGGAGAACATCCTGCTCGGCGAGGGCCGCGGCTTCGAGATCGCGCAGGGCCGGCTCGGTCCCGGCCGTATCCATCACTGCATGCGCACGATCGGCAAGGCCGAGGAGGCGCTGGAGAAGATGGTGAGGCGGCTGTCCTCGCGCACCGCCTTCGGCAAAAAGATCGTCGAGCACTCCGTCTGGGAGCAGCGCATCGGCGAAGCCCGCACCAACATCGAGATGACGCGCCTTCTGTGCCTCAAGGCCGCCGACATGATGGACAAGGTCGGCAACAAGACCGCGCAGGCCGAGATCGCCATGATCAAGGTCGCAGCGCCCAACATGGCGCTGAAGATCATCGACGAGGCGATCCAGGCCTTCGGAGGCGCCGGTGTCTCGGACGAGGCCGGCCTTGCCAAGGACTACGCCCACATCCGCACGCTCCGTCTCGCCGACGGTCCGGACGAGGTGCACAATCGCGCCATTGCCAGGCTTGAAGTTCGGAAGTATGCAAACTCTCCCAATCATTGAGAGGGAGAGCCGGGAGGCGCTCCCGATCTGAAGAAACGACAGGGCATGGTCCCATTCGGAATGACCGCTTGACGCAAGTGCGTCAGCGGTTACCGATTAGGATCATGCTCGACCTGCAAAAGGTCAGGACTGAAGAGGAAGCGTCATGGCCGACGGCGTCAGGAAAGACGAAGAGTTTTCGGGCACAAAGCCGGTCGAGGAGCGGCATCGTTTCGACGAGTTGCGCCTGGAAGCCTGGATGCGCGAGCACGTCGAAGGCTTCGAGGGCCCGCTGGTCGTGCTCCAGTTCAAGGGCGGCCAGTCCAATCCGACCTATCGCCTCAACACTCCGAACCGTTCCTACGTGATGCGCAGAAAACCGTTCGGCAAATTGCTGCCGTCGGCGCACGCGGTCGATCGCGAGTATCGCGTGATCGCAGCGCTCGGCAAGCAGGGGTTTCCGGTCGCACGCGCCTATGCGCTGTGCCAGGACGATAGCGTCATCGGCGCGGCCTTCTACATCATGTCGATGGAGGAGGGCCGGGTGTTCTGGGACCCGACGCTGCCGAGCCAGACACCGGAAGACCGCCGCAAGATCTTCACCAGCAAGATCGAGACGCTGGCGAAACTCCACATGTTCGATCCCACCGCGATCGGCCTCGGCGACTTCGGCAAACCAGGCAACTACTTTGCGCGCCAGATCGACCGCTGGACCAAGCAATATCGGGCCTCCGAGACGCAGCACATTGCCGAATTCGAGAAGGTGGCCGAATGGCTGCCGAAGACGGTGCCGGAACAGGCGCGCGTCTCGATCGTGCACGGCGACTATCGCCTCGACAACATGATTTTCCACGCGACGGAACCGCGCGTGCAGGCCGTGCTGGACTGGGAGCTGTCGACGCTCGGCGATCCCATGGCCGACTTCACCTATCTCTTGATGCAGTGGATCATGCCGGGCCTCGACGGCGCCGACCTCAAGGCGCTCAACATCCCGAGCCTGGAAGAAGCCGCGCAGCTCTATTGCAACGTCACCAAGATGACGGTGCCCGATCTCAACTGGTACTTCGCCTACAATCTGTTCCGGCTCGCCGGCATCACCCAAGGCATCGCCGGCCGCGTCCGCGACGGCACCGCCGCCAATGCCAAGGCGCTGGAGTCAGCCAAGCGCACCGTGCCGCTGTCGAAGGCGTCATGGGACTACGCGCAGAAGGCGGGCGCGGTGTAGGGACGAAGGCGCGGCTGATGACTGCGCCTTTCTGCTTGCGCCACTCTCGTGTCCCGGACGCGGTGCAGCACGAAGTGCTGCTCCGCAGAGCCGGGACCCAGTCAACTCGCCGACGTATTCAGCTCATTCGTAAGATCGCGCCAATCCGGATTGAGCTCTTCGATCAGCTTGAGCTTCCAGGCACGTCGCCACCGCTTGAGCATATGCTCGCGTGCGCGCGCTTCGAGGATCGACTCGAAGGTTTCGAAATAGACCAGTAGCGTGACCTCGTATTGCCGCGTGAAGCCGGGGACGAGCTTTGCTTTGTGCACGCTGATCCGGCGAGCGAGGTCATTCGTCACTCCGATGTAGAGCGTGCCCTTTCGCTTACTCGCGAGGATGTACACGAAGAAGGACATAACCATGCAACCGGCGTTGTGGTGGTGCGTCCTATAGTTGCACTCTAGGATGACGTCGCCAAGCGCTCTGGGTCCCGGCTCTGCGGAGCGTCACTTCGTGCCGCACCGCGTCCGGGACACGAGACCGCTTTTTGGGTGGCTACGGGGGACTAAGCCATAGTCTCGTGTCCCGGACGCGCTGCAGCGTGCAACGCTGCTGCGCAGAGCCGGGACCCAGCAACTAGGGAGCTCCGGCTACCCCTTCGCACAATGCGCGATCAGCCTCTCCACGAAGCCCGCGCATTTCTCCAGCTCGGCCATCTCCACGAACTCGTCCGGCGTATGCGCCTGTGCGATCGAGCCGGGGCCGATCACGACCGACGGGATATCGGCCATGCTCGCGAATAGGCTGGCTTCGGTGCCGAAGGCGACCTTGGCGTGGTCGTTGCGTCCGGCAAGGCTCTTGGCCAGCGTGACGATCGCGGCGTCCGGTTCGGTGTCGAGGGCGGGATAGTCGAGGATCTCCTCGAAGCCGATGCCGCAATCCGGATGCCGTGCCTTCATCGCCGGCTCGAGCTCGGCCTTGGCCCAGGCGACGATCGCATCCGTGACCTCGCGCGACTCGGTGATGCCGATGCCGCGGCATTCGAACTCGACCGCGCAAGTGTCCGGCACGATGTTCAGCGCGGCGCCGCCGTGGACGATGCTGGTGAGCAGCGTCGAATGCGGAACGTCGTAGAGGCTGTCCGTCGCGCGCGCGGCCGCAAGCTGTTCGGCGCGGCGGCGGATCTCGACGATCAGATCGGCGGCGTACTCGATCGCGTTGACGCCGTCGGGCGCGATCGAGGAATGGCGGGCAAGGCCGCGAAAGGTCGCGCGCACGCCGTGCTTGCCCTTGTGGCCGATGATCACCTTCATCTCGGTCGGCTCGCCGATGAAAGCGCCGATCGGCCTAGTCTTCTTTTTCGCGACGACGCCGAGCATCGGCCGCACGCCGACGCAGCCGATCTCCTCGTCATAGGAAATTGCGAGGTGAATCGGCGTTGCAAGCCTGGCCTCCACCATCTCGGGCACCATGGCGAGGCACACCGCCACAAAGCCCTTCATGTCGGTGGTGCCGCGGCCGTAGAGCTTGCCGTCGCGCTCGACCAGCTTGAACGGATCATGGCTCCAGTCCTGGCCCACGACGGGCACGACGTCGGTATGGCCCGATAGCACGAAGCCCGGTCGGTCCTCGGAGCCGATCGTGACCCACAGCGAGGCCTTTTGCCCTGTCGCGTCGACGATGCGTTCGCCCGTGATGCCGAACGTGGCGAGGTAGTTCTCGATATGGGCGATCAGCGGCAGGTTGGTGCGGTCGCTGACCGTGTCGAACGACACGAGGTCGGCGAGGAGTTTTCGAATACGATCGGATCTTGAGCTCGGCATTGTCTCATTCTGTCAGGGGATATGGAGCACGAAATGCTTGCACGAACCATACCAACGCGATGGCGGGATGGGCAAATCAACATCTCAATCGTCATTCCGGGATGCGCGGCATAGCCCGAAATCCAGCGGCCCGCACCATCCATTGCGAAATGGATTCCGGTTCGCGCCTTCGGCACGCCGTGAAATGACGACGGAGGCTACCAGACCTTGCGGTGCCCGACGGGCGAAACACCCGAGCCATAGGTCAATCTGCGCCGCCGAAAATATTCCACTTTACCGAAATTCGGAAATGACGTATGTGTCGCGGCAACCCGGCCCAAGGAAGAGGGGCGTATCGCGATCGTCACGAACGCGGGCCGGGCGGCGGTGGACGCCGATGGCATCGGCGCGACGGGTTTCGCAGGGCGGGCAACCGTGAGCAAGGCCGTCGCGCACACGACCGGTGCGATCGGCGTACGGCAAAATCGTGTGGTCCTGGCGCCCGGGGTCTGTGCGTCAAGGCTTGCGGTGATGTGGCGGCCCGACCGGGCCCGCGCATCGATGATCCGCAAGGCGACGGGGGCAATAGTGCAACGCTCCCCGGGGAGAGCACGACATAAGCCGTCAAGCCACTGCGCAGGGAAGGCCGGGATGTCTCCGGTTGCCCTGTTCTCCGCTATGCACGAAGCACACGCAGTCTGCTCTTGGCATGGCGGTCCACGGGAGCCACCGGCTCCCGGCCTTCCCTGCGCCCTCTTCATTGATGAGGGCGAAGCGACACGCAAAGCTCGGGCGAGCAAAGCCGCGAGAATGCGATCCCATGTCAATCATTCACCGACGCTCCCGTGCCCCGGACGCAGCGCAGCACGAAGTGATGCGCTGCAGAGCCGGGGCCCATGCGGCAGCGAGTTCTGTAGCTTCCTGGGTCCTGGCTCTGCGCAGCAACGTAAGAACGTTGCGGCGCGTCCGGGACACGCGATTCATGCATTACCGCTCTACACGCTCCGTCATTGCGAGCGCAGCGAAGCAATCCGGAGTCTGTCCGCGGAGGGATTCTGGGTTGTTTCGCTGCGCTCGCAATGACGCTGTCGATGCAGTTGCGCGCAAACTCTGCTCTCGTGCCCCGGAAGCGGCGCAGCACGAAGTGATGCGCTGCAGAGCCGGGGCCCATGCAGCAGCGAGCACGCGGCTCGCTGGGTCCCGGCTCTGCGCAGCAACGTAAGAACGTTGCGGCGCGTCCGGGACACGAGACCCTCGGCTAGACCGGCTTGCCCGTATACGGCATCGACGCGGTGAGGCCGCCGTCCACCGGGAAGGCCTGGCCGTTGACATACGAGGCCTCGTCGCTGGCCAGGAACAGGCCCATCGCGGCGAGTTCGTGCGGCTGGCCGGGACGCTGAAGCGGGTTGAGCTGGCCGATCTTGCCCTGCGTGCCGCGCTCCTTGGCGCGGTCGAAGATCGGCTTGGTCATGCCGGTCTCGATCAGGCCTGGGCACACCGCGTTGATGCGCACGCCGGTGCCGGTGAGCGAATAGGCGGTGGTCTGCACCAGGCTGATCACGCCCGCCTTGCTCGCCGCATAAGGATGCCCGCTGGCGCCGGCCTTGAGGCCGGCGACGGACGCGGTCAGCACGATCGCGCCCGACTGCTGCTTCACCATGTGCGGCATCGCATGTTTCACCGCGAGGAACGGCCCGATCAGATTGATGCGCAGGATCTCCTGCCAGTGCTCCACGGTCTGCTCGGCCAGCGGAACGAGCCCGCCGGAGATGCCGGCATTGGCCCAGATCACGTCGAGCCGGCCGTGGTTCGTCACCGCCTTGTCGATCATGGCGATGACGTCCTTTTCCGAGCCCGCATCCGCGATCATGGCGTCCGCGACGCCGCCGGCCTTCTTGATCTCGGCGACGGTCTCCTTCACCGCCTCGGTGCGATCGACCGCGACCAGCTTGGCGCCTTCCCTGGTGAACAGCAGTGCGGCGGCGCGGCCGATGCCGCTGCCGGCGCCGGTGATGATGACGGATTTGCCTTGCAGGCGGCCCATGCGATTCTCCCTCGTGGTGCCTCGCGCGACGCTTGCCGCGCGATGGAATTTCAAACAAGATTTCAAACGGTAAAGTGTCTTGAGACGGGTTCGCTACTGACGTACAGCGACATCAGGCGGGATGGAAGGGTTTCAATGGCAGGTGCAGACAAGCCCAATGTGGTCGTCACGCGATGGTGGTGGGTCCGTCACGCGCCGGTGCGCAGTGACGGCGGCAACATCTACGGGCAGAGCGACATCGCCTGCGACACCAGCGATACCTACGTGTTCAACGCCGTTGCCAAGGTGCTGCCGCGCAAGGCGGTGTGGTATTCGAGCAATCTGATGCGCACGCACCAGACCGCGGAGGCGATCTGGGCGGCCGGCTTCCCAAAGCCTGCATCGATGACATGGGAAGCGGATCTCGCGGAGCAGAATCTCGGCCGCTGGCAGGGCATGAACCGGGCCCAGTTCATCGCCAGCCGTCCTGTCGGCGCAAGCTGGTTCGCCGACATCAACGAGCCCGCGCCCGGCGGCGAAAGCTTCATGGATCTCTACCACCGCACCCGTCGCACCATCGAGCGGATTAACAATGAGGCGGCCGGGCAGGACATCATCGCGGTCGCCCATGGCGGCACCATCAAGGCGGCGCTGGGGCTCGCGCTCGACGGCCAGCCGGAGCGGGGCCTGTCGTTCGACATCGACAATTGCTCGGTGACCCGGCTCGATCATTTCGCAAGTCCCGAGCGCACGGTCTGGCGATTGCCGATGGTGAACCAGCAGCCGTGGATCGCCGACGCTGCGCACGCGGCGATGCACCAGCCGGCGGGGCCGGAAGTCAAGAAGCTGGCCTGAGTAGGTCGCCATTCCGGGACGGCCCGTTGGGACCGGACCCGGAATTTCGAGATTCCGGGTTCGCTGCTTCGCATCGCCCCGGAATGACATCAACACCAAGATCAAATTCTGGGAGAGACACATGACCTTGTTCGACATGAAGGGGAAAGTCGCCGTCATCACGGGATCGACGCGCGGCATCGGGCTTGCGATCGCCGAGCGCATGGCCGAGCACGGCGCCAAGGTCGTGATCTCCTCGCGCAAGGCCGACGTCTGCGAGCAGGTCGCCAAGGGCATCAACGACAAGTTCGGCAAGGGCACCGCGGTCGCGGTCGCCGCCAACATCTCGTCGAAGGAGAATCTGCAAAACCTCGTCGACGAGAGCAACCGCGCCTTCGGCAAGATCGACGTGCTGGTCTGCAACGCCGCCTCGAACCCGTATTACGGTCCGCTCGCCGGCATCTCCGACGATCAGTTCAGGAAAATTCTCGACAACAACATCGTCGCCAACAACTGGCTGATCTCGATGGTGGTGCCGCAGATGATCGAGCGCAAGGACGGCTCGATCATCATCGTCTCCTCGATCGGCGGATTGAAAGGCTCGACCATCCTCGGCGCCTACGCGATCTCGAAAGCCGCCGACATGCAGCTCGCGCGCAATCTCGCCTGCGAATACGGCCCGCACAACATCCGCGTGAACTGCATCGCGCCGGGCCTGATCAAGACCGACTTCGCCAAGGCGCTGTGGGACAATCCGGAGAACCTGAAGGCCTCGACCTCACGCTCGCCGCTCTTGCGCATCGGCATTCCCGACGAGATCGCGGGCGCGGCGGTGTTCCTGGGATCGAAGGCCGGCGACTTCATGACTGGCCAGACCATGGTGATCGACGGCGGCGCGACGATCAGTTGAGGCGTGAGATCAGGTCGAGGTGTGGCCGCGAAGAACAGTGCGCTCCCTCTCCCGCTTGCGGGAGAGGGTAGGGGAGAGGGTATCTCCGCAGCGAGACTCCTCGACGAGGAGAAAGCCCTCACCCGGCGCTATGCGCCGACCTCTCCCGCAAGCGGGAGAGGTTGCACCGAGTTCGCCGCCCGATCATTCGGCTCAACCAGCGGTCACTCCACCGCCGCGTAAACCAGATCCCGCACCAGGGTCCGCGTGTAGTCGCGCTGTCCCGGCCCCTGGCTCATGAACACCGCGAACAGATCCTCCTTCGGATCGATCCAGAAGAACGTGCCGGCGATGCCGCTCCAGAAATACTGGCCGACGCTGCCGGGGAACGGCGCGATGCCGGCCTCGCGGCGCACGGCGAAGCCGAGACCGAAGCCGTGGCCGGGCGAGAGCAGGGTGCCGTTGGTCTGAACATGCGGCCCGAGGTGATCCGACGCCATCAGCTCCAGCGTCTTGCGGCCGATGATCCTGTTGCCGTCGAGCGTGCCGCCGTTGCGCAGCATCAGGCAGAAGCGGGCATAGTCCATCGTCGTTGAAACGAGACCGCCGCCGCCGGATTCCATCACCGGCTGCTCGAGCATGTTGAACAGCGCGACCTTGTCGCCGGTCCAGGGATCGGCCGCGAACGGCTCGGCGAGCCGGCCCGCATTGGCCTCGGAGGTCGAGAAGCCGGTCTCGGCCATCTGCAGCGGTGCGAGCACGCGCTCGGTGAGGAAGGCGCCGAGCGACTTGCCGCTGACGACCTCGACGATGCGGCCGAGAATGTCGGTGGAGCGGCTGTAGTTGAACTCCGCGCCGGGCTGGCAGACCAGCGGGAAGCTCGCCACCAATGCGGCATGTTCGGCGTTGCTGATCTTGCGGCTGCGGACGCGGGACTCCTGATAGAGCTTGTGCACGGGGCCGTCGCCCTGGTGCTCGTAGGTGAGGCCTGAGGTGTGGCGAAGCAGGTCCTGCACGGTCATCGGCCGGGTCGGGGGCACCAGCTCCAGCTTGCCGTCCCTGACGATTCCGACCTGCTGGTTGGCGAATTCCGGGATGAGTTTGGCGACGGGATCGTTGAGCAGGAGGCGGCCGTCCTCGACCAGCGCCATGATGGCGACCGAGACGATCGGCTTGGTCATCGAGAAGATCCGGAAGATCGAATCACGGGCCATCGGCGCGGCGGCCGCCGGGCTCTGCCTGCCGAGCGCCTCGAACCAGCCGACCTGGCCGCCTCTCGCCACTAGCACGGTGACCCCGGGAACGGTTCCCTTGTCGATCTCGCGCTTGAAGGCGTCCGACATGGCCTGGAGGCGGGGACGCGATAGCCCCAGCGTCTCCGGGCGGGCCTCCGGCAGGGGCGGGGTCGATGGCGCGATGGTGGCCTGTGAGGCGGCTGTGGCGGTCGCTGTCGCGGTCATGGGCACTCCCGGTTGCTTTTGTTATCGCCGACGGACTGTGGCCCAGAAAGCCCGGCACAAACAAGCGAAGCCGGCGCGGTTCACCCTTGCAAAGCGGCCGTCCCTTGTGCTTGAAAGCGCGCCTGATCCTGTGGCGACGCGGGGTCCGTAGGAGTGTAGCTCAATTGGTAGAGCACCGGTCTCCAAAACCGGGGGTCGCAGGTTCGAGCCCTGCCACTCCTGCCAGATAATTCAATGGCTTAAGCGGCTCTTGTTTCGAACCGAGGCCGAACTGGACCTCAGCTCGGACCCGAATGGGTCAGGCCCCCCAAACTTCCGGCAGGCAGCGGCTGTTGACGATGGCCGTGATTGATGTGCCCGCGTGCTCCCTTGTTCAGGAGCAGGGCAAGCTGGTGCCCCGAGGCCCGCCGGCTCCGGCGGGCCTTATCCGTGCGTGGACGAATGCCCTTAGTAGCGGTCGTAATAGCCCGGCGGGTACCGGTGCCGGTGAGGCCGGTAATAACCCTCTGGGGGATAATGTCTCGGCGTCGGCCTCACATAGAGGCCGGGGGCGTGATAGCCGTTGGGATAGCAATAGCCGTTCGAATAGTTGAAGTCATAGCCCCGCGGACACCAGCCGTTTCTCCCGGGGAACTGAACCTGTTGAACCAGAGGCTCCTGGGCGGGCGGGGCCGATACTGGTCCAAGGGTACCCAGCGCCAGTACCACGGCTTGAATAAGCACAGTTTCTCTCCCTCTTTGGTCGATCCTGTAACGATGGGCCAGGACGCGAGTTCCGGTAAGGGAGCTTATAGCGCCCTGACGCGCAACGGCTGTTGAACGGTACATTCACCTGCCGTTCAGGCGAGGAGCGCGGGCGAGGCGTCGCCTAGCGTGCCGGGACGCGTCCTGCGCCGCGGGGAACCTGACTGAGGTCGACGTCCCGGATGGGAACGCGGCGCAGCAGCGACACGATGGTGCCGCAGAGCTCGAAATAAGTGCGCAGCCGCAGCGCACGGGACGACCCCTTCAGCTCCGCGTTCAAGCTCACGGGCACCTGCACGTAGCTGAGGCCGAGCTGGAGCAGCGAGATCAAGGCGCAGATCTGATAACCGTAGCCGTCGGTCTTCACCGCGATCTGGCGCAGCCATTTCACGGGGTAGACGATCATGCTGTGGTAGTCGGACAGCCAGAAGCCGAACAGGCAGTTCAGGATGAAGCGCAGCGAATGCGACTGCAGCGAGCGGTTGACCGAGCGGTCCGATTGGTTGTCGCGATGGGTAATGACGAGGTCGGCGGCGCCCGCCGCCTTGAACATCCGGGCAATACCTTCGTTCTGGAAGGCGTGATCGCCGGGAATGAGCGTGATGGCGTCGAATTTCGCGCGCGACAGGGCGTATTCGAAGCCGGCGCCGACGCCCCGCCTTTCGGCGTTATGCTGCACGATGATGCGCGGATCGCCGGCGGCGAACTCGTCCATGATCGCGCCGGTGGCATCGGTGCTGCCGTCGTCGATCAGGAAGATTTCGAAGTCGTCGAGCAGCTCGCAGGCGAGCGGCAGGACGCCGCCAATGGTGTCGGCGATCTTGTCCTGCTCGTTCAGAGCAGGGATGACGATGGTAAGCCGCTTTGCCGCCCTGGAAGGTGTCATCTCTAGCTGCCTGTTGCCGGCCCCTTTCGACCGGCGGCCCCCTGACGCAACTCTAGGTCATAAGGCCCGGGCGAACAATAAGGCCCCCGCAGATTCGACCTGCACAACCGGCACGAAACCGGTGATGTGTGTATTTCCCGCCACTAGTCGGAAAAATCGTAAAGGCTGGTGTCGCCGATGCCGAAAGCGCGGCGCAGCCGCCCGACGCGGGCTGCCATGACCCGGCCGGCTGCCGTCGCGGCGAAGTGCGAGTCGAGCGGCTCGACCAAGCCGCCCTCGACCAGGTTCCCTATTCGTCCCTGGAACAGAGCTGGAACCTGCCGTTCGGCGATGTCCGAGATCGGTGCGCTCCGCTGGGGCCGGTCGACGAGGCCAAGCAGAATCTCCAGGGACACCGATTTGTACACTGCGCCAAAAGCGAAGACGTAAGCCATGATGCAAAACCCGAAGATCGACGCAGCGTCCCAATACCTGAATGGCGCGACGACGAAGATTCCGAGCACGACGCCCAGGCCATGCGTGACGACCGCGGCGATCGCGAGCAGGGTTACGGGCGCAACCGTCCAACCGCGCGCGCGGGCTATCAGCTGCAAGGCGGGCGACAGCAGGGCGAAGCTAACCGCGGCGAGGATTCCGACAATGAAGGACATCGTGGTCGCTCACCCAAGCCCGGTCGACAGGCGAACGAACTTGACGAGGCGCGCGACGGCGACGCCTTTTGCCGTCGGGGCCAACTTGCCGTCCGCGGCGATCACCAGCCTCGCACCGACCAGGAGCTTCAGGCGATTGTGCGTGAAGGTGCCGAGATCGCCGCCCTGCATGTAGGCCACCGCCCATTGCTCGAGAGTCAGTGGACGGTCGGCCTTGACCAGTGCCGTGAGCAGCGTCAGCGTGAAGCCCCAGGCCAGCAGGCTGAACAGGATGTAGAAGAACATCATCGCAGCCGCCAGCAGGAACAGGCCGCCGAGCACGTCGTCGAAATGGCGTTGCCCGGGAAGCGCGATACAGGCGATCGCGTAAAGGGCCATGATGCTGAAGCAGCCGAGCCGGAAGCGGCGACCTGATCCGCCGGTGGCGGCGATGCGCGCATAGCACAGCAGCAACAGCGGCAGCGCAAGACTGAGACCAATCGCAGCGGCTTGCGCGGGGCCCGGTAGCATGTTCATTGCGGAAAATCGTCCCGGACGCCTCTCGGTCCAGCCAGTGCGAAATTCTATAGGAGGTCGCATTTTTCCGGTCAAGGGAGCCCGTCGGGGCGCCCTTGCGGACCTCACCCGGGCGTGCGAATCCTTGTCGGCGATGCCGTTCCTCCCTCCGAGATGCCCCCATTGTCGCGTGCGATAGTCGTCCTCCTTGCCGCTTTATTGGCTGCGCATGCACCGATGCTCCTGAACGACGGTCTCTTCATGGACGATTGGCTGGTGCTCAAGCCGCGTCCGGACTATTTCATCGATATCGACTTTCTGCTGAACGGCGCTGGTCATCCGATCTTCTACAACTACGACAGGTTCGCGAACTGGACGGGCGCACCGGTCGCCGTGATGGTCTCGCTGGCGTTTGCCGGGATCGTCTTCGGCGCGACATCGCTGGCGTTGACCGCAAGGCGTCTCGGCCTGCTCGACCGCGCCGAGGCGGTCGGTTTCGCCCTGAGCGTCTGGACCTATCCCGGCTATCAGCTCTGGGCCGGCAAGGCGAACGCGGTCTACGTTTTCAGCTTCGGGCTCCTGTTCGTCGGTGCCTGGTTGTTGACGCTGGCCTTCAGTGCCCGTGGTCCGCGGCGCGTGCTGCTTCGCCTCGCCTGCGTGCTCGCGTTCCTGCTCGGTTTCGCGCTCAACTCCACGATCGTGCTTTTTGCGTTTGTGATGCTGGGCCTCTTCGTTGCGATCTGGCGTGGCGGCAACGCGGCGGACGGCTTCGTTCGCCGCACCTGGCTCGCAGGCTGGCGTTGTGCCGCAGGTTATCCGGAGTTGATCGCACTTCCCTTGATCTACTGGGGCACGCTCAACATCTGGTTCAAGCGGATGGGCGTGTACGCGCAGCACTATGACGCGCATTTTCCGCCTCTCGGCGAGTTGGCGAGGGGGTGGTGGACATTCTTCGTCGCGGGTTACCGGGACGTTGTGGCGAATGCGGTGCGCGCGGCGACTACGGTCCCGACGCTTTTCATCGCGGCGGCCGTGCTCGCCGGCATCGTTGTGCTGCTGCTGCGTTCCGACACGAAGCCGGCCGCATCCAGGCTCTCGATCTTTCTGCCGCTCGTGCTTGCCGTCATGCTGTTCCTCGCATTGGCATCGCCCTATCTGATCGCCGGCTTGCGGCCGTCCTCCATGCATTTCTACGAGAGCCGTCATCTGCTGATGTTCGGCGTGCCGTCGGCGCTGGTGTTGCTCGCAGTCAAGCGGCTGGTCGAACGCTGGACCAGCCCTCGCTTGGCCTTTGCGGCCGTATTCGGCGCGGGGCTGATCGTGTCGATCGGCATGCTGTGGACCGACTACATCTTCATGCAGGCGAGAACGCTGAAGCAGGAGGCTCTGGCGCGCGATCTTGCCGGTCGGGCCCAGCCCGCGGCGACGGTCTATGCGCTCGACGACGGTTTCTTCGATTACCCCTCACGCCATGTGCCGTTCGGCCTTGCCGAAGTCACCGGCATGCTCCGCCTTGCCTGGGGAAATCAGCCGTTTTTCGGATTTGCACTGCGCGCCGAGCGGCCCGACATCCTGCGCAGCATGGACGAGGCGCGCAAGGCTCCGGGAAGCGCCTTCCATCATTTTGATCCGTCGGGACCGCAGGCGACGATCTCCTTCCAGCCGGGGCCGGGAGCAGCACCGAACCCGGTCCTGGTGCGGAAGTACTATGCGTGCCGCCTGCTGGCGCGCTGCGACGTTCCGGAGTTCCTGGCGCAGCTCGCGCAGGTCACGATCAAGCTTGGGCCGATCGCGGGGATCCTGCCGATCGAGAAGAATGCCGCGCCTGAAGTGCGATGAGGATGATTCAGCCGCGAGCCCACTGTTTCCAAACCGTCTCCGCAAGCGCGATGTCGGTGACCGAATCCGCGCCGGAGGCCAGCGGTGTACCGTGCGTGGCGACATCGGAAACGAAGGCATCGGCCTGACGCCGGAAGGCCCAGCTCGCACCATTCGTCAACCGCGTGCGTTGACCGTCGCGATCGACAACCACCTCCGCCTCTTGCGCGGCAAAGGGTGGGGGCAGCTCCAGCATCACCGCGCCGCGTTCGAACTCGATCGTCAGTCCCTCGCGCCAGGCTCCGTCCGATCCGCTGACGAGATCGAGCGTGCAGGCGATGCCGTCGAAATCGAGAACGATGCGCCCGGCCCCTGAAGCCTCGATCCCGCTTTCGGCGACCGCGGGCGACGATCCCAGAAAATAGCGCGACAGATTGATGATGTGGCTGAAGACGTTCAGAAAGTTGTCGTAGCCGGGACGTATCGCGCGCGGCATCCAGTCGGGGCCGTCCTGCCAGAGCTCGATTCCGTCCGGTCGCGCTTCACCGGTCATCACGAAATTATCTTGCGACCGCCCTGTATCGCCGCCGAAGCACCAGCCCTTTGCCCGGACGATGCGTCCGAGTGAGCCGTCAAGACGCAAGCGCGTCAGCACCTCGAGCGCCCGTGCCACGCCGGCGTCGTGACGCTTCATGTAGCCGATGCTGTAGACGAGGTTTTGCCGCCGTGCGGCTTCGGCCAGCGACATGGCCTGGGCGGTCGTGTAGGCCATCGGCTTTTCAGAGAGCACGTGCCGACCGCTGTTGAGCGCGTCCAGCACGATCGGGCCAGTGGCAGGGCGCTTGGTCACGACCACGACGGCGGATACCGCGCTATCGGCGAGCAGCTCCCGGTGCGAGCCGTAAGTGCGCGAGATGCCGAACTTCTGAGCGGCCGCAGCCGCCAGATCCGGCCGGAGGTCTGCGATCGCGACCACGCGACAGGCGGGATTGGCGGCGAAATTGGCGAGGTGGCACATCTGGCCGACCATGCCCGTTCCGATGATGCCAATGCCTGGCCTCAATGGCTGCGCTCCCTCAGCGCTTCCGGATGACGAGGAAATGCGCCGGCTGTCCCCAGATGTTGATGAATGCCGAATCCGACCGGGCGAGGGCGGCGACGGCGGACGTGTCCCGTCGCCCGATCGCAGCAAAGATGCGATGGAAGCTGTCGAGTGTCGCCGTGATGGCTTCGATGTCGGCCGCGTCGTCGGCGAGAATGTCCGTGGTGCCGATCGTCTCGCGCAAGGAGGCAAGGCCCGCGACGACGCGCGGCAGGCTCTCGCCGAAGGGATCGTCGATCATTGCATCGACGTCACGAACCAGCGCCTCGATCGACGCGGAGATCGCCTGCACGGCATCGGCCTTGCCGACCAGATAGAGCTTCCGCCCGCCGAGGAAGCTCAGGCGGCTGCGATCGAGATGGCGTGCGGCGCGACGCAGCTTCTCGTCACCGGCCAGAACCTTCTTGTGCCAGTAGATGTCGAGGCTGTCGCGGTAGGCCGGCCATGCCGAATGGACGTCGAATCCCCTGTCGTGCGCGGCCGTGCACAACGCGGTCGCATCGAGGAAGTAGCGATGCCGGACGAACGGATTTTCAAGCACGTCCATCAGCCAGGATTCGAAGCTGCGGGTGTGCGGAATACTGTTCCACTTCGGCTCGAACAGCATCTTCGCCGTATCGAGGGCGGCGTGACCGGTCAACACCTTGCCCGCCGCATGCATCGCTTTGAGTGCGAGCTCGAAGAAGCCGCCATAGCGCTCGTAGTAGGAGACGACGGCGTAACCGTCGGGATTGAGCAGGCGGTGAAAGACGGCAAGCCACTTTTCGCTCGGCTGCACGGTGTAGATGAAGCCCTCGGCATCGACGATGTCGAAACGGCGGTCGCTGCTGAAGCCTTCGACGTCGGCCAGCGCGAGTTCGCGAAGACGTCCGGTCAGGCCGAAACGGGTGAAATAGGCCTCGATCTTCGGGTGCGCGAGCCGGTTCGGTTCGGCGAGCGTCATGTTCGCGCCCCAGCCGGCGAACACCAGCGCATTCTCGCCGGAATCGGGGCCGAACTCGAGCACCTCGGCATCGCGGAACAGTCGCGGCGGCAGCACGAGCTTGTCCGAAAACAGCTCGTGCCGCTGGGTGGCATAGGCCTCGAGCTCGCTGGACGATTTGAAGTTCCCGAACGTCGGCAGGACGTCCTGACGTTCGTAATAGTTGAAGAGCTTGTCGTCAGCCATCCCGCGACCCTGCGGCCGCCTCGAGACGATCGAGCTCGCTCCAGATGTCCGAGGGTGCGAAGATCGAAACGATCTGCAACGGCCGCTTCACAGTCTCGCGCAACCGGCTGCTGACCTTGGCCTCGTTCTCCTCGTTCACGGCGAGAAGACAGACCAGCGGCCCGGACTTGCCTGCGAGCTCCTCGGGCGCACGGATCGGAATGCCGGTGCCGGGCAGGAACAATCCCTGGCGCTCCTTCTGGTCGTCGACGGAGAGATCGACGAGATCGGCCAGCTCGTGGGCGTTGGTGAAGGTGCAGGCGCGGCAGCCGGCGCCGTAGATGGCAATCTCCGCGCCGTTGGCGCGGGCCCTGGCGAGAATTGGGCGGAGACGCGCGCCATACTCTCTTGCGCGCTGACCGAATTTCTCGCCGACGCCGGATGGCGCAGGCGGCGGCGTCACTGCGCCCTTGGCACGGCGGGCCGCGACCGCGAGGCTGCCGCCGCTGAAATTGTATGTCTTCACCGACACTGCCTCGAAACCGTGGCGCGCCAGCAGGGCGAGGAGGGTCGGTTCGGTGAAATAGCTGACGTGCTCTTCCCAGAGCACCGAGAGGTCGCCCACGGCCGAGCCGGGCGCGAAATCGGGCACGTCGATGAACAGCAGCCCATCCTCCTTCAGCGCGATCTTCACGCAAGCGAAGAAGTTCTCGAAATCGACGATGTGCTCGAGCACCTGGCGCGATACGACGAGGTCGAACTTGCCGGACTGAGCGACCGCGTCGTGGGCCATCTCCGGGCTGAGCATGTCGGCATAGACCGTGATGCCGCGCTCGCGGGCGATCTTGCCCGACACCGGATTGGGCTCGACACCGACCATGATCTTGGTGCCGCGCTCACGCAACTTGTCCATGAACAGGCCGTCGTTGCAACCGATCTCGAACACGGATTGATGCTTGGAGAATTTCGCGATGGTGTCGAGCTCGTCGGCCTGATGCGGCTCCGGCTTCCAGCTGCTGAAATTGTAGTTGAACTGGCGATACAGAATTTCTGGATCGATCGGCTTGACGATCTGAGGCAGGCCGCAATCGCCGCAGGCCAGCACTTCGAACGGATACCGTTCCTCCTGCTCGTTTCGGCTATGCCGAAGGCGATGCGCAATCGGCATCAATCCGAGGTCGATGACCGGACGCAGGTTGGTCGAGTGGCAAAGGCGGCAATGGTCGGTCACTGGTCTGGCTCTTTGCAGGAACAACATGGGGGCAGAGCCCCGGGTGAAACTCCGAACTGGCTGAAGGCTATATAGTGGCTCAGCCTGCGCCACAATTCCTAAGTTGCCCTGTCCCTGCGCCACCGGCGGCGGGACAGCCGCCGCGCCACAGCAGGGGCTTCGATCGATGGCATCCGGCTCGTCGGGTTGCCGCGGCAGTTCCGTGCAGTTGCACGTCGTTCAGCTCCGCGCAATTACCGCTGTTGGAGCGGTGGAGCAGTATCATCCGGTTCGGCGCTATAAGTCGCACGCTCGGGCGCAAGCAGCCACACAGCGCCCCCGATGACTCCGACAATGAGATTGCCGAGCCCGAGCAGGATGGATATTGCGAGCGCCTTGTCGGATGCGATGCCGACAAGCCCGAGTGCGCCGACCATCGCTCCTTCACGAATGCCCCATCCTCCGATGGAAAGCGGGACGGCGGCCGCCATGATCACCAGCGGCACGAGGACGAATGCGTCGAGTGCGGACAACCCGGCGTCCAGCCCGATCGCCAGAGCATAGGAAGCCGCGATGGTCAGGAGATGAACGACAATAGCCGAACCGACCAAGGCTTCACGTCCTGCTCTCGCGAGTAGCGGAGCCTCGAGCAGCGCCACAAACTGCATGACCCGGACGGGAAGAACGGCGGTCACTCGGGCCGGCATCCGAGTCAGCATCATCAGGACGATTGCGCCGGAATATGCGGCAGCGACGATCGCTGCGATAGCGAACAGCAAGACGTTGTCATGGATGCGCGAGATCAGGAACGGCATTCCCGCCAAGATGAGGAAGCCGAGGGTCAGAAGGCCGATGAACCGATCTGCGACGATGCTGCTCAGGGTCTGCGACCACTTGATTCCATGGCGCCGCAACATCCATATGCGGATCGCTTCGCCGCCGGAGGGCAACACCTGATTGAACCAGGCGCTGGCAAGTACGATGCGCCATCCGGCCACCCAATCCAGGGACACGCCGATCGCGCGGAGGATGAGAATCCAGCGGTTGCACAGGGCGAACGTCTGCGCGAACAGCAGCAACATCGCCAGCGCGAGCATGTGTAATTCAACGGCGAGAAGGTCGGCCTTGAGTGACGAGAGATCGAGGTCGCGTGCGACCAGAACGATAATGCCCGCTGAGACCACGAATTTGGTCAGGACAATGATCGTCTTCTTGCCAGGAGGCATCGTCAGCCCGTTCCACCCGTCAGCAGCCAGTCCTTCCCGGCTTCGCGCATCGGCTGGACGCGAGCGGCCGGAGGAGAGCGATCGGGAGCCGCGGCGCTAGCTCTGGCGAGCATGGGCGCGATGGCTCGAATCGAACTGGTTCATTCCCGCGAAACCTATCAGGAGGATCGACGGGAGCCATAGTATGAGCATTGCTTTGCCTATCGGGCCCCAAGGCCCGACTCTTCGCAGGCCGGCGCGGGTAACGCCAGCAGCCAGGCGGTTCCACGTACTCCGGGCCGGCGGCAAGGTGGCCGGTATTCAGCTCTTGCCAAAGGAATCGGCAGATCGTCCTTCAATTGCACGAGCTCGCCGCGACCTTGCGTGGCCGACGGCGCATCCTCGAGGACGGCCCTCATCAGTTCGAGGAGTCTGATGCGATCGGGCGGCGGAATGCCGGGCGCAGCGCGGTAGCGCCAGGCCTCTCGGCGTGGGGGGCAGGGAAAGAACTTCGAGGTAGGAGACCGTGCAGGCGTCGTTCCGGATAGCCCCGGAACTGTCGAAATCCCCACAATGATCCGTGTACACGAACGACCGCTCTCGATTTTCATCCCGCAGCATCATCTGAGCGACATTCATGTCGGGGGCGCCTAGGCAGCGGGAGCGATATGAGATCAAGTGGGGATCCTCTATATGGAGCCTCACGACCTTTGGTTCGGGGTCAGCAAGCAAGGCTGCCCGAACTTGCCGCTGGAGATCCGAGTTGATCAGCCCGTCATAGAGAAGCCGTTTGGAGTCCTGCACCATGGACAGCGCGAACACGGTGAGCAGGCCGCCAGCCAAGCCGGCGCGCAATCGTGCTCCCGGAACCAGCTGGATGAACGTCGCCATCAGCAACAAGACGCCGACCTGCGAGGGAAAGAGCAGTCTGGATTCCCCCGCATCACGTCGCCATAAATTCCAGTGATGGCGTAAGGCATCGCCCCGAGGAGGGCGATTGCGGCTCCGAGCACCAACAGCAGCATCGCGTTGGCTGACGAGACAAAGCTCCTCAGCAGCCATGGTGTCCAGAACGCGCTCGCGGAGAGCAGAGCGGAGCCGACCACGGCGGCCAATGCCAGGACTGTGGAATTGCGGCTTCCCAGCAACCCGAACCCGTGGGAATAGGCGTATTCAAGGCCGGTCCGAAAGGCCATGAAATGGGCAACCAGCGCTTTCCGGATGACGACAGGGTCGGACACGAAACTATATTGTCCGGCGTAGTGACCGCTCTTCCCCAAGATCGTCATCCGCAGCACGACGATGGTCGCGACGGCCAACCAGAACGGAGCGAGCCGCGCGAGTGTCCGCGTCCAACGTTCGCCGGGAGTTCGGGCCAGCACGACCCGGAGCGGCTCGAGGGCGATCAAGGTCTCCAGCGACAATGAGAAGAGCAGGCAGAACGGCGCGGCCCATCGAAGCGCCCGCACTTTCGAATGGGTCAACTCGTAAGACAACAAATAGAAGAGCAGGAAGACGTCGTAGACGGCGTTCTGCGTGAGGCGAATGACGTAAAACGGGCTGAGCAGGAAGAGAGCCGCAAACAAGGCAGCTATCGGCTTCGTGTACGGTGACCTTTGGAGGATGGAGTAGAGCAACACGCCGTTCGCGAGGTGGCAACCCAGACCTGCGAACCGCGCAGCGACGTCCGGCATGTCGGGCAAGAGAACGACGAGCAGCGACATCGGCACGATGAAGCCGGCATGGGCCGCTTCATACAGCACGCGGAAAAGTCCGGGGAGGCCCTCGGTCCAGTAGGTGTAGTAAACGCTCCAGTCGTCGCCGAAGACCTCGCGTGCGAACAGTGCGGGCAAGCTCGCACCAAGGGCGAGAACCGCACCGACCCAGACATATCCGATACCCATTCGCTCGCGCATGTAGGAAAGCGCGGCGTGTGGGATCGTCTTCCAGCGGAAGCCGTTGGGGCTGGCCGGCTCGATCATGGCCTCAGGCCCTCGCATCGCGGCCTTGATGTTCGATGACGAGCCTGCCGATCTGTGTGACGTAGTCGCGCACTTCGGCGGCGTCGCTGCCATCGGGGGCCCAGTCCGGAAAAGCCGTCCGGGAGGGATCGAACGGACCGGCGGTGGTTTCGTGGAACACCAGCCATTCCGAGGTGATCAGGATCGAATGAAAGACCTTCTCCGGCATGCGGTAGTAGCAACGCTTGCCCTGGCCGTAGGGTGCCATCTCGAGCACCTCGCGAATGCGGCCGTCATCCTCGAAGATCACGACCTGCGCGGTACCCTCGATGACGTGAAACGATTCGGGTTTGCCGAGATGCTTGTGGGGCCGCACATAGGCCTCCCGGTGGTGCACGATCAGCATCTCGTGCAGGCCGGATGAGGGATCGGGGTGCGTGCACAGCCGGCTGCGCAGACGCGGGTTGCCGGCGGCGATGCGTTTCAGCTCCGCGATCGTGGCGTCGTCCGCCGTGACGATGGCGTCGTCCGAATAATACACTTCGGGATTCTGCGCGCGCAGCGAGGTCGGCCGGCGCAGGCCCGTCGCCTCATTCGAAGAAGATGAACCCATGGTCGCCCCGGTACCCGCATTTGTCGTAGATCCACGCCCAGGTTTCCGGGCTGTGGAAGCTCAGGCAGGTGAGCTGCCAGTAGAGCAGATTGGCCTTCTCGCGCTCGTTGCGGAAGGATTCCACCATCAGGTATTTCGAGGCGCCGCGTCCGACGCGCTCGATCTCGGGCAGCGCGCGGAATACGTCCTCGAGGCGGAAGGTTGTGCAGCACGCCGAGCGACACCACGAGGTCGAAGCTGTGATCGGGGTAGGGCAGCTCGATGGCGTTGCCAACCTGGAGCTGTGGCCGGACCTCCTCCTTGGCATTGGCGATGCCGTACTCGGAGATGTCGATGCCGGCGATGGTGAGGCCGGGGACGAGCTGGGTGAACTCGTAGAGCAAATAACCCTTGCCGCAGCCGACGTCGAGCACGCTCATGCCGGGCTTGATGCCGTAGCGATCGATCAGGGTCTGGGCGAGCGGGCGCCAGCGTCCGTCATAGCGGTAGCCGCCATAGCCGTAGCGCCGGTCGCCGTCCCAGTAGTCGCGGCCCCATTGCCGCGCGACGGTGGCGGATTCCGCCTTGTCGTGCTCGACCACGCGCTGGACGTAGTTCCGCCTGGTCGAAGCGTGCATCGGCTGGAGCAGGTTGATCTCGCTCATGGGGCTCAACCGGTCCGCGGCATCGTCACAGGATGGTCGCGTATTTGTTGACCAGCAGGATGTCCTCGACGGCCTGGATGTCCTTCTGCGACGACAGCGTGATCTCCTCGACGGCTGCGTGGAGGTCGCAGCCTTCGCGCAGCACGCGGTCGTAGATTTCCCGCCGGCGAGCCTCGTCGGGCGGCAGCATGAAGATGCTGTAGAGAATCATGCCGCGCAGCTGCGGCAGCTCGTCGAGGATGTCCTCGAGCACCATGTAGCTGCCGGGCATGATGTGCTCGACGGCGCTGAGCAGGAATTGCAGGTTCTTCCGCCGCGCATAGTCGCGGATCACGATGTTCTGGACGTGCTGCGGGGTGCGGCTGCCGTTCAACGGCCGGGCGCCGATATAGCCGCGATGGCCGGCTCTCTCAGCCATGGAAGCCTCCCGGCAGCTTGTACTGCATGCCGACCCGCGTCGCCGGACGCAGCAGGATCGGCTCGAAGAATTCGCCGAAGCGCTTGTCGGCGTAGGGCGACATGATGCTCTTGAAGCGGCAGTTCATGCTCCACCGCGTGCCGGGCTCTTCGTTGACGCGGTTGCCGTGCATCAGGGTCTGGTTGAACAGCATCACGTGACCGTAGGGAATCTCGATGAAGGTCGCGTGCGGCTTGATCGTCTTGTAGAGTTCCTCGGCGCTGCGCAGGCTTGCCATCCGATCCTGCATCTCGCCGTTCAGCGACGGCGGCAGCAGATACATCGCTTTGGTGCGCTGCACGTCGACCAGCGGCACCCATACCACGACCTCGAACGGCGAGTCGCCCGACCAGACGTCGGAATGGGTGGCAAGCAGCGAGGAGCTGTCTCCGGGCATCTGGATGCTGAGATTGACACGGCGCTGCATGCAGAGCTCGTTGCCGACGATGGTCTCGATCGTCGAGCGCGCCAGGCGGAAATAGGTCGGCCGGAACCACGGCTCGGCATTGAGGCCGTTGAACACGTGCAGCCGCATGCCGTTGAGATCGTCCACGCTCACGCGCGTGTGGATGGTGTCGAGCATCGCGTAGGGGTCGTTGCTGTGCGGCAGCTTCAGATAGTCCGCCGCGAGCTCCGCAGCACGCCGCTGGATGCGGTCGAGCCCGGCGCGATCGTCGGCCGGCGTGGTGACGAAGCCGTCGTCGATGAAGCGCTGCGCCAGCGCCTGCTCGTCGGCCTGAAGGAAATCCGTATCCGTCATGCAAAGTACTCCCGGGCGGTCGCGCAGATATAGCTGATATCGGCGGCCGACAGGAACTGGTTGATGGGAAGCGTGAGGATCTGGTCGGCCTGCCGCTCGGTCACCGGGAACGCGCCGCGGCCGTGACCCAGATGCGCCGCCGCCGGCTGCAGGTGGATCGGGATCGGATAGTGAATGGCGGTCTCGATGCCCTTGTCGGCCAGATATTTCTGGAAGTCGTTGCGGCGGTCGGTCTGCACCACGAAGGTATGGAAGGTGTTGAACTCGATGTTGCGGCAGGGCGGAATGAACAGAGGCAGGCCTTCGAGCTCGGCGCGGTATTGCGCGGCGTTGCGCCGCCGGCGTTCGATCACCGAGGGCAGATGACGCAGGCGAATGCGCAGCACCTCGGCCTGGAGCGTGTCGAGCCGTGACACGATGCCCCACTCCTGGACGTCACTGCGGTTGATCAGGCCGTGATTGCGCAGCCGGCGGATCCTGGCGGCGAGGGCGGCGTCGGCGGTGACGAGGAAACCGGCATCGCCGGCCGCGTTGAGATTCTTCAAGGGATGGGCGGAGAAACAGCCGAACGTGCCGATGGTGCCGCTCATCCGGCCGTCATAGGTCGAGCCGACCGCCTGGGCGCTGTCCTCGATCACCGCGAGCGCGTGCTTGTTCGCGATCGCCATCAACGGGGTCATGTCGGCCATGCGCCCGGTCAGATGCACCGGCATGATCGCCTTGGTGCGCGCCGTGACCGCGGCCTCGACCGCGGCCGGATCGATGTTCTGGTCCGGCAGCACGTCCGCAAACACCGGCGTGGCGCCGACCGCGATGATCGCGGCGGTCGACGCCACGAACGAATTCGGGGGGTGATGACCTCGTCGCCGGGGCCGATGTCGAGCGCCCGCAAGGCGAGGATCAGCGCATCGGTGCCGGAATTCAGCGTCACCACATGCGGCGAGCCGAGATAGGCCGACAATTCCTCCTCGAGCTTGCCGACCGCCGCGCCGCCGATGAAGTCGCCGCGCTGGAATACACCTTCCACCGCCTGCATGATCTCGGCGCGCTCTTCCTCGAATTGCGCGGGAAGATTGACGTAACCGATGCGCCGGCGGCCGGTGTCAGCGTCCATGGCAGAATTTCCTGACGGTCTCGATGACGCGGTCCTGCTGCGCGCGCGTCAGATGCTGGTCGACGGGGAAGCTGATGACCTCCTTGGCGTGGCGGTCGGTGACCGGGAAGGTGCCGGGCGCGTAGCCGAGATGCTTCAGGCCTTCCTGCTGATACAGCGGGATCGGATAGTGGATCTTGGCCTCGATGCCGTTGTCCAGGCAGTATTTGTAAAGCTCGTCGCGGCGTTCGGCGAACACCATGTAGAGATGGTAGACGTGCTTCACGTTGGGCCGGCGTGGCGGGACGCGCAGGCCAGGCAGGCCGGCAAGGCCCGCATCGTAATAGGCCGCATTCTCGATCCGGCGCCGCGTGATCTCGCTGGTCTGACCGATCAGCCAGTTGCCGACGACCGCCTGGAGGGAATCGAGCCGTGAATTGCAGCCCAGGATCGCGATCTCGTCGCGGTTCTTCATGCCGTGGTTGCGGATCAGGCGGAGCTTCTCGTTCATACCGTCGTCATTGGTGACGACGACGCCGGCATCGCCCCAGACGTTGAGGTTCTTGAGCGGATGCAGCGAGAAGCCGGCCGCGACGCCGTGGGTGCCGGAGCGTTTTCCCGCAAACTCCGACAGGATGCCCTGGCAGGCGTCCTCGACCACGGGCAAGTTGCGACGCTTGGCGATCGCCATCAGCTTGCCCATGTCCGTGACCTCGCCGGTCAACTGGACCGGCATGATCGCCTTGGTCTTCTCGGTGATCGCGGCCTCGACATGGTCGACGTTCATGCAGAAGGAATCGTCGCAGTCGACCAGCACAGGCGTCGCGCCGGTTTCCGCGATCGCACCGACGGTGGCGATGAAGGTGTTGGCGGCGGTGATGATCTCGTCGCCATGACCGATGCCGAGCGCCTTGAGCGGCAGCTTGAGCGCGTCAGTGCCCGATCCGACGCCGATGGCGTGACGCACGCCGATCAGCTCGGCAAAGCGCTTCTCGAATTCGGCGACGGGCTTGCCAAGGGTGAAGTCACCGGTCGCAACCAGCCGGCCGATCTCGGCCAGGATGGGAGCGGGGTCGGAGAATTGCTCGAGCAGATAGGAATATCGAACGTCGTACATGTGACCCGTCAGGTGGAATGAAGTTGAGGAGCGGAGCTGCGCGGCGCCGCGAGCGCGTGCTCGATCGACGTCGCGATGGCGTTGGCGGACAGTCCGTGCTTCTTGAGCAGCGAATCCTGCGAGCCGTAATTGTGCATGAAGCGGTCCGGCAGCGACAGCCGGAGCATGGCGGGAAAGCCGGAGCCGAGCCTGTCGATCAGCGTTTCGGCGACGGCGCTGCCGAGGCCGCCGGAGGGCACGTGCTCCTCCAGCGTCGCCACGAGCTTGGTGCCGCGCACCGCCTGGAGCAGCGCCTCGGCGTCGAGCGGCTTCACCGTATGCATGTGCAGGATGCCGGCGCGAATGCCTTGCGCGGCGAGCTGGTCGGCGGCGGCGATGGCGCGCTGGAGCATGATGCCGGTGGTCACCATGAGCACGTCGCCCGGCGGCCGCATCAGGATGGCCTTGCCGATCTCGAAGCCGTGCTCGGCCTTCGAGACGATCGCGTCGCCGCCCTTGCCCAGCCGGATGTAGATCGGTCCGGTCCAGTCGAGCGTCTTCTCCATCATGCGCGCGGCCTCGTCGGCGTCGCACGGGCAGACCACCGTCATGTTCGGCAGCGCCCGCATGATGGCGATGTCTTCGATCGCCTGGTGGGTGGGGCCGAGCGGCGCGTAGACGAGACCGCCGCCATTGGCGATCAGCCGTACCGGCAGGTTGTGCAGGCAGAGATCGACGGCGACCTGCTCGTAGCAGCGGCGGGTGAGGAATGTCGCGATGGTGTTGACGTAGGGCACGAAGCCCTCCATCGCCAGACCGGCCGACATGCCGATGATGTGCGCCTCCGAAATGCCCTCGATCAGATGGCGCTTGGGAAACTCCTTGCTCATCGCGCGCAGCGTGCCGGCGCCGGGATCGGAGCCGATGTAGAGCACCCGCTCGTCGCGCGCGGCGAGCTTGTAGACCATGTTCATCGCGGTGTTGCGCATGGGGAGCCGATCAAAAATCGCCGACGGCGACGCGAATGGCGTCGAGCTCGCTGTCGGTCAGCTTGTTCTTGTGATGCCAATCGGCGTTGGATTCCGCAGCCGGCAGACCCTTGCCCTTGACGGTATGGCAGATGATCGCGGTGGGTTTGCCCGGAACGGCCGGGACCTGCTTCAGGACGGTGCGCAGCGCGCCGATGTCGTGGCCGTTTAGCTCCTGCACGGCAAAGCCGAAGCTGCGCCATTTGTCCGCGAGCGGCTCCAGCGGCAGGACGTAATCGGTCGGTCCGTAGCTCTGCAGCTTGTTGTAGTCGATCATCGCGACCAGGTTGTCGAGCCCGTGCTTGGCCGCGCCCATCGCGGCCTCCCACACCGATCCCTCGTTGATCTCGCCGTCGCCGAGCAGGACGAAGGTCCGGTAGCTGCGCTCGCGCATGCGGGCGGCGAGCGCAAGGCCGACGCCAATCGACAGGCCGTGTCCGAGCGCGCCGGTCGAGGCCTCGACCCCCGGCACCATGCCGTATTCGGGATGTCCGCCCAAGATACTGTCGGAGCCGCAGAAGCCCTCGAGCTCCGACAACGGGAAGAAGCCGCGATCGGCGAGCAGCGCATAGAGCGCGAGACAACCGTGGCCCTTGCTCAGGATGGCGCGATCGCGATTCGGATCACGCGGGTTTTGCGGGTCGATCCGCAGCACGTCGTCGTAGAGCACGCGGACCATCTCGATCAGCGACAGGGCCGGGCCGACATGGCCGCGTCCTGCGGAGCGGACGGAACCGAGGACCAGGCGGCGCAAGTAGAGACTGCGCTCGTCCAGCGTGCAGGTGAGGGCGGCTTCAGCGTGGGGTGAGATCTGGATCACGTTGGCAAATCGTTTGATGAAGCCGGCGGGCTTTGTCGAGCTGACCGGCAAGGCGGACCGTCAGATCGCCACCTTGCGCAGCCAGAGCGCGCCGGGAGCGGCTTTCGGGCAAATAGGCATTCAGGACAATCAGGCACCAAATCGCCCCGAACACAGGATACAGCACGTCACGGCGGATCGCAAACGCGTCATCCCCGGCTTCGAAAGCGCGCGAGAGCCTCTCGATCAATCGGTTGGCGCTGGCCGCGGGCAGATCGCTGCCTGGGTGAATCGCGGTGTCGGACACGAGCTTGACCGGATCGTCCCACCCGAAATATTCGAAGTCGATGAAGCGCAGCCTGCCGTCCTCGGCGCGTAGCGCATTGTGCAGCCCGAAGTCGGAGGGGCTCAATGCGCGATGAGCGGGCAGAAGGTCCGCTGCGGGATTCCGGCCGAGTTCCGCATAACGTCGACGGAGGCGTTGAACGGCGGCGGCGGTGGTGGGAACCAGGCTGCCGTCGATGAACGCACGCAAATCCGGATCATCGTCCGCGGCCCGCCTCAATCCGTCGAGGCGCTGCTCGTACTGGGCGATGGCTTGCTCGGGCGAAAAGATGCTGGCCGAGGCGTTCCGCAGGGCCTGCGCCCCCTCGGCGTCGCGCAATTTCTGCAGTTCGATCAGGAAATCGGCCAGCTGGTCGGCATCGTTCTCCCGGGGCCGCAGCACCGCCGCGTCACCGTCGAACCATTGATACAGCGCGCAGAATGCATCTGCGTCCTTTGCGATGGGCCGCGGCGTCGACGAGATGCCGTGGCGCGACAGAAACGTGAGCGCGTCGTATTCCTGTCCCAGGCGATCGCGCCCGTCGGACGGATAATGCTTGAGAGCGAGGGGCGGTCCCTTTGCCATCTCCAGCCGAAACACCCGGTTGTTGCCGCCGGAACGCGCCGGTTGAGCGGCCACGACCTGCGCGCCGGCCAGGCGGCTGCCGATTGAAATTGCATCCAGCGCGTTCAGGTCCGGCTCGCTCATGGCGCGAACACCCCGCGGCTGATGTCCGCCCAGGTCGCAATCGGCTCGCAATGGGCGGGATGAGGCGGCCGCGACTGTGTGAACAGGATCGATCGCGTCGCCTTCGGAAAATGCGGCTGCTCGAAGACGTCGACGAGATCGTCGATGAAGATATCGAGCTTCAGACTGGCGAGCCGCTCGACCTTGGCCGCCAGCGTGTCCTCGAAATAGACATTGCCCGCCGCCAGCGCCGCATCGGCGGCGTCGACGAGGCCTGCGGCTTTCAACCAGCCGCGCGCGGCCTCGCGCAAATCGACGTGGTCGGGGTCCTGATGGCCGAACTGCGTCTTGTGGCTGACGATGAAGACGCTCGCGCCGGCCTTGCGGCAGCTTGCGAGGAACTCGCGGACCCCAGGATAGATCTCGGCGCCGCCAATGCCCCTGCCGTAGACGAAGCCCTGCAGCCCCTGCCAGGCCAGCTCGCCGCCGGCACGGGACCGCAACAGGTCCCGGACCTCGCTCTTCAGCCCCTCCCAGCCCTCCGGCACCAGCCCACGCTGACGCGCGACGGCGGCAAAGACCTTGTCGTAGCAGATGATCGTGTTGTCGAAATCGATGCCGATCCGCACGCCGCTCACTTCAGGCTGATGTTCTGCATCATCTTGATGTTGAAATACCGGGGATCGTTGAGCGAGTTCGGCAGGCGGCCGGCCTTGAAGGCGTCCACGAGGCCGGACACGGCCTGCTCGATCGTGTGGGTCGGCGCAAATCCGAGCTCGCGGCGGATTTTCTCCGAGGACACGTGGTAGGAGCGCAGATCGTCGGTCGGCTCGACGGCGACGTCGACGTTGTCTCCGACCACCGACTTGACGATGTCGGCGATCTTCATCAGCGAGTGGTTTTCATAGCCGATGTTGTAGGTCTTGCCGTCGATCTTCGCGTCATCCTGCTGCAGCAGGAACAGATAAGCCGCGGACATGTCCTGGATGTGCAGATTGGGCCGCTTCTGCGTTCCGCCGAACACGCGGATGCGGCCGGTGTTGACCGCGAGGTTGGTCAGGATGTTGACGACGACGTCAAGCCGCTGCCGCGGAGCGTAGCCGCAGACGGTGGCGGGACGAACCGTGCAGGTGACGAAGCCGGGCGCGGCCTCTTCGGCGAGGTCGGTCTCGCACATCGCCTTGAACTTGGAGTAGTCGGTGAGCGGCTCGCAGGACAATTCCTCGGTCACCTCGGCCTCGTCCTTGATGCCGTAGACGCTCGACGAGGAGGCGTAGATGAAGCGCTTGACGCCGGCCTTCTTCGCCGCGCGCACCATCGGCCGGAAGCAGTCGTAGTTGATCGACTTGCCGAGCGCCGGGTCCAGTTCGAACGAGGGGTCGTTGGAGATGCAGGCGAGGTGGATCACCGCGTCGTTGCCGCGCAGGGCCTCGTTGACCGCGGCCTCATCGCGGATGTCGCCCTTGATCAGGCGCAGGTTCGGATTGTCGCGAACGGCGTTGAAGACGTCGTCACCGTACATGAAGAGGTCGAGCACCGTGACCTTGTGGCCCGCCGCCAGCAACTGGGGAACCAGCACGCTGCCGACATAGCCGGCGCCGCCGGTGACCATCACGTTCCATTTCCGATCAATCACTGTCGTTCTCCAGATTTTCCGTTCGCGTTACTTCAACAACGCGGTGACGAACTTGACCAGCGGTGCCTTTTCGACCGAGTTGCGGTGACCGACGATGCCGACCTTGATCGCGCCCGCCGCATTGCCGATGAAGGCGACGTCCTCGATGTTGCCGCCGGCCGCCACCAGCGGCGCCGTGATCGTCAGGAAGGCATCGCCTGCGCCGACCGTGTCGACCACCGTCTTGGTGAAAGCGGGCACACGCGCGACGCCGGTCTTCGACGAGAAGGGGTAGCAGCCGAAGGAGCCGTGCGTGATGATCATGTTGTCGCAATCGATCTTGCGGTGCAGGTTGTCCTCGATCACCGATGCGATGTCGCTGAACTTGTCGGTGGCGGCCAGCCGCGCTTCCGGCGCGTCGATGCAGATGTAGTCCGCCCGCGGATATTTCGTGATCAGGTTGTAGCCGTGGTTGCCGCTGTTGCTCTGGGCGTTGACCGCCAGGAACTTGGAGTTCGCGATCAACGCCTCGATCGTGCTGGACGCGATCATGCCGTGACCGAAATCGGTGACGATGACGACGTCCGCGGCGCGCACGCGCTCGGTGGTGACGCGGTCGATCTCCTTGCGCGTGGTCTCGTCGAGCGGCGTGTCGTCCATCGTATAGACTTCGAACAGCTTGTGCAGATAGCCCATCTCGACGTAGCGCAATTTGCGGGTCGTCGGACGGCCCTGAATGCGGATCGGCGTCAGCGTGACGTTCGGGCGGACATGCGCGCGAATGAACTCTTCAGGGTAGTCGTTGCCGCCCAGCGTCGTGACGATCTCGACCGACTTGCAGAAGCTCGCGACGTGGTTGGCCGCTGCAATGACGCCGCCGGCGAATTGCTCGCCGTTCCTGAGCAGGGTGGCGACGATGTTCTCCTTCGAAGCCTTCCCGAGCGCCGTGACGTATTGGTATTCGTCGATGATGGTATCGCCGACCAGCACGACGTGCATGTCCTGGATCTTGTCGATCAGCTTCAGCAGCCGCTCGGCGCCGCCGCCTTCGCGCACCTTCTGCAGGTAGTCGCGCAAAGGTGGATCGTAGATGTCGAAGTAGCGGTTCAGAAGCGACGACGAGCTGAAGGTCACGTCGCGCGTGAAGACGATTCGCCCGCCATGACGTTCGACGGCCTCGCGCTCGATGGCGATCTTGCCGGTGACGTCGTCCTCGGGATTCTCGTAGTCCGAGCCCTTCACGTAGATGTCGGGGCGCACGGTATCGAGCACCGGTTCGGCGCTGGAGGTCTGGTTGATGCCGACCCAGTCGACCGTGCCGAGCGCGGCCAGCATCTCCGCGCGCATGTTCTCCGGGAAGATCGGCCGTCCAGGTCCCTTGTTGACGAAACGGTCGGCGGTGATCGTCACGATGACCACGTCGGCCTCGTTGCGCGCCGCCAGGATGTGCCGGACGTGGCCGAGATGCACCAGATCGAACACGCCGTGGCAGAGCGCGACGGTCAGGCCCTTTGCCTGCGCGGCACGCGCCATCTCGCCGAGCTCCTCGATCGTCCTGATCTTGTCGTGCGGGGCCGGATGGACGGCCGGCTTGTCTGTCTGAGGATTAGCCATGTGAATTACCCAAAGCGCCGGTAGGTCTCAGATGGCCGCCCGGAAATGATCGAATCGCGGCAACGATATCCCGCGCACCTGTTCAAGAGCTTGCCTTCTGGGCCGAGCCGCTGTCGTCACCGAGATATTTGAACCAGTCCTTGGTGGCGTCGGCGATCTTGTCGACCGTCCACAGCGGCGCGTCCTTGTACTGATCCATCGATTTCAGCATCGTCGCAACGCCGTCCTCGAATTTCACCTTCGGCGTCCAGTTCAGGACCCGTTTGATCTTGGTAATGTCGGCGTAGGTGCAATCGGGCTCGCCCGGACGTTTGGGGATGTGGACCTTCTCGCCGCCGAGAAGCTCGACCAGCCGGTTGACGCTGTAGGTGTTGTCCGAGCCGACGTTGAATATCTCGTGCGAGATATCGGAGCGCGCGGCGGTCACGAAGGCGTCTGCGACGTCGCTGACGAAAGTGAAGTCGCGCGTCTGTTCACCGTCGCCGACCACCGTAAAGGGCTTGCCGGCGAGCTTCTGCGCCATGAAGACGCCGAACACGGCACCATAGGTGCCGGTGGTGCGATGGCGCGGCCCGTACACGTTGAACAGGCGGAGCGCGACCGCGGGCAGCTTGTAGACCTGGCACCAGTGCATGACGCACTGCTCGCCGAGATTCTTGGTAAGCGCGTAGGGGTACATCGGCCGGATCTCGGCGCTCTCCGGCGTCGGGTAGGCGTCGGGAATGCCGTAGCAGGACGACGATGCGGCATATACGAAACGGCGGACGCCGGCGTGCCGGGCCGCCTCGAGAACGTTGACCGTGCCGTCGACATTGGCGCGATGATACGGGATCGGGGACTCGATCGAGGGAACGATGTCGGCCAGCGCCGCGAGGTGGAAGACCCAGTCGATACCGTGGAAATACGGCCTGATCGAGTCGAGGTCGGTGACGTCCGCCCGCACCACCTTCAACCGGCTCGAATTGGCGCGCGAGGCCAGATTTTCCGGGCGGCCGATGACGAAATTGTCGAGCGCGACGACCTCGTGGCCATCGTCGAGGAGGCGATCGACGAGGTGACTTCCGATGAAACCTGCGCCACCAGTGACAATGCATTTCATGGGGAACATCCGTGACGCGAATGCCCAGCGAAACAGGCCGGCCAATGTTGAGTGAAACCCGAAAGCCGACTATCAGCCGCTCGCCGACTTTGCAAGCATTATACCTTTGCAATCCCTGGTGATAGCCGGTATCAGGGCATCATGTTGCAGTCGAGCCGCCAGCCCATGCCTGTCGAGTCCGTCGATCCCGATCACAAGGCTTTCCTCGTCGATTATGTCGGGCGCCTGCATCGCGCGACGGCTATCGACGACGGCGTTTTTGCCAGCATCTCCGCCACCCGCGCCGTCTGGTTGCGCACGCGCGAGCAGGGCGGCCGCGTCATCTTCATCGGCAACGGCGGTTCGGCGGGCATCGCCTCGCATCTGGCGATCGATCTGGCGAAGAACGCAGCGGTGCCTGCGCTTTGCTTCAGCGACGCCAGCATGATGTCGTGCCTCGCCAACGATTACGGCTTCGAGGATTGGATCGCGCACGCGGTGCGATTGAGCGCGCGTGCCGGTGACTGCCTCGTCGCGATCAGCTCGTCCGGGCGCTCGAAGAACATCCTCAATGCGGTTGCGCAGGCGCGGACGATGAAGCTCGACGTGATCACGCTGTCGGGCATGAATGCGG
Organism: Bradyrhizobium dasycarpum; assembly: GCF_042019905.1. Lineage (NCBI taxonomy): Bacteria > Pseudomonadati > Pseudomonadota > Alphaproteobacteria > Hyphomicrobiales > Nitrobacteraceae > Bradyrhizobium > Bradyrhizobium dasycarpum. The sequence continues at coordinate 641,009 of NZ_CP169574.1, forward strand.
ACAATCCCCTGCGCAATCTCGGCGACATCAATTTCTTTGTCGATAGTCGCAGCTACAACATTGTCGAGACGACGCACCAGTTCTGGATGATGGCCGCGATCGACCTTGTCATCGGTCGCGCGGAATATCCGGCATCCTGAGGCGGGCACCCGATGCAGTCGCGGTTCAAGCAGGCGGCCCTGTTTTCGGTAAAGCTGCTGCTGTCGATCGCCGTGCTGGTCTACATCGCGCGCGGTCTCGACCTGCAACAATTGCGCAGCCATCTTGTCTCGGTCGATCCTTTCCTGTTCGTCCTCGCGCTGACGCTGATTTTCTTCCAGACCTTCGTGCTCAATGGCCGGTGGGAGCTGATCATGCGTGCGCTCGGCGTCTCGCTGGACTGGCTCGCGGGCTGGCGCATTCTGATGATCAGCCTCTGGTTCAATCAGGTGTTGCCGTCGTCGGTCGGCGGGGACGCCGTGCGGATCTGGCTGCTGCGCCAGCGCGGCGTGCAGTGGCCGGAGGCGGTCAAGGGCGTTGCGGCTGATCGTTTCACGGCCCTGATCGGGCTGATCGTGCTGATGGTCGCCGGATTGCCGTTCCTCACGTCACGCGTGTCCAATCCGGCCGCGATCCTCGCCATCGGCGGGCTGACGCTGGCGGGCGTCGCCGGCACTGCAATCCTGTTGACGCTCGATCGTCTGCCCAGGCGCCTCGTTGCGCATCCGGCGATCGCAAGCTTCGTCCGGTTCGGAGCACTGGTCAGGTTCCTTCTCCTGCAATCGAAGAGTCGCGCTTTGCTGTTCGGATCGGCGCTCCTGATCCATCTCGTGACCGCGGCGGCCTGCTACGCCTTGGCGCGCGGTGTCGGCGCCCAGCTCTCGGTGACGGACGCCGGGGTCCTGATTCCGCCGGTCGTGCTGTTGACCGCGGTCCCGATCTCGATCAGCGGCTGGGGCGTTCGGGAGGGGGCGATGGTCGCCTGCCTCGGTCTGGCGGGCGTCCCTTCCGAGCAAGCGCTGTCGGTTTCGCTTCTGCTTGGCGCCATCAGCGTCATCATCGGGCTTGTCGGAGGTGTGATCTGGCTGGCAAGTCCGGAACGCGGATCGTATTCCGCGGACACCGCCGCCAAGGCGGCGGAGGAAGCGCCCAGCTACGACGGTCTGGGCAGGGAAGTCTCGAGCCAGCCATGACCCGCTTGAGCCCATTGCTGCCGATGTGGTTTTCACGGGGTGGGATTGCCTCACCCGATCGCCTGTCTCAATTTTCGGTTCCACGATGAAAAATCTGTTCTACGTCCGCCAAACCTGCCGCCTCTGCCACTCGGACAAGCAAGAGCTGGTCGTCCCGATGGCCGGCATGCCCATCGGCACACCGAACTTCCAGGTCCCCGACGCCAGCGTCGACGATCCCGTGTTCCGCGCCGCGGTGCCGATGGCGCTGCATCTGTGCAGGGATTGCGGCCATCTGCAGATTCTCCACGTCGGCAATCCGGAGATCCAGTACCGCAACTACGTCTACACCACGTCGCTCTCGCTCGGCCTGCGGGAGCACTTCGCGGGGTATGCCAACGACGTCGTCAGCCGCTTCGCCATCGCGCCGGGCTCGCTGGTCGTCGAGCTCGGCAGCAACGACGGATCGCTGCTCGGCTTCTTCAAGGAGCGCGGGATGCGGGTGCTCGGCGTCGATCCCGCCGTCGAGATCGCGCGGCGCGCGACGGAGGCGGGGATCGAGACCATCGGCGATTTCTTCACCGATGCGATCGGGCGTCGCATCCTGCAGAGCCACGGTGCGGCGAGCGTCGTGATCGCCAACAACATGATCGCCAATGTCGACAATCTCGATCCCCTGGTGATCGGCGTTCGCGACGTGCTCGCGCCGGACGGATTGTTCGTCTTCGAAACGCAATATGGCGTCGACGTCACCGAGAAGAACCTGCTCGACACGGTCTATCACGAGCACCTGTCGTATTTTAACATCAAGCCGCTGATCCGTTTCTTTGCCCGGCTCGGCATGGAGCTGATCGACGTCCAGCACATCTGGACCAAGGGCGGCTCGATCCGCGTGACCGTGCAGCGCGCCGGGGGCGCCAAGAAGCCGTCGGCGGAGGTCGCGCGCTTCGTTGCCGAGGAAGAGCGGCTCGGTGTCGACCAGCCGGCCTATTATGCGCCCTACGTGAAACGGATCGCCGCCATCCGCGATGAGCTGGTCGCGATGGCGGACGCTGCCCATGCGCGCGGTCAGCTCGTCGCCGGCTACGGCGTCTCGGTCGGCACCACGACCCTGCTGCCGCAGTTCGGCCTGGAGAACAAGATCGACTTCCTGGTCGACGACGACCCCAAGAAGGGGAACGTGATGGCCGGTCCGGGCTATGACATCCCGATCCTGCCGCCTGCCGCCCTTTACGAGCGCAAGCCGGCGTTCGTGGTCGTCTTCGCCTGGCGCTATGTCGACCCGATCCGGGCCAAGCACGCCCGCTATTTCGCCGAAGGCGGAAAGTTCGTGGTGCCGCTGCCGGGCGTTTCGATCGTCGAACGGGCCGACTGATCGCGCGGCGGCCGACGCGGCGAGTGCCCCGACGGGGCGCCCTGAAGCAGGCGGTTGGAAGCCGCGGGTCATGTCGTGCCGGGGTGGGGCGGATAAGCCTTTGATCGAGCTTGGCTCTGCTCTCCCGCCGGGGGAGATCGGCTCACCTGGGGCGCGCCCTCTATATCTTGACCTTTGGGCCTATCCGCAGTAGATACCCCGCACTCGCAGCCGGCCCGTTAGACGCGGATCTCCGGCGCGGCTTTGAAATCCCCGAACAATCGAGCCCGGTTTCCGGCTCATCCTTCGAGATAGAGGGCTGGGCCAACGGCGGCTGTTCGGATCCCTGAAATTCATTCGCGTCTGTCGACGGACGTTGGACATCAAAACGATGGCAGTCAGCCCGTTCAAGTTCTTGCAGGAAGTGCGCTCGGAGACCGCCAAGGTCACCTGGCCGACCCGCCGCGAGACCACCATCACCACCATCATGGTGTTCGTCATGGTCGCCGTGGCCTCGATCTTCTTCTTCGCCGCCGACCAGGTCATCCGCGTTCTCATCACCTTCCTTCTGGGCATTCACTGATGGCAACAGCAACCGCTCAACTGTCCGACAAGCGCTGGTACATCGTCCACGCCTATTCGAACTTCGAGAAAAAGGTCGCCGAATCGATCCGCGAGCAGGCCAAGCAGCGCGGGCTCGAGGAGCTGTTCGAGCTGGTGCTGGTGCCGACCGAGAAGGTCACGGAAGTGCGCCGCGGCCGCAAGATCGACGCCGAGCGCAAGTTCTTCCCCGGCTACGTGCTGGTGAAGATGAAGCTGACCGACGAGGCGTTTCATCTGATCAAGAACACGCCGAAGGTCACGGGCTTCCTCGGCGCGGAAAACAAGCCGATGCCGATCTCGGAAGCCGAAGCCATGCGCATCCTGCACCAGGTGCAGGAGGGCGTGGAACGGCCGAAGGCGTCGGTGTCGTTCGAGATCGGCGAGAATGTGCGCGTGGCCGATGGCCCGTTCGCCTCGTTCTCGGGCGTCGTCGAGGAGATCGACGAGGCGCGCTCGCGGGTGAAGGTCGCGGTGTCGATCTTCGGTCGCGCAACGCCGGTCGAACTGGAATTCGGTCAGGTCGAGAAGGTCTGAGCGGGTATTGCGCGAGACTTCGGTCTTGCGCAGCAAGAGGCGTGGGAGGACGAGGGCGGTTGCCAGCCGCCGTTGATCCCGACCACGAACCTGAAACCGCCGGCGGCATGCCGGCACAACAGGAGTGATACATGGCAAAGAAAGTGACCGGATACCTGAAGCTTCAGGTCCCGGCCGGTGCGGCGAATCCTTCGCCCCCGATCGGTCCCGCGCTCGGTCAGCGCGGTCTCAACATCATGGAGTTCTGCAAGGCGTTCAACGCCCAGACCCAGAAGGAAGAGAAGAACACCCCGATTCCCGTGGTGATCACGATCTACGCCGATCGTTCGTTCACCTTCGAGATGAAGACGCCCCCGATGTCGTTCTTCCTCAAGCAGGCTGCCAAGATCCAGTCCGGGTCGAAGGCGCCGGGCCGCGACAAGGCCGGCAAGGTGACCAAGGCGCAGGTGCGCGAGATCGCCGAGAAGAAGATGAAGGATCTCAATTGCGATTCCATCGAATCGGCCATGAAGATGGTCGAGGGCTCCGCCCGTTCGATGGGCCTGGAAGTTGCGGGGTAAGCGGTCATGGCAATCGGAAAGCGTTTGAACAAAGCCCGCGAAGGTGTTGACCGCGAAAAGCTTTACCCGCTGGCGGACGCCATCAAGATGGTCAAGGAGCGCGCGAAAGCGAAGTTCGACGAGACCATCGAGATCGCGATCAACCTCGGCGTCGATCCGCGTCACGCCGACCAGATGGTCCGCGGCGTCGTGACCCTGCCGAACGGCACCGGCCGTACGCTCCGCGTTGGCGTGTTCGCCCGCGGCGCCAAGGCCGATGAGGCCAAGGCAGCGGGTGCCGATGTCGTCGGCGCCGAAGACCTGGTCGAGAAGGTGCAGAACGGCTCGATCGATTTCGACCGCTGCATCGCCACCCCCGACATGATGCCGCTGGTAGGCCGTCTCGGTAAGGTGCTCGGCCCGCGCGGCCTGATGCCGAACCCGAAGATCGGCACCGTGACCATGGACGTCACCGGCGCGGTGAAGGGTGCCAAGGGCGGCTCGGTCGAGTTCCGCGTCGAGAAGGCCGGCATCCTGCAGGCCGGCGTCGGCAAGGCCTCGTTCTCCGAGGAAAAGCTGGTCGAGAACATCAAGGCCCTGGCTGACGCCGTCTCCAAGGCCAAGCCAGCCGGCTCCAAGGGCACCTACATCCAGCGCGTTGCGGTGTCCTCGACGATGGGCCCCGGCGTGAAGGTCGAGCCGGGCACCATTCTCGGCTAAGCCTGAAAATTGCATGAGGCGAGGGGCGGAATTGGGCAACCGATTCCGCCCCTCGTCGTTTGTGGCGGCGCTCACTGGAAACAAGAACAATGGGTGACAAGGTCCTGATCTATTCGCGCTTTCCCAAGACGATGATGGCGCGCTTCGCCGAGCGCTTCGAGCTGCTCGACACCGGCGGCAAGCCCGCGCGAGACGTGTTTCCGGCCGAGGAGCTCGACGACATCCGCGCGCTGCTGACCGCCGGCGGCTCGCCGCTCGGTGCGGAGGCGATGGTCCTGTTTCCCAAGCTCGGCGCCATCGTCTGCTACGGCACCGGCTATGACGGCGTCGACCTGACGGCGGCCGCCAGCCGCAATATCGCGGTCGGCCACAGTCCCGGCGCCAACGCGGCCTCGGTCGCCGACATCGCGATGACCCTGATGCTGGCGACGACGCGGCGGATCCTGGTCGCCGACCAATATGTCCGTAGCGGCGATTGGGCCGCCTCGAAGCCGTCGCCGATGATGCGCCCGCAGGCCGGCATGCCCGGCCGCCGCATCGGCGTCTACGGCATGGGCGAGATCGGCCGCAAGATCGCGGCGCGCTGCGCCGCCTTCGAGAGCGAGATCGGCTATTTCAGCCGCACCCGATACGATCTGCCCTATCGATATTTCCCGTCGCTGGAGGCGCTGGCCGACTGGTGCAGCGTGCTGATGATCGCGGTCCGGGCAGGGGCCGAGACCCAGCACGTCGTCAACGCCGACATCCTGAAGCGGCTCGGGGCGGACGGTTACGTCGTCAACATCTCCCGCGGCTCCGTGATCGACGAGAAGGCCCTGGTCGCGGCACTCACCGACAAGACCATCGCCGGCGCCGGCCTCGACGTGTTCGAGAAAGAACCGCACGCCCCCGACGCGCTGACCGCGCTGCCGAACGTGGTGTTCGCCCCCCATGTCGGTGGCCACACCCTCGAATCGCACGTTGCCATGCAGAACTGCGTGCTGGCCAACCTGACCGCGTTTTTCGCGGGCAAGCCGCTGCCCTATGCGGTCAAATCGGCCTGAATCGGCCCGTCCGGCAACGGATTGGAACTGGTGTGAATTTTGCTCTTGGCAAGCAAGCCCGGAGCGGTTAAAGAACCGCCTCCGGACGTGCCGGCCTCGGCTGGCGCTTTCGTGCATGCATTCCGAAAACCCGACACGACAGGAGATCATTCCTTTTCAGGACGTCCGTGAGGATTTGCCCGAAAAGGAAGGAGAACCCGTCTGTTGGTGGAATGTGGGCAGGGGTCGGGCGGTTCGCCGGCTGACCCTGTCCTGTCCGAGACTGCAGGCGCCTGCGGGAAATCTCGATTTCTCAACGGCTTAATCGCATGGCCTGCATAGACGGGTGAAGACCGGATTTCACTTCGCATCCAGCTTTAAGGGCTGGTCGCGAAACGGGTCTGGTTCGGACCTCGACACGCCGTGGGCGCCCTCAGGTGCTCCCGGAGGGCAGGCTTTGAATTGTCGTCTCGCCCGGCGCGTGTCCGAAGGGGATTTTGGCCCCGAGGTTCAGGTTTTGGGTGGGACGATGGGTGCAACCCGGCGGTCCCGCTTTCGCGATGACCGCCAACCGGAGAGAGCTTGCTGTGGAACGAGCGGCAAAAAAAGAGGCGGTCGAACAGCTCAATGAGGTCTTCAAGACCACGAGCGTCGCGGTCGTTGCTCAATATTCCGGCCTCACCGTCGCCCAGATGCAGAAGCTGCGCCAGCAGATGAAGCAGGCGGGTGCCGCGGTGAAGGTCTCGAAGAACCGTCTCGCCAAAATTGCTCTTGAAGGCACTGACGTCGTTGCCATCGGCCCCATGCTGAAGGGACCGACCGTGATCGCCACTTCGAACGATCCGGTAGCGGCGCCAAAGGTCGCCATCGAATTCGCCAAGGCGAACGAAAAGTTCGTCATCATCGGCGGCTCGATGGGAAAGACCGTCCTGAATGTCGACGGCGTGAAGGCCCTTGCCTCGCTGCCGTCGCTTGATGAACTGCGCGGCAAGATCGTCGGCCTCATCGTGGCCCCGGCGACCAAGCTGGCTCAGCTCGCCAATGCGCCCGCGGGCAAGCTCGCGCGCGTCATCCAGGCTCATGCCTCAAAGGGCGAAGCGGCCTGACGCCCTTCGCAAAACTCAAACCCGAACCAGACTTACACGTAAGGAAACTGAACAATGGCTGACTTGCAGAAGATCGTTGACGACCTCTCGAGCCTCACCGTGCTCGAAGCTGCTGAACTGGCGAAGCTCCTCGAAGAGAAGTGGGGCGTTTCGGCCGCCGCGGCCGTCGCCGTGGCCGGCCCGGCTGCCGGTGGCGCCGCTGCCGCTCCGGCGGAAGAGAAGACCGAGTTCACGGTCGTTCTCGCCAGCGCCGGCGACAAGAAGATCGAGGTCATCAAGGAAGTCCGCGCCATCACCGGTCTCGGCCTGAAGGAAGCAAAGGACCTCGTCGAGGGTGCTCGAAGCCGCTGAAGGAAGGCGTGAACAAGGAAGAAGCCGACAAGATCAAGGCCCAGCTCGAGAAGGCTGGCGCCAAGGTCGAGCTCAAGTAACGCAAGTTACTTCAGCGAAATCCCGGGCTCGCGAAGCGAGACCCGGGATCTCGTCCCCAGATCGTGGATGGCCGAGTCAAGCCCGGCCATGACGACCGGAAAGACGGGCGCCTGATGCAAAAGCCGTGCGACGGAACGTCCCGACGCGGGCTGAACACGAAAAAGTGTGGGGATTTGAGGGTTTACCCCTCGAATCTCCACTATTGTCGCCCCATATCGGGTCGGCAGCACGAAAGCGCGGTGGCGGGGGTCCCGGATCCCTGTAAGCCGTTGGGAGAGCAAGCTATTTCGGGCTTTTGCAGTCCGTGAAGACGATCGTTGTGACGGGCGGGCGCGCAGCAGCGCCCCGCGCGTCGTTTTGCGTTTTGAAGGTCTGAAGAACAGATTCAGGACATTCTCGCCTGAACCTGAGTCTGCGGCCCCCAAAACGGGTTCGAAAAATTCAACCCGGGGAGCGGTGGCAGCCGCGTCCTGGACGGCGCGCCCAGATCGGGCGACGAAAATGAGAGGCCACGATGGCGCAGCAGACATTCACCGGTCGCAAACGCGTTCGCAAGTTTTTCGGACACATCAAGGAAGTGGCCGAGATGCCGAACCTCATCGAGGTTCAGAAGGCGTCCTATGACCAGTTCCTAATGGTCGATGAACCCCAGGGTGGGCGTCTCGACGAGGGCCTCCAGGCGGTGTTCCGCTCGGTGTTTCCGATCTCCGATTTCTCGGGCACCTCGATGCTGGAATTCGTCCGCTACGAGTTCGAGCAGCCGAAATACGACGTCGACGAGTGCCGTCAGCGCGGCATGACCTTCGCGGCTCCCCTCAAGGTGACGCTGCGCCTCATCGTGTTCGATATCGACGAGGAAACCGGCGCGAAGTCGGTGAAGGACATCAAGGAGCAGGACGTCTACATGGGCGACATCCCGCTCATGACGATGAACGGCACCTTCATCGTGAACGGCACCGAGCGCGTCATCGTCTCGCAGATGCACCGCTCGCCCGGCGTGTTCTTCGACCACGACAAGGGCAAGACCCATTCCTCGGGCAAGCTGCTGTTCGCCGCCCGCGTGATTCCGTATCGCGGCTCCTGGCTCGACATCGAGTTCGACGCCAAGGACATCGTCTATGCGCGTATCGACCGCCGCCGCAAGATTCCGGTGACGTCGCTGATGTTCGCCCTCGGCCTCGACGGCGAGGCGATCCTGTCCACGTTCTACAAGAAGATCCTCTACAAGCGGACGAAGGAAGGCTGGCGCGTTCCGTTCGACGCCAACCGTTTCCGCGGCTACTCGACCGTCAACGACCTGATCGACGCCGACACCGGCAAGGTCGTGCTCGAGGCCGGCAAGAAGCTCACCGTCCGTGCCGCCCGCCAGCTCCAGGAGAAGGGGCTGAAGGCGCTGCGCATGTCCGACGAGGAGCTGGTCGGCAACTACGTCGCCGAGGACCTCGTCAATCCGAAGACGGGCGAGATTCACGCCGAAGCCGGTGAGGAGATCACCGACAAGCTGATGAAGTCGCTCAACGAGCAGGGCTACAAGGAGCTGCCGTTGCTCGACATCGACCACGTCAATGTCGGCCCCTACATCCGCAACACGCTCTCGGCGGACAAGAACATGACGCGCGAGGACGCGCTGTTCGACATCTACCGCGTGATGCGTCCGGGCGAGCCGCCGACGCTGGATTCGGCGCAGGCCATGTTCCAGTCGCTGTTCTTCGACGCCGAACGCTACGACCTGTCCGCGGTCGGCCGCGTCAAGATGAACATGCGCCTCGACCTCGATGCGCCCGACACCCAGCGCACGCTGCGCAAGGAAGACATCCTCTCCGTCATCAAGACGCTGGTGGACCTGCGCGACGGCAAGGGCGAGATCGACGATATCGACCATCTCGGCAACCGCCGTGTGCGCTCGGTCGGCGAGCTCATGGAGAACCAGTACCGCATCGGCCTGTTGCGCATGGAGCGCGCGATCAAGGAGCGCATGTCCTCGGTCGATATCGACACGGTCATGCCGCAGGACCTGATCAACGCCAAGCCGGCGGCTGCCGCCGTGCGCGAGTTCTTCGGCTCCTCGCAGCTCTCGCAGTTCATGGACCAGACCAACCCGCTGTCGGAGATCACCCACAAGCGGCGCCTGTCGGCGCTTGGACCGGGCGGTCTGACCCGCGAGCGCGCCGGCTTCGAGGTGCGCGACGTGCATCCGACGCATTACGGCCGCATCTGCCCGATCGAGACGCCGGAAGGTCCGAACATCGGCCTGATCAACTCGCTCGCGACCTTCGCGCGCGTGAACAAGTACGGCTTCGTCGAGACGCCGTACCGCAAGGTCAAGGACGGCCGCGTCACCGACGAGGTCGTGTACCTCTCGGCGATGGAAGAGGGCCGCTACACGGTCGCGCAGGCCAACGTGCCGCTCGACCCGAAGGGCCGCTTCACCGAAGACCTCGTGGTCTGCCGTCATGCCGGCGAAGTCTTGCCGGTGACGCCGGACAAGGTCGACTACATGGACGTGTCGCCGAAGCAGCTGGTTTCGGTCGCCGCGGCGCTGATCCCGTTCCTCGAGAACGACGACGCCAACCGCGCGCTGATGGGCTCGAACATGCAGCGCCAGGCGGTGCCGCTGGTTCGCGCCGAGGCGCCGTTCGTCGGCACCGGCATGGAAGGCGTGGTTGCGCGCGACTCGGGTGCTGCGATCGCGGCGCGCCGGTCGGGCGTGATCGACCAGATCGACGCCACCCGCGTCGTCATCCGCGCCACGGAAGATCTCGATCCGACTAAGTCGGGCGTCGATATCTACCGCCTGATGAAGTACCAGCGCTCCAACCAGTCGACCTGCATCAACCAGCGTCCGCTGGTGAAGGTCGGCGACATCGTCAAGAAGGGCGACATCATCGCCGACGGTCCGTCGACCGATCTCGGTGAGCTCGCTCTGGGACGCAACGTGCTCGTCGCGTTCATGCCGTGGAACGGCTACAACTTCGAAGACTCGATCCTGCTCTCCGAGCGGATCGTGAAGGAAGACGTCTTCACCTCGATTCACATCGAGGAGTTCGAGGTGATGGCCCGCGACACCAAGCTCGGACCCGAGGAAATCACCCGCGACATTCCGAACGTCTCGGAAGAAGCGCTCAAGAACCTCGACGAAGCCGGTATCGTCTACATCGGTGCGGAAGTGCGCGCCGGCGACATCCTGGTCGGCAAGATCACGCCGAAGGGCGAAAGCCCGATGACGCCGGAAGAGAAGCTGCTGCGCGCCATCTTCGGCGAGAAGGCCTCCGACGTTCGCGACACCTCGCTGCGCGTTCCTCCGGGCGTGCAGGGCACGATCGTGGAAGTGCGCGTGTTCAACCGTCACGGCGTCGACAAGGACGAGCGTGCGCTGGCGATCGAGCGGGAAGAGATCGAGCGTCTGGCCAAGGACCGCGACGACGAGCAGGCGATCCTGGACCGCAACGTCTACAACCGTCTTGCCGAGCTGCTCGAAGGGCGGCAGGGCATTGCGGGTCCCAAGGGCTTCAAGAAGGACACCAAGATCACCCGTGCGGTGCTCGAGGAGTACCCGAAGTCGCAGTGGTGGCTGTTCGCTTCGCCGAACGACAAGCTGATGGCCGAGATCGAGGCCATGCGGAAGCAGTACGACGAGTCGAAGAAGGGGCTCGAACAGCGCTTCCTCGATAAGGTCGAGAAGCTTCAGCGCGGCGACGAATTGCCGCCCGGCGTGATGAAGATGGTCAAGGTCTTCGTCGCGGTGAAGCGCAAGATCCAGCCCGGCGACAAGATGGCCGGCCGCCACGGCAACAAGGGCGTGGTGTCGAAGATCGTGCCGATCGAGGACATGCCGTTCCTCGAAGACGGCACGCATGCCGACATCGTGCTCAATCCGCTCGGCGTGCCCTCGCGCATGAACGTCGGACAGATCCTCGAGACCCATCTCGGCTGGGCCTGCGCCGGCCTCGGCAAGCGGATCGGCCAGACGGTCGATGCGTACCTGTCGAAGCAGGACATCAAGCCGCTGAAGGAGACCTTGAAGAAGGTCTACGGCGACGACGAGACGATCAAGTCGCTCAACGACAATGAGCTGATCGAGCTTGGCCACAACTTGAGCCGCGGCGTGCCGATCGCGACGCCGGTGTTCGACGGCGCCAAGGAAGCCGACATCGAGGAGATGCTGAAGCTTGCGGGTCTCGACGCCTCGGGCCAGTCGACCGTCTATGACGGCCGCACCGGCGATCCGTTCGATCGCAAGGTGACGGTGGGCTACATCTACATGCTCAAGCTGCACCATCTGGTCGACGACAAGATCCACGCGCGTTCGATCGGTCCATACTCGCTCGTCACCCAGCAGCCGCTGGGCGGCAAGGCGCAGTTCGGCGGCCAGCGCTTCGGCGAAATGGAGGTGTGGGCGCTCGAGGCCTACGGCGCGGCGTACACGCTCCAGGAGATGCTGACGGTGAAGTCGGACGACGTCGCCGGCCGTACCAAGGTGTACGAGGCGATCGTGCGCGGCGACGACACGTTCGAGGCCGGTATTCCGGAATCGTTCAACGTGCTGGTCAAGGAAATGCGCTCGCTCGGCCTCAACGTCGACCTGCACAACTCCAAGGTGGGACCGGCGCCGACGTCGGAAGCGGCCGAGTAATTCGACCTGTCATGCCCGGCCCTTTGCGGCCGGGCACCGGCGCCCCACCCGAGGCCTTGAGGGCAGGGCGCCTGCTTGAAGTGATTTTCGAATTTGCGGCCGGAGGCGACCGGCACGCGAGGAGAAGACGATGAACCAAGAAATTATGAATCTCTTCAACCCGACGACGCCGGCTCAGGTCTTCGACCAGATCCGGATCTCGATCGCGTCTCCAGAGAAGATTCTGTCCTGGTCCTACGGCGAGATCAAGAAGCCGGAGACCATCAACTACCGCACCTTCAAGCCCGAGCGCGACGGCCTGTTCTGCGCCCGCATCTTCGGGCCGATCAAGGACTACGAGTGCTTGTGCGGCAAGTACAAGCGCATGAAGTACAAGGGCATCATCTGCGAGAAGTGCTCGGTCGAGGTCACGCTGTCGCGCGTCCGGCGCGAGCGCATGGGCCATATCGAGCTCGCAGCCCCGGTCGCCCACATCTGGTTCCTGAAGTCGCTGCCCTCGCGCATCGGCCTTCTGCTGGACATGACGCTGAAGGATCTCGAGCGGATCCTCTACTTCGAATATTACGTCGTGCTCGAGCCGGGTCTGACCGCGCTCAAGGACCGTCAGCTGCTGTCCGAGGACGAGTATCTGAAGGCGCAGGACGAATACGGCCAGGACAGCTTCACCGCCATGATCGGCGCCGAAGCGATCCGCGAGCTGCTCAAGGGCATGGACCTCGAGAAGCTGGAGGCTTCGCTCCGCGTCGAGATGCAGGAGACCGACTCCGACATCAAGCACAAGAAGCTCGCCAAGCGCCTCAAGATCGTGGAAGCGTTCCGCCACTCCGGCAACAAGCCGGAATGGATGATCATGACCGTGGTCCCGGTGATTCCGCCGGACCTGCGTCCGCTGGTGCCGCTGGACGGCGGCCGCTTCGCGACCTCGGACCTCAACGACCTCTATCGCCGCGTCATCAACCGCAACAACCGCTTGAAGCGGCTGATGGAGCTGCGCGCGCCCGACATCATCATCCGCAACGAGAAGCGCATGCTTCAGGAAGCGGTCGATGCGCTGTTCGACAACGGCCGCCGCGGCCGCGTCATCACGGGCGCCAACAAGCGCCCGCTGAAGTCGCTCGCCGACATGCTCAAGGGCAAGCAGGGCCGCTTCCGCCAGAACCTGCTCGGCAAGCGCGTCGACTATTCGGGCCGTTCGGTGATCGTGGTCGGTCCCGAGCTGCGCCTGCATCAGTGCGGCCTGCCGAAGAAGATGGCGCTCGAGCTGTTCAAGCCGTTCATCTATTCGCGGCTCGACGCCAAGGGCCTGTCCACCACGGTGAAGCAGGCCAAGAAGCTGGTCGAGAAGGAGCGGCCCGAGGTCTGGGACATCCTGGATGAGGTGATCCGCGAGCATCCGGTGCTGCTCAACCGCGCGCCGACGCTGCATCGCCTCGGCATCCAGGCGTTCGAGCCCGTGCTGATCGAGGGCAAGGCAATCCAGCTTCACCCGCTGGTCTGCTCGGCGTTCAACGCCGACTTCGACGGCGACCAGATGGCCGTGCACGTTCCGCTGTCGCTCGAAGCGCAGCTGGAAGCGCGCGTCCTGATGATGTCGACCAACAACATCCTGCATCCGGCCAACGGTCAGCCGATCATCGTGCCGTCGCAGGACATCGTGCTCGGTCTCTACTACGTTTCGATCATGCGCGAAGGTCTGCCCGGCGAGGGCAAGATCTTCGGCGACATGGCCGAGCCTCGAGCACGCCCTGCACGCGAAGGTCATCCACCTCCACACCAAGATCAAGTACCGGTGGCAGGGCATGGACGAGACCGGCAAGGTCTCGACGCGCTGGATCGAGACCACCGCCGGCCGCGTCATGCTCGGCAACCTGCTGCCGAAGAACCCGCGGATTTCGTACGAGATCATCAACAAGCTGATGACCAAGCGCGAGATCTCGGGCGTGATCGACCAGGTCTACCGTCACTGCGGTCAGAAGGAGACGGTGATCTTCTGCGACCGCATCATGGCGCTCGGCTTCTACAACGCGTTCAAGGCCGGCATCTCGTTCGGCAAGGACGACATGGTCGTGCCGCACGGCAAGTGGAAGATCGTCGATACCACCCGTACGCTGGCGAAGGACTTCGAGCAGCAGTACAACGACGGTCTGATCACCCACGGCGAGAAGTACAACAAGGTCGTCGACGCCTGGTCGAAGGCTACCGAAGAAATCGCCAAGGCGATGATGAAGGAGATCTCCTCGACCAAGAAGACGGCGAGCGGGGCCGATGCCGACATCAACTCGATCTACATGATGGCTCATTCCGGTGCCCGCGGTTCGCCGGCCCAGATGCGCCAGCTCGCCGGCATGCGCGGCCTGATGGCCAAGCCGTCGGGCGAGATCATCGAGACGCCGATCATCTCGAACTTCAAGGAAGGCCTCTCGGTGCTCGAGTATTTCAACTCGACCCACGGCGCCCGCAAGGGCCTCGCGGACACCGCGTTGAAGACCGCCAACTCCGGCTACCTGACCCGTCGTCTGGTCGACGTCGCGCAGGACTGCATCATCACGCAGAGCGACTGCGGCACCAAGCTCGGCATCAAGATGCGCGCCATCGTCGATGCCGGCACCGTGGTCGCTTCGCTGGGCTCGCGCATCCTCGGACGCACGGCCTGCGAAGACATCCGTGACAGTTCCGGCAAGGTGATCATCAAGCGCGACACGCTGATGGAAGAGAGCCATCTGGACGCCATCCAGCAGGGTGGCGTGCAGGAGGTGAAGATCCGCTCGGCGCTGACCTGCGAGCTCGTCAACGGCATCTGCGGCAAGTGCTACGGCCGCGACCTCGCCCGCGGCACGCCAGTCAACCACGGCGAAGCCGTCGGCGTCATCGCGGCGCAGTCGATCGGCGAGCCGGGCACCCAGCTCACCATGCGCACCTTCCACATCGGCGGTGCGGCGCAGCTGAACGAGCAGTCGTTCGTCGAAGCCAACTTCGACGGCAAGATCGTGATCAGGAACAAGGCCATCGCCCGCAACAGCGAAGGCCACCTGATCGCGATGGTGCGCAATATGGTGGTGGCCATCGTCGATGCCGACGGCACCGAGCGTGCGACGCACCGCGTCCAGTACGGCTCGCGCCTGCACGTCGACGAGGGCGACATGGTCAAGCGCGGCCAGCGCATCGTCGAGTGGGATCCCTACACCCGTCCGCTGCTCACCGAAGTCGAAGGTACCATCGGCTTCGAGGATCTGGTCGAGGGGCAGTCGATCTCGGAAACGCTCGACGAGGCCACCGGTATCGCCAAGCGCGTGGTCATCGACTGGCGCTCGACCCGCGGCGGCTCGGACCTGCGTCCGGCCATCGTGGTCAAGGGCAAGGACGGCAAGGTGCTCAAGCTCGCCCGTGGCGGCGATGCCCGCTACATGCTGTCGGTCGACGCCATTCTCTCGGTCGACGTCGGAGCCAAGGTCAACCCGGGCGACATCCTCGCCCGTGTCTCGACCGAAAGCGCCAAGACACGTGACATCACCGGCGGTCTGCCGCGGGTGGCGGAACTGTTCGAGGCACGGCGTCCGAAGGATGCGGCGATCATCGCCGAGATCGCGGGTACCATCCGGTTCGGGCGCGACTACAAGAACAAGCGCCGCATCTCGATCGAGCCGATGGACAAGACCGACGAGCCGCGCGAGTACCTGATCCCGAAGGGCAAGCACATCCACCTTCAGGACGGCGACATCGTCGAAAAGGGCGACTTCATCGTCGAAGGCAACCCGGCACCGCACGACATCCTCGCGGTCAAGGGCATCGAGGAACTCGCGGCCTATCTGGTCAACGAGATCCAGGAGGTCTACCGGCTCCAGGGCGTGCTCATCAACGACAAGCACATCGAGGTGATTGTCCGTCAGATGCTCCAGAAGGTGGAGGTCACCGACCAGGGCGATACGGACATGATCTCGGGCGAGCAGGTCGACAAGATCGAGTTCGACGCGTTGAACGAGAAGGCTAAGGAAGAGGGCAAGAAGCCCGCCACGGGAACGCCGGTTCTGCTCGGCATCACCAAGGCGAGCCTGCAGACCCGTTCGTTCTTCTCGGCGGCCTCGTTCCAGGAGACCACCCGCGTCCTCACGGAAGCGGCGGTCAACGGCAAGGTCGATCCGCTCGAAGGCCTCAAGGAGAACGTCATCGTCGGCCGGCTGATCCCGGCGGGCACCGGCGCCTCCATGGCCAAGATCCGCGAAGTCGCCATGAAGCGCGACAAGCTGATCCTGGACGAGCGCGAGAAGCAGGCGGCGGTCGTGTCGCCCGCGCCGGAAGCGGAGCTTCCCGCGCTGCCGCCCGCGGAATGATCGTTCATCCGTAGGAATACTGAGACACTGAAAAGGCCGGCGCAAGCCGGCCTTTTTGCTGCATCCTCGCCGGCTTGCTGCGGTGCAGGATCAGGCCTTGTTCATCTTTCCTTCAGGCGTAAAAGCGCTTCTGCTAGGAGAGTTTAGACCGGTGGTCCCGTGAAGGGGGCGGACCGGAGACCACGGAACTCATATGCTTGATCTCGCAATCGTAGGCGGCGGCCCTGGCGGGCTGATGAGCGCCTGGTACCTGAAGCGCAAGCTCGGCGATCTCTGTCGCGTCACCATCTACGAGGCCTCCGACCGGCTCGGCGGCAAGATCGTCACGCGCAAGTTCGATTCCGCGCCGGCGATGTACGAGGCCGGCGTAGCCGAGATCTACGATTACTCGATGACGGGTCCGGATCCGCTGCGCGAGTTGATCCAGCATTTCGGGCTGCAGACCATTCCGATGGACGCCGAGCAGGTGCACCTCGGCGGCGAGCTGCTGAACGATGTGCCCGGCATGCGCCGCAAATACGGCGCCAAGACCGCCGCTGCGATCGAGGCCTTCCGCAAGCGCTGCACCGAGATGTTGTCGCCGGTCGAATATTACGAGGGCGTCGGCGCGCACGACAACGAGAATCCCTGGGCCTACAAGACCGCCGAGCAGGTGCTCGACGAGGAGGTCGAGGACGAGACGGCCAAGCGATTCTTCAAGGTGATGGCGCGCTCCGACATCGCGACCGAGAGCCACAACACCAACGGCCTCAACGCGCTCAAGAACTACCTGATGGATGTCGACGGCTATATCGGCCTCTATTCCATCCAGAACGGCAACGAGCAGCTGATCGAGTGCCTGCAGTCGGAGGTCAATGCCGACATCCAGCTCAATCATCGCGTGCTCACCGTGGGCAAGGCGCCGACCGGCCGCTACCAGCTCAAGATGATGAACGGCAAGGGACCGGAGACCCGCGACTTCGACCTCGTGCTGGTCTGCTTGCCGCATTCCTGGCTGGCCACGCTCGGCTGGGAAGGCGAGCAGCTGCGCAAGTCGATGGTCAAGCACGTCTCCTATTTCGACCGTCCGGCGCATTACCTGCGCGTCTCGATCCTGTTCGACACGCCGTTCTGGGGCGGGAAGATTCCCGGCGCCTGGTTCATGTCGGAAGCTTTCGGCGGTTGCTGCGTCTACAACGAGGGCGCGCGCCACGACGTCGGCAAGCACGGCGTGCTGAACTGGCTGATTCCGGGCTCCGACGCGCTGGCCTTCGCCAATCTGTCGGACCAGGAGCTGATCGACGCCGCGCTGAAGTCGCTGCCGGCCTCGCTCGGCGATGCGCGTTCGCATTTCATGGAAGGCAAGATCCACCGCTGGCTGTCGTCGGTGAACGCCATACCGGGCGGTCTGCCCGTGCGCGACGTCATGACCAATCACCGGCCGGAGCCGAAGGAGCATCCGGGCATCGTGGTGGTCGGCGACTATCTGTTCGATTCCACGCTGAACGGCCTGCTCGACTCCTCCGACGCCGCCACCGACATCATCCTGACCGAGATGATGCGCCTGCGCCGGGAACGCGCGCAGGAGGACAAGCCGCTCTCCGACAAGATCGATCGCGATTATTTCGAGAACTATCGCGGTCTCGGTCCCTACCACGAGGCCTGGCGCCACTTTACCGACCCCGATTATCTCACCAAGCTGCTCGGTATCGTCTGGGGCAAGACGAAGGGCTTCAGGCTGCTCGTCGCGGGCTCCGCCAGCGGCGAGCTGGTCGGCGCGCTGCGCGAGCGCGGCATCGATGCCTTCGGCATCGAGAACAACCGTGCCATCCACGCCAGGACGCCGAAGGCGCTGAAGAAGTACAACAAGCTCGGCTCGATCACCGACATGCCGTTCAAGGACGGCGCATTCGACTTCGTGTTCGAGACCAGCCTCTGCCACGTTTCCCCGAAGCAGGTGGTCCGCGCGATCCGCGAGCTCAACCGCGTGGTCAAGACCGGCCTCGTGTTCGGCTCGATCACCTCGGACATGGCTCCCGCCCTGATCGACCGCTACGACCTCCTGCGCGGGGTCAAGAAGCTCGGCACCTGGTGGGAATGGTCCGAGCTGTTCTTCGGCAATGGTTTCGATCTCTCGATGCACCGCAAGGACTGCACCGATGCGCTCTGGGAGGCGACGCTCGCCGCCAACAAGGGGCCAGGACAGTGGTACGCCGACGCCGACAGCCTGCGCTATTCCTTCTTTGACAAGGTCGAGGACGAGGACGAGGAATAGCCGCCGGACGCGTCGAATTCGCCCAATTGTTTTGCCGAATTCATCTTGATCGCATAGAATCGGGGCCATAGCGGTTGCCGCTATGTCCTGCTTTCTCTGCGGTCATGCCGGCCGTCAGCATCGGTTGGTTTCATGGCATCCAAGCCTCTCTCGCCCGACGACAAGCCTCTCTCGCCCGACAAACAGAAGCTCACCGCAGACAAGGCGGCCGAGCTCGACGACAAGCTCGCCGCTTCGGCCAAACCGGAGCTCGACGACGAGGAGGATGACGAGGACGAGGCGGAGGACGGCCTGGAACTCGACGACGATGACGAGGACGAGGACCTCGTCGTCTTTACTGCCCGCGAGGCCGCCGGCGCGCTCGCGACCATTCTCGGGTTCGTCAAACCCTATCTGACGAACTACAAGCGGATGCTGTCGTTCGTCGCGTTCGGCGTCTTCGTCGAGACGCTGTTCAACGTCATCATGCCGCTCAGCCTCAAGTTTCTGATCGACGAGGCGCTCGGCGAGGAAGACTTCCAGGCGCTGTACAAGATCCTCGGCGTGCTCGCCGTCGCCGGCATCTTCACCTCGATTGTCGCGGTCTGGTACGAGCGCTGGGATGCGCGGCTGGCCGCCTGCGTCATCTCGGACGTCCGCAAACGCCTGTTCGAGCACGTCCAGGACCTGCCGGCGGCCTATTTCGGCCGCACCAAGCGCGGCGAAATCCTGTCGCGCTTCTCGGTCGACCTCTCCGCGTTCGAAGGCTCGGTGAAGACCTTCGCCAACAGCGCCGCGCTGCCGTTTCTGGAACTGATCGCCGGCATCGTCCTGATGGTGTTCCTGAACTGGCAGCTCGCGGTGGTCGCGCTGCTCGTGTTTCCGATTACGCTGATCGGCCCGCGGATCCTGACGCCCAAGGCAGTGCAGGCCAATTACGAGCAGAAGCTCAACGAGAGCGCGCTGCTCGGCATGGTGCAGGAGAACGTGGCGGCGCAGGCCGTGATCAAGGCGTTCAGCCTGCAGCGCAAGATGTTCGGCTTCTTCGCCTTCCGCAACGACGAGACGCGCAACAAGATCGCCTCGGCCGCATTCCTGTCGACCATGGTGGAGCGGACGGTCACCATCTCGGTGCTATTGCTGCACCTCGTGGTGCTCGCGATCGGCGCGTATCTGGCGACCAAGGGCCAGATCACCATCGGCACCTTCGTCACCTTCGAGAGCGCGTTCTGGGAGGTTTCCTACAACATCGCCCATCTGATGCATTTCATCCCGGTGTCGATCTCCTCGGCCGCCGCGATCCGCCATATCCAGGAGCTGCTGGACGAGCCGACCCGCGGCGCCGATCGGCCCGGTGCGCCCGATTTGCCGCGCATCACCAACGACATCACCTTCGACCGCGTCACCTTCCGGTACGAGGGCAGCCAGACGCCGGTGCTGGACAATCTCAGCCTCAAGCTCGAGGCCGGCAAGCGCATCGCGATCGTCGGCCCGAGCGGCTCCGGCAAGAGCACGTTGCTCAACCTCATCCTGCGGCTCTACGTGCCCGACGAGGGACGGCTCACCATCGACGGTGTCGACGTCCGCAAGGTGACGCTGGATTCGCTGCGCCGGAGCATGGCGGTGGTGTTCCAGGAGAACATGCTGTTCAACATGTCGATCCGCGAGAACATCCGGCTCGGCAAGGAGGGCGCGACCGACGAGGAGGTGGAGGACGCTGCCAAGAAGGCCGAGATCCACCGCTACATCATGAGCCTGCCGCAGCGATACGACACGCCGGTCGGCGAGCGCGGCGACACCCTGTCGGGCGGCCAGCGCCAGCGCATCGCGATCGCGCGCGCCATCATCCGCAACCCGTCGGTGCTGCTGCTGGACGAAGCCACCTCGGCGCTGGACCAGACCACGGAAGCTGCGATCAACCGCACGCTGCTCAAGGTCGCCAAGGGCCGCACCATGATCTGGTCGACCCACCGTCTGACGTCGGTGGTCGAGATGGACGAGATCATCGTGATTTCCGGGGGCAGGGCGATCGAACGCGGCTCTCATGCCCAGTTGCTCGCCAAGAACGGCACCTATCGCAAGCTGTGGAACGACCAGATCCACCAGCCGCACGGCGCGGCCGCGCCCGTCGACGATGGCAGAGACGAGGACGACGACGACGAGGACGACGAGGAGTGACCGGACCGCGATTCGGTGATTCCGGTGATCGGCATCGGCGCGGTCCGCACCTGACGACGAGTTTTCGATTCGAGAGCTCGATCGGATAGCTCTCATTCGAATTGGTCGTGAGCGTCGAAAGTCCGCGCGGCCGACGTCGCGGACATTGGTCGTGCGGCGACTTCGGCCGCTCCCGGCGGCGCCGATGGCTGCCGAAGCGGAGAGATTAACGCCCCTTAACGCACTCCGAGCAAGAAAAGGCCGTGCCGATTATCATAAAATTGCTTTTTGTCCGGATATAAATCACAGCTGAGCTGGCGACGTGGAGGCTGTCGTCCCATATGAGTGTGAGCGCGGCGAGGCGATAAACAGCGATTTTGACAGGCTGCTGAAGCGCTTCGTGACTGTCGTTTCGCCTTGACTTGAGCGACTCCCACTTATAGAAAGCGCCTCACTTAACGACAGGCGGTGAGCATCGCCAGCGTCGGAACGGGCCACCCGTCAGATCCCCAAGGACCAGCTCCACAAGGGATCGCTCGAAGCGGGCACCAACCTCGACGAATGCCGCTCAAACGCTGTCGATCATAGCTAGGCAATGCCAGTGCGATTCTAGGTCTCTTGAGCAAGTTCTCTTGAGATCGAATTCGGATGCATGACCTCAGTGCGCAGGCCGTGGCTTTACGCCGACGGCCTCAATACTGCGGTCCTCTGTGGCGTCGAAGCGCTTTCCGCCCGTTGATGGGGTGGTTGGCGCGATTTCGCTTTGTGCGGATTGTTCCGCGGAAGGCAGCCTCGTCGGGCAGGTAGCTCGAAAGAATTTGCAGTTCCGGCAACGGGCTGCGGCAAGACAGCGGATCCGGAAGGGGCCGCGACAGAACAAAGGGTAAGGCCAGGATGCCGACGATCAACCAGCTGATCGCTCAACCGCGTGAAGTGCAGAAGTCGCGCAAGAAGGTGCCGGCGCTGCAGCAGTCGCCGCAGAAGCGTGGTGTTTGCACCCGCGTCTACACCACGACCCCGAAGAAGCCGAACTCGGCGCTTCGTAAGGTCGCCAAGGTGCGCCTGACCAACGGCTTCGAGGTGATCGGCTACATCCCCGGCGAGGGCCATAACCTCCAGGAGCACTCGGTGGTCATGATCCGCGGCGGCCGCGTCAAGGACTTGCCCGGCGTGCGTTACCACATCCTCCGCGGCGTTCTGGATACCCAGGGCGTCAAGAACCGTAAGCAGCGTCGTTCGAAGTACGGCGCGAAGCGTCCGAAGTAAGCGGGAACCAGCTCTATGTCTCGTCGCCATTCAGCGGAAAAGCGCGAAGTCCTTCCCGATCCGAAGTTCGGGAACATCATCGTCACGAAGTTCATGAACTCGGTGATGTATGCCGGCAAGAAGTCGGTCGCCGAGGGCATCGTCTATGGTGCGTTCGGCATCATCGAATCCAAGACCAAGCAGAACCCGCTCGGCGTGTTCGAGCAGGCGCTCGAGAACGTCATGCCGACGATCGAGGTTCGCTCTCGCCGCGTCGGCGGTGCGACCTACCAGGTTCCGGTCGAGGTTCGCTCGACCCGCCGGCAGGCGCTGGGCATCCGCTGGCTGATCTCGGCCGCGCGCGAGCGCAACGAGAAGACCATGACCGAGCGGCTTTCGGCCGAGCTGCTGGACGCATCGAACAACCGCGGGAACGCCGTCAAGAAGCGTGAAGACGTGCACCGGATGGCGGAAGCCAACCGCGCCTTCTCGCACTATCGCTGGTAACGGCGACACACTCGGACTCGCAAGGAACCACCCATGCCCCGCCAACATGCCATCGAGGACTACCGTAACTTCGGTATCATGGCGCATATCGACGCCGGCAAGACCACGACGACCGAGCGCATCCTCTATTACACCGGCAAGAGCCACAAGATCGGCGAAGTGCACGAAGGTGCCGCGACGATGGACTGGATGGAGCAGGAGCAGGAGCGTGGCATCACGATCACCTCGGCTGCGACCACCGCGTTCTGGGCCGGCAAGCGCCTGAACATCATCGACACCCCCGGCCACGTCGACTTCACCATCGAGGTCGAGCGCAGCTTGCGCGTGCTCGACGGCGCCGTCTGCGTGCTCGATTCGAACCAGGGCGTCGAACCCCAGACCGAGACCGTCTGGCGCCAGGGCGACAAGTACAAGGTTCCGCGTATCGTCTTCGCCAACAAGATGGACAAGACCGGCGCCGACTTCTTCAAGTGCCTGTCCGACATCGTCGACCGCCTGGGCGCCAAGCCGATCGCGATCCAGCTTCCGATCGGCGCCGAGAACAACTTCAAGGGTCTCGTCGACCTCGTGAAGATGCAGGGCATCATCTGGAACGATGAATCGCTCGGCGCGAAGTTCGACTATGTCGACATTCCCGAGGATCTGGTCGAGCAGGCCAAGGAATACCGCGAGAAGATGGTGGAGGCTGCCGTCGAGCTCGACGACGACGCCATGGCCGCCTATCTCGACGGCAAGGAGCCGGACGAGGCGACGCTGAAGCGGCTGATCCGCAAGGCGGTGCTGACCGGCGCGTTCTATCCCGTGCTGTGCGGCTCGGCCTTCAAGAACAAGGGCGTACAGCCGCTGCTCGACGCCGTCGTCGACTATCTGCCGTCGCCGATCGACGTGCCCGCGATCAAGGGCACCGACGACCGCGGCAACGAGGTCGTGCGCAAGGCGGACGACAAGGAGCCGCTGGCGCTGCTCGCGTTCAAGATCATGGACGACCCGTTCGTCGGCACCATCACCTTCTGCCGCATCTATTCCGGCGTGCTGCAGAGCGGCACCGGCGTCGTCAACTCGACGCGCGAGAAGAAGGAGCGCATCGGGCGCATGCTGTTGATGCATGCGAACAACCGCGAAGACATCAAGGAAGCCTATGCCGGCGACATTGTCGCGCTGGCCGGCCTGAAGGAAGCGCGCACCGGTGACACGCTGTGCGATCCCGACAAGCAGGTGATCCTGGAGAAGATGGAATTCCCCGAGCCGGTCATCGAGATCGCGATCGAGCCGAAGTCCAAGGCCGACCAGGAAAAGCTGGGCGTGGCGCTGGCCAAGCTCGCCGCGGAGGATCCGTCCTTCCGCGTGTCGACCGACCAGGAGTCCGGCCAGACCATCCTCAAGGGCATGGGCGAGCTCCATCTCGACATCAAGGTCGACATTCTCAAGCGGACCTACAAGGTCGACGCCAACATCGGCGCCCCGCAGGTTGCGTTCCGTGAGCGCGTCACCAAGAAGGCCGAGGTCAAGTACACCCACAAGAAGCAGACCGGCGGCACCGGTCAGTTCGCGGAAGTGTCGATCGTGGTCGAGCCGAACGAGCCCGGCAAGGGCTACGAGTTCGAGTCCAAGATCGTCGGCGGTGCGGTTCCGAAGGAATACATCCCCGGCGTCGAAAAGGGCCTCAACAGCGTGATGAGCTCCGGCGTGGTCGCGGGCTTCCCCGTGGTCGACGTCAAGGTTCAGCTCGTCGACGGCAAGTATCACGACGTCGACTCGTCGGCGCTCGCCTTCGAAATCGCAGCGCGTGCGGCATTCCGCGAAGCCCTGCAGAAGGGCAAGTCCGTCCTGCTCGAGCCGATCATGAAGGTCGAAGTGGTGACCCCGGAAGACTACACCGGCTCGGTCATCGGCGACCTGAATTCCCGGCGCGGTCAGATCCAGGGTCAGGACATGCGCGGCAACGCCAACGTCATCAATGCGATGGTGCCGCTCATGAACATGTTCGGTTACGTGAACAATCTGCGCTCGATGAGCCAGGGTCGCGCGACCTTCACCATGCAGTTCGACCACTACGCAGAAGCGCCGGCCAACGTGTCGGCAGAAGTCCAGAAGAAGTTTGCCTGATTGTCGTCGGTCTAAAGCTGACGATTGAACGGAGAGTCAAATGGCCAAAGCAAAGTTTGAACGTAACAAGCCGCACTGCAACATCGGCACCATCGGTCACGTCGACCACGGCAAGACGTCGCTGACCGCGGCGATCACCAAGGTTCTCGCCGAAGCCGGCGGTGCGACGTTCACCGCATACGACCAGATCGACAAGGCGCCGGAAGAGAAGGCGCGCGGCATCACCATCTCGACCGCGCACGTCGAGTACGAGACGCCGAACCGCCACTATGCCCACGTCGACTGTCCCGGCCACGCCGACTACGTCAAGAACATGATCACCGGCGCCGCCCAGATGGACGGTGCGATCCTGGTCGTGTCGGCCGCTGACGGCCCGATGCCGCAGACCCGCGAGCACATCCTGCTTGCCCGCCAGGTCGGCGTGCCCGCGCTCGTCGTGTTCCTCAACAAGTGCGACATGGTCGACGATCCGGAGCTGCTCGAGCTCGTCGAGCTCGAAGTCCGCGAGCTGCTCTCCAAGTACGACTTCCCCGGCGACAAGATCCCGATCATCAAGGGCTCGGCGCTCGCCGCCCTCGAAGATTCCGACAAGAAGCTCGGCCACGACGCCATTCTCGAGCTGATGAAGAACGTCGACGAGTACATCCCGCAGCCGGAGCGTCCGATCGACCAGCCGTTCCTGATGCCGGTTGAAGACGTGTTCTCGATCTCGGGCCGCGGCACCGTCGTGACCGGCCGCGTCGAGCGCGGCATCGTCAAGGTCGGCGAGGAAATCGAGATCGTCGGTCTGCGCGCCACGCAGAAGACCACGGTCACCGGCGTCGAAATGTTCCGCAAGCTGCTCGATCAGGGCCAGGCCGGCGACAACATCGGTGCTCTGCTCCGCGGCACCAAGCGCGAAGACGTCGAGCGCGGCCAGGTGCTGTGCAAGCCGGGTTCGGTCAAGCCGCACACCAAGTTCAAGGCTGAGGCTTACATCCTCACCAAGGAAGAGGGCGGTCGCCACACCCCGTTCTTCACCAACTACCGTCCGCAGTTCTACTTCCGCACCACCGACGTGACCGGTGTCGTGCATCTGCCGGAAGGCACCGAGATGGTGATGCCGGGCGACAACATCGCGATGGAAGTGCACCTGATCGTGCCGATCGCGATGGAAGAGAAGCTCCGCTTCGCGATCCGCGAAGGTGGCCGCACCGTCGGCGCCGGCGTCGTCGCCTCGATCATCGAGTAACAAGCGAATAGGGAATGGTGAGTGGCGGATAGGGATCTCTATTCGCTACTCGCTACTCGCCACTCACTAGAGAAAGCACGGCAATGAACGGCCAAAACATTCGTATCCGTCTCAAGGCGTTCGACCATCGTATCCTCGATACGTCGACCCGCGAGATCGTGAACACGGCGAAGCGCACCGGCGCGCAGGTCCGCGGACCCATTCCGCTGCCCACCCGCATCGAGAAGTTCACCGTCAACCGTTCGCCCCACGTCGACAAGAAGAGCCGCGAGCAGTTCGAGATGCGCACTCACAAGCGCCTGCTCGACATCGTCGATCCGACCCCGCAGACCGTCGATGCTTTGATGAAGCTCGACCTGGCCGCCGGTGTCGACGTCGAGATCAAGCTCTGAGCATGCCCCGAGAAGTGGGCACCGGTTTTCGGATCGGGTCATGCTCACTTACGAAGATTAGCTAGTCCGCAAGGACAGAAAGAACAGGAAGCAAGCCGATGCGCTCCGGAGTGATCGCACAAAAGGTCGGGATGACGCGGGTCTTTACGGAGGCCGGCGAACATATCCCCGTGACCGTGCTGAAGCTCGGCAATTGCCAGGTCGTAGGCCACCGTACCGAAGAGAAGAACGGTTACGTCGCGCTCCAGCTCGGTTCTGGCAGCCGCAAGACCGTTTACATGCCCAAGGCGGAACGCGGCCAGTTCGCGGTCGCCAAGGTCGAGCCGAAGCGGCGGGTCGAGGAATTCCGCGTCTCGCAGGACGCGATGATCCCGGTCGGCGCCGAGATCCTTGCGGATCACTTCGTCGTCGGTCAGTTCGTCGACGTCACCGGCACCTCGGTCGGTAAGGGGTTCGCCGGCGGCATGAAGCGCTGGAACTTCGGCGGTCTGCGCGCCACCCACGGCGTGTCGGTCTCGCACCGTTCGATCGGTTCGACCGGCGGCCGTCAGGACCCCGGCAAGACCTGGAAGAACAAGAAGATGCCCGGCCACATGGGTGTCGACCGCATCACCACGCTCAACCTTCGCGTCGTCCAGACCGATGTGGAGCGCGGCCTGATCCTCGTCGAAGGTGCCGTTCCCGGCTCCAAGGGCGGCTGGATCCGCGTGCGCGACGCCGTCAAGAAGCCGTTGCCGAAGGAAGCTCCGAAGCCCGGCAAGTTCAAGGTTGCTGGCGACGCGGAAGCCGCTCCGGCTGCGCAGGAGGCGTGAGATGGAATTGAAGGTCACCACCCTCGAAGGTAAGGAAGCCGGCTCGGTCCAGCTCTCCGACACCATTTTCGGCCTCGAGCCGCGCCAGGACATCATTGCACGTTGCGTGCAGTGGCAGCTCAACAAGCGCCAGGCCGGTACGCATAAGGCCAAGGGCCGCGCCGAGATCTGGCGCACCGGCAAGAAGATGTACAAGCAGAAGGGCACCGGCGGTGCTCGTCACGGCTCGGCTCGCGTGCCGCAGTTCCGCGGCGGCGGTCGTGCCTTCGGTCCGGTGGTGCGTTCGCACGCCACCGACCTGCCGAAGAAGGTCCGCGCGCTCGCTCTGAAGCATGCGCTCTCGGCCAAGGCCAAGGACGGCGATCTCGTCGTGATCGACAAGGCCGCGCTGGAAGCCGCCAAGACCAAGGCGCTGCTCGGTCACTTCTCGGGTCTGGGCTTGACCAACGCGCTGATCATCGACGGTGCCGAGCTCAACAACGGTTTTGCCGCTGCGGCCCGCAACATCCCGAACATGGACGTGCTGCCGATCCAGGGCATCAACGTCTACGACATCCTGCGCCGTCAGAAGCTCGTTCTGACCAAGGCCGCCATCGATGCGCTGGAGGCGCGCTTCAAATGACGAAGAACATCGAGGCTCGCCACTACGACGTGATCGTTGCGCCGGTCGTGACCGAAAAGGCGACGATCGCCTCCGAGCACAACAAGGTGCTGTTCAAGGTCGCCGCGAAGGCGACCAAGCCGCAGATCAAGGAAGCGATCGAGAAGCTGTTCGACGTCAAGGTCAAGAGCGTCAACACGCTGGTCCGCAAGGGCAAGACCAAGGTCTTCCGCGGCAATCTCGGCTCGCAGTCGAACACCAAGCGCGCGATCGTGACCCTCGAAGAGGGCCACCGGATCGACGTCACCACCGGTCTGTAAGGTCGTACGACGATGGCACTGAAGAAATTCAACCCCACGACGCCGGGCCAGCGCCAGCTGGTCATGGTCGATCGTTCGGCCCTCTACAAGGGCAAGCCGGTCAAGGCGCTCACCGAGGGCAAGCATTCCTCGGGCGGCCGCAACAACACCGGCCGCATCACCGTGCGCTTCCGTGGCGGCGGTCACAAGAAGACGCTGCGCACCGTCGATTTCAAGCGCGAGAAGATCGACGTCCCCGCGACCGTCGAGCGGCTCGAGTATGATCCGAACCGCACCGGCTTCATCGCGCTGATCAAGTATCAGGACGGCGAGCAGGCCTATATCCTGGCGCCGCAGCGCCTGGCCGTGGGTGACACCATCGTCGCCGGCAACTACGTCGACGTGAAGCCGGGCAACGTCATGCCGCTCGGCAACATGCCGGTCGGCACGATCATCCACAACATCGAGGTCAAGATCGGGAAGGGCGGCCAGCTCGCCCGTTCCGCCGGCACCTACGCCCAGCTCGTCGGCCGTGACCAGGACTACGTCATCATCCGCCTGAATTCGGGCGAGCAGCGCCTGGTGCACGGCCGTTGCCGCGGCACGATCGGTGCGGTGTCGAACCCGGATCACATGAACACCTCGATCGGCAAGGCCGGTCGCAAGCGTTGGATGGGCCGTCGCCCGCACAACCGTGGTGTCGCGATGAACCCGATCGACCATCCGCACGGCGGTGGTGAAGGTCGTACCTCGGGCGGCCGCCACCCGGTCACGCCGTGGGGCAAGCCGACCAAGGGCAAGAAGACCCGCACCAACAAGTCGACCAACAAATTCATTCTCCTAAGCCGCCACAAGCGGAAGAAGTAAGGAACGCCGGACATGGTTCGTTCAGTCTGGAAAGGCCCGTTCGTCGAGGGTTCTCTGCTCAAGAAGGCAGATGCCGCGCGCGCGTCCGGCCGTCACGACGTCATCAAGATCTGGAGCCGTCGTTCGACGATCCTGCCGCAGTTCGTCGGCCTGACCTTCGGCGTCTACAACGGTCAGAAGCACGTGCCGGTGGCCGTCAACGAGGAAATGGTTGGTCACAAGTTCGGCGAGTTCTCGCCGACCCGGACCTTCCATGGCCACTCCGGCGACAAGAAAGCCAAGAAGGCTTGAGGATTAAACGATGAGCAAACCTAAGCGCGAACGGAGCCTCGCCGACAACGAGGCCAAGGCGGTCGCCCGGATGCTGCGGGTGAGTCCGCAGAAGCTCAACCTGGTGGCCCAGCTCATTCGCGGTCGTAAGGCTGCTGCTGCGCTCGCCGATCTGCAGTTTTCGCGCAAGCGGATCGCGGTCGACGTCAAGAAGTGCCTGGAATCGGCCATCGCCAACGCCGAGAACAACCACGACCTCGACGTCGACGATCTCGTCGTGGCGCAGGCCTTCGTCGGCAACGGTCTCGTGATGAAGCGCTTCGCCGCTCGCGGCCGGGGTCGCTCGGGCCGGGTCTACAAACCATTTTCGCAGCTGACGATCATCGTTCGTCAGGTCGAAGCTGAAGCCGCCGCTTAAGGGCGCAGGAGAACACGATGGGTCAAAAGATCAATCCGATCGGTCTGCGCCTCGGCATCAACCGTACCTGGGATTCCCGCTGGTTCGCCGGCAAGCAGGAATACGGCAAGCTGCTGCACGAGGACGTCAAGATCCGTGAGATCCTGCACAAGGAGCTCAAGCAGGCGGCCGTCGCCCGCATCGTGATCGAGCGTCCGCACAAGAAGTGCCGCGTCACCATCCACTCGGCCCGTCCGGGCGTGGTGATCGGCAAGAAGGGCGCCGACATCGACAAGCTGCGCAAGCGGGTCGCGGACATCACCTCGTCCGACGTCGTCATCAACATCGTCGAGATCCGCAAGCCGGAGCTCGATGCGACGCTGGTGGCCGAATCGATCGCCCAGCAGCTGGAGCGCCGCGTGGCGTTCCGCCGGGCCATGAAGCGCGCCGTGCAGTCGGCGATGCGTCTCGGCGCGGAAGGCATCCGCATCAACTGCTCGGGTCGTCTGGGCGGTGCGGAAATCGCGCGCATGGAATGGTACCGCGAAGGTCGCGTGCCGCTGCACACGCTGCGCGCCGACATCGACTACGGCGTTGCGACCGCGTTCACGACCTTCGGCACCTGCGGCGTCAAGGTCTGGATCTTCAAGGGCGAGATCCTCGAGCACGATCCGATGGCCCAGGACAAGAGAATGGCCGAAGGCGAGACGGGCGGTAGTGGTGATCGTGGTGGCCGTCAGCGCCGCGACACGGCTGCAGCCTAAAGCCGCACAGGAATTTGAGGGCTCAAAGCCATGATGCAACCTAAGAAAACGAAGTTCCGGAAGGCGCATAAGGGCCGCATCCACGGCGTTGCGTCTTCGGGCGCGACGTTGGCGTTCGGCCAGTTCGGCCTGAAGGCGACCGAGCCTGAGCGCGTCACCGCGCGCCAGATCGAAGCCGCTCGCCGCGCGCTGACCCGCCACATGAAGCGCGCCGGCCGCGTCTGGATCCGGGTGTTCCCGGACGTTCCGGTGTCGAAGAAGCCGGCCGAAGTCCGCATGGGCTCCGGCAAGGGTTCGCCGGAATTGTGGGTCGCGCGCGTCAAGCCGGGCCGGGTGCTGTTCGAGATCGACGGCGTCAACACCCAGACGGCGCGTGAGGCGCTGACCCTGGCGGCCGCCAAGCTGCCGATCAAGACGCGCTTCGTCGAGCGCATTGCGGAGTAATGGTCATGGCCCAGATGAAGATCGAAGACATCCGCGCGATGAGCCCCGACCAGCAGGATGAGGCCATCCTGAACCTGAAGAAGGAGCGCTTCAACCTGCGCTTCCAGCGCGCCACCGGGCAGCTCGAGAACACCTCGCGCCTGCGCGAGGCCCGCCGTGACATCGCCCGGATCAAGACCGTCGCCGCGCAGACGCGCGCCAAGAAGAAGTAAGAGGCTTACGAAGATGCCGAAACGTACTTTGCAGGGCGTGGTCGTCAGCGACAAGCAGGCCAAGACCATCGTGGTGCGCGTCGACCGCCGCTTCACGCACCCGATCTACAAGAAGACGATCCGCCGTTCGAAGAACTACCACGCGCACGACGAGAGCAACGAGTTCAAGCCGGGCGACATGGTGTGGATCGAGGAATCGAAGCCGATTTCGAAATTGAAGCGCTGGGTCGTGATCCGGGGCGAGCACAAGAAAAGCGCCTGATCTGTTGGCTTTAGCCGACTGACTTCAGGGAAATGTTGAGCGCCGGCTGGGCTGGCGCAAAGAGAAGAGGACGAGGTGCATCAATGATTCAGATGCAGACCAACCTCGACGTGGCCGACAATTCTGGCGCACGCCGTGTCATGTGTATCAAGGTGCTCGGAGGCTCCAAGCGCCGCTACGCCACGATCGGCGACATCATCGTCGTCTCGATCAAGGAAGCGATTCCGCGTGGCAAGGTGAAGAAGGGCGACGTGATGAAGGCCGTCGTGGTGCGCGTCCGCAAGGACATCCGCCGCGCCGACGGTTCGGTCATCCGCTTCGACCGCAACGCCGCCGTTCTGATCAACAATCAGTCCGAGCCGGTCGGCACCCGTATCTTCGGGCCCGTGCCGCGCGAGCTGCGCGCCAAGAACCACATGAAGATCATCTCGCTCGCGCCGGAGGTGCTGTGATGGCTGCGAAGATCCGCAAGGGCGACAAGGTCGTCGTGCTGACCGGTCGCGACAAGGGCCGGACCGGCGAAGTGTTCGAAGTGCGCCCCGACGCCGGCACGGCGCTGGTGCGCGGCATCAACATGGTCAAGCGTCACCAGAAGCAGACGCAGGCCCAGGAGGGCGGCATCATCTCGAAGGAGTCGCCGATCCAACTGTCCAACATCGCGTATGTCGGCAAGGACGGAAAGCCGACCCGCGTCGGATTCAAGATTCTGGCGGACGGCAAGAAGGTCCGCATCGCCAAGAGCTCGGGAGCTGAGATCGATGGCTGAGGCCGCTTACACCCCGCGCCTGCGCGCGGAATACGACGCCAATATCCGCACGGCTCTGACCGAGAAGTTCGGTTATGAGAACGTCATGCAGGTTCCGCGCCTGGACAAGGTCGTGCTGAACATGGGCGTCGGCGACAGCGTCAACGACCGCAAGAAGGCCGAGACCGCCGCTGCCGAGCTGACCCAGATCGCCGGCCAGAAGGCAATCGTCACCTATTCGCGGATCGCGATCGCGACCTTCAAGCTGCGCGAGAACCAGCCGATCGGCTGCAAGGTCACGCTGCGCAAGGCCCGCATGTACGAGTTCGTCGATCGCCTGGTGACGGTCGCGCTGCCGCGCGTCCGCGACTTCCGCGGCCTGAACCCGAAGAGCTTCGACGGCCGCGGCAATTATTCGCTCGGCATCAAGGAGCACATCATTTTCCCCGAGATCGACTTCGACAAGGTCACGGAAGCCCGCGGCATGGACATCACCGTCTGCACCACGGCCAAGACCGACGAAGAGGCGAGGGCCTTGTTGACCGCTTTCAATTTCCCGTTCCGGCAGTGAGACGCTGACCTAAAGCCTCTCAAACGCGGATACCCAGGAGCCAAGCATGGCAAAGAAGAGTTCAGTCGAGAAGAACAACCGGCGCAAGCGGATGGTGAAGAACGCCGCCGCCAAGCGCGAGCGGTTGAAGGCGATCATCGCCGACAAGACGCTGCCGATGGAGGAGCGGTTCGCCGCGACCCTGAAGCTGGCGGAAATGCCGCGCAACTCGTCGGCGACCCGCATCCGCCTGCGTTGCGAGCTGTCGGGCCGTCCGCGCTCGAACTACCGCAAGAACAAGCTGTCCCGTATCGCGCTGCGCGAACTTGGCTCCAAGGGCATGGTCCCGGGCCTCGTGAAGTCCAGCTGGTAAGGAGGGTCGTTTAGATGTCCACGCACGATCCAATCAGCGATCTGATCACCCGTATCCGCAATGCGCAGATGCGCTCGAAGAGCAAGGTCTCCACGCCCGGCTCGAAGATGCGCGAGAACGTGCTCGAGGTCCTCAAGACCGAGGGTTACATCCGCGGCTATGCCACGCTCGAGCATTCCTCGGGCCGCAGCGAGATCGAGATCGAGCTGAAGTATTTCGACGGCGAGCCCGTCATCCGCGAGATCGAACGTGTCTCCAAGCCCGGGCGCCGCGTCTACGCCTCGGTGAAGAACCTGCCGCGGGTCAACAACGGGCTCGGCATTTCGGTGTTGTCGACGCCGAAGGGGATCATGGCCGACCACAGCGCGCGCGACGCGAATGTGGGCGGCGAAGTCCTCTTCACGGTGTTCTGAGAAGGATTTTTCATCCATGTCACGTGTTGGCAAAAGGCCTGTGGCGGTGCCGTCGGGTGTTACCGCGACCGTCGATGGGCAGACCGTCAAGATGAAGGGGCCGAAGGGCCAGCTTCAGTTCGTCGTCCATGACGACGTCGAGGTGAAGCTTCGAGAGCGGCCAGATCAAGGTTCAGCCGCGCTTCGAGACCAATCGCGCGCGTGCCCTGTACGGGACCGCTCGCGCCCAGGTCGCGAATCTGGTCGAAGGCGTCACCAAGGGCTTCGAGAAGAAGCTGGAGATCACCGGCGTCGGTTACCGCGCCGCGATGCAGGGCAAGAACCTGCAGCTCGCGCTCGGTTACAGCCACGACGTGGTCTACGCGATCCCGGAAGGGATCACGATCACGGTGCCGAAGCCGACCGAGATCACGGTGTCGGGCAGCGACATCCAGCGCGTCGGCCAGGTCGCGGCCGAGATCCGCAGCTATCGCCCGCCGGAGCCCTACAAGGGCAAGGGCGTGAAGTATGTTGGCGAATTCATCTTCCGCAAGGAAGGCAAGAAGAAGTAACGGAGCCGGTCATGTCCAAAGCCAAGGTTACCAATGCCCGGCGCAAGCGGAGTGTGCGGCTGAAGCTGCGCCGCTCCGGTGGTGGTCGTCCGCGTCTGTCGGTGTTTCGCTCGTCCAAGCACATCTACGCCCAGGTCATCGACGACCTGAAGGGCGAGACGCTGGCCTCTGCCTCCTCGCTCGAGAAGTCGATGCGCGACGGCGGCAAGACCGGCGCCGACATCGATGCGGCGAAGGCGGTCGGCAAGCTGCTGGCCGAGCGCGCCGCCGAGAAGGGTGTCAAGGAAGTCGTGTTCGATCGCGGCAGCTACCTCTATCACGGGCGCGTCAAGGCTCTCGCCGACGCTGCGCGTGAGAGTGGGCTGAGCTTCTAACGGAATTTGAGGATTGAGGCGTAAGCCTCTGAAGGATTGGAAAAACCATGGCAGCTGAACGCGAACAACGTGGTGGACGCGATCAACGCGGCGGCGGACGTGAACGCAGAGAGCGCGAGGAGCGCGACAGCGAGTTCGTCGACAAGCTCGTCCACATCAATCGTGTGGCCAAGGTCGTCAAGGGCGGCAAGCGCTTCGGTTTCGCAGCGCTGGTCGTGATCGGCGACCAGAAGGGCCGCGCCGGCTTCGGTCACGGCAAGGCGCGCGAAGTGCCCGAGGCGATCCGCAAGGCCACCGAGTCCGCCAAGCGCAACCTGACCCGCGTGTCGCTGCGCGAAGGCCGCACGCTGCATCACGACATCGCCGGCCGTCATGGCGCGGGCCGTGTCTACCTGCGTGCGGCGCCGGCCGGTACCGGCATCATCGCCGGCGGTCCGATGCGCGCCGTGTTCGAGACGCTCGGTGTCCAGGACGTGGTGGCGAAGTCGATCGGCTCTTCGAACCCCTACAACATGGTTCGTGCGACCTTCGATGCGCTGAAGCACCAGGACTCGCCGCGCTCGGTCGCTGCCCGCCGCAATATCAAGGTGTCCACCCTCCAGTCCCGCCGTATCGGTGGCGACGCCGAGGCGGCTGCCGACTAACGGAAGCTTTTCGGAGTAGACTCCCATGGCCAAGGCCGCAAAGACGATCAAGCTCGAGCAGACCGGCAGCGCGATCCGCCGCCATCACTCGCAGCGCTCGACGCTGATCGGGCTCAAGCTCAACAAGATCGGCCGCACCAGCGAACTGCCGGATACGCCGGCGGTCCGTGGCATGATCGAGAAGGTTCACCATCTCGTCCGCATCGTCGACGAGAAGTAAGCAAAGGCGCACGATCCCGAACAGCGGGTTACCCGTTTTCGGCGAAGATCAGGCGCAAGACACAAGGAGAAGGGCGATGAAGCTCAGCGATATCGCCGACAACGCCGGCTCGCGCAAGAAGCGTATGCGCGTCGGCCGCGGCATCGGTTCGGGCAAGGGCAAGCAGTCCGGCCGCGGCGGCAAGGGCCAGACCGCGCGTTCCGGCGTGCGCATCAAGGGCTTCGAAGGCGGCCAGATGCCGATGCATCGCCGTCTGCCCAAGCGCGGCTTCAACAACATCTTCCGCATCGAGTTCGCCGAGATCAATCTCGATCGGCTCCAGGAAGCGGTCGATGCCAAGAAGATCGACGCCGGCAGCGTCGTGAACGTCGAGGCCCTGGTGAAGGGCGGCGTGCTGCGCCGCGCCAAGGGCGGCCTGCGGCTGCTCGGCCGTGGCGAGCTCAAGTCCAAGCTCAACATCGAAGTCCACGGCGCCAGCAAGACCGCGATCGAAGCGGTCGAGAAGGCCGGCGGCTCGGTGAAGATTCTCGCCCCTGCCAAGGAAGAAGGCGAGGCGGCGTAACAACTGCGTCATCGGCCCGCGGCGCGCGGGCCTTTACGCATGTGGGACGATGGACTTATCGAAGCCGAGCCCCAGATAATGTCCGGTGTCCGGTATAATGTAGCCCGGCCGCGGGCATGACGGCGCGATAGGCGGCGGGAGAAAGTCCAAGATGGCCTCTGCAGCGGAACAACTGGCAGCCAATCTCAATTTCAGTGCGTTCGCCAAGGCTGACGAACTGAAGAAGCGCATCTGGTTCACCCTGGGTGCGCTGCTCGTTTATCGGCTCGGGACCTATATCCCGCTTCCGGGCATCGATCCCAATGTCTGGGAGCAGGTATTCCGCTCCCAGGCGGGCGGCATCCTCGGCATGTTCAACATGTTCGCCGGCGGCGGCATCCACCGCATGGCGATCTTCGCGCTGAACATCATGCCGTATATCTCGGCCTCGATCATCATCCAGCTCCTCACCACCGTCTCGCCGCAGCTCGAGGCGCTGAAGAAGGAGGGCGAGTCCGGCCGCAAGCTGCTGAACCAGTACACCCGCTATCTCACCGTGATCCTGGCCGCGTTCCAGTCTTACGGCATCGCGGTCGGCCTCGAAGGTGCCGGCAACGTCGTCAGCGAGCCCGGCATGTTCTTCCGCCTCTCGACCGCGATCACGCTGACCGGCGGCACTATGTTCCTGATGTGGCTGGGCGAGCAGATCACCTCGCGCGGTATCGGCAACGGCATCTCGCTGATCATTCTCGCCGGCATCGTCGCCGAGCTGCCCTCCGCGCTCGCCAACATGCTCGAGCTCGGCCGTCAGGGCGCGATGTCGACCGGCCTGATTCTGGTCGTCATCATCATGGCCGTCGCCGTGATCGCCTTCATCGTGTTCATGGAGCGCGCGCAGCGCCGCCTCCTGATCCAGTATCCGAAGCGCCAGGTCGGCAACAAGATGTTCGAGGGCCAGTCCTCGCATCTGCCGCTCAAGCTCAACACCTCCGGCGTGATCCCGCCGATCTTCGCGTCCTCGCTGCTGCTGCTGCCGACGACGGTCGCGAATTTCAACGCGGGCAGCGGGCCGGAATGGTTCCAGTGGATCACCACCCAGCTCGGCCACGGCCGTCCGCTGTTCCTGTTCATGTATCTGGCGCTGATCGTCTTCTTCGCCTTCTTCTACACCGCGATCGTGTTCAACCCGACCGAGACCGCGGACAATCTGAAGAAGCACGGCGGCTTCATTCCGGGCATCCGGCCCGGCGAGCGCACCGCGGAATATATCGACTATGTGCTCTCGCGCGTCACCGTGCTCGGCGCGATCTATCTGGCGATCGTCTGCTTGATCCCGGAGATCCTGATCTCGTATGCCTCGGTGCCGTTCTACTTTGGCGGCACCTCGCTGCTGATCGTCGTCAGCGTCACCATGGATACGGTGGCACAGGTGCAGGGCTATCTGCTGGCACACCAGTATGAAGGCCTGATCCGCAAGTCGAAGCTGCGCGGCCGCCGCCGCTAAAGGCGGTGTGCTCTGAAGGCGGCGCGACTGCGCCGCCGATTCGCCGCACAAGCAGCGCTCGGCCCTTGAGGGCGACCGCTCGGTCACCTCGGCAGTGCCGCTCTCATTGCTCTGCAATCACTGATTTCAAAGCCCTTCTTGGCGTCCACCCATCTGCTGCCCTATGGTAGGGTAGCGGTGCAGCGCCGATTGTGGTTTGCACTGTTCTTCGATTTCAAACACAGGTGCGCGACGTATCGCTCACCAATCCGGGGGGCGTATGCCGATGAGAATTATACTTCTGGGACCGCCGGGGTCGGGCAAGGGGACGCAGGCGCAGCTGTTGGTGCAGCGCTACGGCATCGTCCAGCTCTCGACCGGCGACATGCTGCGTGCCGCGGTGGCGGCCGGAACGCCGGTCGGGCTGAAGGCCAAGGAGATCATGGCCGGCGGCGGCCTCGTGCCCGACGAGGTCGTGGTCGGAATCATCTCCGATCGCATCGACCAGCCGGACGCCAAGAACGGTTTCATCCTCGACGGCTTCCCGCGCACCGTGCCGCAGGCCGAAGCGCTGGACGAACTGCTCAAGGACAAGCGCCTCAAGCTCGACGCCGTGATCGAGCTCCGCGTCAACGAGAGCGCGCTCCTGCACCGTGTCGAGACCCGCGTCGCCCAGATGCGGGAGCGCGGCGAGGAGGTCCGGCTCGACGACACGCCGGAAGTCCTGACCAAGCGACTCGCCAGCTACCGCAGCCAGACGGAACCGCTGATTCATTACTATTCCGAGCGGCGGAAGCTCTCCACCATCGACGGCATGATGGCCATCGACGAGGTCACCCGCGCCATCGACCGCCAGCTCCAGGCATTGGGCGCGGCCGACGCCAAGATGCAGGCCAAGGAAGCCACCAAGGCAAAGACCAGGAGCGCGGCCAAGGCCGCCCCGGCCAAGAAGGCCAAGGCGGCGAAGAAAACGGCCAAAAAGGCGGTGAAAGCAGCCAAAAAGGCCGCCAAACCGGCCAAATCCGCCAAGAAGGCTGCCAAGAAGGCCGTCAAGGGGCGCAAGACGGCGGCCAGGAAGACCGTCAAGAAAAAGGTGAAGAAGGCCGCAAAGAAGGCCGCCAAAAGGGCGGTCAAAAAGGGTGCCAGGACGGCTGCAAAAAAGGTCACGAAAAAGCGAGCCAAGCGCTAGCAGCGGTTGACGAAAGCCCCCGGAATCCCCTAATAAGCCCCGCATCCAAGTCGGATAGTTTCAGACGATGCCGGGCCCCAGGAAGACCGGGGGAGGGCGTCGTGTTCGCGTTTGTGAACACCTGCCCGAGAACACAAGCACTTAAAGCCCGATCCTGACGAGGATCGGCAACAGGAGAGAAGGCCGTGGCCCGTATTGCCGGCGTGAACATTCCCACCAACAAGCGCGTGCTGATCGCGCTCCAGTACATCCATGGCATCGGTCAGAAGATCGCCAGTGAGATCCTGGAGAAGGTGAAGATCCCCGTGGATCGTCGCGTCAATCAGCTCAGCGACGCTGAAGTGCTCCAGATCCGCGAAGTGATCGACCGCGACTATCTCGTCGAGGGCGACCTGCGCCGCGAGGTCGGCATCAACATCAAGCGTCTGATGGACCTCGGCTGCTATCGCGGTCTGCGTCATCGTCGTGGTCTGCCGGTGCGCGGCCAGCGCACCACACCAATGCGCGCACGCGCAAGGGGCCGGCGAAAGCCATCGCCGGCAAGAAGAAGTAAGTTTTCAGATCTAGTCGCGGCGTGCGGCGAACAGGGGATGCCCGTTCGCCGCGCGCCTTTCGTTCCACAGGTGTAGCCGCTGGCATTACGGCGGCGTTTGAGATCTTCAGGAAAGGGACTCAATGGGCAAGGAAGCCACCCGCGTTCGTCGTCGTGAGCGCAAGAACATCGCCTCCGGCGTCGCGCATGTGAACTCGTCGTTCAACAACACGACCATCACCATCACCGACGCGCAGGGCAACACGATTGCCTGGTCCTCCGCCGGCACGATGGGCTTCAAGGGCTCGCGCAAGTCGACCCCGTACGCCGCGCAGGTTGCCGCCGAGGACGTGTCCAAGAAGGCGCAGGAGCACGGCATGCGCACGCTCGAGGTCGAAGTCGCCGGTCCCGGTTCGGGCCGCGAATCGGCGCTCCGCGCGCTTCAGGCCGCCGGCTTCACCGTCACCTCGATCCGCGACGTGACCACGATCCCGCACAACGGTTGCCGTCCGCGCAAGCGTCGTCGCGTTTGATTTTTACGAGTTGCGGGCGCATCGGCGCCCGCAATGACTTTGCAAGAAGCCGCTGGTGCGACCTGCGGCCTTTCTCCAACGCCAGTGTCTGCAATGGCAGTTCGACTGGCCTGTATGGGTGAAACAGTGACGATCCAGAAAAATTGGCAAGAACTGATTCGGCCGAACAAGCTCCAGGTTACGCCCGGCAGCGATTCCTCGCGTTTCGCGACGATCGTCGCCGAGCCGCTCGAGCGTGGCTTCGGCCAGACGCTCGGCAATGCGCTGCGCCGCATCCTGCTCTCCTCGCTCCAGGGCGCGGCGGTGCAGTCGGTGCACATCGACGGCGTGCTGCACGAGTTCTCCTCGATCGCGGGCGTCCGTGAGGACGTCACCGACATCGTGCTCAACATCAAGGACATCTCGATCAAGATGCAGGGCGAAGGCCCCAAGCGCATGGTCGTGAAGAAGTCCGGCCCGGGCGTGGTCACCGCCGGCGACATCCAGACCGTCGGCGACGTCGTGGTGCTCAACCCGGACCTGCAGATCTGCACCCTCGACGAGGGCGCCGAGATCCGCATGGAGTTCACGGTCGCCACCGGCAAGGGCTACGTGCCCGCCGAGCGCAACCGTCCCGAGGACGCGCCGATCGGCCTGATCCCGGTCGACAGCCTGTACTCGCCGGTCCGCAAGGTCTCCTACAAGGTCGAGAACACCCGCGAGGGCCAGATCCTCGACTACGACAAGCTGACCATGACGATCGAGACCAACGGCGCGATCTCGCCGGATGATTCGGTGGCTTACGCTGCCCGCATCCTGCAGGACCAGCTCAACGTCTTCGTCAACTTCGAAGAGCCGCGCAAGGAAGTCGCCCAGGAGATCATCCCGGACCTCGCCTTCAACCCGGCCTTCCTCAAGAAGGTGGACGAGCTCGAGCTGTCGGTGCGCTCGGCCAACTGCCTGAAGAACGACAACATCGTCTACATCGGCGACCTCGTGCAGAAGAGCGAAGCCGAAATGCTCCGCACTCCGAACTTCGGCCGCAAGTCGCTGAACGAGATCAAGGAAGTGCTGGCCCAGATGGGTCTGCATCTCGGCATGGAAGTGCCGGGCTGGCCGCCGGAGAACATCGACGAGCTCGCCAAGCGCTTCGAGGATCATTACTGAGTGTTTTGTCGTTCCGGGGCGATGCGCGAGCATCGAACCCGGAACCTCGAGATTCGGGTTCGGCTCTGCGAGCCGCCCGGAATGACGAGAGCATGATCCCGGAAAAGTGCGAAGCGGTTCCGATCAGGATCATGCTCAAGATTAGAAAGCGAAGGCGCGTCGCGCTTTCGCGGGCGAACGCAGGAAGCCCACCTGAAACCAGTCGCTGAACCACCGCGACACAATCGAAAAGGACTATTCACATGCGTCACGGCAAGGTTCATCGGAAGCTCAACCGCACGGCCGAGCATCGCAAGGCGATGTTCGCCAACATGGCGGCCGCGCTGATCAAGCACGAGCAGATCGTCACCACGCTGCCGAAGGCCAAGGAGCTCCGTCCGATCGTCGAGAAGCTCGTCACCCTCGGCAAGAAGGGCGGTCTGTCGCTGCGCCGCCAGGCGATCTCGGAGCTGCGCGACGTCGACATGGTCAGGAAGCTCTTCGACACGCTGGCGACCCGCTACAAGGACCGCCAGGGCGGCTACACCCGCATCATCAAGGCCGGCTTCCGCTACGGCGACAATGCCGCGATGGCCGTGATCGAGTTCGTCGACCGCGACGTCGATGCCAAGGGCCAGGATTCCGGCCCGGTGCAGGAAAAGGAAGCCGGGGCGGCGTAAGCCACTCAGCGGATATGGATTGAAAACGGCGCCCTCGGGCGCCGTTTTTGCGTCTGGGACCGGTGCAGATGCGTGGGATTATTCCTCCTTGATCCCTGCCTTTTGCGCGATGTCCTTCATGTCGGCGGTTTCCTTGCCGATCGCTCCGGCCCAATCGCTGTAGCGCGCGAAGCCGGGCTCGAAGCCGACCTTGGCGAAGCGCTCGGCCACGGCGGGATTTTTGATCGTCTCCTCCAGCGTTGCGGAGAGCTTGTCGTGAACGGTCGGCGGCAGACCCTTGGGAGCGACCACGGCGCCCCATGAGGCGAAGTCGATGTTGCCATAGCCGAGCTCGGCGAGCGTCGGCACGTCAGGAAGGAACGGCGTGCGCTTGGCCGAGAACGCGGCGAGCACCTTGACGGTGCCCGCCTCGATCTGCGGCTTGACCGCGATCACCGTGTCGACGTGGTACTGGATGTGCTTGCCGATGAGGTCGTTCATCGCCGGTGCGCTGCCCTTGTAGGGCAGATGCACCATCTTGATCCCGGCCGCCGATTTGAACAATTCGCCGGCAAAGTGCGAGACGGTCGCGACGCCGAAGGACGCCAGCGAGAGCTTGTCGGGATTGGCCTTGGCTTCAGTGACGAGCGCAGCCACGTTCTTAACCGGATTGTCCTTGTAGGTGACCAGCACCAGCGTGATCTTGCCGACCTGGCCGAGCGGCTCGAAATCCTTGGCCGCGTCGTAGGGCACGGTTTCCTTGACGGCTGCCGGCAGCGTGAAGCTCGAGTTCGAGCTGAAGAACAGGGTGTATCCGTCCGGCGCCGCTCGGGCGACTTCCTTGGCAGCAATCGTGGTGCCGCCACCGGGGCGGTTGATGATGATCACGGGCTTGCCGAGCCGCGTCTCCAGCTCGCCGCCGATGATGCGCGCCACCACGTCGGAGGCGCCGCCGGGCGGGAAGGGGACGATCAATTGCAGGGCCTTGTCCGGATAGACCGCTTGCGCCGGCGCGAGCGAATTGCTGCCCATCAGGCCGAGCAACCCGAGCGCAACAATGAGGGCGGTTCTCTTCATCGCTTGGTCCTTCCGTGTTCGCATGAGCCAAGATGCTCGGGTCTGGTTTAGCAATAATCATTCCACCTGCGGTCGAGCCGGGCGCCCCATTGCTGCCGGAACGGCGCCGAGCGTCTCACTGATTGGTGAGCGCCGATTGCGGGCCGGTCCACCGCGACCGATATCCCCGTCATCGATCTGATGGAGATATTGCATGAACATCGACCTTTCCGGAAAAACCGCGCTGGTGACGGGCTCGACCGCCGGCATCGGCCACGCCATCGCCAAAGGCCTGGCGGCCTCCGGCGCCAGCGTCGTGATCAACGGCCGCGGCCAGGACAAGGTCGATGCCGCCGTGCGCAAGCTGGAAGGGACCGGCGCCAGGGTCCGCGGCATCGCCGCCGACGTCTCGACCGCTTCGGGCTGCAAGGCGCTCGTTGCGGCGCTGCCGGACGTCGACATCCTCGTCAACAATGCCGGCATCTTCGAGCCGAAGGACTTCTTCGACATTCCCGATGAGGACTGGAGCCGCTTCTTCGAGGTCAACGTCATGAGCGGCGTGCGGCTGTCGCGGGCCTACATGAAGGGCATGCTCGCGCGCAATTGGGGCCGCATCGTCTTCATCTCCTCGGAGTCCGGGCTCAACATTCCCGTCGAGATGATCCATTACGGCATGACCAAGACGGCGCAGCTGTCGGTCGCCCGCGGCCTGGCGCAGCTCACCCGCGGCACCGGTGTCACCGTCAACTCCGTGCTGCCCGGCCCGACCATGTCGGAGGGCGTCGAAACTTTCGTGAAGGATCTCGCCAGGCAGAACGGACAGTCGGTGGACGAGGCCGCCGCCAATTTCGTCAAGCAGCATCGCCCGAGCTCCCTGCTTCAGCGTTTCGCCGGCGTCGACGAGATCGCCAACATGGTGGTCTACGTCGCCTCGAAGCAGGCGTCCGCCACCAACGGCGCCGCGCTGCGCGCAGAAGGCGGTATCGTCAACACCATTGCCTGAGGCCGCGCATGACAGCCTATGTGGTCTCCGAAGTCGAGATGCGCGACGCGGGCGGATTTGAAGCCTATCGCACGCTTGCCGCGAAGACGATCGCGCAGTACGGCGGACGCTATCTCGTGCGCGGCGGCAAGGCCGAGCTTGCCGAAGGCAACCTCCCGGCGAAGGCGATCGTCATCGTCGAATTTCCGTCGATGGCGAGGCTGAAGGAATGGTACGCCTCGCCGGAATATGCCGAGGCGCTGAAGTTGCGCCAGACGGCGCTCGAGCGGCGGCTGCTGTTCGTCGAGGGCGTGCCGGAAGCGTAGCTGCCGTAGGGTGGGCAAAGCGAAGCGTGCCCACGCACTTTTTGCGACGGAGCGAGATGGTGGGCACGGCGCAAGTGCGCCTTTGCCCACCCTACAACGCCTTCGACTACCACCCCTCCAGCACGATCTTGCCGCGGGATTTGCCGCTCTCCAGCAGCGCGTGCGCGCGCTTGAGGTTGGCCGCGTTGATCGTGCCGAAGGTCTGGTCGAGCGTGGTGCGCAGCACGCCCTTGTCGATGAGGTCGGCGACGTCGTTCAGCAGATGATGCTGCGCGATCATGTCCGCCGTCTGGAACGAGGAGCGGGTGAACATCGATTCCCAGTGCACCGAGATCGCCTTGCCCTTGAACGTGCTCATGGTGAATTCCGGCGGATCGTCGATCAGGCCGAACTTGCCCTGCGGTGCCATGAAGTCCGCGATCGCCTTGTAGTGCTGATCGGTGAAGGTGAGGCTCGCCACCAGCGCGACCGGCGGCAACTTCAACTGCTCGATCTGCTCCTTCATCGGCTTGCCGTGGTCGATCACGGCGTGCGCGCCGAGATCGAGGCACCATGTCCGCGATTCCGGCCGCGTCGCGGTGGCGAGCACCGTGAGGCCGGTGAGGCGGCGGGCAAGCTGGATTAGGATCGAGCCGACGCCGCCGGCACCGCCCGTGATCAGCAGCGTGCGCGGATCGACGCTCTTGCCGGGCACCGCGCCGAGCCGGTCGAACAGCAATTCCCAGGCGGTGATGGAGGTGAGGGGAAGGGCGGCTCCTTGCGCGAACGACAGGCTCTTCGGCTTGTTGCCGACGATGCGCTCATCGACCAGGTGGAATTCGGCGTTGGTGCCCTGGCGCAGGATCGAGCCGGCGTAAAACACCTCGTCGCCCGGCTTGAACAACGTAACCTCGGGCCCGACGGCATCGACCACGCCGGCTGCGTCATAGCCCA
This sequence comes from Bradyrhizobium dasycarpum, assembly GCF_042019905.1. Classification (NCBI taxonomy): domain Bacteria; kingdom Pseudomonadati; phylum Pseudomonadota; class Alphaproteobacteria; order Hyphomicrobiales; family Nitrobacteraceae; genus Bradyrhizobium; species Bradyrhizobium dasycarpum. Next base: position 685,459 of record NZ_CP169574.1, read on the forward strand.
GGATCTTGGTCTCGCCCTCGGGCGGGGCTGCGCGCTTGCGCACCTTGTAATCGACCGGATTGGCCGAGATCGCCTTCACGGCGACGCGGATGTCGCGCCCTTTGGGCTCCGGTTTTGCGGTCTCGAAATCGAACAGCGAATCCGCGTCCTCGATCGGAAGCGATTTCTTGTAGCCGACGGCCTTCATGGCTTGTCTCCATCAGATGGCATGCTCGCCTGCCGTCCTAACTGTCGCTCTGGCTCCGATTTGGCAAGTACTGTAAATTCGGGGAGATAGTCCCTGTTTGGATACTATTGGGAAAGACGCATGAAACGGCGCAATTTTGCCCGTCGCCCCGGCTGCGCGGTCGAGGCGACGCTGGACCTGATCGACGGCAAGTGGAAGGGCGTGATCCTCTATCACCTGCAGAGCGGCACGCAGCGCTTCGGCGAATTGCGCCGCCGGATGCCCGGCATCACCCAGCGCATGCTGACAAAGCAGCTGCGCGCGCTGGAGGAGGACAAGCTCGTCATCCGCAGGGTCTATGCCGAGGTGCCGCCGCGGGTGGAGTACTGCCTCTCCGAGCTCGGCGAGAGCCTCAAGCCGGTCATCGACACCCTGAAGACCTGGGGCGAGAGCCATCAGGAGCGGCTGTCCTGCGCGCCGCCGCCGGTCGTGGTGGGGAAGCCGAAGCGCGCGGCATGATTTAGAGACGCTGTTGCCAACCTCTCCGTGTCTTTCCTGCGAACGCGCCGTTGTGGGTCCCGGGTTCGCGCTTCGCGCGCCCCGGGACGACAGCTCTGCCTAGAACGCGAACTGCGTGCGCATCGCGACCGCGTCGAACTTCGAGCCGACATCGGCGGTCGAAACAGGCGAAGCCTGTCGCGACACGGTGCCGTGCAGATAGTCCAGCATGAAGCGGACATTGCCGTTGACGTACCAGTTGAGCGCCAGCGTGTAGACGGTCTGTCGGCCGCCGGCGACGCCGGTCGCGGTTGCGAGCTGATCATTGAGGTCGATTGTCGAGAAGCGTCCCGCGATTTCCCACGCGCCCCAGCCGCCGCCGTCGAGCGAGAACGGATGGGCCGGCTTGACGCCATGATAGGCGGCGTTTGCGGCGTTGTAGGTTCGGCCTTCGCCCGTCAGCACGTAGCCGGCCTGCGCATAGCCGCCCTGGAACTTCAGGCTGGGCGCGCCGACCAGCGGCGCGCCAGTGTTGGCGGTGCGGTCGACATTGTACCAGAAGTACTCGCCCTGGACGATGAGCGGTCCGTAGGTCGCCGCCGCCTCCACGCTGTAGACTTGCGCGCCAGAGGCATTGGCGATGGCGCCGGTGGAGATCAGCGTGGTCGGATCGAGCCGCAATTCCGGACGATCGCTGAGGGTGACGGTCTGGGTGTTGGCGATCAGGTTGCGCGGCGGCTGGATCAGCCATTGCGCATTGGCGCCGATATGCACGGAGTAGTCCTTTGCGCTGATGGGATTGCCGGCCACGCGGGCGACCGCGCCATATTGCTCGCTCGTGCCCGGCGGCGAAGCGCTCGAGGCGGAGTGGATCGCGCCGGTCGACGGTCCCGTGACATAGCCGCCGATCCAGAGCTGGTCGTTGTACCAGCGTGTGCCGGCTGCGGAGCGGAAGTCGCCGGCGGCGATGTTGGTCGCGATCACGCCCGGTGAGGCGCGCTCCATGAACATGATGTCGTTGGAGCTGGTGGCCTCGTCCATGGTGTAGGGCAGGTCCATGATGCCGGCCTCGATCGCCATCCGCCCGCCGAACGGTTTCAGGCCGGTGTAGCTGAGATAGGCGTTCTCGACGCCGGAGAGGCCGCCGCCCGGCAGCGATCCTGGCGCGGCGCCGCCAAATCCGTCGGAGGAGCCGCCGAAATCGTAGACCAGCGCGAAGTTCCAGTCGTTCAAGAACTTGCCGGTGACGCCGATGCGCGCACGGCGGACGTTCTGGCCGCTGTCGAGCTTCTGCGGCACGGTCGCCGCCGTGCTGGGGCGATAGTCGTAACCGCCGACATCCCAGTGCACGCGGCTGGTGATGCCGACGCAATTGGCCTGGTCGGCGGTGCAGATCGTCGGGCGATTATTCGGCATCGTCACGACGACGCCGGATGCAGGTGCCGGCCCCTTGACGGGAATCGCCGCATTGGCGTTGGCAACGACGGCCTTTGCCTCCGAGCGCGCCTCGGCCTTCGCTTCGGCCCTTACTTCGGCCTTGGCTTTCGCGGCGGCCGCCGTGTTCGCCGCGGTTTGGCTCTGGAGCTTGTCGAGCTTCTGCTCCAGCAGCTTCAACTGCTGCTTCAGCAGCGCGATCTCCTGCTCGCTGCTGCTTGCCGATTGGGCCTGGGCTTGCGAGGCGGCCAGTGCGCCGGCAAGGCCAATCGCCATGGCTGCAATTCTTGTCCTGCTCACGTCATCACTCCATCGGTTGGACCAACTTCCAGAAGTCGCGAGCCTAAGAACGGTCGATGACTGCCCCGCGACGGCAAGCCCCGGTTGCGCTGGTTCCCGCTGATGTAAATTCGTCGCAACCGAATCCGCCGAGAGCGAGCATGCAAGATGATGCGTGTCATGCCAATCGGCCCCGCCGGCAAGTTGCCGTTTCGCACGCCCGGCTCGGGCGCGAGCCGTCGGAATGAGGCCGAATATTGCCGCCCCGCGCCCTTCTATTGAGGGGCGAACGCGCCTATATTCCGGCGTCTTTTCCAAGAGGTAGGAATGTTTCGATCGATCTGGACCGCCGCCGTCACGGCCTTGTGCATAACCTTTTCCGCCCAGTTCAATCCGGCCTCAGCGCAGGACCGTCGCGTCCCGTCCTCGCAGGCCGAGCTGCGGCTGTCCTATGCGCCGATCGTGCAGCGGGTTCAGCCGGCCGTGGTCAACGTCTATGCCGCCAAGGTGGTGCAGAACCGCAATCCGCTGCTGGACGATCCGATCTTCCGCCGCTTCTTCGGTGTGCCGGGCCAGCAGCCCGAGCAGGTGCAGCGCTCGCTCGGCTCCGGTGTCATCGTCGATACGTCCGGCCTCGTCGTCACCAACGTCCATGTCATCGAAGGCGCCGACCAGGTGAAGGTGTCGCTGTCGGACAAGCGCGAGTTCGAGGCCGAGATCGTGCTGAAGGATTCCCGCACCGATCTTGCGGTGCTGCGCCTGAAGGATTCGAAGGAGAAGTTTCCGGCGCTCGAATTCACCAATTCCGACGAGCTGCTGGTCGGCGACCTCGTGCTGGCGATCGGCAATCCCTTCGGCGTCGGCCAGACCGTGACCCACGGCATCATCTCGGCGCTTGCGCGCACGCAGGTCGGGATCACCGACTACCAGTTCTTCATCCAGACCGATGCGGCGATCAATCCCGGCAATTCCGGCGGTGCGCTGGTCGACATGAACGGCCGGCTTGCCGGCATCAACACCGCGATCTACTCGCGCTCCGGCGGCTCGCAAGGTATCGGCTTTGCAATTCCCGCCAACATGGTGCGCGTCGTCGTTGCCTCCGCCAAGAGCGGCGGCAAGGCGGTGAAGCGGCCATGGTTGGGTGCAAAGTTGCAGGCGGTGACGCCTGAGATCGCCGAGAGCCTCGGCCTGCGTTCGCCGACCGGTGCGCTGGTCGCGAGCGTGGTGTCGGGTGGCCCTGCGGCGAAGGCCGGCCTGAAATCTTCCGATCTCATCACCGGGATCGACGGCCAGACGGTGGATGATCCCAACGCTTTCGATTATCGCTTCGCCACCCGTCTGCTCGGCGGCAGCGCGCAGATCGACGTGCAGCGCGGCGGCAAGCCGCTGAAGCTGACGGTGACGCTGGAAACTGCGCCCGATACGGGACGCAACGAGCTCATCGTCACCGCGCGTTCGCCGTTCCAGGGCGCGAAGGTTTCGACCATCACGCCGGCAGTCGCCGACGAGCTGCGTCTGGACGCCGACACCGAAGGCGTCGTGATCACCGACCTCGGCGGCGACAGCGCGGCTGCGAATGTCGGATTTCAGAAGGGCGACATCATCCTGGCCGTCAACAACCAGAAGATCAGCAAGACCGGAGACCTCGAGAAGGCCGCAGCCGAGCGTGCGCGGATCTGGCGCATCACGCTGGTGCGTGGCGGCCAGCAGATCAACGTCACGCTGGGCGGATGAGTCCGAAGCGACCACAAGAGACGCCGACGCTCTTCGCCGCGGCGGGGCTCGACCACGATGCGCCGCATCCGCTGCCGGATCGCTTGCGCCCGCGCCTGTTGTCGGAGGTCGTCGGCCAGGACCATATCCTCGGCCCCGACGGTGCGCTGACGCGGATGCTGGAGACGCGCACGCTGGGCTCGCTGATATTCTGGGGACCGCCCGGCACCGGCAAGACCACGGTGGCGCGGCTCCTGGCGGATGCCACGGACCTGCATTTCGAGCAGATTTCCGCGGTGTTCTCCGGCGTCGCCGACCTCAAGAAAGCCTTCGAAGCGGCGCGCGCCCGCCGCGAGATGGGCAAGGGCACGCTGTTGTTCGTCGACGAGGTCCACAGATTCAACCGTGCCCAGCAGGATTCGTTTCTGCCGGTGATGGAGGATGGCACGGTGGTGATGGTGGGCGCCACCACCGAGAACCCGTCCTTCGAGCTCAACGCCGCGCTTCTGTCGCGCGCGCGCGTCCTGGTGTTCCGCTCGCTCGACGCGGCCGCGATCGAAAAGCTGTTCGCGCACGCCGAGGTGGTCGAGGGCAAGAAGCTGCCGCTCGACGCAGAAGCGCGCGCGGTGCTGGTGCGCATGGCCGACGGCGATGGGCGGGCCTCGCTGACGCTCGCCGAAGAGGTCTGGCGTTCGGCGCGGGCGGACGAGATCTTCAATGCCGCGCAATTGCAGGACATCCTGCAGCGCCGCGCGCCGATCTACGACAAGTCGGCGGACGGCCATTACAACCTGATCTCGGCGCTGCATAAGTCGGTGCGCGGCTCCGATCCCGATGCGGCGCTGTATTATCTCGCGCGGATGCTGGACGCCGGCGAGGACCCGCTGTTCCTGGCCCGCCGCGTCGTGCGCATGGCGGTCGAGGACATCGGGCTGGCCGACCCGCAGGCGCTCGTCATCGCCAACGCGGCCAAGGACGCCTTCGACTTTCTCGGCCATCCCGAGGGCGAGCTCGCCATCGCGCAGGCCGTGGTCTATCTCGCCACCGCGCCGAAATCGAACGCGGTCTACACCGCCTTCGGCACGGCGATGCAGGTTGCCAAGCAGGCCGGCTCGCTGCTGCCGCCAAAGCACATCCTCAACTCTCCGACCAAGCTGATGAAGTCGGAAGGCTACGGCGCAGCCTACGAATACGACCACGACACCCCGGAGGCCTTCTCGGGCCAGGACTATTTTCCGGAAGCCCTGGGCCGCCAGACCTTCTACGACCCGCCGGAGCGCGGCTTCGAGCGCGAGATCCGGAAGCGGCTGGACTATTGGGCCAAGCTGCGCAAGGAGCGGGGCGGTTCGCGCTAGAGGGGACCATTTCGTCGTGACGAATGGCCGCTTTTAGGCTAGGCAGGCAATCATGAGCCGCCGCATCAAAAGAATGAATCCAAGGCCGCGTTCGCGAGACGAGCGCGAGGACGCGCGTCCGCATCAGGCGCGCAGCGCGAAGAAGGCCGGGCCACGGCCGGGCGCCAAGTCCGGCGGCAAGCCGCTGCGCTTTGCTGGCGAGCGCGCCGAGCGGCGAGCGCCCAAGCCCGAGCCGGAGAGGGCCGCGCCGGCAAAGCCGGTCGACGTCTTGCTGCCGACCAAGGTCCAGACCGTCAAGGTGACGGCGGACGAGAACAACATGCGTGTCGACCGCTTCCTGGAGGCGCGCTTCCCCGGCCTGTCGTTCTCCCATATCCAGCGCGTCGTCCGCAAAGGCGAGCTGCGCGTCGACGGCAAGCGCGTCGACAGCAAGGACCGCCTCGAGGAGGGGCAGAGCGTCCGCATCCCGCCGCTGAAGCTCGATGCGCCGAAGGTCGTCGGTGAGCTCTCGGAAGCTGCGCAGAAGACGCTCAAGGCGCTGAAGGAGATGACGATCTACGAGGACGACGACGTGCTCGTCCTCAACAAGCCGGCCGGCCTTGCCGTGCAGGGCGGCTCGGGCATGACGCGGCACATCGACCAGATGCTTGAGGTGATGCGCGATGCCAAGGGCCAGAAGCCGCGCCTCGTGCACCGCATCGATCGCGAGACGTCGGGCTGCCTCCTGGTCGCCAAGACGCGCTTTGCAGCTTCGCATCTCACCGGCGCGTTTCGCTCGCGATCGGCGCGAAAAGTCTATTGGGCGCTGGTGCCGGGCCTGCCGAAGCCGAAGCAGGGCCGCATCTCGACTTTCCTCGCGAAGGAGGAGAGCGAGGACGATACCATCATGCGCATCGCCCAGCACGGCGACGAGGGCGCCAGCCACGCGGTGACCTATTACGCGGTGGTCGAGACCGCCGGCAACAAGCTGACCTGGGTGTCGCTGAAGCCGGTGACAGGCCGCACCCACCAGCTGCGCGCCCACATGGCCCATATCGGCCATCCCATCGTCGGCGATCCCAAATATTTCAACATCGAGAATTGGCAGCTGCCAGGCGGCCTGCAGAACCGGCTGCATCTGCTCGCGCGCCGCATCGTCATTCCCCATCCGCGCGGCGGCGTGATCGACGCCACCGCGCCGCTGCCGCCGCACATGCAGCAGTCATGGAACCTGCTCGGGCTCGATGCCAGCCGGTTTGATCCGATCGAGAACGCGCCGGAGGAATAGCCGGGTTGAACGGGGGCGGTGGAGGCACGACATGTCGCCCATGACACGGCTCTCGATCAGTCTTGTGGTGTTGGCCGCGCTAGGGGCGTGGCAGGCCGCCCACGCGCAATATGTGCTGCCGGGCGCCTCGCGGCTCGCTCCACCGTTGCCGGCGCCGCCACCGCCGCCGAAGATCGAGGTGCCGAGGGTTCCGCAATTCGACGCGCCGCCGCGCTACAACTACCAGCCGTTGCCGCGCAATTCGTTCAGCGACCGCGTCGCAAAATGCCTCGACGACGCCGCGGCCGCGGGACTGGGCCCGGCCGATCGCGGCACTTATGCGCGAAGCTGCGCGAACTAGCAGCACTGATGGACGTCATGGCGAAGCCATTGCGACCCAGGTAACTTGACGAACGACAGGGACCGAAAGATCGATGCGCGAATTGTTCGAAGAAGCAGCAAGCCAGCCCCCGCCGGATCCGCGGGAATCGGCGCGCGCGTCCGCGCGCACGCCGCTGCGCAAGCGCTTCTACAAGGAGGCCGGCGTCACTGACGCCGAGGGCGGTTTTGCCATCACGCTCGATGGCAGACCGATCCGCACGCCGTCCGGCCGCCAGGTGGTGATCCCGGCGCGGACGCTTGCCGATGCCGTGGCCGCGGAATGGGCGGCCCAGGGCGAGAGCATCGATCCCGTGAGCATGCCGCTGACACGGATCGCCAACAGCGTGGTGGAGGGCGTCGTCGACCGCGTCGGGCTGGTCAGCGATGATCTCGCAAAATACTTCGAGTCCGACCTGCTGTTCTATCGCGCCGGCCACCCCGAGGGGCTGGTCGCCCGCGAGGCGGCGCATTGGGACCCCGTGCTGTTCTGGGCGGCGGAGGCGCTGGGGGCGCATTTCATCCTGTCCGAGGGCGTCATGCACGTGAAGCAGCCGGACGAGGCGCTCCGGATCGCACGTGCCGCGCTGCCCGGGGACCCCTGGTCGGTCGCCGCGCTCCATGTGGTGACGACCCTGACCGGCTCGGCACTGCTCGCCTTGGCACTTGCCCATGGCGTGCGCGATGCCGGCCAGGTCTGGGCCGCCGCCCATGTCGATGAGGACTGGAACGCCGAGCAATGGGGCGTGGACGAGGAGGCGGCCGCCCGCCGGGCCACGCGGCTGCGGGATTTCGAGGCCGCCGTGACGGTATTGGCGGCGGTGAGGGCGCCATTGGTCAGAGGTCCTTAACGAGAGGTTTACGCCGCAGGCGTTAGGGTGGCTGGTGCTGCCTTCCGTGTTCCCTTGGGCCTCCTGAGATGCCGACGCCGGTCACTTCCATCGTACGCGTCAGTGCCGCCAGCCCTGTGGCTGATGCGACGACGCCTGACCTCGCGCTTCAGGCCGGCAGCGTCGTGAACGCACGGGTCGTCAGCGTGATGGCCGACAATCTGGTGCGGATCGCGATCGCCAACCTCTCGATGGACGTGATGTCGGAAGTGGCGCTGACACCGGGGCAGAATCTGCAGCTCGCGGTGTCGAAGAGCGACGGCACCATCCGCCTTGCGATCATGAGCGGCGCAGGCGAGGCAACTCCCGATCAGGTCACGCTGACGCCTCGCGCTGCCTCGTTGGTGGAAAGCCCACCGCTGGCGCCGTCCGCGACGCGCAATACGCTCACGCCATTGGAGCAGGTCGCGGTCAGCGCAGCCTCGGCCGAGGCTGCGGCAAAGCAGGGCAGCCAGGCGCCGCTGTTCGCCAATCTGGCGGCCGTCGTCACCGGCAGCGATTTGCCGGCGGGCCTGAAGCAGGCGGTGCTGAACGTGCTGGCACAGCAGACGCCGCTCGACCCCGCGCTCGACGGCGGCGGCATCGAGTCCGCCTTCCAGAAGTCAGGGCTGTTCCTCGAGGCTTCACTGGCCGCAGGCACGGCGCCGTCCTCCGGGGCTATTCCGGATTTGAAGGCGGCGCTGCTGGTGTTGCGCCAGACCTTGGCCACGATCGGGACGGCCGCGCCGCAGAGCCAGGGCGCCGCGATCCCGGCCGGCTCCGCGGCGACACCGCAGGTCGCCTCCGCGCCGGCTCAGCCGGCCGGTGCGGTCGCACACGCCGTATCGCCGTCGATCGCACCTGAAATTGCGCAACAGCCGCAAACGCTGCGCAACGCCAATCTCGCGGCGGCGGTGCTGGGCGGCCTGGCGGCGGACGCGCCGCAAATGGCAATGCCGCGCATGTCCGCCGGACTTGCCGCAAGCCTGCTGCAGGAGGTCACGCAAGACCTGCCGCGCCTGACCGGCAACGTCCCCGGCTCCAACAAAGCGGTGCCCGACGGCGAGATCTTCGAGGCGGCGGCGCGCGCGACACCGCCGCCGTTCCGTGGCGCGCTGCCCTCGGCGCAATCCATCGCCTCGCCGTCGCTCGCGCCGGATACGCCGCTCGCTGCGACCGTGCATCGCCTGCTCGACGAGACCGATGCCGCGATCGCGCGGCAGACCCTGCTTCAGGTCGCATCGCTCCCCGACCGCACTGACGCCGGCGGTCACCGCGTTGATCCGAATGTGCCGCAGTGGAATTTCGAGATTCCCTTTGCGACGCCGCAAGGCACCGCGATGGCGCAGTTCGAGATCTCGCGCGATGGCACTGGCGAATCCGCCGATGCCGCCAAGCAAGCCTGGCGCGCCCGCTTCACGCTCGATGTCGAGCCGGCGGGCCCCGTCCACGCGCTGATCACGCTGAGCGGGGACAAGACCTTCGTGCGGATGTGGGCGGAGCGGCCGGCAACCGCGCAGCAGCTCCGCGCCGGCATCGGTGAGCTCAGCCAGGCTCTGGTGCGGGCCGAGCTCAAGCCCGGCGACATCCTGGTTCGCGACGGCACGCCACCGCAACCGGCGCCGGCCCGCGCCGGCCACTTCCTGGATCGCGCCACATGAGCGACCCGTCCAAGCTCGCGATCGCGCTGCATTACGAGAGGGGCTCCGGCGCGCCGGTCGTCGTCGCCAAGGGCAAGGGCACGATCGGCGAGAAGATCGTCGAGATCGCCAAGGCCCACGACATCCCGATCGAGGAGAACGAGGTCTTGGCCGGCGCGCTGTCCAAGGTCGAGCTCGGCGAGGAGATCCCGCCCGACCTCTACAAGGCCGTCGCCGAGGTGCTGGTGTTCGTGCTGCGGCTGTCGGGCCGAGGGCGGTAGGCCGTCATCGTTTCACCACGTGGCGCTGCCATGGTGCCGACGTGTTGCTCAATTCAGGACGTTTCGCTTGCTGACCCGCCGCTCCACTCTCGGCCTGCTCGCCGCATCTGCAATCATGCCGCGGCGCGCGCTCGCTCACGTCGCGCCGCCGCGCAACGAGATCCGTGACAGTCTCGCAAAGCGCTTCACCGACCTTGGCACATCGGGCACCTTCGTCGGCTACAAGGTGGAGGATTATCTGGTCGTCGCCAGCGACAAGGATCGCTCGGGCGAGGGCAAGCTGCCGGCTTCGACCTTCAAGATTCCGAACTCGCTGATCGCGCTCGAGGACCGGCGTCGTCGCCGACCCCGACAAGGACGTCTTCCCCTGGGACGGCGTGAAGCGTCCGATCGAAGCCTGGAACAAGGATCACACGCTGCGCAGTGCGATCGCCGTGAGCGCGGTGCCGGTCTATCAGGAGATCGCGCGCCGCATCGGCCAGGAGCGCATGCAGAAATATCTCGAGGAGTTCGACTACGGCAACCGTGACATCGGCGGCGGCATCGACCAGTTCTGGCTCACGGGAGCCTTGCGCATCGATCCGGTCGAGCAGATCGATTTCGTCGACCGGCTGCGCCGCCGCGCGCTGCCAATCTCGAAGCGGAGCCAGGATCTGGTCGCCGACATCCTGCCGGTGACCAAGGTGGGCGACAGCGTCATCCGCGCCAAGTCGGGTCTGCTCGGTGCAGAGCGCGGCGAGCCGTCGCTCGGTTGGATGGTCGGCTGGGCCGAGAAGGGCGAGGCGCACACGGTGTTTGCGCTCAACATGGATTGCAAAGAGCTGCGCCTCGTCGCCGAGCGCATGTCGCTGACGCAAGCCTGCCTTGCCGAGATCGGCGCGATCTAGCGCTGCGGCGCCAGTCATTCGGCTTAAGTCCCGTAGGGTGGGCAAAGGCGCGTAGCGCCGTGCCCACCGCCTTTCAGTGTCGCGATTGAAGTGGTGGGCACGCTGGCGCTTTGCCCACCCTACCGGCATCGCGCGCGGAGGAGGGTCTCACCCCAGCTTGAACAACACCTGCAAGAACTCCTGCACCGCCTTGCGCGCCTCGGCGGCCGTCTTCGGATTGCCGCCGACATGCGGGTTCAGCTCGACACAGGCGTCCTTGTAGGTGAATGGCGCGTTGGTATCGCCGTTCATGAGCACGCCGCCGTCACCTTCCTTGATCTTGCAGTTGCGTACCGTCTGCGAATTGGCCGACACCGCGACGGTGCTGACGCCGAGCAGGCCGCTGTCGAACCCGTGCGCACTGTCGGGGTATTCGGTCAGCACCACGTCGCGCCCTGCCGCCTTGAGCCGTTCGACAAACGCCTTGCAGCTGCTGACGGGATTGTAGTCGTCGGGCGTGCCGTGGAAGATGCGGATCGGGCGTGCGACGACCCCGTCGTCGCCGACATAGCTCGTCGAGCAGTCCGGATAGAACGGGACATAGGCGGCGAACGTGATGCCGGACTTGTTCCAGAGCTTGTTGAAGCGATCGACGCTTGCATAGAGCGTCGCCTGTCCGCCGCGCGAGAAGCCCATCAGCACGATGCGGTCCGGATCGACGCGCGGGTGCTTGGCCAGGATGTCCAGCGAGCGGTAGATGTCGATGATCAGATTGAGCCGGCCGAGCAGGGCCTGGTTCGGGCCCACCATGGTCAGCCCGCGGCCGGTGAAACCGTCGATCACGAAGGTCGAGATGCCCATGGCGTTGAAGGCGCGCACCCAGGCCTCGGTGGTGGCGCCGACGCCGCTGGAGCCGTGCATCAGCACCACGACGGGGAGCTTGCCGGTGCCTTGCGCGACGCGGAATTCGCCTGCCACCGTCACCGGCTTGCCTGCGGCGGCATCGCCGCTGAGGAATTGCTGGTCGGAGAGTGTGAGAGAGGCGATCGGGTAGATTTCGGTGCGGGTGGCGACTTCCCTGGGCAGAGATTGCGCATGGGCGCCTGTGCCGCCGAACAGTGTCGAGATGCAGAGCGCCATGGCGATGCGGAATGCCGTGGGCATCGGAGCCTCCCCAATGATTTTGGGTGAGTAGACCAACGGGTCGGCACGCTGTCAATTTGACGCGCGCCACCGGTGTGTCTCAGGCGGTGTCCGTCTTCTTCGCGGTCAGCGCCTGGTCGATGGCAAAGCCGCCGATCTCGCTCATCGCCTGCGAGATCACGTCGCCCTTGCGGGCAAAGCCGCTGGAGAGATAGTCGAACTGCGTCCGCGCCAGCCGCAGCACCTCGATCGGCACCGAGACCGCGGTCTCGTTGAAGCTGTCGACCGAGGCGCGCAGGCTGTCCCGCTCGGTCGCGAGCTTGACGATATGGCTCTCGGCATCCTGCATCAGGCCGATCAGCCTGCCGCGCTCGGCATCGAAGGCGGCGCGCTGGGCTGCGGCTGCCGTGGTGATTTCGGCAAGCTGCGCCCGCAGCACCTCGATCTGGCCGACCATGGCGTCGGAGGCGCGCTCGGCGGCCTCGCGCAGCTCGGCGTCGCGCGTGCTCTCGATCTGCTGCTCGTGATACAGCCGCTCGGCCGACGTCGCCCGCTGGCCGAGCTGCTCGATCAGGCTCGCGGCGCGCAGCAGCATCTCGCCATTCCGGCCCGACACCATGCTGGCCATGCGCCGCAGGAAGCCGACGGTCTCTGACGATGAGCTCGGCGGCAGGGGAACGACCGTCGCGGACATGAGTGATGCTTGAGCCAAAGAGTGGTGACGGCCGCCGTACCGACTGGGCTCACGCAACATTCGGCGCCTGATCGCAAGCGCGAAGCAAGCCTGAATCGGCAGTCCCGGTCAACCGGGCCAGGGCACCAATCTGCGGGCACCGGACCGGATCAGACGCTCGTCTGCGAGCCGGCCCGGCCGAGATGGCGAAGCCCGACCGTGGCACGTCCGGTCATTCCCGCCTCCAGCCTCGGCCGCCCGGCAAAACTCTGGAATTCCTTGCGCTTTCCCGCTGCCTCAGGGCAGCCCTGCGACGCGGAAAGGCGCTTTCCGGCTTGCAAAATGCCGTGTTAGAACCCCCGGCAATCGCATTTAGGCTTAAGAACTGGCGGGAGCAAATGAAACACATCCTGGACGCCCTTGAAGATCGTCGCGCCGGTGCCAAGCTCGGCGGCGGGGAGAAGCGCATCGAGGCGCAGCACGCCCGCGGCAAGCTGACGGCGCGCGAGCGGATCGAGCTCTTGCTCGACAAGGGGTCGTTCGAGGAGTTCGACATGTTCGTCGAGCACCGCTCCACCGAGTTCGGGATGGAGAAGACCAAGGTACCCGGCGACGGCGTCGTCACCGGCTGGGGCACCGTCAACGGCCGTAAGACGTTCGTCTTCGCCAAGGACTTCACCGTGTTCGGCGGCTCGCTGTCCGAAACCCACGCGCTGAAGATCACCAAGCTTCAGGACATGGCGATGAAGGCGAGGGCGCCCATCATCGGGCTCTATGACGCGGGCGGCGCCCGCATCCAGGAAGGCGTCGCGGCGCTCGCCGGCTACTCCTATGTGTTCCGCCGCAACGTGCTCGCCTCCGGCGTGATCCCGCAGATCTCCGTCATCATGGGCCCCTGCGCCGGCGGCGACGTCTATTCGCCTGCGATGACCGACTTCATCTTCATGGTGAAGAACACCAGCTACATGTTCGTCACCGGCCCGGACGTGGTGAAGACCGTCACCAACGAGGTCGTCACGGCGGAAGAGCTCGGCGGCGCCTCGGTGCACGCCACGCGCTCCTCGATCGCCGACGGCGCCTTCGAGAACGACGTCGAGACGCTGTTGCAGATGCGGCGGCTGATCGACTTCCTGCCGTCCAACAACACCGACGGCGTGCCGGAATGGCCGAGCTTCGACGACATCGGCCGGGTCGACATGTCCTTGGACACGCTGATCCCCGACAATCCGAACAAGCCCTACGACATGAAGGAGCTGATCCTGAAGGTCGTGGACGAAGGCGACTTCTTCGAGATCGCGGAGGCCTTCGCCAAGAACATCGTCACCGGCTTCGGCCGAATTGCGGGGCGCACCGTCGGCTTCGTCGCCAACCAGCCGATGGTGCTGGCAGGCGTGCTTGACTCCGACGCATCACGCAAGGCGGCGCGCTTTGTTCGTTTTTGCGATGCCTTCAACATCCCGATCGTCACCTTCGTCGACGTGCCGGGCTTCCTGCCGGGCACCGCGCAGGAATATGGCGGCTTGATCAAGCACGGCGCGAAGCTCTTGTTCGCCTATTCGCAGTGCACCGTGCCGCTGGTCACCGTCATCACCCGCAAGGCCTATGGCGGCGCCTTCGACGTCATGGCCTCCAAGGAAATCGGCGCCGACATGAACTACGCCTGGCCGACCGCCCAGATCGCGGTGATGGGCGCCAAGGGCGCCGTTGAGATCATCTTCCGCAGCGACATCGGCGACCCCGACAAGATCGCCGCCCGCACCAAGGAATATGAAGACCGCTTCCTGTCGCCGTTCATTGCCGCCGAGCGCGGCTACATCGACGACGTCATCATGCCGCACTCGACGCGGAAGCGGATCGCAAGGGCGCTGGCAATGCTGAAGGACAAGAAGGTCGAAGCGCCGGCGAAGAAGCACGACAATTTGCCGTTGTGAGGGACGGAAGACGTCATGGCAATTCGGCGTCGTCGATCGAGATCATGGCGGCGCGCCATCGGATCGTGCGGCCTGATATTGGGTGTTTTGTCCGCAGTCCTGGCGATGGACATCTCCTGCTTCGCACAAGAGAGCGAGATGACCGTCACCACCCGGACGTCGGAAGAGGCCGTTATCGAAGGCTATGCCGACGCGGACAATACGTGCACGCCGGTCGAGCTTCCCCGGCTCCTGCTTATGAAGTCACCGGAACACGGGATCGTCTGTTATCGCATTGAGGATTTTGAGGTGGCGAGCGACAGCGGACGGGATCAAGCCTGTATCGGACGCTGGATCCGCGGCATAAGCATATTCTACTTGGCACGCTCCGGTTACAGCGGGCCGGATAGTCTGCGCTACGAAGCGATCACCGATCGAAGACGGGACAGGGTGGTTGTTCGCGTCAGGGTCTTACCCGGCCTTGCCGAGGATCCTGGTGCACCGCTCAGCCCTGGTGATTCTCCGCGCGAGCCCGCTATGTCGCTTGGGCCTATCCCCGCGTGCGTGGTGCCGGTGTCCTAGGCGGTGGCGTGCTGATGACCGAAGACGATCCGACCGACGAAATCTCCGACATCGAGAATCGTATCGAGCGTCTCGCTGAGATCGCCGAGCGTTGCCGCAAGTACATCCTGGCGTCCAAGATCGCGATCGGTGGCGGGGGCGCGCTGCTGGTGGTGACGATCCTCGGCCTGTTCGGATTCGGTCAGACCGCCGCGCTTGGATCGATCGCGCTGGTGCTGGGCGGGATCGTCTCGCTCGGCTCGAACGTGAGCACGTTGCGGCAGACGGAGGAGGCCATCAGCGCTGCGGAGGCGCGGCGCGCGGCGTTGATCGGGAGCATTGATCTCCGCGTCGTCGCCGATGCGCCGCTGAAGCTGGTGTGATGCGGTAGGGTGGATTAGCGAAGCGTAATCCACCAAGTTATCTGTCACCAGATGGAGCAGTGGCGGATTACGCTTCGCTAATCCGCCCTACGTATCTCCCCACCACGCCTCACGCGGCCTGCTTGACTGTCAGCTCCGACAATTCCGTGCGGCATTCGGCGGCGAAGGCTTGCAGCCGCTCGGCGGTCTGGCGGTCGAGGATGGCCTTGGCCAGCCGCTCGGCGCGGGCGATCTGTCGCTTGAGATATTCGATGCGGAGCATGTGGCACCTGTCGAATGGTTTTGTTCCGATGGCGGCAACTCTACGCCGGTCACCGGATCGACTATGTGAGGCGGATCACGTTCCGCGCGCCTTATCCGTCGCAGCGAAATGCGCCATCTGGTCGGCGTGCGCCTTGGCGAATGCCGGACGGCCGGTGGCGCGCGCGACGTAGGCGCGCAAGGCGGGGCTGTCCGCCAGGCCGCCGAAACCATCGACGACCCGCAGCACGTCCGCCATCAGGATGTCGGCGACGGAGAAGGAGCCGGCCAGCCATTCGCGCCCCGCAAGCACCGGCTCGAGATGCTTCAGCCGAAGCTTGAGGAAGTCGTCGACGAATTTCCACGCCGCCGTGTCGGTCGGATGTCCCATGAACTTCGACATTCCCCAGGGCAGGCTCGCCATCTCCACCGAATTCAGCGCCGCGAACACCCATTCCGTCGTCTCGATGCGGCCGCGCGGACCTGCCGGCATCAGCTTATCGCTGAGCCCGCCGAGATGCAGCAGGATCGCGCCGGTCTCGAAGATCGAGAGGTCGCCGTCGGTCAGCCACGGCACCTGGCCGAACGGCTGGTGGGCAAAATGCGCAGGCCCGCGACCGTCGAACGGCACGCTGGCGACGCGATAGGGCAGGGCGGCCTCTTCGAGCGCCCAGCGCACGCGGAAGTCGCGCACGAAGCCGCGCGGGGCTGCGGGAACCCAGTCGAAGGTGGTCAGGGTAAGGTCGGCCATTTGCTGTCTCCGTGTCCTGGTTCGAAGCAGAGGACGGGCGAAGGGCGCCCATTCCGACACCGGCGCGAAACTCTTTTTTGCCGCGGGCGCCGCAGGCGCTAGTCTCGGTTGAAACAAACAGGAGGAAAACCCGATGCCCGCTGCCTTCTTCGTCGTCCGCGCCATCGTCCCCGACGCTGAAAAGCGCGCCGCCTTCGACCGGTGGTACGAGGCGGAACATCTGCCCGACGCGGTGAAGGCGTTCGGCGTCAGCAAGGCGTGGCGGTTCTGGAGCCTCGATGATCCCTCGCTGCACCAGGCGATGTATCAGTTCGATGACGAGGCCAAGCTCGCCGCGATGCTGAAAGGCGACGCGCTGCAAAAGCTCGTCGCCGATTTCAACCGCGACTGGCCCGACGTGAAGCGCTCGCGCGAGACGCTGGTGCTGGCGCAGGAGTTCGCGACGTAAGGTCTGTAGCCCGGATGGAGCGCAAGCGTAATCCGGGTCTCGTATGACGCACTAACCTGGATTGCGCTGCGCTCCATCCAGGCTACGAAATCTTCATCTTGGTAGCTGCGAATCTGAACGCACTTTTCAGCATCGGTTCATGCCGTCACGGCGACACTCCTTCTGCATCACAAGCACGATGATCCAAGAAGGAAGAAGCCATGGAGCGCCGGAATTTTCTGAAACTTGCATTGGGACTGACGGCCGGAGCGGCTGTGTTCGCCGCGACCGCTGCGCAGGCCGCGCCGCTGTCACCGCAGCCGGTCAGCGATCCCAAGCGCATGCCGCAGGGTAGTCCCGACGCTCATCCTGCCGTCACCACCAGCGAGGAAGCCGCCGAACTGACGCCCGAGCAGGTTCATTGGCGCGGCCATCACCGCCACTGGGGCTGGCGCCGCCGTCATTGGCGCCGGCATCACCGGCGCTGGCACCGTCGCCATTCCTGGTGAGCCCGCGGCACAGAGTGAATTGGACGGGGATCGCAACCGCGGTCCCCGTTTCGATTTTGAGGCGCTTCAGTTTCGCGGCGGATCGTCGGCACCACCCGGAAAACGACAATGGCCGCGCAGGCTTTCGCCGCGCGGCCATCTTGCGAGGAAGAGATCAGTACGGGCGGCAGCGGCCGGCGTGCCAGTGGAGGCCATAGGGGCAGACGCGGGCGCGGGGCACGACGACGACCGGCGGGGCGACATACACGGGAGCCGGGCGCACCACGACCGCGCCGCGCATCGGACGGCAATTGCCATAGGGACCGCGATAGAACCCACGGCCGCAGCCCTCGGCGGCGCTGGCCGCCTCGCCGAAACCGACGACCGAGCTGGCCAGTATGGCGGCGGCGAACAGATATTTCATTTGATCTTCCTTCTCATTCTTGGGGCAAGTCTTTGGGGGCGGCGCTAGTGGCGCACAATGAATCATCAGACGCGTTCGACATGTCGAATCTTGCAACATATCGGCACGACGCGATCCAAACCTGCCAATCATGACCTGAATGCGGCATGAACGTTGCCCGCATGCGGCCTGACGCGACAGGGACGGCGCCGGCGCTGGGAAAGCTCCGAACCGCCGTGCGGCTGCAGCGCTCCGGTCCGCAATGGAGCGCGCGGGTCAGTCCTTGCCGTTGCCGAACAGCGCGGCAAACTGCTTCTCGCCGGTGCGGGTGAAATTCACGACGCGGCTGCCGGGCGTCGCATCGCGCGCCGCCCATTTCAGCTCGGCGAAGCGTTGCATCATGGCGGCCCCAAGCGTGCCGGCGAGATGATGCCGCCGCTCGCTCCAATCGAGGCAGGCCTTGCACACCGGGCGCCGCGGGTGCGCAAGCATGTCGGACGAGATCTGCAGATGCTTGGCAAGGAAGCGCTCGCCCTCGGCGGTCAGCTCGATGTCCTGCTTCTTCTGCCTGACCAGATTCCGCTCGCGCAAGGAATCGAGCATCTGCACGCCGAGATCGCCGGCGAGATGGTCGTAGCAGATCCGCGCGCGCCGCAGCGCCGGATCCTTTGGCCCGGTGCGCACCCGCATATGGCCGGTCCGCGCCGCAAGTCCGGCGAGGCCTTCGAGCACGCCGGCGACGTCGTCGTCGGTGAGGCGATAGTAGCGGTGGCGGCCCTGCTTCTCCGGCTCGATGAGACCACCGGCCTCGAGCTTGGCCAGATGCGAGCTCGCAGTCTGCGGCGTGATGCCGGCCTCCTGCGCCAGCTCGCTCGCGGTCAGCGCGCGGCCGTTCATCAGCGCGGTGAGCATGTTGGCGCGGGCGGGATCGCCGACCAGCGAAGCGACCATGGCGATGTCGGGTCCTGATTTCATGCTTCGATGGTAGCCGAAGCATTGAAGTCGGGCAAGCAGGTAGCGTCTCACCAGTTCGTCATTGCGAGGCGCGCGCCGGTAGGGCGGGCAAAGGAGCGCAGCGACGTGTCCACCATTCGTCGTTGCGGACGAAGGACGTGGGCACACTTCGCTTTGCCCACCCTACGCGACGCAGCGCTCGAAATGACGATGTACAAGCAGGAGAGCCAATCATGTCCGTCACCGTCTTCATCCGCTACCAGCTCGACCCGTTCAAGCGCGCGCAGTTCGAGGAGTATTCCAAGCGCTGGCTCACAATCATTCCGCGCTGCGGCGGCCGGCTGATCGGCTATTTCATGCCGCATGAGGGCACCAACAACATCGCCTTCGGCCTGATCTCCTTCGAAAGTCTCGCGGACTATGAATCATATCGCAAGACGTTGCGCGTCGATTTCGATGGCGTGGCAAACTTCAACTTTGCCGAGGAACAAAAATTCATCCTCGCCGAAGAGCGAACCTTCCTGCGCCAAGTGATCTTATAAGCCAGGTGGTTTTATAAGTGGTATTGTCGGTCACCAACGACGAGGAGACGCCCATGATCGCCGTGATCTTCGAGGTCTGGCCCAAGCCGGAACACCGCCAGGATTATTTCGACCTCGCAGCCGACCTGAAGCCGCTGCTGCAGACCATCGACGGCTTCATCTCGGTCGAGCGTTTCGAGAGCCTGACCGAGAAGGGCAAGATCCTGTCGGTGTCGTTCTGGCGCGACGAGGCGGCCGTCGCCGCCTGGCGCAACACGATGGAGCACCGCCGCACCCAGGCCAAGGGCCGCGCAGGAATCTTCGCCGACTATCATCTGCGCATCGCCAGCGTGGTCAGGGATTACAGCATGAGCGACCGCGAGCAGGCGCCGAAGGATAGTCGCGCCGTGCACGACGCGCACTAGCGCCGGCGTGAATGCGCGCTTATGTCATCGCGGCAAATAGGGGAGAGAAACATGCATGTGACAACTGCTGACAAGCGCGCGGCCTTCAAGAAGATGCACGAGAGCGGCTGCTTCATCCTGCCCAATCCGGTCGACGTCGGCAGCGCCAAGGCATTGCAGCATCTCGGTTTCAAGGCCATCGCCTCGTCGAGCGCGGGCTTCGCCTGGACCATCGGCAAGGCCGACAATCACGTCACGGTCGAGGATGTCTGTCAGCATCTGGCAGCATTGAGCTCAGCCGTCGACATTCCCGTCAACGCGGATTTCGAGGGCGGCTTTGCGATCGAGCCGGACAGGGTCGCAGACAATGTCGAGCGCTGCGTGCGCACCGGCGTTGCCGGACTGTCGATCGAGGATTCCACCGGCGACCAAGCCAAGCCGCTCTATGAGCGCAGCCTCGCGGTCGAACGCATCAAGGCCTCGCGCAAGGCGATCGGCGACAGCGGCACGCTGCTGGTCGGCCGCTGCGAAGCCTATTTGTGGGGTGTGACCGATCTCAAGCTGGTCATTGACAGGCTGACCGCCTATGCCGACGCCGGCGCCGACTGCCTTTATGCGCCGGGCCTGAAGACGCGCGAGGACATCAGCGCGGTGGTGAAGGCCGTCGCACCGAAGCCGTTCAATCTCCTGATCGGCGCGTCCGGCCTGTCGCTGAAGGAGGCCGAGGATCTCGGCGTGCGCCGGATCAGCGTCGGTGGCTCGCTGGCCCGCGTCGCCTGGGGCGGCTTCATGCGCGCGGCGAAGGAGATGGCGGAGAAGGGGACGTTTACCGAGCTCGGCAGCGGCTATCCCGGCGGCGAGCTCAACAAGATGTTCAGCTGACCAAACGAAACCCGAGAGAAACGAAAGCGGCGAGACATTCGTCCCGCCGCTCTCGCATCCTCTCGGTGTCATGCCCCGCGCAGGCGGGGCATCCAATGCGCCGCGGCCTTTCGATTCAACAACGACCGTCTCGGAGTACTGGATCGCCCGGTCAAGCCGGGCGATGACAGTTGTGCGTGAAGCGGTCGCCTGTTACTTCGCGCCCTCAGCCGGCGGCGTCTGCGCATCCGGGGCCGGCCTGGTCGGCGCCGCGCCCGTGGTCACGCCCGGCTCGGTGTTGGTGCGCGGCGTCACGTCGCGCATGCCGGGAGGCGCGGCCGGATTGGCGGGCTGCGTCTGTGCCGTCTGCGAGGCCGGCGGATTGCTGGCCTGATTGGTCGTGCTGGTATTGTTCAGGCCGTAGAAGACGGCGCCAAGCACCAGCGCAATCGCCACGGCGAACAAGGCCACCTTGCCGCTGGAGGCGGGGCCTTCGCCGAGCTGGGGATCGGCCTGAAGGTCGGCATCCCGGCGCGCCGTGCGAAGATACTCATCGTCGGCGAGGTTCGGGCGGTACGGATCGTTGGGAAAACGGTCGTCAGCCATCGATTGGGTCTCCTCGGTTATGACGTCCAAACAACCCGTGGATGCGAGATTCTGTTCCGCGCTTCTTATGCTTTCGTCGCATGTTGCCCTCGTTCCGGGAATCGGGAACCTGTTCAGTCCCGGCCCCTGAACTGCAAGTTCCATGGCCGCGACGAGGGAACAAGCTATGTGGAGCCTGCCGCCGACCGATAGCGTGCTGCATTTCCTCTCCCTGGTTGCCATCGCGGCCCAAGGGATGACGGCTGCACTTGCGGCCGGGCGCCGCAGCATGGACTGGCTGGGCGTCTGCTTCCTCGGCTGCATCACCGCGCTCGGCGGTGGTACCTTGCGCGATCTTTTCCTCGGACATTATCCGCTGGTCTGGGTGCAGAACCCGATCTATCTCGCGCTGGCCGGCGGGGCGGCGTTCCTCACCATCCTGTTCGCGCGCCTCGTGCACCGGCTGAAGGTCGCCTTCATCGTGCTCGATGCCATCGGGCTCGTCGTCTTCACCATGGCCGGCTGCGACGTCGCCTGGCAGATGGACGCCTCGCTGCCGATCGTCATCGTCTCGGGCATGGTGACCGGCTGCGCCGGCGGCGTGTTGCGCGACGTGCTCTGCAACGACGTGCCGCTGCTGTTTCGCTCCGAGCTCTACGCCAGCGTGTCGGTGGTGACCGGCCTGTTCTATGCCACCGCGTTCGGCCTCGAGCTCAACGCCGAGATCTCGACCATCCTGACTTTCGTGCTCGGCATCAGCTTCCGCCTGCTGGCGGTGCGCTACAGATGGGAGATGCCGAAATTCGTGTTCACCGAGGATGAGAAGTAGGGCTCTGTCCACATCGTCATTGCGAGCGCAGCGAAGCAATCCAGAACTTTCCCGCAGAGGCCGTCTGGATTGCTTCATCGCATCAGCGCAAAATTGCTTCGCAATCTTGTCGCGAGCTCCTCGCAATGACGTGGATGGATTACTCGTCCCTCCTCGCCTTCGCGACCCGCGCCGGCGTCACCAGCAGGGCCGCATTGCCCCAGGAATTGCGGATGTAGTTCGTCACGGCCGCGATCTCCTCGTTGGACAATTGCCCGCCATAGCCCGGCATCTCGCCGGTGTTCGGCGCGCGCGGCGTGGTCACGGTGCGGGCGCCGTCGAGGATGATGCGCAAGGTGGAGGACGGATTGTTGGATTGCAGCAGCGCATTGCCCGGCAGCGGCGGATAGATGCGCGGGGCGCCGGAGCCGTCGGCTTCGTGGCAGGCTACGCAGAGTTTGGCGTAGACGGCCTGGCCGGCTTTCATCTCGGCGTCGCCAGGCGGCGTCACGATGGTCTCGCGCCGCGCCGGCGGCAGGCTCTTCAGATACAGCGCGATCGCGCGCACATCGGCATCGCTCATCTTGGAGGTCGAGTTGACGACGACGTCCGCCATCGGTCCGCCGGCATGGCTCCTGGCGTTGCGTCCGCTCTGCAGATACTCCACGATGTCCGCCTCGCTCCACGATTTCAATCCCGTGCGCGCTGCGCCATCGAGCCGGGGAGCGAACCAGCCCGCGACCTCATTGCCGGTCAGTGCCTGCGCGTCCCTGTCCGCACCAAAATAAGTCTTCGGCGTATGGCAGGCGCCGCAATGGCCGAGCCCGGTGACGAGATAGCCGCCTCGGTTCCAGGCCGCGCTCTTGCTCTGGTCCGGCTCGAACAGGCCGGGCTTGAAGTACATGGCGTTCCAGACCCGCATCAGGCCGCGATAGCCGAATGGCCAGCGCAGCTCCGGCGGCTTGTTGCGGCTCACGACCGGCGCGAGCGTGCCGAGATAGGCGCGGATCGCCAGCGTGTCGTCCTTCGTCATCTTCGTGAAATAGGGATAGGGGAAGGCCGGGTAATAGTTCGAGCCGTCAGGCGCGATGCCATAGCGCAGGGCGCGGGTGAAATCGGCATCTTGCCAGGCGCCGATCCCGGTGTCGCGGTCAGGGGTCAGGTTCGGCGCATAGATCGCGCCGAAGGGGGTGTCGATGCGCTTGCCGCCCGCGAACGGTCTTGCGGGATCGGCAGTGTGGCAGCCCGCGCAGCCGCCGGCCTCGACCAGCGTCTTGCCATAGGCGATCAGCTCCGGCGACGGCCCGGCGGCGTGGGCTGCGCTCTTAACCGCACTGCACAACGCCAAGCCGGCGACAACCGAGCCAGTCAGAATCGTCCGCATCAAGGCCACTCCTGCGACCAAACGCCCGCATCCGGCACGAGTGAGCGTCCATTCGTTTCACGACGCCGGGGGTATGGTGACACAAATTGAAAACGGTATGCGTGTTTCAGGCCACGAAATTGCGATTTTTACCCGGCGCTCGCTTTGGTCCAGATTTGTGGTGCGGATCGTGAAATATCCGACATAGAGTGGCGGAATTGGTCGGCGCGCCCTAGCTAAAAACAACGGGAAGGCAACGGCTTAAGTGAGCAAGACCTGAACAGGGCGGCAAAAGAGGACAGCATGGGCATCAACCAGGGTCCGATCAGTCTCGATCAAAAATATACTCAGGAGACCGGGCACGTCTTCACCACGGGGATCCAGGCCCTGGTGCGCTTACCGATGGCGCAGATCCGGCGCGACCGGGCCAACGGACTCAATACCGCGGGCTTCATCTCCGGCTATCGCGGTTCGCCGCTCGGCGGCTACGACCAGCAGCTCTTCGCCGCGCGCAAGCATCTCGAACAGTACAACATCAAGTTCCAGCCTGGCGTGAACGAGGATCTGGCGGCCACCGCGGTCTGGGGCTCACAGCAGCTCAACCTCTCGCCCGGCGCCAAATATGACGGCGTGGTCGGCATCTGGTACGGCAAGGGCCCCGGCGTCGACCGCTGCGGCGACGTGTTCCGCCACGGCAATGCCGCCGGCTCCGCCAAGAACGGCGGCGTGCTCTGCCTTGCCGGCGACGACCACGGCGCAAAATCCTCCACCGTCCCGCATCAGTCCGATCACGCCTTCATGTCGGCACTGATGCCGTATCTCTATCCCTCGAGCATCCACGAGATGATCGAGATGGGCCTGCTCGGCATCGCGATGTCGCGCTATTCGGGCTGCTGGGTCGGCATGAAGGTGATCACGGAGACGGTGGAGACCACCGCCGAGATCGATCTCACCGACGAGATGAAGCCGTTCGTCATCCCCAGCGATTTCGAGCTGCCGCCGGGCGGCCTCAATCTGCGCTGGCCCGACGACCGTTTCGAGCAGGATCGCCGGCTGCAGGATTACAAGGGCTTTGCCGCCATCGCCTTCGCGCGCGCCAACAAGGTCAACCGCGTCACCATGGATTCGCCGAACGCGCGCTTCGGCATCATGGCGTCGGGCAAGAGCTATGAGGACGTCCGCCAGGCGCTGCGCGAGCTTGGGATCACCGAGGAAGTCGCTGCCAAGATCGGCCTCCGTCTCTACAAGATCGGCATGCCCTGGCCGCTGGAGCCGGAAGGCGTGCGCCAGTTCGCGGTCGGCCTCGAGGAGATCTTCATCGTCGAGGAGCGCCGCGAGATCGTCGAGAACCAGGTCAAGCAGGAGCTGTTCAACTGGCGCGACGACGTCCGCCCGCGCATCGTCGGCAAGATGGACGAGCACGACAAGCGCTTCTTGACCTTCGCCGCCGAGCTCAGCGTCGCCTCGCTTGCGACCTCGCTTACCGAGCGGCTGCTCCGACTTAACCTCAATCCAGAAATTGCGGAAATGCTCCGCGTCAAGGCCGACTGGTTCAACGGCCGTCAGGCGACCCAGATGCAGGCGGTCGCACCCGTCTCCCGCACGCCTTACTTCTGCTCCGGCTGCCCCCACAACACCTCGACCAAGGTTCCCGAAGGCAGCCGCGCGCTGGCCGGCATCGGCTGTCACTTCATGGCGCTGTGGATGGACCGCTCGACCGAGACGTTTACGCATATGGGCGGGGAGGGCGTGCCCTGGGTCGGCATCGCGCCCTTCACCAACGAGAACCACATCTTCGCCAATCTCGGCGACGGCACCTACTTCCACTCCGGCATTCTGGCGATCCGCCAAGCGGTCGCCTCCAAGGCCAACATCACCTACAAGATCCTCTACAACGACGCCGTCGCCATGACCGGCGGCCAGCGTCATGACGGCGATCTCTCGCCGCAGCAGATCACCCACCAGCTCCACGCCGAGGGCATCCGCGAGATCTATCTGGTCTCGGAGGCGCCCGATTCCTATCCGGCCGACACCATCGCACCCGGCGTGAAGAAATATCACCGCGATGAGCTCGACCGCGTCATGAAGATGTGCCGCGAGTTCAAGGGCACCTCGGCCATCGTGTTCGTGCAGACCTGCGCGGCCGAGAAGCGCCGCCGCCGCAAGCGCGGCCTGATGGAGGACCCGGCGCGCCGCGTCATGATCAATCCGGCCGTCTGCGAAGGCTGCGGCGACTGCTCGGTGCAGTCGAACTGCATCTCGGTCGAGCCGCTGGAGACCGAGTTCGGCCGCAAGCGCGCCATCAACCAGTCGTCCTGCAACAAGGACTATTCCTGCCTGAAGGGGTTCTGCCCGTCCTTCGTCACCGTGGACGGGGGCAAGCCGCGCCACCGCGCCCCGGCTGAGCTCAGCGAGATCGGCGAATTGCCCGAGCCGGCGTCGCGCCCGACGCTTGATAGGCCCTACAACATCGCGGTCGGCGGCGTCGGCGGCACCGGCGTGCTGACGATCGGTGCGCTGCTCGGCATGGCCGCCCATATCGAGGGCAAGGCCTCGATGATCCTCGACATGTCAGGTCTGGCGCAAAAGGGTGGGGCGGTACTCAGCCACGTCCGCCTGTCGGATCATCCGGCCGAGGTGACCTGCTCGCGCATCGTCACCGGCACGGCCGATCTGGTGCTTGCGGCAGATGAAGTGGTTGCCGTCGCCAAGGACACCATCTCGCTGTGCGACTCCAGCCGCACCCGCGGCATCATCAACAGCCACGTCATTCCCACCGCCGATTTCGTCCTCAACCGCGACTTCAACTTCCAGACCCGCAAGCTGAACGCGGTGCTGGAGACGGCGCTACACAAGGACTCCGTGTTCTTCGACTTCACCAAGCCGGCCGAGCAACTGCTCGGCGATGCCATCGCCACCAACATGATGATGATGGGCTTTGCCTATCAGAAGGGTCTGTTCCCGCTGTCGGCGGAAGCGATCGAGCAGGCGATCGAGGTCAACGGCGTCTCGATCAAGATGAACAAGGAAGCCTTCCGCCTCGGCCGCCTCGCGGTCGCCGATCCCAAGCGCCTGGCCGACATGCTGAAGGGCACGGATGAGGTTGTCGCGCCTAAGACGCTGGACGCGATGACGCTCGACGAGATCATCGAGCATCGCGTCAAGCATCTGACCGCCTACCAGAATGGACGGCTGGCAAGACGTTATCGCAAGCTGGTCGATCAGGTCCGCGATGCTGCCAAGCAGGGTGGCTACGGCGATGCGCTGCCACGCGCGGTCGCGGTGAACTATGCCAAGCTCTTGGCCTACAAGGACGAGTACGAGGTCGCGCGCCTTTACACCGATGGCGCTTTCGAGCAGCAGCTCCGCGACCAGTTCGAGGGCGATTTCAAGTTCAGCTTCAACCTCGCGCCGCCGATCCTGGCGAGCGGCGTCGATGCGCTCGGCCGCCCCAGGAAGCGCGCGTTCGGCCCGTGGATGCTGAACGTCTTCCGCGTGCTGGCAAAGTTCAAGTTCCTGCGCGGCACCCCGTTCGACATCTTCGGCCGCAGCGCCGACCGCAAGCCTTCGAGCGCGACCTGATCGCCGGCTACGAGAAGGACGTCGCGACCGTGCTCGGCCTGCTGTCGCCGGTGACGGTCGACACCGCCGTCGAGTTGCTCTCGCTGCCCGACCGTATCCGCGGCTACGGTCCCGTGAAGGAGAAGGCGGTGCACGACGCCAAGGCCCGCTACGCCCAGCTCGCCACCGATTTGGCAAACCCGCCGCCCGCCCCAAGGCAGATCGCGGCGGAGTAGCCGGTTCTGTAGGGTGGGTTAGCCTTGCGAATGCGCGAAGCGCGGTTCGCAAGGCGTAACCCACCGCTTCTGCTTCCGCTCAGAGCAAAGCGGTGGGTTACACCTTCGGCTAACCCACCCTACGACACCATCCGTTGCGCTGCCCGTCGGCCAAAACACCAATAGGCAGGTCAATCCGCCGACGCAAAAACATTCCGCTTTACCGAAATTCGGAATTGTCGTATCTGTCCGCCACCTCATCCCCCTCGGGAAGGGGCGTATCGCGATCGTCACGAAACGCGGGGTGAGCGGCGGTGGACGCGGGCTGCGTCGCGCGAGGCATTGTCTCGTGCACGACGGGCGTGGTCTTGCGTACGGCAAAATCGTGTGGTCCTGACGCCCGCAGGCTGGCGTCAAGTCTTGCGAGTCATTGCAAGGCGACGGGGGCAATAGTGCATCGCTCCCCGGGGAGAGCGCGACATAAGCCGTAAAGCCACTGCGCAGGGAAGGCCGGATGTTTGGCCGCACCTGTATGCCGCTGTGCATCTGTTCTTCGCGCAATTCGCGCGCAGCGGACCGTGGGTGCCAAGCTGGCACCCGGTCTTCCCTGCGCCCTCTGTTTCTGGAGGGAGGCAAGACGGAAGCAAGGCTCGGGCGAAACGCGCCGCGAGAATGCGAAAGCATGTCCGTAAGACAGGTCTCGTGCCCTGGGCGCGGCGCAACGCAGAGCGGTGCGCTGCAGAGCCGGGGCCCAGGACCTTCGTGCACGGAATTCGCAGCCGCATGGGTCCCGGCTCTGCGCAGCAACGCCATAACGTGTCGAACACGCGCGTGAACGCGCTTATGGCGTTGCAGCGCGTCCGGGACACGAGAGTATCTGCCACTTGCGCCAACCCGCCGCCCTCTCGCGGCGCGGAATATTTCCACGCTTGCCAATCAGGCCCCCGCGGTTCAGAAAAACGAGGCAACAAGAAACGCGAGCGGAGACCTGAGTTTGACCATCAAGGGCAAGGCCTACATTGCCGGGATCTACGAACACCCGACCCGGCATGCGCCGGATAAATCCACCGCCCAGCTCCACGCCGAGGTCGCCAAGGGGGCGATCGAGGATGCAGGGATCAGTAAGGACGACGTCGACGGCTATTTCTGCGCGGGCGATGCGCCCGGCGGCGCCTGGCCGATGGTCGATTATCTCGGTCTGAACACCAGGAAGCTCCGCCATATCGATTCCACCGAGACCGGCGGCTGCTCCTATATCATCCACCTCGGCCATGCCGCCGAGGCGATCGCCGCGGGCAAATGCTCGATCGCGCTTGTGACGCTCGCCGGCAAGCCGCGCACCGGCGCGATGCCGCCGCGCGCAGCCGGCGCCGAGGTCGATTTCGAAACCGCTTACGGCGCGACCACCCACAATGCCTACGGCATG
This sequence comes from Bradyrhizobium dasycarpum, assembly GCF_042019905.1. Lineage (NCBI taxonomy): Bacteria > Pseudomonadati > Pseudomonadota > Alphaproteobacteria > Hyphomicrobiales > Nitrobacteraceae > Bradyrhizobium > Bradyrhizobium dasycarpum. The sequence goes on from NZ_CP169574.1 coordinate 713,861, forward strand.
TGTGCCATGCGCCACATGCACGACTATGGCACCACCTCCGAGCAGCTTGCCTGGATCAAGGTCGCGGCCTCGCATCATGCGCAATACAATCCGCATGCGATGCTCAAGGACGTCGTCACCGTCGAGGACGTGCTGAACTCGCCGATGATCTCCGATCCCCTGCATCGCATGGATTGCTGCGTCGTCTCCGACGGCGGCGGCGCGATGATCGTGACGACGCCCGAGATCGCGAAAAGCCTGAAGAAGCCTCTGGTGCGCCTGATCGGCCATGGCGAGGCGATGAAGGGTCCGCGCGGCGGCAAGGATCTCGACCTCACGTACTCCGCCGGCGTGTGGTCCGGCCCGCGCGCGTTCGAGGAGGCCGGCATCACGCCGAAGGACATCAAATACGCCTCGATCTACGACAGCTTCACCATCACTGTGCTGATGCAGCTGGAAGACCTCGGCTTCTGCAAGAAGGGCGAGGGCGGCAAGTTCGTCGCCGACGGCAACCTGATCTCGGGCGTCGGCAAGCTGCCGTTCAACACCGACGGCGGCGGCCTTTGCAGCAACCATCCCGTCAACCGCGGCGGCATGACCAAGATCCTCGAGGCCGTGCGGCAGCTGCGCGGCGAGGCGCATCCGAAGGTGCAGGTCAAGAATTGCGATCTTGCCATCGCCCACGGCACCGGCGGTCTCCTCGGAGTTCGCCACGCCGCCTCGACGGCCATTCTGGAGCGCGTGTGATGAGCGAAGTGAAAAAGTATCCGGCCCCGGTCACGAACCCCGAGACATCAGCGTTCTGGGAGGCGGCGAAAGAGGGCAAGTTCATGATCAAGCGCTGCACCGCCTGCGGCGAAGCGCACTACTTCCCGCGCTCGATCTGCCCGTTCTGCTACTCCGACAAGACGGTGTGGGAGCAGGCGTCGGGCGAGGGCACCATCTACACCTGGAGCCTGATGCGGAAGTCGCCGACCGGCCCTTACGCCATCGGCTACGTCACGCTGAAGGAGGGGCCGTCGGTGCAAACCAATTTCGTCGATTGCGATCTCGAAAAGCTGAAGATCGGCCAGAAGGTGAAGGTGGTGTTCAAGCCGACCGACGGCGCGCCGCTGCCGTTCTTCACGCCGGCCTGATTGCTTTCTTCCTTCTCCCCTTGTGGGAGAAGGTGGCGCGAAGCGCCGGATGAGGGGTATCGCTCCGCGGAGAGAGTGTTCGATGCGGAAGCAACCCCTCACCCAAACGAGTTTGCCGCACGGCTCTCGCAGCCCTCTCCCACAAGGGGAGAGGGCACTTCGACTGGCAGCGGCGCACAAGAATCCGGAGAGGAAACAAAAAATGTCCGCCAGATACGACGAGCTCAAATCCCTCAAAAACCTCGGCCAGAAATACGCCTACACCGACCGCGAGGTGATGCTCTACGCCTACGGCATCGGCCTCGGCGCCGATCCCATGGACGAGAACGAGCTCGCCTTCGTCAACGAGGGCACGTACACGCCGCGACCGCTCAAGGTGGTGCCGACCTTCGCCTCCGTTGCGGCCTGGGGCTCGGGGCCGGGCGAGATGAACCTCAACCGCGTCATGGTGGTGGACGGCGAGCGCGACATCACCTTCCACCAGCCGCTGCCGGTCGCCGCGAACATCACCGCCGATTCCTCCGTGCTCGAGGTCTACGACAAGGGCAAGGACAAGGGCGTCGTCATCGTGCACCAGACCGTGCTGAAGAACGAGAAGGGCGAGAAGCTCGCAACGCTCGTCGCCTCGCGCTTCGCCCGCGGCGACGGCGGATTTGGCGGGCCGAGCCTGACCCAGCCCGATCCGCACAAGATCCCCTCGCGCAGCCCCGACAGGACCATCGACATCACGACGCGTCCGGACCAGGCGCTGGTCTATCGTCTTTGCGGCGACCGTAACCCGCTGCACTCCGATCCGGAATTCGCCAAGAAGGCCGGCTTCCCGCGTCCGATCCTGCACGGTATGTGCACCTACGGCATCACCTGCCGCGGCGTGCTGCAGACCTATGCCGACTACGACGCCTCCGCCTTCCGCCAGCACGTCGCGCGGTTCTCCTCGCCGGTCTATCCCGGCGAGACCGTGACCATGGATCTCTGGAAGGACGGCAACACGATCTCGTTCGAAGCCAAGGTGAAGTCGCGCGGGGTGACGGTGATCAAGAACGGCAAGACGGTGCTGGGTTAGCCGTCATTCCGGGGCGCGCGAAGCGCGAACCCAGGAATCTCGCGCTACAACCTCTGGATTCCGGGTTCAGCGCTGCGCGCTGCCCCGGAATGACGATAAAAACAGGGAGAAGCCACCATGGGACTGCTCGACGGCAAGGTTGCGCTGATCACCGGCGCGGGCGGGGGCTCGGCGAGGCCTACGCAAGACTGTTCGCGCGGGAGGGGGCCTCGGTGGTCGTCAACGATCTCGGCGGGCCCCGTGACGGTTCCGGCGCCGACAAGTCCATGGCCCAGCAGGTCGTGGACGCGATCAAGGCCGAGGGCGGCAAGGCGGTCGCCAACGGCGCCGACATCTCCACCATGGAGGGCGGCCAGTCCGTGTTCGACGACGCCATCAAGCATTTCGGCCGCGCCGACATCCTGGTCAACAATGCCGGCATCCTGCGCGACCAGACCTTTCACAAGGCGTCCGAATCCGACTGGGACAAGGTCATCAAGGTCCATCTCAAGGGCACCTTTTGTTGCACCCTGCCGGTGTTTCGCTGGATGCGGGAAAACGGCGGCGGCGTCATCGTCAACACCTCCTCGACCTCGGGCCTGATCGGCAATTTCGGCCAGACCAATTACGGCGCGGCCAAGGGCGGCATCTGGGGCCTGTCCAACGTGCTGGCGATCGAGGGCCGCAAGTACAACATCCGGATCTGGACCCTGGCGCCGGGCGCCCTGACCCGCATGACCGCAGACCTGCCCCGCTATAAGGAGAACCCGGGGGCGGCGCTGGGGCCGGACGGCATCGCGCCGGCCGTGCTATACATGGTCAGCGACCTGTCGGGCGATCAGACCGGCAAGGTGCTGGGCGTGTCCGGGCCCCGCGGCGTGCGCGAGATGCGGATGATGGAGATGGAAGGCTGGAAACCGCCGCATTCGGGCTGGAACGCCCAGGACATCGTCGATCACGCCAAGGAGATCTTCTTCTCCGAGGAGCAGATCAAGATGGGCGCGCGGCGGTTTTAGGCTGATTTGTCGTCCCGGGGCACGCGAAGCGTGAACCCGGGACCTCGAGCTTCCGGGTTCGGCTCTGCGAGCCGCCCCGGAGTGACGAACAAGAGGATGCAAGGACTGATGAAACTCACCGCCGATGCCAAGGGCACTTTCGCAATCGCGCCGACGCCGTTCCATGACGACGGCCGCATCGACGAGCGCTCGATCGACCGCCTGACCGATTTCTACGAGGAGGTCGGCTGCGACGGCGTCACGGTGCTGGGCATCCTCGGCGAGGCCCCCAAGCTCGATGCCACCGAGGCCGAGCAGGTGGCGGTGCGCTACGTCAAGCGCGCGAAGAAGATGCAGGTGATCGTCGGCGTCTCCGCGCCGGGCTTTGCCACCATGCGCTCGCTGGCCAAGGCCTCGATGGACGCAGGCGCCGCCGGCGTGATGATCGCGCCGCCGCCGAGCTTGCGCACCGACGAGCAGATCATCGGTTATTTCAAGCAGGCGGCCGAGGCGATCGGCCCCGACGTGCCCTGGGTGCTCCAGGACTATCCGCTCACCTTGCAGGTGGTGTTCACACCGTCCGTGATCCGCAAGATCGTCATGGACAATCCGAACTGCGTGATGCTCAAGCACGAGGACTGGCCGGGCCTGGAGAAGATTACGACGCTGCGCGGCTTCCAGAAGGACGGCTCGCTGCGGCCGCTCTCGATCCTGTGCGGCAATGGCGGCACGTTCCTGGACTTCGAGATGGAGCGCGGCGCCGACGGCGCCATGACCGGCTACGCCTTCCCGGAGCTTCTGATCGACGTCGTCAATCTCTCCAAGGCCGGCAAGCGCGACGCCGCGCATGATCTGTTCGACGCGCATCTGCCGCTGATCCGCTACGAGCAGCAGCCGGGGGTCGGCCTGACCGTGCGCAAATACGTGCTGCAGAAGCGCGGCATCATCGCCTCCAGCGCGCAGCGCAAGCCCGGCGCGACGATCACGGCGACGGCGAAGGCCGAGGTCGATTACCTCTTGTCGCGCGTCGCCCGCTTCGACAAGCGCGCCAATCTCGGCCCGCAATCCAGCGCCGCAGGTTGGTCGTATGGCCGAGACACCAGCATCGCGCCCGGCCTCGACGATCCTCCTGCTGCGCGACGGCGCAGCACGGGAAATCGAGGTCTTCATGATGGTTCGCCATCATCAGATCGAGTTCAACTCGGGCGCGCTGGTGTTTCCCGGCGGCAGCGTCGACGCCGGCGACAAGGAGATCGTTGCCCGTGCGGACCTCTATTCGGGCGCGGAAGGCTTGGACGAGGCGGACCGCGGTTTTCGTATCGCCGCGATCCGCGAGACATTTGAGGAGAGCGGCATCCTGCTGGCGCGATGCAGGGAGACGGGCGCCCCCGTCGGCGCCAGGCGTGCCGGCGAGATCGCGGACGCGCACCGCATCCCGCTCAACGAGCACAGGATCAGCTTCCTGAACATTCTCGCCGACAATAACCTTCAGCTCGCGCTCGACACGCTGGTGCCTTACGCGCACTGGATCACGCCGGAGGGCATGCCGAAGCGTTTCGACACCTGGTTCTTCCTGGCGGCCGCTCCGCCGGACCAGCTCGGCGCCCACGACGGCCGGGAATCGACGGATTCGATCTGGGTCTCGCCGCGCGAGGCGGTGGAGGGCGGCGAAAGCGGCCGCTTCAAGCTGCCGTTCCCCACCACGCGCAATCTGATCCGGCTGGCGAAGCAGCCGACGGTGCAGGCCGCGATGGAGCACGCTCGCAGCCTGTCGATCGTCACGGTGATGCCGGTCATGACCAAGACCGACACCGGCCGTCAGCTCCGCATTCCCCGCGAGGCCGGCTATGACGGCGAGGTGTTCGAGGTCGGGGCGCTCGGCTGATACACTTCGACGCCGGACGAAGTATTGAGGACCACGGTCGCGCTAGGTTCCGTCCATCATGAAGGACGAGCCAGGCGATGAATATCAGGCAGGATACCAACATCGCCGTCGAGCTGGCGCTGCTGGTCGCGCTCGCAACGCTCTGGGGCGGCTCCTACACGTTCATCAAGCTGGGCGTTGCCACCATTCCGCCGATCACGTTGATCGCCGCGCGAACCGCGATCGCCGGCCTCCTGCTGCTCGGCGTCATGGCGGCGCGAGGCATCAAGATGCCCAGCGACGCCGCGACCTGGCGGCGCTTCGCCTTCCAGGCTGTGCTCAACAGCGTCATCCCCTGGACGCTGATCGCCTGGGGCGAGCGGCATGTCGATGCCGCCCTCGCCACCATCCTCAACTCCGCCGGCCCGATCTTCACCTTCCTGCTCACGGCCGTTGTCACCCGCCACGAGGCGACGAGCCCGCGGAAACTGTTCGGCGTGGTGGCGGGGATGGTCGGCATCCTGCTGATCGTCGGCGTCGACGCCTTCCACGACGTCGGCGGAGGCCTCCTCGCAGAGGCCGCCATTGTCGCTGCCACCATTTGCTACGCCTGCGCCGCGATCTTCGGCCGCAGCTTCGCAGGGCTCGACCCCGTGGCGCCGGCTGGCGGCTCGTTGCTGGCCGGGGCCGCCGTCCTGATCCCGGCCTCGCTCGTGGTCGAGCAGCCCTGGACGCTGTCGCCGTCGCTGAGCTCCGTGCTGGCGTTGCTCGCGCTCGCATTGTTTTCGACCGCCGCGGCATTCGTGATCTATTTCCGCCTGATCCAGACCCTGGGCTCGGTCGGCACCACGGCGCAGGCCTATCTCCGCGTACCCATCGGCGTTGCCATCAGCGTCGCGGTCCTCGGTGAGAGCCTGAGCCGCACCGCCTGGATCGGGCTGGCCTTTGTCGTGCTCGGCGTCGCCGCCATGACGATCCCGGCCCGGCGGCTGGCGAGCGTCAAGCCGTCATAGGTCGGGAAGGGGGCTCCGGGACCGCGATATTAAGCATAATCGGCCTCCGGAGGCATGTTCCCCCCGGGCGGCAATACGTCGTATATTGGGCCCTCCCGATAGCCCGGTCCTCTCATCACCCCAATGTCCGCCGAATTGACGCCGATCCCTGAGAAAAAGCGAACCTTCTCGCTCTCCATCGGCCAGCTCACCTTCGGCAGCTTTCTGTTGGTGCTGGCGGTGATCATCGTCACCTCGACCGCAAGCGTGATCGCGATCCGGCACATCGACACGACCTTCGCCGAGCTGCAGCGGCTCCAGAGCGTCGGCGACCTTGCCGAGGACATCGACCGCCGCATGAACGAGCTGCGGCTCGCCGCGCGCGACTTCGTCACCGATCCCGGCGCCGGCATCCAGTTCCAGCAGGTCGGCGAGGCGGCCTCGACGCTCAGTGACATCCTGAAAAAGACCCGTATCGAGCTCGCGCCCGAGCAGCAGGACATGATCGACGGGGTCACCGAGCGCCTCGCGACCTATCGGACCGGCCTCGAGCGGATCTCGACCCTGATCGACCGCCGCGCCCAGCTGCTCGCCGGCCTGCCGCCATTGCGCGAACAGTTCGATGCGGCCGTCTCCGGCACCGCCGACCGGGAGCTGGCCTCGCGCCTGTCGGAGACCCAGAGCCGCATCGCGCTCGGGCTGCTTGCGCGCAACCCGTCCGCCGCCGAGCAGGCCGCCCAGAACATGCGGGCACTGAACATTGGCGACGCCAAGCTGAAGGAAGCGGTGAACGACTATGCCGAAGCCATCATGGCGGTGGCCGTCCGCGAGCGGCAGATCGCCGATATCGACCGCGAGGTGCTGGGAACCGAGGGGCGGCTGATCGGTCGCGTCACCGAATTGCTGCGCGAAGTCAGCGACCGGCGCGGCCATGTGCTATCGCGCGACTTTGCCCGCACGCTGACGGAGGCGCGATGGCAGAGCATCGTGCTCGGCAGCATCGGCGTTCTGATCGGCATTCTCGCAGCCGGCTTCGTGGTGCGGCGGACGGTCCGCCCGCTCGCTCAGATCGCACGCTCCATCCGCGCGCTTGCGGCGGGCCGGAAAGACACCTCGATCCCGTCGGCCGACCTCGACAACGAGATCGGCGACATCGCGCGGGCCGCCGAAGTCTTCCGCCGCGCGCTGGAGGAGGCCGACACGGCACGCGAGGCGGCGGTGCACGCGCTCACCGAGCAGCGCCTCGCCGAAGAGAGCTACCGGAAGCTGTTCGAGGGCTCGATCGACGGCATCTATGTGACGACGCCGGCCGGCGAGCTCCTCAACGCCAATCCGGCGCTGGCGCGGATGATGGGCTACGACAGCCCGCAGCATCTCATCGCCAGCATCAACGACATCGCCCACACGATCTACGTCCATCCCGAGGCGCGCGCCGAATACCAGCGGTTGATGGCGCGTGACGGCATGGTGCGCGAATTCGAGTACCAGGTGCGCCAGCGCAGCGGCGACATCCTGTGGCTTTCCGACAGCGCCACCGGCGTGCGGGACGAGGCGGGCAACATCGTCCGCTACGAGGGCACGCTGCGCGACATCACCGACCAGAAGCGGGCGGAAGACGCCATCGCCGAAGGCCGTCGCCTGCTCCAGCAGGTCATCGACACCGTTCCGGCGGTGATCAATGTCAAGGACCGCGACCTGCGCTACGTGCTGATGAACCGCTACATGGCTGGCATCTTCGGCATCGAGCCCGGCGACGCGCTCGGCCGCACCACGGCGGACCTGATGTCGCGCTATGGCGCGGCCAAGACCGACGAGAACGACAAGCGCGTGCTGGCGCTGCGAAAGGGGCTCGGCTTCTACGAGGAGGAGTACAAGGACGTCTCCGGCAACATGCGGCAATGGCTCGTCAACAAGCTGCCGCTGCTCGACGCCGAGGGCGAGATCGAGCGCATCGTGACCGTCGCGCTCGACATCGGCGAGCGCAAGCGCGGCGAGCAGGAGATGCGCAAGGCCAAGGAAGCCGCCGAGACGGCGCTGCGCAATCTGCGCGAGACGCAGGCCTCGCTGATCGAGGCCGAGAAGCTCGCCGCGCTCGGGCGCCTCGTTGCCGGCGTCGCCCACGAGGTCAACAATCCCGTCGGCATCAGCCTCACCGTCGCCTCCGCGCTGGAGCGCAAGACCGCGATGTTCACCGCCGAGGTCGAGCGCGGCGAGCTCCGCCGCTCCACGCTCAACGATTTCCTCAGCACCAGCCGCGACGCGTCCTCGCAGCTCGTCTCCAATCTCAACCGCGCCGCCGAGCTGATCCAGTCGTTCAAGCAGGTCGCCGCCGACCGCAACTATTCGGACCAGCGCACGTTCGATCTCGGCGACCTCACCGAGCAGGTGGTGATGAGCCTGCGACCGGGTCTGCGCAAGCACAATCTGACGCTCAATGTCGAGTGCCAGCCCGATCTCGCCATGAACAGCTATCCGGGCCCCTATGGCCAGGTGCTGACCAATCTGTTCCTCAACTCGGTGGCGCACGCCTTCCCGGACGGCCGGCCGGGAACGATCGACATCCAGGTGCGGGAATCCGGCAAGGACAACGTCGAGATCATCTTCTCCGACAACGGCTGCGGCATGTCGCTCGACGTGCGCCGCCGCGCCTTCGATCCGTTCTTCACGACGCGGCGCGACCAGGGCGGCACCGGCCTCGGATTGCACATCGTCTACAGCATCGTCACCAACCGGCTCGGCGGGCGGCTCGATCTCGATTCCGAGCCGGGCGGCGGCACGCGCATCCAGATGATCCTGCCGCGGGTGGCGCCGCTGGAGCAGGCGGCCGAATAGCTAATCTGCGTCAGCGAGCTTGTGCAGGGTGGCGCCGAAGATCAGGCTGGCCTTGCCGACCAGCGCCGTGCCCGTCATCTCCGCGCGCGTGTCGGTGTAGGTGCCGCTGACACCGATGCCGACCGGGGCAGGGCCGCCGAACAGCGGATTGTCGTCGCCCCGCGGCGAGGTGTGCCGCTGCACCAGCACCTCGCCTTTGAAGGTGGTGTCGTCCTTCACCACGTAGCTGCCGGTGTAATAGAGGTAGGCATCGCCGCCAAGAATCTTGCCGTCGCGAAAAAGGATCACGCCGCTACCCTTGCCGGCTCGACCATCGAGCAGGGTCACGTGAATCGAATAAAGCCCGTTTTTCATAACGTCCCACGGGCCGGCCGCCATCGCCCAATGGCGCAACCGGTCCGGCATTTATGCCAAAGCGTCTCGCCCCGCGCAACGCGGCAGTTTGCCGGCCGGCCGCATCGCCGTGAGCCGTAGTTGTCCCGACTTGTGCGTGACGCCTCATGACGGCCTGATGATGGGGCGAGGCCGGTCGTTGCGAATCAGAGTTGGCCCGCAAAATGCACAACAATTTGCTGCACTGGCCGCGGGGTGCTGGAGCAAGACGATGAGCAACTGGATCGATTCCGGCGGCGATGAGCCGTGTCTGTGCTGTGCGCGTCCGACGAACTGCAAAACGAAATGCCGGCGCTCCGGCAGCGCAACACGCTGGCGAGGCCTGACGAGACTGGCAGGGGCCTTGATCCTGGTTGCGCTCGCAGCCCCCATCGGCCAGGCACGCGACCGCGGCCAGTTCGCCAACACCAATGCGGACTTGAAAGCCTGGTTCGACGGCCTGCGCAGCGGCAAGGGGCCATGCTGCTCCGATGCCGACGGTTCGGCGCTCTCGGACAGCGACTGGGACAGCAAGGACGGGCACTATCGCGTCCGTCTCCCGCGCTACGGCTCCGGGCTGGAAGGACAGCCGCAGGAGCTGGTCTGGGTCGATGTCCCCGAGGACGCGGTGATCTCCGAGCCGAACCGGGTGGGGCGCACCATGGTGTGGCCGATCTACGGCTACATGGGCGTCACCGTCCGCTGCTTCATGCCGGGCAGCATGACCTGAAGCGCGATGCGATGAGGAAGGATCGTCATCGCGCTTTAGCCCATCGTTTGAGCATGGTGTTTACGGACAACCGCTGCGCACTTTCCCGATCATGCTTTTAGCCGCCCCGGCGGCACGTTGCCCGGTGAGTGACGCGGCACGCGCGGTGTCAGGTATATTTTGTGTCCCGCTCGAGCAGCTCGATGGAGATGCCTTCGGGGCCGCGGATGAAGCAGATGCGCACCCCCGGCCGGATCGTGGTCGGCTCGCGGGTGAAGGTGACGCCCTTGGCCTTGATCTCGGCCGCGACGGCATCGATGTCCTTCACCGTCAGACCGAAATGGTCGAGGCCCTGATGCGGGTGCGGAGGCGGCGGGTTGACCGCGCCGTCGCCCTCGAGCGGCGCGATGAAGATCCTGGCGCCGCCAAGGTTCACGTCGATCCGTCCCGGCGCGTGGACGATCTCGCCACCGAGGATGTCCCGCAACCAGGCTGCGGTCGCCTCCGGATCGGGGCTGCGCAGGTGGACGTGATCCCAAGTGACGACTGGCATTTCGATGTCTCCCGATGCTGTTTCGCGATGTTGCAGCGCATGTTAGCGGCCGTGGTCGGCGATCGCCACCGTCCTTGCCGGATTCGCAGCTGCGCGGGAACCTTAGGTCGTCTTCCGGATTAAGCTAACCAGTGGCCCATTCCGTCGTCCGACGGCTTCGGCTGCGATCGGTGAAGCAAATGAACGCCAGGCTCGACCGGATCGGATTGGGGCGCTTTGCCGGGACCGGCGAGCGACTGGCGCGGGCCGTCACGATCGCGAGCGTCTCATTCGGCCGCAGCCTGCTGTGGATGCTGGCCGCCATCATCGTCGGCTGCGGCGTCTGGATGCTGCTGCCCCCGTCCAAAGGCAATAGCGCTGAGCAGGTCAAGTCGGAGGTGGCAGCCGCCGAGACGGCTCCTTCGGGCGATCCGGCCGCGTCGGCATCGCTGGCTTCCGAAGCTCAGGTCCCCGCCCTGGCGGACGTTGGTCGTCTCAGGATTTCCTCGCAGACTTGGCGTCGCGGCGGCCTCGGCTCGAAAGCCCTGGTGACGTTCACAGTGCGAAACGACAATGACTATGCCGTAAAGGATGTCGAGATCGTCTGCGCCTTTGCGCGGCGTGATGGCAGCCATCTCACCGATCGCAGTCGCGTGCTCGCCGACCCGGTCGGCATGAAGAGCCGCAAGACCTTCGCGCGGATACCCGTCGGCTTCGTCAACGTGAACGCCGATCAGGCGAAATGTTCGTTGGTTGCGGCACGCCGCGCATAAGGGCCGCATGTTCCGGTAGCGGAAAAGTTACCCTTCGCGGCACTCCGCGACCCCTTGGCCAAAAAACCTCGCATCGCCATTTGAACCGAACGGCTGGGGCCAGGAACCAATTGAGAGATCGCCTGTTGAGGCGGAGAGCCCACGCGGGGATGCGGGGGGCGGAGCGCGGCCAATGCCTGTCTTTCGATATTTCGTCTTCGTCGGTGGAGCTTTGCTCGCACTGCTGCTCGCAACGGACTTCGTTCTGCCATCGCAGCCGGTCGCGCAGGCCGTCGCCACCACCGTAAGCAACGATCAGCCGCTGATCCGGATTCGCTCCGACCGCCATCTGCCCGAGCGTGTCGTGCTCGACACCACCCAGCCCACGATCGTGCCGCCTGCGGTGAAAACCGCCGCTGTCGTTGCGCCTCAGCCGCCGGTGCAGGACGGCACGTCGGCCGCGCTCGCCGAGATGTCGGCCAAGGCGCGGGTCCGCGAGACGTTCGCCCAGTTCACGCCGGGAGGACCGAAGACGGGCGCCGCCGCCGCGAACAAGGTGGACGCCAAGCCGCAGGTTCAGGCGAACGCCCAGCCTGCTCAGGCGCCTCAGGCGCAGCCGCCGAAGCGCAAGACCGCCAGGGCGTATTCGGCACCGCAACAGCAAGACCGGCCGATGATGATCGCGCAGCGCCCGCAATTCGGCTTCTTCGGCAACACCTGGTAAGAACGCTACGCCCCGCTTCGAAACGAGGCGGGGAGGGCTTTTTATTGGACAGCCTCTCTGCTAATTCCAATCCATCCGAACGCCCATCGGAGCGCTGGCTCGCCAGCCGCGGTGCGGTGTTTTCCGGTTCTGGCCCGATCGGGCCCAGGCGCTCGTAGCTCAGCTGGATAGAGCATCGGATTTCGATTCCGAGGGTCGGAGGTTCGAATCCTTCCGAGCGCGCCAGTTAATCTTTGTCCAGCCCGTTCCAGATATGTTCCGAACCGGCGCCAAAGCCGGGCCGTCGCAATAGCTGGCTGGATCAGTCCGCCCCACGGACGCGGCTTTGCCGTCCACGCGCCAGGGTGTCGGAGGGCATCTCGTGGAAGATCGCGCGGTAGGCCGCGGCAAATTCACCCAGATGATGAAAGCCCTGGGCGCGCGCGCACGTGGCGACCGTGGCGCCGCCCCTGAGGAGGCGGGTGCGGGTCGCCCACAGCCTCTTGAGGCGGATGTACTGGTGCAGGCTCATGCCCCGCACCCTGCTCACCGCCCCGCCGAGCGTCCGGATCGAGACGCCGAACTCGCCGGCGAGATCGGCGGTATAGATCGGCGCGGTCGGACGGGCCGCGAGGTACTCGTCGATCCGCTGCACGAGCTTGATCGCCCGTACGGCCTGGACCGAGGCGCTCAGGTCCGACATCGAATCGATCCGAAACAAATCGTCGAGCGCGAGCAGCAGGCCCTCCTGGAGATGGAGCGCAACCTCGGTGGTCTCGAACAGGAGCGGCTGCACTGAGGCGGTCCGCAGGATGTCGAGCAGGAGCTGCCGCGTGTGGAGCAGGGCGGGCCGGTTCGCGACACGGGCCCGCAGATCGTCGGCGCGATCGAACCAGCCCCGGTCTTTCAGCTCGGGGGAGAAGATGATTATGGCATGATGATTGGTCTGCGGCTCGACGAAATGGCATTCATCGCTGCCGCGGAGCGCAATGAAGAAGCGCGCATCGAGATCCAGGCCCTTGAAGTTGGCCTGAAGATCGTCGGTCATCGACAGGATCACCATCCCGCCCGGCATCCGATAGGCCGTGTCCAGGATGCGCGCGAACGATCTCATCATGATGATGCGGCACGCCGGAAGGGAGACGGCGGCACGGACCGCGGCGAAGCTCGGGATGTCGAGCGGAATGCTTCTGGCATCCTCCATCGACTCGATCGGTCGAAACGCGTCGACGTCGGCAAAGCCGATCAGCTGAAGCGCGGAGGACGGAGTGAGAGCGTCGAACAACATGGGTCTGGCCGCCGCTGAAATGTGACAATCAAATGACCGTCGATGCATCGCCATCAATGGCGAAACATCGCGTTCCAGTAAATCGAATTTCAGGCCGTAGTATTGCGGACATCATGTCATAATGCCCATCGGATCAATGTCATGGTCCACGCTCCTGGCCCATCGGCCTAGCGAGGTCGACGACGTGCAGCCGCGGGCCGACGGGGCAGGCAAAGGATGCAAAGCTTCGCCCCTCTGTTCTCTCCTGCTCCTCCAGAGGCATCTGCACGTTCATGCCCGTCTCGGGCATCGAAAGACGATGAACTCGGCCATCACCATAGAATGACCGTGTGGGCAGTTTCATCTTTGATCTGGATCGACTCGCAACCGCCCCGGGCCGGCGACAGCGGCGCAAAATCTCGGAAAAGCGAGGGGCCCCGGAGGGCCCCTTCACATGTTACCAGCCGCGATAGCCGTAATAGCGCGGGCCGTAATAGCGTGGCCCGTAATAGCGCTGCGGTCCATAATATCGAGGGCGGTAATACGGCCGGGGCCCGTAATAGCCATAGTAGTTCGGGCGCCACCAGCAGCGCCCCCAGACGTCGCAGACCATGCGCACCTGCTCGACGCCGGCAACATCAGGTGTTGCAGGCGCGGGCGCGATAGGCATGGCGGACGCCGTCGGCAATGCCGCCAGAGCCCCGAACATGGCACCGAACAGGCCTGCGGCGATGAGGCCAATCTTGCGAGTCATGATGTCTTCCTCCGCTTACGCAAGACAGGATTATCGAAGGTGTTCGGATCAAATTGTGGCGGAGCCGAAATGTAATGCTGATGAACGGATCTTCCGCAAATCCGCCCAGCCGGGCTGGCTTGGCCGCATGGCCAATGCCGTGCCGACCTTGATCCTGCGCAATTCGCAAGTCTGCCTCGGCTCATAATGTTGCTCCGTGGCAGCAGCATGGGGCTCGCTGCCGGGCAAGGTGAAGTGGATGCGAGTCATTCCAAATCTGTCGATCTCGCCGGAGAAAGTCTTCTTCGTCATCTCGAAATCGCGCCGGTCCGACAGCGAGGCGGCCGGAGGTGGCGTCATCCTGGACTCGGGCGACGATGACATGAGCTACGGCCGCAATGGGCGCGGCGGGACCACAGACCGTGCGGAGCTCGCAGGCTTTATCCGCGATCTCAATATCGACGAGCAGATCGATCTGGTGGCGCTGACCTGGCTTGGTCGCGGCGACGGCGATCTCTCCAATTGGCGCGAATTGCATGCCCAGGCCGCGCAGGCGCACAACGAGCGCACGGCTTCCTACCTGATCGGCACGCCGATGCTCGCCGACTATTTGGAGGAGGCGATGGCGCAGTTCGGCAAGTCTTTCGAGGAATTCGAAGAACATCTCTGATGCCGGATACGGCGTCGGCAAGTTTCAAGGAGAGCTGCAATGGATAAAATGAGAATCGACAAGGGCGACTGGCTGGTGGTGTGCGACGGGCGCAAGGCGCTGATTCTGGAGAACCTCGGCGACGAGATGTTTCCCAACCTTCACACCAAGGAGGTGCACGAGCAGCCGAACCCGTCGACCAGCGCGCAAGGCAGCGATGCGCCCGGACGATTGCATGCCGCTACGGGCGGCGCCCGCAGCTCGGTCGAGCAGACCGATTGGCACGACGAGGCCGAGCGCGCCTTCCTGCGAAGCCTGGCCGGCCGGCTCGATGCCGCCGTCAGCTCCGGCGAGACGACGGCCCTGACCATGGTGGCCTCACCACGTGCGCTTGGCATGATCCGCGCCGACTATTCGGACCTTGTGCGCAAGGCGCTTCAGGGCGAGGTCGGCAAGG
This sequence comes from Bradyrhizobium dasycarpum, assembly GCF_042019905.1. Taxonomy (NCBI): domain Bacteria; kingdom Pseudomonadati; phylum Pseudomonadota; class Alphaproteobacteria; order Hyphomicrobiales; family Nitrobacteraceae; genus Bradyrhizobium; species Bradyrhizobium dasycarpum. The sequence continues at coordinate 728,875 of NZ_CP169574.1, forward strand.
ATCTCGTCAAGCTGCCGGTCTACGAGATCGAGAAGCAATTGCTGCTGTCGGGCACGCCCAAATAGGCGCGCCCGGAAACAGGCCGCGCCGGCCTTCTCAGTAGCAGGGGTGCCGGCGGCGGTCCTGGCCGACATAGGCGGCCGCGCTCTGGTAGCAGTGGTTGGTCGACGGGCCGTCGTAATAGGCGAAGGTGCCGGGCGTGATGCCGGGCCCGTAATTGTGCAGATAGCTGATCGGGTAGGGCAGCGGATTGGCATAGGCGCGGTGGTGCCGGTGACGGCCCCCCGCCTCCGCCAGGCCAGGGGCTAGGATTGCGGCCGACAGGGCCGCAACCGCGGCGACATGCGTCAACTTGCTCATCTGATTCTCCGGGACCCGCGCGAATAGGTCAGCCATCTATAGCCATTTCGGACCGCCGGGGCACCCGCCCGGCGCCTGGAAATCCCGGATAAACCCGCGGATTCCCGGGTGGGTGTGACAGAATTGCCGAAATGGCGGCGAGGCCTGCCCATTTTTGGCCTTCTCGGGATGCTTAACGAATTCCCCACACAAGTATGACCAAAGACTATTCGGTTAAGAATCCTGTCGCCGGCCTTTTGGGGTCCTTCGAGGCCGGTGCATTCCTGAAGGCCATCGCCGTCACCTCGCCATGCGCATCACGCTCCTGAGCCTGCTGTTGCTCTGTCTCGCCGCCGCCACGCCGGCGCGGGCCGAGCTGCATATCACCCGCGACCACGGCGGCTATGTCGAGGAATACAAGGCCAAGTACAAGCGGGTCCGCGAGAAGGGCGAGCGCGTCATCATCGACGGCATCTGCAATTCGGCCTGCACGCTGGTGCTCGGCATCGTGCCGATGAACAAGATCTGCGTGACGCCGCGCGCAAGCCTTGGTTTCCACCAGGCCTATTACGACAAGGCCTTCACCTTCGGCATCAAGGTCACCAGCTCCGAGGGGACCTCCGACCTGATGTCCTACTATCCCAATACGGTGAAGGACTGGATTCGTCGCAATGGCGGGCTCACGACGGACATGAAGAAGATCAAGAACGGCGTCGAGCTCTGGAAGATCGTCGATCCCTGTCCGGAAGAGTGGTGAGCGGCTGCGCTGAGTCGCCATCGTCCGTCGCAATGCAGCATCGTCCGGACGAAATTCGCATTGCCGCATAGCCCCCGCTGGGGCAATGAGGGCGGCAATGAACCATAATCAAGAAGCCCTGACCGCCCGCGCCGCGCCGATCCTGTTCGTCCTGCTCTGGAGCACCGGATTCATCGGCACCAAATACGTCGTGAACAACGCCGATCCCTTGACCTATCTTGCCATCCGCATGGCGATCGTGGTCGGCCTGATGGCGATCATCGCCGGCCTTGCGCGGCCGAAATGGCCTGACAGCACCGGCATCGCGCACAGCGCGGTCGCGGGCATTCTCGTCCATGGCTTTTATCTTGGCGGCACCGCGATTGCGATCGCGCACTCGATTCCGCCGGTCTCTCCGCGCTGATCCCGGGCCTTCAGCCGATCCTGACCTCGACCATCGCCAACCGCTGGCTCGGCGAGAAGGTGACGCCGGTGCAATGGGCCGGGCTCGTGCTCGGCCTCGGCGGCGTGGTGATGATCCTGCACAACCGTCCCATGACCGGCGACGCCGGGCTGGGCTGGCTCGCCTCGGTGGTTTCGCTGATCAGCATCACGCTCGGCACGCTCTATCAGCGCCGCTATTGCAACCAGATCGACTGGCGCGCGGGCAATCTCGTGCAGTATGTCGCGGTCACCATTTTCTTCGCGATCGGCGCCTTCCTGTTCGAGGACCGTGTGGTGCACTGGACGAGGGAGTTCGTGCTCGCGCTCGCCTGGCTCGCTGTCGCGCTCTCGATCGGATCGATCGGGCTGCTCTACTGGCTGATCCGCCACGCCGCGGCGACCTCGGTCGCGAGCCTGTTCTATCTGGTGCCCGCCGTGACTGCGCTGATGGCCTACCTGCTGTTCGGCGAGAAGCTCGATGCGCTGGCGATCGCCGGCATGGCGATGTGCGCCGCTGCGGTGTTCGTGGTCAACCGCCGCTTCTAAAGCGTGATCCGAAGAGTGCGCAGCGGTTTTCCGAAAAGATCATGCTTAAACAACGACCTAAAGCGCGATGACGATTCATCCTAATCGCATCGCGCTTTAGCGTGGCGAGGACGGGTCTCCGGACGCGCTCGCATCCGGCGACGCCGCTGAGCGCCTCGATCAGCGTTTCGCCTTCTTGGCCTTCTTCTTCGTCTTTGCAGCTTTCTTGGCGGTCTTCTTCACGGTTTTCTTGGCCGCTTTCTTCGAGGATTTCTTGGTGGCCTTCTTGGCGGCCTTCTTCGAACTCTTCTTCGCGGCCTTCTTCTTGGAAGCCTTCTTCGGCGCTACTTTCTTCGCGACCTTTTTGGCGGCTTTCCTGACCTTCTTGACGGCGGTGACTGCCGCGTCCTTGGTCGCCTCCACGGCATTGGTGATCGTCTCCATCGCCTGTTCGGTGATCGGCTTGTCGTCGTCCATATCGTGTCCCCCACGGTTTGTATGGCGCGACGACGATAGCGCGTTTCATAATTGTGTCAAAGCAGCGCTCAACCTTTGCGGATCTTCGCGTACGCTGCGAGGGCACGTTCGCGTCCACTGGCATGATCGACGATCGGGTGCGGATAGGTCTTGCCGAGCGTGATGCCTGCGCCCATGAGCTCGATCGGCGTTGCCTGCCAGGGCCGGTGGATCAGCTTGGCCGGCATCTGTTTCAGCTCCGGCACCCAGCGCCGGACATAGGTTCCATCCGGATCGAACTTCTCGCCCTGCAGCTGCGGATTGAACACGCGGAAATACGGCGCGGCGTCGGCACCGCAGCCGGCGACCCATTGCCAATTGGCGGGATTGCTGCCGGCGTCCGCATCGACCAGCGTGTCCCAGAACCAGGCTTCGCCCTCGCGCCAGTCGATCAAGAGGTGCTTGACCAGGAAGGAGGCCACCACCATCCGCACCCGGTTGTGCATCACGCCGGTGTGCCAGAGCTGGCGCAGGCCGGCATCGACGATCGGATAGCCGGTGCGGCCGCGTTGCCAGGCGGCGAGCGCCTTGATGTCCCGCTTCCAGGGAAAGCCGTCGAAATTCGCCTGCAGGTTTTCGATGGCGAGGTCGGGGTGATCGTGGAGCAGGTGGCGGCAGAACTCGCGCCAGCCGAGCTCGCTCAGGAATTTTTCGATGCCGGGCCGGAGTGCCGGATCTTGGTCCGCCGCGAACCGCGCCGCATGCCAGATCTGGCGCGGGCTGAGTTCGCCGAACCTCAAATGCGGCGAGAGCCGTGAGGTCCCGTCCCGGTCCGGACGGTCGCGGTCGTCGACATAGGCGCGCGCGGTGTGCTTGAGGAAGTCGAGCAGGCGCGCCCGGGCCGAGGCCTCGCCCGGGGTCCATGTTTCGCGCAGGCCGCCCGCCCAATCCGGCTTGCCCGGTTCAAGTCCCCAGCTCTCCAGCACATCGCCGGCGATCTTCGGCGCGGGGCGCAGCTGTTTCGGAGCAGGCAGCGGCTTTGCCGGATCGCCAAGCGACAGCACGCGCCGCCAGAACGGCGTGAACACGCGTAAGCCGCGGCCCTCCTTGGTGCGGATGGCCGAGGGCGGGGCGAGGAGATCGCCGGGGAAGCTTTGCGAATCGACACCGAGCCGTGCCAGCGCCGCCGCGAGCCCGCTCTCGACGGCCAGATGCGGCGCCTGCGCAATTCCATTCCAATAGACAGCGCGGGCACCACTGTCGCGTGCCACCTCCGGAATGATCCTGGCCGCCGCTCCCTTGCGCAGGACGAGCGATCCGCCGCGCGCCGCGATTGCGGCACCGAGCGCCCGCAGCGACTGTGCCAGCCACCAGCGCGTCGCGGCGCCGGGCGGCCGGGAGAGGCCATCGTCGAGCACGTAAAGGCAGACCACCGGCGCACCGGTCTGAGCAGCGGCGTGCAGGGCAGGATGGTCGGACAGGCGAAGGTCGTCGCGGAACCAGACGACGATGGGCGGCACGCTCGGCTCGGTCAGGGTATCCTCGTTTACGATTTGGAAAGCATGCCGGGAGCGGCGGTATAATCGTCATTAAGGGGACTGTAATACCACTGCACGATTATGCAGGAATTACGGGGGTGATACCATTCATGTCCAAGGTTCTGACCGGGAAGTTCTTGCCGCAGTTCAAGCTGGGCACCAAAGCGGTTCTGTGCGCCGTGTTGCTGATCGCCGTGAACACGGCGCTCGTGGTCGGCGCCGGCTATTGGTCGCTGACCTCCGCCTTCAATGACCGCGCCTTGCGCGACATCGAGGTCAACCTGCGCACGCTGGCGCTGGCCTTCACCGAGATCGTTCCGGCCGCCAAGATCACGATGCGGGACGGCACGGTGGTGCGCGCCGAAATTCCGGCGATGCCCGAGATCAAGGATCACACCATCGTCGACCGCGCGGTGTCCTATGTCGGCGGCAATGCGACCCTGTTCGTGTTCGACGATGCGAGCGGGCAGTTCGTCCGCCGCTCCACCAACGTGAAGAAGGAAAACGGCGACCGCGCCGTCGGCACCCAGCTTGCCGCCGACCATCCGGGACAGGCACCGCTGCGCCGTGGCGAGGCCTACAAGGGTCCGGCCACGCTATTCGGCAAGACCTTCATGACCGCCTATTTCCCCATCGCGAACGCGGCCGGCAAGGTCGTCGGCATTCTCTATGTCGGCATCCCCATGGTCCAGTACGAGAGCATGCTGGCCCGCGCGATCGAGAGCATGGCTGCGGCCGCCGGACTTGCCGCGCTTCTGGTGCTGGGCCTGACCCTGCTGGTCGTCCGCCGCGTCACCCGACCGCTCACCTCCGTGACGCACTCGCTCACCGCGCTTGCCAACGGCCAGAGCGACGTCACGATCGAATGCGAGGATCGCGCCGACGAGATCGGCGAGATCGCCCGCACGGTCGCCGTGTTCAAGAGCAATTCGCTGGAGCGGGCGCGCATGCGCAGCGAGCAGGCGGCGGCCGCGGCCGCGGCGGCCGAGCAGCGCAAGTCCGACCTGCGCAACTTCGTCGAGGAGTTCCGCGGCGGCGTCGGCGGCATCCTCGACAAGGTGCTGACATCGTCGGGCGAGTTCGAGCGCGTGGCGCGACAACTGACCGATGTGGCACGCTCCACCGCCGATCTGTCGGCGCAGTCCGCCGGCGCTTCCGAAAATGCCTCCGAGCACGTGCGTTCGGCGGCCTCGGCCTCCGACGAGCTGTCTCAGTCGATCACCGAGATCACCCGGCGCGTGCAGGAATCGAACGAGATTTCCGCCGAAGCCGTCCGGCAGGCCGAGGCCACCGACCAGCGCATCGCGCAGCTCTCGGAAGCCGGCGCGCGCATTGGCGACGTCGTCAAGTTGATCACCTCCATCGCCGAACAGACCAACCTGTTGGCGCTGAACGCCACCATCGAGGCCGCGCGGGCCGGCGATGCCGGCCGCGGCTTTGCGGTGGTAGCCCAGGAGGTCAAGACGCTGGCCGGTCAGACCGCCAAGGCGACCGACGAGATCTCGAACCAGATCGAGAGCATGCAGCTTGCGACCGAGGAATCGGTTGCCGCCATCAAGGCGATCAGCCAGACCATCGAGCGCATCAGCGGGATCGCCGGCTCGATCTCGGCTGCGGTCGAGCAACAGAAAGGCGCAACCCAAAACATCGTGGCGAGCGTCCGCGCGGCGGTCTCAGGCACGGCCGAGGTCGCCGTCAACGTCCGGCACGCCGCCAAGGGCGCCGGCGAGACCGGCGAGACCTCGAGCCGGATGTTTGCCTCGGCCCAGGCGCTGTCCGGCGAGAGCCTGCATCTGAAGGCAGAGGTCGACGGTTTCCTCGACCGCGTGCGGGCGGCTTGATTTAAACGCAGTCATTCCGGGGCGGTCCAAAGGACCGAACCCGGATCTCGAGATCCCGGGTTCGCGCTTGCGCGCCCGGGATGACTTTTGGCGACCCCTAGGTGCGGCCGCCAAAAGTCACTTCGGCTGCGGCACGATGCGCAGGTAGGGCTTCGGCTCCTTCCAGCCCTGCGGATAGATCGTCTTGGCCTCGTCATTGGAGACCGAGCCGGCGATGATGACGTCGTCGCCCTGCGACCAGTCCGCCGGGGTCGCGACGCGATGCTTGGCCGTGAGCTGCAGCGAGTCGATGACGCGCAGGATCTCCTGGAAGTTCCGGCCCGTGGTCATCGGATAGACCAGCACCAGCTTGATCTTCTTGTCCGGCCCGATGATGAAGACGTTGCGGACGGTCTGGTTGTCGGCGGCGGTGCGCTTGAGAGGATCGCCCGAGATCGCGGCCGGCAGCATGCCGTAGAGCTTCGAGACGTTGTAATCGGTGTCGCCGATCATCGGGTAGTTCGGCGCTGCGCCTTGCGTCTCCTTGATGTCCTCCGACCAGCGGGCATGGTTGTCGACCGGATCGACCGAGAGGCCCATCAGCTTGACGCCGCGCTTGTCGAATTCCGGCTTCAGCCTGGCGAGGGCGCCGAGCTCGGTCGTGCAAACCGGCGTGAAGTCCTTGGGGTGCGAGAACAGGAGCGCCCAGCTGTTGCCGATCCAGTCGTGGAACTTGATCTTCCCTTCGGTGGTCTCGGCTTCGAAGTCGGGTGCGGTGGCGCCGATCGGAAGTGTCATGATTTTACCTCATCGCATTGAACTGACTGGGAAATTCTTCTCTGGCCGTCACCCACATTATAGGGACCTTGCCAGACCAAGTGAACGCCCGCTGAACCGGTTCGAGTAAAATGTGAATTCCTTCCTTGAAGGCCCGATTTCCTAGCAACTTATTGTTACAGCGGCAGCTGCGGCGAAACATCTCCATCCGGGGTCGCACGGCCTCGGTCGCCCCGAGAATGCCTTTTATGACTTCCATCACGCTCGCCCGACGCGTCCTAGAACCAAACTGGTCCTGACAGCGACCAATTGGCAACCATCTCGAAAAGTCGCGATCGCCGTATCGAATCGTTAACCACCCCTTTACGCCGGCATGAAAATGCTGGCCGGTCAGAAGAAGTCTGGAAGTGAACTATGTCTGCCGCTGCGCCTAAATCTGTCGAGTCCTCGTCCCTCGAACCGTCCTGCCGCGATACCGCGGCTCGTGCACTCTCCATCGTGCGTGACGGCGTGATCACCGGCGAAGGGCCGACCACCAAGGAAGAGTACACTTCTCCCGTTCGCTCGATGCCGATGACACCGCCTGGTGCACGCGATCCTGACGGCCTCCGCCGTCAACGACCAGCCGGTCAGCCGCGCCGAGGCCGAGGTCCTGTTCGAGATCAACGAAGCCGCGACCGAGCGCAGCGATGGCGGCCGCTTCGACGACCTGCTCGCCAAGGCCGTTGCCCATTATGCCGCCAGCGCCTCGGGTCTGAAGGTGCCGCCGCGCAGCGTCGCGCTGTCGGCCGATACCGAGATCGAGAGCTGGGCGCCGTCCTATGCCTCCAAGGTCAACAGCGAGATGCTGGAGTGGATCGCCGGCCAGATGCGCGGCAAGCGCCACAACAGCCGTCGCCTGATGGCAATGGTGGCGACCTTCCTCGGCGCCACCGCGCTGCCGCTGGCGGGCCAATTGCCGAACGTGTTCGACATCGGAATGTAAGACTGGGCATGTAGCATCCACGCGTCACTCATGAGGACGCGATCGAACGGCGGGGTCTTTCCCCGCCGTTTTTTGTGTGCCGGTCTTCGGCTCGAGGCCGACGGGTGTGTGGTGATAGCGCGCATCTCTCGTGTCCCGGACGCGCTGCAACGCGCAAGCGTTGCTGCGCAGAGCCGGGACCCAGCGAGCCGCGTGCTCGCTGCTGCTGCATGGGCCCCGGCTCTGCAGCGCATCACTGCGTGCTGCGCTGCGTCCGGGGCACGAGAGCGTCGGTGAATGATTGACATGGGATCGCAGCCTCGCGGCGCAGGTCGCCCGAGTTTTGCCTGATCGCTTCGCCCTTGATTGAAAGAGGGCGCAGGGAAGGCCGGGTGCCGGCTGGCACCCACGGTCCACTGTGCGAAAGCGTGTGCTTCAAGAAAGCTGCACAGCGGCATACAGGTGAAGCCGAAACATCCGGCCTTCCCTGCGCAGTGGCTTTACGGCTTATGTCGTGCTCTCCCCGGGGAGCGTTGCACTATTGCCCCCGTCGCCTTCTCGGATGATCGATGCGCGTGCCCGGTCGAGCCGCCACATCACCGCAAAGACTTGACGCCAGCCTGCGGGCGCCAGGACCACACGATTTTGCCGTACGCCGATTGCACCGGTCGTGTGCGCGAGACGTTTCGCTCACGGTTGCCCGCCCTGCAAAACCCGTCGCGCCGATGCCATCGGCGTCCACCGCCGCCCGGCCCGCGTTCGTGACGATCGCGATACGCCCCTCTTCCTTGGGCCGGGTTGCGCGACACATACGTCATTTCCGAAATTCGGTAAAGGTGAATATTTTCGGCGAGGCCGATTGACCGATGGCTTGGGTGTTTTGCCGTCGGATAGCGCAAGGGATTGGGGGAGAACGCTCGATCCGGCGCGCGGTCAGCTGCGCCGGAAGCCGACGCACGAAGGCCCACCGTCCGATGTGGACGGCGGGCCTCAGGTGCGGGCGGGCTCTACCAGCGATAGCGGCCGGTCAGGGTGCCGTTGTTGTTGCCCTCAGGGCCGACGTCGCCCTGCGACGAGCTCGGGGTCGGGTGGTTGGTGCCGTTGAGCGCGCCATAGGATCCCGCCACATCAGGATAGTACGCGCGGGGCTGGACGGGCTCGTAGGCGGGGGCGCTGCGGTCCCAACCCATGCGGGATCCACTCCAGTCGTAGCCCTGCGCCGAGGCTGCCGCCGTGCCCGCGACGAGCGATGCCGTAACCAGGCAGAGGAGTTTTGACTTGTTCTGCATTGGAGATGCTCCTTGCTTGTGTCGGGGGCCAACGGTTGCACTGCGGGAGCGTTCCGGAGCCGGTGCCGCAGGAGCGATCAACTCCGATCAACTGGTTATGAGACGCTTTTTCGGAACGAAATGCCTATCGGCTGCCATCCGGGCGCTCTTTGCCGCACCGGTTCCCCGGCTAATCCCGATGCCTTAACCAATAATTAATTATACGTTTGCGGCTGGGCGACGGCCCGGCCTAGCGTAGCTGCGGGGAGCCGCAGAAGCCAAACGAGTTGGTGCGTATCATGATGTCCAGATCATATGGGGCGATGCTCGCCCCGCTCAGCGCAGCCGCGCTGCTCCTTAGCCTCAGTGATGGTTCTGCACAGCCCGGTGGTGCCGCGCCGCATGGGCTGAGTGCGGCGCCGTCCGGCGCGATCGCGCGTCCGCCCATCGCGCCGGGCGCCCGGTTCCACCGGCGCAACAATCCCTTCGTCTACTGGCCCGGCGGTGGCTTCTTCCACGACAGCGCCGGCTACAGCCAGCCCTTCGTCGATGCGGCGGCCCAGTCGCTCTCCGCCGACGTGCGCTACACCTACACTTATGACGTGCCATGGGATTGGACCCATCGTTTCCCGCCGAACGTCGTGCCGTCCGACCGGCCCTACGTGCCGAGCTGCCCGACGGAGCAGGTGAGGGTGCCCGGCCGCGGCGGCAGCGAGCACACGGTCAACATCACGCGCTGCTATTGAGCGGCTCTAAAGCATGATCCGGAGAACTGCGCAGCGGTTTTCCGAAAACGATCATGCGCAAGCAACAACCAAAGCGCGATGACGATTCATTCAAATCTCATCGCGTGTTAGCCGAGCTCGAAGCTGGTCACGCCGAAGACGCGATCGATACGCAGCGGCGGGATCGCGCCGGTATACATCCGTGCCGTCTCGAACACCGGCTTGAGTCCGAGCGCCTCCGCGAGCGCGATGGCCTCGCGATTGACGGCGGGGACGTCGAGGAACACCTCGCCGCCATTGGCGCTTGGCAGCAGGGCCTCCACGATCGCGTCCGCCGCCGTGCGGTCGTCGGCGACCAGCGGGCCGATCTTGGAGCCGATCCGGCACGGCCGGATCACGCCCCAGGCGGCGAGCTTGCCGTCGCGCAAGAGCGCGCGGCCGACATGACCTGGCGCGTCGATCCAGGCGCGCAGGAAGGCGCTACGCCGCGCCGGGAAGACGGTGGTGTCGTCGGCTTCCACGAGCGCAAACGGGATCGTGCCGAGTGCGACGACATCGGCTGGCGGCTTCACGGGCGCGGCGACGGCACCGCTATAGCGGATATTGGCGTAAGCCAGCTGGAAACCGGACTGCCTGTAATTGTCCTGCTGCGCCACCACGCCGTCGAGCCCGATCACGCGGGAGCCCGCATGGGCGATCGCCGCGTTCCAGATCCGCAGGCCGTGGCCGGAACCGCGAAGGTCTGCGCGCACGATGTAGAAGCCGAGGAAGGCGAAGCGGTCGTCGTAATTGACGCAGGAGACGGTTGCGGCCGGCTCGCCATCGATCTCGCCGACGAAGAAGCCGTGCGCGTCGGGGATTGCGAAGCAGGCGGCATCGTAGCGGCCCGGATTCCAGCCCTCGGCCGCGGCCCAGTCGATGGCGAGGGAGATTTCCTCGGGGCGCAGATTGCGGATCAGCAAGTCACTCATCGCGCGTGGCGCATGGGATGCGTCCTTCGACCATGGACCTGCCGACAGGTCTGGATGTAGAAGGCCGCATGATAGGCCGAGCCTGCGGCTCGCCTCAACTCCAGGGGATGATCGGTCATGGCAGCAGAGAAGGTTGCGCTCGTTACCGCCGGCGGCAGCGGCATGGGGGCAGGGGCTGCGCGGCGGCTGGCCGCGGACGGGTTTCGTGTCGCGATCCTGTCGTCCTCCGGCAAGGGCGAGGCGCTGGCCGCCGAGCTCGGCGGGCTCGGCGTCACCGGCTCGAACAAGGAGAACGACGACCTCAAGCGTCTCGTCGACGGGGCCATGGCAAAGTGGGGACGGATCGACGTGCTCGTCAACAGCGCCGGCCACGGGCCGCGGGCGGCCATCACCGAGATCACCGACGAGCAATGGCACGCCGGCCTCGACACTTATCTGCTGAACGTGATCCGCCCGACGCGGCTGGTGACGCCGCTGATGCAGGCGCAGAAGGGCGGCGCCATCATCAACATCTCGACGGCCTGGGCGTTCGAGCCCAGTGCGATGTTCCCGACCTCGGCGGTGTTCCGCGCCGGCCTTGCCGCCTTCACGAAGATCTTCACCGACACGCATGCGGCCGACAACATCCGCATGAACAACGTCTTGCCGGGCTGGATCGACAGCCTGCCGCAGCAGGACGCGCGCCGCGACAGCGTGCCGCTGAAGCGCTACGGCAAGGTGGAGGAGATCGCGGCGACGATCTCGTTCCTGGCCTCCGACGGCGCCGCCTACATCACCGGCCAGAACATCCGCGTCGACGGCGGGCTGATGCGCTCGGTGTGAGGCGCGGATCCGGATCGTCCAGGTCCAACCGGCGGCCGCGATAAAGTTAGCCTGACGGATAAGTATTTGTTGACGTCCGTCGTCATGGGAATATAGTTAGCTACATGGCTAACCAATTGACCCGCCTCGACCAGGTTTTCGCAGCGCTTGCCGATCCGACGCGGCGGGCGATCGTGATGCGGCTGTGCGCGGGCGAGGCCTCCGTCGGCGAGCTCGCCGATCCCTTCGACATGGCGCTGCCGAGCTTGATGAAACACATCCATGTGCTGGAGACGAGCGGGCTCGTTCTGTCGGAGAAGACCGGGCGCGTGCGCACCTGCCGTCTCAGTCCGGATGCGCTGCTTGGCGCGGAGGATTGGTTCCAGCAGCAGCGCGCGGTGTGGGAGGCGCGGCTGGACCGTTTCGAAGCCTACGTGATGAAGCTCAAGAAAGAGAGGGCGGCCGCCAAGCGGCCGTCCCGAACAACCAGACGGAAAAGGTTCTAAGCCATGACGAAGTCAGCCAATCCCGCTTTGTCGCAGTGGTCGCTCGACCGCGAGATCGTGATGTCGCGCGTGATCGATGCGCCGCGCGATCTGGTGTTCGAGGCCTGGTCCGACCCGAAGCATCTGCCGCAATGGTTCGGGCCGAAGGGGTTCAAGATCGAGACCTTCGAGATCGACGTGCGCGTCGGCGGCGTCTGGCGCTTCAACATGATCGGCCCCGACGGCACGGTCTATCCAAACCGGATGCGCTTCCGCCGCATCGAGCGGCCGTTCCTGATGGAGATGGATCACGGCCTCGACCAGGACGACGATCCCGGCATGTTCCGCTTCACCGTCACCTTTGCCGAGCAGAGCAACGGCAAGACCGTGCTGATGATGCGCCAGCTGGCCTCGAGCACCGAGCAGCGCGACGGCATGATCGGCTTCGGCGCCGTCGAATACGGCTATCAGACGCTGGACAAGCTCGCGGCCTATGTGGCGGGCATGACGCGGTGAGGACAATGCGGTCCCGGCGCGGAACATGCCGGGACCGTTCTCGCCTGCACCGAAGCGCGACCGACGAGGCACTCACGCCGCAGCGTGGGGCGCCCTGTCGGACCAATCACGCGCGGAGCCGACCGTTCCTATGCGGGCTGATGGAGCGCAGCCGGTCTGCTGCGGCAAGCCGTCTGATCAAGCCGTCTCGCTCCGATAGGAACGATCTGTTCGACTTGCGGGTTGCGCGAACGAGACCAACCCATACGGAGGACAGCACAATGGCTAACGAAGCCCGCGACACGTTCGTGGTCGGACTACGAAATGCGCATGCGATGGAAGTGCAGGCGCGAGAGTTGATGGAGCGCCAGTCGGAACGGCTGGACGATTATCCGGAAGTTAAGGCGAAGGTCACGGCGCACCTGCAGGAGACCAATGAACAGCTGAGGCGGCTGGAAAAATGCCTCGAAGCCTGCGGCGAGAGCACGTCCAGCCTGAAGGACGCGGCGCAGTCGGTGATGGCCAACATGATGGCGATGGCGCATTCGGTTGCCGGCGACGAGATCCTCAAGAACACGTTCGCCAACAACGCGTTCGAGAATTTTGAGATTGCGGCTTACAAGTCGCTCCTGACGCTCTGCGGGCCGGCTGGGGCCCCAGAAGCCAAGCCGCTGCTCGAAGCCTCGCTGAAGGAGGAGCAGCGCATGGCCTCCTGGATCGATTCCAATGTCGAGAAGGTGACCATGGAGTACCTGACGCATCAGCGCCAGGCGGCGTAGCTCTCTTGCGTCGTTCGCCAGGATTGAACCACCGGCGCGCCTCGGCCGCCGGTGGTTTTCCCGTCTCGGCCCGGCCGTGCCTTGGCCGATAGGAACGATCGCTGCGCTTCGGCTTTGGCAGTCATGACGCACATTATCTTCAGCGACTATCGCAATCCCGCCGCGGAGCAGGCCTACGAGATCGCCTGGGACTTTCTCAACCGCTCGGGCGCTATCCGCGATGAATTCGAGGCGTGCGTGTTCCTGGCGCAGCGCATCACCGGGATGGTCGAGGATGGACAGACGAACCGGATCCTCATGGCCAACCGCGCCATCGCCCAATATCAGGACTATGTCGAGCAGAGCGACGGCCTGATCCGCAGCGGCGGACGCCGGGTCGGCGAGCGTTGAGCGCTGTGCCCAAGCAAGCCTCTCGCCGCCTCACTCCTTCGCCTCGTCCGTCACGATGTCTCCGAGCTTTTGCCAGCGCTGGCCGTCGAACTGCACCATCTGGAACTGCTTGTTGACGCGGTAGTCGGTCGGCGTCGTCGTGACGGAGATTCCGGGAAGCGTCAGATCGAGCACGACGTCCCTGAGGCTCGCGGCCTGCCGCATCACGTTCTCACGCGTCAGATCGTCGCCGCATTGCTTCAGCACCTGCACCAGCAGCTGGGCGGTGATGTAGCCGTAGACGTTCAGGTTCAGATCCCTGTCGCCCTCGGGATAGTATTTCGCCATGAAGGCGAGGTAGCGCTTCATGCCGGCATCGTCCTTCCATTCGGGATCGGCGGCATCCTTGACGTAACCGACGCTGATAACCCCCTTGGAATTGTCCAGACCCGCCGGCTTCAGCACGGCGCTGAGCGAGGAGGCGTTGATGTCGATGATGTGCAGCGGCTTCCAGCCGATCTCGGCGACCTTCTTGATCGCCTGCGCCGCCTGCTTCGGCGTCGTGGCGCTGAACAGCACGTCGGCGCCGGCGTCCTTCAACCGCAAGATCTGCGAGTCGATGGTCGGTTCAGAGATCTCGTAGGAGGTCTCGGCCACCACCATCTTCGCCTTGTCTCCGAGCCCCGCCTTGAGGCCGGCGAGATAATCCTTGCCGAGGTCGTCGTTCTGGAAGAGCACGCCGATCTTCGCGTTCGGATGGTTCTTCAGGAGATATTGCGCGTAGATCCGGCCCTCGACGAGGTAGGAGGGGTTGAAGCCCATGGTCCAGGGGAAGTTCTTGGGATCGGTGAAGCGGGCCGCGCCGGTGGCCGCGAACAGCTGCGGGATCTTCTTGGCGTTGAGATATTTCTGCACGGCGACGTTCGGCGCGGTGCCGATGATCTGGAACGTCAGCAGCACCTCGTCGCTTTCGACCAGCTTGCGGACCTGCTCGACCGTCTTCGGCGGCGAATAGGCGTCGTCATACTGGATCAGCTCGATCTTGCGCCCGTTCACGCCGCCCTGGTCGTTGATCATCTTCATGTAGGCCGCCTGGGTCTTGCCGATCACGGCGTAGGCCGAGGCGGGACCGCTCAGCGGCACGGTCTGTCCGACCTTGATCGCGGTGTCGGAGGCGCCGGGATCGTATTTCTTCTGCGCGTGAGCCTGTGCGATCGACAGCGCCAGAGCGAGAGCGGAGGCGGCGATGCGTTCGAGAAGACGGTTCTTCATTTTCATTCCCTGTTCGCACACGGTCATTCGCCCTTGAGTCCGGCATCGCGGATCAGCTTGGTCCATTTCTGCGTCTCGGCATCGATGAACTTGCCGAACTCGGCGGCAGTGCCGGCGCGCACCTCGAGGCCTTGAGCCGTCAGCTTGTCCTTGATGGCCGGCTCGGCGAGCGCGCGCAGGACTTCGGCCTGGAATTTGTCGACGATCGCGCGCGGCGTCGTGGAGGGCGCCATGAAGCCGTACCAGCCGGCGGCCGCGACGTTGGGAAAGCCCTGCTCGCGCAAGGTCGGCGCCTGCGGATAGAGCGCGCTGCGCTCGGGCGAGGCGACGCCGAGCACGATGAACTTGCCGCTCTGGATGTAGGGCAGGGCGGTCGGCAGCGCCGTCAGCGTGGCATCGACGCGGCCGGCGAGCAGCTCGGTGTAGGAGGCGGCATCGCCCCGGAACGGAATGTTGAGGCCCTTGACGCCGGCGTCGCGGAACAGCAGCTCTCCGGCCAGGTGCGGTTGCGAGCCCGCGCCGGGAGAGGCGAAGGTCAGCCCATCGGGCTTCGATTTGCCGTAGGCGATCAGCTCGGGAAGCGTCTTGAACGGTGCGTCCGCGCTGATGATGAGAAACAGCGGCGCGATCACGACCATTGCGACCGGCTGCAGCTCCTTGCGGTCATAGGTCAGCTTGCCGAACAGCGCCTCGGCGGTGGCGTAGGGGGCCGCGACATACAGAAGCGTGTAGCCGTCGCCGGGCGCATGGGCGACCATGTCGTTGGCGATGCGGGTGCCGGCACCGGGCTTGTTCTCGACGATGAACTGCTGACGCAGACTGCGGCCGAACTCCTCGGCCAGCAGGCGCAGCGAGATGTCGTTGGAGCCGCCGGGGCCGTAAGGCGAGATCAGCCGCACTAGGCGCGACGGCCAGGCGTCCTCGGCATGCGCTGCCAAGCCTGATCCTGCTGCGAGGCCGCCTGCGATCGTGCCCAGCAGGGTTCGGCGTGTGACCTTGAATGATGCCACCGTTTTCGTCCTCCCTCTTGTCGTTGGTCTTCTTGTGTTGTTGGTCTTCTTGCGGCGTCAGATCACCTTTCGTTGGGTGAGCCGTTCAATCTCCTGGTCCGACAGGCCGAGCCAGTCTCGAAAGACCTCGTCATTGTCCTGGCCGACGTCACCTGCGGCGTGACGCATTCGCGCGGGATCGACGCTGAAGCGAGGAACGACGTTGGCCATGGCGACTGTGCCGAAATCGCGGTCGGCCACGCGGGTGATCACCTCGCGCGCCTTCACTTGCGGATCATCGACGATCTGGTCGATCGAATAGATCGGGGCGAGCGTTCCCTGCGCGGCATTGAACCTCGCGAGGACCTCGTCGAGGGGATGGGCGGCGCACCAGCCGGCGAAGATGTCGTTGAGCTCGGAGGCGTGCTTGACGCGGCGGTCGTTGGTGGCGAAACGCGGGTCATCGATCAGGTCGGGCCGGTCGATCGCCCGGCAGTTCGCCGCAAAGAGTGCGTTGGTCGAGCCTGCGAGCGTCACCCAGTGATCGTCGCTCGTGCGAAACACGGCGGCCGGCGCCGAATAGCCGTTGGCGTTGCCGATCCGCTCTCGAACCGCGCCGAGCTGATCGTGCTCGATGGCGAGAACGTCGAGCAGGCGGAAAGTGGCTTCGGTCAGCGAAAGATCGATCTCCTCGCCGGGGGCATTCGGGTCACGTGCCCGTTTCCACAGCGCCGCGAGCACGCCGACGGCGCCGAACAGGCCGCCGATCAGATCCCCGATCGGATATCCGGGATGGGTCGGCTCGCCCTCGCGCTCCCCCGTGATGAAGGTGAGCCCGCCCATGGCCTCGAAGATGCGGGCAAAGCCGGGCCGCTCGCGATAGGGTCCGTCCTGCCCGAAGGCGGTGGCGCGCAGGATTACCAGGCGCGGCTGGATCGACCACAGCACCTCCTTCGACAGGCCCCACCGGTCGAGCGTTCCCGGACGGAAATTCTCGATCAGCACGTCAAAGCGCGGAAGCAGCTGCTTGAACAGCGCAAGTCCTTCCCGCGTGCGCAGATCGAGCGTGGCGAACTTCTTGTTGCGGTTGGCCGCTTTCCACCATAGCGGCTTGCCGTCCTTGAACGGCGGAAACGACCGTACGCCGTCACCTTGGCCCGGCATCTCGATCTTGAGGACATCGGCGCCGTAGTCCGCCAGCAGCGTTGCGGCAAAGGGCGCTGCGATGATGGTCGCGATGTCGAGAACCTTCAATCCCTCGAGCGGTCCAGCCATGTCACGCCCCGGTCCTTGCGATCTTCTTGGTCTTGCGCGGCGGCGCGAGCTCGGCCTGCCCGACGATGGCGCGGATGCTGTCGGCGAGCGCCGCGATGCGCGGACCGATCTCGGCTTCCAGCTGGCCCGGCTGGAGCCGGAATGCCGGGATGCCGCAATTGATCGAGAACGACTGCTTCGATTCGCCGGCGTGAAACAGCGGCGCCGCGACCGCATGGATAGACGCCATGTACTCGCCCCAGCAGGTGCAGAAGCCGCGGCTTCTGCATTGCGCGATCCCGGCGCGGTACTTGTCGCGATAGGCCGACCATAGCTCGGCGTCTTCGGCGGCGATGTTCCGCTCGAGCCGGTCGGCGTCGGCCGCCGGCAGGGTTGCTGCCGCGGCGCGTCCCATCGCGGTCAGCACCACGGGAATCGGCATGCCGATGTCGGGCACGTGCGGTCCGACGTCGCCGGAGCGCGCGGTCTCGACATAGATCATCGAGGTGGCGTCGAGCAGGCCGATCGAGACCGTGCCGCGGACGCTGAGCGCCAGCTCCTGCATCATCGGCCGCGCCACTTGGCGGAACTGCATCCCAGCGAGCAGAGGATGCGCGATCCGCAGCGCCCGCGCACCGACGCGGTACTTGGCCCGTTCGGCGTCGTAGCGGAGGTAGCCGAGCTCGGCCAGCGTGTGGGTGAGACGCGCGACCGTCGGCCGCGGGATGCCCGTCAGCGTCGACAGCTCCATGTTGCCCAGCAACGTGCTCCCGGCCCTGAACGCTTCGAGCACGACCAGCCCCTTGGCCAGCGTCGTGGCGAAGGCGGCGTCATCGGCGCTCTCCGCCAGCACGGCGGCGGCGGAGGAGAGCGGATGTCGCGGCTTGGATGAGTCTGTTGGAGCCATGCCCTAACTATCAGACGAGGCGACGAGCGCTGTCCAATAGATTCGACAATATCGGTTGAATTGTCCGATATGTGGACAGCCTTACCGAGCCGGGCGTTCCGCTTGAAAGCGCATGTGACAGACCCAGCACACAGATTTTTGTCGTGATTGCACGCCGTCTTGTGACAGGATTATTACGACGACATGTCAGATCGATTATTTGCGGAGCGGCTCATGTTGCAGTGGCAGGCGCGGTCAAATCCCCTTGCGTGGTGGTGGGGATCTCTCACGCTTGTGAGCGGCGCCAATATCCTCGTCTGGTTCATGCTGTACCGCGAGTTCTACCCGACGCCGTCGGGCAATCTCAGCGGCGGCTCGGATATCGGGCTGATGTTCCTGCTCTGCGCCGGCTATGTGTTCGGCTGCGCGTTCCGCTCGTTCCTGCCGCGCGCCGACGTGCAGCGCATCTGCCTGTTCGACACCTGGCTGTCGAGCGTCGTGGTCGGCCGGACGGTCGCGACCGTGGCCGAGCTCTGCTTCGTGGCGCAATGGGCCATCATCCTGCATCAGCTCGGCAAGATGACCGGCGCGGAGACCGCGGTGAACATCGCGCTCGTGATCGTGCCGATCATCATCATCGCGGAGTGCTTCTCGTGGTACGCGGTGGTGACGACCAACTTCCTCTACAACGCGATCGAGAACTCGCTGTGGGCGGTGACCTTCTTCCTCGCCGGTATCGCATTGTGCCGCCTGATGCCGGAATTCCAGGGCGTGGTGCGTTGGGCGCTGATGTCAGGCATCGTCGGCATCGCCTGCTTCCTCGCCTTCCTCGTCACCGTCGACGTGCCGATGTATCTCAGCCGCTGGCGGGCAGGGCACGCCGAAGGCAATACGTTCCTCGGCTTCCTCGAGGGACTGCATGACGTCTCGACCCGCTGGGTGGTGACCCACGACATCGCGCATTGGAAGGGCGAGCTGACCTGGATGTTCCTGTATTTCAGCGCCGCAGTGTGGTCGAGCCTCGCGCTCTGCGCGCTCTATGCGATGCAGGGCTATCTGGCGCTCTATCTGGCGTGAACGATTGCGGAGGCGTGGTCAGGCCGGCTCCGCAATGACCGCGTTACGCAAGACGCCAATGCCGGAAATCTCGACCTCCACAGTGTCGCCCGGGCGCATCCACAAGGGCGGCGTGCGCCTGGCACCGACGCCGCCGGGCGTGCCGGTCACGATGACGTCGCCGGGGTCGAGCGGGCAGATCGCGGAGATGTAGGCGATCAGCTCGGGGATGGCGGTGATCAGGAGATCGGTGGTGGTGTCCTGCACCACGGTGCCGTTCAGGCGCGTCTGCAAGCTGAGCTTTGACGGATCGGGAATCTCGTCCGCCGTCACCAGCCAGGGGCCGAAGCTGCCGCTCTCGGCAAAGGTCTTGCCGGACAGGAACTGGCTGGTGTGGCGCTGCCAGTCGCGGACGCTGCCTTCATTGTAGCAGGAATAGCCGGCGACGTGCCCGAGCGCGCGGTCAGCGGGGATGTGGCGGCCTTGCTTGCCGATGACCAGCGCGAGCTCGCCTTCATAGTCGAAGTCGTCGCTGACCTTCGGCTTCACGATCGGCCGGAGATGGCCGACCTGGCTGCAGGCGAAGCGCGCGAAGAGCGCCGGTTTCTCGGTGACGGTGCGGCCCGTCTCCACGACGTGGTCCCGATAATTGAGACCGACGCAGATGATCTTGCCGGGATCGGGGATGACGGGAAGGAAGGTGATGCGGTCGAGCGGATGATCGGGCGCGGTGGACGCGACCAGCTTTGCCGCCTCGGCCAAGCGGCCGGTTTCGAGCAATTGCCGCAGCATCGTGCAGCCCGTCATCCGCGCGCCGAGATCGACGACGCCATTGTCCTTGACGGCGCCGAACGAGGTTCGGCCGTCGGCGATGAAAGAAAGCAGCTTCATGAGATCATCCCTGGGAAATGTTGGGTCAGGCCGCGGACGGCACGGAGGTTAAAGGCTGGGGCGCGGCGATCAACTGGTCAAGCTCGGCGTCGTTGCGGGCCGTGCCGCGCACATAGCGGTCGGGGCGTACGAGCGCGGCGATGATGTCGTGCTTGAGCAGCCAGTCGCCGATGGCCGGCGCGTCATCGCTGCTCAGGATATTGAGTCCTGCCTGAGCAAGCGCCGGGCGTGCGGAGAGGGCGGCCGCGTTTGCGACCAACAGAACGTGGCGATAGCCGACCCGGTCGTCGCTGCGGCTGCCGTCCCGCAGCTCGAACTGCGGCGCCAGATCTCCGGCGAGAGGCAGGTCGCGCGGTGCCAGCCCGGGGCCGAGCAGGGGCTTCTTTACCTCGAAGCTTCACCGGCGCGTTCTCGCGGGGCTCGCCCGCAGCCAGACCCGCTTCGATCGCCTTGGTGTTGATCAATCCGCCGAGACGAATGGCGAGCTCGATGAATTCGCGCACATGGGGCAGCCGCTCGCTCTGATAGGTGTCGAGCAGTTCGGCCCCGGCGCCGCCCCGGATGATGGCGTCGAGCTTCCAGGCGAGGTTCGCGGCGTCGCGGATGCCCGCGCACATCCCCTGGCCGAGGAAGGGCGGGGTCTGGTGTGCGGAATCGCCCGCGAGCAGCAACCGTCCATTCCGCCATTGCTGGGCGATCGCGGAATGAAAGGTGTAGACCGCAGCGCGCTCGATCTCGGCATCGTCGGGCGTGATCCAGCGCGACAGCAGGTTCCAGACCTTTGCAGTCTGCACGATCTCCTGGGAATCCTCGTCCGGCAGGATCGTGATCTCCCAGCGCCGCCGCACGCCGGTGCCGCGCACATAGGTCGCCGGGCGCGCGGGATCGCAATGCTGCAGGCTGTAGTCGCCGAGATCGTCGCGCGCACGCTTGAGCAGCACGTCGATGACCAGCCAGCGCTCGTGGAAGCCGAGATCGTGTATGCCGGAGCCGATGAAGCGGCGGACCAGCGAGCGTGCGCCGTCGCAGCCGATCACATAGGCTGCATGGACTTCATTGAGTTTCCCGGTCGAGAGGTCTTCATAGCGGACGCGCACGCCGCGCTCGTCCTGATCGAGCGCGAAGACGTCGCAGCGATTGCGCAAGGCGACGTGTGGCCAGCGGCTGAGGCCGCCGATCAGGACATCCTCCAGGTCGGGCTGGTGGAAGCGGTAGCTGAGATGCCAGCCCATCGGGGTCAGCGTCTGCGGACGGGACCAGTCCAGCAGCATGCGGCCGTCGGCGTCGAGAAACAGCATCCCGGGGCTCAGGATCACCTGCGGCAGGATGGCGTCGGCCAGGCCGATGGTCTGGAACACGCGCATGCATTCGTCGTCGAAATGCACCGCGCGCGGCAAATGATAGGTCCGCGCCTCGCGCTCCAGCACCAGCGTGCGCACGCCGCACAGGCCGAGCAGGTTGGCGAGCGTGGCGCCGACCGGGCCGCGGCCGACGATCACGACGTCGAAGTCTTCGGGGGTGGAGCTATCTTGCATGGGTTATCTCTTCCCCGAGCTGCGCCGCAGCATCAACGCCGCCGGCTGAAGTGTCCGCCCAGCGGACGCCGGTCCCACCTTCTCCCACTGTCCACCAGCCGGACAATTCGACGATCGCGCTAAGCACTTCTGGCTCGGTGTGGCTAAGGAGGGTCAGTGCAACAGCAATAAAGTGCAGGCCGTCCGCGAGGCGGCCGCCGGGAGGAGATGGCGATGCTGCGATCGATACTGGGCGTGTGCCTTGCGGTGCAACTCTGGGCCGCGCCGGGTTTCGCTGCCGATATCAACGTCGGCATCATCCTCTCGGCAACCGGCCCGGCCGCAGCGATCGGCAATGCCGAGCGCAACGGCACGGCTTTCGGCCCCACCGAGATTGCCGGCAGGAAGGTCAACTATCTCTTCCTTGACGAAGCCTCCGACAGCACCGCGGCGGTCAGTGCGCTGCGCAAGCTCTACCAGGAGAGCAAGATCGACATCCTGGTCGGGCCGACCTCGACGCCGGGCTCGTTTGCCGTGATCGACCCGGCGGTCGAATACAAGCTTCCGGTGATCACGCTTGCGCCCGTCAATGCCTTGGTGGCCCCGGTCGATGCCAGGCGGCGCTGGATATTCAAGACCACGACCAACGACGATCACGAGGCCGCGCCGCTGTTCGCGAACATGAAGAAGACCGGCGTCAGAAGGCTCGCGCTGATCGGCTTTGCCGATTCCTATGGCGATGCCTGGAGCAAGGTGAGCGCCGACATGTGCGCGGCCGCCGGGATCGAGCTCGTCGCCAACGAGAAATACGCCCGAACAGACACTACGGTCGTCGGGCAGATCCTCAAGATCATCGCAGCCCGGCCGGATGCGGTTCTGATTGCGGCCTCGGGCGCACCGGCGGCCCTTCCGCTGCTGCAATTGCGGGAGAAGGGATATGAGGGGCAGATCTACGGCACGCTCGGTGCCACATTCGGCGATTTCCGCAAGCTGACCGGCACGCAGGGCGACGGCATCTTCGTGCCGCTGAGCCCCGCCGTGGGCGCTGCGTCCTTCCCGGACGATTATCCCGCCAAGAAGGCGGCGCTCGAATTCATCCAGCGCTACGAGGCCAAGTTTGGAGCCGGCAGCCGCAACATCTTTGCAGGTTCTGCCTACGACGCGTTGATCCTGATCGAGCAGGCGGTGCCCGCGGCATTGAAGACGGGAGAGCCGGGAACCGCCGAATTTCGCGAAGGTCTGCGAAGCGCGATCGAGGGGCTCAAGGGCGTCGCGGGATCACGCGGCGTCTACAATTACGGACCGAACGACCACACCGGACTGGACCCGAGCGCGCTGACGCTGGGCAAGCTCGACAAGGGCGAATGGATTGCAGTGCGCTGAGCGGCAGAACGGAGCGGGGATCATGGCTGTCGCGGAATGTCCGGTCTATGACGTCGATCTCTACGCCGACGACGTCCTGCGCCAACCCTATCCGCACTATCGCGCGTTGCGCGATCTGGGTGCAGCCGTCTGGGTCCCGCGCAACGGGCTCTACGCGGTCGGCCGTTTCGAGGACGTCCGCGCAGCCTTGCGCAACCCCGGCCTGTTCTCATCGGCCCAGGGCGTTGCCGCCAACGATCATGTCAACGAGATGTCGCGAGGCACGACGCTCGCGAGCGATGCGCCGTTGCACGATCGCTTGCGGGCGATCATCGCGGCTCCCTTGCTGCCGGGAGCGCTGGAGCAGATCGGACCCGAGATCAGGAGGGAGGCGCGGCGGCTCGTCGAGGATCTCGTGAGCCGGGGGCAGTTCGACGCCGTGACGGATCTGGCGCAGCATCTGCCGCTGACCATCGTATCCAAGCTCGTGGGTCTGGAGGACTATGGACGCGGCAGCATGCTGCGATGGGCGTCAGCGACGTTCAACGTGCTCGGCGCGATGAATGATCGCGCCTGCGCGGCCATGACCGATGTGCAGGAGATGCGTCATTATCTCGGCGGCTCCGCCCTCCGCGATCACCTGCGGCCGGGCAGCTGGGGCGACAGGGTTTTCGCAGCCGCGGACCGCGGCGAGGTCGAGCCCGAGCGTTGCCCGGTCCTGATGCGTGACTATCTGGGACCGAGCCTCGACACCACGATCTTTGCGACGGCCAACCTGATCCTGTTGTTCGGCAAATATCCCGATCAATGGGATCTCGTGCGGCAGGACTCCGGCTTGATCCCGGGCGCGATCAACGAAGCATTGCGCCTGGAATCTCCGATACGGGGATTTACCCGCCATCTGACCGATGACGCGACGATCGGGGACGTTACCCTCCCGAAGTCAAGCCGCGTGCTGCTGCTCTATGCATCGGCCAATCGCGACGAGCGGAAGTGGCAGGATCCGGAGCGCTTCGATGTCCGTCGTCGCGCCAGCGATCATCTCGGGTTCGGCAACGGCACCCATATGTGCGCCGGCCTGCATCTGGCCCGGTTGGAGATGACCGCGCTTCTCGAAGTGTTGGTCGAGAAGGTCCGGCACTTCGATATCGGCGAGCCCGTGCTGGCGCTCAACAACGTGTTGCGGGGCCTCGCATCCTTGCCGGTGCGGGTGAGCTAGGGGTTGACGGGGATCGCCTCGGACGTATCGCGCATCGGGCCGACGAACTGCGCAATCGCGTCCTCGATCGCCAATGCCGAGCAGAATCCAGATGATGGAGATACAGCCGAACACCGCGCCGCCCCGCACGATCGGCACGGCGATCGAAGCGGTCTTCGCATTGTACTCTCCCTCGCTGCGGATGGCGTAGCCGCGCGATTGCGTCTCGGCGATCATGCGCTCGAGCCGACCGGTCTCGAGGAAGGGGCGGTCATCCGCCTCGTCGATGCGGCGCAGGTGATTGAGGATCAGCTCGCGCTCGTGGTCGGGGCAGGCGGCGAGATAGGCGCGGCCGGCCGAGGTGCGCAGCATCGGCAGGCGCTTGCCGATCATGCCACGGTCGATCGAGAGCGGGCTGCGTGCGTGAGTGGTCTCCTGCACCACCATCGCGGCGTTCTCGTAAGTCGAGAGATCGACCGGCCAGACCAGGGTCTTGCTGAGCTCGGCGAGATAGGGAGCCGCCGCCTGGCAGATCACCACGCCGGGATCGTAGCCGTCGCCCAGGCTCAGCGCCCGCCGGGTCACGCGAAACCGGTCATCGCTGGCGCTGCGGGCGATGTAGCCGAGTTCCTCCAGAGTTTCGAGCAGGCGATAGACGGTGGGGCGGGGCAGGTCGAGCGCGCGGGCGACGTCGCCGGCACGGATGCCCCCGGAGCGATTGACCTCCCGCAGCACGTCGAGCCCGCGCTTGAAGGCGCGGACGCCTTCCGACTGCCGCGGCACTCTCGGCCCCGTCCGCTCCTTGGACACTTCGCATTTCCTCCCTTGTAGTGCACGGTCCCGCGATTATCGTTGCGAGCGCGAAGCGATTGCGGAACGCCACCGTAGGATCGTGCGCGGCGGGTATCAAGTTCGCCGCATGGCGGCACACGCGATGCCTTCGGGAGGACTTTCGATGGAAATCATCGCGCTCGGCTATATTGGAATCAAGTCGTCGCAGCTCGATCAGTGGGGCCGGATGGCGACGGAACTGCTCGGCATGCAGCAGGTCGACCGTGGCGGCAAGATGCGCGCCTTCCGGATGGACGACCGCAAGCAGCGGCTGATCGTGGACGGCAGCAGCGATGCCGGGCTTGCTGTGATGGGGTGGGAAGTTCCGTCAAGCGCAGAGCTCGACCGCCTCGCCGGCCGGCTCGAAAGCCACGGCGTGAAGGTGACGCCTGGATCGCCCGCGCTCGCCGCGGAGCGGCACGTCACCGAGCTGATCTCGTTCGCCGATCCGGCGGGCAATCGGCTCGAGGCCTTCTGCAAGCCCGAGCTTGCCAGCGAGCCCTTCAGGCCGGGCCGGCCGATCTCGGGCTTTCGCACCGGCGCGCTGGGCATGGGGCACGTCGTGCTCAACGTGGAGGATGTCGAGCTGCTGTTGCCGTTCTACCGCGACGTGCTCGGCTTTCACGTCTCCGATTTCGGATTGAAGCCCTATGGGCTGTACTTTTTCCACGTCAACGGCCGCCACCACAGCTTTGCGATGGTCGGCTCCGGGCGCAAAGCGATGCATCATTTCATGGTCGAGCTTGGCAGCCTCGACGACGTCGGTCAGGGCTACGATCTGGCGCAGCTGGACGAGGGCCGTGTCGCCTACACGCTGGGCCGCCATACCAATGATCACATGACGTCTTTCTACGTGAACACGCCCTCCGGCTTCTTCATCGAATATGGCTGGGGCGCGCGCGTGATCGATCCCGAGACTTGGCAGCCGCACGAGACCTTCGACGGGCCGTCGCTGTGGGGCCATGAGCGGCTCCACATGCCGGAAGAGCAGCGCAAGCGATTGCGCGACATGCGGCTGGATGCAGCCGCGCGCGGCGTGCGTGTCGCCGATCCGCGCGTGCCGCCGCTGAACTGCGCATGGCTGGACCAGGTAGTCACGCGCGAATGATCGTGGCCACGTGCGGCGGCTGAACGATCAGGTCTCGCCGAGATCGGGCTCGGTCAGCAGGCCCTGGCGGAGCGCGAGGCGGACCAGCTCGATGTCGGAGCCGACGCCGAGCTTGTCCTTGATCAGCGAATGCAGGTTCGCCACCGTCTTGGGGCTGACGTGGAGCGTCGCGGCGATCTCGTCCGTCGTCTTCTCGGCGAGCAGCAGCCGCAGCACCTCGAACTCACGCGCGGTGAGGACGTCGGCGGCCGAGCTTTCGCCGCCGAGCCGGCTCAGCGCGAGCTCGTGGTCGATGTCGGGACTGATGGCGATCTTGCCCGCGAGCACGTCCATCACGGCGCGCACCAGCGTTTCCGGCGGGCTGGTCTTGGTGACGTAGCCCCTGGCACCGGCGCGGATCGCCTGCACGGCGAAGCCCGCATTCTGGTGCATGGTGAAGATGAGGATCCTGGCGCCCTTGTCCCATTGCCTGATCCGCCTGACGGCCTCGATGCCGCCGATGCCGGGCATGCTCAGATCCATGATGACGAGATCGGGAGACTCGGATTTGTAAAGCCGGTAGGCCTCGGCGCCGTCGGCCGCTTCGGCGATGACGCGCAGGCCCGGCTGCTTCTGGAGCACGGAGCGATAACCCTCGCGGACGACGGAATGGTCGTCGACCAGCAGGATCGACGCATCGGCCGCGCTCATGCCGCATGCTCCAGCACCTGCGGCCCGGTGGCGGCGAGCGGAATGACGACGCGCAGCGCCGAGCCGCCGTTGGGGCCGACCTCGAAGCTCATCCGGCCGCGCAAGGCCGCCACGCGCTCGCGCATGCCGAGCAGGCCCATGCCTGATTTGCTCGAGGCATCGCCGGGCCGGCCGTCGTCGTCGATGGCCAGCGCGATCTCCTCTCCGGCCACCGTCAAATGGACGCCGACCCTGGTGGCGCCGGCATGCTTGGCGGCATTCGTGAGCGCCTCCTGCACGATGCGGTAGAGATTGGCGCTGATCGCGGCGGGCAGGGTCTCGAACGCGCCGTCGAACTGGATCGTGAAGCGCGTCTCGCCGCGGCTGCGACCGTTCCAGCCGGCGACGAGGCCTTCCAGGCTCGCAACGAGGCCGAGCTCCTCGACGTCGGGCGGCCGCAGCCGGAACAGCGCGCCGCGCAGCGTCTCCATCATGCCGGTCGCGGTGCGCGCGATGCCGTCGCATTCCGACAGCAAAGCCGGGCAGTCCTGCGCCGCGGTGTGGCGGGCAGAGGAGGCCAGCGCGCGGATGGCGGCCAGCGACTGACCGAACTCGTCGTGCAGTTCGCGGGCGAGATGGCGGCGCTCATCGTCCTGCAGTGCGATCAGCTTGCGGGTCAGCTCGTTGCGTTCGGCCAGCGCGGTGTCGAGGCTTTCGGCGAGATGGTTGAAGCCGTCGCGGATCGCGGACAGCTCGGCGAGATCGAACGGCGGCAGCCGCGCCGTGAGATCGTTGGCCGCGATCCGATCGAGGCCGGTGCAGATCAGGCGGGTCGGGCGCAGCGCGCGCGCCAGCGCGGCATAGACCAGGAGGCACAATAGCGGCAGCGCGATCGCAAGCGCGATGGTCAGACGGCCGGCGTCGTGCCAGGCCTCCGCCGTCCGCACCGCCGGATCGACCGACACCACGGTCTCGCCGAGCTTGGCGCCGCGCACCATCACAGGCCGTGCCGCCTCGCGGCCCGGATCGAACAGGCTGCGATAGAAGGCCGCGAAGGCCTGCGGCGGCGGGCTCGCCGGGGCCGGCGCACCGCTGCAGAACCGCTGGAGCATCTCGCCGTTCGCACCGCGCAAAGCCAGGCACAGGCCCGGCGTCATCACATAGGCCGCGACGGGATCAAGGTTGGGAAAGTCCGAGCGCGCACCGGCCACCCATTGCATCTTGCCTTGCTGCAACTCCAGCGACTTCGCCACGATCGCGGCGACGCCGTCGATGCGGGCATGGGCGTCGCGGTCGGCGGCGATCAGGAAATAGGCGGAGATGACGGCGAAGCAGGCCGCGGTTATGGCGGCCACGCGCAACGTCAGACGGACCTTGAGATCGAATCTCGGGCGGTTCCACATCAGGGCACCTTGCGCGAACGGATTTGTCGCCTCGGCATTAAACGGCAGAACGCCGCCTGCGGAAAGCGCCAGGCGTTGCCGCAGTGCAACGTCGTGAGATTTTCCCGGGCCTCGGCGGGACGGTCCCCGTTGCAAGGGCTCGGGCTGGCCGCCGAGATTTCCCGATCGCGCCAAGTACGAGGCCCCGCTCATGCACGTCTCCCGGTCGATCCTTGCTGCCGTTCTCCTGCTCGTCCTGCCTTGCTCGCCAGCTGCCGCAGAGGCCGCCATTGGCGTTGCCATGGAGGATTTCAGCTATACCGACACGTCGGGCGAGCCGACCAACCAGATTGCGGCCCACGAACGGCGCCTTCAGGCGTTCATGGCCGCGCTCAGGCGGGATATCGGCGAGGGTGGGCGCTATCGGCTGGTGTCGTCCGCCCAGGACGGGGCCGCGTTCAAGGTCATCGGCGGCATCCAGAAGACCAGCACGCTGGTGCAATGGGCCAAGGTCGCGGTGATCGACGTCGGCGCCAAGAGGCTGGTGATGGACAAGCTCTACAGCTTCCGCGGCGACAATGATGAAGCCTGGGAGCGCGCCGAGATCTTCGTCTCGCGCGAGGTCATGGCTGCGCTGGCAAGTCCTGCGCCGGTCGCGCTGGCGGTGTTCGATTTCGAGCTCGAGGATACGACCGCAGCCTCGGTGGGCGCGTCAGCTGCCTCGGACGCATCGCACCTCGCGGAGGTCACCGGCGCCGTGCGCGAGGCGCTCGGCCAATCCGGCCGTTACCGCATCGTCGATGTCGGCCGCGAGGCGGCGACGGCGGGAGGCTTGCGCGACTGCGGCGGCTGCGAGGCGGCGATCGCGAAGGCGCGCGGCGCGGATCAATCGCTGATCGGCGTGGTGCGGCGGGTCAGCCGCACCGAATACACGCTCGGTTTCCAGCTGCGCGACGCCGGCACCGGCGCGGTGCTGGCGCGCGGCGACAGCGGCCTGCGCCTCGGCGCGGATTATTCCTGGAAGCGCGGCGCGGTTCGGCTGGTCAGCGACCGGCTGATCGACAGCCAGCAGGCCGGCGGCACTCAAGCACGATGAGAGTCATCGCTCCTTGGATTCCTGTTTGAGCATGATCTTATCGGAAAACCGGTGCACACTTTTCCGGATCACGCTCTAAAAAGTAAGCTGCACCTTCATCGATCGCGAGCGGTCGCTGGCGAGCTCGAAAGCGGCGACCGCGTTCTCGAACGGCATGGTGGCCGTGATCAGCGGCTTGACGTCGATCAGGCCTTCGCCCATCAGGCGCACGGCCAGCTCGAACTCGGGGTCGAAGCGGAAGGTGCCGCGCAACTGCAATTCCTTGGCCACGATGGAATTGATCGGCAGCGTCATCTCGCCGCCGAGGCCGAGCTGCACCAGCGTGGCGCCGGGCCTCAGCACGTCGAGCGCGGTGCGGAGCGCCGCCTGGTTGCCGGAGGCTTCGAACAGCGTGTCGAACACGCCCTTGCCGGCGCGCCAGGGATCGAGTGCGGCGGCATCGGTCGCGACGTTGATGGCGTGACTTGCGCCGAGCTTCCTGGCAACCGCAAGCGGCGCCTCGGCGACATCGGTCACCACGATCTCGGCCGCGCCGCCGAAGCGCGACACCAGGATCATCAACGCGCCGATCGGGCCGCAGCCGGTGATCAGCACGCGCTTGCCGAGCAGGGGGCCGGCCTGCTTGCCGGCGTGTAGGCTCACTGCCAGCGGCTCGGCGACCGCAGCTTCCGCGAGCGAGAGCTTGTCCGCGATCGGTACGGCTTGCGCGGCGTCGACCGTGATGAACTCACGGAAACCGCCTTGCACGTGGGGAAAACGCATCGCGCTGCCGAGGAAGCGCATGTCGAGGCATTGGTTGCGCATGCCCTCCTGGCAATGCAGGCACTGCCCGCAAGGTCTGCTCGGATTGACCGCAACGCGCGTGCCCGGCTTCACGCCGGTAACGCCGTCACCGACGGCGGCGACCACGCCGGCGATCTCATGCCCCAGCGCCATCGGCTGCTGGATGCGGACGACGCCGAAGCCGCCGTGATGGTAGTAATGCAAATCGGAGCCGCAGATGCCGCCATTGGCGATCTTGACGCGGACCTCGCCCGGGCCGGGCGCCGGATCGGGATACAGATCGATCCGCAGGTCCTTCGGTGCGTGGATGACGACGGCGCGCATGGGCTGCTCCTGGTTCGCGGTCACATCGCGGCGATCATGCCGCCATCGACATAGATGATCTGGCCGTTGACGTAGGTGGAGGCGTCCGACGCCAGGAAAATCGCGGCGCCCACCAGCTCGTCCGGCCTGCCCCAGCGTTTCGAGGGAATGCGGCCCATCAGCCAATTGTTGAACTCGGTGTTGTTGACCAGCGCCTCGTTCATATCGGTCAGCATGTAGCCGGGGCCGATCGCGTTGGCCTGGATGCCGTGCTGGGCCCATTCCACCGCCATCGAGCGCGTCAGGTTCCTGATGCCGCCCTTCGCCGCGGTGTAGGGCGCGATGGTCGGGCGGGCGAGCTCGCTGCCGAGCGAGCCGATATTGATGATCTTGCCGTGCTTGCGCGGGATCATGCGCTTGGCCGCCTCGCGGCCGATCACGAAGGCGCTGGTGAGGTTGGTCTCGATCACCTTGCGCCATTCGTCGGTGGTGAACTCCACCAGCGGCTTGCGGTGCTGGATGCCGGCATTGTTGACGAGGATGTCGACCGCGATGCCCTTTTTGTCGAAGTCGTTGAACGCGGCGAGGATGGCGGGCTCGTCGGTGACGTTGAACGCGGCGCCTTCGGCCTGATGGCCGGCGGCACGGAATTCGGCGACGGCCTGCTCGACTCGCTTGGGGTCGACACCGTTGATGATGATCCTGGCGCCGGCCTTGGCCATGCCCTCGGCGATGGCGCGGCCGAGACCGCGGGACGAGCCGGTCACGAGCGCGGTGCGGCCGGAGAGATCGAACAGGGAAGTGCTCATGTCGAGAGGTCCTTAGACGTTGGAGCGGCGCACGGTGAGATCGGAGCGGTCGAATACGGCGGGCAGAAGGTCGACACCGAGGCCGGGACCTTCCATCGGATAGACGAAACCGTCCCTGATGTCAGGCATCGTGGTGACGAGCTCATTGTACCAGCCCTTGTAGAAGGCGCGCACCGATTCCTGGATCAACGTGTTGGGCTGGCTGAACGACATGTGGATGGCGGCGATGAAGCCGATCGGGCCGATGCAATCATGCGGCGCGAAGGGCCGGTGATAGGTCTCGGCCATGGCGGCGATCTTGCGGCCCTCGGTGAGGCCGCCGGTCCAGCACAGATCGGCCATCACCACGTGCATGGCGTCGCGGTCGAGCATCTCCTTGTAGGGAAAGCGCGAGCCCAGCGTCTCGCTGGCGCAGACCCAGACGTCGGTCGAGCGGGCGTATTCGGCTAGCGCCTGCGGCGAGTTCATCCGGATCGGGTCCTCGTACCAGGTCGGCTTGTAGGGCTCCAGCGCGCGCGCGATCTGCTTGGCGGTCGGCAGATTCCACAGCGAATGGAGCTCGACCATGATCTCCATCCTGTCGCCGACGGCTTTGCGGATCTTCTCGAACGGCTCGATCGCCTGCTTCATCTGGGCGGCGGTGATGTAGAGACCCTTGTTCTCCTGCGCCGCCGGATCGAACGGCCAGATCTTCATCGCCGAGATGCCGCTTTCCAGCAGGCTTTCGGCCAGCGCGTCGGCGCGGTTCATGAAGCCGTCGAGGTCTTCATAGGGCCCCTTGGCGGCGCCGAGATTCCAGTTCGACACCGGGCTGATATTGGTCGAGCGGACATATTGCGTGCCGGCGCAGGTGTTGTAGATGCGCTGCTTGTCGCGGCAGAGGCCGCCAAGCATCTGGTGCACCGGCTGATTGCAGACCTTGCCGAACAGATCCCACAGCGCGATGTCGATCGCGGAGGCCGCGCGATATTCGACGCCGGTCGAGGACTGCGCCATCGGCAGGTTGAGCATGTCGCGATGGATGGCTTCGATGTGCAGGGGATTGCGCCCGAGCAGGCGGCCGGCAAAGGTGTCGTGGATCTGCGCCTCGACCGCGCCCGCGCCGTAGAACGTTTCACCGAGCCCGATCACTCCGCTGTCGGTGTGAATTCGTACCCAG
Organism: Bradyrhizobium dasycarpum; assembly: GCF_042019905.1. Classification (NCBI taxonomy): domain Bacteria; kingdom Pseudomonadati; phylum Pseudomonadota; class Alphaproteobacteria; order Hyphomicrobiales; family Nitrobacteraceae; genus Bradyrhizobium; species Bradyrhizobium dasycarpum. Next base: position 760,929 of record NZ_CP169574.1, read on the forward strand.
ATGACGTTGGAGAATTCCTCGGTGCGCAGGGTCTCGATCGACATGATCTTCACGGCAACACTCCTCCCGTCAGGCGCTTTAACGCCCTGTCGTTTGTCATTTTCGGGCCGCGCTCGGCAGCGGTGCGCGGCGGTGCAGTCTTACGCCCGCTTGTAATATATCACAACATGTTTTAGGGGTATCACAAACGGGGCGTACGGCGGCGAGTGCCCCTTGCAGCCCGAACGCGGGCGGACGGGAGGACGACATGGCACGGCGCAAGCGCGCGCTCGAGGTGGTGAGAGACGACGGCGAGGGCAGGCCCTCCCGGAGCAACCGTCTCAACTTCTTCGAGTTGGCCTATCAGAGGATCGAGGAGCTCCTGGTTCATTGCGAGCTCAAGCCCGGCCAGTTCATGACCATGCAGGATTTGCAGCAGATCACCGGATTCGGCCGCACGCCGGTGCATCATGCCGTCAATCGTCTGTCCGCCGACACGCTCATCATCATCCGTCCGCGCCACGGCCTGCAGATCGCGCCGATCGATCTGGCGCGCGAGCGCATGCTGCTGGGCCTTCGCCGCGACATGGAGCGCTTCGTGATCCGCCTCGCCGCCGATCGCGCCAGCCTTTCGCATCGCAATCAGGCGCTGCACATCGAGCGGCTGCTGCGTGAGCGCCGCGCCAATCTGATGCTCGACGAATTCAATCATATCGACCGCCGCATCGACGCGCTGGTGCTGGAGGCGGCCGGCGAGCCGTTCCTGGTGCATACGATGCGGCCGCTGCACACGCTGTACCGGCGCATCGGCTACATCCACCACCGCTTCATGCCGGGCCAAGCCGATCTGTCAGGCACGATCGACCGTCACCTGTCCATTCTCATCGCGGTGGCCAACCGCCGCGTCGAGGACGCGGTGAAGGCGAGCGATGCGCTGATCGACTACATGGGCGAGATGTTCACGGGCATGGAGGCGGGGATCGATCCGCGCCTGCTCGATTGCAGCATCGAGCCGCTGCTCGGGGCGTAGAGAGTTTCGAAGAGAGGAACCAAGAAAATGTCAACGATGGCGGTGCCACAACCGACCGCGAGCGAAGCCGCGGTCCGCTACCTCATCACCAATTACAGCCCCAAGGGCAACAAGGTCGGCTGGCTGATGATGGCCTCGATCCTGGTCGAGGCCTGGGACCTCTATTCGATCGCCTTCGTGCTGATCTTCATCAAGGAACAGTACAACCCCACCGCACTGATGCTCGGCCTTGCCGCGGCGGGCACGCAGGGCGGCGCGCTGATCGGCGCGCTGCTCGGCGGCTGGCTCTCCGACAAGATCGGCCGCCGCGTCATGTTCCTGGCCACGATGGTGCTGTTCATCGTGCTGGCGCTCGCGCAGGCCTTCGTGCCCGATATCACCTGGCTGATCGTGATCCGCTTCCTGCTCGGCATTCCGCTCGGCTCGGACATCTCGACCGGCTACACCTACATCATGGAATCCATGGCCAAGGGTGAGCGCGAGGTCATGGGCAACCGCTGGCAGTTCATGTTCGCGGTCGGCGAGGTCCTCACCATCGGCGTCATCGTGATCTTCCTCCTGATCGACATGAATCACGAGCTGCTGTGGCGGGTGACACTCGGCCTCGGCGCGGTGCCGGCGCTGATCATCCTGATCATGCGGCACGACGTGCCGGAGACGGCGGTATGGCTGGTGCAGAAGGGCCGCTACCGCGAGGCCAAGCAGGTCGCGCGCGAGATGTTCAACGACAATCTCGACATGCTGCCGGACCGGGACGTCGAGGTGCCGAAGGTCTCGACCCGGGCATTCCTTGCCGATCTCAGGAAGGATCCGATCCGCTGGCGTGCGACGATCTACGGCTGGATCGCCTGCTTTGTGCAGGCCAGCGAGTTCTCGACCTTCGCGTTCTATCTGCCGGTCCTCTTCGTCATGGTCGGCGTGTCGAGCGTGCTCGGCATCAATCTGGTGACGATGGCGCTGTTCTCCTTCGCCGCGTTGTCGGGCTGGGTCGGTCCGCTGCTGACGCCGAAGATCGGTCACCGCGGCATCTCGATCGCGGGCTTCTCGATCGTGCTGGCCGCGCTGCTGGTCGCGGCTTTCGCGCTCTACACCGACAACACGATCCTGCTGCCGTTCGCGGCCGCTGCGATGCTGTGGGGCCATTATTGGGACGCGTCGAACTGCATGACGATCCCGACCATGGTCGCCAGGCCCAAATATCGCGGCACCGCGAGCGGCTTCGCCTACATGTTCGTGAAGCTGCCGTCGTTCCTGGCGATCTTCCTGTTTCCGACGGTGTTCGCAGCGATCGGCCAGGCCAATGCCACGCTGATGGTCGCGATCTTTCCGCTGATCGGATTGCTTGCCGCGATCTTCATCCTGCCGGAGGTCTACGGCTACGAAAACGACTGAGAAGGGCGGCCCGGTCGCGGCGTTATCGCCGCGATCGGGAGACGTTTTCCGGAAGCTGCGCGCCGGCGACTACGGACCCAGGAAGACCGGATCGATTCCCGTGCCATGACCGAGCAGGCCGATCGCCTGAAGCTGGGCGGAGTGGAGGTCGATCTCCACGATGGCGAACAGGGTGAACAGCACCAATGCGGAGATGACCAGCAGGGGGTGGGCGGTCTCGGCGCCGCTCTCGCTCGATGCGGTGAAGCTCCGGATCGCGCGGCGCAGAAGGGAGCTCCGCGGCAACGCCTTCGATTGGATCGGCATGATGAACCTTCCTTATCGCGCGATATCGACCTGATTTGCGCGACACTGGATTCTTAGCCACGGCGTCGCCACCGGCATTGACGCACCGCAAATAGCTGCACTTCTTTTCGAAAGCTTCGTCCAGCCCGCCTTACCTGATGGCCGCCGCCAAGGCGGCGATCAACGCGGGCGGCGTCACCAGCAGACCGAGCTTGAGGAACGGCCAGGCGCCGACCTCGATCTTTTCCCGGCGGAGCGCGACCAGCCAGAGGATGGTGGCGAGCGATCCGGTCACCGACAGGTTGGGGCCGAGGTCGACGCCGATCAGGATGGCGCTGACGACCGGTGCGGGCAAATGATCGCTGGCGGCGACCGAGCTGGCGACGAGGCCGACCGGCAGGTTGTTGGCGATGTTGTCGGCGAGCGCGGTCGCGATGCCGACGCTCCAGGCTGCCTGGGGGACCGATTGCGCCACCGCCTGGTGCAGCAGCGCGCTGAGCTGCGCGATCACGCCGGTCCTGATCAGCGCCTCCACCATGACGAAGAGCCCGCCGACCAGCGGCAGCACGCTCCAGGACACGCCCCGCAGCACCGGCAAGGGAGACTGCCGGCTGAGCAGCAGCACGATTGCGGCCGTCACGCCGCCGCAGATGAAGGTCGGCAGGCCCAGTTGCTTGTCCAGCGCCGACGCCGTGACCAGCACGACGCCGATCGCGACGATGCCGACAGCCGTCAGCTTGCCGCCGCGGCCGAGCTTGGGATGCGGCACGCTGCGGGCGATCGTCTCCTCCTTCAGCGCGCGGTGCTGGGTCAGGCGCAGGACCACGTAAGTGAGCAGGATCGAGGCCGCCGAGGGCAGGGCGAACAGGCGCAGCCATTCGGTCAGGTGCGGCATGCGCGCGCCGAACACGACGAGATTGGCCGGGTTGGAGATCGGCAGCACGAAGCTCGCGGCATTGGCGATGAAGGCGCAGACGAACAGATAGGGCAGCGGCTTTGCGCCGGCCGCGCGCGTCGCGGCATAGACGGCGGGCGTCAGCACGATCGCGGTGGCGTCGTTGGAGAGCAGCACCGTCACCAGCGTGCCGACGAGATAGATCAGCAGGAACAGCCGCTGCGGCGAGCCGGCCGCATATTCCACCGCGAGCGCGGCGAGATAGTCGAACAGGCCCTCGAGCCGCGCCAGCTCGGCGATCAGCATCATGCCGATCAGGAAGAGGTAGACGTCGAGGCCTTTCTCGATGCCGGTGAGCGCGTCCTGCCATGGCAGCAGGCCGAGCAGCACCAGCGCGCTCGCGCCGATCACGGCCCAGACCGCCTCGGGCAGGCGAAACGGACGAATGATGACGCAAGCGGTCGCGACAGCGATGATGCTCCAGGCCCAGATGGCGTCAGACGGCACGGTTCAGTTCTCGAATGAGGTTGGATTCATTCGGCAGCGATAACCGATGCCGGCGCCGCTGTCTTCCCCCGCGGGCGCGGATCGCCATCGCCGCTTTGCCGCGTCTCGGGCAAGGCCAGGAGGCAGATCACGGCGCCGATCGCCGCCACGGCGCCGAGGGTGATGAATGCTGCGCTGTAGCCCGCACCGACCACGACCAGGCCCGCCAGTGTCGTCGATAGCGCTGCACCAATGCTCTGGGCCGTGATGACGGCGCCCTGTGCGACGTTGAAGCGGCCGGTGTTGCGCATGAGGTCGGCGACGATGACGGGAAATATTGCCCCGAAAATGCCGGCGCCGACGCCATCCAGCAGCTGCACGCCGACCAGCCAGAACGGATTGTCGGAGAGCGTATAGAGGGCACCGCGGACCGGCAGGATCAACAATGCGGCAAGGAAGAACCGCTTGTGCCCCCAGCGGTCGGCCCGTGCGCCAACCAGCATCGCGAACGGCACCATCACCACTTGCGCCGCAACGATGCACGCCGACATCAGGCTGGTGCCGATGTTCTTGTCCTGGAGCGCGAGCTTTTGCCCGACCAGCGGCAGCATCGCGGCGTTGGAGAGGTGAAACAGGACAACGCAGATCGCGAAGATGAGCAGCGGGCGGCAGGTCAGGAGCACGCCAAGGCCCGAGGGTTGTTCGGGTGCGCTGTTGATAGGAGAGTGGTGCAGTCCGCGCGCCAGATCGTGGTCGATGGCCCGTTCGGGGATCGCCAGGATGCTGACGAGGCTCGCGATCGCCATGGCGCCGAGAAGGTAGAACACGACGGTCGGTCCGAACCAGTAGGCGGTGAGGCCGGCGATGCCCGCCGCGACCGCGTTGCCGGCGTGGTTGAAAGTCTCGTTGCGGCCGATGCGCCGGGTAAACGCGGCATGCCCGAAGATGCCGAGGGAGACGGCGGCGATCGCCGGCGGGAAGACCACGGCAGCGGCTTGCGCGATGCCTTGCGAGATCATCACCGGCAGGAGGTTGGGGAACAACGGCAGCGAGAGCGAGGCGAGCGTCACCAGAATTGCGGCGGCCGCCATCACCAGCCGCTTCGCCCGTGTGGCGTCGACCAGTGCGCCGGCCGGCGTCTGCGCGACGATGCCGGCAAGCGTTGCGATCGACATCACGAGGCCGATGCGAGCCTCGTTCCAATGCTGCTCGGTGAGAAGATGGACCGCGAGATAAGGGCCGAGCCCGTCGCGAACGTCGGCGAGGAAGAAATTGGCCGCGTCCAGCGCACGGCCGGCGCGCCTCGCCTCGTCGGGATTTTCGCTGGACATCGGTTTCTCGATCGTCGTTGTGTGGATCGCGACCCGCCAAACACTCGACTGTCGTCCCGGACAAGCGCAAGCGCAGATCCGGGATCCATAGCCACAGGATGAAGTTGGGCGAAGATTGTCGGCTACCAGCTCACGCTACAACGTCCGTCTGGTAGTATGGGTCCCGGATCGGCGCGCGCTTTTTGCGCGCTTGTCCGGGACGACAGCGCGTTTTGATGCACATTCATCGCGCAACGGATAGCTTCTCCGTGATCGCCTTGCGCAGGATGCGCGACAGCGATTCGACCGAATAGGGCTTCTGGATCAGTTCGAAACCGCGATGGGCGTTTTCGGCGAGCACGTTGCTGTAGCCGGAGGTGAGCACTACGGGTAGGCCGGGATAGCGCTCGCGGATGATGCCGGCGAGCTCGACGCCGTTCATGCCGGGCATGATGACGTCGGAGAAGACGAGGTCGACGGCGAATTCGTTCTCGCCGAGGATGGCGAGGGCCGCGTTGGCGTTGGCGACGCGGCGGACGACATAGCCGAGATCTTCCAGCAGCTCGGTCGAGAACTGGCCGACATCGTCATTGTCCTCCACCACGAGCACGCGGTAGCCGCGCCCGGTGGTGGCGGCCTCATGGGTCAGCGCCGCGGCTTTCCTTCTCGGCGACAGGGCTGTGGGCTTGCGGCAGGTAGATGGTGAAGGTCGCGCCCTTGCCTTGCATGCTCGTCACCGCGATGTCGCCCTCGGACTGCTTCGCGAAGCCGAAGGCCTGGCTTAGGCCGAGGCCGGTGCCCTTGCCGACCTCCTTGGTGGTGAAGAACGGCTCGAAGATCGATTCGAGATGCTCCGGCGCGATGCCGCTGCCGGTGTCGGCGACGGAGATGGCGACGTAATCGCCGCTGCGCGCAGACTGCGCGCGCAGGCTGGGGATGCCAGCGACCTTGCGCACGGCGATGGTGAGGCGGCCTTCGCCGTCCATGGCGTCGCGGGCGTTGATGGCGAGGTTGATCAGCGCGGTCTCGAACTGGGCGATGTCGGCGACGGTGAAGCAGTCGGCGTCGTCAATCTCCACCGCGATGTCGATCCGGCCGCCGACCAGCGGCCGGACCAGTTGCGCGACGGCCTCGACCTGGCTGCCGACGTTGAAGATCTGGGGTTTCAGCGGCTGCCGGCGCGCGAATGCCAGCAGCTGCGCGGTCAGCTTGGAGGCGCGTTCCACCGTCTCGGAGATGGCATCGACATAGCGGCGGCGACGCTCTTCCGGCAGCTCGCGGCGTCGCAGAAAATCGGTGGCCGAGCGGATGATGGTGAGGAGGTTGTTGAAGTCGTGCGCGACGCCGCCGGTAAGTTGGCCGATCGCCTCCATCTTCTGCGACTGCCGCAAGGCTTCCTCGCCGCGGCGGCGCTCGGTGATGTCGACGGCCTCGGGCACCGCGCCGGTGATGTTGCCGTGACGGTCGAGCACGGGGCGCATCCCGAAGTCGAAATCGCGCTCGCCGATGGGAAGGCGAAGGCGCATCTCGAGCCGCACCGCTTCGCCTTTGAGCACGGCGTGGAAAGCCTCGCGCACGGTGGCGCTCATGCCGTCGGTGCCGGTGAACCAGGGCGTGTCCCAAAACGGCTTTCCGATCACGTCCGCGGCGCTGGCCCTGATGCCGTCGAGCGCGGTGCGGTTGGCATAGAGCAATTCGCCCTCGAGGTTGACCAGGCCCTGATATTGGTTGCTGGTGGCCAGGATGGCGCGGAGCCGGGACTCGTTGGACTCGAGCTCGGCAGTGCGCTCGGCGATGCGCTGTTCCAGCGTCTCGTTGAGTTGTCGCAGCTCGATCTCGGCCTGCTTGGCGACGGTGATGTCGTGGGCCACGCCGATGAAGCCGATATGCTTGCCGGTGGGGTCCCAGCGCGGCTGCGATTCCGAGCGCAGCCAGCGCCATTCGCCGCTGGCGTTCCTGTAACGCGCTTCCAGCACGAAGGGCTTGAGCGACGCTTCGCCCTGGACGGATTGCTGCAGCACGTGCGGCAGGTCGTCGGGGTGCAGCACCTTGCGCCAGTCGAAGTCGATGGCCTGGTCGTAGGGCAGGCCGACGAAGTCGACATAGGCCTGGTTGGCGAAGGAGCGCTTGCGGTCGAGCTTGGTCACCCAGATCGGCACCGGTGCGCTGTCGGCGATCAGGCGGAAGCGCTCCTCGCTTTCGCGCAGAGTCTCGCGGGCGTGCATCTGGTCGGTGATGTCGATATGGGCGCCGACGAGGCGGACGGCGCGGCCATCCTTGTCGCGTTCGATCTTGGCGACGACCCGGATCCAGCGGGTCTCGCCGTCATTGGGGCGGATGATGCGGTATTCGGCGGTGTAATCTTCGCTGGTGCCGGCGAGCGTATCGATGAAGTGCTTGACGGCGGCGTCGCGGTCGTCGGGATGGAGACGATTGACCCAATCCTCGTGCGATTCCTCGGCCGCTTCCGGTGGCAGGCCGTGGATGATCAGATACTCGGGTGAACGGCGATTCTTGAAGCCCTCGCGGAAGTCGACCTCGACGCCCCCGACCTTGCCGATGCGCTGGACGCGCGCCAGCTCGGCCTCGCGCTCCTGGAGTGCGCGATAGGCATTGTCGCGCTCGCGCGCGACGTCTTCGAGGTGTTGACGCAGCCTCTCGGCGGCGATGGTCTCGGGCAAGGGATCGTTCAAGGCATCGGCCGTTGTCATGCGGGAGCGCACATGCCGGAGCGATATTCACACAGACGGAGCGTGATGGCCATTGCTACGAGGCAGCGCCTCGCGGGAAAATGTGACTTGCGCGGACCGGAAGGACTGCGTCATGCCAATGCCCAATCTGGCAATTTGTTCCAGAGACTGGAACGATCGGCCGGCGGACGCGTCGTCGCGAGGCGCAATGAGCAGCTTCCATGAAGCTCTCCTTTCCAAAGAGGCTAAATCTTGAAGCTCTTTCTCTGCCAGGCCTGCGGCAACGTGCTGTATTTCGAAAATCGCGCCTGCGAACGCTGCGGCCATCAGGTCGCGTTCCTGCCCGATCAGGAGACGATGTCGGCGATCGAGCCGGACGGCGAAGCCTGGAGGATGCTGGCCAGCAAGGGCGAAAGCCGGATGCTGTGCCGGAACGCCGAATACGACGCCTGCAACTGGCTTACCGACGCGGGCGATGCCACCGGCTATTGCCGCGCCTGCCGCCACAACGGGATGGTGCCGAACCTCTCGGATCCGGCCCAGCTCGCCGGCTGGCGCGAGCTGGAGGTGGCGAAACACCGTCTGTTCTATTCCCTGATCCGCTGGAAGCTGCCGCTCCGGACGCGGCAGGAGGACCCCGAGCATGGGCTGATCTTCAATTTCCTCGCCGACGATCCAAACAGCGGCGAGAGGATCCTGACTGGCCACGACAACGGTCTGATCACGATCGCGCTCACCGAAGCCGATACCATCGAGCGCGAGCGGCGCAGGCCTCGAGATGGGCGAGCCGTACCGCACGCTGCTCGGGCATTTCCGCCACGAGGTCGGGCACTATTTCTGGGACGTGCTGGTGCAGGGCGGCGGCAAGCTCGAGGAATGCCGCGCGGTGTTCGGTGACGATTCCATCGATTACGGCCAGGCCCTGCAGCGCCATTATGCCGAAGGCCCGCCGCCGGACTGGCAGCAGACCTACGTCTCGGCCTACGCCACCACCCATCCCTGGGAAGACTTCGCCGAGACCTGGGCGCACTATGTCCACATCGTGGATGCTCTGGAGATGGCCGGCGAGTTCGGCATGGAGGTGCGCCCCAAGGTCGACCGCGACGGGGAGTTGACGGCGCGCATCCGCTTCAACCCCTACGAGGCCAGGGATGTCGAGGCGCTGGTCAACGCCTGGCTGCCCTTCACCTTCGCCATGAACAGCGTCAACCGCGCCATGGGCCTGCGCGACCTCTATCCCTTCATCCTGTCGCCTGCGGTGGTCGGTAAGCTCGGCTTCATTCACGGCCTGGTCCGGGACGTGGCCAAGTCCGCGTCGAGGCCGGGTTAGGCGTAAGGCGGCCGCGGCCCGCCAGCCCGTTCCCAAGCCGGTTTCGGTCTTGCGCTGGTACGCCAGGGCGGGCCGGATTTAGACCGTTGCCTCCGGCCCATTTTGATGTACCACGGAAGCCACACGGCCCGTCCCGCATAGGCCCCAACGGTCAGGGAAGGGTCCCGCCCAAGGTCGAGACTCAAGAAAAAGCATGTTCAAACGCATTCTGATCGCCAATCGCGGCGAAATCGCCTGCCGGGTCATCAAGACCGCGCGCCGTATGGGAATTCAGACGGTTGCGGTCTATTCCGAGGCCGACCGCGACGCCCTCCATGTCGAGATGGCCGACGAGGCCGTGCTGATCGGCCCGCCGGCGGCTGCCGAGAGCTATCTGGTGATCGAGAAGATCGTGGAAGCCTGCCGCAAGACGGGCGCGCAAGCCGTGCACCCCGGCTACGGCTTCCTGTCCGAGCGCGAGGCGTTTCCGCGCGCGCTGGAGGCGGCCGGGATCGTCTTCATCGGTCCCAACCCCGGCGCGATCGCGGCGATGGGCGACAAGATCGAGTCGAAGAAGGCGGCCGCGAAGGCCAAGGTCTCGACCGTGCCCGGCTATCTCGGCGTCATCGAGGACGGCAACCACGCGGTCAAGATCGCCGACGAAATCGGCTACCCCGTCATGATCAAGGCCTCCGCAGGCGGCGGCGGCAAGGGCATGCGCATCGCGAATTCGAAGGCCGAGGTCGCCGAAGGCTTCAATCTCGCCAAGGCCGAGGCGAAGGCCTCGTTCGGCGACGACCGCGTCTTCGTCGAAAAGTTCATCGTCGACCCCCGCCACATCGAGATCCAGGTGCTGGGCGACAAGCACGGCAACGTGATCTATCTCGGCGAGCGCGAATGCTCGATCCAGCGCCGCAACCAGAAGGTCATCGAGGAGGCGCCGTCGCCGCTGCTCGACGAGGCCACCCGCCGCAAGATGGGCGAGCAGGCGGTCGCGCTGGCCAAGGCCGTGAACTATGATTCCGCCGGCACCGTCGAGTTCGTCGCCGGCCAGGACAAGAGCTTCTATTTCCTGGAGATGAACACGCGCCTTCAGGTCGAGCATCCCGTCACCGAGCTCGTGACCGGCATCGATCTCGTCGAGCAGATGATCCGCGTTGCGAGCGGCGAGAAGCTCGCCATCGCGCAGAAGGACGTCACGCTGACGGGCTGGGCGGTGGAATCCCGCCTCTATGCCGAAGATCCGTTCCGCAACTTCCTGCCCTCGATCGGGCGGCTCGTGAAGTATCGCCCGCCGGCGGAAGCGAGCCAGGACGGCATCACCATCCGCAACGACACCGGCGTGCAGGAGGGCGGCGAGATCTCGATCCACTACGATCCGATGATCGCCAAGCTCGTCACCCACGCGCCCTCGCGTGCCGCCGCGATCGAGGCGCAGTCGACCGCGCTGGATTCGTTCTATGTCGACGGCATCAGGCACAACATCCCGTTCCTGTCGGCCTTGATGCATCATCCGCGCTGGCGCGAGGGGCGGCTGTCGACCGGCTTCATTGCCGAGGAATTCCCCAAGGGGTTTGCGGTGCGCGTGCCGGAAGGCGAGGTCGCACGGCGCATCGCCGCGGTCGGCGCCGCCATCGATCACGTGCTGGGTGAGCGCAAGCGGCAGATCTCGGGCCAAATGGGCGGCCGCGTCGTGCAGCGCGAGCGGCGCCGCGCGGTCTGGCTCGACCGCCAGGAGATCCAGCTCGAGATCGCGCGCGAAGGCGAGGCCATCGCGATCCGCTTCATCGATGCCAACGGCAAGGCCGGCAACGCGCATCTGCTGGTCTCGCCATGGAAGCCGGGCGATCCGGTCTGGCAGGGCACCATCGACGGCCACCTCGTCGCGGTGCAGGCGCGCCCGATCCCGAACGGTATCCGCCTCGCGCATCAGGGTGTCGAGGTGCCGGTCTATGTCTGGACCGAAGCGGAGGCGACCTCGGCGCGGCTGATGCCGGTGACGACGGCCTCCGACAGCGGCAAGAAGCTGCTCTGTCCGATGCCCGGCCTCGTGGTCTCGATCGCGGTCAGCGAGGGGCAGGAGGTCAAGGCCGGCGAGACGCTGGCGGTGGTCGAAGCCATGAAAATGCAGAACGTGCTGCGCGCCGAGCAGGACGGCACGGTGAAGAAGATCCACGCCAGTGCCGGCGCGACGCTGGCGGTGGACGCGCTGATCCTGGAGTTTGCGTAAGAGCGCTTCGGGCACGACAGAAGACCCTCACCCTGAGGAGCCGCGTCTTCGCGGCGTCTCGAAGGGCGAGGCCACCAGCCGGGCCTGCATCCTTCGAGACGCGCGCAAGAGCGCGCCCTCAGGATGAGGAATTTGGAGTGAGGCATCCATGGCCTTTCGTTCCCGCCGCGAGAAACTTCGCGCCATCCTGGCGGGCGCAGCTTGCGTCCATCCCGGCTCGGTCTACGACGCCATCTCGATCCGCATCGCCGAGGATCTCGGCTTTCCGCTCGGCATGTTCGGCGGTTCGGTTGCCTCGCTCGCCGTGCTCGGCGATCCCGATGTCACGCTGATCACGCTCACCGAGCTTGCCGAGCAGATGCGGCGGATGTCGCGCGCCGCAACACTCCCCGTTCTGGTCGATGCCGATCACGGCTACGGCAATGCGCTCAACGTGCGCCGCACCGTGCAGGAGCTGGAAGCGGCGGGCGCCGCCGGCCTCACCATCGAGGACACGCTGCTGCCGGCTGCCTTTGGCGAGGCGAAGACGCAGCTGATCTCGCTCGAGGAGGGCGTCGGCAAGATGAAGGCGGCGCTCGGCGGCCGCAGCGATGCCTCGCTGGTCATCATGGGCCGCACGGGAGCGCCCTCGATCACCTCGCTCGACGACGCGATCCGCCGCGCCAACGCTTACGAAGCCGCCGGTGTCGATGCGCTGTTCTTCACCGGCATCAAGTCGCGCGCCGAGCTCGAGGCGGTGAGCGCTGCGACGCGCCTGCCGATCGTGCTCGGCGGGGCGCCCGAGGACTTGAGCGCGCTCGATTACCTCGCGGGTCGGCGCGTCCGCATCGCGCTCCAGGGTCATGCGCCGATCGCGGCCGCGACACAGGCCGTGTACGAGACCCTGAAGGCGCTCCTCGAAGGTGCGTCGCCGAAAAATCTCAAAGGGCTCGCATCGTCGGAGCTGACGGCCCGTGTCATGCGCGAGGCCGATGTCCGGGCGCGCGGCACCGACCTCCTCGGACTGAAAAAATGAGCCGGGCGATTCTCCAGGTGATGATCCGCGGGCGCGTGCAGGGCGTCGGCTACCGGGCCTGGGTCGAGTATCAGGCGACGGCGAGCGGCCTCGAGGGGTGGGTTCGCAATCGCCGCGACGGCAGCGTGGAAGCGCTGTTCGCCGGCACGCCGAAACACGTCGCCGACATGGTCGCCCTGTGTCGCCACGGCCCGCCATCCTCGCGCGTCGACAGCGTGACGAGCGAGACCGCCGGTGCGGATGAGCTGAATCTGCGCCGGGCAGGGGAAGCGTTTTCGGTCCTGCCGACGGTGTAGGTGCTTGCCGCGCAGACGGTGCGCTCCCTCGCCCCGTACTTGCGGGGAGAGGTGAGGAAGTGATCCCTCACCTCGGCAGCTTGGCGATGGCTTCGCTGAGCTCGTGGATCTCGTATGGCTTGCGCAGGATCGGGAAGTCGCCACGCACGCCGGCGGCGACCTCGCTGTAGCCGGTGGCGAGCAGGATCGGCAGGCCGGGGCGAATCTGGCGGAGATGATAGGCGAGGGTGAGGCCGTCCATCTTGCCGGGCATGACGATGTCCGAGAATACGAAGTCGACGCCGTTGGTCTCGATCTCGCGCAAGGCCGCCTCGGCGTCGGCGACGCGGCGCACCTGGTAGCCGAGCTGCTCCAGCAGGCCAATGCTGACGACTGCGACGTCCGGATTGTCCTCCACCAGCAACACTGTGCCGCTGCCGTGGAACGCCGGCTCCCCCTGCGTGTCCTGCGATGGCGCGTCTTCTCCGCGCGGCAAAAGCACGGTGAAGGTCGTGCCCTTGCCGAGTTCGCTTGCGACCTTCACGGTGCCGCCGGCCTGATGCGCGAAGCCGTGCACCTGGGACAGGCCGAGGCCCGTGCCCTTTCCGATCGGCTTGGTCGTGAAGAACGGCTCGAAGATCTTGTCGAGCACGTCGGAGGGGATGCCGAGCCCGGTGTCGGTGACGCCGATCGCGACGAAATCGCCGGCGAGGGACGCTTCGTCCAGCACGACGTTGTGCGCGCCGATGGTCACCGTGCCGCCGTCGGGCATGGCGTCGCGAGCATTGATGACGAGGTTGAGCAGCGCGGTCTCGAGTTCGGAGGCGTCGGTCTTGATCGGCCAGACGTCGCGGTCTATGTCGAATGCCAGCCGGACGGAGCTGCCGACGCCGGCATCGAGCACCTCGCGGATCGCGGCGATGCGTTCGGCGAAGTCGATCGCCTGCGGGTTAACGCTCTGCCGCCGCGCGAAGGTGAGCAATTGATTGGTCAGCGCCGCGCCGCGCCTGGTGGCGGTCTCGATCGCCGAGATCGCGCGCTGGAGCTTGGCCGCGTCGTCGGCCCCTCGCTTCAGCATATGGAGGCTGCCGCTGATGATCATCAGGAGGTTGTTGAAGTCGTGGGCGACCCCGCCGGTGAGTTGACCGAGCGCGTCGAACTTCTGGGACTCGGCGAGCTGCTTCTGCATCGCCTCGAGCTTGATCTGGGCATTGCGGCGTTCGGTGATGTCGCGCGTGATCTTGGCGAATCCGACCAGTTCGCCGTCCTCGTAGATCGGATCGATCACGACGCTGGCCCAGAAGAACGTGCCGTCCTTGCGGACGCGCCAGCCTTCCTCCTCATAGCGGCCCTTTTCCCTGGCGATACCGAGCGCACGGGCCGGCTTGCCGTTGGCGCGGTCGGTCTCGGTGTAGAAGCGGGAGAAGTGCTGGCCGAGGATCTCCCCGGGCGAATAGCCCTTGATGCGCTCGCCGCCGATGTTCCAGCTGGTGATGATCCCCTTGGGATCGAGCATATAGAGGGCGTAGTCCGCAACTCCCTCAACCAACAGCCGGAAACTGCGTTCGCTCTCGAACAAGTCTCTCTGTTGACTGAACTTTTCGACCATTCCCAAACCCCGCCTCGACGGGGACAAACGCCGCAGGCGGCGGATGGTTCCCGCCGGGTGTGACATTTTTAGGCAGGTCTTCCGTACCGGAGCGCCAGAGCGCCCTCAGGCCCTCACGCTCCGGAACGTCGTCGCCACCGTCCGCAGCGCGGCAAGCTTGGCGGGATCGCTGACCTTCGAATGCAGCATCACTTTGGAGCTGCCGAGCTTCGGCAGCTTGTGCACCGGGCCGATGTCGACCAGGCCGGCAGGCGCGATCCGTCGCGCCAGCGGTGCGATGGCAAGGCCGGCGAGCGTCGCAGCGACCACCGCCGTGACACCGCCGCCGACGAAGCGTTCACGCCAGGCGAGACCGGCCTTGTCGAGCGCGCGCACGGCGATGGCGCGGACGCCGCAGGGCGGGGCGAGTGTCGCGAGCGGCAGCGGCTCGCCTTTCGGCAGGGTGAAGCGTCGTGCGGCGAACCAGCCGAACTCGTCCTCGGTCAGCTTCTCGCCGCCGCGGCGGCTGCCTTCCTGGCGCACGATCACCGCATCGAGCTCGCCTGCGTCGTAAGCATCCTGCATCTCGCGCGAGAAGCCGATGGTGACGGCGAGGGTGAGATTTGCCGACATTGCGTGCAGCCGTTCGAGCAGCGGCACCAGCTCCGGCCCTGCCGCATGATCGGAGATGCCGAGCGAGAGCGATTGCGTGGCCGGTGCCTGATCCGACAGCGCGCGGTCATGCGCCGCGATCAGCACACGGGCACGTTCGAGGAAGCTGGCGCCGTCGGCGGTGAGCCGGACCGCGCGCGGCGAGCGCTCGACGAGACGTCTTCCCAGCAGCGTCTCCAGCCGCTGCAGCTTCAGGCTGACCGCCGCCTGTGTCGTGCCGAGCGCTTCGGCGGTACGCGTGAAGCTCCGGAGGTCGGCGACCAGCAGGAAGGCCTGCACGGTGGCGATGTCGAGCGTCGGTGTCATTATGGAGTATTATCATTGATATCAACAGAGATAAGATATCAAAATGATGAGCGGAGGTCTAGCTTCTCGCCAACGCCGCCTGACCGGCGCAGCATCTCGAGGAGAGCCACAATGCCCCTGATCACCGTGTCCTACAGCAACTCCCGCCAGTCGCCGTCCCTGAAGGCCGACATCGCCAACGCCGTGTCCGAGCTCACCGCCGAGATCCTGCACAAGGATCCCAAGGTCACCGCCATCATCGTCAAGCCGGTGGATGCCGATGACTGGTTCGCCGGCGGCAAGTCGCTGGCCGAGCAGAAGCTTGCAAGCTACTGGCTCGACATCCACGTCACGGAAGGGACCAACACCAAGGATGAGAAGGCGGCCTATCTCGCCGCGATGTTCAAGCGCATGGCCGAGATCCTGGGGCCGCTGCATCCCGAGACCTATCTGCATGTCGACGAGGTCAGGGGCGACGCCTACGGCTTTGGCGGCCTCACTCAAGAGCGGCGCTACATCGCCGGCAAGCTGGGGGTGGCGCTGAGGGCAGCATAAGGCGGAGGCCGCGGGCGATGTATTTCACCCGCGGTCTTGTCGTCAGCTCGCGGCGCGGAACTGAACTTCGGAATTGTTCAGGAAGCACGTCTTGTCGAACAGCTTCAGGTCCAGCGGATTCGGCAGCCTGATATCGCCGAGATCGGGGCAGGGCTTGACCGAGGGGTCATAGGATCGGTCGATCTGCGAGATGAAGACAACGATCAGGCCCTGACCGCGTGCCAACGATTTCAGCGCGCGCACCTGAACGTTGAGGTCGGGATTTTCGCGTCTCTGGTCGAGCAGTTGCAGATAGTCGATCACCACGAAGGTGCCGCGGGGCGCCGCGGCCATTTGCTTCACGACGTAGTCGGCGCTGATAGTGTCGGAGCAATCGACCTCGAACAGCTTGTCGAATTGCGCGGGCTCCACGCCGATCGCACGCAAGCGATCCAAAACATCCTTCTCGGTATATTCGAGCGAGAAGAACGCGGCGCGCTGGCCGGACCGCATGGCCTCCACCGCAAGTTCGAGGCTCAGCAGCGTCTTGCCCTGACCGGGCCGCGCGCCGACCAGCACCAGATCGCCCGGCCGGACCTGCGGGAACAGCCTGCTAGCGGGCGTCAGCGCGGCGGCTTTCGCTGCGATCAGGCTCCAGGCGGAAAACCCTTCCGTCCTGGCAATGCGGTCCAGCGCGTCGTGCAGCGGAATGCCTTCCTCCCGGGACAGGCGCCTGGCTCGTCGCTTCAGATGATAGATCGGCGCAGAGAGTCTCATCGTCAAAACCTCCCATTGCGAGCAGAAAGCGCAATCCCTCCTTATGCCTGGCGCCCGAACAGTCGGTCCGATGATCACATCGCCCGGCATGAGGTCTGCTTTCCCGGCGGAGGGGGAGGCGTGGGCGGCACCGGAATCGAGCATAGCTGACTCGTCGCGCGAGGAGAACGTGCGCGGTTCGCGCCAACAGAAATGCGCGCGTGGATTCCGCTGCATGGGTCACACGATGTCGGACCTCGTGCCCAGCGGTTCGTGCTGGTCGCCGAAGGCGAGGCCGCGACCAAGCGACCAGTCCACCGGCGCGTTCTCGGTGAGCACGATCATGATGTCGTCGCCGGAGAAACCGGCTCTCACGGCGCGCTCCGCGATCGACCGGAACAGACGCTTCTTCTGATCGATCGTCCGTCCCTCGAGAAAAAGGACCTCGACGATCGATGCCTCCGCCGTGCGCGTGACATTGGGGAATGTCGGGTCGATGACCATCAAGTCGGGCGCGTAACGGCTAACGAGCTGAAACCGATCTTTGGGCGGCACGCCGCAGGTCTCGACTAGGCCCTCATGGACGGCATCGGCGAGCGCGTGGACCCGCTCAATCGGAAGCTGGGTGGGAACGGAAATGCGGGCGAGGGGCATAGCTTGGGCTCCGTGGTTGGACGGATGACCCTTATTCGTGCTGTAGATGGAGATAAATTGCGATATTGAGAAGCTGTCATTCCTAGAAGTCACGAATATGGCCTCGCATCCCATCCCCGACCTTAGCGCCTTTGTCCGTACGATCGATCTGGGAAGCTTCGCCGCCGTGGGCGCCGAGGCTGGCCTGACCGCTTCTGGCGTTTCCCGCATCGTGAGCCGGCTGGAGCGCCGCCTCGGGGTGGCGCTTTCTGCACCGGACGACCCGGCGGCTCGTCCTGACGCAGGAAGGGGAAACGTTTCTTGCCCACGCGCGAAGCATTCTGGCGGCAGTCGAGGCCGCCGAGGCTGACGTTGCGTCCGTCCATGGACGACCGCGCGGGCCGATCCGCGTCAACAGCAGCACCGCGTTCGCTCGACGGCGACTTGCGCCGCGGCTGCCTCAGTTCATGGAGCAATATCCGGAAATCCGGATTGATCTGAGCGTCAGTGACCATCGCATCGATCCGTTCAGCGAGCAGGTCGACGTGACGATCCGGGTCGGCCCACTCATCGACAGCGACTTGATCGCGGTGCGCCTCGGCGAGATCAGGCGCATCATCGTCGGCAGCCCGCGCTATCTCGAACGCCATGGCGTGCCCGAGCAGCCCGCCGATCTGATGCGGCACAATTGCCTCCAACTCAGCGGCACCTCGCGGCTGGCGCAATGGCCAATGTTCGAGGACGGCAAACCGGTGGCGATTCCCGTCAACGGGACGGTCCGATCCGACAGCGCCGAACTGCTTCTCGACCTCGCACTGGCAGGTGCGGGTCTCATTCGCCTCGGTGACTTCCTGGGCGAAGAAGCCTTGAAGCAGGGCAGGCTGGTGCCTTTGCTGTCGCACTGCCATGACGCCGATCCGCAGCCGATCACGGCGCTGATCCTGCCCGGGCGGCAAGCTATTCCCAGGGTCCGCGCTTTCATTGACTTTCTAAGGACGAACTGCTGACGGGATTCAGATCGCCGCTTCCGGCAGCAGCGCGCGGGTCGGTCCGAACAGCTGTTCGAACGCCTGGCGTAGCGCGATGTCGACGTCGGCTATGGTCACGAGCTGGCCGAGATCGACCAGCGAGGTGACGCCGTAGCGGGGATCGACGACGCCGCACGGGACGATGCCGGCGAAATGCGAGAGCTCCGGCTCGACATTGATCGCGATGCCGTGGAACGAGACCCAGCGCTTCAACCGCACGCCGATCGCCGCGATCTTGTCCTCGTGGTCCGCGCCCTTGTCGGGCCGCTTGACCCAGACGCCGACCCGGTCCTCGCGCCGCTCACCGCGGACGTTGAAGGCGGCGAGCGTGCGCAGGATCAGCTCCTCCAGGCTCGCGACATAGGCCCGGACGTCCGGCCGGCGCCGCTTGAGGTCGAGCATGACGTAGGCCACCCGCTGGCCGGGCCCGTGATAGGTGAGCTGGCCGCCGCGTCCGGTGGCGAAGACCGGGAAGCGGGGATCGCGCAGGTCGGTATCCTTGCCCGAGGTGCCGGAGGTGTAGAGCGGAGGGTGCTCGAGCAGCCAGACCAGCTCCGCGGCTTCGCCCGCCGCGATGGCCGCAACCCGGGCTTCCATCGCGGCCACCGCTTCCGGATAAGGCACCGGCGCGTCCGAGATTCGCCACTCGACCGGCTCGCCGCCGGCAGCGGAAAACGGCGTCAGATCGAGCCCTTCACGCTGGTTTTGACGGGGGTTTTGCGGCGAATTAACCATTGGCTAACCATAACGTGGTGATCATCTCGGGGGCAAATGCCAAGTCCAAGTCCAAGTCCAAGTCCCTTGGTCGGTCCCACATTCCAAGTCCCAGTCCCAAGTTGCGGCGGTCCTGACAGTGCCCACCCTCGATAAAGTCACCGTGGATCTCATGGTCGTGCTCGGGACGACCACGATGCCGATCCATCAGGTATTACGTCTTTCCCGCGGCGCCATTATCGAGCTGGACGCAACCGAGGCCGACGAGGTCAAGGTCTTGGCCAACAACCTGCCGGTCGCCTCCGGCGTCGTGCTGGTGGACCGCAACCGAATCGCGGTCGAGGTCAAGCAGATGCTGCCGCGCTCACCGGGTACGCGGTAGCGACCCGGGCACGCGGTAGCGGCCTGGGCACCGGGGATAGGGCGGATTTGGCGCGGGGCCCGAACTTTCCTGCAAAGCTTGTGGAATTCAGGGCCTTTGCAGGCTTGTACCCCCTGATGGATTTGTTAGATCGGCGCCGTTGATCCGGCCGGCCTTCAAGCCTCAAGCCGGCATCCCCAAAGCGCTCGTGGCGGAACTGGTAGACGCGCTGCCTTGAGGTGGCAGTGAGTAAAATCGTGGGGGTTCGAGTCCCTCCGAGCGCACCAGACGCGTAACTCATTCAAATACCAAGATTATTTTAAGTCGTCCGAGGACGGCCCTTTTGCCGGCGCAACCCGCCGAGAGTCCTGGCGTCGCCGTCCAGAAATGAAGGCTGGCAGCTTGTCCTCAGCGCGTTCCGCTACGGCCACCGGATACGTACGAGCTGATCAGAACCGCGTAGCGATCTGCCCCAGTTGCCGATATGCCGCCTCGCGCGCAACGCGGATTGGCTCGGTCGGTCCCGTCGTCGGTCCGATCGGCACGAAGCGCACGTCGCTGACGCCGATGAAGCGAAGCGCCTCGCGCAAATAGGGCGTTGCCATGTCGATGCGGCCGCGGTTCATGCCGGTGGCAAAATCGCCGCCGGAGGCGAGGATGACGATGGTTGGCCGGTCCTTGAGCAGCGGAAGATAGCCCTGCGCTGGATCGAACCGGAACGTCAGGCCGGGCTGGATGACGATGTCGAACCATTGCTTCAGCTTGTAGGGAATGCCGAAATTCCACATCGGCGTCGAGATCAGCACGCGATCTGCCAGCGAGAAGCGCAACGCGATCCGCTCCGCCTCGGCAAAGCTGTGGCGCTGCGCGTCGTCGAACGCCTGCGCCTTCATTCGCGCATACTTGGCTTCGACGATGGGACCGATGAATTCCGGCAGCCGCTCGCGCCAGAGATCCATCACGTCGATGTCCCAGTCCGGCCGCGTTTGGCGAAACCCGTCAAGGAAGACGCGCGCGCCGGCGCTCGACTCGGAGTCGGGGCGGGGCGAGCAGGACAGATGCAGGAGCTTCGCCACGTTTCATCCCAACGCCCGGATGACGGCGTCCGCCCGGGTGACGATCGCGACGTTCTGCATGGCGAAGTTGATCGAGGCGTTGTGCCAGTCGGCATTCATGGTGGAGCAGCAATCCTCCGGGACGATCATGAAGTAGCCTTTGTCGGCGCCGGTGCGGGCGGTGTGCTCGACCGACATGTTGGTCCAGGCGCCGGTGTTGATGATCATGTCGCGCCCGGTCGCCTTCAGGATCGTCTCCAGCCGCGTGCCCTCCCAGGCGCTCATCCGCATCTTCTCGACGACGAAATCGCCGGGCCTCGGCTCGAGACCCGAAACCGGCGCCGCGCCCCAGCTGCCGCGCACCATCGCCTTGCTGTCGACCAAGCCTTCGAACAAGGGGGCGTTCAGCGTCACCCCGGGCGCGCCTGGCTCGACGACGAACCAGACGTGGATGATGACGATTCCGTGGGCCCGCGCGGCCTCGGCAAGACGGCGAACGTTCTCGACGACGTGCTGCTGCCGCGCATGCTCCGGCGCTCCGGAATCGGCAAACGCGCCGCCGGCCATGATGACGTCATTCTGGAGATCCTGGATGATCATGGCACAGCGCTGCGGATCGAGATGCATCTCGCCATCGGCAAGGATGGGGGCAGCAGGTACGGAGCCGGCAGCCGCGGGGCCGCTGCCAGGTCTGGCGTTCATATAGGGCTCATGGCGTGGGCCGACCTTGGTCGGGATGGCGTAGACCGAATGCGTCGAGGTCAGATACAGCGTGCGGAAATCCGGGCCGCCCCAGGCGAGGTTGGCGACGAGCTCGGGAAGGCGGATCTTGCCGAGCAATTCGCCGCGCGGTGAATAGACCCAGACGCCGCCCGGCGCGGTGACCCAGACATTGCCGTGCTGGTCGCACTTCATGCCGTCGGGCAGTCCGGGTTCGAGCTCGGAGCGGATGCCGCTGGCGAACACGCGCGCATTGGACAGCGAGCCGTCGCCGGCGACCTCGAACACGCGGATCAGCGCCTGGACGGTGTCGTTGACATAGAGCAGCTTCTCGTCCGGCGCGAAGCACAATCCGTTCGGCTGGTCGAACAATGTGCGGTCCACCACGAGCTTCGGCTCGCCGCCGGGCACGACGCGATAGACGCCCGGGAAGCCGAGTTGCCGCGGTCGTTCGACGCCATAGACCGGCATGCGGCCGTACCAGGGGTCCGAGAAATAGATCGCGCCCGAGGAGTGCACGCAGACGTCGTTCGGGCTGTTCAGTTCCTGACCCTGGAAGTGCGAGGCGAGCACCTCGCGCCGGCCGTCCGGCCGCTCGCGGACCAGCTGCGAGGTCGCGTGCTCGCAGACGATCAGGTTCAGCTCGGCGTCATAGGTCATGCCGTTGCATTTGTTCGACGGGCGCTTGACCTCGGCGACGCCGCGCCGCGGGTCCCAGCGCCGCCGCACGTCGCCAGGCATGTCCGAGAACAGCAGATAGTGATCGATCGGGTGCCAGACAGGCCCCTCCGTGAAGTCGAAGCCGGTGCCGACCTGCGCGACCGGCGCGTAGGGATCGATCAGGGTCTCGAACTCGCTTCGCAAGGTGACGTGGGTCATCGCTCGATCCTCAAGTCACGTCACGCCGGAAACCAGTTGCGCGCCGGCAGCGATTGCACGACCGGTCCGGGGACCTGGTCGTGCAGGCGCCCGATCACATTGCCGCCTTCGATCTTGGCCGGACGGTCGTGCACGGGCAGCAGATAGCGCGAATTGCTGAGCAGCTTCTTGATCGAGGCCTTCTCCGCGCGCTTGCTGGTGCCGTGGTTGCCGGTGGTGCGCGGCTCCCAGTCGTGGATCTCGTTGAAGGGCGTGACGATCTGGTCGTTGAAGTCGTAGATCACATCGCCGCAGATGGTCGCGATGCCGTCGGCGGTCTCGACGATGACGTTCATCGATCCCTCGGTATGCGCATTGGCGGCGTCGCAATAGACGCCGGGCATCAGCTCGATCGGGCCGGTGATCTCGAGGTCGAGGAAACGCAGCGCGCTCTTGGTATGCAGGCGGTCGATCAGGTGCTTGATATCGGGCGCCGGGTATTGCGGATGCATCAGGCCGGAGACGGAATATTCCAGCTCCTTGCGATTGAGGACCACCGTCGTGTTCATCGGAAACAGATCATCCTTGCCGGCATGGTCGATGTGCAGATGCGTGTGGCAGACGAAACGGACGTCACCCATGCGCACGCCGTGGCGCGCCAGCTGGTTCTCGATCATGTTCTCGTGGTATTGAAGGCCGCGCATGCCCAGCGTCTCCATGATCTGGTTGGAGCGGTAGCCGGTGTCGACCACGACCGGATATTTCCCCCCGAGGATCAGGAAGCCGAGGGTGAGGACGCGGCGGGTGCGGCCGCAGTCGCGGCCGAGAACCAGAAAGCTCGATTCCAGTTCGATATCGCCATAGTCCAGGATCTTGATCTCCAGCGCCATTCGTTGCTCTCCCTGTCCTGTCCCTTGCCTGTCAAAGCCGGTAGACGCGCATTGCCGTCGTCTTGAAGATCGCGTCCTTCTGCTCGGTGCTCAGCGGCGCAGCCGCTGCGCGAAACGCATCGACGAGCTCGCGATAGCTGGTCCACAATTTCTCGATCGGAAAATTGGAGCCGAACAGGCAGCGTTCGGCGCCGAAGACCGCGACCGTGTCGGTGACGACGTCGGCAACATGCGCGGGGTCGTTGCGATGGATGAAGGTGCCGAGCCCCGACAGCTTGGCGACCACGTTCGGACAGGCTGCCAGCCGCGCGATGCCGGCGCGCCAGGCTGCGCGGCCGGCGGGCGAGAGATCCTCGAGCATGCCGGCATGCTGGAGGATGAAGGTGACGTCGGGGCAGGCTTCTGCGAGCGCAGCGGCCTGCGGCATTTGCGGCGTGAACACCTGCAGATCGAAGCTCCAGCCATAGTCGGCAAGGTGCGCAATGTTGCGCTGGATCATCGGATCGGCGCAGAGCTCGGCGCGGGCTGCAAAGCGGTAGAGCGGGTTCTCGTGCCAGTGCAGCTGCATGCGCACGCCGCGCACCAGGGGATAGCGCTTCAGGCGATCGAGCTGAGGTCGCACGTCGTCCACGGCAAAATTGGCGTAGGCGACAATGGCATGGGGCCAGCCATGCGCGTCGGCGGTTTGCTGGACCCAGGCGGCTTCGTCCTCGAAACGGTCGTTGGCCCAGTTGGTCTGGACGTAGACCGAGCGGGTGACGCCGGTGCCTTTGAGGTCGTCGAGATATTCCTGGATCGGATAATCGCGCCGGATCGGCTCGTAGGGTCCGAAGATGCGGGGCTGCATCGGCCCGACCAGCCAGGGCAGGTCGGCCTGCCGCCAGATGTGGTGATGCCCGTCGATCATATCGGTCACGCCGCTCTCCTTCGTCCCAGCGCCAGAATGTGCGCGACGATCGACGCGCTCGAGCCGCCGTCGACGAGGTCGTCGACGAAGCGCTCGATGGCCATGAGCGCCTCGGTCTGGGGGCGGAAGGCGGGGCCTGTCGCCAGCGGCGTCAGCCAGCTCACCCGCCAAGCCCGCCGTGACAGCTTTGCGACCGCATCGCGCAGCGCGTCGGGCTCGCCACGCTCCAATCCGTCCGAGATGATCACGACAGCGGCGCCGCGGGCATAGCCGCCGAAGCGGGGCACGGCGAGGAAGGCCTGGAGCGCGTCGCCGATGCGGGTGCCGCCGTCCCAGTCGCTGACCAGATGCGCGGCCGCGTTCAGTGCCTGCTCGCGGCGCTTCAGCCGCAGCGGACGGGTGACCCGGGTCAGCCGCGTGCCGAAGGTGAACACCTCGACATTGGGCGCAACCTGCACCAGCGCATGCGCGAGCTTCATGTTCTCCTCGGTGCGGCTCTTCATCGAGCCGGAGACGTCGATCAGCAGCAGCATCTTGCGCGGGCGCTGACGCCGCTTCATGTGGCCGAGCCGCAGGATCTCGCCGTCGCTGCGAACGCTGTCGCGCAAGGTGCGGCGGAGGTCGGCGAACGGGCCGCGGCGGGTCCGCATGCGACGGTGACCGCGGCGCCGCGGCAGGCGTCGTGGAGCCTCGCGCGTCAGGCGGCGCAGGGCGTCGGTCGTGGAGAGTTGCGCGAAGCGGCGCTCGACCAGCGCCTCGGTCCGTGCGGCAGTGAGGCCGGATTCATTGGCGTCATCGGACAGCAATGGTTCCTCGTCGCCGCGACCTTCTTCCTGGAGCCGGACGGTCTCGTCGTCCTCGCCGTCGTCGGCGCGCTCGATCGCCTCGCTGCCTCGGAAGTGCAGATCGAACAGCCGGTCGAAAGTGGCGCGGCGCTCGGGCGGCGGGGCGAGGGTGGCGAGCGCCGCCTGCCTGATATCCTCGAGGTCCCGCGGGCCGAGCAGCTCGATCGCGGTGAGGAACGCGGTGGTCTGCTCCGGCGCGACCGCAAAGCTGTTGGCGCGCAGCAGCGCAACGAAGGAGACGAAGACGCGGGCGGCGCGCGGAAGCCGGGGCTCGGTGTTCATGCGGTCGCCTCCGCGAGCATGGCGTCGAGCCGGGGCGCGATGAAGTGCAGATCCTCCTCGTCCTTCAGCGCGACGCCGATCGACCGCTTGAAGGCATCCGGCCAGCGCGCGCCGCCCTTGTTGAGGAGCGTCGCGGCTTCGGCCCAGTCGACGGCCTCGGCGATGCCGGGCGCCTTGCTCAGGGGCTCGCGCCGCAATCTTTCCACGGCGGCGACGACGGCGCGGGCCGTGGACTCGGCGACGCTGGAGGCGCGCATCATGATGATCCGCGCCTCGCGCTCCGCGGTCGGATAGTCGATCCAGTGATAGACGCAGCGGCGCCGCAGGGCTTCGTGAAGATCGCGCGTCCGGTTCGAGGTCAGCACGACGACCGGCCGCTCGGCGGCGCGTACGGTGCCGCGCTCGGGAATCGAGATCTGGAAGTCCGAGAGGAACTCGAGCAGGAACGCCTCGAACTCCTGGTCGGCGCGGTCGATTTCGTCGATCAGGAGCACGGTTGAATCGGGTGCGCGAAGCGCGGCCAGCATGGGACGTTCGATCAGGAAGGCCTCGCCATAGATATCGATGCTCTCGTCCCCGGCCTGGCGGATCGCCAGCATCTGGCGCGGATAGTTCCACTCATAGAGCGCGGCGGAGGCGTCGATGCCCTCGTAGCATTGCAGGCGGATGAGGCGGCGGCCGAGCACGGCAGCGATCGCTTTTGCGGCTTCGGTCTTGCCGACGCCCGGCGCGCCCTCGAGCAGCAGCGGCTTGCCGAGTGCGAGGCCGAGATAGGCAGCTGTCGCCAGCCCCTCGTCGGCGAGGTAATAGGCCGCGCGCAGCGCCTTCTCCAGCGCCTCCGGGCTGTCGATACCGACGATGTTGCTGCGGACCGCCACGGCCGATCCCCTAACGCCGCGCCTGCGGCCGCGCGCCACCCTGGGCCTTGATCGCGCGCAGCACCTTTTCGGGCGTGATCGGCAGGTCGTCGATGCGGACGCCGACGGCGTTGAAGATCGCATTCGCGACGGCCGGCAGCACCGGATTGGCACACATCTCACCAGGTCCCTTGGCCCCGAAGGGACCATCGGGCGCCGGACGCTCCAGCACCGCGATATCGTGCGGGCAGATGTCGCCGGGGCCGGGCATCAGATATTCGACGAAGTCGCGGGGCCCATGAACGGGATCGGGATAATACGGCTCCGGGGTCTCGTAGAGCGCGTGGCTGACGCCCATCCAGGCGCCGCCGACCAGCTGCTGTTCGACCAAGCGCGGGTTGAGCGCGCGGCCGAGCTCATAGGCGGAATCCATCCGCACCATCGCGACGTCGCCTGTCTCGTCATCGACCTCGACTTCCGCGACCAGACAGGCATGGGCGTAGCAGGTCGCCGGCGACATCTCGCCGGTCTCCGGATCGACATCGGAGAGCGGGACCAGGAAGATGCCGCGGCCGGAGATGGTCTTGCCCTGCTTGAACTGCGCGGCAATCGCGACGTCCTTGGTCGAGATCGAGCGGTGCGGCGCGCCCTTGACGTGGATGTTGCCGCGGCCGTCGGTGTCGAGATCGGCGGCGTTGACCTCCAGCTCCTCGGCCGCCGCTTCCATCATCACCCCGCGCGCTTCGCGGGCGGCGGCCATCACCGCGTTGCCGACGCGGTGGGTGCCGCGGGAGGCGAACGAGCCCATGCAGTGCGGGCCGGTGTCGGAGTCCGCCGTGTCGACATAGACGTCCTCGACGGGAACGCCGAGCGTTTCCGCGCAGATCTGCCGCGTCACCGACTTCATGCCCTGACCGAGGTCGATCGACGACAAAGCCACGGTGAACTTGCCGCTGGGATTGGAGTGGACCAGGGCCTGGCTCGGATCGCCGCCGAGGTTCATGCCGATGGGATAGTTGATCGACGCCATGCCGCGTCCGCGATGCCGGGTCATGTCAGCGTCTCCTGGTCCCGAACACGGATGAGAACCGCGTCGCGCCGTGCGATGGCGCGGCCGAGCGCGGCGGGGGAGGGGGCGGCGCCGGCGGCGGCGGGTCGCGCGGCGGCTCCCGTGTCGCGGTCACCGGCGCGCGGTCATAGCTGGTGCGCTGCTGCGCCGGCGCCGGCCTCGCGCGCGAAGAATCCGTCGGCGTCGGCGGGATCGCGGCGCGGCTGCCGCCGCCGTCCTTGCGCGAAGAGGCGCGCTTGAACTCGTCGCGGATCGGCCATTTGGCCTTCTCGGCGGCGACCTGGACGCATTCGATGAGCGCCGTGTTCTTCGCTTCACGCCGGTGTGCCTTCATGTCGCCGTCGCGATAGGCGTTCAGAATGCGGAACTCCATCGGGTCCATGCCGACGAGATTTGCCAGCTTGTCCATCTGGCACTCGATGGCAAAATCCATCGCGGTGACGCCGAAGCCGCGCATCGCGGTCGCCGGCGTGCGATTGGTGAAGACGCAATAGACGTCGCCGTAGACGTTGGGGATGGTGTAGGGGCCCGGCAGATGCGCGGCGCATTTGACGGCGGCATAGCTGGACAGCCTGGTATAGGCGCCGCTGTCGAAATAGGCCCGGATCTTGCGCGCGACGATGCGGCCGTCGCGCATGACGCCGTCCTTGATGTAGATGCGCTCGGCGCCGCGTGGCGGGCCGTACTGCATCTCCTCCTCGCGCCCGAACACGTAGCGCACCGGTCGCCCGGTCAGCATTGCGCCGAGAATGGCGAGCGGCTCGGTCAAGGTATCCACCTTGCCGCCAAAGCCGCCGCCGACGGTGCCGCCGATGAAGTGGAAGGTGTTGGAGGGCACGTCCAGGATCTTGGCGCAGGTGTCGACCGAGAAGAACAGCGCCTGGGTCGAGGTGTAGACGACGTAGCGGCCGTTGGTGTCGGGCGCGGCAATGGCGCCATTCGTCTCGGTCGGCGCGTGCTCGATCGGCGACATCTGGTAACGCTGTTCGAGCACGTGCTCGGCGCTCGCAAGCGCCGCGTCGGCATCGCCGAAACGCAGGCGCTGGTGGTCATAGACGTCGTGATAGATGAAGGCGTTCTTCGGATAGGTCTCGTTGACCACGGGGGCGCCGGGCTTCAGCGCGTCCTCGACGTCGAACACGGCCGGCAGCGGCTCGTAATCGACCTTGACCTTGGCGATGGCCTCGAACGCCTCGCGCTCGCTGTCGGCGACGATGGCGAGGATCGGCTCGCCCTTGTAGCGGACCTTGTCGACCGCGAGCGACGGCTCGTCGTCCTTGCCGAAGTTGATGAGGCTGGAGAAGCGTGTTGAGGTTGACCGGAACGTCGGCGCCACGAATGATCCGGCGGACGCCGGCCGAGCGTTCCGCGTCCGTGGTATCGATGCGGCGCAGCCGTGCATGGGCCTGGGTCGAGCGCAGGACCTTCAGGTGCAACATGCCTTGCAGTTGATGGTCATTGAAATAGCTCGACGTGCCCGTGACGTGGCCGAGCATGTCCTGGCGCTGGGTGCCCTTGCCGATTTCCTTGAGGTTGTCGTCGCGCTCGTCGGCGAAGATGTCCTTGCGTAATTCCAGCATGGCGCGGCGTCCTTCAGGCGCTGACCCGGCCGCCTGCGGCGGCGAGAATGGCATTGATGATCGGCTCATAGCCGGTGCAGCGGCAGATGTTGCCGGAGATGGCCTCGATGACCTCGTCGCGGCTTGGCGATGGATTGCGGTCGAGCAGGGCTTTTGCGGCCATCAGCATGCCGGGCGTGCAATAGCCGCACTGGGCGGCAAAATGGTCGGCAAACGCACTTTGGAGCGGATGCAGGTTCGGGCCCTGCTTCATGCCGTCGAGCGTTTCGATCGAGCGGCCGGCGACCGTCTCGGCGAGCGTCAGGCAGGACAGGTGCAGCTCGCCGTCAACCAGCACGCTGCACGCGCCGCAGCCGCCCTGGCCGCAGCCGAACTTCGGCGTCATGTCGCCGATCAGCTCGCGCAGCGCGACCAGCAGATTGGTGCCGCCGTCGACGAAGATCGCGACGTCGCGGCCGTTGTGGCGAAATTGCAGGGGGATCTTTGTCATGGCGATCTATTCCTGGCCTGACAGCAGGCGGCGCAGATGCACGCCGACGATCTCGCGGCGATACCAGGCGCTGCCGAGCGCGTTGTCGGATGGCGACGTTCCCTCGGTCGCCGCGGATGCGGCCGCCGCGATGGTGGCGGCATCCAGCGAGCGGCCCTCCAGCGCCCGCTCGGCGGCACGGGCGCGGATTTGCGTCGGCGCCATCGATCCCAGCGCGATGCGAGCGCCTGCGATCCGGCCGCCGCTGATCGGCAGATGCGCGGCCAGCGTGATGACCGAGCCGCCCTTCGGTTTGATCCGGGCGATCTTGCGATAGCGGAACGCCTCGGTGCCGGCCGGACGGGTGCAGGACACCGACAGCACGAGCGTGCCGGCCTGGCGGTCGCGCGCCTGCAAGAACTCCTCGATCGGAATGTCGCGCGCGCCAAAGCCGCCTTGCACGGCCACGGTGGCATCGAGCGCCAGCATCGCGACGGTGAAATCGCCATAGGGAGTTGGCGCAAAGAGGTTGCCGCCGACGGTTCCCATGTTGCGCACGGCTGGACCGCCGATCGAGCGGGCAGGAGCATGCAGGAAGGCGAGGTCGCGTTCCGCAAGAATGCGGGCGAAGGTAACGCCGGCACCCAACGTGATGCGCGGACCCGATGCGTCGATCCGGGTGAGGGCCTGATCCTGCGCGCGGACGACGGTCGAGATCGACACGTCCCCTTCGTTCAACGCGCGCATCATCAGCGTGCCGCCACCGAGATAGCGCGCGCTGCGATCCGACGACAGCGCGCCGGCCGCCTCGCTGGCGCTTGTAAAGGTCTTGACCGTCACGGCCATGATTATGCGGCCTCCCTCAGGTGTCGGCGGATCGCATCGAATCCGGCCTGATAGATGTCTTCGGCGACCATATGGGTGATGCGGTCCTTGTCCTCGGGCTTGGTGGTGAAGCGCGACTCCCAATGCCAGAAAGTGCGGTCACCGTCGGTGACCGGCAGCAGGCGGACATGGGCGACGTAGTTGAACATCGGGATCGGGGTATCGAGCAGGCAATAGCTGAAGCTCTGTTCGAGGTCGGACAGCGCCAGCAATTGTTCGCGCAGCTCGGAGCCGTCCTTGAGCTTGAACCGCCTGATACAACCGATCTTGTCGGAGGACTGTGCGCGCTCGATGGAGGAGGTCGCGACCGCCGGATGCCAGCGATCGTGCCCGTTGAAATCGCGCAGCATGGCCCACGCCGCATCGGTCGGCGCATCCAGGATCGTGCTCTTGACGATATGCGGCACGGTCAGCCTCGAACACGCGCTTCAGCGCGTCGAACCCACCCTGGAACACGCCGCCGCCGATATTGCCGACGAGCTCGGTCTCGCGCTCCGGCGCGCAGTCGAACTCGGCGGTCCATTCTGCAAAGGTCTGGTCGCCGTCGGTGACGGGGGTCAGCCGCAGCGTGGCAACGTAATTCTCGACGCCCATCGGAGATTCCAGGATCGAATAGGTACAGAACATGTCGTAGTCGGAGAGGCCCAAGAGCTTCTCGCGGATGCGGTCGCCGTTGCGCAGGCGGAAATCTCTGACGCAACCGATCTTGTCCGAGGGCTCCCCGCCTTCGATGCGGCTTTCGGCGATGGCCGGATGCCAGTTCGGCAAGCCGTTGAAGTCGCGCACCCGCGCCCAGACGCGGTCGTTGCGGGCGTTGATGACGGTGGAGACATAGACGCGGGCCATGGCGCGATCTCAGCTCTTCTTCCGCGGTCCGCGCTCGGTCGGCGGTTCGCTGCCTTCGGCCGCAGGCGGGGAGGCGGCCGGCTTGTCGCCGCCACCGCCGCCCTTGCGCGCGGAATCCTTGATGCCCTGCATGTCGCGCGCCTCGCGGATCAGGCCCGGCATCTTCGCGAGGCTGCCGCCCTCGACGCCGATGTCGGCCAGCATCGAGTCGATCAGCGGCGCCTGGACCCGGTAGCGCAGTGCGGAATCGATGACCTCGTCGGTGGCGCTGCGGCCGCCATTGCCGTTTCCGTGGCCGTTGCCGTTGAGGCCGTCGACCTGGAGGATGCGGATGCCCTCGATCTTCTCCATCGGCTTGACGCTTTCGCGGACGATGCCCTCGATCCGGTCGAGCAGCTTTCTGCGGAACAGGGAATAGCGCGCCTGGTCGGTGAGCACGTTCTCGGCCTCGTTGAGCATCCGCTGCGCCTCGGCTTCGACGGCCGCGCGCACGCGCTCGGCCTCCGCGGCGATGCGGGTCTCCTCGGCCTGCTTCTCGGCGAGCAGCACCTCGACGGTCTTGCGGCGCTTTGCAATTTCGCTCTCGCGAGCGGTAATGACGCGCTCGGTCGCCTCCGTCGCCCGCATCCGCGCCTCCTCGGCCATGGCCTTGGCTGCGGATTCCTCCAGCGACTTCTGGTGAATGGCGATCGCCTTCTCCATCAGGACCGTCTCGACCTCCTTTTCGCGATTGACCTCGAGCTTGCGCAGCTCGCGCTCGCGGCCGACGCGAGCCTCGTCGAGGCCACGGTCGGAGGCGATGCGGGCGCGCTCGACCTCTTCGCGGGAGGCGATCTCGGCCTCCTGCAGCGACTGGACGCGGGCGACCTCGAGCTGCTCGATGGCGCGGCGACGCTCGAGCCGCGCGGCTTCCAGCGCCTGCTCGCGCGAGACGTCCGTGGTCTCGACCTCCTTGCGCGCAACGATCTCGGCCTGCCGGACCTGGCGATCGGCATCGATCCGTTCCGACTTCTTCGCGGAGAGCGCGATGACGCGGTCTTCGTCGGCAATCTCGATCGCCTTCTTCTGCTCGATGTTGAGCACCTCGCGCTTCTTGGACGAGTTGATGCGCTCGGCCTCGAGCGCGAGATCGACCGTAATGCGTTGGCGCTCGATGGCATCGCGCCGCTTCAGTTCGGCGGCCTCCAGCACGCCGGTGCGCTCGATTTCCAGCGAGCGCGTATCGCGCTCGGCCTGGATGCGTTCGGCCGCGACCGCCTTCTCCTGGGCGATGCGCGCCGCCTCGATCGCCTCGCGGGAGGCGATGTCGGCTTCCTCGACGGCCCGGTTGCGGGCGATCTCAAGCGAACGCACGCGCTCCTCCTGGGCGATGCGCGAGGCCTCGGTGGTCTCGCGCGCGGCGATGCCTGCGACTTCGAGGGCCTGGTTGCGCTCGATCTCCAGCTGCCGGGTATTCTGCTCGGCGGCGATGCGCTCGGCGGCAAGCGTCCGCTCCCGGGCGATGCGGGCGGCTTCGACGGCGCGCTGCGCCTCGATCTCGGCCTCCTGGATGGTGCGCACCTGGTGGATCTCCAGCGCGCGGGTCCGCTCGTCGGAGGAGATACGCTCGACGTTGACGATCAGGGTCTGGGCGATGCGTGCCTTTTCGGTGGCTTCGCGGGCGGCGATCTCGGCCTCGTCGACGGCACGGCTGCGCTCGATCTCGCGGCGCCTTGTCTCCTCCTCGTTGGCGATGCGGGCGTCGGTGACGACGCGGTCCTGCTGGATGCGGGCCTTCTCGATCGCCTCGCGCGCGGCGATCTCGGCCTCCTCCACGGTGCGCATCCGCTCGATCTCGCGCTGGCGGACTTCACGTTCCGACGCAATCCGCGTCGTATCGATCGAGCGCTGGTTGGCAATCCGGGTCTTCTCGATCTCCTCGCGCGCCAGCAGCTCCTTCTCCTCGATGGTGCGGGTGCGCTCGATCTCCTTCTGGCGGGTCTCGCGCTCGGAGGCGATGCGGGCCTCCGCGATCGCCTGCTCATTGGCGATCCGCGCGCGCTCGATCGCCTCGCGTGCCGAGATGTGGGCCTGCTCGGCCTCGGTCTCGCGCAGCGCGCGCTCGCGGGCAACTTCCGTGCGCTGGAGCGCGCGGCGCATTTCGATGTCGCGTTCCTGCTCGAGCCGGGCGGTCTCGCTCTCGCGCTCGATGTCGAGCGCCTGACGCTCGGCCTCCAGGTTACGGGTGCGGATCTTGATCATCGAGTCCTGCTCGATGTCGTTACGCAGCTTGCGCCGGGCCTCGATGTCCTCCATCAGGCGGGTCAAGCCTTCGGCGTCGAACCGGTTCGAGGGGTTGAAGAACTCGAGGTCGGTCTGGTCGAGATCGGTGATGGCGACCGATTCCAGCTCGAGACCGTTCTGCGCGAGGGCCTGTGCCGCATTGGTCTTGACCCGCTCGACATAGTCGCCGCGCCGCTCATGCATCTCCTCCAGGGTCATTTCCGAAGCGACGGAGCGGATCGCGGAAATGAACTTGCCGGCCAGCAGCGCGTGCAGCTGCTCCGGCTCCATGGTGCGGCGGCCAAGCGTCGCGGCCGCGATCGAGACGGCTTCACGGGTCGCCTGGACGCGGACGTAGAAGTCGGCCTCGATGTCGACCCGCATGCGATCGCGGGTGATCACCGCATCCTGCTTGGAACGCACGATGCCCATCGGCAGCACGTTCATGTTGACGGAGGTGTAGTCGTGGATGAAGGGCAGCACGAAGGCGCCGCCGTTGATTACCACGCGCTCGCCGAGGAAGCCGGTTCGGACGAACGAGACCTCCTTGGAGGAGCGGTGGTAGAGCCAGTTGACGATGTAGACGCCGACCACGATGACGACGACTGCGACGATCAGCCAGAGGATAAGCTCGCCGACCAGGATCCCTGACATGTTTCTCTCCCTCGATCGTTCCGGCGTTACTGCGCGCCGATCGCCTTGAATTTGCGTACCTGCTCCGTCAGAGCCCGCTCGACCGGCAGCCGCTCCATCGAAGAGGCGCCGTAGAAGCCGTGGCAGTAGCGGGTGTTCTTCATGATGAAATCGGCATCGGCGGGATCCGCGATCGGGCCGCCGTGAGCGAGCACCAGGATATCGGGATTGACGCTGAGCGCGGCGGAGGCCCAGACGTCGATGCGCGCCGGGCAGTCCTTCAGCTTTGCTGCGGTCTGCGCGCCGATCGTGCCGCCGGTCGTGAGCCCGAGATGGCAGACGATGATATCGGCGCCGGCGATCGCCATCGCGGCGGCTTCCTTCTCGCTGAAGACGTACGGCGTCGTCAGGAGGTCCTTCTCGCGCGCCTTGGCGATCATGTCGATCTCCAGCGCGTAGGACATGCCGGTTTCTTCGAGGTTGGCGCGGAACACGCCGTCGATCAGACCCACCGTCGGAAAATTCTGCACGCCGGCAAAGCCGAGCGTCTTCAACTGGTCGAGAAAGACGTCCATGTCGCGGAACGGGTCGGTGCCGTTGACGCCGGCGAGCACCGGCGTCTTGCTGACCACGGGCAGAACTTCGCCAGCCATCTCCAGTACGATGGCGTTGGCGTCGCCGTAAGCCATCAGCCCCGCCAGCGAGCCGCGACCGGCCATGCGATAGCGGCCGGAATTGTAGATGACGATGAGGTCGACGCCGCCAGCCTCCTCGCATTTGGCGGACAGGCCGGTGCCGGCCCCGCCGCCGACGATCGGCTCGCCGCGCCTCGCCATCTCGCGGAATCGTTTCAGGAGTGCAGCGCGCTCAAACCGGGCCATCGGTCACCTCGCTAGTCTCCGCCGCGCGCCCGGTGCGGCCGAACAGGGTTCGGAATGCACTGACGATGGCGGCGGCGAAATCGGGATCGTTGATGTTCTTGGGAATGCGGATGAGCTGGCGGCTGCCGGTCTGTCGCACGTCGCGCTCCAGCGCGCGGAACAGGGCGGCATCGGCGTCCGGATCCCAGAACGGCTGGCCGCGCGCATCGAGTGCGGAGACGCCGCCCTCGGGCAGGAAGAAGCGCACGGGGCCATCCATCTGGTTCAGCCGCTCGGCGATCCAGCGGCCCATCCGTTCATTCTCTTCGACAGTCGTCCGCATCAGCGTCACTTGCGGATTGTGGACGTGGAACTTGCGGCCGCGGTAGCGTTCAGGGAATTGTGTCGGGCGCGCCGAAATTGACCATGTCGAGCGCGCCGACCGAGCCGACATAGGGCAGGCGGGTGCGGATGATCGCGCCGAAGCGATCCTCGGTGGCGGGAAACACGCCGCCCATCAGCAAGTCGCAGATCTCGGTTGTCGTGATATCGATGACGCCGGCGAGCTGGCCGGATTCGACCAGCTTTTCCATCGAGCGGCCGCCGACGCCGGTGGCGTGGAAGACGAGGCATTCGAAGTCCTCGCCCAAATCTGCAGCGATCTTCTGGACCGCCGGCGTCGTCACGCCGAACATGGTGATGCCGACCGCAGGCAGTGCTGGGTTGACGGCGCGCTGCCTCGTCTCGTGCTGATCGAGGCGCGCCTTGACCATGCCCGCGATCGCGTTGGCGCCGTTCGACAGCACGGCGCGGGAGATCGAGTTCAGTCCCTGAATGTCGGTGACCGAGTGCATCATGGTGATGTCGGCGGGGCCGACATAGGGCCCGATATCGCCGGAGGCGACGGATGAGATGATCAGCTTGGGCACGCCGACCGGCAGGGTGCGCATGCCCGGGGCAACCAGCGAGGCCGCGCCCGAGCCGCCGGCTGAGATCACGCCGGCGACGTTGCCCTGGCGCCGCAGCCAGTTGGCGAACGCGTCCGCCATCGCCGTCACGGCCGCGCCGCGGTCGGCGCCGAACACGGCAGCGCCGCCGCGGCCGTGGTTCAGTGCGATCTCCTGCGCGGAGACATCGCAGCTGGCGTGCTTGCCGCTGGTGGAGACGTCGACCAGGCGCGTGCGCAGGCCGCGCTCGGCAATGATGTCGCGGATGAAGCGGAGTTCCGTCCCCTTGGTGTCGAGCGTGCCGACGACCAGCACGACCGGCGGCCCTGACGACTGCGACGTCGCTGGCTCGCGTCTGCGCCGCGCCGTCTCGTCGAGGCGCGATACCTGGGTCGAGAGCGTGCGTGCCGCCGCTTCGATCCGTGCGATCGGCGCGGGTTGGGACCAGCGTGTCGGCGGTGTCGGGTTGGAGATGTAGATCCGGATCGGGCCGCTCGGTCGGGCGGCCTGCGGCGCCGGCTTCGCGTCCGGGCCTGTCGCCGGCACGTCGAGATCCGGCGTAAGCTCGGCATGCAAGCCGACGCCGAGCAGACGCTGCTGCAACTCGCGGTCGGCGGCGAGCCGCGCCGAGTCGATGATGCGGTTGATGCGGCCGTTGACCATGATGGCGACATTGCGCGAGATCGCGGTCGCCACGCCGATATTCTGCTCGATCACGAGCACGGACATGTCGCCGTCCTCGCCCAACCGCAGCAGCATCTCCTCGACTTGGGCGACGATGACCGGCGCGAGGCCTTCGGTCGGTTCGTCCATGACGAGGAGTTGCGGGTTGGTCAGCAGCGCGCGCGCGATCGCGAGCATCTGCTGCTCGCCGCCGGAGAGCTGGCTGCCGCCATGGTCCTTGCGCTCGGCGAGGCGCGGAAAAGTGTCGTAGATGCGCTCGACAGTCCAGGCGCCCGACCGCATCCCGCCGGCAAGCTGGAGATGCTCGTCCACGCTGAGCGAGCGCCAGAGCCGGCGGCCCTGCGGCACATAGCCGACGCCGAGGCGCGCGATGTGAGCGGGCGGCCGCCGCGTGATGTCCTCGCCGCGGACCCGGATCGAGCCGCCGCTGACCGGCACCAGACCCATAATGGCCTTGCACAGCGTGGTCTTGCCCATGCCGTTGCGGCCGACGACGGAGAACACGCCGCTCTCCAGCGAAAGATCGACGCCCTGGAGCGCGTGCGAATGGCCGTAATAGACATCGAGCCCGCGGACCTCGAGCGCAGCGGACGTGCGGCGGGCCTCATTCATGGCCGCCTCCGAGATATAGCTCCTGCACTTCAGGATCGGACTGAATCTCT
Source organism: Bradyrhizobium dasycarpum (assembly GCF_042019905.1). Taxonomy (NCBI): domain Bacteria; kingdom Pseudomonadati; phylum Pseudomonadota; class Alphaproteobacteria; order Hyphomicrobiales; family Nitrobacteraceae; genus Bradyrhizobium; species Bradyrhizobium dasycarpum. The sequence continues at coordinate 797,707 of NZ_CP169574.1, forward strand.
TCCGGCGGGCCTTCCTTGAAGATGCGGCCGTTGTGCATCATCGTCACGCTCTCGACGACGCGCAGCGCCACGTCCATGTCGTGCTCGATGATGATGTAGCCGATATGGGCCGGCAGCGAGGTCAGGATCTCGATCAGCTCGGCGCGCTCGGTCGGCGACAGGCCTGCGGCCGGCTCGTCGAACAGCACGAAGCGCGGGGCGCCGGCGAGCGCCAGCGCGATCTCGAGCTGGCGCTGCTGCCCGTGCGCGAGCTCGGCGACGCGCTGGTCCTTGACCCCAGTCAGATGCACGGCCTGCACCAGACCGTCGGCGGCGTGCATCAAGGCGTCGTTCTGGCCGGGGCACAGGAACGAGAACCGTCCGCGCGAGACGCCGCGGCAGGCGAGGTAGACGTTGTCCTGCACGGTGAGGCCGGGAAACAGCGCGGAGATCTGATAGGTGCGCCGCAGCCCCCGGCGGATGCGCTCATAAGGCGGGAAATGCGTGACGTCTTCGCCGAAGAAGCGGATCGTGCCTGATGTCGGCGGGAAGTCGCCGGTGATGCAGTTGAACAGCGTGGTCTTGCCGGCGCCGTTGGAGCCGAGCACCGCGCGGCGTTCGCCTGGACGCACGGTGATGGTGACGTCGGTCAAGGCCGCCAGCGCGCCGAATAGCCGCGTCACGCCGCGCAGTTCCAGCGCGGCGCCGGCGCCGACGGCGGAGAGGCGCTGGGCGACGCTATCCATGGCCGCGCCCTCCGCCCTGGCGGTTGGTCTCGCGTAGCCGGCTCTGGCGCCAGCGCTGCCAGAGACCGATGACGCCGTCCGACGACCAGAACACGATGGCAAGAAAGCCGAGGCCGATCAGCAGGCGGAAGCGGTTGCCGTCGAGCCCGATCTTGACCAGGAAGTCGAGCGCGAAGGTGCGCAGGAGCACGAAGACCAGCGCGCCGATATAGGGACCGACCGGGCGGGTGATGCCGCCGACGACGGCGATGATGAGGATGTCGATGCAGGCGCCGACGCTGACCGAGCCGGGCGAGATCTGGCGGTAGTTCCAGACCTGGAGCACACCGGCAAGGCCCGCGATGAAGGACGCCACCGCATAGGCCGCGACGCGGTGGGCATTGACGTTGAAGCCCAGCGCCGACATGCGGCGCGGATTGTCGCGCACGCCCTGGAGGGCGAGGCCGAATGGCGCGCGAGAGATGTAGTCGACCGCGAAATAGCAGAGCCCGGCTGTCGCGAGCACGACATAGTAGAAGGGAATGTCCGCCCGCCAGTCGACACCCCAGAAACGCGGAGTCGAGACGTTGTTGATGCCGGTGTGGCCGTTGAAGATCGCCCAGTTCTGGTTGGTGAAGTAGTAGAACGCGGCGCCGATCGCCAGCGTGATCATGATGGTGTAGATGCCCTCGGTGCGCACCGCCAGCGCGCCGCCGAGCGTGCCGAAGACGACTGCCAGCGTCAGCGCCATCGGCACCGCCAGCCACCACGGCCAGCCGAGGCTGATATTGGCATTGCCGCTGACGCCGAACACCGCGACCATGTAAGCGCAAAAGCCCGCGATGGTGAGCTGCATCAGGCTGACCATGCCGCCATATCCGGCCAGGAACATCAGGCTGAGCGCGACGGTGCCGAGGATCAAGGTGGTGGCAAAGATCTCGATCAGGAAGAAGCTGTTGGCGATCAGCGGCATGATCAGCAGGATGGCCGCCACGATCCAGGCCGCGGGATTATTGATGTCGGGCCAGGTGCGCGCAGCCGGCCGTACCGCCGTCGACGCGGGCCGGTGAACCTGAACGCGGGCGTCATGAGTGACGGACATCTCAGCGCCTCGCCAGCAGGCCCTGCGGCCGCAGCGCCAGCACCAGCACCATGATCAGGAAGGTCACGACGATGGCGTAAGTGGGGATGTAGACCGAGCCGAGCTGCTCGGCGAGGCCGATGATCAGCGCGCCGAGCGCGGCGCCGGGGATCGAACCCATGCCGCCCACGATCACGACGACGAGAGAGGCGAGCAGGAAGCGGATGTCCTCACCGGGCGAGAGCGACTGGAACGTGCCGCCGACCACGCCGGCGATGCCGGCAAGCCCGGCGCCGAGCGCGAAGACGAGCACGAAGACGACCTGGATGCGGACGCCGGTCGCAGCGAGGATGTCGCGGTCGTCGACGCCGGCGCGGATGATCATGCCGATCCGGGTGCGGTTGAGCGCGAGCCACATCGCGATGCCGATGACGGCGGAGGCCAGGAAGATCACGAGCCGGACCAGCGGATAGCGCAGGTAGACCGGCTCCCCCGAGGATTTCACCGCGGTGAGCAGCGGCAGCTCGATCGGGCCGATCAGCCAGTTCGGGGTCTGGATCTGGTAGAAGTCGCCGCCGCAGGCCCACAGCATCAGGTCGGCGAACACGATTGAGAGCCCGATCGTCACCATGGTCTGGCGCAGATCCTGGCCCTCCATGCGGCGGAACACGAGAACCTGGAGCAGCACGCCGACCAGCGCGGTCAGGACGAAGGCGACGATGAACGACAGCACCCAGGAGCCGGTGGAGACGCTGATGGCGTAGCCGACATAGCCGCCGAACAAATAGAGCGAGCCGTGCGCGAGATTGACGTTGCGCATCAGGCCGAAGATCAGCGTGAAGCCGCTGGCGACGAGGAAATAAAGACCTCCCAGCGTGATGCCGTTGAAGAGCGCGTTGAGGAACACCCGCTTGCGGCCGACAGCCTCTTCGAGGCCTGGCGGCCACACCGCGAAGATCAGCCACAGCGCCACCGCGACCGCGATGATGACGATCAATGCCCAGGCGGGATGACGCTCGACGAAGCGGCTCATGATCGCCGCTCCGTCTCAACGTCGATCCAACCCTCTCCCTGCAAGCGAGGTGAGGGGGCGCGCAGACCGTCACCGGCCGCAAGCCCTGCCATGAACGTGCGCTCCCTGTCGACCGCGGTCCTCGTGTCGGGACCGCGTCCCGCACATCCTAATGGGGCTGATGGGGACGCATTTGATCGTGAGTATCTTTTCGCGCGCCCGTCAGGCGCGCAAAACCTTGGCGGCGCGGCGATAATCGGTCGGGGCCATCCCGACATTGGCGGCGAAAAAACGCGTGAAGCCGCTTTGCGAGGAGAAGCCGAGATCGAAGCCGATATCGGCGATCGGCGCCTCGCTCGCCACCAGCGCCTCCAGCGCCTGCTCCATCATCAGCGTGTTGAGATAGAGGTGGGGCGTGACGCCGGTCTGGGTGCGGAACAGCCGGTAGAAGTGCGGTCGCGACAGGCCGGATTCGCGCGCGATGGTGTCGAGCTCGATCTCGGCGCCGGGACTTTCCGACATCATCTTGATGCACTTGCGCACGCGAAAATCGGTAACCGAGCCGTTCGCGCGCGGATCGCGTGCGGCCTCCGCCTGTTGCCAACTCTCGTCGTAGCAGATGTCGATCAGCCGTCTCAGCTCGCCATCGAGGCTGTTGAGCGAGGGAGCGCCGCAGACGAGGGCGGCTGCGTGCCGGATATGCTTGTCCAGCGCGACCGATCTCGTGAACTGGGTGCGGCCGAAGCGCAACCGGTCGGTGCCGGGCGCGTCGGGCGCAAACCATTCCGCGTTGACATAGAGCACGAAGAAAACGGCGCCGCCTTCGAGGTCGGACGGCAGGAAATTATGCGGCTCCCATGGATTGACGGCGACGACGGAACCTTCGGTGAGCTCGTAACGTCCATCGCTGACATCGATGCATGCGGGACGCCCCCCGACATGGAAGATCAAATGACCTTCACGATGTGCGTGAATGTTGAAAGGGCGGTTCAACTGATAGACCGTCGCCCGGCCGAAGCGGCCGTGGAAGACGGCGAGCGCCCGGCTCATGCCTTCCCTCCCAGAAGCTCTTCGTTTTTCCGATAGCGTTCAACAACCGGGGAGAGAATGCAAGTGCGCACACGTCGCGCCTTTACAAATCTCTCCCCGGTCAGTCATCGCCCGCAACGGGACTACGTCAGTACTTCTTACATTCCGGTACTGTACGGCTTGGCAAACCGATCTTGGCGAACACCGCAGGGTCATAGCCCAGCGTCTGGTTGACGTTGGGGATCACCTTCACGACCTTCGAGAACAGCGCGCCCTTGCCGTCGTCGACGACTTCGGTGACGAAGTTCGTGCCGATCGCCTGTCGGTTGGAGTCGAGCTTGATCTTGCCGTTGGGCGCGTCGATCTCGATCTTGGCGAGGGCTTCCTTGTATTTGGCCTGGTTGTTGGAGAGATCGCCATTGACCTGCCGCAGCGCCAGGATCAGCGCCATGGTGGAGTCGTAGTAGTTGGTGGCGAGCAGTGACGGGCTGGGGAAGCGCTTGTTGGGCGGGAAGGCATCCTGATAGGCCTTCACGAATTTCTGCCAGCCCGGATCCTCCCAGGTGTCGGCCTGGCCGCTCGCCGCGATGGTGCCGATCAGAGCGTTCTTGGCGTTGCCCTTGGACGACAGGATGGTCTGGTCGATCATGATGGAGCCACCCATCAGATGCGCCTTGCCGCCGGCCTGCTGATATTGGTTCAGGAAGTTGACGGCGTCGGCGCCGCCGAGGCCCAGATAGATCGCATCGACATCGTCGGGCAGCGCCGCGATGACCGAGGCGAAGTCCTTGGTGCCGAGCGGCACCCATTGCCGGTTGGTGACCTGTCCGCCGGCGCCGCAGAATTCGAGCACGAGGCCGAACACCTGGGTGTAGATGAAGGAATAATCCTCGCCGACGGTCGCGATCTTGCGATACTTCTTCTCCTCATAGGCGTACTTGCCGAGGCCCACCTGCCACTGCGCGCCGTCCATGTTGTAACGGAAGAAGTTCGGAGCGGGATCGACATAGGTCGTTTCCTGCGCACCCGAGGCGGCGTTGATGAAGGTCAGCTCCGGATGGGTCTTTGCGAAATTCTTGACGGCGATGCCTTCGTCACCGGATAGCGGGGACAGCAGGATCTGCACCTTGTCCTGCTCGATCAGTTTTCGCACGGCACGGACCGCAGAGTCGGGCGTCGCGTCGGTGGAGGCGATGATGAACTCGAGCTCCTTGTCGCCGACTTTCTTGCCCAGCACGTTCAGCGCGGTCTGATGGCCGCGGATACCGTCCTCGCCGAGCACCGTGTAGGTGCCTTCGAGGGTCGCGGTGACGCCGACCTTGATCTTTTCCTGGGCGATCGCCGCGCCCGAAAGAAACAGGCTGCTCAGCGCGAGCAGTCCCACACTGCATTTCGACATTTTGCTCCTCCCTGTATCGCAGCTTTGTTGCCGCGCGACGCCCGTGGCTCTCGAACGGCCCGCGGCTTTGGAGGGAAGCTAGCCGAAGTCGAATGCGCCTGCCCGCGTGAGCGCCTCGTCTGGTTTGACGGGCAGTCTCATTTTTGAATGTTGCGGCGCAAGTTGTTTTGCAGTGCAAGCGGTGACCGCGCCGTGCCTCGATGCAGCCGCGGTCCTCGGCATCTCACACCCAGCCGCCATCCACGATGTAGTGCTGAGCGGTGCAGGCGGAGGCTTCGTCGGAGGCGAGAAAGACGGTGAATCTGGCGACCTCGTCGGGGACGAGTTTGCGCTTCAGGCATTGCCGCTGCATCAGCTCCACCTCGCCCTCCGGCGTCATCCATTTCTCGAGCTGGCGCTCGGTCATGATCCAGCCCGGCGCGATCGCGTTCACGCGGATATTGTAGGGACCATAGTCGCGCGCCAAGGAGCGCGTGAGACCGATGACGCCCGACTTGCTGGCCGTGTATGCAGCCATGCCGCCTTGTCCGGCGATCCACGACACCGAGCCGAAATTGATGATGGCGCCGGCATTTGCCGCCTTCATGTCCGGCAGCACGGCCTGCGCCGCAAAGAACTGGTGCTTCAGGTTCACCGCGATGCGATCGTCCCAATATTCCGGAGTCATCTCCTCGGTCTTGTGCCGTTCGTCATTCGCGGCATTGTTGACGAGGATGTTGATCGCGCCGTGCGCGCTGCGCACCTCCGCGATGCCGGCGCGCAACGCGGCGATATCGGTCAGGTCGACGCGCCGGAAATGCGCAGCCAGAGCCTGATCGGACAACTCGCTCGCGAGGCGTTGACCTGCCTCGGCCTTGATGTCGAAGAACACGACCTCGGATTTCTGTTGCGCGAAGCGCCGCACGATCGCAGCGCCAATTCCCGATGCGCCACCGGTGACAAGAACGACCTTGCGGGCGAGGTCGGAATAAACGGCGGTCATGGACACCTCTCGAGTTGCGTTTGCGGACGGCGCAGGGCGCCGCCCATCTCTCCCTGGACCGACCTTAGCTGTTCCCCTCTGAGGTCCATAGATCAGAATTTTAGTTGCGCACCTCAAAAATCGAAGGCAGGATTGCGATCAACGAATAAGAGCCGGTGGGAGGAATGTGATGAGACTGCTCGGGAAGCTGGGACTCGCCGCTGCCGCCAGTCTGCTTTGGGCCAATTCGGCCGCAGCCGACACGACCGTGAAATGGCTGCACATCGAAGCCAATCCGGCCCAGGTGAAGATCTGGGAGGAGGTTGCGCGCGCCTACGAGGCGTCGCATCCGGGCGTCAAGGTCGAGATGCAATTTCTCGAGAACGAGGCCTACAAGGCCAAGCTGCCGACCATCCTGCAATCCAAGGACCGGCCGAACATCATCTACAGCTGGGCCGGCGGCGTCCTGAAGACGCAGATCGAGGCCAGCGTCCTCGATGACATCACCGACCAGGTGAAAGGCTATAGCGACAGCCTGACGCCGGCGGCGCTCGCCGCCTTCACCAGCAACGGCCGCGTCTATGGCCTGCCGACCGCGCTGTCGCAGGTTGGTTTCCTCTGCAACAAGGACCTGATGGCCAAGGCGAAGGTCGATCCTGCCGCGATCAAGACGTGGGACGATCTGCTTGCCGCAGTGAAGACGCTGAAGGCGGCGGGCGTCACGCCGATCGTGGTCGGCGGCGCCGACAAATGGCCGCTGCACTTCTATTGGACGCATCTTGCGGTACGCATCGGCGGCAAGCCGGCCTTCGACGCGGCGCTGCGCGGCGAGAATGGCGGCTTCGCCGGCGAAACCTTCCAGAAATCCGGCGAGCTGTTCAAGCAGCTCGTCGATCTCCAGCCGTTCCAGAACGGTTTTCTCGGCTTCAAGAACCCGCAGGCCGTCGGCTATTTTGGCGACGGCAAGGCGGCGATGACGCTCGCGATCTCGACCGTCTATCACTTGCAGCGCGCGCTCGCCGCCGACAAGGTCGGATTGAGCGAGGACAAGATCTGCTGGTTCGATTTTCCGGTCGTGCCAGGCGGCAAGGGTGCACCGACGGATACGCTCGGCGGCATCACGGGCTGGTTGATCACCAAGGGCTCGCCGAAGGAAGCCGTCGATTTCCTGAAGTACTTCGTCTCGAAGGACGTGCAGACGCGGCTTGCGGCAGGCAATTTCCTCATCCCGGTGGTGCAGGGCGCCGATGCCGGCCTCAACAACGCCTTCATGAAGCTGATCGCGGCCAATCTGTCGAAATCGAACTACCACCAGAACTTCTATGACCAGAGCCTGGGCCCCTCCGTCGGCCGCGTCGTCAATGATGTCACCGCGGAAATCGCCGGTGGCAGCATGAACCCGCAGGACGCGGCGAAAGCCATCGAGGCGGCGTGGAAGCAGGGCAATTGAGGTGACGCGGCGGATCGCGATCGCGCCGGCGATGAGCGTTGCCGGCGAGACGGCCGCGGTTCGCGGCCCGAGCTGGGACGGCCGCTTCACGGTCCTGATCCTGTTCCTTCCGCCGGCGCTGCTGTTGTTCACCCTGTTCGTGGTGTTGCCGATCGGCGAGGCCGCCTGGTACTCGGCCTTCAACTGGAACGGGTTCGGCAGGCCGACCAACTGGATCGGATTCGACAATTACCGCTTCGTGCTGGAGACACGTGCCTTCTGGCTCGCGCTGCGCAACAACGGGCTGATCATCGCAGTCTCGCTCGCGATCCAGCTGCCGCTTGCGCTGACGCTGGCGCTGATGCTCGCCGAGCGCTTTCGGGGGCCGTGGCGCTGCGCATGCTGTTCTTCATGCCCTACATCCTGGCCGAGATCGCGACCGGGCTGATCTTCTCGTTCGTCTATGACGGCGACTATGGCCTGGTCGCCTCGATCTGGCGCACCTTCGGCGCCGAGCCGCCGCATCTTCTGGCCTCGACCGACACGGCGATGTTGGCGGTGCTGATCGTGATCGTCTGGAAGTATTTCGGCTTCCACATGATGCTGTTCATCGCCGCGCTCCAGGGCCTCGACAAGAGCCTGGTCGAGGCGGCGAGAATCGACGGTGCAACGCGCTCGCAGGCGCTGCGTCACGTCGTCATCCCCTTGCTCTATCCGACGATCCGGCTCTCGGTGTTCTTCGCCATCGTCGGCTCGCTGCAGCTGTTCGACCTGGTCATGCCGCTGACGCGCGGGGGCCCTGCGGATTCCTCCAACACCATGGTGAGCTTCCTCTACAACAACGGCATCTCGCGCATGCGGGTCGGCTATGGCAGCGCCATCGGCGTGATCCTGTTCGTGATCTGCGTGACCTTTGCCTTCACCTACAAGCGATGGTTCATGCGCGATGAGTAGTGTCGAAACCGCCCGCGCGCCGTTCGATCCCGCCGTGCCGCTCAAGACGGTGTTCCTCGCCGTCGTCGCCGTCTTCGTGCTGGTGCCGCTGCTCGCGACCGTGCTCGGAGGTTTCAAGTCGCTCGGCGAATTGCGGGTCAATCCGTTCGGCTGGCCCATGCAATGGGAATGGCAGAATTATGCCGACATCCTGTTCTCGGCGCGTTACTGGCAGCTCCTGCGTAACTCGCTGATCATCTCGACGCTCACGGTGACGTTGACCCTGATCGTCGCATCGATGGCGGCTTTCACCTTTGCCCATGTCAAGTTCTACGGCAGCTCGATGCTGCTGAGCTACCTGACGCTCGGTCTGCTGTTTCCGGCCGCGACCGCCGTGCTGCCCTTGTTCATCAAGGTGCGCGACCTCGGACTGCTCGATACCTATTTCGGCGTCGCGCTGCCGCAGGTGGCCTTCGGCCTCGCCATGAGCGTGCTGCTGCTGCGGCGCTTCTTCAAGGACATTCCGCACGAGCTGCTCGAAGCCGCGCTGGTCGATGGCTGTAGCTACATCAAATTCTTCCGCTACGTGACATTGCCGTTGTCACGGCCGATCCTCGCGACCGTCGGCACCATCACCTTCGTCAACAGCTGGAACGCCTATCTGCTGCCGCTCGTGATGCTCAACACCGATGCGCTCTATCCCTGGCCGCTCGGCATCATGATCTACCAGGGGGAATATTCGTCCGAGTGGCACCTGATCCTGGCCTTCATCACGCTCACCATCCTGCCGACGATCATTCTGTTCCTTCTGGCACAGAAGCACATCGTCGCCGGCCTCACCGCAGGCGCGGTGAAGGGATGAGCAGGACTTCACGGAGAACGCAATGAGAAAAGTCGGCGTCGGAATCATCGGCTGCGGTGTGATCAGCACCGCCTACCTCAAGGCAGCGCAGCGCTTCCCGGTCATGGAGGTGAGAGCGTTGGCCGACATGCGCAGCGATATGGCCGAGCGTCAGGGTGCCGCCTTCGGGCTGCCGGCGATGCGGGTCGATCAGCTGCTCAAGCGCGACGACGTCGAGATCGTCATCAACCTCACCGTGCCGCTCGCCCACACCGACGTCAGCCTGGCGGTGCTGAATGCCGGCAAGCACGTGCATTCCGAGAAGCCGCTCGGCATCAACGTCGCGGAGGCCCGCAAGGTGATGGATCTCGCCGCGCAGAAAAGCCTTCGCGTCGGCTGCGCGCCCGACACGTTCCTCGGCGGCGGACACCAGACCGCGCGCAAGCTGATCGACGACGGCGCGATCGGCACGCCCGTGGCGGGCAGTGCCTTTTTCGGCTGCCCGGGCCACGAGCGCTGGCATCCGGCACCGGGGTTCTATTACCTGCGGGGTGGCGGCCCGATGCTGGACATGGGCCCGTACTACATCACCGATCTCGTGCAGCTGCTCGGTCCGGTCGCGAGCGTGATGGGGTCGACCGCGCGCCCGAAATCCGAGCGTCTGGTCACCAGCCAGCCGATGAACGGCAGCTTGATCCCGGTCGAGGTTTCGACCCATGTCGCAGGCACGCTCGAATTCGAGAGCGGAGCGGTCGTCTCGATTGCGATGAGCTTCGACGTGCCGAAGCACCGGCATGCGCCGATCGAGATCTATGGCGACAAGGGCAGCATGCTGGTGCCGGACCCGAACCGCTTCGGCGGCGAGGTGCAGGTCGCCAAGACCGGCGCTGAATGGGAGACGGTGCCGTTGACCCACGGTCATGTCGAGGGCGAGTTCCGTTCCATCGGTGTCGCCGATATGGCCTCCGCGATCCTCAACGACCGGCCGCATCGCGCCAGCGGCGCGCTCGCCTTCCACGTGCTGGAGGTGATGGAGGCGTTCCAGACCTCCGCCGACGAAGGGCGGCGCGTCAAGATCGAGAGCCGCGCCGAGCGGCCGGCGATGCTGCCGGCCGGACGTGAAACCGGACAGATCGACTGAGGACAGAAACATGCGCAAGGCAATGATTGTTTGGGGCGGTTGGCCGGGACACGATCCGGATCTGTGTGCCTCGATGATCCGCGGCTGGCTCAGGGCGGAAGGTTTTGAGGTCCGGATCGAAACGACCACGGAAGCATTCGGCGATCCGGCGATCCATGATCTCTCGCTGATCATCCCGATCTACACCATGTCGAAGATCGAGAAGGCGGACGCGCTGAATCTCTGCGCTGCGGTGCGCGGCGGCGTCGGGCTCGCCGGCCATCATGGCGGCATGTGCGATGCCTTCCGCGAGTCCGTCGAATACCAGTTCCTGTGCGGCGGGCAATGGGTCGCCCATCCCGGCAACATCATCGACTACAAAGTCGACTTGACGAAGCCGGACGACCCCATCATGAAGGGCCTGAAGAGTTTCGAGCATCGTTCCGAGCAGTACTACATGCATGTCGACCCCGCCAACGAGGTGCTGGCGACGACGACCTTTACCGGCGAGCACGCGCCCTGGATCGAGGGCGTGGTGATGCCCGTGGTGTGGAAAAAGCGCTATGGCGCGGGCAGGGTGTTCTATTCCTCGCTCGGCCACCGCGCCTACGAGCTCGACGTGCCGGAGATCCGCACCCTCATGACCCGCGGCATGCTGTGGGCGGCGCGCGAATGAGAGCTGACGCGACGCAGCCGGTCGTTCGCGCGACGCTCGAGGATGTCGCGCGGGCCGCCGGCGTTTCGCTCGCGACCGTCGACCGCGTCGTCAACCGGCGCGAGGGCGTGCGCGCCAAGACCGTCGCGCGTGTCGAGGCCGCCGTTGCCAAGCTGGGCTACCGCGCCGACGTGGCGGCGGCGCGGCTCGCACGCGGGCAAAGCTATCGCTTTGCCTTCGTGCTGCCGTCCGGCAGCAACAGCTTCATGACCAATTTGGCCGAGCAGGTCCAGCGCACCGCAGACTGGCTTGCCGGCCAGCGCGGCTTCATCGACATCCTCCATGTCGACGTGTTCGATCCGGATGTGCTGGCCGGTGCGCTGGAAGACTTGTCGCCGGCCTATCAGGGCGTCGCCGTCATCGCGCTCGACCATCCAAGGGTGCGCGCTGCGATCGACGAACTCACCGCGCGCGGGGTCGCCGTGGTGACCCTCGTATCGGACGCGCCGAGCTCGCGCCGCCTGCATTATGTCGGCATCGACAACCCGGCCGCGGGACGAACTGCCGCAACGCTGCTGGGGCGCTTCCTCGCCGGCCGCGAGGGGACGGTCGCGGTGATCGCCGGGTCGTTGTCGCTGCGCGATCACACCGAGCGGCAGTTCGGTTTCCACCAGATCCTGTCCAGCGAGTATCCGAACCTGCGCATGCTGCCGGTCATCGAGGGCCGCGACGACAGCGCACGCACGCGGGAGCTCACCGCCGCGCTGCTCGCGCGCCATGCCGATCTCCGCGGCATATATTGCTGCGGCGCCGGAAATCGCGGCATCGCCGATGCGCTCGAAGCCTCCGGCCGCGCGCGCGAGGTGGTCTGGATCACCCACGAGCTCACCCAGTACACACGGCGTTTCCTGGTGCGCGGCACGCTCGATGCCATCATCAACCAGGATCCCGGCCACGAGGCGCGGTCTGCGGCGCGGGTCCTGCTCGCGCATTGTTCGGGTGAGCCGATCAGCCCGGATCAGGAGCGCATCCGCATCGACATTTTTCTGCGGGACAATCTGCCGTAACCTTCCGCGGCGGCCGCAAGACGTGCGCGCGATCGTCCGCACCGAGGTCGCGCCGGATGAGACCATCATGCTGGCCGCGTTCGACCGGCGCCACGATCAGGGCGCGCGGTATCTTAATGCCGTCGACGGCGCCGGCGCGGGCGCGGCGGTTGGGCAGGGCTTCGGCAGTGCGCCGGGGGCAGCGACGCGGCAGCCCCTGGACCGCGCGGCTAGAACAGCCGTCCGCCGTTCGGCACCGGCTGGCTCGGCTGCACCAGCACGACCTTGCCGTCGGCATCGGGGAAGCCGAGCGTCAGCACCTCCGAGATGACAGGTCCGATCTGGCGTGGCGGGAAATTGACGACGGCCGCGACCTGTTGTCCTACCAACGTCTCGAGCGGATGGTTTTCGGTGATCTGGGCCGAGCTCTTGCGCACGCCGATGGTGGGTCCGAAGTCGATCCATAGCCGAAACGCCGGCTTGCGCGCCTCGGGAAACGGCTTGGCGTCGACGATGGTGCCGACGCGGATATCGACAGCGAGGAAGCTGTTGAAGTCGATGGTCGGCGTGGCGGCGGCTGCGGGATCGTGGGTGACGTGCATGGGATGTCCGTTCGGCGAGGTGGCGTCGTTCGCAATATTGTCGCGCGGAGCGGAGTTTCGTACAACGCCGCGTCCATCACGATGCGTCATGCGCGAGGAACGTCTTGCCCAACATCATCTACGGCATCAAGAACTGCGACACCATGAAGAAGGCGCGCGCTTGGCTCGACAGCCATGGCGTGCCGTATGCGTTTCACGACTACAAGGCGGCGGGCGTGGAGAAGGACAAGCTCAAGCAGTGGAGCGACAAGGTCGGCTGGGAGACGCTGCTCAATCGCGCCGGGACGACGTTCAAGAAGGTTCCCGATGCCGACAAGGAAGGCCTCTCCGAGACAAAGGCGCTGGCCTTGATGCTAGCGCAACCATCCATGATCAAGCGGCCGGTGCTGGAGATCGGCGGCAAGCTGCTGGTCGGCTTCAAGCCGGACATCTATGCCAGGGAAATCGGCCCCAAGTCGCGCTGAGAATGTCATCGCGCTTTGGCTTGTTGTTTGGGCTTGTCGGCGCGCAAACGCGTTCCGCGCTTAGTTAAGCTCGATGATCTCGTTGGCGACGCCGGGACCCGGCTGGTCCGCGAACTCGACCAGTTCGGCCGTCGCGATGCGGCCGGGCGCACGATGAAAGAGCTCACGATCGATCAGGGCGCGCAGTTTCGGGCGCGGCAGCGCGTCATTTCCGCGCATCAGATTCTTGATCTCGAAGCCGCCATCCTCGCAGAAGGTCTTGACCGATGCGATGACGTGACAGACTTTGCCATCGGTCTGGAAAGGCAGCAGCAGCCGTTCGTAGGCGACGATGCGCCCGTAGATGTCGTCGACGTCGGCGACGCTGTAGACGGGCAGCCCGCGCGCCACGCATGCGTGATAGATCGGCATCACGAACGGCGCGAGTCGCGGCCCGAGATAGTCCTCGAGCAGAACGCCCTTGCCGGTATGTCCATAGGCGCGCGAGATGCGCGTGTTTTCGCTCTGGATGATCAGGCGCGGGACCGGCGTGGAAGCATCCACCGTATAATAGATGAGATCGGACAGCTCTTCCTCGAGCCGCGCAGGCTGATATTCCCAGAGTGCTGGCGCGATCTGCTGGCGCGCATAGAGTCGCAGCCACGTGTTCAGGAGATCACGCTGCCTGATCGACTTGACGACGGAAGGAGCGGCGCTCGCGAAATCCAAGACAATATTCCCGACCATCAAACCCGCGCACGATCCCATGTGCGGGAAAATTTTTGATGAAGGCTGGCGCACGGAACGAAAGACCGTTAACGACGGCTTGACGACCGGTGTCTTGCGAACCGGGAGGCCGGGCAGGCACGACATCACGCACCTCCGACTAAGGGAGCATCTGTATCCCAGCCGGAGACCTGATCTGCTCAGCTTTCCGCCTTGCCTAACCCCCGTCACCTCCGGCATATTCCGCGCCCGGAGGCGGCGTTCCGGATGGGCTTCAAGGACAGGCTCCAAGGCCACCGGAAAGCCGAAGCAACAAGGATAGCCACGCGCGGCGCGCGGGCAGGGGGAAATCTGTTTGGCCGATGAGTTCATTCTCGAAACGGAAGGCTTGACCAAGGAGTTCGCGGGCTTCTTCGCCGTCCGCGACGTTGCGCTCAAGGTTCGCCGTGGGAGCATTCACGCGTTGATCGGCCCGAACGGGGCCGGCAAGACGACCTGCTTCAATCTTCTGACCAAGTTCCTCAAACCGTCTGCCGGAAAAATCCTGTACAAGGGGCAGGACATCACGGCGATGGCGCCGGCCGATGTGGCTCGCCTGGGGCTTGTTCGTTCGTTCCAGATTTCGGCGGTATTTCCGCATCTCACCGCGCAGGAGAACGTCCGTGTCGCGCTTCAGCGCCAGCACGGCTCTTCGTTCGATTTCTGGCGCTCCAAGTCGGTCCTCAACCGCTTCAACGACCGCGCCCGCGAGCTCCTCAACGATGTCGGTCTCAGCGAATTTGCCAACACGCCCGCGGTCGAGATGCCCTATGGGCGCAAGCGTGCACTCGAAATTGCAACCACGCTCGCGCTCGACCCGGAGATGATGCTGCTGGACGAGCCGATGGCCGGCATGGGCCACGAGGACATCGACAAGATCGCGGCCCTGATCAAGCGCATCTCCGCGAAATATACCATCCTGATGGTCGAGCATAATTTGAGCGTCGTGGCCAACCTCTCCGACATCATCACCGTGCTGACGCGCGGGCAGGTGCTCGCGCAAGGTCATTACAGCGAGCTCACCAAGGACGAGCGCGTTAAGGAAGCATACTTGGGAGCCGGGCATGCCTGACACTGCGATTGCCGAGGCTCCGGCCAAGGTTGCGACCGGCGGAAACATCCTTCAAGTCCGCAACCTCGAAGCCTGGTACGGCGAGTCCCACATCCTGCACGGGATCAACTTCGACGTGAATGCGGGCGAGGTCGTCACCCTGCTCGGGCGCAACGGCGCCGGCAAGACGACCACGCTGAAGTCGATCATGGGCATCATCGGCAAGCGTACCGGCTCGGTGAAGTTCAACAACCAGGAGATTATCCGCGCGAGCTCCGACAAGATCGCGCGCATGGGCATCGCGTTCTGCCCGGAAGAGCGGGGCATATTCGCCAGTCTCGATGTGCGCGAGAACTTGATGCTGCCGCCGGTGGTCCGTGAAGGCGGATTGCCGCTCGAACAGATATTCGAGCTGTTTCCGAACCTGAAGGAGCGGCTCAACAGCCAGGGTACCAAGTTGTCCGGAGGCGAGCAGCAGATGCTCGCGATCGCGCGCATCCTGCGCACCGGCGCGAGCTTCCTGATGCTGGACGAGCCGACCGAAGGCCTTGCGCCCGTCATCATCCAGCAGATCGGCCACACCATTGCGCGGCTCAAGAAGGAGGGCTTCACGATCCTCCTTGTCGAGCAGAATTTCCGCTTCGCCTCCACGGTCGCCGACCGCTATTACGTGGTCGAGCATGGCAAGATCATTGACGGATTTTCCAATGCCGAGCTTGCCGCCAACATGGACAAGCTCCACACCTATCTCGGTGTGTAGCTGTGCAGGCCGGACCATCGAGAGTAACTATTAAAGCCATACTGGGGAGCGGATCATGAAGCACGGCATTTCGGCAATGTTGCTCGGCACAGCGCTGGCCTTCGGTTCGGCAGGTGCCGCGGTCGCGCAGGACAAGAACATCAAGATCGGCGTGCTGACCGACAATTCGGGACTCTATGCCGACCTCGGCGGCCCTGGCTCGACCGTCGCCGCGCAGATGGCGATCGAGGATTCCGGGCTCGCGGCCAAGGGCTGGAAGCTCGACCTGATCTCCGCGGACCATCAGAACAAGCCCGACATCGGCTCCACGATTGCCCGGCAATGGATCGACGTCGAGAAGGTCGACATCTTCATGGATGTCCTGAACTCCGGCGTTGCGCTGGCGGTCAACAATGTCGTCAAGGAGAAGAATTCCATCCTGATCGACACCGGCGCAGCGACGTCGGATCTCACCAACGCGCAGTGCTCGCCGAACACGGTCCACTGGGTCTATGACACCTACATGCTGGCCAACAGCACGGGGCAGGCGCTGGTGAAGTCGGGCGGCGACACCTGGTACTTCCTGACCGCGGACTACGCCTTCGGCCATGCCCTCGAGCGCGACACTGCCGCGGTCGTGCTGAAATCGGGCGGCAAGGTGATCGGCAACGTCAAGCATCCCCTCAATACCGCCGACTTCTCGTCGTTCCTGCTTCAAGCGCAAGCGTCCAAAGCCAAGATCATCGGCATGGCGAATGCCGGCGGCGACACCACCAACACGATCAAGCAGGCGGCGGAGTTCGGCATCGTCTCCGGCGGCCAGAAGCTTGCGGGCCTGCTTCTCTTCATCACCGACGTGCATGCGCTCGGCCTGAAGGTGGCGCAGGGCCTGAACTTCACCGAGACTTTCTATTGGGACATGAACGACGGGACGCGCGCGTTCTCCAAGCGCTTCTCCGAGCGCATGAAGAACAAGGCGATGCCTTCGATGGTGCAGGCCGGCGTCTATTCAGGCCTGCTGCACTATTTCAAGGCGCTTGAGGCGATGGGTGGCAATCCGCATGACGGCGCCAAGGTCGTCGCCAAGATGAAGGAGATGCCGACGGACGACGCGCTGTTCGGCAAGGGCACGATCCGCGCCGACGGCCGCAAGCTGCATCCGGCCTATCTCTTCGAGGTGAAGAAGCCCGAGGAATCCAAGGGGCCGTGGGACTATTACAAGCTGATCGGCACGACCCCCGGCGAGCAGGCCTTCCGGCCGCTGTCGGAAAGCGCCTGTCCCCTGGTGAAGAAGTGAGTTGGCCGCGCCCGCGGGCGCGGCAGAATGAATTGGCATAACGCGACCGGGTACGAGATTGATCGATGCAGGCTCTTTACGCTCAGCTACTGGTGGGACTGATCAACGGCTCGTTCTACGCGCTGCTCAGTCTCGGGCTTGCCGTGATCTTCGGCATGCTCAACATCATCAATTTCGCCCATGGCGCGCTCTACATGATGGGCGCCTTCGTCGCCTATTTCCTGCTGAACCTCGGCGGCATCAACTATTGGTGGGCGTTGCTGCTGGCGCCCATCATCGTCGGCATCTTCGGCATGATCCTCGAGCGGACCATGCTGCAATGGCTGACCGGGCTCGATCATCTGTACGGCCTGCTCCTGACCTTCGGCATCGCGCTGATCGTGCAGGGCGTGTTCCAGAACTATTTCGGCTCGTCCGGCCTGCCTTACGCCATTCCGGACCAGCTCAAGGGCGGCATGAATCTCGGCTTCATGTTCTTGCCGATCTATCGCGGCTGGGTGGTCGTGTTCTCGCTGGTCGTGTGCCTTGCGACCTGGTTCCTGATCGAGAAGACCCAGCTTGGCGCATACCTGCGCGCCGCCACTGAAAATCCGACTCTGGTGCGCGCCTTCGGCATCAACGTGCCGCGCATGATCACGCTAACTTACGGTCTCGGCGTCGGCCTCGCCGCGCTCGCCGGCGTGCTCTCGGCGCCGATCAACCAGGTGCGGCCGCTGATGGGCGCCGACCTCATCATCGTCGTGTTCGCGGTGGTCGTGATCGGCGGCATGGGATCGATCATGGGCTCCATCATCACCGGCTTCGCGCTCGGGGTGATCGAGGGTCTGACCAAATATTTCTACCCCGAGGCCTCCAATACCGTCGTGTTCGTGCTGATGGTGCTGGTGCTCTTGGTGAAGCCAACGGGATTGACGGGAAGGGCGGCCTGATATGACAACCCTGACGGACGACACGCTGCCGGTAACTCCTCGCGCGATGCGCGACGAGATGATTGTCTTCGTGGTGATGGCGCTGCTGCTCGCGACGGTGCCGTTCACGGGCGTCTACCCGTTCTTCGTCATGCAGGCGCTGTGCTTTGCGCTGCTCGCCTGCGCCTTCAACCTGCTGGTCGGCTATGGCGGCCTGTTGTCGTTCGGCCACGCGATGTTCCTGGGCACTGCCGGCTATTGCAGCGCGCATGCGTTGAAGGTGTGGGCCTTGCCGCCCGAGCTCGGCATCCTCGTCGGCATCGCTGCGGCGTTCGTGCTCTCGATCGTCACCGGCTACATCTCGATCCGCCGCCAGGGCATCTACTTCTCGATGATCACGCTGGCGCTGTCGCAGCTCTTGTACTTCATCTACCTCCAGGCCCCGTTCACCCACGGTGAGGACGGCATCCAGGGCATCCCGCAGGGACACATGTTCGGCATCTTCGATCTGTCGAAGCCGACGGTGCTGTATTACGTCGTGCTGGCCGGGTTCCTCGCCGGCTTCCTCTTGATCTTCCGTATCATCAACTCGCCGTTCGGCGAGGTGCTGAAGGCGATCCGCGAGAACGAGCCGCGGGCGATCTCGCTCGGCTACCGGACCGACCAGTACAAGTTCCTGGCCTTCGTGCTTTCAGGCACGCTGGCCGGCTTTGCCGGCGCGCTGAAAGTGTTCGTGGCGCAGAACGCCTCGCTCACCGACGTCCATTGGTCGATGTCCGGCGAGGTCGTGCTGATGACGCTGGTCGGCGGCCTCGGCACCATCTTCGGCCCCGTGGTCGGCGCCTTCGTGATCATCGCCATGCAGCAATATCTGGCGGGTTTCGGCCAGTGGGTGACGGTGATCCAGGGCGCGATCTTCGTGGTCTGCGTGCTCACCTTCCGCCGCGGCGTCGTCGGTGAAATCGCGCATTACTTCCGGAGATCGCTCTAAGTAATTGATTTAAGGTCAATTTACTTGTCGCGTGAAAGCGGTGGATGATCCGGCTCCGCGGGCGTGAGATGACACGCGCGCGGCGCGAAAATGGTTTATGACAGTTCGATGACGGCCCCTTGGGCCGGGCCATTTTCCAACCGGTAGCCTATCCCCATGATGCGATGGTTTCGTGCTTTCCTGCCCAAGGAAGAACGGTTCTTCGACCTGTTCGACCGACATGCCCAGACGGTGATCCAGGGCTCGATCGCGCTCCAGGGCATGCTCAACGGGGGCGAGGAGACGCCGGTCTATTGCCAGCGCGTCAACCAGTTCGAGAACGACGCCGACAACATCACCCGCGAGGTGCTGACGGCGGTGCGCCGCACCTTCATCACCCCGTTCGACCGCGGCGACATCAAGAACCTGATCACCTCGCTGGACGACGCCATCGACCAGATGCAGCAGACCGCCAAGGCCGTGATGCTGTTCGAGGTCCGCACCTTCGAGCCGCCGATGCGCGAGATCGGCGCGCTTCTGATCGAATGCGCCAACCTGGTCGGCCGTGCACTGCCGCTGATGCAGTCGATCGGCCCGAACGTGGCCATGCTCACTGCGATCACGGAAGAGCTGGGCAAGCTGGAAGGCCGCGTCGACGATCTCCACGACATCGGGCTGAAGGAGCTGTTCCTCAAGCACCGCAACGGCAATGCGATGGACTTCATCGTCGGCGTCGAGATCTACGACCACCTTGAGAAGGTGGCTGATCGTTTCGACGACGTCGCGAACGAGATCAACAGCATCGTCATCGAGCAGGTGTAGCGCATGATCCGGAAAAGTGTGCGGCGGTTTTCCGCTCAGATCATGCGCAAGCTTTAAGTAGGGCCTGGCCGTGGATGCTGCGCTGGGTCTTCCCATCCTGGTCGGCTTGATCGCCGTCGCGCTGCTGTTCGACTTCCTGAACGGCCTGCACGACGCCGCCAATTCGATCGCGACCATCGTCTCGACCCGCGTGTTGCGGCCGCAATATGCGGTGTTCTGGGCCGCGTTCTTCAATTTCATCGCCTTTCTGGTGTTCGGGCTGCACGTCGCCCAGACCATCGGCACCGGCATCATCGATCCGGCGATCGTCGATCCCCAGGTGATCTTCGCCGCGCTCGTCGGCGCCATCGTCTGGAACCTGGTGACCTGGGCGCTCGGCATCCCGTCCTCGTCCTCGCACGCGCTGATCGGCGGGCTCGTCGGCGGCGGCATGGCCAAGGCCGGAATCTCCGCGGCGGTGTGGAGCGGATTGACCAAGACGGTGCTGGCGATCGTGCTGTCGCCGCTGGTCGGCTTCCTGCTCGCGATGATGCTGGTGGCGATCGTGTCCTGGGCCTCGGTGCGCTCGACGCCGTTCGCGGTCGATCGCGCCTTCCGCATCCTTCAGTTCGCCTCCGCCTCGCTTTATTCGCTCGGCCATGGCGGCAACGACGCGCAGAAGACCATGGGCATCATCGCCGTGCTGCTGTATTCGCAGGGCCATCTCGGCAGCGACTTCTCGGTGCCGTTCTGGGTGGTGCTGTCATGCCAGGCGGCGATGGCGCTGGGCACCTTGATGGGCGGCTGGCGCATCGTCCGCACCATGGGCCTGCGCATCACCAAGCTGACGCCGATGCAGGGCTTCTGCGCCGAGACGGGCGGCGCGGCGACACTGTTCATGGCGACCTTCCTCGGAGTTCCGGTCTCGACCACGCACACCATCACCGGCGCCATCGTCGGCGTCGGCGCGGCCCGCCGCGTCTCGGCGGTGCGCTGGAACGTGGCAAGCTCGATCGTCTATGCCTGGGTGATCACGATTCCGGCGTCGGGCATCGTCGCGGCGCTGACCTGGTGGGCGGTCCAGCTCTTCGTCAGGTGACGAGCTTCAGCCCGACGATCCCGGCGACGATCAGGCCGATGCTGGCAAGCCGCAGCGCCGTGGCCGGCTCCCCGAACAGGACGATGCCCAGCGTCGCGGTGCCGACGGCGCCGATCCCGGTCCACACCGCATAGGCGGTTCCGACCGGCAGCGATTTGAGCGCGAGGCCGAGCAGGACGACGCTGCCGGCCATGGCCGCCAGCGTGACGACGGACGGAACAAGCCTGGTAAAACCCTCGGTGTATTTCAGGCCGATCGCCCAGGTGATCTCGAGAAGTCCGGCGACGAACAGGATGCTCCAGGCCATGACGACCCTCCATTCAAGGCAGGGGCGTCCCCGCAGGCTGACAGGCTGATGAGGGGGAAGGCCGTCCTTCCCCAAGATCGATCCGATTCAAGCCGATATGGGGCTGGCCGAAGGGCTTCGCAATCGCCAATTGAGGCTTGATCAGGCCCATTTTCCCTGCCAAACGCTGCCGCCATGTCCGACATCGCCACCACCACCGCCGAATCGCCGGCCCGTTCCCCGCTTGCCGCGGAAGTCGCGCGGCGGCGCACCTTTGCGATCATCTCGCACCCCGACGCCGGCAAGACCACGCTGACCGAGAAGCTGCTGCTGTTCGGCGGCGCCATCAACCTGGCCGGCCAGGTCAAGGCCAAGGGCGAGCGGCGCAACACCCGTTCGGACTGGATGAAGATCGAGCGCGAGCGCGGCATCTCGGTCGTGACCTCGGTGATGACCTTCGAGTTTGAGGGCCTCGTCTTCAACCTCCTGGACACGCCGGGCCACGAGGACTTTTCCGAAGACACCTATCGCACGCTCACCGCGGTCGATTCCGCCGTCATGGTGATCGACGCCGCCAAGGGCATCGAGGCGCGCACCCGCAAGCTGTTCGAGGTGTGCCGCCTGCGCGATATTCCGATCATCACCTTCATCAACAAGATGGACCGCGAAAGCCGCGACGTCTTCGAGCTGCTCGACGAGATCGAGAAGACGCTGGCACTCGACACCACGCCGATGACCTGGCCGGTCGGCCGCGGCCGCGACTTCCTCGGCACCTACGACGTCGTCAATGGCGGCGTGCGCCTGCTCGAAGGCGGCGGCGCCAAGACCGGCGCGGCGCAGCAGATCGCGATCGAGGAGCTCGCCAAGCTCAACGCCAATCTCGACGTCGCTGCCGTGAAGGACGAGCTCGAGCTCGTCACGGCGGCGTCAAAGCCGTTCGAACTCGAGGCGTTCCGCGAAGGCCATCTGACGCCGGTCTATTTCGGCAGCGCGCTGCGCAATTTCGGCGTCGGCGACCTCCTGGAAGGCCTCGGCAAGTTCGCGCCCTCGCCGCGCGCGCAGGACAGCGACCAGCGCAGGGTCGAGGCCACCGATCCGCGCATGAGTGCCTTCGTGTTCAAGATCCAGGCCAACATGGATCCGAACCACCGTGACCGCATCGCGTTCGCGCGCCTCTGCTCCGGCAAGCTCAGCCGCGGCATGAAGGCCAAGCTGGTGCGCACCGGCAAGAGCATGCCGCTGTCGAGCCCGCAATTCTTCTTCGCCCAGGACCGCTCGGTCGCGGACGAAGCCTTCGCCGGCGACGTCGTCGGCATTCCCAATCACGGCACGCTGCGCATCGGCGACACCCTGACCGAAGGCGAGGATTTCAACTTCGTCGGCGTGCCGAGCTTCGCGCCGGAAATCGTGCGCCGGGTACGGCTCACCGACGCGATGAAGGCCAAGAAGCTGAAGGAAGCGCTGCAGCAGATGTCGGAAGAGGGCGTGGTGCAGGTGTTCCGCCCGCGCGACGGCGCCCCGGCATTGGTCGGCGTCGTCGGCGCCCTGCAGCTCGACGTGCTGAAGGCGCGGCTCGAGGCGGAATATTCGTTGCCGGTCGAGTTCGAGGTCAGCGAATTCCAGCTGGCGCGCTGGGTCTCCTCGCAGGACCGCAAGAAGCTCGACAGCTTCATCGCCGCCAACACCTCCAGCATCGCCGACGACGTCGACGGCGATCCCGTGTATCTGGCGCGGAACGAGTTCTATCTCGGCTACACCAAGGAGCGCGCCGAGGGCATCGAGTTCACCAACGTCAAGGACGTCAAGAAGAAGGGGTAGGGGCTGCCTACTCGGGTGCCTAACCACACCCTCCGCTGTCATGCCCCGCGAAGGCGGGGCATCCAGTATTCCAGAGACATCGAGGCTCATCACAACTGCCGCGGCGTACTGGGTCGTCCGGTCCTAGCGCGCGATTGCGCACTGGCCGGACGACGACACCGAGGGTGAACGCGAGCATGTGAACGCGAAATGGGCTTGATGCCACATCAAGGCCTCCCGATTTGATTGTGGTCACTCACCGCGGTGTCATTCATGCTGCGCGCAATCTTGGTTCTATTGCTAACCCTCGTTGCTGCTAGCGCCGCTGACGCGCGACCTCGCCAGATCAATCCGATCCCGTTTGCGCACGAGCCGTGCAGCGTGCTCGACTACGGACCATGCACGCCGTCCTATTGCAGCCCGCTCGAACCCGGCCCCTGCATTCCCGAGATCGACTACCCCTACGGCCAGAACCTCCAGCTCACCATCCAGAGTGTTCCATCCGAGGCCGACCGCGCCAAATACCAGAAGCCGGATCACGATCTCGATACGATCGCGGACCTCTTCGCCGCGTTGCGCAGCTGCTGGTCGCCGCCATCGGACAATGCGCGCGCGGGCATGCAGGTGTCGGTGCGCTTCAGCTTCAACAGAGACGGCGGCCTGATCGGCCCGCCGCGCCTCACATATGCGACCTCCGGCGTGCCCGCCGAGACCCGAGCCACCTACCTCGACGCGATCAATTCATCGCTGAAAGCCTGCCTGCCGCTGAAATTCACCGGCGGTCTCGGCGGCGCCCTGGCAGGCCGGCCGATCGCGGTCCGCTATGTCGACAATCGCGAGCTTGGAAAATAGCTCCATCCCCTCATCCTGAGGAGCGCGTTCGTCACGCGCGTCTCGAAGGATGAGGGCCGAGGTGACAGTCGGGCCTCTATGGTTCGAGACGCGCGCAAGGGCGCGCTCCTCACCATGAGGGGTAAGAGTTGCGGCCCGCGGCCAATCGATGATACGCCATTTGGTGGGGGCTGCTTTGCGGGGAGGATGTCGTGGGTCTGCTGGTCATGATCCTGGGGCTGGTGCTGTTCTTTGCGGCCCATGTTTTCACAACCAAACGAGACGCGCGCGCGCAGGCGATCGCAAGGCTGGGCGAGGGGACCTACAAGATCCTCTACACGCTGGTCTCGCTCGCGGGGCTCGCGCTGATCGTCTGGGGCTTTGCCCAATATCGCGCGACGGGCTGGATCGACGTCTGGTATCCGCCCAAGGCGATGAAGCACATCACGGTCGCGCTGATGCTGCCTGCGGTGATCCTGGTGGTCGCCTCTTATTTGCGCGGCCGAATCTATGCGACGCTGAAGCATCCGATGCTGGCCGGCATCAAGCTGTGGGCTGCGGCGCATCTTTTGGCCAATGGCGATCTCGGCTCCATCATCCTGTTCGGCTCGTTCCTGGGCTGGGCCGTCTATGACCGCATTTCGCTAAAAGCTCGCACCGACGCCGGCGGCCCGCCCATACCGGTGGGCGGCATCACCAACGATCTGATCGCGGTCGGGGTCGGCGTGGTCGCCTATGTGGCCCTGGCGTTCGCGTTCCATCCGGTCGTGATCGGCGTGCCGGTCGTCGGGGTGTAGCGCATGAACCGGACCCGAAGGGCCGCGGTCGCGCAACGTGTGGACCGGTTTTCCGACACGATCATGCGCCAAAGTTAGATAGCTGCTCAGCGCAAGACCCATCCGCGCAGCCGTGCGCGGAACGTGACAAGAGCAGCAAGCCGAGGGCGTTCCGATGGACTGGTCGCAATCTCAGATTCCGCCGATGCGGCCTCGAGGCGCGGTTCGGCGATCGGGTGATGCCGGCGTTTTGCGACCGGCCGGCGAGCCTGTGGGCGATGATCGCGGACGCCTGCGCCCGCAATCCGGATGGCGAGGCATTGATTGCGGGCAATGTCCGGCTCAGCTGGCGGCAGGCCGTGGAGCAGGCGACACGGATCGCGGCGGGCTTTCGCAAGCTGGGCTTGCAGCGCGGCGACCGCGTGGCGATCTTGCTCGGCAACCGCATCGAATTTCCGCTGCTGCTGTTTGCCGCCGCGCATGAGGGGCTGGTCACGGTGCTGCTGAGCACGCGCCAGCAGAAGCCGGAGATCGCCTATGTGCTTGGCGATTGCGGCGCGAGGATCCTGATCCACGAGGCCTCGCTCGCCGAGCGGCTGCCCGACGCGCAGGATTTGCCCGATCCGATCCATCGCGTCGCCATCGACGAGGATCCGGCCCGATCGCGCTTCGCCACGCTCGCCGACAACGCGCCGGCACCGGCGCCGGTCGAGGTGAGCGAGGAGGACACCGCGATGATCCTCTACACCTCGGGCACCACGGGCAAGCCGAAGGGCGCGATGCTGGCCCATTGCAACATCGTCCATTCCTCGATGGTGTTCGTGT
This sequence comes from Bradyrhizobium dasycarpum, assembly GCF_042019905.1. Taxonomy (NCBI): domain Bacteria; kingdom Pseudomonadati; phylum Pseudomonadota; class Alphaproteobacteria; order Hyphomicrobiales; family Nitrobacteraceae; genus Bradyrhizobium; species Bradyrhizobium dasycarpum. Next base: position 823,107 of record NZ_CP169574.1, read on the forward strand.
CCTGCCTGCAATTGACGCAAGCTGATCGCTCGATCGCGGCGGTGCCGCTCGGCCACGTCACCGGCGTCGTCGCCAACATCACCACCATGATCCGCTGCGGCGGCGCGCTGATCATCATGCCGGAGTTCAAAGCCGCCGATTACCTCAAGCTCGCCGCGCGCGAGCGCGTCACCTACACGGTGATGGTGCCGGCGATGTATAATCTCTGCCTGCTGCAGCCGGATTTCGACCGCTACGACCTGTCGAGCTGGCGCATCGGCGGCTTCGGCGGCGCGCCGATGCCGGTCGCGACCATCGAGAAGCTCAAGGCGACCATTCCTGGCCTGAAGCTGATGAACTGCTACGGCGCGACCGAGACGACGTCACCCTCGACGATCATGCCGGGCGAGCTGACCGAGAGCCACATCGACAGCGTCGGCCTGCCGTGCCCCGGCGCGCGGATCGTGGCGATGGATCCGGATGGCCACGAACTGCCGCGCGGCGAGATCGGCGAGCTCTGGATCCAGAGCGCCTCCGTCATCAAGGGCTATTGGAATAATCCGAAGGCCACCGCCGAAAGCTTCACTAGCGGGTTCTGGCACTCCGGCGATCTCGGCTCGGTCGATGCGGAGGGATTCGTCCGCGTGTTCGACCGGCAGAAGGACATGATCAATCGCGGCGGCCTGAAGATCTATTCGGCCGAGGTCGAATCCGTGCTGGCCGGCCATCCCGCCGTGGTCGAGAGCGCGATCATCGCCAAAGCCTGCCCGGTGCTGGGTGAGCGCGTCCATGCCGTGGTGGTGACGCGGGCGCCGGTGGCCGACAGCGACTTGCGGGCCTGGTGCGCGGAGCGGCTGTCCGACTACAAGGTTCCCGAAACCATGGCGATCACGGCCGACCCGTTGCCGCGTAACGCCAACGGCAAGGTATTGAAGCGGCAGCTGCGGGAGCTGCTCGGAGCTTGAGCCGGGCAGGGCCCATCCGGGCTCTCCCGGGTGGTTAACGCCTTGATCGGGCTCGCTTTGCCTTGCCACCGCCATATCGTTAGGGTACCTCGCCGCCACACGGGGGACGGGATTCCTGACGCGGACGCTTCGGCGCGCGCACCCGGACGGGTATGGGATTAGCATAAGTGTCTGAATTATTTGACGAAGTCGACGAGGAAGTACGTCGCGAACAGTTCAAGAGGCTGTGGGACAAGTATTCCATCTACTTCATCGCCCTGATGGTGCTGGTCGTGGCCGCGGCCGCTGGCTGGCAGGGCTACAAGTACTTTGAGGCCAAGAAGGCCGCCGAGGCCGGCGCCGCCTTCGAGAAGGCGGCGGAGCTGTCCGAGCAGGACAAGCACGCCGAGGCCGAGGCCGCCTTCACCGAGCTCGCCGCCAAGGCGCCGTCGGGTTATCGCACCCTGGCACGGCTGCGCGCCGCCGCCGAGGCTGCCGCGCGCGATCCCAAGGCCGCCGCGAAGATGTATGACGATATTGCTGCCGACCGCAGCGTCGGCGGTGAGTGGCAGGATCTGGCGAAGATCCGCGCCGCCGGCCTCATGCTCGACAGCGCCAGCTATGCCGACATGCTGCAGCGGCTGCAGCCCTCCGCCGAGCCCAAGGCGACCTTCCGCCACAGCGCCCGCGAGATGCTGGCGCTGTCGGCCTGGCGCAACAACGACATGACCGCGGCCCGCAAATGGCTCGACGCGATTGGCGAGGACAATGAAACCCCGCCCGGCCTGCGCTCGCGCGCCGAGGCGCTCCAGGCCCTGCTGCCGCCCGTCGCCAAAAGCTGACCGACGGGCCCTCTGACGTAAACGAGACACAAGATGCGCCGCACGCCACGCTTGATCGCAGCCGCCGTCCTGATCGCCTTCACCGGCGGCCTGGGCGGCTGCTCCAGCTTCGATCCAAGCGACTTGCTCGACTTCCTCGATACCAAGAAGAAGCTGCCGGGCGACCGCAAGCCGGTCTTCCCGGAAGGTGTGCCGGGCCTCGAGCAGGGCGTGCCGAAGGATCTGTACAAAGGCGCTCAGCAGCAGCCCGATCCGAACGCGCCTGCCGTCGCGGCTTTGCCCGCGGAGCCGCCGCCGGAGCCGGCCAAGCCGGGGAAGGGCGCCAAGGCGAAGCACACCAGGCAGCCGGCCGCTGCCGTCGCGCCGGCCGAGGCGCCTGCCGGCGAGGTCGACGGCGAGGCCCAGCCCGAGGCGGCGCCGCCCACGGCCGCTCCGCCGCCCAAGCACAAGATCGTCCGCAAGCGCACCACCGCGCCGCCGCCGGATCAGCCGGTCCAGCAGGCGCAACCGACCCAGACCACGCAGCAGCAATCGCAGGGCGCTTTCCCGGCGCCGCTGCCGAGCGGCAGCTTCTCGCGCTGATCATTCATTTCATTGACACGCGCAGCCCTGGCAGCGCACGAATGACCGATGTCCTTCACGATCGCCATCATCGGCCGGCCCAATGTCGGCAAATCGACGCTGTTCAACCGCCTGGTCGGACAGAAGCTCGCGCTCGTCGATGATTTGCCGGGTGTCACCCGCGACCGCCGCGAGGGCGAGGCCAGGCTCGGCGATCTCCACTTCACCATCATCGACACCGCCGGCCTCGACGAGGGCGCCAAGGGTTCGCTGACCGCGCGCATGCAGGAGCAGACCGAGGCCGCGATCGCGCAAGCCGACGCGCTGTTCTTCGTCATCGATGCCCGCATCGGCCTCACCCCGACCGATCGCGCCTTCGCCGATTTCGCCCGCAAGGCCAACAAGCCGGTGCTGCTGATCGCCAACAAGAGCGAGGGTAAGCACGGCGATGCCGGCGCGATGGAAGCCTTCGCGCTCGGCCTTGGCGATCCCATCCAGATCTCGGCCGAGCACGGTGAGGGCATGGGCGAGCTCTACGATGCGCTCGCCAAGCTGATGCCGGAGCCCGTCGACGAAGACGAGATCGAGGACGACGCGCCGCTCTCCGAGGAAGAGGCCGCGACGCGTCCGATCCGCGTCGCCATCGTCGGCCGGCCCAATGCCGGCAAGTCGACGCTGATCAATCATCTGCTCGGCGAGGAGCGGCTGCTGACGAGCCCGGAGGCCGGCACCACGCGCGATTCCATCGCGGTCGAGATCCACTGGAAGGGCCGCGATTTTCGCGTGTTCGACACCGCCGGCCTGCGCCGGCGTTCGCGCATCGAGGAGAAGCTGGAAAAGCTCTCGGTCGCCGATGCGCTGCGCGCGGTGCGCTTTGCCGAAGTCGTCGTGCTGATGATGGACACGCAAAACCGCTTCGAGGAGCAGGATCTGCGCATCGCCGATCTGATCGAGCGCGAGGGCCGCGCCATCGTGCTCGCCGTCAACAAATGGGACCTGATGGAGACGAAGGGCGGCGGCGCGATCTCGACTTTGCGCCGTGATGCCGACCACTGGCTGCCGCAGGTCAAGGGCGTGCCTATTGTCGCCGTGTCGGGCCTGATGGGCGAAGGCATCGACCGCCTGATGCAGGCGATCCAGGACGCCTATGCGGTCTGGAACAGGCGCGTGCCGACCTCGGCACTCAATCGCTGGTTCGAGCAGGCGGTCCAGGCCAACCCGCCGCCGGCGGTGTCCGGCCGCAGGCTGAAGCTGAACTACATCACGCAGAACAAGGCGCGTCCGCCGAGCTTCGTGCTGTTCTGCTCGCGCGCCGACGCGGTGCCGCAATCCTATTTGCGCTACCTCACCAATTCCATGCGCGAGAGCTTCGATCTGCCAGGCACGCCGGTGCGCATCACCCTGCGCGAGAAGGCCAATCCGTTCGCGCACAAACGCAAGCGCCCGTCATGAGCGACGGTGCCGGAGCGGCAGCGGCGCAAGGCGCTGTGCCGGCGAGGGGCGGCGCGGTCGTTTTCATCTTCGTCACCATCCTGCTCGACATGCTCGCGCTCGGCGTGATCATGCCGATCCTGCCGAAGCTGATCGAGAGCTTCGTCGACAACGACACCGCGCATGCGGCCCGCATCTTCGGCCTGTTCGGCACCGCCTGGGCTCTGATGCAATTCGTGTTCTCCCCGCTGCTCGGCGCGCTCTCCGATCGGTTCGGACGGCGGCCGGTGGTGCTGCTGTCGAATTTCGGCCTGGCCGCCGACTACGTGCTGATGGCGCTGGCCCCGTCTCTGCTCTGGCTGTTCATCGGCCGCGTGATATCAGGCATTACTTCGGCCAGCATCTCGACCGCCTTTGCCTATATCGCCGACATCACGCCGCCGGAGCGGCGCGCGGCGGTCTTCGGCAGGGTCGGCGCTGCCTTCGGGGCCGGCTTCATCCTGGGGCCGGCGCTCGGCGGTCTGCTCGGCGACATCGATCCGCGCCTGCCGTTCTGGGCCTCTGCGGCCCTGAGCTTCGCCAATGCGCTCTATGGACTGTTCGTTCTGCCGGAATCGCTGGCGCCCGACAAGCGCGCGCCGTTCCGCTGGAGGAGTGCCAGTCCGATCGGGGCACTGCGTCTGTTGCGATCCAACGGGGTGCTGGCCGCCTTGTCGGTCGTGAACTTCATCGCGCAGGTCGCGCATGTCGTGCTGCCCTCGACCTTCGTGCTCTATGCGACCTACCGCTACGGCTGGGATTCCAAGACCGTGGGATTGACGCTGGCGATGGTCGGCATCTGCGCCATGGTGGTGCAGGGGCTCGCGATCGGCCCCATCGTGCGTGTGCTTGGCGAGCGGAACGCTTTGCTGCTCGGCCTGTGCTGCGGTGCGCTCGGCTTCGCGGTCCTGGGCGCGGCGCCGACCGGGCCGCTATCCTGGATCGGCATTCCCATTCTGGCGCTGTGGGGGATCTCCGGCGCCGCATCGCAGGCCCTGATGACGCGGCTCGTCTCGCCCGATCAGCAGGGCCAGCTGCAGGGCGCGTCGGCGAGCGTGCAGAGCGTCTCGCAGCTCGTCGGTCCGTTCCTGTTCACGCTGACCTTTTCCTATTTCATCGGCAGCAGCGCGCCGCTGCATCTGCCCGGCGCGCCATTCCTGCTTGCGGCGGGACTGATGGTGCTGTGCGTGACGATCGCGGTGCGGACGCTGGGGGCGACGAGGACGGCCTCGTAGGGTGGGGCAAAGGCGCATAAGCGCCGTGCCCACGACCTGTTCGTGAAACGAAGAAATCGTGGGCACCCTTCGCTTTGCCCACCCTACAGCTGTTTTTTTTGAAGCCCCAAACGAAAATGCCCGGGACAAGCCCGGGCATGACGCCGTCAAGACCGTATGGACCGCTACGCGGTCACTTCTTCACCAGCGGACAATCGCTGTCCTTGAGCGGCTTGGCGGCATCTTCCGCCGAGATCGTGGCGATCTGCTTGTAATAGTCCCACGGTCCCTTCGACTCCTCGGGCTTCTTCACCTCGAACAGATAGGCCGGGATGAGCCGGCGGCCGTCCTGGCGCAGCGGGCCGTTGCCGAACAGCGGATCGTCGGTCGGCAGTTCCTTCATCTTGGCGACGACCTTCGCGCCGTCATGCGGATTGCCGCCGAGCGCTTCCATCGCCTTGAGATAATGCAGCACCATCGCGTAATTGCCGGCCTGGGTCATCGAGGGCATCGCGTTCTTGCTGGCAAGCTTGGAGAACCGCTTGGACCATTCGCGGGTCTTGTCGTTCAGGTCCCAGTAGAACGATTCGGTGAAGGTCAGGCCCTGCGCGGTCTTCAGACCGAGCGAGTGCACGTCGTTGATGAACAGCAGCAGCGCGGCGAGCTTCTGGCCGGCGGAGACGATGCCGAATTCGGCCGCCTGCTTGATCGAGTTCGTGGTGTCGCCACCGGCGTTGGCAAGGCCCACGACCTTGGCCTTGGAGGACTGCGCCTGCAGCAGGAAGGACGAGAAGTCCGCGGTGTTGATCGGATGCTTGACGCTGCCGAGCACCTTGCCGCCGTTCGCGGTCACGACCGCGGTGGTGTCACGCTCGAGCGCGTGACCGAAGGCATAGTCCGCGGTCAGGAAAAACCAGCTGTCGCCGCCGGCCTTGGTCAGTGCCTTGCCGGTGCCGTTGGCCAGCATGTAGGTGTCATAGGTGTAGGACACCGTGTTCGGCGTGCAGGCCTTGCCGGTCAGGTCGGCGGAGGCGGCGCCGGAGTTCAGCAGCACCGCGTTCTTTTCCTTGACGAGGTTGCTGACCGCCAGCGCGACACCGGAGTTCGGCGTGTCCGCGATCGCGTCGATCTTCTCGTTGTCGATCCACTGCCGGGCGATGTTGACGCCGACGTCCGGCTTGTTCTGGTGATCGCCGCTGATGACGTCGATCTTCCATCCCTTCGCGAGCAAGCCGGAATCCTCGACCGCCATCTTGATCGCGACCACGGAATTGGGGCCGCCGATGTCGGCATAGAGGCTCGACATGTCGTTGAGCACGCCGATCTTGACGGTCTTGTCCTGTGCGAAAGCGGATGTAGCAAAACCGAAGGCGGCACAGGCCAGCAGGGCCGCGGAGCGGCGGGCGAACGTCGTCGTCATAAAAGGTTTCCTCCATTGTCAAATATGCGGACGGCTCTCTTGCGGGAGCCTTGGTCCTTCCGATGGCTCTAGCCTGTCCGAGAGCCGGCGGCAATGCACCTAAAGCCGGATGACGCTGCGTCGTAGCGTCATCTCTCGGTTAACTTTTGGGCAAAATGCGTCAAGACGCTATTCCAGCGCGTCCGATGTCAGCCTGAATTTCTGGATGCGCTTTCCGGTGTCGACCTCGGCGGTATAGACGTTACCCTTGGCATCGATCGCCATGGCGTCAATCAGGCCGGCGCGCGGAAGCTCATCAGCGTGCGCGTCTTGTAGTCGTAGAACTTGCCGGTCTCGGTCCAGTCGGGCGCGCACATCGGCACGATGAATTCGGCGACCTGCTCGGGCGTGTCGAGCGTCGCGGGATCCTCGCCCGGCATCAGGGTTGCGCGCATGCGGGTGCGGACCGGGCCGGGATTGAACAGGTTGACGCGCAGCTTGGTGTTCGCGGTCTCCTGCGCCCAGGCGCGCGCCAATGTTTCCAGCGCGGCCTTGGAGGCGGCATAGGGGCTGACATAGGCGGTGGCCTTGTTGGCGGCGCCCGAGGTGATGAACACGGCGCGGCCGGCGTCGGACTGCCTCAGCAGCGGTTCCATGCAGCGGATCAGCTGGAAATTCGCGGAGACGTTGACGGCCATGACGTCGTTGAAGGTCTTCGGCTCGATATGGCCGATCGGCGAGGAGGGGCCGAGCACGCCGGCATTGCCGACGAGGATATCGAGCTTGCCGTAGCGCTCGTGCAGCCCGGCGCCGAGCCGCGCGATGCCGTCGGAATCGGTGAGGTTGAGCGGCACCAGGGTGGCGCTGCCGCCGAGCTTGCGGATCTCGTCGTCGAGCTCTTCCAGCCCGCCTTGCGTGCGCGCGGTGGCGACGATATGCGCGCCGGCCTTCGCCAAAGCGAGGGCCGTGGCGTAGCCGATGCCGCGCGAGGCGCCGGTGACGAGAGCGATGCGGTTGGCGAGGGGATTTGTCATGGCGGGGTTTTACAGGCGTGGACGGCCGGGACAAGTCCCCGCTTGCACCTGTCATTCCGGGATGGTGCGAAGCACCAGACCCGGAATCTCAAGATCCCGGGTTCGGTCCTTACGGACCGCCCCGGGATGACGGCTGCGCCGTCAGCTCGCCTCGGCCAGCAGCGACAGCTGGCGCGGCTGCTGCTCGGTCTGGGTCTGGTCGGTGAGGTGGGTCGGATACGCCCCGGTAAAGCAATGATCCGAGAACTTCGGATTGGCGGGGTCGCGGCCGGGCTCGCCCATGGCGCGGTACATGCCGTCGATCGACAGGAAGGCGAGCGAGTCGGCGCCGATGATCTCGCGCATCTCCTCCAGCGAATGCGTCGCCGCGAGAAGACCGCCGCGGTCGGGCAGGTCGATGCCGTAATAATCGGGATACAGGATCGGCGGCGAGGCGAGGCGGAAGTGCACTTCCTTGGCGCCGGCATCGCGCATCATGCGCACGATCTTCTTCGAGGTGGTGCCGCGCACCAGCGAGTCGTCGATCAGGATGATGCGCTTGCCCTCGATCGCGGCGCGGTTGGCCGAATGCTTCATGCGCACGCCGGATTCGCGGATCGCCTGCGTCGGCTGGATGAAGGTGCGGCCGACATAATGGTTGCGGATGATGCCGAGCTCGAACGGCACGCCGGAATGCTGGCTGTAGCCGACCGCGGCGGGCACGCCGGAATCCGGCACCGGCACGACGACGTCGATCGGCACGTGGCTCTCGCGCGCGAGCTGAGCCCCGAAGGCCTTGCGGACCTCGTAGACTGAGCGGCCGTGCACGATGGAATCCGGCCGGGAGAAATAGATGTACTCGAAGATGCAGGGGCGCGGCGCGATCGGCGGGAACGGCTTGTGGATGTCCTGGCCGCTCTCGTCGAACACGATGACCTCGCCCGGCTCGATGTCGCGAATGAAGCGCGCGCCGATGATGTCGAGCGCGCAGGTCTCGGAGGTCAGGATCGGACAGCCGTCAAGCTCGCCGAGCACGAGCGGGCGGATGCCGCGCGGATCGCGCGCGCCGACCAGCTTCTTGTTGGTCAGCGAGACCAGCGCATAGGCGCCCTCGATCTCGCGCAGCGCGTCGATGTAGCGCTCGATGAAGCGGCTGCGGCGGGAGCGCGCGACCAGGTGCAGGATCACCTCGGTGTCGGTGGTCGACTGCATCATCGCGCCGTTCTTCACGAGCTCGCGGCGCAGCGTCAGGCCGTTGGTGAGGTTGCCGTTGTGGGCCACCGCGAGGCCGCCGGCATTGAGCTCGGCGAACAGCGGCTGCACGTTGCGCAGGATGGTGGCGCCGGTGGTGGAATAGCGGACATGGCCGACCGCCATGTTGCCGGGCAGGCGGTCGATCACCTCGCGGCGGGAGAAGGTGTCGCCGACGAGGCCGAGCCGGCGCTCACTGTGAAAACGGCCGCCGTCGTAGGAGACGATGCCGGCGGCCTCCTGGCCGCGATGTTGAAGCGCATGCAGGCCGAGCGCGGTGATGGCGGCGGCGTCGGGGTGACCGTAGATGCCGAAGACGCCGCATTCCTCGCGCAGCGTATCCCCCTCCAGATCGTCCTGAACCTCGAGCGCGGCCGGACCGGGGCCAGCGTGTGGATCGAGATCGAATTGGGCGTCCTGGTCAGGGTGTCGCATCTCGTCCGCGCCTCTCTTTAGGGGCATCAACGCGCCGCAGGTTTCTCGATCAGTTTCTTCAAACTGTCACGAGCAGGTTTACTGTATCCGTCGCCACTGCCCGAAGGCTGCTGCTCGGAATCAGCTTGATCATCATCTGGTTTGTTTTTCTTGAATCTTTTTAAGATGGTGTTCTCGGGGTCGTCAGGCAAGAGGGCCATCAGCCAATCGCCGGTTCCCTGCAGCACCACGCGGGACTTGGCGCCCGTGACCCAGTCCGGACGCTGCTTGTCCGGCACCAGCCAGGTGAAGAATAGGAACGCGACCACGACGATCAAAAGCCCGCGAGCCAAGCCGAACAGGAAACCGAGGGTGCGGTCGAGCGCGCCGATGCGCGAGATCCAGGATCATGTCGGAGATCCGCACCGTGATCACGGAGACCACGACCAGGGTGCCGATGAACACGCCCGCGACCACGACCACGCTCGCGACCGTGTCGTTGTTGAAATAGGTCTTGGCGGTCGGCAGCAGCTTCGAGAACGAATAGAGCGTCACGATCGCCGCCGCGCCCCAGGCCGCGATCGACAGGATTTCGCGCATGAAACCGCGGACCATGGCGAGCAGGCCCGAAATCAGCATCACACCCAGCAGGATCAGGTCGAGGATGGTTACTGGCATCGGCTGGTCTGGTCCGCTCGTACTTCAAAGGTGCTCTAGCGAATCGGTGCTTGGCCGCTGCCTTAAAAGAGGGGCAGACGGCGTTCCCGGCAAGGCCGCAACCACGCAATCCCATGCTGCTTTTGTGACGGCTGTATAGCGGCGGAGGCCTTCGGCGTCACCTCCGCCTAGCCCTCTCCGCGGCGGAATCTTGCCGGTGTGGCATTTTTCTCGGCCGGCGCGCTCGATTCGCCGCGGCGGGAGCCGCGAGCCGCGATCTCGGCCACCAGAGTCGTCAGGCTGTTGATCGCGTTCAGCGACAATCCGGCATCGCCGCCGCTCTCGCCGCGTGCCGATTCGGGCAGCACGGCGCGCTGAAAGCCGAGTTTGGCGGCTTCCTTCAGCCGGGCCGGGGTCTGCGCCACCGGGCGCACCACGCCGGACAGCGAGATCTCGCCGAAATAGACCGCATCGCTCGGCAATTGCGCGTTAACCAGGGACGACACCAGCGCCGCCGCCGCGGCGAGGTCCGCTGCCGGCTCGTGGATGCGCAGGCCGCCGGCGACGTTCAGATAGACGTCGTGGCCGGACAGCTTGACCCCGCAATGGGCCTCCAGCACCGCCAGCACCATCGAGAGCCGGCTCGGATCCCAGCCGACCACCGCGCGCCTGGGCGTGCCGAGCGAGGTCGGCGCCACCAGCGCCTGCAATTCCACCAGAACGGGCCGCGTGCCCTCGATACCCGCGAAGACTGCGGTGCCGGGCGTGCCGAGGTCGCGCTCGGACAGGAACAGCTCGGAGGGGTTGGTGACCTCGCGCAGGCCGAGGCCCGTCATCTCGAACACGCCGATCTCGTCGGTCGGGCCGAAGCGGTTCTTCACCGCGCGCAGGATGCGGAATTGCTGCGAGCCTTCGCCCTCGAACGACATCACGGCATCGACCATGTGCTCGACCACGCGGGGACCGGCAATCTGGCCGTCCTTGGTGACGTGGCCGACCAGGATGATGGCGGCGCCGGTTTTCTTGGCAAAACGGATCAGTGCCTGCGCCGAGGCCCGCACCTGGGTCACGGTCCCGGGCGCCGATTCCACCGTGTCGGTCCACATGGTCTGGATCAAATCGATCACGATGAGCCGGGGCACCGCGCCCTCCGACAGCGTCGAGACGATGTCCTCGACCGAGGTCTCGGCCGCAAGCTGCACCGGCGCGTCCGACAGCCCGAGCCGTTCGGCGCGCAGGCGCACCTGCGCGACCGCCTCTTCGCCGGAGATGTAGACGACGCGATGGCCGGCGCGCGCCAAGAGGCTGGTCGCCTGCGTCAGCAGCGTCGATTTGCCGATGCCGGGATCGCCGCCGACCAGCAGCACCGAGCCGCGGACGAAGCCGCCGCCGGTGACGCGGTCGAGCTCGGCCATGCCTGAGGACAGGCGCGGCGCATCCGGGCTCTTGCCGGAGAGGCTCTCCAGCGCGAATGTCCGCCCCTTGCGCTTGGAGCGGATCGACACCGGCACGCTGCCGCTGGTGTCCTCTTCCGCGAGCGTATTCCACTCGCCGCAGGACTCGCACTTGCCCTGCCAGCGGTTATAGGCCGCGCCGCAGTTCTGGCAGACGAAGGAAAGCGTGTTCTTGGCCATGGGACCGGTGAGTCGAGGTTTCGGCTTGCTGATAGCACGGAATGGCGGGGTGATCGCCGGCGCTTCGATGATCTCGGCGCGGCACGCCAGTTATACCTTTCATTAGCCCTGTACCGCTGTGACCGGGTGGATTTTGCGAAGTGTTAGCGGACGCGGGTCCAACTTCGGAACCATCTGGGGGCGGCGACGAGACATGACGAGATTCCTGCGAATATTGCTCGCTGCGGGCATGGCCTGTGGCGTTTTCGCGCCCGCCGGTGCCAGCCTTGCCAAGCCGCTCGAGATCGTCTTCGTCAATCCCGGCAAGTCCGGCGAGGTCTTCTGGGACATGGTCGGGCAGAGCATGCAGGCCGCCGGCCGCAAGCTCGACGCCCATGTCGAGGTGCTGACCAGCGAACGCAATTATCGCACCATGCAGGAGCTCGGCCTCGGCGTGCTGGCACGTCGCGACAAGCCCGATTTCCTCATCCTGTCGAACGAGGAATCCGCCGCCGTTCCGATCCTGGAGGCGGCCGAGGCTGCGGGCGTCAAGACGCTGCTGCTCTCGAACACGCTGATCGGCGAGGATGCCGCGCGTCTTGGACCGCCGCGGCAGAAGCTCAAGACCTGGCTCGGCGACATCACGACCGATCTCCAGACCGCGGGCGCGCGGATGGCCAACGCCCTGATCGCGACGGCGCGTGCCGAGAAATGGCAGAGCGCGGACGGCAAGATCCATATTCTCGGCATCGGCGGCGACGAGATCACGCCCGCTTCGATCGCGCGCAACGCAGGTCTCAAGCTGGCGGTGGATGCCGCCCCCGACGTCGTGGTGGACCGGCTGCTGTTCGCCAACTGGACGCAATCGGAGGCCGAGCGGGTCACCACGAACTATCTGGGCTGGGCCGCGCGCAAGGAGATCCGCCCCGCCGGCATCTGGGCCGGAAACGATCCGATGGCGCTCGGCGCGCTGCGCGCGGTGGTCGCCGCCGGCCTCATGCCCGGCCGCGACATCCAGCTGGTCGGCCTCAACTGGTCGGAGGATGCGCTGCGCGAGGTCGGGACAGGCCGCCTGCTGCTGACCGACGGCGGGCATTTCCTGCTCGGCGGCTGGTCGATCGTCCTGCTGCGCGATTATGCCGACGGCTGTGATTTCGCGGCGGTCTCGCCCCGGGTCGAGGTCAAGACGTCGGCGATCACCCGTCAAGATCTCGGCTCGGTCGGCGACCTCATCAAGACGCGTGCGTTCGACCGGATCGACTTCGCGCGCTTCCGGGCGAAGAGGGGGCGCTGCGGTCATTACGACTTCTCACTCGATGCGCTGATTTCGTCCCTGCCGCTTCCCGAAGGCGCCGCCGACTGATGCGCAAGGATGAGGCGATGACCGGTCCCGAACGCAACGACCAGGCCGCACCGCCGCGCTTGCGCTCGGTCGTTCGCGCCATGATCTGGGCCACGGTGCCCGTCCTGCTGCTGGTGCAATTGCTCGCCTCCGCCGGCGTCGAGGCTTCGAGCTTCTGGTCGCAGGTCAGGCAGCTCGACGCCCGCATGGCCCGCCTCGCCGAGAGCCGGGCCGAGCTGATCGCCGAGCCGCTCTGGAAGATGCGCTACGACCAGGTCACGGGCGTGCTCAACGAGATCATGCACGACGAGACCATCGCGGCGGCGGCCGTCTATGACGATACGGGCGCGGCGATTGCCCGCGTGGCGGCGCGCCCCGAACGCCACGCGGACCTGGAGGTCTCGCGTCCGATCCATTACAGCAACGGCAACATGGCCGTCGAGGCCGGCCGCATCGCGGTCGCCTATTCCAATGCGGCGCTCTACGCCGACGCCGGCAGCCGGCTGGTGCTGCTGCTTATCGTGGGCTTGCTCGCGACCTTTGCAACGCTGATCGCCATGCGGATCTCCGCGAACATCTTCATCGGCCGGCCGCTCGCCGCCATGATGTCGGCGATCCAGCGCAGCAAGCAGGACGGCCGGGCCTATCCGGCGGACGTCACATCCTCGAACGAATTCGGCCAGCTCGCGCGCGCCTTCAACGCCATGCAGCATACGACGTCAGGCGCGCTCGACCGGCTTGGACACATGGCCGCGCACGATCCGCTCACCGGGCTGCCCAACCGGCGCTCCCTGACCGAGCGCCTGGCGGTCGCGAGCCGCCATCGCGGCCGAGCGGACGCGCTGGTCGCGTTCTGCTTCATCGATCTCGACGACTTCAAGGGCATCAACGACACTTTCGGCCATGAGGCCGGCGACAGGCTCCTGGTTCAGATTTCCGAGCGTCTTCGCAGCGCGGTCGAAGCGGAGGATTGGGTCGCCCGGCTCGGCGGCGACGAATTCGTCGTCATCCGCCCCGAGGTGAGCAACGAGGCATCGGCGCACGCCTTCGCACAGCAGGTGCTGGCCGCCATTTCCGAGCCGATCCGGCTCCACGACAAGCAGGTGGTGCCGCGCGCCAGCATCGGCCTTGCCGTGCGCCGCGCCGACGATCCGGAGCTGTCGCATCTGCCGACGCTGGCCGACATCGCGCTCTATCATGCCAAGAGCAAGGCGCCGGGCACGGTCGCCGTGCTGGATGAAGCGCTTCAGCTCGACTACCGCCGCCGCAGGGATCTCGAGCTCGCCATTCCCGCCGGCTTTGCCGAGGGACAGTTCGAGGTCTGGTACCAGAGCCAGGTCGACCTCGAAAGCCACGAGATCGTCGGCCTGGAAGCCCTGATCCGCTGGCGCCATCCCGACCATGGCGTGATCGGTCCGGCCGAATTCCTGCCGCTGATCGAGCGCAGCGGCAACAATGGCAGGCTGACCCGCTACGTGCTGACCGATGCCTGCTGGGCACTGCAGCGCCTGGCCGCCGCCGGCCGGCCCGAGATCCGGGTCGCGATCAATCTGCCGCCGTCCGAGCTCGCCGACCATTCGCTCGCCACCGCGCTGCGCGCGACCTGCGCGCGCTTCGATGTTGCGGCCTCGCTGCTGGAGCTCGAGATCACCGAGGGCTCGCTGATCAACAACATCGCCAGCGCCGCCGAGACGCTGCATCGGCTGCGCCGCCTGGGTGCCACGATCGCGCTCGACGATTTCGGCACCGGCTACAGCTCGCTCGCGCATCTCAGGCGCTTCCCGCTCGACAAGGTCAAGATCGACAAGGCGTTCATCAGCGAGATTCCCGATAGCGCCGAAGACAAGGCCATCGTCGGCGTGATCGCATCGCTCGCCGGCACCCTGGGACTGACGCTGGTCGCCGAGGGCATCGAGCGCGCCGAACAGGCCGCGGCCATGCGCGAGATGGGGGTGAGGTTCGGGCAGGGCTATTTCTATCAACGACCGCAGCCGCTCGACGCCGTGCTGCGATGGCCTCGAGAGGCAGCCAGCGGTCGAGCGCCGCGTCCTCGCCGACAGTCCCCCGATCGCGCCCGAATTCGCCGCCTGAGCGCAGCTGGCTACGTCTGCGTCGCATTCCACAGCATGGAGAGCCCGGCCGCGATCATGATCGCGTCCATCAGCAGGCGGAACATGTCCGGCTTCAGGTGCAGCACGAAGCGCTTGGCGATGAAGGCGCCCGCCATCAGCGAGGCGCCCGCGACAAGACCCTTGACGAAGACCTCGCCGGTCAGCGCGCCGAAACGTTCGAAGGTCACCGACTTCGCGAAATAGAGGCCGAGCGAGGAGGCGGCTTCGGTGGCGAGGAAGGCGCCCTTCGAGAGGCCGTAGAACAGGAACAGCGGCACGCTGAGCGGGCCGGTCGAGACCACGATGCCGGTGAGATAGCCGATGATCGCGCCGCCGATCGCCAGATGCCAGAGATTGGCCTTCAAATCGTGCCGCGCCAGAAAGTGCCGGACCGGCACCATCGCGATCAGGAACACGCCGATGGCGAGATCGACGGCGTGCGAGGGCAGCGCCAGCAGCGTCCGCGCGCCGAGCACGGCGGCCGGAATGCCCGTGATCGAATACGCGGCGCAAGCCCGCCAATCGACCTCGCGCCACCAGGCCAGGATGCGCGAGAAGTTCGCCATCACGGACGCCACCGCCATGATCGGCACGGCCTCCTTCGGCCCGTAGGCATAGACCAGCACCGGCATCAGCATGATCGACGAGCCGGTGCCGACGATGCCTGAGATGGTGCCGGCGACGAGCCCGACGGCGAGGACGAAGAGAAAGGCCAAAGGCGGACGCTCCGGGAATCGGAGTAGTCTAGCCGGACGGGCCGGCGGGGGCGATGCCGGGCGCGGCTTGGTGTGCTTCCAGCGAAGGCGGAACTCCAAAGCGCGATGCGATCAGGATGAATCGTCATCGCGCTTTAGGTTATTGTTTAAGCATGATCTTTTCGGAAGACCACCGCGCACTTTTCCGGATCGTGCTTTAGCCGGGCAGCGGCGCTTCCACGACGTCAAGCAGGGCCCCGAGACCTTGTCGCAGGCGGCGCGTCGCCGCGCTCTCGGTGGCCAGGCCGAAGACGACGAGCGATCGTCCAGTCACGGCGTAAGCGTGGCCGAACTCGAACGCGGGCATCTGGGTCTCGGGCTGATTGGTATCGATCAGTCCCAGCCAGCGGCTTCCGTCGGTGACCGGCGGAAGTGTGAAGTTCACGACGTCGTAATGAGCGTTGTAGACCAGAAGCATCGTTGCGTCCGAGCCGCGGCGCTTGACGCCGGTCTCCTGGGCACGTCCGTCGAGCACCATGCCGAAGCACTTGGCGTTGCCGTCGTCCCATTGCTCGTTGGTCATCTCGTCGCCGGAGGGCGACAGCCAGGTCACGTCCTTGACGTCGAGCTCTTCATTGTGCGAGCCGACCAGAAACCGGCTGCGATAGAGGATCGGGAAGGCCTTGCGCGTCGCGATCAGCTTGCGTGTGAATTCACGAAGGCCGCGGCCGTTTGCCGTGATGCCCATCCAGTCGAGCCAGGTGGTCTCGTTGTCCTGGGCATAGGCGTTGTTGTTGCCGTTCTGGGTGTGCCCGAACTCGTCACCCGCCAGCAGCATCGGCGTGCCGTGGGACAGCAGCATGGTCGCGAGCAAGTTGCGCTTCTGGCGTTCGCGCAGCGCAATGATTTCGGGATCGTCGGTCGGTCCCTCGGCGCCGCAATTCCAGGAATGGTTGTTGCTGTGACCGTCGCGATTGTCCTCGCCATTCGCCTCGTTGTGCTTGTCGTTGTACGAGACGAGATCGTTGAGGTTGAAGCCGTCATGGGCCGTGACGAAGTTGACGCTGGCCCAGGGCCGGCGTCCGCGCTTGTTGAAGAGATCGCCGGATCCCGACACGCGCTTGGCGAAGTCCGCGATCGATCCCTCGTCGCCCTTCCAGAAGGCGCGCACGGTGTCCCTGAACTTGTCGTTCCACTCGGCCCATCCCGGCGGGAACTGGCCGACCTGATAACCGCCCGGGCCGATGTCCCATGGCTCCGCGATCAGCTTGACGCTGGAGAGCACCGGATCCTGGCGGCAGGCGTCGAGGAAGCCACCGCCTTCGTCGAAGCCATAGGGCTCACGTGCCAGAATGGTGGCGAGGTCGAAGCGGAAGCCGTCGACCCGCATCTCCGTTGCCCAATAGCGCAAGGAATCCGCAACCAGCTGAAGCACCCGCGGATGCGACAGGTTCACCGTGTTGCCGGTGCCGGTATCGTTGATGTAGTAGCGCTTCTGGTCCGGCAGCAGGCGGTAATAGCTGGCGTTGTCGATGCCCTTGAACGACAGCGTCGGACCGAGCTCGTTGCCTTCCGCGGTGTGATTGTAGACGACGTCCAGGATGATCTCGATGCCATGGGCGTGGAACTGGTTGACCATTTCCTTGAACTCGTTCGCGAACGGCGTCTTCAGATAACGCGGCTCCGGCGCGAAGAAGGCGATGGAATTGTAGCCCCAGTAATTGCGCAGACCCTTATCGACCAGGTAGCTGTCATCGACGAAGGCGTGGATCGGCAGCAGCTCCGCGCTGGTGATCCCGAGCGAGCGCAGATAAGCGGGGATTTCCCAATGCGCGAGCCCCGAGAACGTGCCGCGGTCTGCTTCGGGCACCAGCGGATGCCGCTGCGTGAAGCCCTTGACGTGCATCTCGTAGACGATCGTCCGCTCCCAGGGCACTTCAGGCTTGCGCGCCGCGCCCCAGGTGAAGGCGGGGTCGATGACGCGGCACTTCTGCATCAACGGTGCGCTGTCGCGCTCGTCGAACGAGAGGTCCTTGTCGGCGTGATCGAGCCGGTAGCCGAACAGCTCGGGTCCCCAGCGCAATTGTCCGATCAGCTGCTTGGCGTAGGGATCGAGCAGGAGCTTGTTGGGATTGAAGCGGTGGCCGGCATCAGGCTCGTACGGCCCATGGACGCGATAGCCGTAGACGGTGCCGGGACGGGCCGAGGGCAGATAGCCGTGCCAGACTTCGTCGGTGTATTCCGGAAGCTCCACCCGCTCGAGCTCGGTCTCGCCGTCGTCGTCGAACAGGCAGAGTTCGACCTTGGTGGCGTGAGCCGAGAACAGCGCGAAATTGACGCCGAGACCATCCCAGGTGGCGCCGAGCGGAAACGGTTTGCCCTCGGTGATCCGCGATCGGCGCAGGCTCGACGCCGCCCGCGTCAGGGCGTCGTCCGGGTGCGTCTTTTGGTCCATGTCTGCCCCCGATGACGATCCGGTCAGGACGTCGGCGTTGTTGCTGGTAGTTCAGTCGCGGCCTGTTCGGCAGCCGTTGCCGAGACGATCACGGCCGCCGGCGGCACGTCGGCAGGCTTGGCCAGGACGCTGGCGCGCTGCTGGGCGGCCTCCTTGCTGATCGCGGCGATTGAATTGCCGATCCGCCCGACGATCGCGGTCAACTCGGCATCGGACAGGCCCGACCGCTTTCGGACGAGGCGCATCTGGACGCGGTCGGTCAGGTCGAGCTTGTTGCGGGTCGGCTTTGGTGTCGAGCGGCGCATGGCGGCAACTCCTGCATGATCGTAACCATCGCGCGATGATTCCGTTCCAGTTGCCCGGCGAACGGCGCCCGCCGGCGTCGGCCGCGCCGACCGAGGGATCGAGACGGCAAGGCCGCCCCATGCCGGGCTCACGTCCATGGCGAGGAACGAATGAGTGCACGCCCGCTTTTCATTCGCGGGCATCCTTGAAGCGATCGGAACGTCTCGCTCAAACCGCATTCGCCAATGCATGCCTGCGAGCATGTGTGTGAAAGGCGGACAGATTTGATTCGGACACTGGGAATAGCCGGGCAGGCCCGGCGCCACGGCGCTCAGATCGTCGATGATGGCGTCAGCTTCAACCTCTGGGCGCCGAGGGCCCGATCGGTGGAGATACTGGAGACCGGCCGGCCGCCGCGTCGGATGTCGCGCGATGACGACGGCTGGTATCAGATGCTCAGCCCGACCGCGCATGCCGGCACGCGCTATCAGTTCAGGATCAACGAGGACCTGATCGTCCCGGACCCTGCCTCCTTCTTCCAGCCGGATGACGTCGGCGCGGCAAGCGAAGTCGTCGATACGGCGGCGCTGCGGGATCCCGTCCCTTATCCGGGGCGTCCATGGGCGGAGGCCGTCATCTACGAGTTGCACATCGGCACCTTCAGCGAGGAGGGGACCTATGCGGGCGTCGAGAAGCGGCTGCCTTATTTGCGCGATCTCGGCATCACCGCGATCGAGCTGATGCCGGTCAACGATGTCCCCGGCCGGCACAATTGGGGCTATGACGGCGTGCTGCTGAACGCGCCCAATGCCCGCTACGGCAGCCCGCAGGATCTCAAGCGGCTGTTGCGAGCAGCCCACGCGCTCGACATCATGGTCTATCTCGACGTGGTCTATAACCACTTTGGTCCGCAGTTGAACTACCTGCACAGCTACGCGGACAACTTTTTCAACAAGCGTCACACCACCGGCTGGGGACCTGCGGTCAACCTGGAGGGACGCGACGGCGCTTTCGTGCGCGAGTTCCTGGTCGAGAATGCCTTGATGTGGTTGCGCGACTACGGCTTCGACGGGCTGCGCTTCGATGCCGTCCACGCGCTGAAAGACGATTCCGATCGGCATTTCCTCATCGAGCTTGCCGAGACCGTCAGGCACGACTTGCCGGGCCGGCGCGTGCATCTGATGCTGGAGAATGAAGCCAATCAGGCGCACCTGCTCGATCGCGTAGCAGGACGTCCGAAATATTACGACGCCCAATGGGGCGACGATTTCCACAATGCGCTTCATGTCCTGCTGACGGGGGAAGACGAGGGATATTACCGCGCGTTTGCGGACAAGCCGCTCGAGCACCTGGCGCGATCGCTCACCGAGGGTTTTGCGTACCAGGGTGAAGTCTTTGCCCTTCACAACGAGCAGCGCGGCGAGCCAAGTGCCCATCTGCCGCCGGAAGCCACGATCTTCTTCGCGCAGAACCACGATCAGATCGGCAACCGGGCTCTGGGTGAGCGACTGTCACGATTGGTCGGCCCGGACAGGCTCGGCCAGGCGATGGCGCTGGTCCTGCTCAATCCGCACATTCCCATGCTGTTCATGGGTGAGGAAGCCGCCGTCGAAACGCCGTTCCTGTTCTTCGCAGACTGGACCGGAGAAGCTGCCGAGTTGACGCGGGAAGGGCGGCGCAGGGAGTTTTCGCACTTCAAGGCGTTTTCGACCCCCGAAATGCGCGCCAGGATTCCGGACCCGTGCGACGAGGGGACCTTTCAGGCCTCGAAGCTTGACTGGAGCAGCATCGATCATTCTCCCGGTTGCGCGGGCTTTCGGGCCTTGACCACGCGATTGCTGACGATCCGGCGCGAGAGGATCGTGCCGCTGATCGAGCAAGGTTTCGTTTCCGCGCAGCGTGAGCTGATCGGCGCCGATCCTCGTCAGGGCGCGATTGACGTGCGCTGGCAGACGAGGAGGGGAGAGACCCTGCAGATCGTCGCCAACTTCGCCGGCCATTCGCTGCCGATGCCGGGTTTGGTTGCCGGCGAATGCCTGTGGCGGGGCGGTCCGGCGGACGAACCAGCGCTCCTGCCGGGCGACATCATTGTACGAGTTGGTCAGGCATGACCGGCGGAATCCCGGCCTGATGGCGGTACGATCCTGCGGCGCCGGCTGCCGGTTGCAATCATCCGTGCAAACCGCAATCATGAGGGAGTGACCGTCTCGTCTCTCAGAAGCACCGTCCGCCGCCTGTACGAGGGCGCAACGCCGAGCGGCGTGCGCTTCCGCTATACGCTGCTCGCGTTCGATATCGTGACGGTGTTGTTCATCATTGCCACCTCGTTCCTACATCCCAGCGAGATCATCGAGACGCTCGATATTCTGTTCGGCCTGCTGCTGCTGGCCGACTTCTCGGCACGGCTCCTCGTCGGCCGGCATCCGTTCCGGAGGTTCCGTCAGCTCGCGACCTGGGCCGACATGGTTGCGATCGTGTCCTTCCTCGCGCCGCTTGCCGGCGAAGCTGGCGGCTTTCTCCGGATCCTGCGGACGCTGGGGCTGCTTCGCGACTATCAGATGCTGGTGCGACTGCGCATCGATTCTCCGTTCTTCCGTCGCAACGAAGACGTGATCTTCGCCGTCACCAACCTCGCCGTTTTCATCTTCGTCATGACCGGGATCGTTTACGAGACCCAGAAGTTTCGCAACGATCAGATCCACAATTATGCCGATGCGCTGTATTTCACGGTCACGGCGCTGACGACGACCGGCTTCGGAGACATCACCCTGCCGGGTACGCTCGGTCGTCTCATCACCGTCGTGATCATGATCTTCGGGGTCACCCTGTTCTTCAATCTTGCTCGCGCGCTGCTCAGTCCCAACAAGGTGCGGTTTTCGTGTCCGGCCTGCGGGCTCCAGCGGCACGATGCCGACGCTGTGCATTGCAAGGCTTGCGGCAAGCTTCTCAATATTCCGGACGAAGGCGCGGTGTGAGGCGCGTCTGTGGGAATGATGCCGTTGGACCCATCCCGTGACGAGCCGAAATCGGGGGCGCTAACCCATTGAATCGACTGGGGCCGGCTACTGTGCATGGGGTTGTTTTTGATATTTTGGGCATGGGCCGTCACCGCAGCACCACCCATGCCGGCGCGTGATCGCTGGCCCCTTCCTCGCCGCGCACCTTCTTGTCGACGCCAGCCTTCGCCAGCCGTGAGGCCAGGGCAGGGCTGAGCAGGAGATGATCGAGCCGCAGGCCCGCATCGCGCGGCCACCGGTTCCGCTTGTAATCCCAGAACGTGTAGATGCGCTTGTCCGGATGCAATTCGCGGATCGCATCGCACCAGCCTTGCGAGACCAGCGAGGCATAGGCCGCGCGGCTCCTGGGCTGGACCAGCGCATCCTTGTCCCATGAGCGCGTCGGATAGATGTCGATCTCGGTGGGCGCGACGTTGTAGTCGCCGGCGAGCACGACGGGCAGATCCTGCTTGATGAAAGTGTTGGCGTGACGCTTGAGGCGCCCGAACCAGTCGAGCTTGTAGTCGAATTTCGGTCCCGGTTGCGGATTGCCGTTGGGCAGATAGATGCTGGTGACGATGATGCCGCGCACGGCCGCCTCGATGTAGCGGGCGTCGTGATCGCCAGGTCTTCCGGGCAGGCGATCGCGGGTCAGGATGGGCGCGGCGTTGCGGGCGAGGATGGCGACCCCGTTCCAGGTCTTCTGTCCGCGCCACACCGCGCCATAACCGACTTTTTCGATCGCTGCTGCCGGAAATTCGCCATCACTTGCCTTCAATTCCTGAAGCGCGACGACATCGGGCTTCGCCGCGCGCAGCCATGCCAACAGGTTGGGCAGGCGGCGGTTGATGTTGTTGATGTTGAATGTCGCGATCTTCATGTAGAGCTGCCGGCTCCTGCCTTCCGTATCCGGAGACACAATGTCCAAGTTGAACTTTGCCGCTATCGTCGCAGCTGTCGCGCTCTCCGGGCTCGCGTCGGCACAATCGTCCGACCCGCGCGGTGCGTGCAAGGCAGATTACGACAAATTCTGCGCCGGCATCGCGCCCGGTGGCGGCCGCGTGGTCGCCTGCCTCACCGATAAGCGCGATCAGCTCAGCGCGACCTGCAAAGAGGCGCTCGACAACAGGAAGAAGAAGTAAGCGTTCCGAGTCCCGGACGCGCGAAGCGCGAGCCGGGACGCAGAAGTCATACGATCGGATGCAGAGAGACGGGCCCCGGCTCTGCGGCGCATCGCTGAAGAAGCGCTGCGCCGCGTCCGGGCCACGAGAGTCCCTATCGGAATTAGCCCGGCAGCGGCGGCGGGGGCTGCTCGATTGGCGGCGGGGCGGGCGGTGGCTCGGCTCCGGTCACGGCAGCCGGCTTCACCAGCGGCTCCTCCACATTGCCGCCCTTGTAGATGCGCGCATAGCGGTGGCCGAGGCTGGTCAGCACCTCATAGCCGATGGTGCCGAAATGATGCGCGAGCTCGTCGACGGTGATGCCCTCGCCGAGCAGCGTCACCATATGGCCGCGCCGCGCCGCGTTCGGCGGCAGATCGGTGATGTCGACCGCGATGAGGTCCATGGAGATGCGCCCCGCGACCGGGCAGCGCTTGCCGGCGACGATGACCTCGGCGCCGCGGGTGCCGTCATTGGAGCTGGCAGCGCGGAAATAGCCGTCGGCGTAGCCGACTGCGATGATCGCGAGCTTGGTCGGCCGCCGCGCGGTCCAGGTGCCGCCATAGCCGACGCTCTCGCCGCGCTCGATGCTGCGGGTCTGCACGATACGCGCCTTGAGATCGACCACCTGCTGCATCGGATTGTCGGCCTCCGGCGTCGGGTTGACGCCGTAGAGCGCAGCTCCCGGCCGCACCAGGTCGAACTGGAAGGGCGCGCCCAGGAAGATGCCGGAGGAATTGGCGAGCGCGGCCGGCACGCCGGCGAATTCGCTGGCGATGCTGCGGAAGGCGGCGAGCTGCCGGGCGTTCACCGGGCTGTTGAGCTGCTCGGCCGAGACCAGATGGCTCATCACCAGCGTGATGCCGTGATCGCCGGCGTTGATGCGGGGAATGATGGCCTGCGCTTCGGTCAACGTCAGGCCGAGCCGGTTCATGCCGGTGTCGATGTGGATTGCAGCCCCTCCGTTCCAGCCGGTGCGGCGGCAGAACACGTCCCATTCGGCGAGCTCGTTGAGATCGCCGATCACCGGGCGGCAATTGATCCTGGCGTAGTGCTCGCCGGTGTTCTGGAAATAGCCGCCGAGCACGTAGATGGTGGGCTCGGGAACGGCGGCGCGCACCTTGCGCGCTTCCTCGATGGTGGCGACGAAGAAGGTCTTGCAGCCGGCCTTGTTCAGCGCACGCGCGACCTCGGCGGCGCCGCAGCCATAGGCGTCGGCCTTGATCACCGCCGAGCATTCGGCCGGCACCGCCGTCTTCTCGAGCTTGCGCCAATTGGCGATGACAGCATCGAGATCGACGGTCAGGATGCCGCCATAGGCGGCGAGCGCGGCGGCCTGGTTGGCCTCGGCAGAGAGAAGGCCGGATTGCGAAAGGGATTTTGGGTCGGACGCCATTGTCATGGCGCCGTTTTACGCAAGAGACCCGCGCGGTTCAACCCGGGGAACCTAGTAGTCGCTGCTGCGGTCCGGCAGCTGGCCGTCATGCGCGAGGTCGCCGAAGCGGGTGACCGAGGCGTCGAAGTGCAGCTCGACCGTGCCGGTCGGACCGTGACGCTGCTTGCCGATGATGACTTCGGCGCGGCCGACCGTGCGCTCCATGTCGGCCTGCCATTTGGCGTGTTCCTCGGTGCCGGGGCGGGGCTCCTTCATGGCGAGGTAATATTCCTCGCGGAACACGAACAGCACGACGTCGGCGTCCTGCTCGATCGAGCCGGATTCACGCAGGTCCGACAGCTGCGGCCGCTTGTCGTCGCGCGATTCGACCTGACGCGACAGCTGCGACAGCGCGATCACGGGGACGTTGAGCTCCTTGGCCAGCGCCTTCAGGCTGGTCGTGATCTCGGTGATTTCCTGGACGCGATTGTCGCTTCGCTTGCCTGAACCCGAGAGCAGCTGGATGTAATCGATCACGAGCAGATCGAGGCCCTTCTGCCGCTTCAGCCGCCGCGCGCGCGCCATCAGCTGTGCGATCGACAGGCCGCCGGTGGCGTCGACGTAAAAGGGCAGCGACTGCAACTCGATCGAGACCTGGCGGATCTTCTCGAAATCGGCTTCCGTGATGCCGCCGCGGCGGATGTGGGACGAGGGGATGCCGGTGCGCTCGGCGACGATACGCGTCGCAAGCTGGTCAGCCGACATTTCGCACGAGAAGAACCCGATCACGCCGCCGTTGGCGGCCTTCATGGTGCCGTCGGCCTGAAGCTCCGGCACATAGGCCTTGGCGACGTTGTAGGCGATGTTGGTCGCCAGCGACGTCTTGCCCATGCCGGGACGTCCCGCCACGATGATGAGGTCGGAATGCTGCAGGCCGCCCATCTTGGTGTCGAGGTCGCGCAGGCCCGTGGAGATGCCCGACAGCTTGCCGTCGCGCTGGAATGCTTTGGCCGCGAGATCGACCGCGACCGTCAGCGCCTGCGAGAATTTCTGGAAGCCGCCGTCATAGCGGCCGGATTCGGCGAGTTCGTAAAGCTTGCGCTCGGCGTCCTCGATCTGCGCCCGCGGCTGGAAGTCGACCGGGGCGTCATAGGCAACGTTGACCATGTCTTCGCCGATGCCGATCAGGTCGCGCCGGAGCGACAGGTCGTAGACGGTGCGGCCGTAATCCTGGGCGTTGATGATGGTGGTCGCTTCGGCGGCAAGCCGCGCCAGGTATTGCCCGATGGTCATGCCGCCGACATCGGTGTCGGCGGGCAGGAACGTCTTCAGCGTGACGGGCGTCGCGATCTTGCCCATCCGGATCAGGCTGCCGGCGGTCTCGAAGATGGTCTGGTGCAGCGGCTCGAAGAAATGCTTCGCCTCCAGGAAGTCGGAGACGCGGTAGAAGGCATCGTTGTTGACCAGGATCGCGCCCAGAAGGCTCTGTTCCGCCTCGATATTGTGCGGTGCGCTCCGATAGGCGGGAGTTCCGGCATCGGGCGCGAGTTTGAGAACGTTCGAATCAGTCAGGGCCATGGTCGGACGTGCTTAGCAATTTTCTTGGGCGGATGCGGGGCCGGGATAAAGCGCCGCCGGAGGTCAAAGCGGAAGCGAAAGCTGGCCGCTATCAACTGCTCAGTGAAAGTGGTGGATGACTGGCAGCCCCGGCACGCGCCGCGCTTGACGGATTTTTGCGGAACCGGCCCCCGGCCTGAATTGGCCGCGACCGCGCCACGGAAAAATCCTGAAACCGTGAACTTTATGGATTGGCGCGCAGACGTACCAAGAGGCGCGCGATATGCGCACGCTGGCCGCTTTCGGCTCGGCTTCAGACCAGCAGGAGGTAGACCAGCGCAACCAGAGCCGCCCCGACGCCGGTGGCGATCAGGGCGTAATCGGTGCGGAGGTCGTCCTGCACGTCAAGCGAGGTTTGGGTCTCTTTGCTCATGGCGACGATCTAGGCCAAGGCCGACCAGACTTATGTGAAGTGGATCACATCTTCCCGGATATTTTCGGGGGTAGGAGCGGAACAGGCGGACGGGACGGGAATTGTCTCCCGCGGTCCGCCACAGGGAACGAGGCAAGCGATGCGGCCAGAACGGCAGCCCGAGACTTGGCAGTCCCAGACTTGGCAGTCCCAGACTTGGCAGTCCCAGACTTGGCAGTCCCAGACTTGGCAGTCCCAGACTTGGCAGTCCCAGACTTGGCAGTCCCAGACTTGGCAGTCCCAGACTTGGCAGTCCCAGACTTGGCGGAGCGAGGCGGGTAGCCGGCGTTGGCTGTCCGGGCTGATTGCGGCCATGGAGCACGCTGAACGGCCCGACGTGCGTCGCCAGCCGGTCGCACCCGAAATCCTCTTGGAACTGCGGGCGCAACTGGCGTTGACGGCTCTGGTCCGGTTTCCCCGGATTTCGACCCTGCATCACTAGGATCTATTCACCAGCCAATTTGAGCTTCGGCCCAGCCACGCCCTCGCGAGCGCGCAGCCGGGCTTCTTCGCGCGGCAAGTAGTCACGGGTCATCGGCACCACGCCCTGGCGGCGTGCGAGCTGGATCTGGAAATTCATCATGGCTTGCTTGCGGAACGTCATCTCGCAGGCCGCCAGATAGAATTCCCACATCAGCGCGAAGCGCTCGTCGTAGAGCTGCACGGCCTCCTCGCGCCGCGCCATGAAACGTTCCCGCCAGGCTTTCAGCGTTTCCGCGTAGTGCAGGCGCAGGATCTCGATGTCGCAGACCAGCAGGCCGGCGCGCTCGATCGCCGGCAGCACTTCCGACAAGGCCGGGATGTAGCCGCCGGGGAAGATGTATTTGGCGATCCAGGGGTTGGTCGAATCCGGGCCCTGTGAGCGGCCGATCGAATGCAGCAGCATGATGCCGTTCTCGCTGAGCAGCTCGGCGCAGCGCTGGAAATAGGTATCGTAGAAGCCGGCGCCGACATGCTCGAACATGCCGACCGAGACGATGCGGTCGAACGGGCCTTCGGCATCGCGATAGTCCTGGAGCAGGAATCGGGCCGAGCCGGACAGGCCCTTTTCCGCCGCGCGCGCATTGGCGATCTGCAATTGCTCGGTCGACAGCGTCACGCCGGTGACATCGGCGCCGGTGGTCTCGGCGAGATAAAGCCCGAGCCCGCCCCAGCCGGAGCCGATGTCGAGCACGCGCTGTCCAGGCCTGACGAGCAGCTTGGCGGCGATGTGCCGCTTCTTGGCGAGCTGCGCGTCGTCGAGCGTCGTCTCCGGCGTCTCGAAATAGGCGCAGCTGTATTGCTTGTCGGCGTCAAGGAAGAGCGAATACAGCCGGGCGTCGAGATCGTAATGATGCGCGACGTTGCGGCGGGAACGCGAGCGCGGATTGAATTGCTTCAGGTGCCGCGTCAGGTAGCGCAGGTGCCACCAGGGCCGTGCCCACTGCGGCAATAGGTCGGGTTGATCGAGCAGGATCGCGAGGGCATCAGCTATGGTGCCGCGTTCGACGACGAACTCGCCGTCCATATAGGCCTCGCCGAGCCCGAGCTCGGGATTGACGAGGATCTTCCGCTCCGCCTCCGCGGTGACGAAGCGCACCGCCACCGGCTCGCCGGTGCCGTCGCCGACGGTGAATTTCGATCCACTGGAGCCGGTCACCGTCATCGACCCGCGGCGGATGAATTGAGACAGGAATTTACGCAACAATCGGTCCATCGCCACCTTCCTCTCGAGCGAACCCCAAGAGATGCGACTAACCCGGCCTTCACATCGGACGCTCAGGTCCCGCTCTGGTTCCTATGCGTTTGCATCCAAATCTAGGGATGGCGGCGCGGCTGCGCTATTGCGCTGTGTTCACAGCCGATATTCCAAAAGGGCTTAATCACATCCTTGCGCGCGGAGGCTGCTTCCATTCGCGGCTCAATCGGATAAAAGGTGACCCGCCGCCGCGCCGGAGGCCGGCTGCACCTCTCGGAATCAATGGAGATGTTGGGAATGTCGAGCCGAGCGCTCAGCCTCGCGACGGTGCTGCTTCTGATCGGCTTCGGCGCGACCGATACCGTCTTTGCGCAGCCGACAGATCTCGAGGCCGGCAAGACCCCGTCCCAGCTTTTCGCCCAGACCTGCAACGCCTGCCACAAGAGCCCACGCGGGCTTCTGAAGACCGTCGCGCCGGGTTCGCTGCCGGGCTTCCTGCGCCAGCATTACACCACGAGCTCGGACATGGCGGGCGTTCTTGCCTCCTATCTCGTCTCCAACGGTGCCACCGACACCCGCTACCAGGCCAAGGACGGCAAGAAGGACGGCGCCAAGGACAAGGACGCGAGCAGCAATCCCGAGCCTCAGGGCCGTCGCCCGCGCGCCCAGGACGCCAGGCCGGACGGCGAGGCTGCCGCGCCCGCGGCCGAGGGCGCCCGCCAGAAGCGTGCGACACGGCCGGCCGAGGACGGCTCGAAGCCCGAAGCACAGGCTGCGCCCGAGGGGCGCAAAGGCAAACGCCGCGACAAGCCCGGTACCGAGGAGGCGCCGAAGGCCGACGCCGTCGCGCCAACAGCTGACGAGAAGAAGAGCGCGCCGGAGCCGAAGCCGGACGCGGCCAAGGTCGAGCCCGGCCGCGACGAGACCAAGCCCGACAGCGCCAAGGTCGAACCCCGCAGCGAGACCCCGGCGGTACGGCCCGATCCTGTCCCCCCGGTAACGCCCGCTGCACCGGCGGCCGCGAAGCCTGCCGAGCCGGCTGCGTCCAAGTCGGCGGAAGAGGCAGCTCCCAAGCCTGCTGCGCCGGCCGCCAGCTCTGAACCGGCGGCCAAGCCGCAAGAACCGGCATCGCCCGCCGCGACCGCGCCTGCCGCGCCGGCCGGGTCGTCCGGCCCGCCAGCGCCGCCGATCTCGCGCTAAGCCAGCCCGTTTTCCGCCCGACATGCGGAGGCCGCGTTCGTCGTGGCCTCCGCATCGTATTGACGGCATTAGAGTGCCACTCTAGAGTAATGCTCTAGGAGGCGCCGATGGCGGCGAGCGTGCGAGACGACCTGTTGGCAGCCGGGCTGGCCGTGTTCGACCGCGTCGGCTTCGAAGCCGCGACGGTGGCCGCGATCCGTGCCCGGGCACGGGCTTCCAATGGCAGCTTCTTTCACGCCTTCGGCTCAAAGAAGGAGCTTGCCGGTGCGCTGTTCCTGGAGGTCTTGCGGCACTATCACGCCGCGGTGCTGGCCGCGCTCGATCCTGTGCCCGCGGCGGAGCAGGGCATCGATCGGCTGATCCGGGCACATCTTGATTGGGTCGTGACCAGCCGGCGCGAGGCGCGCTACCTGTTCGAGATCTCGCGCAGCGAATGGGGCGAGGACGTCCGCGACGCCCAGCGCGCGCAGAATGCACGCCTTGCCGACGGCATCGAGCGCTGGCGCGCGCCGCTGGTTGCCAACGGCGAGCTCTTGCCGATGACGCCGGCGATGTTCGTCAGCCAGCTCATCGGTCCGGCGCAGATTTTCTGCCGCGCCTTCCTGTCGGGACGCGACCGCGCCGATCCGCGCGCCGAGGCCGACACGCTGATCGCCTGCGCCATCCGTGCGCTACGGCCACACGATCGCATCAACAAGCACTAAGGAGAGATTGCATGCGCGCCGAAGCAGATCCGGAATTCGCGGCCGTTGCCGAGCACATTCATGCCAATGTCGGCCGGCAGGGCTTCATGAACCTGGTCGGCGCCGAGCTGTCGGAATTGACGCGCGGCACCTGCACGATTGCCGTGGATCGCCGGCCGGAGCTGCTGCAGCAGCACGGCTTCTTCCACGGCGGCGTCACCGCCTTCCTGGTCGACAACGCCACGACGATCGCAGCCGCCACCTCGCGCGGCCAGCCGGCGCTGACCGCGGAATACAAGCTCAACCTGTTGTCGCCCGCGGTCGGCGAGAAGCTGATCTGCCGTGCCCGGGTGATCAAGCCGGGTCGTCAGGTCTCGGTCGTTGCCGCCGACGTGTTCTGCGTCAGCGGCGGCGTCGAGAAGCACACGGCAACGGCGCTGGCCTCGATCGCGATGTTGAGCGAGGACGCTGCCGCCAAAACGAAAAGCCCGGCCGCCTGAGGCAGCCGGGCTTGTGTGGGGCTCGTCATTCCGGGGCGATGCGCAGCATCGAACCCGGAATCTCGAGATTCCGGGTCTGGTCCTTTGGACCATCCCGGAATGACGACATTTGAACTTACTTCTCTTCCGCGGCCGGCGCCGGCGCGACCTCGTCGTGCTCGGCTTCCGGATCGAAGAACTCGCCGGCGGCTGCGATCGCCTCGGCGGCCGCGTCGCGGTCCTCGTTGCGGGTCGAGATGTCCTCGCCGCGGTTGATGCGCTCGGCCTCGTCCTGGCTGCGCGCAACCGTGACGGTGATCTCGACCTCGACCTCGGGGTGAACGGCAACGATGACCGTGTGCTTGCCGATGGTCTTGATCGGCGCGTCGAGCTGCACCTGCGGACGGTCGAGGTGGACGCCGTCGGCCTCGAACGCCATGACGATGTCGCGCACCGTGACCGAGCCGAACAGCTGGCCGGCTTCGGAAGCCTGGCGGATCACGATGATGTTCTTGTCCTTGATCTTCTCGGCGACCTTGGACGCTTCGCCCTTGGCCTGGAGGTTGCGGGCCTCGAGCTCGGCCTTCATGCCGTCATACTTGGCACGGTTGTCGGCGGTGGCACGCAGCGCCTTGCCGCGCTTGAGCAGGAAATTGCGGGCGTAGCCGTCGCGAACCTTCACGACTTCGCCCATCTGGCCGAGCTTGTTGACGCGTTCCAGCAAAATGACTTCCATATTCGTTCTCCTATTGAAGTGCTCTGTGGGTTTTCGGTTTTCGGGTTGAACTCAGGGGTCGGCAGCGGTGGCGGCTGCTGCCGGCTGCGCAGGAAGCGTTCGCGGAAGCCGAACATGGCGTCCGCAAGGCCGAGGATCACCATTGCGATCACGGGCCATCCGAACACGACCACGACGGCATAGGTCGAGCCGAGCCAGAACGTGCGGCTCTTCAGCGCCAGCGTGAGGGTGTGCAGCACCGCGAAGCCGGTCAGCGCATAGCCAATCATCAGCGCCGCCGCGGTGATCTGAGCGACGATCGCGACGAGCCCGCCGGTGAAGCAGAAGGCGAGCGCGACGCAGAGCGCCACCAGCGTCATCGGCGGCAGCTCCGCCGTCTTCAAGTCCGGCCACGGGCGCCGCAGCCGGCCCGACGTGGCGGTGATCTTGGCGCTGAGCCAGAGGTTCAGGGTCAGTGTCAGCATCGCGATGATGGTGGCCCCGGCCGGTGCCATGCGCACCAGCGCGTCGACGAACTGACCGGCTTCGCCGGAGCTTTGCGGGTCGGTGGCGCGGAGGAGGCGCATCAGGCCGCGCCGCAACGTGCCGAGGATGGTCTCGGCGTCGGTCCCGAGCGTAAGCAGGGCAGCCATCGTGGTCAGCGCGGCAAAGCCGGCGAGCCACAGCAGGATGCGGCCGACCGGATACCATTCGAGCTCAGGTGCGGCGGCTGGTTCGGCGGCGGCGTTTGGCGCGACAGCTCCCACGGGACGGCTGAGCAGGGCGAGATGGCCGAGCCACCAGGCCGGCAGTGCGACGGTGAGGGCGAATGCGATGCCATAGGGCAGGCCGAACAGCGCGCCGAGGCCGATCGCAGCAGCGATGCCGCCGAGGCTGGCGCAAAGCGGTCCCCAGCCGATCGCGGCGACCATCAGCGGCAGTGGAGCGAGATAGAACAGGACGAGCGAGATCAGCGCGCCCGAAATGATCGAGGCGAACATCAGGGCCGACGCAGCGCCGGCGATCAGGCCAATCAGTGCAAAAGCCATCATCAGCTGTCCCGCTCCCTTCGAGCGGTTAGAGGCTCGTCTGCCCCAACCATCGGCGACCGGACGACCCGGAAGCCTTATGAGTTCGAAAAAGTTGCGACCGGCGGCTCGGGGCCGCCGGCCGGATTGGTCGTGTTAGCGAATGACGTAGGGCAAGAGGCCCAGGAACCGCGCGCGCTTGATGGCGCGGGCGAGCTCACGCTGCTTCTTCGCGGACACTGCCGTGATGCGGCTCGGCACGATCTTGCCGCGCTCGGAGACGTAACGCATCAGGAGCTTGGAGTCCTTGTAGTCGATCTTCGAGCATTGGCGCCCGTGAACGGGCAGCTCTTGCGACGACGGAAAAACGGGCGGCGTGCACCAGCTTCAGCCATTGTTCTTACTCCCCATCCGTCGTGGTTTCAGCTTCTTCGCGCGGACGGCGCGGGCCGCGGTCGCCGCGGAAGCCACCACCGTCGCGATCGCCACCACGGAAACCGCCCTCGCGGTCGCCACGGAAGCCGCCTTCACGCTCGCCGCGGAAGCCGCCGCCACGGTCGTCACGCTCGCGATCGCGGTCGGCCTTGCGCATCATCGCGGACGGACCTTCCTCGAGCTCCTCGACGCGGACGCTGAGATAGCGGATCACGTCTTCGCTGATGCGCTCCTGGCGCTCGATCTCGGCGATCGCCGCGGACGGCGCGTCGATGTTGAGCAGCACGAAGTGCGCCTTGCGGTTCTTGTTCATGCGGTAGGTGAGGGAGCGCACGCCCCAATTCTCGGTCTTGGTGACCTTGCCGCCGAGACCCTCGACGATCCCGGTCATCTGCGCAGTCAGCTCTTCGACCTGCTGCGTGCTCGCGTCCTGACGCGCGAGAAAAACATGCTCATAAAGAGCCATGGTGGTCCTTTCCTCATGTTGGCGCATCGCCCGGCGTCAAGCCCTTAAGAGGCCTTCGGAAAGGACTCTGGGATTAAGCTCAGAAGGCGGAAACACGGGACGACGGGCCGACTGGCCCTGCCACACCAAAATCACGAAGGATTTGCTGAGACCGTCCGTTCAGCTCCCGGCCGGGGTCTGCGGATGCGCGCCTTATACGGATTTTGGCGGAGATGGCAAGGTTCGAGCCCCGAGCTTTCGGCCGACACGGGGGCGGCCGGGGCAGCCAATCCACCCTCCCATACCAGCTTGACCTATTTGTTTGTATGTCATACAAATAATGGATCGGGAGGACTTGATGGCGGGTGAATCGATTCAGGCTCCGTTCGAGGCGTCGGCGGGCGATCCGAAGCACGCCGCGCGCGCGACACGGTCGGCCGGCCGCAAGATGCGCTCGCTGCTACTGGATGCGGCCAGTCCGCTGTTCCGGGAGCGGGGGCTGTCGGGCACGGCGATCACCGACATCGCGGCCGCGGCCAACGCATTTCCCAGCCAGATCACCTATTACTTCCGCACCAAGGAGGCGCTGTTCGTCGAATGCGCCTGCCGCGAGCTCCTGTATCTGGCGCGTGCGACCGAGCAGGCGGCGCTGACCGCGCGGACGCCGCGGGACTACACGCACGCGCTGGCGCAGACCGTGACGGCGCGCGATTCAGTCGCCTTCTTCGCCGAGGCGCTGACATTGACGCGGCGCCGCCAGGATCTTGCGCCCCTCGTCGAGCGCACCATCGAGCGCCTGCACGGCGAGGGCGCGCGCGCCTATGCGAGCCCAGGTGGCACGGCACGGCTGGCGCTCGCTGCGTGCGCCCGACGAAAGCTCGCGGCGGTTCTGGGCCGTCGCCATCGGCGTCATTCTCGAAGGCCATGCGATGGGCCGCTCGCCCGAGGAACTCTGCGCCGAGATGCTGCGGGTGCTTGGCGAGCAGGCGAAATCTACCGACACGACGCGCCTGCGCCTTGTCGAGGAGCGTGATGCAACGACCACGCCGGACGAGGAGAGCTAGGCCATGACCGCGCTTCGCATGCGTGCCCGTGATTTCCTGACCGACGACCAACTTGCCGACGTGCGCCGGCGTGTGACCTGGAAGGGCGTTGCGCTGATCGCGCACGCCTGGGCGCTGATCATTGGTGCGATGGCCTTGGTCGCGTGGTGGCCCAATCCGGTCACCTATGTCCTCGCCGTCGCGATCATCGGCTCGCGCCAGCTGGGCCTCGCGATCCTGATGCATGACGGCGCGCATGGCTGCCTGTCCGCCGACGAGAAGACCAATCTGGCCCTGAGCCAATGGTTTTGTGCCTATCCGCTGTTTGCGGAGACGCGCAGCTACCGTCGTTACCACCTGCAGCACCATGCGCGCACGCAGCAGGAGGATGATCCCGATCTCGTGCTGTCGGCGCCGTTTCCGATCACGAAGCTGAGCTATCGCCGCAAGTTCATTCGCGACATCACCGGACAGACCGGCTACCAGCAGCGCAAGGCGCAGCTGCTCAACGCGCTTGGCGCGAGGGACTGGCCGTGGCGCCAGCGCCTCACTCATTTCTGGGACAAGCTCGGTCCGCAATGCATCGTCAATGCACTGATGTTCGCCGCGTGCGCGGCGGCGGGCGTGTGGTTGGCCTACCCGCTGTTATGGCTGGTGCCGCTCTTGACCTGGATGATGGTCATCACCCGCATCCGTAACATCGCCGAGCACGCCGTCGTCCCCGACAGCAGCGATCCCTTGCGCAACACCCGCACCACGCATGCCGGTTTTCCTCGAAGCGGCTGTTCATCGCGCCGTACTACGTGAACTATCACCTTGAGCATCATCTCTTGTTCTACGTGCCCTGCTATAATCTGCCGAAAGTGCATCGGCTGCTGAGCGCGAGCCGCTATGCCGGCCGCATGGAGGTGCAACCGGGCTACGCCGCGGTGCTGCGGCTGGCGACGGCGAGGCCCGATCGGGATGACCGGCGGGGTGAGTTGGTGAACAGCGCGCGCCGTGCGCAGGCGGGGGCGAAGGTCGACGCCAACCAGACTGCCGGCGGGTTTTGAGCCTGCGTATCCCCAGTTGAATGCCGGCCGGGGTTCCCATCGCGGCTTGACAGTCCGGCCCCTGACAGTGTCTACGGCCCCCTTTGGAGCGTGATCCGGAACCATGGCCCAAGGAACCACCACCCAAGGCCGCGCGTAATCGGCTGCCGGTTCTCGAGGGATCGTGCCCGACAAGCAGGGAGCGCCGATGACGGCAGCATTCACATTTCCGGGGCAGGGGTCCCAGGCGGTCGGCATGGGCAAGGCCCTGGCCGACGCCTTTCCGGTGGCGCGCGCCGTGTTCGACGAGGTCGATGCCGCGCTGTCCGAGAAACTGACGGCCATCATCTGGGATGGTCCGGCCGAAACGCTCCAGCTCACCGAAAACGCCCAACCGGCGCTGATGGCGGTGTCCATCGCCACCCTGCGCGTGCTGGAGGCCGAGGCCGGTTTTTCCGTGGGACGAGACGCAGCCTTCGTCGCCGGCCATTCGCTCGGTGAATATTCGGCGCTCGCTGCGGCCGGCAGCCTGACGGTGTCGGATACCGCCCGTCTGCTTCGCACCCGCGGTCTCGCAATGCAAAAGGCCGTCCCGGTCGGCGCTGGCGCAATGGCCGCGCTGCTCGGCCTCGATTACGAGGCCGCCATGGAGGTCGCCAACGAGGCGGCGCAGGGGCAGGTCTGCCAGGCCGCCAACGACAACGGCGGCGGGCAGGTGGTGGTCTCAGGCGACAAGGCTGCGGTCGATCGCGCCGTCGAGATCGCCAAGACCAAGGGTGCCAAGCGCGCGATGCTGCTGCCGGTGTCCGCCCCGTTCCATTGCAGGCTGATGCAGCCCGCCGCCGACGCCATGGCGGAGGCGCTGTCGAAGGTCACGATCAAGGCGCCGGCCGCGCCGCTGGTGTCGAACGTGCTGGCAAGCGCCATCACCGACCCCGACGAGATCCGCCGCCGCCTGATCGAGCAGGTCACCGGAACGGTGCGCTGGCGCGAGTCGGTCGCCTATATGGCGGGGCAGGGCGTCACCCGTTTCTTCGAGATCGGCGCGGGCAAGGTGCTGACCGGTCTGGTCAAGCGCATCGCGGACGGTGCCGTCGGCGTTGCGGTCGGCGGTCCCAATGACATTGCCGCCGCCAAGGATGCACTGGCCGCTGCGAAGCAGGCCTAGAGGAGTTGTCATCGATGTTCGATCTGACTGGCAAGAAGGCGCTCGTCACCGGCGCCACCGGCGGCATTGGCGGCGCGATCGCGCAGGCGCTGCATGGGCAGGGCGCGACCGTCGCGATCTCAGGAACGCGCAAGGAAGTGCTGGATGAGCTTGCCGGCAAGCTCGGCGAGCGCGTCTTTGTGTTGCCCTGCAATCTCTCCAAGGCCGACGAGGTCGAGGCGCTGGTGCCCGCCGCGGAAGCCGCGATGGGCCAGGTCGACATCCTCATCGCCAATGCCGGCATCACCCGCGACAATCTCTTCGTGCAGCTCCGTGACGAGGATTGGGAGGAGGTCATCAACGTCAATCTGACCGCGACCTTCCGCCTCGCGCGTGCCGCCACCAAGCTGATGATGCGCAAGCGCTTCGGCCGCATCATCGCCATCACCTCGGTGGTCGGCGTCACCGGCAATCCCGGGCAGGGCAATTACACCGCCTCGAAGGCGGGCCTGATCGGCATGATCAAGACGCTGGGCGCCGAATACGCCAAGCGCGGCGTGACCGCGAACTGCATCGCGCCGGGCTTCATCAAGACGCCGATGACCGACGCGCTCAACGACAAGCAGCGCGAAATGATTCTGACCAAGGTTCCGGCTGCCCGTCTGGGGACGCCCGAGGACATCGCCGCGGCGGCCGTGTACCTGAGCTCGAACGAAGCAGCCTACGTCACCGGCCAGACCATCCACGTCAACGGCGGCATGGCCATGATCTGAGGTCTTCGTTCCGCGCTGCCCACATGGTCGGCGTGGAATGCGGCAAACGGCCGTTTTCGAGTGAAATGAGGCTTGTAGTCAAGGCAATTGAAGTGTGATAACCGGACCTTCAACGGATGGGCAAAGAACGCCATTGCAGGTTTTTGAAACCCTGTATATTGGCGATGCGGAGCCTTGGCCGTCGTTCGCCGGGCCCTGTATCGGTTAGGGTGGGGCCAAATCAAAGTACGTAAGCGAAGGCAAGTAACACGACCACGACGGCTCGTATCGTCCCGGGGGGTCGGGTCTACAGGAACAACACGAGGTTAAGCAATGAGTGACATTGGCGAGCGGGTTAAGAAGATCGTGGTCGAACACCTTGGTGTTGAACCCGAGAAGGTTGTCGACAACGCGAGCTTCATCGACGACCTCGGCGCCGACAGTCTGGACACCGTCGAGCTGGTGATGGCGTTCGAAGAGGAATTCGGTTGCGAGATTCCGGACGACGCCGCGGAGACGATTCTCACCGTCGGCGATGCCACGAAGTTTCTCGAGAAGAACGCGAAGAGCTGACGCTCTTCATTTCGCGGGGACAACATTGAAACCGGACGGG
The DNA here is from genome assembly GCF_042019905.1 of Bradyrhizobium dasycarpum. Classification (NCBI taxonomy): domain Bacteria; kingdom Pseudomonadati; phylum Pseudomonadota; class Alphaproteobacteria; order Hyphomicrobiales; family Nitrobacteraceae; genus Bradyrhizobium; species Bradyrhizobium dasycarpum. The sequence continues at coordinate 860,161 of NZ_CP169574.1, forward strand.
CCGCTTCGCAGCGGTCAGCCGGTTTCTTGTTATTGGCCGTGAAGGTTTCGATGCGGAGTTTTCGGACATGAGGCGGGTTGTCGTCACTGGTCTCGGCATGGTGTCGCCGCTCGGCTGCGGCGTCGAACCGACCTGGAAACGCATCCTCAACGGCGAAAGCGGCGCGCGCGCGATCGAGAGCTTCTGATGTCTCCGATCTTCAGACGAAATACGCCTGCACCGTGGTGCGCGGCGACGGCAGCAACGGTACTTTCAATCCCGACAAGTGGATGGAGCCGAAGGACCAGCGCAAGGTCGACGACTTTATCATCTTCGGCATGGCCGCGGCCGGCCAGGCGCTCGACGACGCCAACTGGCACCCCGAGTCCGAAGAGGACAAGTGCGCGACTGGAACCATGATCGGATCCGGCATCGGCGGCCTCAGCGGCATTGCCGAAACTGCGATCCTGTTGAAGGAGCGCGGACCGCGCCGGGTGTCGCCGTTCTTCATTCCGGGTCGCCTGATCAATCTCGCCTCCGGCTACGTCTCGATCGCACACGGGCTGAAAGGGCCGAACCATGCCGTCGTCACCGCCTGCTCGACCGGCGCGCATGCGGTCGGCGATGCCGCCCGCCTGATCGCGCTGGGTGATGCCGACGTGATGGTCGCAGGCGGCGCCGAGTCGCCGATCAGCCGCATCGGCATTGCCGGCTTCAATGCCGCGCGCGCGCTTTCGACCGGCTTCAATGAGACTCCCGAGAAGGCCTCGCGTCCCTACGACAAGGACCGCGACGGCTTCGTGATGGGCGAGGGCGCCGGCGTCCTGGTGCTGGAGGAGCCTCGAGCACGCGAGGCGCCGCGGCGCGAGGATCTATGCCGAGGTGATCGGCTACGGTCTGTCGGGTGATGCCTATCACATTACCTCGCCGTCGCCCGACGGCGATGGCGGCTTCCGCAGCATGTCGGCTGCGCTCAAGCGCGCCGGCCTGACCGCATCCGATCTCGATTATATCAACGCGCACGGCACCTCGACACCGCTCGGCGACGAGATCGAGCTTGGTGCCGTCGAGCGTCTGCTCGGCAATGCCGCCTCCAAGGTCGCGATGTCCTCGACCAAATCGTCGACCGGTCATCTGCTCGGCGCGGCCGGCGCGATCGAAGCGATCTTCGCCATCCTCGCGATTCGCGATAGTGTCGTGCCGCCGACGATCAACCTCGACAATCCGTCGGTGGAGACCGCGATCGACCTCGTGCCGCACGTTGCGAAGAAGCGTGAGGTCAATGTTGCCTTGTCGAACTCGTTTGGTTTTGGCGGTACCAATGCGTCGGTGATCGTCCGACGTTTGGCCGATTAGTTTGCGTTTGAAACGAATCCACCGTTTTGCCGTATTCGGCGATAGTCATGGAAGTGGGCGTGCATTTGGCTCGGCAAGCGATGGTCGGGCCGCTATTGAACCGGCAGGATTCAGGTTGCTTCTATGAGTGAAAGGCCGCCCATCTCGCCCCGGAGTCCGCGGGCAGCACTTGAGCCCGAGCAGCTCCCGCCGCCGCCGAAGCGTTCGGACCGTGCGCGCAATCCGTTCGTGGTCGTCGGCAACGCCATCATCACCCTTCTGCTGATCGCCATGCTCGGCGCAGGCGGCGTCTATTATTACGGCCGCCAGGTGCCTCGAGGCGCCCGGGCCGCTGAAGGACGACAAGATCGTCAACATCCCGCAGCGCGCCGGCAAGCGCGACATCGCCGAGACGCTGAACCGGGAAGGCGTCACCGACGTCAATCCCTGGGTGTTCATCGCCAGCGTTGCCGCGTTGAAGGCGAGCTCGGATCTCAAGCCGGGTGAATATTCGTTCCAGAAAAACGCCTCGCTCCGCGACGTGATCGCCACCATCGTCGAGGGCAAGGTGGTGCAGCATGCCGTCACGATTCCGGAGGGGCTGACCTCCGAGCAGATCGTGGCGCGCCTGTCCGACAACGACATCTTCACCGGCAGCGTGCGCGAGCTGCCGCGCGAAGGCACGCTGCTGCCGGAAACCTACAAGTTCCGCGCGGCACGCCGCGCGAGCAGGTGGTCCAGCGCATGCAGCAGGCGCACAAGCGTGTGCTCGCCGAGATCTGGGAGCGTCGCAATCAGGACATTCCGGTCAGGACGCCGGAGCAGCTGGTGACCCTGGCCTCGATCGTGGAGAAGGAGACCGGCAAGCCCGACGAGCGCAGCCGCGTCGCCGCGGTGTTCGTCAATCGCCTGAAGCAGCGGATCAAGCTGCAGTCCGATCCGACCATCATCTATGGGCTGGTCGGCGGCAAGGGCACGCTGGGTCGCCCGATCAAGCGCAGCGAGATCACGCAGCCTTCGCCCTACAACACCTATGTGATCGAAGGCCTGCCGCCGGGCCCGATCTCCAACCCCGGCCGCGCCTCGCTGGAGGCCGCCGCCAATCCGGCCCGCACCCGCGACCTCTATTTCGTCGCCGACGGCAGCGGCGGGCACGCCTTTACCGAGACCTACGACGCGCACCAGAAGAACGTGGCCAAGCTGCGCGCGATGGAGAAGCAGATCCAGAACGACACGGTCGAGCCGCCCGAGGATGCGCCGCCGCCGGCCGCCGCTGCGCCCGGAGCCGCCGATACGCCGACCGCGACCACACCGGCGCGGCCCAATCAGCAGAAAAAGCCGCCGGCGGCACGCCCGGCAGCTCCGGCACCGGCGCGGCAGGGCGCGGTGCAGCCGTCGCCACCGGTGGTCCAGCGCTAGATCCGTCCCAACCGCTGCTGCGGACTTTGCGGATTCCACTTTCCTGCAAAATAGTCTTAAGATCTGCGTGGCTTGATGCCTCGCGAATCCCGCGTTTTTTGGAGAATTTGACCTGATGGCGCTGTCGTCCATGACCGGCTTTGCGAGATGCCACGGCGCAAGCGGGCCGTACACGTTCGAGTGGGAATTGAAGTCCGTCAACGCCAAGGGCTTCGACCTCAGGGTGCGGCTGCCGCAGGGCTTCGACGAGCTTGAGGCCTACGCCAAGAAGCGCGCCGGCGAGCTTTTGTCGCGCGGCACCGTCTACGCCAATCTCACCGTCAAGCGCAGCAATGCCGCCGCAACGGTTCGCGTCAACGAGGACGTGCTCAACGCCGTCCTGAAGGCCGCCGCCATGATCGGCGGCAAGATCGACGCGGTTGCCCCGAGCATCGACGGCCTGCTCGCCATCAAGGGCGTCGTCGAGGTCGCCGAGCCCGAGGGCGACGAGGCGGAGGACAACGCCGCGCGTGCCGCTGCCGCCGAGGCCTTCGACAAGGCGCTCGCCGAGCTCGTTGCGATGCGCAAGCGCGAGGGCACCTCGCTCGGCCAGATCCTCACCCAGCGCGTCGACGAGATCGAGCAATTGGCGAAGAAGGCGGAAGCTGCGCCCGGCCGCAAGCCGGAGGCGATCAAGGCCAGGCTCGCCGAGCAGATCGCGGCGCTGCTCGACACCTCCGACCGGTTCGATTCCGACCGCCTGATGCAGGAGGCGATCCTGATCGCCACCAAGGCCGACATCCGTGAGGAGCTCGATCGCATCGCATCCCACGTCGCGCAGGCGCGCGAGCTGATCGGCAAGGGCGGCCCGATCGGCCGCAAGCTCGACTTCCTGGCGCAGGAGTTTCACCGCGAGGTCAACACCTGTTGCTCGAAGTCGAACGACATCGAGCTGACCAATACGGGGCTGGCCATGAAGAACGTGGTCGAGCAGTTCCGCGAGCAGGTCCAGAATCTGGAGTGATCGATGACGACGGGCGGCCACGGAACTGACGGTGTCGAGCGGCGCGGCTTGATGTTCGTGCTGTCCTCGCCCTCGGGCGCGGGCAAGACGACGCTGTCGCGGATGTTGCTCGACCGAGAGCCCGGCCTGAAGATGTCGGTGTCGGCGACCACGCGCGCGAAGCGACCCGGGGAGGTCGAGGGTCGCGACTACTTTTTCGTCGACAAGCCGCGCTTCGAAGCGATGGTGAAGGGCGACGAGTTGCTCGAATGGGCCACCGTGTTCGACAATCTCTACGGCACGCCGCGTGCTCCGGTGGAGGCGGCGCTGTCTGCCGGAAAGGACGTGCTGTTCGACATCGACTGGCAGGGCACGCAGCAGCTGCACCAGAAAGCCAGCGTCGACGTCGTCCGCGTCTTCATCCTGCCGCCCTCGGCGGCCGACCTCGAAAAGCGCCTGCATTCGCGCGCGCAGGATTCCGACGAGGTGATCCGCAAGCGCATGAGCCGCGCCAGCCACGAGATGAGCCACTGGGCCGAGTACGACTACATCGTCATCAACCACGACGTCGATGAGGCCTTCGCCGAGGTGCAGTCGATCCTGAAGGCCGAGCGCCTCAAGCGCGAGCGGCGGATTGGCCTCGTTGGTTTCGTGCGAGGTTTGCAAGGCCAGCTTCAGGGCTAGGCTCCCGCAGCCGCGGCCCCTGCTTCGCCAGCCGTTCCAGCATCGCGGTGATCACGTCGACATCGACGGCATCCTCGCTCTTCACATCGTCATTGCGATTGGCCTCGTCGTCAGCAACGGGCTTCTTGTCGTCGGTCGCCTTGGCCGCGAGCCGCGGGGGCGCTGGCTCGATCGCGAACGCGCCGCGGAAGATGTCGGCCTTGTCGAGCTCGCCAGCCTTGCTGCGGACGGAGGCGGATTGGGCGGCGATCACGGAGATCTCCCTGGTGAATGCCGCGAGCTGCGCGGTCTGCGGTCGGGCTTCGTCGAAATCGACCGGGCCGCCTTGCGCGTGCGGCTGGGCCGCTGAATTCGCACCGAGCCATGGCGCGCGGCTTCCGTCGTGATCCTGCGGCGCCCAATCGTCCCAATGCCCGCGGCGGTCGGAAGCAGCTTGAACGCGCACGCGCCTGCGGGCGAAACGGTAGACCACGCTGGCGAGGATGCCCGCGAGTGCCAGCGCGCCGCCGATCACCAGCAGCAGCATCTGCACCGAGCCGCCGGTTTTGTCGGTCATGCCGTCTGCTGCGGCAGGCGGGGGCGGGGCAGGGGATTTTGACGGCTTTGTCTTCGGCTGCGCAACGGCTGTGACCATGGTCGTTGCCGGCTGCGGCTCTGGAGCGGTGGGCGCTGCCGAGACTTCGGGCCATGGCGAGGCGACAGAAGCTGGCTGCGCGCTGCTGTCAGCCTGGTTGGCGGGTTGCTGTGCCGTCGGGGCCGTCGGTGCGCCCGGCGTGATCGCGTTCGGCGTCTTGGCGGCCGCATCACTGCGCGCACCCAGATATTCGGCGCGCGCGTCCTGCGCGGTCTGCTGCGGCGATGCTGTTGAATCCGATGGTGTGTCGGCCTGCGTAGCCTGCGCGGCCTTCGCGCTGTCCTTGTCGCCGGCGGCGCGCAGGTACCAGCATTGCCGCTTGGTCGTACGGTCGAGGCGATAGTACCAATGCTGTCCCTGCGGCGCGGCGCCCTTCGGCGAGGCCAGGCAGTCGGCGTTTGCGGTGGCGGTGCCCGATCCGTTCGGCGCGTTCTGCGACACGGCGGCCAGTGGCAGGCCGGCAATAATGCTGCTGACCAGCGCGGATATGAATTTTGCGGTGCGGTTGCCCATCCTGGTCTCCCGGTTACGCATGACGCAACTCTTGACCTGCCCTTTGTCATCAAAGACTTGGGTGGCAATGAGCCGCAAATCCGGAGAGGATGTGGCTTGAATCGGGCCTGCGAGGCGTTCGTTCCGCTGAAAATAGCGGCTTTCCGGCGCTACTGTTTCGCCGAACTCCAGGTTCCACCGCAGCCGTCGGAGCGGCGCCAGCTTCCGGAACCGCTGCGCGCGCCGAGACGCCCCGAGCCGGTGAAGGTGACGCCGTCGCCTTGACCGACCGATGCTTTGCATCGCGGGGGGCGCTGCGCCGTGTCCGGGGCACGAGAGGAGCTCGGATCATTCTCTCTCCGCCGTCATTGCAAGCGCCGCGAAGCAATCCAGAATCTTTCCACGGAGGCAGTCTGGATTGCTTCGCGGCGCTCGCAATGACGGAGTATGTGGCACCGGCTTGCTCTTTCCATCGGCGCTCTTTGTTGCAGACGCACAACCGCATTCTCGCGGCACTTCTTGCCCGAGCTTTGCTGTTCGTTCGCGCCCTCGAAAGACCAGAAGGCGCAGGGAAGGCCGGGCGCCGGCGGCACCCGCAATCCGTGCACAACGAAGAATGCACACGGGGTGGATCACAGGTGTGCCGGTCGCCCGGCCTTCCCTGCGCGGATGGTTTTAACGGTGTCCTTCGTGCTCTCCTCGGGGAGCGTTGCACTATTGCCCCCGTCGCCTCGCCGCTGATCGATGCGCGTGCCGGTTGGCCGCCACATCACGGCGAGATTTGACGCCAGAACCCCGGGCGTCGGGACCACACGACTTCTCCGTCCGCGGACGCCCCTGCCTCAGCATCCGGGGCCCGATGTGCGCGCCCCCGACCATCAACAAGACCGCTGTGACCGCGCCGTGTCGTAGCACGCCGCGCATGACTCAACGGTCGCCCGTCCCTGTCACCGCCTGTCGCGCCGGCGCTACCGCGTCCACCGCACCCCGGCCCGCATCTCGTGACGATCGCGAAGCGCCCCTCTGGCAGGGCCGGGATGACCGCTCTATGCCACAAATCCGAAATTCGGGAAAGTGGAATATTTTTGCGGGAAGGGGTTGACGGGTTTCATGGTGTTTTGCCCGACGCCTCGCGAGCGGTTGCCTCAGCCTCCGCTCGTCATTCCGGGGCGCCCTGAAAGGGCGAGCCCGGAATCCATCGGACGGCGGGGCATGCGGCCCGATGGATTCCGGGCCTGCGTCCTTGCGCACGCATCCCGGAATGACGGTGGAGGTGACGAAGGTTCATTTCAACGGCAGGAACAGGTCCGCCGCTGCCTCGTGCTCGGCGACATCGGGAACGAAGTTCAGCCGCTGGCAATAGATCGGGAAGTCGCGCGCCTCCTCGCCGCTGGCCGGGAGCCAGTCGCGATAGAGGTAGAGCGCGGCGGGCTCGAGATTGTCGGTGTTGCCGACGATGCGCAGCACGGCGCAGCGACCGCCCGGAATTTCGCCGGCCTTGATCGCCGCGCCGCTCGGCTCGATCGGCTTGTCGGTTCCGACGCAGAGGTCCACGCTGTAGTCGGCAGGCGAGGCCGGCCGCCGCTCGGACCGCCAGACGTTGAAGGTCGGGCTCGTGCGCGGGTGCAGACCGGCGGCTTTGCGCCAGGCGATGAAGCGCTGGATGGTGGCGGGAAGCGTCGCCGGGTCGCCGCGGTGCTCCATGATCGCCACCGCCGTCGTCGGCACGTTGAGGATCGTCACGTCGTCGCTGGTAAAGGTCTTCTGCATGAACTTGCTCCTCGCATTGTCGAGTGGCCCGAAGGCCGCAAGCCACGGCTCCCAGTCGGGAGACTTCCGGAACGACGACGGCGATTGTCCGAACCGTTGCCGAAAGGCGCGGGCGAAGGCGTCGGGTGCGTCGTAGCCGGCATCCATCGCGATATCCGTGACGCTGTCGGCGTCGTTGTAGGCCAACCGGTATGAAGCGCGCTTCATACGGGCAAGCTGGATGTAGCGATGCACGGACAGCCCGAAGGTCGCCGTGAACTGTCGGTGGAAATGATACTTGGAGTAGGCCGCGACGCCGCTCAGCGCATCCAGGTCCAGATCGTCATCCAGATGCCGGTCGATGTGATCCAGCACCCGCTGCATCCGGGCATGGTAGTTGCGAAGCGCCGCCGTCATCGTGTCCTCCGTGGCGGCACCAGCTAAAGCGCAGGCGGGCATGACGTGCTCGACCGATCTTGCGGTTTTGCCACGGGGCGCAGAACGCCGCCAAGCTGTTTTCACTTTGGGAAACTTCTCGCCTCCGCCGTGGTTGAATCGGGGCTGAGGAGACGCCATGCCGATCAAGGATCAGGTCAAGAATTTCGCCAGGAAGCTGGTGGAGGATCGTCCCGATGCCGCGGCGCTGCGGGCGCTGGTGCGGGCGCGAAAGCCGGCCGCGCTCCGTTTTCGCGACGACGGCATCGTGCCGAACAATCCGAAATTTCCAGCGTTGCTCTATCGCGGGGCGGTGAAGCTGAACAGCCGGCGCTTTCCCCCTGACGTCATCATCGACACGATGTTCGATGCGAATGGCTGGGGCCGGTCGTGGCGCGATACGGTGTATGACTTCGTCCATTATCATTCGCAGATCCACGAGGTGATGGGCGTGGCACGTGGCACGGCCAGGATCGAGTGCGGCGGCGTCAAGGGCCGGATCCTGCGCGTCAAGGCCGGCGACGTTCTGGTGCTTCCCGCGGGCACCGGACACCGGCTCATCGAGGCCAGTCGGGACTTTCTGGTGGTCGGCGCCTATCCGCAGGACGGGACCTATGACGAGTGCACTGACACGCGCGAGCGTCCCGACGCCATCAAGCGCATCGCCAAGGTCCGCAAGCCGACAGCCGATCCGGTCCTTGGACCCGGCGGCCCGCTGCTGCGCTCGTGGCGGAGAGAGCGGTCGCGATCGCGATCCGGCGGGTAGCTCTCACGTCGGCCGCGCTCACGTCAGATAGTCGGGCGTGAAATCCGCAAGCTTGCGCAGCTCCTCGGGTTGCAGCAGCTCGATCTCGCTGCCCTCCCAAGCGATCAACCTGCGATGCCTCAGCTCCTGGATGGTGCGATTGACGTGGACGATCGACAGGCCGCAGGCATCTGCAACGTGCCGCTGCGTCATCGGCATCTGGAAGCAGCCGTCCGTAACGAGGCCGACCATCTCCAGCCGTGCGGCGAGCTCGCAGATGAGGTGCGCGACCCTGGCCAGGGCGGCCTGCGCACCGAGGCGGGCGATCCATTGCCGCGAGATCGCCGCATCGATCAGCGTCTCGCGCCAGAACGCGCGAGTCAAATGCATCGAGCCGTCGAGAAGCTGCTTGAGTTGGCTGTGCGCGACCGTGCCGACGATGGTCGGTCCGAGGCCGACGAGGTCGGCATCCATCGGCGCGACCAGCAGCGTGTGCAGGCAGGGCATGTCGCCGGGAACGTGAAAGGCGAGGATCTGGCTGCGGTCGCCGACGATGCGGGCCTGGTAGAGGAAGCCGTGCACGACGAAGACGCAGCGCGAGACGGGCTCGCCCTGGCGCAGCACGATCTCCCCGTCGGCGACCTGGCGCAGCGTGGAGGGCAGGGCGGCGATCTCTCGGCGTTCGTCCTCGGACAGGTCTTCGATGGCCTGCAGACGCGCGATGAACTTCGGATGCGGCATGAGCCTCGCGTACCGGTTCAATCGTCGCGCGACCCGCATGCCTCGACGAAGCGGCGCGAGAGCTTTGCGAGGGTCCAGTCGGAGACGGGCGCAGAGTGGAACTCGCGAATGGCGCGGGCAAGCTCCTGATCGGACATCGGCCGGACCGGCTGCTTCAGCGCGCCCTGGACGAAGGCATCGTTGATGCTGTCGAGGTGCTCGCTGGTATCCGCCGCGAACAGGCCGCGGATACGTTCCAGGATCGTCGTAGGGCTCATGAATGGCGGCTCGTCGAGATGACGGTGTGGATGCGACCCGGTACGGTCCGAGATCGATTAGCAACCTCTGCTTCCGAGATGCGTTCTAGTCCGCTCAATCCAAGCCGGACGTATCATTTGATAGAACCGGCGCGTTTTTTGGCGGACCAATGGAAAAAGCCCACGACGTGCTGATCCGGAACCTGTGCGAACACACCGCGCTCGCAGCGGAGGATCTCGCCGAGATCTGCGCACTCACTTTCACGATGCGCGATTTCGAGTCGAACGAGGATTTCATCCGACAGGGCGACGAACCCGAACATTCGGTGCTGGTCGTCTCGGGCATGGTCGCGCGCTACCATCTGCTCGGCGGCGGCGGCCGACAATATCTCGCCTTCCACCTCACCGGCGACCTGCCCGACGCGCAGGGCCTGTTCATCGACCAGATGGACCACGGATTGAGCGCGGTGGGGCCCGCCTCGGTCGCCTTCATCCCGCATCGCGAATTGTTCATCGCGTTCCGGCGGCGGCCGACCTTTGCGCTGGCCGTCTGGCGCGAGACGCTGCTCGATGCCGCGATCTTTCGCGAAGCCATCACCAACAACAGCGCCCGGCCGATGCAGGCGCGCATGGCTCACCTGTTCTGCGAGCTGTTCTACCGCGCCCGTGCCGCGCAGCTCGTCCGCGGCAATCGCTGCCTGTTGCCGATCAGCCTGGTGCAGCTCGGCGAGACGCTGGGCATGGCGATCGCGACCGTGAACCGGACGCTCGCCGAGCTCCGGCGCAGCGGCGCCATGGATCTGCGTGAGGGCGAGCTGATCGTGCTGAAATGGCGCGACTTGCAGCGGCTCGGCGATTTCAGCCCGGCCTATCTGCACCAGAGGCGGCAGTCGCCGCCACAGGTCTGAAGTTACAGGCGTTAGCTGCCGTCAACTGCTGCGCCCAGCACTTCGTCACAATGCTTCTTCACCCAATCGTTGCAGCAGCAGGCCCTAGCCTCGAGCGCCGCCGCGTCGAGGATCAGGATGGCGCCGCGCCGGGTGGCGAGGATGCGCCGTGCCTTGAACATCTGGATGACGCGGCTGGCATAGCTGCGGGAGACGCCGAGCATGCCGGCGAGCTGCTCGTGGGTGAGGGGGATCTCGGCCTGGCCGATCCGCTCCTGCGCGGAGATGATCCACTTGGCGGCGCGCTGCTCGATCGAATGCGCGGCGTTGCAGGCCGCGTTCTGCAGCAATTGCGCGAACTGGCAATCAGCATAGCGCGAGAACGCCTCTTGCAGCGCGGTCGACCTCTGCTGCGCCTGCTCGAGCGCGCGCTGCGGCAGCCGAACGAGCGTGCCGCCGAGCTTCACGACGATGCGGGAATAGGCGAGCGAAGGATTGCGGCCGGCGGCGACGCCCACGGCACCCTCGCGTCCCACCAGCAGGCCTTCGACCTCGCGATCATCCTCGACCGGAACGGCGAACGACACCAGCGTGGGACCGCAGGGGAAATGAACCGCCGCGACGGTGTCGCCGGCGTGATGCAGGATGTGGCCCGCCTCGACGTCGACCGGCTGGAGATGAGGTGCAAGAAGCTCGAAATCTCGGGGGGCGAGCTGCCGGAGCAGATCGTTCGGGGGCCGACCGGTCACAGTTTCTTCTCTTGGCTGGCCGGGAATCGGCGCCGGTCGCAACCCTACGTTTCCGTGGCGGAACCAACGGTTCCAAAGTGCACACAAGGGGTGGCTCGGGGGCCGAAAAGTTCGCGCGCAGGTCTTTGCCCCGGAGCCCGACGGCGGCGATGAACGTCATCCGACCCGTGCTTCGCGGTCTGCCGTGGAGCGGCGTTCGGCTGCGTGGGCGCGATAGGCGTCGATCGCCCTGTTGGCGAGCATCAGCTGCCGGCGTTCGCCGGTCCTGAGCTGGGCTTCGATGGCGTCGAGAAGGAAGTTCGCGCTCTCGTCCGGCGGGCCGAGCTCGCCGCTCTGCTCGAGGCAGCTCCAGGCGATGAAGAATGCGCTTTCGACGGTGCACCGAATGGACATGCGCTGCCAACGCGGCGAGACCGAAGGCGTTCCGTGCCGCGGGCCCAACTTGCGCCGGGCCCGCAACAAGCGATCGGTCAGTTCTTCAGCACGATGCGGCCGACGACCTTGCCGGCACGAAGCTCGTCGATCCATTTCTGGACGTCGCCCATCGGCTCCTCGCGCATCGGCGTCGGCTTGATCTTGCCGGCGCGCGCCAGCGCCATCAGCTCGTGGGCCTCGGCGAGCGTGCCGACCATGAAGCCCTCGATGGTCATGCGCTTGTAGACCCACTGCACCATCGGCAGCGTGAACTGGCCGCCCATCAGGCCGGAGACCACGATCTTGCCGCCGCGCGCGGCGACCGCGACCGCAAAGGCCATCGACTTCTCGTTGCCGGCGAAATCGACGATCTCGTCGAAGCCGCCTTCGGTCTCCTTCAGGATGCGCTTGATCACGTCGGGTTCGGACGGGTCGTAGGCGACCGCGGCGCCGTTCTTCAGCGCGGTGTCGCGCGCGGCCGGCGAGAGGTCGGCGACCGTGATCGGCTGCTTGAACATCGCCTGGGCGAACGACAGTCCCATCATGCCGACGCCGCCGAGACCGATCAGCAACAGGTTGCGCTGGCGCGGACGGTCGACCAGGCGCTTGAGCGCGCCGTAGGCGGTGACGCCGGAGCACATCAAGGTCGCAGCCTGGTTGACGGGCAGGGGATCGTAGTCGAGCAGGTATTTCGCGTCGGGCACCAGCACGTGGGTGGCAAAGCCGCCGTCGATGGAGACGCCGAGGAAGCGCTGCTTCACGCAGAGATTCTCGTCGCCATTGGCGCAATCGCGGCACTGGCCGCAGCCGATCCAGGGGAAGACGGCCTTCTTGGCGCCGACGAGACTGGCCGGCACGTCAGGGCCGACCTCGTCGACCACGCCGGCGATCTCGTGGCCCAGGGTGAACGGCAGCGTCATGCCGCGCGTGGTGTCGAGCTTCTTGCCGCCGCCGAGATCGGCATAGCCGTCCTGGATATGCAGGTCGGAATGGCAGAGGCCGCAGCGCTCGATGCGCACCAGCACCTCGCGGCCTTGCGGCTTCGGCGTGTCGACGATGGTCTCGCACAAGGGCGCATCGAACTTGACCAGGGACTGCCTGCGCATCAGCGCCATTTTCTTTCCTCCGGAATTCTTGGTTACGCGGTTTCGCTGCGTATATCCGCCAATTCGCGCGCCATGGCAACAAAGCCGGAGATGGGAATGGTCTCCGCGCGCCGGGTCGCATCGACGCCGGCGGCCTGCGCGAGCCGCGCCGGATCGACGCCGAGCGACTTCAGGCTCTGCCGCAGCATCTTGCGGCGCTGGCCGAAGGCGGCGGCGGCGACCTGTTCGAGCAGCTTGCGATCGCAGGCAAGCGGCTCTGCGCGCGGCTTGAGGCGCACCACGGAGGAGGTGACCTTGGGCGGCGGCACGAACGCGGACGGCGCGATGTCGAACAGGATCTTGGTCTCGCAGCGCCAGTTGGCGAGCACGCCGAGCCGGCCATAGGCCTCCTCGTCCTCGTGCGCCACGATGCGCTCGCCGACCTCGCGCTGGAACATCAGCACCATCATGTCGTACCAGGGCGGCCAGGGCTCGCTGGTGAGCCAGTTGATCAGGAGCTGGGTCGCGATGTTGTAGGGCAGGTTGGCGACGATCCTGGCTCGCTCGCCATCGAGCAACGGGCGCGGATCGAATGTCATGGCGTCGCCATGCACGATCTCGAGCCTGCCGGGATAGCGTGCGGAAATATCCTGCAAGGCCGGGATCGCGCGCTCGTCGTGCTCGATGGCGATGACCCGCCGCGCGCCGAGCGCCAGAAGGGCGCGCGTCAGCCCGCCCGGGCCGGGGCCGATCTCGACGATGGTGGAATCCTCGAGCGGCGCCGCGGCGCGCGCGATGCGCGCCGTGAGGTTGAGATCGAGCAGGAAGTTCTGGCCGAGCGACTTGCGCGCCGACAGCGCGTGCCGGCGAATGACCTCGCGCAGCGGCGGGAGGTCGTCGATCGCGCTCATCAGCTTTGTGAGCTTGGTGAAGCCGCCATCCGGCTGGCGAGCCTCAAGGCTGCGATCAGGCTCGCCGGGTTGGCCTTGGCCGTGCCGGCGATGTCGAAGGCGGTGCCGTGATCGGGCGAGGTGCGGACGAAGGGCAGGCCGAGCGTGACATTGACCGCGTTGTCGAACGCGACCGTCTTGATCGGGATCAGCGCCTGGTCGTGATACATGCAGATGGCGCAGTCATAGGTGCTGCGCGCGGCCTCGTGGAACAGGGTGTCGGCGGGCAGCGGACCCCTGGTCTCGATGCCGTCATTGCGCAAGACTTTCAGCGCCGGCGCGATGATGGTCTGCTCCTCATGGCCGAGCGAGCCGTCCTCGCCGGCATGCGGATTGAGGCCGGAGACCGCGATGCGCGGCCGCGCGATGCCAAAACGGGATTTCAGCTCGGTTGCGACGATGCGCACGGTCGCGACGATCAGCTCGCTGGTGAGCTGGACCAGGGCATCGCGGATCGAGACGTGAATGGTCACGGGCACCACGGCGAGTTGCGGCGACCATAGCATCATCACCGGCTGCGGCACGCGCCCGCCCTCTGCGGCGAGCTCGGCGAGGAATTCGGTGTGGCCGGGATGACGGAAGCCGGCGCGGTAGAGCACGCTCTTGGCGATCGGATTGGTGACGACGGCGCTGGCGCGGCCCTCGCGCACATCCGTAACCGCTTGCCGGATCGAGGCGAGCGCGGCCGGCGCGCTCGTTGCGTCGGGCTTGCCAGGCTCGGCGGTCGCGCGCTCGCCGGTGGCGACCACGGGCAGGGCATCGGTGAAGGCGGAAGCCGCCTCACCGGGACTCACCGCCACGGTCCTGACGCCGGCCCCCAGCGACGGGGCGAGCGCCTTGGCGCGGCGCGCGATCAGTGCCTCGTCACCGAGCAGATAGAAGGCGGGCAGGTTCAGCTCGCGGCGCCGCAGCCAGGCTGCGATCGTGATGTCGGGGCCGATGCCGGCCGGCTCTCCCAGGGTCAGGGCAAGAGGAAGGGAAAGCGGCTTTGCTGCGCGATCGGCCATCAGCGGTTGCGATATTCGATCATCGCCGCCTTGCGGAGCTCGTCGAGATAGGCCTTCTGGGTCTTCTCGTATTTCTCCTGATACATCTTCTCGCGGACCTCGCGCTTCTTCGGCGTGTCGATCATGGTCGGCTTGCGTGAGCACAGCACCACCATCTCGATGCCGTTCTTGGTCAGCTCGGGCGCGGTCAGATGGCCGATCGGGGTATCATCGAGCACCTTGCGCAGCGCCTCCGGCAGTTCGGCGGTGGTCTTGGTGACGGCGTCCCGAATGGTGGCGTTCGGCGTCGAGCGGAACAGCGAATTGGCTTCCTCGCAGCTGCCGACGCGCGCGCGATAGCTCTCGGCTTCCTTCTTCCGGGTCTCCAGGAACGCCGGCGAGGAGCCGCGCGGCACGATCAGCACGATCGGCTGCATCTTGTACTCGGTGCCTTCGACCTGCAGCTTGTCGCCGGTCTGGGCCTGCACGGCCTGCGCGACGTCGCGCTCGCCGACGAGCAGCTTCTCCTTGAAGCGGCCCCGCACGAGGCTGGACCAGACCATCTCGGCCCTCATGCGGCTCTTCAGCGTTTCGGGGCGGAGGCCTTTGGATTCGAGCGACTTGGCGAGCTGGTCCGACGTGATGCGCATGCGCTGCGCCATGCCCTCGAAGGACTGGTTGATGTCGGAGGCGCTGGGATCGACCCCGTACTTCTTGCCCTCCTTGATCTTCACCTTGTCGTCGATCAGCTGGTTGATGACGTCCTGCCGGCTCGGGGTCTTCTGCGTCGTCAGCTGGTCGAGCTTGGAGCGCTGCTCGATGTCGAAATCGGTGATCGGATCGCCGTTGACCATGACGACGATGTTCTGCGCGCGCGACGGCGAGGGCAGTCCGGTGAGGATCAGCCCGGCACCGATGGCAAGCAGGAGGCGGAAGACGGGCAATGGGGTCGTCATGATTGTCGCTCGCATGTCAGCCGCGTCGAGCCTGTGAGGGGGCAAGCGCGGCCGGCACTTCAAACCGTTCACTGGAGGCCGGCGGAACTGCTGCTCGCCGACGAGGTCGCCAGCGTGCGCAGACCGATCTGGAACATGAACGCGTGGCTCAGCGTGGGCGGCGCGGTGCCCGCGGAATAACTATACGAAGTTACGTAGTTCGCCGCCAGCACGAAGCAATCGTCGACATAGCCGGCACCGAGCACATATTGGTTGATCTTGTTGGCCTCGAGATCCCAGCGCGCCGAGCCCGACACCACCCAGTTGGTCGCCACCTTCAGCGAGCCCGTGGTCAGGATGCCCTCGCGGCGCGCGAGATAGCCGAGTTCCGGCTGAGCTGCGTAATTGCCGTACACCACGCTGACCGCCCAGCGATTGAAGTTGGCGCGGCCTTCCGCCTCGAAGCGTTGCACGTTCCAGGTCTGCTCGTCCATGCGGGAGCGGACGCTGAACGTGTAGGTGCTGTTGGGCGAGTAGCTCGTGCTCGCGACGTAATCGGAACGCGGCTTGTCCAGGCCGGAATCGAGGCCGGTGTTCATGGCGTCGTTGACCGCGAAGGAGTTCAAGCCGAACAGCTGGTAGGACTGGCCGAACAGCACCTTGACCGCGCCGCCCCGGTCGAACTGCGTGGTGGACTGCACGCCGACATTGGCGCGGCCGCCGCCCTCGACGCGGTCGTAGCCGGAGAACTTGTCGACGCTGAACAGGTTCGAGGCGTCGAACACCAGGCTCTGGGCGTCCTCGTTCGGAAGCCGGCCGGCATAGGTCTCGTTCGGCCGGATGATGATCTGCGCGATCGGCTCGACCGTGGTCGATCCCCAGGGTTGAATGTTGATGAAGGGGTAGCGGTATTCGAGGCCCACGGTCGGCATCAGGCGGAACGCCTGGGTGTCGCCGACGGGAAGATAGTTCGACACGCCCGGCTGGTTGGAGACCGAGGAGTTGATCGCGTCGGCACGCAGGCTCGCGAACGGCGTCCAGATCTGGCCGAACGGATCGGTGAAGGACTTGCGCCACTGCGCTTCCGCCGTGAGGCGGGTGTAGGTGCCGGCGAAGCCGCGCAGCAGGCACTGCGAGGGCATGCGGGCGAGCGGATCGGCCGACGCCGTCGTGCACAGGCTGCTGGTATTGGCGGTCGTCGTGATCGGATCGAACACCGCCTGGTCACGCGACAGGTTGACGAAATTGGTCTTGTAGCTGACTTCGCCGCCGAAGACCGGATAGTTGAGCACGTTGGAATAGTCGATCACCGGATAGACGATCGGCACCTGGCTCTGGTTGCCCGAATAGCTCAGCCAGTACATCGTGCGCGCGTCGAAGAAGCTGCGGTTGCCGACGCCGGTCAGATAGAGCTGCGACAGCGCCTCCGTCGGCAGCAGCAGGAACGAGCCGAGCGGATCGCGGTACTGATAGAGCCGGTAGTCCGAGAAGAAATAATAGTCGGACATCAGGACGCCGTCCCAGCCCCAGACCCATTTGTCGTTCAGCGCGAACTGACCCTTGGTGTCGACGGCGCCGCGGAAGTCGCGGTCGCCGGGCTGGCCGGAGAACGCGCCGGGATCGAGCTGGTTGATGCCGTAAGCGCGGATCTGGTAGGCGCCGTCGATCAGGCGCTGACGGAATTCGCCCTGCAGCAGCACGCCTTGCCGAGACAAGAAGCGGGGGTGAATGTCGCGTCCATGTCGGGCGCAATCGCCCAATAATAGGGAACCTCGACGCCATAGCCCGTGTTCTCCGTGCCGGAAATATAACCCGGCATCAGGAAGCCGGACTTGCGCTTCACGGTCGGGTCGGGCGTCGAGAAATAGGGCATGTAGGCGAGCGGCACGCCGAAGAATTCGATCTGTGCCGTCTCGAAATACAGCATCTTCTCCTGCTGATCGTGGATGATGCGCGCACCCTTGACCTGCCACAGCGGCGGCTTCTTCGGATCGTCCCGACACGGCGCGCAGGCCGTGTAGACGCCGTTCTCGAACACCGTGTAATTGCCGCTGGAGCGGTCGGCGCGGCTCGCGGCCATGCGGGTCTGGTCGGCGGTGTCCGCGCGCAGCGAATCGACGAAACCGTCGCGGTAATCGTCGGAGAGATCCATGATCTCGGCATAAGTGATCTTGCCGTCGGCATCCGTCATGCGGATGTTGCCTTCGGCATGCAGCCGCTTGGTCTTCTGGTCGTAGATGACCCTGTCGGCCTCGACGCTGGTGCCGTTGTAGAACAGCTGGACGTTGCCGACCGCGGAGACGCGCGAATTATTGTAGTCGTAGTCGACCTCGGTCGCCTGAACCAGCATCTGGTTGTCGTTGGGGGCCTTGGGCGGCTTCGGACGCGGCGGCAGCGGATTGTAGGTATATTGGGCGGAGGCCGGCGTCACGGCGGCAACGTCGATCAGCCCGCCGAGCGAGGCAGCGGTCACGACGGCGAGCAGCAGCCTGGACAAGCCGCATCCGTTCGCGCGCACCAAAATGCGCCGCGTCAAACGAGACACGAGCCCTCGTTGGACGGCACTCACTAACCGTCCTCCTGATAGAGCAAGGCCAAAAAGCCGGTGAGGCCGCCCACTACAACGGGCAACCACGCCGCAGCGATCGGATGCATCAACTCAGCCTTGCTCAGATCCTCAGTTACTTTCGACAGAACGTAGAGCAGAAAGCCTGCGCCCACGCCACTCAAAACCATCTTTTGCACGCCGCCCATCCGGAAGAAGCGCAACGACACGGAGGCCGCGAGCATCACCATGGCCGCAAGCAAAAACGGCTGCGCCAGAAGCTTCTGATACTGGAGTCGGTATCCGGCTGTCGCGAAGCCCGAGCTTTCGGACGAGCGGATGTAGCTCGGTAGTTGCCAAAAGGACACAGTCTCGGGGGTGGAAAAGCTGTTGCGGACCTGCGCCTCAGTCAGTGTCGTCGGAATCTCCAGGCTGGCCTGGTCGATCGGTGGGGCGTCCAGCGAGAAGCGGCGGACCCCCTTGAACAGCCAGCGGCCGGCCTCGAAGCGTCGCCTCGCGCGCCTCGACCCTGTTCCTTGAAGTGCTGGTCCGGGTCGAACCGGAACAGCGTCAACCCCGTGAGCCGGACGCCCTGCTGCTCGCTGCGCGCCGCGTTGATGATGGTCTGGCCGTCGCTGGTCACCTGATTGAGCCAGAAGCCGGAAGCGTCCTGGATGCCGCCGCCGGGCGCCGAGCCGAACAGCTCGGCCTCCATGCGCTTGGAGGCCTCGCGCAGATTGGCCGACATCGGATTGTAGGCGACGGTGGCGATCACGCCGATCAGGAGCGCACTGCCGAGCGCCGGCGCGATGAACTGCCATGCGGAGATGCCGGCGGCGCGGGCGACCACGAGCCTCGAGCCGGCGGGAGAGGGCCAGATAGCAGGTCATGGCGCCGATCAGCATGCAGAACGGCGTCAGCTTCTCCAAGAGCTGCGGCACCCGGAACAGCGAGGTCTCGGCCACCATGAGCGCCGAGGCAGAGGCAAGGCCAGAGGTCTTGCGCACCATCTCGATGTAGTCGACCAGCACCAGCAGCAGGAAGATGCTCGCGAACACGCCGAGCGCCGCGACCACGAAGCGGCCGGCGAAATAGCGCCCGAGTGTGTTGGTCAGCATGCTCATGCGGTGGCCGGACGTCCGAACAGCCGCGCGATGCGCGCGTTCGACCTGTTGATGGCCTCCATCAGGCCGGGGGCGGCTCGACCACGACGCCGCTGATGATCATCCACAACCCGACGCCGATGGCGCTGAACACCATCGCGTATTGCACCAGCACCGGGCCCGACGACTTCACCGCCATCACCGAGCAGGCAAAGCCTGCCATGCGCAGCCCGAACACCGCGATGATCGACGAGCCGATCGAGAAGTTGCGGCTCTGGCGGGTGGTGCGCGGCGCGCCGAGGAAGGCGAAGGTCAGCACGGCAAAGGCGAAGGGATAGATCGGCGCGAGCAGGCTGTCATGCAGGGCCGAGCGGAATTGCCCGGGAATCTGCTTGTAGACGGGATCGTCCTCGGACGGCGAGAACAGCTCCCAGAGATAGCGCTCGCGGATGCCGAGGGTGACGTCGCGGCCCTGGTTGGAGAATTTGGACATGTCGAAGCCGTAGCGGCCGAAAGCCACCAGCGCGGGATCGCGCTTGCCCGCCTCGAAGCGCTGCAGATTGCCCGTCTCCAGCACCAGGAACGAGCCGGTGTCGTTCTTCACGATCTCGCCGCGTTCGGCGACGATCGAGACGCGCTCGTTCGGATCGCGGCGGTCGTCGATGAAGATGCCGGCAAGAACGCCGCCGGGCTGGCGTTCGCGAATCCGGATCGTGAGGTTCTTGTCGAGCTGGGCGAAGCGGCCGGGCTGCAGGATGTTGGTGAGCACGTCGGCGGTGATCTCGGCATCCCACTGCTTGATCTGCCGCATGCCGTCGGGGGCGAGATAGGCCGCGATGAAGGCAACCAGCAGCGCCACCACGCAGGTGGCGTAGAAGAACGGATAGAACAGCCGGAACGGCGAGAAGCCGGCGGCATTCATCACGATGATCTCGGAATCGGTCGCGAGCTTGTTCAGCGTGTGCGAGATCGCGATCATCAGCGCGATCGGCGAGATGATCAGCACCAGGGCCGGGACGACGAGGCTGGTGATGCCGAGGAAGGTGAGGATGGTCTGACCCTGGCTCGTCATCAGGTCGATGCCGCGCAACGCCTGCGTAATCCAGATCACGCCGGTGAGGCTGACCAGGACCAGCGCAAACGACGCCAGCGTCGTGCGGAAGATATACCTGTCGATCGACCCCATGCGCTACCGCACGAACCCCACCAAGTCCCCAATGTCGGCCGAAATTCCGCTTGCCCAACCAATCCCCGATCAGGGGATCCCCAAGGTTGGCCACGGGGCTCTTCCGCCAGCTCACTCTCTCACTACCATCCCCTTGATCCGTCAACAAAATGGCTGGCCCGTGGCACCCTCAATATATGGTTAATATTTCGCTCGTTGTGGCCTTGAGGCCACGGCGGCGCTTGGCATTGGCCCGGCCGCTGGCCCATAGTGCGCAAGGCTCAGTGAATCGTCGTTCAGGGCTCGCCCCGGCGACGGCCGCGAGCGACAAAAGATCAAGGCTTTTAAAGGAGTTACCCATGTCCGATGCCATCAAGGTCGGCTTCGTCCCGTTGTCATCAGCCGCCCGTGGCATCCTGGTCGTGTTCTGCGACGACAGCCTCAAGGTCGGTCCCGCGACGGCCAAGGCGCTGGGCGGCGCTGTCGATCTCGTGAAGCGCGCGGCGGCTGCCGCCGCCTTCAAGGGGAAAAGCGGGGCCGCGCTGGACATCCTGGCGCCGGAAGGGGTGAAGGCCACCCGCCTGCTCGTGATCGGCGCCGGCAAGGGGGCCGGCCTGAAGGCGAACGATTTCCTCAAATTCGGCGGTGTGGCGGCGAGCAAGCTTCCCAGCGGGACTGCCGCCATGACCGTCATGGCGGAACTGCCGGCGGGCGCGATGACGAGCGAGCAGGCGGTTGCGATCGCCTCCGGCCTGCGCCTACGCGCCTACAAGTTCGACCGTTATAAGACCAAGAAGAAGGATGGCGAAGAGGGCGGCTCGCGCGCCGACATTTCGCTTGCGGTCGGCGATGCCGCTGCCGCGAAGAAGGCGTTTGTCGCGGCCGGCCATGTCATCGACGGCGTGATGATCGCGCGCGACCTCGTCAACGAGCCGCCGAACGTGCTCTTTCCCGAGGAGTTCGCGCGCCGCGCCAGTCAGCTCCGCAAGCTCGGCGTCAAGGTCGAGGTGCTCGACGTCAAGGCGATGCAAAAGCTCGGCATGGGCGCGCTGCTCGGTGTCGGCCAGGGCTCGGCGCGGCCGAGCCGGACCGTGATCATGCGCTGGGACGGCGGCAGGAAGGGCGAGGCGCCGGTCGCCTTCGTCGGCAAGGGGGTCTGCTTCGACACCGGCGGTATCTCGATCAAGCCGGCCGGCAGCATGGAGGACATGAAGGGCGACATGGGCGGCGCAGCCTGCGTCGTCGGCCTGATGCACGCGCTGGCGGCGCGCAAGGCCAAGGCCAATGTGGTCGGCGCCATCGGCCTCGTCGAGAACATGCCCGACGGCAATGCGCAGCGGCCGGGCGATATCGTCACCTCGATGTCGGGCCAGACCATCGAGATCATCAACACCGACGCCGAAGGCCGTCTCGTGCTGGCCGACGTGCTCTGGTACGTCGCCAAGAAGGTGAAGCCGAAATTCATGGTCGATCTGGCGACCCTGACCGGCGCGATCGTGGTCGCGCTCGGCACCGACCATGCCGGCATGTTCTCCAACAACGACGAGCTTGCCGAACGTCTGCTGACGGCCGGCATCGAAACCGGGGACAAGGTCTGGCGCATGCCGCTCGGTCCGGAATACGACAAGCTGATCGACTCCCAGTTCGCCGACATGAAGAA
This sequence comes from Bradyrhizobium dasycarpum, assembly GCF_042019905.1. Taxonomy (NCBI): domain Bacteria; kingdom Pseudomonadati; phylum Pseudomonadota; class Alphaproteobacteria; order Hyphomicrobiales; family Nitrobacteraceae; genus Bradyrhizobium; species Bradyrhizobium dasycarpum. Next base: position 882,071 of record NZ_CP169574.1, read on the forward strand.
CACCGGCGGCCGTCACGGCGGCTCGATCACGGCGGCGCAGTTCCTGCAGCGCTTCGTCGACGGCACGCCCTGGGCCCATCTCGACATCGCCGGCACCGCCATGGGCGCGCCCAAGACCGACATCAACCAGAGCTGGGGCAGCGGCTATGGCGTCCGTCTGCTCGACCGTCTGGTCGCCGACCACTATGAACGCAAATGAGCCGAGATGACTGAAGTCCTGTTCTATCATCTGCAAAATATGACGGTGGAGAACGTGTTGCCGCCGCTTCCTCGAGAAATCGCTCGAGCGCGGCTGGCGCGTCGTGGTGCAGTCGACCTCGGAGGAACGCGCCGACGCGCTCGACGCGCATTTGTGGACCTACCGCGACGATTCCTTTCTGCCGCACGCGACATGGCGGGTGAGCGACGCCGCCGATCAGCCGATCGTGCTGGCGATCGAGCAGGGCAATCCGAACGGCGCCCATGTCCGCTTTCTGGTCGACAATGCCGCCCTGCCGGAGGACGCGCAGGGCTATGCGCGCATGGTGCTGCTGTTCAACGGCGACGACCCGGATGCGCTGGCGCTCGCCCGCAGCGCCTGGACGGATTGCAAGGCGCGGGGATTTGATGTCACCTATTGGCAGGCCGACGAGCGGGGCCGGTGGCAGAAGCGGAATTAGGGGCGTCCGCAATTAATGATAATCTGCACTTTTCGGGCGATGCTGGCTTTGGTCACCTTCGTGCCGCAAAGTGATGTTGGGACAATCGCTTAGGGCTGGTCCTTCACGCGGGGAATTTGGTTTATCGTGCGACATCAAAAGCTTCCCACGTCGCTCCTGTTTGCGTTGGCTGCAATAGCACCGCTGGTCGCGGGCTGTGCAGGCGGGAGCGATCTGTTGTCGAAGGACGCGGAATGGTTCCAGAAGCCGGGCCGTCTCTTCATCAAGAACATCTCGATCGAATCGCCGCCGCTGACCCCCGACAAGCCGGTTAGAGCTGAGGATCTCGTCAGCGCCGACGGCGGCTGTCCCGGCATGGCGCCGCCGCCCGGGCCGGCCGATGCCAACGCATCGACGACGCCGGCGCCGATGGGCGGCACGGTCGCGCTCGGCCATACCGAATGCGACGTGGTGCGCGGCATCGGCGCGCCCTCGAGCGTCAACCTCTCCAACGATGCCGCCGGCCGCCGCGTTGCGGTGGTGACGTGGGCCACCGGACCGCGCGCCGGCATCTACACCTTCACGGCCGGACGGCTGTCCTCGATCGAGGGCAATCCGGACCCGCAGCCGGTGCCAAGGGCAGCGAAGCCGAAGAAGAAGCACGCGTAAGGCGGATCCGCCGCGGCGGCCAGCAGCCGCTTGGACGCTGCAGTGGGTCCCGGCTTGGCGTCGCGACATTTCATGACGCGTCGCGTCCGGGACACGAAGCCTTACCCCGCGGCTGCATAAAACAGAGTGCTGGACTTGAGCCGACGCGCCAGTGGCATCGGTAGCGCTTGCGCCTTGGCACAGATCGCAACACTCCTGATGCGTTGCTTTCATGATGGCCGCGCGGCCGGGAATGCGCTTTGATGGCGTCAACAACAATCCGGAGGAAACCATGCGGTTCATTGCCCTCGTGTCGGCTCTGCTGTTGCCGTTCGGCGCGGCGCTCGCCCAGGACTATCCGACCAGGCCGATCACCATGCTGGTGCCGTTCGCCGCCGGCGGGCCGACCGACACCATCGCGCGGCTGACCGCGGCGGGCATGGCCAAATCGCTGGGCCAGCAGGTCATCGTCGAGAACGCGACCGGAGCCGGCGGCACCATCGGCTCGACCCGCGCCGCGCGCGCCCAGCCGGACGGCTACACGCTGCTGATCCATCACGTCGGCATCTCGACCGCGGCGACGCTGTACCGCAACCTCAGCTATGACACCAAGACGGCCTTTGCGCCGATCGGGCTCGTGACCAACGCGCCGATGACCATCATCGCGCGTGCGGATTTCCCGGCCGGCACGCTCAAGGAATTGGTCGCCTACGCCCAGCAGCAGGGCGACAAGCTGACCTACGCCAATGCCGGGTTGGGTGCGGCATCGCACCTCTGCGGCATGCTGTTCATGACGGCGATCCAGAAGCAGCTCACCACGGTGCCGTACAAGGGCAACGGTCCGATCATGAACGATCTGCTCGGCAAGCAGATCGATCTCACCTGCGACCAGGCAACCAACACCACCGGTCCGATCACGGCCAAGCAGGTCAAGGCATACGCGATCACCACCAAGGAGCGGCTGAAGAGTCTTCCCGACCTGCCGACGGCGGACGAGGCCGGCCTCAAGGGGTTCGAGCTCGGCGTCTGGCACGGCATCTACGCGCCCAAGGGCACACCGCCGGCGGTGATCCAGAAGCTGACGGCGGCGCTGCAGGCGGCGCTCAGGGATCCCGCCTTGATCGCACGGTTCAACGACATCAACACCGAGCCGGTGCCGCAGGACAAGGCGACCCCGGAGGCGCTGGGCGCGATGCTGACGAGCGAGATCGACCGCTGGGCGCCGATCATCAAGGCAGCCGGGCAGTACGCGGACTGAGCCGCGTGCGCGCTGACGCATGGGTCCCGGCTCTGCGTCGCGTCATTTCATGCCGCGCCGCGTCCGGGAGACGAGAGCTCGCTTACCCCGCCGCCTCGTCGAACTGCGTGCTCGCCTCCAGCCATTGCTCCTCCGCCCGCGCCAGCGCGTCGGCCGCATTGGCGCGCGCCTTCGACAATTGCGCGGCCTGCTTGGGATCGCGCGTGAAGATGTCGGGCAGGGCCAGGGCGGTGTCGATCTTGGCGATGATCTCGGTGACGCGGGCGATCTCGGCCTCGGCCTCGGCGATACGCTTCTTCAAGCCTCCGCGATTGTCCGACCTTGCGCGCTGCGGCTTTTCGCTTGACGCGCTGCGCTCGCGCGGGGCGGGCTCGCCGTTGCGCGTGGACAGCACCAGGCGGCGATATTCGTCGAGGTCGCCGTCGTAATTGGTGACGGTGCGATCGGCGACGATCCAGAGCCGGTCGGCGCAGGCCTCGATCAGATAGCGGTCGTGCGAGACCATGATCACCGCGCCGGGAAATTCGTTGATGGCTTCGGCCAAGGCGCCGCGGCTGTCGATGTCGAGATGGTTGGTCGGCTCGTCCAGGATGATCATGTTGGGGCCGAAGAAGGTCGCAAGGCCGAGCAGCAGCCGCGCTTTCTCGCCGCCCGACAATTTGCCGGCCTTGGTATCGGCCGCCTTGCCGGAGAAGCCGATCGCGCCGGCGCGCGCCCGCACTTTCGCTTCGGGCGCATCGCCCATCATCTTGCGGACGTGGTCGTAGGCGGAGGCGTCCTCGTTGAGCTCGTCGAGCTGGTGCTGCGCGAAATAGGCGATCGACAGCTTGTCGGCGCGCGTCACCTTGCCGGAGAACGGCGCGAGGCGTCCGGCCAGCAGCTTGACCAGCGTCGACTTGCCGTTGCCGTTGGCACCGAGCAGCGCGATGCGGTCGTCGTTGTCGATGCGCAAGGTGACGCGATTGAGCACCGGGCTTGCCGGATCGTAGCCGACCGAGGCGTTGTCGACTGCGATGATCGGCGGCGAGAGGATCTTTTCCGGCGCGGGAAAGCTGATCTCACGCACGTCCTCGGTGACCAGCGCCGTGATCGGCTTCAGCCGCTCCAGCATCTTGACGCGCGACTGCGCCTGCCGGGCTTTCGAGGCCTTGGCCTTGAAGCGGTCGACGAAGGCCTGCAGGCGCGCGCGTTCGGCCTCCTGGCGCTTGATGGCCTTGGCATCGAGCAGCTCGCGCGCGGCGCGCTGCTCCTCGAACGAGGAATAGCTGCCCTTGTAGAGCGTGAGCTTGCCGCGCTCCAGATGCAGGATCTGGTCGACCGAGCTTTCGAGCAGGTCGCGGTCGTGGCTGATCACGATCACGGTGCGCGGATAATGCGCGAGGTGATCCTCCAGCCACAACGTGCCTTCGAGGTCGAGATAGTTGGTGGGCTCGTCGAGCAGCAACAGATCGGGCGCCGCGAACAGGGTGGCGGCAAGTGCGACGCGCATGCGCCAGCCGCCGGAGAATTCGGCGCAGGGGCGGAGCTGATCGGCGGCGGAGAAGCCGAGACCGGAGAGAATCGCGGCGGCACGGCTCGGCGCCGAATGCGCGTCGATGTCGACGAGGCGGGTCTGGATCTCGGCGATCCGATGCGGATCGGTCGCGCTTTCGGCTTCAGTGAGCAGCGCGTCGCGTTCGAGGTCGGCCTTGAGCACGACGGAGATCAGGCTTTCCGGTCCGTTCGGAGCTTCCTGGGCGAGGCTGCCGATCCGCCAGCGCGGCGGCAAGGTCACCGAGCCATGCTCGGCGGCCAGCTCGCCGCGGATCACCTTGAACAGCGTCGACTTGCCGGTGCCGTTGCGTCCGACCAGGCCGACGCGCGAGCCCGGCGTGATCTGCACGGAACTCTGGTCAATCAGAAGGCGTCCGGCGAGGCGGATGGAGAGGTCTGTAATGGACAGCATGCGGCCTTGTCACCGCAGCCGCCGTCAAACGCAACCCGTTTCTGCAACGGCGTTGACCGCGCTCAATGCGCGTCGCGGTCGCGCCGCTCCAGCTCGTTGAGGAGCTGCTCCAGATGCGTCGGGAGCCGGGGCTCGGGACGCAGGCTCTGCTGGAGCCGTTCGCCCACGGCATCGCAGATCGATCGGCTGGTGCGCCGGTCGATCTGTTCGCTGTCATTGGCAAAAGGCCCAGCCATCACCAGGTTCCGTGTTCTCAAAGTAAAGACACGGTACCAAGTCATTGACCCCCAAAATGGTTTCGCCACTCCGAGGGGATCACGGCCATTCTCGTCAAAATTGCATGAACCCCGTCACATCCGCCCAAAATGCGAAGCCCCGGCGGGGGGATCGCCGGGGCTCCTCTTGGAAGGTATCTGTGGGGGCGCAGATACCTCAGGGTTTTAGGAAGGTGCTGTCGGGCTCAGTAGCAGCGGTTGATCAGCCGCCAGCGGGGTCCCCAGGGGGTCGGGACCAGCCGGCGCACATAGCAGCCGCCATAGCCGTAGGAGACGGGGGCATAGAAGCGCGGTCCGCCCCAGCGGTGGCCGCCGTGCCAGCCGCCACCGCCATGCCAGCCCGGACCGCCGCCATGCCAGTGAGCGGAGGCCGAGGTCGGGGCCAGCGCGGCTCCGAGCGCAACCGCAGCGACAGCGGCAAGCGAAAGTTTCCTCAACATGGTGATCTCCTCAAAACTGCCGGCGCGGGGGCATCCGCGTCGATGGAAAGGCCGCCGAAACGGTCCGCTTAATGGTCGGACTTGGGTTTCGATGGAAGGAGCTTAAGCCGGCAGGCCGAACCAAAGCCTGAATGGAGGCTTCAGATTTGGTTCATCTGGGTGAAATCTCGGTAATCCATGTCCGGATCCGGCCGGGCCGCCGGTGGCGATGCGCCGGCGCGGTCGTCCGGACGCTCGCTTGCCGTCCGGCGAAGGCGCCGATATAAGCCCCCCCAACCTGGCAACCACCGCCTTTCTTCCCAAGGACAGATCATGGCCCTCGAACGTACTTTCTCGATCATCAAGCCCGACGCGACCGCGCGTAACCTGACCGGCGCCGTCAATGCCGTGATCGAAAAGGCGGGTCTGCGGATCGTCGCGCAGAAGCGCATCCGCATGACCAAGGAGCAGGCCGAGACCTTCTATTCCGTCCACAAGGCGCGCCCGTTCTTCGGCGAGCTCGTCGAGTTCATGACCTCCGGTCCGGTCGTGGTGCAGGTGCTGGAAGGCGAGGGCGCCATCGCCAAGTACCGCGAAGTGATGGGCGCGACCGATCCGGCCAAGGCCGCCGAGGGAACCGTCCGCAAGCTCTACGCAAAGTCGATCGGCGAGAATTCGGTGCACGGCTCGGATGCGCCGGAGACTGCCGCGATCGAGATCGCGCAGTTCTTCTCGGGCAACGAGATCGTCGGCTGATCAATCGGCCGTAAGTCAAATCGGCCGTAAGTTGAAGACTGGGCGAAAGGACTCATTGTGGACTGGCTCTGGCAGATCTTCGATCCCGCGACGATCGGGGCATTCTTCACCCAGTTTCGCAACGAGATGGCTGCGCCGACCTTCTGGCTTGCGGTCGGCAAGATCATCTGGATCAACATCCTGCTCTCCGGCGACAACGCGCTGGTGATTGCGCTGGCGTGCCGCGGCCTCTCGCCGCGACACCGTCTGTGGGGCATGATCTTCGGCGCCGGCGCGGCGGTGATGCTGCGGATCATCTTCACCGGCATCGTTGCCACGCTGATGGGCCTGCCGTACCTCAAGCTGATCGGCGGTCTTGCGCTGATCGTGATCGCGGCCAAGCTCTTGGTGCCGGAGCACGAGGACGATGACGACGTCGATGCCGCCGCGCATCTGTGGCACGCCATCCAGATCGTCGTGGTCGCCGACATCGTCATGAGTCTCGACAACGTCATCGCGGTGGCTGCCGCTGCCAATGGCAGCGTGCCGCTCCTGATCCTCGGTCTTGCCATCAGCGTGCCGCTGATCGTCGCCGGCGCGGCGCTGATTATGGCGCTGCTCGAAAAGCTGCCGGTGCTGGTCTGGGCCGGTGCGGCGCTGCTCGGCTGGATCGCGGGCGAGGTGATCGCGACCGATCCCGGCGTGGCACCCGGGCTGCACGCGCTGTTCGACGGTCCGTTCGGTGCCTCGCTCGACGCCATGCTCGGTGCCTTGCGCATCCCGCCGCAATTCGGCCATGGCGGGGCCGGCGGCGAATATTTCTGCGCCGCGCTCGGCGTCCTCGTCGTGCTGGTGGTCGGCAGCATCTGGCGCCGGCGCAAGCTGATCGCCGCCGCGCTGGAATCGTCCGAGCGCCACGCCAGGGCGTCGGCCGAGTAGGCCGGCCGCTCAGTCGATCGTGCCGAGCTCCGTCACCGGCGTCGTCCAGTAGACCAGCTTGGTTCCGGCGAACGAAGCCCGCAGCCGCTCGATCAGCCGGCTGGCATCTTGCCCTGCCAGCACCACTTGCACGACGGTCTGGTCGGCATGGCCCTTCACGCGTTCGGCCGCCGTGTGCAATCGGACCTCAATGCCGTGACCGGCGGCCTGCAAGGCTGTGAATCCCGGAACCAGATCGCCCTGTTCGGCGAGATAGTCCAACACCTCCTCGCGGAGCCGATGCGGCACGATCAGCGTGAGGCAGATGGGCTGGTCGATCATTTCGCCACCTTCGACGTCCCGCCGTAGCGGCGATACAGGATCGGCAGGAGAATCAGCGTGAGCAGGGTGGAGGACAGCAATCCTCCAATCACGACGACGGCGAGCGGCCGCTGCACCTCGGATCCCGGCCCGGAAGCGAACAGCAGCGGGATCAGGCCGAGCGCCGTGATGCTGGCGGTCATCAGCACGGGCCGAAGCCTGCGCATGGCGCCTTCGACGACGATGCGGTCCTCGGGCAGACCATGGGCGCGCAGCTGATTGAAGTAGGACACCAGGACGACGCCGTTGAGCACGGCGATGCCGAGCAGCGCGATGAATCCGACCGAGGCCGGCACCGACAAATATTCACCCGTCACCACCAGGGCGAAGACGCCGCCGATCAGGGCAAAGGGAATGTTGACGAGCACCAGCAAGGCCTGGCGGATGGCGCCGAACGTAGTGAAAAGCAGCACGAAGATCAGGCCGATCGCGACGGGGACCACGATCGACAGGCGCGCGGCGGCGCGCTGCTGGTTCTCGAACTGTCCGCCCCAGGTCAGCCGGTAGCCGTTCGGGAGCGGGAGCTCGGTCGCCACCTTCTGGCGCGCCGCTTCGACGAATCCGACCATGTCGCGGCCGCGCACGTTGGCGCGCACCACGCTCATGCGGGCGCCGTCCTCGCGGTCGATCTTCACCGGGCCGTCGACGCGCTGGATGCGGGCGACCTGTGACAGCGCCACATGCTGCCCCGAGGCCAGCGTCAGCGGCAGACTCGCCAGCAAGGTTGGCGCTTCCCGCGTCGTCTCGCTGCCCCGGATCAGGATCGGCGTGCGGCGTCCCTCCTCGAGCGCGGTCCCGATGGTTCGGCCCTCGATCTGGATCCGCAGCGAGTTGACGATCGAATCCACGGTCAGGCCGAGGCGGCCGGCCTCCATGCGATTGACCGCAACCGTGTAATATTGGGCGCCTTCGTTCAGAGTGGTGTAGACGTCCTCGGCTCCGTCGATGCTGGAGAGGATCGCCGACAATCTTGCCGCGGTCTCGTTCAGCCTGGCGATGTCGGGGCCGAAGATCTTGACGGCGACGTCGCCGCGCACGCCGCTGATCATCTCCTGCACGCGCATGTCGATGGGCTGGGTGAAGCTGAGCGAGATGCCGGGAAAGCCGCTCAGCACCTCGCGAAGCTTCTGCAGCAGGTCCTCGCGGTTGTCGCTCGCGCGCTCGGCGGCGGGCTTGAGCACCAGGAAGGTGTCGGTCTGGTTCGGTCCCATCGGATCGAGGCCGAGCTCGTCCGACCCGGTGCGGGCGACGATGCCGGCAATATCAGGCACGGCCAGCAGCGCGGTCTGGAGCCTCGCGTTCATCGCCAGCGACTCGTCGAGGTTGACGGAGGGAAGCGTCTCCACGCTGACGATGACGTCGCCTTCGTCCATCGTCGGCATGAAGGTCTTGCCGAGCTTGGTGTAGGCGAAGCCCGCCGCGACCAGGCCGATCAGCGCCGCCGCCATCACCTTGCGCTCGTTGTTCAAGGCCCAGTGCAATGCCGGCGCGTAGACCCGTTGGGCCGCACGCACCAGCAGGGGATCGCGATGCGAGGCGGACTTGAGCACGAAGGAGGTCGCGACCGGGATCAATGTGAGCGCCAGCAGCAGCGAGCCGGCCAGCGCGAAAATGATGGCCAGCGCGACCGGGATGAACAGCTTGCCCTCCAACCCCTGCAGCGTCAGCAGGGGGACGAACACGATGATGATGATGAGCACGCCCGAGGCGACCGGCTCCAGGACTTCGCAAACCGAACGGTAGATCAGGTGGATCAGCGGCAGAGCCTTGCCCGGTTCGTGCTTGCCGAGGTTGCCGACGATGTTCTCGACCACGACCACCAGGGCGTCGATCAGCATGCCGATCGCGATCGCAAGTCCGCCGAGGCTCATCAGGTTGGCCGACATTCCCACCACGCGCATGATGATCAACGCGATCACGATGGCGAGCGGCAGGCTGAGCGCGATCACGAGCGAAGCCCGCCAATTTCCGAGGAACAGCAGCAGGAGGACGATGACGAGAGCGGTGGCCTCGCCGAGGGCCCGCACCACGGTGCCGACGGCGCGGTTGACCAGGCGGCTGCGGTCGTAGAACACGTTGATCGAAACACTCTTGGGCAGCGTGCCTTGCAGCTCTGCGAGCCGGGCGCGCACGTCACGGATGAGCTGACCCGCGTTGGCGCCGCGCAGGCCGAGGACGAGCCCCTCGACGGTTTCGCCGCGGCCGTCCGCCGTGACGGCGCCATAGCGCGTCAGCGTCCCGACTTTGACGGTCGCGACGTCATTGACCAGGATCGGCACGCCCTCGCGGGTGTCGACGACGATGGCCTTGATGTCCTCGATCGAACGGATGCTGCCTTCGATCCGAACCAGTGCGCTGTCCTCGCCCTGGTTCACTCGTCCGGCGCCGTCGTTGCGGCTGTTGGCTTCGATGGCCCGGCGAAACAGGTCGTAGGAGATGCCGCGCGCGGCCAGCGCATCGTTGCGCGGCACGATCTCGAAGGCGCGAACATAGCCGCCGAGCGAATTGACGTCGGCAACGCCGGGCACCGTCCGCAGCGCGGGGCGGATCACCCAGTCGAGCAGGGTCCGGCGCTCGGCAAGCGAAAGCTCGGGACTGTCGATGGTGAACATGAACATCTCGCCGAGGGGCTCGTGATCGGCGCCAGACCGCCGATCACGCCTTCCGGGAAGTCGCGCGAGATGTTCGACAGGCGCTCCGAGACCTGGTTGCGCGCCCAGTAGATATCGGTGCCGTCCTCGAAATCGACGGTGATGTCGGCCAGCGCGTATTTCGTGGTCGACCGAAGCACCTTCTTGTTCGGCAATCCGAGCAGCTCGAGCTCGATGGGGACCGTGATGCGCTGCTCGACCTCTTCAGGGGTGAGCCCCGGCGCCTTCATGATGATCTTCACCTGAACCGGCGAGACGTCGGGGAAGGCGTCGATCGGCAGGCCGGGCAGGAGGACCGCGCCGGCGCCGATCACCAGCAGCACGCTCAGCATCACGAACAGCCGCTGCGACAACGCGAACGCAACCAGGCGGCGGAGCATCTATTGCCCCAGTCCTGACAGAATGCCGCGAAGCGCCGAGATGCCGCCGATCGCGATGGTATCCCGGTCCGTAATCGGGCCCGCCACGACGACGTGATCCTGATCCTCCGCGAGCAGCTTGACCGGGACCAGGCGGAAGCCGCCGTCGAAGGCGACGAAGACCGAGGTCTGCTCGCCCCGCCGGATCAGCCCACTATAGGGAATCTCGAAGGCGCTTTCGCCGGCGGAGAGAAAACCGATGCGGGCAACGGTAGTCTGACCGGGATGCAGCTCGCCGTCGTTGGGAACTTCGGCGCGAACCAGAATGGTCTGGGTGGCGTGGTCGATGGTCTCGGAGACCAGCACGACCTTGCCGGGCGTGGAATAGCCCTCGATCTCGACTTTCGCGCCGGTGCGGATCGCCCGAATATTGGCGGCGGGGACCGCGATCTCGGCCCACAGCGGCGACAGCCGCGCCAGCTTGACCAGCGGCGCGGATTGCTCGAGCCGCTGCCCCGGCGACACCGTGATCTCGACCACGGACGCGGTCTGCGGCGCGTTGACCGTGAGCGTGCCGCTGATCGCCGCCTCCTGGGCCAGTCGGGAAATGGCATCGTCCGACATCCCGCTCAGGCGCAGCACCTGGCGCCGCTCGGCGACGACGAGAGCGGCCTGGCGCGCTTCGGCCTGGCTCGCCTCCAGCACGCGTTGCGGCACGGCCTTGCCTTCGAACAGATCGACGTTCCGCTTGAGCTGCTGGCTGGCGAGATGCTCCTGCGCGATCGCGTGCAGATAGTCGCGTTGCTGGGAGACGAAGCTCGGACTCTCCAGGGTGACCAGCGGCTGGCCGGCCGTGGCGCGATCGCCGCGCCCGACCAGGAGATTGGCGACCATGCCCGCCACCGGTGCGCTGACGACCCACAATTGCGGCGTTGGGATCATGATCTGGACGGGGTAGGGCAGCGTCAGATCGGTCCGGCTGGCAACCGGATGGGTGACGCGGACGCCGAGATTGCGCGCCTGCGCATCGCTCAGCTTCACCTCGTCCTGCGCCATCGATACCGAGCTCGGCAGGCACAATGCAATGGCGAAGAGCGCACGAACGAGCACGCCCCCGGAAGAGGTGAGAGGGGGAATTTTGCGACGGATTCGCATCAGGAATAACCCACGCCCGCAGGCGAACGAAGCGCTGATCGATGGCAGATTTGGATTACTCCGCCGCCGCGTTGATGGGTTGATTTGCCTCAAGCGGGCCAGCCGTCGTGGAAGGCTGCTCGCGGTTCGCAGAGCGCTTCGGTTGATCTCGGTGGATTGCTTCATAGCCGTAGCGGTCAAGCTGTCTTCACGCCGTTCGGAAAGGGGGCCATCAGGCCAACCGACCTCGCTCATGACGAACGCTTCCTTCCCGTGATCATCGCCGTCACCAGGCTTTCGCGGTGCTCGAAGCTTGCCAGCAGCACGCCAAGCACATGGACGACCACGAGACCGATCGTGAGGTTGGCGAACGTCTCATGGACTTCCTCCACCCATTTCGCTCCCCAGAAGCTGTCGGTCGTCATCATGTAACCGGTGATGCAGGTGCCGATCAGCATGACGATCAGCGCCACGACCATCATGCCGCCGGCAGGATTGTGGCCGAGGTAGCGTGGTGCCCTGAGCAGCGCCACGTCGCGCATATAGGCGAGCACCGCGCGCGGCGAGCGCACGAAGTCGCTGAAGCGCGCATGGCGCGGTCCCACGAAGCCCCAGACGATCCGGAGCACAAGCAACCCGGCAATGGCGTAGCCGGCGGCAATGTGGATTTTTTCGATCTCGTCCCCGGTCGCATAAGCGAGCAGAAACAGCCCGGCCAGCGACCAATGGAACACGCGCACGAAAAGGTCCCAGACCTTCACCGTAGCCGGCGGCTTGGCGCCGCCGGCTAGGACCGTATCATGAATGGCGCTCATGGTGCGGCCTCTTACAGCCGACCGACGATCTGGCCGCTGGTCGGATCGACGAACAATTCGACCCGGCTGCCGGACTTGTCGATCGTGTAGAGCTCGCCACAGGCGTTCTTGAGCTTGGCCTTCTGGACCTTGTAGCCCTGGCCTTCGATCTTGGCCTGCAATTGCTCGATCGACAGCCAGCTGGCCTGCGGCGCCGCAGTGCAGGGACGCCCGAGGCTGCCGGCGTGAGCGGTCGCGGTGGCTGCGAGCATGGCGGCGGCGGCGCCGATGATGGTGATCTTGCGCATGGTTCTCTCCGGTTGTGGCGCCCGGCCGCGTCATGCGGCGAGGCGATGGGCGGACATTGCCAGACCAGCCCTGACGGCCGCCTGTTGATCCACGTCAGCAATTTGTCAGGTTGATTGGGGCATTCTCTGCCAATGCAATCCTCGCGCTTCCTGGAATCTCTCGCGGTGCCGCTGCTGGCAGGATTCCTGCTCGCGCCGTTGCCTGCGGCCGCAGGCGACCGCGATAAAGGCGCGCCCGACGCGGTTCGCCGCGCAGTCGAGGCGGGTGAGATCAAGTCACTCGCCGACATTCTCGCCGCGCTCCGTGGCAAGCTGCCGGGCGAGGTCGCCGGGGTCGAGATAGAGCGTGAGCGCGGCCGCTGGATCTATGAGTTTCGCCTCGTCGACGACAAGGGCCGGCTCTACGAAGCGTACGTGGACGCGCGCAGCGGCGAGATTGAACGCATCAAGGAGAAGTGATGCGCCTGCTGCTCGTGGAGGACGACCGACGGATCGCGGCCGATGTGGGAAGGGCGCTCCGCGCGGCCGGTTACGTCGTCGAGACCGTCGGCAACGGCGAGGAGGCCTGGTTTCGCGGTGATACCGAGGATTACGGCGCGATCGTGCTCGATCTCGGCCTGCCCGGCATGGACGGTCTGGCCGTGCTCAAGCGCTGGCGCGCGAATGGGCGATCGATGCCGGTGCTGATCCTGACGGCGCGCGGCAGCTGGGCCGAGCGCGTCGATGGCATCGACGCGGGCGCCGACGACTACCTGCCGAAGCCGTTCCGGATGGAGGAATTGCTGGCGCGGCTGCGCTCGATCGTGCGCCGCTCGGCAGGGCATGCCTCCCCACGGATTACCGCCGGCGAAGTCGAGCTCGACGAGCGTCAGATGAAGGTGACGCTGCGCGGCGTACCCGTCGCGTTGTCGCCGTTGGAATACCGTCTGATCGCCTTTCTGCTGCACCATCGCGGCCGTGTCGTGTCACAGCAGGAGCTTGAGGAAAACGTCTATGGCCACGGCGAGGACCACGAGTCGAATGCGCTCGAAGTGCTGATCGGCCGCGTGCGCAAGAAGCTCGGAGCCGACCTGATCGAGACCCGGCGCGGCTTCGGCTATCTGGTACCGGAGACGACGCCATGAGCTGGGGTTCGCTGCGGCTGCGGCTGGTCGCGGGCGGACTCGTAGCCATCCTGATCGCGCTGACGATTGCCGGCGCCGGGCTGACGTTGCTGTTCGAACGCCATGTCGCGCGCACCATCGGTGACGACCTCGACGTCTATCTGAAGCAACTCGTCGCTGGTATCGACGCCGACGCACAGGGCAGGCTGGTGGTGGGGCGTCCGCCCGCCGATCCTCGTTTTGACGACCCTCTTTCGGGCTTGTACTGGCAGGTATCGGACGATGGCGGACAGGTGCTGCGTTCACGTTCGCTGTGGGACACGGCGTTGGACCTGCCGCGGGATGAGCCGTCGCCTGGCGAATTGCACCGTCACGTCATCCCCGGACCTGCAAACGCGCAGCTCCTGGTCAGTGAACGCCGCGTGCTGCTCACCTTGGGCGACCGCCGGGCGCCGGTGCGCGTCGCGGTGGCGGCCGATCTCGCCCGCGTCTCGGCCGCTGCCTCGCATTTTGCCAGGGACCTGACGCTGGCGCTTGGCGTGCTGGGGCTGGTGCTGGCCGCGGCCACCTCGATCCAGGTCGGCCTGGGCCTTCGTCCGCTCGACGCACTTCGCCGCGGCGTCGCGGACGTCCGCTCCGGGCAGCGCAAGCATCTCCCCGTCGAGGTCCCAACGGAGGTCAAGCCGCTGGTGGAGGAGGTCAACAGCCTGATCGACGCTCAGGAACGCGAAATCGAACGGTCGCGCCGCCGCGCCGCCGACCTGGCGCACGGGCTGAAGACGCCGCTTGCCGCGCTCGCCGCCGATGTCGCGCTGCTGCGTCAGCGCGGTGAGCAGGAGGTCGCGCAGGCGATCGAAGCCGTCGGCGACACAATGAGCCGTCACGTCGACCGCGAGCTGGCGCGTGCGCGGGCGAGGGGGACGGCACGCCTGCGCGGCGGCATTTCCACCCCGCTCAGACCGCTCGTCCAGTCCCTGATCCTGACCTTGGCGCGGACGCCGGCGGCACAGCGGCTCGACTTCAAGACCTGTATGACGGGCGAGCCGAGCGTGCCGCTCGATCGCACTGATCTGGCGGAAGTGCTGGGCAATCTCCCTGGAGAACGCCGCCCGTCACGCCAAGAGCGAGGTGCGCATCGGCGCGGATGCGGCGAAACCGGCGATCACGGTCGAGGATGATGGTCCGGGCATCGCGCCCGCCGAACGTTCACGTGTGCTCGAACGCGGGGTCAGGCTGGACCAGCGTGGCGAAGGGGCCGGCCTCGGCCTCGCGATCGTTCAGGACGTGCTCAGTGCCTACGGATGGCAGCTTATTCTCGCCGAGTCTGAGCTCGGTGGACTGAAAGCCGTCGTCGCGCCGGACGGAAGCGGCGACCGGATGGCTGTTGCTGATCGAAGAACCCAGCCGCTCGCTTGACGCATCGTTGCGGTTCGTCAGCGCCGCACGATCGAGCCGGTGCGGCCAATGAGGCGGGCGAGCTGGCGGAAGCGGCTGCCGACGCGGTCGGCGACGAGGTCGCCGAGCCGGTGCTCGAACACCAGCATCAATTTACGTCCCTGGCTGCGGAAATGCGTGGCGGGCAAGACACCCGGGCGCGCCGCCGAGATCAGATGCGCGACGCGGAACGCAGCGCCCAACAGACGCGCGCGTTCGAGCTGCGCCGGGGTCAGCAGCTCCTGCGTGGTGACCGGCGGCTGATTTTCTTCGCTGAGTCCCGCATAGCGATAGAACACCGACAGGCCGACGAAGGCGCGCTCGGTGTGGGTGATCGCGCCGAAATTGCCGTTGACGACGAGGCTCAGCGTCTGCTCGCCGCGGTGATCCGGATGCACGCGCCAGCCGATGTCGGACAAGAGGCAGGCGGTGTGGCGCAGCCGTCGGTCCTCCTCGGTTTCACGCAGCTTGACTACGCGCACGAGGCGATCGGTCCAGGCGATCAGCTCGTGGGCGTGCTTGGCCGAGCGCGACAGCAGCTGGTTCAGCTCCTCCGCGGCGCAGATCAGGCCGTCCTTGTTACGTTCCGCCTCCGCCAGCTTCTCGTGCAGCAGGCCCTCGCGCACGCCGAAGGTCGAGAACACGATGGTCTTGGGCTTCGCGACCCGGATGATGTGCTCAAGCACCAGTGCCGCGTAGGTGAGGAGCGGGCGGCGCGCGTCGGCGACGCTCTCGATGTCGGCGAGCATGTTCGCGGCCACCAGGCGGCGCAGCCTGCGGGAGAAGTCGAGCGCTTCCGCCGCGGACAGCGAATAGCCGTGCATCACCTGGAGCGGATAGCCGCTCTGGATGATGTGAATGCGCGCGAGCGCGCGCCAGGTGCCGCCGACCGCGTAGAAGGTGCGGCCGCGGCCCGCCGTGAGCTGCGGCACCTCGTCGAGCTCCTCGCGCACGATGCGGTCGGCGCGCTTGAGCGATTTGTGCGCGAGATCCTGCAGCGCAAGCCCGCCGAGCGGCAGCGTCACGCCGCTGCGCACGCTGTTCTTGCGCACGTCGATCAGTTCGAGCGAGCCGCCGCCGAGGTCGCCAACGATGCCGTCGGGATGATGGATGCCGGAGATCACGCCGAGCGCCGACAGCCGCGCCTCGCGCGGGCCCGACAGGATCTCGATGTCCACGGCGCAGATGCGCTCGGCCCGGGCGATGAAGTCGGCACCGTTCGAGGCGTCGCGGCAGGCCGCGGTCGCGATCGCGAACACGCGTCCGACCTGCATCACGCGGCACAGGGCGCGAAAGCGCTTGAGCGAGGTCAGCGCCTTGTCGACGGCGTCGGGGGCGAGCAGGCCGGTGCTCTGCACCTCGCGCCCAAGACCGCACAGCGTCTTCTCGTTGAAGATCGGAATGAGGCTCCGCGCCAGCGCCTCGTAGACGACGAGACGGACCGAGTTGGAGCCGATGTCGATGACCGCGACGCTCGAGCCGCGCTTGCGCGGCCGCTTCACGTCGGAAATCCCCGATCAGGATTGATGGCGTTCGTTCCGGCGCGTGAGACGACGCGGCGAGGATTCCTTGAGCGACTTTCCACGGCCAGACAGACTCGGATTTGTCATGAAGTAGTTGTGGACGTTGAAAGGCTCCTCGCCTTTCGCGGTCTTCATACGCGTTGAGGACCCATCCGGCAACAACTGCCAGCTCTGCTCGTTGTCTTTCAGGTTGGCGACCATGATCTGTTCGAGAACCTGCTGATGAACCGTCGGATTTTGCAGCGGGCACAGCACCTCGACGCGGCGGTCGAGGTTGCGCGGCATCATGTCGGCGGAGGAGATATACACAGCCGCTTTGGCGCTCGGCAGGCCCTGGCCCATGCCGAAGCAGTAGATCTCGGCCGTGTTCCAGGAAGCGGCCGATGATCGACTTGACGCGGATGTTCTCGGACAGGCCGGGAATGCCGGGGCGCAGGCAACAGATGCCGCGCACCACGAGCTCGACCTGCACGCCCGCCTGCGAGGCCTCGTAGAGCGCGTCGATGATGTCGGGGTCGACCAGCGCATTCATCTTCATCCAGACCGCGCCGTGCCGGCCGTGCCGCGCATGCGCGGTCTCGCCCTGGATGTGCTCGATGATGCGCTTGCGCAGGGTGAGCGGCGACACCGCCATCTTTTCCAGATCGCTCGGCGCGGCGTAGCCGGTGATGAAGTTGAACACGCGCGCGGCATCGCGGCCGATGGTCGGATCCGAGGTGAAGTAGGAGAGGTCGGTGTAGATGCGCGCGGTGACCGGGTGATAATTGCCGGTGCCGGTATGAACATAGGTGGTGAGGCTGCCGCCCTCGCGGCGCACCACCATCGAAAGCTTCGCGTGCGTCTTCAGCTCGAGGAAGCCGTAGACGACCTGCACGCCGGCGCGTTCGAGGTCGCGGGCCCAGCGGATGTTGGCTTCCTCGTCGAAGCGCGCCTTCAGCTCAATCAGCGCCGTGACGGACTTGCCGGCCTCGGCGGCCTCGGCGAGCGTGCGCACGATCGGCGAGTTGTTGGAGGTGCGGTAGAGCGTCTGCTTGATCGCGACGACGTCGGGGTCGCGTGCGGCCTGCTGCAGGAACTGCACCACGACGTCGAAGGATTCGTAGGGGTGATGGACGACGAGGTCCTTTTGCCGGATCGCGGCAAAGATGTCGCCGCCGTGCTCGCGCACACGCTCGGGGTGGCGCGGCACGTAAGGGGTGAATTCGAGATCGGGGCGATCGAGGCGGGTGAGCTGCGAGAGCTCGTTCATCGCCTGCACGCCGTCGACCAGGAAGACCTCGTCGTCGGCGGCCGAGAGTGCGTGCTGAACGAAGCTGCGCAACTGCTCCGGCATCTTGGCGTCGATCTCGAGCCGGATCACCGACCCGCGGCGGCGGCGCTTGAGCGCCGTCTCGAACAGGCGGACGAGGTCTTCCGCCTCTTCCTCGATTTCGAGCTCGGAGTCGCGGATGATCCGGAAGGCGCCCTGGCCGTGCAGGTTGTAGCCGGGGAACAGGCGGTTGATGAACAGGGCGGTTGCCTGTTCCAGCGAGATCAGGCGAACGATCTTGCCGTCGGCCGGCAGGCGGATGAAGCGGTCGATCTTGCCGGGCATGCGGATCAGCGCGTTCATCTGCTTGCCGTCGGCGGCGCGCGTGAGCTGGAGCGCGATGGTGAAGCCGAGGCTCGGGATGAACGGGAAGGGATGCGCAGGGTCGATCGCCAGCGGCGTCAGCAGCGGGAATACGTTGTTGAGGAAATAGTCCTCGATCCAGGTCCGTTCCGCCTTGCTGACATCCTTGCCGTCGACCAGCACGATGCCGACATCGGCCAGCGTGCTGCGCAGGTCGCGCCAGATCGCCTGCTGGTCGGAGGCAAGCTCGGACACGGTGCGGTTGATCAGCGCGAGCTGCTCGGACGGCGTCAGGCCGTCGGGGCTGCGTTCGGCAATGCCCTCGCGCACCTGGGCCTTGATGCCGGCGACGCGGACCATGAAGAATTCGTCGAGGTTATTCGCCGAAATCGACAGGAATCGCACCCGCTCCAGCACGGGGTGGCTGGTATTGACGGATTCCTCCAGGACGCGGCGGTTGAAATGCAGCCAGGAGAGTTCGCGATTGATGAATCGTTCGGGGCTGGCCGCGATCGCCGGCAGGCCCTCGGCTTCCTGAACTTTCTCTTTTATTTCAATAGCTTGCGCAGAGTCCATCAGAAGTCGGTCCATCCTGTCTCGCCTCACTTTGCGATCTATGCGCAAAACCCGCGGGAGCATGTGTTACAGCGATGACGTTTCGATGACATTGATGTTCCGCCGCTTCGCTGCGTCAAGCGGGCTCCGCGGCTCCCGGGCGAACGGGTCAGGCGTCCCGCAGCAGCTCGGCGGCCAGTGCCCTGGTCACGGGGCGGCCGAGCCGGAGGGCCTCGCTGTCGAGCAGTTCCACGGCCTGGCGGGCGGCGGCCGAGGACCGCTCCAGGCGGGTGGCGAGATAGCCGACCACGCTCTCGTCCACATTGAGCTGGCGGTCGGCACAGAATTTCAAGATCAGGCCGCGGAAGAGCTGGTCGTCCGGGGGCAGCAGCGTGACAACAGGCACGGCGCGCAGGCGCGAGCGCAGGTCGCGAAGCTCGATCTCGAAGCGCGGCCGGCACCTCGCGCCCGGTGAAGAGCACGTAGGCACCGTCCTCGCGGGCAAGGTTCATCAGGTGGAAGAGGGCGCGTTCGTCGAAATCTCCCGCCCGGAGATCCTCGACCACCAGGGCGCCGGTGGCGAGCGCGCCCGGAACGCCGGCTGCCGTCAGGACGTTGGCGGCAGCCGAGCGGGCGCCTGATATGTCGGCCCAGATCGCGGCGAGGTGGCTCTTGCCGCTGCCTTCGGGGCCGGCGAGCCACATGATCCGGTTCGGCCATTCCGGCCAGCTGTCGATCAGGGCCACGCCGGCCGCGTTGGCGGGACCCTCGAGGAAATTGTCCCGGCTGAGGCTCTCCGCATGCGGAAGCGTAAACGCCAATTGTCGGGGATGGACGCGGCCTGCCACGCTTGCTTTGCTCCATGCCGGCGCGCCGGCCCGTTTGAAGAGAATGCGATTTGATCGAGCGGAATTGGCCTTTTGCGGGGCTGCTTCCGCTTTCACCTGGTCCGCTCTCACTTGGTCCGCTCTCACTTGGCCTCGATCGTGCTCATGTGCCGCAGCCACCCGACGAGATAGAGCGACACCGACGAGAGCGTGAAGACCGTGACGAGGCCCATCAGGATGATATCATAAGGAGCCGGCTTGAAGCCGAAGGCAAGTGCCGCCAGCACCAGGGCGGCGAACGCCACTTGGGCAACGGTGTTGAGCTTGGACACTTTCGACGGCTTCATCTCGACGGGCCGGTCAAACAGCCAGGATATGATCACGGCGGCGACGATCATGATGTCGCGCGAGACCACCAGGATCACGATCCAGCGCGGGATCGCACCCCAGATCCCCAGCGCCATGTAGATCGAGACCAGCAGGGCCTTGTCCGCGAGCGGGTCGAGCAGGGCCCCAAGTTCGCTCGTCATGTTGAAACGCTTGGCCAGGAAGCCGTCCACGGCGTCGCTGATACCGGCGATCAGGAAGACGGCGAACGCGACCTCCATTTGGCTCGACACGATGGCCCAGACGATGATCGGGACCAGCATGATGCGGCCCAGCGTAATGATGTTCGGAATACTCACGAAAGCGCTTCCCGGCACCCGGTCTACCTCGAATCCGGCCCCTCGGGAGGCTGAACCGGTTGATATCTCTACATAGTATATGGCGGTGCGCCATGCGAGCCATTGCGTGTCCCCGGAATTCGACGTAACCAGCCGCAACCCCACTGGACATCGGGCATGACCGACCGCAAAAACGGCCTCACTTACGCCGATTCAGGCGTCGATATCGATGCGGGCAACCGCCTGGTCGATCTGATCAAGCCGATGGTGCGCGCCACGGCGCGGCCGGGGGCCGATGCCGAGATCGGCGGCTTCGGCGGCCTATTCGACCTCAAGGCGGCCGGTTTCAAGGACCCCGTCCTCGTGGCCGCGACCGACGGCGTCGGCACCAAGGTCAAGATCGCGATCGAGACCGGGCTGCACGGCGGGATCGGCATCGACCTCGTCGCCATGAGCGTCAACGATCTCGTGGTGCAGGGCGCCGAACCGCTGTTCTTCCTGGACTATTTCGCCTGCGGCAAGCTCGACCCCGAGGCCACGGCTTCGATCGTCGCGGGCGTCGCGGAAGGCTGCCGCGAATCCGGCTGCGCCTTGATCGGGGGTGAGACCGCCGAGATGCCCGGCCTCTACAAGGACGGCGACTATGACCTCGGCGGCTTTGCCGTCGGCGCGGCGGAGCGGGGCACGCTGCTGCCTCGCAAGGACATCGCGGCGGGCGACGCCGTGATCGGCCTTGCCTCGTCGGGCGTGCATTCCAACGGCTTTTCGCTGGTGCGCAAGATCGTGGAACAATCCGGCCTGGGCTTCGCGGCGCAGGCGCCGTTCGCACCCGTGATGACGCTCGGCGGCGCGCTACTGACGCCGACCCGGCTCTACGTCAAGTCCTGCCTGCGCGCGATCCGCGAGACCGGCGCGGTGAAGGGGCTCGCCCACATCACCGGCGGCGGCTTCACCGACAACATTCCGCGCGTGCTGCCGCCGCACCTCGGCGTCGGCATCGACCTCGCGCGCCTGCCGGTGCTGCCGGTGTTCAAATGGCTGGCGGCGCAGGCCGGCATTGCCGAGCTGGAAATGCTGCGAACCTTCAATTGCGGCATCGGCATGATCGCGATCGTCGAGCCCGACAAGGTCGACCAGGTGATCGAGGTTTTCACCGACGCCGGCGAGACTGTGGCGCAGCTCGGCACCGTGATCCCGGCCGAGGGCGAGCATCGCGTCGTCTATAACGGCCATCTCGATCTGGCGCTGTGATGAAGCGCCGCGTCGCCATCCTGATCTCCGGCCGCGGCTCCAACATGGCCGCGCTGATCAGGGCAGCAAGCTCGGCGGATTTCCCGGCGGAGATCTCGCTCGTCATTTCCAACAAGGCCGATGCGCCCGGGCTCGAGCGGGCCAAGGCGGCGGGCGTGAGCACGCTGGTGATCGAGAGCAAGTCGTTCGGCAAGGACCGCGCCGGCTTCGAGAAGGTGCTGCAGGCGGCGCTCGATCAGCACGGCATCGAGCTGATCTGTCTCGGCGGCTTCATGCGCCTGTTCACGGCCGAGTTCACCAAAGCCTGGTACGGGCGGATGCTGAACATCCATCCCTCGCTGCTGCCGTCCTTCCCCGGCCTCGATCCGCACGGCCAGGCCTTGCGCGCCGGCGTCAAGCTGTCGGGCGCGACCGTGCACTTCGTGATCCCCGAGACCGATGCCGGTCCGATCGTGATGCAGGGCGCGGTGCCCGTCAGCGATCACGATACGGGGGATACGCTGTCGGAGCGCATCCTCGAGGTCGAGCACCGCATCTATCCCGAAGCGCTGCGGCTGCTCGCGACCGGCAAGGTCCGGATCGAGGGCGATGTGTGCAGGACGGATGGAAGCGGGCCGTCGGAGAATTTCCTGATCGCGCCGGTGGTGAGCTGAAGCGACATCTCGCTGCGCTCGCCCCAAAACAAAATCCCCCGGCAGAGCCGGGGGCCACGTCATGGTCTCTCGCGCTCCACGCCGAGAGACATCAGGAGACCTTGAGGTTCTCCGCGGATGCTTTGCCGCGGTTCTCCACGAGGTCGTATTCAACCACTTGGTTTTCGTTGAGGGTCGAGAGTCCGGCGCGCTCGACGGCGGAGATGTGAACGAACACATCCTTGTCGCCACCGTTCGGCTTGATGAACCCATAGCCCTTGGTCGGGTTGAACCATTTGACGGTGCCCTTTTGCGGCATCGCTAGTCTCCTCCACTAGATACAAAAAAGACGCGGCCGCTTTTCGCGTGCCACGCCACAAACGGGCTTCCGAAGTCTGTTCGAGTCTTGAGGCGCAATGTCGCGAAACGCACAGTCGAGCGGCCAATTCCGATTGTGTCCGATATTGCAACACGAAAATCGCGCGTTAGCAAGCAGAGCGCGAATTTCAAGGGCAGGCAGGCCGGACCGATCTGCAATTTCCGACCTGTGGCTGCGGAACCACAATCGAGGCAATAGCCTGCGTGCCGGCATGCTAAGCGGTTGACCCTCCGGAGCAGTTCGGCCCAAATCGCGGCTTGCGTGCGCCGCGCGTGTTGCATTTTGCGCGCCGCCTTTGGCTTTCGGGATTTGTCGTCATGTGCTGCACATCGCAGCCCTTAGGGATACGGCAGACGATCGGGCGGGGCCGCGTCGGCAGGGTCGCGGCCGCAATCGTGGTGTTTGCGATCCTCGTGATGATGTCGGCCATATCGCCGGTCCTGGCGCAAAGCCCAACGCCAACCCCGACACCGACGCCCACGCCGTCACCGACCCCGATCCCGACGCCGACATCGACCAATTACGACCAGTCGGTCCGCAACGGTGCGCTCAATCTCGGCTCCAGCTTCCTCGAGCGGCTCGGCAACCAGGCCTCGGGTGGTTTCGACCGGGCGTTGCGGACCAATCCCGGCGGTGGCGGCGCATCGGCAGCTGCGGAAGATCCGCGCTACCGCACCTGGTTCGAGGGCTACGGCATCTCGGTCCGCACCGACGCGCAGGGCGACTTCGTCGGCGACAAGCGCAAGACGGTTGGCGGCGTCGCCGGCTTTGGCGCGCGCGTTGCGCCGGGTGTCAATCTCGGCTTCTCCGTCGACCAGAGCCACACCGACGTCGACGTACCGCTGGCGCTGCAATCGGCGACGCTCGACCTGACGCAGATCGGTTTCAGCGGCTCGGTCGACAAGGGCCCGTGGACCTGGGCCTTCGCCGTGGTGCACGGCTTCGGCAAGGTCCGCTCCAGCCGCGACACGGGTCTCGGCTTTGCCACCGCGGGTTATAGCGCCGCGATCGACGGCGCGCTGACCGAGATCAGCTATTACTGGACCCAAGACCAGATGCGTGTCGTGCCAAAGGGGGCGCTGGAATATGTGCGCGCCACCAGCGCGGCGTTCCAGGAGACCGGCGGTCTCGATCCGCTCAACGTCGGCCCAACGGCGCTCGCGCGCGCACGCGTCATGATCGGGGCCGAGATCGGCCGCTACTTCATCATCGATCAGAAAATCCTCGACCTGTCCGCCTACGGCAAGTTCGTCGACAATTTCCATCAGGATCTCGGGTCGATCCAGGTCAGCCTGGGAACCCAGAGCATCGTCGTTCCCGGCATCGGGGAGAGCCGCTATGGCGCGGATGCCGGCGCCTCGGCTTCGCTCAGCCTGACCAGTGTGGCGCGGCTCTACGTCAATTACGACGGCAAATTCCGCAACGAGCTGACGTCGCACCAGGGCACGGTCGGCTTCGAGTACAAATGGTGAGCTCAAGCTCGCCCGCGCTCAAGCCGGCGTCGTGGCGACATATCCCGTCAGTCCAAATCCCTCGCGCGCGTCCGCCATCATCGGCACCAGCGCGTTCGGATGGATGAATTCGTCGCGGAAGCAGGGATAGGTTTTGGGATCGAAGATCTTCTTCAGCCAGTCGACCACGATCTTGTGGCGCTCCGAGGTTCGGAACTCCTTGTGATAGGTGAGCCAGAGATCGGCGTGGTGGCTGACGCCGAGATCGACGGCGACTAGCGGCGCGCCGAGCGCGATCGAGACCGTCGGCAGGAAGCCGATACCGGCGCCGCGTTCGACGGCATAAAGCACGCCGACCGAGGAATTGGTCTTGATCCCGACGATGCCCTCCAGCGACTTCAGTCCAAGCACGCGGGCATAGGCACCGTCGTCGACCTGCGGTGCGCTCTGCTTGATGATGCGGTGGTCCTTCAGCTCCGCAAGCGTCGTCGGCACACCGTAGAGGTTTTCGTACTCCTTGGAGACGAAGGGATAGATGTGCAGGCGGCCGAGCTTGGCGACGATCAGGTCGGGATTGGTCGGCGGCTCGAGCTGGATCGCGATGTCCGATTCAAGCCGTGCGACGTCGGCCTGCTCCATCGCGCAGCGCAGATCGACGGTGATCCTGCGGTAGGTCTTCTGGAAGTCGATCAGCCGCGGCAGGATCCAGAAATTGCCGGGACCCTCCGTCACCGCGACGCGCACGGTGCCCGAGGTGTCGTTCGATGATCGCGAGGCGCGCCGGAAGACGTTGAAGGCGTGACGCTCCATATGCGCAACGTCGGCGATCATTGCGGTGCCTTCATCGCTGAGCGTGAGCCCGCTCTGGTCGCGCAGGAACAGCTTGCAGCCGATGCTCTCTTCGAGCCGGTCGACCCGGCGCATCAGCGTGGTCGAGGTGAGCCCGAGCTCCTCGGCGGCATTGCGAAAACTTTTATATTTTGCGCATGCTAAAAACAGCTTCAAATCGTCCCAGGACGCATCCAGGGCCTCTTCACGGTGCTGCATCATCGCAGCACCCCGGTGCAATAACTGGTGCATACTCCTGATCTCCAGCCGCTAAGCTTCTCGGAATAGCGGGGCACGAAAGCCTCGAACGATAGAGGCGTGATATGGGTATGGAAAGGGGCTCGATTGCCGCAAGACATGATTTCGATGCCTTGCCGCTGAGCCCGGAAGTCGACGTCCGGTGCGCGCAATCTTCCGAAATAGCCGCGCTGGCGCAGATGGCGCACCGGCTGGTGCCGGGCGTGCGGATCGGAGCGGAAGAGCTCGCGCGATATGCCACGTTCGATCCCCAGAGCATTCTGACGTTCAGCCGAAAGGGCCATCTCGTCGGCGGCATGGCCTTCCTGTTTCTCAATGACCGCGGGCACGATGCGCTGCTGCTCGACGAGATCTGCCTTACCGCGCCCGAGACGCGCTATCTCGCTTCCGCGAAGGAAGACGTCGCCGCCATCTACATCTGGGCGATCGCGGCGACGGGGCGCGGCGTCGCCGGTCTCGGCAAGGCCGCGGCACATCTGCGACAGCTAAGGTTTCGCGGCGCGGATTGCTATGCGCAGCCGTCAACGGTGGCCGGACGCAACATCATGCGGGCGACCGGCTTCGCACCGGTCCCAAGCTTCCAGCCCGACCTCTGGTGCTACGAGCGGCCCTGGCATCGGCAGCCGATGCGCATGCCGGGTGCAATCATTCAAGCAAGGAGTTTTGCAGATGCACGGTACTAGGATTCCCGTCGCCAAGCCCAGTTCCCGCGCCATCAGCATCCGCCTTGCGCGCGATCCAAACGATCTCATGCTGGTCACCGCCATTCGCTCCGCGGTGTATCTCGCCGAGCAGGATTGTCCGTTCGAGGAGGAGTTCGATGGCAACGACATGGTCGCGGCGCACTTCATCGGCTTCGTCGGCAACGAACCTGCGGGCTGCCTGCGGGTGCGCTTCTTCGGCGATTTCGCCAAGGTGGAGCGGCTCGCGGTGCGCCACCAATACCGGCGCTCGCGCGTCTCGTTCAAGCTGGTCCAGGCCAGCGTCGACTACGTGAAGCGCAAGGGATTTCGCAAGATCTATGGTCAGGCGCAGGACAGGCTGGTGGATTTCTGGGCGCATTTCGGCGCCAAGCCGCTCGGCCACAATCGCAAGATCACCTTCTCGGATTTTTCCTACACCGAGATGCTGCTGGAGATCGAGCCGGGCCCGGACGCGATCACGCTGGACAGCGATCCCTATGTGATCATCCGTCCCGAGGGCGATTGGGATCGGCCGGGCGTGCTCGACGCCTCGGCGGGGCGGGCGGTGACCTCACCGCTGCGCGACCTCGCGCTCGCCGATCGCTGAAACTGGTGCAGCTCTGCGCAACACAATGCCGGCTTTTATCCACGACGATCCGCCGATCCTGGTCTGCGCGGATCTGCAGATCGAATACCTAACCCCAGGGCGCCGCCACGTCATCCTCGACGGCGACGGCGCCACGGCGCGCTGCCTGGAACTCCTGACGCTGTGGCGCGGCAATCTGTGGCCGGTGATGCATTTGAAGCGCATCGCGCAGGCCGCTTGGTTCAATCCGGCATCCAGGCTGACCGATTGGATCGCGGAAATGAAGCCGCGGCCGGGGGAACTGACGTTCGAGCATCCGCTGCCGTCCGCCTACAGCTCGTCGCGGTTTGTGGACTACATGTCCAATATCCGCAATGTGCGCTGCATTCTGGTCGGGTTTTCGCTGGATGAGACGATCCTGGCCACCGCCGCCGACGGGTTTCACCGCAGCCATCACTACCGGGTTGTCGCCGACGCCGTGGCTTGCCGCCAGCCGGGCACAGGCGATGCCGCCGCCTATAAGCATGCGGTAGTGAATGTGGTCGGGAATTTTGCTACAATCCAATCCAGCGCCGAACTGATCAGAACCAGCGGCGTCGTTGCGGTGTAGGCGGCCGCGACCGGCGGATGGGGTGAGGGATTGTCACGGGGAGACGAGCTCGAGGAGCTGGCCAGCGACCTGTCGCATGCCGCCGAGAAGGCGCGCAGGCTTGGTCTGCCGACGACGGTTTATCTGCTGTCGATGGCGCTGGTGGAAGTGAGGGAAGCCGCAGCCGGCGCCGACGACGGGCATGACGACGGTGCGGCGTGAG
Organism: Bradyrhizobium dasycarpum; assembly: GCF_042019905.1. NCBI lineage: Bacteria > Pseudomonadati > Pseudomonadota > Alphaproteobacteria > Hyphomicrobiales > Nitrobacteraceae > Bradyrhizobium > Bradyrhizobium dasycarpum. The sequence goes on from NZ_CP169574.1 coordinate 909,133, forward strand.
AGCTGCCCCCCAGCCGTTTCCGACATGCGGGCTGCGATGTGCCGTTCCGTGATGCGCGGCTTTGTCGTCTGCGGCTTTGTGCAACGCTGCTGAGCGCTTGCTGCCGGCGAATTGGCGTTGCAAGTTCTGCGCTGTCGCAATAGCCAAGAGACTTGATCATCGAGTGATGACGCCGGCTATGCCTGCGACGTGACGCTTTCAAGGATCCTCGCAAATGTCCATGCTGCCCAATTCGCAAGAGGCCCGGGATGTGGCCTATCAGCTCCACCCCTACACCAACGCGCGCACGCATCAGCAGGCCGGTCCCCTGGTGATCGAACGCGGTGATGGTCCCTACGTCTTCGATGCGTCGGGCAAGCGCTATTTCGAGGCGATGGCCGGGCTGTGGAGCGTCGGGCTCGGCTTCAACGAGAAGCGGCTGGTCGAGGCCGCGCACAAGCAGATGCAGGCGCTGCCGTTCTATCACACCTTCTCCGCCAAATCGCACGGGCCCTCGATCGACCTCGCCGAGAAGCTGGTCGCGCTCGCGCCGGTCGCGATGAGCAAGGTGTTCTTCACCAATTCCGGCTCGGAAGCCAACGACACCGTGTTGAAGCTGATCGCCTATCGCTCCAACGCGCTCGGCCAGCCGCAGCGCAAGAAGGTGATCAGCCGGATGCGCGCCTATCACGGCGTCACCATCGCCTCCGCCAGCCTCACGGGCCTGCCGAACAACCACCGCTCGTTCGACCTGCCGCTGCCGAACATTCTGCACACGGGCTCGCCGCATTTCTACAAGGACGGCGCCGCCGGCGAGAGCGAGGAGGCGTTTGCGACGCGCCGCGCGGAGGAGCTCGACGCGCTGATCCAGAAGGAAGGGCCCGAGACGATCGCGGCGTTCTTCGGCGAGCCGGTGATGGGGGCGGGCGGCGTCGTCGTGCCGCCGGCGACCTATTGGGACAAGATCCAGGCGGTCCTGAAGAAGTACGACATCCTCCTGGTCGCCGACGAGGTGATCTGCGGCTTCGGCCGCACCGGCAAGATGTTCGGTTGCGAAACCTATGGCATCAAGCCGGACGCGATCGTGGTCTCCAAGCAGATCACGTCGAGCTATTTCCCGCTCTCGGCGATCATCATGAACGACCGCATGTTCGAGCCGATCGCGGACGAGAGCAACAAGATCGGCGTGCTCGGCCACGGTTTTACCGCCGGCGGCCATCCGGTCGGCTCGGCGATCGCGCTGGAGAACCTCAAGATCATCGAGGAACGCGGTCTGGTCGCGCATGCGGCCGAGCTCGGCGCCTACATGCAGGGCCGTTTGCGCGAGCTCACCAGCCATCCGCTGGTCGGGGAGGTTCGCGGCGTCGGCATGATCGCGGCGATCGAGCTCGTGCTCGACAAGGGGCGCAAGACGGCCGCGGCAACGCCCGGTGCGGTCGGCGGCATCGCCAGCCGCATGCTGCAGGAGCGCGGCGTGATCTCGCGCAACATGCTGGACGCCATCGCCATCTGCCCGCCGCTGATCGTCAACAAATCCCACATCGACGATCTGGTCGCCGCGATCTCGGGCGTGCTGGACGACATGAAGGCGGAAGTCGCCAAGCTGACGCCGGCATAGAGCAGCATTGGAGATGGTGGACCCTCACCCTGAGGAGCGCGCACGTTGCGCGCGTCTCGAAGGGCGAGGCCACCAGCCGGGCCTTCATCCTTCGAGACGCGCGTTCCGCGCTCCTCAGGATGAGGATCTGGCTCTGCCGCCGCTGTGACGATCGTGCTGGCCGACTACGCCCGCTGCACCCCGATCACGCGACCCTTTTCGATCGCCAGCGCCAGCTCGCCGCGCTTCAGCTTGAGCGCGGCATCGCCGAACAATTCGCGGCGCCAGCCGCGCAAGGCGGGCACGTCGGCCTCGTCGTCGGCCGCGATCTCCTCGAGATCGTCGACCGTCGCGATCACCTTGCTGGCGACCGCGTGGCGCTCGGCGGTCATGCGCAGCAGCACCTTCAGCAGCTCGACGATGGCGGCGCCGTTGGAATTGTTGCGCGGCTTTTCCAGCTTCGGCAGCGTCGAAAAATCCCGCTTGAGCCCGCGCTCGACCGCGGCGACGATGTCCGCGCCCCATTTGGATTTCTCGAACCCTTTCGGTACCGAGCGGAGATGGGCGAGCTTCTCCAGCGTGGTCGGCGCGTGGGTGGCGATGTCGGTGATCGCCTCGTCACGCAGCACGCGGCCGCGCGGCACGTCGCGGCTCTGCGCCTCCTGCTCCCGCCAGGCCGCGACCTCCATCAGTACCGCGAGATCCTTCGGCTTGCGCACGCGCGTCTTCAGCCGCTCCCAGGCCCGCTCGGGATGGAAGTCGTAGGTTCGGGGGAGGTGAGCACCTCCATCTCGATGGAGACCCACTCGCTGCGGCGGCGTTTCTTGAGGTCGGCGTCGAGCGCGGCGAACACGTCACGCAGGTGGGTGACGTCGGATACCGCGTAATGCATCTGCTCCTTGGTCAGCGGCCGGCGCGACCAGTCGGTGAAGCGATGGGTCTTGTCCGGACGGTGGCCGGTAACCTTTTCGACCAGGGCGTCGTAGGCGATGCTGTCGCCGTAACCGAGCACCATCGCGGCGACCTGGGTGTCGAACACCGGGTGCGGGATGATGCCGGCCTGATGCCAGATGATCTCGATGTCCTGACGGGCGGCGTGGAATACCTTCAGCACGCTCTCGTTGGCCATCAGCTCGAAGAACGGCTTGAGGTCGATGCCGGCAGCCAGGGTGTCGATGACGATGGCTTCCTCGGCGCTGGCCATCTGCACCACGCACAGCAGCGGGTAGTAGGTGGTCTCGCGCAGGAACTCGGTATCGACGGTTATGACGGGGTGCTTGGCCAGCCGGCTGCAGGCAGCCGCGAGGTCAGCGGTGGTGGTAATCAAATCCATGAACGGCCCATGACACTTGACATCAGCCGTTCTGCCGAAAGTGCTGTGATGTCAAGGGGCTCGATGCGAATTCGAGCCTTGCATCGGGGCCGGAATCGCTTTTTCCGACGAAATTTCTATTCGTAACGGATCCGGTGCGAGGATTTGCGGGCGCAGGGCAGCGCCACCACGATTACACACATGACGACCAGCGCCAGCCCCAGGAACTCGAAAACCAACAGATCCACGGCGAAATCTCCAGCAACATTGATAGATTTGTCGGGGGTATGTTGAGGGTCTGTTAATTCTCGCGGCTACCGGCCGTGCGGGCATCCGGATGGTGGACGAGGGGTTAATGGCTCCATCCCGCTCGTCGTCTTGGCCGGGCTTGTCCCGGCCATCCACGTTCTTTTCGCGCGCAAGCTCGTGATGCCTGGGCCTTCGCCGCGCCGAAGCGGCTTCGGCCCGCGCAGGCGGGACAAGCCCGGGCATGACGACGTTGTAGGCTTACGGCAGCTTCAGCGACGTCTCCGCATTGTACGGCTTCAGCGTCTCGTCGGCGGCCTTCTGGGCGGCGGCGAGGGCTTCCTTCGGCTGCTTCTTGCCGTTGAGGACCAGCATCACCTCGTCCTCGAGAGTCTTGCGGACGGGCACGGTCTTGTAGGTCGCAAACCACGGCTTGGCGACGTCAAGCTGCTCGACGGCGGTCTTGGCGTCGGGATTCTTGTTCAGGAACTCGACCATGTCGGGCGTCTTGTACGCCGCCATGTTGGGCGCGAAATAGCCGGTGGCGCGGCTCCACCAGCCGCTCTTCTCGGGCGAGGTCATCCACTTGATCAGCGTCCAGGCGGCCTTCTGTTTGTCGGCTTCGAGACCGGCCGGAACGATCAGCGAGGCGCCGCCGATCGGCACGGCGTTGCGGACGTTGCGTGGGATGAAGGCGACCTTGTAATTGAACTTGGCGTTGTCGCGCACGTAAGTGAGCGAGCCCGTCGACAGCATCATCATCGCGGCATTGCCCGAGATGAAGGAGGTGCTGACGGCAGGGCCGGGCGTGGCGCCGGGCGTATGGACCTTGTGCTTATAGATCAGGTCGTTCCACCAGGAGAGCGCGCCGAGCATCGAGGGCGTGTCGTAATAGACTTCGCCGCCGAACTCCTCGTTGTAATAGCGCCCGCCATTGCTCATGGTGAGCGTTTCCATCATCCAGCCGCAATAATCGTAGGCGCAGGGGATCGCGATGCCCCATTGGCTCACCTTGTCGCTGTCGCGCTTGGTCAGCTTCTTGGCCCAGTCGGTGAGCTCGGCCCAGGTCTGCGGCGGCTTGTTCGGGTCGAGGCCGGCTTCCTTGGCCTTGTCGGCGTTGATGTAGAGCAGCGGCGTCGAATTGTGGAACGGCACGCCATAGACCGAGCGGTTGATCACCGCGTTTCCGTGCAGCGCGGGGAAGAACTGGCCGAGGAACTGCTCCTTGGTGGTGCCATCGGCCTTGATCAGCGCATCGAGATTGGTGAGCTCGTTCTCGATCTGCATGTCGAGCAGGAAATTGGCCGACATGATCACTGCGGACGGCGGCTTGCCGGCCTTGATCGCGGCGCGCGTCTTGATCAGCGTGTCGTCATAGGAGCCGGTGTAGACCGCGGTCGCCTTGATGTCGCGATGGGTCTCGTTGAACTCCTTGATCAGGGTGCCCATGTCGCGGGCGAGCTTGCCGTCGACGGGGACGGGGAAGAACAGATCGATCTCGGTCGGGCCTTCGCCGGCGAGGGCCGGAAAGGCGAGCGCGCCGGCCATGGTGCCTATCATGGCAAGGCCGAGTGCAAGCCTGCGGGAAAACAGCATCGAAGAATCTCCTATTTGATGCCTGAGGTGACGAAAGAGCTGATGAAACGCTTCTGGAAGATCAGGAAGGTGACGAGCAGCGGCGCGATCACCATCAGCGTGCCCGCGGCGATGGTGCCCCAGGCCTGCGTGCCTTCGGCGGTCTTGGTGAACACCGAGAGGCCCACCGTGAGCGGCCGCTTGTCCGGCGAGTTGATCACCATCAGCGGCCACAGGAAGTCGTTCCAGTGGCTGGTGACGGAGATGATGGCGAAGGCCGAGAAGCTCGGCATCGACAGCGGCACGTAGATGTGGCGGATGCGCTGAATGAGGCTGGCGCCGTCGATCAGGGCGGCGTCTTCCAGCTCGGTCGGAATCGCCTCGAAGGCCTGGCGCATCAGGAAGGTGCCGAAGGCCGAGGCGAAGAACGGCATCATCACGCCGGTGAGCGTGTCGTAGAGGCCGAGCTGCGCCACCAGCGACAGGTTCGGCACGATCAGCAGCACCGGCACCAGCATCAGCTGCATCAGGAACAGGTAGAAGATCAGCGTCTTGCCGACGAATTTCAGGCGCGCGAAGGCAAAGCCCGCCAGGGTGATGGTGACGAACTGCACCAAGAGGATGCCGGCGCAGATGATCGTCGTGTTGAGCGTGTAGCGCGGGAAATCGCCGATCTCCCAGGCATCCCTGACGTTGTCGAGCGTCGGCGCCAGGCTCGGCATCAGCTCGGCCATGGCGTTGATGCCATCGGAGGCCGGACGCAGCGTCGCCACGACCATCCACAGAAACGGGATGAGCCAGACGATCGCGAGCAGCACGGTCAGCAGAAAGCCGAGCTTCGGCGTGATCTCATTGCGGGTGGCGAGCGGGGCGTCCTTGGTGAGCCAGTCGATCAACTTCATGGCGCGCCCTCGCGGCTGGCCATGGTGCGGAACGAGAGCGCGGTCAGGCCCATCAGCGCGGCGAGCGTCAGCAGCGTCGCGGCCGAGGCCTTGCCGATATCGTAATGCTCCACCGCCTGCTGGTAGATGTAGAACAGCACGAGATTGGTCGAGTTCGACGGCCCGCCCTGGGTCATGACGAAAACGTGGTCGACCTGCGTCACCGCGTTGAGGATCGCGATGACGGTGACGAACAGGAAGGTGGGCTTGAGCTCCGGCAGGATGATGTGGCGCAGGCGCATGTAAGGCCCGGCACCGTCGAGATGGGCTGCCTCCATCACGTCCTCGGGCACCGCCTGAAGGCCGGCGAGGAAGAACAGCATGTAATAGCCGGCGTTCTTCCAGATCGTGATGACCATGATCGCGTAGAGCGCGATGTCGGGATCGCCGAGCCAGTTCGGCAGCACCGGAAGCAGGCGGCCGATATAATAGTCGAGCAGGCCGACGTTCGGCAGGAAGATGAACATGAACAGTGCGGAGGCCGCGACCATCGGGATCAGCACGGGCAGGAACAGCGCGGCGCGCAGCGCGCTGCTGACGGCGTTGGTGCGCGACAGCGCCAGCGCGAACAGCAGCGCCAGCGCGATGCTCGGGACCGCCGTGCCGACGGCGTAGATGAGATTGTTGACGACCGCGCCGGTGAAGGCGGGGTCGGCCAGCACCGCGCTGATATTGTCGAGACCGACGAAACGGACCGGTGCCTTCGGCGTCGTGCGCTGATACAGCGCATCGACGAACACGCGGCCCATCGCGCCATAGGTGAACAGCGCGAGGAAGACCAGCGAGGGCAGCAGCAGAAGATAGGCCGGCAGCGAGGCTTGGAAGCGGGTGGTGAGGCGCCGGAGGATGTCGAGGCGCGGCGCCGCCGAGGTCGCGACCGGGAGAGCCGCGGGTTCAGCGAGGCTCATCTCACCGTGCTGCGAAGTTGAGCGCATAGTCGCGGCCGTCCATTCCTGCGGGCGGCTCGAACGGGAAGCGCAGGCTTTCGTCGAGGAAGTCGTGGCTGTGCACGACGATGTTGTCGTCGTCGATCAGCACCACGCCGTAGGCCGGCGGCTCGTGGCTGGCGAGATGCGGCGCGCTCTGGTCGAGCTCGAACCAGACCTGGTGGTTGGTGCCGCGCAGCGTCGAGAACGGGATCTTGCCAAAACTGCCGAAGATCGGCCGGTGCACGTGGCCGAAGAACAGGTGGCGGATGCGCGCGCGATAAGGCGCGATCACCTCGGCGAATTCCGCGCTCTGCTTCAGCCCGATCTCGTCCATGGCGTGGACGCCGACCGGGAAGGGCGGATGGTGCATGAAGACGACGAATTCTTGGTCGGCGGGTGCGGTCGCCAGCGTGCTCGCCAGCCAGCCGAGGCGCTTGGCACACATCTCGCCGGCATGGCTGGTCTCGTCCAGGGTGTCGAGGAAGACGAACAGGCCGTGCTCGGTGGTCTTCGTGCCCTGCACGAAGCCGTTGGCATCGCGCGGCGCGGCCTTCAGTGCGTCGAGGCAGATGACGCGGCGGTCGTGATTGCCGACCATCGCGATGTAGGATCTTCAGCGCCGCCATCGCCTCGGCGAAGTTGGCGTAGGATTCAGCCTCGCCCCAATGGGTGAGATCGCCGGTCAGCACCGCAAACGCGGCGTCGGACTGATGCCTGTTGATGTCGGCGATCGCCGCATCCAGCCGGGCGCGCGGGTCGAGGCCATAGAGCGTCGCGCCGGGATTTGCGAGATGCGTGTCGGTGAGGTGGATGAACTTGAAGGGCATGGCGCTTGTCAGGATCGTTGGAGGACGGGCGCCTCCGGCAAGACGACCCTGACAGGCGGTTAGAGCGCGTGTGTTTCAGTTTGATGACAGCGGTTCCGGTGTCCACAAGCGACGATGTCGTAGGGTGGATGAGCCGAAGGCGTAATCCACCTCTGTGTGCCAACGTCAAGTTGTGCTATTGAATGCGCATGTCGAACTATCGCCGCGCGTTCGTTCCTGGGGGATGCTGGTTCTTCACGGTGAACTTTGCTCGACCGACGCCATGCGCTTTTGACGGACAAGATCGAAATCTTGCGCGACGCGGTGGCGACAACGCGCCGGAGCCATCCGTTCGAGATCGATGCGTTTGTGGTCCTGCCCGACCATCTGCACGCAATTTGGCGGCTGCCGTCCGGTGACGCTGATTTTTCGGCGCGCTGGCGGTTGATCAAGACTCGTTTTGCCAAAGCACTTCCGGCGACGGAGCGACTGAGCGCAGTTCGTTTTGCACGGAATGAACGCGGCATCTGGCAGCGACGGTTCTGGGAACATCTCATCCGGGACGAGGCCGACTATGCACGCCATGTCGAGTATTGTTACTACAATCCCGTCAAGCACGGGCACGTCTCGAAGGTGTATGACTGGCCATACTCGTCGTTTCACCGTGATGTCCGCGCGGGATTGTTCCCCGAGGATTGGGGCGGTGACAAGGAGGTCGTTGGGGAGTTTGGTGAGCGGGTGTGACGGTCGCCCTGTAGGGTGGATTAGCGAAGCGTAATCCACCGCTTACCTCCCGTGTGGTGAGAGAGGTGGTGGATTACGCCTTCGGCTAATCCACCCTACGCATCGCGTTTGTGACTACGTCCCGCAGAATGTCTGCAACACCCGCTGGTCCGGGAGCGGCGGATCGGCGTAGGCCGCATACTCCGGCTGGTCCGTGTACGGCTTCGCCAGCACCTGCACAAGCTCCTCGAACGGCGCGTAGTCGTCGTCATTCACCGCGGCCTGGATCACGGCTTCGACGCGGTGGTTGCGCGGAATGAACATCGGATTGACGGCGTGCATGGCGGCCTGCCGCTCGGCCGGGCCTTGCGGCTCCAGCGCGAGGCGCAAGCGCCAGCGTCCGGCCCATTCGTCGAAGGCGGCGGGCTCCATGAACTGGGCGCGCACGTCGCTGCCGTCGTCGGCCGCGGCATCGCCGAGCTTGCGGAAGGTGAGGGTGAAGTCGGCCTGGTTCTTGGCCATGGCGTCCAGCAGGTCCTGGATCAGCGCCTCGTCGCCGTCGCGCTCCGTGAACAGGCCGACCTTCCGGCGAAGACCCGCTTGATACGCCGCGCTGAACTGGTCGGAGAACGCGCCGAGAATGTCCTGGGCCTCGGCGACCGCTTTCTCCTGCTCGTCCGAGAACAGCGGCAGCAGGCATTCGGCGAGGCGCGTCAGATTCCACAACGCGATGCGCGGCTGGTTGGCATAGGCGTAGCGGCCCATCTCGTCGATCGAAGAAAACACCTGCGCGGGGTTGTAGGCATCCATGAAGGCGCAGGGGCCGTAATCGATGGTCTCGCCCGATATCGACGAATTGTCGGTGTTCATCACGCCATGGATGAAGCCGACCAGCAGCCAGCGCGCGATGAGAGTGGCCTGGCGCTCAGCCACTGCTGCGAGCAGGGCGTGATAGGGCCGGTCCACGTCGCGCAACTTCGGGTAATGCCTGATGATGACGTGATCGGCGAGGGCGCGGATCGCCTCGGTGTTGCCGCGCGCGGCGAAGAACTGGAAGGTGCCGACGCGGATGTGGCTGGAGGCGACGCGGGTCAGCACCGCGCCGGGCAGCGCGGTCTCGCGGATGACGTGCTCGCCGGTGACGACGGCGGCGAGCGAGCGGGTGGTGGGAATGCCGAGCGCATACATGGCTTCGCTGACGATGTATTCGCGCAGCACCGGCCCGAGCGCGGCGCGGCCGTCGCCGCGGCGGGAGAACGGGGTGGGGCCGCTTCCCTTGAGCTGGATGTCGCGGCGGACGCCGTCCCGGTCGATGACCTCGCCGAGCAGGATGGCGCGGCCGTCGCCGAGCTGAGGCACGAAATGCCCGAACTGGTGCCCGGCATAGGCCATGGCGATGGGATCGGCGCCTTCGGGAACCGTCTTGCCGGCCAGGATCGCTGCGCCCTCGGGGGTCTCCAGCAGGTCCGGATCCAGCCCGAGCTGGAGCGCGAGCGGCCGGTTCAGCTTGATCAGCCGGGGCGCGGCGACCGGGGTCGGCGCCACCCGGGCGAAGAAGCTGTCCGGCAGGGCCGAATAGGAGTTCTGGAAGGGAAAATGCACCGTCATGGTCTCAAGATAGGGCTGGAACGCCTGATGGCAAAGGCTCGGTCTCTGATAAGCCAAAAAGGGGCCCTCCGGGTCCAAAACAGCGCGTTCCCTTGGTTGCCGCCTCGGGCCTCGTCGGGTAAACCCTGCCGCATCTCGGACCGGCCGTTTCCGGTGGTCCGATTCGATTCCTCAGACATCGATTTTGGGACGGCCATGCATCGCTACCGGTCACATACATGCGGCGCGCTCCGCGAGAGCAACATCGGCGAGACGGTCCGCCTCTCGGGCTGGGTCCATCGCGTCCGCGACCATGGCGGCGTGCTGTTCATCGACCTGCGCGACCATTACGGCCTGACCCAGTGCGTGGTCGATCCGGACTCGCCGGCGTTCTCGCTGGCCGAGAAGCTGCGCTCGGAATTCGTGGTGCGGATGGACGGCAAGGCCCGCCGCCGCCCCGACGGGACCGACAATGACGACCTGCCGACCGGCAAGGTCGAGGTCTATATCAGCGAGATCGAGGTGCTGGGGCCGGCCGGCGACCTGCCGCTGCCTGTCTTCGGCGACCAGGAATACCCTGAAGATATCCGCCTCAAGTATCGCTTCCTCGACCTGCGCCGCGAGAAGCTGCACCAGAACATCATGACGCGCGTCGCGATCATCAAGTCGATGCGCCGGCGCATGGAGGAGCAGGGCTTCTTCGAGTTCAACACCCCGATCCTGACCGCGTCCTCGCCGGAAGGCGCGCGCGACTTCCTGGTGCCCTCGCGCATTCATCCCGGCAAGTTCTACGCGCTCCCGCAGGCGCCGCAGCAATACAAGCAGCTGCTGATGATGTCGGGCTTCGACCGCTACTTCCAGATCGCGCCGTGCTTCCGCGACGAGGACCCGCGCGCCGACCGTCTGCCCGGCGAGTTCTACCAGCTCGACGTCGAGATGAGCTTCGTCACGCAGGACGACGTGTTCGCGGCGATGGAGCCCGTCATCACCGGCGTGTTCGAGGAGTTCGCCAAGGGCAAGCCGGTCACGAAGGGCTGGCGCCGGATTCCGTTCGCCGAAGCCTTGCGCAAATACGGCAGTGACAAGCCGGATTTGCGCAACCCCATCGAGATGCAGGACGTCTCCGAGCACTTCCGCGGCTCCGGCTTCAAGGTGTTCGCGCGCATGCTGGAGGATCCCAAGAACCAGGTCTGGGCGATCCCGGCGCCGGGCGGCGGCTCCCGCGCGTTCTGCGACCGCATGAACTCGTGGGCGCAAGGCGAGGGCCAGCCTGGCCTCGGCTACATCATGTGGCGCGAGGGGGCGAGGGCGCAGGCCCGCTCGCCAACAATATCGGTCCTGAGCGCACCGCCGCGATCCGCGCGCAGCTCGGCGTGAAGGAGGGCGATGCCGCCTTCTTCGTTGCCGGGGATCCCGACAAGTTCTGGAAGTTTTCGGGGCTTGCCCGCAACAAGGTCGGCGAGGAATTGAACCTCACCGATAAGGAGCGTTTCGAGCTCGCCTGGATTGTCGACTTCCCGATGTACGAGTACAACGAGGACGACAAGAAGGTCGACTTCTCGCACAACCCGTTCTCGATGCCGCAGGGCGGCCTCGATGCGCTGAAGGGCCAGGATCCGCTGACCATCAAGGCGTTCCAGTACGACATCACCTGCAACGGTTACGAAATCGCCTCGGGCGGTATCCGCAACCACGTGCCGGAAGCCATGGTGAAGGCGTTCGAGATCGCGGGCTACGGCGAGCAGGAAGTGGTCGACCGCTTCGGCGGCATGTACCGCGCCTTCCAGTATGGCGCGCCGCCCCATGGCGGCATGGCCGCCGGCGTCGACCGCATCGTGATGCTGCTCTGTGGCACCACGAATTTGCGCGAGATCTCGCTGTTCCCGATGAACCAGCAGGCCATGGACCTCCTGATGGGCGCCCCGTCGGAAGCCACCACCAAGCAGCTCCGCGAGCTGCATGTGCGGGTGAACCTGCCGCAGAAGTGATGGCGCGGCGGTTTCGGTCTCGTGCCCCGGACGCAGCGCAGCGCTGTCCGGGCGATGCGAAGCATCGTGCGGTCAGCGGTGTGCTGCAGAGCCGGGGCCCATGTCGCAGCGAGCAGTGAGCATTCTGGGTCCGGCTCTGCGCAGCAACGCTGGCGCGTTGCAGCGCGTCCGGGACACGTGACAGCTCCTACAGCCCCGTCGACGCCTCGATCCTGAACTGCGCCAGCGCGCTGTCCGGGGCGGTCTGGATCAGCTGCATCAATTGCATCAGCGGCACCTTGGCGCGGGGCGCGAGCTTGAGGCTCAGCGTCTGTCCTGACGTCTCGACGAAGCCGGCGAGCGCATCCACCGCCCCCCTGGCGTCGACGCTGGATCCCGCGATCTTCTCGCCCTGCGCGCGGATCATCTCGACGATGGCGCTGCGCGCGGTGTCGCGGCTGACATTCTGCATGCGCGCGAACTGCGCCACGACCAGATCGACCACACCGCTGTCGCGCAGCGAGAGCTCGAACGCACCGGTCTCGACCTGCGCCGCCTGACCCATCGCCTGCAGCGGGTCGGTGGTGAACAGGCCGCGCGGCACGTTGGCGAGCGCGAAGCGGGCCTGTGCCTTGGCGAGGTTGCCGAGATCGATGGTGGCGGGCGCAAGCGCAAATGCGCCTGACGATTCCGTCCAGGCCGCGCCGAGATCGAGGTCGATCGCGAGCTTGTCCACGCCCGCCATGATCAGCGGCTGCAGCGCCGGATTGGCCGGATCGGTCGGCGTGACCATCTTGACGACCAGATTGGCCCGGCTCGGGATCGACCCGACCAGCTGGCCCCAATTCAGGCTGATCGTGTCGATGGTGAAGAGCTGCCGCGTATTCTTGTAAGGCGACACCACCCCCTTGACCTCGGCACCTTCGAGCACGCGGAACAGGCCGAGCATTTGATCCGGCGAGGGCGGCTGACCGGACGTCTGGAGGCTCGCCGCCCAGCGCATCAGATTCGCCGCGCTGAAGGACTTCAGCGCGAAGCGCTCGATCTTGAGCTGCCCCTGCGGTAGCGGCATGTCGAGGCCTTCCAGCGCGACCTTGTCCTGATCGTATTTGACGGCGCTGAGCCGCCACGTTCCTTGCGGCATCTCGACCGTCTGCTTGCCGATTTCGACCTTGCCGATCTGAAAGCCTTCGAAGAAGTCAGCCATCTTCGCGATCATGTCGCGCGACTGCGCCGGCGTCGGGATCGCGCCGTCAGCCGGCACCAGCGCGATGATTTCGGCCGGCCGGAATTTCGAGGGCCGGATGGCAATGTCGTCGAAGGTGAAGCCGTCCACCTGCATGCGCATGCCGGGCGCCGCCGTCACGACATAGGAGTTGACCGAGATACGGCGATAGATCCCGTGAAAATTGTCGTCGTTCGATCCCTGCTGATCGAGCGCGGCCCTCACAGCGGTTGCGTCGAAATCGTAGATGGCCAGACCGGACAATTCGCCGGTCATCTTGGCGGGCTTGCCCGGCTGGGCCAGGTCGATCGCATAGGTAACGCGGTCCATCTTCGCCGTTTCGATCTTGCCCCGGTTGACGTTCTGGACCGATAGACCTGAATAGACATAATCACCGCTGCCGGCATTCCTGCCCGCATCGACGTTGACCGAGAGGGTCGGCACCGCGATCTCCGACGCCGAGATGGTCGCGTATTGCGCGAGGATGAAGCGATACATGTCGATGATCGAGCCGGACACCGGCGAGCCGTCTGCGCGGGTCGAGCCGGAAAAATCTCGCGCGCTGATCTGCGGGATCTTGTAGCTCGCCTTCACGGTTATCCGCTCGGTGGAGGTGAAGCCGACCTCGACCCCTGACGCCTCGATGCTGTCGGCCGAGAAACGGGCTTCGTCCGGCTGGCGTACACCGACGGCCGTGATCTTGGCGACCTTGAAGGTGGCGACCTGCGGCTGGGCAGGCTCGACCGCAATGTCCTCGATCGTCAGCGTCCGGGTCGCGAGCGCGAACGTGATCTTGCCGTGGCTGGCTTTGCTGCCGCCAGCGCGAAGCCGCTCGAAGGCCGCCTCGACCTCGCTGGTCGCGCGGTGCTGGACGTAGAGATTGAAGCCGAACCATCCGCCCGCGCCGAGCGCGGCTGCCACGATCAGGCCGATCAGGATTCGCTTCATTCCGTGGCTCCAGTTGCTCTTTTGCGCCGCGCAACCTGCCATATTCGGGAAACAGCGCGCGGTCCAGGGAAAGCTTTGGTTATCAGATATTTGAGCGTGCGCCTTGTTGATGGGCGGGCAATCGGATGTTGCCACCGGGGCACCCGGCGTGCTTCATCCCGTGTCCATGAACCGGAAATCCGGTCCGCTTGGATGGCGGCCCCGGATCGTGCATTTTGGGGCCGGTAACGCGAGGCGAGACAACGCATGTCGTCCTATTCTGATGATCTCCACCAGGCGGCGCTCGCCTACCATCGTCTGCCGCGCCCCGGCAAGCTCGAGATCCAGGCGACCAAGCCGCTTGCCAACCAGCGCGACCTCGCGCTGGCCTATTCGCCGGGCGTCGCCGCGGCCTGCACCGAGATCGCCAGGAATCCGGCCGAGGCCGCCAGCCTGACCACCCGCGCCAATCTGGTTGCCGTGGTCTCGAACGGTACCGCCGTGCTCGGCCTCGGCAATATCGGGCCGCTGGCCTCCAAGCCCGTCATGGAAGGCAAGGCGGTCCTGTTCAAGAAGTTCGCCGGCATCGACGTGTTCGACATCGAGATTGCCGCCGACACCATCGACCGCGTGGTCGAGACCGTGGCGGCGCTCGAGCCGACCTTCGGCGGCATCAATCTGGAGGACATCCGGGGACCTGGAGTGCTTCGAGATCGAGACGCGCTTGAAGGAGCGCATGAAGATCCCGGTCTTCCATGACGACCAGCACGGCACCGCCATCATCGTCGCCGCTGCCATCACCAATGGCCTCAGGCTGAACGGCAAGAAGCTGTCCGACGTCAAGATCGTGGCGTCCGGGGCAGGGGCCGCGGCCATCGCGACGCTCAATCTCCTGGTGTCGATGGGCGCGCAGCGCAAGAACATCTGGGTTTGCGACATCGACGGCCTCGTGCACGAGGGCCGCAACACCACGATGGACCGTTGGAAGGCGGTCTATGCGCAGAAGACCGACAAGCGCACGCTCGGCGACGTCATCGGCGGCGCCGACATCTTCATCGGTCTTTCGGCACCGGGCGTGCTGACGCCGGAGATGGCCAAGGCGATGGCGGACAAGCCGTTGATCATGGCGCTCGCCAATCCCACGCCGGAGATCATGCCGGAGGAGGCGCGGAAGGCGCGGCCCGACGCCATGATCTGTACCGGGCGCTCGGATTATCCGAACCAGGTCAACAACGTTCTGTGCTTTCCCTTCATCTTCCGCGGCGCGCTCGACGTCGGCGCCACCGCGATCAACGAGGAGATGAAGCACGCTGCGGTCGAAGCCATCGCGCAGCTCGCCCGCGAGGCGCCCTCGGATGCGGTGGCGCTGGGGGTCGAGACCAACGAGACCGGCGGTTTCGGTCCGGGCTCGCTCATCCCGAGCCCGTTCGATCCGCGGCTGATCCTGCGGGTGGCGCCGGCGGTTGCGAAGGCGGCGATGGAATCGGGTGTCGCGACGCGTCCGATCACCAATTTCGACGAATATGCCGCGCAGCTGATGCGTTTCGCGTTCCGCTCCGGCCTCGTCATGAAGCCGATGTTCGCCAAGGCCAAGACCCAGCCGGTCCGCGTGATCTACGCCGAAGGCGAGGACGAGCGCGTTCTGCGCGCAACGCAAGTGGTGCTGGAGGAGAACCTGGCGCGGCCGATCCTGGTCGGCCGTCCTTCGGTCGTGGAGGCGCGCATCAAGCGCTTCGGCCTCTCGATCCGCGCCGGCAAGGATTTCGATCTCGTCAATCCCGAGGACGATCCGCGCTATCGTTCCTACGTGCAGTCCTATGTCGAGGTCGCCGGCCGCCGCGGCGTGACGCCGGATGCGGCCCGCACCGTGGTGCGCACCAACAACACGGTGATCGCTGCGCTCGCCGTTACTCGCGGCGAGGCGGACGCCATGCTGTGCGGCGTCGAGGGCCGCTATATGAGCCATTTGCGCCATGTCCGCGAGATCGTCGGCTTCTGTCCCGGCATCAGCGACTACGCGGCGCTGGCGCTGCTGATCACGACAAAGGGCGCCTTCTTCATCGCCGACACGCAGGTTCGCCCCAATCCGAGCGCGGAGGAGCTGGCCGAGATCGCATCGCTCGCCGCGGTCCACGTCCAACGCTTCAACATCAAGCCGAAGATCGCCTTCGTCTCACATTCGGATTTCGGCAGCTACGATACCGATTCCTCGCGCAAGATGCGGCTGGCGACCCAGCTGTTGAAGGACAAGCATCCCGAGATCGAGGCCGACGGCGAGATGCAGGGCGATACCGCGCTCTCCGCTGCCGCGCGAAGAATGGTGCTGCCGCATTCCAAGCTGGAGGGCGAGGCCAACATCCTGATCATGCCGACGCTGGACACCGCCAACGTCGCCTATCAGATGATCAAGTCGCTGGCGGACGCACTGCCCGTCGGCCCGATCCTGATCGGCCCGGCGCGCCCCGCACACATCCTCACGCCGTCGGTGACGGCGCGCGGCATCCTCAACATGACCGCCGTGGCGGTGGTGGAAGCGCAGGAGCGCGCGGCGCGGCAGCAGCCGACCTTGTTTACGTAACGGCGGATCGCGCTGCCCTTCCCCTCCCCCCTGTGGGAGAGGGTGGCTCGCCGCATAGCGGCGAGACGGGTGAGGGGTATCCTTCCGCGAGTCCCTCTCTGACATTGAGCGTGCGGACAGATACCCCTCATCCGGCGCTTCGCGCCACCTTCTCCCACAAGGGGAGAAGGAGTACCGCGCGCGCAACATGTTTTGAGTTCCTTTCAGCTCGCCATTTCCCCGTTTGTAAACCGGCGTACGACTCTTCATAATCCTGCGAAGCATTCCCGCGCTTTGAGCTTGCCAAGAGGCCGATCATGCCAGCGTTCGTGACTTTCGGGCGAATTCTGTTCGCCGTGCTGTTCATCTACACGGGCGCGACCAAGCTCTTTGCCATCCAGGCGACGGCTGACTTCATCGCCACCAAGATCGTGGTGCCCGACATCGTCGCGCCCTATGCCAGCCAGATCGAGACCGCCACCGCCATGACCACGCCGCAGCTTCTGGCGATCGCGATCGGTGGGCTCGAGATCGTCGCAGGCCTGATGATCGCGCTGAATTTCGGCACCAGGTTCTTCGCGCTGCTGATGATCATCTACGTCGCGGTCGCGACCGTGCTGTTCTATGACTTCTGGAACCAGGCGGCGCCCGACAATGCGAAGGTGGTGGTCGACGCGCTGAAGAATCTCTCGATCATCGGCGCATTGTTCATGCTGATGGGCTACGGCCGCACAACGCGTCCGGCCGAGGCGGCCTACGGCGACGTGTAACGATCAATCTGCACGCGGGGGCGCGATCTCGCGCATCCACTGCGAAATCGTTGCGTTGCTCGTTCCGTCCGTGCTCCGCTGCACACCGAGCAGGGCGGCCTCGCGCGCGGCGCGTGGCGTGATGCCGTAGGCCGCCTTGAAGGAGCGTGTGAAATGCGCGTCGGTGCCAAGCTGCCAGCGCCGCGCGACCTCGCTGATCCTCAAGGTTCTCGCATCTGAACTGGCGAGGTCGAAGAAGGCGCGGTGCAGCCGTCGGCTGCGGATGTAGTCGGCGATCCCTCCGACCGGCGCGAACAGACGGTACAGCGAAGCGCGCGATAGGCCGAAATGCGCCGCGATCGACCCGGCCGACAGCTCGTCGCTGGCAAGGCCGGCTTCGATATATTGGCGAATCCGCATCAAGGACGGACCCGCCGTGACGGCATGGTCGGCGTCGGGATCGCCGCGCTCGAGCTCGTTGCGCAGGCACGCGGCCAGCAGCGAAACTGTGCCCTCGACCACCGATTGGCATTCGTCGAGGCTCAGGCGCGGGGCAAATTCGAACAAGGCGGTGAGATGCCCCGCAAGCAGTCTCGCGATCACGCTGCTGCCCGGCAGGACGAGACCATGCAAATCGTCAACCCGCAGCAGATGCGTGCCGAACATCGGGCGCGGAACCACCAGCGTGACATTCTCGAAGGCCGTCGCCTTGGTCTCCAGCGTCTGGGCCAGGTCGAACAGGCAGATGTCGCCGGCGCGCACACGGATCGGACGATCGCCTGCGATGCCGTCAAAGCCGCCTCTGAGATAGAGCTGGAGGATGATGTGATCGACGCCGCTGCGCGCGATCGTCTTGGCGGTGCGACGAAAGCGCTGGCCGCTGGCCCGGCTCAATCCGATCAGCACCGGTCCCATCGCGTAGGAGCTGATGTCGGCGCGGAACGGGCCCGGTTCGTCGGCGGCGAGTTCGTCGACGTCGAACAGCGTGGCGACAGCCTCCCGCCACGCCGCGACGTTGGCATCGGCCTCCATCTGGTCGGCGCGGAAGCCGAATGCCGGGAGCAGGGCTGAAATCGGCGCTGCATCAGCGGCCGGCCCGGAGGCGTCAGTCGGTCCCGTCGTCGTAGCGTCGTCGCTCATGGCGGTGATGGTCGCGTTTTGATCGTCAGTGAAGGAGCGGCAATGGCGCCGGGCCATCATGCCGGGCTGGTGGTTGATATCCGGCGAAGGCAAAGGGTTCGTTTTGCGGGGAGCCCTGCCGCCTGCACGGCGGTAGCCGCGAGCCGAGCCCGTCCAGTCTTGCGCTTTTGTCTCAGTCTATTGATGCGGTGTTTCGGAATGGTCGGCCCGTCTTGACGCAGTGCCACAGAGGTTGGCTATAGCGCCATCACCGCCGTCGGGGCCGATTATCGGTCTCGGCAGATTTGCTAGCCGGCTTTGCGCTGGCCGGCGGCGGGACCAATTTCAGCATGATATGGGCAAGATACGTAAAGGTGTCATGATGCCGGTACTGTGCATGGGGTTGTTTTCCCGATTTTAATGGGGCTAGCCGGGCCGCCAGGGCGTCACGGTCACCTCATGCGCCGCGTCGAGCACATAAGGCGGGCCCGGCTTCAGTCCGTGCGAAGCCAGCACGTCGTGCGGCGTCCGCTGGGGTACGCCGACGAAGCAGCCTTCGCCGCCGGGCAGGCGCACATGCGGGGCTTCCGACAGCCAGAACGTGTCGTAGCGGTCCATGAACAGGTCGAACACGACGGGGCCGCCGATCACGGCGACCATGCCGGCGGCGACGCCGGCAAAGGCACACGCGTCCTCGAAGCTCGCATGTTCCGGATTCCACAGCGTCGCGTTCGGCAGTTCCGGATCGACGGTGAGCGCCTTGATCTTGCGGGTCAGGATCAGCCGCTTGCGATTCGGCGAGTTCGGCTGCTGCTCATGCGAGTTGCGGCCATGCACGATCAGCGCGGCGCGATCGAGCGCCTGCTCGAAGAACAGCTTGTCGCCCTCAAATTTCAGGCTGTCGGGCATGACGTGACCGGGGTCGGCAAGCATGCCGTCCGCCGAGACGATGACGTAGCCCTCGATCCGGAAAGACAATGGCCGTCTATTCGGAAACGGTCGTCACCACGGAATTGACCGGGCGCTGGCTTACCGTTGGCAGCTTGAGGTCCTTGATCAGCTCCTGGTCGTATTCCGGCAGCGTCGAGGCCGGGAACTTGGCGCGCATCGCCACCACCTTGTAGCCGCCGGCCTTCAGCCGCTTGAGCAGCTCGGGCAGGGCCTCCGCAGTGTGCTTTTGGAAGTCGTGCATCAGGACAATGCCCTTGCCCTTGGTGTCGAGCTTCTTCATCACGGTGTCGACGATCTTCTCGGGCTTGGAGGCCTTGAAGTCGAACGAGTCGATGTCGCAGGAGAAGCTTGCGACATTGCGGTTGCCGAGATAGGTGACCATCTCCGGCGGATGCTGCAGTGCCGGGAAGCGGAAGAACGGCGCGGGCGAGATGCCACCGAGCGCCCACTTCACCGCTGCAAAGCCCTTCTCGATCTCGTCCTTGCGCTGCGCTTCGTTGAGCTTCTTGTTGTTGAGATTGGCGTGCGACCAGGTGTGGGCACCGACGGTGTGGCCGGCGGCATAGACCTGCTTGAGGATCTCCGGCTCGTAGGTCGCGTGCTTGCCGATGATGAAGAAGATGCCGGTGGTGCATTCATCGGCGAGCGCCTTCAGCACCGCGGGTGTGTTGCGCGGCCATGGGCCGTCGTCGAAGGTCAGCACCACCTCCTTGTCGCGCAGGAAGTCGAGCTCCTTGAAGTGCTCGAAGCCGAAGCCCGGACCGCCCGTGGTGTCGATCTCGACGGTGCGGGCGACACCGAGCGCGCCCGGCGTGGTGCAGGCCGCGCGCGCCGGCTGCGGTGCCTGTTTGGGCGGCGGCGGATTGACGAAGCCCGCCGGCGCGGCGCCTGCCGCGGGAGCTGCGGGCGGAGCGGCAGCAGCCGCCGCAGCCGGTGTGGCCGCCGGTGCGGCTTGCGCCGCGGCTGCGGGCTTTGCCGGGGTCTGCGACCACGCCGCGCCGGTCATGGCCAGAGATATCGCGCTTGCCAAAATCAGTCCTGCCGCCACGCGCATAATATTGTCCTCGAGATTGATCCCGTTGTTCCGCCGCGGCTTTTTCGCCACCGGCAAAACCATCCTGCCCCAAACCAATCCTAGCCTAGATGGTAGGCCATCGCCATTGCAACGGCTGTTTGGCACCTCGCCACGATTGTGCCCAATCCGATGGGGCGCGGCTGGCGTTAAGCGGCGGCCAGTGCCTTGGCAACGGCCGTCTTGATCCGCGTGTCGGCCGGCTCGACCGCCGAGGGAAACACGTCGGCGATATAGCCGTCGCGGCCGATCAGGTATTTGTGGAAGTTCCAGCGCGGAACTTCCCGAGGCCTCGCCTCGGCGGCCCATTTGTAGAACGGATGCGCCTTGGCACCGACCACCGCAGCCTTCGCCGTGATCGGAAAGGTCACGCCATATTGGTGGTGCGCGGTCGCCGCGATCTCGCTGCTACCCCCGGCTCCTGGCCGCCGAAATCGTTGGAGGGCACACCGATCACGGTGAAGCCGCGTTCGCGAAACTCGTTCCAGAGCTCCTGCAGGCCGGCATATTGCGGCGTGTAGCCACAGAGCGAGGCGGTGTTGACGACCAGCAGCGGCTTACCGGTGAAAGCGGCGAGGCGGATGTCGTCGCCGGACAAAGCGGGGAAAGAAAAGGCATAGGCCGAGATGCGGCTCATGCCGCCATCGGCAAATGCACGCGTCGCCGGCGCGAGCACGCCCGCCAGCGCCACCGTGAGCATGGTCCTGCGGTTCACCATGACGGCATCCCCCGAAATGATCCGGGCCGCATGTTACTCCGCGGCAGCGCCCCGCCTCGTCAACACCGCGTTATCGGACGCCGTGAGTCAGGCTAGTACAGGCGAACGATGAAGTCGGTGCCTTCGCCGGTCTCGCCCTGATTGATGCCCTGGTCGGAGATGATGATGGAGCCGCCTGTCGTCAGCATCTCGTTGATCTTCGCCATGGTGTCGGCGGGAATCGAGATGCGGTCGAGGGCCTCGGCCGGGCTGTCGGGCGTCACCACGGGCCTGGCGACGGGCTTGGCGGCGACGGGGATCACGGCAGCGCCCACCTTGCGGCGCGTCAGGCGGCTGTCGTCCTCGCGGGCCGCGGCACGGGCGGATATGGGCAGCGACACCACCGACCAACGCAGCGTATTGGAATCGGTCTTGTCGAGCTCGGCGGTGAAGACATGCGTGCCGAGCGGACGGTCGCTGGTGGCGATCGTGACCGGGACATCGAATAGCGGCGCAAAATTCTGCCGCACGTAGAGCTTGGAATCCTTGCGGCTGATGAAGACGGCGATCTGGCCGGCACGCTTGGGAGCTTCCGGCTTCGCAGCCGGCGCCGGTTCGGCAACGCGGCTCTCGTCCTTGCTGGCGTCGGGCGAGGCGGCGATCGAAGGTGCCGGTGCATCGGGCGTCTTCGCGGTGTTCGTCTTGGCCGACTCGGATTTGGCCGCTTCAGATTTGGCCGGCTCGGCCTTGTCGGCGGGCTTGTCCTCGTTCGCAGGCTTGGCGGCTTCGTCCGATCGAGGCCTGGCCGCATCGGATGCGTCGGCGGTCCTGACCTCGTCGGCCGGGGCGGCGGCATCCTCGCGGACCGACGCATTGCCCGTGGTCGCATCCGACATCACAGTGTGACCGACGGAGGCGCGCAGCTGGAGCACGGCATCGGCGCTGGCGGTCTTGGTTTCGGTCGTCTTGGTTTCGGTCGTCTTGGCTTCGGCGGCCTTTGACGCCGTGCCCTTGTCGGCCTTGTCGCCGACATTGGTCTGCGGCTCGAGGCTGACGGTGGGCTGCGGCGGCACGCGCACGGAGGCGAGCAGGGGGTGGGAGAAGCTGTGTGGCGTCATCTCGCCGGGCGCGACGATGACGCGCGCGCCCATTCGGGTCCAATTCCACATCTTCATCGCGAACGACATCGGCATGCGGATACAGCCATGCGAAGCCGGATAGCCCGGCAATACGCCGGCATGCATGGCGACGCCGGACCAGGTGATCCGCTGCATGTACGGCATCGGCGCGCCGCTGTAGAGGTTGGAGCGGTGGAACTTGTGCTTCTGGATGACGCTGAACACACCCATCGGCGTCGAATGGCCCTTCATGCCCGTCGACACCGGAGATTCCGCGAACACGCCATTGGTGTCGTAGACCGTGAGCTTCTGCCGGTCGATCGAGACGACGATGACCAGCGGCCCTCGAGGCTTGGAGCCTGCTTCCTTCTCGGCGACAATCTGTTTCTTGTCGGTCGCGCTGCGCTTCTGCGGCTTCTGGCGCGGAATCTCCGGATGCCGGCTCTGACGGGGGTAATAGGATCCGTCGGAATAATCTGTCCAATAGTAAAATGCTGCGTCTGCCTGGCTGGTCGCGCCGATCACACCCGCCGCCGTCAAGATGGCGAGCTGCCAAAGCCGCGCCGGTTTGGCCGAAAAACCCGACCCGATCACGCTGTTCATCCTCGAATCCATAATCCAAATCAGACGTTAGTCTCGCAAAGGGGATACGCGTTCACCAGCAGGGTGGTTCTGCCGTCGGCTACTTTTGTTCAAGACGTAACAAAAAAGCCTCACAGAGCGGTAAACGGCGGCCATCTCTGGCTGCGCGTCGTCTTCCTGTCGGGCTGACGCGTTCCTACATTGCGGGGACTTGTTAGCGGAGAACTTCATGTCATCTCGTTTCCCTGGTCTTGCCGGCATCCGCTTGAAAGGCCTTGCCTTATTCCTCCTGGCCCTGGCTGTGCCGGCAGCGCCCGTCCAAGCTGCCGACGAGCCCGATCTGATCTTCCGCCGCTCCACCGTGTTCAAATGGATGAGCCCGAACGACAAGCTCGCGACCTATGGTCTCGACGATCCCGAGGTCGAAGGCGTCGCCTGTCATTTCACGGTGCCGGAGAAGGGCGGCTTCAAGGGCTGGCTGGGGCTTGCCGAGGAGGTCTCGGACATCTCGCTGGCCTGCCGCCAGGTCGCCCCGATCAGGTTCAAGAACAAGATGGAGCAGGGCGACGACATGTTCCGCCGGCGGCGCTCGCTGTTCTTCAAGAAGATGCAAATCGTGCGCGGCTGCGACGCCAAGCGCAACGTGCTGGTCTACATGGTCTATTCGGACAGGCTGATCGAGGGGTCGCCGAAGAACTCGACCTCGACAGTGCCGATCATGCCGTGGGGACTGGCGGACACAAACGTTCAGAAGTGCGGCGAGTTCTTCACGGACTGACGCGCTTGGCCAGATGCGAGCCGGTCAGCCGCGCGAAGGCCTGCGGCGCGGCCTCAAAGCCGCGGCCGGACTGCAGCGACATCGCGCCGGCCGAGACGACGCGGCTGGACCGCTGATTTCCGCCGTCGGTCCGTTGCTCCGCCTCGCGCGGCGTTGCGCGATCTTGCCCCATCATGATGGCCATCCCTCAGTTGAACGCGCCCGGTGATCCCGGCGTCTCGGTTTCGATGGCTTGGGTCGCAGCCGATGCGCCCTCGGTTCGACGGCCCAGCCTTCGTTCGTCTCTCCTCTTCAGCAGAAAAACGTAAAATGCGTGTGAAGCGCGCAAGGCTGGACCGTGACGACGGCGGCGCACCGCGCGCTCATACGCCGGATCCGGAACCTGGCAGGCCGCTTTGAGCTCCGGCGCGACCTGTCTGAAATGATTGGCTGTTTTCGAGAATTGTGTCGTCGCCTCGGACCCGACGAAACAATTCTCAGGCAAGATGAAACCATTTTGCGCTTTTGGCGCATCACGCGCGAAACCGCCCATGGTTATCAACTTCACAACGACGAACGGCGCACCGCCGGCCACGGAATTCGGAGACGACACCATGCGCGCGCTCAGCTTCATCCTTGCTTTCGCTTTCGTGGTTGCCGGCTCCTCGTTCGCGGGCGCGCCGGATGGCAATCTCCCGGGTATCGGCACCTTCCAGTACAGCGGCTCGCCGGTGACCATTGCGACGTCGCAGCCGATCGTGGTGGCCGCGCGCTTCTGATCGACAACAAGAAAATCAGCCGGTAAAGGCCGTCATGCTCGTTCGATCTTGCGCCGCTGCTTTCGTGTCCATTCTGACGATCAGCGCCGCCGAGGCGCAGGTGCGGGCGCCCTCCAGATTACCGGATCCCCGCACTGAGTTCGTGCGCCAATGCGCGCCGCGGATGCTCGGGCGGTGGGCCCATCCCGAGGAAGTCTGCGGCTGCCTGCACGATCACGCCGCGGCGGCCGTCGAGGACCGCGATCTGCGCGAGGCGCTGCTGCGCGGTATCAGCGAAACCGGCGTGCCCACCATCGAGACCGACTGGGTGCCGGCTTCCAAGCAAAGCGAGATCGGCCCGACCTTCACCAAGATCGCCAAGCCCACCTTGCAGTGCATGTTCGATCCGGCGAAGCCGTAGCTATTTCGTCTTCGGACCGTATCGCGGCACACAGGTGCTGGTACGCGCGACGCCCTTGTCGGTCATCCTCGCTCCACGCACTTCCTTGACCTGTCCGGCAGGACAGGTTCCGTCATCCACCTGCACGCGCTGACCCAGCTTGAGATCGACGATGTCCTGCTCGCGTCCAACCGAGCCGGCGGCATGCGCCGTCGCGGCAAGCACGATGGAGATCAGGAACGAGAGGCAGGTCGTCCGGCGTAGCAGCATGGTGAAAGATCTCGGAGACGATGCTGCAATGTAGGGACTGGCCGGCGATTCTCATAGTGAACCTTCATCACGCGCGCCGGGCGGCTCTGGTTCCCGCGCGCAGGGCTGCGCGCGATTCCCGCGCGAGCCGTTCGGCCGACGCTTTGAGCTGCGGAACCGCATGGCCAGAAAATCCCAGCACGAAGCCGGTCAGAGGGCGCGCGCGCGAATAGGTGTCTGCCAACAGCCAGCCTTCCGCGCCGCACGCCTGCTTGGCCCGCGCGGCCACCGACGGGTCGACCGACGGATCGAACCTGGCGACCAGATGCAGGCCTTGTGACGGCACCGGCACTGAGAGCGCGCCATCGGAAGCCGCTTCCAGCGTTTCGGCCAGCACATCGCGCGCTTCGCGATAGAGTTTTCGCACCCGCTTGAGGTTGGCGGCGAATGCGCCCGAGTTGAGCATGTCGGCGACCGCGCCTTCCATCAGCGTGCCCGGGAAGCGATCGAGCGCTGCGCGCGCCGCCGTCACGTCGGCGATGAGGCGTTCGGGCAGGGCGCAATAACCGATGCGCAGGCCCGGAAACAGCGTCTTGGCGAAGGTGCCGAGATAGATGACGCGCTGGAGACGGTCGATGCCGGCGAGCGACATCAGCGGTGCGCCGTCATAGCGAAACTCGCTGTCATAATCGTCTTCCAGCACGAAGGCGCCGGCCTGCCTGGCCCAGTCCAGAAGCTCGAGCCGCCGCGGCATCGACATCTGCACGCCGAGCGGAAACTGGTGCGACGGCGTGACGTAGGCCGCGCGCGCAGACGGCGCCGCGGCGCGGCCTTTGGCAATACGCATGCCGTGCTCGTCGACGGGAACGGGCACGGCGCGATAGCCGCAATGCGTGAAGGTCTTTCGCGCGGCGGGATAGCCGGGGTCCTCGCACCAAACCTGATCGCCGGCCTTCAGGATCGCGCTCAGCACGATACGCAGCGCATGCAGGGTGCCTGACGTCAGCATGATCTGATCGGGATCGCAGCGCAGCCCGCGCGCTGACAACAGATGATCAGCGATGGCGGCGCGCAGCTCATGGCTGCCGCGCGGATCGCCATAGTGCAGATGCTCGGACCCGAAGGCGCGCATGCGCCGGCCGACGAAAGCGCGGAAGCGCTGCACGGCACGCGCGTCGATATGGGTGCAGCCGAGGGAGAATGCACCTTGCCTGGGCGCTTCGACAACCGCCTTCGGCTTGCGCGGCGCGGCCGCGCGCGCTGGGATGCGCGCGGCGACAAAGGTGCCGGAGCCGACTTTGGCCTCGGCAAAGCCGTCGGCGATCAGGCGCTCATAGGCGATCACGATGGCGTTGCGCCGGAAGCCCGTCTGCCTGGCCAGCGTGCGCGAGGGCGGCAGCGGCTCGCCAGGCTTGACGAGGCCGGAAACGATCATCTCGCACAAGGCCTGATAGAGCCGGTGCGCGGCGGAGAGGCCGGCCGTGACGTGGGGGCCGGCGAGATCGAGCGGCAGCTCGGTCTTGGCCGGTGACGGCAGGGAATTGGTCGGAATTTTTCGCATGGAATTGGAACTATCGCAGACCAAATGCGCCGCTACAACTCTTCCCGATCTTTCCAATCCGATCAGGAGCGGCCGTGAGCCAGACCGAGACCTCGAATTCCTATCCGACATCGGCGCGCAACCAGGTGAAGCGCCGGCACGACCGCGGCTTCTACGATCACGAAACGGTCCATCGCATCCTGGATTCCTCGATGCTCTGCCATGTCTCCTATGTGATCGACGGCCAGCCTTATTGCACGCCGACCTTCTTCTGGCGCGAGGGCACCAAGCTGTACTGGCATGGTTCGAGCGCCAGCCGGATGCTGCGCAACCAGACCAAGGGCGAGCGCGTGTGCCTCACGGTCGCCCATCTCGACAGCCTCGTGCTGGCGCGTTGCGGCTTCAACCATTCCGCCGACTACCGCGCGGTGATGGCATTCGGCACCGCCTATCTCGTCACCGATCCCGCGGAGAAGGAGCGCGCGGTGATCGCGATGGTCGACCGCTTCTTCCCGGACCGCACCGCGAGCCTTCGCGCCAGCACCGCCCAGGAGGTCAAGGCGACGTCCTTCATCGCGATGGAGATCGAGGAAGCCTCGGCCAAGATACGCGCCAAGGGTGTTGCTGACGACGACGAGGACTACGCGTTGCCGATCTATGCCGAGCGCATCCCGGTTCGCACGGTGCTCGGCGCGCCGGAGCCGTGTCCGCGCCTGCTCGACGGCGTGAAACGCCCTCCGACACTGGACGGCTATTGCGAAGGCCGGCTGCTCGAAGATGCATTGCGGGATGCATATTTTGTGGAGTACCCGAACGGTTGAAATCGGTTAGCTTGCACACTCCTTGGGACCATTGGAATGCCTGGAGTTGCCTGATGAATGCCGAAACGCAGCAGAGAATCCTCGACGCCGTCGATGCCGGCTTCGAAGCCCAGCTGGCCACCACACGCGATTTCGTCGCGATCCCTTCGACCCGTGGGGCCGAGGGGCCGTGCCAGGACATGATCGGCGACCTCCTGCGCGAGCGCGGCTACGAGGTCGACGACTGGCACATCGATGTAGACGATCTCAAGGATCTGCGCGGCTTCGGCCCGATCGAGCATGATTTCTCCAAGGCGCGTTCGGTGGTGGGGACCTACCGTCCGCAAACGAATGGCGGCAAGTCGCTGATCCTGCAGGGCCATTGCGACGTGGTGCCCGCTGGCCCGCTGGAATTGTGGGACACGCCGCCGTTCTCGCCGGTCATCAAGGACGGCAAGATGTTCGGCCGCGGCGCCTGCGACATGAAGTCGGGCACCATCGGCGCCCTCTATGCGCTGGATGCGATCAAGGCCGCGGGCTTCAAGCCGACGGCGCGGATCCATTTCCAATCCGTGATCGAAGAGGAGAGCACCGGTGTCGGCGCGCTCTCGACGCTCCAGCGCGGCTACCGCGCCGACGCCTGCTTCATTCCGGAGCCGACCGGCGGCAAGATGGTGCGCTCGCAGGTCGGCGTGATCTGGTTTCGCCTGCGCGTGAAGGGGCATCCGACCCATGTCGCCTTCGCCGGCTCCGGCGCCAACGCCATCATGGCGGCCTATCATTTGATCCAGGCGCTGCAGAAGCTTGAGGTCGAGTGGAACGAGCGCGCCAAGGCCGACAGGCACTTCAAGACGCTCAATCATCCCATCAACTTCAACCCCGGCATCATCAAGGGCGGCGACTGGGCCTCCAGCGTGCCGGCCTGGTGCGATGTCGATTGCCGGATCGCGGTGTTGCCGGGCTGGTCGATCGCCGATCACCAGAAGGAGATCGTGGCCTGCGTCGCGGCCGCGGCGCGCAACCACCGCTTCCTCGCCAACAATCCGCCCGAGATCGAATGGTCGGGCTTCCTGTCGGAAGGCTATGAGCTGACCGACGCCGCTGCGCCGGAAGCTGCCTTCGCCAAGGCGTTCGGCAAGGTCTATGGCGGCATGCCGGAGGATCTCGTCTTCACCGCGCTCACCGACACCCGCTTTTACGGCCTCAACCACGGCATCCCCAGCCTCTGCTTCGGCGCCAGCGGCGGCGAAATGCACGGCTTCAACGAATTCGTCGACCTGGACTCGCTGAAGAAGACCACCAAGGCGATGGCGCTGTTCGTCGCGGAATGGTGCGGAGTCGAGAAGGCGTAGCCGTCGCCTCGGTCGCAGCGGTCGTAGGGTGGGCAAAGGCGCGTTAGCGCCGTGCCCACGAGTTGTCTCGAACATGACCAAAGTCGTGGCCACGCTGCGCTTTGCCCACCCTACAATATCCCGGCTGGAGCGAGCGTTGCCCGAAACACGGGCCCTCCAAAATCCTTTAAGCTTAAAATAAGCACTAGGATGCGGCTTTGACCGGTGGCAGACTGACGCCTGATCGCAGAGCCCCGAGTCCGAGGAGTGACAATGCGCGATTGGGATGATGCTTACGCCAATTCGGCCCATATCCCCGGCTCGGACAAGATGCCCGGGCTGTGGGCGGAGCGGGCGGCGGCCTACCGGGCCGGGCTGAAGAATTTTCGCGCTGATATCGCCTATGGCGCCGGTGAGCGCCAGAAGCTCGACCTGGTCCTGCCCGACGCCGACAGCAAGGGCCTCGTCGTCTTCGTGCACGGCGGCTACTGGATGCGCTTCGACAAGTCGGCGTGGACCGATCTCGCCGAAGGCGCGCGCCGTCACGGCTGGACCGTGGCACTGCCGAGCTACACGCTGACCCCGGCCGCACGCATCTCCGACATCACTGCCGAGATCACCGCCGCGATCGCGAAAGCGGCGGCGCTCGTCGCAGGACCGATCCGGCTGGCCGGCCATTCCGCCGGCGGCCACCTCGTCACACGCATGCTATGCGACGACAGCCGGCTGGAGCCCGCCGTCTATGACCGCATCAGCGGTACGCTCTCGATCAGCGGTCTGCACGACCTGCGGCCACTGCTGAAGACCAAAATGAATGACACGCTGCGCATGACCATGGAGGAGGCGGCGCTCGAAAGCGCGGCGCTGCATCTGCCGCGCGGGCATTCGCCCGTGACCGCCTGGGTCGGTGGCGGCGAGCGGCCCGAATTCATCCGCCAGTCCGATCTGATGGCCAATATCTGGACCGGTTTCGACGTGCCGACCAGTCTCGTCGTCGATCCCGGGCTGAACCATTTTACTGTGATCGACGGACTGAAGGATCCGGCCTCGCCGATCACCGCGCGCCTGATCGGCCTCGACTGAGCATGGCCGGGGAAGATCGATCGAAAGGGCCTGCCCATGACGTCCAGCGATTATGATCCCACCAGCGAAGGCGCCGAGACCGATTTTGCCCGTCGCATGTCCTACGGCGACTATCTCGCGCTGGACGCGATCCTCGGTGCGCAACATCCGCTGTCGGAAGCACATGACGAGATGCTGTTCATCATTCAGCATCAGACCACGGAGCTGTGGATGCGCCTCGCCATCCACGAGCTCAGTGCCGCACGCCGGGCCATTGCCAGGGACGATGTGTCGCCTGCCATGAAGATGCTGGCGCGGATGTCGCGCATCTTCGAGCAGCTCAACAACGCCTGGGACGTGCTGCGCACGATGACGCCGAGCGAGTATACGCGCTTCCGCTCGCAGCTTGGACAATCGTCGGGCTTCCAGTCGCGCCAATACCGGCTGATCGAATTCCTGCTCGGCAACCGCAACCACGCCATGCTCAAGCCGCACGCGCACGATCCGGAGACGACCAAGCTGCTGGAAGCCGAGCTTGCGACCCCAAGTCTCTATGACGAGGTGCTCAGGCTCGCCGACCGCAACGGGCTGAAGATGCCCGCCGCGGTATTGGCGCGCGATGTGCGCGAGACCCACAGCTTCAACGAAGGCGTGCTGCAGGCCTGGCGCGTCGTCTACGAGGCGCCGGAGACGCATTGATGCTCTACGAACTCGCCGAAAAACTGGTCGACTTCGAGGATTATTTCCGCCGCTGGCGCTTCAACCACGTCACCACGGTCGAGCGCGTCATCGGCTTCAAGCGCGGCACCGGCGGCACCGGGGGGTCAGTTATCTCAAACGCATGCTGGAGGTGGAGCTGTTCCCCGAGCTCTGGCGCGTCCGCACCATCCTGTAGAAATGCCCAAAGACATGTCTATGACCAGATATCGCGTCTATGACGAGACCAAAGCTCTGTTCCGTCTGCCTGACGGCGTGATCTATCTCGACGGCAATTCGCTCGGTGCGCTGCCGTCGGGCGTTGCCGAACGGGTCAACCGCGTCATCACGACGGAGTGGGGCAATGAGCTGATCCGCGCCTGGAATACCGCGGGCTGGTACGTCCAGCCGCGCCAGCTCGGCGATCGCATCGCCCGGCTGATCGGTGCGGAAGCCGGCTCGGTGATGGTCGGCGACACGCTGTCGCTCAAGGTCTACCAGGCGCTCGCCGCTGCGCTGGACATGAATCGGTCGCGCAAGATCGTCCTGTCGGATACCGGCAATTTCCCGACCGACCTCTACATGGCCGAGGGCCTGATCGCGACGCTCGGCCGGGGCCACCAATTGCGTCTGGTGGCGCCGGAGGACGTCGCGGCGTCGTTGTCGGAGGAGATCGCGGTGCTCTATATCACCGAGGTCGACTATCGCACCGGCCGCCGCCACGACATGGCGGATCTGACCGCGAAGGCGCATGCGCTCGGCATCGTCACGGTCTGGGATCTCGCGCATTCCGCCGGCGCGCTGCCGGTCGATCTCGCCGGGACCGGCGCCGATTTCGCCGCAGGGTGCACCTACAAATATCTCAACGCCGGGCCGGGCGCGCCGGCCTTTCCTCTACGTTGCGCCGCGCCACGCCGACACCGCGCGCGCCGCGCTGTCGGGGTGGATGGGGCACGCCAAGCCGTTTGCGTTCGAGCTTGCCTATGCGGCCGCCGGCGGCGTCGAGCGCATGCGCGTCGGCACGCCACCGGTGCTGGCGATGGCGGCGCTGGAAGCCTCGCTCGATATCTGGGACCGCGTCGATATCGCTGAAGTCCGTGCACGCTCGCTGGCGCTCGGCGACTTGCTGATCGCCGAGGTCGAGCGCCGCTGTCCGTCCCTGAAGCTGGTGACACCGCGCGCGCATGATCACCGCGGCTCGCAGGTCTCCTTCGCCTTCGGCGGCGGTTACGCCGCCATGCAGGCGCTGATCGCCCGCGGTGTCATCGGCGATTTTCGCGCGCCTGATATCATGCGGTTCGGGATCACGCCGCTGTATATTGGTGAGTGCGAGATCATCCGTGCCGCCGAGATCATCGAGGAGGTGATCGCAGGGGAGTTGTGGCGGCGGCCGGAATATCAGGTCGTGAACGCGGTGACGTGAGTCAGCTGTGCGCCGGACTCAGCGCAGCGACGCTGCGCGTTGCGGCACGTCCGCGAACACGAGCGTGTGTTGACGCTGGGCGCCCATGTCAGCGCGGCCATTACCTCGGACGTCATTGCTTTGCCGCGTGAAGCAATTCACCCTGAGACAACAACGAATTGGGAGAAGACCTGATGACGCCGCCTCGAGAAACTCAAAGCGATGAAGATGCCGTTCGCCGAGCTCAAGGGCGTCGAGTTCATCGAGGCCGGGAAGGACCGCGTGGTGGCGCGGATGACGGTCCGCCCCGATCTCTGCACGCTGCACCACACCATCCATGGCGGGGCGTTGATGGCGCTGGCCGATTCCGTTGGCGCGGCGGCGACTGTGATCAATCTGCCTGACGACGCCAAGGGCACGACCACGCTGGAGAGCAAGACCAATTTCATTGGTGGGGCCAAGGAGGGAACCACGATCATTGCCACTGCCACCCCGGTCCATCGCGGCCGGCGGACCCAGGTCTGGACCACCCGGCTGGAGACAGAGGACGGCAAGCTGGTGGCCGTGGTGACCCAGACCCAGCTAGTCCTGTAAGACTACGGGACTTTGATTTCATTAACGAATTAGTCGTCTCCGGTGCCTTTAACTTGGGCAGGTCCCTGACTTGCAAAAGATGTTGCGATGCACAATATAGGGGGCCTAGGGATTCGAACGCCTCCTCGAGGGTCACCAAGAGGAGTTTTGACGTGGTACTTGAAGAGACCGTCCGCACTGCTCCGGGCTATGTACGGACCCTGATCCAGCAGGAAGAATTGCCGCTCCTGCGGGATCATTTGCTGAGGCTCGATGCCGCAAGCCGGCACGACCGTTTCAATGGCTATCTCGACGACAGCTTCATCGAGCGTTACGCCGCCCGCTGCGCCGAGGACGGCACCGTGATCGTTGCCTATATCGTCGACGGTGTGGTCCGCGGTGCGGCCGAGCTGCATCCGCCGGAGGCTGAGGCCTTGCCTGAAGTTGCCTTCAGCGTCGAAGCTTCGGCGCGGCGCCAGGGTGTCGGCACCGCGTTGTTCCGCCGCCTGATCGCGGAAGCGCGCTGGAAGGGCTACAAGCAGCTGCGCATCACGACCGGCGCCGAAAATCACGCGATGCGGGCGCTCGCCAGAAAGTTCGGGGCGCACCTGGCCTTCCGCCAGGGCGAATCGACTGGCACGATCGATCTTGCCAAGACGCCCGAGGCGGAGCTTGCCGATCTCGCGGTTTCGCCCTTCGCGGCCGGACGCGCTCTTCTCAGCCTCAACTCGACCTGCTGGAAGATCATCTCCAGCATGTACGACAATCGCGCGGCCTGACTTCAAATCGCAGGCTGAATCAAAAAGCGGACCGGCATGGCCGGTCCGCTTCGTATTTCGCGCGTCGTAAAACGAACGCCTCAGGTACCGGTGCGCTTGTCGTTGCCGAAACGGCGGACGACGCGGCGTTCGACCACGACGGAGCGCTGTGCACCCTGTTCGCCGGCGATCACGCGCGTCGCCGTGATGCGGCTGTTGGTGCGCGCCTGCTTCTTCACCTCGGCCTGCACGACGTCGAGCGGCATCCCCATCAGGGCTGCGGCGATCTCAGCCTGCTGCCCCTGATCGTCGGTGATGCCGATGGCGGCGAAGATCGCCTCGTCCAGGGTGGGCGGATCATGGCGGACGCGCCGCGTGCCATATTTGGTAGTCCAGTCTGCGCTCATAACGGCCTCGTTTCGATGCCGGGATACCTAGTGCCGCCAATGTTGCATTGCAATATGAAATTGGTGTGGCATCTCAGCTATGCACCGGTCGGGTGTCATGGCAGCGCCGCAACAGCGGAATCGACCTCAACCCGCTGCTGTGGCCAGCGTTTCAGGGCGGCGTGACCGGCCTCGGTGAGCCCGTAGATTCCCCGGTCAGCCCGTTCGAACCAGCCATACACATTGTTAAGCAAGATCTTGCCGGCATCAGGACAGCGCACGCGCAATTCGCGCACGCGCCGCGGTCCGTCGGCGAGCGCGGAGGCGCAGGCCAGCGCCTGCTGCCGATACGCCGTCATGATCGGTGCGCGGGTGCTGCCGCCGAGCACAGGATCGCCCTGGCGGCGCTGATGCTCGGTGACGAGGCGCGAGCGCACCTTCGGCTCGCGGCGCGGCGCTGCCGTCGGCGGCTTCACCAGCACCTCGACCTGGCCGCGATCGGTGACACCGAGCATGCCGAAGCCGAGGCGGCGGCAGAGATTGCGA
Organism: Bradyrhizobium dasycarpum; assembly: GCF_042019905.1. Classification (NCBI taxonomy): domain Bacteria; kingdom Pseudomonadati; phylum Pseudomonadota; class Alphaproteobacteria; order Hyphomicrobiales; family Nitrobacteraceae; genus Bradyrhizobium; species Bradyrhizobium dasycarpum. The sequence goes on from NZ_CP169574.1 coordinate 943,050, forward strand.
TAGCGCGCATCGCTCTCGCGCCCCTTGCCTCGGGCCGACATCTTCGCCGCGATCCAGACCTCGTCGCCGGCCGGCGCGCGGTCGACCGCCTGGAGGATCAGCTCGAGATTAAAGGCGAGCTTGAGCTCGCCGATCACCACGACCGGCGGATCGCCGGCGCTAAGGCCCACGAGGTCGCAACCGCCGATCTCGCCCTTCACGGTGAAGCCGAGCTCTTCGAGGAAGCGTTTGACGGGCAGGTAAAGCGCGGTTTCCAAAGGAAGGTTCCGGTGGCGATGTTCGATCGGAGAATCACTTGCGGCAGTCTAGATCTTCTGTGGTCCGATTGAATCAAAGCCGTCGCGCAGGATGATGTGATCGGAGGGCGCGCGCCTAGATCCGCCCGGCCACCGGGATCAGCGCGCCGGTGACGCCGCTCGCGGCCTCGCTGACGAGGAACAGGATGACCTCGGCGAGTTCCTGCGGCGTCACCCATTTGGAAAAGTCCGCCTTCGGCATGTCGGCGCGATTGGCCGCGGTGTCGATGATCGACGGCAGCACTGCGTTGACCGTGACCTTGCCCTTCCACTCGTTGGCGAGCGCCTCGGTGAGCCGATGCACGCCCGCTTTCGATGCCGCATAGGGCCCCATGCCAGCGCCTGCCTGGAGCGCGCCAAGGGCGCCGATGTTGACGATGCGGCCGGCGCTGGATGCGGCGAGATGCGGCAGTGCCGCGCGCGAGGCGTTGAGCGCGGTCAGCACATTCAGCGCGTGCATGCGCTGCCAGGTCTGGATGTCGCCGTCACCGATGGTTTCGAACGCAAAGCCGCCGGCGATGTTGATCAGCGCATCGAGCCGGCCGAAATGCTTGGCCGCCGCATCGACTGCCGTCTTCGCCTGGGCCGCGTCCGACAGGTCGATGCCGCCGATCTCGATGCGGACGGTACTTGCGGGATTCTGCGACGGCGCGTGATCGATGCAGGCTATGCGCGCCCCGCGCGACTGCGCGATCTCGGCGACCACCTTGCCGAGTGCGCCGCGTGCGCCCGTCACGATCAAAGCCTTGTCTTGCATCATCGCTCTCCCGCCGCGGCCGCCCTAGGATTCGAGATAACGCTCCTGCAGTGCGGTCCGTTCGGCCGCACCGAGCTTGAGTCCATCGCGCAAATAGGCTTCGAGATCACCGTATTCTTCGCCGACGGCCTCGAAGGCCGCAGCGAGATACGAGGCCTCGACGCTGCCGATGGCGTTGCGGACGTCCTCGGGCAGGTCAATGGCGGCCGTCGCATCGCGTTTGTAGTGACGGTTGGTCAAGAGATAATCCTCGGCGATGATTTCATCGGGCACGCCGAGCGCATGCAGGATCAGCGCGCTGGCAAAGCCGGTGCGGTCCTTGCCGGCGGTGCAGTGAATCACCAGTGGTGCGCAGTCTTCCAGCAGATGGCCGAACAGAGCGCGAAAGCTGTGCGTATGGTGGCGGACGTAGTTGCGATAGGACTCGCGCATCAGCTCGAGTGCCACCGGCGCGGTCAGCGTCCCCTTCGCGATCTCGGCGCGCAGCGCAGCCACGACACTCGGCTCGATCGGCAGCGAATGCACATTGATCTCTTTCACCACGCAGACGCCGGCTGTGCGCTCCTCCAGCCCGCGGAAATCGAAGGCGCTTCGCACGCCCAGCGCGCGGACGATCTCGACATCGGCGGCGGTGAGCTGGCCGAGATGGTTGGAGCGGAAGATGTGGCGCCAGCGCGTGGTGCGGCCATCGGCGGTCGGATAACCGCCGAGATCGCGAAAATTGCTGGCGCCTTGCAGGGCCAGGTGACGGGCAGGGGGGTCTCTCAAACAGGAGTCTTGCATGGGATCGGCTTCGGTCATGGTTCCATCGGGCGCGCGAGGAGCGTCCTCGAGAATCCATTACAGCGGGCGATCATGAGCCGGCACAAGGCCCTTCTCTTGCGGGTAAGTCCGGCGCGTCCACGGTCAAGCCTCTGAGGTCGCCGGCCACGGCCTGTGCATGGTGCAACGGCGCGGCTTCACCCAGGAATCAAAAAGGGCCGAAACATCGCTGTTTCGACCCTTTTTCTTCAACTGCCGCCAGGCGCTTGCGCGAGCGCGGCGGTTTCAAACCGAGCACAGGCATCAGCGATCCCATTTCGGCTTGGCGTCGTCGACCGCGTCCTGGTGATACCAGCTGTCGCTGCAGATCGAGACATTCGCGGGATGCGAGGCATGATCGGCGGGGAGGCGGGTCTCGCCATAGCGGCGTCCGGCGAGAGCTGCGCGGCCCCCGACCGGGAATTGGTAGATCGTTGCCGATCCGTGACTCAGACCATTGTTCATCATTGCGATTCTCCTCGGTCGAAGCGCATCGGCCTCCATGGTGCGCCCGACTCGTTCGATTGTGGTTACCGGGATTCCCATATCGGCCGCGTCCCCCGGATTGGAAAGTGCTGAAAAGGAAATCAGTTGCCGCCCAATTTGTAGGCAGCGAGAGGTCTGCATCCCCGAAGGCAGCGTGCCCGGGGCCAACGCGGAGGCCATTCCAAAGGTTGCGGCAAAGGGGCGGAAGACTTTGCAAAAATTGCCGGCGGTTGATGCGCGTTTCATCGGCAACTTCCGGGGATACACCGCCTGCTGCAGAAACGGGCGATCTGCGCAGGTTTTTGCGTCGCAGCTTCACGGGAAGGTGCGCGGCTATGACGCATATCGCCGGGGCGGTCAGCTCGCAGTGGGGAGACCTCGGCCGCGACGGAAAACGGCCCGCATCTGCGGCTTTTTGGCACGCAAAATGCTTGTAGAGGGCCGGCCGATGATGGCCGGGTACAAAACGTTCAGGGGCCTCCGGGCCCCAAACCTTTCGCATCATCTACAGAGAGGCTCAATGACCAAGTACAAGCTCGAAGTACATCTGGCTCGACGGATATACGCCGACTCCGAATTTGCGCGGCAAAACCCAGATCAAGGAATTCGCGTCGTTCCCGACGCTCGAGCAGCTTCCGCTCTGGGGCTTCGATGGTTCTTCCACCCAGCAGGCCGAAGGCCACAGCTCCGATTGCGTGCTGAAGCCGGTCGCCGTCTTCCCGGACGGGGCGCGCACCAACGGCGTCCTCGTGATGTGCGAAGTCATGATGCCCGACGGCAAGACCCCGCATCCGTCCAACAAGCGCGCCACCATTCTCGACGACCCCGGCGCCTGGTTCGGCTTCGAGCAGGAATATTTCTTCTACAAGGACGGCCGTCCGCTCGGCTTCCCCGAATACGGCTATCCGGCGCCGCAGGGCCCGTACTACACCGGCGTCGGCTACAAGTTCGTCGGCGACGTCGCCCGCAAGATCGTCGAAGAGCATCTCGACCTCTGCCTGGCTGCCGGCATCAACCATGAAGGCATCAATGCGGAAGTCGCCAAGGGCCAGTGGGAATTCCAGATCTTCGGCAAAGGCTCCAAGAAGGCCGCTGACGAAATGTGGATGGCCCGCTACCTGATGCTGCGCCTGACCGAGAAGTACGGCATCGACATCGAATTCCACTGCAAGCCGCTCGGCGACACCGACTGGAACGGCTCGGGCATGCATGCCAACTTCTCGACCGAGTACATGCGCACCGTGGGTGGCAAGGAGTATTTCGAGGCGCTGATGGCCGCCTTCGACAAGAACCTGATGGACCACATCGCCGTCTACGGCCCGGACAACGACAAGCGTCTGACCGGCAAGCACGAGACCGCGCCGTGGAACAAGTTCAGCTACGGCGTTGCCGACCGCGGCGCATCGATCCGCGTTCCGCACTCCTTCGTCAACAACGGCTATAAGGGCTATCTGGAAGACCGCCGTCCGAACTCGCAGGGCGACCCATACCAGATCGCTTCGCAGATCCTGAAGACGATCGCCTCCGTGCCGACCGACAAGAAGGCCGCGGCCTAGGATCCTCCCGGCCCGGGTTGGGGGCTGGCCCGGGTTGGCGTTCAATCCGCCGGAGCTGCAAGGCTCCGGCGGATTTCTGCGTTTGGATGACGGCCGTCCTCGTACCTGCCGCTCGGCCGCGCGAAACTTCGCCATTGCTGCCGAAAGCGCGATAGAATGTCTTGGGATGCGCGCAAGGGCCGGGGACACGGCTGGTGTTTGAAGGCTTCTACAAGGTGAAGTTTCAGCTCGGCGACGCCGTCGGCCGCAGCGTAATGCATGCCGGCAATGGCAAGATGCTCGGCGGCAATTCGGCCTTCGCCCATATCGGCACCTATGTGAAGACCGACGAGGGCGTGGACGTCGTGATCAGCACCGTCCGCCATAATCCCGATCCGAACTACCGAGCCATGGCCGGCACCGACGACGCCACCTTGCTCGCCAAGGGCTGGGCGGACGGCGACCTCTATCGCTTCAAGGGCGAGCTGAAGGAGCTGCCGGGCATTCCCTTCCAGTCGGTGATGACGCCGATCACGGACAACGAGGTGCCGATCGCCGGTGGCGTCGGCGAAGCCGGCATCGCCGACGGTCTCTATTCCATCCATCTGCGCATGCTTGACGGTCTCGACGGCGGCCTCACCGGCGTGATGCTGCTCAACCGCGGCCGCATCCTCGGCGGCGATGCCTCGTTCTACTATCTGGGCAGCTACACCGCCGCGAACGGCCGCTGGAAGGGCCAGATCCTCAACCAGGAGCACACGCCGGCCAAGGACGATCCGATCTTCGGCGGCCACGAGGTCGGCATCGGCTTCTCCGGCCGCTACGACGCGGAAGAGGCGGTGCTGGAGGCGGCCGCGCTTGCCGGCAAGCGCAGCCTGCGCCTGACTGCCGCGCTCAAGCTGATGCATCGCGCCTGACCGGACCAGGAACTGCTCATGGAAAATGTCCGCATGCTCTCGACGCTCGGCCTGATGGGCGCGATGCGCAGCCTGTCCTCCGCCTTCGAGGCTGCAACCGGCATCCATGTCGACGCCGATTTCGCGCCGACCCTGGCACTGCTGAAGCGCTTGCGCGAGGGTGAGGCCGCCGACCTCGTCATCCTCACCCGCGAAGGGCTCGACGAGATGATCGGCGAGGGGCGCGTGATCGCCGAGAGCGCGGCCGATCTGGCGCGGTCCTTCGTCGGCATCGCCGTGCGGGTCGGGCAGGCGCACCCCGACATCGGCAGCGAAGCGGCGCTGCGCACGACCCTGCTCGCAGCGCGGTCCGTCGCCTATTCGCGGCTGGGGGCCAGCGGCGTCTACTTCGCCGAGCTGATCGAGCGGATGGGGATCGCGGCCGAGATCAACGCCAGGGCCACCATCGTCGAGCAGGGATTTACGGCGGAGCGGCTCATGACCCGCGAGGCGGACCTCGCCGTGCAGCAGATCAGCGAGCTGAAGCAGGTTGGCGGCATCGAGGTCGCCGGCCCGATCCCGCACGATTTGCAGACGCCGGCCGTGTTCTCCGCCGGCCGCATGGCGAATGCGAAACATGCCGACGCCGCCGACCGGCTGCTGCGCTATCTGGCATCGCCCGATGTCGTGCCCGTGCTGCGCCAATCAGGACTCGAGCCTTGAATTTGCCGGGACGGGGACGCAACGTGTCGACCATGCGGACTTTCCTCCTTGCCATACTGTTCGCGCTCGCCGTGCCCGTGACGGCGCAGGCGCAATCGGCCGACCTCGTTCTGTGCGACCGGGTCGCCGCCGATCCCAGCGATCCCGACAAGCCGGCCGACGTGAAGGGCGTGGCGGACATTGCGGCTTCCGACATTGCAACTGCGGTCAGGTTCTGCAAGCAGGCCGCGCCATCCTCGCGGCGCGCAATGTTCGCGCTCGGCCGCGCCTATGCCGCCAACCGGCAGACGGCGGAGGCGATCGCAGCCTGGCGTAAGGCCGCCGACAAGGGATCGAGCGCGGCCATGGTCGAACTCGGCGTGGCCTATGCCACCGGCGCGGGCATTGCCAAGGACGAGGCGCAAGCGCGAAAGCTGTTCGAGAAGGCGGCGCAGGCCGGCAACCCCCGTGGCGTCAGCAATCTCGCCGCGCTCGGCGGCGCAGGTGGCGCCGCGCCGGCCGATCCCGCGCAGGCGCGCGCGCTGCTCGGCAAGGCTGCCGAGACCAACGCGGAAGCGCAGTACCAGCTCGGCCTGATGCTCTCCGAAGGCACGGGCGGTGCGAAGGACGACGTCGCGGCGCGTGCGCTGTTCGAGAAGGCGGCGGCACAAAACCATCCCGGCGCATTGGAGCGGATGGGTGCCTTCGCGCAGGAAGGCCGCGGCGGGCCCAAGGACAAGGAGGCCGCGAAGGCCTATTACGAGCGCGCCGCGGCGCTCGGCGACGAGGACGCGAAGAAGGCGCTGGAGCGCATTCGCTGTCCCTATGCGATCAAGGACAAGCAGGGCAAGCTCGTCACCACGCTGTGCTTCTGAGCAGAGCCGGGACCGGACGGAACCCGGCTCGCGCGTACGTCGTTGACGTCCGGACAAAACGGAGCCGCGATCATGATCCGCAAACTGGCATCGGGCGAATACCGCCTCTATTCACGCAAGGTGAATCCGAAGACCGGCAAGCGTCGCAACCTCGGTACGTTCAAGAGCCGTGCAGCCGCCGAGAAGCACGAGCGCGAGGTGCAGTACTTCAAGCGTCATTGACGCGGGATGGGCCTTTTCCGCGAGCCGGACGAAAAAGTCGAAAAACAACCCCATGCACAGTAGCCAAGTCTTTGAAATCGTTGAATGCTGATTAAGCGAAATTGTGGGTTGACCCGGCCCGAAGGGGGACGTCAGATCCTCATGGCCGCTGAGACCCGCAATGCGCCTGCGCGCAAAAGCCGGGTGGCCGGGATGCGGCGGCAATGCTAGGTAGCCCGCGCGGTTCTTTTCCGGTTTTGTGGGCTCATTGCGTTGCTGGACGGACTCTACAAGGTTGAATACGGCGTCAACGACGCGTTCGGGCGCAGCATCATGTGCCTGCATGACGGCAAGATGCTGGGCGGCAATTCGGGATTCGCCCATCTCGGCACCTATGCTGAGCAGGGCGGCGAGATCGTCGCCGAGGTGATCACCGAGCGGCATAATTTCGATCCCAACTACAAGCCGTTGATGGGCGCGGACGTCGCCAGGATCGGTGCGCGTGGCCGGCTTCACGGCGACCAGATCCGCCTGCAGGGCGGCGCCGACACCATGCCGGGCGCGCATTTCTGGGCCAATCTCACCCGGCTCGACGACGGCGCGCTGCCGCCGCGCGGCACGATCGGGCAGGGCGGCATCGCCAACGGGCTCTACGGGATGAGCCTGCGCGCGCTCGACGGCGTCGATGCCGGGCTCTCCGGCGTGATGCTGCTGATCGACGGCCGCATCCTCGGCGGCGATGCGTTCTTCTATTACCTCGGCTCCTACTCCTCCGCGGACGGCCGCTGGAAGGGCGAGATGCTGAACCAGGAGCACACGCCGGCGAAGGGTGAGAACCCCGTGTTCGGCGGCTTCGAGGTCGGGATCGGCTTCTCCGGGACATGCAACGAGGACAGCGGCGAACTCGAAGGCATCGCGCTCGCCGGCAAGCGGAGCTTGCGTCTGGCAGCCTCGCTCAAGCTGATGCGGCGCGCTTAGGACGTTGGACTGACGCATTTGCGTCGGCCACTGCGAATAGCGACGCGAAATGCTGGTCGTCCCTGGGCTGATGCAGGTTTCGGGCGCCAAGTCGCAGCTTGGGCCCGGACAGATGTTGGCAAGGAGCAAGTCTCCCCGGCAACCCGTGTCAGGCGATCGCGGACCGAGCCGATGGCCATGCAGCTTAGGAACAAACCAGAACCCGACGCGTAGTCGAGCCAGCGCGTGGAGGTTTTCATGACGACGACGCGAAACAGGGTGCCTCTCCACACTTCCGACAGCGACAACCGGCGCATCAGGCGCGCGATGCGCGCCAACGTGGCCTATTTCGCCGAACACCGCGACCAGATCGCCGACCGCATGCGTGAAATCGATGAGGAGTGGGATATCGAGAGGGCGATCGAAGCAAATGCTGCGGTGATCGCCTTCGCCGGCGTGGCGTTGGCCGCCACCAACAGCCGGCGCTGGCTCGCCCTCCCGGCGTTGGTCACGAGCTTTCTTTTTCAACACGCGATCCAAGGCTGGTGCCCGCCGGTCCCGGTTCTGGAGAAAGCTTGGCTTTCGCACGTCCTACGAAATCGAGGAGGAACGCCGAGCCCTCATGGCGCTGAGAGGCGATTTCGGACACGTGGCCGAAAGCGCCGCCGCGGCCCTTCGGGCCTCCAGCGGTAGGACCAAAGCGACCGTACCGGTGTAGCTTCTCTGCCCAGCGTGATGAGCAAGCGCTTGGAACCGGTCAGCTTTGTCGACACCCGTAACAACAGGAGACTCTTAGCCCGGCGTTACCCCAAAGCGGCCGAGGCCGGGTAGCTTGAGCGCCGGACGCCGAACGTCGAAGCCGAGCACGGCGCCGAAGAAATTGATCTCCAGACCTTCGACCCAACCGATCGAGAAGCCGAGATATCCGGCCAGCGAGGCATAGATGCCCGTGCCGGACGCCGTTACGCCGAACCATCTGCCGGTGTACGGGAAGTCCTTGCCGATCGCGGTCGGCGGCAGGACGGCGCGAAGCTCGGGGACGGCGTCGAGCGCGGCCTGCACGAAGGTGTTCGAATTGGGACCAGGCCAGACGCTGTAATCGCCATAGGATCGAAACTTATAGTTTTCGATCACATGCCGGATCTTGGGGATCAGCGCCTCCGCGCGCGCGCCATCGACAGCCACAATGGTTTCGGGCGCTGCGCCGAACCATCGACCGTCCGGAGCAAAGCCGTTGGCGCGGATCGGCTCGCCCCACGCCGTGTAGTCGTATCGCGTGTAGGCCGGCGCATTCTTCTCTTTGACGACGATCCAGGTGTGAACCGCGAAGATGCTGCGCCATCTCACCGTTCTCGCGCCGAACACCCGTATGACGGCTTCGGAATGGGCGGCAGCGGCCGGCAAAGGCCAGCGCTCGACCGATCGGCCGTTTGCCAATTCTCGCGGCCATCGCCCAGCCAGAGATATCTCACCGCTGAGGCGGCAAGCGGTGCCAAGACGAGGAACAGAAGGATGAGCAAGGGCTTCTTCAAGGGAGTGATACGGCGGGGCTTGTGGCCAACCATATAGTTCGCATGAACGCTGGCGCCATAGCACCTGAGATCAAGATGTTGTTTCGCAACCGCGGCAGGACTGGAGTTCGCGCATGGACATCAAGGAAGCAGAGGCGATGACAGAGGCCTCCGGACTTACGGACCAGCAGGACCGCCCGAACCAGACCACAAGCCAGCGATCGGGTTCCAGAGAGAAAGCGGGCGCTGTCGGGTCGCAGCTCAACTCGCCTTCGCTGGAGTCCGCGACGCGATGGGCCGACCAGCTGCGCGAGGTGGCGGCGAGGGCGCCGTTACGATCGCTGCTCGTGGCTTTTCTCGCCGGAGCATGGATCGCTCGTCGGCGTTAGGAGCGGTGAGCTGGCGCGATTGGCCCCAGGGAAACCTGCAGCGACCTGAGAGGTCGCTGGTGAATGGAGGGACGGACATGAACCTTCTTGCTATCGCGGCGACGATTCTGCTGGGCAGTATTTCATTCGCCATGGCGCAAAGCTCGGGGGGCGCTTCAGGCGGTGCTTCATCCGGCGGCGGCACGAGTGGAGCCGGCTCGGGCGGTCCCGGCGGTTCGACGCTCTCGAATGGGACCACGCTGAGCGGAACTGGCGGTTCTCCGGGCCCCAACACGTCCAATGCAAAGAACAAGGGAACGACAGGTGAGCGACTTGGCGTCACGCCTTCTGGTCAGGACGGCGGTGGATCTCGACCGACTTACAACACGCCAGCCGCGAATGCTGCCATCCAGCAGCTTGGAAAGACCGATACCGGCATCCTTAGGAAATAACGAGCATCCGCAGCGGCCCGGCGCTCGAGGGGCGATGGCTTACGGAGCCGGTCTCGTTCGATCCTTCTGCGGACGTCATTGAAATTGCAGCCGCAATGACCTAGTTCTTGGCCGTGCAGCGCAGTCTTGTCCAATGCCTTCGTCAATTCGCCAGAACGGCCATGTTCGTGGCGATCGGGGCGTTTGTCCTTCAGGCGTGCCTGATCTCGGTCTCGCAGGTGGCGGCGGCCGCCGGTGCCATGCCGATGCCTTCCGTCACGCTCAGCGGCTCCCTGCATTTCCACGATCAGCTGGCAGGCCACGTGCATTCCCACGATGGCGACGACTCCGAAGGCCACGTCCATGACGGGCCCGATCACGGCGACGAGGGTGCTCCAAGCGTGCTTTGGGACATGTTTGGCACCGCGATCGCTTCACCGCAGTTCGTTCACCTGCCCAGTTCCTTTGAAGTGCTCGGCGCTGTCGAATTTCCTTTTGCGCGAGCCATTGTCGGGGTGAGCCCCGCGGCACTGATCCGGCCACCAAGTACCTTCAGCATCGCGTAGTTCAGGCGGCCCTCAGGCCGCCGCCCTTTCGCACGTCTGAAGGAATTTTCCATGTTCATGAATCTGCGCTGCCCGAAAGGGCGGCTCGCGATCTTTGAGCTGGCCGGATGCGTCTGGCTGGCGAGCCTGATCTTTGGTCTGTCCGGAACCCTTGCCCATGAAGGCCACGATCACGGCGATGCCGACAAGCCGACCGTTCTGTCCTCAACCTATCCAAGGGTTGCCGCGCGCTCCGAGCTTTATGAGATCGTCGGCATCCTGAAGGATAGCAAGCTCTCCGTCTTCATCGACGACGCGGTCACGAACGAGCCGGTTTCGGACGCTACCTTGCAGGTCACGATCGGCGATTCCGCCCCGATCGAGGCTCCAAGCCGGGACGGAGTCTACACCGCCGCGATTCCGAACGGCCTGCCGCCCGGATCGGTTGAGGTCATCTTCTCCATCGGCGCCGGCAAGGGGAATGATCTGCTGGTCGACTCGTTCATCCCGACGCCTGCGGGCGACGCCCGGCTTTCAGAACAGAAGCGCACGCAGGGCTGGCTTGTCTCAAGCCGAACTGCCATCGCTGCCTCCGCGCTGGCTGCTTTGAGCCTCGGCCTTCTCGTCGCCTCGTGGAGGCGACGTAGCCGCAGCATGGCCGCCTCCATTGGCGCGGCGGCGGCAGCGGCGCTCATCATCCTCGCCGCCATTATGTTCGGCGAAGGCCGGACGAACGTGATGCCGCCAAATCCGCCGGACGCTCCCGCACTGGGTGATGCCCCGCGGCGCCTGCAAGACGGCACCGTCTTCGCGGCCAAGCCGTCGCAGCGGTTACTCGATGTACGGACCGCGGCAGCCGAGCCGCAGACCATTCATCCCGCGGTCACGCTGATCGGCCGCGTCATGGCCGACCCCAACCGCAGCAGCATTGTGCAGAGCGTCTACGGGGGTCGCGTGGTTCCAAGCAATGGCGACATACCCCGCATAGGACAAACCGTTCGCAAGGGCGATCTGCTCATTCAGATCGAGCCGCACCTGCCGGTCGCCGACCGCACGACGATCCTCGAGAAAGTGGGTGAGATCGAACAGCTGCTGGCCGTCACGGAAAACAAGCTGCGGCGGCTGAGGCCGTTGGCCGAACGCGGCGCGGTGCCGCAAGGACAGGTCAACGACCTCGAAAGTGAATTGGAGGGTCTGCGGGCGCGCCGCGAAACCGTCCGAAATTCTCGCACCGGCTTCGAGGAGCTGCGGGCATCGACCGACGGCATCATCACGTCCGCCAAGGTCGTGCCGGGTCAGGTCATTCAGCCGCAAGACGTCCTGTTTCAGATCGCGGACCCGAGCAGCCTTTGGGTCGAGGCATTGGCCTATGACGATATCGGTTTGAAGCAGCCCGAAGCCGCTACGGCGATGGCCCCGAACGGGGAGCAGATGGCGCTGACCTTCGTCGGAACCAGCCGGGCCCTGCGCCAGCATGCATCCGTCATCCAGTTCGCGGTGCCGGAGCCGCCGGCGGGCCTCAATATCGGCCAGCCGCTCAATGTGATGGTCCAGACCGGCGCGCCTGTAACCGGCCTGATCTTTCCGCGCAATGCGGTCGTTCGGAGCGGCAATGGCGAGAGTATCGTCTGGCTGCACTCCGGACCCGGAGCGCTTCGAGCCGAAACCCGTTCGCGTGCTGCCGGTGGATGCGGGCCGCGTGATTGTGGCGGCCGGCATCAACGACGGCGAGCGCATCGTCGTGCGCGGCACCGACCTCATCAACCAGATCCGGTAGACCGCTCATGTTCCAGCTCATCGTGCAAACAAGTTTGCGCAATCGCCTGTTCGTGCTGGCGGTCGCCGCCGTGCTGGTTGGCTACGGCCTGTTCGTCCTGCCGAGCGTTTCCGTGGACGTCCTGCCGGATATCAACCGTCCGACCGTCAACATCCTGACCGAGGCCGAGGGACTGGCGCCCCAGGAGGTCGAACAGCTGGTGACGTTTCCGATCGAGACGTCAATGAACGGCATGCCCGGCGTGATCCGGGTACGCTCGGTCTCGGGCGTTGGCCTGTCGGTCGTCTACGTCGAATTCGACTGGGGTATCGACGTCTACCGCGCCCGACAATTCGTCTCCGAGCGGCTGGCGCTGATCCGCGAACAATTGCCCGCTTCCGTCAATCCCCAGATGGGGCCGGTGACGTCGATCATGGGCGAGATCATGCTGATCGCGTTGACCAGCGATGGAACGGCTTCGCCCATGGACGTGCGTGAGATTGCCGACTTCGTCGTCAGGCCGCAGCTTCTCGCCATTTCCGGTGTCGCGCAGGTGATCCCCATCGGCGGTGAGGTTCGCCAGTATCGCGTGACGCCGAATGTTGCGACCATGCAGGCGCTCGGCATCACCCACGACCAGATCGAGCAGGCGGTCGCGAGGTTCGGCACCAATAGCGGCGGCGGCTTTGTCGATCAGCACGGCCGCGAATATCTGATCCGCAACGTCGGGCTGACCAGGAGGATCGAGGACCTCGGCAACACCGTCGTTGCCACGCGCGACCAGCAGCCGATCCTGCTGAAGCAGGTCGCGTCCGTCGATTTTGCGGCGCGGACCAAGCGGGGCGACGCCGGATACAACGGCAAGCCCGCCGTCATCATCAGTGTCATGAAGCAGCCGGCCGCGGATACCGTGGCTTTGACGCGCAATATCGAAGCCACCCTCGCGGAACTGCAGCGCACCATGTCCAGTGGGGTCAGCGTCACTCACGTGCAGTTCCGTCAGGCCACGTTCATCGAGACGTCGATAAGCAATGTCGAGCACGTTCTGGCCGAGGCCGCCATCGTCGTCGCCGTGGTTCTTTTGGTGTTTCTGATGAACGCACGGGCCGCGTTCGTTTCGCTGACGGCCATTCCAATCTCGATCCTGGTGACAATCCTGGTGTTCCGCGCCTTCGGCCTCACGATCAACACGATGACGCTGGGCGGCCTTGCCATCGCCATCGGCGAGCTGGTCGACGATGCCGTGGTGGATGTGGAAAACATCCTGCGGCGCCTGCGGGAGAACGCCGCGTCGAGCACGCCGCGTCCTGTGCTGGACGTCATCTCTGGAGCGAGCCAGGAGGTTCGTTCCAGTATCGTCTATGCAACCATGATCATCGTTCTCGTCTTCGTGCCGCTGTTCGCCCTTCCCGGTATCGAAGGGCGGCTGTTCACGCCGCTCGGCGTGGCTTACGTGGTTTCGATCCTCGCGTCGCTTCTGACGTCGATCACGGTGACGCCGGTTCTTTCGTACTATCTGCTTTCGGGGCGGACCCATTCAGGTGATCGCGAAAGCTTTGTCGTCACCAAGCTGAAGCGAGCCAATCGGCGGGTGCTGGGATGGGCGTTCGAGCAGCGCGGCCTCGTGCTGGGCTCGGTCGCGGCGGCGGTCGTGGTGGCAGTCTACGCCGCGAGCCAGATGCCCCGCAGCTTTCTTCCCCCTTCAATGAAGGGACGCTGGTGCTGTCGCTGCAGTACAATCCGGGCATTTCGCTCGCGGAGTCGAACCGACTTGGACTCCTGGCGGAACGGTTGCTGGCAAAGGTGCCCGAGGTGAAATCGGTCGGGCGCCGCACCGGCCGCGCCGAGCTCGATGAGCACGCTGAAGGCGTGCACTTCAGCGAGATCGATGTCGATCTCGTTCCGTCCCGGCGGCAAAAGGCGGATATCTATGCGAGCATCAGGGAAGCCCTGTCCGCACTGCCGGCCTCCGTCGCCATCGGACAGCCGATTAGCCACCGCCTGGATCATCTGCAGTCGGGTATTCGTGCCCAGATCGTGCTCAAGATCTTTGGACAGGACATCGAGGTGCTGCGCCGCCTGTCCGAAACGGTGCGCCGTCGTCTGGCGACGGTCCCCGGTCTGGTGGATCTCCAGGTCGAAAAGCAGGTGCTTATCCCTCAGGTGCGGGTTCAGGTCGACCATGCCCGCGCCGCACTTCATGGCCTGACGCCGGCGGCGATCACCCAGGCACTGGACGCCCTGTCCAATGGCCGGAAGGTGTCCCAGATCGTCGATGGCAATCGCCGCTTCGACGTCGTCATGCGCCTGTCGGAGCAAGACCGTTCGACGACGGGGCTGCAGAACCTGCTGATTCCGACCGGCCTGGAATTCGTTCCGCTGAGCGCTCTGGCCGAAGTCGTCGAGACGGATGGGCCGAACCAGATTCAGCGGGAGGGGACCCAGCGCAGGATCGTCGTCTACGGCAACGGCGATGGGCGCCGCGACATCGCCGATATCGCTGCGGACATTCAGAGGGCGGTTCGGGAAGTCGAGTTTCCGCAAGGCTACACCACCAATCTCGAAGGCGCATTTCAGGCCCAGCAGGAAGCCTCGTGGCGCATCGGCATTCTGTCGCTGGCGTCCCTGACGCTGATCTTCATCGTGCTCTACAGTCGCTACCGATCAGCCGTGCTGTCGCTAATCGTTATGGGCGGCATCCCGCTCGCCCTGATCGGCAGCGTGGCGGCGCTGAAGATCTCCGGCCAACCCTTGTCAGTTGCCTCGATGATCGGCTTCATCACGCTTGCCGGCATTTCGGCGCGCAATGGGATCCTGAAGATCTCGCATTACATCAATCTCGCCATTCATGAGGGCGAGCGTTTCGGGACCGGGCTTGTCGTTCGTGGCAGCATGGAGCGCCTCAGCCCCGTTCTGATGACGGCGCTTTGCGCCGGCCTCGCCCTGACGCCGCTCTTGATCGACGCGGACCAACCGGGCAGGGAGATCCTGCACCCCGTGGCCGTGACGATCTTCGGCGGTCTGCTCAGCGCCACGATCCTCGACACCGTCGTGACCCCAATTCTGTTCTTGATGTTCGGCGAGCAGCCGTTGGCGCGGCTAGCAGCTGGATATGCCGCGGCCCCCACCCCCGCGGAAGCCTATTGAACTCCGCACAAGCCCCGAGGAGCTACCGATGAGAAACTACGCTTTCCTTGCCGTGATCGCTGTGATCGCCGCTGTCCCGAGTCTTGCCTCGGCGCAGACCAAAGGCAGCAACGGCGGTCCCGTTGTCAAATCGCAGGGACACCCCATCGAGTTTGTCCGCAAGGGCACGGATATCGTCTTTTACGTGGGGGACGACGATGGTTCCCCGCTTTCGACCAAGGAGATGCGGGGGCGCGCAACGATTCAGGACGGCGGCAAGACCGTCACGGTTCCACTTGCGCCGGCCAATCCCAACATGATGACGGGGAGGCTGCAGGCCGAGCTATCGCCAAAGGCGATCGTGGTGTTTTCCGCAAGCCTGCACGGTCATTCTCTAACCGCGAGATACACTGTGGAATAGCCTGGGATCCGGGGTGAAACGACGGAGTAGGCAGGCGGCGGAGCACGGAATCCGGGTCCCGCCGGGCTTCCCCTCGCGCCCCGCATGCCCTATGACGCTGCAACGCAAAAATCCCCCCAAAAGACACTCATGATCCGCCTCGACAACGTCAGCAAGCAAGCCGGCCACCAGATCCTGTTCATCGAAGCCTCCGCTGCCCTCAACAAGGGCGAGAAGATCGGGCTCGTCGGCCCTAACGGCGCCGGCAAGAGCACGCTGTTCCGGATGATCGCCGGCCAGGACCTGCCCGACGAGGGACAGGTCTCGATCGATCGCGGCATCACCATCGGCTATTTCAACCAGGACGTCGGCGAGATGTCCGGCCGCAGCGCCGTGGCCGAGGTGATGGACGGCGCGGGTCCCGTCAGCGAGGTCGCCGCCGAGCTGCGCGCGCTCGAGACCGCGATGGCCGATCCTGACAAGGCCGACCAGATGGACGAGATCATCGCCCGCTACGGTGAGGTGCAGCACCGCTTCGAGGAGCTCGACGGCTATGCGCTCGACGGCCGCGCGCGCGAGGCGCTGGCGGGCCTCGGTTTCAGCCAGGAGATGATGGACGGCGACGTCGGAAAGCTCTCCGGCGGCTGGAAGATGCGCGTGGCGCTGGCGCGCATCCTTCTGATGCGTCCCGACGTCATGCTGCTCGACGAGCCGAGCAACCATCTCGACCTCGAAAGCCTGATCTGGCTGGAAAAATTCCTGCACGATTACGAAGGCGCGCTGCTGATGACCTCGCACGACCGCGAGTTCATCAATCGCGTGATCTCGAAGGTGATCGAGATCGATTCAGGCTCGCTCACCACCTACACCGGCGACTACGAGTTCTACGAGCAGCAGCGCGCCCTGAACGAGAAGCAGCAGCAGGCGCAGTTCGAGCGCCAGCAGGCAATGCTCGCCAAGGAGATCAAGTTCATCGAGCGCTTCAAGGCGCGTGCTTCGCACGCGGCGCAGGTGCAGAGCCGGGTGAAGAAGCTCGACAAGATCGAGCGGGTCGAGCCGCCGCGGCGCCGCCAGAGCGTGGCGTTCGACTTCCCGCCGGCGCCGCGCTCGGGCGAGGACGTCGTCGCGCTCAAGAGCGTGCACAAGGGCTACGGCTCAAAGCGCATCTACGACGGCTTCGATTTCATGATCCGCCGCAAGGAGCGCTGGTGCGTAATGGGCGTCAACGGCGCCGGCAAGTCGACGCTGCTCAAGCTGGTCGCGGGCGCGAGCGAGCCCGACCAGGGCACGGTGGCACTGGGTGGCAGCGTCAAGATGGGCTATTTCGCCCAGCATGCCATGGATCTGCTCGACGGCGAGCGCACCGTGTTCCAGTCGCTGGAAGATGCGTTTCCGACTGCCGGGCAGGGCTCCTTGCGCGCGCTTGCCGGCTGCTTCGGCTTCTCCGGCGACGACGTCGAGAAGCGCTGCCGGGTGCTGTCGGGTGGCGAGAAGGCGCGCCTCGTCATGGCCAAGATGCTGTTCGATCCGCCAAACTTCCTGGTGCTGGACGAGCCGACCAACCATCTCGACCTCGCCACCAAGGAGATGCTGATCAATGCGCTATCGGATTTCGAGGGCACCATGCTGTTCGTCTCGCACGACCGGCATTTCCTCAGCGTCCTGTCGAACCGCGTGCTGGAGCTGACGCCGGAGGGCATCCACCAGTTCGGCGGCGGCTACACGGAGTACGTCGCGCGCACCGGGCAGGAGGCGCCGGGCTTGCGGAGCTAGTCTTTGCTCTTGCCCGCGATCCTGGCGACGGTCTCGATCTCGTTGGTCCAGATACCGCCGGAATAGCCTTGCGGGAGCCGGGCGAACAATTCGGGCGTATCGATCCCGGTGGAGAATTCGCCGCCGCTGTAGGGGCCGAGCACGAAGACCGCGCTGCCAGCATCGGTCATCCGATTGAGGAAGCGGTTGGGCCAGCCCCATAGCCAGGGCGCGACGTTGACAGGGACCAGCACCATCGCGTTGCGGCAGGCCGGCGGGACGAGACCGGTCCAGCCATAGGCGATATAGCGGATCAGGCAGCTTCGGATCGCCGCGCGCGAAATGGTGCGGACATCAGGGGTCAGGCGACGGATCATGTCGATCGGCTCATCACCGCCATAGACCATGATGGTCCGCCGTCGCTCGGCCGGCAACGCGTTCAGCGCCGCGGCGAGTCTCGCCTTCGCTCCCGTCACGGCTCTTCACATTGATAAGAAGTCCCTTGTCGGGGAAGGTGGCAAACACCTCCGACAGCGTCGGCATCATCCCGATCCCCTTGCCGCGAAATGGGAATGTCTTGCCGCCGTCGGCGGTGTAACCGTAGCCGATGTCGAGCATTTTCAGCTTCGCCATGCTCTGCTCGCGTGTGACACCCCGGCCGTCGGTGCGGCAGTCGATCGTCCAGTCGTGGAATACGGCGAACTGGCCCTCGGTAGTCGGATGCACGTCGAGCTCGACCACGTCGGCGCCGGCCTCGAAGCTCGCGCGCATCGAGGGCAGGGTGTTCTCCAGATAATCGTGCGTCGGCGGCAACATCCGTGTGGCGGTGCAGGTATCGCTCTTCACGCCGCGCTCATCGAAGCGTTGCGCCATACCGCGATGGGCGAGCAGGACCGGCTTGCCGCCGGGATGCGGCGTCAGAAGACTGGTGTTGTTGACATAGACGCCAGCCGCGACGGCAATCAGGGCCAGCGCGGCGAACTTGAGTTTTCTTCCCACGCGATCTTTCCAATTTCGCGATCACCGTCGACCGAGTTTGAGGTTGATTTGCGGCAATCGTCGCGCATGAGCGCGGTGCGCGTTGCATGGCTTGAATGGTCCCATGCCGGCCGCTACGCTTCGCTCAAAAAAGGGGAGCGAAACAGCGATGAAGCAACTCAGGATCGGGGACATCACCATCGATGCGGTGATCGAGCGGGAGGGGCCGTGGCGGCGGCCGCAGGATTTCTTCCCGGCCTATGACGAGGGCGTGTTCAAGCGCCATCTGCCGACGATGGAGCCGGAGGTGTTCGACGCCGCGCGCGGCATGATGGTGATCACCTATCAGACCTTTGTGGTGCGGACGCCGCGCTACACCATTCTGGTCGACACCTGCACCGGCGAGGACAAGGGTCATCCGCCGCCGTTCGATTTTCCCGGCAAGGAGCGCTGGCGCAACGAATTGCTCGCGCTCGGTATCTCCTTCGAGCAGATCGACTACGTGTTCTGCACGCATTTGCATATCGACCACACCGGCTGGAACACGACCTTGCGCGACGGCCGCTGGGTGCCGACCTTTCCGAACGCCAAGTACGTCTTCCACAAGGGGGAATACGCGGCCTGGGAGGCCGAGCATGCCAAGGGCAATAATCCGCCGGGCACGGTCTTCCGCGACAATTGCCTGCCGATCGTCGAGGCCGGGCAGGCGCTGCTCGTCGACGATGACTACGCGCTCGACGACACCGTGACGCTGACGCCGACGCCGGGGCATTCGCCCTGCCATTGCTGCGTGAACATTCTGTCGAAAGGGCACCGCGCCGTGGTCGCGGGCGACCTCATGCATCACCAGATCCAGTGCCGCGAGCCGGATTGGTCGGCGCGGCCGGATTGGGATCCAAAGCAGTCGGCGCTGTCGCGACGCAAGTTTTTCGCCTCCGTTGCCGACACCGATACGCTGATCCTGCCGGTGCATTTTCCGGCACCGACGGCGGGATGGATCAGGCCGCTGGGCGATGCGTTCGATTATCGGTTCAGGCGAGTTGACACGTGACGGGTTGGCATTGAGCCGAGTCTCGTGTCCCGGACGCGGTGCGGCATGCAGTGACGCGCCGCAGAGCCGGGACCCATCGGTCGGACCGGATGGGAAGCGTAGGCCCCGGCTCCGTAGCGCATCGCTCCCGGACGATGCTTCGCATCTCCTAGAGAGCGCTGCGCTGCGTCCGGGGCACGAGGGTGTTTTAAGTCGGGCGCCTTACGCGCCGGTCTCGCACTTCTTCATGAAGCTGTTCTTGGCGGCGCCGGCGAGCGGCTTGCCGTCGGCGCTGACGGCCTTGGGCGCGCAGGCATCGGCCTTGCATTTCTTCAGGAACGACGTTTTGGCGGCGCCGGCCAGCGGCTTGCCGTCCTTGCCGACCGCCTTGCTCTCGCAGGTTTCTTGCGCAAAGGCCGAGCCTGCTGCAAAGGTGGCAACGATCGCAGCCAGAAAAATCCGCTTCATCATAGGGTCTCCGTCAGCCAGAAATGGCGGAGGGATTGGAGCCGGGAATCGTGGCGCAATCAAGCTGGATGACAGCCCTGTCGCCTGGCCTGTTGCACTGCTCGCTGACCCCGGCGGGCAATCCTGCTAGGCTTGGTCAGCTGAGCTGGATGGAGCATCGTGATGGACGCCGTGATCCCGAAACACCAGGAAGCCGCCGACCAGCATTCTCACCTGGTTCGGCCCCAAGACATGGAATGGCAGACCACGCGCTTTCCGGGCTGCGAGGCCAAGACGCTGCTGTTCGACCGGCGCACGGGCCTGATGACCGCCTTGATGCGGTTTGCGCCGGGATCGGTGCTGCCCGATCACGAGCACGTCGGTATCGAGCAGAGCTGGGTGATCGAGGGGGCGCTGGTCGACAAGGAGGGCCCGGCCCAGGGCATCGCCTGCAAGGCCGGTGAGTTCATCTGGCGCGAGGCGGGCAGCCGGCACGCCGCGTGGTGTCCGAACGGCGCCCTGATCCTCGCGATCTTCCAGGTGCCGAACAAGTTCTTCGAAACCGACGGCCGCGTCGTCGACGCCGCCGGTCAGGATTGGGACGAGACCTGGGGCCACACCGGCGCGCAGCGAGCGCCGAGCGCCTGACGCATCCTACGCGCCACGCATCAATAGCGCCTTGAAGTCGGCCCGGGCGGCTTGCGCCTCTGCGCGCGCGGCGTCCGAGGCGTCGCCCATGCCGAAATAGCCGTGGATCAGTCCGGGACCCTCATGGTGCTTGACCCGCACGCCGGCCGCCTCCAGCGCCCGCGCATAGGCCGCGCCCTCGTCGCGCAGGGGATCGAACCAGGCGGTGGTCACGACCGCAGGGGCGACACCGGCGAGGGATGTTGCGCGCAGCGGCGAGACACGCCAGTCGGAGGCATGGCCGGGATCGGCGAGATAATGGCCGCAAAACCATTCCATCGTGGCACGCGTGAGGAAGTAACCCTCGGCGTTCTCGGTGCGCGAGGGATAGCGCGCATTCTCGCGCGCGTCGGCGTAGGCGCCGAGGACGTCGGTTACGGGATAGACCAGTAATTGCGCGGCGAGCTTGATGCCGCCATCGCGGCAGGCGATCGCGGTGGTCGCGGCGAGATTGCCGCCGGCGCTGTCGCCGGCAACGCCGAGGCGTTGCGCGTCGCCGCCAAATTCCGCGACGCGGTTGAAGACGTCACTCACTGCGGCATAGGCATCCTCGAACGCGCCGGGAAAGCGCGTTTCCGGCGGGCGCCGATAGTCGACGGAGATCACGACGGCGCCGGTCTCGATCGCAAGGTTGCGCGCCTGCCGGTCGTGGGTCTCAAGGTCGCCCGCCACCCAGCCGCCGCCATGAAAGAACACCACGGTCGGTGCCGGCGTGGTGCCGACCCGGTAGACCCGCGCAGAAAGCGGGCCGGCGCCGCCTTTGACCTTGATATCCTCGACGCTATCGACGGGCGGCGGCGGGATAGCGGCGCGCGAGGCAGCCAGTGCGCGCAAGGAATCGCGGGCGCTCTGTGGCGTCATGACCGTGGGATCGCGCATCGGCATGAGCGGAATGATCTCGGCGATGACGGGATCGAGTGGCGTGGTCATGGCGGCTCCTCCAGGGTTCTTGGTCTTGCTTGCGGGTCAGCATAGATTTTGCGCGCCGCATCGGCAACCGGCCTCGTGTCGTCGCGCCGGCGGATGAAGAGGCAGGGAGGTTCTGAAGGTGGAATTCGAAACGCTGGTCCAGTCGCGCCGCAGCGTGCGTGGCTTCAAGAAGGAGCCGGTACCGCGCGCGGTGATCGAGGCGATCATCGAGAGCGCCAAGCGCGCGCCGTCGTCGATGAACACTCAACCCTGGCATGTCCATGTGCTCACAGGCGGCCCGCTCGAAGAGGTGCGCCGCCGCAACATGGAGGAGATGGTCGGCGGCGCCAAGGTCAAGCGCGACATCGTCAGCCACGGCGAGTATCAGGGCGTGCACCGCACGCGCCAGGTCGACATTGCCAAGAAACTGTTCGGCGCGATGGGGATCGCGCGCGACGACAAGCCGATGCGGCAGGACTGGGTGCTGCGCGGCTTCCGCCAGTTCGACGCGCCGGTCTCGCTGGTCCTGACCTACGACCGCGTGCTCGATCCCGGCGCGGTCTGCCATTTCGATCTCGGCGCGCTCTGCTACGGCATCGTGCTCGCGGCGTGGGACCGCGGCCTCGGCTCGGTGATCAACGGGCAGGGCATCATGCGCTCGGACATCGTGCGCGAGGTCGCGAAGATTCCGGAGGACGAGGTCATCATGACATGCGTCGCGATGGGCTATCCGGACGACGGCTTTGCCGCAAACGCGGTGCGCTCGGACCGCGAACACAATCAGGAGTTTGTACGCTACGTGGGTTTTGCCGACTAGCGTGTCCGAGAGGAGATTATTCTCTCGCGAAATTTTTGGTGCGGAGCCCCAAGCGGCCTCTTGCAATCTCGAAGGTGCGGGAGGAACAATATGTCCGGTGAGAGGTTTGTTGCTGGCGCGAGGGAATTGACATGCGGCGGCTGGCTAGCCTGGTTCGGCGTTTCTTCGGCCCGCGATTGCGGCGCCCGATCGATGAAGATCCAAGTCTTCCTTTCACACCCGAAGAGTTCGGTCGGCTGATTCGCAGCGGCCGGCACGAGGACATGAAGCTGCTGGCCGATGGCCTGGCCTGCCGATCCATCCCGCGCCGCGCCAGCTATCGCGCCACGCATTAGGAGCGTGCGAGACGGGTCGGTCGCCTCACCGCGTCAGCGCGACCTCCCTGAAGGAGCGGACCAGAGCTTTTTCCAGCTTGCCATTCATCCCGCACAAGATGTTGTAGGCCTCCGCGCGCGGCAGGGTCGGCTTGTAATGCCGGTGCTCGATCAGCGCCGCGAAGATGTCCGAGATCGTCAGAATCCGCACGATGTCGCCAATGCTTTCGGCGCAGAGTGCATCGGGATAGCCGCTGCCGTCGAGATACTCATGATGATGGCGAACGGCATCGAGAATTTCCGGTGAAATCTTGTCGTGCCCCTTCAGAAACGCGTAGCCCGCGGCCGGGTGGGTCTCGATCAGAGCCCGTTCCTCCGCAGCGAGGCGGCCCGGCTTGTCGAGAATGGCGAGCGGTATCTGTGCCTTGCCGATGTCGTGGAACATGGCTGCCGAATAGAGGCGCTCCAGATCGGCTCGACCGACACCAAGGCTCAGGCCGAAGTCGATGGCGAAGCCGGTCACGAGCAGGCAGTGCTGGTAGGTTCCTTCGTGGTGTCGCCTTACCGTCGCGAGCCATTCCGAAAGACCTCGCTCGGCAATGCGGTTGGCGATCTGGCGGCCGGCCTCCTTGGTGCCATCGACGTCGAGCGGCTGACCAAGGGTGACCGCCGTAAACATCGAAGCGATCGCGGTTGCCGCGGCTTCGACCGCAGTATCGGACTGTGCCGTCTCGCCCGATGCGAGAGACGGGTCCGCCGGGTCGGCCAGGGCCGCCAGCAGCCTGGATCGGTTGATTGTGCCGGGCAGGACGAGCGTCGCCCCGAGCGCGTAGGCCTGCGAGATACCGACGTGAGAGCTGTGCTCGAGGAGAAATATCCGCTTCGGCGCCTTGGCGAGATTGCGGGCCCGTTTCTTGATGGCCGCGATATTATCGATATCGCGCAGGTCCGCGCGGATGACGATGGCGGAGGGTACCCGGGTCAGCTTGGCTTCGGCATCCAGCCGTTCGCCCGCGACGGCGAAGCGCTCCTCGAGCATCGAGCAGACGCCGGCCAGCTTGTCGGATCTGTCGGCCAGCACGTGCACGAACGAGCGGGCCGGTTCCTTGTCGCCGATGCCGGCCGGGTTCGCGTGGCGGAGCATGGTTCGCGCGTTCTGCACGGCTTGACTCGCGATGTCCTGGATTGTGGGATGAATTGTCGGCTAGATTATCCTGGGGTGGTCTGTGTCTTTGCTTGCGGTGCGCTCGCCGGCTTCTTCTTGCCGTCCGCCGTGACGAAGTGAACGCCGGCCGTGGTGCCGTCGATCCAGACCAATTCGCAGCGCCGATAGGCGAGTCCGGTGGACGACAGCACCAGGAAGAATTCCTTGGCCTGGAGCACGTCCAGCGTGCCCTCGACCTCGACCTTCGCGCCCGTTTGCGACACGTCGAGCAGAACGCAACTGCGCCGCCATGTGCCGTCGGAGCCCATCAGGTTGACGGGTTGGCGGTGGTCCATCTTCACGCGAGATGCCTTTCGACCATCGAACTTCATCGGCTGACCCCCACTTTCGCGCCGCGATGTCCGCGACAGCTCTCCTTGGCGTTTGCGGCAATCTCTCCCCAGCGCACCGTCCATTGGCTGGTCGACAGAAGCAGTGACTCAAAAAGGTGTTGCGCGCGCTCGCGCTCGGCAAAGGAAAGCCTGGTCCCTC
The DNA here is from genome assembly GCF_042019905.1 of Bradyrhizobium dasycarpum. NCBI lineage: Bacteria > Pseudomonadati > Pseudomonadota > Alphaproteobacteria > Hyphomicrobiales > Nitrobacteraceae > Bradyrhizobium > Bradyrhizobium dasycarpum. The sequence goes on from NZ_CP169574.1 coordinate 967,323, forward strand.
TGCGGTTGCTCAGGATGGCAACCGTGGTCTGCCAGTTCAGCCGCGAAGCCCGACAGGCCATGACCAGGCCTTCGCAATCGTCGTCGGTCATGACGTGCTCGACGATCTCGATGGGAGTCCCCGAAAGCACCGACAACGCCGTGAACAAATTGGCGGTCTCGCCGCGGATCGCGAAGCGGTTCACCGTGGAATCGTTCAGTTTGCCGATGCGGTTGAGCGCGACGATCTCCGGCCGCGCGCTTGCATAGGCGGCCGCGCTGGGCAGCTTCTGTGCGGTCGGCGCCCCTGCTTGAGGAGGCGAGACGGAGGGAGTTTTCGGCGCCGCGCGAACGTTGGGGGGCGGCGATGCCGAGAGCAACTTCCGCAGCACCGGGTCGGGCGTGGACGGTCTGGAGTGCCAGGGCCCTCGTGAGTTCGTCATCGCTCGCGCATCTCTCGACAAGCGCAACGTAGGCGGCCTCGGAGAACCCTGCTCCTGCATTGCCAATCAGCGCAAGGTGAACGGTGCGGCCGCCGTGCCTGATGAGCGTCTCGGTCAATGGCGGCTCGATGAATGCGCGGGTGGCGATCGCGAGTTGCTGCCGTTCGCTGCTTGAAATTGCGATTGTTTCGAGATCGGGCGCGGACAGGGCCTGCGATTTGACCAGAACGGGGCAAGCCACGCCGGGGTCGTCGTGGGAAGCGAGACGCCGCAAGGTCTCCGGCGGAGCCACCTTGAGCTCGGCAAGGGCCGCGCCGAGCTGGATCAATGCCGTGGCCTCGACCCGCTCCACCAGCCGCAGCAGGACGCCGTCGACCACATTGGCCAGCAATTCCTGCGACCGGTCACGGCTGCCGGTGAGCAGCTGCAAAATGCCCTGGAGAATACGGTCGCAACGGTTCAGCGGACACGTTGCGACCGCGTTTTCCAACTCAGCCAGAATATCAGCAGGCGAATTTGCCATCATGGCAGGGGCCTGAATTGAAATGACTTTGACGATGCAATGGGTCTCATTGCATCCTAAGGGCGTTAATGTGAATTTTAGGGATCGAGTATTCAGGTAGTGCTCAGCGCCGAATTCCCGAAAATCGCTATCGAAATTCGGCGAGATCTGGCGTCACGGCTTGTCCTTGCAATCGTACCTTCGCCAACTGCCCAAGACACGTTAAGATTGATTCTCTTGGTCAGACGCAAAATCGAAGAGGAAGGGGACCCGGCACCGCCGCCGGACGCGCGCCAATTGCGGCGCAGCGTTTCGCACCGCCATGAACAGCATTGATGACGTGCCCGGGTTGGCACCCAGGATATTTCGCTTTTCAGACGTCGATGAATTTCGGTATGCCATCCGCGGCCTGGACTTAGAATTCACGCCTTTCGTGCGGAGCATTTCGGCCGAGCAGATCATTCTGTCGTTGCCCGGCTGCGACGTGAATCTGACGACCGCGTTTCCGCGCGTGGTCGACGCGCAGCTTGTCGAGAATTGCACGGCGGTCGGGTTCAACATGGACGACCTTGACGTGCCCATTCGCTTCAATGGTTCGCAGCGTGCGCGTCCGGCGATTGTCATCGGCAGCGGGGGCGCGGCCTACACCATCGTCGAAGAAGTGCAGCGCCAGATCGCCTCGGTGATTTTTAGGCCGGAAGTGACGGACCGCGGCTGGCCAAGAGCTTCCCGGAGCTTCAAGATCTTCGAAACGAGCGCGGCCGGCCTGGACAGGTTGCGCCATGTTGTGCGCGAGGTCATGGCCGCGGCTTCAGAGCCCGTCGAGGCGGCGGATCTCCGCCTCACGGCGAGAGCGATGAAGGAATCTCTGCTCGCAGCCGTCGATCACGCGCTGATGGATGTCGTTTCGGTGCGCTGGACCCTGCGCCCCAATGACGAGCGAAACTTCAGGATATTCCGGGAGATCAGTGCGCTTTTGTCCGATGATCTCTCGCAGCCGATCTACAGCGAGGAGATTGCGCGCAAGCTCGGGCTGTCCGTCCGCACCTTGCACGACGTCGTCCGCCGCTATCGCGGCATGAGCCTGCACCGTTACTTGCGGCTGCGCCGGTTGTGGCTGGTGCGCCGGCGGCTGCTCGCGGGCGCCGACAGCGTCAAGGCCGTGGCGCTCGCCCTCGGCTTCTGGCATCTCAGCGACTTCTCCCGAAGTTACCGCGACCAGTTCGGTGAGACACCGTCGCAAACGCTGGAGCGCGGGCGCGGGCGTTAGTCTGATAAATGGCGTGGAGCCGGCCGCCGGTTTCGTGCTACCGTCGCGTCATGAGCCATCGCATTCTCGTCCTCTACGGTTCCTACCGTGCCGATCGCATGGGCATCCGCCTTGCGAATTTCGTCATCAATGGTCTGCGCAGCCGCGGCGAGGACGTCGAGTTGATCGACGCCAAGGCGATCGGCCTGCCGATGCTCGACCGCATGTACAAGGAATATCCCAAGGGCGCGGCTCCCGAGGCGCTGGAGAAGCTGGCCGGACAGATCCGCGGCGCCGACGGTTTCGTCTTCGTCACCGGCGAATACAATTGGGGCATCCAGCCCGGCCTGAAGAATCTCACTGACCATTTCCTCGAAGAGTGGTTCTGGCGCCCGGCCGCGATCGTGAGCTATTCGGCCGGCCGGCTGTCCGGCGCGCGCGCCGCAACCGCCTGGCACGGTACGCTGTCGGAGATGGGCATGGTGGTGGTGTCGAGCACCATCGGCGTCGGCCCGATCGCGCAGACATTGTCGGCTGAGGGTGAGCCGATCGGCGAGGGCGGCAAGGCGCTGGAGCGCTCGTTCCCGCGCTTCGCCGATGATCTGACGTGGTGGATTGAGGCGGCGAAAGCGCAGCGGGCGCGCAAGCCGCCGCCTTATTGACGTCGTTCGCCGCGAGGGCGGTGCCGTAGCCCGGATGGTGCGCGGCGCGAGCCGGGCTACCAATCTGCTCCTACGCCGCCCTGACCTCGCCGAGGAAGCGGTCGAACTGTCCGGCGAGATCACGCGATTGGGTCGAGAGCTGCTCGGCGGCGACCAGCACTTCCCGCGCCGCGGCGCCGGTGTCGTCGGCGGCACGCTGCACGCCGGAGATGTTGGTGTTGACCTCCTGGGTGCCGCGGGCGGCTTCCTGGACGCTGCGGGCGATCTCCTTGGTGGCCGAGCCCTGTTCCTCGATCGCCGCGGCAATCGCGGTGCCGATCTGGTCGATCTCGCCGATGACGTCGGCGACGTTGCGGATCGCGGCTACGGTCTCGTCGCTCGCGGTCTGGATCGCCGCGATCTGCTCGGAGATTTCGGTCGTCGCCTTGGCGGTCTGGCCCGCCAGCGATTTCACTTCGGAGGCAACCACGGCAAAGCCGCGGCCGGCATCACCGGCGCGGGCGGCCTCGATGGTGGCGTTCAGCGCCAGCAGGTTGGTCTGCTCGGCGATGCTCTGGATCAGCGTGACGACGTCGCCGATCTTCTGTGCGCCCTCGGCCAGCGTGCGTGCGGTGTCGCCGGTGCGGCGGGCGTTGTCGACGGCGCGGGCCGCGATCTCGGTGCTTTGTGCGACCTGGCGGCCGATCTCGGAGATCGAGGAGGTCAGCTCCTCGGTGGCGCTGGCGACCGTCTGCACGTTGGTCGAGGTCTGCTCGGAGGCGGCGGCGACGACCGCGGCCTGGCTGTTGGTCTGGGCCGCCGTCGAGGTCATCGACTGGGCGGTGCTTTCCATGGTCGAGGACGCCTGCGACAGGCCGCCGACGAGTTCGCTGACCTTGGCCTCGAAGGCGCGGGTGAGCTCATCAAGCGCCTGGGCGCGGCGCATCTTGCCGTCGTTCTCGGCCTGCTTCTCGGCCGCGAGCCGGTCGGCCCGGATCATGTTGTCCTTGAAGACCTGAACGGCCGCAGCCATCGCCCCGATCTCGTCGGAGCGCTCGGCGCCGGGAATGCTGTCCGTAACCTCGCCCTCGGCAAGCCGCGACATCCGCGTCGTCAGGTTCACGATCGGAGCGCAGACGCGGCGGCGGACCATCACGATCAGGCCGATGCTCGCGATCAGCACAGCTGCAAGGCCCGCAAGCGCGATGGTGAAGCTGGTGCGGGCGGCGGAGGAGGCGCTGGCGAGGATCTGCTCGGCATTGTCATAGAACGCGTCGCGGACCTCGATGATGGTGCCGAGGCCGCGCTGTGTGGCGGCGTAATAGGTCTCCATGTCGTGTTCGTACTTGCCGCTGACCGCACCGTCCTTGACCAGCTTGAGCTCGCGGCCGAACTCCTCGACGTAACTCGCGTTGAATTTCTCGAGCGCGGCGGCGACGTTCGCCGGCGTTGTTGGATTGCCGCGCAATTCCTGCAGCGACATCACGATCTGATCGTTGCGGCCCTGCGAGCGGGCAATGTCGGCCTTCTCGGCGTCGGTCGCCGGTTTCTTGCCGCCGACGAGATTCTTGTGCAGGCTGGAGTTGAAGCCGCCGACGTCGCGCAACGTCATTGCGATGTTGGCGTAGCTGGCCTGGCGGTAGGCGTCGCCGTTGAGGATCGCCATGCGGCGGACCTGCTCGTTGAGCAGCGCGGTCACGCCGCTGTTGAGCACGGCGTTGTCGGCGACGATCTTCTTGGCCGCGTCCTTGCGCGCCTCGACTGGGCCTGCCAGCGCCTTGTCGATGGCCTCGCGCAGCACGGTGAATTTCGCATTGATGCCGTCGATGTTGCTGCCGATGGCAGCGCCGTCGTCGAACGAGCCGGGCAGCTCCTGGCGTAGCGCGTTCATCTTGTCGCGGGCGCCGTTGGTCTGCTTGCGCAGCTTGTCCTGCTCGGTGAGCAGCGCCGGGTCGATGCTGGCCGGCCCATAAAGGATATTGGTGGAAAAGCCGCGCTCGGGATTGAGGTAGCGCGGGATGTCGCTGACGGCGCGGACGATCGCCAGCCGGCCTTGCGCCTCGGTGATGCGCTCCATCGTCTGGTACTTGGTCACGGCGACGTAGACGGCGAGGCCGCCGCCTACGGTCGAGAGCGAAACGATAGCGGTGGTCAGGAGCGTACCGATTTTCATGATCTGTCCGGCAAATAGCGGAGAATTATTTTGCCCGGACGATAGGCAGGTGATGTTAATCCCGGGTTTACGCTCTCTGCCGCTACCCGCCAGGGGCGTGGATCACAGGCTCTAGGCCTGTCGGTCCAGCTTCGACAGGATCTCCAGCGTCGCGGCATCGCGCTCGCCTGCGAAATAGCGGGCGAGCGCCGCGCCGAAAATGGGCTCGTCGGACACCGCGCCGAACAGCGTCATCGACGAGCGAAATTTGGCGTCGTCCGGCGCGCCGAGGATCGCGTTGATGCTCCGTCCCTGGACGGCGAGCACGAGCCCGGTGCATTCGATCAGGCGCGCCCCGAGCACGGGATGGGCGAGATAGGCCTTCGCCTCGGCGCGGGAGCCGATGGCGTAGCGCTGCGACATGGCGCTGGAGCCGAGACCGGTAATTTGCGGGAAGACGAACCACATCCAGTGAGTCTGCTTCCGGCCCCGGGCCAGCTCGGCCTCGACGGCGCGAAAAACCGGGTCCTGGGCCCTGACGAAGCGCTCGAGATCGAAAGGATCGGTCATTGGATACCCCGGGGATGCCTTGTCGGGCCCTTGCCGGCCGCGATTATGCCTAACTTTTGGCTCCCAATGTGGTAGCTGATATAGAGTCTCCGGGTGGGGGTTGGGCCCCCCGGGGATCGATTTGGGGATCTGATGGTTTCCGACCGCGCACGCGCCGAGAGGCTGTTGCCGCGCCGCCGTATGGGGCGGGCCGAGCGCGTTTTGCTGTCTCTGGCTGCCGTCGCGCTGGCGCTGGGGGCCGCCGCCTGGGTCGCGGACATCGGGGCTTCGGCCTTGAGTGATTCCAGCACGCTGGTCTCCGCCGCCCTGCCGCCGGCCAATACCCCTTCCTTTGAGGACCGCTTCGCCTCGGCGTCCGGCAATCCGCCGGCCCGGGAGCTCGGCCTGAGAACGCTGGAGCGTTCCGCCCTGAATTCTGTCCAGCTCAAGCTCCGCGACGCCAAGGCGATGCTGGCGCAGAAGCTCCAGGGCGGTGATTGGCGTTCGACCCTGACCGACGACGACCGTTACCTGACCGAGGAGGCCAGGTCCTCGCAGCGTGCCGACGCCATCCCGATGCCGCGCTCGCGCCCGGTTCAGGCGGACCTGTCGGCTCAGATCGCCTCCAGCCAGGCCTATGCCGACACCACCAATCCCAGGGTCGATAACCGCAACTTCTTCGAGAAATTCACCGACAAGATCCGGCTGGCGTCGCTGACGCCCGGCGACGGCCTGTTCGGCAAGGCACCGGATCTCGCCGCCCTCGGCTACGATTCGCGGACCGCAGTCTATGACATCAAGGCCAAGGCGGTTTACCTGCCGAGCGGCGTCGTGCTGGAAGCCCATTCCGGCATGGGCGCGCTGATGGACGATCCCGATCATGTCGATCAGCGTATGGTCGGCGCGACCCCGCCGGCGATCTACGATCTGAAGCCGCGCGAGAAGCTGTTCCACGGCATCCGCGCGCTGCGCTTGACGCCGACCGAGGGCACCAGCGCGCTCGGCCGCGTCGGCCTTCTCACCCACAGCTACCTGCTCGGGCCGCGTGGCGATTCCAATGGCTGTGTCTCGATCAAGGACTATGATCGTTTCCTCAAAGCCTACGACAACGGCGAGTTCAACCGTCTGGTCGTGGTGCCGAGCCTGAGCGGGGCGACGACCGCCTCGCGGCGCGCGAGCACCGATTCCTGATATTCTTGCCTGCCAGGGCAGGGCTGCCGTTTCCCCTTCGTTAAGCCGTCATCGTCCAGAAGCAGCCCATGAGCGATCCATCAAGTTCCGAGACCCCGCTGCGTACGACGTTCAAGATCAAGCTGAACGGCGACACGCTGGCGATCGCGACTGTCGGCCAGGCCTATCAATTCCTCACCAACTTCAAGTCGGTCGAGTGGATGGAATTCCGCTCCCTGCACGAGGACGCCGTCGCGGCCCTGGAAGGCGCTGCCGGTAATGCGATGCTGGCGGTGCAGGCAACCAACGCCGTGCGCGCGCTGTTCGTCAGCGCGAAGCTGCTCTGAAGGCCTGCGGGCCTTGTCCGCACAGCTTGAACTCCGCTGCAGGAACGGGCAAACGATCCGCGAAGTTTGTTGCCGCAAGCCGTATGTTGAAACCTACTTTGAGGAGAGCCCATCATGAAACGCCGTACATTTCTTAAGGGCGGCGCGGTTGCCGGCGCGACGACGCTGGTTGCTGCACCTGCGATCGCGCAGAGCACGCCCGAGACCAAATGGCGCCTGACCTCGAGCTTCCCGAAGTCGCTCGATACCATCTACGGCACGGCGCAGACCTTCGCGAAATACGTAGCGGAGGCCACCGACAACAAATTCCAGATCCAGACCTTTGGCGCCGGCGAGATCGTTCCGGGCCTGCAGGCGCTCGATGCCGTCAGCACCGGCTCCGTAGAGATGGCGCAGACCCCGCTCTATTTCTACATCGGCAAGGAGCCCGCTCTGGCCTATGCCACCGGCGCGCCCTTCGGTATGAACCATCGCCATCAGGAATCGTGGTGGCACTTCGGCGGCGGCGCCGACCTCACCAACGAGGCGCTCAAGCCGTTCAAGGCCCATGCGATCCTCTGCGGCAATTCCGGCACCCAGATGGGCGGCTGGTTCCGCAAGGAGATCAAGACCGTCGACGACCTCAAGGGTCTCAAGTTCCGCATCGCCGGCATGGGCGGCCATGTGTTGGCAAAGCTCGGGGTCGTCCCGCAGCAGATCGCGGGCGGCGACATCTATCCGGCGCTGGAGAAGGGCACGATCGACGCGGTCGAGTTCGTCGGTCCCTATGACGACGAGAAGCTCGGCTTCTACAAGGTTGCCAAATACTATTACTTCCCCGGCTGGTGGGAAGGCGGCGCCATGCTGCACATGATCGTCAACGACGAGAAGTGGAATTCGCTGCCCAAGCAATACCAGGCGATCGTCAATCAGGCGGGCTCGGCGGCCGGGGCGTGGATGGTCGAGAAATACGACAGCGTGAACCCGGGCGCGCTGGAAGCGGCTGATCGCGAGCGGCACCGAGCTGAAGGCGTTCCCGCAGCCGGTGCTTGAGGCCTGCTACAACGCGACCCAGGACCATCTGAACGAGCTCGCCGCCAAGAGCGACCTGTTCAAGCGCACCAAGGAGAGCCACGACGCGTATATGAAGGAGCTGCTGTTCTACACGCAGATCGCGGAGAACTTCTACGACAACTACCTGCTCAGCAAGATGCGCAACAAGAGCTGATGTGAAGGGAGTGCGGTGCCGCGATTGCGCCGCGCTCTGGTAGGGTGGGCAAAGGCGCACTTGCGCCGTGCCCACCATCACGTGCTTCACTTGCATTGGTGGGCACGCTTCGCTTTGCCCACCCTACGGCACTGCGGCACTGAGAAGCGGGCGAGGCCGTTAGGCCGTCACCGTCATTCCGGGGCGCGCCTCTTGGCGCGAACCCGGAATCCATTTCACCGCGTGTTCTGCGGCCCGATGGATTCTCAGATGCGCAACTGCGCATCGTAGTTCGCGACGTCGTCTCGCCCCGGAATGACCGCGGAGCGGCGAATTACGCTGTCGCCAATCCCAGCTTCGCGTAGATCCGCCGGGCATAGGCGCCGAACGCATCGGTGGTCTTCAGCGGGAGGTCGCGCGGGAAGGGCAGGTCGATTGGAAAATAATCGGCCATCTTCGCAGGTCCAGCCGTCAGCACGGCGCAGTGCGAAGACAGGAACACGGCCTCCTGGATCGAATGCGTGACGAAGATGATGGTCTTGCCGCTCTCGCGCCAGATCCGCAGCATCTCCAGGTTCATCTGCTCGCGCGTCAGCGCATCCAGCGCGCCGAACGGCTCGTCCATCAGGATCAGCTTGGGATCGTGAATGAAGGCGCGCGCGATGGCGGTACGCTGCTGCATGCCGCCGGACAGCTGCTGCGGATATTTGTGCTCGTAGCCGGCGAGCCCCACGAGGTTGAGTAGGTCGCGCGCCCGCTCGCGCGCCGCCTTCATCGGCAGCCCGACGATCTCGGCCGGCAACAGCACGTTGTCCAGGATCGTCCGCCACTTCAGCAGGAGCGCCTGCTGGAATACCATGCCGATGTCACGGGTCGGATCGAACGGGCTGTCGGCATTGCCGATCCGCACAGTGCCGCCGTCGGCGCCGTGCAGGCCGGCCAGAATCTTCATCACCGTGGTCTTGCCGCAGCCGGAGGGGCCGACCAGCGAGACGAGCTCGCCTTCCTGCACGTCCATGGTGACGTCGGACACCGCCAGGAATTCGGCGCCGCCGCTGCGATAGACCTTGCGGACGCCCTGCAGGCTGATGAAGGGATCTGGGCTCATGCCAGCCATTTGTTCAGGTTCGCGGCGACGAAAGCATCGTCGCCGAGGTCGGCGTGCTCGCGCGTGACGCGGTCGATCTCCTCCTTCTGGCCGGGGCTGAGGCCCTCGTTCGGATCGAGGCACCACAGGCCCTGCATCAGGCCCTGGCGGCGCAGGACCTCGTGGCAGCCGGCGATGCAGCCGTGAAAATTGTTGGCGACATCGAAGAAGGCACTGTTGCAGTCGGTGACCCGGGCATCGAGTGCGAGCAGGTCGGCGGGCACGCTGTCCTTGTGCCGCGCCGCCTTGCAGCGTTCGAACTGCTTGATCGCGCTCGCGGTCCACACCGACCAGTGGCCGAGCAGGCCGCCCTTGAAATAGGTGCGCGTGGTGACGCCCTTGTCGCGGAGATCGAACGGCAGCATCAGGTCAAGCAGGATGTGATCGTCGTTGCCGGTGTAGAGCGCGACGCGGTCGAGCGCGCCGGCGGCTGCAACGCCGCGCAGCACGTCGAGCGTCCGGTAGCGGTTGAACGGCGCGATCTTGATCGCGATGACGTTGTCGATCGAGGCGAAGCGCTGCCAGAACCGGCTCGACAGGACGACGCCGCCCACGGCCGGCTGGAGATAGAAGCCGACCAGCGGGATTTCGGCTGCAACCGCCGTGCAATGCGCGATGATCTCGTCCTCGGAGGCGCTCTTCATCGCGGCGAGGCTGAGCAGGCCGGCGTGATAGCCGATGTCGCGCGCGGTGCGTGCTTCGGTGACCGCCTGCGTTGTCGGACCGGCGAGGCCCGCAACCATCGCCAGCGGACGCTTGGTCCAGTTCGCCGCGGTCTCGGCGGCGAGCTCGAGCACGGGGCGGTAGAGGCCGACATCGCGGATCGCGAACTGCGTGGTGTGCACGCCGACGGCGAGGCCGCCTGAGCCTGCGTCGATGTAATAGCGCGTCAGCGCCCGCTGGTGCTTTTTGTCGAGCTGACGGTCGGCGGTGAGCGCGAGGGGATGCGCCGGCAGCACAGTGCCCTCATTGATCAGCCTGCGGACGTCGCTGTTGATCTGGCTGTGGTGCATGATGTCCTATCCGAATTCGGGGCCGGCGACGGCGAATGGGGCTTCCTTACCCGTGACGGTGGCGGGGCCGAACCGCATGCGCTGGAACGGGCGCTCGACGGTCCAGCCGGAGGCGGTCAGGCCTTCCAGGAACGCGGCTTGCGAGGCGACGGCGTCAAGCAGGAGCGGGCTGGTTTCAGACCGCACGATCGAATCAACCAAAGCCAGGGCTGCCGCGGCATTGTCGGCCAACAGTGGACCGATATGGCGGGCGGTGCGGCCGTCGCGCAGCAGCGCGATGGCGCCGTCCGTGCCGACGATGCGCGAGCCGGGACGCTGGGCGAAGGCGGAGAGGAGCGCGGTCCGGTCAAAGCCGCTCGCGCGCCGATCCCGCATCGCAAGCGCATCGAGCGTCGCTAACGACAATGGAGGCGCTTCCGCTCGGGCAGGCCTCGCCAGCTTCAGCCGGCGCAATTGCAGCGATGGCGTGAACCCAAGCGGGCCGTAGACGGCAGCGCCGTCGGGCGTAGCGTCGAGCCAGCTCGTCAGGCCGTTCTTGCGTGCGGTGTCCAGGCACGCATCGACGAGGCGTGTTGCTAGGCCGCGGCGCCGATGCGTTGCCGACACCAAGACCATGCTGATCCAGGCGTTGTTGCCGGAATAGGGCAGCAGGGCGGCGGTTGCGACCAGCCGCGCGCCGTCACGAATGCCGAACACGATGCCGTCGCGCAGGAAGATGCGCCAGTCCTCTTCGGTCTGATTCCAGTGCGCCTCCGTCGAGAGCGCCAGCCCCGCGATCGCGTCCTGCACGCCGAGCTTGAGGACCGGCAGAGCCTCAGTAGCGCCCATCGCGCACCTCGTATTTGGTGGGCTTGCCGAGGCTCGGCATGGCGCGCGCGACCCAATCGGCGGTCCAGGCGATCAGCTGCTCGGTATCAACCACCGGCAGGCCGAACAGCTCGATCGCCCTTGACGTATCGGTCAGCCAGGCCGTCGGCTCTTCCTTGCCCGTCAGCACCGGCGCGCGGCCGAACCTTGCGCCGAACTTCTCGGCGAGATCGCGCACCGCCAGGATCTCGTGGCCGCTGACATTGATCGGTGAGGTCGGCGCCGTGCAATGAGCGAGGCAGCGCAGCGCCTGCGCGGACGCATCGCCCTGCCAGATGAAGTTGACATGACCCAGGCTGACGTCGATCGGCGCGCCGTTGAGCACCTTCGTCGCGATGTCGTGCAGCACGCCGTAGCGCATGTCGATCGCGTAATTGAGACGGAACAGCCGCCCCGGCGTTCCAAGCTTGCGCGAGAAATATTCGAACATGCGCTCGCGGCCGACGCAGGACTGCGCGTATTCGCCGGGTGGATTCGGCGCCATGTCCTCGGTCGAGCCCTTGCCGTCAACGGGGACGAAGGGATAGATGCAACCGGTCGAGAACGCCACGATGCGCGAGGACGGGAAGGCCTGTGCCACCAAGGCGGGCACATGCGCATTCATCGCCCAGGTCAGTGACAGATCCCCCTCGGCGCCGAACTTGCGGCCGGCCATGAAGACGATGTTCGGCGCCTTCGGCAGCGCCGCAATCGCCGTCTCGTCCATCAGGTCGCAATTGATCGTCTCGACCCCGCGCGCATGCAGCCAGTCCTTCACGCCCGCGTCGCTGAAGCGGGCGACACCGATGATCCGGCGATCCGGCGCAGCGGCCTTGGCAAGCCCGGCGAGCGTCGGGCCCATCTTGCCGGCAACGCCGAGGATCATGATGTCGCCCTCGACCTTGGCGAGGTCGTCGATCAGCGCCTGCGTCGGCCGGCACAAGAGGTCGTCGAGGGCTGCGACATCGGGGATGGTCTTCGGCAGCGTCTGGCGGGTGAGCAGCATGGATTGGGTCCTTAAGGTCTGCCGTTATCAGGTCTGTCTGGCGTCGCCGACCACGAACATGCGTTCGAGGGCGAGGACGAGGCCGTAGAGCGCGACACCGAGCAGCGTCAGCAGCACGACCGCCATCACCATCGCGGGCGTGTCGAGCGAGGACTGCACCTGGATCATGAGGTAGCCGAGCCCGCGTTCGGAGGCGATGAATTCGCCGACGATGGCGCCGGCCACCGCCAGGATGGCGCCGACCTTCATGCCGGAGAAGATGTAAGGCAGCGAGCCCGGCAGCTGGATCTTGCGGAACAGGATCCAGCGCGAGCCGCGCAGCGATTTGACGAGATCGAGCAGATCCGGCTCGACCTCGCGCAGGCCGCGCGCGGTGGTGAGCAGGATCGGGAAGAAGCAGATGCTGAAGGCAATCAGGATGTTCGGCACGATGCCGTAGGAGAACCAGACGATGAAGAGCGGGCCGAGCGCGACCTTCGGGATCATGTTCAGCGTCACGAACAGCGGCAGCAGCACCAGGCTCAGCAGCGGCGCCCAGCTGAAGATCACGGCGAGCGCGACGCCGACGAAGGCGCCGAGCGCGAAGCCGCCGAGGATCTCGACCGCCGTCACCAGCGTGTTGGCGCCCCAGGCATAGCCCGCGGTGCCCAGCGTCTGGATCGTCGCCAGCGGGGAGGGCAGGATGAATTTAGGGACCTGGAAGGCGTCGACCGCGACCTGCCAGAGCACGAGCACGGCGAGATGCACGATCAGGATGATCGCGAAGCTGCGCGGGATGCGGGCCCTGTCTCCTGCCACCGATGGCTCCCTGTTGCCGCGGCAACGCGGCCGCAGGTCGCGAGCCTAGCCGCGTTCTGGGAAAGTTTCAACCAGTTGGTTGATTATGGCCGGAGCGACTGCAGCACCAGGTCGGCGACGTGGCGGCGGCGGGCGCGGCGCTGGGCGCGGCTCGACAGGTCCTTGCCGAAGATCGCCGACAGCGTCGGCGTGTTGGAGAAGAAGAAATAGGACAGGCCGGCAATGGAGATATAGAGCTGGACCGGATCGATCCCCTTGCGGAACACGCCCGCGCGCACCCCTTCGTTGAGGATGTGCGAAACGCTCTTCACAAGCGGGGAATGCATCGCTTCCAGCCGCGTCGAGCCGCGGACGTGGCGGGCGCCGCCGCGGTTCTCGTCGTTCAAGAGCACGATGAAATCGGGGTTTGCGGCCAGATGGTCGAACGAGGCCTCGATCAGCTTGCGGATCGCCTTCTCCGGCGGCAGGCCTTCGAGGTTGAGCTTGCGCTCCTGCTCGCGAATGTCCTCATAGACCCATTCCAGCACGGCGAGGTAGAGCGCGTCCTTGTCGCCGAAATAATGGTAGACGAGCTGCTTGTTGACGCCTGCGCGCATCGCGATCTCGTCGACGCGTGCGCCTGCAAAGCCGTGCCGGGCGAATTCCAGGCGCGCCGCGGTGAGCAGCTTGTTGCGGGTGGCGACAGGATCGCGGCGCTGCGGCACGGTGTCGCCAGATCGTTTTGCGGGCATTTCCAACCAAACAGTTGACAAGTGGAGGGCGGGCTTGTTGCATTGGTATCTGCACAAGGGGAGAGCGACAAGCCGGGTCGCTGGCATGAGGAGAGATGCGATGAAGCGTTTGCAGGCGGCTGTTGTGGCCCTGATGCTCGGTTTGCCGGCGGTGCCGGCGAGCGCGGGCGAGGCGGTGAACCTGATCCTCAACTGGACGCCGACGGCCGATCACTCGCCGTATTATTACGCCAAGGCGCAGGGCTGGTACGAGAAGGCGGGGATCGATCTCACGATCGAGACCGGTAAGGGCTCCGGCGTCTCCGCCGCCAAGGTCGGCTCCGGCGGCTCGCCGTTCGGCGTCGCCGATCTCGCCACCATGCTGGTGGCCAAGAGCAAGGGCGCCGACACCGTCGCGGTGATGAGCGTCTACGCCAACACCGGGCAGACCTTCTACTGGCTGAAGAGCTATGGCGTGAACGGAGTAAAGGATTTCGCCGGCCACAAGATCGGCAATCCGCCCGGCGATGCCTCGCGCGTGATGTGGCCTGCCTTCGCCAAGGCCGCAGGGCTTGCGCCGGACTCCGTCGGCTTCGTCAATGTCGGGCCGACCGCGAAGATCGCGGCGCTGAAGAGCCATACCGTCGATATCATCAGCGACTTCTACAACGAGCACGATCTGAAGGTGATCGAGTTCGGTCCCGATCTCGGCTACGTCAATTGGAAGGACATCGGACTCAATCCCTACGGCAATTCGCTGATCGTCAATGGCGCGTACCTGCAGAAGAATCCGAAGGTCGTGGAAGACTTCGTGCGCGTTACGCAGAAGGCCTTTGCGGCCTGCGTTGCCGATGTCACGCCGTGCCTGAAGGCGCTGCTCGACCAGGTCTCCGGGCTCGACAAGGCGAACCAGGAGCGCCAGTGGGAGCGCATCAAGTTCCTGATGACGGACGAGTTCACGACGACAAAGGGTCTCGGCTGGATCGACGGCGAGCGGATGAAGAAGGATTACGAACTGGTCCAGACCTATCTCGGCATGGAGAAGCCGTTCGATGTCACGACCGCCTTCACCACCAAGATGCTGGACCCGAGCATCAAGATGGACGCGAGCAAGGTGAAGAAGTAGGGGGCTCTCTGCTCGTCATTGCGAGCCAACGGGTCCGCGCGAAGCGCGGCCCGATGACAAGCTCCGCGAAGCAATCCAGAATCTTTCCGCGGAGACAGTCTGGATTGCTTCGCCCCAAGGGCGCCTCGCAAGGATGTGGAGAGGGTGTGTGCCTCGCTCTTACCCGTGCCCCGGACGCAGCGCAGCGTCCTTGACGGTCCGCTGCAGGGCCGGGGCCCATTTTACCGAGTGCATGATCCGGGAGGTCTGGGTCCCGGCACTGCGTAGCAGCGTTGCACGCTGCAGCGCGTCCGGGACACGAGACCGGCGCTCTCTACCCCATCTCCCCACGTAATCCCACGGAGAATTAACCGGCCGTTAACCATATCCGCCGCATCGTTAACCATTCAATAACAGGGAACGAGTCGGCCGCCATGGAGGCTGCAGTCAAACCTCAACGCCAAATGGTGCGCCTGCGCGGGCGCTCCTACGTGGCCTTCGTGTTTACGCCGACGGTTCCGGTGCAGGACTGGCTGCACGAGATCGACGCCACCATTGCGCGCTCGCCGGGCTTCTTTGCTGGCCGGCCCGTGGTGATCGATTTGTCCTCGGTCGATCTCAGCCAGTCCGGCATCGGCCATCTGCTCACCAGCCTGCAGGACCGCAATATCCGCGTGCTCGGCATCGAGGGCGTGGAGGAGGCGAAGCTCACGCCCCTAATGCCGCCGCTGCTGTCGGGCGGGCGCAGCTGCGTGGTCGAGCCGACCGCGCCGAAGAAGCCCGAGGCGAAGTCCGAGACCAAGTCATGCTCGCTGCTGCTCGAAAACCCGGTGCGCTCGGGGCAGACCGTGATCTTCCCGGACGGCGACGTCACGATCCTGGGCTCGGTCGGCTCCGGCGCGGAGGTCGTCGCCGGTGGCTCGATCCACGTCTATGGCGCCCTGCGCGGCCGCGCCATGGCGGGCGTCAACGGGCACACCAGCGCGCGCATCTATTGCCAGAAGATCGAGGCCGAACTGCTTGCGATCGATGGGTTTTACCAGACTGCCGACGATATCGACGCCGCGCTTCGCGGTCGGCCGGCCCAGGCCTTCCTGCAGGGCAACATTATGCGAATTACCGCGCTGAACTGACCAGAAGGAGATTTCGGAAATGGCCAAGGTACTGGTCGTGACATCAGGCAAGGGCGGGGTCGGCAAGACCACGACCACCGCCGCGCTGGGGGCCGCGCTGGCGCAGCGCGGCGACAAGGTTGTCGTCGTCGACTTCGACGTCGGCCTGCGCAACCTCGACCTCGTGATGGGCGCCGAACGCCGCGTCGTGTTCGACCTCATCAACGTGGTGCAGGGCGTGGCGAAGCTGCCGCAGGCCCTGATCCGCGACAAGCGGCTGGAGAACCTCTGGCTGCTGCCGGCTTCCCAGACCCGCGACAAGGACGCGCTGACGGAAGAGGGCGTCGGCAAGGTCATCGACGAGCTGCGCGCCCGCTTCGACTGGGTGATCTGCGACAGCCCGGCCGGCATCGAGCGCGGCGCCTCCATGGCCATGCGCTTTGCCGACGAGGCGGTGATCGTCACCAATCCGGAAGTGTCCTCGGTGCGCGATTCCGACCGCATCATCGGCATGCTCGATTCCAAGACCGTGCGGGCCGAGAAGGGCGAGCGGGTCGAGAAGCACATCCTCATCACCCGCTACGATCCCTCCCGCGCCGCGCGCGGCGAGATGCTGACGATCGACGACATCCTCGAGATCCTGGCAACGCCCTTGCTCGGCATCATCCCCGAGAGCCAGGACGTGCTGCGTGCCTCCAATGTCGGCACGCCGGTCACGCTGTCGAATGCCGACGGCGCACCGGCGCGGGCCTATATCGACGCGGCGCGCCGGCTCTGCGGCGACACCGTGCCGATGCAGGTGCCGACCGAGCGCAAGGGCTTCATGGATCGCCTGCTGCGACGGAGGGCGGCATGAGCATGGGTCTGCTTCGGCTTCTCCGCGGCAACAAGGCCTCTGCACCGGTCGCGCGCGAACGGCTGCAGATCCTGCTTGCCCATGAACGCGGAATGCGTGGCCAGCCCGATTTGCTCGGCGTGCTGCGTGAGGAAATCCTTGCCGTCGTCTCCAGGCACGTGACGCTGGATCCGACCAAGGTCATCGTCCGGCTCGAACGCGGCGACGACGTCTCGACCCTGGAGGTCGATATCGAGGTGCCCAACGATTTCGAGCGCAAGAAAGCCGCGGTCGCGTAGGGATCGCGGCTGAGACAAGCCATTTTGGGGTGGGTGAGAAGGCGGTCCGCTGGGCATAGCGGGCCGCCTTTGTCGTTCGCGTCACTCCGGCTCGCGGCCAGCCAATGTGATCGATGGCAGGCGGAACGGGACCTGCGGCGAAATCGTTACCGAAAACCGCGGGGAGGCCAGGCAGGCCGTCGCGGTTTCGCCAGACGGAGAGCGCCGATGATGTCCGAGGTCCAGGTCCATACCGTTGCGCGGCAGATGCTCGAGCGGCACGGTTTTGCTGCGATCGCGAAGGCGGCCGAGCAGGCCCAGGCCTGCGAGAGCCGCGGCGAGGGCGACGAGGCCAGGGAATGGCGCCACATCGCCGACGCCATGAAGCTCATGCGTGGGCCGCACCAGAGCTGAACGTGCCGTAGCAAGCTGCGTCAACGACCGTCGCGCTCGGTTCCGTGCGACGAGGATCGGCGGGTTTGCGACTGGTTGCGGTCTCCTGCCTCCTTGCAGGGCAGCGGCTCCCAGGTCCCGTCAGGCGCCTGCTGATACGCGCTACAACCGGAAGAGGGCGAATTGCCCTCGGCTTTCTGGCTGTCTGAATTCTTCGCCAGCACAGGGCCGGTCAGAACCGTGGCGGCCGCGAGCGTGCCGGCGAAAACGAAATGGATCATCCGCATGAGAGGTTCCTGTTCGAATTCCCTGTTCGAATTCGAAGAGGCCTCGCATGCTTTCCAGAATTGTGACAATTGTTGGCCGGCGGAAAGTTTCCCGGCCGCGTGCTTAACACGTCCTTGTCAACCGCCCTTGGCGCGGATCAGGCCGGCGAGGTTGGTCTTCTGCACCTCGCACCAGCTCGGCATGCCGAGGCGGCGCTGGTTGAGGTCTGTCGCCTGGGTCGCCACCGCGACCTCGGCCATCAGATCGTCATCCTGTTTCTCGCCCATCTTGCCACCGGTGTGCATCCAGGCGATCGCCTTGCGCACCTTCTCGGTGGTGCCCTCGGGCAGGTGCATCTGTTCGGCCCTCTGCACGAGGTCCTGGTAGAGGACGTCCGTGCCCGGGCATTGAACCTTGGCGGCGAAGGCCTGCAGCATCAGGGTCACATAGGTCGAGCGTGTGTGGTCCTCGGCCCGAGCGGGAGCTGCACTCAGCAACAGGGCAGCGATCAGCAAACCGTAGCGCATCCTGGTCTTTCCTCCGATTTTTGGGGAGGCTAGCGTCCGGCGCGCGGCTCCGCAATGGTGCCGGGACAGATTTGTCGCAACCCGCTGGAGTGCGCTATCGTGGCTGGACCCTCGCCCTGGAGGACGACATGAGCCTTTTCAGCACGCCGTTCGATCCCACCCGTGACGCCGCGCTCGTGACTGGCGCGGGCAACGGCATCGGCCGCGCCATCGCGCAGGCTCTGGTCGGCGAGGGCGTGCGGACCGTGTTCGCCGACGTCGATGCCGGGCGGGTGAGTGCCGCGATCGGCGCCAGCCCGCGGCCTGAGCTCGCCGTGCCCTGGGTCGGCGATCTCGCCGAGCCGGCCGCATGCGAGGCGTTGCTCGAAGCGGCGAAGGCGGCATTGGGCGAGATCACGCATTTCGTCCACAGCGCGTCGCCGCCGCGGCGCGAGGCCGACCATGCGCTCGCGGTCGATCGCAGGACCTGGCAGCAGATGCATGCCGTCAATCTCGATGCCGGCTTTCACCTGGGGCGCGAGCTCGCCAAGCGCCTGATCGCGGCGAAACGGCCGGGCTCGTTCCTGTTTCTCACCTCGCTGCATGCCGGCACGCCGCGCAACCTGCCGCATTACTCCACGGCGAAGGCAGGGTTGGCGATGCTGGTGAAGGAATTGGCCAGGACGTTCGGCCGCTACGGCATCCGCGTCAACGCGTTGGTGCCTGGTGCGATCGCGGCCGGCGGGTTCGTTGCGGATCCCGCGCTGGCGCGGCACATTCCGCTCGGACGTCTCGGCGAGGCCGACGACCTCGCACCGATGGCGCTCACGGTGCTGTCGAACAAGCTGTCCGGTTACGTCACCGGCGCGGCCTTCGTCGTCGACGGCGGCTTGGCGCTGACCAACTGGTTCGAACCGCCGGCGCTCGACGCCTAGTCAGCGGCGCCAGGCCGGCACCGGATCGAGCGGCGTGCGATAGAGCTCGTTGTGATCGCGATCGGTGACGCGCACCGCGCAACCCTTCTGCTGCAGCTCCGGCTTCACCTGCGACAGCTCGCATGCGAGTTGATCGGCGCGATCGGAGGCGACCTCGATGTCCTCGAGAATGATTCCGCCCTGGTTCCTGAACTCTTCACCAACCACAAGATCGAAGGAGTAGTAAGGCATCCGAATTCCCCGATGTGACGACCCGACTTTGGAAAGCAAGTCTTCAGTGGAAACCTCGACACGTCCCGGATGGTACCACTGAGTCGATATCTATCGAATGAACGGGCCGCGCAATCTCTGTGCTTATGGCGCAGAAATGATGTGCAGCCTGCGGGGCCGTTAAGAGTTTATTAAATACGTAACGCAATCATAAGGCATGGAATTGCAGCAGAACCGGGCTCCGGGAACCGGCAGCTGCAAGAGAAGGCCGCCGGCATAGATCCCGACGGCCTTTTCTCTTGAGCGTGAAATATCGTCTCCGTAGTTGCCCGGACTCAACCCATCACATCGACTCGGACAGCGTGTGCGACGCTGCCGCGCGCGTCTAGCGCAACGGCATCGGCGGACGCACGACCGGGCCGTCGTCATCGGCAACGGCTTGCGTTGTGGTGACAGGTGGCGGCGGGACCGCTGCAGCTTGCGACGGCGGCGGCGGTGCGAGCGGCTGGGGCGAATGAGCCGGCATGTAAGTTTGCGACACGACCGGTTTCGGTTTGCGAACCGGCGGCGGCGCCGGAGGTTTCGGCGGCAGCCCGGCTGCGCGTGCGCGCGGGTCGACCGGCTTGGCCTCGGCCACCGGTTTCGGCGCAGGCGGCTTCGCGATCTCGCGTGCCATCTGCTCCTGTCCGGCTTTCAGTTCGGCGATGTTGGCCTTGAGCTGCTCGATCTGCTGCGCCATCGCGGCGAGGTCGCGCGTCATCGATTGCACCGACTGCGCTGAATCGGAAGCTGTTGCCGCAGGCGCGACCGCTGCAACCTGCTCCGCAGGCGGCGCGGCCGATTGATCAATGGCTTGATCGGTCGCCGTTTGCGCTGCGGACGGCGCAGCTTGCTGCGCAGGCGCCGCGGCCTGCGCGGGGGCGAGCGGCGCGGTTTGTGATGCCGAGGGCAACAGCGACGTCAGCGACGCCAGAGCAGGCGTCCATTCGGCGAGCATCTGTTTGGCCGTATCGCCGTGCCTCTCCCAGGCGATGGTGGCGGCCGCGCCTCCTCCCGCAAACAGAAAGGTGACGAACGCACCGCGCAGCCACTTGCGCATTGCCGATCGCTTCGGCCGGACATGATCGTCGCTCGCTGCGACGCGTACGGCCGTGTCGACCGAGGGCGGCGGCGCCGCCGGCGGCTCCGAGACCGGAGCGAATCGAGGCTCCAGGGAGCGCTTGGGCTCAAGAGCGATTTTGGGCGGCGGCGCGAATTTCGGCTCCGGACGGGTCGTGACGTCAGGCGCCAACGCGGGTGCAACGCTGATGGGGCGCGAGGCCAGCACGATGTCGGGCGAAATCTGAATCGCGTCGTGCGGATCGTTGTCCTTGACCGTGTCCTTCACGATCTCATCGACGATTTGCTTGGGGTTCAGCGTCGCGAGCATCGCAGCTCCTTTGAAGCCCAGGCGTTGAGGCCCGGTGTTACGTCCTGGTCGCTCGCATTGGCGCGAGCCGATCTGTCGAGGGGACCCACCTAAATCCGATGAGCCCGGCGCATGACGCACGAGTCCAGCCGGGTTTGACCAAAGCAAGGCGAGGGGATGGAGATGATGCGACGCTCTTCCGCCGTTTGTGGTGATGGAACCGGATTTGTCGAACACGTGCACGTGTTCCCCACTGCCTTGTTTTCAGCACGATTTTGGCAACATCTGGCGGCGCTGGGGGTGCTATCCGCTAGAGGGGCCGGCGGTGCCAAGATCTTTAATCGCTTTATTCGCTATTGCCTTGCTGCCGCTGGGCGGCTGCATGCAGACCACGCTTTCACCTTCGAGCGATGCGAGCATGACGCCGCGCGACCGGCAGCTGCTCGCGCATACGCCTTACGCGAAGGCGAATGTGCCCGAGCAATATCTCCGTCACATCGTCGATTATCACCGCAAGGAGCAGCCCGGTACCATCCTCGTCGATACCGACGCCCGCTACCTCTATTTCGTGCTGCCTGACGGCAAGGCGATCCGTTACGGCGTTGCAGTGGGCGAGGAAGCCATGGCGTTCTCCGGCGTCGCGCGGGTCGGCCGCCTGGCGGAATGGCCGGACTGGGTTCCGACGGCTGATATCCAGGCGCGGCTCGGACCGTATCCGGCACGGGTTCCCGGCGGTCCCGCCAATCCGCTGGGCGCGCGGGGCATCTATCTCTATGTCGGCAACAAGGACACGCTCTATCGCATCCACGGCACCAACCAGCCCGAATATATCGGCCAGGCGATCTCGTCCGGCTGCATCCGGATGCGCAACGAGGACGTGATCGACCTGTACGACCGGGTAAAGCTCAATTCGATGGTCGTGGTGCTGCCGCCCGGACAGAGCGCGCGGGCCGAGACGGGCGGTGGCTGGCAGAGCTTACGCGCGCTCTGACGTCACATGCTTGCGCTGATCGCGCGTTAGTTTTCAGGCCGCGCGATTCGCCATTGCAGCGTCGTGGCGTTGCCGTTGGCGTCGCCGGGCGCCTTGTCGGCGGGCGAGGTGTAGAGCGGACGATAGCGGTACGCCCACATCCTGCTGCCGTCGCTGCGGCTGATCACGGTGAAGTCGCCGACCGCCTTGGCGTCGGCCGTTGCGGGCAGCGGCACCCAGCTCTCGGTGCACTTGCCGTTGCAGTTCGACGTCTTTCCGGTGGTGTCGCGCTCGTAGGTATAGAGCGTCATGCCATTGAGATCGACGAGCTTGGCACCTTGCTTGGTCAGGATGACCTTGGCCGGAGCCACCGGCGTCTCGACCTTCGGCGGGGGAGGGTCACCGCCGCCATGGCCGCCCGCCACCGCATGACTGACCGTGAGCGTCATGGCTGCGGCCATAACGAGGAACCTGAACATTCAGAACTCCGTCCCGCAAAGTTAATCGCGCGTTAAGCGCCCAATGCGGCCGACGTTAGCAGCCGAAAGTTAGTTCCTGGTTTCGTGCGCCGCGACAATTGCGGCACGTGCGGCATCAGACCTGCGCCTCGCGCAGCGGTGCGCGGCTCAGATCGTTGCCGGCGGCAATCGCCTTGCGCAGCAGTCGCATCAACTCCTCGGCCTCTTTCGTGCTGAGGCCGCGCAGCATGATGCGTTGGGCCGATTCGACCGCCGGCGTGATCTTGCGCAGCGTGCGCCGGCCTTCGTCGGTGATGACGAGTTCACGGGCGCGGCGGTCGCGGCTGGAGGCGCGCCGCTCGGCGAGGCCCTTCTGCACGAGGCGGTCGATCACGCCGGTAATGGTGGTGCGGTCGTAGGCGATGAGGCCCGCAAGCGTCACCTGGTCCAGCCCCGGATTGGCCTTGATGGTCGCAAGCGCGGCGTATTGCACCGGCGTCAGGTCGAAGCCGGCATCCTCGACCTCGGCCAGGAACACCGCGACGGCGATCTGCTGGAACCGGCGCGCCAGATGCCCGGGCATGTCGTTGTTGTCTTTCACCGAATTCTTCTCCTGCGACGGGATAGCGCGGCGCGTTGACAAGTATACTGATGGTCAGCATACTGAGCAATATCCAAACAGAGCGTTGCCGGGAGAGGTGCTCATGCAATTCCATCTCAATGGATTTCAGCCGGGCGATCCCGAGATAGCCGATCCCGCCGACCGCCTTCAGGCTTCCGGCGCAGCGGGCGCCGTGCCCGACGAGGTCGATGTCCTCATCGTCGGCTGCGGGCCGGCCGGCCTCACGCTCGCGGCTCAGCTTGCGCAATTCCCTGATATCAAGACCTGCATCGTCGAGCAGAAGCCGGATCGCCTGCTGGTCGGGCAGGCCGACGGCATCGCCTGCCGCACCATGGAGATGTTTCATGCCTATGGTTTCAGCGAGCGCGTGCTGAAGGAGGCCTATTGGGTCAACGAGACGACGTTCTGGAAGCCGGACGAACGGCGGCCCGGCACCATCATCCGCAGCGGCCGGGTGCAGGACGTCGAGGACGGCCTGTCTGAATTCCCGCACGTCATCCTCAACCAGGCACGCATCCATGACGGCTTTCTCAACGTCATGCGCAAATCGCCGGCCAAGCTCGAACCCCATTACAGCCGCCGTCTTCTCGACCTCCAGGTCGATCCGGCCGCAGGTCCCGGCGATCATGCGGTGACGGTGCGTCTCGAACGCGTCGATGCGGCGAACGAGGGCAAGGTCGAGACCGTCAAGGCGCGCTATGTCGTCGGCTGCGACGGCGCGCGCAGCACGGTGCGCAAGTCGATCGGACGCGAGCTGCACGGCGATTCCGCCAACCACGCTTGGGGTGTGATGGACGTGCTGGCCGTGACGGATTTTCCGGACATCCGCTTCAAGTCGTTGATCCAGTCGGCCACGGACGGCAGCCTGCTGATCATTCCGCGCGAAGGCGGCTATATGGTCCGCATCTATGTCGAGCTCGCCAAGCTCGAGGTCGGTGAGCGCGTCGCGAGCCGCAACATCACCGCCGATGACGTGATCGCCAAGGCGCAGCGGATCCTGAAGCCGCACACGCTGGAGGTGAAGGAGATCGCCTGGTGGTCGGTCTATGAGATCGGCCAGCGCCTGACCGACAAGTTCGACGACGTGCCGGATGCGGAGACCGCAACGCGTCTGCCGCGCATCTTCATCGCCGGCGATGCATGCCACACCCACAGTCCGAAGGCGGGGCAGGGCATGAACGTCTCGATGCAGGACGCCTTCAATCTGGGCTGGAAGCTCGCTGCCG
Source organism: Bradyrhizobium dasycarpum (assembly GCF_042019905.1). Classification (NCBI taxonomy): domain Bacteria; kingdom Pseudomonadati; phylum Pseudomonadota; class Alphaproteobacteria; order Hyphomicrobiales; family Nitrobacteraceae; genus Bradyrhizobium; species Bradyrhizobium dasycarpum. Next base: position 991,385 of record NZ_CP169574.1, read on the forward strand.
TCATGCGGCAGCAGTGCGCCCCACAGCTGCTGCATTCCTATTCGGCCGAGCGCCAGGCGGTCGCCAAGGAGCTGATCGATTTCGACCGTGAGTGGGCGGGCATTCTTGCCTCCGCCGCCAAGGCCGGCGGCGCTGATGCTGCCAGGACCCAGGACTATTTCGTCCGGCATGGCCGCTACACCGCGGGCACGGCGACGCATTACAGGCCATCGCTCCTCACCGGCGCGGCGTCGCATCAGCACCTCGCACAAGGCCTCGTCATCGGCAAGCGCTTCCATTCCGCCCCGGTGATCCGGCTGGCCGACGCCAAGCCGGTGCATCTCGGTCATGCCGGGCAGGCCGACGGCCGTTTCCGGATCTATGCCTTCTCTCCCGCGGAAGATCCTGCAGCCGCAGGCTCGGCCATTCGCGCGCTCTGCAATTTCCTGACCGAGGCGAGGAATCGCCGGTGAGGCGCTATACGCCTGACGGCGCCGACGTCGACAGCGTGATCGACCTGCGCGCGGTGTTCCAGCAGAACCATCGTGAGCTCGCCGTCGAGGCAATGCCGCCGCTGCTGCTCCCGCGTAAAGGCCGCTACGGCTTGCGCGACTACGAGAAGATGTTCTGCCCGGACCTCAAGAGCGGTCACGACGTTTTCGCCATGCGGGGCATCGATCGGAAAGCCGGTTGCATGGTCGTGGTGAGGCCGGACCAGTATGTCGCGAACGTGCTGCCGCTCGACGACTTTGCCGGGCTTGCATCGTACTTCGACGCGTTCATGTTGCAGGTCAACTGACAGTCCGGCAGCGCCGCTGGTGCGTTGCGCCGATGAACGGCGAATGAATATTGAACCGCGCGCCGTCTGCGTTTCAATCTTTCAATGGATACGGCTCCCGTGCACGGAACGCCCGTTCCGCCAGCGCGTTCCGACTCGAAAGAGGAGGAACACACCATGAAATTCAAGAGCGTTTTGATTACCGCATTGCTGCTCGCGCCAACGGCCGCGCTGGCCGCGCCGGGCATCGTCACCGTCTCGACCGGCCTGCGGGCTGGCCCGGGCGCAGGCTTTCCCCTGGTCGATCGCATCCCCGGCGGCGCCCGCGTCAACATCCATGGCTGCCTGCGCGGCAACGCCTGGTGCGATGTCAGCTTTTCCGACGATCGCGGCTGGGTGTCGTCGCAATATCTCGAATATCTCTATCGCAACCGCTACGTCTATCTGCCCGACTATGTCGACGAGATCGGCGTGCCCGTCGTCCCGTTCGTGCTGACATCGTACTGGTCGAGCCACTATTCGGGACGTCCCTGGTATCGTCGCCACGCCCACTGGAACAGCTACTGGACCTCGCACCAGAGCATCGCGACCCGAATGACGCTTGATCCGCGCGCGGCCCGTATCGGTCGCGCGGCGACGCGCGATGCGGCGCTTGCTTTGGAACGGGAAGGCGTGCGGGGCAAGGGCGCCGCGATCTCCGGACGCAACGCCGCGAACGCGCGGCCCGACGCCGCGATCGCCACGCGCGACGCCGCCATCGCGAAGCGCGACGCCGCGACCACGAGACGTGACGCCGCGACCACGGGACGTGACGCGGCGATCACGAGACGTGACGCTGCGATCACGAGGCGCGACGCGGCGATCGCGAAGCGCGACGCGGCGATCGCGAAGCGCGACGCGGCTGTTGCCGCCGACCGGACGCGTGTCGGACGGAGCGAGCGCACCGCACATGAGCGGAGCCATGTGCAGACTCGCAGTCCGCGCGATGCCCAGGCCCGCATGATGCACGAACGGGCCGCAAGCCCTGCTCCGGTGCGGACCCAGCCGATAGCTCGCGCGCATGAAGCCCCGCGTGTCTCGGCCGCACCTGCCGAGCGACGCGCGGTGCCGCATGTCGCGCAGCCGAATGTGAGCCACGGCGCACCGATGAATGCGCGAGCGCAGATGCCGGCGCCCCGTGCCGCTGCGCCTGCAATGCCGCACGGCGGTGGGGGCGCCCCGCACGTCAACGCCGCTCCCCGCGGCGGTGGTGCCCCGGCCGGCGGCCCCGGCGGTGGCCACCAGAAGCGCTAAGCAGCCCGAAGGAAAGCCCGGCCCGCGCGCCGGGCTTTCTGCTGAGTTGAGTCGGGTTCCCTGCGCGTACAATTTAAGAAAGTTCTTCGCGGGCAGATTTCATCGATCGTAAGATGTGTACCCAAAGATGCAAGCATCCACTCGGGGCAGCGGGGCACGGGAGGATGACGATGAGACAAAGCCAGGCGGAGACGCGCCGCCACAACGTCGCGAAGCGGTCGATGACCAAAGAGGCCAAGCAGCTGGCCGCTCTGATTGCCGGGCTGCGCAGATCCCTGGAAGGGATTCACAAGGAGCGGATGGGCGCGAAGCTCACCGGCGCCGAGATCGGCATGCTCGACGAGCGCCGCAACAATCTGCTGCTCACCATCGCAGCCCTCGACGACCGCCTCTCGGCGGTGCAGGGACTGATCGATCTCGGCCGTCCCCATATTATCCGCGTGCACTAGCGGAGCTCGGTTCCGTTGCAGCTGATGTGACGGACCAGCTTCCGGCGGCCGCTTCAGCACGAAGGGGACTCTAGTGCCCTCGCGGGCGGGCAGGCTTGCGGCGGGTGAAATCGCGTTGCCGCGGGCACGCTCGGCCTCGGCCGCCGGCGTCGTACCTGCGGATGGCACCAAATTGCCACGCTCCCGGCGAATTGCCGCCAAAGCCCGCTGCCACGAGGAGGCCGGGTGCAGGGCGACGCAAGGGGACGCGAATTGGCCTACAAGATGATCGCAGAACGCGACAACGAAAAGTACAGTTTCGCCCGCGAGAGCCGGTTGCTCATCGTGGCGAAGGCAAGGGTGTGGGCGAGCGAAGGGTGGCGCGTCGTCATCACCGACCAGGATGGCAAGGCCTACGCGCCGCCCGAATTCGATCAGCTGTCGGCGGCGTAACCGACGCGCGGCCGAGGGGACGTCATTTGACATCGCTGTTTGGACCGGGGCGCGCGCCGATCGCGGCCCTGATGGGTCTTGCAGCCGCGGCCGTTTTCACGGCAACGGTTGCGACCGCGCAAAATCTCGACGCCGGCAAGTCGCCCGCCAAGCTCTTCGCTGACAGCTGTGCGACCTGCCATCGCAGTCCGCGCGGCCTTGCCAAGGGTCGCTTTACCCTGACGCTGTCCTGGTTCCTGAAGGACCATTACGCGACCAGTTCGGACTCGGCGAGGATGCTCGCCGCCTATCTGGAATCGGTCGACGAGCCGCCGCCGCGCGCTGCGGCCAGGCCCGCGAAGAAGCCGGCGCGATCCACTCCGAATCAGCCCAAGCCGGTGCAGAGCCAGTAGCTGCTGTGCGCGCCGCAGCTTGCCCAAATCAACGCACCGCACTCTCCGAGAACAGATTGATGATCACGACCCCTGATACGATCAGGGCGATACCGATGAAGGCTGCGGAGTCCAGTATCTGGCGGAACAGCACGAAGGAGACGGTGGCGGTCAGGATGATGCCGACCCCGCCCCAGATCGCATAGGCGATGCTCAACGGAATGACCCGGATCGCGACCGACAGCGCATAGAACGAGGCGACGTAGAACATCACCATCGCCAGCGTCGGCCATGGACGGGTGAACTGCGCGGACTGCTGCAGGAATGCCGACGCGGTGACCTCGAACACGATGGCGAGGGCGAGGGCCGCGTAAGCATTGAAAGCGGAGGTCATGAGCCTCTCGGCGTAAGAGAGATAGCGCAGGCGCAGCCAAGTCAAATCCAAGCCAACCCGATGGACGGCTTTTTGCCGCGAGCGGATATCTTTTTGCCGCGAGCGGATATCATGTGTCAGTGACGAACCTGCGACACCGATCGGAAACCGAACGGGTCGCGAGGACCGGTGTTGAGCCCGTACGATGCTGCCGCGCGATCATGGTGCGCGAGCTTGCCGGCGAGCTGATCAAGACGACGCCGAGTAAGGTCGGCAAGCGGTTCTCGGAAGTACCGCGCAACGCGGCCGAGATCACGCGTTACGGCGACGGGCTGGCTGACCTGTTCTGCGCTTATCTCGGGGAATTGACACGGCGCTGAAGCTTCAGTTCTGGGCTCCTGTTGCATCGCCCGACGTTTGTCCGTACGGACATTTTCATGCTCGTCATCTCCATTCAAAGCCAGGTGGTCCACGGTCACGTCGGCAACAGCGCGGCCGCCTATGCCATGCAGGCGGAAGGCGTGAACGTTGCGGCGGTGCCGACGACGCTGCTGTCCAACCATCCGCGCTATCCGAGCCTGCGCGGCCGGGTGCTGGAGACCGAACTCGTCGCCGATCTCCTGAAGGGTGTCGAGGAGCGCGGGCTGGTCGACGAGGCGGCTGTGCTCGTGACCGGCTATCTCGGCTCGCCGGGCAATGCCGCCGTGATCGCCGATTTCGTCGAGCGGGCGCTGAGGCGGAATGCGAAGCTCGTCTATCTCTGCGATCCCGTGATCGGCGATGACGGCCGCGTCTATGTCGCCGACGGCATTTTGGACGTGGTCCGGCACCGGCTGCTGCCGGCGGCGAAGCTGACGACGCCGAACCAGTTCGAGCTCGAGCTGCTTTCGGGCCTCACGATCGCGGATGCGCAGGGCCTGCGCGCGGCGTGTGCAGCGCTGGCGGGGACTGGTCGCATCGACGTCGTCGCGACCGGCTGCACGCTCGCCGATACGGCGGCAGGGCAGGTGGAGACGATCCTGTGTGCCCGCGGGCAATTGTCGCGCTGTGCAACGCCGCGCCTGCCGATCCGCCCCTACGGCACCGGCGATCTCCTTACCGGCCTGATCGCAGCACATTTGGCCAAGGGCCAGGCGACGGAGGCCGCGGTGCGGCTTGCGGTCGACACCGTCTTTCCGGTGCTGGTGCGCACCCAGGACGCCGGCACGGCCGAGATGCGGCTGGTGCCGCTGCCGGCGTCGGGACGCGCGCCGTAACGGCTTCAGGTCGCAGGCTTGCCGGCCGATTGCGCCGATTTCTGCGGCTTGGCGGGGCTCTTCTGCTCGCGCGCAACCTGGGCCTTTGGCGGCTTGGCATGGGATGCGGCGCGCACGGCCGGCTTGGACTTCGCGCTGGCGACTTGCTTGCCGTCGCCGGTGCCGCGGCGCGAGATGTACTCCTTGCCGTCGATGGGGCCGACATGCGGCGGATCGCGGCCGAGATAGGGCCGGCCGATGCCATAGGCCTTGCCGTTGGCGTCGATCCACTTCCACAGGATTTCGGTCGAGACCCAGCGCTGCGCGCGGTTGTTGCCTTGCGTGCTGACGATGTCGGCCGCCATGCCGTGGCCGTAACCGCCGCGCAAGCTGCCGCCGTGATAGGACCGGTCGGAGGCCGCCTTCAGGCCGCTGGCGATCGACTGGCGATAATCGTCGCGGAACGCGCTGGTGATGCCGGGCGAGAGGCCGGCGGCTTCCGCGGCGAGCAGCGTGCGGAATAGCTTCAGCTTGAAGCTCTTGTCCATGCCGCCGATGACGTAGTCCATCATCGACATGCCGGCGTGCTCGGCCGCCTTCGGATCCTTCCAGGTGAAGTCCTGGTCGACCAGCTTGGTGAAGCTGCGCATCACCGTGACCGTCTTGCCCTTGCGCTTGATCGTGACGGCGCGGCGCTCCTGGACCTTGATCGTGTCTTCCTTGGCGGTGCGCTGATAGAGCGCCCAGAGATAGCGGTCGATGCAGGCATCCATGACGAAGCATTCGTCGAGCACGGCGACGGTGTCGGCCGGTGGCGATGGCTTGCTCACGGGCGTGACCGGGCCGCTGGCGATTGCCGCGGGGGACAACGCATCCGTCGTCACGATCTCGGTGGGATCGGCCGAGGCGAGCTTGACGGGCTCCGGCGCCGCGACGGGAGCAGCCTCGCCGACTTCCGGCTCCGGTTCCGGCGAAATCTGCAACGCAGGCGGCGCCTCTACCGGCAGGATCAGCGCCGGATCGGCCGAGGCGAGCTTGATGGCTGGAGCGGGCGTCTCAGGCGCTGCTTCGCTCGTGGGAGCCGGTGCCGCGGCCACGGCAGCCGCGATGTCGGCAGTCAAGGCGATGCCGTCCTCGATCGTCGCAGCGCGCGGCACGTCTGCGAGGTCGAGCCGGCTGATATCCTTGACGAGATCCTTGGCGCGCGAGACGGCAGCCGCATTGGCACCGCTGTTCTCGATGAGCGCAGGGGCATAGGCGGAGAGGGAGAGCGCCAGCCAGCCGGCGAGCACGGCCGAGGGGCATGTGACCGCCACCAGAAGAGACTGCCGATCGTTCATGATCCCTGCCTCCAAACGGTTCTGCCCGAACCCGTCTTGTCCGGACAGTCATGATGCAAACAGCCTGACGCAAACAGCCTGGCATGGAAAGGCACGCAGTAGGTCGATTGTTCGGAGCCCCGTGTGGCAGCGCAATGGCGCAAATCGGCAAAAATAGGCTTTTCGCAGCACTGTTGCTGAGGCGCAACGCCGGTTCCACGAAAGCAGCTTGATTGCCGCGTCGCGGCAACTTTGTTGTAGCTGGCACGTTTGGTCGGCCATGACGCATGCCTCGCTTCGTCCCATGGACGCCTTCGATCCGACCGAACCCGCCATCCTGCACGACCGCCTCACGGATACGATCATCACCTGGACGGCTGACCAGGCCGACGATTACAAGCGGGCCAGCCGGCCGGGCCCCGAGGGAACGGTGGCCTGGAAAACCTATCTGTTCGATGGCTGGGGCAACGTGCTCGGTGGCTGAGCACCGTCCGCCGATGTGCATGTCGCGGCCGGCGTGATTCGGCCAAAGCCTTGGACACATTAAACATATCGCCATGCGCCGGACGCGATGTTGCAATGCGACAAAGTATGTCGCAATGCAGCAAAGTCGGCCTAAATATGCTCCGACTCTTCCACCTCCGGAGCATCACCAATGAACAAGAAGACTTTGTCGATCGCCGCCGCCATCCTGACGATCGCGGGCAGCACCGCGGCTTTTGCCGCCGAGTTGCCGACTTACGAGGCCAACGGATTTGCGGTCTCGCCCTTGCAGGTTCGTGTCCTCGGCGCCGCCCATGTCGAGCAGCAGGCTGCTGCGCCGACCACGGTCGCCTCGGTCCACCAGACCAACGTCCTCGGCCCGCGCAAGCTGACGACCGCCAACGTCACCACGGGCGCTGCCCGCTGAACTGACAACGCATGAAGGCAGGTGGGTTCCGCGGAAGGCGGGATCCGCCGCCTCGGCTTAAGGCCGCGGCTACGCCTTCCTGACGAACTCCGACTTCAAGTTCATGGCGCCGATGCCGTCGATCTTGCAGGCGATGTTGTGACCGTCGCTGGCGTCCTGGAGACGGATGTTGCGCACCTTGGTGCCGCCCTTGACCACCGAGGACGAGCCCTTGATCTTGAGATCCTTGATGACGATGACGCTGTCGCCGTCAGCGAGCGCATTGCCGTTGGCATCGCGCACGCCGGCATCCGGCGCACTCTCCGCGGCCGCCGCCGCCGCACCGCTCCATTCATGGCCGCATTCCGGGCAGACCCAGAGATCGCGGTCCTGATAGGCGTGCTCGGAGCTGCAGGCGGGGCATTTCATCGCGTCGGTCATGGCAAGTCTCGTCTAACCCTTTGCTCGTCTCACGTTCGCGGCGCGACCGTAGGGGCCGGGAACAGGAAAGCAAGGGAAAGCTGCCGAGGGCGCGGCCGGCCCATCGTCTGCCGGTGCGATATCACCGAAACAGCGCAACGAAGATCACGTAGAGCCAACCCAGGATGCCGTGGATGATCGCCCACAGGATCGAATGGTTGTCGGCATAGGAGATCGCGATGGCGAGCGCCGAGCCGAAGCCGACGCCGTATTTCGCGCCCTCGACGCGAACGCCGTAATAGCGGTTGCCGTTCATGATGATGCCTCCTGACGTCGCCTGAGCGCGAGCTTATGCATTCGCCTCTTCGCTGGCGAGCGGCATGATCGATGAGCCAATGTCGCGCGCGCGGGTTGAGCTACGTCAACGGCATCGCGCGCAAGGGTCGTATCGTCTTCGGGTAATTGCCGGAGGCCGTGCGATGGACGACACTCTCAGACGAAAGATCCAGGCCTTGCTTGACCAGCACCGCACGATGCGGATCGCAACCGTGCGCCCGGACGGCTGGCCGCAAGTGACGACGGTCGGCTACGCCAACGAAGGTTTCACCATCTACTTCCTCTGCGGCATCGACAGCCAGAAGGCGCAGAACCTGTCCCGCGACGACCGCGTGTCGCTGGCGATCGACGACGACCCGGCGCAAGTCATGGAGATCACCGGCGTCTCCATGGCGGCACGGGCGGTGGCCGTGACCGACCCGGTCGAAGCCGAGAAGGCGATCGCGCTGTTGATGGCGCGTTATCCCGAGCAGAAGGCCTCCGGCCTCTCGGTGCCGAAGCCTTCCGAGGTGCGGCTGATCCGTCTCACACCGACGGTGATCTCGCTGCTCGACTATTCCAAGGGATTCGGCCACACCGATCTCGTGGCGTGCTGAGGGACACCGGCGGAAGTTCGATGCGAGGACGAGAGCCGTGATCGGCTCCGTCCTTGACGCAGATCAACTTGGCCTTACCGTGCAAATCTAGGCTGGCTCGATGATTCAATCACGGTGAGGTTAGGCCGATGTCGCATAGTGCTCGAATCTATCTCGGCCTCGCTCTCCTGATCGCGTTGTCGCTGCTGTTCCTGTTCGGCGTGATCCACACCGCCGCGGGCGCGCCGCGGTCCGGCCCGCGCGCGGTTGCCGAAGGGCATCGCCTGGCGCAGGCGTGGTGCCAGACCTGTCACGCGGTCGAGCCGGGCATGGCCGGATGGTTCGACGAAGCCCCGAGCTTCCAGGCCATCGCCGACCGCAGCGGCACCACCGCGCTGTCGCTCAAGGTGTTCTGGCGCACCAGCCACCAGAACATGCCGAACCTCGTGATCTCGCCGGAGCAGGCGGATATGCTGTCGGCCTATATCCTCAGCCTCAGGGGCAGGTGAGCACCTCGCCGACACGATTTTGCGAAAACAACCCCATGCACAGTAGCGATGTGTTTGATAAGGCTGGATGTTTCTGGTAAGCCGAATTGAATTTGCAGCGTCGGGCAAAACAGGGGCATGATGCCAGTGTGCCGCTCGTCCGTCGCTGAGGCGGAGGCTGCATAGCCCGGATGGAGCGCAGCGAAATCCCGGGGCCGAAGATGCGGCATCATCCCGGATTGCGCTGCGCTCCATCCGGGCTACGTTGTCGCCGCAATTTGCGATGAGCCCGCCATGACTTTCTTCCTCCTCAACATCGACGTCCCCGATATCGAGCAAGCCACCAGCTTCTACACCGAAGCCTTCGGCCTCACGGTCGGCCGCCGCTTCGGCACGGGCTTCGTCGAGCTGCTCGGCTGGCCGGCGCCGGTCTATCTCCTGACCAAGCAGGCCGGCACGGTCGGCGCCGGCGGCGATCGCCGCCGCTACGCCCGGCACTGGACGCCGGTGCACATCGACGTCGTCGTCGACAATGTCGATGCGGCCGTCGAACGCGCGCTGCGTGCCGGCGCGGTCCTGGAGGTGCCGGCGCGCGATGCGCCCTATGGAAGGATCGCGATGCTGGCCGATCCGTTCGGGCACGGCTTCTGCCTGCTGGCGTTCAGCGCGAAGGGATACGATGCGCTCTTGGAGGCGCGTAGCCCGGATGGAGCGCAAGCGTAATCCGGGAAGCTTCACCCGCGGACACAAGACCCCGGATTGCGCTACGCTCCATCCGGGCTACGTTCGCCTGCGCACAGCGAAGCCAGCATCAGGACGACATGCCAAAGCGAGCAAAACCGACACGGAAGCTGAAGACCTACCAGACCTCGCTCGGCTTCTACGACCAGGCCATCGCCGCGCCCTCGATGAAGGCGGCGCTCGAGGCCTGGGGCGCCAGCTCCAATCTGTTCCATCAGGGCGCCGCGAAGGAGACCGACGATCCTGATGTCGTCGCGGCGACGCTGGCGCAGCCGGGCGTCGTGCTCAGGCGCCCGGTCGGATCCGACGGTCCCTTCACCGAAAGCGCGGAGCTGCCGACCGATCTTGCCGAGGACGATTCCGGGCCCAGGCGAAAATCCGGCAAGCGTCCGGCCAAGACCGCAAAGAAGTCCGCCAAGTCCGCAAAGACGCCGTCGCGCAAGCTGAGCGAGCAGGCGGCCCGCAAGGCCGCGGCGGCGTTCGAGAAAGAGGAGCGGCGGCGCGAGGCCGCGCGCCGCAAGGAGGAGGCCGCCCGCGCCAAGCAGCGCGCGCGCCGCGACAAGGCCGTCGCCGCGGCGGAAGCGGCGCTGGACAAGGCAAGGCGCGAGCACGAGGCGAAGGCGGAGGAGATCGAAGCCGCCCGCGCCGCGCTCGACGAGCGCGCCGGGGCGGAAGAAACCCGCTGGGACAAGCAGCGGATGAAGCTGCAGGAGGCGCTGCGCCGCGCGCGTGAATGAGGCTGAGCGGCGATCGCGCCCGCTGAACCTGCTGCCGCGCACTCCACCCTCATCCTGAGGAGCCCGCCCAAGCGGGCGTCTCGAAGGATGGCCGCACAAAAGCTCGCGCGAAATTCGCTTGCCTTGCCTGACATCCTTTTGCACTCTTTGCTGCGAAGGAGACAACGCATGACAAAAGCAATCGCCGCCTGCGCGCTCGGAACCGCCCTGGTGCTGGGCAGCCTTGCAACATCGGGCGCTGAGGCGAAGACGCGCAAGGCCGTCGTCGTTCGCGCCCCGCAAGAGCGGCTCATCATCACCGCGCCCGTGCTGAGGCCGACGCCGTGGGATTACAACATCGTTCCGCGCTATCGCTATCGCCCCGAGGACGACAAGGTCGATCCCTATGGCCCGCCGCTGGTGCCGTCCTACGTTCGCTACGAGGGCTGGCGCTGGCCGTATTGGTGGTAGGTCACGACAATTCGTAGGGTAGGCAAAGGCGCGCTTGCGCCGTGCCTACGGACTTTCCCCGACATGATCAAATTCGTGGGCACGCTTCCGCTTTCGCTCTTCGAGCTACGGCGGACAAGTCGCTTTGCCCACCCTGCGGCACCGTGCAAGCGCAGCGTGACGCTCTCCATCGTCAGCCCGGCTTGCATGGAACGGCACCCTCGGCGTTGTCCACAGGGGCAATGCGCGGGGCCGCGCGGTTAACAGATTGGTTATGTCTTTGCGGGCATTTTCGCGACCTCAGTCAGCGAGGAGGCACCATGTCCGACATCACCATTCCCGGCGGCAAGATCCGTTCCTTCGTCGAGCGGATCGAGAACCTCGACAGCGAGATGCAGGAGCTGAGCGAGCAGAAGAAGGAAGTCTTCGCGGAAGCCAAGGGCGAGGGCTTCGACGTCAAGATCCTCAAGGAGATCATCAAGCTGCGCAAGGAAGACAAGAACGAGCGCGACGAGCGCGAAAGTCTGCTCGACCTCTACATGCGCGCGATGGAGACGGCCTCGCCGGAGCAGGCGAAAGCGGCGTAAGAGCAGAGGGTCGCTTTCGCGGAAGTAGCTGCAATCGGCTAATGGCGCTTGCTTCGTAGGGTGGGTTAGCCGAAGGCGTAACCCACCACTGCGTATTCGACGAAGGAAGGTGGATTACGCTTCGCTAATCCACCCTACGCGCTCGGCCGCCGCGACATCGCGTGTCACTTTTCCTTCTTTTTGACGCTGATGTTGCCGTCGCCTTCGATATAGGCCTCGATCACCTCCGCAGGGCTGTCGACGCCTTCTTCCCGGAGCTTGCTCAGCAGCTCGTCCATCGTCACCAGCTCCTGTCGCAAATGGCGGCGAAGGACCTGGCCGTTCTTGATCAGAAGGAGCGGCGGGGGCCGGACAAGCCGCTCGACGAAGGGCACGTGATAACCGAGCCAATCGATAGCAAGGTTCCAGAAGATAATGGTGGCAACGAGCACCAGGCCTTCTGTGATCGACCGGTATTCACCCGCCATGCCGTTCTGTGCGGCGTCGGCCAGAAGCACGACGAGAAGCACATCCGGGATGCTGATTCCGCCGGTTTGCCGCTTCAGGATGAGGCGCATCAGCACGAAGATGCCGAAATACATGATGGTGCCCCGCACCAGCATTTCTATGAGCGAATGCGTCGGAGCAAAGATCTCGTGCCACGGGAGCTGGAAGTTCAACATGGGGCCTCGCATCTAAACAGGAGCTTCCTGCTAGCATGTCTAGATGACCTAGTGGACTAACGCTGTGCGCTTGCAGGCCGCCCACTCAGACGAGCGCGAAAGCCTGCTCGACCTCTACATGCGCGCGTGGGAGACGGCCTCGCCGGAGCAGGAGCGCAACGGAACTCGCCGTCATTCCGGGGCGCGCGAAGTGCGAGCCCGGAATCCATTGCGCCACGCGTCGTGCCGCCCGATGGATTCCGGGCTCGCGCCCAAGCGGCGCGCTCCGGAATGACGGCGCAAAAGGGTTACGGCTCGCGATGTCGTGTGAGGAACCAAAGGCGAAAGCACTCGATTGAGTGGCATCGCCTCACACGCAATGGAGACACGGATGGAACTGTCCGGAAAAAAGATCGCGATCCTCGCCACCCACGGCTTCGAGCAGTCTGAACTCGAAATGCCGCGTGATGCCCTCAAGGCGGCCGGCGCAACAGTGGAGATCATTTCGCCGCAATCCGGCGAGATCAAGGGCTGGGACGAGAAGGACTGGGGCCGCCCGGTCAAGGTCGACAAGACCCTCGATCAGGCCAAGCCTGCCGATTACGACGCCCTGGTGTTGCCCGGCGGCCAGATCAACCCCGATCTGCTGCGTGTCGAGCCCAAGGCGCTCCAATTCATCAAGAGCGTGTTCGATGCCAAGAAGGTCGTCGCCGCGGTCTGCCATGCGCCTTGGCTGCTGATCGAGACCGGCATTGCCAAGGGCCGCAGGATGACGTCCTACAAATCGATCAAGACCGACGTCGCCAATGCCGGGGCGAAGTGAGAAGACTCGGAGGTCGTCGTCGACCAGGGCCTCATCACCTCGCGCAACCCCGGTGACCTCAAGGCCTTCAGCGCCAAGATCATCGAAGAGGTGAGGGAGGGACGTCACACGCAGCGGAGCAGCGCGGCGTAGTCGGGATTGCGGTCACGGTGGACTCGGCTGACGCAATTCAGCCGGGCCGCGGATCGGGCAGCGATCGCGGGGTGAATTCGGTTTACTGTGGCCGTACTCAGAGCAGGGCGGTCAATCCCGTAGAACGAGCGAAGCGAAACCCATCAACGGCCGTCGCGGAATGATGGGTTTCGCAAGGGCTCCACCCACCCTACGCGCCTTTGCGGTTTCGTAGCTCGGATGAGCGCAGCGACATCTTGGAGATCAGGCAGCAAGGCCGCTGCGATCATACGGGCTTTGCGCCGTGCGTCACCGGGGCTCGAACGGGGAGCTGCGTCATGCAGGCCCATGCTCCGGCCGCCGGGGCCTTGCCCCATATAACCATGGGTTGTACACTGAGCTGCAGACAAGTGCGCGAGCGTAAATGAAATGATCGAGGTAGACGGCGCAGCGTCCGAGCGGCTTTTGCAGCCCAAGATGCCTCCGGGCGTGCTGACCGAAGGTGCGGTGGTCGACGTCAGGCTTCGCAATTCCTGCGCCTCTTTCGCCCTCATGATCGCAGGCTTGATCCTGGTCCCGACCGGAGTGCTTGCGTCCTCGACTGATTGCAGCAAGATCAAGTCGACGACAGTGCCGGTTGAACTCGTCGTCAGGTTCGTCGGATTCGAGCAGACTTATCAGATTTATAGGGGCGCGGGAAAAACGGCAGTCCTCTGGACACGGCAGATAGCGCCAAATGGCATCAACGTCGCCAAGGCGGACACCATCAACGGATTCGCCATCGCCACCTCATCGACAACCAATGTCGAAGGCGTGCCCGATCGCGATGGGCAGCTCAGCTACTCCGGCATCTCGATCGAGGACTATGATCACCGGAACAGCGTGTCCTTCAAGGTCCTGTGGACGTTCACGTACCGGAACGGCACGACCCGGCAGGCCGAGCAGAGCTTCGACCACATTTTCGTGTCGGCCGGGGAGACGGTCGTTGGTTCGTGTGGGCTCGCCGTGTATCGAAAGGCGGTCAAATTCACGGCCGGCGGCCAGACGAAAAGCCTCTTTCTAACCTATTTCCCCGAACTCAGGGTGGCCGTCACGAGCCCGGCGTCAGAGCCGGCGTTCATCAGCCTGAGCACGTCGTTCGAGCCGATCCGCATGCTGCGTTAGGCCAGCCTCGGAAGCAGCATATCCGGCGACAGCGAAGGATTTTAGCGCGCTGGCACCAGCAGTTCTGGAGCCGACCATCAATAGCGGCTGCCGCTGCCCTTCTGCTGCGTGATCCAGTCCGACAATGATTTCGGTTTCGCTTTCACCATCCGGACGGGTGATGCTTTCGCATTGTCGCGAAGGCCCTTCGTCGAACCTGCGCGCGGCGCTTGCATCGCGTTGCCTCTCGAGGCCGCCGTCGCTGCCTCCGCGGCTTCCCTCTCCAGGCGCAACTGCTTCAACCGCGCCATCTTGATGCGCTCGGCCTCGACCTCGGGTCGTTCGGCGAGCAGTGGCTTGGGTTGAGCAAGCTCGGCCGTAACAAGGACCCCGAGAATGGTCGTCTCGCCGAGCGCCTTGCAGGCCTCGAGCCGATGCAGTCCCTCGACCAGAACGAGGCGATCTCCGTCGCGCCGAACGGAAATGGGAGTCTGCTGTCCGATGTCCAGCATGCTTTCCGCGATCTCTGCGACGATCTCGGGCCTGATGGCCTTCTTCTGCTTCGTGGGAACGAAGATCTTTTCGATCGGGAAGCTTTCCGGTTTGGGCATAACTTGAACTCCGCGTCTACCGGGCCCGTCGGAACCCATGCCGTTGGGTTGTGAGTTTAAAGGGGAAGGGCGAGGCCGCAAAGGCAATTCGGACGGAGCGTGTCGCTACATCGTCGGGTGCGGCCTGTAGCGAAGGGCCGGCGTAGAAAGAAAGTCTTCTGCAAGTTGATATCCTTGTTGATCAACAATAGTTCGTGCGGCGGGAACGAGTTCATTGAGAGATCGGCGGAAGCCATCAAGAGGGATCGGTTCGGCTTGGAATGGCGGATCGATGCGTCGAACGGATGCTGGGCTCAGTAAGAGCCGTGCTTGGTTGGTGGCGGACAGGGACTGCAAGCGCATCGCCGCGAAGATCACGTCTTTCCAGGCTAGCTTACCACCTGAATTCAACTGCACCTCCGAAACAACGTATGGGTCGTCGCCGCAACCAATACTCAGAACGTCGATCTGATCGCGTTTAAGATTGAAACAAATTAGAGCCTCAACTACCGCCAGCATGATGGGATTATTAGCCCACACTCCTCCGTCTACGAGTGTGTAGCCATTGTGCTCTAAAGGACGGAAGAACGTCGGTGCAGCGGAAGTTGCTAGTGCCACCTTCACCATGGGCTCCAAGCGATCCACCGTATAATCGGCATGGTGTGGTGTCTTAAACACGAAGACTTCGCTGCTCCTCCCTTCAAAAGCAGGAATGCAAAGACGGACGCTTGAATCTCCAAGGAGTTTCGCCCCCAAAATATCTAGTAGGATGTTCTCCAACGCATTTCGTTCGTAGTGGTAATGAACGAAATTTCTCGCTGCTTGCAAACCTCGGCGGATCCGGCCGCGTTCCGGAAAAATCTCGGCGCCGCGATGAGAGTACAGTTCGGCGAGTTCTGATGCTCTCAGGCCGGCTCCAAGGCCGAGCGCGATAATTCCTCCGGTCGATGTGCCGGTGATCAGGTCAAAATACTTAGCAATTGGCTGGCCGCTCAGAAATCGTTCTTCGAGCTCGGCGAGAACAGTTGCTGGGAACAGCCCCTTAATGCCGCCCCCGTCCAGAGATAGGATCCGAAAACGCCGGTCCTTCGGCCAATCCTGTGGAATTCGCCGCTGCGGAATCGCGCCCTTCGAGCGCGGGTCTCCGGGTCGGAAGTCTCGGGCAGGTTCGGGCATTCTTTGCGTCTCCTCGGCGGGTGCCGGCCTGGACCCAAGAACTCGCCGGAGATCTGCCAGTATTCGAAGAACAGCAGCCACTCCGACGTCCACGGAATGATGGTCGTCGCGATCGACATCTCGGGGGTCCAGAACATCTCAGCCGGATCCCACAGACACAGCGCCGGCCAGGCTGGATTACGATCGTTCCAATAGACGTGCGGCAGAAGGGTCTTGTTCGTCAGCATCTCGGCGCCGACGAGCGGATCGACCACATGGACGGTCACGTAGGGGTTATCGAGAATCCAGCCTTCGAAGATCGTCCGCCGGAAGTGGACGATGCGGACGCGGTAGGTCTTCGACGCCGGCCTGAGCAGGCCTTCCCAAACGGCGATCCAATCAGCATGAGCCGTGAGGCGGAAATCGGGGAAGAGCCGCCGGATTTCGGCGTCCTGTTCATGGACGCTTCGGAACGTCATCGGGATGATCGCCAAAGAACTTGTGCGACGGCGCCGACCTGACGCTGCTCGGCGCAGCCGCGGTGCCGACGACCGCCGCGGGGATTGCCGCCTTACCCGGCATGAAGCGGCTGCCCGTTGAGCCAATGTCTCGGCCGAAGCGCTGGACGTGGTCCTTCACCGCCGACCGCGCCGGCTTCTCGCCGAACAGATCCTCCAGAATCTGCTGCATCTCGGGCAGCGCGATCTCGCCGCGAAGCCGCCGGAGTTTGACGGCAAAGTCGGTGAGTTCCCGGATGAAGACGGCTTGGTCGCTCGGGTCCGCCGGCCAACGGTCGGTGAGAAGATCGTCTTCGCACGTCGGGTTGCTGGCGGAGACCTTTTTGCCTTGGTCGTGGGCCGCCCGGAGCACAGCCAGCATGCTCTCGACCTGGAAGCTGAGCTCCTCCGCCAGCGAAGTGGTTCGGTTTGCATGGCAGGCCACGTAGAAGGCCAGCAGCACCGATGGTGGCAGCCGCCGGTCCTTGTGCCGCTTGTCGTAGGCCAGGTTGCGCCAGCGCTTGAGCAACTGCAGGGCGATTACAGCGCGCGACTTCTGGTAGGCGGGGCACTGCTCGGGGACCGCCGCGGCGTCGGCCCGCTTCGACAGAATCGCCCGTTCGCGGTCGTAGTCCAGCGACCGGCGCTCGAAGAAGGTGCCGAAGTCCTGGTCCGGCGGGGTCCGGGAGATGAACCACTGCGCGAAGCCGTGCGGGTTCGCGAGTAGGGACTTCTTCGCCCACGGCTCCTCCGGCTTCGAGTGGAAGATCAGGCCCGTCTTGTCGATGGTGTCCGCGATGCGGACGGTCGGCGTCACGTCGAGGTGCATGCCGTCGTAGTTGACCGTGCTACAGCGGGTCTTGCGGTCGGTCTTCAGCCAGTAGCGCGAGCCGCGCTCGCCGCGGATAGCGTCGTGTAGCGTCGCCAGGGCGTCCTCGGGATCGACGTCGAGGCGATAGGCGATGTCGGCCATCACGTCGATGTCGAACTCGTCGTCGGTGGAGTGGCGCGCCACGGTCGCGCCGATGGCGAAGCCGCCCTGCGGATAAAAGTCGCTCACGTGCCCCTTCAGGGCGCTGTCGTCGCGCTCCAGCCACTCGTTGATGGCATGGTAGTGGTCGACGGCGAGCTGGTAGTCGGTCGGGCTGAGCTGGATCCGGATCGCCACGTCGGCCAGCATCACATCGATGATCGAGTAGCTCGCGATCTGACGCAGGTAGCGATCGGAATAGTTCATATCGACTGTCCTCTACAACCTTTGCTTCAATTCCTGTTTCGTTCCTTCCGCCATTTTCCGGCGGCCCTGACGGCCGCCGGAAAACCTGTAGTCGCTCTCCGGAGATCGCAGCTCCGAACTACTTTTCGGGGCCGATCACTCAGGAAGTTCTGCCGGGCGGATGCAACTCCGAACTATTAACTACACCCCGTCGTGCTGCCGCACGTATCGCACTTCATGCACGTGCCATTCCGCACCAGCGTGAAGTTGCCGCACTCCGAGCACATCTCGCCCTCGTAGCCCTTGGCCTTGGCCTCGGCGCGGCGCTCGGCCTTGGAGGGGACGGCGGTCGCGGCGGTGCCGGCCTTGCTCCACTGCAGCTGCTCCAGCTTCTCCGTCGGCGAGAGGTCG
The DNA here is from genome assembly GCF_042019905.1 of Bradyrhizobium dasycarpum. Classification (NCBI taxonomy): domain Bacteria; kingdom Pseudomonadati; phylum Pseudomonadota; class Alphaproteobacteria; order Hyphomicrobiales; family Nitrobacteraceae; genus Bradyrhizobium; species Bradyrhizobium dasycarpum. Next base: position 1,009,403 of record NZ_CP169574.1, read on the forward strand.
TGCTGGACGTCCTGCTTCAGGGCGACGGCGCCTTCGATGGCATCGCCGACACGGGCGGACGCACCGTGCGCCAACGCCGTGACCTTGCTGCCACCTGAGGGAGCGCTGTCGTTGCCCTGGGTGACCGCGGCGCTGCCGCCGCGCATCACGACGAGGTTGTCGGTCCTCGAGCGGGTGAGGCCGCGCGAGACCAGGCGGGTGGCGTGGTGGCCGCCGTCCTCGTCCGGCTCCTTGCCTTCCTCGACGCCCTTGCCGAGCGCGTCGAAGCCGGTCTCGTTGGGATCGACATGGGCGAGGTCGAACCGCGACATGTAGCTCACCGCGAGCTCGCGGAAGACATAGTCGAGGATCGAGGTCGCGTACTTGATGCTGTCGTTGCCCTGCACGGGGCCCGCCGGCTCGAAGCGGGTGAAGGTGAAGGCGTCGACATATTCGTCCAGCGGCACGCCGTATTGCAGGCCGAGCGACACCGCGATGGCGAAGTTGTTGATGAAGGAGCGGAGCGCCGCGCCTTCCTTGTGCATGTCGATGAAGATCTCGCCGAGCCGGCCGTCATCGTATTCGCCGGTCCGGAGATAGACCTTGTGGCCGCCGACGACCGCCTTCTGGGTGTAGCCCTTGCGGCGATCCGGCATCTTCTCGCGCTCGCGCATCACGATGATGCGCTCGACCAGCTTCTCGACGACCTTCTCGGCCACCTGGGTGGTCCGCGCCGCCATCGGCTTCTCGTGCAGCATCTCGACCGCATCGTCCTCGTCCTCATCGTCGCTGATGAGCTGCGAGTTGAGCGGCTGGGAGAGCTTGGAGCCGTCGCGATAGAGCGCGTTGGCCTTCAAAGCGAGCTTCCACGACAGCATGTAGGCGGACTTGCAGTCCTCCACCGTGGCGTCGTTCGGCATGTTGATGGTCTTGGAGATCGCACCCGAGATGAAGGGCTGCGCCGCCGCCATCATGCGGATGTGGCTCTCGACCGACAGATAGCGCTTGCCGATCTTGCCGCAGGGATTGGCGCAGTCGAACACCGGATAGTGCTCGGCCTTGAGGTGCGGGGCACCTTCCACCGTCATCGCGCCGCAGATGTGGACGTTGGCCGCCTCGATCTCGCGCTTGGTGAAGCCGACGGCCTGGAGCAGGTCGAAGCCGGGGGCGGCGATCGCCTCGGCGCCGATCCCGAGCTGGTCGCGGATGAAATCCTCGCCGAAAGTCCACTTGTTGAAGGCGAACTTGATGTCGAAGGCGGTCGGCAGCGCCTTCTCGACCTTGGCGATGGCTTCCTCGGTGAAGCCCTTGGCCTTCAGGGTCGAGGCGTTGATGCCGGGCGCGTTGGAGAGCGAGCCGTGGCCGACGGCGTAGGCCTCGATCTCGGCGATCTCAGCTTCGCGATAGCCGAGCGCGCGCAGCGCTGCGGGGACCGCGCGGTTGATGATCTTGAAGTAGCCGCCGCCGGCGAGCTTCTTGAACTTCACCAGGGCGAAGTCGGGCTCGATGCCGGTGGTGTCGCAATCCATCACGAGGCCGATCGTGCCGGTCGGCGCGATCACCGTGGTCTGGGCGTTGCGATAGCCGTGCTGCTCGCCGAGCTGGAGCGCCGCATCCCAGGCCGCCTGCGCGTGGCTGACGAGGTCAGCTTGCGGGCAGGAGACGAGGTCCATCGGCACCGGGTTGACGCTGAGCGCCTCGTAGCCGTTGGACTGGCCGTGCGCGGCGCGGCGGTGGTTGCGGATCACGCGCAGCATGTGCGGCGCGTTCTTCTTGTAGCCGGGGAAGGTGCCCAGTTCGGCAGCCATTTCCGCCGAGGTCTTGTAGGTGATGCCGGTCATCACGGCGGTCAGCGCGCCGCAGAGCGCGCGGCCTTCCTTGCTGTCATAGGGCAGGCCCATGGTCATCAGCAGGCCGCCGATATTGGCGTAGCCGAGGCCGAGGGTGCGGAACTCATAGGAGAGCTCGGCGATCGCCTTCGACGGGAATTGCGCCATCATCACCGAGATTTCGAGCACGATGGTCCAGAGCCGGCAGAGATGCTCATAGCCCTCGACGTCGAATCGCTTGGTCTCGATGTCATAGAACGTCAGCAGATTGGCGGAGGCGAGGTTGCACGCCGTGTCGTCCAGGAACATGTATTCCGAGCACGGGTTGGAGGCGCGGATGTCGCCGGACGCCTTGCAGGTGTGCCAGTCGTTCATGGTGGTGTTGAAGTGCAGGCCGGGGTCTGCCGAGGCCCAGGCGGCGTAGCCGATCTTCTCCCAGAGGTCGCGCGCCTTCAGCGTCTTGGTGATCTTCTTGGTCGTGCGTCCGACCAGATTCCAGTCGCCATCCGTTTCGACGGCGCGCAGAAAATCGTCCCGCAGCGAGACCGAATTGTTGGAGTTCTGGCCGGAGACCGTGAGGTAGGCTTCGCTGTCCCAGTCGGTGTCGTAGGTGTCGAACGCGATGTCCTTGTAGCCCTGCTTGGCGAACTGGATGACGCGCTTGATGTAATTGTCGGGCACCAGGCTGCGGCGCGCGAGCTTGATCTCGCGGCGCAGGGCAGGGTTCTTCTCGGGATCGAAGCAATCGTCGCCCGAGCCTTCGCAATTGACGCAGGCCTTCAGCACCGCCTTGAGGTGCTTCTGGTTGATCTTGGATCCGGTGACGAGGGCGGCGACCTTCTGCTCCTCCTTCACCTTCCAGTCGATATAGGTCTCGATGTCGGGGTGATCGACGTCGACCACGACCATCTTGGCGGCTCTACGCGTGGTGCCGCCGCTCTTGATGGCGCCGGCGGCGCGGTCGCCGATCTTGAGGAAGCTCATCAGGCCGCTGGAGCGGCCGCCGCCGGAGAGCTTTTCGCCTTCGCCGCGCAGCCGCGAGAAGTTGGAGCCGGTGCCGGAGCCGTACTTGAACAGGCGGGCCTCGCGGACCCAGAGGTCCATGATGCCGCCTTCGTTGACGAGGTCGTCACCGACGCCCTGGATGAAGCAGGCGTGCGGCTGCGGGTGCTCGTAGGCGGACTTGGACTTGGTCAGCTTGCCGGTGAAGGGGTCGACGTAATAATGGCCCTGGCCGGGGCCGTCGATGCCATAGGCCCAGTGCAGGCCGGTGTTGAACCATTGCGGCGAGTTCGGCGCGACCATCTGCATCGCGAGCATGTAGCGCAGCTCGTCGTAGAAGGCCTGGGCGTCCTCGTCGGACGAGAAATACTTGCCCTTCCAGCCCCAATAGGTCCAGCAGCCGGCGAGGCGGTCGAACACCTGCTTGGCGCTGAGCTCGCTGACATAGCGCTCCTTCTCAGGGAGTGCAGCGAGCGCCTCGGTGTCGGGCACGGAGCGCCACAGGAAGGAGGGGACGGATTCCTCCTCGACCTTCTTCAGGCGCGCGGCAACGCCGGCTTTGCGGAAATATTTCTGGGCGAGCACGTCGGAGGCGACCTGCGACCACTCGGTCGGGACCTCGACATTGTCGAGCTTGAACACGACCGAGCCGTCGGGATTCCTGATCTCCGACGTGGTCAGCCGGAAATCGATTCCCGCGTAGGGTGACTGTCCCTGGGTGGTGTGGCGCCGCTCAATCCGCATCGTCTTGCCCCGTCCTTAAGTTTTGACCGGTCTCGCCTCCGTTCAGGCGTGCCGGTCGACATTTCGTTTCGCGGCGCCTTCGGCCTGATGGCCTTGAGCTCCGCAGTTCAGCCGGTGGACCCGGCCCTTGTTCTCCCGACGCGATGGCTCGGTGCGCGCACCTCACATCCCGCCTGCCTGTCCAGGCCCCTCCGCCCCCAAGGGGATGAGCCCGACACGCGTTCAACGCCCCACCGTCACAACGTCTTTCCTTGCCATCCGAGCCTGTCGCCGGCCCGTTCTGGCACCCGAAGAATCCGCCTTTCGCGGGCAGACAAGCCCTCATCCGCTGCCTTTGGCTGGCTTGGCGGAGTGCCGATTTGCGAGACCCTTTGGGGGAGTGCCGGCGGGACGCAAACTCACTCGCGCCGAACGGATCGAAAGCTAGGACTCTCCGCTGCGCCCGTCAAGAACTAGTGCGAGTTCCTGAATCAAATACTAAATATGGTGGATTGTGGGGGATAACAGGGGTCCTGGCCGCGCCTGCTACGGAGGCAAGTATCAGTGAGTCCTCACGGATTCCCAACTGAAAAAATTTGCATCCGGTGATGCCGCGCAGGCTTCATCCCGCTGTTCACAGGGCAGGTATATTTTTGGGCGAAGGGATTGCGTCAGCAGGACTCACGTAGCCCTACGGAAGGTGAGGGCAGGCATGCCCGCCGAGACAGTGGCTTGGGCGGCGAATCCGCGCCAAGCTGACCTCGATTTTGCCGGATACCCCACATGCTTGATTCGACTCGTCGGGATGCGCGGCCGCGCATCGCCCCGGCCGGCCTGATGTTCCTCGCCATCACCTCGATCGGCTGGGGCTTCAACTGGCCGGTGACGAAATTCCTGCTCGCCGAGCTGCCGCCTCTGACCTTGCGCGGGGTCACCGGCGTGCTCGGCGCCGTGCTGCTGGCGGCGCTGGCGGTGATGCGCCGGCAGAGCCTGCATGTGGACGCCGCGACCTGGCCGCGCCTGCTCACCGCGGCATTGCTCAACGTCACCGGCTGGATGGTGCTGATGGGCCTCGCGCTGCTCTGGCTGCCGGCGAGCGAGGCGGCGCTGATCGCCTACACGATGCCGGTCTGGGCCTCGATCATCGCCTGGCCGGTGCTGGGCGAGCGGCCGACGCTGCTGCGCACGCTCGGGCTGGTGATGGCCTTCGTCGGCCTGGCCTCGATCATGGGCGGCAACGGCATCGCCGCCAGCGTCGAGAAGGCGCCTGGTATCATCATGGCGCTGGGCGGCGCGTTCGGCTTCGCCGTCGGCACGGTGTTCTCCAAGAAATATCCGATCCACCTGCCGCCGATCGCGGCCGCAGCCTGGCAGATCGGGATCGGCTGTCTTCCGATCTCGATCATCGGCCTCCTGGTCGAGACCACGCATCTGGACAAGGTGACGCCGCTCGGCTGGTGGCTGCTGGTCTACTCGACCGTGGTGCAGTTCTGCATCGCCTATGTCAGCTGGTTCGCCGCATTGGCGCGGCTGCCGGCCTCGGTCGCCGCGATCGGCACCATGGCGGTGCCCGTCATCGGCGTCGTCGCCTCGGCGATCGCACTCGGCGAGCCGCTCGGCGCAGGGCAGATCGCCGCGCTGGTGTTCACGCTGGCGGCGGTGGTGCTGGCGACGCGGTAGGCTTTTGATTGCGCATGATCTTGCCGGAAAACCGCTGCGCACTTTTCCGGATCATGCGCCCAGCGCCTTCCGGATCATCTCCGCAAGCCGGTTGCGCCGGTAGGGCTTGGTCAGCAGCATCACGCCGTCGTCGAGCTTGCCGTGATGGACGATGGCGTTGTCGGTGTAGCCGGAGGTGTAGAGCACCTTCACACCCGGCCGCAGCTTGGCCACCTCCTCGGCGAGCTCGCGGCCGCTCATGCCGCCGGGGATGACGACGTCGGTGAAGAGCAGGTCGAAGGTCTGGCCGGCCGCGATCAGGTCCAGCGCGGTCTTGCCGTCGGGCGCGGCGATGGTCTTGTAGCCGAGGCTCGTGAGCTGCGCGGTGACGAAATTGCGCACCAGCGGATCGTCCTCGACGACGAAGATGGTCTCGGCGCCGCCCTCGGCCGGCGGCGCGGCGGTGACCGCGACCTCCGCGGTGCCTTCGCCCGGCGGCAGATAGAGCTTGATCGTGGTGCCGTGGCCTTCCTCGCTGTAGATCTTGATGTGGCCGCCGGACTGCTTGACGAAGCCGTAGACCATGGAGAGGCCCAGGCCCGATCCCTTGCCGACCTCCTTGGTGGTGAAGAAGGGCTCGAACGCCTTGTGCTGGGTCTCCACGGACATGCCGGTGCCGGTGTCGCTGACCGCGAGCATGATGTAGGGGCCGGCGGTGACGTCCGCATGGGCCTGCGCATAGGCCTCGTCCAGCACGACGCGGTGGGTCTCCAGCAGCAGCTTGCCGCCGTTCGGCATGGCGTCGCGCGCGTTGATGGCCATGTTGAGCACGGCGTTGGTGAGGCGGGACGGATCGATATGCGCGGTCATCGGCCCCTGTTCCAGCACGGTCTCGATCTGGATCTGCTCGCCGAGGGTGGGGCGCAGCAGCTTGGCGATGTCGGCGATGGCGGCATTGATCTCGACGTTGCGCGGCTGCAGCGGCTGCCGGCGCGCAAAGGCGAGCAGATGCTGGATCAGCTCGGCGCAGCGCTCGGCCGCATCGTCGATCAGCCGCGCCACGCGCTGCAGCTCGGGCTGCTGCTTCAGGCTATCCACCAGCGTCTCGGTGTTGCCGGAGATCACGGTCAGCATGTTGTTGAAGTCGTGCGCGACGCCGCCGGTCAGCTTGCCGATCGCGTCCAGCTTCTGCGACTGGTACAGCTGCCGCTCGGTCTCGCGCGACATGGTGGCGTCGTGATAGACCAGCACCGCGCCGGAGATCTCGCCTTGCCCGTCCAGCATGGGCCGGCCGCTGACCATGAGATGACGGGGCGGATTGCCGCTGTGCGGGCGGACGATCATCTCGAGGTCCTCGAACTTCTCGCCCCGCAGCACGCGCACCGAAGGCAGCTCGTCGGCCTGCATCGGCGTGACGCCGTCGCCGTGGAGGACGTCCGACAGCGCCCGCAGATTGCGCAGGTTCATGCCGGTGCGATGCAGCAGCATGCGCTCCGCGGCCGGATTGGACAGCAGCACGTTGCCTTCGGCATCGATCACCAGCACCGCCTCGGCCATGCTGTCGAACGTGCTTTGCAGCACGTTGACCGACAGGCGCAGCTCGTCATGCGCGGTCACCAGATGCTGCGTGCGATCGGCCACCGCCGCCGCGAGCGCGTCCTTGGCGGCCGTGGTCTCGCTCAGCGTGCTCTGGAGCTGCACCGTGGTGCGCCGGCTCTCGCGCATCACCAGCGCGACCAGCAGCAGGATCAGCACGGCACCCGCGACATCGATGCCGAGCAGCACGACGCCCGTGCGGCGCAGATCCTGGGAGCGCGCGGCGAGCAGGCGTTCCTCCTCCGCGCTCAATCGGTCGAGGTTGCCCATCACCGTGTCCATGAGACCGCGGCCCTCGGCTCTGCCGTTGAGCACGGCGATGCCGGCCTGGTCGTTCGCCGCGCGCAGCCGCATCGCCTCGGCCGCGATCTCGACCCGGCGCAGCGCCAGCGGTTCGGTGCCCTCCAGCAGCGCGACCTGATCGGGATTGTCGCGCACGCCGCGCTTGAGATCGGCCAGCGCCGGCGCGATCTGGGCCTGCACCGCCTGGAACTCGGCGCTGAAGCCGGGGGTGCGGTAGAGCTCGTAGCCGCGCGCGGCGCTCTCGGCGCGGCGCAGCAGCACGCGCAGATCGGAGATCTTCTTCTGGACGTGAACCGTCTGATTGACCCACGCAGCATCCGAGCGCGACTTGACGTCGAGGGCGATCGAGGCCGCGGTGATGATCAGGAGGATGGCAAGTCCAGCACCCAGAATGACGCGCTGCGTTGGAATCAAGGGGCTTCTTTCTTGTCCTTCGATTGCACGCTCTCGCTTGCGAGGCATTCCCGGATCGTGGTCAGCAAAGCTTCCGGCGTGAACGGTTTGCGCAGGCAGCGCGTCGCCCCGAGCTCCAGCGCCATGCGGAGGAAATCGGGAGAGGGCGAGGCGGATGACGCGAAGGCGTAGCCGGACATCGCGATCAGCGGAGTAGCCGGTGCGCGCTCGTGAAAGATGCGGATCGACTCGAAGCCGCGCATGTGCGGCATGAAGATGTCAACCAGCATCACGTCGAAGGTCTGCGTTTCCAGCGCAGCCAGTCCAGTTTCACCACCGTCGGTCAGCGTGACGTCGAAGCCCTGACGTTGGAGGAGGACCTCGATGGTCGCGCCGACCATCGGATCGTCATCAACCACGAGAATACGCGGCATGACACTTCCCAGTAGATCGAAGTCCCCACTGGGATTGGTGATATCCGCGAATCGTGTGTCGGGTCAATTTTGGATTGGGTCCGGGTAGATATGCACGGTGCGATGCATACAGGTCCATTTACATGCAATTGTACCCATCATCGCCGGCGATGGGCTCGCTGGAGGCGACATCACGGAGATGTGCCCGGTGCACGGAAAAGGCGTCGCAGCGCTGCGACGCCTTCCGTTACGCGCGGCTCGACGGGTTACGGGCAGGGATGCCGCCGGCCGTCATAGCCGAGATAGGTGCCCGAAGCCGGGTCATAGGATTTGTAGCGCTGCGCGCAATAGGCGGAGTCGCCGCCGCCATCCTGCACCACCGCAACTGACGGCTCATCATAGTAGCCGTAATAGTAGGGATCATCGTAATAGCCGTAGCGGTTGCCATAGTAGGCGTAGGAGCCGAGCCCGCCGATCGCGGCGCCAGCCGCGAAGCCGGGCCAGAAGCCGCCGCGGCGATGATGATGCCAGTGGCGGCCGCCGCCGCTATGCCAATTGCCGCCCGCAACGTAGCGAGACCCGTCGTAAGATGGCGAGACCGTGGGACGGGATCCCATGCCCCCTACGAAGCTGCCACCGCTGCCGGGGCGGACTGCAGGGCCGGCGGCGAAATTGCCTGTGCTTGGACGCATGGCGGCTCCGCCGCCCATGCCGCCGCCTCCGCCGATTGCGGGGCCGCCACCCATCCGCGCGCCACCGCCCCCGCCGATGGATGCACCACCGCCGCCCATGGATGCGCCGCCACCGCCGCCAATCGACGCGCCGGCGCCTCCGCCGCCGCCGCGAGCGCTACCCGGGCCCGCTCCCTGCGCAAAGCTCGGCGAGGTCATGGGTAGAACGAGCGCCAGCGTTGCGGCAGCGCTTAAAACTTTCAAAGTGTTCATGGTTTGACTCCTTTCCCGCAAGCAAACCCCATCAGCAGGCAGGAGTTCCTGGGATCGTGCCAGTTTCAGTGGGAATTGAGCCTCGCGCCGGCCGCTGTGCCCGGCATGAACGGATTGCGTCCGATTTGCGGCGATACATGTCGCAGCGGCACATCGTGAGAGCCTGCCGAACTGGACATTTCGCCGGCCGGATGGCATCAGGGCCCGACGAAGCAGGGCCCTTGCCGCATGAAACAATTCTTCCTCAAGTTCTTCACCTGGTGGAACGGCCAGACTTTTGGCACCCAACTCTGGACCAAACGGTACGGGGAGTTGGTCGGCCAGGACGAGCAGGGCAATCTCTACTATCGCACCCGCGGCGGGGCGATCGATCCGACCCTGGGCTTCGAGCGGCGCTGGGTGATCTATAACGGCTATGCCGAAGCGAGCCGGATCCCGCCGTCCTGGCATGGCTGGATTCATCACACCGTCGATGTGCCGCCGACCGAGGCCAATTATCAGCCGCGCGAGTGGGAGAAGCCGCACCAGCCGAATCTCACCGGCACGGCCAAGGCCTATCGTCCCTCGGGATCGACCCTCGCCAGCGGCAAGCGTCCGAAGGCGACCGGCGACTATCAGCCCTGGACCCCTGGCTAGTCTTTTCGGCCGCGATCTTCATCGCCAATTGGATGCACCCGCATCCGCCTCACGCTGCTGTGGACAACGGGAACAGCGGGGATGGCGTCTGCGCGGACGTTGCAGCCGCGCAAGCGATGCGGCTCAATGATCCTATCTTACGGAGATGGGAGACCATTGCGTTCGGTTCGGGCAACAGTTCGCGACTGTCCCGAGATGCAGCGGCCGCCGAGTAGGACTCGATCGGGAGATAGGCCCCCGGTCTGGAAGCTCCGACATCGCCCGATGTGAATGTGCAGCCGCCGTAAGACAGGAAAGGCCGCTTGGGAAACCGAGCGGCCTTTTTCTGTTGTTGTCGCGATGACGCGTCCGGGACGTAGTGACGATGTCGCTTGCGGCGCGCCGTGTTGCTTTCCGGGTCCGGCTCTGCGCAGCAGCGCTACGCGCTGCAGCGCGTCCGGGACACGAGGAGAGCGGAGGTTGCTTCTCCGCATCCGGTCATCGCGTCCGGGGCACGAGAGCATCGCGCGCGCTACACGACCCGCTCGGCTGCGCGCTTCACTGCCTCCAGCCGCCGCGCGTGGTTTTGCGCGCCGCGCTGGCGGAGCAGGGCCATCACTTCGGCCGGCGCCGTATCGGGCGAGCCCGAATTGAACGGCGGAGCCGGGTTGTACTCCATCTGGAGCTGGATCGCTTGCGCGGTGGTGCGATCGACCAGGATCGACACCAGCGTCAGCGCGAAATCGATGCCGGCGGTGACGCCGCCGCCGGTGATGCGGTTGCGGTCGATGCAGACGCGCGTCTTTGTTGGCATCGCGCCGAACTGGCCGAGCATCTCCATCGCGCTCCAATGGGTCGCGGCGCGGTAGCCCTTGAGCAGCCCGGCGGCGCCGAGCGCCAGCGATCCTGTGCAGACGGAGGTGACGTATCTCGCGCCCTCGGCCTGCCGGCGCAGGAAGTCGAGCACCTCGTCATCGCCCAGCAGGTCGTTGGTGCCGCCGCCGCCGGGCACGCAGATCACGTCGAGCTGCGGGCAGTCGGCGAGTGTCGTGGTCGGCGTCAGCGTCAGCACGGAATCGCTCGGCACCGGCTCGATCCGCTTCCAGATCAGATGCAGCCTTGCGCCGGGCACCATGGAGAACACCTGCAAGGGGCCGGTGAAGTCGAGCTGGGTCACGCGCGGAAATATCAGAAGGCCGATCTGGAGCGGTGACGACATCGGCGGATCCTCCAAACATGAGCTTGACGGGCGAAGATTGGCATGCTGCCGTCGTGTCTGAAATGGCATAATTCCCACTATTTCGGACACACCCTATGATCGGCATCCTGATCTTCCCGGATTTCCAGCTGCTCGATGCGGCCGGCCCGATCTCGGTATTCGAGGTCGCGGCACGCTGCGCCGGCAGGCCGCTTGCGCTGCGGGTGCTGGCGGTGAATGCGGGACCGGTGCGCAGCTCGTCAGGCGTCGAGATGATGGCGCGCGATTTCAAGTCGGCGAATGCGATCACCACGCTGGTGATCGCGGGCGGCGTCGGCGTTGCGGATGCCGCGCGCTGCGAGGTCACGCGGGCCTTCGTGCAGCGGCTGGCGCGGCGCGGCGTGCGGGTCGCGAGCGTCTGCTCGGGCGCCTATGTGCTGGCTGAAGCGGGTCTTCTCGACGGCCGCCGCGCCACCACGCATTGGGGGCGGACGCGCGACTTCGTCGCGCGCTATCCGAAGGTGAAGTTCGAGCCCGACCAGATCTTCACCCGCGACGGCAATGTCTGGACCTCGGCCGGCATCACCGCGGGCATCGACCTCGCGCTCGCGATGGTCACCGAGGACCATGGCGAGGAGATCGCGCGGGCCGCCGCGCGGCAGCTCGTGCTCTATCATCGCCGCAGCGGCGGCCAGTCGCAGTTTTCCTCGCTGCTGGAGCTGAAGGCGCCGAACGGCCGCTTCGGCGCGCTATTGTCCTGGGCACGTGAAAATCTCGACGCGCCGCTGACGGTGGAGGATCTCGCCGACCGCGCCGGCATGAGCGCACGGCATTTCGCCCGCGCCTTCGCCGCCGAGACCGGCACGACGCCATCGAAGGCGATCGAGCGGCTCCGGCTCGAAGTCGCACGCGAGCGCGTGCAGTCCTCGCGCGAGGGCATCGAGCGCGTCGCGGAGGCGACCGGCTTTCGCGATCCCGAGCGCATGCGCCGCGCCTTCATCCGCGCCTTCGGCCAGCCGCCGCAGGCGCTGCGGCGTGCGGCGCGGGCGGGGTAGGGCGTATGCTCTTGAACTCAGTGCGCCCCGCGCAATGGCTACGTCCGCGTGCATGAGCCATGTCTGGTAGCCATGTCTAGCAGCGATGCCTAGCGATCCGGCTTTTCGCTCACGATGACGCCGGACTTGGGGTCGGCATGGAATTCCATCTTCTGTCCGTTCTTGACGCCTTCGCCCTCCCATCGGCCGTCGTCGGCTTCAAGCTTGGTCACCTGCGAATAGCCGGATTCCATGACCTTGGCCTTGACTTGCTCCATCGGCATCCAGTCAGGTCCGGGTTGATCTGCTCTTGCTGCCGAGGCGACGGCGAGCGAGCCGAGAACCAGGATTGTGGCAAACTTCATCGCGAACCTCCTTGCGGTGAGAGGTTCAACGGGATCGCCGAATTGAGGTTCCTCGACTGCGTCGGTGCAAATGAGGGAACAGCCGTGGCTCACCTCGACACCCGAATCGATGAGGGGCATGCCTACGGGGTGCCATTTGCCGGCACGCGGCGGGATGCATCTGCGCGTGCGGTCAGGCGCCGTGCGATCGGCATCAGGATGTACGGCGCAAGATGAATGGGAAACTGCGTCAGCGCGAAATAGAGCCAGGTCGTTGGCGGCAGAGCCCCGGCGGTGGCCGCCAGCATCAGGCCGAGATTGCGCTGTGACACCATCAGTCCCAGTGCCAGCGCGCGCTCGGTCCCGACGCGGCGGAATAGCAGCGCGGTGATGGCGAGGAGGGTGAAGTAGATCGCGAAAGACAGGGCCGCGAGGCTGATGGTGAGAAGCGGCTGTGCCAGGAGGTCGCTCACGACGTCGCCCATGATCGCCGCGGCGAAGATGAAGAGGATGATGATGTTGAGACCGTCGATCGGCGTCTTGTGACGCTGGATTGCCTCTTTGCCGAAGATCCACCGGATGGCTGTCGCAGCCAGCAGCGATGCGGCGAGGATGCCCAGCAATTTCAGGCCGAGTGTGAGCGGCGTGATGCTGAGCATGTCACCGAGGAAGAGGCCGGCGAACAGCGAGGCGGTGAAGGGCACCAGCGCGGTCGAGGTCACCAGCGTGATCAGCACGAGCGTGGCATCGAGTCCCATCAGCGCGGCGAGGGCCGGCGAGGCCATCATCGGCGAGGCCATGCTCTGCAGTATCAGTGCGAGCGACAGCCCCGGCGCGCGAGCCGTGAGGCCGGTTGCGTGCGCGAATAGGCCGACGATCACCGGCACGCCGATCGTGGTCCAGGCCGTGGCGGTCGCAACCAGCGCCGGCCGGCGCAGATGGCTGTAGAGCGCGGCCAGGTCGACCCGCATGAAGGAGATGCAGAGCAGGCAGAGGATCGCCTCGGTGAGATAGGGACGCAGCAATGCGCCGAGCGGCGGCACTGCGGCTGCGATGAACACGATGGCGGCGACCCCGCGCGTGCCCTGGCTGCCCAGCCAGCTCAGGACACGCAGCGGCAGGGCGGCGATGGTTCGGAGCGGAGAAGCCATGCGGAACGGCGTTTCAGCCCAATCCCTTCAACCACGCACCGATCTCGCCGACGGCAACATTGGCCTCTCGCAACAGCTTGCCCATGGTGAAGAAGCCGTGGAATTGGCCGGGATAGTGCCTGGTCGTCACGGGCACGCCGGCTTGCTCGAGGCGCACGGCATATTCGTTGCCTTCGTCGCGCAAGGGATCGGCGCCGGCGGTCAGCACATAGGCCGGCGGCAGGCCGGCCAGGCTTTGCGCGCGCGCAGGCGACGCACGCCAGTCGTGGATGTCGGCGGCGCCATTGAGATAATGGTCGCGAAACCAGCGGATCACCGAGTGCGTCAGCAGCACGCTGGTCTCGGGCTCGCTATGGGAGCCGTGCGTCATGGCGAAATCGGTGGCGGGATAGATCAGCACCTGGCCCGCGAGTGCAGGGCCGCCAGCGTCGCGCGCGGCCAGCGCGACGACTGCGGTAAGATTGCCCCCGGCGCTGTCGCCCCCGATCGACAGGCGCGTCGCGTCGATGCCGAGCTCGCGCGCGTTGGCGGCAACCCATTGGGTCGCGGCCACCGCGTCCTCGATGGCGGCGGGAAATTTGTGCTCGGGCGCGAGGCGGTAGTCGACCGAGATCACGATCAGCGCGCCTTCGACCGCGAGCTGACGGCAGACGACATCGTGGGAGTCGAGGTCGCCGATCACCCAGCCGCCGCCGTGGAAGAATACCAGGGCCGGCGACAGGCCGTCGTGCCGGCGCGGCTCCTTGGGAACGTAGAGACGGGCGGGAATCGTGCCGTGCGGGGCCGGGATCGAGAGCGAAGCGACGCGGGCAAGCTCGGGCGGCTCGGGATTGGTGGCAAAGCGCGCCTGCGCATAATAGGCGCGGGCCTCCGGCGCGGTCAGGCTCTCGTAGGCCGGGCGGCCGGCGTCCTGGAAAGCCCTGTAGACGGCGGCGGCATCGGGATCGAGCACAACGGGCATGGGGGCGACCTCGGGGTTTCCAGTCTGGTTGGATGTCGTTTTGGGGGCGATGCCGGGCCCCACGCCCCTGGGAGAGGCTGTTTGACTATCCCATTTGGGAGCCGGTCTGGCCAGACAGGGCCGGGAAGGGCAGGAATGCCGCCCTTCCCCCGCCGTATTCGCCGTGTTAACCGGATGACCTGCGAGCGGCGGTAACCCCTATAGAATGTCCAACAAGCCCGATTCGCTGTTGAAGCCGCGCGAGATGTTTCGAACCATTACCCTGACAGGTCTTGCGGCGCTTTTGGCCGCCACCGCGCTGACGGTTGCGACGCCGGCTCAGGCCCAAATCGGCACGATTTTTTCCGATCCGCCGCCGCTGCGGCCGCCAGGCAATATTCCGCGCGGCCAGCCGCAGCCGCAACAGATCCCCGACGACGACGAAGAGGTGCCGGAGCTGCCGCCGCAGGGCCGCGTGCTGCCGTCGCGTCCGATGCCGCCGCCGCCGGGCCGGCAGGGCAACGTGATGCCGGGGCCGGTCGAAACCCAGCCGCTGGCGCCGCCGCCGGGCTCCACCGTCGCTCCGCCGAACCAGCCGCCCTCCGCGGCGATCGCGCCGCCCGGTGCGCAAGGTGCCCCGGGCGCGCCCGGTCGTCAGCCGCAGCAGAAGGGCGCTCCGGGTGCCGTGCCGCAGACCCCGGCAAGTCTCCAGCCGGGCGACGAGGTCGTCACCGAGCCGCCGGCGCAGAAGATCGTGAACAAGAAGGCGACCTTTTCCGGCCTCGACAAGATCACCGGCCGCATCATCAATTTCGACGAGGAGATCGGCGAGACCGTCCAGTTCGGCGCGCTCAGGGTCAAGACCGACGCCTGTTACACGCGGCCGGCGACGGAGGCCACCAACACCGATGCCTTCGTCGAGGTTGACGAGATCACCTTGCAGGGCGAGGTGAAGCGCATCTTCTCCGGCTGGATGTACGCAGCAAGCCCGGGCCTGCACGGCGTCGAGCACCCGATCTACGACATCTGGCTCACCGACTGCAAAGAGCCGCAGCAGACCATTGCGACCGCGGCGCCGGATCCGGCGGCCAAGCCGCCGCCACCGCCGCCCGCGCAGAAGAAGGCTGCGCCGAAGCAGGTGCAGCAGCGTCCGCCCCAACCTCTGCCGCCGATCCAGCAGCAACCGGCGCCACCGCCACCGCCACCCCCGCCGCCGGAGCAGCGGCCGGGCCTGTTCGGGATTCCTGGGTTTGGCCGCTAGGCCAAATCCTCCGGCTTCGGCCGGTAAGCCGGCGATCGACTATTGCTTTGAAGCGATGATCTCGAGTGCGCGCGCGCCCGGGATGGCCTCGCCGGGTGAGAGCCTGAGGAAATCTCCGGGCTCGCCGCCCAGCGCCTTGTCGAGCAGCGCGGTGTAGCGCCGCCGCGAGATCTCGACTGCGCCAAAGCTCTTCAAGTGCTCGGTGACGTACTGGGTGTCGAGCAGCTCGAAGCCGCCATAAATGAGCCGCGCGACCAGATGCACCAGCGCGACCTTCGAGGCGTCGCGCGCGGTGTGGAACATGCTCTCGCCAAAGAAGGCCCGCCCCAGGCTGACGCCGTACAGCCCGCCGACGAGATCATCGCCCTGCCAGGCTTCGACGCTGTGGCAATGGCCGAGCTGGTACAGGCCGCCATAGAGGTCGCGGATGCGCTTGTTGATCCAGGTGTCCTCGCGCCCGGCCTGCGGCGCGGCGCAGCCCGCGATCGTCGCCTTGAACGCGGTGTTGACGGTCACGCGAAACACGTCCGAGCGCACCGTGCGCGCAAGCCGCGAGGCGACGCGAAATCCGTCGAGCGGGATGACGCCGCGAAATTCCGGCTCGACCCAGAACAGGGTCGGATCGTCGGCGCTTTCCGCCATCGGAAAGATGCCGCAGGCATAGGCGCGCAGCAGCACGGCCGGGGTGATTTCAGACGGAGCGGAGTCGCGCGAAGTCATGGTTCGCGATGATAGCAGGATCGCGAGGCCGTTGCGATGGGCGCAACGGCATCGCGAGGTCAGCCGGCGGCAGCGGTGCTGGGCTTGCCCGGGCTTGCGGGCACGCGGGCGAACTTCAGCACGACCCGGGTTCCGGAATGTGCGGGATCGCGCTCGACCGAGGCGTCGAGCTTGGCGGCCATGGCCGCGACGATGCGCTGGCCCATGCCGGTGGAGCGCGGATCGGCCTTGACGGCGTCACCGACGCCGTTGTCGGCGATCGAGAGCAGGAGATCGTCGCCTTGCGCGGTCAGATCGACATGGATCGGCCCGGCGCCGTCGGGATAGGCGTATTTCA
Source organism: Bradyrhizobium dasycarpum (assembly GCF_042019905.1). Classification (NCBI taxonomy): domain Bacteria; kingdom Pseudomonadati; phylum Pseudomonadota; class Alphaproteobacteria; order Hyphomicrobiales; family Nitrobacteraceae; genus Bradyrhizobium; species Bradyrhizobium dasycarpum. Next base: position 1,025,844 of record NZ_CP169574.1, read on the forward strand.
CCGCGTTCATCACCAGCTCGTTGACGATGATGCCGACGGCGACCGCGCGGTCCGGATCGATCTCGATCGGCTCGGCCTTCAGCGTCAGGCGCGACATCCGGTTGCCTTCGGCCGAGCGGCGGAGATCCTCAAGCAGGGACTCCAGATACTGGTTCAGCACCACGCTCTTGAGGTCCTGCGAGGTGTAGAGGCGCCGGTGCACTTGCGCGACCGCGGCGACACGGCCCATCGCGTTGGTCAGCGCTGCCTTGACCTCGTCCTGCGCGGCCGAGCTTGCCTGAAGGTGCAGCAGAGAGGCGATGATCTGGAGCGAGTTGCCGACGCGGTGATTGACCTCGCGCAGCAGCAGCTCGCGTTCGGCGGCAAGGGCTGCGTAGCGGTCGCGCGAGGCATGGATCTCGGCTTCGGCTTCCTCGCGCGCCTTCTGCAATTCGGCCTGGCGCAACGCGCCCTCGGTCGCGACGTGGAGCAGGGGGATGAAATCGCCGCTGACGTCCTTGACGAGATAATCGGCCGCGCCGGCCTTCAGCGCGGTGACGGCGATGGTGGAATCCTGCGAGGCCGTGACGAACACAACGGGCGGTGCGTCCGGGATCGCCATGATCTGCTCGAGCGTCTCCAGCCCGTCGAGACCCGGCATGTACTGGTCGAGCGCGACCACGTCGATGCCGCCCTCGGCAGGAGCGCGGCGGATGCGCTCCAGGCCTTCCTCGCCGCTCGCGGCATGGACGACCCTGTAGCCGCGCCGCGTCAGGCCGCGTTCGACCAGGTGCGCCAGCGCACGGTCGTCGTCAATGTAGAGCAGGGTTGGCGTGCGCTGGTTCATGGGGCGGCGGGCGGGACCTGGATGACCGAGAAGAACAGGCCGAGCTGCCGGATGGCATTGGCGAAATTCTCGTAATTGACGGGCTTGGTGATGTAGACGTTGCAGCCGAGCTCGTAGCAACGCTTGATTTCCTGGGAATCGTCGGTGGTGGTCAGAACCACCACGGGCGAGGCCTTCAGATATTTGTTTTCCTTGATCTGCCTCAGGATGTCGATCCCGGTCATGTCGGGCAGGTTGAGGTCGAGCAGGATCAGAAGCGCGTTGCCCTTCTGGACGAGGCCGCTGCCGTCGGCGCCGAACAGGTGCTGCATCGCGTCGGTGCCGTTGGTGAAGGAGACGATCTCGTTGTTGACGCCCGAGCGGCGGATGTTGCGCTCGATCAGGCGGGCGTGGCCCTCGTCGTCCTCGATCATGATGATGGTGACAGGCTGGGTCATCGCTCTCTGTTCCGGTTGCTCACGTTCCAGGCAATCGGCAGCGTGATCGTGAAGGTGCTGCCCGCGTTCAGTTCCGATGATACCGACATGGTGCCGCCGAGGCGACGCACAAGTGCACGCACATGCGCAAGCCCAATGCCCTGGCCGGGCTTGTCCTGGGTTCCCGCGCGGCGGAACAGGTCGAATATCCGCTGGTGATCCTTCGGATCGATCCCGCGGCCGTTGTCGCTGATCTCGAAGATAGCGTAACCGAGCTTGGTACGCCCGCGGATTCTGATCTCGCCGGGAACGCCTTGCTTCAGATATTTGATCGCGTTGTCGATCAGATTGGAGAAGATCTGCTCGAGCGCGAGCCGGTCGCTCACGACATTCGGCAGCGGCTCGAGGTGGATCTCGGCCTGCGCCTCCGCCGCCTGATGCGCCAGGGTCGAGGCGACGGCCTCGATCAGCTCGGTTGTGTCGATCTTCACCGGCTTGAATTCACGCCGGCCCTCGCGGGTGAGATTGAGGATCGCCGAGATCAGGCGGTCCATCTTGGCGATCGACGTCTTGATGAAGCCGAGCGCTTCGGCGAAATCCTCCCGGAGCTGCCTGTCCGGACCTTCGAGCGCGGTCTCGCCAGGGCGGGCGGGGGCCAGCGGCGCACCATTGGCAGAGACATGGGCGAGGCTGCCGATGCGGCGGAAGATGTCGCCGCCGAGCTCCTCCAATTCGCTGGTGAAGCCCATGATGTTGACGAGCGGCGAGCGCAGATCGTGGCTGACGATATAGGCAAAACGCTGGATCTCGTCGTTGGCCTCGCGCAGATCCGCCGTGCGCTCGTCGACGATGGACTCCAGGTTGACGTTGGCGTCGCGCAGGCGCGCTTCGGCCTCGTCACGGGCGCGGGCCGAGCGCCGCACCAGCCAGGTCGAGATCATGGCCAGCAGCACGACGAGGCCGGAGCCGATGCCGGTCAGCGATGCGGCCAAGGTCTGGCTGCGGTCGGAGTTGGCGGTGCGGAGCCGAAACAGCCGCTCCTCCTCGCGGATCATCGCGTTGGCCTGGTTGGTGATCGTGGTCGTGGTGTTGCCGCGAGCAGCCTCGCGGACGAGCTCCGTGGCGCGGTCGAGCTGCCCCTGCTTGACGAGGCTCATCTCCCGCGAGAACTGGTCGAGCCGGGTCTCGATGGCCGCGCTCAGCTTCTCGATGCTGTCGCGTTGCGCCGGATTGTCGCCGATCTGGCGCGTGAGCTTGTCGAGCGCCGGAATGATCGCGGCGACGGCTTTCTCGTGATCCGACTGGAAATCCGGTCCTTGCGTCAGCAGAAAGCCGCGGGCGCTGCTCTCGGCACGGCGGATCTCAAGCAACAGGGCGTTGATCTGGCTCTCCGCCTCGATGGTGTGGACCACCCATTTGCTGTCTTCCCGCGCCTTGTTGACGAGGTAGACCGAGCCGGCGCTGATCACGGTCAGCACCAGAAGACCCGCCGCGATCAGCAGGATCTGCCAAAATGCCCGCCGTCGTTGGGCCTCGGCCGTCACCACGGCCTCGCTTTGTCACGTCCTGCGGAAGTCAAAACGCCCCCTTGGAACTTGTCCCCGCGTCCAGAACGCAATCAGGGCCAAAGGGTTCCACGGCAAAAGTGGATTATCGCGGGGCGGGTTCCACCTTGCCGGCCAGATACTGCTCCAGCCAGTGGATGTGGTAGTCGCCGTTGATGATATCGCCTTCGCGCACCAAGGCGCGGAACAGCGGCAACGTGGTCTCGATGCCTTCCACCACCATTTCGTCCAGCGCCCGGCGCAGCCGCATCAGGCATTCGGCGCGGGTCTTGCCGTGCACGATCAGCTTGCCGACCAGGGAATCGTAATAGGGCGGGATCGTGTAGCCCTGGTAGACGGCGGAATCGATCCGCACCCCCAGTCCGCCCGGGGGATGGTATTGCAGGATGCGGCCGGGCGAGGGGCGGAAGGTCTGGGGATTCTCGGCGTTGATGCGGCACTCGATGGCGTGGCCGATGACTTGGACCTCTTCCTGCTTGGCCGGCAGGTCACCGCCGGCGGCGATGCGGATCTGCTCCAGCACGAGGTCGATGTCGGTGATGCTCTCGGTGACGGGATGCTCGACCTGGATGCGGGTGTTCATCTCGATGAAGTAGAACTCGCCGTCCTCGAACAGGAATTCGATGGTGCCGACGCCGAGATATTTCATCTCGCGCATCGCCTTGGCGCAGGTCTCGCCGATCTTGGCCCGCGCGGCGGCGGCGAGCACGGGCGAGGGGCCTTCCTCCCAGACCTTCTGGTGCCGGCGTTGCAGCGAGCAGTCGCGCTCGCCGAGATGGATCGCCCCGCCGCGGCCATCGCCGAGGATCTGGATTTCGATGTGGCGCGGCTTCTGGAGGTATTTTTCCAGGTACACCGAGGCATCGCCAAAGGCGGACTTGGCCTCGTTGGCCGCCGTCGATAGCGCCACCTGCAGATCCGCCTCGCTGTGGGCGACCTTCATGCCGCGACCGCCGCCGCCGGCCGCCGCCTTCACCAGCACCGGAAAGCCGATCTGCCTTGCGATCCCCAGGGCGTCGTCCTCGGGGCCGACCGCGCCGTCGGAGCCGGGCACCACGGGAATGCCGAGCTTCTTGGCGGTCTTCTTGGCCTCGATCTTGTCGCCCATCAGGCGGATGTGCTCGGCCTTGGGGCCGATGAAATGCAGATTGTGCTCGGCGAGGATCTCCGCGAAGCGCGCATTCTCCGACAGGAAGCCGTAGCCGGGATGCACGGCATCGGCGCCGGTGATCTCACAGGCCGCGAGCAGCGCGGGGACGTTGAGATAGCTGTCCTTGGATGCCGGCGGGCCGATGCAGACGCTCTCGTCTGACAGGCGCACATGCATGGCGTCGGCGTCGGCGGTGGAGTGCACGGCGACGGTCGCGATGCCGAGCTCCTTGCACGCCCTGAGGATGCGAAGGGCGATCTCGCCGCGATTGGCTATCAGGATCTTGTCGAACATGGTGCCTCAGGGGCGAATGGGGAATAGCGAATGGCGAAGAGAGAGGAGCAGCTCGTCGCTACCCGCTATTCGCCACTGCCTCACTCGATGATGACGAGCGGCTCGCCGTACTCGACCGGCTGGCCGTCCTCGACCAGGATCTGCGTCACCGTGCCGGCGCGCGGCGAGGGGATCTGGTTCATGGTCTTCATGGCTTCGATGATCAGCAGCGTCTGTCCGACCGAGACCTTGCTGCCGATTTCGATGAACGGCTTGGCGCCGGGCTCGGGCGCCCAATAGGCGGTGCCGACCATCGGCGAGCTGACCGCGCCGGGATGCTTCGACAGGTCGGGCCCGGCGGCGGCCGTCGCGGCGGGGGCGCCCGGCAGGGCGGCGGGAGCCGCGGCCATCGGCACGGGCATGGTCGCAGCCACGCTGATGTTGCGGGCGACGCGCAGGCGCAGGCCCGCACGCTCGATCTCGATCTCGCTGAGGCTGGTCTCATCGAGCAGGAGCGCGAGCTCGCGGACGAGCGCGGAATCCTCGCTGGAAAACTTTGCGGCTGCTTTGTCGTCTGGCTGGCGCGCCATGTTGTTTGATCCGAATGTTCTGTTTGATGAGGGAGCTTCAGGCTTTGGGCTTGATGGCAAGCTTGGCGGCAAGGCCCTGGATGGCGAGGCGGTAGCCCTCGATGCCGAAACCGCAGAGCGAGGCAAAGGCCGCGCGTGCCGTATAGGAGTGATGACGAAAGCTCTCGCGGGCGTGGATGTTGGTCACATGCACCTCGACCGTCGGGATCTGAACCGCGAGCAGCGCGTCGTGCAGCGCGATCGAGGTGTGGGAATAGCCGCCGGCATTGACGATGATGCCCTTCATCTTGCGCCGATGCGCCTCGTGGATGAAGTCGATCAGCTCGCCCTCGCGGTTGGACTGCCGGCAATCGGCCTTGAGACCGAACGTCGCCGCCGTCTCCCGGCACAGCGCCTCGACGTCGGCCAGCGTCGCGTGGCCATACTTCTCCGGCTCGCGCGTCCCCAACATGTTGAGGTTCGGCCCGTTCAGGACGAGGATCGTGTCGGTTGCGGGTTCTGCCATTCCAATCCCGGAAGAGGTGCTTCGGCGTGGCGGGGTTATAGGTAACAAAGCGTCCCAGGGGAAGCCTTGAAGGACCTTCGAGGGGCCTTCAGGTACCTCATCCTGGCTGCAAAAATCTGTGCGGAAGCTACGGAAATTGCTTGTTAACCAGTCCGGACCATGGCTGCCGGCAATCGCAAAGGGGGCGGGCATTGCTGCCCGCCCCCTCAGCTTGCCGATGTCCGGCCTTAGACGTTCAGGACCGCCACGATCTCGTAGGTGTCCGGATTGATGATCACGATCTCTTCCCGGACCAGGATGTACTTGTAGCTTCGCCACTCCGGATAGATCGTCACGACCCGGGACGGCAGGGAATGAAGGGTGATGCCCTCACGCGGCACCCGGGTGCCGACCGAGATCGAGAAGTTCACGTTGGTCACAGGGGCCACGCGCTGCTCGCAGAATCACCGAGGTGATCTGGGTCCGCTGCTCGGTCGAGAGCTTCGCGGCGGCGCCCGCCTGGCCGACCGTGGTCGAGGACGAGCCCTGCGCGTTCTGAGTGCTGCTGGTGCCGGTCTGGCCCTGCGCGTTCTGGTTGGTGCTGGTGCCGGTGCCCTTCTGGGTCTCGGCGTTGTTGGTCGAGGTGCCGCTCTTGCTGCCCTCAGCCTTCATGTCCTTCTGGTCCTTGCCGGACTTCATGGTGTCCTTGCTGGTGTCCTGGCTCATGCTCTTGGACTTGTCCTGCTGGGACTTGTCCATCTGGCCCTGCGCGCGATCGTCGGTGCGCTGGCCCTTGGTCGCGCCAGCCTTGTCCTCCGCCGCGTTCTTGTTCATCGCACCGCCAGAAGAGCGCTCGTCCTTCATCGCGCCCGACTTGTCGTCGGAGGTCCGATCGGACTTCATGTTGCTGGCGCCGCCGGCCTGGCCAACGGTACCCTTGTCATGGCTCATGGAGTCGCGGCCCATCGAGCCGCCGCGCTCGGCGGCACCGCCTGACGGCTGCGAATGCTGCATCTGCTGCGAGCCGGAGCCGCTGTCGCGGCCCTTGTCTTGTGCGTTCGCCAGACCGGCGCCCGCGACGAGGGCGACTGCGGCAACTGAGATCATAAAGCGGTTCAACATCGAATTCTCCTCACGTGTTTCTTTGCGTCATTGCCCGCGCCGACAACGAAAGGAGATTTGAGTTGTTCCGGAACTTCGTCTGTTCCGCGGCATTTGTTTGTTGAACGCCAGATGAATGACTTTGCGCGAAGACGCCAACGTTGGGCGCAAGAAGAAAGGCCGGCTTTCCAGCCGGCCTTGTCGCGTTTCCGAATGTCGCAAAACCCGTGATCAGCAGGTTGCCTTGCCGCAGCGGGCGATGCCGATCTTTTCCCTGAGGCTATCGACGCCGACGGCTCCGATCACGATCTGCTTGCCGATGACGTAGCTCGGCGTGCCGTTCATGCCCATCGCTTCGGCGAGCTTGAAGTTCTCCTCGATGGTGGCGCGCACCTCGGGGCTGCCGATGTCCTTCTCGATCCTTGCGGTGTCGAGGCCGGCTTCCTTGGCCGCCTGAAGCGCGCGTGCCTTATCGGCGGCGCCGCGGCCACTGAGCAGCTTCTGGTGGAAGTCCAGATATTTCTTGCCGGTGGGATCCTGCATGCGCACGGCGACCGCGACCTGCGCCGCTTCGACCGAGCCCTGGCTCAGCACCGGAAACTCCTTCAGCACGACCTTCAGCTTCGGATCGCTCTTCATGATGGTCAGCATGTCGTCCATCGCGCGCTTGCAGTAGCCGCAATTGTAGTCGAAGAACTCGACGAAAGTGACGTCGCCGTCCTTGTTGCCGAGCACGACCTGTCGCGGCGAGTTGAAGATCGCGTCGGCGTTCTGCGCGATGCTCGCTTCGTGCTTCTTCGTTTCGGCCGCTGCCTGCCGTTTGCTGAGCTCGGCCATGGCTTCCTCGAGCACCTCGGGGTGGCTCACGAGATAGTTCTTGATGATCTTCTCGATCTCGGTGCGCTGCGTGTCGGAGAAGCTGTCGGCAGCGGCCGGCGCGACTGCGCCGAACATGGCGAGCGCAAACAGCGCGGGAGCAAGCGAGCGCAGCGAAGGCATAGGCAAATCCTCTTATCCAAAGCAGGTTTCGGGAAACGTCCCGGCGGCGTCAAAGCTCGGTGTCGTGACGTCGTGGTGTCAGGCGTCGGTCTCGTCAGTTGCGCGGCGGCTTGGCCGCCACGATGTCGTCGGCCTTGACCCATCCAGGCGTGCCGACGGCAAAGCGGGTTTTCGCGCGCGTGGCGAGCTCGCGGGCGGTCTTGTTGTCGCCGCGCAAGTAAGCGGCCTGGGCCGACGCGAGATCCGCCTCGGCATAATCTCCCTTCCGGCCATAGGCCATCGCGAGCTGGCTGTAACCGAGGATGGCCTCGGGCTCCCGCGCCACCGCGGCGCGGAGAATCCGAACGGCGTCGTCGGTGTAGGCCTTATTATCGGTTCCAACCAGAGCCTGCCCAAGTAACATCTCGATGAGGGGTGAGTTGTTCGAGAGTGCGGCAGCCTTGCGCAGGGCAGGGATCGCCTCGGCCGGCTTGCCGCTTTCCAGCAGGGCCTGGCCACGCACCTCGTAAAAATACGGGTTGTTCGGCTGAACCTGGATCAGCGCGTCGATCTGGGTGAGCGCGTTGCGCAGATCGCCGTGCAGATAGGTGCTGATGGCGCGGGCATAGCGCGCCGGCATGCTGTCGTTCGACAGCGGATAGCGGCGGTAGACCGTCTCCGGCCGCTCCATGAAGGCGGATATCTTGGCGCGAACCATGTCGTGGCGAAGCTGAAGCGCGGGATCGTCCTTCTTGCTCCAATAGGGGCTGGAGCTTGCGAACTCCTGCAGCGCGGCAACGCGCTCGGCCGGCATCGGATGCGACTGGAGATAGGGGTCGGCGCCTCGCGCGGCGAACAGGCTCTCGCTGGTGAAGCGCTTGAAGGTCTCGTACATGCCCTTCGGCGATTGCTGGGTTGCGGTCAGGAATCGCACGCCGGCGCGGTCGGCGTTCTCTTCCTGCTGGCGCTGATAGGACAGCAGCGACCGGCGGATCACCTCCTGGGGAGCGGACATGGCGGCGGCGCCGGCATTGGCGAGCCCGTTGTTGCCGCTGCCGCGCTGGGTGCTGCCCGCAGCGATCGCGCCGGCGCCGAGCAGCATCGCGATGATCATCTGGGTCTGGGCGGCGGCGAGCTGCTCGCGCAGCTTGGACAGATGGCCGCCCGCCAGATGCCCGGTCTCGTGCGCGAGCACGCCGATGATCTGGTTCGGCGTCTCCGATTGAAGGATCGCGCCGTAATTGACGAAAATGCGGCGGCCATCGGCGACGAACGCGTTGAACGAGCCGTCGTTGAGGATCACCATCTGGATGTTCTGCTTCTCCAGACCTGCGGCGCGCAGGATCGGGCGCGTATATTCGCGCAGCAGCTGCTCGGTCTCGGTGTCGCGCAGGACCGGCGGCCCCTTGGCTTGCGCGCGCGCGGCGGAGAACGGCGTCAGCGCGATCGCCGCGGCCGTGACGAGGGCGGTGAGAGCGGAAGCCTTCTTGCGCAATGCGATCTGGAGCGACATCAAACGGTCTTGGTCAAACGGTCTGGAAAGCAGGTTCGTGATTGGTTTGGCGATTGGCGGCGGACCGGATACGCGATATGCCCTTGTGAGCCGTTCCCCTTATGAGCCGCACAATGCGGCCAGTCTGGGGCGCAAGCGCCCCGTTTCCCGGACCGGAGGCACCGGCCCGCCAGCGAAATAGCAGAAATCGATGCACGATGCGACTTTAAGGACCCGGTTGGGGCAGTGGCTCGAGCCCTCCGCCGCAGCGATGTTCCCCCGTTCATGGTGATGGACGTCATGGCCGCGGCGGCCCGATCGAGGCCGCCGGCGGCCATGTCATCCACATGGAGGTCGGCCAGCCCGCGGCCAGCGCGCCCAGGACGGCGATCGCCGCCGCCCATATGGCGCTCGAGACCGGGCGGATCGATTATACCTCCGCGCTCGGCATCCCCTCCTTGCGCGAGCGCATCGCACGCCATTATCGCGACGCCTATGGCTGCGACGTCAGCCCCGAGCGGATTGTGGTGACCACCGGCTCCTCCGGCGGGTTCATCCTGGCCTTCCTGTCGATGTTCGAGCCGGGCGACCGCGTCGCCGTGACGGTGCCGGGTTATCCGCCCTACCGGCACATCCTGACCGCGCTCGGTTGCGAGCCGGTGCTGATCGAGACCACGAACGAGACGCGCCATGCGCTCACCGGCGAGGCATTGCTCGCCGCCCATCGCAAGGCGCCGCTGAAGGGCGTGCTGGTCGGCAGCCCCGCCAATCCGACGGGGACGATGATGTCGCGCGACGCGCTCGCCGGCCTGATTGCGGCCGCCGAAGACGCGGGCATCCGCTTCATCTCGGACGAGATCTATCATGGGCTCGATTATGCGTTCCCGGCCGTCACCGCAGCCGCGCTGTCCGCGCACGCACTCGTGATCAATTCGTTCTCGAAATATTTTTGCATGACGGGCTGGCGCGTCGGCTGGATGGTCGTGCCCGAAATCCTGGTGCGGCCGATCGAGCGGCTGCAGCAGAACCTGTCGATCTCGGTGCCGGCGTTGTCGCAGATCGCGGCGCAGGCCGCCTTCGACGGTGCGGCCGAGATGGAAGCGATCAAGCACGGCTATCAGGAGAATAGGCAGATTTTGATCGAGGGATTGCCGAAAGCGGGCCTCAGCAAATTCCTGCCGGCCGATGGTGCATTTTATCTCTATGCCGACGTCTCGGACTTCACCTCCGACAGTTTCGAGTTCGCCAAGCAGATGCTCGAGCAGGCACGCGTTGCGGCGACGCCCGGCCTCGATTTCGATCCCGTTCACGGCCGATCGTTCATTCGTTTTTCGTATGCACGCTCGCCGGGGGAGATGCGCGAGGCAGTTGACCGGATCGCTCACTGGCTTAAATAGCCGCCAGTTTTCGACCAGCTCCGGAGTTCTCATCTTGCCTGACCACCGAACCGTCCCGACCGCTGCCGCGCCACATTTTTCTCTCGCCGCATTGATGTGGCCGACCCGGCCGGGCGAAACCGTCGGCGCAGTGCGTGCCGTCGTGCTGGTTGGACTCGGCACCGCATTGATGGCGCTGTCAGCCAAGGTCAGCCTGCCGCTGCCCTATGTGCCCATGACGTTGCAGACGCTGGTGGTGCTGATGATCGGCGCGGCCTATGGCTGGCGTCTTGGCAGCGCAACGATGATCGCCTACCTCGCCGAGGGCGCGCTTGGCGCGCCGGTCTTTGCCGGACCGGTGGGTGGGATTGCGCCGCTGATTGGCCCGACCGCAGGCTATCTGTTCGGCTTCATTGCGGCCGCCTTCGTGACCGGCTGGCTCGCCGAGCGCGGCTGGGATCGCAGCGTGGCGCTGCTGTTTGCAGCCATGGCTGTTGGCCATGTCGTCATTCTGGCCGCCGGCTTCGGCTGGCTGGCGTTCGGCCTCGGGCTCGGCGCTGCGAAGGCTTGGCAGGTCGGCATCGTGCCGTTCGTGGCGGCTTCGCTGATCAAGAACGCGCTTGGCGCGACGTTGATGCCGGCGGCGCGCAGGCTGATCGAGCGCCGGCGATAGAGCGCGAAAGGCTGATCGCCATCGTGCTCGGCGCACGCGTCGGCTGGCTCTGGCAGACCGTTGCCACCAACGATGAGATCAAGGCGCTCGGCGACGGCTCATCAAGCTGATCGAGATGGTAATCGCACCGATCATCTTCTGCACCGTCGTCTCCGGCATCGCCCACATCCAGGGGAGCGCTCGACGTAACGGGGCTGGTCGATCTTCTCGATCAGCCCATTTCTTCGATTCTAGAACCGCTCCGGTCGATAGGGCAGCGGATCGATCGTCGGCGTCTCGCCGCTCATGATCTCGGCGAGCAGGCGTCCGGTCGCGGGTCCCAGGGTGAATCCCTGGTGGCCGTGGCCGAAATTCATCCAGAGGCCGGGATGACGCGGAGCCTGCCCGAGCACCGGCAGCATGTCGGGGGTGCAGGGGCGGGTGCCGAACCAGGGGTCCGGCTCGACGCGTTGGCCGAGGTCGATCAGCTCGCGTGCGGAGCTTTCCGCGCTGGCGAGCTGCACCGGCGTGGCGAGGGCGTCCATGCCGGTCAATTCGGCGCCGGTGGTGATGCGGATTCCTTCGCCATCGGCCCCATGGCGTAGCCGCCGCCCTTGTCGACCAGCGGCAGATCGAGCGAGGCGCCGCCGCGGTAATGCATGTGGTAGCCGCGCTTGCGGACCAGCGGAATGCGATAGCCGAACTTGTGCAGCAGATCGGGTGACCACGGCCCGAGGGTCACGACGGCGTGGGCGGCGTCGAGGCGCCCCTGGTCCGTCGCGACCGACCAGCCGGTTGCGGTCTGCTGCAGCGACTGCGCATCGCCGAGCACGATGGTGCCGCCGAGGCGCTCGAACAGCTCGGCATAGGACGTGACCAGGGCGCCTGGATCGGACACGGTCCAGGTGTCGAGCCAATGGATCGCGCCGGGAAGATCGTCGCGCAGGATCGGCTCGGCCTTGGCGAGCTGGCTGCCGGACAGCACGCGAAAATTCACGCCGAATTCGCGCTGGTCTTCCTCCGCGGCCTTGATCGAGAGCTCCAGCTCCGCGGCGTTGCGGTACAGCGCCCGGTAGCCCGCGCGGCGGATCAGATTGTCGGCATGAGCCTCGCGAACGAGGATGTCGTGTTCCGAAGTCGCGTAGGCGATCAGTCGCGCCCAGGCCTCGATCGCCTCGCGATGCCGTTTCGGCGCCGAATGCCACCAATAGCGGAGCAGGGGCTCGATATGGCGGTGAAGCGACGACAGGCTGTAGCGCACGTCGTTGGTGCGGCCTGTCGCGATCTTCAGCAGCGTCGCAAGGTCGCGCGGCATCGGATAGGGGCGGACCGCTTCGGCCTGGATCATCCCGGCATTGCCGTAGCTGGTCTCGCGACCGGGCTCCCTGCGATCGACGAGCGTGACGGTCCAGCCGCGCTGCTGCAGGTGCAGTGCGGCGCTCACACCGATCATGCCGCCGCCGAGAACCATTGCGCTTTGCATCGGAAGACTTCTCCTGTCGGATCGCGTTATTCCCAGGATCATTCCCAAGATCATTCCCAGGTGAGGAAGCCGGGGGCAGCGGAGAGCGGCCGCGCCGCGGCAAGCCGCGCCAGATCCGGGACGGGCCGGCACAATTGCGCATCGCCCGCGAACGCCGCCTCGATGCCCGCGGCGACCGAGAGCACGATGGCGTCGCCGCCACGCGGACCGATGATCTGGAGGCCGAACGGCAGGCCGGCTTCATCGAGCCCGAGCGGAATGCTGATCGCGGGATGACCGGGGAGCGTGACGGCGTAGGCCAGCGCGAGCCAGTGGAAATAAGACCTGGTCGGCACGCCGTCGATCTCAGCCGGATGAGGCTCCGACCACGGCCGCGGGCTCAGCGTAATGGTCGGGCTGATCAGCACGTCGCAGGTTTCGAAGAAGCTCTGATAGGCGCGATATATCCGCGTCTGCGTCGCCGTGGCCCGTGCGTGGTCTTCGAGCGTGTAGCCCAGCCCTTCCTCGACATTGGCGCGGACATTGGGGCCAAGCATCTCGCGACGTTCCCTGTAGTTCTTGCCGTGCATCGCCAGGAACAGGCCTGCGCGCAGCACCGCGAAGGCGTCGTCCGCGCCGGAGCAATCCGGCGTCGCCTCGCGGGATTCAGGAGAACAGCGGCGCGAGCTTCTTCACCCGGGCGCGGAACACGCGCCGGATCGCCTGCTCGGTCGGGGCAAAGCCAAAATCCTCGGTGAAGGCGAGACGCAGCTTGCCGAGCTCTGCGGGGCGCGGGGCGGCCCAGCGCTCGGCGCGAGCGCGCACGGGCTCGCCGGGCAGCGTATAGGCGAGCGGATCGCGGGCATCATCGCTCGCCATCACCGACAGCATCAGTGCAGTGTCGGCGACGTTGCGCGCCATCGGCCCGTCGGTCGACAGATTGGACCAGCCGAACGCACGCTTCTCGCTGGCCACGAGGCCGTAGGACGGACGCATGCCGACGATGCCGGCGAAGCCTGCCGGATTGCGCAGGGAGCCGCCGGTGTCCGAGCCGGAGGCGAGCGGAGCCATGCCGCAGGCCAGCGCCACCGCCGAGCCGCCGGAGGAGCCCGCCGCCGAGCGCAGGGGATCGAAGGGATTGCCGGTCGCGCCGAATACGGGATTGCGGGTGTTGCCGCCCGCCGCCCATTCCGGCGTGTTGGTCTTGCCGAAGATGACGGCGCCCGCCGCGCGCAGGCGCGCGACCGAGCCCTGGTCGGCAGCGGGGACGTTGTCCTTCAGCAGCGGGCTGCCATAGGTGGAGCGCATCCCGGCAGTGTCCTGGGTGTCCTTGATGAGAACGGGAAGCCCGTGCAGAGCACCGCGATCCTCCCCGCCCAGGATGGCGGCCTCGGCCGCCTTGGCGGCGGCGCGTGCGCCCGGCTCGTCCAGCGTCACGACCGCGTTGACGGCGGGGTTGATCGCGGCGATGCGGGACAGACAGGCGTCGAGCAACTCGACGGGCGAGATTGCCCGCGCGGCCAACAGGCGACGCAGTTCGACGGCGCTGGAATCGCAAAGCTCTGACAATGCCGGTCCCCTTTCAGATTGCGAAAACGGCTTAGCACATCGTCGCTACGACGAAACGAAAACGCCCGGCGGATGCCGGGCGTTTTGCATTTGGATGTTCGGCCTTATTCGCCGCCGCCGAAACGGCGGGACCACCAGCCGGCGCGGCGCGGGACGGCGGGCGTGTCGCTTGCCGGTTGCGGCGCGGGTTCAGCTGCCGGGGCGGGCGGCGTGACCGGCTCGGCCGCCTGCGCAACCGGCGACACTTGCGTTGCCGGCTCGCTCGGGCCGCTCGACAGGAAGCTCACCTTTTCGCGCACCGTTGAGCGGCGCCGTGCGGCCTTGTCGTCGACGGGCTCTTCCTCCGCGGCAACGGGCTCGGGCTGAGCCGGTGCCTCGGCCTGCACCTCGGCGCGCGGTTCGGGCTGCGAGGCCTGCGGTTCAGCGCTGTGCTCGGCCTGTGCAATCGAGGGCGCAGCCTCATTGCCGAAGCCGTCGAAATCGGCGACCGCCTCGGCAGCTTCCGATGGCTGATTGGTGCCGAGTTCGTCGCTGATCGAGCCGGCGAGACCTTCCTCGCTGCCACCGCGACGGCGGCGACCGCCGCGGCGACCGCGCCGGCGCCGGCGCTCGCCGCTGCCCTGCTGCTCGCCGCGGGCTGCTTGTTCCTCGCCTTCCTCGCCGTCCTGTTCGGATTCGGCATCGTCCTCGCCTTCGCCGGCCGCAACGGCCGCCTCGGGAAGAGTGGGAGGGCTATCCTCGCGCAACTCGCCGTCGCGCGGGCCACCGCGGCCGCGGCGGCGACGTCGGCGCTTGCGGCGCTGGCCGTCCTGGTCGGACGCGGCATCGCCGGACGCCTGCTCTTCGGCGAGACCTTCGGTCTCCTCGGTTTCGACCTCGGATTCGGTCTCGATGTCGAAGACGTCCTCATCCTCGTAGGGCTCTTCGGCCGCTGGCGGCGGGCTCGCAACCGCCTGCGCCGCAAGCAGCGCCTTGGCGGCTTCCAGCGTATGCACCTGCTCGCCGCGGTCGATCACGTAAGCCTGAGGTCCGCTGACAGACTGATCGGCAATGACCGACAGCGTCACCTTGAAGCCGTTCTCGAGGTCGCGCAGGTGGCCGCGCTTGTGGTTGAGCACATAGAGCGCGACGTCGGTACGGGTGCGGACCACGAGATTGTGGGTCGCGCCCTTCATCAGGATTTCTTCGAGACCGCGCAGCAGCTGCAGCGCCACCGAGGACACCGAGCGGACATGGCCGGTGCCGCCGCAATGCGGGCACGGATCGGTCGAGCTTTCCAGCACGCTGGCGCGGATGCGCTGGCGCGACATCCTCGAGCAGGCCGAAATGCGAGATGCGTCCGACCTGGATGCGGGCGCGATCCTGCCTGAGGCAGTCGGACAGCTTGCGCTCGACCGCACGGTTGTTGCGCTTCTCGTCCATGTCGATGAAGTCGATGACGATCAGGCCGGCGAGGTCGCGCAGGCGAAGCTGGCGGGCGACCTCTTCGGCCGCCTCCAGGTTGGTCTTCAGCGCGGTATCCTCGATATGGTGCTCGCGCGTCGATCGGCCGGAATTGACGTCGATCGAGACCAGCGCCTCGGTCTGGTTGATGACGATGTAGCCGCCGGAGCGCAGCTGCACGGTCGGCGAGAACATCGCGTCGAGCTGGCTCTCGACGCCCATGCGTGAGAACAGCGGCTGACCGTCGCGATATTGCTTCACCGCGCTGACATTGGCGGGCATCAGCATCTTCATGAAGTCGCGCGCTTCGCGGTAGCCGGACTCGCCGGCCACCTGAATCTCGTCGATCTCCTTGTTGTAGAGGTCGCGCAGCGAACGCTTGATCAGCGAGCCTTCCTCGTAGACGAGCGTCGGGGCCTGCGACTTCAGCGTGAGGTCGCGCACCGTCTCCCACATCCGGATCAGATATTCGAAGTCGCGCTTGATCTCCGGCTTGGTCCGGGCGGCGCCGGCCGTGCGCAGGATGATGCCCATGCCCTCGGGCACGTCGAGATCCTGCACCACTTCCTTCAGACGGGAACGGTCCTGGGCGCTGGTGATCTTGCGGCTGATGCCGCCGCCGCGCGCGGTATTCGGCATCAGCACGGCATAGCGGCCGGCGAGCGACAGATAGGTCGTCAGCGCAGCGCCCTTGTTGCCACGCTCTTCCTTGACGACCTGCACCAGCATCACCTGGCGGCGCTTGATGACCTCCTGGATCTTGTACTGGCGACGCGGGCGGAACGTGCGCTCCGGCACTTCCTCCAGCACGTCGTCGCCGCCGACGGATTCGACGACTTCCTCTTCGGCTTCATCGCCGTCTTCGTCCTCATCCTCGTCTTCGTCGTCTTCGTCGGCTGCGTCCCCGGCGTCGGCATGCGGCGCTTCGGTGCTCTCGCCGTACACGGCGTCGGCCGGCTCGGCGGCGGCAGTCACGGCTTCGGCAAGGGCCTCGGCGTGCGCTTCGGAAGGGGCGGCCTCCTGCGGCTCGGCAACCGTTGCGGTCGCGACCACGGGCTCGGCGCCGACGGCCGCGACAGGCGCGGGCGTCTCGCCGGCATGATCATGGTCGTGATGATCGTGCGGATGGTCGTGATCGTGACCATGGTCGTGATCGTGGGCGGGCTCGTCAGAATGGGCATGACGATCGCCGTGATCATGCTCGCCATGATCATGTCCGTCATGATCGTGGTCGTGGCTCGCGTGCTCGCCGTGATGCTCGGCATCGGCATGCAGGTGCTCGCCTTCCTGCAAGGCACCCTCGCCATGCTCCGGCTGCGCCGCGCCCTCGATCGGCTGGGCGGCGGGATCGGCGCCGGCGTCGAGGCCTTCGACGATGTCGCTGCGCACGCGCTCGCCGTGACCGCGGCGGCGGGCATTGCGGTGGCGTGAACGACGGCGCCCGTGGGAGCGATTCTCGCTCTCCTCTTCGGCCTCGCGATGGGCCTGTTCCTCGGCCTCGATCAGCGCCTGCCGGTCGGCGACCGGGATCTGGTAATAGTCGGGATGGATTTCGCTGAAGGCGAGGAAGCCGTGGCGGTTGCCGCCATATTCGACGAAGGCGGCCTGGAGCGAGGGTTCGACCCGTGTGACCTTGGCGAGGTAGATATTCCCGCGCAGTTGCTTGCGTTGCGCGGTCTCGAAATCAAACTCTTCGACGCGATTGCCGCGGACCACGACGACCCGGGTCTCTTCCGGGTGGGTGGCATCGATCAACATCTTGTTGGGCATGTCTTAACTCTTGGCGGCGGCGGGCGCGATTCACCGTGGGCGCGTATCGCGCCGCCGGGTGACGCGACGGTCCACCTGATTCGGGGGTGAGGGGAAGGCCGAAACGCCGTCTCTCGCGCCTTGCCGGACCGGAAGCTTCAGGACCATTGCGGCGCGCGGGAACTTCACTCCGCAGCGTCGCGAATGGTCCTTCAGAATTCGTCGGCACAGTCTGGCGCATCAAGCGTCGGCCCGTATGAAACATTGGGCGGCGAGGCCGCCCTTCAATCAGTTGCTGCAGGCCAGGCATGGCGCGAGCGCGCTCGCCTTGGGGATGAAGAACCGTTCCCTTGGGATCAAGGGAACGGGTAATGGGTTACGTCGCTGTCAGAACCGTCCCGGTAACGTGAGTGGTAACCAGGGACCGGTCCGCCGCCGACGCGTGACCCGTTCCACCCGCTGCCGCGCACTGCGCTGGCCTTAGAGAGAAACGGAAAACGCTGGAATTCCCAAATTTTGGGAGTTCCGGCGCTGCACCGGGAGGCTGAATGCGACACAACCGAAAATATCGGCCGTCAGCATTCCGTACATACGAGGAATGAGCCATCCGTGCAAGGAGCGTCGCACGGCGGTCACAGTCGAAGAGTTTCGCACGTCTGTCATTAAGGATCGATTAACCCTGTGGTTCTATTGCGTTAAGAGGGCTGCTCGGAGGCACGGAATCGGTGGCGAGCCGCACACATCGACGGGTTTTGCTGGGATGCGCGCTGTTGTGCGTTGCAGCATTGCCATGTGCTGATTCCTCGCGCCTGAGGGCAGCGGAAAGCCAGCCGCAACCCACTGTTGCAGCGGCGAATTTTCCGATCGCATCGGCCGCCCGGCTGGCCGGCGACGGCAAGCAGACCCGCTTCATTCTCGACATCAACCAGGCCGTTACCTTCCGCGCCGTCACGCTGGCTGACCCGTACCGGGTCGTCGTCGACGTGCCGCAGGTCAATTTTCAGCTGCCCGCGGGCACGGGGGCCGGAGGGCGCGGACTGGTCAAGGCCTTCCGCTATGGCCTCGTCATGCCCGGCGGCTCGCGAATCGTGTTCGACCTGACGGGACCGGCCAAGATCGCCAAGTCCTACGTGGTCGAGGCGGCCAACGGCCAGCCAGCCCGGCTTGTGCTGGAGCTCGAGGAGGTCGACCGTGCCGCCTTCATGCAGGCGCTCGCGCCCGAAAGCCGCCCCGAGCTGCGGCCCACCATCGCCGAGGCGCAGCCTGCAACGGCGCCGGCGACCACAGCCCCGGAAACGGCGCAGCAGAAGTCCGACGGCCGCCCGGTGGTCGTGATCGATCCCGGCCATGGCGGCATCGACAATGGCACGCAGTCGAGCGGCGAAAGCGAGAAGAACCTGGTGCTGGCTTTCGGGCTGGCGCTGCGCGACAGGCTGGAGAAGGCCGGCAAGTACCGTGTGGTCATGACGCGGGACGACGACACCTTCATTCCCCTCAATGACCGCACCAAGATCGCCCGCAACCACAAGGCGGCGCTGTTCGTCTCGATTCATGCCGACGCGCTGCCGCGAGCCGAGGGCGATGCGCAGGGCGCGACCATCTATACACTGTCCGACAAGGCGTCCGACGCCGAGGCCCAGCGGCTAGCGGATGCGGAAAACCGGGCCGATGCGATCGCCGGCTTCAACCTCGCGGAGGAGCCGAATGAGGTCGCCGACATCCTGATCGATCTCACGCAGCGAGAAACGCGCACTTTTTCAAACCGTTTCGCCCGCCTCTTGATGGGCGAAATGAAGACGACCGTGCGGATGCACAAGCATCCCCTGAAGTCGGCCGGCTTCCGGGTCCTGAAGGCGCCCGACGTGCCCTCGGTGCTGGTCGAGATCGGCTACGTCTCCAACAAGGGCGACCTCGAGCATCTGGTTTCCGAGGGCTGGCGGTCCCGTGCCGTGGGCTCGATGGCGCAGGCGATCGACGGGTTTTTGACCAAGCGGATGGCCACGGCGGGATCGTCCAATTGACGACCCCGGAATCGGCGAACTGACGCCCCGGGGGGTATTCGAAACTGAAAGGGTATCCGTCCCGTCGCAAAGGCCCTAGTTTGGCCACAGCGGGCGCTTTATAAAAAATGCCGCAGGGGGTTCCGGAATCGGCGAGAATCCTGTTCGGCAAGCGTCTTAAGTCCGGCACTGATGGTATTGTGTAAGCGGGCGAATTCGCGACGTGAGGTTGGTGCCAGTTTGGGGCGCCAGTTTTTTGGGTCCGATGGGATCGATACTGGGCTGATCCAGACTTTGAACGGATAAATAGATAATGCGCTTGCTGGTGCGGTTCATGGGCTTCCTGTTCGCCGCGGGAACGGTGGTGTTCCTTGTTGGTGTCGGGGCCGTGGCAGGCTTGATCTGGCATTTCTCCAAGGACTTGCCAGACTATTCTCAGCTTCAGGATTACGAGCCGCCGGTGATGACCCGCGTGCACGCGGTCGATGGTTCGCTGGTCGGCGAATACGCCAAGGAACGGCGCCTTTATCTGCCGATCCAGGCGGTGCCCAAGCTCGTGATCAACGCGTTCCTCGCGGCCGAGGACAAGAACTTCTA
This sequence comes from Bradyrhizobium dasycarpum, assembly GCF_042019905.1. Taxonomy (NCBI): domain Bacteria; kingdom Pseudomonadati; phylum Pseudomonadota; class Alphaproteobacteria; order Hyphomicrobiales; family Nitrobacteraceae; genus Bradyrhizobium; species Bradyrhizobium dasycarpum. Next base: position 1,045,567 of record NZ_CP169574.1, read on the forward strand.
CGAGCATGGCGGCATCGACTACACCGGCATGGCGCGCGCGGGCCTGGTCTACATCCAGAACTACGGCTCGAACCGCCGTCCGCAAGGCGCCTCCACCATCACCCAGCAGGTCGCCAAGAACTTCCTTCTGACCAACGAGGTCTCGTTCGCCCGCAAGATCAAGGAAGCCTTGCTGGCGATGCGGATCGAGAAGACCTATTCGAAGGACAAGATCCTCGAGCTGTATCTAAACGAGATCTATCTCGGTCTCGGTGCCTACGGCATCGCGGCCGCTTCGCTGGTCTATTTCGACAAGTCGGTGAACGAGCTGACCGTGGCGGAAGCGTCCTATCTGGCGGCGCTGCCCAAGATGCCGGCGACGCTGCATCCGGTCCGCAACCGCGACCGCGCCATCGAGCGCCGCAACTATGTCGTCGACCGTCTGCTGGAGAACGGCTGGATCAAGCAGGCCGACGCCGACAAGGCGCGCAAGGAGCCGCTCGCCGTCACCAGCCGTTCCAACGGCGCCCACACGTTCGCCGGCGAATATTTCGCCGAGGAAGTTCGCCGCGACATCTTCGAGCGCTACGGCGAGAAGAAGCTGTATGAAGGCGGCCTGTCGGTCCGCACCACGCTGAATCCCAAGATCCAGGTCATGGCGCGCAAGGCGATGGTCACCGGCCTCGTGAACTATGACGAGCAGCAAGGCTATCGCGGCGCCATCAGCAAGCTCGACATCTCGGGTGACTGGGGCGTCAAGCTCGCCGAGATCAAATCGCTCTCCGACATCTCGCCCTGGCGCATGGCGGTCGTGCTGGAAACCAGCGACCAGTCGGCGCGCATCGGCTTCCAGCCGAGCCGCGAGCTTGGCGGCGCCGTCAGCAAGCAGCGCGAGACCGGCATCATCACGGTCGACGGCGTCAAATGGGCACGAGCCGCACAGGGCGGAACCAAGGGCAAGACGCCGACGGCGGTGTCGCAGGTGCTGCAGCCGGGCGACGTGATCTATGCCGATCCGCTCTACAAGGACGGCCAGCCGGTCGAGGGCCAGTACCGCCTGCGCCAGATCCCCGAAGTGTCCGGCGCGATGGTGGCGATGGATCCCTGGACCGGCCGCGTGCTCGCGATGGTCGGCGGCTTCTCGTTCGATCAGAGCCAGTTCAACCGCGCCACGCAGGCCTATCGGCAGCCGGGTTCGTCGTTCAAGCCGATCGTGTATTCGGCTGCGCTCGACAACGGCTATACCCCCTCGACCGTCGTGCTCGACGCTCCCATCGAAATCGATCAGGGGCAGGGCGCCGGCGTATGGCGGCCGGAGAACTTCTCCTCGGGCAAATTCCAGGGACCGGTGACGCTGCGCAACGCGCTGCGACAATCCCTCAACACGGTGACGGTGCGCCTTGCGCAGGACATCGGCATGCCGCTGATCGGCGAATATGCCCGCCGCTTCGGCGTCTATGACGAGCTGCCGAACTATCTCTCCTATGCGCTCGGCGCCGGCGAAACGACCGCAATGCGTATGGTCACGGCGTACTCGATGCTCGCCAATGGCGGCCGCCGCGTGAAGCCGACGCTGATCGACCGTATCCAGGACCGTTACGGCCGCACCATCTTCAAGCACGACCAACGCGAATGCCGCGGCTGCGACGCCCCGGGCGGCTGGAAGAACCAGGCCGAGCCGCAGCTGATCGACCGCCGCGAGCAGGTGCTGGATTCCATGACCGCCTACCAGATCACCGAGCTGATGGAGGGCGTGGTGCAGGCGGGTACGGCGACGGTCATCAAGGACGTCGGCAAACCCGTCGCCGGCAAGACCGGTACCACCAACGAGGCGAAGGACGCCTGGTTCGTCGGCTTCTCGCCCGACATCGCGGTCGCCATTTACATGGGCTACGACAAGCCGCGTCCGCTCGGTAAGGGCAATGCCGCAACCGGCGGCCATCTGGCGGCTCCGATCGCGCGCGATTTCCTCAAGCTCGCGCTCGCCGACAAGCCTGCGGTTCCCTTCAAGGTGCCGGCCGGCATCAAGCTCGTCCGCGTCGTCTCCAAGACCGGCATGCGCGCCGGTCCCGGCGAGACCGGCGGCACCATCCTCGAAGCCTTCAAGCCGGGCACGGCGCCGCCGGACAATTACTCGGTCATCGGCGTCGCCGACGCCGAAGGGCGCATGCCGGTCTCGCAGCAGCAGCCGGATTCCGGCTTCCTGATGCGGCCGGGCACCGGCGGGCTGTGGTAGGCCGCGGATAAGTCGACGATCACGGCTCCGGCGGTTGCGCTTTACGGCCGCCGCCGCTACATCCCCTCTCGAACTGCACGCGGGATTCCGCAAGACAGAGAACAACATGCGCGCCGAAATCGAACGGTTGGTAGAAGAGATCAAGCAGTCAGTCGGGCTGCTGAGGAGGCATCTTTGACGTCGAGAAATCGACGGCGCGCCTCGCTGAGCTGAACAAGCTCGCTGAAGATCCCAATCTCTGGAACGATCCCCAGAAAGCCCAGAAGCTGATGCAGGAGCGCACCTCGCTTGAGGATCTGCTCTCGGGCATCGGCAAGGTCGAGCAGGAGCTCGAAGACGATATCGGCATGATCGAGCTCGGCGAGGCCGAGGGCGATGACGGCGTCGTCGCCGAGGCCGAAGCCGCGCTGAAGAACCTCAAGAAGGAAGTGGCGCGGCGCGAGCTCGAAGCGCTGCTGTCGGGCGAAGCCGACCGCTTCGATTCCTACCTCGAAGTCCACGCCGGCGCCGGCGGCACCGAGAGCCAGGACTGGGCGCAGATGCTGCTGCGCATGTACACGCGCTGGGCGGAAAATCACGGCTTCAAGGTCGAATATCTCGAAGAGTCCGAGGGCGAAGAGGCCGGCATCAAGTCGGCGACCATCCAGGTCTCCGGCCACAACGCCTATGGCTGGCTGAAGACGGAAGCCGGCGTGCACCGCCTGGTGCGCATCTCGCCGTTCGATTCCAATGCGCGGCGCCACACCTCGTTCTCCAGCGTGCAGGTGTTTCCCGTCATCGACGACAGCATCAAGATCGACATCAAGGAATCCGACGTTCGCGTCGATACGATGCGATCCGGCGGCGCCGGCGGCCAGCACGTCAACAAGACCGAATCCGCGGTGCGCCTCACGCACATTCCGACCGGCGTCGCGGTGGTCTGCCAGGCCGGCCGCTCCCAGCACAAGAACCGGGCACAGGCCTGGGACATGCTGCGCGCGCGCCTCTACGAGATCGAGCTGAAGAAGCGCGAGGAGAAGGCCGCCGCCGACCAGGCCGCCAAGACCGATATCGGCTGGGGCCACCAGATCCGCTCCTACGTGCTGCAGCCCTATCAGATGGTGAAGGATCTGCGCACGGGCGTGCAGACCTCCGACACATCGGGCGTGCTCAACGGCGAGCTCGACGAGTTCATGGCCGCGACGCTGGCGCAGCGCGCGTTCGGCACCACGACCGGCGAGATCGAGGACGTGGACTGATCATGCCCCGTGTCGCCTTCATCGGATTGGGGCGGATGGGGCACGGCATGGCCGGCCGCTATCTCGATGCCGGCTTCACCGTGACGCTGTGGAATCGCAGCAGGGCAAAAGCGGACGACCTGATCGCCCGCGGCGCCCATTGGGCGACCTCGCCGGAGGATGCCGCGATCGATGCCGACGCCGTCGTGACCATGGTCGCCGACGACGAGGCCTCGCGCGCGGTCTGGCTCGGGCCGAAGGGCGCGGCCAAGACCGCCAAGGCCGGCACCATCGCGATCGAATGCTCGACCGTCTCCTATGACCATGCCCGCGAGATGGGCCGCGAGCTGAATGCGCGCGGGCTGATCTACATCGACTGCCCCGTGACCGGACTGCCCGATGCGGCAGCCGCCGGAAAGCTGACGCTGCTGGTCGGCGCAGACAGCGCCGATCTCGAACGCGCGCGGCCTTATCTCGAACCGATCGGCACGACCATCCGCCATTTCGGCGCGGTCGGCTCCGGCACCGTCTACAAGCTCATCAACAATCTGATGGGCGCGATCCAGATCGCCGGCCTCGCCGAGGGCCTTGCGATCGCCGAGCAGGCCGGGCTCAACATGAAGCTCGTGCTGGAATCGATCCAGGCGGGCGTCGCTGCAAGCCCGCAGGTCACGCGTCATTCCAAGCGCATGGTCGCCCGCGATTTTTCCGGCGCGACCTTCACCGCGGCGCTGCGGCACAAGGATGCCGCCTACGCCGTGAAGCTGGCGGAGAGCCTCCTGGCCGGCAAGCCGCTGGTCGCGCGCGCCGCGGTCGAGGCCTATGCGCAGGCCAAGGCGGCGATGCCTGATGATGATGAAGGCAGGATGATCGAGCTGGTGTCGCGGCCGAAATAAGCCGCTTGGCGCTGTTCCGGAAATCGGGTGGTCGCTTCCATGGCTTCGGGCTAGGCGAAGGCTTTGGGCGCCAGATGCGAGACCTCATGCTTCCGACGGATAACAGGATCGACGCACGCGACTGGTTGCTGTTGGGTCTCCTTTCGATCCTGTGGGGCGGCTCGTTCTTTTTCAACAGCGCGGCCTTGAGGGAATTGCCGCCATTGACGCTGGTGCTGCTGCGAGTGGCGGCGGGTGCGGCCCTGCTTCTGCCGCTGCTGCGGCTTTATCGGATCAGCCTTCCGGGAGACGTCGCGAGTTGGCGGCCGTATGTCGCCATGGCGTTGCTGAACAACGTATTGCCTTTTTGCATGATCGTGACCGCGCAATTGTACATTTCGAGCGGGCTGGCGTCGATCCTCAACGCGACCACTCCCTTATTCACCGTCGTCGTCATGGCGGCTGTCGGAGAGGAGAGGCTGATAGCGCGTCGGGCTGCCGGTGTTGTCGTGGGCCTGATCGGCGTCATCATTCTCAAGGGGGCTGGGATCGAGGTGCTGACAGGTCAGGGGATCGGGATTCTGCTTTGCCTCGGTGCGGCTCTCAGCTACGGATTCGCGGCCTTGGTGGCACGGCGCTGGCTGTCGAAATCACCTCCGCTTGCGACGGCGACATGTCAGTTGCTCGCATCGACGGTCATGATGACGGCGCTGGCTTTCGTGTTCGACCGGCCATGGCGCCTGCCGATGCCCGGCGTGACCACCTGGCTCGCCGTGCTCGGCTCGGCTGGTCTCTCGACCGCGCTCGCATATCTCGTTTTTTTCCAGGTGCTGCGGCGCTCGGGAGCAACCAACGTGACTTTGGTAACGCTCCTCGTTCCCGTGACGGCAATCCTGCTCGGCTATCTCGTCCTGGGCGAGCCGATTTCAGTGCGTGAGATTGCCGGCGCTCTGATCATTGCCAGCGCGCTTCTCGTGATCGATGGACGCGTATTGCGTCGTTTCGTTCGGTCGCATTGAAGACACCACTGGCTGAGGCGGTGGTCGACGCGAATGGAACGTGATCGTTCGGGGGGAGACTGTGGAGCTTTCCGCGGTGCAGGTCGGAAACTAACCCGCGCTGAGCCGGACGCCGGCGCGCAGGAATTTTTGCGGATCCACTGCTTCGCCTTCGATGCGGGTCTCGTAGTGCAGGTGAGGACCGGTCGAACGGCCCGTGGAGCCGACGAGACCGACGACCTGGCCGATCTTCACGATCTCGCCGACCTTGACGTTGATCTCCGAGAGATGGCCGTAGCGGGTCGACAACCCGTTGCCGTGATCGACCTCCACCATGCGGCCGTAGCCGCCGGACCAGCCGGCGGAAACGACCTTGCCGTTGGCGGTGACGCGGACCGGATCGCCGCTGGCGGCGCGGAAGTCGAGCCCGGTATGCATCGCGGGCCGGCCGAGGAAGGGATCGCTGCGGACGCCGAAGCCTGAGGTGAACTCGACCTCGCCGATGACGGGCTTGCGGTAGGGCACCAGCGCCAGCGTGCGGTTGAGACGATCCATCTCGGCGCGGGTGATGTTGATGCGATTGAGCTGCTTCTCGAACGGCCCGGCATTGGCGGTCAGCTTGATGGGAACGAAGGGCCCGCCCATTGCGCTGCGCGGCACGGCGGCTTCGAGACTGGCGAGGTTGAGACCGAGATCGCTGACCACGCCGCGCATCCGGCGCATGCGTGAGTCCATGCTTTCCTCGACCGCGCTGAGCACCGCCATCTGGCGACGCTCGACCTGATCGAGCGAGGTGGTGAGCCGGACCAGGACGTTGTCGAAGCCATGGTTCTTCGCAAATTGATTGGTCTGGGGAGCCACGACGGAGGGGGCGCGCGATTCGAGCCGCGCCTCACGGTCTGGCGGCGCCACGAAGATCACGGTGTCGCTGATCGGCGAGGGCTTTGGCGTGCTCTGGCTCGAATCGCCGCGCTGCGGGACCGCACGGGGAATCGAGCCGGTCACGTCGGGCATGGCCCCGAGCGCCGTGGCCCGGGACTCCAGCGCCGTCTGGCGCTTCATGATCTGGTCGAGCTTCTGGTCGAACTGTTCCTGGTCGAGCAGCTGCCGGCTGGTGGTGCGATCGACCTTGGCGCGCAGCTCGGCGATGCGATCCTCATAGGCGTATTGCATCTCGGCCTGACGGGCGATCAGCCGGGTCAGCACGTCGTCACGGAAAGCGAAGTAGGTGGCGGTCGCCGCCGACCAGAGACCGAGCAGCACCACCGTACCGACCACGATCCAGAACACCACGGGCCCAAAGCGGACCTGCTTGCCGGCATGGACAATGGTGTAGGCATCGTCGGTCGCAGGAAGGGGGATCGCCGCGGCGGCCGCGACCGCGGGACGGCGCTGGAAGGCCCGGCCATGGTCGTGCGGATGATGTTGGGGGTACTGCGAATATTGGGCAGAACTTTTCGACATCGGCACTCCCGCGCCGGTCGGATGAGTCCGTACGGCCCTAATTGCCGCAGCAATCTGGGCCGGTCATGGTTAATTTTCCGGAAACGGGAACAGGCGAATTCAAAGGACTGGTTAAAGGCTTCTTGCCGCCTCCAGCACCGCATCGGCATGCCCGTCGACCCGGACATTGCGCCAGATCCTGGCCACCTTGCCGTCAGCCCCGACCAGGATCGTGGTGCGAAGAATTCCAAGGAAGCTCTTGCCATACATGGACTTTTCACCCCAGGCGCCATAGGCCTCGAGCATCTCGTGCTGCTCGTCCGAGATGAGCGGGACACCGAGACCGTGCTTGTCGCGGAACTTCTCCTGGGCCTTTAAGGGATCGGCGGAGATCCCGAGCACGGCGGTGCCGGCGGCTGCGAAGGCGCCGGCGAGGCGGGTGAAGTCGATCGCCTCCCGGGTGCAGCCGGGCGTGTCGGCGCGGGGATAGAAGAACAGCACCAGCTTTCGGCCGGCATAATCCGCCAATGTGACGACGTCGCCGCCGTCGCGGGGCAGGCGGAAGGCGGGGGCCTTCTGGCCCTCGGCCAGGCCGGCCTTCGCCGTCGCGGAGGCCGATTTGGAGGAATTTAACTGTTTCGATGCGGCCTTATGTGATCCTGATTTTGCTAAAGTCCCGGCTGATTTGCTCGCCGGTGTCCGCTGCGTCTTTGCGGACTTTGTTTGAGTCGATGCCCGTGCTTTCAGGGTCTTCTTCTTAGCCGTCGGACTGCCGGAGGGCGCTGTGGACGATTTCTTTTGGGATTTCTTGGACATACGCCTTCCTTTCGACGCTTTCGGCGGGTCAACCGAAACGGTATTGCAGCTCTCGTCCGGTGTGCCGGACTGGCGCCCTTGGCTGGGCAAGTCTGACGACGCCGGAGTATGGTTACAAGGAATTCCACGCACCACCCCACTGCTCGTTGAACGCGCTCCCGGGGCGAAATGACGAACAGCAGGAATATTCGAAGTATGGCTGCAATGCCGGCGCAGGGAGCTTTGCTTCCTGGGGACGGCTGTGGTCCCGGCGGCGCTCAATCTCATGACGGGCGCCTGTATCGAGAGGCAATGGCAAGGAATAAGTCGCCCCAGGATTACAATCGGGACTTCGATCGGCACGGCGGTCAACAGCCGCAGGAATGGGACGACGCCGATTGGGATCCGGATCAGGAGGCGGCCGCGGGCCATCGCGCGCGCCGGCTGTTGGCGCGTTCCAGCTCGCGCTTCCTTCGCTTCGGCGACGGGTTTGGCGCGCTGCGCCGCTGGCTGGCCGCCGATCGCTGGCTGAAGCGCCTCGTCCTCGTCGTCGGGACTGTTGCCGTCATCTTCGTCGGCTGTTTCGCTGCGCTGTGGTGGCGGCTCGGCGCCGGTCCGATCAATCTCGACATCGCCACGCCGTGGCTGGCCGCCGCGATCGAGGACAATATCGGCCACGGCAACACGGTTGAGATCGGTGGCACCCAGATCGAGCGGGCCGGGCGGGTCCGCATCGCCGTCCGTATCCGTGACATCATCGTCCGCGACCGCGATCACGCCGTCGTCGCCAGCGCGCCGAAGGCCGAGGTCAAGCTGTCGGGGGCGGGCCTGCTGATGGGGCACCTGCGTGCCGAAAGCCTCAATCTCGTCGATGCCGAGCTCGCGATCCGGATCGCGCCCGACGGCACTGTCACCGTGTCCGCCGGCGACACCGCAAAGCCGCTGGCCACCGGCGTCGCCTCGAAGAAGGATGCCGGCCTGCCACCGACATTCCCGCGCAGCGGCGTTCCGCCGCCGCCCTTCGCCACGGCGCCCGTCGGCCAGGATCCATCTCAAGCCGCCTCCCAGGGCCCGCCCCAGGCGACCGCGCAGAGCGGCATTCTTCAGGGCCTCGACTGGCTCGACAGCCTGAGCATGACCGGTCTGGACGGCCAGAACCTCAACGAGATCGGTCTGAAGAACGGCAATCTGATCGTCGACGATCAGCAGCGCGGCAGCAAATGGTCGTTTGAGAACATCACGCTCAGCCTGCGCCGGCCGAGCCGCGGCGGCGTCACGCTCAGCCTCGGCGAGGAGGGCGCGCGCCCCTGGATGCTGCGGGCCACGATCGGTCCGGCCGAGAACGGCGTGCGCTCGGTCGACATCAAGGCCGACAAGGTCTCGACCTCCAACATCCTCCTGGCGCTGCGGGTCAAGGACCTCACCTATACCGCCGATTTGCCGCTGACCGGCGAGCTCAAGGGCGAGCTCGGCCGCGACGGCGTGCCGACCTTCTTCCGCGGCAAGATCGCGGTCGGCGCGGGCAATATCATCGACACCGACACGCCCGACTATCCGATGGCGATCGACCAGGCCGAGATCAATCTCGAGTGGGATGCCAACCGCCGGGTGCTGGTGGCGCCGTTCAAGGTGCTGTCGGGCGCGAACCGGCTGACGCTGCTGGCTCATCTCGAGCCGCCCAACGGCACCGTCAACGACTGGCAGCTCGGCTTCAGCGGCGGGTCGATCCTGCTCGGCGGCATCGACAACGAGCCGCCGCTCGTCTTCAACCGCATCGCGATCGGATTCCGCTTCGACACCGACCACAAGCGCTTCCTGCTGACGCAGGCCGATATCAGCAACGGCGAGATCGGCGTCGCCGGCACCGGTGCGATCGACTATTCGGGCGAGCCGCGCCTGACGCTGGGCTTTGCGGGAACGCCGATGTCGGCCTCCGCGCTGAAGCGGATGTGGCCGACGCTCGTCGTTCCCGAGTTGCGCGAATGGGTCATCGAGCGGATCGAGCGCGGCACGCTTCAGCGCATCGAGATCGGCATCAATTCTCCGACGAAGAATCTTCCGCGCAAGGGCCCGCCCATTCCCGACGACGGCCTCTCGGTCAACATCGTGGCGAGCGGCGTCGCGGTCCGTCCCGTGGACGGCATGCCGGTCGTGCACGATGCCGATCTGAAGGCGCGCGTGACCGGCCGCACCGCGACCGTGACGATCGGCCAGGGCATCGCCGATACGCCTGCGGGCCGCAAGATCACGATCTCCGATTTCGTCTTCGAGGTGCCCGACATGGCGCCGAAGCCGTCGCCGTCGCGGACCAGGTTCCGCGTCGATGGCCCGGTGCCCGCGGCCGCTGAAATGCTGTCCAATGATCGCCTCAGCGATCTGTCGTCGACAATCGTCGATCCCAACACCAGCAAGGGGACGTTCACGGCGAACATTCAGCTCGGCCTGCCGGTCAAGGGCGAATTGACCAAGGCTGACACCATCTATGCCGTCAGTGCCGACCTCAACGGCTTTGCCGCCGACAAGCTGGTGATGAACCAGAAGCTCGAGGCCAACAACCTCAAGATCGTCGCCAACAACGGGGGTTATCAGGTCAAGGGCGACGTCAAGATCAACGGGCAGGCGGCCTCGCTCGACTATCGCAAGCCGACCGAAGGCGATGCGGACGTCAGGCTGCAGGCGACGCTGGACGATGCGAGCCGCGCGCGCCTCGGCTTTGATCTCAGCCCCGCCGTCAGCGGATCGTTGCCGATCAAGCTGTCGGGCAAGATCGCCGGCGGTCCCGACCAGACCACGAAGCTCGGCGTCGAGGCCGACCTGACGTCGGTCAAGCTCGACAATATCCTGCCGGGCTGGGTCAAGCTGCCGGGCAAGTCGGGCAAGGCCAGCTTCAAGGTGGTGCCGACCGCGCAATCGACGCGTCTGGAGGACATCGTCATCGAAGGCGGCGGCGCTTCGATCAAGGGGTCGCTCGAAGTCGACGCGAACGGCGACCTCGTCAACGCGAACTTCCCGATCTATTCGCCGTCCGACGGCGACAAGACCTCGTTGAAGGCCGAGCGTGGTCAGGACGGCGTCATCAGGGGCACCATACGCGGCGACGTGTTCGACGGCCGCGGGTTCCTGAAGTCGGCGATCTCAGGCAATTCCAAGGACGACAAGAACAACAAGATGCGGAACGTCGATTTCGACATCGACGTGAAGCTCGGTGCCGTCGCGGGCTTCAACGGCGAGGCGATGCGCAGCGTCGATGCCAAGATGTCGAAGCGCAACGGCGCCATCAAGGCCTTTACCCTGAACGGTAAGATCGGCCGCGATACGCCGGTGGCGGCCGATCTCCGCGGCGGGCGTGCGCAGGGCAGCCGCGAAGTGATCTATCTCCAGACCAACGATGCCGGCGCGCTGCTGCGCTTCACCGACACCTACACCAAGGCGGTCGGCGGCCAGATGGTGGTCGCGATGGAGCCGCCGACATCCGAGCCGAACACCTCGCGCGAGGGCCTCATCAACGTCCGCGACTTCACGGTGAAGGGCGAGGCGCAGCTCGAGCGCGTCGCCGCCGGCGCGCCCAACGGCACCGGCAACGGCGTCTCCTTCAGTGCGCTGCGCGCCGAGTTCACCCGGCAGAACGGCGCCCTGACGATCCGCGACGGCGTCGTCAAGGGCCCGATGATCGGCGCCACCATCGAAGGCTCGATCGACTATCCCGGCAATCAGGTCTGCATGAGCGGCACCTTCGTGCCGATGTACGGGTTGAACAACATGTTCGGACAGATTCCGGTCCTCGGGCTGTTCCTGGGCGGTGGCGACAAGGAGGGACTGATCGGCGTGACCTACGAGGTCATCGGCACGCCGGCTGCGCCCGTGATGCGCGTCAATCCGGTCTCGGCGATGGTGCCGGGCGTGTTCCGCAAGATCTTCGAGTTCAACACCGGCAAGCAGAACACGCCGTTCGAGGAATTCCCCTCGCAGTCGAACGACGGCTCGACCGGGTCGACGCGTCAGCTCTCGAGCGGCTGCAGCCTCACGCGGCGGTAGAAGCGGGCGGCTGCTCCGGCGTCATGGCCGGGCTTGTCCCGGCCATCCACGTCTCACCACATGGCACGAAGAACGTGGATGCCCGGGCGTTCGCCGCGCCGAAACGGCTTCGGCCGCGCAGGCGGGACAAGCCCGGGCATGACGGCAAGCGCTCGGAGTGTGCTGCGCCGCCTACGCCGCGCGCACGCCTGCCAGGAACGTGCCGACTTCGCCGGAGAGCTGTTCGGCCTGCTTGGAGAGGTTGCTGGCGGCGGCAAGCACCATGCCGGCGGCATTGCCGGTCTCGTTCGCGGCGGTCGAGACGCCGCCGATATTGGTGGTGACCTCCTGGGTCGCCTCCGCGGTCTGCGAGACGCTGCGGGCGATCTCGGCAGTGGCGGCGCCCTGCTCCTCGATCGCGGCCCCGATCGAGGTGGCGATGCGGCTGACCTCCTCGATGGTTGCGGTGATGCCGCCGATGGCGTCCACGGCCTCCTTGGTCGCGCCCTGGATCTGGGCGATCTTGTCGCCGATCTCGCGGGTGGCATCCGCAGTCTGGCTCGCGAGCGACTTCACCTCGGAGGCGACGACGGCAAAGCCGCGGCCGGCTTCGCCGGCGCGCGCGGCCTCGATGGTGGCGTTGAGCGCGAGCAGATTGGTCTGCGCGGCGATGTTGGAGATCAGCTCGGCGACGTGCTCGATCTGCTGGGCGCCGTCCGACAGCGCACGCACGATCGTGTCGGTGCGGCGGGCGCTGTCGACCGCGCGTCCGGTGACCTCTGCGGATTGGGCGACCTGGCGGCTGATCTCGGTGATGGAGGAGGAGAGCTCCTCGGCGGCGGCCGCGACGGTCTGGACGCGCTGACTGGCTTCGGTGGCGGCCGAGCCGACCAATGAGGCGCGGCGGTTGGTGCCTTCGGCGGTCGAGGACATCGACTTGGCGGTATGCTCGAGCTCACCGGAGCCGGAGGCCATCAGGCCGACGAGCTGGCCGACGGAGGCATCGAAGCGGTCGGCGAGGGCGATCAGGGCGTCGCGCTTTTCCTGCTCGGTGCGCGTCTTGGTGGCGGCCTGTTCGGCCTCCAGCGCGCGGGCCGTCAAAGCCGTCTGCCTCAGTACCTCGAGGGTCTCGGCCATGCGGCCGATCTCGTCGCCGCGGTCGGTTTCCTCGACCGGCTTGTCGATGGCGCCCGCGGAAATCTCCTGCATGCGGCTCTTCTGGCGCTCGAGCGCGCTGAGCACGTCGCGGGCGATCAGCCAGGACAGTGCCGCCATCAGCAGCATCAGGCCGGTGCCGATCGCGGCAAGCTCCAGCGTCAACGCACGCACGTCGGCGTCGATGTCGTCGACATAGAGGCCGTAGCTGATGGTCGCGTTCCAGGGGGCGAATTTGCGCGCGAACACGGTCTTGCGGACCGGCTCGGTCTGGCCGGGACGGGGATAGAGATAAGAGGTGACCCCGCCCTGCGGGGTCTGCTCACCCGCCTTGACAATGGCGTCGGCGATCAGGACGCCGTTGGAATCCTTGGCCCCGGTGATCTTGCCCTCGAGCTGCTGGTTGGCGCCGTTCACCAGAAGCGAGGTGTCGGAATTGTAGACGACCGGGTAGCCCTGGTTGCCGTTGAAGTTCATGCGGCGGCCGCGCTGGTGGAAGTGGGCCTTGGCATCGGCCAATGTCAGCTTGCCGGCGGTCACCTCGTCCTGAAGCGATTGTGCGTAATTGTACAGCAACTCGACCGCGGTCCGCATCTGCTGGACGCGATCCTCCATCATGCGGCCCTTGCTCAGTGCGGACGATACGCCGATGATGGCCGCTACTGTGAGTGCAGCAAGGCAGACCATGCTGGCAAGCTTGGTGCGGATCGTCAGATGGCTCAGCAGCTTCATCACAGCCCCTACGGAATGGTTATTGCTCGCCTGGGTAGCATGAAGTTCTTACCAATCATGAATGGAGGCATGCGGCGGCCTGCCAGGCGCGCGGCATCTGCAACCTTATGCGCAATCGTGCAGGCAAATCGCCTTGCCGACCGGCTCAAGCCCGTCCGGGCGACAGAATCGATTTTGGACTTTGGGATCTAAACAGCCTGGCTGGACCTGCAATGACTCGATTCGTTCATCGCATCATCATGTCCCTGCTGCTCGTCGCGGCCCTGGTTCTGATCTGGAACGTGCTGGGGGCGCGCTGAGACGGCACCGCCGGTCTGCCGGTGCCGTCCGTTTGCGGGGTCAAACACTGGCGCCGCAGCGCCGCGTACCCGATCGCTAGTCCTTGCCCATCGCTGCGTCGACGCTGGCCGGGCCGCCGCCCGCCGCCGAGAGATAGAGGCAGGCGAAGCAGAACAGGATGGCGAGAGTGCCATTGTTCAGCAAGGGCAGGAACACCGGTGTTTCGCCCCTGAACATGTGGCCCATGAAATATGCGAAAGCCATTTCGCCGGACAAGATGAAGGCTGAGAGCCGCGAGAACAGGCCGATCATCAACAGTCCGCCAAGCACCAGTTCAAGCGCACCGGCCGCGCCGTAAAGCGACATCAGTTCGACTTTTGCGAACATCGGGACAGCCGGATATTTGAACAGCTTGGCCACGCCGTACTGGAACAGCAACAGGCCGGTCATGAAGCGAAACAGGCTCAGAAGAAGCGGTTGAAAGCGAGTGAGATAAGGAAAGTCCATTGGTTTGCCCTCCATCCAATGCTGCGACTAGGACCGTATTCGGCTCGGTCTCGCAAGCGGCTCCGCGCCAATTTGCGCTGACATTTTCGTCATGTCGGACACGACACCGCACTTCGTCCGTTCGCGCCCGAGCTGTTGCGTACCGTGCCCGCATGACCTGCGTAATTCCCCGGTGACATCGAGGGGTGCAGGTTACGTTGGGGAGACTTACTCCCGCAAGGCGGGGACGATGAGGAATGGAATCATTCCGAGGATCACGCTCGCAAGTGCGAAAACGAGCAGCAGATTGTAGCCGTGCGTGAAATCGTGGATGAGGCCGCCGCTCCACGAGCCGACGGCGGAGCCGAGGCCGCTGCCGATCGAGATGGTGCCGAAGATCGTGCCGACGCGCTTGCCGCGGAAGATCTTCATCGCGGTCGCGGTGATCAGCGGGCCGCGCGAGCCCATCATGCTCCCGAAGCAGACGACGAAGCCGGTGAGCAGGATGACATCGGGATAATACTGAAGCAGCCAGAGCAGCACGATGCCGAGGATCGAGATGGCGTAGCTGAGCAGCACAGAGGGCCGCCGCCCGATCAGCCCGTCGAGCGCGGACACGCCGAGCATGCCGAACACGAGGACGACGCCTGAAAACCCCCAGGCGGTCGCCGCCTGCAGCGGCGGGAAGCCGGCGTCGATCAGATAGGCCACGATCTGGGCGGCGATCGCGTACATGCCGACCGCGGTGAAGAAGAAGGTCGAGAACAGCGCCCAGAAGGCATGGTGGCGCATGGCGCTCGCCAGCGTCCAGCCATGGTCGACGAAGTCGGGATCGCTTCTCTTGGCGACATGCGGCGAGCCGGCCGAAAACATCCGCCAGGGCAGCAGCAGCAGCGGCACCAGCAGGGCGAGCGCGGCGAGGCCATAGACCTGGTAGGTCTCGCGCCAGCCGAGATGGTCGATCAGAAGCTGCGAGGCCGGCAGCAGCGCCAGCACGCCGCCGCCCATCGCCGAGTACACCACCGCCATGGCGGTCGGCAGCTTTGGTCCGAACCAGCGGCCGAGCAGGATCGAGTTGGGCACGTTGCCGATGAAGGCAACGCCGATGCCGACGCAGAGCCCGATCGAGAGCTGGAACTGCCACAACGACTGGGCCCGGCTTGCGATCAGGAAGGCCGAGCCGAGCAGGAGCAGCCCGAGCGCATAGACGACGCGCGGTCCGGAATGGTCGAACAGGCGCCCGACCAGCGGCGCGGTCAGTCCGCTGATCAGCCATGTCAGGGAATAGATCGAGACGACTTGCGCGCGGTCCCAGCCGAAGCTCTCGGAGATCGGCTTGAGGAAGACGGTGAAGCTCTCGCTGAGCCCGCGGCCGAGAACAGCCAGCGTAAAGCACAGGCCGAGCACCACGAGCGCGGTGCGCACCGCCTCCCGCCTGGTGCTTCCGCCCTGTTCCTTGCGCGTTTCCGCTGTCGTTCCCTTGGGCGTGTTCTGATCCATTGCCGTCAGGGAGCGCGCATCCGCGCACCCTGACAAGCAGCGAAAAGCTCATACGCCTATGCAGGCTTGATCAGGATGTGCTTCTTCTTGCCGAAGGACAGCTTGATCACGCCCTCCGGCGTCAGATTGGCCGCAGAGAGCGCCATCTTCTCGTCGGTGACCGGCGCATCGTTGACACGCAGGCCGCCGCCCTTGATCTGCCGCCGTGCCTCGCCGTTGGAGGCGACGAGGCCCGCCTTGACGAAGGCGGCGAGCACGCCGAGGCCGGCGTCGAGTTCGCCGCGCGGAATTTCCACCGTCGGCAGGCTCTCGGCCAGCGCGCCTTCCTCGAAGGTGCGGCGCGCGGTTTCTGCCGCTTCGTTCGCGGCGTCGCGGCCGTGCAGCAGCGCGGTCGCTTCCGTGGCGAGCACCTTCTTGGCCTCGTTGATCTCCGAGCCGCCGAGCGCCTCGAGCTTCCTGATCTCGGCAATCGGCAGCGTCGTGAACAGCTTCAGGAACTTGCCGACGTCGGCGTCCTCGGTGTTGCGCCAATACTGCCAGAAATCGTAGGGGCTGAACTGGTCGGCGTTGAGCCACACCGCGCCTTGCGCGGTCTTGCCCATCTTGGCGCCCGACGCGGTGGTCAAGAGGGGCGTCGTCAACGCGAACAGCTGGTGCGTGCCCATGCGGCGGCCGAGATCGACCCCCATGATGATGTTGCCCCACTGGTCCGAGCCGCCCATCTGCAATTTGCAGCCGGTCCGCTTGGCGAGCTCGACGAAGTCGTAGGCCTGACAGACCATGTAGTTGAACTCGATGAAGCTCATCTCCTGCTCGCGCTCGAGCCGCAGCCGCACCGAGTCCATGGTGAGCATGCGGTTGACCGAGAAGTGCCGGCCGACGTCGCGCAGCATCTCGATCCAGTTCAGCTTGGTCAGCCACTCCGCATTGTCGAGCATGATGGCGTCGCTCTTGCCGTCGCCATAGTTGAGCACCTTGGCGAACACGCCGCGGATCGATTCCTTGTTGGCTTCGATCTCGGCGATCGTGCGCATCGCGCGCGTCTCGTCCTTGCCCGAGGGGTCGCCGACCATGGTGGTGCCGCCGCCCATCAGCGTGATCGGCTTGTTGCCGGACTGCTGCAGCCAGTGCAGCATCATCATGGTCAGATAATTGCCGATATGCAGCGAGCGGGCGGTGCAATCGTAGCCGACATAGGCGGTCGCTTCACCCTTGGCAGCGAGCGCGTCCAGCCCCTCGAAATCCGAGCACTGGTGGACGAAGCCACGTTCCTGCAGGATATTGAGGAAATCCGATTTAAATACAGTCATCTGTCGGCGTGCCCAACAATTCTTGGTTTACTGTTTTGGGGGCAATTTAAGGGTCTTGCATGGGAACCCGACGGCCGCCCGCCACTTGGCGCTGTGGCATTATAAGATGTGCCCCTCTGGCACAAGATCGGCATGCCGGAACGGGTCTTGAGGACGCTGATCCATGATGTTGACGGCACTCGGTCTGATGAGCGGCACCTCGCTGGACGGGGTGGATGTCGCGCTGATCGAAACCGATGGAAAACAGGTGAAGGCGTTCGGGCCGTCCGGCTACCGGCCCTATCAACCTGCGGAGCGCAATCTGCTGCGTCAGGCCCTGGGCGAAGCCGTGCATTTTACCCAGCGCGATGCCCGCCCGGGCGTTCTGGCCGAGGCCGAGCGGGCGGTGACGCAAGCCCATGCCGAGGCGGTGGCCAGCTTCCTGACCCAGAACCGCATGAGGCCGGAGGACATCGACATCGTCGGCTTCCACGGCCAGACCGTGCTGCACCGGCCTGAAAAGCGCCTGACGGTGCAGATCGGCGATGCGCAGGCACTGGCAAAAGCCATCCATATTCCCGTGATGCATGATTTCCGTGCCGCCGATGTCGAAGCGGGCGGGCAGGGCGCGCCCTTCGTCCCGGTCTATCACCGCGCGCTCGCCAATTCGCTGGACCGCGAGGGACCGATCGTCGTGGTCAATATCGGCGGCGTCTCCAACATCACCTATATCGACGGCGACACGCTGATCGCCTGCGATACCGGCCCCGGCAACGCGCTGCTGGACGATTTCATGTATCGCACCATGAACCAGGCGTTCGATGCGGAAGGAAAGTTCGCGAGCCTTGGCAAGGTCGACGAGGCCTGGATCGCGAAGGCCCTGGAGCTGCCGTTCTTTGCGCTGCCGCCGCCGAAATCGCTCGACCGCAACGACTTCGCGGCGCTGAAGCTCGGCGACGTCGCGCCGGCCGCCGGCGCCGCGACGCTGACCGCCTTCACCGCGGCGGCGATCGCCCGAATTATCCCGCTGTTGCCACGGCGGCCACGGAGCTGGATCGTCTGCGGCGGTGGCGCCCGCAACCTCACCATGCTGCGCATGCTGCGGGAGCGGGTGGGATCAGCCACCGTCGAGGCCGCCGAGACCCTCGGCTGGGCCTCCGACGCCATCGAAGCGCAGGCCTTCGGCTTTCTCGCCGTCCGCGGCATGAAGGGCCTGCCGCTGTCGTATCCCGCTACCACGGGCGTGCCGATGCCGATGACGGGCGGGGTGATTGCCCGGCCGTGAGACCTCGACTTTCAGCGCAATCCTGACGCTGTCATTCCCCGCGCAGGCGGGGAATCCAGTACGCCGCGGTTTCTCGGTTCAATCACTGCCGCCTCTGGAATACTGGATCGCCCGCCTGCGCGGGCGATGACAGGGTGTGTGGTGCAGACACGCCAGCGCGATCTCGCGGCGCGTTTCGCCCGAGTTATGCTTCTCGTTCGCGCCCGTTGGTTGCCAAAGGACGCAGGGAAGGCCGGGCGCCGGCGGCACCCGCAGGTCCGTGGCGATAAGAACGCACACGGGGTGGACCACAGGTGTGCCGGTCGCCCGGCCTTCCCTGCGCGGATGGTTTTAACGGTGTCCTTCGTGCTCTCCTCGGGGAGCGTTGCACTATTGCCCCCGTCGCCTTGCGGCTGATCGATGCGCGCACCGGTTGGCCGCCGCATCACCGCGAGGTTTGACGCCAGAACCCCGGGCGTCGGGACCACACGACTTCTCCGTCCGCGGACGATCCCGCCGAACGACCCGAAGGCTTGCGTGTGCTCGCCTCCAGGCATCAACGAGACCGCTGTGACCGCGCCGTGTCGTATGCACGTTGCGTGAGACTCACGGCTGGGCCGCCCTGTCGCCACACATCCGCGCCGGCGCTGCCGCGTCCACCGCACCCCGGCCCGCATCTCGTGACGATCGCGAAGCGCCCCTCTGGCAGGGCCGGGATGAGCGGGTCTATGCCACAAATCCGAAATTCGGAAAAGTGAAATGTTTTTGCGGGTGGGGATTGACGGGTTTTGGGTGTTTTGCCCGACGCCTCGCTGCAGCGCCATCAACTCCTCCGCCGTCATTCCGGGGCGCGCGTAGCGCGAACCCAGAATCCATTGTGCACCAAGCGGTGCTACGCGATGGATTCGGGCCTGCGTGCTGGCGCACGCATCCCGGAATGACGGAGGAGGATTGTCGCGTTGCATCGATATTGACTTATATATGCATCTGCATCTATATTAGATGCAATTGCATCTAACTCGGGATCACACCATGACCGCCTCGCTGAAACTCATCAGCCACAAGCTTTGCCCCTACGTGCAGCGCGCGGTGATCGCGCTGAAGGAGAAGGGCGTGCCGTTCGAGCGCGTCGACATCGATCTCGCCAACAAGCCCGACTGGTTCTTGAAGCTGTCGCCGCTCGGCAAGGTGCCGGTGCTGGTGGTGACGACGGAGCAGGGTGAGGTCGCGCTGTTCGAGAGCAATGTGATCTGCGAGTACATCGAGGAGACGCAAGGCGGTGCGCGGCTGCATCCGCTCGACGCTTTGAAGCGCGCCGAGCACCGCGCCTGGATGGAGTTCGGCTCGGCGATCCTCGGCGATCTCTGGGGGCTGGAGACCACGACCGATGCGGCGACCTTCGAGAGCAAGCGTCAGGCGCTGGTGTCGAAGTTCGCGCGTGTCGAAGCCGCGCTCGGCGCGGGGCCGTATTTCGCTGGCGATGCGTTCAGCCTGGTCGATGCGGTGTTCGCACCGGTCTTCCGCTATTTCGACCTGTTCGACGAGCTGACCGAGCACGGCATCTTCCGCGATGTGCCGAAGGTGCGCGCGTGGCGCGCCGAGCTCGCGAAGCGTCCGAGCGTGCGCACGGCCGTGGGCGCGGACTATCTGCAATTGCTGCGCGCGTTCCTGGTGCGCCACGATGCGCATCTGCTCAAGCTGGCAGCGTGATCTCGTTGTCCGGATTTCGCTGAAATCTAGCCCGGCGATGTATGGGCCCCGGCCCTGCGGCGCATCACTGCGTGATGCACCGCGTCCGGGGCACCGAGAAGCCTCAGCGCACGTTGGCGAGGCGCATATCCAGATACGCCGTGATGGTCTCCATCAGCGGCTCGAGCTTGGCGTCGAAGAAATGGTTGGCGCCGGGGATGATCTGCTGGTCGATCACGATGCCCTTCTGCGTCTTCAGCTTCTCGACCAGCGTGTTGACGTCCTTGGGCGGCACCACCGCGTCCTTCTCGCCGTGCACGATCAGGCCCGACGACGGGCAGGGGGCGAGGAACGAGAAGTCGTAAAGATTGGCCGGCGGCGCGATCGAGATGAAGCCCTCGACCTCGGGGCGGCGCATCAATAGCTGCATGCCGATCCAGGCGCCGAAGGAGAAGCCGGCGACCCAGCAGGCGCGCGCCTCGGGATTGATGGTCTGTGCCCAATCGAGGGCTGCCGCCGCATCCGACAATTCGCCGGTGCCGTGGTCGAACGAGCCCTGGCTGCGGCCGACGCCGCGGAAGTTGAAGCGCAGCACCGAGAAGCCGCGATGGGCGAAGGCATAGTAGCACTGGTACACGATCTGATGGTTCATCGTGCCGTGAAACTGCGGGTGCGGATGCAGGATCATCGCAATCGGCGCGTTCTTCTGCTTGGCCGGGTGATAGCGGCCCTCGGACGGCCGGCAGGGCCGGTGAAAATGACTTCAGGCATGGATGTCTCTGATTGAGTCCCTTGGAGGTGATCCCTGCGCAATCGTCCGATTGTGGCTCTGCCCGGCGTTGCCGCCGACGAGAGCACGGATGAAAGGTGGAGAGGCGCGCCCTCGGATGATGCGCGAGTGGCGCGCAGGTGAACTGACGCGCGCTTCTAACACGAGGCAAGGGTCAAAAAGCAAGCTTCTTCGACATCTCTCAATGGGCTCAAGAGCTTAGCCAGTCATCTCGGCCTCATGTCCGGCCTGGCGGCCGTGACCGGCATCGGCCTGAAATCAAGCGGACCACGTCGGGAGCCGTCCGCTTTGCCTTAGGACACCGCTCAACCGATTGGAATCACGATTATTTGGGGATCGGAGGTCGATCGGCGCCGGCGATTCCCACAGGGGGCTCGGCTTCCGAGCGTGGCGACCGCCGGCCGGTAACGCCGGCTGCCCCCGAGCGTCTGGCCGTTGTCGAAGACGAGCTCGAAATCTCCCGACGGCTTGAGGTCGACGCCGCGCACCCGGTCGAGATTGGCCAGCTTGGTCCGGTGAACGCGAACGATGGAAAAGCGCGCCAGCTCGCTTTCCGCCGCCGCTAGCGTGCCCCGGATCAGGTGCCGAGTGCCGTCGGCGAGGCTGTATTCGATGTAGTTGCCGGCGGAGGCGACCCAGAGGATGTCGCGCGGCACCACGCGAATGCGGCTCGTGCCGTCGCGCAGCCAGATCGCGTCGGGGGACAAGGGCCGGAGCGGAGCGGGCGGAGGCGAGGAGCGGCTGCGGCGCTTTTCAGCTCACGGCGGCTTTCGAGCAGCCAGATCGTGCTGGCGATCAGGACGACGGCCACCGCGTCCTTGCGGAATTCGTAGAGGACCGTCGCGAGCGAAAAGCGAAAATCGTAAGCGCCGCCGGCGAGCCAGAGCGCCAGCTTGCGCGCCCAGACCATGCCGGTGATGTGGAGGGCCGAGAAGCCGAGCAGGATGATCGCCCCGATTGCTGCACGGGCGGCAAGGCCAGGGGTTCCGCGCATGCGGCGGACCGCCAGCACCAGGATCGGCAGCAGCAGCAGGATGATCGCGATGCTCGACATCTCCCAGAACAGCCGCCGGCCGATGTCGTAGCTGTCGCCGCGCCAAGCCGCGTCCTGGGCTCCCGAGAACGCGTTGACGATTCCGATCGCGAGCGCGACCGCCGCGATCGCAGCGAACGTGGTCCGGTCGCCCCCGCTAATCCCGAAAGGTCCGCTATTCGTCCCAGCCACCGGCGGCTCGTCCCGTCGCGTCGGATTCTGATCCCAAACCGGCTCGACGCGCGGCGTCGGCGGAGCATTTTCGGTGTCAGCCATTTTCACTGTCAACCTGGCCCGAAAACCGCGTTCGTCGTCCCGTCAAGGAGCAGAAAACCATGACAACACCACAGCAATTCCAAAGCTCGGACAGGCGCATCGATCTGGACTGGGTGCGGATTTTAGCCTTCGGGCTGCTGATCTTCTACCACGTCGGCATGCTCTACGTGTCCTGGGGATTTCACATCAAGAGCGAGCACCGGCTGACCTGGCTGGAACCGGTGATGCTGTTGCTAAATCCCTGGCGGCTGTCGCTGCTGTTTCTGGTGTCCGGGGTTGCCACCCGCTTCATGCTCGACAAGTCGACCCTGGCCGCGCTTGCCGGTGCCCGGTCGGCACGGCTGCTGATCCCGCTGGTTTTCGGCATGCTCGTGATCGTGCCGCCGCAATCCTATCTGCAGATCGTCGAAAGCCTCGGCTATCCCGCGGGCTTTCTCGATTTCTATGCCAGGCATTACTTTGCGTTCGGCGCGCAGTTCTGTCCGAACCCCTGCATCGTGCTGCCGACCTGGAACCATCTCTGGTTCGTGGTCTATCTGTGGGTCTACACGATGGCCTTGATCGGCGTGCTTGCGCTCTGGCCGGCCGGCGCTGACTGGCTTGGGCGCAAGCTGGCCGTCGTGCTCGCCGGGCCGTGGCTCCTGATCGTGCCGTGCGTGTTGTACGTGGCCTGGCGCCTGGTGCTGTTTCCGGCCTTCCCGTCGACCCATGCGCTGTTCGGCGACTGGTACAACCACGCCGACCACGCCACCGCCTTCCTGATCGGTTTCCTGCTGGCGAGGCAGGAGGGGATCTGGCGCGAGGTCGAGCGCCAGCGTTGGGGGGCGCTGGCGGCTGCAGCGGCCTGCTTCTCGGCCTTCATCCTGGTTCGCAGCGGACTGTTTGCGCCGTCACCCGCGCTGAAGTGGGCCGCCGCCTCGGCCTATGGTTGCTACCAGTGGCTCGCGATCGCCGCCGTGCTGGGCTTTGCGCGACGCCACCTCGCCGCCGACGGACCGGTGCGGCGCTATCTCACCGACGCGATCTTCCCGTACTACATCGTGCATCAGACCGCGATCATCGTGATCGCCCACGCCTTGCGCGACAGCGGTCTCCCGGTTGGGGCCGAGGCCTTCATCGTCATCATTGGGACCGCACTCGCATGTGTGGCGACCTATGAAATCGTCCGGCGCATTGTCTGGCTGCGACCTCTGTTCGGATTGCGGGTGCTGCCGCGGACGGTTGCCGCGATGGAGCCGCACCGGCCGGCCCTGATGCACGCGGCCTCCGATTGGACGGATGGCAAAAGGTGCTAAGAGGGCGAGATGCCGACCCGTGTCTATCTCGACTGGAACGCGACCACGCCGCTGCGGCCCGAGGCTCGGGCCGCGATGGTTGCGGCCTTCGACCTGGTCGGCAATCCCTCATCGGTTCATGCCGAGGGACGGGAGGCGCGACGACTGGTGGAGGAGGCTAGAGCCGAGCTTGCCTTGGCGGTCGGCGCCTTGCCCCGGAACGTGGTCTTCGCCTCGGCGGGAACCGAGGCCAACGCGCTCGCGCTGTCGCCGGGGTTGCGGGGACCGTCCGGCGGACCTGTCCAGCGGCTGCTGGTGTCGGCGGTCGAGCACGCCTCCGTGCTGGCGGGAGGCCGGTTCCCGGCGGACAGGACCGGCCTGATCCGCGTCACGCGCTCCGGCGTGGTCGATCTCGAGCACCTGAAGGCAAGGCTCGCGGACGGGCCGCCGGCGCTGGTCTCGATCATGGCCGCCAACAACGAGACGGGCGCGCTCCAGCCGGTCGCCGAGGCGGCGCGGATCGTTCACGAGGCCGGCGGCCTCCTGCACGTCGATGCGATCCAGGCGCTTGGGAAAATCCCTTTCGATATCAAGGCTATGCGCATCGACCTTGCGACCTTTTCTGGCCACAAGATCGGCGGCCCCAAGGGCGTCGGCGCACTGGTCATGGCGGAGGGGATCGCCGGACTGGAGCCGGTGCTGCGAGGCGGCGGGCAGGAGCTCAGCCGTCGCGCCGGAACCGAGAATGTCGCCGGCATCGCCGGCTTTGGTGCTGCCGTGAAAGTCGCGCTTCAGGCTCTGCCGGAGGATGCGGAGCGCATCACAACCCTCAGAACCCGCTTGGAAAACGGCATCCGGGGGATCGCGGGCGCCACCATCTTCGCGGAGGACGCCGAGCGGTTGCCGAATACCGTCCTGTTCACGGCGCCCGGCCTCAAGGCCGAGACGGCCGTGATCGGCTTCGACCTCGAAGGCATCGCCGTCTCCTCCGGCTCGGCCTGCTCCTCGGGCAAGGTCCAGCCGTCCCACGTGCTTTCCGCCATGGGCTTCGACCCCGCAGTAGCGCAGGGAGCGGTGCGCCTCAGTCTGGGCTGGTCCACGGAACCAGATGACATCAATAGGGCGTTAGAGGCTTGGCGAAAGCTCGGTAATACCCTACTTAAGGGCTAAGCGATGAAACACGGCTTGAACGGTTCTAAGCCCGTGCTTTCCGCAGAGAAATATCGTAATACTCGACCGAGTTTGATCCACCGCGGTCCTTGAAACCGCGAGCGGAGGATGGAATGCCAGCCGTACAAGAGACGGTCGAGCGCGTGAAGCGCATCGACGTCGACCAGTATCGTTATGGGTTTGAGACCCTGATCGAGTCCGACAAGGCCCCCAAGGGGCTGTCGGAAGACACCGTCAAGTTCATCTCGCAGAAGAAGAACGAGCCCGCCTGGATGCTGCAGTGGCGGCTCGAGGCCTATCGGCGCTGGCTGACCATGGCCGAGCCGACCTGGGCGCGCGTCGACTATCCCAGGATCGACTTCCAGGATCTCTATTACTATGCGGCGCCGAAGCCGAAGAAGACGGTCACCTCGCTCGACGAGATTGATCCGGAGATCCTGAAGACCTACGAGAAGCTCGGCATTCCCTTGCGGGAAGTCGCCATGCTCGAAGGCGTCGAGCCCAAGCCGGGCGAGGAGGATCCCGTCCGCCGCAAGATCGCGGTCGATGCTGTCTTCGATTCGGTCTCGGTGGCGACCACGTTCAAGGCCGAGCTGAAGAAGGCCGGCGTGATCTTCATGCCGATCTCGGAGGCGATCCGCGAGCATCCTGAATTGGTGCAGAAGTACCTAGGCTCGGTGGTGCCGACCTCCGACAATTTCTATGCGACCTTGAACTCGGCGGTGTTCTCCGACGGCTCGTTCGTCTACGTGCCGCCCGGCGTGCGCTGCCCGATGGAGCTGTCCACTTACTTCCGCATCAACGAGCGCAACACCGGCCAGTTCGAGCGCACGCTGATCATCGCCGACAAGGGCTCCTACGTCAGCTATCTCGAAGGCTGCACCGCGCCGCAGCGCGACGAGAACCAGCTGCACGCCGCCGTGGTCGAGCTCGTCGCGCATGACGATGCCGAGATCAAATATTCGACGGTGCAGAACTGGTATCCCGGCAATTCCGAAGGCAAGGGCGGCATCTACAATTTCGTCACCAAGCGTGGCGATTGCCGCGGTGCCAATTCCAAGATCTCCTGGACCCAGGTCGAGACGGGATCCGCCATCACCTGGAAATATCCGAGCTGCATCCTGCGCGGCGACAATTCGCGCGGCGAGTTCTACTCGATCGCGATCTCGAACGGCTTCCAGCAGGTCGACAGCGGCACCAAGATGATTCACCTCGGCAAGAACACGTCGAGCCGGATCATCTCCAAGGGCATCGCTGCCGGCAGG
This sequence comes from Bradyrhizobium dasycarpum, assembly GCF_042019905.1. Lineage (NCBI taxonomy): Bacteria > Pseudomonadati > Pseudomonadota > Alphaproteobacteria > Hyphomicrobiales > Nitrobacteraceae > Bradyrhizobium > Bradyrhizobium dasycarpum. The sequence goes on from NZ_CP169574.1 coordinate 1,071,326, forward strand.
TCGCAGAACACCTATCGCGGCCTCGTTACCGCGCACCGCAAGGCGACCGGCGCGCGCAACTTCACCGCCTGCGATTCGCTGCTGATCGGCGACAAATGCGGCGCGCACACCGTGCCCTACATCGAGGCCAAGAACTCGTCGGCGACGTTCGAGCACGAAGCAACCACCTCGAAGATCTCCGAGGACGTGCTGTTCTACTGCATCCAGCGCGGGCTCAGCCAGGAAGAGGCCGTCGGCCTCGTCGTCAACGGCTTCGTCAAGGACGTGCTGCAGCAGCTGCCGATGGAGTTCGCGGTGGAAGCGCAGAAGCTGATCTCGATCTCGCTCGAAGGGTCGGTCGGTTAACTCGGACCTCATCCTGAGGAGGCCACGCAGCGGCCGTCTCGAAGGATGGATACCGGAAAGATTGTTGGCCTCAATCCTTCGAGACGCGCCTTGCGGCGCTCCTCAGGATGAGGGGATAGATGGAAAAACATGATGGCTTTGCTTGAAGTGAAAGACCTCAAGGTTCGTGTCGAGGAGCGTGAGATCCTCCATGGGCTGACGCTGACCGTGAACGAGGGCGAGGTGCACGCGATCATGGGGCCGAACGGCTCCGGCAAGTCGACGCTCTCGCACGTCATCGCCGGCAAGCCCGGCTACGAGGTCACCGACGGCCAGATCCTGTTCAAGGGCGAGGACCTCCTGGAGATGGAGCCGAACGAGCGCGCCGCCAAGGGCGTGTTCCTGGCGTTCCAGTACCCGGTCGAGATTCCCGGTGTCGCCACCATGAATTTTCTGCGTACGGCGCTCAACGCCCAGCGCAAGGCGCGCGGCGAGGATGAATATTCGACGCCGGATTTCCTCAAGAAGGTCCGCGAGGTCTCGAAGTCGCTGAACATCCCGCAGGACATGCTCAAGCGCGGCGTCAATGTCGGCTTCTCCGGCGGCGAGAAGAAGCGCAACGAGGTGCTGCAGATGGCGCTGTTCGAGCCGAGCCTGTGCATCCTCGACGAGATGGATTCCGGCCTCGACATCGATGCGCTGCGCATTGCGGCCGACGGTGTCAACGCGCTGCGCTCGCCCAAGCGTTCGATGGTCGTCATCACCCATTATCAGCGGCTGCTCAACTACATCGTGCCCGATGTCGTGCACGTGATGTCGAAGGGCCGTGTCGTGAAGAGCGGTGGCAAGGAACTGGCGCTGGAGCTGGAAGCGTCCGGCTACGCCCAGTTCGAGGATGCCGCGTAAGGATTGTTTGCAATGAACGTTGCTGTGGCAAAGACCGGAAAGGGCCGCGCGGTGAGCGATCTCTTCACCAGCGCCGAGGGCCGGCTGCCGGGTTCGCCGGGGGTCATCGCCGTGCGCCGCGAGGCGTTCGAGACCTATGAGCGGCTCGGCCTGCCGCACCGCCGGATCGAGGAATGGAAATACACCGACCTGCGCGCGCTGGTCGGCGAGGTGCTGCCGCTGGCAGCCGCGCCCGATGCGGCCGCGTTGAAGCGCGCCGCGGACGCGGTGAAGGTCCATGCGATCGCCGGCGCCCGCAAGCTGGTGCTGGTCGATGGCGTGTTCGCGGCCGGTCTCTCCGATGTGAAGGCGCTGGTTTCAGAAGCTGGTGTCAAGACGCTACGCGAGATCCTGGACAACGGGGCCAACCCGGTCGCGGGCGATCTCCTCCGAACCACCTCGACCGATGGAGTGATCTCGCTCAATGCAGCCATGGCGACGGATGGGGTGGTCGTTACGATTGCCGACGGCGTGCAACTGGCCGCTCCGATCCAGATCATCCATGTTGCGACGGCGGCTGGCGCGTCCGCGTTCACCCGCTCGCACCTGCGGATTGGCAAAGGTGCTCGTGCCACGATCATCGAGACATTCGTCGCGGCCGGAAAGGCAGGCGGCTATCAGGTCAACGATGCGGTGATCCTCTGGATCGGCAATGACGCCGATGTCGCGCACATCCGTCTGATGGACGACGCGCCCGACGCCGTGAACATCACCTCGCACTTCGTCACCGTCGGCGCCAACACCAAGCTCAACTTCTTCAACATGACCACCGGCGCTGCGGTGAGCCGCCTTCAGGGCTTCATCACGCTGGCGGGCGAGGGCAGTGAGCTCTCGGCCAACGGCGTCAACCTGCTGAAGAAGACCGAGCATGGCGACACCACGCTGGTGGTCGACCACGCCGTGCCGAACTGCGTCAGCCGCGAGATCTTCCGCGCCGTGATCGACGACCGCGGCCACTCGGTGTTCCAGGGCCGCATCATCGTCCGTCCCGACGCGCAGAAGACCGACGGCAAGATGATGACCCGTGCGCTGCTGCTGTCGGACGAGGCCGAGGCCGACAACAAGCCCGAGCTGGAAATCTTCGCCGACGACGTCTCCTGCGGCCACGGCGCCACCGCCGGCGCGCTCGACGACAGCCTGCTGTTCTATCTGAAGGCGCGCGGCCTGCCGGAAAAGCAGGCCCAGGCGCTGCTGATCCAGGCTTTCGTCGGCGAGGCGGTCGAGCAGATCGCCGACGAGGCCCTGCGCGAGCACGTGATCGGCATCGCCGAGCGCTGGCTGGAGCGGCGCTCATGAGCACGCATCCTGCGGTCAAGAACGGCGCCTATGACGTCGCGCGCGTGCGCCAGGACTTTCCGGCGCTCGCGCTGCAGGTCTACGGCAAGCCGCTGGTGTATCTCGACAACGCCGCCTCGGCGCAGAAGCCGAGCGCCGTGCTCGAGCGCATGACGCAGGCCTATACGAGCGAATACGCCAACGTGCATCGCGGCCTGCATTACCTCGCCAACGCGGCGACCGAAGCCTATGAGGGCGGCCGCACCAAGGTGGCGCAGTTCATCAACGCGCCGCGGACCGAGGAGGTGATCTTCACCCGCAACGCGACCGAGGCGATCAATCTGGTCGCGTCGTCCTGGGGCGGGCCGAACATCAACGAGGGCGACGAGATCGTCATCTCGATCATGGAGCACCATTCCAACATCGTGCCCTGGCATTTCCTCAGGGAGCGCCAAGGTGCGGTGATCAAATGGGCGCCGGTCGACGACGAAGGCAATTTCCTCATCGACGAGTTCGAGAAGCTGCTCACGGCCAGGACCAAGCTGGTTGCGATCACACAGATGTCGAACGCGCTCGGCACCATCGTGCCGGTCAAGGAGGTCGTCAGAATCGCCCATGCGCGCGGCATTCCCGTGCTGGTCGACGGCAGCCAGGGCGCCGTGCATCTGCCGATCGACGTCCAGGACATCGGCTGCGACTTTTACGTCTTCACCGGCCACAAGGTGTACGGGCCGACCGGCATCGGCGTGCTCTGGGCCAAGTACGACCATCTCGTCGCGATGCGCCCCTTCAACGGCGGCGGCGAGATGATCCGCGAGGTCTCGCGCGATGTCGTCACCTATGGCGATCCCCCGCACAAGTTCGAGGCAGGCACGCCGGCGATCGTCGAGGCCGTCGGCCTTGGCGCCGCCATCGACTACGTCAACTCGATCGGCAAGGAACGCATCGCCGCGCACGAGGCCGATCTCACCACCTACGCACAGGATCGCCTGCGCGAGATCAACTCGCTGCGGCTGATCGGCACGGCCCGGGGCAAGGGCCCGGTGATCTCCTTCGAGCTCAAGGGCGCGCACGCCCACGACGTCGCCACCGTGATCGACCGCCAGGGCATCGCGGTGCGTGCCGGCACCCATTGCGTGATGCCGCTTTTAGAGCGGTTCAACGTGACGGCCACCTGCCGGGCCTCGTTCGGCATGTATAATACGCGGGAAGAAGTCGATCATCTGGCACAGGCGCTGTTGAAGGCGCGGGATTTGTTCGCATGAGTGACACGGCCGAAATCAAAGCCAATCCGATGGAGACCCATTCGGCGCTGCCGCCGGAGGAGACCGAGCGGCTGACCCGCGAGATCATCGCCGGGCTCAAGACCGTGTTCGACCCGGAAATTCCCGCCGACATCTACGAGCTCGGCCTGATCTACAAGGTCGAGATCAAGGACGACCGCTCCGTCGACGTGCAGATGACGCTGACGACGCCGAACTGCCCCGCCGCCGGCGAGCTGCCGACCATGGTCGAGAACGCGGTCGCCAGCGTTCCCGGCGTCGGCGTGGTCGACGTCAAGGTGGTCTGGGAGCCGCCGTGGTCGCCCGAGCGCATGAGTGACGAGGCCCGCCTCGTCCTCAACATGTGGTGACGCGTTACACCGGCATTGAATTCGCTCCGCAACGGACCAGATAGATAAGATGACCCAGATTTCGTCAGGTTCGACCCCAGCATCCGCTCGAAGCCGCGGCGTCCGCGCCCGCAGGTGATGCGGCTGACGGATGCGGCCGCCCAGCGCATCACCGAGCTGACCCAGCGTGCGGATTCCGAGATCGTCGGCTTGCGCGTCGGCGTGAAGAACGGCGGCTGCGCCGGCCAGTCCTACACGGTCGAATATGCTCACGAGATCCGGCCGACCGACGAGGTCGTCGAGGACAAGGGCGTCAAGATCCTGGTCGACCCCAAGGCCGTGCTGTTCCTGCTCGGCACCGAGATGGACTACAGGGCCGACAAGATGCAGGCCCAGTTCGTCTTCAACAACCCCAACCAGATCTCCGCCTGCGGCTGCGGCGAGTCGGTCGAGCTGCGGCCGGCCAAGATCGACGGGTAATTCCGCCTACGCTTTGCTCTCTTGTCCCGGACGCGGTGCAGCGCCATAGCGTGTCGAAGACGCGCGTAAACGCGCTTATGCTGCTGCTGCGCAGAGCCGGGACCCACGCTATGGTTCCGTCTCGGAGGGGCTGGGACCCGGCTCAGCGGCGCACCGTTGCACGGCGCGCCGCGTCCGGGGCACGAGGGAGCGTGCGTATGGACCGCGAATTCCTGATCGACTTGTTCGCCGATTTCGGTCCTGTGACCATCCGCAGGATGTTCTCGGGCTTTGGCATCTCCGCCGACGGCATCAACTTCGCGCTGTCCTTGCGCGCCGGCCTGTTCTTCCGCGCCGACGAGGTGACCATCCCGGACTTCGAGGCTGAAGGCTCAAAGCCGTTCCAATATTCGACCCGCGCCAAGACCGTGGTGGTCAACTCCTACTGGGAGCTGCCGGCGCGGCTGTTCGACGATTCCGAGGAGTTCGTGCAATGGGCGAGGGCGGCACTCACGGCCGCCCAGCGCGCCAAGGTGAAGAAGCGGCCGAACGGGAAGAAGACGGCCAGCAAGAAAACCGAGCCGAAGAAGCCTGCTGCCAAGAAGACGGCGAAGAAGGCAGTCAAGAAGTCGGTGCGTCGGGTGGGCAAAGCGACGCGTCCGCCGCAGCTCGCAGAGCGAAGGCGGAAGCGGGCCCGCCCTTCGAGATAGTTATGCCGAGATGGTGGGCACGGCGCTCACTCCAAACCGAGAAAGTAGCGCCATTCGGTACCCATATTGTTGTCGGTCACGAGGGTTTGGCCGGTGGTCGCCTCCAGCAGCTGCGGACATGGTTCGATCGTGGAACCATCCTGACGGAAGTCGGCAATCAGTGCGTCGAGCCGAGCGCGGTCAGCGTCATCGGAAGCAAATTCGGGTTTGCCGTCGATGCTGTAAGTTTCGAGCGTTCGTCGCCAGCGCTCATGATCCCACGCGATCGGGGTCTGCGACAGCACCATATGGTTCAGGAACCGGGCACCATAGGCGAAGGCGGTGCAGCCTGTGCGCTGCGCGCGCCGCGAAGTGGTGGTGTTGTAGAAGAAGATCCCACCGGGCTTCAGGTGTTGCTGCACAAGGCCAAGAAATTCCGACGACAGCAGATTGGTGGCGTTCGCGCGGAAATGCCACGTCGTGTTGGAGACGACCGCATCGAAACGTGCGTCGGGATGGTGGCGGAGCCAGCGGCGTCCGTCGTCCTCGACGATCCTGACCTTGGGATTGCTCAGGATCGACCTGACATCGTCGTGCTTTGCGATCAACTTCGAGATATCCGCGATTGATCTCGACGATCGTGAGCGATTCCACGTCGGGATTGTTGGCGATGACCTGAGCCCATGAACCGGACGAGAGACCGATCATCAGCACCTGCCGTGGAGCGGGGTGGAACAGACTCAGCGCGTACGGCCGGATGATGCCATTGCGATCGGACTTCAGATCCGTGTTGAAGCGGCCGTCATACATGCCGTTGCCGAAGACGGTGCCGTCGTTGTCGACGGTGATGATGCCGCTACGATTCTCGACAATCTCCGTAAAGTCGTGGTCGGCGAGCGTCTTTGCCTGCAGATTTTCCAGCAGCCGTTGGCTCAACAAGGCGCTTGCGCCGAGGCCGAAGACGAGAACCGCAATGGCAAGATAGCCAAGACGATTTCGCTCCTGCCTTGGGGCAAGCGCAATCAATGCAAATGCGGCCATCGTGCCGCCGACGAGCAGCATCGCTGCGATCTGTCTGATTCAAGATAATCCGTCAGCACGAAGCCCGTGAGGATCGCCCCGCTGGCGCAGCCCGCGATGTTGGCGAAATACAGCAGCGCCGTCCGCTGACCAATTCGCTCGTCGGTCGCGATGCCAAACTGCGAAAGATAGGGGAGCAGTGCACCCCATTGCCGCGCGATCAGGTAGGTGATCGCGACGGCGATGCCGATCACGCCGGCGCCGACCCAGGCCAATTGCGTCATCAACGGAAGGAACATGGCGGCGAACAAATTGGCCCAGATCAGATCGCTCGCGGCTTGGCGCAAGGCATCCTGCGGCGCGAGCGTCGTGCAGGACTGTCCGGCCTTTCGAGCGCCAACCGCGATACCTGTCAGGAAAGCATAGAGCGTCATCGCAAATGCCAGCGAGCTCGATCCCGAGGCGAACGACATCACGCGGAACAGGTAGATCTCGTAGGACAACGAGATGAATCCACCCGTCATCGCGAGCAGGACGACAACACCCATGCCGAGGATCGGCTGAGTGTCCAGAGCCTTGGTCGACGTCTGTGAGTCCGGCGTCGCGCCGGGAGTAGAGAGAATGTGCGCCGCGATCGCACCGGCGCCGACCACGAGATTGATTCCAGCCGCGATCGTGATTGACTCATGCATGCCGAGAAAAGGGAAGATCAGGGTGGCGCATACGAGGCACGCGGCACCGGCCCCGAGCGTATTGACGAAATAGAGTGTGCCGACGGCGTCGCCGATCTGGCCGGTCACGCGTGCCAGATACGAGACCAGGATCGGCAGCGTTGCGCCCATCAGAAGGGTTGGCAGCAGCACCAGGACGAGGTTGATTGCGGCAAGGGCGGGCAGCGGCAGGTCTGCGACCATGGCGCCCACCGTCTCGAAGATCTGGAGCGAGGCCAATCCAAATGCGGCGGTCGCAAGCTCGATCACTCCGAGCAGCAACAGCGGCTTGACGTTGGTGCGTCGGGATATCCAGCCGCCACACAGGCTGCCAAGCCCGAGCCCGAGCATGAAGGCGGTCACGATAATCGTGACTGATTCCGAATTGACACCGAAGATCCGGAACAGGCTTCGTTGCCAGGTCAGCTGATAGATCAGCGCCGGAAAGCCGGAAAAGAAGAAGAGGATGCAGAGAACGCGGACACGGGGCGCAGCGAATCTCTGCGCGGGCGCATCCGCAGGTAACTCGACGGCCGTCATATTGATGATCCATTCTCCCACGCCTTCGCAACCTGCTGGAGAAAAGGTAAGTAAAGGTTGCGGGTGGTTGGCCGAACGAGGCTGGATCAATGGCCCGATCTGGCACTCGGTGCGCAGGGTTAAGCCATGGTGAACAGCGGATCAGGACGCCCACCTTAGGACGTGGCCCGGAGGTCCATCGAGGGCGTCGAGATCGGCTCCCGGCCCTTCAGCGACCAGGTCAAACGACTGCTGCTCAGGGGAGACCGGAAATGACTGCTTCGCCCGCAAAACGCCCCTTATGACCCCAAAGCGGACGAGAGCTAGGAACGGACGTGAGCGTTCCTGATTGTGAAAGATGCCGCGCTATTACTTCGACTCACGAGACGACGATATATTCATCGCCGACGATGACGGCCTTGACTTCTCCTCCTTGGACGATGTGAAGGCCCAGGCGACGACGGCATTGACCGAACTTGCCAAGGATGTGCTGCCTGGCTCTGTCGTCAGGACGCTTGCGATCGAAGTTCGTGATGATCTGGGCCCAGTTCTGCGGATTGCCCTACGCTTCGAGATCGAACATTTTCGACTGGATTAACATAGTTTATTTGGAACCTTCCCCTTAACATGTGTTTATTCCCCTATCACCGGCTGAGACTCTTGGGCGCTGGTGGCTGAGAGTTTTGTGCTCCCGCCTTGCCGGCTGGAGCGGCGAGTTCCCCATTCCAGCTCAACTTCCTCAAGCGCGGAGTGGTGTGATGCCGGGGACATTGACGGCTGCACTCGTTCAGAAGCTTAGCAAGGTCAATCGGCTCGACCAGGACGACATCCTGGCGATTCAGCAGCTTCCCATCCATAGCAAGCGTGTCGCTGCGCAGCACCGCGTTGTGCGCGACGGTGACCGCCCGTCGGAGTCCTGCCTGATTGTTGATGGGTTTGCCTTCCGGTCGAAGCTAACGCAAGACGGACAAAGGCAAATTCTGTCGCTCCATATTCCGGGAGAAATCCCGGACCTTCAAAGCCTTCACTTGCACGTCATGGACCATGACCTAACGACGCTCACAGAATGCACGCTCGGTTTCATCAAACACGATGCGTTACGTGAACTGATTAAAATGCGTCCGAACGTGGCGGCTGCGCTTTGGCGTGAGACATTGGTCGATTCCGCAATCTTCAGGGAATGGATCGTCAATGTCGGCCGCAGGCCAGCGCGCGCTCGAATGGTACACATGCTTGCGGAGCTCCACGAGCGCCTCGCTTTAATCGGACGGACGCTAAACGGGTCGTTTGAGCTGCCAATCACGCAAATCGAGCTGGCAGACTGCCTCGGCCTGTCCGTGGTGCACGTCAACCGAACTCTCCAACAGCTTCGCCAAGAGGGAATCGTCGCGATCGAGCGCAGAACTTTCCACTTGCTTGACCAAGCCAAAGTTGAGGAAGTTGGCCAGTTCGAAAAGATCTACCTGCACCAGCGTCCATCGATCTGATGACAGATGCGCCGTTCAGTGCGCTTCCGCTTGTGGCCCGAACGCGAAGTTCGGGCGGTGTACACGTTGTCGGCTGGTTGGGCAGACTGGAGCAACAGGCCCGACCTTCCAAACGGCGCTAATGCAATACGGCTGTCCAAGGGTCCTCATTGAATCAAGGTGAGGTCAGGCATGATCACATGCCAGACCTCGTGCCCTAAGCGGCTTGGGCGGCAAACCGCCTGCGGGCGTCGATTGGGATCTATATCGCGGTCGACCCGCGCCACTTCCCAACCGCTGAATCGTCCAATTGGATTTATGTCGGTCACTGGGCCTCGGTAAGCAACGACTCCTATGAGAAAGGGCCAGCCAGATGGCTGACCCTTTGAGTGTATCATCCAAGTCGTTGGTGCCTAGAAGCCGGCGCCAGCGCCCCAATTGAAGCGATAGTTCAGGCCAGCCTTGACGGTGTGCTCGTCGTTGCGGAAACCTACGGCCGTAACAACACCAGCGGCGCTGGTGAAGAGAGCGTTCCGGGTGCCGAAGTCGTAGTACTGGTATTCGACCTTGCCTGACCAATTCTGGGCGAACAGATATTCGAGGCCGCCGCCTACGGTGTAGCCGTCGCGACCACCGCCATTGTTGGTAAAGGTGCCACCGCCGAAGCCGTTCGTCAGGCGGGAGTCAGCCCAGGCATAACCGCCTTTGACGTACAGCAGCGCCGGACCCCAGGTGTAGCCGAGGCGACCGGTGACCGAACCGAGCCCACGGTTGACGAAGGGGTCGCTGTTGGTGTCGAGGAAGCTGTAGTTCGCTTCAATGCCTAGCACCCAGTTCGGTGAGAACTGATGGTCGTAACCGACCTGCGCGCCGCCCATGAACACACCGTCGTTGCTGCTGGTGCCGGTGAAGCCGGGGGCCAGAATGTTGTTGTCGCCGCCGAATGCGCCGCCGACGTGACCGCCAATGTAGAAGCCGGTCCAATTGTAGATCGGCGAAGGCTGCATCGCTGGGGCTTTGGTGTAAGGACGTGCGGCCATATCAGCTGCCGATGCTGTACCCGCTAGGGCGGCCAAAGCGACAGTAGCGAGAAGGAACTTTTTCATTTCGAGTCTTTCATGTTCGATTGCTGTGCCAAAACCACTAACTCTCGATTCAGTGCATTTGCTGTAGCGCGACAGACACACGTCGCAATCTTCGTTTGCAGAGCGATCATTTGTTAATTGAGGAACCGTGTCGACCCGCAACGACAGCCCAGTACGCGAAGTGCATCTCTCGACAAGAAGATCGATCGATGCAGAGAGACGGCTTCGCGACTGAGGTTCTGCGAAATCAGGCGGAAGAATCATGGCGGTTCCGATCTGCATGGACTGCAACGTCGAAACGAGGAGGTCGAGCTTCTGAAGCACAGGCGTGAGCTTCGGACCTACCAATGCTTATCTTGTGCAGAACGCGATTGACGCGCGTAGAGCGGAGGGATCCAACCAAGGTTCCGGGGCCTTCAAGGTTCCGGCGACCAAGAGTAAGGTGCTCAATCGCGGAACGAGCAAGGATGGATGAGATAGCGAGGCTCAACTAGCGTCAGTCTCATCGCTGACGCCCCGCATTTTGTGCAGGTTATCTCGACAGCGTTGAAACGCGAGCACGATGGCGCAGGTCGCGACCCCGTGGCGAGCGGGAGACGACCACATTTTCGGAGAGTAGCAACCACAAGGACCCACGATACAGATGACCTGAAAAGGTCGGCTCCTGGCCCTTCAGCGATCTCTGGAGATATCGTTTGTTCGTCGCTATCGGCGCCGAGCAGACATCAGCGGCCAGCGGCTTGATGAGTAGAGGGGCTAGTCCGCGGCCTTGGTCAGGCCGACGCGCATATCCTTCGCTGCGAAGACAGATGCGCCGTCGGCCAGCACGCGCCCATCGGCGATTCCGAGCACCAGCTTGCCGCGCCGGACCATGCGCATCGCGACCTCGTAGCGAACCCGCTTCGTGTCGGGTGTCACCGTGCCGGTGCACTCGACTTCGCCGACGCCGATGGCGCGGCCTTTGCCCGGTGAGCCCGACCAGCCGAGCCAGTAGCCGATCATCTGCCACATGGCGTCGAGGCCCAGCGTCGGCGGCATCATCGCGTCGCCGCGATAGTGGCAGTCGAAGAACCAATGGCTTGGCGTGATGTCGAGCTCGCCGACGATATGGCCTTTGCCGAACGCGCCGCCGTCCATGCTGATCTCGTGATGCGATCCATCATCAGCATCGGCGGTGCCGGCAATTGCGCATTGCCCGGGCCGAAATAGCCGCCTTCGCTCGATCTCAGCAGCTCGGCTCTGGTGTAGGACGGTTGCGGCGTGTGGAAATCGTGAGGGTTGGGCAAGGCGACAAGACCTCGATGTTCAAACAGCGAGGAAGATGTTGCTTGCGATTGGAGAATGTCAAGCGGCGGTGCCGTAGGGTGGGCAAAGCGGAGCGTGCCCACGGACTATACGTGGGCACGGCGCTTTGCGCCTTTTGCCAACCCTGCGACTACCCTGCGGCAGTTGATGGAGACCTACGCGACGCGGCTGTGCGACTCGACCGCGTATTCCGGATCCGCCTCGCAGATCACGCGGTTGCGGCCGTTGCGCTTGGCGGCGTAGAGGCAGGCATCGGCGCGCTCGATCAGCGCGTCGGTGTCGTCGCTCGGCTTCAGCATGGAGACGCCGACCGAGATGGTGACGCGGCCGAGGATCTCGCCGGTGGACTTCTTCTTCAATTCCTTCGCCATCACCGCGCGGCGGATGTGGTCGGCCACCGTGAGGGCCTGCCGCAGCGCGGTGTTGGGCAGCACGACCGCGAATTCCTCGCCGCCATAGCGCGCGGTGATGTCCTGGCCCTTGATGGTCTGCTTCAGCGACAGGCCGACGAGCCGCAGCACCTGGTCGCCGGTGAGATGTCCGTAGGAATCGTTGAACGACTTGAAGTGGTCGATGTCGAACAGCAGCAGCGACAGCGGCTCGCCCGAGGCCAGCGCGCTCTGCACCGCCATGTCGATCATGCGGTCGAAATATTTGCGGTTGCCAAGCCCGGTGAGTGGATCGGTCAGGCTCTCGGCGCGGATCGCCTCCAGGCTCTGCTGGAGATTGCTGATCTCGTTCTTCGACAGCGCCAGGCGGTCCTCCAGCGCCTTGTTGGCCTCGCGCATCTCGCCGGTCGAGCGCAGCAGCGTTTCAACGATCGTCTTGATCTGATCGCGGCTCTCGGCCGACGACAGCTTCGCGGCCGCGCCGGACAGCGTGGTATCGTAGGAGCCGGTCATGCCGAGGGCGTCGCTCAAGACCTTCATCACGTCGTCGATCTCGCCGATGACGCGCGCGCCGACCTTGTCGATGCGGTCGGTGGTCTTGATATGGGAGAGATAGGTCTCGTAGATCTGCTCGAGGTCGGCCTCGGTCAGCTTGCCGCTGCGCGCCAGCGTCTCGTTGACGATCTTGTTGAGCGGCGCGTTGTAGCCGGTGGCGTAGACGTACCAGATCTCGTAATTGCGGGGAATCGCCGTCTGCCGAAGCGATCGGATCTGACCGAGCGCCACTTCGGCGAACGCCATCGTGCGTTCGTGTTCGTCGAGCACCTTGACCACGGAACATACCCCACAGCGGTCGGAGCGCCGGCGACCGCAGCAATGCTTAAATTATGTTCGTAGGCTAACGGACGATCGTGAACGCCCCGTAAATGTACGTTCACGAAACATCTAAAAACGTGTGCTTCCTGTTTCCGCAACTGAAACCCGGAGCGCGCCCCCGCGCTTCAGGCGCCGGCGGGAGAGCGGACCGGCCGCAGCAGGAATGCGGGAAGATGGGAGTGATCGCCCGGCTCCGTGTCGGCCTCGCGATGGCGGCGCGGCTCGGGACGTCCGATCGACGGCACATGCGACGGCGCCTGCTGGCGCGCGTCGTGACGCGGCTCGGCCTTGCGCTTGTCGTCGGACCGATGCCGCGCCTCGGACGGTTGCCTTGCGTCCGAAGCGTGCCTTGCTTCTGAGGCGTGCCTTGGCTCCGAAGTGCGCCTTGTCTCCGAAGTGCGCCTCGGCTCCGAAGCGTGGCTTGCCTCGCCACGCGACTCGCGCGGCTCGTGGCTGCGCTCACGGCCGCGCTGCGGCTTGCCGCGTCCGCCGCGTGAACGTTCGCGGCCGCGCGCCTCGCGCGGACGTTCGGTCCCGTCGGAGGATTCAGCCTGGATTTCGTAATCGCCTTCGGCGCGCGGAATGCTCTGGCCGATCAGTTTTTCGATGGCCACCATCGACTTCTGGTCGAGCGGCGTCACGATCGAGATCGCGGTGCCGGTGCGGCCGGCGCGGCCGGTGCGGCCGATGCGGTGGACGTAATCGTCGGCGTGATGGGGGACGTCGAAATTGAAGACGTGGCTGACCTCGGGAATGTCGAGGCCGCGGGCGGCGACGTCGGAGGCGACCAGCAGCGGCAGCTCGCCCTTGCGGAATTGCTCGAGTGCGGCCGTGCGGGCCGACTGATCCATGTCGCCGTGCAATGCGCCGACGCTGAAGCCGTGCTTCTGCAGCGATTTGTGAACGACCGCGACGTCGCGCTTGCGATTGCAGAAGATGATCGCGTTCTTGAGGTCCTTGGCCTCGCGCAGCAGGCGGCGCAGCAGCTCGCGCTTCTCGTGCGCCTCGCGGCCGGCAGGCACCTGGACCTGCGTGACGGTGACGGCGGTGGTGGCGGGCTTGAGACCTCGACCTTCTGCGGATTGTGCAGGAAGGTTTCGGTGATGCGCCGGATCTCCGGCGGCATGGTGGCGGTGAAGAAGAGGGTCTGCCGTGTGAACGGGACGAGCTTGCAGACGCGTTCGATGTCGGGGATGAAGCCCATGTCCAGCATGCGATCGGCTTCGTCGATGACGAGCAGCTCGACGCCGGTGAGCAGGAGGCCGCCGCGCTCGGTATGGTCGAGCAGGCGACCGGGGGTCGCGATCAGCACGTCGACGCCGCGCGTCAGCTTGGCATCCTGGTCGCCGAACGAGACGCCGCCGATCAGCAGCGCGACGTTCAGTTTCTGCCCGGCGCCGTAGCGGTCGAAGTTCTCCTTGACCTGGGCCGCGAGCTCGCGGGTCGGCTCGAGGATCAGGGTGCGGGGCATACGTGCCCGGGCGCGCCCTTTTTCGAGGATGGTGAGCATCGGCAGCACGAAGGCCGCGGTCTTGCCGGTGCCGGTCTGGGCGATGCCGAGTACGTCCTTGCGTGCGAGGACGTGGGGAATCGCCTGTTCCTGGATGGGGGTCGGGGTGGTGTAACCGGTGGCCGCCACTGCGGCGAGGACTTTTTCGGACAGTCCGAGATTTGAGAAGGACATTGAGCCTCTGGTCGAAACCGCCGTTCGGAATCGAGGGTGATAAGGCTGTCGCGTTCCACCCCGAAACGGCGCGCTCTCAAAGAAGCTGGGGGTGCTGACTCACGCGAACAAAGCGCAAGGCTCAGGAATCGCTCTTCGATCTGAGCCGCGTCGCCACGGAACATAGGGCGGAATCGGCCAAAGTCAATGGAGCAGGCGCGGGAAGGCCCTAAAAAACCTGAGGTTTTGCCCAAATCTCGGGCGCGGCTAGGGTTTTCCGGCCCACGCATTGACCGAGCGGGCCCTCGGCGCGGCGGCTAGCGCCGACCCGTGCGCCCTCGCGTCCGGAAGTCGCCGGGAGCCATGCCATGGGCCCCTTGAACCGTCGTTACGCCTGGGCCGACTATCCCTCAGCGGCAGGGGGGTCCAATGAGCTGCCGTTCGAAGGAAGCGGCCTCTCCGCCGTTCTGCAACGGGAAATTGCGATGACGCGTCCGCTTTTCAGAATTCTGGCGGCCTTTGGCCTCGCGGCGATCCTCGGCGGCTTTGCGCTTCCCGCTCATGCCGAGAAGCGCATCGCGCTCGTGGTCGGCAACAACGATTACAGGAACGTCCCGAAGCTGCTCAAGGCGGTCAACGACGCCCGCACCATGGGCGATACGCTGAAGCAGCTCGGCTTCTCGGTGATGGTCGCGGAGAACCAGAGCCGGCAGCAATTCTCCGAGACGCTGCTCGCCTTCGACAAGGCGATCGAGCCCGGCGATACCGCGTTCTTCTTCTATGCGGGCCACGGCTTCGAGATCGCAGGCCAGAACTACCTGCTGCCGACCGACGTGCCGGCGGCGACGGAAGGGCAGGAGGAGTGTGGTGCGTGACTCCGCGATCCTTGCCGATCGCATCATCGAGCGCCTGCAGAACAAGAAGGCGCGGACCTCGATCCTGGTGTTCGACGCCTGCCGCAACAACCCGTTCGAGCGCAAAGGCACCCGCGCGGTTGCCGGCGCCGGCGGGCTCGCGCCGATGACGCAATTGCCCGAAGGCGTGTTCTCGGTGTTCTCGGCCGGTCCCCGCCAGACCGCACTCGATCGCCTGTCCAATGACGACACCAACCCCAATTCGGTGTTCACCCGCACCTTCGCCAGGGAGCTGCTCAAGCCCGGCGAGAACCTCGTGCAGGTGGCGCAGCGCACCCGCCGCGCGGTCAGCGAGATGGCCGATACCGTCAAGCACAGGCAGGTGCCGGTCTATTTCGATCAGATGGTCGACGACGTCTTCCTCAGCGGTGTCGCCAAGGACGCTGTCGCGCGTTCCGACGATCCGCCGCCGCAGAAGCTCGCTGCGCTGCCGCCGGTGTCGGTGCCGCAGCTGCCGAAGGAGGTGACCACCAACGCGCCGATCGCCAGCTTCTCGCGGCACAATGGCGGCTGGAGCGTGGTGTTCTCGTTCGCCGACCCGACGCTCGGCATTTCCTGGCGCATGGCCGGCAAGGGCGATTTCCGCGAGACCGGCTTCATCGACACGCTCGACCCGCGCACCCGCAAGCGGATGCCGAATCCCTCGATCGAATTGCCGCCGGATGCGCAGGCCGGCACCATCGAGGTCCGCTATGTCGACCAGTCCGGCGACATGCAGGGGCCGTTCCCGATCCGGTTCGATCCCGAGGCCGCCCTGATCCGCGATCAGCGCAAGATCCTCGACATGACGTCGACGAGCTGGCTGTCGTTCCGCGATTTCAACGGACTCCTGGTCTACTACACGCACCTCGTGTCCTACCGCTGCGCCATCCGCGAGGTGCGCATCGGCATCGACACCGCCGTGCCCAACCAGGTGCTGAAGATGCCGCCCTGCGACATGCGCGATCCCAGCGCCATCACCGCCGGCATGCCGCTCTACATGAAGCTCGCACCGGCGACGCAGACCGTCTCCGTGGAGCTGACCTATCGCGACGGCAGCGTGTCCGAGATCAAGAGTTTTCGCAGCGCGAACCGCAGTAGCAATTGAGGGCGATTGTCGGCGGATAGGTTGTGATGCTCGGAAGTGGAACAACTTCCGGGCGACCTGGATTGTCCAGCAAACCAGGGAGACGATCCATGATCCGCAAGTCCATCCTCGTGACCATTGCTTGTGCGGCACTTTCGACCGCGGCCTTCGCTCAAGGAGGTGGCGGCGGAGGCGGAGGAGGAGCGGGCGGCGGTGCGGGTGGCGGTGCCAGTGCCGGTGCTGCTGCCGGAACGGGGACCGGCGGGGCCGGGTCCGCGGCGAGCTCGGGCGCCGGAATGGGCACATCCTCCAGCAGCGCCAACTCGGGGCCATCGGCTCCTTCCGGCATGGGAACGCAGGGCACCACGACCGGGGCGAACGTCAACACCAACAGGAGCCAGAACAATCCGAACGTGCAGCCGCCGACCGCAAACGGCACCTCGCCATCGGCCGCGCAAGCCGAACGGAACGCGGGTGTCGGTCATGCGCCGAACGGCTTGCCGATCGGCAGCCCGGGCACCGGGACCAGCAATGAAGATCAGAAATAGGCTGGCTGCCGTCCAGGATAGGCCCGCGTGCTGCGGGCCTATCTGTTGCCTCGCAAGTGGCGCCCGACGGCCCTGACGCGAGCGGCTGCCGCAGCCAGAGCTACATCCGCGGCTCGTTCTCTTCCGCATCGCGGGCTCGGCGCGTGCGCAAATAGACCAGCGCGATGTTGATGGTCAGCCAGGCTGCCACCCCTGCAAGCAACCATGCCACGTTGAACGTTCCCTCGGGTGCCCTTTCGGGTCGTATCCTGATAACAACAGGGGGCGCGGCTTATTCCCGGGATCGGACGGGCCCGCACGATCCGAGCTGCCGGCCAGTGCCGGCATCGCACATCCAGATTTCAAGCTCCGCTCCAGCGGAATCGGCGTTACATTGCCGGCCATAGCTTGATCGATCTCACATCGCGGATCGTGGCTGCAATGACATCCGACCAACCAACGAACCGGACGAAACAGGTCCGCTGCTGCATCGTCGGCGGCGGACCTGCGGGCATGATGCTCGGCTATCTCCTGGGGCGGGCCGGCATCGAGGTCGTGGTGCTGGAGAAGCATGCGGATTTCTTCCGCGATTTTCGCGGCGACACCTTGCACCCCTCGACGCTTCAAGTGATGGACGAGCTCGGCCTGATCGACGGCTTCCTGAAGCTGCCGCATCAGCGCCTGCAGACGATGGACGGCCTGTTCGGCGGCACGCCGGTGCGCATTGCCGATCTTTCGCGACTCCGCACCAGATATCCTTTCATCGCCTTCATGCCGCAATGGGACTTCCTGAACTTCCTGCGCGAGGCCGGCCGCCGCTTTGCCTCGCTCGAGGTGATGATGAGCACCGAGGCGGTCGATCTGATCCGCCGCGGCGAAGCCATCGCCGGCGTGCGCGCGAAGACGCCTGACGGTCTCATCGACATCGAAGCCGATCTCACCATCGCCTGCGACGGCCGGCACTCGACGGTGCGCGAGCGCGCGGGCCTCGCGGTCGAGGAGATCGGCGCGCCGATGGACGTGCTCTGGTTCCGCGCCGGCCGCAACGCCGAGGCGACGGAAAACGTGTTCGCACGCGTCGAGCCCGGCAAGATGATGATCACCTTCGATCGCGGCGATTATTGGCAATGCGCCTATGTCATCGCCAAGGGACAACACCAGGCGGTGAAGGCGAGGGGGCTGCAGGCGCTGCTCGACGACGTCGTGCGCATGGCACCGGTCCTCAAGGCAGGCATTGCCGAGGTGAAGAGCTTCGACGACGTCAAGCTGCTGACCGTCGCGATCAACCGGCTGCCGCGCTGGACGCGGCCGGGCCTGCTTTGCATCGGCGATGCCGCGCACGCGATGTCGCCGGTCGGCGGCATCGGCGTCAATCTCGCCGTGCAGGACGCGGTCGCGACCGCAAATCTGCTGGCGGACAAGCTTCAGCCTGGCTGCCCGTCCGAGGACGAGCTCGATGCCGTCAGGCGTCGCCGCGAATTCCCGGTGAAGATGACGCAGCGCATGCAGGTGCTCGTGCAGAACAACATCATCAGCGGCGCGCTGCGGAACGGCGATCGGCCGCTGAAGGTGCCGCTGATCGTGCGCCTCATCAGCGCGCTGCCATGGCTCCAGGGCATTCCGGCGCGCCTGCTGGCGCTCGGCGTGCGGCCCGAGCACGTGCATTCGAAGGCCGCGCCATAGCGCAACACATCGGTAGGGATAATGCCGCGTTAAATCGCACCTCGGGCGTTGCGGGTCTGCAACAGCGCGGGCGGAATTGCGGACCTGTGCAGCCCCGCGCGCCGCGTTAACTCTGTTGATTCCAATTTTAGTAACGCCCGTCTGTGACCGTGCACCCATCAAAGGACACGGGGTATACCATGCGTAATAAGTTGATTGCCGCCTTCGCCTGCACGACCGCTCTGGTTTCGACCGGCGCTGCTTCCGCCGCCGATCTCGGCGCGCGCTACAACAAGGCGCCCGCCTATGTCGAGCCGCTGTTCAACTGGACCGGCTTCTATGTCGGCGGCCACATCGGCGGCGCATGGACCAACGAGCAGTTCGTCAACAACGGGATCGGCGCGCCGTTCGGCGACCTCGTCCCGGGCCAGGGCTATCGTCAGCGCAGCTCGGGTGTCATGGGCGGCGCCCAGATCGGCTACAACTGGCAGGCCAACAACTACGTGTTCGGCATGGAAGGCACGATCTCCGGCCTCGACAACCACGGTTCGTTCACGAACACCGCGTTCGGTGCCGGGGACGACGTGTTCTCCTGGCGCGCCAACGTGCTCGCGACGATCGTCGGCCGCGCCGGCTTCGCCGTGCAGAACAACCTGTTCTACATCAGGGGCGGCTATGCCGGCGTGAACAACCGTCTCTCGGTCATCGACACCACCGGTGTGGCGACGGGTTCCGGCGGACAGACCCATTGGCACAACGGCTGGACCATCGGCGCCGGCTGGGAATACGGCGTTACCCGCAACTGGATCGTGGGTCTCGAATACAACTACGCCGCGTTCGGCAGCCAGACCTATCAGCTCGGCGGGACGGCAGGGAACTACACCTTCGACACCAAGCCGCGCGACATCCAGTGGGCCGTCGTGCGCGCGAGCTACAAGTTCGACGCCCCGACCATCGCCCGTTACTGAGCACGTCGACGACGCAACGCGACCAACGATCAAGAAAAGCACTGCCAAATTCAAAAGCCCCGGATTTGTCCGGGGCTTCTTTTTTGCGCTGCTCGATGATGGACGCGCCTCAGGCCATCACCGAGAAGCCGCCGTCGACTGGAATCGCCGTCCCGGTGACGAAGTTCGAGGCGGGCGATGCCAGGAACACCGCGATTCCGGCGAAGTCGTCGATGTCGCCCCAGCGTCCCGCCGGCGTGCGGGCCAGCACCCGCTCGTGCAATCCCGACACCTGCTGCCGCGCGCCGCGGGTGAGGTCGGTATCGATCCAGCCCGGCAGGATCGCATTGACCTGGATGTTGTCAGGCGCCCAGGCATTGGCGCAGGCGCGCGTGTACTGCACGATGCCGCCCTTGCTCGCCGCATAGGCGGTGGCGAAGCTCGCGCCGAAGATCGACATCATCGAGCCGATGTTGATCACCTTGCCGTTGCCGGACGCCTTCAGGTGCGGATAGGCGAGCTTCGAGCACTGGAAGGCGCTGGTGAGGTTGGTTTCGATCACCTTGTTCCACTCGTCGAGCTCGAGGCTCGTGCGGCGGCTTGCGGATGCTCATGCCGGCGTTGTTGACGAGGATGTCGATGCGGCCGAGATCCTTCAGCACGCGGGCAATCATCGCTTCGATCGCGGCCCTGTCAGTGACGTCGGTCGCAACCGCGATTGCCTTGATGCCGCGCCGGCCGAGATCGTCGACGGCTGCTTTGGATTTCGCCTCGTTGCGCCCGACCACGGCGATGTCGGCGCCTGCATCGGCAAGACCGCGCGCCATGCCGAGGCCGATGCCGCCATTGCCTCCTGTGACGATCGCGACCTTGCCGCGGAGATCGAACCGGCTGGATGTCATGCTTTCATGTCCTGGTTTGTTTTATTGGTTGCTCTGCCAGATCAGCACCAGCCCGAAGCCGGCCATGGCGGCGCCATAGCCGGCCCATTGCAGCTGGTTGACCATGAAGCTCGATCCCGGCCAAGGGACGGTGCCGGTGCCCTGGCCGATCCAGAGCAGCCCGATGGCGGTTGCAAACAGGCCTGCGACAAGCAGAAATCTGCGCATGCGTTCCTCCATCGATCCGCTTCTGTCGCGTTCCACGGCATCAACGAAAGCCGCAGCCACGAAAACTTGACGCCAGACTAGCCGTAGCTCTGGTGCCGATACAATGGGCCGCGGCCGCAAGAACGCTGGAGCTCAAAACGAAAAAGCCCCGGCGATGCCGGGGCTTTGACGCTTGATCGTGTGATCAGATCAGTACTTCGCGACGACCGGTCCGGTCCAGTTGAAACGGTAGACCAGCGAGGTGCTGATGGTCTGGTTCCAATGGGTGGTGCGGATGCTGTTGGCGAGCGGAACGTTGCCGACGTCGCTCAGCTCGGTGTTGGTCTTGCCGCTGTAGAAGGCCGAACGATACTCGGTCTTCATGAACCAGCCGGGCGAGGTGATGCCGAAGAAGTTCAGGCTGTTCTCGACGCCGCCGCCGATGAACCAACCGTGGCGGTCGTAGCCGTCGAGGTGGACACCAGCGGGCGTGCCGGCGAGGTTAGTGAAGTTGGTGCGGCCGAAATGCGCGCCCGAGTAACCGCCGTTGACGTAGGAGAGAACGTTCGGTGCGACCAGCCAGCCGAGGCGAACACCCGCAGCCCACGAGGTTTCCAGCTTCTGGCTGCCCGTGAGGCCGCCGACAACGGTGGGATCCTGGATGGTGCCCTTGATGCTGCCGAACTGACCGTCGGCGAACACACCGGCCACCCAGGTGCCGCTGAACTGCCAGTCGTAACCGGCGCCGACGGTGCCGAACCAGCCCGAGCCACCCTGACGCTGGTTGATCGTCAGCGGAACCGCGCCGACCGTGGTCTGGACATGCTGGTCGGTGTTGGAGAGGCCGCCGCCGCCGCCGCCGAAGACGTAGAAGCCGGTCCAGTTGGCGACGGGCGCCGGCATCGGGGCCTTCGCGTAGGGACGGGCGCCGAGGTCGGCGGCCGAGGCCGAGCCGGTCATCGCGGCAACCGCGGTCAGTGCGAGCAAAACCTTCTTCATGTCAAAATCCCCAACCTTGGTCTGTCGTAACAAGCGCGAGCGCACTGAAGTTCGTGTCATCTGATGGCCTGAACTATAGACGTTTCCCGCCGAAATGCTGTTGCCGGGCAGGCACAGTCGCCGGAAAACGCCGGGGAGTGCGCGTTTGGGACCTGAGCGCAAAAATCATCAATAATGATGTAAATTCAATAGCTTGTAAAAATTATCGGGCTGCCAATTCAGGTGGGGTTTCGTTAGGAAATTCAGCCTTCTCCGAGATCGATGCCGTGCCGCCACGGTCCGACCACCGTGAGTCGGCGGTCAGATCGGGGCCACCGTGCCGGGAATCGCAAGAGGCGGGGCGGACGGTAGGTTGGTAAATCCGGCCATGAATGGGCCTTCAGGACGAAAAGCCCCGGCTTCTGGCCGGGGCTCTTGAGTGGAGGGCGACAATGCTGGCGTTCAGACGTCCAGCAACTCTTCACTGGCAAACTCAGCCTTGTCCGAGATGAAGGCAAAACGCGCCTCCGCCTTGGTGCCCATCAGGCGCTCCACCGAATCGGCGGTGGTATCACGGTCATCAGGCAGCAGGACCACCTTGAGCAAGGTCCGCTTGGCCGGATCCATGGTGGTCTCCTTGAGCTGCGCCGGCATCATCTCACCGAGGCCTTTGAAGCGGTTCACCTCGACCTTGGCGTTGGCGTTGAAGACGGTCTTGATCAGCTCGTCCTTGTGCTTGTCGTCGCGCGCGTAGACCGACTTCGTGCCGTGGGTCAGCTTGTAGAGCGGCGGCACCGCAAGGAAGAGATGTCCTTCGTCGATCAGCTTCGGCATCTGCCGGTAGAAGAAGGTGATCAGGAGCGAGGCGATGTGCGCGCCGTCGACGTCGGCGTCGGTCATGATGATGATGCGCTGGTAGCGCAGATCCTCTTCGCGATATTGCAGCAGCTGGCCGCAGCCGATCGCCTGCACGAGATCGGAGAGCTGTGCGTTCGCGGTCAGCTTGTCCTTGCCGGCGGAAGCGACGTTGAGGATCTTTCCGCGCA
The DNA here is from genome assembly GCF_042019905.1 of Bradyrhizobium dasycarpum. Taxonomy (NCBI): domain Bacteria; kingdom Pseudomonadati; phylum Pseudomonadota; class Alphaproteobacteria; order Hyphomicrobiales; family Nitrobacteraceae; genus Bradyrhizobium; species Bradyrhizobium dasycarpum. The sequence goes on from NZ_CP169574.1 coordinate 1,093,891, forward strand.
ATGGCAGCACCGCTTGCGTCTTGCGGTCGCGCGCCTGCTTGGCGCTGCCGCCGGCCGAGTCGCCTTCGACGATGAAGAGCTCGGAGCCGTCGGTGCCGGCATCGGTGCAGTCGGCGAGCTTGCCGGGCAGGCGCAGCTTCTTGCCGGCGGTCTTGCGCGCCGTTTCCTTTTCCTGGCGGCGCCGCAGTCGCTCCTCGGCACGGTCGATCACGAAGTCGAGCAGCCGGTTTGCCATGTTCGGATTGCCCGACAGCCAATGGTCGAACGGATCCTTCATGGCCTGTTCGACGATGCGCTGCGCTTCGGCGGTGGCGAGACGGTCCTTGGTCTGGCCCTGGAATTCGGGCTCGCGCACAAACACGGACAGCATCACGGCCGCGCCCACCATCACGTCTTCAGACGTGATGGACGAGGCGCGCTTGCCCTGGCCGACGCGCTCGGCGTGATCCTTCAGGCCGCGGAGCAGCGCGCTGCGCAGGCCGGATTCGTGCGTGCCACCGTCGGGCGTCGGGACGGTGTTGGTGTACGAGGAGAGGAAGCCGTCCGCATCCGCGGTCCAGGCCACCGCCCATTCGCAGGCGCCATGCGCGCCGTTGCGGCCCGACTTGCCGGAGAAGATGTCGGGATGGACCAGCGTGTCGGCGTGGATTGCCGCCGCCAGATAGTCCTTGAGGCCGCCGGGGAAGTGGAACGTGGCTTCCGCCGGCACATCCTCGACGCCCTTGAGCAGCTCGGGCGCACAGTTCCAGCGGATCTCGACGCCACCGAACAGGTAGGCCTTCGAGCGCGTCATCTTGAACAGGCGCTGCGGCTTGAAGGCGGCCTTGGGCCCGAAGATGTCGGTGTCGGGCTTGAAGCGCACGCGCGTGCCGCGGCGGTTGTTGACCTTGCCGAGGTCCTCGAGCTTACCCTTGGGATGGCCGCGCTCGAAAATCATGCGGTGCAGCTTTTGGCCGCGCGCGACCTCGACCTCGAGCCGCGAGGAGAGGGCGTTCACCACGGAGATGCCGACGCCGTGCAGACCGCCGGAGGTCTCATAGACCTTGCTGTCGAACTTGCCGCCCGAATGCAGCGTGCACATGATCACTTCGAGCGCCGACTTCTTCGGAAACTTCGGATGCGGATCGATCGGGATGCCGCGGCCGTTGTCGGTGACGGTCAGGAACCCATCCGCACTGAGTTCGACTCCGATGAAGGTCGCATGTCCGGCCAGCGCCTCGTCCATCGAGTTGTCGATGACCTCGGCGAACAGATGGTGCAAAGCCTTCTCATCGGTGCCGCCGATATACATGCCCGGCCGGCGCCGCACCGGTTCCAGGCCTTCGAGCACCTCGATGTCGGCGGCGGTGTAGTCGGCTTCGCCGCCGCTTCCGCGTGGCGCCGGCCTGGCGGCCCGGGGCTTCGGCTCGTCGCCGCCGAAAAAGTCGTCGTTTGCTTTGGGTTTCAACTGCTTGGACATATATCTTGATGCGTTTTGAGGGCCGCATAAGCGGCGAATCGATTTGGCCGACTATGCCACTTCTGACCGGGAAAGGTTATTGCAGGGGCGGGCCGGGCGGCGTGTTGGGAGCCAATCCCGACGATTTTACGCCGCAGGCCATCCATTCCCGGCAATTTGACGGTTCGCCAGGCGTCCTGTGGCGTTTTGTGACTTGATGTCACACAAGTGCTTGGCTTACCAGTCTTTTTCATCGAGCAGCACCTTGAGACGGGGCGGGAAGGCTATTTTTTGATGGAGCAATTTGCGCACGCCCTGGCCGATTTCGTGCGCGTTCACCAGGCTTGGGCGGCCCCAATCGTGTTCCTGCTCGCCTTCGAGGGTCGCTCGCCTTCGTCTCGCTGCTGGTTCCGGCCTGGGGCGCGCTGGTCGCGATCGGTGCGCTGATCGGGGTGAGCGGCATCAGCTTCTACCCGGTCTGGATCGCCGGCGGCCTCGGCGCGGCGTTGGGCGACTGGGTCTCCTACTGGTTCGGCTATCGCTACAAGGAAAAGGTCGCCGAGATCTGGCCGCTCTCGCGCTATCCGGGACTTCTGCCCAGAGGCGAGGCCTTCGTGCGCAGCTGGGGCATTCCCAGCATCTTCATCGGCCGCTTCTTCGGCCCCTTGCGCGCCTCGGTGCCGCTCGCAGCCGGCATTTTCGAGATGCCCTATTGGACCTTCCAGGTCGCCAATTTCGTCTCGGCCCTACTCTGGTCCGCCGTGCTCCTGCTGTTCGGCGACGTGCTCGCCAAGATCATGGAATGGATCTGGCGGGTGATCTAGGTCCCGTCATTCCGGCTCCGATGCTCTGCATCGCCCCGGAATGACAGGGGTTGCCTTGACGGGAACCGGATCTCGCTTTATAGCCGCGCGCCATGATCAACGCCGCGACCATCCTGTTCGCCCGTCGCCGCCGCCGCTCTTTAGCGGTTTGGGCGGTCGATCGCGTTTGAGATCATCGTCTTTGCCGCTGGATCCGATCCGCGGCATTCTCTCTCCTGTCAGCGCGACCTGATCCGGCGGCCCCCAAGGAGGCCCAGCAGGAGACCACGATGTACACGCCACCCTTTTTCAAGCAGGACCGCGCCGCAAGCCTGAAATTCGCCGAAGCGCGCGGCTTCGGCACCATGTGCGTTCGACGGCAGCAAGCCGATCGCCTCGCCGCTGCCGTTCTATCTGACTTACGCCGCCGACGGCACGCCGCAGGCCGCCTTTCATGTCGCGCGTCACAATCCGCTGCTAAAGCTTGCGGGCGGCGATGCGTCCTGGCTGCTCGCGGTCAACGGCCCCGATGCCTATGTATCGCCGGACTGGTACGTCTCGCCGGATCAGGTTCCGACCTGGCTCTACCAGTCGGTGCATCTGAGCGGGCCGGTGCGTCTTCTGACGGACGACGAATTGTCGGTGCAGATCGATACGCTCAGCGACAAGTTCGAGAGCTGGCTGCTGCCGAAGAAGCCGTGGACGTCGGGCAAGATGACAGCGGGCCGCCTGGAGACGATGAAGAAGGCGATCGTGGGTCTGGTGATGAACGTTGAAGAGGTCGAAGGCAGCTTCAAGCTCAACCAGCACAAATCGGACGCCGACTATGCGGCGATCGCCAATGCGCTCAGCGCGCAAACGGATGCGGACGCGCGCACGATCGCAGGCCTGATGCGCGAAGCGAGACCGTTGGCCTTCGCAACAGAGACGATACAAGCGCAGCAAGCGATGACGCCCGAAGGGGGCGTGCGATGAGCAGGAAGAAGATCGGCATTCTTGGTGCGTCCGGCTACACCGGGGCCGACGCGGTGCGCCTTCTGGCGCGGCATCCGAATACCGAGATCACGGCGCTCACCGCCAACACCCATGCAGGCAAGGCCATGAGCGAGGTGTTTCCGCACTTCTTCATGCTCGATCTGCCAGAACTGGTGGAGTGGGAAAAGGTCGAGTGGACCAAGCTCGACGCGGTGCTTTGCGGGCTGCCGCACGGCACCACGCAGGAGATCATTGCGGCCGTGCTCAAGGCCAATCCCAAGATCAAGATCCTCGACATGTCCGCGGACTTCCGGCTGCGCAACAAGGACACCTATGCGCAGTGGTACGGCCATGAGCATCGGGCGCTCGAACTGCAAGGGGAGGCCGTCTATGGGTTGACTGAATTCTACCGGGAGAAGATTACTTCCGCCCGGCTGGTCGCCTGTCCCGGTTGCTATCCGACCGCGGTCTTGCTGGCGCTGGTGCCGCTGGCGAAGGCCAAGCTGATCGACGTGAACGACATCGTCATCGACGCGAAATCGGGCCTCACCGGTGCCGGCCGCGGGCTGAAGCAGAACACGCTGTTCAGCGAAGCGGGCGAGGGGCTGTCGCCCTATTCGGTCGGCACTCACCGGCACGCGCCTGAGATCGAGCAGGAAATCAGCCTCGCGGCGGGCGCCGCAGTGACGGTGAATTTCACGCCGCATCTGATTCCGATGGCGCGGGGCGAATTCTGCACCTCCTACGTCAAGCTCAACGGTGCAACGCCCGACGATCTGCGGGCGGCGCTTCAGAATGCGTATGCCAACGAGCCGTTCGTGCATGTCACCAAAAAGGGTGTGCTGCCGCAGACGCAGAACGTGCGCGGCTCCAACTATGTTCAGATCGGCGTCGTCGCCGACCGCATCAAGGATCGGGCGATCGTGCTTTCGACGCTCGACAATCTGGTGAAGGGCTCGGCCGGTCAGGCGATCCAGAACATGAACCTGATGTTTGGATTTCCTGAGACCGCCGGCCTGGAGCAGATCGCGCTATTTCCATAAGGCGAGGCGCCACGACACGAACAAGCTCGAAAGGAGCGTATCATGAGCCTAACGGACACCGCCAAAGCCCCGTCGACCGACGCTGCCAAGAAACCCGCCAGCGTCTTCGTCGACGGCGGCTCCGGCACGACCGGCCTCGGCATCAACGAGCGGCTGAAGCTCCAGAACGACGTCGTCGTGAAGGCGCTTTCCGACGACAAGCGCAAGGATCCCGCGGCCAAGAAGGCGCTGATGGAGGAGGTGGACCTCGTCATCCTCTGCCTGCCCGACGATGCCGCCAAGGAGACGGTCGCCCTGGTCGACAGCATGGGGGCTCATGCGCCGAAGGTGCTCGACGCCTCGACCGCGTACCGGGTCGCGCCGGACTGGGCCTACGGCTTTCCCGAGCTGACGCCGGACCAGGCCGGCAAGATCAAGGCCGCCAGCAAGGTCTCCAATCCCGGCTGCTATCCGACCGGCGCGATCGCGCTGCTGCGGCCGATCGTCGATGCCGGGCTGCTGCCGGCCGATTATCCCGTCACCGTCAACGCGGTGAGCGGCTATTCCGGCGGCGGCAAGTCGATGATCGCGAGCTTTGAAGACGGCAGCGCGCCGTCGTTCGAGCTCTACGGCCTCGGCTTCGAGCACAAGCATCTGCCCGAGATGCAGCTCTATTCCAACCTGACGCGGCGGCCGATCTTCATCCCGTCCGTCGGCAACTACCGGCAGGGCATGCTGGTCTCGGTGCCGCTGCAGCTCGACACGCTGCCCGGGAAGCCTGGCGGAGCCGACCTGCAAGCCGCGCTGGCCAAGCGTTACGCCGGCTCGAAATACGTCAAGGTGATGCCGCTGCAGAACGAAGCGTCAAAGGGCGGCCGGCTCGAGCCGGAGGCGCTCAACGACACCAACACGCTCGAGCTCTACGTCTTCGCCAGCGACAAATATCATCAGGCGGTCTTGGTCGCCCGGCTCGACAATCTCGGCAAGGGCGCATCCGGCGCAGCCGTGCAGAACATGCGGCTGATGCTGGGCCTGCCGGAGGAGTAGGGGCAGGCACCCGTGCCCCGGACGCAGCGCAGCGCTTCTTCGGTGATGCGCTGCAGAGCCGGGGCCTATGCTTCCTGATTGGTTTGCGGCTTCTGGATCCCGGCGCGCGCTTCGCGCGTCCGGGACACGAGGCCTCAATGCTTCGCGACGAGCTGCCCGCCGAGCCGGCAATTGATGCGGGCGGTGGTCAGATCGACGTCCTGATCGAACCGATCGGTGCGCGAGAACGTGCCGGCCCGCGCCAGTGCGCCACTAGCCGTGAGGGTCACGCTGGCGGCTGCGGTTGCTGATGGCTTCGAACGCGAGCGATGCCGTGGGCAAGACCATTTGATACTTCCCCGGTCGAGCGTCCAAGGCACGCAATCGCACCGGGCCTTGCTGGCGGCGCTTCTCGGGAGCGGTCATTTAGGGTTTGACCGCAATTGCTATCTTTAGTTGAATTCGCCGTCGCAACGACGGCTGGCCGCCGGTCGACGGAGGACTTAATGTCCCGCATCGCGATCGTGATTGGTGTGAACAAGCCAAGATCACCTGCGCCGTTGAACGGGGCGGTGAAGGATGCAAAGGCATTTGCCGAATGGATTGCAAGGCCCGAGCAGGGCTTTGAAGTGAAGACCTTCGTCGATGACGTCGCGCCGGTGACGTTCGCCAGTATTGCCGACGAGGTAGAACGCGTTGTGGCGGCGGCCACCTATTCGCAGGTCGTGATCTATTTTGCGGGTCACGGCTTCCAGAACGGAGGCTCTGAAGTCTGGCTGCTGTCGGGTGCTCCTGACCGCGCCAGCGAGGCGATTTCCGTCGAAGCATCTGTGATGGCGGCTCGGGAAAGTGGGCTCAAGAGCGTGGTGTTCATTTCGGATGCCTGCCGCTCGATCCCCGCGCGGATGCAGGACAGCCGGGTCGACGGCGGGGCGATCTTTCCCAATCTGGGGCTCAGGCGGCGTACCCGGCCGGAGATCGATCGTGTGTTTGCAACATTGCCGTCACTGGTGGCAGTGGAAGCCGCCAAGGCGAATGATGATGCGCGCGGCGGTGGAGTCTTCACGCGAGAATTCATCCGAGGATATCGTGATCCGCCAGCGGAATTCGTCGAAAAGATCCCTGAGAACGGCGGGTTCATTGAGGTCATCACCAACCGAAGGCTCCGGGATCTCATCAGCGAACTGGTCGAGGACGCGGCCTCGGACGAATTGCCCAAGGCTGGGCAAGCGCCGGAGTTCATCCTGGAATCCGTTCAAGCCTATGTTGGACGCGTCGAGCGGACGACGTCCCTCTTGAAGATTGACACAATCGTTCCGTCGCTCGAGAGGCTGGGCAACGTGATGGGCAAGGCTTTGGAAGAGTTGGGTCTTCGCAGAAGCGAGCACCGGCCTCCGCCCTCGAGACGGGTCCATCGGTCGTCGGCCCCTCGATCGGTCGCCTCGCTTGCGCGTGAGGCGATCGATCTGGTCAGTCAGGGGCAGGGCGCCGAGGCCGCCGCCGCGGTTGTTCGTCAAGCGCGCCATGGCGCGAAAATCTCGGACGCGATCGAGCGTTATTCGGCCGCGGCTCCAGTTGACCACTTCGAAACCGAAACCGGATTCGCTGTGACCGGTGCGCAGGTAGTCAAGGCACTTTCTCCTCACTTCCCAATCGAAGTCCTTGGCCCTCAACTTGTGCGACTTGGGCCGTACGGACCGGATTTGCCCTCGACAAGCGTGCTGATCGAATTCGGCGGCGGAAACGGTGCGATGCTGCCGGGACTGAGAGGCTACGTCGGACACGTCTTCGTCGATGGAGGCGCTGTGACCAACGTCAACTATGTGCCGTCCACGACAAGCGCGCGCTGGGGCGACTATCAACAGGTCCAGAAAGATGTGGAGGCGTTGCGGGCTGCGGTGGCGGCCGCCGCCAGTCTCGGCGTGTTCCGCATTGCGCCGCAGGACGCGAAGGCCTTTGCCGACAAGGTCCGGAGTCTGAAAGTGTTCGATCCGGCACTTGGTCTGTATGCGGCCTACGCTTATGCCAGCGCCGGCATCGACGCCGAAGTCGAGTCGGTGCTGAACTATATGCGTCAGGATCTGCGCGCCGAATTGTTCGACGTCGCCATGTTGGCGCGCCGGGACGTTCGGCCGCGCGAAGCTTCCGCAACCGAATTACCAATTTTGCCGTTTTGCCCAGTGCTGCGCCAGGGCTGGTCCCTGCTCGCGGTGCGAGGCGCAGTGTTGCCAGAAGCCGCGAGCAAGGCCCGCGATTGGCTGCTGCCGGGATTGTGGAGCACGTTCGCACCGGAAGGGCTGGCGCTGTTGCGCGATGCGATGAAGCGGGGAGAGTTTCGATGAGGTTGATGTTGGTTCATGGCCGCGCGCAGGAAGGCAAGTCGTCGAAAATCATCGAAGACGAGTGGATGACGGCGCTGCGCCGCGGATTTGGGGGAATCGGCGGCAGCCTGCCGGCTGACCTCAAGATCGACGCGCCGTTCTACGGCGACGAACTGATCAAGCAATTGCAGCGTTACGACCTGCCTCCCGCCGATGGCATCGCAACGCGCGGCGCGGTGGCCGACGATTATGCGGCATTTCTGGAGGATGTTGCCATCCAGCTCAGCCATGACGACAAGGTGACGCATCGCGAAATCGAAGGCGAGTTGGGAGCGGTGCCCGGGACGCGTGGTCCGGAAAACTGGGAGTGGGTTCAGGCGGTCATTCGCGCCATCGACCGCCGGACGCCAGGCGTCTCGGATTACAGCATCGGCAAGCTGCTGCGTGACGTATTCGTCTATGTCAATGATTCAGGACGCGGCGCGAGATCAACAGGATCGTAGCTGCCGCGCTGACGACTGAGCCCACCGTTATCGTCGCGCATTCGCTCGGCACGGTTGTGGCCTACGAGGTGTTGCGCGAGCATGTCGGCAATTCGGTGCCGCGCCTCATCACGGTTGGGTCGCCGCTCGGCATCCGGGCCATACGCAACAAGCTTGCGACACCGCTGACGGTGCCGGTCGGGGTCCGGGATTGGTACAATGCATTCGATGACCGCGACGTCGTGGCGCTTTACCCCCTCAACGCCGGGAATTTCAACGTCAAGCCACCAGTCAAGAACTACCCGTTCGTGAACAACCATACCGACAATCGGCATGGCATCGCCGGGTATCTCGATGATGGCGACGTTGCGTCTCAGATCGACGCGGCGCTGCGCGGTTGAGTATGGCCAACGATGCGGGGCGCGCCCTTCAAAACACCCTGAAGATCGCCAGCGCCAGCACGGCCTGGGCGAGGAAGCCGACAGTGAAGGCGAGGGTGCGGAACACCGGGATGCCGAGCGCGTAGACAATCAGATGTGCGACGCGGGACCAGAAATAGATGGCGCAGGCGAGCACCGTCCATTTGGTGGAATAGTCGATCGCGTTGAGGATCAGCACCAGCGGCGCGAAGACCACGAGGTTCTCGACCGCGTTGTCATGCGCGAACATCAGCCGGTTCGCCCAGTCCGATTGCGGCTTGTCGTTGCGAGAAGGGTTGGCCATCGCGCCGCTGAGGCCGCGGACCTGACATCGGTTGATCGTGTAGGAATCCAGAGGATCCCGGTCAGAATCACCGTCAGTGTCAGCCAGAACAATTCGCGCGTCATAGTCCGGTCCCCTCTGTCGTCGCTGTGGTGAGCGCGAGTCTATACGAAAGCGCGAGAGATTTCGCCATACGCAAGGAAAGCTTCGTTTCTTGTTTGTGCATGATCTAACCGGAAAATCGCTCCGCACTTTCCGGATCATGCACTATGCGCGCACCCTGACATAGCTGCCGGGCGCGTCCTCGATCGGCGGGAATGCGTCGCTCCCCGGTAGGCGCGCCGGAACCTGCTCCGGATCGAGCTCGCCCAGCCATTGCCGCCAGTCCGGCCACCACGAGCCCTTGTGCTCGACCGCGCCCTTCAGCCACTCGGCGACGCTGACGTCCTTGATGTTGTCGTTGGTCCAGTACTGATACTTGTTGGAGGCCGGCGGATTGACCACGCCTGCGATATGGCCCGAGCCCGACAGCACATATTTCACCGGACCGCCGAAGAATTGCGAGCCGTACAGCACCGATTCCGCCGGCGCGATGTGGTCCTCGCGGGTGGCGAGATTGTAGATGGGTACCTTGACCTTGGAGAGATCGAGCAGCGTGTTGTCGAGCACCATCGTGCCGGTGGAGAGCCGGTTCTCCAGATAACAATTGCGCAAATAATAGGAATGGTTCGACGCCGTCATGCGGGTCGCGTCGGAATTCCAGTGCAAGAGGTCGAATGCGCTGGGCTGCTGGCCCTTGAGATAGTTGCTGACCACGTAGGACCAGATCAGATCGTTGGAGCGCAGCATGTTGAAGGCCATCGCCATCTTCGAGCCTTCAAGCACGCCGGCTGCCTTCATGTCCTGCTCGAGCGAGGAGATCTGCTCCTCGTCGACGAACACCAGAAGGTCGCCGGCATGGGTGAAGTCGACCTGCGCCGCGAAGAACGTTGCCGACGACACCCGCTGGCGGCGCTTCTCGGCGAGCCAGGCCAGCGTGGTCGCCAGCATGGTGCCGCCGACGCAATAGCCGGCGGTGTGCACCTTCATCTCGCCGGTGACCTTCTCGATCACGTCCATCGCCGTGAGCGGGCCTTCCTTCATGTAGTCTTCCCAGCTCTTGTTGCCGAGCCGCTTGTCGGGATTGACCCATGAGATCACGAACACGGTGATGCCCTGGTCGACGCACCATTTGATGTAGGATTTCTCCGGCTTCAGATCGAGGATGTAGAACTTGTTGATCCAGGGCGGCACGATCAGGAGCGGGGTGCGCAGCACCGTCTCCGTGGTCGGCGAATACTGGATCAGCTGCATCATCTCGTTCTGATAGATCACCTTGCCCGGCGTCGTCGCCATGTTGACGCCGACGACGAGGTTGTCCGGGTTGGACTGGCGGATCTTCAGCATGCCCTTGCCGGCCGCGATGTCCTCGGCCAGCATCGAAAGGCCGCGCGCAAGGTTCTCGCCGCTGCTCGCCAGGGTCTCGCGCAGCACTTCCGGATTGGTCAGCACGAAGTTGGACGGCGACAGCGCGTTGGTGACCTGCTGGACGTAGAACTCGGCCTTGCGGCGGGTATGCGGATCGAGCCCTTCGGCGTCGCGCACCAGCTCCTGCGCCCATTTGGTCGTGAGCAGATAGAGCTGCATGACGAAATCGAAGAACTGGTTCGACTTCCATTCCGGATCGGCAAAGCGCTTGTCCCGCGGCGAGGGCGCGATCGCAGGGGGAGCGTCCTGGCCGGCCATGCGGCGCACCGCCGAGCCCCAGAGGTCGAGATAATCCTTGGCGAGCTTGGTCTGCAGATCGGACGAGCGGGACGTATCCGACAACCAATATTCGGCAACCGAGGTGAAGGTCTTGACGACCTCGGCAAGCTCGGCCGGCGGGCGATCCTGCACCTCGCCGCTCTCGCGCGGCTTGAGGTAGGCCGCAAGTGCCTTGCCGCCGCTCTCCATCGCCCGCGCGACATTCATCGCGAAGGCTTCCGCATCGAACTTCGTCTCGGGTTCAGGCGTATCGGTCGTGGCCATACTCATGGGCAGAACAGTAACGACTCATTCCGTATTCGTCACCGCGAAGCTCGCATGTTTGACGTTAAACCCGCTCGAAGATGTGCTGCACTGCGACAAAGCTTCTTGGTTTTGTCACAATCGCGGTGCAACCCTCCGGTCGTGGGCCTTTGATGTTTTCTCGCTCGTTCCATTTGTGGGCAGCAATGGTTTGAGCTTGGGCAGGTTGTCGGGTTAGTGTGCGGCAGCTTGCGTTGGGACGAGCAGGGGATTTCCCAAGTGTTGGCGTTGAGGGTCCTACAGAGGTCGCTGCTGATCGGTGGCGCGCTGCTGAGCGTGGCATTTGCGCTGGGCGGCTGTTCGAGTCAGTTCGCGGATATGACGCCGATGGACGCGCAGGCGCCTTCGAGGGAGCCCGGGAGCTATCTGCCGGTGCACGACCTGCCTCCGGATCGCGATCAGGCGATCATCCCGCCGGAGCAGCGCGCCAAGATCGAGGCTGAGCTCGCCGCCGCGCGCGATCGCCAGGCCGTTGCCGGCAAGGATGCGAAGTGAGGCGCTGCAAGGGAATCGCTGGCGCCCCCGCCTTGCCGTGCTAAAAGAGCCCGGTTCAGCCGAAAGTCAGGGCGAAGGCCTTCAGTCTTCGTTGTCGATGATTGCTCTAAGTATTTGATTTTGAGCGATTTTCGCAGCGGGACCGAGCCGCTTTCCGTAAAGCCGTCCTGTCTTTCGATTCTGTCCTGACCGGTTGCCCGGGAGCCCAGAGAGCCATGGAAGAATTTTACCGCATCCGCCGCCTTCCGCCTTACGTGTTCGAGCAGGTCAACCGGGCCAAGGCGGCCGCGCGGAATGCCGGCGCCGACATCATCGACCTCGGCATGGGCAACCCGGATCTGCCGGCCCCGGCGCATGTGCTGGAGAAGCTGAAGGAGACGCTGGGCAAGCCGCGCACCGACCGCTACTCGGCGTCCCGGGGCATCCCCGGACTGCGCCGGGCCCAGGCCGGCTACTACGCCCGCCGCTTCGGCGTGAAGCTCAACCCTGACACCCAGATCGTGGCGACGCTCGGCTCGAAGGAGGGCTTTGCCAACGTGGCGCAGGCGATCACCGCGCCCGGCGACGTCATCCTCTGTCCGAACCCGAGCTATCCGATTCACGCCTTCGGCTTCTTGATGGCGGGCGGCGTGATCCGCTCGGTGCCCTCCGAGCCGACGCCGCAATTCTTCGAGGCGGCCGAACGGGCGATCATCCATTCGATCCCGAAGCCGCTCGCGCTCGTGGTCTGCTATCCCTCGAACCCGACCGCCTATGTCGCGAGCCTCGATTTCTACAAGGACCTCGTCGCCTTCGCCAAGAAGCACGAGATCCTGATCCTGTCCGATCTCGCCTATGCCGAGGTCTATTTCGACGAGAGCAACCCGCCGCCCTCGGTGCTCCAGGTGCCCGGCGCGATGGACTGCACGGTCGAGTTCACCTCGATGTCGAAGACCTATTCGATGGCCGGCTGGCGCATGGGCTTTGCGGTCGGCAATGAGCGCGTGATCGCAGCGCTCGCCCGCGTCAAATCTTACCTCGATTACGGCGCGTTCACGCCGGTCCAGGTGGCCGCGACCGCGGCGCTGAACGGCCCGGATGATTGCATCAAGGAGATGCGCGACACCTATCGCAAGCGCCGCGATGCACTGGTTGAATCGTTCGGCCGGGCGGGGTGGGAGATCCGCCGCCGGAGGCCTCGATGTTCGCCTGGGTGCCGCTGCCGGAGGCCTTCCGCAGCGTCGGCAGCATGCAGTTCGCCACCCTGATGGTGGAGAAATCGGGCGTTGCGGTCTCGCCCGGCGTCGGCTTCGGCGAGCATGGTGAAGGATATGTCCGCATCGCCATGGTGGAAAACGAGCAACGGATCAGGCAGGCCGCGCGCGGCGTGCGACGCTTCCTTGAAAGCGGCATCGAAACGTTGCACAACGTCGTTCCGCTCGCCAATCGGCGTTGAGTTCTCTTCGGCAGGTTTTCTAAGACATCATGGTTGCACCCCTGAAAGTGGGCATAGCGGGGCTCGGCACCGTGGGCGCCGAAGTGGTCCGTTTGATCGAAACGCAGGCGCGCGTGCTGGCGGCCCGCAGCGGCCGCGGCATCCGCGTCGTCGCCGTCACCGCGCGCTCGAAGGCGAAGAAGCGCGGCATCGATCTGCGCGGCGTCGAATGGGTGAGGGATCCGATGGCGCTGGCCACCCATCCCGGCATCGATTGCTTCGTCGAGCTGATGGGCGGCGCCGGCGATCCCGCGCTGGCGGCGGTGGAGGCCGCACTCAACGCCGGCAAGTCGGTCGTGACCGCCAACAAGGCGCTGCTGGCCAAGCACGGAATCAAGCTCGCCAAGGCGGCTGAAAAGCACGGCGGAGCGCTGAATTTCGAGGCAGCCGTCGGCGCCGCGATCCCCGTCATCAAGACGTTGCGCGAGGGGCTTGCCGGCACCGGCATCAACCGCGTCTACGGCATCCTGAACGGCACCTGCAATTACATCCTGACCCGGATGGAGCAGGAGGGGCTGTCCTTCGCCGAATGCCTCAAGGACGCGCAGCGGCTCGGATATGCCGAGGCCAACCCGTCTTTTGACGTCGACGGCCACGATACCGCGCAAAAACTCGCGATCCTCGCCAGCCTCGCCTTCGGCACGAAAGTTGCTCAAAGCGCGGTGTATGTCGAAGGTATCTCATCCATCGCGCCGGAAGATCTGCGCGCGGCGTCCGATCTCGGCTACCGCGTCAAGCTGCTCGGCGTTGCGGTGCGCACCGCCACGGGCATCGAGCAGCGCGTGCATCCGACCATGGTGCCGAAATCCTCCTCGATCGCGCAGGTGATGGGGGTCACCAATGCGGTCACGATCGACGGCGAGGGCATTCCGCCGATCACGCTGGTCGGCCCCGGCGCCGGCGGCGCCGCCACCGCCTCAGCGGTGGTCGCCGACATCGCCGACGTCGCACGCGGCATCCGCGCTAATCCGTTCGGCCGCCCCATCGCGCAATTGCGCGACACCAAGAAGGCGCCGATGGAGCGCCACGAGGGCGGCTATTACATCCGCCTTCTGGCGCGGGATTTCCCCGGCACCGCGGCTGCGATCGCGACGCGGCTTGCCGAGCAGAAGATTTCGATCGAGTCGATCGTGCAGCGTCATCCCAATGGCGGCGCTGCGCCGGCGGACGGCAAGGCGGTCCCCGTGCCCGTCATCCTGATCACCTACGCCACGCACGAGGATGCCGTGCGCCGTGCCCTCGCGGCCGTGCAGAAGGACAAGGTGATCAGCGGACGGCCGCAGGTGATCCGGATCGAGAAGAACTGAGGCGGTTCGTTCGAACGAATCGTGGGCGTTGCGAATTGATGCGGGCAGAGAATATCTGTCCCAAACCGGTTTGAAGGAGTTAGCCGATGTCGACCCATATTTCAGTCCCGCCGCAAGCGTTGCTCGAGCGCATCCTGACGCTGGAGATCGTGCGGGTGACGGAGCGGGCGGCAGTGTCGTCGGCGCGCCTGCGCGGCCACGGCAACGAGAAGGCGGCCGACCAGGCCGCGGTCGACGCGATGCGGCGCGAGCTCAACAAGCTGCCGATCCAGGGCACCATCGTGATCGGCGAGGGCGAGCGCGACGAGGCGCCGATGCTCTATATCGGCGAGCAGGTCGGCCTCAAGACGGGTCCGGAGGTCGACATCGCGGTCGATCCGCTCGAAGGCACCACGCTGTGCGCCAAGAACATGCCGGGCTCGATCGCCACCATGGCGATGGCCGACGGCGGCACGCTGCTGCACGCTCCCGACGTCTACATGCAGAAGCTCGCGATCGGTCCCGGCTACGACAAGGGCGTCGTCGAGCTCGATGCGAGCCCGGCCGACAACGTCCGCCGCCTCGCCAAGGCCAAGGGCGTCAAGCCGGAGGGCATCACCGTTCTGGTGCTCGACCGTCCGCGCCACGCCAGCATCATCGAGAGCGTGCGCTCCACCGGCGCCGCCGTGCGCTTGATCACCGACGGCGACGTCGCCGGCGTCATTCACTGCGCCGATCCTGACAACACCGGCGTCGACATGTATCTCGGAACGGGCGGCGCGCCGGAAGGCGTGCTCGCCGCGGTGGCGCTGCGTTGCATCGGCGGCCAGATGCAGTGCCGCCTGATCCTCGATTCCGACGAGAAGCGCGAGCGTGCCGCCAAGATGGGCGTCAACGATCCCAAGATGATCTACGGCATCGAGGACATGGCGCGCGGCGACTGCCTGTTCGCCGCCACCGGCGTCACCACCGGCTCGCTGCTGTCAGGCGTCAAGTTCCGCAAGGACGGCGTGATCGAGACCGAGACGGTGGTGATGCGCTCCGTCACCGGCACCGTGCGCTACATCAAGGCCGAGCATCGCGAGCTCGCCAAGTTCCATCTGGACTAAGCCCGCTTCATTCCGGGGCGACGGGACCGCGCAAGGCGCGGCCCGGAGAACCCGGAATCTCGCGCCACAAATTCTGGATTCCGGGCTCGATGCTGCGCATCGCCCCGGAATGACAATGATAAGAACAAGAGGGAAGCGCCATGTCCGATCTCTCCGCCGTCAAAGCCCTGGTCTTCGACGTGTTCGGCACCGTCGTGGACTGGCGCACCAGCCTGATCGCCGACTTCATGTGGTGGAGCAGGCAGCGCGGCATCAGCGCCGACTGGACCGCCCTGGTCGACGGCTGGCGCGGCATGTACATGGCCTCCATGGACGACGTGCGCCAGCATCCCGAGCGCGGCTACGTCATGCTCGATGATCTGCACCGCCGCTCGCTGGAGAAGCTGGTCGCGCAGTTCGCGATCAAAGGCCTCACCGAAGCCGATCTCGACTACCTCACCAAGGGCTGGCACCGCCTCCATCCCTGGCCGGACAGCGTCGCCGGCCTGACGCGGCTGAAATCGAAGTTCGTGATCGCGCCGCTCTCGAACGGCAACGTCGCGCTGCTCACCAACATGGCGAAGTTCGCAGGCCTGCCGTGGGACCTCATCATGTCGGCCGAGCTGTTCGAGCATTACAAGCCCGATCCCGAGACCTATCTCGGCGCAGCAAAGCTGCTTTGCCTCAAGCCGGAAGAAGTGATGATGGTCGCCGCCCACAACGGCGATCTCGCGGCCGCGCAAAAGAACGGGCTGAAGACGGCGTTCGTGGCACGGCCGACGGAGTACGGTCCGCTGCAGAAGGTCGACTTCGAGGCGACCGGCAATTGGGACATCGTCGCCAGGGACTTTGGCGGCATCGCCGACAGGCTGGGGTGCTAGCTGCCGTGCTCGATCGAAGTGCGCGGCAACAGCGGTCCGGGCAGCGCGAGCGCCGCCCGGAGGTGATCTGCGCTACAGCGTCATCTTCATCGGTTCGGGATAATAGTGGAATCCGTCGCCGGCCTTGGCGACATGACCGTAGCCCGGCCAGGCGAAGTGATAGGACATCACTGGCGTCTTGTTCGCCGCGAGCATCGTCAGCAGCTTGACCCGCGTGTCGGCCGCCTGCTTCGGATCGGTGTCGTAGGAGAACTCCATCCGCGGCCGCTCCAGGAGCAGCACGGAATGGTGCGAGAGGTCGCCGAGGAAAGCAAAGGACTTGCCGGCCGACGACACCATGAAGATGGTGTGGCCGACAGTGTGACCGGGCGCCGCGATGGCCTGCACGCCGGGCAGGAATTCCTGGCCGTCCTTGAAGAACACGATGCGGTCGCGCACCGGCAGCAGGTTCTTGCGGGCATGCACGACGAAATCCTTGGCCGGGCTGCCGAGCTTGGCCTCGTCGGTCCAGAAATCGAAATCGGTCTGCGAGATGTAGACCTGTGCGTTCGGAAACAGCGGCTTGCCGCCTTCATCGACGATGCCGCCGATATGGTCGATATGGGCATGCGAACAGACCACGGCGTCGATGTCGCCCGGCTTGATGCCGGCCTCCATCATGCTCTTCTGCTGCCGGCCGGTGCTGGCGCCGAACATCTTCGATGAGCCCATGCCGGTATCGAACAGGATCAGTTTGTCGCCGGTGTTCACGATCGGCGAATTCTGTTCGAGCACGACGTTGTCCGGCGACAGGAAATTGTCCGCCAGCATCTTCTTGACCTCTTCCTTGGGAACGCCGGTGAAGGTCCCGGAGGGATCGCCGAGGGGCAGCGGTCCGTCGGACACGACGGTCACCTCGGCGTCGCCGAGAACGAACCGGTGCCAGTACGGCGTCTGGGTGCCGAGCTTGGGAGCTCGCGCCAACGCGCTGCTACCGAGCATCGCGCTGGCACCAAGGCCTGCCCCAAGGCTGGCTCCAAGTGCAAGTAGGGATCGACGTGAGACATCGATTGTCATGCGTTTCCTCCGCTTTTATCTCTTGCTTTGCGCGATTGTTCGCGCGTTGCGACCGCCCCCAGCGGCCACGCGGCCAGAGGTCGGCAGGGGCCATGCTGCGCCGCTTACGACAAGCTAGCAAGTAGAATTGGCTTTGCGGATGCATCCGACCGCGGAATTGCGCGTCACGCAATTCTCAGCGCGAGATCGTTGCCTTCTGTCTCGGCAAAGCCGGCCTGCAGCACCTCTTCGCGCTTGTGGCGCAGATGCGCGCGCAGAATATGCGAGAGGCCGGCCGCGTCGCGCCGCTGCAGCGCGTTCAGGATCGCCTCGTGCTCCTTCACCGCGAGGGCCCAGCGCTGCGGTGTCATCGGCGTGACGTAACGCGCGCGGCGGATGCGTGCCGTCACCGATGTGTAAAGCCCCGCGAGCACGGGATTTCCGGCCGCGGTCACGATGGCTTCGTGAATGGCGCGGTTGCCGCGGTAGTACTGGATCAGGTCGCCGTCGCGATAATGCTGCACCATGGCTGCATGCGCGGCGGCAATTGCGTCGATCTCTGCGTCCGTGATGCGCTCGCAGGCGAGCTCGCCGGCGAGGGCCTCCAGGCCCTGGCAGACCTCGAACAGGTCGCGCATGTCCTTGTCGGTCAGTTTTGCCGCGCGCGAGCCGCGATGCGGCAAGAGCTGCACGAGCCCCTCGGCAGCGAGCACCTTGAGCGCCTCGCGCAGCGGCGTGCGCGAGATGCCGAGCCGCTCGCACAGCTCGCGCTCGGGAATCCGGGCGCCCGGCGGAATCTCGCCGTCGAGCAGGATCGCACGGATACGGCTGACGACATCCTCGTGAAGCATGGGACCGGCGCTCCAATTTGAATGCAAAACTGGCGTACTTACCCGAAATCTTGAAGTTCCAGCTTGCTAATCGCGAATTTTGCATTCAAAAATACAAAAAACAAGAGGACACGAGGAAATGGACCTGGCGGCGGCGACGGACGACCTCGTTTTTGAATGCAACGACGGCATCGGGCGGATCACCTTCAACCGGCCGCAGGCGCGCAACGCCTTCACCTTCGCGATGTACGAACGGCTCGCCGCGGTCTGCGAGCAGGCCAACCGCGACCAGACCATCAAGGTGCTGGTGCTGCGCGGAGCCGGTGACAAGGCCTTCGCTTCGGGCACCGACATCAACCAGTTCCGCGAGTTCAAGACGCCGCAGGACGCGATCGACTACGAGAACCGTATCGACCGGATTCTGACCACGCTCGAGCAGTGCCGGGTGCCGACCATTGCGGCGATCAACGGGTTCTGCACCGGGGGCGGGGCGGGCATTGCCGCGGCCTGCGACCTGCGCATCGGCACGGCAAGCGCGAAGATCGGCTTCCCGATCGCCCGCACGCTCGGCAATTGCCTGTCGATGTCCAACGTCAGCCGTCTCACCGCGCTGATTGGCGCTGCGCGCGTCAAGGACCTGATCTTCACCGCGCGCCTGGTCGATGCCGCGGAAGCCGCCAGCGTCGGGCTGCTCGGCGAGGTCGTCGAGGATCTTGCCGCGCTGGATCGCCGTGCCGGCGAGGTCGCCCGGCTGCTCGCGAGCCACGCGCCGCTGACGCTGAACGCGACCAAGCAGGCGGTCGCCCGCCTGCAACGGCGGCTGTCGCGGGACGAGGGCGAGGACCTCATCCTGATGTGCTACACGAGCCAGGATTTTCGCGAAGGGCTCGATGCTTTCCTCAACAAGCGCGCGCCGCAATGGCGCGGCCAATAGGACGCCCCGATGCAAAGCTCGCAATCCACCTCGCGCCGTTCGGGACCGCTCGCCGGCCTCAAGGTCGTCGATCTCACCCATGTCATGGCGGGGCCGACCTGCACCCTGATGCTCGCCGACATGGGCGCCGACGTCATCAAGATCGAGAAATCGCCGAACGGCGACGATACCCGTCATTCGGTGCCGCCGAAGATCGGGGATGAGGCGGCCTCCTTCCTGATGATGAACCGCAACAAGCGCGGCATCGTACTGGACCTCAAGACCGAGGGCGGCAAGCAGGTGCTGCGCCGGCTGATCGCGGATGCCGACGTGCTGGTGGAGAACTTTGCGCCCGGCGCGATGGAACGTCTCGGCTTCGGTTACGAGGAGCTGCACGAGCAATATCCATCGCTGATCTATTGCTCGCTGTCTGGCTTTGGCCGCACCGGTCCCTACAAGCACCGCCGTGGTTTCGATCTCGTCGCGCAGGCCATGAGCGGCATCATGAGCTTTACCGGCGAGCGCCCCGACGGTCCGCCGGTGAAGTGCGGCCCGCCGCTGTCCGACATCACCGCCGGCCTGCTCGCGAGCATGGGCATCCTGGCGGCCTACACGCACCGTCTCAAGACCGGCGAGGGGCAGTGGGTCGAAACCTCGCTATACGAGGCCGCGCTGGTGCAGACCTATTGGCAGTCGACCATCGCGCTCGCCGCAGGCACCGCGCCGCGCGCGATGGGCTCGGCCCATCCGCTCAACGCGCCGTATCAGGCGTTCGAAGCCTCGGACGGCTGGCTCGTGGTCGGCGGTGCCAACAAGAAGCACTGGCTGTTGATGCTGGAGGCGCTCGGCGCGAGTGAGCTCGCCGCCGATCCGCGCTTCGTCAACGGCGCCGACCGCATGGCCAATCTCAAGGAGCTCGAAGCGGTCTTGAGCGAGCGCTTCCGCACCCGATCGCGGGCGCACTGGCTCGCCGCGCTGGACGAGAAGGGCGTGCCGTGCGGCCCCGTGCACGACATGCTGGAGGCGCTCAGCGATCCGCAGACGCTGGCGCGCGAGATGGTCGTCGAGGTCGAGCATTCCACGCTCGGTCCCGTGAAGACGATCGGGCTTCCCGTGAAGTTTTCGGAGACCCCAGGCAAAGTGCTGTCAGGCGCACCGGTCTACGGTGAGCACACGAGAGAGGTGCTGGCCGAGCACGGGTTCGACCAGATGCAGATCGAAGCGCTCGCCAAAGAAGGCGCCATCGTCCTGGGCTCAAGACGCGAGGAACGCGTCGCCTGACCGGACGTCGATACGACAAGACCAAAGATAAAAAATACCAGCTGGAGGAAATCATGGGTCGGACGTCAACATTTCTGCTCTCCGCGGCCGCGACTGTGCTCGCCGGCACCATGCCGGCGCTCGGTGCCTGGCAACCGCAAAAGCCGATCGAGTTCGTGGCGACTGCCGGGCCGGGCGGCGGCACCGACAATCTCGCCCGCGCGGTGCAGAACATCATCACCAAGCACAAGCTGACGGAGCAGCCGATCGTCGTCGTCAACAAGGGCGGCGGCAGCGGCGCCGAAGGCTACGTCTACGGCAAGGCGTCGGCCGGCGATCCCTACAAGGTGATCTTCGGCACGTCGAACGCCTGGCAGCAGCCGCTCGTCTCCAAGGTCGCCTTCAACTACACCGATCTCACCCCGATCGCGGCGATGGCGCAGGACGAGTTCCTGCTCTGGGTCAAGCAGGATTCGCCTTACAAGAATGCGGGCGATTATCTGAAGGCGGCGGCAACTGGCGAATTCAAGATGGGCGGCGCGCAGTCCAAGGACACCGACGAGGTCCTGACGCGCATGATCGAGAAGGTTGGCAAGGTCAAGCTGACCTACATCCCCTTCAAGAGCGGCGCCGAGACCGCCGTGCAGCTTGCCGGCGGTCATCTCGATTCCACGTCAACAATCCCAGCGAGAGCCTCGGGCAATGGCGCGGCGGCACGCAGCGTCCGCTCTGCGTGTTCAGCCCGAAGCGATTGCCGCAGGGTCCGAAAGTCACCGCGACCGAAGGCTGGAGCGACGTTCCGACCTGCGTCGAGCAGGGCCTCGACATCAAGCAATATGAGCAGCCGCGCACGGTGTGGCTGCCCGGCAAGGTCACGCCGGACCAGGCCGCGTTCTATGTCGACCTCATGAAGAAGGTACAGGCAACGCCGGAATGGAAGGACTACATCGAGAAGACGTCTCAGGTCGACACCTTCCTCACCGGTGCCGAGCTCGACAAGTTCATCAAGGCGGACCTCGAGCACGTCAAGCAGGTCGCCGGCGAGCAGGGCTGGCTGGTGAAGTGAGGCCGAGGATGGCCTTCGATCGCACTGCCGACTGCAGTCCTGGTCCTCATCCTGAGGGCCCGCCGGAGGCGGGCGTCTCGAAGGATGGCCGCGGATGCGACGTCGCTCGGAGCCGTCCTTCGAGACGCGCGCCAAGGCGCGCTCCTCAGGATGAGGACTGTTTCGCTGGAGCTGCCCATGATCTCCCGCCGCGCGCTTGAACTTTTGACCGCCGTGCTCACCGGCAGCTTCGGCGTGGCCGTCGTCGTCTCCAGCCTCGACAACGGTATCGGCTGGTCGAGCGCCGGGGTAGACGCCGGCACATTCCCGTTCCTGACCGGGATCATCGTCGTGCTCGGCAGCCTCTACAATCTGGTACGCGGCGCGCTGCCGGCTGCCAGGCTCGCAAACGTTCCCATCGCGATCACGTCGATCGAGCTGCGCCGGCTCGCCGGCCTGTTTGTGCCGGCTGCGATCTTCGTCGCCGCGATCCCGCTCGCCGGGATGTACGTCGCCTCCGCCCTCTATGTCTTCACCGTGCTGGCGATCCCCCGGCACCAATCCGTGCCGCGCGCGCTCGCCATGGCAGGCGCCACGGCGCTCGCGCTCTATCTCGTGTTCGAGCGCATGTTCCAGGTGAGCCTGCCGCACGGCGCGCTCGCTTCCGCGCTCGGGTTCTGAGGGAGCGGCGGGATGGACAATCTCCAGGAGCTCCTGCACGGTTTCACCATCGCGGTGACGGTGCCGCACCTGGTCCTGATGGTCGTCGGCGTGCTGCTCGGCATTCTCGTCGGCGTGCTGCCGGGGCTGGGCGCGCCGAACGGCGTGTCGCTGCTGTTGCCGCTGACCTTCGGCATGCAGCCGGTGTCGGCGATCATCCTGCTCTCCAGCATGTATTGGGGCGCGCTGTTCGGCGGCTCCGTGACCTCGATCCTGTTCAATATTCCGGGCGAGCCGTCGTCGGTCGCGACCACTTTCGACGGCTATCCCATGGCACGGGACGGCCGGCCGACCACGGCGCTGGCGACCGCCTTCGGTTCGGCGGCGTTCGGCGCCCTGGTCGGCGTCGTCCTGATCACGTTCCTGGCGTCCTGGGTGGCGCAGGTCGCGCTCGCCTTTGGTCCGGCCGAATATTTTGCGGTCTATTTCCTGGCCTTTGCCAGCTTCGTCGGCATGGGCGGTGCGGCGCCGATCAAGACGGTCGTGGCGCTCGCGATCGGCTTTGCTATCGCCGCGATCGGAATCGACACCGTCTCCGGCAGCGTACGCCTCAACATGGGCATCGACGAGCTCGTCAAGGGCGTCAGCTTCGTCGTCGCGGTGATGGGCCTGTTTGGCATCGGCGAACTGCTGGTCGCGGTCGAGGAGGAGTTTCATGCCCGCGCGGTCTCGTCCAAGATCGACTGGCGCGAAGTGTTTCGTGCCGTCGGCCGTCTGCCGCGGCATGGCGTGGCGCTGCTGCGCAGCGCTGCGATCGGCTGCTGGATGGGAATTACGCCGGGCGGCCCGACCGCGGCCTCGTTCATGAGCTATGGCATCGCGCGCCGGTTCTCGCGCCGCGGCCGGTATTTCGGCACGGGCGAGGTCGAAGGTATCGTCTCGCCGGAGACCGCCGATCATGCCGCCGGCACCAGCGCGCTGCTGCCGATGCTCGCGCTCGGCATTCCCGGCTCGGCGACCGCGGCCGTCATGATGGGCGGACTGATGATCTGGGGCCTCAATCCAGGGCCGATGCTGTTCGTCGATCAGAAGGACTTTGTCTGGGGCCTGATCGCCTCGATGTATGTCGGCAACATCGTCGCGGTCGTGCTGGTGCTGCTTACCGTTCCGGTCTTCGCCGCCTTGATGCGGATCCCCTTCGTGGTGATCGCGCCGCTGATCGTGATCATCTGCGTCGTCGGTGCCTATTCCGTCTCGAACTCCTATCTCGACGTCGTCATGATGCTCGGCTTCGGCGTCGTCGGCTATCTCTTCAAGAAGCTGTTCTACCCGCTGGCGCCTCTCGTGCTCGCCATCGTCATCGGCGACAAGGCCGAGGACGCGTTCCGGCAGTCGATGCTGATGTCCAAGGGATCGCTCGGCATCTTCTTTGCCAACAAGCTGGTGACATGCCTGATCGTGGCCGGCATCGCGCTTCTGCTGCTGCCGCTCGTGCTGCAGCTCGCGCGCCTCCGGCGCAAACCCGCATCCCCCGCCGCCGGCGCGACAGGCCAGGAGAAAGCGATCATATGACCGCAAAGCCGCTGATTGCGCTCGCCATGGGAGACCCCGCCGGCATCAGCCCCGAGCTGACGGCCAAGCTGGTGGCGCAGGATGACATCCGCGCGCGCTGCCGGCTCGTCGTCATCGGCGATCGCCGCATCTTCGACGAGGGCGCGCGCGTTGCCGGCGTCAAGCCGGCGCTGACGACGGTGGAGCAGGGCGCCGACTTTCGCGCGGCCGCGGGCGAGGCGCTGTTCGTCGACCTCGGCCATCTCGACCCCAAAGAAGTCGAGCCGAAGACCGCGGCTCTCGCCGGCGGGAAATTCGCGCTGATCAATTACCGGCACGCGCTCGAGCTTGGCCGCGACGGCGGCGTCGACGCGGTCTGCTTCACGCCCTTCAACAAGCAGGCGATGCGGCTTGCGCGCGCCGAGTACGACGACGAGATCGCGTTCTCGGCCGAAGTGGTCGGCCTCAACACGCCGGCAAGCGAATTCAACGTGCTGGACCGGCTCTGGAACGCGCGGGTCACCTCCCATATCCCGCTGCGGGACGTCGCGGCAAAGCTGTCCGGCGAGCGCATCCATCGTGCGCTCGCGCTGACCGATGCCTGCATGCGCAAGGCCGGCTTCGCACGGCCGCGCATCGCGGTCGCCGGTCTCAATCCGCATGCCGGCGACGGCGGCAATTTCGGCCGCGAGGAGATCGACGTGATCGGGCCCGTGGTCGCAGCCGGCCGGGCCGAGGGCATTGCGGCGGAGGGACCGTTTCCCGCCGATACCGTGTTCCTGCGCGCCAAGGCCGGCGCGTTCGATGCGGTGCTGACGATGTATCACGACCAGGGCCAGATCGCGATGAAGCTGATGGGCTTCGATCGCGGCGTGACCTTGCTCGGCGGCTTCCCGTTCCCGATCTGCACGCCCGCGCACGGCACCGCTTACGACATCGCAGGGCAGGGCATTGCCTCGATCGGCGCCAGCCGCGCCGCATTGCTGCTCGCGGCGGAGATGGCGGCGCGTCACGGTGCCAGCTCGAGCTGACCGAAAATCAGGTGAACGAGCGAGGCAGTTCGTCTGCAAGCGGTCTTGCGATCATCGTTCCGGCAGTGAACGCTCTCACCGTTCCTGAGCCAGCCGCGAACCACCGATGCGGTGATATTCCGAAATGAAACGATCGTTCGGAAGATCGCCGTCCTCGTTACGCGAATATTCCCTCTTCAGGCCGTTGAGAAAGAACATTTCGTGCGCGCGCGCATGCTTGGCCTCGATAGGGCCGCGCGATTCCAGGTCGAACAGCCCGTGGACGTGCCCCGCCACGGATTCCGAGATGTTGATCCGGCCCGCTATTCCAAACGCTTCCATGAACCACGCGGTGTTGACCGCATCACCCCAGATGTCGAAGGTCATCCGGCGGTTGCCGACGACACCTGAGATGACCGGGCCGGTATGTATGCCGATGCGCAACTGTAGGGCATGTTCGCCGGTCGCTTCGCATTGGGCTCTGAGATGATCAAGCCGGGCTCGCATCTCCAATGCGGCAAGGCAGACATCGATCGAGTGTCGTCGGTCGGGCGAGAGCACCCCGGCAACCGCCATATAGGCATCGCCTATGGTCTTGACCTTCTCCAGGCCGTGTCGGGCACCGATTTCGTCCAGAGCCGAAAAATATTCATCGAGGAGATTAATCAGCCTCGCCGGCTCGGCCCGTTCGGCGAGCAGGGTAAAGCCCTGGATATCCGCGAACAGAATGGTGGCCGACCGGGTGTATTTCGGCTGGACCCTGCCGTGGCGTGTCAGCTCGGTGGCGATCGGCGCCGGCAGGACGTTGCGCAGCAGATTCTCGGCGCGCTCTCGCTCGGTGGCGGCCTCCATGCGTGCCTCCTCCAGCTGCTCGATGGTCTGGCGGGACTCGATCAATTTGCGGCGCAGTTCGAGCTGGGCCAGCACCTGATGTGACAGCATTCGGAGAGCCTCCGTCTGCTCGAAGGAAAGCTGCCGTGGCTCGAAGTCCATCACACATAGCGTGCCGAGCGCATAACCTTCATCGGTGATGAGTGGCATGCCGCAATAGAATCGGCAGGATGGCTTCAGCGCGACCATCGGGCTGTTTTCGAAACGCGGAT
This sequence comes from Bradyrhizobium dasycarpum, assembly GCF_042019905.1. Taxonomy (NCBI): domain Bacteria; kingdom Pseudomonadati; phylum Pseudomonadota; class Alphaproteobacteria; order Hyphomicrobiales; family Nitrobacteraceae; genus Bradyrhizobium; species Bradyrhizobium dasycarpum. The sequence goes on from NZ_CP169574.1 coordinate 1,119,400, forward strand.
CTTGTTTCAGGTCGGGAACGACGAGCAGCTCGGTGCCCCAGATCGTCGTTGTGCAGACTGCATTCTCGCGCGGAGCGTCGGTGACGTCAGCCGGTAGACCATATCGCGCCTTGAGCCAGCGCCGCTCGTCGTCGATGAAGCTGATGTAGGAGACCGGGCAGCCGCAGAGTTGCGCCGCGAGCTCGGCGATCTCGTCATAAGCGGCTTCAGGCGCGCTATCGAGGATGTCGAGCGCGCGTAGGGCGGCCAATCTCTCAGTCTCATTTGCGGGTGTCGGTGACGGCATGCTGGTCTCCGTCGCGGAGGACCTTGGATGGCCCGCCGGTTCGAAGCCAGCGATCGACCACCCCGTTCATTTGGGACGTGCCCGGACATGCGACAAGTGGCGTTCCGCAGCAGAGCTGCGCCGGTTCCATCATCGCGCAGCTCTAGTACGCTCGGCGCGCCGTGGAGGAGGGCGGGTCATCTGGGCCGGACATCGCACCGCAGATTCTGATCCGAGGTGGGAACTGGCTTTTCGAAAGAGTCTCTTCCGTTTGAAGATCTTGGCCGGGCCGTCATTGATCTGATTGCGGATCGCACCTTCAGGACCGTGGCATAGATGAGGACGGAGGGCGCGTGGATGTGGGCGGGTGAGGAACCTCCGCGCCCATCCTCGACCAGCACGCCCTGGTTTGGGTGTCAGAGACGTGCGAGCCACGTTGCAAGCGGCGTTGGCCCCAGTCGCGCCGTGCCGAGCGGATTCAGCGACGTGTCGTCAATGAGGCTGCCGTAATACGGCGTCTTCGGGTTTCCGACCACCGGTCTGGTGTCGCCGGATGCCTTCAGGCGGCGTGCGATGAATTCATTGAAGGGAGCCTTTTCGGGACCCGCGATGTCGATCGTGCCGTTGAGCGGCTTGCCCGTTGCGACCTCAGCGAGGTGAGCGACGACGTCGTCGGCAGCGATCGGTTGAAACAAGGCCGATGGAACGACGATCCTGCCGTCGCTCGCACCCATTTCGGCGATGGCGCCGAGGAATTCGAAGAACTGGGTGGCGCGCACGATCGAGTAGGGGACTGAGGCAGCCTTGATGATGGTCTCCTGCGCGAGCTTGGCACGGAAATAGGCGTTGTCGGGCGACCGTTCGGTTCCGACAATCGACAGGGCCACGTGATGCTTCACGGCCGCCGCAGCCTCTGCCGCGACGAGATTCTTGCTTGAACGCTCGAAGAATTCGAGCACGGCGGCGGGCTCCCAGGACGGCGCGTTGGCGACATCGACGACAACATCCGCGCCCGCCAATGCCGCAGCGAGGCCCTCGCCGGTCACCGCATTCACGCCCGATTTTGGTGAGGCGGCGACGGCGTCGTGGCCTTGCTGTCTGAGCTTCGCCACGAGCTTGGATCCGATTAACCCGGTTCCGCCGATCACGACAATCTTCATGAAGGTCTCCTCGGCATGGGGCAAATGTGAGCTTGGTGAAGGGCCTGAAGCGACGCCTGGTCCGCCCCTCAACGCGAGCGCGGAATCTACCCGAGCAATGCGGCGGGCTTTTGCCTGGAATCGGCTTGGCTCGTCGGAAAATGCTCAACCGCGCATATGGGGGGATGTGAGCTGGTCGGTCGGGGATCATTCCCCTCTTGCAGGGGCGTGCGGGCATGGTCATGGCCGCGCCAGGAAGGCCGGCGTTTTGCCCGACGTGTCAAAAGAGCTTTGGCGAGGCGGCGTTCTGGTGGCGCAAAATGCCAATGAAAACAACCCCGAGTCTACTGTGCATGGGGTTGTTTTCGCAGTTTTAAGATCAGCCTAGTGCCTCACGCCCCGCAAATGATGACGCCGTACCAGCCGAGCCCGCGATAGGTCTCGTAGCCCGGCGTTGCATGGAAGGCGACCAGCGACCCGTTGCGGTCGTGATAGAAGCCGGAGCGCTGGCCGTTCAGCGAGATCGAGATGCGCTCGCTGAGGATGCCCTGGCCGTCGGACGCCGCGATCACGCGCAAGTTTGAATCGACCAGCAGCACGCGCGCCTTGTCGCTGTCGCCGACGCGCACGCCCTGGACGATGGCGCGGGCCTGTGGCTCCCAGTCGAAATGGATGGCGAGCACGCCGATCGGGGCGCCGCTCGCCTGGCCGCCGGCGCGGACGCTGGCACAATAGGTCGCCACCTGCGCGTTGCCGAGCAGCGGCTGGTTCTCGACGTCGCCGGCGACGTAATCGTCACCGGAGCGCAAGCCCTTCGCCTCGCGAAACCATTTGGTGTGGGCGACGTTCTGGCCGACGGCGCGGAAGCGGTCGGCCCGGCCGTTGGCGATGACGTTGCCGTCGAGATCGCAGAGCCACAGGTCGAGATAGACGGTGTAGGCCCCGAGGATCACGCCCAGGCGCTGCGAGGCATGGGAGATGGCTGCGGCGCTCGGCGATGCCGCGCAATCGACCACGGCGGAATCGGTCGCCCACCAGCGCACGTCGCAGGTGCGTTCGTAGAGATTGCGGTCGATCAGCTCGATGGCGTTCAGCGACAGGTCCATCATGCGCTCGCCGCGCGAACGCTGGCTCATGCGTTCGATCGAGGAGACGAGGTCGCCGGTGCGCTTCGTCAATTGGGTTTCGAGCTCACGCGCGATGGTCTCGACCTGCTGGCCGACGCCGCGCACCTCCTGCGCCACCACCGCGAAACCCGCGCCTTGCGCGCCGGCGCGCGAGCTCTCGATCAGCGCGTTCAGCGCCAGCATCTTCATCTGGTTGGTGATGTGCTGGATCGACTTGGTCTTGTCGACCGCGATCTGGTTGACCTCCGCGGTGAGGCGGTTGATCAGCGCGGAAATGTCGGAATCGTCCTCAGCGGGTTCGGTGGCGATCGGCTTGGCCTTCAGGCCCAGCGCAGCAGACATCGGGGGCATCCCTTGGCAATGAGGTCTGATCTGCAACGAACCCGGAACTACAAATTACAGATCGAATACGATTCTTTTTCGAAGATTCCGCCTAACGCCTGCTTAATTTGCTGTTCGGCGGATTGCCCAAATGATAGTCACTCAGCGCAGCAAATCGGCAATCCACCGCTTTGTGCGCCGCGGAGATTGCAAATGCCCGGAGATTCCGGGTCAATCACTCCGCAAGCCGGACCGGCGCGACCGCGTTGGCTGCGGCTTCCTCAAACCAACTGCGATACATGACGCCGCCTGCCACCGCCTTGCCCGTCGAAGCGCCCCAAGCGTTTCTCGGCGTCGCGCGCTCGCTGACCGACAAGCTCTGGCGCGACCGGCTGGATGCCCGGGGGCGGCCCAGGCGCTCGCGATCGTGCAGCGGCACCAGCTTCCGGAGTTGTTGGCCCGGGTGCTGGCCGGCCGCGGCGTCGACATCGACGCCGTGCCCGACTTTCTCGATCCGACCATCCGCAAGCTCTTGCCGGACCCCTTTACCGTGACGGAGATGGAGGCCGCGGCGAAGCGGATCGCGGATGCCGCAGCCAAGGGCGAAAAGGTCGCGATCTTCGGCGACTATGATGTCGACGGCGCGACCTCGGCAGCGCTACTGGCCTGGCACCTGCGCCATTGCGGCCTCGATCCCCTGATCCACATTCCCGATCGCATTTTCGAAGGCTACGGACCGAATACCGAAGCGGTGCGTGCGCTCGCCGCCAAGGGCGCCACGCTGCTCGTCACCGTCGATTGCGGCACCACCAGCATCGAGCCGCTCGCCGAAGCCAGGCGCCTCGGCATGTCCGTGGTCGTGATCGACCATCACCAGGCCGGCACCGAGCTGCCGGAGGTTGACGCGCTGGTCAATCCGAACCGGCTCGACGATCTCTCGGGCCTTGGCCATCTCGCCGCGGTCGGTCTCGTGCTGGTGACGCTGGTGGCGGTCAATCGCGAGCTGCGTCAGCGCGGTTTCTGGAGCGCGGAGATGCCCGAGCCGGATCTGCTCGGCATGCTGCATCACGTCGCGCTCGGCACGGTTGCCGACGTGGCGCCGCTGATCGGCCTCAACCGCGCCTTCGTCGCCAAGGGCCTGATCGCGATGCGCCGGCGCGATCATGTCGGCCATACCGCGCTGATGGACGTGGCCCGGCTCAACGGGCCGCCGGAGGCCTGGCATCTCGGCTTCATGCTCGGGCCGCGCATCAACGCTGGCGGCCGGATCGGCCGCGCCGATCTCGGCGTGCGGCTGTTGCTGGAGGGCGACAGCGTCGAGGCGGCGCGGATCGCGGCCGAGCTCGACCGCCTCAACAGCGAACGTCGCGTGATCGAGCAGGCGGCCGAAGCGCAGGCCGAAGCCGAGGCGCTGGCCTCGATCGGCCTGGAGGACAAGCTCGGCGTCATCGTCACGGCCTCCGAGGGATGGCATCCCGGCGTCGTCGGCCTCGTGGCCTCCCGCCTCAAGGAGAAGTTTGCGCGGCCCGCCTTCGCCATCGCCCTGGAACCCGGCGGCATCGGCACCGGCTCGGGCCGCTCGATCGCCGGCGTCGATCTCGGCAAGGCAGTGCGGCAGGCGGTGGCCGACGGCATTCTGCTCAAAGGCGGCGGGCACGCGATGGCCGCGGGCGTGACGCTGCGGAAAGAGAAGCTCGCCGAATTCCGGGCCTATCTCGAGAACGCATTGGCGCAGGACGTCGCCGAGGCCCGCCACGTCAACGAGCTCTATATCGACGGCGCGGTCTCCGCGCGCGCGGTGACGCCGGAGCTTGCGGCGACGCTCAACCGCGCCGGTCCGTTCGGCAGCGGCAATCCGGAGCCCGTGCTGGCGCTGCCGGCGCACCAGCTCGTCTTTGCCGACGAGGTCGGCCAGGCTCACCTGAGGCTGCGCTTCAAGTCGGGCGACGGCGCCATCGTCAACGGCATCGCGTTCCGCTCGGTCGGCCAGAAGCTCGGCAACGCGCTGCTCGCCAATCGCGGCCAGCAATTGCATGTCGCCGGCTCACTCTCGGTCGACCGCTATCAGGGCGCCGAGCGGGTGCAATTCCGCGTCGTCGACGTCGCGCTACCGGACCAGGGGCCGTCCGTGATTAGATGACGCATGATCCGGAAAAGTGTGAAGCGGTTTTCCGAAAAGATCATGCGTGAAAGATAGCGTCTCGAATAACAAGAAAAGGGAGTGAACATGGCAGGGCAGGTTGAGGGCAAGGTCGCGCTGGTGACGGGCGGGGCCTCCGGTATCGGCGAGGCCATCGTCGAGCTGTTCGCGCGCGAAGGCGCCACCGTCGTCATCACCGATATCGACGAGCTGCGCGGCCCGGAGCTCGCCAGGCGCGTGACGAGTGCCGGCGGCAAGGCGCTCTTTCTCGAACAGGACGTCACCAGCGAGGAGCGCTGGATCGACGTGGTCGCCGAGATCGGCAAGCGCTACGGGCGGCTCGACATTCTGGTCTCCAATGCTGGCATCGGCATTGCGGTGCCCTCGATCGTGGACATGACGCTCGCCGATTGGCGCAAGCAGAACGCGATCAATCTCGACGGTGTCTTTCTCTCGGTCAAGCATTGCCTTCCCCTGATGCGCAAGCATGGCGGCGGCTCGATCGTCATGATGTCCTCGCTGGCGGGCCTGCGCGGCGCACCCGGCCTGTCGGCCTATTCAGCGACGAAAGGTGGCGTGCGGCTGTTCGCCAAGTCGATCGCCATGGAATGCGCCGCGGCCGGCGACGGCATCCGCGTCAACTCGGTTCATCCCGGCATCATCGACACGCCGATCTGGGCCAAGATCCCGACCGGGGCGACCGGCGCCGGCCAGAACGCGCCGATCGATCCGGAGGAACGGGCCAAGGTCGCAACTCCGCTCGGCCGCGCCGGGCAGGCCGCGGAGATCGCCTCCGGCGTGCTGTACCTGGCCTCCGATGCCTCGCGCTACGTCACCGGAAGCGAGCTTGTGATCGACGGCGGCATGAACGCAGGCGGCGTGCCGCGGCGGGCCTGATCCGCGCAGGGCAGGGTGGCAAGTGAGGGGCTGACGCGCAGGCGCGGCCGCTGTACAACGTGACTAGCCCCCGACCCGACAGAGGTGTTCTTCGCCATGGCGCACAGCCTTCACGCTTCCTCATCCGCGCCCGCGCCATTCCGCTCGAACCGGCCGGACCTTGCGACCGATGCGATCCGCACCGCGCGCGAGGACCTCGCCGCCTGCTTCCGCATGGCCGCGCGCAACGGTTTTGAGGAAGGCATCTGCAATCACTTCTCGGCCGTCGTGCCCGGCCATGACGATCTGTTCCTGGTCAACCCCTATGGCTACGCCTTTCGCGAGTTGACCGCGTCGAAGCTCCTGATCTGCGACTTCCACGGCAACGTGCTCGACGGCGAGGGCGTGCCCGAGGCGACCGCGTTCTACATCCACGCCGAGATGCACAGGCTGCTGCCGCGTGCCAAGGTCGCGTTCCACACCCACATGCCCTACGCCACGGCGCTGTCGATGACCGAAGGCGATCCCCTGATCTGGGCCGGCCAGACCGCGCTGAAATTCTATGGCCGGACGGCCGTCGACCGCGACTATAACGGCCTCGCGCTCGACAGCCGCGAAGGCGCCCGGATCGCCTCGGCGGTAGGCGACGCCGATATCGTCTTCATGAAGCATCACGGCGTGATGGTGCTGGCCCCGACCATCGCGGAGGCCTGGGACGACCTCTATTACCTCGAACGGGCTGCCGAGGTGCAGGTGCTTGCGATGTCGACGGGACGGAAGGTGCTGCCGGTCGATCCCGCCGTTGCGGCGGAGACCTACCGGCAGATGCGCGAGGGCGATAGCGAATCCGCACGGCTGCACCTTGCCGCGATCCGTAGGCAGCTGGATGCGGAGGAGCCGCAGTACCGGCATTGACTATTGTGTCATTCCGGGGCGAGGCGGAGCCTCGAACCCGGAATCCAGAGATGTGGCGCGAGATTCCGCGTTCTCGCTAGGCGCGCCCCGGAATGACCGGTGCCTACGACCCCTGCCGCAGCTTCGCCAGCACCTTCAGCCCGCCATAGCCGTCTGCCGGCGTGATGCCTGCGCGCTGCTGGAAATCCTTGACCGCCTTCATGGTGTCGTTGCCGACGCGGCCGTCGGTGCCGCCGGTGTCGAAGCCGGCCTTGGTCAGGCGCGTCTGCATCTCCTGCACCTCGGCGAGCGTCAGTGCGCGTTCGGAGCCGGGGAAGGGCTGGATGAACGGCGGGGCGCCGAGGCAGCGGTCGCCGAGATGGCAGATCGCCAGCGCATAGTTCATCGAAGGGTTGTAGCTCTTCACCGAGTAGAAATTCGGCCCCAGCAGGAACGTCGGCCCGCCCGCGACCGGTGTCCACATCTGCGCCGATGCATTCGGCTGCGGGAAGGGCTGGCCGTCGGCGCGGGTGACGCCGGCCGCCTGCCAGGCCGCATAGGTGCGGCTGCCGCTCATATTGCCGGGCGCGCGCACCTCATAGCCCCAATGCTCGCCGCGATGCCATTTGCCGCGATTGACGAGATACTTTGCGGTCGAGCCGAGCAGATCGTCGGGCTTGCCGAACGGCGACACCTTGCCGTCGCCGTCGTAGTCGATGCCGACATTGAGCCAGACCTCCGGCATCCATTGCGAGTGCCCCATCGCGCCGGCCCAGGAGCCCTTCATCTCCTCCGGCGTGCTCCAGCCTTTGTCCACGATGCGCAGCGCGTTGATGAGCTCGGTCTCCCAATAGGTCTTGCGGCGCGGCTCATTCCAGGCGAGCGCCGCGAGCGATGGAAACACCGGCCTCATGTGGTTCTGCTGCACCAGGGGATCGCCATAGGCGGACTCGACGCCCCACAGCGCCAGCAGCGTGCCGCGTTCGACGCCGAAATCGCGCTCGATGCGGGCGAACAACGACTCGTTGTTCTTCAGCGCGATCGTGCCGTTGATGATGCGCCAGTCGGAGACGCGGCGATTGATGTATTGCCAGACCTGCTCGTGGAATTCGGGCTGGTTGCGCATCTGCTTGAACACGCTCATGTCGGGTTCGACCCGCCCCATCACGCGTTGCCAGGTCGCAGCGGAAATGCCCTTCGCCATCGCACGTGCACGAAAGCTCTCGCGCCATTCTTCGAAGCCCGGAGGCGCAGCGTGACCGCTTCCGGGCAATGCGAGCAGCGCGGCCGCGCCCAGCGTGGATTTCAGGAGCGCGCGGCGGGTTTGATGGGGCGAGGAATCAGCGTGTTTCATGGGCACATTCTAGCCGGAAACATGGTGCGTGTGAGTGGGTTCCTGGAACAGCCGGTGCTTGATTTTGGTGTCGGTCCGATGGTCCTGTTCCCGCCGGAACAAACTGTCGCAGTCCCGCATTCCTTCCGCACGAGATGAGGAGGAGAATATGAGGACATATCTGTTGGCGGCCGCAATGGTCACGGCGATCGCTATGCCCGCGTTCGCCGACGAAGTCGGCGTTCACGTCGGTCCGGCCGGCGCTGGCGTGACGGTCGGTCAATCCCACGAGTACCGCGAGCGGCATCGGGATCGCGACCGCACCACCGTGATCCGGGAGCGCGAGCCCTCTGATCGCACCACGGTGATCAAGAAGGAAGATGAATACGGAAATCGCGAAAAGACCGTGATTCATCACGACAACGACTGACGGAACAGGCCCCGGTCAGAGTGCGCCGGGGCCAAGTTCTGTTCATCAGGAAAATCGGGCTGGAATGAAGATACGCACGCATGCGGAGAGCCATGTCGTCGAACTCGATGACGGCTCGCAATGGCAGATCTTTCCCGGCGATCTCGCGACCACGCTGAGCTGGAAGCCCGAAACCGATTTGCACCTGGAGCCGAGCCGCGACCGGGTGAGTTCGCATGTGCTGGTCAATGCTGGCGACAGAACCCGCGTGCGGGTGATCGCCGCAGGCGAAGCCTGGCCCGACGGCGAGGTCAAGGATGCGCTGAAGAGGGGATAGAGCCCTTGCGGGTCGCAGGAGGCGGGACGGAGCGTCTAATCTTCTTGCAGTTCGGTCGCGATGCCGGTGAGCCAGCGCCGGATTGCAGTCTCGGTCTTCGCATCCAGGCTCCGAGCAAGGCGCTTCTCCAATTCGATCACACGCGCCCGGCAGGCTTTCAGAAGCGCCGCGCCGCGCGGTGTCAGCGTCCATTGCTGGATGCGGCCGTGAACGGGATGGGGCGTCATCACGATCGCGCCGTCGCGTTCGAGATTGCGGATGATGACCCCGACGGTCTGAGGCGTCAGGAAGGTGAGGCGGGCAACGTCGGCGCCCGACAGACCCGGATAGGCATTCAGCATCGTCAGCACGGCGAATTGCGGCGAGGTCACGCCGAGATCGGCGAGGGCCCGCTCCATCGTCAGCCGGACCGCGGCATGAGCCTGGCGCAGCAGATAGCCGAGATAGCCTTGCTCGCCGCGCTTGCCTTCGCCGGGAGCGGGGACGCGCACTGTGCCGTGGCCGGCAGCTTCTTGCACCTGGTGGGCAGTTTTCGATCTTGTGACGACAGCGGTCTTGCGCGACATATCAGAGCTCTTATAAGATATAAGGACACTTACAATAAGACGAGGTGAACCGCAATGTCCCATGCCCGCAGCGAATACGAGGATTTCAAGAAGATCGCGCCCGACGTATATGATGTGGTGTTGGCGCTGGGGCAGCTTGCGGGCAAGGCCGGCCTGGACAAGCAGCTCGTCGAGCTCGTCAAGCTGCGCGCCTCGCAGATCAACGGCTGTGCCTTCTGCGTGCAGCACCACGTCCTGCTGTCGGAACGGATCGGCGTTCCCGTCGACAAGCTTCATCTGGTCGCAGTCTGGCGCGAGGCGCCGAATTTTTCGCCGCGCGAGCGGGCCGCGCTGGCTTGGGCCGAGGCCTTGACCTTGCTGCCCGACGGCGTCAGCGAGGAGGTCTACGCCGAAGCCGCCCGGGAATTCTCCGAGAGCGAGCTGATGTACCTGACTTCGGCCGTCGCATCGATCAACGTCTGGAATCGCTTTGGTGCTGCGTTTCGTTGGACGCCGGCGTTGCGGCCGGCGGCCGCGCATGCGGCTTCCTGATCAGCGCGCGGGGAGGTCACCATGACAGCCATGAGTTTTTCTGCCGTGCAACGCCCGGCGCCGTCACGTACGACGGCGTTCGCCGCCGTCGCGGGGCTCGCCTGCGCGCTGGCAATCGGCAAAGCCCTTCCTGTGACGATGGACACCGTCTCGGGTGCACTGGCGCCGCTCTGCGCCAGTGCTGCGGATGGCTCGTCGCTCGACAAGGTCGAGCCGATCGGCTCCTACGCGCTGCCCAACGTCCCGGGCAAGCGCGTCACCATCGTGCGCGTCTCCTACGGTCCCGGCGGGTTTTCGCGGCCACATCGTCACGCAGGCTCGGTGACGGCCCATGTCACCAAGGGCGAGATCCGCTCCCAGCTCGGCGGCGGCCCGGTCGAGACGTTCGGCGTCGGCCAGTCGTTCTTCGAGCCGCCGGGCTCGACGCATCTGGTCTCGGCCAATGCCAGCGCGACCGAGCCGGCGGAGTTGATCGCGGTGTTCGTGGCGGATGAGGGCGCGCAGCTCACGACGTTTCTGGATTAGCTTGGGTTCGTCAGTCGGATGCGGCTAAGAGGCTCGATCCCGCGATCGCCTCAACCGTTTCCAGGCCGGTGCAAGTCCGTATTCGACGGCCGGAATCGCAAGCGCACCGATGATCAGCCCAAGCACGCCCGAGATGGCGGCTTCGACCGACCATTCGACGATACCGGCAACCGATGGAAGGAGATGCGCGGCAGCCTCGGTCGCGGCATGCACCGTGTGGCCGACCGCGGGCGGGCCGTATTTCTCGATGCCGTGCAGGATGATGCCGCCGCCGACCCAGATCATGGCGGCGGTGCCGATGGTGCTCAGCACCGCCAGGAAGGCGGGCATGCCGCGGACGAGCCCGCGCCCGAGCAAGCGGATCGCGCCGCCAATGAAGGAGGCGCTGTCGTAACGCGCAAGGGCCAGGCCGGCATCGTCCGCCTTCACGATCAGGGCGACCACGCCGTAGACCCCGACCGTGATGGCGAAACCGACCAGCGCCAGCACGAGCGCCTGTGTCCAGATGCTGCCCACGGGGATCGCCGCCAGCGTGATCGCCATGATCTCCGCCGACAGGATGAAATCCGTCTTGATAGCGCTCGCGACCTTCTCGTCCTCGACCGAGCTTGCATCCGGCGCGATCGGCTCGAGCTGGGCTTCGTGATGGTGTGCGTGATGCGGCAGCACCGCTTCGAGCACCTTCTCGGCACCCTCGTAGCAGAGAAAGACGCCGCCGAGCATGAGCAGCGGCGTGACGGCGGCGGGAAGGAAATAGCCAAGCAGCAGGGCGATCGGCAGCAGGATCAGCAGCTTGTTGCGCAGCGATCCGACCGCGATCTTGCCGACGATCGGCAGTTCACGTTTCGAGGCGAAACCGATGACGTAATTCGGCGTGACGGCCGCATCGTCGATGACCACACCGGCGGCCTTTGTGCCCGCTTTGGCCGCCTGGCCCGCGATATCGTCGAGCGAGGCCGCCGCCACCTTGGCGATCCCCGCGATGTCGTCGAGAAGACCGATCAGTCCGACACTCATCAACCCTGTCCTTTGCTCGTTGGAGCCGGTGTGCCCGACGACAGCTCTTGCAAGCCGTCAGTTGTCCTCGCCGCTCGATCCTTCGCGCAGGTCCGGCTTGAGCACGTCGTCCGGCAAGGCGTGTGCGACCGGCTGCGCCGTGACCGCGATCTCCGGGCCGACCTCGCGGCCGCGGGCGCGGATCAGGCGTTCATAGGCGGAGACCAGGGTGACGTAGGGGCTGACCCAGATCCAGCCGTCGCGTGTGAACACCTGCACGTCGAAATGCAGATGCAGCGACGTTCCCGCGGGATGGTCGAGATAATTCGAGATCACACCGATCTTCTCGCCTTCGGTGACGATGCGGCCGTTGAGCACGCCGTCGGCGTTCATCGCATGCGGGTTCATGTGCATGTAGCGGAAGCGGATGTGCTCGGTCCGGCTGTTGACCTGAAGCGTCGCGGCCTGGTCCCTGGCTCCGCGGATGATGACCGCGTCGCGCACGGCGACGACGGCGCGCTGCTTGGGATCGCAGGGCTCGCGGGCTTCGCCCGGCGGCGGGCAGTCCGCGGCACGGATGTCCTCGCCCTGGTGGCCATAGCCGCCGGCACATTGCCACACCTCGAAACTGCGCGACTCGCAGAAATTGTCGCGCCAGGGATAGGCGGTCGGACCATCGTTCCTGTCGCGCTTGCCGTAGGATTGCGAGCGCACGAAGGCGGGAGCCTTTTCGAGAGGAAAGCGGATCTGGGCATAGGCCATCAGGTCGGGATGGCCGCCCTGCTTGCGGTAACCGGTGTTCGGGATGATGTCGCCGCTCGGCCGGTAGCTGAAGTCCGGCGAACGCGCCGCCGGACGATCGAGCACTTTCGAGGCAATGTCCGTCAACGGCCGCATGCGCTGGCCGCCGGCGACACGCAGGGCCTTCAGGAAGCGCTCGGCGACCGGATAGGCTTCCTTGCAGGCGAGCCGCCGCGGCTTGGCGACGCTGTCGAGGCACTGGATCGACACCACATAAGCAACGCCGAAACGGGTGAAGGCATAGCGGACATAACCTTCGCGGATGAAGCGTCGCAGATCCGGATAGAGCGTCGCGAGCGGCTTGACCGGCTCGCCCTTGCCCCCCGAGGGATCGGCGATGTCGTAGACGAGCGCCGAGCCCGTGATCTGCACTTCGACCGGCCGCGCGAACACGCGGGACGGCATGCCGTCGCCAGCGCCGGGCTCGAGCGAGAAGGTCGCGCTGTAGCCGGCGGGGCCGGCATCGAACATGTCGACGGGATTGAAGTCGGCCTGGTAGCGCGAAAGTGCAAGCGTCGCCGGCGCGCCGCTGCGTTGCCCCTCGAGGTAGGCGGCGGCGTCGAACGGCAGCAGCACGGGCACCGGGCTGCGGGTGATGCCGGTGAAGAAGCGCGAGGAGACTGCGTTGAGCTGAACCAGTGCGGGCGTCGCGCGCGGATCGTAGCGCGGCACGGAACGGCGAGGCGCGAAGACGAAATCCTCCGCGACCCGGGGGCGGCTGTTGATTTCGGTGCGGAACTGGTCGAGCGCTGCGCGCCAGTCGACGCGCAGGGCCGTGAGCGAGGGGCTGCGGAATTCATCCGCAGCGAGAGCAGAGGCGGAGAAGAGCGAAAGCGACGCCAGGAGTTGCGAGACGAAGCGGAAACCTTTCCCAACCACTGTCCCGCCCCCCGGCGCCATCTGTTGCGACCGCTCCGGTCCCCGTCAGTCCTTGGCGCGCTCGGAATAGGAGCCGTCTTCGGTCATCACCACGATGCGGGTGCCGACCGAGATGTGCGGCGGCACGGTGGTGCGCACGCCGTTGGAGAGCACCGCGGGCTTGTAGGACGACGAGGCGGTCTGGCCCTTGGTCACCGGCTCGGTCTCGACCACTTCCAGCGTCACGCGCTGCGGCAGCGCGATCGAGACCGGGTTGGTGTCGTGCATGGACAGCTTGACGGTCATGTCCGGCTGAAGATACGCGGCCGCGTCGCCGACCACGTCCTTGGAAACCTGGACCTGGTCGTAGGTTTCCGGGTTCATGAAGTGGTAGCCGTCGCCATCTTCATACAGGAACGTGTAATTGCGCTCTTCGATGGTGGCCTTTTCGACCTGGTCGGTGGTCTTGTAGCGCTCGGAGATCTTTACCCCGTCCGAGATTCGGCGCATTTCGATCTGGCTGACCGGGGTGCCCTTGCCGGGATGGATGTTCTCGGCGCTGACGACGACATAAAGCTTGCCGTCTTGCTCGATCACGTTGCCCTTGCGAATAGAACTGGCGATGACTCTCAAAGTGATATTTCCTGCTTGCTTGGCCCGGCACCGGCCAGGACGTGGTCAAATCGATGGGGGACTTGGGGCCTCAAATCGGACCTCGGCGCCCGTTTCGGGCCGCAACATACTGATTTTGCCGTTAGATGCCAGCGTTTTGCTCGCGCCTGGGGCGGTCGGTTAATGACTGGGGACAAGCCGATCTCACCGTTCTGGTCGCCTGACCGCCACCTCGACCGGCGGCCCTTCCTCAGGGCAAGGGGAGCCATTACCAGCGCAATCCGGGGCTTTTTCGCCGAGCAGGGCTTCGTCGAGGTCGAAACCTCCGTTCTCCAGGTCTCCCCGGGCAACGAGACCCATCTGCACGCCCCCCGGACCGAGCTGACGCGGCCGGACGGCAGCCGCGTCAGCCGTTACTTGCGGACATCGCCCGAATTCGCCTGCAAGAAGCTGCTGGCGGCGGGCGAGACGCGGATCTTCGAGCTCGCCCGGGTGTTCCGCGACCGCGAGCGCGGCGATCTGCATCTGCCCGAATTCACCATGCTGGAATGGTATCGGGCAGGCGCCTCCTATGACGCCATCATGGCCGACACCGTGGCGGTGATCGCCCGGGCCGCGCAGGCGACCGGGATCGGGACCTTCTCCTTCCGCGGCCGGACCGCCGATCCCTTCGCCGAGCCGGAGCTTCTGACGGTCGCGGGCGCCTTCGAGCGGTTCGCCGGCATCGACCTCTTGTCGACAATCTCAGGCAGCGAGGGTAACCGTGCCACGCTCGCCGCGGCGGCCGACGGAAAGATTCGGATAGCAGAGGACGACACCTGGTCCGACATCTTCAGCAAGGTCCTGGTCGAGCATGTCGAGCCGCATCTGGGGCAGGGGCGTTTGACCATCTTGTTCGAATACCCATCTCCAGAGGCGGCGCTGGCACGCGTCAAGGCGGACGATCCCAGGGTCGCCGAGCGCTTCGAGGTCTATGCGTGCGGCGTCGAGCTCGCCAACGGATTTGGGGAACTGACCGACGCCGAGGAGCAGCGCAAGCGCTTCACGGAATCGATGACGGAGAAGCAGCGCCGCTACGGCGAAGCCTATCCGCTGGATGAGGACTTTCTGGCCGCAGTTGCGGCAATGCCGGAGGCGAGCGGCGTTGCGCTCGGCTTCGACCGGCTGGTGATGCTGGCGAGCGGCGCATCGCGAATTGACCAGGTGGTGTGGACACCGCCAGCAAATGAAACGTCTAGTGAGACATGACGAAGACCAATCTTGCACGTACCTTGCGTGAGCCGGCCGAGCTCGTGGCCGAGCATCTTGCTCCGGCGGCAGCGCTGCCCGCGCTCGAGCGCGTGGCCGCGCGCTATGCGGTCGCGATCACGCCGGCGCTGATCGAGTTGATCGACACCTCCGATCCCGATGATCCCATCGCCCGTCAGTTCGTGCCGAGCGCCGCGGAGCTGGAGATGCAGGCGGGTGAGAGCGCCGATCCGATCGGCGATCACCCGCACTCGCCGGTAGCAGGCATCGTGCATCGCTATCCCGATCGCGTCTTGTTCAAGCTCGTTCACGTCTGCGCGGTCTATTGCCGCTTTTGCTTCCGCCGCGAGATGGTGGGACCGGGCAAGGAGAACGCGCTGTCGGACGATGCCTATCGCGCGGCGATCGACTACATCCGATCGCATCGCGAGATCTGGGAGGTGATCCTGACCGGCGGCGACCCGCTGATGCTGTCGCCACGGCGGATGAGCGAGATCATGGCCGACCTCGCGGCGATCGAGCACGTCAAGATCATTCGTCTTCATACCCGCGTTCCGGTGGCCGAACCCGGGCGCATCAGCGAGGAGATGGTTGCGGCGCTCAAGGTCGAGGGCGCGACCACGTGGGTGGCCGTGCATGCCAATCATGCGCGCGAATTGACAGGGCCGGCGCGCGCCGCCTGCGCGCGGCTCGTCGATGCCGGCATTCCGCTGGTGAGCCAGTCCGTGCTCTTGCGCGGGGTCAATGACAACATTGCCGCCCTGTCGGATTTGATGCGAGCTTTCGTCGAATGCCGGATCAAGCCCTATTATCTGCATCACGGCGATCTCGCGCCGGGCACGGCGCATCTGCGGACGACGCTGGCGGAGGGGCAGGACTTGATGCGGCAGTTGCGCGGTCGGGCGTCAGGACTGTGTCAGCCCGACTATGTCATCGACATTCCCGGCGGCGCCGGCAAATCGCCGGTGGGACCCAGCTATGTGTTGGCGGAGCAAAATACCGCAACCGATGCACGTGAAGCAGAGACGAAAACGAGCTATCGTATCGTCGACTATTGCGGCGACGTTCATCTCTATCCGCCTGAGACCTGAACGGTGGGAAGCGCCGGCTTGAATGGAGGATCGGATATGAAGAAGATCATGCTGGCAGCATCGCTTGCGGCCTTGCTCGGCGGTGCGGCGATCGCGCAGACCGGCCCCAAGGGATCGACGTCGGGTGGCGTCAGCTCCGGATCTGTGCCGCAGGCGCCCGTGGGCCATCGCCAGCCGCGCGCTTCAGACGTGCCGAGCAAGATTGTGAGCGACCCGAACGATCCACTCAGCAAGGAAAACCAGGCGCTCGACAAGAAGATCAAGAGCATCTGCCGCGGCTGCTGATGGGCTCACCTCTCCCCGTCGGGGAGAGGCGAGAAGAGCGACCGCGATTTTGCGACGAGCTATGCCGACCGCTCGTGCAATCCGGCGCCGCGGGTGTTGCGGCGGACCTCGACCGCATCGGCGAGCTGCTCGAGCACGGTTGCCGTGGTCGACCAGTCGATGCAGCCGTCGGTGATGCTCTGGCCGTAGACGAGCGGCTTGCCCGGCACCACGTCCTGGCGGCCGGCGACGAGATTGCTCTCGATCATCACGCCCATGATGCGGTGCTCCCCGCCGGCGATCTGGCCGGCGATGTCCGCCATCACCAGCGGCTGGTTCTCCGGCTTCTTGCTCGAATTGGCGTGGCTCGCATCGACCATCACCAGCGGCGCGACCCCGGATTTGGTCAACTCGTTGCAAGCCGCCGCAACGCTTGCCGCATCGTAGTTCGGATTGCTGCCGCCGCGCAGGATGATGTGGCAATCCTCGTTGCCGGCGGTCGAGGCGATCGCCGAGCGGCCGAGTTTGGTGACGGCCATGAAATGATGCGGATGCGATGCCGATTTGACCGCATCTGCCGCGATCCGCACATTGCCGTCGGTGCCGTTCTTGAAGCCGACCGGGCACGACAGCCCGGACGCCAGCTCGCGGTGGATCTGGCTCTCGGTCGTGCGCGCGCCGATCGCGGCCCACGACACGAGGTCGGCGATGTATTGCGGCGTCGTCATGTCCAAAAACTCTGTGCCCGCGGGCAGGCCGAGATTGTTCACGGCCGACAGCACGTTGCGCGCCAGCCGCAGGCCCTTGTTGATGTCGAAGCTGCCGTCGAGGTCGGGATCGTTGATCAGGCCCTTCCAGCCGACGGTGGTGCGCGGCTTCTCGAAATAGACCCGCATCACGATCTCGAGTTGATCGGCGAGGTCCTCGCGCATCTTGGCGAGACGCTCGGCATAATCGAGCGCGGCCCTGGGATCATGCACCGAGCAGGGGCCGACCACGACCAGCAGACGGTCGTCCTGGCTGTTCAGGATGGCATGGATGGCGTTGCGCGCGGCCATGACCACGCGGGTGGCGGTGAGCGTGCGCGGGACCTCGCGCATCACCTCGTCCGGGGTGCTCAGTTCTTTCAGTTCGCGGATGCGAAGATCGTCGGTCGTGCTCAGCACGGCAGGCTCCTGTTTGTTTCGAACCTGCCGGCCAATAAAAAAGCCGCCAGGTCTGGCGGCTTGTTCGGACGTTTGCTGCAATATTTCAGATTGAGCGCGATCCTCCTGCCGCCAGCGAGCTGTCGTAGCTAAAGTACCAAAAATAGCTGGTGGCGACGGTGATCATGGCAGGCCATATAGCGCGCCGTTCGAGGGTTGTCACCCCCCAATCGGCGCAGCAGGCGACGAGGCGCGTCAGGTGTTGCTCTTGCGCGCCGCCAGCGCCATGCCGATCAGGCTGGCGCCGCCGAACAGCAGGTTGATACCGACGAGGATGCCGATGGCCCATTCCGCAGAGCTCGGCAATCCCGTGATCACCATGAACGAGATCGCGATGTCGACGACGCCCGAGATCAGCAGCCACGACCAGCGGCTGCTCAGCTCGCGGCGGTGCTCCAGCGCGTACATGATGGTCGCAACGCCCTCGGCGAGGAAGTAGGCGCCAAGCACGATGGTCAGCGTCAGCACGGCCTGGACCGGCCGGGCCAGCAACAGGATGCCGGTGAGCACGGCGAGCGCAGCCGAGATCAGCGACCACCAGAAGCCCGGCGTGTTGCGCGCCCAATAGGTCACGATCAGTCCGCCGATGCCGCTGATCAGGAACATCCAGCCGAGGAAGATCGCGATCGCAAGGCTTGCGAGCGGCGGCAGGATCAGTGCCGCGACGCCGAGAACGGCGAGCAGGATGCCTTCGAACAGGAACGCCTTCCAATGCGCCTTGACGGTCTGGTTCATCGCGGATTGAAGCCGTGAATAATCCTCGGGCGATGTCATCGGCAGGCTCCAGATCCAAAGGTCAGCACTCAATCTAGTACGCACGCGGCGCGCGCGCCATGCGGTGGATCAACCGCTGCCGGACGCCGACGAAAAACCTTCCGCGCTGGTACGGATGCGGTTGCGGCCGAGAATGTAGATCGCGGTCGTGACAATCAGAAGCGCAAGGCCGAGCAGGATCGAGACGAAGCCGATCGGGATCAGGGCCAGCGTCAGGTTGCGCTCGGGATTGATCAGCCAGTGATGGATCGAGGTCAGCACGAAGGCGAGGCCGAGAAAGCCGACGCCGCCGCCAGCGAGCAGCAGCGCCCACATCCGGCGGAGCTGGCTGAGCCGCTCCCGCGCAATATCGGTCCGGGGTGCATGGTGGCGGGCGACGCGCCGGACCAGGCGGATCGCGAAGGCGATCGAGCCGAAGCCGACCAGCAGGCTGGCCGCGCCCAGCCACATCCGCAGCGTCGGATCGAGATCGGGCATCCTTTGCAGAGTCAGCAGCGGAAAGTCGAACGCCGAATGCAGCGCGAGCGGGCCGGCGAGCATCAGGAGGCGGCTGGACAGGCGGGCCCAGTCGCGATGGTGGCGGTTCGCGCCCAGCGCCGTGCCGGCGCGCGCGATCGTCAGGTAGGCGCCCGCGATGATGCCGAGCGCGCCGTGGAACGGCACGGTCAGCACGCTGCGCAAGGCGGCCAGCGAGCGCCACATGTCGGCGTGCTGAACCAGATAGGCCAGGTTCTCGTAAGCAGCGAAGCCGAGGCCGACCGCGGCGCCATAGACCACGGTGTCCATCGGGTTGGCAAAGGTCCGCCGCTTGGTCGAGGAGATCAGAACGATGGCGATCACCTTGACGGCTTCCTCAGGCAGCGCGACGCCGAAGATCGAATGCATGGCGAGCGCCGCCCAGGGGTCGTCGGGAGCGGCGACCATCTTGGCGAAGGGGGCCCGGGCGAGGCCAAGCAACGAGATGCTGGCCGCACCCAACAGGAATGCGGTCCAGACCTGAGCAGGCGGGCCGGGTCGCTCTTCAGCGGCGATGACAAGCCACAGCATCAGCAGCGCCGGGGCGATGGCAGCAGTTCCGATGACGGTGGGCAACGCTTCGATCAGGTACATCGGCGCCGAAAATAGGTTCCCTTGATCCGCTAATCTACATTCAGCGATGCGACCATGTGTCATGCGCTCGCTGTCGGCTCACTTAACGCGCGCGACAGCTCCCGTTCATCTGCTGCCGCCGCCTGCCGGGCTGGAGAGTGCAAGCGTAATCAATTGCATCACAGCACCAGTTCGTCAGCCATGGCAACGGTCGCGCCTGCCGAGACCGAAGCCACGTTGGCAAACCGGATCAATGATATGTGCAGGTTTCTTTGAGTCACCCTGCAGCTTGCTGCATCTGTCGCGATGGAGCACCGAAACCAGGGCGCAGGTGGGACGGCGGGCAGGCCACTAGCTGCGGTTTGAGTCCCTGCGGCGCGGCGAAGCGGTCCGCCGCATCCGCGCCTGTTCCAGTTCCCAGAAGGCGCGTACGAGGCACGTGCCGAGACAGAACACGATGAGCAACAGCAGGAAGGCTTGGTCGACGGCGGGGATGTGCATCATGACGATTATCAAGCAACGCCCATGCCACGCGTTCCCGCACCGGCCGGCGCTTTGCCCGTTAGTGGGTGGTGAACGGCGGCGGCGCTTCGGGGGCGACGTCGAAAGCGCCGAGATGGAACTCGCCGCCGGTGTCCGGATCACCCGGCTGCGCCAGCAGCGTGAACGCGGCCTTCGGGTACAGCTTCCAGATCTCCAGATCGCCGGCCGTGATGGTGAGCCAGCCGAACGTGTACATGTAGCGTCCGGGCTCGGTGACCCGGCCGACCCTGTCCCAGGTAATCTTATCAACCGTGAACTTGTTGAGTGCCATCCGGTCCCCCGATCGCGAGTCCGCAAATGACGTCCGGCGTAAGGCACGGACCCTCAAAAGCTGATCCCGCAATGGGGCCGCGATAGGGCGGCGATGCGGAGGCGAGACGGCCGGTCCGCCTCAAGCCGACTGCTGCAGCGGCGAGCGCGCAATAAGATGGGCCACGTCGTCACGCGCCTGATTTTCCGCGAATTTGACCGCGAAGCCGTTGTCGAACTTGCGGATAACCCGCCCCACGCAGGCGCCGACGGCCAGCGGGGTTCCGACCGGCGGGTCGTACTCGCAGGATATGGCGACGCCGGCCGTGGAGACGTCGATGATGAAGCAGGGATGGGTGCTGCCGTCGGCGAGCGTCAGGAGGCTGTGCGAGACCTGGGGAACGAAGCGCGCATCACGCCGCAGTTCCTGGATGCTGTCGTCCTTTTGCTTCTTCTCCAGCCAGGTCAGCTTTTCCGACATCCAGGCGCGCCGCGCCCGCGTCATGTCGAGCTCCATCAGGAAGCCGGCTTTCAGCGTCGCGCTGATGGTGCACTGGAATTCGCCGAAATCCTGGAAGTAGGACGTGAGCCGCTCGCCGACCTTGCCGACGACAGGCACGTCCACGATCATGCGGAACGGCGAGACGCGCTTGGTGCGGCAGGCGAAGGTGCGCAGCTTGCCCTCGCAATCGTACCAGCGCGGCAGCGAGTAGCTGCCGTTCACGGCGACGTCCACCGCTCGTTGCCTGAGGAACTCTGTGACGGACATGCGCGCCAATCGTGTTTGGGATCGTTCCCGTAATTCCACGGTAGCGGTCAGATTCTAAGTAAATGATACCGGCGCTCAAAAGCGGGGGTAAATTTCCGGTAAACGCGGGCCGCGGTCGCGCCGGAAAAAGCGCGGCATAAGGACCCGTTTTGCTCCAGGCTTTCTCACAACCTCGTCATTGCGGGCGCGGGAGCCACCGCGCTGCCTAGGAAGATCCGAACAACGCCAGCAAGGCCAATGCGCCGAATGCCATGGCGAACTGGATCGTGGTCCATGTCAGGCCGTTCGGGCTGATCTCCAATCCCAGTTGCGGCAACGCGCGCCGCAATGCGAGCGCCGTGAATGCTTCGACGACGGCGAGGAGGAGGGCGATGCCGGCGAGGAAGGACCAGGAATCCGCCGGCGGCATCCACGGCGCGAGCCAGGCGGGGACGGAGCCTTTCAAGGCGGCCAGCAACGCGAACCATCCGAACCAGAATGCGAAGCGCTTGACGATGTCTGCGCCGAGCGTTTCGGGCTCGAGCCGGATACCGATCCTTGCCAGCGCGCTTTCAATGCGCCCACCGTCGGTCAGGAGGATGAACGCCCCCAAATAGAGAGGGATGCGCGACTGGAAGAGCAGGGCGGCGAGACCGAACAGGATGACGTGGCCGACGAGATCGCCGAGGAGATCCGGGGCGATCCGGCCTGACGGCAGCGGCGCCGCCGGCGCGAGATCGGCCTGCGGATCCGGTCGGGTGCGGGCCATGTGCGCCAGCATCTTGGGGCGCAGGTCCGATGGAGGCGGGCGGGGATGGCCCAGCCATGGCGGAAGCTCCGGCGTCATTGCGGACGGGCCGGACGAACCATCAATCTCGGGGGAGTGCTGCGCCATGGGCCAGGACCGGTTCCAACCGCCATTGGTCGATGGCGAGCGGTGGGAAGGTTCATGGGGAAGCAGCGGAAATTGCCGTTCGGCCGTGGCAGCCGATGGCGTTCATGGTCGCGCACTGGCGCTCCCTAGCGGAATCGAACCGCTCTCTCCACCGTGAAAGGGTGGCGTCCTAACCGATAGACGAAGGGAGCAAACGCAGGGCCCTGCCGTTGTTCCCGGCACGGCCGCTGGCCGGCCGAACAGGGCCCGGCGGCTTGCAGCGGGCGAACGTATAGTGGCCTTTCCGCCTCCGGGCAAGCCGGTCGGGCCGGTCTTTTGGCCCCGGTGGATAGCGCCGATCCCAGGTGATCAAGCGGCGATTGCAACGGTTTCTTAGGGGGCGCCGGGTAGCGCTGGGGAGGGAGATCTCTCGCCGATGCCACCGCCGAAAAAGCGCGCAGCCCGCAAGCTGCTGTCGAAGCACGCCTGGATCACGCTCGACGGCGGCTTCGCCGCGCGGCATTGCCTGGTCCAGGACATCTCGGATTCCGGCGCCAAGATCACCCTGGACGAGGACGCCAGCCAGCTCCCGGGCGTGATCCGGCTCGCCTTCGCCCGCGATTCGCGCACCGGGCGGAGCTGCCAGGTGGTTTGGCGCCGCGGCAAATCGGCCGGCATCAAGTTCATCTGATCGCGGGTGCGCCCGCCCCGATGGCGCGCTGCGCCGGTCCGGGCTAGAACGCCGCCATGCGCACCAAGCTCTTGATCCTGATCTCGCTGCTCGTCACGTCCGCCGCCGCGGCGGAGGCGCTGCGCCTGCCGCCTGCCGAGCGGCCCCAGGCGGGCGCGACCACCGCGCCGCTGAAGGGGGCGGCCGGCAAGGCCCGAGGCGGCGCCTGCGCCTCCTATGGCCCGCGCTTCGTCATGGTCGAGGGCACCGGCACCTGCGTGAAGATCGAGGGCTCGAGCCGCATCGACACCACGGTTAGGCGCTAAAGGCTGATGTCGCCGGATCTCATCCGCCTCGACCTCATCGTTCCCGTCGTGATGTACTGCGCGCTGCTGTGGTGGGTCGGCCGCGGCCTGAGCTGGACGGCGCGGCTGGCGACCGCGGTGGTGACCCTGGTGCTGATCGTCTGCGTGCTGCTGGTCGAGCGTGGCTGGCGCTAGGCCCAAAGCAAAAAATGCGAAAACAACCCCATGCACCGTAGCCGTCAAGCGCCGAGGGGACGGCTCACGACATCGGCGGTGCGACGTGCTGTGCGAATCCGGGCCGTTTGCCGAGCTCGGCGAGCCAGCGCGTCAGGTGCGGCTGCGCCGGCCGGCTGATGCCCTCGACCCCGAGCCAGCGCCGCGCATAACAGCCGACCGCGATGTCGGCGAGCGTGAAGGAATCGCCCTCCATGAACCGGCGTGAGGAGAGCAGGCGGTCGGCGATGGCCCAGACCTCGGCGGCGGCGTCGGCATCGCGCTGCACCTGGATCATGTCGCGCTCCGCGGGCGCCGTGCGCACGATGCCCCAGAACACCGGACGGTCGACCGGCTGCACCGTCGACAGCGTCCAGTCCAGCCAGCGGTCGATCGAGGCGCGCTGCTTCGGCGCTTCGGGATAGATCGGCGTGCCGCGTCCATGTGCGAGGCAGAGGTAGCGCATGATCGAGTTGGATTCCCACAGCACGAAGTCGCCCTCGACCAGCGTCGGGATCCGCGCGTTGGGGTTCATCGCCAGATACTCGGCCTCGCGCGTCCTGCCGTAGCTCATGCCGGCGTCGATGCGCTCATAGGGCAGATCGAGCTCGGTCAGGCACCACAGCACCTTCTGCACGTTGACCGAATTGGCGCGGCCCCAGATCGTCAGCTTGGTGTCGGGCATCAGGCGTCTCCCACGGCGTTGTAGCTTGCTGGGGTGATAGCGGAATTCGCCGCCTCGAGCGATGCGCGATTGCGGCGCGCCCGTCATGCAAAAAGCTCCGCACGCGGCGGAGCTTTCCTTGCAAAGTTCAACCTGACGGTCAGCGGCCGAAGAACAGCCATAACAGAATGATCACCGGGATCGGCACGCCAAGCATCCAGAGCAGAATTCCGCGTC
Source organism: Bradyrhizobium dasycarpum (assembly GCF_042019905.1). NCBI lineage: Bacteria > Pseudomonadati > Pseudomonadota > Alphaproteobacteria > Hyphomicrobiales > Nitrobacteraceae > Bradyrhizobium > Bradyrhizobium dasycarpum. The sequence goes on from NZ_CP169574.1 coordinate 1,143,304, forward strand.
CCATAATGTCCTCCTCCAATCGCATTGTCGGAGGGTGAACGCAGGTCGCGCGCGCTTGTTCCCGCGCGCAAATTACCAATGACCGGTGTTGGGCATCGAGGCCCAGGGCTCCTGCGGCGGCTTCGGATCGCCCTTCTGCAACAGCTCGATCGAGTGCAGGTCCGGCGAGCGGACGAAGGCCATGTTGCCGTCGCGCGGGGGACGGTTGATGGTGACGCCGGCCTTCATCAGCTTCTCGCAAGTGGCGTAGATGTCGTCGACCTCATAGGCGAGATGGCCGAAGAAGCGATCCTCGCCATAGGTCTCCTCGTCCCAATTGTAGGTCAGCTCGACCAGCGGCGCGCCGCGTGTCGGCGGCTGCTTCTTCAGCGCCTCGAGATCGTCCGCCGAGCACAGGAACACCAGCGTGAACCGTCCCTTGTCGTTCTCGATCCGCCGCACCTCCTTCAAGCCCAGCGCATCCTGATAGAATTTCAGCGCAGCATCGAGATTGCGCACGCGCAGCATGGTGTGGAGGTATCGCATCTTAGAGAACTCCGTGAGAACGTTTCTGGTTTTGCGTGCGCTCCGGGGCACTGGAGAGCATAAAATAGCAGCAAAATTCATTGCGGGGCACTGCCATACGTGCGGGTTAAGTGCAGCTTAGGCATGCTTCGTTCTGGGGAGCGCAGAATCTGCCCGGACCTCGATCTCGGTGATGTGCCGTGTCTTCCCACCAGGGTCCTAAAGCTCCCAGGGCGGGCGGTTGCGGGAAGGTGAGCGGAGCGAACGGGCGTCAACAAATGACGGCGCCAAAACCGGCAGAAATAGTTGTTCAATGTCAATGGCCGTCACTGAGAACTTATCCACACTGTAAGCCACTGGATTTGACACGCTTTCGGTAAAACGACCGAAAAGCCACAGGTCCGTTTTGTTCGGGGGACCATCATTTTTCCGGGTATAATCGGTGCCGGCGGCCGACTCGGCGTGTCCGTGCCCCACCCCATGCGGTAGAAGGGATTCGGACGGTGCTTTGGAAGAGCACCGCCCGACGCCTGGAGGAGATCCCGTAGGGCTCTCCGCTTCAACACCGAAGGTTCTCGCTCTCCCCAGGCAACCTGTCAATCACCCGCGCGATGTCGCTTCGCGCCACGGAAGAGGTTTGCCTATGTCGGATAAGCTATCGCTCACACTGTGGGGAATGAGTGCCAACGCTGAGGGCCGGGTCGCCATCGGCGCAATCATCATCATTGTGGTGATTGTGGCGGTCGTTCTCACCGTGCGGCGCCCGGCATGAGCTATTGCGAGCCGCTACGCATCCGGTAGGCGCTTCTTGGCCTCTCGCTCAATATCCTCAAAGGCAGCGGCAAGCGCTTGGGCCGTGGTCCGAAGGTTATCGGCTTTCCGCGTTGTTTCTACCGTAAGCCCATTCCGGTCGGCGTTGTTTCGGAATGTACGAAATTGAAGGTTTGAGCCCTCGGAAAAGGCATAGTCTTCCTGCGTAGAAAACTCGCGACAGAGCCTTTTCAGCAAGTCTAGGCGGCGATTGAGTTTCTTGTCACCAAACTCTTTGTGCGCCGTGGTCCAGCCATCTGCCACCTCAGTGATCGAATCGACTCGGGCAAAAAGCCATCGTCCGTAGAAATTGTCGGTTTTCAGCCATTCAACGACGCTTATGGTGAAGAGCATCCGTAATTCGCGCATCAACGCTTCATCGTGCGCAGTGGCTGGTTTCTCCTCGAAAAATTTGAGGGACACATTCAGCAATAGAAGCAGGACGCCAAGTGCGAGGAGAATCCACCCCGTATATTCTGGAACGTCTCCCCAGTTGAGATTGAAATAGGCCTGGATGAATTTATCGATGAAACCTGTAAGTGCAGAGACTCCCCGCCTATAAGGAGAAGCGCGCTTGCGCCGACGCCGTTGCCCTTGAGGATTCGGACTACTTCAATGCCTTTGTTGCCCCAGTATTTCTCGTCCATGAAATTCCCCCAAAAGTGGGGTATAGCAACACCCTACGTTGCACTCAATCGGGCTTACGCGGCCTTCTTGGGGTTTTCGTTCTCCGGGGCGGAGAGCGCTTTGTAAGCATTCCGAATGGGCCTCAAATGCAGCTCGTAGGATTGGTAGAGCAACTTGCGAAACCCATCCTGTTTCGTTACGCAAGGCTCTCGATGGGGTTCGCTTCGCTCTACCCATCCTACGCACCGCATCACGTTCGAAGCAGTGCCGCCATCTCTTTCCAATGATAGATTCGCACCTTCTCCAGTTGATGCCGCGCGGCTTTGGGGATGGCGTGCGTGATATCGTAGCCGGCGAGCCCGCGATAGCAGTCGGCCGGGCCAACGAGCAACGGATTGAGCACGCCCCATATCGCGATGATGAGGGGTAGACGCATTCTCATCCCATGGACGAACAACACCTTGGAGCGGCTCTGCGTAAGGCTACGGTGATGGCCGCCTTCCCGGATTGTGCTCGAGCGTGGGATGATTTGCTCATTAATTCGAAACAAAGGAGCAAACGTGGCGACGGTTAGGGTTCTATCCGGTCCAGAGCGGCGACGGCGGTGGACCACTGCCGAGAAGCTTCGGATCGCGGAGGAGGGTCTGGCGCTTGGAGCAAATGTTGTCGAGGTTGCTCGGCGACATGACGTTCGCCGCAGTCTGGTTACGGCTTGGCGCGGCAGGCGTGCATAGGCGTCTTCGCTTGCGGGCCCGGGCCGATGCAGCGGCAGGATGGCGAAGTTCGTTTTGCGGCAGTCTGCGTTGCGCCGCTTTAACAGGCACGCAGATGCAGGCGATCCGTCAAATGTATCCCCGATTCAAGTATCGCGGCTGCGCTGATATGTTGCTCAGGATAGGATCTAGCTTCGATATACCCTGTGAGGATGGGCGAGGATTCCAGATCTTGTAGACAGGCTATCTCGGCATCCAGATTTGCATCGGTCGCGAACAGTATCCAGCGACACTTTTCCCCTTTAGCAAGACGGAGTTGATAGTGAATTTTGACTACAGGTCCAATGTTGACGCTGCTCCGCGTCAGCAAAAAGCGACGGTTCCATGCCAAAGCGGGACGGGGATTCACAATCGCAAAGGCACCAGCGCTCGCAACAAAAGCTCGTCGGCTAAACATTGCTAAACCTGAAGATCCTTGAAACCATTTGATGCGAGTGAATTCTGGCTAGTGACCAGTAGGTGAAGCTGGACATTAGCTACTTTTGTCTCGCTGCGCTTGGGACGTTCACCATTGTCAGACACCGTCATTTTCTTGCTAACGAAAACTCTCCATTCGCCTTTCGGACTAATGTTATTGAGGTCGACGCTGGACGAATAACGGACGGGAGAAGTTTTGTCCCCGATCATCGCTTCAAGCAGGAGTGGGCGACGGGGAATGGTATTTTCAGCAGGGGCGGAACCGAAGGGGTCTCGTGTATTTGGCGGTACCACAAGAACTGCGACCTGCTGAAAACGGAGCGCCGCAGTTTCAGGAGCGCTCGTACTAAATGTTACCCCAACACCCTTCAGCCTGAGATGCTTCATGCCTGGAGGAAAATAGTCGCTTAGATCAACAATAAGCTCCCCGGGACCGTCCTCCTTCATGTGCTCGGCATAGTTTGTCTTCGAGAGAGATTTGAGCGGGATAGTGATTTCGCTTTGACAGTCGTCGCGGCGAAACTCGTTGTACATCTTTACTGCACCTCGATTCCAGATAACGAGCCGATCAAGGTAGTCTTTGTCGTTCAGTTGTGGAACATCGGGATTGGCTTCGCTTGTGAGTATTTTAATCCCCGCCGCGGCGGCGCGAGCTAGGTTGTACGCGTCGATGACGTCTTCTTTGTAAAGTGCTAGAACTCGATTGAAGCGTTCCACATAATTCAACGCATTTCCGGGATCCGTGTGACGGGAGCTCAAGGCCTGTTGATATTGCTGCAGCTGAGTCCACTTCGTGGTAACAGCTTCCCTTCTTGTCGCTTCCCACTCAATTGAAGAGTTTGTCGTAGCCAAATGTGCGTTCGCTATCCCCTTTAATATTGGGTCACCAGTTGCTGCGACTGCATTCACATAGTGCGGCCTCGCAGCGTTCAGTTGTTTCAAGGCGCCCTCATTCATTTCGAGAGTTTTTTGCGCCTCTAACTGTTTTGCAAAAAGTTCGTACTCCAGCGCCGTCTTAGTCGCTAAAGCTTGGAGTTCATAAATCTCTTTCCTGTATGCAAGACAGTTGTCGAGCAGACGAGAACTTTCCTCAAGATTGTCTTCAACCTGATAGGGATCGTGGTTAGGATCCTTGTTTTCTGACGGTTTGAGATAACTGCTCGTTGTTGCATCAAGAGAAACAACGAGCGGCGTAAGCCATCCGTAGGAGGCCCTGTTCCGTCGTACGCTTGCGAGACTAATTGTTTCAGCCATGTTCAATCCTCACGCATAGTACGAACGACCACCGCCGCCCGATGGAGAGATGCGATCGCGCTGCCTGTCCTGAATTTCTCGGGTACCTCGGGCGTCATCAACGTTGCGTATCATATCACGCTCACGGAACAGCCGATCCCCCCTGGGCTCAGATCGAGCTGGCTTAGGGCTTGGCTTTGGAGTTGGCTTCGAAGCCGGCTGCACCTGGCGCGACTGTCCTTGATCTGATGAGGTCTTTTTGCTGCCACTACCCAGCAAGCTGTATGTCGCCCCTCCGCCACTTAAGAGGGACCAGCCTTTGGCTGCTTTGCGAGCCGTACCGAAAACGGGTTCGAATTTAGTGGCGGTCTTCAGAAAATCGGCAGAGTCCATCATAGCGTTCGCGTAACCCGCAACCTCAGATGTCGCGTCAAAATCAAAATCGCTTCCAGTCGTCGCAGAAAATACCTCTGCTCCTAAAAGGGTGACTATTCCAGGCAAGCTAATGACATTCAGTGATTGCTCAAGCTTCTCGTAGTTGCCCTGGTCGAGAAAAATGCTCGACACTCCCAGTACTATGGAAGATGAAAGCGACAGCGATGCGTGCAAAGTGAGTGTGAGTCCGCCCGCGATACCAAAAGGACCAGTTACAACCGATGAACCAAAAGCAACAGCGGCCGCTTCCATTTCTAGTAACGCAGCAGCTCCATTAGCTGTGTTCTTCGCAAAATTTGCGGACCGGCTATATACTTCGGATTTGGTCAATCCAGAGGCTGCCGACAATTTCGGAGCAGAGCCATTTGACAAATCAATAACTTTCTAAAACGTGAGCGCTAAAGTTGCATACTTTCTTCTTGCTTCCACAACTGTCAATGGGGTGACTGCCGGTTTTGACTGTGCACTTCGCACAATTGCGTCGTCTTGTCGCAGGAGCTACGGCGCTCAATCGGCTGTATCTCCCCTATTTGCACTCAAAACTCGCCGCGCTCTCGGGATCGCCTTGCCCCTTGTACCGCGCATGTTGCGGGTAGGCGCACAGCGGCCGGCTGCGGCCGGGGAAGGCTGGCCCCGTCGCGACCACCGCACCGGGCGCCTTGCCGTCTTCCACCCAATTCACGACCGCGGTGAGGAGATCGAAACGATCGAGCGTGGCGCCGCTCGAGCAGTGACCCATGCCGGGCACCAGGAAGGCCCGGCTCGATTTCTCCCGCACCAATTCCATGCCGCCGGAATCCGCCGCCATGCGCTCGTAGTAATTCACGGTGTCGAACGCCGAGAACCAGGGATCGCTCACACCGTGGTAAAATAGCAGCTTGCCACCATGGCCGAAGTAGCTCGAGAGATTGGTCCAGTAGGCGGTGGTGGTGAGGCGATCCATCCCGCTCGCGTTGACCCGGTCTTCGAGTTGATCGACGTTGATGCTTTCCCAAACGGGCGGCCCGACTGGGCTGCGCGCGCCTGTTGTCAGGATACCGGGAATGGCGACGCCTTCGGCTGCGACGCCGCTGTCCCACGGGAATGGCGGGTAGACCTGCGTGCCGCGTGAATTCTTCGGTCCGGCGAAAGCCTTTTTCAGGGCATCGACCTGCGGCGGCGCCAGGCAGGAATCCGTCTTGTCATTCGTCTTGTCGCCGTTGCAGGTGAGCACCGCGGGGTCGAATTGGCAGGCCTTGCCGTCGAAGATCAGGCCATCCTTGACGCCGTCTTTGGCGTCGCAGGCATCGAGGATCGCGTTCGTGATCAGCTTTCGCTCGCCCGCGGAAAAAGTCTTGGCGGGCTCCGGCTTGCCGGACGCATCTTTCGGTGCGATCTGGCTGAAGGCAGCGTTGGCCCAGGCGAGACCGAGATTGGAATTGCCGGTGCGCATCGCGGGCGCGCCGGCAACGATGCCGTCGAATTGTTCGGGATAGCGCGCCGACGCCAGCATGCCTTCGCGGCCCCCGGTCGAGCACCCCGTGAAATAGGAGCGCTTTGCGGGCTGGCCATAGTAATGCGCGACGATCGCCTTGGCGGCCATCGTCACCTTGCCGACGGATGCATGGGCGAAGTTGAGCGCGGCTTCCTGGTCCTTCAGGAACGAGGCATCGAACACCGCGCCCTGATGACCGCTATCGGTCGAGACCACGGCAAAGCCGCGCGCCAGTGCCGGCACCTCGCCGGCCGCGTGGTAACCCAGCGGCGGCCGGATCGAGCCGTTCAAACCGCCGCCGCCCTGAAACAAAAACCGGCCGTTCCAGCGATCGGGCAGGGCAACGGCAAAGCCGATCGCGTAGGACTTGCCCTCGACTCCCACGCGCTGATCGATCACGCCATCCGCGCGGCAGTTCGGCGGCAGCGCCACCGATACGGTGGCCGGCGCCGGCGGTGACGGCTGCACGGTTCCCGGCGGCGCCTCCGGCACCATTTCGGCCTTGGTGACTGTTGCCGTCGATCCCGGCATCTTCCAGCCGGTCAAGTCAGCGCATTTGAGCGCAGGTGCTATGTTGGCTGAATCGTCGGCGCTTGCCGGCGAGATCGCAATGACCATGATGGCTGCGACTGGAGCCAGGCAAGCCATCGCGCCATCAAGCGCCAGATTTCTCTTTCCCTGCATCGTTCTTCCCTGCCGTTTTTTTGGACTTTACTGCGGTGCACGCAATTCACCCTGGCGCCGGACGATCTGGTGCACCGATACCGTAACTATCTTGTGTTATTCGGGAGGTGCAGTCCAGCGGCGCAAGCTTTCAACCGCTCTCGCCCTTCGCTCTTGCCGATGACGTCGATCGAATAGGACGGCGGATGCTACGCCGATTGCAGACGTCGGTTACAGAACGACGCTACAATTTTTCCAGTCTCGGTGAACTGGCCGACGTTGCTGGCGACGGAGAGTGGCGATGAAGAAGCGATGGGTTTCGCTTGGCTCTACCCATCCTGCGAGCTGCATCACGTTCGAAGCAGTGCCGCCATCTCTTTCCAATGATAGATTCGCACCTTCTCGGTTTGATGCCGCGCGGCTTTGGCGATGGCGTGCGCGATGTCGTTGCCGGCGATTCCGCGATAGCGGCCGGCCGGGCCGACGAGCAGCGGGTTGAGCACGCCCCAAATCGCGGTGATGAGGCGTTCACCGGGGCGGTCCTCATCGCGCTCGCCGAGGATCATCGACGGGCGGAAAATATGCGTGTGCTCGAAATCGAGCGCGAGAATGTCGCGCTCCACCTCGCCCTTGGTCCTGAGATAGAACACGCCGGAGCCGGCGTTGGCGCCAACGGCCGTGACCAGAAACACCGACCGCGCGCCGTTCGCTTTGGCGATCTCGGCCGCCAACAGCGGATAATCATGATCGATCTTGTAGTACTCGGCCTCGTCAGGCGTGTGCTTGCGCGTCGTCCCGAGCGCGATGAAGATCTCGTCCGCAACCAATTGCGGCTTGAGTGCGGGCAGAGACGCGAGATCGCCGATCAGCACCGTGAGCTTCGGATGGCTCACCGCCAGCGGCTTGCGGGCCACCGCCACAACCCGCGAATAGTCGGGACTGTCCAAGAGGTCGCGCAGCAAATGCGAGCCGATGAAGCCGGATGCGCCGAAGACAAGTGCGGTTTTCATTCAAGCCACCGCTTTTGCGTCAATTGCCGGATCGCTTGTTGAAAGTCAGGGGGAATGGAGCCGGAGGTCGTGCAGGATGCGCGATGTCTGGATCGAGCTTTCCCTTAGCGCATGGGCCGCGATTTGGCGTGCCGAAAATGCACGCACCTGGCGTTGCGACGCAAGCGCAGCGGTTCAAGCCCGGCGTTGGCTTCGGAGATCGTGAATCAGAACGCGAACCACGCCAGCACCGCGATGACCGGGAGAATGGCCACGCCGAAGAGCACCAGGGGTGCGGGTTCGTTGCCTGTGCGGTCACTCATGAAGGCCTCCTAAAGGACAGCCCCGCAGCGGCGGCGCCACGGGGCTGTCAGTACCGGCATGCAGGGGGAGAATGCCGGCACTGCTTAATCGGTGAATTCCGATTTGGCGGACTTGTTCCTAAGGGACGCGTCCGAACGCGAGTTGCTGATGCAACAGACTGCGCGTCACTCCGACTTAGCTTCGCCGTCACCGTTCTCAAGCTGGGCTCTGTATTCCTCGGCAGCTTTCAACAGAGCTTCTCTGATTTCGCCGTCTGCCGTCTGGGCGGCGAGAGCTTCCGCGCGGTCGGCCTGCTGCTTGAGGGAGTCCCTGGTCATACCTGGCCAACTCGGCCGACGATGAAACAGTTCCTCACGCCGCCTTCTCGACACCCTTCGCAATGATCTCGACTTCGAAATAGCCCATGTCGCGGAGCTCGGCGGCCTTCTTCTCGGCCGCCTCCCGGGTGTCCCGCTTCAGGATGATCTGGCCCGCTCCGTCGCGGGCGCAAACGAAATAAGGCATTTTCGATTCTAATTTCGTTTGCCTACACACGGCACGGTATTCCCGCAATGCCGGGGCCTATTCCTCCAGCCCGGCCTTTTGCCGCATCTTGTCGATCAGCTCCGAGGCCTCGGCCTTGGTCAGCTCGTCCTCGGGCGGGCTCTCGTGCGCCTGCTCGGCGAGGGTCTTGAGGTAGGATTCCTGGGCTCCGGTCATCGGGTCGTCTCCGGAAACCCAGTCCTTCGGATCCTTCCGGGTGTTGTCGGCCATCGCGCATCTCCTTTTTCGTCTCCGTATAACGTCGGACTCGACTCGACGTTCCGTTTTTGTTCTCATGGGCCGTCTTCAAAATTCGCGAGGCGGAACAATGCCGGACCTGGACGATGTCAGGCGGGAGATCGAACGGATGCGCATCCAGATGGGCAGGCAGAGGAAGGAGATTCTTCAGCTGCAGCGGGCTGGCGTCGGTACGGCGTCGGCCGAAGCGCTGCTGTCGCGGATGGAGGCGAAGGTCGAAAGTCTTTGTGCGCAGCGCGACGTGCTGAAGGCGGCGCAGCCGCGCGCGGCCAAGGGCAGGGTGCTTGGCGGGAGGACATGGTGAGCAGGCGATGGTTCGACGACGAGAGAGAGCTGTCGCCATTCCTGACCGCGCTCGAGGACGTTCGCCGACGGGCGACGCGGGAAGGGTGGTGCTATGCCCACGTCCAGGCCATCATCGTGGCGATCGACCAGTACGCGGAAGCCGCGACCGGCAACCGCGAGTATTTCCTCAACAAGCCGGTCTCGATTGGTGAGAGCCGGAAGGCCGGGGATATTCGGTAAGGAAATCGTGACCGGGGACAGCGGCTAAATTTAATCCACCGTCGCCGAACCCCGGTTCCGCCGGCGCGACCAATTCTCATGCTTCAAGCCCTGCTCAGCGCGATCGTGGAGATCCTTCCGTCGGCCGCATGGAGTGCAGTCATCAGGTTCTTCGGCCTGGAAAATGCCGTCGAGATCGCGACCGCCGTCCTCGGCCTCGCCTGTATCGTGATCGGTTCTGCGGTGCTGCTGCTGGGGCACGGATGAGGAGAGCTTCGTGAAGACGATCACGCTGCTCGCAGTGGCGGCCATGTTGCTGCTGGAGGCGTTCGGCCCGACGTCGAGCGTCGGCGGCTCGATGAGCTTCATGCTGGTCTTTGTCGTCGTGACGCTGGCGGTCGCGATCTACGAGGCGTGGTCGAACGAGCGCGGCGTGATGGGATGGATCGTCAATCTCGTCGCATCAATCGTGGGCGGCCTGACGGCGGTTGCGCTCATCGGAATGGGCATGGAGGCCGTGCTGCCTTACCTTCGCCTCGAAGGCTCGCTCGCCTCGTCGCAACAGCCGCTGAAGCACGCCGTCGTTGCGATCATCGCGATCTTGATGTTGCTAGGATCGTGGCTTCCCCTCCGGGTGCTGAATCGGCTCCGCTGATACGCCGTCAGACGCGACCTCAGACGCTCCTTGGGACGACAGCCGAGGCAGCCATCCCCGACGCCCGCAGCTAGGCCGCGATCCGTTGCTCGACCGGGGCGGTCAGCAGCTTGAGCGCTTGCGCATGTTGCAGGTCGGGGACCGCGATCGCCGTGTGGCTGTAGGCCGCATGGCTCCCTGATCTTGCGATCCCGTTCAGGATCTCGCTGCCCTTGATGACATGGAGGCCCATGCCGTCGTCGGCGGGGAAGATCGCCAGGACCACGTCATAGGCCGCGATGACGGCCTTGAGCGCTTCGGCCTTGTCCTCGGCAAGCTCGACAAAGACACGAACATCGGCCGCGAGTTCACGCAGCTCGTCAAAATCAAGCACTGTGGGATACTCCAACGCAACAAGACTGAATGGAGCTTGGCCGCGTTAGGTTACTGAAGTGTCAACAACGCGAGCCCGGCCACAAGTTTCACGACGAGGTGACGTCAGGCTCCAAAGCGCGACGCGACGAGAAATGAATCGCCGTCGCGCTTCAGGTTGTCGTTCAAGCATGATCGCTCCGAAACAGCGCTCCGCAATTTTCCGGAGCATGCTTCAGCGCTTGGCGTCCACCTTGCGCAGGCGGGCCTCTGCGGCCTCGTCCACGAGGTTCAAGGCCAGGCCGTCATAGCTCAGCTTGAGCCCGCGGCCGACGATCCAGGTCCATCCGTCGCCGTCCTTGATGGCTTGAGCGTTGAACTGGTCGGAGATCGATTTGACGGCAGCATCCTGCGGTCCCGGATTGTTCACCGTCGTATTGACGCGCCAGATCGGGTGGCTGGCATCAGCCTCGTCGCTGTCAACCGTGACCTTGGCACCGTTGATATCGCACTCGAGGGTATAGGAGTTGCGACCCTGACGGCAGAGATAATGGCGTCGACTGACGAGCTTGCTGGTCTCCTCGAATGTCATTCCGGGCGAGAAGCCGAAGATGTCGGACTTCTTCACGACGGCGAGGGACGCAGGTTTCAGGAAGCTCGGCTGGAACGCGACGAGGGCGGCGACGGCCACGACGATCAAACCTGCAATGACGATAGCGACCTTCATGAGCACCCCGCGAGAAACCCTCAAGCCATTATAGCAGCCGGGGACGTTCTGCCAGGCGCGCAAAGCGAAAACCCCGCCTGGGGGAAGCGGGGCTCTCTGGTGGGGTGAAGCTTAGGGACTTCAATGATGAGACGCGCCAGGGACAAAATGGTTCAAAAGGAAAGTGGCAGGCCTGCGCCAGCTTGCACAGGAAGTCGGGAACCCCGCAGAGCCGCTGCTTGCGTTTTCAGCCTCGATGGGTTCTAAGCCCGTCACTTCATGACCTCAGGCATGAAATCAGCCAGCGCGCCCCCCGCGCTTCAGGCCGCGTCCACAGCAAAACTTGCTCGCGCGCACAAAAGGAATTCAGAGATGGCGAAGATGACGAAAACCCAATTGATTGATGCAATTGCCGAGGGCACGCAGCTCTCGAAGAACGACGTGAAGTCGGTGATCGAATACATGGCCACGGTCGGCTACAAGGAGCTCAACGAGTCCGGAGAGTTCGTCATTCCCGGCTTCGTGAAGATGTCGGTTGTCAACAAGCCGGCGACTGAAGCCCGCATGGGCGTCAATCCCTTCACCAAGGAGCCGATGCAGTTTGCGGCCAAGCCCGCGAGCAAGTCGGTCAAGGCCTCGCCACTCAAGGTAGCCAAGGACGCCGTCTAAGGCGCTGGCCGCATCGTTGCAGCGCGCTCTTCGCAAGACGGCGCAGCGATCAAGGGCTGAAGACCAAGGTGGTGCCCGGCATCCGCGATGCCGAACATCGCCACGACGATCAGGACAAACAAGAAAACCCCGCGCTTTCGCACGGGGCTCTTCCGACTGACGACGTTGGGATTTCAGCGCCTGGCCGTCAGCCGTAGCTCAAACTTAAAGTTGAAAATCAAAAAGCAACAGCGCCGCGGGTGACGGAATATGTTCGTTCACCGCGGCGCTGCCATATAACTGGGCGCTGAAATCCCCAGCCTCCATGGGTCCGCGCTGCGCCGAAAAGGTTCAACGCGACGTGCCGGGAAAATCGCGCCAAGGGGCTGGACTTTTCGTTCTCTTTTTGTTCTAATGCGCCTCCTCTCGATCGACCGCAAGGAGGTGACTCATGACCGTCGAAAAGCAGCGCGAAGTGATCAGGCTCTGGAACGAGCTCAGGAGGCTCGAGGGTCCGGCCGCAGAAGAGCTCCGCATTCAGATCCTGGAATGCTTCTCGGAGAAGAGTAGTAAAGCGAAGCGAGCGGCCTGATCCGCGCCGGTGGGCAGAAACCAAGAGGCGGGCACGAAGTGCAGGAACGAACCTGTGCCCTCAACGTTCGGCCTGCATGACATGCCCGCGATGCGCCAAGCCGATGACGGCGATTTCTGCCAACAGCTTTCGATGTGAGCCATGCCGTGAGATCGTCATCGTGTTTGCGGTGGTGTCGAAATTCTTGCCGCCGAAGATCGTGCCGAGGAGTCTCCCGGCAGAGGACGTTGCGGCGCGCGCTTTCATCGATCGTTAGGAATCGCGCCGCGCTGATTTTCTCGATTCCGATTCGTTCTTTGAGAACGAAAAGGTCGAAGCTGGAACAAAGCCGGTCGGCAAGCAGCGCTGTCGTAACTCTGCTTCGCATGAGAGAAAGCACCGCGTTGCGATCGCTCGGCAAATTCCTAAAGCGCGATGAGATCTCGATGAAACGTCATCGCGCTTTGGGTTGTTGTCTGCGCATGATCTTTCCGGAAAACCGCTGCGCACTTTTCCGGGTCATGCCTTAACGATCCTTTGCGCGGAAGCCGATAACCCTATTCGGTTAGGTTAAAAGCCCAATCGCGTTGCGCTTGTCGCCGCATCGGGTAGGTGTCTGGCAAAGACAAGCAAGAAACGGCTTTGCAGCAAGCAATTTTGTCATGACACCTTTTTCACAGCCTTCCTTTTACCAGGGCGACCGCCACACCTACCGGCGCGTCGCCATCGTCGGCACGCTGTTCTGTCTCGCGTTCGTGGTGGTCAGCTTTTCGCTGCGGCCGCAGGCCGAGGACACGCGCGTTGCAGTCAAGGCCGACCGGCTGGTGCGCACGGCGGGCCAGCCGGCGCATGCCAATTGAAGCGGCGCGCGCCATGGAGAATGCCGTACCCAATTAGCGTTCGTCGCTGTAGCTGCGATTGTCGGCCGGCACTTCCGGACATGCGGTGCCGCGCGAGGCGAGCGCCAGGAAGCCGGCATAGCCGGACAGGTTGAGCAGGACTTCGAGCCAAGCGGGCATGACGGACCTCTTCCGCTCTGCGTGAAGACGGATTCAACGTCCGCGCGCAATCCTGGTTCCCTGCTCCCGCCGAATAGCAGCTCAAACCGGAGAGGAGGGGTCGAGGCGGCGGCCGAGGGTTGCAACGGATTCGCTCGACGGCTGCTCCTTCAGGAACTCGGCGATGGCCCGCGCCAGCTCGCGGTCACTCATCGGGGTCGGCGGCGGGTGCAGCGCGCCGTTACCGAAGTTGCGCACGATCTCGTCGTAATGCCGATCGTCGGATCTGGGAACCAATTTACGGATACGGGCCAGCAAAGCGGATAAGGGCAAGTCTTCCTCCTCGGTGGTCCGCCCCGCTGGCAGCCATTGCCGTGTGCTGCCATGTGTTCCCGTGAAACTGAAAACCCCGCCGGCATCGCGGAGATGCCGACGGGGTCTTCGTGCTGTCGCCTCAACCGGATGGCGGAGGCTCCCGCACTTGGAAGGGCAATGCGCGCCCGGCGATTTGGTTCCGGCGCCGTCTGCTTTTGTTTGCAGGGGCCGGTTCCGCCCCTGCGCGCAACCATCGCAGGCGCGCGTCGTTAATCCCGGCAAGACGCGAAGGAGGAGAGCATGAAGAAGACATTGGCAGTTCTGGCCACCGTCGCAGCCGTCGGCGTGACCGCGGTTGCAGCCCCTGCGCCGGCCGAGGCACGCGGGCGCGGCATCGGCCCGGGCCTCGCATTCGGCCTCGCCGCCGGCGCGATCACCGCGGGCGCAGTCGCAGCATCCCCGTACGGCTATTATGGCCCCCGCTACGGCTATTATGACGGCCCCGCCTATTATTACGGTCCTGGCCCCTACGCCTATTACGGCGGTGGACCGTACCACCGGCACCATCACCACTGGCGCCATTGGTAACACCCGACAAGCGAAAAGCCCGGAGCGATGCTCCGGGCTTTTTTCATGCGCAGTGATCAGAGGCGTATTACGGCCAAAGCGAGGGCCGTTCGACTTTGCGGGCATTCTCCAGCGTCGACACGAAATACTCCTCGCGCTCGCGCTTGAATTTTTCCTGCGTGGCACGGAAGGCGGCGACACGGGCGGCGATCTCGTCGCGCTCACGGGCTTTGCGTTCTTCGTCTTCGGTCATGGCCATCCCCTCGGGTTACTATTGAACTCAAGCACTGCCGCCGCACCATCTTGAGTCGCATTCACACATCCATTGATGCTCCTGAATGGGGCGTCAATGGGGAGGCGGCATTGCAGGATTGTGATATGCGAAGGCCGGAAAAAATTGCCGAGCGCATCGCGCTAGCGCTTGATAAGAGCGTCAATGATCTTGCCGCTTGCGCAGTGAGCTGCCAGGGCAAAACGAATCGGGAGGCCGCGATTGATTGCATCGGATCTTCAGAGCGGCGTCGAACGGCTCGGCGACATGATCGCCGCGGCAAAGGTGATCGTGCCGTTCACCGGCGCCGGCATCTCAACCGAATGCGGCATTCCCGACTTCCGCTCGCCGGGCGGAATTTGGACGCGCTACCGTCCGATCGACTTCGGCGAATTCGTCGCAAGCCAGTCGGCTCGCGACGAATCCTGGCGTCGCCGTTTCGCGATGGAGGAGGTGTTCGCGGCGGCGAAGCCTGGCCGCGGCCATCGCGCGCTGGCCTCGCTCTATCGTGCCGGCAAGGTTCCCGCCGTCATCACCCAGAACATCGACAATCTGCACCAGGCCTCCGGCTTCGCCGGCGAGCACGTGATTGAACTTCACGGCAACACGACTTATGCGCGTTGCATCGGATGCGGACAGGCCTATCCGCTCGACTGGGTGAAGCGCCGCTTCGACGAGGCCGGCGCCGCGCCCAACTGCACCGTCTGCGATGAGCCGGTGAAGACCGCCACGGTCTCTTTCGGCCAGATGATGCCCGAGGACGAAATGCAGCGCGCGACCGCGCTGTCGCAAGCCTGCGACCTCTTCATCGCGATCGGTTCCTCGCTCGTGGTCTGGCCGGCGGCGGGGTTTCCGATGATGGCGAGGAACGCCGGTGCACGTCTGGTGATCATCAATCGCGAGCCGACCGAGCAGGACGACATCGCCGACCTCGTCATCCGTCACGACATCGGCGAAACGCTCGGGCCCTTTGTCGGTAATTGAGGCATCAATTTGATTCGCGGCTGCGCAAGCTGTTCATAGGTTCCGGCAGATCTCTTTTTTGTCTATGCCTCGCAACCGGGAGTGTTATCTTTTGAGTCGAAAGATTCGCGTCGCGTCGAATTGAGAACATTCTCTTAAGACGCGTGATTCGAGCGCCGCCGGTGTGGCGGGTTGCATGGCAGCGTGGGGTCCGGGGTTATGGGGTCGTCGGACGGATTTGAGTCCAAGAAGCTCGGGGTTCCCGGGCAGGGAGCATCGTCCGGGCGGGTCACGCCGGGCGAACATGGCGGTGCCGGCCGCGACAGCGGCCTCAATCCATTCAGCGGGTTGGGCGAGGCTAGCGCCAACCTCGTCGAAGTCCACGGCGTCATCAAATGGTTCGACGCCTCCAAAGGCTACGGCTTCATCGTTCCCGACAACGGCTGGCCGGACGTGCTCCTGCACGTTACCGTGCTTAGGCGCGACGGCTTCCAGACCGCCTATGAGGGCGCCCGCATCGTCGTCGAGTGCATCCAGCGCGCCAAGGGTTACCAGGCGTTCCGCGTCGTCTCGATGGACGAATCGACCGCGATCCATCCGGCGCAGATGCTGCCGCCGCGCACCCACGTCACGGTCACCCCGACCAGCGGGCTGGAACGGGCCCAGGTCAAATGGTTCAACCGGCTGCGCGGCTTCGGCTTCCTGACCTGCGGCGAGGGTACGCCCGACATCTTCGTGCACATGGAGACACTGCGCCGCTTCGGCATGACCGAGCTCAGGCCCGGCCAGTATGTCCTGGTCCGCTTCGGGCCCGGCTCCAAGGGCATGATGGCGGCCGAGATCCATCCCGAGACCGGATCGCCGGGATTGCAGTCGCACTGAGCACGGTGCGACGTGCCGACCGGATCCGGTCGAGCCTTCAGGTCCCGCAATCGTGAGCAGAGGCGCGCCGGCAGGCCGGCGCGCCTCTGGCTTTTCCGACGACCGCCGCTTAAGGACTGACTCCAGTCCCACGCCTCGAGTATCCCCCATGAATCCTGATCGAAAGGCCATCTGGTCCGCTCTGAAGGGCTGGCTCGCCGCCATCCTCGTCGCCGCCGGCTGTGTCGCCAGCGCGCCCGCCCGCGCCGCCAGCTTTCAGCCGCTGGAGATCGTCACCAGGAACGGCGTGCAGGTATTTTCGGTGGAGATGGCAACGACCGCGGAAGAGAAAGAGACCGGCCTGATGTACCGCAAGGAGCTGGCGGATGGCAAAGGCATGCTGTTCGACTTCAATCCCGAGCAGGAGATATCGATGTGGATGAAGAACACTTATGTCTCGCTCGACATGATCTTCATCAGCGCCAACGGGCGCATCCTGCGCATCGCCGAGAACACCGAGCCGCTGTCGACCAAGATCATCTCGTCCCGCGGGCCGGCCCGGGCCGTGCTGGAGGTGGTGGCGGGAACGGTGCAGAAATACGGCATCCGTGTCGGTGACCGCGTCGGTCACCCGCTGTTCGGCGGCAAATAGGGTAGGCAGGCGAGGGGCATTGGCAGCCTTGCTGGCGCCAGTTTGTAAGCTTGCTGGCGCCTTTGGAAGCGTGTATCGACGGGGCTCGCCGGACATTCGGGGTATAGCGCAGCCTGGTAGCGCGGCAGTTTTGGGTACTGCAGGTCGTTGGTTCGAATCCAGCTGCCCCGACCAGTCCCGAGGTTGAATCCCTTTCATTTTCCTTGCGATTTTGGCTCCGCCTGTGGCCACGGCTGGTCCGGGGCGCCGGATCCATCCTCGCAACATGTGCCTGCCGTGCGGCCCTTTGCGTCGACGCGGCCGATCCGGCCTGGGGGACGCAGCGTCCGAGCGAAGCCGGTCAGAATGACCAAAGCGTCATCGAACCTGCTGGCGGCGCCATAGACATATCGGTGTTGGGATTTCAGCGCCCAACGTCCAAACGGCAACGCCGCCGAGCGATGATATTCCGCTTGCGCGGCGTTGCGCTTTTCAGACGGCTTGGTCAGATCCGGCCGGGCAGCGCGCGGCGTACCAGCCGGCGGGAAACGGAACGAAGGGCCAGATCGTCTGGTTGTCGTTGGCGGCTTTCGGCGGCTCCGGGATAGCCGTCTCCGCGGCCTGCGCGGACCGCGCCCAGCGCAGCACGACGCGCGAGCATGCATATTGCAAATTCATCGTGGTCGTCCCCGTCCGTCAATGATCTTCAAACGTCCATCGTTTCAGAGTTCGACGTCGCTCAAATTCACCTGCGCGTAAGCCCGCGCTCGTTCTCAAATCACGTGCAATCCTAGAAGAGCCGGCTGCAGCATTCAACCGATCGCGCAGCGTCATCCCAAGAAGTAAGGTTGATCGGTTAGGTTAAAGCCGAGCGGTTGTTGCGCCGGTTCTTCCGGCTGCTATCAGATCGGACCCGGCTCGCGATGTGCTGCCTTCCATCCGTGCGACACCGATCACGGCTCGTCCAGCGCGCGCACCAGGTGAGTTCTGCGTCAGCGAGTTCTGCCCATGTCCTTCGATCGCAACCTCAAGACCGCCGGTCCGCAGTCGGGCTGGAACGAGATCTGGCACCTCTGGACCGTGATCGTGCCCCGCCGCTCGATCAATGGCCAGCTCGTGTACGGCAAGGTCTGGCGCCGCCATGATGGCCGCGATTGGATCTACAAGAAATTCACCGAGTTCGACGGCGAGGAAGCGGCCTGAAGCATGATGAGCCGGGATTGACCGCTCATCACGCCCAAGGTTCGTCACGCTTCGCGCTGAGGCCCGCGTGCCGCTCGCCAGCCTATCCCCGTGCCTGTACGCGCGGCAGCGGCAGTTTGAAGTGACGTTTCGCATAGGCGACGATTTCGGCATCCGAGGGATGATCGGCCGCTTCCACCCCCGCAATCCGCTTGGCGAGATCGGGAGCGTTCGTGCGGATGTAGCTTGCGAGTTCCGTCTTGGCGCTGGCCGGACCGATGATGAGGATCTCGCCGGCATCCGCGAGGGCTTTGCTCACTTCAGTATAGAACGCCTTGTCAGGAGCGGCATGGCCGCTGCCGACCACGCTGGCCTTGTGATGAAGGTGACGCGTCGCCAGGTGCGGATGCAGCGTGATTTCGTCGGAGCCGCTCAGGCCGAGATGGAAGATCCTGGCTTGCGAATGGTCGATCCATACCACGGCGTGAAAATGAGAGGGCATGTGCTTTTGGCCTTGTCCGAGGGGAGGCCGCCGACATCGGAGCGGCGGCGCGTGTCGTGACGACATTATGCCGGCCGGCGCAGCCCCCGGTTGACCCAGGTCAATCGATCGGCTCAAGCCGCCAGGGCGACCGCGCGCTCCGCGAACAGCAAGGCGTTCCCGGCTCAGGCCATCTACGCCGCGCTTGCCGCCGGCTTGGGCGGCGGCGGCTTCAGCGGCTTGTCCTGCTTCTTCGACCACGAGATGTAATAGGCCACCGTCGTCATGATCGCGATGCCGGCGACGCTGACGAAGATCTGCGCGAGCAGCGAGCCGGAGCTCATCGACAGCTCGAAATGGCCGACGAAGGACAGGAACACGCCGACGCAGAACACGGCGAGCGATTGCTGGCCGCAGACGATCAGGGGATCGAACACCTTCCATTCGAGCCCCGGCCATTCCTTCGGCACGAAGCGGATCACCAGGATCACGATCACGACGAAGTGGATGAAGCGGTAGGGCGCGAGGTTGGTCTTGTCGTTCGGGTTGAAGGCCGAGAACAGCCATTCCGGGAACATGCCGCCGAATGTGGGGAAGCGGCCCGCCATGGTCATGATCAGGGCGAACACGAGATAGCCGAGACAAAGATAGAGCGTGATCGGCGCGTTGATCAGCGTCATCGAGCGCCGCGCGCCACCCAGCGCGCACCAGGCGCCGAACACGAACAGCACCTGCCAGCAATACGGGTTGAAGTACCACTGGCCGGCCGGATAGGCGTTCAGATTCCAGCCGAAGTGGCGCGCCGTCAGCCAGAGCACGATCGCCAGCACCATCGTCAGATCGGGCTTGCGCAGCATGAACCACAGCACCGGCGGAAACAGGCCCATCAGCACGATGTAGAGCGGCAGCACGTCGAGATTGAGCGGCTTGAAGCGCAGGAACAGGCCCTGGCGCAGCGTCTCGGTGGCGTTGTCGACGAGACCGGCGACGTTGAACTCGTTGATCATCTCGCTATCGCCGAAGCGCAGCGCCAGATAGCTGATCGAGGCGATATAGATCACGAACAGGATGATGTGGGCGACGTAGAGTTGCCAGACCCGCTTGGTCAGCCGGGTGGCCCCGACGATGAAGCCGCGTTCCAGCATCATCCGCGCATAGACAAAGGAGGCCGTGTAGCCGGAGATGAAGACGAACAGATCGGCGGCGTCGGAAAAGCCGTAATTGCGCGTCGTGATCCAGTTCACGACGTTGTCGGGGATGTGGTCGAGGAAGATCGCCCAGTTCGCGACGCCGCGAAACAGGTCGAGCCGGAGGTCACGGCCTTTGTCGGGGAGGGTGGCGTTGACGTTTAGGAAGGCCATGCGAGGGGAGCTCTCGAAGGGGGCGGGCAGGCTGAGGTCGGGGAGGCAGTGCCGCCGGGCGGGATCCCGGCGCGGGAGGCGGGTACGCAATTGTCACGGTGCAGCATAATGACTATACCGTCGCAGGGGCCACGGAGGCCGGAATCACCAAGCAGTTCCCAACCGGTTTTCTCTATACTATCCCTGAGGTTTGCACCAACTGCCACCCTGACGCATCGAAATCGAACGAAAGACGAAGAACGAGGCCCGGACCACCCATGACCGCACGCATTTTCAAGCCCGCCAAGAACGCGATGCAATCCGGCCGGTCCAAGACCAAGGAATGGCAGCTCGACTATGAGCCGGAGCAGCCGCGCGCGGTCGAGCCGCTGATGGGCTGGACCTCGTCGGGCGACATGAAGCAGCAGATCACGCTGCGCTTCCACAGCAAGGAAGAGGCGGTCGCCTATTGCGAGCGCAAGGGCATCGCCTACCAGGTCATCGAGCCGAAGGAATCGGTGCGGCGCCCGGTTGCCTATGCCGACAATTTCTCGTTCCGCCGCGGCGAGCCCTGGACGCACTAACCACTTGCATCCGCGCACGCTGAATTCCTCATGCCCGGGCCTGTCCCGGGCATCTACGTTTTGGGGCCGAAGAAAAAATGTGGATGGCGAGGGCAAGCCTGGCCATGACGCTGAGAGGTATTCTGCTCGTACACGGGGGTGCCATGCGCAGCTCCAGCCCCTTGGCACCCCTTCCGCCGCGTGCTTCGTTGGCTCGCATGACACGACCATGGCGAGGTTAGGGGATGGCCGGGCGGGACCAGCTCGACAGCGTCGATTTGAAGATACTCTCCGAGCTGCAGCAGGACGGACGGGTGCGCAACAACGAGCTCGCGCTGCGCGTCGGGGTATCCGCGCCGAACTGCCTGCGGCGGCTGAAGTCGCTGTTCAGCCGCGGCGTGATCCGGGCGGTGCGGGCTGTGCTCGACGAGCGGCGGCTCGGCTATGAGGTGGTCTCGTTCGTGTCGATCCAGCTCGGCAGCCAGGCGCAGCCGGTGCTGGAGGCGTTCGAGAGCTCGATCGCCGCGATCCCGCGCATCCAGCAGTGCTGGCGGATTTCCGGAGACACCGATTATCTCCTGAAATGCGTGGCGCCGAGCGTCGAGAGCATGCGCCAGCAGTTGCTGCATTTCGCGGCCATGCCCGACGTGAAGAACGTCCGCAGCTTCCCGGTGCTCGGCGTTGCCAAGGACGTGCCGCTGCCGCTGCAGGACGTCGCGGCAGCGTCCTCTTAGCGATACCGTCCTCGAAACTCGCGGGGACTCGCACCGGTCCAGGTTCGAAAGGCCCGCGAGAAGCTCTTCTCGTTGCGGAATCCGGCGATCTCCGCGATCCGCTTGATCGGCGTGCGGCCCCGCATCAGTTCCTGTTTTGCCAGTTCGAATTTGACCTCTTCCTTGAGGTCGCGCAGCGAGGTGGCCTCTTCGCGCAGGCGGCGATGCATGGTGCGGGTGGAGAGCGCAAGCTCGCTCGCGACGTCCTCGGCGCCGAGGCTGCGCCCGCGCGCATTGCGCAGCACGCGGCGGACTCGCTCGACCAGCAGCCGGTCGCGCCGATAGGGCAGCACGGTCAGCCTGAGCGCGCCCTTGAGCATGTTGTCGAGATCGACGGCGCTGCGCGTCAGCGGCAGCGAGAGATAATGCTTGTCGAAGACGATGCGGGCGCGATCGGCATCGAAGCGGATGTTCCGGCAAAAGATGGTCGGATAGACCGAGACATGGCCGGGCTCGGTGTGCGGGAATTCGGCCGCGCGCAGCGCAATCCTGGAATCGACGGCCCAGCAGGAGAAGCCGAGTACGTAGCGGAGCAGCGTGACCAGGCAGAATTCGCGCAAATCGCCGAGATCGCGCAGCTCCCGGATCGAGACCTCCGCGGTTTCCTCGCCGACCTCGAGATCGAGCAGCACGTCCTCGGTGAGCAGGCGGTGATGCCGGCACCAGCGCTTGAGCGCGACTTCCAGCGTCGGCGCCGTGATCGAGGCGCGGCATAGCATGCCGTAGGTGCCGAAGGGCAGGCGCCGCGAGAACCAGCCGAGCGCCTCGTCGTCGAGCTCGCGCATGGCATGGCCCGCCAGAGCTTCGAACTGGGCAGCCGTGATCCGCCCGTCCGGAGAATTGACAAGGTCTGGCGCTATCTGAGCCCGCTGCAACGCTTCGGCCGGGTCCAGTCGGTATCGCGCATAGGCGGCAACCACGCCGCGAACGAAGGCGGCCGGAGTGACGGCGCGGCGCGGGACCGCAGTTGCGGCTTGAAACGGCATGAGGAAAATCCTCGCCAAGTTTGGCGGAAAATGCAACCTTTTCGACCGCAAGAGGGCCCTGACCCCGCTAGGTTCGGTGCCCAAAACACGGAGGAATCGCCTTGAACATCCCGAGCATCGATTTCGACCTGGGCGAAGACATCACGATGCTGCGCGACACGTTGCGCGCCTTCGTGGAGGCGGAGATCACCCCCGCGCCGCCGAGATCGAGAAGGCCAACCTGTTCCCGGCAGACCTGTGGAAGCGCTTTGGCGACCTCGGCCTGCTCGGCATGACCGCGCCGGAGCAATATG
This sequence comes from Bradyrhizobium dasycarpum, assembly GCF_042019905.1. Lineage (NCBI taxonomy): Bacteria > Pseudomonadati > Pseudomonadota > Alphaproteobacteria > Hyphomicrobiales > Nitrobacteraceae > Bradyrhizobium > Bradyrhizobium dasycarpum. The sequence goes on from NZ_CP169574.1 coordinate 1,165,992, forward strand.
GCGGCTCGAACATGGGCTATCTCGCCCACGTCGTCGCCATGGAAGAGATTTCGCGCGGCTCGGCTGCGGTCGGGCTGTCCTATGGCGCCCATTCCAACCTCTGCGTCAACCAGATCCGCCGCAACGGCAACGACGCCCAGCGCCAGCGCTATCTGCCGAAGCTGATCTCCGGCGAATATGTCGGCGCGCTCGCGATGTCCGAGCCGGGCGCCGGCTCCGACGTGGTCTCGATGAAGCTGCGCGCCGACAAGCGCGGCGACCGCTACGTGCTCAACGGCTCCAAGATGTGGATCACCAATGGCGGAGATGCCGACGTGCTGGTGGTCTATGCCAAGACCGATCCGGAGGCCGGCCCGCGCGGCATGACCGCCTTCCTGATCGAGAAGGGCTTCAAGGGCTTCAGCCACGGCCAGCATCTCGACAAGCTCGGCATGCGCGGCTCCAACACCTATCCGCTGTTCTTCGACGAATGCGAGGTGCCGGAGGAGAACGTGATGGGCAAGGTCGGCGAGGGCGTCAAGGTGTTGATGTCCGGCCTCGACTACGAGCGCGCGGTGCTGTCCGGCGGCCCGCTCGGCATCATGGCTGCCTGCATGGACGCAGTGGTGCCCTACATGCACGAGCGCAAGCAGTTCGGCCAGCCGATCGGCGACTTCCAGCTGATGCAGGGCAAGCTCGCCGACATGTATTCGACCTGGCAGGCCACGCGCGCCTATGTCTATGCCGTGGGGAAGGCTTGCGACCGCGCCGACCACGCGCGCACCTTGCGCAAGGACGCGGCGGCCGCGATCCTCTATTCGGCGGAGAAGGCGACGTGGATGGCGGGCGAGGCGATCCAGGCGCTCGGCGGCGTAGGCTACACCAGCGAGTTCCCGGTGGGGCGCCTCTGGCGCGACGCGAAACTCTACGAGATCGGCGCGGGGACGTCCGAAGTCCGCCGCATGCTGATCGGCCGTGAGCTGATGGCCGAGACGGCTTAAGTCTTTCACCCCATTTGGAATCAAAATGCCGCTTCATTCCAGCATCGATCCGTCTTCGTCAGATTTCGCGCGCAATGCCGAGGCGATGCGCACCCTCGTTGCCGACTTGCGCGAAAAGCTCAGCCAGGTCGCGGGCGGCGGCGGCGAGGTCTCGCGCAACCGCCACACCGCGCGCGGCAAGATGCTGGCGCGCCAGCGCGTCGACCTGCTGGTCGATCCCGGCACCTCGTTCCTGGAGCTGTCGCCGCTCGCGGCCTACGGCCTCTACGGCGGCGATGTGCATTCGGCGAGCGTCGTGACCGGGGTAGGGCGCGTTGCCGGGCGCGAATGTGTCATCGTCGCCAACGACGCCACCATCAAGGGCGGCACATATTATCCCATGACCGTGAAGAAGCATCTTCGCGCCCAGGACATCGCGCGGCAGAACAATCTTCCCTGCGTCTACATGGTCGATTCCGGCGGCGCCTTTCTGCCGCTGCAGGACGAGATCTTTCCGGACGAACGGCATTTCGGCCGCATCTTCTACAATCAGGCGCAGATGTCCTCGCAGGGCATTCCCCAGATCGCGATCGTGATGGGCTCCTGCACCGCCGGCGGCGCCTATGTGCCGGCGATGTCGGACGAGAGCATCATCGTGCGCAACCAGGGCACCATCTTCCTCGGCGGCCCGCCGCTGGTGAAGGCCGCGACCGGCGAGGTGGTCAGTGCCGAGGAGCTCGGCGGCGCCGACGTGCATTCGCGGCAGTCGGGCGTCACCGATCACTATGCCCAGAACGACGCTCATGCGATCGGCATCGCCCGGCGGATCGTCGGCACGCTCAAGCCATCGCCGCGGCCGAACCTCAACATGCATCCGCCCCGCGAGCCGTTGTTTGCGGCGGAGGAAATCTACGGCGTGGTGCCGGTCGACGGCAGAAAACCGTTCGACGTGCGCGACATCATCGCGCGTGTCGTCGACGGCTCCGAGTTCGACGAGTTCAAGAAACTCTACGGCACGACGCTGGTGTGCGGCTTCGCCCATATCTGGGGCTATCCGGTCGGCATCATCGCCAACAACGGCATTCTGTTCAGCGAAAGCTCGCTGAAGGGCGCGCACTTCATCGAGCTGTGCTGCCAGCGCGGCATTCCGCTGGTGTTTTTGCAGAACATCACCGGCTTCATGGTCGGCAAGAAATACGAGGCCGGCGGCATCGCCCGCGACGGCGCCAAGCTGGTGACGGCGGTGGCGACCGCTTCGGTGCCGAAATTCACTGTCGTGATCGGCGGCTCCTACGGCGCCGGCAATTACGGCATGTGCGGCCGCGCCTATTCGCCGCGCTTCCTCTGGATGTGGCCGAACGCGCGCATTTCGGTGATGGGCGGCGAGCAGGCCTCGATGGTGCTGAGCCAGGTCCGCCGCGACAATATCGAGGCCAAGGGCGACAGCTGGTCGAAGGAAGAGGAAGACAAGTTCCGGGAGCCCATTCGCGCGCAATATGAGAGCCAGGGGCACCCCTATTACGCAACGGCCCGTCTGTGGGACGATGGCGTGATCGACCCGGCCGACACCCGCCTCGTGCTCGGTCTTGGCCTCTCGGCGGCGTCGAATGCGCCGATCGAGCCGACGAAGTTCGGCCTGTTCAGGATGTGATGCGATGGACCGCTCAAAGCTCTACCGGCGTTTTCGCACCCTCCTGATCGCCAATCGCGGCGAGATCGCCTGCCGCGTCATCCGCACCGCGCGCGCCATGGGCCTGCGCACCGTCGCGGTCTATTCCGAGGCCGACCGCGACGCGATGCATGTCGCGCTCGCTGATGAAGCCGTGCTGCTCGGGCCCGCCCGGGCCCGCGATAGCTATCTCAATGTCGAGCGCCTGATCGAGGCGGCGCGCAAGACCGGCGCCGAGGCCGTGCACCCCGGCTACGGCTTCCTGTCGGAGAATGCCGAGTTCGCGCAGGCCTGCTATGACGCGGGGCTGGTCTTCGTCGGCCCGACCGCCGACATGATGAATGCGATGGGCTCGAAATCAGGCTCGAAGGCGCTGATGGAAAAGGCCGGCGTGCCGCTGGTGCCCGGCTATCACGGCGAGGCCCAGGACGATGCGACGCTGGCGAAGGCGGCCGAGAAGGTCGGCTTTCCCATCCTGGTGAAGGCCTCTGCCGGCGGCGGCGGCCGCGGCATGCGCATCGTGCGCTCGGCGGACGAGCTTGGACCTGCGATCGTCAGCGCCAAACGCGAGGCCAAGGCCGCGTTCGGCGACGACCGCATGCTGATCGAAAAATATGTCGACAATCCCCGGCATATCGAAGTGCAGGTGATCGGCGACAGCCACGGCAATCTGTTGTCGTTGTTCGAGCGCGAATGCACGCTTCAGCGCCGGCACCAGAAGGTGATCGAGGAGGCGCCATCGCCGACGCTCAATGCCGCGCAGCGCGAGACCGTCTGCGCCGCCGCGCGAAAGGCGGCCGGCGCGGTGAACTATGTCGGCGCCGGCACCATCGAGTTCGTGTCCGACGGCAAGGAGGTGTTCTTCATCGAGATGAACACGCGCCTCCAGGTCGAGCATCCCGTGACCGAGCTGATCACCGGCCTCGACCTCGTCGAGTGGCAGCTCCGCGTCGCCTTCGGCGAGGCGCTGCCGCTCAGGCAAAACGAGATCAAGCTCAACGGCCACGCCGTCGAGGCGCGCGTTTACGCGGAGAACCCGACCAAGAATTTCATGCCTTCGGTCGGCAGGATCTCGACGTGGCGGCTGCCGGAGGAAACCGGCGGCTTGCGGATCGATGCCGGCTATCGCGAAGGCGATATGGTCTCGCCGTATTATGACGCCATGCTGGCCAAAATGATCGCATGGGCGCCGACGCGGGATGTCGCGGTCGAGCGGCTGAACCGCGCCCTGGAAGAGTCCGACGTTCGCGGCATCGTCACGAACATTCCGTTCCTGTCGGCGCTGATGACGCATCCGAAGGTTCGGACCAATACGATCGACACCGGTTTCATCGAGCGTGAACTGGCCGTGCTGACACAGGCCGCGCCGGCGCCGGGCGAGCTCGAGCTGTGCGCGGCGGTCGCTGCAATCGTCCACGACGAGCGACGGATGGCGGAAGCGAATTCGCCCTGGCAAACCTTCGGCTGGCAGCCGGTCGGCCGTCGCCAGCGCAGCTTCGCCTTCCGCGTCGGGCACGGGCCGGAGCAGAAGATCATCCTGAACTACGGCAGCGGGCCATCGACGCTGTTGCTCGGCGATCGCGAGCTGGCGTTCGCGATTGCGCCGCGGGACGGCGGATTTGACCTGACGCTCGACGGCGTGAAATCGCAGGTCGCCGCTGTGATCGACGGCCACGAACTCTATTTGCGCACGCGCAACGGCCGCTTTGACCTGCACTGGGTCGATCCGTTCGGCGGCGAGAGCGAGGAACAGACTGGCGAGGACAAGATCGCCGCCCCGTTGCCGGGGACGGTCGTCGCCGTGCTGGCCAAGCAGGGCGCCACGCCTCGAGAAAGGCGCGCCGATCCTCACCCTCGAGGTGATGAAGATGGAGCAGACGCTGCGCGCGCCTTATGCCGGCGTGCTGAAGTCGATCAGGTGCAAGGTCGGCGACATCGTGCAGGAGGGCGTCGAGCTCGCCGTGGTCGAGCCTGCGGGAGAGTGACATGAGCGATTCCGTCCGCATCATCGAAATGGGGCCGCGCGACGGGCTTCAGAACGAGAAGACGCCGGTCAGTGTCGCGGACCGCATCGCCTTCATCGACGCGCTGGTCGCGGCCGGCCTCGATGCGGTCGAGGTCGGCGCCTTCGTCTCGCCCAAGGCGATCCCGCAGATGGCAAGCTCCGACGCCGTGCTGCGCGGCGTTGCCCATGTGACCGGCGCTGAATTCCACGTGCTGGTCCCGAACGAGAAGGGCTACGACGCCGCCCGCGCCGCCGGCGCCAAGATCGTTTCGGTGTTTGCGGCAGCCTCGGAGGGCTTCTCGCGCGCCAACATCAATTGCACGGTCGCGGAGTCCATCGAGCGCTTCAAGCCGGTGCTGGCGCGTGCCAGGGACGATGGCGTCGCGGTGCGCGGCTATATCTCCTGCGTGCTCGGTTGCCCCTTCGACGGCGAGATCAAGCCGAAAGCGGTCGCCGATCTCGCGAGCACGCTATGGGAGCTCGGCTGCTACGAGATTTCGCTCGGGGACACCATCGGCGTCGGCACGCCGACCAGGGCCAAGGAGATGCTGCGCGCGGTTGCCGCCAACGTTCCCGCAGCCAGGCTCGCAATGCATTTCCACGACACCTACGGCCAGGCGCTTGCCAATCTCTATGCCGGCTTGGAGGAGGGCGTTCGCGTCATCGACAGCGCTGCGGGCGGCCTCGGCGGCTGTCCGTATGCGCCGGGCGCGACCGGAAACGTCGCGACCGAGGACGTCGTCTACATGCTCGAAGGCATGGGGATCAGGACCGGCATCGACATGGACAGGCTGCTCGCGGCCACCAACGAGATGAGCGGTGTGCTGGGCAAGCCGCCGGTGAGCCGCGTGGCCTCGGCCCTGAACGCGAAGAAGAAGCGGGCGGCGACTTAGCTTCGTAGGGGGCAAGGGCGCATAGCGCCGTGCCCGCGATCTTTCGCGATCACCGGCAGGTGGTGGGCAGGCTGCGCTTTGCCCACCCTACGGCAGCGCTATCTGCTTCCGTCCGGTCCCATCACCAGATCCGGCAGGCCGGTCGAGATCTCCGGCACGAGGCACAGCAGCAGCACTGCGAGCATCATCAGCAGCACGAAGGGCAGGGTGCCCCAGATCACCTCGCGCAGCGGAATGTCCGGCGCGACGTTGCGGATCACGAAGATGTTGAGGCCGACCGGCGGATGGATCAGCCCCATCTCCATCACGATGGTCATGACCACGCCGAACCAGATGATGTCGAAGTTTGCGGCGCGGAGCGGCGGCAGGATGATCGGCGCGGTCATCAGGATGATGGAGACCGGCGGCAGGAAGAAGCCGAGCACGACCACCATGACCAGGATCGCGAACAGCAGTTCCCAGCGCGGCAGGTGCATCGCGACGATGGATTCGGCGACCGACTGCGAGATGTGCAGATAGCTCATCACGTAGGAATAGAGCAGCGACATGCCGATGATCATCATCAGCATGGTCGATTCCCGGATCGTCGATTTCATGATCGGCGCGAGATCGCTCGGCCGCCACACGCTGTAGATCGCCGCGATCAGCGCCAGCGCCAACAGGCCGCCGAGGCCTGCGGTTTCCGACGGCGTGGCGTATCCGCCATAGAGCGCGATCATGACGCCGGTGAGCAGCAGCACGAAGGGGATCACGCGCGGCAGCACGCTGAAACGTTCGGCCAGCGTGTATTCGTCGCGGGCGAGAATCGGAGCTTCCGGGCCGCCGTTCTTGTAGATCGCTTCGGCCGCCGCATATTCCCGACGGAAACGGAACACGGCATAGAAGCCGAACAGCAAGACCAGCAGCAACCCCGGCCCGATGCCGGCGAGAAACAGCCGTCCGAGCGACTTTTCAGCCGCGACCGCGAACAGGATCATGGTGATCGAGGGCGGCAGCAGGATGCCGAGGGTGCCGCCGGCGGCAATGATGCCGGCCGCAAAGCCGCCGGAATAGCCGCGCTTGCGCATCTCCGGAATGCCGGCCGAGCCGATCGCCGAGCAGGTCGCGGGCGAGGAGCCCGCCATCGCCGCGAACAACGCGCAGGCGAACACGTTGGCAACGCCGAGACCGCCGGGCACGCGGTGCAGCCAGGCATGCAGGGCCGAATAGAGATCCTGGCCGGCGCGCGACTTGCCGATCGCTGCGCCCTTCAGGATGAAGAGCGGGATCGACAGGAGCGTGATCGAGGCCATTTCCTCGTAGACGTTCTGCGTCACCGTATCGAGCGACGCGGCGGGCATGTAGATGCCCATGAACACGACCGCGACCGCGCCGAGCGCGAACGCGATCGGCATTCCCGAAAACATCACCAGCAGCGTCGCAACGCCGTAAGCCACGCCGATACCGAAGACACTCATGAACGCCTGGCTCCGGTGAAGGGCAGCGCAAGCTGCACGAGGATCTGGATGCAGAGCAGGCTCATTCCGAGGGCCATCAGCGTGTAGGGAATGGCGAGCGGCGGCGACCACATCGAGTTCGAGACCTGGCCGTCGACATAAGCCTCATGGGCCAGCGTCCAGGACTTCCAGGTGAAGAAGGCGCAGAACAGGAACGTGGCGGCGTCGACCAGCCAGAGCCGGATCCTGTTCGCCAGCGGCGACAACAGGCCGACGAAGGCCTCGATGCCGATGTGGCCGCGGTTCTGCTGTACATAGGCGGCCGTCATGAAGGTCGCGCCGACCAAGAGAAACACCGCGGCCTCGTCCTGCCAGTAATTGGCGGCCTTGTACAACGCCCGGCTGAGCACGCTGTAGCTCAGGATCGCGCAAGCGGCGACCAGCGCGACCGCCGCGAACACCACGATGACGGTGTTGAGGATGGCAAGACCGCGATCGACCGCTGCCGCAAGGCCGGTCCTTGCGACAGCGTTGGCCGTGTCGTCACGATCCGGAAGCGGACCGTGGCTCATGCTGCGACGTCGATGGCGAGCTTGAGCAGGTTTGCGGCGGTCGCAGTCTTGGCGCTGTAATCCTTCCATGCGGTGTCGCGCGCGATGTCGCGCCACTTGCCGACGGTCGCGGCATCGAGCGCCGAGACTTTGGCGCCAGCCTTTTCGTAGACCTTGGCGACCTCGATGTCGTCATCCTGCGCCCCTTGCGCCCGAACGCTTCGAGTTCGGTTCCGACGGCGAGCAGGATGTCCTGATGGTTCTTGGGCAGCTTGTCGAAGATCGCCTTCGACATCATCAAAGGCTCGAGCATGAACCAATAGGAGGCGCCAGCGCCCGACGTCAGGGATTTCGCCACTTCTTCGAGGCGGAAGGAGATGAGGCTGGTCGAGGAGGTGATACCGGCATCGCAGGCGCCGGTCTGCATCGCCGCGTAGATTTCGTTCGACGGCACCGACAGCACCGAGGCGCCGGCGGTCTGCAGCACCATATCCATCTCGCGCGAGCCGCCGCGCACCTTCAGGCCCTTGGCGTCTTCCGGCGCGACGATCGGCTTGGAACGGCTGGCGACGCCGCCGGCCTGCCAGACCCAGGTCAGCAGGATGATGCCCTTGTCGGCGAGGAAGTCCGTCAGCGCCTTGCCGACAGGCTCCTTCTTCCAGCGCAGGCCCTGGTCGTAGGTGGTCACGAGGCCCGGCATCAGGCCGATATTGGTTTCAGGGACTTCACCGCCGGCATACGGCATTGGGTACAGGCTGATGTCGAGCGCGCCCTTGCGCATCGCCGAGAACTGCGCGTTGGTCTTGATCAGCGAGGAATTCGGATAGATCTCGGCCGCGATGTCGCCATTGCTGCGCTTGGCCACTTCGGCGGCGAACATGCGGCAGAGCCGGTCGCGGAAGTCGCCCTTGTCGATGGTGCCGCCCGGGAATTGGTGCGAGATCTTCAGCGTGGTCGCGGCCTGGGCGGTGCCGGTGCCGAAGCGGAGGATGGCGGGTGCGGCGACGGCGGTCGCAATCAGATGGCGGCGCGTGAGCATGGTGTGATCCCCTGGAACGCTTCTTTGAATGATTCTTGGCTGGCGTGATTGGCGGGTCATGCGTGACCGGTACGTAGGCCCATCCTAGCCGGTCTTTCACCCGATATCCTCTCAACTGATAGTTCGAGATGGAACGCCGCCGCAAGTGCCGCCTGTGCTGCGCTGCACACATCGGGTTGCTCTGGAAGCGACGGGTCGCAGACGGGCTCGCTGAAATTTATCGGAGGCCGCGTAACAACGATGGCCGTCCATCCGTCGAGATTGAATAGCGGCGTATGTCGCTGACAAACATGATCTCGAAGGGAAGATGATCCATGACCATTCGCACCCGCATCGCGCTCGGCGTCTCGGCTGCCGCTCTCTCGCTCGGCCTTGCGCTGTCGCCGGCCGCTTTTGCCCAGGACAAGATGGGCAAGGATGACGGCATGATGAAGAAGGACACGATGTCCAAGGACGGCATGATGAAAAAGGACACCATGTCCAAGGACGACGGCATGAAGAAGGATCACATGTCGAAGGACGGCATGAAGAAAGACGACGGGATGATGAAGAAGAACTGATCGTCGCTGGTTCGCGATCGAGGCGTTTGGCACAAGCAAACGCACGCTCGAACGTTTGGGGCGGTCGGCTGGACCGCCCCAAATCATGTCTTGCTTCAATTTGAATTGAACGTGACCTGCAAAGGTCACGCGTCAAATGACTCGCGCTTGGTTACTTGCGCTTGGCCTTGCGGGCGGCGTAACGCGCGTCGCGCTTGGCCTTCTGCTCGGCTTCGAGAGCCGCGGCCCTTTCGGCAGCTTCCTGGGCTTCGCGCGCGAGCCGCGCAGCTTCGGCGGCCTTGGCCTCTTCCTCCACACGCTTCTTCTCGGCCTTTTCGGCCTCGCGCGCAGCCTTCGCCTCGGCGCGCTTGGCCGCGAGTGCTTCACGCTCGGCACGCTTCGCCGCCACCGCGGGATCATCAGGCCCCGGTTGGGATTTGAATTTGTTCAAAAGATTTTTGCGGGCTTCCTGCGCCGCCTTTTGCCGGTCTGTGAAGCCGGGTTCCCTGAATCCACTCATCGACGAGCCTTGTCTTCCTCGCTTTCGATCCTACATCACGGCCTGTTGGTACGTCGGCTGGGCATAGCAGGCGCCGCGCGACACAGAAGCGTGTACATCGCTGCGCGTCGCGAAGCCACCCATAATCGCAGCCGATCAGGTCGACGAAAATCGCCATCCCCCGACGATCCCTCGTAGCCCGGAAAAACTGCCGAATTGTGATGTCCCTCATAAGGGATCACGAGGGCGACGCCTAGCGTCCGCCGCGATACGGAGCACGGGTATGCCGATCTTAAGATTAACCCTGAAGACGCTCTCAATTGCGTTCGCCGTGGCAGCCTTGGCCGGTGCCGTGCTGCTGCTCGCGCGGCCGCAGCCCATCGAGAGCGCCGTTCTGGGCGCCGACTGGGAGTGCACGCAGACCGCCTTCGTGCTCACGACGTGTGCACCGCGGGCGATCCCGGCGGTCGAAACCTTGCGCAAGGAAGCGGCCAGCGCGACCCGGGGCTGAGTCTCGAAGCTGAGCAAGCGGCCCACCAGGATGTGACGGGACGTCGCAGAGGTGATAAGCCGGCCTGCCCACGCGACCAGGCAGCCATGTCCACCTCCAAGCCCGATCCGGGCGAGAAGCCCAGATCCAGACCGAAACCTCCATCCGGCGACAACCGCCGCGGCGCGATCGCCGGCCTGATCATTGCGGTCGCGATCCTCGCGATCGGTTGGTGGCTCGCCCGGGACCTCACCGCGGCCAGCAAGATGCAGGACTGCCTGATGTCCGGGCGGAGCAATTGCAACGTGATCGAGCCGGCCCGCTAGAAGCTTCCAGCGGGACTCTTCGCGAACCCGTTGGAGCCGAAAAATTGCCGTCATCTTAATGATTTGTAACGGGACTTCGCCGACCAAAGCGGGTCAGCTATATCAGCCGGCATCAAGCCGCGGCGCGGTTCGAATCGTCGATCGCGCCAGGCACCACGGCAATTGCGAGAGCAATCGAGAGAGCAGGGGGTCAAGCACGCATGAGTGCGTCCAGCCGCATGAAGATCATCATTCCCTTGGTTTCGGCCATGGCGTTGCTCGCGCTACCGGCGCAGGCCCAGGACGCCAGGCCATCGAGGGACGCCGGCCAGCCTCCGGCCGGCCCCGCCGGCGGGGCGCCTCCAAACAAGCCGGACGTGCGCAAGAACCCGCCGCAGCCCGGCGGTCAGCCCCATACGAATCCCGGACCGCGCGCGGCCGGTGGCCCGCCGCCGGGACGCCATGTCGACCGCGGACCGGCTCCGGCGCGTGACTGGGGCGGACATGCTTATCGCGGCCACCGCGCCTGGGAGGGTGGGCGCTGGCGCCATGAGGTTCACAATGGCCGCTCCGGCTGGTGGTGGGACGTTGGCGGCGTCCGGTATTATTATCCGCAGCGCATGGCCGGCCCGCCCGCCTACATTTCCGAGGAGTACTACGACGACGTGCCGGTAGCCTATGCTCCGCCGCCGCCCCCGGTCGCCTATGCCCCGCCACCGCCGCCTCCGCCACCGGCTGATCCCGGCGCCAGCGCGCTTGGCGGCGCCATCGTCGGCGGCCTGCTGGGCGGGCTGATCTCGGGCAACGCAACGGGCGCTGCTGCGGGCGCGGTTCTCGGTGGTGCAACCGGCGCCATTACCGGCGCCGCCGCCGCTTCGCAACCTGGCTATTACTGGGCGCAGGGCAATTGCTACTATCGCTATCCGAGCGGCCAATATGTTCAGGCCGATCCCCGCGCCTGCTATTGAGCTGTCCTAACCGGATCGAGGCATAGAGGCGGGCCCACGGCCCGCCTTTTTCGTGCGCGACCGGCAATTGCATCCAATAGGCGCTGGCGCTCGTTGCCGCCTCACGCAAGTCTCAAAGAAAATTGTCGGGATGATTCGCGGGGACTTGGGACATGCTGGATGCAATCCAGATCAGCTTGGCGCTTTGGGCCATGATCGTTTGCGGCGGGATCAAGCTTGGTCAGGCGCTGGACTGCCTGTTCTAGCGAGGGACCGGTCGCGCTGCGTCAAGCAACGAGCCAGTTGAAGAACGCCATCGCGCCCCAGACCAGGCCGGCAATCCAGGCCAGCATCACGACGCCGATGGTCCCGAGATAGGCGATGCCGAGCAGGTCGCCCCTTTGTCGCCGCGTCCGGACGTTGGCTGAGGCTGCTGCGTCTTGTGTCATGACGGAAAACACCATCGATGCCTTGGCGCTTTTGGAAGCGTCGAGACATAGTTAGCCGAGACGTGGCGCCAAGACTGTGACGCCGTTCACAGATCGTCTGAATGAATCCCGGCCTCAATGGCTGCGCAAACAGCGCATGCAATGGGATCGCAGGGACGGCGTCACCCCGCAATCATACGGATGTAATTGCCACGCGCTGGTCCAGATGGCGAGCTAGGGTCGGCCGCATGTCTACCAAGTACGATCCACAGCGTGAGGCCGAGGCCGCGATGAGGCGGGCAGCGGCATCGGACGGCGCCGACCGGCAACGCCTGATCCAGATCGCTTTGGCCTGGCACGAGCTCGCGCGCGACCGGCGCGACGAGCGGGCGGACTGAAGACATTTCCGGGGGAATTGCCGGGCAGGGCGCGGTCGGCCGACCTTCGATCTGCATGAGAAAGCCCCGTGCTCGGGGGACAAGCACGGGGCCCTTCAAAGCCGATCGGGGCTGGCAGATCGGCACCACTTGATTTCACGGGGTCAACGCGCCGCTCGCGATCTCGTTCCGCCCGGTTACCTCAGATTTGTTGGCTGTCCTTGCGGACCGGTTGCCGTGACGCCGAATGCGTGAACGACTGGTTGGATGAAACGCGGCATTAAGAAATGCGCCGCGCTGATTTTTCCGGTTGCGATTCGTGCTTTGCGAACGAAGCGGAGTCGGACCGTGAACAAACAAAAAGCCCCCGAAGGGGCTTAAGTTATCAGGCAGCTTCGGTCTTCGGGACCGCGTCGGCATTCACCGAAAGCTTGACGACATCGCCCTCGACGGCACCGACATATTTCGTGTCGATGTAATGGTGATGGTCCTTGTGACCTTCCGGGCTGTCCTTCCGCGTCAGCTTGATCCGGTTGCCTTCGACGCGGTCGACGGTGCCGACACGTGCGCCGTCCTTACCGATGATCTTCATGTGCTCTCTGATGTCAGCCATGTGGTCCTCCTTGCTGAGGTCTCAACTGCGAACATCAACGTTCGTTGCACCGGTGCGCGTTGGACCCAAGGCGGTTCCCGCACGTTGACATCCGATCGGATCCGTCAACACGCGCATGCAGACCATTCAGGCCTATCTGGAACGGAAGCACAGGGAACTCGCCCTGTTGAACGACTGCCTGAGACATCGGCTCGATTTGGCGCGTCCGCGATCGGTCGACGAGGTCATCAGGTCCAAATTCCAGCTCACGGCGGCGCTGAGGGCCGAGCACGAGCTGCACGAGTGGAAGGCGACGGAGACGGCCTGGTCGCATTCGGCCGATCCCGCCAGCGGACCTTTCGAATTCAGTTACGATTACCAGCGGGCCGACCTGACGGTGCGCGGTCCTTCCTTCTACGAGCTCGACGGCGGCCGCGCGGGCACGGTGATCTACACCGCGTCCGGCATGGCCGCGATCTCCGCCGTGCTGCTGGCCTCCGCGCAGATCGTCGAGAAGGCCGATATTCTGGTGCTGCCGGGCTCGTACGGCGAAACGCTGGAGCTGATCCGCGGCTATGTCCCTCATTTGCGGCTGGTGGCGTTGAGGCTGCCGCTGGGCGATGCGCTTGCTCGCGCGAATTCGCCGCGGATTCTCTTGTTGGATTCGTGCTCCGTCGCCGGCGCGTTCGAGGCGGTGCTACGCTGTGACGGTTCCGGTCTCGATCTCCTGATCTGCGACACGACCTGCTTTGCGGGCAGGTCAGGCCGGATCCGGCGCCTCCGGAGATGGGCCCGCCGATACGATCTCCCGCTGGTGCTGGTGCGCAGCCACAACAAGCTCGATCTGCTGGGGGCGGAATATGGCCGCCTCGGCTCGGCGGTTTTCGCGGGCGGCAACGAGCCACGGACGGAGCATCCCTGGACGCGTCTCGCCTGCGAAACGCGCAACGCAGTGCGACTTCTCGGCGGCGCGGCGTTGCCGGCGCACTTCCCGCCCTTTGTCGGCAGCGCGGCTTACTGGGACCTCACGCAGCGGCGTGTTGCGGCGATCCTGCGCAACGGCCGCAGCATGGCTCGCCATTTTGCTGCGAAGCTCCCGGAGCTCTCGGCCGAGCTTCATTTCGCCCACGGTCTCTACGTCACCCTCCGGGGCAGGCGCCCGCTCGACGAGGCGAGCGCGCGGCGGGCCGCCGCGGACATGAGTAACGACCTGCGCGCGCGAGGCTTTCCGATCCGCCATGCCGGCAGCTTCGGTTTCGATTTTGCCGCAACCGAGTGGTTTCACGACGCGACCACGGACCAGTACAGCGTCCGGGTAGCCGTCTCGGATTTGCCGACCGAGGTGTGGGGCGATCTCACCGTCGCCATCGCGCGGTGGTGGCGGGACCATCAGTCGACGGGCTGACTGCATTTGAGGTCGTCATGCCGGGCTTGTCCCGGGTATCCACGTTCTTTTTGCGGCGGCCAAGGCGTGGATGGCCGGGACAGGCCCGGCCATGACGATGCGGAGACTATCGTGCCCAAAAAGCGGTCCGGCTCATATAGAGGGGCCCTGCATAGTCGGGAGGCGGTGAAGAACGAATGTTACGCCGATAGCCCAAGAGGACATCTCGATCAGTCGATCGCCAGGCAATGCTCCAGCTGCGGCTTGTCGTCAGACTGCGGCTTGTCCTGGCCGCGACGCGACCACTCCTGAACGGCGAAGGCCAGGTGATGATGGCCCATCCCGGCGCCGAAGATGGAGGCCTGAGCCACCTTGATCGGCTTCGTAACCACGTTGGTGTTCACCAAGCCCGCGTCGATTGCCAGATACGACATCGAAGCGATCGCCACCGCAGATGCGATCGCCATTCTCGTTAGTTCGGATTGCTGCATCAAGAAAACCTGTCGGGCGCGTTCTTGCCCGGCGCATAGATAGGAGTGATCGGCCCGGTGCAAAGGCCGGGGGATGGTGACCCACGCGTTCGTGAACGGGATTGATCTGCAGGGCACTGGCGATCCCGGCAGGATCTGAACCTGCAACCCTCAGAGTAGAAATCTGATGCTCTATCCAGTTGAGCTACGGGACCGTCTTCAGCCGCCCCGGTTTGGGGGCTGGCTGTTCATCTAGCATGCCATTATGAAAAATATCGTCTTTCGCCAAGCCTGAACCGAACCGTTTTCCTTAATGCCGCGACAAAGCGTGACGGTGGCATGTCAGGGTGCCGGGTCGAGCGGCAGCGCAACGGACGATGGATCACATCGCCGGGAGCGCTGACAAGCTTCCGGGATGTGGCCGCCGGACGACGGGTCGGGTATTGCGGCGCCATCAGGACGGCGGGCGCGGCGGTATCTCGATCGGTCTCCTCTGGGCTTGCCCTATTATGGCGAATGCGACGATTTACACCTTTGGTTCCATCGCCTTGAGTCCGTCACCTTTCCGCGCATCTCATGCTGCCTGCGGGCGGCTGTCCGCGATTTCCGGGAGTCCATCATGATCGGTCTTGTTCGCGCCGTCACACTCTGCGCCACGCTGGCGCTCGGCCTTTGCGCGGCGCAAGCCGCGGACAAGGCGTTCAAGCGCGATGACCTCGCCGATTCCGCGATCAAGCTGGAGGCCCAGATCAAGAGCGAGGCGGGGCCGGCCGCCAAGACCAGCGCGACGCTGAAGACGGACGCCGAAGCCGCTTTCCGGCGCAACGATTATCGCAGCGGGCTGTCGGTGCTCGGCCAGATCGCGGCCACGACGCCGGAGGACACCGGCAACTGGCTGCGGCTCGCCAAGGTCATCTTCCAGATCTCGCCGAAGAGCTCGAGCGAGCAGACCTTCCTGCTGGAGCGGGCCTCGACCGCGGCCTACATCGCCTACATGCGCGCCGGCAATCCCGGCGAGGAGGCCGACGCGCTCGCCGTGCTCGGCAAGTCGCTGGCCGAACGCAAGCTGTGGCGGCCGGCGCTGGATGCGCTGCGGCTGTCGCTCGACCTGCGCGAGGTCGCCGACGTCCGCGGCCAATATGAGAAGATGCGCGACGAGCACGGCTTCCGGCTGCTCGACTATAGCGTGGACTCGGATTCGGCGAGCCCGCGCGCCTGCTTCCAGTTCTCCGAGGAGCTGGCCAAGCGCACCGATTTCGCACCGTTCCTGGCGCTGGCGGGGCAGGACAAGCCGGCGCTGTCGGCCGAGGGCAAGCAGCTCTGCGTCGACGGGCTGAAGCACGGCGAGCGCTACAACATCAATTTGCGCGCCGGCCTGCCGTCCACGGTGAAGGAAGGCCTGCCGAAGTCGGCCGAGTTCAACATCTATGTGCGCGACCGCAAGCCGTTCGTGCGCTTCACTAGCCGGGCCTATGTGCTGCCGCGAACCGGCCAGCGCGGCATTCCCGTGGTCAGCGTCAACACGACCGCGGTCAACATCAACGTATTCCGGATCGGTGACCGCAACCTGATCAACACGGTGATCGACAGCGACTTTCAGAGGATGCTGTCCAAGTATGAGCTCACAGGTCTCGGCGACGAGCGCGGCGTCAAGGTCTGGTCCGGCGAGCTCGCGACCGCGATGACGCTGAACCAGGACGTCACCACGGCATTCCCGGTCGATCAGGCGCTCGGCGAGCTTCAGCCGGGCGTCTACGTGATGACGGCCGCGACCAAGGGGCCGGGCTCGGAGGATTATCAGCTCGCCACGCAATGGTTCATCGTCTCCGACCTCGGCGTGTCGGCCTATTCCGGCAATGACGGCATCCACGTCTTCGTCAACTCGCTGGCCTCGACCGATCCGATCGGCAAGGCGGAGGTGCGGCTGGTCGCCCGCAACAACGAGATCCTGGCGACCCGCAAGACCGACGACAGTGGCCATGTGTTGTTCGAGGCCGGCCTTGCGCGCGGCGAGGGCGGCCTGTCGCCGGCGATGCTGACGGTCACCGGTGAGAAGGCCGATTATGCCTTCCTCAGCCTGAAGTCCTCCGCCTTCGACCTGTCCGACCGCGGCGTCTCGGGCCGCGCGGCGCCCGCTGGCGCCGATGCCTTCGTCTATGCCGAGCGCGGTGTCTACCGCTCCAGCGAGACCGTCTATCTCACCGCGCTGTTGCGCGACGGGCAGGGCAATGCCGTCACCGGCGGGCCGATGACGCTGGTGATCGAACGCCCCGACGGTGTCGAATACCGCCGGGCCGCGTTGCCCGACCAGGGCGCCGGCGGCCGGACGCTGGCCGTGCCGCTCAACTCGGCCGTGCCGACCGGGACCTGGCGGGTGCGCGCCTTCACCGACCCGAAGGGCTCCGCGGTCGGCGAGACCACCTTCATGGTCGAGGATTACGTCCCCGACAGGATCGAATTCGACTTGTCCGCCAAGGACAAGCTGATCAAGGCTAACACTCCAGTGGAGCTTAAGGCGGACGGCCATTTCCTCTATGGCGCGCCGGCCTCGGGGCTTGCGCTCGAAGGCGACATGCTGATCGCGCCCGCGGCCGAGCGCCGGGCTTTGCCGGCTACCAGTTCGGGGTCGCCGACGAGGAGACCAATTCGAACGAGCGCACGCCGCTCGAGAACCTGCCCGAGGCCGACGCCAATGGCGTTGCGACCTTCCCGGTGACGCTGGACAAGCAGCCGGCCTCGACCCGGCCGCAGGAGGCGCAGATCTTCGTCCGCATGGTCGAGACCGGCGGCCGCGCCGTCGAGCGCAAGATCGTGCTGCCGGTCGCGCCCGGCGCGGCGCAGATCGGCGTCAAGCCGCTATTCGGCGACAAGAACGTCACCGAGGGCGACAAGGCCGAGTTCGACGTGGTGTTCGTCTCGCCCGAGGGTGAGAGGCTGCGCCGCGACGGCCTGCGCTACGAGCTCCTGAAGATCGAGTCGCGCTACCAATGGTATCGCCAGAACAATTACTGGGAGTACGAGCCGGTCAAGTCGACCTCGCGGGTTGCCGACGGTGACGTGACCATTGCGGCGGACAAGCCCGCACGGATTTCCCTTGCGCCCCAGCCCGGCCGCTACCGGCTCGACGTGAAGTCGAGCGACGCCGACGGCCCGGTGACCTCGGTGCAGTTCGACGTCGGCTGGTACTCCGACGGCAGCGCCGACACGCCGGACCTGCTGGAGACCTCGATCGACAAGCCGCAATATTCCTCCGGCGACACCATGACGGTGTCGGTCAATGTCCGCAGCGCCGGCAAGCTGACCGTCAACGTGGTCGGCGATCGCCTGCTGACGACGCAGACCATCGACGTCAAGGAAGGCACCGCCCAGGTAAAGCTCCCGGTCGGCAAGGACTGGGGCACCGGCGCCTATGTGGTGGCGACGCTGCGCCGTCCGCTTGATGTCGCGGCTCAGCGCATGCCGGGCCGTGCGATCGGGCTGAAATGGTTCGGCATCGACAAGCAGGCCCGCACCTTGCAGGTGAAGCTGTCGCCGCCAGCGCTGATCCGGCCGAATTCGGCGTTGAAGATTCCGGTCAAGCTCGACGGCCTCAATCCTGGCGAAGACGCCAAGATCGTGATCGCCGCGGTCGACGTCGGCATCCTCAACCTCACCAATTACAAGCCGCCGGCTCCGGACGATTACTATCTCGGCCAGCGCCGCCTGAGCGCCGAGATCCGCGATCTCTACGGGCAGCTGATCGACGGCATGTCCGGCACGCGCGGCCAGATCAAGTCCGGCGGTGATGCCGGTGCCGGCGAATTGCAGGGCTCGCCGCCCACGCAAAAGCCGCTCGCGCTCTATTCCGGCATCGTGACAATCGCCGCTGACGGCACCGCGGAAGTCAGCTTCGACATTCCGGAGTTCGCCGGCACCGCCCGCGTGATGGCGGTGGCATGGACTGCCACCAAGCTCGGCCGCGCCAACACCGACGTCGTGATCCGCGACCCTGTCGTGCTGACCACGACCCTGCCGCGCTTCCTGCTCAGCGGCGACCACGGCACGGTCAACCTGGAGATCGACAATGTCGAGGGCCAGGCCGGCGACTACGTCATCAACGTCAAGACCGGTGGTCCGGTGAAGATGACGGGCAATCCAGCGACCACGGTCAAGCTCGCCGCCAAGCAGCGTAATGCGTTCTCGCTCGCGCTCGACGCCACCGCGGCCGGGCAGGCGACGCTCGACGTCGACATCAAGGGCCCGAACGGCCTGACGCTGGCGCGCCACTACGCGTTCGACGTCAAGGCGGCGACGCAGGTGCTGGCGCGGCGCTCGATCCGGACGCTTGCGAAGGGCGAGAGCCTGACGTTGACCTCGGACATGTTCTCTGACCTCGTGCCGGGCACCGGCAGCGTCTCGGTCTCGGCGAGCCTGTCGACCGCGCTTGACGCCGCGACGATCCTCAAGGCGCTCGACCGCTACCCCCACGGCTGCTCGGAGCAGATCACGAGCCGCGCCATGCCGCTGCTCTATGTCAATGACCTTGCGGCCGGCGCGCATCTGGCCATGGACACCGAGGTCGACCAGCGCATCCGCGACGCGATCGAGCGGCTGCTGGCGCGTCAGGGCTCGAACGGCTCGTTCGGCCTCTGGTTCGCCGGCGGCGACGACGCCTGGCTCGACGCTTATGTCACGGACTTCCTGACCCGTGCCCGCGAGAAGGGTTTTGCGGTGCCCGACGTGCCGTTCAAGAACGCGCTCGACCGCATCCGCAACTCCGTCGTCAATGCGAACGAGCCGGAGAAGGACGGTGGGCGCGAGCTCGCCTACGGCCTCTACGTGCTGGCGCGCAACGGGGCCGCGCCGATCGGCGATCTCCGCTATCTCGCCGACACCAAGCTGACCAATCTCGCCACGCCGATCGCGAAGTCGCAGCTCGCGGCGGCGCTCGCCCTGGTCGGCGACCGCAACCGCGCGGAGCGGGTCTATGGCGCCGCGCTCGACAGCCTCGCGCCGAAGCCCGTCCTGGAGTTCGGACGCACCGATTACGGCTCGCAGCTTCGCGATGCCGCGGCCTTGGTGTCGCTTGCCAGCGAAGGCAACGCGCCGAAGGCGACGCTGACGCAGGCGGTGTCGCGGGTCGAGACCGCGCGCGGGCTGACGCCCTACACCTCCACGCAGGAGAATGCGTGGCTGGTGCTGGCGGCGCGCGCGCTGGCCAAGGAGAACCTGTCCATGGAAGTGGACGGCCAACCGGTCAAGACCGCGCTCTATCGCAGCTACAAGGCGGATGCCTTGAGCGGCAAGCCGCTGA
Source organism: Bradyrhizobium dasycarpum (assembly GCF_042019905.1). Lineage (NCBI taxonomy): Bacteria > Pseudomonadati > Pseudomonadota > Alphaproteobacteria > Hyphomicrobiales > Nitrobacteraceae > Bradyrhizobium > Bradyrhizobium dasycarpum. The sequence continues at coordinate 1,185,868 of NZ_CP169574.1, forward strand.
AGATCACCAACACCGGCGATGCGCCGGTGCAGGCCGTGGTCTCGGTGTCGGGCTCGCCGGTCACGCCGGAGCCGGCGGCGTCGAACGGCTTCAAGATCGAGCGCAATTACTTCACGCTCGACGGCAAGCCGGCCGACATCAGCAAGGTCAAGCAGAACCAGCGCTTTGCGGTGGTGCTGAAGATCACCGAGGCCAAGCCGGAGTACGGCCACATCATGGTGTCGGATTATCTGCCGGCTGGCCTGGAGATCGACAACCCGAAGCTGGTCTCGTCCGGCGACAGCGGCACGCTGGACTGGATCGAGGACGGCGAGGAGCCCGAAAACACCGAGTTCCGCGATGACCGCTTTACCGCGGCCGTCGACCGGGCCTCGGACTCCAAATCGGTCTTCACCGTCGCCTATGTCGTGCGCGCGGTCTCGCCGGGGAAATACGTGCTGCCGCAGGCCAATGTCGAGGACATGTACAATCCATCGCGCTATGGTCGGACGGGCACCGGGACCGTCGAGGTGCGGGCGGCGAAGTGAGGTGGTGAGGTGAGCCACGGTGGCAACAGCTCTCGTCATTCCGGGGCGGATCGAAGCGCCGAACTCCGGCGCGCAATTGCGCGCCTGGAGATCTCGAGGTTCCGGGCCTGGTCCTTCGGACCATCCCGCAACGACGGCAGCGAAGGAACGGGCTGGGGCCATCGCGTCCTCTCCGCCCTCGCGTTCACCCTCATCCTCGCCATCATCGGCTTCGTCGGCTGGGTTTACTCCCTCGGTCCGCTCCCGCTCGACGAGGCCCGGCAGGTCTCCACCACCATCGTCGACCGCAACGGCAGGCTGCTGCGTGCCTATGCGATGGCGGATGGCCGCTGGAGGCTGCCGGTCGATGCCAGATCCAACGTCGATCCGACCTATCTCAAGCTGCTGCTCGCCTACGAAGACCAGCGCTTCTACGCCCATGACGGCGTCGATCCGTTGGCGCTGGGGCGCGCGGCTCTACAGCTCGCAACGCGCGGCCACATCGTCTCGGGCGGCTCGACGATCAGCATGCAGCTGGCCCGGCTGATGGAGCCGCGGCGGCAGCGCTCGCTCTATGCCAAGCTGCGGCAGATGGTGCGCGCGATCGAGATCGAGCGAACCCTGAGCAAGGAGCAGATCCTCGACCTCTATCTGGCGCTGGCGCCGTATGGCGGCAATCTCGAGGGCATTCGCGCCGCCTCGATCGGCTATCTCGGCAAGGAGCCGAAGCGCCTGTCGCTGGCGGAAGCCGCGCTGCTGGTGGCGCTGCCGCAATCGCCGGAGACGCGCCGGCTCGATCGCCATCCCGAGGCCGCGCGCAAGGCGCGCGACCGCGTGCTCGACCGCATGGTCGAGGAGCACGTGGTCAGCGCAGAGGACGCGCGGCAGGCCAAGGCCGTGCCCGTGCCAAGACTGCGCAAGCCGATGCCGATCCTGGCGCCGCATGCCTCCGACACCGCGCTGTCGACAGTCAAGGACACGCCGGTCGTCAAGCTCACGCTCGATGCGAATCTGCAGAAGGTGCTGGAGCCGCTGGCGCGCGACCGCGCCATTGCGCTGGGACCGAACATCTCGGTCGGCATCATCGTGGTCGACAACGAGAGCGGGGACGTGCTCGCCCGCGTCGGTTCGGCCGATTATTTCGACGAGAGCCGGGCAGGGCAGGTCGACATGACCCGTGCGATCCGCTCGCCGGGTTCGACGCTGAAACCATTCATCTACGGGCTCGCCTTCGAGGACGGCTTCATTCATCCGGACAGCCTGATCGACGATCGTCCGGTTCGCTTCGGCTCCTATGCGCCGGAAAATTTCGACATGACCTTCCAGGGCACGGTGCCGGTGCGGAAGGCGCTGCAATTGTCCTTGAACGTGCCTGCGATCGTGCTGCTCGACCGGGTCGGCTCCAGCCGGCTCGCCTCGCGGCTGCGGCAGGCCGGCGGCAATCTGGTTCTGCCCAAGGACGAAGCGCCGGGGCTCGCCATGGGTCTCGGCGGCGTCGGCGTGACGCTGCAGGATCTGGCTCAGCTCTATGCGGGCTTCGCCCGTCTCGGCACCACCAAGCCGCTGCGCGAGGTTGTGGCGGACAAGGACGACCGCGAGCCGCTCCGGCTGCTGGATCAGGTCGCGGCCTGGCAGGTCGGCAACGTGCTTCTGGGAACGCCGCCGCCGGAGAATGCCGCTCACAATCGCATCGCCTTCAAGACCGGGACGTCCTACGGCTATCGCGATGCGTGGTCGGTCGGGTTCGACGGCCGGATGACCATCGGCGTCTGGGTCGGCCGGCCCGACGGCGCGCCGGTTCCCGGCCTGATCGGGCGCGTCGCCGCCGCACCGATCCTATTCGACGCGTTTGCGCGCAGCGGCAGGACGCTGGCTCCGCTGCCGAAGCCGCCCAGGGGAACCCTGGTTGCCAGCAACGCCAAGCTGCCGTTGCCGTTGAAGCGGTTCCGCCCCGTCGGGGAGCTGGTGCGGACCGGCCGCGAGCAGGCCCTGCACATCCAGTTTCCGCTGAACGGCTCGCGGATCGATGTCGATCGCTCCGGCGGGCAGGACAGCGCGGCAATGCCGGTCAAGGTCGCCGGCGGCGTTCTGCCGATGACCGTGATGGTTAACGGCACGGCGCTTGGCGAGATCGACGGCCGCCGCCAGCGCCTGATCGATCCGCCCGGTCCGGGCTTTGCACGGCTCACCGTGATCGATGCCACGGGCGCCGCGGACACAGTCGTCATTCGAATTCAATGAGCCTGCCTTAACCGGTTGTGGCGATGGCGGTTTCAGCGTAAGCGGAACCGATGGCCGAGACCTACCCAGCCCCCCGTTTTGGAGCACCCCGCGAACCGAAAGCGCCCGCAAATCCGGGCAGCGGACTCGTGCGCATGCTCGATGTCGTCACCGCCAGCCATGCCCGCGCCGTCGCCTTCCTGCTGCTATGCGCGCTGCTGTTGTTCCTGCCCGGCTTCTTCACAATCCCACCGATCGATCGCGACGAGGCGCGGTTTGCCCAGGCCACCAAGCAGATGGTCGAGAGCGGCGACTATGTCGATATCCGCTTCCAGGAAGACGTCCGCTACAAGAAGCCGATCGGCATCTACTGGTTGCAATCGGCGACGGTAGAAGCCGCCTCGATGCTCAAGCTGCCGAAGGCCGAGTTGCGGATCTGGGTCTATCGGCTGCCGTCGCTGTTCGGGGCGATCGGCGCCGTGCTCATGACCTATTGGGCCGCGCTCGGCTTCGTCACGCGGCGCGCCGCGGTGCTGGCGGCGCTGATGATGTGCGCCTCGGTGCTGCTCGGCGTCGAGGCGCGGCTCGCCAAGACCGATGCGATGCTGCTGCTCTGCGTGGTCGCTGCGATGGGAGCGATGGCGCGGGCCTATTTGTCGTGGCAGCGCGCCGAGGACGAGACGCATCCGCCCTGGAGCTGGCCCGCGATCTTCTGGACCGCGCTTGCGGTGGGCATCCTGATCAAGGGCCCGCTGATCCTGATGTTCGCCGGGCTGACCATCGTTGCGCTGGCGATCCAGGACCGCGATGCCTCCTGGCTGTGGAAGCTGCGCCCGGTCTGGGGCCTGATGTGGATGCTGGTGCTGGTGCTGCCCTGGTTCGTCGCGATCTTCTGGCGCGCGGGCGAGGCCTTCTTTGCGGACTCCGTCGGCGGCGACATGCTGAGCAAGTTGGGCGCCCAGGAATCCCATGGCGCGCCGCCCGGACTTTACCTGGCGCTGTTCTGGATCACGTTCTGGCCCGGCGCACCGCTCGCGGCGATGGCGGCGCCCGCGGTGTGGCGGGCGCGACGTGAGCCCGGCGCGCAGTTTCTGCTGGCCTGGCTGATCCCGTCCTGGATCGTGTTCGAGGTGGTGCTGACCAAGCTGCCGCATTACGTGCTGCCGCTCTATCCGGCGATCGCCATTCTCACCGCCGGTGCGGTGGAGCGGCGCGTGCTGTCGCGCTCCTGGCTGATGCGCGGTTCGGCCTGGTGGTTCGCGATCCCCGCGGCCGCCTCGATCGTCGCGGTGGTCGGCGCGGTAATCCTGACGCGGCAGCCCGCCTTCGTGGCCTGGCCGTTCATCGCTGCGTCGCTGATCTTCGGCCTGTTCGCCTGGTGGCTCTACGACAACAACCGCGCCGAGCGCTCGCTGCTCAACGCGCTGGTCGCGGCGCTGATGCTGGCGGTGATCGTGTATGGCATCGTGTTGCCGTCGCTGACGCCGCTGTTTCCGAGCATCGAGGTCGCGCGCGCGCTCCGCAACGTCACCTGCGTCGGGCCGAAGGCGGCTGCAGCCGGCTATCACGAGCCGAGCCTCGTGTTCCTGACGGGCACCCAGACCGTGCTCACCGACGGATCGGGCGCGGCGGATTTCCTGCGGCAAGGCAGCTGCCGTTTTGCGCTGATCGAGCAGCGCTCGGAGCGCAGCTTCGTGCAGCGCGCCGAGGCGATCGGGCTGCGCTACAGGGTCGGGACCCGCATCGACGGCTACAATTTCTCGCAGGGCCGCGCGATCTCGATTTCGATCTTCCGGTCGGAAGGCACCGAATAGGATGCCGGCCCCGACCAGCCCCGCGCCGCGCCCGGGCTATCCCGCGCAATTGCTCGCCGTGTCGAGGCGCGCGCTGGCGCAGCTCGTCCGCACGCCCTCGCATTCACGCCGCGCCGAGGCCGCGCGAAAACTGGCGCGGCATTCGCTGTGGCTCAGCGCGGCGGGCGCGGCCCTCGCGATCGTGCTGATGGTCGCGTTCGACCAGACCGAGATCCAGCTGATGCCGGCGCGCGGCACGCCCGGCCTGTGGCCGATCCGCATCCTGACCGATTTCGGCAAGGACGAGTATCTGCTCTCGGTGCTCGGGGCCGCGCTGGTGGTGTTGGCGTTCGTCGCGGCAGGGCTGCACGGAACGCGCCGCGCGCTGCTGCTCGGGCTCGGCACACGGCTGCAGTTCGTGTTTCTGTCGATTGCCGTATCGGCTTTCGTTGCCGAGATCTTGAAATATGTCATCGGTCGCGGACGTCCGTTCGTCGGTGGCAAGCCCAATCCGTTCAACTTCGTACCGTTCGAGGGAACCGGGGCTTATGCCAGTCTGCCGTCGGGCCATGCCGTGGCCGCGTTCGCCCTGGCGTTTGCGGTATCGGCATTGTGGCCGCGCCTGCGCGTGTTCATGTTCACTTACGCAATCGTGATCCTGCTGACGCGGCTGGTGCTGGTCGCGCATCACCCGAGCGACGTTGTGGCCGGCGCCCTGGTCGGCACGGTCGGCGCCATGGCAGTCCGCTACTGGTTCGCGGCCCGAAGGCTGGGCTTTGCGATCCGCGCCGACGGCACCATCGTGCCGCTTGCCGGGGCCGTCTCGGGCCGCCTCAAAAGGGTTGCCCACGGGGCATCCGCCCCATAAAAGCGGCTGCCTGCCGGGACCGCCGGTTCCCGCGGCGGCTAATTCCAACCACGAGCCTCACTTGTCGACGTCCCAGCCTTCGGTTTTCCAGCCTTCGGTTTCCATCGTCGTTCCCGTGCGCAACGAAGCCGACAACATCGCGCCGCTGATCGCGGAGATCGGCGCGGCGCTCGATGGCCGCTGGGCCTACGAGATCATCTACGTCAACGACGGCTCGACCGATGCGACCGGCGAACGGATCTCGACGCTGATGGCGCAGCGGGACAATCTGCGCCAGCTCCGCCATGCCAGATCGGGCGGCCAGTCCGCGGCAGTACGCAGCGGGGTGCGCGCCGCGCGCGGGACGATCGTGGCGACGCTCGACGGCGACGGCCAGAACAACCCGGCCTTCCTGCCCGACCTGATCGCGGCGGTCGAGAAGGGAGCAGGGCGCGTCGGCCTCGCTGCGGGGCAGCGCGTCGGACGCAAGGATACCGGCTTCAAGAAATTCCAGTCGCGCGTGGCCAACGGCGTCCGCAACGCCATCCTGAAGGACGGCACGCGGGATACCGGGTGCGGATTGAAGGCGTTCCGGCGCGAGGTCTTCCTGATGATGCCCTATTTCGACGGGCTGCATCGCTTCCTGCCGGCGCTGGTCCGCCGCGAAGGCTACGACATCGCCTATGTCGACGTGATCGACCGGCCGCGCCATTCCGGCGTGTCGAATTACGGTTTCTTCGACCGGCTCTGGATCGGCATCATGGATCTCGCCGGCGTATGGTGGCTGATCCGCCGCAAGAAGCCGACACCAGACGTGACTGAGGTGACCGCATGATCATCCAATACGGTCAGGCGCTGAGCAATTATCTCTACGACGTCTTCGTCGCCAAGTTCGATTTCTGGCTGGCATTCGGCCTCGTCGCGCAGCTGTTCTTCACCGCGCGCTTCCTGGTGCAGTGGATCGCGAGCGAGCGCGCCGGCAACAGCGTGGTGCCGATGGCGTTCTGGTTCTGCTCGATGGGCGGCGGCCTGATGACGCTGGTCTATGGCGTGGTGAAGCGCGAGCCGATCATCATCCTCGGACAGTCGCTGGCGACGGTGATCTATATCCGCAACATCATGCTGATCATCAAGAATCGCGGCAAGGCGTCGAAGACGCTGGACCGCTGAACCCAAACCACAGCCTCCGGGACTTCTCCTAAAACCGTGGAATATGTGCCCCAATCGACTCTTGCTATTTCAAGACCAATTGGTTCATATATAGCTATGCGTCGCCCCGCCCCAGTACAACTACCCCGTGGCCGCCCCCGGAGTTTCGACACGGAAGCCGCCGTCGAACGCGCGATGAATGTATTCTGGTCGCGCGGCTATCACGCCACGGCGCTGCCGGACCTGCTTCGTGCGACGAAACTCTCGCGTGGCAGCCTTTACGCCGCTTTTGGTGACAAGCACTCGCTGTTCTTGCGTGCGCTCGATCGCTACATTGCCATTGCCTTGACGCGGATCGATACCGAACTCGACCACCGCAGAGAGCCGATCGAGGGCTTAAGGGCCTACCTTGCCGGCTACGTCGACCGCAACAGCGGTGCTAGTGGCCGGCGCGGATGCCTGCTGGTAGCCACAGCCATGGAACTGGCGGGCCGTGACGTCGAGGTTGATCGTCGCATCGAGAGCTTTTTCAAGGCCATGGAGGCTCGGGTGGCTGGTGCATTTTCCCGTGCGAAGGCGGCGGGCCAACTGGCCGACGGTGTCGAGCCCTCGAGTGCCGCGCGAATTCTCGTGTGTTTCGTCGAGGGCATGCGGGTGGTCGGGAAGACGGCGCCGACACGGATCATTTCGCAGGCCACCGTCGACGCTCTTCTCGACCGCTTCGTCAGGTAGACAAACCATGGACGGTTCCCCTGTGCGCAGGCCTATATCTGGACCAAATGGTCTTGAAAATAACGATGCCATGTCCGCCGTGCAGATTGTCTGCGCGGTGGTCGTTCCTTTGCTGTGGGGTTATCAATTCGTGGTCATCAAGGTGGGCGTGAGGGAGTTTCCGCCTCTCTTCTTCCTCGCACTGCGCTTCCTGGCAATCGCGCTGCTGCTCGTTCCGTTCGTCGAAAGGCCGAGGCGCAGGCAGCTCGGACCTGTCGCAGCCATTTCGCTTTTCCTTGGTGGATTGAACTTCGGCCTGTTCTACGTTGGTCTCGGGCTCGGCTCGGGAAGCATGTCAGCCGTTGCATATCAACTCGCCCCACCTTTCACCGTCTTGTTGGCCTGGCCGCTGCTCGCGGAGAGGCCGTCTTTAACGACGTCCGCAGGCGTGGTGCTTGCCTTCATCGGTGTGGTCGTGCTGGCAGCGGGGCCTGGCGTGTCGGCAAACGCGCTTCCGCTGCTGCTTGTGGTCGGGGCAGCTTTCGCATTTGCGGTGTCCAACATCTTGACGAAGCGGTATGGCCCCTTCGATCCCCTGATGTTGATGGGCTGGTCGTCGCTGTTCACGGTGCCGCAGGTCATGCTGATGTCGTTGCTGCTCGAATCCGGGCAAATGGCGAGCCTCGTTACGGCAGACGAACGTGGCTGGCTGGCGCTCGCCTACACGATCTTCATCGGCGGAATTGTCGGGTTTGGCCTTTGGTTCTGGCTGATCGCTCGATGCTCGATGGCGCGCGTCGCGCCCTTCGGTCTGCTGCTGCCGGTGTTCGCATTGACTTCCAGCGTCATCTTCCTCGACGAACGCATAAGCCCAAAGCTCATCGCCGGCGGGCTGCTCGCGATCTCAGGCGTCGCCATGACGCAGGTGCGCCAACGCGCCCAACCAGCCTGATCGTCGGGCATCGTGTCGTGCCGACTTCAGTCGGTGCCCGGCCGCCTAGCGTGGCAGCGCCGACGCCGCGCCTGAGGCCGGCAGGGCGGCCGTCTCCGCCTCGGTCCGGCGATAGGGCTCGCCGGCCGCATCCAGCACGGGGTAGGCGACCGAGCAGATGTGCGAATGAATGCGCCTGAGGTCGCGCAGCACGTCGAGATGCAGTGACGTCGTTTCGATGGTTTCGGGACGGCCCTCGCGCAGGCGATCGAGATGCCGCTCCACCGCGGCGAGTTCGGTGTTGCGCAGCGCCGTCTTCTCCACCAGCAGCTTGCGCGCCTCGTTGGCGTCGCCCGACATGAACACGCCGAAGGCGATCCGCAGCGAGTCCATCGTGCGCTTGTGGAAGGCGGCGAGCTCGTCGGCCCCTTCCGCCGAGAACTGGAAACGCCGCTTGATCTTCTTGGTGGCGAGCTCGCTCAGGCTCTTGTCGATGATGTCGCCGATGTGCTCGAGGTTGATGGCGAAGGAGATGATCTCCATCGCGCGCCGTCCTTCGCTCTCGTCGAGGCTGCCCCGCATCAGCTTGGTCACGTAGAGCTTGATGGCCTCGTCGAGACCATCGACGAGATTGTCCATCTTGGAGACCTGGTCGACCAGCGCACGGTCGCCCGTCATCATCGCGGCCATCACCTTGCGCAGCATGACCTCGACGAGATCGCCCATGCGTAGCGTCTCGCGGGCGGCGTCGGCGAGCGCCAGCGACGGCGTCTCCAGCGCGGTCTCGTCGAGATAGCGCGGCCGGGCCGGGTCGGCCTCCTGCACGCGATCCGGCAACAGGCGGGTGAGCAGGCGCGACATGGCGTCGAGCAGGCCGATGAAGACGACGGCGGTGCCGACATTGAAGGCGATGTGGAAGGCCGCCGTCATCTTGGCGAGATCGGGCTGCCAGGCGTGCATGTGCTCGGCGATGGTGCCCAGGAAGGGCAGGACGAGCACAATCCCGACCACGCGGTTGACGAGATTGCCGACCGGCAGGCGATAGCTCGCGGGATCGTCGCGCTTGGCGCCCTCGAACACGGGATTGATGGCGCTGCCGAGATTGGCCCCGAGCACCAACGCCATCGCCGCGTAGGGCGTGATGAACTGCGAATAGGCCAGCGACATGATCAAGAGCACGCTGGCGACGCTCGAATGCACTGCCCAGGTGACGAGGGCGGCGATGACGATGCACAGGATGGGATCGCCGGTGATGGCCGACATCACGACGCGGACGCCGGGCGCGTTCTCGGCCGGCGCCAGCGTATCGAGCAGGATGTGCAGCGAGAGCAGCATCAGGCCGAGGCCGATGCAGACGCGGCCGATGTCCTTGATCCGCGAGCGCGGTCCGGAGCGGAACGCGACGAGGCCGAGCACGAACAGGACCGGCGCAACGGCTGCGATGTTGAACGACAGCACCTGCACGATCAGCGTCGTGCCGACATTGGCGCCCAACATGATGGCAAGCGCAGCGGCGAGGCTGACAAGGCCTTCGGCCGCGAACGAGCTCGTGATCAACGCGGTCGCCGTGCTGCTCTGGAGCAGGGCGGTGAGCCCGAGGCCGGCGGCAAACGCATTGACGCGGTTGCCCAGCGCCTTGCCCAGCAGGCGCCTGAGGTCAGGACCAAAGGCGCGCAGAATCCCGCTGTGGACCATGTGCAGGCCCCACAGCAACAGCGCCACGCCGCCCATGAGGTCGAGCAGAACCAACGTTCCCATTCTCCGTGTCCGGATTGGAGTCGATCGGTGAGGCTAGCGCCAAACGGCAGTGGATCAAATCATTTGTTGGCGCGTCGTCGTTAACGTTTACGACAGTTGCACGTTCCCGCGGCGCAGGTTCGGCGTCCGCCGCCGCGCACCTTGTGCGTCCGCCGCGCCGCGCCTGGCGCGTCCGCAGGCGCACTGCCCTGTGAGCAGGCTCACATTGCCGCTTTGAGGGCAGCAAAGCCGCGATCGAGATCGGCCTTGAGATCGTCGGTGCTCTCGAGCCCGATGTGCAGGCGCAGAGTCGGGCCGCCGGGCGCCCACTTGGTCGCGGTGCGATAGGCGTCGCAATCGAACGGAATCGCAAGGCTTTCGAAGCCGCCCCATGAAAAACCCATGCCGAACAGCTTGAGCGTGTTGAGCATGGTGTTGACGGCCTGCTGCGGCGCCGGCTTCAGCACGATGCTGAACAGGCCGGATGCGCCGGTGAAGTCGCGCTTCCAGATGGCGTGACCGGGATCGGTCTCCAAGCCCGGATGCAGCACGCGTGCGACCTCGGATCTGGCAGCGAGCCAGCGCGCCATGTCGAGACCGGAGCGATGATGCTGCGCCAGCCGGACCGACAGCGTGCGCAGGCCGCGCAGCGCGAGGAAGACGTCGTCGGGACCGGCGCAGACGCCGAGCAGGCGGATGCCTTCGGCAACGATCGGCCAGGCCTTGGCATTGGCCGAGATCGTGCCGAACATGATGTCGGAATGGCCGCCGATATATTTGGTGGCGGCCTGCATGCTGACGTCGACGCCCTGTTCGAGCGAGCGGTGGTAGAGCGGCGTCGCCCAGGTGTTGTCGTCGATGACGAGCGCGCCCTTCGCATGCGCGACCTCGGCGATGGCGCGAATGTCCGGCATCTCGAACGATTGCGAGCCCGGCGCCTCGACCAGCACCGCGCGGGTGTTGGGCTTGAACAGCGTGTCGATGCCGGCACCGATCAGCGGGTCAAAGTACGTGGTCTCGACGCCGTAGCGGGCGAGCATGCCGTTGCAGAAATTGCGCGAGGGCCGGTAGACGTTGTCGACGACCAGAATATGGTCGCCGGCCTTCAGCAGCGCGAGCAGGGTAGTGGAGATCGCCGACAGTCCCGACGGCACGATGCCGACGCCGGCGCATTGCGGCCCCTCCAGCGCCATCAGCGTCTCCTGGAACGCCTTGGTGGTGGGGGAACCGTGGCGGCCATAGGTGAACTCGCCGCGATGGGCGTGCAGGTCCTCGGCGGTCGGATAGAGCACGGTCGAGCCGTGGAAAACCGGCGGATTGACGAACCCCTTCTGCGCCTTGGTGTCGCGGCCGGAGGTGACCAGCCGGGTCTCGGCCTGCTGCTCTTGGGGGTACGAGGAATCCATGCGTCTGCTTTCAAAACCGCGTTTCCGGTCGGGGCTTGGCGCCCGACGGGCCGGCCGCAAGGCCGTTGTCGTTAATAACAGAACACAGAAGAGTCCCGTCAACCCCTTGACCCGGCACGCCAGTCGTTCTGTGATGCGCAGGTGCTATTCAGTCGCCGCATGTTGAGGGGCCTGCCGCGACCTTCGATCCATCGTCTGACCGAACCTTGCGCACAGCCGATAGCGGCGGGCGCCTGCGGCGGGGATTAAGGTATGGCCTCCCGGTATCGGCGAGTGTTCGGCAAGGTTTTCCAGCATGACTCTTGCAAGGCTGGTCTTGATATGCCCGGCCCGGCAGGGATGATCCTGAGACAACGTTCCTTGAGACGACTTTGAAAGGCCCAAAGCCCATGAAACGCGTAACCCTGGCTCTCACTCTTGCTCTCGCCGCCGGTCTCTCCGTCCAAGCCGCCGATGCGCAAACGCTCAAGACGGTCAAGGACCGGGGCATGCTGTCCTGCGGCGTCAGCCAGGGCCTGCCCGGTTTCTCCTCGCCCGACGACAAGGGCAACTGGACCGGCATCGACGTCGACGTCTGCCGCGCCATCGCCGGCGCGATCTTCAACGATCCGACCAAGGTCAAGTTCGTGCCGCTGTCCGCCAAGGACCGCTTCACCGCGCTGCAGTCGGGCGAGATCGACGTGCTCTCGCGCAACACCACCTGGACCATCTCGCGCGACACCTCGCTCGGCGCCAATTTCACCGGCGTAACCTATTATGACGGGCAGGGCTTCATGGTGAAGAAGTCGCTCAAGGTGAACTCGGCGCTCGAGCTCAACAGCGCCTCGGTCTGCGTGCAGACCGGCACGACCACCGAGCAAAATCTCGCCGACTACTTCAAGGCGAACAACATGAAGTACGAGGTGATCGCGTTCGCCACCAACGACGAAACGGTCAAGGCCTATGAAGCCGGGCGCTGCGACGTCTTCACCACGGACCAGTCGGGCCTCTACGCCAACCGCCTCAAGCTCGCCAGCCCCAACGACCACATGGTGCTCCCCGAGATCATCTCGAAGGAGCCGCTCGGGCCGATGGTGCGCCACGGCGACGACCAGTGGTTCGACATCGTGAAGTGGACGCTGTTCGCGATGATCACCGCCGAGGAGCTCGGGGTGACCTCGAAGAACGTCGACGAGAAGGCGAAGCTGGAAAATCCGGAGATGAAGCGGGTTCTCGGCAGCGACGGCAATTTCGGCGAACAGCTCGGCCTGACCAAGGACTGGGTGGTGCGGATCGTGAAGACGGTCGGCAATTACGGCGAGGTGTTCGATCGCAACGTCGGCGCGGGCTCGCCGCTGGGCATCAACCGCGGCCTCAACAATCTCTGGAACAAGGGCGGTCTTCAGTACGCGCCGCCGATCCGCTGACCGCTCCGCTGGCAGCGGCATGAGCACCGAGGCCCGAAAACCGCCGCCACAGATCGCGCTGAAGATCAGGCGCCTTCTGGGCGGCAAGGCAGGCTGGAACGGCGTTGCCGTCCAGTTTGCCTTCGCGGCGGTCCTGGGCTGGATCGGCTACGAGATCGTCTCCAATGCTCGCGCCAACCTGGAGAACCAGCACATTGCCGCCGGCTTCGGCTTCCTGCGCAACAACGCCGGTTTCGACGTCAACCAGACCCTGATTTCCTATACCGGTTCGGATACGTTCCTGCGCGTGTTCGTGGTCGGTCTCCTGAACACCCTCGTGGTCTCGGTGGTGGGCATCGTCTTCGCCACCGTGTTCGGCTTCATCGTCGCGCTGTGCCGGCTGTCGCCGAACTGGCTGCTGTCGCGCCTCGGCGAGATCTATGTCGAGGTCATCCGCAACCTGCCGCTCCTGTTCCAGATCCTGTTCTGGTATCTGGCGGTGCTGGCGGCCTTGCCCAATCCGCGGCAGAGCATCTCGCTGTTCGGCATCGCCTTCATCAGCAATCGCGGCCTCGTCATCCCCAGTCCGATCGGCCAGAGCGGTCTCGAGCCGTTCCTGGCGGTGCTGGCCCTCGGCATCGTCGCCTCGCTGGCCCTGCGCTTCCACGCAAGGCGAGCGCTGTTTCAGCGTGGCCACGTGATCCGCATCTGGCCTTACGTGCTGGCCTTGCTGTTCGGGCTACCGCTGGCCACGACGCTGGCATTCGGTCTGCCCTTCACCTTCGAGCTGCCGCAGCTGAGGGGATCAATTTCGCAGGCGGCTCGCGCATCATCCCGGAATTCGTGGCGCTGGTGGTGGCGCTGTCGACCTACACGGCCGCGTTCATCGCCGAGATCGTGCGCGCCGGCATCCTGTCCGTTCACAAGGGGCAGATGGAGGCGGGGTCCTCGCTGGGCCTCAGCCGCGGCGCCACGCTCCGCCTGATCGTCGTGCCACAGGCCATGCGTGTCATCGTGCCGCCATTGACCAACCAATATCTCAATCTCACCAAGAACTCGTCGCTGGCGGTCGCGATCGGCTATCCTGACCTCGTCTCGGTATTTGCCGGCACATCGCTGAGCCAGACCGGGCAGGCGATCGAGATCATCGCCATGACGATGGGCATTTACCTCCTGATCTCGCTCGTCACCAGCGCCATCATGAGCCTTTATGGTTGGCGGGTCAGCCGGAGTCTGGGCGCATGAGCGATGTCGTCTCGTCCCGCTTCGTCCGGAGTGACCTGCTCGCCGAGCGACCCGCGCCGGTGAAGACCACCGGCTTCATCGGCCTGATGCGCACGCGCTTGTTCAACTCGCCGACCAACATCCTGCTCACGATTCTGGGCGCCTTGCTGCTCTGGTACACGATCGTTCCCTCCGTCAAGTTCCTGGTCGTCGATGCGGTCTGGAGCGGCAAGGACCGCACAGCCTGCCTCGGCGAGAACGCCGGTTTCGCGGTCGGCGCCTGCTGGCCCTACATCCAGGCGAAGCTCCCGCAGCTGATCTACGGCTTCTATCCCGAGGCCGAACGCTGGCGGGTCGATCTCACATTCATCCTGGCTGTGGTCCTGTTGGTGCCGCTGCTCGTACCGCGGCTGCCGGCGAAGAGCCTGAACGCCGGCATGTTCTTCGTCGCGTTTCCGGTGGTCGCATTCTTCCTGCTGCACGGGGGCGGCATCAAGGGCTTCGGCCTGAGCTGGACGGCCGGTCTCCTGGAGCTGTTCGACGAGAGCATCATTGGCGCCGGACAGGCGCTGCTCGGTCTCAGCAAGACCTCGGCGATCGGACCGCTGCTTTGGGGCGTCGGAAGCCTCATCGTGCTATTCGGTACAGCGGTCCATTGGCTGATCTTTCCGCTCACCTGGTTGCGCGACTTTATCCAGGGGACAGGCCAGCCGGTCTGGGCCGATTTTGCGGCGACGGCCGCGATCGCGTGCCTGGTCGCCTTCGTTCTCGGCGGCGGCGTTCGCACCGGCGGGCGGGCTCTGGCATCGAGCATCGCCACCTTCATTGCCATCGCCATCGTCATCAGGCTGATGGATCTCGATCACGGCGGATTGCCGGTCGTCTCGACCAATCTTTGGGGCGGCCTTCTGGTGACGCTGGTGGTCTCCGTCACCGGCATCGTCACCTCGCTGCCGATTGGCATCGCACTCGCGCTGGGCCGCCGCTCCACCATTCCGCTGATCCGGATCTTCTCGATCGCCTTCATCGAGTTCTGGCGCGGCGTGCCCCTGATCACCGTGCTGTTCTTCGCCACCTACATGCTGCCGCTGTTCCTGCCGGGCAATTTCACCGTCGACGGCCTCGTCCGCGCGCTGATTGGCATTGCGCTGTTCACCGGCGCCTACCAGGCCGAGAACGTCCGCGGCGGGCTCGCCGCGATCCCGCGCGGGCAGGGCGAGGCCGCGGCAGCCCTGGGCCTGTCCTGGTGGAAGACGACCTCGCTGATCGTGCTGCCGCAGGCGCTGCGCCACGTCATCCCGAACCTCGTCAACAGCTTCATCTCGCTGTTCAAGGACACCTCGCTGGTCTCGATCGTCGCGCTGTTCGATCTGTTGGGCTCGCTCAGGGCCTCGTTCTCGGATCCGAAATGGTCGACGCCTTCGACCGCGTTCACGGGCTTCGCCTTTGCCGGGATCATCTATTTCATCTTCTGCTTTGGAATGTCGCGCTACTCGCTGTTCGTCGAGCATCGTCTTAACGCCCACCGCCGCAGCTGATCGAGGTCCCCATGTCCGACCCCATCGTCAAGATTTCCGGCCTCAACAAATGGTACGGCGACTTTCACGTGCTGCGCGACATTGACCTCGATGTCCGCAAGGGCGAGCGCATCGTGATCTGCGGGCCCTCGGGCTCCGGCAAGTCGACGTTGATCCGCTGCATCAACGCGCTCGAGGAATTCCAGGAGGGCGAGATCGTCGTCGACGGCATCGAGCTCGGGCCCAACCTCAAGCATGTCGATGCCGTGCGCCGCGAAGTCGGCATGGTGTTTCAGAGCTTCAATCTGTTCCCGCACCTCACGGTGCTCGACAATTGCACGCTGGCGCCGATCTGGGTCCGCAACATCCCGAAGAAGGACGCGGAGGCGACCGCGATGAAGTTCCTGGAGCGGGTCAAGATCCCGCATCAGGCCAACAAGTTTCCGGGACAGATGTCCGGCGGCCAGCAGCAGCGTGTCGCCATCGCCCGCGCCCTGACGATGAATCCGAAGGTGATGCTGTTCGACGAGCCGACCTCGGCGCTCGACCCGGAGATGGTCAAGGAGGTGCTGGACACCATGGTGGACCTCGCCGGGGAGGGCATGACCATGATGGTCGTCACCCACGAGATGGGTTTTGCCCGCGAGGTCGCCAACCGCGTCGTGTTCATGGACGCCGGCCAGATCATCGAGGCCAACACCCCGAACGAGTTCTTCGCGGCGCCTCAGCACGCCCGCACAAAGCTGTTCCTGAGCCAGATCCTGCGCTGAGCCCCGTGAAATCCCGGGGGCATTGCCGGTCCGTTGACCGGACGGCCATGGCTCGCGAATCAGTTAGACTCGGCTTCGGGCATCCTCCGGAGAGACACCTTGCAGAACAGCGGCGGCGGCGCGCGCGCATTCCAGAACGCGCGATTGCAGAAGAAATTGACGAAGCAGGCCGACGCCGTCATTGCCGCTGCGGCGAGCGCCTATGGCCAAGGCCGGTACGCCGAGACCGAGGCGCTGTGCCGCGAGATCCTGAAAGCCCTTCCGGATCATGTCGACGCCATGCATCTGCTCGGCATGTGCGCCCACGACGGCCGGCGCCTCGAGGAGGCGAAAGAGCTGCTGGAGCGCGTGATTGCGCTCGATCCGCGCCTGCACGATGCCCACAACAACCTCGCGACCGTGCATTTCGACCTCGGCAATTACGAGGAGGCGCGGAAGTGCCAGGAGAGGGCGATCGCGCTGAAGCCGAATTTCGCGGTCGCGCTCACCAATCTCGGCAACACGCTGATGCACATGGGGCAGTACGAGCAGGCGCTCGAGCTGCATGAGCGTGCCATCAAGCTGAAGCCGGACTACGCCGATGCGCTCTGCAACCGTGGCATGGTCGAGATCGTGCTTGGGCGGGTCATGCGCGCCAAGGAGAGTTTCGATCGCGCCCTGCTGTTTCAGCCGCGTCACGCCGAAGCCATCGTCGGCAGCGGCATGGTGAGCATGGAGCTCCGGCACCACGACGAGGCGGCCGCCAAGTTTGCCGCGGCGCTGGCGATCAAGCCGGGCGCGCCGAGGATCCTGGCCCAGCGCGGACGGCTCAGCTACGAACTGCAGCGCCTGGAGCCTGCGCTTGCGGATTTCGAGGCGGCGCTTGCGATCTCGCCCAAGCTCGAGCTGGCGCTCCGGGGCAAGGCACAGGCGTGCCTCGTCATGGGAAAGACCGCGCAGGCGATGGCGGCTGCGACGACCTTGATCGAGCGAAACCCGCGTTCCGAGATGGGAATGGCGCTGATGGGCTTCGCTTATTCGAACCAGGGCGACATGGACACCGCGATCGAATATCTCGATCGCGCGCTGGCGCTCCGCCCGGACTACGGGGACGCGATCAGGGGAAAGATCTTCCTGCAGGACTACCGCGCCGAGGCCGATTTCGTGGCGCAGCAGGCGGTGCGAAAATCCTGGTGGGATGCGATCGGCTCCAAGATACCGCAACGGACGCTGCCGAAGCGACCGCTCGATCCGGACAAGCGGATCGTGGTCGGCTATGTCGCTGCCGAATTCCGCCAGCATTCGGCGGGGCTCACCTTGCTGCCGGTGCTGCGCCATCATGATCACACCAGGTTTGAGATCATCTGCTACTATTCCTGGCCGGGGGCGGACGAATACACCGCCAAGTTCAAATCATTGGCGGACGTCTGGGTCGATGCCTGGGGGGCTTTCCGACGACGAACTCGCCGATCGCATTCAGGCCGACAATGTCGACATCCTGATCGACGTGTCGGGGCACACCACCGGAAACCGGCTGCAATGCTTCGCGCGGAAGCCGGCTCCGATCCAGGCGACCGGGTTCGGACACGCGACGGGCACGGGCATGCCGACCATGGATTATGTGCTCGCCGATCCCATCTTCATTCCGCCCTCGGTCCGGCACCTGTTTCCCGAGAAGATCCACGATCTGCCGTGCCTGATCACGATGGAGCCCGTCACAAATCTGCAGCCCTCCGAGCTGCCGATGCTCCGCAACGGCTACGTCACTTTCGGCGTGTTCAACCGGATCTACAAGATCTCGGACGATGCGATCCGCGTGTGGGCGCGCATCATGCGGGAGGTGCCGGGATCGAAGATCATCCTCAAGCATGGTCTGCTTGACGATGCCCTGCTGCGCGATAGCCTGATCGCTCGCTTCGTCGCGCAGGGCATTGCGGAGGAGAGCATCACGTGCCTCGGCACCACCTCGCGCGACGACCACCTGATGGCCTTCGACAAGGTCGACATCTCGCTCGACACGTTTCCGCAAAATGGCGGCATCAGCACCTGGGAATCCCTCTACAAGGGCGTTCCCGTCGTCGCCAAGCTCGGTATCGGCGCCTCCTCGCGTGCCGGCGCCTCCATTGTGGCGGCGGTCGGGCTCGGCGACTGGGTCGCCGAGGACGACGATGGCTATGTCGAGATCGCCTGCAAGTTTGCCGCGCAGCCCGAGCATCTGGCGAAATTGCGCGCGGGCTTGCCGGCTAAGATCGCAGCCTCGCCTGCCGGCAATGTCGAGATCTACACCCGCGAGCTCGAAGCGGGCTACCGCAAGTTCTGGCACGACTATTGTGCCGCGGCCTCCGAACGCGGCGACGCAGCGCCAGAGGAGGCGGGTACGCCCGGCGGTTCCTGAGAGCCACGCAGACCCTGCGCACCGGGGATATTCCGAGGGTTTTAGGTCCCGCCGGGCGGCCGTGCGAATCAGCTAGACTCGCCATGGGCCCTTTTCCGGAGAGACACCTTGCAGAGCAGCGCCGGCGCGCGCGCATTCCAGAATGCGCGATTGCAGAAGAAGTTGAAGAAGCAGGCCGACGCCATCATCTCCGCTGCGGCGAGCGCCTATGGCCAGGGCAGATATGCCGAGAGCGAGGCGCTCTGCCGCCAGATCGTGCAGGCCGTTCCGGATCATTTCGACGCCACGCATTTCCTCGGCCTGAGCGTGCAACAGCTCGGGCGTCTCGACGAGGCCCAACAACTGCTCGAACGCGCGGTCGCGATCGAGCCGCGTTCCCACGAGGCGCATAACAATCTCGGCTCTGTGTACTTCGCCCTTCAGAAATTTGAGGCCGCCCGCGCCTGTCTGGAGAAGGCGATCGCGCTGAAGCCGAATTTCCCGCCGGCGCTGGCCGGCCTCGGCAACACCTTGCTCCAGTTGAACCTGCCGGAACAAGCGATCGAGCTGTACGACCGCGCCATCGCCCTGAAGCCCGACTACGCCGATGCGCTCTGCAATCGCGGTCTGGCCGAGCTGGCGCTGGGACGGTTCGACCGCGCCGGGCAGAGTTTCGCGCGCGCGCTGTTGTTCCAGCCGCGTCATGCGGAAGCCCTCGTCGGCAAGGGTGTGGTTAACATCGAGCTCAAGCATTACGACGAGGCGGAAGCCGCGCTGGCGGCGGCGCTCGCGATCAGGCCCGGCTCGGCGAAGCTCCTCGCACACCGCGGACGGCTCAATTTGGCGCTGTCGCGGCCGGAGCAGGCGGCCGCAGATTTCGATGCCGCACTCGCGCTCGCGCCGAAGCTCGAAGTGGCCTTGCGGGGCAAGGCGGAAGTCTCGCTGAGCATGGGCAATACCGCGCAGGCGATCCTGGCCTGCACGGCCTTGCTCGAGGAAAATCCGCGCTCGGCGATCGCGCTGGCGCTGCTGAGTTCGTGTTTTGCAAACCAGGGCGAGATCGCAGCTGCGATCGAGCACCTCGACGCCGCGCTCGCCATCGCGCCGGACCAGCCGGACCTGCTCGCGCGGAAGATCTACTTTCTGGACTTTCTCTCCAATGCCGATTTCGCGGTCCAGCAGGCGGCGCGCAAGGCCTGGGGGGATGCGATCGACGCCAGATTGCCACGGCGCAAGCTCGCGCCCCGGCAGCTCGATCCGGACAGGCGGATCGTGGTCGGTTACGTCGCGGCCGAGTTCTGGTACCATTCGGCAGCGTTCGGTCTGTTGCCGGTGCTGCGCCATCACGATCACGCCAAATTCGAGATCGTCTGCTATTCGTGCTCGCCGCTGCGAGACGAGATGACCGCCAGATTCAAATCGCTGGCGGACGTCTGGGTCGACGCCTGGCAGCTGTCAGATGACGAGCTGGCCGATCGCATCGAAGCCGACAAGGTCGATATCCTGATCGACGTGTCCGGGCACACCACCGGCAACAGGCTCCCAGTCTTCGCCCGCAAGCCGGCTCCGGTCCAGGTCACGGGTTTTGGGCACGCCACCGGTACCGGCCTGCAGACCATGGACTACGTGCTTGCGGATCCGATCTTCATTCCGGCATCGGCCCGCCACCTGCTGGCCGAAAAGGTCTACGATCTGCCGTGCCTGATCACGACCGATCCGATCCTGGATGTGCCGGCGTCGGAGCTCCCGATGCTCCGCAACGGCCATGTGACCTTCGGCGTCTTCAATCGCATCTCCAAGATCTCGGATGAGGCCATTCGCGTGTGGTCGAGGGTGATGCGGGAGGTGTCGGGATCGAGGATCATCATCAAGCACACGCTGCTCGACGACCCGTTGGTCCGCGACGGTCTGATTGCACGCTTCGTGGCGCAGGGGATCGCGGAAGAGAACATCACCTGTCTCGGCTCGTCCGAGCGCGCGGCGCATCTGCGAGCCTTCGCGGAGGTCGATATTTCGCTCGATCCATTTCCGCAGAACGGCGGCGTCAGCACCTGGGAATCCCTCTATGCGGGCGTGCCGGTTGTTGCCAAGCTTGGCCACGGCGCCTCTTCGCGCGCCGGCGGCGCCATCGTCACGGCCGTCGGCCTCAGTGACTGGGTCGCCGAGGACGACGAGGGTTACGCCGCGATCGCTTGCAAATATGCCGCGCAGCCGGCCCATCTGGCGAAGCTGCGTGCGGACTTGCCCGCCCGGATCGCAGCCTCGGCCGCCGGCAATGTCGAGATCTACGCGCGCAAGGTGGAGGAGGGATACCGCCAGTTCTGGCGCGATCATTGCGCCGCGGCCTCGGAACGCGGCGAGCTCGCGTAGCCCCGGTCGAACTGCGTCGCGTTTGTGACCGTGCGCCCCGACCCAAGGGGGCGCGCGACGATCACACGAACGGCGGCTTGATGTTGCTGCGCTTCTCCAGCCACTCGGGCACGGGCAGGTTCTTGGCGCGCATGAAATCCGCGTTGAACAGTTTTGATTGATAGCGGCTGCCGGAATCGCACAGCACGGTCACGATCGTCTTGCCGGGCCCGAGCTGCTTGGCGAGCCGCATCGCCCCGACGACGTTGATGCCGGTCGAGCCGCCGAGGCACAGGCCTTCGTGCTGAAGCAATTCGTAGATCGCGGTGACGGCTTCAGCGTCGGGAACGAGATAGGCATCATCCACCTTCGCGGTCTCGACGATCGCGGTCGCCCGGTTGAGGCCGATGCCTTCGGTGATCGAGCCGCCCGGCGTCGCCTTGGCCTCGCCGGTCCTGAAATATTCGTACATGCCGGCGCCGTACGGATCGGCGCAGGCGATGCGGATGGTCTTGCTCTTCTCCTTCAGATAACGGCTGACGCCGGCCAGCGTGCCGCCGCTGCCGACCGAGCAGACGAAGCCGTCGACCTTGCCGCCGGTCTGCTCCCAGATCTCGGGGCCGGTGGATTCATGATGCGCCTTGGCGTTGTCGAGGTTGTTCCACTGGTCTGCGAACAGCACGCCGTTCGGCTCGGTCTTGCGCAACTCATCCGCGAGCCGCCGGCCGACGTGTTGATAATTGTTGGGGTTGGCATAGGGCAGGGCCGGCACTTCGATCAGCTCGGCGCCGCACAGCTTCAGGAAATCCTTCTTCTCCTGGCTCTGCGTTTCCGGGATCACGATCAGGGTGCGATAGCCGCGCGCGCTGGCGACGACGGCAAGCCCGATGCCGGTATTGCCGGCGGTCGCTTCCACCACGAGACCACCGGGCTTGAGCTCGCCGCGCTTCTCGGCCTCCAGGATCATCCATTTGCCGGCGCGGTCCTTGACCGACTGGCCGGGATTCATGAATTCGGCCTTGCCGAGAATGGTGCAGCCGGTCAGTTCCGAGGCGCGCTTCAGCTTGATCAGCGGGGTGTTGCCGATGGCTTCGACAACGTCGTTTCGAATGCTCATGTCAGGAAAATCGCCACCAAGAGGGTTGATCTCGTTGGCCAGAACGTAGTGCTTGGGGGGCCAAAGGGGAAGGCTTTTGCGCTGCGGCGAAACCGGCGGAAACGCCTGTCCCGACAGTGATATTCCCGCGCGGCGATGGGCGCGGCCGCGAGGCGGGATATCAGGAGGAGGAAATGTCCGAACATCGCCGGAGGATGGAAGATGACCGTCGTCCGGCGCCGATCCGCGAACGCTTCTTTCCAACGACCGGACGGTCCGGCATTGAGCGCCGTTGACGGCTTTGTGAGATGCCGGCCAGAGAGCGGATTGATGCGAGCCGCGGCTGGATGGAAGGCGGCCAACGCAGGTGTGGCAGCAATATCACATGAAATCTTGGTAAGCTTGATCGCGCCTGCCGGTGTTTTCAGAATAAGAGAAGTCGCTGCTGGACAGGCACCTTTTGCATTTTCATCGATTCTGTTTCAGGCGCGTCCGCAGGACCGTCCCGCGACTGCGGCCCTGTCCCCAAGTTCAGCGCCCGGCTAGTATCGCCTAGAGGTTCCGCAGAAAGCATCACCGCTGTGAACGAGTTGTCCAAGGCCCCGCGATCGTCCCGCCGCGAATCGGTTAATCCGGTTGCGCGGCGGCTTGATCTGCCCGGCGGGGGTGGATGTGACACAGGGTGTTCCGGGGATCGTCGTGCGGCGATCCGAAGGTTCCGCGGTCCGGACGCTGCGCGCGGCGCGCTGGCTTGCGGTGGTGTGCCTCGCCGCCACCTCGGGCGCGTGCGTGCTGACCCAGGACCTTCCTGATCCCGCCCTCGACGTTCCCACGCAGTACAAATATGCCGGCAAGGGCGATGCGCCGCCGTCATTGGATTGGTGGCGCGGCTTCCGCTCTGCGGAGCTGACGCAGCTGATGGAAGAGGCGCAGACCGTCAATCTCGACATCGCCGCCGCCGTTTCCCGCATCGTCCAGGCCGATGCCCAGGCGCGGCAGGCGGGCGCGGCGCTGCTGCCGAGCCTATCGACCGGCGGATCGGAAACCTATTCGCGCACTTCGGGCGCAAGCTCCTCGGGCCTGTCCATCGGCGGCCGCGAAGTCGTCAACTATTCGGCTTCGCTCAGCGCCAGCTATCAGCTCGACTTCTGGGGCCAGAACCGCGCTGCGCTGCAGACCGCGGAGGAAACCGCCAACGCCAACCGCTTCGATCGCGACACCGTCGCGCTGACGACGCTCGCTGCCGTCGCCAACGCCTATTTCCAGGTGCTGGCCTCGCAAGACCGCATCCGGACCTCCCAGCGCAACATCGCGAGCGCGCAGCGCATCCTTGATGCGGTCAGAGAGCGGCGCAGGGCCGGCACCGGCACGGATCTCGATGTCGCTCAGCAGGAGAGCGTGCTCGCCAACCAGAAGGCCCTGGTGCCGCCGCTGCGCCAGACGCTGGACCAGAACGTCAACGCGCTCGCCGTGTTGGTCTCGCGCCCGCCCGAGAGCGTGCGCGTGCATGGCGGCTCGCTGGACCGGATCGCGATCCCGCGCGTGACGCCCGGCCTGCCGTCGGAGCTTCTGACACAGCGGCCTGACATCCGCCGCCAGGAGGCGCAGCTTGCCTCCGCGACGGCCAACATCGGCAATGCCCGTGCCCAGTTCTTTCCGACCATCCAGCTCACCGGCAATGGCGGCTATCAGAGCGCGGCTTTGGTCTCGCTGTTCCAGCCGCATGCGGCGTTCTTCCAGCTCGTCGGCAGCGCCACGCAGCCGATCTTCGACGGCGGCAGGATTCTCGGCAATTTCGAACTCGCCAAGGCGCGGCAGGACGAGCTGCTCCAGACCTACCGCAAGACCATCGTGCAGGCCTTTGCCGACGTGGACAACGCGCTGTTCTCGATCAAGCAGACCACGATCCGGCTGCAATTGCAGCGCGATGTCGTTGCCGCCTCGCGCCGTGCCTTCGATCTGTCGGAGCAGCAATTGCGCGCCGGTACCGCCGACATCGTGACCGTGCTCAACACCCAACTGACCCTGTTCCAGGCGGAAGACGCGCTGTGGCAGGCCCAACTCGCGCGGCTCCTCGCCATCGTCAGCCTGTACCAGGCGCTCGGCGGCGGCTGGGAGCCGAGGATGGAGAAACCGGTCAATGCTCTTTAAGCCGGACGGCAAGCCAGGCGTAGAGGAGGGGACGGCGAGGAAATCGCGCGGCCGCAGCTTCGTCGTGACCCTGATCACGCTGGCGATCCTCGGAGGGCTCGGTTATCTCGGCTGGATCGCCACGCATCAGCAGCAAGCCACCAACCGCAACAACCAGCGCCCCGATCTGCCGGTGCCCGTGCTGGCGGCGACCCCGCGCATCCAGGACGTTCCGGTCTATCTCGACGGCGTCGGCGCGATCCGCGCGCTCAACACCGTGACCGTGCGCTCGCAGGTCGACGGCAAGCTGATCGCGGTGAATTTCACCGAAGGCCAGGACGTCAAGAAGGGCGACGTGCTCGGCGAGATCGATCCGGCGATCTACCAGGCGCAGTACGACCAGGCCGTCGCCAAGAAGGCGCAGGATGAGGCCCAGCTCGCCAACCAGCGCATCGACCTGACCCGATACGAGCAGCTCGCCGCCTCCAATGCCGGCTCCAAGCAGCAGGCCGACACCCAGCGCGCGCTGGTCGCGCAGACCGAGGCGCTGGTCAAGGCCGACCAGGCCGCGATCGACAATGCGGCGGCAACGCTCAGCTACACCAAGATCGTGGCCCCGATCTCCGGCCGTGCCGGCCTGCGTCAGGTCGACCAGGGCAACATCATCCACGCCTCCGACACCACGGGTCTCGTGGTGATCGCGCAATTGCAGCCGATCGCAGTGTGGTTCAGCCTGCCGCAGCAACAGATCATGCGCGTCAATGCGGCCGCGGCGAAAGGCGCGCTCACGGTCGACGTGTTCGGCAATGACGGCATCACCGTGATCGACACCGGCAAGCTGACCGGCATCGACAATCAGGTCGACCAGACCACCGGCACGCTCAAGCTCAAGGCGGAATTTCCCAACGCCAATTACCAGCTCTGGCCCGGCCAGTTCGTCAATGTCCGCCTCAAGGTCGAGACCTTGACGCAGGCACTGGTGGTGCCGACATCGGCCGTGCAGCGCGGCCCGATCGGAACGTTCAGCTATGTCATCGGCGAGGACAATGTGGCCTCGGCCAAGCCCGTGACGGTGACGCAGCAGAACGAGCACGATGCCGTTATCGCCAGCGGCCTGTCGCCGAACGACCGGGTCGTGACCACCGGCTTTGCCAACCTGTCCGACGGCTCCAAGGTGATCGTCGGCCGCGACGACCAGACCCCGTCGGCCGATCTCGCCCCGCGCAAGCGCTCGCGCGGGCCGGACGCCCAGAAGAAGGATGGCGCCAAGGACGGTCAGAAGGACGTGCAAGGCAAGGACGGCGAGTTCCGGGCCAAGCGCAAGAGCAGCGAAGGCGACCAGAAGGGACAGACCGGGCCGGCCCCGGGGCCGGGGGCAGCAGGAAGTGGAGCCAAGCAGCCATGATCCCGACAACAGCCGCCTGACGCGGCAGGCAGATCCCATGGGTGTCTCCGAACCCTTCATCCGCCGGCCGATCGCGACCTCGCTTCTCGGCATCGCGCTCATGATCGGCGGGCTGCTGGGCTATTTCGCGCTGCCGGTCTCGGCGCTGCCGCAGGTCGATTTCCCGACCGTGCAGGTGACGACGCAGCTGCCGGGCGCGAGCCCGGACGTGATCGCCTCTCTGATCACGGCGCCGCTGGAGCGGCAGCTCGGCCAGATCCCGTCGCTGTCGGCGATGAACTCGACGAGCTCGTTCGGCGTCAGCCAGATCTCGCTGCAGTTCGATCTCAACCGCGACATCGATGGCGCGACCCAGGACGTGCAGGCGGCGATCAACGCCGCGGCGGGCGTGCTGCCGAAGACCCTGCCTTATCCGCCGACCTACGCCAAGGTGAACCCGGCGGACGCGCCTGTCATGACGCTGGCGCTGCGCTCGGACACGATCTCGCTGCGAGCGATGAGCGACATCGCCGACACTATTCTGGCTCAGCGGCTGAGCCAGATTTCCGGCGTCGGACGAGTCTCGGTGCTCGGCGGGCTGAAACCGGCCGTGCGCATCCAGGCCGATCTGGCGCGGCTCGCCGCTTACGGCATCGCCATGGAAGATCTGCGCACCGCGATCGCCAGTGCCAATGTCTCGGGGCCGAAAGGCTCGCTCGACGGCGCGCAGCAATCCTATATCATCGCGGCCAACGACCAGATCGCCGCGGCTGACGCCTACAAGCCCGTCATCATCGCCTATCGCAACGGCTCGCCGGTCACCATCGCCGACGTCGCGCAGATCGTCGACGGCCTCGAGAACGATCGCACCGGCGGCTGGTACCAGGGTACACCCGCCGTCATCATCGACATCCAGCGCCAGCCTGGCGCCAACGTGATCGACGTCGTCAGCCAGATCCGCGCCGAAATCCCCAAGGTGCAGCGCGCGATTCCGGCCGGCGTGAACCTCACCATCGTTTCCGATCGCACCGTCACCATCCGCGCCTCGGTGCGCGACGTGCAGTTCACGCTGGTCCTTGCCGTCGTGCTGGTGACCCTGGTCGTGCTGCTGTTCCTGCGTTCGCTGCGCGCAACGTTGATCGCAGGCGTCGCGCTGCCGCTGTCGCTGATCACGAGCTTCGGCATCATGTATTTCGCCGGGTTCAGCCTCGACAATCTGTCGCTGATGGCGCTCACGATCGGCACCGGTTTCGTCGTCGACGACGCCATCGTCATGATCGAGAACATCGTCCGCCACATGGAGAACGGCGACGGCGCGATGGAGGCCTCGCTGAAGGGAGCCAGCGAGATCGGCTTCACCGTGATCTCGCTGACGGTGTCGCTGATCGCGGTGTTCATTCCGCTCTTGTTCATGTCGGGCCTCGTCGGACGCATGTTCCGCGAATTCGCGCTGACCTTGACGATCGCGGTGGTGACCTCGGCCGTGGTCTCGCTGACGCTGACGCCGATGATGTGCTCGCGCCTGCTCAAGCACACCCATGAGGAGCTGGCGGTGCCGGGATTGGCTGCGATCAGCCGCTTCATCGACCGCACCGTCGAATTCTATCATTGGACGCTGCTTTGGGTTCTGGAACGTCAGCGCGCCACGCTGGTCGTGACCTTCGCCACGCTGATCGCGACCCTGGTGCTCTATGTCGTTGCGCCGAAGGGCTTCCTGCCGCTGCAGGACACCGCCGCGATCACGGCCGTGACGGAGGCGGGCCACGATGTGTCGTTCGCGGAGATGCAGAAGCGGCAGGCCGAGGCTTCCGACGCCATCAGGGCGGATCCCGACGTGGTCGGCGTGGTCTCGGTGATCGGGGCGGGCTCGGTCAACCCGACCACCAATGTCGGCCGGCTCGTCATGAGCTTGCGGCCGCGCGGCGAGCGGCGTGACGATGTCGCGACCGTCATCACCCGGCTGAAGCAGCGGGTTTCAGGTATCCCCGGCATGACCGTGTACTTCCAGCCGGTGCAGGACGTGCAGATCTCGACCCAGTCGAGCCGCTCGCAGTACCAGTACACGCTGACCGGCACCGATGCGGCGCTGGTGTCGGAATGGGCGCGCAAGCTGGTGACGGAGATGCGGCGCGATCCCTTGTTCCGCGACGTTTCTTCCGAGGCGCAGGAGGGCGGCCTGCGGGCGCAGCTCGACGTCGATCGCACCCGCGCCGGCCAGCTCGGCGTCAGCCTTCAGGCCATCACGGATACGCTGAACGATGCGTTCGCGCAGCGGCAGATCTCGACCATCTACGGCCAGGCCAACCAGTACCGCGTGGTGCTGGAGGCGCTGCCGATGTACCAGCGCGATCCCTCGATCCTGTCGAAGCTCTATCTGCCGGGCGCCGCGAGCGCCACCGCCGGTGCGCCGAGCGCGCAGGTGCCGCTGTCGGCGGTGGCGACGCTGAAGCGCACCACCGCGCCGCTCGCGATCTCGCACCAGGCCCAGTTCCCGTCGGTGTCGCTCAGCTTCAACCTCGCGCCCGGCGCCGCACTCGGCGATGCGGTCGAGGCCGTGAAGACGATCGAGACGAGGATCGGCATGCCCAACAGCATCGTCGGCGTCTATGCCGGCGATGCCGCCGAGTTCGCCAAGGCGCTCGCCGGCCAGCCCTGGCTGCTGCTCGCCGCCGTGATCACGATCTACATCGTGCTGGGAGTGCTCTACGAGAGCTACATCCACCCGATCACGATCCTGTCGACGCTGCCCTCGGCCGGCGTCGGCGCGATCCTGGCGTTGGTGCTGTGCGGGCAGGACCTGTCGGTGATCGGCCTGATCGGCATCATTCTCCTGATGGGCATCGTCAAGAAGAACGCGATCATGATGATCGACTTCGCGCTCGATGCCGAGCGCGTGCAGGGCATGTCGCCGAACGAGGCGATCGTGCAGGCCTGCCTGTTGCGTTTCCGCCCGATCATGATGACGACGCTGGCGGCGCTGTTCGGTGCGTTGCCGCTGGCGATCGAGAGCGGCACCGGCGCCGAGCTGCGCTTCCCGCTCGGCATCTCCATCATCGGCGGCCTGCTGCTGAGCCAGCTGCTGACGCTTTACACGACGCCGGTGATCTACCTCGCGCTCGACCGCATCAACCGCCGCCTCGAGCAGGCGCTGCCGCCGGCCGAATCCGGCGGCCCGCCGGTCGCGGGGGCGACCGAGGGGATGCAGTGATGGCATCGATCTCGGAGCCCTTCATCCGCCGCCCGGTCGGGACCACGCTGCTGTCGATCGGGCTGTTCCTGCTGGGTGTGGTCGCCTACCATTTCCTTCCCGTCGCCTCGGTTCCGAACGTCGACTTCCCCGCCATCTTCGTCTCGGCCAGCCGGCCGGGAGCCGACCCGTCCGTGATGGCGGCGACGGTTGCTTCTCCATTGGAGCGGCGGCTGGGTGAGATCGCCGGCATCAATCAGATCACCTCGACCTCGACGCTCGGCACGACCACCATCCAGCTCCAGTTCGACATCGGCCGCAGCATCGACAAGGCCGCCCGCGACGTGCAGGCGGCGATCAACGCCGCGATGGTGGATCTGCCGAGCGACCTGCCGACGCTGCCGCGCTTCCGCAAGGCCAACACGGCCGGCGCGCCCGTCTTCGTGCTGGCGCTGACCTCAAAGACGCTGTCCCCCAGCGCAATTTACGATGTCGCCGACACCGTCCTGGCGCAGCGCATCTCGCAGGTCCCGGGCGTCGGTGATGTCAGCGTGTCCGGCGCCGATCAGCCAGCCGTGCGCGTCCAGCTCAACCCCGTCGCGCTGTCCAACGCCGGTATCGCCACCGACGACGTGCGGACTGCGATCGTCAACGCCAACCCACTCGGTCCCGTCGGCATCTTCAACGGCGAACGCCAGAGCGAGACGCTGGCGCTCAACCGGCAGATGCGAACCGCCAAGGAATTCCGCGACATCGTCATCAAGAGCGCCAACGGCAACTTCGTGCGGCTCTCCGACGTCGCCGACATCGAGGATTCCGTCCGCAATGCCCGCTCGATCGCCTGGTTCAACAAGCAGCCGGCGGTGCTGATCCAGATCACCAAGCAGGGCGATGCCAACGTCATCGATACCGTCGACCGGGTGAAGGCGCTGGTCCCGCAGTTGAAGCAATGGATTCCGGCCGGTGTCGAGATTTCGACCCTGGTCGATCGCACCGGCACCATCCGCGCCAGCGTGCTCGACATGCAATGGACATTGCTGGCCACCGCGATCCTGGTGATGGTCGTGGTATTCGTGTTCCTGCGGCGGCTGACGCCGACGATCGCCGCCGGCATCTCGGTGCCGCTGGCGCTGGCCGGCACCTGCGCCGGCATGTGGATCGCGGGCTTCTCGATCGACAATCTGTCGCTGATGGCACTCGCGATCTCCGTCGGCTTCGTGGTCGACGATGCCATCGTCATGATCGAGAACATGTATCGCAATCTCGAGCACGGCATGACCCTGTTCCGGGCGGCGCAGGAGGGCGCGAGGCAGATCGGTTTCACCGTGGTCTCGATCAGCCTGTCGCTGATCGCAGCGTTCACGCCGCTGATCTTCATGGACGGCATCGTCGGGCGCCTCTTGCGCGAGTTCTCGCTGACGCTGACCTTCGCCATCCTGGTCTCGACGCTGGTCTCGCTCACGGTGACACCGATGATCTGCGCCCATTACATCCGGCGGACCCCGTCCGGCACCGCGACCTTGTTCGACCGCGTCATCGAGGGCTCGCTGTCGCGCATCGTCGCCTTCTACGCCCGGACCCTGCGCACCGTGCTGGACTACCCGCTGGCGACGCTGCTGGTGTTCTTCGCCACCATCGGTCTCACCGTGACGCTCTACATCAAGGTCCCCAAGGGCTATTTCCCGACCGACGATTCCGGCTTCGTTATCGGGGCGACGCGCGCCTCCGCCGACATCTCGTTTCAGTCGATGCTCGGTCTCCAGCAGCGGCTGGCCGACATCGTGATGAAGGATCCGGCCGTGGCCGGCGTCGGCTCGACGGTCGGCGCCGGAGGCGGGCCCGGGGGAGCGACCTCGAACCGTGGCATCATGTACATCAGCCTGAAGCCGCCGGAGGAGCGCGGCCACGTCTCGACGGAGGCCGTGATCGACCGCCTGAGACGCGCGCTGTACCCGGTGCCCGGCATCCGCCTCTTCATGTTCGCCGCCCAGGATGTCCGTGCCGGCGGGCGGCGGAGCGATTCCGACTACCAGTACACGCTGACCAGCACCGACCTCGGTCTGCTGCAGAAGTGGGCGCCGATCGTGGCCAAGCGCATGGAGAGCGTCGAGGGCATCACCGACATCTCCAGCGACAGAGACCCCGGCGGCCTTCAGCTCACGCTCGCGATCGATCGCCAGAAGGCCTCGGCGCTCGGCGTCCGGGTTCAGGACATCGACAACGCGCTGAACAACGCCTTCTCGCAGAGGCAGATCTCGATCATCTACACCCAGCGCAACCAGTACATGACCGTGCTGGAGATCGATCCGAAATTCCAGGTCGATCCCTCCAACCTCGATCGCATCTACGTCGCCGGCGCGGGCGACGCGCAGGTGCCGCTGTCGGCCGTGGTGCACGCCACGCGCAGCCTCGCCGCGCTCGCGGTCTATCACTCGCAGTCATTCCCCTCGACCACGGTGTCGTTCAACCTGCTACCGGACGTGCAGCTCCAGACGGCGACACAGAGCATCCAGCGCGCGGTGGAAGAGCTGCACATGCCCGAAGGCATCCGCGGCAGCTTTGACGGCAATGCCGGCGACTTCGCCAAGACCAGCGGCCGCCAGCCGCTTCTGATCCTCGGCGCGCTGGTGGCGATGTACATCGTGCTCGGGGTGCTCTACGAGAGCCTCGCCCATCCGCTCACGATCATCTCGACGCTGCCCTCGGCCGGGCTCGGCGCGCTGCTCGCCTTGCAGCTCACCAACACGCCGCTCACGGTGATCGCCTTCGTCGGCATCATCCTCCTGATCGGCATCGTCAAGAAGAACGGCATCATGATGGTGGATTTCGCGCTCGACGCCGAACGCCAGCGCGGCCTGTCGTCAGCGGAGGCGATCTTCGAGGCCTGCCAGGCGCGCTTCCGCCCGATCGTGATGACGACCATGGCGGCGCTGTTTGCCGGCATCCCGCTCGTGGTGGCAACCGGCCCCGGCACGGAGCTGCGCCGTCCGCTCGGCATCACCATTATCGGCGGCCTGTTCGTCTCGCAGATCCTGACGCTCTATACCACGCCCGTGATCTACCTGCTGATCGACCGCCTGCGGCGACGGTCCGCACCGCGCCCGCTGCCTGCGCCCGCGGAATAGGTTGTTGAAGCCCCGCATGGAGCGTATAGCGGCGCCCATGTCGAACCCACCAGATACGGCCATCGCCGATCCGATCCCCGAATGCCCGCATTGCCAGAAGCCGATGCCGCTGTGCATCTGCGACAGCGTCAGGCCGATTGAAAATCGGCTGGCGCTCCTGATCCTGCAACACCCGCAGGAGCAGGACAGGGCGCTGGGCACCGCGCGTCTGCTTGCGCGGCATTTCGCCGACGCGACGTTGCGGGTCGGCCTGTCCTGGCCGAGCCTGTCCAAGGCGCTGGGTCGGCCCGTCGAGAACGCCGCGCGCTGGGCCGTGCTCTATCTCGGCTCGGCGCGCGCCGCCGATCTCGAGGCGGAAGGCGAGATCGTCGCGCTCGACCGCAAGGGAGCTATCGCGGAGAACCAGCGCGCGATCCTCGGCAAGCTCGAGGGAATCGTGTTGCTCGACGGCACCTGGAGCCAGGCCAAGGCGCTGTGGTGGCGCAATCCCTGGATGCTCAAGTGCCAGCGCGTGATCCTCAACCCGGCGCATCCCTCGCGCTATGGACGTTTGCGCAAGGAGCCGCGCAAGGACGGGCTCTCGACCATCGAGGCCGCGGCAACGATCCTTGCGGGCCTCGAGCGGCGTCCTGATATCGCCGACACGCTGCATGCGAGCTTCGAACGATTGTTGACCCGCTACCGAGAGGTCCAGGCCGAGATGCCGGAATTGGCACCCAAGCCGGCGCCGAAGGGGCGGCGCGACTTTCGGCGACGTAAACGCGGCTGACTTCGGCCCAGATCATCTTGGTGCCGGCAGGACGAGGGTGGACTGGCTGAGCAGGGCGCTGGCCGGGGTCGCCTCCGGTCAAAGCCGGATGAAGGCAGTTGCCTAAGCCATTGATCCCCTATATTGGTCCGCCCTTACGGGGCCACGTGGCGGAGTGGTTACGCGCCGGTCTGCAAAACCGTTTACTCGGGTTCGAGTCCCGACGTGGCCTCCATAACAATCCTTTGATCTGTCACCATAATTTGGGTTTGCGTCGGTTGCGTCAGTGCTGCGCGCGGCGCTCCGCCGAGGAACGCGCCAGCGTGATCACCGGGTTTGCCCGGTGCCTGCTGGAACCCCCCGATTCAGGCCGCTGGCATAGAGTTCGCATCTGCGAAGGGATGCATCTCGTCACCCGAGCACTGGAGCCGCGAATGGGCGACATCGTCCGATTTGTCCCGAAATCCGAGCTGGAGCGGGCCCGCCTCATCCGCGAGGCCCGCGCGATCTATGACAGCATCTTTCCGTCGGCCACGCCTGACCGGGCGCCGCAGGATGGCGAGGATCGCGTCAAGACCTGATCGTTGCCGGCTCGGATTTCCGGCGCCAACACCATGGCAAAACATCCGCGAGGCGGGCGGTCCGGTTCACGCTGAACGCGGCTCTCAGCAGGCCGCGTACCAGTCCTCGGGGAACGGCAGGAGCGGCCAGGCGCCCTCATTGTCATTGGCGGCTTTGGGTGTCGCGTCGAAGCCCCACGAGCGCGGCACGAATTCCTCCTCCGGCGCGAGAGCGAAATCTTCAATGACCATGGCGTCCCGGACAGCATCCAGCAGCAAGTTGAATTCGGCTTCGCTTCTCATCGCACCCTCGCAGAACGCGGATGGCGCAATGTCGCAAAGCCGGTTTGTCACCTGATTGAGCCGATCGTTCGCATTTTAACGATCCGGCGATCGAGGTTTGATTGGTTAGCGATTTCTAAAAGTCCCGGCGGGAATCTACGTTCCACCCCAGCGCGCACAGTGTGAAAGAAATCACATCCGGCGCGATTTATTTCTCCTACCCCTTCGCAGGATACCGGCCAGGAAGGCCGGGAGGCGGCGGGGCGACAGGAGACTGGTCATGAAGGCGAGGTTCTTGCGGTTTGCGGGTGTGAAGAGCCGGGCGCGCGGCGCGTCCACGGTCGGGCTGTTCCTGACGCTGTTCGCCTCCGCTGCCCACGCGCAAGGGACGGCGGAGCAGCGCCGGGCCTGCACCCCCGATGTCTACCGGCTCTGCGCTGGCGAAATTCCCAATGTCCGCGCCATCACGGCCTGCCTGCGCCGTAACCGCTCCAGCTTGAGCGAGGCTTGCCGCAGCGTGTTCGACCAGGCCGGTGGGTGAGCCCGCCTGTGGGTTGTTGCGCAGCAAGTAGCTTGCGCGCACACCCCAATTTCCCGTAGCCGCCCTGTGGATATGCTGCGGATAGATTGTTGACCGCTGAATTG
This sequence comes from Bradyrhizobium dasycarpum, assembly GCF_042019905.1. Classification (NCBI taxonomy): domain Bacteria; kingdom Pseudomonadati; phylum Pseudomonadota; class Alphaproteobacteria; order Hyphomicrobiales; family Nitrobacteraceae; genus Bradyrhizobium; species Bradyrhizobium dasycarpum. The sequence continues at coordinate 1,219,923 of NZ_CP169574.1, forward strand.
CGGCAGCGCCGCTGCACGGAGCAAGACCTATCGTCTCCTGCACATTTGGAAGCTCGAATCGGGCGCCCTGGCATGCGACCAGTTTTTGTGCAGCGCCATGCCCAAACCGCGGGCCCCCTCGATCCAATTTTTTGTACGCCCGCGGACAAGCTTTTCGAGCGGGATCCCACCTAGCTTCGCCGTCGACCTGGAACATGGCAGGCGCCATGACAACGCGAAGGAGCTGGAGATGGAGAGACGGGTTTTGCCGCAGGCGCGGCGGGGATTGGCGCGCGCATCATTGCCACCGCGCAAGCTCATGCTCGGCGCCGCCGTCGCTTTTGGACTCCTCGTTTCAGCACCGCTGAGCGCTCAGGCCGCCGCGCCCGCCGCCTGCGCCGCGCTCCAGGAAAAATATCCGGACTGGAAGGGCAAGACGCTGGTCAACGCCATCAATCCGCATACGCCGGGCTATGAGACCCTCGATCCCAAGGATCCCAGCAAGTATATCGGCTTCGACATCGATCTCGGCGAAGCCATCGGCGAATGCCTCGGTTTCAAGCTGACCTACAAGGCGGTGACGTTCGCGGCGCTCCTGACCACGCTCGCCGCGGGACAAGCCGACATCGTGATCTCCGACATCTACGCCACCAAGGAGCGCGCCAAGGCCGCCGACTTCATCACCTACTCGAAGGTGTTCGACGGCGTGCTGGTCGCCAAGGGCAATCCGAAGGGCATCAACGGCATCAACTTGTCGCTGTGCGGCGCCGCCGCGGCCGAAAACACCGGCTATGTCGAGGTGCCCTTGATCCAGGCGCTGATCCCGGAATGCAAGAAGGCCGGCAAGCCCGAGCCGACCATCCAGCTCTACGACAACAACGCCAACTGCATCCAGGCGATCCTCGCCGGCCGCGCCGACACCTACATCAACGACGTCAACACCGTCGACAGCGCCGTCAAGGCCTACCCGGACAAGCTGGAGAAGGCGATCGCGGTGACGATCCCGTATTCCGTCGGCATCGCCGTGCCCAAGAACAAGCCGAAATTCCGCGACGCCGTGCTCGCCGCGTTGATCGAGGTGCAGAAGGCCGGAACCCACATGGAGCTTCTGAAGAAGTACGGGCTCGATGTGAACAACTTCATGGAGCCGGAAATTCTCACGGCCGACTGATGTCGCTGTTCCTTCACTACCTGAGCATGCCATATCTGCTCGCGGGCATCGAGGTCACCCTCGAGGTGACTGCCCTCGGGCTCGGCGGTGGATTGATCCTCGGATTGATCCTCGCCGGCATGCAGCTCTCCCGCTTCTGGCTCCTGGCGGCGATCGCCAGGGCCTACACCGTGATCTTCCGCGGCACCCCGCTGATCCTGCAGATGGTGTTCGCCTACGACGCGCTGCCGCATATCGGCATCAAGCTGCCGGCGGTGCTGGCAGCCGGGCTCGCACTGGCCTGCAACGAAGCGCCGTTCATCGCGGAGATGCTGCGCGCAGGCGTGCTCGGTGTCGACCGCGGACAACTGACGGCCGGACAGGCGCTGGGCATGACGCCATCGGTGCTGATGCGCAGGATCATCGCGCCGCAGGCGATCCGCACCATGATCCCGGCCTTCGGCAACGAAGCGGTGAGCGCGCTGAAGAATTCCTCGCTCGCCTCGGTGATCGCGGTGCAGGAGCTGACCTTGCGCTCGACGCAACTGGCGTCCTCGACCTTCGATTTCTTCTCGATCTTCTTCGCCTCGGGCCTGCTCTATCTCGTGCTGACCGCCAGCATCAGCGCGATCCAGCTCTTCGTCGAATGGCTGCTGGACCTCGACCGCACCACCCGCCGCGAGCGCAGGCTCGCCGATTATCTGCCCTGGCGCCGCGTCGATCTGGCTGCCAAGCTCGAACTGGCCGATGCGACCGTCGCCGATCCCGAGCCCGCGCCAGCAGAGCTCGCGGTCACGCCGCCGCTGGCCCTGACCCGCGAGGAGCGGGCCCGCCGCGCCGCGACGATCGCGCGTAATAATATCGCGGTCGAAGTGAAGGACCTGACCAAGAGCTACGGGCCACAGACGGTGCTCGGGGGCCTCGACCTCACGGTGCGCATCGGCGAAGTGGTCGCGCTGCTCGGCCCGAGCGGCTCCGGCAAGAGCACGCTGCTTCGCTGCATCAACCACCTCGAAAACTGGGATGCCGGCACCGTGCGCGTCGGCGGCCGGCGCCTCGGCTTCGGTGAGAACGGCAGGCCGTTGTCGCCGCGGGCGATCGCCAATGAGCGCGCCAGTGTCGGCGTCGGCATGGTGTTCCAGCAGTTCAATCTGTTCGCGCATCTTTCGGCCAAGGAGAACATCGCCGGCCCCTTGCGCTGGGTTCACGGCATGACCCGCATCGATGCCGATCGCCGCGCCGCCGAGCTGCTCGATCGTGTCGGGCTTTCGCATCGCGCCCATGCGCTGCCGCGGCATCTCTCCGGCGGCCAGCAGCAACGCGTTGCCATCGCCCGTGCGCTGGCGCCGAACCCGAGCGTGCTGCTGCTGGACGAGCCGACCTCGGCACTCGATCCGGAGCTGGTCAACGAGGTGCTCGAGGTGATCCGGCGCCTCGCCATCGACGACGGCCTCACCATGATCATCTCGACCCACCAGATCCGCTTCGCTGACGAGGTCGCTGATCGCGTCGCCTTCCTGAGCGGCGGCGCGATCATCGAGGAGGGGCCTGCGCACGATGTGCTCTCCAATCCTCGCAATCCGCTGACGGCACGATTCCTCAGCGTGATGGAAGCCGACAAGACCCCGGAGACGGTGCGATGACCATCCTCACGACGTTCCAAGACCGCGTTCCCTGAAGAGGCCACCTCATGAAGCATGTCACGTTGCCGGTTTCGCCGAAGACCGTCCACTGGGGCTATTTTTCCAAGACAGTGGCGCCGGCCCTGACGCTGCGCTCCGGAGATCGCGCCACGATCGAGACGCTGACCCACCACGCCAATGACGATTACGAGCGAATGATCCAGGGTGATCCAGGCGCCGAAAGCGTGTTCCAGTGGACGCGCGAGCACAAGGCCGTCGCGCGCCGCGGCTCAGGTCCGACGGAAGGCCCGTTCATCCGCGGTGCAGGCGAGGGGATCGGTGTGCATCTGCTCACCGGTCCGGTCGCGATCGAAGGTGCCGAGCCCGGCGACATTCTGGAGGTGCGCATCCTCGATGTCCGGCCGCGACCGAGCTGCAGCGCCTGCCATGCCGGCCGCTGCTTCGGCTCCAACGTCGCTGCGAACTGGGGCTTTCATTATCACGACCTGGTCGAGGAGCCGAAGCCGCGCGAGGTCATCACCATCTTCGAACTCGATACGGCCGGCGAGCCCTACGCGAAGGCGCTCTACAACTATGTCTGGACGCCGCAGACCGATCCCGACGGCATCGTGCATTCGACCATCGACTATCCCGGCGTCCGCGTCGATCACGCCACCATCAGGAAGCGCGAGAACATTCTGTCCAGCGTGAAGGTGCCGGCGCGGCTGCATTTCGGCACGATGGGCCTTGCGCCGTCGGAAGCCGATTTCGTCAGCTCGATTCCGCCCGGCTATACCGGCGGCAACATCGATGACTGGCGCATCGGCAAGGGCGCGCGGATGTTCTATCCGGTCGCCGTCCCCGGCGCCTATTTCTCGGTCGGCGATCCTCACGCCGCGCAGGGCGACAGCGAGCTCGGCGGCACCGCGATCGAGACCTCGCTGACCGGCGATTTCGAATTCATCCTGCACAAGAAGGCCGACCTTGCCGGCACCAGCCTCGAAGGCCTCGACCACCCGATGCTGGAGACCGACCACGCCTGGTCGTTCTACGGTTTCACCTATCCGAACTATCTCGCCACGCTCGGCGCCGATGCACAAACCGAGATTGCCAATCACTCCAGCCTCGACCGTGCGATGCGCGATGCGTTCAGAAAGCTCCGCCGCTTCCTGATGACCGTGCATCGCCTCAGCGAGGACGAGGCGATCTCGCTGATGTCGGTCGGGGCCGATTTCGGCGTCACCCAGGTCGTCGACGCCAATTGGGGCGTCCACGGCACGATCCGCAAGAACATCTTCCGGTGCGACTGAATTTCTCTGCTTCGTCATTCCGGGGCGACGCAACGCGTCGAACCCGGAATCCATTTCACCACCGTCTCCTTTGCGCAATGGATTCCGGGTTCGCGCTCGCGCGCGCCTGACCAAGGGGCCATACTCCAACACTTTGAAGAACGGTCCAACTCCCGGGTGCACACTTGACCAATGAACCTCATTTGCGGCCCATTGCGGCGACGGACGATCGCGTGCGTCTGGCACGGAGGTTGCTTCGATCGACTGCAATCTGGGTCGATCCGATGAGCTTCCGCCCGTTCACGAGCGAGTCCTACGCGCAAAACGACCGTCCGGAAGCCTGGCGGGACGTGCTGGCCGCGGTCGGCCTGCAGCCGGCGGGTGGCCACAGCGTATTGGACGGACACGCGACCGCATCGCACCGGCACGCCGCCGGTGTCGCGCTGACGCGCATGGCTGCGTGTGCGCAGAGCGTCGTTCCACTCTCACGAGCAAGCGAAGACCTTCCCATCGCGCTGATGCCGGTCGAGGACGGCATGGTGCTGAAGAGCGCCGGCAGTCACCGTATCGTTCCCGTCGGTCATCTCGTGCTGCTGCCGCGCAGCGGCGACTGGAGCATCGTGTTCCAGCGCGACATGCGCGCCATCGTGCTGTCGGTGACATCGGAGGCGCTGCACGGTCGCCTTTCGGGCAAGCCGCGGCTCGGCGAGCCCCGCGTCGTTCCGCCGAGCGGCTTTGCCGATGTCTTCTCCCGTCTGCTCGATGCCACTGCACGGACGCTCGACACCCTGAGCGATCCCGAATGGAATTCGGTCGCGCAGTCCTTCGTCGATCTGCTGCTGACGCTGGTGCATCAGCTGGCGTCCTCGGCCTCCGATGCTGGATCGAGCGCGACGCAGGCCGCGCTGCTGCACCGGATCTGCCAGACCATCGAGCGTCGCCTCGACGATCCCGATCTGGTGCCGGCGCGCGTCGCGCAGGCCGAGGGAATTTCCGAACGTTACCTGCAGAAGCTGTTCGAGACGGTCGGGGACAATTTCACCCACTATGTTCGTGAGCGCCGTCTCCAGCGCGCCTGGACCGACCTATCCAACCCCACCGAGGCGCATCGCTCGATCTCGGAGATCGCTTACGCCTACGGTTTTGGCGACTCCGCGCATTTCAGCCGCGCCTTCCGGCATCGCTTCGGCCTGCCGCCGCGCGAGTTTCGCCAGCAGGAGGCGGAGCGCGCGACGGCACAGCACGGCGTCGCCGGCCAACGCGGCTGGCCGCAGGAGGCACTGGCGCAGCTTCGCGTCCATCAGAGCGTGGAGACGCGCAGCAGCGTCGCCTGCGCCGGCGCCGAGGCGCGCACGACCGCCGAACGCCGTCATCACCATCTCCCGGTCGAGGCCAGCCGCGTACATTGGGGTTATTTCAGCCGCTCGCTGCCGCCGCAGATCGAGATCGCCTCGGGCGACACCATCACCATCGAGACGCTGACGCAGCACGCCTCCGACGCCCCTGATATGATGATCGCCGGCGATGCCGCCGCCGAAAGCGTGTTCGGCTGGACACGGGACAGGAAGAACGTCGACCGCCGCGGCGCAGGGCCCATGGATGCCAGCGTGTTCGGCCGCGGTGCCGGCGAGGGCTTTGGCGTGCACATCTGCACCGGCCCCGTCGCTGTGAAGGACGCCCAGCCAGGTGATGTGCTGGAGGTGCGCATCCTCGACATCGTGCCGCGGGCGAGCCGCAATCCCGATCATGCGGGCCGCGTGTTCGGCTCCTCAGTCGCGGCTTGGTGGGGCTATCATTACAACGAGTTTCTCGGCGGTCCCAAGCCGCGCGAAGCGGTTACCATCTACGAGATTTTCGACGACGCCGAGGTGCCGCACGCCCGCGCCCTCTATTCCTACCGCTGGGAGCCGCAGACCGATCCTTTCGGCGTCGTTCACACGACCTACGACTATCCCGGCGTACCCGTCGCGTCCGCCACGATCAAGCGTCGCCATGCCGTGCTCGACGGCATCAAGATTCCGCTGCGTCCCCATTTCGGCGTGATCGCGGTGGCACCGCGCGAGGTCGATTTCGTCGATTCCGTGCCGCCGTCCTATTTCGGCGGAAACCTGGACAATTGGCGGCTGGGGAAGGGGGCAACCATCTATCTGCCGGTTTCCGTGCCCGGCGCGCTTCTGTCGGTCGGCGATCCCCACGCCGCCCAGGGCGATGGCGAGCTCAGCGGCACAGCGATCGAATGCTCGATGACCGGCACATTCGAGGTGATCCTGCACAAGAAGGTCGAACTTGCCGGCCGGCCTTTCGCCGATCTCTCTTATCCCCTGATCGAGACCGCCACCGATTGGGTGCTGACCGGCTTCAGTCATCCGAACTATCTCGCGGAGTTCGGCGCCCAAGGACAAAGCGAGGTCTACGCCAAGTCTTCGCTCGATCTCGCCATGAAGGATGCGTTCCGCAAGATGCGGCGCTTCCTGATGAACGTCAAAGGCCTCAGCGAGGACGAGGCCATCGCGCTGATGTCGGCCGCCGTCGATTTCGGCGTCACCCAGGTCGTCGACGGCAATTGGGGCGTGCACGCCATCCTCAGCAAGCGCCTGTTCCAGGACCTAACCTAGCAAGGACACTCGAGTTGAAATTCCACATGATCAGCGACGGGCCGAAGCCGGTCGCGCCCTTCAGCCACGCGGTGGAAACCGATGGTTTCGTCTTCGTCACAGGCCAGATGCCGGACACGCCGCAGACGCCGGGCGTGCTGCCCGAGGGCATCGTCGCGCAGACCCGCGCGGTGATGGCGAATTTGAAGATCGTTTTGGCCGGTCTCGATCTCGGCCTCGAGCATGTCATGATGACGCGAGTCTATCTCACGCGCTTCAGGGAGGACTACACGGCCATGAACGAGACCTACCGTACGTTCTTTCCGCCGGACCGGCTCCCCGCGCGCACCTGTGTCGGGGTCACCGGGCTCGCCTATGATGCGTTGATCGAGATCGATCTGGTGTGCCGTCGGCCGTGACGGTCGGCAGGGTGGGCCGAGAGCGTGCTCATTTGTCTCAAATTGCAATCTATGCGAGTAGAAGATCTTGATCGGTTGTGAGTAGAGGTATCCCGGGCTTGAACGTGGGCGGCGACCGGCGCGACTAACCGGCAGAGTGCCGAAGGATCAGAGGAATGTGAACAAGGCGCCTCTTCCTAAAGCACTAAAATGGTGCTTTAGTGCTTTTCATGAGCCAGTCCTCTCGAAACGCGCCGTCCGCACTGCGTTACAGGCTTGCCCCTGACGCACCCGCCAAGGCCGCACTGGAGGCGACGTTCCAGGCCTATGACCGCATGATGGAAATCCTGGATGAGGTCGCGCGAAGCCACAACATCGGTTCCAACGTCGTGCTGCTGCATGCCCACGCCTATGACCCGATCCGCAAGGCAACCGCATTGCCGTCGCGTCTCGTGACGCTGGGTCTGCGCGACCGCAGCGAATATCGCGCGGCGCAGGGCCGCCGCCTGCCGCTCGACGACAAGCTCGCCAAGATCAAGGGCCCAGCCACCCTCTCGATTGCGACCGTGCAAGGCCGCTTCAGCGTGCCGTTCGACTATGCCGGCTATGCCGAGGGCTGGGGGCAAAGCGTGCCCGCGTGCCTGGTTCGCACCGAGGACGGTTTCGAAGTCCACTACGGCGTCACGCCGAACATTCTGCCAGAGGAGGAGAACGCTATGGAGAACATCGCTGCCGCTCCCGACAATTTCCTGTCCCGGGTCGGGCGCCTGATCGCCGGGATCGCTTACGACGCGATCGAGCAGGCGGAAGGCAAGAACAAGCTTGGGGTGGTCGGGCAGGCCATCCGCGAGATCGAGCGCGCCGAGACCGAAGCGCGCGACGCGCTCGCTGCCGCGCGTGCCGAGGAATACCGCCTCAACGCGCGCCGGACCGAAATCGAGCGCGAGATGGCCAATCTCGCCCCCAAGATCGAAACCGCGATCGCCGATGGCCGCGACGACCTCGCGCGCGCCGGCATCGCGCGGCAGATGGATCTGGAGGCCCAGTTCGACGTGCTCTCCCGCGCCATCGACGAGAACAACGATAAGATCGAGCAATCTGTCACCTCGCTGCGTGCGGTGCTGTCGGCACTCCAGGACGCCGAGCAGCGCCGCGCCGAGCTCGAAAAGAGCGAGGCGGCCGCAAGTCAGCAGGGCTCGACGTCGTCCCGCAAGCAGGGCGGCACTTCCGCCGCAGCCAAGGCCTTGCGTGCGGGCAGGGCGGTGGCCCGCGCCACCGGCGTGCCCCAGGCCATTCCGTATTCGAGCGACATCGACGAGCTCAGCACGCTCCATCGCGACAAGGAAATTGCGGCGAGGCTGGCGCGTCTCAAGTCACGCACCTGAGTGCCGTGTCATGAGCGCTCTGCTCGAACACGTCATGTCGCCGGAGGTGAGGCCGTTCGCGATCGCGGCGGCCATGATCGTCATCGTCGGCTCGATCGAGGTGGTCTCGATGCTGGTCGGGGCCTCCCTGAGCGAGATGCTCGGCACCCACTTCGATTTCGGTCATCCGAGCGACAACGGCGTGATCAACGCCATCTCCTGGATCAATGTCGGCGGCGTGCCGCTCCTCATCTTCCTGCTGCTCCTGCTCGGCGCCTTCTCCATCACCGGCTTCCTGATCCAGGACGTCGCACGGATGGTCGCCGGTCCCTTGCCGGCGACGGTCGCTTCGGTCGGGGCGGTCGTGATCTCGGTTCCGCTGGTCCGCGCCGCCAGCCGCGCGATCGCGCGGGTCATTCCCAAGGATGAAAGCTACGCCGTCGGCCTCGGCGATCTCGTCGGCCGCATCGGTGAGGTCGTCATCGGCCCGCTCGACCAGGGACCGCCGGGCCGCGTCAGCGTCGCCGATGTCCATGGCAACCGCCATTTCGTCTCGGCGGTCGCGGCGCCGTCATCGGCACCCTTGCCGCAGGGAACCGCGGTCCTGCTCGTCGATCGGGCCGGCACGCGCTTCGTGGCGGTCAAGGCCGACGATGAACTCAAACCTTCCAAGCCCAGTCTAAGCAGCAGCTAGGTCATTATCGGAGAAAGTCATGTTCGACATCGCAGTCCCGGCCATGATCGGCGTCGCGCTGATCGTCGTCCTGGGTATCGTCTTCACCATCCTCTACAAGCGCGCCACCCGCGACGAAGCCTTCGTGCGCACCGGCCTTGGCGGCAAGAAAGTCGTGCTCGACGGCGGCGCCATGATCCTGCCGATCTTCCACTCCTATGCCAGCGTCAACCTGAAGACGTTGCGGCTCACCGTGGAACGCAAGGAACGGGAATCCCTGATCACCAAGGACCGCCTGCGCGTCGACATCGTCGCGGAGTTCTACGTTCGCGTCCGCCCGGACGAAGAAAGCATCGCGCTGGCCAGCCAGACGCTGGGCGCGCTGACCAATGACGCCGAGGCGCTGCGCAACCAGGTCGAGGCGAAATTCGTCGACGGCCTGCGCTCGGTGGCCGCGACCATGACCATCCTGGAGCTTCAGGAGAAGCGCTCGGACTTCGTCAAGCACGTTCAGTCCACGGTCAGATCCGACGTGAAATCGAACGGGCTCGAGCTTGAATCGGTATCGCTGACCAAGCTGGACCAGACCGACGTCAAGTTCTTCAATCCCGAGAACTTCTTCGACGCCGAAGGCCTCACCCAGTTGAAGACCGTCACCGAAACCCGCCGCCGCGACCGCAACGCCATCGTGCGGGACAACGAGGTGGCGATCGCGCAGAAGGACCTTGAGGCGCGGCAGCAGACCCTCGGCATCGAGCGGACCAAAAAGGAAGCCGAGCTTTCGCAGGAGCGCGACATCGCCAACAAGACCGCGAGCACCCGCGCCGAGGTCGCAACCGCAACCCAGACCGCGCGCCTGACCGAGGAGAACGCCCGTATCGATACCGACAGGGCGGTCGCCGAGAAGGAGGCCGGTGCCAAGCAGGTCAAGGAAACCGCGGTGATCGAATCGGATCTGGCGATCAACAAGCGCAGGACCGATGCCCAGCGTGAGATCCAGATCGCCACGCAGGAGAACGAGATCCAGATCGCCGCCAAGAGCAAGGAGACCTCGGAAGCCGTCGCCGAAGCCAAGACCGCCGAAGCGCTCGCCGTCTCCGCGGAGGAGAAGGTCGTGACGGCGCGTGCGGTCGAGGTGGCTGATCGCGCCCGTCTCACCCAGGTGCTGGCTGCGCGGACCGAGGCCGAACGCAAATCGACCGAGCTGATCGTCGCGGCCGAGGCGGAGAAGAAGGCCTCGCTCGATCGCGCCGAGGCCGTGAAGACGCTGGCCACCGCCGAAGCCGAGTCCAACAAGATCAAGGCCGTCGGCGTCCGCGACATCGGTGAGGCCGAGGCCGCCGTCATCACCATGAAGAACGAGGCGCAGAACAAGCTCGGCAGCAACATCATCGACTTCGAGATCGCCAAGAGGCGGATCGAGACGATGCCGTCGGCGCTGGCCGAGATGGTCAAGCCGATCGCCAACCTCAAGGACGTCCGCATCCTGCACACCGGCGGCGCGTTCGGCGGCAATGGTGCCGGCGGAGGCAATGTCGGCTTCGGCGAAGGTCTCGCCGGCGAGCTGCTCAAGGTGCACGCGCTGCGCCCGATGATCGACGAGATTCTGCGCCAGGGCGGCTTTGCGCCCGGCGATGATCCCGTGCAGGCGCTGGTCGGCGCCGTGACCGGGAAGAGCAACGGCGCAGCCGTGCCGGTCGCTGCGCCGGCACCGGCGAAGACAAACTCCGCCGATCTATGAATGCCCGTTCATTGCTGCTGAGAATTCGAAACGATAGAAACGGTCCCGCGCGTCTCGCGTCGCGCAACGTTCCGGAGCGCAGATCGACGGGGTGTTGAACCCCTCGATCGCGCTCCGGACGTCCTGTCAGGCAACGCTTTTGTTGCCGCGGCGCCTGTGCCGATCGACGCCAGGTGCCGAGACCTGTTTCGATCGGAGGATTTTCATGAAGTATTTTCTGTCTGGATTGATCGCGATCGGTCTGTCGATCGCGGCCATGCCGTCGCTGGCGGGCGACGCCCGCAACGTCACGGTCGTCAACGAGACCGGCTATGCCATCAAATTCCTGGGCTTCAACGCGCCGGATGACGGCTTGGACGAGTGGGACAACGAGCTCGAGAAGGTGCTCCAGAACCAGGCCAGCACCTATGTCGAGTTCGACGAGGACGACGAGGGCTGCGTCTGGAACATCCGCGTCGACTGGCAGAGCTACGACGAGGCGGTGCTGTGGAAGAACGTCAACCTCTGCAGGATGACCGCGCTTCGGCTGCGCTACGATTCTGGCACCAAGACCACCTCGTTTCTTGCGGAATAGCGGTTGCCGCTGACGTCCGGAGGAGAGGGCTTCCAGGCCCTTCCTCAAGGACGTTTCGGAGGATGACGAATTCGTCCTTTGCAAGCGCAAGCGGCTTTGTTATACGCAGCCGCGCGCGAGCCACTGGTTCGCCTTTTCCTCGGTAGCTCAGCGGTAGAGCATCCGACTGTTAATCGGATGGTCGCTGGTTCGAATCCAGCCCGGGGAGCCAAATTTTTCCGTAAGTTCAATGAGTTGTAGCCGCGTCCTCGCGCGCTGCGCGATCTCGTTGCATTGATCTCTGAAGCCCGCGCCCCACGATTCCTGCCTGACTTTCGCATTCAAGCAGTTGTGTGGACGGGCGTCGTCGCGCCATGCGGACGGCGCCAAATCGACTCAATTGAAATCGAGCTTCGACAGCTGCCGGATTTTGACGGAGCTGATTCCCATGCCAGACATCCAGGTCGACCGTTCCCGAATGGCCCCCTCGATCCTGCCGGCCGACATCCCGGAGCTCAGCGACGACGAATGCCTCGCCTGTCTGGCGCGTGCGGTCGAGACGCCCGATTCGGCGCGGCTGGATGAGGTCGCAGCTCTGATCGGCCGCCTCGCGGTGGCGATCGAATAATCCGTTCCGGCGGCCAGTGCGGTAAGATGCGGAAGCCTTCGTCCCGCAGGTGAACGGCCGTGTTGCGTTTTGGCCGTGCATGCTCCAAAGATGCCGCGAATTTCGTCCGCGGCATCGTCCGCATTGCAGGGTCCGCAAATGTCCGGTTTCTCGACCGCGCGCCTCAAAATGGTCGATGGCCAGGTGCGCACCAATGATGTCACCGATCGTCGTGTTCTCGATGCCATGCTCACGGTTCCGCGCGAGGCCTTCGTGCCGGCCGCCCGGCAGGCACTGGCCTATCTCGATCTCGACCTCGACGTCAGCGAGGGCACAGCCAAGCGTTTCCTCATCAAGCCGCAGCTGACCGGCAAGCTGCTTCAGGCCGCCGAAATCGGCGAGGGCGACAGCGTGCTGGTGGTCGGCTGCGCCACGGGATATCTCGCGGCGCTGGCTGCCAAGCTGGCCGGCCAGGTCACTGCGACGGAATGCGATTCGACGCTCGCCGCGAAGGCCAGGGATGCCTTTGCGTCGCTGGGGCTCGCCAATGTCACCTGCAAGGCCGCGTCCTGCAGCGAAGGCGATCCGTCCGCCGCTCCCTATGACGTGATCATCCTCAATGGCGCTGCCGAGGTGATGCCGGAGGCGCTGCTCGGGCAGCTGAAGGAGGGCGGGCGCCTGGTCGGGGTGTCCGCCGAATCCCGGCCGCCGCGGGCCATGATCGTGACCCGGACCCACGGTGAGTTAGGCCATCGAACCCTGTTCGACGCCACCGCTCCGGTCCTTCCCGGGCTCGAACGGGCGGCCGCTTTCGTCTTCTGACGACCCAAAGCCCGTTAAAATCCCGTTCTGAATCAGAAGTGTGGCCGGGATGCTGCACGTGAAGAGTTTCCACCGGGAACTACTCCGGGGTAGTTCCGTCGCGCCGATCCGCATCCTATGTTGCGGCGGGGCAACGACTCCACTCGGTAGACGGTAACCCAGCTCGCGGGCACGAGCCGGGCGTTAGAATGAACGGAATTTCAGGGATGCATGGGGTGAAGCTCTTCACCGGAGCTGCGGTTTCGGTCCTGCTGCTGGCGCTTGCCGGGCCGGTGCCTGCCATGGCGGACACGATCGAGGCGGCACTGGTGCGCGCCTATCAGAACAATCCGCAGCTCAACGCACAGCGTGCCCAGGTGCGCTCGACTGACGAAAACGTGCCGCAGGCCTTGTCCGGCTATCGCCCCAAGGTCTCGCTGACGGCGAGCGGGGGTTACCAATATTCGGACTTCCAAAGCCAGCGCGGCGGCGCGCCGGCTCACGGGCCCGGCATTCCGCGAAGCGTCGGACTGACGGCTTCCCAGACCTTGTACAACGGCAACCAGACCGCCAACAGGACGCGCGCCGCGGAGAGCCAGGTTTCCGGCTCCCGCGAAGCGCTGCGCAGTCTCGATCAGACCGTGCTGCTCCAGGCCGCCACGACCTACATGGATTATCTGCGCGATGCGGCGACGCTGGAAGTCCAGCGCAGCAACGTGCGGGTGCTCGAGCAGACGCTGAAGCAGACCCGTGATCGTTTCAACGTCGGCGAGGTGACCCGCACCGACGTTGCGCAATCGGAAGCCCAGCTGGCGGCCGGCAGAACGCAGGCTCTGACCGCCGAATCAGATCTCAACACGACCCGTGCGAACTTCCGCCGCATCATCGGCAACGAGCCGACGAACCTGGCGCCCGGCTCGCCCGTCGACCGTTTCCTGCCCGCGACGCTCGCGGCCGCGGTCGAGCTCGGGCTCGTCGAGCATCCGAATGTGACGGCCGCGATGTTCGGCATCGACGTCAATTTCCTGCAGGTCAAGGTCGCCGAGGGCGCTCTGCTGCCGACGGTCACCCTGCAGACCAGCGTGACCCAGGCTTACGAACAATCCCTGATCCAGTACCGTGCGTTCAACGCTTCCGCGCTCGCGCAGATCTCGGTGCCGATCTATCAGGGCGGTAGCGAATATTCGCTGATCCGCCAATCCAAGGAAAACCTGGCGCAGCAGCGTCTCAACCTCGAGAACACGCGGGACCAGACCCGCGCGACCATCGTGCAATGGTGGGGTTCGTTGCAGGCCGGCAAGGCGCAGGTGCAGTCGGCGCAGGCGCAGGTGACGGCGTCCGAGATCGCGCTGAACGGCGTCCGCGAGGAAGCCAAGGCCGGTCAGCGCACCACCCTCGACGTGCTCAACGCGCAGCAGGCGCTGGTCAATGCGCGCGTCGCGCTCGTGACCGCGCAGCACGACCGCGTCGTCGCGTCCTACAACGTCCTCGCCGCCGTCGGCCGTCTGGCGCCGCAGGTGCTCGGTCTTGCGACCAATGTCTACGATCCGAGCGTTCACTACCATCAGGTCCGCGACAGCTGGGCCGGCGTGCGCACGCCTGACGGGCGCTGATCCCCGTAATCGTCCGGTCGGCCTCGCGAACAGCCGAAGCCGACCGGCACTTTGCTTGCAATCATCAAAATCCCTGACATAGCCTTGCTAGGACAATGCGGGTCGATTCGTCTCGTATTGATCCCGTATGCGTAGAGATTGAGTGCCGGGGGCAGGGGCGCACCGCCGCACGTTGAGCCGTGATCTGGGGACAAGTCGGGCTGCCGCGACGAAAATGGCAGGCCGCACGCCCGGAACCGGGCCAATCCTGCCTTGCTTGGTGTAAAACAACGCATGCGAGGGCGTTGATGATGTGGAGTCGGAGATGACGCAGCCTGCAAAGGTCACAGAACCCTCGATGGAGGAGATTCTGGCCTCGATCCGGCGCATCATTGCCGACGACGAGGCCAAGCCGCCGCCGGCCGAGACCGCCAAGCCTGAGAAAGCCGCGGCCCCCGCAGCGCCGCCGAAGCCGCAGGCGATGAACGACATTCCGCCCTCCAAGGTGGCACCGGCCAAACCGGCTGCCGAGAAGGCCGCTCCACCTCCGGCCCCAGCTCCCGCACCTGCGGCCGAAGCATCGCCAAACAGCCAGGACGATATCGACGCGCTGCTGGCGGGGCTCGACGCGGCCACGCCGGCGCCCGAGGTCCGCGCGCCCGAGCCGGAACCCGAGCCCGAGCCTGAACCCGACGTGCTCGAATTGACCGACGAGATGGCGATGGATCCGACGCCGGCTCCGCCGCCGCCGAGCTTCCGCAAGGTCGAGCCGCGGGATGATCTCGAATTCTCCGAATCGCCGCCGCCGCGCCCGCAGCCGTCGCCGTCCTACGCGCCGGTGGACTTCGATGCCCCGCCGCTGCCGCCGCAGCAGCCCATGCTGGCGCAATCGACCGTCTCGGCGGTGGAATCCGCCTTCAACTCGCTGGCCCATACGGTGCTCAGCAGCAATGCACGGACGCTGGAGGATCTGGTCAAGGAGATGCTGCGTCCGATGCTGAAGTCCTGGCTCGACGACAATTTGCCGGGCCTCGTCGAACGCATCGTGAAGGCCGAAATCGAGCGGGTCTCGCGCGGCGGCCGCTGAGAGGGGCGGTGCGGCCCCGATAAAGCCTGCTCCCAGGGCATGTTCGGCCTGCGGACCGGGCTGGAAAGCCCTCTTGCCGCCGAGCTTTCCGTTGACTTGACCCGCGCACGCGGCTTTCTAACACCCCCATGATCGAGAAAAATTACCAGCCCGCCGATATCGAAGCCCGCATGTCCGTGGTGTGGGAGGACAGCCTTGCCTTCAAGGCCGGCCGCCCCGACCGCCGCGACGCCGTGCCCTTTACCATCGTGATCCCGCCGCCGAACGTGACGGGCTCGCTGCATATGGGCCACGCCCTCAACAACACGCTGCAGGACATCCTGTGCCGGTTCGAGCGCATGCGCGGCCGCGACGTGCTGTGGCAGCCCGGCACCGACCATGCCGGCATCGCCACCCAGATGGTGGTCGAGCGGCAGCTGATGGAGCGTCAGCAGCCCGGCCGCCGCGAGATGGGCCGCGCCAAATTTCTCGAGCGGGTCTGGCAGTGGAAGGCCGAGAGCGGCGACACCATCATCAACCAGCTCAAGCGCCTCGGCGCGTCCTGCGACTGGTCGCGCGAGCGCTTCACCATGGACGAGGGCCTCTCGAAGGCCGTCGTCAAGGTGTTCGTCGAGCTGCATCGCGAAGGGCTGATCTACAAGGACAAGCGGCTGGTGAACTGGGACACCAAGCTGCTCACCGCGATCTCGGATCTCGAGGTGCAGCAGACCGAGGTCAAGGGCCACCTCTGGTATCTGCGCTATCCGATCGAGGACAGGACGTTCAGCCCCGAGGATCCCTCGAGCTTCATCGTCGTCGCCACCACGCGCCCCGAGACCATGCTCGGCGATACCGGCGTCGCCGTGCATCCCGAGGACGAGCGCTATCAGAAGCTGGTCGGCAAGAACGTGATCCTGCCGCTGGTCGGCCGCAAGATCAAAATCGTCGCCGACGATTACTCCGATCCGGAGAAGGGCTCGGGTGCGGTCAAGATCACGCCGGCGCACGACTTCAACGACTTCGAGGTCGGCAATCGCCACGGCCTCGCCCGCATCAGCGTGATCGATAGGGAAGGCTGTCTCGATCTCGTCGACAACGAGGACTATCTGCGCGACCTGCCCGAAGGGGCTTCGCAATTTGCCGAGGAGTTCCACAAGGTCGACCGCTTCGCTGCGCGCAAGCGCATCGTCGAGCGGCTGGAATCGTTCGGCTTCGTCGAGCGGATCGAGCCGCACACCCACATGGTGCCGCACGGCGATCGCTCCAACAGCGTGATCGAGCCGTACCTGACCGACCAGTGGTATGTCGACGCCAAGACGCTGGCCAAGCCGGCGATCGCGGCGGTGCGTTCGGGCGAGACGACGTTCGTGCCGAAGAACTGGGAGAAAACCTATTTCGACTGGATGGAGAACATCCAGCCCTGGTGCATCTCGCGCCAGCTGTGGTGGGGCCACCAGATCCCGGCCTGGTACGGGCCTGACGGCAAGGTGTTCGTCGCCGAGACCGAGGAGGAGGCGATCAGCCACGCCCTCGGCTATTACGTCGAGCAGGAGGTCATCACGGCCGAGCAAGGCCGCGAGATGGCGCTCGACCGCAACAAGCGCGAGGGCTTCATCACGCGCGACGAGGACGTGCTCGACACCTGGTTCTCCTCGGCGCTGTGGCCGTTCTCGGCGCTGGGCTGGCCGGATGACACGCCTGAGGTGCAGCGCTACTACCCGACCAATGCTCTGGTGACCGGCTTCGACATCATCTTCTTCTGGGTCGCCCGCATGATGATGATGGGCCTGCACTTCATGAAGGAGGTGCCGTTCTCGACTATCTACATCCACGCCCTCGTCCGCGACGAGAAGGGCGCCAAGATGTCGAAGTCGAAGGGCAACGTCATCGATCCGCTCAACCTGATCGACGAATACGGCGCAGACGCGCTGCGCTTCACGCTGGCCGCGATGGCGGCACAAGGGCGCGACATCAAGCTCGCCACCAGCCGCGTCGAAGGCTACCGCAATTTCGCGACCAAGCTCTGGAACGCCTGCCGCTTCGCAGAAATGAACCAGTGCGCCGTGCCTGAAGGCTTCGAGCCGGCGAAGGCGAAGGAGACGCTGAACCGCTGGATCGCGCATGAGAGCGCGCACACCACGCGCGAGGTGACCGAGGCGATCGAAGCCTATCGCTTCAACGATGCGGCCGGCAGCATCTACCGCTTCGTCTGGAACGTCTATTGCGACTGGTATGTCGAGCTCGCCAAGCCCGTGCTGCTCGGGCCGGACAGTCCCGCCAAGGACGAGACCCGCGCCATGGTCGCCTGGGCGCGCGACGAGATCCTGAAGCTGCTCCACCCCTTCATGCCCTTCATCACCGAAGAGCTGTGGGAGGTGACGGCCAAGCGCGACGGCCTGCTTGCACTGGCGCCATGGCCGCTGCAGCGGACCGAGCCGACGCCTGAGCAGCTTGCGATGCTCGCTGCGACGACGGGGACGACCGATCCGCTGGTCTCCCCCGCCTGGGTGCTGCCGATCTTCGATCATGCCGACTTCACCGACCCTGCGGCCGAGGCCGAGATCGGCTGGGTGATCGACCTCATCACACAGATCCGTTCGGTGCGCGCCGAGATGAACATTCCGCCGGCGACGCTGACGGCGCTGGTGCTGGCGGGCGCTTCGGGCGAGACGAGGAGCGCGCGCCGCGCTGGACCGACGTCATCAAGCGCATGGCGCGGCTGTCGGACATCTCCTTCGCCGACCGCGCGCCTGACGGCGCGGTCCAGCTGCTGGTGCGCGGCGAGGTCGCGGCGCTGCCGCTGAAGGGCGTGATCGACGTCGCCGCCGAGCGCGCGCGTCTCGACAAGGAGATGGCCAAGGCCGAGGCCGACATCAAGCGTGCCGAATCCAAGCTGGCGAACGAGAAATTCGTCGCCAACGCGGCCGAGGAGGTCGTCGAGGAGGAGCGCGAAAAGCGCGAGGCCGCGCTGGCTCGAAAGGCCAAGCTGCTTGAGGCGCTGGAGCGGCTGAAGCAGGCGTCGTGAGTTGATCGTCATTCCGGGGCGGCTCGCAGCGCCGAACTCCAGTGCGCAATTGCGCACCTGGAGATCTCGAGGTTCCGGGTTCGATGCTGCGCATCGCCCCGGAACGACAGCTACTTCGGAAACGGTTTGCTCAAGAACTTCGATCCCCTGATGCCGTAGCGCCAGGGCAGCTCGACCGCCTTGGTGATGCCGATCCGGATGCCGGTTGCGACCTCGACATCCTCCGTCCGCGCATGCAGTGCGATCGGCGGCCGGTCCAGCGGCAGAGCATTGTGCGCGATGGTGATCCCGAGCGCCTCGGTCAGCTTGCCCGGGCCCGAGCACAGCGCATGCAGATCCTGAAGATGACGGCGGCGGCGCATGGTGGCGATACCATGCGTCGGCTCGATCGCGCGGATCAGCACGGCGCTGGCCGAGCCTTCGTCCTCGCATACGAAGTTCACGCACCAATGGATGCCGTAGGAGCGATACACATAGGCATAGCCGGGCGGGCCGAACATCACCTGGTTCCGCGGCGTCGGCCCGTTGTAGGAGTGCGCCGCCGGGTCGGTATGATGATAGGCCTCGACCTCGACGATGATGCCCCCAATTCCGTCGACCAGCATCGTCGCGCCGATCAGGTCCGGCGCGACCTCGTGGACTCTGCGGCCGAAAAAGGCACGTTTCAGCGGCTTGCCGAGCCGCGGGGATGAGGCGTTCGATCTTGGAGCCATTCGAGATGAGAATCGTCAGAGGACAGAGCAGGATATTGCCCATATCTGCCATGTTCCCTGAAGCGGGGCGAGCCGGGTTGCGATGCCCCGCCAGACCGACTAGGTAGGACCTGAACAGACCGGACACCCCATGGTCGTAATCGTCGATACCATCTCGAACCCGCTGCGCCCGCGCCACCCCGAAAAGGTGAACCGGCCCGATTCCGCTTCGCCGCCGAAGCCGGACTGGATCCGCGTGCGCGCGCCCAATACCCGCGGCTATGCCGACACCCGCAACATCGTGCGGTCGAACGGCCTGCACACGGTGTGCGAGGAGGCGGGCTGCCCGAACATCGGCGAGTGCTGGGACAAGAAGCACGCCACCTTCATGATCATGGGTGACACCTGCACCCGCGCCTGCGCCTTCTGCAACGTCAAGACCGGCCTGCCCAATGCGCTGGATGCGGCCGAGCCTGAGAATGTCGCCGAGGCGGTCGCCAAGCTCGGCCTCGCCCATGTCGTCATCACCTCGGTCGACCGCGATGACCTCACTGATGGCGGCGCCGAGCATTTTGCCCAGACCATCCGCGCCATCCGCGCCGCGTGTCCCTCGACCACGATCGAGATCCTGACGCCGGACTTCCTGCGCAAGGAGGGGGCGCTCGAAATCGTCGTCGCCGCCAAGCCCGACGTCTTCAACCACAATCTCGAGACCGTGCCCTCGCGCTATCTCACGGTGCGGCCGGGCGCGCGCTATTTCCACTCGATCCGGCTGCTGCAGCGGGTCAAGGAGCTCGATCCCACCATCTTCACCAAGTCCGGCATCATGGTCGGCCTCGGCGAGGAGCGTCACGAGGTGCAGCAGGTGATGGACGATCTGCGCTCCGCCGACGTCGATTTCCTGACCATCGGCCAGTACCTGCAGCCGACCCGCAAGCACCATGCGGTGATGCGCTACGTGCCGCCGGACGAGTTCGCCTCCTACGAGAAGGTGGCCTACACCAAGGGCTTCCTGATGGTGTCCGCGAGCCCGCTCACCCGCTCGTCGCATCATGCGGGCGAGGATTTTGCGAGACTGAAGGCCGCGCGGGCAGCTCACGCTCGCTGAACCGCCATCTGAGCCATCATGCCCAAATTTTCGAGCAAGCGCCGTGTCAATCACAGCGCATCCGAGATGTTCGATCTGGTCGCCGACGTCGAGCGCTACCCGGAATTCGTGCCGCTCTGCAGCGCGCTGAAGGTGCGCCAGCGGATGGCCAAGCCCGACGGCACCGAGGTGCTGGTCGCCGACATGACGGTGTCGTTCAAGCTGATCGAGGAATCCTTCACCAGCCGCGTGACGCTCGACCGCGCCAATCTGAAGATTCTCGTCGAGTATCTGCAAGGTCCCTTCAGCAATCTGGAAAACCGCTGGACGTTCGAGCCCAAAGGCGAGGGCGTCTGCGACGTCGGCTTCTTCCTGTCCTACGAATTCAAGAGCCGCATGCTGGCGTTGCTGATGGGCTCGATGTTCGATGCCGCCTTCGCGCGCTTCTCCACCGCGTTCGAGAAACGAGCGGACGCGATCTACGGCCGGCCGAAGCTGGCGTCGACTTAGCTGCCCGGCTCTCGTGTCCCGGACGCGGTGCAGCGCGTAGCGCTGCTGCGCAGAGCCGGGACCCATGCCGCCGCATACGCGCCTTTGGAGACATGGCCCCAGCTCTGCAGCGGCCCCAGCTCTGCAGCGCATCGCTGAAGGAGCGCTGCGCTGCGTCCGGGGCACGAAATTCACACTTCAATCCACCGCGACGTGCGACGGCTGCGAGACGGAATGAGTCAACCTCGGGATTCTTGAGAACTGAACATGACGCAGCGCTCTCGCGACAGGTCCTGTCCGAGTCTTGCGCGGTCATATCGCCCTCTGTCAAAGGGCGCAGGGAAGACCGGATGCCGGCCGGGCACCCGCGGTCCACTGTGCGAAACCTGCGTGTCAAGAAACTGCACAGCGGCATACAGGTGAAGCCAGACAACCGGCCTTCCCTGCGCAGTGGTTTGACGGCTTATGCCGAGCTCTCCCCGGGGAGCGTTGCACTATTGCCCCCGTCGCCTTGCAGATCGCTGATGCGCGCACCCGGCCGGGCCGCCGCATCACCGCAAGACTTGACGCACAGACCCCGGGCGTCAGGACCACACGGTTTTGCCGTACGCATGTCACACCGGTCGTGTGCGCGCCGGCCGTCGCTCACGGTCGCCCGCCCTGCGATGCCTCTCGCGCCGATGTGACTTGCGTCCACCGCAGCTCACCCCACGTTTCGTGACGATCGCGATACGCCCCTCTGACCGGGATGAGGTGGCGCGACGATGCGAAAAATCCGAACTTCTGTAAAGGCGAATATTTTCATGAGAGGGGCTTGCCCCACGCCTAGCGTGTTTCGCTCGTCGGGCAACGCAAGGAATTGTGGGCCGTAGGGCGGATGAGCCGAAGCCGTAATCCGCCATTGTTCGCCTCGGACAGGAGATGCGGCGGATTACGCAGCGCTAATCCGCCCTTCGGGATGTGTTCTTTCGGGATCATTTCGGGCCGCCGCGAGTTCTCTCCGGATTGTCCGGGTCGGAGCCGCCATGACCATCAATTTCGAAACGCTGAAAGCCTCGCTCGTCCTCTATGGCCTGAACGCGATCTACGCGATCCTGCTGCTCGCGATCGGCTGGTATCTGTCCGGCGCGATGCAGCGCTTCGTCACGCGCCTGCTGAGCGTCACGCACCGCGTCGACCCGCTGGTCACGCTGTTCGTGGGCAGCGTGGCGCGCTACGGCGTGCTCGCCGTGGTCGGCATCGCCGTGCTTCAGCTGTTCGGCATCCAGACCGCAAGCCTCGTTGCCGTGCTGGGCGCCACATCGCTTGCCATCGGTCTCGCGCTCCAGGGCACGCTGTCCAATCTCGCCGCCGGCGTGATGCTGCTGTTGTTCCGGCCCTTTCACATCGGCGACGACGTCGAGGTGGCCGGCAAGGCCGGGAAGGTGCAGTCGCTGTCGCTGTTCATGACCGAGCTGGTCGCGCCCGACAATACGCAGATCCTGCTGCCGAACGGACAGGTGTGGGGCGCGGCCATCATCAACCACAGCGCCTATCCCGGCACCGGCGAGATCAAGGTGGTGTTTCCGGTCCCGGCCGGCGCGGCCAATACGCTGGCCGATCGCATCCTGGAGCAATTACGCAACGACTCGCGCATCGACGATCATTCGCAACCGGCCGTTACCGTCACGAAGGTACTGGATGTCGCCAATCCCGCGACACCGATCCTGGAATTGACGGTCAGCGCAAAGGCAAAACCGTCGCAGGCTGACGCAGTCAAGCAGTGCGTGCTCGATCGGGCGAGCGCATTGCTCGCGGCGGCATGAGCCACATCAGCCCCGCGGCGAGCGCGGCGGCCTGCGCTTCACAATGTGCCGGCGCGGCGAGCGGGTGACGCGCGGGCGCAGGCGGGTTGCGGCGGCGCGCGGCTTGGTCTGGGCTTGCGGGCCGCGGGCCAGATCCATCAACATGCGCAGCGCCTCGACGACGGAGCGCTGGCGCACCGCGGTGCGGCCGATCGCGCCGAAGCGATGCTCGCGGTGGATGATCCGGCCATCGCGTGCCGCGGCGGCGAAGTGGACGAGACCGACCGGCTTGCCGGGCGTCGCGCCGCCGGGACCGGCTATGCCGGTGATGGCGACGGCGAGATCGACGCCGGCGCGTTCCAGCGCGCCGACCGCCATCGCGGTTGCGGTTTCCTTGCTGACGGCGCCGAAATTGGCGAGCGTGCCGGCTTCGACGCCGAGCATGGCGCGCTTGGCGTCGTTGGAATAGGTGACGAAGCCGCGATCGATCACGTCGGACGAGCCGGGGATGTCGGTCAGCGCGGCGGCGACGAGGCCGCCGGTGCAGGATTCAGCGGTCGCGACCGTCAGCTTGCGCATCCGGCACAGATCGA
Source organism: Bradyrhizobium dasycarpum (assembly GCF_042019905.1). Lineage (NCBI taxonomy): Bacteria > Pseudomonadati > Pseudomonadota > Alphaproteobacteria > Hyphomicrobiales > Nitrobacteraceae > Bradyrhizobium > Bradyrhizobium dasycarpum. The sequence goes on from NZ_CP169574.1 coordinate 1,243,022, forward strand.
GCAGCGAGCGGGAGAGGGCGCGTGCGTCGCTGCCGCCCATGGCCTACACGCCCCAGGTCTTTTCGTTGAATGGCAGACGGATGGTGGCGCTCGCAGTGGCGGCGATGCCTTCCTCGCGGCCGGTGAAGCCGAGCCGCTCGCTGGTCGTCGCCTTCACCGCGACGCGCGAGATGTCGACGCCGGAGATCTCGGCGATGCTCGCGCGCATGGTGTCGCGCAGGGGGCCGATCTTCGGCCGCTCGCAGATCATGGTGACCTCGAGATTGGCGATGCGCCCGCCGCGCGCCGTGACGCGCTCGATGGCGTATTTCAGGAACTGGTCGGAGGAGGCGCCCTTCCACTTCGCATCGCTCGGCGGGAAGTGCGAGCCGATGTCGCCGTCGGCGAGCGCGCCGAGGATGGCGTCGACCAGCGCGTGGAGGCCGACATCGCCGTCGGAATGGGCGAGAAAACCCTTGGTATGCGGCACGCGCACGCCGCAGAGCATGACGTGGTCGCCTTCGCCGAAGGCGTGCACGTCGTAGCCGGTGCCGGTCCTGATATCGCCGAGCTGCGCCGCCAGGCGCGCTTCCTCGCGCACGAAATCCTCGGGTGTGGTGAGCTTCATGTTGGCAACATCGCCTTCAAAGGTTGCAACCGTCAATCCCGCCCATTCGGCAATCGCGGCATCGTCGGTGAAATCACTGCGCCCGTCCTTCGCCGCGCGACGATGCCCTTCGAGGATGACGTCGAAACGAAAGGATTGCGGCGTCTGCGCGATCCGCAAGGAGGCGCGGTCCGGCGTGCCCTCGACATTGCCGCTCGCGCCGGTGACCTTGATCGTATCGGTGACAGGGACGACGGGAATGGCGGCGCCGGTTCGGCTGGCCGCCTCGATCGCGCGCGAGATCAATCCTTCCGAGACGAAGGGCCGCGCGGCGTCGTGAATCAGGACGATGTCGGGCTTGTACTGCGCGAGCGCTTCGAGGCCCGATAGCACCGAGGCCTGCCGCGTCGCGCCGCCATTGGCCGGCGGCTCGTGCTCGAGCCCCGCGACCGCAGCCGTGAACATCGCGCTGTCATCGGGGTTCACCACCGGCTGCACCGCAAACACGTCGGCGTGACGGCTGAAGGCTTCCATGGCGCGATAGATCACGGGCACGCCGCCGATCTCGCGATATTGCTTCGGCCCGCCGGCGCCCGCACGCAGTCCACGCCCGGCTGCGACGAGGACGACCGCGGTGCGCTGTGATTTCGCCATAGGACTCAAATACTCAGTTGGTGATGGGAGTCGGGGAGTGGGGCCGCATGCCTCTAGCACGGCAGGCTCGCAAAAAAAGGGGTTTCCCCGGATTGTTCGCAACGGCATTTTGCTGCACTGCACTTGAAAGATCTGCAGAATTGTCTAAACTGTAGGCATGACGCTTGACTGCACAAGAATTGTGCGCAAGATAGATCATGGCAGGCGCGATGAGGCCCTGCCCAGTCCACGAGACCCCTGTGACCGGTTCGGCAATATCCGGCTCTAAGCCGTTGAAGATAGGCGATATTGATGTCGCCATTCCGGTCTTCCTGGCACCGATGTCGGGGGTGACCGACTCGCCCGTCCGCCGGCTGGCCGCGGAGCTTGGTGCCGGTCTCGTCGTGTCCGAAATGACCGCCAGCGACGAGCTCGCCAACGGCCATTGGATGTCCCGGTTGCGTTGCGAAGCCGCCGGAATCGGCCCGCACGTGGTCCAGCTCGCCGGCTGCGAGGCCCATTGGATGGCCGAGGGGGCCCGGATCGCCGAGGCCGAAGGCGCCGACATCATCGACATCAACATGGGCTGTCCGGCCCGCCACGTCACCGGCGGCCAGTCCGGCTCGGCCTTGATGCGCGACCTCGACCATGCCGTCAGCCTGATCGATGCCACCATCGCGGCGGTGAAGGTGCCGGTGACGCTGAAGATGCGGCTCGGCTGGGACGACCGCAGCCGCAACGCGCCGGAGCTGGCGCGGCGCGCGGAGGCCGCCGGCATCAAGCTCGTGACGGTCCACGGCCGCACCCGCAGCCAGTTCTACAAGGGCGAGGCCGATTGGGATGCCATCCGCGCCGTGCGCGAGGTCATCGCCATTCCGCTCGTCGTCAACGGCGACATCACCTCCTATGAGCGGGCGCGCGCGGCGCTCGAGGCCTCCGGCGCCGACGCCGTGATGATCGGCCGCGGCGCGCAGGGCCAGCCCTGGCTGCCCGGCCAGATCGGCCGCCGCCTGAAGGGCGGGGCCGAGGAAGCTGTGCCCTCGCTCGAAACCCAGCTGCATTACGTCCGCACGCTCTATGAGGGCGTCTGCACGCTCTATGGCCTCCGCGTCGGACTGAAGCACGCCCGCAAGCATCTCGGCTGGGCCCTCGACGTCGCGGCCGCGGCGAGCGGCGCGTCCGTCGAGAAGCTGAAGTCGTGGCGCCAGACGATCCTCACCTCGGAGGATCCGCGCCTCGTCCACCAGTCGCTGCGGGATGCGTTCGACGACTTCGCATGGAGCGCTGCTGCATGAGCTCAGCCGCCGAACATCGCGGGCCATCCGACAGCGACGCAATGCTCGATGCCTTGCCCAATCCCGTTCTGATGATCGGGCCGGACGGCAAGATCGTCGCCGCCAACATCGCCACCGAAGCCTTCTTCGAGATCTCGACGCAGTTCCTGAAGCGGCAGTCGCTGAAGGAGCTGGTGCCGTTCGGCAGCCCGTTGCTGGCGCTGATCGACCAGGTGCGCTCGTCGAACTCGCCGGTGAATGAATACAAGGTCGATCTCGGCACGCCGCGCATGGGCGGCGACCGCCAGGTCGACCTCCATGTCGCCCCGCTCACCGAGCGCCCCGGCCATATCGTGGTGATGCTGCAGGAGCGCACCATCGCCGACAAGATGGACCGCCAGCTCACCCATCGCAGCGCGGCGCGCTCGGTGATCGCGCTGGCCGCGATGCTGGCGCACGAGATCAAGAACCCGCTGTCCGGCATCCGCGGCGCGGCGCAGCTCCTGGAGCAGCAGGCCTCGTCCGAGGACCGCATGTTGACGCGCCTGATCTGCGACGAGGCCGACCGCATCGTGACGCTGGTCGACCGCATGGAGGTGTTCGGCGACGAGCGTCCCGTGGTGCGCGGGCCCGTCAACATCCACTCCGTGCTCGACCACGTGAAGCGGCTGGCGCAGTCGGGTTTTGCCCGCAACATCCGCTTCATCGAGGATTACGACCCTTCGCTGCCGCCTGTGCTGGCGAACCAGGACCAGCTGATCCAGGTGTTCCTCAACCTCGTGAAGAACGCCGCCGAGGCGCTGATCGACGTGCCCGACGCCGAGATCCAGCTCACCACCGCGTTCCGCCCCGGCGTGCGCCTGTCAGTCCCCGGTCAAAAATCCCGGGTATCGTTGCCGCTCGAATTCTGCGTGAAGGACAACGGACCGGGCGTGCCGGACGATCTTCTGCCCAACCTGTTCGACCCCTTCGTGACCACCAAGCAGACCGGCTCGGGCCTGGGTCTTGCATTGGTCGCCAAGATCGTCGGCGATCACGGGGGCATCATCGAATGCAGAATCTCAGCCGCGCAGGACCACCTTCCGCGTGCTGATGCCGATGTATTCCACATCGGCGAAACATGCCGATCAAAGCAGTCGCGCCGACTCTGCCGGGAAGTCGTCGCCTGTGTCACAGGGGGCGAAATGAGGATTAACGATGCCCGCAGGTAGCATTCTCGTAGCTGATGACGATACCGCCATCCGCACCGTTCTCAATCAGGCGCTGTCTCGGGCCGGCTATGAGGTCAGGCTCACCGGCAATGCCGCAACGCTGTGGCGCTGGGTCAGCCAGGGCGAGGGCGATCTCGTCATCACCGACGTGGTGATGCCGGACGAAAACGCCTTCGACCTGCTGCCGCGGATCAAGAAGATGCGGCCGAATCTGCCCGTCATCGTCATGAGCGCGCAGAACACCTTCATGACGGCGATCCGCGCCTCCGAGCGCGGGGCCTACGAATATCTGCCGAAACCCTTCGACCTCAAGGAGCTGATCGCCATCGTCGGCCGTGCGCTGGCCGAGCCGAAGGAGCGCGTCTCGACGCCGGACGAGGACGCCGAGATGGAGGCGATCCCGCTGGTCGGCCGCTCGCCGGCGATGCAGGAAATCTATCGCGTGCTCGCACGCCTGATGCAGACCGACCTCACCGTGATGATCACGGGCGAGTCCGGCACCGGCAAGGAGCTGGTCGCGCGCGCGCTGCATGATTACGGCAAGCGCCGCAACGGCCCGTTCGTCGCCGTCAACATGGCCGCGATCCCGCGCGACCTCATCGAATCCGAGCTGTTCGGCCATGAGCGCGGCGCCTTCACCGGCGCCAACACCCGCGCCTCCGGCCGGTTCGAGCAGGCGGAAGGCGGCACGCTGTTCCTCGACGAGATCGGCGACATGCCGATGGAGGCGCAGACGCGGCTTCTGCGCGTGCTGCAGCAGGGCGAATACACCACCGTCGGCGGCCGCACGCCGATCAAGACCGACGTGCGCATCGTCGCGGCCTCCAACAAGGATCTGCGCGTGCTGATCCAGCAAGGCCTGTTCCGGGAGGATCTGTTCTTCCGCCTCAACGTCGTGCCGCTGCGGCTGCCTCCCTTGCGCGAGCGCATCGAGGACCTGCCGGATCTGGTGCGGCACTTCTTTGCGCTGGCCGAGAAGGACGGCCTGCCGCCGAAGAAGCTCGACACGCTGGCGCTGGAGCGGCTGAAGCAGCACCGCTGGCCCGGCAACGTGCGCGAGCTGGAGAATCTCGCCCGGCGTCTCGCCGCGCTTTATCCGCAGGACGTCATCACGGCGTCCGTCATCGACGGCGAGCTTGCGCCGCCCTCGGTCAGCCCGGGCGCCGCGGTCCAGCAGGGCGTCGACAATCTCGGCGGCGCTGTGGAAGCGTATCTGTCCTCGCACTTCCAGGGCTTTCCGAACGGCGTGCCGCCGCCCGGCCTCTATCACCGCATCCTCAAGGAGATCGAGGTGCCGCTGCTCACGGCGGCGCTGGCGGCCACCCGCGGCAACCAGATCCGCGCCGCCGACCTGCTCGGCCTCAACCGCAACACGCTGCGCAAGAAGATCCGGGATCTCGACATCCAGGTCTATCGCAGCGGGGGCTGATCATTGCGGAACCGACGGTGGCTCAGCTCCCCCTACCAAGGCAGAGCTGAGCCTGTCCGGATCGCGCTGGCCGTTGTGGCTGACGCGGTGAGCAGAAGTCGGGACGGGGCCGAAATGTTCCGCCGGACCTGATCAATTGGTCATCCGGCCGCATGGCGCAGCGTCGCACTATCTGACCAGCCGGGCCGATGCCGGCGTGACGCTGGCGACATTCAGCAACGGCGGCTGGAGGCCCAGGCCGTTGACCAGGAGGTCGGCGGCCACAATCAGCAGCAGAACGGCCGACACCATCGTCGCTAGAAAATATCTATCCATGCCGGGTCAAGCCGGAATGGCCGGATTCCGTTCCCGTTCTGGCCGCATGTGGTTGTGGATGGCGGATGTCGGGCGCTGGGAAGCGCCGCGGAATTGTCGCAATTCGGCAACAATGTGGTACGAATACATCAGTATCCGCGCGCCCGCGGACCCCTTTTCAGCATCGCCATTGCCGGAATGACCAGCGCAGAGACCTCGGCCGCACACTTTGACACGGCCCCAGCGGAAGAGCCCCGGCGTTGGTCGGCGCGACGCTGGCTGGCTCCGTTTGCCGTGGCGTTGGCGCTGCTGTCGGCCTTCCTGACCTTCCTGGTCCTGACCGGCCTCACCAGGATCGAGCCGACGCCCGAGGTGGTCCGCTCGTTCTACCTGATTAACGCCGCCACGATCCTGCTGCTGGTCGGCATCATCGTCCGCGAGCTCTGGCAGCTGATCCTGGCGCGGCGGCGGGGCCGGGCGGCGGCGCGCCTCCATGTCCAGATCGTCAGCCTGTTCTCAATCGTGGCGGTGCTGCCGGCCGTGCTGGTCGCCATCGTCGCCAACGTCACCATCGAGCGCGGCCTCGACCGGCTGTTCTCCGGGCCGACCAAGCAGGTGATCCAGAACTCGCTGACGATCGCGCGGGCCTACATGCAGGACCATGCCCAGCTGATCCGCGGCGACATTCTCGGCATGGCCAACGACATCGCGCATGCCCGGCCGCTCTACGACCAGGATCGCCGCTCGTTCCGCGAGATGCTGACCGCCAGCGCCGGTTCGCGCAATCTGCCGGGCGCGATGATCATCGACAAGAACACCAACATCCTGGAATCCGCCGACACCGGCATGCGGCTGGCTTATTCGCCGCCGGCGCCCGACTTCCTCAGCAACGTCAACGAGAACGAGCCCGAGATCGCGGTGCTCCCCGATGCGAGCTTCGTCGCCGCGGTGATCCGGTTGCGCGCGTTCAACGACACCTTCCTCTATGTCGCCCGCCCGCTTGATCCCAACGTCGTCAATCAGCTCAAGCAGACAGAGGTCAGCGTCGCCGAATATGCCCAGATCGAGTCGCGCCGGCTCGGTATCCAGGTCGCCTTCGCGCTGATGTTCGCCGTGATCGCGCTGACCATCCTGATGGCCTCGGTGCTGATCGGCCTCAACTTCGCCAACTCGCTGGTCTCGCCGATCCGGCGGCTCATGAACGCGGCCCACACGGTCTCGACCGGCGATCTCCATGTCCAGGTGCCGGTGCACCAGTCGGAAGGCGATCTGGCCCAGCTTGGCGAGACCTTCAACAAGATGACGCAGGAATTGCGCAGCCAGCGCGACGAGCTCGTCAACGCCAGCGACCTCATCGACAGCCGCCGCCGCTTCATCGAGGCCGTGCTGTCCTCGGCGAGCGCCGGCATCATCGGCGTCGACGCCTCCGGCAGCGTCGGCATTTTGAACCGCTCGGCCGAGAAGCTGATCGGGCACGCCGAATCCGAGACGCTCGGCCATCCGCTCTCCGACGTGCTGCCCGAGCTCGACGAGATGATGAAGGCGGCGCGGGAAGGGACCCAGCGCCTGGTGCAGGGGCAGATCACGATCACGCGCGACGGGCAGGAGCGCAATCTGTCGGTCCGGGTCAGCGCCGAGAAGAATCAGCCGCACGACAGCTACATCATCACGCTCGACGACATCACCGAGCTGGTCTCGGCGCAGCGCACCTCGGCCTGGGGCGACGTGGCGCGCCGCATCGCGCACGAGATCAAGAATCCGCTGACGCCGATTCAGCTCTCGGCCGAACGCATCCGCCGCAAGTTCGGCAAGGACATCACCGAAGCCAAGGACAAGCAGATCTTCGACCAGTGCACCGACACCATCGTGCGCCAGGTCGACGACATCCGCCGCATGGTCGACGAGTTCTCGCGTTTTGCGCGGATGCCGAAGCCGGTGATGGAGGGCGAGGACGTCGCCGACACCGTGCGGCAGGCCGTGTTCCTGATGAAGGTCGCCCACCCCGAGATCGACATCGAGGCCGAGTTCAAGCAGGATCCGCTCCGGGCCCAGTTCGACCGCCGGCTGATCTCCCAGGCGGTCACCAACATCGTCAAGAACGCCACCGAGGCGATCGAGCAGGTCCCGCCCGAAGAGCTCGGCAAAGGCCGGATCGACGTCGTCGTCTCCCGCGAGGGCGATGATGTGCTGATCGACGTCATCGACAACGGCATCGGCCTGCCCAAGGTCGCGCGCTCGCGGCTGCTCGAACCCTACGTCACGACCCGCGCCAAGGGCACCGGCCTTGGCCTTGCGATCGTCGGCCGCGTGCTGGAAGACCATGGCGGCCGTATCGAGCTGAAAGATGCCTCCGACTTCCGGGAGGGCCAGCGCGGTGCCTGGATGCGGTTGCGCTTTGCCATCTCCGGGCAACCCGCCAAAGCCGAGGAGCCGAGCAGGCGCCGGCGGCCAAGGACATCACCAAGGACACGGTGACGGGGCCGGCGAAAGAGGCGGCGCCGGAAACAAAAGAGCCGGCGGCCGAAACCAAAGAGCCCGCCGAACAGACCAATGAATCAACGAAAATCGAAGCCTCAACAGGCAGCTGACATGACAGGCGCGATCCATGGCAAGTGAAATTCTGATCGTCGATGATGAGGCCGATATTCGCGATCTCGTTGCGGGCATTCTCGAGGACGAGGGCTTCGTGACCCGAACCGCACGCGACAGCGATACGGCACTCGCCGAGATCGCCAACCGCAGGCCGCACCTGGTGTTCCTCGACATCTGGCTGCAAGGCTCCAAGCTCGACGGCTTGCAGCTGCTGGAGCAGGTCAAGAAAGACAACGCCGACCTGCCGGTCGTGATGATCTCCGGCCACGGCAACATCGAGACCGCGGTCGCTGCGATCAAGCGCGGCGCCTACGATTTCATCGAGAAGCCGTTCAAGGCCGACCGCTTGATCCTGGTCGCGACCCGGGCGCTGGAGAACTCGCGGCTGAAGCGCGAGGTCAAGGAGCTGAAGCAGCTCGCGCCGAGCGCGAGCCAGCTCGTCGGCCGCTCGCCCAGCATGAACCAGCTGCGCCAGACCATCGAGCGCGCCGCCAAGGCCAACAGCCGCATCCTGATCGTCGGCCCCGCCGGCGCCGGCAAGGAATTGACCGCACGCACGCTGCACACGGCCTCGGGCCGTGCCGACGGTCCCTTCGTCGTCATCAACGCGGCCGCGATCACCCCCGATCGCATGGAGCACGAACTGTTCGGCATCGAGCAGTCCAACGGCGAGCAGCCGCGCAAGCCAGGCGCGCTCGAGGAAGCCCATGGCGGCACGCTGTTCATCGACGAGATCGCCGACATGCCGCGCGAGACCCAGAACAAGATTCTGCGCGTGCTGGTGGAGCAGTCGTTCCAGCGCGTCGGCGGCACCGCCAAGGTGCAGGTCGACGTGCGCATCATCTCCTCGACCGCGCGCAACCTCGAAGAGGAGATCGCGGCCGGCCGTTTCCGCGAGGACCTCTACCACCGGCTCTCGGTGGTGCCGATCCGCGTGCCCGCGCTCTCGGAACGGCGCGAGGACATCCCCGAATTGATCGACTATTTCATGGAGCAGATCTCGGCCGGCAGCGGCCTGCCGAAGCGGCAGATCGGGCAGGACGCGATGGCCGTGCTGCAATCGCATGTCTGGCCAGGCAATGTCCGCCAGCTCCGCAACAACGTCGAGAGGGTCATGATTCTCGCGGCAGGCGGGCCGGAGGTCATCATCACGGCGGACATGTTGCCACAGGACGTCGGCTCCATGGTGCCGGCGATGCCGACCAGCAACAATGGCGAGCACATCATGGGCCTGCCGCTGCGCGAGGCGCGCGAAGTGTTCGAGCGCGACTATTTGATTGCACAGATCAGCCGTTTCTCAGGAAATATTTCTCGTACGGCCGAGTTCGTTGGCATGGAACGGTCGGCGCTGCATCGAAAGTTGAAGGCGCTCGGTGTCGGCTAGCGCGCCTCGCGCGAAGCGGCCACCGGCTCGCATGCGGAAAGAGACGTGAAAACAGAATCTAGCGCCGCGACATGGCCGCGGCAGCTCAGGGATAAAGCAGGAAAATCATCGATTTCCGTATTTTTTCGGGACAATCTGGCGGGGGCTGCCACCTGAAGCGGCTTGCCTAATAGGCCCACCTGTCCTCTAATCGCACAGCTGTTCCGTCCGAGGGGGATCTCATGACGGAGCGGCAACCGGGAGAGGCCCCGAACCTCACAAAGAGGGCCGCGACCGGCGCAATAAAAGAAACTCAAAGCGAGAAAAGAACAATGGCGGCAGACCGCGCACAAAACCTACAGGACACCTTCCTCAATCACGTTCGCAAAACCAAGACGCCACTGACGATCTTTCTGGTCAACGGAGTAAAGCTCCAGGGCATCGTGACCTGGTTCGACAATTTCTGTTTGCTGCTTCGGCGCGACGGTCATTCGCAGCTGGTCTACAAGCATGCGATCTCGACCATCATGCCTGGCGCTCCGATCCAGCTGTTCGAAGGCGGCGAGGATCAGCCGGCTTGAGAGTGATCTGATTGGAACCCCGGAATTTCGACGGGGATGCCGACCGTCCGCGGTCGGCAGGGGCTAAGCAAACGGGGCGGGTGCTTGTCGTCGGCCCCTATTTGCGAGTGCGCGCAGGCAGTGCCGACGCGCAGTCGGAAACTCATGTCCTGCGTGACGCCGAGGCCCGGCTCGACGAAGCCGCCGGCCTTGCGCGGGCGATCGATCTCGTCGTCGCCGACGCCATCATCGCGCCGGTCAGCCAGATCCGCCCCGCCACCTATATCGGCAAGGGCAAGGTCGAGGAGATCGCCGGCCTGATCAAGACCCTGGACGTCGAGCTCGTGGTGATGGATTGCGCGCTGGCGCCGATCCAGCAGCGCAATCTCGAGAAGGAGCTGCACGCCAAGGTGCTCGATCGCACCGGCCTCATTCTGGAAATCTTCGGCCGCCGTGCCAAGACGCGGGAAGGCTCGCTCCAGGTCGAGCTCGCGCATCTCAACTACCAGCGCTCGCGCCTGGTGCGCTCATGGACCCATCTGGAGCGCCAGCGCGGCGGCTTCGGCTTCATGGGCGGTCCCGGCGAGACGCAGATCGAAGCGGACCGCCGCCTCATCCAGGAGCGCATCTCCAAGCTCGAGGGCGAGCTGAAGAAGGTGCAGGCGACGCGGCGGCTGCATCGTGCGGGACGTCAACGCGTGCCGTATCGCGTCGTCGCGCTGGTCGGCTACACCAATGCCGGCAAGTCGACGCTGTTCAACCGCCTGACCCGCGCCGACGTGCAGGCTGCCGACATGCTGTTTGCGACGCTCGATCCGACCTTGCGCGCACTCAACCTGCCGCATGGCGGCAAGGCCATGCTGTCGGACACGGTCGGCTTCATCTCCAACCTGCCGACCCAGCTGGTCGCCGCCTTCCGCGCCACGCTGGAGGAGGTGCTCGAGGCCGACGTCATTCTCCATGTGCGCGACATCTCGCATGAGGATGCCGAGGCCCAGCAAAGCGACGTCGACGCAGTGCTGCGCCAGCTCGGCATCAACCCCGATGATTCAGGCCGTATCATCGAGGTCTGGAACAAGATCGACCGTTACGATGCCGAGCAGCGCGAGGAGCTGCTGAACATCGCGGCGCGCCGGCCTGCGGACCACCCCGCCATGCTGGTCTCCGCCGTCACGGGCGAGGGCGTCGATGCATTGCTCGCCGCGATCGAGGAACGCCTTGCCGCCAAGCGCACCACGCTCGACCTCTCCATCGACGCTGCCGACGGCGCCGGCATCAGCTGGCTGCACCGCAATGCCGAGGTGCTGTCGAAGGAGCTGCACGACGGCCGCTTCGACATGACGGTGCGGGTGGACGAGACCAAGCGGGACATCGTGGTGTCGAGGTTCGACGCGGTGCCGCATCACGCCACATAACCAGTCGTCCCGGACAACGCAGCGCTCGTAGGGTGGGCAAAGGCGCACAGCGCCGTGCCCACCATCATTTCGCGATATGAGACAGGTGGTGGGCACGCTCCCGCCTTCGCTCTTCGGGCTACGGCGGACAAGTCGCCTTGCCGACCCTACGAATTGGCATTCGCCAGGACGAGCATGAAAGTTAGCGGCTGGCTTCCTTGCGTTCTTCCGACGTTGGCTTCGTCTCGCCCTTCGCCTCGTTCCACAGCGCGTCCATCTCCGCCAGCGAAGCCTGCTCCAGCGTCCGGCCCTGCGCCTCCAGCGCCCGTTCGATATAGGCAAAGCGCCGCTCGAATTTAGCGTTGGTCGCACGCAACGCGGCTTCCGGATCGGCATCGACGTGGCGGGCGAGGTTGACGAGGGCGAACATCAGGTCGCCGGTCTCTTCCGCCAGCTCCCGCTTGTCGCCACGGTCGAGCGCGCTCTCGATCTCGTCGGCTTCCTCGCGGATCTTGGCCAGCACCGCGCGCGGGTCGTTCCAGTCGAAGCCGACGGTAGAGGCCTTGCGCTGCAGCTCCATGGCGCGGGTCAGCGCGGGCTGGCCCGCCTTCACGCCTGAGAGCAGCGATTTCTGCGCCGGTGTCTCCCCCGGCGGCCGGCGCGCGGCGCGCTCGGCTTTTTCCTCGGCCTTGATGCGGTCCCAGACTTCCTTGACGCGAGAGGAGGCGAGGTTGCCGTCCTTGTCGGCGAAGACGTGGGGATGGCGCCGGATCATCTTTCTCGTGATGGCTTCGACGACGTCGCCGAACGCGAAAGCGTTCTGCTCCGAGGCCATCTGGGCGTGAAACACGACCTGTAACAGCAGGTCGCCGAGCTCCTCGCGCAAATCGTCGAGATCGCCGCGCGTGATGGCGTCCACCACCTCATAGGCTTCCTCGATCGTGTAGGGCGCGATGGTCGCAAAATTCTGCTCGAGGTCCCAGGGGCAGCCGGTCACCGGCGTGCGCAGCGCCGCCATGATCTCGATCAGGCGGGAAATGTCGCGGGAAGGGGTCATTGGGCACCGGAGTTGCGCGTTTCCGGCTTTATGCCAAAAGCCCGGCATTGATCCCAGCGGAACAAGCAGAAATTGGGCTAATTTCCACCGGCAGCCTGATGGGGATCAGACCACCGTCCGCCGAAGCAGGAGCATGCGAATGAACAGCGCCGCGCAAAATCCAAAAACAGGATTGGCACGAGCGCAATCAATCTGCTGCCCGGCTGGGCGACGAACATCAGGACTCCGCCGGCGACGAGCACCAAAGACACGATTGTCAGGAGCCAGAGCGCGATCGGGCCATGCGCGCGTGCCTGGGACGTCATGCTCTCCTTCAAAGACAGCCCTTGGTCTGTCGCGTTCAAGCTGGGGAGCAGAATGCACATCCAAGTGAGATAAAATGCCAAGCAGACGCCGGCGAGCGCCGCGGAGACGCCGAGGTTGAATCCTCGAAAAAGGCTGGGTGCGACGATGATCAGCAGGACTGAAACCACGATATAGGTCTTCATCTGCATAGGTCTTCATCTGCTTTCGGAGCCGCCCATAATTCTCCTCTGAGCCGACCAAGTAGCCGCGGCCGAGAACGCCCCAGGGATAGAACAGCCGGCGTCCGTCCTCGGTGGTCTTGAAACTGCTGCTGGTCAGTCCTCGAAAATAACCCATGTCACCGCCCATCCCCACATCGTATGGCAGTTCCGTTACGCTACCAGCGCGAGCATGCAGCTGCAACTTGCCCTCCGGCGCGAACGTCACGTGTGATCCTTGCATTGATGGCGTCGACGAACTGGACTACCTGAGGCCCATGAAGGACACATCTACATCACAAACAGCCCTGGTGCTTTTCTCCGGCGGGCAGGATTCCACCACCTGCCTTGCCTGGGCGCTCAGCCGCTTCTCGCGCGTGGAGACGCTGGGGTTCGACTACGGCCAGCGCCACGCCATCGAGCTCGCCTGCCGCGAGCGGCTGCTCGACGGCATGAAGGCGTTGCGCGCGGATTGGGCCGCAAAGCTCGGCGACAGCCATACCCTGTCGATCCCGACGCTGGCGGCGGTGTCCGAGACCGCGCTGACGCGCGACGTCGCGATCGCGATGGGCGCCGACGGCCTGCCGAACACCTTCGTGCCCGGCCGCAACCTGGTGTTCCTGACCTTCGCGGCGGCGCTGGCCTACCGGCGCGGCATCACCCACATCGTCGGCGGCATGTGCGAGACGGATTATTCCGGCTATCCCGATTGCCGCGACGAGACCATCCGCGCCATGCAGACGGCGCTGTCGCTCGGCATGGCCAGGAAGTTCGAGCTGCATACGCCCTTGATGTGGATCGACAAGGCCGCGACGTGGCAGCTGGCGCAGGATCTCGGGGGCGAGGGGCTGGTCGATCTGATCCGCGAGCACTCCCACACCTGCTATCTCGGCGAACGCGGCGCACAGCATGACTGGGGCTATGGCTGCGGCGAGTGTCCGGCGTGCAGCCTGCGGGCAAAGGGGTGGCGGGAGTTCGTGGCGGGGCGCTGAGGCCGCGCCGTACTCCGCTCGTGCGCCGGACGCAGCGCAGCGCTCCTTCAGCGGTGCGCTGCAGAGGGGGCCCATGTTTCGGTAGGGCATCGTCTCGCCGGCTGGGTCCCGGCTCTGCGCAGCAACGCTTACGCGTTGCAGCTTGTCCGGGACACGGGCGTGCGCAAGCTAGCTGAAATCCTCAGGCTGCAGCACGATCGGCTTGCCATGCGGGGTGCGATCGGCGGCGCGGTCCCAGGCATCGCGATAGCGGTGCAGCGCGTCCAATGAGGCGACGCCTTTGCTTGCCACCAGGCCTTCCAGCGTGGCGAGCCAGTGCAGGTAATAGGTCTCGCCCGTATCAGGGTCGCCCGCGGCCTGCGCCCGCTTGATCTCCGAGGCCAGGGCCGCTGCCCATTCCGGCCACGTGAACACGCCGCGCTGGTGCAGCGTCAGGGCCATCGCGAACGCATGGGCCTCCCAGGGCGCGCGGAACACCGGACCGTCGTCGTCGCGCGGAATGCTCGGAATGGCCGCCGTCGCGGCGGCGGCAAGCGCGCTGCTCATCACGCCGGATCCAGATAGGGCTCGAAGGCATCGATCGAGACCTTCAGGGTCGGATCGCCGTTCTCGCCCCAGAGATCGCGGCCTTCGAACACGACGGTGTAGAGCCATTGCGGATGCTCGCCGAGCTCCATCGCCGCCGTATCGGGAAACACGTGGCAGCCATGATTGAGCTCGACGATTCCGACATGGCCGCGGACATAGCGCGGCAGCCGCGTGTGCGTCTTGGGGTGGATGTTCTTGGCACGCACGCGATCGCCGATCTTGAACCTGGCAGGTGCGGGCGCCGGGCGGTCGAACTTGCCGCGCACCATGATGCGCTCGACCTGGCCAAGATCGAACTTGCCGTGCTTGAGCGCCTTTGCGGGCTGCATCGCGTGGCCGGCGGCGACTTCCTCGCGGGTGAGGTAGCCCTTCGCGATCAGCATCTCCTCCAGCCCGAGAAACCATTTCTTGTAATAGGAGCTCGAGAGATAGACGTGCGGCGGCAGGGTCTCGCGATAGAAGCGCGAGGTGTCGATGTTGAATGCGCCGGCCGCGCCCATCGCGCGCACCATCGCGAGCACACGTGACTCCCATTCCTCGTGGAACATCGGCTCGTTCGGTTCGGGCTCGACCTTGCCGAACCCGTCCATGCCGCCCATGTCGTGCACGCCGTTCATGACGGCGCTCCCGGCGTCCTGGGAAAGCCTGTGCCGATCATGGAGTCGCGGGTGACGAGCTCGGCGAGCTGCTCCTCGCTCCACCCCTCCGTGCCCGCGGGGCGCATCGGCAGCACCAGGAAGCGGGTCTCGGCGGTGGAATCCCACACCCGGATTTCAATGTCCTTCGGCAGGGTGACGCCGAAATCGGCGAGCACGCCGCGTGGGTCCTTCACCGCGCGCGAGCGGTAGGGCGCGGCCTTGTACCAGACCGGCGGCAGCCCCAGCATCTCCCAGGGGTAGCAGGAGCATAGCGTGCACACGACCATGTTGTGGCGCTCGGGCGTGTTCTCGACGACGACGAGATGGTCGCCGACGCGGCTGACATGGCCGAGCATGCCGATCGCCTTGGAGCCGTCCTCCAGCAGGGCCTTCTTGAAGCCCGGATCGGTCCAGGCCTTGGCGACGACGCGTGCGCCGTTGTGCGGGCCGATCTTGGTCTCGTAGGCCTGGATGATGGCGTCGAGCGCGGCAGGCTCGACATAGCCCTTTTCCGTCAGGATGGTCTCGAGCGCGCGCACGCGCAGCTCGGTCTCCGACAGCTCGGAATGGTCGTGATCGTGATGATGGTCGTGATCGTGGCTCATGGCGCCAAGGATAGGCGCAATGGCCCGGGCCTGTCGAGTATGCCGGACAGCGCGACCGGGTCCCATGTTCGTGAGGCCGGATGTAGGCTAGGGTCGCCGCAAAGCTGATCGGGAGATGCTGGTGACCGACTATGTGAAGATCGAAAAGGGCCTCGGGCCCGAGGGCCGGATTGCGGTGGTGCGTTTCGACCGCGGCGATGGTATCAACGCGCTCTCTCCGGAGGCACTGCGCCAGCTCACGGCGGCGGCGCGCAGTTTCGAAGACGATGCGGCCACCTCGGTCGTGGTTCTGACAGGCAGCACCAGCGCCTTCAGCGCCGGTTTCGACTTGAAGGACGACGAGGGCCGCTCGCGCAAGGAGATGGACCTCGGCACGCTGCGCCGGCACCTCAAGCTCGGGCCGCGCCTGACGCACGCCTGGCAGGAGATGGAGCAGATCACGATCGCGGCGATCGAGGGTTTTTGCGTCGGCGGCGGCGTCGCGCTGGCCGTGGCGCTCGATTTCCGCGTGATGGGACACGACGCGCATCTGCGCGTGCCCGAGATCGGGCTCGGCATGAACATGAGCTGGCAGAGCATCCCGCGCATGCTGCATCTGATCGGACCCGCCCGCACCAAGCAGGCGGTGATCCTGGCCGACCAGCGCATTTCGGCGGATGAGGCCTATGAATGGGGCCTGGTGGAACAGGTGACCGATCCCGGCCATGCCTTCGATGCCGCCATGGAGCTCGCCCGCAAGGTCGCCGCGCAGCCACCGCTCTCGGTGGCGATGACGAAGCTCACCGTCAACCGGCTCGCGCATGCGCTGGACGATCTCGCCAGCCACATGGATGTCGATCAGTTCGCGCTCGCCAGCTTCAGCGAGGATCACAAGGAGGGCGTCGAGGCGTTCCTGGGCCGGCGCAAGCCGCGCTTCAAGGGGAAGTAGGGTTCAAGCGTTCCTTGAGGCTCGTCGACGCTGATCATGCGATGCAGCCATGTCAAAGATCGGATCTCGAACAAATCCCGAGCTCCCCTCTGGAAGTATTCCAATTCTAAAGTAGCGACGCAGCGGCGACGCGCGAGCGCGCATTGGTCGCAGTGTCTATTCCCCAGTCTCGATAAATTCTAACGACGCATCTCTCGCGCTCCGAACCTGCCTGCGTTACGGCGAGGCATCAAGAACGATACCGGCAAAGCCGGCAGTGCGTGGGGGCTTCGAAAGACGTGACCGACTTCCAATTTTCTTCGCGTGACAACGCGCGTTCTCGCCAGATCCAGATTCTCTGCCTCGGAGCGGTCAGCACGCTTTGTCTCGTCATCCCGGTTGGGTCCGCGGAGGCCCAGACGCAGATTCCGGCGGTCACCGTCGATGCGCCGGCTCAACGCGCCCGTCCTGCGGCGATTGCATCGTCGCGAAGGGCGGCGACGCGGACCTCGCGCGCCAATCGCCGGTCTCCCGCGCAGCAGGCCGCACCAACCCAGTCGGCATCATCGAGCGGCGCTACGGGCGAACGCGCCAACGGTCCGGTGCGCGGCTTCGTTGCCACGCGGAGCGGCACCGCCACCAAGACGGATATTCCGCTGATCGAGACTCCGCAATCGGTGTCCGTGATCACCACCGACCAGGTCAGGAATCAGGGCGCGGTCTCGATCGGCGAAGCACTGCGCTACACCGCCGGCGTCAGCGGCGACGTCAATGGCGGTTCCGACACCCGCTTCGGCGCGCTCCAGATTCGCGGCTTCGACACGACCATGTCCGGCCTCTACGTCGACGGCCTGCGGATTCCCTCGAGCAACTACGTGCACTTCAACGGTCTCGATCCCTACGGCGCCGAGCGCCTGGAAGTGCTGAAGGGGCCGTCCTCGGCGATGTATGGCGGCAGCGGCACCGGCGGCATCCTCAACTACGTGACGAAACTGCCGACTGCACAGCAGTTCGGCGAGGCCTCGATCTCCGGCGGCAGCTTCAACCGCTACCAGGGCCAGTTCGACATGGGCGGCCCCGCCAACAAGGAGGGCACCGTGCTGTGGCGCCTGACCGGCGTCGTCCGCGACGGCGAGACGCAGGTCGACTTCACCAAGGACAACCGCGTCTTCATCGCGCCCGCGGTCACGTTCAAGCCGAACGAGGACACGACGATCACCTTGCTCGCCAATTATCAGCGCGACCGGGCAGGGTGGGGCCTTCAGTTCCTGCCGGCCTCGGGCACGGTCTGGCCGAACAACGGCCGCACCATCCCGGTCTCGTTCTTCGCGGGCGTGCCGAGCTTCGACGCGTTCAACACCGAGATCGCGACCGCCGGCTATCAGCTGTCGCACAATTTCACCGACAACATCACCTTCCGGCAGAACCTGCGCTACGCCTATCAGCACAACGAGGAGAAGGTCTTCTACGGCACCGGCTACACCAACGAAGCGGCGGGACAGCTCGGGCGCTTCGGCAGTTACAGCAACTCGTACATCAACTCCTTCGCGGTGGACAACCAGCTCCAGGGCAAGTTCGTCACCGGCATCCTCAGCCATAATACCCTGGTCGGGCTCGACTATCGCAACACCACGTTCCGCGACACCGCCTTTGCCGTCACGACCTCCTCGCCCGAAATCAACGTCTTCAACCCGGTCTACAGCTACGACTGGACCATGGGCGGCATGTACGACAACAAGGGTGTCAAGCAGTCGCAGCTCGGCCTCTACGCGCAGGATCAGATCAAGCTCGGCCGGCTCTCGTTCCTGCTCGCAGGTCGCGAGGACTTCGTGACGACCCAGGTCGATACCGATGTATTCACCCCCTCGTCGGTCACGAAGGATGCCTCGGCCTTCACCGGTCGCGCCGCCGTCATGTACAATTTCGACAACGGCATCGCGCCCTATTTCAGCTATTCGGAATCGTTCCTGCCGGTGCTGGCGACCAATGCCGCGGGACAGATGCTCAATCCCGAGACCGGGGTGCAGTACGAGGTCGGCGTCAAGTACCAGCCGCTCGGCTGGAACGCGCTGTTCACTTTCGCCGCCTTCGACCTGACGCGCGACAACGTCGGCGTCTACGTGCCTACAACCACTTATTACGAACAGATCGGGCAGGTGAAATCGCGTGGCATCGAGCTCGAAGGTTCGATGTCGCTCGCTGACGGCTGGAACTTGCGGGCCGCCTATGCCTATGTCGATGCCGTCGTCACGCAGGATCCGGTCAATGTCGGCAAGGCGCCGATCCCCGTGCCGCTCAACCGCGCTTCGTTGTGGAGCGACTACACGCTCCAGAACGGGCTGCTGGCGGGTTTGCAGTTCGGCGGCGGCATCCGCTACATCGGCGCCACCTGGGGCGATGAGGCCAACACGTTCAAGGTGGGATCGGCCACGGTGCTGGACGCGCTGCTTGCCTATACCAGGGACAATTGGCGTCTGTCGGTGAACGTCACCAATTTGGCGGACACACGTTATGTCGCCGCCTGCTACGGCCTGTCGGGCTGCATGTACGCCGAAGGACGGAAAGCCATCGGCAAGCTGACCTACCGCTGGTGAGGTCAGGTGCGGATGGTCCGGCGTACGAGCCGGACCATCCGGTGCCGCCCATGCGGCAGAAGCGGCCGTCGGCCCGTGCTGCCACGGAGGCGGCCTGTCGGCAATCAGAACGGGTAGTGCCGCGGCCCGGTCTGCACCGTGATCCAGCGCAGCTCCGTGAATTCGTCGATTGCCGCCTTGCCGCCGAAGCGGCCATAACCTGACGCCTTGGTGCCGCCGAACGGCATCTGCGGCTCGTCATGCACGGTCGGGGCGTTGATATGGCAGATGCCCGCCTCGATCCGCTTGGCAACGCCGAGGGCGCGGGCGATGTCACGGCCGAACACGGCCGAGGAGAGGCCGTATTCGGTGTCATTGGCCACGCGCACCGCCTCGTCTATTCCGCTGACACGGACGACGGTCACCACCGGACCAAAACTTTCCTCACCATAGATGCGCATTGCCGGCGTGACGTGATCGACGATCGTGGCTGGCATGATGGTGCCGCTGCCGTGGCCGCCGGCCGCGACCACGGCGCCCTTGGCGAGCGCATCGTCAATCAAGCCCCGAACGCGGTCACAGGCCGCACCGCTGACGAGCGATCCGAGCACGACATTGCTCTTGCGGGGATCGCCATGGGGAAGGCTCTTCGCCTTGGCGGCAAACCTGGCGATGAAGGCGTCCGCCACCTTGTCGTCGACGACAATCCGCTCGGTCGACATGCAGATTTGGCCTTGGTTCATGAATGCGCCGAATGCTGCCGCGTTCACGGCGGCGTCGAGATCGGCATCGTCGAGGATCACGAGCGGGGCCTTGCCGCCGAGTTCCAGCAGGGCGCGCTTCAGATGCTTCGCACAAGCCAGCGCAATGAGCTTGCCGACACGGGTGGAGCCGGTGAAGTTGACGCGGCGGATCGCGGGGTGCGCGATCAACGCTTCGACCACAGCCTGCGCATCCTCGGGCGCGTTGGTGACGACATTGACGACTCCGTCACCGAGGCCGGCCTCCGCCAGGCAGCTTCCGATCAGCCGGTGCACGCCGGGGCTCATTTCCGACGCCTTCAGCACCACCGTATTGCCGCAGGCGAGCGGCATCGCGACCGAGCGCACGCCGAGAATCACCGGCGCGTTCCACGGCGCAATGCCGAGCACGACGCCGACCGGCTGGCGGAACGCCATGGCGAGATTGTCGGGCACGTCGGTCGGAATCACCTCGCCGGAAATCTGGGTCGTCATTGCTGCGGCTTCGCGCAGCATGCCCTCGGCCAGATGGACGTTGAAGCCGGCCCAGCCCGCGGTGGCGCCGGTCTCGGCCACCATCAGAGCGGTGAATTCCGCCGCCCGGCGCGCCAGGATGTCGGCGGCTGCATTGAGCCGCTTGCGGCGCTCGGACGGAGCAAGTTGCGACCAGGCAGGAAACGCGGCCGCCGCAGCGTCCGCGGCGCGCATCGCGTCGTCGATCGAGGCCGCCGCGACGATGGTCGCGATCTCGCCTGAGATCGGGTTGTGGCGCTGAAAGGTGCGCTGGTTGCTGGCCGCCTGGTCCTTGCCGGCGATCAGAAGGTCGATGGCGTTCATGGAGCTCTCCAAGAATTGCGGGAGGGGTTGCTGGGGTTCATTGCGAGGACGATGCGGCGCGCGCCTTGCCGAGATAGGCGCGCTGGATCTCGGGATCGTTCTTCATCGCAGCCGCAGCTCCACTGCCGGTGTTGCGACCAGACTCGATCAGGTAGACCCGATCGGCGATGTCGAGGCTGGCGCGCGCGTTCTGCTCGACCAGCAACACGCCAACGCCACTGGCTCGGATCTGCGTCAGTGCGCGAAAGACCTCGCGGCTGAGCAGGGGGGATAGGCCGAGCGAGGGCTCGTCGAGCAGAAGCAGCAGCGGGTTCGACATCAGAGCGCGGCCGATCGCCACCATCTGCTGCTCGCCGCCGCTCATGGTGCGGACGGACTGCCTCATGCGCTCGGCGAGGCGCGGGAACAGTTGCAGGACTTTCGCGAGCCGGTCCGCTTCGCCGTCACGGGCGCGGGCAGGATAAGCGCCAAGCTGCAGGTTTTCCGTGACGGTGAGGTCGCCGAAGACGCCGCGGCCCTCCGGCACGAGCGCTATGCCGCGCTCCACGATCAGATGGGCCGGCAGCTCGGCGATGCTCTGTCCGTCGAACGCGATTCTCGCGCCGGGCGCCGGTCTGATCAGGCCGGCAATGCTCTTGAGCAGGGTCGACTTGCCCGCGCCGTTGGCACCGAGGATGGCGACGATCTCGCCTTGACTGATGCCCAGCGAGACGTCGGCCAGGGCCTGGTGCTTGCCATAGAAATGGGAGAGCGCGGCGACCTCAAGCATCGTCGTCCCCCAGATAGGCAGCGACGACTTTTGGATCGGACAGCACCGCGTCGGGCGTTCCGCGCGCGATCACCTTGCCGGCATTCATCACGACGCAATGGCCGCACAGCGCGCGGATCGCATCCATGACGTGCTCGACCATGATGACGGTGAGGCCGCGCTCGCGCAGCTTGGCGATCAGCGCGATGCCCGTCTCGAGCTCGCTCGGATTGAGGCCGGCCAACCATTCGTCGAGCAGCACGAGGCGCGGCTGCAGCGCCAGCGCACGGGCGAGCTCCAGACGCTTCTGGTCGATATAGGTCAGCTCGCCCGCGGGGGCTTCGCGCATCGCACCGAGCCCAACGAGGTCGAGCAGCTCGCCTTCCGCCTCCGAACCGATCGAGAGACCAGGCGCTGCGGAGAACAGCCGTGCGGCTGCCACGTTCTCGGTGACGGTCAGGTCCGGCATGACGCGCACCAATTGGAAGGTGCGGGCGAGGCCGAGGCGCGCGATCTGGTGGGCCCGCAGGCCGTTGAGCAAGGTGCCGCCGAGCCGGATCGTGCCTGACGAGGGTTTCAAGGCACCGGACAGCGTATTGAGCAGCGTCGTCTTGCCGGAGCCGTTCGGGCCGATAATGCCGACGATCTCGCCGGGCGCGACCGCAAAGCTGACCCCGTCCACGGCGCGCAACCCGCCGAACGACTTGCTGACGCCGTCGACCGCGAGGAGCGGTGCATCCTTGGTGCGGGCCGACGCGGTGACGAGCCTGTCGGCCGGCACGCGCCGGCGTCCAACCCCGAGCAGTCCGATCACCCCGTTCGGCAGCACCATGACGATGAGGACGAAGATGATGCCGAGCACGATGCTGAAGTGGTTGGGCAGCGTCGCGGTCAGCACCTCGAACAGCAGAACCAGCGGGATGACGCCCAGCACCGGCCCGAACAGCGAGCCGGCGCCGCCCAGCAAGGCCATGATCACGACCTGGAACGAGATCGTCGGATTGAACGCAATGGCAGGATCGATATAGGTCCATCGCGGCGCCATCACCGCGCCGGTCATCGTCATGAAGGTCGCGCTCAGCATGAACACGCCGAGCTTGACCCGCGTGGCGTCGATGCCGGAATGGCTGGCCGCGGTCTCGTCGGCACCGATGGCGCGGAGCGCCAGCCCGTAGCGCGATCGTCCGAGCAGCCAGCCGACCAGGAAGACAAGCGCGGCGAGGCCAAGAAGCTGCCAGTAGAGAATGTCCTGCGTCACCGCGCTGAAGAGATAGCGGCCGACCGATTTGTGGATGTTGACCTCGTACCAGATCACGAGCTGGCGGATCAGCTCGGCAAGGCCGAAGGAGAAGATCACGAAATATATGCCGGAGAGGCGCAGCGTCGACAGTCCGGTGATCGCGGCCGTGAGTGCGCCCATGCCGGCCGCGGCCAGCAGCACGATCGGCCAGGACATGGTCTCGCCGAGCACTGCGGCGGTGTACGCGCCCAAGCCGAAGAAGGCGACCGTCGCGAGGGAGATGTAACGGGTAGGGCCGGAGAACATCGCCCACGCGGTCGCCAGGATCGTGAAATAGAGGACGCTGATGCCGAGCGCGAGATAATAGCCGTTGGCGTAGAGCGGGTAGGTGATGAGACAAGCGGCGAGGGCAAGGCCGCCGCACCACAGCAGGATCCGGACGGGCAAGGTCATGACGCGGCCCGCCCGAACAGGCCGGTCGGCCTGATCACGAGCACCCCGAGAAACAGCGTGTAGGTGGCAGCCAGCGTCAGGCCGGGATCGATCAGCCGCGCCACTGCGGTTTCGACCACTCCCAGCAGCAGGCCTGCGACCAGCGCGCCCATGACGTTGCCGACGCCTCCCATGATGACGACGACCAGCGCCTTCATGGTGAAGACCACCCCCATGGCGGCATTGAAGGTGAGGAACATGCTGACGAGCACGCCGCCGATGGCGACGAGGCCACCACCGAACGCGAACGCCAGCCCCGAGAGCGCGGCCACGTCGATCCCGACGAGGCGCGCCGCGTTCGGGTCGACCGCGATGGCCCGGACGGCCGTGCCGATCCGGGTGCGGGTGAGAGCGAGATAGACGGCGCCGCCGACCAGGGCTGCGAACAGCAACGCGACCAGGCGATTGACCGCGAGCGTCGATCCGAGGATCGTCAGCGGAATCGAGAGGTAGCTATAGCTGTAATACTGCCCTCCGAAGACGACCAGCATCGCCCCCTGGATGACGAACAACACGCCGAAGGTGACGAGGATGCTGTCGATTTCCTGCGCGCCCCGGTCCTTGCCCCGCCGCATCAGCCGTTCCAGCAGGAAACGATAGAGCAGCCAGTTCAGCACCATCGCGATCGGCACGGCCAGCAGCAGCGCCGCGAGCGGACTCAGCCCAAGACCGCTGTAGAGCGAAAACGCGCCGAAAGCGGCCGCAACCAGCGACTCGCCGTAGGAAAGGTTCATGATCCGCGCCACGCCATATTGCAGCGTCAGCCCGAGCGCGATCAGCGCGTACATGCCGCCAAGCACGAGGCCCGGCAGGACGATATCGACGAGCAGCATGAAGCGGCATCCCCGGAGCGGACGGCAGGCAGGCCTTGCGATCGAAGGCCTGCCGGCCGGTCTTATTGCCACTGCGGCTTGGGCACGACCGCGGCGCGCGCGCCCGGCTGCGAGGTCGGCGCGAGTGCGTAGAACTCGCCGCCCTGCCACTGGCCGACGCTCCAGACCTCCTGGAGCAGTCCGTCCTTGAGCTTGACCTTGCCGATGATGGTCTCAAACGTGCCCGCGCGGATTTCCGCCGCGACCGCGGCGCGATCGAGCTTGCCGACCTTTTCGATCGCCTGCTGCAGCACTTGGAGGCTCGCATAGGTGATCGAGCTGGCCCAGCGATCCGGCTCCTTGCCGGTCGCCGCCTTGTGGCGCGCGAGATAGTCCTTCAGCTGCGGCGAGTCCGCGTTCCAGCCGCCGATTCCCATCACGCCGTCGCTGTTGGCGGCGAACTTGCCCTTGTAGAGCGGGAAGGCGGTGCCGACGCCGACATAGAAGATCTTCGGGTTGAACTTCAGCAGCTGCGCCTGCTCGGTGAGCGCAATCGTATCCGGCGGATAGCTGAAGGCGATGAACGTATCCGGATTGGACGCGACGGCGTCCTTCAACAGCGGCTGGAGATCCTGCGTCCCCATCGGATAGGTCTTGTCATAGCCGAGCGTAAAGCCGTGCTTCTTGAAAGCCTCGCGGGCGGCGGCGGACAGCTCGATGCCGAACTGATCAGCGATGCTGACCATCGCGATGGTCCCGCCGATCTTGCCTTCGCCCTTCAGCTTGCCCAGCAGATCGGCCAGCGCCTCGGAGATCTGCGCGGAGGTGCCGAGCCAGAACGTCGCGTTGGACCAGCGCTTGGCGAGCTCCGGCGCCTTGTCCGTCACCGACGTGACCGCGAGGTGAGGGTAGCCGAGACGGTTCAGCGTCGGGCCGACCGCGAGGTTGAGGCCGGTGCCCCAGGGGGCCAGGATGAAGTCGACCTTGTCCTGGTTGGCGAGCCGTTCGATCGCCTTCACGGCTTCCTCGGAACTGCTGCGGTCGTCGTACTCGACGATCTCGATCGGCAGCTTCTTGTCACCGAGCTTGATGCCGCCGGCGGCATTCACGTCCTTCACCCACAATTCGTAATTGGGCAGGGTGGTGATGCCGGCGCCGCCCGCATAGGGACCGGTCTTGGAGATGGCATAGCCGATCCGGATCTTCTCCTGCGCATCGGCCGTGGGCGGAAAGATTCCCAGCGCCGCGGTCAGAGCGGCAAGGCCGGTGGCGCGAAGTAACGTTCGACGGTTGGTCGAAAACATTGCGTGTCTCCCTCCTGTGGCACTCAAGCGATTGTCGGCATCGATGTGAGTGGTCGTTTCCTCTGGCCCTGATTTCTTTCGGAATGGCGTCATCGCGCCGACCGCGACCAGGACTTGACCTAGCAAGCATCCCAGGCTTTGTTCGCACAATGGACAAATCCGGGGAAAGATTGGACGTTTCTGGTCACGATGGCCAGCTGCGTCGAGGCGTCGCGGCCACCCGACCGCCCGCGGCAGCCGGCGCGAGCGGGGCTGTGCCCGTCGGTGCCGAGCTGATCAGATCGCATTATGCGGCGCGGCGCTGGATGCTGATGTCGAACGCAGCCCTGCCGTTCATTCATCTGCTCTGCCTTCACGGCGGCGGGACCGTCGAGATCGCTCGGGCCGGCAAGACGATTGCGTTGGCCGGGCCCGCAATGGTCTGGCTCCCGGCGGGATCGGCCGACTATCTGGAGGTTTCGGCGGGGACGACCGCGGAGCTGCTGCAATTGCGGGCCGGCACATGGCATCGCTACCTCCGCCTTCGGCGGAGGCGCCGTATCTAGCGCTCGAGGGCGCCGGCGGCATCATGGCGCTGCCGGTCGAGCCCGACCTCGCCGCCACGATGGCACGTTCCATCGCCGCGATCGCCGCCGAGATCGCCTCGCCCGCCCGCAGTGGTGCAGCCTCGATCATGTCGGCCGAGCTGACGCTGTGCGTGCTGCGCTTCTGGCGCCTGTTCGCCGGCGACGGCAATCGGAGCGAGGAGGGCAGCAGCGCGGAGATCCTGAGCCGCTTCCGCCGGTTGCTCGAGGAGCGCTACCAGCAGCACCTCCGCGTCAGCGATTACGCCAGGCTGCTCGGCATGACGCCCGATCGCTTGCACGCGCTGTGCAGCCGCGAGCTGAAGCGTTCGCCGAGCGAATTGATCCAGCAGCGTCTCGTCAAGGAGGCGGCGGCGCGGCCTCGAGGCGGGAACCATTGCCGTGAAGCAGATCGCATTCGCGCTCGGCTTCACGGACACCGCGTATTTCAACCGCTTCTTTCGCAAGCATACCGGCGAGGCACCGGGCGTATGGCGTCGGCGCGTCGCGGCACGGGCGCGAGCCGGACGATCGAGGCCGACGCTGAATTTCGCCGACTGGCCGTGAGCGATTGAGAAGCAGGCTGCCGATCGCGCCGAACGCCTTGTCGCAGGGCTCGTTTTCCAGTCTCGATAGATTCTAATGTTGCCCACTCGCACTGACGCGATCCGTACGTTAGGCGATGGACGCAAGGGCCATCGGCAGGCAGACCGGCTGCCGATGGTTCGAGTGAAGACGGTTCCGGGAATTGGGGGCCCGGATCGCGGTGGAATGAGATCTGAGCGATGAGAGCGATATTCGGCAAACTGCATCGCTGGGCGGGACTGCTGACGGCCGCCTTCCTGTTCTTCTCCGGCATCACCGGCGCGATCATCTCCTGGGATCACGAGCTCGACGACATCCTGAACAGCCATTTGTTCGACGTCACCAGCAAGGGCCCGGCGATACCCTCGATCGAGCTCGCCAAGACGATCGAGCAGCGCGATCCCCGCGCGCGCGTCGTCTACCTCTTCATGACGCCGGAGGAGGGCCACTCGCTGTGGTTCTTCGTCATGCCGCGGATCGATCCTGCGACCGGCAAGCGCTACACGCTCGACTACAACCAGGTCTTTCTCGATCCCAATACCGGCGCGGAGCTTGGCCGGCGCTATTGGGGAGCGGTGTGGCCGGTGACGCGGGAGAATTTCGTCTCCTTCCTCTACAAGCTGCACTACACGATGCACATTCCGGAGTTCTGGGGCAGCGATCGCTGGGGCATGCGCGTGCTCGGGATCATCGCCATCATCTGGACCATCGATTGCTTTGTCGGCTTCTATCTAACGCTGCCCTCGCGCCGGCGCGCCAAGGCGGCGCGGGCACCTAGCGTCACGCGCCAGCCTCGAGCGTGGCTTCTGGGCGCGCTGGGCACCGGCCTGGACCATCAAGACGTCAGGCAGCGCCTACCGGATCAATTTCGACATCCATCGCGCCTTCAGCCTGTGGACCTGGGGCGTGCTCTTCATCATCGCCTTCACCGCGTTTTCGCTGAACCTCTATTTCGAGGTGTTCTCGCCGCTGATGAAGATGGTGTCGAACTATACGCCGACGCCCTATGAGCAGCGGCCCTATCGCGATCTCGACAATCCGGTCGAGCCCAAGGTCGGCTTCGCCGAGATCGCGGCGCGCGCGGCGGCCGATGGCAAGACGCGGGGCTGGACGATCCCGGTCGGCTCGATCAATTACGGCCCCGCCCACGGCGTCTATGCCGCCGCGTTCTTCCATCCCGGCGACGATCACGGCGCCGGCGGCGTCGGCCCGGCGCAGCTCTATTACGACAGCGAGGACGGCCGCCCGATCGGCGAGCGGCTGCCCTGGGTCGGCACCGCCGCCGATATCTTCGTCCAGGCGCAGTTCCCGCTGCATTCGGGCCGCATCGTCGGCTTGTTCGGGCGCATCCTGATCTCGATCATGGGCCTCGTGGTCGCCGCGCTCTCGGTCACCGGCGTCGTGATCTGGTGGCGCAAGCGCCGCGCCCGGGTCCGTGTCCGCGAGACAGCGGCGGTGCGCCTGACCCGGCAGCTGACGCCGGCGGAGTAGGGCGCAACAGCGCGGTACGTTGCCGATGAACCTTCGCGCCTCGCAGCCGCACAAAGATGGGAGATCGCTCCCAGTCCGCGGACGTTGAATGAGATTGCCTGCCTTGCTCTGCCTGCTCGTCCTGGCGATGCCCGTCCACGCGGCCCCAGCCGAGCGGCACTATCTCGACCTGCGCGATCGCTACATCGCAAAGTTCTCGAAGGCCAAGGAGAGCGACGAGATCTCCAAGCAGCACGATGCCGCCCTCAAGGAGCTGGCGGGCGTGCTGCGCGGCCTGGTGGGACCGATCGCGATCAAGGGGCTTCCCGCGGACGGCAGGTCGAACGTCGACACGTTGTTCCGGAGCGACATCGGTTTCGGCCATCTCGACGGACTGAGCTTCGCGACCGAAGACTACAAAACGCAGGCCGTGGTGACGACCGCCACGCTGCTGACCCATTGGCTGCGCGAGCACCGCGACGACGGCATGCCGCAGGAGATGGGGGCGGCGTTCAAGTCGGATCGCTTTTATTTCCACGCCATCCAGGACGCGGCATTCGCCAAATATGCCGAGCTGCCGGTCACCGCGCCCGCATCGGCGAATGCGGCGGTCGCGGTGCTCGGCCTGCGCGGCAATGGCGGCCTCAAGGGGCCTCCGGATGAAATCGATGTCGTCGCGATCAAAGGCGACAAGGTCTTCTTCCTCGCCACGTCGGATGGCGTGAAGACGGCGGAGATCCCGGCCTGCGAGCGCGTGTGGACGCAGATGATGGCGAAGCCCGTCAACAAGAAGGATCCGCGCGGCGACATGGCCAGGAAGACCGGGCAATGGACGCCTACACAAAATGCTTCGCCAAGGAGGCGCCGGGCCAGAGCTGGTACGCGGCGGCGGTCATGAAGGCGCAGAGCCAACTGGATCTGCTGCCGTTGCGCTAAGGCATGATCGGGAAACGTGCGTCGCCGTTTTTCGGAACGATCATGCGCAAACAACAGGCGCAGCTTATGCCGACACTTCGACCGCCATGCCGGCCGCATCGATCAGGTGCACGCGGTCGATGTCGACGCGCGGCAGCAACGATCGAATCTCGTCTTCCGGCATCAGGCTGAACGCCGTCGACAAGGCGTCCGCGGCGGTCGCGCGGCGGGAGACCGTCGTCACGCTGCGATAGCGGCGCGCGCAGCCGCCCGATTTTGGATCGAACAAATGGTTGAAGCGCGCCCCGGCATCGAACTGGCAGCCATAGCCGCCCGAAGTGGAGACGGCGCGATCGACGATCGGCAGCACGGTTGTCGTCTGGCCCACAACGTCCGGATCGGCGATGCCGATCTCCCAGGGGCGTCCGTCCGGACGCGAGCCGATCGCGCGCGCTTCGCCCATGTCGACGAGGCTGTGAGAGACGCCATGGGCCCGGAGCAGGTCGACCACCTTGTCCGTGACGTAGCCTTGCGCGATCCCGTTCAGGGTCACGGCCATGCCCCTGGGCATCGCGATCCGGTCGCGGCTTACCGACAGCCGGTGACTGCCGATCCGCGCCAGCGCGGCCTCGATCGCGGCCGATGAAGGCCCCGCGGGATCCGCGTCATCTCGCGCGAAATGACCGGCATAGAGCTCCCACAGCGGCTGCACGGTGACGTCGAACAGGCCGCCGGTCAGCGTGGCATAACGCTGCGCGGCCGAGAGCAGATCGACCATCTCGGCGGCGGGATCGATCAGGATACCGGTCCGGTTCAGCACGACCAGGGCGGAATCTTCGCGATAAAGGCTGAATAGCCGCTCGAGGCGCCGTGCCTCGGCACGGGCCAGCGCGATCAGCCGCTCCGCACGCCTGCGATCTTCGTCGTGGATCTCCATCGTCGCGACCGCGCCAAGAATCGTGCCGCGCCAGGTCACCGGCGCGACCTCCGCACGAACGAGATGCCACGGAGCCAGCGCGCCGAGGCCCGCTGCCGCCGCGCTGATCCGGATGAAGCGTCGGCGCGTCAGGGTGCGCGTCATGGCGTCCTCCTCGGTGGTCCGCTTGGCGAGCCCTCGGCGGATTGGTCGGCCACGGCCGCGCCACTGGCATTTGCCGACGACAGGACGTAATCCCGCGGCACCTCGTCGAAGCCGACGATCCTGCCGCCGTTCTCAGCGGCGAACTTCTCCGCGGCCGCCCGCTCCGAAAACGGAACGGCTTCGTCGCCGCCCATGCCGCTCTTGACCCGACTCTCGATCACGAACAGCGCCTTGCGCGCCTCGATCCAATTGTCGGCGCCGGGCTTGTCCCAGTCGGCCGCCTTGCCCATGTCGGACACGTAGATCGCCTGGATGTCCTTGGGCTCGTCCGGCAGCATGGTGAAGGCGATGGTGTCGCGCACCGACGAGAACCAGACGGGCTGGATCAGACTCGCGACGAAGATGTGGCCCTTCGGCCCCGGATGCTCGAGCACGTTCATGCCGCAGTAATGACCGATGTCCTCCGCGGTCATCCGATGCGGCGGCGGGACCTTCGCGGCCTGCTTGTCGTTGCAGCCGGCGAGCGCCAGCGGCACGAGCAGGGCGAGAAGCAACGTTCGGCGCTTCATAGCTCCCTCCGCGAGAAGGCGAGCGCGGCCAGCCCCAGCGGCAGCAGCGTCCAGCCGAGCAGGGCGGTCAGCAGGACTGGAATCGTCAGGGACGTGGTCTGGGCAAGACCGGCCATGCCGGCGAAGGTGCTGACATTGGCAAAGCCGGTCAGGTTGATCAGCCGATAGGCATCGGTCGGGTTCGCCAGCAGCATGGCGTTGAGCACCGCTGCCGAGATGCTGCGTCCCTGATCGAGCGCCAGCACGCCGAGCAGCGCCATGTCGTAGATCAGCACCAGCAGCAGCCACAATCCGATGCAGATGCCGGCTGCGGTGCCGCGGTCGCGCACGAGCGCGCTGATCAGATATCCGATCGCGACGAAAGCGGCGCCGAGCAGCACCGAGGAGCCCACCATGGCCGCGAAGGCCAGGAAACTGTCGCGATCGATCTGGCTGCCGGTCGCCGCCAACGCTCCGACCGCCGCGCCGTAACCGAGGCAGGTCGCAAAGGCGAGCACGGCAAGGTGGCCCAGGAACTTGCCGAGCAGCACCTGCCATCGCGCCACCGGATAGCTTAGCAGCAACAGCATCGTCCCACGCTCCATCTCGCCGACGATGGCGTCGTGGGAGATCAGAAGCGCGATCAGCGGAACCAGAAAGATCGTCAGGCTCGACAGGCTGACGACGACCACGTCGAGCGTGCGAACGCCGACGTTCCCGGTCGGCGCGCTGCCGAGAAAGGTCAGCGACAGCGCAAGCCCGGCGAGCAGGAGCGTTGCGGCAAGCACCCAGCGATTGCGGATGGCCTGGTGGATTTCCTTGGCAGCGATGATCAGGACGTTCATGGCGCCTGCTCCGATTGCCGGAGAAAGTGAGCGTAGAGCTCGTCGAGGGTCGGCGGCACCACGTCGACGTCCTCGACGGCATTGCCGGCGGCCGTCGCGCGATGCAGCAGCTCGATCTTGCGCTCCGGCGCGGCGTCGATCTCGACGATGTGGCCGTTGAGGCGGCGGCAGGTCGCATCCTGCGGAGCCCAGCCCGGCATCTCGCTCGGGGCGAGGCCTGCCACCTTGAGACGGATCCTGGTGGGCAGCCGGGCGAGACGACGCAGCTCGTCGATCGATCCGTCCGCGACCTTGATGCCGCGGTTCATGATGATGACCCGGCCGGCGCGCTCCTCGAGCTCGGTGAGCGCATGCGACGACAGCAGCACCGTTGCGCCGCCGGCCGCGAGCCGTGCGATGATGTCGTAGAATGTCTGCCGCAATTCCGGATCGAGGCCGGTGGTCGGCTCGTCCAGCAGCAGCACGCGCGGGGTGCCAAGCAGCGCCTGCGCGAGCCCCAGCCGTTGGCGCATGCCCTTCGAGTAGGTGCTCACCCGGCGCCGGCTGGCGGCGCCCAGCCCGACGGCGTCGAGCAGCTCCAGCGCCCTGGCCGTCGGCTCTCGCTTCAGCCGGGCGTAGAAGGCCTGGGTCTCGCGGCCGGTGAGGGCAGGGTCGAAGGAGACGTTCTCGGGCAGGTAGCCGAGCTGGCGCCGGCCGGCGAATTCGCCGGCGGCCGGATTGTCTCCGAGAACCTCGATGGAGCCGCTGGTTGGCCGGATCAGCCCCAGCATGAGCTTCATCAGCGTGGTCTTGCCGGCGCCGTTGTGGCCGATCAAGGCGACCAGCTCGCCCTGCGCAAGCGAGAACGAGGCATCGCGCACGGCCTCGACCCGGCCATACCGCTTGGTGACGTCGCTGACGCGTACCGTGCCGGTCATCGCGTCTCCTTCGGAGCCGCGCTCCGCGGCGGAGATACAAGCGGACGGCTGTCGACCACGCCGCCCGGCAGCAGCGCCGGAAACTGCGCCTGCGCCCAGCGGATCACCTGGACGGCGGGGCTGTTGATCAGGACCTTCGCAGCGGGCGCCGTCCACAGCACGCGGTCGATGAGGTCGTTCGGCCGGTAGGCCGTGTCGGCGATGCCGTCGCCGTTGAGGTCGAAGGCCGGGTTGTCGCTCCAGTAATTGCCGCGCCCGCCGGTCGACCAGTCGAGGTGCCGGGTGCCGACATATTTCACCTGGTTGGCATTGCTGACGAAGGCATTGCCGGCGATTTCGTTGCCTTCGGACCCGGCCGTGAAGTGCACGCCGATGGCGCAGCGCTCGAACCAGTTGTCGCGGAATTTGTTGTGATTGGTGTTGTAGATGAACACGCATTTCTCCGGGCCACTCTTCAGAGTGCTCTCCCGTTTCGGCTGCGGAAGCATGCCTCGCTCGTCGTCGGGGCTGTCTTGCATGGTCTGTAGCGCCGCGCTCAGCGGGCCGCCGGTCACTCGGTTGTTCTCGATCCGGGCATAGTTCGCGTAGTTGAAGAGCATCCCATAGTCGCGATCGTGATCGGAGATGTTGTCGCGGATCACCAGCCGGTTCGAGTACATGATGGCGTAACCGACATGGTTGCCGATCGAGACGTTGCCGCTCACTTCGCTGTCGTTGGTGTACATGTAATGGATCGCGAAGCGCACGTGCTCGAAGCGGTTTCCGACGAAGCGGTCCTTTCGGCTTGAAATGGTGAAGATGCCGTCGCGGCCGTAGCGGAAATTGTTGCCGGCGATGGTGACGTCGGGCGCATTCCACAGCGAGACGCCGTTCCCGGCCTCGCTGAGCCGCCCGCCACGCAGTCCCTCGATCTCGTTGCCGACGACCCGCGAGCCCTGGGCGCCATGCACATAGATGCCGAACAGGTTTTCCACCAGCCGGTTGTTCTCGATGGTCGCGCGTTCGGCCGTCTTCTGCAGGAAGATCCCCGAATTCATCGCCTGCAGATCGCGGCCCGAGGCGCGGATGGTCAGACCGCGGATGGTGACGTCGGGCGCGCTGACCGTGATGACGTTGCCGTCGCCGTCGCCGTCGAGCACCGCCTCGCGGCTCCCGACCAGCTGCAGGGGACGCTCGATGCGGATCGAGCCGCGATAGTGCCCCGGAGCGAGTTCGACG
Source organism: Bradyrhizobium dasycarpum (assembly GCF_042019905.1). NCBI lineage: Bacteria > Pseudomonadati > Pseudomonadota > Alphaproteobacteria > Hyphomicrobiales > Nitrobacteraceae > Bradyrhizobium > Bradyrhizobium dasycarpum. Next base: position 1,276,536 of record NZ_CP169574.1, read on the forward strand.
ACGTCGCCGGCGCGCGCGCCGTCCAGCACAGCTTGCAGCGACTGGCCGGGCACGGCCGTCAACGTCTCCGCACTGGCGAAGCCGGACAATCCGGCGGCGGCCAGCGCCGCCGGAAACATGCGTAACAATGGACCCACGAGGTCGCTCCGATCAGACCGACTTCAAACGGATTTGGGCTCGACGAACATGCGGCCCTTCATCTCCATGTGCATGGCGTGGCAGAACCATGAGCAATAGTACCAGTATACGCCTGGCTTGTCGGCCGTGAAGGTCACCGACGAGGTGGCCATCGGCCCGATCTCCATGTTGATGCCGTAGTTGACGATGCAGAAGCCGTGCGTGAGGTCCTCGACCGCATCGATATTGGTGATGAAGACGGTGACCTCGTCGCCCTGCCTGACCTGGAACTGATCGAGGCCGTAGGCGGGGGCGGTGGACGTCATGTAGACGCGCACCTTGTTGCCGTCGCGAATGACCTTCGAATCCGCCTCGAGGTTGATGCCGTCGGCCTTGGCCTGCTTGACCGCATCCGCAAAAATCGGATCCGCGCGGTCGTAGATCGAGATCGGATTGATCTTGGAGCGGTGGACGATGGTGGCGTCATGCGGCTCGGCGAAGCTCGGGCCGTCATGCACCAGCTTCATCTGATCGCCTGAGATATCGATCAGCTGATCGTTCTCCGGCTTGAGCGGGCCGACGTTCAGGAAGCGGTCCTTCGAGAACTTGTTCAGCGAGATGAGCCACTTTCCATCCGCCTCCTTGGTCTGCCCCATCGAGGTATGGTTGTGACCGGGCTGATAGTGCACGTCGAGCTTCTGGAGGATGGGATTGACCTTCTCACCTTTGAAGGCGCGCTTGGCGGCTTCGATGTTCCACTTGCAGACCTGGCTGTCGAGGAACAGCGTGGTGTAGGCGTTGCCCTTGCCGTCATAGGCGGTGTGCAGCGGGCCAAGGCCGAGTTCGGGTTCGGCGACGACGACGTCGCGCGGCTTGATCTTGTCGTCGAACAGATCGTCGAACTTGCGGACGTCCATCACGGTCACGGTCGGCGAGAGCTTTCCGGCCGCCACGATGTGGATGCCGTCGGGAGCGGTGTTCATACCGTGCGGATTGTTCGAGACCGGAACGTAGCGGGTGTAGGCCGAGCCCTTGCGGCCGTCGATGACGGGCACGCCGTTCATTTCCTTGAAGTCGCCCTTCTTCACGGCCTCTTCGATCCGCTTGATGTTGAAGATGACGACCCAGTCCTGCTCGGCGGCGGTCATCTCCGCCAGCGTGACGCCTTCCTCGCCGTTGTAGCAGGTCGCGAAGCAGTATTTGCCCTGGTAGTCGGCGTCGACGTTGTCGAGATTGCCGCTGACGATCACCTGCCAGGCCACCTTCATCGTGTCGCCGTCGATCGCACTGAAGATGGAGCGATATTGCTTGGGATCGTCGAGCACCTTGCCGTCGTTGGGCAGCGGCACGCCATCTTCGCCGTTGGCGAAGACATAGCCGGTGCGCGGATATTTCTGCAGGCGCAGGCCGTGGACGGTGTGCTGGTTCGGCAGCTCGATGATCTTGTCGCATTTCATGATGTCGAGCCGCACGCGCGCGACGCGGCTGTTGGCCTTGTCGTTCATGAAGGCATAGCGACCGTCATAGGTGCCGTCCGTGAACGAAATGTGCGGGTGGTGGAGATCGCCGTTCAGGTAGGTGCCGCCGCGGTTCTTGAGGAATTCGCGGGTCGCGGGCTGCATCCCTTCGGTCAGGACCTTGATGCTCTCGTTGGTCTGGCCCCAGCCGGTGGCGCTGCAGCGGTTGAACACCGGCACGCGCATCAATTCGCGCATCGACGGCAGGCCGACGACCCGCATCTCACCGGACTGGCCGCTGGAGAAGAACACGTAATATTCGTCGAGCTCTCCCGGCGCGACCTCGGTCTTCTGCACGGCTGGCCGCGCCGCCGGCGCTTTCGGCGCAGCCGTCTTGGTCTGCGCGTCGGCAGGTGTGACGAAGCCGCCATCTTTCAGCGTCACTCCGCCGGCAAGGCCCACGCCCGCTGCGGCCGCCGTCGTTCCCAGCACGGTACGTCGGCTGACGCCCTTGGTTTTCTCGTTGTCGCTCATGATTGCCTCCTCGGCTTCCGGTTTCAGTTTGGTGGTGGAGAAATGACTGCCGACGCCCCGACAGGTTTGCCGCCGGCGGTGATGACGGTTGCGGGACCCTTGCCGCTCGAGCGCATCGAGGGCGAGGACATGGCCGCGAACTTCTCGCGCTTCAGCCGCACCTGGATCATGTGCGGGCAGCGGTGGTCGTCGTAATAGAGTTCCTGGCAGTGCATGCAGTAGATGCACTCGTTGACGTTGATGTGACCCTCGGGATGGATCGACTGCACCGGGCATTCCTTGGCGCAGCGTTGGCAGGGGGATCCGCATTCTTCCCAGCGACGCAGCCACTCGAACGTCCTCATGCGGCCGGGAATGGCGAGCGCCGCGCCGAGTGGACAGAGGTAGCGGCAGAAGAAGCGCTCGATGAAAAGGCCGATAACGAGCAGGGCGACGGCGTAGGCGACGAACGGCCAGCTCCGCGAAAACTTCAGGATGATCGCGGTCTTGAACGGTTCGACCTCGGCGAACCGTTCGGCCATCTCGACCGAATAGAGTGACAGGCCGAACAGACCGAGGAAGATGATGTACTTGACCGGCCACAGCCGCTCGTGCAGTCCCCAGGGCACCGTTATTTGCGGCACCTTGAGCCATTTCGCGGCCGTGTTGGTGAGCTCCTGGAGTGCGCCAAAGGGACACAGCCAGCCGCAGAAGGGCCCGCGGCCCCAGAACAGGAGCCCGCCCGCGGTGGCGGCCCACAGAATGAAGATCAACGGCGCGGCAAGGAAGAATTCCCAGCGGAAGCCCGTCACCAGCGCGTTGGTGAAGGTGACGACGTTCACGACCGAGAGCTGCGCGTTGGCGTACCAGCCGAGCCAGACCAGAACGACGGCGAGATAGCCCCGCCGCACCCAGGTGTAGAGCACCGGCCGCCGCACCAGGAGATTCTGGAAGAAGAAGATGCCGGTGAGGGCGGCCAGCATGAAGGCGGTGATGCCGATCGAGACCGTGCTCGACCGCCAGATCCGCATCCAGAGTGGCTCGTCTACTTCCCCAGACGGCGCGGCCGCAGCACTTGCCTGCGAGGCCGGCGGCGCCGCGCTTTCCGGCACCGTCACCGCGCGCTGCTCGCGGCGTATGTAGCTGTCGGGCAGGGCGTAGCCGAGGTCGAAAGTCAGGAACGCCTTGTCGCGGCCGCCAAGGCTGCGCTGCACCAGCAGCTGAAGCTGCCACGGTTGCGTCGGATCCAGGGTGAACTCGGGAGGGGTGACGAACAGGCCGACTTCTCTGAACTCCGGCGCGCCGACCGCGTCCAGTGCGCCAAGGCGGGTGTGGTTGCGGTCGCGGAAGCGGGTGCTGTTGCCTTCCTGCAGGATCTCGATGCGATCGAAGATGCCGCCGCGGACATAGGCCGAGCCCTTGAACGAATAGGGACCGTTGCCGGCGACGATGATCGCCTGCTGCCCGGGCTTCAGGCCGTCCTTCAACCGTCGATAGCCGTCTTCGCCGAGCAGGCTGCGGCCGATCGTTGGCGCACTCACGAGCGCGACATAGAGGTCGATGAAGGTGTCGTCGGCCTCGCCTGGCTCAGGGTATTGGATCGCCGCCGCGCTGCCGGATTTTGCAAAGGCATCATTGATGTCGCCGATGCTGAGATGAAGCCGGCGTATCGATCCGTCGCCAACGAGACTTTCCCAGTCGCGGACGTCACTGCGTTCGAGATCGAGCGTCTTGATGACGGGGGGCAGGGCTGCTGAAACCGCGGCGCCGTCACCGCCGCCGATGCGACCGTTCCGGATGAGCTTGGACGCGGCGCGGACGATGCTGTCGCCCATCACCAGCACGGTGACGGTTGCGCCGCTCACGATGTCGACCTGCGGCGGCCTCTCGGCACCGCTTGCGACAGGTTTCATGTCCTTACCGATCAGACCGTTCACGGCCGCGACGATGCGCGCTTCCGGGATACCGACCAGCACGATCGGTTCCTTGTGATCGACCAGTTTGATGCCCGTGATCACGCCTTTCGGGTCGATCCCGGCCAGCAGGTGGATCGGCTTGCCGGAATAGCCGACAGAGTTCGCGAAATCGGAGTTGAGGAAGACAAATCCCTGCAGTTGGTCGCCGCGGTAGACCGGCACGATCGGCGGATCGCCTTGCGGGGGGCCGAAGCGATCCGCTCCCGTGAAGAAGTCCGCGGGTGCGATCTTCGGCAGGTATGCCGGCAAATCACCGGCGGCGTACGCAGGTGAAATATATGTCAGACATATCAGCAGCAGGCCGGCAAGCGCTAACGCTGCACGACTCCCTAGGGCGATCTCGCTATCCGGCCGCTTCGACATCTCGATTCAAATGCCATCTGCGCGACCAACCGGGCCGCGCATGCCTTGTGATTCTTCTTCGATGATTTGTCGCCGCTGACGTGCCACACTCATCGCGCACGTCTACCCGTGTCAAGCCGAACCAAAATATTTGTATCCTCGCGGAACCTACTCATCCGTTTGTGTCGGGAACCTTGCTATGCCGCTTCTGCGCACTTCATTGCTCAGCGCTGAGCCCGCCGGTGTATTGGAGTCTCTCGACGAGCTCTTTGCGCTAGCGCATGCAATGGAGGAGGAAGCCGCCGACAAGTACGATTCTCTTGCCAATGAGATGCGCGGGCAGGGCAAGGATGATCTGGCAGCAGTGTTCACACATCTCGCGGCCGCCGAGCGCGAGCACGTGGACAGCGTGACGCAGTGGTCGCAATCGCGCCGCGGCAAACGCCCGGATCCCGCCATGGTGCGCTGGGAGGCGCCGGAAGCACTGGCTCCGGAAGCCACGGCCGAGGTGAAAACGTCACAATTGATGACGCCATACCGCGCGCTCGCCATCGCGGTGCGCAACGAGGAGCGCGCCTTCGCCTTCTGGTCCTATCTGGCCGCCTACTCGCACGACCCCGAGGTCAAGAAGGCGTCGGAAGCGATGGCCAAGGAGGAACTCGGTCATGTCGCCGCACTGCGAAAGGAGCGGCGGCGCGCTTATCATCATGAGCACGACCGGAGCAATGCCGAGACGACGCTGCCTCACATCGATGCGGCTCGGCTCGAGCGCCGCCTGGTTGCGCAACTCAGCGAGATCGAACAACGCCTGAGCGGGCCGGCGGCGCTCCGGATCCGGGACATTCGCCAACAGGCGGTCGACATGGCCGACGCCGCCACGGGCCTCGGGAGCTTTCCGGCGTCCATGGAACGCAAAGGTCCATTGGAGATCGCCGAAGCGCTCGTCGACGGTTACCTCGAAGGCGCCGAGCGGTCGAGCGAGGCGGCCGACCTCGAACGCCTGCAGCGGCTTGCCGAGCGCGCGATCTCGAGACTGGCCTGGCTGCGATCATTGGCGGCGGACTGACGCGCCTGCGGCAGCCACGCCAAACTGCTGCGCTGGTCCTTGCATAGCGACTCGGCCGGGGCAGTGGATACGGGAGCCTTCGACGACGATTCCGAGCACATCGATACCGCGGGTGACGTCAGGCGAGATCTGGCCGAGCCAGGCGCGTGCGGCCATAGCCCAATCCGTAATTCGCATAAGGTATATTATGGAATATTTTTATCTACAGGTAGATCAATTACTTGTATGGCATTCCTGCCATTGAGCCTTCGCTTCAGCTGGTTTTCGGTTCGGGCCTCGAAGCCCGGTCCGGGTTCTCGGCCGCTACTGTGCATGGGGTTGTTTTGCAGATTTTGCATCGGCTCGATCTCTGCGAAAGCCGATATTGCCGTGCCCTTGGCCGGCTGCAATAAGCAAGACCTCGCGAGATCGCAGATGACCTTCTGACCTTCCGTCCGTATAGGTTTGCGTCTCAGAACAACAACAAACCTTCCGAGGAAGCAAACCCATGAGCTTTTCCCGACGCACGCTTCTCAAGGCCTCCGCCGCGACCGCGGTCCTGGGCGGCATCGGTGCGCCCCATGTGGCCCGCGCCCAGAGCGCCGAGTTCACCTACAAATATGCCAATAACCTGCCCGACACCCATCCGCTGAACGTCCGCGCCAAGGAGATGGCAGCGGCAATCAAGAGCGAGACGAACGGCAAGTTCGACCTCCAGATCTTCCCGAACAACCAGCTTGGCTCGGATACCGACATGCTGAGCCAGATCCGCTCCGGCGGTGTCGAGTTCTTCACGCTGTCGGGGCTCATTCTGTCGACCTTGGTGCCGGCCGCGTCCATCAACGGCATCGGCTTTGCGTTCCCGGACTACGACACGGTCTGGAAGGCCATGGACGGCGACCTCGGCGGCTTCGTCCGGGGCGAGATCAAGAAGGCCGGCCTCGAGGTCATGGACAAGATCTGGGACAACGGCTTCCGCCAGACCACGTCGTCGAGCAAGCCGATCACCGGTCCTGACGACCTCAAGGGCTTCAAGATCCGCGTGCCGGTCTCGCCGCTCTGGACCTCGATGTTCAAGGCGTTCGACGCCGCGCCCGCCTCGATCAATTTCAGCGAGGTCTATTCGGCGCTGCAGACCAAGATCGTCGAAGGCCAGGAGAACCCGCTGGCGATCATCTCGACGGCCAAGCTCTACGAGGTACAGAAGTACTGCTCGCTGACCAACCACATGTGGGACGGCTTCTGGTTCCTGGCCAACCGCCGGGCCTGGGAAAAGCTGCCGCAGGACGTCCGCACCATCGTCGCCAAGAACATCAACGCCGCCGCAGTCAACGAGCGCGCCGATACCGCCAAGCTCAACGCCAACCTGCAACAGGAACTCGCGGCCAAGGGCCTGACCTTCAATCAGCCTGCGGTGGCGCCGTTCCGCGACAAGCTGCGCACCGCCGGCTTCTATGCCGAGTGGAAGGGCAAGTATGGCGATCAGGCCTGGGATCTGCTGGAAAAGGCCGTCGGCAAGCTGTCGTAACGCGTTGGGGCCGTCATGGCTCATGTCGAGGTCGAGATGATCGCAGTGGTGGGCGAGGCGGCGTTTCAGCCCCCTCGCCGACCATCGTTGCTGGCTTCGCTCGAGCGCCTGCTCGGTCTCGCCGTCGAAATCCCGGCGGCGATCCTGGTCGTCGCCGAGATCGTGATCCTGTTTGCCGGCGTGGTCGCGCGCTACGGCCTGCACCGGCCGCTGATCTGGTCGGACGAGCTCGCCTCGATCCTGTTCCTGTGGCTCGCCATGCTGGGTGCGGCGGTTGCGTTCCGCCGCTCCGAGCACATGCGCATGACCGCGATCGTCGCCAGCGCGCGGCCGGCCATGCGCGCCTATCTCGATCTGGTCGCAACCTCAGCGGCCCTGGCGTTCCTGATCCTGATCGTCTGGCCCGCCTGCGATTACGCCTATGAGGAAAGCTACATCACGACGCCGGCGCTCCAGATCTCCAACATGTGGCGCGCCGCCGCGCTGCCGGCCGGCATCGGCCTGATGGCGGCCTTTGCCTTGCTGCGGCTGCTGCGCGCGGCCGACTACCGGATGGTCGCGGCCGCGATGCTGTCGGTTGCTGTGCTGGTCGGGCTGTTCTGGCTGGCGGAGCCGCTGCTGCGCTCGCTCGGCAATCTCAACCTCGTCATTTTCTTCGTCGGCGTCGCCGGCTTCTGCGTCTTTGCCGGCGTTCCCATTGCGTTCGGCTTTGGCCTGGCGATCTTCGGTTATCTGGCACTGGCGACGCGGACCCCGGTGATGGTCCTGGTCGGACGGATGGACGAGGGCATGAGCCACCTCATCCTGCTCTCGGTGCCGCTGTTCGTGTTCCTGGGCGTCCTGATCGAGATGACCGGCATGGCGCGGGCCATGGTGGCGTTCCTGGCGAGCCTGCTCGGCCATATCAGGGGCGGCCTGCACTATGTGCTGGTCGGCGCCATGTATCTGGTTTCGGGCATATCAGGCGCCAAGGCGGCCGACATGGCGGCCGTCGCGCCCGTGCTGTTTCCCGAGATGAAAGAGCGCGGCGCCAAGCCCGGCGATCTCGTCGCGCTGCTGGCGGCGACCGGCGCCCAGACCGAGACCATCCCGCCGAGCCTCGTGCTGATCACGATCGGCTCGGTCACCGGCGTGTCGATCGCAGCGCTATTCACCGGCGGCCTGCTGCCCGGCGTCGTGCTCGCGATCACGCTCTGCATGCTGGTGTGGTGGCGCTACCGCCACGAGGACATGAGCCATGTCCGCCGCGCCACGGCATCCGAGATCGGCAGGACCTTCGTCGTCGCCCTGCCCGCGCTCGCATTGCCCTTCGTGATCCGCTACGCCGTGGTCGAGGGCATCGCGACCGCGACCGAGGTTTCCACCATCGGCATCGTCTATGGCGCGCTGGTCGGCCTCCTCGTCTACCGCCGCTTCGACGGGCGGCGGCTGTTCCCGATGCTGGTCGAGACCGCGGCGCTGTCGGGCGCGATCCTGCTGATCATCGGCACGGCGACTGGCATGGCCTGGGGCCTGACGCAATCCGGTTTCTCGCGCTCGCTGGCGGCCGCGATGACCGGATTGCCCGGGGAGCTGCGACCTTCATTGCCGTCTCGATCCTGGCCTTCGTCGTTCTCGGCAGCGTGCTGGAAGGCATTCCGGCGATCGTGCTGTTCGGGCCGCTGCTGTTTCCGATCGCCCGGGCCGTCGGCGTGCACGAGGTGCACTATGCCATGGTGATCATTCTCGCCATGGGCATCGGACTATTCGCCCCGCCCTTCGGCGTCGGCTATTATGCGGCCTGCGCCATCGGACGCGTCGATCCGGCCGAAGGTATCCGGCCGATCTGGGGCTATCTGCTGGCGTTGCTGGCGGGATTGATCATCGTCGCGATCTTCCCCTGGATCTCGATCGGATTCCTTTGAGGCGCGGTTTAAGGAGGGTGTCGATGAGCGAGCGGCAGAACCAGTACAATATCGGACTCGACAAGACGCCCGCCAATTACGTGCCGCTGAGCCCGCTGAGCTTTCTCGCGCGCAGCGCCGCCGTCTATCCCGATCATGTCAGCACGGTCTATGAGGGCCGCAGCTTCACGTGGGCCGAGACCCGTGAGCGCTGCCGGCGCTTTGCGTCCTGGCTCGCGCGCAAGGGGATCGGCGTCGGCGACACCGTCGCTGCGATGCTGCCGAACATCCCGGCGATGAACGAGGCTCATTTCGCCGTGCCCATGACCGGCGCCGTGCTCAACGCGCTGAACATCCGTCTCGACGCGCCGTCGATCGCGTTTCAGCTCGACCACGGCGGCGCGAAGATCATCCTGGTCGACCCCGAATTCTCGGGCGTCATCACCGACGCGCTGGCGCAGATGACGGGCCCGAGGCCGTTCGTGGTCGACGTCGACGACGCATCGTTCAAAGGCGGCAGCCGCATCGGCGAGATCGAGTATGAGGCGGCTGTCGCCGAGGGCGATCCGAACTTCGCGGCGATCACGCCAAACGACGAATGGGACGCGATCGCGCTGAGCTACACTTCGGGCACGACGGGCAATCCCAAGGGCGTCGTCACCCATCATCGCGGCGCCTATCTCAACGCGGTCAGCAACATCCTCGCCGGCAATCTCGGCCAGCATCCGGTCTATCTCTGGACGCTGCCGATGTTCCACTGCAATGGTTGGTGCTTCCCGTGGACCATCGCGGCGGCCGCCGGCATCAATGTCTGCCTGCGCAAGGTCGAGCCAACCAAGATCTTCGAGCTGATCAAGGCGCACGGCGTCACCCACATGTGCGGCGCGCCGATCGTCTACAACACGCTGATCAACGCCCCCGACGCGCCCAAGGAAACGTCAACCGGCAGTGCGGCCCGCCGCGTCGTCGGCCTGATCGCCGGAGCCGCACCGCCGGTCGCGGTGCTGGAAGGCGCCGAGAGCATCGGCATCAAGCTCACGCATGTCTACGGCCTGACCGAGGTCTACGGCCCCGCCTCCGTCTGCGCGGAGCAGCCCGGCTGGGACGAGCTCCCCGCGCCCGAGCGCGCGCGCATGAAGCGCCGGCAGGGCGTGCCCTACCCGCTTCAGGAAGCCGTGACGGTGATTAACCCGCAGACCATGCAGCAGGTGCCGCGCGACGGCGAGACCATCGGCGAGGTCATGTTCCGCGGTAATATCGTGATGAAGGGCTACCTGAAGAACGAGAAGGCGACCAGGGAGGCGTTCGAGGGCGGCTGGTTTCACACCGGTGATCTCGGCGTGCTCGACGAGCACGGCTACGTCATCATCAAGGACCGCTCCAAGGACATCATCATCTCCGGCGGCGAGAACATCTCCTCCGTCGAGGTCGAGGACATCCTCTACAAGCACCCGGCCGTGCTGTTCGCGGCCGTGGTCGCAAAGCCCGATCCCAAGTGGGGCGAAGTGCCCTGCGCCTTCGTCGAGCTGAAGGACGGCGCCAGCGCCAGCGAAGCCGACATCATCGCCTTCTGCCGCTCGCACATGAGCGGCTTCAAGACGCCAAAGGCCGTCGTGTTCGGCCCGATCCCGAAGACGTCCACCGGCAAGATCCAGAAATTCCTGCTGCGCAACGAGGTCGGATCGGCGAAGGCGATCTCGGCCTGAGCTGACGGCAGAAGAGCTTCCGCCCGCACGCCGGAAGGCAGCGGGCGGAAGGCCTCATCCTCACATCTTCTTGTAGGCGTCGACGATCGCCTGACCATCGGCGCCGGCCTTCTTGAGCCAGTCGGCCGTCAGTTGCTCGCCGATCTTCTGGAAGCCGGATTTGAGCGCCGGGCTCGGCGGCTCGACATTCATGCCTTTCGCCTTGAGCTGATCGAGATACCAGGTGCTCTTGTCCTGCCAGGCCTTCCAGCCACGGGTTTCCGCCGTTGCCGCCGCCTTGAGGATGGCTTCCTGGGTCGGCTTGTCGAGCGCGTCGAACGCGGCCTTGTTGACGAAGGTGTAGTCCTTCGGAATCCAGGCTTGAACGTCGTAGAAATATTTGAGCGACTCCCAGGCCTTCGCGTCGTAGCCCGTGCCGCCCGACGACATGAAGGAATTGACCACCCCGGTCGCCAGCGCCTGCGGCAGTTCAGCAGCCTGGATCGTGACAGACTGCGCGCCGACCAGCTCGCCGATGCGCGCGGTCCCGACGTTATAGGCGCGCCATTTCAGGCCCTTCATGTCCTCGATGGTCGCGAGCGGCTTGTTGACATAGACGCCTTGCGGCGCCCACGGCACGACAAACAGCAGCTTGAGGCCCTGCGCATCGAGCTTTTTGACGATCGCAGCCTTGGAGGCCTGATACAGCTTCATCGCGTCCGGGAAGCTGGTCGCGAGGAACGGCACGACGTCGACGCCGAACACGGGATCCTCGTTCTCGTGGATGGAGAGCAGCACTTCGCCCATCTGCGCCTGACCGGTCACCACCGCGCGCTTGATGTCGGGTGCCTTGAACAGCGAGGCGCCGGGATGGACGGTGATCTGCAGCTTGCCTGATGTTGCGGCCTCGACGTCCTTGGCGAAGGCGACGAGATTCTCGGAGTGCGGATTGTCGGCGGGATAGGCCGCCGGCAGATTCCATTTGGTCTGGGCCAAAGCGGGCGTTGCCGCCAGAATTGCGCAGGCCATCAGGCCTGCACCGATGAAACGAGACTTCATTGAACTTCTCCTCCCGGTCAAATTGAAAGCGTGGCTTCGTCAGTCTGGAAAGGCGAGCTTGGGCAGGAACAGCACGATCTGTGGATACTCCGTGATGATGAACACGGAGGCGAGCAGCAGCACGAAAAACGGAAACGCCGCCCGCGCAACGGTGAACGTGTCGCGCCCGCTCATGTTCTGGAGCACGAACAGATTGAAGCCGACCGGCGGGGTGATCTGCGCCATTTCGACATGGATGATGAGATAGACGCCGAACCAGACCAGATCGAGGCCCGCCTGCCTGACCATGGGCAGCACGATGACGGCGGTCAGGACGATCATCGAGATGCCGTCGATCAGGCATCCCAGGATGATGTACATGATGCTGAGATAAAGCGCGAGCATTCCCGGCGTGAGCTGTTGCCCCTGCACCCAGGTGGCGAGTGCCGCCGGAATGCCCGTATAGGCCATCGCAGCCGTGGTGTAGGCAGCGCCCGCCAGGATCAGCATGATCATGCAGGTCAGGCGCGTGGCGCTCATGATGCTCTCGAGGAAGTTTTTCCGCGTGAGCGTGCCGCTCCACCAGGCCAGCAGCAATGCCCCGGTGACGCCCCAGGCGGCGCATTCGGTCGCGGTCGCAAAACCAAGCACGAGCGAAAGGAAGACCCCGAAGATCAGCAGCAGGCACGGCGCGAGCTTCGCCGACTCGCGCAGCTTCTGCCGGAATGGCATCGGCGGATCGCGCGGCGGAACCTTCTTGGGATTGAGCAGCGACCAGACGACGATGTAGCCGGAATAGAGCACCATCACCAGCACGCCCGGCAGGAAGCCGCCGAGGAACACCTGCAGCACGGAGACATTGGCCGTGACCGCGTAGACCACCATCGGGATCGAGGGCGGGATCAGAAGGCCGAGCGTGCCCGAGCCTGCGAGCGATCCGAGGCTCAAGCCTTTATCGTAGCCGCGCTTGTCGAGCTCGGGCAGCGCGATCTTGCCGATCGTCGCGCAGGTCGCGGCCGAAGAACCCGAGACCGCCGCGAAGATGCCGCAGCCGATCACGTTGACATGGGTCAGGCGCCCGGGCAGCCATTGCACCCAGGGCGACAATCCCCGGAACATCTCTTCCGACAATTTGGTGCGGAAGAGATCTCTCCCATCCAGATGAACAGCGGCAGCGCGGCCAGGGTCCAGGACGAGCTGGCGCTCCAGGTGGTGGTCGCAAGCACCGCGCCGAGCGGCAGGCTCGTGGTCAACGACATCGCCACGAAGCCGACGAGCCCGAGCGAGACCGCGATCCAGACGCCGCTTCCCAGCAGCAGGATCATGACGCCGAGCAGGATGAAGGAGAGTTCGATCATGCCGAGATTGGCCATGGTCAACCTCCGCCGCCCTGCGAGATGCGTTCGACGAATTCTTCCGGCGTCTCGTCCGGCGAGCCTTTCTCGTAGCTTGGGCGGCCGCCGCCGACGACGTTGACCATTTCGTCGATGAGCGCGATCGACAGGATCGCAAGACCGCCGGCGAAACCGAGCTGGGGAATCCAGAGCGGAAGCGCGACCACGCCCTGCGCTACGTCGTTGAAGCGCCAGGAATCGTAGGTCATCTGCACAGCATAGCGGGTGAAATAGAGAATGAAGACGGTGGCGATACCCAGCGCCACGATCTCCGCGACCTGCTTGGTCCGCCCGTGCAGGCGCTCCAGCAGCAGGCCGACGCGGATCATCTCTCCCCGCTTGAAGGTATGCGCAAGGCCGAGGAAAGCCATCGCGGCCATGCACCACGATGCGAAGTCATCGCCGGCGGGAATGTTGATCGCAAACTGGCGACCGACCGACATGACCATCATGATGGCAAAGATCGCAACCAGAAAGACGCCGGCGGCGTAGCCTGCCCCTAGATAAAGAAGATCCAGCGCGCGGCGCACCAGTCCCCCAGCCGTTACGTCGTCCCCTGCCACGCAATCCCATCCTCGCACGGAGGCGTTTCGGCGGGTCCAGCGATCGCATATCGCGCGCCCGCCGATCCTGCCTCAATATCGCCCTTGGCCAACACCCTGTCTTTCAGACGTTAGATCAACATGATGGAGCCAGCGCAAGCAAGGACTATGCCTACCGGCGGGCGAATTTCTACCGCAGGTTCAATGCGTCTCCAGCCGCAGCCCGTCAAAGGCGGGCACGACGCCCGCGGGCAGCGATTGCCGGATCACCTCGTAATCGACGTCGGCGGTCATGTTGGTGATGACGGCGCGCTTTGGCTTGAACCGCTCGATCCAGGACAGCGCGTCATTGATGCTGAAATGGCTGACGTGGTTGGTGTAGCGCAGGCCGTCGACGATCCAGAGGTCGAGATTTTCCAGCGCATCCCAGCTTTCGCGCGGGATGTCGTTGAGGTCGGGTGTGTAGGCTGCATTCCCGATGCGATAGCCGAGCGCGGGAATGTTGCCATGCTGGACCAGAAAGGCCGTCATCGTCACGGCGCCCCCCTTCCCCAGGATGGTCTGGCTTTCGCCGGCCTCGATCGAATGCCGGGTCAGGATCGGCGGATAGTCGCTGCCCTCCGGCGAGATGAAGCAATAGGAGAAGCGCGACAGGATGTCCTTGGCGGTCGACTGGTTGAAATAGGTCGGGATGCGGCGGCGCATGTGCATCACGACCGATCGCAGATCGTCCATGCCGTGGGTCTGGTCGGCGTGCTCATGCGTCAGGAACACCGCATCGATGTGATCGACATTGGTCGAGAGCAATTGCTCGCGCAGGTCCGGCGACGTGTCGATCAGGATGCGCGTGGTGCCATGCTCGGATTTCCGTTCGACCAGCAGCGAGCAGCGGCGGCGGCGGTTCTTGGGATTGCTGGGATCGCAAGCGCCCCAGCCGAGCGCCGGGCGCGGCACGCCGGCGGAGGAGCCGCAGCCCAGGATCGTCAATGTCAGCGTCATGCGGCTCCCGGTTTCAAGCCTTCACCTTCGAGAACAGGCGGAAGAAGTTTTCGCTGGTCTGGCGCGCGATCTCGTCGAACGGCACGCCGCGCGTCTCGGCCAGCACTCTTGCGACCTCCACTACATAGGCCGGTTCGTTGCGTTTGCCGCGGAAATTGCCTGGCGCAAGATAGGGCGAGTCGGTTTCGACCAGGATACGATCGGAGGGCAGTTCGGCCGCAAGCGCGCGCAGCGCTTCCGACTTCTTGAACGTCAGAATGCCCGTGAAACCGATATAGAGCCCGAGCGACACCGCCTTCAGCGCCAGCTCGCGCCCACCCGTGTAGCAATGCAGCACGGCGCGAAACGATCCCTTGGCCGCCTCGTCTTCCAGGATGCGGGCGCAGTCCTCGTCGGCTTCGCGGGTGTGTATCACCAGCGGCAAGCCGGTGGCGCGGGCGGCGGCGATGTGGGCGCGAAAGCCCCGCGCCTGCGCGTCCGGCGAGCCGTTGTCGTAGAAATAGTCGAGCCCGGCCTCGCCGAGCGCGACGACCTTGGGATGCTCCGTCAACGCAACCAGCTCGTCCGATGCAATGCCGTCCTCCTCATCCGCGTTGTGCGGATGGGTGCCGACCGAGCAATAGACGTCGTCGTAGCGTTCGGCGATGGCAAGAAGCTGATTGAGCTTCCGAACCCGCGTCGAGATCGTGACCATGCGCCCGATGCCGGCCGCGCGTGCCCGCGACACGATGCCGTCGAGATCTTCAGCAAAATCCGGAAAATCCAGATGGCAGTGGCTGTCGACAAGCATCGGCGAATGCCTCTAGGCCGCCGGCTCGATGTAGCGCGGGAATGCGGGCGTCGGAGCCGGCAGCGTCGAGCCGGGCGCGATCCGCTTGTCCCCGCCCAGCATGGCGAAGCTGCGCTCGCTTTGCGGGATACCGAGGCTGTCGAGCAGCAAGCTTGATGCCGTCGGCATCGCGGGCTGAGCCAGGATCGCGATCTGGCGCACGACCTCGGCGGTGACGTAGAGCACCGTCTTCTGCCTGGCCGGATCGGTCTTGGCGAGCGCCCACGGCGCCTCGCCGGCGAAATAGCGGTTGGCCTCCGCGACCACGGCCCAGACGGCGTTGAGCCAGTGATGGATCTGCTGCGTCGCCATGGCTTCGCGGGACGCGGCCACCATGCCGTCGGCCATCGTCAGAATCGCCTTGTCGTTGTCGCTGAACTCGCCGGGCTCCGGCAGCACGCCGCCCAGTTGCTTGGCGATCATCGACAACGAGCGCTGCGCCAGGTTGCCGAGATCGTTGGCAAGGTCCGCGTTGATGCGCGCGACGATCGCTTCGTGATTGTAGTTGCCGTCCTGTCCGAACGGCACCTCGCGCAGGAAGAAATAGCGCATCTGGTCGACGCCGTACTGGTCGGCGAGGTTGAAGGGATCAACGACGTTGCCGACCGACTTCGACATCTTCTCGCCCCTGTTGAACAGGAAGCCGTGGGCATAGACCCGCTTCGGCAGCGGGATGCCGGCCGACAGCAGGAACGCCGGCCAGTACACGGCGTGGAAACGGATGATGTCCTTGCCGATGATGTGCACGTCGGCCGGCCAGTAGCGCCAGTTCTTGTCGCTCTCGTCGGGAAAGCCGACGCCGGTGATGTAGTTGGTCAGCGCGTCGACCCAGACATACATCACGTGCTCTTCGTCGCCAGGCACCTTCACGCCCCAGTCGAACGTGGTGCGCGAGATCGAGAGATCGCGCAGGCCGCCCTTGACGAAGCTGACCACCTCGTTCTTGCGGGAATCCGGCCCGATGAAATCGGGATGATCCGCATAGAGCTTCAAGAGCTTGTCCTGGTACGCCGACAGGCGGAAGAAGTAGCTCTTCTCCTCGACCCATTCGACCGGCGTGCCCTGCGGACCGAGCCGCACGCCGTCGTCGTTCAGGCGCGTCTCGTCCTCGGCGTAATAGGCCTCGTCGCGCACCGAATACCAGCCGGCATAGGTGTCGGCATAGATGTCGCCGTTCGCCTCCATGCGCCGCCAGATCTCCTGGCTGGAGCGATGATGCTGCTCCTCGGTAGTGCGGATGAAGCGGTCGAACGACACATTCAGACGCTCGTCCATTTCCTTGAAGCGGCCCGCATTGCGGGTTGCGAGGGCTGCTGCGGACATGCCCTCGCCGGCCGCGGTCTGGACCATTTTCTGGCCGTGCTCGTCGGTGCCGGTCAGGAAGAACACGTCCTTGCCGTCGAGCCGCGCAAAACGCGCCAGCACGTCGGTCGCGATCGCCTCATAGGCGTGGCCGATATGCGGGCTGCCATTGGGGTAGGCGATCGCGGTCGTGATATAGAAGACGTTGTCGCGCGCGGCGGCGGCAACGGGCGCTGCGGCCTTTGGGGTGGCTGCCGGCGCTGCGGCTTGCGAAGCTGCGGCAGGGTTCGGCGCGCGCGGCGCCTTCGGCTTGGCAGCTTTCGGCGGCGCCACCACGAGAGCCGGTGCCGTGATCGCAGCCGAAGGAGCTACCCTGACCTTCTTGGCGACCCCCTTCGCCGAAGTCGTGGTTGGTTTCTTAGCTGGTTTCTTGGCTGGCTTCTTGGTCGCCTTCGCCTTCTTGGCGACGACCTGCTTCTTCGCAGCCTTCTTGCCGACCTTCTTTGCCGTCTTAGCTGCGCTCTTCTTCACGCCCTTTTTGGTGGCAGCCTTCTTGCCCTTCTTGGCAGCGTTGCGCGCGCGCGCCTTCGTCGCCGTCTTCGCTGCTGTCTTGGCGGACTTCTTCGCAGCCTTCTTGCCGCTCTTGCGCTTCACGGTTTTCTTAGCTCGCGTTGCCACGACGAATTCCTTTACCGGCTTCTCGAATTTGGAAACGGTTCTGCGCTTCCGTTATTGTCTTGAGCATGATCTTCTCGGAGAACCGCCGTGCACTTTTTCGGATCATGCTCTAGCGCGTTGCGTCCGCCAGCCAGCCGAACACCGAGAAAACCAAGGGCTTGCGCTCCAGATTGTAGGTTTCGGTGTCGCGCGCGGCGCGGACGATCTTTTCCCCATACCTCGCTTAAGCGCGCAAGGCGCGGCAAATTCTGGTTGGCATTGGCCTCGTCCGCATGGAGGCGTTCGGCGATCCAGCGATCGATGCCGTCGATGAAGGCGGCGAGCGCGACGCGGTCGCTGGTGCCGAGGGAATCGCCGAGCGTGTGCAGTTCGCGCGGGTCGACCAGTGGCAGGCGCGCCAGCAGCGCGGCGGTGCGCTGCTGAAGCTTCAGCGCGTCGCCGCCGAGCAGCGTCAGGGCCCGCGCAACGCTGCCCTCGGAAGCCTCCGCCGCCTCGCGCAGCGCAGGATCGCTCGGATCGAGCTGGGCGGCCGCAGCCGCGGCCCCGACCACGTCGTCCGTTGCGAGCGGCCGCAGGCGCAGCTTGCGGCAGCGCGACTGGATGGTGGCGAGCACGCGCGCCGGCGCGTGGCTCACCAGAAGGAACAGCGATTGCTGCGGCGGCTCTTCGAGAATCTTCAGCAGCGCGTTGGCCGCGTTGGGATTGAGCTCGTCGACGGTATCGACGATGCAGACCCGCCAGCCTTCGGCTGCCGCGGTCGAGCCGAAGAAGCCGATCGTCTCGCGCGTCTCGTCCACGGTGATCACGGTGCGCATCACGCCGCGATCGTTGGCGGTGCGCTCCAGCGTCAGGAGTCCGCCATGCGAGCCGGCCGCCACCTGCCGCGCCACGGCGTCATCGGGGTCGACCGCAAGGTCCTGGGCGTGCTGCACGGCGGGCGCCAGCGGTTGGCCATGGGCGAGCACGAAGCGCGCCATGCGATACGCCAGCGTCGCCTTGCCGATGCCCTGCGGCCCGCCGATCAGCCAGGCATGCGGAATCCGCCCGCTGCGATAGGCTGATAGCAGCGCCGCCTCGGCCTCGCGATGGCCGAACAGGCGACCGGTCTCGCGCGGATGCGGAATGGCGGTTTCACGCTCGGACTGGCGCGGGCTCATGCTGAAATCACCGAAGCCGGGGTGGGGAAGGAGACGATCGCGCAGCGCAGCCCAGATTCGGGCCGCGACCGTGTCAGGGTCGGAATTGGCGTCGATCAGCACGCAGCGCGCCGGATCGTCCGCAGCGATCTTGCGATAGGCCTCGCGCAGGCCCTGGTGAAAGCTGAGCTTCTCGCTTTCGAACCTGTCGGGCGTGCCGTTGCCGCGGCGCGCGGCGGCGCGCTGGAGGCCGATCTCGACCGGGAGGTCGAGGATGATGGTGAGATCCGGCTTGAGATCGCCGATCGTGACCCGCTGCATCGCGTTGATCAGGCCTTCAGGCACGCGGCCGAGGCTGCCTTGATAGGCCCGCGTCGAGATCGACGAAGCGGTCGCACAGCACCCAGACGCCCTGGTTGAGCGCAGGCAGTATCACGGTGCGGACATGATCGTCGCGCGCGGCGGCAAACAGCAGCGTCTCCGCCTCCGGACCGAGCAGCCTGCCCATCCCCGACAGCACCAGATGACGCATGATCTCGGCGCCCGGCGAGCCGCCCGGCTCACGGGTGACGCGGATGCGGAGCTTGGCCGCCTTGAGGCGGTCGGCCAGCTTCTTGATCTGGGTCGACTTGCCGGTGCCCTCGCCGCCTTCAAAGGTGATGAAGCGTCCGCGTCCGGACGGCCGCTGTCCTGCGCTCTCACTCATGATCAGAGCTTCTCGGCGCCTGCGCGGAACATGCCGATCACGAGCTCGCTGACGCCGTCGATCGCGCGCCGAACGGTCGAGCCGGTGCCGATTGCTTCAGCCGCATAGACCGGCGTCTCCACCGCGATGTTGCCGCTGCGCCAGACCCTGACCACTCCGACCTTCTGGCCGGCCTCGACCGGCGCCCGCACCGGGCCGCTATAGACGACGCGCGCAATCAGCTTGTCGCTGCCGTTCTTGTGCACCATCACCTTCACCGGAGTCTTGGCGACGAGCTTGACCGAGCGGCTCTCGCCGCCGAACACCTTGGCATAGCCGACGGGCTGGTCGGCCGCGATCAGCGTGCGGGTCTCGAAATTGCGAAAACCCCATTCCAGCATCTTCTTGGCTTCGCTGGCGCGATCGTCGGGGTCGTCCAGTCCGTTGACGACGACGATCAGCCGCGTGCCGTTCTGAACGGCCGAGCCGACCATGCCGTAGCCGCCTTCCTTGGTGTAGCCGGTCTTCAGACCGTCGGCGCCTTCCAGCGAATTGAGCAGCGGATTGCGGTTGGGCTGGCGGATCTTGTTCCAGGTGAATTCCTTCTCGCCGAACAGTTTGTAGAACTCCGGAAAGTCCAGGATGATGTGGCGGGCGAGCATGCTGAGTTCGCGCACCGTCATCTTGTTGGCGGGGTCGGGCAGCCCGCTGGCATTGCCGAAGGTCGACCTGGTCATGCCAAGCTCACGGGCGCGCTTGGTCATGAAGTCGGCCGCGAAGATCTTCTCGTTGCCGGCCATGGCTTCGGCGAGCGCAATGCAGGCATCATTGCCGCTCTGGATGATCGCGCCGTGCAGGAGATCGTCGACGGAGACCTTGCTGTTGATGGCGGCAAACATGGTCGACCCGCCTGAGGGGGCACCGCCCCGCCGCCAGGCGTTCTCGCTGATCCGGTACTCGTCGGTCAGCTTGATGTCGCCCTTCTTGACTGCATTGAAGACGACCTCCGCCGTCATCAGCTTCATCATGCTCGAGGGCGCGCGCAGCTCGTCGGCGTTCTTCTCGAACAGCACGCTGCCGCTCGTGGCCTCGATCAGGATCGCGGTCGGAGCATCGCCGTCGAAGCCGGTATCGTCGGCCTTCTTGGCGCCCTGGACGCTCTGGTTGGCGGCCAGCAGCGCCCCGCTCCAGCCGACGCTTGCCACCAGAATCGTCGCCATCAGGCCGCGCGCCAGTGCTCCGGCGGTGAACCGGGTGCGACGGTGCGAAAGGAGACGACATGCCATGGCCAAGCCCTGAGAGCAGCGTTTTAACAGCTGGAATCGGCGCGAACAACGCGACGTTGGACGCCTGCCCAGAGATTGCACGATTCTCGCCGTGCCCCTATCGTGGCACCTCACCTTTCCCGACCAAATCCCTGAAACAAGGCGGAAAAGCGATGTCCTCCACGCGCATGATCAAGGCCAACGGCATCGATCTCTTCATCCGCGAAGCCGGCCAGGGTCCGCTGGTGGTGCTGTGCCACGGCTGGCCCGAGCTGTCCTATTCCTGGCGTCACCAGATCCCCGCGCTCGCTGCGGCCGGGTTTCACGTCGTCGCCCCCGACATGCGCGGCTACGGGCAGAGCGCGGCGCCGCCCGAGGTTGCGGCTTACTCGATCTTCGACACGGTCGGCGACATGGTTGGCCTGGTGCAGGCGCTCGGCGAGACCAGGGCGATGGTGGTCGGCCACGATTGGGGCGCGCCGGTCGCATGGCATGCGGCGCTGTTCCGGCCCGATATCTTCACGGCGGTCGCGGGCCTGAGCGTGCCGCCGCCGTTCCGCGGGCGCGGCAAGCCGCTCGACCTGCTTCGCCAGGGCGGCGTCACCAATTTCTACTGGCAGTATTTCCAGGCGCCGGGTGTCGCCGAGGCCGAGCTCGAGCGCGACGTCGCCCGCACCATGCGCGTCGTACTGGGGGGACGCGGCCTAGCCGACCCCACCGCCGCGATGTTCGTGCAGGAGGGCAAGGGCTTTCTCAGCCACGCCACCGCCGAGGAACCGCTGCCCGGCTGGCTCAGCGAGGCTGACCTCGCCTACTTCACCGAAAGCTTCCGCAAGTCCGGCTTTCGCGGCGGGCTGAACTGGTACCGCAACATCGACCGCAATTGGGAGCTGACGGCGCCCTGGCAGGACGCGCAGATCCGTCAGCCTTCGCTGTTCATCGCCGGCTCCAAGGACGCCGTCATCACCGGCCTGATCGGGGCCAAGCGCGTCAACGAGCTTGAGCGCGTGCTGCCGAATCTGAAGCAAAAGCTGATCCTCGAGGGCGCCGGCCATTGGGTGCAGCAGGAACGGCCCGACGAGGTGAACGCGGCGCTGGTGACGTTCCTGAAGGAGAGCGCGGCCTAATAGAGCCCGCGGCCGCTCAGGATGTTGCGCGCCTCGGCGGCGCCGTCGGACGTGGTCTCCGTCGCGTAGCGGCCGTCAGCGTCATAGGACACGGCGCGGGCGTTCTGGAGCGCCCGGCCCCGGCTGCGGCTCGAGGCTGACATTTCCGAGGTCGCATTGAGCGAGGCCATGTCGGCGGAGGTGCTGCCGAGATTGTAGGGCCGGCCCTCCGGCATCGGCACGTCGCCGCGAATGGCACCGCGGGCCGATGATGGCAGCTCCGGCACGAACGGCTTGGCCGAGGCGACCCGGACCATCGAGGGCGACGGCGCCGGAACGCCGGTGCGCAGGGTCGCCAGAAGCTGGCGATCGTCGGAGCCTTCCAGCGGCGCCCGGCCGACATATTCGACGCGGACCTTGGCGACACCATTTCCTTTGAATTCAAGGAGTTCGGCGGCCTTGTTCGAGACGTCGATGAGGCGGTTGCCGTGATAGGGCCCGCGGTCATTGACGCGGACGATCAGCGACTTGCCGTTCGAGATGTTGGTCACCCGGGCGTAGGACGGCATCGGCAGGGTCGGATGCGCCGCGGTCAGCGAGGTCATGTCGAACACTTCGCCATTGGCGGTCAGGCGGCCGTGGAAATCGTCGCCATACCAGGACGCCACGCCCTCGGCGCGATAATTGACGTCCTCCTCCGGCACGTAGGTCCGGCCGGCCACGACATAGGGCTTGCCGATGCGGTAGGTGCCGCCGCCCTTCGGAACGGGGTCCCCGAAAGCCACGACCCGGGGGCTGGACGACACGCCGTATTTCGGATCGACGCGGCTGGCGAACTTGTTCGAGGAGGCGCAATTGGCCAGCGCAACGCAGGCTGCGACCGCCGCAACGCCACGCGCGGCCCGCAAAACCGAATCTGACCGTCGGATCCCCATTGGCCCCAAATACCACTTTGCCGGAGGCGTACCCAACCCGCTTTGGCTACGGGGAGTGCTGTCCGGTCATCTGATCCGAAGCGGCCCACCACCGTCTCGGAAGCGGTAACGATAACGCAACCCGAACACGGCGGAAATGGGGAGCCTGCAGCGATCCCGCCGGGATGGTAAACGGGACGTTCGCATTTTTCCGTTGTTCTACGGAACGAGGCCGCCCGCGCTGTGCCACGGCTGGACATTCTGTTGCGCCGAATCCTCACTCCACCCCCATTGTCGCGCCGCTCTCTGGAATTCTTTTGACTGTGCAAGGCCGCCCGCGTTCTCTCGGATGCAAGGGCGGGATTTGGAATTTAACGATGATCGAGACGGTTTCGGCACTGATGGGTCTGGTAAGCGCGGGGATCTTCCTGGCCCATGCGTTTGAAGGTTACCGCACGAGGGCCTGAGGGCACTCGCGCAGACGGCAAGCATCACCTCTTTCAAGACGGCGCGTTCGGACAATTCTTGATCGATCCGAGCGGGCATCGAAAACGAGAGCGGCAGGTGTCCCATGCGTAACCATGACCTGGTATCTGACGGCTTCCTGGCATTGACCGCCGGCGGCTTGGTTCTGCTCTGCTCGAGGCCTCGTGGCGCTGGCCTTCGCCTGAGCGCCACCCTCTCCTTCCCGCGCGCAGCTCAGCGCAGGCCCAGCAGGGAGCGGCGATAGAGGCCGCCGCGGGCCTCGCTCTGGCAGACGAAGCTGCCGTCGAAGCCTTCGCCGTACCGCTTCTGACCCCTGCGGTAATAGACGCCCTTCCTGAAATCGAGCCAGACCACCTTGTCGCGCGGACAATGACGCTGCGCCTGCTCCTCGTAGCGGAATGGCGTCAACGGGCTCGCCGAGACCTCCGCGGAGCCGGCGCCAATCATGATCGCGCCGGCGAGCGCGATGCCACCGGTCCATCTGCCGAAGCCGCTTCGCGTCACTCCCCGCCCTCCGATCCGCGCCGCCATGCGACGGCCGCGCGGCAACGGTAGCACGAAATGGCGCGCGGAAGGTGCCGGTCGCTCGAGGCCGCGGACCGCCGCCTATCGCTTGTCGGCCTCGAGCAGCGCGAGCGCCTGATGCAGGCACTCCTGGAGCTTTTGCGCGACCTGCTCACGCGCGATGCTGCTGGCGGCAAGATCGGCCGACACCTTGTCCACCACTTCGTTCATCGTCCTGTCTTGCAGGTGGTCCGTCACCAGCGTCGTTGCGTAATTTTCAGCGGCTTCGCCGCTCAGACCGAGCCGGCTTGCGGCCCACAGACCGAGCAGCTTGTTGGACCGGGCCGTGGCCTTGAACATGAGTTCTTCGTCGTGGACGAATTTGGCCTCGAAGCCCTGCTCGCGCTTGTCGAACGTGGTCATGGTCAGCTCCATTGCGCTTTCGCTGATGGGATCAGACTGGCTGGGGTCGAACGTCTCCGCGGTTCAGGTCGGTCGGATCTGCCTGAAGCTTCCTCCCGGAGCGCGAAGGCCGTCAAGCCAGCCGTCGCATGGCACAACGCGAAAGCGCCCACCGGCAGGAAGGCCGGTGGGCGCGTCTCGGATTAGTTCAACGATCTCGTGGATCAGCCGCGTTCAGCGCTTCGGTCAGTCCTTGGCCGCGGCGGCCTCGCGCGCAAGGCGCTCGGCTCTGAGCCGCTCCTTGTTGGCGTAAAACGCCTTCTGCGCCGCTTCATGGTCGCGCATGGCCTTTTCGGCCTCGACACGGCGTGTCGCATCGCGCGCCTGGCGCTGCTCGGGGGTCAGGGGTTTGCGTCGGAATGAAAGATCTTCAGTCATGGCGACATAACGCGGGTGTGAGGAAAGAGTTCCTCGCCTGCCCCGTGCGCGGCCTCACAAATATCGGAAAACAACCCCATGCACAGTAGCTATGCTGTTGTATAATAAGGCTTTTCTAAAGAGCTCCGAAGGCCCTAGAGCTCGATCTCGGCGATGACGGGCAGATGGTCCGAGAAGGCTCGTGCCGCTTCGTCGGTCCAGACTTTCGCGATCCGGCTGTCGGAGGTCGCATAGATCCGGTCAAGCCGCATGAGCGGGAGACGCGACGGGAAAGTTCGCAGCCGTGTCCGGTTCGGGCAGACCTGCGCGAGCACGCGCCGCACCGACCTGACCCAGAACCAATCGTTGAAGTCGCCGAGGACGACGGTCCTCGCCGGCCTGACCAGGCTCACCAGGGCCTGGGCCTGTGCATAGCGCTCGTGAATGCTCAAGCCGAGATGCGTGGCAACCACGCGCACGTCCCCGGACGGCGTGAGCAGGCTTGTCGCAATCGCTCGGCGCGGCTCGCGCTCCCGATACGACACGTCGACGATCTCCGGCACAGCGGAGAACGGAAAACGGCTCAGGAGCATCTGACCGTATTCGCCATCTTCGGTGACGATCGACTTGGCATGAACGCGGTGATCGCCGACGACGCTCGCGAGTTTCGCGAACGGATCGTCCGACCTCGACCGCGAATCCACCTCCTGAAGCGCGACGACGTCAGGAGCCCATTTGCGAAGGATGGAGCAGACACCCTCCAGATCGAACTTCGGATTGAGGTTGAACGTGCCATGCACGTTCCAAGTCATGAAGCGCATCAGCGTCTCCCGGCGAGCCAGGTCGCCAGGAATTGCGCGCCGGCGCAGAGGCCGAGCCAGCCCAGGAACGCCAGCACGAGCAGCAACATGCTGCTCCAGGATGCAGTGCGGGCGACATCCGCGATCTGAGCCCCCAGAACCGCCATGGCAAGGATGCCTGGCGTCATGCCCAGCACGGTTCCGACCAGGAAGTCACGCAGAGGCAGCGTGCTCGCGCCGGCCACGACATTCACGATCGAGAACGGTGCGATGGGAATCATCCGGATGACGACGACAGCCAGGATGCCCTTGCCGACAACGCGGTCCTGGATCCGCGCCGCACGCCGTCCGAGCAATTGCTGGAGCCGCTGTCGTCCGAGCGCCCGTCCGATCACGAAAAGGATGAAGGCACTGAGCAGCACGCCGGCGGTCGCCGTGACGAAACCCAGCCAGGGCCCGAGCGCGGCCGCCGTTGCGGCAATGAGCACCAGCACCGGAAACACCACCAGCCCGCCGAGGACAAAAGCCGCGATCGCGAATGGCGGCCCCCAGCCGGACTGCGCATAGGCGGACAGCAACGTCGAGACGCGTCCTGAGTCGGCGAAATCGCTCAAGGATGTGTACGACCAGGCCATCGCCAGGCCGACAAGCGCCACGGCGATCGCGACGATCCCGATGATGGTCTTGGTGCTCCACATGCGCGATGCCGCCCGCTCGAGATGAAGAGGCCGCTCAGGGTCCGCCACCGGCTGAACCATCGTGGCCAGCGTGCTGGTCAGGACCGAGGACTCCACTTGCCGCAGCGCCTTCGTCCGATCAGCTCTCGACACCTCGTCCAGGAGAGCAAACAGACGATCGTCGTTTTGCCCGACGCTGCGCTCGTCGAGGCCGCAGAAATGGCCGATCAGGCGGCGGCGGACCGACGTGATGAACGTCCGATGCTCATCGGATGCGGCTTCAAAGATCAGGTCACATTCGCTGTCGGCGCCCATCGACCGGTTGTTCAAATTGGCCGATCCGATCCGCAGGATCCGGTCGTCGACGATCATGAGCTTGCTGTGCACCATCACGGCAGCTTCCCCCTCCCCGTCGCGTGAGACCGGGTAGACGAAGCGGATTCGATCGGCCACTGCCGCTTCTCTGAAGCAATCGATGAAGGCGCCGCGGCCGTTCTGCATGGCCTGGGATTCCAGCCACGAGGAATGCAGTTTCGGAGCGACGACCAGAACCCGCAGCGACGGCACGCGCTTCATCTGCTCCGCCAGCTCACGCGCGATCTTGATGGCGCTGGTGAACTGGTTCTCGATGTAGACGAAGCTCGTCGCGGACCGGATCGCCGCAATCAGCGAGCGTTCGACCTCCCTGATGGTCGAACCCACGGGGTAAACGACGTCGGTCCTGGCGATGCCCACGGGCATCTGCTCGGCCTCGACCGGCACATGCGACGGCCAGCGCGTACCCTTCAGCGCACGCCGATCGTGCGTCGGTCGGCCTGCCGCGCGCCAGCGCTGCTCCGCCAGCTCGAACAGCGAGGCGGCAGCATCGCCGTCGACCAGACATTGCACGTCGTGAAACGGCTTGTATGGCTTGCCCCGGGGATCGCAGCGCAACGGCTGATCGGCGCAATGCTCGCTCGTGTCCCAGCGCCTGATCGTCAAATCGAGCCCGCCGACGAACGCCAGCGCACCGTCGACGCAGACGATCTTCTGGTGCTGGGCAGAACCGAACGGAAGCGTGGAATCCAGTCCGAACTGGACGCGGCCGTCGGTGTCGGCAGTGAACTTGGCCGCGGAATTCCATTCTCGTTCCGAGGCGTAGAACGAGACGAAATCCCAGACCAGGATGTTGATCCGCAAGCCCGGCCGGCGGTGCACGAGGGCCCGCAGGAATGGACCGAGCTGTTCGGGCAAGCCGTCATCCGCCCGGCCGGAAGCTCCAACCAGCCTGGTCTCGCTATGGATATCCCACCCGACGATGTAGACGAGATCTTGGGCCTCGAGCAGCGCCTCGCGCAGCGCCGCGAAATAAGCGGCCGCATCGTTCAGGACCGCCACGCGCCGCGCCTTGCACCGTCGCCAGACGGTGTCGCCGGGTATCAGGGTCGATGAACTCTGAAGCAGGTGGACCTCGCAAATCACGTTCGCGTCTAAACGCGCTGAACGCTCAAGGGGTTCCAAGCCTCAGGGATGCGGTTCCGGGTGCGAGGCCGGAGGAATGGCGATGATCCCCGCACCAGCGCGCCTTGCCGTTATTTGGTTCGGACAGTCTTTGCTCCGGCGCCCTTCAAGGCAGCCGCAATCTTGTCAGGCGTATCGCCGTGAAAATCCACGGAGACCTCGATCAGACCCTCCAGCTGCTGGTATCCCTCCGGGGCGGGCTCGGCCTTGGCGTCGCTGCCTGCCGGACGGGTCCCCACGGTGTTGGCGGCGCCGGCGGGCTGAACGAAGACGTCGCTGCGCGGCACGCCGCATTCCTGCACGACATGCTCAACCGCAAGCTCTGCGCCGCGGCGCGTGTCGAATTCGCCGATGATGGTACTTTCCAAGAGCGCTCTCCGTGACTGGTCGAGAGTGCGAACAACCTGTCAGCAAGGACGCGGTTCCTGTGGGGCCGACCACCACCACCCCGCGCTTGGCTTCAGAATTGGATGATCCCGAACAGGAAGAGCAGCGCGAGCGTGATGACGCCGGAGATCAGCAGCGAGCCGAGACATCCCAACCGGTTCGAGAAAAAGAAGAACATGCGCGGCCCCGCCGTGAAGCGGCAGGTTAATGTCCCGCCCTCCGTCGCGTTCCTGACGCGCCCTGGTTTGCCCCGGCTCGAGTGACCATTATCAGCTCAGAGTTCGAGTCTGCCTCTACGGACCGCAATCGCAATGTCGTGAGACCACGACATCATTGAGACAGGTCAATACGGGCGGGCCCAAGCTTTGGGAACCTCGCGTCGGCAAGCAGATGGAGACGGCCATGTCACAGCAGAGCAGCGTGCACTATTATCTCAATTGGGCGAAGGAGCGGATCGACGAGATGGACGCAGCATTGGCGTCATTCGAGGTCAAGGCCGGACAGGCCAAGGCCGAGTCCAAGGTGAAGACCGATCAGCTGCTGTCTGATCTCACCAAGCGCCGTGACGAATTTCAGGCCATGCTCAAGACCCAGGCCGAAGCAGGTGAAGCCGCCTGGACAAACGCCAAGGCCGACCTGGAAAAGCAATGGGCGGGATTCGAAGCTCAGGTGAAGACTTACTTCGAAGGCGCCAGCAAGCAGTTCGAGCAGCAACAGGCCACCTTCAAGGACGTTGCGGCGGCACAGGCCAAGGCCTGGCGCGAAGCCGCGGACAAATTCCGCGAGGCCGCCGGCAAAGTCGCCGCAGCCCGCACCGTCGATGTCGATGCCGCGCTCAAGCAGATGAAGTCGGATGCGTCCGAAGCAGAAGCGCGTCTGCAGAAGCTGAAGCAGGCCGGCAGCGAGTCGTGGTCGGTCCTGAGTGCGGCGCTGGCTGAATCCCGCAAGGCGTTCGATCAGGCCAACCAGGCGGCGTGGGAGGCGCTGAAGGGGGCTGATACGAAGAGCTGAGAGCGGATGAGGCGGACCTTGTCGCTATGCTTCGGCTCCGGCCGAAGCACCGCTGCTCCGATGCGCTCAGCTTCCTTTGGCCGAGGTTCCTGACCGCCGCCCGCTGAGGCCGGGACTGATGGCCAGCGACGCTCCCGCGGCGCCGCCGGCTTCATAGGCCGTCATCGACACCATCCGCCCGCTGCTTCGCTGGTTCCGAAGATTGAGGCCGAGCTTGTCGAATTCTGCGTCGACCACGGAGGTCTTGAGGATCACCAGCCCGCGGCCGGTGCTTGCGTTGGCCTGATCGCGGCCGTCCTTGATCGCCACCAGCCTTTGCGCGATGGACGCCACCATCCCGAGCGCGAAGGAGGCATTGGCCAGATGCCGCTCCTGGTGCCGGAACCTGCCATAGTCGATCGAGGTCTTGAAGCGACCGAGCTCGGCGCGCACGGCGCCGTCGATCAATTCCGCCAGGTAGTGCGCGACCTCGACATCCGCGCCGAGACCAAAGAACACATAGGTGTTCTCGCCGTCGGCGTTCTTCTCGCGCCAGACTCGGCAATCGCAGAAATGCGCGATCGCGCCGATGCAGTCGTCCAGGGGAATCCGCTTCTTGCGATTGGTCTGGTAGACCGTCCGTTGGCATGGCGAGGCGCGCAGCTCGACGTCGGAGAGCGACAGATCGTGACGATCCAGCAGCTCGGCAACCTTGGCGGCGGCGGACAGCGCCTCGTCCTCGGTGCAGCCATTGGCGATGGTCTTGGCGCGCAACGCCTGAATGCGGAGCTTCAGTTTGTCGAGCGCGGCCGGATTGGACGTTTGATTCACCGATCACCTGCCTGGGGAAAGCCCGGCCGATAGACCCCTGACGGCTCGGCTTGGCGGAAGGGGTGCCCGCCCTTCCGCCGTTTTCCACGCTTTTGTTGCTGTTTTCCATTGAAATCAACCACAAAATCCATAGAAGCAGATTTCAGGTTATGACACCTGGAATCGGAAATGTCCCGACACAAGCTTGCAAAGTCCAACCTTGAGCGGCTTCCCTGCGGTATCCACGGCGACGGAGACGGCCTGTTTCTGCGCGTCCGCAAAACCGGCAGCCGGCAATGGATTTTCATCTACAAGCGGCAAGGCCGCCGCACCGAGATGGGGCTTGGCGGCTATGGCCAAGGTACCGCGCCGGTATCACTAAAGCTGGCCCGGGAGAAAGCCGAGGCAATCCGCGACAAGCTCGCACGAGGGATTGATCCCCGCCAGGATCTCCGCCCCGCCCGCGTGGTGACGTTCGCGCATTGTATGGACCAGTTGCTGGCGGCGAAGGCCGATGACTGGACCAACGACAAACACAAGGCGCAGTGGGAAATGACCCTGCGCGAGTACGCGAAGCCACTGCACGATCTCTCCGTCGCTACGATTGCAATGGGCGACGTCAAGGACTGCATCCTGCCGCATTGGCAGGAACGGCCGGAAACGGCCCAACGGCTGCGGTCTCGCATCCAAGCCGTCATGGATTACGCAATAGCGCACGAATGGCGCTCAGCAGGCAATCCTGCCCGCTGGAAAGGCCTCTTGGACAAGGTGATGCCGAAACGGCAAAGGCTCACGCGCGGCCATCACGCCGCACTGGCCTATGTCAAGGCGCCCGCGATGATGAAGAAGCTGCGCGAGTCATCGGGCGTTGCCGCGCGCGCAGTCGAGTTTTTGATCCTGACTGCTGCTCGATCCGGAGAAGTTCGCGGCGCGCTCTTCGACGAGATCGACGCGAAGGAAAAGACCTGGACGGTACCCGCGGAGCGGATGAAGGGCGGCCGGGAGCACGTCGTACCATTGACCGACCGTGCGCTCGCCGTAGTCGAGGCCATGCGCCAGCGCAGCACCGGCGACCTGATTTTCGGCGGCGGTGTCGACAAGCGGCCGATCAGCGATACCGCAATGACGAAGGCACTGCGGCTTGCCTCGCCGGACAAGGCCGCGACCCTGCACGGCTGCCGCAGCATGTTTCGCGATTGGGCCGGCGAAGAAACGGATTTTCCGCGCGAGATTGCCGAATGGGCATTGGCACATCTGGTCGGCAGTGCGGTCGAGCGCGCCTATAGACGCAACGACGCCCTGGAGAAGCGGCGAGCCCTGATGACGGCGTGGTCGAGCTACTGTGAGGAGGCGATATGACGGACGAAACGACGAAGGTGGTGCCTGCATGGATCCCAGCCGTCCGCGAGTTTCAGGACTATTTTGGACAGTATTTCCCCCATCTTCTCGACGACCTCGATGCGGCGGGAATCGAGATGGGATGGCTAGATAGCCGAGTGTTCGGCAACCGTTTGGAGACGGTTAGACGTTCGAAGGCGAAACACGAACTGGCGAAAATTCGAGCGGCACTAAACCTGATGGCTCGGCACGACATGTCATACTGGCAACCGATGAATTTCGAGCTGTTCTGCGCTGTAAAGCACCGTGGCGACGAGGTTGCTGCTAAGGCCGACGAGATTTTTAAATTCCTTCTCACGCTCGATGAATGGCAAAAAGACGAGGAGCTTGACGGCATCCTTAATCGCTTCTTTGTCGAGGCCGAAAAGGCCATCGAGGCCACACCAGATTCGAGCAATATCAACTGGGACGCGGTTCACGCGATCGACGTCTTACGCATTCTCTGGTGGAGAAACACGGGGCACGATGGTCCGGCGCGCGCGCTCAACCCCGCTTCCCGTTTTGCCTCGTTCCTAAAGGACGGCTTCGAATTTCTAGAGATTGAAGGCGATCACCTTTCTGCCTTCCGTCGCTGGGCTGCGACCAGCAGCGACAAGGAGTAACCTAGATCAGCTCGATATTACGACGATCTATATGACTACTGCGCAGCTGCGCATACATATTGTCCGAGCCGCACCAACAAAAGCGGCTGTTGCCGCTTTCAATTTAGGAGCGGCTGCAGATGGACCAATCCACTTTTGTGACAATGCGACATGTTTGCGAGGACAGCGGCAGTTCTCGCGGCGCCGTCGATCGTTGGATTAAGGAGGGTCGATTTCCGAAGCCAGTGACGATCGGCAACCGCCACCGCGTTTTCATCCGCACGGAGTACGAGCAGTGGAAACGCGACCGCATCGCCGGCCGCGACGGGAGGGCTGCATAATGGCCCGCAAGACCGAAACCCCAGCAACAAATCGCCAGCCGATCGATTTCAAAGCCATCTCCAGTGTCTGCTTCGACATGGAAGGAGACATTGGGCTGATCGCCGACTTTTCCATGATCCTCGCGCAGCTTTCAGCTCATCCCGACATGCAGGGGACCGGCTTCGAAGACGGCATCAATCGGCTCGCTTGGCAGATGCACGCGGCCGGGAAGTCCATTGAGGACAAGATGGCCGAGATCAGGAAGATGCTTCGGCTGCACACGACCGTGGAGGCCGCGGAATGACCGGGAGGGACCTCTACAACAAGCTCTACAAGCAAAATGGCGTTCGTAGAAAGTCGCCGCGAAAACTGAATATCAACGTGTCTGACCTCCACCGTCTAGGCGGATCGGTCTCCGTTCTTACCTATAGTCACCGATGCGACGGCACTCCGCAACACTGCGTCTATTACGTGTCGAGCGGCGGAGCGCTGACATTCTTGTCGCTTCCGATCGTCGTTGAAGATCATGCGTGGGCTGCTGCCCGTATGCTTGCCGAAATTTTCAACGCGACGGAGGCAGCGCAATGACCGGGCTGCCTATGGTCGAGGCGGCGCTCGAACGCGACCGCCTGGCGCGCGAAAGACTTGGTCTTGGCCGAAGTATCAAACTCGATCGGCCGCGGAAATATGCGTCCACCACAACGAAGCAATGTGCTCACTGCGGATCACTGTTCACTAAGCGGTCAGACGCGAAATGGTGCTCCCCCGTCTGCGCCGCCGCCGCCGGCTATGTTGCTCGGCGGTCTCGTAAGCCACGGTCCAGCAAGCGACGGCGTCTCAGGCTGAAGGAGGCGAGCGTTTGAGTTGGCAGGCCACCGCATGGGCTGTGAGGCAACGGACAGGATCTTCCTCCCGGAAGGTCCTGCTGTTGGTGTTGGCCAACTACGCCGACGATCTCGGCATCTGCTGGCCGTCGCAGAAGACCTTGCAGGTAGAGACCGAAATGTCTGTGGATACTATCCAGCGGCAATCGAAGGTCCTCCAGGAAATGGGGCTGATCCGAATTACTCGACGCCGCCGCAAGGATGGGACTTGGCCCGCACTGCTTTACCAACTCGATCTGTCATCGACAGCTCACGCCATACCGCATGGTGCGGCCAACCATGCCGCAATGACCACGCTCACCATACCGCAAAGCTTGCGGCATAAACCTTCATCTGAATCTTCTTCTAAATCTTCAGCGCCAAAGCAACGAAAAGCGTCGGTTCGGGAACGACTGCTGGCTTGGCAAAGGAAGCAAGTCGGCAATGAGGTCATCCAAAACCGGATCGCCAAGCGGCTTGGCGACAAGGGATGGGAACTCCTGTTTGAGATCAGCACAGACGATCTGCAGAAGATTACCGACTTAGAACGCGAGGGGCGGCTCGGCGACGACATGATTGAGATGATCCGTCTCCGCGTCAGGAACGGCGTGAGAGGCGTCGCGTGAGCAATACACGGTCGATTTGGTCGTATCCTGTGACGCCCCTAATCATCGGGCATGTCGTTCCTCGATGGTGATTTGGCTCAAGAGATTGCGGACGCGCTCGCCGATGCCGACGTGCCGCGCGCCGGTGTGCTGCGCAAACTCACTGTCGTCGGACAGAGCGGGAGCGGCGAACTGATCTACGCGAGCACAGACCATCCCTTCACCGGGTGGCGTGAGGACTACAGCACTCTATTCGCCGCGCAGTCCGGCATTTCAAGCGAGGACGTGCGCATCGTTATTGTGGCCAAGACCTGCGTCGTCGAACCAGCGCCAATCGATTATCTGCAAATCGGTGGCGTCTGGCATCGCATCCGCAAGATTGAGCGTGTCGATCCCGCCAACGCGACCGTTGCCGCACAATGCTTTCGGGAAGAGCCGAGTGTGTAAAATGGTCCCAATGCCGCAAAAACTTATTCGCGCCGAGACCGGTGGGGGACTGACAAAGCCACACACACAAGCGATCTCGTTTCTCGAGAGCCTCGAGATCCCGGAGGGTCCCCTCGCCGGGCAAATGCTCCGGCTGGCGCCGTTTCAGCGGCAGTTCGTCGAGGGTGCCTTGGCGGATGGCGTCAATGTTGCGGCGCTCTCGATCGGCCGCGGCAACGCGAAGACCGCGCTCTCATCCGGCCTAGCCCTCGGCGCGCTTCTCGGAAAATGGGATCCTCAACCGCGACGCGAAATCGTGCTGGCAGCCCGCACGCGCGACCAGGCGCGGATTGCATGGAATTTCTGTGTCGCTTTCGCGCGCTCGCTTCCTGACGACGTGGTGTCGCAACTCGAGATCCGCCGCCAGCCGCGATTCGAAATCGAGTATACCGGAGACGGTGGCGGGCACGTCCTTCGCGCGATCGCAGCGGACGGAAAGTCCGCGCTCGGTTTGGCGCCGACATTCGTGTTGATGGACGAGCGCGGTCATTGGGCGACCGATTCCGGCAATGATCTTGAACACGCGCTCCTGTCGGGTCTTGGCAAGCGTGGCGGCCGTGCGCTTATCATCAGCACGTCGGCACCGGATGACGCTCACCCGTTCAGTCAGTGGCTCGACACCGATCAACTCGGCGTCTATCGGCAGGAACATCGGCCGGCGCCGGGGCTTCCCGCTGATGATCTTGAAAGTCTGCTGATCGCCAACCCCGGTGCGGAACACGGCGTCGGTGCATCGCTCGAATGGCTGCAGGCGCAAGCCCGCCGTGCAATTGCCCGCGGCGGCTCAACGCTGACGACGTTCCGTTTGTACAACAGAAACGAGCGCATTAGCGGCGAATCGCGCGACCTGCTGTTGACGGTCGATGAGTGGCTGGCGTGCGAGAGCGATGATCTGTTCTTCTGCGAGCGCAAAGGTCCGGTCGTGGTCGGTATCGACCTGGGTGGCTCCGCGAGCATGTCCGCCGCCTCGTTCTACTGGCCGGAGACTAGCCGGCTGGAATGTCTCGGATGGTTTCCCTCGAAACCTGGTCTTCTTGATCGTGGACAAAGCGACGGCGTCGGCAGTCGGTACGTCGAAATGAACAATCGCGGCGAGTTGTTCACGCTGGGCGATCAGACCGTGCCGGTTGCCGCTTGGTTGTCCGAAGTGATGCGACACATCGAGGGCGAGACGATCGCCGCAATGGTCATGGATCGCTACAAGCAGTCCGAGCTCGGCGAAGCAATCGATCGGATTGGCATCCGCTCACCACTCGTCTGGCGCGGCATGGGCTTCAAAGATGGCGGCGAGGATATCGAGCGATTCAAGCGCGCTGTTTTCGACGGCAAAGTGAAATCGCGACCATCGCTGCTTCTGCGCTCGGCATTCGCGGATGCGGTGTGCCTGCGGGATCCCGCTAACAATGCGAAGCTGGCGAAGGCCCGATCAACGGGCCGCATTGATGCTGCTGCGGCAACAGTGGTCGCAGTCGCCGAAGGCGCACGCATCGCGGGACGTCCCGCCAAAAAGTCGAAGGCGCTGCAATGGGCATGAACCACGGCCGCGCAGGTTATTCAATCTATCGCTCGGCCCGCTGGCAAGCGCTACGGCTCGAGGCGAAGCGCCGTGACGACTTCCGCTGCACCAAGTGCGGCGGGCGCGGCCGACTCGAGGTCCATCATGAAATCCCGGTGCGGCAGGCACCGGAGCTCGCTTTCGATCTGGGCAATCTCAAAACGCTTTGCCCGTCCTGCCACACCAAACAGACCAATGCCGAACGCGGCTATCAACCCGGCCCAGCGCGCGAAGCGTGGGCAGACCTTCTGAAAGGAAATTTGAATGCTCGAGTCTGTGAGAATTAGTCGACGTCAGTCCGAAATCCGGCAGGCGCTCGCTGCTCTGGTCGGCAAGGACAAGCCGACGGAAGACGAAACCCGCTCCATGGAAACTATGGACGCGGAATATCGTTCGAATGAGACCCGCTACCGTGCGGCGCTGATCGCCGAGGATACCGAACGCCGCGAAGCCGGCGCCGACCTCGAAACCCGCGGCGACCGTGAGTACGCCGAGATGGTCGGCAAGTTCGAGTTGCGCCAAGTCGCGCTGTTCCTGGACGAAGGGCGCGTGATTGACGGCCCGACTGCCGAAGTCGTGCAGGAAATGCGCAGCAAGGGCGGTTATCGTGGCGTTCCGATCCCGTATGCGGCGCTGGCGCTAGAACAGCGTGCCGGCGAAACCGTCGCGAGTGGCACGCCTGCTCCGAAGGTGACTGCACCGATCATTGACCGGCTGTTTCCGCAGTCGGTCGCTTCATTGATGGGTGGCCAGCTCATCTCCATCATGCAAGGCAGCGAGGAATATCCGCTCACGTCGTCGTCGGTCTCCGCGGCCTGGCAGACGAGTGAAACCGGCGCCGTTGGCGGCCCGACTGCGTACTCCACCGCGAGCCGCACGATCGCGCCGAACAACACGCTCGGCGTCACGATGAAGGTCACGCGCAAGTCCCTAAAGCAGTCCGGCGATGGCCTTGAGCAGGCGGTGCGGCGCGATATGAACGGCTGTATTTCGCAAGCGCTGGACAAAGCTGTGTTTCTCGGCGCCGGGGCCAGTGGTGAACCCGCTGGCCTGCTCGTCGGCAGCTACGGAATCACTTCGACCTCTGTCGCGGCTGCAGCGAAATGGGCTGCCTTCCGCAGCGCTGTTGTGCGCTTCATGACCGCCAACGCCGCGACCGGGCCCGGCGATGTCAATCTGCTCATCCGCCCCGAAGTTTACGATTACATGGACGGGCAGCAATTTTTCTCGGGCGCGGCCGACACCGAATGGGACCGGCTAATCAAGAACATCCCAAGTCCTGTGATGTCGTCCAATGCGCTTGCCGCGCCGACGGGTTCGCCGCTGGCGACCAGCGCATTGCTTACCACGAGCGTCGGCGGCGTTGCGCCATTTTTTGTCGGCTTGTGGGGCGGTGTCGACCTGATCCGCGACCCGTACAGCGACGCGGCGTCGGGTGGCCTGCGCCTCACCGGCCTGGTCACTGCGGACGTTTCGGCGGGCCGCGCGCAGCAGTTGCAGATCCTCACCGGCGTGCAGGTTGCGTGATGCTGTTCGCGGCGCCGATCTCGTTCGAGGTTCGCTCGGAGGGCGGGGCAACCCGCCTGCTGGGCACGTTCCCCTATGGGGTGGAGACGACCCTTGGCGACGGGCGCCGCGAGCGCTTTGCTGCCGGGGCGTTCCGCTCCCGCATCGATGCCGGCGAAAACATCTTCCTGCTCGCCGGCCACGATCCCGAAAAGCCGCTCGCCTCCACCGAGGCGGGCTCGCTCACGCTGCGCAACAGCGACAACGCTCTGCATATCGAGGCGCGCGTTGCGCCGTCGACAAGCTGGGCGCGCGATGCACTGGCAGCGCTCGCGGATGGCCTAACGAAAGGCATCTCTCCGGGCTTCCGCGTTCCGCCCGGTGGCGACATGACGATGCGATCGGCCGGCGGCTTCCTGCGCACCGTGACGCGCGCCGACTTGTTCGAGGTGTCGATTGTCACCCGGCCCGCTTACGACCCTGCCCAGATCGCCGCCCGCAACTGGCAGCCGGCGGTTTCTGAACAGAATGTGCAGAAACCCTCTGCTCTCGCCCGGTGGAGGCTCTGATGTCGACCACGCTCAAGCAACTTGAGGCCGTTCCCGAGACTTATCCGACGCTGGATCCCGCCGTCCCAGATGCGGTGTGGGCGCGGCTTGAAAGCTATATCGCATGGCGGTTCACGCCACGCGCCGTGACGTGGGTTGCAGAGGGCCCCGGCGCTTGGTGCGCGCCGCTGGCGCCCGCCGCCATCTCCACCGTCGAAATCTGGAACGGCGCTACCTGGGAAGCTGTGACGCTTGATGCGGCGCCACTGGCCAGCCTTCGGTTGCCAAGCGCCGGGCCGTTCAAGATCACGGCCGTGGTCGGCAGTGACATGAACGTCCCTGCCATCGTCGCGCAGGCCGCGCAACGCCTCGCCGGGTACATGTCGGCCAAACCCGGCACACCGGGCGCGACCACCGATCGAATTCAGGCCGGCACGGTCGAAATCGAGCGCTCGCGATCGGCATCGTGGATGGCGTCTGCGCTTCAGAACAGCGGCGCGGCCGATTTGCTGCGCAATTATCGGAGGGCGTGACGTGGGGCTGTTGGATTGGTTCAAGCGCGCTCCCGTCGAGAAGCGGTCGACCGCGAGCGGCTTCACGGCCGAAGTGATGCAGATGCGCGAAGCATGGATCAGCGGCCGGCGCGGCATCGCCGAGCTGACGTCGACGGCGCAGAGCTGCGTTAGCTTGTGGGAAGGCGGTTTCAGCCTTGCCGCAGTTACCGGCACCGACGCGCTCGACCGTTTCACCATGGCGATGATTGGCAGGAGCTTGGCGCTGCGCGGCGAGGCTGTGATGCTGATCCGCGATCGGCTCATACCCTGCAGCGATTGGGATTTGTCCACGCGCAACGGCATGCCGGTGGCGTACCGCGTCAGCGTTCCGGAGGCCGGCGGAGGACGCTCCGAAACCGCTCTCGCCGGAGAAGTGCTGCACGTGCGCATCGGCTGTGATCCCGCGGCGCCGTATCTCGGAAGCGCACCATTGCGGCGATCGAGCCTGACGGCCGGCATGCTGCATGCGGTCGAAAGCGCGCTCGCCGAGGTGTTCGAGCTGGCGCCGCTTGGCTCGCAAGTGGTGCCCATGCCGGAGCAACCGGAAACCGACAACACGGCCCTGGCGCGATCCTTCCGAGGCCAGCGCGGCCGTGTCCTGCTGCGGGAAAGCGTGACCGTGAGCGCGGCCGGCGGTCCTGCGCCTGCTGTCGATTGGCGCCCGTCGAGCCTTTCGCCTGATCTCGAAAAGAGCATGACCGCAGAAACGCTTGCGGCGGCCCGTGATGCGGTTTCGCAGGCGTTCGGTGTTCTGCCCGCCTTGTGGTCAAATCAAGCGCAGGGGCCGCTTGTCCGCGAAGCGCAGCGCCATTTGGCCCAATGGACGCTGCAGCCCGTGGCCGAGCTGCTCGCCGAGGAAGCGACCGCCAAGCTCGGCGGCCCGGTCTCGATCGACACCATGGGACCAACGCAAGCGTTTGATGCCGGCGGATCGGCCCGGGCTTTCGCCACGCTTATCCAAGGTCTCGCAATGGCCAAAGAGGCGGGTGTGGACGCGCAGGCCGCGCTCGCGATGCTCGACTGGTCAAGGGAAGCTGCTCGATAATGGGGCCGTGCCGTGCTCTACGTCACCGAATATGCCCGCCGCGCCTTTCTCTCGATCGCGATCAAGTCGAAGCCGAGATCGCTGAATAGGGACCGCCGGCGGTATCTGGTCGATACAGTCGCCGCGATCCTGGACAAGGGCGAGCCGACCAAGTTTGCCCGTGAGGCCGCGTGTCGCAACGGCCTGCGTGCTGCGTTCTGTCTTGACGGCTATCGCTGGGCGGAAGCCGACGACACGGCGGCCGACATACTAGCTGCCGCGTTTCGCCAGCTTGGCGTGCAGCGCCCGACGTGGAAGGAAGGCCAGCCTGAATGCACTCAGGATGGCTTCGCGCCGATCGAGCGCACGCGGTGCCTTCGGTGCAGCGGTCCGCTGCCGGAGGGGCATGACCGCTTTTGCTCCAAGCTATGCGGCAAGGCGTGGCGCGCCTGCCTACACGCCCATGACCGTCGCGCCGAGCTGGCAGCCAAGGCGCGCGCTCTCCGAGCCGCTTACCAGGCCAAGGCGGCGCCTCGTCCATGTGAGCAATGCGGGTTCGAGTTCAGGCCGTTCAAGCCGAAGCAGCGCTTCTGCTGCAAGGCCTGCAGCAACCGGGCAAACGGGGCAAAGAGTTCATGGCATGACGGACTATAAGACCGAGCAGGATCCGGCTGATTGCCTCTGGTGTACTGCGCCGTTGCCTACGGTGCGGCATTGGCGAACTCTGTTCTGCGGCAAAGCATGCGGGAACCGATATTTCAACAAACTGACGGCCGACGCTCGCCTTGAGGCCCGCGCCAAGCTCACCTGCGTCGCGTGCGGCGAGCCCATGTCCGATGCCAAGCGGCAGGACCAGAAATACTGCGGCAAGCCCTGTCAGCAGAGCGCTTGGCAGCAGCGAATGCGGGTCGCGGGAAAGGGAACGGCACCGGTTATGTCACACGTCGAAAACTAGCACTAAGTTGTTGATTTTATTGGAGTTGTGGCGGAAGGGGTGGGATTCGAACCCACGGTACCCTTGCGGGCACGCCGGTTTTCAAGACCGGTGCCTTAAACCACTCGGCCACCCTTCCAAGCCCGGAATGGGTGTCGCTTAACGCAGTCGACCGCGTAAGGCAACGCGAAGTTGGGCTGCTCTGTGGTCGAGTTTTGAGCCGCTGTGAGGGCGTTGTTGCCGCAGGGGCCCCTGCTCCGGCCATTGTTTGGCACGCCTTGGCGGGCTTATATCGCTCGCGGCCGGCCGCGGAGCGCATCCCTGCGTTGAGCAGGATCAAGGAATTTCCGCCGCTCGTCACTAGCGTTGGTCGACGCTGTGGACGGAGGATCAAGATGAAACTGAAGCTATTCCTGGTCGCGGTTGCGCTCTTGGTTGGATTTGCGGCGCCGGCGCTGGCGCAGCCGTTTCCGCGTCCGGTGCTGCAATTCAACGGGCAACTGATTTTTGGCCCGACGCTGATCGTCGGGTTGAAGGTGGTCAACTGGAGCGATTACTCGCCCGCCCTGTTTGCAGACTCGCCCAAGCTGCCGCCGTGCGGGCTCAATACCTCGGCGTCGCGGACCTGGGTCGATATCTACAACGCCAGAAAGCAAAAGCTCTACGGATTCTGCGACCTCGCCGATCCGTCCAGTCTGTCGCAGCTCTGGTTCTCGGTTCCCATCACCCAGCGGCCAAGGGCGGTCTTCATCACCCTCATCGACCGGTTGCGACACCGAATAGTCGTGTCGAACAAGGTGGCGATTCCGTGAGCCGCACAAAAGAAAACGCGGCGCCCATGAGAGCGCCGCGCCAAATCCGATCGTTACGACGTCCGGCTCAGTATCCGCAGGACGCGCAGTTCATCTGCACCGGGGCGTAATAGGAATAGCCGGGCGAGACCATCTCGACGCGCTGGCGCGTGGCGTATTGCGGGGGGATGTGCTGGTACTGCACGCTCGGCGGCGCGACCATCACGGTCTGCGGCACCATCACGGTGCGGTATTGCGCCGGCGTGCGGTGCGCGACGACGGCGCCGGGCGACACCATCACGGTCTCGTCGACGGCGCGGTATTGCGGGGGCACATATTGCTGCTGATAGCAGGTCGTGCAGGGCGGCGGCGTATAGCAATTGTAGCAGCCGGCGGAAGCTGCGCCCGTCATGGACATCGCGGCGACGGCGGTCGAGAAAACAACAGCAAGAATACGCGACATGTAGTGCCCCAGTTGCCCGAATGGATTTGCGAAGGTGGCGCATTATACGCCGCAAAATCCAGGGCTGCCGAACTTCATCAGGGCATCCTTAATGCGAACGGCCGGCTTGCGCCGGCCGTTGAGAACTTGTTGACCATCCGTGCCAACGCCTGCGGCCGGATCAGTAGCCCGGATGGAGCGCAGCGCAATCCGGGACGGTCTCTCGTCTGGTCTCGCACCCTCCGGGATTACGCCAACGGGTCGGCGCTTGACGCCGGCCCGTTGGCTCCATCCGGGCTACAAAGAGCCTACTTCGAGCGACGCTTCACCTCGCGCACGGCGCCGCGCGCGGCGCTGGTGGTGAGCGCAGCGTAAGCCTGGAGCGCAGTCGAGACGTTGCGCTTGCGGCCCACTGCCTGCCAGGCCAAATCGCCCTTCGCCTCTTCCGCGGCGCGTCGCTTGGCAAGCTCCTCGTCTGAGACTTCCAGCGTGATGTTGCGGTTCGGGATGTCGATGGCGATGACGTCGCCAGTACGGACCAGGCCGATATTGCCGCCTTCGGCGGCTTCCGGCGACAGATGGCCGATCGACAGGCCGGACGAGCCGCCGGAGAAGCGGCCGTCGGTGACGAGCGCACAGGCTTTGCCGAGGCCCATCGATTTCAGATAGCTGGTCGGGTACAGCATCTCCTGCATGCCGGGGCCGCCGCGCGGTCCCTCGTAGATGATGACCACGACCTCGCCGGCGACGACCTTGCCGCCGAGAATGCCTTCCACCGCCGCGTCCTGGCTTTCGAACACGCGCGCCGGGCCGGAGAATTTCAGGATCGAGGCGTCGACGCCCGCGGTCTTCACGATGCAGCCGTCCTGCGCCAAATTGCCGTAGAGCACGGCGAGGCCGCCGTCCTTGCTGAAGGCATGTTCGAGATCGCGTACCACGCCCTTCTCGCGGTCGGCGTCGAGCTCGTCGTAGCGGCGCTCCTGGCTGAAGGCGACTTGCGTGGGAATGCCGCCGGGCGAGGCGCGATAGAACGTGCGCACCGTCTCGCTCTTGGTGCGCTTGATGTCCCAGCGCTCCAGCGCATCGTTCATGGTCGGCGCGTGCACGGTCGAGACCGAGGTGTCGAGCAGGCCGGCGCGGTCGAGCTCGCCCAGAATGCCCATGATGCCGCCGGCGCGATGGACGTCCTCGACATGCACGTCGGCGACCGAGGGCGCGACCTTGCACAGCACGGGCACGCGGCGCGACAGCCGGTCGATGTCCTTCATGGTGAAGGCGACCTGCCCTTCATGGGCGGCGGCGAGCAGATGCAGCACGGTGTTGGTCGAGCCGCCCATGGCGATGTCGAGCGTCATGGCGTTCTCGAACGCCTTGAAGTTCGCGATGTTGCGCGGCAGCACGCTGGCATCGTCCTGCTCGTAATAGCGACGGACGATATCGACGATGGTGTGGCCGGCCTCGACGAACAGGCGCCTGCGGTCGGCATGGGTCGCCACGACAGTGCCGTTGCCGGGCAGCGCCAGGCCGAGCGCCTCGGTGAGGCAGTTCATGGAGTTCGCCGTGAACATTCCCGAGCAGGAACCGCAGGTCGGGCACGCCGAACGCTCGATCACCTTGACGTCCTCGTCGCTGACCTTGCTATCGGCCGCGGCCACCATGGCGTCGATGAGGTCGACCGCCTTGGTCTTGCCGTCGAGCTTGACCTTGCCGGCCTCCATCGGGCCACCCGAGACGAACACGACGGGAATGTTGAGGCGCAGCGCGGCCATCAGCATGCCGGGCGTGATCTTGTCGCAATTGGAGATGCAGACCATGCCGTCGGCGCAATGCGCGTTGACCATGTATTCGACGCTGTCGGCGATCAGTTCGCGCGACGGCAGGCTGTAGAGCATGCCGTCATGGCCCATGGCGATACCGTCATCGACCGCGATGGTGTTGAACTCCTTGGCAACGCCGCCGGCCTGCTCGATCTCGCGGGCCACGAGCTGGCCGAGGTCCTTCAGATGCACGTGGCCGGGCACGAACTGGGTGAAGGAGTTGACGACCGCGATGATCGGCTTGCCGAAATCGCCGTCCTTCATGCCCGTCGCGCGCCAGAGGCCGCGGGCGCCCGCCATGTTGCGGCCGTGGGTGGTGGTGCGGGAGCGATAGGCTGGCATGGCGGTTTCCGTCCTCGGGTTTGGTGCCTCAGCGGGAAAATCCGGTGCCGCCTCAGGCCTTTGTGGCCGGATACCGCACGGGATGGCGGGGCGCAACGGGAACTTGCGCCCGACAAGGCTCCCCTGCTCCCGGCGGGGGGCTCGTCGTTAAGTCCCGTCATTCCGGGGCGATGCGCAGCATCGAACCCGGAATCCATCGGGCGGCAGCACCCGTGGGTCAATGGATTCCGGGTTCGCGCCTTGCGGCGCGCCCCGGAATGACGGCGGGGGCGTCGGAGCCCCTACTGCAGCGTCGGATCGAGCCGGTCGCGCAGCCAGTCGCCGATCACCGAGACCGCCAGCGTGGTGATCACGATGGTGGTGGCCGGGGCCAGCATGATCCAGGGCGCCCGGGTCAGATATTCCCGGCCATAGCCGACCATGTTGCCGAGGCTGGTCATCGGCGGCTGCACGCCGAGGCCGAGGAAGGACAGGCCCGATTCCATCAGGATCACCTCGGGGAAGACCAGCGTGGTCGACACGATCAGGGTCGAGGCGATGTTGGGCAGGATGTGCCGGAGGTAGATCCGCTGCGGCGTCGC
The DNA here is from genome assembly GCF_042019905.1 of Bradyrhizobium dasycarpum. Lineage (NCBI taxonomy): Bacteria > Pseudomonadati > Pseudomonadota > Alphaproteobacteria > Hyphomicrobiales > Nitrobacteraceae > Bradyrhizobium > Bradyrhizobium dasycarpum. The sequence goes on from NZ_CP169574.1 coordinate 1,320,291, forward strand.
CCCCAGCTGGCGGACCGCGGCGGCGTAGCCTTGCGCGTTGGCGGAGATGGCAAGGCCGCGCGCGATACGGGCGTAGCGCTCCCAGCCGAACAGGCCCATCAAGCCGATCAGGAGCGGCAGCGAATTGCCGAAGAAGGCGAGCACCGCCAGCGCCATGATCAGGAACGGCATGCTGGCCTGGAAGTCGGTCAGCATCAGCACGAGCTGCTCGGCGGCCCCGCGGAAATGCGCGGCGAGGAAGCCGAGCATGGTGCCGACGATCGCGGAAATCGCGGTCGCGCCGAAGGCGATCAGCAGCGAGATGCGGATCGAGACGAGAAGCCGCGACAGCACGTCCCGGCCGAGCTCGTCGGTGCCGAGCCAGTGCGCGGCATTGCCGGGCGCCGCCAGCCGGTTGCGCAGGTCGAGCTGGGTGAAGCCATAGGGCGCGATCTTCTCGGCGAAGGCGGCGATGACGAGCATCGCGACGATCCAGCTCACCGCCAGCGCCACCGAGACCGGGATTGCCGGCAGGCCGATGCGGCGACTGGATTCACGTTTTGACGCGTTTTCTTTGCGCGAACCGGAATCCACGTCGCTTGAAAACGCTTCGGTGTCCTTCAACGCGGCATCGGTCATGCATGCGCTCCCTTGGCGCGCAAGCGCGGATCGAGAAAGCCGTAGAGGAAGTCGACGATCAGGTTTGACGTGACCATGGTCATCGCGACCAGCAGCAGGATGCATTGCACGACGGCAAGGTCGCGGTTGGCGACGGCGACGACGAGCAGGCGCCCTACTCCCGGCCAGGCAAACACGCTCTCGACCACGACCGCGCCCGCGATCAGCGTGCCCACCATGAAGCCGAGGATGGTCACGGTCGGGATCGCCGCGTTCGGCAGCGCATGTGACGTCACCACCTTGCGCCACGGCAGGCCTTTTGCGGATGCGGCGCGGATATAGGGCTGGCCCAGCACCTCCAGCATGGCGCTGCGGGTGAAGCGCGCCAGCACCGCGGCGCCCCCTAAGCTCAGCGTCGTGATCGGCAAGATGGCATGGCGCCAGCTGTCCTGCCCGCCCGACGGCAGCCAGCCGAGGTGCACGGCGAAGACCAGAACCAGGATCAGCGCGAGCACGAAGCTCGGCACGGTGAAGCCCGCGACCGCCGTCGTCATCACGGCACGATCGATGGCTGAGCCCCGGTGCAGCGCCGCGTAGATGCCGGCGGGAACGCCGATCGCAACCTTGAAGAAGAAGGCCGGCAGGGTCAGCGCCAGCGTCGCCGGGATGCGCTCCAGCACCAGCTGGATCGCGGGCCGTCCGTCGCGCATGGAGCGACCGAGCTCGCCCTTGGCGATGGCGCCGAAATAGTCGAGATACTGAAACCAGATGGGATCATCGAGACCCCAGGCCTTGCGAAACGCCGCAAGCACTTCGGGCGGCGCCTCGGGCCCCAGGATCATCAGCGCGGGATCGCCTGACAGCCGCAACACGATGAAGGCGAAGGTGACGACCAGGACGATCGTGAGCGCGGCGCGCCCGATGCGGATGGCGAAATAGCGTCCCATCAGGCCGCGTCCCGTGTCTGTGCGCCCGTGACGAGGTGGCAGGCCACCTGCCGGTCGCCGCCGACGGCCGCGAGCGCCGGCAATTCGCTCGCACAGCGCGCCATCGCGCGCGGGCAGCGCGGATGGAAGGCGCAGCCTTGCGGACGCGCCGCCGGGTTCGGCGGATCGCCCGCCAGCACGATGCGGCCCGCACTGCGGCGGCCGGGCGCCGGCGACGCCGAGACCAGCGCCTGCGTGTAGGGATGCTCGGGACGTGCGAACAGGTCGTCGGCACTGCCGATCTCGACGATGCGGCCGAGATACATCACGGCGACGACGTTGCTGATCTGGCGGACGACGCGCAGATCGTGGCTGATGAACAGCAGCGTCAGCGACAGCTGCGCCTGGAGATCGCAGAGCAGGTTCACCACCTGGGCCTGGATCGAGACGTCGAGCGCGCTGACCGGCTCGTCGCAGACCAGGAAATCGGGCTTGGTGGCGAGCGCCCGCGCCAGCACGATGCGCTGGCGCTGGCCGCCGGAAAGCGCGCCCGGATAGCGCGCGCCATGCGCCGGCGTCAGCTCGACCGCGCGCAGCAATTCGCGGACGCGCTCCTCGCGCTCCGCGGGCGTGCCGATGCCGTGGATGTCGAGCGGCTCGCGGATTTGCACCGCGACCGGCAGGCGCCGGTCCAGCGCGCCGAGCGGGTCCTGGAAGATCATCTGCATGCGCGCCCGCTGCGCGCGCCATGCGGCCGTTGCGGGCACGGCCATCGGCTTGCCGTCGAACCGCACCTCGCCGCGATCGGGCGGCCTCGAGACCGAGCACAATACGTCCCGTCGTCGATTTGCCCGAGCCGGATTCGCCGACGAGACCCAGCGTCTGCCCCTGGCAATCGCGAGCGACACGCCGTCGACGGCGTGCACGGCCGTGGCTCGGCCGAACATTCCCGAGCGCATCGCATAGCTGCGCGAGATCGCGGACACCTCGACGAGCGGCGGGCTCATTCGGCGGCGATCCCAAGCAGCGCGCGGCGGGAGGCCTCGGCCCGGATGCAGGCGACGCGGCGGTCATCCGCGATCGGCACCAGCGGCGGCGCGGCAAGGCCGCACGGCTCGGACGCCAGCGCGCAACGCGGCGCGAAGGCGCATCCGCCAGGCATCATTGCGGGATCAGGCACCGTTCCGGGAATGGCGGTGAGACGCCGCCGGGGCCCGTCGAGCGGCGGCAGCGCACCGATCAGGCCCTGCGCGTAGGGGTGCGCGGGATCGGCGAAGAGCTGGTTGCTGGGGGCTTCCTCAATGATGCGGCCGGCATACATCACCGCGACGCGGTCGCAGTTCTCGGCGACGACGCCGAGATCGTGGCTGATCAGCACCATCGCCATGCCGAGCTCGCGGCGAACCGTCGAGAGCAGCTCGAGGATCTGGGCCTGGATGGTGGCATCGAGCGCGGTAGTCGGCTCGTCCGCGATCAGGAGGTCCGGATTTCCGGCGAGCGCCATCGCGATCATGATGCGCTGGACCTGGCCGCCGGAAAATTCGTGCGGATAGGCGTCCAGCCGCCGGCCTGCGTCGGGAATGCCGACGAGATCGAGCAGCCGCCGCGCTTCCGCCTTCGCGGCTTGGCCTTGGAGATCCCGATGCAGCGCCAGTGCTTCGCAGAGCTGCCTGCGGATCGTCAGCACCGGGTTGAGCGAGCTCGCCGGATCCTGGAAGATCATGGCGATGCGCCCGCCCCTGACACGGTCGAGCGCGGCGGCCGGCGCGCCGAGGATCTCGCGCCCCTCGAGCCGCACCTTGCCGGAGACCTGCGCATGCGGCGGCAGGAGGCCGAGCGCGGCAAGCCAGGTCACCGACTTGCCCGATCCGGACTCGCCGACGAGGCCGAGGGCCTCGCCCTGCTGCAAGCTGAGATCAACGCCACGCAGGACCGGCACGCCGCCGAAGGCGACGCAGAGGTTCTTGATGTTGACCAGCGGCGCCACGGCTACGCCTCGAAATTGCCGGCGCGGAAATCCATCGCGAAGGCCGGCGCTGCCTTCCACTTGATCGATTTCGGCTTGGCGGTGAAGGTCGCGTTCTGGTGCAGCACGGTGTAGGCGGGATCCTCGCGCTCGGCGATCTCCAGCATGCGGCGGAACGCCTTCTTGCGCGCAGGCCGGTCGGTCGAGGTCTCCAGGAACTCCGAGAGCTTGTTCAGCTCGGCATTGGTCCATTCGCCGATCTGCTGCTGCTGGCCGTTCGGCCCGTGCTGGGCGACCAGCGAGGACACGGGATCGTTGAACGCCGCCGAGTTCGACCAGTCGCGCACGGCGCGGGCCGGTCCGCGCTCCATGATCTGCGACCAGTTCTCCTTGGTCTCGATCTGCACGTTGAGGCCGACCGACTTCCACATCTCGACCAGGATCTGCGCGGTCGCGACCTGGTTGGTGTAGTAATTGTTGAGCAGGCGATAGGGAATCGGATCGCCCTTGTAGTTGGCCTGCTTCAAGAGATCCTGCGCCAGCTTGGGATCATACGCGGGCACGGCCCAATCGGCGTTGAACATGTCGCCGTAGAACTCCCATTGCAGCCCCTTCGGCACGCGGGTGCGGCCGGCCCACAGGCTGTCGACGATGGCCTGGCGGTCGATCGCGTGGGTGAAGGCGCGCCTCACAAGCGGATTGGCCAGCACGGCGTGGTTCTTGTCGAACACGGTCAGGCGGTGATTGAGGATGGTGCCGCCCTGCACTTCGAACGCCGCATTCTTCTCGATGCCGGCGATCTGGTCCGGCGGGATGTCGCAGGCGAACTGGTATTCGCCCGACAAGAGGCCGTTGATGCGGCTGGCGACCTCGGGCACTTCGAGGAAACGGATACGCTTGAGCGGCGGACGGCCGCCCCAATATTCGTCGTGCGCTTCGAGGGTCAACGAGACGTCGGGCCTGAGCTCGACCACCTTGTAGGGACCGGTGGTGATCGGCTTGCGCGCCCAGTCGAGATAGCTCGCGGATTCCTCCCAGGCGCGGCGGTTCATGATGTCGGAGCCGTAGCGCTGCAGCCGCCCCTCGATGGTGACGTCGGGCGTCGCGTTGTAGAATCGCACGGTGTACTTGTCGACGGCATCGACGCGCGCGAGGTCCGGCCAGATGCGGCGGGCGACGGCGGGCACGTCAGGCGGCAGCTCCTTGCCCGGCCGCGGCGTCGGGATCTTCTCGAAGGCCTTGATGGTGGAGCGGTTCTTGGCCTCGGTGTCGCCGAACATGCGCTCGCGGCTGAAGGTGAAGACGACGTCTTCGGCCGTGAGCTCGTCGCCATTGTGGAACTTGACGCCCTGGCGCAGCTTCAGCTCGACGGTCTGGTCGTCGATGCGGCGCCATTCGGTGGCAAGGCCCGGTACGGCTTCCAGATTGCCGCGCCAGTTCTTCGAGATCAGGCCTTCCCAGATCGAGGAGAAGAACACGCGCTCGCCGACATTGGACTGCTCGCGCAGCACGTCGAGCACGTTGGCGTTGGTCACCTTCTGCACGGCGACCGTCACCGACGGACGGCTGTCGCCCTGCGCGATGGCAAAGCGCGGCAGCAGCAACGTGCTTGCGGCCGCGCCGCCGGACTTCAGGATGGTGCGACGGGTAAGCTTGCTCATGGCGGTAGTTCCTGCCCTGGATGATGCGGTTATTCGGCGAGACCGAGCGCGGCGAGATGGGCTGCGCCGGCGCGGACGTCGTCGTGATTGCGGAGTTCGAGGATCAGCCGCGGGTTGGACGTTAGCCGTCCCAGCGCGCGGAACACGGCGACCCAGGGGATGTTGCCCTCGCCCGGGGCCCAGTGTCGGTCGGCAAACCCGTCGGTGTCCTGCAGATGCACATGGGTCAGCATGTCGCCGGCGGTTTCGACGTAGTAGTCGACCGGCGGCGCGCCGGTGGAGATGTGGGCGTAGTTGGCGTGACCGGTGTCGAGCGAGACGCGAACCCTTGCGCTTTCGAGCGCCCTGGCGAGGCGCACCCGGTCGCGCGGATCCTTGTCCTCGATGTTCTCGATGACGATCTCGCAGCCGACGGTTTCCGCCCGAGCGACGACTTCGGCGAGCGTCGCCTTGACGCGCTCGACGAGGTTGCTGCGATTGTCCGGATAGAGATCGAGATTGTTGTGGTCCCAGGTCGTGAACGGCGAGTGGATCACCATCTGCGTCGCGCCGAGGAACTCGGCGGCGTCGAGGCCCTGCAGCAGGCGCTTGGTCACCGCCTGGCGGATCATGGGATCGTGGCTGTCGATCTTGAAGCCCCAGAACGGACCGTGGATGCCGAGCCGGCCGGTATGGCCCGACAGCATCTGCTTGATCTCGCCGGCGGTGCTGCGCCAATCGCTATCGAGAAGATCGGCGCGGAAGAAATCCTGGATTTCGAGATCGCGCTGCCGCTCCAGAAGCCAGTCGCGATGCGCGGGAATCGATTTGATGGACAATGCGGCGCCCAGCACCGGCTTCGACATGGCTTGCTCCTTGACCGTCAGCGATGACGGGAGCAGCGCTAGACCAGTTCGATGACAGGCCGGTGAAATGCAGGTTCGGCAGCGCCGGGAGATGTGGACATCCTGTCGACGATGCGCTCGGGTTCAGGCAACCCGCGATCGCGCACCGATGCAAAACGGACACATCGCTGCCGATATTCGTGTCCGTAGTGATCCGGAATGGAATCCTAACCACGCTTCGCGTACATCGCGGGACATCGATCGGCGGCCACTTCCACGGGCATCATCCTCTGATCGCGCTACATGGGGTTGGGGGACCACGTGGGGCGGGGAATTGAAGGCTGGGGCAAGGTGACGAGGTCCGGACTCCTAGGCACTCCGGACCTCGACACTTTCTGAGATTGAACGCAATGACGCGCCGTCCGGCTGGGGCATCCGGGCGGCGCGTTGTCGTTTCAGCGTCGTGTTGCGCTCAGCGCGTCTGCGGTTCGATCGTCACCGTGCAGTCGCCCTGTCCTTGCGTCGCGACCACGATGTTGCCCGCGGGAGCGCCGAGGGCGATCGGCGCGGACGAGCCGCCGCCGGGCATCTGGACAATCACGCTCATGGAATCCCCGCGCGCGGTCGAGCCCACGGTCGAGGGTTCTGCCTGAGCGACATTGCCCGAAGCGTCACGCCGCATGATCTGGCAGTTCACATTGCTTGCACCGGCCGCCGCCATGCTCGATGAAGCGCTGCCGCCCATTTGCGCGCGGGCCCGCGACGGATCGCGCGGCACCTGGCTGACGATGCGATGCGTGCGCGGCTCCACGATGACGACCTCGTCTTCCGTCGCGAAATATTCATAGTCGCGATATGCCGGCTCGATCGACACGATCTCTGGCGGCAGCCGGTGGAGGCGCACGCGCGGCGGAATCGTCTCGCCGACCCGGATCGAGATGTTCAGGTTGCGCTCGGGCTGGGCCAGGCGTGCACGGCTCACCGTTTCGGAGATCCGCACCTGCTTCTCGGAGGTCACCTGGGTCTGCTGATTGACCTGCGTGTTGGTCTGGGTGGTCTGATTGGCTTGATTGGTCTGCGTGCCGGAAGGCGCGGTCTGCGCATTGTTGGTCGGAGCCGTCCGGCTCGTGTCCGTTGCCGTGGCTGGCCGGTCGGTCTGCTGCGCCGGCTGCTGCTGATCGGCCGCATTGCGCGGCGGCTGGGTCTGGTTCTGCTCCTTCTGGTTGGTCGCAGCCCCAGTCCGCTCGTTCTGCTGACCAGCGGGGCCGGTCTTGGATTTCTCGGATTCGGCCGTTGATTTCTGCGGCGCAGACTTGTCCTGCTTATCCTGCTTGGTCTCAGCGCTGCTCTTGCTGTCGCGGCCCGGTTTGGTGCTCTCGGCCTCACGGTTGCGATCGCGCGCAGGCTCGCGGGATCTTGTGCCTGGTCCCTGCCCTTCGGCCGGTTACGCTCGGCAGAATTGGCCGGCTGGCGCTTGTCGTCGCTCGCCTCCTGCTTGGCAGCGCCGCCCTTTTCTTCGCGGCCCGCGCCTTGCAGTCGCTCCTGGGCGCCCTGTGCGCGCTCTTGAACACGTTCCTGCGCGCCGCCGCGCTGCGGCGCAGCGCCTTTCGCCGGCTCCTCGGTCCGTTTCGGCTCGTCTCTACGCTCACCGGGCCCCTGGGCGTAGGCGAAGCCGGAAGCGAGCATCAATCCGATGGCCGCAGTCGATAGCATCAAGTGCTTAGGCATGGTCCCTCTCCTCGAGAATTCGCAACAACACACGCGAACGTTCTGTAGGTGCGAAGGTTCCTGAGCAGGAACGAGGGGCCGAGTTACGCCTGGCTCACATCGGGTCCTTGAGCGTGAGGCGCGCTGTGAATGTCACGCTGGTCTTGCCGACCAGCGCCATGCCTTCGACCTCGGCGCCGCCGGCGGAATAGTCGCCCGAGAAGCCGCAGGTGACCTCCCTGCCGCCGAAGGCGAGCGTCCGGCCGACGGCTTCGGTATGCTGGTTGACGATCATGTCGCCGCGCCACTTGCCGTTCCGGAAGGTGTAGCTGCCGGTGTAATAGAAATAGCTGTCGCCGCCCATGATACGGCCGTCGCAGAGCATGACGACGCCCCTCGCCTGGCCGCGCTTGCCGTCGCGCATCTCGATGTCGAAGATGTAGAGGCCGTTGACGACCCTGGCCTCCTCCTGTGCTCCATCCACCGTCGACATCCGATTATCCCCCACCGATCCGCGGCCCCATCAGCTCGGCACGTTCCGCTCGAGATCCTCGAGCCAGGCCGCCGCGCTCGAATCCGACGGCGCGCGCCAATCGCCGCGGGGCGACAATGAGCCGCCCGCCGAGACCTTCGGACCGTTCGGCATCGCCGAGCGCTTGAACTGGCTGAACGCGAAGAAGCGGCGCAGGAACACTTCGAGCCAGCGGCGGATCTCCGGCAGATCATACGCCCTGCGCCGGTCGCTCGGGAAGGCCGGCGGCCATTCGCCCTGGGCCACGTCCTTCCAGGCGTGCTGCGCCATGAAGGCGATCTTGGACGGCCGCATGCCGAACCGCAGCGTGTAGAACAGGTTGAAATCCTGCAGCTCGTACGGTCCGACCGCCGCTTCCGTGCTCTGCGGCTTCTGGCCGGCCTCCACCGGCACCAACTCGGGCGAGATTTCGGCGGCCAGGATCGCGCCGAGCGTGCGGTTGACGTCGTCGCTGAACTGCTTCGACGAGATCACCCAGCGGATCAGGTGCTGGATCAGCGTCTTCGGCACCCCGGCATTGACGTTGTAATGCGCCATCTGGTCGCCGACGCCATAGGTGCACCAGCCGAGCGCGAGTTCGGAGAGATCGCCGGTACCGATCACGATGCCGCCGTGATGGTTGGCGAGCCGGAACAGATAATCCGTACGCAGGCCGGCCTGAACGTTCTCGAAGGTGACGTCGTAGACCTTCTCGCCCCGGCCGAAGGGATGACCGATGTCCTTCAGCATCTGCGTCGCCGTGGTGCGGATGTCGAGCTCCTGCCAGCTCGTGTGCAGCGCCTGCATCAGCGCCAGCGCGTGGGTCTTGCTCTCGCTGCCGGTGGCAAAGCCCGGCATGGTGTAGGCCAGGATATTCTCGCGCGGCAGGCCGAGCAGATCGACCGCCTTGGCGGCCACGATCAGCGCGTGGGTGGAATCGAGCCCGCCGGAGACGCCGATCACGACGCGCTTGGTGCCGGTGGCGCGCATGCGCTGCACGAGGCCAGCGACCTGGATGTTGTAGGCCTCGTAGCAATCATGCTCGAGCAGGCTTTCGTCGCTCGGCACGAACGGAAAGCGCTCGACCTTGCGCAGGAAGCCGATATCGGCGGCCGGTGGCTTCAACGCGAATGTCACCTTGCGGAAAAACGCCTCGCGCTGGCGGCGGTTGTCGTCGAACGTGCCCATCAGCGCGCGCTCCTGCCTCAGCAGGTCGAGATCGATATCCGCTATGGTGATCTGGCCGCTCTGCCGGAACCGCTCGCCCTCGGCCAGCAGCACGCCGTTCTCGTAGATCGAGGTCTGGCCGTCCCAGGACAGATCCGTGGTCGATCCCCTGCCCCGGCGGCCGCGTAGACGTAAGCCGCGAGACAGCGCGCCGACGTCGATTGGCACAGCAGCGCGCGCGAGCGCGCCCGTCCGATCGTGATCGGGCTGCCCGAGAGGTTGATCAGCACGCTCGCGCCGGCGAGCGCGAGCTCCGAGGCCGGCGTCACCGGGATCCACATGTCCTCGCAGATCTCGACGCCGATAACGAGGCCCGGAACGTCCTCGGCGGAGAACAGCAGGTCGACGCCGAACGGGGCACTCAGCCCGCCGAACGCGATCGTCTCTCCGACCATGCCGGCACCGGAGGCGAAATGGCGGCCCTCGTAGAATTCGCGGTAGGTCGGCAAATAGCTCTTCGGCACCACGCCGAGAACGTTGCCGCGATGAATGATGACGGCGCAATTGTAGATGCGATGGCCAAAGCGCAGCGGCGCGCCGACGATCAGGACCGGCATCAGGCTTGCGGAGGCCTCGACGAGGCCGGCGAGACCGCGTTCGACCGCGTCGAGCAGCGGGTCCTGCTTGACCAGATCCTCGATCGCGTAACCGGACAGGCACAGCTCGGGAAACACGGCGACCGCCACCGACTGCTCATGGCAGGCATTGGCTGCCGCCAGCACCGCCTTTGCGTTGGCCGAGGGATCGGCGACATGAGACGTGGTGACACAGGCCGCCACGCGCGCAAATCCATGGGCGTAGATCGAGTGGAAAGTCATCGAGCGCAGTACCCTTGATCTCTTCGCTGCCGAAGCCGTCAGCTCCGGACCATATGTAGCCCATCGGCCCGGTCCCGTGCAGGCCATCCGCCGTCATGCATAACGGATTTGCAGGGCCGCCGGTTCGCGCCCGACGAGCTCAGGCGCTGCGGGCCAGCACGCCCGACAGGTCGTCGCGCAGCCATTCGGCGATCCGCGGCCAGGCATGCGCGTGGGTGCGCGCGCCCATGAACAGGCCGAGGTGGTTGCTCGGCTCGGAAGCCGCCGCAATGAAGGCCGGCGGCGTGCCGAGCAGACCAGCCGTGGCGAGCGCCTGCGCAGCCGGCACGACGTCGTCGTCGAGCCCGGCGAGCAGGAAAAACCGGCGTCTTGACGTCCTTCGGATCGATCGTGCGGCCAAGCGCCTTGAAGCTGCCGCCTGCGATCTGGTTCTCCCGGAATATCCGGTTGACGACCTCCAGATAATAGGCACCGGGCAGATCGAGCGTCTCCGCGTTCCAATGCTCGAAGCGCGCGAGCAGCGCCGCGCCTTCCTCGTCCGATAGCTCTCTGCAATGCCGCCACGATATCATCGCGGTTTGGCGCCTTGGACCACAAGCGAAGCATCTCCCCGCCGCTGACATTGCCGCCACCGCGTGCGACGAGCTGGTCGTACACCATGTCGGGCGCGTTGCGGGTGAGCCGGCATAACGGCGACTCGATTGAAAGGTCGACGGGGGCGCCGACCAGCACCAGCCGCCGCACCTTGGCCGGAAAGCGCGCCGCATAGAGCAGCGACAGCCAGCCGCCCTGGCACAGGCCGACCAGATCGACCGGCGCGCCGATCTCGTCGATGGCGACGTTGAGGTCGCCGAGATAGCTGTCGATCGAGAGATAGCGCATGCCCGGGGTGGCCGATCGCCAATCGGTGAGGTAGATCCGGTCGATGCCGCCAGATTGCAGAGACTGCACCACGCTGTGGCCAGGCGCGAAATCGGCGATCAAGGCCCGATGCAGCGCATAGGGCGCGCACACCAGCACCGGCTGGCCGGACCGACCCTGCGAGCAATCGCGCAGGTGCATCGTCGCGAGCTCGAGCGCAACACGGTTGGGCGTCGTCCACGGCAGCTTGCTCTCGTCCTGCTCGGCCCGGCCGCGCTCGACCCACCAGAAGCACGCGTCCATGGCCAGCCGGGCTGCCGTGAACGGCCATAGCAGCGGCTCGTTGGATGCATGGTTCTGTCCGCTCGCCTGTTTGCCGATCTTGTCCACCATGACGAGGTCCTTAGAGAAACGCCTCGAGGCTGACGACGGAGATGCCGAGGTCGCGAAAGCTTCGATGGGCTGCGGCTACCGAGCCGTCGAGATCGATGCCGCGGCAGGCGTCCTCGACCACAGCTACCTCCAACCCCGCCTTGCGCGCATCCTCCGCCGAGAAGCGGACGCAGAAATCCAGCGCCAGACCGGCGACAAAGACAGTCTTCAGCTCGCGTTCGCGCAAATAGCCGAGCAGGCCGGTCGCCGTCTTATGGTCGTTCTCGAACAATGCCGAATAGGAATCGATGCCGCGGCGAAACCCCTTGCGCACCACCAAGCTTGCCCTCACCACGTCGAGATCGCGGTGGAATTCGGCACCCGAGGTACCCTGCACGCAATGCGCCGGCCAGAGCACCTGGGTGCCATAGTCGAGCTCGATGGTCTGGAACGGCTGCCTGCCCGCATGATTCGTCGCAAACGAAACGTGGTCGCGCGGATGCCAGTCCTGGGTCAGCACCACATTGGCGAATTTTTGGGCGATCCGGTTGATGGCGGGGACGACCTTCTCACCGCCGGGAACGGCGAGCGCTCCGCCCGTGCAGAAGTCGTTCTGCATGTCGATCGCCAGCAGCACGTCGTGGTCGGAAATCTTCATCGCCAGTCCCATTCCATGTGCCCGGTGCAGCGGCCGCCGGACAGGCCCCCTAGTGTCGGTCTTCCCGCCCGGCTTCGCAACCGCCGGCACCGTGCAAAACCTGCGCGAATTGGTCGCCGGACCAGCACCAGCATGCAACGGTTTGGCCACGTCCGTGTTGACTAGGCGCACCCGAGGGCGGATTCTCGAAACTGTCGTGACGGGTGGATGGGGTCGAAGGCGCGGAGGAGAGGGTTGCCGAGGCCGGAAGGCGGCGGCAACCACGAGATCATGAATATCGGCAAGACAGGACAGATTCTTCTCGCCGATATCGGCGGCACCAATGCGCGCTTCGCGCTGAGCCAGAGCGAATTGGGCCAAGGCGGTCAATCCGGACCGATCGACTATGTGAAAGTCGCCGATTTTCCGACGGTTCGGGAGGCCATTGCGGACGTCCTGGCGCGCCGGGCCGGTGGCGAGCGGCCCCGCAGGGCCGTGCTCGCCGTGGCGGGACCCGTCACCAATAACCGCTGCGTCATGACCAACAGCCCCTGGGTCATCGACGGCAACGAGCTGCAAGCGGCTCTGGGCCTCGACAGCGTCCACGTGCTCAACGACTTCGAGGTGGTAGCCTGGTCCCTGCCCGCCTTGCAGCCTGCCGATCTGATCCCGCTCGGCGGAGGCGATGGCCTGTCCGGCGAGCCGTTGCTGGTGGTCGGACCCGGAACCGGCTTTGGCGTCTCTTGTTTGGTCCAGCGCCATGGCGCGCGCCTCGCTATCGTCACCGAAGCCGGCCACGCGACCCTGCCGGCGGAGAATGAGCGTGAGGAACGCGTGATCGCCTGCTTGCGCCGGCGCCTCGGCCATGTCTCCATCGAGCGCGGCGCCCTCTCGGGATCCGGACTGCAGAATCTCTACGAAGCCTTGGCGGAAGTTGACGGCGCTCAGGTGCCGCATCGCGATGCTGCCGCCATCACCAAGGCGGCCTTGGAGGGCAGCTGTCCCCTCAGCCGGGCGACGCTCGAGGATGTTCTGCGCCATCCTGGGCTCGGTCGCCGGCAATCTCGCGGTGACATTCGGCGCCCGCGGCGGCGTTTATGTCGCCGGCGGAATCGTGCCGCGCTTTCCCGAGTTCCTGAGGGCCTCCGCGTTCCGGCCGCGCTTCGAAGCTAAAGGCCGGTTCCAGGACTATTTGCGCAACATCCCGACCAGGTTGGTCATCAAGCGAGATGCAAGCTTCGTCGGCCTGAAGATGTTTGCCGACCATACTGTGGATTGAGCTACGGGAACTCTCTCCACTCGTTGGTTCCAATATTCACAGGTGATTCAGCGTCCGCGCGGTTCCACGCATGAACACGCTTGCCTCCATGTTCCCGATGCGAAACAATCAAGCCGTGTGTGGCGTAGTTGCGGGGGCGTGACATGCGTAAGCAGGATCTGGGTTTCGACTATCACCGCTATCATCGCCTGCTGAGCGAGGCCGATGACGAAGACAAGCGGCTGGCCCTGATCGATCTTTTGATCGAGGAAAAGGCGCGAGACCGGCTGGCTGCACAGCGCGCCTCGGACCGGGCGGCCATGACGGCCCATACCATTGCCAGGGTGCTGAAGAACGGCCGCAACTGAGGTGCGGCGTCGTCGTCAACAACGCGGCATATGTGCCGTCGCTCAGTTCGGCGCCTTGGCCGGGACTTCGGGAAACATCGAATCGATCATCGCCTTGAGCTGATCCATCGCGATCGGCTTGCGCAGGATCGGCCGGCGCCGGAGCAAGGACGGCAGCAGTTCGGGCCCGTAACCGGTGGCGAACAGGAACGGCTTGCCGCGACGTTCGATCAAGTCGGCGACGGGATCGACGTAGACGCCCATCAGGTTGATGTCGAGGATGGCCAGATCGTATTGCGCGGTCATGGCAAACGCGCTCGCGTCCCGCACATTGTCCGCTTCCGCGACGACGTGGTGGCCGAGTTCCACCACCATGTCGGCGATCATCATCCGGATCAACGCCTCGTCTTCGACCAGGAAAACGGAGAGTCCGTCCGCCATTTCAACTCCGCAGTCAGCTTGCGAAGCTAACCATACATCAATTGCGGAGGGGATACACGAATTCGTGGCGGGCGCCGTTAATTCAGAGGCGCCCGATCCGATTCAACTTGATCAATCCAATCCGCGCTCGTGGCTCAGGCGCACCATCTCCTGGATGAAGACCTGCTTCTGCTTGTCATCGAGGCTCGAATAGAGCGGCTCGGCGGCGTCGGCGACATTGCGCTGGTCGGCGGCGCGGTCGATCAGGAACTGCGCCTCGTTGCGCATCTGCTCGATGATGTCGTCGGGCGGATCCCGCTTGGCGCGCGCAACCCGCAAGTTGAGTCGCTCTGCACCATTATGTCCCAGGTAGTGCATCGCGCTCGAGAAACCGTACCAGTGCTTCTCCTGTTCGGGCGTCAGGTTCAGTTCGGTCTTGATCCGCTCGATGTAGGAATCGCTGTTGGCCACGATCTGCTCGGCGGTCTGCTGCGGCGCGCCGGGCTGGGTGAGGACGGTGACGTCCTTGTTGTCCTTGCCCTGCGGTGCGTTCTTCGCCTCCTTGCTCGCCTTGCCGCCCTTGCCCGCTTTGGCACTCTTGGCGTCCTTGTCCTTGGCTGCGCCCTGCTGCTTGGCGTCCTTGCTGGACTCCTTGGCGGCCGGCGGCGGATTGCCGGCATTGTTGTTGCCGACGCCAAGCACGCCGGTGAAGACGCCGACGACGCCGCCGATTGCGCCGCCGAGCACGCCACCGACCGGACCTGCGGCCTTGTTTCCGGCCGCCGCGCCGTCCTGAACGCCTTTGACCAGACCTTGCGCATTGGCCGCGGCGGCACCGAGCAGCAGAGCGAACACGGCCCCGAGCGCGATGCATCGCCGCATGTGAAGCTGCGCTGACGGCGCCAGGTTGATCATTCTCGTCTCCATCGTCGATCTCGCTCGCCTGTTGGGCGGCAGCCAAGCCGCCCGCCGCAACTCTATCGTTTCCACCGCTTCGCGGTCCAGCCGCGGCCAGGTGCTGTCCACGCCCGAAAAGTCTTTCGCGCGAAGCGGTTATGCAGGCTTGTTCGAAACTGCGGCGTAATTGCGCACGGATCGTTCCGGGCCGGTTCACGCGAAGTGTGCGTCGCAAAAACAAGCGGTCGCAGCGCACGACCCCCACAGCGCGCCCCGCCGTTCAGGACACAACGTTAGTTCTATGTACGAGCCGCTCGGGTTTCTCGACAGACGCGATCAATCATGATCTGATCGCGCTACCAATTTGCTGGGGCATCGGTGAATTGCCATCGGGCCGACGGCATCAATAAGAAAATCGAACAACAAGAAACTCGGAAAAGACGTCTTAGAGGAAACTCCAACAACAACACCCAAGCGAGGAAACGAGATGTCACGCAAGAGACTGACGCGACGTCAATTTGTGGCTGCCACTGCAATGTCCTCCGCGGCGCTGATCTCGGCGCCCTATGTCCGGGGCGCTTACGCCGCCGGCAAGCTCTCGATCGGCTTCTGGGACCATTGGGTGCCAGGCGCCAACAAGGCCTCGACCGAGCTCGTCAACGAATGGGCCGCGAAGGAGAAGGTCGAAGTTACCATCGACTACATTCCCAGCCAGGGTAACAAGAACCTGCTGACCATCGCCGCCGAAGCGCAGGCGAAATCCGGCCATGATATCTTCGCGATGCCAACGTGGTGGGCGCATTCCAATGCCGACCAGTTGGAGAACGTTGCCGACATCATGGGACCGATCATCGCCGAGAACGGCGAGGTGAACGGCACGGCCAAATATCTCGGCACGGTCGGGACCAAATGGCTCGGCGTGCCCGCCTGCGTCGGCAGTCAAATCAAGGGCCCCTGCTCTCGCATCGACCTGATGAAGAAGCACGCGGGGATCGACGTACAGGAGATGTATCCGGCCGGCTCTCAACCCAAGGCCGACAACTGGACCCTGGAAACATTCCTGAAGGCTGCCGAAGCCTGTCACAAGGCGGGCGTCCGTTCGGCATCGGCCTCGGCGAGACCACCGACAACGTCGACACGGCGGGCGCGATCTTCCTGTCGTTCGGGGCCCAGCTCGTCGACGCCAAGGGCAATCTCACCGTCAAGACCGACGCGGTTCGTCAGGCGCTCGATTTCTACAAGAAGCTGATCGGCTTCCTGCCGCCCGACGTCGCAGCCTGGGACGACGCATCCAACAACAAATGGCTGGTTTCCGGCAGGGGTGCGATGATCATGAACCCGCCGAGCGCCTGGGCCGTTGCCAAACGCGACGCGCCGCAGGTTGCGGAGCAATGCTGGACCCACGGATTCCCGGCGGGGCCGAAGGGCCGCTTTGCACCCTACCTGCCGTATTTCTGGAGCATCTGGAACTTCTCCAAGAACAAGGAAGCAGCGAAGAGCCTGCTGGTGGCGTTGTCGAAGCCGGCAGCCATCGAGAAGATGGTCACGGCCAGCGGCGGCTACGACTTGCCGGCTTATGAGAAGCTGACAACGCTGAAGGTCTGGCAGGAAGAGGGCCCGCCGAAAGGGACACTCTATCACTATCCAAATCCCTACAAGCATCAGACGCTGTCGATTGCAGCTTCGCCTGCGCCGCCGAAGATCGCACAGCAGATCTATGCGCAGGCCACGCTGACCAAGATGTGCCTGCGGTATCATCAGGGCGAAGCGATGGAGAAGACGCTCGCCTGGGCCGAAGGCGAATGCGAAGGCTTCATGCGGAGCTGAACCGGAACGGCTCGCCGCGACGGTCTTGGGCCGCTCGCGGCGATCCCTCCGCCTCATCACCTGGCGAGAGCCGACAGCTTCGGCTCTCGAACCTTCCAAAAGTCGGGTCTACCGACCAAACCGCGCGAGGAAATGCATCATGGCGGATGTCGCATTGCAGCCAAACAGAGTTGGCGCAGCGCAACCGGCGCGAAAACGCTCCAGTCTGCAAAAGGCACTCAAACGCAAATCGACTGCGGCGTTCCTGATGACGCTGCCGCTGATCATTCTCATCACGCTTCTGGTGCTTTATCCCGCGTTCTACTCGCTTCATCTGGCGACCCTCAACAAGTCGATGCAGAGATTCGTCGGTCTCGGCAACTTCGAGTTCCTGTTCAAGCGCGACACGTTCTGGCTGGTCGTCAAGCAATCCTGCATCTTCGCCATCACCGCCGTTCTGTTCAAGGCGCTGATCGGATTCATCGTCGCGCACTTCGTCCACAACATTCCGGCCAAGGGCCAGCGCAAATGGCGCGGCATGCTGCTGGTGCCCTGGGTCATCCCGCCCGCCATGAGCACGCTGGCATGGCTGTGGCTGTTCGACCCCTCCTACTCCGCGTTCAACTATACGCTGTCGTTTTTCGGAATCGGTCCGATCCCGTGGACCGGCGACGCCGCCTGGGCGCGCTTCTCCGTCATCCTGGTCAACGTCTGGTACGGCGCGCCGTTCTTCATGATCATGTATCTGGCGTCCCTGAAATCGGTGCCCGACCAGCTCTATGAAGCCGCCGCCATCGACGGCGCCAATTGGTGGCAGCGGATCTGGTACGTGACGCTGCCGATGATGCGCAACATCATCGCGATCACGACGCTGTTCTCGCTGATCGTGACCTTCGCCAATTTCGACATCGTGCGAATCCTGACCGCCGGCGGCCCTCTCGACCACACCCACATCTTCGCCACCTGGGCCTTCAGGATCGGCATCGAAGGCAGCGATATTCCGCTGGGCGCCAGCGTCTCCCTGTTCATGGTGCCAATCCTGGCGGTCGCAGCGATATTCATCCTGCGGGACGTCAACAAGCGCGGGAATGAAGCCTGATGAGCTCAGTCACGATAGACAAGGCCGCGCCGACGCGTACGGTCAAGTATGGAAGCATGAGCCGCGACCGCAAATGGGCGCTGCGGTGGTCGTACTTCTTTCTGACGCTGTTTGCGATCTTCTCGCTGCTGCCGCCGATCTACATGCTGATCACCTCGCTCAAGAGCAGCGCCGAAATCTCGGCAGCGACCAATCCATGGTGGGTCTTCAATCCCACTCTCGAGAACTATGTCGGCCTGTTGACCTCGAACCAGTTCCTGCGGTTCTTCTGGAATTCCGCGCTGGTTTCGATTTTCGTGGTCACCATCACGATGCTGATCAGCGTGCCCGCGGCATTTGCCCTGGCGCGGATGCGGTTCTGGGGCTCGGCGACGCTGGCGACCGGCGTGTTCCTGACTTACCTCATTCCGGACAGCCTGCTGTTCATTCCGCTGTTCAAGGTGTTCGCCCTGTTCGGCGACTGGACCGGCATCCAGCTCATCAACCGCTGGTACGTGCTGCTCTTCATCTATCCGACCCTGACGGTGCCGTTCTGCACCTGGATCATGATCGGCTACTTCGCTTCGATCCCCAAGGAGCTCGACGAGGCCGCGATCATCGATGGCGCGTCCTGGTTCCAGACGCTGACCCGGATCTTCATTCCGGTGGCGCTGCCGGGGCTGATCGCCGCGACCATCTTCGCCTTCACCGTGTCCTGGGCGCAGTTCCTCTATCCGCTCGTGTTCACCACCTCCACGGACCAGCTCGTGCTGCCGGTCGGCATCATCACGACGCTGATCAAGGGCGACGTGTTCAACTGGGGACAGATCATGACCGGCGCGCTGCTCGGCGCGGCGCCGCCGCTGATCATCTACGCGTTCCTGATGGACTACTACATTGCCGGCCTGACCGCCGGTGCGACAAAGGGTTGATGACTCATGGCTGACGTTGCTTTGCGGAAGGTTGTTAAGCGTTACGACGACGTCGAGGCCGTGCGCGGCATCGACCTCGACATTGCCGACCACGAGTTCATCGTGCTGGTCGGACCGTCCGGCTGCGGCAAGTCGACCACGCTGCGCATGATCGCGGGCCTCGAGGACATCAGCGACGGCGACATCATGATCGGCGGCGACATCGTCAACGACGTGCCGCCGAAGGACCGCGACATCGCCATGGTGTTCCAGAACTACGCGCTCTACCCGCATATGACGGTCGCCGAGAACATGTCGTTCGGCCTGCGCCTGAAGCACTATCCCAAGGCCGAGATCAAGGCGCGGGTGACGGAGGCCGCGCGCCTGCTCGACATCACCGACCTGATCGACCGCAAGCCGAAGCAGCTCTCCGGCGGCCAGCGCCAGCGCGTCGCGATGGGCCGGGCCATCGTGCGCAATCCGAAGGTCTTCCTGTTCGACGAGCCGCTGTCCAATCTCGACGCGAAGCTGCGCGTGCAGATGCGGATCGAGATCAAGAAGGTGCACCAGAAGGTACGTACCACCACCGTCTACGTCACCCACGACCAGGTCGAGGCGATGACGCTGGCCGACCGCGTCGTGGTGATGAACAAGGGACGGATCGAGCAGATCGGCACGCCGAACGAGCTCTATCACAAGCCGGCCACGCGCTTCGTCGCCGGCTTCATCGGCTCGCCCGCGATGAACTTCATCCCTTGCCGGCCTCGAGGACGTCGGCGGCACGCTGCAGATCCGCCTCACCGACCGCATCGCCTTCCCGCTGCCGCCGGCCCGGGCCGCGCGCTACAATTCGCTGCCCCGCACCGACAAGCTGCTGCTCGGCCTTCGGCCCGAGCATCTGACCGAGTCGCACGCGCATCTGGAGCCCGGCGTGGAGACCTTCGACACCGTGCTCGACGTCACCGAGCCGATGGGAATGGAGACCCTGGTCTATTTCGGACTCGATGGCACACCGGTCTGCGGCCGCGTCAATCCCAATGCCGGCGCCAAGGACGGGGCACCCATGCGTTTGGCGATGGACCTCAACAATATGCACCTGCTAAACGAGGCGACCGGCGCCGTGTTGTGACGCCGGTTCAAGAAACTCGCGCAGGCAGGGGACGATGGCGACCAACAAGAAGAAGATTTTCGTTACGCAAACTTTGTCGCAAGGGGCACGCGCCCTCCTCACCCAGCGGGACGATATCGAACTCGTCGAGTTTCCGAACCTGATTTCGGCGGGGGACTTCGAGGCTTTGCTGAAGAGCCATGCGCCGGTCCACGGCGTCGCGCTCGGCGCCACCGCCTTCGGCGAGACCGAGCTCGAGGCCGCAAAGGACATGAAGGTGGTGACCCGCATCGGCGTCGGCTACGACGCCGTCGACGTGCCCGCCCTCTCCCGCCGCAAGGTGCCGCTGATGGTCGCCGGCAGCGCCAACTCGCCTTCGGTTGCGGAAGCCGCGCTGTTCATGATGCTGACGCTGGCCAAGCGCGCCCAGGAATTGCATTCCTGCGTCAAGGACGGCAAATGGGCCGATCGGCTCGGCATGCTGCCGTTCGATCTCTACGGCAAGACCGTGCTGATCATCGGCTTCGGCCGTATCGGCAGCCGCACCGCCAGGCGCTGCCTGGCATTCGAAATGAACGTCCAGGTCTACGATCCCTACAAGCCTGCCGCCGAGATCAAGGCTGCCGGCTGCGAGCCCGTCGCCGACCTCGACGCCGCGCTGCCGAACGCCGATTTCGTCACCATCCACTGCCCGAAGACGCCGGAGACAATCGGCCTGTTCGATGCTGACAGGATCGGCCGGATGAAGCCGAGGTCCTATCTCATCAACACCGCGCGCGGCGGCATCGTCAAGGAAGCCGCGCTGCACGGCGCGCTGGTCTCGGGCAAGCTCGCCGGCGCCGGCATCGACGTGTTCGAGGTGGAGCCGCCGCCGGTCAGCAATGCGCTGTTCGCCCTGCCCAACGTCATCATCGCCCCGCACGTCGCCGGCGTCACGGTCGAGGCGGTCCAGCGCATGAGCGAGCAGACCGCGCGCAACATCCTGAGTGTGCTCGACGGCGATCCGATCCGGCAGAACGTGATCAATCAGGACGTGCTCGGCTGAGCTGAGCCAAGCGAAGCTCCTGGCGGGCGACGGAAGCGCCCGCCTTCGGAACGCCAGGAACCGTCCCATTTTGGCGCAGATCGGGCCCCAACTCAGCCTTAATCAAGCGCGCCTAATGTTCCCGGCCGCGGCGGCAGTGGGACAGAACTAGCCGGTCGCGTCGAGCTGGAGGATGGACCCTTGTCAGAGATTGACCCGACCGACCACGCGCTGGCGACCATCGCCAGCATTCTGGAGAACCCCGAGCCCGTCCTGGTCATTCGCAAGACCGAGACGGAGATCGTGGTGTCCGGAGAGCGCGAGCACGTGGACGCCGACGAGCATCGGGTCGTGGACGAATATCCTGCGGTCGAAGAGCATCCGTCGCTGGAACAGCATCCTGTCGTCGAGGAGCAGCCGCTGGTGCCGGAGCACGCCGATGCCGACGGCTACAGCAAGGTCGGGCCCGGACCCATGGTGGCGATCCGTCTCAAGTGGACGGTCCATCGCGGCGATGACGCCCAGTACTACGTCCACGAAACCATCGGCGAGCAATCCGCGCCCGTGGTCAGCGGCCCCATGACCAGCGAGGCCGCGGTGCATTTCGTCGACACCCAGCAGGACGAGGCGCATCGGCGCTTCGAGCTGCTGCGCAGCGAGATCGCCGGCCGCAGCTCGCTGGCCGACTACGAGCGCAAGGGCGAAGCCTAAAGCGCGATCATCCTGCTTTAGGTGGTTTGAGCATGATCTCTCGGGAAAACCGCTTCGCACGTTTCAGGATCATGCTCTGGCGCTCGCGCGGGCCAAGAAAGTCCCGCTTCACGAGCTCGACGCCGGCGTGCCGCAGCAGGTCGTAGGCGGTCGTGACGTGAAAGAAGAACTGGGGGACGCTGAACGTCAGCAGCAGCGTCCGCCCCGTGAAGGGCAGCTCGGTCCCGTTCTTCAACTTGAAGAAGACGTTGCGCTCCGCTGCCGCCTCGATCTCCGCGCACGGCAGGCTTTCGATGAACTCGATCGAGGTTGCTATTCGCGCCTGCAGCCCGGCCATGTCGTGCTCCAGCGCCGGCAGCGCCAACGGCTCGCACGCTGCCAGCAAGGCCGGCGCGACCACGGCATGGCGGCAGGCTTCGCCGACCTGCTGCGCGAGGTCGTACATGTTCGGCGCAAGCCGCATGCCGAGCATCACCGCCGGGTTGAACTTGCGGGCCTCCGCATAGGCGACGCCCTTGTCGAGCAGGGCCGACAGGTTGCGCAAATACGGCACGAAGAGGCCGACCGAGGCCTCGTGCATTGAGATCGTCACGTTGAGATTCCCTTCAATTCCGCCTCGCCAGAAGCTCGCATCTGGTCTAAATCCGCGCCGAAAAGAGCTGCACAATGACAGCTCGCGCAAGGGCGGAGAAGAGATGATCGTTCGAATCGCAGTTCGATTCTTGACAGCTTTGGCCGTGGCCCTGCTGGCAAACCTTTCTGCCCAAGCGCAGCAGGCACCCTCGCGGCTTGACGAGATCGTCAAGCGCGGCACCTTGCGCGTCGGCATGACCGGCGACTACAAGCCCTTCACCTATCTGGACAAGGCGACGCAGAAATTCAGCGGCTTCGATGTCGACATGGCCGAAGCGCTCGGCAAAGCGCTCGGGGTCAAGGTCGAGTTCGTCCCGACGGCCTGGCCGAAGCTGATGAAGGATTTCGAGGCCGACCAGTTCGACATCGCCATGGGCGGCGTCTCGGTCACGCTCGACCGGCAGAAGAAGGGCTTCTTCTCCACGCCGATCATGCGCGAGGGCAAGACGCCGATTGTCCGCTGCGCCGACGTCGGCAAGTACCAGAGCATCGCCGACATCGACAAGAAGGGCACCCGCGTGATCGTCAATCCCGGCGGCACGAACGAGCGCTTCGCACGCGCCAACATCAAGGACGCCGAGATCAGGTCTTCCCCGACAACACCGTGATCTTCGACGAGATCGCCAAGGGCAATGCCGATCTGATGATGACGGATGCCTCGGAGACGCGCTACCAGCAGAAGCAGCACGCCGGCGTGCTCTGCGCCGTGCACCCGGAAAAGCCGTTCGATTTCTCCGAGAAGGCCTACTGGCTCCAGCGCGACATAGCCCTAAAGGCCTTCGTCGACCAATGGCTGCACATTTCCATGGAAGACGGCAGCTACAGGAAGATCTACGCCGCCTGGTTCGATTAGATCGTTGTCGTGACGCAAGGGACCGTTGCGCGCCAAGCGGGGGACGCGAGAAGCTGCAATCCGCTCCATTTCGGTTGCAATGGCGCCTCAGGCCGCGTCCTCCTGTCGCTTGCCTCGGCCCAACTTTGGGCCGGTCCCTCGCCTATTGAACCCTGAACAGCAGGACGGCGACTCATACCGAGACAGTGATCTAGATCACTTTCCGCAATCGAACCGATGCGTAAGCGTCGGTGCGGGGACCACCTGTTCAGGAGATGGAAATGAGGAAGCTGTTGGCCACGGCCGCATTCCTTTTGGCGAGCACCGCTGCCCAGGCGCAGTACACGTTCGAATATGGCGGACGCACCATCCGCATCGACCCCGACCGCGGCACGGTGCAGATCCCCGGCGTGTACGACAACACCGGCCAGAAAGCCAAGAAGGCCAAGAAGAACGAGACAGCGCCGGGCCAGCAGCCGCCCCAGCAAGCCATTGTCGAGCCGCAAACGCCGGCAGCACCGGTTCCCGCGCCTGCCCCCGTCGCCCCGCCGCCCGCGGCCGCCCAAGCGCCTGCGGCCGCCCAAGCGCCTGCAGCTGCCCAAGCGCCTGCGCCGGCCGCTGCGGCCGTGGCGCCTCCGCCGGCTCAGCCTCCGGCGGCACCCCCCAGCAATGCGCCGGCCGAGACCGCGGTGCTGCCGCCGCCCGGGCCGCCTGCAGCCCCTCCGGCTCCCGCGCCGGCCACGCAGCAGGCCGCTCCCGCCGCGCCCGCCCCAGCCGTGGCTGCGGCTCCGCCGCCGCCTCCCGCTCCGCCCTCTGCACCGGCGCCGGTTCAGGCCGCCGCAGTCGCTCCGCCCACCCCGGCGGCCGCGCCCACGCGCGATCTCAGTTCACCTCTCGGCGTCTGGCTCACCGAGGAGAAGGAAGGCAAGGTCCGCATCGAGCAATGCGGCAGCAATCTCTGCGGCTATTCCGTCGACAGCAAATCGAACCAGAACGGCGAGCAGGTCCTGATCAACATGAAGCCCGGCAAGGACCAGAAATGGTCCGGCCGCATTCTCGATCCGAACTCCGGCTCGACCTACGATTCGACCATCGCGATGAAGGGCACCGATCGCCTGCGCGTGCAGGGCTGCGCCTTCGGCGGCATGTTCTGCGGCGGCCAGACCTGGACGCGGGTGAACTGAGCGCGATCGGATCGAAGCCAACATGGCGCAGCCAGGCTGATGCGCGGGACAACCCGCGATCGGTAACGCGACTGCCACGACGGCAGTCGCTGTCACCGCCAATGAGAGCGCTGCGGGCCTCCTGTCATAGGACAGCGCAATTCAAACGCGGTGCAATTCAAACGCTCCATTGTGAACCACTTCATACTCTTCCGGTCCTCGCTACTTCTAGTCTGGATTGAAAGCCAGACTATCTGCGACCGTCATACACCGCGATTGGCACCGTTTCGCCGAGACGCGTAGACTCGAAACGAGTCACTCCACGACCTCGTTTCGGCGCCGGTCATTGCGTAAGCGAGCGAGGTTGTGATGGAGGAACTCCGTGCGACACCATCGCTAGTCTCGGGTGACCGGGGCCCCCATTCGCTGATGTCGGAGCAAGGCATCAGGCGCCATGTCATCGGCGCACTCCGAAGTCGGCAGACGAGCCTGACCACCGCGCTGCAGCCTCTGGTCCAAGAACAAGCGCGGATGCTCGTTTCGGAATTCGGTTTCGACGCTCAGACCGTAAGCAAGATCCTGCAATCGCAAAACACCATGCTGGGCGTCTTGTCGGATCGGTATGACGCGCTCGATGAAGCCGCACATTACAGCGAGATTCCCTTCGTCGAACTGGCGCACGACGGCCGCATCGTCTATTCGAACGCGGCATTCGACAAGCTCTTGCCCGGCAGACGCGGTGTTCCCTTCTCCGGCCTGTTCGGATCACGTGCAGCCGACGTGTGGATGGCCCTCCGGGCCAACCACAATTCGAGCTTACGCGCAGACATCCAGACCAACGAACTTGTTCGTCAGGTCAGAGTCGAGATTGGCCCGCTGCGCGACGAAGATGGCATGCCGGGCAATTACGCGCTGCTTCTCGACCAGAGCGCCGAACAGAGCCGCCTCGATGCCCTGCAGGATGGCGTGCTCCGCACCGACTTGATCGGCAAGATCCGATTCGCGAACGAGCGCGCGGTGCAGGTCCTGGGATTCTCGGAATCAGAACTCAGGGAGATGCAGCTCTCTCAGGTGTTCGGACCCGATGACGAGGGAACGACGAACCTGTTCGGCGAATGGATCACAAAGCAAACGGGTTTCTCGGGTTTCGTTCGGCTGCACCCAAAAGACGGGCGCTCCATTCTGGCAAGGGTGAGCGGAACGCCCTACATGGAAGCACCGAACAGTTCGGCGGGGCTATTGGTGCTGTTCGCTCCTCTTGCCGAAGATCGCGCACGCCAGGAGCTCAAGACAGTTCTGGCCGAGCACGATGATCCACAAGAGATCATCGAGGCAACGCTTCAGGCGATCGGCAAGGTCATCCCGTTCGAAATGAGCACGTTCGGGGTCTACAGCGATCTCAACGACTTTTGGCGGGCGCTCACGATCTTTCCAAAACCCAGTTGGGAGTGGAGCACGCGTTGGTTCAAGGTGCCACCTGGCGTGATCGAGTGGCTCGAGCAGGGTAAGACGTGGGACAACAATCTGGCCGCGTTCGTCGAGAGCCGCAATCCCGAGGAAAAGGACAATCCGGTAAGCAAGGCCATTGTCGCCGACAAGTTCGAATCGATGCTCGTATTGCCGATACGTAAGGCGGGAGGTCGGTTTGGAAGCTCGCTGGCTCTGCTGTCCCGCAAGCACAAATACACCCCCGCCGATCTGCGCACGCTGCAAAATCTCGGCGTCGAGGAGATATTGCAGGCCGCCGACGCGGCCATGGAACATGCGCAGGCGCGCACCTTGCGCAAACTCAAAGATGATTTGAACAAGGCACCGAGTGCGCGCGCCATCGCCGAGCTGCTGGCCACCGGGACGACGCAATGCCTGGGCTGGGAATATGTCGGCGTGTTCCGGATCGATCGCCTGCGCGGCAAGTTCGTGTTGGTCGCCGAGCACGTCAAGAACGACCGCAACCTGCTCGTGAAGGCGGCCGGCCGCAAGGCCGAATACACCCAGGATCTGTCCAGCGGCATGCTTGGCAGCTGCCTGGCCGAGCGGAACATTCTTGTCGTCCCCGACGTCAGCGATACCGAGCGGAACTACGGCTTCATCAAGACCGCCCCCGATCAACGATCGGCCATGACGGTCCCCCTGCTCGTGAACGGCAAGATCGAGCTGATCCTGGACATGGAATCATCGGAGCTGAACGCGTTCCGTGGGCCCGATCGCGACGCGGCAAGCGGCCTCGCCGCCGACTGTGAACAGATCTTTGCGGCTCGCTGGCACGAAGCGATCGAGCACGCGCTCATGAACAGAATCGAGCAGGCCGCCGTCATCGTGGATGCCGTTGGGACGATCTGCCACATGAATGGTGCGGCGGACAACATCTTCGGCCGGGCGCGTGACCAGAAGCTCTCGACATTTGGTGCCCGGCAGGAGGATTCGGCGCAACTGTCGGAATCCGGGATCCAGCACCGTCTTCGTCTACACCTGTCGATCGGCGATGCGCCGCGCACCGAACTGACGGTTCTCGCAAGTCGCGAGCCGTTGAACGACGATTATGGTCATCAGCTCTGGCTGTTCACCAGCCTTGCCGATCAAAGTCGGGAGAGCGACTGGGGTTATCTGGAGGAGACTGTCACATCCGTTGCGCGCGAGACGCGCGCCCCGCTGTTGATGGCCGACGGCTTGCTGCGCGGCGCAGCGTCGCTCCTGAGCAAGCCGGAGCTCATGAAGAATTGCGCCGGTCTGCTCGAGCAGGCCGCCAACCACCTGCTCAGGGCCGATCTGACTTTCGAACGTCTGTCCGAGCGTCTCGTCGTGCAGCAGACACCGCAGGAAGTCCCCGAGCTATTCGACGCGTTGGGAAGTGCTCTATCACGAGGTCGAGGGCCTTCCAGTCGAGGATCGCGACGCGATCCACTTCGTCGACGAGATTGCGACGCGCCGGCCCCTGCTGGTTAAGGGATGGACGAAGCGATTGAGCTTTGCGTTTCGCTCTGCTCTCAGCTCCCTGCTGTCGTTGCGCATCACGCCGAACGACAAGTTGACCGTAACGATCGCGGAGCGACCGCAGCATCACCTCTCGGTGTCCATGCGTTTGCCCGCAATGATCGCCGACACCCTGGCTCCGTCGGCCGCGGACCCGATCGAGCAGAGCCAGCACCGGGCACGGCAGATGGCCAGCGTCGCGGTGGAGGCGATACGCAAGGCGGCCGAGCAGCACGGCGGCACTCTCACTGATTTGGACGGCGCAGGCTTCGAGTTCAACCTGCCATTGTGTGCGCAGGACGTACCAGTATGACAGCCAAGATCGCGATCGCCACCGCGGAGCCAAACATGTTCGAAACGCTGCGGGCGCAGCTGCTCGCGGCGGGAGTGGCCATAGAGGAATTGTACGACAAGCCTCTGATGACCCCGGACCAGACCAACGAGTGGCTCGTCGCGAATGAGACCGAGCTGCTCGTGCTCGATGCCCGGCTGCCGACCGACCCGACTGCCGTCTACGACACACGTACGACTCTCGGCGCGAAGCACGTGCTCAACACCGTCGTTTTGGCCCAGGACCCGCACACTTCCGTGCTGGTCATCGCGCCCTCGTTCGGGACCTGCACGGACCTGGAGGAAGAGTGCCGGGCGGCGGGCAATGCGTTGATCCTGCCGATGGACGCGCTGCAGCTGCACCGGCACCGGATCTTGCGCCCGTTCATTGCGATGCTCACCGGTCGGCCGGACGAGACGAACGCGATCCCGGGCGCGTTCCGCGTGGTCGAGATCGAAATCCATAGCGCCAAGGTGGAGTGCCGGCTCGGAACGGGCGAAGACGGCTCCTCGATGCTTCGCTGGAACACCATCAGCGATCTCGATGACCTCAAGTCTGCCGCTCAAACCTATGCGCGCGACGAGATGCCGCTGAACAATTGGCTCGGCCAGACCCGCGACGTTGGAACGCGCCTGTTCAAGAGCTTCGTCGTCAAAGCGATCGGAGAACATCTGTTCTCGCAGATCGAGAAGTCCGCAGGCGGGCTGGTGGGACTGTCGTTCCGGTTCGTCATCAGCGACGCAGGCTTTTATGCGGTGCCCTTCGAGGCGAGTGTGCGTTATCTCTCGGAGGAAAATGGGCCGTTCGTGCTGCTCTATGCGCCGATTGTCCGGCGCATTCCGTTCTTCGTCCGTGGAAGGGCCAGCGAGCGAGCGCGGATCAGTCCGGGCGCGAAGCTGATGTTCGTTCGCTCTCAGATCGGCGAACATCCCGATCTGAAGCTCGACAGCGTGATCTGCGACGGCAAGAGGTTCGACAAGCTCGGCAATATCGATACCGAACTGCAGCACGTGGAGAAGCTGGGCGCCGCAGGCTGTTTCGATCTGAAGATCGTCAATTTGTCGGATGCCCCTCCGGGCGAGGCCGCCCCCTATCTGCTGAAGCAGCTAGACGCATTCCGGCCCACCATTCTCCACTACGCCGGTCACGCCTGGAGCGACGGTCAGCAAACCGCGACCCTCGTCCTTCCCGGGATGAAGCCAGAGCAGGCGGTCGGGCTGAAACTGGACAGGGTGGCGGCCTCCGACGGCCTGTCAGCGACGACGCTGGTCTACCTCTCGGCCTGCCGTGGCATCTCGAAGGGCTGCGTTCAGCAATTGGTGATGAACGGAATCCCCTATGCGCTGGGCTTCCGATGGAATGTCGAGGACGAGCGCGCGCCGCAGTTCGCCAAGGAGTTCTATGACGAACTGTACCGGACGCGGTCCGTTTGCCTGGCGTTCCGGAAAGCGTGCCGCGCATCGTGGGAAAGCCTGAACTACGACGAGGAAAGCCCGATCTGGCTTTCGCCGATCCTGCTGGCGCAATCGACCGATTGGGCAACACGCTGCCACTGAGGAGCTCGTTGTGGAAAGAACGTCATGACAGTCTGGACCACACTCAAGAACGTCGTCGACCACTGGGCAAGCCGCGAGCTGCGGCGCCCCTATGTCGGCTGCGTCGCTTCGACCGGCAATGGGATCACGGCGGGACAGAGCTTCGTGCCCGAAGCGAGCTACTTCGGCGTGCGCATGGTTGAAATGGGCTTGCGCGAAGGCGGCAAGTTCTTCAGCTCGTTCCTCCCGCTCGGCGTCGTGCTCACCGAGTTCAGCTTCGGCGACGGGCGCCAGCGCCGTCCCACGATCCTGAGCAATGACGAGATCGCCGCTCAACTGAAGGCAGCCGGTGCCGCTCCGGGCTATGTCGACTTCAAGAATATCTATGCCGTCAGGCGCGCGCCCATGAAGCAGGACAATCTGTCTCTGTTCGTCGGGCTCTTCCGCCTTCCGTTTCACGATGTCGCACAGCAGGTCCTGCAACTGGCCGCCGACCTGACGACGCAGACCGGCCTCGCGCCGGGCGTTCCAGACGGGTTGCGTGTGGCTGAAAAGATCTACGACCGGGTCGCCGGCCTGTTCGGACTCAACATCGTCACGCCGTTGTTCTCGTACGCCGACGGCAATGCGCTTGGTCGCAGCGGCTACCTGTTGGTTGCAGGTTCCGATCTCGAAGAAGCGGTCGCCAAGCGGTTGGTGGTCACCGACGACCGCTTGCTGCTGGACGGCCAGCGTGTGTCTGGACTGGACTATTGCCTCCTGGCCGTCGAGTTCACGGCGAGCCTGCTGCCCGACGGGCCGGACTCGATCAACCCTCTCACGCAGCTCGGATTTCATCGACACTGGCAGGGTGTCGCAGGCAGCATCATGAGGCGGGAGTTGGAGCGTGCGGACGAGCAGATGCTGACTCTGCGCGCCGAGGTGATAACGTCGCCCGAACTTGCCGAGAACGATCGTCTCGTGGCGATCGGCGCCTACCAGACCAGCTATGACAAGCTCGTGGAGCGCGTGACACCGAAAAGTGCTCACCGCGGCTGGGAAAGGGCAAATCTGGGCGCCCTCAACGACAAGACGATCGCCAAACCGGCCGTGACAGAGCTCCTGAAGGGCATGCAAATTCGGCTGCTCACCGGCATCAGGGATGCCCCGGAGGACCCCGACAGGCTTTTTGCGTCCGAGGCCTTCGCATTGCGAAAAACAGTCGGCAAAACTTCTCTGGTCGACACGGACTCCGCGGTCGCGCTGGCGCGTGTGATTGATCGCGCTGCGGCAGCAAAGTGACGGCACGAACCGGCCGTTTCACGGCTTTGCCCGGCGATGGGCTGGCGCCCGGAAGCGGTCCTTGCCGTCACCGTCCGGCCGAATGCGTGACAGTCCTCACATCGGCCCACCCCGCCTTGTGACACGCTCCCGGCAGGTTCAGCCAATGGGGCGTGTCATGCGATATCTTTGCAAGGGTATTTTTGCCGCAATCTGGGCCGTCGCCCTGCTCTGCGGACCGGCGAATGCAGCATCGACCAGCTTCGACGGCGCCTGGAACGTGCGGATCTCGTCCTCAAGCGAGACCTGCGGCAATGGCGCCACCGTCGCGATCGGCATCAACAATGGTCAGATCGCATCGAGCAGCGCGGCCGTGTCGGCGTCAGGCCGCGTCGCCGACGCCGGCAGCATCAACGTCACCTTGAGCACGGGCATCAAGCGCGCCGTCGGCTTCGGCCGGCTCAGCGGCACCTCCGGCTCCGGCACGTGGCGCGGTGCGCTGTGCACGGGCACGTGGACGGCAGAGCGGATGTAGGTCGCCCGTGTCCCGGCTCGGCGCCGCATCGCCTTACGGCGCCGCGGCTTGTCCGGGACAGGAGGCTCTAGCCCAACGCTGCGCCGTACTCCGCGTCGGTGACCGGCTCGAGCCAGGTCGAGTACACGCCGTCGAGCGCCTCCTGCATGGCGATATGGCACATGCCGTTGGTCGGCGAGGCCCCGTGCCAGTGCACTTCGCCCGGCGGAATCCAGACGGTGTCGCCGGGTCGGATTTCCCTGACGGGACCGCCCTTGGTCTGGACGCGGCCGACGCCGGAAATGACGTAGAGCGTCTGCCCGAGCGGATGATGGTGCCAGTTGGTGCGGGCGCCGGGCTCGAACGCAACCCGCGAGCAGTTCAGCCGTGCCGGCGCGGGTGCCATGATCACGGGGTCCTGCCACACGGTGCCGGTGAAATTCTCCTTGGGCGCGCGGCGGGTCGGCCGCGTGCCTGCAACAGTGATCTCCATGGGATTACCTCGCTTGCTTCCCGGTTACTTCTTGCTGGCGGCGTAGCGCGCCTTGGTTTCGGCGTTCATGGGATAGAGGCCCGGCAGCACGGCGCCGTTGTTCACCTCGTTGACGATCCAGGCCTCCATCCGCTCCTGCTCGACGCCCTCGTTGAGCACGTGCTCGAGCATCGCCTGCGGGATCAGCACGCAGCCGTCCTGGTCGGCGACCACGATGTCGTTCGGAAACACGGCAACGCCGCCGCAGCCGATCGGCTCACCCCAGCCGACGAAGGTGAGGCCCGCAACCGAGGGCGGCGCGGCATAGCCGTCGCACCAGACCGGCAGATTGGTGCCGAGCACGCCCTCGACGTCACGCACCACGCCGTCGGTGACGAGCGCGGTGACGCCGCGCTTGACCATGCGGGCGCAGAGGATGTCGCCGAAGATGCCGGCATCGGTGATCCCCATGGCGTCGACCACGGCGATGCATCCTTCCGGCATCGCCTCGATCGCGGTGCGGGTGGAGATCGGCGAGGACCAGGATTCCGGCGTCGCCAGATCCTCGCGCGCCGGCACGAAGCGCAGCGTGAAGGCCTGCCCCACCAGGCGCGGCAGGCCCGGTCGCAGCGGCCGCGCGCCGCGCATCCACACATTGCGCAGGCCCTTTTTCAGCAGGACCGTGGTGATGGTGGCGGTGGTGATGCCGGCGAGAATCTTGCGGGCTTCGGGGGACAGCGACATGGAAACAGACAAGCTCCGGGGTGCGGGAAACAACGTGCGCATCTTGCGAGCCGCAGCCCTTGCGTCAAGGGCCAAGAGGCTCGCAATAACGCAGGGCCGGTGGGCCTTTATGCGACGCGATAACAAGGCTTTATCGCCTCCCCCTGCATTAATTTATTGGACTTGCGGGCGCATATACGCGAAGCAGGGGTGACGCGGAACTCCAGCTCGAGCCCGCGCTTTGCAAAGCCCGATTCCGACAGCTCTTCGACAGCTCAATGGCCGCGACGCTTCCCCCGCCCCGCCTTCTGCCCAGTGGCGACAGCGCCGTCACGGTCGAGTTCAGCCGCACCATCGACGAGGACGCCAACCAGCGCGTGCTGGCGCTCGACAAGGCGCTCGCGGCAAGCCCCATCGAGGGCATCACCGAGACCGTGCCGACCTATCGCTCGCTGCTGGTGCACTACGACCCCTGCAAGATCGGGTTCGACGCGCTCGGCGACAAGCTGCTTCCGCTCGCGATCCAGCCGCCGCCGCCCGTGACCAAGGCGCGCCGCTGGCGCGTTCCCGTCGCCTATGGCGGCGAGCACGGCATCGACCTCGAGGATGTCGCCAAGGCCCTCAACACCACGCCGGACGACATCGTCGCCCGCCATGCGGGCGGCGACTACAAGGTCGCCATGATCGGCTTCACGCCGGGCTGGTCGTATCTCAGCGGCCTCGACAAATCGCTGCACATGTCGCGGCGGCGAGAATCCGCGGCTACTGACGCCGGCCGGCACGATCTCGATCGGCGGCGTCCAGGCCGGGATCCAGTGCCTGGCGGCGCCGAGCGGCTGGCACCTGCTCGGCCGTACGCCGGTGCGGACCTATCAGCTCCACCGCAATCCGACCTTCCTCACCGAGCCTGGCGATCGCGTGACGTTTTTCGCCATCGACCATAAGACCTTCGACGAGCTGGACCGCGCGGCGGAAGCCGGCGAGATCATTGCCGAGCAGGTGGACGCATGAGCCGGCTCGTTGTCGCCAGCATCAGCCCTGCAAGCTCCGTCCAGGATGGCGGCCGCTTCGGCGCGCAGCGCTACGGCCTGACGGTGAGCGGTGCGATGGATCGGCTGTCACTGGCTGCGGCGAACACGCTGGTCGGCAACGCGCCGTTCGCCGCCGCCGTCGAGATCGGCCCGTTCGGTGCCGCCTTCACCGCCCGTGACGGCGCCGTGCGCGTGGCGATCTCGGGGGCGCCGCGCAACGCGGACGTCGCCGGAAACCCGGTCGCCATGGACACCTCAGTGACGCTGAAGGACGGCGAGACGCTGACGCTGGGCTTCGCCCGCGGCGGCGCCTTCACCTATCTCGCGATCGAGGGCGGCATCACGGGCGAGCCGGTATTCGGCAGCCTCGCCGTGAATGCCCGCGCCGGCCTCGGCAGCCCCTACCCGCGCCCGCTCCAGGCCGGCGATGAATTCGGCGTCGATGCCGCGAGCGGCGCAAGCGAGCTGCGCATCGAATTGCCGAAGCCCGCGAGCGGGCCGATCCGGGTCCTGCTGGGACCCCAGGACGACGAGTTCGACGACGCCAACAAGGCGCTGTTCCTCAACAGCGAGTGGAAGATCTCGGCGACCTCCGACCGGATGGGCTACCGGCTCGAAGGCCCCGCGATCAGGCATCTGCACGGCCACAACATCGTCTCCGACGGCACCGTCAACGGCAGCATCCAGGTGCCCGGCAACGGCGCGCCGATCGCGCTGATGATGGATCGCGGCACCTCCGGCGGCTATCCGAAGATCGCAACCGTGATCACCGCCGACATCGGCCGCCTCGCGCAGACCTCGGCGGGAACGGCGTTCCGCTTCAAGGCCGTCAGCATGGCCGAGGCGCAGGACGAGGCGCGAAAGTTCGCGCAAGCGATCCGGACCCTGCCCGATCGCCTGCGCGCGGCCGACAGCGTTGCACTCAACATCCAGGCCCTCAGCGATGCCAACGTGGCGGGCCATGCGGTGAACGCGGTCGATGCCGGCACCTGGCAGGTCACCGCGGAGCCCTAGACGCACAACAAGACCCGAAGGCGGAGAGCATCCATGAAGACGATCGATCTCAATTGCGACCTCGGCGAAGGATTTGGCGCCTGGGAGATGGGCAACGACGCCGCCATGATCGAGCTGGCGAGCTCGGTCAACGTCGCCTGCGGCTTCCATGCCGGCGACCCCGACATCATGCGCCGGACGGTGGAGCTGGCCAAGGCGCGCGGCGTCTCGGTCGGCGCCCACCCTGGGTATCGCGACCTGCACGGGTTCGGCCGCCATCCGATCGCGGGCCTCAAGGCTTCCGAGATCGAGAACCTCGTCGCCTATCAGATCGGCGCATTGCAGGCGATCGCGACCGCGGCCGGCCACAAGGTCACGCATGTGAAGGCGCATGGCGCGCTCTCCAACGTCGCCTGCGAGGACGACATGACGGCCAAGGCGATCGCCGCCGGCATCAAGGCGGTCGACCCCAGCCTGATCTTCGTGGTGCTCGCCAATTCAAAGCTGGTGAAGGCCGGCGAAGACGCCAACCTGTCGATGGTGCACGAAGTGTTCGCCGACCGCGCCTATGAGGACGACGGCAACCTCGTCTCGCGCAAGAAGCCCGGTGCGGTGCTGCACGATGCCAAGGCGATTGCCGAGCGCGTGGTGCGCATGGTGCAGGACGGCGCGGTGGTCTCGGTGACCGGCAAGGTGATCAAGATGCGCACGGACACGGTGTGCATCCATGGCGACACCCACGGTGCCGTCGAGATCGCGCGGACCTTGCGAGCGGCGTTGAAGGACGCGGGGATCGAGGTCGCGCCGTTCAGGCGCGGGGCGTGAGTTCGGCCGTCATTCCGGGATGATGCGAAGCATCAGACCCGGATCTCGAGGTTCCGGGTTCGGCTTCGCCGCCCCGGAACGACAACCTAAAACGGATGCACCGAGAGCGTGCCGAACACGATCGCGGCGATGACCGCAAACGCGCTGTAGAGCGCGAGATGATGGGCGCTCGCCCGGGTCTGCCGCGAGAGCGAGCGCGCGTAGATGTGCAGTCTGGCTTCCGCCGATAGTTCGCGCATGGTCGATCTCCAACGCCCCATTTGCGCGAGTATGAAGGATCAACCAGGGCGGGAGGCAAGATGGTGGCGCAAATAGCGATGCGCCTCCTCCGAGACGGCCGTCTCGCAGACGTAAATTCTCTTGGAGTCCGGGTTCCGAGAATCTTATTCGTTCGAATCCGAGCCAGTTGGAACCGGCTCGGATATCGGTGAACGGCTGCGGTCAGTACACATCCGCCTGGAAGCGCCCGGTCTTCTTCAGCTCGGCGACGAAGCTGACGGCTTCGTCGGTCGAACGTGCGCCGAACTGGGCGACGATGTCGACCAGCGCGCGCTCGACGTCCTTGGCCATGCGCTTGGCATCGCCGCAGATGTAGAAATGCGCGCCTTCGGCGAGCCACGTCCACAGCTCGCGGCCGACCTCGCGCATGCGGTCCTGCACGTAGAACTTCTTCTCGCCGTCGCGCGACCAGGCCAGCGACATCCGCGTGAGCAGACCCGAGGTCTTCATCGCATTGAGCTCCTCCTGGTAGAAGAAGTCGCAATCGCTGCGCTGATGGCCGAAGAACAGCCAGTTCTTGCCAGGCGCGCCGGTCGCCTTGCGGTCGAGCAGGAAGGCACGGAACGGCGCGATGCCGGTGCCGGGGCCGACCATGATGATCGGCGTCTTCGGATCCTTCGGCAGGCCGAAGCCGTGCGCCTTCTGCACATAGACCTTAAGCTTGTCGCCCTCGTTGATGCGCTCGCCGAGGAAGGTCGAGGCGACGCCGAGGCGCTTGCGCTTGCCGATGACGTAGCGCACGGAATCGACGGTCAGCGACAGCTTTCCGGGCGTCGCATTGTGCGACGACGAGATCGAGTAGAGCCGCGGCTGCAGCGGCTCCAGTGCCTCGACGAAGGCCTCGGGGTGCGGCCGCGTGCCGGAAAACTTCTGCAGCCCCGCCATGACGTCGAGGGTTGCGGCATCGCCATCGGGGTCCTCGCCCTGTGCCAGTGCCCGCGCCTTTTCGCGCGCCGCGCCGCCGGTGATGAAGGAGATCAGCTCGAACAGGGTGTCGGGCGCCGGCGACAGCGAGACGTCGTCGATCAGCACCTCGCGCAGAGTCTTGCCGTTGACCTTCGTGGTGTGGGAGGCGCCGAGCAGCGCGATGATCTGGTCGACGAGGCCGACATCGTTGCGCGCGAACACGCCGAAGCTGTCGCCGACGACGTAGTCGAGCTTGCTCTCGGAGAGATCGAACTCGACGTGATAGGTTTCCTTCTCCGACTTGCCCTTGTTGAGCAGGCGGCGCGACAGGAAGGTCGCAGGCACAGGGTTGTCGCGTGAGCGGCCCGGCTCCGCGATCGTCACCGTCACGGCCGGCGCCGGAGCGTCCGGCTTGTCCGACGCTTTGGCCGCCGGAGCCTTGTCCAACTCCTCGTAGAGCGACTTCAGCATCCGCGCGGTTTCCTTGCCGCCGGGGACGCAGAGGTTGAGCCGCGCTTCGCTGCGGCTGGCGATCGCCTCCGAATAATCGTGGCAATTGTAGCCGCACTGGCCGCAATCCTGCTGGGCCATCGCCGCCATCATCTTGCGGCGCACCGGGCGTCCCTCGGCGAGCTTCATGCGATCGGCAATCGGCATGGTCTGGTCGTGCCAGGGCGCTTCGCCGTCGTCACCGTCGCCGGCCGCGCCCCGCATGACGGCGGCGCCCTGCTCCGCCGACAACGGCGCGGCGACATCAGGCGACAGCAGCCCGGCGAAGAAGCCGTTCAGCCAGGAGCGCTGCGCATCGGAGAACGGTGCGCTGGCGGGAATGATGTCGAGCCTGGGCGGAGGGGTGATCTGGTTCATGCGGACACCTGTGCATCGGCAAGCTTGCGCAGCGTCTCGCCATCATGGCGGCGCGCGAAGGAGAGAAAGGTTTCGTCAGGCGACGAACGATGGGCGATATAGGCCTTGAGCAGCGCCTCGACCGTCTTCGGCGCGTCCTCGGCCTTGAGGTCGTGATAGACCTCCTGCCCGACGTCCGCGTCCGGGCCGAACCCGCCGCCGGTGAAGAGGTGATAGCCCTCGACCGTATCGTCTTCGTTGACGGGCACGCGTGCGCCGATCAGACCGATGTCGCTGATGTAATGCTGCGCGCAGGAATGGTGGCAGCCGGTGACGTGGATGTTGACCGGCTTGTCCATCGCCACCCGCGGATCGCACCAGTCGCCGATCTCGGCGGCGTGGCGCTTGGTGTTCGCCGCGGCGAAGCGGCATCCGGCATTGCCGGTGCAGGCGATCAGGCCGGCGCGGATGTGCGAGGCCTCGACCGCGAGCCCGATCTGCTTGATTGCCGCGATGGCAAGCTCGACGTTCTCATCGCGCACGCCCGATATCAGCAGGTTCTGCCAGACCGTGAGCCGGATCTCGCCGTCGCCGAGGTCGTGCGAAACCTTGGCGAGCCCCCGCATCTGGTCGCTTGTCAGCTTGCCGAGCGTCAGCGACACGCCGATCCAGTTGAGACCGTCCTGCTTCTGCTTGTGCACGCCGACATGCGCCATGCGGTCGGCGGCCGGCCGCGGCGCGAACGCCTCCTCCGGCACGCGCGTGAACGGCGTCTTCAGCCGCTCCTCGACCAGCTTGAGGAAGCCATCATGGCCCATGGCGTCGAGCACGTATTTCAGCCGCGCCTTGTTGCGGTTGGTGCGGTCGCCATGGTCGATGAAGACGCGGACGATGGCGTCGGCAACGGCGGTCGCCTGCTCCGGCTTGACGATGATGCCGGAATATTTCGCAAAGTCCTTGTGGCCGGTGATGCCGCCGAGGCCAAGGCGGAACCAGACTCCCGGCTCGACGCCGAAACCGTCCTTCACCTCATACGCCGTGAACGCGATGTCGTTGGTCTCCTCCAGCACGGCGATCCTGCCGGCGCCGTCGAAGGCGACGTTGAACTTGCGCGGCAGGCCGTAGAGCGAGCGATCGTTGAGGATGTGGTAGTGCCATTCGCGCGCATAGGAGCGCGTGTCGATGATTTCCTGCGGATCGATGCCCGCTGTCGGCGTCCCCGTCACGTTGCGGATGTTGTCGGCGCCGGAGCCGCGCGAGCACAGGCCGAGCTCCTGGATGCCCTCGAGCAGCTTGATCGCGTGCTTCGGCGGGATCTCGCGGAGCTGGAGATTGGCGCGCGTCGTGACGTGGCTGTAGGGCCCGCAGAGCTCATCGGCGAGATCGGCGAGACCCGACAGCTGCCAGTGCTTCATGATGCCGTTCGGGATCCGCAGGCGGCTCATGTAGGAGTCCTGCGTCGGCGCGACGTAGAAGATGCCGTAATATCGCCAGCGGAAATTGTCGGCCGGGCTCGGCGGCGCATTGTCGAGCGCCTGCTGGCGCAGCCGCGGATAGGCATCGAAGGGATGCTCGTCGCGCTTGAACTTCTCCTGCTCGGCGAGCTTCTTGCCCGCCGCGATCACCTTGTCCTGCGCCCTGAGGTGCACGGCGTCGGGGCCGACAGGCTCGGCGTTGGCCTTGCCGGCACTGCCGCCGCCAAGACCGCGCCCGACCCGGCTGATCTGCAGACCGGTGGTGAAGCCTTCGAGATAGCGTTTCTGCTCGTCGGTAAAGTCGACTGCGAGCGTATCGATTTTCATGGTCGGTAACGAAGCTCCTGCGGCCACCTGGGTGGCATCGACGGACATTGCGCGACCCGCGAGGACCGAGGCTGGCTCCAAGAGCCGGCTTCGCTACCCCAGCGGTCCGATCAGCTTCGTTGCTGCGGGACTCGGCTCAGCAGGCACCTGTGACAAGCTGGCCGCACTGCAACATTCAAGTTGCGTGCCAGCTTGGAGCAAATGGAAAGCCTCGTGCTTTCAGTCGATTCCGCTCGTCCCCGGAAGATCCCGGGCCGTGCGCTTTCACGAAATTCGTGCACTTCGATCAACATTTGGGCAGCGAATCCAAGTGCCCAATACTTATGCAGACCGAATCAGGCCCGCCAGCGGCCAACCGCGAAGGCCTCGAGGTGCCCTCGGATGTTGGCGGGATCGAAGACCGGACCGGCGAAGGCGCCGAACGCCGCGGCAGGCTGCTCGGGCGACCGCCTGCCGAGGGCCGCATCGTACAGATCGGGCCTGAACACGGCCATCGCCGTCTTGACGCCCTCCGGCGCGAGCGCCGTCTGCCCCCAACGCACCATCTGCGCATAGAGCCAGGCGGCCTGGACCGGATCCGGGCGCCCTGCCCCCTCCCGCCCCACCAGGAGATAGCGGCCGCTTTCGCGGAACGTGCCGTCAGGAGAAATCTTCAGGCGCCCGGTCAGGGTGCGCTGGATGACTTCGGCATCGACGCCGATCCGTTCGGGCTGCGCCAGGATCTGCGCCGCCTCGGTCAGGTTCGCAGGGTTCTCGATGAACTCGGCCGCCTTCACCGCCGCGCGCACCAGGCTGGCAACCACGTCCGGCTGCTTGTCGGCCCAGACCTGGCGAACCGCCAGCACCTTCTCGGCGGCCCGGTCGAGGATGTCGGAGACGAAATGCAGGATGTGACCGATGCCGAGATCGACCGCGATCGAGTTCCAGGGCGCACCGACGCAGAACGCGTCGACATGGCCATTGGCGAGGCTGTCGACCATATAGGGCGGCGGCAGCACCACGAGGCGCACGTCCTCGTCGGGATCGACGCCGGCCGCGGCCATCCAGAACCGCAGTTGATAATTGTGAGTCGAGAACGGGAAGGTCATGCCGAAGGTCAGCGGCTCGGCCCCCTCCTTGCGCCTGATCGCAACGACCTTCGCCAGCGCTTTCGCCGTCACCATCGGATCGAAACGGTCGCCGTCGATCTGCTCCATCAGCGCGGCATGGAGCGCCGGCGACACCGTGATCGCATTGCCGTTGATGCCGAGATTGAAGGGCGCGGCGATCGGCACTTTGACATGACCGAGCCCGAGCGAGGACGCGATCGCCACGGGCGCCAGCAGATGCGCGGCGTCGAACAGGCCGATATTGAGCTTATCGCGGACGTTGGACCAGGAGACCTCGCGCACCAGCTCGACGTCAAGGCCTTCGGCGGCGGCAAATCCCTTGTCGACGGCGACGATCAGTGCGGCGGCATCGACCAGCGGAATGAACCCGATGCGAAGGGGGGCGGTCATTTCAGCATCTCCGAGGCGGTGATGATCGACTGCGCGATCTCACCGATTTTCTTCTTCTCGCGCATCGCGGTGGAGCGCAGCAGCACATAGGCCTCGTCCTCGGTCAGGCCCTTCACCTTCATCAGGATGCCCTTGGCACGTTCGATGATCTTGCGGTCCTCGAGCTGCGACTTGGTGCGCCTCGAGCTCCTCCTGGAGCTTGGCGAAGGCGTTGAAGCGGGACACGCAGAGGTCGAGGATCGGCTTGATGCGCTCCTTCTTCAGCCCGTCGACGATGTAGGCGGACACCCCCGCCTCCACCGAGGCCTGGATCGAGGCGGAATCGCTCTGGTCGACGAACATCGCGATCGGCCGCTTCACGGCGCGGCTGACCTGGAACATCGCCTCCAGCACGTCGCGGCTGGGGTTCTCCAGATCGATCAGGATGATGTCGGGATCGACCGCATAAATACGAGCGAGCAGGCTCTGCATCTCGCTGATATGGACGACCTGGGTGAATCCGGCCTCCCGCAATCCCTCCTGCAGGATCGCGGCCCTGACAGGGCTTTCGTCGACGATCACGATTTTGGGCGACTGTTCGGCGCTCATGGCTCACTCGCGGCAGGCGATTCATCCATAGCACGCCGGAACGCCCTGCAAAGGGTTGTAATTGTGGGCAATTGGGACTAGCTCAGGCCGGTCAATCAGGCAGATTTGGATATGGATCAGGCGGCTGCGCCCAAGGTCAGCTTCGTGTCGCTCGGGTGTCCCAAGGCATTGGTGGATTCCGAGCGCATCATCACGCGCTTGCGCGCGGAGGGCTATGAGCTCGCCCGCAAGCATGACGGGGCCGACATCGTCATCGTCAACACCTGCGGCTTCCTCGACAGCGCCAAGCAGGAATCGCTCTCGGCGATCGGCGAGGCCATGGCCGAGAACGGCAAGGTGATCGTGACCGGGTGCATGGGCGCGGAACCGGAGGCGATCGAGCAAGCCTATCCCGGTGTGCTCTCCATCACCGGCCCGCAGCAATATGAGAGCGTGCTCGACGCCGTGCACCGCGCGCTGCCGCCGGCGCACAATCCGCATCTCGACCTGGTGCCGCCGCAGGGCATCAAGCTGACCCCGCGCCACTACGCGTATCTGAAGATCTCCGAGGGCTGCAACAACCGCTGCACCTTCTGCATCATCCCGAAGCTACGCGGCGACCTCGTCTCGCGACCGGCTAATGACGTGCTGCGCGAGGCCGAGCGCCTGGTCGGCGCCGGCGTCAAGGAGCTCTTGGTGATCTCGCAGGACACCTCGGCCTATGGCGTCGATCTCAAATATGCCGAGAGCCCGTGGAAGGACCGCCAGGTCCGCGCCAAGTTCCTCGACCTCGCCCGCGAACTCGGCGAGCTCGGGGCCTGGGTCCGGCTGCAATATGTCTACCCCTACCCGCATGTCGACGAGGTCATCGCGCTGATGAACGAGGGCAAGGTGCTGCCCTATCTCGACATCCCGTTCCAGCATGCGAGCCCCGACGTGCTGAAGGCGATGAAGCGCCCGGCAGCGCAGGACAAGACGCTCGAGCGCATCAAGCGCTGGCGCGAGCAATGCCCGGATCTGGCGCTGCGCTCGACCTTCATCGTCGGCTTCCCCGGCGAGACCGATTCCGATTTCGCCTATCTGCTCGACTGGCTCGATGAGGCCGAGATCGACCGCCTCGGCTGCTTCAAATACGAGCCGGTGGCCGGCGCGACCTCGAACGCGATCGAGAACCCGGTCCCGGAAGAGGTCAAGCAGGAGCGCTACAACGCGCTGATGGCCCGCCAGCAGAAGATTTCTGCACGCCGGCTCAAGCGCAAGGTCGGCACGCGCCAGCAGATCATCATCGACGAGGTCGGACCGACCGTCGCCAAGGGCCGCTCCAAGGCCGACGCGCCGGAGATCGACGGCGCGGTCTATCTGACGAGCCGCCGCCCCTTGCGCGTCGGCGAGATCGTCACCGCCAAGATCGAGCGCGCGGACCAATATGATCTGCACGGCAGCGTCGCGGGGTTCTAGACCCGGGCCATGCTGCCGATTGCGAAGACATCTCCGCCGGGGTAAGCCTTCAGCTTTCCGGCAGGGATAATCTTCATGCAGACATTTGCTTTGGCCGTTGTCCTCGGTGTGGCCGTCAGCAGCCCGACGTTCGCCCAACAAAAAACGTCGCAGCCGAAAGCAAACGGCAAGACGTGCACCTACGATCAGTGCGTCTCTGCCAACAAGGCCCGTGGCTGGGATAGTGCTGCGGTTAGTCGCTGGTGCAGCGCCAACCCTGGCAAATGCGACAATTAGAAATACAAGTCGTTAGGCCAGCCATTTCGGCACCCAGCGCTCCGGCCTTGGTGCACGGGCGAGATCAGCCTTGGCTTCGGACAGCAGCGCCGGCTCGCCGTCGATGGTCGGGCGGACATCGTATGCGAAGTTCGGCATGACGCGGCCGTCCGCATGGAGGCCGAAATTCATCGCGTACCACAGCCCGAGCTCGGGCTGCGCGCGGCGCATCTCCTCGCGCAGGTCGCGCAACAGGGATTCGATCGAAGCCGCTTCCTCGAACGGCTGCGGTCCGCGCGCGAGCACGCGCGCCTCGTACTGCTTGCCCACGATCGCGACCGCGAAGCGGGTCTGGTCCCAGGGCTTCTTGCCCTTGGGCAGATGCGCCGCCAGCCGCCAGCCAAGCTCGGCCATCAGCCGGTGATTGGCCCAATAATCCTCGCGCTCCCGGCTCCACTTCTCCATGAAACCGCGGAAGTCGGGCAGCTCCGCCGAAGTCTCCTCGACCGCCGTCGGCTCACCATGCTGCCGTCCGGCGAGCCATTGCGCGAGCTCGACCGTCTGAGCCTCGACCTCGTCATGCGGCTTCAGATCGCTCCAGGCGTTGTCGAATTGCTGCGACGTCAGTTTGGCGAGCAGCCCGTCGAGGCTCGGCGCCAGCAATTCGTAGGCGCCCTCCGATCCCAGCCCGACGATCGGCGGATTGTCGCGGTCGAGACCGGCCCCATACCAGCCGCCGACGGCCGAACCATCCGGCAGCCGCATGAACAGCGAAAACCTGTCCCGCAAGGGACTGCCGTCGATGATCGGCGCATGATCTGCGAACTGGCCCTGCAGCGCAAAGCAGCCGACGCTGCCCCACGGGCGCCCGTCGAGCCAGCCGGCAAAGTCGACCAGCAGCGGAGGCGCTTCGATGCCCGGCGGAAATGCGCCGCGAATGCTGTCGAGGTCGATCGGATAAGACGTGTCGGACAAGGCTGAAACTGTCTGGTTGGTCCCGCCCCTCTTGGTCTGAGCCGAGTTGCGTCCGGTTCGAACTAATTCGCGTATCTCGATCACAAACGCGCCAGCGAGGCGATGGTTTCTTGGGGCAAATGAAATGGCGGGAAACCAGCGGAATCCGGGCCCGCCCGATAACCGCATCGGCGTTGCGCGCACGCTTCGTCCTCTCGATTGCCGCAGCGTGACGCGCGCGACTGTCGGCGGGACGTATTGTGACACTATAGTGCATTCACGCAGAGGTCACGGACTCGGCCTAACTCTGCCCGCGCTTCTCAACGCGAGCGAGGAACGAGGATGAGCCTCTCGGGTATGCTGCGCACGCAGCGCTTCGACGATTACCGCTTCTACCACCAGAGCACCGTCAACCAGACGCTGCATCTCTTCAGCGCCGTGATCTTCCTGTTCTGCTACGCGCTGCTGTTCATAGACCCCGCGCTCGCAGGCATCGTCGGCTGGCTTGCGATGCTGACGCGGCAGACCGGGCATTTCTTCTTCGAGCCGAACGGCTACGACGCCGTCAACGACGTCAGCAATGACTACAAGGAAGCGATCAAGGTCGGCTACAACCAGACCCGCAAGATCATCCTGCTGCTGGTATGGGGCAGCGCGCCAATCGCGCTGTATGTCCATCCGACGCTGTTCGGACTTTTCGATCCGCCGGCCGGGCGTCTCGACTTCATCCGCCACGTCGG
Source organism: Bradyrhizobium dasycarpum (assembly GCF_042019905.1). Lineage (NCBI taxonomy): Bacteria > Pseudomonadati > Pseudomonadota > Alphaproteobacteria > Hyphomicrobiales > Nitrobacteraceae > Bradyrhizobium > Bradyrhizobium dasycarpum. The sequence goes on from NZ_CP169574.1 coordinate 1,364,546, forward strand.
CACGCTCTGGCTCGCGATCGGCATCGGCGGCGGCCTTGCCCGCATGCTCCAGCTCTTCGCCACCCGCGACGTCACGACCGGTCTGGTCTGGGCATTCAAGGTGCTGACCGACCCATTCCACAACATCGCGCTGTACTGGAAATCGCCGCTCAAGCTGATGCGCGGCGAGATCATCGACACCGCGATTGCGGACGCGGATTGGGGCGACGAGGACGCCGAGGAAGCCGCTCACCTGACCTGACCGATGCACGCCGGGCGGGTGTTCGGCAAAACGCCCGCTTGACAAGCCCCGGCATTGGCATGTATTGCCGCGCCCCATGATCAACCGGACCAACCAGCGCACCGACATGCTCCGCCGTCGCTCCCGCGACGACGAGGGTGCGCCATGTCCGACGACGCCGCTGAACCACTAGAATTCAGCCGAAGTTTTCGAGAAGGCCGCACCCGCAAGGTGCGGCCTTTCTGCTTTTTGCGCCCGTTTTCCACCCGCCTCCAGAGGAGTTCGACATGACGACGCATCCGTACGACGCGCTGATGGACATCACCGCACGGCCGAAAGCCGTGTTCGTCCGCGGCGCCGGCTCCTACCTCTGGGACGACGGCCGCAAGCGCTATCTCGACTTCGTGCAGGGCTGGGCCGTCAACTGCCTCGGTCATTCCCCGCCGGCGGTCGCCGACGCGCTGGCTTCGCAGGCGAAACGGCTCTTGACGCCGAGCCCGGCCTTCTACAACGAACCGAGCCTCAAGCTCGCGCAGGCCCTCGTCGCGAACAGCGCTTTCGACCAGGTGTTCTTCGCCAATTCCGGCGCAGAAGCCAACGAAGGCGCGATCAAGCTCGCGCGCAAATATGGCAGTCTGCACAAGGGCGGCGCGTTCGAGATCATCAGCTTCGAAGGCGGCTTCCACGGCAGGACGCTGGCGACGATGTCGGCCTCCGGCAAGAAAGCGTTCGAGCCGCTGTTCGAGCCGAAGGTCGCCGGTTTCAAGAAGGCCAAGCCCAACGACATCGCCTCGGTCGAGAGGCTGATCAACGACAACACTGTCGCCGTGATGCTGGAGCCGATCCAGGGTGAATCCGGCGTCTGGCCGGCAACCGATGCGTTCCTGCAGCAGCTGCGCGCGCTGACCGAGGCGCACGGCCTGCTGCTCATCTTCGACGAGATCCAGACTGGCATGGGCCGGACCGGAAAACTCTTCCACTACGAGCACGCCGGCATCGCGCCCGACATCATGACGCTCGGCAAGGGCATCGGCGGCGGCGTGCCGCTCGCAGCCCTGCTCGCGACCGAACGCGCCTCCTGCTTCGAGCACGGCGACCAGGGCGGCACGTTCAACGGCAACCCGATCATTTGCGCGGCGGGCCTCGCGGTGCTCGAGGAGGTCTCCAAGCCCGAGTTCCTCAAACAGGTCGCCGAGACCGGCCTTTTTGCTGGAAAGCGAGCTGCAGAAGGTCTCGGCCCGGCACGGCCTCGGCGGCGTGCGGGGCCGCGGCCTGTTGCTCGCGCTCGACCTCAAGCTGCCGATCGCGCCGGGCATCGTCGCGCAGGCGTTCGAGGCCGGCGTGCTGCTCAACGCGCCGCAGCTCGACACCCTGCGCTTCATGCCGGCGTTGAACGTCACGCGGAGCGAGATCGCCGAGATGATCGATTGTCTCGACGGGATCCTGACCAAGGCCGGCGCGGCACGGCGGGTGGCGTAAGATTTCATCCATACGCTCGTCATTCCGGGTTCGGCTCTTCGAGCCGCCTCGGAATGACAGTCAGCTACGGCTTCAAGATCGAGGCGCCCGTGGTCTTGCGGCTTTCGAGATCGATATGCGCCTTGGCGGCGTCCTTGAGCGCGTAGGCGTGATTGATCGGCACGTGCAGCTTGCCGTTGATGACGGCGGCAAACAGCGTGTCGGCGCCTTCCAGCAATTCCTTGCGCGTGCCGACGTAATCGTTGAGCTTCGGCCGCGTCGCGAACAGCGAGCCGTGATTGTTGAGCTCGGCGATCGCGAATGGCGGCACCGGACCCGAGGCGTTGCCGAACGAGACGAACATGCCGCGCGGCTTCAGGCAGGACAGCGAGCCCGGGAAGGTCGCCTTGCCGACGCCGTCATAGACGACGTCGCAGCCCTCGTTGCGGCTGATCTGCTTGACGCGCGCGACGAAATCCTCCTCGTTGTAGAGGATGACGTGGTCGCAGCCGTTGGCCTGGGCGAGCTCGGCCTTCTCGCGCGAGCCGACCGTGCCGATGACGTGGGCGCCGAGCGCCCTCGCCCATTGGCAGGCCAGCAGGCCGATGCCGCCGGCGGCGGCATGGACCAGCACGCGGTGATGCGGCTCGACCTTGAACGTCTTGTGCAGGAGATACCAGACGGTCAGCCCCTTCAGCATCAGCACCGCGCCCTGCTCGTGCGTGATGTGGTCGGGCAGCTTGACCAGCTTCTCCCAGGGAATGTTGCGCTCGCCGGTATAGGCGCCGAGATTGTGATAATAGGCGACGCGGTCGCCGGGATGAAAGTTCGTAACGCCAGGCCCGACCGCGACCACCTCGCCCGAGGCTTCGTTGCCGACGATGAAGGGCAGCCCTGGCGCCTTGTAGAGACCGGTGCGATAGTAGACGTCGATGAAGTTCAGGCCGACCGCGTGCTGGCGGATCCGCACCTCGCCGGGCCCGGGCGCCGGCACGTCGACGCTCTCGTAGACCAGGGCCTCGGGGCCTCCGACCTTGTGCACACGGACCGCTTTGGTCATCGCCTGACCTCCTCTTCTCCAAGGCGCAAGCGAAAGACATCGCGCCCGCCTTGTCAACTCGATGGCAGCTGGAACGCCTAAACGGATGGTCTGCCGGACTTCTTGCGATTGCGCCTGGCCAGCACGTTGAAGAATTCGACTGCCGCCGAGAACGCGATGGCGAAGTAGATATAGCCGCGGGGAATGTGGAACTGGAATCCGTCCGCGACCAGCGCGACGCCGATCAGCACCAGGAAGGCGAGCGCGAGCATCTTCGTGGTCGGATGCTCCGCGACGAACCGCGCCACCGGCCCCGCCGAAACGTACATGACCGCGCAGGCAATCACGACCGCCGCGATCATGATCCGGATGTCCTCCGCCATGCCGATCGCGGTGATGATCGAGTCCAGCGAGAACACGATGTCGATGACGATGATCTGGGCAATCACCCAGAAGAAGGCGCTGCGGCCGGACTTCTGATCTCTCGCCGTCATCGGCTTCGACCTCGGCGTGGATCTCGTGCGTCGCCTTCGCGATCAGGAACAAGCCGCCGCCGATCAGGATGAGGTCGCGCCAGGACAAGTCCTGACCCGCAATCGACAGCACCGGCGCGGTCAGGCCGATCAGCCAGACCAGCAGGCTGAGCAGGATGAGGCGGAAGATCAGCGCCAGCGCCAGCCCGATCTGGCGGGCGCGGTGCGCCTGTTGTTCGGGCAGGCGCGAGACCAGCACCGAGATGAAAATGACGTTGTCGATGCCGAGCACGATCTCGAGCGCGGTCAACGTCAGCAGCGCCGCCCAGGCTTCGGGGCTGGTGATGAGATGCATCATGCGAAGGATCTGACGAGGCGGATCAAGGCGTCGCTGAAGCTGATCCAGAGCGCGATGGCGCAGAGCGCGAGGGTGACGCCGGTGCCGACGCGAAAGTCCATCTCCAGCACGTAGAGGGCGAGCACCGCCCAGATCGCGATCAGCGACAGCGTCAGCCAGCGCAGCCGCACGACGCGGACCGGATGCAGCACGTGGAACGGCACGAAGGTCAGCACGACCAGCGCGGTCACCAGCAGCGTCGACCACAGCGGCGGCCAGTGCAGCAGGAACAGGTAGAACGCCGCCGCATTCCACAGCGCCGGGAAGCCGCGGAAATGATTGTCGTCCGCCTTCATGCGCAAATCGGCGAAATATAGTGCGCTGGTGACGATGATGGCGATGCCGAGCAAGGGAGCCGCGACGGGCAGCAACAGGCCGCTGGCCACGATCGCATAGGCCGGCACGAACACATAGGTGACGAAGTCGACCACGAGATCGAGCACGTCGCCCGACCAGTTCGGCTGCACGTTCTTGACGTCGAGCCGGCGCGCGATCGGACCGTCGATCGCGTCGATGATCAGGGCGACGCCCAGCCATTGAAACATCGCCGCCCAGTGCTCGCGCACGGCCTCCAGCATCGCCAGCAGCGCGATCGCCGCGCCGAACGCGGTGAAGATGTGCACCGAGAAGGCCGCGGCGCGGATCGCGGGCGTGGGCTTCAGGGAATCCTCTTGGCTATCCATGGCTTCTGCTATCAGAATGAGGTCGATTTGCACATCCGCCATTGCGGCGCGCCGTCGCACTATTGGTCACAAAAAGAAGCAGGATCAGTACGGGCGCGACCGCTGTATCCCATCGTCATTCCGGGCGACGCGAAGCGTCGAGCCCGGAATCCATTGTTCAACCGTCTCTGCCGGCCGATGGATTCTCAGCTGCGCAATTGCGCTACCATGGCTCGCGCCATAGGCATGCCCCGGGCGACAACCAAGAGACTTGAGCTTGAATTTGCCGCCGGGCGTGTCATGTGTCGTTCCATGACAGACGCCTCGACACTTTATGACACCGCCGTGATCGGCGGCGGGCCGGCGGGACTTGCCGCGGCGATCGCGCTGGCACAGGCGGGGGCCCGGACCGCATTGGTGGCGCGCCGCGTTCCCTATGCCGACAATCGCACCACCGCATTGCTCGGTGCCTCCGTCGACCTCCTGGAGACGCTCAACGTCTGGTCGCGCTGCAGGGACAAGGCGGCCGCGCTCGAAGTCATGCGTCTCGTCGACGACACCGGCCGGCTGTTCCGCGCGCCGGAGGTCCGGTTCTCCTGTCACGAAATCGCACTGGATGCCTTCGGCTACAACATCGACAACCGCTCGCTGATGCTGGCGCTGGAAGAGCGTGCGGCCGAGCTGCCCAATCTCGTCCGTTTCGACGACGAAGCCGAAAGCATCGTCATCGAGGCCGATGACGTCGCCATCCGGACGGTCTCCGCACAGTTTCTCACGGCCCGCCTCGTGGTCGGCGCCGACGGCCGGCATTCGCTGTGCCGGGAGGCTGCCGGCATCGAGGTGACGCGGCGCGAGCTCAACCAGACCGCGCTGACCTTCAACGTCGGCCACACCAGGCCGCATCGCAACGTCTCGACCGAGTTCCACACGCCGCACGGTCCGTGCGTGTTCGTGCCCCTGCCCGGCGACCGCTCCAGCGTCGTCTGGGTCTCGGCTCCGGCCGAGGCCGAGCGGCTGCGGAGCCTCGATGATGCCGAGCTGTCCACGGCGGTCGAGAGGCAGTCGCATTCGATCCTGGGACGGATGAGTGTGGAGCCCGGCCGCAACGTGTTCCCGCTGGCGATCGAACGTCCAAAATCCTTCGGCCGCAACCGTATCGCGCTGGTCGGCGAAGCCGCCCATGTGGTTCCCCCGATCGGCGCCCAGGGCCTCAATCTCGGCCTGCGCGATGCCGCCGACATCGCGCGGCTTGCCGGGGAAGCGGTCGCCGCGGGTCAGGATCCCGGCACGGATGAGGTGCTCACGCGCTACGACCGGGCGCGGCGTCCGGATATCCTGAGCCGCACCTTTGCGATCGACATCGCCAACCGCTCCCTGCTGAACGATTTCCTGCCGCTGCAGCCGGTCCGCGCCGTCGGCATGCACCTGCTCGGCGCCATCGGTCCGCTCCGGCGCTTTGCGATGCGCGAGGGCCTGACGCCGACCTGGCGAAGGTAGCTGTTAGGTTGAACGAATTGGCCGCTCACTCGGTGCTACCTCCCCCGCAAGCGGGAGAGGAGCGCACCGTTTGCGTTGCAAGAGGCTTCAGCCCTCACGGAAACGCCAGTCTTCCCGTCTGGATCGCCCACATCACGCTGGTCAGCGTGACCACGGACGCGAAGGTCCCGAGCAGCACGGCGACGGAGGCGGATTCGATCCAGGCATCGTTCTGCCGGGCGATCACGAACACGTTCAGCGCCGGCGGCAGCGAGGCCATCAGCACGGCGGTGGCGGCCCAGGGCTGTGCGAACGGCCCGAACGCCAGCATCAGCCCAAACGCTGCGAGCGGATGGAACAGCAGCTTCACCGCGATCACGCCCGGCACCTCCCATGGCACGCGGTCGAACGGACGCAGCGCCACGGTCACGCCGAGCACGAACAGCGCGGTCGGGGCCGCCGCGTTCTGCAGGAAGGTGATGGTGCGATCGAGCGCGACGGGCATCTCGATATGCAGCGATGCGAAGGCCGCGCCGAAGCAGGCCGACATGATCAGAGGATTGAGCACGATCTGCTTCAGCACCACGCCGAAGGCGTGCACGATCGAGGGATGGTCGCGGTCGGACAGCTCGATCAGCAGCGGCACGATGGTGAACAGGAAGATACTGTCGCAGCAGAAGATCAGTGCCGTCGGCGCCGCAGCCTTGCTGCCGAGCACGGCGAGCGCCAGGCCCGGCCCCATATAGCCGATATTGCCGTAGCCGCCGGACAAACCGGCGAGCGTCGCCTCGCGCAGCGTCAGCCGCCCGAAAACCTTGGCTACGACCAGCGCCAGGGTGAACGCGGCGACAGTGGACAGCGTGGTCGCGATCAGGAACGGCGGATTATTCAATTCCGAGAACGGCGTCTTGGACATGATCGCGAACAGCAGCGCCGGCAGCGACACGTAGAGCAGGAAGAAGTTCATCCAGGCGAGGCCCGATTCCGGCAGGGATTTGACCTTGCCGCATGCGAAGCCGACGAAGATCAGCCCGAAATAAGGTAGCGCCAGATTGAGGATATCGACCATTGATGAAGTGTTTTCTGAAGATTTGGGGGTTATCTCCCCCTCAAGTGAACGCCAATTCCAGATCAGGCCACTAGCATCGGCCACAATCCTGGTCTATCGACGGGGAATGATTAAAGCGCGGACCGCCAAATTCCAGATCGGACAGGTCGTGCGCCACCGGATCTTCTCGTTCCGGGGCGTCATCTTCGACATCGATCCGGAATTCAACAACACCGAGGAGTGGTGGCTGTCGATCCCCGAGGAGGTGCGGCCCCACAAGGACCAGCCGTTCTATCACCTGCTAGCGGAGAACGCTGAGTCGGAATACGTCGCCTATGTCTCCGAGCAGAACCTGCTGCCGGACGAGTCCGGCGAGCCGGTCCGGCATTCCCAGGTCGCCGAGATCTTCATCAAGAACAAGGATGGCGGCTACCGCCCGCGCAATCCGTCCCTGAATTGAGTCGCTCCGACCGGCGACCGACAAAAAAGGCGCCTCGAGACGAGCGCCTTTTTCATGTCTCCATGTCCGGGATTGATCCCGACTACTTTTGACCAGCCGGCGGCGTACCCTGCTGCTCGAGCTTCTTGCGCTGCTCTTCGGCCTTCTTCTGAAGCTCTTCCTGAAGCTTCTTCTGGGTTTCCTCGAACACCTTCGGATCGGTCGGCGGACCGTCATAGGCCTTCTGGAATTCGCCGGCGAGCGGCAGCGGCAGGGTCAGCGGCGCGCCGTTGGCGTTGATCGCCTGGACGACGAGATTCTGGCCCTTCTTCATGTTGTTGATGAGCTCGGGCGTGGCCTCGTAGTCGGACATGCAGCCGTTCTGGAAGCAGATCACATAGGGCTGCTGCAGCGGCGCGTTGTTGTCCACGATGATCCGGGTGCCGTGGACGAGCTGCATGCCGAGCGGCAGCGTCACGCGCAGAATCTTCTTGGGCTCGCCTTCCGGCTCGATGATCACGGCGGCGATGACCGGCTGGCCCGATTCGATGCGGCCGTCCTTGCCGGTGAAGCAGACCTGCTTGGCGTTGGCGTCCTGGCCCTTGAGGCAGAACTTGGTCCAGGGGGCATAGATCAGCTGGATCTGCTGATCGGCCGGCTGCGCCGCACCCTGCTGGCCGCCTTGGGCCGGCGGCTGCTGAGCCTGCGGGGATGCCGGGGCCGGAGCCTTCGGGGCGGCCTTCGGAGGGGCAGCTTTCGGGGCCGGAGTCGCCTTGGGCGCGGGCGCGCCGGGAGCCGGAGCGGGAGTTTGGGCCTCAGCGGTAAACGGGACGACCAACGCCGTCGCCGTCAACAAGGCGAGAATTCGCCCGCGCGGCCGGACGGACGCGGCCAAGTAACGGAAATTCATTGCGGAAAACCCTTTCTGAACGGGAAGTGCCCGAACCGCTCCGAAGCGCCGAACCTGGCCGCCTTGGGCGCGGCTCTCTCCCCGTCAATTGAGGCGGATAAGTGACGGGCCCGACGCTCTTGCGCGATCGGGTGCCTTCTTAACGTGGCCGACGAAAAGATCAATGCCGACAAGCGCCTTTGGCCACATCCGCGGCTGCGTCCGGGGAAACTCCCTGTGATAGGATTTTGGCTACGCCGTCCTCGAATCAACCTGTGCCGATGTTCATGTTCCAACGCCTTTTCGAGGGCCCCGGTGTCCGCCTTGGCGTCCTGGTCCTGGCCGCTGCCCTTGGCCTGGGCTTGGATGACGGAGCGTCGATGGGCGCGGCACGGGCCGAGGACGCCCATGCCATCGCCATGCACGGCAAGCCGGCGATGCCGGCCGATTTCACCCATATGCCCTACGTCAACCCGGATGCGCCCAAGGGCGGGCGCTTGACCTGGGGCATGCTCGGGACCTTCGACAGCCTCAATCCCTTCATCGTCAAGGGGCTGGCCGTGCAGCAGATGCGTAGCTACGTGGTCGAGAGCCTGCTCGCGCGCGGCCATGACGAGCCGTTCACGCTCTATGGCCTGCTCGCCAGGAGCGTCGAAACCAATGACGAGCGGAGCTTCGTCACGTTCCGTCTCGATCCGCGCGCTCTTTTCTCCGACGGCAGGCCGGTCGCGGCCGAGGACGTGCTGTCCTCCTGGCAGCTGCTGCGCGACCACGGCCGGCCGAACCACCGGCAATATTACACCAAGGTGGTCAAGGCCGAGGCGCTCGATCCCCTCACCGTCCGCTTCGACCTCGCGGGCGCCAATGATCGCGAGCTGCCGCTGATCCTCGGCCTGATGCCGATCCTGCCGAAGCATGCGGTCGACGTCGCAAGCTTCGAGGAGACGACGCTGACGAGCCCGATCGGCTCCGGCCCCTACCGCGTCACGGCGGTGAAGGCAGGCGCCAGCGTGACGCTGACCCGCAATCCCGATTATTGGGGCCGCGATCTGCCCATCAACCGGGGGCTCTACAATTTCGACGAGATCCGGCTCGACTATTTTCGCGAGGCCAACGGCCAGTTCGAAGCTTTCAAGCGCGGCCTCTACGATTTCCGCGTCGAACACGAACCGCTGCGCTGGCACGACGGCTACGACTTTCCGGCCGCTAGAAGCGGCGAGGTGGTCCGTGACACCGCGAAGCCGGGCTTGCCGCAGCCGTCCGAATTCCTGGTGTTCAACACGCGCCGCCCGATCTTCGCCGACATCCGCGTGCGCCAGGCGCTGACGCTGCTGTTCGATTTCGAGCTGGTCAACCGCAACTACTTTTTCGGGCTCTATTCGCGCGTCGCCGGCTATTTCGCCGGCTCCGAGCTCTCGGCCTATGGCCGGCCGGCGGACGGGCGCGAACGTGAGCTGCTCAAGCCGTTCGCCGCTCAGATTCCGCCCGACATCATGGACGGCAGCTACCGCCTTCCCGCGACCGACGGATCGGGACGCGACCGCACCACGCTGCGCGCGGCCCTGAAACTGTTGTCCGAGGCCGGCTACGATCTCGACGGCACGGTGCTGCGCAACCGCGCGACGCGAGCGCCCTTCAGCTTCGAGATTCTGGTCACGACCCGCGACCAGGAGCGTATCGCACTGGCGTTCCAGCGCGACCTCAAGCGCGCCGGAATCGAGCCGAGCGTGCGCTCGGTCGATCCCGTGCAGTTCGACCAGCGCCGGCTCGCTTACGAGTTCGACATGATCCAGAACCGCTGGGACCAGTCGCTATCGCCCGGCAACGAGCAATATTTCTACTGGGGCAGCGCGGCCGCGGACAATCCGGGCACCCGCAATTACATGGGCGCCAGGGATCCGGCGGTCGATGCCATGATCGCCGCCCTGCTCGAGGCCCGTGAACATACGGATTTCGTCTCCTCGGTGCGGGCGCTCGACCGCGCTCTGATCTCGGGCTTCTACACAATCCCCCTGTTTAATGTATCCGAGCAATGGATCGCGCGCTGGAATCGGATAGAACGGCCCAAGGCCACCTCGCTCTCGGGCTATTTGCCGGAGACCTGGTGGGCGCAGGGGCAGAAGCAAGCCACTCAAGCAAAGTGACGCCGTGAACCAGCCAGCCGTATCGCCGACGCTCGACACGCTGTTTCAGCGCACGCTGATCCGGCAGCCGCATGCGACCGCGCTGCTCGACCCCCTCAACAAGGCGCGCATCACCGGGCACCAGCCGCGGCGGATGACCTATGCCGAGGCCGACACCGCCATCGAGGCGCTGTCGGCACATTTCGTCGAATCGGGCCTGCCGGCCAATTCCGTCATCGCCATCCAGCTGCCCAACACGGTCGAGTTCGTGCTGACGGTGCTCGCCGCCCATCGCGCCGGTCTCGTCGTCGCCGTGCTGCCGCTGTTGTGGCGCCATGCGGAACTGACCGCGGCGCTCAACCGCACCGCGGCCCGCGCCATCGTCACCATGAGCAAGGTCGACGGCACCAGCTATGCCGACCTCGCGATGCATGCGGCCGCCGAAGCCTTCTCGATCCGCCACGTCTGCGGCTTCGGAGGCGACCTGCCCGAAGGCATGGCCTCGCTCGACGAGGTGCTCGCCCGCCCGCCCGGCACGACGCGCGCCGTGATTCAGGACGGCCGCAAGGCGGCGATGATCTCCTTCGACGTCACCGCGGAAGGCTTTCGTCCGGTGCCGCGGCCGCATTTCAGCCTGATCGCCGGCGGGCTCGCGATGTCGCTGGAAGCCGACATCCGGCAAGGCGCGACATTGATGGCGGCGTTCGCGCCGATGTCGTTCGCCGGCCTCGCCTCCTCGCTCGCGGCTTGGCTGCTCTCCGGTGGCGCCCTGGCGCTGCATCATCCCTTCGAGGTCGAGGTGCTGGAGCAGCAGATCAACGAGCATGATTGCGAGGTGCTGATCGCGCCGGCGCAGCTGGCCTTGCGGCTCGGTGATTCCGACCTGGCGGCGCGGATGCCGTCCTTGCGCAACGTCATCGGCCTGTGGCGCGCGCCCGAGCAGGTGGCCGCGAGCGATGCCTGGATCGCTCCGCATGCGCCGCTGACCGACGTCTATCTGTTCGGCGAGGCCGGCCTGTTCGGCGCCCGCCGCGGCGAGGACGGCATGCCGGTCGCGGTGATGCCCGGGCCGCACGGCGCCCCGCGCGAGCAATCCGGCTCCTCCATCGCCGGCGAAATCCTGCTGACGCCGAAGGGCACGCTCGGCCTGCGCGGCGCGATGGTGCCGATCGCGGCCTATGCCCCGCCGCAGCCGGTCGGGGAGACCCTGACGGCGCAGCCGCCGCGCGACTATGTCGACACCGGCTATGCCGCGCGGATCGACCGCCCCAGCGGTGCAATCTGCATCACCGCGCCGCCCTCCGGCATCATGGCCGTCGGCGGCTACCGCTTCCTCTCCAACGATTTGCAGGAATGGGCGCGCCGGCTCGGCCAGGGCGCCCTCCTCACAGCGTTGCCCGACCGCCTCTCCGGTCACAGGCTCGCCGGACGCGCCCAGGACAACGCCCGCGCCCGCGAGGCGCTCAGCGAACTCGGGCTTAACCCTCTGATGGTCGAGGCTTTTCGCGATCGCTCCGGGCCGGTCTAGACGCAGTTTCGCCGGATACGTTGACGCCGCATTAAGGCGGCCGCACTAGATTGCGCGGCATCTGTTGCGTCATCAGAGTTTGTCGAATGTCCCAGGCGGGCCCGATCCTCTTTGTGTCCAATGCCGATCGGCCGCCCTTCGTTGGGGCGCTGGACGAGGCCCGGCTGTTTCCCGTGGTCGATACCGACTGGGCCGGCGCGGCACGCGCGGTCGAAGAGGTGCAGCCAGCGGCCATTCTCGCTGCGATGCATGGCGGACATGAGCCGCATATGGCCGCGCTCGCAAGGAAGATCGCCGACCAATCGCCTTACCTTCCGTTCGTCGTCGTGGATGCGGCGGGCTCGCTCCCTCACAACGCCCTGCCCTTTTCCTCGCGCGGCAGCAATCCCGACCGCCTGATCGCACGGCTTCGCGCCGCGCTCCGCGTGCGCACGCTCCATGCCACCGTGCTGCGCCGGCTGCCCGAAGTAAAAGTCGCACTGCCGCAAGGTGACCCCGCCCGCGATGCCACCGTGCTCCTGATCGGCCGCGGCGCGGCCTACCCCGCGTTGTCCGTCGCGCTCGGCGAACGTGTCGGCGTCGTCGGCGCGCTCTCGATCGAGGCCGCCGCGAAGCACCTCAACACCCGCGACCTCGACGGCGTGGTCCTTGCCGAGGGTTTTACCGCGCGCGTCACCGACGCCTTTCTCACGGTGCTCGCCGAGGACACCCGCTTCCGCAGCCTGCCGGTGGTCGTCACCGCACACCAGCTGACGCAGACCTACGATTTGCCCAATCTCGAGCTGATCCCGGGCGAGCCGGCCAAGGTCGCGGCCAATGCCTTGCCCCTGATCCGCCAGCACGCGATGGAAGCCCAATTGAGCCGCACGCTGCGCTCGATCGATGCCGGCGGCTGGCTCGATCCGCGCAGCGGCCTGCTCACGGCGGAAGCCTTCGCCCGTGATTTTGCCAAGGCAGTCGAGCAGGCGCTGGCCCGCGGCGGCGGTCTGTCCGTCGCGCGTTTCGCCTTCGACCCCGGCAATTCCCGCGCCCAGCTCGACGCCGCGCGCATCCTCAGCCGCCTGATGCGGCAGATGGATTTCGGCGTGGCGCAGAGGGACGGTTCGGTCATCGTCGTGTTCGCGGAGACCGACTTCCGCACGGCCCATATGATCGCGCGGCGTCTGTCGGCGGTGATGCGGCATACCTCGAACGGCAAGCACGAGATGCGCAGCGATCCCGTCGTCAGCGTGGACTCGCTGTCGCCGTCGGATACGGCAAGGTCGCTGCTGGCGCGGCTGTCGGCGGATGCGTCCCGGGCGGCGTCGTAAGTCGTCGCGTTGTAGGGTGGGTTGGCCTTGCGGCTGCGCGAAGCGCAGGCGCTGGGCGTAACCCACCACTTTTCTCCCCGTGGCGACAAAGATGGTGGATTACGCCTTCGGCTAACCACCCTACGGCACCCCGCCTCACGCCGCCTTCTTGCTCTCGGCGAGCTGCGCCAGCTGACGCATGATCTCGGTGGTGCCGGCGAGGCGCTCCTCCGGGGTCTCCCAATCCTGCAAGAACACCACCTTCATGTCGGGCCGCACCTTGGCGGCCTGGCCGTAGCTGCGGATGAAGCTGACGAGGCGGTCGGGATGGGCGAAGGAATTGTCGCGGAAGACGATGACGGCGCCCTTCGGACCGGCGTCGATCTTCTCGACATTGGCCCTGCGGCAGAACGCCTTGATCGCGGCGACCTTGAACAGATAGCGCACCTCGTCGGGCAGCACGCCGAAGCGGTCGCGCATCTCCGCGCCAAAGTTCTCGATCTCCTCCTCGGTGTCCAGATCGGCGAGGCGCCGATACAGCGACAGCCGCACCGAGAGATCGCCGACATAGTCCTCCGGAATCAGCACGGGCATGCCGATGGTGATCTGCGGCGACCAGCGGTCGGCGGCGGGCTCGGAGACGCCGGCCTTGAGGTTGACGATCGCTTCCTCCAGCATCGACTGATAGAGCTCGAAGCCGACCTCCTTGATGTGGCCGGACTGCTCCTCGCCGAGCAGGTTGCCGGCGCCGCGGATGTCGAGATCGTGGGAAGCGAGCTGGAAGCCGGCGCCGAGCGTCTCCAGCGATTGCAGCACGGTGAGCCGGCGCTCGGCCTGCGCCGTGATCTTCTGCTGCGCCGGCAGCGTGAACAGCGCATAGGCCCGCAGCTTGGAGCGGCCGACGCGGCCGCGCAGCTGATAGAGCTGCGCCAAGCCGAACATGTCGGCGCGGTGCACGATCAGCGTGTTGGCGTTGGGAATGTCGAGGCCGGACTCGACAATCGTGGTCGACAAGAGGATGTCGAACTTGCCGTCGTAGAACGCGGTCATGATGTCCTCGATCACCGCGGGCGGCATCTGGCCGTGCGCGACCGCGACCTTCATCTCCGGCACGTTCTTGTCGAGGAAGTCCTTGACCTCGGCGAGGTCGTCGATGCGCGGCACCACGTAGAACGCCTGCCCGCCGCGATAGCGCTCGCGCAGCAAGGCCTCGCGGATCATCAGCGGATCGTGCGGAGCGACGAAGGTGCGCACCGCGAGCCGGTCCACCGGGGGCGAGGCGATGATCGACAGCTCGCGCACGCCGGTGAGCGCGAGTTGCAGCGTGCGCGGGATCGGCGTCGCCGACAGCGTCAGCACGTGCACCTCGGAGCGAAGTGCCTTGAGCCGCTCCTTGTGGGTGACGCCGAAGTGCTGCTCCTCGTCGACGATCACGAGGCCGAGGTCACGGAACTTGATCGCCTTGCCGAGCAACGCGTGGGTGCCGACGACGATATCGACCGAGCCGTCGGCGATGCCCTTCTTGACCTGGTTCAGCTCCTTGGTCGCGATCAGGCGCGAAGCCTGCGCGACGTTGACCGGAAAGCCCTTGAAGCGTTCGGCGAATGTCTTGGCGTGCTGACGCGCCAGCAGCGTGGTCGGCACTACCACCGCGACCTGCTTGCCCTCGAGCGCCACGGCAAACGCCGCGCGCAAGGCCACCTCGGTCTTGCCGAAGCCGACGTCGCCGCAGATCAGCCGGTCCATTGGACGGCCGAGCTCGAGGTCCTTCAGCGTGGCTTCGATGGCTCCCAGCTGGTCCTCGGTCTCGTCATAGGGGAAGCGTGCGCAGAACTCGTCGTAGAGGCCGGGCTGCACCGGGAGCTTGGGCGCCTCGTGCAGATGGCGCGCGGCCGCGATCTTGATCAATTCGCCGGCGATCTCGCGGATGCGGTTCTTGAGCTTCGCCTTGCGGGTCTGCCAGCCGCCGCCGCCCAGGCGATCCAGCTCGACACTGGTCTGGTCGGAGCCGTAGCGCGACAGCAGCTCGATGTTCTCGACCGGCAGGAACAGCTTCGTCTCGGCGGCATAGTGCAGCTCGAGGCAGTCGTGAGGCGCACCGGCGACGTCGAGCGTTTGCAGGCCGATGAAGCGGCCGATGCCGTGGTCGACATGGACGACGATGTCGCCGGCGGCCAGGCTCGTCACTTCCGAGATGAAATTGTCGAGCTTGCGGCTCGCCTTGCGCGGCCGCACCAGGCGGTCGCCCAGGATGTCCTGCTCGCTGATGACAGCGATCTCGTCGGTCTCGAAACCGCTCTCGAGGCCGAGCACCGCGAGCATGGTCTCGTTGCGCGGGGTCGCCTGCACGGTGCGCCAGGAATTGACGCTGGTAGTATGGGCCAGCTTGTGGTCGCGCAGCATCGAGGCCATGCGGTCGCGCGAGCCTTCGCTCCACAGCGCGATCACCACCTTCTTGCGCTGGGCCTGTAGCGCCATGACGTGGCCGACCACGGATTCTGAACACGTTGACCTTGGCATCGTTGCGCTCCGGCGCGAAGTCGCGGCCCTTGCGCGCACCGGCGTCGACGACACCAGTCCCGTCAGCCGGAACCGAGAACTGCGTCAACCGCACCAGCGGCATCTCGCTCTCGCGCTTGGTCCATTCCTCGCCGGTGAGATAAAGCCGGTCCGGCGGTAGCGGCTTGTAGATCGCGCCGCCTGCGGGATGCTCCATCGCATCGCGCCGGGCCTCGTAATAGTCCTGGATCTGCTTGAAGCGCTCGCGGACGGCATCCTCGGCCTGCGGCTCGATCGCGATCGGCGCACCTTGGAGATAGTCGAACAGCGTGTCCATGCGGTCCTGGAACAGCGGCAGCCAGTGCTCCATGCCCGGATGGCGGCGGCCCTCGCTGACCGCCTCATACAGCGCATCGTCGCGCTCGGGCGCGCCGAACTCGGCAACGTAGCCCATGCGGAAGCGGCGGATGGTGTCGGTGACCAACTGGAATTCCGAGACCGGCACGAGGTCGAGCGAGCGCATATCGAGCAGCGTGCGCTGGGTCTCGGCGTCGAAGGAGCGGATCGATTCCAGGCTGTCGCCAAAGAAATCGAAGCGGACCGGCTGCTCGAGGCCGGCCGGAAACAGATCGAGGATGCCGCCGCGCACGGCATATTCGCCGGGCTCGCGCACGGTCGAGGAGCGGTTGTAGCCGTTGTGCTCGAGCCAGGCGACGATGGTGTCCATCGGCACGACATTGCCGGGGGCCACCGACAGCGCCTGCGCCGCGACCAGCTCGCGCGCGGGCACGCGCTGCACGGCGGCGTTCACCGTGGTCAGCACGATCAGCGGCTTGTCGCTCCCCGTGAGCGAGGCAAGCCGGGCCAGCGTCGTCAGGCGTTGCGCCAGAATGCCGCCATGCGGCGAGACGCGGTCATAGGGCTGGCAATCCCAGGCCGGGAAGGTCAGAACAGGCAGATCGGGCGCGAAGAATTGCAGCGCGCGTTCGAGCTGCTGCATGCGCGGACCGTCGCGGCAGACCACGGCAAGGCTGACGGCCGGCTTCTTCGGCCGCGCCGCGATGGCGCGGGCCAGATCGGAGACGACGAGGCCTTCGGCGCCTTCCGCGACGTTGGCAAGCGTCAGCGCCCGGCCGGGCGCAAGCAGCTCGGCCGGCGATTTCATCCCCTGCTTCATGCGTCGCGTCCCGGGATCGGGAAGGCCTTGATGCGGGCAAACAGCGCGCCGGTGACATCCGCCGGCAGCATCTTGTCGCCGCTGATGGCGGCATAGAGATCGGGATCGTTGACTTCGAGCAGCGTCTCGAGCTGTGTCAGCTCGTCCTCCGACAGATTGCCGATCTCGGCATCGGCGAAGCGGCCGAGGATCAGGTCCATCTCGCGCGTGCCGCGGTGCCAGCATCGGAACAAAAGCCGCTTGCGGCGATCGTCCAGCCCGCTGCTCGATCGTGTCGTTCCCGTCATGTCTCAAATCCAGTCAAACGCAGAAAGCCCGGACGTGCCGGGCCGGGGTGATATAGCCATTCGAGGTGGCCGTGTCAGCCCTCGATTTGGCATGGCCCCGCAGCCGGCACGGGGTACGAAAAAAGACGTGGATGCCCGGCACAAAGCCGGGCATCACGGGCCGAAACGATCCTAGATTCACCTCATGCGCCCCAGCCTGCTCAATCCGCTGTTTGCTGCCGTGACCAGCCTGCCCGGCGTCGGTCCGAAGCAGGACAAGCTGCTGCAATACCTGCTCAGCCGCAGCGAGACGCCGCGGCTGGTCGATCTGCTGCTACACTTGCCGAGCCAGGTGATCGACCGCCGGGCGCGGCCAAAGATCCGCGACGCGGTGCAGGGAACCATGGTGACGCTCGAGGTCATTGTCGACCGTCACCGCCCGCCTCCGCCGCGCAATTCGCGCGCGCCGTATCTGGTCTATGCCAGTGACGACACCGGCGACGTCGTGCTGACCTTCTTCCGCGCCAAGCCGGGCTATGTCGAGAAGCTGCTGCCGGTCGGCGAGAAGCGCTACGTCTCCGGCACGCTGCAGATGTACGACGGCATCCCGCAGATCGTGCATCCCGACCGCGTGCTGGACGAGGAAGCGATCTCGAAACTCTCCGGGATAGACCCGGTCTATCCGCTCACCGAAGGCCTCGCACTCGGCTCGCTCCGCCGCGCGATCGCGCAGGCGCTGCAGAAGCTGCCGGCGCTGCCCGAATGGATCAGCCCGGAAGTGATCCGGCGCTGCCATTTCCCGCCGGTCACCGAAGCGCTCAATCGCGTGCACCAGCCGGTCGAGCTGACGGACATCCTGCCCGACCAGCCGTTCTGGTCGCGCCTTGCCTTTGACGAGCTGCTGGCCGGTCAGCTCGCGCTCGCCCTGATCCGCGCGCAATTGCGTCGCCCCGCCGGCGTGCGCAATGCCGGCGACGGGCATCTGCGCAACAAGATCATCGACGCCCTTCCCTACGCGCTCACGCCCTCGCAACGCAGCGCCGCGGCGGCCATCGCCGAGGACCTGACGCAGCCGGTGCGCATGCTGCGCCTGCTGCAGGGCGACGTCGGATCGGGCAAGACAGTCGTGGCGCTGCTCGCGGCCGCCGCGGTCGCGGAGGTCGGCAAGCAGGCCGCGCTGATGGCGCCGACCGAAATCCTGGCGCGCCAGCACGTCAGGACCATCGCCCCGCTCGCCGAGCGTGCCGGCATGCGCGTTGCGATCCTCACCGGCCGCGAGAAAGGCAAGGAGCGGCGTGAGATCGTCATGCGGCTCGCCGCAGGCGAGATCGACCTGCTGGTCGGCACCCATGCGCTGATCCAGGACGATGTGACCTTCCACGACCTTGCGCTCGCCATCGTCGACGAGCAGCACCGCTTCGGCGTGCGCGAGCGCCTCGCGCTCACCTCCAAGGGGGAAGCCGTCGACGTGCTGGTGCTCAGCGCCACGCCGATACCGCGCACGCTGGTGCTGACCTATTTCGGCGACATGGACATCTCCGAGCTGCGCGAGAAGCCCGCCGGCCGGCAGCCGATCGACACCCGCGCCGTCGCCATGAGCCGGCTCGGCGAGGTCATGGACGGCGTCGGCCGTGCCTTGCAGGCGGGAAAACTGGTCTACTGGATCTGTCCGCTGGTGGAGGAGTCCGAGGCCGAGGGCACCGAACACCTCACCAACGCGACCAAGCGTTTCGAGAGCCTGCAAAAGCGTTTCGGCGATCGCGTCGGCCTCGTCCACGGCCAGATGAAGGGCACGGAAAAAGACCGCGTGATGGGCCAGTTCGCCGCCCACGAGGTCGGGCTCCTGGTCGCGACCACCGTGGTCGAGGTCGGCGTCGATGTGCCCGCCGCCACCATCATGGTGATCGAGAACGCCGAACGCTTTGGCCTTGCCCAGCTGCACCAGCTGCGCGGCCGCATCGGGCGCGGCTCGGAGGCCTCGACCTGCATCCTGCTCTATTCCGAGCCGCTCGGCGAGATGTCGAAGGCGCGGCTGAAAGTGATCCGCGAGACCACTGACGGTTTCCGCATCGCCGAGGAAGACTTGAAGCTGCGCGGCGAAGGCGACGTCCTGGGTGTGCGCCAGAGCGGCCTGCCCGGCTACCGCATCGCGCGCCCGGAGGTGCACGGGCAGCTGATCTCCCAAGCGAGAGACGAGGCGCTGCGCATCCTGAAGGACGATCCCAAGCTCAAGGGCGAACGCGGCGAGGCGCTGCGGTGCCTGCTGTATCTGTACGAGCGGGACGAGGCGATCCCGCTGATCGGGGCGGGCTAGCTCGCGGCCCGTCGTCGCCCAACTTCGTAGGCCGCAACATGCGCGCGGGCGAGATCCAGTAGCGGCGTCTCGATGCCCAGGGTACGGGCTCGGTTCGCCATGTCGCCCAGGATGTGCTCGCACTCGGTCATCGAGCCGCGTTCGATATCGCGCAGCATCGAAGCTTTCAGTGGCGAGTCGAGGGTCGTGAACAGTTTGTGGTCGAACTCGATGAACGGCGCACGCGGCTCATATCCTGATGCCGTCGCAACGGCGCAGCATTCGGCGAACAGGCGGAAGATGGACTGCTCGCCGTTGGGCACGGCCAGGATGTCGCCGATGCTTGCGCGCATCAGGCAGGTGATCCCCGCGATCGTCGAGAGCTGAACGAATTTCTCCCACATGTCCTGCGTGATCGCCTCGCTGGCACGCACGTCGATGCCGGGAACATCGAACAATGTCTCCAGCGCGAGCGCGCGCTGACTCAGGGCGCCCTCGATCTCGCCGAAGACGATGGTCTGGTTGGCCATGAAGTGGACGACCCGGCCATCCGCATCCAGCCCGGCACTGACATTGGCGAGACCGCCGAGGACGCGAGCGGCGCCGAACCTTGCGACGAGAGCGTCGAGATGTTTCAATCCGTTCAGGATCGGCAGGATCATCGTGTCAGCACCGACGGCGGGTGCAAACTGGCTCATCGCGTCATCGAGCGAGTAGGCCTTGACCCCGACGAGCACGACGTCGAATGCTTCCTCGAGGTCATTCGCCAGGATGATCTTCGGCTGCACAGTGAAATCGCCGTGCGGGCTCACGACTCTTAGTCCGTCCCGGCGCAATTGCTCCGCGCGCGTCCCGCGCACCAGGAAGGTCACGTCGCGGCCTGCTCGAACCAGGCAAGCTCCATAATAGCCGCCGAGCGCGCCAGCGCCGATCACCAGCACTCTCATTCGAACTCCCGTCTCAGAACAACCGCAAACATAGTAGCAGATGGGCTCCGCAGCGTCTCCTCCCCGTCATTGCGAGCCAGCGAAGCAATCCAGAATCTTTCCGCGGAGGGACTCTGGATTGCTTCGCGAAGCCTGTCATCGGGCCGCGCTTAGCGCGGACCCGTTGGCTCGCAATGACGTGTGGATAGAGATCCGCACACCGCAAGCGCAACCCTGCAGGAGCGAACGTGGGCACGTCAGGTCTGCGTCCGCGCGGCGGCCGCGGCAAACGCCTTCATCGGCTCCGCATCCACCGCCTCGCCCTTCGCATCATCCGCCAGATGCTCGAACCAGCGCGCAAAGCCCTCGTAGATCTGGCTGGCCGGATGATCGGGGCCGAGGAAACCGGAGATCTCCCGCATTTCCGCGACCCAGCGATAGGCCTTTGGAATCATGTCCGGCAGCGCGACTTCGAGCCGCGCCAGGATCGCGGGCTGGCTCAGTGCCAGTTCGTCGCGTAGCGCATCGGCGGCGCCAGCCTTGGTTGCCGCGATCACCATGGCCGAGCCGATGCCGGCGAGGCCCTTGACGATGCCGGCATAGGACATTTTCAGCGCCGAGGCGGCGCCGACCGGGCCCTCCACGATGCGCACGTCGAGCCCGAACTCCTTCAGCACAGCTACATCCCCGGCGTGCTCGCCGGACACGTAGAACGCAGGACTTTTGCCGCCCGGCTGCGGCGGAAAGCCGATGATGCCGGCATCGACGAACGGCGCCTGCGCCGAGCCGATGATCTGTTCGATCCCACGCACGGTGTCGACATTGACGGCGTTGCAATCCACCACGATCGGCTTGTGCTCGCGCCTGACGATCAGCGCCGCCAGCCGCTCAGCCAGCGCGACGGCTTCGCCCGGCGGCACGATCGAAAGAATGATGTCGGCGGCAGCGATCGCATCGTCATCGGCACCGATCATGCCGGCATCTGCTGCGCGTCTGCGCGTCGCCTCGCTCCGCCCGGTCAGGGACGTCAACACGCGCGCGCCATGCTCGCTGAGACGGCGGGCGACGGCACTGCCCATGGCGCCGGGCGCGAGGATCGCAATGGTCTTGGACATCATGCACTCCGGATCGAACGCCGAGCGAGGACGCTCGGCTCGACGGGAGACTAGCAGAGGATGCCAATGCGCGCGTAACCGACGCCATCCCGCAGCGGAATGGCTCTACTCCACCTTCGCAGGCTCGGGCTGGATCGCCGACGCATTGGCGATGCGCGCGGCATGCGCCATGCCCGCAAGTGCCGCCGCCTTCTTGGAATCGGGGGCCGAGCCGGGTTGCACCACGCCGGCCGACATGATCAGCGTCGCGGCATCCTCGGCCGTGAGGTCGACCTCGATGATCTTGCTCTTCGGAACATAGAAGAAGAAGCCGGTGGTCGGGTTCGGCGAGCACGGCAGGAACACCGAGACGTGCTCCTCCTGCCCCGGCAGGCTGCGCGCAATGTCCTCGTTCGGCGATTGCGAGATCAGCACGATCGACCACATGCCCGGCGAGGGAAACTCGACCAGGCCGACTTTGCGGAAGCTCGAGCCCTTGCCCGAGAACAGCGTCTCGAACACCTGCTTCAGGCCCCGGTAGATGGCGCGCACGGCCGGAATCCGGCCGAGGAAGGTTTCGCCGACATCGACCAGGGTGCGGCCGATCAGATTGGCTGCGAGGAATCCGACCAGCGTCAGCGTGAAGAATGCGACAACCAGCCCCCAGCCGGGAATGACATAGGGCAGATAGGTTTCCGGCCGGTAGGCGAGCGGCACGAACGGCCGCACCACGCCGTCGACCCAGGTGACGAACCACCAGACCAGGTACAGCGTGATCGCGATCGGCCCTGTGACCACGAGGCCGGTGAGGAAATAATTGCGGAAGCGGCCCATCAGGCCGGTATGCGGTTCCGGGAGGGGATCAAGAGGCGCAGGCGCGTCGTCGCGGGGGGTCATTCGGGTTCCAGGTCGGTCGCAGCACACAAGCTAGGGTCTTCTAGCAGATTTTGGAAGACCACGACCGGCCGATATCCCGCCTGCCTATTCCACGGTCACCGACTTCGCGAGGTTACGCGGCTGGTCGACGTCGGTGCCCATGACGACAGCCGTGTGATAGGCGAGCAGCTGCACCGGGACGGCATAGACCATCGGCGTGAACGCCGCCGCCATATCGGGCATGACGATGGTGACGAGGGACTCGACGGTCGCCTCCTCCGCGCCCTTGGCGTCCGTCATCAGAATGATGTTGCCGCCGCGGGCGGCGACCTCCTGCATGTTGGAGACGGTCTTTTCGAATACGCGGTCGTAAGGCGCGATGACGACGACAGGCATGGTCTCGTCGATCAGCGCGATCGGCCCGTGCTTGAGCTCGCCGGCGGCATAGCCCTCGGCGTGGATGTAGGAGATCTCCTTCAGCTTCAGCGCGCCTTCGAGCGCGAGCGGGAAGCTGGTGCCGCGGCCGAGATAGAGCACGTCGCGCGACTTGGCGATCCGTTGCGCGAGCTTTTCGATCTGGGGCTCGGTGGTGAGCGCTGCCGCCATTAGCCGCGGGATCTCGACCAGGCCGTGGACCAGCTTGGTCTCGTCCTCGCCCGACAATTCGCCCCGCGCCTTGCCGGCCGCGATCGCAAGATTGGCCAGCACCATGAGCTGACAGGTGAAGGCCTTGGTCGAGGCGACGCCGATCTCGGGCCCGGCCAGCGTTTGCAGCACGGTCTCGCTCTCGCGCGCGATCGTCGAGGTCGGCACGTTGACGACGGCGATCGTGTGCACGCCCTCGGCCTTGGCATAGCGCAGCGCCGCCAGCGTGTCGGCGGTCTCGCCCGATTGCGAGATGAAGATGGCGAGATCGCCCTTGCGCAGCGGCGCCTCGCGGTAGCGGAATTCGGAGGCGACATCGACCTCGACCGGCAGCCTCGCAAAGCGCTCGAACCAGTATTTTGCGACATAGCCGGCATAGCTCGCAGTGCCGCACGCCGTGATGTTGATGCGCTGGACGTTCTTGAAATCGAACGGCAGCTCGACCGGCAGCGCGACACGCTCGCTCGCCATGTCGACGTAGCGCGCCAGCGTGTGGCCGACCACTTCCGGCTGCTCGTGGATCTCCTTGGCCATGAAGTGGCGGTAATTGGCCTTGTCGACCAGCGAGGTCGAGGCGGCGTGCTTGATCTTGTCGCGCTGGACCGCGTTGCCGTCCTTGTCGAAGATATCAGCGCTGTTGCGCGTCAGCACGACCCAGTCGCCGTCTTCGAGATAGCTGATCGTGTCGGTGAACGGGCCGAGCGCGATAGCGTCGGAGCCGAGATACATCTCGCCGTCGCCATAGCCGATCGCAAGAGGCGGCCCATTGCGGGCGCCGATCATGAGGTCGTCGTCGCCGGCGAAGATGAAGCCGAGGGCGAAGGCGCCGCGCAGCCGCCCCAGCGCCAGCTTCACCGCTTCCACCGGCTTGTTGCCGCGCGCGAGCAGGTCGTCGACCAGATGCAGCACGATCTCGGTGTCGGTCTCGGTGCTGAACACCGCGCCCTTCTTCTCGAGCTCCTCGCGCAGCTCACGGAAATTCTCGATGATGCCGTTGTGGACCACGGCGACGCGCTCGGTCGCGTGCGGGTGGGCGTTGTTGACGGTCGGCTTGCCGTGGGTGGCCCAGCGGGTGTGGCCGATGCCGGTGGTGCCCTTCAGCGGCTCGGCTGCGAGCCGCTTCTCCAGGTTCTTCAGCTTGCCTTCGGCGCGGCGGCGCTCGAGGTGATTGCCTTCGAGCGTGGCGACGCCCGCCGAATCGTAACCGCGATATTCAAGACGTTTGAGCGAATCCACCAGCTGCTCTGCAACCGGCTCGCGCCCGAGAATGCCGACAATCCCGCACATGCGGATCACTATCCCCCAAATCGTCGAAAAATCGCCTAAACGACGCGTCCGGTTT
The DNA here is from genome assembly GCF_042019905.1 of Bradyrhizobium dasycarpum. Taxonomy (NCBI): domain Bacteria; kingdom Pseudomonadati; phylum Pseudomonadota; class Alphaproteobacteria; order Hyphomicrobiales; family Nitrobacteraceae; genus Bradyrhizobium; species Bradyrhizobium dasycarpum. The sequence goes on from NZ_CP169574.1 coordinate 1,388,705, forward strand.
TTAGCGAAGTTCGCAAGGAACCAGATACTCAATAATTATTGCGGATTGAGACAGCACGGACCGCAACCTTCGCCTTGGCCTGCGTCGAATTGGCCGGCCTTAAACCGCGCGCGTTAACTTGTTGTCAACACATTTGGCCAACGATTCGATCTCAGGAGAATAAGGCCATGAAAGGCTCATCCGACCGCAAAGGTCTGTCATCGATGTACTTGCGCGCCAGCGGGACCACGGGCACGCATCTCGCACATTGGCCGCCGCCCCAGCGCGGCAAGGAAAGCAAGCCCGTCTTCATGAAGCATCCGGAAGGCGAACCGGTCAAGCGCGCCAAACCGCGCGGCTGGCGCCTGACCCGCGCGATCTTCTCCGAATTCGCCGACGAAGAATAGCGGAAGGCTCACGTCTCCGACTTCACTTCTCCGACTTCTTGCCGCCCGTCTTCAGCTCGCGATAGCGCGCCGCGCCGCCTTCCCGGATGGTCTGCTGGTTGCGCTCCAGCGCCATGGCGTCATCGGGCACGTCACGCGTGATCACCGAGCCCGAGCCGATATAGGCGCCGTTGCCGATTCTGACCGGCGCGACCAGCGATGAATTGGTGCCGACGAAGGCGCCCTGCCCGATCTCCGTCCTGTGCTTCTTGAAGCCGTCGTAGTTGCAGGTGATGGTGCCGGCGCCGATGTTGGAATTGGCGCCGACCGTGGCATCGCCGATATAGGAGAGATGGTTGACCTTGACGCCGGCCTCCAGCGTCGCCGCCTTGGTCTCCACGAAATTGCCGATCCGCGCGCCGTCGCCGAGCGAGGTGCCGGGCCGAAGCCGCGCATAGGGGCCGATCGAGACGTTCTTGCCGAGCGTCGTCTGCACGATGTGCGAAAAGGAATGGATCACGGTGCCGTCGGCGATCGAGACGCCGGGGCCGATCACCACGAACGGCTCGATGGTCACGTCCTTGCCGAACACGGTGTCGGCGGCGAGATAGACCGTCTCCGGCGCGATCAGCGTGACGCCGGCCTCCATCGCCGCCTTGCGCAGCCGCGCCTGCATCACCGCTTCGGCCTCGGCGAGCTGCGCCTTGGTATTGATGCCGCGCACCTCGTCCTCGCTGGTCTCGATCACCACGGACTCCCATCCCTGCTTGCGGACGATCTCGACCGCGTCGGTCAGATAATATTCGCCCTTGGAATTGGCATTGCCGATTTGCTCAAGGATCTGCGGCGCCCGGCGGCCGTCGATCGCCATCACGCCGGCATTGCACAGATCGATCTTGCGCTCGTCGGCGCTCGCGTCGGCCTGCTCGCGGATCGCGACCAGGCGTTCGCCCTCGACGATGAAGCGGCCGTAGCCGGCGGGATCGGCGGCGCGGAAGCCGAGCGCGGCGATCGCGGCGCCCCCGGCGAGCGGCGCACGCAGCCGCGCAAAGGTCTCGGCCGAGATCAGCGGCGTATCGCCGAAGGCAATCAGCAGATCATCGGCGCCGCGATCGATGGCCTCGCGCGCCGCCAGCACCGCATGTGCGGTGCCGAGCCGCTCGGCCTGCACGAAGATAAGTGCGTCGGGCCTGATGCGCCTCGCCTCGTCCGCGACCGCCTGATGGTCCGGACCGATCACGACCGCGAGCGCGCTGCCGGTTCCCTTCGGCGCCGCGCCGAGCACGTGGGCCAGCAGCGTCGCGTGAGCGACCGGATGCAGCACTTTCGGCAGGCTCGAACGCATGCGCGTGCCTTCGCCGGCGGCGAGCACGATCGTGAGGCTGGAACGGGCGGTCATCGAAATCCTGTCGGTTCGGCCGAATCAAATGGCGCGGCAGGCGGGCCGCCCGCGAATGCTGCCGCCTTGCTACCCCCGCAAACGCCCGGAATTCAAGTGCGGCCCGCTTTTCCTGTTAATGTTCCCTGATTGATTCGGGGAAGCTTCGGGGCTGGGCACTCAACGTTCATGGCAAAGGATTCCGACCCACTGGCGGATGCCTTCGGCGCCAAGGAGACCGGCGGACTGTTCTCCGGACTCCTGGCCGAAGAAAGCGCGTTCGATCGCCGCCTGATGTGGCGTCTGGGCTCGTGGGGCGTGGGGGCCGTAGGCGCCGTCACGATCGCGGTGCTGGCCAACCAGGCCCAGCTCGGCTGGCGCCGCGACCAGGTTGCTTCCGCCGATCTCGCGCGCCAGGCGGACCGGCTCCAGATGCTCACCCGGGAGAGCCAGAACGAGGCCCGCCGGCTCACGGCCGCCATCGAGACGCTGAACACGGATCGCGACCGGCTGTATTCGCGCGTCACCGTGCTGGAGCAAGGGCTCGATTCCGTCACCGGCGCCATCGCCAGGCAGACCACGGCGCCGCCGCCGGCCGGCAAGACGCAGGAGGCTGCGCCCGCAGCCCCCAGCGTCGCGCCGGTTGCCTCGACGCCTGCGTCCGCCCCTGACAAGCCTCGCACCGAGGCCGCCAAGGACACGCCCAAGGACGCGCTCAAGGACACGCTCAAGGACACGCTCAAGGACATCCCGAAGGAAGCGGCAAAGGAGCCGCCGCCGCAGACCGCCGCGGCCGCCTCGCTCGTGCAGCAATCGCCTTCCATGAATTCGGCGTTGCCGACCATTCCGCTGGTCCCGTCCAAGTCGATCATGGCGCCGCCCGATCCGGCCGCATCGAAATTGATGCAGCCCGAGACGAGCGAGAAGGCTGCCGAGAAGAAGGCCGAGCCGGCGCCTGCCCCAACCGAGATCGTCGCGGCAGCCGCCAAGCCATCGGAGGCCACCGAGAGCGAATCCCCCGCGATCGCGGTTCAGCAGACGCGTTTTGCGATCGATCTCGGCGGCGCCAATTCGGTCGACGGCCTGCGCGCGCTCTGGCGCGGCGTGACCAAGTCCAATCCGGAAATCGCAGCGCTGCGGCCGATCATCATGATCAAGGAAGGCACGACGGGGCTCGGCATGCAACTCCGCCTCGGTGCCGGCCCGCTCGTCAACGCCGCCGTCGCCGCGAAATTCTGCGCGAGCCTCGCCGAGAGCAATCGTCACTGCGAGACCACCGTGTTCGACGGCCAGCGCCTGTCGATGCGCGGCTCGGACAAGGCGCAAGAGAAACCTCAGGAGAAGCCGCAGGACAAGGCACAAGAGAAATCTCAAGACAGAGTTCAGGACAAGAACGCGGAGAAGAACCAGGACGCGGCTCCGCAAGCCGAAACCGCGCCCAGCGCCAAGCCCGAGAAGCCGCAGCGCCGCCGCAGCAACAGCTCGAAACGCAGCAAGCGCGAGGAGCCCGCGCCCGCTCCTGCGGCGCAGCCGGCGCCAGCGAAGCCGGAGGCCGCATCGGCAACATCGACGCTGTCGTCGTTCTTCAGGCGGTAGGAAGCTCCCTTCCGCGACGGAAGAAGCTTGCATGCGTCGATCGGACGCTAGGACCTGAGCTGTCCTTTTGCGGCCCGTTTGCGTTCACTCACGGCGCTCTCCAGTGGCGCCTCACCTTCTGAAATTCACGGACTTCGATGAACGAACTTGATGATGTGCTGAGGCTTCTCGTTGCGGCGGGAACAGGCCTCTTGATCGGCATCGACCGCGACATGAACGACAAGCCGGTGGGCATGAGGACGCTCGCGCTCGTGGCTCTCGGCTCCGCGTTGGTGTCGATCTCCGTGATCGAGTTCCAGAACATGCGCGACCACCCGGATGCGATCTCCAGGGTCATTCAGGGCGTCGTGACCGGCGTGCTGAGCGGCGTCGGCTTCATCGGTGCAGGCGTGATCCTGCACGATCGCAAGTCGAAGACGGTTCACGGCCTGACCACGGCCGCAACGGTCTGGGTTGCGGCCGGCCTCGGCATTGCCTGCGCATTGGGAGCCTGGCTGCTGGTCGGAGCTGCTATCGCGGTGACCTTGCTGGTGCTGTTCGTTCTGGGCTGGGTCGAGCGCCGGCTGGGATTCAAATAGGTCCCGCCGGGCCTCGACAAGTATCAGATGATACGGCCGCCACCGGCTTGGCTCGGCACACTCCGCACCGAACTTGATTCGGAGCGGAGATGGCGGACGCGAAATTTCTGCGGGAGCAACTCGCGTTGGTCCGCGAGCTGGCAGACCGGGCGGATCCTCACATCAGGAAGCGCCTGCTCGCACTGGCTGAGAAATACGAGCGGCGGCTCGCGGAGCAGAGCCGGAACGCGCAAGATCGAACCTAATCGCGGGCGCGCTTACGAGGGCCTACTCGATCCGCGCCTTTTCCTTGAGATCACGAATGCGCATCTCCGCTTCGTCCCTGGACTGGACGATTTCCGACCAATCCTCCACCCGCGCCTCCTTGCTCAGCCTCTTGAGCTCGTTCAGCTGCTCCTGCGTCGGCTTGTCCATGTTCGCTCCTCGACGGCCACCTGATTAGTCACACATTCAAAACCAGCCTGATCCTCGCCTGTTCCCGGAAACAGCAGGGGAGCGAACCGACAGAAACCTCGCCTGCCCTGTTGCCTGCCCGCGCCATCCCGACCATATTGCCGGCTATGACAAAAAAGCCCTTCCGCCTCTCGCCCTACCAGGTGCAGTTTCTGATCGTCGTCGGCTTCGCGTCTGTCGGCTATGCGCTTTATCTGCGCTACCTCGCGATCGAGCTGTCGCAGGTCGCTCTCGCCTGCGATGCCGGACTTCAGACGCTGCTGTGCAAGGCGCGCTCGGTCTCGACCGTGCTGTTCAAGAATTCGGTGTTCGGCATCGTCGCGCTGGTGGTTGCGACGCTGAACCTGATGCGGCCGTCGATCGTGCTGCTCACGGTCGGCATCATCGCGGCCGGCCTCGGCATCGTGCTCTACAATGTCGTGCTGTCGGGCCTTGCGATCGGCCTGTTCATCCTTGGATTTGCTCGGCCCGCGCCCGCCACAGCGTGAGCGCGAACAGCAGATACATCGTGCAGGTCCACAGCGACTGCCAATTGTCGCGGCCTTCGTTGAAGAGCACGAAGATGGCCGACAGCGCCAGCACGCCGGCGAACACCGATTCCGCGATCGGACGCTGGCCGATCTGCGGCCGGTTCAGCATCAGCAGCGCAAACGGCACCACCGCCATCGTCAGCGCGGCGTAGGGAAAATCCTTGTAGCGCGGATCGAACACGAAGCCGAGCGCGGTCGCGGCCGCGATCACCGCGGTCACGGCCAGCGTCAGGCCGAGAACGGCGGTGAGCTTCGACCATTTGCGCCCCTCGCGCGGACCGAGCAGGTCGAGGAAGGTCGGAAGGCTGCGGCCGATCACCATCGCCTGCGAACAGAAGATCGGCGACAGGATGCCGGCAAGCAGCAGCGCGCCCCAGAGCAGCCAGCCGCCGACGCCGTAGCTCTCGTAATACATCTTGTCGGCGCCGATCCCGAGCAGGCTCCCCGCCGTCGTCGCCGAGATGCCGACGCCGAGCCAGGCCGAGAAGCGCGGCGTCCACGGCCGCCGGCGCAGCGTGATGATGGCGACCGCGAACACCAGCACGGAAAGGCCCATCCCTGCGCCCATGTACCATTTCCAGTACGGGAAATTGCTGATCGGTGCTCCGGGCGGATATTTCAGGCTCCGGTGCGCCGAATCGTACAGGCCCCAATAGCCGCCGACGGTGCCTTCCAGCTTGCGCTTCCAGGGCTGGTCGTAGGACTCGATCAGATTGACGCGGAACTTGTTCGCCTTGGCAAGGCCGAGGATTTCCGAGACCACGCGCGCCTGATTGGTCCGTGACGGCAGCGCGACGTCGCGCATCCGCCCCTCGCTCGGCCAGCCGGTCTCGCCGATCAGGATCTCCTTGCCGGGGAACGCCACCACCATGCGCTCGCGGATCTGTTCGACATGGGCGGAGGCGAACTTTGCCTTGACCGGAAAATCCTCCCAATAGGGCAGGATGTGGATCGTGACGAAGTCGACGGCGTCGGCGACCTCGCGGTTCTTCAGCCAGTACTCCCAGACGTCGGCGTAGGTGACGGGCACGCTGACCTGCGTCTTCACCAGGCGGATGATGGAGACCAGATCCGCCGTCGTCATCTCGCCGCGCAGCAGCACCTCGTTGCCGACGATGAGCGTGGTGATGATGTCGGGGAATTGCTTGGCGAGGCGGATGGCGAGCCCGGCCTGCTCGTAGTTCTTGGTGCGGTTGCTGGAGAGCCAGATGCCCTGCAGAACTTTCAGCCCGCCGACCCTGGCGGCGATCGCCGGCACCTGGTCGAGCCCGTTCTCCATCGAATAGGTGCGGACGCAGTCGGTGATCTCTTTGAGTTGGCGCAGATCCTGCTCGATCTGCTCGGCCTCGATATGGGTCCATTGCTCCAGCGGCGTCTGCTCGCCGCGGAACGGCGCATAGGAGACGCATTGGACCTTGTCGGCCGGATCGATCGGGGCGCGCGCGAGTGTGATCGGCGTCGCCAACCACCACCACACGGCAGCAATCGCACCCAGTGAAACGAGCAGAAGCGCCAGTGGCGTACGAAGAGAAATCGGTTCCGTCCTCCGCGAAGGGTCCGTCGATTACCTGCTTGCACGCCGTCTGCCAAGGGGGTGCCTGGGTGCCGAACGTGCGGCGGATCGGCTCCTGCCCCGTGGAATTGGGCTGTGGCCGTTCGACCGGGCCCTAGCATCGTGACTTTGCTGGACAAAATTTCAAATACAGGTCATGGACTCGAAAGACTTTTCCGCCGCAATGGAGACCCATTTGGACGCCATCACCGACGCGTCCGCGGGATCCTGACGCGGACGGCCAGCGGATATATTGGGGAATTCATGCGGCAACGGGTGTTCGAGTCACGAAATGCGGTCCTGCGGCAGTTCGCCGCCACCTTGGCCGTCTCCTGCCTTCTCGCTCTCGCCGGCCTCGCTGGCGCCTCCGCTCAGAGCGGCACGCCGACCCCGGATCAAGGCAAGGCCGCCGCCCAGCCTGCCGACGCCGCCAAGGATGCCGCCCAGAACCAGCGCCGCACCGACGAGTTCGCCGAAGCCGCCCAGGTCATCAACGGCCCGGCCGGCAATCCCGAATGCGTCTGGCTCGGCCGGCGCGTGGTGCGGCTGATGTGGCGGGACGACCTCGATACCGCCTTCCGCCACCTCGACCTCTACGATCGTTTCGGCTGCCCCGGCGGCCACATCCAGGCCGCGTTCCGCTGCCTGACCCGGTTCGGCGGCCAGATCGACCCCAAGGTTGCCGAGACGCTGGACAGCCGTGTGCACGCCTGCTGGATCAACCCGGCCGCCCAGCCGCAGCAGGCCGCAGCGTCGCAGCCGGCCGCACCGGCCTCGGCCAGTTCGCCGGCGGCGCAGCCGGCCGCCAGTCCTTCGCCAGCGGCAAGCCCGACGCCGGCGCCCCAGAAATAGCCCAAGACCTCAACAAGACCTCAACCTCAAATCGCCTTGGTCGTTTCAGCTGGCGTTCAGGAACGATCGGCCATAGACGCGGTTGGCACTGCCGCGCGTCGTTCGAAAAGGCCATGCCCTCATAAGGACATGAGGCCATGACAGTTGTGAAATTGCGCGGCGGAGATATGTTTCCTTTGCCGCGGACTTGGTCGGATCTCGGGGTCGGATCCGCTTCCCTGCCACCTCAGCCCCTTTTGGTTTAGCCGCGATGCGCGTTGTCGCCGCCGTTCTGTTGCTCGTGTCCGCGCTCCACGCTGGGCTATGGGGAGTCCTGCGCGACAGGGAACCTGCACCGGATTTCAAAGGCCTGGTGCCGAGCCTGTCCTATACGCCGTTCGAGCCGGGCCATGTCGTCGACCTCAATGTCGACCCCGACAAGGTTCGCGCGGACTTGAAGAAGCTCTCGACCCTCACGCGAGCGATCCGGTCCTACACCGCGACGGAAGGCAGCGAGCTGGTGCCGCCGATCGCGGCCGAGTTCGGCCTCAAGGTCACGGTCGGCGCGTGGATCGACAAGGACGAGGATCGCAACGAGCGGGAGATCAAGGCCGCCATCGAGCTCGCCCGCAAGAACAGCAACGTGATCGGCGTCGTGGTCGGCAACGAGGTGATCTACCGCGGCGAGATGAAGGTCGAGGACCTCATCAGCAAGATCAAGAAGGTCAAGAGCGCGGTCCGCGTTCCCGTGACGACGGGCGAGATCTGGAACATCTGGCGCGATTTTCCGGACCTCGCCTCCAGCGTCGACTTCATCGCCGCGCACGTGCTGCCCTATTGGGAAAACTTCCGTTCGGATCAGGCCGTCGACCAGGCCGTGGACCGCTACAACCTCCTGCGCAATCAGTTCCCGGGCAAGCGCATCGTGATCGCCGAGTTCGGCTGGCCGAGCGCAGGCTACAATTTGCGCAACGCAGACCCAGGTCCGTTCCAGCAGGCGCTGACCTTGCGCAACTTCGTCACCCGCGCCGAAGCGCTCGGCATGGACTACAACATCGTCGAAGCCATCGATCGGCCCTGGAAATTCTTCGAAGGCGGCGTCGGTCCGTATTGGGGCGTCCTCAACGCCAGCGGCGAGCCGAAATTCGCCTGGACCGGCCCGGTCGAGAACCCCGACTACTGGAAGCTGATGGGCATCGCGCTCTTGGTCGGCGTGCTGCTGTCGCTGCCGATTCTGCGGATCGAAAAGGCGACCGCCAGGCAGGCCTTCCTGCTGTCGGCGACCGCCAACGGCGTCGGCGCCTGGGCCGCGACCGTGTTCGCCTACTGGAACGGCCACTACTTCCTGTTCGGCTCGGCCTTCGCGCTGACGCTCGGCATGATCCTGCTGGTTCCTCTCGTCCTCATTGCCATGGCGCGTATCGACGAGATCGCCGCGGTCGCCTTCGGCCGGCCGCCGCAGCGGCTGATCGCCAAGGACAAGCCGATCGAGAACGTGCCCGAAGGTTATTGCCCGAAGGTCTCGATCCACATCCCCGCTTATTTCGAGCCGGTCGACATGCTCAAGCAGACGCTGGATGCGCTGTCGCGGCTGAACTATCCGAACTACGAATGCGTGGTCATCATCAACAACACGCCGGACCCTGCGTTCTGGCAGCCGATCCAGGACCATTGCCGCGCGCTCGGTGAACGCTTCAAGTTCATCAACGCCGAGAAGGTGCAGGGCTTCAAGGCCGGCGCGCTGCGCATCGCGATGGATCGCACCGCGGCGGATGCCGAGATCATCGGCATCCTCGATGCCGACTATGTCGTCGAGCCCGATTGGCTGAAGGACCTCGTGCCCGCCTTCGCCGATCCGCGCGTCGGCCTGGTGCAGGCGCCGCAGGAGCACCGCGACGGCGATCTGTCGATCATGCACTACATCATGAACGGCGAATATGCCGGCTTCTTCGACATCGGCATGGTCCAGCGCAACGAGTTCAACGCCATCATCGTGCACGGCACGATGTGCCTGATCCGCCGCGCCGCGATGGACATGGCCGGCGGCTGGTCGAGCGACACGATCTGCGAGGATAGCGATCTCGGCCTTGCGATCCAGGAGCTCGGCTGGACCACGCACTACACCAACACCCGCTATGGCGCGGGCCTCCTGCCGGACACCTACGAGGCCTTCAAGAAGCAGCGGCACCGCTGGGCCTATGGCGGCCTGCAGATCGTCAAGAAGCACTGGCGCCGCTTCCTGCCCGGCGCGAGCCGGCTGACCGCGGACCAGAAGCGCGAATACGGCCTCGGCTGGCTGAACTGGCTGGGCGCCGAAAGCCTCGGCGTCGTGGTGGCGCTGCTCAACCTCGTCTGGGTGCCGATCGTCGCCTTCGCCGACATCGCCATCCCCGACAAGATCCTGACGCTGCCGATCATCGGCGCCTTCATCGTCTCGCTGGTGCACTTCCTGTCGATGTACCGCGCCCGCGTCGCCATCAAGCCCGGCCAGATGCTGGGTGCCATGATCGCGGCGATGAGCGTGCAATGGACGGTGTCGCGCGCGGTGGCGCAGGGCCTGATCACCGAGCACATCGCCTTCGCCCGCACCTCCAAGGGCGGTCTCAGCCGCATGTCGATCGAGTTCCAGGCGTTCTGGGAAGCCGTGATCGGCGCCCTGCTGCTGATCGGCGCCGGCGTGCTGGTCGCCAGCAACAGCTTCCGCCAGATCACCGAGATCTACATCTTTGCCGGCGTCCTGGTGTTGCAGAGCCTGCCGTTCCTGGCGGCGGTGGCTATCGCCATCCTCGAGCTCAGCCGCATCAACTCGTTCCAGTTCTGGCGCGACAGCGCGATCCGCACCGCCGAGCTGATCGGGCTGCGCCCGGTCGCGCTGCCGCCGGTGGGCGCGCCGCAGGCCGTGCCGACCGAGGTGCGGCGCGAGACGAACTGACGGGCGGAGAGCTCGCCCGCGGCGCATCCTTCGAGACACCCGCCTCTGGCGGGCCCTCTAGTGAGATCGCGTCTCGGAGCGAAATATCAGACCCTCATAGTGAGGAGCCCGCCCAAGCGGGCGTCTCGAACCATGGAAGGCCCGCGCTCATCCCGCGAACTCCCGCAGTTCGGTGGACGATGATCCGCCAAACAGGTTGAGATTCCGGGCCTAAGCAGCGGAATCAGCGGACGAATCCCCGCCCCTGCCGCGTTCTCCGGCAACCACCCGCACTATTGACCTGCGCAGCCACTCCCCCTACACAGCGCGGGCCGAAAGCATGATCCGGAAACAGCCGGTTTTTCCCCGCGACGCAAATCGCGCGTAGCGGCAAGACATGCTTCTCGAATGTCCGAACACGATGGCGACCACGTCAAAGCCATCAGCGGCCATGGGAGCGCGTAGCTCAGCCGGTAGAGCACGTGACTTTTAATCACGGGGTCCTGGGTTCGAGCCCCAGCGCGCTCACCAAAAATTCGAACGCCTTCGCCCAATCTAACCAGCCACAGAGGCGTCAGAAGACGGCGGCACATCGAGCGCGGCAACGCGTGGTGCAAACACTCGATGCATGTCATTCAGCCGCTTTGCCAACCATTCAAACTGTCTTGACCAGTCGGCACGATCCTCGGGGTCCACATCGTTAAGGTAAGACGCGATCCTGCAATCGCGGCGGGAGGGGAGTTCCTCCCAGTCGAGGGCGACAGGTTTTCAGGTCGGGCAAGCCAAGGCGTAAAGTTTGTGGCTTCGCTGACCCAAATCTCCCGAAGCTCAACACGTTCAAGCCGCCCTAGTGATGGCTCCATCATGTCCCTCGCGCACCTCACTGCTCCGAGAATTGGCTCCGAACGTCCTACGCACTTGTGCAAACGGCCGCAATAGCGTCAGCATGTAGGATGGGCGGAGCCTTTGAGAAGAACCCTCTTCGCTCGCGCTACGAGCGTTCCTGCGAGACTTGACCACATGGCCGAGCATCCGCACGTCAGTGACTACGGTGTGACAGTGCGCTCGATCCCGCCCCTTTCGCCCCCAACGCCTCGCCCTTGTCATCCCTGCAGGCATCGGCAATGATCCGCATCCGTGGAGGGGCAACCACGCCCGCCTCGCTTCTTTCGGGATTTGAGGTGTGCCGTGATGAGCCGTACGACCTTGGAGGACATGGAGCGCAATCCATCTGGATGGCGCATCCAGGATGTTGAGACCATTTGCGGTCTTCACGGTGCCAAGTGCGTCCCACCGCGCGGTGGAGGCTCCCACTACAAGATTTCCAGACCCGGAAAGATCGAAATCCTGACAGTGCCTTTCAAACGGCCGATTAAGCCAATATATATCAAGAAGCTGGTAGCCTTCCTGCGAGATTGAGATCGTTATGGGCGAGCGTCCGCATTACAAGATCATCATCGAGCCGCTGTCGGAAGAAGACGGCGGCGGCTTCGTTGCGACCGTGCCCGACCTTCCCGGCTGCATGTCCGATGGTGCGACCGAATTCGAAGCCGTGCAGAATGTGCAGGATGCGATTGCCTGCTGGATCGAGGCTGCCGAGGAGGACCATCGTCCCGTCCCCATTCCCTCGCACCTCCGCCGCGCGGCGGCCAGCTAGCACGCACGATCGTCGAGCTTCGAAACCCATCATTGCTTGCGACCGGCACCATTGTGATCCGCAGTTGATCGTCAGTGCATTCCTCAGCCGCTCCTACCTCGCAAGAGAGTTCGCCAGATTCCGATAGACCCCAGTAGTCGTCCCGAGATGAACTCCCCGCAGCATCCGCCTATCGTGCCCTACTCCTCCAGGCACTTTGGCGATGGTTTGCGCAGCGAAGGACAGCCCGCCTATTCTGATCTGCTCCAAGTGCAGACGGCCGATGACGTTTCTGGCCACGCTTCCCGCCATCCTCCATCTGCCCGCGATTCACGCTTTCCAGTGCCGCCCCTGTCTGCGCGTCGACAGCATTCCGCTGGCGTAGGCGATCATGGGCCTGCCGCCGGGCCGCTGGCGCCGCCTTCGGAAACCAGCACCAAGGCCGGACGGCGCAGCAGGTGGGCAGGAACAAAGGCCCCTGCTCCAGCTTGATAATCTCGCTGGCTCGTCGGCCGAGCTGGCGGAGGCGGCCCCACTCGCCGAGGCCGCGTTTTCTGCGCATGGGTCCTCACGTCGTGGACGAAGAGCGCGACTGGAGGATGATTTTGCGGGTTCTTGTAGCCGAAGACGAAGACCTGATCCGGGATGTGGTGGTCGACATCCTGGAGACGCAAGGGCACGAGGTCATGGAAGCTGATAGCGGCGAACGTGCGCTCCAGCTCTGTGCCGAAGCCGCGCCCGATCTTTTATTCACGGACATCAAGCTGGCAGGTTCGCTGACGGGCTGGGACGTTGCCATCCAGTGCAGACAATCCAATCCGCGCATGCCGGTCATCTACGCCACCGGCTACACGCACGACGCTCCAAGACCGGTGTCAGGCAGCATCATGCTGCAGAAGCCCTTCAGGCTTGAACGTCTTTTGGAGGCGATGACCTCGCTCGCGGGCAAGTAACCCGCGGAACGATAATCTGTCGCAGCAATTTCCTTCCTCGGAGTAGGAGTTGCGTATGCGTCAATCACCCTCGATCGTCCCGCTGGATCGCCTGGACCGCGAGATCTACCTCGTCCTTGAGGACTTCGGCGCGCGTGCCGGCTGCGCCTGGCGAGAGACGGACGAGCAGGATACCGACCGCGAGACGGTGCTGCGGGACCTGCTCTCCGGCCAATACGCCTACCCGCTCAGGATCGTCACCTTCAACGCCATCGACGGCTGGTCGCGCGACGCCACCGAAGACATCGCCGACGCCCTGGCTGACCGCGCGGCCCGCGACCGGATCGACTTGTCGCCAGCACTCGAGGCTTTCGTCCGCGCCAATTCGTCACGTCCGTTCGGTCTTCAGCTGGCACTGCCTCTGCGCGGGGCCGCCTGACCTGATCCCCCGAACGAAGAGCCTTCCGCAAACCCTTGCAGGAATGCCGAATATCTCGCCGGCACGGTTCTAAGCTGGGGTGGTCGCCACCCACCCCAAAAACCCGCTGACAACCCGCCCGAAACGTGTAGGATTCGCTCCAAACCGGAGGAGCGGCATGTTTGAAATCAACGGTTTCGACACGGCGGGTATCGTCAGCCTCAAGCGGCCTTCACTCGCCGCCGCCCTCAAGAAGGCCCGGGAGCTGGTCGAGGATGGCTGCTGGGACGTTCAGGTCGTCGATCCCGCCGGCCGGGTCTACACCTCGTTCGAAGAGCAGGCCGCCTGATCCCAAGCGATCTCCCGCCGCTATCCGCCTCGGCCGACGTTCGACGCGGCATCGTGCAGCCAACGCTGGGTTGCTTCGCGGCTTAACGGTTTAGCGGCCAAGCTAAGCGCGCGCTCTTCCCATGGGACGGTCCGACCGTCGCTGAACGTGCCGCCATTGCCAGTCCACCGGTTTGGGCGCAGGCTTCTCGCCAGGCGCTCAAGACGCCGCACAGGGAGCGAGCCATGAAGGAACCGGGCCTGGACGGCCGCCATCGCGACAAGGATGGCGGGATCAGCAAGAAGCACGGCAACACGCTGGTCGGCACGTTGCGCAAGATCTACGGCAAGAGCTTTGCGGCCGGGTATCCCGATGCGACGCAGCTCAGCGAGGTCCTGGCGCAGCTGAACGAGACGTCGCTGAGCCAGCTGCGCCGCGACCACGACACCGGTCATTTGGCGCACAAGATCGATCACGCCTTGAAGTGACGGCGCCGATCCGCCGCGCCGGACCAGCGCGAACGTCGTTGTCGCCGATCGGCTCGACGCGGCTTCAGCTTTCCGGGGTTGCAGCCGGCACGCTCAGCGGCGCGCCGCCAACCGACACCGGCCCCACGGGTCCCAGCGGCACTACAGGCTTGGGCTCCCGAACCGTCCGCTTGCGCATCGCGGCCGACAATCCATAGCGCGCATGCGCTCTTCGGACGGACGAGGTGACGTCCGACATCGCCGTGCTCTGCAGCGAGTCGATCTTCGCAATCAGCGTCGACAGCTGCGACGAGATCTTCTTCACGTCGACCCGCTCGTCGGTGATGCTCTGCCGCAGCGACAGCAGCAGCATCGAATCCTGCTGCAGCAGAACCGAGTTCTGATCCGCTGCCTGGTTGTTCTGCTGCAGCAACGCGGTGTGTTGCTGCTGGGCTGCCTGAATCTCCTTCAGCGCAGCGACGACCGGATCCGGCTTTGGCGCGGACGCGTCCTGGCGCGGCAGCAGCTCAGCCAGGCTGCCGAGGTTCAGCGACGAGAAATCAGCCGGCGCCGTGTAGATGGCCGCCGCGCCGTTGATGGCCAGCGCGCATAGCGAAAAGGCCAGGATCGATTTGCGGCTCGACCGCTTGACCGGTTCCGAAGCTACGGGCGTTTCGGGTTCATGCGCTGACGCGGCGTCGGCCAGGGCGACGGCGTCGAGCTCTTCGGCGAAGCCTGCCGTTTCGAATGTCGTGGTCACGTGCATGGACCCCAATGAGCGAGCAACAGGAAGCCGCCCCTGGAAACGCCCTCACGACGCGTCCTTGTTACGCAGCACCCTTACACAACTGCCTAAAATTGTGAGCATTTCGGATTAATTCCACGTTAGCGGCGAGGCGGCTGAAGGGCCCAACGTCTCCGTTCAAGTACGGTGACCGGCGAACATCCCTGTTTTGCCCGACGCGGCAAACGCACCCTTTCCGCCGGATTCAAAATGCCTTGCGCCAGCAGCACTTAGCTACTGTGCATGGGGTTGTTTTCGCATTTTTTGCAGGCCGCCTCAGCCCTCGTCCAGCAGCTCGAGCAGCTCCTCCACCCGCTCGAACGGCGCGCCCTGCATCTTGGCGTGATAGACCACGCGGTCGCCGTCGCGCTGCAGCGACTTGCCCCGCGACTTCCGCAGGCGCCCCGGCAGGAACGTCGCGGCCGCAGCTTCCGGGCCGACGTCGAGGCGGATGATGCCTCTGCGCTTGCATTCGATCCTGAGCCTCGCCGCGGCGAAGAAGTCGCGCGCGACCTCCGGCAACGGACCAAAGCGGCGGGCGGTCTCCTCCTCGAGGTCCTCGAGATCGTCCTCATCCGTGCAACGCGCGGCGCGCGCATAGAGCTCGAGCCGCACCGGCTCGGACTGCACATAGCTCTCGGGCAGCATTTCGCCGAGCGGCAGGTTCAGGTCCGGCACCCACACCGCCTGCCCCTCGTCGAGCTTCTCCGAAGCCATCTTGAGGAGATGACTGTAGAGCACCGGCCCGAACACCTTGACGTGGCCGGATTGCTGCTCGGAGAACAGATCGCCCGCGCCTCGCAGATCGAGGTCGCGCTCGCTGATGGCAAAGCCAGCGCCGGGCCGGCTGAACTCCTCAAGCACGGCCAGGCGCTTCTCGGATTGTCCGGATTGCGTCTCGGTCAACAGATGGGCGAAGGCGCGGATGCCGCTGCGGCCGACGCGTCCGCGCAGCTGATGCAGCTGGGCGAGGCCGAACTTCTCCGGCCAGCAGACCACGATGGTGTTGGCGCGGGGGATGTCGAGCCCGCTTTCGACGATGTTGGTCGCGAGCAGCACGTCGGCCCTGCCCTCGACGAAGCTCATCATGCGGTCGTCGATCTCGTCCGCCGCCAATCGGCCGTGCAGACAGACGATGCGCAGGTCCGGCGCCACGGCTTGCACCCGCGCCAGCATCGGATCGAGATCCTGGATGCGCGGGCAGATCAGAAAACTCTGGCCGTGGCGGCGCTGCTCGCGCAAGAGCGCCGAGGCGATCGCGGCATCCGACAGCGGCGCGATCCGGGTCGCGACCGGCAGCCGGTGCACCGGGGGCGAGGCGATCACGCTGAGGTCGCGGAAGCCGGCAAGGCCGGCGGCGAGCGTGCGCGGGATCGGCGTCGCGCTCATCATCAGCACATGGACGTTCTTGGCGAGGCCGGCGAGCTTGGCCTTCTCGGCCGCGCCGAAATGCTGCTCCTCGTCGATGATGACGAGGCCGAGATCGTCGAACCTGACGTCCTTGCCGGTGAGCGCCTGCGTGCCGATCACGACCTTGATCCGGCCGCTGCGCAGGCCCTCCCTGGTCTCGCGCAGCTCGGCGCCGGAGGTCGCCCGCGACAGGTTGCCGACCTCGATGCCGAACGGGGCAAAACGCTTCTGGAAGGTCGCGACGTGCTGGCGCGCCAGCACCGTCGTCGGCACCGCGACCGCCACCTGCTTGCCCGAGAGCACCACGGCCGCCGCCGCCCGCAGCGCCACCTCGGTCTTGCCGAAGCCGACGTCGCCGCAGACCACCCGGTCCATGGGATGACCGGAGGCGAGATCATCCAGCACGTCGTGGATCGCCTTGGCCTGGTCGATCGTCGTGAAGTAGGGGAAACGCGCGACGAACTTCTCGTAGGCCGATCCCGGCGGCACCAGCTTCTCGCCGCGCCGCCGGCGGCGCTGGCTGATGTGCTTGGCGAGCGCCCTGCCGGCCGCCTGGATCTCGCGCTCCGCTTCGGTGCGCCGCGCCCACCATGTGCTGCCGTCCGCCTTGTCGAGCGAGAGCTTGCCGAGCTCGGCCGCGTAGGGCCACATCAAGGCGAGATCGGACGGCGGCACCAGCACCGCATTGTCGCCGGCGAACTTCAGGCGGATCATCTCCCGCAAGCCGCCGCCGCCGGTGTTGACGGTCTGCAGGCCGTCGAGCACGCCGAGGCCGCGCTGGAGATGGATCACCACCGTGCCCTGCTCGGGCACATCGGCATGGTCGAAGGCCGTGCTCCAGGCCCGCGCCATCGGCTGCGGATGATGCGCCCGGCTGCCGAGCACGTCGGAGGCCGTCACGACGACGAGAGGCTTCCGGCCCGGCACCACAAAGCCCGCATCGAGATCGGCCAGCAGCGCCGCCTCGCCGCTCCGCGCGCTCGCCGCCTCGTCCCAATCCTCGCAGCGCGACGCCTTGAGGCCGCTCATGCGCTCCATCACGCGCAGGTCGTCCTCCTGCGCCGCGGCGAGGATCAGGCGTGAGCCCGCCCGCCGCGTCTCCTCGACGAAAGCACGCAGCGCCTTCCTGGCGGATGTCAGCTTCGAAAACTCCGGGATGGTCTGGAAGGACGCCGCGCGCGGCAGAACCTTCATGCCCCTGGAGAGCTGCTTCCAGTCGCGCCGTCCGAGATATTCGCGCTCGCGCTCGGCGCGCGGCGCGGCCTCCTCGATCGTATCGAACCAGCCGTCGGCGTGCGCCGGGACGCCTGCGTCGGCGATCCATTTGGCGCGCCCGCAATAATCGAACAGGCTCGCGCGCTTGCTTCCTTTGCCGGCAAGGCCAAGCCGCTCCGACATGGGATCGACGAGCAGCTCCCTGGTCTCGAAGATGATCCTGTGCTCGTTCGGATCGAACGCCACGATCCGCTTGATCGCCCGATCCGAATGCTCGATCCGGAACGGGCCCAGCGCGCCGGCGGGAAAGATCTCGAAGGTCTGGCCGTGGAACAGCGCCCCGCCCGGATAATCCGGCTCGTCGTCGAGATCGTATCCGAGAGCTTCGAGACGCGTCTCGAGGCTCTCGCTCGGAGAACGGGCCGCCCACCTTCAAGCTCAGGCTGAGGCGCGCCAGGCTCGCCGGCGGCGGCAGGCGCTCCATCACCGCTTCCGCCGTCGAGACGAGAAAGAGCGGGTTCTTGGATTTCGCAAGGCGCCTCAGCACGGAGGCCCTGCGCCCCGCGAGCTCGTGCGACGGCTCGAGCTGATCGAACGGCAAGGTGTTCAAGCGCGGAAACACCAGGACCTCGCAAGCCGGGTCGAGCGCGTGAATGACGCTGCCCAGCCGCTCCGCCCTGTTCTCGTTCTCGGCGAGAAAAACGATGCCGCCGGGCCCGGACTGCTTCCATTGGGCAAGCAGGTGGAGAGCCAGCACCCCGAGCGGCGACGCCGACGAGATCGTGGCGCGCTGCACCGCCTTGCTCGCCCTTGGCGACGTCCTGTTCGGCAACGCCTTGCTTGTCGACGTCCTGCTCGGCAACGTCTTCTTCGGCGACCTCTTGGCCACCCGCGCCTTCTTGGTAAGCCTCACTTGAATCCGTTTCTGGTCGTAAACCGTCGTCAACTGAACGCCAGCCGCCCTCATTTGCGATTCGGCGACTTCGCGCCATGCATATGAGATTTGCCCCGCGAACGCACGCCTGGTGGCAACGTTCGGTACGCCGCAACGATCCCGACACAAGGGCTGGCTGGTCGACCGGTGGAGCGGAACTGGCGCGGCGCGGCATCTGCATCTGGCGATGCGACGCCGGGCGCGATTGTAACCTTTCCGCGCACGGAGAGAAACGAAAAACCCCAGCGCTTGGAGCCACGCTGGGGCGTTTCGTTCAAATGAATTGGTCAAGCAATGACCGCTTCATAGCAGCGATTTCAGCACGCGCTTGTGAACTGGTTCACATATCCTGCGGCAAAACAAACGACCTCAGCGCGAGGCTCTGAGGTCGCCAACCTTTGTGAAGAAGGTTTTCTCGCGGCCCGGGCTTTTTGGGGGCTGGGGCTGGGCCGCAAGCCAGGATTCTGACGCCTGCCACGCCAAGTCGTTCCATCACCGCCGGCGGAAAGCTTCGCCGCGGCGGCCTGAACGTTCGATCCGTTCAATCGCGCCGCAGCGGGATACCGCATTGCCGTTTGAGCACGCACGCGCCGCGCGCTAGGATGCCGCTTTTTATGGAGGCTCATTTGAAACCATTGCTTTTCATCGCCGCCGTCGCGCTGCTTGCGTCGGCCCCCGCCCACGCGCAGACGCTGGTCGATCCGAGCAAGGTCGCTCCCGAATATCGCGAGGCAACCGAGAAGCGCCGGGCCGAGCAGCTGCGCCAGCGCGAATGCGCGCTGAAGGCGGATCCTCGAGAAGGTGCTGCCCAGGGATCGCACCGCTTTCCTCACCCATTGCCTGGAGACGATGGCAGCCGGCCAATAGCGGCCGGCCGAAGCCCGCGCGCTCTCCGACATCCAGCCGCAATACCCTTCAGGCTTTCTTCAGACATTTGGGATCAGCTCAAGATCCATTTTTCAAAGTCATTGTTGTCGGCGCATGAGCTCGGTCCAGGTTCAATGCACGCGGTGCAAGAGCGTGTTTCGCGATCGCGCCGGGCGGTTGCAGGACGGCTACTCCAGGCAGTGCCCGAGTTGCGAAGTGGTGCTGTTCTTCGCCGAGGATTCCCAGCATCCCTTCATCAAGCGTGCGATGCGCGATGCGCGCAAGGTCCGCAAGGACATCAGGGAGGCAGAGGCCTTGAGGCTTGCCGCACCCGAACCGCGCGCGGAGCAATCGAGGAGATTTGCCGGACGGACGCGATCGGCCGAACGCGAGGACTAGCTCACCTCCGCTTCTGCTTCCGCGGAAACAGGCGGTCGCGGATGTAGCGCGAGGTCGCTGTCAGACGGATGCCGCGCGGCTTCTGCCAGGCGGCACGGTCGATCTCCTTCTTGTCGCCAATCGCCAGCCGGCCTTTGGCGCTCTTGGCAATGAAGATCGCGTCGCTCATCTTGCGGCCGGAACGCTTGTTCCTGGCTTTCACTTCCTTCCAGAGACTGATCCTGCCGAGCTTCAGCTTGGGCAGTTCCTCCCGGATCTCCCGCCGCAGGCAATCCTTCGCGGACTCGCGCGCCCGCTTGCGGCCGCCCGGAAACATCCACAGGCCGTCCGACCGGCGTCTGACCAACAATACCTTGCCGCGCCTCGCGGCAACGAGCTTGGAAGACTTCGCCATTGCTGCCGTCGCTGAAACAGAATCGTTTCGATCGTAACTTGTCTAGTGGAACAGACAAGTTCGCGGCATGCTTTGATGCGCCGGATCCTGGCGCGGCACCTCGGGCAGATCGCCGCGGTTGGCGCGGGATCAGTCCTTGCCCGCCCCTGCCCGGTCCTCCGTCCTGATCCAGGCCATCATCATCTCCCAGGCCACCGAGAGGATGATCGGTCCGATGAACAGGCCGACGATGCCGTGGGCGAGCGTGCCGCCGATCACGCCGACGAAGATCACGATGGTCGGCGTGGTCAGGCCGCGTCCCATGACGAGCGGCTTCAACATGGTGTCGATGAAGCCGACGACGACGAGAAACACGGTGAGCAGCAGCGCCGTGGTGACGTCCTTGGCGGTCCAGATCCAGATGATCACCGGCAGCAGCACGAGGAACGCGCCGATCTGCACGATCGAGAGCAGCAGCACGATGAAGGCCAGAAGGCCGGCGCTCGGCACGGCGGCGAGCTTGAAGCCGATGCCGGCGAGCAGCGCCTGCACGATCGCCACACCGATCACGCCCTGCGCCACGGCGCGGATGGTCGCGCCCGCCAGCGAGAGGAAATGTTCGGTCTGCTCCGGCACGATGCGAAACAGGAAGCCGCGGCCGGCCGCGACCAGCCTCGGCCCATGCGGAAACAGGAAGCCGGCCACGAACACCGAGACCAGGAACTGGAGCGTGCCGACGCCGGCATCGCCGGCAAGCGACAGCAGCGGGCCCGCCAGCGGCTGGAGATACGGCGCCACCTCGCGCACCAGCGCGCGGACATTGGTGTAGGCCTGGTCCCAGAGCTCGTAGAGCCAGGGGCCGACGAGCGGCCACGATTTGATCTGCTCGGGCGCGGCCTGAAGCGCCAGATCGCCGGTGCCGAGCTGGTGGGCCAGCTCGCGCACGCCGTCCACCGCGCTGATGCCGAGCCAGGTCGCCGGGCCGATGACGATGCCGAGCGTGATCATGGTCAGGATCGCGGCTGCGGTCTTGGGCCGGCCGCCGAGGGCTTTGGCGACCCAGCTGAAGGCCGGATAGAACGCAACCGCGAGCACGCCGCTCCAGGCCAGGATCGGCACGAACGGGCGGATGATCAGGAAGGTCCAGATGATCAGCAGGGCGAGCAGGCCGAGCCGGATCACCAGCTGGATGACATCCTCTCCCGTCAGGAGCTGACGGAGACTTTTCACGGGCACTGCTTTCCTTGCGGCATGAACGCAAACTTCCGGTGCTTGCGAGGCCCAGCCGTTATTGCCAGCAACGCATCCGGCGTCAAGGCGACGGGAACCGGCCCGCCCCGCGATTGGCACCACGCCAGGGCCGTTGCACCATGGCCCGCGACCCGCGGCCGCCTCCGACGTTGCCCGCCCTTGGCTAACGCCCGTTAACCGGATTCCCGTGCGCAGTTTTACGCCACTGCAAACGCCCGCGGCTACCGTGGATCGGGGTCACCAAGAAGCATTGCGTGCAATGGCCAACAGCATCTGGACGATCGAAGAATTCACCTGTGCGGGTTGCAGCATGAACTACACCGCGACCAGGGAGGAGCACAGCGAAGCCCACGCCGGCCACTTCAAATGCAGCATCTGCAGCGGCGTTGTGCACGCCTGGTCCGGCAAGCATCATTTCTTCGGCTGGCAAGCCGTGAAGACGCGGCCACCGGTGTTCGGAAAGCGCTGGGCGGACGTGGAATGGTAGGCCGCCCACCCGGGCAACTCTGACGACGCCGCAGGGGCGCCCGAAACGGACCGGCGGATCGGCCGAATTGCAGCGCCGCCATTTGGACTCCGTTCACCGATCGCCGCTAGATCAGAACGGACCCTTGGCGCCGAACCAGCAATCATGGCCGACCTCAACGCCGTCCTGACCAGGCTCAACGACCGCCTGCTCCGCCTCGAAGGCGAGCTGTTCGTGCTGCGCTCGCTGGCGCGCGCGACGCTGACGGCGGGCGATGACCATGCGGCGCGCATGCGCAAGCTGGTCGAGGCCGCAAAGGTCGCGCTCGACGACGAGGCCAGGCGCCCGCTCGACAAGCCGACACGCAAATATGTCGACGCGGCAACCGCGCTGGTGGAGGAATTGCTGGTCGAGCCGACCCCGGCGCGGCCGCTGTTCACAGTGATCGATGGCGGCCGGCGCGATTGAACGACAAGCGCATTGACGGACGATCAGACGGCGCCGCGGCGTCCGTAGCCTTGCCGCGCAGACCCCGCTAGATCGCCGTGGAATTATCTGCCTTGAGCCGGCTGAGGCCCGCCTCGATGATCGCGATCTCCTCGTCGATCTGGCCGATCGGCAGGCTGAAATCATAACCGGACCTGCTCTTCAGCTCGACCGCGAGCCGCTGCCTGTGCATCATCAGCTCGTCGAGCCCACGGCGGTTCTTCAGCCGCACATAGCTGTCGACAATCTGCTCAATTGCGCGCGGCATGAGATTTGTCCCGGCGAAAAGGCCAGCGCGGCGCACCCACGCCGGCGGGACATTTTCGGTGTCGCGGTACGCAATACAAATCCGCGACGGATTCGTCGATACACCGGGCTGGTTGAGATCGCGTTACCATTCGGTGCTTTCATGATACGCGACATTGAAAAGGCCGCTGGCGATTGCGCCAGCGGCCCAGGCCGGGTTAAAAACGGATGCGGGTTGAAATGTCGCCAGCCCCGGTCGACGCGTTCTATCAGCCTGCCCGGCGTCGCTCTGTTAAAAACGAAACACAGGAACCGACTTGTCGGACGCTTGCCGTCCTGCCGTGGCCGCGCGGCAACGCTCATGGTTCGCGGGATGGGTTCGCGGGATGGGTTCGCGGAAGCCATTGCGCGGCAGTCTGCGCCCGCCTGGGAGGCACCGGAACGGCCGGCTGCGCCTTCATGGCCTCCAGCCGCGTCCCCGGCGTATTGTTGATAACCCACGGAAGCGCTGTGCGGGTGGTGACAGGGCGTCCGGACGTGTTATCGGGTGATGACGCAGTTGCGAGACCGGATCGGAGACCCATGCGCATTACCCTCGTCGGCTCCCGCCATTTCGGCGTGACCACCCTGAACATGCTCCGGGAGCACGGCGTTTCGATCGTGCGGGTCGTGGTGGCCGACGCCGAGGACCGCCTCGCCGCGGCCGCCAAGGCGGCCGGAATCGAGGTCGTGGTGCAGGCCAACCCGAAGCTGGTCGTAGGCTCCGAGATCGCCCCCGATACGGACCTGATCATCACAGCGCACAGCCACGCCCGGATCGGCAAGGACGCGCTCGCCGCGGCCAAGCTCGGCGGGATCGGCTATCACCCCTCGCTGCTGCCGCGTCATCGCGGCAAGGCCGCCGTGGAATGGACCATCAAGGAAGGCGATCCGATCGCCGGCGGCACCATCTATCACCTCGCCGACCGCATGGACGCCGGCGCAATCGCCGCCCAGGACTGGTGCTTCGTCAAGAAGGGCGAGACGGCGCGAGAACTCTGGGAGCGCGCGCTGGCCCCCCTCGGCCTCAAGCTCCTGGCCGACGTGATCGACTACGCCAAGGTCCACAAGGCGCTGCCCGCCAAGACTCAGGACGAGCAGTTCGCGACCTCCGCGCCAAGCCTTTCGTGAAGCCCATCCAGGGGCTCGCTCCCGACGTTTACCCTTAACGTGAAGTCGCGTTGATTCCGCTTGGAAAATCGCAGCCAGAAACGCAAATAAACCATTGTTCCCACAGGAACAATTTTCGATTTGGCATCGCAACAAATTTCCGTCACATTTGGTCCAGATAAGCGACAGCATATCAGACACATTGAAGGACGGATTTATGCGTTTTGCTCGCATTGCGGTGTTCTGTGCCGCCTCAGTTTTCACCGGCACCCTCGCCGCTTCCGCCTTTGCCCAGACGCCCTATGACGGCAACTGGCAGGTCACGATCGTAACCAAGAGCGGCTCATGCGAACCCACCGCGAGTTCCATGCTGACGGTTGCCGACGGCAAGATCACTGCGCCCGGCGCTAACGTTTCCGGCACCATCGGCAGCGGGGGTCTTGTGAAAGTTTCGATCAATGGTGCATATGCCAACGGTCAACTCAACGGCAACGCCGGATCGGGGAAGTGGAATGGAGCATCTGCAGGCATACCGTGCAGCGGGCGATGGGAAGCATCGCGCCAATAAACCAATCGAGGCTCGCGCCCGGAGCCGGCGGCTGCTGATCGCGGCCGCCGTTTTGTTTGCGGCAGGGATCGCCGGCACTGAAAGCAAGGCCCAGTCGAGCCCGTTCGCCCCCCTCGCGGGCAGCTGGAGTGGCGCGGGAACGGTAGCCCTGGACGACGGCTCGACCGAACGGATCCGCTGCCGGGCCAAGTACGCCCCGATCGGCCCCACCATGGAGCTGACCCTGACCTGCGCCAGCGACGCCTACAAGTTCAACTTCACGGCCAACGTCAAGGCCGAGGGCAGCGCCATCAGCGGGAGCTGGTCCGAAATCAGCCGCAACATCTCTGGATCGCTCCAGGGGCGTGGCGCCGGCGGCAATTACGAGCTGGTTGCCTCTGCCGCTGGCTTCAATGCCAACATCTCGCTGAAGACGAGCGGCCACAGGCAGAGCGTCGCGATCCGCGCGGACAGCCAGTTCCGCGGGGCAAACATCTCGCTGTCGAAGTAAGCCAGCGGTCGAGCTGACGATCGATCCGGCGGCTCCGCCGGATCTTTTTTATGCAGCCGGGACGAACGCCGTGACCTCGATCTCGACCTTGGCCCGCTCGTCCACGAGGCCGCCGATATAGAGCAGCGTCGAAGGCGGGAAATTGCGTCCGAGCGTTTCCTTCCAGGCCGCACCAATGCCGGCACCGGCCGCTTCATATTCGCTGCGGCTGGTCAGGTACCAGGTCAGGCGGACGATGTGCTCCGGACCCGCGCCGGCCTCGCCCAGCAGCTTGATGATCCGCTTCAGCGCCATTTCGACCTGAGCCGCCAGGTCGGGCGCATAATTGCCGGCCTCGTCGCCGCCGGTCTGGCCGGCCAGGACCACCCAGCGCCCCGGTCCCTCGACCGCGACGCCATGGGAAAAGCCACGCGGTTTCTTCCATTCGGCCGGCTGCAGGATCTGCATGAGCGAAGCTCCCCCGATTCTTTTTGTTCGATGATGCCTAAAGCGCGATGCGATGAGCATGAATCGCTATCGCGCCTTAGCTTGCCGTTTAAGCATGATCTTTTCGGAAAACCGCTGCGCACTTTTCCGGATCATGCTTTAGCACGGCCCGCTGCATCGCTGCATCCGCAGATTTGGCCGTTGCAAACGGCGGCGATGTCGCCGATACCGGCCGTCCCTTCACATTCCATCCTCCCGCAATCACCGCCGATGAGCGCGACACCGTCCAAAACGATGGCTGCACTGTGGATGGCCGGCTGGCTGTCGCTGATGCTGGTGATGGCGGTTGCCGGGCGCGAGACAACGCGCGAGTTGAACGTCTTCCAGATCATGGAAGTGCGCTCGGTGATCGGGTTTGCGCTCCTCCTGCCCATCATCTACCGCGCCGGCGGCTTCAAGGCGGTCGCGACCAAGCGCCTGCCCCAGCATCTCGCTCGCAACGTGGTGCACTATTTTGCCCAGCTCGGCTGGTTCTACGCATTGACGCTGATCGGAATCGGGCAGGTCGTCGCGATCGAATTCACCATGCCGATCTGGACCGCGGTGCTGGCCGCGACGTTCCTGTCCGAGCGCATGACGCTCTGGAAGATCGCCGCCGTCGTGCTCGGCATCGTCGGCGTCGTCATGATCGTGCGGCCCGCCACCAGCGAGATCAATCCCGGCCAGTTGATCGCGCTCGGCGCTGCGATCGGCTTCAGCATTTCCATGATCCTGGCGAAGTCGCTGACCCGGACCGAGAGCGCATTGTCGATCCTGTTCTGGATGATCGTGGTGCAGGCCGTCGTGGGCTTGCTGCCGACGCTCGCTGTGTGGATCTGGCCCTCGCCTCGTCTATGGGGCTGGCTGTTCGTCATTGGGGTTTGCGGCACCTTCTCCCATTATTGTCTCGCCAGTGCGCTCCGGTACGCGGATGCGACGATCGTGGTGCCCATGGACTTCCTGCGGGTTCCGCTGACTGCGGCAGCCGGCTGGCTGCTCTATTCCGAGCGGCTCGATGGCTGGACCGTGCTCGGCGCGGCGCTGATCCTGTGCGGCAATCTCCTGAATTTGAAGCCGGTGCCGCCGGTTCCCGTCCGCACCCAGTGAACCTTGCGCCGCCTTGCGCGACAAAACAAAGTGGCCGTGTGATTTAGATCACGTTGGAGCGGCGCTCCACCGTGCACATTCGGCCACACAGCAGCGGGTTGATGCGGACGTCCTGCCGTTTTGGTGGCGCGAGGTCGGGCACTTCGTGTAGGTTCGTTGCCAATTTGCTGCTGCCTGCAATTCGATTCTGGGGATTTCAGAATGCGCTATCTCACCCTCCTCGCCTCGCTGATGTGCATGGCGCTGTCGGTCAGTGCCGCGAAGGCCGATCGCCGCGTCGCCTTTGTCGTGGGCAACGGCTCCTACAAGAACGTCGCGCAATTGCCGAACCCGCCGATCGACGCCAAGGCGATGGCATCGACGCTGCGCAATGTCGGCTTCGAGGTGATCGAAGGCTCCAATCTCAGCCGCGACCAGATGACCGAAAAGCTGCTCGACTTCGGGCGCAAGGCGCAAGGCTCCGACATCGCGCTGTTCTATTATGCCGGCCACGGCATCGCCGTGAGCGGCACCAACTACCTGCTGCCCGTCGACGCCGACATCAAGTCGGAGATGGACGTCAAGCTGGGCGCGGCCATCAACATCGACCTGACGCTCGAGCAGACCATGGGCGATGCCAAGGTCAAGCTCGTGTTCCTCGATGCCTGCCGCGACAATCCGTTCGCCGCCAAGATCAAGTCGAACGCCGCGACCCGCAGCGTCAACGTGCAGAGCGGTCTTGCCGAGATGAAATCCGGTGAAGGCACCCTGATCGCATTCGCAACCGGCCCCGGCCAAACCGCGCTCGACGGTCAGGAGGGCAACAACAGCCCGTTCACGCGCGCGCTGATCGACAACATCACCAAGCCCGGCGTCGAGATCCAGCAGGCGATGACGTCGGTGCGCGCCCAGGTCAATGAAGAGACCCGCAAGGGCCAGCTGCCCTGGGGCCACACCAACCTGACCGGCTCCGTCTATCTCAACCAGGCCCCCACCACGCAGGTCGCCAACGCCGCCCCGACCGCTTCGGGCATCGTGCCGGCTGCGAGCGCCGGGTCGGACGGCGTCGAGCTCGAATATTGGCGTTCGGTGAAGGAATCCAACAAGCCGGAAGAGCTCAACGCCTATCTCACCGCCTATCCGAACGGTCAGTTCAAGGCGCTGGCGCTGGCACGCCTCGCTGCCATCAAGAGCGGTCCCTCGACCGCGACCCGCGCCCTCAACGCCGGCATCGATCCCGCAACCTTCACCGACGAGTCCACCCAAGTCACCGAGGACCAGATCGGCCTCGACAAGACCAAGCGCCGTGACGTGCAGCGTCGCCTGACGGCGCTAGGCTTCGATACCAAGCAGAGCGGCACGTTCGACGAGGAGACGCGATCCGTGCTCAAGCGCTGGCAGACGGCGCGCGGCTATCCCTCGTCAGGCTATCTCAACAAGCTTCAGCACAAGGCTCTGCTCTCGGAGATCGTGGCTGCCCCGGCGACCGCGAGCGACACCAGCCAGAAGCCGGCCCGGCGCGCCGCCAGCGCCCCGGCTCAGGGCAGCGCGCCGGCACCGGCCCCTCAGCGCAGCAGCCCCGGCGATGCCGCCGGTGCGGCCTTCGTCGGCGGTGTCGTCGGCGGCATGATGGGCGGCATGTTCCGCCGCTGAGGCGAGGCGGAATTGTAAACACGAAAGCCCGGCTCACGCCGGGCTTTTTTCGTCTGTAATCCTCATGGTGAGGAGACGCGAAGCGCCGTCTCGAACCATGCAGGCCCGGCTCCTTGCAGCGGGGCCTTCCATCCTTCGAGACGCTTGCTGCGCAAGCTCCTCAGGATGAGGAGCCCCACTGTGCGTGACGAGACTGCCCTACTTCCCCGCCGCCTTCCGCAGCGCCTCGTTGATGCGATCCTGCCAGCCGGGGCCGCCCTCCTGGAAGAATTCCAGCACGTCCTGATCGATGCGCAGCGTGACCTGCTCCTTGATGCCGGGAACAGCCGTCTGTCTGGGCGGCGCCGCGGCGACCTTGGCCGTCACCTTCTTGAACGCGGCCTCTGCTTCCGTCCTGGCATCGCCCAGGGTGCGCGGCCGCCTCGGTGGTTGCTCCGCCATGTCCTAGATTCCTTCAAACAAGGCCGTCGAAAGATACCGCTCGGAGAAGGACGGCACGATCGCCAGGATGGTCTTTCCGGCAGCGTCCGGCCGCTTGCCGATCTGCAGCGCGGCCGCAATCGCAGCTCCCGAGGAGATGCCGCCGGGAATGCCCTCGTGCCGCGCCAGCGCGCGCGAGGTCTCGATCGCGGTCGTCGAGTTGATCTTCACGATCTCGTCGATCACGGAACGATCGAGGATGTCGGGGACGAAACCGGCACCGATGCCCTGGATCTTGTGCGGGGTATGCTGTCCGCCCGACAGCACCGGGCTCTCCTCCGGCTCGACCGCGACCACGCGAAGCGAGGCCTTGCGCGGCTTGAGCACCTGGCCGACGCCGGTGATGGTGCCGCCGGTGCCGACGCCGGCGACGAAGTAGTCGACGTTGCCGGCGGTGTCGTTCCAGATCTCCTCGGCGGTGGTGCGGCGGTGCACCTCGGGATTGGCGAGGTTCTTGAACTGCTGCGGCATCACCGCGTTCGGCGTCGTCTTCACCAGCTCCTCGGCGGCGGCGATCGCGCCCTTCATGCCTTGCGCCGCCGGCGTCAGCACCAGCTCGGCGCCGAGGAAAGCCAGCATCTTGCGCCGCTCGATCGACATCGATTCCGGCATCACCAGCTTGAGGCGGTAGCCGCGAGATGCCGCCACGAAGGCGAGCGCGATGCCGGTATTGCCGGAGGTCGGCTCGATCAGCACGGTGTCGGGCTTGACGATGCCGGCCTTCTCCATCGCGATGATCATGGCGGCGCCGATGCGGTCCTTCACGCTTGCGGCAGGATTGAAATATTCAAGTTTTGCCAAAATGGTCGCATTCACGCCGTGCATGCCGGGCAGCCGGCGCAAGCGCACGATCGGCGTATTGCCGAAGGCCTCGACGATCGAGTCGTAGATCCGGCCGCGGCCGGCTTGGTGCGCTGCACCCGTGTTGGACGATGCGTCCATGATGAACTCCCTGTGGCAAAATCTGCACATCTATCGCGGCATTGCGCAGTTACAGACAGCTTGCGGCGGCACGCAAGCGACAATGCGGCACATGTTAAATACGCTGCATCGCAAAATCGCGTGAGCGGCGACGATCAGAAATTCAACGCATTTGTGTTGCGACCTCGTCAACCGATTCTGCTTATGTTAGACTTAGGTCTTAAAGCAGGGAGGTCACCACGATGTCAGCAGTTGCTGAAGTGTTGTCGACCGTCGCGCCGAACCGCGATCCGCGTTGCAGCGAGTTGCCTACCTGTCCTGTCTGCGCCGACTCCATGGTCGCCGCCGAAGCCTCCGCCTACGTCTCGGACCAAATGATCAGCTATCTCTGGACCTGCGACAATTGCGGCTATGGCTTCGTGACCAAACATGCCGTGAAGCAACGCTTCGTGTGCAACTGAGCTAGCACGGGGCGATGTCACCCCTCGCCCAGTCCTCGCGCGTACGCCGATAGAACTCCTCAAACTTTCCGCCTGCGATCGCGTCCCTGATACCCTGCATCAGCAACTGGTAGTAGGCGATATTGATTTCGGACAACAGCATCGCCCCCAGCGTCTCGCCCGCCTTGACGAGATGGTGCAGATACGCGCGCGCGCAATTGCGCGTCGAGGGCCATGAGCTCTCCTCGTCCAACGGACGCGGATCGTCGGCGTGGCGCGCATTGCGCAAGTTCACCTGGCCGAAACGCGTGAAGGCGACGCCGTGGCGGCCGTTGCGCGTCGGCATCACGCAGTCGAACATGTCGATGCCGCGCTTCACGGCTTCGAGGATGTCGTCGGGCGTGCCGACGCCCATCAGATAGCGCGGGCGCTCCTTCGGCAGCACCGGCGCGGTCTCGTCGATCATCGCCAGCATCACCTCTTGCGGCTCGCCGACGGCAAGGCCGCCGATCGCATAGCCGTGGAAGCCGATCTCGACCAGGCCTTTGGCACTGGCGTGACGAAGCTGCGGGACGTCGCCGCCCTGCACGATGCCGAACAGCATGTAGCCCTCGGGAGCGCTTTCGAAGGCGCGCTTCGAGCGCTCCGCCCAGCGCAGCGACAATTGCATCGCGCGCTCGATGTCGGCGTGTTCGGCCGGCAGCCGCACGCACTCGTCCATCTGCATGGCGATGTCGGAGCCGAGCAGGCGCTGCACCTCGATCGAGCGCTCCGGCGACAGCTCGACTTTGGCACCGTCGATATGCGAGCGGAAGGTGACGGCATTCTCGGTGACCTTGCGCAGGTCCGACAGCGACATCACCTGGAAGCCGCCGGAATCCGTCAGCATCGGCCCGTTCCAGCCGGTGAAACGCTGCAAGCCGCCGAGCGCCGCGATCCGCTCGGCGGTCGGGCGCAGCATCAGGTGATAGGTGTTGCCGAGCACGATGTCGGCGCCGGCATCGCGCACCTCGCGCCAGTGCATGCCCTTCATGGCACCGGCGGTGCCGACCGGCATGAAGGCCGGCGTCCGCACGACGCCATGGGGCGTGGTCAGCCGTCCGGTGCGCGCGGCGCCATCGCTGGCAAGCAACTCGAAGTGATTGGGAAGCTCGTTGTCGGGATTCATGGCGGTGCTTATTGCGTGTCGGAGCACGTCGATCAACCCGCCCAGCCCCCGCAGCGGCCGGCCGGTGCCTCGGCCTGGGACACACTGGGCGCGACTTATTCCCGCCGCCAGCCTTGTTAAACAAAACGATACAGTATAGTTTTACTCGGGGCTGGACGAGGGTGCCGCGGCGAGATCCGCCGGAGGCGCCAGATGTGTGATCGCCAGCCACCGGCAATGCTCCTTCCTTCCTGTTCGACCGACCTCTCCGGCCGCCTGCACCAGCGGATCAGGCCCATAACCGGCCGCCTGACCGCGGTCCTGGTCCTGACGTGCAGCCTGGCGCTCGCCGCCTGCACCTCCCTGCCCCGCACGCCCTACACGGCCGCCGAGGCCAGCACATCGCGCGTGCTCGAGATCGATGGCCTGCGGCGCTACGCCGACGACCCCGTCACGAAATTCAGCTTCGACAAGGACACCGGCACGGCGACGAAGTCCTATCTGGCGCTGTCCGGCGGCGGCGCCGATGGCGCCTACGGCGTCGGTGTGCTCAGCGGCTGGACCGCGGCCAGAACCCGCCCCACCTTCTCGCTCGTCTCGGGCGTCAGCACCGGCGGCCTGATCGCGCCATTCGCGTTTCTCGGCCCGCAATACGACGACACCTTGAAGGAAGTCTACACCAGCGGCATCGCGGAGAGCCTGCTGAACGATCCCAGCATCATGCGCGTGCTGTTCGGATCCGGCCTGTTCGGCAACACGCGGCTGCGCGAGCTGGTCGCACGCTATGTCGGGCCGGAGATTTTGGCCCAGGTCGCGCGCGAGAACGCCAAGGGGCGAAAGCTGCTGATCGCGACGACCGACCTCGACACCCAGCGCACCGCGATCTGGGACATGGGCAAGATCGCCGCCGTCGGCACGCCCGAGGCACTCAAGCTGTTTCGCGACGTGATGGCGGCCTCCGCCAGCATTCCGCTGGTGTTTCCGCCGATCATGATCGACGCCGAGGGCCAGGGCCGCAAGTTTCAGGAGATGCATGTCGACGGCGGCGTGACCGCGCCGGTGCTGACGCTGCCGGAAGCCCTGCTGTTCCAGGGCAGCCGGCTGCCGGGCAATGCGAGGATGGACATCTACATCCTCGTCAACAAGAAGATCGAACGCAATTTCGAGCTGGTCTCCAATGGCACCATCGACGTCGCCTCGCGCAGCCTGTCGGCGATCACCCAGTCGCAGACGCGCTCGATCATCTTCTCGACCTATGATTTCGCGCGGCGCAACCGTCTCGGCTTCCATCTCTCCTACATCGCGCGCGACTACCCCGCCCCGCCGTCCGAAGGCTTCGACACCGCCTATATGCGGGCGCTGTATCAGTACGGATACGAGAAGGCTGCAGCCGGCCAGGCCTGGACCTCGGCGCTGCCGTGATCGCGTGACGGAACGAGGCCGTGCCGAAACGGTTGACGATACGGCCAATTCGGCCAGATTGGCGATGACGTCCCGGCTGCTGCGCGATATAGAGCGAATGACGAACGTCAGAAACGCGCAAGAATCATTGGGCATGGGATTGACTGCGACCAGGACGAGACCGGCAGCGCCGCGGCGCGAGGTGCCGAAATCCCGCGGTGGCCGGCCGACCAAGACCGCCGCCATTGAGCGCGACCAGCGGTTGATCGAGGTCGCCACCCGCCTATTCCTGGATCGCGGCTTCGACGCGACCTCCCTCGACGCGGTTGCGGAAGCGGCCCGGGTCAGCAAGCCCACCGTCTACGCCCGCTACGGCGACAAGCGCGGCCTGTTTGCCGCCGTGCTGAGGCGCGAGATCGCGCGCTGGCTTGCGCCGCTGTCGGCCGCGGCAGAGACCCAGTTGAGCAGTGCCGCCGACATCTCGGTCGAGCAGCGGCTGGTCGAGATCGGGCGCGAGATGCTCTCATTTACCTGCGGTCCCGATGCCGTCGCCTTCAGCCGCATGATGACGTCACAGGCCATCAACTTCCCCGACGTCGCCAAGCTCGGCAAGGAGGAAGGCTGGCTCAAGGCGGTCGCCACCACAGCGCGCTTCTTCGACCACCTGGTCGCGCAAGGCGCGCTCGACGTCGAAGACACCACCATTGCGGCCGAGGTGTTTCTCGACGTGGTGGTTGGTCATACCCACCGCATGGCAACCTTCGGAACGACCCTCGAGCCGAAATCGGCCGAGAAGCGCATGCGCAGCGCGATCAAGCTGTTCCTTGCCGGTGCGCTGGGTCCTGCCGACCGGATCCGGGACGCCGCCAAGGGCCCGACGCGGCGCCGCTCCTCCCGCTGACGATTCCGTGAACTCGCGCCCTATCCCCCATAGGGACGCCGCAGCGGCGTTGACCAAAACAAAACGATACGGTATTGTTTAGTTCAGTTGGTCCGGGCCGCCTTTCACAGCCCCAAGGAGGTCTGGACCGCTTCGATCGTCGCGGCAGGTACAGCCCGCCGCGGCGTTCGGCGGCCGGCCTTTGCCCGAGGCCGGCCGCGAATTCTTTACGTTCATCCGGCACACTCGCAGGTCGAAGGTTTCGAACATGACGACAGCCAGACGACGGACCTTGCAACTGCTCGCGATCGCCTTGCCTGCGCTGCTCCTCGCCGCGCCGTTGCAGGCGACCGTGACGGCGGGCACGCCGACCGCGCTTCACAGCGATACAGATGGTGATGCCGAGGCTGACCGCCAGGCCGTCAGCCGCGAGATCGAGCGCTTCCGCAGCTCGTCGATCTCGATCAGCCAGGCCATGGCGATCGCAGAAGCGCGCCACGCCGGCGCCACCACCGCAGATGTCAGTTTTGACGGCGGCTCCGGCGTCGCGGTGTATCGGGTGAAGACCCTGCACAATGACCGGATCTGGCGCTACACCATCAACGCCGCGACGGGCGAACTGGTGGGCGGGGAAGCTGCCCTGCCGCTCGCCGAGCTCGACCACGACGATCGCAACAACCTTGCGGCCCTCGGTGCGATCAGGCACCGCCTCGCGGATGCCGTGCGCGTTGCCGAGCGCGCGGCCTCGGGCAAGGCGATCAGCGGTGGCCTCGTGCGCGAGCGCGGCCGGCTCAATTTCGCGATCGTCGTGATCAGCGGCGACGACCTCAAGGAGGTCATCCTGGAGCCCCCGGGCGCCAGGACGAAGTAGCGGCTGCCAAATCGCAGCAAGGGGTCGCCGCCCCGGCATCGACCGGGGCAAAAGGCCATTGACGGCGACCAGACTCTCCCGCATAAGTCGCCGCCATGTTCACGACCACCAAACGCACGACCAAAACCACCACGGCCTCAGGGGCCCGGGGAGGCGTGCGCGCGTAGTCGTCGACTAAAACGCATCAAGCTCTACCGAAGCCCCGCCCTCGATGGTCCGGGGCTTTTTTGTTGTCTCATTCGCAAATCTCAATGGAGGACAAAGTGAGTAACGATCCCGTCGTCGCGATTGTCGGCGTCACCGGCGCGGTGGGCGCCGAATTCATCGCCACCATGGACAAGCGCGGCTTTCGAGTCGGCAAGCTCAAGGCGCTCGCCAGCGCCCGCTCGGCCGGCAGGACGGTGTCGTTCCGCGGCAAGGATATCGCGATCGAGGAGCTGACCGAGCGGTCCTTCGAGGGTGTCGATATCGCCCTGTTCTCCGCTGGCGGCAGCATCTCCAAGAAGTATGCGCCGATCGCGGTCAGGGCGGGCGCGGTCGTGGTCGACAACTCCTCCGCTTTCCGCATGGACCCGAACGTGCCGCTGGTGATCCCCGAGATCAACGCGAACCGAATCCGCGACCACAAGGGCATCATTGCCAATCCGAACTGCGCGGCGATCACCGCGCTGGTGCCATTGTGGCCGATCCACCAGAAGAACCGCATCAAGCGCGTCATCATCTCGACCTACCAGGCCGCCTCGGGCGCCGGTGCCGCCGCGATGGAGGAGCTGGTCGAATCCACCCGCGCCAATCTCAACGGGCAGGTCTATACGCCGAAGGTAATGCCGCATCCCTACGCCTTCAACCTCTTCAACCACAACACGGCCGTCGACCCCGACACCGGCTACAACGACGAAGAGACCAAGGTCATCAAGGAGACCCGCAAGATCTTCGAGGACGACACCATCGCCGTCGGCGTCACCTGCGTGCGCGTGCCGGTGCTGCGCGCCCATTGCGAGGCCATCACCTTCGAATGCGAAAAGCCGATCAGCGAAGACCAGGTCCGCGCCATCATGGCGCAGGCGCCCGGCGTCAAGGTGGTCGACGACCGCGCCAAGAACTACTTCCCGATGCCGATCGACGCCTCGGGCCAGGACGACGTCCTGGTCGGCCGCATCCGTAAGGATCTCAGCGATCCTTCCGGGCATTCGATCTCGATGTTCGTGGCGGCCGATCAGTTGCTCAAGGGTGCCGCGCTGAACGCGGTGCAGATCGCGGAACTCTTGCCGCAGCGGGTGATGGCGTAGGAGGTGCCGTAGGGTGGGTTAGGCGAAGCCGTAACCCACCATTTTCAAGTGCAGACAAGGATGGTGGGTTACGCCGAGCAGATGCGCTTCGCGTCTCTGCTCAGCTAACCCACCCTACTTCTTTTCCCGAAACAGCAAGCACGCATCGCCATACGAATAGAACCGGTACCCGTTCGCGATCGCGTGCGCATACGCCCGCTTCATCGTCTCCAGCCCGGAGAATGCCGACACCAGCATGAACAGCGTCGACTTCGGCAGATGAAAATTCGTCATCAGCACGTCGACCGCCCGGAAGCGATAGCCGGGCGTGATGAAGATCGCGGTCTCGGCCGCGAAGGGCTGGATCGTGCCGTCCTCGCGGGCTGCGCTCTCGAGCAGGCGCAATGACGTGGTGCCGACGGCGATAATGCGGCCGCCATTTTTTCGAGCGCTGTTGAGGCGCTCCGCGGTCTCGGCCGAGATCGTGCCCCACTCGGCGTGCATCTTGTGAGCTTCGGTGTCGTCGGCCTTCACCGGCAGGAACGTCCCTGCCCCGACATGCAGCGTGACCCTGACGATGCCGACGCCGCGCGCGCGCAGCGCCTGCTCCAGCGCCGGGGTGAAATGCAGGCCCGCGGTGGGTGCAGCAACCGCGCCTTCGTTCGCCGCGAACATGGTCTGGTAGTCGGCGAGATCCTGATCGTCGGGCGTGCGCTTGGAGGCGATGTAGGGCGGCAGTGGCGGGCTGCCGAGATCGGCGATGGCCTGGTCCAGCGCTGGGCCGTGGAACGAGAACGACAACGTGACCTCGCCCTCGGCGCCCTTGGCCTCGACCTCGGCGTCGAGATGGCCGAGCAGGCAGACCTTGCCTTCATTGCCGAAGCGGATGCGGTCGCCGGCGGCGAGCTTCTTCGCCGGCTTCACCAGCGCCTGCCAGCGCGAGCCGTCGAGCCGCTTGATCAGCGTCGCCTCGATTCGGGGCTCGGTCTCGCGGCCGATGCGGCGGCCTTTCAGCTGCGCCGCGATCACCTTGGTGTCGTTGACGACGAGCTGGTCGCCCGCCTTCAGCCATGACGGCAGGTCGGCGACGGTCTGGTCGCGCAGCGCGCCGTTCTCGACGACCAGCATCTTGGCGGCGTCGCGCGGGCTCGCCGGGCGCAAGGCGATGCGCTCGGCGGGCAGGTCGAAGTCGAAGAGATCGGTGCGCATGAGCGCTGTCGCGCCTTTGGTTCGCGTCATTCCGGGGCGATGCGCAGCATCGAACCCGGAATCTCGAGATTCCGGGTTCGCGCTTCACGCGCCCCGGAATGACCGCTACGCGGTCATTCCTTGTCCGCCGCCATCCGCGCCTTGACGATCTTGTCGGGGTTCTGCACGGGCTCGCCGCGCTTGATCTTGTCGACATTCTCCATGCCCTCGGTGACCTTGCCCCAGACCGTGTACTGGTTGTCGAGGAAGCGTGCGTCGTCGAAGCAGATGAAGAACTGGCTGTCGCCGGAATCGGGGTTGGCGGCGCGGGCCATCGAGGCGGTGCCGCGCACATGCGGCTCCTTGCTGAACTCGGCCTTCAGCTTCTTGCCGGAACCGCCGGTGCCGGTGCCCTGCGGGCAGCCGGTCTGCGCCATGAAGCCCTCGATCACGCGGTGGAACACGATGCCGTCGTAGAAGCCTTCGCGGACCAGCTCCTTGATGCGGGCGACGTGGCCGGGCGCGAGGTCGGGGCGCATCTCGATGGTGACGGGGCCCTGCGTGGTCTCGAGGATCAGGGTGTTTTCGGTGACGCTCATGCTCGTCTCTCTTGTGTTGGGGGTGAAGTGTCAGGTGACGTCTTGCGGTTGCGGAACTGGATCGCGAATGGACGTCCTGCGGCGGCGCCGGCCATTGCCTCGGTAAATGGCATCGGCGTGCAGCGTTGCAACGCCTCCATCACCGCGATCCGGTATTGCAGCCGGTCATTGTCGGAGGCCTCCGCGGACTCATAGGTGATCCTCGGATGGCCCAGAATGTCGCCGGACCGGTTAAAGCTCACGACGACGGTGATGTCGAGTGGCCGGGCCTTGGTAATGGGCGGCGGTCTCCAGCAGGTGCGCAAGTGGCGGAACACGTCCTGGATGGTATCGACCTGCCTCACCTCGGCAGCCGTGCCCGAGGTGCCGAGCAGCAGCATCGCGGCAACCAGCAGGAGCTTGTCGCCACAACGCGCCATCGCCGCCTCTTATTTGATGTCGGAGGCGACCTGCACCTTCACCATCTTGTCGGGATCGGTCACGGCGCCGCCGGCGGAGCCCTGGCGGAGCCTTCTTCAGCTTGTCGACGACGTCCATGCCCTGCACGACCTCGCCGATCACGGTGTACTGGCCATCGAGGCTGCCGCCGTCGGCGAACATAATGAAGAACTGCGAGTTGGCGCTGTCGACGCTGTCGCCGCGCCGGGCCATGCCGACGATGCCGCGGGCAAAATGCACCTTGGAGAATTCCTGCTTCAGGTTCGGATATTTCGACCCGCCGGTGCCGTTGAAGTTCTGGCCGTCGCCGGTCTGCGCCATGAAGCCGTCCATGACGCGATGGAACGGCACGTTGTTGTAGAAACCCTCCCGCGCAAGCTGCTTGATGCGCTCGGCATGCTGGGGCGCGATGTCGGTGCGCAGCTTGATAACGATGCGGCCCTTGGTGCTGTCGATGACGATGGCATTGGCCTTGTCGAGGTTTGCAGGCAATTGCTGCGCCACCGCCGGCACCGCGAACAGAAGCGCGGCAAGGACTGCGAAAATTCGGATCATGACAACTCCGGATCAGAAGGAAGAGGAAGCGCGCCGTTATCCGGCGAATTTTACCTTGAGCTGGGCTGCGACAACCGGCGGGACGAAGGCCGAAACGTCGCCGCCCATGCCGGCGATCTGGCGCACCAAAGTGGCGGTGATCGGGCGGACCATCGGCGAGGCCGGCAGGAAGACCGTGTGCACCTCCGGTGCCATCGCCTCGTTCATGCCGGCGAGCTGCATCTCGTAGTCGAGGTCGCTGCCGTCCCGCAGGCCCCGGATCATGATGGTCGCGCCGTGCTTGCGCGCCGACGTCACCGATAGATCGTCAAACGTCACGGCTTCGAGCACGCAGCCGGCCTTGGCCGCCACCGGCCCGCAGACGTCATGGAGCATCTTCAGCCGCTCCTCGGTCGAGAACAGCGGCTTCTTGCCGGGATGGACCCCGATCGCGACCACGAGCTTGTCACACAGCGACACGCTGTGCCGGACCACGTCCAGATGGCCGTTGGTGATGGGGTCGAAGGAACCGGGATAAAAGGCGATACGCGGCATGCCCCCTCCTACCGCGCCCGGCCCGGCCCGGCAAGCGGGCCGGTTCCCCCGCCGTTTCCAGAAATATCCCGCCGGCCGTGTCGGCGATGGCCGCTTTGTTTCGTCCTGAGCGCGGACACGAAACAAAAGGGCGCGGGCACGAAACCATTTCCCGCGCCGGCGAAGACGTCCGGAAACTGGCCATGGTTACTAATCCGGCCAACGAATGACGGGCCGCACTGGGCGTAGGCGGCCGCATCACAGGGGACTGTCAATGATCAAGGCTCTCTCAGCGATCGCACTCTCGGCGTTTGTTGCCGCAGCCCTCACGCTCCTGCCCGGCTTTGCCCCGGCGGTCGAAGCCAGCGTGCCGCAGCCGCTGGCCAAGAGCGACCGGCTCGATATCCGCGCCATCGGCAAGGATTGCTCGCAGCAGGCCTGGCCGAATTTCGAGGCCTCGTGCCTGCGCAAGGCCGGCACCAAGGCGACGATCCGCGAGGCGCGCCTCGTGACCGCCAACCGCACGCCGTAGTCGGGTCTATCAAGCCCACGAATGATGGGCGGCGAACAGCGAACGGAGCAGCAAGCCTCAGCCGCTGCTCCCTATTCGCCGTTGGTCCCGTTCCCGCTCTCGGCCTCTTCCGTGATGTGCTCGACCGACACCACGTGCTCGTCCTCGGCGGTGTCGAACACGATGACGCCTTGCGTCGAGCGGCCGGCGATGCGGATGCCTTCGACCGGGCAGCGGATCAGCTGGCCCTTGTCGGTGACCAGCATGATCTGATCGGCGTCCTCGACCGGGAACGAGGCGACCAGGTTGCCATTCCGGTTGTTGACGCTCATGGCGACGATGCCTTTGCCGCCGCGCCCGGTGGTGCGGTATTCGTAGGACGAGGTTCGCTTGCCGTAGCCGTTGACCGACACCGTGAGCACGACCTGCTCCTGCGCCGACATCTCGGCATAACGTTCCTGGGCGAGCTGGAAGCTGCCCGACGTCTCCTCGGCCTCGGCGTCTACTGCCGCCTCCTCGGCCCCGGCTTCGCCGGCGACCGCACGGCGCATCTTCAAATAAGCCGAGCGCTCGTCCGAGGTGGTCTCGACGTGGCGCAGGATCGCCAGCGAGATCACCTTGTCGGAGCCGGCGAGCGCGATGCCGCGCACGCCCATCGAGGTGCGCCCGGTGAACACGCGCACGTCGGTGACGGGGAAGCGGATGCACTGGCCGCCGGCGGCGGTCAGCAGCACGTCGTCGCGCTCGGTGCAGATCTGCACGTCGACGATCGCCTCGTCGTCGTCGAGCTTCATCGCGATGATGCCGGAGCGGCGGACGTCGACGAAGTCCGACAGCTTGTTGCGCCGGACGTTGCCGCCGGTGGTGGCGAACATCACGTCGAGGTTGCCCCAGGGTCGATTCATCCTCGGGCAGCGGCATGATGGTGGTGATGCGCTCGCCCTGCTCCAGCGGCAGGATGTTGATCAGCGCCTTGCCGCGCCCGTTCGGCGCGGCCACCGGCAGACGCCAGACCTTCTCCTTGTAGACCTGGCCGCGCGAGGAGAAGAACAGCACCGGCGTATGGGTCGACGCCACAAAGAGCCGGCTGACGAAATCCTCGTCGCGGGTCTGCATGCCGGAGCGGCCCTTGCCGCCGCGGCGCTGGGCGCGGTAGGCCGACAGCGGCACGCGCTTGACGTAGCCGGCGTGCGAGACGGTGACGACCATGTCCTCGCGCTGGATCAGGTCCTCGTCCTCGACCTCGCCCTCCTGCTCGATGATGACGGTGCGGCGCGGCGTGGCGAACTCGGCCTTCACTTCGGCAAGCTCGGTCTTGATGATGCCGAGCACGCGTTCGCGCGAGCGCAGGATGTCGAGATAATCGGCGATCTCGCCGGCGAGCTTGTCGAGCTCGTCGCGGATTTCGTCGCGGCCGAGGGCGGTGAGGCGCTGAAGCCGCAGGTCGAGAATGGCCCTCGCCTGTTCCATCGACAGCCGGATCGTGCCGTCCGCGCTGATGCGATGGCGCGGATCGTCGATCAGCGTCAGCATGTCCTCGACGTCCCGGGCCGGCCAGTCACGCGACATCAGGGTGTCGCGGGCGGTGGTCGGGTCGGGCGAGCTCCGGATCACCCGGATCATCTCGTCGATATTGGCGACGGCGATCGCGAGACCGACGAGGATATGCGCACGATCGCGCGCCTTGGCGAGCAGATACTTGGTGCGCCGCGTGACGACCCGCTCGCGGAAGTCGACGAAGATCGTCAGCAGGTCCTTCAGATGCATGATCCGCGGACGGCCGCTGTCGAGCGCCACCATGTTGACGCCGAAGCTGGTCTGCAGCGGCGTGAATCGATACAGCTGGTTCAGCACCACGTCCGGAACGGCGTCACGCTTCAACTCGATGACGACGCGGTAGCCGTCGCGGTCGGATTCGTCGCGCAGGTCGCCGATGCCCTCGATCTTCTTTTCCTTGACCAGCTCGGCGATGCGCTCGACCATCGTCGCCTTGTTCACCTGGTAGGGAATCTCGGTGATGATGATCGCCTCGCGCTCCTTGCGGAAGGTCTCGATCGCGACCTTGCCTCGCATCATGATCGAGCCGCGGCCGAGGTGATAGGCCGAGCGGATGCCCTGCCGTCCGAGAATGACGCCGCCGGTCGGGAAGTCCGGTCCCGGCACGATGTTGATGAGCTCGTCGATGGTGAGCGCGGGGTTGTCGATCAGCGCGACACAGGCGTCGATGACCTCGCCCAGATTGTGCGGCGGGATGTTGGTCGCCATGCCGACCGCGATGCCGCCCGCACCGTTGACGAGAAGGTTCGGGAACTTGGCCGGCAAGACCGACGGCTCGGTCTCGTTGTTGTCGTAGTTCGGCTGGAAGTCGACGGTGTCCTTGTCGATGTCCGCCAACAGAGCCAGCGCCGCCTTTGTCAGGCGCGCTTCGGTGTAACGATAGGCAGCCGGGGGATCGCCGTCGACCGAGCCGAAATTGCCCTGGCCGTCGATCAGCGGCACGCGCATCGAGAAGTCCTGCGCCATCCGGACCATGGCGTCGTAGATCGACTGATCGCCGTGCGGATGATACTTACCGATGACGTCACCGACCACGCGGGCGGATTTGACGTACTTCTTGTCGGGCGTGTGCCCCTGCTCGTTCATCGAGAACAGGATGCGGCGGTGCACCGGCTTCAGACCGTCGCGGGCATCGGGCAGCGCCCGCGCCACGATCACGCTCATGGCGTAGTCGAGATAGGACTTCTTCATCTCCTCGAAGATGGAGACGGGGCGAATGTCCGAGGGTTGCGCCGGCTGGTCGCCGGGCTTTTTGTCGTCGTCAGCCAAGGGGGAATCCGGTGAGTTTTTGTCTGGGAATCATATAGCGCATCGCACCCCTGATAACCACCCTTGGCGGGGACTCGGAAGCGCTTTTTCCGCTTATTTTTCCAATGACTTACGGCGTTGCAGGGAGCCCCGGAATCAACCTGGAACAGGTCGTCCAAAATCGGCCCTGGCAACATGGATCGCACCCGCGGCGAGCGCCCCGTCGATCCGCTTGGCGAGCGCGGGCTGAATTCAACCCGAACATGAAGCGGGGCCCGGAAATCCGAGCCCGTTCCGTCAATTGGTAGGGTTTGCTGACACGACGTGGCAAGGCGCCGCCGAGCTCGGCCAGCGCCCCTCGTCCGATCCGTGCTCAGAACGGGATATCGTCGTCCATGTCGCTGTTGCGGCTGCCGCCACCTGCGGCAACAGGACGGCGCGGCGCGCTGCTGACGGGGCCGGACGAGCCGAAATCGCCGCCCGGCTCGTCACCGAAGCTGCCGCCTCCGCCGCCGCCACCGCGGCCGTCGAGCATCGTCAGGGTGGAGTTGAAGCCCTGCAGCACGACCTCGGTGGAGTATTTCTCGACGCCGCTCTGGTCGGTCCATTTGCGGGTCTGGAGCGCTCCCTCGATGTAAACCTTCGCGCCCTTCTTCAGATATTGCTCGGCGACCTTGCAGAGGCCTTCGTTGAAGATCACGACGCGATGCCACTCGGTCTTCTCCTTGCGCTCGCCGGTGTTCTTGTCGCGCCAGGTTTCCGACGTCGCGATGCTCAAATTCGCAATCGGCCGCCCGTCCTGGGTGCGGCGAATTTCAGGATCCTTGCCGAGATTTCCAACCAGAATGACCTTGTTGACGCTTCCCGCCATCGCCGCTCTCCACTCCGAATGCCACTGATTTCAAAGGCCGAGCGCGCTGCCCGCGTTCCTCTGCGCCCTGTTGGGGCGACCCTATACGCTCGCGGTCTCGGATCGGCCCGCCGCACCGCAGGTTATCCCCATATATAGCACCAATTCCTCGTGTGTTCTAGATTTGTTCTGAAAAACCTACGGAACAACCTGGAATGGAGCTCTGCCGAAATATTTTGAGGCGGGCGGGAACCCAGATGGAACTTTTCGCGGTTCCCGTGACAGCACGAAACTTCATGAACATCATCTACTTAGCTGGCTCACGATCGTGCGGGACTGTTGCATTTCGGAGACGGACTCAATCACCAAATCGCGCTACGGTTGACTCGGACTTGGACGTCATGGGCTTCGCGCTTAACCGCTTCGGGGATCTCGCAAGAAGCGGACAACTTTGGAGGGCTTTAGGAAATGAGAAAGACCTTAGCAATTGCATTTGGGGCCGCTGCGCTGGGCCTCTCGGCTCCGGCGAACGCGGCGGATCTCGCCGCTCGTCCGTACACGAAAGCGCCGGTGGCTGCGCCCGCGCCGATCTACACCTGGACCGGTTTCTATGCTGGTATTCAGGGCGGTGGCGGCTGGGGCGACAGCGACGAGACGTTCTTCCTCCTGCCGAACGGCCCGGGCTTCGCAGGAAGTCAGAACTACGACATCAGCGGCGGTTTCGTTGGTGGCGTCTTCGGCTATAACTGGCAGTCGGGCCCGGTCGTTTTCGGCATCGAGGGCGACTATCACTGGTCTGATATCAGCGGCCGTTCGGCGGAAATCAATGCCGGCCTAGGCGACACCTACTTCACGAAGATCCGCAGCTTCGGCGATATCAAGGGCCGTCTCGGCTATTCGACCGGTCCCGCTCTGTTCTTTGTCAGTGGCGGTGCCGCGGTCGGCGACCTGCAGCATCGCTATGATGTTCCTCTCGTCGGCAGTGTCGTGCGGAATGACTGGCGTTGGGGCTGGACCGTCGGCGCCGGCGCGGAATACATGTTCGCCCCGAACTGGTCCGCCAAGGTCGAGTACAACTACATCGATTTCGGCACAAGCACGCTGCAGTACACCGCTCCGGCTGTTGCCGCGAACCGCTCCGAGTGGACCGACACCGTTCACACGGTCAAGGCCGGCGTGAACTATCACTTCAACTGGGGCGCACCCGCTCCGAGGTACTGATTGCGCGGATCGCTCGTGACGATCGAAGGCCGGCCTCGCGCCGGCCTTTGTCGTTTGAGGCAGCTCGCTCGCGATAGCTCGCCCGCGATAATGGGTCAGTAACCATCACCTTTTCGATCGGTGTGGCTTTTCGGAGACACAACTTGCGGCTTCAGTGGTGTAAGCATTGCCTCAGTTGGGCCGTTGAGTCCGCTGCCCTTCCGTCAAGGAAGGCAACAACAGAAACTGGGACTGGGATTAAGTTGAAAATGAAAAAGGTTTTGTTGGCTTCGGCCTGTTTGTTCGCTCTGGCGGCCCCCGCTTCGGCTGCTGATCTCGCGGCTCGCCCCTACACCAAGGCGCCGGTTGCTCCGCTGGCTTCGGTCTACAACTGGACCGGCTTCTATCTCGGTATCGTCGGTGGCGGCGCCTGGGAAGCCTCGTCGGGCGACCCCAAGATGCAGGGCGGCTTCGTCGGCGGCACCGCCGGCTACAACTGGCAGACCGGCAACGTCGTGTTCGGCCTCGAGGCCGACGCCGCCTGGGCTGACGTCAGCGCCTCGGCAGCTGGCACGGTTTTCGTCGCCGGCGTCGGTGGCGTCCCCGCATCGCTGACTTCCAAGACCGACGCCATGGGCACCGTGCGCGGCCGCATCGGCTGGGCCGTCAACAACGTGCTGCTCTACGGCACCGGTGGTTACGCCTGGATCGACAACAAGCTCACTGCCACCTTGGGCGGCCTCTCGGCTTCCGACAGCAAGTTCCACTCCGGCTGGACCGTCGGTGCGGG
The DNA here is from genome assembly GCF_042019905.1 of Bradyrhizobium dasycarpum. NCBI lineage: Bacteria > Pseudomonadati > Pseudomonadota > Alphaproteobacteria > Hyphomicrobiales > Nitrobacteraceae > Bradyrhizobium > Bradyrhizobium dasycarpum. Next base: position 1,433,379 of record NZ_CP169574.1, read on the forward strand.
CGTCGAGGCGTACTTCGCGCCGCAATGGTCGGTCAAGGGCGAGTATCTCTATCGCAGCCTCGGCGGCGAGACCTACTTCTCGGGCGCCATTCCCACCGGTACGCTCAACCTCCACACCGTGCAGGTCGGCGTGAACTATCACTTCGGTGGCCCGGTGGTTGCGAAGTACTGATCACAACCGACGTCACATCGTCACGAAAGGCCGGCCTCGCGCCGGCCTTTTTGTTTTGCTTGTTTTGGCGGGCACGTTCCCGCGCATTTCTGCAGGCTGCTGCTGCCAGATGCCGCCAGCACGCCAACAATCCGTTGACGATTCGCAACTCCCTCTGGAAATCCGCCGCCGTTCTTCCTACGTTCGCCAACACACCCATCGGCGCCGATCCGGTTCCGGACAAAGCGCGGCTCTCTTGCTGGCGCGGTCGCGCACCCATGGGCTTCCTTGAGGGCAACTCGGATGGATGAAGTGATCAAGGCGAAGCGCCAACAACAGAACGCGGGCTCGAGCCTGCGCGCAATTACGATCCGCGGCGCGCGCGAGCACAACCTCAAGAACATCGACGTCGAGATTCCCCGCGACAAGCTGGTGGTGTTCACCGGCCTCTCCGGCTCCGGCAAATCCTCGCTCGCCTTCGACACCATCTACGCCGAGGGCCAGCGTCGCTACGTCGAATCGCTGTCGGCCTATGCACGCCAGTTCCTGGAGATGATGCAGAAGCCCGACGTCGACCAGATCGACGGCCTGTCGCCGGCGATCTCGATCGAGCAGAAGACGACCTCGAAGAACCCGCGCTCCACCGTCGGCACCGTCACCGAGATCTACGATTATATGCGCCTGCTCTGGGCGCGCGTCGGCGTGCCCTACTCGCCGGCCACGGGCCTGCCGATCGAGAGCCAGACCGTCTCGCAGATGGTCGACCGCGTGCTGGCGCTGCCCGAAGGCACGCGGCTCTATCTGCTCGCGCCCGTCGTGCGCGGCCGCAAGGGCGAGTATCGCAAGGAGCTCGCCGAATGGCTCAAGAAGGGCTTTCAGCGCGTCAAGATCGACGGCGCCTTCCATGAGCTGGCGGAAGCGCCGACGCTGGACAAGAAATTCCCGCACGACATCGACGTCGTCGTCGACCGCATCGTGGTGCGCGCCGACATCGGCCAGCGCCTCGCCGAGAGCTTCGAGACCGCGCTGAAGCTCGCCGAAGGCCTCGCCGTCGTCGAGTTCGCCGACGCGCCTGCGGCCGCTCCCACGGAAGAGAAGAAGAAGACCGCCAAGATCCACGACAAGAGCGGACCCGAGCGCATGCTGTTCTCGGAAAAGTTCGCCTGCCCGGTCTCCGGCTTCACCATTCCCGAGGTCGAGCCCAGGCTGTTCTCCTTCAACAACCCCTATGGCGCCTGCCCCGCCTGCGGCGGCCTCGGCGTCGAGCAGCATGTCGACGAGGACCTCGTCATCCCCGACAAGGATCTCGCCATCGGCAAGGGCGCGATCGCGCCCTGGGCCAAGTCGTCCTCGCCCTATTACGTGCAGACGCTGACCGCGCTCGGCAAGCACTACAAGTTCACCCTGACCACCAAGTGGAAGGACCTGCCGAAGAAGACGAAAGACGCCATCCTGCACGGCTCCGGCGAGGACGAGATCAAGTTCTCCTACGAGGACGGGGTGCGCTCCTTCGACACCAAGAAGCCGTTCGAGGGCGTCATCACCAACATCAACCGCCGCTACCGCGAAACCGAAAGCGAGTGGGCCCGCGAGGAGCTGGCGAAATACTTCCACGACGTTCCCTGCCAGGCCTGCAAGGGCTTTCGCCTCAAGCCCGAGGCGCTCTGCGTCAAGGTCGGCGGCAAGCATATCGGCGAGATCTCGGAGCTGTCGGTCAGGAAGGCCGGCGAATGGTTCGAGACCGTGCCCGGCGCGCTCAACGCGCAGCAGAACGAGATCGCCGGCCGCATCCTGAAGGAGATCCGCGAGCGCCTCACCTTCCTGCTCGACGTCGGCCTGAATTACCTCACGCTGTCCCGCTCCTCCGGCACGCTGTCGGGCGGCGAGAGCCAGCGCATCCGCCTCGCCTCGCAGATCGGCTCGGGGCTCACAGGCGTGCTCTACGTGCTGGACGAGCCCTCGATCGGCCTGCACCAGCGCGACAACGCCCGCCTGCTCGACACGCTGAAGCGGCTGCGCGACCTCGGCAACACCGTGGTCGTGGTCGAGCATGACGAGGACGCCATCCGGCTCGCCGATTACGTGCTCGACATCGGCCCCGGCGCCGGCATGCATGGCGGCCACATCGTCGCCGAAGGCACGCCCGCCGAGATCATGCGCAACCCGAAATCGCTGACCGGCAAGTACCTGACCGGCGAGCTTGAGGTCGAGGTGCCGGAGCGGCGTCCGCCGAACCATCGCCGCACCATCAAGGTGGTCAACGCGCGCGGCAATAACCTCAAGAACGTCACGGCGGAGATCCCGCTCGGCCTGTTCACCTGCGTCACCGGCGTCTCCGGCGGCGGCAAGTCGACGCTGCTGATCGACACGCTCTACCGCGCCATCGCCCGCAAGCTGAACAACGCCAGCGAAGGCGCAGCCCGCACGACCGCATCGAGGGCCTCGAGCACATCGACAAGATCATCGACATCGACCAGTCGCCGATCGGCCGCACCCCGCGCTCAAATCCGGCGACCTATACCGGCGCCTTCACGCCGATCCGCGAATGGTTCGCCGGCCTGCCCGAGTCCAAGGCGCGCGGCTATGAGCCCGGCCGCTTCTCCTTCAACGTCAAGGGCGGCCGCTGCGAGGCCTGCCAGGGCGACGGCGTCATCAAGATCGAGATGCACTTCCTGCCCGACGTCTACGTCACCTGCGACGTCTGCAAGGGCAAGCGCTACAACCGCGAGACGCTCGAAGTCCTGTTCAAGGGCAAGAGCATCGCCGACGTGCTCGACATGACCGTCGAGGAAGCCGCCGAGTTCTTCAAGGCGGTGCCGCGCGTGCGCGAGACGTTCCAGACATTGCACCGCGTCGGCCTCGACTACATCCATGTGGGGCAACAGGCGACGACGCTGTCGGGCGGCGAAGCGCAACGCGTGAAGCTAGCCAAGGAATTGTCAAAACGCGCCACCGGCCGCACGCTCTACATTCTGGACGAGCCCACCACCGGTCTTCATTTTCACGACGTCAAGAAGCTGCTGGAGGTGCTGCACGAGCTGGTGGCGCAGGGCAACACGGTCGTGGTGATCGAGCACAATCTCGAGGTCATCAAGACCGCCGACTGGGTCATCGACCTCGGCCCCGAGGGCGGCGACGGCGGCGGCGAGATCGTCGCCTGGGGCCCGCCGGAGGACATCGCCAAGGCGCCGCGGAGCTACACGGGCAAGTTTCTGGCGCCGGTGCTGGAGAAGGCGCGGAAGCCGAAGCGGAGACGCGCGGCGAGCGAGGCGGCGGAGTGATTCTGCCCACATGCTTAGCTACGCGCCGGTCAAATTGAAGCTGTGTCGCCAAGTCCAGGATTCGCGGACGCTTGACTGGCAGTAGCTACGGGATTCTTTTGGCTTAGTGATCGTGATTTCTACCTGATAACCAATTGGCACAACGTTACGGGATGGGACCAACTCCAGGGAAAAAGTTTGAGTGGCTCCGGAGCCCAACCAACGTACATCGAAATGCCACTGCTACTGAGAGCTGATGGTCAAGCTGGTCATCAGACAATGGCAGTGCGAAAGCGTTACAACATACCTCTATACGCCGACGGAAAACCTATTTTTGAACACCCAAAACACGGCAGCCATATCGACGTGATCGCCATCAAGGTTGCCTTGATGGACGAATCTTTGATCAGCAAGCCGATCAACGCTTTGGATACCTTTGTCGATTTTGAACCCCAAGCTGGGGACGATGTCTTTGTCCTCGGGTATCCGGGTGGCCTTGATGGAGGGCATGAATTGGCAATTTGGAAAAGGGGCTCAATCGCTAGTCAGCCACAAATTGACATCGATGGACTTCCAAAACTTCTGATCGACACCGCTACTCGACAAGGGATGTCCGGAGCGCCTGTTGTGGCGCGACGGACGGGGATTACTGTTCCCCGTGGAGTGAAGGCCTCGCCTGAAGTCCTCTCTGGTCAGGAAATCATCGGCCAGTCCGATACATTCCTCGGTGTCTATTCAGGCCGGATTGGCGACGATCCAATGGGTCTTCAACTTGGCATTGTTTGGAAAGCTGCCGTCGTCGATGAGATAATTCGAGGTGGTCGCGCTGGAAGGTCGCCATTCGAGTGAAGTCCTACGCTGTGACATCAAGCAGCACTAAGCCAGCTCCCCATGCCCTACGCCCTCGCCATCTTCGATCTGGACGGCACGCTCGCCGATAGCTTCCCCTGGTTCCTGCGCACCATCAACGACATTGCCGATCGCTTCAGCTTTCGCCGCGTACGGGACGAGGATGTCGACAGCCTGCGCAATGCCTCGACACGCGAAATCCTCTCTCGGCTTGAGGTGCCCTTGTGGAAGTTGCCGGCGATCGCGCGGCATGCCCGGCGGCTGAAGGCGGAGGCGGCAGCTGAGATTCCGCTGTTTGCGGGCGTCGAGACCATGCTGCGCACGCTGGCCGGAAGCGGCGTGCAACTCGCGCTGGTGACCTCCGACAGCGAAGCCAATGCGCGCGAGAAGCTCGGAGACGCCGCCGCGCTGTTCGCGTATTTCGACTGTTCTGCATCGCTGTTCGGCAAGCCCGCGAAATTCCGCCGGGTCATCCGCCGCGCCGGTGTGAAGCCTACCCAAGTGATTGCGATCGGCGACGAGGTCCGCGACATCGAGGCGGCGCGCGCCGTCGGCATTGCCTGCGGTGCGGTGTGCTGGGGTTACGCGGCGCCGGCAGCGCTGCGGGCGCTGGGGCCGGATCATGTGTTCGAGCGGATGGACGAGATTGCGGGCGCGGTGTGCCGCATTCGTAGGGTGGGTTAGCCCTGCGATTGCGCGAAGCGCAATCGCTTGGCGTAACCCACCACTTCTGTCCGCGGAAGCCAAAACGGTGGGTTACGCCTTCCGACTGCGCTTTGCGCAGCCGCAAGGCTAACCCACCCTACGCGATCCCTTACTCCGTCCTGCGCAAGAATGCCCCGAACGCCCTCGGGCCGTCGCCGGTCTTGACCTCGCCGACGACCTTCAGCTCCACCGCGTCGATGATGACAAGCGTGTTGCTCTCCCAGCAGGCGACGATGACGCGCTTGCCGTCGGCGGTTGCCGCGAGGCCTTCGGGATAGTCGCCGACATTGATGCGCTTGACCGGCTTCAGGCTCGCCAGGTCGAACACGCTGACGGTGCCGCCGTATTGGTCGGTGACGAAGCCGCGCCCCAAAGTCAGCGCCACGGCATAGGGGCGCAGGCCGACCGGCACGCGACCGATCTCGCGCCCCTCCGCAAGATCGATCACCGAGACGTCGTCGGAGCCGACATTGGCGGTGTAGGCCCGCCTGCCCTCGGCATCGATGGTGACGCCGAACGGACGGGTGCCGACCTTGATCGTCGCCTTGCGCTGGCGCGTTTCGGTGTCGACCACCGAAACGCTGTCGTCGTCACGGTCCGCCGAGAGCAGCAGCTTGCCGTCCGGCGTCAGCGCCAGCCCCGACGGCGAGGCGCCGACCGCGATGCTGGCCGTGACGCTGCGCGAGGCCGTATCGATCACCCGCACCGCCGCCGCGTACCAATCGGCGACATAGACGGTCTTGCCATCCGGCGCCACGGCGATGCCGAGCGGGCCGCCGCCGACCTCGATCCGGCCCGCCACCTGCCGCGCCGCCGCGTCCACCATTGTCACGGCCTTGGCGTCGGGACTGGTGACATAGGCAAGGCGCCCGTCGGCACTGACGGCCACACCGGCCGGCTTGCCGCCGATCGGAATGGTTGCCACCGCGCGAAGGTTGCCGAGGTCCACGACCGTCAGATCGTCGCTGAGCTGGTTGGTGACGAACGCTTCCTCGGCAGTCGCGCTGCCGAAGCCCGGGCCAAAAGCACCACAGCAAAGGCCGGCGGCGAGCGCCGCCAGGAGCAGCGCCCGCAAGGCCGGTGCCAGCAAGATCAGCTACCGCTCTCGATCTTCTTCTTCAGTGCCTCGAGCCCGGTCTTGTAGAGCCCGCTCACCGCGGTCTTGGCGGCTTCGTCGTTCAGCTCCGGCGGCGGATCGTTGTTGGGAAAGCCACGATAGAACGCGCCGGCCCATTCCACCTTCGACTTGCCGTCGGGCGCGGGCGACACCGTCAGGGTCGAGGAATAATTGGTCACGGGGAGCACCTTCACGTCGACCTTCGTGATCCGGTACGAATAGCTCAGCATGTCGGGCTCGTACTTGTAGAGTTCCTCCTCGACCGTCGCCCCGCCCGTCAGCGTCAGCGTCCGCGTCGCGCCGACCTCGTTGCCCTTCTCGCCGGTGGTCTTGGTCACCGGCGGCAGCCAGCTCATGTCCTGAAAGTTACGGATCGCGGCCCAGACCTTGTCCTGCGGTGCGTTGATCTCGATGGATTCGCGCACCTTCTGCCGGGTCGGGCCATGGGCCCAGGCTGGTGAAAAAGCCGGCGCAAGAGCCACCGTCAAAGCCGCCGCCCCTGCGGCAGTCAGCACCGCCGCCACGACCGTGCGCCGTCCAATCGTCACCCTCATCTCGTTTCCTCATACGTCCAGTTGATCACGCGCGACTTTGGGCGCGCTGCGGTCATCCTAGCGCATTTTGGGGCCGAGGGGAGACCGGTTCGTGGCGCCGTTGCGGCGGCGCCCGGCGCGCCCCACAAGCTGTTGCGCCACCTCGCGGGCGAAACACCGATAGGAGGGTCAATGCCAGCGCGCGCAAATAATTCTCTTTATCAGAACTTCGGATTATCGTATAGAACAGCCATCCCAGCCCGGGCCGAGGGGCGTATCGCGATCGTCACGAACGCGGGATGGGAGGTGGTGGACGCGGGCCGCGTCGCGCGCAGTCGGTTTGCAGGGCGGGTCACACCGTGAGCAGGCAACGCGCGCACACGACAGGCGCAGCTCGCGTACGGCAAAATCGTGTGGTCCTGGCGCCCGGGGTTCTGGCGTCAAGGTTTGCGGAGATGCGGCGGCCAACTGGTGCGCACATCGATCAGCCGCAAGGCGACGGGGGCAATAGTGCAACGCTCCCCGGGGAGAGCACGACATAAGCCGTCAACCCACTGCGCAGGGAAGGCCGGATGTTTTGGCTTCACCTGTATGCCGCTGTGCAGCTTCCTTAAGCACACGCTTCCGCACAGTGGACCGCGGGTGCCAGCCGGCACCCGGCCTTCCCTGCGCCCTCGGCACATTTGAGGGTGGTGAATGCAGCAAAACTCGGGCGAACTCTGCCGCGAGGATGCGAAACCGTGCCCGCCAATCGACAACGGTCTCGTGCCCCGGACGCTGCGCAGCACCATAAGCGCGTTCACGCGCGTCTTCGACGCGCTATGGTGATGCGCTGCAGAGTCGGGGCCCATGCATCCGCGATGCTGCGGCCGTCTGCGTCCCGGCTCTGCGCCGCAACGCTCACGCGTTACGGCTTGTCCGAGACACGATCGTTGAAGACACTGTTGCCCTTCACTCGGTCATTGCGCGTGCAGAACAACATCGGCTTTACCTACTCCCCCAGCGCCGCCTCAACGAACCCGCGCGGATCGTTGCAGAATTCGCGCATCACCCGGTAATGATCGGTCTCCTCCACCGTCACGGGCTCGAGGCCGTACTTGGTCAGCCGCAGCAATCGCGCGTTGGGATAGGCCATCAGCATCGGCGCATGGGTGGCCATGATGACCTGGCAATTGCGGGAGGAATCCATGCGGTGCAGCAGCTTGAGAAACTCCATCTGGCGCGCCGGCGACAGCGCCGATTCCGGCTCGTCGAAGATGAAGATGCCCTGCTTCTGGCACCGCTCCTCGAAGAAGCGCAGAAAGCCCTCGCCATGGGAGTAGGACAGGAAATCGGGCGGCGTGCCCGAAACTTCATCGAGATATCTTGCAACGGAGAAGAAGGTCTCAGCGCGGAAGAACCAGCCGTTGGTGATCTTCGGCACCCAGCCGGCGCGAAGCGCGGCCGACAACTCGCCCCCCATGATCTCACGCGCATTGGAATGATCGACCGGGCGATAGCCCTTGCCGCCGCCGGCGTCGTCAAAACCCGCGAGCGCTGCGATACCCTCCAGGATGGTCGACTTGCCGGTGCCGTTCTCGCCCACGACGATGGTGATCGCGGTGTCGAAGCTCAGGTCGAATTCCTCGCGGAAGATCGGCAGACAATACGGATATGCCTCCCAGTCCGGAACCAGCGCGCGGTCGAGCCAGACGCGCCGGAGATAGGGAGCAGGCAGCCTGATGTCGCGTTGTCGCCCTCGCATATTCACCACTCCCTGCCCTGTCCGAGACACTCGCAACCCATAGAACATATCAGGAACAGGCATTCAAAAGAAGTGGCTTCAGCAGCCACGACAAGTCCAGGCTGCAATCTAGTCCAGCGCCTCCAGCACCAGCTCCATGGTCATCAGCACCGGATTGTCGCCGCGGACCAGGCGCCCCTCCGCCAGGCCGCCGGCGTAGTCGACCAGCGCAACGTCGAGCGCCGCTTCGAGTGCGCCGGAGGGTCCGGGCGCGACCAGCCCGGCTGTCACCGCCAGTTCGGTCGCAAACGGCTCGGTCACCCCGCCATGGGTGAAGCGCGCGCCGATGGTCGAGCCGACGCCGCCATGGATCCGCGCGCGCGCGATACCGTGCGTGCGGCAGAACTCTTCGAGCGAGCCGGCAAAATCCTGGTTCGGCCGCAGCCGCAGCGCGAAGGCACGGCGCGTCGTGCGCGCGCCGCTGCGCGCGGCTGCCACCGGCCCGAACAGCTTGAAATTGGTCTCGGGATCGGGTTCGGCGGTGAACATCGCGCCGTCGATGCCGAAGGCGTCGACCTCGAACGGTTCGGCGACGATAGTCTCGTCCGGCAGCATGTGGCCGCCGCCGGCCTTGCCGTCCGCCTCCGTCCACAGCCCATGGCAGTGAAAGAACGGCGCGCCGTCGCGCGTGCCGAGCGTCAGGCTGCCGAGCCGCGTGCGGGTCACGCCGCCGGGCCGGTACGTATCGCTGTAGAACGCGGCGTTCTCGCCGGTCTTCGACAGCGCCGGCATCACATAGGCGAACGGCCCGAGCGCGCCGTGCCGGAAGTTGAGCACGCCGCTCGTAAAACCTTCGGCCGCAAAGCCGCGCCGCGCGGCTTCCAGCAGCGGCACGCCGGCCTGAAGCGTGAACGAGAAGGCGCGCCCCCTCGCCTCCACCCATTGGATGCGCTCTGCGACGGGCGCGCCCGGCTGCTTGATATTCCGCATCGTGCAGGCTCAGCCGGCCTTCGTCTTGTCGAGATCGAGCAGGCCGCGCGCCTCGAGCTCATCGCGCACCATGCGCTTCGGCACCTTGCCATAGCCGGATTTCGGCAGCGCGTCCCAGAAGAAGAAGCGCTTCGGCATCTTGTAGCGCGGCACCTTCGGGCCGAGGAACGCCGCCATCTCAGCCTCGCTCACCGCCTTCTCGCCCTCGCGCGCCACGCAGACGGCGACGCCGACCTCGCCCCAGGTCGCATCGGGCACGCCGAGCACGGCGACCTCGCCGACCGCCGGATGCGTCAGAATCTTCTCCTCGATTTCGCGCGGATAGATGTTGGAGCCGCCGGAGATGTACATGTCGGAGGCGCGGCCCGTGATGTAGACGAAGCCCTCCTCGTCCATGTGGCCGAGATCGCCGGTGCGAAACCAGCCGTTGCGGAACGCCTTCGCATTGGCCTCGGGATTGTCGTAGTAGCCGGCAAGCACGGCAGGCCCGATCACGCAGATCTCGCCGCTCTGGTTGGGCGCGAGCTCGCGGCCCTCGTCGTCCTGGATCGAGACCTGCATGGCCGTGCGCTCGAAGCCGCAGGTGCCGATCCTAGCATGCGGACTATCCTCGGCGTCGTGCAGCGCCGCCGGCAGCACGGTGATGTTGCCGGTGACCTCGCCGAGGCCGAAATATTGCACGATGACCTTGCCGAGCTTCTTCAGCGCAGTCTTCTGGTCCTCCCGATACATCGGTGCGCCCGCATAGATCACGTGACGCAGCGAGGAATGGTCGTATTTGTCGACGGCGGGATGCTCGACCATCATCTTCAGGATCGTCGGCACGGTGAAGAGATTGGCGACCCGATGCTTCTCGATCAGGCGGAACGCCCCGTTGATGTCGAACTTCTCGGTCGGCAGCAAGACGGTGCAGACGCCGCGCGCGGTCTGCACCAGCTGATGCACGCCGGCGCCATGCGACAGCGGCGCCACCACCAGCGATGCGTCGTTCTCGGTCACGCCGGGCGTGAGATCGGCGAGATGGTTGGTGACGACGAAACCCATCTGGCCATGGGTCAGCACCGCCGCCTTGGAGCGCCCGGTGGTGCCGGAGGTGAAGAAGAACCAGCAGGGATCGTCGTGCTCGACGGCAGCGTTCTCGACCGCCTCGCCGGCCCGCGAGGCGATGGCCTCCGCAACCGACGTCTCGCCGAACGCGGCCTTGCCGTCGACGCTCCAGGTGAACTCCAGCGCGCCGCCCTTCACGGCCGCCGCGTGCTCGGGAAAATCGACATGGCACAGGAACGCCTTCGCCCCGGACGCCTCTGCGAGATAGGTGACCTCGTCCGGCATGAGGCGGAAATTGGTGGGCACCCAGACCGCGCCGAGCCGGAATGCGGCGAACATCGACAAGAACATCTCGTCGCCATTCTTGGAATGGACCAGGATGCGGTCGCCCTTGGCGATGCCGCGCGCAGCGAGCGCAGCCGCCAGCGCCGAGGCCTGCGCATCGATCTGCCGCCAGGTCCAGGATCTGTCACCCCAGACGAAGCCGGGACGCGCACCGTGCCGCCGCGCATTCTGGGTCAGCATGTAAGCGAGATTCATGACGCGGCGGGACATGCGCAGGGGCTGCATCGGGCTTCCTCTTCGAGGGCGGACGGCGCTCTCGCCGCCCGCTCATTGCGGCCCATTTATCGCCATCGCCCGCGGCCCCGCAAGGCCGCCGGCGCACACCTGCCCTACGGCTGCTTGAACGCGAACGGCGTTGCCGTGATCGTCTGCGTCTTGACGCAGGCCTGCGCGCCAAAGCCGCCGCAAAAGCTGCCATGCAGATCGAAGCGGATGCGCGCAGACCCTCGCTTCGTCCGCGGCGTCATGATCTTGTAGCTGAGGACACGGCCGTCGAAGACCTTGCGCACGCTGCCGTCCGGCAGCGTCACCAGGATGTTCAAGTCGCAGCCGCCGGTTCCGCAATAGGTGGTCTCGCGGTCGCCGCATTTGGTGTCGCTGAAATCGACGATGTAGTCGTCGCGGCCGTCGCCGGTGAGGTCGGTCCGGCGCACCGTATCGGGCGCAAAGCTCACCGCGCCGCCGTCCTGGCTGGTGCATTCCTCATTGGCGTAGCGCAGCGCCTGCTGCACGCCGGGGGGATAGTCGGCCGGATTGAACGGCTCTGCATCCTCCGCGCGCGCGGTCGAGGCGATCAGGGCGAGCAGCAGCATCAGATGGCGCATGCGCGTTGGTCGCCGGCATTGCCGCAATCGTTCAGGGAATTTTAAACATGATCGGCGCACCCTCGCCCAGTTCTCGCGTACAGAGTGCCGTATCATGGTCAAAGCGCCCGCCGTCCTCCTGTTGTCGCTGGCGCTGGCCGGATGTGCCGTGGGTCCTCAAGCCCACCTGGCGCCCGATCCTGCCTTCAAGCCCGGCCGTTATGCCTGGGATGGCGCCGGCGAGGATCCCAATCGGCCCCATCCAGCCACGCAACCGACACGCGCTGCGGCCCGATCCGCGCGCGAGAGGTCGCAAGCCGGGCTTCAGCCGCCGTCGAAGGAATGGTGGCAGCAGCAGGACGGCAGCGAGGCCGAGCAGGACGCCAGGGTCAACCGCTCCCTGGTGATCTGCCAGGGATGCCTGCGCCCGCAGCAGCAGCCCGAAGATTCCCGGCTCGCCAAAGCCGCCGATTGAACGAACGGCTTGAAGCGGAAACCCACTGACCTGATCGTGCGCTACGACGTCGTGCACGAGGTCAATGGCTGGCCGGTCGACGACAGCAGAGGCGACATGAGCGACGTTATCGACAACAAGGCCGGTCACCGCTTCGAGCTCGAGGTCGAAGGCCGCGTTGCGAGCGAACATTACAGGCTCGATGGCGACGTCATCACGTTCGAGCACACCGACGTGCCGAAAGAGCTCGGCGGCAAGGGCGTCGGCTCAAAGCTGGTGCAAGGCGCGCTCGACCAGGTCCGCGCGGCCGGATTGAAGCTCATCCCGCAATGCCCGTTCGTGAAGGCGTGGGTCGCGAAGCACGCGGACTATCAGGATCTCGTGGCGAGATAGGACACAGGCCCGCCGCCTGCCGGCGGGCCTGCCGATGTCTGGGGCCTATTGTCCGTGCTTGAGCATGTCCTGGTCGGTCAGGTCCCAGTCCTGCCACAGCTGCAGCATGCCGAGCAGCACGAGCACGGCGCCGAGGCCGGTATGATAGACGCGGAGAAAGCCTTCACCGGAATAGCCCAGGACGTAGGGCGAGGCGATGAGCCACAATCCGATCAGGATCGTCGTCACCTCCTGCCAGCGCTGCAAGGCGACATATTCGAGCTGGCTGATGCCAAAGACGATCAGACCGATTGCGACCGTGTTCAGGATCGCCGTCTGCTGTCCGGCAATCCCTGGATCCTGGATCGGAAACCACGGCGACGCCACGATCGCCGCGCCGAGCAACATCCCGCACCAGTCTTCCCAAGTTCGATGAGTCTTCAAGAAACCGAAGTCCGACATCGTACCCTCCTATGACAGAGGCACACGTCGGCGGCCGGCGATCACGACTTCCGAATGTCCGCGACCCTGCCGGCCGCATTCGGACGCATGTCCTGCAAAGGACGTGGGAACCGCCGGCGGCTGCGCAAGACCGGGATCGAGGATTATTTCGATGGCCGGGGAATGTTCGCGGGTCACGAGCTCATACCGCACTGCGGCTATAGCGCCCCGAGCTTCCTCAGCGATTCCTGCGCGGACGACAGGCCGGGCTTCAACTCCAGCGCCTTCCTGAAATCGGCGATCGCGCCCTGCTTGTCGCCGAGCCGCAAGCGGGCCTGTCCGCGGTTATTCCACGAGAACACGTCCGAGGGATCATATTGCAGCGCCTTGTCGTAGTCCGAAAGGCCGCCCTTGTTGTCGCCCTGGTAGAGCCGGATCATGCCGCGATTGCGCCAGCCGCGCGCGTCGGTCGGCGCAAGGCGGATGGCCTCGCCGTAATCGGCGGCGGCGCGATCGAGCTGCTCGCTGTCACGGTAGACGTTGCCGCGGTCGATATAGGCGAGCAGATCTGGCGCAAGCTTGATCCGCATCGTGTAATCGGCAATGGCATGCGCCATGTCGCGCTTGCGGTAATACACTAGGGCCCGGTTGCCGTAGGCCATGGCATAGTTGGGGTCGCGCTTGATCGCAGCGTCGAAGTCGGCGAAGGCGCCGTCGAGGTCGCCCTTGTTGAAGCGCGACTCGCCGCGATTGCTGTAGGCCAGCGCCAGCGACGGATCGAGCTTGATGGCCTGGTCGTAATCGGCAATGGCGCGATCGTAGTCGCGCTTGAACGAATAGACGCGGCCGCGATTGTTGTAGGCGCAGGCATAGTCGGGAGCGAGCCTGACCGCTTCGTCGAGGTCGGACAGCGCGGCATCGAGCTCGCGCTGCTCGGTCAGACCATGGCCGCGGTTGCAATAGGCGCCGGCGAGCCGCCTGCCGCTCTCGCTCCTCGTCTCAATGACGCTGGAACAGGCCTTGACCCGCTGGTCGGGCGAGCTGGTCAGCCCGACGCACGCATCCCAGGCGGGACCGCCTTCGGCCGTAGCCGGCGGCGTCGCGATCAGCGCGGCAAGCAACGCCATGAGACTGAGCGGGACACGCATTTTACGGATATCTCCCCTGCGGCAACCTAGCTTGGTCGCACCTTGGCAAGCGCCGGTTCAGACGCCTAGATCAGGCAGAGACAGCACGTCGGAAGGATCTTGCATGGCCGCATCGGTACGGGACAACAAGGACAGGAGCCGCTTCGAGCTCGATATCGGCAACGACATCGCCTTCGCCAATTACCGGCTGACCCCGACGGCGGTCATCATCACCCACACCGAGACGCCGCGCGCGCTGCGCGGCCGCGGCATCGGTTCCGAACTGGTCAAGGGCGCGCTGGAGCTGATCCGGCGCGACGGCCGGAAGGTGATCGCCGGCTGCGGTTTCGTCGTCGACTATCTCGACCGGCATCCGGAGCATGCGGATCTGGTGGCCTGAAAGCAGAAGGGCCCGCGCGATGGCGGGCCCCTCCGTCACGACCGGCGCTCGGTCAGTGCTTGATCTCGGGCGGCAGCTTGCCGCCATTGGCGGCGAGCTTGGACATCACCTGCTTGTGCAGCCAGACGTTCATGCTGGCGGAGTCGTTCATGTCGCCGCTATAGCCCAGCTCCTTGGCGAGGTCCTTGCGCGCCGCGAGGCTGGAATCGATGTCGAGCGCCTTCATCAGGTCGACGATGGAGGTGCGCCATTCGAGCTTCTCGCCCTTGTGCGCGGCCGCCGCCTTGTCGACGATCGCCGCGACGTCGACCGCGGCCATCGGTGTGGCAGCCGGCGCCGATGCTCCCGGCGCTGCTCCGGAGGGCGAAGCTGCGCCGCCGGCGGGCGCGGCGGAAGCCGGCTGACTACCGAAGATCGCGCTCATGATTTTCCCGAAAATGCTCATATCTGCTCCCCGAAAAGGATCCGTTGGAAGGGCTTGCGTGGCACTTATAGACCAAGTCACTGCGTAGCGCCCGCGAAGTTCTGCGAACCGATACGCAGCATCAGCTTATCTGCGGCGAAATGACGACCGAATGACGTCGCCGAAGTTGCGCTGCGGCATCAGATCTCACCCAAGCGTGAGGGACAGGACTCGGAAATAGGCGTACGCTTTGCGCTCAGCTCGCGATGCCGTCCGCAATTCGCGTCTGGTCGGACTCGCGAAACTCAAGAATGGCGGCCGCACGCGCCGTTTGCCGGCGCCGAATTCGGCCGCTCGGCAAGGGAGCTAGCGACCATGGCCACACTCTACCCGGGCAATGTCCCCACGATGGACCGGACCGCAGATGCGGCTGGACCCGTTATCCGAACCATCCAACTCTCCGATCTGCACGATGCGCTCCGGCGCGGCTGGGAGGATTTCAAGGCCGTTCCGAGCCATGCCATCATCCTCTGCGTGATCTACCCGGTGCTGGGCCTCGTGCTCGCCCGCCTGGTGATGGGCTATTCGGTGCTGCCATTGTTGTTTCCGCTTGCCGCCGGCTTCGCCCTGATCGGCCCCTTCGCGGCGCTCGGTCTCTACGAGCTTTCCAGCCGGCGCGAACGCTATGAGGAAGCAACCGCCTGGGACGCGATGGAGGTGCTGCGCTCGCCCTCGTTCGGCGCGATGCTCGGCCTCGGCGTGCTGCTGCTCGCTTTGTTCGTGACCTGGGTTGCAACCGCGCAAGCGATCTATATCGCGGCGTTCGGCTATGAGGGCGTCACCGGCATCTCGGACTTCATGACGCGCGTGCTGACGACGCAGCAAGGCTGGTGGCTGATCGTGGTCGGCTGCGGCACCGGCTTCCTGTTCGCGCTCGCCGCACTGTGCCTCAGCGTCGTGTCATTCCCCTTGATGCTCGATCGTCATGCCGGTGCGTTCGAGGCGATGAGCACCTCGCTGCGCGTCGTCGCGAGGAATCCGGTGCCGATGGCGGCCTGGGGCCTGATCGTCGCGGTGCTGCTCGCGCTCGGCACCATTCCGGCCTTCCTCGGCCTTGCCGTGGTGGTCCCCCCTGCTCGGCCACGCCACCTGGCACCTCTATCGCAAGGTGATCGTCTCGGAGCCCGGGGCACGTCCGGTGCCGCCCCCGCCGCATCGTCCGCGCAAGCCGGCTGCCGACTTCCCGGCCAACCTCTTCCCCTGGCGCAACAGGCCGGACGCCTGACGATATCGTGACATGCGATCCTGCCGATCTTGAGCTTGAATTCGGCTCGGGCAGGATCGCGCCCTGTCCCACGCCTTGCTTTGGCCGCGGTTCCGACCGAGATTGCGCCGCCGGTCAGATCGCTTCACGGAATTCATTACCTCGAATGACCTCGACGATTTCTCGTCTCGCACTCGCAACTTTCGCCCTCTCCGCGTCAATCCTGTCTGCCCAGCCAGCATTCGCCGCGGTTGCCTGCGGCTCGGGTAATTTCGATGCTTGGCTTACGGAGTTCAAGACCGAAGCTGCGGCCAAGGGCATCTCGCAACAGGCCATTGCCTCCGGTCTCGCCGGCGTGACGCCGGATCAGAACGTGCTCAACCGCGACCGCTCGCAAAAGGTTTTCGCCCAGACCTTCGAGGAATTCTCCGGCCGCATGGTGCCGCCGCGATTGGAGCGCGGCTCCAACAGGATGAAGCAATACGGCTCCGTGCTGTCGCGCATCGAGCAGGCCTATGGCGTTCCCGGCGAAGTCCTGGTCGCGATCTGGGGCCTGGAGACCGACTTCGGCGTCAACACAGGCAAGTTCGCCACGATCCGCTCGCTCGCAACGCTGGCCTATGACTGCCGCAGATCCGAGCAGTTTCGTGCCGAGCTGATGGACGCGCTGCGCATCGTCCAGCGCGGCGATCTGGCGCCAGCCGAGATGAAGGGCGCCTGGGCCGGCGAGCTCGGCCAGACTCAGTTCATGCCGTCGTCCTGGATGAAATACGCCGTCGATTTCGACGGCAACGGCAAGCGCGATCTGCTGCACAACGCGCCCGACGTGCTCGCCTCCACCGCCAATTATCTTGCCGGCCATGGCTGGCAGAAGGGCAAGGACTGGCAGCCGGGCAGTCCGAATTTCGAGGTGCTCAAGCAGTGGAACAAGAGCGAGGTCTATTCCAAGACCATCGCCTATTTCGCCACCCAGCTTGCTCGCGCTCCCTGATCGGGCCGGGGCGCGAATCATCCGGCCTCTCTCCACGCATACTTGCCACGCCTCACCGGCGAGCTCTCGAATCACTCTCATAAAGTGAATATTGATTCATTTTACCTATGCGAACCACGCAGGAAAGACTTGGGTCAGGAAGCTATGCGACCGGCTTGCCGAGCCTTCGCGTGCAACTTATTTCCACAATGATCCAGATCAAGGGTTCTCGCTTAACTCCGTGATTCCACGGAATTTTCTTCATGCATGTCGATGCCTGAGTGCACGCTTTGTGAAGGAGCGCCGTCCGGTTAATCGTCCGTTACCTTCGCTATGCATCCACCGCCTAGCTGCATCGCAACATCGGAACTTTCGCACTGCACCACTCTCCTCTATATTCATTTCAACGATGAGGCCCGGGCAAGGGCTGAATCGAACTACAGGAGACTACCAATGCTGCTCTCGCTCATCCGCATGATCCAGGCCTTCCGGGACTATCAGCGCAATGTTGCCGAGCTGTCCCAGCTCAGCGATCGCGAATTGGCCGATATCGGCCTTGATCGCTCGGACATCCCGCGCGTTGCCGCCGGTCAGTATCAGGGCTGAATCGTTCAGCCCTCAACCGGACGAACCGATAGCGCCCGCCTCGTGCGGGCGTTGTCGTGTCTGGAGGCAGAAAACTCGATCTCGGCGATTCCACTGGCCCCCGAAAAGCGCTACCTGTCCGCCCCATGACAGGACCCCTATCCAACCCCGTGCACGTGATCGGCGCCGGCCTCGCCGGCTCGGAAGCCGCCTGGCAGGTCGCGAAGGCCGGCGTGCCCGTGGTGCTGCACGAGATGCGGCCGACCCGCATGACCGAGGCGCACCGCACCGACGGGCTCGCCGAGCTCGTCTGCTCCAACTCGTTCCGCTCGGACGATGCCGCCAACAACGCCGTCGGACTGCTGCACGCGGAGATGCGCCGGCTCGGCTCGCTGATCATGCGCGCGGCCGACGCCAACCAGGTGCCCGCCGGCGGCGCGCTGGCGGTCGACCGCGACGGCTTCTCGGCTGCGGTCACAAAGGCTCTCAACGACCATCCCCTGATCGAGATCGCCCGCGGCGAGGTTTCCGGCCTGCCGCCGGCCGATTGGAGCAACGTCATCGTTGCCACCGGTCCGCTCACCTCCGCTCCGTTGGCCGAGGCCATCCGCGCGCTGACCGACGAGAACGCGCTCGCCTTCTTCGACGCGATCGCGCCGATCGTGCACCGCGAGTCCATCGACATGTCGGTGGCCTGGTTCCAGTCGCGCTACGACAAGGTCGGTCCCGGCGGCAACGGCGCCGACTACATCAACTGCCCGATGACCAAGGAGCAGTATGACGGCTTCGTCGCCGCGCTGATCGCGGGCGAGAAGACCGAGTTCAAGGAGTGGGAGACCAACACGCCCTATTTCGACGGCTGCCTGCCGATCGAGGTGATGGCGGAGCGCGGCCCCGAGACGCTGCGGCACGGCCCGATGAAGCCGGTCGGTCTCACCAACCCGCACGATCCCGCCACCAAGGCCTACGCGATCGTGCAGCTGCGCCAGGACAACAAGCTCGGCACGCTCTACAACATCGTCGGCTTCCAGACGAAGCTGAAATACGGCGAGCAGCAGCGCATCTTCCGCACCATTCCGGGGCTGGAGAACGCCGAATTCGCCCGTCTCGGCGGCCTGCATCGCAACACCTTCCTGAACTCGCCCAAACTGCTCGACGGTCAATTGCGCCTGCGTGCGCAGCCGCGGTTGCGCTTTGCCGGCCAGATGACGGGCTGTGAGGGCTATGTGGAATCGGCCAGCGTCGGCCTGATCGCCGGTCTCTATGCGGCTGCGGACGCGCGCGGCGAGGCGCTCGTCGCCCCGCCCGGCACGACCGCGCTCGGTTCGCTGCTCGGCCACATCACCGGCGGCCATATCGAAACCATCGAGCCGGGCACGCGCTCGTTCCAGCCGATGAACGTCAATTTCGGCCTGTTCCCGCCGCTCGCGACCGTGCCGACGAGGAAGCCCGACGGCACGCGGCTGCGCGGCAACGAGAAGACGGTGGCCAAGAAGCAGGCGCTGAGTGCGCGGGCGCTCGCCGACCTCGATCGCTGGATCGCCGATCATCTGCGCATGGCCGCCGCAGCGTGAGTTGTCGATGAGCCTCCCCAAAGACGACGCCGCAGCGCTTTCGGCGCGCTGGACCGAGGGCGTGCTGCTCAAGCGCGACGTGTTCTCGACCGTCGAGCGCGGCCGATTCCGCGGCGAGAGCGGCGAGGCCGACGCCGTGCTGCGCCGGCTCGACGAAGTGCCGTGGTGGTCGTTCCTGCTGGCGCGGCACCTGTTCGCCCGCGAGAAGCATGCTCTGGCGCGCGCCAAGGGCCTCGATGTCGGTCCCGAGCTGCTCTGGGCCGGAAAGCGCGCCCTGGTGCGCGGCTTCGTCGACGGCGCCGCATTGCACCTGGCAAAGCCCCATGGCGACCTCGCCTATTTCCGTTCGGCCAAGGCGGCGCTGCGCCGGCTGCGTCGTGCCGGGATCTGCCACAACGATCTCGCCAAGGAGCAGAACTGGCTGGTCGGCCGCGACGGACGCGCCTATGTGACCGACTTCCAGCTCGCGGCCTGCTTTGAGCGCCGCGGCCGGCTCTACCGCATCCTCGCCTATGAAGACCTCCGGCATCTGCTCAAGCACAAGCGCACCTATGCTCCGCAGGCGCTGACGCCGCGCGAGCGAAAGATCCTCGCCAAGAAGTCGTTCGCGGCGAGCCTGTGGCTCGCCACCGGCAAGAAGGTCTACCGCGCCATCACGCGCGGCCTGTTCAACTTCACCGACCGCGAAGGCGGCGGCCGCCGGCTGGTCAATGATGCGCCGGTGCTGACCGCGTTGATCCGCAAAAATCCGGCCGTACGCGATACCGCCATCGTCGCCTTTGCCGACCGCCGCTCCGGCGTCGGGCTCTATGCCTTCGTCGAAGCCGATCAGACCGCACTCGAAGGCCAGTTGCGCAACGAGCTCGCCGCCGCAAAGGGGCCGAAGCCGCCGGAACACATCCAGGTCGTGCACGCGCTGCCGCGCGACACCAGCGGCAAGCCCCGCACCGAGATCCTGCAGCTGGTTGCCATGAACCAGCTCGACCTGATCGAGCCGATGATGAAGAACGACCAGGACCGCGCCTTCCTCAAGGACATCCTGGAACAGCGGAAGAACCTGCGCGACCGCTTCAACTTCGAGGCGGACCTGCCAACGAGCTGACCGGGCTCCCCGCGCCTTGAAGCGTCCACATTGGCGATAGAGAAGCGGGTCGGATCATTCGGGCGTGGCGGGATCATGGGCATTGAGGGGACGGTGATGCGTCGTGTCGTTGGCGGCCTGATTGCGGGCGTCCTGCTGCTCATGGCCGCGCCCGCAATGGCGGACTCGCCCGCCGAGCTGATCTCGAACTTCCGCCTCAAGCACGGAGAAGTCCGTGTCGTCCGCGACGCCATTCTCGACCGCATCGCCATGGACCAGGCCCGCGCGATGGCCGCCAAGGACAATCTCAGCCACGACGCCCTCGGGCCGTTCAACCGCCGCGTCGCGCCGGCCGGCGCGGGCCGCGCCGCCGAGAACATCGCCTACGGCTACGACAATTTCGAGAAGACGCTGGGACAGTGGATCGACTCGTCCGGGCATCGCAAGAATCTGTTGCTGCACAACGCCTCCCGCGTCGGCATCGCCAGCGCCAAGAACGCCAGCGGCAAGCGCACTTACTGGGCCATGGTGATCGCGGGCGACTACGAGCCCAAGGGCAAGGGCAAGAAGAAGGACAAGGAGCCCGTCGTTGCCGTGAAGCGCGAGGCTGCGCCCGCGAGCAAGCCAAAGTCCAGCAGCTGTCACATCAAGCTGCTCAGCCTCTGCATCTGAGGCGAGCCGGGCCATCTTGCTCAGGCTCGGCAATGCCGCCTAATCCAGGCACGAGATCGCAAGAAGCGGAGACTAGCACTTGATCGACCTCGACCGAATACGCGCCGACACGCCGGCCGCCTCGCGGCTCGCATATCTCCACAACGCAGGCGCGGCCCTGATGCCGACGCCGGTGGTCGCGGCAATGAAGGGCCACATCGATCTGGAAAGCGAGATCGGAGGTTATGCCGCCGCCGACCGCGAAGCCGACCGGCTCGACGCGGTCTACCGCTCGGTGGCGCGCCTGCTGAATGCCGCACCCGACGAGATCGCGCTGGTGGAGAACGCGACGGTGGCCTGGCAGATGGCGTTCTATTCACTGCCGTTTCGGAAAGGGGATCGCATCCTGACCGCCGAAGCGGAATACGCCGCCAATTATGTTGCCTTCCTCCAGGTCGCCGAGCGCACCGGCGCGGTCGTCGACGTGGTGCCGAGCGATGCCAGCGGCGAGCTCGATGTCGACGCGCTCGAACGGATGATCGACGAGCGGGTGAAGCTGATCGCGATCACCTGGGTTCCGACCAATGGCGGGCTGGTCAATCCGGCAGCCGCGGTCGGCAGGATCGCCCGGGCGCACGGCATCGCCTATCTGCTCGACGCCTGTCAGGCGGTCGGCCAGATGGAGGTCGATGTCGATGCCATCGGTTGTGACATGCTGTCCGCCACGGGACGCAAATTCCTGCGCGGTCCGCGCGGCACCGGCTTTCTCTATGTCCGCCGCGCCATGCTGCAGCGGCTGGAGCCGCCGATGATCGACCACTTTGCTGCCCCCTGGGTTTCCCGCGACGCCTATCAACTGCGGGACGATGCCCGCCGCTTCGAGACCTGGGAGAACAATTACGCAGCCCGGCTTGGCTTGGGTGCGGCTGTCGACTACGCCCTCGAGATCGGCATCGCCCCGATCGAACAACGCTGCCGCCTGCTTGCCGGCCGCCTTCGCAGCGGCCTTGCGAATGTTCCCGGCATCACCATTCGCGACCTCGGCCGCGCGCCCGGCGCCATCGTCAGCTTCACCATGGACGGGCACGAGGCGGACACCATTGTCGCCAGCGCCGCTGCTGCCGGCATCACGATCGGCGCCTCGGACCCGTCGAGCACGCGCATCGATGCCGAGCTTCGCGCATTGCCGCATGTGGTGCGGGCGTCACCGCATTATTACAACATTGAAGGCGAGATCGACCGGCTGATCGCGCATCTGGCGGGTTTGGCCCCGC
Organism: Bradyrhizobium dasycarpum; assembly: GCF_042019905.1. Taxonomy (NCBI): domain Bacteria; kingdom Pseudomonadati; phylum Pseudomonadota; class Alphaproteobacteria; order Hyphomicrobiales; family Nitrobacteraceae; genus Bradyrhizobium; species Bradyrhizobium dasycarpum. Next base: position 1,455,498 of record NZ_CP169574.1, read on the forward strand.
GATAGGAGACGCGTGCCGCTCACGCGCAGCGCGCGCTCAATCCGGATGCGCTGAGCCTCGCCATCACCTCGTCGAGATGCGCGGCGTCGCGGGTCTCGATGACGAGCTGCAGCAGCGTCGCCTTGGCCGGCAGCTCGGAGAAGGTGCGCTGGTGCGAGACCTCGATGATGTTGGCGCCGGCTTCTGCGAGCAGCGCGGCCACCGCGGCCAATTGTCCGGGTCTGTCAGGAATATCGAGCGAGAGCTGGGTCAGCCGCCCTTCGCGCGCGAGCTCGCGCGTGAGCACGGATGCGATCAGCCGCGTGTCGATATTGCCGCCGCTCAGGACGAGACCGACCTTCTGGCCGGCAAAGCGGGGCGGATCGGACATCAGCGCGGCAAGGCCGGCGGCGCCGGCGCCCTCGACGACCGTCTTCTCGATCGAGATCAGGGTCGCTACCGCGCGCTCAAGCTCGGCTTCGTTCACCAGCGCAATGTCGTCGACGAGGCGGCGGACGATTTCGGTGGTGATCTTGCCCGGCGATTTCACCGCGATGCCTTCGGCGAGCGTATCGCCGCGCGCCGGCAGATTGCCGCTGTGAATGGCGTTGTACATCGAAGGATAGAGCCAGGCCTCGACGCCCAGAATTCGCAATGACGGCTTGATTGCTCTTGCGGCGATGGCGATGCCGCTGATCAGGCCGCCGCCCCCGATCGGCACGACCAGCGTATCGAGCTCGGGGACCGCTCGCATCATCTCCAGCCCGACGGTGCCCTGCCCCGCGATCACCAGCGGATCGTCGTAGGGGTGGACGAAGATCATGCCGCGGGCTTCGCCATGCTGACGCGCGAACGCGGCCGCCTCCTCCAGCGTCGCGCCGGTGACGACCACCTCCGCGCCGTGGTGCCTGGTGTTCTCGACCTTCACCATCGGCGTGCCGATTGGCATGACGATGGTGGCGGGAATGCCGAGCCGTTTGGCGTGATAGGCGACGCCCTGGGCGTGGTTGCCGGCTGACATGGCGATGACGCCGCGCGCACGCTCCTCCGGCGTCAGCGCGGTGAGACGGTTGAGCGCACCGCGCTCCTTGAACGACGAGGTGAACTGGAGGTTCTCGAACTTGAGCCAGATCTCGCAGCCGCAGATGCTGCTCAGCGTGCGGCTGTAGCTGCAGGGCGTCTCGACGACGGCGCCGCGAATGATGTCGGCGGCGGCATGAACGTCGCCAGGTGCGACCGGAAAGCCGCTGAGTTCGGACGATGGGGTTTGGGACAACTCAGCCATGGGACAGCATAGAGCATCGGGCGGTTCGAGGCGATAAGCCAGCCGCTATTTGGTAAATTCCCGGGAACGTGAAGCCCGCCATAGCGTCCAGAGCGTGCGCAGCCGCGACGTCGGCTGCAGCGTGAACGGATTGCGGCCGGGCTGCGACAGGCGCTTGAGATCCGCCCTGACCTGGCTCAGCGGCAGAAACGCCGGGCGCGCCGCTTTCGGCACGTCCGCCAGCAGCGACAAGGCCGTGGTCAAATGCTGCTGCGCCTCGCCGGCGAGCTGCTCCAGCACGGCCCGCAGGTTCGGCGTCTCCTTGCCGGCAAACACGTCTTCCATCCGGCAGCCATGGCTCTCCAGCACCTGCTGCGGCAGGAACAGCTGGCGCTGCGAGGCATCGCGCGGCAGGTTGACGATGACCTGCGCGATGCCCTGCGCCAGCCCGGCATGACGGGCGAGATGTTCGACCGCCTCCGACGGCGGCGCCAGAATCCGCGCCGCCAGACCAAACAACGCCGAGCAGGTCGCGGCCAGATAGCCCTCCAGCGCCGCCATGGTCGGCATCGGGTCGTTGTAGAGGTCGAACTGGTGCTCCTCGACGAGCAGCGACAGCGGCTCGACCGGCAGGTCGAAATCACGGATCGCACGCAGCAATTCGGCAGCGACCGGATTGCCCTCGGCGCTGCCGTGGACGAGGCCCGAGAACAGGTCGGTCCACCATTGAAAGCGGATCTCGCCGGGCAAGGGCTGGCTGACCTGGTCGCGGACGCGGACGATCTCGACGTTGAAAGCGTAGAGCGCAAGCAGCGCGCGGCGCTCGGCGGCGGGCACGAACAGCGTCGCGGCATAGCGCGGAAAGTCGTGGCGGCGCACGAGATCGGCGCAGAAGGCGACGGAATCGGGCGGCGGCGCGCCGCTGCTCATGGCACCGCGATCAGCGCAGCCGCGACCCGCCGCCGCTCGCCGATCATGATGTTGTAGGTGCGCACGGCAGGTCCGGTCTGCATCGTGTCCAGCACCACCCGCACCGCTTTCAAGGCCTGGCGCAGCTCCGGCGGCGGCAGCCACAGCCCGGTTCCGGTGCCGATCAGGAGCGTGTCGATGCCGTTGGCGGCCGTGAACACCCGGTCGAGCGAATAGCGGTCGATCTTCTGGGGATCCGCCACGTCCCAGGCCCAGATCGCCTCGGGCAGGCACAGCAGCGAGCCCCGGTGCGACATGCCGGCGAAGGCGAAGCCGCCCTTGCCATAGGCCTCGATCGGCGCCGAGCGCGGGAAATGGGGTGCGTTGGGATCGCCGGCCATGAGTTTGGTCCGAATGAGCTTACTGCCCCCGCCAACTCGTGCGGAGGCGTGCGGTTCGGATCATGCCTTGCTTTTCTTCGCCGGCGCGGCCGTATCCGGGGCATCCTCGCGATGCTCGCCGACGCCGAGATAGATCAGGATCGGGGCCGCAATGAAGATCGAGGTGTAGGTGCCGACCAGCACCACGCCAAACATCATCACCGCGGTGAAGCTGTGGATCGCGTGCCCGCCGAACAAGAACAGCGCCAGCAGCGCCAGCGTCACCGTGAAGTGGGTGATGATCGAGCGCGACAGCGTCGAGTTGATGGATTCGTTGAGCAGCTGCGGCATCGGCATCTTCTTGTAGCGGCGCAGCATTTCACGGATGCGGTCGTAGATGACGACGGTGTCGTTGAGCGAATAGCCCAGAATGGTCAGCAGAGCGGCGATGCTGGTCAGGTCGAAATCGACCTGGCTGATCGACATGAAGCCGATCGTCAGCACGATGTCGTGCACGTTGGCGATCATGGCGCCCAGTGCGAACTGCCATTCGAACCGGAACCAGAGATAGATCAGGATCGAGACGATCGCGAGCATCAGGCCGACCATGCCGTAGGCAAGGAGTTCGCCGGCGACGCGTGGCCCGAGCACCTCGACACGACGGTATTCGATGGAATCGCCGAGAGCGCTGCGCACCTTCTGCACGGCATCCTGCTGCGCCTTGTCGCCGCCGGGCTGTTCGGCAACGCGGATCAAGACATTCTCGGGGCCACCAAACTGCTGCAGCTGGATCTCGCCGAGGCGCAAGCCATCCAGCGTCGTGCGCATCGCCGCGATGTCGGCCGCGCCGGACTTGGACCGCACCTCCAGCAGCGTGCCGCCCTTGAAGTCGATGCCGAGGTTCAGCCCGTGGGTGAAGAACAGCGTGATGGCGACGATCGAGAGCGCCGCCGAGATCGGGAAGCTGATGCGGCGGAAGCGCGTGAAATCGAAATGCGTGTCGTCCGGGACGATACGCAGCGACGGCAGCACGCCGAGGGCGGCGACCACGGTGAGGACGGCAATCAGAATGCCAAGCCCGATGAGAACGTAGTATGTCACGGTCTTAGCTCCTAGATCGGCACGCTCTGCGGCCGCTTCCACCGCACCCACCAGGCGACGATCAGCCTGGTCAGGGTGAAGGCGGTGAACACCGTGGTGATGATGCCGATGCCGAGCGTCACGGCAAAGCCGCGCACCGGGCCGGTGCCGATGTAGAACAGTACCGCGGCGGCAATGAAGGTGGTGATGTTGGAATCGAGGATGGTCGCCAGCGCCCGCTTGAAGCCGGCATCGATCGCCGAGATCGCGTTGCGGCCGCCGCGCAGCTCCTCACGGATGCGCTCGTAGATCAGCACGTTGGAGTCGACCGCGATGCCGACGGTAAGCACGATGCCGGCGATGCCGGGCAGCGTCAGCGTGGCGTTGAGCAGCGACAGCAGGCCGAAGATCATGGCGACGTTGATGGCCACCGCGATGTTGGCGAACACCCCGAACAGCCGGTAGGTCAGCAGCATGAAGATGACGACGAGGATGGAGCCGACGTAAGCCGCGAGCTCGCCCTTCTCGATCAGATCCTGGCCGAGGCCCGGACCGACAGTGCGCTCCTCGACCACCGTGAGCGGCGCCGGCAGCGCGCCGGCGCGCATCAGGATCGCGAGATCGTTGGCGGACTGGACCGTGAAGCTGCCCGAGATCTGGCCCTGACCGCCCGTGATCGGCTCGTTGATCCGGGGCGCGGAGATCACCTTGTTGTCGAGCACGATCGCGAAGGGCAGCCCGACATTCTCTTGCGTGGCCTGCGCGAATTTGCGCGCGCCCGAAGTATTGAACTTGAAGCTGACGACCGGCTCGCTGGTACGCTGGTCGAAGGTCGCCTGGGCATCGATCAAGTCGCCGCCGGCGACCAGGACCTGCTTCTTGACCACATAGGGCGTCGGCGGCGGCGACGCGCTCATCAGCAGCTCGGAATCCGGAGGCAACCTGCCCTGTTGCGCCTGGTCCGGCGACACGGTGGTGTCGACCATGCGGAATTCCATCTTCGCGGTCTCGCCGAGCAGCTTCTTCAGGCGGGTCGGATCCTGCAGGCCGGGGACCTGAACCAGGATGCGGTCATTGCCCTGTCGCTGAATCACGGGCTCGACGGTGCCGAGCTCGTTGACGCGGCGTTCGACGATCTGGATCGACTGCTCGATGGTCTTGCGCAGACGATCGAGCATGGCGGCCTGCGGGACGCTGAGGCGGATCACCCCGCCGCCGGCATCGCTCACCTCGAGGTCGCGCTGACCGCTGGATCCCATCAGGCCGCCCAGCGGCTGAGACAAGTCGCGCAGCTTGGCGAGCGCCGCCTGAACGTCGGATTCCTTGGTGATGCGAACTTCGGCCGCGTCGTTGCGCACGGTGACGCCGCCGGTGAATCCGATCTTGGCATCGCGCAGCGTCCGGCGGACATCGTCGCGGACCTGGTCGAGCCGTTCCTTCTTCACGTAGTTGGAGTCAACCTCGAGCAGCAGGTAGGAGCCGCCCTGGAGGTCGAGGCCGAGCACGAGCCGCCGCTGCGCCCAGGCCGGCCAGGTCTTGACCTGGGCCTCGGGGAAGAAGTTCGGGACCGCGCAGAGGCACACGATCAGCGCCGTCAGGATAATCCCGAGCGCCCTCCACCGCGTGAAATACAACATCGACTGGACCTGTCAGATCAGGAGACTTGAGATGCTCGCGAACGCGTTCACTTCGACGCGGCGTCGTCCTTGGCACTATCCTTGGCGGCGTCCTTCGCGCTGTCCTTGGATTCCTTCGCCGGCTCGCCCTTGGCGCGCACGCCGGAGATCATCTGGCGCATCTGCCGCACCCGCACGCCGTCGGAAATCTCGAACTCGATCTGGTCGTCGTCGACGACCTTGGTGACCTTGCCGACGAGGCCGCCCGAGGTCACGACGGTGTCGCCGCGGCGGATGTTCTTCACGAGGTCGGCGTGCTCGCGGACCTTCTTCTGCTGCGGACGCAGAATCAGGAAGTACATGATCACGAAGATCAGGGCGAACGGCAGCAGCGACATCAACATGCTGTTGGTGTCACCGGCGCCCGCGGCCTGGGCATACGCAGGGGTAATCAGCATTCGGACGATCCTCGTGAGAAACGGGGGAAAACCGGTCAGGCCTTCAAAGGCAACCGGTTCGGTCAAATTCGCGCGGACTATAGCGGCCATTGCCCCAATTGCAACGCTGCCAGACCGCCCTTTTAGCCACCTTGCGGCGGCCCGTCAGGCCCGATAAGGCTGCGTTCTCAGGAACTTCGGACATGCCCAAAAACCTTAGCAAAAGCCCGGCCGGCAAGGCCCCGCACCCCTGCCGGAAAGCCGGCCCGCGTCGCGGCAAATCGCCCCAAGGGGACCATCAAGAGGACCGTCAAAGCGCCTCGCGCGGCAGCGCCAGCCTCGCCCAGGAGCGCATCGTCCGCGCGCTGGAGACCATTGCGGCGCACCTCTCCGCCCAGGCCAAGCCGGCCGTCTCCGCCGAGTCGTTCGAACGGGCGGATGCCTATGTCTGGCACCCCGACGGCCGCCTCGCGCCCGTGCCGCGGGTCAGCCGCGTCGAGCTGTTCCTGCTCAAGGGCATCGACCGGATGCGCGACATCCTGATGGAGAACACCGAGCGGTTCGCGGGCGGCCTGCCCGCCAACAACGCCCTGCTCTGGGGCGCGCGCGGCATGGGCAAATCGTCGCTGGTGAAGGCCGCGCATGCCAGCATCAACGCGGACCGCAAGCTGGCCGACCGGCTGAAGCTGATCGAGATTCACCGCGAGGACATCGAAACGCTGCCGATGCTGATGGAGAAGCTCCGCGACGCCAGCTTCCGCTTCATCGTGTTCATCGACGATCTCTCCTTCGACGGCAATGACGCGTCCTACAAATCGCTCAAGGCCGTGCTCGAAGGCGGCATCGAGGGCCGACCCGAGAACGTCATCCTCTACGCCACCTCCAACCGCCGTCATCTGCTGGCGCGCGACATGATCGAGAACGAGCGCTCGACCGCGATCAATCCCGGCGAAGCCGTCGAGGAGAAGGTGTCGCTGTCCGATCGCTTCGGCCTCTGGCTCGGCTTCCACCGTTGCAGCCAGGACGAATACCTCGCCATGGTGCGCGGCTATTGCAGCCATTTCGGCGTCAAGGTCGACGATGAGGCGCTGGAGCGCGAGGCGCTGGAATGGTCGACCACCCGCGGCTCACGCTCGGGCCGCGTCGCCTGGCAATTCGTGCAGGAGCTGGCGGGCCGGCTCGGCGTGAAGCTGACGGCGAAGTAGCCGCCACATCCACAACCGTCATTCCCCGCCACCGGGTCTCGCCTTCGGCGAGCCCGATGACAGGCTCCGGCGGGGAATCCAGTACGCCGCGGCTTATCGGTTCAACAACGACTGTTTCTGAAATACTGGATCGTCCGCCTTCGCGGACGATGACAGCGCACTTTTTTGCGAGACTGTGCCCGACCGTAGCCGCGGCGCCTCACGCCCCGTTCAGGAATTGAAGCGGGTCAACCGGGCTCGATCCTTTGCGGATCTCAAAGTGGAGCTGCGGCGACGCCACCTCCCCGGATTGACCCGACTTGGCAATGACCTGACCGCGCTTGATGGTGTCGCCGCGCTTCACCAACAGCTCACTCGCATGGGCATATGCGGTGACGTAGCCGTTGGAGTGCCGAACCAGGACCAGATTGCCGTAACCTTTCAGCTCGTTGCCGGAATAGGCGACGACGCCGTCTTCGGCCGCCTTGACCGGCGTCCCCTCGGGCACCGCGACATTGATTCCGTCGTTGGACTTGCCGTTGGTCTTGGCGCCGTAGCTCGTGACCACCTTGCCGCGCACCGGCCAGCGGAAGGTCGGCAGCGCGCTGGTGGTCTCCGCAGCCTTCGCCGGGGTCTCGGCGGGCTTCTCTTCGACATTGGTGGTGGCCTGGGCGAGGCGCGCGCTCTGCACGGGTGCGCCGGCCGCGGCCATCTTGGTGGCGGGCGCGGGAGCGGCTGCAACGGGCTGCAGCGTCCCCGCAACCGGAGCGGCCGTGACAGGAGCTGCGGCAACCGGCGCCGCGAGGGCCGCGGTCTTTGCGCCGGGCACGGTCAGCTTGGTGCCGAGCTTCAGCTTGGCCGACGGATCGAGACCGTTGGCACGGGCAAGCTCAGCCGACGAGATATGGTTCTTGCGGGCAATGCTGGCGAGCGTGTCGCCGCGATTGACGAAATGAGTGCTCGGCGGCGCAGCCATGACGGCGACCGGCTTCGCAGCAGGGGCTGCCGCGACCGGAGTCGACGCAGGCGCCGGCGCAGCGGCCGTCGCCGGATGCGGAATGATCAGTTGCTGGCCGGGCGACAGCGCGCGCGGGCCCTTATAGCCGTTGGCGGCCAGGATCGCCTGCGGCGTGACGCGATAGCGCTTGGCGAGCACCTCGAGGCGTATCGCTGGTGCCGACGATGATCTTGGTCCCGCCGGCCGGCTGGGCAGCCGCGACCGAGCGCGGCGGCACGGTGGCCGTGGTCTCCAGATGCGGCTGCGCCGGCGGCGCGTAGGAGCTGACGCCACGCCCGCCTCCGGACACCCCGCCACCAGCCGCGACAGGATAGGATTGCGGGGCGGAGACCGCCGGAGGCGGCAAGGGCTGCGACTGATAGGCGCCGGGCGGGGTCTGCGGCCGCGCATATTGCGGCAGCTCGCGCTGCGGCGGCGGGGCCTGCTGCACCGTACCGGTGGCTTCGGAGGAGAAGGGATTGGAGAAATTCGACTGGGACAGCCGCGACGACATGTCGGCGCTGCACCCTGCGAAGCTGAAGGAGATCAGCGCCAGCACCGCGACCTGCGGTACGCGGCGCGAGTAAAGCAACTCGGCGACAGCGGACATGGTTACTCACTCGTACGCAACAGAACTGGTGCTTTAAGTAAACACGCGCCGAGTAAATAACGGCTTAACCCTCCCAATAAGATGTTGGCCACACAGCCGATCCGGAAATCTACAGCTCCCGCGCCACCCCGGGCAGCGCCGGCACGAAGCGGACATCGACCAGTTCCTTGCGCTCGACCCCGGCCGCGCGCTGCGGGTCAGGCGGATCAGCGTCTGCACGCCTTGATGCGGGCCGACCGGCGCGATCAGCATGCCGCCAGCCTCCAGCCGCTCGACCAGATTCTCCGGGATCTGCTCCATCGCGGCGGTGACGATGATGCGATCGAACGGGCCGATATTGGGCGGCAGATTGAGGCCGTCGCCAAGCATCACCTCGACATTGTGACAGCCGAGCTTTTCGAGCCGGGCGCGCGCCGTGTCCGCAAGCCTGCGATAGCGCTCGACCGTCAGGACCTGGCCGGCGAGCCGCGACAGCACGGCGGCCTGATAGCCGGAACCGGTGCCGATCTCGAGCACCCGGTGCCGCTTCTGGAGCTGCAGCTGCTCGGTCATGTAGGCCACGACGAACGGCTGGCTGATGGTCTGCCCGCAGGCGATCGGCAACGCGCTGTCACGGTAGGCGCCGTCGCGGTCGGCCTCGTCGACGAATTGCTCGCGCGGCACCTCCTCCATGGTTCGCAACACCGCCTGATCGCTGATGCCCCGACGCCTCAGCGTGAGCTGAAACATCATCTTTTCCGGCGGGTGCTGATGGGAGGTCATTGCCTGCTTGTGCTGTCCTGGCCGGCCCGGCGGGCGTCAAGGCCGGGCAGGAGAATCATGTTCCTGCTCAGGAACTCATGATAGCCTTCGTCGGGAGCATCTAACACAGATTGGCCTGCCGCGGACGAGCGGTGATGACCATTTTCAAGCGTCCGTCGGTCGAAACGCGCATTGCGTCAATTCGTGTAATCTGCGAACGTTTTCGGCAATGGGCAAGGACTCAACCATGACCGCGACAGGGCTTTCCGGCCGCTCTGTATTCCTCGTCGAGGACGAGGTGATGATCAGGATGATGGTCGCGGACATGCTCGAGGAGCTCGGCTACAAGGTCGCGGCCGAGGCGGGCGACATCACCGAGGCCATGCGGCTCGCCCAGGCGACCGAGTTCGACATCGCCATTCTCGACGTCAACGTCAACGGCAAGGTCATCTCGCCGGTCGCCGACGTGATCCAGGCCAAGGGCTGCCCGTTCATTTTCGCCACCGGCTACGGCTCCTCCGGCCTGCCCGAGCAGTACCGCGACCGGCCGGCGCTCCAGAAGCCGTTTCAGCTCGACGCGCTCGGCAAGACCATCGAAGCCGCGCTCCGCGGCGAATAGGATGTTTTCCGTAGCCCGGATGGAGCGCAGCGCAATCCGGGAATCTCGTCACGAGGCGCCGACGGCCCCGGATTTCGCTTCGCTCCATCCGGGCTACAGGGCCATCGCGGGCCGCTACTTCAGCATCGCGCTGAGCTCTTCCGAAAACGCCTCATTGGTGCGATCGAGCCTCAGCGGCGTGACCGAGACGTAGCGCTCGCGCAGCGCCGCCAGATCGGTGCCGTCGGCCGGCGTGTCCATCATCGCGGCGCGCTCGAAGCCGATCCAGAAATAGGGATTGCCGCGGCCGTCCTTGCGCTCGTCGACCCGCAGGAAACCGAGATTGCGCTTGCCCTGGCGGGTGACGCGGATGCCGAGCACATCCTCCGGCGCGCAGGACGGAAAGTTGACGTTGATGACGGTGTCCTTCGGGACGCCGGCGGCAATCACCTTGCGCAGGATGTCGGGCCCGAACCTGCGCGCGGTGTCCCACGGCGGGCGCTCGCGGGTCTCGAGGCTGAACTCCTGCGACAGCGCGAACGACGGCAGACCCAGGATGGTCCCCTCCAGCGCGCCGGCGATGGTGCCGGAATAGACCACGTCCTCGGCGACGTTGCGGCCCTTGTTGACCCCGGACAGCACGACGTCGGGCAGCTTGGGCCCAAGGATATGGCGCGCGCCCATGATGACGCAGTCGGTCGGCGTGCCGCGCACGGCAAAATGCCGAGGTCCGACCTCGCGCAGGCGCAACGGATCGTTCAACGACAGCGAATGCGACACGCCGGACTGGTCGAGCTCGGGCGCCACCACCCAGACGTCGTCGGACAGCGCGCGCGCGATCTCCTCGACGATCTTGAGGCCGGGGGCATGGATGCCGTCGTCATTGGTGCAGAGAATGCGCATGCGAAAGGTTCGATTCCAGAAAGGGGGTCTGAGCCGTCTTATCCGGCTGGGGGCGATCAGGCAAACCGGGCAATTGCGGTCCGGCGGCAGGTTCCCGGCCGGGGCCCGTCAGCGGCGGATGCGCCATTGCGGCAGGAAGCGCGCCAGTCGGCCTTCCGCCCGCAGCTGCATCGCCGGTACGGCCGGGCTCACGACGGGGGTCTCGATCACGCCGAGCGCCTTCAACTGCGCAACCAGCGGGTCCGACGCCGGCGCCTGCGGAAAGCGTTCGCGCGCCACCGTCAGCGCCTTGTCGAAATCGGCTGCATTCACGCCGGGCTTGGCCCGCCGGCTCTGCACGAGATCATCGTCCCACAGCCGCGCAATCTCGATGTCGAGCACGCCGCGCAGGCGCTGATCGATCGCCTGGATGCCGACCCCCGTCACCGCCCATTGTCGGCCGACCCAGAAAATGTCGCGGTGCAAGGCCATGAGGCGGAGGGTTCGCGTTGTCGAGGGGCCGGCAGGATAACCGGCCGCCCGGTCTTCGCAACGCGATTCTCGTCATGCTGCGTTTTCTTGACGCGAACGGGTACCCCACTTCGCTCGAAAACGCTTTAGTCGCGCGCGATCACCTTCACTCCGCCCATATAGGGCTGGAGCACGTCGGGCACCGCAATCGCGCCGTCCTCCTGCTGATAGGTCTCCATCACGGCGATCAGCGCGCGGCCGACCGCGGTGCCGGAGCCGTTCAGCGTGTGCACGAAACGCGGCTTGCCGTCGGGGCCGCGCGAGCGCGCATCCATCCGCCGCGCCTGGAAGTCGCCGCAGACCGAGCAGCTGGAGATCTCGCGGAACATGCCGCCCTCGCCCTGCCCGGGCATCCAGACCTCGATGTCATAGGTTTTTTGCGCCGAGAAGCCCATGTCCCCCGCGCACAGCGTCATCACGCGATAATGCAGGTCGAGCTTCTGCAGCACCTGCTCGGCGCAGGACAGCATCCGCTCCAGCTCGTCCTTGCTCACTTCCGGCGTCGTGATCGAAACCAGCTCGACCTTGGTGAACTGGTGCTGGCGGATCATGCCGCGCGTGTCGCGCCCGGCAGCCCCGGCCTCGGCGCGGAAGCACGGCGTCAGCGCGGTGAGCCGCATCGGCAATTGCTTCTCGTCGAGGATGGATTCGCGCGCGAGGTTGGTGAGCGAGACCTCGGCGGTCGGAATGAGGCCGAGGCGCTCGGTCCTCAGCCGCTCCTGGTCGGGCGCAACGAGAAGCTCGCCCTTGACCGCCCAGAACTGATCGTCCTCGAATTTCGGCAATTGTCCGGTGCCGAACATCACTTCGTTGCGCACCAGCAGCGGCGGATTGATCTCGGTGTAGCCGTGCTCGGTGGTGTGCAAGTCGAGCATGAACTGGCCGATCGCACGTTCGAGCCGCGCGAGGCCCTTCTTCAGCACGACGAAGCGCGCGCCGGAGAGCTTGGCCGCCGCCTCGAAATCCATGTAGCCGAGCGCGGTGCCGAGATCGTCATGCAGCTTCGGCGTGAAGCTGTAGTTGCGCTTGTTGCCGAACACGTGGCGCTGCACGTTGCCGTGCTCGTCGACACCATCGGGCACCTCGTCGAACGGAATGTTCGGGATCGCCGACAGCTCTTTGGTCAGCTCGTCGTCGGCGGCCTTCGCGGCGGCTTCGAGCTGCGGCATCGTGGTCTTGAGCTCGGCGACTTCGGCCATCAGCCTGGCAGCGCGCGCCTCGTCCTTGGCCTTCTTGGCGTCACCGATCTCCTTGGAGGCCGCGTTGCGCCGCGCCTGCGCCTGCTCGGAGGCAAGGATCGCCGCACGGCGCTTCTCGTCGATCGCCAGCAGCGAGCCCGACATCGGCTTCAAACCCCGCCGTGCGAGGCCGGCGTCAAAGGCTTGCGGATTATCGCGGATCGATTTGATGTCGTGCATGGCTGTCTTCCCGTCATGGCCGGGTTTATCCCGGCCATCCACGTATCTGCAGCCTTAGATCAAGTCGTGGATGCCCGGGTCAAGCCCGGGCATGACGAATCATGGGCTGCGCAGCGTGATGATAGAGTGCAAGCGCCCTACTCCGCCGGATTGGCCGGCGTCGACACGTCGCTGCCGGTGGCCGCCTGCGAGGCCGCGGCCTTTCTCTCCACCATGCCGACCGCGATGATCGAGCCCTCGTAGAGCGCCATCAGCGGAAACGCCAGGGAGCACTGGCTGAGCACGTCGGGCGGCGTCAGCACGGCCGCGATGACGAAGGCGATGACGATGAAGTAGCGGCGCTTCTCGCGCAGCATTTTCGAGCTGACGATGCCGATCCGACCGAGCAGAGTCAGGATCACCGGAAGCTGGAAAGCGATGCCGAAGGCGAAGATCAGCGACATCATCAGCGACAGATATTCGCCGACCTTGGGCAGGAGCTGGATCTGCGCGGTCTCGTCGCCGCCGGCCTGCTGCATGCCGAGCGAGAAGCGGACCAGCATCGGCAGCACCACGAAATAGACCAGCGCGGCGCCGAGCACGAAGAAAAACGGGGTCGCGACCAGATACGGCAGGAAAGCCTGCTTCTCGTGCTTGTAGAGGCCGGGCGCGACGAATTTGTAGATCTGGGTCGCGATGATCGGGAACGAGATGAAGCCGGCCCCGAACAGCGCCAGCTTGAGCTGGGTGATGAAATATTCCAGCAGCGCCGTGTAGATGAACTTGGAGTTCTCGGGGCCCGCGATCCACACGAACGGCCAGACCAGCACGTTGTAGATCTGCTTGGCGAAGAAGAAGCAGAAGATGAATGCTATGCCGAATCCGAGCAGCGCTTTGATCAGCCGCGAGCGCAGCTCGATCAGATGGTCCATCAGCGGGGCTTTGCTGGCCTCGATATCGGCGTCGGTCATGACGCTTTGGCGTCCTTGATCGCTTCGGAAGGCGCGGTGTCCTGCGCCACCTTTTCCTGCTCGACCTCACGGGTGATCACAAGCGGCTCGTTGGCTGCCGCATGCGCCTCGGCTTCCATGAAGGTCGCGGGCGTCGGCGCTTCCGGCGTGGTCGGCATTGCCGGCGCTTCAATCGAAGTCGCCGGCGCTTCACTTGAAGTCGCCGGCGGTTCGACAGCATTCGTCGTGGCCGTCTCGGCCGGCTTGTCCAGTGCATCGACGCGCAGTGCGTCGCTGACGTCCTTCTGGAGCGAGGTCAGCGGATTGAATCCGGTGGCGGCTTCCTTGACCTCGTCAAAGCTCTTCTTGAGGTCGGCCATCTCGGCCTCGCGCATCGCTTCCTGAAACTGGCCCTGGAATTCGGCGGCCATCTTGCGCGCCTTGCCCATCCATTGTCCGACCATGCGCAGCACGCCCGGCAGCTCTTTCGGGCCGATGGCGATCAGGGCCACGACCCCGATCAGGACCAGTTCACTCCACCCGATGTCGAACATGAGGTCTTCCGTTCACGCGAAGCCGTAACCGGCCCAATCCCTTGCGCGCAGGATCGGGGCCGCCCTACCCACGTCTCGCGTGCTGCTCTCGGCTCAGACGGCCTTGCTGCCGACGTCGGTCCGCGCCGCGGTCGGAGCACCATTGTGCTCGATGGACTTGGCCGGCTCGGGCTTCTCGGCGGACTTGTCGTCGTCCTGCATGCCCTTCTTGAAGGCTTTGATGCCCTGCGCCACGTCGCCCATCAGGTCCGAAATCTTCCCGCGGCCGAACAGCAGCAGGACCACCGCGATCACCAGGATCCAGTGCCAAATGCTGAGTGAACCCATCCTGCAACCCTCCAAACGCGCATGGCCGGGGACCCGGCCGATCTTCACCGAAACCTAGGCTCGGCAGGTCGCAAAAACAAGGACCTAGGCAGCGCCAATTCGCTGTGAGCGCTACGTAATCTTGCTAGTGTTAACCGGTCGCAGGGGCCCGTCAGCGGACGGTACGTCAGTCCTCGCTGCCGCCTTTGCTGCCGCCCTCGCCGTGTTCCTCATTGCCGGCTTCCGCCGTCGTTTCCGCAGTCTCGGGCTCGACAGCAGGCGCCAGCGCCAGATCCAGCTCGTCGCCCGGTTCCAGCGGATCCTCGTCCTCGCGCAGCGTCGGATCGTCGGACGGTGTCGGCACGCTGAATCCGGTCGGCAGGCGCGAATCCAGCAGCCCCGTGCCTTTCAGCTCCTCGAGGCCCGGCAGATCGCCGAGCTGTTCCAGGGTAAACTGCGACAGGAAGTCCTCGGTGGTTCCAAAGGTCAGTGGACGACCCGGCGTCTTGCGCCGGCCACGCGGCTTGATCCAGCCGGTCTCCAGCAGCACGTCGAGCGTGCCCTTCGAGGTGACGACGCCGCGGATCTCCTCGATCTCGGCGCGCGTCACAGGTTGGTGATAGGCGATGATCGCCAGCACCTCGATCGCCGCGCGCGACAGGCGCCGGGTCTCGGTGCTCTCCCGCGTCATCAGCCAGGCGAGATCGCCGGCCGTGCGGAAGGTCCATTTGTTGGCGACGCGGACGAGATTCACCCCGCGCAAGGAATAGTCGGCCTGGAGCTGTTCCAGCGCGGCCTTGACGTCGACGCCCTCGGGCATGCGCTTGGCCAGCGTCGCAGTGTCCAGCGGTTCACTCGAAGCGAACAGCAGCGCTTCCAGCAGCCGCAATTCCTCGGGACGTGCCTGGGATTCGTTCTCCATCGGCTCGGCCTCTTCTACCCGCACTTCAGCCAGGCTTGCCATGGCAGATTCTCCTTCTTGCACTTAAGCGACCGGCGCATCAGGCGCAGGAGCTGCGTCCAGGACCGGTTTCGGGCGCCCCTTCCGGAAATAGATGGGCGCAAACGCCTCTTTCTGATTCAGCTCCAGCTGACCTTCGCGCACCAGTTCCAGCGCGGCGGCAAAGCTCGAGGCGAACACCGTCGCGCGCTGGGTGGGATCGGCGACATGCCGGATCAGAAAATCGTCCAGCACGCCCCAATCGTCCTGTTCGTTGAGGCTGCCGACCAGCCGCTCCAGCGTGGCGCGTGCTTCGGCGAGCGACCACACCGTGCGCTTGGCCAGATGCACGCTCGCCAGCACGCGCGATTGGCGCTGCGAGGCATAGGCGGTGAGCAAATCGTACAGCGTCGCGGTGTATTTCGGATGCTTGATCTCGGCGATCTGCTCGGGCTCGCCGCGCGGGAAGATGTCGCGCTGCAATTGCGGCCTGTTCATCAGGCGGTTGGCGGCCTCGCGAATGGCCTCCAGCCGGCGCAGGCGGTTGGCGAGCGCGGTCGCCATCTGCTCGGCGCTCGGGCCCTCCGCGCTCGGCGGCTCCGGCAGCAGCAGACGCGACTTCAGGAAGGCGAGCCACGCCGCCATGACGAGATAGTCGGCGGCAAGCTCCAGCCGGATCTTTCGCGCGGCTTCGATGAAATGGAGATATTGATCGGCCAAGGCCAGGATCGAGATCTTGGCGAGGTCGACCTTCTGCTGCCGCGCCAGCGCGAGCAACAGGTCGAGCGGGCCCTCATAGCCCTCGACGTCCACCACCAACGCCGGCTCACCCTCGGCAAGCTCTGCGGGCCGCCCGGTTTCGAAGGATAGAATTTCTGCGGTCATGCGGATGCCGTGGTTGTCCGTGCGATCAATGCGTCCAGCTCTGCGCGTGCGGCCTCGCGGTCGAGCGGCTGCGGCGCCTTGCGCGCGCCGAGGGCGGCATTCGCCCGCGCCAGCGCCCGGCCCGACAGCACAGGCGTCTGGCCGGCGACCGCACGCATCTCCTCGATGTCGCCGTTGCAATGCAGGGCCACATCGCAGCCGGCCGCGAAGATGGCGCGGGTCCGTTCGGCGATAGTCCCCGACAGCGCGTTCATCGACACGTCATCACTCATCAACAAACCCTGGAACCCGATTGCGCCGCGAATCACGTCAGCAATCATTGTCGCAGATGTCGTCGCCGGATGGGCGGGGTCGACCGCGCTAAACACAACATGTGCAGTCATGGCCATCGGCAGGTCCGACAGCGGCTTGAATGCCGCGAAGTCGGTCCGTTCCAGCTCGTCCCTCGGCGTATCCACCGTCGGCAGCTTGAAATGAGTGTCCGCAGTGGCGCGGCCATGGCCGGGAATGTGCTTGAGGACCGGCAGCACGCCGCCCTGCTCCAGTCCTTCGGTGACGGCGCGCGCGATCGCCGCGACCTTGGCCGGTTCGGTGCCATAGGCCCGGTTCCCGATGACGGCATCGGCGCCCGCGACCGGCACGTCGGCGAGCGGCAGGCAATCCACGGTAATGCCGAGATCGGCCAGATCAGCCGCAATCAGGCGGGCGCTAAGGCGCGCCGCCGTGAGGCCAAGCACCGAATCAGTGTCGTACAGGGTCGAGAACACGGCGCCCGGCGGATAGACCGGCCAGTGCGGCGGACCGAGCCGCTGCACCCGTCCGCCTTCCTGGTCGATCAGGACGGGCGCGTCGGCAACCCCGACAGCATCGCGCAATTCTGCAACCAAAGCAGCGACTTGAGCTGGTGTGGCGACATTGCGCTTGAACAGGATGAAGCCCCATGGGCTCTGCTCGCGGATAAACTCCCGCTCGACGGCGGTCAGTTCCGTTCCGGATACGCCGGTAATGAAGGCCCGCGTGCTCATAACGGCCGATTAACCCTGACCCGCGAGGGGGTCAAGGAAACGGCCGTTAATTCCTCTGGACGAAGCAGGCGGACAGGCCGGCGGACTTCAGGCTGTTGCAGGCATGCGTCGCCTCCTCCGCGGAGGCGTAGGGACCAGCGAAGGCGCGGTAGACGACGCCCTTGCCCTTGTCGGTCAGGTCGACGCGCTTGATCACCGGCGAGCGCGAGCCGAGCACACTGCCATACTTGCTCTGAAGCACGCGGTAGGACGCCGCGGCGCTTTCCTCGCTCTGCTGCGAGGAAACCTGCACGATGTAGCCACCGCCGCTGCCGGCGGGCGCGATCTGGGTCGGAGTGGTCGCCGCCATCCGCTGCGGCGGCTCGGCCGCCGGAGCCGATTGCGGGGCCAGCGACATCGGCTGATTGGCGCTGGCATTGGCCGAGGTCGGCGGATTGCGCGGCGCAACCGGCGCAGGCGCCGCCACAGGCTTCGGCGCAGCCGTGGGCTTGGCGGCTGCCGATTGCGGCGCGGCGCTGTCGGTTTGATCGCCCTTCACGGCGACAGTCCTGATCGGACGCGGCGAATTGTTCGGCAGCGTGCCGTTGCTTGCACCCGGGGGCGGCAGCGCGGACGGCGACACGCTCGCAACCGATGGCGGGTTCGCATTCTGGTTCAGCGGCGGGAACACCACGCGGGGACCGCCTGCCTTGGCGTTGACGTCCACCGGCGCCTCTTCGCGCGGCACGATCTTCTCGGTGCCATCGCCGCTCGCCATGCGATCCGGCACCTTGGTCGAGGAATCCGACGGCGCAGGCACGATCTTGGTCGGCGTGTTGTCCGCCTTGATGATCGGCGGCTCGCCGCTGCGGGACGAGCCGATATAGGTCTTGTAGGCGAAGGCAGCGCCCGTGCCGACCACCGCCAGCGCCAGGATGGCCGCGACCGTCATCATGCCGCCGCGCTGCTTCTTGGGCTCGTCGAGCTCCTCCTCAGGATACTCGCTCTGGTACGCGTAAGGATCGTCCGGATAGGCCGGTTCACGCTGATAATCCTGCTCGCCCGCCTCGAGCCGGCCATAGAGCGCATCGTCGTAGCGCGACGGATCGGGCTGCTGCTGATACGGCTCCTGATGGGCGGCCTGCTGCTGGTAGGCCTGATCCTGATAGGCGTGATCCTGATAGGCGTGATCCTGATAGGCGTGATCGTGATGGGCTTGCGGCTGACGAAGTTCAGGCTCCGGCACCGCGGGCGGGGCCGAATAGCGATGCAACGGATGAACCGGATTGACGGTGACCGGATAGTCGGGCTCTGCGGGTGCCGGCTGCGGCTGCACATTGGCGCGCCGCATCCATGAGGGCGGTCCGGGCGGTGCAGGCTCAGCATAGTCCTGCTGATCATCGTCCTGCCGATAATCGTCGTCCTGATAGCTCTGGCCGGGCGGAGATGCTGCCGGCGGACGCGCACCGGGCCGCGCCTGCGCAGCGAAAGGATCGGTCTGTCCGATCAAGCGGGCGAGTTCAGCCAAGGGATCGCTGTCCGTCCTGCCATGCTGGTCGCCACCGCGACCATAGTCATCGGAAGGAAACGGTCTGTCCTGATATCGTTCGGCCATCGTGATGATGCGTCCCTTCGGGAAAGCCGCGCGCCCCTCGACCAAGGCACGGCTTTCGACCCACAAGGCTTTCAACCAAGTCTAAGCGATCCGGCTTCTGCCGGTTACCCCCGAATTCCCCTTAAGTAGTTCGCCCCAAACTACCGCATCTCGTTCGGAGCATGGACGCCGAGGATGGCGAGGCCCGATGCCAGAACCGAGACGACGCCCTGGACCATGGCCAGCCGCGCCTTTGTTAGATCTGCATCATTATTGATAATGAAGCGTAAATAGGGCAAATCGCGCCCCTTCGTCCAAAGTGCATGAAATTCGCTGGCTAAATCATAGAGATAAAAGGCAATTCGGTGCGGCTCGTGGGCCGCTGCGGCGGCTTCGAGCATACGAGGATATATTGCGAGGCGCTTGAGAAGTTCAAGCTCGACCGGATCCGATAACCGTTCCACCGCCGACTCACTGAGCCAGGCGATTCGGTCGCCGGCAGCCTCGGGAAGCTCCGGGAACACCTCGGCCCGCGCGTTGCGGAAGATCGAGTGGCCGCGGGCGTGACCGTACTGCACGTAGAACACCGGGTTGTCGCGCGACTGTTCCATCACCTTGGCGAGGTCAAAGTCGAGGACCGCGTCGTTCTTGCGATAGAGCATCATGAAACGGACGGCGTCCTGGCCGACTTCATCCACCACCTCACGCAAGGTGACGAAGTCCCCGCTCCGCTTCGACATTTTAACCGGCTCGCCATTGCGCAGCAGCTTGACGAGCTGGACGATCTTGACGTCGAGCGAGCCCTTGCCCGACGTCGTCGCCTTCACCGCCGCCTGCATGCGCTTTATGTAGCCGCCATGATCGGCGCCCCAGACGTCGATCATCTCGGCAAAACCACGGTCGAACTTGTTCTTGTGGTAGGCGATGTCGGAGGCGAAGTAGGTGTAGGAATTGTCCGACTTGATCAGCGGACGATCGACGTCGTCGCCGTAGGCGGTTGCCTTGAACAGCAGCTGCTCGCGATCTTCCCAGTCCTCGACCGGGGCGCCCTTCGGCGGCGGCAGGCGACCTTCGTAGATGTCGCCCTTGGCCTTCAGGAAATCGATGGTCTCGGCAACCTTGTTGTTGCCGCCCTCGATCAGCGAGCGCTCCGAGAAGAACACGTCGTGGCGGATGTTGAGGGCGGCGAGATCGTCCTTGATCTCGTCCATCATCATCGCGATCGCCTTGGCGCGGACCGTCGGCAGCCATCCGGCCTCGCTCATCGCGAGGAGCTTGTCGCCGTGCTCGGTCGCAAGCGCCTGTCCGACCGGCTTGAGGTAGTCGCCGGGATAGAGGCCTTCCGGGATCGCGCCGATGTCCTCGCCGAGCGCCTCGCGATATCTAAGGAAGGCGGAGCGCGCGAGCACGTCGACCTGGGCGCCGGCGTCGTTGATGTAATATTCGCGCGTGACGTCGTGGCCGGCGAACTGGAGCAGGCTCGCCAGCGCGTCGCCGAACACGGCGCCGCGGCAATGGCCGACATGCATCGGCCCGGTCGGATTGGCCGAGACGTATTCGACATTGACCTTGGAGCCGCCGCGGACGCGGCCGTAATCGGCGGCCTCGCGCAGCACCGTCCGCAGCGCCTCGGCCCAAGCGGCCGGCCTCAAGGTCAGATTGATGAAGCCGGGACCGGCGACGTCGACCTTGGCAATCAGCGCGTCCGCCCGAAGCCGCTCGGCGATCTGCTCGGCGAGATCGCGCGGCTTTGCCTTTGCCTCTTTCGCCAGCACCATGGCAGCGTTGGTCGCCATGTCGCCATGAGTGGCATCGCGCGGCGGCTCGACCACCACGCGCGCGAAATCGATGCTCTCGGGCCAGTTGGCCTCCTTCGCAAGCGCGCGGCAGGCGGCA
This sequence comes from Bradyrhizobium dasycarpum, assembly GCF_042019905.1. NCBI lineage: Bacteria > Pseudomonadati > Pseudomonadota > Alphaproteobacteria > Hyphomicrobiales > Nitrobacteraceae > Bradyrhizobium > Bradyrhizobium dasycarpum. The sequence continues at coordinate 1,476,232 of NZ_CP169574.1, forward strand.
TGCACGCGTGCGAGCACGTCGGCGAACAAATGCAGTGCTGAGGATGTGTCGGGCATGGCCGCCGCCTAACGCAAATCCGGGGTCGAGTCAAAGAGCCGCTGGTGCTCGGTCAGGGCGAAACGGTCGGTCATTCCAGCAATGAAATTGCCGATCCGGCGGGCCCGGTCGCCCTCATTGTCCGCCTCGGCCCCGAGCAGCCATTCCGGCGGCAGCTCGCCAGGGGATTGCAGGTATTTCGCGAACAGGTCGAACAGGATCTGCTCGGCCTCCGCCATCACCCGCATCACCCGCTTGTGGCGGTACATATGCTGGTAGAGGAAGGCCTTGATGGCAGCCTCTTCCTCCGCGACCTCGGCTGGGAACGCGACCAGGGCCCGGCTCTGCTGGCGTACGTCCTGGGCCGATTGCGGCTTCACCGCGGCCAGGTTGTTCTGCGCCTGTGCGAACACCGCACCGATCAGATGCGAGATCAGCTCGCGCACCAGCTCGGCGCCGCGCCTGAAGTCTTCGAGGTCAGGATAATGCGCGGAGGTCTCGGCGATGATCTCGGCCGTGAGCGGCATCGCCTTGAGATCGTCGAGATGGAACAGGCCGGCGCGCAGGCCATCGTCGATGTCATGGGCGTCATAGGCGATGTCGTCGGCGATGGCGGCGACTTGCGCCTCCAGCGAGGCGAAGCTCCACAATTCGAGATCGTAGGTCCTGACGTAGTCGGCGATGCCCACGGGAATGCCGTGCTCACGATAGCGCCCGACCGGCGCGCCGCTGCGATCGGTCAGCGGACCGTTGTGCTTGACGATTCCCTCCAGCGATTCCCAGGTCAGGTTGAGCCCGTCGAACTCGGGATAGCGATGCTCCAGCGAAGCGACGACGCGGAGCGTCTGGGCGTTGTGGTCGAAGCCGCCGAACTGCTTCAGGCAGGCATCCAGCGCCCGCTCCCCGGCATGGCCGAACGGGGGATGACCGAGATCGTGGGCAAGCGCCAAGGTTTCGGTGAGGTCTTCGTCCAGCCCGAGCTGCCGCGCCAGCGCGCGGGCGATCTGCGCCACCTCCAGCGAATGGGTCAGCCGCGTGCGGTAGTGATCGCCCTCGTGGAACACGAACACCTGGGTCTTGTACTTCAGGCGGCGGAACGCGGTGGAATGGATCACCCGGTCGCAATCCCGCCGGAACGGGCTGCGGGTCCGGCTCGGCGGCTCCGCGACCAGCCGGCCGCGGCTGCGGTCGGGATCGCAGGCATAGGGCGCGCGGGGAGCTGCCATTCCGACGGACACGACGAATTTAGTCCCTATCCATTTGATTCTGCGTATCCTTGCACTTAACTATGCCGGACGCGGGATACCAAATGAAATGGGTATCGCGTGGGACGACCGGACTATCGGAGACCGACAATGACCACTGCCGTGACCATCAGCGACCGGGCCGCACGCCGGATCGGAGAGATCCTCAAGGGCGAAGGCTCTGGCGCGATGCTGCGCATCTCGGTCGAGGGCGGCGGCTGCTCGGGTTTCCAGTACAAGTTCGACATCGACCGTGCCAGGACCGACGACGATCTCGTGATCGAGCAGGAGAATGCGGTGGTGCTGGTCGATTCCGCCTCGCAGCCCTTCCTGGCGGGATCGCAGGTCGATTTCGTCGACGACCTGATCGGCGCCTCGTTCCGCGTCAACAATCCGAACGCCACCGCGTCCTGCGGCTGCGGCACCAGCTTCTCGGTCTGACTGGCTACGTGCCGGTCGCCTGTCTTTCCTCGTCCGTCCACTCCATTTCGACCGGCATCAGGTCCGGCTGGAGCGGCGCGTCGTCCGACATCGTGTAGCCGTCCAGCGCGCGCAGCAGGGCCGCGACCAGCGCCGGCTTGCGCAGCGGTTTGGCCAGGAAGTCCGACATGCCGGCCTCGCGGCAGATCCTGACATCCTCGGGGAAAGCGTTCGCGGTCAGCGCGACGATCGGAAGGCTTGCGAAGCGCCCGCCCTGCGCGCGGATCGCACGGGTGGCGGCAAGCCCGTCCATGTCGGGCATGCGCACATCCATCAGCACGACGTCGTAATGGCCCTCGGATGCCGCCGCGACGGCCTCGGCGCCATCGGTGACGACCCGCAGGTCGACGTCGAAGGCCCCTAGCATCTTGCTCACGACCATGCGGTTGACCGCATCGTCCTCCGCGACCAGCACCTTTAGCGGCCGATCGAGGCCGGCGATGCGGGCCTTGAGCACGTCAGCCTCGTCGCGTTCCGACGTTTGGTCGGATGCCTGCGCCTGGCTCCAGGGCAGCACCAGCGTGAAACGGAAGGTCGAGCCCTGCCCCGGCGTCGATGTGACGCCGATCGTGCCGCCCATCTGCTCGATGATGCGCCGGGAGATCGCCAGGCCGAGGCCGGTGCCGCCGAAGCGGCGGCTGATCGAGGCGTCGGCCTGCGCGAAGTCGCTGAAGAGCTGGCCGAGCTTTTCGGGGGCGATGCCGATGCCGCTGTCGGTCACCGCCCATTCCACGGTCGCCAGCAGGTCACGGCGCGCCTGACAGGTCGCAGAGATCGTCACCTCGCCTTCGTCGGTGAACTTTACCGCGTTCGAAGCGAGGTTGAGCAGCACCTGGCGAATACGCGCGACGTCGCCGCGCAGCGTCGGCGGCAGGTTCGGATCGAGCTCGAGCTTGATTGCCAAATCCTTGCTCTTGCCCTTGCTCTTGGCGCTCGCGCGCGCGACGTTGGCGACGGTCTCGACCAGCATCTGCGGGGTGAAATCGATCGCCTCGAACTGGAAGCGCCCCGCCTCGAGCTTGGACAGGTCGAGAATGTCGTTGAGGATGCGCTGGAGATTGTCGCCGGATTCGCGGATCGTGGTGACCGCCTCGCGCTGCTCCGGATCGAGCTTGGTCTCCAGCAGCATGCTGGCGAGCCCGAGCACGCCGTTCATGGGGGTGCGGATCTCGTGGCTCATCACCGCGAGGAAATCGGATTTGGCACGGCTCTCGGCCTCGGCCTTTTCCGCGCGCCAGCGCTCGGTCACGTCGCGTCCGAAGCCGCGATAACCGAGGAACTGGCCCTCGCGGTCATAGGCCGGCTTTGCCGTCAGCGACCACAGCCGCGCCTCGCCGCCGGCGACGACCTTGAGGTTCATCTCGTGCAGCGGCTCGTTCTGCTCCATCAGGCCGACGACGTTGTAGGCCGCGCTCTTGTCCTCGGGGCAGAGCATGTCGAGCACGTCGGCGAAATACGATCCCTTCAGCAGCGGCAACGGTACCTGCGCGACGTCGGCAAAGCGGTCGGGCACGTCGACCAGGCGTCCTTCGGCATCGGTCTGCCACAGCCAGTCGCTGGCGTTCGCCTGAAAATCCTTCAGCAGCAGCGAGATGATCTCGGTCTGCCGCTCCAGCTCGAGCTGGGCCTTGATATTGCCGAGGAAGAGATTGCCCTGCGAGACGATGTTGCGCGCCATGAAGAATGCGAACAGCAGCAGGAACACCGCCGTCACCAGGTAGGGCCCGGTGCCGCAGAGCAGCAGCGCGCCGGCGCAGGCGACCGTCATGGTGGCGAGATAGACGAGGCCGGCGCGCGGGAAGGTCGAGAGCGTGAAGGCGCCGCCGGACATCATCCCGACCATCAGGCAGGCCAGGATCAGCTGGCTGGTCGGCTCGATGCGGCTGAACAGCGCGAGCGGCAGCGCGCCCCAGATCGCGGCGAGGAAGGCCGCCTGCCGCAGCATCTGCCGCGCGGCGCGAGGCGAGGCCTCCTGCGGCGGGTTCTGGTGCGACCTCCGCCAGGAGCGCACCGCGAGCGAGGCGGTGGTGGCGAGCGTCAGGCCCCAGATCGCGAGGAAGTCGTTCCAGCCGTGCCCCCAGAACAGGATCAGGACGATGGCGACGTTCAGCATCGTCACCGCCATCGTCACCGGGATCAACTGCGTCACGGCGTCGATCTGCTTGGCGCGGATGCGGCGGATCTCGCGCTCGCTGAGGCCGGCGGTCAGCCCGTCCTCGATCTCGAAGCCGCCGAGCCAATACAGGAAGGCGCCGATCAGTCCGTCACGCAGCGCAGTTCGCTTCATCGACTTGTCCGGCCAGCCCATCCGAGGAACCCCTTGACGATCAATGGCCTGCCGCCTGCTTAAGCCGGGTTAATTTTGTGGGAGATTTTGCGGCGTCCTTGACGGGCGCGTTTGCAGTTTGTTCTAACCATGGCCCCTGCCCGGAGCCCGCCGACATGACCATCAGAGTAGCCACCTGGAACGTGAACTCGGTCCGGCAGCGGATCGACCTGCTGCTGACCTGGCTGAGGGAATGCCAGCCGGACATCGTCTGCCTCCAGGAGATCAAATGCGTCGACGAGGCCTTTCCGCGGCTGGAGATCGAGGCGCTCGGCTACAACGTGGTCACGCACGGGCAGAAGACCTTCAACGGCGTCGCCCTGCTCTCGAAGCTGCGCTTCGACGAGACCAAGTCGGGGCTCGCCGGCGACGACGAGGATGCCCACGCCCGCTTCCTTGAGGGCGTGGTGACGCTCAAGTCGGGCGTGCTGCGCATCGCCTGCCTCTATCTGCCCAACGGCAACCCGGTCGGGACCGAGAAATATCCCTACAAGCTCAAATGGATGTCGCGGCTTCTTGACTATTCGAAGGAGCGCCTCAAGACCGAGGAGCCGCTGATCCTCGCCGGCGACTTCAACGTCATCCCGCATGCCCGCGACGTGCACAATCCGGCTGCCTGGACCGAGGACGCCCTGTTCAAGACCGAGACGCGGGAGAGCTTTCAGTCCCTGCTCGGCCTCGGCCTGACCGACGCCTTGCGGGCGGTCACCGACGAGGGCGGGCTGTACACCTTCTGGGACTACCAGGCCGGCGCCTGGCAGAAGAACCAGGGTCTGCGGATCGACCATCTGCTGCTGTCGCCGCAGGCCAGCGACAAGCTCGCCAATGTCGGGATCGACAGCTATGTGCGCGGCTGGGAGAAGCCGTCGGACCACGTGCCGGTGTGGGCGGATCTGGATCTCGAGGCGGCGTGACGCACGCCGAGATGCCGCACCTGCCGTAGGGTGGGCAAAGCGAAGCGTGCCCACCACCTGCTCCGATCATGACGAGATCGTGGGCACGGCGCTTTGCGCCTTTACCCACCCGACGGGACCGTGACTATTCCCTGCGCCCCTGCACCCATTGCTCCAGCATTTGCAGGGCCATGGCGCGGTCGTCGTCGGAGGCCTTGGCGAAGGCGCGGTTGTAGCTTTCCTTGATCCAGGTCTCTTCCGTGCCCGCGCTGTCACGCGCCAGGGTGAGCCACATCAGGCCGCGGGCCGCCTGCCGCGGCAGACGGTCGCCGTTGAACAGCATCTGGCCGAGCAGCGCCTGCGCCTGGTGCTGGCCCTTCTGCGCGGCGAGACCGAGCCAGCGCGCGCCATAGCGGAAATCCTCGCGCGAGGCGTCCGGCGTCTTCAGGTAGAGCCGGGCGAGATCGTATTGCGCGTCGGCATTGCCGAAATACGACGCCGCATAGGAGAACATCTCCCGCGCCCGCTCCGGATCCGACTTGATCTTCGAGTTCGGGATGCCGCTGAGATAGTACCGGCCGAGCGCGACGAAGGCGTTGGCCACGATCTGCGCCTGCGGCGCCGACGGGCTGTCCTCGGCATGCGCGTTGGCGATCCGGCTGAAATATTCGAAGGCGCGCAGATCGTCCTGGGCGACGCCGTCGCCATTGGCGTACATGCGGCCGAGCTTCCACTGCGCGATGGGGTGGCCGCCCTCCGCCGCATATTGCAGCGCACTGAGCGAGGTCTCCTGCGGCACAGCCGCCGGCGCGATCTTGCCGCGCACCGTCGCCGCGGTCCCCGGCAAGTTGGTCACGACCGGGATGGTCGCGTCCTTCGGGTTGACCGGGGCGCCGTCGAAGGCAAGCGCCGGCGCGGCCAGCGCACTCGCCCCCAACACAAACGCAACTATGGCACGCCTAGATGTCCGCATAGCACTGTTTCTCGTGCGCGCCGCCCGGATGGGTCACTGCCCCCCGACCGCTGGTCCAACCTGCTGAGCATACTTCCAGAGCGCACCCGACGTGTGGTTAGTCGCGCGAGCGCTCCATTTGGTCTTGCGCTGGGCGAGCTCGGCGTCGCTCAATTTTACGTTAAGGGTACCGGCGACCGCGTCGATCTCGATGATGTCGCCGTCCTCGAGCAGCCCGATCGGGCCGCCGATGGCGGCTTCCGGGCCGACATGGCCGATGCAGAAGCCGCGGGTGGCGCCGGAGAAGCGGCCGTCGGTGATGAGCGCGATCTTGCCGCCCATGCCCTGGCCGGTCAGCGCCGCGGTGGTCTGGAGCATTTCCCGCATGCCGGGGCCGCCCTTCGGCCCCTCGTAGCGGATCACGATGACTTCGCCTTCGCGGTAGGTGCGGTTCTGGACCGCCTCGAATGCATCCTCCTCACGGTCGAAGCACCTGGCCGGACCGGTGAACCTGAGGTTGGACATTCCCGCGACTTTCACGATCGCACCTTCTGGCGCCAAATTCCCCTTCAGGCCGACCACACCGCCTGTCACGGTGATGGGCTTGTCTCGCCGGGTGCACCACGTCCTGGTGCGGATTCCACTTCACGCTCTTGAGGTTTTCGGCGATCGTGCGGCCCGTGACGGTAAGGCAATCACCGTGCAGGAAGCCGTTGTCGAGCAGCGTCTTCATCAGAAGCGGTATGCCACCTACTTCAAACATGTCTTTGGCGACATAACGGCCGCCCGGCTTCAAATCCGCGACATATGGTGTCTTTTTGAAGATTTCGGCGACGTCGAATAAGTCGAACTTGATGCCGCACTCATGCGCGATCGCCGGCAGGTGCAGCGCAGCATTGGTCGAGCCGCCGGAGGCCGCCACCACGGCAGCCGCGTTCTCCAGTGCCTTGCGGGTGACGATGTCGCGCGGCCGGATGTTGGACGCGATCAGGTCCATGATTTTCTCGCCCGCGGTCATGCAGAACGCGTCGCGGATTTCATACGGTGCCGGGGCACCGGCCGAGTAAGGCAGTGCGAGGCCGATCGCCTCGGAGACGGTCGCCATGGTGTTGGCGGTGAACTGCGCGCCGCAGGCGCCCGCCGAGGGGCACGCCACGCGCTCGATCTCGTCGAGGTCCTCGTCCGACATGGCACCGACCGAGTGCTTGCCGACCGCCTCGAACATGTCCTGCACGGTGACCTGCTGCCCACGGAACGTGCCGGGCAGGATCGAGCCGCCATAGATGAAGATCGAGGGCACGTTGAGGCGGACCATCGCCATCATCATGCCGGGCAGCGACTTGTCGCAGCCGGCGAGCCCGACCAGGGCGTCATAGGCGTGGCCCCGAACGGTGAGCTCGACGGAATCGGCGATGCATTCGCGCGACGGCAGCGACGAGCGCATGCCGTCATGCCCCATGGCGATGCCGTCGGTCACGGTAATGGTGCAGAACTCGCGCGGGGTGCCACCGGCCGAGGCCACGCCCTTCTTCACCGCCTGGGCCTGGCGCATCAGCGCGATGTTGCAGGGCGCAGCTTCATTCCAGCACGAAGCGACGCCGACGAAGGGCTGGTGGATCTGCTCGGTGGTCAGACCCATGGCGTAGAAGTAGGACCGATGCGGCGCGCGCGCAGGGCCTTCCGTCACGTGACGGCTCGGCAGCCTCTGCTTGTCAAACTTCGCGCCCATCGCAAACCAGCTTCCCCGGTCGACCCTTTCAGACCCGAAAAATCAGAGCCAAGATTTGAATCGACCTTGGGATTTTCCAGCGCCCCTTGGGACCGCCGCTGCCCTTCAAACATCTGTGCGATTTTATTCATGTTTGGGTGTGGCCAAAAAGCGGCGGTGATGCGAACCACCAGTGATGACGGTTAAATCGGAACCGAGTGTTGCGTAGACGGCACAATCGTTACCGGGAAGACACGGGTTGGCATACTTGGATACCTCGCAAGGAAAGCGATCCACAACCTCTGATTTCAACTCTTGTGAGGTACCGAGGTCGTACTGAAGTCGAGATGCGCACGCAAAGTGAGTCGGCGGCTCTGCCGCACTCTCGTGTGCCGGACAAGCCGCGACGCGAGAGCGTTGCGGTGCAGAGCCGGGACCCAGGGCGACACGGCACATTGCCGCGACATGGGCCCCGGCCCTGCAGCGCAACGTACCGGACGATGCTTCGCATCGCCGGGGGCGCTGTGTCCGGGGCACGAGAGCGGTGTGGGCGAGGCGGTAGGCTATTTCCTCCCATCACCACTGTCATTCCCCGCCACCGGGTCTCGCCTTCGGCGAGCCCGATGACAGGCTCCGGCGGGGAATCCAGTACGCCGCGGCTTCTCGGTTCAATTACTGCGGCCTCTGGAATACTGGATCGCCCGCCCCAGTGCGCAAGTGCGCACAAGGCGGGCGATGACACTGAGTACGTGGTTGCAGACACGCCTTCGCAGCCTCGCGGCGCAATTCGCCCGAGTTTTGCTTGATCACTCCACCCTCAAATCCAAGAGGGCGCAGGGAAGGCCGGGTGCCGACATCGCACCCGCGGTCCGCTGCGCGAAAATGCACACGCAGGAAGAACCGCACAGCAGCATACAGGTGGTGCCGATCACTCGGCCTTCCCTGCGCGATGGTCGGACGGCTTATGCCGTGCTCTCCCGGGAGCCGAACTTTCCTTCTGGCCTCCCTCGCCGTTCGAATTGACGATGCCGTCCGCCCGGTTGGACTCGCGCGCATCTTCGAAAAGCTTGACCGTAGCAACGACGGCCAGGACCACACGGTTTTGCCGTACGCGCATTCGTTCGCGCCACAGGGTCGACGGCATCGTGCACGGTGCCGTCGAATGTCGGCGCGACGAACTGAACAGCGCCGTTCGTCTGCACGCGGCCATGGGCTCACAGGGACTACCCGCCCTGCCCACACCTCTCGTGCCGACGCTGCCGCGTCCACCGCAAGCCCGGCTCGCGATCAAGACGACCTCGAGATCGCCCCTCCTGGTTGAGCCGGGATGGCCGACGTATACGCCGAAACCGAATTTCGGTAAAGCGGAATCTTTTTTGCGGGACAGGATTGACAGAGGCCGACACAGGCAGGTGCCTTAGCGCTACGCTCACCCGGGCTACCACCTCACGCGCCGCCGCATCCCGGCTGACCGCGTAGGCGGCGACGAGCGCAGCCGCGCCGATCACGAAGCCCCAGGCGCCGTGTCCCGGCTCTGCAGCGCGCCGCCAAAAAAAGCGCTGCGCTGCGTCCGGGGCAAGAGAGCGATGCGCGCACATGTTCTCTCCAGCAACGTCATTGCGAAACGCTGGTCCATCCGAAGGCATCTGACAGCCCGCCGGAGTCAGAACGTGGCGCCGGCCTTGAGCAGATAGGTACGGCCGGGCAGCGGATAGGCGCTGAAGCGGCCGTCCGTGAAGGTGCTGGCGATGGCGTAGTCGTAGTAGAGCGCATTCAGCACATTGTTGACGCCGAGGGACCAGAAGTAGCGCTCATACTGGCCGCTGAGCTTGAGGTCGATCGTGCCGCCGGCCGGGATCGGCTTCTGGGTGCCCGCCTGGTCGTTGTCCATGCGCCGCTCGCTCCAGACGCGCGCAGTGGCATCGAGCACCACGTAGTTCTGCCAGATGTTCCAGCTGACACCCGCACTCGCCGTATAGCGCGACACCAGCGGCACGTCGTTGCCGGCCCAGGCGCCTTCGCGGAAGACCGCGCGGGTATAGGCCATGCCGGAGCGCAGCAGCAGGGTGTCGTTGACGCGATAGGACAGACTGGTCTCCGAGCCGTAGCGCCGGGTCGGATCGAGATTGGTGTTGTAGAACAGGACCGGGTTGAAATGGACCTCGTTGGTGAGGTCCATCAGATAGAGACTGCTCTGCAGCTGCAGACCGCCGCCCCTGATGCGCAGACCGCCCTCGATGTCCTGCGAGGTCTGGGTCTTGAGCTGGAACGTTTGCGGGATCGCGGCGAAAGTCAGGAGATCGAAGGACGGCCCCGAGGACAGGCGCTCGTCGACGTCAGGCGTGCGGAACGCGCGCGCGGCGCGAGCGAACAGCGAGACGACGTCGTTGAGACGATGCTCGCCCCCGAGATGCAGCGCATATTGGGTCTCGTCGCTCGTCAGCGGCAGCGCGCCGATGTCAGCATTGAACGGCGCCGCCGCGTCGAAATTGTCGCGTGCCGCAAGACGGACGTTCTGCACCCGCGCGCCGTAGGAGATGTCGGTCGTGGGCAGCACGCCCAATGTGTGCTGGAAATAACCCGCGACCGTCTGCTGCCTGAGGTCGTAATTGTGCCAGGCGGCGAGCCCCTGCCCGGCGCCGCGGTGCTGCGCAAAGCTCGCATCGTAATAGTCGATGCCGGTCAGGAGCTGCGACGGCAGGCCGAGCAGCAGGCTCTTCACGCTGAGCCGCGGCGTGATCGACCAATTCGTCAGATGGGACTCGACATAAGTCGACGTGAAGAAGGCCGGAACCGGCGTCGGGCTCGCGAAGAACGCACTCTGCTGCTTCTTGTCACGCACACCGCCGTCGACAATGAGATCGACGCCGTTGACCAGCGTCCTGGTGAAGCCGGCAGTCGCGCCAAAACCCTGCTGGTTGGCGTAGTTGAACGGCGTGCTGGTGCCGCGCCGATTGGTGGTGAGCTCGTCGAGACCGATGGAGGGATCGACGGTGCGGCCGCCCGGCAGCCGCAGCTCCTGATTATCGCCGGTGACGGTGAGAAACGCGCTCAGGCCTGGCGTGGTGTAGTTGAGATTGCCGACGCCGTTCTGCTGCGAATAGCGATTGTTGTCGCGATAGCCGTCGGTCCTGGCGGTATTGCCGTAGAACGAGGTCGACCACGGACCGGAATTGAGCGAGGTCGAGACGTTGCCGAGCCTGGTGTTGAACGAGCCGAAGCCGGCCTCGATGCGCGCGGTCGCGGGCGGTCCGCCGGCGCCGGTCTTGGTGACGATGTTGATCACGCCGCCGACCGCGTTGTCGCCGTAGAGCACCGCTCCGGAATTGCCGCGCGTGATCTCGATGCGCTCGATGGAATTGAGCGGGATGGTGGAGAGGTCCACCTGCGCCATGTCGATGTCGTTGAGCCGCCGGCCGTTGACCAGCACCAGCGTGTTGGCGATGGCAAAGGCGCCGAATCCGCGCAGGTCCACGCTGGTCTTGGCGCCGATCTGGCCGCCATAGAACGTCGTGATCTGGGCCCCCGGCACCTGCGTTGCGATGATCTCGGCAAGCGTCTGCGACGGCGAATGCGCGATATCCGCGGCCGTGATGACGGTCGTGGCGGCCCCGACGATGCCGCCGCTGCCGGCGGCAGCCTCCAAGCCCGAGCCGGATGAGCCGGTGCCATCGCCTGCCGGCGCGCCGTTCGCGGCCCGCCGCAGCCGCGTCGCATCGCCCTCACCGATCGCCCTCGCCCGCGTCCGGTTCCGATCGTCGGACTTGCTCACCTCGATGGGCGGCAATTGCTCGGCAAGCCCCTGCTGGGCGAAGGCGGTGGATAGATCCAGCGAATGGAGCGAGATGGATGCGAACAGACCGGCGCCAAGGCGCCGGGCGGCAGAAATGAGACGGGACAATGTTGTCACCTCGGTATGACGTCAGTGGCACGTCACAGCGAACGAGGTTTCACGGCAGAGCGGCGGACCGCTCCGGTAAAGCCAATGTCTGTACTCCCCGACCGACATCTTCGCGTGTGACCACGGCTGACGGCAGGTCTCCTGGCTCGCGGGTCGTTACCTTACGTCGCCTTCCCAGGACCGAGGTTCCCAGTGGCACAGGACGAAAGATTCACCGCTTACAGTTGCGGGGGCAGCCGTGGCGTTGAGACAGATCCCGGCATTGGGACGTCCCGCACCACATTCCCTTTTGATCTCCCTGGGGAGAACCGTCGCCGGCCATTTACGTGTCGCTCCGGCAGAGTGTCAATCGACCGTTGGGCGGCGCTCAGGTCCGTCCGCGAGGACGTTGCGCCTGGGCCCAGGCGGCCGTGACGTCGCGCGGCGGAACATCGATGCGTTTGATCGGGGTCAGTTCGCCGGAGGCCGAGACGATCGCGGTTTCCTCGCGGCGGCAGCGCGTGCAGACAAAGCGGACCTCATGCGGAGACGCCGACCAGCTCGACCGCTTCACATTGGCGGCCATCGGCCAGGCCTCGCAATGCGAGCACGACACCAGAAATCGACCGGGATCGAGCATACCCATTTCCATCGGACTCCACGTCCTGCCGCCTCTTCAATGATTAACCCAAGTGAATCGTTCCGGTGCCTAAGCACCGCCGATTGCGAGAGCCAGCTCCGGAGGCAGCCGCCAACGCGCTCAGCGCGCGCCCTTGAGGGTGCAGGAGGTCGAGCAGGTGACGGTGGTGCCGCGATCGCATGCCTTGCAGGCGTTAACGCACTGGTTCATGTCGCGGGGATTGTAGCTGTAGTTCCGCAAGGGGCAGGCCGGCGTCGTCGAGCCGGTGATGTCCTGCTCCTGGTCGCAGGCCGCCGTCATGAGCGCGAACACGATCACAGCAACGAGGCGCATGGGATTTGCCCTGTCTAGCACGACAATGACGTTCCGGTGCGCGCTGCATTGCAGCGAACTCCGGCCTTCCCACCACGGGCACCGCCGATCAGCGACGCCCGCATGCCATCAGGATGCGCGCCAAACCTTAAGAACGGATTGCAGCCGGCCTCAGGCCGCGGCCGCGATCGCCTGCCGCATGTCGAGCGCCAACTGCCGGTACTGCTCCGAAAGCTTCAGATAGAACTCGCGCTTGCTGGCGTCGGTGGCGAGCTTGGCGATCAGCTCGCATTCGGCGGTGAGCGTCTCAAACCGTTCCAGCCTGTCCTGAAGTTCTGGCATCGGCGTGTCCCCATCAAACGCCTCAAGGACGTCAAACCTAAGCCCGGGAAATAGGTCACGGCGAACATCGTTATCGAGCAGAAGCAATTTTTCCGGTGCGGCAGCCTATTTGCTGTCGAGACGCCAGGCGCCGTCCCATCCCTCGTCGGGCGGGCTCGCCTCGAGCTGCGCGATGCGGCCGAGCATCGTGCGCGAGGGCCCGTCACCGGGAACGGCTTCGAGGGCCGCGTTGAAGGCAGCGCGCGCCGCATCGAAGCGCCTGATACGATAGGCGGCGAGCGCCTCGGCATAGTGCGTGCGCAGGCTGGCTTGCGCATCGGTGAGCGTTCCCGCCCTCGCCATCACCTCGAAGATCGGCTGCGGCGCGCTCTGGCCGGCGACCGCCAGGCGATCGATCTCGCGCAGCTCGAGCCGCGATCCGATCGCCTCGGCGGTGGCCTGCGAGATCAGGATGCGGGTGCCGTAGACCTTGTTGACCGCTTCCAGCCGCGAGGCCAGGTTCACGGCATCGCCCATCACGGTGAAGCTCATCATCAGCTCGGAGCCGATGCTGCCGGTCAGCACCTCGCCGGTGGCGATGCCGATCCGCAAATCGCACGGCGCGGGCATGGCGCGGATGCCGAGCAGGTCGGGCAGCTGCCGCTGCAGCGCGGGCACCTGGTCGGCCATCTCGATCGCCGCGATGCCGGCCAGGAGGGCCTGCTCGTTCTCCTCGATGAAGGGCGGCCCCCAATAGGACATGATGGCATCGCCGATATACTTGTCGATGATGCCGCGATTGTTCCTGACGGGTGCGGACATCACCGTGAAATAGTGGTTCATCACCTTGACGAGGCCGCGCGGCGTCATGCCCTCGCTCATCGAGGTGAAGCCGCTCATGTCGCAGAACATGATGGTCATGACCCGGCGCTCGCCGTCGATCGCGATCTCCGGCCGGTCGATCAGCCCCTGCACCACCTTGGGATCGATGTAGCGGCCGAAGGTCTCGCGGATGCGCTCGTTGTGCCGGAGCTGCTCGGTCATGCGGTTGAAGGCCGCGGCGAGCTCGCCGATCTCGTCCTGGGTGGAGACGGTGATGGTCTTGTCGAAGCGGCCTGCCTCGACCTCCCGGGTTCCGGCGAGCAGCAGCCGCACCGGGCGGGTGATGCCGCTGGATACCATCAGCGCAAAGACGAAGCCGACGATCGCCGCGAGCAGCGTCACGACGCCCGAGACGACGATCGCCTGATGCTGGCGGCTGATCACCTGCGATGTCGAGAAGAAGACCTGCGTCAGCATGTCGGCGCGGATCGCATCGACCTTGCGGTTGAACTGGTCGCGCACCACGTCGATGTGCTCCAGCGTGCCGCGGGCCTCCGTCATCTGCCTGGCGTCGACCTGCTTGAGCAGCTTCGCATGGTCCTCATTCAGGTCGCGGCGCAGCTCGGTGACGGCGGTCTCGATGCGGATATCGATCCGCCCCAGCGCGGCATTGTCGGAATAGGTCCTGGGGTCGTCGATGATCGCGTTGATGAGCTTGCGTGCGGCCTCGGCGCCCTCCTCGATCTTGCGGTCGGATTCCTCGAAGTCGCGAAGGCGCGCCGCATAGGCCTGCTCGTCCGATGGCGCCTCCATCCTGGTCATGACCATCCGCCGCAGCGCCAGCGCCCGCTCCAGCGAGTGGATGTTGGCGCGGGCCAGATGGCTATAGGCCGGGATGTAGCGATTGGTCAGCTCGTCCAGAAGGACACCGACCTGGCTCGACATCACCATCGACAGGATCGAGGTGACCAGCATCAGGACGATCAGTCCGAGGGCGATGCCGACGATCTTGTGCCGGATCGACTGGTTGAAAATGGGCATAGCTGCGGGCAAAGGCCAAAAGGATGCAGGAGGGAACTCCATACACCGACCCAGCTGCGGGAACACGCGCAATCTGGTTCCTTCCAGCGCCTCGATCCGGCCTCGCCGTCGCGCACGTCCGGATCGTTAACAAAGGTTAAAGGGCGGCCAGCGCCTCAGTTCCCCGGAGTTCCCGCATCACATCCGTATTTCGCCGCAATGTTGCGACAGCGTGAGGACTGCGAGACGATGCCGTGGCATCGGATCCGGTGCCTTGATTCTCAAGCCGCATGTCGTCGCGGACCTTGGTTTGTGGTGGTTTCGCAGGGGGACCATGGAATGAACCAGTGCCTACGCTCGTTCGCGTGTGTCGTTGCCGTGGCCGCATTGGCTCTCCTTCCCACCGGGCTGGCGGCAAAAAGCAGTCACAAATCCTCCACGCCGAAGAAGACGCATGAGGCGAAAGCCGGCAAGCAGCGTCACGCCGCGGCGAAGTCCTCGGCCAAGTCGCGCCACGGCAAACATGCCGAGGCCAAGCGCAAGTCGAAGACCACCAACGAGCCTTCCAGCAAACCGGCGTTGCCGCCGCTGACCGGCGACCTCGCCGCGCTGAAGGACGCGATCGACCTCACGCGCAAGGGCAAGGGCGAGGATGCCAGCGCGGCGCGCGACCGCATTGCCGATCCCGCCGGGCAGAAGCTCGCGGACTGGTTCATGCTGCGCCATTCCGAGAGCACGGCGAATTTCAAGCGCTACGCCGCGTTCCTCACCGCCAATCCGGACTGGCCGAGCCGCCGCACGCTGCTGCGCCGCCGTGCCGAGGCGCGGCTGTGGCAGGAGAAGAGCGATGCTGCCACCGTGCACAAATTCACCATGGACCGCCCGATCAGCGCCAAGGGCAAGTTCGCGCTCGCCCGCGTGCTGCGCGCCGAGGGCGATACCGACCGGGCCGCGCATCTGGTGCGCGAGGCCTGGCGCACGGACGAATTGTCCGAGCGCAGCGAGCAGGATTCCTACGACGCGTTCGCAGATCTCCTCACCGCCGACGATCATCGCGCCCGCATGGACAAGCGGCTCGGCGCCAAGGACTACGCGGCGGCGCGGCGCGCCGCGAAACGGCTCGGCGAGGACGCGCTCGCGATCGTCAAGGCCTGCGCCGCCGTAACCGGCAAGGCCAGCAAGGCCAAGGATTATCTCGAGGACGTCCCGAGCGAAGCGCGGCGCGATCTCGGCTATGTGCTGTGCCGCGCCAAATGGCATCTCCAGAACGATCGTATCGACGATGCCGCCGAGGTGATCCTGGCCGCCGCGCCCGAGACCATGGCGGCCCAGGACACCGATGCCTGGTGGCGGGAGCGGCGCATGCTTGCGCGCAAGCTGCTCGACCAGGGCAAGTTCAAAACCGCCTATGACGTGGTGCGCACGGCCGCCGTGCCGGACAAGGAAGTCTATCGCGTCGACTATCATTTCATGTGCGGCTGGATCGCGCTACGCTTTCTCGACGATCCCAGGACGGCGATGGTGCACTTCGTCGCTGTCGACGAGGGCTCGTCCAATCCGATCGCGCTGTCGCGCGCCCATTACTGGCGCGGCCGCGCCGCCGAGGCGATGGGTGCTGCGGACGATGCGCGCATGAGCTATCGGGCGGCCTCGCGCTATCCGACCGCCTATTACGGCCAGCTGGCGCGCGCCAAGCTCGGCCTCGACCGCGTCGAGCTGCGAGCGCCCTCGCTCGTCCTGGCCGCGGCAGATACGCCACCCGCGGACGAGCGCGTGCGCGCCGCCGACATGCTCTACGGCATCGGCGAGCGCGACCTGGTGTTCTATTACGCCGAGGACTTTGCCAAGGAGAGCACCGACGTCGCCGCGCTCGAAGCGCTCGGCGAGCTCGCCCGGCGTCGCAACGATGCCCGCGTGATGCTGGAGGTCGGCAAGACGGCGCTGGCGCGCGGGCTCGCGCTCGACCATTACGCCTTTCCCACTATCGGCATCCCCGAGCACCGGCAGGTCGCGCCTGCGATCGAGACCAGCGTGATCTATTCGGTGGCGCGCACCGAGAGCTCGTTCGAGCAGCGCGACAAGTCGCATGCCAACGCGGTCGGGCTGATGCAGGTGACGCCGGAAGCGGGACGCGACACCGCGAAGCGCTTCGGCCTGATTTACGATTGGGACAGGATGGTCTCCGATCCCGTCTACAACACGCAGATGGGCGCCGCCGAGCTCAGCGCGCTGTTCTCGGAATATCGCGGCAATCAGATCATGACCTTCGCCGGCTACAATGCCGGCCGCGGTCGCGTGCGCGATTGGGTGCAGGCGCGCGGCGACCCCCGGGATCCCAAGGTCGACCCGGTCGACTGGGTCGAGCGCATCCCGCTGTCGGAGACGCGCAACTACGTCCAGCGCGTGATCGAGAACGTACTGGTCTATCGCGCGCGGTTCGAGGATAGCAGCATGGTCGCCGGCAAGAGCGACGAACGCGTCGTGACGAAGGACGCCAGCGCCACGGCGATGCCGGTGGATTGAACGCCTTTTCTCGTGTGTCCTGTCACTCCGTCTCAGGCGGACGAGGGACCGCCCAGGACGGATCCGCGCCGAATGGGTGATCCAGAAAGAAATACCACGTGCCGTCGTCGCCCCTACGGTGAACCTCCATCCCGTGATGATGCACCTCGATCGGCCTCCCGTCCTCCGCCTGGCCAGTAATGAGCCATTGCGAACGCGTCATCGCGAAATCGCCCGAGATGGTCGTGTGGTGGGTCACGACGTCCATGTGGGGCTTGAGCGCGATATAGGACGCCATGGTGGCCCGGATCGCGTCCGCGCCGCGCGCGATCTTGGTGCCTCCGTGCACCGCGTCGACCTGCACGATCGAAGCTTCCGGATGATAGAGGGCCGCTGCAGCGTCGACATCTTGCGCGTTGAAGGCGCGGGCGAGCCACAGATTGCTGAGTTCAGGCGCCGGGGAACCCATATTGACGTCTCCTTCGTGAAGTCAGCCCCGATGCTGCAGATAACGCGGCTTGCGTTAGGGGGCCATGATGCGAACCTGCAGTCGCGATGTGCACCATTGCACACCCTTTTTCGCTGAAACGGCCGATGCGCAGAATTCGGAGCCCATGCGTTTGCGGCGCCCTTTCCTTGAACATCGGAGCTCGGCTGCAATGGCCCACATACCCCGTCGCATCGAATGGAATGACCTGCGTTTTATGCTTGCAGTTGCCGAGCAGGGCGGGCTCGCTGGCGCTGCGCGCGCGTTAGGAGTGAACCGAACCACCGTGCTGCGACGCGTGAAGGCCTTCGAGCGGACGCACCAATGCCGGCTATTCGAACGGCTTCACACAGGGTACGGGCTCACCGCTGGCGGCGAGCAATTGCTCGCGACAGCAAGGCACGTTTCCGACGCGGTCGCCGACCTGGAGCGTCGTTTGGCCGGACGGGATCTGCAGATGCATGGCACGCTGCGGGTGGCCACGACCGATACGCTAGCCGCGGCCACCCTGCCCCAGCACTTGGCAGCCTTTCGAGTTCGCCACCCCGCCGTGATCATCGAATTGGTGGTCGGCAATATCCCCGCAGATCTGACCCGCCGCGAGGCTGACGTCGCGGTGCGCCCTATGACCGGTCCTCCCGAAGTGCTCCGCGGCAGGCGAGTGTGCGGACTCGCGTTCGGCATCTATGCGGCCCCGGGTGCCCATGCAGGCCCATGGCTCGTTCCCGACGACAGCCTGGCCGGGACTGTCGTCGGCCGCTGGACGCGGGCAAACGTGCCCGACGTCGAAATCGCGGCTCGCGCGGACAGTCTACTGGCGCTGCGCGACCTGGCATCCGCGGGACTGGGGCGGACCGTCCTGCCGTGCTACCTCGGCGAGGCGGCTGGCGGGCTAATACGGGTGGGAGAGGTCCTGCCGGATGCCAAATCCGAGCTTTGGCTGCTAACCCATGAGGACTTGAGCCGGACGGCACGGGTGCGCGCGTTTACCGAGTTTATGGCCCGTGTCCTCGGCGACGAGCGCGATTTGCTGGAAGGCCGCCGGGCCAATCCTTCGTCTCAATTGCGCGACCTGCGGGAGCCGCCCAAGTGACCCAGCGTCGAAGCGGACCGAGGCCAGATGAGTGGATGCGCTTGCGCATCCATCGGGCCAATGACCGCACCAGCTACAAGCCCCCTCAATCCACCTTGATGTTCGCCGCCTTGATGATCGGCCACCATTTTGCGATCTCGGCCTTCTGCCGGGTGCCGAGCGCTTCGGGGGCGAGCTGGTCCTTCGGTGTCATCTCCAGACCCTGGTTTTCGAGCTGCTTCCTCACGGCGGGATCGTTCAGCGCTTCCACGGCCGCGGCGTTGAGCTTTGCCACGATCTCCTTCGGCGTGCCCTTCGGAACCCACATGCCCGACCACAGCGTCATGTTGAAGCCCTTGAGGCCCGCCTCCTCCACGGTCGGGATCTCCGGCGCCGAGGCCAGGCGCTTGCTGTCGGTGATGCCGTAGGCGCGGATCGTGCCGGCGCGGACCTGACCGATCGAGTTGGAGGCTTGGTCGACCATGATGTCGATCTGGCCGGCGATCAGGTCGTTCAGTGCGGGCGCGGTGCCGCGATACGGCACGTATTGCAGCTTGATGCCGGAGACGCTTTCGAAATAGACGCCGGCGATGTGGCTGCCGGAGCCGGCGCCGGCGGTGCCCGCCGTCGGCGCCGAGCTGCGCGATTTCAGCCATTCGATCAGCTCTTTCAGCGACGTCGCGGGCACCGCGTTCTTGCTGACGACCATCATCGGATTGCTCGGCAGCAGCACCACCGGCTCGAGGTCGGCGACGAGATCGAATTTGAGCTTGTAGACCGCGCCGTTGGCGACGTGGGTGCCGAGATGGCCGAACGAGATGGTGTAGCCGTCCGGCGGCGATTGCACGGCGCGGCCGACGCCGATCGAGCCGCCCGCGCCGGTGACGTTCTCGATCACCACGGGCTGGCCGAGCGGCACCCGCATGCGCTCGGCAAGCACGCGCGCCATTGCATCGGACGGTCCGCCCGCCGCGAATGGCACGATGATGGTGATCGGACGGGTGGGATAGTCATCGGCGCGCGCGGCGCCGACAGCAGCGAGAACAGCAAACAGCGCAGCCCAGACGGCCTTCGTCATTGTCTTCTCCCCAGCGATGTCTTTGTTGTTTTTTGGCCCTCTGCCCGCGTACGGGAAGAGGGATCGTTCGTAGCCTATGCCGCGCTAGAACTGCGCGTAATCGATCGGCTTGTGACGGTCGAGCGTGCGCGTGACCGGCGGCAGCGGATATTTCAGGCCGGTGGCGCAGTTGAACAACATGACGCGATCGGACTTGCTGACGCGGCCGTCGGCGAGGCTCTCCTTGTAGGCGGCGTAGGTGGCGGCGCCCTCGGGACAGAGCAGCAACCCCTCCTCGCGCGCGACCTCGTTCAGCGCCGCCGAGATCTTGTCGTCGTCGACCGCGATGGCAAAGCCCTTGCTCTCGCGCACCGCGCGCAGGATCAGGAAATCGCCGATCGCCTGCGGCACGCGGATGCCGGAGGCGATGGTGTGGGCGTCCTCCCAGCGCGTGGCGTGCTCGGTGCCGGCCTCGTACGCGCGCACCATCGGCGCGCAGCCGGAGGCCTGCACCGCGACCATGCGCGGGCGCTTCGAGCCGATGAAGCCGATCTTCTCCAGCTCGTCGAACGCCTTCCACATGCCGATCAGGCCGGTGCCGCCGCCGGTCGGATAGAAGATCACGTCGGGCACGTCCCAGCCGAGCTGCTCGGCGAGCTCGAGGCCCATCGTCTTCTTGCCTTCGATGCGGTACGGCTCCTTCAGCGTGGAGGTGTCGAACCAGCCGACCTTGGCCTTGCCCTCGCCGACGATCTTGCCGCAATCGTCGATATAGCCGTTGACGCGGTAGACGGTCGCGCCCTGCAGCTCGATCTCGCTGACGTTCACCTCGGGCGTGTCGGCCGGGCAGAAGATCGTGGTCTTGATGCCGCAGCTCGTGGCATAGGCCGCCAGCGCCGCGCCGGCATTGCCGTTGGTCGGCATCGCCATGTGCTTGATGCCGAGCGCCTTGCCCATCGACACCGCCATCACGAGGCCGCGCGCCTTGAACGAGCCGGTCGGCAGCCGTCCCTCATCCTTGACGATGATCTCGCCGCCGCCGAGCTTCTTGCCGAGCTTGGGCAGCCGGATCAGCGGCGTGGTGACCTCGCCGAGCGAGACGATGTCCTGGCATTTGCGCACCGGCAGCAGCTCGCGATAGCGCCACATGTCGCCGGGGCGCTGCGCCAGCGCGTCCTTGGTCAGCGCCTTCTTCACGCCCGCGAGGTCGTAGCGCACCAGCAGCGGCTTGCCGGCCTTGGAGAGGTTGTGGACCTGGTCGGCGGCGTAATGATCGCCCTCCATCGCGCATTCGAGATGGGTGACGAAGGTCGGGCGTTCGATGGTGAGGTTGTCGTTGTCGTGCATGGCTCGATTCTTTCTTCTTCCTTGTTGCCAATGATCTCTATCGTCCGTCATTCCGGGGCGATGCGAAGCATCGAACCCGGAATCTCGAGATCCGGGTTCGCCTCTTCGAGGCGCCCGGAATGACGCGTTCGCTAAATATTCAGGACCCGTCCATACGCATCCAGCACGGCTTCCTTCATCATCTCCGACAGGGTCGGATGCGGGAACACGGTGTGCATCAGCTCCTCTTCCGTGGTCTCCAAATTCATCGCGACGACGTAACCCTGGATCAGCTCGGTGACTTCCGCGCCGACCATGTGGGCGCCAAGCAGCTGGCCGGTCTTCTTGTCGAAGATGACCTTGACGAGGCCCTGGTCCTCGCCGAGCGCGATGGCCTTACCGTTGCCGACGAAGGGGAAGCGGCCGACGCGGATCTCGCGGCCGTTCTCCTTGGCCTTGGCCTCCGTCAAGCCGACGGACGCCACCTGCGGATGGCAATAGGTGCAGCCCGGGATCATGGTCTTGTCCATCGGGTGCGGTTTGAGGCCCTTGATCGCCTCGATGCAGATCACGCCCTCATGCTCGGCCTTGTGCGCGAGCATGGGCGGACCTGCGACGTCGCCGATGGCGTAGATGCCGGGAACATTGGTCTTGCCGTAGCCGTCAACCACGACGATGCCGCGGTCGGTCTTCACGCCGAGTTTTTCGAGGCCCAGATTCTCGATGTTGCCGACGACGCCGACCGCCGAGATCACGCGCTCGAACTCGGTGGTGACGGGCTTGCCCTTGCCGTCGTCGATGGTGGCGAGGACGCTGTCGGCCTTCTTCTCGAGCTTGGTCACCTTGGTCGAGGACATGATCTTGATGCCCTGCTTCTCCAGGCGCTTGCGCGCGAGGCCCGCGATCTCGGCGTCCTCGACGGGCAGAATCTGCGGCAGCACCTCGACCACGGTGACCTCGCATCCCATGGTGTGGAAGAACGAGGCGAACTCGATGCCGATCGCGCCGGAGCCGACCACCAGCAGCGACTTCGGCATCCGCTCCGGCACCATCGCTTCGAAATAGGTCCAGACCAGCTTCTTGTCGGGCTCGAGCCCCGGCAGCACGCGCGGCCGTGCGCCGGTTGCGACGATGATGTGCTTGGCCTGATAGCTCCCCTCGCCCAGCGTGCCCTTCGGCGCCTCGACGTCGGACTTCTTCACGGTGACCTTGCCGGGTGCGTCGATCGAGGCCGCGCCCCAGATCACGCTGACCTTGTTCTTCTTCATCAGGAAGCCGACGCCGTCGTTGAGGCGCTTGGAGACGCCGCGCGAGCGCTGCACCACGGCCTTGGGATCGAACGAGACCTTCTCCGCCGACAGGCCGTAATCCCCGGCGTGCTGCATGTAGTGGTAGATCTCGGCCGAACGCAGCAGCGCCTTGGTTGGGATGCAGCCCCAGTTCAGGCAGATGCCGCCCAGATAGGATTTCTCGACGATCGCGGTCTTGAAGCCGAGCTGCGCGGCGCGGATCGCGGTGACGTAGCCGCCGGGACCGGAGCCGATGATGATGACGTCGAAGGATGTGTCGGCCATGGCGGCTCCCGTTCAACTCAAGAGGCGCCGCGGGCGCGGCGCTTGAAGACAATAGATCTGACCAGCCATTCAATGATCCCGATCAGGACCAGAATGGCCAGCGCGCTCAACACGATCGGTTGAGCGATGTTCCGCGACAGCTGCTCCCCCGAGAAGAAGGCGGACCGAAGAAAATCGAGCCCGATCGGATTGAGCGCGACGACGGCGCCGAGCAGCAGAGATATCCATGGCCAGCGGGTCCGGACATGCAAGCTTGCCCCCTCTGCCGCCGCGTCAGACCATCATCATCACGGGGTTTTCGATCAGCTGCTTGAACGCACCGATCAGCTCGGCGCCGAGCGCACCGTCGATGGCGCGGTGATCGCAGGACAAGGTCACGCTCATCATGTGCGCGATCTCGATCTTGCCGCCGCGCACGACGGGACGCTCCTCGCTGGTGCCGACCGCCAGGATGGTCGCATGCGGCGGGTTGATGACGGCGGTGAAGTGGCTGATGCCGTACATGCCGAGATTGGAGACGGCGGTGGTGCCGCCCTGATATTCCTCGGGCTTCAATTTGCGCGACCGTGCGCGCGCGGCAAAATCCTTCATCTCGTTGGAGATGACCGACAGCGTCTTGGTCTCCGCCTTGCGGATGATCGGCGTGATCAGGCCGCCGGGCATCGCCACGGCAACGCCGACGTCGGAATGATGGTGCTTGACCATGCCGCTTTCGGTCCAGCTCACGTTGCAGTTCGGGATCTTCTGCAGCGCCACCGCCATCGCCTTGATGACGAAGTCGTTGACCGAGATCTTGTAGAGCGGCTTCTTCTCCTTGTCCTTCGGCGCCGCCGCATTGATCTCCTCGCGCGCGGCAAGCAGCTTGCCGATGTCGCAGTCGATCGTGAGGTAGAAGTGCGGGACGTTCTGGATCGAGGCGGTCAGGCGCTGCGCGATGGTGCGGCGCATACCGTCATGCGGGACGATCTCGTAGGAGCCCGGCTCGAACAACGACAGGATCTGCTTGTCCGACATGGTCGGAGCGATCGCGGGCGCGCCGCCGGACGGCGGCGCCGCGGGCGCCTTGAGGCCCTTGCCTGATTTGGCCTGCTCGACGTCGCGTGCGACCACGCGGCCGTGCGGACCGGTGCCGGTGACCATGCCGACATCGATGCCGGCTTCCTTGGCGAGGCGGCGCGCCAGCGGAGATGAGAACACGCGGCCGCCATGACCGTTCGCCTGCGCGGCCGGAGCTGCGGCCTGCGGCGCGGGTGCCGCGGCAGGCGGCGGAGCGGCCTTGGGCGCGGCAGGTGCGAGCGCTGGCGCAGCAGCAGGAGCTTCAGCGGGCTTCTCCGCTTTCGGCGGCGCGGCCGAAGCGCTCGGCTTGGCGCTCCCCGCCGCCTTCACGTCCTCGCCCTCGCCGGCGAGCACGGCGATCACGTCGTTGACCGGGACGTCCTGCGTGCCCTCGGGCACCAGGATCTTGGCGATCGTGCCCTCGTCGATGGCCTCGACCTCCATGGTCGCCTTGTCGGTCTCGATCTCGGCGATGACGTCGCCGGACTTGACCTTGTCGCCTTCCTTCTTCAGCCATTTGGCGAGGTTGCCCTTCTCCATCGTCGGCGAGAGCGGGCATCAGGATGTTGATGGGCATGCTGACCTCAAGAAGAACTTTGCAAAACGTCGTCTTTCGACAGCGAAGACGACCAGGTTTAGTTGCCGATGTCGCCCTGCCACAGGCGCTCATTGGCCGGGATGGAACGCCAATTCTTCATCATGGTGATGGAGCGGTCATCGGCAAGGTCGATCCAGGGGATACCGAACTTGTCGAGGATGTCCTTGGAGCCTTCGAAGGTGACGGATTCGCCGATCACCACCAGCTTGACCTTGAAAAGCCCGAGCGCACCCGCGCACATCGAGCACGGCGACAGCGTGGTGTACATGACGGTGTCGTGAAACGAGATCGCGCCCGCTTCGCGCAGGCAGCTCATCTCGCCGTGCAGGATCGGATTGTTCTCCTGCACGCGGTTGTTGTGGCCGCGGGCGATGATCTTGTTGTCGCGCGTCAGCACGGCGCCGATCGGCAGGCCACCCTGCGCGATCGAAGCCTCCGCCTCACGGATCGCCTCCAGCATGAAATCGTAATGATAGGGCTCGATCGCCATGGTCAGTGCCCCTTGCCGCGCGGCGTCGTCGTGCCGGTGTCGGTGGGACGCTCGATCTCGGCCTGGAACATCTCGAGGATCCGGTTCAGCGCGTCCTCTTCGGTATATTCGCTCTCGCGCGCATAGGCGCGCGCGGCATGGCGGGCGAGATCGACGAGCAGGAGGCCCCACATGTCGGGCTCCTCGAAGGCGCGCTGGAACGCCATCGACAGCCCGCCGTCCAGCACGAACACGCGCAGGATCTCGACCGCGTCGTCGCGGGCCATGACGTCGGGCGGCAGTGGCTGCTCCTTGGGGCCCGCCATGGTCTACCTGTAGCAGACGGCTTTGGCGGCCTCGACGACCTCGGCCGCCGACGGCAGCGCGAGCTTCTCCAGGTTCGCCGCATACGGCATCGGCACGTCCTTGCCGGAGACGCGCGTCACCGGCGCGTCCAGATAATCGAAGGCGTTCTCCATGATGCGCGCGGCGATCTCGGCGCCGACGCCGCTCTGGGCCCAGCCCCTCCTCCACCGTCACCGCACGCCCGGTCTTCTTCACCGAGTTGATGATGGTCTCGGTGTCCATCGGGCGCAGCGTGCGCAGGTCGATCACCTCGGCCTCGATGCCGTCCTTGGCGAGTTCGTCGGCGGCCTTCAGCGCATAGGTCATGCCGTTCGACCAGGAGATGATCGTGACATGGCTGCCGGCGCGCACGATGCGCGCCTTGCCGATCGGGATGATGAAATCATCCAGCTTGGGGACTTCGCCGCTGTGGCCGTAGAGCACCTCGTTCTCGAGGAAGATCACCGGATTGGGATCGCGGATCGCGGCCTTGAGCAGGCCCTTGGCATCGGCGGCCGAATACGGCGCGACGACCTTGAGCCCGGGAACGTGCGAGTACCAGGCCGAGTAATCCTGGCTGTGCTGGGCGGCGACGCGCGCAGCCGCACCGTTGGGGCCGCGGAACACGATCGAGCAGCCCATCTGGCCGCCGGACATGTAGAGCGTCTTGGCGGCGGAGTTGATGATCTGGTCGATCGCCTGCATGGCGAAGTTGAAGGTCATGAACTCGACGATGGGCTTGAGGCCGGCCATCGCGGCACCGACGCCGACGCCGGCAAAGCCGTGCTCGGTGATCGGCGTATCGATCACGCGCTTGGCCCCGAATTCCTGGAGCAGGCCCTGCGTGACCTTGTAGGCGCCCTGATATTCGGCGACCTCCTCGCCCATCACGAAGACGTCGGCATCGCGGCGCATCTCTTCGGCCATGGCATCGCGCAAGGCTTCGCGGATGGTCTGCGTGATCATCTCGGTGCCCGCGGGCACTTCCGGATCGGGTTCGGCAACGGCCTGCGGCGCCGGCGCAGCCTTGGGCTGAGGCTCCTTGGGCTGAGGCGCCTCGGACTTGGCGGCGGCGGGCGGTGCGGATTCCGCCGCCTTCTCCTGCTTCGCCGGCGCGGACGCCTTGGCGAGATCGGCCGCGCTCTCGCCGTCGGCGAGAATGGTCGCGATCGGCGTGTTCACCGCGACGTCGGCGGTGCCCTCGGGGATCAGGATCTTGCCGAGCGTGCCCTCGTCGGTCGCCTCGACCTCCATGGTCGCCTTGTCGGTCTCGATCTCCGCGATCACGTCACCCGACTTGATCGCTTCGCCTTCTTTCTTCAGCCATTTGGCGAGGTTGCCCTTCTCCATCGTGGGCGACAACGCGGGCATCAGCACTTGAATTGGCATATCTTCTCCAAGGAAAGCTTGCGCGCGTTCAGCGGTAGACGTCGGTCCAGAGCTCGGCGGCATCCGGCTCAGGATCATGCTGGGCGAAATCGGCGGAGGCGTTGACGATGTCGCGCACCTCGGCGTCGATCGCCTTGAGGTCGGCCTCGCTGACCTTGGCGGCCAACAGGCGGTTGCGCACCTGCTCGATCGGGTCCTGATCGTGACGGACCTTCTCGACCTCCTCGCGTGTGCGATATTTTGCAGGATCGGACATCGAGTGCCCGCGGTAGCGATAGGTCTGCATCTCCAGGATGAAGGGCCCCTTGCCGGCGCGGCACCAGGCCGCCGCCTCCTCGCCCGCAGCCTTGACGGCGCGAACGTCCATGCCGTCGATCTGCTTGCCGGGGATGTTGAAGGACGCGCCGCGCTTGGAGAAATCCTGCTGCGCCGAGGCGCGCGAGACCGAGGTGCCCATGGCGTAGCGGTTGTTCTCGATGACGTAGATCACCGGCAGCTTCCAGAGCTCCGCCATGTTGAAGCTCTCGTAGACCTGGCCCTGGTTGGCTGCGCCGTCGCCGAAATAGGTGACGCTGACATTGTCGTTGCCGCGATAATGGTTGGCGAAGGCGAGACCGGTGCCGAGCGAGACCTGGGCGCCGACGATGCCGTGACCGCCGTAGAAGTGCTTCTCCTTGCTGAACATGTGCATGGAGCCGCCCTTGCCCTTGGAATAGCCGCCGCGGCGGCCCGTGAGCTCGGCCATGACGCCGTTGGCGTCCATGCCGGTGGCAAGCATGTGGCCATGATCGCGATAGCCGGTGATGACCTGATCGCCCTCCTTCAGGGCCATCTGCATGCCGACCACCACGGCCTCCTGGCCGATATAGAGGTGGCAGAAGCCGCCGATTGCACCCATGCCGTAGAGCTGGCCGGCCTTTTCCTCGAACCTGCGGATCAGGAGCATGTCGCGGAGCGCCTTGAGCTCCTGCTCCCTCGTGAATTCCGGAGGCGAACCGCCGTCGGTCTTGTCCTGTGGAGTGCTTGCGGCGGCTTTCTTGGGTGCGGCCATAGGAATTCCGGGTCAGAGAAAACTTTCGCCCTCTCTAACCCAAGTCAAACGCCCTTGGAAAGCACCGCAGCGACTTGGCACGACTTTCATTATGCCGCACTGCAACGTGGTCGAAATATTGGAAAATCTTTGGCGCCGATCGGGCAACAAATCTACGCGTCACGATGCGGCGTTATGACCAGCTCAAGAACTATGCACCATGCCGATCCCAGTCGTCGAAGTGGACGGCGCCGGACGAGGCGCCGCCCTCCGCATTCTCGATCAGAAGAAGCCGAGCTTCTTCGGGCTGTAGCTGACCAGGAGGTTCTTGGTCTGCTGATAATGATCGAGCATCATCTTGTGGGTCTCGCGACCGACGCCCGACTGCTTGTAGCCGCCGAACGCCGCGTGGGCGGGATAGGCGTGGTAGCAATTGGTCCAGACCCGGCCGGCCTGGATCGCCCGGCCGAAGCGGTAGCAGCGGTTGGCATCGCGGCTCCAGACGCCGGCCCCAAGCCCGTACAGCGTGTCGTTGGCGATCTCGAGCGCCTCGTCGTCGGTCTTGAAGGTCGTGACCGAGACCACGGGGCCGAAGATCTCTTCCTGGAAGATCCGCATCTTGTTGTGGCCCTCGAACACGGTCGGCTTGACGTAGAAGCCGCCGGCGAGATCGCCTCCGAGCTCGGCCCGTCCGCCGCCCGCGAGCACCTTGGCGCCCTCCTGCTTGCCGATGTCGATGTAGGACAGGATCTTCGCCAGCTGCTCGCCGGAGGCCTGCGCGCCGATCATGGTGGTGGCATCGCGCGGGTCGCCCTGCGTGATCGCAGCAACGCGCTTCAAGGCCCGCTCCATGAAGCGGTCATAGATGTCGGCATGGACCAGCGCGCGGCTCGGACAGGTGCAGACCTCGCCCTGGTTCAGCGCGAACATGACGAAGCCTTCGATCGCCTTGTCGAAGAAATCGTCGTCCTCGGCCGTGACGTCCTTGAAGAAGATATTGGGCGACTTGCCGCCGAGCTCCAGCGTGACGGGAATGAGGTTCTGGCTGGCGTACTGCATGATCAGCCGGCCCGTCGTGGTCTCGCCGGTGAAGGCGATCTTGGCGATGCGCGGGCTCGAGGCCAGCGGCTTGCCGGCCTCGAGGCCAAAGCCGTTGACGATGTTGAGGACGCCGGGCGGCAGGATGTCGGCGATGATCTCGGCCCAGACCATGATCGAGGCCGGGGTCTGCTCGGCCGGCTTCAGCACCACGCAATTGCCGGCGGCGAGCGCGGGCGCGAGCTTCCAGCAGGCCATCAGCAGCGGGAAGTTCCAGGGGATGATCTGGCCGACCACGCCGAGCGGCTCGTGGAAATGATAGGCGATGGTGTCGTGGTCGATCTCGCCGATCGAGCCTTCCTGGGCGCGCACCACGCCGGCGAAATAGCGGAAATGGTCGATCGCCAGCGGCAGGTCGGCGGCGCGGGTCTCACGGATCGGCTTGCCGTTGTCCCAGGTCTCGGCGATGGCGAGACGCTCCAGATCTCTTCCATGCGATCGGCGATCCGGTTCAGGACCGCGGCGCGCTCGGCGACGCTGGTGCGGCCCCAGGCCGCCTTGGCGGCATGCGCCGCATCGAGGGCCGCCTCGACGTCCTGCGCGTCGGAGCGCGCGATCTTGCAGACGACCTGACCGGTCACCGGCGAGGCGTTGTCGAAATATTTGCCGGAGATCGGCGCGACGAACTTGCCGCCGATGAAGTTGTCATAGCGTTCGGCGAAGGGAACTTTGGTGACGCTGAGGAATTCCACCTTGTTCATTGATCACTCCCGTTGATTGCTGTTGGCTTGTCGTCGTGTGTTCACGACTTGCGCCGACGATGTCGCGGGAGGGCTTCGCTGTCAGCCAGGGGGAAAGCGATGGCGGGACCGACCTGTCGCAGTTCTGCGACACACTCTCGTGTCTCGGACGCGCGGCAACGCTCTTGGCGTTGCTGCGCGAGCCGGGACCCGGAAGGCGGGCACGGGAGAATGCGGCGACATGGGCCCGGCTCAGCAGCGCGCCACGTCGCAAGGGCGACGCGCTGCGCTGCGTCCGGGGCACGAGATCGGAGTTCGAGTAAACAGCGCGGCCTAGTGGTTCAGCTCGAACCGCTTCAGCTTTCGATGCAGCGTGGCGCGGCTGATGCCGAGGGCCTTGGCGGCCGCCGAGACATTGCCGCCGGCGCGGAGCATTGCCCGTTGCACCACCGCGCGCTGGCCGCCGGCAAGATGATCGTGCGCGGTGTCGCCGCCGAGCAGATCGGCTGCGGGCATCGGCCGCCATGCCCGGCCGGGGGCGATTCCGAGCGCCACCCGGGCGGAGCGGGTCGCACCGATCACGAGATCGTCCGCATCGACCGCGACGAGGCCGCCGCCTTGGCCGTCCGCGGCTTGCGTCAGCACGATGCGGGCATGGGCGAACGCCTTGCGGAACAGATCCGCTTCGATCCGTTTGGCCGCCTCGCCCGCCGCAAGCGCGATCAGGCTGGAGAACGCGTCGGTGCGGTCGGCGCGGCAGGAGGAGACGTCGAGCACGCCGGCGAGCGCGGCCTCATGGTCGTAAATCGGAACGGCGGTGCAGCTCAGCAGCGTGTTGCGGGCAAAGAAATGCTGGTCGCGGTCGATCGTCAGCGCACGCTGCTCGACGAGGCAGGTGCCAATGCCGTTGGTGCCTTCATGCTCCTCGCTCCAGAGCGCACCGGTCCACAGTCCCCAAGACTGAAACGTCGCGTCGTCCGCCGGCGTGCCGCGACGGTCGACCGGCACGCCCTCGCCGTCGGCGAGCAGCACGCAGCAACCGCTGGCGCCGACGGCCTGGTAGAGCCGGTCCATCGCGCCTTGCGCGGCCGCCAGCAGCGGCGCGACGCGCTCGCGCGCCCGGTGCAGTTCGGCTTCGGTCAGCCGCATCGGCGAGGTGCGGCCGCCGGGATCGAGATGGTGCAATCTGGACGAACGGCGCCACGAGGCCACGAGCGCGGATCGTGCCGCCTGGCCTGACGCGATGGCGGCCTCGACACGGGCCGCGTGATGCCGGGGCATTGACCCATTCATCACAGTTTCCTCCGGATGACAGACTAGAACGTGCCGGCGCCACCCGTTTGATCTGCGTCAACTTCAGCGAGCGCTGCACAAGCCATGAGCCCGCCGCGGTGCCGTCGTCAAGGCAGCCGACCGGTTCCGGACTTACGACCTTCGAAGGAGCATGGCGCCAAGAAGCCGGATCTCGGCAGCGGCTTTCGCGCCCGTTTCGCAATGCGCGAGCAACGCTACTTCGCCGGGATCATCCGAACGAGATCGCGCGGATTGACATAATCGAGCTGGAAGCGCGCCCGCTCGTCCAGCATATCGGGATCGATCCGCTCGGACCGCAGCAGCGACACCCGCTGCTCGCTCCTGACGCGCTCACGCTTGAGCTGGGCCAGTTCGCTGGTCAGCGCGATGATCTCCTGATCGAGCTCCTGGCGGGCGTTGAGGCCGTATTTGCCGGTATAGGCGTTGACGCCGAAATAGCCGACGATGGCGGCCGCCATCGCGTAGAGGGCAAGTCCGGTCAGGATCGATTTCAGGCGCGCGCGGGAGACCATCCTGCGAAGATGGGTCAGGTTGGTTAAGGGAGTGCTAACTCCGAGCAAACCGTCATTCCGGGGCGATGCGTAGCATCGAACCCTGGTGCGCAATTGCGCACCTGAGAATCTCGAGATTCCGGGTTCGGCTCTTCGAGCCGCCCCGGAATGACGAGCCCATTTGCCGTTCGTTCAACCCTACCCCTGATTCTTCGCCACGTGCGCGGCGAAGGCGTCGATGTATTGCTGCAGCACCGTCTTCAAGGAGTCCTTGGTCAGGCTGCCGTCCGCGCCGAAGGCATCGCCGACGCCGTTGAGGTAGATTTCCGGCTGCTGCAGCAGCGGACCGGAGATGCCCGGCAGGACATTCTGCAGATGCTTCGCCGCGCTGACGCCGCCGAGCGGTCCCGGCGAGTTCGAGATGATGCCGATCGGCTTGCCGAGCAGCGAGCTCTTGCCATAGGGGCGCGAGGCGACGTCGATGGCGTTCTTGAGGACGCCCGGGATCGAGCGATTGTATTCGGGGGTGACGAACAGGACGCCGTTCGACTTCTGAAGCTTGTCGCGGAAGGCCAGCCAGTCCGCGGGCGGCGCACCCTCGAGATCCTGATTGAAGAACGAGATGCCGGCCGGCGTGATGACCTCGAGCTTCAGCGAGCCGGGCGCGAGCTTGGCAAGCGCGTTGGCGATCTTCAGCGAAAAGCTTTCCTTGCGCAGGCTGCCGGCGATCGTGACGATATTGTAGGCCATGAGGTGTCCTTGAACCTTGAGGGAGGTGCCCGACCGCACTTAAGCGATCCGGACCGATTGATGCAAGTGCATGAACCGGCCCGAATTGGAAACGCTGCGTTTCGCGAAAGCAGATGGTGCGGCAAGTAGCCCGGATGGAGCGCAGCGTAATCCGGGGCCAATTTGCCTTGTGGCAACCTCCCGGATTGCGCTGCGCTACATCCGGGCTACGAACCATAACAATCAGGCCGCCCGAGGGCGGCCTGAACGTTCGCGCGGACCGTGAAGCAGCTCAGATCGTCGGATTCCACGCCGACGGGATCAGGCGATATTTGGCGCCGTCCTTCACGACATGACCGACCGACGGGAAGGTGAAGTGGAAGCCGACCACCGTCGCCTTCTCCGCTGCCGCCATATCGTAGAACTTGTGACGCGTCTGCTGCGCCATCGCCGCGTCCATGTCGAACATGACGTGCCAGTCCGGATTGCGCAGGAAGAATTCCGGGATGTTGGTGACGTCGGACTGGATCAGCACCTTGGCATCGCCCGACGCAACCACGAACGAGGTGTGGCCGGGCGTGTGGCCCGGCGTTGCGATCGAGGTGATGCCCGGCGCGACCTCCTTGCCCCACTCGTACTTCGTCACCTTCGACTCGAGGCCGGCGAAGGTTTTCTTCATGTTGGCGAAATTGTTCTTCAGCGCCGGATTGGACTCGGCCTTGGCGGCGTTGTCCTCACTGGTCCAGAACTCCCACTCCTTGCCGGGCACCATGATCTCCGCGTTCGGAAAGGCCAAGGCGCCGTCGGCCAGGCGGATGCCGTTGATGTGGTCGCCATGCATATGCGACAGCAGCACGACGTCGACGCTCTTGGGGTCGACGCCGGCAGCCTGCATGTTCTGCAATGTGCGGCCGACAGCGCCCTTGCT
This sequence comes from Bradyrhizobium dasycarpum, assembly GCF_042019905.1. Taxonomy (NCBI): domain Bacteria; kingdom Pseudomonadati; phylum Pseudomonadota; class Alphaproteobacteria; order Hyphomicrobiales; family Nitrobacteraceae; genus Bradyrhizobium; species Bradyrhizobium dasycarpum. The sequence continues at coordinate 1,509,011 of NZ_CP169574.1, forward strand.
GGCCTCTAAATTGGCGATGCCGTTACCGGTATCGATCAGCACCAGCTTGGATCCGGTATTGATGAGCTGCGGGTTGAACGGGATCGTGACCATGCCTTTCGGCATGTAGGCCGCCTCCCCTGCGGCCAGCGCTTCCTCCTTCGGAATGTTGGCGACGAACCTCTCCGGCATCGGAAAGGTGCGCGCGCCGTCGTTGATCGAGGTGCACTCGAAGCTGCCGACCTTGTAGCGATAGAAGCCCGGCGCTTGCGTTCCGGCCTGCGGCGCTGCGGCCTTGGCGGCGGTCGGTCCAAGCCCGGCCGCTGCAGCCGCGCCGAGGGCGGCGGCGCCTGCGAGCAGATGACGGCGACTGAGATCGGTCATGGAAGGTCCCCTTCTGAGCGCTTTGCGGTTTTTCCGCCTGCAATGGCGGCGGAATTTAATCGCGCGCTGCGCGCAGAAGGCAAGACCTTTCCTTCGGTGACCTGCCGTCGCAGATCACGATTATTTATTCGGGTTGATGAGGAATTTTTCCCCGGTGGCGCGTTTGGCGTACACGGCGATGTTGGCGGGATCGAGCGCCTCGGCCAGCGAGACTACCTTGGTGTAGTGACTGGCGAAGGTGGTCTTGAGCTCGGACGCCACGCGCTGGCGCAGGCGGCCGATCTCGGCCGGACCGATCTTCTGGAGGAACGGCGTCAGCAGCCAGCCGCCGACGCCCCAGGTCAGGCCGAACGACCGGCTCAATTCGGTCGGCCGATTGTCGAGGCTGCCGTAGATATAGACCTGCTTGTACACGTTGGAGCCGTAGCGGCTGTATTCCTTCGCGGTCTTGTTGGCCGCGACTTCCATGGCGGTCAGGATCTGGCTGGCCAGCTTGCCGCCGCCGATGGCATCGAACGCGATGGTGGCGCCGGTCTCGACCAGCGCATTGGTGAGATCGTCCGTGAAGCTTGGCGCGCTGGAATCCACGATGTACTTGGCGCCGATCTTGCGCAGGATATCGGCCTGCTCCTTGCTCCTGACGATGTTGACGAGGCCGATGCCGTCCTTGATGCAGATCTTGTTGAGCATCTGGCCGAGATTTGAGGCGGCGGCCGTGTGCACGAGCGCCTTGTGGTTCTCGCGCCGCATCGTCTCGGTCATGCCGAGCGCGGTCAGCGGATTGACGAACCAGGACGCGCCGTCGGCCGCCGTGGTGCCCGCCGGCAGCTCCATGACGTCGCGGACCTTCAGCACGCGGTACTGCGTGTACATCGCGCCGCCGATCATCGACACCGTCTTGCCCATCAGCGCTTTCGCCGCGTCCGACGCGCCGGTCCGGATCACCGTGCCGGCGCCCTCGTTGCCGACTGGCAGCGACTGATCGAGCCGGGCTGCCATCATCCGCATCGCCGCCTCCGGCATCGTCGCGGTGATGACCGGCATCTCCTTGGTGCCGGAGGCTTTGGCGGCCGACATGTCGGCCGGGCCGATCAGGAGGCCGAGATCGGAGGGGTTGATCGGCGTCGCCTCGACGCGGACGACGACCTCGTCGTCGGCCGGCTCCGGCGTCGGGACCTCCACGAGCGACAATTCCAGCTCGCCGCTCTTCTTGAGCAGCGAACGCAGTTGCAGTCCGGTCTCGTGCAGTCCGGTCTCGCCGTCGCTCATGTCGGTCCTCCCCTGTGTTTGGTCAAGCGCCGGCTTATGCCAGCGCCTTCAGTGCCGCCTTGCCGCCGTAGAGCGCCTGCTTGCCGAGCTGCTGCTCGATGCGCAGGAGCTGATTGTATTTGGCGGTGCGGTCGGAACGCGCAAGGGAGCCGGTCTTGATCTGACCGCAATTGGTGGCGACCGCGAGGTCGGCGATGGTGGAATCCTCGGTCTCGCCGGAGCGGTGCGACATCACCGAGGTGTAGCCGGCCTTGTGCGCCATCTCGACGGCGGCGAGCGTCTCGGTCAGCGTGCCGATCTGGTTGACCTTGATCAGGATCGAGTTGGCGCGGCCGGCCTTGATGCCGTCGGCGAGGCGCTTGACGTTGGTGACGAAGAGGTCGTCGCCGACCAGCTGGCACTTCTTGCCGACGAGGTCGGTGAGCTCCTTCCAGCCGTCCATGTCGTCCTCCGACATGCCGTCCTCGATGGTGACGATCGGATAGCGCGAGACGAGGTCAGCCAGGTACTTGGCCTGCTCGGAGATCGAGCGGGTCTTGCCCTCGCCTTCATAGACGTACTTGCCGTCCTTGAAGAACTCGGTCGAGGCGCAGTCGAGGCCGAGCACGATGTCGCTCCCGGCCTTGAAGCCGGCCTTGCCGATCGCGTTCATGACGAAGTCGAGCGCGGCGTCGGCCGACGGCAGGTTCGGGGCGAAGCCGCCCTCGTCGCCGACATTGGTGTTGTGGCCGGCCTTCTTCAGCTCCGACTTCAGCGTGTGGAAGACTTCCGCGCCGTAGCGCAGGCCCTCGGCAAAGGACGCGGCGCCGACCGGCAGGATCATGAATTCCTGGAAGTCGATCGGGTTGTCGGCATGCACGCCGCCATTGATGATGTTCATCATCGGCACCGGCAACAGGCGCGCCGAGGTGCCGCCGACGTAGCGGTAGAGCGGCATGTCGAGCGAGTTCGCGGCCGCCTTGGCGCAGGCCAGCGAGACGCCGAGAATGGCGTTGGCCCCCAGCCGGCTCTTGTTCGCCGTGCCGTCGAGGTCGATCATGATCTGGTCGAGCTGGGCCTGCTGCTCGACATCGAGGCCGCTGAGGGCCTCGAAGATCTCGCCGTTGACGGCGCCGACCGCCTTGCTGACACCCTTGCCGAGATAGCGGGCCTTGTCGCCGTCGCGCAGTTCCACCGCCTCATGGGCGCCCGTCGAGGCGCCGGAGGGCACGGCAGCGCGGCCGAGCGCGCCATCCTCCAGCACGACATCGACCTCGACGGTGGGATTGCCCCGGCTGTCGAGGATTTCGCGGCCGATGATGTCGATAATGGCGGTCATGATGTGCACTTCCGTTCGTTAGGGCTGATCGGTGCCGCGGGTCTTACACGGGCCGCAAGCAAATGTGAACGCTTGGACGATGGGCTTCGACTGACGCGTGAGACGGCCGGGGCTAAGCTCGCATTCGATTGATCTGCGCGTCCAACCTCAATCTGAACCAGCCGGGGTAACGCCATGAATCGCCGCCAGTTTCTCGTCTCGAGCGCCGCGCTGCTCGCGACCCGGCCAGCTCTCGCCCAGGAGGGCCCGTTCCGGACGAAATATTTCCCGATCAGTGCCGGCATCGGCCTGCATGATCTGGCCCCCGCCCCCGACGGTTCGGTCTGGTTCACGGCGCAGGGCAAGGGCCTGCTCGGCAGGCTCGAACCCCGGGATGGCCGTTTCAAGACGGTCAGCCTCGGCGAAGGCGCCGCTCCGCATGGCGTGACCATCGGGCCCGACGGTGCGCCCTGGATCACCGAGGGCGGCCAGAACGCGATCGCGCGGGTCGATCCCTCCGACCTCAAGGTCACGCTGTTCCGCCTGCCGGAGAAGTTCGCTGCCGCCAACCTCAACACCGGCGTGTTCGACAAGGAGGGCACCTACTGGTTCACCGGTCAGTCCGGCTATTACGGCCGCCTCGCGCCGAAGTCCGGCGACATGAATGTGTTCAGGGCGCCCAAAGGCGTCGGTCCCTACGGCATCACGGTCACCCCCAAGGGCGATGTCTGGTACGCCTCGCTCGCCGGCAACCATATCGCCATGATCGACCGTGCGACCGGCAACGCCAGCATCGTCGAGCCGCCCACGCCGCGCCAGGGTTCGCGGCGGGTGTGGTCGGATTCGAGGAGCCGGATCTGGGTCAGCGAATGGAATAGCGGCCACGTCTCGGTGCACGATCCCGCCGATGGGTCGTGGAAGACGTGGAAGCTGCCGGGCGAACGCCCCCGCGCCTATGCCGTCTTCGTCGACGACAAGGACAAGGTCTGGCTGACCGACTTTTCCACCAACGCCATCGTGCGCTTCGATCCCGCTACGGAGACGTTCAACGTCTTCGCCAGCGACAAGGCCAATGCCAATGTGCGCCAGCTCGACGGACGGCCGGGCGAGCTGTGGGGTTGCGAGTCCGGCAACGACCGCATCGTCATGATCCAGACCATCGCGAGCGGTTGACGGCAGCGATATTTGCGTCCATCCCGGCGTGGAAACAGGATGCGACGATGGCGAAGAAATCCCTCCAGCTCGGCCGTGCGGTCGAGTGGCCCCCACACCGGAAGACGCGCAGCTCGACCGCGTGCCCAATCCGCAAAAGGGCACCGACTACCTGGTGCGCTTCACTGTGCCGGAATTCACCTCGCTCTGTCCGGTCACGGGCCAGCCGGATTTCGCGCATCTGATGATCGACTACGCGCCGGGTGCGTGGCTGCTGGAATCGAAATCGCTCAAGCTCTACATCGCAAGCTTCCGCAACCACGGCGCCTTTCACGAGGACTGCACCGTGATGATCGGCAAGCGCATCGCCTCGGAGATCAAGCCGAAATTCTTGCGCATCGGCGGCTATTGGTATCCGCGCGGCGGCATTCCGATCGACGTGTTCTGGCAGACCGGCCGCGTGCCCAAGGGCCTGTGGGTGCCCGAGCAAGGCGTCGCGCCCTATCGCGGACGGGGCTGAGAACGACGCGAGCGGCGACTCGCGAACTGGTTGCGGCGTGCGGCGCTACTTCGAGACGGATGACCTTTCCCAGGGACGTTTGCCGTTCGCATCTCGGTCCCAGGGACGCGTGGTCGGGGCGTTCTTTTCCTCGGCAGCCGCTTTCGCGCGGTCAGCCTGCACCTGCTCGCGATCCGTCACCGGTGGCTTGGGCTGGGCTTGAGACGTCTGCGCGGCGACCGGAGCCATGGCGAGCAGCGCAGCGATCAGGAACTTTGTCATCCCCGGCTGTAGCACGCCGACGGCACGACGTCCGATTTAGTTGCGGGGTTTCGGTACCCTTTCGTCAGGTGCGCGCGTCGGAGGGGACCCGCGGCTTGAGCAGCCGGGCACAGACGAGGCCCAGCACTACCATCACCGCGGCGCTCGCAAACAGGGTCGGGACCTTGCCGGCGTGCTGCAGCCCGAAGCCATAGGCGAGCGGGCCCACGGTCTGCCCCATGAAGAAGAAGAACGAATGCAGCGACAGCGCGGTGGCCCGCGCCTCGATCGAGAGCTCGCTGGCGAAGACCTGCAGACAGCCATGGGCGATGTAGAAGCCCCATCCCATCACGATGAGATTCAGCGCCTGCACTTCCCAGCGCGGCCCGAACGCGACGGCGACGAGCTGCGAGGCCACCAGTGCCATGCCTGATATCATCATGCCCTTGACGCCGAGCCACGGCAGCAGGCGGGACACCGTCAGCGTGTAGAACAGGCCGCCGACCGCAAATCCCGCGATGACCATGCCGGCGATCGACAGCGAGGTCTGGCCGAGGTCGAACAGGAACGAGGCGATGTAGGGAAACAGGCCGAGCACGCAGCAGCCTTCGATGAACACCGCCGAGTAGCAGACATAGGCATTCGGATTGGTGAAGATGGTGCGATAGCCGGCCTTCAGCGCCGACAGGCTCGTCTGCGGCGGAGGCTGGACCTTGGCGCCGCGAAAGCCGGCGGCGACCGCGATCGACGCCACGATCACGAGCCCGCCCAGCACCGCGAGCACGCCGCGCCAGCCGAGGAAATCGCCGATCAGGCCGGAGGCCGAGGCGCCGAGCAGATTGCCGGTCATGGCGCCGGCGAGCGTGCGGCTGATCGCAACCTGGCGCTTCTCGGGCCCGACGAGATCGCTGGTGAGGCTCAGCGCCACCGGAAACACGCCGCCGGAGCCGATGCCGGCGAGGATGCGGGTCGCGAACAGAACCGAGAACGAGGTCGAGAATGCGCCCAGGATGTTGGCGAAGCCGAGCAGCGCGAGACAGCCGATCATCAGCCGCGTCTTGCCGAACAGATCGGCGGCAGCGCCGATGATCGGCTGGATGATCGAGAAGGTGAAGGCGAACACCGCGGCAAAGCCCGCGGCGGTGGCGATGCTGACGCTAAAATCCTCGGCGACGTGCGGCAGCACCGGATCGAGCGCGCGCGCCGACAAGGCCGCGGCGAAGCTTGCGCCCGAGATGACGTAGAGCGCTGCCGGCAAGCCGTGATCCTGCGCCCGCGCCTCGCCTTGCTGCATCAGCGCGGGTTCTTTGCCAGCTCGTCGAACGCCATCAGCCTGGCGATCAGCCTCTCGAACTCGCGCAGCGGCACCATGTTGGGCCCGTCGGAGGGCGCGCGATCAGGATCGGGATGGGTCTCGATGAAGACGCCGGCAACGCCGACCGCGACCGCAGCACGGGCGAGCACCGGCACGAATTCGCGCTCGCCGCCTGACGAGGTCCCCTTCCCGCCCGGCTGCTGCACCGAATGGGTGGCGTCGAAGATCACGGGAGCGCCGGTGGTGCGCGCCAGGATCGGCAGCGCGCGCATGTCGGAGACCAGCGTGTTGTAGCCGAACGACACCCCGCGCTCGGTGACGAGCACGTTGGGATTGTTCGCACTCGTGATCTTGGCGACGACGTTCGCCATGTCCCACGGCGCCAGGAATTGGCCCTTCTTGACGTTGACGACCTTGCCGGTCGCGGCCGCAGCCAGCAGCAGATCGGTCTGCCGGCACAGGAAGGCGGGGATTTGCAGGATGTCCACGGCCTGCGCGACCTCGGCGCATTGCGTGGCCTCATGCACGTCGGTCAGGACCGGCAGGCCGAGCGAGGCGCGGATTTCGGCGAAGATCGGCAGCGACTGCGAAAGGCCGAGGCCGCGCGCCGCCGAGGCGCTGGTGCGGTTGGCCTTGTCGAACGAGGTCTTGTAGACGAGGCCGATGTTCAGCCGCGCAGCGATCTCCTTCAGCGCGGAGGCGACCTCCAGCGCATGCTGACGGCTTTCGAGCTGGCAGGGGCCGGCAATGATCGAGATCGGCAGATCGTTGCCGAACTTGACCTTTCCGATGGTGACGACCGGCGCCGCTGAATGCGAAGAGCTCAAGGCAAATCCCTCGTTTCGGCGCGACCATAGCCGCGATGAGGGTCGGATCAACCCTATTCGGCCCGGACCGTTCGAATATCAGGGTTGCGCCAGAGTTCCGCGCCGCCGCCAGAACTATCGCAACGGAGCGAGAGAGCCTCCACTTCGTCATGGCCGGGCTCCTCCCGGCCATCCACGCCTCGCGACACAGCACCAAGAACGTGGATGCCCGGGCCTTCGCCGCGCCGAAGCGGCTTCGGCCGCGCAGGCGGGACAAGCCCCGGGCATGACGATCTATTGTGACGGTCCAATTGCGACAGCCCTGAGCGCGGCAGGGATCGCTACTTCACCGCCGAGAATGCAGTCGGCGTCAGGATCTGGCTGACAATGTTGCCGACGATCTGGCCGTCGGCTTCGCTCTCGGCGCGGGCTTTCATCCAGTCCGGATCGGTCATGAACGCGCCCCACTTCTTCTCGCGCTCGGCAAGCGAGTCCCAGGCCAGGAAATAGGTCAGCTCCTGGTTCGATTCACCGATCAGCGTCGTGAAGAATCCGGCCTGCTTGATGCCGTGCTTCTCCCAGATCTTCAGCGTGGCGGTCTCGAACCGCTTCAGGAGCGCCGGCAGCCGGCCGGGCACGCAGCGATAGACGCGCATTTCGTAGATCATTGGAGTTCACTCCCTTGTTGTTCTTGCGGAGGGAAGTTGTCGCAACAAATTGCGTGTGCGTCAAAGGCGGGCGAGCCGGCTACACCAGCCGGCTCTGCACCATCGCCGCCTGAATGAACGAAGCGAACAGCGGATGCGGCTCGAACGGCCGCGACTTCAGCTCGGGGTGGAACTGGACGCCGATGAACCAGGGATGGTCCTCGTACTCGACGATCTCAGGCAGCACGCCGTCGGGCGACAGGCCGGAGAATTTCAGGCCGTGCTGCTCGAGGCGGTCCTTGTAGGCGGTGTTGACCTCGTAGCGATGGCGGTGACGCTCGGAGATCTCGGTGGCGCCGCCATAGACCTGCGAGACGCGGCTGCCGCGGCTCAGCGCCGCGGGGTATGCGCCAAGCCGCATCGTGCCGCCGAGATCGCCGGCCTGTGAGCGCTTCTCGAGCTCGTTGCCGCGCAGCCATTCCGTCATCAGGCCGACCAGCGGCTCCTTGGTCGGGCCGAACTCGGTGGAATTGGCGTCCTCGATGCCGACGAGGTTTCGCGCCGCCTCGATCACCGCCATCTGCATGCCGAAGCAGATGCCGAAGTAAGGCACGTCGCGCTCGCGCGCGAATTGCGCCGCCTTGATCTTGCCCTCCGCCCCGCGCTGGCCGAAGCCGCCGGGGACCAGGATGCCGTTGACGTGCTCGAGGAACGGCGCCGGATCTTCCTTCTCGAAGATCTCGCTCTCGATCCAGTCGAGATTGACCTTCACCTTGTTGGCGATGCCGCCATGCGAGAGGGCCTCGATCAGTGACTTGTACGCATCCTTCATGCCGGTGTACTTGCCGACGATGGCGATGGTGACGTTGCCTTCGGGATTGCGCACGCGCTCGTTGATCTCCTGCCAGCTGCGCAGCTCCGGCGGAATCCGCGAGGCGATGCCGAAGGCGGCGAGCACCTCGTCATCGAGGCCCGCATTGTGATAGGCCTCGGGCACCGCGTAGATGTTGTCGACGTCGCGCGCCTCGATCACGGCGCTTTCGCGCACGTTGCAGAACAGCCCGAGCTTGCGCCGCTCCTCCTTCGGGATCTCGCGGTCGGTGCGGCAAAGCAGGATGTCCGGTTGGATGCCGATCGAGCGCAGCTCCTTCACCGAGTGCTGCGTCGGCTTGGTCTTCAATTCACCGGCGCTCGGAATGTAGGGCAGCAGCGTGAGATGGATATAGACGGCGTGATCGCGCGGCAGCTCATTCTTGAGCTGGCGGATCGCCTCGAAGAACGGCAGGCCCTCGATGTCGCCGACCGTGCCGCCGATCTCGACCAGCACGAAGTCGTAGTCGTCATTGCCGTCGAGGACGAATTCCTTGATCGCGTTGGTGACGTGCGGAACCACCTGGATGGTCGCGCCGAGATAATCGCCGCGGCGCTCCTTGGAGATGATGTCCTGGTAGATGCGCCCGGTCGTGATGTTGTCGGCCTTGGTCGCCGGCCGGCCGGTGAAGCGCTCGTAGTGACCGAGATCGAGATCGGTCTCCGCGCCGTCATCGGTCACGAACACTTCGCCGTGCTGATACGGCGACATCGTTCCGGGATCGAGATTGAGATAGGGGTCGAGCTTGCGGAGGCGGACCTTGTAGCCCCGGGCTTGCAACAGCGCACCGAGTGCCGCCGAAGCCAGACCCTTGCCGAGCGAAGAAACCACGCCGCCGGTGATGAATATGTACCGCGCCATGGGACTTAACCTCTAATCCCCTACATTCGATTCGCCAAAGCGATTCGTATTCCGCCCCAAAGATTCTGCGGGCCTGTGGGTGAGCCAAAACTAAGAGTGGTGACAGTGCCTTGATGGGGATTGTTGATGCAGGACGGTAGCAGCCGCCCTGCATGGCCCCCCTGCTTTATTGCGAGCGCGGCACCTGTGGGCCGGTCGGAGCCGGCGCCTGCTGCTGCTCGTCCGCCTTCTTCAGCAGATCCAGGATGCCGCCGGATGTCGGCGGCGCGATCGGCGATCCGCCGGCTGGCTGGCCCTGCGACGCCGGCGTGCCGATGATCGACGATGGCGCACGGCTGTAGCCGGCGTGCCAGGACAGGAACATGCTGGTGAGGAAGAACCCGGCGGCCAGGATCGCGGTGGTTCGCGTCAGCAGGTTCGCGGTGCCGCGGCTCGACATGAAGCCCGCGCCGCCGCCCATGCCGAGGCCGCCGCCTTCCGACTTCTGCAGCAGGACGGCGCCGATCATTACGGCGACGATCATGAGATGGATGACGATGACAACGGTCTGCATAGTGCCCTTCCGTCACAAGCGGGCGGCGCCTGACGTCGGCCGATCGCGCTTCGCGGGTTTTCCTGAAGTTGCGCGGTGTTACACGATCGGAGGGGGCATTGCCACCCCCGATCGGGTCCGGATCAGCGCTTTGGATTAGCTAGGGGCAGCCCTTGGCAATCGCAAGGAAATCGGCCGCCTTCAGGCTGGCACCGCCGACCAGAGCTCCGTTGACGTTGCTCACGGCCATCAGCTCGGCCGCATTCGAGGGCTTCACCGAGCCGCCGTAGAGGATGCGCATCCGGCTACCTTCGGCCTTGAACCTGGTGGTTAGGAGTTCCCGGATAAACCCATGAATCTGCTCGACATCCTTGGCCGTCGGGGTCAGGCCGGTGCCGATGGCCCAGACCGGCTCATAGGCCACGACGAGATCTGCGGCGGTCGAGCCATCGGGCAGCGAGCCCGCGAGCTGCCCGCGCAGAATCTCCAGGGTCTGGCCGGCGTCGCGCTGGCCTTGGGTTTCGCCGACGCAGACGATCGCTGTCGCTCCGGCGCGCCAGGCCGCCTCGGCCTTTTGGCGGATCAGGGCATCACCCTCGCTGTGATCGGCGCGGCGCTCGGAATGGCCGACGATGATGGCGCTCGCCCCCGCATCCACCAGCATTTCCGCGGCAATATCGCCGGTATGCGCGCCCGAGGCCTTGGGATGGCAATCCTGGGCCCCCACCGCGACCTTCTTGCCGCGCGCCTTCTCGGCGAAGGTCGCAATCAGGGTCGCGGGCGGGCAGACCAGCAGATCGGCCTTGCCGGTCACCCCGGCCGCGCCGTCGAGCATGGCCGCGAACTCGGCGGCCTGGGCCTTCAGACCGTTCATTTTCCAATTGCCGGCGATCAGGGGGCGGATGGCGTCGGTCATGTCAATTCCCAGCAAAATGAGGTTTGTGCATGCGCTAGCAGAGGACCTGCCGCAGTTCCAGATTCTTGTTTTGACGCGTTTTCCAGACCCGAACCGGGTCCACTTCGCTCGAAAACGCTTTGGGGCTTTTCACCGCAGCCGCAAGCGGTCCGAGGACCCGAGGTTGCGGGGGAAAGCCGCCACTTTATGATGATGGATCAATTTGGTGACGCGCTTTTGCGGAATCTGCATTAAGACGCGCTCCCGTTCCCCTCCTGCTCAGACAAGTTGGACCAAATGCTTCGAGGAATGCGCAAGGCCTCATCAAACTGGCTCGGCAAGATCATTATGGCCGTGGTGATGGGCGTGTTGATCATCAGTTTCGGCGTTTGGGGCATTGCCGACATCTTCAAGGGCTTCGGGCAGTCCACGGTGGCCAAGGTCGGCGGCACCGAGATTTCGCTCAACGAGTTCCGCCAGATCTACACCGACCGCCTGCAGCAGATCGGCCGCCAGGTCGGCCGGCCGCTGACGCCCGATCAGGCCCGCGCCTTCGGCCTCGACCGCCAGGTGCTGCAGCAGACCATCGCGGAAGCTGCCCTCGACGAGGAGGCGCGCCGGCTCGGGCTCGGTCAGTCCGATGACCAGATCCGCCAGCTCATCATGAACGACCCCAACTTCAAGGGTGTCGGCGGCAATTTCGATGCGAGCCGCTTCCAGGCCCTGATCCGCAATTTCGGCTATACCGAGCAGCGCTACGTGTCCGAGCAGCGCAAGGTGTCGCTGCGCCGGCAGATCACCGGCACGATCGGGGCCGGCCTGGAGCCGCCGAAGGCCATGATCGACGTGCTGACGCGATACCAGAACGAGCAGCGCGCCATTGAATTCGTCAGGCTCGATGCCGCCCAGGCAGGCCAGATCGACGCACCCTCGCCCGAGGCGCTCGCGGCCTATTTCGAGGATCACAAGGTCCAGTTCCGCGCGCCCGAATATCGCAAGATCGCCTTCGTGGTGGTCTCGCCGGAAGAGATCGGCAAGTGGAGCGAGGTATCGGACGAGGACGCCAGGAAGGTGTTCGAGCAGCGCAAGGACCGGCTCGGCACGCCGGAGAAGCGCCAGATCCAGCAGATCGTCTTCCCCAACGCCGCGGAAGCCCAGGCGGCCCGAGAGCGCCTCGTCGGCGGCATGTCGTTCGAGGACCTCGGCAAGGAACGCGGGCTGAGCGCCTCCGATATCGACCTTGGCCTCGTCAGCAAATCTTCGCTGGATACGGCGGTCGGCGAAGCCGCCTTCGCGCTTCCCGCCGGCGAGATCAGCCAGCCGATCCAGGGCGCGCTCGGCACGTCCATCGTCAAGGTCGACAAGATCGAGCCGGGCAAGGAGGCGGACTACGCCAGCGCGGGCGGCGACATCAAGCGCGAGATCGCGATCGAGCGCGCGCGCGTCAAGGTCAATGATCTCCGCGACAAGATGGAAGACGAGCGCGGCGGCGGCGCCAGCGTGATCGAGGCGGCGCAGAAGCTCGGGCTCAGCGCCGTCACCATCGACGCCGTCGACCGCTCCGGCCGCGCCCCGAACGGCCAGCCGGTCGCCAACATCCCGCAGGGCCTCGACGTGGTGTCGCAGGCCTTCAACACCGATGTCGGCGTCGACAACGACTCGATCTCGTACAAGGGCGGCTATGTCTGGTACGACGTGCTCGCCATCACGCCCTCGCGCGACCGCAATCTCGACGAGGTCCGCGACCAGGTCGAGGCGCGCTGGCGCCAGGACCAGATCGCCACCAAGCTCAAGGCCAAGGCGACCGAGATGGTGAAGAAGCTCGAAGCGGGCGGCAAGCTGGCCGATGAAGCCGCCGCCATCGGCGCCAAGGTCGAGACCGCGACCGGCTTCAAGCGCGACGATACGCCCGCCAGCGTGCCCGCAGCAGTGGTGGCGGCCGCCTTCCGCACCGCCAAGGATGGCGTCGGACAGACGCCGGTGACCGGCGGCACCGAGGTCATCGTCTTCCGCGTCACCGATATCGTCGATCCCGCGGTCGACGCTGCCTCCGACGCGGTCAAGAAGCTGAAGGAGACCCTCGACCGGACCCAGACCGAGGAGCAGGTCGCCTCCTACGTCAACAAGCTTGAAACCGACATCGGGACCACCATTAATCAGGCCGCCTTCGCGCAGGTGACCGGCGCGAACCAGTGAGTTGAAAGCACGCGATGGACGACCTGAAATCGATCATTGGAAAAGTGGCGACCGGCGCCAGCCTGTCGCGTGACGAAGCCGCAGCCGCCTTCGACGCCATGATGAGCGGCGAGGCCACGCCCTCGCAGATGGGCGGCCTGTTGATGGCGCTCAGGGTGCGCGGCGAAACCGTGGACGAGATCACCGGCGCGGTCGCGGCGATGCGCTCCAAGATGCTGACCGTGGCGGCGCCGCCGGACGCCGTCGACATCGTCGGCACCGGCGGCGACGGCTCCGGCTCGGTCAACGTCTCGACCTGCGCCTCCTTCATCGTCGCGGGCGCCGGCGTGCCGGTGGCCAAGCACGGCAACCGCGCGCTGTCGTCGCGCTCGGGCGCCGCCGACGTGCTGGCCTCGCTCGGGGTCAAGATCGATCTGAAGCCGGAGCAGGTCGGCCGCTGCGTGCGCGAATGCGGCATCGGCTTCATGTTCGCGCCCGCCCACCATCCCGCCATGAAGAACGTCGGCCCGACCCGGGTCGAGCTCGCGACGCGCACGATCTTCAATCTGCTCGGCCCGCTGTCCAATCCGGCTGGGGTGAAGCGGCAGATGGTCGGCGTCTTCTCCAGGCAGTGGGTGCAGCCGCTGGCGCAGGTGCTGAAGAACCTCGGCTCCGAATCCGCCTGGGTGGTGCACGGCTCCGATGGTCTCGACGAGATCACCCTCACCGGCCCGACCTTCGTCTCCGCGCTTCACAACGGCGAGATCCGGAATTTCGAGGTGACGCCGGAAGACGCCGGCCTGCCGCGCTGCGAGCCCGGCGCGCTGAAGGGTGGCGATGCCGACGCCAATGCGATCGCGCTGCAAAGTGTGCTCAATGGCAAGCCGAGTGGTTATCGCGACGTGGCCTTGATGAACGCCGCCGCCGCACTGGTCGTGGCCGGGCGCGCCAAGGACCTCAAGGAGGGCGTTGCGATCGGCACCAAGTCACTCGACAGCGGCGCGGCGAACATGCGCCTGGAAGCACCTGATCGCGGTCTCGAACGGCTGAGCCTGACATGTCGGACATCCTGACCAAGATCGAAGCCTACAAGCGCGAGGAGATCGCCGCCGCCAGGCGCGCGCAGCCACTGTCTTCGGTCGAGGCAAAGGCGAAGGCGCAAGGGGCGCCGCGCGGCTTCGTGCGCGCGATCAAGGCCAAGCACGCCAACGGCGATTACGCGCTGATCGCGGAGGTGAAGAAGGCCTCCCCCTCGAAAGGCCTGATCCGCGCCGATTTCGATCCGCCGCAGCTCGCCAGGGCCTATGAGGCGGGCGGCGCGGCCTGCCTGTCGGTGCTGACCGACACGCCCTCGTTCCAGGGCCATCTCGACTTCATGGTCGCTGCGCGCGCCGCGACCGCCCTGCCGGTGCTGCGCAAGGATTTCATGTTCGACACCTATCAGGTGGTCGAGGCCCGGGCGCACGGCGCCGATTGCATCCTGATCATCATGGCGGCACTCGACGATGCCACCGCCCGGGATCTCGAGGATGCAGCGATTGCCTATGGCATGGACGTGCTGATCGAGATCCACGACCGCGCCGAGCTCGACCGGGCGCTGAAACTTCGTTCGCCGATGATCGGGGTCAACAACCGCAATCTTCGCACCTTCGAGACCACGCTCGCGACCAGCGAGGCCTTGGCGCCGCTGATCCCGGCGGACCGGCTGATGGTCGGCGAGAGCGGCATCTTCACGCCCGCCGATCTCGCCCGGCTCGAGCGCGTCGGCATGACGACCTTCCTGGTCGGGGAGAGCCTGATGCGGCAGGCCGACGTCACCGCGGCGACGCGCACGCTGCTGGCGCGGCAGACGGGCGCGCGCGCGACCGGTACGCGCTGACATGGCGCGCAGGGCTTCCACATCCAGGCCGTCGAAGACCGAGCTCTTGAGGACCAGGTCCTCGAAGATGGGGGCCTTGAAGACAAAGACCGGCCCCGCCCTCACCCATATCGGCGCCTCCGGCGAGGCGCGCATGGTCGACGTGTCGGACAAGCCGGCCACCGAGCGGCTCGCGGTCGCGGAAGGCCGCGTCGTCATGACCAAGGCGACGCTCGACCTGATCGTCTCCGGCAACGCCAAGAAGGGCGACGTGCTCGGCACCGCGCGCATCGCAGGGATCATGGCCGCCAAGCGCACCTCGGAGCTGATCCCGCTCTGCCATCCGCTCGCGCTGTCGAAGGTCATCGTCGACATCGAGCCCGACGCAAAGCTGCCGGGCTGCCTGGTCCGCGCCAGCGTCAAGGTGACCGGACCGACCGGCGTGGAGATGGAGGCACTCACCGCGGTGTCCGTCGCCTGCCTCACCATCTACGACATGATCAAGGCGGTCGAGCGCGGGGTGCGCATCGAAGGCATCCATCTGGTCGAGAAGCTCGGCGGCAAGTCCGGCCATTACCGCGCCTGAAGCGCGCTCGTTTCAGCGAGCTGGCCCCCGCGACGCGCATGGCTTGCTTTCGCGCGCGGCAATTCATGCTTCGTTAACCCCGCTTCCTAACTTTACCTCCACACCGTCCCCGTAAACCAACGGGTGTTCTCAGGGCCAGAAGTTGATCCTGAGGTGTGTGCGGCAAATGATCGGCATGAAGACGAGATTCGGCAGTCGCTTTTTTGACCAGGCCTTCGTGCGCAGCGGGCCGATCCGCTGGCTGGTGGTGGGCGGCACGCTGCTGATCGCGGCCATCGCCATCGGCTCGGTCCTGATGGCGCAGAATTTCCGCGAGCGGGCGCTGCGCAACTCCAGCCGCGAGCTGGAAAACACCGTGCTGATGCTCGCCCATCACTTCGACCAGCAATTGCAGGATTTCGCGGTCATCCAGAAGGACTTCGTCGATCACGCGCGTTCGATCGGCATCTCCAGCGTCGCAGACTTCCGCGCCCGCCTCTCCGGTCAGGACGTGCACCGGATGCTGCGTTCGAAGATCGAGGCGCTGCCCTATATCGGCGGCGTCAACATCATCGATGCCGAAGGCAACCTGATCAATTCATCGACGACGTGGCCGGCTCCCAAGGTCAACATCGCCGACCGCGCCTATTTTCGCACCTTCAGGTATGATCCCAATTCGCCCGACGTCTTGATCGAGCCATTGCACAGCCGCATCTCCGGTGCCTGGACCATCCTGGTGGCCCGGAGGATCGTCGGGCCCAACGGCGAGTTCCTCGGTGTCGTCGGACGCGGCATCGAGCCCGCCAATTTCGAGAAGTTCTTCGCTTCCGTCGCGCTCGGCGAAGGCGCGACGATCTCGATGCTGCATCGGGACGGCACGCTGCTCGCCCGTTATCCCCATTCCAGCGAATTGATGGGACAAAACTTCAAGACCGGTGAGTTCGAACGGCAGCGGGTTTTCGGGCTCGATCATTTCGCCGGCCGTTTCACCAGCCCCATCGACGGCGAAGATCGACTGATCTCCTCACGCGCATTGCCCAATTTCCCGATCCTGATGATGGCCACCACCACGCGTGCGGCAGCCCTGACCGACTGGCGCGAGCAGATCGGCATGCTGGTCTCGGTCGCCGCCGCCTCCGCGCTTGCCATCGCAGGCGTGCTGATCGCGGTCGTGCGCAAGCTGCTGGAGCAGCATCGCGCCTCGCGCGAGCGGCTGACTCTGGAGAAGCAGCGGCTCGACCGCGCCGTCAACAACATGACGCAGGGTCTGCTGCTGTTCGACGCCGAGCAGCGGCTGGTGGTCTGCAACCAGCGCTACATCGAAATGTACGGATTGTCGCGCAAGATCGTGAAACCCGGCTGCAGTTTTCACGACATCATCGCCCATCGCAAGGCAACCGGCTCGTTCACGGGCGACGTCGGCGCCTACGTCGCACGCGTGCTGAAGGACATCCACACGCGCAACTCCATGGTGGTCGAGACCTCCGACGGCCGCTCGATCCACATCCTCAACGAGCCGCTCGCGGACGGCGGCTGGGTGGCGACCCATGAGGACATCACCGAGCGCCGCCGCATCGAGGAGCGCATCACGCACCTCGCCCTTTACGACGCGCTGACCGATCTGCCCAACCGTGCCATGTTCCACGAGCATCTGCGCAACGAGCTGGCCACGGCCGGCAATGGCGAAGAGATCGCGGTGCATTACATCGACATCGACGAGTTCAAGGGCGTCAACGACGCGCTCGGCCACCTCGTCGGCGACGAATTGTTGAAATCGGTTGCCGCAAGCCTGCGCCGCTGTGCGGGCCCGGCGGATTTCGTGGCGCGGCTCGGCGGCGACGAATTCGCGATCGTCCAGAGCGCGGTGACCTCACGAGACCAGGTCGACGAGCTCGTCGCGCGGGTGTTCGCGGCCATCCGCGCGCCGTTCGACTGCATGGGCCATCATCTCACCACCGACGCCAGCATCGGCATCGCGCTCGCGCCGGAACACGGCACGGTGCTCGACCAGATCCTCAAGAACGCGGACATGGCGATGTACGCCGCCAAGTCCGCCGGACGCCGCACCTATCGCTTCTTCGAGCCGGAGATGGATGCCAAGGTGCGCGAGCGCCGGCAGCCTCGAGAGCGACCTGCGCCACGCCATCGCCCAAGGCGGCCGCGAAGGAGGCCTCGAAGTCTATTACCAGCCCTGCCTCAGCCTGAAGGATGACCGCATCACCGGCTGCGAGGCCCTGGTGCGCTGGCGCCATCCCGAGCGCGGCATGGTCTCGCCGGCGGAGTTCATCCCGATCGCCGAAGATACCGGCCTGATCAACGAGATCGGCGAATGGGTGCTGGCGACCGCCTGCCGGGACGCCGTGAGCTGGCCCGACGACATCCGCCTCGCGGTCAACGTCTCGCCGGTGCAATTCAAGAGCGGCACCCTGGCCCTGAAGATCATGGCGGCGCTCGCTGCTTCGAACCTGCCGGCGAGCCGGCTCGAGCTCGAGATCACCGAGGCGGTGCTGATCCGCGACGACGATGCCGCGCTCGCGATCCTGCACCAGCTCCGCGCCATCGGCGTGCGCATCGCGCTCGACGATTTCGGCACCGGCTACTCGTCGCTGAGCTACCTGCACCGCTTCCCGTTCGACAAGATCAAGATCGACCGCTGCTTCGTCGAGGACATCGCCCGCCCCGACGGCTCCGCCAGCATCGTCCAGGCCGTCGTCAACCTGGCGGCCGCGCGCCGCATGACCACCACGGCCGAGGGCGTCGAGACCGAGGAGCAGCAGCGCCTGCTGCGTGCGCTCGGCTGCTCCGAGATGCAGGGCTATCTGTTCAGCGCCGCCAGGCCCGCCGACAAGATGCTGGAGCTGTTCGCGCTGCATCGCAGCCGGCTGGCCCAGCGCGAAGGCAGCGGCAGCCGCCGCCGCGGGACGGGTTAGGCCGGACCTCGGTTGTCGGCACAGCGACACTCCCAGAAGCTCTCCTCGAGACAGACAACACAGGTCTGCTCGAGGCGCTCTTTCAGCGCGTGTCGTGCGCGGTGAAGCCGAACCGTCAGATTGTTCACGGTCACCCCAAGATCGGCAGCAACCCGCTCCCGCGGCTCGCCGGCGAGATCGATCCGTCGGATCACTTCGGCATGCTCAGGCTTGAGCAGAGACAGATGGATGTAGAGACACTCGCAGACCACCACATTCGCCGCAGCGTCCTGATCGGCCGCGAGGCGATCGTTGAGCCCATGCGGGAACGGCGTCTCCCGGGTCCTGCTCCTCGACGCTTTGCGGTGGAAGTCGGCGATGGTCGTCGCCAGGACTCTGCTCAGCCAGCCTCGAACCGAGTCTGCGTCGCGAACGTCCCCGGACCGCTCGAGTGCACGCAACATGAAGGCCTGCAGCACCTCCTCCGCTTCCCCCTTGCCGCCAAAGCGTCGTTGCAGGTAGCCGCGCAGGCGATCGTAACTGCCGACGAGGGCAGCGCGAACAAGGGCATCCTGCCCTCCCAGGGAATCGGCTGCCTGCACCGGCAGCTTCTCTTTCGGCGGCTTCATGGCGTATCGTCCTTGCGTGCCATCCGGTGGATCGCTTCGTTGGATCGGAAAGTCCTCAGATCGGGCATGGCCGCAATCCGCGGACGCGGTGCCTTGCCGAACAGGAATCGTGAGAGATCGTCGGAGCCCGAAGCGCTGACGCGGCGACTTCACTGCCAGCAGGCCAGTGATCGCAATGTCGTGGTTCTTCCGCTCAACGCGCAGCGATCGCCACCAACGACCGGAACCGGTCTCGTGGTCTCGCGGCCCGCACATCCCCGGCATGGATCAGCATCATCCGCCTGGGCTCGGCACCCTCACAGACATGCGGATCCGCGCCCGGACCTGGAGCGGCGCAGCTCGGTCTTCGGGAGCTAACTCAGGCGATGGGGGGCCGGTAGTGACGACGAAACGCGCCCTCGTCACCGATCACATCGGGCTGCGCTTCGCAACGCGAGCGCGGCACTCCGAACTCCGCGATCCCCGGCGCTTGCGGCGACACCGCGCTGAAACACAGCACCGAGCCGCAGCAGGCCGCATGTCGATCGCCGGACCGGTCCTGATCGTCCTCGCAATCTCCGGCCATCGCTACGTCATGTGAATGCGGCACCGATCCGGCATCGGCCTGATCGTGCTCATGGTCGTACGCATGCGCGGGCAGATCGGCCGGATGCTCGCAGGGTATCCCTGTATCGGGAGACATCGAGATCGCAAGAGACGGGGTCATCGACGCGAACAGATAGGCGATGGCGACAAGCCATCCCCACCACCTTCGCCTTGGCTTTCTCAAGCCAATCATCACTGCATCCACGGTCTCGATCGCAAACATATAGCCCTGGTTGCAGCGACGGCCAATAGAAAACGACGGACGTCGCGTCGACGCCCGCACATGCGGCCCGCGCAAATCTGGCCGCTCGAAAATTTGTCGCAAGCCGCTGTAATATCCGACACCGATCAGCGTCGCACGGTCGCGCCGATCAATGATGCTTCATCCAGCCGACGCCCTTGATGTCGTTGAACGAGTCAGTTCTGTGGCACAGAAAGCATTGATCGACCGATGCATGCTCCTGCCCCGTGATCATCCGATCCATCATCAGGAAGTGGCCCATGTAGTGGCTCGGCGGCGCCTGATGGCATTGGGCGCAGTCCTTCGATGTCGGCGAGGGATGCAGGAAGCCTCCGATTTTCCAGGACGCCAGCCCGTGACACGCCGCGCAGTCCCGCCCGAACAATTCGCGGTGCGGCTCCCGGTTGCTGTGGCAGTTGGCGCAGTCGAGCGCCGCCCTCTCCCGCTGCTCTGATCCTGACAGGCCGAGAAATTCCTTGAGGTCGGCGGCCAGTTGATCGGACGCGGCCCGGCCGAACGCTCCCGCGCCGGAGGAAGCTGCCGCGACTTGCAGCAGCGCCGCATGGTTCATCCTGATCGGCCGCCGCTCCCCCGTATGCTCGCGATGGCAGCCGGAACACCCACCACCCGCCACGGCATGAAACGCCGTCGACTGCTTGGCGAGGTCCGCAGCGGCAGGCGCGTGACAGGCAATGCAGGCGGCCCCTGCGACCCCGTCGACCGGCGCATGACAGCTCTCGCACGCGCCAGACAGAAAGGCATGCTTGGCAGACAGCGGTCCGGGACTGACGAACCTCGTCCACCCCGGAATCTTTCCGGCGACGCCCCGATACAGAGCCATCGAAGCGACGGCTGCGCTTCCGACGGCCAGCGCCGCGACCACGACGTAGAGCACGCCCCTGATCGTCACGCGAGCCACCGCAGCCCGTAATAGACCTCGGCCGCCACATGCACGGCGAGCAGCGCATACATGACGATCGCGGCCAAGACATGCAGCCCGATCCACTGCATGAAGATCTTCTTGACCGCCTCCCGCGAGCCGATCGCCGCTTCGACGTCGGAGATGCCATCGACGAGTTGCAGCAGCGGCACGGCCTGAGCAAGCATCGCGGAGCCCTCATGCGTGGCACGCTCGGGCGACGACAGGGCCGCCGCAACATGCTCGTAGGTCGACCTCAACGTCGACAGATGCGTCTGCTGCTGCCGCAGCTCCGTCGCAGTCTGCGGCAGGTAGTAGCGCCCGACGAAACCAGTGACCACGACGATCATCATGGAGGTCACCAGCGCGATCCCAAGCGGGCTCTGAAACTTGTGTCCGGTATGCAGAAGGCCGAGGAAAGCCGCGACGACGCCGGCATAGGCGTGAAAGGCCAGGAGCACACGCATCGACAACCATCGGGTGACCTGTGATTTCAGCACCGCGCTGTATTTGACCATGGGATAGACGAGCAGCAGAACCATCAGCGCGGCCGCACCCGCCCCGAGAACAAAGCCGGCCAGGCTTCCTGCAAACCTGCTGTCGGCATGCAGCAGGAACGCCGGCACCAGCAGCAACAGGCCGGCCAGAACGAGGTCGGCGATCAGGCGCTCTCTCGCGTCCGCCATCTCAGGCCTCGACGACCAGATTGCCGATCGATCTGGCCTGGCAGGCCAGAATGAGACCGTTCGCCCGGTCGTCCGCGGTCAGGGCATCCTGGACCTCCATCGTGACGTTTCCTTCCAGCAGGTGCGTCTTGCAAACCCCGCAGACCCCGACCCTGCAGGAATAGTCGATCGACACGCCCGCACCCTCGGCCACTTCCAGCACGCTCTTGTCCGGAGGCAGCGCCGCCACCTTGCCGGACTTCGCAAAACGAACAGTCGCCGTTGCGGGGCCGATTGCCGCCGCGGCGCGGCCGTCCGCTCTGCCGTGCTGCATCTGCACGTCCCCGGCGCTTGCCGCGGGAGGTGGAACAGCTCCGCGGGCAGGCCCGAAGGCCTCCGTCTTGATTTGCTCGGGCGGGACGCCGAGCCCGGCCAAGGTCTTCCTCAACGCTTCCATCATTCCGGGCGGACCGCACATATGAACTCGCCGTCTGGCGAGATCGGGCACCGCCTGCGCCAGGAATTCGGCCGTGATCTGCCCCTCGCTCCCCATCCACGATGTCCCTGCGGCCCGCATCATCGTGGCCGCAACGTGCAGATTGTTCATCCTGCGCTGGAGATATTCCAGTTCGTCGCGGAAGATGAATTGCGCGGTCGTCTGCGCGCCATAGACGAGATAGATCTGGCCGGGCCATGCGATGTCCGAGAGATAGCGGATCGCCGCCATCAGCGGCGTGATGCCGACGCCGCCGCCGATCAGGACGACACTGTCGGCTTCCGCGCCGGTGAACGTAAAGGCGCCGGAAGGTCCCGCCACCTCGACGAGATCTCCCTGCTTCAGGTGACCATGCATGTAGTCGGATAGAAGCCCGCCACCTTCACGCTTGATCGTGGTCTCGACATAAGCGGTCTGCGCAGCGGACGACGCGATCGTGTAGGAGCGCCTGACCGTTTTTCCGTCAATCTCGATGGCATAGGTCAGGAACTGCCCGGGCAGGAACGCAAACGGAAGCACGCCGCCGCCTGGGGCCTGCAACCGGAAGGTCTTCACGTCAGGCGTTTCCTGGTAGATCGCGCAGATCCTCAATTGCCCCTTCCAGGAACGGGCCGCATCGGCCCGCCGGACCGAACCAGTCGAGGGTGTCGCCTCGCTCTTGACGGCCGGTGCAACGGCGGCTGGCGCGGACACCAGGGGTGCGGCACCGCCCGGAGCAACCGCCAGCCGCGTCAACCGCTCGACCAGTGCGTTGGCCCGGCGCATCCGGGCGACGTGGACGGCAAGCATCGCCAGCGCGAACAGCACCAGCAACGCCATGGTCGTGACGTGAAACCAGGACACGCCCGGCGCGCCGTCGCCATCCGCACCGTCTTGCCGCGGCGGAAGATTCATCTGCGACTTGAACCAGGCCTGAGCGATTTGCTGCGGCGGCTTGCCGTCGTGCAGCGAGCGTAGCGCGAGCACGCCGCTCTGGACCGCATTCAGGAGTCGCGAAGTCGACGCGAGGCCCGATCCGCAGCCGCGGTATCGTCGCCCGCGATCGCATGCCGCAGGTCCATCTCGGCGGCTGCAAGACGATCGGCTTCCGCGCTTATCCGCTGGCGCGCCTGCACCTCCAGCCTGCTCCGCTCCTCGGCGGAGAGCGCCGGCATGCCCATCAATGCCGGATAGAACTCCTTGCTCGGACGGCCCATCATGCCGTCCATTCCACCCATCATTCCAGGCGTGGCGCCGCGCATCTGCGTGCCGGCGCTGGCGCCGGCAGATTTTTCCGGCCCTGATGGGGCGTCTCCGGCCGAGCCAGACGCCGCGGGATGGTGCGCGGCGTGATCGCCCTCATTCTGCGCCAGCTCCCACCGTTTGGGAAACGACCCAGCCCCATGCGTTACGCCGTGGCCGAGGTGCGATGCAGGCGCGCCACCTGCAAGTTGGCTCGCCAGGACACCAAGCAAGAGCAGCCCGGAACGACGCCGAAGAGGCAGACCGAACATGATCTCGCCCTTACCGATCGGTCAGAACGAGGCGATCAGCGGCAGCAGGATCGCATCTGCAGTCTGCTTCTGACTCTCGTTCAAGGATGCGTACAGCCGCGTGAAGGCCAGCCGCGCCGCCTTGAGCGCCTCCAGACGTTCGGACAGGTGCCGCTCGTAATGCTCCAGGCGTTCCGCGCTTCCCTGCCTGTCGTCCGTCGCGAGCATCTTGCGCGCTTCCAGCAGATGCTGCCGGCTCGAACGCAACGCGTCTGCGACGTTGTTCCAATCGGCGGCCTGCTTGTCACTGATCTGCAGCTCCGCCTTCAGAAAGGCGATGCGTCCCTCGAGCCGCTCCGTCACGTCCGCCGGGCCGCTCATTGCGCCGCTTGCGGCGGGCGAGCTCATCTGGCCACGCATCATTTTTTCCATCATCTGCATCATCGGCATCATTTGCATCATGCCGGAATTGTCCTGGCAGCCAGCGCGCCGGCAGTCCCGCATCTGGCCCTGCGGCGGCATCTTCATCTTGTCGTCGTTCATCGAGCCGCTCGAACCCGGGGACGCAGGCATCTTCGACATCTTGTCGTCATCCATCATCGCGATCTGGCCAAAGCCGGCGGCCACGGCAGGCCAAAGCCCAACCGGCGCCAGGGCGAGGACGGCAAGAGTGGCGGCGCTGACGAAGACATTTGTCCGACGGTGCATGGTCATTCTCCAGTTCGATTGGGATGGTCTTCTGATCGTCGAGGTCGGCGATGGTCAGGCGTTATAGACGCGGAGCGTCGGTGGCTCTTACGCGCGCAAGTGCCACGTGGCTCAATGGTCTCTTCCGCCACGATCAGCCCGGACGTCATCATCCGCCCGCCTGCTCGGTCGCGCGGCTTCTGTCGACCTCCTTCGACCAGGTTCGATAATAGGCCACGATCGTCATGATCCAGAGACCGGCGGCACCGACCAGAAGCTGGACCCACAATCCTTCGGATCCGGACTCGATCACGAAATGCGCGACGAACGACAGGAAGAGACCGACGCAGAACACCGACAACGAATGCTGACCGCATCTGATCAGGGGCTGAAGCAAGCGTGACTTGAGACCGGGCCAATCGATTGGAATGAGCGAGACGGCGATGAACACCAGGCTCGCCAGATGGACGACGCGATAAGGCCCCAGATTGGTCTTGTCGTTCGGAATGAAGGCGGCGGCTAGCGCGTCAGGGACGTAGTCCCGCCATCCCGGAATGCGCTCCGCCAGCGTCATCGCGAGTGCAAACGTCACGAAGCCAGCGCTCAGGACAAGCAGCATGCGGGACGACAGCAGCCGGCGGCTGGCCGCCGCTCCTCCCAGAGCCAGCCAGGCGCCCAACACGAAGAGCAACTGCCAGGCGAACGGATTGAAGTACCAGACCCCGGCCGGATAGGCAGGCAGATTCCACTCGTAGTGACGGGCAGCGAGGTACAGACCGAGCGAGCCGATCATCACCGCATTGCGCCAGCGCAGCATGAGCCAGAGCACGACGGGAAACGCGGCCATCAGCACGATGTAGAGCGGCAGAACGTCGAGATTGAGCGGCTTGAACTTGAGGATCAGACCCTGGGCGAGCGTCTCGACGGGAAAGTTCATCAGCGGCGCGACGTTGAACTGGTCCATCAGATGAAGATCGTCGAAGCTGTGTGCGATGTAGTGCACGGCCGTGAGATAGACCAGGAACAGCAGCAGGTGAGCGACATAGAGCTGCCACACCCGCCGCAAAAGCCGGGTTGCGCCGACGACGAAGCCACGCTCCATCATCATCGAGCCGAACACGAACGTCGCGGTATATCCGGAAATCAGCACGAACAGATCGGCGCCATCGCTGAAACCGTAGTTGCGTGTCGTGAACCAGACGAGCGCAGAATCCGGAATGTGCCCGAGGAAGATCAGCCAGTTCGCCAGACCGCGGAACAGGTCAAGGCGCACGTCGCGCCCCGACTTGACCAGCACCGACCTGATCGTGATCGTCTCCCACAGCCGGCGATGCAGGACGAACGCGGCTCGCAACGACCGAGCAGGTGCGTGGATGGTCTCGTCGGCCAAAGGCTCGTTCTCCATGTCAGCGGCCGGTCTCTTTTCGATCGCGATCACGTCGCCGTTTCATTCGCGCGGGTACGCTAGGTTGCGTCATCGATGCGAGTTTGACGGACATCAAACCCGCTCGACACGCCAGCCAAATCTTTTTTGTAATTCAAGCGCGTAATGAATCACGACGCACGTCGTCCTCGGCCGGCACGGTTGTTGGTTGCGAACATCCGTCATCCGGCTCACCGACGCGGCCGAAGGCTTTGCCTGCGGCCTGCGATCGCGCGCCAGGCGAAAATTTTTTCCTGTAAGAAGTTCAACGTTTCTCGTCGCCTGCAGCAACGCGCAGATCCACGCAACGGCGCAGGCGAGCGTGCGCATCGACACTTGATCTTGCTCAACTTACACAATCACGCTGCGCGTTTGGTTGCAGCTCGATCGAGCCACCGGGACTTGATTGACACCAACTCGGCGAAAGCAACAGGAGAAACCAAAATGAGTCACCGCAAGCTGATCGCGGCCGTCGCGATCATGTCGTTCGTTGCGTTGCCTGCCATGGCGCAGACGAGCACGACCGACGAAAAGAACGGTCACCACTATTCGGGTGGCCCGAAGACGGAGGTCCCGCACCACATGGGCAAGAAGGAGAGCGGCGGCGGATCGACCAACGCATCCGGCGGCAGCCACCATTACGGCGGCGGACCGAAGACCGAAGTCCCGCACCACACGGGTGCGAAGAAGCCGCAGTGACGGTCGCGCGGTGATCCCGCGGCTCGATGCGGCCATGTTGCCGAACCCAGACGGAGCCCAAACGAAATCGCCCGGGAGTGGTCATCCACTCCCGGGCGATATCGAGCTCTGAAAGTCGCAAAGCCTAGTTCGGCACCGCGCCCTTCGATGCGCGTTTCGCCGCGACCGCGTTCGCGGTGACGCCGTGCAGGAAGTCGTAGGCCGCGTGCAGCGCCTTGTCGTCCTTCTCTTCCGGCGGAACGTAAGACTGTGATCCGGTCTGCTCGCCACCCTCGCCGGCCGACAGATGTCCACGCATCTGGGACTCCGCCATGGTGTCCATGCGGCCCTTCAGCTCGGGCGGCACGTCCTGCAGAATCTCGATGTCGGGGGCGATACCCTGGGCCTGGATCGAGCGGCCCGACGGCGTGTAATAGCGCGCCGTCGTCAGCGCCAGCGCGCCATTGCCGGACCCGAGCGGAATGATCGTCTGCACCGAGCCCTTTCCGAACGAGCGCGTGCCGATGATCGTGGCGCGCTTGTGGTCATGCAGGGCGCCGGCCACGATCTCCGAGGCCGAGGCCGAGCCGCCATTGATCAGCACCACCAGCGGCTTGCCCTTGGTGAGGTCGCCGCCATGGGCGGTGAAGCGCTGCGTCTCCTCCGGACTGCGGCCACGGGTCGAAACGACCTCGCCGCGTTGCAGGAACGCGCTCGACACCGACACCGCCTGATCGAGCAGACCGCCCGGATTGTTGCGCAGGTCCACGACGTAGCCAGTGAGCTTCTCCGGCGACACCTGCTTGGAGATCGACGCGATCGCCTTCTTCAGGCCGTCGGTTGTCTGCTCGTTGAACGAGGTGATGCGGATATAGCCGATGTCGCCGTTCTCGACCCGGAAGCGCACCGGGCGCACATGGATGATCTCGCGCGTGATCGCGACGTCGAGCGGCGCATCCGCGCCTTTGCGAATGATGGTGAGCTTGGTCTTGGTGTCGACCGGGCCCTTCATCTTGTTGACGGCCTGCTCGAGCGTCATGCCCTGCACGGCCTCGCCGTCGATCTTGCTGATGAGGTCGCCGGACATCAGGCCGGCCTTCGAGGCGGGCGTATCGTCGATCGGCGAGACCACCTTGACGAGGCCGTCCTCCATCGTGACCTCGATGCCGAGGCCGCCGAATTCGCCGGAGGTGGTCTCCTGCATCTCGGTCCAGGCCTTTGCATTCATGTAGCGCGAATGCGGATCGAGCGAGGTCACCATGCCCGTGATCGCGCCCTCGACCAGCTTGGCATTGTCGGGCTTCTCGACATAGCTCGCCTTCACGCGCTCGAACACTTCGCCGAACAGGTTGAGCTGCGAATAGGCATCATCCGCGTTCGCTGCCGCCCGCGCCGCCCATACGCCGCCTTGCGGACTGGCTACCAGAAGGGTGAGACACGCTCCGGTGAGCGCGCCCAGAGGGAACAGCAGGGATTTCCGCATGGATGGGCTTGCCTTCTTGCTTTGGCGGTTCGCTTGGAGCTTGTCTCTTGGGACCATAGGAGACGCCTTGCAATTGGCGATCCAGCTCGCTTCTCACAATACCATTCTGGTTTCTTCAAGGCCGGGATACCACGCCGACGGGTACGCCGCAGAAATCGCTTCGCCCGGACCTAAACTTTTGGCAACGTTGCAGGACTGCCTTAGCTGCAAGCGGAATCGTAGGCCGGTCCGCGCCTCGCAGCCATGCAAATCTAGGATAGTTTTGCAGGGCTGGACGGGTTAGGCGATGAGATAAGGGTTCAAATTCTCGGGAGGATAACAATGAACGAAGCACCCGGCATCCGGGCGGAACGGAACGTCGAACTCGGCGCCAGCGACGAGCCGTTCCAGAACCTGCACGAATTCATCCGGAAAGCGCGGGCCAACCTCAACCAGAACGCCTGGGACTACATCGTCGGCGCCGCCGAGACCGAGACCACGATGCGCCGCAACCGCATGGCGCTGGACGAGATCGCCTTTCGCCCCCGCGTGCTGCGCGACGTCCGCAAGGTGGATGGCTCGGTTCAGCAATTCGGCCGCAGGATGCGCCTGCCGGTGGTGCTCGCGCCCGTCGGTGCGCTTGAAATCTTCGATCCGGATGGTGCGGCGAGCGTCGCGCGCGGTGCCGGCACCTTCGGTGCGGCGCACATGCTGAGCTCGGTGTCCGAGCCCGGCCTGGAGAAGACCGCCGAGGCGGCTCCCGATGCGCTCCGGCTCTACCAGCTCTATGTCCGCGGCGACGATGCTTTCGTCGCCGATGTCGTCAGCCGGAGCGAGAAGAACGGCTACGCCGCGTTCTGCCTGACCGTGGACACCGCCCATTACAGCCGTCGCGAACGTGACATCGCCAAGCGCTATGTTCGCGAGAGCCGCCTGCGCGCCACCGGCGGCGATTTCCAGAAGGGGCTGGAGTGGCGGACCGTGAAGATGATCAAGGACAGGTACAAGATTCCGCTGATCCTGAAGGGCATCGCCACCGCCGAGGACGCCCTGATCGCCGTCGATCACGGCGTCGAATGGATCTACGTCTCCAACCATGGCGGCCGCCAGCTCGACCATGGCCGCGGTGCCATGCACGTGCTACCCGAGATCGTCGAGGCCGTGAAGGGCCGCGCCAAGATCATGGTCGACGGCGGCATCTGTCGCGGCACCGACATCGTCAAGGCGATCGCGGCAGGCGCAGATCTCGTCGGCATCGGCCGGCTGCAATGCTGGGCGTTGGCGGCCTCAGGCGAAGCCGGCATCACGCGGATGCTGGAACTGTTGGAGGACGAGGTGCTGCGCTGCCTCGGCCTGTTGGGTGCCACATCGTTTGCCGAGATCGACAAATCCTGCCTGCATCCGGCGACCGCCACCAACGCGCCGAGCGTGTTCAGCGCGTTCCCGCTGTTCGACCACGAGCCTTATCGGTACTGACTTGCGGATTCCTGCCGACGCTGAGGTGAAAAGGACGCAATGACATCGCTCTCTCCCGGCAGCGCGGATGCGCTTCTGTTCGATCTCGGGCGAGTGGTGCTCGACATCGACTTCTCCAAGGCGATCGCCTGCTGGGCGGGGCACGCCGGCTGCCAGCCCGAAAGCATCGTCGCGCGCTATGTGCGCGACGAGGCCTACCGGCTGCACGAGGTCGGCAAGATCAGCGACGCCGACTATTTCGCCTCGTTACGCGCTTCACTGGGGATCGGCATCTCGGACGCCCAGTTCCTGGAGGGCTGGAACGCGATCTTCGCCGGCGAGATGCCTGAGATCGCCGAGCTGTTGCCGCGTGCGGCAAAGCAGATGCCGCTCTACGCCTTCTCCAACACCAATCGGCCGCATGTCGACTATTTCTCGAAGGAATTTGCCGGTCTGCTCGGCCATTTCCGCGAGCTGTACCTGTCATCCAGCATCGGCCTGCGCAAACCGGACGCGGACGCTTTCGACCATGTCGTCGCGGCGATCGGCGTGCCAGCCGGGCGCATCGTGTTCTTCGACGATCTCGAGGAAAACATCGAGGGCGCGCGGGCGCGCGGCCTGACGGCAGTCCACGTGACGACGCCGCGCGACGTCGGGAACGCATTGAAGGCGCTGGGCATTTGACCCCGGCCCGTCATTAGAAGCAGCCCAACTGCAAGCCGCGTTCGGAACCAAATTTACAGAAACTGTGGAACTTGATCACTTTGTGCATTTTTATACCGAGTTCCCGGAACGGAATACCACCCTTCGGACTCATGAGTCCGTTGGGATCTTTACATCGGACTGATCGACGTGCTGGGCAAAACCTACCTTACCAAGCAAGCCTCTCTGCTGCTTGAATTCGCAAGAAACACCTCGGATTCCGAGCTTTCCGCCAAGCTGATCAGCAAGGCTGCGGACCTGAAATCGCAGGCCGATCCGCTCCCCGACAGGGACCAAGGCCCCAAACCTCCCGACGTCGCATGGGACGTCAGCCGGGACGATCCGACGGCACCTTGACCACATGAGCGGGTGGCGCTGGCCGACTCAGTGTTGGCCAGGCTCATGCCGGCCGTTTCGCCTTTAGAATCACGTGTGCGAACTTGCACTTGCTCGATCAAGGAGAGCACGCAGGATAGATCATCCTGCGTGCTGCTTTGCCTCGCGTCTGCAGTCAGCTAGAACTCTCGCCGCCCCATTGAACGATGTGCGAGCAGGAGTTTCGCCCGTGGCCCTGATGCCGGTTTCCGACGCCTTTGCTGCGGTGCTGGCAGGTGCAGAGCCGCTGCCTGAACAGATGGTTTCGCTCGACGAAGCCTATCACCGCGTGCTCGCGCATGACGTCGCGGCGCGGCGCACGCAGCCGCCGCAGGCGATGTCGGCGATGGACGGTTACGCCGTGCGCGCGGCCGATGCGGCAACGGTCGATTCCCGGCTGACGGTGATCGGCGAGATCGCAGCCGGCCGTCCTTTCACAAGAGCAGTTGGCGCCGGCGAAGCCGTGCGGATCTTCACCGGCGGCGTCATCCCCGATGGAGCGGACGCGGTCGTGATCCAGGAGGACACTGTCGCGGACGGCAACAGCGTCACCATCAAGGAAGCCGCGATCGCCGGACGGCACGTCCGCCCGGCCGGGGTCGATTTCCGCGAGGGTGACGTGCTCCTGCGCAAGGGAACCCGCCTGACGGAGCGCGATCTCGCGCTTGCCGCGGCGATGAATCACCCGCACCTCGCCGTCTGCCGCCGTCCCAAGGTTGCGATCCTCGCCACCGGCGACGAGCTGGTGAGGCCGGGCACCACGCCCGGGCACGGCCAGATCGTCTATTCCAACGGCTACGCCCTGCATGCGCTCGCCCGCAGCGAGGGCGCCGAAACCATCGACCTCGGTGTCGCCGCCGACACGCTGGAGGCCACCTCCGCCGGAATCCGCCGCGCCCGCGAGAACGGTGCTGACATCCTGGTCACGACCGGCGGCGCGTCGGTCGGCGACCATGATCTGGTCCAGCAGGCGCTGCGGGGCGAAGGCATCTCGATGGCGTTCTGGAAGATCGCGATCCGGCCCGGCAAGCCGATGATGCACGGACGGCTCGGCGCAATGCGCGTGATCGGCCTGCCCGGCAATCCCGTGTCGTCCTACGTGTGCGCGTTCCTGTTCATGGTGCCGTTGATTCGCGCCTTGTCGGGCCGTTCAGTGATTCATCATCGCCGCGAGCGCGCCGTGCTGGGCAAGGATCTCGGCGCCAACGACCAGCGCGAGGATTACCTGCGCGCGCGCCTGGAACTGCGCGACGACGGTGCGCAAGTCGCCGTTCCCGTCAGCCATCAGGATTCCTCTCTGCTTGCGAATCTTGCTGCGGCACAGGTACTTCTCGTGCGCGCACCGTTCGCGCCGAAGGCCGAGGCCGGCAGCCCCTGCGAGGTGCTGCGGCTCCCCGTCTGAGTGCACGGCCACACGCATTCCGCGAGCTCGCCGCCGTTCACGGTAAATTAAGCAGTTGCGGAACATGTATCGAACATATAGTGTCCGTTCATGATTTGTTTCGAGCATGTAGCGGCTCATCGCTGAACTCATCGTCTCGGAATCGAACGACATCAACCGGGGGACTTTGGTCGAGATGTTAACGCGCAAACAATACGAGCTTCTGAGGTTCATCAGCGAACGTTTGAAGGAAAGCGGTGTGCCGCCCTCCTTCGACGAGATGAAGGACGCGCTCGACCTGCGCTCGAAGTCGGGCATCCACCGCCTCATCACCGCGCTCGAGGAGCGCGGCTTCATCCGCCGCCTGCCCAACCGCGCACGCGCCATCGAAGTGATCAAGCTGCCGGAGCTCCAGGCTGCCGCCGGCGCCCGGCGCGGCTTCACGCCGAGCGTCATCGAGGGCAATCTCGGCAAGGTCCGCACGAGCTCCAGCCCGTCCATGGGCGAGGGCGAGCGGCCCGTTGCGGTGCCCGTGATGGGCCGTATCGCGGCCGGTACGCCAATCGAGGCGTTGCAGACCCGCAGCCACACCATCAGCGTGCCGCCCGACATGCTCGGCTCGGGCGAGCACTACGCACTCGAGGTGCGCGGCGATTCCATGGTGGAAGCCGGTATCCTCGACGGCGACATGGCGCTGATTCAGCGCAACGAGAGCGCCGATACCGGCGACATCGTGGTGGCGCTGATCGACGACGAGGAGGCCACGCTCAAGCGCTTCCGCCGCCGGGGCGCCTCGATCGCACTCGAGCCGGCCAATGCCGCTTATGAGGTGCGCATCCTGCCGCCGAACCGCGTGAAGATTCAGGGCAAGCTGATCGGGCTTTACCGCAAGTACTGACTTCCGGAACGACTCGATCCGGACGTATTGCGGCGTCTGCGTGCGCCCTTCGGTCGGCATCGCCGATCAACAATTGGAGCGGACCAATGTCCGCTCCGGCTGGATCGTCTTTCCGGTTCTGCGCAGATGATCCGGCCCCTCCTCTCCGGCGATATCCTCCCTGGGCCGGCGCGAAGCAACATCGCTTCACGGCCGTTCGAGTTGGAGAGGACAGCCGAGCGCCAGAGCGTTTGAGTGCAGCCGTCGCGGCGCATCATCATGTCCGCAACAACACGGCGGTGAATGGGCAAGTCCGCAGCGCCCGCAATATCATCGTGCAGCCGTCGCAATCGAGCGGCCGGCGCAGCGGTCCGGGCCAGTCCCAGACGCCCGCCAGAATGCGCGGGACTTGGCTTTGTTCCTACCGACTTCGGGAAAGATAATGTGATCGCCCCTCGCGAATCACAGCCGCAGATCTGCCTACAACCGAGCAGAGCGTTGCATGCTTCTACTTCGAGGCCTGTGCCTCCAAGAGAGGTGCGGGTCGCTATCTTCGCATGAGGAGCACCCGATGTGTGACTACAGCCTGCATGCCGTCGCGACGCGTCCCGCTGAGGTCGGAGAGACGATCGTCACGACAACCTTCCGCGGCACCTCGACGCGCGGCTTCGCCTCCGAAGCCGATCTCTCCGTTGCGGTCTGCCTGCTGCCGGGGACGGAGCTCGCCTTCGCCGACAACGTCCGTTACGACAACCGCTGGATCTGGACGCGCACCGTCAACTCCCGCGTCGGCAAGTTCGGCAAGATCGATCCGCACATTCCCGATCGCCATCACGACGCGATCGAATTTCCTGGACGGCAAATACGTGCTGGTGACTCAACTGGTCGAAGGCCAGCGCGCAACCGTGCTGCAACTGCCGGTGACGCAGCCGGCCGGCGAACGCGAGCACAAGCCGCAGATCATCGCCGACAGTCGGTCACCGGTCACGCGCCTGCCGATTGGCTGACGTCGTCGCCCCCGGCCGATGGTCGTGGGCCTGGAATGAAATGCCATCGCCGGCCGAGGCCGGCGAGATGGTATGGTTTGCGTCCTGCGAAATCCCGTCCGATCGACCTCCCCCGCATCGCTCCTCAATCCTCCGCCAGCAAGTCCGTCTCCGATGGCGTTGCGTCCCGGTTGCGGGGCACGGCCGTCTTCGGCGCAAGGCTGCCGTCGAAATCCCCCTCGCCGGCGCCGGCGGGCAGCCAGGGGCGGCTTGTGCCTCTCGCCCTCACCGCCCGAACCGAGAAGCCGTCACCGCTCTGCGTCAGAGCCAGCGCGCCCTGACTGGCGAGCCGCTGCCGATCGACCACCATCGCCGCGCAATCGGGCGGCGCTGGCCGCGACGTCACCACCAGCGCGGCACGGCTGCAATCGTCCGCCAGCGCGTCGATCCGCGAGGCCAGCGCGACCAGGCGTCCATCGGCGAGCGGTGTCACGCAGCCGGACTCGTCGCACGACACTCCCTCAGCCAACGCGCTGCTGCCGGCATCGCGCGGATCGGCGTCGGCCGCCAGCCACTCCTTCAGCAGGAAACCGTCCTTGCCCGCCCTGATCAGGTGCAGACGCCCGTCCCCGCCCCGCACCGCGACGCTGGCGCCGTCCCCGGCAATCAGGACATCAGGCTGCCGCGCGGATAGGCCCCAGGTGATGGAAGCCAGCAGCACCACGGCACCGCACCAGCGCAGGGGCGTGCGCAACAGGCCCATCAGGATGATGCCGAGGCTCGCGGCGATCAGCGGCGCGATGCCGAACGCCGGGATGCGGCCGACCGCGCCCGGCAGCGCCGCCACCCAGCGCGAGACCGCGACCATCCAGTCGATGCCCAGCCCCATCAACCACCAGAACACGCCATCGAACCCGAACGGCGCAGCGAGCAAGCCCAACAGCCCCGCCGGCATCACCAGCGCCGAGACCACCGGCATCGCCCCGAGATTGGCGAGCACGCCATAGGGCGTGACGCGATGGAAATGGAAGGCGGCGTAGGGCGTGGTCGCAAGCCCCGCGATCAGCGAGGCCAGGAACAGCATCGCGATCTCGCGGCCGCCCCACAGCGCGACGCGTGCGGTCGCCGAATGATCGGGCGCGGCTAGCAGATTCGGCATGCCGATCTGCACCAGCGCCACCAGCCCGAGCGTTGCCGCAAACGACATCTGGAAGCTCGGATGCACCAGCGCCTCCGGCGCGACCGCGAGCACGATCAGCGCCGCCACCGCCAGCGTGCGGAAGGTGATGGCGCGGCGGTCGACCATCACCGCGATCAGCACCACCGCCGTCATGAAGAACGATCGTTGGGTTGCGACCTCGGCACCCGAGAGCAGCAGATAGAACGCGGCGGCCACCAATGCTGCAGCCGCCGACCATTTCTTGATGGCGAACCCGACGGCGAGGCCCGGGATCAACGCCAGCAGCGCGCGCACCGCGAAGAAGACGACCCCCGCGACCACCGCCATGTGATAGCCGGAGATCGAGAGAACGTGCCCGAGTCCCGAGATGAACATCGCGTCGTTGACGGGCGCGGAAATCGCATCGCGCCGCCCGGTGAGCAGGGCGGTCGCGATCGCGCGGTTGTCGCCCTCGAGCGTCGCGCGGATGCGGGCGTCGATCGCATCGCGCAGGCCTTGCATGAAGGCGGCGTAGCGCAGCCTCAGGCCACCGGCATCGGGCGGGATTGAAGCCGTGATCGCGCCCATCACGAAGCCGGAGGCGCCGATGCCCTGAAAGAACATGTCCCGCGAGAAGTCGTAGCTACCCGGGCGCACCGGCGAGAGCGGCGGCATCAAGCGCGCTTTCAATTGAACGAAGCTGCCGACCTCGGGCGCGGTGCCCTTGCGCACCGACAGGCGGACGCGCTCGAGCCTGACGTCGGTGCGCTGCGCCTCCATGGCGGTGACGCGCAGCACGAACCGGTCGGTGCGCTCGCGGATGTCGCGCGTCTCGACGAAGCCCGACAGCGACACGGAATAGAGCGGCTTGGCCAGCACGGTATGTGTGACGCGCGCCGTCTTCCAGGTCGCCCCGGCAAAGCCGGAAGCGACCGCCGCAATCATGAGCGCGGGCGCGAACAGCCGGCTCCGCCGCAGCAGGATCGCGCCGAACAGCAGTGCGGCCGCCGTCGCCGCGACAACCCACAGCACCGGCTCTTGATCGGCGGCGAAATAGAGCGCGATGCCGCCGCCAAAGGCGACCGGCACCCACGGCAGCAGGCGCCCGGGACCGGCCTCGGCGCGGGCCCATCCGCGGAGCGTTTCGACGATTGTGGGCCAGATGCCGAAACCCGCCGGAGCAAGGCCGCCGGCAGGTGCGGCGCGGCCGACCGGCCACGTCCCGGCAATCCCCTGGGCGCGTACTGGCCGGCCCTGCTCCGCCATTCCCTGCACCTAACGCGACGCGACTGGCGCCAAGGCTACCGGAACGTGCGGCCGGGCGAATAGCGGTACAGATCAGGAACGCGGGAAGGCGCCCCTACTTTTCCTCTTCCATCGTCACGGCCACCGACGCCTTGGCCGACAGCCGCACCTTGTTGCCCTCGACGTCGGCAATGAGGCCCTTGTCGATGAAATGATGATGGCCCTTGTGGCTGCCCTCGCCGCTGTCCTTCTTGGTCAGCTTGATGCGGTTGCCTTCGACCTTGTCGACCGTGCCGACATGGACGCCGTCGGCGCCGATGACTTCCATATGCTCTGCGATGTTTTGCATGGTGGGTTCCTTGTTGAACCCACGCCAACGCAGACGAGGCACGTTCGTTCTCTCTCGGGAATGACGATGCCGTGTGGTGTGTCGCGACCGAAAGATGGCGGGCGCGGCGCGCTGCGCCTTTGCCCAACCTACGGTACTATAGTCGTCATTCCGGGGCGCGCCGAAGTCACGAGCTATGATGCGCAATTGCGCATCCGAAAATCCATAACCACCATCGTGAGTGTGGATTCCGGGCTCGCGCCAAGCGCGCCCCGGAATGACGAAACCGATGAAGCCGCGTCAGATCAGCGGCGCCTGCGACGAGGCGTGGTGATTGACGATCTTCCAGTCGCCGTCCTCGCGGACGATGACCCAACTCATCTTGACGACGAGATCGTCCCGCTCGCCGGCGAGATCGAACGAGATGGTGGCGGCCATGTTGATCAGGTCGGGGCCGGCCTGCGCTGCGTTCACGTCGGAGAACACGGCGCTCGGCTGGCGCCAGCGCGGCAGGCCGTTGAAATAGTCCGCGACGCCGTCCCTGCCCCGATAGAGCTTCGGATTCGAGCCGAAGAAGAATGCGTTCTTCGCATAGAGCGACGACAGCGCCGCTGCGTCGAGCGTCGCGAAGCCGGCGCACCATTTCGCGATGATAGCGGCAATGATGGCGTCGGCCTCCGTGCTCATGCGTGCCTCAGCCCTTCGCTACTTCCTTCGCGAAGGTGTCGCGCAGGCCGATGGTGCGCGAGAACACCGGCTTGCCGGGCGTCGAGTCCCTGTCGCGCACGAAATAGCCCTGGCGCTCGAACTGCATCGGCTCGGTCGAGTTGCTCTCCGCCACCGCTGCCTCTATCCGAGCATCGGACAGGATCTCCAGCGAGTTCGGATTGAGATCGGCCGCAAAATTCGAGGCATCCGGGCTCGGATTGGCGAACAGCTGGTTGTAGATGCGGATCTCCGCCGGCTTCGACGTCGCGGCCGGGAGCCAGTGCATGGTCGCCTTGACCTTGCGGCCGTCCGGCGCGTTACCGCCTTTGGTCGCGGGATCGTAGCTGCAGCGCAGCTCCACCACCTCGCCCTTGTCGTTCTTGATCACGCCGGTGCACTTGACGAAATAGGCGTAGCGCAGCCGCACCTCGTTGCCCGGCGACAGGCGGAAGAACTTCTTCGGCGGGTTCTCCATGAAGTCGTCCTGCTCGATATAGAGCTCGCGGCCGAACGTGATCTTCCGCGTGCCCGCGCTGGGATCATCCGGATGATTGATCGCCTCGAGTTCCTCGGTCTGCCCTTCCGGGTAGTTCTCGAT
Organism: Bradyrhizobium dasycarpum; assembly: GCF_042019905.1. Taxonomy (NCBI): domain Bacteria; kingdom Pseudomonadati; phylum Pseudomonadota; class Alphaproteobacteria; order Hyphomicrobiales; family Nitrobacteraceae; genus Bradyrhizobium; species Bradyrhizobium dasycarpum. Next base: position 1,546,357 of record NZ_CP169574.1, read on the forward strand.
CACGACCTTGAGCGGCTTCAAGACCGCCATGCGGCGCTGCGCGGTGCGGTTCAGCTCCTCGCGAATGCAGAACTCCAGCATGCCGACATCGACGACGCTGTTGGCCTTGGCAACGCCGATGCGCTTGACGAACTCGCGCAAGGCCGCCGGCGGCACGCCGCGGCGGCGCATCCCGGCCATGGTCGGCATACGCGGATCGTCCCAGCCCGCGACATGACCGTCGCGGACGAGCTGCGTCAGCACGCGCTTGGACAGGAGCGTGTAGGTCAGGTTCAGCCGCGCGAACTCGTACTGATGCGGCCTGGACGGCACCGGCAGCTTCTCGATGAACCAGTCGTAGAGCGGCCGGTGGTCCTCGAACTCCAGCGTGCAGATCGAGTGCGTGATGCCCTCGATCGCGTCCGACTGGCCGTGCGCATAATCGTAGCTCGGATAGATGCTCCACTTCGTGCCGGTGCGCGGATGGTGCGCGTGCAGGATGCGGTACAGCACCGGATCGCGCAGGTTGATGTTGCCGGCGGCCATGTCGATCTTGGCCCGCAGCACGCGCGCGCCGTTCGGAAATTCGCCTGATTTCATGCGCCGGAACAGGTCGAGATTCTCCTCTACGCTGCGGTCGCGGAACGGCGAGTTCTTGCCGGGCTCGGTCAGCGTGCCGCGGGAGGCGCGGATCTCCTCCTGGGTCTGGTCGTCGACATAAGCGAGCCCGTCGCGGATCAGCTGCTCCGCCCATTCGTACAGGCGGTCGAAATAGTCCGAGGCGAAGAACAGGTTCTTGCCCCAGTCGAAGCCGAGCCAGCGCACGTCGGCCTGGATGGAATCGATGTATTCCTGCTCTTCCTTGACCGGATTGGTGTCGTCGAAGCGCAGGTGGCAGCGGCCCGGAAACTCCTCCGCGATGCCGAAGTTGAGTGCGATCGACTTGGCGTGGCCGATATGCAGGTAGCCGTTCGGCTCCGGCGGGAACCGGGTCACGATTTCCCTGTACTTGCCCTGATCGAGGTCGGCCTGGATGATGTCACGAATGAAATCGCGCCCAACCTCAGCTGCCACCGGTTCTGTCATTACCAAAATCCTGTCGGGAAATCAGCGATCCTTCTGCCAAATTCGGGAGGCTGAGCCAAGAGCCTAAGCAAGAGCTTAAGCAGGCCCGGCAGGTTCGCCGTCGGGCTTTAGTTATGCGCCGGTCCTGCTATACACCACCGCTTCCACTGCATAGGCCCTGCCAAGAATGACCGATTCCGTCGTCACCCGCTTCGCCCCCTCGCCGACCGGCTTCCTCCATATCGGGGGCGCCCGCACGGCGCTGTTCAACTGGCTCTATGCGAAGAAGCACGGCGGCAAGATGCTGCTGCGGATCGAGGACACCGACCGCGAGCGCTCCACCGAGGCCGCGATCGGCGCCATTCTCGACGGTCTCAAATGGCTCGAGCTCGGCTGGGACGGCGAAGTCATCTACCAGTTCGCCCGCGCCGCGCGTCACCGCGAGGTCGCCGAGCAGCTGCTCGCCGACGGCAAGGCCTATCGCTGCTACGCCAGTGCGGAGGAGCTCGCCGCGATGCGCGAGAAGGCGCGCGCCGAGGGCCGCACCCGCCTCTATGACGGCATGTGGCGCGACCGCGATCCCGCGACCGCCCCTGGCGACGTCAAGCCGACCATTCGCCTGCGCGCACCGCAGACCGGCGAGACCGTGATCGAGGATCAGGTTCAGGGCCGCGTGGTCTGGCAGAACGAGAACCTCGACGACCTCGTCCTGCTGCGCGGCGATGGCAACCCGACCTACATGCTCGCGGTGGTGGTCGACGACCACGACATGGGCGTCACCCACGTGATCCGCGGCGACGACCATCTGATCAACGCCGCCCGCCAGAAGCAGATCTACGATGCGATGGGCTGGGCGCTGCCGAGCATGGCCCACATTCCCCTGATCCACGGTCCGGACGGCTCGAAGCTGTCGAAGCGCCACGGCGCGCTCGGGGTCGATGCCTACCGCGCCATGGGATATCTGCCGGCGGCGCTGCGCAATTATCTCGTCAGGCTCGGCTGGAGCCATGGCGACCAGGAGATCTTCTCGACCGAGGAGATGATCGAAGCGTTCGACCTCGCCAGCGTCGGCCGCGCCGCCGCCCGCTTCGATTTTGCCAAGCTGGAAAACCTCAACGGCCACTACATCCGCCACGCCGACGATCAATCGCTCGTGAAGATGTTCGAGGACGTGCTCGACCACGTGCCGGGACGGGCCGAGCTTAAGGCCAAGTTAAACGACGCCACGCGCGCGCAGCTCGCGAAGGCCATGCCGGCCCTGAAGGAGCGCGCCAAGACGTTGCTCGAGCTGATCGACGGCGCCTATTTCATCTTCGCCGACCGGCCGCTGGAGCTCGATCCCAAGGCGCAAGCCCTGCTGACGCCAGAAAATCGCAAGCTGATCGGCCAGCTTCGTGCCGCGCTGGAGACAGTCGAGACGTGGAGCGGGGCCAGCACCGAAGCCGCACTGCGCGCCTTTGCCGAGGAAAATAGTCTCAAGCTCGGCGCGGTTGCCCAGCCCTTGCGGGCGGCGCTGACCGGACGGACGACGTCGCCTGGCATATTTGAGGTTTTGGACGTCCTGGGACGCCAGGAAAGCCTTGGCCGGCTTAAGGATCAGTCTACGACGTAAGTCGACCATGCGTGCGGCGATCTTGCAGCGCACATAGCAATAATATACCCATCTGCCCCGTACCTTCTGGAACATCCGCCTGCCCCCAGGACCTGCCTCGGGGGCTCCGGCTCCGGCCCGTTTCACCATACATCGGGGACCTCTGATGGACGCAAAACCAAGCCCAAAGACCGCTACGCTGACGGTCGGAAACAAGAATTACGATCTCCCGATCCACAGCGGCAGCGTCGGGCCTGATGTCATCGATATCGGCAAGCTCTACGGCCAGTCCGGCCTGTTCACCTACGATCCCGGCTTCACCTCCACCGCGAGCTGCCAGTCCAAGATCACCTACATCGACGGCGACGCGGGCGTGCTGGAATACCGCGGCTATCCGATCGAGCAGCTCGCCGAGAACGGTGACTTCCTGGAGACCTGCTATCTCCTGCTCTACGGGAACCTGCCGACCGCCGCGCAGAAGAAGGATTTCGACGACCGCGTGATCCATCACACGATGGTGCACGAGCAGATGGCCCGCTTCTTCCAGGGCTTCCGCCGCGACGCTCATCCGATGGCGATCATGGTGGCCGCAGTCGGGGCGCTCGCCGCGTTCTATCACGACAGCACCGACATCAACGATCCGAAGCAGCGCATGATCGCATCCATGCGCATGATCGCGAAGATCCCGACCCTGGCGGCGATGGCCTACAAGTACACGATCGGCCAGCCCTTCGTGTATCCGAAGAACTCGCTGAAGTTCGCCGAGAACTTCCTGCACATGTGCTTCGCCGTGCCGTGCGAGGACTACAAGATCAACCCGGTGCTCGCCGACGCGCTGGACAAGATCTTCATTCTGCACGCCGACCACGAGCAGAACGCCTCGACCTCGACGGTGCGCATCGCCGGCTCGTCCGGGGCCAACCCGTTCGCCTGCATCGCCGCCGGCATCGCCTGCCTCTGGGGCCCGGCGCATGGCGGCGCCAACGAAGCCGCGCTCGCGATGCTCGCCGAGATCGGCACCGTGGACAAGATTCCCGAATTCATCGCCAAGGTGAAGGACAAGAACTCCGAAGTCCGCCTGATGGGCTTCGGTCACCGCGTCTACAAGAACTACGATCCGCGCGCCAAGCTCATGCAGAAGATGTGTCACGCCGTGCTCAAGGAGACCGGCCATGGCGACGATCCGATGCTGAAGGTGGCGATGGAGCTCGAGAAGATCGCGCTCAGCGACCAGTACTTCATCGACCGCAAGCTCTACCCGAACGTCGACTTCTACTCGGGCATCACGCTGAAGGCGATGGGCTTCCCGGTCTCGATGTTCACCGTGCTGTTCGCGGTCGCCCGCACCGTCGGCTGGATCAGCCAGTGGAGCGAGATGATCGAGGATCCGCAGCAGAAGATCGGTCGTCCCCGCCAGCTCTACACCGGCGTCACCAAGCGCGACTACGTCGCGATGAAGGATCGCAAGTAAGTCCTGAGCCGATACGGCTATCGGAACGGCGTCATCGCAAGATGGCGCCGTTTTCGTTTGTGCAGGGGCCGTAGCGCTCATCTTGCTGCCGCGCACAACAACAAGTCCATGGACATGACGGCAGGCGCCTTGACAGCCGAACCGCTCCGCGCGCATTCTTACACTAAGTAAGAATGACGACAGGGATGGAAATGCCGGAGCAGCCGAGAAGTCGGCGGCAGACGCGCGCTGCCATTTTGACCCATCTGCTTCAGTCGGGCGGCTCGTTCCGTCCGCCTCTGGCGAAGGCCGTGCGCCTGTCGGAAGCGAGCCTGTCGCGCATCCTGTTCGACCTGAAGGCCGAAGGCCTGATCGAGGAGGTGCGGCGCCCTGCCCCTTACGTCGGCGGCCCGACCGGCCTCGTGTCGCTCGACGGCTCGGTCGCCCTCGCAGCCTTCGAGCTGACCGCGCAGCATCTCAGCGTCGGCGTCGGCGGCCTGTCGGGCGAGCTGCACTATGCCGAGCGCGTGAAGCTGCCGAAGACGCCGACCACCGAGACAGTCGGCCAGGCATTTCGCGAAGCCATGACCTTGCTGCGCGACTGGACGCGGCGCCGCCGCATCACCCTCGCCCAGATCGGCGTCTCCATTCCAGGCCTCGGCCGTCTCAGCATCTCGGCCAATCCGATCATTCCCTGCGACGTCGGGCGCCTCAGCGAGATGTTCGACGAGATGTTCGCCGGCGTGCCGCTCGAGATCACCAATTCGGTGGTCGCCCACGCCACCTTTCACCGCTGCCGCACCCAGAATTATCCGTTCAGCGACACGCATCTGTTCGTGCTTGTCAGCCACGGCGTTGCCGGCGCCTGGATGGATGATCCGGCGAAGGCCGAGGCGCTGCAACCGATCGAGCTCGGCCACATGGTGTTCGAGCCTGAGGGCCCGCGCTGCCGCTGCGGGCATCATGGCTGCGTCGAGGCCTATGCGTCGATCCCCGCCCTGGCCGAGCTTCTCGGCGTCGCCGAAGCCGAGCTGCTTCGGCTCGGCAACGAATGGGTGAACACGATTCCGATCTCATCGCGGGTGCGGCAGGAGCTGCGCCGGCGGCTGTTCTGGCTCGGCCTTGCGATCGGCAACACGCTGAACGTGAAACCGTGCGGCGGCGTTGCCATCAGCGGCTGGCCGTCGCTTCTCGCCGCAGACGATCGCAACGCCGTGATCGAAGGGATCGATGCCTGCCTGCTCGGCGGACGCAAATTGGCGCAGGTGTCCATCGCCTTCGTGCCGCCATCGACCGGCAACGATCCGCAGGCCGCGCTCGCCTTCGCCGCCTTTTGTCTCGCCAGCCGCGGCGGCATGCCCGCGGCCTCGACGGAGGCGGCCTGACATGCGCTGAACCTGAACGTCCCACACGCGCCCAAGACTTCACACCGGGAGGAACTGCCATGCCGATCACCACAACAAGGCGCCGTCTGCTCGCCGGCTCCGTCGCTACGCTCGCACTGCCGGCCTTTGCCCGCGCGCAAGGCGCGGTCAAGCCGCGCCTGACCGCGATCTCGCAATGGTCCGCGGGCAGCGACGGCGCGGCCATCACCGCGCTCGGCAAGAAGTTCGAGGAGAAGGGCGGCGTCTGGCAGCATTCGCCCGTCCCCGGCTTCACCACCGAGATGATGAACAAGCTGCGGGCTCAGATCATGGCCGGCGATCCGCCGGCCTGCTCGCAGCTCAAGGGTCCCGAGATTGCGGCCTGGTCGAAGATCGCCCCGACCGTCGATCTCGACGCCGTCGTCGCCGCCGCCGGTTACGAGAAGGTCGTCGCGCCGGACCTTGCGAAATTGCACAAGCCGGGCGGCAAATGGATCGCACTGCCGCTGCAGATCTACAGCACCAACATGCTGTTCCTGTCCAAGCGCGCCATGGACAAGGCCAAGGCCGACAAGGTTCCGGTGACCTGGGCGGATTTCAACGACCTTGCTGAAAAGATGAAGGCCGGCGGCGTCGCCCATCCCATCGCCAACGGCGGGACCCGGCCAGATGACGGGCAGAAATTCGAGGCCGCCCTCGCCGGCATCAGTCCGCTCGCCTACCGCGCCGCCATCATGAATCTCGAGAAGAAGGCTCTGGAGGGTCCCGAGATCAAGGCTGCGTTCGCGCAGGTGCGCAAGATCGCGGATTGGATGGACCCAAACGTCGGAGCCCAGCACTTCTCGACCAATCTGAAGCGCTTCATCGACGGCGACATGGGCATGATGATCATGGGCGGCTGGGCCCAGGGCGTGTTGCGCAACGCCGGCTTCAAGCTCGAGGACTTCATGATTGCGCCGGGTCCCAGCGACAACAGCAAGCCGGTCTTCCTGCTGAATGCCGACGCCTTCATCTTCTGGCAGCGCAAGGAAGCCGACCTGCAGGCCGGCCAGACGCTGATGGCCCAGCTGGTCATGGATCCGGCGATCCAGACCATGTACTCGCAGATCACCGGATCGATCCCGGTGCGCACCGATGTCGATCTGTCCGGCGAAGGCTGGTCGGAGGGTCAACGCACCACCGCCAAGGCCCTGAAGGAGGCTATCGCCAGCAACCAGGCGGTGCTCAGCATGGCGCACAACATGGCGCAGGAAAACGGCATGACCGCAGCCATGATCGACGTGATCACGGAGTACGTGAAGAACAAGACGATCAAGCCCGAGCAGGCGGCGACCCGCCTCGCCGAGGCCGTCGAGGGCGCACGTTGAGCAATGCCGCCGCGATAAGACCGGGCCGGCCAGCGCTTCCTGAATGGGTGCGCCGGCTGCCCGAATATCTGATGATCTGGGTGCCGCTGCTATTGTCGGCCGCACACCTCGTCTCGTTCTCGCTGTGGACGATCTGGATCTCGTTCACGCCCTCCACGCTGATCCCGGTCTCGGGCTGGGTGGGATTGCGCAACTACACGGCCGTCCTGGCATCGCGCAACTGGCAGATCGCCTTCGACAACCTGCTGCTGTTCGGCATTGCGTTCGTGGTGTTGAGTGCGGCGACAGGCCTCGTTCTTGCGATCCTGCTCGATCAGCGTATTCGCGGCGAGAACGTGCTGCGGTCGATCTTCCTGTATCCCCTCGCCGTGTCGTTCGTGGTCACCGGCACGGTCTGGAGCTGGCTGCTCAATCCCGGCCTCGGGATTCAGAAGCTGGTTCACGATCTCGGCTGGACCTCCTTCAAGTTCGACTGGCTGATCGACCGCGACATGGCGATCTGGACCATCGTCGTCGCCGCGATCTGGCAATCCTCGGGATTTGCCATGGCTCTCTTTCTTGCCGGCCTGCGCTCCGTCGACGCCGACATCATCAAGGCCGCGCAGATCGATGGTGCCGGACCGGTCCGGATCTACCGGCGCATCATCCTGCCGTCGCTTTGGCCGATCACCATCACCGTCGTCGTGATCCAGCTGCAGTTCGCGATTTCGACGTTCGACCTCGTCCGCGCCCTGACCAATGGCGGGCCGGGAATTGCGACCCAGCTGCCCGCTTTGGTGGTCTATGACCTCATGTTCCAGCGCAGCCTGCTCGGCCGCGGCGCCGCGGCGGCAGTGCTGATGCTGCTCATCCTTCTCGCGGTGCTCGTGCCCTATGCGGCATGGCGATATCTCCAGCGACGGCGGGCCGTTCATGCGTGAGCGCAGCTTCACCCCGAGCCGGATCTTGATCTACCTCGTCGTTTCACTGATCGCCGCGGCCTGGCTCGCACCGCTGGTGGTCGTCGTTCTGAACTCGCTGCGGACCAACGAGGAGATCGCGCAGGGTTCGATGATCGGCTGGCCGCAACATCTGGCCTGGAGCAACTACGCCGCCGCCTGGAGCGGCTTCTGCGTGGCCGAGACCTGCTCCGGCATCCGGCCCTACATGCTGAACTCCGCGCTGGTCACGATCCCCGCAACGATCTTCTCGACCTTGCTCGGCGCCGTCGCCGGCTACGCGGTGTCGCTCTGGCGCTTTCGCGGCGACAACTGGATCTACGGGATCGTGACCCTCGGCCTTTTCCTGCCTCAGCAGATGCGCCTGCTTCCCTGGACCATCGTGCTGCGCGACATCGGTCTGATCAACACGCTCGCTGGCCTCGTGCTGATCCACACCATCCAGGGGCTCTCCTTCACCACGCTGTTCTGCCGCAACTACTACGTCGCCATTCCCCATGAATTGATCAGGGCGGCGCGGATCGACGGCGCCGGATTCTTCCGCATCTTCTGGCGCATCATCCTGCCGCTCTCCGGGCCGATCCTGATCGTCACGGTGATCTGGCAGTTCACACATATCTGGAACGAGTTCCTCTATGGCGTGACGTTCACGACCGGCCAGCAGCAGCCGGTCACGGCGGCTCTCATCGCACTCTCGGCCGCAGTCGCCGACATCCCGCAGCATGGCGTGCAGAGCGCAGCGGTGATCATCGCCGCGCTGCCGACGCTGTTGATCTACCTTCTCGGCGGCAAGTACTTCGTCCGCGGCCTGACTGCCGGGGCCGTGAAATGATGGAGTTGTCATGGCAGCACTGAGCATTCGCGCCCTGTCCAAGCGCTACGCCAATCTGGAGGTGCTGAAGGACATTGCGCTCGACATCGAGAGCGGCGAATTCACCGTGCTGGTCGGACCGTCCGGCTGCGGCAAGTCCACGCTGCTCAACATCGTCGCCGGGCTCGACCGCCCGAGCGCGGGGACGATCGAGATCGGCGGACGCGTCGTCAACGACGTCGCGCCGAAGGACCGCGACATCGCCATGGTGTTTCAGTCCTACGCGCTCTACCCGTCGATGACGGTGCGGCAGAACATCACCTTCGGGATGGAATGCCGTCACGTGCCCAAGGCCGAGCAGGACGCGGCGGTCGCCAATGTCGCAAAGCTGCTTCAGATCGAGACGCTGCTCGGCCGCAAGCCGTCGCAGCTCTCCGGCGGCCAGCGCCAGCGCGTCGCGATGGGGCGTGCGCTGGTCCGGGATCCCCTGCTCTTCCTGTTCGACGAGCCGCTCTCCAATCTCGACGCCAAGCTGCGCGTCGAGATGCGGATGGAGATCAAGCGCCTGCACCAGCGCATCGGCGCAACCATCGTCTACGTCACCCACGACCAGATCGAGGCGATGACGATGGCGACGCGGATCGCCGTGATGCATCAGGGCTGCGTGCAGCAATTCGCCGATCCCGATACCGTGTACCGCTATCCGGCCAACCTGTTCGTCGCGCGCTTCATGGGCTCGCCCCCGATGAACACGCTGCCGGCGCGGCTCGAAGCCGAAAATGACGGGATGGTGGTCGTGATTGGCGCGGGACGGCCGGACGAGATCCGCCTGCGCCTGAGCGGCTATGACAGCGCAGCTTCCTTTGTCGGACGCGACGTGGTGTTCGGCATCAGGCCGGAATGCATCGCCGAGGGCAGCCGCACGTTCTCGAACGATGCGCCCGTCCTCGTCGAGGCGCCGGTGGACATGGTCGAGCCGACCGGTGCCGAGACGATGGTGTCGCTGCGGCTCGGCGGCGAGCCGGCGATGGCGCGCATCTCCCCCGATATCCGGCCCGTGCCGGGCGCGTCCGCCTCTTTCGCGCTCGACACCCGCCGCATTTGCCTGTTCGACCCCAAGACGGAGCGACTGATCGTATGACCAAGACGAGCTATGCCGGCCTCGCGGACCGCGTGGTGCTGATCACCGGCGGTGCCAGCGGCATCGGTGCCGCCTTCGTGCGGGCCTTCGCCGCCCAGCGCGCCCGGGTCGCGTTCCTCGATATCGATGCAGCAGCCGGCAAGGCGCTGGCCGCCGAAGTCGCGGCCGCATGCGGCACCGCGCCGCTGTTCGTGCCCTGCGATCTCCTGGACATCGAGGCCTTGCGCGCCGCCATGGCCGAGGTCCGGCGATCCTTCGGCGACGCCGCGGTGCTCGTCAACAACGCCGCCAACGACCAGCGCCAGGTGCTGGCCGAGGTGACGCCCGCCGAGTTCGACTGGATGATCGGCGTCAATTTCAAGCACGTCTTCTTTGCCGCGCAAGCGGTGGTGCCGCAGATGCAGGCACGCGGCGGCGGCTCGATCATCAACATGTCCTCGATCGCCTGGATGCGCGGTGCGCCGGCGCTGCCGGTCTACGCCGGGGCCAAGGCGGCGATCGTCGGCTTCACCAACTCGCTGGCCCGCTCGGTCGGCCCCGACCGCATCCGCGTCAACGCGATCGCGCCCGGCATGGTCGTGACCGAGCGGCAGCGCCGGCTGTGGTATCCGGACGAGAAGGTCATCGCCGAGATGCGCTCGCGCCAGGCCGTTCCGGATGCGGTCACGCCCGAGGACATCGCCAACATGGCGCTGTTCCTCGCCTCCGACGACAGCCAGCGCATCACCGGCCAATGTTTTCGGGTCGATGCAGGCCTTGCGTGATCTCGTAGGGTGGGCAAAGGCGCGCCCTTCGCGCGCCGTGCCCACGATCTCTCTCGATCGCAGAGATGCGTGGGCACGCTGCGCTTTGCCCACCCTATGAGACCGTCGCTCACCGACTGCCCTTGCGCATCGTCTCGAGCACGATGTCGGCGGCGAGCACGCTCGGCGATTTGTTGCCGGTCGACATGATCTGGTCGAGCCGCGCAAACGCCTCGACCTGCCGCCGCCGCAAGGGGGACTCCGTCAGCACGTCATGAAGCGCCGGTGCCAGCTTCTCCGGCGTGCAGTCCTCCTGCAGATACCTCCGGAATGACATCCTCGCCGATCACGAGATTGGCGAGGATCACCGAGGAGACGCGGATGGCACGGCGCAGGATGAAGGCCTCGATCGCGCCGACACGATAGGCTGTCACCATCGGAATACCCGACAACGCGAGCTCCAACGTCACCGTGCCGGATTTGGCCAGCGCCGCATGCGCGATGCGGAAGGCGGCGCGCTTCTCGTTCTCGCCGATCACGATGCTCGGCTTGACCGGCCAGCTCGCGATGCCCTCGCGGATGGTGGCTTCCAGATGCGGCATGGTCGGCAGCATCAGCTCGAAGGCACAGCCTTCCGCCTGCAAGCGGCCGAGCGTTGCGCCGAACACGCCGAGATGATGCCTGACCTCGCTGCGGCGGCTGCCGGGCAGCACCAGCAGCACCGGCGGCTCGCTGCTTCGGCGCGCCTGCTCCTCCGCGTTCGGCCGCAGCGAGGACAATTGCTCGATCAGGGGATGGCCGACATAGCTGCATGGCGGTCCGCCGAGCTTGCGGTATTCCTCCGGCTCGAACGGCAACAGGCCGAGCACATGGTCGACATAGCTGAGCATGGTGCGCGCCCGTCCCGGCCGCCACGCCCAGAGCTGCGGCGAGACGTAGTCGACGATCGGAATCGCGGAATTCTTCGCGCGCACGCGGCGGGCAACGCGATGGGTGAAATCGGGGCTGTCGATGATAACGAGCGCGTCCGGCGCGGCTTCCAGCACGGCTTCCGCGGTGTTGCGGATCAATCGCAGGATCTTCGGCAATTGCTGCACCACCGCGGCGAAACCGACGATCGACAGCTCCTCGATCGGAAACAGCGACTCGAGCCCCTCGCGCGCCATGGTGCGGCCGCCGACGCCGACGAATTCGACGCCGTCGCCGAGACGCTGGCGCAGCACCTTCATCAAGGCGCTGCCGAGCCGGTCGCCGGATTCCTCGGTGGCGATCAGGCAGATCCGGCGCTTGGGATCGCGCGACTGCATCACGCCGGCAGGCCGATGACGAAGAGATATTTGGCGTTGGCCAGCGCGATCATCGCCTGCGGCTCGGCCGCGATGGTGTTGCCGGCGATGACGGCGATGCCGGCGAGCCCTGCGGCGGCCACACCTTCGAGCGTGCGCGGGCCGATCGTTGGCAGGTCGAAGCGCAGGTCCTGGCCGCTCTTCGGCGCCTTCACCAGCACGCCGCGGCCGGCGGCCGCGCGAATGCGTCCCTCCTCGCGCAGCCGCGCCACGCGCGCGAGCAGCGCGTCGGTGCCCTCGATGTCCTCGACCGCCACCACATGGCCGTCGATCACCACCACCGCCTGGCCGATGTCGAACGGGCCGAGCGCGGTCAGCACCGCACGGCCCCGCTCGATGTCGGCCTTGCTGTTGTCGTTCGGCCAGGCGCGGCTGATGCAGCCTTCCGGCAGCAGGAGATCCGGGGCGACGTCCTTGATGCCGACCATGCGAAAGCCGTCCTGCTCGAGGAGGCGGCCGACGCCGGACAGGAGATGATCGTCGCCGCCGCGAAAGGCGCGGATGACGTTGCCGAGCAGGCGCAGCGTCTTGACGTCGAACCGGATCTCCGCGAGCGAGGGGCGCACCAGGGTGCCGATGAAGATCAGGTCGCGGCAGCCCTCCTCGCGAAACAGCCGCATCGCACGGCCGAGCTGGCCGACCGAGATCCAGCGGTGACGGAATTTCTCCACCCGGGCCGGATCGCAGGCGCCGCGAAGCGGAAACAGCACCGGCGTGATGCCGCGGGCGGCGAGCGAGTCGGCGACCGCGAACGGCATGGCGCCGCCGCCGGCGACGATGCCGACCGGCGATGAAACTTGCGAAGCCGCCGATGTCATGCCCGGGGCCATGCCAAGGTCACTTCGCGATGGCGGGAAGGCAGAGCGGGCGTTTGCCCTTGCCGATGAAGTCGAGGATCTCGGCGATCGCCGGATCCTCGCCCGCGAGCGGCCGGGATGCCTCCAACCGCTCGGCGAAGGTACCGGGGCCGTGGAAGAGTTTCTGGTAGAAGCCCCGCACCGTCGCCAGCCGCTGCTTGGTGAACTTGCGGCGCTTCATGCCGATCAGGTTGAGGCCTTCCAGCACCGCATATTGGCCGTTGACGAGGCCGAACGGGATGATGTCGTCGCGCACGCCACAGACGCCGCCGACCATGACCTGGGGGCCGATGCGGGTAAACTGGTGCACGGCGGACAGGCCGCCGATGAAGACGAAGTCGCCGATCTCGCAATGCCCGCCGAGCGTGGCCGACGTCGCGAAGATCACGTCATTGCCGACATGGCAGTCATGGCCGACGTGGCTGCAATTCATGAAGTAGCCGCGATCGCCGACCGTGGTGATGCCGCCGCCGGCGACGGTACCGGCGTTCATGGTCACGGATTCCCGGATGGTGCAGCCCGATCCGATCTTGAGCTTCGTCAGCTCGCCGCGGTAGCTGAGCGATTGCGGCGGGGTGCCGAGCGAGGCAAAGGGATAGATGGTGCAATCGTCGCCGATGGTCGTCTGCGCCGTGACATGCACGTGCCCGATCAGCTTGCAGTTCGCGCCGATCACGACATTCGGGCCGATGATGCAATAGGGCCCGATCTCGGTGCCCGCGCCGATCACGGCGCCGTCCGCGATCCGTGCGGTGGGATCAATCTTGCTCATCAAGCAATCTTACTCGTCAGGAAGCTCTGATTAGGTGTTGAAGTCATTCAGTTTTCCGGTGGTTACCGCGTCTATGCCCGATCTGTCCAGTGACGTATCATCTCGTCGTGTTTCAAGTATCGGATGAGGCGGCCGTCCCGGTCCGCCCCGGAGTTCATGCGGAGCTTCAACACTCGTGGTCAGGACCTTGGCACTTCTGCTCGCACAGCTCGCGACCGCGCCGATCGTGTCCGAGACGGTCGAGACCGGCGATCGCCGACCGGTCGACCTCGCGACATTCGAATGCCGCGACATCAATCGCAGCACCGTGCTCCAGCGTGTCTGCTACGACCGCGCGCGGCATGACCTCGTCGTCGCGACCGGCGGCTCCTATGCGCGCTATTGCGGCGTCGCCGCCGAGACGGTCGACCGCCTGCTCGGCGCGCCGTCCATGGGCCAGTTCTTCAACCGGCACATCCGGCGCGAGGCCGCCGGCGGCCGCTACGATTGCAGCGCCTGAGTCCCGTCCCGCTGGCCCCGGCGCCGCTCAGTCTGTCAGCATGGCGCCGACATCGGCCTCCGCCACCACCTGGCCGTTGACCTTGGCATCGCCGTGAAACCACCACATGGCCTTGCGGCGGCCGAGCGAGCGCATGTGATACTCGATGGTGTCACCGGGCAGCACAGGCTTGCGGAACTTGCACTTGTCGATGGTGAGAAAATAGACCGCGCGCGGCTTCTCGGTGCCTTCGACAGACTTGATGCCGATCACGCCTGCCGTCTGCGCCATCGCCTCGATCATCATGACGCCGGGATAGACCGGGCGCTCCGGGAAATGCCCCTGGAAGGCCGGCTCGTTGAAGGTGACGTTCTTGATGCCGATACCGCTGTAATCGGCGCGGATGTTGATCACGCGATCGATCAGCAGCATCGGAAAGCGGTGCGGCAGGGTCTGGAGGATGGCATTGATATCCACCAGCTCGAACTTCACAGGTGATTCCGCCGTCATTCCCGTCCCTCGTCCTTCGCATCGGCCTTGCTGTCGCGCACCAGGCGCTCCACCGCGATGATCTCCTTGAACCATTGCTTGGTCGGCTTGGCAAAGAAGCCACCCCAGCGTCCGCCCGGCGGGATGTCGTCCTTGACGCCGCTCATCGCGGTGACCTGGGCTCCATCTCCGATCTTGAGGTGGTTGTTGATGCCAACCTTTGCTCCGAGCGCCACGTTGTCGCCGATGGTCAGGCTGCCGGCGAGGCCGATCTGGGCCGCCAGCAGACAGTGCCGGCCAATGGTCACATTGTGGCCGATCTGGACCTGATTGTCGATTTTGGTCCCCTCGCCGATCACGGTGTCACGCAAGCTGCCACGGTCGATCGTGGTCCCGGCGCCGACCTCGACATCGTTCTGGATCAGGACCCGGCCGGTCTGCGGCACCTTGAGATGGCCCTCGGGGCCGAAGAAGATGAAGCCGTAGCCGTCCTGGCCGATCGAGCAGCCGGGATGGATCAGCACGTTGTTGCCGATCAGGGCGCACTGGATCGCGGTCCGGGCCCCGACGTTGCAGTCCCGGCCGATCTTGACCCCGGGACCGATCACCGCCCCGACGCCGACCACCGTGCCGCTGCCGATCTCCACATCCGGGCCGATCACCGCCAGGGGATCGACGATCACGCCGTCCTCGAGCCGGGCCGAGGGATCGATGATCGCCGACGGTGCGATACCGTCATTGCCGACCCAGGATTGCGGCCTCAGCGCGTCCCCGTGCCATTCCCGCGCGATCCTGACGAAGGCCCGGAACGGCTGCGCCACCCGCAGCACGGCCACATGGGCGGGCACCTGGGCCTCGAAGCGCGGGCTGACCAGGCAAGCACCGGCCTTGGTCGCCTTCAGCTCGTCGGCATATTTGAGGTTATCGAAGAACGCCAGATGCATCGGGCCCGCTTCGTCGAGCGAAGCAAGGCCGGTGATGACGTGGCCGCCCCTGCCGGGATCGACCAGCTCGGCCTTGGCCAGCGTAGCAATGTCGGCCAGCGCTGAGGCAGGCGGCTTTGTGAAGAAGATCGGCTGCGCCATTCCACCCCGTCGCGGTCCGGCTTCGGCATGAAGCGGTCAGGCCGCATCATGCCCCATCTCTTGGAATGGCACGATCCCCTTCGGAAACCGGCTCCATTGATCCGGATCGTGCCGTGCTGATCGAACTAGAACGTGGTGCCGCCGCCGAACCGGAATTCCTGCGTACGGTCGTACTTGCCCTTGCTGAGCGGCACGGCGTAGTCGAAGCGCAGCGGACCGAACGGCGACTGCCAGATCAGGCCGACACCAACCGACGAGCGGACCACCTTGCTGTCGTCGTAGACGAGGCCGGTACAGGTCCCCGTCGTTGACGGGTTGATGCTCGACGGGATGCAGCCCGGCGCATTGACTTCGTTGGTCGTGGTCCAGCTCGTCGGTCCCTTATAGTCGTAGAGGCCGCCGGCATCGGCATAGACCGCGCCCTTCAGACCCACTTCCTTCGGCAGGAACCAGAACGGCATCTGCAGTTCGAGCGAAGCACCCCAATACTGGGTGCCGCCGAGCGCGTCCCGCGAACCGAACGGGTTCAAGTCACGCGGGCCGATGCCGTTGGGAGCAAAGCCGCGGACCAGGTTCGGACCCATCTGGAAATGGTCGAGCATCCGCAGATCGTCGTTCATCTTGGTCAGAATACCGCCCTGGAGACGGACGAGACCAACGATGTCGGACACCAGCGGGGCATAGTACTTTCCGTCCGCCGTGGTCTTCAGATAGGACACGTCGCCGCCGACGCCGGCGAAATCCTGCCGGAAGTCGATAAGCAGACCGTCGGTGGGGTTCTTGTTGTTGTCCAGCGTGTTGTAGGTGAGCGTGTAGCCCAGCGCCGAGGTCAGGGTCTTGCCGTTGGCAAGCTCCCTGCGCACCGGCAGCGAGGCCTCGCCATCGTTGTAGCAACCGAGGCCATTGGTCGAGCTCAGGTCGATGCCGTTGGCGGCCGCGTAAGCCGGGCTTGGATTGAACGCCGCGCTGGCCGGGTTGTTGTTACAATTCGCCAGGTAGCTCGGCAGCGTGATTTCCTGCTGATAGATCGAGTAGCGCAGCTGCAGCGACAGATCTTCACGCAACGAGAAGCCGAGGCGCGGCGAGAAGCCGAGCGTCTTGGTGCCGTAGGAGATGTAGTTGTTGGCGAGCTGCTGACGCTGATAGAGGTCGAGGCCGAGCGCGACGCGGTAGTCGAGCAGATAGGGTTCGACGAACGACAGCGAGTAGCCGCGTGCGTACTGGCCGTAGGTCACCGCCGCCTTGGCGAACAGGCCGCGGCCGAGCAGATTGCGCTCGGAGACCGAGACTTCGGCCAAAGCGCCGTCGGTGGTGGAGTAACCGCCCGAGATCGAGAAGTCGCCGGTCGATTTCTCTTCCATGTCGACGATCAGGATCACGCGATCGCTCGACGAGCCCGGCTCGGTCGTGATCTTCACGCTCTTGAAGTAATCGAGGTTCTTCAGGCGCCGCTCGGCACGGTCGACCAGGGCGCGGTTATAGGCATCGCCCTCGGAGATGTCGAACTCGCGGCGGATGACGTAGTCGCGCGTCCGCGTGTTGCCGCGCAGGTTGATGCGCTCGATATAGGTGCGCGGACCCTCGTCGATGTTGAACACGACGGAGACGGTGTGCGCCTCGAAGTTGCGGTCGCCGCCGGGACGGACCACGGCGAAGGCGTAACCGCGGCGCGAGGCCTCGATCTGCATCTCCTCGACCGACTTTTCGACCGATTCGACGTTGTAGAGCGAGCCGGCATGGACGCGCGAATAGCCGCGCATCGACGATGGATCGAAATTCGGGATGCTGGAGCGGAAGTCGACCGCGCCGACGCGATATTGAGCGCCTTCCTCGATCTTGAAGGTGACGTTGAAGCCCTTCTTCTCGGGATCGTATTCGGTGAGCGCAGCCACCACCTGGACGTCGGCGTAGCCGTTCTTGAGATAGAAGCGGCGGATCAGGTCGCGGTCGGCTTCGACGCGGTCGGGATCGTAGACGTCGCCGCTGCCGAGGAAGCTCAGCAGGTTCGTTTCGCGCGTCTTGATGACGTCCCGGAGGCGGTAGGACGAGAACGCGTTGTTGCCGACGAACTCGATCGACTTGACGCCGGTCTTGACGCCCTCCTCGACCGTGAAGATGAGATCGACGCGGTTGTTCGGCTGCTCGATGATCTCGGGCGTGACGCGGACGTCGTAGCGGCCGGACCGGCGATAGATCTCCGCGATTCTGCAGCGTGTCGGACTGCACCATGGCGCGGGAGAAGGTGCCGCGCGCCTTGGACTGCACCTCAATGGTGAGCTGCTCGTCCTTGATCTTCTTGTTGCCCTCAAAGGCGATCCGGCCGATCACCGGGTTTTCGACCACCGAAACGACGAGCTGGCCGCCAGGACCGCGGTTGATCCTGACGTCCTGGAACAGGCCGGTCTCGATCAGCGCCTTGAGGCCGTCGTCAATGGCGCCTTGATCCAGGCGACCGCCCGGACCCGGCTTGAAATAGGAGCGGATCGTCTCCACCTCGACGCGGCGATTTCCTGGACGGAAATCGACTGAACGGTCTGAGCGAGCGCAGACGAAGACACAAAAACAGCCCCGACCGGGGCAACCACCGGCGCGCCGAACATGATCAGGGTTGCGAGCAAGCCCCCCGGAGTCGCAGTCCAAACTTCATCGCGCAACGCGCCCTTATCATTCCGTGCCAGACCCACCCCAACGCCGGTCCGGAGATTCCCCAAGTCGAGGCCGCTTGTAGCCAATTTCGCCGACGCCGCAAACGGCCGAAAGCGTCGTGATTTCAATTTCATTCCAAGACGTTGCTCAACAGCAACGCCACAAAAAAAGCCTCCATCAAGATGCCGCCATCCGCAGGATGTCGTTGTAGGTCGCAAACACCATCAGCATAAGCACCAAGCCGAGCCCGATTCGGAACCCCATCTCCTGGGTCCGCTCGGACAGCGGCCGGCCGCGGAGCACTTCCGCCGCGTAGAACATAAGGTGGCCGCCGTCGAGCAGCGGGATCGGGAACAGGTTCAGCAGGCCGATCGACACCGACAGCACCGCGCACAGGTTGATCACGAACTGGAACCCGGCGCTGGCCGCCTGCCCCGACATCTTCGCGATTCCCAGGACGCCGCTGACCTCGTTGGGATTGCCTTGCCCCACGAACAGCGAGCCCAGGAACTTGAAGGTGCTGGTGATGATGAACCAGACCTGCTCGACCCCGATCTTGAGTGCCTCGCCGATGCCCACCGGCGCGGTCGAGGCCTCGCCGGCCTGTGCCTTGTGCTCGATGCCGAGCACGCCGAGACGATGGCTGTTGCCGAACGGATCCTTGCGCTCGAGCAGCGCCGGGGTAGCCGTCAGCGAGACGATGGTGCCGTCCCGCTTCACCTGGAAGGCAAGCGCCGAACCCGCGTTCATCGCAACGATTCGCTGCATGTCGGCAAAGCTCTCGATCGGCTTGCCGTCGATCTGGACGACCACGTCCCCGACCTTGAAGCCTGCCGCAGCCGCAGCGCCGTCGGCAACGACGCCGTCGACGCGCGCGATCGTGCTCGGCTTGCCGTAATACAGCGCCATGCCGGCGAAGATCAGCGCACCCAGGATGAAATTGGCGATCGGGCCGGCCGCGACGATGGCGGCGCGAGGGCCGACCTTCTTGTGATGGAAGCTGCCGGAGCGCTCCTCGGCCGTCATGGATGCAAGCGTCTGCGTGGACGGGGTCGAGGCCTCGCTCTCGTCGCCGAAGAACTTGACGTAGCCGCCGAGCGGGATCGCCGAAACCTTCCAGCGGGTGCCATGGCGGTCGTTGAAGCCGATCAGCTCGGGTCCGAAACCGAGCGAGAAGGTCAGCACCCGCACGCCTGCCCAGCGCGCGACCAGGAAGTGGCCGAGCTCGTGGAAGAACACGACGATCGTCAGGACGAACAGGAAGGAATCGCGTAGCCCAAGACCCCATGGCTCAACGTATTGAAACTATGGGTGAAAAAATCGATCATCGAATTCCCTCTTCCAGCGCCGCAAGGCGTTGGTCCGAACCAACTAGGATGCCTTTAAGGCAATTTGAGGCAATAGGGCGGCAGCTCTATTTCGCGCAACATGGTCAACAGAGATTGCATCGTCCGCGGACGTCAGCGGTGCCTGGTTCCCGCTGCGGATCCAGTCGTCCAGCGTCGCTTCCACCAGCCGGGCGATCGCGCCGAACCGAATCTTGCCGGCAATGAACGCGGCGACCGCGACCTCGTTGGCCGCGTTGTAGACCGTGGTCGCCCCCTTCCCGGTCCTGAGCGAATCGAACGCCAGGCGCAGGCCGGGGAAGCGCTCGAAATCGGGCGCCTCGAAGGTCAGCTGGCCGATCTTGGCGAGGTCCAGCTTGGCCGCCGGCCCCTTGATCCGGTCGGGCCAGCCGAGGCAATGCGCGATCGGGGTGCGCATGTCGGGCGCGCCGAGCTGGGCCACCACCGAGCAGTCGGAAAACTCGACCATGCCGTGGATGATCGACTGCGGATGAACGAGAACGTCGATCTCCTCGGGCGCGAGCGCGAACAGATAGGACGCCTCGATCACCTCGAGGCCCTTGTTCATCATCGAGGCGGAATCGATCGTGATCTTCTGGCCCATGCTCCAGTTCGGATGCTTCAGGGCCTGCGCGAGGGTCGCCTGCTCGATGTCCGCGGGTTTCCAGGTGCGGAACGGGCCGCCCGAGGCCGTGATGATGACGCGGACCAGCTCGTCGCGATTGCCGGAGCTCAGCGCCTGGAACAGCGCATTGTGCTCTGAATCGGCCGGCAGGATGCATGCGCCAGCCTTGGCGGCACGCTGCATGAAGAAATCACCGGCGCAGACCAGGCATTCCTTGTTGGCCAGCGCCACATGCGCGCCGCGATCGACCGCGGCCAGTGCCGGCTTCAATCCGGCGGCGCCGCTCACGGCCGCCATCACCCAATCGGCCGGACGTGCGCCGGCTTCGATCACCGCGCTTTCGCCGGCCCCGCATTCCGTGCTCGTTCCCGCCAGTGCGGCCTTGAGCTCGGCGAATTTGGAGGTGTCGGCGATCGCGACATAACGCGCGGAAAATTCCTTCGCCAGCTTCGCCAGCGCCGCGACATTGCCGTTCGCCGTCAACGCTTCGACACGGTAGCGCTCGGGCGAAGCCCGCAGCAGATCCATCGTGCTGTCGCCGATCGAGCCGGTGGCGCCGAGAACCGTGACGCTGCGGACGGATGACGCCGCAGCCTTGTTGTTTCGCAATGGGACCGCGCTCATATCCTCACCAAACCATAAGACCGCTTCCGGCGCTATGCACACCATGGCGGAGAAAGCCGATAATCCATGCCGCCAGGATGGCGGCGACAAAGCCGTCCAGGCGGTCCATTAGCCCGCCATGGCCGGGAATTAAGTGACTGGAATCCTTGACTCCGAAGCGCCGCTTCACGGCGGATCCGAAGAGATCGCCGAGCTGCGACACCACCGACAGGACGGCGCTGACCAGGAGGAGCGGAACCGCCTTGCCGATGCCGCAAGCGGCAAAACCTCCGGCCACCGCAAGGCTCGCCACGAAGCCGCCAAGCGCGCCGGACCAGGTCTTCTTCGGGCTCACGCGCGGCCAGAGCTTCGGCCCGCCGATGCTGCGGCCGGCGAAATAGCCGCCGATATCGGTCGCCCACACCACGAGCAGCACGAACATCAGCGCGGAAAAGCCGTTGACGAGGTCCTTGCGCAGCAGGATTGAGGCCAGCAACGCCGCAGCAGCGTAGGCAAAACCGGTCGCGGCCCAGACGAACTTGCCGCGCGCGATCAGCGTCACGATCGCGCCGCCGACGAGGCCGACGACGACCGAGGTCTTGAGCCCCCCAAAAGCGACGGCGGCGCCCATCATGGCGATGACGACCGTCCCTGCCCCGGTGAGCGCGGCCGAGCCTGCGCCGACCACCGTCAGCCATTCCGCGAACAGCCCGATCGAGACCAGGGTCACGAGCAGCGCCCAGAGCCAGCCGCCGGCATAAGCGATCGCAATGGCGAGCGGCGCCAGCACCAGCGCTGCGAGGATCCGCATCACCAGATTGCTCGGGGCGGGCTTGGCGCCCACCGGTGCGGAATCGTGTTCGCTCACGAGGCGGTTTTCGCGACCAGGCCGCCAAAACGGCGCTCGCGCCTGGCGAATTCGGCGATCGCGCCCTCGAGCGCCGCCTTGTCGAAGTCGGGCCAGTGGATCGGCACGAACACGAGCTCGCTATAGGCGGCCTGCCACATCAGGAAATTCGACAGGCGCTGCTCGCCGCTGGTGCGGATGATGAGATCGGGATCCGGAATGTCGGGCGCATCGAGATGCGCCCCGAGCGTCTCGGCATCGATCGTGGCAGGGTCGCGCTTTCCTTCCGCGGCCTCGCGGGCGAGCTTTTGCGCCGCCTTGGCGATCTCCTGCCGCGAGCCGTAGTTGAAGGCGACGACGAGCGTCAGGCGGGAATTGTCGCGTGTCAGCTCCTCGGCCTCGTTGAGCAGCGCGCAGATGTCGCTCTCGAGCCCCTCGCGCTCGCCGATGATGCGGACCTTGACGCCGTCGCGATGCAGGCTCGCCAGGTCGTTGCGGATGAAGCGGCGCAGCAGGCCGAAGAGATCGCCGATCTCGCTCGCCGGGCGCGACCAGTTCTCCGACGAGAACGAGAAGATGGTGAGATAGCGGATGCCGAGCTCGTGCGAGGCCCGCACGACGCGGCGCAGCGCCTCGACGCCGCGGCGATGCCCCTCCGCACGCGGCAGGCCGCGCGCGGCCGCCCAACGCCCGTTGCCATCCATGATGATGGCGACATGCGCAGGCGCCTCGGACCTGTCAGGTCCTTCCGTTGCGGGCGCGGCGGCGTTGGACATGAAGGCGATGCCTTAAACGGTGAGGATTTCTTTTTCCTTGGCGGCCAGCAATTGGTCGATCTCGGCGATCGTGCCGTCGGTCGCCTTCTGCACCTCGTCGGCGTGACGCTTCTGGTCGTCCTCCGACATCTCGTGATTCTTCTCGAGCTTCTTGAGGACGTCGAGGCCGTCGCGGCGGACGTGGCGCGCGGCGACCTTGGCGGCTTCAGCATATTTGTGCGCGACCTTCACCAGCTCCTTGCGCCGCTCCTCGTTCAGCTCGGGGATGCGCAGGCGCAGCACCTGGCCTTCGGTCGCGGGCGACAGGCCGAGATTGGAATCCACGATCGCCTTCTCCACCGCCTTGACCATCGACTTGTCCCAGACCTGCACCGAGATCAGGCGCGGCTCCGGCACGCTGACGGTGGCGAGCTGGTTCAGCGGCATGTGACCGCCATAGGCGTCGACCTGCACCGGATCGAGCATCGAGGCGGAGGCGCGGCCCGTCCGCAAGCCGCCGAGCTCGTGCTTGAGCGAGGCGACGGCGCCCTGCATGCGGCGCTTCACTTCGTTGAGGTCGAAATTACCCGTGGGCATCACGTTTCTCCTTCAAAATCCCGGCGACCGCTCCCGCGCCTTCCCTTTCGGGCGCGCCGGATGAGCCTTCAGCCGGCGACGATGGTCCCGTGGCCGACGCCGCGCAGAATCGCGCCGATCGACCCCGGCTCCGCGATCGAGAATACGATGATAGGCAGCGACGTCTCGCGGGCAAGCGCGAAGGCGGTCGCATCCATCACCTTGTAGCCGCCCTCGATCGCCTGCGAATGGGTCAGCCGGTCAAACCGCGTGGCGGCGGGATCCTTCTTCGGATCGGCCGAGTAGACGCCGTCGACATTGGTCGCCTTCAGCACCGCCTGGGCGCCGATCTCCGCGGCACGCAGCACCGCGGTCGTATCGGTGGTGAAGAACGGATTGCCGGTTCCGCCGCCGAGCAGCACGATGCGTCCTTCGGCGAGATATTTGTGCGCCGCAGTGCGGGTGAACAGCTCGGAAATCTCGGGCATGACGAACGCCGACAGCGTCCGCGCCGGCGTGCCCTTGCGCTCGATCGCCGCTTCCAGCGCGAGGCAATTCATCATGGTGGCAAGCATGCCCATGGTATCGCCGGTCGGGCGCGACACGCCGCGGGCGGAGACCTCGACGCCGCGCACGATATTGCCGCCGCCGATCACCACCGCAACCTCGGTGCCGAGCTTGCGGGCGGCGATCAGATCGTCCGCGACCCGGTCGACGGTCGGCTGGTCGATGCCAAAGCCCTGCTGTCCCGCGAGATATTCGCCGGACAGCTTGATCACGACGCGACGATAGACCGGATCAGTCATGAGCACTTTCCTTGTCCGGGCGCCGCTTCCGGCGGCACGCCGGAAGGAACGTTCCGGCGCTTACTTCTTGCCGCTGGCCGCGGCGACCTCGGCCGCGAAGTCGCTTTCCTGCTTCTCGATTCCCTCACCGAGAGCATAGCGCACAAAGCCCGCGATCTTCACAGGCCCGCCGACCTTGCCCTCGGCTTCCTTCACCGCCTGCGCCACCGACTTGCCGGTGTCGTGGATGAAGGCCTGCTCGAGCAGGCAGACTTCCTTGTAATAGGTCTTCAGGCCGGACTCGACGATCTTCTCGATCACGTTCTCGGGCTTGCCCTGCTGGCGATATTTGTCGGCGAGCACATCCTTCTCGCGCTTGACGACCGCCGGATCGAGGCCGGACGGATCGAGCGCGAGCGGGTTGGCGGCGGCGACATGCATCGCGATCTGGCGCCCGAGCGCTGCGAGCTCGTCGGCCTTGCCCGGCGATTCCAGCGCCACGATCACGCCCATCTTGCCGGCGCCGTCGACGACGGCACCGTGGACGTAATGCGCCACGACGCCCTGGCTCACCTCGAGGCGCAGCCGCGCGGCGCAGCGTCATGTTCTCGCCGATGGTGGCGATCGCGTCATTGATGGCGGCTTCGACCGTGACGTCACCGACCTTGGCGGCCTTGATCTTCTCGACATCGGCGCCGGCGTCGAATGCGACCTGGGCAATCATCTTGACCAGGCCCTGGAACTGACCGTTGCGCGCGACGAAGTCGGTCTCGGAATTGACCTCGACCACGACACCCTTGGTGCCCTTGGTGAGCGCGCCGATCAGACCTTCGGCGGCGACGCGGCCCGACTTCTTGGCGGCCTTGGACAGGCCCTTCTTGCGCAGCCAATCCTGCGCCGCTTCCATGTTGCCGTCGTTTTCGGTCAGCGCGGCCTTGCAGTCCATCATGCCTGCGCCGGTCGACTCGCGCAGGTCCTTGACCATCGCAGCTGTGATCGTTGCCATCGTTGAAAATCCTTTGTGCCTGCCGGTTCGCCGCGGCGTGGCTTGGAGGCGCCCCGCCGCGGTCCATCTCAGGAATTCGCGTCAACTGAAATGGTGGCCGGATTTCATCCGGCCAGCCCATCGTTCTCTCGACTATTCCGCTTCCGCGGTCAGCGCCTTGGCCTTGGCCACCCACGCATCCGCACGGCTCGGCAGACCGACTTCTTCGCCGATCGTGTGCGCGGTGTCGTGGTCGAGCTCGGCCAGCTGCCAGTAGTGGAAGATGCCGAGGTCGTTGAACTTCTTCTCGATCGTCCCCGACACGCCCGGGAGCTTCTTGAGGTCGTCGGCGGTGCCGCGCGGACCTGCAAGGCCCTGGAAGCCGCTCGACGACGCCGCCGGCAGCTCCTCGGCGACCGGCTGGGCCGAGGCACCGACGTCGATGCCCGAATCACCCTGGGCACGCGAGATGCCGTCGATCGCCGCACGCGCGATGAGATCGCAATACAGCGAGATGGCGCGGCCGGCATCGTCATTGCCCGGCACCACATAGGTGATGCCCTTCGGGTCCGAATTGGTGTCGACGATCGCGGCGACCGGGATGTTGAGGCGCTGGGCCTCCTGGATCGCGATGTCTTCCTTGTTGGTGTCGATCACGAAGATCAGGTCGGGCAGGCCGCCCATGTCCTTGATGCCGCCGAGCGAGCGGTCGAGCTTGTCGCGCTCGCGCTGAAGCGTCAGGCGCTCCTTCTTGGTGTAGGAGCTGGCATCGCCGCCGGCCAGCACGTCGTCGAGGTGACGCAGGCGCTTGATCGAGGCCGAGATCGTCTTCCAGTTGGTCAGCGTGCCGCCGAGCCAGCGCGAATTGACGAAATACTGCGCGCAGCGCTTGGCCGCGTCCGCGACGCCGTCCTGCGCCTGGCGCTTGGTGCCGACGAACAGAATGCGGCCGCCCTTGGCAACCGTGTCGCTGACGGCCTGAAGGGCCTGGTGCAGCATCGGCACGGTCTGGGCGAGATCGACGATGTGGATGTTGTTGCGGGTACCGAAAATGAACGGAGCCATTTTCGGATTCCAGCGGTGCGACTGGTGACCAAAGTGCACGCCAGCTTCGAGCAGCTGACGCATAGTGAAATCGGGTAGTGCCATTGTTCTGATTCTCCGGTTGGTTCCTCCGGAAACGTGTGAGCAAAACGGAGCGTTCGCCCCGGCTGCCACCGGACGGCCTTGTGAGCCATGTTTCCGTGTGAGATGGCGCGCTATATAGCGCCATTTCGGCCAGAAGCAAGGAAATAAGGCGGCCGTCGCGGCCGCCCGAAAGCTGCGGTCGTCACGCTGCTGCCGATTCCGGCGCCCGCCTCGACCGGCTAGCACCTCGGCTGGCCGGGCGGGCAAGGCTTTGGTGGAGGCCCGGCGGGCCGCGGCGGAGGCGGAGGCGGCGCCGCACGCGGTGGCGCAGCGGCCATTGGCGGCGGTGCCGACCGCGCAACAGGCGGTGGCGGCGGCGCGGGCCGTGCAACCGGAGGCGGAGGTGGCGCCGGCCGCACCATTGGCGGCGGTGGGGCCGGCCGTGCCACGGCCACGGGCGGTGGCGCAGCCCGGGGCGGCGGAGGCGGTGCGACCCGCGGCGGTGGCGGCGTCGGTCTCGCCAGAGCCTGCGGAGGCGGTGGCGGCGCGACGGGCTTGGCGGCCGGCGGCGGCGGACCGGGCCGGCGATCTGGAACTCTCGACGGCTCCCGCGCTGCCACCGGTGGCGGCGGAGGCGCCGCCGGTCTGACCGCGCCCGGGATCGCCGGCCGGCCGGCGGCCGTGCTCGGAGGCGGCAATGCGCCTGGCTGGGGACCGATCGGCCTGCCCCGCCGGTCAGTCCCGGACGGCGGCTGGTTGGGCGCCGTCGCGGTCGGCGGCGCGGGCGGGATGTTGCCGGCGGGCGGCGTGGTGGTTGCAACGGGTTTGCCGGGCGGCGCGGCAGCGCCGGGCGCACGCCCTGCACCTGCCGGCGGCGGTCCGCCAGGAGTCCCGGGGACCGGCAGCGTGTTCGCCTGCGGCAGCGTGTTTGCCTGCGGCAGCTTGGTCGCCTGCGGCAGCTTGGCTGATGCGGGTGGCTGCGGCGTCGCCGCGGCGTTGCCGGCAGGGGCCGTCGCGGTCGGACTTGGTGCGGCGTTCGGCGCGGCAGCGCCGGGCGCAACCGCCGGTCCTGTCGGCGGAGCGCCTGGAGCCCCCGGCGCCGGCAAGGTATTGGCCTGCGGCAGCTTGGCCCCGGCCGGAGGCTGCATTGTCGTGGCGGGAGCGACATTGGCCGGAGCAGGTGCCGGGATACCTGGCCTCGCCACTGGCTGGATCGTCGCGCTCGGCGGCATCGGTGCCTTGCCCTGCTGGATCAGCGCGGCACGCTGTGCGACCGCCTGCGGCACGGCCGGGCCCGCCGGATTGGCACGGCCGGCAACCGCGGGTGCCAGATTGGCCGGACCAGGCCCCGGCCCCGCAGCCGGCGCAGCTGCCGGCGGGCGATTGATCACCGTGTTGATCACCGTCGTATTATGGATGTTCTGGTAGATGATGTTGTTCGGCGGCGGCGCGACATAGACCGGCGGCCGGACGAACACCGGGATCGGCACGAACACCGGCTGCGGCAGCACGAACAGGCCGATCACCGGCAGCGGCGGCGGCAGCACGACGAAATCCGGCGGCGGCGGCGGCAGATAATAGACCGGCGGCGGCGGTGGCGGCGCGAAGCCGAAATCGGGATCGCTGAAATACAGCACCGGACGGTCGACATAGATCACCTCCTCCGGCGGCGGTGGCGGCACGTCGTAGTCCAGCATCGTGAAAGTCGGCGGCGGCCTCGAGCGGCGCGGTCAGGATCGCGAGCCTGCGCCGGGCATCGCCCGCATGCGGCCCGCGCGGATAGCGGCGCAGATACGACCAATAGGCGTCCGGCGTATCGGCGCGATAGGTCCGCCTCCAGGTGATCGCCTCGCGGCGTGCCGCCACGATCGCCATGACGCGCTTTGCGAGCGGATCGCCCGGATAGACGGCGAGAAATTCCTCATAGGCCGCCAGCGTGTCGCGCGCGAGCGCGGCGGCATAGGCGTCCTGCACGCCGAGATCGCGGATCGGCTTGTTGCGGATCGCGGCGACCTGGTCGGGTGCGGCCTCCGGCGGCGGCGCGTCGGGCCCGCGCTCGAAGAACGAGAATGGCGCCGAGATCTTCTGCTCGTGCCAGGGCACCTGCGCGCCCTTGCTGGCCTCGTTGACGCGCAGGCGCACGCGGTCGAACACCTCCGCCAGCGGCAGGCCGCCGGTGCGGATCATCTCGGCCAGCGACTGCGCATAGATGCCGTACGGCCCCGGCTCCTCCGGCGCCACCGTGCCCGGCGCCGCGTTGAACGCGATCAGCATGTTCGCATCGGGCTCGACCAGCGCCAGACCGCCCGCGATCGGCTGACCGCCCTCGATGAAGGGCTGCGCACGGGCCGCGTCGAGCACGACGATGTTGGCCTTGAGCGGAATGGCAGCAAGCTGACGCGCATAATCGCTGATGCGCAGGGCTTCGGTCGGAATGTCGGTGTCGCGGGCGATGTTGGAATCGACGGGGATGAAATAGTTCTCGCCGGCAAGCTGCACGCCATAGCCGGCAAGATAGATCATCGCGACGGTTCCCGGCCCGGAGGCCTGGGCCTTCTGGATGAAGTCGCGAAGGCTCTTGCGCAGCGTGTCGCCGTCGAGATCGCGCGCTCCGACGACGTCGAAGCCGGCCGCCTGCAGCGTCTGCGCGATCAGGCCGGCATCGTTCGCGGTGGTCGCCAGCGGCGACTTGGCATAGGCGCCGTTGCCGACCACGAGCGCGATGCGCTTTTCCGGCTGCTGCGCGCGGGCCGCGTCCGGCGTGCCGACAGCCAAGGCCACGATCGGCAGGAGAAGGCAAATGAAGGCTCTGAACGTCCCACGCATGGCTCGCCTGCCCGTTATTCTTGTTGAGGTGCCACCACGCATCAGGCGCGCGGCCGGCTGAACGGCGCTTGAACGAAAAGCTGGGATTGAGGCGGTGGCGTGGCCATGCCGCCGCGTGCGTCAGCTCCGGAGCAGCCTACGGCAACGAGGCGCAGCCTGGAAAGCGCGCGAGGCTCGTTCAAGTCCCCAACATGCGAACAGACGGACATAGAGCCGGCCGAACGGCTGACAGCCGGCCTCTAACGGATAGAGGCGCGACCATCTGGCATCCGATGCGCTCAGCCCTGGGCCAGCAACTCGACGGCCCCGGTGCTCAGCCGATAGATGCCGCCGACCACCTTGAGCTTGCCCTGCTCGACCGCTGCATTGAGGATCGGCGCGGCCGATTTCAGCTTGGCGACGTTGTCGACGACGTTCTGGCGGATGGCGTTGTCGAGCGCATTCCCGCTCTGCTGGGCCGCCGTCTTCACCGCCGGCGCGATCGCGGAGACCAGCGTCGGGATGTGCCCGGGCAGCGGCTTGTCGTCCTTCAGCGACTTGATCGTGGCGTCGACGGCGCCGCAATTGTCGTGGCCGAGCACCAGGATCAGCGGCGTACCGAGCACGGCGACGGTGTATTCCATGCTCGCGACCGTCTCGTCGCCGGCAAAATTTCCGGCGACGCGGCACACGAACAGATCGCCGCGTCCGCTGTCGAAGGCATATTCGGGCGCGATGCGCGAATCGGCGCAGCTCAGAACGGCCGCGTAGGGATTTTGACCGCCGACCAGAGCCTCGCGCTCATGCTTGAAATCGTGACGGCGCGACACGCCCGATACGTAGCGCGAATTGCCCTCCATCAGCCGCTTCAGCGCCGCATCGGGCGACAGCACGTTCTGGGGTTTGGGCGGCGCCTTCGCCTCCTTGGCCGACGCCACCCCGCCGAACGCAGCGGCCCCGAGCGCGGAAGCGGCGAAGAGCATCATCGAGCGCCGGGAGGGAGCGAGCGATTGATGCGGATTTTCAGAGCATTTGTCACACATGGTTGTTCTTCCTTGGTTGCGCGCCGGGAAACAACTGATAGCTGTGCCCGGCAGGCTTCGAAACCATGCATGAGCTTGATAGTTAAGCTTTGGTTTGCGGCGCCGCAGGCAGCGTCAGATCTGCTGCACGTCGACCACGCCCGCGACCGCCTTGATCGCGCCGGCGATCTGCGGCGAGACCTTGAAGCGACCGGGCAGCTTCATCTCGACCTCGGTCTCGAGGTCGAGCATCATCACCAGCGAGACCTCGCCGTCGCCGTTTCCGCGCGGCGCGATGCCCGGACTGCCGACCTTCGGCGCAGCGCCGTTCGAAGCCGCCATGTCGGGGCCGGCCAGACGCTTGGCGATCGAATCCAGCGGCTTGGTGTCGCGCACGAAGATGCGCAGGCCCTTCTGCGTCTTGGCGGCGGCATCGTCGAGCGGCTCGGCATGCAGCACGCGGGCGCGGACGTCCTCGCCCTGCAGTTCGGCGCCCAGTTGCAGCAGCACGGCGGCGCCCGGCTCCAGCACGTCGCGATATTGCGCGAGGCCTTCGGAGAACAGCACCGCCTCGAAATGGCCTGTGGGATCGGACAGCCCCATGATGCCCATCTTGTTGCCGGTCTTGGTGCGCCGCTCCATGCGCGAGACCACGGTGGCGGCGACCTTGCCGGCGGTGGCGCCGGTCTTCACCGCGCGCGAGAATTCCGCCCAGCTCTGCACCCGCAACCGCTTCAGCACGGTGGCGTAATCGTCGAGCGGATGGCCCGACAGGAAGAAGCCGACGGCGTCGTATTCGCGGCGGAGCTTTTCGGCCGGCAGCCAGGGCTCGATCTGGGGCAGCATGATGGTCGGCGCATCCGCCGACATCCCGAACATGTCGTTCTGGCCGATGGTCTCGGCCTGGTGCGCGCGCTGGCAGGCGGCCAGGATCGAGTCCGCACCGGCGAAGACCCGGGCGCGGTTCGGCTCCAGCGTGTCGAAGGCGCCGGCGGCGGCGAGACTTTCGATGATGCGCTTGTTGATCGCGCGCGGATTGACCCGCGCGGCGAAGTCGGCGAGCGAGGTGAACAATCCGCGCTTGGTGCGCTCCTCGATGATCTGCTCGATCGCCTGGATGCCGACGCCCTTGAGCGCTGCGAGCGCGTAGTAGATGGTCTTGTCGCCGACCTCGAAGGTCGCGCCGGAACGGTTGATGTTCGGCGGCTCGACCTTGATGCCGAGGCGCTGCGCCTCGGAGCGGAATTCTGAGAGCTTGTCGGTGTTGTTGAGATCGAGCGTCATCGACGCCGCGATGAACTCCACCGGGTAATGCGCCTTCATGTAGGCGGTGTGGTAGGATACCAGCGCGTAGGCTGCCGCATGGCTCTTGTTGAAGCCGTAATCGGCGAACTTCGCCAGCAGCTCGAAGATGGTCTCGGCCTGCCCCTTCGGCACGCCGTTCTTCACCGCGCCGGCGACGAAGATGTCGCGCTGCTTGTCCATCTCGGCGCGGATCTTCTTGCCCATGGCGCGGCGCAGCAGGTCGGCGTCGCCGAGCGAATAGCCCGACATCACCTGCGCGATCTGCATCACCTGTTCCTGGTAGATGATGACGCCGAAGGTTTCCTTCAGGATCGGCTCCAGCACGGGATGCAGATATTCCGGCTCCTCGTCGCCGTGCTTGCGCGCGCAATAGGTCGGGATGTTCGCCATCGGGCCCGGCCGATACAACGCCACCAGCGCGATGATGTCCTCGAAACGGTCCGGGCGCATGTCGACCAGCGCGCGCCGCATGCCCTGGCTTTCAACCTGGAACACGCCGACCACCTCGCCGCGGGCCAGCATCTGGTAGCTCTCGGCGTCGTCGATCGGCAGCGTGGCGAGATCGACATGGATGTTACGCGGCTTCAACAGCTTCACCGCGACGTCGAGGACGGTGAGCGTCTTCAGGCCGAGGAAGTCGAATTTGACGAGGCCGGCCGGCTCCACCCATTTCATGTTGAACTGGGTCACCGGCATGTCGGATTTGGGATCGCGGTAGAGCGGCACGAGCTCGCTCAACGGGCGATCGCCGATCACGATGCCGGCGGCGTGCGTCGAGGCGTGCCGCGTCAGGCCTTCGAGGCGCTGGGCGATGTCGAAGGCGCGCGCCACGATCGGATCTTCGTCGCGAAACGCCTGGAGCTTCGGCTCGCTCTCGATCGCGGCCGCAAGGGTCACCGGTGCGGCCGGATTCTGCGGCACCAGCTTGGTCAGCTTGTCGACCTGGCCATAGGGCATCTGCAGCACGCGGCCGACGTCGCGCAGCACGCCGCGCGCCTGCAGCGTTCCGAAGGTGATGATCTGCGCGACCTGGTCGCGGCCGTAGCGATCCTGGACGTACCTGATCACCTCGCCACGGCGGTCCTGGCAGAAGTCGATGTCGAAGTCCGGCATCGAGACGCGTTCGGGATTGAGGAAGCGCTCGAACAGCAGGCCGAACTTGATCGGATCGAGGTCGGTGATGGTCAGCGCCCAGGCAACCAGCGAGCCCGCGCCCGAGCCGCGGCCCGGCCCGACCGGAATGCCTTGGCTCTTCGCCCATTTGATGAAGTCGGACACGATCAGGAAGTAGCCCGCGTACTTCATGCGCATGATGACGTCGAGCTCGAACGCCAGGCGCTTGTTGTAGTCCTCTTCGCTGGTGCCTTGCGACAGGCCGTGGACGCTGAGCCGCTTGGCGAGCCCCTCCTCGGCCTGGCGCTTCAATTCCGCCGCCTCGACTGCGGCAGCGTCCGAGCTCTGCGCGGCGCCGACGGTGAAGAGCGGCAGGATCGGCTTGCGCGTCATCGGGCGGAAGCAGCAGCGCTCTGCGATCTCCACCGTCGAGGCCAGCGCCTCGGGAATGTCGGCGAACAGCACCGCCATCTCGGCGCGCGTCTTGAAGCGATGATCGGGCGTGAGCTGCTCGCGCTCGGTCTCGGCGATCAGCCGCCCGCCGGCGATGCAGAGCAGCGCGTCATGCGCCTCGTAATCGTCGGTCGTCGCGAAATAAGGCTCGTTGGTCGCGACCAGGGGCAGGCCCTTGGCGTAGGCGATGTCGATCAAGCCGCTTTCGACGCGCCGCTCCTTCTCGGTGTTGTGACGCTGCAATTCGATGTAGAGGCGATCGCCGAACAGGCCGGCCAGACGCTCGCACCGCAAGGCCGCGAGCTCGGCATGACCGCCGGCGAGCGCCAGCGAGATCGGCCCGTCCGGTCCGCCCGTCAGCGCGATCAGGCCCTCCGTCTCGCCCTCGAGCCAGTCGAACTTGATGTGGGAGGCATGGGTGTCGGGCGTCTCCAGGAACGCGCGCGAGTTCAGCCGCATCAGGCTGCGATAGCCGCGCTCCTGCGCGGCCAGCAGCACCACGCGCGACGGCCCCATCGCGTTGCGCGCATTCGGATCCTGATCGCCGAAATCGATCGCCAGCTCGCAGCCGACGATCGGCTGGATGCCGGAGCTCGCCATCTTGTCGGAGAACTCCAGCGCGCCGAACATGTTGTCGGTGTCGGTCAGCGCCAGGGCCGGCTGGTGGTCCTTCTTGGCAAGCTCGGCGAGCTTGGCGATCTTGATCGAGCCCTTGAGCAGCGAATAGGCCGAGTGAACGTGAAGGTGGACAAATCCGGCGCTCGGCATGGTCGCGTGACGGCCTCTTGCAGATGGAATGGAGCGGTCGCCGGCTCCTCAAGGCATCATGCACCTGCATCTGCCCTCTTCTGCCGACTCGCCTCGCAATGGTGAGGTGCCGCGGCTTCAGAGTCCACGCCCGAACGGCCAATTGGCCGCGTCGTCCTGCTTTTCCCCAAGGGCCAACGGGCTCCCGCCCTCAAGCGGCGTTATCAGAGCTGCGGTATCACCTGAGCCCAGATCGCGATCATCCCGACGAACAGCGTGATCGACGCCAGTGCGGCGGCCTCTTCGACGAAAACCCTGAACATGTCTCGCTCCCTTTCTAGAACGTATGAAGAACATTGTTCTCATTTTGTTCTGAGGAGTCAAGCGCGTCGGACAATCGCCAAGGTCCATGGTTAACTCGATGAAATGACGCAATAAAAAAGCCCCGGCCAAAAGGCCAGGGCTTTCGACGACCGCTCTCAGGAGAGCGATCGGTCTCAGTAACGGCCGAGCATCGGGCCGCCGAACTTGTAGTTCAGGCGGACGAGGCCCATGTCGACGTCCTGCTTGATGCGGTCCGTCTGCAGACCCGCGAAGGTGACGTCCTTGTCCGACAGGAAGATGTGGTTGTACTCGACGCCAACCGACCAGTTCGGCGCAAAGCCGAATTCGAGGCCGGCACCGACCGTGCCACCCCAACGGGTCTGGTCGTTCGAGGCGAGCAGCGCGCCCGAAGCCGTGCTGAACACGTCGTACTGGGCGCCCACCACAGCCGCACCGCCCTTGACGTAGAGCAGGACGTTGTTCCAGGCGTAGCCGACCTGACCGGTGATCAGACCGAACGAGTCGATCTTGGTGCGGTTACGCTGCGCAAGGAAAGCGCTGACGTTGTCGCCCGTGAAGTCGGCCCAGTTGCCCTGACCTTCCACGCCGAACACCCACTGGCCGGCCTGCCAGCGGTAGCCGATCTGGCCACCGACCGTGCCACCGGTCGCGTCGTGCGAGCCTTCGCCGCCGATGAAGGGAGCGGTCTGATCCCAGGTCGAATGCGCCGAACCGCCGCCGCCGTTGATACCGATGTAGAAGCCGCTCCAGTCATAGATCGCGGCGACCATCGCAGGCGCCTTGGTGTAAAGGCCGCGCCGCGAGGTCGGCAGCCAGCGCCGGCGCCGCCGCGCTCAGCGCAACCAGGCTCACAGCAGCAAGCAACAAATTCTTTCTCATTTGATTCCCGTTCCAGTTTCTTCAGAAGGCCCCCGGGCCGTGCCGTCGTCATATCAGCGATCGACGGAATTGCTGTAACCGCGACGCCACAGTTTGCGCCAAAGGGCCGCGCTTCATTAATGAAGATTTATCAGCGCGCGTCCGAAACCCTTTGAAACAAGTGTTTTTCGGTGGTTCTAATGTTCGCTACGAGGCATAGGCTGCGCACTCGCGTAACAACGCCGCGCGCACATTCGCGTGATGGCGAATTGAAAATGTGCGGACGCGACAGCTCCTCATTGTCGCCACATTTTCGCTCGCACTCGCCCACATTTGCATTCGTGTCGAGCGCAAGCGCGCATGCGAATGCAAGCACGGTCGGACCATGTTGCGATCTCTCGGCTCTGATATTTCTTCAACCCTCGTCGAGCAGACTGCGAACCTTGGCCGCCAGGTCTTCGATGGCGAAGGGCTTGGAGAGCAGATGCTTGCCGGCATCGAGCATGCCGTTGTGGACGATGGCGTTGCGCGTATAACCGGTGGTGAACAGCACCTTCAGATCCGAGCGTCGCTTCGACAGTTCGGCAGCAAGTTCGGCGCCGGTCATGTCGGGCATGACAACGTCGGTAAACAGCAGATCCGGAACGAAACCTTCTTCGATCGTCCTGATCGCTTCCTTGGCGCTGGCGGCTTCGACGACCGTATAGCCAAGCTCGCGCAGGCTTTCGGATGAGACGCCGCGGACCCGCTCATCGTCCTCGACGACGAGGATGGTCTCGCCCTGATGGCTTGCACCAGGATGTGCCGCGCCTTGCGACGAAGTCGAGGCAGCCTCCTCGCCTGCGAAGCGCGGAAGATAGATCTTCACCGTCGTGCCGACATCGACTTCCGAGTAGATCTCACGTGCCCGCCCGACTGTCGCACGAAGCCGTAGACCTGACTGAGGCCGAGACCGGTGCCCTTGCCCACGACCTTGGTCGTGAAGAACGGATCGAACACCTTTCCCAGCACGTCGGCGGGAATTCCGGTGCCATTGTCCGTGACCGCAACGAGGACGTATTGACCGGGCGACAACGCATATTCGCGGGCATATTTGCGGTCGATCGAGGCGTTGCTGGTCTCCAGCGTCAGCCGGCCGCCCTTCGGCATGGCATCGCGCGCATTGACCGCGAGATTGATAATGGCGCTTTCCAGCTGGGCCGGATCCGCCTTGACGCGCCAAAGGCCGGCCGCCAGCACGGTCTCGAGGCGAATAAGCTCTCCGAGCGAGCGTTCGAGCAGCTCGCTCATCCCCCCGACCATCTTGTTGATGTCCACGACTTCCGGCGCCAGAGGCTGCTGGCGCGAGAACGCGAGCAGCCTCTGCGTCAAGGTGGCCGCGCGGTTCGCGCCGTCGATGGCGCCCTCGAGAAAGCGATCGATGTTGACCTCGCCCTTGCCGAGCCGTCGCTTGGCGAGATTCAAGCTGCCGAGAATCACGGCCAGCATGTTGTTGAAGTCGTGCGCGATCCCGCCGGTCAGCTGCCCGACGGCTTCCATCTTCTGGGATTGCCGCAATTGCTCCTCGGCCTTCATGCGTTCGGCGATCTCGTCGGCGACACGCTGCTCCAGCTCGACGTTGAGCGCCTCGAGCCGGGTCAGAAGCTGGGCGTTGTCGATCGCGGTGGCGGCATGACCGGCAATTCCGAGCAGCGCGGCCTCATGCTCGGCCTGGAATTTGCCGCTCTCGGCGTGGCCGAAGAAAAGCCCGCCCAGGACTTCGCCCGTTCGCGAGATTACCGGCACCGCCAGATAGGACCGAACCGGGAGATGGCCATCGGGCATGCCCCTCCGCGGCGCATTCTTGCCATAGCGCGGGTCCTGCAGGATGTCGTCGGACCGCACCACCCCCCCTGCCCTTGAACGTCGGCTCGAACACGGCCGTGTTGCGCGGCATCGGGAAGCTCTCGAAAGCTGATCGCGGCACGCCCGACAGCGAATAAAGCATGTAGCTGCCGCCATCGGCCGTCACGACGTTGTAGAAGAAGGCCCCGAACTGCGCGCCCGTCAGCTCGACGCCGGCATCCGTCACGATCTGCACGATCTTATCGAGGTCGCGTTCGCGGGCCACCGACGCACCCGTGTCGTTCAATATCCTCAGGTGACGCTCGGTTTTCTTTTGCGCGGAGATGTCCAGCACCGTCCCGATGAAGCGAACAGCCTGGCCGTTGGCGAAGAAGGCCTGCCCCGTCGCGGCGATCCAGCGCTCGATACCGTCCTCGATGCCGACGGTTCGGTATTGGATGTTGTAGCTCGTCGGAGCATGAGAATTCAGCGCCGCCGAGACGGCTTCGTGAGCACGCTGCCTGTCGTCGGGATGGATACCCTTCAGGAACGATCCCTCATAGCTGACCTCGGCGTCCGGCGAGAGCCCGAACACCTCCTTGCAACGGCTGTCCCATCGCAAGACGTCGCTGACCGGGTCGTAGTCCCACGTGCCGATGCCGGCCGCCTTGTTCGCGAGGACCAGCCGTTCGGCAGCTTCCCGCGCTGTTTGCTCCGAGCGGACACGCTCGATATGCGCCCAGGATCGTTCAGTCACCTCCGAGAGCAAGGCGAGTTCGCGCGACGTCCAGCGATGCGGGCCACGGTGATGAATGGCCATCAGGGCAGTGAGCCGGCCTTCCTTGACGAGGGGCATGCAGATCGTCGAACCGATCCCGATATTCTGGAACGCGGCAGCTTCCTCGGGCGCGATCTCCTTCAAATTGTCGTTGATGATGAGAGGTCTGCCGGCCCCAAGCTCTCGCACCGCCTTCCGGCCGAAATTGGCCAGGCTGTAGTGCCCAAGGATGTGCATCGCGCCGGGCGCGGCCCAATCGCCGCGAATGGTGAAGCCATCCTGATCGGGATCCATGTCGGCGTAGGCGCAATTGGAAACGCTGAGATGCTCGCCGAGCATCCTGGTCGTCACCGCCATCACACCATCGGCATCTCGGGTCTTGGCCGTCTCTTTGTTGAGCGCGTCCAGGAACAGCAGCCGGGCCTCGTTCTCCCGCACCGCCGTCTCCGCACGGCGACGCTCGACCGCGGTGCGCGTGCGCTCGGCGACGTCGCGGATGAGTTCCAGCTCGTCAGGATTCCATTCGCGCGGCGCGGCGTTATTGAGGTACAGCAACGCCACGACCCCGTCGGGCTCGGAGATCGGCATATTGACGAGGGCGCGCGCAGAGATGGCTTCGAGCGCTGCGGCGCGGTCGCCGACGCGAGGATCTTTTTCGCATCGGCGCAGACGACGGTCTCGCCCCGCTTCAGATCTTCGATGTAGCTGCCGTAGTCGCGGAATTGCAGCACGCCAGCGAGGCTCGAAATGCCCGGCGCGTTCCAATCACGAACGATGGTGATGGTCTCGGCCGATGTATCGACCGTGCCATAGCCTGCCCGGCTGACATTCGGACTCCGGCCGAGCAGCTCAGCCGCGGCGTAGGCGAGATCGTCGGGATTGTTTATCTCTCGGATGTAGTCGCCAAGTGCAGCCAGGACGGCATTGCGATCGGTCGAGGTCCCCCCGGCCGCCGTTGTCATCTGACTCCCCGACACTTGCTCGTTTCACCGAATAGAGCTCAAGGCAACCTCGCGACATCCGCTTCCGGCCCACGACGACGCCAGCGAGAGGTCGGCGCCCCACGCGTCCTGATAACCTCATGAAGGCGTTAAGGTTCCGGCTGAAGCCTGCCGATCAATCGCCACCCTCGACCGGCGTGTAGATCACCAGTTTCAGCGCGGGGTCGTCGTTGGCCTGGAAGCTGGTGTGCTCGAACCGGAGCGGGCCCCTGGTCGGGTGGTTGATGGTCTTGAGGCCGGACATCGTGCTGCGGATGTCGTGGGCTTCCCACCATTTGACGAATTCCGGGCTCCCCTCGCGCAGCCGCGTCAGCAGCTCCGCAAAGGCGGGATCGCCGGCCCAGACATCGTGGGTGGCGCGAAACATCGCGACCATGCTCTTGGCGACGTCGGTCCAGCTCGCGCCGTAGAACTTTCGCGTCTTCTTGTTCGTCAGCACCAGCAGCAGCGTATTGCGATCCTGCTCGGGCAATTGACCGAAGGCGAAGATATCCTCGGCGGCCTCGTTCCAGGCCAGCACGTCCCATCGCCGCCCGGTGACATAGGCCGGCTGTTGCAGGCTTGCGATCATGCGCCGGATCGGCGCCGGCACGATCTCGCGCGTGAACGCACCTCTGGCGCCGTCGCGCGCCAATGCCTTCAGGTGCGCGTGCTCGGTCTTGCTGAGACGGAGCGCACGGGCCAGCGCGTCGATGGTGGTGACGGACGGGCTGACGGTGCGGCCCTGCTCGAGGCGGATGTACCAGTCGACGCCGATGCCGGCGAGCTGCGCGACCTCCTCGCGGCGCAGCCCCGCGGTACGCCGGCGGCGGCCTGCCGGAAGTCCGACAGTCTTCGGCGACAGCCTTTCGCGGCGGGACCTGAGAAAATCGCCGAACTCGACGCGGCGTGGGTCGGCCATGGCTGTCGCTCCCACGGATGGAGGGTCTCTGGAATACTAGGATAATACCAGGCCTTCATGGCTCTTCCAAGGCGGCGCATATCGGCTTCATCCGACTTCGAGGTGAACATCATGAAAGCTGCCGTGCTCAAATCCTTCGGTTCGCCGCTCGCGATCGAGAATGTCCCCGAACCGGTGCTCGGCACCGGCGAGATCATCGTCGATGTCGTCGCCACGCGCGTCTTGTCCTACATGAACGAAGTCTTCGACGGGACGCGCAATTACGCACTCGACCTGCCGATCATCCCGGGCCCCGGCGGCATCGGCCGGGTGCGCGCAATCGGCCCGGACGCAACCAGGCTCAACGTTGGCGACTGGGTGTTCTGCGATCCGACAGTGCGTTCGCGCGACGACGCGGTGGTGCCCGACATCGCGCTGCAAGGGCTCACCGCTGCCGGGGCCGGCGGCATGCGGCTGCAACAGCATTTTCGCCACGGCTCGTTTGCCGAGCAAATGCGCGTGCCGACGGAGAACGTCAAACCCCTCGGGCCGATCGCGTCGGAGGACGCGACGCAATGGTGCGCGCTGGGAACGCTGCTGGTGCCCTATGGCGGCTTTCTTGCCGCAAACCTTCAGCCCGGCGAGACCGTGCTGGTGAGTGGCGCCACCGGTAATTTCGGCAGCGCCGCCGTCTCGGTGGCCCTCGCGATGGGCGCGGCCAGCGTGGTCACGCCGGGCCGCAACGAAAAGATCCTCGCCGACCTCGTCCGCCGCTTCGGCAGCCGCGTGCAACCGGTCAAGCTCACTGGCCATGAAGATCACGACCGCGAAGCGATGAAGCGCGCGGCGCCCTCGCCGATCGATTGCGTGCTCGACATCATGCCGCCCTCGGTCAGCCCGACCGTCGTGCGGGCCGCGATCATGACGGTGCGCCCCTATGGGCGCGTCGCGCTGATGGGCGGCGTCGGCATGGCCGGCGGCGCGGGCCTCGAGCTGCCCTACCCCTGGATCATGCGCAACTGCATCAGCATTCACGGCGTCTGGATGTACCCGCCCGATGCCGCGAGCCGCCTGATCGCGCTGGTGCGTGCAGGACTGCTCAGACTTGAGGAGTACGAGACAACTTCCTTCGACCTCGACCACGCCAAGGAGGCCGTGGCGCACGCCGCTGCCAATGGCGGGCCATTCAAATTGACCGTGATCCGGCCTTGAGGCCTAAGGGCGCGGGCAGCGCCGCCGCCCATTTTTTCCCAAGTCCCGTCAGGCACTTGGCTACTGTGCATGGGGTTGTTTTCGCAGATTTTGCTAGTCGAGCTCGATGACCTGGCCGTTCGACAGCGAGACGCGCCGGTCCATGCGGCCGGCGAGCTCCATGTTGTGGGTGGCGATCAGCATCGACACCTTGGTCGCCTTCACCAGCTGCATCAGGGCCTGGAACACGTGGTCGGCGGTGTGCGGATCGAGGTTGCCGGTCGGCTCGTCCGCGAACAACACCCGCGGCGCGTTGGCCACCGCGCGCGCGATCGCGACGCGCTGCTGCTCGCCGCCCGACAACTCGGCGGGGCGATGGGTGATGCGGTCGCCGAGGCCGAGATAGCCGAGGATCTCCTTGGCGCGGATGACGCTCTCGGACTTCTTCAGGCCGCGGATCATCTGCGGCAGCATGACGTTCTCGAGCGCGGAGAACTCCGGCAACAGCCGATGCGACTGGTAGACGAAGCCGATATCGGTGCGGCGCAGCTGGGTGCGTTCGATGTCGGGCAGCTGCGAGGTCGGCGCGCCGTTGACATAGACCTCACCGGAATCCGGTGCCTCGAGCAGCCCTGCGATGTGCAGCAGCGTCGACTTGCCGGAGCCCGACGGTGCCACCAGCGCGACCGATTGACCGGCCCACAGCGCCAGCTTGGCGCCGTCCAAGATCGTCAGCGGCACCTCGCCCTGCAAGTACTGCCGCTTTATCTCGTGGAGATAAATGACCGGTACATCGTCAGCCCCCTGCTGCTCCATCAGCCCCTCACTCGTACCGCAGCGCTTCGACGGGATCGAGGCGCGCGGCGCGCCACGACGGATACAGCGTCGCCAGGAACGACAGCGTCAGCGCCATGATGACGACGGCCGTGGTCTCGCCGATGTCGATTTCGGCAGGCAGCTTCGACAGGAAATACAGCTCAGGCGAGAACAGCTCGGTCGAGGTCAGCCAGGACAGGAATTGCCTGATCGATTCGATGTTGAGGCAGATCACGAGGCCGACGAAGAAGCCGACCAGCGTGCCGACCACGCCGATCGAGGCGCCCGTGATCAGGAAGATCCGCATGATCGAGCCCTGCGAGGCGCCCATCGTGCGCAGGATCGCGATGTCGCTGCCCTTGTCCTTCACCAGCATGATCAGGCCTGACACGATGTTCAGAGCGGCGACCAGCACGATCATGGTCAGGATCAGAAACATCACGTTGCGCTCGACCTGGAGCGCGTTGAAGAAGGTCGAGTTGCGCTGCCGCCAATCGACCAGGAACACCGGACGTCCCGCGGCCTCCGTCACCGCCTTGCGGAAGGCGTCGATCCTGTCGGGATTGGTGGTGAACACCTCGATCGAGGTGACGTCGTTGCTGCGGTTGAAATAGGCCTGCGCTTCGGTCAGCGGCATGAACACGAAGCCGAGGTCGTATTCGGACATGCCGATCTCGAACACCGCGACGATCTTGTACGGCTTGATGCGCGGCGTCGTGCCCATCGGGGTCACCGCGCCCTTCGGCGCCACCAGCGTGATGCTGTCGCCGGCATGCAGCGACAGCTGGTCGGCGAGGCGCCGGCCGATCGCCACGCCCTGCCCTTCGTCGAAGCCTTCGAGCGAGCCCTGCTTGATGTTCTTGGCGATCGAGGTGAGGTTGTTGAGGTCGTCGGAGCGGATGCCGCGCACCAGGACGCCCGAGGCGTTCCATGGCGACGACGCCAGCGCCTGGCCGTCCACCACGGGCGCGGCGAGCCGGATGCCTCCGACCTGGCTGAGGCGGTCGGCAACGTCCTTCCAGTCGGTCAGCGGCGATTCCAGCGGCTGCACCAGGATGTGGCCGTTGAGCCCGAGGATCTTGTCGAGCAGCTCCTTGCGGAAGCCGTTCATCACCGCCATGACGATGATCAGCGTCGCCACGCCCAGCATGATGCCGAGAAAGGAGAACCCGGCGATGACCGAGATGAATCCCTCCTTGCGGCGCGCCCGCAAATAGCGCGCCGACAGCATCCACTCGAATGGCGCAAAAGGCGCGGTCTGCACGGTTTCGGTCATGGTCTCATCCATCGCTCGATAATCCCATGATTCGGGGTCAATTGTGGCCGGATTGGCGGCCGCCAGATCGCGCGATGAACAATATTCAGCCGACCAGCCCGATCAGCCCACAAGTCTTGCGACCGCGTCCGCAGGCGACATGGTCTCGCGGGACCCGTCACTTCGCCGCTTGATCTCGACCTTGCCGTCGGCGAGGCCCTTCGGCCCGATCATGATCTGCCAGGGGATGCCGATCAGGTCGGCGCCGGCGAACTTGGCGCCCGCGCGCTGGTCGGTGTCGTCGTAGAGCACGTCGACACCCTTGGCCGTGAGCTCGGCATACAGCTTCTCGCAGGCCGCATCGACGGCGGCATCGCCCTGCTTGAGGTTGAGGATCGAGACGCGGAACGGCGCCACCGCCTCCGGCCATTTGATGCCGGCATCGTCATGGCAGGCCTCGATGATGGCACCGAGCAGGCGCGAGACGCCGACGCCATAGGACCCGCCATGGATCGGCACGTCGACACCGTCGGGCCCTGCCACCAGCGCCTTCATCGGCTCGGAATATTTGGTGCCGAAGTAAAAGATCTGCCCGACCTCGATGCCGCGGGTGTTGACCCGCTTGTCCGCCGGCACCTCCTGCTCGAAGCGCGCGGCGTCGTGGACGTCTTCGGTCGCGGCGTAGAGCGAGGTCCATTGCTTGATGATCGGCGTCAGGTCGCTCTCGTAGTCGACATCCTCGCCCGGCACCGGCAGGTCCAGTACATCGCGATTGATGAAGACGCCGGATTCGCCGGTCTCCGCTAGCACGATGAACTCGTGGCTGAGGTCGCCGCCGATCGGCCCGGTCTCGGCCCGCATCGGGATCGCCTTCAGGCCCATCCGCGCGAAGGTGCGCAAATAGGCGACGAACATCTTGTTGTAGGCGACGCGCGCCGCGGCCTCGTTGAGGTCGAACGAATAGGCGTCCTTCATCAAGAACTCGCGGCCGCGCATCACGCCGAAACGCGGACGCTGCTCGTCGCGGAATTTCCATTGGATATGATAGAGATTGAGCGGGAGGTTCTTGTAGGACTTCACATAGGCGCGGAAGATCTCGGTGATCATTTCCTCGTTGGTCGGCCCGTACAGCAGCTCGCGCTTGTGGCGATCGGCGATGCGCAGCATCTCCGGGCCATAGGCGTCGTAACGGCCGCTTTCGCGCCAGAGATCGGCCAGCTGGAGCGTCGGCATCAAAACCTCGATCGCGCCGGAGCGGTCCTGCTCCTCGCGCACGATCTGTTCGATCTTCTTCAGCACGCGGAAGCCGAGCGGCAGCCAGGCGTAGATGCCGGCCGCCTCCTGCCGGATCATGCCGGCGCGCAGCATCAGCCGATGCGAGACGATCTCCGCCTCTTTCGGATTTTCCTTTAGGATGGGCAGAAAGAACCGCGACAACCGCATGGCAATACTCTGGGAATCAGTGATCGGCTGCAGTGAAACCGGATTGAGGGCGAAAATACAAGACCGGGAATGAGGAAAAGCCGCTAAGGCAACGGAATTCCTGTCATTTTTCCGTCGGACTTCAGGTTCAGCTCGAACTGCAAACGCATCAGGAAGGACAAAGCTTCACGCCCGGCACGGCGGCTTGCCCTTGAACGAGGCCCGGCCCCTCGACCGGGATCTCGATCT
Source organism: Bradyrhizobium dasycarpum (assembly GCF_042019905.1). Lineage (NCBI taxonomy): Bacteria > Pseudomonadati > Pseudomonadota > Alphaproteobacteria > Hyphomicrobiales > Nitrobacteraceae > Bradyrhizobium > Bradyrhizobium dasycarpum. The sequence continues at coordinate 1,590,193 of NZ_CP169574.1, forward strand.
AGCGTCTGACAGTGTGCGAGCCCTCCGCAATCGGACGAACAGCTTGTGGAACGCGCCCACCTCCGCTTGCCTGGTGTCGAGGGACACGTGCGCCGCCGCCGGCGAGGCGGCGAGCGCGGCAAACTGGAACAGTCAGGATCGCCTCGGAATATCAGGCCTTTCGAGAGACCGGATCAGCCTATTTCATCTTCATTCCCGAATGATCCGGCATCTTCTTCATGTCCATGTGACCTGAATGCCCGGCATCGCCGGGGGCCTGCGCGCCGACGCCCTGGACCTCGAGGGAGACGGCGACCTTGCCGGCTTTCTCGAATTGCAGCGTCACCGGCACCTTGTCGCCCTGCTTGAACGGGCCCTTCAGCTCCTGGAGCATCAAATGATTGCCGCCGGGCGCGAGCTTCACCGTCTTGCCGGGCTCGACCACCAATCCCTTCTCGAGCGCGCGCATCTTCATCACGCCGTTGTCCATCGCCATCTCGTGGATCTCGGACTTGCCGGCGATATCGGCGGAGACGCCGACCAGCCTGTCCGGCGCCGTCCCCTTGTTCTCGATGACGAGATAGCCGCCGGCGACCTTTGCGCCGCCCGGGGTCGCACGGCTCCACGCCTGCGAGATGACGAGATCGCCGGCCTTGACGTCGTCGGCGATTGCCGGCGCTGCGGAGATCGCGAGAGCGAACGCGGCGAGCAGCACGTTTTTCGAGATTGTCTTCATGTCGGTATTCCCTTTGCAGATTTGAGGTTCAGTGTTTGGAGCGTTGTTGCGACGACCATTTTTCGAGATCGGCCATCTCGGCCGAGCCTTCGATCGTCGTGATGGTTCCTTCCGGAGAGATGAGCATGGTCCTGGGGATGTCGCCTTGCCACGTCGGGTCGATCTCAAACCGCAGGCGCTCGACGAAGCCGTCGTTGAAGATGAAGTTCTCGGTCGACGACAGACCCGCCTTGTCCAGCATCGCTTGCGTCGCCGCCGGCAGGTTTGGCACGAGATCGGCGCTGACAGTGACGACGTCGACGTCAGGATGATCCTTGGCGAACTGCCCCAGCAGCGGAAGCTCGATCTTGCAGGGGCCACAGGTCACGCCCCAGAAATGCACGAGCACGGGGCGGCCGGCGTGCCCCTTCAGGACGCCTTGCCAGGTGCCGCGTTCGAACGGCTTCAGGGCGGGAGATGCGTCCAGCGCCGCCGCTGACGCGATCAGAACGGCAAGGCTCGCAATGCCTGCAAATCGAAATCTCATGGCTTGTCCTCGATAGCTGTCAGCCGATAGCCGTCCGCCTTCGTCATCCACGACAGGTAGGTCTTCTTGCCGTTAGAGACGAGCAAGGGGTGATCGGAGGTGTCGCTTGTGCTCGATATCGTCTTCGGCGGCGACCAGGTCTCGCCATCATCGCGGGAGATCGTCATCTGTACCGAAGTCTTCTCGCCGTCGAACTCCTTCCAGACCATCACCGTCCCCACAGGACCTGCCAGCACGAAGGGCCGCGTCGGATTGCGGCCCGGCTGCCCCAGCGCCATGGGCGTGGAGAAGGTGCGACCTTCGTCGCGGGAATGCGCATAGAACAACCCCTTTCGCGCCTTCCCGTTCGTGTACCAGACCACATGATAGGTCCCGTTCGGCGCCACCGTGAGGCTCGGCCCGTGATGCGGGCAGGCGTTGATCTGCCAATCGTCGGTGCTGATCCGGCGGATTTCACCGGGCGTTGCAACGTCGGTGAAGGTCATCACCGCATGATCGCGCACGCCGCCGTCGAAAATGTTCCTGAAGATCACGGCCGGCCGCCCGGGCGCGGCGAATGCCAGCCCCAAACGGCAGCACTCGCAGGTGCCGTCGCGCGCGAGACCAGCCTCGGTGTAACTGGCGCCGCCGTCGCGCGAGGCGGCAAAGAACAGCGCCGCGCCCTCGTACTTCCGCCCCGCCTCTTTTGCAGGGACACGATTGCGCTTGTCGAGCCAGGCCGCAAAGACCGTTCCATCCTGATCGAGCGCCAGCGCCTCGAACCGCTGGCTCTCGGGGTTGGCGGTGATGGGCTTCGGCTCCGCAAAGCTCTTTCCGCCGTCGGCCGAGCGCGTGGTGAGCACTTCTCCGTTGAAGGCCTCGTCCCTGAAGGTCGAGAAGGCGAGCACGATGCCGCCCTTGCGATCGACCACGATCTTCGGCCGCGCGTCCGGCCCCCAATCGAGATTCAACCGCTTCGTCGTGACCTGCGTGGGCGCCGAAAAACTGCGCCCCTCATCCTGTGAGCTTGCGACAGAGACCTGCCCTCCCGCCATCCAGACCAGCCACAAGGTCCCATCCGGACCGAAGGCCGGCGTCGCCTTGGTCGCACAGCGCAGCGTCGGCTGCTCACAGGCCGCTTCAGACGCGGGCGGAGCTCGCATCTGCGCCAGCGTCGGACCGTGCGTGAATGCGAGAGCGACGATGGTGATCAGGCCAGTTCGGATCATGGCCCTGTTCGCTGAGAGAGTTCGGATCATCTGAATGCCACCTTCATACCCGCAACGAATGTGCGCGGCGAGCCCGCATAGATCGATCCCGTCGTGTTTGCCAGCACGCTCGCAGGATTTTGAAGGCCTGCGCCGGTGACGGTGTTGGCGATGTTGTTGGCGGAGGCGATGTAGGTGCGATCGAACACGTTTCTGACCTCGAGAAACAAGTTCAGGGATCTGAAGGTGTCGGACATCAGGTCGGCCTTGTAGTGAACGTTCACGTTGACCAGCTCATAGCCCGGCGCCTTCAGCAGGTTTGCGTTGTCCATGTAGAAGGAGTCTTTCCACTGGACCTCGACGAAACCACCGAGGCCTGCCAGCGGCCCGGCGAACTCGTCGTAGCCAATTCGGGCCGTCAGTTCGTTGGGCGATATTCCGGGGATCCTGTTGCCGGCGCGGTTGAAGCTGAACACCGCGCCGTTGGCGATGTTCTCGACATATTCGGTATAGACCTCGTCGAGATAGGTATACGCCGCCATGAAGCGCCAGCCCGGATAGAACTTCCAGTCGGCGGCAAGCTCGATTCCGCGGTGCTCCGATCGCGGCGCGTTGAACGTGTAAGTCGTGTTGGGTGAGCCGGCAGGCGTCGCCTGACTGACGATCTCGTTTCGGAAGAACTCGTAGAAGCCGGTCGCACTGAGCTTGAGCGTGTTGTTCGGGGTCCAGTCGAAACCGAGATCGTAGCCGAGATTCCTCTGCGCCTGAAGCTGGGTGTTGTTGCCTGACACGCCGGTCGGAAGAACGAACAGATTCGAAACCTGCGGCGTGCCGTATCCCGTCGCGACCCGTCCGCGGAACAGCCACTCGTTGTTGAGATTGTAGAGGAGTGCCAACTCCGGCGCAGCATTTTGGAACTGCCGGTCCGCCGTCGTGAGGGTCGTTGTGGTGACACCGGTGGGACCTGCATGCGCGTAGGCCGTGTTCGTCCCCTTCAGCAGGGTGGTCTCCCAGCCGACGCCGGCGATCGCCGTCAGCGAGGTCGTCAGCCTGACCTCTTGCCTGGCACGCACGCCATAATTGGTCGTTTCACTGAAGAGATTGCTCGAGAGCCTGCCGAGCGTCGCGTTGCCCCCTGGCTTCACGTTCCGCGTGTCACTCGACGCCGTCAGGGTATTGTAGAACGCACCGAAGAACGTGGTCGACTCCAGGCCAAGAAGCTCGCCGCGCTTGGTCAGGTCGCTCATGTAATTGTATGACGGAAAATCTCCGATCGAACTCGTCGTACCGGTCGGCTGGCTGATGTTTCGGTCGTCGAAGACGAACTGATTGCGCCACGTCATGGTGTTGTCGAAATCGTGCTCCCACCGGCCGCCGACAATGGTTCGGCGATCGTTGCGGCCGAGCCCCGCCTGCAGGGCCGTCTCCGTGTCGGTCCCGGCTGTTGCGTTGAAGCCGTTGTTGAACAGCCTGACCGTGCCGCATCCCGGCGCGGCGCTGGCACCGGTCGCACATCCCTGCTGGAACGGGTTGAGATAATACTGGTTCAGCGATTGTCGGATCGGTAGTCGCGCGCTGAGATCGTTGTTGATGATCTTGACCGTGAAGCGGTCGTCCGGCGTCGCCTGGAGCGTGCCGAGGAAGTTGACGGTCTGCGTATTGAACCAGCTATTGCCGATGTAGCCGTCACCCCGCACGTCGCTCGCGAACAGCGAGCCCTCGAAATTCCCGACCTTCTTGCCGGCCGCCAGGTAATTGTTGAGATAGCCATAGCTGCCGCCGTCCACGCCATATTCGACGCCGTCGATCGTGCCGCCCGGGCGCGTCCGAAAATTGAGCGCGCCGCCGGTCGCGTAATTGCCGTAGAGCGCCGACGAGGGCCCCCTGTATCACGTCGATCGCGCCATAGGCGTGCGGATCGATCAGGTCGCTGCGCGACAAGCCGTCCGGCTGCGTCACCGGGAAGCCATCGTCGAAGATCACAAGATTGCGGATGGCGAAACCGTTGCGGGCATTGGAGCCTCGAATCGAGATGCCGAAATCCCGGGGACCATTGCCCTGCTTGATCGAAATGCCCGGACTGTCCCGCAGGACGTCGCTGACCGAGAACGCCGGGCGAGTGTCGAACTGGCTGCGATCGATGGTCGTCGCGGTCTGTCCGGCCGGCGATTGATTGAGGCCAGCCCGCATGTCGCCGGCGCTCCTCATGTTGTTTTGCCCCTGGGCGCCATCGGTCGCGTTCCGCGCGGCCGGCCTCGCTGTGTTGGCCATCGCACTGGCGCGCAGTCGCGACGGCCGGATGATGGGTTTGGGACGGGACCTCTGCGGCGCTTCGACCGTCACCGCGGGGATCGCTTCCGAGGCTGGCTGGGCCAGCGCGTCTGAGCCGATCGGGGACGCCAGTCCGATAAGCACGGGCAAGCCCGCGCGCCCGATCGCACGAATGCGTAACATTTCCTAGATTCCTGACATCCGGCACGTCGGCCGGTCCATTGAGCACGCCGTCGGCACAGCAATGGCGCGCCAACGGTTCGGTTTGTCGCTACGTCAGGAAAATTGAGGCGGGGCGCGCGCCTGGGCACTCGAGCCCTCTGGGGCGGCGATGGCGAACGGATCGGCCGGATGCCACACCACCCGCTCGGCATGGCGGACGGGAATCGAGAATGCCGCGGGCGTCGCCGAATCGAGCGAGGCGTTGGCCTGGGCCAGGCAGCACAGGGCGCAGGCGCCCGCATGCGCGGTCGGCACGCCATTCTGATCGTTCAGGCCGCCCTGCTCGCTCGCACTATGGCAGATGACAGCGGCAGACAGCGGATCGGCAATGGCCAAGCTTGTCGCCCAGCACGCGGCAATCGGCGCCAGCACCTGCATCGCCAGGGCGACCAGGACCAGAGGCAGGAATTTTCGTAGCCGAGCGCGCATCCGCCGAACCGTTCGTTCGCCTGCTAACTAAACACCGCACCCAGCCCCAAGTCGAGGCCAGTTCCGCCTCCCTTTTTGCCCCAGCGCAAATTTCTCGGAAACCGTGGCCTGGATAACCCGGCATCGGACCGGAGGAGGCCTTTTGAGGCAGGTCAAACGGATCCGCCCTCCACAGATTTCTTTTATTTGTCATATACTTGCACGCCGTGACGCCCGATCATTTCGTCTACTGATCGAATTTTGAACATTCGTTGCCGAAAATGATGACAAGTGAGAAAAAGTTGATCTAGCATCCCTCTCGCTCAGGCTGGCCGCGAGGTCGAAGTCTGGTGGTCCAAGTCTCGGGAGGAGCCCCTGACGCGCAAAATGCAGCGTCGCCCCGCCAATCAAGAGCAAATCTTAGAATCGGGGATAATAGGGTCGACACAATTTTTGAGCGGGGCCAGGGCCCCGCTCTTTTTTTGTCCGCAAGTTTTGTTGGCAAGGGGCTGAAGCGCGGATGAATGCTTCGCCCAATCCGATCGATATCAGCTTCGACCTGGCGGCCTCGCGCTGCGAAGATCTCACGCCCCTCGTCTACCGACGCCTGTTCGACGAGCATCCCGAGACACAGGCGCTGTTTCGTCTCGAGGGCCGCGACCTCGTGACGGGGTCGATGCTCGCGCTGGCGATCGAGGCGATCCTCGATTTCGCCGGTCAGCGTCGCGGGCATTTCCGGCTGATCGCCTGCGAGGTCGCCTCGCACGATGGCTATGGCACGCCGCGTGAGCTGTTCATCGCGTTCTTCGCCATCATCAGGGATACGCTGCGCGACCTTGCTCGGCGATCAATGGTCAATCGAGATTGCCCGCGCTTGGGACCAGCTGCTCGTCGAGATCGACGCATTCGCCGGCGCAACCGCCTGACTCGTTCTCTTTGCGCTGCACCAACGCGGCTCGCTGCAACGGTGCGAGTGATTGCGGATTGAGTGGCGCCAACTCTTGTGAGACACTTTCGGAGATCGGTAGCGCTACCAATGACGCGCCGACGTTAAAATTTTATGGGAGCGAGCGATGTCCGGGACGAAAGATTTCTCGACGACGAGGCGCGATCTTCTTCAGGCGGCCGCGACCGCCGGCGCCGGAGCTGCCCTCCTCGGCAGCATGGGCATGAACCCCGCATTGGCCGCCGCGGCCGGGCGAAGCGAGAAGCCGCTGAAGGCGGCATTCTCCAACGCCGGCCTGCAGGCGACCTGGTGCGCGCAGGGCAAGCAGGCCGCCGAATTCTGGGGCAAGCTGTTCAACGTCGAGGTCACCTGGTTCGACGGCCAGCTCGACGCGGTGAAGCAGCGGGCGGCGATCGACAACATGGCTTCGCAGAAATGGGACTTCGTCGCGATCCAGGCCTTCGGCATCGGCACCCTCACCCAGCCGGTGCAGAAGATGATCGACGCCGGCACGCCGGTGATCGACATGGACACGCTGATCGCCCCGCTCGACCAGATCAACGTGCATTCCTTCCTCGCTCCCGACAACGAGTTCATGGGCGCTTCGGTGACCCAGGCCCTCTGCAACGCGATGGGCGGCAAGGGCAAGATCATCATGACGCAGGGCGCGCTCGGGCATACCGGCGCGCAAGGACGCGCCAAGGGCTTCAATTCGGTCGTCAAGCAATTCCCGGGCATCGAGGTCCTCGACACCCAGCCCGCCGACTGGGACGTCTCCAAGACGGCGCGGCTGTGGGAAACCTATCTGACCAAGTATCCGCAGATCGACGCGGCATTCTTCCACAACGACGACATGGCGCTTGCCGCCGCCAACATCATGAAGGCGCGCGGCCGCACCAACATCCTGATCGGCGGCGTCGATGCCATGCCGCCGGCGATCCAGGCGGTCAGCGAAGGCCGCATGTTCGCGACCGTCCGCAATCCCTCCTGCCGCATCCACGGCGGCGCCATCGTCGCCGGCGTCTCGGCTGTGGTCGGTGGCGAGAAAAGCGGACAGGGCATTCCCAAGAACGTCGTCACCGACGGCCCGGTCGTGACCAAGGCCAACGCTGCCGGGATGCAGTGGATGCAGGATCACTTCCTGATCTGAACCTTCATGTCCGAGGGTCGTTCGCCCATCCTTGAACTGCAGGGCATCACGAAGAGCTTCGGCGGCGTCGAGGCACTTCGTGGTGTCGATTTCGCGCTCCATCCCGGCGAGATCCACGGTCTGGTCGGCGAGAACGGCGCCGGAAAAAGCACGCTGATGAAGATCATCGCCGGCGTGCACACCGAATTCTCCGGCCGCTTCCTGATCGACGGGGCGGAGACGCATTTCCGCTCGGCCCGCGATGCGCATGCGGCCGGCATCGCCATGGTGCACCAGGAGCTCTCTGTCGCACCCGACCTCACGGTGGCCGAGAACGTCTTTCTCGGCAACCAGCCGACCAACGCCCTCGGCCTCGTGCAATGGCGGCGGATGGCCCGCGAGGCCGGCGAGCAGCTTGCCCGCTTCGGCATCGACGTCGATCCGATGTCGCGGCTGGGCGACCTGCCGATCGGGCTGCAGCAGCTGATCGAGATCGCGCGCGTGCTGTTCTCCAGCGCCCGCATCGTCATCCTGGACGAGCCGACCTCCGCGCTCTCCCCGCCCGAGGTCGAGCGACTGTTCGCAACGCTCAGGCGGCTGCGCCAGCAAGGCACTGCAATCGTCTTCATCTCGCATTTCATCGAGGACATCCTGCTCGTTTCCGACACGGTGACCGTGTTCCGCAACGGGCGGAAGGTCGCGGAGACCGCGAGCGCAGCAACCAGCAAGGGCGCGCTGATCGAGGCCATGATCGGCCGCGGCGGCGAAGCGCTCGAGCACAGCTACACCGACGATTTGATGCTGCCGCGGCCAAGCGACAGCCAGGTCGTTCTCAAGGTCGATCAGCTCTCGCTGTCCCGCAGCCTGAAGGACGTCTCGTTCGAGGCGCGCGCCGGCGAGGTGCTCGGCATCTATGGCTTCATGGGCTGCGGCCAGCAGGAGTTGTCGCGCATCCTGTTCGGCAAGCTGAAGCCGGACACCGGCACGCTTGTCGTCGGCGGCACGCCGAAAACCTTCGCCAGCACGGCGGCGGCGCGGCGCGCCGGCGTGGCGCTGGTGCCGGAGAGCCGGCGCGACATGCTGTTTCATCAGGAGCCGGTCTACAAGAACATCTCGATCAGCATCCTCGATCGCATCTCCGCGCTGCTGCTCAAGCCGGCGCAGGAGCGCGACATCGCCAAGCGTCAGGTCGAGCAGCTCCAGATCAGGCCGCCGGTGGTCGGTCTCGACCTCGGCATGCTCTCCGGCGGCAACCAGCAGAAGGTTGCGCTGGCGAAATGGCTGACCTATCCGCCGAAACTCCTGGTGCTGTGCGAGCCGACCCGCGGCATGGACGTCGGCGCCAAGAACGACGTCATCAACATCGTCCGCGACCTCCGCGCCAAGGGGCTGGCGATCATCGTGCTGTCGACCGAGCCGGAAACGGTGCTGTCGCTGGCCGACCGCATCCTCGTGCTCAAGCGCGGCGCATTGGTGCGGGAATTCAAGAACGAGCCGGTCAGCAAGGACCGCCTGCTGGAAGCGGCGTGACGGAGAAGCACATGAGCAGCGAGACGGCCTTGGCGACAGGACGGCGGCCGCGGGGCCTTGCGCCCTTCCTGCGCTCCCAGATGCGCAACATCGCACCCTTCTTGACGCTGATCTTCCTGACCGCCTTCTTCGCCTTCGCCAGTCCCTCCTTCGCGACGCTGGACAATCTCGGCAACATCCTGACGCAGGTGTCGGTCACCGGCATCATCGCCGTAGGCCTGACCTTCGTGATCCTCTGCGCCGAGATCGATCTGTCGATCGCCGCCATCGCCAACGTCACCGGCATCGCCGTCGCCTATTTCACGCTGCAGGAATCCTACGTCAACATCGCCAACGTGCCGCTGCCCGGCGCGGTCGCGATCATCCTGTCGATTCTGCTCTGCGCCCTGCTCGGCCTCGTCAACGCGCTGGGGCTGACCGTGATCGGCATCCCCTCCTTCATCATGACCCTGGCGATGATGCAGATCGCCGCCGGCATCTCGGCGCTGCTGGTTCGCGGCCAGATCGCCTACAAGGTGCCGAGCCTCGTCACCACGCTCGGCTCCGGATCGATCGGCGGCATTCCCTGGATCGTCGTCGTCGCCGCCGTCATGCTGCTGCTCGGTCACCTGGTGCTGACCTACACGCGCTTCGGCCGCTACGTCTACATGGTCGGGGGCAACCGCGAGGCGGCCGAATATTCCGGCCTCAACGTCAAGCTCATCCTCGGCGCCGTGATGGTGATCTCGGCGGTCTGCTCCGGCATCGGCGGCATGCTGGGCGTCGCCCATTTCGGCAGCGCGCAGCAGAACGAGTTCGACACCTATCTGCTCGACTCCATCGCCGCCGTGGTGGTCGGCGGCACCAGCCTGTTCGGCGGCCGCGGCGGCATCGGCAACACCATCGTCGGGCTTTTCGTGCTCGGTGTTCTCAACAACGGCCTCGACCACGTCAACATCGACAGCTTCCTGAAGATCCTGATCCGCGGCCTGATCCTCTGGCGGCGCTGGTCATCAACGTCTACGCGCAGCGCTTGAGGGAAAAAAGCGGCGGAGTAGACGACTGCCCAAGCAAAAAGTGCGAAAACAACCCCATGCACAGTAGCCGAGGCCAGCGGAATCAATGGCTTGCCTTAACGCGCAATTGCGGATTTAGCGAAGCGATTTGACGCGTCGGGCAAAACAGGGGCATGATGTCACCATCGGCAGCCGGCTTCGCAAGGCCGGTGCCTTCGCTGCGCTCGCAATGACGTGGCGGCAGAACGGCGATTCGGGATCACCTAAAGCGCGGCGAAATGAGGCTTGATCGCGCAACGACGGAGGTGTGCTCCCTCGCCCGCTTGCGGGAGAGGGTTGGGGAGAGGGCTGCTTCCGCAATGGGACAATCCCCAAGAGGAGAAAGCCCTCACCCGGCGCGCGGGACGATGCTTCGCATCGCCCGGACGCGCCGACCTCTCCCGCAAGCGGGAGAGGTTGCACCGAGCCCGTGGCAATCGACTCGACCTAAAGCCATTCCGCTCTATCGCGGTTCAGCGGGCGCGGTCTAATCGCGAAAATCGAAAATCGCAGTGGCTCGCACCGCCCGCCAGCGTCTGTGTCCGTTCGAGGCGGATGCCTCGCGTCGCATAGGCGTCGAAATCGAGCCCGCAGATGTTCGGCAGGATGTCCTTGTCGCCGTGGCGTGCCGCGAGCTTGCAGAAGCCGCAGGCCTTGTAGTTGATGCCGAATTCGAACCTGTCCTGCGGACCCGGCTCGACGAATTCGTAGACGAAATCTTCCGGAAACTGCTCCTGATGGCTCTCAGTGACGCTTCTTGCCGCCTGCTCGCGCATCAACGCCTGGTTTTCCGGCGACATGAAATGGCGGCCCGCGGCGAGGCGCTCGGCTTCGGGCACCCCGAGCAATTGCGCCTTGTAGGTGTCCCGCTCGATCTCGCCGATCACGGGCACCGGCACGCCGTGCCGTCGCAGCACCCGGCTGATGGCCATGAAGCCCGTCAGACGCATGAAGAAATCGCTCATGCGGCTTGCCGCGCCGCCGACATAGGGCATCTGGGTGAGCACGATCTCGAATTCGTCCATCACCTCCCGGCTGAGTCCGCCGGTATCGGACAGGTGCCCGCGCTCGCGCAACATCGTTCCGGCAAGGTCGATGCGGTCGCGCATGGCGGCCTCCATGGCGCTTCGATGCGCCTCGTAGAAGGGATGGACGATCTCGGTCATTGGACACCCATTTCGGTTCGTTTCATTGCAAGGCCGGCAAGGCCCGGTCTCATTCCGCGGCGATCGCCTCGATCTCCAGCAGCCATTTGCTATCGACGGTTTCGACGATCACGACCGTCAGCGCGGGTTGGTGCTCCCCGAGCATCGCTCGCCGAATGATGCGATTGGTCACGACCTGATTGCGGTCGGTCAGGAACGTCGTGACCTTGACCAGATGCTCGACGCCGAGGCCGGCCGCGGCGAGCACTTCCTTGACGTTGCGCCAGGCCTGCTCGCATTGCGCCTCGAAACCCTCCGGCACGCTGCCGTCGGAGCTTTCAGGGACCTGGCCGCTGACGAACAGCAGGCGGCGATGCTGCCTCAGCTCAAGTCCCATGCTGTAGCCGCCGAGCGGCGCGTTGACCGTTGCAGGATTGTGGCTGACGAGGTGAGCTGGGGGCATGGCGTTTCTCCGGATTACGGGCCGACCCTACCCGCCGGACTCGCGGCCGCGCAAAGCATCATTCCTGCTGTTCAGCGCAAGAAAATCTATTGCAAGGCCGCCCGCCATCGGTGTCAAAGTGCGGCGCGATGACCTACGCCCTTCCCCCACTCAACGCGCTCCGCGCCTTCGAAGCCGCCGCGCGGCATCTCAGCTTCAAGCTGGCCGCGCACGAGCTCCACGTGACGCCTGCTGCCGTGGGGCAGCAGGTGAAGGCGCTGGAGGCGCGCCTCGGCGTGCAGCTGTTCGAGCGGCTGCACAAGCAGCTCATCCTCACCGCGGCCGGTCAGGCCTACCTGCCAGGCGTCTCCGAAGGTTTTCGCCACATTGCGGAGGCGACCTCGCAATTGAAGCCGGCAGGCGCCGTGCAGCTTCAATTGGGCGTCCATGGCAGCTTCGACCTGCGCCGCCTCGATCTGGCGGCGTTCCGCAGCACGCATGCGGAGATCGGCTTGCGGGTGCTGCAGCCCGCCGGCCTGCATGAATTGGTCGAGGGCAAGGTCGACCTCTTGATCGCCCGCGGCGTGAGCCACCATCCGGGCTATCGCTGCGACCGACTCAGCGAGAACGCAGGCCTCGGCGATTGGCTGATTGCCCCCGAGGGCACTGCGGATTGTCCGGAGATCGAGTTTTCGGGCATGGCTCCGCGCCCTGCCGACCGAGATGCGGCATGCCCGGCGCCCGCGCCTGGTTGGCGGCGTCGGAAGTTGAGGCGACGGGGAAGCAGCAGAAAATCGCAAGCTCACTTCATCATGCTTTAGGACGACGAGGATAGAAGCGCGCTCGCCGCGCCGATCCCGTCATTGCGAGCGCAGCGAAGCAATCCAGTCTTTCCGCAGCGGCAGCCTGGATTGCTTCGTCGCGAGGGCTCCTCGCAATGACGGTGTGGAAGCAGGGATACCCAAGCGCTGCCTCTCCCGTGAGGAGGCCGCATTAGATTGAGACGGACTCCGCCCGCCTCGCAATCTCCTCGCTGCGCCAGCACCGCACCGCGTGCCCATCGGCCCGCGTCTCCAGGTGCGGCCCCGGCTCGATCAAGCACACCGCCTCGGCATGACGGCAGCGCGGGCTGAAGGCGCATCCATTCGGGGGATTGAGCGGGTTGGGCAGGTCGCCGCCGGTCGTAGCCAATGGGGCATGGCGCAGCGGATCGGGGATGGCGGCGATCAGCGCCTGCGTGTAGGGGTGCGCCGGCCGCTCGAAGATCTCGCGCCAATGGCCGTTCTCGACGATGCGGCCGAGATACATCACGGCGACGCGGTCGCTCATGTGCTCGACGACGCCGAGATCGTGGCTGATCATGACGTAGGACAGGCCGAGCGTCTCCTTCAGCTCCAGCAGCAGATTGATGATCTGGGCGCGGATCGAGACGTCAAGCGCCGACACCGGCTCGTCGCAGATGACGATCTTGGGATTGAGGATCAGGGCGCGGGCGATGCCGATGCGCTGGCGCTGGCCGCCGGAGAACTCATGCGGGTAGCGGCCGGCCTGCTCGGGCCGCAGGCCGACATGCCGCAGCATGGTCGCGACGCGGTCCTCGATCTCGCTTTTGGCGGTCACGCCGTGCACCCGCAGCGGATCTTCCAGCGTGCGGCGGACGGTCTGGCGCGGATTGAGCGAGGCGTAGGGATCCTGAAACACCATCTGGACGGTGCGCGCCAGCGCCTTGCGGTCGCCGGATTGCCTGGTCCTGACGACCTCCCCGTCCAGCACGATGCGGCCGCGCGTCGGCGTCAGCAGGCCGAGGATCGACAAGGCAACCGTCGACTTGCCCGAGCCGGACTCGCCGACGAGGCCGAGGCATTCGCCGCGCTTCAGCTTGAGGTCGACACCGTCCACGGCACGAAGCAGCCGGCGGCCGCGGCCCAGCAGGCCGCCGCCCAGTTGAAAATGAACCGCGAGATCCTCGACGCTGAGAATGAGATCGTCGTCCGGCCGCTGCTCACCCGGCATGTTCACCGGCTCATGCATGGTGATGACACCTCACCAGCCCGCCCGCCGCCAGCAAATCCGTCTCCGGCACGACCGTCCGGCAGATCTCGGTCGCATGCGCGCAGCGCGGATTGAACCGGCAGCCATCGGGGAAGTTCGTGATGGCGGGAACGACGCCGGCGATTTCCTGGAGCCTGGCGCGGCCGAGCGCGGCGCGGCTGCCGAGCCGCGGCAGCGAGTCGACCAGGCCTTGCGTGTAGGGATGCGAGGGCGCCCGAAAGATATCGGCCGAGCCGCGCTCCTCGACGATGCGGCCGGCATACATCACCGCGACGCGGCGGCAGACATTGGCGACGAGGCCGAGATCGTGGCTGATCATCAGGATCGCCGTTCCCCGCTCGGCGCAGAGGTTCCGCATCAGCTCGATGATCTCCGCCTGCACGGTGACGTCGAGCGCGGTGGTCGGCTCGTCGGCGATCAGCAGGTCGGACCGCAGGCCAGCGCGATGGCGATCATCACGCGCTGGCGCATGCCGCCGGACAGCTGGTGCGGATAGTCCTTCACCCGCCGCTCGGGCGCGGGCACGCGGACGCTCGCCAGCGCCTCGACCGCCAGCCGGTTGGCGTCCTGCCAGCTCTTGCCCTTGTGCAGCACGAACATCTCGGCGATCTGCCGGCCCACCGGCGAGACCGGATTCAGCGCCGTCATCGGCTCCTGGAAGATCATGGCGATCCGGTTGCCGCGCAGCTCCCGCTGCCTGGCTGCGGAAAGATGCTGGATCTCCCTGCCCTCGAACCGGATGACGCCGCCGCCGATCGCCAAGGGCGGCCGCAACAGGCCGATCAGGGCGAGGGCCGTGATGCTCTTGCCGCAACCGGATTCGCCGACGAGGCCGAACGTCTCGCCGCGATCAATGCGGAATGAAACGTCCTCAGCCGCCGCGACACGGCCCGATCCGACATCGAGATCGAGCCGGAGATTCTCGACTTCGATCAGCGGCGTGCCCGTCATGTACGCCGGCTCCGCGATTGCGGATCGAGAATGTCGCGCAGGCCGTCGCCGAGCAGATTGAGGCCGAGCACGGTGAGGAAGATGGCGAGGCCCGGAAACACCGAGAGCCACGGCGCCGTCGTGATCTGCTCGCGGGCCTCCGACAACATGCTGCCCCAGCTTGGAAAGGGCGGACGGACGCCGAGGCCGAGGAACGACAATGCGGCCTCGGACAACACCGCGCTGCCCATGCCGAGCGTGCCGATGACGATGATCGGCCCGAGCATGTTCGGCAGCAGCTGCGTCATCATGATGCGCAGATCGCCGTAGCCGAGCACGGTCGCCGCCTGCACATAGCCCTGGCTCCGCAGCGACAGCGCCGAGGCCCGCGCGATCCGGCAGGTGAAGGACCAGTTGGTCAGCCCGAGCGCGATCAACAGGCTGGTGAGGCCGGGGCCGAGCACCGCCATGATGGCCAGCGCGAAGATCAGCGAAGGGATCGCGAGCATGAGATTGGTCAAGGCGTTGACGAAATCGTCCCACCAGCCGCCGAAATAGCCGGCGCTGAGCCCTAGGGCCACGCCGATGACGCTGTTGATCAGCTGCGAGACGATGCCGACCGTCAGCGACACCCGCGCGCCGTACACGACGCGGGAATAGATGTCGCGGCCCTGATCGTCGGTGCCGAACCACCAGGTCCAGCTCGGCGGCTCCTCCGCGTTCATCAGGTTGGCGTCCATCACGGGATCGGTGTGCGCGAGCCAGGGCGCGAGCAGGCCGACCAGGATCGCCAGCGCGAACAAGACGCCACCGATGACGAGGTTGGGGCGGAGCTTCATGCGTATCTGATCCTGGGATCGATCACGCCGTAGAGCACGTCGATCAGCAGATTGATCGCGAGAAAGGCCATCACCACCACGAGGATGGAGCCCTGGACCGCCGGAATGTCCCGCTGCAGCACGCTGTCGACCAGGAGCGAGCCGATGCCCGGCCAGGAGAACAATTTCTCGACCACGACCGCCTGCCCCATCAACCCGCCGAATTGCAGGCCGACGGTGGTGAGGATGATGACGAGCGCATTGCGCATCACATGCCACTTCACGACCCTGAATTCGCTCATGCCTTTGGAGCGCGCCGTGCGGACGAAATCGGCCGTCATGATCTCCAGGACCGCGGCGCGCGTCGTCCGGGCGAACAGCGCCATCGGCGAGACGCCGAGCGTGACGGCCGGCAGCAGCAGATATTTCAACCCGCCGTCGCCATAGCCGAAGCTCGGCAGCCAGCCGAGCTTCAACGCGAACAGGTACATCAGGACGAGACCGAGCCAGAACTTGGCGATGGAAAGACCCGACACCGCCACGACCATCGCGAGCGTGTCGACGATGCCGCCCGGTTTCAGCGCGGCGATGAAGCCCAGGGGAACGCCGATCACAATCGCAAACGCCATCGCCGCGAAGATCAGTTGCAGCGTCGGCCATGCCCGCTTGGCGATCATGGTCGTGACCGGCTCGCGCGTCCGGAACGAGGTGCCGAAATCACCGGTCGCCAGCTTGGCAATGTAGGTGCCGAAACGCACATAAACGGGATCGTCGAGCCCGAGCTGCTTCTTCATGCGCAGCTCGACCTGCGGGTCGCTGTCGTCGCTCATGGAGGTGACGATGCTGCCGGGAACGACGCTGAACAGCACAAAGACCAGCAGCACGACGGCCAGCGCGGTCGGGACGGTTTGCAGCAATCGACGGGTCAGGAAGGAGAGCATCGGCACTATTCCTCTCTCCCTCCACCGCCTGAGGCGATGGAGGGAGCGCGCGAGCGTATGTCACTTCGCGGGCGAGGTCTCGTCGACCCAGAGATCCTCGACGTTCTGATGAGTCAGCTCCGTCGCGTTCAGCTGGATCCCGTTGAGCCAAGGCTGCACCGCCATGACCGCCTTGTTGTAGTTGAAGAACCAGACCGGAGCCTCCTCGTAGAGCAGCGCATTGGCCTTTTGCAGCAATTCGCTGCGCTTTGCGACGTCGTCGGCCTGCCCTGCCTGATCGACGATCTTGTCGAAATCGGCATTCTTGTAGGTCATGTAGTTGCAGGCCGGCTGCGGCGTCGACGAGTGGAAGCATTTGAGGGCAGCCAGCGGATCCGGTCCGCTGGCCTGGGAATAGATGAAGGCCTGGTAGTCGCCGGTGCGAACCACCTCCGCCAGCACCGCGGTCTCGACCTGCTTGACCTTGGCCTTGATGCCGACCTTGTCCAGCATCGGGATCACGGCCGACACGATCGGCAGGCCCCAGCTTTCATTCGGGCTGGCGGTCCATTCGAACTCGAAGCCTTGGGGATAGCCGGCCTCGGCGAGCAGCTGCTTGGCCTTGGCGGGGTCGTAGGGATAAGGCTTCATGGCCTTGTCGTAGGCCGGCGAGGTCAGCGGCAGCCAGCTGGTGGCGCGATAGGCCTTGTTCTTGACCAGCTTGTTGATGATCAGATCGGTATCGATCGCGTAATTGATCGCCTGCCGCACGCGCTTGTCGGAGAACGGCTTGAACGACGGATTCATGCCCATGTAGCGCGTGAAGACCTCGGCGACCTCGACGATGGTGCCCTTGAGGGCGGCGTCGGACTGATAGGCGACGTATTGCGCAGGCCCCAGCACCGAGGTGTCGATCTCCTTGTTGCGGAAGGCGACGTCGCGCGCCGCGGCCTCGGCCATGATCGACACGATCACCTTGTCGGCGTAGGGCTTGCCTGGCTTGTAGAACCGGTCCCAGCGCTCCAGCACGATGCGTGACCCCGGCACGTGCTCGACGAATTTGAACGGTCCGAGGCCGATCGGCTTCTGGATGAAGCTCTCCTTGGCACCCTCGTCGGCGGGATAGATCGAAGTCAGCGCGGTGAAGAAGTAGAAGCCCGGATCGACCTTGTCGGTCAGCTTCATCTCAATGGTGAAATCGTCGATCTTCTTCAGGCCGGAGATTTCCTTGGCCTGGCCCTTCTCGACCGCGGCGGCGCCCTCGATGACGCGGACAAAGCGCGCCCCGGGATAGGCCTTGGTGCCGTCCATGATGCGGTTATAGGACCAGATGACGTCGTCGGCGGTCATCTTGCGGCCATTGTGGAAATAAGCGTCGTCGCGCAGCTTGAAGGTGTGAACCAGGCCGCCACCGGAGACCACATCCTCCTTGGCGAGTTCCAGAACCGGCTTGCCCTCCGCGGAATTCCAGATGTAGAGCGAGCGATGCAGCGCCTTGGCGTAGATCTCGTCCTGGGCGCGTTGCGTGGTGTGAATGTCGAGGCTGGTGAAGCTCGAGGCCGTAGGGCGCCGTCATGCGGATGGTTCCGCCCTTGCGCGGCGTCTGGGCCTCCGCCGTTGCGGCGAGCGCCAGCCCCATCCCCGCGATGATTGCGATCATCTTGAACATCATGTGTCCCCCAACAACGCAGGCCGATGCCGATCAGAGATTTGATCATTCGCAGCCCATCGAATGCAAGCTTCGTTTTTGCTGGAGACCAATGTCCGTTCCCGGGGGGCGCTTCGGCGGAGATCCCGAGGATCGAGTTGCATCCCCGCAGCGATGCAATCCGCATTGACGCGGTGCGTCATCAGGCGGCTGCCCCGACGCCGCCCCCTTGCCCTTGCAAGTGTGTTGGCGGCCGCCGGCTCTTTTCCGCCATGGCCTGCGCAGCGCCTTATCCGCCACCAAGGCGGCGGCGGAAGCACCCCAGATACATTCCGCGGCGACAGTCTGGATGGCTTGGTCGCAAGGCTCGTCCCCATGACGGAGTTTGCAGCACTGCCCTTCGCGGGCGTCTTCAGCCCGACAATTCCGGCATCCAGTCCCGCAGTTTTCGCGCGGCCGCCGTAACGTCGGCGATCGTCTGGAACGTCGGCGTCTCCACCATCATCGTGCGCGCCAGCCGCACCGCGCGCGCCTCGCTGATCGCGCGCGTCCTCGTCGCCTCGATCAGCTCGAAATCGATGTTGTGCGCGAGGCCGAAGATGCGGCGGATGATCTTTGCGCCAGCGAAGCCGATCGTATCGGCGAACAGGCGTTGCATGTAGGCCTGACGCTCGGCCTCCAGGCGCGCGGCGCCCTTCTCCCCGGCGAAGAGCGAGGCCGGATAGGCGTCGCCTGCCGCGCCGGCGCGCCAGAGCTCGAGGAATTTACGAGCGAACTCGCTCCAGACCAGCTCGACCGTCTCCAGGACCCAGGCCTCGAATGCGGCCCGCCCGCCCGCCGCGCGCTCATGGCCGGCGGAGGCAAAATAGGCCATCAGGAGGTTGGCGAGCACGGCGCCGAGGTCGAAGCCCATCGGGCCGTAGAATGCGAATTCGGGATCGATCACCCGCGTCTCGCTCTCCGTGACCATGATCGATCCGGTGTGGAGATCGCCGTGCAGCAGCGCTTCCGGGCTTGCCATGAACTTCAGCTTCTGCCGGGAGATCGCGACGTGCAGCTCCATGTCGTCGCGCAGCTCAGCGGCAAGGGCATCGAGATACGGCGCGGTCCAGCGGTTCTGCTCGGCGATACGGTAGGGATCGGTGAAGATCAAATCCTCGGTGATCTTGCACAGCGCGTGGTTGCCGGCGAAAGCTGCGATGCCCTCCTTCTTCTCGGCCGCGGACAGCGCGAGGTCGGAGGTGAAGAACAGCGTTCGCGCCATGAAGGTGGTGATGTCGCCGACGAAGCCGGGATATCGCGTGCCCGCAACCAGCCCCTTGCGCATGATGATATGGGGCTCGAGCAGCTCCATCACCGTCAGCGCCAGATCCTCGTTGTGATGCAGCAAAGCCGGCACGAGGCCGGGCGCGAGCTGGGCCTGCTTCGACAGCGCCAGATATTCGTAATGGGCCCGCGACAGCGGCAGCGGCCAGCTTTCGCCGACGAGACGGACATAAGGCAGCGCCTGCTTGACGGCGATGCCGCCACGCGAGCCCTTGACGATGAAGACGAGGTTGAGATTGCCGTCACCGACCTCGGTGATCGCCCAGGACGCCGGCTCGCCGCCCAGCCGGGCCGCGACATCGAAGACCTCCGCAATGTAATCCCGCAAATCGGCTTCATGGAGAATTCGATAATCCTGCCGCCGCGGATCGGCCAACGGTCGAGGCGCTGAACTCATGCCGGTCTCCCCCACGATGCCGGCGGGAGCAGCTGTTCACTCCCATGTCGGATTTGAGCCGGCCTTCTTTTCGGATCATCATAGCCACAAAGCGCGCTGGCGCCTATCGCCACGATCATTCGACTGAACCGGGCGTCTCGATGCGCTGTGCAAGCCAGATGGTGTGGCCGCCGCAATCGCGATCGTCGGCGACATGCGCCACGACGCGGAAGCCGTTCCGGCCCAGGAGCGACCGATATTCGCTGGCATCCAGGCTCGCATGATACAGCGGCTCGCCGCCGAATTGTCCGATCGCCTCGCCGTGTGCGGGGCCGCTCGTGAACATCAGCGCCGCGCCCGGCGCGGCATGCTCGCGAAAGATCGGGAACATGCGGCGCTGGTCCTCGTAGGACAGATGAAAGAAGCTGTCCCAGGCAAGGATGCCGCAGAACCGTCGCCCCAACGCAAGCTGGCGCATGTCGTCGACAGTCCACACCTGCTGCGGGAAACGACGCCGGCACTCGGCGATCATCGCCGGGGCGGAATCCACGCCCGCGACGGGGTGACCAAGACCGATCAGATATCCAGCGATCGGCATGGCGGAGCCACAGCCCAAATCGAGGACCGGGCCGGCAGGAGGCAGCAGCGCTCGAAAGCGGTCGAGCCAGGCTCGCTCGAACAGGCGGCCTTGGGCGCGCTTCTCGATCCAGTCCGAGGCCTGGCGCTGGTAGAGATCGATGATCCGGTCGGCGGCTTCCGATGACGGCATTTGCGTTCTCGCGGGGCGCTTGGTCCTGAGATCGTCCGGCTCCGCCGGGGTCGAGTTGGGGATTTTACTACCTCCTGCCGCGCTTCCCGGCCAGCCCGCCCCGTCGTCGGTTCTCACCCTCGCGACAGAGAGACGCTTCGCCGCGACCGATCATGTGCGATCTCGGGAACTCAGGCGTGTTGAGACAGTTTGGCTCTTCTCGGATCTCGGATCTCAAGGAGACGCCAATGGCGCGCGGAATGCCTTCCATGACTGCCCTTCTGGCGATGCTGGCCATAGCTGGCTATCAAAACCGCGACAAGCTGGCCGATCTGCTGAAGGGTTCAGGCGCAGGGTCTGCGGCCGGAGCGCCCGCCGGCGGGAGTGCTCAGGAACCGCTTGGGGGAATGCTGGGCAACCTGGGCGGCATGCTCGGCGCGGGCGGCATCGGGGGGCTGCTCAATGGAGGAATTGGCGAGCTCCTGGAAAGGTTTAACCAGAATGGCCGGGGCGAGGTAGCCGACTCCTGGGTAAAGCCCGGCCCCAACAAGGAGATTGCGCCGCCTGAGCTGAAAACTGCCGTTGGCGCCGACGTGCTCGAGAAGCTCGAACAGCAGACGGGGCTCTCTCAAGACGAGATCCTCGCAAGGCTATCCCGGGAATTGCCCTCGGCGATCGACAAGTACACACCGGACGGGCGCCTGCCGCAGGCTTAACTGCCGCTGCCTAACTCGAAGAGGTTTGAAATGAGCATTCTCTGGACGATCATCATCGGCTTCGTCGCCGGCGTCATAGCCAAATTCATCATGCCCGGGGACAACGAGCCGTCCGGCTTCATCCTGACGACCATCCTCGGCATCGTGGGCGCATTCGTTGCGACCTACCTCGGCCAGGCCCTCGGCTGGTATCGTCCCGAAGAAGGAGCAGGATTGATCGGCGCGGTCGTTGGCGCGATCATCGTGCTGCTCGTCTACGGAATGATCGCGGGCCGCCAACGCCGAACGATTTGATGGTCTTGCGTGAAAAGCGCGACGAGGCTGCGCACTCGCGTCAGGAGCTGCGCAGTTCGGCGCCGCGCTCGCGCAGGACACCGAACAATTACTCGCGCTCCAGGAAGCTCGAGCCGATCTCGGCCTTTCTCTTGATCGGATCGTAATCACAATAAACGAGATCCGCCACCAGCGTGTAGCTGGCGCTGACGTTGTATTTGTCGAGCTTGACCGAGTTCAGGCCGATCACCGAGGTGCTCTTGCCGCCGTTCCATTTGAACGGTGTCGAGCTCTTGGCCTGCTCGCAGGCCATCACGGCTTCGTTGAAGACGTAACCCTCGACGAATGCCTTCAGCGTCCGCACCTGTGCGGCCATCTTCCACTCGACATAGCCGATGGCGCCGAGCCCGGCGACGATCAGCACCAGCAGCGCGACGACGATGCGTTGAAAAGTCATTTGTGTCCCCCCAACTATACGAACTATCTCCACCGTTATTGCGAGCGCCCCAGTCTATCGCCTTCCGGCGCGCTCGGCAGGAGCCCCTAAAACGGCATGCCCATCATCTTCGACAGGCGCTCGATCGAGAGATAGCCGGCGTTATAGGCGAGCATGCCGAGGCCGTAGATGATGGCCGAGATGATCGTGGTCCAGATCAGCTTGCGGCCCATCCGGGTCAGGATCGGGGCGCCGGGATCGGTGCCGGGCGCGCCGACGCCGTCCTCGTGCTGGCTGCGCACGCCGAACGGCAGCGTCACGAACAGCGCGACCCACCAGATGACGAAGTAGATCGCGATCGCGGTCGATATCTGGATGGCCATGGGACGGCCTTACGCCTGCTCGATTTCGACCAGCGCGCCGGAAAAGTCCTTCGGATGCAGGAACAGCACCGGCTTGCCATGGGCACCGATCTTCGGCACGCCGTCACCGAGCACCCTTGCCCCCTCCTTCACCAGCGTGTCGCGCGAGGCGATGATGTCGACCACCTCGTAGCAGATGTGGTGGATGCCGCCGTCCGGGTTGCGCTCGACGAATTTTGCGATCGGCGAGGCCTCGCCGAGCGGCTCGATGAACTCG
The DNA here is from genome assembly GCF_042019905.1 of Bradyrhizobium dasycarpum. Lineage (NCBI taxonomy): Bacteria > Pseudomonadati > Pseudomonadota > Alphaproteobacteria > Hyphomicrobiales > Nitrobacteraceae > Bradyrhizobium > Bradyrhizobium dasycarpum. The sequence goes on from NZ_CP169574.1 coordinate 1,612,630, forward strand.
ATCTTGGTGTTGGGCAGCGTGGCGAACACGGTGATGACGCCGTGCTCGGGCAGCGGCACCGCGTCCGAGATCTGGGCGCCGAACGCGGCACCGTAGATCCTGGCCGCCTTGACCGCGTCCTTGGTCGCGATCGCGACATGGTTGAGCCGGCCCAGCATGGTTCTCTCCCGTTAGACTGTCAGCACGTGTACCAGACAGGGGGCTTCTTGCCCCAATGTTCGTTGATGACGGCCCGGACGGCGCGTCGCACCGACTCGGCCAGCGCATCCGCATCGCGGCGGCGCGCCTTCGGCAGGCCCTCGATCGTCGACATCACGGCGTCGAAGACGATGTCGTCGAACGGCTCGCCCGCCCGGTTCTTATCGGGGATTCCGACCAGGTCGACCTCGGGATCGTCGGCGAGCTCGCCCTGCTCGGTCATGGCAATGGCGACGAAGGCGCAACCGGAGAAGGCCATGCGCCGCCGCTCGACCACGGCGCGGGACTTGGAATCCTCCAAGATCGTGCCGTCCTTGTAGAGACGCCCCGACGGCACCTCGCCGACGATGCCGGGATCGCCGGGGCCGAGCTTGACGAGGTCACCGTTGCGGCAGACCAGCACGCGCGGCACGCCGGCGGCCCGCGCCAGCTTGGCGTGCTCGTGCAGATGCAGGGCTTCGCCATGGACGGGTATCAGGAGCTGCGGCCTGGTCCAGGCGATCAGGTCGCGCAATTCGTCGCGGCGAGGATGGCCGGAGACGTGAACCAGGGCATCGCGGTCGGTGATGATCTCGACGCCCTGCAGCACCAGATTGTTGATGATCGAGCTGACGGCCTTCTCGTTGCCCGGAATGGTGCGCGAGGAGAAGATGACGCTGTCGCCGCGGTTGAGCGTGATCTCGGGATGGTCGTCATTGGCGATCCGCGCCAGCGCGGCGCGCGGCTCGCCCTGGCTGCCGGTGCACAGCGCCAGCACCTTGTCCTGGGGAAGGTGGCCGTAGACCTCGGGGGAGCGGAAATTCTGCACGCCGTCGAGATAGCCGGTCTCGCGCGCCACCTGCACCACGCGCTCCATGGCGCGGCCGACCACGACGACCTCGCGGTCGGCGGCCTTGGCGGCGGCGGCCACGGCCTTGATGCGCGCGACGTTGGAGGCGAAGGTCGTCACGGCGACGCGGCCCTTGGCCGATTTCACCAGGTCGATGATGGTCCGGGCGACCTCGGCTTCGGAGGGCGAGCGACCGTCGCGCACCGCGTTGGTGGAATCGCCGATCAAGGCAAGCAGGCCCTCCTCGCCGAGCTCGCGCAGCCGCTTCTCGTCGGTGGGAGCCCCGAGCGTCGGGGTCGGATCGATCTTCCAGTCGCCGGTGTGCAGCACCGTGCCGGCCGAGGTGTGGATTGCCAGCGCGTGCGCCTCGGGAATCGAATGCGCGACGGGAATGAATTCGACGTTGAACGGACCGACGTCGATGCGCCCGCCCGACGGCACCACCGTCACCGGGATCTTCGGCGCGTTGCGCTCGGCGGCGCATTTGGCCTCGAACAGCGCGGCGCTGAACTGCGTCGCATAGATCGGGCATTTCAGCTTCGGCCAGAGGTCGATGATGGCGCCGAAATGGTCCTCATGGGCGTGGGTCAGCACGAGGCCCATCAGGTTCTTGCGTTCCTTCTCCAGGAAGGAGATGTCCGGCATGATCAGGTCGATGCCCGGCAGATGCTCCTCGTCGCCGAAGGAGACGCCGAGATCGACCGCCATCCAGGCGCGCTGCTGGCGGTTGCCGAGGCCGTAGATCGACAGGTTCATGCCGATCTCGCCGACACCGCCGAGCGGCGCAAATACCAGTTCCTCGGGCTTCGCCATCATGCAGCTCCCACCGAGCGGACCGAACCGAAGAACACCTCGCCTGCCGCCACCGGCACGCGGCGGCCCTCCGCGGTTCGGACGATCAGGCAGCCGGTATCGTCGATGGTGTCAAAAATGCCTTCCAGCGTCATCGTCCCCGTATGGATCGCGACCTTCTCGCCGAGGCCGGCGGCGCGCTCCAGCCACAGCTTGCGGATCTCGGCAAAGCCGCCTCCATTGTCCCAGATGCTGCGGAACTCGACCCAGGCATCAGACAGGGCCGAGAACAGCTCCTCGGCACTGATCTGGACGCCGAGCGCGGCCAGCGACACCGCGGGCGTCGGTGTGCCCTCGGGCGCCGCGACGACATTGGTGCCGATGCCGACCACGATGGCGAGGCGGTCGCCGACGGCCTCGGCCTCCAGACCGATGCCGACCAGTTTCTTGCCGTTGGCCAGCACGTCATTGGGCCATTTCAGCGCGTAGCGGGGACGGCCCTCGCCGAGGCGGAGCGCGGCCTCGAGGCTGACCTTTTCCAGGGCGGCCTCCTCGGCCAGACCGGCGGCAAAGCCGATGGTGGCGGCAATTGCCGGCGCGACGTCCAGGACTTCGAGGACGCTGGCGGCGAGATTGCCGCGCGGCGCGATCCAGGGCCGCTGACGGCGGCCGCGGCCGGCGGTCTGCTCTGACGTGACGAACCACATCGGACCGCGTTCGCCGGCTCTGGCGCGCTCGATCGCCTCGGTATTGGTCGAGCCGGTCCGCTCGAACGCCGCGAGCTTGTAGCCCGCGGATGAGGCGCGAGGACCGAGCGCGAAAGCCATCCTAAAACAGCGACTTTGCCGCGGCGGAGGCGACGCTCACCACGGGGCCCGCGAACAGCGCGAACAGGATGTTGAACAGGCCGGCAACCGCCAACACCGTCTTCACCTCGACGCGCACCGGATCGACCTGTCCGGCCGGTTCGTCGAAATACATCGTCTTGACGATGGCGAGATAATAGTAGGCGCCGACCACGCTGGTCAGCACGCCGACGACGGCGAGCGTGAACAAATTCGCCTTGATAGCGGCGACGAAGACGTACCATTTGGCGAAGAAGCCGGCGAGCGGCGGAATGCCGGCGAGCGAGAACAGCAGCATCGCGAACATGAAGGCGAGCAGCGGATTGGTGCGCGACAGGCCGGCGAAATCGCTGATCTGCTCGACGGCCTGGCCGTTGCGGCGCATGGCGAGGATGATCGAGAACGAGCCCAGCGTCATCGCGACATAGATCACGATGTACATCAGGACGCCCTGGGCGCCCTCGACCGTGCCGGAGGCAAGGCCGACGAGGGCAAATCCCATGTGGCCGATCGAGGAATAGGCCATCAGGCGCTTGATGTTGGTCTGGCCGATTGCGGCGAAGGAGCCGAGCGCCATCGAGGCGATCGAGACGAACACCAGGATCTGCTGCCACTGCGAGACGATGCCCGGGAAAGCGGTCAGCGTGACGCGGGTGAACACGGCGAGCGCGGCAACCTTCGGCGCCGAGGCGAAGAAGGCGGTGACCGGGGTCGGCGCGCCCTCGTAGACGTCGGGCGTCCACATGTGGAACGGCACTGCCGAAACCTTGAAGCAGAGTCCGACCAGCAGGAAGACCAGGCCGAACACCAGCCCGACATTCGAGACCGTCGCGGCCGCGGCGATGCCGGTGAAGCTGACCGTGCCGGTGAAGCCGTAGACCAGCGAGGCGCCGTAGAGCAGCATGCCCGAGGACAGCGCGCCGAGCACGAAGTACTTCAGGCCGGCTTCAGTCGATTTGGCGTTGTCGCGGTTGGAGGCCGCCACGACATAGAGCGCCAGCGACATCAGTTCGAGGCCGAGATAGAGCGAGATCAGGTCGCCGGCCGAGATCAACACCATCATGCCGAGAGTCGAGAGCAGCACCAGAATGGAATATTCGAAGATGCGGCGCGACGGGTCGGACAGGAACTCGGTCGACAGCACGAGCGTCACCGCCGAGCCGATCAAAGCCAGGATCTTCATGAAGCGGGCGAAATCGTCGACGATGAAACTGCCGCCGAAGGTCACATGCTTGCCGGCGGGCAGCATGTATTCGAGCACGCCGACCGCGACCAGCAGCACCACCGCCAGCGAGGTGATCGCACTGGTCGTCCCCTGGCCGCGATAGGCGCCCAGCATCAGCAGAGCCATGGCGCCGACCGCGAGCACGATCTCGGGCAGCACCGGCGCCAGTTGATAACCTGCAGTCTCAAAGCTCATGGCGATATCCTGACCTGCCCGATCAATGGAGCAGTGCGGCGGCCTTCACGGCCGTCACGGCATTGTTGTAATTGTTGACGAGTTGCTGGACCGAGGCGGCCGACATGTCGAGCACCGGCTTCGGATAGACGCCGAACAGGATGGTCAGCGCGATCATCGGGAACAGAATCACGCACTCGCGCAGGGTGAGATCCTTCATGCTCGCCAGCGACGGCTTGGCCAGCGCGCCGAACACGACCTTGCGGTAGAGCCACAGCGCATAGGCCGCCGACAGGATCACGCCGAAGCTGGCAAAGAACGCCGTCGGGATCGAGACCTTGAAGGTGCCGAGCAGCGTCATGAACTCGCCGACGAAGCCGCTGGTGCCGGGCAAGCCGACATTGGCCATGGTGAAGACCATGAAGGTCATCGCGTAGAGCGGCATCCGGTTGACGAGGCCGCCATAGGCCGCGATCTCGCGGGTGTGCAGACGGTCATAGACGACGCCGACGCAGAGGAAGAGCGCGCCGGAAACGATGCCGTGCGAGATCATCTGGAACACGCCGCCGGCGACGCCCTGCATGGTGCCGGCGAAGATGCCCATGGTGACGAAGCCCATATGCGCCACCGACGAGTACGCGATCAGCTTCTTCATGTCCTCCTGCATCAAGGCCACCAGCGAGGTGTAGATGATGGCGATGGCCGAGAGCGTGAAGATCAGCGGTGCGAAGTCGTGCGAGGCAAGCGGGAACATCGGCAGCGAGAAGCGCAGGAAGCCGTAGCCGCCCATCTTCAGCAGGATCGCGGCGAGCACCACCGAGCCCGCGGTCGGCGCCTCGACGTGCGCGTCCGGAAGCCAGGTGTGCACCGGCCACATCGGCATCTTCACCGCGAAGGAAGCGAAGAAGGCGAGCCAGGCCCAGGTCTGCAACGACCGTGGCACGGCCGTGTGCATCAGCGTCGGAATGTCGGTGGTGCCGCCGTTCCAGTACAGCGCCATGATGGCGAGCAGCATCAGGACCGAGCCGAGCAGCGTGTAGAGGAAGAACTTGAACGACGCGTAGACCCGACGCGGGCCGCCCCAGACGCCGATGATCAGGAACATCGGGATCAGGCCGCCCTCGAAGAACAGGTAGAACAGCACGAGATCGAGCGCCGAGAAGGTGCCGATCATCAGCGTTTCCAGGATCAGGAACGCCATCATGTATTCGCGGACGCGGTTGGTGATCGCCTTCCAGCTCGCGATGATGCAAAACGGCATCACGGCGGTGGTGAGGATCACCAACGGCAGCGAGATGCCGTCGACGCCCATGTGGTAGGTGATGCCGGTGGCGAGCCAGTTCGCCTTCTCGACGAACTGGAAGTCGGGATTGGCGGGATCGAAGCGCATGACCAGGATCACCGACACCGCGAAGGTGATCAGCGTGGTCCAGAGCGCGATCCAGCGCGAGTTGCGCTTGGCCGCCTCGTCGTCGCCGCGGCTGAGATAGACGATCAGCGCGCCGACCAGCGGCAGGAACGTCGTGACCGAAAGGATGGGCCAGGTTGTCATTTACTGGCCTCCAAAGCCGAACATGAACCAGGTGATCAGGCCGGCGGCACCGATCAGCATGGCGAACGCGTAGTGATAGAGATAGCCGGTCTGGATCTTGACGACGTTGCGGGTGACATCAAGCACGCGGGCCGAGACGCCGTCGGGGCCGAAGCCATCGATGACGAAGCCGTCCCCCTTCTTCCAGAGCTGGTAGCCGATCCACTTCGCCGGACGGACGAAGATGATGTCGTAGAGCTCGTCGAAGTACCATTTGTTGAGCAGGAACTGGTACAGCATCGGCTGCGTGTTCGCGAGCTCGACCGGCAGATAGGGCCGGCGGATGTAGAACAGATACGAGACCAGGAAGCCCAGCACCATCATGACCGTCGGCAGGAACGCGATGGTCTGCGGGATGTGGTGCATCTCCTCGATGATATGCGGGTTCATCTTCACGGACTCGCGGAAGAATTCCTCGACGCCGTGACCGGCGAACAGCTCCTTGAACGGGAACCCTGCGACGAACGAGCCGACCGCGAGCACGCCGATCGGGACCAGGATCCAGAGCGGAGCTTCATGCGCGGCCTCGTAATGGTGCTCGTCATGCGGCTCGCCGTGGAAGGTCTTGAAGATCATGCGCCAGGAGTAGAACGAGGTCAGGCCGGCGGCGACGATCGTCATCAGGAAGCCGTACATCCCGAACGGATTGTGCGAGGCGTAGGCCGCTTCGATGATGGCGTCCTTGGAGAAGTAGCCGGCGGTGAGCGGGAAGCCGGTCAGCGCCAGGGTGCCGACCACCATCACCGCATAGGTATAGGGGATCTTCTTCCAGAGCCCGCCCATGTTGCGGATGTCCTGCTCGTGGTGCATCGCGTAGATCACCGAGCCGGAGCCCAAGAACAGCAGCGCCTTGAAGAAGGCGTGCGTGAACAGATGGAACATGCCGACCGAATAGGCCCCCGCTCCCATCGCCACGAACATGTAGCCGAGCTGCGAGCAGGTCGAGTAGGCGACGATGCGCTTGATGTCGTTCTGGACGAGGCCGATCGTGGCCGCGAAGAACGCCGTGGTGGCACCAAAGAACATCACGACGGCCTGCGCGGTCGGGGCGAGCTCGAACAGCGGCGACAGGCGCGCCACCATGAACACGCCGGCTGTGACCATGGTCGCGGCATGGATCAGCGCCGACACGGGGGTCGGGCCTTCCATCGCGTCCGGCAACCAGGTGTGCAGCAGGAATTGCGCCGACTTGCCCATCGCGCCCATGAACAGCAACAGGCAGGTCAGGGTCAGCGCATCGGCGTGCCAGCCGAGGAAGTTGATGGCCTTCCCGGTCAGGCCCGGGGCGGCATGGAAGATCGTCTCGAAATCGGTCGAGCCGACCAACATGAAGACGGCGAAGATGCCGAGCGCGAAACCGAAGTCGCCGACGCGGTTGACCACGAAAGCCTTGATGGCGGCCGCGTTCGCCGACGGCTTCTGGTACCAGAAGCCGATCAAGAGGTAGCTGGCGAGACCGACGCCTTCCCAGCCGAAGAACAGCTGCACGAGGTTGTCCGCCGTCACCAGCATCAGCATCGCGAAGGTGAACAGGCTGAGATAGCCGAAGAAGCGCGGCCGGTTCGGGTCCTCGTCCATGTAGCCGATGGAATAGAGGTGCACGAGCGAGGACACGGTGGTCACCACCACCAGCATCACGGCAGTGAGCGTGTCGACCCGCAGCGTCCACCAGACCTGGAGATCGCCGGAGAAGATCCAGGGCAGCAGCTGAATGCGGGCGTCATGGTGCATGAAGCCGACATCGACCAGCGTCATCCAGGACAGCGCGGCCGAGACGAACAGCAGCCCCGTCGTGATCAGCTCCGCAGCGCGCGAGCCGGCGGCCGGCGGCTCGGCCGGGCCGTGAGCGTGATCGTCGCGGCCATGGTCGTCATGGCCGTGGGCGTCATGGCCGTGAGCGTCATGGGCCGTCGAGGCGTGAGCGTCGCCGTGGCCATGTCCGTGGTCGCCGTGATGCTCGACCTCGTCGCCCGAGGGGTTGCGGGCATGCGCGCCGACAAGCGCGATCAGGCCGGCCAAAATGGCGCCCAAGAGAGGCAGGAAAACGATTGCCTGAACCATTTGAGAGCTCAGCCCTTCATCAGATTGACGTCCTCAACCGCGATCGAGCCGCGGTTGCGGAAATAGACCACCAGGATGGCAAGACCGATCGCAGCTTCAGCCGCTGCGACGGTGAGCACCAGCAGCGCGAAGACCTGGCCGACGATGTCGCCGAGGAAGGTCGAGAATGCCACGAGGTTGATATTGACCGAGAGCAGGATCAGCTCGATCGACATCAGGATGACGATGATGTTCTTGCGGTTCAGGAAGATGCCGAGGATGCCGAGCGTGAACAGGATCGCGCCGACCGCCAGGTAATGTCCGAGCCCGATCGTCATTTCACCCACTCCGCCGCATCGGCATCCGAGAGCCCCTGCCCCGGCGCCACCTTGCGCATCGCCATCGCCATCTCGGGCGTGCGCGCGTTCTGCACGTTGATGTCCTGCCGCTTCACGCTCGCCTTGTGGCGCAGCGTCAGCACGATGGCGCCGATCATGGCGACCAGCAGCACCATGCCCGAGAGCTGGAAGTAGTGGATGTACTTCGTATAGAGCACGAGCCCGAGCGCCTCGGTGTTGGAGACGTTGGCCGGGATCGCCGCCGTGATCGTCTTGGACACGCCGGGATTGATGACCCAGAAGCCGACGGTGAGCAGCAGCTCGAACAGGAAGATGCCGCCGATCACCAGGCCGACCGGCAGGTACTCGATGAAGCCCTCGCGCAGCTCGAGAAAATCGACGTCGAGCATCATGATCACGAACAGGAACAGCACGGCGACCGCGCCGACATAGACGACGATCAGCATCATGCCGAGGAATTCGGCGCCCATCAGCACGAACAGGCCGGAGGCGTTGACGAAGGCCAGGATCAGGTACAGCACGGAGTGCACGGGATTGCGCGAGACAATCACCATCACCGCCGAGGCGACGCAGACGCCGGCGAACAGATAGAAGAACAGCGCGGGAAGGATCATCGGGCATTCCCCGTCATTCCGGGGCGCGGGCAAAGCCCGCGAACCCGGAATCTGGAGGTTGTGGCGCGAGATTCCGGGCTCGCGCTTCGCGCGCCCCGGAATGACGAGAGGTTGGCGAGATGGATCATGCCCTCACCTCACCGGTACGGCGCATCGAGCTCGATCGCTTTCGCGATCTCGCGTTCCCAGCGGTCGCCGTTGGCGAGCAGCTTGGCCTTGTCATAGAACAGTTCCTCGCGGGTCTCGGTCGCGAACTCGAAGTTCGGACCTTCGACGATGGCGTCCACAGGACAGGCCTCCTGGCAGAGGCCGCAATAGATGCACTTCACCATGTCGATGTCGTAGCGCACGGTGCGGCGGGTGCCGTCGTTGCGGCGCGGGCCGGCTTCGATGGTGATGGCCTGCGCCGGGCAGACCGCTTCGCACAGCTTGCAGGCGATGCAGCGCTCTTCGCCGTTCGGATAACGGCGCAGCGCGTGCTCGCCGCGAAAGCGCGGCGAGATCGGGCCCTTCTCGAACGGATAGTTCAGCGTCGGCTTCGGCTGGAAGAAATAGCGCATGGCGAGGAAGAACGCCGAGACGAATTCCGACAGCAGAAGCGAGCGTGCAGTGGCGTTGACGTTGATACCCATGACAGCCCTCACTTCGGCGCGATGCCGGCGAAATGCAGCACGCCGGCCACCACGATCACCATCACCAGCGACAGCGGCAGGAACACCTTCCAGCCGAGGCGCATCAATTGATCGTAGCGGTAGCGGGGCACGATCGCCTTCGCCATCGCGAACAGGAAGAACATGAAGAACAGTTTCAGCGAGAACCAGATGATCCCCGGCACCCAGTTGAAGGGCGGCAGGTCCACCGGCGGCAGCCAGCCTCCGAGGAACAGGATCGTCGCCAGCGCGCACATCGTGACGATCGCGACATATTCGCCGAGCATGAACAGCAGATACGGCGTCGAGCCGTATTCGACCATGAAGCCGGCGACGAGCTCGGATTCGGCTTCGACGAGGTCGAAGGGCGGACGGTTGGTTTCCGCCAGCGCCGAAACGTAGAACACCACGAACATCGGGAACAGCGGCCAGACGTACCAGTTCAGGATGGTGAGCTGCGGCAGCCCGATCAGGCTGGCGAGGCCGCGCGCATGCTGGGCCTCGACCACGGCCGACAGATTCAGCGTGCCGGCGCAGAGCAGCACCGTGATGATGACGAAGCCGATCGAGACTTCGTACGAGACCATCTGCGCCGCCGAGCGCAGCGCGGCCAGGAACGGATACTTCGAGTTCGACGACCAGCCGGCCATGATGATGCCGTAGATCGACAGCGACGAGATCGCGAAGATGAAGAGGACGCCGACATTGATGTCGGCGATCACCCAGCCGAGATTGGTCGGGATCACGGCCCAGGCGGCGAGCGCGAGCACGCATGACACCAGCGGCGCCAGCAGGAACACGCCCTTGTTGGCGCCGGCCGGAATGATCGGCTCCTTGAGCACGAACTTGAGCAGGTCGGCGAAGGATTGCAGCAGGCCCCAGGGGCCGACCACGTTCGGGCCGCGCCGGATCTGCACCGCCGCCCAGATCTTGCGGTCGGCGAGCAGGATGTAGGCGATCGCCACCAAGAGGACGACGAGCACCAACACGCTCTGCGCGACCATGATGATCAGCGGCCAGAGGAAACCGGTCCAGAATGCGCTTTCGAAGAATTCCATCAGATCACGCTCACTCCGCTGCGGTCAGCATGTGCCCGGAGGCGAGGCGCGAGCATTCCGCCATCACGGCGGACGCACGCGCGATTGGGTTGGTCAAATAGAAGTCCTCGACCAGCGGCTTGAACGGCGCCTTCTCGGGCGAGCCGCCCTTCCCCGCCAGCTTCTTGATCTGGTCGGCGGAGCCGGCCTCGATCTGGTCGAGACGGATCAGGTGCGGCACGGCCTTGAAGATCGCCTGGCGCAGCTGCGCAAGCGAGTCATAGCCGAGCTTCTTGCCGAGCGCTTCCGACAGCGCGCGGATGATCGCCCAGTCCTCGCGGGCTTCGCCCGGCGGGAACGCGGCGCGGCCCGTCATCTGCACGCGGCCCTCGGTGTTGACATAGATCGCGGACTTCTCGGTGTAAGCGGCCGCCGGCAAGATCACGTCGGCGCGGTGCGCGCCGCGGTCGCCATGGGTGCCGATATAGACGACGAAGGTGCCGTCAGGCGCGCTGATCTCGTCGGCGCCGAGCAGGAACAGCAGGTCGAGCGTGCCGAAGGTCGTCATCTGCGCGGCGTTGAGGCCGCCGCCGGTCGCGGAGAAGCCGATGTCGAGCGCGCCGACGCGCGAGGCGGTCTCATGCAGCACGCCGAAGCCGTTCCAGCCATCCTTGAGCGCGCCGACGTCGAGCGCGAGCTTGGCAGCGGCCGCGAGGATGGCGGCGCCGTCGTGACGCGAGGTGGCGCCTGCACCGACCAGGATTATCGGATTCTTGGCGCTCTTCAGCACGTCGATGAAGGAATGCTTGCCGGCCGCGAGCTCACCGAGCGTCTCGGTGCCCGCGCCGAGATGATCGTAGTCGTAAGTGAGATCGGCTTTGGAGCCGATCACGCCGACCTTGAAGCCGCCGGCGCGCCAGCGCTTGCGGATGCGGGCGTTGAACACGGCCGCCTCTTTGCGCGGATTGGCGCCGATGATGAGCAGCGCATCGGCCTGCTCGACGCCCGCCAGCGTCGGGTTGAAGATGTAGGAGCCACGGCCGAGCGCGGGATCGAAGGCATCGCCGCCCTGCACCGCCAGATTGCCGGAGCCGAACTTCGCGAGCAGGTCCTTCAGCGCGAACATCTCTTCGACACCGGCGAGGTCGCCGGCGATCGCGCCGATGCGCTTGCCGTCGGTGCGCGCCGCCTTGGCGGCGATCGCGGCAAAGGCCTCCTGCCAAGTGGCAGCGCGCAGCTTGCCGGCTTCGCGGACATAGGGGCGGTCGAGCCGCTGGGTGCGCAGGCCGTCGACGACGTGGCGGGTCTTGTCGGAGATCCACTCCTCGTTCACGGCCTCGTTGATGCGCGGCAGGATGCGCATCACCTCGCGGCCGCGGGTGTCGACGCGGATCGCAGAGCCCACGCCGTCCATGACGTCGATCGACTGGGTCTTGCCGAGCTCCCACGGACGCGCCGCGAAGGCATAGGGCTTCGAGGTCAAGGCGCCGACCGGGCAGATGTCGACGAGGTTGCCCTGCAATTCCGAGGTCAGGGCGTGCTCGAGATAGGTCGTGATCTCCATGTCCTCGCCGCGGCCGGTGGCGCCCATCTCTGGGGCGCCGGCGACCTCCGCCGAGAAGCGGACGCAGCGCGTGCACTGAATGCAGCGGTTCATCGAGGTCTTGACCAGCGCACCGAGATATTTGTCCTCGACGGCGCGCTTGTTCTCGGCAAAGCGGCTGGTGTCGACACCATAGCCCATCGCCTGGTCCTGCAGGTCGCACTCGCCGCCCTGGTCGCAGATCGGACAGTCCAGCGGATGGTTGATCAGCAGGAACTCCATCACGCCTTCGCGCGCCTTCTTCACCATCGGCGAACGCGTCGAGATTTCCGGCGGCTCGCCCTTGGGGCCCGGACGGCAGTCGCGCACGCCCCAGGCGCAGCTCGCGACCGGCTTCGGGCCGCCCTTCACCTCGACGAGGCACATCCGGCAATTGCCGGCGATCGACAGCCGCTCGTGATAGCAGAAGCGCGGAATCTCGGCGCCGGCCGCCTCGCACGCCTGAAGCAGCGTGTACTCCGGCGGGACATCGATCTCTTTGCCGTCGATGATGAGCTTGGTCATTTGTCTTACTCCGCCGCGACCATGTTCACGGGATCGCGGACGCCGATATCGTCAATGTCTGCCCTGTGCGAATATTGGTCGATGCGCGCTTCGATCTCGTGACGGAAATGCGCGATCAGGCCCTGGATCGGCCATGCCGCCGCATCGCCCAGCGCGCAGATGGTGTGGCCTTCGACCTGCTTGGTCACCTCGAGCAGCATGTCGATCTCGCGCTTGTGGGCGCGGCCTTCGGCCATGCGGGTCAAGACGCGCCACATCCAGCCCGTGCCCTCGCGGCACGGCGTGCACTGGCCGCAGCTCTCGTGCTTGTAGAAATAGGAGATGCGGGCGATGGCGCGGATCAGATCGGTCGACTTATCCATCACGATCACGGCCGCGGTGCCGAGGCCCGAGCGCAGCTTGCTCAAGGAGTCGAAATCCATCGGCGTGTCGATGATCTGCTCGGCCGGCACCATGCGCACCGACGAGCCGCCGGGGATCACCGCCTTGAGATTGTCCCAGCCGCCGCGGATGCCGCCGCAATGCTTCTCGATCAGCTCACGGAACGGAATGCCCATGGCCTCTTCGACGTTGCAGGGCCGCTCGACATGGCCGGAGATGCAGAACAGCTTGGTGCCGACATTGTTCGGACGGCCGATGCCGGCGAACCAGGCCGCGCCGCGGCGCAGGATGTCCGGCGCAACCGCGATGGACTCGACGTTGTTGACGGTGGTCGGGCAGCCGAACAGGCCGACATTGGCCGGGAACGGCGGCTTCAGGCGCGGCTGGCCCTTCTTGCCTTCGAGGCTTTCGAGCAGCGCGGTCTCCTCGCCGCAGATATAGGCGCCGGCGCCGTGCGCGACGTAGATGTCGAACGGCCAGCCGTTGACGTTGTCCTTGCCGACCAGCTTGGCCTCATAGGCCTGGTCGATCGCGGCCTGCAGGCGCTCGCGCTCGCGGATGAACTCGCCGCGGACGTAGATGTAGCAGGCATGCGCGTTCATCGCGAAGCTGGCGATCAGGCAGCCCTCGACCAGGAGATGCGGATCGTGCCGCATGATCTCGCGATCCTTGCAGGTGCCGGGCTCGGACTCGTCGGCGTTGACGACGAGATAGCTGGGACGACCGTCGGTGGATTCCTTCGGCATGAAGGACCATTTCAGGCCGGTCGGGAAGCCGGCGCCGCCGCGGCCGCGCAGCCCTGAGGCCTTCATCTCGTTGATGATCCAGTCGCGACCCTTGTCGATGATGGCCTTGGTGCCATCCCAGGCGCCCCGGCGCCGCGCGCCCTCGAGCCCCCAATCGTGGAGGCCGTAGAGGTTCTTGAAGATGCGGTCCTTGTCCTCGAGCATGTCAGTGCTTTCCGATCAACGAGTGGACTGCTTGTAGGCAAGTCCGGCGGCGCAGACTGCGAAGAACAGCGCCCAGAGCAGGCTGGTCTCCTGCGACGCGTTCAGGAAGAAACGCTGCAGCAGGAACATGAAGGCGGCCGCGATCGCGGCGTGCATGGCGACGAAGCCCCATTTCTTCACGACCTCGGTCCCTCCGATTGCGACGAGATCACGCATCAGCTGATCTCCTTCAATGTGGTCGGCCCGGTGATCGGCGCCGAGAACTGGCGGCCGTTCTGCGGACCGGGCTTGGGCGGATTGCCCGAGGCGAAGCCGTCGAGCACCTTGCCGAAGCTTTCCTTGGTCAGGTCCTCATAGGTGTCCTTGCCGATCAGCACCATCGGCGCGTTCACGCAGGCGCCCAGGCACTCCACCTCTTCCCAGCTGAAATTGCCGTCCTTGGACAGATGGAACGGCTCGTGATGGATGCGGTGCTCGCAGACGTGGATCAGATCCTCGGCGCCGCGCAACCGGCAGGGCGTGGTGCCGCAGACCTGGACGTGGGCCTTCTTGCCGACGGGGGCGAGCTGGAACATCGTGTAGAAGGTCGCAACCTCCAGCACCCGGATATAGGGCATGTCGAGCATGTCGGCGATGACGCGGATCGCGGCTTCCGAGACCCAGCCCTCGTTCTGCTCCTGCGCGCGCCAGAGGATGGCGATGACGGCCGAGGCCTGCCGTCCGGCCGGATATTTCGCGATCTGCTGCCTGGCGAACGCAAGGTTCTCCTCCGTGAACGCAAAGCTCGCGGGCTGGACTTCCTTCGGTGCTAATCGACGAACGGACATCTCTTCAATCTCTCACTGCATACGGCGCGCGGTCTTCGCATTCAGGGCTTCGATCCTGTCCTGCCAGAATGCGCTTGCGGTGCCGAAAACGTTGTAGCCGACGTGGGTCGAAACCTTGATGCGGTCGAGGATCGACAGCTCGGTCACGGTCTCCATCCGTCTGCTGCGCGGATCGAACACGATCAGCTTCAGCGGGGTCTGTTCGAGGATGTAGCGCGACACGGAGTGATTGCGGTCGCTGCCGTGCTCCTCGCACATGATGACGCTGTCGGCCTGGAGCAGCCGGGCGCCGCCCTTGATCGCCTCGATCTCAACGCCCTCGACGTCGAGCTTGATCAGGTATTTGCCTGATGCCGCGACCTTGCCGTCCTCGATCAGATCGTCGAGCGAGATGACCGGCACCTCCTCACCGCCCGCCGAGGGATCGCCGGCGATGCTGAAGGCCTCGTGCTTGGTGCCCGACAGATGCGCGGTGCCGCGGACGGCGCCGATCGCGCATTTCATCGTCTCGAAGCGATTGCCGTTGACGCGGGCGTTGTTGACGAGCTTCGGATAGTTCTGCCCCGACGGCTCGATCGCGATCGCCTTGTGCGCGCCGAACGGCTTGCTCGACACCAGCACCGACCAATAGCCGTAATTGGCGCCGCAATCGAGCAAGGTGTAGTCGACGTCGATGGAGTCGGCGAACAAGAGCTCGAGCTCGTCCTCGTAATTGTAGGTGCGGTTGAGCAACTTGCTCCAATAGCCGTCGCCATAGGGGAATTCGAACACGGCGTCGGGATTGAGCCTGATCGCGATGTTGCGCTCGGGCAGCGTCTTGCGCAGCAGGTTCGCGCAGGCGATGTAGCCCATGTGCGAGAAGTGCGAGGAGATCTTCGATCCCGTCACCAGCGCCAAGGCAGCCGTCCGCTCCCACAGGTTGGCCCCTTCCAGGGCCCCCGAGGCGCGGTCGAACTGGATTGGCGCCTGCTGCCCCATCAACGATCGACCTCTCCGAACACAATGTCGAGCGAGCCGAGGATCGCCGAGACGTCGGCGAGCAGATGGCCGCGGCAGATGTGGTCCATGGCCTGCAGATGGGCAAAGCCCGGCGCGCGGATCTTGCACTTGTAGGGCTTGTTGGTGCCGTCGGCGATCAGGTAGACGCCGAACTCGCCCTTGGGCGCCTCGACCGCGGCGTAGACTTCGCCGGCCGGCACGTGCACGCCCTCGGTGTAGAGCTTGAAGTGGTGGATCAGCGCTTCCATCGAGCGCTTCATCTCGCCGCGCCGCGGCGGCGCCACCTTGTTGTCCTCGACGACGACGGGGCCCTTGCCGTCAGGCGCGTTCAGCTTCTGGATGCACTGCTTCATGATGCGCACGGACTGACGCATCTCTTCCATGCGGATCAGATAGCGGTCGTAGCAATCGCCGTTCTTGCCGATCGGAATGTCGAAATCCATCTCGGCGTAGCATTCGTAGGGCTGCGACTTGCGCAGGTCCCAGGCCGCGCCCGAGCCGCGCACCATCACGCCGGAGAAGCCCCACTCCCAGGCTTCCTTCAGCGGCACCACGCCGATGTCGACGTTGCGCTGCTTGAAGATGCGGTTGGCGGTGAGCAGGCGGTCGAGATCGTCGACGACCTTCAGGAACGGATCGCACCAGGCCTCGATGTCGTCGACCAGCTTCTGCGGCAGATCCTGATGCACGCCGCCGACGCGGAAGTAGGCTGCGTGCATACGGCTGCCCGAGGCGCGCTCGTAGAACACCATCAGCTTCTCGCGCTCCTCGAAGCCCCACAGCGGCGGGGTCAGCGCGCCGACGTCCATCGCCTGCGTGGTGACGTTGAGAAGGTGAGAGAGAATGCGGCCGATCTCGCAATAGAGCACGCGGATCAGCTGGCCGCGGCGCGGCACCTCGATGCCGAGCAGCTTCTCGGCGGCGAGGCAGAAGGCGTGCTCCTGGTTCATCGGCGCGACGTAGTCGAGCCGGTCGAAGTACGGGATCGCCTGCAGGTAGGTCTTCTGCTCGATCAGCTTTTCGGTGCCGCGGTGCAGCAGGCCGATATGCGGGTCGACGCGAGCGACCACCTCACCATCCAGTTCGAGCACAAGACGCAGAACGCCGTGCGCCGCCGGATGCTGCGGTCCAAAATTGATGGTGAAGTTGCGAAGCTGTTCGGGTTGCTCGTTCATGATCAGACCTTCGGCCCCGCTTTTTCATCCCCCGGAAGCACGGGATAATCCGCCCCCTCCCACGGCGACAAAAAGTCGAACTTGCGGAATTCCTGGTTGAGCCGCACCGGCTCGTACACCACCCGCTTCTCCTGGTCGTCGTAGCGGACCTCGACGAAACCGGTGGTTGGGAAATCCTTGCGCAGCGGATGCCCCTCGAAGCCGTAATCGGTGAGGATGCGGCGCATGTCGGGATGGCCGACGAAGAACACGCCGTAGAGGTCGTAGGCTTCGCGCTCGAACCAGTCGGCGCCGGGGAACACGTCGATCAGCGACGGCACCTGCGTGGTCTCGTCGGCCTGGGCCTTGAGCCGGATCCGCGCGTTCAGGGTCGGGGACAGGAAGTGATAGATCACGTCGAAGCGCTTTTCGCGCGACGGATAGTCCGCGGCCGTGATGTCGGTGAAGTTGACGAAGCGGCAGCTGGGGTCGTCGCGGAGGTACTTGACCACCTCGACGATCCTGCTGGCCTCGACATCGACCGTCAGCTGGTTGAAGGCGACCGAATGACCGGTGGCGGCGCCCGGAAGCGCGCTAACGATCGTCTGCCCCAGGGCGTCGAGCTTGGCGTCGTCCATGACGTAAAACCTTAGCGTTCGATGGTGCCGGTACGCCGGATCTTCTTCTGCAGCAGCAGCACGCCGTAGAGCAGCGCTTCCGCCGTGGGCGGGCAGCCCGGCACGTAGATGTCGATCGGCACGATGCGGTCGCAGCCGCGCACGACCGAGTAGGAATAGTGATAATAGCCGCCGCCATTGGCGCAGGAGCCCATCGAGATGACGTAGCGCGGCTCGGGCATCTGGTCGTAGACCTTGCGCAGCGCGGGCGCCATCTTGTTGGTCAGCGTGCCTGCGACGATCATCACGTCGGACTGGCGCGGCGAGGCGCGCGGCGCGAAGCCGAAGCGCTCGACGTCGTAGCGCGGCATCGACACCTGCATCATCTCGACCGCGCAGCAGGCGAGACCGAAGGTCATCCACATCAGCGAGCCGGTGCGCGCCCAGGTGATGAGGTCGTCGGTCGCGGCAACGAAGAAGCCCTTGTCGGACAGCTCGGAATTGACCTCGAGGAAGAACGGATCATTGGCCCCGACCGGCTTGCCGGTCGACGGGTCCAGGATGCCCTTGGGGGCCGGCGCGACGACCGGACCCGTGGACGCTGCAGGGGTCAATCCCATTCCAGTGCTCCCTTCTTCCATTCATAGGCGAACCCGACCGTCAGCACGGCGAGGAACACCACCATGGACCAGAAGCCGGTCGCGCCAAGCTTGCCGAACGCCACCGCCCAGGGAAACAGGAACGCCACCTCGAGGTCGAAGATGATGAAGAGGATGGCGACCAGGTAGAAGCGGACGTCGAACTTCATGCGCGCGTCGTCGAAGGCGTTGAAGCCGCACTCATACGCCGACAGCTTTTCCGGATCCGGCTGCTGGAACGCCACGATGAACGGCGCGATCAGCAGCACGAGGCCGATCAGGCCCGCTACTCCTATAAAGACGACGAGTGGAAGATAGTTCTGCAGAATGCCGCTCATTGGCGAGCCCTTTTTCCCGCAGCCTCGGGACAGCCACGGATTCGTCCGATTTGGAATTATTCTGAGCCTTAGCGCAGTGCACCAATGGGCGCAAGACACGCTCTTTTCAGGCCCTTTGCCGCTGCCAGAACGGTGAAAATCCCGAATCACCCCGCGCTGGTATGGAGCAGATCGCAGGGCCCAGCAAGGGCAGCCGCCGGTTTTGCAGGGGAGCAGCGCGGCGATTGCGGCGCGCGGGCCACGGCAGCGTCTTGCCGTCGATCGCCCGAGAAAAATACCGGCTTTTCGGCTGCGGCAACACAGGCAACCCGGGATAGGACCCACTTCAGGAACCTTCGCCCTGTCCCCGCCGGTGACGTCTTGGCTGGCCTTATCCGGGCTGCAACGCCCGAAGGCCCGGGGCTGTCGCAGCCGCGAGCCAAGACAAGTCCAAGTCAAGCTGGAGACACCTATCCACAGGCGCAGGCCATCAGACGAGCCATGCATTGCGGTAGGGACGGAGCCGGCCGGGGGCCCCGCCGCGAGCGCGGCGACGGCGACGTGGAGGGCCGTCGCGCGTGCCGCGCTCGGATGAGCTTCGGGCCGAAGGCATAGCCCGGAAGCTCATCTATCTCCTGAGGGAAGAGTGGCGACAGTCCAACCAGGGACGGAAGGACCGTCGCGATCAGGCCGGTCCGACCGATATCGCCCCTCGCCCCTCCTCACCACTTGTAGGAAACGCTGGCGGTCACGCGCCGGCGATCGCCGTAGAAACATGACGCGGCCGACGCGCAGCTCGCGACGTAGATCTTGTCGGTCAGGTTGATCACGTTCAGCGCGGTACGCCAGTTCTGCCATTCGTAGTGGAGCGCGAGATCGCCGAGCACGACTGCAGGGACCTCGAGCGTATTGGCTGTGTCCGCCCAGGACGAGCCGATGTAGCGCACACCACCGCCGAAGCCGAACCCTGCGAGCGGTCCGTCCCGGAATGTGTAGTCGGCCCAGCCCGAGACCAGAAGTTCAGGCGTGTTGGTCGGCGTCTTGCCGATCAGCGTCGGATCGAGATCCTTGCTCACAAAGAGATTGTAGGACGTGAAGGAGCCGATGAATTTCAGCTCCTTGGTGGCATTGGCCACCGCTTCCAGCTCGATGCCGCGCGAAGTCACCTCGCCGGTCTGATTTTGCAGAAGCGGGACGCTGCCCGGCAATGTGGTCGCCACATTCTGACGGACCAGATCGAAAGCCGAGACCGTGAAATAGCCGTCGAATCCCACCGGCGCGACCTTCACGCCGATTTCGGCCTGCTTGCCGGTCTCCGGCAGGAACAGCTGGTTCGACGCGTTGAGCCCGATGATCGGATTGTAGCTCGTCGAATAGGAGACGTAGGGCGCGATGCCGTTGTCGAAATTGTAGATCAGTCCGGCGCGGCCGCTGAACTTGCTGTCGTCGCGGCTGCCGATCATGGCGCCGGTGTCGCGGGCTTCCTGTGTCGTCTCGACCCAATCGTTGCGGCCGCTCAGCACCAGGGTGAAATTGCCGAGCTTCATCTGGTCCTGGAGATATGTGCCGGCCTGCTTCTGCGTGATGAGGAAGTTACGGAATGGCGCGCTCGGCAAGGAAACCTCGGCTGCCCCATAGGCCGGATTGAAGACGTTGATCGAGGGCACACCGAACCCGAAGGCCTGGTAGTCGTCGATCTGATAGCCTTTCAGGTCAACACCGAACAACATCGTGTGTCGGACCGGACCGGTGTTGAAGCGATACTCGAGCTGGTTGTCGAGATTGGCCTGATTGGCTGTGTTCTTCGCATACCAATTGTAGCGATTGAGCGTCGCCGTATTGATGTTGGCCCAATCGTTGCCGACGTAGCCTCGATAGCTGATGTCGACATGCGCGAAGCGAGCGTTCTGACGGAACGTGAGGTCGTCGGTGAGGTTGCGCTCGAACCGATAGCCCAGCATCTCCTGCTCGCGCGTGAACTTGTCGACGGTGGGGTCGCCGACGAAGAAGCTGGTGGGTATCTTGCCGAACGGCGCGGACGTCACCGTGCCCTGATAGGGCAGGAAGTTTATGCCCCGGGTATCCTGCTTCGAGGCCGAGGCCAGCACCGTGAAGGTGGTGTCGGCATCCGGCTTCCACGTAAACGACGGTGCGATGAAGTAATTGTTGTCCGGCGTGAAGTTGACCTGGGTGCCGCCGTTCTGGACCTGGCCGACCACGCGCGCGAACAGCTTGCCGTTGTCGGGTCCGGTCGCGACCGGGCCGCCCATGTCGAAGCTGACATAGGCATTGCCGAAATTATTGACACCGGTCTCGACGTAGCGGATCGGCTCGGCCGGCGGCATCTTGCTGATGACGTTGACGATGCCGCTCGGGCTTGATCCGCCGTAAAGCACCGCCGACGGACCGCGCAGCACCTCGACCCGCTCCATGTTGGGAGTCTGCAGCTTCCAGCTGGCATAGGACGTGTAGAACAGCTGCGTGCCGTCGAGGAACAGGCCAATATCCTCGGACTTGAAGCCGCGGATCAGCCACCAATCGTTGCGGGTGTCGGTACCGAAAGTGCCTGCCCGCACGCCGGCGGTGTAGCGCAGCACCTCGTCGAGCTTGTTCGGCTTCTGGTCACGGATCTGCTCGGCGCCGATCACCGACACCGATTGCGGCGTCTCGATAATCGGCGTGTTGGTCTTGGTGCCGGACGAGCTTCGCCCGGCGACGTAGCCGTTCACCGGACCGCGCGGCGTCTCGACGAAGCCGACATTGCGCTGCGGTTGCTGCGGTCTGTTTCGAGTGGCGACCTGTTCTGCCCCCCGCGGCAAACGGCGCTGGGGAGTCGTGGCTGCGCGGCGGCGGGCTTCGGGCGCGGTGACGGTCACCGCCGGCAGATTCTGCGCGCCACTCTGCGCGGACGATTGGGCAAGCGATGCCTGCGGCATCAACACCAAAGCGGACGCGGTCGCCAACACGGCCGACCGCAGCATTCCAAGACTGTTCAACGCGCCACCCCAAAGCTGCATGTTCGCGACGACATGCCGCCTGTCCCCGGACGGCATGCGCTCGGACGTCACGCTTATGGGAGGGCGCGAAAATTCCCTAATTGAAAGCTTCTTAGAAGGACTCTTAGAACTGATCCAACATCTCCAAAGATTGCTGCCGGCGCACTCTTCGGATTAACCGATCTACATATCCGCTAGCGGAAGCCTGGACGCTCACCAGGCGCCAGCGGGGCCGGAGCGCCCAGCCGGCCCCCGCCTTCGGCTGCCGAGCGACGAAACCAGCCCGGCGGCGAGATGAAACCATTTTGCGGAACCCGCGAAACCATCCGGAAACAGATGGTCCTTAAGACAGGAGCCATAGACGGCGGCAAAGCCCGTCGGGAGGCTCAGATGAACCACTCAATTCACTCTGCTGATCGTGCGACCCACCTGAAGATCGTGGTGGTGGCGCTGGTGGCTGGCATCATGGTGGCCGGCTTCGGGATCGCAGCCCGCACCAATGCTGATTACAACCAGACTGCCCAG
The DNA here is from genome assembly GCF_042019905.1 of Bradyrhizobium dasycarpum. Classification (NCBI taxonomy): domain Bacteria; kingdom Pseudomonadati; phylum Pseudomonadota; class Alphaproteobacteria; order Hyphomicrobiales; family Nitrobacteraceae; genus Bradyrhizobium; species Bradyrhizobium dasycarpum. The sequence goes on from NZ_CP169574.1 coordinate 1,634,495, forward strand.
TCCACCCAGGTCATCAAGGCCGGTAAGCCGGTGGTGGTGACCAGCGCGGGGGCGTCGGCGATCCGGTAGGCGACCGAAAGGGCCGATCTGAGAACAAAGGCCGCCCTTCGGGCGGCCTTCTCTTTGGTTTTCAAAGACTTACGAGGAAGTCTTTGAGGTGCTTCGAGAGCTCAGGCCCCTACCAGGTGTAGCGAAGGCCCACCTGCGTACCCGCGATGGAGGTTCCGAGTCCGCCAACTCCAGGCAGAAGCGGGTTCGGCACGTTGATGCTGCTGCCATGAACTTCGAGGTAGGACGCCAGCTGCGGCGTCCAGAGCACGTTGACCTTTGCGGAACCGCGAAGGCCATTGGTACCAATCATGCCGGCCGCAACGGGGACCGCACCTCCAATGGCGCCACCACCGCTCGCATCGACGATCCTGTAGTACTGACCCGAGATCGACGGCTGGATCTTAAAGCCCAGCCAGTCCGCCTCGAATCCGACGCGCATGCCACCGTGAAACTCGGTCGAGATCGCCCGTCTTGCTGCCGAAATTGGCAGTATAGCTCTCCGAATAGGTTACGCCGACCGTGGGCTCGAACCACACCGTGTAGGGGAAGTCGAACCGGTATTGGCCGTTCCAGGTATAGGCCATGCCGCTGCCGTCCGCGGTCGCGGCAAGGGGCAGATTGGACGTGTTGCGAGTCCAGCTTGCGAGCGCGGTGAAGTCAGTCGAGAAACCGCCGTTGATGTACGACAGGGTGCCGGAAGTCGATGGAATTGAACCATCGGTGGTCAGTCCGCCATTCGTGAAGGTGTGCGCCCACGAGTGGGAGCCGGTCCCGATGAAGGTCAGCGCGTCAGTTGCAGTGAAGATACCGATCTTGGTCACATCGACTGCGCCGGTCACCGTCGCAACGCTGACCTGGACCCCGGTCGATTGCGCACTGTCGCCACTGCCGACGAGGTTCACGCCGTAAAGCCAGGCCGCCGGGGACGGCGCTGCAAGTGCCGGAGCCTTGGCGTAGGCCAGCGCACCGAACGGATTGCTGACACCCCTTGCGGCGAACGGATCACGACGGTCGAAATCCGATTCCTCGCCGCTGAAGCGCAGCATTCCAGGAGGAGCAACGACCCTGCGATGCTGAACCTGGTCGCGGACGTTCTGGATGATGGTCTGGACGGCGTTGTTGACGACTTGCTGCGGAACATTGACCTCCTGTGCCGAGGCAGGTCGCGTCGCAAACAGACTAAGCAAAAAAGGTACGGCCACGGCAAAGCCGCGGCGGAGAATTCCTGCCCTCATGGTCTTCGATCAGCCCCCTGCTGGTTCAGCCCGAGCCTTGGCGGGACAAATTCCCGCAAGCTTCTGGCGTCGAATTTATTCGCACAGCACCCCCGGCGTCTTCACCCGATTGGTTGAATGGGGGGTCCGGTCCGTCAAGCGCGCCCAGTTGATGCTCATTTGCAACACTTTCCCGGGCCGCTCTGCGCGCCGAGCAACACTCCAGGTTATGAGACGCAACCCGACGCAGGGTTCGCGCCGAAATCCCTCTACTTCGTCGTCGAGTGGTTTCGCTTCTTCGTGCCCCCACGCGGCGTTGTCGCCTGGCTCAGCTCCGGACTTTTCTTAGGCTTGCCTGCTTCCCGTGCCCGGATGTGCCGCCGCACGTCCTCTCGAACGTTCTGGATGATCGAGTCGCGTGACGACTCGGCCGGATCATTGCAGCGTGCCACGCTGCACAAAGCGACGAGCAGCGGCAGAGCCAGAATCGGCGCACGGGCGAACTTGACTGTCCTGGTCATCCGCAGTCTCCGAACATGTCGCCGGCCTCGACCGCCCGAGCCATCAACACCAGCGTAGCGCGACTGGTTTCACCGCTCGCGGCGTGCAGCCTCTTGGTCGAAGCCTCGCCACTCCCGGTTCACGAAATCATGAATACGGAGGCCTTTGATGTCGTCATCCAGCATCCCTTGATGTAAATTCCACGAACAAGCCGCCTTGGCCCGTTTCTGCGATTTTCATTTTCTGAGTTTCTGCCGATGCCTGCCCATTTCGGGATTTTCGTTCTCGCAAGCGCGCGTCCCCTCTTCACGTTGCAGGATCTGGCACGCCGGATCGCCGTTCTCGGCTGCGTAGCGTTGTCGATGCTCGTATCGACAACGCTGCAGACGGCCGCTGGAGACAGGATCGCGCTCGTCGTCGGCAACAGCAACTATCGCAAGGTCCCAAAACTCATCAACCCCGCCAACGACGCCGCCGACATGGCGGCGTCGCTGGGTCGTCTGGGATATTCCGTCAGGCACCTCGCCGACCTCGACTACAATCATTTCCGGCAGACCCTCATCGAATTCGGCAATGCCGCGAAGACGGCCGACAAGGCGGTGATCTTCTTCGCCGGCCACGGCGTCGAGATGGACGGCAAGAACTGGCTGATCCCGGTCGATGCCGAGATCAAGTCCGAGATCGACGTCTATGCCGAGGCGATCAATCTGGAGACCCTGATCGACATCTCGGTGATGCCGAAGACGATCGGCCTCGTGGTTCTCGACGCCTGCCGCAATGATCCGTTCGAAACGACCAAGGTTGCCGCTGCGGGGCGCGCGCTGTCGCCGCGGCCGCCCAAGGCGGCATCCGGCCCGTCCGGTGCCCCGACGCCGCTCGCGGCCGGCGCGCGCGGCCTCGCCCCTGTCGAGGTCAGCGACAACGTGCTCGTTGCCTTCGCGGCCGCTGCCGGCACGACGGCGAACGACGGCGCCGGGCGCAACAGCCCCTACTCCGGCTCACTGCTGCGTCATGTCGAAACGCCGCAGCTCGAGATCAACTATCTCTTCCGGATCGTGCACGACGAGGTCTGGAAAGAGACCGGGACGCAGGAGCCCGCGATCTATGGGACGCTCCCGAAGGACGACATCTATCTCTACGGCGAAGCCGCCGCGGCACACGGCGATGGCGGAGCCGATGCCGAGCAGCTCGCCTGGGAATTCGTCCGCTCGACCAACGAGATCGCGACCTTGCGTCGTTTCGTCCAGCAATTCCCGGCGAGCCCCCATGCCGCCGCAATCGATCAGCGCATTGCGCAGTTGCAGACCGCCGAAGCCAATGCCTGGACCATCGTCGAGCGACAGAAGTCGCCCGCGGCCTACCGTGCCTATCTGGATCTCTATCCGTTCGGCGAGCATGTCGAGAGCGCGCGGGTCACGCTGGCCGCGCTCGAGAAGTCGGCCAAGCCGGGCCAGGCCGGTGGCCAGATCGACATGCCCGCGCCGCCGCCCGCGAGCTATCAGCTCGCATCGGCCGCAACGAGCGCCGGCAATTCGGAGGCGATCGAGAAGGCATGGGACGTCTTGAAGGAGTCGCGCGACAAGAGCGTGGTCGGCCGGTTTGCCGAGCGCTACCCGAGCTCGCGCCACGACCGGCTGCCGCCGGGCAGCGACCTTGCATTGCGCCCCGTCAATTCCACCGAACTGATGCTGCGATCAGCCCAGGACGGCGACGTGAACGCCTGCTTCGACGGCGATGCCGCGGCTTGCGTCAGATCCATCAAGACATACCCTGACTACGTCCAGCTGCAATTCCAGCTGTGCCGGTCCAAGGGCAATCCCAGGGGATGCATGGCCAACGCGGTGGCCGAGGCGCGCAGGCGCGGGCTCCTGGTTTCTGCCTATACCCGGTCGGAACAGGAAAAGGTTCGCAATCGCGAATATCGGCGCGTCGTTGCCCGCGTGAATCAGAATGTCGGCAACGTGGTCAGCGGCGTCGTCAGCAATGTGGTCGGCAACGTCGTCAGCAATGCCGTCTCGACGGCGGTCAGCAACGCCGCATCCAGCGCCGCCAGCCGCGCAGCATCGCAGGCCGCATCAAATGCGGCCAGCCGCGCCGCCTCGTCTGCCGCGGCGAACGCCGCCGGCCGCTCGGCGTCGAGTGCCGCATCGAGCGCGGCCAGCAGAGCCGCGTCTGCGGCCGCCTCGAATGCGGCGAGCCGTGTCACCATTCCGTCCGACGTCCGGCTCAAGGAGGACATCACGGCTCTCGGCCGGACGGCCGGCGGTCTCAACCTCTATCGCTACAGATACAAGGGCGATGCGACGTTCTATGTCGGCGTGATGGCGCAGGAGGTCGCACGGCTGGCTCCCGCAGCGGTGTCATCGGGAGTAGACGGGTTCCTGCGCGTTGACTATGGTCTGCTCGGCCTCGATTTCCTGACCTATCGCGACTGGATCGGGCGGCAATCCCATTCCGATATCGACTGAGGGACGCGACTTGATCGTGCGCTGGCTGGTCCTGTTCATCGCCATCGGGCTCCTCTTCGACGCCGAAGCAGATGCCTCCAGCAGCCGCATCGCCCTGGTCGTTGGAAACGCGAGCTACGCGAATGCGCCGCGGCTCGGCACGCCCGTCAACGATGCCGAGGACATTGCCGCAGCTCTCGTCGGCCTCGGCTTCGACGTCGATCTGCGCAAGGACGCGACCATTAGCGACCTGCGCGCGGGACTTGGCGCCTTCACCGAAAAGTCCGCCGGCGCGGACATCGCGATCTTCTATTTTGCCGGATACAGCGCAGCTGCCGGTGTCGGCGGTTACCTGATCCCTGTCGATGCGCATCTGGCGACGGCTCAGTCCGCGATCGCGGAGACCGTTCCCTTGGCTGCGGTGACGGCCGCCGCGGCGCGGGCCCGCCGGCTGGGCCTGGTGATCCTGGATGCCCTGCGGGAGAACCCGTTTCCTGCCACGCCGGATGGCCGCCGCAACGGCGCTTCCGTTGCCTCGGCCGTACGAGCACCGATCCGTAACACGCTGACGTTCTTTCCGGCGGAGCCGGGTCGGACGGTGGACGAAGGCGAAGGCCGCAACAGCCCTTTTGCTGCTGCGCTGCTCAAATACCTGCCGCAAGCCGACCTCGAGATCAACTTCATGTTTCGCAACGTTCGCGACGACGTCCGGCTGGCAACGCGGCGCAAGCAGACGCCGTACATGTATGGCCAGCTCTCCAAGGAGAGGATCTATCTCAATCCCGTGAAGCAGGTCGCGCACGGTGATCCCGCCGTCATGCAGCGCTGCGACAATTCCGTTGCTGGCCTGGCGGAAGCGAGGGCGATCGGCGCCGACCAGGGCAAAGCGCGAGAGAACCCGATGGCGGTCGCAGCGGTTGCGGCCTGCTCGGATGCGGTCAAGCTGTCTCCGGGAGCGGACCGGCTGCACTATCAGCTCGGGCGCTCACTGCACGCCGCGCGCGACTACGCCGGGGCGATGGCGAGCTACAAGGCGGCATCCGAACTCGGCAACGCGCGGGCGCTCTACGAGCTCGGATTGATGTACGAGAGCGGCAACGGCGTCGAGAAAGATCCCGCCCGCGCCCGCTTCTACTACGAGATGGCCGCCGAGAAAAAGATTGCGCCGGCGCTCGTCAGCCTCGGCCTGCAACAGGAGCGCGGAATCGGCACGGCGAGCGACCCTGCACTTGCCTATGCCTTGTACCAGCGGGCCGCCGAGCTCGGCGATGCGACCGCCCTCAACAGGATGGGCGAGCTGGCCGAGAAAGGACTGGGGACCAGGCAGGACCTGAAATCGGCTCGGGCCTTCTACCAGAAGAGCGCCGCGATGGGCGAACTCGAAGCCATGGTCAATCTCGCCCGATGCCACGCCAACGGGATCGGCGGCCTGCGCGACCTAAGCCAGGCCAGACGGCTTCTGGCCAAGGCGGCGCAGGCCGGCAGCGCGGACGCCCGGCGCATCCTGGCTCATGTCGAACCCAAAGCGCGATAGGCGACATCCGGCGGGGCGGCGCGGCCACGGCGGCGAAACAGCCCTGGAGGCGGCTAGGAGGTCAAAGAACAACTGTTTGATTTGTTTGCCAAAAATGGCGCGAGAGACGGGGCTCGAACCCGCGACCTCCGGCGTGACAGGCCGGCGCTCTAACCAACTGAGCTACTCCCGCGTGACGCGTATGTGTCCGCGCGGAACGAGGGGGAATTAAAGGCGGGCCCGGGTGAAGTCAAGGACGTTGGCACCCAAAGCCGGAATACTCCCGTCTCGTCACGATCGCGTCGCGCGGCTGCCCCCTCCACGCGCGCGACGTAGTCAATTCGGGCCCGAATCGTCTACGGCTTCCGTGACTTGTGCGGTTCCCGGGCTCGCGCCTCATGGCCGCCAGGAATCGAGGAGGCCAGACGTGTCCAAGAAGGATTTGGCTAAGAAGGATTCGGCGAAGAAGGATGCGGCCAAGAAGGCAGCCACTGCCGCCACGATCACGCTCAAGCACCTCGCCGCCGATATCGCCGAGAGCCAGGACCTCTCGAAAAAGCACGCCGAGGCGGTCCTGACCGACATGGTCGACCTGATCGCCAAGCACCTGAGGAAGGGCGACCGCGTCCGCATTGTCGGCCTCGGCATCCTCCAGGTCCGCAAGCGCGCCGCCCGCACCGGCCGCAATCCCGCCACCGGCGAGGCGATCCACATCAAGGCCAGCAAGAAGGTCACCTTCCGTCCGGTCAAGGAACTGAAAGAGGCGATCTGAGGGCAAGGTTTCGTTAGGCCTGATCTCATCTCGATCCACCGGCGACGCGGCCCGCTTTTCTGGTATACCGCCTGTCATCCCCTGACCCGGTGGTTTGACCAGAAATGTCCTCCCTCAGCTTTTCGCATACCGTGACCGAGCGCTTCCTGCGCTACGTCACCATCGACACCCAGTCCGATCCGGCATCCCCCCGTTCGCCATCGACCGAGAAGCAGAAGGATCTCGGCCGCGTCCTTGCCGCCGAGCTGAAGGCGATGGGCGTCGCGGACGCGCATCTCGACGATTACGGCTATGTCTACGGCACCATCCCGGCCAATACCGACAAGAAGGTGCCGGTGATCTGCTTCTGCTCGCATATGGACACCTCGCCCGACGTGAGCGGCAAGGACGTCAAGCCGCAGATCTGGAAGAATTATCGCGGCGGCGACATCACCCTGCCCGGCGACCCCAGCCAGGTGATCCGCTTCAATGAGCATCCGGCGCTGAAGAACCAGATCGGCAACGACATCATCACCACCGACGGCACGACGCTGTTGGGCGCCGACAACAAGGCCGGCGTCGCCGAGATCATGGATGCCGCGCATTTCTTCATCAACAATCCCGACGTGAAGCACGGCACCATCAAGATCCTGTTCACGCCGGACGAAGAGATCGGCCGCGGCGTCGACAACGTCGATCTGAACAAGCTGGGCGCCGATTTCGGCTACACCATGGACGGCGAAAGCGCCGGCTGCGTCGAGGACGAGACCTTCTCGGCCGACGGCGCCACCATCACCATATCAGGCGTCAGCGCTCATCCCGGCTACGCCAAGGGCAAGATGGAGCACGCCATCAAGATCGCGGCCGCCATCGTCGAGCGGCTGCCTCGCGAAGGCTGCTCGCCGGAGACGACCTCGGGCAAGCAGGGCTTTCTGCATCCGATCGGCATCGAGGGCGCGCTGGAGCAGGCGACGCTGTCCTTCATCGTCCGCGACTTCACCGAGGAAGGGCTGAAGGAGAAGGAGGACCTGCTCGAGAGCATCGTCAAGGACGTGATGAAGGATTATCCGCGCTCGACCTACAAATTCGAGGTGAAGGAGCAATACCGCAACATGAAGCAGGTGATTGACCGTCACCCGCACGTGCTCGAATACGCCATCGAGGCGATCCGCCGCGCCGGGCTTCGCCCGATGCGCACCGCGATCCGCGGCGGCACCGACGGCTCGCGCCTGTCCTTCATGGGCCTGCCCTGCCCCAACATCTTTGCCGGCGAGCACGCCTTTCACTCCCGGCTCGAATGGGTCAGCCGGCAGGACATGGAAAAGGCGGTGCAGACCATCGTCCATCTCGCGATGATCTGGGAGGAGAAGGCCTGAGGCTCCTCGACGGCATCCGTCATGGCCGGGCTGGCGCCCGGCCATTGGTTTTCGAGCTTACGACACCGGCATCGCGCGCGGATTGCGATGGAAGCGATTTGAGCTCGACATCCAGTTCGGCAACGGCTCTCCATCGCGATGCCGTCCGCCGGCAACCGCCGCCGCCCAGGCCACCGCGGCGCCGATCAGGGTCGCGGCTGCGACCGAGAATGCGACGATGATCGAGTTGCGCCGCGCACGGTTGATCGCCGTCTTCGAGTCCGCGATCAGCGCATCGACGCGCCGCTCGGCGTCGGGGGCCGCCAGCCCTGTAAGACCAGCAACCTGTTGCACCAGATAGGTCCGGTCATCGGCGCTGACGCCGCTGTGGCTGGACGACGTCATCAGAATGCGGCCAGCTTCAGCGCGCGGCTCCCTCAGATCGATGTTCGGCGCGCGGCGGGGCGCGCGGAACAGCTTGTCGAGCTCATAGCTCAAGAGGGGCTCGGCCGCGGACGTATTGCTGGCGGAGCTCCGCATCGGCGAGCGGTCGAGCGCGGCAGCGCCGAGAAGCGCGAGCAGAGCCGCGCCGGCCAGCACCGCCAGGGCCCAGGAGGTCAGCCCGTGCAGGCCGTCCCGCCGCTCGCCATCATCCTCGATCGTTGCCAGCGCAGGCGCCGGTCGGGTCGTCCGACCGGCGATGTAGCCGCCGAAGCCGAAGCTGATGATCGCCTGGATGATCAAATAGAGCCCGGAGAGCAGCGCCAGCGCTGCCGAGGCATCACGCCAGGTCGGCGAGGCCGAACTGACCCCCAAGCCGACCGCGACACCAAATCCGACCAGGATGAACGACATTGCGCTGGCGGCGAGAGCGCCTGCGAACACCGAGCTCCACTGGATGGGTCGGGGGGCGTCGCCCTCCAGGCCGCCTTCGATGATTTCTTCCCGCATGAGCGTTTCAACCGTCATCGCGGCGCTCTCAGCGCAGGCCGAAGAACGACAGGATCGCCATGATGACGACGATCAAGCCGATCAGGTAAATCAATCCGTCCATTGTCCGTCCTCCTCAGTTTCTTCTGACCGCTAATCGCGACGTATGAGGAACGTTCCAAATAGGACAGATCGGCGGGAACGAAGGCGCGAGATGCGAATTGAGTGCTGGAGTCCCGAGGATGAAGATTGTGAGCACAAGGCCTCAGCCGGTGAGATCCGGCTGGGGCCTTTCCGTGTCTGCGACCACCGCCTCCTGTCCTATGTTAACGACGCCAAGCTCGGGATCATCGAAGATGCGATCGGGGCGGAACCTGTAGATCGGGAGAGCCGCGTGGATCGCAGAACGGCGTGCCTGCATCAGGCGGATGCATTCCGGGAGAAGGCCCTTGCCGATCCCGAGCACCACGACCAATGGATCGACGAAGCCATCAAGTGGCTGGAACGGGCGAGGGAGGCCGGTTGTCGCGCCGCGATTGCCGTGGAGACCGACGTGGGCAGCCACGGTCCGGAGGCGAACCGTACGCCGCTCATCGAAACCACGGTTTCGCATCGCCGCATCATCGCCCGCCAGTAAGAGCCGATCACGACGCACGCGCCGCTGCGGCAATTGTTCCAGGGACGTAACAATGTTGCGGGTCGACACTGTTCCGGCCGCCATGCTAGGCCGGGCACCGACCGTAACGAGAGTGACGTCGTGCTCGCCAACCGCCAGCCCTCAGGAACCTGCCGTCCGCGCCCTTGGCGCGGAGTGCTGTCCGTGCTGATCGCGGTGATCTATCTGCTCGCGGGCGCGCTGCACGGCTCGCACGATATCGACGTCACCACGCCCGGCGGCGGCTCAGAGATCGCCGCGGTCCTGGACGGACCCTCGGACCATGGCGACGACAGGGCCATCGGCGGACATCATTGCCATGGCTGCTTCTCGTTGACCGTCACCCAGCCGGCGCCATCGGCGGCATTGGTCGCGCCTGTGCCGGCAACACGTCCGCAACATGCCTCCCGACTCGCCGGCATTATCCCCGATACCGATTCTCCGCCTCCCAAACACATTGCCTGAACGGATTGGTCGGGCGTTCCGCGCCCATTGAGTTCATCCTTCACAGGTCGGTTTCATGTTTCGCAGGGGAACGGCTGCGCGCCTGGCGTGCGCGGCAGCGTGCCTGATTGCCGGAGGGGCGCTTGCGCCGCCGGCGCAGGCCCAGACTTTGACGATGCGCAGTGCACTGTCGCGCGCGCTGGCCGCGAGCCCGCGGCTGACGGCGGCGGAGCGCGACGTCGGCATCGCCACAGGCCAGCGCATCCAGGCCGGCGCGCTGCTCAATCCGGAGCTGTCCTACGAGCAGGACGATTCACTCGGCTCCGGCAAATATCGCGGGACGCGATCGGCCGAGACCACGCTCCAGATCAGCCAGGCTTTCGAGCTGTTCGGCAAGCGCGACGCGCGGATCGCCGCCGGAGCGGCCGGCGTCGAAGTCGCGGCGATCCAGCGCAAGGCCGTCAGGCTCGAGGTGCTGTCGGAGACCGCGATCGCCTTCCTCAGCGTGCTCGGCGCGCAGCGCCGCATCCAGATCCTCGACGAGCAGATTGCCGCCATCGACCGGCTGACCCCGCTGCTGCGCCGCCGCGTCGAGGCCGGGGCCTCCTCACCGGCCGAGACCGGCCGCGCCGAGGTCGCCTCCGCCCTGGTGAAGGCCGACCGCGAACGCTTCAAGGCGACGCTGGCCAGCGCCCGACGCGAGCTCGCGGTGCTGATGGGCGATCCCGCCACGCAATTCGGTGAGGTCTCCGGCCGGCTCGACACCATGGGCAAGCCGCCGACGTTCCAATCCGTCGTCGCCGCCATCGACGCCAATCCGCAGCTGGTGCGCTGGACCGCGGTCTTTGCCCAGCGCAACGCCGAGCTCTTGCTGGCGCGGCTCAAGCCCTATCCGGACGTGCGGATCGCGGCCGGCTGGCGTCATTTCAACGAAACCAATGACGATGCCGTGCGCTTCACACTTTCGGTGCCCATTCCCGTGTTCGACCGCAACCAGGGCAACATCCTCTCGGCGCAGGAGAGCCTTGCCAAGACCAAGGCCGAGCGCGAGGCCAACCGCAACACGCTGATCGTGATTGCCGGCCGCGCCTACGACTCGCTGCAGGGCTCACTGCGCGAGCTCGCGGTGCTGCGCGAGACCGCCATTCCCAAGGCGGTTGAGGCCTCAGAGGCGATCTCGCAAGGCTACGGCCAGGGCCGCTTCACCCTGCTCGAGGTGCTCGACGCCCAGGCCAGCGTCACCCAGGCGCGACTGCGCGAGCAGGAGGCGCTGCAGAACTTCCATGCAGGGGTGGCGACCATCGAAGGCCTCGTCGGCAATCCCTTTACGCTGGCGCGGGAGAGCGCACGATGAAGATGTCCTCCACCGTTCTCGTCGCACTCGTTGCCGCCGCGCTCGGCGCTTACGGTTACTCCCTGCTCGCGCCGGCCAAGGTCGCGCACACCGAGCATGCCGAGCATTCCGAACACAAGAAGCCGAACGACCATGTCGAGCAGGACGAGCACGGCGCCGACCGCATCCGCATCTCCGACGTCAAGCTGGCGGCGGCCGGCGTCACGCTGGCGGAAGCCGCGAGCGCGACGCTCACCGACACCCTCGCCTTCAACGGCATCCTGCGCGCGAACCAGGAAGCCGTGGTCCAGGTGACGCCGCGCTTTCCGGGCCTCGCCAAATCGATCCTGAAGCGCATCGGCGACAAGGTCGCCAAGGACGACCTGCTGGCCGCGATCGAGAGCAACCAGAGCCTCACCGTCTACGAGCTGAAGGCGCCGATGGCCGGAACCGTCATCGAGCGGCAGATCTCGCTCGGCGAATACGCCTCCGAGCAGAAGCCGGCTTTCGTCGTCGCCGACCTCTCCACCATCTGGGTCGATCTGTCGATCTACCGGCAGGACCTCCGGCGCGTCCGCATCAACGACGAGGTGCTGATCGATCCTGACGACGGCCGCGGCGAGATCAAGGGCACGATCTCCTACATGGCGCCGATCGGCTCGAGCGAGACCCAGACCGCATTGGCACGCGTGGTGCTGCAAAACCCGGACGGCCGCCTGCGTCCCGGCCTGTTCGTCACGGCGCGGCTGATCCTCGCCGCGCGCAACGTCGCGGTCGCCGTGCGCCGGAGCGCGATCCAGACGCTGGAGGGCCGGACCATCGTGTTCGTCCGCGAGGACGGCGACAAGATCGAGGCCCGCCCGGTCGAACTCGGCGACTCCGATCCGAGATTCGTCGAGATCAAGGCCGGGCTCGCAGCCGGCGAGCACTATGTCGCAGAGAACAGCTTCGTCGTGAAAGCGGAAATGGGCAAGGGCGAGGCCGAGCATGATTGAGCGCCTCATCGCAGCCTCGCTTGCCCAGCGCTGGCTGGTCCTCCTGCTCGCGCTCGGCGCCGTCGCTTTCGGGGCCTGGAACTTCCAACGCCTGCCGATCGACGCCGTCCCGGACGTCACCAACGTTCAGGTCCAGATCAACACCCGCGCGCCCGGCTATTCGCCGCTTCGAGACCGAGCAACGCATCACCTTCCCGGTCGAGACCGCGATGGGAGGGCTGCCGAAACTCGACTACACCCGCTCGCTGTCGCGCTACGGCCTCAGCCAGGTGACGGTCGTCTTCAAGGACGGCACCGACATCTTCTTCGCCCGCCAGCTCGTCGGCGAACGCATCCAGCAGGTGAAGGACCAGCTGCCTGTGGGCGTCGAGGTCGCGATGGGCCCGGTCTCGACCGGGCTCGGCGAGATCTTCATGTACACCGTCGAAGCCAAAAGGGACGACAAGACGGGCGCGAAGACGCAAGGCGGCCACGATTATTCGCTCACCGATTTGCGCACCGTGCAGGACTGGATCATCAAGCCGCAGCTCCGCAACGTGCCCGGCGTGATCGAGATCAACACCATCGGCGGCTTCGAACGGCAATTCCACGTGCTGCCTGATCCCGGCAAGCTGATGGCCTACCGGCTCGGCTTCCGCGACGTGATGACGGCGCTGGCCGCCAACAACGCCAATGTCGGCGCCGGCTATATCGAGCGCAATGGCGAGCAATATCTGGTGCGCTCGCCGGGCCAGGTCGGCAACATCGCCGAGATCCAGGACGTCGTGATCGGCTCGCGCGGCGGCAATCCCGTCAGGATCAGGGACGTCGCGACTGTGGCCGAGGGCCGCGATCTACGTACCGGAGCCGCGACACGCGACGGCGAGGAAACCGTGCTCGGCACCGCCATGCTGCTGATCGGCGAGAACAGCCGCACGGTGGCGCGCCGCGTCGCAGCCCGGCTCGAGGACATCGCCAAGTCACTGCCCGAGGGCGTCGTGACGCGGACCGTCTACGATCGCACCGACCTCGTCGAAGCCACCATCCGCACCGTCAGGAACAACCTGCTGGAGGGCGCGGCGCTGGTGGTGGCGGTGCTGTTCCTGATCCTCGGCAACATCCGCGCCGCGCTCGTGGTGGCCTGCGTCATCCCGCTGTCGATGGCGATGACGATCACCGGCATGGTCGAGACCAAGGTCAGCGCCAACCTGATGAGCCTGGGCGCGATCGATTTCGGCATCATCGTCGACGGCGCCGTGATTATTGTCGAGAATTGCCTGCGCATGCTGGCTGCGGCTCAACGCGAGAAAGGCGGCCTGCTCACGACCACGGAGCGGCTGCGCGCGATCCTGCGCGGATCGGGCGAAGTCATCAAGCCGAGCCTGTTCGGAACGCTGATCATCGCGGTGGTCTATCTGCCCGTGCTGACGCTGACCGGCGTCGAGGGCAAGATGTTCACGCCGATGGCGCTGACCGTGCTGATGGCGCTGGGCGCCGCCGTGCTGTTCTCCGTCACTTTCGTGCCGGCGGCGGTGGCGATCTTCGTCACCGGCAAGGTGTCCGAGCACGAAAACCTGTTCATGCGGATGGCCAAGCGCGGCTATCTCCCCCTGCTTCGCTGGGCCATCGACAACCGCGCGGCCGTTGCCATCATGGCCGCGCTCATCGTCATCGCCAGCGGGATCGCCGCCTCGCGCATGGGCGGCGAGTTTATTCCGAGCCTGGACGAAGGCGACGTCGCGCTTGCCTCGATCCGGATTCCCGGCACCAGCCTGACGCAATCGCTGGACCTGCAGAAGGCGTTGGAAAAGCGCGTCACGCAGATTCCGGAGGTGAAGGAGTTCTTCACCCGCATCGGCACCGCCGAGATCGCGACCGATCCGATGTCGCCGGCGCAGACCGACGGCTACATCATGCTCAAGCCGCGCAGCGAATGGCCCGACCCGGACAAGCCGAAATCGGAGGTGGTCGAGGCCATCGACCATGCCGCGGACGACATTCCGGGCAGCGCTTATGAACTTTCCCAGCCGATCCAGTTCCGGGTCAACGAGCTGACCTCCGGCGTGCGCAGCGATGTCGGCGTCAAGATTTTCGGCGACGACCTCGACATCCTGCAAGGTGCCGCAAAGCAGGTCGAGGCCGCGATCCGCGGCATCCGAGGCGCCAGCGATGTCAAGATCGAACAGGTGGCGGGCCTGCCGATCCTCACCGTCCGCCTCGACCGCCAGGCGCTCGCCCGCTACGGCCTCAGCGTCGGTGAGGTGCAGGGCATCGTCGAGATCGCCGTCGGCGGCAAGTCCGCGGGCAAGCTGTTCGAGGGCGACCGCCGTTTCGACATCGTGGTCCGCCTGCCCGAGCATTTGCGCGGCAATCTCGAGGCGATCCGGGCGATCCCGATTCCATTGCCGCCCGGCGAGGAGGCCGGCTCCGGCACCGCGGTTCGCACCGCGCTCGTCGCCTCTCCCCTCGCCCAGATGCGCTACGTGCCGCTGTCGTCGGTCGCCACCGTCGATGCGACGCCCGGGCCCAACCAGATCAGCCGCGAGAACGGCAAGAGACGGATCGTCGTCACCGCCAATGTCCGCGCCCGCGACCTCGGTTCCTTCGTGGCCGAGGCCGAGGCGGCGGTGGCCGAGAAGGTCAAGCTGCCGCCGGGCTATTTCATCGGCTGGGGCGGCCAGTTCGAGCAGCTGGTCTCGGCGACCAAGCGGCTGACCATCGTGGTGCCGGTGGCGCTGCTGATGGTGTTCCTGCTGCTGTTCATGAGCATGGGATCGGCGGCCGACGCCGCGCTGGTGTTCTCCGGCGTGCCGCTGGCGCTGACCGGCGGCGTTGCGGCGCTGTTGCTGCGCGGTATTCCGCTCTCCATCAGCGCCGGCGTCGGCTTCATCGCGCTGTCGGGCGTCGCGGTGCTCAACGGCCTCGTCATCATCGCCTTCATCGAGCGGCTGCGCAGCGAGGGACGATCCGTTATCGAGGCTGTTCGCGAAGGCGCGCTGACGCGGCTGCGGCCGGTGCTGATGACGGCCCTCGTCGCCTCGCTCGGCTTCGTGCCGATGGCGCTCGCCACCGGCGCCGGCGCCGAGGTGCAGCGGCCGCTCGCGACCGTGGTGATCGGCGGCATCATCTCGTCGACCATCCTGACGCTGCTGGTGCTGCCGGCGCTCTACGTGCTGTTCCGCCGTGACGGGACGCGCGAAACGCCTACAATGACGCCTCATTTGGCAGCGTCCGGGGAGCGCTAGAATTGGACCACGACCACCACGGTCATCACCACCATGACCATGCCGGTCATTCGCATGATCATGGTCATGGGCATGGCCATGGTCATGGGCACGGCCATGTCCATGCCCCCGCCAATTTCGGCAAGGCGTTCGCGCTCGGCATTTCGCTCAACATCGCGCTGGTCGTGGCCGAGGCGATCTACGGCTACATCGGCAACTCCACCGCCCTGCTCGCCGACGCCGGCCATAACCTGTCCGACGTGCTCGGCCTCGTCATCGCCTGGGGCGCCTCGATCGCGGCGCGCCGCGCGCCGAGCGGCCGCTTCACCTACGGTTTTCGTGCCTCCACCATCCTGGCCGCGCTGGCCAACGCGGTGTTTCTGCTGGTCGCAACCGGTGCGATCGGCTGGGAGGCGATCCTGCGCCTGCGTGAGCCGGAGCCGGTCGCGGGCGTCACCGTGATGGCGGTCGCCGGCATCGGCATCCTCATCAACGGCTTCACCGCGCTGCTGTTCGCGCGCGGACGCGAGGACGACATCAACATCGAGGGCGCGTACCTGCACATGGCCGCGGACGCCGCGGTCTCGCTCGGCGTCGTGATCTCTGCGGCGCTGATCATCTGGACCGGCTGGCTCTGGCTCGATCCCGTCACCAGCCTCGTCATCTGCGCGACGATCCTATGGAGCACCACCAGCCTCTTGCGCGGCTCCGTCGACATGTCGATGGCCGCAGCGCCCAAGGGCACGGACCTCGCCGCGATCAGGGCGTTCCTGCTGGCCCGCCCGGGCGTCTCGGGGATTCACGATCTCCATGTCTGGCCGATCTCGACCACCGAGACGGCGCTGACCTGCCACCTCGTCATGCCCGCCGGCACCGGCGATGCCTTCCTGATGGAGACAGCGCAGCTCTTGAAGACGTCGTTCCGCATCGGCCACACCACGCTTCAGGTCGAGACCCATCCCGACAACGGCTGCGCGCTGGCGCCGGATGATGTGGTGTGAGCCATTGCGCTGCCCGCACCAATTTCCGCGTTCGCAGGGACGACACCGATGGCGCGGTAAGGACGCCGGCTATGTCACCGCGTCGGGGCGCTGTCGGTCGGCGACGACACCGCCGGTCCTCGAGGCGCTGCGCGAGCCAGCGCGCCGCCCAGCGATTGATCGGGCGCTCGAAGCACATCCATGACGCGGACGCGATGGCGAGGAGAAGCGCGAGCAGAATCCAGCGCCACATCTCGCCGGTGCCCGGGTCGAGCTGCTTTCGCAGCGCCAGCCAGGGCAGGATCAAGAACAACGGCCAGTGCCAGATGTAGAGGCCATAAGAGATGTCGCCAAGCTTGACGCCGAGGCGCGGCGCAGCCGGCAAGAGCGCAAGCCCGGCAACGGCGAGCCAGCATGCGACCGGTGTCATCCATGACGTCAAGGGCAGCCCGAATGCGTAAACCCAGATCGCGAGCGCCAACAATGCCAGACTGGAGCTCCAGCGAGGCTGAAGTCGCGAAACCGTCATGTAGGCGAACACCCCTGCGGCAAAGTCGGCGTAGTGATCGTCACCGAAACGCGAGATCTGCGGAGGCTGTGGCGCTATTTCAGTTCCGATAGCAGCAGCGGCAATGCACCACAGCAACAACAGCCTGACGCCGCCGATAGGGATGAGGATGGCGGAGACGATGTAGAAAATGACTTCGTATTCGAGTGTCCAGCCCACCGCATTCATCGGTGTCTGTTGCGGGATAATCAGGAGCGACTTCAACACCCGGCCGAACTCGATCTCATGCGGCGGGCCACCAATGCTGCGGCTGAAGAGCACGACCATGACGAGCGTGGCCAGGGCATTGAGCGGATAGATCCGGAAGAATCGTTTGGCGAGGAAGCTGGTGGGCGTATAGCCCGGCGCCTTCGAGACGTAGCAAACGATGAAACCGGAAATCGCAAAGAAAAGATCGACGCCGGCCGCACCGCGATCGGCCAAGAACCGCCATGTATAGAGCCCCGCCGGATCAAAGTATTTCAGCGCGAGATGCGTATGGAAGTAAAAGACCGCCAGGGCGGCGATTGCGCGCCCGAGCTGGATGCCTGGCAGCCGCCCATGAAGCTGATGATCGGACATTTGAGGCAGCGCTTAGCAGAATGCACGGACCGGCACAACCACAACGCTTTCACGTCGGATCGCGCAATTCAGCTCATTCTCCTCGCCCATCTGTCATAGATCGGCGCCGCCGCGGCAGCCTCACCCCACCTTCGCCGTGACGATCCAGATCGCGCCCTGCAGCTCAACGCGCTGCCCCTTCAGGAACGGCGCGAGCGTCTCGCGGATCGAAGTCTTGGCGGCCTCATATGTCTCGGGCGGATGGCCCTGCAGGGCGCGGCTGGCCGGGCCGATCTGCAACGCGCCGTCGACCGCCGCATCGAGCCCACCGCCGATCGCGACATCCATCGGCAGATTGTGCGGCTCCATCGCCGCGTCGACGAAGCCGGCCCCTTTGAGGATTCGCATTACGCGCTCCTCCGAGGCGAAGGCGAACGGGCCGGGCTCCTCCGGCCCGACGGGCGGCATCTTCGGCACGTGCTTGTAGACCGCCATCAGCGGCGCCATCATCCAGGGATTCTCCTTCGGCTCGCGCCAGCAGGCGAAGGCGAGCCGGCCGGACGGCTTCAGCGCTCGGCGGAGGTTGGTGAAGGACGCAACGGGATCGGCGAAGAACATCACGCCGAAGCGTGAGGCGAGCAGATCGAAGCTGGCCGGCTCGAACGGATGGACCGTCGCATCCGCCAGCACGAAATCAAGCGGCAGGCCCTTTGGTGCCAGTGCACGGGCCTGCGACAGCATCGGCTCGGACACGTCGAGGCCGAGCGCGAAGCCGTTCGGCGCAACAGCCCTGGCGAAAGCGAACGTCGTCGCGCCGGAGCCGCAGCCGACGTCGAGGACGCGCTCACCCGGCTTGGGCCGGGCACGGTCGATCAGCACGTCGGCAATGGGTCCGAGCAGGTTTTCCTGGGCCGCGTGGCGATCGGCCCAGCGCTGCCCGCTCGGGCCGTTCCAATAGGCGATCTGGTCGGCGTTTTGCTCGTGGCCAGGCTGTTGCATCGCATTCTCCCTCGAACCGCCGGTCGTCCGCCAAACCAGAAGACGCTTATCCGCATGCAGTTCCCGGACGCAAGACCAATTCCGGCGAGACTATCCGAGTGCCGCCGCCGTCGCGCGCAGTCAGGCACGGGACCGGCGCGAGCACGGGGTCCAGAGTTGACACAATGGGAAGCCACTGTTCTAACTTCGGAAACCTGAGGAAACCCTTTGAAATCCGAACGATCGGTCGGCATCGATTGCCTGCGCGCCATCTCCATCATCTGGGTGCTGCTCTACCATTTTGTCCCGCTGCAGGCCTTCAACCGGGGCACGTTCGGCGTGCTGTTGTTCTTCATCATCAGCGGCTATTGCATCGCATTCAGCGCCGAGACGTCGCAAACGGCCTGGCACTTCTATGCCAAGCGGCTCGGCCGACTGCTTCCCGCGCTGATCGTCTGCGGCTTCCTGACGACGCTGTTCAAGTTTCTGGCGCCCGAGCTGGTCGAACCCGGCCGTGGGCTGAAATGGGTCCACTACGTCTACACGCTGATCGCGCTTCCGACGCTCAACATCCTGCAGGTGAACTATAATCTGCCCGACGGTGCCTATTGGTCGTTGCAGATCGAGTTTCAATTCTACCTCTTCTGCTTCCTGATGATGGAGCTGGGGCTCAAGCAACGGCTGCTGGCGCTGCTGTGCGCCGTGACCATCTTCCGGACGGTGACCACCAGCACGGACTATTACACCTCCAACGATTTCTTTCCGTTCTTCATCGCCGGCATGAGCGTGGCTGCCCTTGTCAGGGGACGCACCAGGGAGGCGATCGCGGGATCATCGTGGCGTTCTCGGTGGAGCTCTATCATCTGAAGATGGGCGTCAAGCAGCCGTCCGCCCAGATCGAGCTGTACCGGTCGCTGCTGCTGTGGTTTGGCACGGCCGCCGTCTATCTTGCCGCGCGGTATGACCACCTTCTGCCACGGTGGTCGAGCGCCCTCGCCTTCATCGGCGTCATCAGCTATCCGCTCTATCTGATTCATCAGGACGTCGGGATGATGATCCTGCACTGGGCGCATGTGGGCCGTGACTCCGCGGGCGACATGCTGATCCGCGCGTTCGTGCTTCCCGCATTCCTCGCTGCCGTCGCCTGGCTGGTCTACGTGCTGGTCGAAAAACCCACCATCAAGCCGCTGACCCGTTTCCTGGCCGATCCGCTCGGCTGGCTTCGGCAATGGCAGCCGGCAATGGCGCGAGGCGGGTACAAGGCCACAGAGCGCAGCGGCGACGTCGCGCGCCAGGACTTGCCGATCGGGTGACCCGACGCAACGGGTTCAAGGCTGGTGGGCGGTCACGGATTCGAACCGCGGACCCTCTCGGTGTAAACGAGATGCTCTAACCAGCTGAGCTAACCGCCCTCGCCGCCTCTTTAGCCTCCCAGGCCCCGGACGGGCAAGCGCGGAACGTCATTCCAGGCTCAATCCTGCGGCCGCCCCGGCAGCAGCGGCACCGCGTCGATCCACACCGCGGCCGACTGGCACCAGATCTGCCGGACGGGCCGCAGCTGGTCGCGCTGGCGGATTGAACCCCAGCGGATGCCCCAATCGTCGGCCTGGTCGCCCTCACCGCTGGTGAACAGCGGGGAACCGCAATCGGCGCAGAAGTGCTGGAAGCGCATCCGGCCGTTGTCGCCGCGCTTGCCGTAGATTCTTGGCGTGCCGGCGGTCAGGCGGATGTCGGCCCCCGCACAGATGGCGGTCACGCGGAACGGCGAGCCGGTCAGGGTCTGGCAATCGGTGCAGTGGCAAACCGACACGGAATCGGGGTCGATCTCGGCTTGATAGGCGATCTTGCCGCAATGGCATTGCCCGTCGATCTGCATCGCCCCTCTCTCCCTGCCCCAAATAAAAACGGCGCCCGAAGGCGCCGTTTTATCATCTTTTCGAGCCGCACACTCAGTGAGCGGTCAGGCCGCCGGCGGCCTCGTCGCCATCGGGCTTCACCGTCACCTTGGTGTCCTCTTCCCAGACGATCGGCGTCGGCTTCTTCACCAAGGCCTTGGCGATGACGTCGTCGAGGCGGGAGACCGGGATGATCTCCATGCCGCCCTTGATCGCATCGGAAATCTCCGTGAGATCCTTGGCGTTGTCCTCGGGGATCAGCACCGTCTTGATGCCGCCGCGGGCCGCAGCCAGCAGCTTCTCCTTCAGGCCGCCGATCGGCAGCACCCGGCCGCGCAGCGTGATCTCGCCGGTCATCGCGACATCGTGGCGGACCGGGATGCCGGTCATGACCGAGATGATCGCGGTGGCCATCGCCACGCCCGCGGACGGACCGTCCTTCGGCGTCGCGCCTTCCGGCACGTGCACGTGGATGTCGCGGCGGTCGAACATCGGCGGCTCGATGCCGTAGTTGATCGCGCGCGAGCGGACATAGGATGCCGCCGCCGAGATCGACTCCTTCATCACGTCACGCAGATTGCCCGTGACCGTCATCTTGCCCTTGCCGGGCATCATGACGCCTTCGATCGTCAACAGCTCGCCGCCGACGTCGGTCCAGGCAAGGCCGGTGACGATGCCGACCTGCGCCTCGCTCTCGATCTCGCCGAAGCGGTACTTCGGCACGCCGAGCAGCTCTTCCAGAGTCTTCTCGGTGACCTTGACCGACTTCTTCTTGGAGATCATCAGCTCCTTCACCGCCTTGCGGGCGAGTGTGGAGAGCTCACGCTCCAGGTTACGCACGCCCGCTTCGCGGGTGTAGCGGCGGATCAGCAGCAGCAGCGCGTCGTCGTCGATCGAGAACTCCTTGGAGTCCAGGCCATGCTTGGACACCGCGTTCGGGATCAGATGCTTGCGTGCGATCTCGACCTTCTCGTTCTCGGTGTAGCCCGCGATCCGGATGATCTCCATGCGGTCCATCAGCGGCCCCGGAATATTGAGCGTATTCGCGGTGGTGATGAACATCACGTTGGACAGATCGTAATCGACCTCGAGATAGTGGTCGTTGAACGTCCCGTTCTGCTCGGGGTCGAGCACCTCGAGGCAAGGCGGAGGACGGATCGCCGCGGAAATCGGCGCCCATCTTGTCGATCTCGTCCAGCAGGAACAGCGGGTTGGACGACTTCGCCTTCCGCATCGACTGGATGATCTTGCCGGGCATCGAGCCGATATAGGTGCGGCGGTGACCGCGGATCTCGGCCTCGTCGCGCACGCCGCCGAGCGAGACGCGCACGAATTCGCGCCCCGTCGCCTTCGCGATCGACTTGCCGAGCGAGGTCTTGCCGACGCCGGGGGGCCCAACGAGGCACAGGATCGGGCCCGTCAGCTTGTTGGCGCGCGACTGCACCGCGAGATACTCGACGATGCGTTCCTTGACCTTCTCAAGCCCGTAATGATCAGGTCCAGGATGGCTTGCGCCTGCTCCAGGTCCTTCTTCACCTTGGACTTCTTGTTCCACGGGATCGACAGCAGCCAATCCAGATAGTTGCGCACGACGGTCGCTTCCGCGGACATCGGCGACATCTGGCGCAGCTTCTTCAATTCATGCTGCGCCTTCTCGCGCGCTTCCTTGGAGAGCTTGGTCTTGGAGATCTTCTCTTCGAGATCGGCGAGCTCGTCGCGACCGTCGTCGTCGCCGAGTTCCTTCTGGATCGCCTTCATCTGCTCGTTGAGATAATACTCGCGCTGGGTCTTCTCCATCTGGCGCTTGACGCGCGAGCGGATGCGCTTCTCGACCTGCAGCACCGAGATCTCGCTCTCCATCAGGCCCAGCACCTTCTCCAGGCGCGTGGTGACGGACAGCGTCTCCAGGATGCCTTGCCGATCCGCGATCTTGACCGCGAGATGCGAGGCAACAGTGTCGGCGAGCTTGGCGAAATCGGTGATCGCCTGCACGACGCCGACGACCTCGGCCGAGATCTTCTTGTTGAGCTTCACATAGCTCTCGAAGTCGGACACGACCGAGCGGGCCAGCGCTTCCGCCTCGACCGACTTCGCATCGGTGTCGGCGAGCGCGACTGCCGTCGCCTCGTAATAGTCGGCGCGATCGGTGTATTTCGACACGCGCGCACGCTCGAGCCCTTCGACCAGCACCTTCACGGTGCCGTCGGGAAGCTTCAAGAGCTGCAGCACGCTGGCGAGCGTACCGGTCTCGTAAATGGCATCGGGCGCCGGATCATCGTCGGACGCGTTCTTCTGCGTCGCGAGCATGATCAGCGCGTCGTTCTTCATCACCTCTTCGAGCGCGCGGATCGACTTCTCGCGGCCGACGAAGAGCGGAACGATCATGTGCGGGAAGACGACGATGTCGCGCAGCGGCAGCACCGGATAGGCGTGCGTTTCGCCATGGACGATGGTTGGCCGGGGTTTTGGATTAGTCATGGCCTTTTCCTTTTGCTTTGCCCCCTTGCACGCAGCCCGCCATGCTCATGCGCAACCGCCACAAGGTGCCGAGGTGATCCGCAAGGCCGGTCGGTCCTGTTACGAGTTGGACCGGCTCGCCGGATCGGATCTGAGGCGAGATCTGGAAGAGAATTTTTCGCTCGCCGCCGACATTAGGTGGCTATCGACCCGGGGGGTGTCAAGTCATTGAAAAACGCGCGCCATCAGGCGCTTACGCAACGCGGTAAGCGACGCAACACCGGCTGCGGAGATATTCTTCCGCAGCCCAACTTGAAGGTCCAATTGAAGCGTTCCGGCGCCGCCGGGTCAGGCGCTGGCGTTCTCGACGGCGCGATCGGACCGATCGGCGTAGATGTAGAGCGGACGCGCCGTGCCTTCCACGACTTCGCGGGAAATCACGACCTCTTCCACACCTTCCAGGCCCGGCAGGTCGAACATGGTCTCGAGCAGGATCGCCTCGAGGATCGAACGCAGGCCGCGCGCGCCGGTCTTGCGCTCGATCGCCTTGCGGGCGACCGCGCCAAGCGCCTCGTCGGCGAAGGTCAGCTCGATGTTCTCCATCTCGAACAGCCGCTGGTACTGTTTCACCAGCGCGTTCTTCGGCTCGGTCAGGATCTTCTTCAGCGAGGTCTCGTCGAGGTCCTCGAGCGTCGCCACGACCGGAAGACGGCCGACGAACTCGGGGATGAGGCCGTACTTCAGCAGGTCCTCGGGCTCGACGTGACGGAATATCTCGCCGGTCCGGCGGTCCTCCGGCGCCATCACCTGGGCTGCGAAACCGATCGAGGTCGACCGGCCGCGCGCGGAGATGATCTTCTCGAGGCCCGCGAACGCGCCACCGCAGATGAACAGGATGTTGGTGGTATCCACCTGCAGGAACTCCTGCTGCGGATGCTTGCGGCCGCCCTGCGGGGGAACCGACGCCACCGTGCCTTCCATGATCTTCAGCAGCGCCTGCTGCACGCCCTCACCCGACACGTCGCGCGTGATCGAGGGATTGTCGGACTTGCGGCTGATCTTGTCGATTTCGTCGATGTAGACGATGCCGCGCTGGGCCCGCTCGACATTGTAGTCGGCGGCCTGGAGCAGCTTCAGGATGATGTTCTCGACGTCCTCACCGACATAGCCGGCCTCGGTCAGCGTCGTCGCATCCGCCATGGTGAACGGCACGTCCAGGATGCGCGCGAGCGTCTGCGCGAGCAGCGTCTTGCCCGAACCGGTCGGACCGATCAGCAGGATATTCGACTTCGCGAGCTCGACGTCGTTGTGCTTGGTCTGGTGGTTGAGGCGCTTGTAGTGATTGTGCACCGCGACCGACAGGACCTTCTTCGCATGGCTCTGGCCGATCACGTAGTCGTCCAGGACCTTGCAGATTTCCTTCGGCGTCGGAATGCCGTCGCGCGACTTGACCAGCGAGGATTTGTTCTCCTCGCGGATGATGTCCATGCAGAGCTCGACGCACTCGTCGCAGATGAAGACCGTGGGACCCGCGATCAGTTTGCGGACTTCGTGCTGGCTCTTGCCGCAGAACGAGCAATATAGCGTGTTCTTGGAGTCGCTCGTGCCGACCTTACTCATTCATGTCTCCGTCCGCGGTTCGATCCCGTTCCGCTTGATCGCTCCATTCCGACACGATGGTCGGCATGAAGCTTAAGTAGAGCAAATTCCGTACCAAAAAAGACCCTACGCATTACATCCCGTGCAGATCACGGTCGCTCGATTCTCCGCGATCATAGCCGATCAATCGTAGCCAACCATGCTGTCACCCGACTATCAAGAATTCGCTAATCGGGGGTCGCCGGCTACCCGTGACAATACCGTGATTTCCGGTCTTGGCATGGGCGAAGTGACCGAAATCACCACGGCGTTGCTGGATTGCCACGAAAAACAGGCACGAAAGCGGAACCTTCTGCCTGTCGCAGGGCGGAAAACTGCGTTTTGCAGCGCGCATATGCGTCCATAGCGTGAACGCCACCTGAAGGTGACAGGCGATCTCCTCGGGGGTTGCCGAGGGACCGCCGTCACCCCGGTAGTGTTACTGGGTCTTCGCCGGCGCGGCTTCCTCGGCGCGCTTGTCGATGACCTTGTCGACCAGGCCGAACTCCTTGGCGTCGTTCGCGGTCAGGAACTTGTCGCGTTCCAGCGCATCCTCGATCGACTTGTAGGTCTGGCCGGTGTGCTTCACGTAGATCTCGTTGAGCCGCTTCTTCAGGTTCAGGATTTCCTGGGCGTGCAGCATGATGTCGGTGGCCTGGCCCTGGAAGCCGCCGGAGGGCTGGTGCACCATGATGCGCGCGTTCGGCAGCGAGAAGCGCATGTCCTTCTCGCCGGCGCAGAGCAGCAGCGAGCCCATCGAGGCGGCCTGCCCCGTGCACAGCGTCGAGACCGGCGGGCGGATGAACTGCATGGTGTCGTAGATTGCAAGGCCCGACGTCACCACGCCGCCCGGCGAGTTGATGTACATCGAGATTTCCTTCTTCGGATTTTCCGCCTCGAGGAACAGGAGCTGCGCGACGATCAGCGTCGACATGCCGTCCTCGACCGGGCCGGTCACGAAGATGATGCGCTCCTTGAGGAGGCGCGAGAAGATGTCGTAGGCGCGCTCGCCACGGTTGGTCTGCTCGACCACCATGGGCACGAGGTTCATGTAGGTTTCAACCGGATCGCGCATGAGTCACCTAGGGTTTTCGGAGACGGCCATCGCCGGGCAAGGCTTGCCGGCTTGGCTGGAACCGCCGGAAGGGCGAATGGACGTCCTGTGATGCAGGAACTTGGTAGGATGGAAGGCGTACCGACAGATATAGCCCAATTCGCTTCTGACAAGTGCGGCGCGCATTAAGGCTTAATCCGTCGGGCAGTTGAAGCTGATTCGCACAAAGAGGCCCAGCCGGCCATCTGGCTAGCTGGGCCCCTTCGCTGATCATCCTTAACAGATGGCTGTCTCAAAGCCCTCAGGCCGCGGTCTTTTCCGCCTCGTCGTCCTTGTAGAGATCCTCGCGCGAGACCTTCTTCTCGGTCACGTTGGCGAGCTCGAGGATGAAGTCGACAACCTTGTCCTCATAGATCGGTGCACGGAGTTGGGCCAACGCCTGGGCGTTGCTGCGGTAATAGTCCCAGACCTCCTTCTCGCGGCCCGGCATCGAGCGCGCGCGCTCGATCACGGCGCGGCCGACCTCGTCATCCGTCACGGTGATCTTGTTCTTCTCGCCGATCTCGGAGAGCACGAGGCCAAGCCGCACGCGGCGGTCGGCGATCTTGCGGTACTCTTCCTGGGCCTTGTCTTCAGTCGTGTCCTCGTCGGCGAAGGTCTTGCCGGCGGAGGCCATCTCGGCCTTGACCGAGTTCCACATCAGATTGAACTCTTCGTCCACCAGCGAGGGCGGCGCCTCGAAGCGATGCGCTTCGTCGAGGCGGTCGAGCAAGGCGCGCTTGACGCGCTGGCGCGTCGCGGTCGCGAACTCGGCAACCAGACGCTCGCGCGCGGCTTCCTTCAGCTTGTCCAGCGATTCCAGGCCAAGCGTCTTGGCGAACTCGTCGTCGATCGCAACGTCCTGCGGCGCCTCGATCAAGGTCGCGGTGGTCTCGAACTCGGCCGGCTGGCCGGCGAGCTTGTCGCTCATGTAGTTCTGCGGGAACGACACCTTCAGCGTGCGGGTCTCGCCGGCGCCGATGCCGATCAGCTGCTCCTCGAAGCCCGGAATGAAGGTGTTGGAGCCGATCGCCACCTGGATGCCCTCGCCGGTGCCGCCCTCGAAGACTTCGCCGTTGATGGTGCCCTTGAAGTTGATGGTGACGCGGTCGCCGGATTCGGCCTTGGCGCCCTCGGCCTTCGCGGCATAGGTGCGGTTGCTGTCGGCGATGCGCTTGATGGCTTCGTTGACGTCGGCGTCGGTGACTTCGGCGACGGGCTTCTCGACCTCGAAGGTCTTGAAGTCGGCGAGCGCGATCGCCGGCACCACCTCGATCGCGACCGTGTAGGTCAGGTCGGTCTTGCCGCTCAGGAGCTCCTCGACCTCGGCCTGCTCGCTCGGCATGGTGATCTTCGGCTCGGTCGCGAGGCGAAAGCCGCGCTCGGAGAACAGCTGCGTGTTGGTGTCGCGGATGGTCTGGTCGATGGTCTCGGCCATCACCGAGCGGCCGTAGACCTTCTTCAGGTGCGAGACCGGCACCTTGCCGGGACGGAAGCCGTTGATGCGGACCTTGTCCTTGAGGTCGACGAGCTTGGCGCCGGCCTTGGCGTCGAGATCAGACGCGGGAACGCTGATCTTGAACTCGTGCTTCAAACCTTCCGAGAGGGTCTCTGTGACCTGCATGGCGTCCAATCTTCTTCTCGTTCGGTCCCGGCGCGCATGCGTCGGGACGCTGTCATTAATCGATCCGGCGCGAGGCAAACCCTCGACGCCGGTGCTGCATCGGACCGGCTTCAGCGGACAGACATCCGCGCGAAAGCAGGCCCTCGTAATCCGTGCAAACGCGATCAGCGCTTGGTGCGGGCGGAGGGACTCGAACCCCCACAACTTTCGTCACTGGAACCTAAATCCAGCGCGTCTACCAGTTCCGCCACGCCCGCGTGAAGTTGCATCAAGACCGGCCGCGATGCCGCGGGCGGCCGGGCTTATAACATGTGCCTGACTGTTCGCAGCAAAAAAATGGTCTGATGGAGGCAGGCTTCAAGTAGGTACGATGGCTGGACTTATCCAGCACGGCGTGGTCCGGATTGCCCCATGAAACCGCGGATCTTTGTCCCCAATCGGCGCGAGGTTCTGGCCGGGCTTGGCGCCTCCGCGGCCGCGGTCATCGCGGGCGGCGCAACCCCGCCAGTGACTGCCCAGCTTGCCCTACAGGCAAGGGCGTCAACGCTGGCTCTCAGACCGGGTCAGCCTGCTACACCCGTCTGGGAGCTCGCCGCCGTCAGCCATCTCCGGGACGTCCGGCTCAAGCGCGGCGACCGCTGCGAGGTGGTGTTTCGAAACGACCTTGCTGTGCCGCTTGCGCCAGTCTGGTACGGCCTCACTGGTCCCGTTCCGGCCGATCCGCTGCGAGGACGCGCGCCCGCGCCCCCGAACGCGGTCGAAACATCAATTATTTCAATACCTCATGCCGGAACCTTGCTGGCCGACTTCCGCCTGTTCGAGGACGGCCTGAAGCAGCCGGCACGCCCGCTGGCGATCGTCGCGGCCGAGACCAGCCCGGCCGTTGTCGATCGTGACGAGGTGCTGTTGATCGAGGAATGGCGCCTGCGCCCCGATGGCACCGCCGTCCCGCCGGGCCAGGACCCGAAGGACGCGACGCCGGCCTATACGATCAACGGTCAGACTTCATTCGAACTCTCAGCCCTGGGCCATCAACGGCTGCGGCTGCGTTTTATCAACGGCTCGCAACGCACTGTTCTGGCTATCAAACTGGAAAGCCACGACGTCCGCGTGCTGGCCTTGGACGGGCAGCCCGCCGAGCCGTTTTCGGCGCGCAACGGCGCCCTGGTGCTGGCGCCCGGCGCACGGGCCGACGCCGTCGTGGATGCGGCCGCATCAGCCCCGTTCCTGCTGCACGACGGCAAGGCGGCGCACCGTGTCGGCAGCCTCAAGATCTCCGACCAGCTGGCGCGGCGCGTTCCGCTGGCCCCGCCGCAGCCGCTCGCTCCGAACGACCTTGCCGAGATGCTCGATCTGAAAGGCGCCCTGCGGTTCGATGTCGCGCCCGGCGCCCCCAATGCGGGCTGGGCCCGGCCCGCGAACTTCTCCACGGCCTCCGCACCCGCCTTCCGGGCCAGGACCGGCCGCACCGTCGTGCTGGCCCTGAGCAATCCCGGCTCAGTCACCACCGTGTTCCACTTGCACGGCCACCCCTTCCGGCTGCTCGACAGGCTCGACGACGGCTGGAAGCCCTACTGGCTCGACACGCTCGCGCTCGAGCCCGGCCAGACTCAGCGCGTCGCCTTCGCGGCGACCGCGCCCGGGCGATGGCTGATCGAGTCGGTTGCAACGGACTGGGCCGCGCCGCGGCTGGTGCGCTGGTACGCGGTGGAGTGAAGCTCTTGTGGATGGGTAGAGTGCAGCGAAACCCATCGCCATCACGTCAAGGTTTGGGATGATGGGTTTCGCTGCGCTCTCCCCATCCCTACTCGGCTGCCTGAGCACTAGTACTCCACCCCCAGCGCGGAATAGATCCGCCGGTGCACCGCCGGCAGCGTCTCGGTGAGATCCTCCGCGATCAGTCCCGGCCCGGCTTCGCTTGCCGCCTCGCCATGCATCCAGACGCCGATGCTGGCGGCTTCGAACGCCGGCACGCCCTGAGCCAGCAGCCCTGCGATGATGCCGGACAGCACATCACCGGCGCCGGCGGTGGCGAGCCAGGGCGGCGCGTTGGCGGCGATGGTGGCGCGGCCGTCGGGAGCGGCGATCGTGGTGTCGGGCCCCTTCAGCAGCACGACGGCGCCGGACCGCTCGGCGGCGGCGCGCACCCGCTCCAGCTTGGAACGGCCCGGGAACTTGTTGCTGAGGTCCGAGAACAGGCGCGGAAACTCGCCTTCGTGCGGGGTCAGCACCACTGCATTGTCAGCTGAGGACTTGACCGATTCGAACAGGCGCTCGGGGGTTGCGGCAAAGCTGGTCAGCGCATCGGCATCGAGCACCAGATGACGCTGCGCGCTCAGCGCGGTGTGGACGAGATCGCAGGTGCGTTCGCCGATGCCCGCGCCGGGACCGATGATGCAGGTGCTGTAGCGCTTGTCGGCGAGCAGCTCGCCGAACTCGACGACGGTGTCGACCGCGCGAACCATCACCGCAGTCAGCGCTGCCGCGTTGATCGCGAGCGCATCGCGCGGGCTCGCCAGCGTCACCAGGCCCGCCCCTGCCCGCAACGCGCCGCGCGCGGCAAGCCGCGCGGCCCCGGTCGCGGCCGCATCGCCGGAGACCGCCAGCACGTGCCCGCGCGCGTATTTGTGGCCGTCGATGCGCGGCAGCGGAAAGGTGGCGCCCCAGACCTCCGGATCGTTCTCGAAGGTCTGCGGCGCGATCTCGTCCAGCACCTGCGCGTCGATGCCGATGTCGACGACGCGCACGCGGCCGCAATGCATCCGGCCGGGCAGCAGCAAATGCGCCGGCTTCTTGCGGAAGAAGGTGACGGTCTCGGTGGCGTTTACCGCAGCGCCCATTACGGCCGCGCTGGTGCCGTTGATGCCGCTCGGCAGGTCGACCGCGAGCACCGGGGCACCGTTGGCGTTGATCGCCTCGATCATCGCGCGCGCCTCGCCATCGACGGGGCGGCTGAGGCCCGCACCGAACAGCGCATCGATGATCAGCGCAGGCCTTCCGATCGCCTGCGGATTGAACGGAAGCACCGGGTGCTTCCAGCCGCGCGCGGCGGAGGCCGCATCGGCCTGGAGCTGGTCGCGCTCGCACATCGGGATCACCGAGACCTCGCGCCCCTGGGCGGCGAGCTCGGCGGCTGCGACAAAGCCGTCACCGCCATTGTTGCCGGGCCCGGCCACGATCAGGATCGGCCCCTCCTCCACCAGTGCCTGGGCGGCCTCGGCGACGGCCTGGCCCGCGCTCAGCATCAGCTTGAAACCGGGCGTGCCGGCCGCGATGGTGAGCTGGTCCGCCCGCTGCATTTCGGCGTTGGTCAGAACTTCCATGCCAATTCCCTAGTACAATCGCCTTTTCAGCAGGCATCTTCGGCGCGGATAAGACGTGGGGAACAACGATCTGCACACAGATTGAACCGTTTGCCTATTTCGTAGTCTTCGGTATTTTGTGCAAGTCGGCGCCACCACTCAGAGATGCTCGTTAAAAGGCTGATAACGCTCCAATAATCAGGGCATTTGCAACTTGGCATAGACCCTGCTTTCGAGGAAGCCGCTTCGGTTCGTCGTGCTCACTGGCATTTTTCAGGGTGTCGCCGGCCGTTGGTGCCGGACAGGTCAGGACTTCCGGCATAGCGAAGACAAGATCGTGCGTTAGAGAAGCGCATCCTGACGAAGACGTTGCGATTTGATCGAAAGGCCGGAGGCGCGCAGTGAAGAAAATCGAAGCCATCATCAAGCCATTCAAGCTCGACGAGGTGAAGGAAGCGCTGCAGGAAGTCGGCCTTCAGGGCATCACCGTGACCGAGGCCAAGGGCTTTGGCCGGCAGAAGGGGCACGCCGAGCTGTACCGCGGCGCAGAATACATCGTCGACTTCCTGCCCAAGGTGAAGATCGAGATCGTGATCGGCGACGATCTGGTCGAGCGCGCCATCGACGCGATCCGCCGCGCCGCGCAAACCGGGCGCATCGGCGACGGTAAGATCTTCGTCTCCAACATCGAAGAGGCGATCCGCATCCGAACCGGCAAATCCGGGCTGGACGCTATCTGAGCCGGGTGCTATCCCGAATTTTGCGACACTCCGACTAGAATGAAGGCTGCTTCGGCGGCCTGATTTCGTTTGTGCGGTCGCGCAAAACTCGCCCTCAGCGAGAACAATTTGCTCATCTGGAAACCGACCCGCAGAGCCAAAAGGGGTATGCATGAAGACCGCCAAAGACGTCCTGAAATCGATCAAGGACAACGACGTCAAGTACGTCGACCTGCGCTTCACTGATCCGCGCGGCAAGTGGCAGCATGTGACGTTCGACGTCAGCATGATCGATGAAGACATCTTCGCCGAAGGGACGATGTTCGACGGCTCCTCGATCGCCGGCTGGAAGGCGATCAACGAGTCCGACATGTGCCTGATGCCCGATCCGGTCACCGCGACGATCGACCCGTTCTTCGCCGAGACCACCATGGTCATCACCTGCGACGTGCTCGAGCCGACCACCGGCGAGCCCTACAACCGCGACCCCCGCGGCATCGCCAAGAAGGCCGAGGCCATGGTGAAGTCGATGGGCGTAGGCGACAGCGTGTTCGTTGGCCCCGAAGCCGAGTTCTTCGTGTTCGACGACGTGCGCTATTCGGCCGACCCCTACAAGACCGGTTTCCGGCTCGACTCCTCGGAGCTGCCGACCAATTCCGACACCGAATATGAAGGCGGCAATCTCGGCCACCGCATCCGCACCAAGGGCGGCTACTTCCCGGTTCCGCCGCAGGATTCGGTGCAGGACATGCGCTCCGAGATGCTGGGGGCCATGGCCAAGATGGGCGTCAAGGTCGAGAAGCATCACCACGAAGTCGCTTCCGCCCAGCACGAGCTCGGCATGAAGTTCGACACGCTGACGCTGATGGCCGACCACATGCAGATCTACAAGTACTGCATCCACCAGGTCGCGCACATCTACGGCAAGACCGCCACCTTCATGCCGAAGCCGATCTTCGGCGACAACGGCTCGGGCATGCACGTGCACCAGTCGATCTGGAAGGACGGCAAGCCGGTGTTCGCCGGCAACAAATACGCCGACCTGTCGGAGACCTGCCTGCACTACATCGGCGGCATCATCAAGCACGCCAAGGCGATCAACGCCTTCACCAACCCCTCGACCAACTCCTACAAGCGTCTGGTCCCGGGCTATGAGGCCCCCGTGCTGCTCGCCTATTCCGCGCGCAACCGCTCGGCCTCCTGCCGCATCCCCTACACCGCTTCGCCCAAGGCCAAGCGGGTCGAGGTGCGCTTCCCCGATCCGATGGCCAATCCCTATCTCGGCTTCGCCGCGATGCTGATGGCCGGCCTCGACGGCATCAAGAACAAGATCGATCCGGGTCCGGCGATGGACAAGGATCTCTACGACCTGCCGAAGGAAGAGCTGAAGCAGATCCCGACCGTCTGCGGCTCGCTCCGCGAGGCGCTCGAGAACCTCGACAAGGACCGCGGCTTCCTCAAGGCCGGCGGCGTGTTCGACGACGACTTCATCGACGCCTACATCGAGCTGAAGATGACCGAGGTCGCCCGCTTCGAAATGACCCCGCACCCGGTCGAGTTCGAGATGTACTATTCGGGCTGAGCGGCCCGACCTGTCCGCGACAGCAAAAGGCGCTTCCGAAAGGAGGCGCCTTTTCGTTTCAGCGACATTGAACTCAGGCACCCGCCTTCAACCAAGGCGCGTTGAAAAGCTTGGATCACGCTGAAGCCGGACGATCGGCTGGCACGCTTGCGCTTCGTCCGCGTAGCGGCCGTGCAGCTTGTGTCTCGGGCGCGTCAGCTTTCGTTCTGCATCTGACTCCACTTCGTTCTCAAAGAACAAATCAGAGCCGCAAAAATCAGGGCGGACCAATTCCTACTGATTGGTTTATCTCGTCAGAAATTCGGGATGCACCTTGGATAGACAGTCCTCGTAGGGCGGATTAGCCGAAGGCGTAATCCGCCAAATGCGTACGACGCTCACGCACGATCGCCAAAGTTGCCATTCACGTTGCTATCTCCCGCCTAATCCGCCGGAAACAGTCCGGCCTCGACATCCCGGTGAAATGACGAATGCGGCCAATCCAACACGCGGGTCACATATCCGTGCTTGACTGGGTTGATGTAGCAATACCGAGATGGCGTGCATCGTCGGTTTCGTCGCGGATGAGGTGCTCCCAGAACCGGTTCTGCCATACGCCACGCTCCCGTCTTGCGATCTGAGCAGCCGCTGCCTACGATCATGAAGATTGATCGTGAAGAAGCAGCAGCCACCTGGAACAAATGCACGGCGCTAGTTCGGCATTGCAGCTGCCCCATGAAGTAAAGATGGCG
Organism: Bradyrhizobium dasycarpum; assembly: GCF_042019905.1. Taxonomy (NCBI): domain Bacteria; kingdom Pseudomonadati; phylum Pseudomonadota; class Alphaproteobacteria; order Hyphomicrobiales; family Nitrobacteraceae; genus Bradyrhizobium; species Bradyrhizobium dasycarpum. The sequence continues at coordinate 1,667,994 of NZ_CP169574.1, forward strand.
GATTGCGCCTTCGGCTAATCCGCCCTTCCCAGTCAAGCCGAGTGCGCAACGTGGCAGAAGCTGGATTCCCGCTCTGCGCCGCAACGCTCCGCGTTGCAGCTTGTCCGGGACACGAACGCGCCCTACGCCGCCGCCTTCTGCCGCGCCACCAGGGCCTCGCCAAAGGCCTCGAACAGCTTGCGGTTGACCGGATTGTGCTGGGGATCGTATTCGGCGTGCCATTGCACGCCGAGCGCGAAGGTCGGAGCGTCCGCGATCCGGATCGCCTCGATGGTGCCGTCCTCGGCGACGCCCTCGATCAGCACGCGCTTGCCGGGATCGAGGATACCCTGGCCGTGCAGCGAATTGACCCTGATCTTCTCGCAACCGAGAATCCTTGCGAACGCCCCGCCCGGCGTCAGGTCGACATCGTGGCGGTCGGCGAACACCACGGTCGGATCGGGATGGATCTCGCCGTTCTCGAGGCCGGGGCATGCGATGGTTCATGCGGCCGGGAATTTCGCGGATCTCGGGATGCAGCGAGCCGCCGAACGCGACATTCATCTCCTGCAGGCCGCGGCAGATGCCGAACAGCGGGATGCCGCGGGATACGCAGGCGACCGAAAGGGCCAGCGCCACCTCGTCGCGGTGGATGTCGTAGGGTTCGTGCTTCTCGCAGGGGTCGACGTTGAAACGGGTCGGGTGCACGTTGGCCCGGGCGCCGGTGAGGATGATGCCGTCCACGGTGTCGAGCAGTGCCGCGATATCGGTGATGTCGGGCGAGCCCGCGAACATCACCGGCAAGCCGCCGGAGACCTCGGCCACGGCGCGCAAGTTTCGCTCGCCCACCATCTGGACCTGAAATCGATTTTCGACGCGATGGGCATTCCCGATCACGCCGACGACCGGCTTTCTCATCTGTCGTTCCGCGCCTCCCGTCAGAAGATTCTCGTAACATGCCCCTCGGATGGAACAAATTCAACCGAAGGGATCGCGGGACGGCAATGCTATTTTCGCGCAAATGCCGCCTCGGCCGCCCGGCCGGCTCGCAGATGCTGCCACGCTCCCGCGACGAAAAGCCGGATCCGGTCAAACAGAACCGCCGCCAGAATGGCGCTCGCGCCGCCCAGAAACGGGACGGCATAATAGGCGTAGCGGTTGAAGCCGTAGACCAGAAACGCTGGAAACGCGAGGCTGACGAGTGCGAGCAGGATCATCAGGCTGCCGCCGGCGACCAGATTGGCGGGAAGCGGGCGCAGGAATCCGAGGCGGGCGCCGATGGCACCTGCAACCAGGACGAAAGCGAGGATCAGGGTTGCCGCGGACACCCAGCGGATCGGTCCCGGGAGCTCATCGTACTCGCTCGATATGGTCAGCCCGTACCAGAGATCGGCCAGATCCGGCCGCGGCTGGTAGCCGAACGTCAGGAGACGGTCCAGTTTCACCTGCACCTGGTCCGGCGACGGCAACAGCCACCGCCTCGAGGCCGCCAGTGAGGCTTGTAATAGTCGTAGATCAGCCGCCGATATTTGAGCCCGGTCGGGCTTCCAAACATGGGATAGGCGTCCCGGCGCACGAAGAATTCGTAGCCCTGCGGATTGACGGCGCGCCGCGCCGCGCCATTGGCGTCAAACAGCAGGAAGTACATTTCGCGCAGGAAATGCTTGCTGATGTGCCGGTACAGCGTCGACGGTGTCGTCAGCGTCTCGATGAAGATGTCGCGAACCACCTTCTCGAATTCTTCCGGGCTGTCGTCTGGCTTCTTCAACTCCTCCAGGGCGCCGAAGGGCCATTGATAGACCACGATGTCGGACCAGCCGGTGGGCGTATCCAGCGCCCGCATCCGCTCGACATAGGCCCGCGCCTTGGCTTTCCGGTCGAGATGGACCCCGTGATCGAAGTCGCCGGAATAGCCGACCACGAATGCCATCACCGCCACGCTTTCGCTGCCGGCCGGACGTTTTCCAATCGCGTAATTGACCGCGGTGGGGATCAGGTACACGGCCGTGGCGAGGCCGCCTGCCAGCGCGACCACGCTCAGTCGGCGGAGCCATCCGGCGTCCAGCACCACGACCAACCAGAGCAGGATGATCGCAGCTTGTCCGACCGCGGCCGACCGGCACGTCATGACGGCTCCCAGGCTTGCCCCGAGCGCCGCTGCGGCGACAAATGGCGACCACCTCCTGAAGGCGATGCCTGCGGCGAGGAAGGCCGCAAGGCTGACCAGAAAGTTCGAGATGCTCTCGGCGCCGATCGTGTTGTCGTAGTGAACCGTGCGCGCATAGAGCGCGGCGATCAGAAAGGCCAGGACCGACAGGATTCGGGGCGCACCGGCAAAGCGCACCGTCGCGGCGACGAGAAGAGCCGTGCCGATGCTCATCAGATGCTGGACGATGACGAAGACCACGATATGCGGCCCGAACAGCTTGGACAGCAGCACCAGGAACACCGCCAGGCCGTACGGCCGCTTCCCGGTATTATCGATGTAATGGCCGTTCAGAATGGCCTGCGCTTCGTCCAGATAGGCATCGCTATCCTCGTGGACGAAATGATCGGGCCAGGCCACCAGAAATGCCAGATGAACCATCAGTGCAAGACCGATCGCCCAGACCCAGATCCCGAGCCACGTGAGACGGCTTGCCCAAGCGAGGAGCGCCCGCCACTTCTGACTTGGTCCCCACTCACCTCCGATGTCGATAGCAGGCAAATTGATTCTCCAAATGCACTGGCGGCGCGAAGGCGGCGGCGGCCGTGCGCCAGGAAGATCAGATCATGCCGGACGGGTGCCGGACACCGTCCAGCTATAGCCGTGGCGGTGGTAGAGCCTGACGTCACTGAACCCGCCATCCGCCAACAGCGCTTCTGCCTCGGCGCGGGTGTAATATTTTGCGTAAGCGGGATTGAGCTGGTCGTAGATGGTCAAGCGGCGGACGCTGCGGGGAAATTTCGCAAGCACCGAGCGCATGTAGGACCTCATCGGAAGCGGCAAGATCCGGCACAGCCCGATATAGGCCGTCAGTGCCCATTCGAGGCCGTGAGACAGCACCACGAGCAATCGGTGCGGCAGCAGCACCGTGAGCTTGCGCAGCGGGATCGCGAGCGACAGGTAGGTCTCGTTGCCTTCGTAGCCATAGAGCCAGACGATGCAGCGTCCTCCCGGACGCAGGGCAGCGAACGCGGCGCGAACCACGGGCGCCGGTTCGGGGATGTGATGCAGGACCCCCATCGAAACCACGTAGTCGAGCCCGAGATCGGGCGGCAGCCGGTCGCCGGGTGCCTGCAAATAGTCGATGCGGTCGGCACGTGCCGCCGTGTTGTCCTTCAGGACCAGCATGGCGTCGGACGGCTCCACCGCAACGACGCGGGCCGCCCCCGCATCGAGCAGCATGTTGACGATGCGTCCGGTGCCGCTTCCGATGTCGGCGATCCGCTTGCCCGCGACATCTTCAAGGGCGAGCAGCGGACCGAACAGATCGGCAAGGAGATCGGCCGACCCGTAATAGCCGGGATTGTCGCGGAAGGCGGTCCATTGCTCGCCAAAATCGCTGATCGTCTGATCCTTCAGGTCGGGCATGCGTCCACCTAGCCGCTCATGCCTGGCGCGGCGCCGGCGCTGCCAGCCCCGCCAACCAGATGCCCAGCGTCAGGATCGGCCAGAGCGCAAATGCGTTGTCGCTGCTGGCTTCGCGATGCGCCTTCCACAGCTGCCGGATCGCGTCCGGCTTCATCAAGGGCGCGAAAACGTCAGCTTCGCGGTCGAGCACCCGTTCGCAGATCGGCCGCAGCCCGCCGCGCCGCATCAATTGCGCGATCGGCACGTTAAAGCCGCGCTTGCGCGACCATGCGGCCTCGGCCGGCATGCCCAGGCGCTCGGCCAGCTTGCGCAACACGTATTTCGGCGCGCCCTTGGGCCAGGGATTGAGCAGCGAGACATCGAGCCTGCCGGCGAGGTCCATGACCCGCCGGTCGAGGATCGGAACGCGCACCTCGAGACCATGCGCCATGCTCATGGCATCGACCTTGGTGAGAACGCTCTGGAGGTGGAAGCGCTGGTCGGCGATCAGCGCCCGATCCAGCACCTTCTCGTGCGGCTCCGCATAGTACTCGGCGTATTCCGCAAACGGGTCGGTCGAGGCAAGATCGGCCATGCCGCGGTCATAGATTCTCTCGGCGAGAAACCGGGGAACGAGCCGCCGCCATTGCAGATGCGGGCTGCTGCCGCCGTCGCCGAGACCGAGCGCGAAGCGGGCGAGTTGCGCGGCTGCCGGAAGCCGCTTCTCGTTGCCGCGCACCGACGCATAGGCAAGGCGCCCGGTCAGGCCTGCGACGCGGCGCGGCACGAGATGACGCGCGCCCTCCGCCATCATGGTCGCGGCGTAGGTCTCGTATCCCGCAAAGAACTCGTCGCCGCCATCGCCCGAGAGCACCACGGTGGAATGCCGCCGGACCGCACCGGCAAGGTGATAGAAGCCGAGCGCGCCGGTATCGGCGCATTGGCCGTCGAAATGATAGACCACGGCCCGCAGCGCAGCCTCGGCCCCCTCGCCCGCTTCGCCGTCGATGACGTTGAGCGGCAGGCCGGCGGCGGCGGCGATCTGCCGCGCGACCGACGTTTCGTCGTGGCTCTTCTCGCTAAAGCCCGCCGTGAACAAGGGCGGCTTCAGGCCGAGCCGCCCGAGCGTGAGGCTGATTAGCGAGCTGTCGATGCCCTCCGCTCTGGAGCACGGCGAGCGGCACGTCGCTCACCATCTGGCTCTTCACCACCGTCTCGATGGTCGATTGCAGCCGGACGACCGCTTCGTCGAGGTCGTCGATCTCCGGCGCGCGCACCGGCCGCCAGAAGCGCCGCTCGGTCCGCTCCCGGTCGGTGAAACTGATCGCCGTGCCGGGCGGGACCTGCTTGACGTCCTGAAACAGGCTCTGCCGCGTGCCGGTGTGGCCCGCGGCGAGATAGGTGTGGAGCGCGACGGGATCGATCTGCGCCGCGACCTCGCCACTGGCGGTGATTCCCTTGATCTCGCTGCCAAACAGGACGCTGCCGTCGCTCTCGAAATAATGCAGCGGCTTGATCCCGATGCCGTCGCGCGCAAGGATCAGGCGACGTTCCCGGCGATCCCACAGGCCGATGGCGAAAAAGCCTTCGAGCCGCTCGAACATCGCTTCGCCCCAGGCGAGGTAGGCGTAGGGAAGGATTTCGGTGTCGCAAGTGCTGCGAAAGCGGAAGCCGAAGGATCGCTCGAGCTCGCTACGCAGTTCGCGGTCGTTGTAGATCTCGCCGTTATAGGTGACGACGATGCGGCCGGAGGCATCGAGCATCGGCTGATGGCCGCCCTCGGAGAGATCGCGGATGGCGAGCCGGCGGTGAGCCAGGCCGACGGGTCCTTCCAGCCAGGTGCTCTCGCCGTCCGGACCGCGATGGACCAGCGCAGCCGACATCGCCGCAACCGCGCGCGGATCTGCGGCGCGGCCGTCACGATGAAAGATGCCGGCTATGCCGCACATTGCGTTCCTCTGCCGAGGGAGGTCATGGTCGCTGATTCATGATCTGCTTCAGCAGCACCGCGAGCAGCCCCATGGCGACGACGAGGATGCTGAGCAGGATCGCGCCGACGCCCAGGACGAAGCACTGACGAGCTGCAGCACGATGCCGCCGATCAGGGAGACCAGGGCAAGCGCCGTGCACATCATCGCCAGCAGCACGAAGATCTTCAGCGGATTGTAGTAGGTGCAGGCCTCCAGGACGTATTGCAGGGTCCGGATGGAGTCGCGGAACAGGTTCACCTTGGAGCGGCCGATCCGTTCCTTGTAGTCGATCTCGACGTAGTCGACGAATTTCGCGTTCATCATGTAGGCAAGCGTCAGCGACGTCGTGAAGCTGAAGAGGTCGCTGACATGCTCGAAATAGGAGATGGCAACCTTCCTGTCGAACACGCGAAGGCCGGAATTGATGTCGGGAATGTCCCGGTTGGCGGTGAATTCGACGATCGCCTTCAGGATTGCGCGCAGCGGCGACTTCAACATCGACTCCCGGTAGTTGGGCCCGGTCCGGGCGCCGACGACCATGTCGAAACCCTGGTTGTAACGGGCGACAAGTCCGGGGATCGCCTCCATCGGATAGGAGCCGTCCGCGTCGCTGATGACGATCGTATCGTAGGACGCGGCGCGAATTCCATCCTTCAGCGAGCGGCCATAGCCGATGTTGTGGGGATGCCTGATCACCCTGGCACCCGCCTGTTCGGCGAGCGCGCCGGTGCCATCGACCGACCCGTCGTCGACGATGACGATTTCGTAGGGGGTGAGTTGAGCGCCCTCGAGAGCCGCCCTGCCCCGATCGATGGTTTCAACGATGCCGTTGCGCTCGTTGAGCGCGGGAATGATGACTGAAATCATAAGCGACGTGCGATACAGGTAACGGATTGCCCGAAGAAGCTTCGCGAAAGCGGATCGAGCGCCCGCGACAGCGGCACAATGTATTTGTCGAACAATGCAATCTGCCCATTCACGGCGTCATCGTTGAGCGAGTGATGCCGTTTCAGGCGATTGGCAAGCCAGCCCAATCCGCCGACGGGATTGAAATAGCTCAGCCGGACGAGCTCGACCGGCTGATCCTTCAGCAGATCGGCCAGACGCGTCGTGGTGTAGCGACGGCAGTGTCCCGCCAGGCGATCGAGATCGTTATAGAGCAGCATCAGGGCCGGCACGCTGATCAGGAGATGACCTCCCGGCTTCAGCACGTCGACCAGGTTGGCAATCGCGGTCGCGTCGTCCTCGATGTGCTCGAGCACGTTGATGGTGAACACCGCATCGACGCCTTCAGGAAACAGCGACCGCAACTGATCCCGGACCAGGATATCGCAGACGGCAAACTTGCGGCCGGGCATCTGCCGCGTGGCTTGCTCGACGCTGTCGCGGTCGTGGTCCACGCCGCAATAATCTCCGAGCTCGCCCAGCGCCTTGCTGTAGTGCCCGTGACCAAATCCGACTTCGACGATTTGTCCCCGCAGATAAGGGCGGAACTGGTCGATGACCCAGTTCATGTAGTTCTGCGCATCCGCAATCGCGCTGGAATAGGTATCTGCCCCAGTCTTGAGCGCGTCGATCGGGACAGGCCGAAGCGGACGAGAGATCTGGACCATGAAACCTGCCCTTTCCTACAGGCGAATTAGCAGGACGAGGCCTGTTTCTCAAGGGCGTTCGGCCTCCACATCGCGTTCAGGTTGATCGTTCGGAATGACCCGCCCCGAACACATCGTGCCTGTGGCCTGCGGGTGCCTTGACTTTGGTTCCACAAAAACGCTTGGCTCCCGGGCGCCCTTCCGGCAAACCCTGCCCCGGTCGATCATCCCAGGCATGGCGCAAGGCCAGAAACCAGAAAGAAGATGTGACGTGACGAGACCCGCAGACGGACGCTCCCTCTCCCGCGGCGACCTTGCCTGGGCGGTTTCGGTCGGGGGCATCGGCGTCGTGCTGTTCACCGCGCTGCTCGCCTTCACCTGGTATTTCGCCGCCACCTTGCTGCTGATCTTCACAGGCATGCTGCTCGGTCTCGGCCTCAACGCGCTGACGATCGCGCTCGGCCGCCGCGTGCCTCTGCCGCATGCGGTGCGGCTCGCCATCGTCTGCACCGCGCTTGCCCTGATGCTCGCCGGCGTCGCCTATCTCGGCGGCGCCACCATTGCCGAGCAGGCTTCGCTGCTGAGCAAGACCCTCAAGTCGCAGCTCGCCAATGTCAGGTCGCTCCTGGACAGCCACGGCATCGACACCAGCTTCTTCGATCTCGGCAATGGCGGAGCCGAGTCCGCGGTCAGCCCGCCGGCGGAGACGAGCCCCTCGCCGGTGACGCCCCCGCGCAGTGCCTTGCCCGGCGCGGGCGCGCTGGCCTCCAGCGGCGGGGCGATCGTGAGCCAGACCTTCAAGCTGCTGCTCGGCACCATCCACGGTGTCGGCAACATCTTCATCGTGCTGTTCCTGGGCTTCGCCTTCGCCGCCCAGCCGGCCGCCTATCACGACGGTCTCTTGTTCCTGGCGCCGGCCAGGCACCGCACCCGCGTCGCCCTCGTCATCGACCGCATAGCCGAGACCCTCGAGGCGCTGGCTGGTCGCGCAGATCATCGTCATGCTCGCGGTCGGCGTAGTGACCTGGGTCGGGTTGGCCGTCATCGGCATCCCCGGCTCGTTCATCCTGGGGATTCAGGCCGGCCTGCTCGCCTTCATTCCGACCGTCGGGGCCATCATCGCCGGTGTCATCGTGGTGCTGGCAAGCCTCGCCTCGGGCTGGATTCCGGCACTGTCGGCCTTTCTGCTCTTCATGGGCGTGCACGCCATGGAGAGCTATGCGCTGACGCCGATCCTGCAGCGGCAGGCGCTGGACATCCCGCCGGCCACGCTGTTCGCGTTCCAGATCCTGCTCGGCGTCGTGTTCGGAATCTGGGGCCTGGCCCTGGCGCTGCCGCTGGTCGCCATCGCCAAGGTCATGATCGACCATTTCAAGACCTATGAGGCGCCGCCGCTGATGGAGGCGGCGTGAAGCGGCCTCACTCAGTTCAGCTCGTCAGCACGGTCTCGGTGTGCTCGACCTCCGGGGGCGAGGCGAAATACTGGCCGACGAGGCCGCGCCATTCGGCGAAATTCTCCGAGCCGCGGAAATCGACGGTGTGGTTTTCCAGCGTCGCCCACTTCACCATCAGCCGGTAGCGCTGCGGCTTTCTCGATCGATTTGTGCAATTCGAAGCCGTGAAAGCCCTTGGAGCGGCCGAAAGCGGCCTTGGCCTTGGCGACGGCGGCCTCAAAGTCCTTCTCGCTGCCCGGCTTGACGTCGATTTGCGCGATCTCGGTGATCATCGGTTTCCACCCTTTTTGCTCGATGGGCGTGTCTACCGCAGCCGACGAAAAAGAAAAAGGCACCGAAGCGGCGCCCTGGTCGGTCCAAACATGCAGATCTCTCAGATCAGCAGCAGGACCGTGCCCGCCACGATGAGGGCGCAACCGACGAACAGCGCGAGCGGCCAGGCGCTACGGCGGCTCTGAGTATAACGCCCCTGCGCGCGGCGCTCGCTGATCAGCGCGCTTTCGTATTCGTCCGCGGTCGAGAACAGGCAGGCGAAACCGCTGCGCGCCGAGGCCGCGGCGGTTTCAAGCGACATCAGGGCGGCTTGCGGGTTCTGTCGGCGGATCGATTCCATGGCCGCAATGGTAGGGATCGAGTGGTAAACAGAGCATTACCCGCAACGCCGTCTCAGGCGGTGGCCGGCCGCGCCTGCGATGCGCCGATCCGCGCGGCGCTCTGGCGGCGCCAGTTCTCCAGCGACAACGGCAGCTCCTCCGCCGCCTCGACGCGGTTACGGCCGCCGCGCTTGGCCTGGTAGAGCGCGGTGTCGGCGGACGCCAGCAGCACCTCGAGCTCGGTCCCGGCGGGCCCGCCGGCGACGCCGATGCTGACAGTGGTATCGACCGGACCTTCATCGACCACGACGCCGGAGGTCTCGAAAGCCTCGCGCACGCGCTCGGCGACCAGCACGCCCTCCGCCAGCGAGCACGGCAAGAGCGCTGCGAATTCCTCGCCGCCGATGCGGCCCGACAGGTCGGAGATGCGTAGATTGCTGACGACGACAGTCGAGAACAGCTTCAGCATCTCGTCGCCGGCGGGATGGCCGAAGCGGTCGTTGATCGACTTGAAGTGATCGATGTCGAAGATCATCACGGTCACGGGGCGCCCGGCCTTGGCCTCGCGCTCGATCACGCGGCCGCAGGCCTCGAGAAGCCGCGGCGGTTGAGCATGCCGGTCAGCGGATCGGTGGAAGCGGCGGTCCGGTGCGCGGTCACCGTGCGCTCGGACACCAGCATGAAGATCACGAAGACGGTGCCGACGGCATAGAGGATGAGCTCGACCGCGAATACGGTGACCCAGATGCTGCCGGAGAAGCCCGCATCGTTCGGACGCAGGAAGCTGCCGATCAGGATCGGCAGCATCAACACGCAGCCGTGCATCACTGGCATGATGATGGCCGGCCAGCGTCGTTGCAGGCTCTTGCGCCGTTCGGTCCAGAGCTCGCTGGCGGTCAGCGCCGCATAGACCGAGACGATGCCGGCACCGACGATCATGCGCAGCATGGATGCCGCCGGATCCAGCAATGTCACGGCAGCGACCCAGGCGAGCGCGCCGAGCACGAGGCCCGGCCAGTTCGGCTTGCGGCCATGGAAGACGCGCGCCGCGTTCCACACCATGCCGCAGGCGACGAAGCCGACGGCATTCAGCGCCAGATAGAGATGCGGGCCGAGCCTGTCGCCGGCGGCGGTCCATAGCGCGACGGATGCGGCACCGAGCAGATAGGCGGTGCCCCACCATTTCAGTGCAAGGCTGTTTTCCTGCCTGCCAAAAAACACCATCATCGCGCCGAGCAATGCGGCAACCATGGTGGCGACCAAATAGAGCGTGATGCTATCGAGCGACATCATGTCGGCCCCCTCTAGAACATAGCAGTACGCGATCGGTAGATCCGATTTGCGCGCCCTTCCGAAGACGACGCTAGGTCTGGCGAGTTCCATTCAGGTTTTCGCGGGAGGCCAAGTTTTCCGGAAACACGCCATCAATTTGCATACAAACGAACAGCAAAAAGGGCGCTGAAATCAGCGCCCTTTTGCATCTCATTGAAGCCGCTTTCGCGGCGAATGCGACAGAAGCGATTAACGCTTCGAGAACTGGAAGGAACGGCGGGCCTTGGCCTTGCCGTACTTCTTCCGCTCGACCACGCGGGAGTCGCGGGTCAGGAAGCCGCCCTTCTTGAGCACGCCGCGCAGCTCCGGCTCGAAATAGGTGAGCGCCTTGGAGATGCCGTGACGGACCGCGCCGGCCTGGCCGGACAGGCCGCCGCCGGCGACGGTGCAGATCACGTCGTACTGGCCCGAACGCTGGGCCACGGAGAACGGCTGCTCGATCATCATCCGCAGCACGGGACGGGCGAAATAGACCTCGACCTCGCGCGAATTGACGGTGACCTTGCCGGCGCCCGGCTTGATCCACACGCGGGCGACCGCGTCCTTGCGCTTGCCGGTGGCATAGGCGCGGTTGAACTTGTCGACCTTCTTCTCGTGCTTGGGCGCGTCAGGCGCGGCCGCCGTCTTGAGCTGCGAGAGCTGGTCGAGCGACTGGATGGATTCGGCCATGTTATGCGGCCCTCGTGTTCTTGCGGTTCAACTTGGCGATGTCGATCTTCTCGGGCTGCTGCGCCTCGTGCGGATGATCGGCCCCGCCGTAGACACGCAGGTTGCCCATCTGCACGCGACCGAGCGGACCACGCGGAATCATGCGCTCGACGGCCTTCTCGAGCACGCGCTCGGGATGCTTGCCCTCGAGGATCTGGCGCGCGGTGCGCTCCTTGACGTGGCCGACATAGCCGGTGTGCTTGTAGTAGGTCTTCTGCTCGCGCTTGCGACCGGTGAGGACCGCATGCTGCGCGTTGATGATGATGACGTTGTCGCCGCAATCGACGTGCGGGGTGTAGGTCGGGAGGTGCTTGCCGCGCAGGCGCATGGCGACGATGGTGGCGAGACGGCCGACGACCAGACCCTTGGCGTCGATCAGCACCCACTTCTTCGTCACCTCAGCCGGCTTTGCCGAAAAAGGTTTTCATGTCAGAGTTTCCGTGGACGGGGAGCATCGGCGCGAACACCGCACCGGACTGCGCGGGTTCTAGAGAAGAGACGCGCCAGGGTCAATGCCAAGCGACGCAAATTACTCGTTTTATATCAACAGCTTAAAAATATGGTGTCATATTACCTGCAAAAAGCTCAAACATTTGGAATGGAATAGGTCGAGGTGACATGGGCGATCGGATCGGGCGAGGTGCCGGACAACAGCTTCACTTCCCCGACCGCGAGCCGCTTGCCGAGCTTGAGCAGCCGGGCCTCGGCCAGCACGTCCTGCCCGGACCCGCCCTTGCGCAGGAAATTGATGTTGAGATTGGTGGTCACTGCGAGCCCGACCGGCCCGATCGCGGACAGCAGCACCACGTACATCGCGAAATCGGCCAGCGCCATCAGGGTCGGCCCGGACACGGTACCGCCCGGCCGCAGCATCTTTTCGCTGTATCGCTGCCGCAAAAGGCAGGTCTGGCCGTCGGCGCTCTCGATCGTGATGTCGCCGCCGCTGAAGGCCTGGGGAAACTCGTGACGGAGGAACTGCTCCACCTCTGCCACGCTCATTTTCGCTAACGCCATGCTGTTCCCCACCCTCGCTTCACTTGCCCTGTTACATTAAGTTATCTGCGTCATTCAAATGCAATAATCCAACGGAAACGCTTCGATGTCCGGCCAGGCCGCCCGCGCCCTCCCCGCAACCGCCGATCCTGCTGCGCGAGACCGTGGGCTCCATCGCGGTCCTGACGCTGAACCGGCCAGCCGCGCGCAACAGCCTGTCGGCGGCGATGATCGCGGGCCTGCATGCGCAGCTCAATGATATCCGCGACGACAAGGCCGTCCGCGGCGTCGTGATCGCCGCCAACGGCCCGGCCTTCTCGGCCGGCCACGACATGAAGGAGCTCACCGCGCGCCGCACCGACGCTGATCGCGGCCGTGCCTTCTTTGCCGAGATGATGAATGCCTGCAGCGCGATGATGCAGGCGATCGTGCATCTGCCGAAGCCCGTGGTCGCGGCCGTCCAGGGCATCGCGACCGCAGCCGGTTGCCAGCTGGTTGCCAGCTGCGATCTTGCGATCGCATCGGAGGACGCGAAGTTCGCCACGCCCGGCGTCGACATCGGCCTGTTCTGCTCGACGCCGATGGTGGCGCTGTCGCGCAACGTCCCGCGCAAGCAGGCCATGGAGATGCTGCTGACGGGTGAGCCTGTCACCGCCGAGCGTGCCCGCGAGATCGGCCTCGTCAACCGCGTGGTGCCGGCCGGTACCGAGCTCGGCGCCGCGATCGAGCTCGCGCAACAGGTCGCGCTGAAATCCGCCTACACCGTCAAGCTCGGCAAGGAAGCGTTCTACCGCCAAGCCGAGATGAGCCTTGCGGACGCCTATCGCTATGCGGCAGAGGTGATGACCGAGAACATGATGGCACGCGACGCCGAGGAAGGCATCGGCGCCTTCATCGAGAAGCGCACGCCGACCTGGCGGGATGAGTGATAGCGTCATTCCGGGGGCGCGAAGCGCAACCCGGAATCTCGGGATTCCCGGTGCGCAATTGCGCACCTGAGGTCTGGTCCTTCGGACCATCCCGGAATGACAAGTGAAAGATATCCGATGAACCACGACGCCTATCCCGACAATTACATCCGCGGCATTCTCAACAGCGTGAAGTCGATCGCGATGGTCGGCGCCTCGCCCGTCAACGTGCGGCCGAGCTATTTCGCATTCAAATATCTGGCGCAGCGCGGCTACGACATGATCCCGGTCAATCCGGGCCATGTCGGCAAGGAGCTGCTCGGAAAACCCTTTGTCGCCTCACTCTCGGACATCGGGCGTCCCATCGACATGATCGACATCTTTCGCAACTCCAGCCACATCATGCCCGTGGTCGAAGAGGCGCTCACGCTCGGTCCGCTGCCGAAGGTGATCTGGATGCAGCTCGGCGCGCGTGACGATGCCGCGGCGGCGAAGGCGGAATCGGTCGGTATCAAGGTGGTGATGAATCGCTGCCCCAAGATCGAATATGGCCGCCTGTCGTCGGAGATCTCCTGGATGGGCGTGAATTCGCGCACGCTGAGCTCAAGCGCGCGCCGGCACCGACGCAAGGCATGCGGCTCTCCCTCAATCGGATGAGCGTCGGCGGCGGCGACACCGCGGCATCCGATCGGGCCGCCAAGAACAAGAGCGAGCAAAGCTGACGCAATCGCGAAGGATTCGTTTCGCGAACGCGGCAATGCGTAGCAAGATCATTCCGCGCTGACGTGGCGCCTTGACGGCGAGCGCGGCGCCCATCAGCATGCCGCGCGATTTCAGGCCACAAGTACAGGACGCCCTCAATGAGCGATCGCCTTCCGGGATTTTCAACTCTCGCCGTGCATGCCGGTGCACAGCCCGACCCCACCACCGGCGCGCGCGCGACTCCGATTTATCAAACCACCTCGTTCGTCTTCAACGACGCCGACCACGCCGCCTCGCTGTTCGGCCTGCAGGCATTCGGCAACATCTATACCCGCATCGGCAACCCCACCAATGCGGTGCTGGAGGAGCGTGTCGCGGCGCTCGAAGGCGGCACGGCCGCGCTGGCCGTGGCCTCGGGCCATGCCGCACAGGTCGTGGTGCTGCAGCAGCTGCTGCAGCCCGGCGACGAGTTCATCGCCGCGCGAAAGCTCTATGGCGGCTCGATTAACCAGTTCACGCACGCGTTCAAGAGCTTCGGCTGGAACGTGGTGTGGGCCGATCCCGACGATATCGCGAGCTTCGAGCGCGCGGTGACGCCGCGCACGAAAGCCGTCTTCATCGAATCCATCGCCAATCCCGCCGGCAGCATCACCGACATCGAGGCGATCTCGACGGTGGCGCGCAAGGCGGGCGTGCCGCTGATCGTCGACAACACGCTGGCCTCGCCCTACCTCATTCGCCCGATCGACCACGGCGCCGACATCGTCGTGCACTCGCTGACGAAATTCCTGGGCGGCCACGGCAATTCGCTCGGTGGCATCATCGTCGATGCCGGCACCTTCGACTGGTCCATCGGCGGCAAATATCCCATGCTGTCGGAGCCGCGGCCGGAATATCACGGCATCCGCCTGCAGGAGACCTTCGGCAATTTCGCCTTCGCGATCGCCTGCCGCGTGCTCGGCCTGCGCGATCTCGGCCCCGCGCTGTCGCCCTTCAACGCCTTCATGATCCTGACCGGCATCGAGACCTTGCCTTTGCGCATGCAGAAGCACTGCGACAATGCCAAAGCGGTCGCCGAATTCCTCGCCGGACATCCGGCGGTGGCCTCGGTCAATTATGCCGGCCTGCCGAGCGACAAGTACCACCCGCTCGCGCGCAAATACGCCCCGAAGGGCGCGGGCGCCGTGTTCACCTTCAGCCTGAAGGGCGGCTATGACGCCGGCGTCAATCTGGTGTCGAAGCTGCAGCTGTTCTCGCACCTCGCCAATGTCGGCGACACCCGCTCGCTGGTGATCCACCCCGCCTCGACCACGCACAGCCAGCTCGACGACGCCGCCAAGGTGAAGTCCGGCGCCGGCCCCGACGTGGTGCGGCTCTCGGTCGGCATCGAGGACAAGGAAGACCTGATCGCGGATCTGGAGCAGGCGCTGGGGGCGTAGTCGCTGTCGTTCCGGAGCGCGCGAAGCGCGAACCTCAGGTGCGCAATTGCGCACCGGGGAACCTCGATCTTGTCTGATCCAGCTCGAGATTCCGGGTTTGGTGCTTCGCACCGCCCCGGCGGCCGCTTTGGCCGTCGTCAGTTAACAGTCATTAACCACATCTGCCCCATACATCGTCCTTGGATCGCCCCTTTTGATTCGGAGCCGACGATGCTGCGCTGGATGGTACCTGCCCTTGCGGCGATGCTGACGGTGTCAGGCGCGCTCGCCGCCGACTTGCCGGCCACGCCGAAGCGGCGGGCCGCCGCGCCGCCGCCGCAGGTCTATGTCGAGACCGACCCGGACGCACTGATCTCGCCGGCCTATGGCATCGGCAGCTACATCCGCAACCTGCCGGGCACCCCGCTCCTGCCCGGCTCCCACACGCTGCCCGGCTATTACGGCCGTCCCTGGGACTACGACTACCAGGGCGCGTATTATGGCGGGAAGCAGGTCGATTATTTCTGGCGCCTGCCCTACGCGTGCGGCGTGTACGGCTATTGCTGATCAGCCGGCCGATGTGATCAGCCGACCTGACCGAGCGGAACCGCGCGCGGCTGCGCATGCGTCTGCTGGCGCGAGGCGAGCCGTTCCACCTGCATCACCGCAAGCGCGAGCACTGCGATCGCGACCGCCTGGTGCGACAGCGCAAGGTCGATCGGCACCTGGTTGAGCAGCGTGAGGATGCCGAGCACCGCCTGCACGCTCACCGCGGCGAGCAGCCACAGCGCACCGCCGGCGGCCGCCCCTGCGCGCGAGCGCACGGCGTCGATTGCGTGCAGCAACGCCAGCACGAACAGCGCGTAAGCGGTCATGCGGTGCTCGAACTGCACCGTGAGCACGTTGTCGAACATGTTGCGCCACCACGGCGTCTCGAACCACAGCCGCTCGGCCGAGGGAATGAACGCGCCGTCGATCTGCGGCCAGGTGTTGTAGACGCGCCCGGCGCGCAAGCCCGCGACCAGCGCCCCGAAATAGATCTGCACCAACGTCACGGCCAGCAGCAGCGCGCTCGTGAACCGCAGCCGCGCCGGTGCGGCGATCTGCGGCCGCTCCTCGAGGCCGCCGCACCGTCCAGACGATGCCGGCGAAGATCAGCAGCGCGAGCAGCAGATGCGTCGCCAGCCGATATTGCGACACCTCGACCCGTTCCGTCAGGCCCGAGGCGACCATCCACCAGCCCACCGCGCCCTGGAGCCCGCCGAGCGCGAACAGCAGCCACAGCCGGCGCTTCAACTCACCGGACAGACCGCCGCGCCACAGGAAGAACAGGAACGGCAACAGATAGGCGACGCCGATGAAGCGGCCGAGCAAGCGGTGGCTCCACTCCCACCAGAAGATCTCCTTGAACTCGGACAGGCTCATGCCGGCGTTGAGCTCGCGATATTGCGGGATCTTCTTGTAGGCCTCGAACGCCTCGGTCCACTGCGCCTCCGACAGCGGCGGCACGCTGCCGGTGACCGGTTTCCACTCGACGATCGAAAGGCCGGATTCCGTCAGCCGCGTCGCGCCGCCCACCAGCACCATCAACGCGATCAGCGCGGCGACGGAGATCAGCCACCAGCGCACGGCGCGATGCGGATTGGTTGGAACGGAATTCGTCGTCATGTCAGGGGTTGAAACCAGGGCTTGAACCGGACTGCGTGCCCCTTATAGTCCCCCGCTCCCGCAGCGCAAGTTACGCGACAACGACAAGCTCACGTCATGACGATCCGCACCCGCAAGTTCCTCGGCGCCATCCTGCTCCTGGTGCTGGCTACGGTCTGGGCCCTGCTCGGCATGGCCGCGGCGCAGATGCCGTGGATCGCCGAGTCCGGCTGGCGGCAGGCGATCTACTACGTGGTCGTCGGGATCGGCTGGGTGCTGCCGGCGATGCCGATCGTGAGCTGGATGCAGCGTCCCGACCGCGTCAGGTCTGGCCGGTAGTGCTGCCGGTCGGTTTCACCGGCGCAAAGGCGGCGCCCGACACCAGGACGCGCAACATGCGCAGCGAGCGCACACGCCCGTCCCAGGCGATCCGCGGCAGCGCGTGCAAATTGGTCCGGCCCTCCGCATCCACGATGCCCGGGATGGTCGACACCGCGCTGACAAAGCCGGCCTCCTCCGCCATGATGACATGACTGCGCCGGAACGAGGCGCGATCGCCGAACGGAAAGGCGAAATGCCCGACCTCGCGGCGGAAGGCCGCTTCCGCAACGGCCTTGCCCATCGTCATCTCCCGCAGCGCCGCACTGTCCTTCATATTGGCGAGAACGGGATAGTTCACGGTCGCGCTGCCGATCGTGACGAGCGGATCGGCAGCGAGCTTCGCCAGATCCTCCCAATCCATCGACGCCTCGCGCGAGCGCGGCAAGATCGATCCGGTAGCGCGTGCAGAGATCGGCGACCGCCGCCGCCAGGTCCGACGGCGGCAGCGAGCGCAACCAGCTCTCGATATGCGAGAACAGCGCCTGCTTCTCGGCACGATCGGTGACGACGAAGCGCTGCTCCTTCTCGCCCATCATCAGGCTGATGCGGCTCTCGCGCGCGATCATCTGTTCGAGCCCGAGCCACCAGGCCTGTCCGACGCCGTCGGGAAACGCCGTGGGCACGTAGATCGTGAAGGGCACCGCGTGATGTGCCAGCACCGGGTAGGCAAATTCGATGAGATCCTTGGGCGCGCCGTCGAAGGTGAGCGCCACGAAGCGCCGCGGCTCCGGCAACGTCACCGCGCGCCGGCAGACCTCGTCCATGCCGATAAAATCGTAACCCCAGCGCTTCAGCGCGCCAATGGCGCGATCGAGGAATTGCGGCGTGATCTCGTGCGCGCGCAGCGGCTGAAACCCGCCGCGCCGCCGCGGCCGCACCCGTTCAAAGCGCAGGATGGCGCCGGCACCGCGGCCGCCCAGCGCGGCCCGGCCCGTGAACCAGGTCAGCTCGCGGCGCAGCCGTTCCAGCCATCTGCCATCGGAGGCCAATATCCCCACCCTTGGCATCCCCACCCCTTGGCGCCCTCGAGGCGCCCGTTCCCGCTCCCCTAGTCCTTACCCTTTGTTGACCTTTCTTTGCAAAGGTCGGCCACAGGCCGATTGACGTCTATTTCTGATTTCTCGACAGGTTTCGCGAATGACCATGGCTGCGGCGATGCAAAGCCGGACGGCAGAAGCGCCAGCGCGGTCGAAAGCGAGCCGTATCGCGCAGGTCGACATCGTCACCGATCTCGACGCCGCCGAGGCGGTCTGGCGCAGCTTCGAGGAGCCCGGTCACCTCTTCACGCCCTATCAGCGCTTCGATCTGCTGAGCCCCTGGCAGCGGCTGGTCGGCACGCATGAGGGCGCGCGCCCGTTCGTGGTGATCGCCCATGATGCCGATCACAATCCGCTGCTGCTGCTGCCGCTCTCGCTGCGCCAAAGCCACGGCGTGCGCACGGCCAGCTTCATGGGCGGCAAGCATACGACCTTCAACATGGGCCTGTGGGACGCCGCCTGCGCTGCGCAGACCAATGCCGCCGATCTCGAGGCGCTGCTGGTGCCGCTGCGCCAGCACATCGACGTGCTCGCGCTGACGCAGCAGCCGCTGCGCTGGCACGACCAGCCGAACCCGTTTGCGCTGCTGCCGCGACAGAGCGCCATCAACGGCTGTCCGCGGCTGGTGATGGAGCCGGGCGGGCCGCCGGCATCGCGGATCAGCAATTCGCTTCGCCGCCGTCTCAAGAGCAAGGAAAAGAAGCTCCAGGCGCTCGCCGGTTATCGCTACCACCTGGCCACCACCGACGCCGACATTATCCGCCTGCTCGACTGGTTCTTTCGCGTCAAGCCGGTGCGGATGGCGGAGCAGAAGCTCCCGAACGTCTTTGCCGAGCCGGGCGTCGAACAATTCGTCCGCAGTGCCTGCCTTGCGCCGCGCGGCGAAGGCCGGGTCATCGACATCCATGCGCTCGAATGCGACGACGAGGTGATCGCGATCTTCGCCGGCGTCGCCGACGGCGAGCGCTTCTCGATGATGTTCAACACCTACACGATGTCCGAGCACGCCCGCTACAGTCCCGGCCTGATCCTGATGCGCTACATCATCGACCGCTACGGCGAGCGCGGCTACCGCTCGCTCGACCTCGGCATCGGCTCGGACGAGTACAAGCGGATGTTCTGCAAGGACGACGAAGACATCTTCGACAGTTTCGTCCCGCTGACCTCGCGCGGAACACTCGCTGCGATGGCGATGTCGTCGCTGAGCCGCGGCAAGCGGCTGGTGAAGCAGAACCAGATGCTGTTCGACCTGGCCCGCCGGCTGCGGCAGGCGTTCGGGTAGGACTTCGCCGCAAAGATATCCTAGGGTGGGCAAGGCGGAAGCGTGCCCACGTCCTGTGACTGCATTGGACAGGTGGTGGGCACGACGCAAATGCCCACCCTACGATTCTACGTGCGCGGAGAGAGTCTACGCCGCCACCACGCGCGGCGCTTCCGCCGCATTCGATGGCTGCACCGGGTTGTTCAGCATGGTCACCTCGCTGAAGCCGACGGCACGGAGCTGCTCGCACATCAGTATGCGAGCATCCGGCGCCATCCCGGCATCGGGCACCACGACGGCGCGGGCATGCGCCGTCAGCAGCTCGGCCGGAAGGTCCGAGGCGCTGCCGGCATCGATCAACACGTGATCGTAGGCGCGCAGCAGCGCGTCGATGGCGAGCGTCACCCGCGGCGATTGCAGCAGGCTGCGGTCGAAGCCGGGACGGCCGGCCATGACCAGATGCAGCCGCGACAGCTTGTCCCGGGTGATCACTTGCGCGAACGACGCCTCGCCCTGCATCAGCTCGGCAAGGCCAGGCGCCGAAGCATCGACGGACACCGCGGCGATCGTCGGCGAGGACGCGGCGAGATCGACCACCACGACACGCGCCTCGCGCGCCAGATGCCGTGCCAGCGTCAGCGTCGACAGCGTGATGGCTTCGCCCGAGGCGGTGCCGAGTACGGTGACCTTCTTCGCGGCCGCGCCGGCGGCGTGCAGGTCCTCGGCCAGACGTTCGATCTCGGTGAATTCGGTGACGTCGCTATCGACCGCCATCTCCGGCTGGAGCGGCGCGGGCTCGGCCACAACGGGCTCGATGCCGGGATCGAAGGCCGGCTCGACGGCCGGTCGGACCGTCGGCTCTTGCCGCACCGCCGCCTGGGCCGGGAAAACCGCCGCCACTGCGCGCGGCGCGGTCTGGCGCAACAGCTCGCCGGTGACGACGACGCCGGACGACAGCAACAACGTCGCGATCGTCGCGATCAGCACGATCGGCAGCTTCTTCGGGTAGGCCGGCGTGTTCGAGACGATGGCACGCGAGATGATGCGGCCGTCGGTCGGTGCGGTGTCGATGGTTTCGCGGGTGTTGGCCTCGCGGTACTTGGCGAGATAGGTCTCGAGCAGATCGCGCTGCGCTTTGGCCTCGCGCTCGAGGCGCGCGGAGCTGGACGTCCTGGCCGTTGGTCGAGGCCGCCTGCTTCTTGAGCTGCTCCAGGCTCACGATCAGGCCGTCGACCCGGCCACCGGCGATCCGCGCGTCGTTCTCCAGCGAGCGCGAGATCTTGCTGGCTTCGTCGCGGATCTGGGTGTCGAGATCGCCCAATTGGGCTTTCAATTCCTTGATGCGCGGATGGTTGCCGAGCAAGGTCGAGGATTGCTCGGCAAGCTGGGCACGCAGCGTCACGCGTTGCTCCGACAGCCGCCGCACCAGTTCGGAGTTCAGCACCTCCGAGGCCTCGATCGGCTTGCCGCTCTGGAGCATCTCCTTGATCAGCCGCGCCTTGGATTCCGCATCCGCCTTCATCGAGCGCGCATTGTTGAGCTGGGTGTTGACCTCGCCCATCTGCTGGTTCGACAGCGTGGTGTTGTTGGTGCCGATGAACAGGCTCGACTTGGAACGGAAGTCCTCGACCCTGGCCTCGGCGTCGGACACTTTCTTGCGCAGATTCTCGATCTCCCCGGCGAGCCACTGGCTGGCGTTCTTGGCCTGCTCCTGGCGGACCGCCTGCTGCAGCACGAGGTAGCCGTCCGCGATGGAGTTGGCGACGCGCGCCGCAAGCTCGGGATCGGCGGATTGGAATTCGACTACGATCACGCGCGACTTGTCGACGGCGTAGGCTTGCAGGCGCTCGTAATAGGCATCGAGCACGCGCTCTTCCGGCGTCATCGCGAACGGATCGCGGACGATACCGACCAGCGCTGCCAGCGACTTCAGCGGCGAGATGCCCTGCAAGACCGGGTCGAACTCGGGACGCTCGGCGAGCTTGTTCTTCTTGATGATCTCGCGCGCGAGATCGCGCGACAGCACGAGCTGCACCTGGCTGGTGACGGCCTCGGCATCGAGCGCCTGGCGCTCCTCGGTGCGATCGCTGTTCGGGCGCAGGAATACGTTCTCGCGGCCGTCGATCAGGATGCGCGATTCGGACTTGTAACGCGGCGTGACGAGACTGACAGCGGCAATCGAGGCGACGAGCGCCAGCACCGTCGGCACGACGATCCAGCTGCGCTTGCGCGCCAATGCCGCGCCGAGCGCGTGCAGGTCGATGTCGCCGGATTCGACTTGCGCCTGCTTCGTGACGATCGGCGCAGGCGCTGCTTCAATCCTGGGCTCGGCCTTGACTTCAGCCTTCTCGGCCTTGGGCGCGACGTCGGCTTTGGGCTTCGACACGGCCCGCGCGACCACCGCCTTGTCCTTGCCGGAACGCCAGAACGCTAAACGCATCGAACACTCCCGCAGGGGCAACGCCACCAAGCTACCTCAACCGGGGCGATTACACTCCATTAAGGTTGCCGCTGGGTTAATCGCGGCGTCAGCGAGCGCCGCACGCGCGCTCGTCACCGTTTGTTAACCACGAGGGCTCTTAATCCGTCTCGATATTTCCAAGGAATTGTTCGGCATTCGCCGTCGAGCGCTGGTTTTGATGCATGCCCCCCTCTCCTGACCGGCCGCTTCGTATTCTCCACGCCGTGCGCGCTCCGGTCGGCGGCATCTTCCGCCACATCCTCGACGTCGCCAACGGCCAGGTCGACCGCGGCCATCATGTCGGCATTCTCGCCGACAGCCTCACCGGCGGCGAGCGTGCCGACAAGGCCCTTGCCGAGCTCGCGCCGCGGCTGAAGCTCGGCGTGCATCGGCTCGCGATCCGCCGCGAACCCTCGCCGGACGACGTGCTGGTGTGGCTTCGCATGCGGCGCCTGATCGCCACGCTGAAGCCCGACGTCATGCACGGCCACGGCGCCAAGGCCGGCGCCTTCATCCGGATGCGGCGGCGCTCCGACGACACCATCCGCATCTACACCCCGCATGGCGGCTCGCTGCATTATCCGCTCAACACCCTCAAGGGCGAGTTCTACGCGCGGCTGGAGCGTGCGCTGATGGATTCGACCGACCTGTTCCTGTTCGAGAGCGCGTTCGCCCGCGACACCTATCAACGTATCGTCGGCACGCCCAAGGGCGTGGTGCGTTGCGTCTTCAACGGCGTTACGCCCGAGGAGTTCGAGCCTGTCGCGACGGCCGACGATGCCACCGACCTCTGCTATGTCGGTGAATTCAGGCACATCAAGGGTGCGGATCTGCTGGTCGATGCCGTGGCGCGCCTGCACGAGGGCGGCAAGAAGGTCACCTTGACGCTCGGCGGCGACGGCGAGGAGACCGCGGCGCTGAAGGCGCAGGTCGAGACGCTCGGCCTCACCGATGCGATCCGTTTCATCGGCCACGTCAAGGCGCGCTACGGCTTCTCCAAGGGGCGGCTGCTCGTCGTGCCCTCGCGCGGCGATTCCATGCCCTATGTCGTGATCGAAGCGGGCGCTGCCGGCATCCCGATGATCGCGTCCAGAATCGGCGGCATCCCGGAGATCTTCGGCGCCGAAAGCCCGGCCCTGTTCGCGGCCAGCAATTCCGAAGCCATGGCGGAAGCGATCGCCGCGGCACTCGACGATCCGCAGACAACGGCGCAGCGTGCGGTGTCATTGCGCGATCGCATCTCGGCGCACTTCTCGCAAGCCGCGATGGTCGAGGGCGTGCTCGCCGGCTATCGCGACGCATTCATCAATCATTAACCATCCTTAAGCGCGCTTTAGAAAATCTTCCGATTTGTCCGATAATCCAGACGCCGGGGGATGCTTGCCCGGGCGCAAGGCCGTGCGGCGGAATTTGGAATGGACGTGGAAGCCCGTGGAACCGCTCAACGCACGCTCGATGCTCGACGCCGCGGCCAGCGCCGCGGCAAAGCCTGATGACCAGCCCTTTGTCGAGCGCCGGCGACGGCTGTCGCCTGCGGCGCTCGAGGTCGTCAACCAGAAGGTCGCCCGCCCCTATTCGCCGATCGTGATCGCGGGCTTCGTTCGCCTCGCCGACTTCGCGCTGCTGAGTCTCGTCGGCATTGCGCTCTATCTCGGTTATGTCATGCCGCTCGCGGGCGCCTTCAGCTGGGTCTATCCCACGGCAGTCGTCGCCATCGCCGTCGCCGCCGTGGTCTGCTTCCAGGCCGCGGATATCTACCAGGTGCAGCTGTTCCGCGGGCAGCTGCGGCAGATGACACGGATGATCTCGTCCTGGTCGTTCGTTTTCCTGCTGTTCATCGGCATCTCGTTCTTCGCCAAGTTCGGCAGCGAGGTATCGCGGCTATGGGCTGCCGCCTTCTATGTCCTCGGGCTCGGGGCACTGCTCGCCCAGCGCCTGGTCTTGCGCCAGCTGGTGCGCGGCTGGGCGCGCGAGGGCCGGCTCGACCGCCGCACCATCATCGTCGGCTCCGACAGCAACGGCGAGCAGCTGGTCGAGGCGCTGAAGGCGCAGGAGGATTCCGACATTGACGTGCTCGGCGTGTTCGACGACCGTAACGACAGCCGCGCGCTCGACACCTGCGCCGGCGCGCGCAAGCTCGGCAAGGTCGACGACATCGTCGAGTTCGCCCGCCGCACCCGCGTCGATCTCGTGCTGTTCGCGCTGCCGATCTCGGCGGAGACGCGCATTCTGGAGATGCTGAAGAAGCTCTGGGTGCTGCCGGTCGACATCCGCCTCTCCGCGCACACCAACAAGCTGCGCTTCCGCCCGCGCTCCTATTCCTATCTCGGCGAGGTGCCGACGCTCGACGTGTTCGAGGCGCCGATCACCGATTGGGACCTGGTGATGAAATGGCTGTTCGACCGCCTCGTCGGCAGCCTCGCGCTGCTCGCGGCGCTGCCGGTGATGGGCCTCGTCGCGCTCGCGGTGAAGCTCGACAGCCCGGGACCGGTGCTGTTCCGCCAGAAGCGCTTCGGCTTCAACAACGAGCGCATCGACGTCTACAAGTTCCGCTCGATGTACCACCATCAGGCCGATCCGACCGCATCGAAGGTCGTGACCAAGAACGATCCACGCGTCACCCGCGTCGGCCGCTTCATCCGCAAGACCAGCCTCGACGAGCTGCCGCAGCTCTTCAACGTGGTGTTTGCAGGCAATCTCTCGCTGGTCGGCCCGCGACCGCATGCGGTACAGGGCAAGCTGCAGAGCCGCCTGTTCGACGAGGCCGTCGACGGCTATTTCGCCCGCCACCGCGTCAAGCCGGGCATCACCGGCTGGGCCCAGATCAACGGCTGGCGCGGCGAGATCGACAACGAAGAGAAGATTCAGAAGCGGGTCGAGTTCGACCTCTATTACATCGAGAACTGGTCGGTGCTGTTCGACCTCTACATTCTCCTGAAGACACCGATCTCGCTGCTGACCAAGAACGAGAACGCGTATTGAGTTGAATCTCTCAGTCATGCCCCGGCTTGACCGGGGCATCCAGTACGCCGCGGCGGTAGTTATTTTCAACAATCGGCGCCGCGGATTACTGGATCGCCCGGTCAAGCCGGGCGATGACAGCGGCGATTGTGGCGTACGAGTTGCGTAAGCGTATGAGCATGTGATGGCGTATGCGGCGACAGCCGATGGAGTGAAACTGTCCGCACCGGCCGCGCCCGGCGTGCTGGCGCTGCAGCGCGCGCTGGTGTGGCTGGTCGGCGCCTTCGGCGCGGTCGTCTTCATCGAGCCGAGCCCCTACGAGATCGCGACGCTGCTCGCCACGGTCATTTTCTTCGCCACCGGCCTGCGCTTGCGGCTCGCGCTGATGCCGATGGTGCTGATGCTGGTGCTGCTCAATGTCGGCTACACGATCAGCGCGATCCCGCTGTACGAACAGCCGGAGGTGGTGAGCTGGATCGCGACCTCCTGGTACATGGCGGTCACGGTCGTGTTCTTTGCCATGGTGATGTCCGAGGACACCGCGGCCCGGCTCGACATGCTCCGCCGCGGGCTCGTGGTCGGCGCGATGGTGGCTTCGCTCCTGGCGGTCGCCGGCTATTTCCACCTGGTGCCTGGCGGCAACGACCTCCTCACGCTCTACGGGCGCGCGCGCGGCACGTTCAAGGACCCCAACGTGCTCGGCGCCTTCCTGATCCTGCCGGCGCTGTTTGCGCTGCAGAGCGTGGTTTCGGACAAGCTGGCCAAGGCGTTCCGCAACGTCATCGCCTTCGCCATCATGTCGCTGGCGATCCTGCTCGCCTTCTCGCGCGCCGCCTGGGGCGGCCTCGTGCTGACCTCGGCCTTCATGCTAGCGCTGATGGTGCTGACCGGCCGCACCAACGCACAGCGCTCGCGCATCATCATCATGGCGATCGTGGCCGCGGTGCTAGGGCTGGCGCTGATCGCGGTGCTGCTATCATTCGACGCCACCGCCGAGATGTTCAAGCAGCGCGCAAGCTTCGGCCAGAGCTATGACGAAGGCCGCTTCGGCCGGTTCGGTCGTCACATCCTCGGTGCGGAGATGGCGCTCGGCCTGCCGTTCGGCATCGGTCCCTTGCAATTCCACCGCTTTTTCCCCGAGGACACCCACAACTCCTATCTCAACGCCTTCATGTCCGGCGGCTGGCTGTCCGGCGTGTGCTATCCCGCGCTGGTCTTCACCACCGTGATCATGGGCTTCCGCCACGTCTTCGTGCGGGTTCCCTGGCAGCGGGCCTATCTCGCGGTCTTCTCCGCCTTCCTCGGCACCGTCGGCGAAAGCTTCGTGATCGACACCGACCACTGGCGGCACTTCTGGATGATGCTGGGCGCGATGTGGGGCATGATCGCGGCCGCACAGATCTACAAGATCAGGGCTGACGACGACGCGTCTTCAGCTTGAGCGCGGGCCGCTTTTCCGGTGGCGTGTCGAGCAGACCCTTCAGCGCCTCCGTCGCCGCGAGCACGCCCTTGTAGCCCTCATTGGCGAAACGCAGCAGCAGGCGCAATTCCTCGTCCGAGTAAGCCGCCAACACCTTTTCCATCGCCTGCTGCATCGGCACGTAGAACTTGCCGACCTTCATCGCCGCCTCCGGCACGACGGCGATGAAGACCTTGCGGCGATCTTTGTCGTCGCGCTCGCGGCGCACCAGACCGGCCTTCTCGAGCCGGTCGACCACTCCGGTGATGGCGCCGGTCGTCAGGCCCGTGACCTCGGCGAGCCTGCCTGCGGTGACGCGGCCTTCGAGATAGAGGATGTCCATGCATTCGAGGTCGGAATTGGCAATTCCGGCAACGTTGGCAACAGTTTGCCCGTAGAGCACGCCCTGCGCGGACGACCGGCGCATCGCATCCTCGAGCTCCTGCAACAGCGCCGCGCGCGCCTTCGTCCTTGACAAGGTCGGCCTCATATCTTAGTCGATATATATCTTAGCCACTAAGAGATTTAGTGGCCGTAATTTCTCCTAGCACCACGGAAACGTTGGGAGCAAGCCATGTCCTATCGTCCCCGCAAGGCGCTGATCATCGGCGCCGGCATTGCCGGGCCCGTGGCCGCGATCCTGCTGCGGCGCGCCGGCATCGAATCCGCGATCTACGAGGCTTGGCCCTATTCGAAGGGCAGCGGCAGCGGCCTTCAGATCGCGCCGAACGGCATGAAGGTGATGGACGAGATCGGGTTGGCGAACGAGCTGACCGGCCGCGGCTCGGTCGCTGAGGCCTTCGACTTCTATTCTCAAGGCGGCCAGAAGCTCGGCTCGATCAACCGCGACATGGCGCGGCGCTTCGGCCAGCCGGCCGTCAACATTTCCCGTGCGACGCTGAACGAGATCCTGATCGACAAGGCCTGGTGCGCTTGCGTCTCGCTCTATTTCGAGAAGCGCCTGATCAAGATCGAGGATCGCGGCGACCAGCCGATCATCGCCTACTTCGCCGACGGCACCACCGCCGAAGGTGACTTCCTGATCGGCGCCGACGGCGTCCATTCCGTCACGCGCCGCCAGGTCGTGCCCGATGGGCCGCAGCCGTTCGACACCGGACTGATCGGCTTTGGCGGCTTCGTGCCGCACGCTGTCCTCAACGGCCGGTCGATCGGCCGCCACGTCGAGACCACCTTCGGCCGCAGCGGCTTCTTCGGCTACGGCTATTGCAGTCCGGGTCCGAACGACGGCGTGATGTGGTGGAGCACCCAGCCCGCGCACGGCATGGACGCGGCAATGTTTCGCGCGCTCGACCACGCGACGTTGCAGCAGCACCTGCGCGGCTTCCATCGCGGCTGGCACGATCCGATCCCCGCGATCATCGAGGCCGCCGAGAACATCGTGGTCACCGACACGCTCGACGTCGCGACCCTGCCGGCCTGGTCCCGCAAGCGCTCGCTGCTGATCGGGGACGCCGCGCACGCGACCAGCCCCCACGCCGGCCAGGGCGCTTCGCTGGCGCTGGAAGATGCGATGCGGCTCGCCCGCCTGATGAAGGAGGGTCAGGAGCTCGGCGCCACCTTCCAAGCCTTCGAAGTCGAGCGCCGCCCGCGCACGGAAAAGATCGTCGCCATCGCTCGCCGCAACGGCAACAACAAGCGCGAGTTCAGCGCCACCGGCGCGTGGGTCAGAAATCAGATGCTGAAATGGCTGTTGCCGCTCGGAGCCAAAGGCATGGATTTCATGTACGCCTATGACGCACGGGCGGTGTAGCAGCACGAACGCTGCCGTAGGGTGAGCAAAGGCGCGCCCTTTGCCCGCCGTGCCCACGATCTCTCTCCAATCGCGACAATCGTGGGCACGCTTCGCACTGCCCATCCAACGAGAGTCGACCTAGCCTTCCACCTCGAATTTCAGCCCGGCGTGATCGACCAGCCGCTTGATCAGCTTGTGCTGCATCGCCGCGCCCGGCGTCCAGATCCCGCCTGGCACGTCGGTGGCGTCGCGCAACAGGCAGATCGCGCATTCGGCCATCATCTTCGAGGTCGAGCCGTAGCCGGGATCGCGGTCGCCCTTCACCGATGCGCGCACCTGGCGGCCATCAGGCGCGATCGCGACGAACAGCAAATCGTACATGCCGTTCTCGCGCTCCTCCTTCGACGGGCCCTCGCCCGGCTTCGGCTGCGCCTGCGTGGCCAAGCGGTTGTTGGCAGCGACGATCTGCTTCGCCATCGCCTCACCCTCTTCGCCCGGCCCGGAGATCTGCATCTCGTCGTAGACGAAGTCGCGGCCGTAAGGGAAACCCAGCAGCATGTTGGAGCGATGGACGTTGCGGGTGTTGATGTTGGCCATGAAGAACGGCGTCAGCCAGGTCTTCAGATCCTCGTCATAGACCGGCTTGTTGCCCGGCGGCTGCTTCGGACCTTGGAAGTCCGGCGTCAGCGCGAAGGGATCGCGCAGCAGCGCGAGCAGGCTCGCGTCCTTCGAGGCCGCCTCGAAGATCGCCTTGCTGCTTGCCGCAGTGCCGCCGGAAAAGGTCCCCCGCATCGCACGGACGCGGCCCTTGACGCGCGGAGCGGCGGCGCCGAACGCACGCTTCGCCTCTTCCTGAACGAAGAATGTGCCGAGCTCGAATGGAATCGAATCATAGCCGCAGGAGAACATGATCCGCGCGCCCGATTTTTGCGCGGTGGCGAGATGGGCGTCGATCATGCGGCGCATCCACGGCACCTCGCCGCACAGGTCGAAATAGTCCGTCCCGGTGGTTGCGCATTCGGCGATCAGCTCATTGCCGTAAAGCAGATAAGGCCCGACCGTCGTGATCACCGACTTCGTCTGCGCCACCATCGCCTTCAGCGACGCCGCGTCCGACGCATCCGCCACGATCAGCGGCGTATCGGCGGGCGCGCCGATGGCATCGCGCACCGATTTCAGCTTGTCGAGGCTGCGGCCGGCCATCGCCCATGCCAGGGACTTGTCGTCCTTGTAATGCGCCGCCAGATATTCGGCGACGAGCTGGCCGGTGAAACCGGTCGCGCCGTAGACGACGATGTCGAATTTCGCAGAGCTCATGCTCGTCCCTTACTTTTTCGCGTAACTCACGCCCATGCCGGCGCGGACGTCGCTTTGAATGCCATAGGGCGGGATTGGATAGCGCAGGCCGTTCTTCGCCAGCGCCTTCATGCCCTCGATCGCCTTGGCGAGATGCGCGGGCTTCAAGGCCATCAGCATCTCCTCGTCCGGCACGCCGCCATAGCGCCGTTCGGCATAGCATGGCAAGGACAGGCTGGGCTCCCCGGTCTTGAGCGCCCGCCCCCAGGAATCGGCGCAGGCGGTCTCGCCGACCACGCCCCATTCGAACTTCTTGTAGCCGGTGTATTGCAGCCCGTTGATCAGGATGATCATTTGCCCGGGCGTCGCATAGACGAGGCAGATGTCGGGCGGATCGAGCCGGCCGCTCGCGAGCGGACTGACGGCGAGCGCCTGATATTGTCCGAACGGAACCACGTCCAGCGCCTCCTGGCGCTTGCGCGCGTCCTCCGCCGTGCCGTGCCAGACCCCGACGTAATTTTCGCCGGCGAGCCATTTGTCATCCTGCGGGCTAAGCCCGATCACCGCGCGGCACTGGGCGCCCACGAGGTCGTCGGCGGTGATGCCGACGGTCCAGCCGAGGCGCGCCGCCATGCTGACGATCTGGTCGGTGGTGTGGATCGCGTTCGGCCGCCGGATTTTCGGGATCGCCTCCATCTCCGCCGCTTGCGCGAACAGCTTCATGCCGATCACAGTTGTCTTCAGCCGCAGCAGGCTGTTGAGGTCGGCGACGAGGCCGGCAAGATCGATGCGGTCTGCACTGTGCTGTTGCATGGCTTCCTCCGGCCGCAGCGATCGTGCGCCGCGTGTTCTTGTTGTGCGGTCTCGTTCTAGTCCTTCGCAGGTCCCGGAAGCAACTCGCCGGTCCTGCCCATCAGGCGGTAGGCGACGAGGCCGATCCACTCACGGACGGCCACTTCGGTCCGTCGCAGCCCGTCCGCGGCCATGTTGGTGAAGGAGAACAGATCGTCACGCCCGCCCATCCGCCAGTCGACCGGATAGGCCTCGACGTCAAATCCGGCCTTGCGGAAAATTCCCACCGAGCGCGGCATGTGGAAGGCCGACGTCACGAGAAGCCAGCGCTCGCCCGGCTTCGGCGTCACCAGCTGCTTGGTGAAGACCGCGTTCTCCCAGGTGTTCCGCGAATTCCGCCTCGAGGATCAGGCGCTCTTTCGCGATGCCCAGATTCTCCAGGATCGGCGCGGAATAGTCAGCTTCCCTGGCATCGGTGGAGACGAGATTCGCGCTGCCTCCGGTAAACACGATGCGCGCCTTCGGATAGCGGCGCGCGAGCTCGGCCGGCGCGAACAGACGATCGGCGGCGTGCGCGACGACGGGCGTGCGATGCGCCGCCGAGAGATCGGTGTCGACCGAGCCGCCGAGCACGATGACGCCGTCGGGCGCCCCGCGCGAGCCGTCCCACGCCGGAAAGCGCGATTCCAGCGGATAGATCAGGAGATTGCCGAGCGGCGAGAACGCCGCCAGCGCCAGCAGCACCAGCGTGGTCGCGGCCAGCCTGCGGCCGAGCGCGGCATAGCGTGTCGCCATCAGCACCAGCGAGACGATGCCGAGCTCGACCAGAAGGTTGATCGGCAGCAGCGCGGTACCGATTGTCTTGGACAGAACGAAAAACAGGGGAGCCTCGCGGGAATGAGCTGGCCGGTCTGCGCGGGGCTTGACCTGCCCGGCGATCTTCAGACAGCTTCTTGAAAGAGGATCGATCGCCGGGTCAAGCCCGGCCTGATCACAGCGAGCGGACGCGGCAAATGACCCATCACCACCTGCATTCCAGCCCCAGGACCTGCCATTGGGGCTTCTTCGAAGCCGCGCTGAAGCCCGTCCTCACCGTCGCGAGCGGCGACGAAGTGACGGTCGACACCATCAGCGGCGGTCCGGACATGCTGCCCGACCGCGACAAGTTTCACATTCCGCCCGAAATGTTCGAGGTTCATGCGAAGAACGAGCGCATGCTGCCCGGCCACATTCTCACCGGCCCCATCGCGGTCGAGGGCGCCGAGCCCGGCGACGTGCTCGCGGTCGAGATCCTCGACGTTCAGCTTCGGCAGGATTGGGGCTGGAACATG
Organism: Bradyrhizobium dasycarpum; assembly: GCF_042019905.1. NCBI lineage: Bacteria > Pseudomonadati > Pseudomonadota > Alphaproteobacteria > Hyphomicrobiales > Nitrobacteraceae > Bradyrhizobium > Bradyrhizobium dasycarpum. The sequence continues at coordinate 1,699,575 of NZ_CP169574.1, forward strand.
ATCAAGCCGCTGGCCGGCACCCTGCCCGACGATTTCCACGAGACGCGTATCCTGAACATCCCGCTCGACCGTACCCGGATGACCGGCCGCATGCCGTGGGGCCTCGACTTGCCGCTCAAGCCGTTCTTCGGCGTGATGGGCGTGTCGCCGCCGCCAGCCTGGGGACGGATCTCCTCGCTGATCCCGCGCGCCATGGGCGGCAATCTCGACAACAAGGAGTTAGGCGCCGGCGCGACGCTCTATCTGCCGGTGTTCGTGCCCGGCGCGATGTTCTCCTGCGGCGACGGCCATGGCGTGCAGGGCGACGGCGAGGTCTGCGTTACCGCGATCGAGACCGCGCTGCAGGGCCGCTTCCGCCTGACGCTGCGCAAGGATCTCAGGTTCGACTATCCGCGCGCCGAGACGGCGACCCACTACATGACCATGGCGATGGACCCCGACCTCGACCAATGCGTGGTGCGCGCGCTACGGGACATGATCGCGCTGCTCGGCGAGAGGCGAAACCTGTCGCGCGAGGATGCCTACACGCTGTGCAGCCTCGCCGCCGACCTCAGGGTGACCCAGACCGTCAACGGCGCCAAGGGCATCCATTGCATGATCGAAAAGGCCATCGTGCACGGCTGAGCCAAGCAGCCCTTCCTCGACCTGTTGAAGCCCCGACGCCGACCGGGCTGCCGCGCGGCGCGCTGCGGCATGGGTAATTTCCGGAGCGATTCCAATATGCTGGGCGTCAAGCACAGCCTGCATTTGACTTCCACCCCTGAACCTAAATAGAGTCTTAATCGTTACTTTTATGTACCCGAGTAAGAGGCTAGCGTTCGGGCCATGGCCACCGAAAAAGCCGAGACTGACCGCATTCCCGTAACCCTGGCGCTCTCGACCATCACCTACCTGGAGAAGCTGGTGAGACAGGGCACCCACGGCACCAGCGTTCCCGGCGTCGCTCGTACCTTGATCGAGGAAGGCATCCGTCTCGCCATCAAGGACGGACTTTTGTCGATCCGCGACAATGGCAGGACGTGAGCGCGCTCGGGGCGTGAGGCGGACGGATCTCGCGGCGGTTGGCCGGCACCTGCAACCTGGGACCGTTTACAAATGCCTGTTCTCTCACCCACTTGGACCGACGAACGCATCGAGCTTCTGAAGCGGCACTTCGAGGCCGGCCTCTCCTGCCGCGAGATCGCCGCCGGTATCGGCGTCAGCCGCAATGCCGTGATCGGCAAGCTGTCCCGCCTCAACCTGACGCGCGGCCGCAGCGGTGATGAGCGCAAGGTTCAGGACCGAGGCGCGGCGCGGGCGAAGGCCGTGCCGCGGCTGCAATATCAGATGCTCGCCACGATCTATGGCGACAGCGACGCTCCCGTCGCCGGGCCGATCGACGAGGCCAACCGCTGCTCGCTGCTGGAGCTGACCGAGAACCGCTGCCGCTGGCCGATCCTCGAGCCCAGGCGCCGAGGATTTCTGCTTCTGCGGCAATTCCGCGCCCGACGGCCAGCCCTATTGCGCCGGCCACAGCCGCCTCGCCTACCGGCCGAACGCCCGCCTGCGTGTCGCACGCGTCTAAAGCGCGATGCGGAAGGCTCGCCGCAAAACGAAAAACCTCCGGCAGGGCATTGCCGGAGGTTTCGGAGGCCTAGCATGAAGCCAGGAGCCGCAATTCGCATTGTCAGCTTGGCTCTATATAGCTTAGTAACTCACGTAAGTAAATAACTATCAGGAGCAGACGCAGCGAAATTTCCGGGATTTTTTGTCACAGGAAATCGAATTGCTCGTGCGCCGGAGCTTCGCTCAGGCTCGGAGAAAACCGGATTGAAAGCACACGAAAACCCCGGCGGTTTATCGCCGGGGTTCTCTGGTCGATCAACGGGATCGATCTTAGAAGTTACGCTGAGCGCGGAGCAGCATGCTGACCGAGTTCTGATCCTTCAGCTCGTACACGGCTGCCGGCTTGGCTGCGCTGGCAATGCCCGGGCTGTTGATTGCGCCCGAGTACTTCTGGTCCAGACGCGACCAGCTCAAGTCGGCAGTGAACGCCAGGTTCTTGACTGGGGTCCACACCGTGTTCACACCGACCACCGCGAAGTTAAAGTCCGGATTACAGGTTGAACCGGCCACGGCGATCGCAGCGAAGTTGGTGCAGATCAGGGCCTTGCCCGAATCGCCATACTTCAGCTGGGCATAGCCACCGTACACTCCGCTCGCCCAGTTCGGGCTCCAGTTGTGGGTGTAGCCACCACGGAAGCCCCAGGTCTTGACGGTATCGATGCCGGTACCCGTTCCGAACACGCCGTCAGCAAGACCCGCGAAGCCGGTGCTCTGATACGCGCCGTTGCTGCTGCCGCTGAACATGAAGAAGCTCTGCGGGAACAGGCTCTGGAAGTTGTAGCGAGTCGCACCGTCGGTGTAGACGGCCTGCAGGTTGATGGCGTCACCCGCGCCGGTCGGGATGTTCTTGATCGACAAGGCACCCGCGACGGCCCAGCCCCACTTGTCGGAGGGATGACCGGTGGCTTCATTCGCGCCGTAATAGGCGGCATGGATGTCATGCGCGGCAACCGACAGTTGAGCCAGACCCCAGGCCTGATCGACACGAACCTGACCGATGATGTCGGGCGACCGCGTGCCGCCCCAGGCGTTGGCACCATAGACGCCGGTCACGAACTGCGCCGCCGTACCCGACGACACGTTCCAGAGGTTCGACTGACCATTGTTCGCCGACGTCTCGTCCTGCAGCGCGAACGAAGCAGTGATGCCCTGGCCGAAGTCGGCCGTATAGGCAACCTGATTGACGCCGTTGACGTGGTTGGAGCCGCCCGGAATCGTGTCGGGCCCGCCCGCCATATAGCTCTGCCAGGGAGCGTCGAAGATCGAGACAGTGCGGCCGAAGGTGAAGCCGGCGAACTGGATGAACGCGTGGTAGAGAGCGAGCGAAGCCGCACTGGTCGAGACCGATGACGGGCTGCTGCCGGTGACGTTCGTGGTGTCGTAGCTGACGACCAGGTCGGCGTAGGTGCGAACAACGCCGTATTCGGTCGCAGTGCGGGTATCGACGTTGAAGTCCAGACGAGCGCGGCTGTAGTAGTAGTTGGTCAGACGGTTGTTTGATCCGCCGTTCACGCTGGTGGTGCTGTTCTGGAAGCCGTAGTCGCCGGCGCCGCCGAGGATCATGTCGGCGCGGACGTAACCACCCAGCTTGATGCAGGTGTCGGTGCCCGGCATGTAGTAGAAACCCGCACCGTAGAGCGAGCAGATCCGCACGTATTCGACCGCCTTGGCCTTCACGGGCAGATCAGCCGCCTGAGCTCCGCCGACGGCGATCAGTCCCGCCGCAGTGCCGAGCAAAAGGCTCTTCACCATTCTCATTTAAAACCTCCAAGTTGCTCATTTTACGGAGACTGGACCGTGAGGCCCCCAGATCCCCGTCTCTCCAAATCCGCCCGGCCACTTTGCGCTTTCGGACACACTCGCTTTCGGCGCGAGGGACGTGAGCGAACCACCTGCAACGGGACGATCGAGTACCCCCCACCGCCACGAGCAACATAACTGCGCCAAACAGCTACTCAAAATACTTTATCTACTAAGCTTTGTGGTTTCACTAACCGTGTGCCCCGCGGGCAACACTCGAGGGCCCCAGCCGATCTGCTGAGCTGGTCATATTTGTAGTTTTCGTGACGAAATTACCCTGCTCTGCACTTGCGTCAGGGCAGGCTTGCGTGGACTATGGCCTTCCACGAACACCGGCCTGAACAATCGGTTCACGGGAGTGACGCTGTGTCCGCGACGAGGAAAGAAGGAGCGCGCCTGCGCTCGACCGGCAATCTGGATATCATCAGGCGCTTCACCTGGGAGATCTCGTCGATCAACATGTATCTGGAGGAGTTGCGTCAGTTCTGGGCGAAGACGCTCGGCATCAGCGGCCCGCAATGGCTGATCCTGATGGCCATCTCCGACCTCGACAAGGACGACGGCATCCCGGTCAACGTCGTCTCCAAGCTCCTCCACGTCGATCCGTCCTTCGTCACCACCCAGTCCAAGCTGCTCGAGAAGAAGGGCCTGTTGCGCCGTCGTCCCTCGCCGACCGATGCCCGCGTGGTGCGGTTGTCGCTGGCCGAGAAGACGCAGAAGCACATCGCAAGCCTCAACGAGCAATACAAGTCGATCCGCGAATTCGTCTTCCAGGAGTTCGACGAGGACGAGCTGACGGAATTCACCGGCAAGCTCGCGACACTGAAGAATCGCCTCGAGAAGGCCTGCGTCCGGATCTCCCTCGACTTCTAGCCCTCAGGCGCTCAGATCCGCCGGGCGACGGCGCCGAGCCGCGATTCGAGCCAGTCGAAGATGTATTCGTTGGCAAGGCTCGGATTGTCCGCATGGGACTGCGCCGCGCCGGTCTCGGCCGCAGTGAACACCTTCAACGCCACGTTCGAGCTGCCGAGCCGGGAGCTCTGGACGATCTGACGCGCCCGGTCGGCCTTGAGCCAGCCGTCCTCGCCGAGCGTGATCAGCACCGGGCAGTCGGCGCTGGAGGCCATCAGCGGCGCATGCGGCACCGGCACGATGCTGACGTCACTCAGCGCGAATCGGCTGGCAAAGAAAGCCCGCTCGTGCAGATCCCACAGGCCGCCGTCGCAGACCGCGGCGGCAAACCGCGGCTCCTGCAGCACCGCGCGCGCCACGAAGGAAGAGCCCCAGCCATCGGCAATGATGCCGACGCGCGCGAAATCGATGTCGCTGCGCGCCTCCAGATAGTCCATGACGCAGGGAATCGCGCTCTCGAGATCGCGGCGCCGCAACAGCGCCTCGATGTAATCGTCGCGCTGCTCGCCGAACAGATCCAGCGCCAGCAACGAGAATCCGCGCTCGCGCGCGTGCGGCACGAGCTTGAACAGGAATTCTTCCTTGCGATGGCCGGGCTCGCCGATGCAGATCACGGTCGGCGCCCGCACACTGCCCGACGGCGCGGGGACGAAGTAGCCCTGCAGCGCATGTCCCTCGAGCCAGGGAATGGTCACGACCTCGCCCGCCGGGCTGCGCGCCGAAAGGTAGCGGCGAGCGCATTCCTGCATCGCGAGCACGGCGACCCAGCGGCGCTCGTCGTCCGGCTCCAGCGGCATCGCCGCCGCACCATAATAGTTCATGGCCCGCAGCCAGTTGCGCTGTGCGCTCGCCATGTGGCCGTCCGCGAAGGCGGCCTCGGCGCGGTGCCGGTTGGCTTGCGCCAGCTTCTTCCACTCCCGATGCCAGGAGCCGTCGTCGCCCCGCTTCAGCTGCCGCGCGATCATCAGGCATTCGGCGATGGTGGCGCCGCCCTCCTGGGCCGCGGTCAGCAGCCGCGTGAACTCAGCGGAGATGTCCTCTCGCTCCGGGCAAAGGGTCCAGTCGTCGGAGAGGCATGCGGGCATCATCGGGAGCTACGCTCTATCATCGCGTTATCCCTGACTTACTAAACCATTTCAGTTCGCTGACCAAGCAGCCGCGCACCGAATGAGCGCCGTTCGAGATCACCATCGCTTGAACGAATGGTCACGCCGCATGCGTGTCATTCCAATCCGGCATGAAGGCCGGACATTGGCAAGAGGTGGCACGCATCATCGCACGCGCACCTCTTGTCATGATGATTATCCTACCTACATTGGCGCGTCCGCCAAGGCTCTCAATCAAGACTCTCAACCAAGGCCCTCAACCGAGCCGCCAGCCGACCTCCTGTGTAAAGCTTTCGTAGAAGGCGCGGTCATAGGCCTGCTCGGGCGTTGCGCGCACACGCTCGTCGAGGCGCTTGGCGTCCTCGCCGACGAGGATGCGCCAGCGCTCGGCCTTGACGCCGTCGAGGATGATCTTGGCAGCCTGTGCCGCCGTCGTCGGCGCATCCTCCAGGAAGCTGCGGGCGCGCTCGGCGAACACCGCCTGGACATCCTCGTCCGACATCTTGTCGGCATCCGGCACGCCGGCCGCGATCATGCGTTTGCGCGTCAGGGCGACCTCGTCGTCGCTGAGCCGCTCCGAGCCGTCGGCGCTCTGCACCTTGCGCGAGTTGGAGACGATAGAGGTGCCGATGTGGCCGGGCATCACCACCGAGCATTTGACGTGCGGGGCATGCAGGCGCAGGTCGTTGATCAGCGCTTCGGTGAAGCCCTTCACCGCGAATTTCGCCGAGCTGTAGGCGGTGTGCGCCTGGTTCATGCCGATCGAGGCCCAGAAGCCGTTGACGCTCGCGGTGTTGACGATGTGGGCCTCGTCCGCCGCCACCAGCATCGGCAGGAAGGTGCGCACGCCGAGATAGACGCCGCCCCAGCAGATGTTGAAGGTGCGCTCCCACTGCTCGCGCGTGTTGGTGAACAGGCTGCCGCCGCCGCCGATGCCGGCATTGTTGAACAGCAGATGGATCTTGTCCGTCTTCTGCTGCTCGGCGAGTTCGTCGCGGAAACGCTTCAGGTGATCCTCGATCGCAACGTCCGCGACATGGGTCGTGACGCGCAGACCCTGCGGCAGCTTCTCGCTCTCGCACAGCCGCTTGGTCTCGGCCATCGCGGCCTCGGAGACGTCGCACATCGCGACGTTGCAGCCCTCGGCGACCAGTTGCCGTGCGAGCTCGCGCCCCATGCCCGTGCCGCCGCCGGTGATGACCGCGATCTTTCCAGCAAAATCCTTCATGGGACTTTCGGCCCCTCCCTTGTCGGTATGTTTCTTCGACGCAGCGCCGCCCGCCGGCGCGCGCAAAATGTAGCAGCCCTGCATCGGCAAATGAAAGCGGATCGGCGATGCAACCTCCGGCATCACATATTTCGGCGTGCGGACTAAAGGGAGCTCACGTGATGACGCTCTCTGCATCTGGGCGCCTCGCCCGCGGCACATCCTTCGAGACGCCCGCCGTTGGCGGGCCCTCAGGATGAGGGCGGAGTGCGTTGCGCCAGTTTCAACACGCGGCGATGCTTGTCAGCCTCATCCTGAGGGACCGCTGAAAGCGGTCGTCTCGAAGGACGAGGCGCTTGCTCCGTCGTCACGGGGAGCACCGTTGCCAGGCGCGCCGGCTGGGGCGGAGCCGTATTCACCCGGTTCCCGTATTTGCCCGGCTTCGGTTTAGGGGCAGGTTTTTTACAATCCGAATCGCCAAATGGACTTTCGGACGCTGGGTCGAGTCGGCCAGGCCAGCGTGTTGTTTGCGTGTCACAGGCTCTGGCACTCCGCTTGCATCCTTGTCGTGGTCAGAAGCAACCGATGAGGTGACAGGAATGTTCGTGACCGTCGTAGCCGTGCTCTGCCGGCTGAGCGCAGCCAGCTCGGGCAGTTGTGTCGAGGAAATCGTGACCGACAGCAACATGACGCCCGAGATTTCGATGATGCAGTGCGCGGTCGGCGCACAGGCCCCCTCGCGAAATGGATGGGCGAGCATCCGATCTATCACGCCAATTGGCGCCTCGAGCGCTACAAATGCGTGCCGGGCCACTACGAGATCAAGGGCCACGCCTGACGGCCCCGCAAAACTACTGATCCGAACACGACGGATCGAGGAAACGCCCACCTCGCCTGGCCCGATAACACCGCGCGCGCGTTTTGCTCGGGACTAAGCTGTTATACATAATACCGGGGGCTCCCGGCAGGCCGCTTGACTCAGGTCAATATCCCGCTGGCCTCAGCGCGCCAACATTGTTCTACTGGCCGCATCAAACTGAACTCGCGGAAGGCCGCTAAGGATTTTGCCGACGACTGCCGGTTGCCTTGGGCGAAGACACGTTTGATCCTTTTGAAACGAGGCTCTCAGCCTGCCATCTAGCGTGAGCGTCTCGGCGGCTTCTCAATGCTGGATCGCGGACATCGATCGTGAATCGTTACACGATGGAAAGCAGAATGAAGCCCGCGCTTGCGCTGCCACCGCATCAACGTGACTTGCGTCTCGACCTGTTTCGCGGCCTCGCCAACTGGGCGATGTTTCTCGGCCATGTCCCCGGCACGGTGCTGGCGTGGTGTTCGTTCCGAAATTATGGATTTAGCGACGGGGCCGACCTGTTCGTGTTCATCTCCGGCTACACCTCCGCGCTCGTCTATACGCGAAAGATGGAGCGGGGCTTTGTGTTCGGCGCCAGCAGGCTATACAGGCGCGTATGGCAAATCTACACGGCGCATATCCTGCTATTCGTGATCTACCTGGCTTTCGTCCATTTCCTGTCGGAGAGGTTCAACGCGCCTGATCTGATCGATCTGTTCAACGCCGCACCGGTCACCAGCGCGCCGAGCGAGATGATGACGCAGGGGCTCCTGCTGAGATACAAGCCTCTGAACCTGGACGTGCTGCCGCTCTACGTCGTCTTGATGGGCCTGTTTCCTCCGATCCTCTGGTTGATGTTGAGATTTCCCGATGCCGTCATGATCGGGTCGGTGCTGCTGTATCTGGCTGCGCGGCAATTCCATTGGAACCTGCCGTCCTATCCGTCGGGAGGCTGGTACTTCAATCCACTGGCGTGGCAGCTTCTGTTTGTGACGGGCGCGTGGCTCGCATTGACGGGTGCGGGGCGCCTGCATTTCCTGCTGCGGTCCAGGATCGTGCTGGTTGCTGCGATCGCCTATTTGATTTTTGCGGCGCTCATGACGCTGGCTGGTCACCAGCCCCAGCTGCGGGCCTTGTTTGCGCCGGCCGTGTTCGAGCTTTTCAATCCCAACGACAAGACCAATCTGGCGCCCTACCGCTATCTTCATTTGATGGTGCTGATCATCCTTGGTGCCCGGTTCATACCGATCGATGCGAGCGGGCTACAAGCCGCCATCTGGCACCCCCTGGTGAAGTGCGGCCAGCACTCCCTCGAAGTGTTTTGTGTGGGCATTCTCCTGGCCTTCATCGGCTACTTCATCCTGCAGTTGGCAGGGAACGGCATCCCCGCTCAACTGCTCGTCGGAGCCGCAGGAATCGCGATCATGACCGCGGTTGCCTACTACAGATCCTGGTCGAAGCGCGTGGAGAAATCTCCACATGAGAGTCTGGTGGATGAAAAGAGAGCGCCGGAAGTCACCGGCGCCCTCGAACATCTGGTATTGCGCGGCGCCGAAACGGTGGCGCAGGCCGCTCGCGGGGCGGATTCGCGGCAGCCGCCTTGACGGACGTTTGACAACCGCGCCGGCCATCACGGTCGCGATGGAAGCCCATCGCATCGACCCCGAACTGCGTCGCGTGCTCGCCGAGCAGATTCCCCCGCACCGGCCAGCTCGCGGAGGTCAAGCCTACAACGGCGAGGTCCACGCCTTTCCTGCACTCCTCCTCGGGGGGCATTGAATCTCTAGCGGGATGCGACCGGCTCATAGGAAAATAGTCGTATCCGCAAAACGGGTTGTTTTTCTTGAGGAAGCCAGCGCTCAGGCTAGGCGCACGCGTTTCGGGTGGCTGTTCTGGTCAGTATCATTGTCTCTGAGGAGTTTCATGGTGTTCGCGCCGTTCCACTTCGCGGCAGCTATCGAACGAGAAGAATGCAGGCCTGCAGTTTCGGTCGAAACAACCTGCTTCACTACGATCGATCTCCGCATGAAGGGCGATGGGCGCATTCCGCTTTTGATTTCTAACGGGGGTGATCTCTGAGAGGCAGTCGCCCAGACGTTTGTCTAACATTTTAGATTTGAACAGCGACTATCCCAGGTTGAACTCTTGTCGGCACCTGTTACGCTCACTGCATTCGTCGATCAGTTTTCAGGGAGGGCGCTCGTATGGCCAGCCCCAAGATTATTATCCTGTCTGACGGCACCGGCAATGCCGCCTCAAGCGTCTGGCGCACCAACGTCTGGCGGATGTTCCAGGCACTCGACCTGGAAGGCAACAGCCAGGCCGCGAAATACGACGATGGCGTAGGTACCTCGTCCTTCGTGCCGCTCGCAGTGCTGGGCGGCGCATTCGGATACGGTCTCAAGCGCAACATTCTCGACGCCTACAAGTTCATCTGCCGCAACTACGATCACCAGAACCACTCGAAGATCTACCTCTTCGGCTTCAGCCGTGGCGCGTTCACCGTGCGCGTCCTCGGCGCGCTCATTCTTCAGCAGGGCCTGGTGGTGGCGGATACCGAAGCAGAGCTGCACAATGGCGCGGTCAAGGCTTACAGGGCCTACCGGGCCAAGGGCTACCATTCGATCCTACGGATCGAGGTGCTCTTCCGCGCCGTGCGCGACTACGTCCTGGTGCCGGTGCTGGACTTCCTGCAGGGCAACAAGCCCTATGCCAAAATCGTCCGCAAGGACATCCCATCCATAGAGTTCATCGGCGTGTGGGACACGGTCGCGGCCTACGGCCTGCCGATGGATGAGATGACGCGGGGCGTCAGCAACTGGATATGGCCGCTTGAGCTCCCGAATCGCATCTTGAGCCAACGTGTCCAATGCGCAAGGCATGCGCTTGCGCTCGACGATGAGCGGACGACGTTCCATCCCGTGCTCTGGACCGAGGAAGGCGAATCCAAGCCGGCGTTGCCCACCACCATTGACGACGAGCGCCTGGTCCAGGTCTGGTTCGTCGGTATGCACGCGAACGTGGGCGGAGGTTATCCCGACGATGCCGTTTCGTTCGTACCGCTGTCTTGGCTTGTGGACGAGTCCATCAAGCGCGGTCTCGTTTTTAAGGAGGCACCCTTCGCAGACCCAGACTCCATCAAACTGATCAATTCGGCGCAGGACAAGGACGGCCGCCTCTACGACTCGCGTTCCGGCCTCGGCTCTTACTATCGCTATGGCCCGCGGAAGGTCTCTGACCTGTGCAATGACCCGGATGTCGGCGTCAGCGTCAAGTTGCCGAAGATCCACGGAGTGTATTCGACCGTATCGACAGCGGCTGCAATGCCTATGCTCCGATCGGCTTGCCGCCGGAATACCTTGTGGTTTCCCGCAACGGCAAGCTCACGCCGCTCGGGACGACGACATTCGAAACGCCAGCGGGCGCAACCGCCCGTTTTGCGGCACAGGAAAAGCTCTGGAATTTCGTCTGGATGCGTCGGTTGGCGTATTTCGCCACCCTGGCCGCCACGCTGCATCTTGCGGCATTCTGGCTGTTCCACGACCGCATCAAGGAGCATGAGTTCGAGTCGCCGATCCGGATGGTCTCCGAACTCGTGCGGTTCATCGAGTCCTTCCTGCCGAAATCACTCCACTGGTGGACAGACTGGTACGCCGCAAACCCTGAATGGTTCGCCGGGGGCATCGCCGCCGTGATCCTGCTTATGGTTCTTGGCGGTAGCCTCAGCGCCAAAATCAAGGACCGGATGCGCCTGCTGTGGCGGGACCGGGCGGCGCCGGTGCCGCTCTCCGGCCTGATGCACGACGCCATTTACGCGTTCAGGACCCACCCGGCCTATCAGTTTGTCATCCGCGCCGCGAAGCGGCACGTCCTGCCCCTGTTTTTGGTGGTGGTGATGGTCTGGTTCGGCGCGACGGTCGCGAGCCATTTCCTGTTCAATGTTGCGGATTCGATGGGAGCATTCTGCAAGGGCACGGCGGAGGCAACGCTTATCCCGGTCAACAAGGGCATCGACCAGGACGGCGCGGACCTTGCGACGTCGGCGATCTGTGCGCCAACAGGCCTGAAGGTTTTTTCCGGTCGATCGTATGAGATCAGAATCGCGGTCACCGAGCCCTGGACCGACGCCGAGCGGCCGACGACACCTGCTGGTTTCCGAACCTCCACGGTCGAGCTTGCCAACCGGTGGAAGTTTCGCAGCGCCATTTTCCTTCGCCGCATCCTGTTCAGACCCTGGTACCGCATCATTGCGCGGGTGGGCGAGACCGGCGTGGACGAGTATTTCCTCGATCCGATCCCGCTTCCGAACACGACACCGCAGACGTACAAAGCAACGTTCAAGGCTGCACGCAGCGGCGAGCTGTTTCTCTACGTCAACGACGCGGTGATCGGCCTGCCGTGGCTCAGCGACACGTTTTACCCGAACAACGGAGGCAAAGCGAAGGTAACGGTTAAACTGCTGTGAGGCAATTCAGCCGCCGAACCTGCTGGACCGGCAGTTCGCTGCCGAGCGGCCGAACCAGAAGTGGATCGCCGACTTCACCTGTCTCTGGACCGCCGAGGGCTGACTCTATGTGGCGGCGGTGATCGACCTGTTCTCGCGTCGGATTTTAGGATAACCCGCTCTGCCTTCAGCTCCTAACTGGTCGGCCTCTGAAGGAAGGATAAGCTCCGTAGCCGAGCCAAATATCCGCACTAACCGCTGATGACCATCTCGGCTTTGAGCAATTAAGTCGCTGACCCATTGACCAGATGCCGCGTCACTTCGCGCTTGACCACTTCCGGCATCCCGACACGCGCCTGCTTTATCCTCATAACATCAAAAGTCAGTTCTGCCCGACGCCTCGAAGCGATTCGGAAAACCATCATCCCATCAATGACATCGCTACTGTGCATGGGGTTGTTTTCAGGCATTTTAGTTTGCCGCCCCATCGAAGCAGCCAGCCGCTGCCGATCGTCGCGCACGCGGCCCCGCCGGCGTGAGCCTTGCGCACGGTCGATCCGCCCGAAAAATGATTTGGATAAAATGGTCGGAGCGAGAGGATTTGAACCTCCGACCCCTAGTCTCCCAGACTAGTGCGCTAACCGGGCTGCGCCACGCTCCGAACGTCGTTCCATTAGCTAGGATCGGCGCGATGCGCAAGGCGAGGCCGCAGCATTTTGGTGCCAGCCGCCCACGGCCCTGGAACTGCCCGCAAGCCGGCCGGATGCGGCCCCTACCCGTCCTTCAGCGCCTGGTCCAGCATCTCGCGGCAGGCGACGAGGTCGGCGAGCGCCCGTCCCAGGCGCTCCCGGTCCAGCGCGCTGGGACCAGTGGGCCCGGCGGGGGTGCCGCCCTTGCGGAAAGTGGTGAGGATCTCCTCGTCATCGACCTCCGTGAAGCGGAAGTCGATGCCTTCCTCTTCGTCGCCCTGGTAATCGTCATCGTCGGTGTCGGTGACGCCCTTGATCGGCGCCTCCTCGTCCTCGGGCTCCATCAGGCTGGCGCCGATGGCGTCCTCGATGGCGCCGAACGAGACCGCGGCGGCGCTGTCGGCGAGGCCCTGCACCGATTTGACGCCGTGCTCCTTCAGGATCCGCTGCACCCCGCGGATGGTATAGCCCTCGCCGTAGAGCAGGCGGCGGATGCCCTTGAGCAGGTCGACGTCATCAGGACGGTAATAGCGGCGGCCGCCGCTGCGCTTCATCGGCTTGATCTGCGAGAAGCGGGTCTCCCAGAACCGCAGCACGTGCTGCGGGATGTCGAGCTCCTGCGCTACTTCGCTGATGGTTCGGAACGCATCCGGCGCCTTGTCCAAATGCCAGTCCTTTCCGAAAAGGCGGGTTACGCCTCTTGCTGAGCCTTGCTGGTGGCGTCGCCGTTGGCGCGGTGCTGGCCGTTGATCCGCTGCTTCAGGATCGCCGACGGCTTGAACACCATGACCCGGCGCGGCGAGATCGGCACCTCGGTGCCGGTCTTCGGGTTGCGGCCGATGCGCTGGCCCTTCTTGCGCACCATGAAGGACCCGAATGAGGACAGCTTCACCGTCTCGCCCTTCTCCAGGCAGTCGGTGATCTCCTTCAGCACCAGTTCCACGAAGGCGGACGATTCCGTGCGCGACAGGCCCACCTTCTGGTAGACGGCTTCGCACAGATCGACTCGCGTTACGGTTTTACTTTGATCGGTCATCGCCCTGCCCCACCTCACGGCGAACAATTGTTGTCTGAAATTATGAGCTTACGATACGGCGGTCAACAGCGCTCATCAATGCAGGCGCATCGATAATCGCGGCTGATTCCGGCAAAATTTTATCGAGTGTGGCTCTACCAGCGCACCAGCGCCGAGCCCCAGGTGAAGCCACCGCCCATGGCTTCCAGCAGCACCATGTCGCCCTTCTTGATGCGGCCGTCCTTGCGCGCCACCGACAGCGCCAGCGGGATCGAGGCCGCCGAGGTGTTGCCGTGACGGTCCACCGTCAGCACCACCTTCTCCGGTGCGATATGGAGCTTGTGGGCGGAGGCGTCGATGATCTGCTTGTTGGCCTGGTGCGGCACGAACCAGTCGATGCTGTCGGCATTGAGCCCGGTCGCCTGGAAAGCATCGACGATGACGTCGGTGATCATGCCGACCGCGTGCTTGAAGACCTCGCGGCCCTCCATGCGCAGGTGGCCGACGGTCTGGGTCGAGGATGGCCCGCCGTCGACGAACAGCTTGGCCTTGTGGCGGCCGTCGGAGCGCAGATGGGTGGTCACGACGCCGCGGTCGGTGGCGGCATTGCCCGGCTGCTCCTGCGCCTCCAGCACGACCGCGCCGGCACCGTCGCCGAACAGCACGCAGGTGCCGCGGTCGTTCCAGTCGAGGATGCGCGAGAAGGTCTCGGCCCCGATCACCAGCGCGCGCTTGAAGGCGCCGGTGCGCAGGAAATTGTCGGCGGTGGCGAGCGCGAACACGAAGCCCGAGCAGACCGCCTGGAGGTCGAAGGCCGCGCCGTGGTTGATGCCGAGCGCGTTCTGCACGGCGACCGCGGTGGCGGGAAAGGTGTTGTCCGGCGTCGAGGTCGCCAGCACGATGAGGTCGATCGACTGCGCATCCATGCCGGCGTCGCTGAGCGCGGCCTGCGCCGCCTTGATCGCCAGATGCGAGGTGAACTCGCCCTCGGCCGCGATGTGGCGCTCGCGAATGCCGGTGCGCTGCACGATCCACTCGTCGGAGGTGTCGATGCGCGCCGCCAATTGGGCGTTGGTCACCACCTGCTCCGGCAGATAGGAGCCGCAGCCGAGCACGACCGAACGAATTTGAGTCACGAAACAACCTCCTGCGCGGCCTGCACCGAATTGAGTGCACCACCCTCGCGGTTGAGCATCTGATTGATCTTGTTCAGGAGATCGTAGTGAGCCATCTCATAGCCAACATCGATCGCATAGGCAAAGCCTTCGGCGCTGGTTCCGCCGTGGCTTTTGACAACCAAGCCGTTCAGACCCAGGAACACGCCACCATTGGACTTGTTCGGGTCCATCTTGTCGCGCAGGGCCTGGAAGGCGCTGCGGGCAAAGAGATAGCCGAGCTTGGACAGCCAGCTCCGCTTCATCTCGTCGCGGAGTAATTCGGCCATCTGCCTGGCGGTTCCCTCGGCGGCCTTGAGCGCGATGTTGCCGCTGAAGCCTTCGGTGACGATGACGTCGGCCAGCCCCTTGCCGATGCCGTCGCCCTCGACGAAGCCGATATAGTCGAGCTCCGGCAGGTTCCTGGCCCGCAGGATCTCCCCGGCCTCGCGGATTTCCTCGTGACCCTTGATCTCTTCGGTCCCGATATTGAGCAGCCCCACCGTGGGCCGCTTCTTGTCGAACAGCACGCTCGCCATCGCGGCGCCCATCAGCGCCAGCGCCACCAGATGGTGCGCATCGCCGCCGATGGTGGCGCCGAGGTCGAGCACGGCGGACTCGCCGCGCCGGGTCGGCCAGATCCCGGTAATCGCCGGGCGATCGATCCCCTTCAGCGTGCGCAGGTGGGAAGCGCGACATCGCCATCAGCGCGCCGGTATTGCCGGCGGAGACCGCGACATCCGCCTCTCCCTTCTTCACCGCGTCGATGGCAAGCCACATCGAGGACGTCTTGCGGCCGCGCCGCAGCGCCTGGCTCGGCTTGTCCGAACCACTGACGGCCACGTCGGTGTGGATGATCTTCGAGGCGGCTTTGAGCTGGGGGTGCCGGTCGAGCTCGGGCTCGATCTTGGCGCGGTCCCCGACCAGCAGGAACTCGGTGCCGCGATGCCTGCCAAGCGAGATGGCCGCGCCCGGAATGACCACGGCGGCGCCGCCGTCGCCCCCCATGGCGTCAAGCGCAATGCGAACCTTGCTTGGCATAAAAGTCCTGGAAAACCTGGTCTGGTGCGGTCCTGAACGAGCGGGGCCGCGGAATGGGTTCGCCACGGACGTGGCGACCGGTCAGGCACCACGCCGCGCCCCGACCGGGGCGCGACAATAGCGTTTTGTTACCCCGAAACAACCTCTTGCCCCCAGCCTTTTGCTTTCCGGGCGATCCGGCTGGGAAAGCCCGTAACTTGCAAGAAATCCTTTGAAATCAGTTGAATAAAGGATTCTGTGAAACCATCCAGGCAAATGCTTCGCGCACCCTCGCAAGGCGATCCGACGTGGAAGGGCCCGGCTATCGGCCTTTCTTCTTGTCCTGGAGCGCCTTCAACGCGGCAAACGGATGGTCCTCCGGATCGGGGGCGGTGACGTCAGGCTCGAACACGGCCCCCTCCTTGCGCGGATAGGGATCGATGGCGAGGAACAGGGCGTCGGTGGCGACCCGGCCGAGGTCGATGATGCCACCCACGATCGCCTCCGGCGGATCGGCGACTTCAGGCGCCGCCGCGTCGTCCTGGCCCTCCTCGATCAGATCGGCGAGGCGCCGCGCCTCGGCTTCGGGGGCGAACATCAGGTCCACCTCCTCCTCGATCTCGCTCTCGATCGGATCCAGCGTGACCACGCAGGTCTGCCCGACCCTGGCCCGGACGGTGCCGGTCACCTGAACCCGGCCGCCGCTCCTGGGCACCACGTCGAGGTCGGCGCTGGCGGACAGGACCTCCCGCACGCCGCCGACCTCGGCGATGGCCTGCCGCTCGCCGGCCGAGGCCTCGAGCTTGCGGTGCAGGCCGGTGTCGGGGATCTGGGCAACGATGACAGGTGCCCGCCAAGGATCGGGCTGGGATCCGGTCGCTGGTCGGCTCATGGCGTGACATCCTCGGGAAGCGCTGGAGGAAACCGGAAGGAGGCCTGCAGCAGCGCAGCCTCGTCGGCCCGGACGAGAGCGGCCTCACTGGCCCGGGCATAGGCCGCGAGCCGCTCCGCCTGGTCCAAGCCGGTCCCGTTCAAGATATTCTTGCAGATCGCCTCCGCCAGGGCCTTGCCGCCGGCCTCGATGGCTTGGTCATAGGCCTGGACGCGACCGTAAAAGGCCTCGCCGAAGGCCCGCATCCGCTTCGGCACAGTCTGGTCGCCCACCCCCATCTCGCGCAGATTGTCGTCCATATCCTCGCAGAATCGGTCGAACAGCGCCTGCGACAACTCGCTGGCGTCCCGAGCCGTGCGCAGGCGGCGCAGCAGCAGCCACAGATGCATCAGCAACAGGTCGAAACGCCCGTTAACCGTATCGGGCACGGCCAAGTCGCGGTAAAATATGGGTTCTCGCGCCTGCGTCACGATCATGCCATAGATGGCTTCAATGGTGTCCGGCGGGGTGAGCCGGGGGTTCCTGAAGTGATTGAACGGCCAAAGCATTGTGGTTTCCGCAAGCGGGCGCGCGCGAGTTGCATTCAGACGCCCAGCCCGGTACTTCAGCGCCTCGCGCGACGCAAGGGGACGGAATCAGTTCCGCTATGACGACAACGAACCAGACCAGCCTGCGCGCGAACACGCGACGCGGCCTCCACGCACGCTGGCGCGCCTTGCGCATGCTCGCCGCCGCGACCCTGGTCGGCGCCGCGCTCGCCGGCTGCACCGGCGAACAATTCCAGAAGGGTTACATCCTGCCGCCCGGCGCGCTGGAGCAGATTCCTGATCGGCGCGAGCCAGGATCAGGTGCTGATCGTGATGGGCACGCCCTCCACCGTCGCCACGCTCGACGGCGAAGTCTTCTACTACATCTCGCAGCGCTCGGAGCGCACGGTCGCGTTCATGAACCAGAAGGTGGTCGACCAGCGCGTGATCGCGGTCTATTTCGACAAGAACCGGCGCGTGCGGCGGCTGGCGAACTACGGCCTGCAGGACGGCAAGATCTTCGACTTCATCAGCCGCACCACGCCGACGTCGGGTCAGGAGATGAGCTACCTCACGCCGCTGTTCAAGCTGCTCAGCTTCAACTGAGTCGCGAAAGCGTTTTCGAGCGACGTCGAGGACCGGCTCGCCTCGAGGCAACGCGGCGCTGCAGAACAAGTGTCTGAAGCGCCTTCCAATTCCGCCGGAAGGTAAATCGCCCTCGCCTGCGGCGTCGTGCCGCCCTCCATGCGGCACTTGCGCTCGCGCACGACTTGCCGTCGCATCTGCGGTTCCCTACGCTCTCTGCAAAGAAAGAAGCAGGGAGTGGATTCGTGCCTAAAACTTTTTCCAGACGTCGCGTGCTTACCGCTGCTGCCGGCCTTTCGGCCGCAGCGATTCTGCCGCGATCGAGCCTTGCGGACTGGAAGCCGACCGAGACCGTCCGTCTGGTCGTGCCGGCCGCAGCCGGCGGCTCGACCGACGTGATGGGCCGGCTTTTGGCCGCGCATCTGCAAAACGCATGGGGCCAGTCGGCCGTCGTGGAAAACCGCTCCGGCGGCGGCGGCACCATCGGCACGGCCGAGGTGGTCCGCGCCAAGCCTGATGGCCACACCATCCTGGTCGGCAATCCGGGCCCGAACGCGATCGCCTACAGCATCTTCAAGAATCTCTCCTACAAGTCCGACCAGCTTCAGCCTGTCACCAACATGATCCGGATTCCGAACATCGTGTCGGCGCATCCGAAGACCGGCATCAAGTCGATCCCCGAGCTGATCGCCTATCTCAAGGCCAATCCGGACAAGCTCAGCTACGCCTCCTCCGGCGTCGGCCAGAGCCCTCACCTCACCGGTGCCTGGTTTCTCCAGCTCACCGGCCTGAAGATGACGCACATCCGTTCCGCGGCGCCGGCCCTGCGCTCCAGGCCGCGCTTGCCGGCGACATCCAGATCCTGTTCGACAACCTCTATCCGAGCCTGCCGCAGGTGCAGAGCGGCACGCTCAACGGCCTCTGCGTCACCACGACCGAGCGCAGCGAGCTCGCGCCGAACCTGCCGACCATGCGCGAGAGCGCGCCGGAGCTGGCCAGTTTCGACGTGTCGTCGTGGTTCGCGGTGTTCCTGCCGAAGGGCGTCTCGCCGGAGGTGCTGAACGCGCTCAATCTCCAGATCAAGGCGATGCTCGAGCGCGACGACGTCAAGAAGCAGATCGCCGCCATGGGCGCCCGCGCCGACTACGGCACGCCGCAGCAATTCGCCGCCTTCGTGGATGCCGAGACCAAGAAGTTCGCCGGCATCATCCAGAAGGAAGGGCTGCAGATGGACGTGCAGTGACGCGCAGCGTCATTCCGGGGTGATGCGCAGCATCGAACCCGGAATCTCGAGATCCGGGTCTGGTCCTTCGGACCATCCCGGAATGACAACCGAAACAAAAACCCCGCGGCTCGCGCCGCGGGGTTTCTTCTTTCACCTTATCGTCCCTCAGTGCGCCAGGATCGCCAGCAGCAGCAAGGCCACGATGTTCGTGATCTTGATCATCGGGTTCACCGCAGGACCCGCCGTGTCCTTGTAGGGATCGCCGACGGTGTCGCCTGTTACCGCCGACTTGTGGGCATCGGAGCCCTTGCCGCCGAAATGACCGTCCTCGATGTACTTCTTGGCGTTGTCCCAGGCGCCGCCGCCCGAGGTCATGGAGATCGCGACGAACAGGCCCGTCACGATGACGCCGAGCAGCATGGCGCCGACCGCGGAGAACGCCGCCGACTTGCCGACCGCGCCGCCGCCCGCGATGAAGTAGATCACGAAGTAGACGACGATCGGCGACAGCACCGGCAGCAGCGAGGGGATGATCATCTCCTTGATCGCCGCCTTGGTCAGCAGGTCGACCGCCTTGCCGTAATCAGGCTTGTCGGTGCCCTGCATGATGCCCGGCTTCTCGCGGAACTGACGCCGCACCTCCTCGACGATCGCGCTGGCGGCGCGTCCCACGGCCGTCATGCCCATCGCGCCGAACAGATACGGCAACAGGCCACCGAACAGCAGACCGACCACGACGTAGGGGTTGTTGAGCGAGAAGTCCGGATTGACGCCGGCGAAGTAGGGATACTGTGCGGAGCCGGCGACGAAGAACTTGAGGTCCTCGTTGTAGGCCGCGAACAGCACGAGAGCACCGAGACCGGCCGAACCGATCGCGTAACCCTTGGTCACCGCCTTGGTGGTGTTGCCGACCGCGTCGAGCGCGTCGGTCGATTTGCGCACCTCCTTGGGCAGTCCCGCCATCTCGGCAATGCCGCCGGCGTTGTCGGTGACGGGGCCGAAGGCGTCGAGGGCGACGATCATGCCGGCCAGCGCCAGCATGGTGGCGGTCGCGATCGCGATGCCGAACAGCCCGGCGAGGCTGTAGGTCACCAGGATGCCGGCAATGATGACGATCGCAGGCAACGCGGTCGCTTCCATGGAGATGGCGAGGCCCTGGATCACGTTGGTGCCGTGGCCGGTCACCGAGGCCTGGGCGATCGACTTCACCGGACGGTAGTCGGTGCCGGTGTAGTACTCGGTGATCCAGATGATCAGCGCGGTGACGACGAGGCCGACCACGCCGCACTCGAACAGCGCCATGCCGGTGTAGTTGACGCCCTCGAGCTTGCCGAAGCCGATCAGGTAGTAGATCACCAGCGCGATGCCGATCAGCGACAGCACGCCGGTTGCGATCAGGCCCTTGTAGAGCGCGCCCATGATCGACTGGCTCGGCCCGAGCTTGACGAAGAAGGTGCCGATGATCGAGGTGATGATGCAGATGCCGCCGATCGCGAGCGGCAGCGTCATCATGCTGGCGAGGATCGGCGTCTTGGCGAAGAAGATCGCCGCCAGGACCATGGTGGCGACCGCGGTCACCGCATAGGTCTCGAACAGGTCGGCGGCCATGCCGGCGCAGTCGCCGACATTGTCGCCGACGTTGTCGGCGATGGTCGCCGGATTGCGCGGATCGTCCTCGGGAATGCCGGCCTCGACCTTGCCGACGAGATCGCCGCCGACGTCCGCACCCTTGGTGAAGATGCCGCCGCCGAGACGGGCGAAGATCGAGATCAGCGAGGCGCCGAAGCCGAGCGCCACCAGGGCGTCGACGACGACACGACTGTCAGGCGCAAGCTTCAGCGAATGGACCAGGAAGGCGAAATAAAGCGTCACCCCCAGCAGTGCGAGACCCGCGACCAGAAGGCCGGTGATCGCGCCCGCCTTGAAGGCGAGCTCGAGGCCGCCGGCGAGCGACGTCGTCGCGGCCTGGGCGGTGCGCACATTGGCGCGGACCGAGACGTTCATGCCGATGAAGCCGGCCGCTCCCGACAGGATGGCGCCGATGGCAAAACCAACCGCGACATAGAGACCGAGGAAATAGGCAAGCAGCACGAAGATGACGATGCCGACGATACCGATCGTGGTGTACTGGCGCCGCAGATAGGCCTGTGCGCCCTCACGCACCGCCCCTGCGATCTCCTGCATGCGCGGCGACCCCGCATCCGCGCTTAACACCGAAGACGTCGCCCAAATCGCGTAGACGACAGAAAGCACTCCGCAGAGCACTATCAACCATAATGCTGTCATGTGATGTTTGCCTCAGATCCTTGATGTATCCCCGGCGCCTCTTGTTGTCCGTTGTGCGGTGCGGCGCCTTGATTTCGAACAAAGCCGCCCCTTGCCCAAAAGGGGCGGCCTCAGTCGGCCGCGAGCTTGCCAAAATCAAATTGAGGGTGCAACGCCGGATAAGGCCGAAACCGCCGATCTCGGCAGGTATTTAGAACCAAGTGCCGAGAACTAAGATGCCGGTTTGGAGCGATTCTAGAAGTGGCTGTAGGACAACCGCGTCAAAGCCAGCTCCTGGCCCTGCTTGTCCAGGAAGCGCGGCCTCTCCTTCCCCGCGACGATGGTGCCGATCGCCGTGACGGCAAGGCCGGCCGCCCGCCCCGCGGCAATCAGCGCGTCGGCTTGCGCCGGCGGCACGGTGCACAGCACCTCGTAATCGTCGCCTCCCGCGAGCAGCGCCTCGATGCCAACGACATTGCGGGCGATCAGGCTCGCTGCCGCGGCCGAGAGCGGCACGCTTGCCACGTCGACCGTGCCCGAGATCCCGGACGCCGCGCAGAGCTTCACCAGATCGCCGGCGAGCCCGTCGGAGACGTCCATCGCCGCGGTCGCATGATCGCGCACGGCCCGCGCCAGCACATTGCGCGGCTGCGGCACGCGATAACGCGAGACCAGGGCGTCCTTCGCAGCGGGACTGCCCGCGAGCGCCGTTGCGGCAGCGCCGCCCTTGAGCACGTCGAGGCCGAGCGCGGCGTCGCCGATCGTGCCCGTCACCAGGATGCGATCGCCCGGCCTCGCGCCGGTGCGGCCGACCATCCGTCCCTGCGGCACGCGGCCGAAAGCCGTGATCGAGATCATCTGCGGACCCGGCGTCGAGACCGTGTCGCCGCCGAGCAGCGGACACGCGAATTCTCGTGCGTCTTCGCCCAGCGCGTCGGCAAACGGCCGCAGCCAGGCATCCTCCTTGCTGCGCAGCGCCAGCGTCAGCACGAAGCCGGCCGGCACCGCGCCCTTGGCGGCGAGATCGGACAGGTTCACCCGCAACGCCTTGCGCGCAATGGTGTCAGGCGGATCGCTGGCAAGATAGTGCACGCCCTCGACGACGGCGTCGGTGGTGACGACGATGTCGTCGCCGGACGCCGACAGCACGGCGGCGTCATCGACCAGCCCGAACGCCCCGGGATCGGTCGCCAGCGGCTTGAAATAGCGCGCGATGAGGGCGTCTTCGGCGGAGGGATTGTTTGCCATCAGCGCCAGCCACCTCCACCACTGTCATCGCCCGGCTTGGCCGGGCGATCCAGTATTCCAGAGACGGTCGTGTGAAATCGATAGGCCGCGGCGTACTGGATGCCCCGCCTTCGCGGGGCATGACAGTGGAGAATGGGGCAGCCGTATCGCATCACTTCTACCGCCCTCGCGGGAAACTACCCCCGCCCGAACTCGTCGCCGCGAAACTGGCGGCCGATCTGGTCGAGCACGGCGTTCACCATGCCGGTCTCCTCACGGTCGACGAACGCATTGGCGACGTCGACATATTCGGAGACGACGACGCGGCCCGGCACATCCTTGCGATGCTCCAATTCGTAGGCCCCCGCCCGCAGCACCGCGCGCAGGATCGCCTCGATCCGCTTCAAGGGCCAGCCCTTCGAGAGCGCCTCGTCGATCAGCGGATCCAGCTTCTTCTGGTCGCGCACGACGCCCGAGACGACGTCGCGGAAGAAGGCGGCTTCCGCCGGCAGATACGTCTCGCCCTCGACCTCGTTGCCGAGCCAATGGCTCTCGAACTCGGCGAAGATGTCGTTGATGCCAGCGCCGGCGATATCCATCTGGTACAGCGCCTGCACGGCCGCGAGCCGCGCCGCACCGCGCCGGTTCGCCTTCTTCTCGGCAGGGCCTGCCGGCTTCCTGGTGTTGTCGGCCATGGCTCAGGCCTGCGCCAGGCGGCGTTTGATGCGCAGCATCGCAAGCGCCGCGCGCGCAGCATCGCCGCCCTTGTTGAGCTCGCTGGCGCGCGCCCTCGCCCAGGCCTGCGCCTCGGTATTGACGGTGAGGATGCCGTTGCCGAGCGGCAGCTTGCGCGAAACCGCGAGATCCATCAGCGCCCGCGAGGATTCCTGCGAGACGATCTCGAAATGAATGGTGTCGCCACGGATCACGCAGCCGAGCGCGATCACGGCGTCATAGGGCTTGCCCTTCGCCGCCGCGGCATCGACCGCGATGGCGACCGCCGCCGGGATTTCCAGCGCACCGGGAACCGTGATCACGTCATGCGTCAGGCCGGCCGCCTTCAGCTCGGTCACCGCGCCGTCCAGCAGCGCGTCCTGGAGATCGTCGTAGAACCGCGCCTCGACAATCAGCGCGCGCGCGCCGGAAATGTCGGTCTGGTCCTTCAGGGTGCGCGGCGCGCGTCTGCCATCGTTCAATCCGTTTCGAAAGGGGTTGGCGCTATGTAGTCGCCGGAAGCACGTAAGCCAAGTTAGAAAGAGACTGTCATTCCGGGGCGATGCGAAGCATCGAACCCGGAATCTCGAGATTCCGGGTTCGGCTCTTCGAGCCGCCCCGGAATGACGGCCTTGCCGATCACTTCATTTCGGTCAGCCGCGCCGCGTAGCGGGCCATCAGATCGACCTCGATATTGACCTCGTCCCCCGCCTTCCAGCCACCGATCGTGGTGACCGTCAGCGTGTGCGGAATGATCAGCACCGAAAAGGTCGCGTCCTTCACCGTATTGACCGTCAACGAGACGCCGTCGAGCGTGATCGAGCCCTTGGTGGCGATGAACCGCGCCAGCTCCCGCGTGGTCGAGAGCTCGAACCGCGCCATGTCGGGCAGGTCCTCGCGGCTGACGATGGTCGCGATGCCGTCGACATGGCCGGCGACGATGTGGCCGCCGAGCTCGTCGCCGATCTTCAGCGCACGCTCGAGGTTGAGCCTGGTGCCCAGCTTCCAGTGCTTCGCCGTCGTCAGCGCCAGTGTCTCGGCCCCTGTATCGACCTCATACCAAGTCTTGCCATTTGCGACGCCGGAGGCGACCACCGTCAGGCAGACGCCGTTGCTGGCGATCGAGGCGCCGTCGGCGATCGTGGCCTGATCATAGCGGCAGGCGATGCGCAGCCGGTGCAACTGGCCCTGCGCCACAGGCGTGAAGCCGACGACCTCGCCGATATCAGTGACAATGCCGGTGAACATTACGCGCGCTCGTAGACGGTGAGAGTATCCTTGTCGAATGTTTCGCTAGCATGAACCTTGTAGGCCTGCGACTGCGTGATTTTCGACAGGGGCAATGCATCGAGCGCATCGACGCCGCCATTGCCCACTGCTTCCGCGCCGCGGAACAGCCAGATCTCGTCGACGAGGTCGGCCGCGACAAACGAGGACGCCACCCGGCTACCGCCCTCGACCATCAGGCGGGTGATGCCCTTCCCGGCCAGCGCCTGCAGCACGGCCGGCAGATCGAGCCCGGAGGCGCCTGCCGGCGGGGTGCGGATCACTTGCGCGCCGGTTGCACCAAGCCGCGTCGCGGCTGCGGCTTCCGCAAGCTCAGAACCCACCACCCAGAGCGGCGTCTCGCGCGCGGAGCCTATCAGCCTGCTCGCGCCGGGAATCCGCAGGCTCTGATCGAGCACGACGCGCACCGGCGAGCGCGCCGCCATGCCTGGCAGGCGGCAGGTGAGAAGCGGATCGTCCGCCAGCACCGTTCCGATGCCGACCAGGATCGCATCGCTTTGCGCACGGAGCAGATGCACCCGATTGCGCGCCGCCTCCCCCGTGATCGCGACCGGCTTGCCGCCGGCCGCACCGATCTTTCCGTCGGGAGAAACCGCGAGCTTCAGGATCACATGCGGGCGCTTATCGCGGATGCGGCGGAAATGCCCGGCATGATCGAATGCGGCCTCCGCCGCGCACAGGCCGACGTCCACATGGACGCCGGCGGCGCGCAGGCGCGCATGACCCTGGCCCGCGACCTCAGGATTGGGATCTTCGATCGCCGCCACCACGCGCTTGATGCCGGCCGCAATCACCGCATCGGCGCAAGGCGGCGATTTGCCGAAATGCGAGCACGGCTCCAGCGTGACGTAGAGCGTGGCACCGCGTGCGGCTTCGCCGGCCCGCAGCAAGGCTTCGGGCTCGGCATGCGGACGCCCGCCTGGCTGGGTCCAGCCGCGACCGACGATCGCGCCATCCCTGACCACGACGGCACCGACGGCCGGGTTGGGCCAGGTGCGTCCCTGCCCGCGCCTGCCCAGCGCCAAAGCAAGCTGCATGAAACGAAGATCGGCGTCCTTGGCCTCGCGGGCCTTCTGCGCGAACTGGTCTTCCAGGATGCGGAAGATCATTTGCGGATCGCGGCGAGCCGCGCTTCCTCCTCGCCGGAGAGCTCGCCGAGCACCTCGGCGAAATCCTTGGCCTCGCGGAAATTGCGATAGACCGAGGCGAAGCGCACATAGGCGACGTCGTCGAGCGTGCGCAGATGCTCCATCACGGTCTCCCCGATCACCTCGGACGAGATCTCGGCCTCGCCCCCGGTCTCGAGGCTCGCGCACGATGGTGGAGACCATCTTCTCGACGCGCTCCGGCTCGACCTGGCGCTTGCGCAACGAGATCTGCACCGAGCGCATCAGCTTGTCGCGGTCGAACGGCACGCGGCGGCCGTTGCGCTTGATCACCGTGAGCTCGCGCAGCTGCACGCGCTCGAAGGTGGTGAAGCGGAAATTGCAGGCGACGCATACGCGCCGCCTGCGGATCACGGACGAGTCCTCGGTCGGACGCGAGTCCTTCACCTGCGTATCGAGACTGTTGCAGTTCGGACAGCGCATCCGCTTGCCTTGATCAGTTTGTCTTGACCAGTTTGTCTGGCCTCACTGGTAGATCGGGAACCGGTCGGTGAGCGCCTTGACCCGGTCCTTGATCGCAGCTTCCACCAGCGGCGCCTTGCCGTCGGCGGACTGCGCGATCGCGTTGAGAACCTCGGCGATCATGCCGCCGACCTGCTGGAATTCGGCGACGCCGAAGCCGCGGCTGGTCGCCGCCGGCGTGCCGAGCCGGATGCCCGACGTGACGAAGGGCGACTCGGGGTCGAACGGGATGCCGTTCTTGTTGCAGGTGATGGCGGCGCGGACCAGCGCCTTCTCCGAGACGTTGCCCTTGAGGCCCTTCGGCCTGAGATCGACCAGCATCAGATGATTGTCGGTGCCGCCCGAGACGATATCGAGGCCATGGCCCTTCAGGGTCTCGGCCAGCGCCTTGGCGTTCTCGACGACGTTCTTGGCGTAGACCTTGAAGTCCGGACGCAGCGCCTCGCCGAAGGCGACCGCCTTCGCCGCGATGACGTGCATCAGGGGGCCGCCCTGCAGGCCCGGGAAGATCGCCGAGTTGAGCTTCTTGGTCAGCGTCTCGTCATTCCACAGCATCAGGCCGCCGCGCGGACCGCGCAGCGACTTGTGCGTCGTGGTCGTGGTGACGTGCGCATACGGCACCGGCGAGGCATGCACGCCGCCGGCGACGAGCCCGGCGAAGTGCGCCATGTCCACCAGCAGGTAGGCGCCGACGCTGTCCGCGATCTCGCGGAAGCGCTTGAAGTCCCAGGCGCGCGAATAGGCCGAGCCGCCGGCGATGATCAGCTTCGGCTTGACCTGCTCGGCCTGCTTGGCCACCGCGTCCATGTCGATGATCTGGTCCTCGCGGCGCACGGTGTAGTGCGCGGCCTTGAACCACTTGCCGCTCATGTTGACGGGCGAGCCGTGGGTCAGATGGCCGCCGGCGGCGAGATCGAGGCCCATGAAGGTGTCGCCGGGCTGCAGCAGCGCCAGGAACACCGCCTGGTTCATCTGGCTGCCGGAATTCGGCTGCACGTTGGCAAAGTTGGCGCCGAACAGCTTCTTGGCGCGATCGATCGCGAGGTTCTCGGCGACGTCGACCCACTCACAACCGCCGTAATAACGCGCGCCCGGATAACCCTCTGCGTATTTGTTGGTCATCACCGAACCCTGCGCTTCCAGCACGGCCCGGCTGACGATGTTCTCGGAGGCGATCAGCTCGACCTCATGGCGCTGCCGGCCGAGCTCACCCTTGATGGCGGCGGCGATTTCGGGGTCGGCCTGCTCGAGCGAGGCGGTGAAAAACAGAATCGGGCGCGGAGGCGGTCTTGGGTGCGGTCATCTTGAGAATATCTCCACCGCCGCAGCCTTTTGGCGGGCTGCGGGCGGGTCTGGTGTGGCGGTCGGAAGCAGGCGCGATCTACCACATCGCCCGCAACAGGCCAAGGGTTTGCGGGTCGGGCCTAATATTTATGCCAGATATGGTGGAGAGAGGAGATTTTCGGCGATCGAGCCGTTCGCAGGCGCCCCGTCCGCCTCATCCGGAATGGGGCCGCTTCGGGCCTTAGCTGCTCCTGCCTGGAGCCGCGGGCTACGGCAGGGATCGCGTCACTGCCCCGTATACCCCGCCTTGACCGGGTCCACGCTGCCGTCGAGCTGGCGCAGATAGGTCAGGCCGCACACCGTCAACCTGTGGGGGTCCTTCTCGCCGGCTTCCATCAGGGTGGTCAGGTAGTTGGTCACCTTCATGCGTGCCTCCTCGCTGGCCGCGGCGGTGCGGTTGGCGAGCAGGTCATAGGTCTGCATGATGCGGTCGATGGCGGCTTCCATGGCACCCTCTGGTTGGTCGGTGGTCTGAGATGGTTGATCAGGCAACCGCGCGGGCCCCGGACTGCGCCTGGAATTGGGCGATGGCCTTGTTGGCGAGCCTGATCTTGTTGAATTCGCTATGCTGGAGCAGCTTGACGATGATCCCGAGCAGGCGTTCGTCGGTAACGAGAGTATCCGGGATCGCGCCGGAGCGGCGAAGGTAGTTCGCGGCGATGGCATAGGCCTCGCTCACGAGTTCCACGTTCATCGCCTGAAGCCCGCGCTCGACCAGCATCGCCCTGTCTCCGATCCGAAGGAGATAAGCGCGGAACACGGAACTGGTTCCTCGCATCCGCGATTTTTTTCGCAGGTGCACAAAATGGAAACGCACCGGCCCGGGGGCAACTCCGGGACGGCGCGCTGGGGAAGTCAGGCACGTCGAGGGCAGGCTTGCCGGTCTTGTTGCGGGCCGGCTTGGCCTTGATCCCTTTTCGAAAGCTCAGAGGCGATAGAGGATCTGGTCGGTCCAGAACCGCTCGAGGCGATGCAGCGACTTGTTGAGGGTCGAGAATTCCTCGCCCGAGATGCCGCCGACCTGCTCCACCGTCTTGACGTGCTTCTGGTAGAGCGCATCGACGATGCGGCGGACTTCCTGGCCCTGCGGGGTCAGGCGGATGCGCACCGAGCGGCGATCAACGCGCGAGCGCTGATGATCGAGGAAGCCGAGCTCGACGAGCTTCTTCAGATTGTAGGAGACGTTGGAGCCGAGATAGTAACCGCGCGTGCGCAGCTCGCCCGCGGTCAGCTCCTTGTCGCCGATGTTGTAGAGCAGCAGCGCCTGCACCGAGTTGATGTCCGCACGGCCGCGGCGATCGAATTCGTCCTTGATCACGTCGAGGAGCCGGCGATGCAGCCGCTCCACCAGAGTCAAAGCTTCCAGATAGAGCGACTGCACCGAACCCTGCTGGCCGGAGACGCGCTCTGCGGTATCTGCCGCAGTTGCGACGGCTTTCATCATGACACTTCCCCTGTTGTCGTTTTTGTCGACACTTATTCGACGAAACTTGTGTCCCGCCTGATAGGTGCAACTTAAGGGGCGCGTTTGAAGATCGGCTTAAATAAGAGAATAAAGAGATCATGAATTTAAGACAGTGAATTGCGGATTAAGCCTGTGCCACAAGCACTTTTCGAAAGCCTCTGTTGACCTTCGCAAGGTCCTGTTCACCCTCCGTCCGCCCCTGTTGTCGCATTCCAGAACAGGCCTGCCCGGTTTCGAAACGGGCGCGTAACAGCTGTGGCGGCGCCGGCTGGTCAACGAAAACTTACCGCAAATTTTAGGCAACCAGCGGTCAACCAAACGCGCACAACGCCGCGCTCGTGTCCCGGACAAGCGAAGCGAAGATCCGGGACCCAGGAGCCACAAACGAGATGCTGGGAAGAAGATGGGCCCCGGCTCTGCAG
The DNA here is from genome assembly GCF_042019905.1 of Bradyrhizobium dasycarpum. Classification (NCBI taxonomy): domain Bacteria; kingdom Pseudomonadati; phylum Pseudomonadota; class Alphaproteobacteria; order Hyphomicrobiales; family Nitrobacteraceae; genus Bradyrhizobium; species Bradyrhizobium dasycarpum. Next base: position 1,728,961 of record NZ_CP169574.1, read on the forward strand.
CGCATCACTGCGTGCTGCGCAGCGTCGGGGGCACCAGAGCATCCATGTATCGACGCTGTCGCTACGGCGGCCGTTCGCGCGCGGCCATCCAGGCCAGCGCGAGATAGGCGGCGAGCATGACGGCTTCGACGCCGACGACGATCAGGCTGCCGCCGTAGATGCCGGGGAACATCAGCTCGATCACCGCCATCGAGACCACGGTGGTCAGCCACACCACCGCGCCCCACGGCGTTGCCAGCCACAGGCCGACCGCGGCAACGAGCTCGATCACGGCGAAGTAGACGGTGGCGGCCTGCCAGGCCATCGACTGGTTCTCGAACGCCTCGTCCTCGCCGCCGACAAAGCCCGTCACCTGCGCCCAGTGATAGAGGCCTTTCAGGATCGAGAGCAGCGCCATCACCCGCAGGAACAGCACCAGGCGGCGCGTCCAGACATTGTCGTCGGACTCGGCCCGCTCGGACGAGATCGCAGCGACAGAGATCGCATGGTCCCTGGTCGTGTCCCTGGCGCTGTCGCGGGCCGCATCGCGGGTGGAGATCTCGGACATGGCCCCCTTCTGGCTGCTTCGCCCCGCAAAATCAATCGGCTGCCCCTCCCTTGCGGCAGGTCAAGCCGCGGTGACGGGAACCGTGCGAGCTGGTATAAGAATAATTCCAGCCGGAGGAAGAGTGATGGCGATCAAATACGGACGTCCGATCGAATTGCGCGAGGTCTCGCGCCGCGAGGGCACTGCGGTGCCCCATGCCCTCGATCTGACCGTCCGGCCGCGCCGCAACCGCAAGGCCGAATGGGCCCGGCGCATGGTGCGGGAGAACGTGCTCACCACCGACGATCTGATCTGGCCGCTGTTCCTGATCGACGGCAACAACAAGCGCGAGCAGGTCGCCTCGATGCCCGGCGTCGAGCGCCTCAGCGTCGATCAGGCCGTGCGCGAGGCCGAGCGCGCCATGAAGCTCACCATCCCCTGCATCGCGCTGTTTCCCTACACCGAGCCGTCCTTGCGCGACGAGGAAGGCACCGAAGCGACCAACCCGAACAACCTGGTTTGCCAGGCGGTGCGCGCGATCAAGAAGGAGTTTCCGGAGATCGGCCTGCTCTGCGACGTCGCGCTCGATCCGTTCACCAGCCACGGCCATGACGGCCTGATTTCCGACGGCAAGATCCTGAACGACGAGACGGTCGCCGTGCTGGTGCGTCAGGCCCTGGTGCAGGCCGAGGCCGGCTGCGACATCATCGCACCCTCCGACATGATGGACGGCCGCGTCGCCGCGATCCGCGAGGGGCTGGATCGCTCCGGCCTGCTCGACGTGCAGATCATGGCCTATGCGGCCAAATACGCCTCGGCCTTCTACGGCCCGTTCCGCGACGCCATCGGCTCGGCCAAGACGCTCACCGGCGACAAGCGCACCTACCAGATGGACAGCGCCAACAGCGACGAGGCGCTGCGCGAGGTCGAGCTCGACATCACCGAGGGCGCCGACATGGTGATGGTGAAGCCCGGCATGCCCTATCTCGACGTGGTCCGCCGCGTGAAGGACACGTTCGCGATGCCGACCTTCGCCTACCAGGTCTCGGGCGAATACGCGATGATCGCGGCCGCCGCGAACAACGGCTGGCTCGACGGCGAGCGCGCGATGATGGAGAGCCTGCTCGCCTTCAAGCGCGCCGGCGCCGACGGCGTGCTGAGCTACTTCGCGCCGAAGGCGGCGGAGAAGCTGCGCGCCCAAGGTTAAGGTGCCGTAGGGTGTGCAAAGCGAAGCGTGCCCACCACCTCTATCGAAATTGAGAGAATGGTGGGCGCGGCGCCGCGCCGCGCGCCTTTGCCCACCCTCCAGCATTGGCGTCTGCAGCCTTCCCGCCCCCGAATCGCCGGAATATTTCGGCTTGTTAATCCTGCTGCACCCTTGGCACGGAGATGGCCTGTTCCCATGTCCTGCCTTGAGGGTTTTCCCTCTGTTTCCCCTTGGGAGGACGGATCATGTCGTACGACTCGGGCAATTCAGGCGCCTGGCGCAATGACGGCGGGGTGCAGCCGCACGCCTACGATCCCTATCTGCACCCGGAGCTGTTCCGGGGCGTTGCCACGCGGCGGGTATTCGCCTTCCTGATCGACATGGTCGTGATCTCCGTGCCGGTGATCCTCGGCTACATCTTCATCGCCTTGTTCGGCGTGGTTACGCTCGGCATCGGCTGGGCGCTGTTCTGGCTGGCCTGGCCTGCCTCTGTCGTCTGGGCCATCGTCTATTACGGCGCCTGCATCGGCGGTCCTTCGTCGGCGACCATCGGCATGCGCCTGATGGATCTGGAGCTGCGCACCTGGTACGGCGCGCCCGGCTATTTCGTGCTCGGCGCCACCCATGCCGTGCTGTTCTGGGTGACGGTCTCGTTCCTGACGCCTTTCGTGGTGCTGGTCGGCCTGTTCAACGGCCGCCGGCGGCTGCTGCACGATTTCGTGCTGGGAACGGTCGTGATCAACAATTCCGTCCGTGCACCGGTGCCGCAGGGCGCCAGAAGCTGGTGATCAAGGACCTATCAACCAGGAACGACTAAAGCTGTCCGATCCGACCCGCCGAGCAGACCGATTGACCAGGGGCTTCCGTAGCGCGATGCTGACATTCACTTCGGAGGCCCACGACGTCCCTTGACCCAGCACTCGCGCGACACCCCCCAATTCTACCTTACGGCGCCCTCCCCCTGCCCGTATTTGCCGGGCCGGCATGAGCGCAAGGTGTTCACGCATCTGGTTGGGGACCGGGCCGGCGACCTCAATGACCTCCTGACCCATGGCGGCTTCCGCCGCAGCCAGTCGATCGCCTACCGACCGGCCTGCGACCAGTGCCGCGCCTGCGTCTCGGTCCGGGTCATCGCCAACGAGTTCCGGCCCTCGCGCAACTTCCGCAAGGTGATGGCGCGCAACGCCGACATCATCGGCGAGCAGCGCAGCGCGGTGCCGACCTCCGAGCAATATTCCGTGTTCCGGGCCTATCTCGACGCCCGCCACCGCCACGGCGGCATGGCCGACATGACCGTGCTCGACTACGCCATGATGGTCGAGGACAGCCATGTCGAGACCCGCATCATCGAATACCGCAAGCGCGGCCCCGACAGCGGTGTCACCGGCCGCGGCGAGGAGCTGATCGCCGTCGCCCTCACCGACGTGCTCAGCGATGGCCTGTCGATGGTCTATTCGTTCTTCGAGCCGAGCCAGGTCAGCCGCTCGATGGGCACCTTCATGATCCTCGACCACATCGCCCGCGCCCGCCGGCAAGGGCTGCCTTACGTCTATCTCGGCTATTGGATCGAGGGCTCCAAGAAGATGGACTACAAGGCCCGCTTCCTGCCGCAACAGCGCCTCGCGCCCTCGGGCTGGCTGCGCATCGACGCGCAGGGCGATGCCGCGTCCGAGCCGCAGGATTGAGGCGCGATCCGGAAGGGCGCGAAGCGTCGTCCGCAAAGCTCACCCGTAGCCAACAACCTCGTTCACTCAAGCGCGCGCGATGAAATTCAGCGCTGCGATCCCCGGCAGGAAGAAGTAGCCGCCGCCGAGCGTCTGCGTGAATTGCCGCAGCGAAACTTCGCCGCCGCTCGGCTGGCCGGGAATGGTGAAGGTCTTCGGGCACGGCTGCGATCCCACGATCGGGTCGTCCTGGCTCTCGAGCGTTCCAAATCTCCGGTTCTGCAGCCAGCGCTGGTGGATGAACTCGAACTGCCGCTCCAGGTCCGCATTGCAGGCAATGAAGAAAATGCCTTGATGACCCGACTTCTCGCGATAGGGCCGCCCACGCCGCAGCAACCGGTGCAGCTTGGATGACTTGATGCTCGACTGCAGGTCGGTGCCGAGCGAGTCGCGGGGATGGGAGCGGCGCACATGGGCGCCCTTGGGACACATGAAACCGTTGGCGTCCTCGACGCGATAGCGGAATGCATCGGCCGCCGAATCCGACACCGGCACGTTCGGATCGCCTTTCCATGACAACGGCAGCCCATTCTTCCGGCGCCCCATCAGCTTCTCGCCGGCCGAGACGCCGTTCGCCGCCGCGAAGTCCGCATTCGCGGCCTCAAACGCCTCAAAGGCGGCGACATCCTGCGCGAACTGACGTACGGCAAGATAGCTTCCGTTCAGGGTGAACCGCCCGCTGGCACTGCTCCATCCCTCCACGTTCGGGCAGAACGTCAGCTCGTCGTATTCGTTGCGATAGCCCAGGATGAATTCGCCGGGCTCCACGACCCGGTCGTCATAGAGATCGCGAGCTCCTTCTCGCGCCTGCTTGAAGCTCTCGCCATCCTGGTCCCTGAGGCCCCGGATCACCGGCTGGGCGAGCCCATCGCGAAACCCGAACGGCTCGCGCAGCTTGCCATCCGCGCCGAAGAAGTCGGAATCCTCCCCGACCTCGATAACGGAGAAGGCGCTCGGATCGATCGCGGGCAGCCGCGAAGCCACGCCGCGCATCTTCCATTCCGCCAGCAGGATGTGCACCACCTCGCCGCCGCCGGGGCCTTCGCGATCGGTCCAGGTCCAATGCCGGTCTTCGTCCCGCAACAGCTTGGCGCGCAATTCGCTGCCCATGCCGCTGCGGAACGGCGTCGGAAACGGATGCTCGCTGGTTTCCCGGCAACCGAGCTTCGCCAGCCCCGAATAGGTGAAGCCGATCGCGACGACGGCATCGAGAGGCGCCTTCTGCTGTTTCTGCTGCTTCGGCTTGCCGACCTGTTCTGCGCTGGCGACCAGGCCGGTGTCGAGCAATTGCGCCAGCCATGTCTTCGCGAGCCTCTCGTCGCGGATCGTCAGCAGCCTGAAACGGCTGGTCGTGAGCGAACCGAAGCCGCTCTTCAACATGCCCTGGATGTCGTGGCTTTGTTCGGAGAGACGTGGAGCGTGCCTCATGTCTCGATGGCCCTCATGATCAGATCGTCGTTCTTCCCGTTGCGCTCGCCGAACAGGGCGTCGCGCAGCCCCGTGGCGAGATTGATCTGGTCGACTGTCCGGTTGCAGGCGTCGAAATGGTAGAGATGCGGCAGCATGCTGTCGCGCGCATAGGACTTGAATCTCAGCTCGCACTTCACGCCGCGAAACACCACGAAGCGCGTCGGCGGAAAGCTGCGCGGCTGGGTGATGCCGGGCAGTCCGGGCAGCGCCGGGGCACGTGGACGCAGCTCGGTCCAGCGCCAGGCCAGCGTGGTGCCGGCGGCCGCGCCGTTGATGAAGTCGTCGAGATAGCCGCCGAAATTGCCGTCATAGTTCGAGCAGAACAGAAAGCGGCGACCGTTGTCGATGATGTGCCAATGCCCGAAATGGATGCCTGGCGCGTTGCCGAGCCAGCCTTGGGTGAAGAACACGCGTCCGGCAAACGTCACGATGCGCAGCGCCAGTCGGATGCACCAGGCGCTCCACCATCGCGGACCGCGCAGCTCCGTGAGGCTGAACATATGCTGGGTCCCATCGACCAGATCGGCCTCGCATCGCTCGATCGTCGGATGGATCTGCTGGGCGCGCGGAACGTCGTCCTCGAGCGGATGAAAGAACTGCTCACTCAGCTTCTTGAACCGGCGGTTGAGCCAGTGAAACAGCGCGCCGATGCAAAGCACCGCGGCGATCGCGACGACGGCGATGCCGATGATCTGCAATCCCGTCAGCTTTGGCAGCTTCGGCTCGACGACATGAGCCATATAATCCGGTGCCACCGCATAGGCCAGCGGCGCGAACGTGTAGGCAAGGGCGCACGCGGCGACGGCCAGCAGCAGCGGCACGCCGATCAGCCAGCCCCCCACATAGGTGGCCAGCGACGAGAGCGTCTGGGTTGGCCGATCGAGCTCCTGCTGGACGCTGTTCAGCCAGCGCCGCCAGGACACGAATTGAGCGGGCAGCGGCACCAGGAACAGCCAGACGAGGAATGCGATCACGGCGAACGCCAGCAGCCCGTGCCAGGTCATCGTCAGCAGGCATTCGCTCGTCCTGGTGACGGCGTCTTCAATGGCCCGCCCCACCTGCCCCGGCTCGCCGAAGAACCAGTTGTAGGCCCGCGGAAGCGCCCAGACGATCCCGAGCACGACGAACCACAGCACGATCGCCGCCACGGGATAAGCGAGCTTCGCACCGATGCTCGCCCCCTTCCCGCGCCAATAGGATCGCGGCGCAGGCTTGACCGCCCACTCGAAACGGGGATTGGCGTACGCCCACCGCGCCAGCGCCAGGGCGAATGCGGTGCGGTCGTTGCCGTATTTCGGCTTCAGCTTTCGCGCTTCGATGCGCGTCTGATCCAGCAGATCGCTCTCCATCTTGATCTGCCGGACCGAGCGGTCGCGCGCGCCGACGAAGCCGCCGGCGGCGATGCTGTGCCAGCTCATCAGCTGGTTCAGCAATTGCTCCTTGTCCTTGGCTGTGGGCACGGCGACATGGGGAGCGACCATGCCGCCGAACAGCGTCCACATCGCGCCGTCGGGATGGTAGACGAGGCGGTACAGCAGGTCGTAGGGACGCAGACCCTCCTCCACCGCAAGCTCGAGCACGAGCACCGGCTGCTGGTTCGGGGCGCCAGCCAAGGCCGGGAGCAGCCCGATCGAGGCGAAGTGCACCACCGCGACGTCCTCCAGCAGGTCATCCAATGCATCGTGAAGTTGCTTTGGAATTTCCGCTCCGCCGCTCCAGCCTGGCGCAACGATGCAGATCATCTGCTGCCGGACGATCTCGAGCATGGCCCTGTCCTCCGCTCACTCAGGTGGTACGCATGCGCATGCGCAGCATCAGCGGCCCGTCATAGGCGATTGCCTTGCCTTCGCCGCGCGCCAGTTGCAGCCGCGGCAAGGTGAGCAGGCCGATCAGCGCGCTGGTCAGGATCTCCACCGCGTGATCCCGCGCGGGACATTGGCGGTAGCCGTAACCGAACATGAGATACCGCAAGGCATCGTTCTTGCCCCAATCCCGATCCGGGCAGAAGCGGCCGCTCTGGGGAACGGCGCTGGGATCGAACAGCGCTGCGATCGACAGCAGCGAGACCTTGCCGCCGCCCGGGCATCCGGCGTTGTATCGCGCTCCGGTCTTCATTTCGGTGTCGCGCGGCACGTCGCGCGCCAGCAGCGGAAAGATCGGCCGAAAGCGCATCAGCTCCAGCACATGGTTGCGCACGATCGTGCGGAACTCGGGATCGGTCCAGACGCCGGGCTCGCCGAGCTTGCCGGCCTTCGATCGCAGCTCCTCGTAGACCTTGGTTCGTCCCAGCAGCTCCTGGACAGCGAGGGCTCCAGACTGAACGGTGACCGGATGCGAGATCCAGGCAAGGCCGACCGCGTTCCGTTCAATGTCCTCGGAGGCGCTCTTGACGCCCCAGGCGGCGCCGATCGGGCCGCTCACGCGATCGATCCGCGCCTGCAGCGCATCCCCGCAGGCTTCCGCCCGTCGCCGAAGATCGAGCGTCGCCAGGCCGCCAGCCAGGAGCTGCCCCGCGACATAGCGGATTTCGAGCATGTACTGCCGTTGCAAGCCTTCGTCGACGTCGCCTTGTGCGGCCGAGGTCGCCGACCCCGCCACCACCGCACCCGTGGCCGCGCCGAACAGCGGCCGCATGGCGTGGAAGACGACCCACATCAGGTAGTCTTCGATCAGGTCGAATTCGCCCCCGCGCCCACTCAGGGCCTTGATCCGTCGCTGTGCCTCGGCATCGGAATCGGCGGGAACGTTCAGCGCGGCCAGCCGCGCATGGACCAGATCCCGATCGGCCGAATAGGTCGGGCCGGGATCCATCCCGATGAGATAGTCGCCGGACACCATGTTGGCGGCATGCGCCGTGTTGGAGAAGCTGCGCGTACGCGTCAGCACGTCCCTGACGGCACTGGCGCGCGCCGCCAGGCCGAGCCGGCCACCGACCGACGGCCAGTGTCGCAGCAGAGCGCCGAATGCGCGCAAGACCGTCGTGTGGCGGTTGAGCCAGCAGAACAGGCCATAGGAGAGTCGGCGTGCTCCCGGCGGCAACGCGTCGGGTTCATAGGTCGAGAGTTTCATGCTGCATACCCGCCCTTCCGCCAATCTGCGAGGACCGCCGCGGCCTGTCTTTGATAGTGGGGCATGCCCAGACGGTCCGCCGCCTCGGCGGCTCGCTTGACATTCGCTTCGGCGCCCGCCAGATCGCCCGCGTGCCGCAAGGTTTCCGCCAGCTCGTACAGTGCTTCGGTCTGGTGACCGTATTCCTCGGCGGTCTCCTCGACGGCCTTGCGACCGACCGCGATCGCATCGTCGAGCCGACCGAGCTTGCGATAGGCGACCCCCAGGCTCACGCGCATGAACGTCCTGCCGTACGGTCCGGCCGCCTCGTAGATGCGATCGGCGAACCCCTTCTCCAGCATCGTCGCCGCCTCGGCGGCCTTGCCGTTGCGCGCAAGCGCGCTGCCGAGAACGCCGGTGCAAACCGAAAGCATGGTCGGGACGTTGTGCGTCATGCATTGCTGCACGCCGGCTCGCATCAAGGTCTCGGCTGGATCGAGCTCCTTGCCCTCGATCCATATCTGCGACTGGACGGTGTCGATCAGCAGCCGCGAATAGGGATGGTTGATGTTCGACAGGATCTCGTAGGCCTTGGCACAGAACGTGTGGGCGGTTGCACTGTCGCCCAGTCGCCAGAGTGTGCTGGCATGGAACGCATAGAGATTGACGATGGGAATGGCGGCCCATCCGGATTGGACGACATGCGCCGACAGTTCCGGTCCGTAGTCGGAGAGCAGAACATGGCCTTCCACGGCGGCCTCCGCATATCGACCGAGAGCGTGGAGGTGCATCAGGCGGGTCTGATGCGCCGCCATCATCATGTGGCGGCGCTGCGCCAGGCGGGCCGCCTCCAGACCCTGTGAGGCGTACCGCAGGCCCTGCTCGAAGCGTCCGCGCATCCACAGAAACACCGCCGTCTCGGTCGACACCGCCGCTCGGGCGCGCTGATCGTTCAGCTGCACCGCGATGGCTTCCGCACGCTCCATGTTGCTGAAGATGTCGTCGATCTGGCCGAGAGCCAGCATCGCCCCGATCGCTTCCAGCCGAAGCGCGAGCTCCAGGGTCTGCGCGATCGAGGCGTCATCGACACGGCGGGCTGCCTGAAGTCCCTTCTCGAACGATTGAAGGGCTTCCTGATTGGCCGAACGCGAGATGGCACGGGCCATCGACTTGACGGTGAATCTCGCCGCCTGCTCCCATTCCTCCCCTTTGAAGGCATGATGCGCCAGCGCCGGCGCGACATCGGCTTCAGCGGCCCCTGGCCGCGCATGCAGCGCCAGGAAGGCCTGCCGGTGCAGCGCCTTCAGCCGGGCGCGCGTGAGAGCGGCGAGCACGACGTCGCGCACCAATGCGTGGCGAAATGCGAACGCGTGCTGCTCGAGCGAACCGCGCGCCTGATCCGGCCCCGCCAACAGCCCGGACGCAACGCACAGACCCAGCAATTCTTCGGCTCGCCCCGGGTCCACGGCCTGCATCGCTGCGATCAGTTCGCGCGTGATGGGATCGCCAAGGATCGCCGCGGCCTCGAGCGCGGATTTGGCGGCCTCGGGCAGCCTGTCGACGCGCGCACTGATCACCGCGGCGATGGAGCCCGGCACGCGCAGCTCTCCGGGCGGCTGCTGCAGACGGTATGCACCCGGCGTTCCCTCGAGTGATCCGTCGTCGATCAGCGTAATGACCAACTGCTCCAGGAAGAAGGGATTGCCGTCGGCGCGCGCGACCAATTCGTTCACGATGCCGAGCACGGACAGATCATCCCCCAGCAGGGCGCGCGCGAGCCTGAGCATCTCGCCGTCGCGGAGAGGCTCGATCATCCGCTCTGCAAACCACGGGGCCTCGCGCCACTGATGGTCGAAATCGGGTCGATAGCTGACGCAGACCAGGATCGGCAGTTCCTGGAGCTTTGGAAGCAGGGCCTCGAACAGCCGCCGGCTCTCGCGGTCGGCCAGGAAAACGTCCTCGAGCACGAGCACGAACGGGCCCGCCTCGGCGCGTCTGCGCACGAGCCACAGCAATGCCTCGCCGATGCGACGTCGCCGCTGGACCGGGTTCAGCGCCAGCCAGGCCTGATCCGGCGCCGCAAGATCCAGCAAGTCGTTGATCGCCGCGAGATGCGCTGCACCTTCCGGGGCCCATTCGGCGACCAGGGTCCGCCCAATGGACTGGGCATCCGTCCCGCCTGTTTGCGGCAACCTGGCCAGGCTCGCGATCAGGTCCGCGGCGGTACTGTAGGCGCGCGCGCTCGCATAACCTCTCGCCTGCGAAAGACAGACGTCGATGCCCTGACCTGCAAGCGCGGCGATCCAGTCGGCGATCAAGCGGGACTTGCCGATGCCGGCATCGCCGCACAGCCCGATCGTTCGCATCGCGCCGGTTCGAACGATGTCGAGATCCCCGGCCAGCATCCGCAAGGACTCCTCGCGGCCGACCAGGGGCGCCCAGCGCTGCTTGCGCGTCAGCGGCGCCGCCGCCGAGCTTTCGGTCGCGACCACGACCTCATGGAGTTCGACCGGATCGTCCAGCCCTCGCACCGAGCGCAGCCCGACCGGCCGCGTGTCGATCTGCTGCGCGACGAGGCGCTGCGTCGCGGCACTGATCAGGATGCCGCCGGGCGGAGCCATCTTTTCGAGCCGCGATGCAAGATGAATCGTCTTGCCGTCCGCACCGTAGTGCGACCAGCCGTATTGTCCGACGACGCCGACCAGGACCTCGCCGGAATTGATGCCGATGCGCAGCGTCGGGCTGGCCATGCCCTGAACCGCGTGGCCGGGAATGGTTGCCCGCTGCATCTTGAGGGCGGCAAGGCACGCCCGCAGCGCGTGATCCTCCTGCGCCACCGGCGCGCCGAACAAGGCGACCAGCCCGTCGCCGAGCAACTGGCTCACCGTGCCGCCATAGGTCCCGACCGCCTCGGCCAAATGGTTGAGGGCCCTGCCGAGATAGTTGCGGGATTCCTCGGGGTCGGAGTGCTGGAGCAGGGATGTCGAGTCGCATACGTCGACGAAGAGAACGCTGACCTGCTTGTTCTCAGTCAGCATCTGTGACCGAACCGCGGTGTAGTCGTGCAGCGGAACGACCCGCGCCTTGCGGTCAGGTGTGCTGGCCACCGATGGAACGGAGGGCGGCTCCAGCGCACGATCGAGGCGCGCGCCGCATTGAGAGCAGAAGCGATGCTCGCGAGAAACACGGGCCGAACATGCGGGACACTTGGTCACGGCTGCACTCACTCATCAATGACTTCAACGCAGCAATCAACGTTTACTGGCCTGATCATCGTCCCTCTCCGGACGTGAACCCGCGCAGTCAATAATCAATCCATCAAGCCAATGGCCTCGCCACTGGCTCCGCGCGCCGACATCGCGCACAACCCATAGACGTAACCGGAGAAGATGCGATCGGCGCACTTACTCCGGCGCGGGACCGCCGATTATCCCGCCGGGAAAGAAATCAATCCTGAAAATCGCAATGTCATAATAGGGCCCATGAGCAGTCTATGAGCAATCTACGGCTTATCAGCAATTGAAGGTAGTATAACCTCTTCGCACCAATTGAAAAGCCGTACTTCGCGAGTTCGCGGCAAAAGCCGCCGCACGGTGCGGAACTCGGACAGGGCTCAGCGCGATGCGCGCGTAACGGATATGGCCGGGCTCGCGCGGGAACCAGCCCGCCGCAGGGCCTCCGCACCAAAGCAGCGGGCCGTCCCTGCGCTCATCCAAAGAACGTATCGAACAACAGCTTCAGGTTCAGGACCACGATCACGCCCGCGACGATCCAGGCGATCGCCGCGACCGATCTCGGTATTGCGAACTTGCCCATCTTGCGCCGGTCGGAAACGAAGCGGACCAGCGGAATGACGGCGAAGGGCAACTGCATCGACAGCACGACTTGGCTGAACACCAGCAGATCCGCCGTGCCGCGCTCGCCATAGATCGCGGTGACAATGATCACGGGGACGATGGCGATGCCGCGCGTGAGGAGGCGGCGCGCCCAGTTCGGCAGGCGCAGATCGAGAAAGCCTTCCATCACGATCTGGCCGGCGAGCGTCGCCGTCACCGTCGAGTTCAGGCCGGAGGCGAGCAGCGCCACCGCGAACAGCGTCGAGGCGATGCCGAGGCCCAGCAGCGGCGACAACAGCTCGAATGCCTGACCGATCTCGGCGACATCCGAATGCCCGCTTTTGTGGAAGGTCGCAGCGGCGACGACGAGGATTGCGGCGTTGATGAACAGCGCCAGCATCAGGGCAATGGTCGAGTCCGTCGTCGCCCATTTGATCGCCTCGCGGCGGCCTTCGTCGTTGCGCTCATAGGCGCGCGTCTGCACGATCGAGGAGTGCAGATAGAGATTGTGCGGCATCACGGTCGCGCCGATGATGCCGATCGCGATGTAGAGCATTTCGGGGTTGGTGAAGATCTCGCTCTTCGGCATGAAGCCGCGCAGCACCTCGGCGACCGGCGGCGCCGCGGCCGCGATCTGGACCGCGAAGCAGACCGCGATCACCGCCAGCAGCGCGATGACGAAGGCTTCGAGGAAACGGAAGCCGCGGTTCATCAGCAGCAGCAGCAGGAAGGCATCGAGCGCGGCGAGCAGCGCGCCGCCGACCAGGGGAATGCCGAACAGGAGTTTCAGCGCGATCGCGGTGCCGATGACCTCGGCGAGATCGCAGGCGATGATCGCCGCCTCGCAGGCGATCCAGAGCAGGAAGTTCACCGCCGGCGAATAGGTGGCGCGGCAGGCCTGGGCGAGGTCGCGGTCGGTGACGATGCCGAGCCGCGCCGCCAGCGATTGCAGCAGGATCGCCATCAGGTTCGAGAGCAGGATGACCGAGAGCAGCGTGTAGCCGAACTTCGATCCGCCGGCGAGGTCAGTCGCCCAGTTGCCGGGGTCCATGTAGCCGACCGAGACGAGATAGCCCGGGCCGACGAAAGCGAGCAGCCGGCGCCACCAGCGGCCGGCGACCGGCAGGGCGATCGTGGCGTTGACCTCGGCGAGGCTCTTGGTGACCGGCGCATCACTGCGCCAGCCGGCGGTGTCGGGGGTCAAATCAGGCGATCGGGCATCCATTCGGCGAGAATACCGAAATCAGATCTTATTGCAACTCATTTGCAACTGCATCTGGTGGCATGGGCTCTCGGCCTGGCTGTCATCTGCCCTCCTTGTCGGGAAGCGGGTGGGTTTGGCCGCCCCCGGCGCCGAATACTGGCGCCAACCCGACTTTGCAGGACATGAGCCATGTCAAACCCGCCTCGCCTCCCCGACACCTTCAGCCGCCTCGCCTGGTCCAACCTCGCGGCGCAGTCGGCCGAACAGATCGCCCTGGCGGCCGCCCCCATCGTCGCGGTGCTCACGCTCGGGGTCGCGGAAGGCCAGACCGGCCTGTTGCAGACCGCGCTGACCCTGCCCTTCGTGCTGTTCGCCATTCCCGCCGGCCTGCTCGCCGACCGCATCTCGCGCCGCTCGCTGATGGCAGGAGCCGAGGCGCTGCGGGCCGTGGCGCTCGCGGCTATCGTGCTGCTGCTCGCGCTCGGCGCGCTCAATCTGCCGCTGCTGGCGCTGCTCGGCTTCGCGGCAGTGTGCGGCACCGTGGTCTACAGCGTGGCCGCGCCGGCGCTGGTGCCCTCGCTGGTGAGCGCCGAGCTGTTGCCGGCGGCCAATGCGCGGATCGAGCTGGCGCGCACCGTCGCCTTCGCCAGCGGACCTGCGCTCGGCGGCGCACTGGTGGGCTGGTGGGGCGCGAGCCCGGCCTTCGGCTTCGCCGCGGCGCTGTCGGCGATCGCGGTGGTGCTGCTATCCGGCATCTTCGAACCCGCCCGCGCAGCGGCGCCGCGCCGCCATCCGCTCCAGGACATCCGCGAAGGCGCGGCATTCGTGTTTCACCATCCGCTGCTGCGGCCGGTGTTCATCACCCAATTCATCTTCAACACCGGCTGGTTCCTGCAGATCGCCGTGTTCGTGCCCTATGCCGTGCGTCATCTCGGCCTCACCGCCGCGGGCGTCGGCACGGTGCTGACGATGTACGGCGTCGGCATGGTGATCGGCGCGCTGCTCGCCACCCGCGTGATGCGGCGCATCGCCTTCGGCACCGTGGTCGGCCTCGGCCCGGTCACCGGCCTCGTTGCCGCGGTCGTGATGGCGCTGACGGTGCTGGTCCCCTCGCCCTGGCTCGCGGCCTTGAGCTTCTTCCTGCTCGGCGTCGGGCCGATCCTGTGGGTGATCTCGACCACGACGCTGCGCCAGTCGGTGACGCCGCCGCGCCTGCTCGGACGCGTCTCCGCCATCAACATCATGAGCTATGGCGCCCGCCCGCTCGGTTCAGTGCTGGGCGCGGTGGTCGGCGGGCTCTGGAGCGCGGAAGCATGCCTCTATCTGGCAGCCGCCGTGTTCGGCGTGCAGGCCCTGGTGATCTGGCTCTCGCCGGCCGTGGCGCTCGACCGGCAGCCGGACATGGTGGGGGACGAAGTGGCGGCGCAATGCTGACCACGCCGTCATTGCGAGCGAAGCGAAGCAATCCAGAATCTTTCCACGGAGACAGTCTGGATTGCTTCGTCGCAAGAGCTCCTCGCAATGACGGAGTATGTCGAAACAGCGAGGCCTAACCGGCCAGATAGCGCTCGTAGCTTCCCGTCACCGGCTCGCTTGCGTCGACCTCGGGATCGAGGGTGTAGAGATCCTGCGCACGGCCGATGCCGCGCAGCGCATAGCGGCCGGTGGAGACGAGATAGCGGCGCCCGGCGGCATCGAGACCCTGGTAGAACTCGGACGACGCCAGCAGCTCGCGGTCGACCGAGCGGCTCATCGCGGCGATGCGGCTGACCTCGTTCACGGTCGGACCGACCACGGTGAAATCGAGCCGGTCCTCGCTGCCGATATTGCCGTAGAAGACCTGGCCGACATGCAGGCCGATATAGGCTGACGTGGTCGGCCGCCCCTCCGTTGCCCGGCGGGCATTGAGCGCCGCGATATTCTTGCGGAACAGGTGCTCGGCGCGCAGCGCCGCCCGCCGCGCATCCGCCATGTCCTCGCCCCAGAACATGGCAAGCACGCCGTCGCCGATCAGCTTGAGCACATCGCCGCCGGCCTCGTGGATGGCGTCGATCACGGCCTGCGCATAGTCGTTGAGGAACGGGATGATCTCGTCCGGGCCGATGCTCTCGCTGATCCCGGTCGAGCCGCGCAGATCGGAGTACCAGAGCACGGCATTGATGCGCTCGGTGACGCCGCGCGAGATGCGTCCGCGCAGCACCTGCTCGGAGGCGTCGCGGCCGAGATAGACCCGGCCGAGCGTGCGCACGATGTCGAATTGTTGTGCTGACTTGATCGCGAGACCGAGCACGGGCACGAGATCGCGGAGCGCAGCGAGTTCGGCCTCGGTGAAGCCGTCGTCCCGCCGCGTCGTCCAGTAGGAGTAGAGACAGTCCATCTGCCCGAGCGCTCCGCTCTCGCCGAAGCGGTGCACGAAAGCCAGGAAGTGGCGGTGGCCGTTTTCGGCGAGGTCGCCGATCTGCGAGAAATCCAGCGACGGCGCCTCAGCGAGATCGATCACCATCTCGTCGTCGCCATGCTCGAGCAAATGATAGAACACCGAGCGGCGCCAGTTCTTGGCCGCGTCGCCCTCCGCCGTCGAGCCGTATTCGATGACGTCGCTCTCGTTGCTCGGCGTATCGCTCCAGCGGAACGCGCGGCCCTCGTAGATCGGATGCAGCGTGTCGATGATCACGAGGCCGCGCGACAGCTCGAGCCCTTCGTCGCAGCAGCGCTCGCAGAAGCCGCGCAGCAGTTCCTGTTCGGGCAGGCCCGTGAGCCCCTGGCTCGCGATCCAGTTTATCAAGGAAAGGCGGGAAGCTGTTTGCATGCGCTATTATGGCGTGCATTCGTGACGGACGAAAGGCGCAAAGCCGCGCACGCAAGGCTCCCCGTCCCGCGCAGGTCGAATATGCCGAGGCTGCGGTTGACGCCCTCGCCGCACGGGAGCAAATGCCGACGATGATGATTTTGTCGGCCAGAATCGGAAGCACGCGCCGATGAGCCAGCGGCAGCTTCCGATCATCCTGGCGCTGGGCACCACGCAGACCCTGGCCTGGGCCTCGAGCTATTACCTGCCGGCGCTGATCGCCGATCCCATGGCGCGCGACCTCGGCGTCTCCTCCAACTGGATCTTCGGCGCGTTCTCGGCCTCGCTGGTGATCTCGGCGATGCTCGGCCCGCGCATCGGGCGGCAGATCGACCTCGTCGGCGGCCGCCAGGTGCTGTCGGTCTCGAACCTGACCATCGCTGGCGGTCTCGTTCTGCTCGGGCTCTCGCAGTCCGTCGCTGTGATGGCGATCGCCTGGCTCGTGCTCGGCATCGGCATGGCGATGGGGCTTTACGACGCCGCCTTCGCCGCGCTGGGGCGCATCTACGGCACCGAGGCGCGCAGGCCCATCACCGGCATCACGCTGATGGCGGGCTTTGCGTCCACCGTCGGCTGGCCGCTCACCGCCTGGGGCCTTGCCCATATCGGCTGGCGCGAGACCTGCTTTGCCTGGGCTGCCGCCAACATCCTGATCGGCCTGCCGCTCAATTTCTTCATGCTGCCGGCGATCAAGGGCGCCAAGCAGGCGGCGGCCACGGCCGAGAAGCCGCATTTGCCGCTCGACCGCACCATGCTCCTGCTCGCCTTCATCTTCGCGGCGGTCTGGACCGTCACCGGCGCCATGGCCGCGCATTTCCCCCGCATCCTGGAGGCAACAGGCGCAACGCCGGCCGAGGCAATCGCGGCCGGCGCCCTGATCGGCCCGGCGCAAGTCGGTGCACGCATGTTGGAGGCGGGCTACCTCAGCCGTTTCCATCCGCTGTGGTCGACGCGGCTGGCCAGCCTCACCCATCCGATCGGCGCGGTGATCGTGGCGATCTTCGGCGGCGCCGCGGCGAGCGCGTTCGCGCTGTTCCACGGCTCGGGCAACGGCATCCTGACGATCGCGCGCGGCACCCTGCCGCTGTCGATCTTCGGCCCGAAGGATTTCGGCTACCGTCTCGGCATCATCGGCGCGCCCGCCCGCATGGCGCAGGCGGTGGCGCCGCTGGCCTTCGGCCTCTTGATTGATCTCATGGGCGCCAAGGTGCTGATCGTCTCCTCCGCGCTCAGCCTCTCGGCGCTGGCCGCGCTGTTCCTGATCCGCACCAGGCCGCTGCCGGATTGAGCGTCGAAGCCGCTTAATGCGGGCAGGTCTCGACCTCCACCGTGACGTGGCTGAGGCCCTTCAGCCCCGCTAGCCGCCGCTTGTAGACGGCCGGCTGCTTCGGCTTGTCCGACACCACCGAGAGCAGCACGGCACAATGGCCGGGGCCGACCTGCCAGAGATGCAGATCGGTGACGCGGTCGTCGCCGACCTCCATGCGCGCGCGGATCACCCGCTCCAGCTTCTCGTCGGCCCGCACGTCGAGCAGCACCGCCCCCGATGACTTGATCAGGCCGAACGCCCAGCTCGCGATCACGACGCTGCCGATCAGGCCTACGGCCGGATCGGCCCAGACCCAGCCCGAAACCATGGCGACCGCCAGCGCGGCGATCGCCAGCACCGAGGTCGCGGCATCGGTCATGACATGGACATAGGCCGCGCGCAGGTTGTTGTCGTGATGATGGCGGTGATGGCCATGGTGATGGTGATCGTGGTCATGATCGTCGTGGTCATCGTGCGCATGGCCATGGTCGTGATGGTGATGGTGATGGTCGTGGCTGCCGCGCAGCAGCCAGGCGCTGGCGAGGTTGACGCCGAGGCCGAGAACGGCCACCGCGATCGCCTCGCCATAGACGATCGGCACCGGATTGATCAGCCGCAGCACGCTCTCATAGGCGATCTCGACCGCGATCAGGCCCAGGATGACCGCGCTGGCGAAGGCGGCGAGGTCGCCGAACTTGCCGGTGCCGAAGGTGAAATGCGCATTGCCCAGATGCCGGCGGGCGAAGCGGTAGGCAAAGGCGGCGATGCCGAGCGCGGCGGCATGCGTGCCCATGTGCCAGCCGTCGGCGAGCAGCGCCATCGAGCCGAACAGCGAGCCGGCCACGATCTCGCCGACCATCATGACCAGCGTCAGCACCACAACGAGCCAGGTGCGCCGCTCGTTCGCGTCGTGCTGCTCGCCCAGGAAGGCGTGGTCATGGGTCCATTGTTCGATGGAATGGGAATGCATCGAATTCTCCGGAAGATTCAGGTCTGCCGGCGCGCAATATAGACGGCGGGCACCAATTTTCTAAGGTCCAATCGTCCTGCGGATTGACAGTGCAACTTAGTTTCGCTGTAATCGGGGCCATGGGGATTTGAGCGATCTCCCCACGAGGCGACAAGCCCAAGCATCGCGTCCCGTTCGTTTGTTGCGAGGACGCATCATGTCACCATTCACGACCATATCATCCGACAAATTGGCACGGTTGATCGGCACCGCGAACACGCCTGCCCTGATCGACGTGCGCACCGAGGAGGATTTTGCCGCCGACCGGCGGCTGATCCCCGGCTCCATCAAGCTCAGCCACGAGAATGTGACGGACTGGGGCGGCGACTTCGCCGGCCGCCGGGCCGTCGTCGCATGCTTCCGCGGTGAGAAGCTCGCCCAGGGCACCGCGGCCTGGCTGCGCCAGCTCGGCGTCGAGGCCGAGACGCTGGAGGAGGCTTCGAGGGCTGGAAAGCGGCCAAGCTGCCGCTGGTCGACGCGCGAAAACTGCCGCCACGCGATGCCGGCGGGCGTACCGTCTGGGTGACGCGGGCGCGGCCGAAGGTCGACCGCATCGCCTGCCCCTGGCTGATCCGCCGCTTCGTTGATCCGGGCGCGGTGTTCCTCTATGTCGCCCCCTCCGAGGTGGTCGCGGTCAGCGAACGCTTCGTTCGACATCGAGAACGTGTTCTGGAGCCACCGCGGCGAGCTCTGTACCTTCGACGTCATGATCGAGGAGTTCGGCATCGCCACCCCGGCCCTGCTCCGGCTCGCGACGCTGGTGCGCGGCGCCGACACCGCACGGCCGGATCTGGCGCCGGAGGCGCCGGGCCTGCTCGCGGCCTCGCTCGGGCTGTCGCGGATGTATGACGACGACCTCGCCCAGATCGAGGCCGGCATGACGCTGTATGATGCCTTCTACCGCTGGTGCCGCGATGCTACGGCCGAGACCCACAACTGGCCGACCAACAAGGTGAAGGCTTGATGGACATCCGCAACGTTCAAGCAGGAGCTGATGCCGGTCACGGCATCAGCTTCAACGAGGCATTCCGCGTCTGGCTTCGCGTCGCCTGTCTGAGCTTCGGCGGGCCCGCGGGCCAGATCGCGGTGATGCACCGCATCCTGGTCGAGGAGAAGAAGTGGATCTCCGAAGGCCGCTTCCTGCATGCGCTGAACTATTGCATGCTGCTGCCGGGCCCGGAGGCGCAGCAGCTCGCCACCTATGTCGGCTGGCTGATGCACCGCACCGCCGGCGGACTGATGGCGGGGGGCTGTTCATCCTGCCCGGCATCATCGCCATCATGGGCCTCAGCTACGTCTACGCGGCTTTCGGCAATGTCAGCTTCGTCGAGGCGCTGTTCTTCGGCCTCAAGGCCGCCGTGCTCGCCATCGTGGTCGAGGCCGTGGTTCGCGTCGGCAAGCGCGCGCTGAAGAACCGCATCATGATCGCGATTGCGGCCGCGGCCTTCGTCGCGATCTTCTTCTTCGCGGTGCCCTTCCCGATCATCGTCATCGCCGCCGGCCTGATCGGCTATGCCGGCGCGCGCGGCGGCCGGCCGGAATTCGCACCAAGCGGTCACGGCCCTGGCGGCGGCAGCGCCGCAATCGACAGCATGCTCGGCGAAGCCGTGCCCGACCACGTCAAGCCCGACACCGCGCGCGCGATCCGTGTCGGTGCGCTGTGGCTGGCGCTGTGGCTGGTGCCGGTCATCGTGCTGTTGCTTGCGCTCGGGCACGGCAGCGTCTTCAGCCAGATCGCGCTGTTCTTCTCGAAGATGGCGCTCGTCACCTTCGGCGGCGCCTATGCCGTGCTGGCCTATGTCGCCCAGCAGGCGGTCGAGCATTATCACTGGCTGAAGCCGCACGAGATGCTGGACGGCCTCGGCATGGCCGAGACCACGCCGGGCCCGTTGATCATGGTGCTGCAGTTCGTCGGCTTCATGGCGGCCTACCGCGACCCGAGCGGGCTGTCGCCGATGCTCGCGGCCACGCTCGGCGGCCTGCTCGCGACCTGGGTCACCTTCACGCCCTGCTTCCTCTGGATCTTCGTCGGCGCGCCCTACATCGAGCGCCTGCGCGGCAACATTGGCCTTGCCGGCGCGCTCAGCGCGATCACCGCGGCCGTGGTCGGGGTGATCCTCAACCTCTCGATCTGGTTCGCCCTGCACACGCTGTTTCGCGAGACGGTGCCGGTGCAGGCGTTTCCGCTGAATTTCGATAGCCCGGTGCTGACGAGCGTCGATATCCCCGCGCTGCTGCTGGCGATTGCGGCGGCGACGGCGATCTTCCGGTTCAAGCTGGGGATGCTGACGGTGCTAGCCGGAAGCTGCGCGGCGGGCGTGGCGCTGAGGCTGGCGGGGGTGATTTAGGAAGAGGAGATCGCCGCTACGCCATCGGCCTTGCGTGTCCCGGGTGGTCGATCGCCCGGCTCGGCTCAGGCTGCGGTGTCCAGCTGACCGAGCGCGGCCTTGATGTCCTTGGCAGGCGGCAGCCCGAACAAGCGCCCATATTCTCTCGTGAACTGCGAGACGCTTTCGTAACCTACCCCGAAGGCCGCGCTGCTCACGTCGGAGCCCTCCGACAACATCATCCGACGCGCCTCGATGAGCCGCAGCTGCTTCTGAAATTGCAGGGGACTGAGCGATGTCATCGCCCGGAAGTGCTGGTGAAACGAGGACGGACTCATGGCAGCCGCTTCCGCCAGGCGTTCGACGCGCAGCGGCCTTGCATATTCGGAACGAATGATCGCGACGGCGCGCGCGATGCGTTGCGCGTGGCTGTCGGGGACCCCGAGAGCCCTGATCGCCGCGCCGTGTCGACCCGCCAGCAGCCAATAGTGGATCTCGCGAACGAACTGAGATTGCAGAACCGGCAGGGATGACGGGCGCTCGAGCAGCCGCATCAAGCGGAGCGCGGCATCGGCAACCTCGGATTCGGTCGGATCGACGCGCACGTGAATGCCTTGCTGCTCGGGAGCAAGGTTCATCTCCACGATCAGGCTCGCGATCACCGCCGGGTCGAGCTCAACGACCAGGGAAAAATATGGGGCCTTTACGCTGGCGCGGGTAATCTGGCTGACGGTCGGCACATCCGCCGAGATCAGGAGCGACTCCCCGCGCCGAAATCGAAGCTGTGCGATCCCAGTGTCACGCGTTTACGGCCCTGCAGGACGAGCGCAACGAGCGGGCGGTTGATCGCGTATTGAAGCTGGCCCTGCGTCAGGGCCCGTATGGCCGTAAGGCCCGGGATCGGCGTTCTGGCCGTGCCGTTCTGGTCGGAATGCAAGTCCGCATAGCGGCGAACAGTTTCGAGCAAGGTCGTTGTCATTCCGCGAATTTATACCAGCCGCGGGCTCCGGCAACCGGACATGGCCGGCCTGCTCCAACTTTGGGCATGTGCATTGATCGTTCAAAGCAGCGACGGCCCGGCCTGAGCGGTGCTCGCGGTCATTTGGAGGAATAGGCAAGAAGGCTCAAGGATCCGGCAACTCGAATGCCGCGGTGCGTGCCACCTTCGCCGTGCCAAACGAAGGAGACATCACATGGCTAAAATTGCAATCGTCACCGGTGCGAGCCGCGGCCTTGGCCGCAACATGGCCGTCAACATCGCGCGCAAGGGCAGCGATGTCATCATCACCTATCGGAGCCGTGCGGATCTCGCGGAGAGTGCCGTTTCCGAGATCGAGGCGCTGGGACGCCGGGCCGTCGCCTTTCAACTGGACAGCGCCGACGTCGCCGGATTTCCCACCTTCGCGCGAAGACTCGCTCAGACGCTGAAGGAGACATTTGGCCGCGAGAGCTTCGACTACCTCGTGCACAATGCCGGCGACGGCCTCTTCGCTCCGCTCAGCGAGACCACCGAAGCGCAGTTCGATCAGCAGATGAACCTCCATGTCAAAGGCGTATTCTTCCTCACCCAGGCCCTGTTGCCGCTGATGGCGGACGGTGGCTCGATCGTCACCATCGGCAGCGGCTTGACGCGCGTCACCTATCCGGGCTTCGCCGTCTACACCATGGCGAAGGCCGCCGCCGACATGATGGCGGTCTGCATGGCCAGGGAGCTTGGGTCGCGTGGCATCCGCGTCAACAGCGTTGCGCCCGGCGCGATCGAAACCGACTTTGGTGGTGGCCTGGTGCGCGACAGTCCCGACGTGAACAAGCAATTCGCCGCCATGACTGCTCTGGGCCGCGTTGGTGTCCCCGATGATATCGGTCCGATGATCGCGAGCCTGCTGAGTGAGGACAATCGCTGGGTTACGGGGCAACGGATCGAAGTATCAGGCGGTCAGACGATCTGAACGCCGAACATGCCCCACGGACAAGCAAAGGCCGCTGCAAGAGCTTGCGGCGGCCTTTGTGGGCCAGGTTCTATGGGGCCTCGGTTCCGTCTAGTGCGTAGGATGGGTTGAGCTCTTGCGAAACCCATCATGCGTCGTCACCGGAGGACGGATTGATGGGTTTCGCTTACGCTCAACCCATCCTACCAGGTGCACGGCGGCTTTGGGACGGCCAGAAGCGGAAGTCCGCTGGGTCTCAGACTTGAGACTGCGATACGAAATTGATGTGTGACCGCCCTATGCATCGCGCCAGCAGGTCATCAGAGCGGGGCTGCGATCATTCGGGAAACCTTCGCGTCAGTGAACCGGGGCACGTCGGCCATGACTGCGCCTGTTTCGGCGGATGCAAGGGCAGCGTTAAGCGCAGCCTCATCGCGAAACCGATAAACTCCCACGGAAACATCTACCGCATCGCCGTCTCGGGGGAAGAAGGCGGCGGCACTTTCGAGGCCGTGCTTCTGCCAGCTTGCGAGTGCCAACGGTAGGTGCACATCGACGTAATAGTCGCGATCGAAAAATGTGCCGCCGCTGCAGGTCACTATCATTGTTGCATTTGTCATAAGCCGGCTTTCTGA
The DNA here is from genome assembly GCF_042019905.1 of Bradyrhizobium dasycarpum. Taxonomy (NCBI): domain Bacteria; kingdom Pseudomonadati; phylum Pseudomonadota; class Alphaproteobacteria; order Hyphomicrobiales; family Nitrobacteraceae; genus Bradyrhizobium; species Bradyrhizobium dasycarpum. The sequence goes on from NZ_CP169574.1 coordinate 1,752,032, forward strand.
CTCATCAAGATGGATTTCAAGATGGATTGTAGACTTCTAGAACCCTGCGCCGTTTTCACTTGGGGCGCCGCAGCTGTTTATAATCACGATTGAGCATATCCGGGTCAGACAGCGGGCCCGATGGACCGCTGTCTCCAAAAGGTACGTGCAGGCTCCGGCGCCGAGACGGGCCATGCATCTGGCATGTCGACTATTCGAAGCCGGTGCCCTCCCCGCTCCTCTCAGTCCTCGTCTTGCCACCTCCGCAAGTCCGTTTGATCGTGGTAGGGCATGCGGTCGGGCGTGGTGATGAATTCCATCGTCGTGCCCCAAGGCATCTGGCAGTAGCAGACCTTGTTGCCGGGGCCTTTCTCCGTCGCATAGGGGATCGCCCGCGGTGCCGTGAGCGGCATTCCACCCGCCTTCTGGAATCGCTCGACGGATGCGTCGATGTCGTCGGTGTAGAGAGCGAAGTGCGTGATGCCGAAGTCGCTCGCCCGGATCGGCTTGACTTGCTCGGGACCGTGCATTTCGAAGAGCTCGATATCGGGTCCCGTTCCGATCTTGACCATCGCCTGCGCACGCACAACCGTTCCGGGAAAGGCGCCGACGGCCCGCTCGAATTCGGGTCCCTGCCGCGGCGAATCCTGCGGTCCGAAAGACTGGTAGATCACCTGGCCGCCGAAAGCTTCCACCAGGAACGATTTTGCTGCTTCGATGTCGGGCACCGTGATGCCGATATGATTGACGCCGCGAATGACGGGTGCGGTCATGACAGTCTCCTTTGCTATTTGTTAGATTCATCGCAATCGCCGCAGGCGCGATCTGCCCGCAGCCTCGCGATCCGCCCGGCCCACGCGGCGCGGGCGCCGGGTTTCAATTGGCCTTGTGGAACTCGATCAGAGCGGCTGCGACTTCATCCGGCCGCTCGTCCGCGACATAGTGGCTGCACCGCGCGATCGAGCCGCCCCTCACATTGGTGGCGAACTCCTTGAGCATCGGCACCATCTGCGCACCGAACCGGTGGTCCCCACCGAGGCCAAGCACCGGTATTTCGAGCGGTTGCTTCTTGTACTCGAGCGCAGTCGCATGATCGGCCGCGAGGGTGCGGTACCATTCCATGCCGCCACGCGTGCGGCCAGGAAGCGCCATCGCCTTGGCGTAGATCTCGATGTCCGCCGGATTGAAGGTGCTGTGATCGTAGAACCGCTCTGCCATGAAGGTCGAAACATAGTCATATTCACGGCCATGAATCAGGCGCTCGGGCAGGTCCCGGTTCATATGGAAGCCGAAGTGCCAAAGCCTTGCGGCCGTCGCCTCCCATCCGGTCCAGCCGGGAAGCGGAACGTCGAGGACGGCCAGGTGGGTAACGGACTCCCGATAGATGGCGGCCTGCGGCAAGGCGACCATTCCGCCGATGTCATGTCCGCACACGCCGTAGCGTTCATGCCCCAGGGCTATCATCACTTCATGCGCGTCGCGCGCCATCGTCGCCTTGTCATAGCCGCCGAGCGGGCAGTCGGAAAAGCCCGCGCCGCGCAGATCCATGGCCACCACGCTGAAATGCTCAGCGAGCAGCGGCATCACCTTGTGCCATTCCCACCATGTTTCCGGCCAGCCGTGAAGCATGAGGATCGGCGGGCCTGAGCCTCCCGTGACGGCGTTGATCTTGATGCCATTCACCGGCACCAGTTGCTGGGTAAACCCCTTCAAAGTTGCGATCATGATCGCTTTCCAGTCAGATGTTGACGTCCAAACAGAGCTCGCGGCCAGCGCTCAGGGTTGGTCGAAATCGGTGGCGATCGTGATGTCGCGCCAGCCGTCGATATCGCTGCGGAAGGCAGCCAGCTTTCGCTCGGCGATCGCGTGCGCGATCGGGCCGAGCGGCAGATGAAGCGGGGCATCATCTGCGTCGACTGCCTGCAGGATCACCGCGACGGCCTTGTCGGGATCGCCCGCCTGATTGCCATTGTTGGTTTCGCGATAGTGCTTGCGCGAGCTCGTGGCGTATTCCGGCATCTCGTTGGCCGCCATCGTGATCGAACGGCCAAGAAAATCGATGCGAAACGGCCCAGGCTCGACGATCAGCACGCGGATGCCGAACGGCTTCAGTTCGCCTGCGAGCGCCTCGGAAATTCCTTCCACGGCGAACTTGGCGGCGTTGTAATAACCTCCGCCGCCCGCGCCCGCGATGCCTGCGCCGGACGACATGTTCACGATCGTTCCGCCCGAACGTCGCAGGATGGGCAAGGAGGCTCTGGTGGTTTCGATCAGACCGAAGACGTTCACCTCGAACATCGGCCGATATTCCTCGGGCGTGCCCTCCTCTATTGCGCCGAACAGCCCGTAGCCGGCATTGTTCACGAGCACGTCAAATCCGCCAAAGGTCTCGGCCGCTTTTGTGACCGCGGCCTTGACTGCCGCCGCATCGGTCACGTCGAGTGGCAAAGCGATCATGCGGCCACCGAAAGGCTCGGCCATTTCCTCGATCGCCTTGACGTTGCGGGCCGTCGCGATGACCTGATCGCCCCGCCGTGCTGCGGCGAGCGCAAGCCGCTGGCCGAAGCCGCTTGAGCAGCCTGTGATGAACCAAGTTTTCATGACCTCTTCTCCGAGTTGTTTTCAGACGACGGCAAGCGAACCACGACAATCATAATATAGACCAATCGGTTCCTAATTAGGCTTTAGAGAATAGTCTCCATCAGGAGATCGATATTTTTCAGCATTTCGTCGCGACGTGCTCCAACTTTTCCAAGAACCCTCATGCCCTGGGCATGGGAAACGATAAAGTGCGCTATAACCCTGGGGTCGCAGCTATTCCTGATTTCGCCGGCAGCCTGCCCTTTCGCTACCGTGGCAGCGAACAGGTCTTGGAGCCTGGTGAAAAGACGCTTGATCACGTCCGCGATGTCTGGATCTGCCGGCAACATCTCGACTGCGGTCAATACACCGAAACATCCGCGGACACCTTTGCTTCCAGAAGACAAATCCGCATACCGGACCAAAGCGTTGCGTATTGCCGCCTTCGGCGAAGGATCCGATCGAAGAACCTCTTGAACGTTTCGTACGCCATCGTCCGTATAGAGTTTGAGGGCGCGTAAGAAGACTGATTTCTTGTCGCCGAAAGCCTTGTAGAAGCTGCCCTTCGAAAGCTTCATTCCGGCAAGGAGGTCGGGCAACGATGTATCGTGATAGCCGCGATCCCAGAAGACCTGCATTGCCCGGGTGATCGCCTCGTCGAGATCAAACTCGCGGGGGCGACCTACGGGGAGTTGAGAATTGGCAGCTTTCATCCAATCAATATAGACCGAATGGTTCCGAATGCAAGCAGGAAAGAGCCGTTGTCCGAAAGCCGATATTCACGCCTCCGAGATCGAGAACAACTCCGAGCTCCCTCGGCTGTCGGGAAGACCGTTAACCGTCGGGCAAAACAGCCCGGTCAGTTTGACCAAGCCGCCTGTCAAGCCCCGCCCTGCAAAATATTCCACTTTACCGAAATTCGGATTTGTCGTACAAGCAAAACACCCTGGCCCGAGACGAGGGGCGGATCGCGATCGTCACGAACCGCGGGCTGGGCAGCGATGGACGCGACGGCGTCGGGCGTGATCGGCATTGCAGGGCGGGACACCGTGAGCGATGGCTTGCCGCGCATACGACACGGCGCTGTCAGCGTCTTCGCATGGCTCCGGGGGCGAGCACACGCCACCCCTCGGAGCGACATGCGAGGACGTGCGCGGACGGAGAAGTCGTGTGGTCCCGGCGCCCGGGGTTCTGGCGTCAAGCCTTTGCGGTGATGTGGCGGCCGACCGGCGCGCGCATCGACCAGCCGCAAGGCGACGGGGGCAATAGTGCAACGCTCCCCGAGGAGAGCACGAAGGACACCGTTAAAACCATTCGCGCAGGGAAGGCCGGGCGACCGGCAACACCTGTGGTCCACCCCGTGTGCATCTTCTATCGCGCACGGACTCGGGTGCCAGCCGGCGCCCGGCCTTCCCTGCGCCCTCGTCTATTTTGAAGGGCGCGCCATGAAGCAAGACTCGGGCGAAATGCGCCGCGAGAGGGCGAACCTGCGTCTGCTGTTTGAAGTGTGAATTGGAGAGCGAGGGCCTGGCCCCTTGCTCCGTCATTGCGAGGAGCTCGTGAGAAAATTGCGCAGCAATTTTGCACGGATGCGACGAAGCAATCCAGAATTCCTCTGCGAACGATTCTGGATTGCTTCGCTGGCTCGCAATGACGGTGTTGGTATTAACTTCCAAACACTCGGTGTCATCGCCCGGCTCGACCGGGCGATCCAGTACTCCGAGGCGGGCGTGATTGAGAAGAGAGGCCGCGGCGTACTGGATGCCCCGCCTTCGCGGGGCATGACACTGCTGTTGTGCCAGGGGACCGCCGCGAAGCCGTGCCCGCTACCTTATCATCATCCGTGCGATCGCTTCCCCGATCACCACCGTGGTGAAATGCGTATTGGCGCGGCAATCGGACGGCATGATCGAGGCGTCGGCGACGCGCAGGCCGGAAATGCCCTTCACCGTGCCGTCGGGATTGACCACGCCGTCGGGGTCATTGACGCCGCTCATGCGGCAGCTGCCGGCGGCGTGCTGGATGTCGCCGGTCTCCCGACGCAGCACCGCGTCGAGCTCGTGATCCGGCAGGCTGGCGGCCTGCGGCAGCGTCAGGTCGGTGTCGGTCAGCCGGATCCAGTCGGCGATGCCTGACAGCGCCGGCTGCGAGGTGATGACGGCGAGGCGTTTCACCGCATCCATCATCCGCAGCATGTCGCGGGGATCGGCCAGCATGTTCTCCTCGACGACGGGATCGATCGCGGGGTCGGTCGAGGCCAATTTGAGCGTGCCGCGGGAATACGCGTTGAACAGCCCGGCGCCAATCGCGCCTGCTACCCCGATGCCACGGTGATTGAACGCGATCAGGATCATGTCGCGCTTGCCGCCGTTGGCGAGGCCCGACGAGTAGGTCACGCAGCAATTGGTGTGCCGCGTATCGGGATCGGTGGGGCGAAGCTCCTCCCGGAGCTGGATCGTGGCGCGAAACAGCGGGTGGTCGAAGAAATGGCGGCCGACCGGCAGATCGCGCGCGACCGCGATCCCCATCGCCCGCAACTCCTCGGCGGGGCCAATGCCCGAGCGCAGCAGGATCGCCGGACTGTGAATGGCGCCGGCGCACAGCACGATCTGGCGCGCGCTGATCTCACTTGTGCCCTGCCCCTCGACATGAACGCGAACGCCGGTTGCGCGGCCGTCGCTGATCAGCACGCGATCGACCAGCGCATGGCCGCGGATCTCCAGATTGAGCGGCCGCGCGCCGGCCTCGAGATAACCCTCATTGGTGCTGATGCGGCGGCTGTCGCGGCTGTTGATGGGATAGCAGGCGACGCCCTCGCCGTCCGGGCCGTTGACATCGGCACACCAGGGATACCCGGCCGCGAGCGCCGCATCGCGCAAGCCGCGATCGATCGGACCCCACTTTTCGGGTGGCGCGCGATAGACCGGCAACGGCCCGCCGCTTCCGTGGCCCTCGGCGTTGCCGAATTCCAGATCGTCCTCGATCACGGAGAACAGCGGCATCACCTCCCTGGCCGACCAGCCGGTGCAACCATTAGCGGCCCATTCGTCGAAGGCGTCCGCAACACCGCGGATGGCGATCTGGCCGTTCATCATCGACGAGCCGCCGAGCCCCTTGCCGCGCCAGTAGAAGCGAGGCTCCTGGCCCGCCACCCGGCGCGTCAGAAGGTCAGGCCATTGCCATTTCTCCTGGTATTCGCGCTTGTGGATGATCGGGATCGGATTGGGCGTTCGCACTTCCCATGGCGCCTCGTCGGCGCGCCAGTCGCGCCCCGCTTCGAGCAGCAGCACGCGCCGTGCGGGATCCTCGGACAGCCGTGCCGCAACAGCGGCGCCGGCGGAGCCGCCGCCGACAACAATGACATCGTACATCGCGTTACTTCTCAACGTTCCAGAACACCGGGATGGCGGACGGTATCAGACCGCGCAGCGTCGCGCGATAGGCGGCCGGCTGCGCGAACTGGCCCCACGGAATTGCGGGTGCCTGATCGTACATGACGGCCTGGATCTCGCCCGCGATCTTCTTGCGGTCCTCCTCGGCCGGCGCCTTGGCGAAGGCTTCCATCAACGGCGTGATGCGCGCATCGCATTGCCAGCCGGTGAAGTCGGCGCAGTTGAAGGCAACCATGACGTTGGTCAGCGGCGACCCCAGGTCGAAGCCGCCGGCGTGAACGCCATAGGCGCTCCAGCCTTCCTTCTTGGCGCGGCGCGCCAGCACGCTCGCCCAATCCATCACCTGCAGATCGACGTTGAAGCCGGCAGCCTTCAGCCGTTCGGCGAGCACCTGCGCCGAGACGCGCGGGGCTTCGAGATCGTTGGCCTCCATGACGACGACGGGCTCGCCGGCATATTTGGTCGCCTTCAGCGCGGCCTTCGCCGCCTCGATCGATGGCTTTGCCGCCGCTTCGGTGCCGGCCTTGCTTTCATAAGTGGTGCCGCAGGTGAAGAACGTCGCGCACGGCGTGGCGTATTTGGCATCGAGCCCGAGCGCATCCAGCACCTCGCGCTGGTCGACCAGCTTCCACAGCACGCGCCGGATCGCGGGATCGTCGAACGGTTTCGACGCGGCGTTGAGGCGGTAGGCCCCTGCGAACATGTTGCCGCCGGTGAAGTTGACGAGCTTGACGCGGGAGTTCTTCTCCAGCTGCGGCAACAGATCGAACGGGGCGTATTGCATGAAGTCAATCTCGCCGGCCTGGAGCGCGGAGGCTGCGGTCGCACCGTCGGGAATGACGCAGATCTCGAGCGTGTCGACATTGACTCGCTTGCCGCCGGCGAGGAAGTCGGCGGGCTCGGGGCGCGGCACATAGTCGGCGAACTTCTTCAGGATCATGCGATCGCCGGTGCGGTGATCGGCCTTGCTGTAGACGAACGGGCCGGAACCGATGATCTCGGTGATGCGCTGATCGCCGGGCGTCTTGGCGATGCGCTCGGGCATCATGAAGGCGACGGGGCTGACCGGATTGCCGAGCGCATCGATGACAAGACCCGACGGCTCCTTCAGGGTCAGCACGAAGGTTTTGGCATCGGTGGGCTCGAGCGAAGCGGTGATCGCGAAGATGCGGCGGCCGAGCGCGCTGCGCGTGCCCCAGCGGCGCAGCGAGGCCACGCAATCGGCCGCGGTGACCGGCTGGCCATCATGCCACTTCAGGCCATCGCGCAGGGTGAAACTGTAGGTCAGGCCATCGGGCGAGACTTTCCAGTCCTGCACCATCTGCGGTTTGATGTCGCCCTTGGTGTCCTTCGCAAAGAGCGTATCGAACACCATGTAGCCAAACGTGCGCGAAATATAGGCTGTGGAGAAATGCGGATCGAGGGTGACGATTTCCGCCTCGAGCACCGCGACGAGATTCCCCGCCGCATGCGCAGGCGCCGCGGCCAGCGCGAGGCCGAACAGCGCGGGGATGAAAGACTTGAGTTTGAACATTGGTTTCTTCTTGCCTTGGCGAAACGGTTACGGTCGCCAGCAAAAAGCAATGTTCGTGCCCACACGGCAGAAGCACGTATGCGCACACGGCTATCAGCCGCGCGTTTGCGCGGATGTGCACTTCAGGGTTGGAGCGCAACTCCATCGCATCCCGTCATTGCGAGCGCAGCGACCGCCACCGCGAAAAGACTCTGGATTGCGTCGCTGCGCTCGCAAGACGATGTGGATGCAGTTGCGCACCAATCTCGTGCCCCGGACGCAGCGCAGCGCTTCTTCGGCGGTGCGCTGCTGAGCCGGGGCCCGTGTCTCCGAGTATCCAGTGCAGCGTGGGTCCCGGCTCTGCGCAGCAGCGTTGCACGCTGCAGCGCGTCCGGGACACAAGCCCCTACCCGATCACCTTGCCGAACTTGTTCGACTTGGGGAAACCCTTCGGCGGCAGGCGGCCGGCGTCGGCGCGGGTGCCTTGCCACTCGGCGAGCTCCTTCATGGTCGCGGAGAATTCGCGGCCCGCGGAGTCCTTCCAGGTCAGGCCGGCCTTGGCCTCGAACACGGTCACGTCCGAGAGGCCGCCGTCCTTGTACTTCTGCAGGCGCACGCCGCGGCCGCGCGCCATTTCCGGCACCTGGTCGAGCGGGAAGATGAGCATCTTGCGGTTCTCGCCGATCACCGCGACGGTGTCGCCGACCACTTCGGTGATCGCGCGCGCCTCGTTCGGCATGTCGACGTTGAGGACCTGCTTGCCCTTCTTGGTGGTGCCGACGCAATCGTCCTCGTTGACGACGAAACCCTGGCCCTCGTGGCTCGCGACCAGGAATTTGCGCCCGCCCTTGTTGACGAACAGCGCGACCGGCGCCGCCTCCTGCTCGAGGTCGATGAACAGGCGGATCGGCTCGCCGTGACCGCGCCCGCCCGGCAGCTTGGCGACGTCGAGCGTGTAGAACTTGCCGTTGGTGGCGAGCAGCAGGAGCTTCGAGGTCGTCTCGGCGAAGAAGGCGAAGCCGAGCTTGTCGTCCTGCTTGAAGGCGAGCCCCGAGAGATCCTCGACATGGCCCTTCATGGTGCGGATCCAGCCCTTGTCGGAGACGACGACGGTCACCGGCTCGCGCTCGACAAAGGCCTCCTCGATCGCGGCGAGATCGTGCTCGGGCGCGTCGGCAAAGGTGGTGCGGCGCTTGCCGAGCGGCGTCTTCGGTCCGAACATGTCGCGGACCTTGCCGACCTGCTCGGCGACCTTCTTCCACTGCTCGGCCTCGGAGGCGAGCACCGCGTTGATGCCCTTGAGCTCGGCACGGAGGTTCTTGTCCTCGGTGCGGATCTCCATCTCCTCGAGCTTGCGCAAGGAGCGCAGGCGCATGTTGAGGATGGCTTCGGCCTGCACCTCGGTGAGCTTGAACACCTTCATCAGCGCCGGCTTCGGCTCATCCTCGGTGCGGATGATCTTGATCACCTTGTCGATGTTCAGATAGGCGATCAGGAAGCCGCCGAGGACTTCCAGCCGGTGCTCGATCTGCGCCTTGCGGTAGTTGCTGCGGCGGAGCAGGACGTCGCGCAGATGGTCGAGCCATTCGCGCAAGGCCTCGGCAAGGCCCACGACCCTGGGCACCTTGCCCTTGATCAGCACGTTGAGATTCAGCGGGATCTTGTTTTCGAGCTCGGTCAGCCGGAACAGCGATTCCATCATCAGCGCCGGGTCGACGTTCTTCGATTTCGGCTCGATCACGATGCGGACGTCTTCGGCCGACTCGTCCCTGATGTCGCCGACCAGCGGCAGCTTCTTCTGGTCGAGCAGCTCGGCGACCTTCTCGATCAGGCGCGATTTCTGCACCAGGAAGGGGATCTCGGTGACGACGACGACCCAGGTGCCGCGTGCGCCCTCCTCCTGCTCCCACCTCGCCCGGACACGGAACGAGCCGCGGCCGGTGGCATAGGCCTCGGCGATCGCCTGCTTGGAATCGACGATGATGCCCCCGGTCGGGAAGTCCGGGCCCTTCACCCACTTCAGCAGCGCCTTGGACTTCGCGTCGGGCTTCTCGATCAGGTGCAGCGCGGCGTCGCAAAGCTCGGCGGCGTTGTGCGGCGGGATCGAGGTCGCCATGCCGACCGCGATGCCCTGCGCGCCGTTGGCGAGCAGGTTCGGGAAGCCGCCGGGCAGCACCACCGGCTCCTTCGACTGGCCGTCGTAATTGGCGCGGAATTCGACGCCGTCCTCGTCGATGCCATCGAGCAGAAGCCGCGCGACATCGGTCATGCGCGCTTCGGTGTAGCGGTAGGCGGCCGGATTATCGCCGTCGATATTGCCGAAATTGCCCTGGCCGTCGACCAGCGGGTAGCGCGAGGAGAAATCCTGCGCGAGGCGCACCATGGCGTCGTAGATCGCCTGGTCGCCGTGCGGATGGAACGAGCCCATCACGTCGCCGACGATCTTGGCGGATTTCTTGAAGGCGGTGCCGGGGTCGAGCCTGAGCAGGCGCATGCCGTAGAGGATGCGCCGATGGACCGGCTTCAGGCCGTCGCGCGCGTCCGGCAGCGCGCGGTGCATGATGGTGGAGAGCGCATAGGCGAGATAGCGCTCTTCCAGCGCTTCACGCAGCGGCACCTCGTGAATTTCGGCCGGTTCTTCCGGCGGAACGATCTGTTTTCCCATGCCGCCCGGTTAAACCGTGGAAGGGAATCGGGCAAGGATGGATTGGTTCCGTGGGCGCGGCGGCTACAGCATGATCCGGGAAAGTGCGCAGCGGTTTTCCGAAAAGATCATGCTTAAACAACGACCTAAAGCGCGATGACGATTCATCCTCGTCGCATCGCGCTTTAGTGCCCTGCCCAGCCGGCTGTCACGGTCTGGGTCTTGTCCTGGGCCGGCGCCGGCGCATTGGCCAGACAGCGCCGGGCGGCCTCGATTTCGGCCTCCGTCGCCCCCTTTGACCGCGCCCATGCCTCTGCGGCGGCAGCGGAATATTTGGCCACATAGTACCGCACGACAGTGCAGGACGCCCGGCGAAACACGCCGGGTTGCGGCTCACCAGCCCCGGCTTCGGGCGCGAACGCGAGCAGCGCCGCGGAAAAGGCGAATCCCCTGATCAACATTTGGGCTGTCCCCGTTGTGGAACCTAAGGGCGAACTCGATGGCCCCGATTTCGTTCCCGCGGAACTCAGTCAGATAGGACAAGGCAGAGTTCAATTTTACTCATGGCGCGGGAATCGCGGCTCGCGCCTGTTGCCGGATCAGGGCGTTGATGAAGCCCGCGCGCGCGTCGGAATGGCCCTGCCCCCGCGGCTCCAGCACGTGACGCAGCAGGAACAGGCCGGTGAGCCGAAAGCCGTCCTGGAGGTCCTGCTCGGTCAGGTCGCTGGCGGTTTCGCCCTGGCGCAGGAACGGCGGCAGGCGCAACAGGCGGTCCCGCCAGGGCTCGCCTGCGCTGCGCGACACTGCGCCGCCGGATTTCGGCGAGACGTAGATCAGCTCGGCGGTCTCGCCGGTTACCGCACAGTTTTCCAGCGCCAGCCCGAAGCCGAGCTCGGCGAGCATTGCCAGCTCGAAATGGATGAGGTGCACGGCCGCCCCCGATGTCCTCGAAATCGTCGAGCGCATGCTCGAGCAGGGCAAACATCTCCTCGTGCGGATCGCGCTCCGGCAGCAGGCGCGCGATCGACGCGAGATGAGTGATGCCGTAGACGCCGTGGGAGGAACCGAGCAGCGTAGCCGCGCGCAGCTTCAGGCCTTCGATCGTATAAGTGCCGAGATGCTCGTCGAGCCGCGCCCGCCAGACCGCGCTGACGCTGTTCCCCGGCTGCAGGAGCGGCCGCAGCCGCGAGCTGGCCCCGCCACGCACGAGGCCGAGATGCCGGCCGTGGGCGCGCGTCAGGAGCTCGACGATGGCGCTGGATTCGCCATGCCGCCGCACCCCCAGCACGATGCCTTCGTCGGTCCATTCCATGGGGTCAAGTGTAACGGATTCCGGCACGCAATCGTAGGGCGGATTAGCCGAAGGCGTAATCCGCCTATGCTTGCGCACGGAGGCGGCGGATTGCGCTCTTCGCTAATCCGCCCTACGCGTCCTCACGCGTTGAACCAGCCCTGCGCGTCGCCGGTGAAGGAGAAATACAGGCCCATCGCGGTCAGCGCGCAGGAAACGATCTCGATGGCGCTGTCGAGCTCCAGGCCCTTCGCGCCGATGATCTGGCCGAGCGAGATCACCGACAGCACGAGCGCTGCCGCCAGCACCCAGCGCGGCCAGTTCTTGCGCCCGTGCGCGGCCAGCCGGACGAAATAGAGAAGGAGCAAAATCATGCCGCCGGCGAGCAGGGTCCCCGTCATGATCATCTGCTCGGTCATCTCGGCATTGGGCGTGCGGTCCTGCACCGCCACCGACAAGGCGTCCAGCATCAACGATGCATAGAGCAGCGCTTCGAAGCGCCTGACATTGCTGGGCACGCTCATCGGATACCGATCTTTTCTTGGTTATTCTCTCGGAAAGTCCAGACCCATCTCGCGGTAGCGATCGGGATCGTCGCCCCAATTCTCGCGCACCTTGACGAACAGGAACAGATGCACCGGCACGTCCAGGATCTGCATCAGCTCCTTCCGGGAGTCAGCGCCGATCGACTTGATGGTGGCGCCGCCCTTGCCGAGCACGATCTTGCGCTGGCTTTCGCGCTCGACGAAGATCGTCTGCTCGATCCGTACCGACTTGTCCTTGCGCTCCTCCCACTTGTCGGTCTCGACCGTGGACTGGTAGGGCAGCTCCTGGTGCAGCTTCTGATAGATCTTCTCGCGCGTGATCTCGGCCGCCAGCTGCCGCATCGGCGCGTCCGACATCTGGTCCTCTGGATAGAGGAACGGACCCGGCGGCACCATCTCGGCGAGCGTCCTGCGGAGATCATCGACGCCGTCGCCCGAGATCGCCGCGATCATGAAGGTGCGCGCAAACTTCATGCGCTCGTTGGCGGCCTGCGCCAGCGCCAGCAGCTTCTCGCGCTGGACCAGGTCGACCTTGTTGATGACGAGGATCTTCTCGTGATTGACGCTCGCAGCCTTGGTGAGGATCGCCTCGGCCTCCTCGTCGATGCCGGTCTTGGCATCGAGCAGCACGCAGACGAGATCGGCGTCATGCGCCCCGCTCCAGGCGGTCGAGACCATGGCGCGGTCGAGCCGCCGCTTCGGCAGGAAGATGCCGGGCGTGTCGACCAGGATGATCTGCGCGTTGTTCTCGATCACGATGCCGCGGATCAGCGCGCGCGTGGTCTGCACCTTGCGCGAGACGATCGTGACCTTGGCCCCGACCAGCGCATTGACCAGCGTGGACTTGCCGACATTCGGCGCGCCGATCAGCGCGACGAAGCCGCAGCGCGTCGCAATGGGCGCCTCGCCGCTTGCTTCAGCCGTCATTGCTGCCGCCGACGCCTTCGCGTTCGATCATCACCGAAGCTGCTACCTTTTCTGCCGCGCGCTTGCTGCCCCCAACGCCCTCGGCCGGCGCGAGGCCCGGCAGGTCGACGGCGACGCGGAACTGCGGATCGTGATGCGGGCCGGTGCGCTCGACCTCGCGGTAAACCGGCGTCGGCAACCCTTTGCCTTGCGCCCATTCCTGCAGCACGGTCTTGGGATCGCGCAAGGGACGGCGCGGCTTGTGCATGCGCTCGGTCCAGTTGCGCCTGACGAACTCGGACGCCGCTGCGTAGCCCCCGTCGAGAAAGACGGCGCCGATCACGGCCTCGCAGATGTCGCCGAGGATGGATTTGCGCAGCCGGGCATCGGCGCTGGAGCCGACCGAGCCGAGCTTGATGTCGTCGAGCAGTCCGAGCGACTTGGCGACGTCGGCGCAGCTTTCCTTGCGCACGAGCTCGGCAAGACGCTTGGAGAGCTCGCCCTCATCGGCGTTCGGGAAGGCGTGATAGAGCATGTCGGAGACGACGAGCCCGAGCACGTGGTCGCCGAGGAATTCCAGGCGCTGGTAGCTGTCGCCGCGCTTGCGCCCGGACTTCAACGCCGAGACATGCGTGATCGCCTGCATCAGCATGTTCGGGTCGGTGAAGCTGTGGCCGATGCGCGCCTCGAGCGCCGCATTCGCATCGGTGCCCTTGGCCTTGCTGCTCCGCGCCCGCTTCTTCTTGGCAGGCGTCTTCGCTGCAGCTTCGCTCTCGGGAGCGGCTTGCGCCTCGGTCGGTTGGATGGCGATGTGTTTGGCTTCGTCTTTCATCGGACGATTTTGAAGAACCGATTCCAGCGTACCGCCCACGGCCAGCGCCAGAACATCCAGGCATGCTCGCCTTCGGCGATGGAGAAGAAGATCATCTGGGCGCGGCCGATCAGATTCTCCTTCGGCACATAGCCGACCTGGCCGAGAAAGCGGCTATCGGTGGAGTTGTCGCGGTTGTCGCCCATCATGAAGAAATGGCCTGACGGCACGGTGTAGACGTTGGTGTTGTCGACGTAGCCGTTGTCGGCGCAGTCGAGCGTCTCATAGGACACGCCGTTCGGCAGTGTTTCCTTCCAGCGCTTGACCCGGGAGATGCCGCCACCTTCCGAGCCGCAGGGCTCCTCGCCGACATATTCGCTCATCCGCTGCCGCTCGACCGGCGTGTCGTTGATGTAGAGCAGCCCGTCCCGCATCTGGATGCGGTCGCCGGGCAGGCCGATCACGCGCTTGATGTAGTCGGTGGAATCGTCCTTCGGCAGGCGAAACACGACGATGTCGCCGCGGTCCGGGTCCGAGCCCCAGATCCGGCCGGAGAACAGCGGCGGCGAGAACGGAATCGAATAATGGCTGTAGCCGTAGGAATATTTCGAGACGAACAGATAGTCGCCGACCAGCAGCGTCGCCTTCATCGAGCCGGACGGGATGTTGAAGGGCTGGAACAGGAAGGTTCGGATCACCAGCGCGATCAGGAGAGCGTGGATCACGACTCGGATCGTTTCGCCGACGCCGCTCTCAGTTTTCGTTCCCGAAGTCACGCTCATTGCTCTCTCAATTCCGGCCGGCGATCACAGAGCGCCCTCCTCCCGCGAACGGCCCACCGGTTCGCGGCGCAAGGAGATTGTCCTGATTCTGACAGTGAGGGCCAATTCCGGCGTAAAGCCGAACTCGCCCAGGCTGATTTGCGTCCGCGGACTTTTAGACGGTTGTCGCAGGCCACGCAATCAAGGATCGCATCAAGACTTGGTAAGATATTGATTTACAACGAAGATCACAAAATCCGCGACGCCGCGTCAGGGTTTCGGCAGCGGCACGGCGGAAATGATGACGAAGGCCTGCGCCAGCGGCCAGTCGTCGGTGATCGACACGTCGATCCGGGCCTCGCACCCCTCCGGCGTCAGGGCCTGGAGCCGGGCCAAGGCGCCGCCGGTCAGCTGCATGGTCGGCCGCCCGCCCGGCAGGTTGACCACCCCCATATCGCGCCACCAGACGCCGCGCCGGATCCCGGTGCCGAGCGCCTTGGAGCAGGCCTCCTTGGCGGCGAAGCGCTTGGCGTAGGTCGCCACCACCATCCTCTCGTTCTTGGCGCGGCGCTCCGCCTTGGCCCGCTCCGCCGCGGTGAAGACGCGGTCGAGGAAGCGCTCGCCATGGCGCTCGATCACCTTGGCGACCCGGGTGATGTCGATCAGGTCGGAGCCGATACCGATGATCATGCCCGGCCCCGGCCGCGGTCCATGGCCGCGCGCATGCTGCGCACCGTCTCGGCCAGCCCCACGAACAGCGCTTCGCCGATCATGTAGTAACCGATGTTGAGCTCCATGATCTCAGGCAGGGCCGCGATCGTCTCCGCGGTCGCGTAGTCGAGCCCGTGCCCGGCATGGACCTCGAGCCCGGCGGCCTTGGCCAGCTTCACTCCCGCCACGATCCGCTGCCATTCGGCCTCGGCCTTGGCGCTGTGGCCGTCGACCACGGCGTCGCACCAGGCGCCGGTGTGGATCTCGATCACGGGCGCGCGCAGCTGCGCCGCCATCTCGATCTGGGCGGGATCGGCAGCGATGAACAGCGAGACCCGGATGCCGGCATCGCTCAGCTGCGCGATACGGGGCGCGAGCGCGTCACGCTGGCCGACCACATCCAGCCCGCCTTCGGTGGTCACTTCCTGCCGGCGCTCCGGCACCAGGCACACCGCATGCGGCCTGGTGGCGAGCGAGATGCGCATCATGTCGTCGGTCGCCGCCATCTCGAAATTGAGCGGCTTGGAAATCTCGGCCTTCAGCCGCGCCATGTCCTCGTCGCGGATGTGGCGGCGGTCCTCGCGCAAATGGGCGGTGATGCCGTCGGCGCCGGCCTCGATCGCCAGCAGCGCCGCCCGCACCGGATCGGGATGGCGGCCGCCGCGCGCGTTACGCACGGTTGCGACGTGGTCGATATTGACACCGAGGCGAAGCTTCGAAGCGGGCATTTCAGGACTCGCGAAGTGACATTTCCCAGCTCGTCATGCGCGGGCTCGACCCGCGCATCTATCTTCTTCGAAGAGATGGGTTGCCGGGTCAAGCCCGGCAACGACAAGCATCATCCATTAACACGTTCGACTTTGGCGACGACCGCCTTGGCGCGCAGCTGGGCCAGGATCGCGCTCAGATGCTTCAGATCGTAGACCTCGAGATCGATCGTCGTCTCCGTGAAGTCCGGCGAGCGGCGCTGCATGCTGATGTTGTCGATGTTGCCGTCGTGCTCGGCGATCACGGTCGCGATCTGCGCCAGCGCGCCGGGCTCGTTGACGTTCTCGACCCTGATGCGCGCCGGGAAGCGCTGCGGCGCAGAATCCTCGATGTCCCAGCGGACGTCCAGCCAGCGCTCCGGCTCCTCCTCGAAATCCTTCAGGGCCGGCGCCTGGATCGGGTAGATCGTGATGCCCTCGCCCGGCGTGACGATGCCGACGATGCGATCGCCCGGCACCGCGCCGCCGTTCGGCGCGAACTTGATCGGCAGGTCGGAGTTGATACCGCGGATCAGGAATCGCGACTGGGCTGCGCGGCTGCTCCGACGACTTCTCCTTGAGCTTGGCGGCAAGCCCCTTCTTGACGCCGTAGCGCGCGATGCGCTCCTCCTTGTAGTCGGGATACATCGCACGCGCGACGTGGGAGGCCTTGATCTCGCCGCGTCCCACGGCCGCCATCACGTCCTCGATCGAGGTGCGCGCGAGCCGCGGCAGCGCGCCCTTGAGCTTGTCGTCGGCATATTCGATCTTGGCGCGCTCGAACAGGCGCTCGACGATGCGCCGTCCCAGACCGGCATATTGATCGCGCACCGCGGTCCGCGTGGCGCGGCGGATCGCGGCGCGGGCCTTGCCGGTGACGGCGAGCGTCTCCCAGGCCGATGGCGGCGCCGATTGCGCCTCCGAGGTCAACACCTCGACCTCGTCGCCGTTCTGCAGCTCCGAGGACAGCGGCGCGAACTGGCCGTTGATCTTGCAGCCGACCGCGCTGTTGCCGACGTCGGTATGCACGGCATAGGCGAAATCGATCACGTTGGCGTGGCGCGGCAGCGCGATCAGCTTGCCCTTCGGGGTGAAGCAGAACACCTGGTCGTGGAACAGCTCGAGCTTGGTGTGCTCGAGGAATTCCTCCGGATTGGCGCTCTCCGAGAGGATACCGATGGTGTGGCGCAGCCAGGCGAAGGCATTGGATTCGCGCTTGAGGAATTCGGTCGGCGAGCCGACGCCCTCTTTGTAGAACACATGCGCGGCGATGCCGCGCTCGGCGATCTGGTCCATCGCCTCGGTGCGGATCTGCAGCTCCACGCGCTGGTTGCCGGGGCCGATTACCGTGGTGTGGATCGAGCGATAATCGTTCTGCTTCGGTGTCGAGATGTAGTCCTTGAATCGCCCCGGCACGACCGGCCAGGTGGTGTGGACGATGCCGAGTGCGCGATAGCAGGACTCGATGTCGTTGACGACGAGGCGGAAGCCGAAGATGTCGGACAGCTGCTCGAAGCCGACCGACTTGCGCTCCATCTTGGTCCAGATCGAGAACGGCTTCTTGCGGCGGCCGTAGACCCGCGCCCCCAGGCCCCTGTGGCGCAGATTGTTGGAGAGCTGGTCCTCGATCTCGCCGATCAGGTTGCGGTTGCGTTCGGCGAGCGCGTCGAGGCGCTGCATCACCACCGAATAGGCTTCGGGATCGAGGGTGCGGAAGGACAGATCCTCCAGCTCCTCGCGCATTTCCTGCATGCCCATGCGCCCCGCGAGCGGCGCATAGATGTCGAGCGTCTCCTCGGCGATGCGCCTGCGCGATTCCGTCGGCACGAAGTCCAGCGTGCGCATGTTGTGCAGACGGTCGGCGAGCTTGACCAGAAGCACGCGGACATCGTCGGCAATGGCCAGCAACAATTTGCGCAGATTCTCGGCCTGCTTGGCCTCCCGCGACACCAGCTCGAGCCGCTTCAGCTTGGTCAGGCCCTCGACCAGCGCGCCGATCTCCGGCCCGAAAATCTGATCGATCTCGGCCCGCGTCGCCTCGGTGTCCTCGATCGTGTCGTGGAGCAGCGCCGCCACGATGGTGGCGTCGTCCAGCTTCAGGTCGGTGAGAATCGCCGCGACTTCGAGCGGGTGCGAGAAATACGGATCGCCCGAGGCGCGGGTCTGCGACCCATGCGCCTTCATGGCGTAGACATAGGCGCGATTCAGCAGGTCTTCGTTGGTGTTGGGATTGTAGGACCTGACGCGCTCGACGAGGTCATATTGACGCATCATGCGCGCGCGGGGCTTGGCCGGGCGCGCGACCGGCGCAGTCGGGGCCACGGCAACCGATTCGGTTGCGGCCTGCATCTGCGTGGATCTGCGGCGCCGATATACCATGCCGTCCTGCCTTCAAACGGGCCTGGGGCGGCCCGTTGTATACACCTTAGCTCCGATCGCGCCCGCGTCCGATCAATTCAGTGACAGCACGCCGCGCCGACCACAACGCTATGGTAACCACGAAAACGTCAACAAAAGCAAAGGCCCGAACGACGGTTCGGGCCTTTGATAAGATCACAAGAAGTCGATGATCGCGACGGACGATTTACTCGTCCTCCTCGGGCTGCTCCTCGGGCGGCGCAAGGCCTTCGAGACCCTTCAGAAGCTCCTCTTCGGTCATGCGCTCGACCGCGACTTCGGTATCGTCCGCATCGACGCTCGCGCCCGCGGAACCGATCAGCGGCACCGTATCCGGCTCGGGCTCGTCGACCTCGACGAACTTCTGGAGCGAGTGCACCAGCTCCTCGCGGAGGTCCTCCGGCGAGATGGTCGTGTCGGCAATTTCACGCAAAGACACAACAGGGTTCTTGTCGTTATCGCGGTCAACCGTTAGTTGTGAGCCGGACGAGATCATGCGGGCACGGTGGGCGGCCAGCAGGACCAGGTCAAACCGGTTGTCGACCTTGTCGATACAATCTTCTACGGTGACGCGAGCCATGGACTGTCGCTCCGTTGTGGGTGGGACGAAATATGTGGATGATTGGGGCTAGTTATAGGGATGGGGCCGGTTTCGCAAGGCCAATTTGTGATTTGGCCTCGCCAAACGGCTCTGCTACCCCCACATTGGGGCTGGGATGGGTGGTTTCCCGGGCTGCCGTCGAGGGTAGCGCCGGGTGTATGCAAGTCCGCCATAACTATACCTTGATTGCCCCGACTTCTCCGGATTTGCGGTTTCGACGGGTCTGAGCGGCACTCCGGAAACGCGCGGCTTGCTGTCGCCGCGCCAACAATAAAACGATCAAACACGAACACTACGCGAGCAACTGAATGTCACCTTCTCCTACCAACAAGATCGCGCTCTTCATCGACGGGGCCAATCTCTACGCGACGGCGAAAACTCTGGGCTTCGACATCGACTACAAGCGCCTGCTGAAGGAGTTTCAGGGCCGCGGGACGCTGCTCCGGGCGTTCTACTACACCGCCATCATCGAGGATCAGGAATACTCCTCGATCCGCCCGCTGATCGACTGGCTGGACTACAACGGCTACACCGTCGTCACCAAGGCGACCAAGGAGTTCATCGACGCCTCCGGCCGCCGCAAGGTCAAGGGCAACATGGACATCGAGCTCGCCGTGGACGCCATGGAGCTCGCCGAGCACATCGACCAGATGGTGCTGTTCTCCGGCGACGGCGACTTCCGCTCCCTGGTCGAGGCCGTGCAGCGCCGCGGCGTGCGGGTGACGGTGATCTCCACCATCGCCAGCCAGCCGCCGATGATCGCCGACGAGCTGCGCCGCCAGGCCGACGTCTTCACCGACCTGGTCGAGCTGCAGTCCAAGCTCGGCCGTGATCCGTCCGAACGCCCCGCCCCGCGCGACCGCGGCGAGCGCGAAGCCCGTCACCACGCCCCGCAATTCCTCCAGCGCGCAACCACGATGGCGCCGAGGGGCGATGACGACTTCGAGGAGTGAGGCGGCTCGGCCGAGCCGCCAGCCTACCACCGTCGTTCCCGACCGTGATTGCCCGCTCTGTCCGCGCCTGGTTGCCTTTCGCGAGGCAAACCGCGCGCGCGAGCCCTTGTGGCACAATGCGCCGGTCGCCCCCTTCGGCGACATCAAGGCGCGCCTCCTGATCGTCGGCCTCGCGCCGGGGATGCAGGGCGCCAACCGCACGGGACGGCCGTTCACCGGCGATTATGCAGGCGACCTGCTCTATGCCACGCTGCTCGAATACGGATTCGCCAGGGGTACCTATCAGGCGCGTCCCGATGACGGCCTGAAGCTGATTGACTGCCGGATCGCCAATGCCGTGCATTGCGTGCCGCCGCAAAACAAGCCGCTGCCGGCCGAGATCAACACCTGCCGGCGGTTCCTGGTCGCCAATCTCGGACGATGCCGAAGCTGCGCGCGATCATCGCGCTCGGCCGAATTGCGCACGACAGCGTGCTCAAGCCGCTGAAGCTGAAGGCCTCCGAGGCCCCGTTCGGCCATGGCGCCGTGCACCAGGCCGGTGCGTTCAGGCTGTACGACAGCTACCATTGCTCGCGCTACAACACGAACACCGGCGTGCTGACGCCGGACATGTTCCGCAGCGTGTTCGCGAAAGTGAAGGCGGACCTGGATTAGCTCCTGGGGTTGGCCTTGAGCCAGTCCAGCACGTCGCCGGCGTTCTGGTCGGGCGGAAACACCGGATAGAAGACGTGCGTGATGCGTGCGTCGTCGATGATCAGCGCGAGGCGCTTGATCAGCGTCAGGCCCGCGACCTCCATGGTCGGCAGCTTCAGCGCGCGCGTGAGCGCCAGCTTCTCGTCCGACAGCACGGGGAACGGCAGATGCAGCCGTGAGGCCATCTCGGTCTGGTAGGCGTTGCTCTGGGTCGAGAGGCCGAACACGTGGGCGGCACCGGCGGCCTTCAGCTCGGCGAACAGATCGCGAAACGCACAGGTCTGCGGCGTGCAACCCCGCGCGCCCGGAATCATGTCCCAATCATCGACCAGCGCGATCTTGCCGGGCTCGCCGGTGCGCGGATAGGCGAACACCACGGTCCGGCCGCGCAGCGCCGACAGGCTCACCGCGGTGTCGTTGGTGGCAAGCAGGCCGATCGGCGGCACCACCATGCCGGTGAGATGCGCGGCCGCGCCGTCATCGACCGGCGCGGGAATCCGGCTCCAATCGACCTCGAGCAGGTTCCGCTGGGTCATCTCGTCAGCCCCTCGCCCGCATCAGGCGCCCCTTCTCCCGGCTCCAATCGCGCTTCTTCTCGGTCTCGCGCTTGTCGTGCAGCTTCTTGCCCTTTGCAACCGCCAGCTGCAATTTGGCGCGGCCACGCTCGTTGAAATAGAGCTTGAGCGGGATCAGCGTCATGCCTTCGCGGTCGACGGCGCCCATCAGCTTGTTGATCTGCCGGCGATGGAGCAGCAGCTTTCGCGGCCGCTTGGGCTCGTGGTTGAAGCGATTGCCCTGGAGATATTCGGGAATGGTGGCGTTGATCAGCCAGATCTCGCCGTCCTTGGAATCGGCGTAGGATTCCGCAATCGTGCTCTTGCCGTTGCGGATCGACTTGACCTCGGTGCCGGTCAGCGCAATGCCCGCCTCGATCGTGTCCTCGATCGCATAGTTGAAGCGGGCCTTGCGATTTTCCGCCATGACCTTGATTGGACGTTCGTTTTTATCGGCCATGAGAGGACATACCCAATCGAGATGCGCAGCAAGGCTAACAGTTCGGATGAAGCGCGCGCGTCACTTCTTGAGGAGGTCGCGGATCTCGGCCAGCAGCTCGACCTCGGCCGACGGCTTCGGCGGCGCGGCGGGCGCGGCCTCCTCCTTGCGTTTCAGCGTGTTCATGGCGCGGATCACCAGGAACAACACGAAAGCGACGATGATAAAGTTGATCGTCAACGTCAGGAAGCTGCCGTAAGCAAGGACGGCGCCTTGCTTTTTCGCATCCACTAAGTTGGTGGCGGTGACCGCCTTCGACAAGGGGATGAAGTGGTTCGAGAAGTCGAGGCCGCCGGTGACGGCGCCGATGATCGGCATGATGACGTCGCCGACGAGCGATGTGACGATGGCGCCGAAGGCCGCACCGATGATGACGCCGACCGCGAGATCGACGACGTTGCCCTTCATGGCGAACTCACGGAACTCCGTGAGCATCTTCCTGCCCTTCTCGTCGACGCTCATGAACGGCTCCCCCGCACTGCTCGCCTCAGTTGATCAAGCCAGCGTGCACCATGGCGCTGCGGACCGCAACACGGGTCGGCTCGGACACCGGCACCATCGGCAAGCGCAGCGTCTCGTCCAGCTTGCCGAGCAGCGACATCGCGTACTTGATCGGCGCCGGATTGCTCTCGATGAACAGGTTGTTGTGCAGCGGCATCAGCTTGTCGTGGATCGCGAGGGCTGCCTTGGTGTCGCCCTTCGCCCAGGCGACGTGGAATTCCGAGCACAGGCGCGGCGCGACGTTCGACGTCACCGAGATGCAGCCGTGGCCGCCATGGGCCATGTAGCCGATGATGGTGGCATCCTCGCCCGAGAGCTGGTTGAAGTCCTCGCCCATCGCGGCGCGCTGCTGCGACACGCGCACCATGCTGGCCGTGGCGTCCTTGACGCCGGCGATGTTCTTCAGCTCCCACAGCCGCTTCATGGTGTCGACCGACATGTCGATCACCGAGCGCGGCGGGATGTTGTAGATGATGATCGGAATCCCGATCGCGTCGTTGATCGCCTTGAAGTGCTGGTACATGCCTTCCTGGGTCGGCTTGTTGTAGTAGGGCGTCACCACCAGCACGGCGTCCGCGCCCGCCTTCTCGGCGTGCTGGGAGAGCTCGATCGCCTCCTTGGTCGAGTTGGAGCCGGCGCCCGCGATGACAGGCACGCGGCCCTTGGCTTCAGCGATGCACCACTCGACCACCTTCTTGTGCTCGTCATGGCTGAGCGTCGGGCTCTCGCCGGTGGTGCCGACCGGGACCAGGCCGTTGGTGCCCTCCGAGATCTGCCAGTTGACCAGCGAGCGGAAGGCGGCCTCGTCCAGCGAGCCGTTCTTGAACGGGGTGACCAAGGCGGTGAACGACCCCCGGAATTTCGTCTTGGCTGCCATGGACTTCCTCCCGTACGCGGCGATCTCTCAAGCAAGCGCCATTCATATCGGGTCTGTCCCGCCGGTAAAAGACCCGCTGCCGTGTGACGCACCGTTTAGGCCGCGATTTTGCCGCGGTGATGGTGCAAATCGGTCCGAGGTAAGCGGCTGTTGGTATTTTGTCCGCATATTCAATCAAATACAGCTAAATCTTGAGCCACTTGACTGATTCGGGGCGACGATACCCGTGACCTCATTCCCTCGTGCCGCCTGGCGGTCCACCGGCCTGGTCCTGTGCCTGATGGCAGGGCTGTCGGTAGGATGTGCCGCCCTGGCCAAGTCCAATGAGACGCCTGCGGAAACCGCAAAGCCGGCCGCCAAGGATGCAGCCAAGGATACAGCCAAGGGCTCGTCCAAGGAGACCAAAGGAACTGGCAAGGGCACGGCCAAGGATACAGCCAAGGATACAGCCAAGGGCGCGAGCAAGGGCGCGGCCGCCGCGCCGGGCAAGGACGCCGTCAAGAAACCGGCCAAGGATGTCGGCAAGGAGGCTGGCAAGAGCGCCGGGAAGGACGCGGCGAAGGAGAAGCCCAAGCCTGCTCCAACGTCTGCCCCAACGCCTGCCGCAGCGGCGCCTGCGCCGAAGGCACATCCGGCTGCCAGCGGCTCGCCCCCTAAAACGGCCCCCGCGACGGCCGCGGTCAAACCTTCCGCCCCTCCCCCACGCCCCGCCGCAGCTCCCGTGCTGGCTCCGGCGACCCGCCAGCATGCCACCCCGCGCAAGCCGGTCGTCCCGGCCGCAGTCGCAGCGACGTCGTCGACGTCGCAGGGCGACAAGGAGACGCCTCGAGAGCGTCATCGAGCTGGTGCGCAAGCGCAAGGCGGCTGACGCCACCAATGCGGCGGCCGGCATCTCGGATCCGGTCGCGCGCAAGCTCGCCGAATGGATCATCCTGCGCAGCGAGGACAACGGCGCGAGCGTGGAGCGCTACCGCGCCTTCCTCTCCGCCAATCCGAGCTGGCCGTCGCAGACCTTCCTGCGCCGGCGCCTCGAAGCTGCGATGTGGGACGACAGGCGCGACGATTCCGTAGCGTGGTCGTGGTTCGAGCACGAATCTCCGATCTCCGCCAAGGGCCGCTTCATGCTCGCCAAGGCGATGCTGGCGCGCGGCGACCGCGCCAACGCCGAGCGGCTGGTGCGCGAGGCCTGGCGCAGCGATCCGATGTCGGAGGACACCGAGAACAACGCGCTCGACCAGTTCGGCGCCCTGCTGACGCCGGGCGACCAGAAGGCGCGGATGGACACCCTGCTCTACGGCAGCGAGAACGAGGCCGCGCTGCGCGCCGCCAAGCGCCTCGGCGCCGGCTATGTCGCGCTCGCCAGGGCACGCATCGCCGCGGTCAAGAAAGCGCCGAACGCGCGCGCGCTGCTCGACGCGGTGCCGCGCGAGCTGCACAACGATCCCGGCTTCCTCTTCAGCAAGATCCAGCTGCTGCGCCGCGAGGAGAAGTTCACTGAAGCCGCCCAGCTGATGTTGTCGGCGCCGAAGGATCCGGGCCGCCTCCACAATCTCGACGAATGGTGGATCGAACGGCGCCTTTTGGCGCGCAAGATGATCGACACCGAGGAATTCCGCAGCGCCTATCTGATCGCGCGCGATGCCGCCCTGCCCTCGCGCGACATCTACAAGACCGAGCAGGAGTTCACCGCCGGGTGGATCGCGCTGCGCTTCCTCAACGATCCCGCGACTGCCGCGCAGCATTTCGCCCGCATCGGCGTCGGCAGCGTCAATCCGACCGCGTTGGCGCGTGCCGGCTATTGGCAGGGCCGCGCCGCGGAAGCGATGGGTCGTCAGCAGGAGGCGCGCAACGCCTATGCGCGCGCCGCCGAACAGTCGACCAGCTATTACGGCCAGCTCGCGCGGGCCAAGCTCGGCCTGCCGCAGATCGAGCTCAACAATCCGCCGCGTGGCCGCGGCGCCGACCGGCTGGAGATCGTCCGCGCTGCGCAGCTGCTGTACGAGCTCGATGAGCGCGAGATGGCGATACCGCTGCTGGCCGACATGGGCGAGAACGGCGATCCCGAAGCGCTCGCCGGCCTCGGCGAGCTCACTCAACGCTACAGCGACGCGCGCGGCATGCTCCTGCTCGGCAAGGCTGCGCTCAACCGCGGCCTGCCGTTCGACTTCTACGCCTACCCCGTCAACGGTATTCCGCAGTTCACGCCGATCGGCCCCGAGGTCGAGCGCAGCATCATCTACGCCATCGCGCGGCAGGAAAGCGCATTCAACCCACGCGTGGTTTCACCGGCGCAGGCCTACGGGCTGATGCAGGTGACGCCGGACGCTGCACGCTACGTCTGCAAGCGCCACGGCGCCACTTACGATCTGGGCCGGCTGAAGAACGATTCGGTCTACAACGCCACGCTCGGCTCGGCCGAGCTCGGCGGACTGCTCGAGGATTACCGCGGCTCCTACATCATGACCTTTGCCGCCTACAATGCCGGTCGCGGCAGCGTGAAGAAGTGGGTCGAACGCTACGGCGATCCGCGCAACCCGAAGGTGGACGCGGTCGACTGGGTGGAGCTGATTCCGTTCTCGGAAACGCGCAATTACGTGCAGCGGATCATGGAGAACCTTCAGGTCTACCGCGCCCGCTTCGGCGGCGGCACGCGCTTGCAGATCGAGGCCGATCTGCGTCGCGGCGCCGCAAGCGTGGAATAGCGCGCCTCGATGTGCAGACCCTGCCCCGCGAGATGATCCGGGAAGGTGCGCCGCGGTTTTCCGGGACACGCTCAAACAAGCGACCCAAGGCGCGACGAGGGTACATCGCCATCGCTTCGACGTTCAGGTCATCGTGTGGCCGGCGTTCGGCATGATTCCATGACGGTCCGATCCCCTTGCGATATAATAGGAACCGGCATTGCGACCATCGGTTG
Organism: Bradyrhizobium dasycarpum; assembly: GCF_042019905.1. NCBI lineage: Bacteria > Pseudomonadati > Pseudomonadota > Alphaproteobacteria > Hyphomicrobiales > Nitrobacteraceae > Bradyrhizobium > Bradyrhizobium dasycarpum. The sequence goes on from NZ_CP169574.1 coordinate 1,777,903, forward strand.
GTAGGCTCTATAAAACCTGGAGACGTGTCATGTTGCGCATAGTCGGTGCATTCGCGATCGCGGCCGTGTTCTTGTCGGCTCTTCCGGGCGGCGGCTCGGCTGCCTACGGCAAGAACCGCCAGCAGCCCCGGCAGGCCGAGGCCATTCAGGATCGCTATTGCCTGCAGGGGCGGCGTTGGGGCTATCCCGGCAACTGCCAGTTCTCTACTTACGCGCAGTGCTTGGCGACTGCGTCTGGCACGATCGATGCCTGCGGGCTGAACCCGACCTATGCCTTCCGTGAGGGCAGAGGTGCAAGATAATCGCCTGACCGCTCTCGTCGAGAGAGCGGCAGCTCGCGCCCAGACCCCGTCCCGTGACCTCAGGATTCGATCCCTACCACATCCTGTCGGGGGCGGATCGGCGATGAGGCGGGCGGGCTGAAGTCGGCTCGGACCAATAGGGGTTCGTCACGCACATCGCCGGCAATCCCAGCGCAGAAGCCTTGCAATCCTCCCACGTCCGGTAGCTGCAGGAAATCCTGTTGCTGCCGCCCCACTCCCATTGCTGCAGGCACACCGGGTAGTTGGAGTCCACGGGTGCAGCAGCCGCCGGCGCGAACACCGGGCTAACCACGGCGACCATCGATGTCGCGGCGAGCACGCTGAGCATCCGTCTCCAGATCGTGGAAATGTTCATGGTCGGAAGCTCCTTCTGCCGGCTCTCGAGCAACGCCGCGCGCTCGAGCAACCCACCATTTAGGTGCTCGGTGCACTGCCCGCAAATAAAAACCCCGGCAGTTTCCTGCCGGGGTTTTCCGATCAATCGGAAGATTGATCTTAGAAGTTACGCTGAGCGCGGAACAGCACCTGGAGGTTGCCCTGGTCCTTCAGCTCGTAGGTAGCTGCAGGCTTCGCAACCGCGGCGTTCGCGGTGTTGGCTCCCGAGATCGTGCCCGAGTACTTCTGGTCGAGCCAGACGTAGCTCACGTCCGTCGTGAACGCGAGGCCCTTGACGGGAGTCCAGACGATGTTGCCGCCGATGACCGCGAGGTTGAAGTCGGGGTTACAGGTAGCACCAGCCGACGGAGCCAGACCAGCGGCGAAGTTCGCGCAGATCAGAGCCTTGCCCGTATCGCCGTAGCGAAGCGAAGCATAGGCGCCGTAGATGCCCGAAGCCCAACCCGGAGCCCAGTTGTGGGTGTAACCACCGCGGAAGCCCCAGGTCTTGACCGTGTCGATCCCCGTGCCGGTACCGAACACGCCATCAGCGATGCCAGCGAAAGCAAGGCTCTGGTACGCAACGCCGCTGCCGCCGTACATGAACAGGGTCTGCGGGAACAGGCTCTGGAAGTTGTAGTGCGAGGCACCGTCGGTATAGACCGCCTGTAAGTTGATCGAGTCACCCGCACCAGTCGGGATGTTCTTGATCGACAAGGCGCCCTGCACCGCCCAGCCCCACTTGTCGTCGGGATGGCCAGTGAGTTCGGTTGTGCCATAATAGCCCGAGTGGATGTTATGCGCGACGGCCGACAGCTGGAACAGACCCCAGGCCTGGTCGACACGGACCGAACCGACGATATCGGGCACGCGCGTGCCACCCCAGGCGGACACGCCGTACTGGCCCTGGATCATGGCAGCGCCCGCGGCCGCAGCCGTGGCGAAGCCACCGACGCCGCCGGCAACACCAACCACGCTAGCATTCCAGAGGTTCGACTGGCCGTTGGCACCCGTCGACTGATCCTGCAAGGCGACCGAACCGGTGATGCCCTGGCCGAAGTCAGCCGTGTAGGCGACCTGGTTGATACCGGTGACCCAGTTGGTGCCGCCCGGGAGGAAGTCGGGACCGCCAGCCGGATAGCTCTGCCACGGAGCGTCGAAGATCGAGACGGTGCGGCCGAAGGTGAAACCAGCGAACTGGATGAACGCGTGGTAGAGGCCGAGCGAGGCCGCGCCGGTCGGAGCGGTGGTCGCGCCGTTAGCCGTGCCGGTGACGGACGGGGTATCATAGGAGAAGACCATGTCGGCGTAGGTACGAACCACACCGTATTCGGTCGCCGTACGCGTATCGACGGTGAAGTCCATACGAGCGCGGGTCGTGTAGTAACCGCTCAGACGGTTCTTGCCGCCCTGCGGAGCGCCCTGACCGATGCTGTAGTCGCCGTTGGTGTTCGCGAGCGCGTCAGCGCGCACGTAGCCACCCAGCTTGATGCAGGTGTCGGTGCCCGGGATGTAGTAGAACCCGGCTCCGTACAGCGAGCAGATCCGCACGTATTCGACCGCCTTGGCCTTGACCGGCAGATCGGCTGCTTGAGCTCCGCTCACGGCGATCAGACCCGCCGCTGAGCCGAGCAAAAGGCTCTTAACCAACTTCATGTTAAACCTCCAAGTTGCTCTTCAGGGAAGGTTACTGACCGGACGGCCAATTCCCCAACCCCCTCTAAATCACCGCTTTGGCCCCCTTCGCGCCTTCGGACACACCCGCATGAACGCGAGGGACTTAAGCGAATGACCTAAACGGGACGACCTCGGGATGCCCCCCTCCGTCGCTCAGTCACAATTACCGAACGTCCTTGCACACACAACAACAGAACGCTTCCAAACGGGCCGAGGGAGCTGGTTTTCCGCCGGGTGTTGCACAAATAACACGCAGATGTGATCACAGCGGCCTCGCAACATATTGTTTTTATTGATCTTTTTGAAGCGGTTCCATTTGCCACCAAAACTCCTCACTTGAGGCGCCGGGGACCGGGCACTGCGCGATGCAGCTCAGATGGAAGCGCGAATCGTAGAATCGGACCGAGACTCAAAGGCCGGAAACGCAGCACCTCAACGGGCCTGCCCCACCCCGACGACCACCCGGCAATCCAGCCACGCCTCTATATAAAGGCCCGTCTTGAGATGGTGCCCGACAGCAAACCGCCCGTTTCCAAGATCGCTGGGAATATTCGAGCGAAAGCACACGCTTCCAAATTGACCGGCCCAAGCAATTAGATGCATAAGGCTCGCACCGGAGAGGTGGCCGAGTGGCTGAAGGCAACGCTTTGCTAAAGCGTCATACGGTCTCAAGCTGTATCGAGGGTTCGAATCCCTCCCTCTCCGCCACCCAGCGGCAGAATCAATCAAGGTCGGTGCGTTCTTTCACCTGAAAGCGACCGTGAGACCGGTGCGAAAGCCTGGCAAGGATCGGCGCGGCTGCATTCATCCCGATTTGCACTGACTTTATATGTGTGCGTCCGCGTCTAGCGGTGGAACCGCCAGATCCGCCAATGCGAGGGCGAAATCAGCACGGCTTCATCGGCCCAGACGTTGAACCAGACGCCGGACCGGCGTCGGCAGGGGAACGACCAGGGCAGAATCCCGGTCTTGTGCGGACGTCCGAGTTCCAGATCGCACTCGTCGGGCGCGATTTGAATCGGCAGCCATTGTCCATTCGTGTCGGGCTCGCTCATGCCGCTCGGGTCTTATGTGGCGGCACGACGAAGGAACTTGATTCAGCGCAACCAGGCCCACCCGTGCGAACACGGGTGTGGATGCGAGTCTCAATTCAATGGGCGGAAACCCAAGCCCGCGCCTCGCGCTGCGCGGCGGCGATCTCGGCATCCGACATCTGCCCGGCAATCTCCTGGCGCAGCGCCACGGCGTCCTTGCGGCCCTTCAGCGCGGCGAGATTGAACCATTTGTGCGCGGCGACGAGATCGACGAGGCCGGAGCGGCCGCTCGCCCAATAGATGCCGCGCTCGAACAGCACGTCCGACAACGCGCTCGCGTCGACCGGCGTTGCCGTCTCCATATCGAAAGTACCCTGAAACATAACGCATCCCCTTTGTTCTTATGCCGCCTCGTCCCCCGAGCGCGGCTCCCGTCCAACTCTGATGTGCATGACCCTTCCCGGGATCGTGCACCGTTCAACTCATCCCCAAGGCTTGCTGCCCATTGCCGTTTGCCGGCTTGTTGGAGCGATGATGGCGGGCAAATTTGAATGGCAGTTTAAGTATCGCGATGAAGCAGACGTAAACGCGCCCGCGCGACGCCCACGCGGGGATTTCAAGAAGTCCCTGATTCGCAGGCACTTCTGCGATTCTGTCAGATTCCGTTTACTGAAGGATTTTGGGACATCGATAACCATCGCGCGCTGTGGGGCGCGTCGTGTGGCATCGATCCTCGCTGTCGTCACCCGCGGCCCGGCCGCGCCAGGCTTCGCCGGACTTGCAGTTCCGTGACGCCGAAGCTTCGGCGAAGGCGGCAGGCGGACGATTCAGGATTCCAGAGAGGGTACGGCGTGCCGGAAGGCCCGGCCGGCGACGGGCGACGACACCGGGCAACGACACCGGGATTGGAGAAGCGAGCGCGCAAGCAGCGCGCCATCAATCCGCGGCCCCTCGCCTGCTCCAGGCTGCGCAGCCGTGGCAGTGCGATCGCCTCGCGTATCAGATCAGCAATGTCGGGAATGGGAATGCCGGCAATACCCCGGCCTCAGGAGAACGAGGGCGTCGGCGAACACGTCAGGACCAGATTTCACGTTGACCCGAAGGCTGCCTGTGAAATTGCGGAGCCCCTTTCCGGAGAGCCGCACCGAACGAAGAAAACTCGTTTCTTCTGCCGGACCGTCAAAGCGAACGATCCGACCGTTGACCTGATGTCTCGCCGACACCCTCTATCGTCGATCAGAACCTCGATGAGGCGCTGATGACGTGCCGGCTAGGAGCCGGCAACTTCAGAAGTCGAAGTTACTTCTTCTTCTTGGCGACCTTGCGGGTCTTCTTCGCAGTCTTCTTCACTGCGCTCTTCGCCTTCTTCGCCTTCTTCGCTTTCTTGGCCATGTTGCCCTCCGATGTGTGAGATGGCTTTAATCGCTGCGTGCACTCGGGGATCGAATGCACTTCATCCCGAATACACCAACACAAAGAAAAAAACAGCGTCTCGCTTAAAGAAGTGTTGACGACGCAACGCGCGTGCGCTTGGCGAGCGCGATGCAAGCGCACTGCCCGACGCGTGCGATCGACCGCAGGGAGTGCTCGCAACATCGATGTTCGCAGCACATGCGATTGCAGAAAAACACTATGCAGCAAGTATTTTCCTGCACGCACGCATCGCACGCGATCGTCGCGATGACGGACGTCGGCAATCTCGCGATCACCTCGCAAAGGCGCTTCGCGGACTCTGAGTCGCGAATTTTGGCAACGAAAATATTTTCATGCTTAACGGCGCGAGCGCTCGTCGAAGCGTGCGCGAGACGCCGTTTTGCGCGAATCGCGTCACGGCGATTCGGTCGTCACATCGCCGCCGATCGGGATGAAGCTTGCCGCCGAGGATGCGTGCGAACGTCGCATCGAGGAACGAAAGCGAGGTGACGAGACTTGTCCGTCACCTCGCTCGAACGCGCGGGTGTCAGACGCCGAGCTTGGACTTGAGCAGGTCGTTGACGCTCTGCGGGTTGGCCTTGCCGCCGGATGCCTTCATCACCTGGCCGACGAACCAGCCGAGCGACTGCGGCTTGTCCTTGACCTGCGCGGCCTTGTCGGGATTGGCCGCGATGATGTCGTCGACAACCTTTTCGATCGCCGAGAGGTCAGTGACCTGCTTCATGCCGCGACTTTCGACCAGTGCACGGGGATCGCCGCCTTCCTGCCAGACGATCTCGAACAGATCCTTGGCGATCTTGCCAGAGATCGTGCCCTCGCCGATCAGATCGACGATCGCAGCCAGCTGCTCGGCGCTCACCGGGGAGCCCGTAATATCCCGGCTTTCCTTGTTGAGACGGCCGAACAGCTCGTTGATCACCCAGTTCGCCGCCATCTTGCCGTCGCGCGCACGGTTGCCGAGCTTGTCCAGCACGGTCTCGTAGAACACCGCGCTCTCGCGCTCGGCAACGAGCACGCTCGCATCATAGGCCGACAGGCCGAAGTCGGCGACGAAGCGCATCTTCTTCTGGTCCGGCAGCTCGGGCAGCTCAGCCTTCAGCTCATCGACGTAGCCCTGCGAGAACTCCAGCGGCAGCAGGTCGGGATCGGGGAAGTAGCGGTAGTCATGCGCCTCTTCCTTGGAGCGCATCGAGCGCGTCTCGCCCTTGTTGGGATCGTAGAGCCGCGTCTCCTGATCGATCTGGCCGCCCTCCTCCAGGATCTCGATCTGGCGCCGCGCCTCGTACTCGATCGCCTGGCCGATGAAGGTGATCGAGTTCATGTTCTTGATCTCGCAGCGGGTGCCGAGCGGCCCGCCCGGCTTTCGCACCGAGACATTGACGTCGGCGCGCAAGGATCCCTTCTCCATGTCGCCGTCGCAGGTGCCGAGATAGCGCAGGATCGAGCGCAGCTTGGTCACGTAGGCCTTGGCCTGCTCGGCATCGCGGATGTCGGGCTTGGAGACGATCTCCATCAACGCCACGCCGCAGCGGTTGAGGTCGACATAGGACATGGTCGGCGACTGGTCGTGCAGCAATTTGCCGGCATCCTGCTCCAGATGCAGCCGCTCGATACCGATGGTGGCCACCTTGCCGCCGTCGAGTTCAACGACGACCTCGCCCTCGCCGACGATCGGCGACTTGTACTGGCTGATCTGGTAGCCTTGCGGCGAGTCCGGATAGAAATAGTTCTTGCGGTCGAACACCGAGCGCAGATTGATCGCGGCGTTGAGGCCGAGCCCGGTTCGGACAGCCTGCCTGACGCACTCCTCGTTGATGACGGGCAGCATGCCCGGCATCGCCGCATCGACCAGCGAGACATGGCTGTTGGGCTCGCCGCCGAACTCGGTCGAGGCCCCGGAGAACAGTTTCGACTGCGAGGTGACCTGGGCATGGACCTCCATGCCGATCACGACTTCCCAGTCGCCGGTCTGGCCCTTGATCAGTTTTCCCTGTCTGACAGACGCGTTCATGATTTTCCATCCCCGAGCAGCGCGGAAACCATCCGCTCCCACTCCGCTTCCAATGAATCCTTCGCCACCGGCCGGCCTGCCTGGCGGTACCAGTAGCCGGCATTGCCGAGATCGCCTTCGACGCGGTGCAGATAAGCGTGCACCCAGGCGGCGTCGCGGCTACTTTCGTCCTGAACGATCTGGTGCGCGCGGTCCCAGTCGCCCTTGGCGGCCCACCAGAGACCTCTGAGCGGCGCGTTCAGGTCCGGCGCAGGCGCCGCGCCGTTGAGGCTCGCGATGAAATCGGCGACATTCACCACCACCTCGTCGGCGTGAAGCGGCCGGCGGCCTGCTCGATCACCTCGCCGAGCGAGAACAGCGTCTCCTCGTCGAAGGGACGGCCGATCAGCTGCAGGCCGAGCGGCAGGCCTTGCGCGTCCTTGCCGGCGGGCACGGCGATGCCGGGCAGGCCCGCCATGTTCACGGTCACCGTGAAGATGTCGTTGAGATACATCTCGACCGGATCGGCGCCGCCCTTCTCGCCGATGCCGAAGGCGGCCGACGGCGTCGCGGGGGTGAGGATCGCGTCGACGCCCCTCGCGAAGCAATCCTCGAAATCCTTCTTGATCAGCGTGCGCACCTTCTGCGCACGCAGATAATAGGCGTCGTAATAGCCGGCCGAGAGCACGTAGGTGCCGATCATGACGCGGCGCCGCACTTCCGCGCCAAACCCTTCCGCGCGGGTGTTCTCGTACAGCTCGATGACGTTCTTGCCCTGCTCGCGCAGGCCGTAGCGGACGCCGTCATAGCGCGCGAGGTTTGAGGACGCCTCCGCCGGCGCCACGATGTAATAGGCCGGCAGCGCGTACTTGGTGTGCGGCAGCGACACCTCGACCAGCTCGGCACCCGCCGCCTTCAGCCAGGCCGCCCCCTCTTCCCAGAGTTTCTCGATCTCGGCCGGCATGCCGTCGAGACGATACTCCTTGGGGATGCCGATCCTCATGCCCTTCACGGACTTGCCGATCGCAGCCTCGTAATCCGGCACCGCGATATCCACCGAGGTGGTGTCCTTCGGATCGTGTCCGGCCATCGAGCGGAGCAGCATCGCCGCATCGCGCACGCTGCGCGCGATCGGCCCGGCCTGGTCGAGCGAGGAGGCAAAGGCGACGATGCCCCAGCGCGAGCAGCGGCCATAGGTCGGCTTGATGCCGACGGTCGCGGTGAACGCCGCCGGCTGGCGGATCGAGCCGCCGGTGTCGGTCGCGGTCGCACCCATGCACAGCAACGCCGCCACGGCCGAGGCCGAGCCGCCGGACGAGCCGCCCGGCACCAGCGTCGTGTTGCTGCCCTCGCGCCGCCAGGGATTGCCGACCGGGCCGAAGCACGAGGTCTCGTTGGCCGAGCCCATCGCGAACTCGTCGTTGTTGAGCTTGCCGAGCATCACGGCGCCGTCGCGCCACAGCTGCGACGTGACGGTCGATTCGTAGGTCGGCACGAAATTACCGAGGATCTTCGAGCACGCCGTGGTCCGCACGCCCTTGGTCGCGAACAGATCCTTGATACCGAGCGGAATGCCGGCGAGCGGGCCGACATCGCCCTTGGCGATCTTCTCGTCCGCGGCCTTCGCCATGCTGCGCGCCTGGTCCGGCGTCTCCATCACGAAGGCGTTGAGCACGCGCGCAGCTTCGATCGCGGAAAGATGCGCGTCGGTCAGCTCGAGGGACGTGAAAGTCTTGTCGGCGAGACCCTTGCGGGCCTCGGCGAGCGTCAGCGATGTCAAATCGGTCATTTATTGATCGGGCTGCAGAAGAACGGAGACAGGGTCTTGTCGTTGGCCGGGTCGTCTTGCATGACGTTTTTCTTGGCCGCGGCATTCGCGGCGGCCTCGATCTCGTCGAGCACGGCATTGACGGCGACATTGGGATCGGCGGCCTTGCCCTGCCGCTCCATCTTGTCGAGGTAATTCATGTAGGCCTGATAGGCCTTCTCATCGTCGCAAAGCAGACACATCGGACCACGTCCTGGATAGAAGACTTACTCCACGACCTTCGGCACGAGGAAGAAGTGCCCCTCGGTCGCGGGCGCGTTGGCGACAATATCGTCGGCGATGCCGCCGTCATCGACCACGTCCTGCCGCTTCTTCATCTGCATCGGGGTGACCGAGGTCATCGGCTCCACGCCCTCGACATTGACCTCCGAGAGCTGCTCGACGAAGGCGAGCATGGCGTTGAGCTCGCCCTGAAGATGCGGAACCTCGTCCTCGGAAACCGCAATGCGCGCCAGATGCGCGATGCGGCGGACGGTAGCGGCGTCGACGGACATTATATAAGGCCTCTCACGGCAAAACCCATGTGCCGTATAGCAGAGGCCGCTTTTGCGCCGCAACCGGCGCTAGCGCATGATCCGGAAAGTGCAAAGCGGTTTTCCGAAAAGATCATGCGCAAACAATAACCTGGAGACCTATCCGGCGAGCGCTTTCATGCGCTCCAGCGCCGATTTGGCAAGATCCGGGTCAATTCGGCCGCGGGGACCTCGCGGCCGAGGGCAATGGCCTGACCGGCCCAGAGATTGGTGAAATCCACCCGGCCCTGCTTTTCGGCAGCCGCCTTGAGCGGCCCCAGCGCGGTCGCGGCATGGGGAAAGGGCGGCGCATCCGGCGACACCGGGCCAGCCTCACGCATCAGCCGGTTCTGGACCCCGCGCGCCGGCCGGCCGGTCATCACATTGGTGATGACGGTGGACTCATCGCCCGCGTCGGCGAGCGCCTTGCGGCCGCCCGCGCTGACCTTCGATTCCGGACAGCGCAGATAGGCGCTGCCGATCTGCACGCCGGAGGCACCGAGCGCAAAGGCAGCGGCGATGCCGCGCCCGTCGGCAATGCCGCCGGCCGCGATCACCGGCACCTTCACGGCATCGACGACCTGCGGCACCAGCGCGAAGGTGCCGGGCTGCTCGGCGATCTTGTCGGTCAGGAACATGCCGCGATGGCCGCCCGCCTCAGCGCCTTGCGCGATCACGGCATCGACGCCGCGCTGTTCGAGCCAGACCGCCTCCTTCACCGTCGTCGCCGACGAGATCACGAGGCAGCCGGCAGCCTTCACCCGCTTGAGCAGCGCCTGCTCAGGCAGGCCGAAATGGAAGCTGACGACTTCCGGCTTCAGCTCCTCGACGACCTCGCAGAAGGCGCCATCGAACGGTGCGCGGTTCGCCGCCGCGATCGGCGCTGCGGGATCGAGACCGTGCTCGGCGTAATAGCCCGCGAGCCGCTGCTTCCAGCGCGTTTCGGCCCCCGCCGTGAGCTCGACCGGCGTGTGGCAGAAGAAGTTCATGTTGACCGGCGCCTTGACGCGCTGGCGGATCAGGGCAACCTGCTCGCGCGCCTTCTCCGGCGTGATCATCGCGCTCGGCAGCGAGCCGAGCGCGCCGCCCTGCGCCGCCGCAATCACCAGCTCCGCATCCATCACACCGGCCATCGGCGCCAGCACGATCGGAAACTCGGTCTTGAAAAGGTCGATCAGTCGACGGTCAGGCCACATGGTTGTTCTCTCTCGTTCTCTCTTACCCTCCCCTGGAGGGGGAGGGTCGGTTCGCATGTAGCGAAGCGAAATGCGAAGCGGGGTGGGGTGATCTCTCCACACGGGCACCGCCTCAATGGAGAGACTGTCACCCCACCCCGCTCGCGCTTCGCGCGATCGACCCTCCCCCTCCAGGGGAGGGTGAAGAATTCTACGCCGCTGTCACCGAGTTTCTGCGCCCGGCGAGCAACTGCTCCGCCTCCACCGCAATCCGCCCGACGATCTCGGCCGCCGGCGGGATATCATGAATCAGCCCGACCGCCTCGCCCGCGATCACGGCTGCGACATCGAAATTGCCGGCGGCCTTTGCCGCCGCATAATCGGCCGCGACTGCGGCGACATTCTGCATCAGCTCGACCTCGCGGCCGATCCAGCGCCTCGCGTGGTCGTTGACCAGGCACCGCCCGGTGAAGGGCGCCGGCCAGACATTGTTGCGCGAGAGATCGAAGATGATGCCGCGCACCGTCGAGCCGCTGTTCGCCGCACAGATGCGCCGCTTCGCCTCCTCAGCGCCGTCGGCCTCCCGGCTGGCATAGAAGCGTGTGCCGAGCAGCACGCCGCTTGCGCCCAGCATCATCATGGCGGCGAGCCCGCGCCCGTCGGCGATGCCGCCGGCCGCGACCGCCGGCACACGGCCGGCGGCAAGATCGACGATCGCCGGCACGAGATCGACGGTGGTGCGCGAGGCACCATGCCCGCCCGCCTCCGTTCCCTGCGCGACCAGGACGTCGGCGCCGGCCTCGAGCGCCTGCCGCGCCATCGCCTCGTCCTGCACCTGGCAGATCAGGCGCGCGCCGGCGGACTTGATCTTCGCTGCGAACGGCGCGGGATCGCCGAACGACAGCATGATCGCCGATGGCTTCGCGCCGAGCGCGATGTCGAGAAGCTCGGGCCGCTTGGCAAGGCTCCACGTGATGAAGCCGATGCCGAACGGCGCCCGCAGTTCGGCGAGCTTCGCAGTCTCCTGCTCCAGCCACGCTCGCTCGCCATAGCCACCGCCGAGAATGCCGAACCCGCCGGCGCGGCTCACAGCCGCGACCAGGCGGCTGCCGGCGACGACATCCATCGGCGCCAGCAAGATCGGATGCGCGATCTCCAGCAGCGTGGTCAGCGACGTCGTCATCGGCATGGCTTGTCCCCGATCTCTGGACAGCGAGACTAGGCGCGACTAGCATTCTCCAGAAATGAATTGTTGCGAACGCTGCCATCTCGAAAACGGAACGGCGCCATGGAACTCAGCGATCTCCAGACCTTTGCCACTGTGGCCCGCACCGGCGGCATCACCCGCGCCGCCGAGGAGCTGAACACGGTGCAGTCCAACGTCACTCAGCGCGTGAAGGCGCTGGAGGCGGAGATCGGCACGCCGCTGTTCGAACGCCACAGCCGCGGCATGACGCTGACCGGCGCCGGCAAGCGCCTCTTGCCTTACGCGCAACGGATGGCCGCGCTCTCACGCGAGGCCGCACTCGCCGCGCGGGACGATGGCGAGCCCAAGGGACCGCTTGCGATCGGCTCGATGGAAACGACCGCGGCGGTGCGGCTGCCGCCCCTGCTCGCCGAATTCCACCGCCGCTTTCCTGCCGTGCGGCTCTCCTTGCGCACGGCGCCGACCGCCGACCTCGTCGCAGCCGTGCTCGACGGTGCGCTCGACGGCGCCTTCGTCGCCGGCCCGATCGCGCATGCCGAGCTCATCGTGACGAGCGCGTTCCGCGAAGAGCTGGTGCTTGTGAGCGCGCGGCGCTGGGCTTCGCTTGCCGAGCTGCGCGCCGGCACGCCGGAATCCGGTCCGACCGCGCTGGTGTTCCGCACCGGCTGCACCTACCGCCAGCGACTCGAACAAGTGTTCGTCGAGTTCGGCTGGCCGTCGGCGGCGCGCTTCGAGCTCGGCACCCTCGACGGCATGATCGGCTGCGTCGCCGCCGACATGGGCGTGACGTTGCTGCCGCGCGCGGTCGTCGAGCGCAGCGCGATGAATGGCAGCATCACGATCCACGCGCTGAGCCCGGCGCATGCGCGCGTCGAGACGCTGTTCATCCACCGCCGCGCCGGACATCAAACCAGCGCACTGAGCGGTTTTGCCGACGGCCTGAAGAAGGACCACGACGTCATCGCCGCCTGAGGCGAGCGTTCCACTCCGCGAAATTCGTCACAAATCCATCGCGGAGTCCACGTCGCCTTCCGCGGCAACGCAGCACATCAAAAAGCTTTGAAGCCCGCAATCATTCTACGTTAGGATGAATGACTGGCCAGCGCAGAACCATAACGAAGCCAAACATCGGCAAGAACATCGGGAGGACTATCGAATGCGCAATACGCTCGTGTTGTGCTGTGTCGCCGTATTGTCGGCGATCTCAGGAACTGCAAGCGCACAGGACTGGACCAAATCGAAATGGGGGCCGAACGACGAGGTCGGCGCCGCTAACTACATGACGCCCGAGCTCGTGGTGAAGGCGGCGTCGCTGGTGAAGACCGGCAAGACCTACGCCCTTGGCATTCCCGTCACCTCGCAGACGCCCGCCTATCCGCCGCGCACCTACAAGATCACCGTGGTACAGCCGGGACAGGCCGGCAGCGCAGGACTTGGTCCGAACAAGGCCACCTATAACGATGACATCCTCGACACCTGGGTCGGCATCGGCAGCCAGCTCGACGGCCTCGGCCATCTCGGCGTCGAACATGTCTACTACAACGGTAACAAGCTCGCCGACTTCGCCGATCCCACCGGGCTGAAGAAGCTCGGCATCGAGAAGGTGCCGCCGATGGTCACCCGCGGCGTCCTGCTCGACATGGCCGCCTATTTCAAGACCGACGTGGTGAAGGAAGGCACCGCCTTCAACGTCAAGGAGATCGAGGAAGCCGCCAAGCAGCAGAACGTCGAGATCCGCCAGGGCGACGTCGTCATCTTCCACACCGGCTGGCTCAGCCTGCTCGGCAAGGACGACAAGCGCTATTCGGCCGGCGAACCCGGGCTCGGCGTCGAGGGGGCAAAATATCTGACTGGCAAGGGCGTCGTCGCCGTCGGCGCCGACACCTGGGGACTCGAGGTGCTGCCGTTCGAATCCAAGAACGTGTTCGAGGTGCACCAGATCCTGCTCGCGATGAACGGGACCTACATCCTCGAGAACATGGATACGGCCGCGCTGGCCCGCGACAAGGGTTATGAATTCCTGTTCGTGCTGGGACAGCCGCGCTGGACCGGCGGCGTGCAGGCGATGATCAACCCGATCGCGATCCGCTGACGCCGCGACGGGTCCGGAAGATCATCGGGTGAGGTCATGCGGTGTCTCTGCTGAGCATCGCTGCCCTCACCCGATTGCGCGTCGTTTCGCACCGTACGAGAAAGCCCCTATTTGAGCCGGATATCCTCATAAGACTCGATCCGCCGCGGGCCGACCGCGGTCGCCTCGTGCGAATCCGCATCAGCGAGATTGCCGAAATCGAGCTTGGTCAGTTTCGCGAGGTCCGCGATCGAGACCTGAAACACGCTGACGTCCTCCTCCGACATCCGCTCGCGCAGATCCACCTCCTGGATGCGGTCGATCTCCATGACCAGCTTTCGCTGGCTCATCAGGAAGGCCGCCGCCTTGAGCGCGTCGTCGTCCTCGTTGCGCCGGATCAGGATCTTCCAGAAATATTTCGGGATCTGGACGCCGCCGAAGCTCGGATCCTTGTGCGACCGGCCCGCCGGATTGGGCAGATCGGACCCGTCGGCGTCCGGCCCGTCGAACACAGGGCCGTTCATGACGATGCCCTTCTCCTCGCCTTCGAGCAGGACGTCACGGGTATAGTCCTCCAGTCCCGCCCAGAGCTGCTTGCCCTGGTTGAACGAGAAGAACTGCGGCGCGCAATTGGTGAAGTGGAAGGAATCGTCACCATGCTGCTTGGCCGCGGCGACGGTGTCGCCCCAGGTCGCATCCAAACGGCGCACGAGATGACCGCGGTCGAACGGATTCTTGCCGCGATCCGCCTCGAACGTGGCCTGCTTGCGGTAGAACTCGTCGCCGATCTGGGCGTCGTCGTCGATGCGCGGGTCGCGCAGCCAGGAATCGCCCTCGCGCTTGCCGACGTCCTGCTGCTTGCCGCCGTCGATATTGACGCAACTGAAGAAGGCCAGCCGGCGATCCTTGTTCATGACCACGCTGTAGTTGAAATATTTCAGCTCGGATTGCCTGGAGCTTCCCTTGAGCATCGCGATCCTGGATTTGAGAGAGGCCGGAATCTTCGGCAAGGGCACCGAGAATTTGCCGGTGCCGAGGAAATTCGCCTTGTACCCGGGACGCGATTTCAACGTGCTCTGATCGATATGCACGGCTTCCATCGGCAGGCCGTTGTTCGCGCTGATGTGCGGCAGCAGGCCGGCCGGGCGGGCGATCAAAGGCGCCCTGCCATTTGCCATGCCGCCGTTCGGCGCCCCTCCGTTGCCTCCCGCAGGTCCCGGCACGGGTGCGAGCGGCGCGAACGGGATGTCCTTTCTGAACATCGGCAACGGCACGCGGATCGGGACCACCAGCGAGCTCCCGTCGAGGGAGTGCTCGACCCAGACATTGGCGCCGAAGGCAGGCACGTCAGCCGGCGCCCGGACCTTCGCAGTCTCATGCCGGATCGGCGGCTCCTCCTCGTCCAGCACCGGCCTGATCAGGGGATGGGAGCCGACGGCAACCTTGAGATCGGCGACGATCGCGCTGATGCGGATGCCTTCGTTGGCGATCCAGTCGATCAGGGATTCGTCCATCGACGGCTTCCACACCTTGCCGTCCTTGGTCAGGGTGCGGCCCTGCGCATTCTTCCGGGGAACACCGCTGTGGTGCAACGCGACCACCTGCCAGAAGCGGTTGAACGCCGGCGAGCCCGACGAGCCTGCCGTCGTGTCGGTGTTGTACCAGAGGAAGTCGCCGACATATTTGAGCAGCTTGTTCTCGCGGACGCAGACCTGCTTCATCTGCCCGCTGGGATGCTGGATGATGGTGAGGTACTCGCCGGGGTCCGCCTTGCCGGGTGCGGCGCTGAGCGGCAGCCATCCGAAGTCCTCGAGCTCCTCCCCGCCTGACAGCGAGGTCGGCGCCACCGCGACCACCGAAAAATCCAGCCTGTCGTTGGTGTAGAAGAATCTGCCCGGCTCGAACCCGAACCGCACCGGCGCGCGCTCGTGCCCCGAGATGTCGAGCTCGTAGTTGAAGTCGCCGATCGAATTGGCCGCATCGGCCGGCTTGCCGAAGACATGATGGTTGGTCAGCAGCAGGCCCGGCCCGATCAGAAAGCCCGAGCCATAGCCGAGCAGGTTCGACTTGAGATCCCTGAGCTGGATGCGGCAGACCGGGCGCGAGGCGGCGGTCCCCTTGGCGAGATAATTGATGCTGTCGAGATCATTGCCCTGGATGATCCGCTCCAGGCCGATCTCGGCCTTCTCCATGTCCTGCGTCTCGGCCAGCAGCTGGCGCTGGCGCACGCGCATCTTTTCGACCGACATCTCGATCGGACCGTCGCCCAATTTCCGGTTCAAGGCTTCGGGTGAGAACTCGGCTTGCTTGAATCGCCTTTCTGAGCCCGCGATCAGGCTTGGCTTGATGAGCATCGTGACCTCTCAAATGACTGGGCGAATATGGGACGCGGTCGGGGCGCCAGAAAATTTGCGCCAAGGTTGCAGCGCGGTCGGATTGCGGGCCGCGGCCGATCGTTCTGGAAAATCGCGGGCATATACCCCGCACTACTCTAAACCTGCACATTCATTGACACGCAACCACAGGCATCATGCCACGGTCTGCGCGTCATCAGTGTGAGATTTGCCACAAATCATGGATGTCGCCGCCTGTCGCAATTTCGCGGGTCGTGGGGCCGTCGGACGGCCTACGGCCTGAGCTGCCACCGCCGCAGCGCCACGACAGCCCAGATCGCTTCGACCAGGCCGAACGGCCAGGCACCCTGGAGAAAACCGTAGGCCGAGCCGAGCGCGCAGGACGCGGCGAACAGCAGCACGAACCAGTGGCTGCGATCTTCCAGGGCGTAGGTGACCAGCATCGCCGAGACGGCGAACAGGCCGAATAATGTCAGCGCATCCATTGTTTCGGGTTCACTCCGCGGCGTGACGCGTGATATGCGCTACGCATGCCGGCTCTTATCCTGCCTCTCGTCGATGCTGCAACCCACTGGCCCGCGCGCGGCGCGCTGGTCGGGCTCGACCTCGGCACCAAGACCATCGGCGTTGCCGTGTCCGACCCGGACCGAAGACTGGCGACCGGCGTCGAGACGGTCCAGCGCACGCAATTCAAGCGGGACGCGGCCCGGCTGCTCGCGATTGCGGCGGAGCGCAAGGCGACCGGATTCGTGCTCGGCCTGCCCATCAACATGGACGGCAGCGAGGGCCCGCGCGCGCAATCCACCCGCGCCTTCGCCCGCAATCTCGCCGGTCTGACCGCGCTTCCCATCGGCCTGTGGGACGAGCGCCTCTCGACCGCGGCGGTCGAGCGCGAGCTGATCGGCATGGACGTCAGCCGCGCCAAGCGCGCCGAGGTGATCGACGAGCACGCCGCCATCTTCATCCTGCAAGGCGCGCTCGACCGTCTCGCCAATCTGCGCAACGGTTGACCCATGCCGGTCGTCATCGCGGCGCTGCTGCCGGTCTTCATCCTTATCGTGCTCGGCGTCGTGCTGAAGCGCAGCCTGATGCGGCTCGACACGCAATGGCACGGGCTGGAACAGCTGACCTATTTCGTGCTGTTCCCGATGCTGCTGATCCAGACGCTGGTGAAGGCCGACCTTTCCAAGGTACCGGTGGCCGGCGTCGGCGGCGCGCTTCTATTGGCGGCGCTGGCGATGTCGCTGCTGTGCCTCGCGCTGCGCCCCGCCCTGGCGCGGCTCGGCATCGGCGGCCCCGCCTTCACCTCGATCTTCCAGGGCGCGACGCGCTGGCAGACATTCGTGGCGCTGTCGATCGCCGCGAATTTGTTCGGCGATGTCGGGCTGGCGCTCGCCTCCGTGGCGATGGTGGCGATCATCCCCCTCGTGAACGTGTTCAGCGTCTCGGTGCTCGCTCGCTATGCATCGCCGGAAAAGCAATCCGGCCGCGCCATCGTCATCACTTTGGTGCGCAATCCCCTGATCTGGGCCTGCATCATCGGCCTTGCCCTCAATGTCACCCACCTGCCGCTACCAAAGCTCTGGCATGAGGTTGCAGACGCGCTCGGTAGTTCCTCGCTCGCCATCGGCCTGCTCGTCACCGGCGCGGGGCTGCATCTCGAAGGGCTCTTCCGTCCAAGCCTCGGCGCAGCCGTCGGCGTCGTTTTCAAGCTGGTGCTGATGCCCGCGCTCGCGATTGGGCTCGGTCTCTGGTTTGGGCTTTCCGGCAACAGCCTCGCGATCGTTGCGATCTGCTCCGCCGTTCCGACCTCGTCGAGCGCCTATGTCCTTGCCCGCCAGATGGGCGGCGACGCGCCGCTGCTGGCGCAGATCATCACGCTGCAGACGATCCTGGCGGCGATCACGATGCCGGTTGCGATCGCGCTGGTGGCCTAGCTCCCCAGCCACATCGTCAGCACCACCGCGGTCAGATTGTTCAGCGCGTGCAGCACGATGGTGAGCCAGAGCGAACCCGTGCGATGGCGCATGTAGCCGAACCAGAGGCCGATGGTGAGGACCTCGGCGAGGAAGTACATGTCGTATTGCAGGTGGACGATGGTCCAGACCAGCGACGACAGCAGGATCGCGCCCGGCACGCGCAGGAAGCTCGCCGACCAGCCGCGGTAGAGAAAGCCGCGTGCCAAGATCTCTTCCGACATCGGCGCGGCCACGCTGAAGGCAAACAGAAGCAGCAGCGCGGCGCCCTTGTCGCGGCCCGATTTCAACAGATCGGTCATGAAGCCCGGCGTCGCCTCGCGGCCGAGCGCGCGCGACATCGTCTCCCAGACCAGCACCAGCAGGATGAGCCCGACGGCACCGAACAGCAGCTGCTTCCAGGACGGCCAGTGCAGCGCGAGATAGTCGACGAAGGAGGCCTTCTTGAGGGCAATGGCGAGCCACACCGCCAGAAGCGTCGCCGGCAGGCCCATGATGACCGAGAGCGCGAGCGTCTGCGGCTCGCGGCCGACGACCTGGATCGAGGCGAGATCCATCGGCAGGCCGCGCTGCGCCGCCACCAGGACGACGGCGCCGATCTGTCCGACGAACATCGCGACGAAAATGAAGAGGCCCCACAGCGCCGTGCCCCAGAACTTCCAGACGCGCGGCGTCGCCGGCGTGATGGTCGGCGGCGGATGGTCGGGATTGAGGGAATCCATCAGGAGGCTTTCGTTGGAATTTCACCGTCATTCCGGGGCTATCCTTCGGATCGCCCCGGAATGACACATCAAGCACTCACGGCAGCGCCCGCTCCAGCAGCGCGCGCACCTCGCCGCTCTCCAGCTCGACGGCGCCGTACATGCTGGCGTGGCTGGTGGCGAGCCGGCTCGCCGCGAACAATTCGGCATTGCGCGGCGACACGCCGTTCAACGCCGCGGCCGCCGCCAGCAGCGCCAGCTTCTCGACGGCAAGCCGCGCGACGCGCTCACCGTCGGTGCGGCGGAAAGTCTTGCCGATGAAGCTGGCCGCCTCCCCCGCTCCCGGCAGACCCTTGGTCTCGGCCGCAAGCGCTTGCAGCACCGCCGTCGCGGCCTCCGGCTCGCGCGAGAGCGCGCGGAGCACGTCGAGGCACATCACGTTGCCCGAGCCTTC
Source organism: Bradyrhizobium dasycarpum (assembly GCF_042019905.1). Lineage (NCBI taxonomy): Bacteria > Pseudomonadati > Pseudomonadota > Alphaproteobacteria > Hyphomicrobiales > Nitrobacteraceae > Bradyrhizobium > Bradyrhizobium dasycarpum. Next base: position 1,797,014 of record NZ_CP169574.1, read on the forward strand.
CCAGATCGCGTTGACCGGCGACTCCCGATAGTGCCGCGCCAAAATGCCGTCCTCGACATAGCCGTTGCCGCCGAGGCATTCCATGGCCTCATAGAGGAACGGCGGCGCGCTCTTGCAGGTCCAGTATTTGATCGCGGGCGTGAGCAGCCGCATATAGGCCGCCTCCGCCGCGTCGTGCGGGGTGCGATCGAAGGCGCGGCAGAGCCGCATCACCAGGGCCGTGCTGGCCTCGACATGCAGCGCCATGTCCGACAGCACCGACTGCATCAGCGGCTGATCGGCCAGATGCTTCTGGAACACGCTACGGTGACGGGCGTGATGCAGCGCATGCGCCAGCCCCGAGCGCATCAGGCCGACCGAGGCGATCGCGCAATCCTGCCGCGTCAGCTGCACCATCTGGATGATGGTGCGGATGCCCCTTGCCTTCCTCGCCGACCCTTTCGGCATAAGCGCCGGCGAACTCGACCTCGGACGAGGCGTTGGAGCGGTTCCCGAGCTTGTCCTTCAGCCGCTGGAACTGGATCGCGTTGACCGAACCATCCGGTGCAAAGCGCGGCATGAAGAAGCAGGTCAGGCCCTGCTCGGCCTGCGCCAGCACCAGGAAGGCATCGCACATCGGCGCCGACATGAACCATTTGTGGCCGGTGATGCGATAGGCCTCGCCATCGCGCACCGCGCGGCTCATGTTGGAACGCACGTCGGTGCCGCCCTGCTTCTCGGTCATGCCCATGCCGAGCGTCATGCCGCGCTTCTGCCACCACGGTGCGAAGCTCGGGTCGTAGCTCCTGGTCGACAGCACCGGCATCACCTTGCCCAGCAGGTCCGGCTGCATCGCCAGCGCGCCGACGGAGGCGCGCGTCATCGTGATCGGACAGAGGTGACCGGTCTCGACCTGGGCTGCCATGTAGAATTTCGCCGCACGAATGACCTCGGCGGCATCGCCCGCCGGTTTGCCGTTCGCGGTCCACGTCGAATTATGGATGCCGGCATGGGCGCTGTGCGCCATCAGCTCGTGATAGGCCGGGTGAAACTCGACCTGGTCGCGGCGATTGCCCTTGGCGTCGAAGCTGCGCAGCTTCGGCGTGTTCTCGTTCGCGAAGCGCCCGCGATCGGCCATCGCGGCCGAGCCCCATTGCCTGCCGAACTCGGAGAGCTCGCATTCCGCTGCCGCGCCGCCATTGGCCTTGACCGCCTCGACCAGCGGCCGATCCACGGCGAACAGGTCGATATCCTCGAACGGCGGTGACTGGTTGAAGACTTCGTGGGTCGCAAAGCTCGGCTGGGTCATCACGTTTCCTCGGCGCGAAATCAGTTCCGTCGCGGCTGGATCGGGAAATCATAGGCCGGCCCGCCGGCCCCAGGCAGGGAAAAATGCCACCACTCTTTCGAATAGTTCACAAAGCCTTGCCTGGCCATCGCCGCCACCAGCCGCTTGCGCCAGCTGCGTTGTTCCGCCGTGATCGACGGTGCCGCGGTATGGCCCTTCGTGTCGGTGCAGTCGTAGCCGGTCCCCATATCGACACTGCCTTCGGGTGCGCGCGCTTCGACCGGCGCTGTGCAATCGGCGTAGGTTCTCGACGGGTCGTATTTGGCGGAATTGTCAGCCTTCAGATCGACCAGCGTCAGATCGAGCGCCGCGCCGGTGGAATGCTGCGAACGGCTCGCGATGTAGCCGAGGCGGAACAGCTCGGTCTTGGGGATTTTGGGATTGTAACGCCGCTCGGCGGCGGTCTCGTGACCGTTCTGCGACCACTTGACCATGTCGAGCGAGGCCCGCGCCGGGCGGTAGCAGTCGAACATCTTGAGCGAGAGATTCTGTGCGGCCAGCTCCTGCTGCACCGCCTTCAGCCGCAGCCCGACCTCGCGCTTCACCACGCATTCACCGGCATTGTAGCCGGCCAGCGGCCGGCCGACGAAATTGTTCGAGGTGGCGTAGCGAATGTCCTGGATGATGCTGGGGTCGATGTCGCGCAGATAGACGAAATCGCCGGGCAAGCTCTGCGCCCGCGCCGGCGCGAGCACCGATATCGCAAGCAGCACACCGAGCGCCGCGCGCGCCGCGATTCCTGTCCTTGCGGTCATTGCACCGGATCCGAGCTGACCAGAAGCTTGGTGATCGCGGTGTCCGTGTATTTGTTGCCGGCCCAGACGTCGTCGATGATGAATTGCATCCAATGGGCCGTCACCGGCGGCCGCAATGTCAGCAATTGCGCCGACAGCCTGTCCTCGAGAATGAAGACCTGCGACTCGCCGCCGGAGAACAGCACCCGGATCTGACGAACCCTGTTGTTCTTGGAAAAGATGTCGGGATTCTTCTGGTAGCCGTTCTGCACATGGATCGACTTGACCCGCCGCGGGGCTTCGAACTCGACCGTGATCCATTCGCCGATGCCGTTGCCGGCTGCACCTTCGACCCAGGCCGTCCCCGTCGAGGCATCGAACAGGTTGGTCGCGCCGTATGAATTGCCGAATTGCGGCTTCAGCATCGAGCTGACGCAATAGGTCTCGAAGCCGCTGCGGGCGCAGCTTTCACCCGCCGCGGACGGACGCGGCGGACGCATCGTCGCGCGCTCCGCGACCGCGGGCTTTGCCGGCGGCTTCACCAGCATGCCTGCCACGCGCGACGTCGAGGGGGCCGCCTCCCAAAGATAGATGCGTCCGCCGAGCGTCTGGTCGTAATAGGCCGGCGTCTGCTCATGCGGTGCCGGTTGGCCGCCACCGTCCGTCGCGGTCAGCGCCAACGCCGCCACGCGCTCGCGCACCTCGACAGCGAGATCGCCGAGATGCAGCTCGGGCCGCTTCAGCTGCTCGATGAAGATCCGCGTGAACACCGAATTATTCGCGGTATCGCTGCTGCCGAGCTGGTCGAGCGCGGTCTGGCCGATCCCGGCCGAATAGAGCGTGAAGATGCCGCGCGCCGGCCGCGCATCCGCGAGCCCCCGCGTATTGCCGATCGACCGGCCGGCGGCGCGCGGAAACGGATTGTCACGGCAGGCGTCGATGATGACGAAGGCGACCCGCACTGCCTTTGCCTGGAGCTCTGCGAGCAAGTCAGGCTCGGCGATCGAGGCCCCCCGCACCCGCGCTTCAGCGCCTTCGCTCACGGCCGGAACATCGCTCGGCACCAGGTAGTTCACCCCCGCGATCGCCACACCGTGCCCCGCATAGAACACGGCCGCCGTGTCGCCCGGCGCGAGCCGCGCAGTGAAATCGGCGAGCCGGTCGATCATGCCCTGGCGGCCGAGATTGGTCCCCAGCACGATGTCGAATTGGAGTGCCCGCAGCGCGTCGGCAACGCTGGTCGCGTCATTGGCCGCCTTCTTCAATTGGCGGTCCGGCGGCAAGTTCGGATAGAGGTCGTTGCCGATCACGAGTGCGACGCGCTTCTCCGCCAGCGCCGGTGTCGCGATGCCGACGAGGCACACGGCCGCCAGCGCAGCGACATTGCGCGCCAGTCGATTGAAATACCGCATGCTCGTCATGATCCGGCCCGTGACGCAACGAATGGCACGAGTCTAGCGCAAAGCGGCAGCCCCGAACACAGGGCGGCGGCGCTCTGTTGCCCGCAAAGCACCGTGGATAAGTCCGCAGGCCGGATTTGAAGCTTGCTCCCCCGTCATCCCCCCTATAGCTCTGCTTTTAATGACATCGAAATCCACCTTCGTCCTCGGCCACCGCCATTTGCTGGGCATCGAGGGCCTGTCCGCGGCCGACATTACCGGCCTGCTCGACCTGTCCGAAGAATATGTCGAGCTCAACCGCCAGGTTGACAAGAAGCGCACCGTCCTGCGGGGACGGACGCAGGTGAACCTCTTCTTCGAGGCCTCCACCCGGACCCAATCCTCGTTCGAGCTCGCGGGAAAGCGGCTCGGCGCGGACGTCATGAACATGTCGGTCTCCTCCTCCTCGATGAAGAAGGGCGAGACCCTGATCGACACCGCGATGACGCTGAACGCGATGCATCCTGATATCCTGGTGATGCGCCATCACGCCTCCGGCGCGGTGGAACTGCTGGCACGCAAGGTTGACGGTTCCGTGATCAATGCCGGCGACGGCGCGCATGAGCATCCGACCCAGGCCCTGCTCGACGCCCTCACCATCCGCCGCAACAAGGGCCGGATCGAAGGGCTGGTGGTCGCGATCTGCGGCGACGTGCTGCATTCGCGCGTCGCCCGCTCCAACATCATCCTGCTCAACACGATGGGCGCCCGCGTCCGCGTGGTCGGCCCGACCACGCTGCTGCCGCCCGGCATCGAGCGGATGGGCGTCGAGGTCGCGCGCGACATGCGCGAGGGGCTCAACGGCGCGGACATCGTCATGATGCTGCGGCTGCAGCGCGAGCGCATGAACGGCTCCTTCGTGCCGTCGTCGTCGGAATATTTCCACTATTTTGGGCTCGACCAGAAGAAACTCGCCTACGCCAAGCCGGACGCGCTCGTGATGCATCCCGGCCCGATGAACCGCGGCGTCGAGATCGACTCGATCGTGGCCGACGGCGCGCAGTCCCTGATCCGCGAACAGGTGGAGATGGGCGTCGCCGTGCGCATGGCGGTGCTGGAAGCGCTCGCCCGCAACCTGCCGAACGCGTGATGCCGATGCTGATCGATCGCCGCCCCGTCCTGCTCGCCAACGCCCGCGTCGTCGATCCCTCCAGGGATTTCGACAGTGTCGGCGACGTCCTGATCGCCGACGGCACCATCCGCGAGACCCGCCGCGGCATCGGCGCGGCCGGCGTCCCTGAAGGCACCGACATCGTCAATTGCGCCGGCAAGATCGTCGCGCCCGGCCTCATCGACATGCGCGCCTTCGTCGGCGAGCCCGGCTTCAGCCATCGCGAGACCTTTGCCACCGCGAGCCAGGCGGCCGCGACCGGCGGCATCACCACCATCATCTGCCAGCCCGACACCTCGCCGGTGATCGACAATTCGGCGACCGTCGACTTCGTGATGCGCCGCGCCCGCGACACCGCGATCGTCAACATCCAGCCGATGGCGGCGCTCACCAAGGGCATGCTCGGCCAGGAGATGACCGAGTTCGGCCTGCTCAAGGCCGCGGGCGCCGTCGCCTTCAGCGATGCGGCCCGAAGCGTGACCAATGCGCAGGTGATGCGCCGCGCGCTGACCTACGCGCGCGATTTCGATGCGCTGATCGTGCACTTCACCGAGGACCCCGATCTCGTCGGCGAAGGCGTGATGAACGAAGGCGAGTTCGCCTCGCGGCTCGGCCTGATGGGTATCCCGAATGCCGCCGAGGCCGTCATGCTCGAACGCGACATGCGCCTCGTCGCTCTGACCGGGGGCCGCTATCACGCGGCCTCGCTGAGCTGCATCGATTCCCTCGACATCCTCCAGCGCGCCCGCGACGCCGGGCTCGCCGTCAGCGCCTCGGTCTCGATCAACCATCTGGCGCTGAACGAGAACGACATCGGCCCCTACCGGTCGTTCCTGAAGCTGTCGCCGCCGCTGCGCAGCGAGGACGACCGCCGGGCATTGGTGGCGGCGGTCGCCTCCGGCCTGCTCGAGGTCATCATGTCCGACCACAATCCGCAGGACGTCGAGGTCAAGCGGCTGCCGTTCGCCGAGGCCGCGCCCGGCGCTGTCGGTCTCGGGACCATGCTGCCGGCGGGCCTGCGGCTCGTGCACAATGGCGAGCTGGACCTGAAAACGCTGATCCGGGCGATGTCGACCCGCCCGGCCGAGCTGCTCGGCCTGCCTGGCGGAACCCTGCGCGCCGGCAGCCCGGCCGACGTCATCGTGATCGACCCCGATGTGCCCTGGGTGGTCGATCCCGCCGACCTCAAATCGCCCTGCAAGAACACCCCGTTCGACGAGGCCCGCTTTACAGGCCGCGTGGTGCGCACGATCGTCGGCGGCCGGACGGTGTACGAGCATGTTCGACCTGCGCGATCCCGCGACATTGAAATCCAGTCTTTGGAGAGGCCGCCATGGGGCTTGAAGCATTCCTGCCGGTGGCCTTCGTCATCGGCTACCTGCTCGGCTCGATTCCGTTCGGCCTGGTTCTGACCAGGCTCGCCGGCACGCAGGATATCCGCTCGATCGGCTCCGGCAGCATCGGCGCCACCAATGTGCTGCGCACCGGGCGCAAGAGCCTTGCCGCCGGCACCCTGCTGCTCGACGCGCTCAAGGGCACCGCGGCCGTCGTGATCGCCGGCTATATCGCAGGTCCCAACGCCGCCATGGTGGCCGGGCTCGGCGCCTTCCTCGGCCATCTGTTCCCGGTCTGGCTCAAGTTTAAGGGCGGCAAGGGCGTCGCGACCTACATTGGCGTCCTGCTTGGCTTGTTCTGGCCCGGCATGGTGGTGTTCTGCCTGCTCTGGCTGGCGACCGCCTTCACCACCCGCTACTCCTCGCTGTCGGCACTGGTGGCGGCATTCATCACGCCGATATTCCTGTGGTGGTTCGGCCACCTTGCGCTCGCAGCATTGTTCGCGGTGCTGACGCTGCTGTTGTTCTACGCGCATCGCGAGAACATCAAGCGCCTGCAAGCCGGCAAGGAAAGCCGGATCGGAGAGAAGGCCTAAGTCGCATCAAGGCGAGCCAAGCCAGGGCATCTACGGATACCGAAACCCCTTCTCTGCATTATATCTCGAATCCTGTTCGCAACTCGTCGCCGACTCGCAAGGCGAGGTAGCGAACAGGTTCCGCGCCTGTCATCCTGACAGGCGAATGGCGTTACGCGGTTGCTCAGAATGGGCGAGACGAACGACGGCACGCACGAGGAGTCTGGCCCGCAGGGCACTGCGGCAAGCCGGTTGTTGTCGATGACCAATATCTGGTCCGATGCGCCCGCACCGCCGCCTGCGCCAGCGCCCGTTGCCGTGCCGCCGCCGGCGCCCTCACTTGCCCCCGTCGCGCCAGTTCCCGTCTCGGTCGAGCTCCGACCTGCGGCCGCCCCGGCCGCATCAGTGCAGGCGCGCCCGGCCCCATGGCCGCCGCGACGATTGTCGCTGGCGCTGCAGGGCGGCGGTACCTTTGCCGCCTTCACATGGGGCGTGCTGGAGCGGCTGCTGGAAGAGCCGATCGAGATCGACGCCATCAGCGGCGCCAGCGCCGGCGCCATCAATGCGCTGCTGCTCGCCTCCGGCCTCGCGGAGGGCGGCCGCGAAGCGGCCCGGTTACGGCTGAACCGGTTCTGGCTCCGCCTGATGCACGAGGCCTCGTTCCGCTCGCTGATGCTGCTCGGCGGCTTCTCGCCGGCGGGAAGCTCGGTCGCATTCGGTCCGACGCTGCGCTCGGGCCAGTTCGATCCGTTCGATCTCGATCCGCTGCGGCTGGCGCTGTCGCGCGACATTAATTTTACGGTGCTGCAAGATCCAAGAGCACCAAAGCTGCTGATTGCGGCGACGCGGATCCGCGACGGCCAGCAGCAGATCTTCCGCAACGACGCCATCACCGCCGACGTTGCGCTGGCCTCGACCTGCCCGCCCCTGGTTCATTGCGCCGTCGAGATCGACGGCGAGGCCTATTGGGACGGTGGCTTCGGCGGCAATCCGCCTTTGCTGCGGCTGGCGCAGGAGACGACGACGGCCGACGTCCTGCTGGTCCAGGTCACCCCGGCGCGCGACAGCTACGTGCCCATCACCCTCGCCGCGATCGACCGCCGGCTCGACCAGATCGCGGCCAACGCCGCCCTCAATGCCGAGATCGCGGCACTCGCATGGGCACAGTCGCACGCAGCCACTTCGCTGCGGCTCACCCGGATCGCGGCGGAAGACTCCGTCGACGGCCTGGCGCAGCGCTCATCGACCGATCTCGGCCGCGGCTTCATCCGGCTGCTGCACCGGAGCGGTCGCGCGGCCGCCGAGCGCTGGCTCGGGCAGGATGCAAAGGCCGGCGCAGCGCCTTCGGCATCCGCACAGGCTCTCACTGCCTCCGAAGCTGCGCTAACCTGACCTCGCCAGCGCCTGCTCGAGGAACCACGCCGTCGCGAGCGCGCGCGCGTCGTTGCCGAAACGTGCGATCACCTGCACGCCAACAGGCAGGCCGCCGACTTTCAGCACCGGCACGTTGACGCAAGGATTGCCCATCAGCGTCCAGAGCCGGTTGTAACGGGGATCGCCTGTGGTCGCGAGCTCCTTGGCCGGCGCGGTGCCCGGCGCCGAATAGGTCAAGAGCACGTCGACACCCTCGAACACTTCGCCGAGCTCGCGGCGGCCGCGGCGGCTGATCCGGCGCGCCTCGTCATATTCCCTAGGCGTCAGATGGGCCGTCGCATCGAGGCTGGCCCGCAGCATCGGCGCAATCTCGTCGTGACGCTCCGAAAACTCCCAGGCCAGCGCGCGATGCGCCTCGAAATCCTGGACGATGGGGTGGATGCGCCAGGCCTCCTGCACCGCCTCGGGCAGATCGATGGCCTGCACGCTGGCGCCGGCGCGGTCCGCTGCCTTGATCGCGGCCAGCAACCCCTCTTCCGCCGCCGGCTCCACGCTGCCTGCGAATTCCTGCCTGACCACGCCGATGCGCGGCGCCTTCGCCGGAACGATGCCGGAAAACTCGGTGCGGCCCGTCATTGCGAGGAGTCCGCGCGCGAGATCCTCCGCGCGGGCGCCGAACAGGCCGACCGTGTCGAGCGCCCACGAATAGCACTTCACGCCGACCGTCGGCAGCATGCGGAACGAGGGCTTGATCGCAGCGGTCCCGCAATAGGCCGCCGGCCGGATCACCGAGCCGCCGGTCTGAGTGCCCAGCGCCAGCGGGATCATGCCGGCGCCGACCGCTGCCGCCGAGCCCGCGGACGAGCCGCCCGGCGAATGGCCGAGATTGTGCGGATTGAGCGTCGGCGTCGGATCGCGCGAGGCGAACGCCGTGGTCGTGGTCTTGCCGATGATGGTGGCCCCCGCCCGCTTCAGCATCGTCACGACCGGCGCATCGGCGCGCGGCTGCCAGCCGCGATAGATCTCCGAGCCCATCTCGGTCGGCATGTTGGCGGTGTCGATGATGTCCTTGATGCCGACCGCGATGCCGCGCAGCGGCCCGGAGCCTTGCGCCTTCGCCGACTTGTCGTGGCGGACGAAGGCGTGGACGTCCTTCTCCCTGGCCTCGATCGCCGCGTGCGATTGGGCAATGGCGGCATCGGGCGACAACTCGCCGGCTTCAATGCGGCGCTGGAGGTCGGCGAGTGAGATCATGGCAACATCCTTCTTATTGGCCTCGCTTTTAGCATCGGGCCGAGGCCGTGCAAGCGCACGTCGCTGTTGCGTAACGCCCTCAGGTTGTTCCATGCTGCGCCTGCAAGGAGACGCCGTGGACGCCATCAATCCGAGCGTGGAGCTGACCGAGGCCGATCGGATCGACCGTCTGCGGCTGATCCGCTCCGACAATGTCGGGCCGCGCACCTTCCGGTCATTGGTCGACCATTTCGGCACCGCGCGCGCCGCGCTGGAGCGGCTGCCCGATCTGGCGCGCCGCGGCGGTGCGCAGCGATCGGGCCGCATCTGCAGCGCCGATGAAGCCAAGACCGAGCTGGCCGCAAGCCGCAAATTCGGCATCGCCTGGCGCGCGCCCGGCGAGGACGGCTATCCGGCCCGGCTGGCGATGATCGACGATGCCCCGCCGCTGCTCGCCGTGCGCGGCGACACCAAGACCCTGATGCGGCCGATGATCGCCATCGTCGGCTCGCGCAACGCCTCCGGCGCCGGGCTGAAATTCGCGGGCCTGCTCGCGCGCGAGCTTGGCGAAGCCGGCTTCGTCGTCATCTCCGGGCTCGCGCGCGGCGTCGACCAGGCCGCGCATCGCGCAAGTGTCGAGAGCGGCACCGTCGCCGTCCTGGCCGGCGGCCATGATTGCATCTATCCGCCCGAGCATGGCGATCTGCTCGCGGCGATGCTCGATCACGAAGGCGCGGCGATCTCCGAGATGCCGCTCGGCCATGAGCCGCGTGCCCGCGACTTCCCACGCCGCAACCGGCTGATCTCGGGCGCTTCGCTCGGCGTCGTCGTGGTGGAGGCGGCGCACCGCTCGGGCTCGCTGATCACCGCGCGCATGGCGGCCGAACAGGGCCGCGAGGTGTTCGCCGTGCCGGGCTCCCCGCTCGATCCGCGCGCCGCCGGCGCCAACGACCTGATCAAGCAGGGCGCGACCCTCGTCACCGAAGCCGCCGACGTCATCAACGCGGTGCAGCCGATCATGGAGCGGCCGTTGATGATTTCTGCGGGCGAGCCCGACAGCGAGACGTTCGAGCGCGATCCGCAAGGCCACGACCGCGACCAGATCACCGCCCTGCTCGGCCCGGCGCCTGTTTCGATCGACGATCTCGTGCGGATGTCCGGCGCCTCGCCCGCGATCGTGCGCACGGTGCTGCTGGAGCCTCGAGCTCGCCGGAAAGCTCGAACGCCACGGCGGCGGGTTGGTATCGCTGCTGTAGAGCCGTGCCTCGAACTCCCATTCACGGCGGGCACGTCATTCCGGGGCGCGACGAAGTCGCGAGCCCGGAATCCATTCATCCATCTACGCCGGGGGCAAATGGATTCCGGGCTCCCTCGCTCCGCTCGGCCCCCGGAATGACCGCGAAAATCGTCGGATGCGCTAGCCGTTGTTGCGCCGGTCGAACTGCGTACGTGCAGCCTCGATCTGCGTCAGGTGGTCCATCGCCCACTGCCCTAGCGCCTTCACCGGCGCCTGAAGCCCACGGCCGAGCTCGGTCAGCTCATAGTCGACGCGCGGCGGAATGGTCGGAAAGATCGTGCGCTTGACGAGACCGTCGCGCTCCAGCCCGCGCAGAGTGAGGGTCAGCATTCGCTGCGAAATGCCGTTGATCATGCGCTTCAGCTCGTTGAAGCGCCTGGGTCCGTCGCTCAGCATCATGATGACGAACACGCTCCATTTGTCGCCCACACGCGACAGGACCGAGGCCACGCCGCGACAATCGGCATGGTCGGGATCGGGCCGTGGCGGAGCAGGCAAATCGGCGTGCGTCGGTTTCAACAATGTGCCCATGGCTCAAAAAAGTGCGTCCTTGCGGGGATTTCGACAGTCACTCATGTAGTTCGAGTTACAAATCTATACCATGGGTGACCCCAGATGAAACTGCTCCATATCGACTCCAGCGTCCTCGGCCCGCACTCCGTCTCGAGGCAGGTCTCCGCTGCCATCGTCGACCGTCTCAAGCAGGCCACGCCCTCGCTCGAAGTGGCCTATCGCGACCTGACTGAGACGCCGCTTGCCCACCTCTCCGGCTCGCATCTGGCCGCCGCGCAAGGCGCGCCCGCCTCGGCGGAACTCGAACCCGACCTTGCCGCAGGCGCGGCCGCGCTCGACGAGTTCCTTTCTGCCGACGTCGTCGTGATCGGCGCGCCCATGTACAATTTCACCATCCCGAGCCAGCTCAAGGCATGGATCGACCGTATCCTGGTGGCGGGGAAGACATTTAAATATGGCGCCGCGGGGCCGAGGGCCTTGCCGGCGGCAAGCGCGTGATCGTGACGATCTCGCGCGGAGGCTATTACGGCGCGGACATGCCGACGGCCGCCGGCGAGCATCTTGAAACTTATCTGCGCTGGGTGTTCGCCTTCATCGGCATCAGCAATCCCGAATTCATCCTCGCCGACGGCATCCAGGTCGGGCCAGACCACCGCGAAAAGGCGATCGCTGGAGCGCTCCAGTCGGCAACGAGCCTGCGCGCGGCATAGCACTCGCGATGTCGGAACCGTCCGGCGCAGCAGATGTCCCGCGCCGGACGGAATTGAGTAGTGCAACCATCAGCCCAGGTAGATCGGGGCGCCGCTTGGAGAGGCCACTGCGCCGCCGTCGACGAAGATCTCCTGGCCCTGCACGTGCGCGGCATCGTCGGAGGCGAGAAACAGAACCGTCTTCGCAACGTGATCGGTCTCGCCGATGCGCCCGAGCGGCGTCGACAGCGCGATCCGCTTCTCGAACGCCCGCTCGGCTTCCGGCGTCGCGGTCGCAGCCCCCCAGATCGGCGTGCGGATCGCGCCGGGTGCCACGACGTTGACGCGAATGCCGCGCGGCGACAGCTCCGAGGCCATGATCCGCGCCATCGCCCGCACGCCGGCCTTCGCGGCGCCGTAGGCGGAGTAGCCGGGAATGCCGAGCACCGAGATCACCGAGCCGTTGAGGACGATCGAGGCGTTGTCGTTGAGATAGGGCAGTGCCGACTGCACCGTGAAGAACACGCCGGTCAGGTTGGTGCTGATGACCTTCTCGAACACGTCAAGCGCGGTCGAACCCAGCGGCGTGCCGCCGGCGATGCCGGCATTGGCGAACACGATGTCGAACTTGCCGAATTTCTCGGCGCCCTGCCTGATCGCCGCTTCCGTCGCGGCGATGTCGGTGGCATCGGCGGCGAGCGCGAGCGCGTTCGGCCCGAGCTCTTTCGCGGCCGCTTCCAGCGTCTCCTTGTTGCGCCCGGTGATCACCACCTTGGCGCCTTCGGCCACGAACAGTCTTGCTGTCGCAAGGCCGATGCCGCTATTGCCGCCGGTGATCAGGGCCGTCTTGTTCGTCAGTCTCACGCTCGCCTCCAGTGGTTGCATCATAAAACTAGATTGCCATCTAGGGCGCATGGTTTTATGATGCAACCACACAAGCGCGTGATCGGCGCTCGCATCGTGCGAACGCGGCAGGATCGGAACGATGGTGAAACGAACGAGCTTCGAGGGCGATTCATGCCCGATCGCACGCTCATTGGAGGCGATCGGCGATTGGTGGTCGCTGCTGATCATCCGCGAGGCGCTGTTCGGCCTGCGCCGCTTCGGCGAGTTTCAGAACAAGCTCGGCATGGCCAAGAACATCCTGTCGGCCCGCCTGCGATCGCTGATCGATCACGGCATCCTGGCCACCGCCCCCGCCTCCGACGGCAGCGCGTATCAGGAATATGTGCTGACGCCGAAGGGCCGCGGCACCTTCCCGATCCTGGTGGCGCTGCGGCAATGGAGCGAGGAGTTCGACGATCACCCCGAGGAGATCGCGACCATCCTGGTCGATCGTGCCAAAGGCCGCCCGGTGAAGAAGCTGGAAATGCGCGCGGAGGATGGACGCCTGCTCAGTCCCGCCGACACCACGCTGAAGCCGCGGCCGGCGCGACGGCGGAGGTCGGCGTGACCGCGCCGGGAACGACACGAGGTCTCGTGCCCCGGACGCAGCGCAGCGTCCCCTTCGTCCCGGCTCTGCCCAGCAACGCCAAGAGCGTTGCCGCGCGTCCGGGACACGAGTGAGATGGCCGGCGCCGCTACGACAGCTTGCGCTTGCTCCGCAGCCGCAGATGCTCGTCGGCCTCGAGCTTGGTCATGCCCAGCAGATAATGCAGCACGGCGAGCTTGTGCTGCTCGGCGAGCTTGCGTAGCGCCCCGACCTGCTCGGCGATGAAGGCGACGGCCTCGTCCGCGCCGCCCTCTCCCGGTTCCTCGTGACGCGAGCCTCGCGGCGCGCCGACAGGGGCGCGCGCCCGTTTCTTCCCCGGCCTAGTCACCAGACCCCACCCGAATCCATGCCCCACGCGACATTACGCCGACATCGGCCGCAACTCCAAGGTGGTGTTTTGCAACTTTTTCGATATGAAACTTTTCCCATCCGGCGGCCCTTCGGCACCCGCCGATTTGACAGGGGCCGCCTCACCACCCATGTTCGGGTCGAAACGGCCGACCCGAATCCTTTCGTTTTCGGCCTCAAATTTTCCCGTAAGTTACTGGAACTACATGAATATCGTCATCGTGGAGTCGCCGGCGAAAGCCAAGACGATCAACAAATATTTGGGCTCGTCCTATGAGGTTCTGGCCTCGTTCGGCCATGTCCGCGACCTGCCCGCGAAGAACGGTTCCGTCGATCCCGATGCCAATTTCAAGATGATCTGGGAGGTCGACCCCAAGGCGGCCGGCCGGCTCAACGACATCGCCAGGTCCCTGAAGGGTGCCGACCGCCTGATTCTCGCCACCGACCCTGATCGCGAGGGTGAGGCCATCTCCTGGCACGTGCTGGAGGTGCTGAAGGAAAAGCGCGCGCTGAAGGATCAGAAGATCGAGCGGGTGGTGTTCAACGCCATCACCAAGCAGGCGGTCTCGGACGCCATGAAGCATCCGCGCCAGATCGACGGCGCGCTGGTCGACGCCTATATGGCGCGCCGTGCCCTCGACTACCTGGTCGGCTTCACCCTCTCCCCAGTGCTGTGGCGCAAGCTGCCCGGCGCCCGCTCGGCCGGCCGCGTGCAGTCGGTGGCGCTGCGCCTCGTCTGCGACCGCGAGCTCGAGATCGAGAAGTTCGTGGCGCGGGAATATTGGTCGCTGATCGCCACCCTGCTCACCCCGCGCGGCGATGCGTTCGAGGCCCGCCTCGTCGGCGCCGACGGCAAGAAGATCCAGCGCCTCGACATCGGCACCGGCGCGGAAGCTGAAGACTTCAAGAAGGCGCTGGAAGCGGCGACCTACGCCGTCACCGCGGTCGATGCCAAGCCGGCCCGGCGCAATCCGCAAGCGCCCTTCACCACCTCGACGCTGCAGCAGGAAGCCAGCCGCAAATACGGCTTTGCGCCGGCGCACACGATGCGGATCGCGCAGCGGCTCTATGAAGGCATCGACATCGGCGGCGAGACCACCGGACTCATTACTTATATGCGAACCGACGGCGTGCAGATCGATCCGTCCGCGATCACCCAGGCCCGCAAGGTGATCGGCGAGGATTACGGCAACGCCTATGTGCCGGATGCCCCGCGCCAGTACCAGGCCAAGGCCAAGAACGCGCAGGAAGCCCACGAGGCGATCCGCCCGACCGACATGTCGCGCCGCCCCGCGAGCATGAGCCGCAGGCTCGATGCCGATCAGGCGAAGCTCTATGAGCTGATCTGGAAGCGCACCATCGCGAGCCAGATGGAATCGGCCGAGCTCGAGGCGCACCACCGTCGACATCACGGCAAAGGCAGGCTCCCGCACGCTGGAGCTGCGTGCCACCGGCCAGGTCGTCAAGTTCGACGGCTTCCTCGCGCTCTACCAGGAAGGCCGCGACGACGAGGAGGATGAGGATTCGCGCCGCCTGCCCGCGATGAGCCCGAGCGACGCGCTGAAGCGGCAGTCGCTCTCCGTCACCCAGCACTTCACCGAGCCGCCGCCGCGCTTCTCCGAGGCCTCGCTGGTCAAGCGCATGGAAGAGCTCGGCATCGGCCGTCCCTCGACCTATGCCTCGATCCTGCAGGTCCTGAAGGACCGCGGCTACGTCAAGCTGGAGAAGAAGCGCCTGCACGGCGAGGACAAGGGCCGCGTCGTGATCGCGTTCCTGGAAAGCTTCTTCAGCCGCTACGTCGAGTACGACTTCACCGCGGGCCTCGAGGAGCAGCTCGACCGCATCTCCAACAACGAGATCTCCTGGCAGCAGGTGCTGAAGGATTTCTGGACCGGCTTCATCGGCGCCGTCGACGAGATCAAGGATCTGCGCGTGGCGCAGGTGCTCGACGTGCTCGACGAGATGCTGGGGCCGCACATCTATCCGCCCCGCGCCGACGGCGGCGACGTCCGCCAGTGCCCGAATTGCGGCACCGGCCGGCTCAATCTCAAGGCCGGCAAGTTCGGCGCCTTCGTCGGCTGCTCGAACTATCCGGAGTGCCGCTACACCCGCCAGCTCGCCGCCGATGGCGAGGCCAGCGCCGACCGTTCGCTCGGCCAGGATCCCGACACCGGGCGCGATGTCTGGGTCAAGGCCGGCCGGTTCGGCCCCTACATCCAGCTCGGCGAGCCGAAGGATTATGAGGAAGGCGAGAAGCCCAAGCGCGCCGGCATTCCGAAAGGCACCTCGCCTGCCGATGTCGATCTCGAACTCGCGCTGAAGCTGTTGTCGCTGCCGCGCGAGATCGGCAAGCATCCGGAGACCGGCCAGCCGATCACCGCCGGGCTCGGCCGCTTCGGACCGTTCGTCAAGCACGAGAAGACCTACGCCAGCCTCGAGGCCGGCGATGAGGTGTTCGACATCGGCCTCAACCGCGCGGTGACGCTGATCGCGGAGAAGGTGGCCAAGGGCCCGAGCCGGCGCTTCGGTGCCGATCCCGGCAAGGCGCTCGGCGACCATCCCGCTCTCGGCACCGTCACCGTGAAGAGCGGCCGTTACGGCGCCTATGTCACCGCCGGCGGCGTCAACGCGACGATCCCTGCCGAGTTCGAAAAGGACACCGTCACGCTCGCCCAGGCCATCGCCCTGATCGACGAGCGCGCGGCCAAAGGCGGCGGAAAGAGCGGCGGCAAGGCCAAAGCCAAGAAGGCGGCAAAGCCGGCCAAGGCCAGGAAGACTGCAGAAAAGGCCGCGGACGGCGGGGACACCCCGCCAAAGCCGAAGAAGCCGGCCGCAAAGAAAGCGGCCAAATCGAAAGCCGAATCCACCAGCAAGGCGCGCGCTGCCGTGCCGTCGACGGCAAAAACGTCGCCGACCAAGGCCGCCGCCGCCAAATTATCGACCAACAAGGCTCCGGCCAAGAAGAGTGCCGGCAAGACTTGAGATCAAGAATTAGAGGTTAAGTGAAACGCAAGAATGACCATGGCTTTCCCGACCGGCAAGCCATCGTCGCCTTCATCAAGGCAAATCATGGAAAGGCCGGAACCCGCGAAATCGCACGCGAGTTCGGCCTGAAGAACGCCGATCGCGCCGAGCTCAGGCGCATGCTGCGCGAGCTCGCCGACGACGGGATCGTCAAGAAGAAGCGCCACAAGGTGTCCGAGCCGGACGCGCTGCCACCCACGCTGCTCGCCGACATTACCGGACGCGACGCCGACGGCGAATTGATCGCCATCCCCGCCGAATGGGACGAGGTCGAAAGCGGCGAGCCGCCAAGGATCCTGATCGAGATGCCGCGCCGGCCCAGGCCCGGCACCGCCGCCGGCGTCGGCGACCGCGCGCTGTTGCGCGTCGAGCCGGCAGGCGAGGACGAAGGCCCGGCCTGGCGCGGCCGCATCATCAAGGTGATCGACAAGGCCAAGAGCCGCGTCCTCGGCGTATTCCGCGAGCTTCCCGAAGGTGGCGGGCGGCTCGTGCCCGTCGACAAGAAGTTCGCCGACCGCGAGCTGAACATCGCCAAGGCCGATAGCGCCGGCGCGCAGGACGGCGATCTCGTCAGCGTCGACATCGTCCGCTCGCGCGGCTTTGGGCTTGCCTCGGGCCGGGTCAAGGAGAAGCTCGGCTCGGTCAAGTCGGAGAAGGCGATCAGCCTGATCGCGATCTACGCCCACGACATCCCCTTGCAATTCTCCTCCGCCGCGGAGCGCGAGGCGGAAGCCGCCGAGCCCGCCAACCTGAAGGGCCGCGAGGACTGGCGCGACGTGCCGCTCGTCACCATCGATCCGCCGGATGCGAAGGATCATGATGACGCGGCGCATGCGCAGCCCGATGACGATCCCAACAACAAGGGCGGCTTCATCGTCAATGTCGCCATTGCCGATGTCAGCTTCTACGTGCGGCCCGGCTCGGCGCTCGACCGCGATGCGCTCGATCGCGGCAATTCGGTCTATTTCCCCGACCGCGTCGTGCCGATGCTGCCCGAGCGGATCTCCAACAATCTCTGCTCGCTGGTGCCGGGCGAGCCGCGCGGCGCGCTCGCGGTGCGCATGGTGCTCGGCCCCGACGGCCGCAAGCGCTCCCACAGCTTCCATCGCATCCTGATGCGCTCGGCGGCGAAGCTCAGCTATGCGCAGGCGCAGGCCGCGATCGATGGTCGGCCCGACGACACCACCGGCCCCCTGCTCGATCCAATCTTGAGACCGCTCTACGCCGCCTATGCCTGTGCCAAGCGCGCCCGTGACGAGCGCGATCCGCTCAATCTCGATTTGCCTGAGCGCAAGATCCTCTTGAAGAGCGACGGCACGGTCGACCGCGTCGTGGTGCCGGAGCGGCTCGACGCGCACAAGCTGATCGAGGAGTTCATGATCCTCGCCAACGTCGCGGCCGCGGAAATGCTGGAGAAGAAATCGCTCCCGCTGATCTACCGCGTGCACGACGAGCCGACGCTGGAGAAGGTCCACGCGCTCTCCGAGTTCCTGGAGACGCTCGACGTCCCCTTCACCAAGTCAGGCGCGCTGCGCCCGACGCTGTTCAACCGCGTGCTGGCCCAGCTTGAAGGCCACGATTATTACCCGCTGGTCAGCGAGGTGGTGCTGCGCGCCCAGGCGCAGGCAGAATATTCCTCGGAGAATTACGGTCACTTCGGCCTGAATTTGCGCCGCTACGCGCATTTCACCTCGCCGATCCGCCGCTACGCCGACCTCGTGGTGCACCGCGCACTGGTCCGCGCGCTGGGCCTCGGCGAAGGCGCCCTGCCCGACAGCGAGACGCCGGAAAGCTTGAGCGAGGTCGCCGCGCATATTTCGCTGACCGAGCGGCGCGCCATGAAAGCGGAGCGCGAGACCGTCGACCGCCTGATCGCGCATCACCTCGCCGACCGCATCGGCGCCAGCTTCCAGGGCCGCGTCTCCGGCGTCACCCGCGCCGGCCTGTTCGTGAAGCTCTCTGAGACCGGCGCCGACGGATTGATTCCGATCCGATCCCTCGGCACGGAATATTTCAACTATGACGAGAGCCGGCACGCGCTGGTCGGCACGCGCAGCGGCACCATGTACCAGCTCGGGGACGTCGTCGATGTCCGTCTGATCGAAGCCGCACCCATTGCGGGCGCGCTGCGCTTCGAGCTGCTGTCATCCTCCAGCGAGACCGCGCCACGCCAGCGCCGGCCGTTCGGCGCGCAGCGCAAATCCTCCAAGCCCTCTCCCGGACGCAGTCCGGAGAGAAAACGCAAGCCAGCGAAGCCGAAATCCGGCAAACCGGGCAAGGACAAGGGAAAGAGCAAGGGCAAAGGCAAGAAGGGCAAGGCATGGTAACGATGAGCACGGCCCCGAAAATCTGGACGCGCGAGACGGGTCTCGTCGAGAAGCGCGACCTCTTTGCGGCGATGCGGCGCGGCTTTCGCGGCCGCTGCCCGCGCTGCGGCGAGGGCAAGCTGTTCCGCGCTTTCCTGAAGACGGCAGACAATTGCGCCGCATGCGGTCTCGATTTCACGCCGCATCGCGCCGACGATCTGCCCGCCTATCTCGTCATCGTCATCGTCGGCCACATCGTGGTGCCGGCCGTTCTGTGGATCGAGACCAATTACACTACGCCGGTCTGGATCAGCTTCGCCGCCTATCTGCCCTTCACCTTCGTCGCCTCGCTTGCGCTGCTGCAGCCCGTCAAGGGAGCTGTGGTCGGCTTGCAATGGGCTCTGCGCATGCACGGGTTTGACGACAACCCTCCGGATGGTATTCCGCCGGTGTAGGCAGCATAAGCAAGAACAGTCTGGGTGAGGACATGACGGATATTGCGCACGTCGCGGAGAAGGCAAAGGTCCACGAGGAAAAGGAAGCCGACCACCATCCCTATTTCCGCCCGAAGGATGCCGCGACGCTGATCCTGGTCGATCGCAGCGGCGCCGTTCCGAAAGTGCTGGTCGGCAAGCGCCACGACAAGGTGGTGTTCATGCCCGGCAAGTTCGTCTTCCCCGGCGGGCGCGTCGACAAGGCCGATTATCGCGTGCCCTGTGCGGCGCCCATCACGCCCGAGCTGGAGGCCAATCTCGCCAAGGGCAGTCCGAAGACGCCGGCCTCGCGCGCGAAGTCACTCGCCATTGCCGCGATCCGCGAGGCCTGCGAGGAGACCGGTCTCTGTCTCGGTCGCAAGGCTGAGGTGAAGGCGAAGCTCGACGGCCCGTGGAAGCCGTTCGCCGATGCCGGCCTGCTGCCTGATCCGTCCAGCCTGTTCCTGATCGCGCGTGCGATCACCCCGCCCGGCCGCGTCAAGCGCTTCGACACGCGCTTCTTCACCGCGGATGCCTCGGCGATCGCGCACCGCGTCGACGGCGTGATCCATGCCGATGCCGAGCTGGTCGAGCTGGTCTGGGTCGAGCTCGGCTCGAAGCCGCTCGCCGACCTGCATCCGATGACGCGCAACGTGCTCAACGAGCTCGACAGCCGCCTTGCCACCGGCCCGCTCCGCCATGACGCGCCGGTGCCGTTCTTCCATTTCTACGGCGGCAGGATGCAGAAGGATATTTTGGGCTAGGTCTTATTCAGAGACGCTGTTCTCTCCTCCGTCATTCCGGGACGTCCGCAGCGCGAGCCCGGAATCCATTCATCCGCCCGGAATCCATTCATCCACCGTCTCTGCACTCCGATGGATTCCGGGCTCGCCGCTCCGCGGCGCCCCGGAATGACGTGCTGAGAGAGCATCGAAAAACAAAATAATCTTCCCGCCGCTGCCGATGGCGCGGCTCCCCGGCATGCCTATGTCTTTCCGAGCGTCACCAAGAACGGACACCGGGCGATGGCACAACGGCAACTCAAGCTTGGCGCGTTCATGCGCCCGATCAGCATCCACACCGGCGCCTGGCGCTATCCCGGGGCCTGGCCCGACGCCAATTTCAACTTCCCGCACATCAAGCAGCTGATCAGGAAGCTCGAGGCCGGCAAGTTCGACGCCTTCTTCATGGCCGATCACCTCGCCGTGCTGAACATGCCGATCGACGCGCTCAAGCGCAGCCACACCGTGACCTCGTTCGAGCCTTTCACGCTGCTATCGGCGCTCGCGGCCGTCACCGAGCGTATCGGCCTGATCGCAACCGGCTCGACCACCTTCGACGAGCCCTATCACGTCGCGCGGCGCTTCGCCTCGCTCGACCATCTCAGCGGCGGCCGCGCGGGGTGGAATATCGTCACCACGTCGAACCCGGACGCCGCGCTGAATTTCGGCCTTGACGACCACATGGAGCACGCCGAGCGCTACAAGCGCGCCCGCGAATTCTACGACGTCGTCACGGGCCTGTGGGATTCCTTTGCCGACGACGCTTTCGTGCGCGACGTCGAGAGCGGCCTGTTCTTCGATCCCGCCAAGATGCACACGCTCGACCATCACGGCAAATATCTGAAGGTGCGCGGCCCGCTCAACATCGCGCGCCCGGTGCAGGGCTGGCCCGTGATCGTGCAGGCCGGCGCCTCCGAAGACGGTAAGCAGCTCGCGGCCGAGACGGCGGAAGCCGTGTTCACCGGCGGCGGCAGCCTTGCGGACGGGCAGAAGCTCTATGCCGACATCAAGGGCCGCATGGAGAAGGTCGGCCGCGACCCCGAGCATCTGAAGATTCTTCCCGGCGCTTTCGTCGTGGTCGGCGACAGCGTCGACGAAGCCAGGGAGAAGCGCGCTTTGCTCGACAGCCGCGTGCATTACGACAGCGCCATCGCCTCACTCTCGGTCATTCTCGGCACCGACGCCTCCGGCTTCGATCCCGACGGGCCCCTGCCCGAGATCCCCGAGACCAATGCCAGCAAGAGCGGCTGCCAGCGCATGGTCGATCTCGCCAAGCGCGACAAGCTCACCGTGCGCCAGCTCGCCCAGCGCGTCGGCGGCTATGGCGGGCTCTCGTTTGTCGGCACCGCCAAGACCATCGCCGACCAGATGGAGGAATGGCTGGTCGGGCGCGGCTCCGACGGCTTCAACATCATGTTCCCGTTCCTGCCCGCCGGCCTCGACGATTTCGTCGACAAGGTGGTCCCGGAGCTGCAGCGGCGCGGGATTTTCCGCAGGGAGTATGAAGGGGCCACTTTGAGGGAGAATCTGGGCCTGCCGCGGCCGAAAAACCGCTTCTTCGAGGCCTGATCGGCCCGATTTGGGTGGTTTTCCAGGCCTAACTCCTTGACTTCCAGCCGTTTCTGGCTAGGTTGCCGGCCAACGCGGGCCGTTTGGCCGGCTCCAGATTCCCGATATTTCTGAGGTTCAGAACATGGCCAAAGCGGTCACCATCAAGGTCAAGCTCGTGTCCTCGGCCGACACCGGCTTCTACTACGTCGCCAAGAAGAATTCGCGCACCATGACCGACAAGCTGGTCAAGAAGAAGTACGATCCGGTCGCGCGCAAGCACGTCGAATTCCGCGAAGCCAAGATCAAGTAAGACCATCAAGTAATCGCGGTACACGCTGAAGTTTTTTGCGGGGCCCTTTTGGGCCCCGTTTTCGTTTCTGCGCGTGTCCCGGACGGGGGCAGCGCGGAGCGCTGCGCCTGAGAAGCCGTGACCCAGAAAGCAGCATGGCGCCCTGCCGAGATATGGGCCCCGGCGCTGCAGCGCATCGTCGAAGTGACGCTGCGCTGCGTCCGGGGCACGAGAGCTGGGATAGGCAACCCGGCCTCGCCCGGCTCGCTATCTCACCGCAAACGGCGCCTGATAGGGCCGACCGAAGGGGACTCCATTGATCACGGTCTGGACCGGCTTGAGATGGGCCTTGCCGTCCCTCTTGTTGTTGCGGGTGTCGACGAAGCTGACCGGCCCCTCCGCCAGCTCCATGATGGCGACGTCGCCGGGCGCACCGACTTGCAGCGTGCCGATCTTCGGCGCGCGATCGATGATCTTCGCCGGAGCCATGGTGGCCATCGCGACCACCTGCTCCAGCGTGAAGCCGAGCGTCATGAACTTGCTCATCACATTGGGCAGGAACGGAATGCCCGGCGAATTGCCGGAGAAGACGTGGATATCGGAGGAGATGGTGTCCGGCGCGCAGCCACCGGCGATCGCAACCTCCGCCACGGTGAAATCGAAGCTGCCGCCGCCATGACCAACGTCGAACATGACACCGCGCTGCTTGGCAGCGAGCGCCGCGGGCAGCAGCTTGCCGTCCTGAACGATGTTGGTGAAGACGTTGGACATGTTCGGGGCGCCTGAATAGGCGTGCGTCAGCACGTCGCCCGGCCGGAGCAAGTCGAGGATCGCAGACATCAGCTCCTTGGTTTCGACGCCGCCGATATGCACCATCATCTTCGCCGGCCAGCCGCACATCTCGCACGCCTGGATGGCGCGCTTCAGCGGCTCGAGCCCGTGCTTGTAAATCACGTTCTCCGACATCCGCACTTTGACCCCGAGCAGGAAATCGCGGTTCTCGGCGAGTGCCATTGCGCAGGCTTCGGTCTGGGCGACGTCGATATTGTACAGCTCGGCGGCCGGGAACGCCGACAAGCCGTTATTGGCGATGTGGACGAAGGCGTACATCCGAGCCCGCGTCTGGGCCACGATGAAGCGGCGTAGCGCCGCCAGATTGTTGACCCCGGCATCGCCCGCCGAGACGACGGTCGACGTCGCCTGGAATTGCACGAGCTCGTCGGCGGGAATCCCGATCGCCGAGCCGTAGGGGTAGACGTGACTATGCAGATCGATGAGGCCTGGCATCACCAGCTTGCCCGAGGCGTCGATGCTCTTCAGCGCGCGCTCGGCCGGGATCGCCTCCTGCACCGTTTCGATCATGCCCCAGCGGATGCCGATATCGCGCCTGGCGCGCAGCGACTGGCTGGGGTCGAGCACCTCGCCGCCGCGGATCACCAGATCGTATTTGTCGTTCGGCCCCATCGCGGCCCGCACTGGCGCAGCGAGGCCGAGGGCGGCGGCGGAGGTCGAAAGTGCCAGGAAATCGCGGCGTGACAACGCGGACATGACGGTCCCCCCTTTGTTGTTGTTTGTGGCTTCGACGAGCAGCGCAGCCTCCGGCGCCAACGCAGGCATCTGAACCGATTGGCGCTGGAGTCACATCGCCCGCAGAGACCGATCCTATGACCGCATGCGCGCGCTGAGGAGCGGCGAAATTTTCCGGAACCCATGAACCTTGCGTGACCGGCGTCGACTAAAGCGGTCGCATCCGCGGGGCCGGCTGGGTCATGAGGATTGCCGGCCGGAAGCAAAATGCGTGAGATGCGACGGAGTGGACGTTCATGGTCCCCTACCCTCACGCTGTCCGCAGCACCGGCGCCGGCGGCTGCGAGGGTCTGACCAGCGCGAACGCCACCTGCACGATGCCGCCGGCAAGGCCGAGCGCGACGCCGATGCGCCAGGCCATGGTGTAGGAGCCAAGCGCGTCGTAGAGCAGCCCACCGCCATAGGCGCCGAGGAAGCTGCCGATCTGGTGGCTCATGAAGGCGAGGCCCTGGATCATCGCCTGCCAGCGCAGGCCGAACATCTCGGCGACCGCGCCCGCGACCAGCGGGCCGACGCCCATCCACAGGAAGCCCATGATCGCGCCGAACAGCAGCGTCGAGAACGGCGTCGCCGGCAGCGTGAAGTACCAGGCGAGCGCCAGCGAGCGCAGGATGTAGATGCCGCCGAGCAGCGCCAGCTTGTTCCAGCGCTGGCCGGCCCAGCCGAAGAACAGCGAGCCCAGCACGTTGAAGCCGCCGATCATGCCGAGCGTCTGCGCGCTCAGCATCGGATCGAGGCCGCAGATCGCCAGATAGGACGGCAGGTGCGTGGTGAGGAACACCAGCTGCATGCCGCAGACCAGATAGGCGCAGGTCATCACCACGAAGGAGGCGTTGCCGAACGCCGCCTTCGTCGCCGCCGCCGCGGTCGCATCGACGATCTCGTCGGCGGCGGGCTTGGGCAGCGGGACCTGATCGACGCGGCCGGCGTACCACGCCGCCGGGATCATCAGCACGGACATGACGACGAAGCCGGCAAGGCCGACGCGCCAGCCAAAACCCTCGTTGAGCATCTGCCCGATCGGCGCCGACAACAGCGCGCCGAGCGAGCCCGCGCCGGAGACGATGCCGAGCACGGTCGAGCGCACCGTGGCGGGCACCGCGCGTGCCGCTACCGACATCGCGATCGCGGCCGCGGTGCAGGCCAGCGACGTTCCGATCAGCACGCCGGCGCCGATCATGACGCTGACAAGCCCGTTCGCGGTCGCCATCAGCGCGAGCCCCGCGATATACATCAGCGCGCCCGCGATCATGATGGCACGGAAGCCGTAGCGCACCGTCATCGCGCCGGCGAGCGGCTGCAGGAAGCCCCAGGCGAGGTTCTGCACCGCCAGCGCCAGCGTGAAATCCGAGATCGAGATGTGGATGTCGCGCGTCAGCGGCTGCATGAAGATGCCGAGCGACTGCCGCAGCCCCATGCTCAGCGTCAGCATGATCGAGGCACCGATCAGGATCGGCAAGGTCGGACGCAGGACCTGCAGCAGGGGCATTCTTCTTCTCCCTTTTGGGCACGGCGCAGATGCCGCCGTCCGTTTTTGCCGCTGATTTTGGTTACACAGACCTGTGTACTTAGGCTATGATCGGCGGGTGCTGTCAAGCGAACAGGACGCATTCTGCCGCATGGCTCCCCCGCCCGCCCCACAGACGATGAAAGAGCGGATCCTCCAGACCGCCGACAAGCTGTTCTATCTGCAAGGTATTCGCGCGATCGGCGTCGACACCATCGCGGCCGAGATCGGCATCAGCAAGCGCACGCTGTACAACCACTTCCCGTCCAAGGACGCGCTGATCGCGGCCTACCTCGAGCGCCGTTTCGTGCATGCATCCCCCTCCGACAAGCCGCCGGCCGAGCAGATCCTCGCCACCTTCGATTCGCTGGAGCGGCGTTTTGCGGCCAAGGATTTTCGCGGCTGCCCGTTCGTGAACGCGGTCGCCGAGCTGGGGCCCGCCGACCGCGCCGTGAAGAAGATCGCGGTCGCATTCAAGGAGAGCCGCCGCCTCTGGTTTCGCGACCGCCTGACCGAGCTCGGCGTTGCCGATGCGGACGCACTCGCAACGCAGCTCGTGCTGCTGGTCGACGGCTCCATCGCCCAGGACCTCGTCCGCGACGACCCGGCGATGGCGCGCGCCGCGAAGGACGCAGCGAAGGTGCTGCTGCGGAATGCCGGGGTGGATGTGGAAGGTGCGGAGAAGGGCAAGCGGCCGCGGCACTGATCACGGCCACCGCGTTGCCCGGTGTCATCACCCGCGAAGGCGGGTGATCCAGTATTCCAGAGGCAGTGAGGTTAGAACCGAGAAGCCGCGGCGTACTGGATTCCCCGCCTTCGCGGGGAATGACGACGGAGTTTGTGGAGGAAGCGTGGACGCCTGACGACGCGTCAGGCCATTTCGCTTCGATACCAACATGCCCCTGTTTTGCCCGACACGTCAAACGGCGCGACCGCCCGCGAAAGGCGCTTTCGCCACCCGCGTAAGTCCTTGATCCGACTGGCGCCGGCTACTGTGCATGGGGTTGTTTTCGCAAATTTTGCGAAGTCGGCCCTCACGCGGCCTGCGACACCACCCGGTTGCGGCCGTCGTGCTTGGCGCGGTAGAGCGCGGTGTCGGCGCGCTTGAGCACGTCGGCGACCGCCTCGCCCTTTCGCTCCAGCGTGGTGAGGCCGATCGAGATCGTGACCTCGATGCGCTTGGCGCCCTTGTGGATCGCGAACGGCTCGCCGGCGATCGAGCGGCGCAACCGCTCGGCGACCATGCCGGCGACGTGGAGATCGGTCTCCGGCATCACGATGACGAACTCCTCGCCGCCATAGCGGCAGGCGAGATCGATGCCCCGGATCGACTTGCGCACCCGCACCGCGAATTCGCGCAGCACGTCGTCGCCGGCGTCGTGGCCGTAATTGTCGTTGATCGACTTGAAGAAGTCGATGTCCAGGATCATCAGCGCCAGCGGCTTGCCGCGGGTCGAGGCCTGCTCGGCCAGCGTCGCCAGATGGCTCTCCATGTAGCGGCGATTGTGCAGGCCGGTGAGCGCGTCGGTGATCGCCATCTCGATCGAGTTCTGCACGTTGTCGCGCAGGTGGTCGGTGTAGCGGCGGCGGCGGATCTGGGTGCGGGCGCGGGCCAGCAGCTCGGTCTTGTCGATCGGGCGCAGCAGATAGTCGTTGACGCCGATCTCGAGCCCACGAAGAAGCCGCGTCGAGTTCTCGGGGTCGGCGATCGCGAGGATCGGCACATGGCGCGTGCGCTCCAGCGAGCGCGCCTGGCTGCAGAGGCGCAGGCCGTCGAAATTGTTGAGGTCGAGCGAGACGATCAGGAGATCGTAATTGCCCTCGGCGGCGTGAAACAGCGCCTCCGTCGGGTTCGGCTCGACGTCGATGGTGTGCTCGGCGGCGAGGATCGTCGCCAGCCGCTCGTAGGAGGACTGGCGGTCGTCGACCAGGAGGATGCGGCCGCCCTTGCCGGTGTCAGCCACCGCGCTGCGCTCGGGCGCCTGCATGCCGATCTCGAGGCGAGGTGATGGCGCGCATGCGCAGCTCGTCGGTCATCATCTTCAGCCGCGTCAGCGAGCGCACGCGCGCGATCAGCACGACGTCGGAGACGGGCTTGGTCAGGAAATCATCGGCGCCGGCCTCCAGCCCGCGATTGCGGTCGGAGGGACTGTCGAGTGCCGTGACCATGACGACGGGAATGTGATGGGTGGCGGGGTCGGACTTGAGGCGGCGGCAGACCTCGAAGCCGTCCATGTCGGGCATCATCACGTCGAGCAGGATGATGTCGCATTCGGCGCGATGACAGATCGCCAGCGCCTCGGTGCCGTTCGAAGCGGTCATCACGTCGAAATATTCGGCGGACAGGCGGGCCTCGAGCAGCTTGACGTTGGCAGGGACGTCATCGACGACCAGGATACGCGCAGACACTGTGAACTCACTTCCTATCCGATAAAACGCCGGACCGTCTCAATGAATTTGCCGACCGAGATCGGCTTGGACAAATAAGCCTCGCAGCCGCCCTCGCGGATGCGCTCTTCGTCGCCCTTCATCGCGAACGCGGTGACCGCGACGACGGGAATGGAACGCAGCTCCGGATCGTCCTTGATCCAGCGCGTCACCTCCAGCCCGGAGACCTGCGGCAGTTGGATATCCATCAGCACGAGGTCGGGCCGCATCTTGCGAACGAGGTCGAGCGCCTCATAGCCGTTGCTGGTCCCGGAGGTCTGGTAGCCGTGCGCCTCCAACAGGTCGCGGAAGAGCTTCATGTTGAGCTCGTTGTCTTCCACGATCAGGACGGTCTTGGCCATCCCGCCCTCCTGATTGGTCCGCAGGACCGATACATGTGACGCCTCAGACGCCGCTTTCCGGCGTTTCGAAAACTGGATTCAAACTAGCCTCAGATTCGCTTGAGTTTCGTTAAACCCGAGGGTCGACTTTCTGCGATGTGGTTTCCAGTTGCTTGTCCGGGGTCGGAAGACTCAGGGGCGAGACTCGGGCATGATGCAAAGTAGACACCGAAAGTTAACGGAAAGGCAAACCGTCCCCTTGAAAAAGCCTGTTCACAACCCCCGCGAAGTCGCTGAAATCGTTGCGATTCAGGCCCTGTCCTTCGTCGCGAGCGAGCCCGAGCGGCTGGGCCTGTTCCTGGCCGAGACAGGGGTCGGCCCGGAGACCCTGCGCAATGCCGCCGCGGACCCCAATTTCCTGCTCAGCGTGCTCGATTTCGTGATGCGCGATGACGCCACCGTGAAGGCCTTTGCCGGCTCGGTCGAGCTGCACCCGACCAACGTTGCCGCAGCGCGGCAGGTCCTCGGCGACTCGCTCGGCGATCCCTCCTGGGAGCGCGACGTGCCGTGACCGTCCCCGACCCGGCCGGGCCCCGCTGCTTCTGCCGGGATTGTCTGGCCGATCTGGATCTGGCGGTGCGGCGCTGCTCGGCCTGCGGTTCCCCCCGTCTCGTCCGCCACCGCGCGCTGTCCACCCTGACCATCGCCCATATCGACTGCGACGCCTTTTACGCGACGGTCGAGAAGCGGGACAATCCCGACATTGCCGACAAGCCCGTCATCATCGGCGGTGGCAAGCGCGGCGTGGTGTCGGCCGCCTGCTACATCGCGCGCACCTATGGCGTGCGCTCGGCGATGCCGATGTTTCGGGCGCTGGAGGCCTGCCCGCACGCGACCGTGATCCCGCCCGACATGGCGAAGTACGTCCGGGTCGGCCGCGAGGTGCGCCAGGCCATGCAGGCGCTGACGCCGCTGGTCGAGCCGCTCTCGATCGACGAGGCCTTCCTCGATCTCTCCGGCACCGAACGTGTGCACGGCATGGCCCCCGCCAAGGTGCTGGCCCGCTTTGCCCGCGAGGTCGAGCGCGACATCGGCATCTCCGTCTCGGTCGGCCTGTCCTGCAACAAGTTCCTGGCCAAGATCGCCTCCGACCTCGACAAGCCGCGCGGCTTTGCCGCACTCGACCAGGAGGAAGCGCGCGTGATGCTGGCGGACAAGCCGGTCGGCTTCATCTTCGGCGTCGGCCCCGCCACGCAGGAGCGCCTCGTGCAGCGCGGCTTCCGCGTCATCGCCGACCTGCAGAAGGCCGACGAGATCGAGCTGATGCGGCAGTTTCCGAGCGACGGCCGCAGGCTGTGGCGGCTCGCGCGCGGCATCGACGACCGCCGCGTCGAGCCTGACCGCGGCGCCAAGACCATCTCCAGCGAAACCACCTTCGAGACCGACATCCGCGATTTCGCGGCGCTGGAGAAGATCCTGTGGCGGCTGTGCGAGAAGACCTCGTCGCGGCTGAAGAGCAGCGAGCTCGCCGGCTCGACCGTCACGCTGAAATTGAAGACCGCCGACTTTCGTCAGCGCACGCGCTCGCAGTCGATCGCCGTCCCGACGCAGCTCGCCGCGAAGATCTTCTCGATCTGCCGCGAGATGCTGGCGAAGGAGATCGACGGCACCGCCTTCCGCCTGATGGGCGCCGGCGTCAGCGCGCTGCGCGAGGGCTCGCCCGCCGACGACACCGACATGCTCGACCGCCGCGCCGCCCATGCCGAGCGCGCGGTGGACAGCCTGCGCAAGAAGTTCGGCAGCGCTGCGGTGATCCGCGGCATCGCCTATGAGGGCCCGGAAAAGGCACCGGAGTGATGGCGGCTGAACGCGATCTCCAGGTGCTGCTGCGAGGCATGAAGCCGGAGCTACGGCCGGGCATCTTCGTGTTCTGCACGATCCCGGCAAATGAAGGCATTCCGGCGGCGATCAGCCCCCTGCTGACGTTTCGCGAGCAGGAAGGCACAACGCTGGTGATCCCTCGTGAAGAGGCAGAAGCCGCGGGACTGCGCTATGCGTTCGCCTCGCGCCTGCTCACCCTGACGGTTCACTCCGCGCTCGACGCTGTCGGCTTCCTCGCGGCGATCACGGCGCGCCTCGCCGAAGCCGGCATCAGCGTGAACGCCGTTTCGGCGTTCCATCATGACCATCTCTTCGTGCCCGTTGACCATGCGGATGACGCGATAGCCATTCTGCAAGAGCTGTCCGTAGCAGCGTAGGATGGGTAGAGCGCTGCGAAACCCATCAAGCTCCATCCACGCGGCAAGGACGATGGGTTTCGCTACGCTCTACCCATCCTACAGTCCCTCAATCCGCGACCGCAATCGCCTCGATCTCGATCAGCCATTCCGGCGCGGCGAGCGCGGAAACGCCGACAAGCGTGGACGCCGGCGGCTCCATGCCTTCGAAGAAGGCCGAGCGGGCCTTGCCGATGATCGGCCGCAGCTCCGGCTTGTAGTTCACGACGAAGGTCGTGATCTTGACGATGTTGGAATAGCTCGCGCCGGCTGCCTTCAACGCGTGGCCGAGGTTCTGCATCACCTGCGTGGTCTGCGCGGCGATATCTCCCTCGCCGACGATCCGTCCCTCCTCGTCCACCGAGACCTGGCCCGAGATGTAGATGGTGCGCGCGCCCGAGGCGGTGACGACGTGGGAATAAGCGGGATTGTGGTGCAGGCCGCTGGGGCGGAGATGGTCGAGCTTGGGCATGGACTGGCTCCCTGAGGTTCTTGGTTGCGGAAGAGCGTAGCCGGGGAGAGAGCAGAGAGCCAGTCCCGTCATTGCGAGAAGCTCTTGCGACGAAGCTGCTTCGCTACGCTCGCAATGACAGTCGTAGGACCTCCTAGCCTTGGTCAAGAGCTTTTGTGCCTTGGTGCAATCAGGGTAGCGCGGTGCTCACCGCTGTCCAGGACGCTTCGCGCCGGCTCCGCCGGTGCCGATGGCATCCTGGACAGCGACATCGCGCCGCGCTGTGGGGCTCGACAAGTCGGGACGAAGGAATGGTCACAGGCGGCCGAACAAAGGAATGAGGCTTACTGACTGGTGCCGGCCTGAGCACTCCCGTGATTGGCGTCGTACAGCGCTCGGTTCCTGAGGGCTGCGCACAAGGCCGAGAGTAGGCGATCGCCGACGCCTCGCAAGGCGCGTGCACGGCCGTGGCCGCGCTGCCGCAAGGCGTCATAGCGTTGCCGAGCGGCCGGGTCGTGCTGCACGGCAACGCGTGACCAGTGATGGACAGCGGTCTGCAGCCGCCTGTTGCAGGCAAAGCGCCGGATCACGAAGCGTTGCTTGCCGCTTTGCCGTGTGACCGGGGCGGCCCCTGCCAGAGCCCGCAAGGCGTGGTAATCTCGGGCGCGCAGCGGTTGCGCTGCCTCGGTGAGCAGCGTGGCGAGAACAATCCTGCCGATTCCCGGCCAGGAGCGAAGGATTGCCACGTCACGCTGCTCATCGCTCTGCCCCGACGAGTTCTCCTCGTCCTGTGCCGCCAGACTATCGCAAAGGCCGTCCAGGGCAGCGCCGGCCTCCTTGATCTGCCGATTGACCAGGCGCATGCGCGCGACAAGGCTGCGGATATGGACGCAGGCGGCCTCCGTGGTACCTGGGGCGACGAACAAGGCCGTCTTGCGCAGGGTCTGCAGCACGGTGGCGGCGTCGAGACGGCGGATACGGTGCTCCTTGAGGATGCGCGCAATCGTCTTCTCCGAGGCCTTGGCGGCCGCAGCAGGTGTCGGCACCTTCTGCCACAAGCTCAGGAACCAGTCGTCTGCGACATCATCGGCCAGCTCGGCCGCTTGCGGGTAATAACGCCACAACTGATGACGCAGACGGTTAGACAGACGCGTCCGTTCCTGCTGCAGTTCATCCAGCAAGCGCGACCATTCGCGCAACTTGATCACCGCCGGATCGTCGATGGCAAGCTGCCGGAAGGCCTTGCGATCGGTACGCAAGGAACCGCCCAGGACAAGAGCATCACGACTGTCATCCTTGGCACCTGCGACCGTGAAGCGATCACGGAAGCGATCAAGCTGCTTAGGATTGATGGCAAAGACCAGGAACCCATGCTCGAGCAGCATCTCCACCACAGGACCATGTGGCATCTCTATCGCCACCGCGATCTGCGCCGGTGCAGCCTTCGTCTTCTCGAGCAGCCAGTCGCGCAGCTCCACCAGACCGGCTCCGCCATGGACGAACTCTCGCTCGCCCAGCCGTCTTCCTTCAGCATCGAGCAAGCAAACACGATGGCTTTGCCTCGCCCAGTCGATCCCGACAAACCAGTGCACATTCTCGACCATTGATGGACCTCCTTCGCTTCCAAAAGGCGGGCCAACTGCGATCCTGATCAATCCCTGTACCGGCGCTCGCGGCGCAAACCTCCTAGTGGATCTCGATCGCAGCCGCTCCGCCGGGGCGCGGGTCCTACGTCGGTGCTCAAAGGCACAGGTGGGCAAGGCGGCTCCCGGCGGATCGGCCCGGCCGACCAGCCTACACCAAACCGACTGGCCTCCGAACGCCAGAAGGGTACAGGGTGGGCAAAGACGCGCAGCGCCGTGCCCACGATCTTTCTCAATGGCAACAGATGGTGGGCACGCTACGCTTTGCCAACCCTACGGCACCGCGCGCGGAAATCGCCCTCAATTGCAGGGCTTGCTGTCCTTGACGTCGAACTTGCCCATCGCGCCTGAAATGACGAAGTCGTTGTAGTCGAGCACGAGCTGGCGCGAGACGCCGTTCTCGTACAGCTCGAACGCCATCGCATAGACCGGCGTCTGCTCGCCCTCCTTCTGCTGGGCGTCACGGTCGAAATAGCTGACGGTGACCGGCCAGCGCTTGAGCGACTTCATGTGCTCGTCCGACGTCGAGGGATCGGCGGAGGTGGCGCGGTCGGCGGGAACCGGCTGGCCGATCACGGTCAGCGTGTTGTAGACCTTCTGGCCGTCGTCGGAGCCGTCATAGACCGAGAGCTCAAGCAGCGATTTGCCGTCCCTGGCGGCGGCGATGATGCGCTGGATCTGCTCGGTCGGGAACACGATGCTGCCGTCGAGGGTAAAACTCTTCGGCGCCGGCAGCTTCAACTTGACGTTGATGTGGTCGCCGTCGCGCTCGGCCATGCCGTCGACCCGGCCGGCATCGGCCTCGTTCATGCGCGTCTCGATCTTGAAGCGGTAGCTCTTGCCGGCGGCATCCTCCCAGGAATTGGAACGGAGGTCGCTGAGCGTGACCTTGCCCTCGCCGCTGTCGAGCTCGGAGACCTGGCGGAATTCGGAGGTGTAGCCCTCGCACGCGTTGCCGGTGAAGTTGTAGAGAATGCGGCCGCGCGCGCTGTTGACCGAGTTGGAGCGCGATTTCACCAGGCTGAGGTCATAGAGCGCCTGGTGCGGCAGGAACGGACCGTTGGCGGCTTGCGCGCCCTCGCCGAGGCCGAAGCTGGCCGCCGCGAGCGCCATCACACCGAGCGAAGTCCGGAAAAGGTGCACCATGTCTATTCCTTGGGGGCGCGTCCCTGCAAAGCGCAGATTCGACATTTTAATGACCGTTCCATTGCGTCGCAACTGAGGCCGTTTCACGTAAAGTTGCCCCCTTGGCGCTGAACCTGCTGTCCGATCTCAACAAATACAGGCCCCGTGCGGTTGCTTGCATGTGGCGGCCCGATGGGCGAAACAGGGCGCGCCCGGCCACTTTTGCGGACGCGCCGGGGCGAATGATTTTTGGACAACGAGGTCGGACATGGCGGGCACGGTCGAGCAGAAGCTGGCGGAACAGGGCATCAAGCTGCACGAGGCCCCTACGCCCGTCGCCAATTACGTCCCGTTCGTGCGCACCGGCAACCTGCTGTTCGTCTCCGGCCAGGTCTGTTTCGATCCCGCCGGCAAGCTGATCGCCAAGGGTAAGCTGGGTGCCGGCGTCTCCATCGAGGACGGCGCTGCGGCCGCACGCGGCTGTGCGGTGAACCTGCTGGCCCAGGTCAAGGCGGCGCTCGGCGATCTCGACAAGGTGGTGCGCGTGGTGCGGCTCGGCGGCTTCATCAACTCGGCGCCGGACTTCCTGGACGGGCCGAAGGTGCTCAACGGCGCCTCCGACCTGATGGTCGCCGCCTTCGGCGACAAGGGCCGCCATGCCCGCACCACTGTCGGCGTCGCCTCGCTGCCCGCCGATGCCGCGGTCGAGGTCGACGGCGTGTTCGAGGTCGCCTGACGCGACATGCGCGCGCCCGATTGGCTGACAGCCCGGCCGGTCGCCCATCGCGGCCTGCATGACATCTCCCGTGGCATCGTCGAAAACATGCCCGGCGCGGTGCAAGCCGCGATCGCGGGCAATTTCGCGATCGAGGTCGACATCCAGCTCTCCGCAGACGGCGAGGCCATGGTGCATCACGACCATGCCCTCGGCCGCCTCACCGAGGCCACCGGCGACGTGATCTCGAAGACGGCGGCCGAGCTGAAGGCGATCAGGTTCAAGGACACGCCCGAGCGGATGATGTCGCTGTCCGACCTCTGCAGCCTCGTCGCCGGTCGCGTGCCGCTGGTGATCGAGGTGAAGAGCCATTTTGGCGGCGACCGCAAGCTGGTGAAGCGGATGGCCGAGGTGCTGGCGTCCTATGACGGACCAGCCGTCGGCATGTCCTTCGATCCCGACCAGGTGCTGGCGCTGCGCGAGCTGCTGCCCTCCCGTCCGCGCGGCATCGTCGCGCAGCGGACCTATGAGGACGATTACTGGGCGAGGCTCACGCGGGAGCAGCGCGACAGCATGCTGTACCTGCGCCACGGCTTTCGCACCCAACCCCACTTCGTGGCCTTTCGGGTCGACGACCTCCCGGCCCCCGCCCCCTGGATCGCCCGCAACATCTTCGGCTGCGCCCTGCTCGGCTGGACCGTCCGCACGCCGGAGCAGCGGACCCGGGTCGGCCAATACGCGGACCAGATGATTTTCGAGGGATTCGTGCCGTAGGGCCTCGCCCATGTCCCGGACGCGCTGCAGCGTGAAACGCTGCTGCGCAGAGCCGGGACCCAGCAAGCCGCACAGGACAATGCGGAGAAATGGGCCCCGGCTCAGCAACGCACCACTGCGTGCTGCGCAGCGTCCGGGGCAAGCGAGCCTCCCTCCGCCCTCTTGAAGTCGCTGCTGCAATGCACGATCTTGGGGGTCGATGGCATCATCCGAAATCACGCTCGAGGCCGTACCTTCGATTGACAACGTGTCACCGGAGGATTGGGACGCCTGCGCCAATCCCGGCGGACGGTGCCCCGGGGCCGGCAACGGAACCTCATCTTCCCTTTCAGGCGATTCCCTCGGGCTCTCAAGACCTGCCTATAACCCTTTCGTCTCCCACGCCTTTCTTTCGGCAATTGAGAAATCGGGTTCGGCGACCATCCGCACCGGCTGGGGCCCGCGGCATCTCGTGGCCAAGATAGACGGCCGCGTCGCCGGCATCGTGCCCTGCTACCTGAAATCGCATTCCCAAGGCGAGTACGTGTTCGACCGCGGCTGGGCGGACGCCTATGAGCGCGCCGGCGGGCGCTATTATCCCAAGCTCCAGGTTTCGGTTCCCTTCACCCCGGCGACCGGGCCGCGGCTCCTGGTCCGCGACGGCGTCGACCGCGAGCGGATCATGGATGCGCTGGCTGGCGGGCTGGTGGCGTTGTGTGGCGTCAGCAAGGCCTCCTCGGTCCACGTCACCTTCGCGCGGGAGGCGGAATGGAAGCTGCTCGCCGAGCACGGCTTCCTGCAGCGCACCGACCAGCAGTTCCACTGGCACAATGAAGGCTTTGCCAGCTTCGACGATTTCCTGGCGACGCTGAACTCGCGGCACCGCAAATCGATCAAGCGCGAGCGACGCGATGCGCTGGCCGCGGGCATCACCATCCACTGGCTCACCGGCAAGGATATCACCGAGGAGGCCTGGGACGCCTTCTTCGAATTCTACATGGAGACCGGCTCACGCAAATGGGGCCGGCCTTATCTGACGCGGGAATTCTTCTCGTTGATCGGCGAGACTATGGCTGAGGACGTGCTGCTGGTGATGGCCCGCCGCAACGACCGCTGGATCGCCGGCGCGATCAACTTCATCGGCTCGGACACGCTGTTCGGCCGCAACTGGGGTGCAGTCGAGCATCATCCGTTCCTGCATTTCGAGGTCTGCTATTACCAGGCGATCGACTTCGCCATCAAACGCGGCCTCAGGCATGTCGAGGCCGGCGCACAAGGCGAGCACAAGATCGCCCGCGGCTACCTGCCGCGCACCACCCATTCCGCCCACTTCATCGCCGATCCGGGCCTGCGCCGTGCCATCGACGATTACCTCAAGCGCGAGCGCGCCTATGTCGCCGAGGCCGGACGGGAGCTCGCCGAGCTCGGCCCGTTCCGCAAGGGCGCCGACGAGGCGCCTTGACGGTTTGCCGTTGCTGGTGACAGTAAGCGCAAAATTCCAGGCGCAAAGTTCTCGGGAGCCGCCAATATGACCGCCTACGACACCAACAACATCTTTGCGAAAATCCTGCGCGGCGAGCTGCCTTGCTACAAGGTCTACGAGGACGACCACGTGTTCGCCTTCCTCGACATCATGCCGCGCGTCCCCGGTCACACGCTGGTGATCCCGAAGGCCCCTGCCCGCAATATTCTCGACATTAAGCCCGACGATTACGCCCATGTCGCCCGCGGCGCGCACAAGATCGCAGCCGCCGCCATGAAAGCCTTCAAGGCCGACGGCATCACCGTGCAGCAGTTCAACGAGCCCGCCGGCGGACAGGTGGTGTTTCACCTGCACATGCACGTGATGCCGCGCCACGACGGCGTCGCCATGCTGCCGCCGGCCAGCCGCAAGGAAGACGACAAGGTGCTGCAGGAGAACGCGGCGAAGCTGATCGCGGCGTTGAAAGGCTGATCGTCATTACGGGGCGCGCCTCTTGGCGCGAACTATGGTGCGCGATTGCGCACCTGAGAATCCATCGGGCGGCAGAGATGGTGGTGGAATGGATTCCGGGCTCGCGCTTCGCGCGCGCCCGGAATGACGGACCTCACTCCGTCTCGAAATCGCCCTTCTGCGGCGCGGCCAGCGGGGTGAACTCGCACCGATCCGGCTTGACGTCGATCAGCGGCGTGTTGTCGAGGCAGTCGAGACCGCGCACCAGGATCGCATTGCCCTCGATGCCGACCAGCTTCACGATCGACGTGCCGATCGGGTTCGGCCGCACCGGCGAGCGCAGCGAGAAGGTGCCGCGGGTCTTGTCGTTGTTCTTCGGGCTCTGCAGGATGATGTCGCGGCGCGACTGGTCGAGCCAGTAGAGCACTTCGAGATTGCTGTAGAAGTCGACGCCCTTGATGGCTGGCACAAACGGCTCGAAGATCTCGAGACGGCAGATCGGGCCATCCTGACGCCCTTGCCGCGGCGTCTCCAGCCGCGAGGTCCAGGGCGTGCGGATGCGGCCGATGAAGATCAGGCCGGCATCTTCCGCGGGCGGCAGCTCGATGGCGACCTCGCCCTCGCGGAGCTCGTTCTTGCGAACCATATTTCCAAATCCTTGCTGTCGAGCCGTGTTTTAGCCCAACCACCACTGGCCGGCCAGCATGAAGGCTTCGCCGGTCACGACGCCCGCAAAGATCGAGCGGCGCGCCAGCAGGAACACGACGAGGCCGGCGGCCACCGCGCCGTAGCGCAGGATATCCGGCACGCCGGCGAGCGCGCCCGGCGGCTCGACCACGATCTGGGCGATCACGCCGGCGAGGATGGCGGTGGCGACCGCCCGCACCCAGACCAGCAGCTCCGAGCCTTCGTCGATGCCGCCGCCGAACCACAGGCCGAGCATGCGCCAGATCTGGTTCGGAACGACGCCGGCGACGAACAGCACCGCCAGCGCATGCCAGTCGCCGATCAGCTGCGCCGAGCTCATGCGCGCACCTCCCGCCACCAATGCACGCCATAGGCCACGGTGCCGGCCACCACCCCGCTGACCAGGATATCGACGCCCGAGCTCAGCTTCGCGGCCAGCGGATACAGCAACACGCCGAGCACGAGCGCGACCACATCGGCAATTTCGCGGCTGTTGCGCGCCGTCGAGAACAGGAACGACAGCGGGGTGAGCAGCAGGATCGCCGCGCCGAGCGTCTGCGTCAGATTGGCGGCGAGGAAATAACCGACCGTGTTGGCAACGAGACAGACCGAGACGAGGCCGCAGCCGAGCCCGTGAACGAAGGCGATGCGCCGCTCACGCGGCACTTGGGGCAGGAAGCGGTGGCACTCGACCCACAGCGTGACCGCGGTGAGATGCGCCGCAAAGACCAGCTCGCGCCGTCTGGTCGTCGGCGTGCGCATCAGCGGCAGCACCGAGACCACCATCGGAAATAGCCTGATAGCGCTGACGGTGACGGCGATCGCCGACTGGATGATGGTGGCGCCGGAGCCGAGCGTGGTGATCAGGATGATCTGCGCCGGCCCCGCCCAGACGAACAGCGTCGAGGCGAGCGCCCAGAGCAGGCTGAAATGGGTGTCGTGCGCGAGCGCGCCGATGCCGAGATAGGTCACGAACAGCACGATGGTGAGGATCGTCTGCGTGATCGAGCGCAGGCCCCAGCCGAAGGCAAGCCAGGAGCTATTCCATTGCGGGGAATCGAGCGGGGGAAGCGCCACGGAAGGATTGGCCGGGTTGTGGAATCGGGCCTGCATAACGGGGGATGCAGTGTTCTGCGTCAAGGAAACACGCGGCGGGGCTGGCATGCGCGACCCACCCACCGCTGTCATTCCGGGGCGCGACGAAGTCGCGAGCCCGGAATCCATCGGGCCACAGAGATTGCCTTACGATGGATCCCGGGTTCGATGCTTCGCATCGCCCCGGAATGACGGCCCAAGCGGATGCGGCCTTACCCGCTCACACCCCTGTTCCTCAGCACGAAGCAGGCGCCGCCCGCCTTCCTGATCCGGTTGCACAGCTCATCCGCCTCGTTGCGCGTCTCGGTGCCGATGCGGACCTGGTAGAACGCGCGCGTGCCGCGGCTGCGCATCACCGAGGACAGCAGGCTCGGGTCGCGCTCGCCGATCACCGCGCTCAGCCGCGTGACGGCACGCGAGTACATCGCCAGCGCCCGGTTGCGGTCGAAGCCGGCGGCGAGCTGGACGCCCCAGGCCTTGGCGGCCGCAAGCTCCACGTGCTGCTCGAGCTCGGCAACGAAGGCATTCGGTGCGCGCTTCAATAGCGCCATCAGATCGCGGCAGCTCGTCGGCGGTGAGCTCGGCGGTCCCTTGCCGGTCGCTCCTGCCTTGGCCCAGGCATCGACGCTGGTGCCGGTGATGGCGTAGACGTAGTTGCGGGTCTGCTCCGGCATTCCACCGGTCCCGGCGAGCCATTCCCGCACGCGCCGCGGGCCGGCATTGTAGGCCGCCGCGGCAAGGCCGAGATTGCCGAATTGGCTGCGCAGCTCGCTCAGAAATTCCGCCGACTTCGGCAGCGCCTGCACTGGATTGAACGGATCGAGCAGCCCGCGCTCGCTCGCGGTGCCCGGCATGAACTGCGCGATGCCCCGTGCGTGCTCGCCGCTGCGCGTCATGGGGCCGACCGCATCGGCCTGGAAGCGGCTTTCCTGCCAGATCACCCGGGCGAAGAATTCCAATGGGAGATCGGCATCGCGCGCCGCCGCCTCCACGATCAGGCAGATCGACTCCCGTGTATCGCTCTCGCGGGCATCCTTCGGCGTCTCCGGCGGCTTCGCCGGTTCCTCGGCCTTCGGAGGCCCATCCGGGGCCGGCGTCTCCTCTGCCAGCGCCGGCGACAGCACGAGAGCCTGGCACAAGACAGCGATAACCCGAGCTATTCGCATGGCATCGACGTAACGGGACAAATCGGACCTTGACTTGGAACCCCAGCCAACTAGCAACACACGGCAGTATCAACGCAGGTCCGGCCTGATGGTGACAATCTTTTTTGATCTCGACGGCACCCTCACGGACCCGAAGCCGGGGATCACGCGCTCGATCCAGTACGCGCTGGCGCGGCTGGACCTCGCGGTGCCGAGCGAGGACGAGCTGACCTGGTGCATCGGGCCGCCGCTGCATGCCAGCCTGAAGAAGCTCACCGGAACCGACGAGCTCGCCGACCGCGCCCTGCTGCTCTATCGCGAGCGCTTTTCCGACATCGGCCTGTTCGAGAACGAGGCCTATGCCGGTATCGCAGACACCCTGACGGCGCTCGCCGCGACCAGCCAGCGCATGTTCGTCGCGACCAGCAAGCCCGCGGTCTATGCCAGGCGCATCGTCGATCATTTCGGCCTGAAACCCTACTTCGAGCACGTGTTCGGCTCCGAGCTCGACGGCACGCGCGTCGACAAGCGCGATCTGCTGCGCTACGCGCTGGACGAGGCGAAAGTCGATGCCGGGAGCGCGATCATGATCGGGGACCGCAGCCATGACGTCGTTGGCGCCCGCACCAACGGCATGACCGCGATCGGCGTGCTCTACGGCTATGGCAGCGAGGCCGAGCTGAAGGATGCCGGCGCACATCACATCTGCGCCGCGCATCCCGAACTGCTCGGGCATTGCGTCGCTTAAGCGCTGGCCGCTTCCACCGAGGCCAGCATGCCGGTTCTGTCGTGGCAGTTCAGATATTCGAAGAACTGCTCGTCCGCAGCGGCCACCGTGACCTCGTGATACAGTCGCAGCCTGGCTGACGGTCCAAGCGTCGACAGATACTTCATCGCCGCGCCAAAGATCCTGACGTGGGTCGGATGCGACTCCGCCCAGCGCTCCAGCGCCGCCAGACTCTTCCACCAGCTCTGGCCGTAGGACTTTTCGCACACGCTGCCGTCA
Source organism: Bradyrhizobium dasycarpum (assembly GCF_042019905.1). Taxonomy (NCBI): domain Bacteria; kingdom Pseudomonadati; phylum Pseudomonadota; class Alphaproteobacteria; order Hyphomicrobiales; family Nitrobacteraceae; genus Bradyrhizobium; species Bradyrhizobium dasycarpum. The sequence goes on from NZ_CP169574.1 coordinate 1,837,596, forward strand.
GCCGAGAGCAGGCGCATGTAGCGGTTGGCATAGCAGCCGATCGCAAGACCGTCATCGCGCAGGAAATCCATGCCCTCGCGCAGCACCGGCTCGACGTCGTCGAGATAGAGCTTTCGTTCGGACGCTTCGGTATCGCTCCAGTCCTGCCCGGACCGGATCAGGCAGAGATTGTCGTGCGCCACGATCCGCAGCCGAGCGCCGTCGCGGACCAGCTTCAGCGTGCCGCCGGGCGCCATCGCGTCGGTTTGCGACAGCGGGATGCGGTCGCGCATGCCACCCCAATAGGCATGCTCCTGCACCTCGCCGCTCATCCCCTCGGCAACCGCCGCGACGCCCTCGGTCCGGTCGGGCGATGAGAACAGCGTCTCGTGCCGCGCCACTGTCGGACGCAGCACCTCGATGAACGTGCCGACGCCCTCGCGCTGCCGCCCGGTCCAGGCCGCGCGCACCGGTTCGAACCAGGCGTCGAAGCGCACGATGTCGTCCCAATAGCCAACCGAGACGATGGTCTCGTATCCGGCCTGATCGACATGGTGCGCGCGGTCCCAATGCGAGGGCCCGCCTGCCGCGGCGAACCGCGCCGCGATCTCGACAAGCGCCTCCGCCGCGGCCACCGGCGCAGCACCGCGATACTGCACGCCGAAATAGGCCATCACGACCCGGCTCACGCCGGGCTTGTAGCGCGCCACGAAAGACGGATAAGGCGGCTGGTAATCGTCCGGCACGCGCTTGTGGCGCGTGCGCGTGGTTTCGAGATGCAGAGGAATTGCGGATTCCATGGCCGTACCCTCCCCTCGATCACCGCGATCAGCTCGCCGCGGCGGCAATGTCCGTGGGCTCGACGCTATCGGCCGGCAACGCGAACTGCTCGACGCGCTTGTAGGGCTTGTTGTTCAGCAACAGCCGCGTCACGTCCGGTCGCGAATAATGCCCGGCCGGGTCTGCCGCGTTCTTGGCGACGCCGATGGCGCCGAGGTCGATCTCGGCAATCAGCAGCCCCTCCTGGTCCGGCGCGAGCTTGTCGCCGATCTGGCTGCCGTCGGGGCCGTAGATCGCGGCGAAGCCGCCGCCGACATGGAGCAGCGCGTGCTTGTCCGGTCGGTCGCAGAGCTCATCGATCATCGCCTGCGACACCGTCGCGCAAGGCGCCAGCACGAAGCATGAGCCTTCCACCGCATAGACGCGCGAGGCGGCATTGTTGACCTCGGCTCCGAGCGCCGGCGCGAAGGGATCGTAGAGCGAGAAGCTCGGCCAGGCCGCAACATGCACCTGCTCGTTCTGGGCATACATCGCGTATTTCGACAGCGGCTGCAGATGCTCCCAGCAGCACAGCGCGCCGAGCCGGCCGATGTCGGGCCGCGCGTGCACGGCAAGGTCGCTGCCGTCGCCCTCGCCATAAACGGTGCGCTCGGCATGGGTCGGCCGCAGCTTGCGGCGCTTGGCGATGGTCTCGCCATCGGGCCCGATCAGCCATTGCGCCAGATAGAGGCTGCCGCCATCGCGCTCGGACAGGCCGATCACGGCGGTGAGCTTGGCCTTGCGCACGGCATCGCGCAGCCGTTCGGCCTGCGGGCTGTCATAGGCCAGCGAATTGTCGAAATAGCGCTGCACGAAGCCGCGGCCGATCGCCCAGGCCGGCGAGTCCATCCAGATGTGCCAGGGGTAGCCGGGAATGAAGGCCTCCGGGAAGGCGATCAGCTTGGCACCTTTCTCGGCGGCCTCCCTGATCAGCGCGACCGACTTGTCGATCGAGGCGTCGAGGTCGAGCCAGGCCGGCGCAGCCTGCACCACCGCCACCTTGTATTTCGGATGTTCGATGCCCATTGCCGCCTCCCTAGCCGGTTGATCGGAAGCCATCTCCGATGCAGTCTATTGGACCAAGGCGGGCGATCGAGCGCTCGACCGCGACGGAACAAAAACTCGACCGGGCGGAATTCCTGCCGGGTACGGGATTTGCCTCCGGTCAGGCTGGGTCTGTCCATTGGCAGTTTTGCTGGACGGGACAAGGGAGGCTTCCAGATGCCAATCCAGTTCACGACGGACGGCAGCCCGGCCCATCGGCGGCTCGCGCTCTGGCAGGACATCGTCTGCGACGTCTTCGTCGGGCTCGACTGCAGGTCCGATCTCGGCAGCGCCTTTCGCGGCTCGGTCACGCAAGCTGCGCTCGGCAAGGCCGTATGCTCCGAGGTCTGCTCCGATCGCCAGCACGTGTTCCGTACACCCTCGCGCATTGCGCGCTCGGATCAGGATTTCGTCCTGGTCGCGCTCGGCCATCGCGGCGACGGCGGCGTGGTGCAGGACGGCCGCGAGACCGTGATCCATCCCGGCGAGTTCGCGCTCTACGACACCACGCGCCCCTATGAGCTGAAGTTCAACGATCCTTTCACGCAGTCCATCTTCAAGATGCCGCGGGAGATGTTGCAGCGCCGGCTCGGCGGCACCGAGACGCTGACCGCGATGTCGTTCGGCGGCGAGGCGCCGCTCGAGCGGCTCGCCTATGATTTCATCTTCCGGCTTTGCCAGAGCGCCGACCGGCTCGCGTCCGACGGCGCCGCCGCATTGTCGGAGCAAGCCGTCGATCTGCTCGCGATGGCGCTGAGCGAACGGCTTCGAAAGACATCGCTGCCGTCCTCGACCCACCGCTCTGCATTGCTCTACCGGCTCAAGGCGCACGTCCGCGCCCACCTCGCCGATCCCGACCTTTCATTGTCGGATACCGCGGCCGCGCTCGGCATCTCGCCGCGCTACGTCAACGACCTGCTAGCCGACGAGGAGACCTCGTTCCAACGTTTCGTCCTTGCCGAACGGCTCGCCCAATGCCGGCGCGACCTCGCCTCGCCCCTGCTCGGTCACCGCCATATCAGCGAGATCGCCTTCGCCTGGGGCTTCAACGACCTCTCGCATTTCGGCCGCGCGTTCCGCGCGCATTTCGGCATGTCGCCGCGCGACTTCCGGCACAGCCAGTTGCGGCACTGATCCGCAGCCATCGGCCGGGGCCTGCGCTCGCTGGGAGACGTCGCGCTCCGGCTCGCGGTGCTGGTTCTAGTCGGCTGCGCCAAGCAAGTCCGGTATGTGAGGGCGTGATAGGACAAGGCGCCTGCTTGCGCTAACGTTGATACCAGGGCCGCGCACATCAATCAGCAGTCAGCCGAGGAGCATATCGATGGAACACCGACGCTTGGGCCGGTCAGGCCTCATGGTGCCAGTTCTCAGCCTTGGCACCGGCACCTTCGGCGGCGTCGGCCGCCTCGCTGCGTGGGGGAGCACGGACGCGACCGAAGCGCGGCGTCTCCTGGATATCTGCCTCGAAGCCGGCGTGTCGATGTTCGACACCGCGAACGTCTATTCGCTGGGCAGATCCGAGCGCGTGCTCGGCGAAGCCATCAAGGGCCGCCGCGACAAGGTGCTGATCTCGACCAAGGCCACGTTCCGCTTCGGCGACGGTCCCAACGACATCGGCTCGTCGCGGCAGCATCTGCTCGCCGCCATCGACGGTTCGCTGCGCCGGCTCGGCACCGACTACATCGATCTGTTCCAGCTCCACGGCTTCGACGCCTTCACGCCGCCCGAGGAGGTGCTATCAACGCTCGACGTGCTGGTGCGCGCCGGCAAGATCCGCTACGTCGGCGTTTCGAATTTCTCGGGCTGGCACCTGATGAAGTCGCTCGCACTTGCCGACAAGCACGGCTTTCCGCGCTACGTCGCCAACCAGACCTATTATTCACTGATCGGGCGCGACTACGAATGGGAGCTGATGCCGCTCGGCCTCGACCAGGGCCTCGGCGCCGTGGTCTGGTCGCCGCTCGGATGGGGGCGCCTCACCGGCAAGATCCGCCGGAATCAGCCGAAGCCCGAGGTAAGCCGCCTGCCCAAGACCGCCGAGTTCGGCCCGCCCGTGCCGGACGAGCACGTCTATCGCGTCGTCGAGGCGATCGACGAGGTCGCGAAGGAAACGGGAAAGAGCGTATCGCAGATCGCGCTGAACTGGCTGCTGCAGCGCCCCACGGTGTCGACGCTGATCATCGGCGCGCGCAACGAGACGCAGCTCCGCGAAAATCTCGGCGCGGTCGGCTGGTCCCTGACCGAGGACCAGGTCGCAAAACTCGACGCAGCGAGCAAGGTGACGCTGCCCTATCCCTACTGGCACCAGAGGACGACGTTCATCGACCGCAACCCGCCGGCGGTCTAGGGACCGTTGAGCTGCGTCAAGCGCGCCGGCCTCGGCCGTGGCATTCTGCGGCCATCGCGAGGCCCCGATGCGTCAATTTGCCATGAAGGCTCTGTTCACGACCCTCAGTCTTAGCCGCGCCGCACCGGCGTGGCTGGTCGTTGGCGTTCTGTGGAGCACAGCGAGTCAAGCCCTGGACGCCGAGCAGCGGCGCGCAGAAGCAATGCTGCAGCGGATGTGCGCGGACTGCCATGCGGTCGGCAGAAGCGGCGCGAGCCCAAATGAGCTGGCACCGCCTTTCCGGACGCTGGGCGAGAATAAGCTTTACGATCCCGACTTCGCGCAGCGCCTCCAGGACGGCTACAGCAGCATTCACCGCGCCATGCCGACGGCCCGATTCGGCCGCGACGACGCCGAGGCCGTGGTAAGCTATCTCAGGGCGATTCAGGAGCCGCGGAAGCCGAAATAGGCGCTGAAGCGGCTGCCGCTCTGGCCGGAACCATCCCGGGCCGGACCAAGTTGCGACCAGCAACCGCATCTCAACCGAACGCGCGTCACGATGTCGTCCACCACGATCGAGCATGTCGACGGCCTGCCGCAGCCGCAGCGCAACCAGGCGGTGCTGACGATCGCGCTCGGCATCGTCATGGCGGTGGTCGACAGCGCCATCGCCAATGTCGCGCTGCCGACGATCGCGGCCGACTTGGACGCGAGTCCGGCCTTCTCGATCTGGATCGTCAACGGCTACCAGCTCGCGATCACGATCTCGCTGCTGCCGCTGGCCTCGCTCGGCGAGATCGTCGGCTATCGCCGCGTCTATCTGGTCGGGCTGGTGCTGTTCACGCTGGCGTCCGCCCTCTGCGCACTGGCGTACACGCTGCCGCTGCTGACGGCCGCGCGCATCCTCCAGGGCTTTGGCGCGGCCGGCATCATGAGCGTCAACGCCGCGCTGGTGCGCTTCACTTATCCGCGCCATCTGCTCGGCCGCGGCATCGGGCTCAACGCGCTCGTCGTCGCTTTCTCCGCTGCGGCCGGCCCGACGCTCGCCGCAGGCATCCTCGCGGTCGGAAGCTGGCCCTGGCTGTTCGCCATCAACGTGCCGCTCGGCGCGGTGACGCTGCTGATCGGCTTGCGCAGCCTGCCGCATACCAGGCCCGCCGGCCGTTCCTTCGACTGGCAGAGCGCGGGACTTTCTGCGATCACGTTCGGCGTCGGCATCGCAGCGATCGACAGCGTCGGTCATGGCGAGGCGGCGATCGTCTGCCTGATCCAGTTCGCCATCGCCATCGTCGCCGGGGCGCTCTTGATCTGGCGCGAAACCCACATGACCTCGCCGCTGCTGCCGGTCGATCTGCTGCGCATCCCGGTGTTCGCCCTGTCGATCGCGACCTCGATCGCCTCGTTCTGCGGACAGATGCTCGCCTTCGTCGCGATCCCCTTCTATCTCCAGAGCCGCTTCGGCTATTCGGCGGTGCATATGGGGCTCCTGATCACGCCATGGCCGATCGCGGTGGCGTTCGCGGCGCCGCTCGCCGGCCGCCTGGTCGAGCGCTATCCGGCCGGCCTGCTCGGCGGCATCGGGCTCACGCTGTTTGCCTGCGGCCTTGCCGCGCTCGCCTTGCTCCCGGCAGACCCGACGCCGTTCGACGTGATCTGGCGCATGGCGCTGGCGGGCGCAGGCTTCGGCCTGTTCCAGACCCCCAACAACCGCACCATGATCGCCGCCGCCCCGCGCGAGCGCGCCGGCGGGGCCAGCGGCATGCTCGGCACGGCGCGCCTGCTCGGCCAGACCACCGGAGCAGCGCTGGTGGCGCTGCTGCTCGGCCGCTATCCGGTCGACGGCACCCGATACGCCCTGCTCGCCGGCGTCGGCTTTGCGCTCTGCGGCGCGGTGCTGAGCATGCTGCGGCTGTCTCCGGCCGGCGCGCGCGGCGCCGAGCATGTCCGCGTGCAGGACGATCAGCGCCTGCGCGGCGACTGACGGCGTCCACCTTCAGGTCCCTGCCATTCCCGTGCACAACCCCTGCGTGGCTTAACTATCCGGACCAATGACCTATTGCCCTCACGCTCCGGTTGCGCTTGATAGACGCGGGGAATATGGGGGCAGTTCATGCGCTTATTGGGAATTGTGGCGCTCAGCGTCATGCTGGGCGGCTGCGCGTCTGTCACGCGCGGCACGACCGAGAACATCAGCATTTCATCGACACCTTCGGGCGTGGAAGCCGTCGTGAGCGGAATGGAGGTTCCGACCACCTGCACGACGCCCTGCTCCGTGGTCGTCAAGCGGAACGCCGACATTTCGATTACCTTCCAAAAGGAAGGCTATGAACCGCAGATCGTGCCACTCAGCCGGGACATCCAGACCGGTGGAGCCGCCGGCTTTGCCGGCAATCTTCTGCTGGGTGGCGTCGTCGGCATGGGCGTCGATGCCGCAACGGGCGCCGCAACCGATCACAAGCCCAACCCGGTCATCGTAACGATGCAGCCGTCGGCCCCTGCCCGCGGCCCACGGCCAGCCGGCCCGCGCAAGCCGCGTCCGCCAGCGGCGACGCCCGAAGCCGGAACGTAGGCCTACGCACCGCCTCAGAAACAAAAAGGCCGGCTTCGCAGCCGGCCTTTCGATTCATGATGCAGCCAGATCAAGCCTTGACCAGCGGACCCTTGGTCGGCCCCTTCGAGCCGCCGGGACCGCCCGGCTTGGACTTGCCCGGCGGGCGCTTGCGGGCGCCGGGCAGCTTCTCCTGCTTCGGCGTGACCGGGCCCTCGACGAATTCGAAGCCAATCTTCTCCTTGGTCTCGTCGGCCTCGTCCTTGACCAGAACGACCCGAACGTGACCACCGCCCTTGAGCTTGCCGAACAGCACCTCGTCGGCCAGCGGCTTCTTGATGTGCTCCTGGATCACGCGGGCCATGGGCCGCGCGCCCATCTGCTCGTCGTAACCATGCTGGACCAGCCAGGCCTTGGCGGGCTCGGACAGCTCGATGGTGACGTCGCGATCGCCGAGCTGCGCTTCAAGCTGAAGCACGAACTTCTCGACCACGGTGCCGATCACCTCGACGCTGAGATGACCGAACGAGACGATAGCATCGAGACGGTTGCGGAATTCCGGCGCGAACTGCCGGTTGATCGCCTCGTGGTCGTCGCCTTCCCGCTTCGAGCGCGTGAAGCCGAATGCCTGCTTGGCAAGATCGGACGCACCCGCATTCGTGGTCATGATCAGGATCACGTTGCGGAAGTTGACCTGCTTGCCGTTGTGGTCGGTGAGCCGGCCGTGATCCATGATCTGGAGCAGCACATTGTAGAGATCGGGATGCGCCTTCTCGATCTCGTCGAGCAGCACCACGCAATGCGGATGCTGGTCGACGCCGTCGGTCAAGAGGCCGCCCTGGTCGAAGCCGACATAGCCGGGAGGCGCGCCGATCAGGCGCGACACGGTGTGTCGCTCCATGTATTCGGACATGTCGAAGCGCAAGAGCTCGACGCCGAGCGACGCCGCGAGCTGCTTGGCGACCTCGGTCTTGCCGACGCCGGTCGGGCCCGAGAACAGATAGCAGCCGATCGGCTTCTCCGGCTCGCGCAGGCCGGCGCGCGCCAGCTTGATCGAAGCGGCGAGCGACTCGATCGCCTTGTCCTGGCCGAACACGGTGCGCTTCAGCGTCTGCTCGAGATGCTTGAGCACCTCGGCATCGTCCTTCGACACGCTCTTCGGCGGGATCCGCGCCATCGAGGCGATCGTGGTCTCGATCTCCTTGATGCCGATGGTCTTCTTGCGCTTGTTCTCGGCCACCAGCATCTGCGCCGCACCGGATTCGTCGATCACGTCGATCGCCTTGTCGGGCAGCTTGCGGTCGTGGATGTAGCGCGAGGAGAGCTGAACGGCAGCTTCGATCGCCTCATTGGTGTACTTCAGCCGATGATAGTCCTCGAAGTACGGCTTGAGACCCTTGAGGATCGCGATCGCGTCCTCGACCGTCGGCTCGTTGATGTCGATCTTCTGGAAGCGTCGCACCAGCGCACGGTCCTTCTCGAAGTGCTGGCGATATTCCTTGTAGGTGGTCGAGCCCATGCAGCGGATCGTGCCCGAGGCGAGCGCGGGCTTGAGCAGGTTCGAGGCATCCATCGCCCCGCCCGACGTCGCACCCGCACCGATCACGGTGTGGATTTCGTCGATGAACAGGATCGCGTTGGGATGCGCCTCGAGGCTCCTTCAGCACCTGCTTCAGGCGCTCCTCGAAGTCGCCGCGATAGCGCGTGCCCGCGAGCAGCGTACCCATGTCCAGCGAGAACACGGTGGCGGCTGCAAGCACTTCAGGCACTTCGCTGTCGACGATACGCTTGGCGAGGCCTTCGGCGATCGCGGTCTTGCCGACACCGGCTTCGCCGACGAACAGCGGGTTGTTCTTCTGCCGGCGGCACAGCACCTGGATCGCACGGTTGATCTCGGAATTGCGTCCGATCACCGGATCGATCTTGCCGTCGCGCGCCTTCTTGTTGAGGTTGACGCAATAGGTCTCGAGCGCCTCGCCCTTCTTCTTGGCGTCCTCGTTGCCCTTGGCCTCGGTCTCCTCGTCGACGCCGCGAACCGGGCGCGCCTCGGAGACGCCCGGCCGCTTGGCGATGCCGTGGCTGATGTAGTTGACGGCGTCATAGCGCGTCATGTCCTGCTCCTGCAGGAAATACGCGGCATGGCTCTCGCGCTCGGCGAAGATCGCGATCAGCACGTTGGCGCCGGTCACCTCTTCGCGGCCGGAGGACTGCACGTGGATGACCGCGCGCTGAATCACGCGCTGGAAACCGGCGGTCGGCTTGGCGTCGTCGGCGCCATCGGTCACCAGATTCTCGAATTCGGTCTCAAGATAATTGACGAGGCTCGTGCGGAGCTTGTCGAGATCGACGCTACAGGCGCGCATGACGGCGGCTGCATCGGAATCGTCGATCAGGGAGAGCAAGAGATGCTCGAGCGTCGCGTATTGGTGATGACGCTCGTTTGCGATCGCCAGCGCACGATGCAGGGATTGTTCAAGGCTTTGGGAAAAAGTCGGCATTCGCGTCCTCTATGGCCCCCACCATCATGGTCGTGATCGCCCGGTCAGGCAACAACAACCTTTGTCACATATAGTTATACAAGATCGCGGCGAAAGACCGGTTCCGCGACTCGGGCGACTCACACTTGAGGCATTTTTTGATGCAAAACCCGTTCCGATCGGGCGGGAGCGGGGCCGGCGCGGAATTCCGTAGTTTTGCCGACTGCGACACACGTGGTGTGCACCGGCGTCACGCGACGCTCATACGGCGACCGACACAAGGGCCGGCATCGAACGCACCGTCTACTTCTTTTCCATCACGCATTGCAGAGGATGCTGGTGCTTGCGGGCGAAATCCATCACCTGCGTCACCTTGGTCTCGGCGATCTCGTAGGTGAACACACCGCACTCCCCGATGCCGTGATGGTGGACGTGAAGCATGATCTTGGTCGCGGCCTCGACATCCTTGTTGAAGAACTTCTCCAGCACGTGGACGACGAATTCCATCGGCGTGTAGTCGTCGTTCAGGATCAGCACGCGGTAGAGGTTCGGCCGCTTGGTCTTGGGCTTGACCTTGGTGATGACCGACGTGTTCGGGCCCGACGGGCTGCCCGAACGGTTCTCGTCATTGCTCATGCGAGGAGCGGAGGCAGCGGCTGGCGCGGACAGGTCGAGTCTGGAAGTCAATTGCGGCATGGCTCAGGCGTTCAAATTCCCCACGGAAGCGAATGGCGGTCACCGCGCGACCCCGCCCTTCGGAGCCTGGCGCAGGCGCGCCGCCTTGTTGGATCGCCGCTCCCGACAGATCCAGTCGAGGCCGGATCGTTCGCCAGCAATATGGGCCTGCCCCCGGCTCGCCGCAAGCGTGCAAAGGTCCGACCGATGGCCGCGGCAGTCCCGATTCCCGGTCCGGGCGATCCGGGCCAAGGTTAATCAATCCGGACCGATTTGACAAAAATTTATGCCCATATCGCCTAGAATCTGTTGACCAGGAACCAAGCCATTTAACACGATTGCGACGTTTTCCCGGGGATGCCCCGGTCTTCTACGGTGCGATTTACCAAGCATTCAGTGGCGTGGCGCGAAATCGGGCAAAACCACCGATTTCGGGGTCTGTCATGTTTCGCTCGCCGCTCGTCCGCCTGATTGGTCGACAGTTCGCCCGCTTCGCGGCGGCCGAGCAAGGCAATATCGCCATGATTTTCGCGATCGCCCTGGTCCCGGTGCTGAGCTTCATCGGTGCGGCGATAGACTACAGCCGCGCCGTCCAGGCCCGCACGTCCATGCAGGCGGCCCTCGACTCCGCCGCTCTGATGCTCTCCAAGGATCTGTCGAACGGCACCATCACCGCCTCGCAGCTCGGCACGGCGGCGCAGGCCTATTTCAACGCGATGTTTACAGCGAAGTCCGCCCTGCCCTCGGTCAGCGTCGCGGCCACCTATGCGGCGAGCAGCAGCATGGGCTCGACGATCCAGCTCACCGGAACCGGCACCTATACGACCACCTTCATGAAGATCGCCGGCTTTCCGACGCTCGACGTCGGCACCACGTCCACCAGCGCCTGGGGCAACGTCCGCATGCGCGTGGCCCTGGTGCTCGACAACACCGGCTCGATGGCCAGCGACGGCAAGATGGGGGCGATGCAGACGGCCGCGAAGAACCTGGTCGATCAACTCAGCGCGCTCGCCAAGAATCCTGGCGACGTCTACATCTCGATCGTTCCGTTCGCCAAGGACGTCAACGTCGGCGCCAGCAATTATAACAAGAGCTGGATCGATTTCAGCGATTGGGATGCTGCCAACGGCAGCTGGAGCTGCACGTCGGGCAATTCCAACAATTGCAACAAATGGAAATGGACGCCGGCGAACCGCGATACCTGGACCGGTTGCGTGACCGATCGCGATCAGGACTACGATACCAAGAACACCACGCCGACGAGCGGCAATGTGGGGACGCTGTTCCCGGCCGATCAGTACTCCTACTGCAACACGGCCAGCTGGTCCTACCTGCAACCGATCATGCCTTTGAGCTACGACTGGACTGCGCTCAAGGGCCGGATCGATGCCATGAAGCCCACGGGCAACACCAACCAGGGCATCGGCCTCGCCTGGGGATGGATGACGCTGTCGACCGGCGATCCCATGAACGCGCCGGCTAAGGATACCAACTACACCTACAAGGACGCCATCGTGCTGCTTTCCGACGGCCTCAATACGCAGAACCGCTGGTATAACAACGCCGCGCAGATCGACGCGCGGCAGAAGAAGCTGTGCGACAACGCCAAGGCCCAGCCTTCCAACATCACGATCTACACAGTGCAGGTGAACACCGGCAGCGATCCGACCTCGAGCGTGCTGCAATATTGCGCCAGCGGCACCGACAAGTTCTACCTGGTCACGTCGCCCAGCCAGACCGTATCGGTGTTCAAGGACATCGGCACCTCGCTGTCGAAGCTGCGCGTGGCGCGCTGACCTATTGACCGCCAGCAAACAAAAAGCCCGGCTGATCCAGCCGGGCTTTCGATTCCAAGATGTCCTGAAAGCGTTACTGGGCGGCCGGGGTAAACTTCGACACGATGGTCTCGACCGGCTTGAACGCCTGCTTGGCGAGGTCGCTGTAGAGGCCGGCGATCTTCTGCGATTCCGCAACGAAGGTCTCGTAGGCGGAACGGGCGAAATCGGTCTGCGCTTCCATGGCCTTGTCCAGCGACTTCACGCCGGAAAGCTTCTCGACGAAGGACTTGGTGTCTTCGAACGACTTCTTCGTGTAGTCGCCATAGGCACTGGCGATCGCCTGGAGGCCGTGCTGCACCGAGGTCGCGGAAGCGACGCACTGCTCGAACTGCTCTTTCCCGTAGCTCTGAAAGTCTTCAACCTTGAACATTCCGGAATCCTTTTCCCTGGCTTTGGTCGGAAGCCCCGGCTCCCTGACTCTGCTCATAATTAGTGCAGCGCACAAATAAGTCAAGAATATTTGTGCGACGCACAAAATTTGGCGTCATTCGCGCAAATTCCCGGGGTTTCCCGCAAGGTTTCCTTAAGCTTTTGGAAACCGCGGGCCCCTACCCTGATTCCCGGACGTGGTCAGCTTCCGAAGACGGTCGAAAGCCGTTTGAGAACATCACCTTAGCCAGAATAGCGGTTCAGGTCCAAGGTCCCCCGCGGCGAACACCAGCGGAGGGACAGCCTGAGCAGGTAGTGATCCCGGGTCCGTTGGGCACAATTTCGCCTCACGGGCCGGTGATCTAGTCAGAAACGGGGACGGGGTTCCATGCTTCGTAAAAACTTGTCTGCCTCGCGCTTGGCGCGGGTTGGCGTTTTTGGGCTTCTCACCATCACCAGCGCGGTCATCTTCACCATCGATGCCGCCGAGGCACGGCGCCATCGCCGGCACTACGTGCACCATCGGGTGCAGCGCGATGTATCCGAGAGCTCCAGCTCGAAATTCGCGTCCATCATCGTCGACGGCAATTCCGGTGCGGTGCTGCAGGCAACCAGCCCCGACGCAATCCGCCACCCCGCCTCGCTGACCAAGATCATGACGCTCTATCTGCTGTTCGAGCGCCTTGAGTCCGGCAAGATGAAGCTCGACACCGAGATGCCGGTGTCCAAGCACGCGGCCGACCAGGATCCGACCAAGCTGAACCTGCGTGCCGGCCAGACCATTCGTGTCGAGGACGCGATCAAGGGTCTCGTCACCCGCTCCGCCAACGACGCCGCGGTGGTGATCGCGGAAGCGATCGCCGGCGACGAGGACGACTTCGCCCAGATGATGACGCGCAAGGCGCGCGCGCTCGGCATGTCCAAGACGGTGTACCGCAACGCCAACGGCCTTCCCAACGACGAGCAGGTCACGACCGCACGCGATCAAGCCACGCTCGGCCGTGCCATCCAGGAACGCTTCCCGCGCTATTATCGCTATTTCGCGACCTCCACGTTCAACTGGCGTGGACAGTCGATCCGCAATCACAATCACCTGCTCGGCAGCGTCGAGGGCGTGGACGGCATCAAGACCGGCTACACCCGCGCCTCCGGCTTCAACCTCGTCACCTCGATGCGCCGCGGCAACCGCCATCTGATCGGCGTCGTGCTCGGCGGCCGCAGTGGCGGCTCGCGCGATGCCATCATGCGCAACCTGCTCGCGGAGAATCTCGAGAAGGGTGCGACGGTCCACACCGTTGCCGCGGTCACCGAGCGCAACGGCGCCGACACCGCGACCGCTGTTGCCGCCGCTTCGGATACACAGCCGGCCCGTCCCGCACTGCCGGTCCAGGCAGCGGCCCCTGCTCCCGAGCCTGCCCCGTCTCGTCTCGCTGCTCGCCTCGCGACGCTGGCCGCCGCGACGGCCGCGGTGCCGCCGGCCCCGACCAGGCCGGAAACCAGCAAGCCTGAGGTTCGGCCGATGGAATCCAGGGTCGAGCCTGCGCCGCTCACCAATGGCGTGATCTCGAGCCAGCCGCTCTCCATCATTCCCGGCTCGTCCGAGCCGATGAAGCCGGTCCGGGTCAAGACGGTTCAGGTCAAGGCCGGCCCGGTGAAGGTCGCCTCCGCCGCCCCGGTCCAGGTCGGCCCGCCCGTCACCAATACCATTGCGTCCCGCTCCGACGTCGCGGAAACCTCCGGCGCCGTCGTCGCCCGGGCCGACCTCATCAACAAGCCCGAGATCGCCAGCCAACCGGAAGCGCCGAAGGCCGAGATCCCCCGCACCGAGCTGCCGCGGCAGCCGGCCGGCTTCGGCACCGGCAACGGGATCCTTGGCGTGCTGCCGGCCGCAACGGCCGCCGCGCCCGCCCCGGCCGCTCCGAAGCTCGCCTCGGCCGATCCGATGCCGGTCCAGATGAGCGCCACCACCAAGCCTGCCGTCACCCACAGCGGCTGGATCGTCCAGGTCGGAGCGCCTCGAGAGCGAGAACGAAGCCCAGCAGCGTATCGACGCCGCGCGCAGCTCGGCCCGCGGCCTGCTCAGCAAGGCCGATCCGTTCACCGAGCCCGTTGTCGCCAAGGACAATCGCAAGCTCTATCGCGCCCGTTTCGCCGGGCTGGAGCGCGACCAGGCCGAGGCGGTCTGCCGCACCCTAAAGCGCGCCGAGATCTCCTGCATCACCGTCCGCAACTGATCTCGGTTCCCGTTCCAAACGAAATGCCCGCGCCTTGCGCGGGCATTTTCATTTTGGGGAGGCGTTCGTGATGCGGAGATGATCGCGCAATCGCGACAAGGCCGTTCCGCGACAACCTCTCGTCAAGAATTTACGGTTAAAACTTTGCTCAAGGGATCGACCACGCCGGAATGGCGGGCATCGGGGCGACGGCAAACGGAGCAAGCGGAGCTCACACGGTACGGACGTTTGTGGCGTGGTGCCGGAGTTAGCCGTTATGCGTACGAAGCAGAGTATCCTTGGCCTCGTTTACCCGGGCAGCGAGATAGTTCGAGCCCCCCTGGTCGGGATGGAGTTTCTTCATCAGGGACTTGTGCGCCCGGGTGATGTCGTCACGCCCCGCCCCCGGCTGCAGGCCAAGGATCTGATAGGCCTCCTCCGCCGTCATTTTGCCGCTCGCCGCCGTGCGGCGCTGCCCCCTGCCGCATCGCCCTGCGCGTTCTGACGCCAGGCGGGAAACCGGCGGTCCAGATAGCTTTCAAGTAAGGCCACGCTCTCGGCGTCGAAGCTCGGGACCATCGCCAGCAGGCTCGCAAGATCGAACTCGCCGAGATCGCGCCCGGCATGAGGGCCGGCGACGATCTGTCCGCCGAGCTGGCCGGAATCGTGGTCAAGCCGCATATCCAGAAACTGCGAGCGCACGCGCGAGGTCTGCCCTGATGAGGGCGCGGCCCCGCCGCCGCCGAACAGCCCGCCGATATTGCCGAAGCCGGTGTTTGCCAGCGGGGTCCAGCCCAACAGCCCGGCGCCGAAAATCCCCAGCGGAATCGCTACCGCCAGCTCGCCGCGCAGGCCTGTGAACGCCGCGACCGCTAGCGCCAGCACGCCGCCACCGAATCTGACGGCGCGCGCCAGCACCGCCGGGTTGGCGGCGCGGAACATCTGGAGCAGCAGGTAGAGCGTGATAACGGCGACAGCGCCGGCGAGCAGAGTCATGGCAGGAATATAGTCGCCCTCGCGGCAAAATGCATGGCACACGCCGCCACGAGCCGGGACGACCGAACGCTACTTCATCTGACTGATCAGCCTGGCCGCGCCGCTTGCGGACGCCGCCAATCTCAACAAGGCCTCGCGGCCGCCGGCGGCATAGGCCGCGGCTGCCCGCAGCAGCTCGCGCAACTGCGCCGCCGCGCCCGGATCGAACCGGCACCAGGCACCGCCGGTCAGGCGCGCGATCTCGCGAAAGGCCTGTTCGGCGACCGCGTCATGACCTTCCTGAAACACGAACACGGGCACCTTGAGCATGCCGAGCTCGCCGGCCTTGGCGCAGAGCTCGTCGACGTTCTCCTCCATGGCATCGCCGACGAAGACGACAGCCCGCACGCCCGACGCAATCGCTTCGCGTCGCACCTCCGTCAACACCTTGCCGATCTGGGTATCGCCGCCGCGGCAATCGATCCTGCTCATCAAAGCCGCCAGCCTGGCGCTCTCGGAGATCCAGCCCGTGGCGCGGCACTCGTTCAGGCCGCGATAATAGACCAGCCGGATATCCAGGCTGCCGAGCGCTGCGGTCTCGCGAAACATGTCGGCCTGAAGCGCGCAGGCCATGTCCCAGGTGGGCTGCCGGCTCATCGTCGCATCCAATGCGAAGATCAGCCGCCCCTTCGCGCCCGGCGCATGGGGTGACAGCGCCCGCGCCTTGGCGACGAAAGCGGCGATGTCATCCGCGGTCGACGTTCCGGCCCGCGGCAGTGCGCCGCCGGCGTCTGCCGAGACGGCATCGCCGCCGCGCGGCTTGATGGGTTCGCCCGACATCCCTTGACCCTTGCGTGGGCAGTTAATGTGGTCAGCGCGGGCGGCCCGGTCAATGTGCAAAGCCCCCGCGGACGGAGCCAGCGGGGGCTTTGCGAATGCGGCGGACGATGAGCGCTAACGCATCAGCTCTTGGCAGGCGCCATCAGCGCGACCGGACCAGGCTCGAGCACATTGGGCGGCGATGATTGCGTATCGACCGGCGCGATCTCGCTATCGGTCGCGCTCAGGAATTTGTCGAGCATGCTCTGGATCGAGCTCTTGGCAACATCCGGACCAGTGTCGCGCATGTCGTTATGCTGGAATTCGGTCTTCACGACCTGGATGCCCGCCTTCTCGCATTCCTCGTCGGTCGGGATCACGCCCGCATCGGCCTTGAACTGCGGATCCTGCGAGCGGAACGAGAGGATCTTGAACTTGCCGGCGGTGACGAAGGGCACGCGCAGATTGTCGAGCGTGACCACCTTCTTGACCTCGTCCGGATAGTGCTTGGCGAAATACATCGTGATGTCGCCGCCCATGGAGTGGCCGACCATCGTCACCTTGGCGTAGTCGGCATTGGGCTGAAGCTTCTTCAACTCCTGCATGGCGTAATGGATGTTGGCAACGCCGCGCAGGATCTGCGGCAGCCGGCCGACATAGAGCTCACCGGGCTTGGTGACCATCGGAGGATCGGTTGGCAAATCGTGCTGCGGGCTGACGACCATGTAGCCGCGCGCAGCGAAGATGTTGGCGAGGAAGCCGTATTCGGTGTTCTTGACGGTATTGCCGTGGTTGATCACTGCCACCGGCAGCGTGATCATGCCGGCATTGGCCTGCATTTCCTTGTCGCGGCGCACCGCGACGTAGACGGGCACCGGGCGGTTGTCGCGCGAGGCGTCGTAGAAGGTGATGGTCTCGTGCTTGATCGCCCACTTGCTCGCCGTGAAATAGGCGATGCCGCAGAGGGCGCTGACCGAAACCAGAACGGCAATTCCACGCTTCATTTTCGTCCTCAGCCTCAGGCGCTTGTGGCCTGAATCCCTGTTGAAAATCGTGTTCTCCGGGGCTCTCCGTCCCCTCGTCGCCTATTCGCTAATATATGTCACAGGCGCGTGACAGGAAGGCCAAATATTGTGAACCGGCAGCCCTTTCGTTGTGCGGCGCACACGTTTTCTGAGCACCTGTATCCAGCGGCCGCATCGGACGCAGCTCACCATCCGACGCAGCCGGATTCGGTCGGGTTCAATTTCACGGTAAACGTCAACTAAAAACGGCTGAACGCGGTGACAGTTCCAGGAGGAACCCTGCGGTCAGATCGATCGAAAGTAGCGATATACCGCCTCAGGCGCCGAGGATGTCGTGGACCTCGAGCGGCTTGTCGATCTGGTTGAACCATTCGGCCCTGTTGGCGGCGCGGCGGCGGCCGCGCTCGTCGAGCGGCAGCTTGAGCTGACGCAGCAGGCTCGTCACCTCTTCCCGAGCGGTGAGATGGCCGAGATTGGGCCGCATGCCGAGCGTGGTCTCGTCGATCTCGTCGAGGGCGGTCAGGCCGCGCGGGAAGAATTCGCGATAGACGACGCGCTCGGCGAAGCCGTCGACGTAGCGGAAGCCGAGCCGCAGCGACAGGTCCTTCAGCCCCTCGGCGACCAGCTGCTTGTTGCGGGAGCCGAGCATCGACAGGCGGTTGCGCACGACGATCCAGTCGGTGGTCGAGCCGTCGAGCTGGCGGCGCTTGCGCCGGACGTCGCGCACCATCTCGGCGTAGTGGCTCTCGCCGGTCACCGCGTAGCTGGCGGGATCGACGGTGCCGAGCACGTCGAAATCGAGGAAGCTGTCGTTGATCGGCGTGACCAGCGTGTCGGCCATCGAATGCGCAAGCCGCATCAGGTAGCTGTCGGTGCCCGGCGTATCGATCACGATGAAGTCGAAGCTGCTCTCGACCGCCGAGACCGCCTCCATGAACTGCTGGAACTCGGAATTCTCGTTGTCGGCGATCTGCATGGTCTCGCCGAGCTTGATGCAGCGATGCACCGGCAGTTCGAGGTCGAGCTTGGTGCGGCGCGCCCAGGCGGCGCGGTTGTTGATGTAGTGGGTGAAGCTCTGCTGACGGCAGTCGAGGTCGATGGTGGCGACGCGCTGGCCGGCTTTCAGGAGCGCAACGGCGATGTGCAGGGCGGTGGTCGACTTGCCGGAGCCGCCCTTTTCGTTGCCGAGCACGACCACATGCGCCGAGCCGGATTGGCCTTGGCTAGCCTGCACAAGCATGGCAATCCTCAACACCCCTGATGAATATCTTCGAGTTGGCCGCGTCTGCGGTCAAGTGAAATGCGTGACAGGTCTTGCAAATCGTATTGCGCCGATCTTCATCATGAATGGCGGCGCCAATCTTCGTCTGTGATCCAGCCCACAATGTCGCGATGTCATGCGCGGCCTTGCGCGGGATGCTGTGCCGCATCCGGGTGCATGGCGTCCATGATCGCCGCTTGTTAAGGTTAGCCGCACCGGGCGCAGATCGCGCTGCGCCGATTCCCAACCCTGCCGAGTCCTGATGTCATCAAGCCCCTTGATCGCCCGCACGGTCCCGACCTTGCGCCGCGCCGCCGACAATCTTCGCAAGCGAAAGGCCACGATCGCGCTGGTCCCAACCATGGGGGCGCTCCATGACGGGCACGTGTCGCTCGTCCGCCTCGCCAAGCGGCGCGCCAGCCGCGTCGTGGTCTCGATCTTCGTCAATCCGACCCAGTTCGCCCCGACCGAGGATTTCGGCGCCTATCCGCGCACCTGGAAAGCCGACATCGCCAAGCTCGCGGCCGAGGACGTCGACGTCGTCTGGCATCCGGACGTCAAGGCGATGTATCCAGAGGGCTTCGCCACCCGAATCGTGCCGGAGGGGCCGGCGCTCGCCGGGCTCGAGGATCGCTTCCGCCCGCATTTCTTCGGCGGCGTCGCCACCGTGGTCGGCAAGCTGTTCACGCAAGTCCGGCCGGACTTCGCGATCTTCGGCGAGAAGGACTTTCAGCAGCTGCGGGTGGTGACGCAGATGGCGCGCGACCTCGACCTCGGCGTCAAGGTGATCGGCTCGCGCACCGTGCGCGAGCGCGACGGGCTCGCGATGTCCTCGCGCAACGTCTACCTGTCGCCCGAGGAGCGGCAGACCGCCCCCATCCTCTACCGGGCCATGAAGGAGAGCGCGCGGCGGATCAAGGCTGGCGATGCCATCGCGCCTGCGATGGCCGGCGGCGCCGAGATGATCAAGGCGGCGGGCTTTGCGCTGGATTATTACGAGGTCCGCCATGCCGAGACGCTGGCGGAGGTCGCCTCGCGCAAGGACGGCCCGTTGCGGATCCTGGTCGCGGCCAAGCTCGGCAGCACCCGGCTGATCGACAATATCGCTGTCTAGAATCGCTGCCTAGAGCAGCCCGAGATCGCGCAATTCCCGCCGCATCGGCTCCGGCATCGCCGCGATCGAGCCGGCGGCGGACCTGCCGAGATCGGGCGGCACGGAATCCTCCGTGAAATAGCGCCAGCCCTGGAACGGGCGCATCGGCCGCGGCGAGACCGAGATCACCTTCGGCTGCATCACGATGCGGCAGCGCCCGATACCGTCCTTGTCGCGGAACGGCTCGATGCCGATGATCTTTTCCCGCGCGGCGATCTCGCCCTTGATCACCCAGTACAGCGACCCGCCGGCGAGGATCTCGGCGTCGCGCTTGGGGACCATGCGGGTGATGTGGACGTGACGTTGCGGCAGACCTTTCTTCCTGGCGGTCTGCATCCGTTCGGCGATCCACTCCTTCAATTCCTTGACGGAGTCGCAGCCGACGGCGAGCTTGATCAGATGTAGCGGCATGACCCAGCATTAGCCGGGCGGCACCGCATTTGGAATGCCGAACTACTCGTTATCCGCAGCTGCGGGAGCCGCCGCGGTCGACGGCGGGGGCGCGAGCGGAACCGGTGCTGCGGGGGCACGCGCAGCCTTCGGCGGCGGCGGCCTTTTCGCAGCAGGTGCCGCGGGCGCGGAAGCCTGAGCCGCGGCAGCTGCCGGGGCGCGCGAAGCTGCCGGCGCTGCCGCCGTGCTCGCGGCCGGGGCCGCCTGCCGCGTCGTCGCCGCGGGCTCCGGATTCATGATGCTGACCGGCGGCGTCGACGAGGCGCTCGGAAACTCAGCATTGGTCGGCTTGCCCGTCGGCATCGATGGCGGCAGACCCGCAAGCGTCGCAGTCGGTGGCAGCGCCGCTGGCGCCGTCGCCATCGCCGGCGCGTTCCAGGTCGGCGCATGGCGCGCGACCAGCGTGTCGTAGAGATGGAAATCCATGTTGGCAGCGACCTGCTGCTGGTCGGTCAGCGAGCGGAACGCGGCGCAGTCGAACTGGGTGCAGCCGTCGCGCACGACCAGCACCTGCGCCACGAAACCGTAGCGATCGCGCTCCAGCGCCTTGCGCAGCGCTTTCATGTCCGCCGTCAGGCTCTTCTCGGCGGTCGCGGCATCGCCGAGCGCCGTCAGCCGGTCGATCCGGGCCGCGGTGTAGGACACGGAGGCCGCCACCGCATCCGGCGAGCCGAACAACGCCTTCTCGCAGCCGATGGCGACCGCATCGCCGGCGAGGTCGTCAAGGCAGGACAGCGCCGGCAGGCTGGCGACGACCGCGCCTTGACCTTGCGCGCGCGTCTCGGTCGGCGCGGCCGGGCCATAGACGCGCACGGTGGCAGCTCCGGCGATCGCCATGGAGAGCAGCGTGATCACCGTCAGGGCGCCGTTGGCGACCGATCTATCGGCGCGCAGCAGCGTGATCAGCAGGATCAATCCGAAGAATCCCGCAGCGGCCAGCGTCATCCACATCGGAAAGGCCGGCGAGCGCCAGATTTGGTCGAGCGAAGCAGCCCATGCCCAGTTCATGCGCGACGTCCCCTCACGCGAGCAGAGAGCGAATGGTCAAGCGAGCACCGCGAGTCGGCAACTGCCCCGGCCCACCTTTTGAAGGTGAAGCGGGCCTTTTGACGGCGGCAGGATACTATTCCCTGATGGCAGCAATGCGGGGTGCGTCAGCCTTCAGGAGCGCGAGCGGCTTAGGACAGCGCGAGCTGGCTTTCCTTGGCAACGCGTTCGAAGGCTTCGGTCGAGCTCTTGATCCGATACTGGCAGTCGTCGCCATCGGTCGGCAGCAGACGGATGATCTCATACGCGCCGCTGGCGGCCGGGCGCGCGACGTTGCTGGCCGTGAACAATACGCGCGTTCCAATCGGGAATTTGTGCTTCAACACCCTCTCCATCACTCAAACAGCGCCTGCCTCGTCCATGGTCCCACTACGACGGCCGGCCGGAAACCCGAGCGCTGTATAGCACGCGACCCTTGGTTTTGGCCAGCGCCATGCCAGCATGGCAAACACGCATATTTGACAGTCTTTTCAGAATGATAGAGGCGGAACCGGCGGCCGATGATACCGGCGTGGGCCGTTCGGTCAGACAGCTTGTCGCACCCCGGGGCGCCATTTCCAGCCGGGCGCTGCCGGCCGACTCTCAGGGCCGGCCGGCGGCCTCGGACAGCCCGGCGGTCAGGCGTCCTCGAACTTGGCGATGACGAGCGTCTCGGCGAGCCCGTCCCGGGTCCATTCCTGGAACGCCGGCAGCGCCATCATCGTCTCCATGTAGGCCTTGGTATCCGGCGCGACCTCGATCGCGTAGGTGCGCAGGCGGTGCACGACCGGCGCATACATCGCGTCCGCCGCGCCGAAGCGGCCGAACAGGAACGGACCCTTCGCGCCGTACCGCGTGCGGCACTCGCGCCAGATCTCCTCGATGCGTGCGATGTTGGCCTTGGCGTCCGCCGACAGCGCCACGGGGCGGATCGGCCGATGCAGGTTCATGCCGCATTCGTTGCGCAGCGCCACGAAGCCGGAATGCATCTCGGCACACACCGACCTGGCATGCGCACGCGCGGCGATGTCGTCGGGCCACAGCTTCACTTCCGGATAGCGCTCGGCGACGTATTCGATGATGGCGAGCGAATCCCACACGGTGACGTCGCCGTCGACCAGCACCGGCACCTTGCCGGCGCGGCTGAAGGACAGGATCTGCTCCTTGTCCGCGGGATTGTCGGTGTAGAGCGGAATCAGCGTCTCCACGAACGGAATGTCGTTGGCGCGAAGCGCGAGCCAGGGCCGCATCGACCATGACGAGTAGTTCTTGTTGCCGATGGCGAGTTTCAGCGCAGCCATGTCATCAGTCCTTCCAGAGATGTGCTCGAGGCGAGCCGCTTTTAACGCCATCGCCTGCCGCCAATCAATCGTTGCCGCGCCGGCTCACGCGTGGCAATCGTTGCAGCCCGCGCCAGGAGACAGACATGAGCAGGCATTGGGTCGACATCGCCGCCGTCGGCTTCTTCGTCATCGAATGGCTGGCCTATGCCCTGACGCTGGAACGTTCGGCCTACGGCCGCGACAGCCTGTCGGCGCGCATGAACCGCTATCGCGAGGTCTGGGTCCGCCGGATGCTCGACCGCGACACCCGCATGGTCGACATGCAGATCATGACCTCGCTGCAGAACGGCACCGCCTTCTTCGCCTCCACCAGCCTGATCGCGCTCGGCGGCGCGCTGGCGCTGCTGCACGCCACCGACGACGCCATCACGATTCTGAGCAAGCTGCCGATCGATCTCAGCACCTCGCCGGCGATGTGGGAGCTGAAATGCGTCGGCCTCGTGCTGATCTGCGTCTACGCCTTCTTCAAGTTCGCCTGGGCCTATCGCCTGTTCAACTATGTCGCGATCCTGTTCGGCGGCATGCCGGCGGCGGACCAGCGCGACACGCCGGCGGCCGAAGCCCATGTCATCCGCACCTCGCGCCTGTTCGAATCCGCCGGCCGCCATTTCAACCGCGGCCAGCGCGCGTTCTTCTTCGCGCTCGGCTATCTCGGCTGGTTCGTCAGCCCCTGGGTGCTGTTCGTCACCACCGCCGCCGTGGTGGTCGTGACCTGGCGCCGCCAGTTCGCATCCAGCGCCTGGGCCGCAATGGCGCCGGAGGTGGCGGATGGCGATGGGGCGATGAAGCGGGGTCACTGAGGCACTCCCGTGTCCCGGACAAGATGCAACGCCTCTTGGCGTTGCAGCGCAGAGCCGGGACCCAGGGCGACGCGGCACGATGCGGCGACATGGGCCCGGCTCTGCAGCGCACCGCTAAAGAAGCGCTGCGCTGCGTCCGGGGCACGAGAGCATCACTCTTCCAGTTCGCATCTCGCTCGTAGACACGCCTTTGCGGCCTCGCGGCTTGTCCGCCCGAGCTTTTGCTTCATCTTCGTCCCTCTAAATCCAAGAGGGCGCAGGGAAGGCCGGGTGCCGACATCGCACCCGCGGTCCGCTGCGCGAAAATGCACACGCAGGAAGAACCGCACAGCAGCATACAGGTGGTGCCGATCACTCGGCCTTCCCTGCGCGATGGTCGGACGGCTTATGCCGTGCTCTCCCGGGAGCCGAACTTTCCTTCTGGTCTCCCTCGCCGTTCGAATTGGCGATGCCGTCCGCCCGGTCGGGCTCGCGCACATCTTCGATCCGGCTTGACCGTAGCAACGACGGCCAGGACCACACGGTTTTGCCGTACGCACGGCCCGCCCTATCGCCGCAGTATTCCCAGCCCTGTCGACGAAGCCGGAAACTTACAGGCGAGACGAAGCCTAGCAGCGCCGCTCGTCCGCACGCGGCCACGGGCTCACAGGGACGACCCGCCCTGCCCGCACCTCTCGTGCCGACGCTGCCGCGTCCACCGCAAGCCCGGCCCGCGATCAAGACGACCTCGAGATCGCCCCTCCTGGTTGAGCCGGGATGGTCGACACATACGCCATTTCCGAATTTCGGTAAAGTGGAATATTATTGTTGAAGGGATTGACAGCGGAGCGACACAGCAAGGTGTCGTAGCCCGGATGGAGCGAAGCGTAATCCGGGGAAGTGGAGGATGCGGGGGGAGCGCCCCCGGATTACGCTTCGCTCCATCCGGGCTACAGGAGCTACGAAAGCTAGCTTCCCAAATCCCGCGGGCTGAACGGCAGGTCGAGCACCTTCCATTCCTGGTACAAATTGGCGGGCAGCATCTTGTAAGGTTGACAGTTCTGAAGCGCGCTCGTTGCGGACTTCACGAGGGCGACCCCTTTTGCGGAGGGCGGGGCTTCGAGCAGGATCGGTTCACGCGCCAGCGTGCCGTCGGTCGCGAACACCGTGCGCAGCTTGATGTGAACGTTGTCGGTAGACGCAAGCCCGGCCGGCAATTTGGCACAGCTGCGCAAATGGCTGCGAAGCGCGGCAATGACCTCGGCCGGAAGCTTCGCGGCGATCGAGTCCGTGGCGCCGCCGCCATCGTCCTTGGGGCCGTCTTTCGACAGCGGCAGCGGCAATTCAGGCGGCAGCCCCAGCATGACGCCGTACCTGACGGTGACGTCAGGCTGCGGCGCCTGATAGGCCGGCGGCGGCGCGGCCTGTGGCTGTGGCGGCGGCGGCATTGGCTGGGCTTGCGGCTGCGCGTTGGCCTCGCGCGGCTTCGGCGAAGGCTGTTGCTGCGGTTGCGGCTGAGCCGGCCGTTGCGGTTCGGGCGTCGGCGATGCGGCCGGCTGCGGGGTCGCAGGCTTCGACGCCTCGGGGGCCTTGTCCTTGTCGGTGAAATCCAGCTTCGGCAGCTTCAGATCGGAAAGCGGCTCCGGGGTCTTCTCCTTGACCTCTTCCTTGACGTTCTCCTCCGCTCTGGCCTCCTCCCGCTTCACCTCCTCGGGCGTGACGATGTCTACCGTGACGGTTTCGGGCGGCGTCGCGCGGAACGGATGGACTTCGCTGATCAGGATGATCAGCGCCACCAGCGTCAGATGGGCGATCGCCGACGCAGCAACGTCCGTCCGTATGATTGTCCGCAGTTCCATCGCCAGATCTTGGATTGCCGCCCTGCTGTTAGCATACCGCGGTCTCCCCTCAATCCCATTTCGGGGCGAAGCCGAAATCGGTCAGGCGGCCCTTCGGACTGGCGAGCGCGGCGATCTGGCTCATCTCGTCCTCCGACAGCTCGAAATCGAAGATCTCGATGTTTTCGGACAGGCGCTCGATGCGCGAGGTGCGCGGGATCGCAGCGACATTCTGTTGCACCAGCCAGCGCAGGCAGACCTGCGCCGGCGTCTTGTGGTGGGCGCGCCCGATCTCGGCCAGCGTCTGGTCGGTCTTGATGCGCCCCTTGGCGATCGGGCTGTAGGCGACCAGGGCAAGGCCATGCTGGTCGCAGGCCGCCCTCACCTTCGCCTGGTCGAGATAGGGGTGGAATTCGACCTGGTTGCAGACGAGCGGCTCGGGCGAAGCCGCCACCGCCTGTTCGATCAGCGCCACCGTGAAATTGGAGACGCCGATGTGACGGGTCAGGCCCATCGTCTTGGCATGCGACAGTGCGCCAAGCGTCTCCGCCAGCGGCACGTGCGAATTGGGCCAGTGCAGCAGCAACAGGTCGACGGAGGGAAGCCGCAAGCGCGCCAGGCTCTCCTTGACCGAGCGCTCGAGGATCGTGAGGCGCGAAATGGTTGGTCCAGACCTTGGTGGTGAGAAAGACGTCGTCGCGCCGCACGCCCGAGGCGCGCAAGCCGTCGCCGATCTCCCGCTCATTGTCATAGACCTGCGCGGTGTCGATGTGGCGATAGCCGAGCCGCAGCGCCTGCTCGACCACGCGCGCGGCAAGCCTTCCGCTCAGCTCCCAGGTCCCGAGTCCGATCGCCGGGATTCGTGCGCCATTGGCCTCGACGAACAGCATGAGGACTCCTCTTTCGTTGCGGCAGCCCCAATCGCCATCAGAGGCATTATGGACCCGGCCCTGGACGCTGCCAACGGAAGCCGTGGCAGTTCGGCGGGATATTTGCCGCAAGACTAACGGGAGGTTCGCGTCAGGACTGGTCGGTCCGTCAGGCCGTCACGTCAGGCTTTGGCAAGCGCCTGAAACACCGTTTCCGGGGCGTGCGCGATCACCGCGAGCAGTGCGCGTGCGGGCCCCCGCGGAGCCCGCTTGCCCTGCTCCCAGTTGCGGATGGTCTCGACGGGAACGCCGAGCTTGGCAGCGAACTCCATCTGGGTCAGGCAGGCGCGGCGGCGCAGATCGCGCACCGCGAGCGAAGAGGTGTCGGCCGGCGCGGCCGTGGGCTGGACCGCAGACGGCTGGACCGGAAATTCCTGTCCGTCCCGCAACTCGACGACCCGTCCGTCCGCCTTCAGCCGCAACCGCATGTTCAGTCCCCCAAGCGCGGGCGATGATGCGCGCAGGTCGCTTAAGGTGGGATTAAAAGGTCTCGCGCCCCGGACGCAGCGCGCCGCGTTCGCGGCGTGGTGCGCTGCTGAGCCGGGGCCCATGTCTCCGCAGCGTGCTTGTTGCTTTCTGGATCCCGGTTCTGCGCAGCAACGCCAAGAGCGTTGCAGCGCGCCCGGGACGCGAGAGTGAGGCTACCCCGCTACCCACCCCGTCATTGCGAGGAGCTGTTGCGACGAAGCAATCCAGACTGCCGCAGTGGAGAATTCTGGATTGCCTCGCTGCGCTCGCAACGACGTGGAGGGAGCCAGGGCTCCCTCTACCTCAATCCGAACCAGAGCGTCGCGATGCCGAGGAAGGAGAAGAAGCCGACGACGTCGGTCACGGTGGTGACGAAGGTGCCGGAGGCCACCGCCGGATCGACCCTGACACGTTCGAGCGCCATCGGGATCAGGATGCCGCCGAGCGCGCCGGCGATGAGGTTGCAGATGATCGCGAGGCCGATGACGATGCCAAGGCCCGGAATCTTGAACCAGGCCACCGCCGCAATGCCCGTGATCACCGCGAAGGCGAGCCCGTTGACGAGGCCGACCAGTGCCTCGCGCATCACCACCCGCCAGGCATTGGAGGCGCCGAGCTCGCGCGTCGCCAGCGCCCGCACCGCCACCGTCATGGTCTGGGTCGCGGCGTTGCCGCCCTGGCTGGCCACGATCGGGGCCAGCACGGCGAGCGCGACCATCTTCTCGAGCTGCCCCTCGAACAGGCCGAGCACGGAGGACGCGAGGAACGCGGTGGCGAGATTGACCAGCAGCCAGTTGAAGCGGCCGCGCGCGATCGTCAGGAAGGTGTCCGACAGCTCTTCGTCGCTGGTGACGCCGCCGAGCGCCTTGAGGTCCTCGTCCGCCTCCTCCTCGATGACGTCGACGACGTCGTCGACGGTGATGACGCCGACCAGCCGGTCCTGGGTGTCGAGCACGGGCGCGGCAACGAGATTGTACTTGCCGAACATCCGCGCCACCTCTTCCTGGTCTTCCAGGACGGAGACGCGGCGGCGGTCTTCGTCGGTCAGCTCGGTCAGCGGCACCGGGCGGCGCGTGCGCAACAGCACGTCGAGCGGCACCGCGCCCAGCCAGTGCTGGTCCTTGTCGACGACGTAGATCTCGTAAAAGCGGTCGGGCAGATCCGGCGTCTCGCGCATGTAGTCGATCGCCTGGCCCACGGTGAAATCCTGGGGCACGGCGATGAACTCGGTCTGCATGCGGCGGCCGGCGGAATTCTCCGGGTACAGCAGGCTGCGCTCGAGCGCGACGCGCTCCTTCAGCGGCAGCTTCTCAAGGATCTCCTCCTGTTCCTCGGCATCGAGGGCTTCCAGAAGCTCGACCGCATCGTCGGATTCGAGCTCGCGGACGCCCTCGGCAACCGTCTCCGGCGGCAGCTCGTCCAGGATTTCCTCGCGGACGGCCTCGTCGACCTCGTTCAGCGCGGAAAAGTCGAAATCGCGCCCCGTCAGCTCGACCAGGCGGACACGGTCGTCGGGCTCCAGAGCGCCGATCAGATCGCCGAGATCGGCCTCGTGCAGCTCGGCGACGCAGGCGCGCAGCGATGCGCTGTCGCCGGCCTCGATCGCCCGGGCAATTTCTTCGACGAATTCGTGACGAATTTCGCCGTCCTCATTGCGCATCGGCACATGGTCGAGTACCGAATCCGAGGCGGATGGGGCAACGTCCATTTGTTCATCCATGGCGCGCCTCGCCGGTTGACAGGTTGGAACCAGTGGTCTGAGCTGATGGTTCAGGCAATACCCACAAGGCAACTCTGAGCGCAATGACAAAGATGCTTCGACTGAAATGGACATTGATGACGGCGGGCGCGGTCATCGCGGCCATCATCGGCATCGCCTCGGCCGATGCCGCCGAGTGCCCGCGCAAGGACGCGCTCGGCACCTCGCGGGTTCTGAGCGTCGACGCCAAGACGTATCCGCGCGTCGGCTTGAAGAGCTTCCCCGAAACGCTGCCGCTGGCCGATCATGAGGTCGTGCTGACCTTCGACGACGGCCCGTTCCCGCCGACGACGTCGAAGGTGCTGGCGGCACTGGCGAACGAGTGCGTGCGCGCGACCTTCTTCCTGATCGGCCAGCACGCCGCCGAGTATCCCGACATGGTCAAGCGCATCGCCCGCGAGGGCCACACCGTCGGCCACCATACCTGGTCGCACCCGTTCATGGCGCACATCCCGTTCGAGAAGGCGATGTCGGACGTCGACCGCGGCATCGCCGCCGACGAGATGGCGCTGCACGGCACCTCGACGACGACGCCCTCGACGCCGTTCTTCCGCTTTCCCTATTTCGAGTCGACGCAGGCCCAGCTCGACCTGCTCCAGTCACGCGGCATCGTCGTGTTCGGGGCCGATCTCTGGGCCAGCGACTGGGAGGAGATGACGCCGGAGCAGCAACTGAAGCTCGTCACCGAGCGCCTCGCCGCGAGCCGAAAAGGTATCATCCTGTTCCACGATAACAAGGTGCGTACGGCCGCAATGATGCCGGCCTTTCTCCGGTATCTGAAGGACAACGGCTACCGGGTGGTCCACGTCGTGCCGACGGGCAAATCACAGAAGAACGCCGACGCGCGCTGATGCCGGAATGTCACGCCTGACCAAAATGGGGTGATTTGGGTCCTATTAACACTCTGTTCATGCTACCCCCTGAAAATGGATGAGGACGTCGCCATGGGAAGGGTTCTTCGCGCCTGAACCGTTTCCTGCCGTCTCCGACCTATTATGGCGGCCATCGCGGATGAGGGCAGACGGGGTTCATGATCGGAAGTAGCGTTGTTGTGCGGACGCGATCGTGGATCGTCCTTTGCCTCAGTGGATTCCTTGGGTGTTCGGCGATGGGATCGACGGCGCTCGCGGCCGAATGTCCGGGCCACCCGGACGCGCTCGGGACCTCCCGCACCCTCGTGGTCGATCCGCGCGAACATCCGCGCATCGGCACCATGCAGTACCGCGAGACGCTGCCGCTGAGGGACCATGAAGTCGTCCTCACCTTCGACGACGGTCCGCTCCCGAAATATTCCAACCAGGTGCTCAAGATCCTGGCCGACGAGTGCATCAAGGCGACCTTCTTCATCGTCGGTCAGCAGGCCAAGGCGAACCCCGAAGGCGTGCGCAAGCTGGTCGCGGCGGGCCATACCGTCGGCACCCACAGCATGGACCATCCGCTGACGTTCGACCGCATGGGAATCGAGAAGTTCGAGCCGGAGATCAACGGCGGCATCGAGTGGACCTCGGCCGCGATGACCGATCCGTCCCAGCTCGCCCCGTTCTTCCGCATCCCCGGCCTGATGCGCGCCGACGGCGTCGAGAATTATCTGATCTCGCGCGGCATCCAGATCTGGAGCGCCGACTTCCCGGCCGACGACTGGCGCCATGTCTCGTCCGACCGCGTCTATCAGCTCGCGATCCAGCGGCTGGAGGCCAAGGGCAAAGGCATTTTGCTGCTGCACGACATCCAGGCCCGCACGGTGGCAGCGCTGCCGAAGATCATTCGCGACCTCAAGGCGCGCGGCTATCGCATCGTGCATGTGGTGCCGGCGACCGCCGAGCGGCCCGCAACGCCGACCCAGGCGGTGGAGTGGCTGCTGCATCCGCCGACCGAGACCATGCCGATCGCGCGCTGGCCGGCCGTCCCGCACTTCGTGTTCACCGAGACCAGGACGCTTCCGGCGCCCTCGCTCGCCGACCTCAACGCACGGACCGAGCATCAGCCGCTGCTGCCGCGCCGGACCAAGGGACAGATGGATATCGCATCCACGCTGCCCGTGCCCGGCCGTGCTCTCTTTGCGATTCCGGAAGGCTCGGTCGAGGTACTGCTGTCGACGACATTGTCGCGGCGTGCCGCGACGCGGCTGGCGATGGCGGCCCAGACGCCGCATGCGGCCAGGGGCAAGGTCGCAAAGGGCAAGGCCGCCAAGCCCCAGGCTCGGCACGCCGCGCATGCGGCACCGGCCGCCCCGAACCATGCCGCCCAGGTCAAGAGCGCCACGCCGCCCCCGACCCGCGTCGCCAGCCTGAAGAAGCGCGCTTGAGCGTTACGGCCGCAGGATGGCGGCGACGCAGAGCAGCACGATCAGCGCCAGGAAGAACAGGTCCATGTAGGACTTGAGCTCGCCGTCGCGTCGCAGCCGGGCCACGTCGGCGACGACCTGCTTGCGCGTGTTCGTCCCTCCGGAGCCGTCGTTGATCGGGCCTTGAAGGCGCCGTGTCTCGGCTTCCAGTCTCTCGATCTTCTGGAAGAAGTAGAACGCGCGCAGCGTCGAGGCTCCGCGCATGGCGGTGTAGACCAGCACCAGGATCGCCAGTGTCGCCCGGTTCGGATATTTCTCCATGAAGTTCAGGCTGAAATAGACCACCGCCATGAAGGCAAAATTGGTGAGGAAGCGGTAGACGAAGCTGAGAATGCCCATGCTGGCTCGAACCTTGAGGAGTGCAGTCACATCGTGCTGCAAATGCGGGATCGGGGGACCCAGACCGGAATGGCCGGCCTGGATGCGGTAGCGGCCCGTCTACGCCAAGTTCGTTTCAACAAGAATACTGTCGCCCCGCACCTCGCCGCCTTTTAGCCTGCCCCGGACATAAGGCAAGCCGGAGCATGATCCGGTGGCGCAGCACCGCAGGACAGCCGCAGCGGCTCGATGGCGATTTGGCGGAAGTCGCGATAGACTGGGCTGGCGCTGCCACATCCGGGGTCTGCCGATGTCGAAGAAGGGAATCACCGGCCACGACGACTGGGTTCTGACCGAGGCCCTCGCGACCGCGCTGGTCGCGCTGGAGCAGCCTCGAGCCGAAGCACCAGCCGAACGCCCATATGGACGACATCCGCAAGATGCTCTCGAGGCGGCAAGGAGCCGGCAGCGGTGAGCCTGCACCTGGCCCAGGCCAAATGCCGCCTGTTTCCCGAGCTCGATCCGCTGGAGATCTACCGGGAATACGGCATCGGCGATGAATACGGCTGAGGCGGCGGCTTAAGGGCCGCCCGCAACCGATCCCGCGATCGCCATGACCAGCGCGCCGAGATCGATGCTGCCGTTGACGGTCAGCTCTTCGGAGCCCTTCGCGTCTTTCGCGCCCGCGATCGTCAGCGCCTGCGGCCGGTTGGCGGCCTGCCGTTGCAGCTCGCCGATGATGGCGTCCTTGAGCTTCTCTTCCAGCATGGGCTGTCGTCCTTCAAGCCGCCATCGCGCGGCAGGATCTCGGCGCAGGAGCGGCACATGGCGACGCATTCGTCCATGCCGCCGACCCGCTCGCAATCCGCGGCGCATTCGGTGCAGATCTCGGCGCACTCGCCGCAGGTATGCCGGTGATGCGGGGTATCGAGCAGCATGAAATGCGCGGCCGTCCGGCACATCTCGGCGCAGGCCATCATCAGGCGGAAGTGCTTCGGCTCGACGTGCTTGCCGCCGGTCTCGAGGCAATGGTTCATCGCCGTGCCGAGGCAGGTCTGGTAGCAGCTCATGCAGAGCGCGATGCAGCGGGTCATGTCGTCTGATTGCGCCATCCGTTCTCTCCAGTTGCGCATCGCCCCGCTCAACCAAGGCGAGGCAACGGCCTTCGTTCCCGGTTCCCAGGCAAATGTGAGCTCATGCGAGACGCCGCGGCAGGCTGTGATGGATGTTGCAGGCCGCGACCGCGGCGTGGCCAAACGCGACCGAGATCTGGTGCAGATCGGTGACGACGTCGCCGATGCCGTAGAGCCCGCGGACGGAGGTGCGCTGATGGTCGTCGACCTTCAGACAGCCTTCCTCGACATGCGCCGCGCCGAGCGACACCGCGAGCTGCGAACGCACCTCGGCTCCCATCGCAGGATAGACCGTGTCGAATTGCAGCGTCCGGCCGCCGGCGAAGACGGCCGCGACGCCCTCGCCGCTCCGCCCCAGATGCAGGTCGGGCGCGAACACGACCTCGACGCCGGCCTCAGTCAGCTCCGAGGTTGCACTCCGGTCGTCATCCGGTCCGGTCGCAAGCAGCGTCACGTCGCGCGAATAGCCGCGCAGGAACAGCGCCTTGCCGGCGGCACGCGGAAGCGGACCGACGATTCCGATGCGGCGGCCGGTCGCCTCGAAGCCGTCGCAAATGGGACAGTAGCGCAGCACCTCGTCCGCGACCGCAGCGCGCCATTCCCGGAATGGCGGATGCGTGTCGACGATGCCGCTGGCCAGAATGACGGTGGCGGCAGCGTGCGCTTCGCCGTTCCAGCTCGCTTGAAAGCCGTCCTCGTGCCGCCGCAACCCCGTGACCTCGGCCGCCACGCGCGTCACCGCGAGTTCGTCCAGCTGCGCCGACATCCTCTCGATCAGCTCCGCGCCTGACAGGCCGTGGACGAAGCCCGGAACGTTGTGGCTGCGCGGGATCAGCGCGGCCCGGCTCGCGCCGGCATCGACGACGCAGACGCTGCGGCGGAAGCGCGCCAGATAGATCGCAGCCATCAGGCCCGCGGGGCCGCCGCCGATGATCAGGCAATCGAACTGCGCCGACTTCATTTGGGGTTCGGATCCGCAAGACCCTCGCCGGGATCCTGAAGGCGCCCGCTCCTTGCCAGCCGGACGGCGTTGCCGAGCGCATGCGCCGCGTTGCGTACCTCCTGCTGGAATTCCTGGTCTTCATCGAGCTCGTGGTGCGAGGTGGCGTATGGCTCCATGTAGCCGACATAGCCGTCGAGCTCGGCGAAGCGTCCCGCCGAGATCAGCTGCATGTCGGTCAGCCAGTCCGACAGGACGCGGCGCACATTCTCCGCACCGACGGCATCGCCGTGCACGACGAGGCCGAAATGACGGCCGGCGAGATGGCGCGGATAGGGCCAGCCCTTCAGCTCGATCGCCTTGGCCTCGTCGGCCTTCTTGCCATGCGTCGAGGTCGGATCGGGATTGCCGCCGTCGGCGCAGACCATGCGGTCCATCATCGCCTTGAGGCCTGATGGCGCGTGATACCAGTTCACCGGCGTCACGATCAGGATGCCGTGAGCGGCCACCCACAGCGGATAGATCTCGTTCATCCAGTCCTGGGTCTGCCCGAGCGAATAGTTCGGATAGCAGCTGCACGGCCAGTGGCAGAGCGGCATCGCGGTACCGACGCAGGATTTGCAGGGATGAATCATCTTGCCGTACTCCGAGGCGAGGCGCGACAGATCGAGGATGTCGACGGCAAACCCCATCCCGGTGAAGACAGGCTCGGCCAGCTTGACCAGCCGCCAGGTCTTGGACATCTCGCCGGGACAGGTGTGCTCGCTGCGCGCCGAGCCGTTGATGACGAGGATGCGCGGCGTCTCGTCGGCGTCGTCGTGCCGTCGCTGCGCTTCCAGGATTCTTGCGCGCGCATCGAGCCAGTCGACGGCGACCTCGTAGTCGGGATCGGAGAAGCCCGGGCCCGCCTTGCGCGTCAGCGGCGCCTTGCGGGAATGGCTGTAGGCGTCCCAGGCCGCTGCGGTGATGGCATCGAGCTCGCGCCCGAGCGGCGCAAAGACGGGATCGACGAACTGCCCCTTGTAGCGCCGCTCGAACTCGTCGCGCGACAGCTTGACGGGCGGCATCCCCTTGCGAATTTCGGCGTCCCTCATGCATGCTCCGGCAAAGTCGGCTATCCGACCAACCCGGGGCAATGCACGCGGTTCCTTCCGCTACTGGCGAACGACTTCCCGTGCCGCGTCGAACTTGGCGATGCGCCGGTCCAGCCGCCACAGCTCGATGCGATGCACCAGCGCGAGCGCGGCGGCCTTGCGCTTGGCCTGTTCGTCGTCGTCGCACACCAGATTGATGCATCCGAACACGTGCCCGTCCGGATCGATCTGGAAGGCGCGGTAGTGCTTGAGGCTTCCCACTATGATGGTCCTCGTCTTGGGGAGACCGGTGCACTCAGCCAGTCCGTCAGGTTCGAGGTGATCTCGTTCTGCTTGGCGCGACGCAGCAGCATCTCGCGCTCCCTGCCGGGTGGCAGGCTGCGCGCGTGCTCGCGGGCGCTTTCGGCAAAGGCGGCGAGCCGCTCCTGAAGCGATTGGGTCTGTTTCCTGCGGTTACGTTTGGCGGTCATCGGACTTTCACAGCGGATTTCGGATTGGAGGAATGGCCCCGGCGGGGGATGGGGCGCCGGGGCCTGAGTTCTCTAGTCACTCAAGTCGCGTGCCGGTTGGGGCGGCCCAGCCGGTAACGTTTGTAGCTTCCGCTGCAACCTGCGGTTCCGGCATTTCAATAAGTTAACGCGGCGTGATTTTGCGGGACGAACGCGTATGACCGCCGCGTTGCACTGCGTCGGAACCGAAATGCTGATTCGTATGTTCAAGGATGACCTGAAGGAGGATCATCATGGCGAAAGCAGCATGGAAGCGGCCGGGCTCACCGATCGGCCGCAAGGGACCGCGCAAGGCCAATCCCGCATACAAGCGCCGCGCGCGGCAGCCCTGGACGGCCGCGGACGTGAGCAAGTTGAAGCAGCTTGCGAAAGGCAACACGCCCACCGGCGTGATGAGCATCAAGCTGCAGCGGCCGGTCGCGGCCATCCGCAGCAAGGCGCAGCGCGAAGGCATATCGCTGCGGCCGGTAAACCGTTCGCCCTACAACCGCCGAACCAAGTCGGCGAAGCGACGTTGACGATCCGCACCGCCGGGTGACAACCGGACGCAACGGGGACGATGGACGTGGCGCTCATTTTTCCGGTTTCTGCCCACGACATCAGCGCATCGGTACGCGCCGGCATCTAACCCGTTCCCGGCGCGTGCAGCCCTGAGGGCCGCGCGCGCTGCACCGTTCAGTTTGGCGGCTGCAGGCCTGGCGACCTCAGCCATTCGCTCATTTGAGACCCCGTCTCCGCCTGACGCGCCTTGCGTAACATCTCGTCGCGGGCTGCGCCGGGCGGAAGCGACTTGGCTTCCTCGCGCAGCCGCTCCGCTTCGGCGGCGAGCCGCGTTTCCAAAGTGTCAGCATGCTTGAACCGATGTCGCGTCGTCATCAGGCGTTCTCCCTGATCATTGGGTCGGAGCGCGCCGTCGCCTCCTGACCGATTGAGATGATCGCGCACAGGCGATGCCTCTACAACGTTCCAGAACCGGAACGGTTGCGCGGGCCTCGACCGCTGCAAACCGCAACATGAGTAAATTTAGCCAGTGGCTCATTGTGCTAGTCAGCAGGTCGTGGCGCACGGTTCCTGTGGCCATATCGCTGCGAAAGGCGTATTGTCGCTCCATCACCGGCTGAGGCTCTGCCCCAGGCGTCGGTGGCTGAGAGACTCGCCTGCGCTCCCGCCTGAACAACAGGGAGCGCGGCTATGCACAAGCCTACTCATTTTCCATTGTCATCTGACGCGCCATTGTCGTCTGACGCGCCATTGTCGTCTGACGCGCGATTGGCGTCTGATGCGTCATTGCCGTCTGACGCGGAGCACGTCGTGCACGCGCGCAGGGCAATCCGCGAGGCGTTGGATGTGCTCGGGCTTCCCCTCCCCGACACGTTTCTCGGCCGCAAGAGCTACGAGCCCTTCCCCAAGCAGCGGCTTGACAAGGCCGATGGTCACGGCGACGCAAGTACCCCCGAGAGTTGAATGACCGATCCCTGGTCCGACCGCAGCCGCCCCGCGAAGGCCCGGTCGCAGTTCAGCCGCGCCGATAGAGCTGCAGATAGCCCGGCGAGAACAAAGCCGCGTCCTCGAGCGCGGCGCGATCGTTGATGGTCAGCGTGCGATCGCGCAGCACGATCAGGCCCGACGCACGCAGCTCCTGGACGGTGCGGTTCAGATGGACCACCGACAATCCCGTCGCGTCGGCGAGATCCGTTTGCGTCACCGGCATGATGCAGGAATTTCCCTCGATCATTCCGACAGGACGCAACCGTTCGAAGATCTCGCAGAACAGATGCGCCACGCGCTCCACCGCCATGCGCCTTCCGAGATTGACGACCCATTCGCGCTGGATCGCGCTGTTGACCAGCGTCTCGCACCAGAACGCTTCCGCGAGCGAGCGGTCGCCGGCCAGCAGGGTCTCGAAACGGGCGCGCTTGATCTCGGCGTAGACCACCGGCGTCAGCGTCGCGATGGAATGGTCCATCACCGGGAGCAGGTACGCATGGGCGTCACAGCTCTCACCGGGAAAAACAAAATTGACGATCTGACGCCGCCCGTCCTCCAGCGTCTTGTAGCGGCAGAGCCAGCCCGAGAGCAGGATACGGACGCTGTCGACGGGATCCCCCTCGGCGAGAAGGTCCTCATCCGACCCGGCGCGTTGCAAGCCTTCGAGCATCGCATATTCGAGTGAAGCGCGGGCCTCCGCCGACAACGGCCTCAACGCGCCCAGCCGGCGAATGGCCGGCTCCACCACGCTGCGATCGAACGCCGAGAGCGGCATCAGCCATCCACCACCGGTGTGTGGAACATGCGCTTGCTGAGGGGAATCGCGATGGAGCATTCCAACCCCGCAGGGTCGAATGCCAACGCGGTGTCCCCCTTGAGCTCGAATGCCAGCGTGCGCTCCAGAAGCTCGGTACCAAAGCCCTTTCGCGGCGGCGGCTTGACCGGCGGCCCGCCACGCTCGCGCCACCGGAACAGGAACATGGCAGGATCCCTGCCTTTTTCGAGGCGCCAGGTGATTTCGACACGTCCGTCGGGCCGGCTCAGGGCACCGTATTTCAGTGCATTGGTCGCCAACTCGTGGATCGCGAGCGCAAACGTCTCCGCGGCCTTGGCCTGGAAGCGCACCCTGGGGCCGGCCACCCGCATCTGTTCTCCTTCGCGGGCATTATAAGCCAGCAACTCCTCGACCACGAGAAATTCGAGGTCGACCCCGCCCTCGGGATCGCGGGTCACCAGCGCCTGGGTGCGGGCGAATGCGTTCAGCCGGCCGTCGAGATGAGAGGCGTATTCCTCCACCGTTGAGCTCGTCTCCGCGGAGCGGCGGGCGATCGAGCGCACCACACCGAGCGTGTTGCGGACACGATGTTGGAGCTCGGCCAGCAGCAGGCGCTGGCGCTCCTCGGCACGGATGACCGCGGTGACGTCGACGAAAGTGATGACCACGCCGGCGATAAGATTGTCGATGCTGCGGTAAGGCAGGATGCGCACGACGTAGCGCGTGCCGCTGTCCGTCGCGCTCAGTTCGCGCTCCACGCTCTCGAGCGTGCGCAGCACACGGCGGATGTCGTCATACAGCTCCTCGATCGGGACGTGAGCCTTGATCTGCGCGATCGGGCGGCCCGTATCGGTCTCGACGAGATGCAGGACCTGCGTGATCGCCGGCGTAAAGTTCATCACGCGCAGATCGTTGTCGAGAAACAAGGTGGCGATCTGCGTGCTCTCGATCAAATTCTTGAGGTCGCTGCTGGTGCGCGTCAATTCCTGGACACGATGCGCCAGCTCGCCGCTGACCATCGTCAATTCCGCGGTAACCGACTGCAACTCTTCGCGCGAGGTTTCGAGCTCCCCGTTGACCGACTGAAGTTCCTTGTTGAGCGAGTCAAATCGCGCGTTGGAGGATTTCCGCTCCAGGCACCGCAGATGGCGGGCATAGACCTGGATGTATGCGGGGATCTCCTCCGGCGGCAGCACGAAATCGGCGATGGAAGCCGGCGCGTTGCCGTCGACCAGATGTGCAGCTTGCTCCGGGCTCGCGACTCCTTCGGTAATGGCGAGACCACCATGATCCTTCAGCGTCGCAATGCCGAGCGTGCCGTCACCGCCGGTGCCGGCAAGGAGGATTCCGACGGATTGCTCGGCGCGTTCCTCCGCGAGCGACACCAGCAAGCTGTCGATGATGGCGCGCTCGCCCGGCGACTGCTCGGCCTTCCGAACCGCGAACCGGCCGTTTCGAATGGTGGTGATCATCGCCGGCGGGCACAGATAGATCGTCCCCCCGTCGACCGCATGGCCATCGGTGATCTCAACGACCTTGCCGCCGTTGGCCTTTCGCACGGCCTCGCGCACCTCGTCCAAGGCCTCGTGATGCCCAAGCGTCAGCACGACGGTCAGATCGGTACCGACCGTCAGCTTGGCGAAAAAGCGCGCGATGCTGCCCAGCGAACCCGGCGAGGCACCCACGCCGACGATCAGCGGGGCTCTCCTCTGACGCTCTCCACCGACCGGCTGGTCGCCGACTTCATGCATGGCACTGGCAGCTTTCGTTCATCGACCGGGGCCAACCGGCACTCGGGCCCTGCAAATCGCAGGAATTTGATGTTATCCCAATAGATCAAAGAGAAAAACGTCCCGACGCGTGTTTCGATTTCCGAACCAAGCCCCTCCCGGCGTGGCGGCATCAAGGAGCGGCTCGGTCGCATGTTCGGTCTCAATGCGTAGGTGGCTGACGGCTACCCTGGCTGGGCTGGGTGGCACCGGCCGAGCCCTCGATAATGCTTATCGCGGTGACCCATGGAACCGGCCTTCGGCTGCATCGTTGTCCGAAAGCGCCTCGGCCCCGATCGGTCCAACATATGGGACGAGGAGGCGCCGGAGGGATCATGTCGGTATCGCCCGCGTTGTCTCATCAAGCCACAGTGCTGATGGGTCGCCGCATCCTCGTGGTCGAGGACGAATATTTTCTCGCCGATGACATCGCCGACGCGCTGCGCAAGCTCGGCGCGGAGATCGCCGGTCCCGTCGGCCACATCGACGATGCGGTCGAGATGCTCCACAATGGCGGCGCTCTCGACGCGGCGGTCCTCGACGTCAACATCCGCGCCCAGCCCATCTTTCCGATCGCCCGTGAGCTCAGGGCACGGCAGGTACCCTTCGTGTTCACCACAGGCTACGAGAGGCTCAGCATCGAAACGGAATTCCGGGACGTGCCGCTCTGGGAGAAGCCGATCAACATCGTGGCCATGGCCCAGAACATTGCGAACCTCGTCGGCGGTCAACCACATGATTCCCCGCAGCCTCGCCACCGATCAGAACAGGTGCGCGAAAGCAAGCCAGGCGGTGACGGCCAGGCATAGGACAACCGCGGCGTAAGGTAGCGCGACGCGCAAGACGGCCAGCTCCCTCGAGTCAGCTCATCATCCAGACGATTGCCGCCATCATGACAAGAAAACCCGTGACGGCGGTCGCGATAAAGGCCTGTTCGATGCGGTCCATCGCGATCACAGCCCCCTTTCCAGCTCGGGAAATGTGACCGGTTCGGAACCGCCGCGCATTAGGCTATGTGAATCGCCTTCCTCCTTTGCAGGGCCACGGAATGGGCCGCATCGCCTAGCATAGATTGCGGCGGAGTCGTTTCACGACCTCGCCGTGCCGGGCTCAGCCATCTTGCGATGCTGCTTGGCCAGCATCTCGTTCGGGGTGACATTGGCGACCGTGGTCTGGATCTTGTTCTTCAGCCCCGTGACGATATCGGCCTCCCCGCGCAGCATGGCGTCGAAGCCGGCCTTGGCGACGTCGTAGGCGCCGTCCTTCTTCTCGGTGCCGACCTTGGTGTCCATCATGTCGGCGCGGCGGAAGAACTCGGTCTCGGTGGCGCCCGGCATCAGGCAGGTGACGGTGACGCCGCTGTCGCGCAGCTCCTCACGCAGCGCGAACGAGAACGAGTCCAGAAACGCCTTGCTGGCGTTATAGGCGGCCTGGAAGCTGCCCGGTGTGAAGCCGGCGATCGAGCCGGTGATCAGGATGCGCCCGGCATTGCGGCGGAGCATCTCGTTGCCGACGCGGTGGATCAGATACAGCGTGCCGGTGATGTTGGTGTCGATCAGGTGCTTCACCCTTGTGAAGTCCTGGTCGAGGAACGCCTTGCCGAGGCCGACCCCGGCATTGGCGAGCAGCGCATCGATCGGCCGGTCGCCCACCGCGGCGCAGAGCTTGTCCACGCCTTCCGTCGTGGACAGATCGGCCTCGACCGGCTCCACGCTGACGCCGAGCCGGCGCAGATCGACGGCGACCCGTTCGATCTGAGGCTCATCCGCGGCGATGACGAGGTTGAAACCGTCCTGGGCACAGCACCTGGCGAGCTCCAGGCCGATGCCGGTGGAGGCGCCGGTGACGACGGCGAGTTGATTGGCGGGCATGGCATATGTCCTCGAGATGGGATGATGACCCCAATCACTCCGCCGCCCTCTCGTTCCAAACAGGTGCGGTGCGAAGAATTGCTCGTCGCTTAGCAACCATCGTTCATTCCTGGACTTGAGTGCCAACTGGTTCAGCCGAGAGGACGAAAGATGAAGGCGCTGGTTTGGCACGGCAAGGAGGATATTCGCTGCGACACCGTCACCGATCCTGAGATCCAGGATCCGCGCGACGCCATCATCAAGGTCACGAGTTGCGCCATCTGCGGCTCCGACCTGCACCTGTTCCACAATTTCATTCCCGGCATGCTGCCCGGCGACATCATGGGCCACGAGACCATGGGCGAAGTGGTCGAGGTCGGCTCCGGCGTCGACGGCAAGCTGAAGAAGGGCGACCGCATCGTGGTGCCCTTCACGATCATTTGCGGCGAATGCGACCAGTGCAAGCGTGGCAACTTTTCCGTCTGTGAGACCACCAACCGCAAGCGCCAT
Organism: Bradyrhizobium dasycarpum; assembly: GCF_042019905.1. NCBI lineage: Bacteria > Pseudomonadati > Pseudomonadota > Alphaproteobacteria > Hyphomicrobiales > Nitrobacteraceae > Bradyrhizobium > Bradyrhizobium dasycarpum. The sequence goes on from NZ_CP169574.1 coordinate 1,878,439, forward strand.
CTCGCCGACAAGGTGTTCGGACACACCACCGCCGGCCTGTTCGGCTACACCCACCTGACCGGCGGCTATCCCGGCGGCCAGGCCGAATATCTGCGCGTGCCTTATGCCGACGCCACCCACATCAAGGTGCCCGCGGGCATTCCCGACGAGCAATTGCTGTTCCTCAGCGACATCTTCCCGACCGGCTGGCAGGCCGCCGTGCAATGCGACATCGAGCCGACCGACACGGTCGCGATCTGGGGCTGCGGCCCGGTCGGACAGATGGCGATCCGCAGCGCCATCCTGCTCGGCGCCAACCAGGTGATCGCAATCGACTGCCTGCCCGAGCGCCTCAGCATGGCGGAAGCCGGCGGCGCCACCACGATCAATTTCGAGACCGAAAGCGTGCTGGAGCGGCTCCAGGAACTGACCGACGGCAAGGGCCCGGAAAAATGCATCGACTGCGTCGGCATGGAATCGCATGTGATGGCCTCGCTGCCCGACACCCTGCTCGACCGCGCCAAGCAGATGGTGATGGCGGAGAGCGACCGGCCCCACGTGCTGCGCGAGATGATCTATGTCTGCCGGCCCGGCGGCATCATCTCGGTAGCGGGCGTCTACAGCGGCCTGTCCGACATGCTGCCGATGGGCGCCTTCATGAACAAGGGGCTGACGATGCGGACCGGCCAGACCCACGTCAACCGCTGGACCGACGATCTGCTGCGCCGCATCGAGGACGGCGAGATCGACCCGTCCTTCGTCATCACCCACACCGTCCCGCTCGAACAGGGACCGGAGATGTACCAGGTGTTTCGCGACAAGCGCGATTCCTGCGTCAAGGTCGTGCTGAAGCCCTGAAGGAGCAAACCCATGTTTCATTTCTCCAACATCGTGCGCACCAAGGGTGACCCGAAGATCGTCGAGGGCGGGCCGAGCCTGAAGCAGCCGGTGGACCAGCTCGCCCGCGCGCTCGGCTGGTTCAGCATCGGCCTCGGCGTCGTCGAGCTGTTCGCGCCGCGGCGCGTCACCGAAACGCTCGGCATGGAAGGCCATGAGACGATGGTACGGGCCTTCGGCGTCCGCGAGATCATGGCCGGGATCATGACGCTGTCGGTCGAGAAGAACGCCGGTCTTTGGACGCGCGTCGGCGGCGACGGCCTCGATGCCGCCGCGCTGCTGTCGGGGCTGACGCCTGACAATCCCAAGAAGGGCAACATCGCGCTGGCGCTGCTGATGGTCGGCGGCATCGCCATGCTCGACTACCGGACCGCGCAGGCGACCAAGCCCCGCCGCCCCGCGCGCGATGCACGGCGCAAGCTCTATCCGAACCGCAGCGGTTTCCCCAAGGGCATCGACAGCATCCGAACCGCGGCGAGGCAGATCGCAGCGCATGCGGGACAGAACAAGGTGAAGCAAGCCGATGAGCGACGAGTCCCCTGACAAATCTGCGTGGTGGGAATCCGCCGTCATCTATGAGATCGCAGCGATCTCCTTCCAGGACTCCAACGGCGACGGCAAGGGTGACCTCGCCGGGCTGATCTCGCGAATCGACTACCTGCAATGGCTCGGCGTCGACGCGGTGTGGCTGACGCCGATCTACAGGAGCCCGTTCCGCGATCTCGGCTACGACATCTCCGATTATTGCGCGATCGACCCCGCCTTCGGCAGCCTGGAGGATTTCGACCGCCTGCTTGCGGCGCTGCACGCGAAGGGCATCCGCCTCGTCCTCGACCTCGTCCCCAACCACACCGCCAATGATCATTCCTGGTTCGTCGAAAGCTCGAGCTCGCGCCACAGCGCCAGGGCCGATTGGTACATCTGGGCCGATGCGGCCGCGAACGGCGGGCCGCCCAACAATTGGCTGAGCCGTTTCGGCGGCAGCGGCTGGGAATGGTGCGAGGCACGGCGGCAATATTACTACCATTCCTTCCTCGTCGAGCAGCCCGACCTCAATTGGCGCAACCGGCATGTGCGCGCCGCGATCGCCGACGTCATGCGCTTCTGGCTCGACCGTGGCGTCGACGGCTTTCGCGTCGACGCCAGCGCGGTCCTGATCAAGGACGCGCTGATGCGGGACAATCCCGCCAATCCCGACGCCGGGGGCAAGCCGCCGCCGCAGCGTCAGACGCCGGTCTTCACCGACGACCGGCCGGAGACGATGGATTGCATCGAGTTCATCCGCAGCGTGATCGACCAATATCCGCAGCGCATGCTCTGCGGCGAGGTCCAGGGCAAGACCGACCGCATCGGCCATTTCTACGGCAACGACAAGCCGCGCCTGCATCTGCCGCTCAATTTCGCGCTGCTCGATTCGCGATGGGACGCGCTGTCGCTGCAAGCCACGATCGACGCGTATTTCAACGCGATCCCGGAGCAAGCCTGGCCGGTCTGGGTCATCGGCGGCCACGACAAGCAGCGGATCGCCAGCAAGATCGGCGAGGCCCAGATGCGGGTGCTGGCGATGCTGCTGCTGACGTTGCGCGGAACGCCGTTCTTCTTCATGGGCGACGAGATCGGCCGCAAGCGCGTCCCGATTCCGTCCGACCGCGTCCGCGATCCCTTCGAGAAGCTGGTGCCGGGCCATGGCCTGTGCCGCGATCCCGAGCGCGCGCCGATGCGCTGGGACGACAGTCCCGACGGCGGCTTCACGACCGGCGATCCATGGCTGCCGCTGGAACGGCCTGACGGCGCCGCCAACGTCGCCGCGCAGCAGCGCGATGAGCACTCGATCCTGGCGCTGTTTCATGCGCTGATGGCGCTGCGGCGCGAGCAGGCTTGCCTGCGAACAGGTGGTTACGAGCCGCTGCGTTCGCACAACGACGTCCTCGCCTACAAGCGCACCGACGGCGGCAACGGATTCCTGATCGCGCTCAACATCGCTGCCGAGCCGCGGAAATACCACTGGCAGGGCCGCGGCCGCCTGCTGATGTCGACGCACCTCGATCGGCCGCCCGAGCCGGTGCCGGACGCATCCATCCTGCTCCGCGGCAATGAGGGCGTGATCATTGCCATCGAGGCGCGGTGACGGCAGGAACTATCGGCGCGCCAGCGCGTCTGATCAACGCCTCCGACATCCCCCCTGCCGGAGGCGGACTGCGCGAACCGCGGCCCCGGCGCTCGCCGCCTTCAAGCGCCGGGGCCAGCGGCATCAAGCTTGGAGGCAGGCAAGGAAGAGGCGCCACGGGAGAGGCGTCAAGGGAGGCAGCTCATGAGCAAGACGAAGGGTCTCCAGCAACGGATCGTCGGCAAGACCCGGCAGGCTGTCGGCGAGATCATCGGCGACCAGGAACTCCACGATGACGGCAAGGCGCAGGCCGAGCGCGGCCGCGACGAACAGGACCAGCCGAGCGAGCGCGATCCGCTGAAGAAGCTTAAGCCGCTGACGTGAACGCGCAGCCGCGGCCAACCCTCTCCGACACGGCACGGTACGCCGGCGGAGGTGCGTCGCGGCTGGCGCGACAGCGACGTTCGCGCTGGATCGCCGCCGCCGAGCTCGGCCTGATCAGCAGCACGTTCTCGACCCTTGCTAGCCAATTGTTCGCCGCCCGTATCGGCCGCGACGCCGCGGTCGACTGGATGACGGTCGCCGCCATTCCCGCGCGCGACTGGGCGCTCGGCGCCGAGCCGTCGTGGGGCGCGATCCTCGCCGGCATCGCCTTTCATCAATGGGCGGATTTCTCCTGGGCACTGGTGTTCTTCGGTGTGCTCGGGCGCTGGACTGCGGACTTGGGGCCGCGAACGATCCTGCTGCTCGCACTGCCTTGGGCGGTTTTCTCTTCGAGCCTGGAATGGTTCGTGCTGGTGCCGCTGTTTCCGTTCTGGCAGCCCCTGTTCACGCTGCAACAGCCGTACTGGATCGGCCTGCTGGTCCATGGCGCCTCTGCCGTGATGTATCCTCTGTTCGCCCGGCTACGCTGGAGACGCGGCCGCGCGCCGGCCCGCGACATTCGCTTCACCAATGTATGGACCACCGGGGCGGTTGCCGTGATCGTGCTGCTCGGCGCAGTCGCATGGTTCGGCAGCCACGGCCACGAGCCGCCATGGATGGGCCGCGACAGGGATGCGGACCAGGCCTATATCCGTCACATGACCGCGCATCACGCCCAGGGCGTCGAGCTGGCGCGGATCGGCGCAGAGCGCGCCCAGGACCCGCATCTGCGCAAGCTCGCGATGCTGATGGTGGCAAGCCAGGCCGGCGAGATCAGGATCTTCGAGAACTGGTGGCTGAGCTGGTTCGACACCGAGATGCCCGATTGCAGCACGGAGGAACGCGCTGCCATGCCCGGCTATTTGACGCCGGCCGAGATGCGAGCGATCAAGGCCGCGCCGTCCGACCAGTTCGACCCGGTCTTCATCGAGGCCATGAGCAGGCATCATTCCGGCGCGGTGAGGATGGCCGACCGGATGTGGCGGAGCCGCGGCGATCTGCGGCTGCGCATCATGGCGCATGCCATTCGCCACGGGCAGCAAGGCGAGATCGCGCTCATGCGGGGCGTGGACGGCATTGCAGCCGTCGCCACGGCGTTCCGCAACATGTTCGGCGACAACGTCAATTGAGCAGGCAGCAGCTACTCGCGCCAGAACTCGGTCAGCTCCTCCGCGGTCACCAGGTCGACCTGACCGTGAAAGCGGGTGCGATACATCGTCATGAGCGCGTCGTGCCCGACGTCGGAGGAGCTGCACAGCGCGTCCTCGACGATCACGACCCTGAAGCCGAAATCGACGGCGCTGAGGACGGTCGAAAGCACGCAGACGTCGGTCTCGGCGCCCGAGATCACGACGGTGCCGACCTTCTTGTCGACCAGCCGGCCCGCAAGGCCGGGATTGCTGAAGGCGGAATAGGCCGGCTTGTCGATGATTGCGGCCGGCGGAACGAACTTGCCCAGGGCCGGCACGAGCTCGAGGCGCGGCCGGCGGAAGATGCCTGCGGGTGGCCTGGTGCCAGCGGCGAAAATAGGTCTGCCATTGCCCGGCACGATCCTCCGGATCCTGCGGCGTGATGAAGCGGGTGAAGATCGTTCTGGTCTGATAACGCGCAACGATGGAGGCGATCGTCGGCAGCACGCGCTCCATCCAGGGTGTCGCCCACAGACCGCCGGGCGCGAAGATGTTCTGCATGTCGATGCAGAGGTGAGCGGCATCCTTGATCTCGGCGACAGCCGACGCGCTGCTTCTCATTGTCTTCCACCGGCGAATGCATGGCCGCGGCACGTCCGCGGCGGGTTTACTGCAAATGCGGTTCCGGCGGCCATCGTTCCGCATCAAGGCCCGAAACGAGGCCGGCGGTCTTCGAGCTCCCCCTCTCAGGCACACCCGCGCTGGACCGCCGGACGCGCGAGGCCCCGGCTCGAGCCAGGCCCCGACCGATTTGAACTGGGTGAACGCGACGAGATCGCCGGCGCCATAGAAGCCGATGAGATTGCGCACCCAGCCCAGCATGGAGATGTCGGCGATGGTGTAGTCGTCATCCATGAACCATTGCCGGTCGGCGAGATGCGTCTCCATCACACCGAGCAGGCGCCTGGCCTCAGTGACGTAGCGGTCACGGGGCCGCTTGTCCTCGAAATCCTTGCCGGCGAATTTGTGGAAGAAGCCGACCTGGCCGAACATCGGCCCAACGCCGCCCATCTGAAAATGCAGCCACTGGATGGTCTGGTAGCGGCGCGCGGGGTCCTGCGGCAGGAGCTTGCCGGTCTTCTCCGCGAGGTATTGCAGGATTGCCCCGGACTCGAACAGCGGCAGCGGCCTGCCGCCCGGACCATTAGGATCGAGGATCGCCGGGATCTTGCCGTTCGGATTGAGCGAGAGGAACTCGGGTGTCTTCTGCTCATCCTTGCCGAAGTCGACCCGATGCGCCTCGTAGGGAAGTCCGATCTCCTCCAGCATGATCGAGACCTTGACGCCGTTCGGCGTCGGCAGAGAGTAGAGCTGAAGCAGCTCGGGATGCCTGGCCGGCCAGCGCCTGGTGATAGGAAAAGCGGATAGATCGGACATCGGCACTCCGGCTGTTCGTGGGATGCGCGCAGTCTAGGCGAGCGGACGAACGACGCAAGGCCGGCCAATCGTCTGGAAGATCGCGGAGAAGAGCCGCAGTGCGCTTGAAGCGACTAAGGCGGCAGCGTTGCCATCCTGACGACCGGGCTGACGATCGGGGTCATGGTTTCATGCTGCAGTCGATACTGGATAAACCAATCCCCTGTGATCAGCAGCGCAGCCGTGAAGGCAGCCGCGAGCGTGGCGGTCGCCCATTGGCAGACGTCGTACATGGCCTTTGTCCCTCAACTCCTGCGGCTAAACGCCAAGCTCACGCGCGGTGTTCCGACGCCGTACGAAAATTTTGCCAGTTTTTCCCGCTTTCACAAACGAGACATTGCTTTGTTTCGAGGGACCATCGAGCAGCTCTGCGCGTTGTGACGGGATGAACATCGAGAAGCGTGCCCTGCTCGACCACGCGCAACGCTGTCGCAGCGTCGCGGACGATCTCGCCCATCGCGAAGCCGCGCGGCGGCTACGAGCAATGGCCGATGTCTACGAGGCGCGGGCCGCAAGCCTGGACGACGAGGATGGCTCCCCGAAGCCCGACCATCACGAGCGCAGCCGCCTTGCCGAGACTGGCGATCGGCAGAGTTGATCCGTTCAATAGTTGATCTCCATCCGCAAGCCGCGCGGATCGAGGTCCTCGCCACCCACACGCTGCCTGCTGTCGCGCGCTGCGACCGCGCAGGCACAGGCATCGATGAGATCGTCGCGACCGATGCCGGTGCCATGGCGAAGCGTCAGCCATCTTTCCACCCTGGTGAAGCCGCGGTCTCTCAGCAGCGCAACGCGCTGCTCGCGGCCCCGTGGCGACGTCTTCGGCTCGAGCCGCACGCGCCCCGCCAGATTCCAGAACACCAATTCCGGATGCGCCTCGCCGATCGTCGCCTGCCGCGCCGGCGTCATGATCTCGTCGACCTCTCTGATCTTGTCCCTGATATTCCAGAGCTGCGCCGACACGCCCCTGCCCTTGCCCTCGTGTGCCCAGTAGTGCCGATTGGCCGCGGCCATGTCCGGGAATGTCCAGAGGTCGCGGCGCGCACCGAGAAACACGGCGGGGCCAATCAGCTCGCGGGCGCGCAGATCGCAAGCGCGATAGCCGCTCGGATTCAATCCGATCGGCATGTCGATCATCGCGCGCGCATGCGGCAGCGCGAGCAGGCGCGCCAAGCCCGGCGAATAGTCGAAACCGTGATCACCGCGCGCGTCGATCCAGGCCGCGACCCAGCCGAAACGAAATCCATCAAGGCCGAGATAGCTCGGCACCTCATGAACCCGTGTCTTGTCGTCGGCGTCCCGCAATTTTCACACGCACCTCGCTTGACATCCGCAAGTCGCGGGCGTATGTCCCGCGCCCTCGCAAGCACTTCCGTTTGCAACAGACACCATGAACCGAGCGATGCTGAACCGCTACGAAAGAATTGTCCGCATGCCGAATAGCCCGAAGCTGTTCGATTGCGCATGCCCGGCTCATGGGAGCGATCTTGCCTGACCGCACGATCGATCGTCCGCTTCTCACGGACCCTCCCGAGCCTGCCGCTCCGGAGGGTTTTTTATTGCCCGCCGCGCGGCCAACCGAACAATCCGGCAATCGCCGGAACGAGAGACCCGGATCTCGGGGCTCGCGCTGGAGAGGCGCGTGCCCAAGCGCGCGGGGCCTGCCGGAGGGAACGAGGCGATGAGCCGGACACCGATGGCAGAGCGAACCCAAAGGGTTCGCAAGATGCGGCGCGTCGACAGCGCCGCGATAGATTTTTGTAACTCGGTTTGCCGCAAGTGGTCGCGGCTCAACCGACGCTGGTGGTGAAGATGTCGGATACTTCTCCACACGGCACAGCGGGTATGCCTCCCGCCTGTGACACACGCACCGGGATGCGGCCTCGGAAAAGGTACGCACGCGGCCCGGCGCAGGTCCATCCGCAAGGACGGTCCTGCGTTGTCGTCACTGAGGCCGATATCGCCCGTTCCCCAGCTTACCCATCAACGGCCGGTGCCACAGCATCGGCCCGGCGGTGGTGAAGATGTCTGTTACTTCGGTAGAGCACCGTCCCGGCCTGCCAGGACGGAGGTCGCGGGTTCAAATCTCGCCGGCTGAAATGCCGTAGCTCAGTTCTTGCTCCTCGGAGCGACAACAGCATCGCCCGTTCCCGCCAACTCCATTACGATCCGTGGTGAAGATTTCTGTTACTTCGCCTGCAACGCGAGAGGTCGCGGGTTCGAATCCCGCCCGGTGTTCCATGCACCGGTAGCTCAGAGGATAGAGCGCTTTCCGGCGAGCTTCGCTCGTCGGGTCACAGCAATCGCCTGTTCCCGGATCGTGTCCCCTTAGCCACCGCCGGTGGTGAAGAGCGCTGTTACTTCGGATCGCAATGTCGAAGGTTCGAATCCTTCCGGACGAAAGTCCGTAGCTCAGCGGTAGAGCATGTGACTTGCCCGCAAGGGCAGTACAGCCTCGCCTGTTCCCCGGCACCCGTTTCAATCCCCACCAACCCAAGAGGAGGCCATCATGGTCAGGCTCAACAAGATCGTTCGCGCCTTCACGCGAGAGGGCGCGCGCGCGGTGCGCTTCACGCCCGAGATGGAGCTGAAGCGCGCGCTGATGAACTGCCTCCTGTGGGAGGACCAGTTCTACGAGGACGGCGTCGCGATCGCCGACCGCATCAAGGCGCTGGTGCCCAAGGTCGCGCCCGCCAAGGTCGCGCAGCTTGCGATCGAGGCGCGCGAGGTGATGAAGCTGCGGCACGCGCCGCTGCTCGTCATCCGCGAGATGGCGCGGAGCGAGAAGCACCGGGCTCTCGTGGCCGACACGCTCACCCGGGTGATCCAGCGGCCCGACGAGATGACGGAGCTGCTCGCGATCTACTGGGCGGATGCGCTGGGCCCTCAGCAGCAGCGCAAGCGTCAGCCGGTCTCGGCACAGGTCAAGAAGGGCCTTGCCCGCGCGCTGACCAAGTTCGACGCCTATCAGCTCGCCAAGTGGGACCGTGACGGGGCGGTGCGGATCAGGGACGTGCTGTTCCTGGTCCACGCCAAGCCGAAGGACGCCGAGCAGGAGAAGGTGTGGAAGCAGCTCGTTGACGGCGAGCTCGCTTCTCCCGACACCTGGGAGGTTTCGCTCTCGGCCGGCAAGAACAAGCGCGAGACCTTCGAGCGGCTGATCGCCGAGCGCAAGCTCGGCGGCCTGGCGCTGCTGCGCAATCTGCGGCTGATGCAGAACGCACAGGTCCCGCGCGAGACCATCGCAGGCGCGATCGAGGCGATGCGGACGGATCGCATCCTGCCCTATCGCTTCATCACGGCGGCGCGCTATGCGCCGGACTTCGAGCCCGAGCTCGAAGCTGCGATGCTCAAGTCGGTCAAGGACCACGTGCGGCTTCCGGGCCGGACGCGGCTCCTGATCGACGTATCGGGCTCGATGTTCGCGACCCTCTCCGCGCAGTCGGAAATGACGCGTGCGGAGGCGGCGTGCGGCCTTGCCATCCTCGCGCGCGAGATCTGCGACGAGGTCGAGATCTTCACCTTCTCCAACGAGGTCGTGAAGGTCCCGCCCCGCCGCGGCTTCGCGCTCAGGGACGCGATCGTCAACTCGCAGCCGCATGGCGGAACCTATCTCGGCAAGGCCGTGACGGAGATCGACCGCAAGGGCGATCGCCTGATCGTCTTCACCGACGAGCAGAGCCACGACCAGGTGCCCGAGCCCAGAGCGCGCGGCACCATGGTCAACGTGGCCTCGTATCAGCACGGTGTCGGTCACGGCGCCTGGACCCGCGTCACCGGCTTCTCCGAGGCCGTGGTCGCGTGGATCGCGGCGTCGGTCACGGCGTTGAACTGATGCGCTACGACGCGGCCCCGGACGCAAGATGCGCTCGGGGTCTTGCGAAATTTCTGAAATGATCCGCCCGCCCCGGCTATATGCGTGCGGACTGCAAGCAGGACCTAAGACCATGCGACGACCCGATCCCTACATGGAACGCGCCCGCGAGCTCTGCCTCGCCGCCGGTGTCGATCCCGACGCGCGCGTCGGCGAAGGACGCGGCCAGCCGGCCTGGTGCCTGTACAAGGACGCCGCCCGCAAGGAGCATCTGGCCCGCGAGGCCAATGCAACCGCGAGCTCGATCGCCGAGTTCCGGATGCAGGACGCCCGCTTCCAGAATGCGCCGCTGAAGGTGTTCGGCCCGCACGAGGACGCGACGATCGCCCAGATGCGCAACTGCATGGCGGTCGGCAACGTCGTCTCCGGCGTGATCTGCGCCGACGGCCATCTCGGCTATGCGCAGCCGGTCGGCGGCGTCATCGCCTATGAGAAGCAGATCAGCATCTCCGGCGTCGGCTTCGATATCGGCTGCGGCAACATGGCGGCCCGGCTCGACACGCGCTTCGACGACATCGCGGGTCTCGTTCCCACGATCATCCGCGACGTCGCCAGGACGATCTCGTTCGGCGTCGGCCGTGCCAACGCCGAGCGGGCCGAGCACGACCTGTTCGACGACGGCGATGCCTGGCGCGAGAGCGACATGGAGTCCTACCGCCAGAAGGCGGTGGCCCAGCTCGGCACGGTCGGATCGGGCAACCATTATGTCGACCTCATGCGCGACGAGGACGGCTTCGTCTGGATCGGCGTCCACTTCGGCAGCCGCGGTCTCGGCCACACCTCCGCGACGCGCTACCTCAAGGCCGCCGGCGGCAAGGACGGCATGAACGTTCCGCCCGCCGTGGTCGACGAGGACAGCGAGCTCGGCCGCCGCTACATCGCCGCGATGCAGCTCGCCGGGCGCTATGCCTATGCGGGCCGCGAGTGGGTCGTCGAGCGCGTTCGCCAGATCATCGGCGGCAGCGTCACCGAGAGCGTGCACAACCACCACAACTATGCCTGGCGTGAGACCCATGACGGCAAGGATCTGTGGGTGGTGCGCAAGGGCGCGACACCGGCGTTTCCCGGCCAGAAGGGATTCGTCGGCGGCTCGATGGGCGACGACGCCGTCATCCTCGAAGGCGTCGACAGCCCGGAAGCCAAGGCCTCGCTCTACTCGACCGTGCATGGCGCCGGCCGCCTGTTCGGACGACGGGAGGCGAAGCGGCGATTCTCGCGCGAACAGATGGACCAGTGGCTCAACGAGCGCGGCGTCACCCTGATCGGTGCCGACCTCGACGAGAGCCCGATGGCCTATCGCCGCCTGCCCGACGTGCTGGCGCAGCACGCCGGCACGGTGAAGGTGCTGCACACGCTACGGCCGTTCGCCGTCGCCATGGCCGGCGAAGGCGAATTCGATCCGTGGAAGGACTGACGCGAAACCGCGGGCGGAAGGTGATGTCTCCCGCCCGCTTCGCTTCCGTCTTGGAAAGCGGGACCGCCGGCCTCGTCAGCCTCCGGCGGCCTGATAGGCCAGACGCTTGAACTCGAAGAAGAACGGATTCCAGAAGCCCATATAGCGCTGGGTCATCAGCACGCCGGCGGTGTTGGCCTCAGGGCAGATCCACCAATGGGTCCCGGCAAGGCCGCCCCACTGGAGCTCGCCGGTTGAGTTCGGCGGATCGAACGGCGTTGGCGCGAAGGTGACGGCGCCGCCGAGGCCGAACCCCTTGCCGGGCATCGGGCCGAGATTGGCGAAGCGGATGGTCTGCCCCGCGGGCAGCTGGTTCGTCATCATCTGGCGCAGCGTCTCCGGCTTCAGCAGGGCATCCGAACCCGGCAGCAGCGCGCGCACCAGCGCGAGCATGTCCGGCAGGGTCGAGACCAGACCGCCGCCGCCCGAGAGCCGCGGGAATGGCCGCCGATAGGCTTGCGGAAACGGCAGGTTGTCGGCGCGAGTCAGGCCCGGCTTCATGGGGTCGAACACGTCGGCACCATTGTAGAGCGCGACCAGCCTGCCCTGCTGCGCCTCGGGCACATGGAATCCGGTGTCGGTCATGCCCAGGACATCGAAGATGCGCGCCTGGAGGAAGGCGTCGAGGGATTTACCCGAGACGACCTCCACGACGCGACCGAGCACGTCGGTGGCAACCGAATATTCCCACGCCGTGCCGGGATGATAGGACAGCGGCAGATCGGCAAGCTTGTCGATCATGTCGGACAGCGGCGTCAGCGGATTGAGCACGCGCGCCTCGTTGTAGCCTTTGAACAGCACCGTGCCGGGATCGAAGATGCCGTAGCTGAGACCGGAGGTGTGGGTCAGGAGCTGGCGGATCGTGATCGGGCTCTTTGCGGGCTCGACATCGGCAAGGCTCGAAGCGTCCTGCTTGAGCACCTTGCGACGGCCGAGCTGCGGCAGGAAGGTCTCGATCGCATCGTCGAGCCCGACGCGGCCTTCCTCGACCAGCAGCATGATCGCGCAGGTGACGAAGATCTTGGTGTTGGAGAACGCGCGGAAGATATGATCGGGCCGCAGCGCGGTGCTCGCCTCGCGGTCGGCAAAGCCGACGCATTGCTGGTCGACCACCTCGCGCCCTCGCAGCACGGCCCAGGACGCGCCCGGAATGATCTCCTGATCGACGTAGCGCTGCATCGCCGTCCGCGCGGCGGAAAAATCGGTCGTTCTGGCGTCCATGCGTCTCCCCGAATTTGTGGTTGGGACGGGTATAGCGAAAATTCGCAGGAAATGAAGGGCGCCCCGGAGCGCGCCTATCCCTCTCTCATGAACGCCGTCACATACAGCCGGCGCCGGATCCGCATGCCCTGCCGCTGGTACAGCGCAATCGCGGAGGTATTGCTCGAAAACACGTGCAGGAACGGGATTTCGCCCCGTGCTTCGATCCGCCGCGCGACTGCAGCCAACAGCGCCTGCGCATAGCCGCGCCCGCGATAATCCGGATGCACACAGACGGCCGTCATCTCCACGAACTTGCCCGGCTTCATCCGCTCGCCCGTCATTGCGACCAGCTCGCCGCCGGCGCGAATGCCGAGGAACGTGCCGAGCTCGTGGGTGCGCAGCGCGAACGGCCCGGGCTTGGTCAGCTCCGTCAGTGCCATCATCGCCGGCACGTCGGCCGCTCCCAGCGTGACGATCTCGGCATCGCGGAGCGGGCTGTCGGCGGGCGAGCCGATCATCTGCTCGCCGGTCTCGGCCAGCACGACCTTGAACCCCGAGGGCATGTCGACCGGCTCCGGCGTGAACAGCGCGGCGACCTGCGTGCCCGACAGGAGGTCGCGGAGCGCGGCAAAGCTCGCCGCGGACATGTCGGCCATGTCGGCGAACGGCGTCATATCCACGGGATAGCGCAACGCTCGCGGGCCGCCCTCGGCCAGATGCTTCTGGCTCGTCGTCAGCGCGCTCCAGATCGGACGATCGAGCAGCGCCTCATCGCTGTCGGACACCGGTCTAATCCTTCTCGAAGCTGACGATGACGGCGGCATTGGCGATGAGAATGGGATCGTTGGCCACTTCCGTGGCCGAGGGGATCTCCAGCCCGCCCTTGACCGCGGTGACGGTCACGGTGCCGTAGGGAAGCTCCCTGGCCACGGCTTCCTTGTCCACCGCCTCGGGGTTGGGCACGCCGATCGTGACGTCCACGAACATGTCGTTCGCGGTCTTGCCGATCATCCGGAAGAAACCGAGGCTGGAATGCCGGATCGCGTCCGACACCGCCCGCTTCGCCGCCTTGGTGGCGTCCCTGCCGTGGACGTCGACGCCCATGCCCATCTCGGTGACACAACGAACGCGGGTCATTTGATATTCCTGTGGTTGGTGTGGTGATGAGTGTCCGCGATTGGAGAGCGCTAGACAAGTGTTACCGCTTCTCTCGTGTCCCGGACGCGCTGCAACGCTCTTCGCGTTGCTGGCAGAGCCGGGATCCAGGAAGCCACGGAGACCGCTGATGCATGGGCCCCGGCTCTGCAGCGCACCGCCGAAGAGGTGCTGCGCAGCGTCCGGGGCACAAGACCGGCGATCTCACGTCTTCGCCTTCTCATGCGCGCGCAGTTCGTCCACCAGCACCCGCACGTTCTCCGAATAGTCGATCGGGATGACGACCAGGTGCACGCCGCCCGCCTTGAAGGCGGCGTCGAGCGTCGGACCGAAGCTTTCGATGCTCGTAATGCGATGTCCCCTCGCTCCATAGGCCTTCGCATAGAGGGCAAAATCGGGATTGCCGAAGGTCATGCCGTAATCGGCGAAATGATCCACGGCCTGCTTCCAGCGGATCATGCCGTAGGCGTTGTCCTCCAGCACCAGCACGACCAGATTGAGCTTGAGGCGGACGGCGGTCTCCATCTCCTGGCTGTTCATCATGAAGCCGCCGTCGCCGGCGACCGCGAGCACGCGGCGGTCGGGATAGAGCATCGCGGCCATCATCGCCGACGGCAGGCCGGCCCCCATGGTCGCCAGCGCATTGTCGAGCAGCAGCGTGTTGGCGACGCGGGTGCGGTAGTTGCGCGCAAACCAGATCTTGTACATGCCGTTGTCGAGCGCGACGATGCCGTTCTCTGGGATCACCTGGCGGATGTCGTGCACGATGCGCTGCGGCGTCGGCGGCCAGCGCGCCTCGGTGGCGCGGTCGGCGATGTGGCCCAAGATCTCTTCGCGCAACGGCAGCAGCGCCGCGGCCTGCGGCAGCTTGCCTTCGAGCCGGTCGGCGAGCAGCTCCAGGCTCGGGCCGACATCGCCGACGACCTCGGCGTCCGGAAAGTAGACCTGCTCGACGCTGGCCGAGGTGTAGCTGACGTGAATCACCTTCGGCCCGGACGGGCCCATGATGAAGGGCGGCTTCTCGATCGGGTCGTGACCGATCGCGACGATCAAATCGGCGGCGTCGATGGCATCATGCACGTAGTCGCGCTCCGACAGCGCGGCGGTGCCCATGTAGAGATTGGTGCCGCCGGGCACGGTGCCCTTGCCCATCTGCGTCGTGAAGAACGGAATGCCGGTGCGCCGCACGAAGCTCGCAATGCCGTGGGTCGAGCGCGGCCGGCTGGTTGCCGCGCCCATCATCACCAGCGGACGCCTGGCGGCCAAGATCATCTCGGCCGCCCGGTCGAGCGCGGCGCGATGGGCGACCGGGATCTCGATCGGATGCACGGGAATCACGGGGGTAGCAGGCACCTCGTCGCCGGCGATGTCCTCGGGCAGCTCGAGATGCACTGGGCCGGGACGCTCCTCCATGGCGACGCGAAAGGCATCGCGCACCACGGTCGGAATGCTGGAGGCGCTGACGATCTGCCGCGACAGTTTTGTGAGCGGCTTCATGGTCGCGACCACGTCCACGATCTGAAAGCGGGCTTGGCGGCTGCTCATGATCGGCTTCTGGCCAGTAATCAGGATCATCGGCATCGCGCCGAGATGCGCATAGGCCGCACCGGTGGACAGGTTGAGCGCACCCGGGCCGAGCGTCGACAGACAGACGCCGGGCTTGCCGGTCAGCCGGCCATAGGTGGCGGCCATGAACGCGGCGGCCTGCTCGTGGCGGGTCAGGACCAGCTCGATTCTGGAGGTGCGGAGCGATTCCACCAGATCGAGATTCTCTTCACCCGGGACGCCGAAGATGCGATCGACGCCCTCATTCTCCAGCGCGGCGACAAACAGGTCCGATCCTTTTGCCTTCCGTTCCTGCCCGCTCATGCCGCCTCCCGTGCTCGCTCCCGTGTTCCACGGCAGTCGGCGCATGGTAGTGGCTCGCGGCTTCGGCACAACTCACAAAGAAAGGCGCGGCCGCATCAACCTCGTCATTGCGAACGCAAGGCGACGGTCCGGATCAGCGGCTTCCTCCATGTTCCATCGCGACCGTCGCGATTGACAGGCCGATGATGTCTGACTATAGTCAGACATCATGTTGGACCCGATTTCGCGCGTTCGCCGCTTCAACCGCGCCGTCACCTCGGCGGTCGGCGCGCTCGACACCTCCTTCCTGGGCCGCGGCCGCCCGCTTGGCGCGGCGCGCGTGCTCAACGCGATCGGGCATGGGCGTACGGACGTGGCCGAGATCCGCGACTATCTCGGTCTCGATTCCGGGTTGATGAGCCGCCTGCTGCGCAGCCTCGAGGACGAAGGGCTGGTCGAGACCGAAGCGCATCCGGACGATGCGCGGCGGCGCGTCGCGACCTTGACGCGGTCGGGCCGGCGCGAGTTCGCGGCCTATGAGGCGCTGTCGAACGCGCAAGCCGAAGGCTTCCTCGCGCAGCATTCACAGCGCGAGGCGCTGCTGGCGGCGATGGATCTGATCGCCTCCACCCTGACGCGCGAGCGGATCGCGCTGGACGAGATGGATCCGCGATCCGAGCAAGCGCGCTACTGCCTCGGCGAGTACTATGCCGAGCTCGGCCGCCGCTTCAGCCAGGGCTTCGACGTCTCGCAGTCGCGCGACCCCGACGCCAAGGACATGCGCCGC
This sequence comes from Bradyrhizobium dasycarpum, assembly GCF_042019905.1. Classification (NCBI taxonomy): domain Bacteria; kingdom Pseudomonadati; phylum Pseudomonadota; class Alphaproteobacteria; order Hyphomicrobiales; family Nitrobacteraceae; genus Bradyrhizobium; species Bradyrhizobium dasycarpum. The sequence continues at coordinate 1,894,771 of NZ_CP169574.1, forward strand.
CCGCGCGGCACCTTCATCGTCGCGATGTCGGACACGCTGCCGATCGGCTGCGTCGGCCTGAAGGGAACCGATCACGGCTATGCCGAGATCAAGCGGCTGTGGGTCGCGCCCGCCGCACGCGGATTGCGGCTCGGCAAGCGCCTGATGGATGCGGTCGAGGATGCTGCGCGCGAGCTCGGCATCACGTTGCTGCGGCTCGACACCAACAGCGCGCTGCCCGAGGCCGGCCAGCTCTACCGCAGCACGGGCTGGCGCGAGATCCCCCGCTTCAACGACGATCCCTATCCCGACCTGTTCTTCGAAAAGCGGCTCTGAGCTGGACCGGTCGCGATGTCTGCGCGTTAGGGTCGAAGCCGCAAGGAGAGCTTCGATATGACGAAGGACGACCTCGCCGAGACCTACCGCGCTTATATCGCCTGCCTGAACCGGCAGGACTGGCCCTCGCTCGGCCGGTTCGTGCATGACGATGTCGTTCACAACGGCCGGCCGCTCGGCCTGTCCGGTTATCGCGCGATGCTGGAGCGGGATTTTCGCGAGATTCCGGATTTGCGTTTTGACATCGCGCTGCTGATGTCGGACCCGCCGGGGATCGCGGCGCGGCTGCAGTTCGATTGCACACCGGTCGGGATGTTCCTGGGACTTGCCGTCAATGGCCGGCGCGTCTCGTTCTGCGAGAACGTGTTCTACGAATTCGGCGACGATCGAATCCAGCGGGTCTGGTCGGTGATCGACAAGGCCGCGATCGAAGCGCAGCTGAAGGCGCCGGAGCCCGGATGAGCGAACCAAGTAGCTTTGCTCACCCGGGCTACAAGCTCATGCCGCCGCCGGCGCCACCTGCCCTTGCGGCTTGGCGAACGGCCTGAACGTCATCGCCATCAGGAACGCACCGAGGCCCATCGCCCAGGAGGCGATGTAGAGCCAAGCATAGCTGGAGAACGCATCAAAGATCAGGCCGCCGGCGAGCGGGCCGGTGGCCATGCCGAGGCTGCCGGCCATCGCCGTGCCGCCGATCACCGTACCCATCATCTTGAGCGGAAAGTTCTCGCGGATGAGCACGGCGTAGAGCGGCATGGTGCCGGCATAGATGAAGCCGAAGATCGCGCCGACCGCGTAAAAGGTCGTGAGCTGATGCGCGAAGACGTAGGCCAGCGCGCCGAACGCCTGCAGCAGCAGGCCCGACACCAGTACGCGCTTGGCACCGAACCGGTCGCCCATCAGGCCGAAGGCGATGCGGCCGCCGAGGCCGGCGAACCCCTCGATGCTGTAGATCGTCACCGCCGCGATCAGCGGGATGCCGCAGCTCACGGCGTAGCTGACGGTGTGGATGATCGGGCCGGAATGGGTGGCGCAGCAGAAGAAATTGGTCGCGAGCAGGACCATGAATTGCGGCGAGCGCAACGCCTCGCCCACCGACATCTCGCCCTGCACGGTCCCCTCGCCGATCGGAGCGGCCGCGGCCTGCGCGAGCGCCGGCGGACGGCGCACCAGGAACGAGACCGGGATCATGATGGCGCCGACCACCAGCGCCACGATCTGCATCGAGGTCCGCCAATCGTGGCCGGAGATGAGCCAGGCCGCGAACGGCGACATCGTCATCGGCGCCATGCCCATGCCGGCCGAGACCAGCGACACCGCGAGGCTGCGATTTGTGTCGAACCAGCCGGTGACAGCGGCCATCATCGGCGCGAAGATCGCAGCGCAGGACGCGCCGGTCAGAAGGCCGAACACGATCTGGAACACCAGAAGCGAGGTCGCCTGGCTCGCGGCGAACAGGCTGAGCGCCAGCACGGTCGATCCCGTCAGCACCACCGGCAGCGGCCCGAACCGGTCCGACAGCGTGCCCCAGGCCATGCTGGTGAACGCCATCGCCAGAAAGCCGATCGTCATCGCGCTGGAGATGCCGGTCACCGACCAGCCGGTGTCCTTGGCGATCGGCTGCAGGAACACCGGTAGCGAAAACATGCCGCCGATCGCGACGCAGCCGAGCAGGCCGCCGGCGGCGACGATCACCCAGCGATAGGGGGATTGGGTCATTTGGGTCTCCCGTGAGATCTGTCCGGGGAGAAGACGAATGGGAACTGCGCCGGCCGACAATGGAACGACATTTTTGCCGAGGCCTTTGTCACCTGCCAATAGAAAGTTGAAAAACAACCCCATGCACAGTAATCCGACTCAATGGGATCAAGGACTTACGAGCCCTGTGATTTGCGAAACCTGGGCGGCGTTTTGACGTGTCGGGCAAAACACCGCGACGCGCTGTCTCCAATCACACGATACGGAGACGAGGAAACATCCATGCCAAAGATCGACATTGCCGTCGTGCCAACGCGCAAAGGCTCCGGCTATCCAGCACCCTTCGATGCACCTTGCGCCGAACGCATCCGCAAGCGGCTCGGCGATGCCGGCGGCCTCAGGGATTTCGGCGTCAACCTGATGCGCCTGCCGCCGGGCGGCTGGTCGAGCCAGCGGCACTGGCATTCGCACGAGGACGAGTTCGTCTACATCCTCGAAGGCGAGGTGACGCTGATCGAGGACGGCGGCGAAACCGTGCTGCGCGCCGGCGATTGCGCAGCCTTCCCAAAGGCGAGCGGCAACGGCCATCACATGATCAACAGGTCGAATGCGGCGGCGGTCTACCTCGAGGTCGGCTCCCGCTCGCAGGAAGATCTCATCACCTGCTCCGACATCGACATGATGAGCCCGGCCTCCGACGGCCGCTTCCTGCACAAGGACGGCACGCCGTATCCGGGTTAACATAACGCTCACACGGCCGCGCGGCGCCAGGTGCTGACGGAGAGCCAGACCGCCGAGACGAGGAAGTAGAGCGCACCGACTGCAGCATAGCCTGCGACATTCGCAATCGATGGCACTGCAGGCATTGCGGCCTGGAAGATGAAGAAGCCGCCCGCCAGAGCCGACTGGCCACCGCTGAGCACCATGGCCCATTGCGCGCCGAAACGCTTCCAGCGCCGCACGGCCGTGCCGAGCTGGAGCAATCCGGACAGGATCGCCCAGGCTCCGAAGATCCCGAGCACCCAGTTCATGCTGACCTGCAACGCCAGGATCACCGCGATGGTGGTCGCGAGGCTCACCAGCACGTTCAGCCCCTGCGTGCGGTTCTGGTTCAACCCGCCGCTTCGGAGCGCATCGAGATAGTTGGCTGCGGCGTCCCATGCGGGATAAGCGATGAGCAATGCTGCTGCGATCACTGCCGACGACGGCGCGATCGCAAAGGCCGCGACGACCCAGGCGACGGAAAAGGCGGCACGCAGGAAGTAATACTGCCTCAGCCATTGCGCCTGGTCGGTCGTATCGGGGGCGATCTCATAAGGCCTCATTTCTCTTCTCCTTACCTACTAGTTGGTAGTTTGTACCGCGAAGCGAATTGTCGTGCCGCCGCGATGTCAGCGCCGTATCGATCTCGTTAGTGCCTAGTGGAAAGCCGGTCCAGCAACGGCCGGGTGATGGTGCCGAACATCTTGGGATCACCATAGGCGCGCGCCGACAGCATTGCGCCGTGAACGGTCGCCATGAATCCCTCGGCTTCGACCCGGGCCGTGCCGGCGAGTTGCAACCGGCCCTGCCGCTTGCCGCGTTCCAGCACCGAGGTCAGCCAGGAGGCCAGGAACGGAAGTGAGCCCTGACTTCGAGCGCCACCTCCTCCGGCAGGATCGGGAGCTCGCTGGCAAGCAGCGCGCAGACGCAGAACGGAGCCGTCGTATCCTTGATGCACGCCTCCCAGTAAGCGACATAGCTTTTCAGCTGCTCGCCGGGATCCGAGATGTTGCGTTCGAGCGCCGCCAGCCCGGCCTGGGCCTCCTCGCGATAGCGCGACACAAGGGTACGGACCAGATCGACCTTGCTGGCGAAATGGTGATGGATGCTGGGCTTACGGATGCCGACGACATCGGCGATGTCGGCGTAGCTGAATCCGTTGTAGCCGCCCGCGATGATCAACGTGCGCGCGCAGGCGAGGATATCGTCGGCCGTGGAAGACGCATTGTTCATACCGTCTATCTACCTTCCAGTTGGTAGATTGGCAAGTTGCGGGTGCATCAACGATGCGTGAGTGGTAGGAGCCATCATGACCATCCGCCCCATCCTCCGCTATCCCGACCGCCGGCTCGCGAGCCCTGCCCGCCCCGTCACCGCGTTCGACGACGGCTTGCGCGCGCTCGCGCAGGATCTGCTCGACACGATGCGCGCCGCGCCCGGCATCGGCATCACCGCGCCGCATATCGGCGTGCCCCTGCGCGTGGTCGTTCTCGAGCTCGATGCCGATAGTGGGCAGCAGACCTATGTCAATCCGGAGATCACATGGGCGTCGCCCGAGATGATTCTGCATCGCGAGGGAAGCGTTGCGATGCCGGGGGTGAACGAAGACGTGCAGCGCCATGCGCGGGTGCGGATCAGCTATCGGGATCTCGACGGCAATGTGCAGAGCGAGGAATCGGACGGCTTGCGCGCCGTCTGCCATCAGCACGAGATTGATCAACTGGACGGGATGTTCTGGATCCAGCGGCTGTCGCGGCTGAAGCGGGAACGGCTGGTGAAGAAGTACGAGAAGATGGGGCGTAGGGTGGATTAGCGAAGCGTAATCCACCGATCGCGCCACGGCAAAAGTGGTGGATTACGCCGCCCGCCGCGCTTTGCGCAGCCGGCGGCCAATCCACCCTACGCATCTCGCTGCGCCTCACGCCCTCTTCCCGCTCCTTTTGGTGATCGGCGACTTGCGGCGCTCGCGCTTGCCGCGCGCGATCTCAGTTGCCAGCGCGTCGAGCTTCGGCTCCCAGAAATTCCGGAACTGGCCCACCCACATGTCCACCGCGCGGAGCCCTGCGACGTCGACCGAATAGAGGCGCCTTTGCGCCTCCGCCCGAACGGTGGCGAAGCCGCTCTCGCGCAGTACCTTGAGGTGCTGCGAGACGGCCGCTTGGGTGATGCCGAACTCGGCTCCGATCGCCTCGACCACCTCACCGGATGCCAATTCGCCTGATGCCAGCAGCTCGAGGATGCGGCGACGCACGGGATCGGCGAGGACTTCGAAGGCGTGCATCAGCTTCCTGTGCCGGGATGAACGATGTCGGGCGGCGTCTCGCCGCGATAGAACGCGATGGTGCGGTCCGAGCGCTGCTTCGCCTCGGCCGGGTCGACCCCGCTTGCGACATGCGCCGCACGCCAGGACTCGCCGCTGGTCGTCATGAAGTCCTTGCCCTCTGGCGAGACCATCCAGGCTTCCGCGGTTTCGTGATCGACCGATGCCCCGGTCGCAAGATATCGCTCCAGTCCCGCGAGCGCGAGGTCCCAGCCGATCCCGACCGCACCCGGGCCGAACTGATTCCAATGATCCTCGATGATCGCGGTGTGCTCAAGCGTCAAACGCGCCTGGCCTCGCTCTTCCCTCAGCGTGACGTCGATCCAGCTCGTGGCGCCGCCGAATTCCCAGGTCGCGGCGAAGTGGGTCGGCGGCGTACAGGACGTGATGGTGCCGCCGGCATTGCCCTTGACCTGGTAGCGTCCGCCGAGCTGAAGGTCGCCTTCCACCGGCGCGAACCAGCGCGGAATGCGGTCCCTGCTGGTGACGGCGTCCCAGAGATCGTCGACGCCAGTGTCGTAGAGCCGCGTCAGCGTCACCGCGCTCGCCGGCTTGCCGTCCTTCTCGAAGCTCCTCACCGAGCGCGTCACAAGCCCCAAAACCCTGGCGACGTCGATCTGCATTTTCGGCTCTCCCTGTTGTTCTTCCGCCGGGAGTAATATCGGTCACAACTTATATAAGTCAATTCTTATATTTTGAGCGCTCGACCGCGTCAAACCGGGAACCAAACAACGGCCACGGCGTCTATTGGTGCCCTCCCTAGCCACACCAGATGGAACGGCCTCATGAAAGTACGCAAATTCGCCCTCGCCGATGCGTCGCTCGAACGTTCGCCGGGACAGGACGGCGATATCTTCGCCGGCAATGTGGTCGACCAGCGTCACGGCGGACCGATCACGATCGGCTTCGGCCGCTACGCCCCGAACCAGAATCTCGAGGAGACGATGAAGGTCGATGATGTCATGATCGTGCTGGAAGGGAAGCTGTCGGTCACGAGCGACGGCAGCACCGTCACTGCCGGTCCCGGCGAGATCGTCCATATGCCGAAGGGCGAGAAGGTCACGATCCGCTCGCACGAGCAAGGGGCCCTCACCGCCTACGTCACCTATCCGCATTGGCAGGAGGCGTGACGGCGCCGCTTGACGGGTGACGGACGTGCTCGACCGAGGTTGCGGCTTTGGTTGACCTCGTAGTCCGGATGGAGCGCAGCGCAATCCGGGGTTCGATCTGCGCGGGCCGTCGCGCAACTCACTTCGTCTGTCCCGGATTTCGCTTTCGCTCCATCCGGGCTACGAAGAGGCCAGCCTTGGCGCCCTACCCGCCCGCCATCAGCGCTTTCGCCAGCGCCATGTAGGCCGGCAGCGTCACGGGATCGTTGGCGGCGTTGCCCGCCATGGGATGCGAGGCGTAGCGCGCGATCACCATCTCGGCCTTGGGATCGACATAGATGCCCTGACCGTAGACGCCGCGCGCCATGTAGGCGCCGTGCGCGTTGTGGCTGACCCACCATTGATTGCGGTAGGACGCGCCCGGCAGCGTGGTGTAGCCGGCCGGCTTGAACTTCTCGGGATCGCCGCCGCGCGCGATGTCCTCAACCACCTGCGACGGCACGATCTGGCGACCGTTGAAGCGGCCGTGATTGCGCATGGTCTCGCCGAAGCGGGCAAGATCGCGCAATGTCGTGGAGAGCCCGCCGCCGCCGCTCTCGGTGCCGATGCGGTCGACGTGATAATGCGCGTCTTCCTCCGCACCCATCGGCTGCCAGATCCGCTCGGACAAGAGGTCGGACAGCGACAGGCCGCCGACCCGCCGGCATATCCACGCCAGCACGTCGGTGTTGACGGTCTTGTAGGCGAAGGCCTTGCCGTGCTCGCCCTGCTTCTTCTGCGCGATCAGGAAATCGAAGATGGTGGTCGGGCCGTCATAGTCAGGCGGAATCGGCGCCATGCCGTTGGCGCGCCGAAGGCCCCACACGTCCGAATTCCTGTCGGTGTAGATTTCGGTGTAGGCGAGCCCCGTGGTCATATCCATGACCTCGTGCACGCGCGCATCGCCGAACCCGCTGGCCTTCAGCTCCGGCACATAGTCCGTCACCGGCGCCTGCGGATCGATCCTGCCCTCGGCGACCAGCATGCCGGCGAGCACGCCGGTGAACGACTTGGTCACGGACATGCCGATATGCGGCTTGTGCGGCTTCAGCGCGCCGAAATAGCGCTCATAGATCAGCCGGCCCCGATGCAGCACCGCGATGCCGTCGGTGTACGTCTCCTCCAGCATCTTTGCGAAGGTCATGGGCCGCCCATCCATCGTGATGGAAGGCACCGCGCCGATATCGTGATCTTCGCGTGGCAACGCGGATGCAGGTCCTGCCCCGCGCCAGACATTCACGGTGGGCACCAGCTGGCGGATGTTGCTCCAGGCCCAGCGCAATTCGGGGAAGCTGCGGAATGAGCCGTCCTGGAAGGTGATGGTGCGGTCGGGAGACGGCGGGAAGCCCCGCATCCAGCCGAGGGTTTCGGGATCGGTTTCGGCGGCAGCGGGCTGCTGGCTGGCGGCAGTCGCGACGGACATGAAGCGGGCTCCTTGACGACGATGCGGATGTCGTATCACGGGAGCACAGGTCGAGGCATCCGACGTTTGTGCCGGGTAGCTACGCGCAGTCGGGATGACGTGGCCAAGCGTGCGCGCGAGCGCCTCGCGGCGCCGCGCTATGCCGAGGGCGGAGTGACAGTCCTACCGATCCTGCGCACTTTCGGATTCCTCATCCCGTCTTGAGCAACCACCGGATCGGCAATGCGATCACGAAGAGCGTTGCGACACCTGCGGCCCACAGCGTCACGAACCATAGCAGTTGCCTCCAGGTCCGGGATGCGCGCTGCATCAGTGATATCCCTCGCCGTGCCGTACCTTGCCGCGGAAGATCCAGTACACGTAGCCCGTGTAGACGAGGATCACCGGCACCAGCACCGCTGCCCCGACGAGCAGGAACAGCTGGCTGCTGGGATGGGTGGCTGCCTGCCAGATCGTGACGGAAGGCGGCACGATCATCGGCCACATGCTGATCCCCAGACCGATATAGGACAGCAGGAAGAAGCCGAGCGCGCACAGGAACGGCGCCACATCCTCGGCGCTGCGCAGCGCGCGGTGAAAGCGCCATGCCAGCAGAGCCAGGAGGATCGGCACAGGCGCTGCGTAAAGCATGTTCGGCAGCGTCAGCCATCGCTCGCGAAAGGCCGCGCTTTGGATCACCATCATCAAGGATATGACCGCGATGAAGCCAAGCGTCGCAAAGCCGAGAACGCGTGCATAATCCCGGCAGCGTGCCTGAAGGGCGCCGTCCGTCTTCCAGATCAGCCAGCACGCGCCGAGCAGCCCGTAGCCGACAACCAGGGCGACTCCGGTCAGCACCGAGAAGGGAGTCAGCCAATCCCACCAACCGCCGGCGTAGGCCCGCCCCTCCACGCGAATGCCCTGCACGATGGCGCCGAGGCAGATGCCCTGCAGGAAGGCCGCGGCAAAGCTGCCCCACGAAAATGCGCGGTCCCACCAGGTCTCACCGGCGGATGTCCGCGCCCGAAACCGCATCTCGAAGGCGACGCCGCGAAACACCAACGCGAGCAGCATCAGAATGAGCGGCATGTAAAGCGCGGGAAAGATCGTCGCGTAGGCCAGCGGAAACACGGCGAACAATCCACCACCGCCCAGCACGAGCCAGGTTTCGTTGCCGTCCCAGACCGGTGCCACGGAATTGACCATGACGTCGCGGTCTGCTCTCGCCGCCTCGGCCGGAAACAGGATGCCGACGCCAAGGTCGAAGCCGTCCATCACCACGTAGAGCAACACCGCGGTGGCAATCAGCAACGCCCAAATCAATGTGAGGTCGATGCTCATGGCCTGATCCCCGCCTGCCGCGGCTCTGCTCCGTGGGTCCCGCGATTGACCAGTCCTGGCGCCGGCGTGATGCCGGCCGTGCGCACCGGCTGGCCTTGCGGCGGTCCGTGCTCGCCGGCTTCAGGCGTCTGACGGAAGAGGTGAAACAGATAGGCGATCCCCGCGCCGAACACGACGAAATACACGACAATGAATGCGGCGAGCGATGCGGCCACCGCCGGCGCGGCGATAGGCGCGACGCTATCGGCCGTCCGCAGCAGTCCATAAACCGTGAAAGGCTGTCGGCCAGCCTCTGTCACAGTCCATCCGGCGGTCACCGCGACGAGCCCGGACGGGCCCATCGCCACGGCAAAGCGGTGCAGCCATGGCGAGTCATAGAGATTGTCGCGCCAACGCAGGATGAGCGAGGCCACGCCCAACGCGATCATCAGAATGCCCAAACCGACCATGATGCGGAACGCCCAGAACACGAGCGGAATATTGGTCGGCCAAGTGTCTTTCGGAAACGCCTTCAGCCCTTTGACCTCTCCATCGAGGCTGTGCGTGAGGTAAAGACTCGCGAAGCCGGGAATGGCAATCTGGCCGCGGGTGACCCCGGCTTCGGCATCCGGCATTCCGAACAGGATGGAGGACGCGCGGCGCTCGGTCTCGAAATGACCTTCCATGGCGGCGACCTTGGCGGGCTGGTGGTGGTACGAATTCACGCCATGCAGATCGCCGATCAGGAGCTGCATCGGCGCCACGATCGCGGCCATCCACATCGCCATTGAAAACATGATGCGAGCGCGCTCGTTCATCGTGTCCCGCAGGAGATGCCAGGCGCCCACAGCCCCCACGATCATCGCGGTCGTCAGGTAAGCCGCCGTCACCGTATGGGCGAAACGGTAGGGGAATGACGGATTGAAGATGATCGCCAGCCAGCTCTCGGGAATGAACTGGCCGTCCGGTCCTGTCCCATGTCCCGTCGGCGTCTGCATCCAGGAATTCGCGGCTAGAATCCAGAAGGCCGAGAGCAAGGTGCCGCCCGCGACGAAGCAGGTCGCGACGAAATGCAGGCGCGGACCGACGCGGCCAAGGCCAAAGAGCATGACTCCCAGGAAGCCGGCCTCGAGAAAGAATGCCGTCAGCACTTCGTAGCCAAGGAGCGGTCCGAGCACCGGCGATGTCTTGTCGGCAAACACCGACCAGTTCGTGCCGAACTGGTACGACATGACGATACCCGACACGACGCCCATGGCGAAGGCGACAGCAAAGATCTTCAGCCAATAGCGGTAGGTATCGAGATAGGCGCCGCGGTCCGTCCACAGCCACAGGCCTTCGAGCACGGCGAGATAGCTCGCCAGTCCGATGGTGAAGGCCGGAAACAGGAAGTGCCAGACAACGGTGAAGGCGAACTGGAAGCGCGCAAGATCCAACGCGCTGGGCAGTAAATCGGACATAACTCCGCCCCCGACATCAATTGCGGCCCGCAGCCAACGCTTTCAACCTCCGCTGGTTCCAGCTGCCTCGATCATCAGATGTCGAGGGTTTCAAGCATTCTGCGGGCACTGTCCCTGGACGATATCGTTGGCACAATCCGGCCTCAATAGGCCCGAATGTCCTACCGCCCGCACGGTCTGCAGCGGGCGAGCATGGCCGTTGATGCAGCGAAATGGACGGCAAGGGACAATCGCCGGCACCTGATCGAATCCATCGCGTCAGATGCCGCGATACACAACCGAAGCTGATCCCGCCTACGCCGGCGCCGGTCCCTTCTGGCTTGGCGGCGAAGCTTCATCGTCGGCGTCTGGATCGCGCCCCCCACTCCTGTCGAGCTGTCGCATGACTGGCGTGACAGTCAGCCCGTGAAGCAGAATCGACAACAGCGCTACGAGGCCAACGATCGCCCATAGCCGCTCGCCGACCGTCAGCTCCATATGGTTGAGCCCGTAGGCCAGATAGTAGAACGAGCCGACACCTCGGATTCCGAAAAAGGCCAGCGTCATCTTCTCGGAGAAGCGAGCCTCGAATCCAGCCAGCGCGATCAGCCCGCCGATCGGCCGGATAATGAGCAGGATCGCCAACGCGGCTGCCACGTCCACCAAATGAAGCGGGCGCAGCAATCCGCTGACCAGCGCTCCGCCGAACAACAGCAGCAGGACCATCATGGCCAGGCGCTCCACCTGCTCGGTGATGTCGTGCATTTGCCGGTTGAATTGGTGATCGCGGTGCGATCGCCGTAGCGTCAGCGCGGTGACGAAGACGGCGAGGAAGCCATAGCAGTGGATCAGCTCGGTCACGCCGTAAGAAACGAACGTGGCCGAGATTGCGATGAGGCCGTCGCCCGTCCTGGACAGCTTCGTGTCGGCGGGGACGTGGAACGTGAGCCAGCCGAACAGCCGGCCAATGAGCCAGCCACCGATCAGGCCGGCGGCAATCTCCCACAGCACATTGTGGAGCAGCCACTTCCCCGCCCACGGCTCCCCGGTTGTCGCCGCCAAGCCGAGCGCGATCGCAAGATGCACGAACGGAAAGGCGAAGCCGTCGTTCAAGCCGGCCTCGGATGTCAGCCCGAAGCGAACCTCATCCTCTTCGCCGGTCTTCGGAGGCCCGACCTGAACGTCGGACGCCAGCACTGGATCGGTCGGCGCCAGGCTTGCCGCCAACAGCAGCGCCGCGATCCAGGACAGGCCCAGCATCCACCCGCCCAATGCCGTGATTGCCAGGATTCCGATCGGCATCGTGATCGCCAGCAGCCGCCAGGTGACGCTCCACTTTCGCCAACTGAAAGGGCGATCGAGCTTCAGGCCGGCCCCCATCAGCGCGATGATCACGACGAACTCGGTGAAACGCTCGGTGACTTCGGGATAATCGAGCGGCAATGGCCGGAGCGTGACTGCCGGCAGCGAAAAGATCGCAGCACCGATCCCAATGCAGACGATCGGCAAAGACAGCGGCAGCCGCTTCAGGGCGAGCGGCAGCCACGCGACGAGCGCGATCAGCAGACCCGCTCCCGTCAGGATCAGGATGTATGGTTCTGGGGCAAAGGAGGAGTCCTGCACGGTGCTTCAACGCCGCAAAGCCGAGAACGGTTCACACGCGGACGACGATTCTGTGGGCTGTCGACACCTGTCGATCAAGTCGGCGCACCGTGAACGACCACGGTCGAGCCAAATTGCCTGGGCCAAGCACTGCCATGTCTTCCGGATCGACACGACGATCTCGACTCTGATCCGGCCGGCCGGCTTTCCAGGGGCCAAAACCGCCCATGCGGACGGCGTCAGCGTGCGGACAATCTTTGATCAACCACTCAGTTCGACCCGCCAGGCACTTCGCCACGCAGGATGGTTTTCATCGCCTTGCCCTTGGCGAGTTCATCGATCAGCTTGTCGAAATACCGGATTTCCCGCATGAGCGGTTCTTCGATGTTCTCGACGCGGACGCCGCAGATCATGCCCGTGATGAGCGAACGTGAGGCATTCATGCGGGGGGCCTGAGCGAAGAAATCTTCAAAGGAGGTTTTCTTCGCGAGTTCCTTGTCCAGTGTCTTCCGAGTGTGTCCGGTCAGCCAGCAGATGATCTGATCGACCTCCGCCTTCGTGCGCCCCTTCTTCTCCGCCTTCGCAACGTAGTGCGGATAGACGCTCGCAAAGCTCATTGTGTAGATTTTGTGCGCCATCTGTCACTGAAGTGTTTGCCCTACTCCCACTCGATTGTTCAAAGCGACCGTAAGACGCTGACCGGTAACGACAAGTCCCGGCGGCGTTGACGGCCAACTGCCGCTAGCCGCTCTGTCAAAGACCAAAGCTCCTGAATCCACAGACAAAATTTGCTCGCTATGGAGCGTCGATGGTTTCAGCAACTATCGACGCCGATTGACTGAGCCAACTTGAGCGGGCGCGCGCTGGTCCCTGTCAGTGCCCTGCTTTGCAATACCGTCGATGTGGCGGGCCGACAAGCAACAACACAACGCGGACGACGCCCTGGCCGTTCGCTCTATAAGGCGGCAGCTTATGCAGTTGCGCGAGCTTGCCGCCCGCCCAGCGAACATGCTGCGCGCCGCCTCAGCTGAGGAAAGTCGTGATGCAACGCGATTCCGTGCTCGTCCGATCGGGCGATCGGATCGAACATCTTTTTTCCCGCTCAGCGGCGCGATCGCCGCTATCACGGAGTTGCCGAACGGGCAGACCGTCGCCACTGCGATCATCGGGCACGAGGGGGCTGTGGGTTTGACGTCAGGCGCGTCCGCCTCGCCCGCGACAGCGGTCGTTCGCATACCAGGGACCGCGCTGCAGATCTCTCGCGCACAATTTCTGGCAGCGCAACATCGCAGCCCTGCAATCGCATCCATGGTGCATGGTCTTCACGATGTCGTTGCTGACGCAACTCCAGCACGTGGCGGCATGCAATGCACTGCATTCCGTCGAAGCCCGTCTGGCGCGCTGGCTGCTTCACATTAACGATCGAGCGAATGGCGGCGAACTGCTCCCGCTGGCCCAGGAAACATTGTCGGAATTGCTGGGGGTCCGCCGCACCACAGTCACACATGTCGTGAGCACAATGCGCGCATCGAGAGCACTGAAATCCAATCGGCGCTGCCAGCCTCGAGATTGACCGGCCGCGGCTCGAAGCGCTGGCATGCGAGTGCTACAAAGTCATGAGCTGCGAAATTGATCCAATAGTTTCACGTGGCGCGATTGGACTGGTTCATGGGACGCCGGCGCGGGGTGCCTTCCACTTGCTCTGGCAGCCGAAGAGCCGGCACAAGCTCATAGAGCCCGTTTGCCTATAGGCATCAAGCCCCTCATTCATTCGCCTTGCGGCGCTCGTTACAACAACCGGACTTATTGAGACCGAGTAGCACAGGCACGAGCTTTGCCTCTGCGAAGCTACGACGACCGCTCGCGGTCCGGGCTGGACTACGCAACCTGCCCACCTTCCGCAGCTCGCGCTGGCGATTCTCCTCTCTATTCACCGTTTCTCTGAGCTCCTCAAGCTCCGCGAGTTCGGTGACAAGCGCTTCGAGACGCTGTCGAAGCAGAGCCCGGGGATCGCCGGCTTGAACGGGGCTATTCATGACGCGCCTCCTGATCGAGCTCTTAGAACTCGCCCACTTTCGAGAGTCGGGAAAAATATGCAATCCTCGGAAAATTGCACTAACATGTGACATGTTGCGCTCGTAAAGGCCGCGGCGGTGCATCGAGAGGCCGCTTTGCGGTCGGTACGCTTGCGTCCGGCGCGCCGGCGCCAAGGGCCCAGCATTGCCTCGCCGTCAGCCGCCCACGGAGGTGCGTACCGTTGACAACGCTCCTACCGGCCCGTTTCGGTTACGATGGAAATCCGAGTACTAGCTCCGGGGCAGTCCGCCTTGCGCCTTTCCTCGTTCTTTTCGTCGGCGCAATCGACCCCGCCATCAGCGGTTGGAATTCCGGAGCCGCCGCCGGTTGCGAAAGGCCCTTTGCCTCCACCACCGGATCCGCCACCGGATCCGCCGCCGCCACTGGATCCGCCATCCTTGCGAGATGTCCCTCCGGCGCGAGACGATCCAGTAGAGGGACCGCCCGGCGCTCCGCCACCTCCCGATGACCCGCCGCTGGAACTCCCCGGCCCCGCCGCGGACGGCCGATCATTATCGAAGACCGACGGCCCCCGGTCGTTCTGTGTCACTCCACGCAGTCCGCCCGAACTTGCAATGGCTCTGGAGGTCAGAGATGTGGATAGAAGCAGGGTCATCACTGGGGGCGTCACGGCCGCAAATCTTCCGCAAGTTCTCAAAAACGCCCGCCGGTCGTCGTCTTCGTTGCCGTTCCGGGTCACGATACGCACTCCTCGATTTAAATATTTCAACGCACGCTATTATATATTAAATAACTTTTCAACCAGTAATCTTATTTACCCGAATGGCGCTGCCGAACGTGCGTTGCCGTAGGATTGCCGGCAATTTTCGGGCTCGCCGCTTCCACTTTCCGACGCACCCTGTCGCTCCCGCGCGATTTCGAGTTGCTCTCGCAATTTAATATCGCTATTATCAATTTAACACGATTAACATAGATGCGATATTTGATTATGTTGGATCATTGCGATGCCACTGCAATTCCATCGGTCCCTGGGCGACATGGAGATCTGGAGCGCGAGCAGCGACGGCTTCTCGTTCGTCATCAGTTTCGGAAGCCCCGGAGGTCCGGGCTTTCACGGCCGCACCGGCTACTTGGCGAGCTGGCGCCCGCTCTACAAGAACCAAGCTGCAATCAAGATTGGCGGCTCGCCGTTTCGAACGCTAGCCGAGGCCGAAGGGGCCTGCCGCACCGCAATTGGGCATCTGGCACCGCGATAAGCCCGCCGCTTTGCTACGCTTCGGAACCGCAAGGCGCCCCCGTTAGTCCTCGACCGGATCCTGCTGCAACAGAGCACGAGGATTGAGCTCACTCGACGCTGCGTGCGGTTCGCTCCGCGAAATCGCCAATGCCGCGAGCAGTGTACGGTTGCTCACATCCAGCTTCTGGAAAATGTGATGGAGGTGGACCTTGATCGTCCCGTCGACAAGATTCAGCCGACGTCCAATCGCTTTATTCGATAGACCCTCCGACACGAGCCGCACGATCTGACGCTCCCGGTCCGTGAGTAGCGTCAGGACCTGATCACCGGCGCGGGGCTCCTCGCTGGCCTGCTCGGCGCTCGGCGCGACCGCGGCTTGGTCCTGCGTAGCCTCCCGCAGGGTCGCGACCAGCATCTCCGGATCCGCGTCTTTCGGAAGGACGATGCAGGCGCCGTCCAGGGCAAGCCTTTGTAAGTCACGGTCGCCCGTGGTAACGGCGAAGAAGATGATCGGCAGGCTCGGGCTCACAGCGGTTGCGGGAGCGAGGATCTGCTGCGGACTGACGTCGGGCAGTGCAGCGTCGACAAGCGCGATGTCCGGCACAAGAGATCGGATGGCCTCGATGCAGCTCGCACCATCGCTGCAAGACGCGACGACGGTGAAATCACGGTGCATCGCAAGAACGCTCTTGATGCCTTGCAAGACGATCGGATGTCGATCCGCAATGACAATTCTGATGCGGCGCATGTTGCCCCTGCCTATTGCTGATAACCCCCCGTGCAGCCGTTTAATCCAACACTCTGTTCGCGAGGATAGCCAGTCCGCTCGACCGTAACGCCGTGCCGTCAAGTCTTGGCCTGCCCGGCAACATCTATGGCGCGCCACCGTAACTTGCGCAGCGAATGCGCGCAGCACCGTAAGAATGCGGTGCTTTCCGCAAAACTTCAGCCCGCAAATCCCGAACGTAAGGACCGCGTCCTAAACAACTTAGGGCAGAATGGACCGGGAAATTCTCTCAGAAATGTCGTCCGTGCGCCGGCTGGTTGCCTGACATTATGGTCAACACCCAATTAACTTCGTTGGCGTCGTTATTACGAATGATATATTGGTGCCTTCACGATTCAAATCTAACATTCGACGAAGTTTTAGCGAAAGCGACGCCTGCGAAGGCCTCGCTTCTGAAAGGGAGAAAAGTAATACTATTCATCAAAACAAAGCTGGGCAAGTAATTACAAAATGGCGGCTGCGTCGTTTCACGGCTCGTCCCAGCACTGATGAAAGCTGCTCACCCCACGTTGGAGCTGCATTTCCTCAATTCAGCACCTTCAATGGACGGGTCGCAGGGGCGTCGTTGGCAATGAGTAGGTGTTCACATGTATTCTTCGGCTGTTTTGCGTCAAACTCATCAAGCCCTGATCATTCAATTCACTGAATTGCAGAACCTACGTAGTCGCGTGTCGATGGCCGAGCAGCGGTTGCTCGCGCCGAGGCGGCGCCCCAGGGGCGGGCGCTTGGAAGGCGATTGCGCATGCGAAGGCACGGGCCCGGCCGGTAACTCCGACCGCCACGTTGAAATGGGCCCAGGCACGCGCAAGTCGATCGCGCTTGCCGGACCCCCGCTGGACCTGATAATCCCCCTCAGTTTCGGTTCGGGGGTATTGGGGACGGCTTCCATGGAGAACGGCGACTGGGCGTCCATGACCACAGCCGAGCTGTGGCGACTTTACGATGAGGTCACGACTGTCCTTGGCCGCAGGATGACCGCGGAGAAAGCCAAACTCGAAGAACGGCTTCGCAGGATTGAGGGGACGGCCGCTGCGGCCCAGAACGAGGAACGTTCTCGCCGCCCCTACCCCCCAGTGCTGCCGAAATACCAGAACCCGAAGAATCCCTCGGAAACTTGGTCGGGTCGCGGTAAGCAGCCCCGATGGCTGAAGGCTCAGCTTCGAGCCGGTAAGAAGCTGCATGATCTCCTGATCGATCGCTCGTCCGCGCAAAGGCGCCGCCGGACCGGTTGAACCCGGCCCCGCTGCCAGCGGCTGCCCGTTGCACCGCAGAATTTATCGGTCGCGATCTTCTTTCCCGTTGGGGCTGCCGTCACCGCCGCCATTGCCGAAACCATTGTTGCCCCGCACAATGCGACCGCCTGAACTGGCTATCGCAGCCGAGGTCAGCGAGGTGGAGAGCAACAGCGTCACGGCTGGCGGGGTCACGGCGGCAAACTTGCCGCAGCTCTTCAGGAATTCGCGACGATCGTCGCCTTCTGCATCGAGATGAGTCATAAGCTCGTCCTACTCCAATCCCAGCCTCATTCAAGATAAACCGCGGCTCACCAGCGGGCAAATTAAATATGATGATTCTGATGGTTTAATTTCGGCCGATCACATTTGCGCCGGGATCCGACGGCAATTTCGATGACATCCCTAGTGCGCCCTGAACTCAGACTCCGATGTATTTACTTTTGACATTTAATTTTTGATGATTTAATATTACATTTGATGGGAGGGTCGACAGCCCGGGGATAGCGTCCCCAGGCACAGTCGGAGTCTGCAGAATTGCATGTTGATTTCCAGCTTCACTCGCTGAGCGGCCTCCTTGCCCGCGTTGACTCTCTGCGCGACGAATATGTAGCCGCCAAACCTTGGCCCCACATCGTCGTCAACGACGCCTTTCCCGAGAGGCTGTTGGACGTGGCCGCGGCCGAATGCACCGCCCTCCCAGAGGCACGTCTGATTACCACGAATACTGATTGCCTGGTGAAGCAGGAGATATCGGATGGATTGGGGCCGGCCACCCAGCATCTGCTGAACCTGGTGGACAGTGCCCGCTTCCGAGAATTCATTTCGGCGGTCACGGGCGTTCGTGATCTTCTTTGCGATCCGACACACAAATTTGCGGGAGTACATCGAACGCCTCCAGGGGGCTTCACGAAGATTCACCGCGATTTCGAAGTTCACCCGACGACCGGGCTGTTCCACCGGGTCAATTTGCTCGTCTATCTCAATCGGGATTGGCCCGAGGCTTACGGCGGCAGCCTCGAATTGTGGCCTGCGGATATGTCCGCGCTTGGATGCCGCATCTTCCCGCGGTTCAACACCATGATCCTTTGGGAGACGCACGGCGCCACCCTTCACGGCCTTCCGGATCCGGTCACCTGCCCGCCTGGTCGAATGCGCCTTTCAGTCGCATCCTATTACTACACGACAACGCGCCGCGTCGCCGCGTCGGGCGAACGCCGCGTCCGGTATTGGGCCGCGCGACCAGGCGAGGATCAAGCGATCGAGCGAATGTGTTGGCAGGATCACCTTCGTACGCTCATACCCGACCCACTCTACAACGTGCTCCGGGCAGCGCGCGATCGGATATCCGGAGTGCGCCGGTCGAAAGAACCATGAAGCTGGCCTCTTTCAGCGGCAACAACAGGATCGATCAATGACCGGGAACCAAACGACGGCCGTGCAATTGCGACCTGGCGATGCGGAAACGAGGGTTCTTCGCAGGCCCGGCTTCTCGCCCGTTCGACTGCGAACGCTGATGAAGCTCGCCCTCGCGGACACCGGGCTGGATATGTCGGGAATGACTGTGCTGACCGAAGCCGCGACCGGCGCGTATGCCGTGACCCCGGTGCTTGCTGCAATGGCAGGAGCCAAGCACGTCTACGCGTTCACGAAATCTGGCCGCCATGGGACCGTGTCCGACGCCAAGCGGGAGACTTTGGAGCTCGCAGCCCCGCTGGGCGTCGCTGATCGCATCGAGATTCTGGGCACGATAAGTCCTGAGGTACTCCACAGCGTCGACATCTTAACCAACAGTGGCCACCTTCGTCCTCTTACAGCCGAACTGATCGCCCAACTGCGGGATGACGCCGTGATTGCCTTGATGTTCGAGGCTTGGGAATTTCGTCATGAGGACCTCGATATCGAGGCGTGCGCACGGCGCAAGATCCCGGTGGTCGGCGTCAACGAGCGGCACCCCGCTGTCGATGTCTTCTCGTTCCTGGGCCCGCTCGCCGTGAAGCAGTTGCACGACTGTGGTCTGGCGGTCCTCGGCAACAGCATCGGCCTGCTCTGCGACAATGACTTCCTTGCCCCGGTGCAGAACGGGCTTCAACGCCTGGGCGCGAACGTCGAGGCGTTCAACAGCGTTGCGGCGGTCCATCGCGGCGCGTGGGACGCCTTCGTCGTCGCGTTGCGGCCCGCGGACTCGCCGCGCGTCGGCCAGGGAGAGGCTGCGCATCTGGCTGCATGCGCCCCTGCCGGCGCGATTGTGGTGCAGTTCTGGGGCGACATAGATCGAGCGGCGCTGCAAGCCAACGGTCTCGCGGTCTGGCCCATGCAGTCTGTCGGACAGGGCCACATGGGCATTCTTCTGTCCGAGATCGGTCCCGAGCCGATCGTACGATTGCAAACGGGCGGCTTGCGCGCGGCCGAATGGGTTCGCCGCGGCGGCACCTTGACGCGAGATGGATTCGCCCAGCTCGTACCATGGCAGGGGTGACATGACAGAGCAGCTCCTGCCCGACGTCGTACTCCTCGCGGACGGACCGACCGGCTTCACGGCGCTTCGCTCATTGGCGGCGCGGTGCCGCGTAGTGCAGATCTTCCGAAAACCGGACCAGCCCGAGGCGGGCGCGCTAAGGTCATTTGCGAACAATCGCGACATCCCGATCGCGGAGCTGCAGGAACTGGCACAACTTCGGAAAGTGATCGCGGACGCGCGCCCGGCGGCCGTTGTGATTTCTTCGTTCGATAGGATCATCCCGCCGCACATTCTCGCATTGTGCCGCTTCGTCAACGTCCACTATTCACTTTTGCCGCACTATCGCGGTCGCGCCAACGTCAACTGGGCGATCATCAATGGCGAGACGACTGCCGGCATCAGCATTCATCTCGTCATCCCGGAACTCGACGGCGGCAATCTGCTGTTTCAGCAGGCTATCCCGATCGGCGCGGATGACACGGTCACCGCGCTCTACGAGCGCCTCAACGCGATTCAGGAACGCGAACTCGGCGGGGTCGTGGTACGAGCGATCACCGGTTACCAGGGCACGTCTCAAAATACCGACCATGCCTCCTATGGCTGCGCCCGTGTTCCGGAAGATGGAGAGATAGACTGGCGGCAACCTACCGATACCATCGACCGGCTGATCCGCGGCTTAACGCCGCCATTTCCTGGTGCCTTCACCCATCTTGGCGGCCATCGGCTCATCATTGCCAACGCTTCACCTCGGGTTGACGCGCCCTGCTATATCGGCCGCGTACCAGGCCGGATCGTCGGGCGGTCGCCTACCGATGGCTGGGTGGATGTGTTGACTGGCGACGGCGTGCTGCGCCTGTTCAGCGTCCTTCCTCCCAATTCCGAGCGGCCGTGTGCTGCCGCTTCCGTCATCGGATCGACGCGAGCGACCCTCGGGCTGTCGCGTCTCGACCTTCTCCACCGGATCGTTGCGCTTGAAGATAGGCTCGCCTCGCTGGAGCAGCTCAAATGCGCTCCCGAGTAAGCACAACCATTCAGGCAAGGGAAGGCTCAGAGCATTAGCTCCTGTCTCATACCCCTTCCCGTCCAACCGTGGCCCACAGCCCGTCAGGGCCCGGGCTCTGCACGCGAACCCAGCGATAGGACGTCCGCGACCACGGCTTGATCTGTGACGTGAGATTGTCGAGGACCAGATCGCCGCTTCTGGTACGCACGAGAAGCACCAGATGATGTTCACCGGAACTGACGACGACTTCGCCCAATAGGAGGACGCGCGAGGGCCAGCCGCGCCGAAGCAAGTCGTGGCGCTTGCTCACCGCGTAATCGTTGCAATCGCCACGCGCGGGGTGGATAGTCCATACCTCGCCCGAAAGACCAAGCTCGTTGCGGACCGGTTCTATCGCCAGATTGACGGTACGATTGATCTCCCGCAGGTCTGCCCATCGCTTCTCGGTCAACCGGATCGGGCCGCCTCGAAAGGAGCGTCGCGGGCGACATTCGGCCTGATAGCGCAGGCAAAACACCGTGTAAGTGAGGGGCGGCAGAGCCGGGCGCCCCAGCTCGATATGCGCAGAATCCGCCTGGGGGACTCTCGGCGTGACCAGCAAAGCCGCTCGCGCCCACTGAACGCCTCCGATGACGATTGCTATGGCCGCTGCGATGACCGGGCCCGAGGTTCGCTGCATCTGCCGATCCCCCTCCGTGCGTCAAACCGTGTCGGTCCAGCCGGCGCAAACGCCCGACCCACATAATCGTTATTTAATATATTATATTCAATTATATTTAAATAGCCATAAATATTAAATCCGTCGCTCATGCGCGACGCGCGCAACTGTGCCGACGCGCCGAAAACGGGGAGCGACACCGCTTCGATCGCGGATGTATATTCGGGTGGATGGTGTTGAAGCGGCGCGCGGCAAAGGGCTCGCTCCGCACAGCGGCGCAATAATTGTTTGCCACCAACGTAATTTAATCGTTGATTTGAAAAATTACCGGGGTCAAACCATCAAACGGGCGATCTCGGGCGGGACCAGTCGCATGCCGGTCGAACTACTCGTCATTCTCGGAGCTGAAGCTTTGCTACTGGGCTTCGTAGCCACAATGAGGCTGCATGCCAGGCGAATGGACGTCCTGAGCGGACGATCATTCGAGCGCCCCATCGTCTCGCGGGGAGAGAAACGACATCCAGCGCGGTCGCTCCGTCGAAAGCTCCGCGGTTTACCGCGGGTGACCGGGAGGTGGACGATCTCATTACGCTCGTTCCACCGGATTTTCTACAGCGCGCCGATAGCCAAAATGCTGCTACGGGTCCTTCAAACCAGAGCGCCATCGCTGGTCCGGTTTCAGACGCGCGCGCGTCGGGCCGGCGCGCCCGTCCTCGGTGCTTGCGACCGCCCGGCCGTGCCTTCTTCGGCTGGTCGCGACACCGACGCGCAGGGAAAACACGCCGGTCCCGGATCCATGCAGTCGAGCGCTGCTGCCATCTTGCACCAACTCAGCGCTCCTTAAACGCCCTCCCGGCCTGATCCTGCAGCGGCTTGAGCAGGTATGAAAGCGCGGTCCGGCCTGCCGTCTTGATGAAGACCTCGACTGGCATGCCGGGCAGCAACTTTGCGGCCCCGAGCTCCGCCAGCCCTTCCGGCTTCAGCAGGACGCGGCCTGTGTAGTAACTCGTGCCGGCACGCTGATCCTGCGTGATGTCTGCCGAGACCATGCTGACCTCGCCATCGATTTCGGGCGTGGTCTTCTGGTTGAAGGCTGCGAAGCGCATTGTCGCAGTCTGCCCCACATAGACCTGGTCGATATCCTTCGGTGCGATCTTGACCTCGACCGCAAGCGAGTCCGCATCGGGTACGATCAGCATGATTTGCTCGCCAGGAGAGATCACCCCTCCGACCGTATGGACGCTGAGCTCATGGACGCGGCCGGATTGCGGCGCCCTGATATCGACGCGATTCAACTGGTCGACCGCCGCTGTCTTGCGCTCGCCCAGCTCGGAGAGTTTCGAGCGCGTTTCGATCAGGTCCTTGCCGACCTCCGTTCGGAGGTCCTGGTCGATCTGAATGATCTGGAGTCCGATTTCGGAGATCTTGCCCTTCGACTGAGCGATCATTCCTGCAAGCTGGCTGCGCTCGCCTTCGATGCGGGCGGAGTCGCGCTCGAGGGAATTGAGCCGCGTGATCGGCACCAGATTCTTCTGCCAGAGGGTGCGCACACCCTCGAGCTCCTGGCGGATGAATTCGACTTCCTTCTGCTTGGCCTCGGTCTGACCCGTATAGCCCTTGATTTCGTTTTCCAGCTGCGCGCCTTTCTCCTGCAGTTGCGCTTTTTGGCCGCTCCTCGCCTGACGGCGAAGGTCGAACAACTTCCGCTCCGCGGTGATCGCACGGCTCGCCTCGGAGTTGCTATCCCTGGCCCGGTCGAGCAGCAATTTTGGAAACACGACCTGCTCGGCACCATCGCGCTCGGCCTCGAGGCGCGCCTGTCGCGCCAGCAGCTCATCGATGCTATTGGTGACGATCGTCGCATTTGCGAGCGTCTGCGTCTGGTCGAGGCGGATCAAAACGTCGCCCGCTTTGACCCGATCACCCTGTCGCACGCGCAACTCACCCACGATTCCGCCAGTGGCGTGCTGAACCTTCTTGACGCTCGAATCCACCACGACGACGCCCTGAGCGATCACCGCGCCCGACAATTGGCTTGTCGTTGCCCAACCGCCGATCCCGAAAGTGACCAGACCCAACATGATCATACCGACGATCATGTAACGCTGGATCGATTGCATCGCCGGCGCCACCTGGCCGCTCATCGGCTGCCTCCTTGAGCTTCCGCCACCACCTTGAGCGGCACGGGATTCCGCAAGACCTTCCTGAGGACCTCCTCTCTTTCCGAAGGACTGAACCCTGCCCTCCCCGAGACACAAGACATGGTCTACGGCTTCAAGCGCCTTTGGACGATGGGCAACAACGACGACTATCCCGCCGCGGCGACGCACGTTCAGGATCGCCTCGGTCAGCGCCTCTTCGCCCTCGGCATCGAGGTTTGACGAGGGCTCATCGAGCACGACCAGGAACGGCTTGCCGTAGAAGGCACGTGCGAGCCCGATACGCTGCCGCTGCCCTGCCGACAGCGCCATTCCCCCTCGCCGATTTTCGTGCCGTACCCATCCGGAAGGGAGAGGATAAGATCGTGCGCACCCGCGGCATGCGCGGCCTCCAGCACAGCGGCGGCCGTCGCCTGCGGATCGAACCGCGCGATGTTCATCGCAATGCTGCCGTCGAACAATTCGACATCCTGAGGAAGGTAACCAATGTGCTTGCCGAGGGCGTCCGAAGACCAGTGCTCCAGCGCGGCGTTGTCCAGCCGTATCCGGCCTCGAATGCACGGCCATACCCCCACCAGCGCTCGGACGAGCGTCGACTTTCCGGATCCGCTCGGTCCAATGATTCCGACAGCTTGCCCGCTCCGCAGTTGGAACGACACTTCATGGACGCTGGGCCTCTCCGAGTTCGGCGCGCCAATAGATAGATGCTCGACGGTGAGTGCTTCAACAGGAGGAGGCAATGCCAGCCGTTCTTCCTCGCTGGGCAGAAGCTTCAGCAAAGCGTCAAGCCGTTGTCCCGACTGCCGCGCAGCGACGAACCCTTTCCAGTTCGCAATGGCCAATTCGACGGGCGCCAAGGCCCGCGCGCTGAGTATCGATCCAGCGATGATGATGCCGGCCGTCGATTCCTGATTGATGACAAGGACTGCGCCGACGGCAAGAACCAGCGACTGCAGGATTGCCCGAAAGACCTTGGAAGCGCCTCCGAGGCTGTTTGCGACATCGCTGGCCCGCTCATGGGCCGCGAGGTACTTCGCGTTGACATCGCGCCACCGCAACGCCGCCTGTTGCCGCATGCCCATGGCCTGCAGAACCTCGGCATTTCGTCGGCCCTCGAGCGCCAGCGCCGTTCGTGAGACTGCGAGACGCGAGGACGCCTTCGCCGGCCCCCGCGTCCGGGTTTCCGTGAGCATGGTAATGCCGATCAACACCAACGCACCTGCCAGAGCGGTGACGCCGATCCAAAAGTGAAAGAGAAAGCAAACGCCCAGATAGATCGGCATCCACGGCAGATCGAAGAGCGCGGTCGGCCCGCCGCTCGACAGGAAGCTGCGGACCTGATCAAGATCTCGCACCGGCTGCAAGCCGTCGCCATCGGCCCTCGTCTTCAGAGGCAGACGAACAAGCGCGTCGAAGATGCGAACGCCGAGCCTTTCATCGAAGTACCGGCCGACCCGCGCGCTGATCCTGTTTCTGACGAAGTCGAGCCCACCCTGAAACAGGTAGAGCACCGCGGCCAGGACCATCAAGGCGATCAGCGTCGGTATGCTGCGCCCGGGCAGCACCCGATCATAGACTTGCAGCATGAAGAACGAGCCGGTGAGCATGAGGAGATTGCTCATCCCGCTGAAGGCCGCGAGCGCCCAGAATATCCTGCGGCAAGACCGCAGAAATGCGGCCATCTCTGACTGCGGCTCCTCATAGTCCTCCGTCGGCCGGAAACGACCGACGAATATCCGTTGCCGAAGGGCTTCAACGAAGCGCCTTGCCCAGCCGACGAGCCGCGACGTCGACGGTTCGGTCTCATTCGCCAGCCGGCGCCCGGCCGACCATAGTCCTGACAAATGCATAATTGGGATCCGATAAAGATTCTGCAGGCGGGGGAATTATCCCCCGCCGTCCAGTATCAGTCATGACACCTGCCCCTTTAGTCATGCCTATGCGGGGGATCCCCTGAGAGATCCCCCGAGGCAATTGTTGAGTACCAGTTTTTGTCTGGCGAGCCGTCCCCTACGCGAAGTGGAAGTCGTGGCTGTTCAGCTTGTCGAGCTGCGTGTTCTTCAATGTGAGAGTGTCGCTCCCCGTCGCGATAACGACGTCGTGGCCTGACTGGGCCGCGTGAGAGAGAACGCTCGCAAAACTGTCGAATACGCTCTTGCTGAACTCGATCGTGTCGTGACTAGGTCCGCGGGCAGCGAAGTCCTTGATAACATCCTGGCCGAAGTTCGGCGCAAACTGGAACGTATCCGCCCCCGCTTTGCCAACCATGACATCGTTACCGGTGGTGCCGGTCAGCGTGTCGCTGCGGCCCGAGCCGATCATCGCCGCGCCCGAGCTGGTTCCGACCACGTGGCCTGTCGTGTCGACCTGCTCCGCGGTGAAGGCGTGGGACTTGCCCGACAGGTCGGAGGTCTGGAAGCTCCACTTGCCGTCGGCGTCCGTCGTGGACGAACCGACCGAGGTCGTGCCGTCATACAGCTTGATCTCGCTGTTGGGATCGGCCGTGCCCTTGATCGTTGCCGTGTGATCCCAGTGCTGGCGCACATTGGTAATCTCCACCGTCGAAGTGCCGCCGCCGCTGTGCGAGCCAATCGGCGGATCAATCGGCTGCGACAAGGCGCTGGTGTTGCCGGCTGGGTCGGTCGCCGTCGCGGTGAAGGTGTGTGACCCGTGCGTGAGATTCGGGGTCGTCACGCTCCAGTCGCCGTCACTTGCAACGGTCGTGGTGCCAAGCAGGGTCGTGCCCTCATAGAGCTTGATCGAGCTGCCGGCTTCCGCCGTTCCGGAGACCGTTGCGCGGTTATGCGTGGTCGGATCGCTCAACAGCACCGGAGCATCGGGGGCAGCGGTATCCACCGTGACATCCAGCGCAGTCGATGCCTTGCTGGTCACGCCAGAGACCGTGTCGGTCGCCGTGAAGCTGTGCTTGCCGTCCGGCAGCGCGGCGGTGGTGTAGTGCCACGCTCCGTTCGCATCCGCCGTGGCCGAGCCGAGCTTGGTCGCGCCGTCGAACACCTTGACCGTGCTGTTCGCAACCGCAGTCCCCGCCAGGGTCACCGTCTTGTCGCTTGTGATGTGGTCACCGGCAGTGCCGGTATCGTTTGAGAACGAGGCGATCTTCGGCGCGGCGGGCGCTGTGGTGCCCGTGCCCGACGTGCCCGAGCCGGTGCTACCCGAGGTCCCTGAACCGGACGTGCCCGAACCGGTGGAGCCCGTCGTCGTTCCAGAGCCAATGATCGCATCCACGGCCGCCGACGTAGCGCTGACGTTGCCGGCAACGTCGGTCGCCTTCGCCGCCAAGGCGTGCGAACCGGTCGACAATGCAGACGTCGTGACGCTCCACGCACCGCTCGAGCTGGTTGTCGCCGTCCCGACCTGAGTCGTTCCGTCAAACACCTTGATCGTGCTGTTCGCTTCAGCGGTCCCCGACAGAACGACCTGGTTGGCAGAGTTGACAGTGTCGCTCGCGATCGTCGGTGCAGCTGGCGCCTTGGTGTCGACAATGACCGCCACCGCAGCCGATGCCACGCTCGTCTGACCCGACGAGTTGGTCGCGGTCGCCGTCAACGTATGCTTCGCATCGGTCAAGACCTTGGTGATGTAGTCCCAGCTTCCGGTCGAAGTCGCGGTCGCCGTGCCGATCTGCGTCGAACCGTCATAGACTTTCACGGTGCTGCCAGCCGCGGCGGTGCCGTGCAGAGTGATCTGATTGGCGTCAGTGATGCCGTCGCCGGTCTTGCCGGTATCTGGCGACCAGGATGCGATGGCCGGCGCTGCCGGGACTTCCGGCGTTGCGGGGGGCGTCGTCGGTGAGGTCGTCGGCGTACCGCTATTTGCCGACGTATTGAGCGTCGACGCCAGCTGCGCGCCGTCCGTGTAATTCCCGGAGAACACCGAACTGTTCCCGCGGATCAACGCGTCGCCGTACTGCGCGCCACCAATGTGATTGTTGGTGAACGACACACCGGTGATCGAGGCCGTGCCCAGATTGGAGTCCGCGTATACGGTGTAAGCGCCACCGGTTAGCAGATTATTGGTGACTGTGACGTTCGAGACCGGCCCGAAGCCGTTGTCGATCATGACCGCCGAGGTCCACCCCCACTGGTTGATGATCGAATTGCCGTTGATCTGAATGTTGGAAAGGCCGCCATCGATCTGGATGCCGTCATAGTGCGGCGATCCGCCTGCCTGGAGATCGTGGATGTAGTTGCCCTGGATGACGGAGTTGCTCCCGGGAACGATGCCATTCTCCACGTTGAAGATGTTATTTCCGATGAACGTGCCGCTCCCCATGATGCCCTGATTGCCCGTGCCATCCGGTGCCCGGCCGGTACCATCGATGGTGCAATTCTGGACGACTGCGCCCGAGACTCCGGAATCGATGGTCACCCCGGCCCATCCGCCAGACGTGATCTTGCAGTTCTCAAGCGTCACGTTGTCCGCCTTGATGTAGACGCTTCCGGTGATGTTGAGTCCCGAAACCACCGCCCCCGCCTGCGTAATCACTACGTCTCCCGAAGGAGTGAGCGTTACCCCCGCAGGCACGCCGGTGTTCGTTGCGTCAGGCCATGCATTCGTTGTGGTCGCCAAAATGGTCTCTCCGTCTTTTCTGTATTATTCCCCGTTAATCGTCACCAGCATTTATTGTGGATTTGCGCTCTCGATTTAATCATGATCGAGATACGCCGGTGACGCGCTTGCAGGGCGTTAATGGTCGTCAGCAGAAGGCCTTTTTTTGACAAGACCACGGCTCCGCCAAGGTCATTTCGCCGCAAGCGCCGCCAGATTCTTGTTTTCGGAAATACGCAGGAAAAATCTACGCCACGGGAATCAAAAGCGTTTTCGTTTTAGCGGCGATCAGATTGGCGTAAAATACGCCCATCATGCACTTCACAGAAAAGATTCGCCCCAACTAGCGACCGGGCCAGCGATCATGATTGACGAGCAGGCACGAAGACCAATTTCACCGTCCGCAACACATTAAATAATCAACGGATGTATAAATAAACATGTCAGCGCATTATTAAATGCAGCGCACGAATCCTCGTTGCAGCAAATCGCGGCAAGACACTCCGCACATGGTTGCTGTGATCGGCGACGCCCAAGATGACGTAGTGAATGAACTTGAATGATGGAGCGCGATTGCTTCGACTTCGCGCGAATGCAGAACAGAAAGCGGAGTCATTCAAATAACGTCGCCGACGAGAGTCGGCGGCAAGGGCCGTCGTCCAACCGCCGATTGTTTTCGCCGGCGGCCATCAAAGCATTACCGGCGTCTAAGCCTTCCGGCACAGAAATACTTTCTCACCCCGGATAAGCCCATATTGCGCAACTTGCGGCTCGATCGCGGTATATTCATCGACGACGAAGCCCGCACGTTCCAGGCGGCGCCGGAAATCACGACCGAAAAAGCGGACGTGATCATGCTGATTGAAGTACAGGATCCGATCCTCTACTGTTCTCTGCCTCGACCGATCCTCAAACGTCTCCTGCCACCCTTCAATGAGCGGGATCATCGCGACCAAGGTGCCCCCTTTGCGCAGTATCCGGAATAGTTCGGGGATTGCCAAGCGATCGTTCACGTGCTCCAGGATGTGGCAGCAGATGATCAAATCGAGCCTGTTATCCTCGAGATCGATCCTTTCGATGTTGATGTCGAGATCAGCGCCGCTACCGCCGAATTCACAGGTGAGATAGCTGCGCGGCTTCCTCGCCTTTATGTACTTCGTAACACCCGTTTCGGGCGCGAAGTGAAGGATATCCTTTCCCGTAAACAAGTTCTGCTCGGCGTCGCAGAGCGCCAACAACCGATGCCGCTCATGTGACAGACAGTTCGGACAGAGCGAATCGAAGTTGATCCCCAATGCCAGCGGATTTGCGTACGCAAAGAAGCGGCCGCGATACCCGCATACCGGACAAGATCTCTCGAATCGTCCGAACAGGAAGCGGATCGTCCGTAGCCCGCTTCGCAATGACCAGATATAGGGGCGCAACCGGCCCTTGATGCTTGCAGTCGACGATGTTGCCACGTCAAAATTGCTCATCTTGCACTCCCAACATCTGCCATTCCCTGAGCGAAGCACGCACTCCGATGCAAACGCCCCAGAACGTCCACATGTAGTTCCAGAAATGCACCGTCAAACCTGTGAACAGGAAGACCATGCAGGCGATCGTAAAGCCCCTTTGAATCTCGGTCGAACGAAGTCCGCGCACGGGCAGCATCGCCGAGAGATTTAGAACGATAAGGAGGATGGTGACCGGTATGCCGTAATGCAGGCTCGTGACGAGCCACACGCTGTCAACGGTTCGGTCGAGCAGATAATAGCCGAACGTCACGAATCCCGCTCCGGTCAGCGGCGACCGCCACACCTGCGCGGAGACTGCGTCCCAGATCATGAGGCGATAGAATCCAGTCTGAGGCTCCAGCGTCGCGTGAGACAGCAGCCAGCTGAGAGGATTGTTTGTCACGGCAGTGACGGCAACCAGGAACATGCCCGCCCCGGTCCAAAGGAGATGCCATCGCCAGGGGAAGCGACACAACAACCGGTCGTAGACGTAGCTCGACACGACGAGGACCATCCCCATGACGGCGGCCGAAGATAGCGACAGTAATGCGCCGAAGAAACATAGACACGCCCACGACAGACGCTTGATGGGGCTCGTCGTCGAGAACAGCACGATGGCGGCAGCCAACGAACAGAAAACGCCGTAGAGAATTGGATGGTCGAATGTCGCTATTGCGCGCCGCAGACCCGCTCGCACTCCATCTGCACTCGACTTGCCGTCGTCCACAAAGGCGTCAGGCTGCGGTAGGAGTGTCGCCATGATCTCGCGAACGATCCAATGCCCCGTCAACACGTCCGCTACCGCAACGCATATCGCAATTGCCGCGAATGCCTTGACCAGACGAATGAACTGCTGGACCGCCGGCGGCTCCAGAACGAAGGCTCGCGCGACAAAATATGCTCCGACAAAGTCGAGGACCTCCGCAACAGCGGAAAATGCCGATTGCGGTCCGGCGGCATAGGCGGCCGCTCCCACCATGGCGAGCGCAAGCGTCCCCGCCAACCCGTCCGACAGCAGGAGCCGCCGGGTAGGCTGCAATAGCTGCGCAAGCGCCGGCATCAGCAGGACTATGAGGGCTATCCTGGTCGGCGTTAGCTTTGCGCCGGCAATCAGCACCTGCAGTCCCGATGGCAAGACGATGCCCATGAGAAGGAGGGGGACGGCCCAACTGATGCGATGAGGAATGGTCGATCGGACTCCCGCCCCCGTCGCGCGAATTCGCGCGTCCCCCGCAACGAAAGCATCGCTGGGATAGCTCATGAGGCGATCTTCCCGAAGGGGCTGAAGCAGCCCATCAGCTCTGGCAGGCTGTCCGGTTGGCCAGGCACGTGCGGGCGCTTCATCTGATTGCCTCCTGCGCCGCGACTTTGCCAAAATTCAGATTGCGGACCAGGTGCCAGCCGTCAGTCGCATTTCGAAGATAGGTCGGCCGATTTTTCCGAAACAGGGTGGGCCCATACTGTCCGGAACCGATGTGATTGTCGGTGATTGAAACATTCGAGATCGGATTGTCGTTGAACTTCCCGTCCGAATAGATCGTATAGCTGCCGCCGGCGAGAAGATTGCCTTCGATGACGATATTGGAGACCGGGCCAAACTCGTTGTCGATCATGATAGCGCCGGCCGCGCCGTGCGAATTGATGATCGTGTTGTGCCGGATGACCGTGTCCGAGATGCCGCCATCGATCTGGATACCGTCGTAGTGTGGTGCCCCGCCGGCATTGAGATCGTGAATAAAATTGCCTTCGATCAGATTGTCCTTTCCGGTCAGCACGATTCCATTCTCGACATTGAAGATATTGTTACGTTGGAACGTGCCCTGTCCCATGATGCCCTGGTTTCCATTGCCATCGGGACCGGCACCTAGACCGTCGATCGAGCAATCCCTGACGACAATTCCTGTCCGATGCGGATCGATCTTGATGACGGCCCACGCTTTGGCCGAGATGCGGGACGTCTCGATCGTCACGTTGTCGGCGTTGACCGTTACGCCGCCCTGAATGTCCAGTCCCGAAATTGTCGTGCCGGCGACGGCAATCGTGAGCGGACCCGATGGCTTCAGCTTGAGATCCCTAGGCGGCCCGGTGTTGCTTGCGTCCGGCCATTCGGAGGCGAATGCCGGCTTTGACGGGTTATTCGGTTCAGCTACCACGCCGGCCGGGATTTGGAGCGCTGCGACTGCAGCGGCTACACGGGCACCGTAGAGCGCAATTTCGCTCCTAGCACGCTTGCGTTCAAACGCATGCTCTCCGGCTCCTCGCCAGCTCCGCCACGGTCCCGCTGCGCTATTGAATCTCATCGTTCTTCTCACCTGCCGCAGCCCCACGCCCTCATGCCGGTTCGGCTCTCTGTACCTCGTAACCGCCAACCCACTCTCGCCGACGCCTCCAGACGGCTTCCCAGTACACCGCATTCTCCTGCCATTCCGCATTGCGCGCCAACGCGGCTGCCATCCTGTAGCCGTACCAGCGTGTGAGCGGCACGATCCGGTGCAACGCCTGCCCAATCGTCCGCGCGGGCCAGCCAAAGTGGCGGTTGATCAGGGTAATTCTCCCCTTGAACACCTTCACTCTCTTGTCGACGGGCACGACGTCCGATGCTCCGCCATAGTGGACAATGGTCGCCTCAGGCGTGATCGCAGGCCGCGCACCGAGCGATCGTGCGCGGTGGCAAAGGTCCGCTTCCTCTCCGTACATGAAAAAGGTGGGGTCGAACCCGCCTAGCCTCTCCCACAGAGGCCGGTCGATCAGCAGAAAACACCCCGTAACGATGTCGACATGCCGCGAGGTATCTCGGTCCCAACCGCCATAGGCCTCGGAATTGAGAATCGGATTGCGACGACCGAAGTAGGTAAGCCCCAGCGCGAAGCACAACAAATTCCACAGACTGATTCTTCGAAAGCACGAGGTGCGATTGAGGCTGCCATCCGGAAAGACAGTGCGGCCGCCCCAGACGTGAAAGGAAGCGTTCGCGTCGGCGAACTCCAAAAGACGATCGATCGCGCAATCGAGAATAATGGTGTCAGGATTGAGTAGGAGCAATCGTCGGCCCCGCGCCTGTTTTGCAGCCAGATTGTTGGCGCGCGCAAAGCCGACATTACTGTCTAGGGCAATGAGCTTGACCTCTGGAAACTGGCGGGCAATTGCGGCGGCCGACTGGTCGGAAGAGTTGTTGTCGACAACGATCACCTCATAGCGCACCGTCACCGTCTCCGCGACGATCGATGCCAAACAGTCGAGCGTCATCTCGCGGGTATTGTAGCTCACGACAATGATGGAGAGATCCAGCTGCCGATCCACTCCCTGACGTCCGTCATCATGGTATGCGTTGCACATAGCAGCTTCGCTCCTCTCGCCGCTCGTCGCGCTATCGCCTCGGCCTGAGATCGGGTGCTGGTGTCATTTCATTCCGCTGCGCCGGCCCCAACTGTTCCTGTCAGACTGTTACTCTGCTCATGACGGCCCGCAGCTGGCTCACTCTCAACGCCTCGTCCGCTGCCTGGGCGCGCAATGTGCGACGACACCCAACGCGAAACCGACACCTTTTGCTTCAGCGCCGGCGCTTCGACAAATCGCCAGGAGGCATACGCCAGAACGAGAGTTACCGATCCCGCTAGCAAGGCCAGCGGCCAGCCGGCTGCGAGATCAAATACCGTCAGGAATACCAATATGACCGGTGAATGGATCAGGTATACCCCGTAGGACAGATCGTGCTTAAGTGGCACTCGGCTGGTGACCTCGGAGAGTCCGAGATAGACTACGAGGTACGGTACACACAGCGGCAGCGCCACCGCACCCATCCCGCTGGCAAGACCAATCAACGCGAATCCCGAGGCGACTGCGGCCCCGATTCCGGAGAACGGGATAGTTTGACGGTAGAGGTAGAGGTTCGTACCGGCGATGAAGTAGACGAAGAGACCGATGAAATCCAAGAGCCGTTGCGGACAGGCGGCACGCAGCGATGGCGAGAGCGCCAGCCCAACATAGGCGAGATAGACCAGAGCGAAACTGATCACCGTCAGCACACGTCGACGGAGAAAGCCGGCCACGCTCAGCGCCGCCAGCACCGCATATGACCAGACTTCGACATTGAGCGTCCATAGCGGTCCATTGACCTGCACCTGCTGTCCATGCCGCATCACGCCGGGCAGGTAGTGAGACATCAGGGTAAGAACGTTCTTCAGATACAGGTAAAGCTCGGCGCTACCGAAGTATTCAGCCAGGGAATAAGTCGTCAGGGCTGGCCCCAGCACGAACATCGACGTGATGACGACGACGAACAGTGCAGGCAGGATGCGCAACGCCCTATTTACGCCGAACCGGACGAGATCGCCGGATCGGGCTAGGCCAGGCGCCAGCAGGAAGCCGCTGACGCAAAAGAAGATGATGACTGCAAATAAACCAAGCTGGATGAACCCACCGCTGAACCGATAAAGGACGTCGTTCACTCCCCACCAAGCATGGTGACCAACCACCACGAGTGCGGCTGCAAGTCGAATTTGATCAAAGCCGGGCCCTCGGGCCGAAAGGACGGCCAGCCGATCACCGATCGTCGTCGCCCTGACCGGAATCATCGATCTCTCGTTTCGTGATTTTCTGTCATTTATCGGATACATTCAATGTTAAGCTGCACTAAATCGGTCCATTTTGGCCGAAACGGTGACCCTCCACCTCGGCTCTCTGATCCTGGAGGCCAGCAAATGCGGCCGTCTCGTCGTCATTTGGCATCCCGCCCGAGGCGGTGACGACGATCGAAGCCGCAAGGCCAAGCAAAAGGAATTCCGGTGCGAAGGTGCTCAGCCTAGAGGTCATGCCGAACAATCCGTCGTCACGATCTGCTGGAATTCCGAACATCTTCTCAATTCGCAACCCCGCGTCGGTGCACCACCTCGTCAGCTTGCGCGCCGAAGCAAAATGGGTGCCGGCAGCGTCGTAGCCGCTGCGCCGTCCGGATTGCAGACCCGCTCCGAGATAAGAACGAATGCCCCTGGGGGACATCGTGTTGGGCATCTGGATCACTGCTATCGACTGCTCGTGCATGAACGTCTGCAGCTTCCGAAGCAGCTTTCGCGGATCCGGAGCCAGATGCAACAGGTTGAGGCAGAGGATGCAATCGTAGGCGCCGCGGTCGGAATCGATGCTATCCAGATCGGCGTAGATCATCTCAATCCCGTCCTTGGCGGGCCCAGCCGCAATGACCGGATCCAGAGGGATCGCCGCGACATGCAGACCTCGCGCTTGCAGCCGCCTTTCTGTTCTGCCAGAGCCACAACCGAGTGAAAGAACGCTGCGCGCCGATGCCGGCACGAGGGAGATCAACTCCTCGGATTCGGGTTCGTAATAGTTCTTGGAAAAACTTGCGCGGCGAAGGCGCGTCTCCGTTTGAAGCAGCGAGTAAGGTAGGCGACGGCCGTGCGCGATCTCCAGCAGAATCTCCTTCTGCCTGCCAAGTTCGTCCAACCCGACCCCCATCCGGCCGACATACCGGTTGGTGAGGTGATGGACCGTGAAATCCTCCAGGTGCGAGATTGGCACCAGCTTCTTCAGACCACATTGGGTGTATGGATCCGTGGCAGCCGAACAGGCGAGATCATACCTCCCCTGATGTGGAGCTACGTCGAAGCCGCCCGAACGCAGCGCCTTGCCCAGCTGCTCCCGGGTGAGAGCAAAGCAAGCGGCGTGTTCGTTGGTAAAATGCGCCAGAATATAGTCGCCACGCCATTTGACCGATGAGGGATCCCAGTGAAAGTGAGCGTGGATGTCAGGGTAGTTGCGCTGGCCGTCTTCAGCGAATTCAACCCGCAGAAACCCAGCTACTTCGTCTTCAGGCAGAACCGACGTTACATCCAGCCAGGCACGGATGTTCTTCTCTGTGATCAGAATATCGTCTTCAGAATAGATGAACAGATCGTACTGGTCATGACGTTCCACGAAGAGCTTCTTGTGTGCGAACGGCAGGGACCATGGGTCCTTGGTTGGCATGCCAACAATGCATTCCGCCCCGGCTGTCGGGCCCTTGTCGATGTTAGACAACACCACGATATCAATGGCGCAAGACATCGACCTGTACTCTCTAATGATCCGCCTCGAGGTAGCGGTCATTCGACGTTCCATGGCTTGCAATCGCGACCAGCACGCGGGACGCGGTACCGCTGGTTGGGCTCGTCAAATGCTGGGCAGCATGCTCGTTCATTGCGCCGGGATCTCGGTGGAGGCGTCCAGCCCTTTCAAATTTAATATAAGCGCAGAATATATAATAAAGTTGGATTGGTCGAGATTATTGTGATTTAATTTTGGATTATTATCGCGCGACGCTCGGAGAACCTCTCGCATGAAGGTGCTGGTCTATCCGCATTCCATGGAACTGGGTGGATCGCAGTTCAACGCAGTCCAGCTTGCCGAGGCGGTTCGAGACCTCGGCCATCAGGTCACTGTGGCGTCGGAGACCGGGCCTCTTATGGACAGGGTAAGAGAGACGGGCCTCGAACACATTGAAATTCCCCGGCATCGAGCCCGCCCCTCGCCGCGTGTCAGCCAGATGCTCCGCAACATCGTTAACGGAGGCGGAGTGGACGTGGTGCACGGTCACGAATGGCCCCCTATAGTCGAGGCTTTTCTGAACGTTGGACTATCGACGCGAACTGCCGTGGTGGGAACGGTCATGTCGATGTCCGTTCCCTCTTTCCTACCTCGCAGTGTTCCCCTGACCGTGGGCACCGAGATGATCCGCCGCGCTGCCGTCGCTGCAGGCCATCAAGATGTTACCCTGCTCGAGCCGCCAGTAGATACGAAATCTGACCATCCCCTCCTCGATGGCACGAGTTTTCGCGTCGCTCAGAATATCGGACCTGACGAGATCGTCATTGCGATGGTCTGCCGGCTGGTGCCGAACCTGAAACTGGAGGGCCTGCTCTCGGCGTGTGATGCCGTCGGAGCAATGGGCCTCGACGGTCGTACGGTGCGGTTATTGATCATAGGTGATGGACCGGCCCGCCCGACCGTCGAAGCGCGGGCGGCCAGAATCAATGCGCTACTCGGCCGGACCGCCGTCATATTGGTGGGCGAGATGTCCGATCCTCGGCCCGGCTATGCTGCCGCGGATGTCATTATCGGCCAAGGTGGTTCGGCGCTGCGCGGCATGGCTTTTGGCAAGCCGCTAGTGGTCATTGGAGAGGACGGGTTCAGTGAGTTGTTGACGCCTGAGAGTGCGCCGACATTCCTGCAGCAGGGTTGGTATGGGCTGGGAAGAGGCTCGCGTGGTGCCGGCCCCGATGCACTTCGGTCGGCTCTTGAGGTTGTTCTCGTCTCAACGTCCCTTCGCCAGGAGCTTGGCAGTTTCGGCCGACGACTGGTGGAGAATCGCTTCAGCCTAGCACACGCGGCGAGGACGATAGAGCAAACCTATCTGCGCGCACTGCGCGGCAAGATTGCGCGCGGGCGCCGACTGGCAGATGCCGGTCGATGTGCTGCCGGCCTTGCCCGCTATAAGATACAGCGAAAATATCAGCGTTGGATGGGTTTGGCTTCCGCGGAGGACGACAATGATCGGGCGCGAATCTCCCAGGTGCTGTCCGCAAGAGCGATTACCCCTTGTTCACTCAGAGCCGCGCCGGATCCGGCAAGTGAGGTCTCCCGGCAAACCGATCCCTGACCGGCCGCGATGACCCAGGTTCAACGGACGAGTTCATTCTTGACCGCGTCGGCGATACGCTCCTGGTCCGCTGAGCCCATCTGCACATAAAGTGGAAGCAGGATCGCGTGATCCTGAGCAAGCTCGGATTGTCGTAGATCATGGCGCGGCTTCGCCTCCGCGTAGGGCGGCTCGCGATGCGAGCACATGATGCCCCTCCGCGTAGCGATGCCCTGGTCGAGCAGCGATTGCATCGTTGCCCGCTGATCCAATCGATCGGGCAAGCGCACACAGTAGCTCTGCCAATTCGATCGCGCCCACTCCGGTTCGAACGGTAACCGCAGCCCCTCTATATTCCCAATCAATTGATCGTAACGCGATGCCAGCGCGCGCCGGCGCGCAATCAGTTGCGGAAGCCGCTCCAGCTGCTTGCGCCCGATCGCGGCCTGCATATCCGTCATTCGATAATTGTAGCCGACGAGGGCGTACTCTTCGAAAATGACACGCTGCGAGCCGTGACGCACAATATCCGGGACGCTCATCCCGTGTTGACGTAGCAGCCTGAACTTGCGATCGAGCTCGGGATCGGAGGTGGTGAGCATTCCCCCCTCACCTGTTGTGATCACCTTTCGTGGATGAAAGGAGAAGCAGGCAATGTCTCCATGCGGCTTGCCGATCGCTTCCCATTGCCCATTCATGCAGATCTGCGATCCCGCGGCACAGGCCGCATCCTCGATCAGGGCGATCTCGTGTCGACGCGCCACGGCCACGAGCGCGGCCATGTCGCACGGCATGCCCATCTGATGGACCGCGATGATCGCGCGTGTGCGCTCGGTGATCGCTTCCGCCAGCCGATCGCAATCCAAGTTATATGTCTCGGGCTCGATATCGACAAAGACAGGGGTGGCGCCCTGATATCGGATCACGTTCGCCGTTGCTATGAAGGAATGGCTGACCGTGATCACCTCATCCCCGCTGCCGACGCCCAGCGCCGCCAAGGCGAGCTGCAGGGCGGTCGTGCAATTCGCGACCGCGCAGGCGTGCTGGGCCCCGACAAGTGCGGCGAACTCTTCCTCAAACGCAGCTACCTGCGGACCTTGCGAGACCCAGCCCGACAGCACGACGGCGCGCGCGGCATCGGCCTCTTCGTCCGCGAGCAGCGGCATAGCGATCGGGATCACGATGCCGCTGCC
Source organism: Bradyrhizobium dasycarpum (assembly GCF_042019905.1). Taxonomy (NCBI): domain Bacteria; kingdom Pseudomonadati; phylum Pseudomonadota; class Alphaproteobacteria; order Hyphomicrobiales; family Nitrobacteraceae; genus Bradyrhizobium; species Bradyrhizobium dasycarpum. The sequence continues at coordinate 1,933,239 of NZ_CP169574.1, forward strand.
TGCCGCTGACGGTCCGAAGCGACATCGCGTTCTGATCGCCACCATTTCACGAGGTCGGCGAGCCCCTGCTCGAGCGAGACCGTGGCGCGGAACCCCAGCAGACGCTCCGCCTTTCCCGTCGATGCCAGCCGTCGCGGCACCGGATTGACCGAGCGCTCAGGTGCGAATTCGGGTGTCAAGCCGCGGCGTCCCATCACCGACGCAAGCACGGTAGCCAATTCTGTCAGGCTGGTTTCAGTACCGCTTCCGACGTTGAAGACCTCATCGGTAATCTTTGCACGGGCGGCTAGGATGTTGGCGCGCGCGACATCGCGGACGTGAACGAAATCCATGGTCTGACAGCCGTCACCAAAGATAACGGGAGGTAATCCAGCCTCCAGCCGCTCCATCCAGCGGATCAAGACCTCAGTATACCGTCCGTGGATATCCATCCGGCTGCCATAGACGTTGAAATACCGGAAGGCCACGTAATCAAGGCCGCAAACGTCATTGAAGGCGCGCAGCAAGCCTTCGTTGAAGGCCTTGGCTGCTCCATAGAGAGTCCGGTTGTTGTACGGATTCTGCCGCTCGGTTGTCGGAAACTCCTCTGCCATGCCATAGACGGATGCCGAGGACGCTGCGATGATTTTTTCGATGTCGTGCTTGATGCACAGCTCAAGGAGATCATAGGTGGCGTCAACCATGACCTCCTTGGCCAGGCGCGGCTCCGCCGCGCAATGCGTGATGCGCAGCGCGGCCTGGTGAAACACGATGTCAGCAGCCTTCACCAAGGCTTCAATCAACTTGCGATCGCGTATGTCGCCATGAACCAGTCTCACCGGCCCGCGTCCGAGCGCGCGCCGGAGATTTTCCGGTCGGCCTCTCACCATATTGTCGAGGGCAACGATCTCAATACACCCCTCATCGCAGAGCAGATCAACGATGTGGGAGCCGATGAATCCTGCTCCGCCGGTGACGAGAACACGCTTCCCCTTGAGCTCAATCAAGACGCCCTCCTGTTGCAGGAACTCGTTAAGAAGTTGTGTGAATGCAACGATCGGTTGCTGACGGCCTGTGTGGGTCGCAATGCTCCGGCGTTCCTCAAAGTGGAGACAACTGCGGCCGCCCCGTCCGGCAGCAACTCCGGATAGATGGGAAGGGAGAGAAACTCGTTCGCAAGATTCTCAGTTACCGGCAGATCGCCGGCTCGACAACCGAGTTCTGCATAGGCTTTTTGCAGATGCACTGGGATGGGATAGTGAATCCCTGCGCCGATGCCGGCGTCCCGCAATATGGCCAGCGCTTCGTCGCGCCGTTGCAGTCTGACAGAATAGACGTGATACACGTGGCGGGAGTGCCGGGGCGGCTGAGGACGCGCGAATGGGAGCTCAGACAGCAGTTCGTTGTACCGTTCTGCCAGCGAGCGGCGGGCCTCGGTCCAGCGCTCGATGTAGTCCAGCTTGACATTCAGCACCGCGCTCTGGATCTCATCCATGCGATAATTGTATCCGGCAATGACGTGGTCGTACTTCGCCTCCTGTCCCCAGTCCCGCAGCAGTGACACGCGGCGAGCGAATTCAGGCTGATCAGTTACAACCGCCCCACCCTCGCCGAAGGCCCCGAGATTCTTACCGGGATAAAAGCTGAAGCACCCCAGATCCCCGATCGAACCAGCACGCCGCCCCCGGTATTCGGCGCCGTGGGCCTGCGCGGCGTCCTCGATGACGACCAGACCATAACGCCGCGCGATCGACATTATGGAATCCATCTCGGCCATCAGCCCATGGAGATGAACCGGCAGGATGGCCTTGGTTCGCGGTGTTATCGCAGCCTCGATCAGACCAGGATCCATCGTCCACGTGACCGGGTCAACGTCGACAAAGACGGGTTTGGCGCCGCTGTAGAGAATGGCCGCGGTGGTTGCCACGAACGTCATGGAGACCGTGATCACTTCATCACCCGGTCCAACGCCCGCGGCCAGCAGTGCAAGATGGAGCGCCGACGTCCCACTATTGACCGCAAGGCAATGCGAGGTCCGGCAATAATCCGCAAAGCGGCGCTCGAAGGCCGTCACCTCCGGCCCGAGCACAAAGTGTCCGCTGCTGACCACTCTGGCCACCGCGGCATCGATGTCCGGTTTGATTTGACGATATTGGGCTTTCAGATCCAGGAAGGGTATCAAGATTGAACACCTTGGATTTGGCTGGGAATATTTAAAGTTAGCTTGCATTATAATATTAAATCAAGAGCTATTTAGACAATAAATAACATTTAATTTGCAGCTTTAGCCTCGCCGCTGAAGGCACGATCTGCAGGAGCTCTATTTTCGGCTGCAGACATAATTCGAGCCGGAATCCCCGCAACAGTGGCACCCGCGGGGACGTCCTTCGTCACGACTGAACCCGCGCCAATTAACGCCCCAGCACCGATTGTCACTCCACATAAGATGGTAGCGTTGGAACCGATGGAGGCCCCCCTACCGACGTGAGTGCGCTGCAACGTCCAGTCCGAGGCTTGTTGAGGACGGCCATCCACCGCCGTCGCCCTCGGATGCTTGTCATTTGTAAACATCACACCATGGCCGATGAATACCTCGTCCTCGATCGTTACGCCCTCGCAGATGAAGCTGTGCGAGGATAGCTTGCAGCGTGCACCTATCTTCGCTCCCGCCTGAACCTCGACGAACGTTCCGATCCTGCTCTCGTCACCGATAGTGCAGCCATACAGATTGACCAGCTCCGGATGAAGAATGCGAACATCGCGACCAAGTTCAACGTCGTCTTTGATGGGCATGTCCGAACTCCGAATGATTTGGCCGAAGCCGCTATGGCGCCGTCCCCGAAGGCCATAGCCCCGGCGCCATTCTCGCCAGGCCGGTTGCGGCGTAGCGAAACTGTTGCAAAAGGGGGTGCCCGGTCACCGTTAGCCCCAGCCACCAACAAAGCGGGGCGACCACAAAGGCTAATCCCAGGCCCGCAAGCGACGAAAGTCTTTGCATGTCCGTCAGTACGGCACAGATCGATACGCCACCAATCACGAGAGCCGTTACAGCTCCGCTTCTGAAGAGGCTGCGTATCAATTCGCCGGGCCGAATACGAAGGTGCCGCCCAAGAAAAAGAAACGCCACCGCAGCTTGAAATGGCAACGTCACTAGCGCGGACGCCGCAACGGCGTGCACGCCCAGAAATGATGCGCCGAAGATGACCAAGAGCGAGGGGGGCAACGAAATCAGGGATGAGATCAGCGCATCCTGCACCTTTCCGAGCGCAACAAACACCGGGTAGGTCAGGCACGCGGCAAAAAGTGCGAGATTGCCAATGCAGAGCAGCTGCACGAGCGGGACGATCTCCAGCCACGTCGGACCGAGCCAGATCAGAATGATTGGCCGGGCCATGACCGCCATAAACGCCAAGAACGGCCACTGCACGGCGGAGAGCATCTGAATGGCCTCCAGATAGACGGCCTTGAGATCGCCCCCTGTTTTATGTCGCGCGACAACCGCGGGCATCACGACCGGACTTATGACTTGCGTGACCAGCTTGTCGAATATTTGCGTCGATGCGGTTGCTCGGCTGTAAAGTCCGACGGCCGTGAAGTCGAGCACTCTCGCCAGAAACAGCTGCGGTGCCAAGCCATAGAATACGTTTACAACACTCACCGCGCCCGAGTAGAGGCCGAAGCCGACGATCTCCCGGCAGTCCACCAAGGACGGACGCATCGCGCCAAAGTCGTTCCGCAAGATGAGCAACATCACGGCCAGCACGGCGTTACCGGCCACCGCTCCCCAGAGCGGGGCCATGTAGCTGAAGTGGGCCATCGCCAGAGCGACCGAAACGGCAGCGATCGTCACACCTGCCACAAGGTTGCAGATTGCGAGTGTTCCAAATTGCATCTCGCGACGGAACAAAGCGGCCATGGTTCCAGAGAACGGCAGCAATAGAAAGTTAAGGGCGGAAATTTCGATGCCGTAGCGGAGCCGGTCCAGCTCGAAGAGACGTGAGATGGGCTGCGCAAACACGAACAGAACGAAGGCGGTGGCCACCGAGATCATGAGGGTAATCGTGAACGTGGTCTGCACGCTTGCCCGGGACAACTCGCGCTTCTGAATCAGATAGCTTGCGCCTGCAAACTCCTGGAAGCAGGCGGCAATGATGGATGTGATCGCGTTCACGACGGCATAGATGCCAAACTCCTCCGGCGACAGCAAACGGGCCAGCACGGCGGTCGCGAAAAAGACCACCAACAGGCTGGCGTAACGGTCGAGCGCGGAGAACAGGATCGAGCGCCGCACGGACCTCGTTGCACTGTCTGCCATGTCGACTGGTCCGCTAGGTCGCCGCACGCCTCATGCTATCGCTCTTGGGCGCTGCCAGATCCCATAAGGCTCTCGCAGCAATACCGGCGCCCCCTGTTTTGCGATCGAGCACGATGCCGCTTCCAGGACTTCGATCACGCGGAGCCCGGAGATACCGCTGGAAATCGGCTGACCGCCGGTGCGCACGCAATCCACAAAATGCTCCACCTCCGTCTGTAGTGCTTCCGTTGGCGAAATATGCGGAGCCCACATGTCGCCGGCGCGGTACCCGATCCGGAATTGATGCGCATCCTCGGGCGGCCCATCGAGTGTGATGCCCTTGTCATAGACCTTGATCTTCTCGGTCGGCTCGAGATCATCGTAGACAATCATCTTTCTGCTGCCGCCGATGAACGTTTGGCGCACCTTAACGGGTGAGAGCCAATTGACGCTGACGTGAGCGACGCACGCGTCGGCAAAGAACAAAGTGATGTGCGCCATGTTCTCTGGCGAGCCGACGACGTGACACGAACCGGTTGCCGAGACGGCGATCGGTTCCTTATCGAGGATATGGTGGATAATCGAGATATCGTGCACCGCCAGATCCCAGATCACATTTACGTCCTTTTGAAACAGCCCGAGACTCGCGCGCGTGCTGTCGTAGTAGTAGATGTCGCCGAGTTCCCGGCTCAGCAGGAGCTCTCGGATCCTCTGGACCGCGGGCGTATAGAGAAAGGTGTGATCGACCATGAGCGTCAATCCGCGCCGATCCGCCTCCTCGATCAAGCGCGTGACGAGCTCAGCGCTCGTCGCAAGCGGCTTTTCGACCAGCACATGCTTTCCGGCTCTCAACGCCGCGAGTGCCAGCTCGTAGTGGGTATGCACCGGCGTTGCGATAGCGATGGCGTCAATGCTGGTGTCCTTCAGCAGATCATCGTAGCGACTGGTCGTTTCCACCGCCGGGTAAAGCTGCTTTACGGCGCCGAGCCTTCCTGGGCTCAGGTCGCTCACGCTGACGACGCGGGTGGCGGGATTGATCGAGAAATTGCGAACGATATTGGGACCCCAATAACCGTAGCCAACTACGCCGATTCCCAGTTGACTGTCTCGCATGCTAACCTCGATGCATCCAGAGAATACGCTTCAATCCTTCCGCCACGGACGATCAGACCAAGTCGGTCGCTAGGTCCGTGCCGGCATGTCCTGCCATATGCCCCGCGTGTCTATGACGTCGAGATGTCGACGCTCTGACAGGGGTACCATCTTAAACTCATCGTGGTCGACGAGGAGAATTGCGATTTCGCAGCTGCGCAGAGCTTCCTCGATGTTCACAAAGGCGACACGATGATCGGCCAACTGTGGCGGCAGACGGCGAAGGTTCGGCTCAACGACCTTGACTCGCTCTCCGTACTTTGCCGCGAGATGCGTGGCTATTTCCATGGCGGGACTTTCGCGCAAATCGTCGACATTGGCCTTGAAGGTCAATCCACAACAGGCAATGCTTGCATAAGGGTGATCGTCGATCAGCGCCTCGGTACGTTCGATGATCTTCTGCGTCTTGGTGTTGTTGACTTCGCGGCTGGTTCGCATCACCCGGGCGAGATCGGGCGCGGAGTCGATGATGAACCAGGGATCGACCGCAATGCAGTGCCCGCCCACTCCCGGTCCTGGCCGCAAGACGTTGACGCGGGGGTGGCGGTTCGCGATATCGATCACTTCCCAGACATTGATGTCGAACCTGTCGCAGATCAGCGAGAGTTCGTTCGCAAAGGCAATGTTGGTATCGCGGAAGGCGTTTTCCGTCAGCTTGACCAACTCGGCTGTGCGCGCCGTCGTCCCGACGCAGGCCCCGCGAACAAACATTTTGTAGAAGCGTTGAGCACGACGCGTACAAGTTGGCGTGATGCCCCCAATGCATCTGTCATTGTTGATGAGCTCGGTGAGGATCCGCCCCGGTAACACGCGTTCCGGGCAGTAGGCGACGTAGATCGCCCCGTCTTCCTTGCCGTTGACTCCGATGTGCAAATCGGGCCTGCGGTCAATGATCCGCTTTGCGATCGCCTCGGTGGTTCCGATCGGCGACGTCGATTCGAGGATGACGAGATTACCTGGCGCAAGAATATCGACGATTCGGTCGACCGCCGCATGCACGCTCGACAAGTCCGGACGGTTCTCGCGATCGATCGGCGTCGGCACAGCGATGATGAAGACGTCGGCCGCCTGCGGCTTGGTGGATGTCGTCAGGGCCCCGCTCGACACGACCTTGGAAACGAGACCATCGAGATCGGGCTCGGCGATGTGAATTCTTCCGGATGCAACCGTATCGACGATGCGCTCATTGGTGTCGATCCCGACCACCTGCATTCCTCGGCTTGCAATGAGGGCCGCCGTCGGTAGCCCGATATAACCGAGACCAACGACATTGATCTTCTGGAACTCAGGCATTGAGAAGCACCTTCACGATACGCTCGCTCGCGTGCCCGTCACCGAATGGGTTGTGCGAACGAGCCATGGCCGCATAAGTCTCGTCGTCGTCGAGCAGGCGAAATGTCTCGGCAACGATTTTGTCGTAGTTCGCACCGACGAGACGCGCCGTTCCGGCTTCCACCCCCTCAGGGCGCTCGGTCGTATCCCGCATCACCAGGACTGGTTTCCCGAAAGTGGGGGCCTCCTCCTGGACGCCGCCCGAATCCGTCAAGACCAGATGCGACAACGAGAGAAGACTCACGAAATCCGTGTATTCCTGAGGGGAAATGAGAACGACTCTCGGGTGATCCGACAACCGGGACGCAAACAGGTCGCGGACATTCGGATTCGGATGCACGGGGAGCACCACGGCAACGTCTTCCCTGCGCAGGATGGTTTCCAAGGCGTTGACGATGTTGATGACGCCGCCGCCGAAATTCTCCCGCCGGTGGCAAGTCACCAGGATGATACGCCGGTTGCCGTGGCGCTTCTTGATGCTGTCCCAGCGGCCCGAGAGCCCCGGATCGGATTCGACCATGGCCTTTGCGAGGATGAGGGCGTCCACCACCGTGTTTCCGGTGACGTGGATTCGATCGTCCGAGACGTTTTCGGAGCGAAGCGCGCGCGCCGCGCGCTCTGTTGGAGCAAAGTGCTGATCGGCGATTGAGCCGACGATCTTGCGGTTCACCTCCTCCGGCCAAGGAGAATAGATGTCCCCACTGCGCAGTCCGGCCTCGATGTGAGAAACTGGTATCCGGTGGTAATAGGACGCAAGTGCGCCAGCCATGGCAGTCGCTGTGTCGCCTTGGACGATAACCCTGGTAGGCTTCACCTTCTCGAGGAGCTCACCGACTTGCGCGAGCAGCCGTGAGGTTAGATGATCCAGCGTCTGATTGGCCGTCATGACGTTCAGATCAAAATCTGGAACCACTTTGGCGAGCTTGAGAACCTGGTCAAGCAGCTGCCGATGCTGTGCCGTCGCGCAGATCGTCAAGGAAATGTCCTTGCGATTCTCGGCCCTGAGCCGGTTGATGACCGGAAAGAGCTTGATCGCTTCGGGCCGAGTCCCCAAGAGGACAAAGAAATGCTTGTGCACGTCTTACCCTCCGATCCGGCTCGGGCCCCGAGGGGCGGCGCTCGGCCCAAGCGTATGCTGAACCGCCTGCTTGACGAGCGCCTGCGCCAGGATGCCCGCAAACAGCGTGTTCGTCGTGGCATATCGCCACCACATCCGCCCGGGTTCTTGATAGACTCGGTACAGCCATTCGAGACCCAGCCTCTGAATCGGTGCAGGCGCGCGTCGAACGGTACCTGCAAGAACATCGAACGCGCCGCCCACACCCATGATGAAGGGTACGCCGAGACCATCACGGTGACCCGCCAGGAAGCGCTCCTTCCGTGGTGTCGGCATGCCGATGAAGAGACAATCGGCCCCGCTGGACCGGATGTCCCCAACGACATCGCTCTCCTGCTCGGGTTTGAAGTAGCCGTCATGCCATCCCGCGAAGACGAGTGAGGGATGCTTCTCGCGCGCGCGCTGCATTGCCAGATGCAGTACGGGTTGGGTGGCTCCCAGGAAATAAGGCTTGAAGCCTTCCCGCGCACATACTGCGAGCAATTCGACCAGGAGATCGACCCCAGCGACTCGCGACCTCGCCGGAAGCCCCACTGCCCGAGCGCCCCAGAGAATTCCCATGCCGTCTATGCCGACAATGTCACTGTTGGCGACATCGGCCGCGAGCACGGGATCGGTTCGCATCTTGACGAATTTGGCGACGTTCAGCGCAACATGCTGCAGTCGGCGGCGGCTGCGCATGGCGCTGCACGCCAACTCTACGGTCTCCGCCATTGTCAGCAGGTCGATGGGGCACGTCAGGAACGATGCACGCATTTGAATCGACCTCCAAAATGCTACTTGGTTTAGTTGTATTTAAGAATATAATAGCGATAATATATAGCAGATATTTAAATGCAAGGATTAAATGCGCGTATACAATCGACGGTATGAGCGCCACCGCGTCGGATACGCAACGCGCCGACGGAAATTAAATAGGCGAGATGAATGATTTCGGTAATTATTCCCCACCTCAACCAGCCGGAGGCTCTGGAAGCCTGCTTGCAGAGCCTCGATGCACAGACCCTGTCCCGGGACCTGTTCGAAGTCATCGTGGTGGACAACGGCTCGGCAATGCCCCCGGTGGACGTCGTTGCCGGCCATCCCGATGCGAGGTTGATGTACGAACCGCATCCCGGTCCCGGTCCGGCGCGAAACGCGGGCGCGGCTTATGCGAGAGGTGATATTCTCGCCTTCATGGATGCGGACTGTTGGGCTCATCCGGGCTGGCTGACCGCGATAGACGACGCCTTCCAGCAAGTCAGGCCGGCGACGATCCTTGGCGGAGAGGTCCGCATCTGGTCCGCCGTCGAAGGATCTTTCACGGCGATCGAAGCCTACGAAAGCGTTTTCGGCTTTCGCAATCGCTTGTACGTCACCAAGCACGGCTACTCGGTCACGGCAAATCTCGCGGTCCGCCGCGGCGACTTCGCGAGGGTCGGACCTTTCCCCGGCATTCAGTTCGCGGAAGACATGGAATGGGGACAAATGGCCCTCCGTGCCGGCTGCGAATTTCGCTACGTCCCCGCGATGGTCGTGTTCCATCCTGCGCGGCGCTCGCTTCGGGAGCTGTATGCAAAGTGGGACCGGCAAATCACGCATTACCGCAACATGGCACAGGGCGCGCGCGGCTGGCGGCTACGCTGGATTGCCACGGCCCTACTCGTCCTCGTATCCCCCGCGGCCGGCGCGTTCACCGTTATGACGAGCCGGCGCCTTCATGGGATAGGCGCCCGCCTCAAGGCGATCGCCGTTCTCTGCGCGGTTCGGGGCCACCGCACGGCCAAGATGCTGGCCTTGCTTCGGAAAGAGGGCGCGGTCGTCTGGAATCGCTAACTGATGCGGCTGCCATTGCTTGACGACCGGAGACTCGGACAGGCATGACGACTGTTTGAAAATGGCGTTGTGGCTGAGGTCAGGCAAGTCGGTACGCCGACCGAATGACCACAAGATCCAGCCGAGTTCGTAGCTGCGGCATTCGAGTCGAACTGTCACGTCGGCACTATCGATGAACGCCTTCCCGTTTTCGAGCCAGGTGTTTCTGAGCGCACGCAACATCCGCGGAGCCCTGGTCTTCAGTTCATGCTTACGAACTTGCGAGCGGATCGTCAGGCTCAGTTCCGGCGCGAGCATGGTTCGGCCCAATTGGTTGTGGCCAAGCACCCAGTTGAATCCCTTTACCAGGGCATCCCTCGCTCCCCGTCGTCCGAAGCGCTCGGCCCACTCCAGCAGCGCCGGAGCCATTCCATACTGATGGACCGAATAGACCTCGTAAAAGTCGAGAACGCGGCCACTCACCGCGTCGAAGAACCACGGCCACTCACCCTGGGGTCCCTGAAGCGCGATCAAATTGCTCACGCAGGCGTCGGCCATGACGAGTGCGGATACGTCCCCGGTGAACTCTCCGTACTGATAGCAGGCGATCGAAAGATAGGTCTGCGTCGCAAATGATGCAAAGCGGCGACGGAAGCCGGACGGCGCATCGAAAAACAATCCGGACTGGCTACGGAAACGCTCCTTCAGGAAACGATAGAGCTGGCCGGCGAAGCCCAGCCACTCCCTCTCGCCTGCCCTGGCCTGCGCGATAACTCCCGTCAGCAGCATGCCGAGATCCTGGGCTCGAAACGCTGACCATTGCGACTCATCCGAAAGAATGGCTCTCAGCTCGAACCTGACCTGCTCCGGGATGGGAAGGCGGAGCTCGGCGGCGGCCCACAACGCCATACCGAACGCATATTTGCGGACAGGAAGGGCGGTCAGACTCATGGCATTCCGTTGAAAGATCTCTGGGAGATCGATGTCAGGCGGAAGTTCCGCGACCCGCGACATCCCGAGCAAGACGTTGAGGGTGTAGAACACGTCGCTATGGGCCATCGACTCGTTCGGCGACGTCCGCCCGTCGAGGTGATAAATATGCGACCAACGTCGCTCCCTTGGCAACCAGCAGCGCTCCAGCCCCCTGAGCGCATAGCTCACCAGCGGCGAGTTTGACGACAGCTCCTTCGCTGCAGCCGGCACCATGAGCTTCACACTAGAATTCGGGCTGATCATCATCGACGTGCACCATGGTAAATCCGGCTCAGTACTCCCGGATGCTTTCATCCAAGCCGCGAAGCAGGGGATAGAGGAAATATGAGATCACCGTCCGCTGTCCGACCTTCATCTCGGCCGTGACCGCCATACCGGGCATCAGCTGAACCCGTTCGGACGGCAGCCGAAGGTGCGTGTCCCGCAGATCGATCAGTACGCGGTAATAGGGAGCTGACGAACGGCGCGCACCTTCGGCCTTCGCGTCTGGCGAGAATGAGTCCCGGCTAATGACGCCGACCTCGCCAGCCGCAGTGCCGTACTTCTGGAATGGAAACGCCTCGAACTTGACCCGCACGGTCTGCCCGACCGTGACCTGGCCGATATCCCTGCCCTCGACATTGACCTCCGCGCGGAGCACCTCGTCCCGAGGGACGAGCACAAACAATGTTTCAGCCTCGCGAACCACCGAACCCACCGTCCGATTAGCAATTTCGAGTACTACCGCATCCGCCGGTGCGTTCAGCACGATCAATTGACGGCGGAGCTCCGCCTTCTTGAGCTCTTCGGCAATGCCATTGCGTTTGGCCAATGTTTCGACGAACTCCTGATAGGTAGCGCGCAGAAACTCGGCGGCGAACACTTTCTGGTCTGCACGGGCTTTGTCCAAGCGATGAATGTTATCGACGATGCTGCCACGAACTCGCGCCAGGTTGCTTTCAACCTCCAACCGGGCGTCACGGGATAGCAGGAAATTCAGTCTTGAACCGACCTCCTTGGCCATCAGCGCGTTCCTCATGTCCTCAATGGACTGCATATTCTCCAGCCGCTGGGTCAGGACCAGTTCCTCGTTCTGCGCGGTTTTCAGGTTGGCCTGCGCGGACGCGATCTGCGCGTCATAGTTCTGGATCTGAAGGCCGTGAGCTGCCCTCCTCTGGAGATATACCCGCCTCTGCAAGGCCTGATCGGCGTTCGCTGTCTCTTCGACGACGTAGTCAGCGCCGTCCAACTCAGCTCGAAGCCGGTCGATGGAGGCATCGAGAGCGGCCAAGCGGCCGCGCAATTGATCAAGATCGGCTTGAGAAAACGTCGGATCGAGGATCGCGAGTACGTCGCCGCGATTGACGGAGTCACCCGCCTTCGCACGGATCTCCCGAATGACCGACGTTTCCAGCGGCTGCACGACCAGGTTTGGACGTGTCGTGATCAGCTTACCCTGTGCTGTCACAATCATATCCACGCGCGAAACACATGCAAAAGAGATTGCGGCAGCGATGAGGGCGGAGACACAATAGAGCGTGATCCGTCCCACCCGTGGTGGAGCCCGCTGCTCGATCTCGGCTGCGTCTGACTGAAATTGCGCGACAACGCCGGGCCCTGCTGGCGTGGGCCGCTGGAGTCGGCGTCGCGGCCGCGAGACTGGCGGAGACCCGGATCCGCCCGGTGCGGCTTCAACTCTGGTCTTATCAGACACGGTCATGCAACCTGCCTCGTCTGCTGGTTCCAGAGATGTCGGTAGAAGGTGCACTTCGACAGCAGCGCGTCGTGACGATCGACATCGACGATCCGTCCGCGGTCGATCACCAGAATCTGGCTCGCATCCGACAGCATCGAAAGTCGATGCGATACAATGATGACCGTTCGCCCCTCCGCAATGCGTCGCAGATTGCGCCGAATGATCGCTTCGCTCTCGGAATCCAGCGCACTGGTGGCTTCGTCAAGGATCAGGATACGCGGGTTCCCCATCAATGCCCGCGCGATCGCAAGCCGCTGCTTTTGCCCTCCCGACAAGTTCGATGCCTGCTCCTCAAGCATGGTATCGAATCCCCTCGGCAGTCGTTCAATGAACTCGTCGGCGCCGGCAAGCTGAGCTGCCCGGACAACCTCCTCGAAAGTGGCGTCACGCCTCACGCAAGCGATATTTTCTCGGACCGTGCCGCGAAACAGGAAATTCTCCTGGAGCACGACCCCGAGGTTTCGCCGCAGATGGGTGAGATCGATCTCGCGCAAATCGTGACCGTCGATCCGCACCAATCCCTGTTGCACCGGATACATCCCCGCGATCAGCCGCGTCAGCGTCGTTTTTCCCGAACCGCTCCGGCCGACAACTCCAAAGATCGAACCTGGAGCAATTGAGAACGACACCTCATCCAAGGCCGGCGCCCCCTCGTCGTAACGGAACGTAACGTTTTCAAACTCGATCCGGCCAGATAAGTCGGGCCGCAGACCCTCGCGATGATCGTCGCGTTCCAGCTCCTTATTCATGACCTCGCCGAGCATCTTAACGGCCAGCGCCACTTCCTGATATTCGTGCACCATGGTCACCATCTGCACCAGCGGCCCCGAAACCCGCCCCGCCAGCATGTTGAAGGCCACCAGTGCGCCGATCGTCATCTCGCCGCCGAAGACGTCGAGCGCGCCCAAGGCGACGATGCCGAGTGTCATCATTTTCTCGAGGAACCCGGTCAACGCCTGAGCCCCCGCCGAGATTTTTTTTCGACGCCAAACCGCATCGATACCGCCTGCGCGCAACGATCGTCCCATGTTCTGTTCTGGCTTGGCTCCATCGCCAGCGACTTTACCGTGCGCATGCCGTGCACAGTCTCGACGAGGAGCGCCTGGCGCCCGGCCTCTGCCTGATAAAGCTGGTAGAGCCGCCGCCGGAACGGTCCCATCAGAATGGCAATCACGCTCGCGCTGATGGCAGTGAAGGCCAGCACGACGCATGTCAGCTTAACGCTGTATAGCGCCAGAACAGGCAGAAAGACGAACAGCGAAAGCGCGTCCAAGGCAGTCAGGAACAGTCGGCCGGTCAGGAACTCTCGTATTCGTGCGGCCTGCTGCATGTGCTTCACCAGGACGCCGGCCGAGATGCGCTCGAAGAACGTAACCGGAAGCCCCAAAAGGTGCCGAAACGTTCTGGTGGCGACCCGGATGTCGATCTTGTTCGTGGCGTAGAGCAGCAGGTAGCGCCGTAAGAAGCCGAAGATTGCGTCGAAGCAGAGCGCGAGGATAGCGCCGGCGGTGAGCACGTAGAGCGTCGTAAGACTCTCGTGGACCAGAACCTTGTCGATGACGAGTTGAAAGAAGATCGGAAGCGCCAGCCCCAACGCATACAGGAACACCGCAGCGATTGCGACATCGGAGAACAACCGCCACTCTCGCAGCATCTCGGGCACGAACCAGCGCAACCCAAAGGATCTCTGGCTCTGCGCTGGAGCGGTCTCGCGCTTGAACAAAACAACCTTTCCCGACCATCTGGCACAAAAGCGGTCAGCATCGACCAGCAGATGCTCGCCGCTCCGCTCCGCCAGCGGATCGAAAACCGTTACAGCGTCGCATTCCGGCTTCGCACCGACGACCAAGACCCAGTTCCGGTTCGAGAGCTCAACGAGAGCTGGATAGGCTTCGCCGAGCCCGCATACCTCCTTCCAATCGAGCTGCACCGCGCGGGCGCGAAGGCCAGCATCACGAGCCATGCGCAGCAGGAGATCGGTCGAGATACCGGTCTCGTCGACCGCATAGGCGTGCCGCAGGCGGTCGGAAGGCAGATCGATACCGTGATGGGAAGCGATCCTCGACAGGCATTCAAGTGCGGTTTGAGCAGCCCGACGTGGCTCGTCCTCCGACCTGGGCGGTGCCGGTTCACGCCTGTCGATTTCAACGGAAGTTGGTTGAGACATTTGGAGATCGTAAGTTGTCCGAAACTGGCGAGGCGGGCTCGGCTCGCGCGCTCGCCTGTGGTGAGACAATCGGCCCTCTCGGCCGAGAGCGCTGGACGACCCCAGCGTCGACCAGCCCCTGAAGCGCGTTCTGCATCACCTCCACGGAGTTCGCGAATGACTCCACGGAGAAGATCAGCCTTTGGCAAAAGACTTTCTTGGGCGCGTTGTTGGCGTCACGTTCCGTGGGCGAAAGACTGATCAGGTCCACCCTAACGATCGACCCGCCAATCGTGACCTCGTCAACCCCGTCTGTATAGAGCTCCGCATGCATCGACCCACTCCTTATGTCGATTGAGATGGTTGGCCTACTCCGCTCATGTCATTCGGGCGCATCGCGATGACGCAAAGGCAATGATGGAGATGAATGCCTTCAGAGCGATTGTGGGGAATTCGGGCCGCGTTGTAGGAGGCGTCCGGGCGCAACGGCTCCAGGATCTCAAGGCCCGCCTCGGCGTACATTCGGCGGACTGCTCCTTCCTCGTACGCGATCGACGCCTCCGGCTGATCATCGTCCTTCACCCGGAAGTCGTCGTGATCGAACTTCCAGCTGCGCTCAACGCTGTCCGTCGTCCGGGTCAACTGGAGGGTGCGCTTGTTATAGACCAGCCAAGTCGCCACCAGCCGACCGCCCGGCCTTAGGACCCGTGCCGTCTGCCTCAGATAGTTGCTGGCTCCGCCCGGCAGGATGTGCGTGAAAATCGAACCGGCGTAAGCGAAATCGAATCGATCATCGGGGTACGGAAAGCGGTATCGGTCCACCGATACCTGCTCGTTCGGGCTCCACCGTGTTGCGACTTTCGCGAGCTGGAATTGAAAGTTGGGCCGCCGAGCACTGATCTTGCTTTGGCACCAGTCAATCAGCTCTTCCTTGATATCGAAACCGTCATAGCTTCCCCTCCGGTTCAGATATGTGGTGAGGGGGATCGCCAGGCGGCCGACTCCGCACGCGATGTCAAGAACTCGATCCGACGGCCGCAGACCGGCCATCTCCACCAAGAACTCCAACTGATCCCGTCCGGTATCGTGAAAATCGAACCATGTGGGCGAGATCCATGCGCGCAGGCGCCGCGGCGGCAGCCCGGCGACGGCATATGAGATCCTGTCGTATGCAGCGCGGAGCACGCTCCGTACCGGTTGCGGCGTGACGCGTCTCGCGAGCGTGACCGGCGACGCGATAGTCCGTGATAGGCCCGACATGAACTCCCCTTTCTTGTCTAAGCAGCGAGCTGCGGCCTGAAGAGAACGTCGACCGCATAGCTGGTCGCGCCGAAGGTGTTGGTTGGAAATAGGCTGCCGGATCCGTACGCGTAGACGCCGTTGCCGCCGCTCGACGAGGACGACGGCGCCGTCAGCGGTCCGTTCGTCACCGCATTGGCAAACAGGTTTGGATCGTCCGAATAGTTGCCGGCAGTGTGGTAGGAGGCGACATAGGTCGTTCCTGCCGTGATCGTGACCGGCGTCGCAAAGTTGACCTGCTGCCAGCCGCTCGCCGTCTCGTTGGTAAAGGAAGCAGTGGCCAATAGGCTCCCCGTGCTGCTCCAGAGATTCGCGACGTGCTGCCCGGTGTTGGACGGGCCCTTGTAGAAGCGGAGACCCATGATGTCTCCCGAAGTGGACGCTTGGAACTTCATACCAAGCTCGACCGAGTTCGGGTCATTCACCGTCACAATGCTGGGCGTTGGATTCGAGCTGAACAGGCTTACGGTGGTTGCCGACGGCGCACGAACAATTACGCTCACATCGGCATTTGCCGAACCGCCCCGGCCATCGGAAACGGCGTAGTTGAACGATGCCGGTCCGGTGTATCCGCTGCTGGGAGTGAACGTCACCGTGTTGTTCTGAGCACTGAAGCTGACGGTGCCGTTGACGGCGCCGCTGACGCCGGTGATCGTCAGGGCATCCCCGTTCGGATCGGTATCGTTTGCGAGGAGCGCCGAGCCGGAAATGCTGAGCGGGACGCTTTGGGTCGCGTTGAAGCCGCTGTCGTTGTTGACGATCGGCGACTGATTCGTGCCGCCGCTCGCATTGCTGAACACGACATCGACCCAATAGTTCGTCGCGTTGAATGTGCTCGTCGGAAACAGATTTCCCGTTCCGTAGGTGTACACACCATTGTTGCTCGCGGAAGCCGTGAGCGGCCCATTCGTGCGTTCGGACGTGAAGTAGTTTGACGTAACCGCATAGCGGCCGTTGCTGTGAAAGCTCGCGACGTAGGTGGTTCCGGCCGAAATCGAGACCGGACTGTTGAATACGAGGCTTTGCCAACCGCTGCTGGTCTCGTTGGAGAAGGTTGCGCTCGCAAGGAGCGTTCCCGTGCTGCTCCACAGGGAGCCGGTATGGGTGCCTGTGTCGTTCGCACTCTTGTAATATTTGATCCCGGTAATCGTGCCGGCGGCGGAGGAAGTAAACCGTACTCCCAGGTTGACCTGAGATGGATCGGATGTCGACAGCACCGAAGGAGCATCGGAAGCCGAGAACAAGCTGACGGTCGAGGAGACTGTCCCCACCGCAATGTTGAACGTCTCGCTGGCCGTGAGGCCGCCGAGATCAGTTGCGACGGCTCTCACGCCGAACGTGCCGACATCGGCCGAAGTCGGTGTACCGCTGAACGTCCGAGTCGAGGCGTTAAAGGTCAGCCAGGCTGGCAGTGCCGAACCGTCGGCGGCGGTAGCGCTGTAGCTGAGTGAATCGCCGGTATCCACGTCGGTGAACGTGCCCGCCGGCAACGTCAGCGAAAACGCCGAACCTACCGTTGCTGTTTGGTTGTCGGTCTGCGCCGCCAGCACCGGCGCATCGTTGGCGCCGTGGATGGTGACCGTGAGCGTGGTCGAGGATGTCGCACCGGCGGCATCACGCATTGTGTAGCTGAAGACGTCCGTCAGTGTGTTGGTCGAAAGCCGCAAGGCTTGAATGGCGGGGTCAGTTTCATTGACCGTATAGGTGAAAGCACCTGAAGCATTGAGCACAAGGCTTCCGTGTGCTCCATTTAGCGCCGAGCCCAGCGTGCCGGACGTCGAACCGAAGCTGACCGCAGTCACGGCCTTCGTATCGCCCGCGTCCGGATCGGTGTCGTTGGACAGTACGTTTCCCGTGGCGGGTGAGCCGCCAGTGCCGTTATTGACACCGCCCTTCTCGGTTGCGTCGCCCGCGTCGGTGACAGCGTTTGGCGGCGCGTTCGCGGTCGTCGTTACGACGATATTGAATGATTCGCTTGCGGTGAGGCTGCCGAGATCCGTTACAGTTGCCTTCACACCCAGCGTGCCGACGTCGGCTGACGATGGTGTACCGCTAAACGTTCGGGTTGATGCGTTAAAGGTGAGCCAGGCAGGAAGTGCGGAGCCGCTAGCCGTTGTCGCGGTGTAATTGAGCGAGTCGGCGGAATCGACATCGGTGAAGGTGCTCGCAGGCAGCGTTAGCGAGAACGCCGAACCCACTGTTGCGGGTTGGTTGGCGGTCTGGACCGCCAGCACCGGCGCATCGTTGGCGCCATGGATGGTGATCGTGAGCGTGGTCGAGGATGTCGCGCCGACGGCATCACGCATCGTGTAATTGAAGACATCGGTCAGCGTGTTGCTCGCAAGCCGCAGCGCCTGCACGGCGGGATCGGTTTCGTTGACCGTATAGGTAAAGGTGCCTGAGGCGTCGAGCACGAGGCTTCCATGCGCGCCATTCAGCGCGGAGCCGATCGTGCCGGAGGTCGAACCGAAGCTGACCGCAGTTACGGTCTTCGTATCGCCCGCGTCCGGATCGGTGTCGTTGGTCAGGACGTTTCCCGTGGCGAGCGAACCGCCGGTACTGTTATTGACGCCGCCCTTCTCGGTGCCGTCGCCGGAATCGGCCACAGCGGTCGGCGACGTGTTCGTAGCGGCGGATCCATTAAAGATCACATCGACGAAGTAATTGGTCGACTTGTAGACGTTGGTTGGGAATACGGCTCCGGTTCCGTAGGCATAAACGCCATTCCCTGTGGCGGGAGCGCTCAGCTGACCATTGCTGATCGACGCGGTGAAATAGCTCTGAGTGTTCGAATAATTGCCGTTGGTGTGATAGGAAGCAACGTATGTCGTGCCTGCGGTAATGGCTATCGGGCTCGAGAAACTGACCTGCTGCCAACCACTGGCTGTCTCAGACGCGAAGGTCGCCGTGCCGAGCAGCGTTCCCGTCGAGCTCCAGAGATGCGCGACGTGAGTACCTGTGTTCAGCGACCCCTTGTAGAAGCGCAGGCCGGTTATCGTCCCGCTGACCGATGCGCTGAACTTGACGCCGACCTCGACCGGGCTGGTGTCGCCCGAATTGGCCACGCTCGGCGTGTCGTTGGTTCCGAACAGGCTCTGCGCCGATATCGGATAGCTGACATTGAGGAAGACCTGGCCCGTTCCACTGGCACCCGCGGTGTCCGTGATCGTGTAAGCGAACTGGGCCGTTCCCGCGTAGTTTGCGGCTGGCGTGAATGTCACCGTCTGAGACTGGACGTTATAGCTTACGCTGCCATTGGCCGGGTTGCTCACGCCGCTGATCGAAAAGGACAGACCGGCCGGGTCAGTGTCATTGGCGAGCAGAGCCGATGCCGGAATGTTCAGCACGCCGTTCTGCGTGACCGTGAATCCGCTATCATTATTGGCTTGCGGCAGCTGGCTCGTATTCCTGAAGACGACATCGACCCAGTAATTGTCACCATCCTTCATCGAGATATTGGAGGGGAAGAGCGGACCCGGTCCGTAGGCGTAGACGCCGTTCAGGCCACTCCCTGTCGCTGTCAACGAGCCGTTGGTGTGACCTGGGTTGTCGAAATAGAAGTCTGTCGTGGAATAGTGGCCGGTGTTGGTATGATACGAGGCGATGTAGGTCACTCCGGCCTGTATATGGACCGGCGTCGCGAAGTTGACTTGTTGCCAACCGCTCACTGTTTCGTTGGTGAATGTTGCGCTTGCAAGCAGCGTGCCGCTCGACGTCCAGAGATTGCCGAGATGCGTTCCCGTATTCTGGGCGCTCTTATAGAACCGGATGCCTGTAATATCACCCGGCGTGGCGGTGACGAACTTAACTCCGAGCTCCACGGCAGCGGCGTCCGGCGTATCGACGACCGCCGGCATGTCCGTTGGACTGAATATCGTCAGGTTCGAAGAAGGGGTCACCGTGTAGGCAACGCCGCCTCCTGGGGCTTCGAGGTTCAAACTATCGTCAACGGCCCTGCTCCGAATCGTCAATTGCCCCGGCGCGCCTGCGGCAAACGTATAGGTCCAGGTGGCATTGGACACTCCGACGGTGCTGTTGGCCGGATGCCAGGTGCTGCCGCCGTCGGACGAAACCTCAACACCGCCGATGAGCCCACCGGCATCGCTTGCCGTTCCGGTCACGGTGATGGACTGCCCCTCCACGACGCTCGTGGCGGAGAGATTGGTGATCGTGGACGTTGGGTCGGTGTGATCGGTCGATTGGCTCGCAATCACCAGGCTGGCCTGCAGCGTCGCAGGCTGCACGCCCATGTCGGCGAACAGGTTGACCATGGCCTGTTGGACGTTCCGATCGGTCGGCGTCTGGGGCGCGATGTTGTACTGGTCATGATCCGACGCAAGGCCCCAGGACCAGAATACCGTACCGGCGCCAAAGACAAGAGCACCACTCACCGGGTCACGAAACTGAACCAGATTGTGAGTGGCTGTACCGTTGCCGGTGGTGTTGCCGTAATCGAGCAGGTATTTTGTGGTTTGCACAGTGGTCGAGGAGACACTCACCAGACCGGCCGGGCGGAAGCCGTTGTCCGGTGACGCATCCCATTCATAGCCGAGCAGGTTTGGCGTCAGAGACGCAGTCTGGCCCTGAGCAGTCCCGGCAATCGGCGCGTTGCGCCAGAGCCTCAACTGCGTCATCCCATACGGGATCTCGATCGCGCCGTAAGAATCCCCGTCCACCTGGAAGACCGTTCCGGTCAGCGCGTTGGAGGGGATACCTGACATCCCTCCGGTCGATGCAAAGCGCGCGTCCATGAACGTTCCCGTCGCCGTCCCTGTCGGGTCGATCAACTGGTTGGCATGGGTATCCTTGTACGAGATCAAAGTCCGATTGGCGGTCTGACTGGGATCAATGCTGGCAGCCAGCCTGGTCTGCCAGTACACCTCGTTGCCGCTCAGAAAGGCCAGATTGACACCGGCACGGCCGGCCGCCTGGACGTTGGCGAACTGGCTGTCGGTCCAGTATTCGTCATGACCCACATCCATATAGATCTGGTGATTGAGCAGCAGCGATCCGTTGGTGGCAGCATCGATGCCTGAAATGTAGGAAACGTCGTATCCGTTCTGCTCGAGCCAGTAGATCGCCGGATACTCGGCCGAGAACACCATGTCGTTGGAAGAGCTCGCGAACCCGCCGTCGCGCGTCGTGATCGGACGATTGTAGCTCACGGCGTAAGCGGAGCCGCCCACGCCAGGCCCGTTGCCGAAGTAGAGATTGGCCCCGCCCCAGGGGTTGTAGGCCTGCCAGGTCTGATCGGCGGTCTGGAACACGATCGCGCTTTGCGATGCATCATTGCGGACCACAAATGGAATTTGAAACACCTGCGTTCCGTCGATCACGTTGGCGATGTACACGCCAGAAACCGCGTCGGTCGGCACGTCCCAGGTATCGGTCACGCTCCAATTGCCGGCATCGACGAGGCCGGTCGAGCTGTCTTTCAACGGCGCCGGTTGCACGACGGAGGTCGCCGCCTGATGCTGCACCGTCGTAATCAGCCTGGCACCGTTGCCGCCGTAGTAGCCAAGCCGGTAAATGTCGATGCGATAGTTCGGCGTGCCTGTTTGGTTATCGACCTTGAATTGGACGGTCCCGCCGACATTGGTGCTTATCGCCGTCGTGAACCCCTGGATTCTGGTCGAGTTTGCGCCAACATCAATCTGCCAGATATTTGGCGATGTGCCTGGTTTCTGATTTTCCAGTACGATCGGGTTCGTGACCGGGTCTGCAACGACCGTGCCGCCCTGCCCGTCACTTGCAAAGGTCCAGTTCGTATCCTGGCCGGAGAACAGCAAGGTGACATTGCCGGATCCGTTGCTGAAATCGACCGTGCTGATGTTTGAGCTCCGGTCGTATTGGACGGATGCTGACATCGTCGACGTGAAGGCGAAATCCCTGAGGTCGATCAGATTACCGGCTGAAAGCGGCCGATCCGGCGACGAACTTCCGATCAGGCTATGGAATTGGGCAGAGCGATCGAGCACCAGGGTGCCGACGTCCGTCTCGAAGGAAACGGTTATGCCAGAGTATGAACCGTTGACGAGGTGCCCGGAGACCGCCCCTCCGATCTCGAGAACTGATCTGTCGGCAATCGCGAAGTCACCCGCTCCCCGGACGTCGCCCTTGAAGTCCGCTGCAGCACTCCCCGCACCGCCGGACGGTCCGAGCTTTATGCTGCCGTTGTTGATGGTGTCACCTTCAACGACAAAGGAAGCCTCTCGTCCGCGCGCAACAGTCGCACCCGCATCGACGGTCAGGCTGCCGACATCAACATTGACCGTGGTTGTGACGACATAAGATCCCGGCGCGTCGATGATGGCGGCGGACCCGGCGTCCGGCATGCCGCCACTCCAGTTCGCAGCGACGTTCCAATAGCCGCCGCTCGAACTGATCCAATGCGTCGCACCGGTCCTGGAACGTGAAGGCCCAATCGCGCCCCGCAGATCGGACACCTGCCGGGCGGCTAAACCGCCGCTCCAGGACGCATTCCAGGGCGGCACTCCCGACGGGAGCAGATCACTCTCGCTGGAATCGCTCTCCGCCCAGAGGAGAGGCCTTGCTCGATAAAAAACGCTCGCCTTTTGATATAACATGGCCAGCCTACCAATTCGCAGGTAAAGCATTTAAATTAAATATGCGGCGCCGGTCAATTATTTAAAACAAAAATCACAGATTTAAATCAGCGTCGGCTGCGACGTCGGTAGGCATCCCGGGCAAGCGCAGGAGTTCATTCAGATACCTGCCGTATCCGCTCTTCTCCAGCGGCTGAATCAGTCCGCGAAGCTGATCTTGACTGATGAATCCCTGGCGAAAGGCGACCTCCTCAACGCAAGCCACCTTCATGCCTTGCCGCTTTTCCAGCGTTTGGACGAACGTCCCTGCATCGATAAGCGACTCGACAGTGCCCGTATCCAACCATGCGAATCCCCTTCCCATGCGCTCGACGTGGAGAGTGCCGGCCGCGAGATAGCGCATTTGCAGATCGGTGATCTCGAGTTCTCCCCGGGGGGACGGCTCAACCCTGCGGGCATACCGCACAACCCGGTTGTCGAAAAAATACAGACCGGTGACGGCCCAGTTCGACGTCGGCCTTCTCGGCTTCTCGTCGATTCGTAGTGGGCGGCCGGCGTCGTCAAACGTAACAACGCCGTACCGTTCAGGATCGCGCACGTGATACGCGAACACGGTTGCGCCTTCCTCGCGGGCCGCGGCTTTCACGAGCAGTTCGCGCAAACCGCCGCCGAAAAAGATGTTGTCCCCGAGTACCATCGCGACGCGATCAGTTCCGATGAAATCGGCGCCTACAATGAACGCTTCAGCAAGCCCGCCCGGGCGCGGTTGTTCGGCATAGCTGAGCCGGATTCCCCACTGGCTTCCGTTCCCGAGCAATCGCTCGAACTGGGATCGGTCCGCCGGGGTCGTGATGATCAGGATCTCGCGGATGCCTGTCAGCATCAGTGTCGACAGCGGATAGTAGATCATCGGCTTGTCATAGATGGGCAGCAGCTGCTTGCTGACCACACGTGTGATCGGGTAGAGCCGTGTTCCGCTGCCGCCAGCCAGGACGATTCCCTTCAGCATCGGTGTCTGCTCCTTCGACAAGTTGGTCGAGACAGGTTTCGAGAGAATGGCGCCAGCAAGGTAATCGAATTCCAAACACGCGTTCTGCTTTGGATGAGTCCAGGCGCGAGTTTACAGGCCTGCGCGCAGCGCTCGGATACTGCGCTGTCGTGATCGCTTCCAGCGTCGGCGGTCGCCCTCCCCGACGGGATAAACCATCGAAGATTGCCTCGGCAAAGCCATGCCAAGTCGTTGTTCCCTGGCCGGCCACATGGAAAATGCCCGCCGCTGTGCGGCGGTCATCGGCGAGCGACCGCTGTGCGATTTTCAGCAGCGCTGCGGCCAGATCCGCGGCCGACGTCGGGCTTCCGTATTGGTCGCAAACGACCCTTACGATCGGGCGCGTTTCGGCCAGCCGCAACATTGTCCGAACGAAGTTGCTGCCTATCGAGCTGTAGATCCACGACGACCTGACGACGGTTGCCAGCGGATGCGCCGCCAATACGGCCGCCTCGCCGGCCAGCTTTGATGCACCGTATGTGTTCAACGGCGCCGGCACGTCGGCCTCGTCGTAAGCCTCGCGCTTGGCGCCGTCGAAGACGTAATCGGTGGACAAGTGCACAAATGGAACGTTCCTCTGCCATGCAATATCCGCCAGCGCAGCCGCGCCGTCGCGATTGATGCTGAAGGCCTTTCCGATCTCGGACTCCGCCAGGTCCACAGCCGTATAGGCCGCGGCATTAATGATCATGCAGGGGGCGATCGAGGCGACCGTCCTGTCGATCCCGTCCCGGACCTCAAGGTCGAGTTCCTCGCGTCCGAGGGCCACCGCAGACAGGCCGCGAAGAGCAGCGGCATCACGAAGGCAGCTGCCCAATTGGCCATTTCGACCAGCAATCAGAATCGGTCGTTCGATCATTGGCAGCCTCAGTGTTGGGTGGCTGGAAGGCCAAGACGCGAGCCGTCGTAAACCATGTTGCGAGCCCGCGCCCACCAGGCGCCGCTGGCCAGATACCATTCCACCGTCTCGGCGAGACCTTGTTCGAAGCTTCGGGTCGGCCGCCAGCCCAGCTCGCTGCGAGCTTTGGACGCATCGATCGCGTAACGTGCGTCGTGTCCCGGACGATCCGGCACGAACGAAATCAACGATCGCCTCGCTGCTGGCCCGGGACGCAATCGATCAAGCGTTTCACAAATCTGGGTGACGACTTCCAGGTTTGAGCGTTCGCTGTCGCCGCCGAAATTATACTTCTCTCCGGCCCTGCCATCGCTTAGCAGCCTGATCAGGCCTGCTGCGTGGTCCTCGACATGAAGCCAATCCCGCACGTTGCTTCCGTCGCCGTAGACAGGCAACGACTTGTATTCAATCGCGTTGAGAATCGTCAGCGGAATGAGCTTTTCCGGGAATTGGAATGGTCCGTAGTTGTTCGAACAGTTCGACACGATCACCGGCAAGCCATAGGTCTTGTACCAGGCGAGCGCCAGGTGGTCCGAGGCCGCTTTGCTCGCTGAATAGGGAGAACTCGGCCGATAAGGGGTATCTTCGCGGAAGCAGTCGGCCGGCCCCAATGAACCGTACACCTCGTCCGTCGACACGTGTATGAACCTGAACTGTCTCTTCCGCTGACTCGACAGCCCGTCGTAATATCGCCTGGCTGCCTCCAGTAGAGTGTAAGTGCCGACAATGTTGGTACTGATGAACGTTGCCGAGCCGGTAATCGACCGATCGACATGGCTTTCGGCCGCCAAGTGGATAACCGCGCTCGGCTCCCATTTGTGGAATAAGCGAGTGACCGCCTCCTGATCGCAGATGTCGTGCTGCTCAAATCGATAGCGACTGGTACCGTCGATGGAGGCCAATGAGGCCAAATTGGCTGCGTAGGTCAACTTGTCGACATTGACGACCGAGGCCTCAGCTTCCAAGGCCAATTGGCGGCAGACCGCAGACCCGATAAATCCCGCTCCCCCCGTCACCAGAACTCGCATGAGACGTCCTCTACTCAAACACGGAAGCAAGCTGATCGAAGGTGGGAAGCGCTCGATCCTTCGGCGAAAGCTGGGCCTCTGCGGCCTTCACCGGCCACTCAATTGCCAATTCCGGATCGGCCCAGTAGACGCCGCCATCGTGCTCCGGCGAGTAGACTTCATCGACTTTGTAAAGGACGGTGGTTTGAGGCTCGAGCGTACAGAAGCCGTGAGCGAACCCTTTAGGAACGAGCAACTGCTCGTCACTCTCGCTATCCAGCTTGACCGAGACGTGCTTGCCGAACGTCGGCGACCGGCGCCGCAGATCGAGCACCACATCAAGGATCGCTCCTCTCAACACGCGAACGAGCTTGGCCTGCGCGAAGGGAGGCCGCTGGAAGTGCAATCCGCGAACCGTGCCGACCCGCTCCGAGCATGACTGATTGTCCTGGATAAAGTCATGAGAAATCCCATTTTCCGCAAACGCAGAGCGACGGAACGTTTCGCAGAAATAGCCCCGCGTATCGGAAAAGCGCTTTAATCGGACGACCTTTACGTCCGGAATCGCCAAACTTCGCACTTCCAGCATCACCGCACGCTCCGATACGCAGCGCTATCGCTCGGACGATCGGCCTGATCCCCCAATGTCCTGAACCGAGCGCTTCGCCAACCAGTTCCGCTTCGCTCCGTTCGCGGTAGACATCGTTTCAATCGGCCGTCGTACCTTTCCTCATTTCAATCAATTATCTCACAATTAATGTCAAAGCCAGATTTAATTGGCAATACAAATTTTATCCTATATATTATTTTAAATGTGACAGCGGTCCAATATCCGCCGCGGATTACTCCCGCGCGATTGCCGACAGCCGAGAGAAATGTCCGATGCTGCAGACCAATACGCTCCAGAACGACGGGTCACGTCTCCCTCCCCCCATTCAAATGCAGCTGAACCGACAGAACACAGAAGGCATCGGCGAGCTCATTAAATTTGCGCTGGTATTTATACGGCGGCAATACCTCGTCGTCATTTTCGTCACTGTCCTCGCAGGTGCCGCCAGCCTCGTTTACCTGAGATTGGTCTCGCCGGCCTATACCGCGCAGGTTCAGGTCCTGTTCGAAAATCCAAGGGCGCAGTTCCTTCAGAAACAATCGCTTCTTTCCGAACCGCTCCTCGACGTTACCCAGATCGAGACGCAACTGCAGATCATCAAATCGCAGGCGACCGCTGCGACCGTGATCAAGCAGTTGAAATTGGCCGATCACCAAGACTTTAGGGAGGGACGGTCGCTGCAGTCCTGGTTAATGGGGTGGCTTCAACGATGGCGGTCGGGTCCGTCAGAAGGTGCGCCACCTGCTTCGCGGGAGCGGCCCTCGGAAGCAACGATTGCAAGCTTCCTGGATCGCCTGTCTGCAGGTCGAGTTGGCTATAGTCACGTCATTGAAATCGCATTCACCGCGAGCGATCCAGCGCTGGCGGCAGAGATCGCGAACGCTATTGCGAGAGCCTACATCAATGATCAGCTCGAGGCGAAATTTGAAGCCACGCGAACTGCAACGAGTTGGCTGCAGGAACGGCTGCGGAGCCTTGGAGAGGAGGCGCTGACCGCCGAACGTGGAGTCGAGGCCTACAAATCTCAAAATAACATCGTATCGCCCGGAGGAAAGCCGATCGACGAGCAGCAGATCACAGAACTCAACACCCGGCTGGCTACCGCTCGCGCGCAGAGTTCAGAAGCCGCGGCCAAGCTGTCGCGCTACGAAGCTCTCCTTGGCGTCGACCCGGCAAAACCATCCTCGATCGGCAATCTGGACGCCATCGGCTCCGACGCGATGAACAGTCCGATCATTACATCGCTACGCCAGCAGTATCTCGAACTCGCCAGGCGTGAGGCCGAATTGTCCGCCCGCGTCGGCCGAGATCATCTCGCGGTGGTCAACGTTCGAAACAGGCTGCGCGAATTTCGCGTTTCCATTCTGGACGAGGTTAAAAGACTTTCCGAGATCAGCCGCAGCGAAGCCGAACTTGCAAAGCAGCGGCAGCAGGAGATCGAAAAACGTCTTTCCGTGGCCATTGCGCAGTCGCGCCTCACGAACTCAGCAGAGCTGACGATAAGAGATTTGGAAAGTCGAGCGAAGAGTCTGCGGGCCCTCTACGACACATTCCTTCAGCAGCATATGGGCTCGGCGCAGCAGGAGACCTTCCCGATCTCAGAAACCCGCGTCATCTTCCCCGCTTCTGCCGCTCAAACCAAGAGCAAACCGAAAGCGAAGATCGTGCTGAGCTTCGGTCTTCTGGGAGGGCTCGCGCTGGGACTGCTCCTCGGTTTCGTGCGAGACGTCATGGATCGCGTTTTCCGCACGTCATCACAGCTAGAGGCAGCGCTGGACCTGCCGTGCCTATCCCTCGTGCCGATCCAGAGTTTGCCCAGGCAGCAAAGGTCGGCGGCTCGGCCGCAGCAGGCACAGGAAGCCCCGAACCAACGCATACTCCCGAGCGCTCCGGACATTTATCGCGCCGTCGTGAGCATGCCTCTCTCGGTACACTGAGGCGATCCGATCGATCAAGATCGCGATCGACCATAGCCCGGCGAAGACTCCCAACCAGGTGATTGGCGTGACTTCGGCCCTTCCAAATGAGGGCAAGACCACGATTGCCGCTTCCGTGGCACAACTTATCGGGCACAGCGGGAAGAAAGTGATCATCGTCGACTGCGACCTTCGGAATCCATCGCTCTCGGCTCGGCTCGTCCCAAAGGCCGTGGATGGCATTATTGAAGTCATGAAAGGGACCTGTTCGCTCGAAGAGGCGATATGGCGGGATCCGAACACGACTCTTGCCGTTCTTCCGGCCGTTCAGCGTGGGTCCGTACTTCACTCAAGCGAACTCTTGTGCGACGGCTCGATCTGCAGGCTGTTTGATCGTCTGCGACAAAGCTATGACTATATCATTGTCGATCTTCCGCCGCTGAGCCCGCTTGTCGACGTACGGGTCACTGCTCCTCTGATCGATTGCTACGTTCTCGTCGTCGAGTGGGGACGCACGAAGATCGACGTCGTGCAGCATGCACTGCACACCGCCCCGACGATCTCGGACTCGCTGATCGGCGCAGTACTGAACAAGACTGACATCAAGGCGATGGCCCGATACGACGCCCACCGCAGCGATTATTACGATGACAGTCACTACGTTCGATATGGTCTTTTGAGCTCCTGAGCGGCCTTTCGCCATGCATCATGAGCCTACCGGTCCAAGCGTTTGGAGTGACGCCAAGCCCGAGAGGTGACGTTGTATGCTGGACAAGTTTCTGATTGTGGCACTCTTGGTGTCCGTCGCCGCGGCTTTTGCAACACCCGAGTTTCCGCAAGCGCGAGTTCTATGTCCTGCTCTTCTCGCGATCGCGGTGCTGGCAGCCGCAGTTTTCACCTCATCCTTCGCAATCGCGCGCCTGGTACGACGGTTACGACTGTTTCTCCTCGTCATTCTCGTTGTACCGGCGGTCTACATGACTGTTCAACTCGTTCCAATTCCGATCCACGGGTCCGGCAATCCAATATGGGCAGCCGCATCGGCTGCATTGAATGCCCCCCTTCTGAACGGCTCACGGTGGACATCGACGCAACCGTGCAAGCATTCTTGCAATACATTGCTGCTGTCGCCCTCGCGCTCGTCGCGGCCATCGTCGCGCTGGATAAACAGCGCGCGTGGCAACTCCTCACCATGCTGGTCTCGGTCTCAGCGGTCGTCAGTGCGTACTTGCTAATGCGGCAGATGATGGGAGCTGACGGTCTCTCGCCCGTCGGCACTCCCGTACCCGTCGTGACCGACGCAGCACCGTCGGTGCTGGGCTTGGTTATGTCGGCAGCGATGACGGCCCGCGCGTTCGAGGAACGTCGCCAGGCCAAGCAACTCTCGTTTCGGCTGGCGGCACCCATATCGTTCGCAATGCTGGCAACGTTTCT
This sequence comes from Bradyrhizobium dasycarpum, assembly GCF_042019905.1. NCBI lineage: Bacteria > Pseudomonadati > Pseudomonadota > Alphaproteobacteria > Hyphomicrobiales > Nitrobacteraceae > Bradyrhizobium > Bradyrhizobium dasycarpum. Next base: position 1,962,559 of record NZ_CP169574.1, read on the forward strand.
CTGCCTGTCGGCGATCCTTGCCAGGGCAGACGGGACGGGAACCGCCATAGCTGCACTGCTTGGAGCGGGAATCGTTTTCGCCGCGTTCGCGATCCAGAACTGGTTCTATGGGGTTTGGGGAATGGCGAGCGTGTTTGCCACGGCCGCAATTCTCTTTTTGGCGGCTTTCACCCTGCTGCCGGTGAGGCCGAATACCGATCTGGCGATCGCCCTATCTGCGCAGCACCCGGCGGCGACTGAACGGATGCTGCAAGATGCCGGCCAGGTTGGGTCCGGTGCAGGAACGTACGTGGCGCTGCTGCCGATCCATCGCGATATCGGAGGGCCTTCATCGCGAGAGCGGCCGACCGCGGCCGCCGTCATCGCCATCGAAATGGGCCGCCCTTTCCTGTATGGGCTGTTGATAGTTACGGTGCTTGCCGCCTCGGCTTTGCTCAGATGCTCCCTGCAGCGAAGGCGGGACTACGCCTACGCCGCTATTGGTTCTGGTGCTGCGGCTGCGCTAGCCATGCTGGCCTTGGTCGACGACGGCATTCTCGAGTTCGGCACATCGCTGTTGGCTGCCGCCACGTTAGGGTTGGCGGCTGCCCAAAGCCAGCGTGATACGGCTACCGCGGCCTTGTCGCCGCGATCAACGCGCCCCGGAAGTGAGCTGGATAGTTCAGATCCGGCATCTAAGCCAGCCCGCCAATATGGCAATGTATCCATGCGTATTGGATTGGGCTCTGTCGCTGTCGCCCTGTGCGCGCAAACGGTCTGGCTATACGCTCACCCACGGTATCCGGGCGGATTGCCGCTTGAAGCGCCTTCCGCCAACCAAGCGGCACGCCAGGCGTCCGTAGGGGCGCCGCTTTCGGGCTCACTGCGCGGGGACGGCGATTTGCATCCGAAGACACCTGTTCTTGCACAATTGCCCATCGCCAACGAACCCGCAGCGTCAAAGCCGGAGATCGGAGCCGATCCGGCTGCGCCGACTGCATTGGTACGGGCATTGCGGTACTCACCGCTACGGGGTGATCTTTGGCTCATGCTTGCGGCGCTCTCGAAGGAGCAGAGATCGGCGGAATACGACGTCGCAGCTCTACTGAAACTGTCGTACTACACAGCGCCAAGCGACTTGGCCTTACTTCCGCTGCGGCTGACTGTCGCGCTCCGCGAGGTCTCGGCGGCAAACGAACCGGAACTGCGTGAACTCGTGCAGCGTGACATCAAGATTGCCCTGACCAAACAGCCCAATCTCCGCCCCGCTCTTGTTGCCGCCTATCAGTCGGCATCCGCGGAAGGAAAGAGCATGGTGAACAATCTGATTGCGGAGTGGGACTCCGCCGCTCTTCAAAGGAAGGAAATCCGGGCTCCTTTGCCCGGAACGGTCGTCTCTCCGCCGAACAGTGCACCGGGCCGCGGCACCGGTCGGTAACTCCCGAGGTATTTTGCTCGATCCTATGACGACCGCCCGACTCGAACCTTACCAAGTGCGGCCAATATTTAAATGCTATATTTTCACTTGAAAAATTCAATAAATTAATAATAGATTAAATTCTGATCAGAGTACCTCGTCATGAACTTCGTGAACCGACACCTCCCCGATCAAATTGATACGGCTCGTGTCAGTCTCGATCCGCCGATATCCCGGCACAAATGGCCCCTGCGGTATGACCGGATCGAACACGTTGCGCTCTGTGCCGATATCGCGACGATTTTGCTCGCGAGCGTCATCTCCACCGTCTTGTACCGGTTCCAGAACGTACAGACCGGGGCAGACCACGGCAACGCATTTGGCTTGGCGCTGATTAGCGCGGCTTGCGTGGCTCCCCTCCTGAAGGCTCAAGGCCTCTATCGGCCGATTGAGCTCCTTGTGCTCAAGAACCAGGTTCGGGCCGTCTGTGTCACTTGGGCGTCATGGTTGCTCTTGATCTGGGCCGCATATGGCTTTGCAATTCCCCCAGGTGCCTCTCAGAAACCAGGCCCGCTGTTCGCCATCCTCGGCTTGGCCTTGCTTGTGGCAGAGCGATGGGGGATCAGGGCACTGCTGATAAGGGGTCTGAGCGAAAGAAAGTTCGCCAGCACCAATATCGTTCTAATCAGCGACCAACCGCTTTCCAAAAACGCCGGCCTCCCGGAGACCTTGGCTATGCACGGATATTGCGTCAGAGCACGGTTTAGCCTGCCGCCGATCGGCTTCGGGCCCGCCGGTCGAAAACGGCTCGCCTCTCGCGTAATCGACTATATTTACAACGTCCCGCTCGACCAGGTGGTGGTCGAGGCCTCTCCAGAGCGATGGCCCGAGCTGCGAGCACTTGTGGCCGATCTCCGGGTTTTGCCCTTCCCGATCATGTTCGTGCCTGTCGGCACAACATCCGAATTGCTTCGACATCCGACACAGAATCTTGGAAGTGCCGTTTGCGTCGAGTTGCAGCGCGGTCCCCTCACGTCCCTCGAGTGCGCATTCAAGCGAATGATTGATGTTGTCGGCGCAGGGCTCGCGCTGGCGATTGCTGCACCACTGCTGGTACTGGCTGCAATCGCAATCAAGCTGGACTCTCCGGGCCCGGTGTTCTTCCGACAGCAACGCTGCGGTTTCAATGGTCGGACATTCCTGATCCGGAAGTTTCGGACCATGCATGTTCTCGAGGACGGCAACGTGATCACTCAGGCCGTCCCTCTCGATCGACGGGTCACCCGCGTGGGCAAATTGCTGCGCCGGTCGAGCTTCGATGAACTGCCGCAATTGCTAAATGTTCTCGAGGGCAGTATGTCGCTGGTGGGCCCGCGTCCCCACGCCTTGGCCCACGACGGACAGTTTGACAAGCTCGTGCGAAACTACGCCTTTCGCCGCAGGGTCAGGCCTGGGCTGACCGGATGGGCGCAGGTTCACGGCTGCCGCGGGGCAACGCCCACGGCGTCGATGATCGAAGCACGCGTCCAATACGATCTCTGGTACATCGACAATTGGAGTCTTCGGCTGGATCTTGCAATCCTGTTGCGAACTCCTGTGGAAGTATTACGGGGGCGCAACGCCTATTAGCTCCAATCTCGACCAAAGGCGCCTGCGCCAGTCCCCTGGTGCAGCTAGTTCACGCCCGCTGCCGAAGTTTCGGAGCCGCTTCCCCGATGCGAAACTCCTCGATTCGCCGACCGGATTTCACCGCAGCAACCAGCCAACGAGGTCGCTTGCCACGCCCCGACCAAGTTTCGGACGTCTGCGGGTTACGGTATTTCGGCAGCACGCGCGGATATTTGCGCCTCGGCTTGCCCGTGGGAGAGATGCCCGGCCTGCCGGTTTCGGCTAACACAGCCATCCCGCCGCCGAGAACCGCCAGGCGCTTCTCCAGTTCCTGCTTTTCCGCTTTGATCCGATCCGATAAAATGCCGCTAATTTCCTCATGAAGCGACCATAGATCATCGAGGGACATCGCTTCTAGTTCGAGCTTCTTGGTCGACATGCTAGCATCCTGTAGTTGCGCCCATTTAATATTGTCCCAGCGGAGTAATCAAGAACCCAATGTCGGGCCTAGCGAAAAATATCTGGAACCCAACAGCATTTTTATGCTCCACATAACTGCGTCGCCAGCTCCAATCAAGACTGAAAAATGAATTATACGCTAAATTCAATAGCGGCCCGAGTAGAACACGCGTCCTACGTGCGCCGGCGCCGCGATTCAATCGGATTATGATTGATTAAAGCGTCGCGAGGCCGATCTTCCGCGCCGCCGCCCTCGTGAGGAACAGGACTGCGGGAGGCCGCATCCCGGCATTCGTCCTGAAATGCGGATGTCAGCCCGCTGCAGCCGCGAGGTTATGGTTGCGATATCTCTAAGCGCGAGCTTTCGCAGCTGGATTTGGAACTGCAGATCCTTAAACTCGGTCAACGGTTCCGCAGGAGCTATAAACTGCCTGATCGCAACTCGAAGGCGTACCAACGGGCAACCGATAATATCCAATGTTTCTCTTCGAGAGCGCAGCAAGCCTTCCTCGTCCACCAATGAAATAGAAAATAATCCTCGCAATATACATTTAATAATATATTATTTATTTATTATTACGTCAAATCAAAGATCGACCCTGACTCCCAGTCTTTTGTTCGCCACGCGAAAAAACCTTTATTCGGCGTCAGAGACGACTGTTGGGTAGGTTGGTCGGTGACGAGAATGCTATGCGCCGGCAAGATCTCGAAGTCATGGATTTTGAAGAACTTTGGCTCCTCCACGAGGAGCTCACGAAGATTCTTGCTGAAAAGATAACAGCCGAAAAGCGCGAGTTGGAAAAACGCCTGGCGCAGCTCAATCAGCCGGACCAATTCGGCGAGGCGGAGGGCGATGCGACAGAGATGGGCCCAGGCCAGTCCCCTCGCCGCAAATACCCAAAGGTCGTGCCGAAATACTTCAACCCCCTCAAGCCGACAGAGACTTGGTCTGGGCGAGGCAAACAGCCGCGCTGGCTGGTCGCAGCGCTTCAATCAGGACACACACTCGAGGAGTTCAGGATTCGCGAGAACGGCGAAGCGTCCAACCGGAATGCTGGTAGTCACGAGCATTGATTGCTTCATCGACGCAAACACCCGCGGGCGCGAATCGTTGGCGAACGGTGGGAGTTACCGGTCGCTCGGCTCGCAGCGCGATTGCTGCCTACACCTTCCCTGTGCGCACAGCGACGGCCGCCTTCAACAAAAACTGCAAGGTGTCCACTTTCGGGAGGGACCACGATCTACGCGGATGGGCGGCGGCTTGCCAGGCGCCATTTGCCGCGTTCCGGTAGTTTCCGAGATCCAGCGCCGTCATCGCGAGGAACAGCAAACGCGTGGACGGAAAACGTGCCTGCATCAACTGTCGCATGAACTGCAGGCGGGGAATCAGGCTGGAGCGCATCGTCTGCGGAATATCGACGCCAAGCAGCCCGGTAAGAGCGACCAGTTGGGTTTCAACCGCATTCTTCATCAATTCGCCCGAAACAAGCGAGGCAAGCTTCTCCCAATCAAGGCCTTCGGTGGAATCATTTAGATCCCGCAATTCAACAAGGTGCCGCAGGTCGAGGTCGCCGAGCCAATAACCGTAGTCTTGAAACTGATCATGGATGATCAGCGTGAGCGCTCGGTAGACAGGCGTGGGGATATACACGCGTCCACTTCCCAGCGGCGCGAGGACGCAATGGTTCAGCGTCTTCCCGATACTTTGGTAGAGGTACGCGGGACCCGGAGCGGCCTGCTGCAGGTCGATGGTCCCGACATCCTGTGACCGGTTCAGCTCGACGTGCCATCTCTGGCTTGCGGCGGGAGTCTGGTAATCAATATCGTAGCCAATTGCACATAGAGCGGCGATTGCCATTCTGGCTTCGTCCGGCATGACGATGATGTCCAGGTCGGACATTAGCCGAACGCCTCGGCGCTCCCCGGGTGCGGTCGCCAGTGTCGATGTGCCCTTGAGCATGATCGGGGTAATTCCCAAGCGGTTCATCGCAACGACGGCTTCTTCCAGCTGAGCGAGGAGGCGATTATTGCGCAGCTCGTTTCGGCGGTGGATATTGCGGATATATGCGCAGACGTCCTCCGGCAGCATCGATGCATATTTGTCCACAAAGTCGATGAGCGCCGGCGTCGTCAGAGTCCGATTTGCGAGCCCGATTACGGACGTCCAATCCACGTCGACGGGCGGCATGCCTCGCAAGCAATTGCAGAGGCTCGAGAGCGCGCTGCTATGCCTCACCATCGCACAATTCCATAAGCAAGCGCCGAGCTTCCACCGACTCGCAGTAGGTGAGTTGAAATGATCGTGCGCCCGCGACAATCCGCTTCAAAGCGAAAAAGCCGGCTTGCGACAGCCTTCCGTCAGCGGCAAATGCGTTTTCGATAAGCCGCTTCATTGCATCCAACCGGTCTATCGCGGTCAGTTCTTCCGGACCGCTCGCGACCCGATTCAAGAAGACGATCCAGTTCGCGGAGACGCATTGGTTCTGCGCATTTGGAATGGGGATGTACCGCACCCGAACCCCGTCGGAGCGGCAATGCGTCTCGTCATACCTGTCGCCATGCAGCCGGGAGAGCAAGTCCCACGATCCCTCCTTGACTGTGAGCGCAAAGGGAATTCCGCAGATGGTCCCGTCAGCTCCAACCAGCGCAACATCATCGCCGGCGTAGCTAAAGCCGGCGTCCAAGAGCTGCAGTGTCAGGGTCGACTTTCCAGCTCCCGGCTGACCGCACAACAGCAGGCCCGCACCGTTTCTCAGGAGAGTAGCTGCATGAAGGGAAAAGACCCAGCGATCGCTTCGAATAAGCCGCTCGCTGATGTGCGCTTTGATCGTCGGCGCCAGCGCTTCGACTTCACATCTGGAGATTCTAGAATCCTCTCCGCGGAAGAGCACTTGCTCGTCCAGCATCGTTGCCTCGATCACGAGGTCGTTGTCGCACGCGCCCTGGTCCACGACGCAGAATACCGAAAGCAGCCGTCTCAAGAGGTCTCGATTTGCGGTCCGGACGCCTACTTTGTGCCGCCCCAGGGTCACTGAGAAGGAACAATCCATCGGCACTTGCCAGTCCACTTGGAGCAGCGCTTGATCGGCCCAGACATTTACAACCTGACGGGTGAACTGGCGTGACGCATCCTCTTCAATGCCTAGCGCCCCAAGCCCCTGATAGATATCTTCCAGAGAGGCACCTTGCGCCAGCTTGCACCAGATGAATGCCGCTACCTGGTCCAGCTCGAAGATCTTCTGCCCTGCTTCGCTGAAGAGCATTGATCGACCATCCAGCAGCACGAACACTGCATCTGAAGCCGGCCTCAACACCATCTCTGCCGACGATCTTTCCAGCACGGCTCCAGCCAATGTACGAAGGTCAGTCTCGCCCGACGAAGGGCAACGCTATGTCGCGGCCGCGACCGAGGGAGGCCTCGACTACGAGATTCGATCTAGCCCAGCCTGCGGCGCTGCAATTCCCGTTCAGCCGAGCACAAACCCGATCGGGCTCGTTTCGAAATGACAATCCGGCCCGTCATGCCGCCAGCTGGCCGTCCTCGCCTCCCCCGTGGCGCAAACGTTCAAAAGCAGCTCTCCAAGAAGACACTCTCTCGCGGTCAACCGATGAGCATCCAAAAAGGTAACGATAAGCTTCGCGATCGGCACTCCGTTCTTTCAGAATGCGCTCCTTCTCGCCGATGCTGGCCAACTCCGCGCGCATCTGGGCCAACAGCGGTGCGTGCGAGACGAGGCAATTATTGTGATTTAATTCCCACATCGTTTCCTCCAGCCGAATGAAGCTTCAATAAGCCAAAGATTACGTGATCGGCGTGAATTGACAACGCTATTTATACAATTAACCGTAAATCACAATTTGTTTCATATTTGAACCTGATGCGGCCACCAAAATACAGCTCGCAACCGCCGCAATTGCCAGCAAGTGTGAAGAAGCTGCACCCTTGCATATCCCGCTTACATTTCGATTGCGGCCCGCTTCGCGTAGGCTCGCGTAAAAATATATCCAGGAGAGTCGCAAATCGCGACTGACAATGCGCTTTTCTATTTACAAATTAAATTTCAGCGGAGAATATTCAGAAGCTACGCAAATGGGAGCCGAAACAGGTGACTGTCAAAAATGATAATGGCTGCGCTGCCGGCGGGGCATTTCGCTCGAAGCCTGAAGAATTGAGCCCTTATATTTGTTTGCGGCTTACCCGCGACTTTACGTTGAGTCTGGAACATCATTCAGAACTGCCGAGCCAAAGCCCGGCGGTATTCCACAATTCACGGAAGTAGGAATCCGGTCGGTTGGAGAAGCGCCGTCACGAGCAAGCTGCCCTTTGCTCGACAGCGACCCAGATGCGATGCCCCCCAAGTGAACCCGCATCGACGAGAGCGCACTCCAGCCGACCGGCCCCCCTTATTCGACCACACATCCAGGGAGGTTGGCGTGGGTATGATTATGGTCAAGTGTCCGCAGTCCGGTCGCGCGATTCCTACCGGCCTCAAATCCGATCGTGAGACTTTCCTGCGAAGCATCGTGTTTTTCGGCAATACGCTTTGTCCGGCCTGTCAGGCCAATCACAACTGGTTTGCCCGCGAGGCCTGGGTCGAGGAGCCGGTCATCAGAACGACAGAGGTCGCTCGTACGGCGCCAACGTACTAACGCAAATGACGAGGGCGCTTCCGCGACTGCGCCAGCTTCCCTTTCCGATGCAGTCGTTGTTCTCGCAGCGCACTAGCCGCTTTGAGAAATATTTCGCGCATCGTCGTAAAGCGAACCGGCGCCTCCGGCAGCCATTGGTTAGACATTGCTGGCACTTCGTCACAAATCCGAGCTTCCCGTCACGATTTCGGCCAGCGCCTGTTTAGGGATGTTATTGTGAGTATCAGAGTTTGCAGCCTGGCTGTTCTGCGTGACACAAGCATCGAACTCGCCAGCCTTCTGGCGCAATTTAAGCGGCTCCGCGAGAGAGTACGAACGGCAGGAGCACGGTGCTCGGGAGAAAGACGACGATAATCGTCGGCGTCCGGCGCGCCGAGGCCCCGAGCAATGAGATATCCAAGCAGGGGATTCGCAACGCTGCCTGGATAGAAGACTAACGCGGATGCGCGGCCTGTTCTCTGGGACGCCGCGAACTGCTGGAGCACTCTTCCTTGCGACATCACGCTTGATGGTTCGCCATTCTCTATTTCACCAATTCGATCGCAATGAGTTGGTGTCCAAAGCATCCGTCGCTCGGTGGAGTGTCGCTGCTTTGAACGTGACCGATCAAATCTTCCATCTTGAAAATGAAGTCGCGAGCCGCTGCCCATTGCGCACGATGGTAGATTCGGCATGTCGGCGCACGCAGATCGCGCTGGTCTTCGGGTAAGCTCGGCGCGCGCCATGGTGATCACAAGCACGCTGGTGGCTCGAAGCTGCGCATTGAGCGTCGAGGATGAGCACGACGGGGTGGACAATTGGATTGCAACGTACCGCACACGTCGGGCGCCGGGTGGCGCTCCAGTCACGATACCAGCGCGTCAACAGCCGATTACCACTTAGGAACGATCCCCTCGAACTCTCGGTTGCGCTTGTGCTGGTCCACGTTGGACCCGCGGGGCGGCCCCGGGCAATGTCCCTCCCTCCAGTGCCGTACCGGGGCCGCACTCCCCGCCATCGGCATCGCACTCATCATTTTCTGAATAAAAGCCCCAAACTATGCGAGGTGCGGCTCGGATCGATGCCACATGTCTTCCAAGCTTCTTGGCTATTTCTGCCGACTTAGCGGGGTCGTTGATTAGCTTTTAGATCCCGCATCGCTCTCCGATTCGAATTCCAGTCATCCAAAGCGGAAGCACGATTCGCGCGCCGCAGACTTGCGGATCCCGCACAACGTTTGTGATAGGAAAATCGCAAGTGAGCGGCCTCAGCTTCAACGGCTCAGGCCGCCGGGTGTGCTCCCGCTCAGGCGGACGTCGACGCGGGAGCACAGAAACAATCGTCAAGATTGCCATTATTCCCGATCATCAAGCGCGGCACGAAGAATGATCTTTGCCGTGAGTTTGGCGTACGAGCGCTGCTTGGCTATCCCAGCGAAGAACCGGCAGAAGCGCTCGAAGAAGTTAGGTAATGAGTGCTGACTGTTAGATTTAATCGCGATTTAATCAGAGTGTGGTTTGATGAAGATATAGGCGATTCATTTTTTACTAGCTTTTCCCGCCCGAACGATTCAGACTTGCTTTTATTGAGAACCTATTTTTTCGGGGAATTCAGATGGGAAAACCTCCTGTTTCCCGTGATGCCTTCCGTGGGCTATTCGCTTTCTATGCGGCAAGGGCTCATCACGACCATGACTCCAAGAGCGAACATTGCCTCTTAAGGCTGTTCAGATCTGCGGAAGATATACCAGAAACTTTACTGCTGCAGTGGTCAGACAGAACTGAGCTAGTCGGCTCCGAAACCGTCGGTCGGTTAATGGATCCGCTCGTTCGGCAAATCACAAGAGGCAGCGCTCAATACGACCATGCCAGCGACTTTCTCCACACGCTGCTGAGAGACCTCGGGCAAAAAGTGCAGTAATCGAGATTCACTCCGCTATCGTCGCTGCAATCGTAAGGCGCGCGAATTCTCCGCGCAAGCTACCTGCGCCCTCTTCGCGTGCTGCGAAATCTTCGTTTTAGGGATTATCGAAGCAAGGATAATTCAGTTGCTTGCTGCGAAGGTCTTCGCGGACGATCTTTACTGAGCATTCGATGCCTTAGCCGCGGATCACTCGAAGGCAATCGCGGATCACAGCTGATCACTGAGCTCAGGCTGGGCTCGTCCTGAATTTCAGCATACCTGTGACTATTACCTTCTCAGAAGTCGAAGAATTCTCCGTGGACATTCCCGCTACCAGCCTACGAGTTCAGTGCCGGGGGGATGAGGCTTCATCAACGCGAAAGGTTCAAGGCGCACTCCCTCTACGAGTTAATCGATCGAGCACAACCTAAGGCCGTGAGGAACGACTCAATCGTGGCAAGAGCGCGGAAGCGATGGAGAATCTTCAGAAGGGTCACTACAAACAGACGCCGATGGCCGACATTAATGAGTCGTTCAAGGCTCAGAAGATGCTCACGTCCAAGGACTGGAAACGCATGTATTCAGGTGGGGCCGTCACGAACTGGCTACAACAATCGACAGATTTCTTCATGGCCAACGCACGCATCAAGGACTTCACGCCGGCGAGCAGGTACTTTGATCCAGGCCTCCATTCAATATCACGACCCTGGGGGGATATTCGCGCCGAACACGAGTTGTGCGGCGCGCCTCAATTTCCTGGACTCTGCTGTCGTATCCGGCATGTGTTGCGCCCGCCGCTGAACACACTGTCCCTTCTGCACGCTCGACCGCGCTGCCGCACTCTGTTGTCCAGATAGCCATGGCTTGCCTATCTCAGGTGGGCGCCGCCAATCTAACTATCTCGGTAAGAGCATCTGGAATGCGAGAGAAGCTCCCAAGACTACGCCAAACTACGCGATAACTGCCTGCAGCCCTACTCCCACTCGATCCTTTCAGCGCATCGTAACGCGCTGATTTATAAGCGCAAAATATTTCTGCCGACGGTCTAAGTCCGACTGCCGGGCCGTCAAATTCTTTCGCTTATGATTTCAAAGGGAAAATCGCGCACTTCAAAATTTCCGCGGCTTCGACAACTATCGCTATCGATCGGTCGATTTTCACAAATGCTCGGCCGAGAACGTTTAGCTACACAACTTGAAAAAGACCGTCACAGCCTAATAGACCGGCCGGCGCGCTTTGTCACGATCGTGGCTGTTCGACTCTTCGCCCGTCGTTGAAGCTCTATGCCGACATGGTATCGGTCGACCGAGAGTTGCGCCTCGCCGGATACGAAGTTTGGCGGTTCGGTAGAATGAGCTGGTCAGCGAGGTTCCGAATCGAGATTACTGATTTCTTCGAGAAGCTCTTTCGATTGCATCGCGTCGGGCACTGAGCCGCTGGGACTGCGCTCAGCCGCTATGCAGGCGCGTTGCTCACATGCCGTCGTCGACTCGACCTCCGTCCTCTTCCCTGTGAGGCGTGAGGGAGCGCATCGTCATGACTCCAATGCGTTCGGGAAGGACATAGGCGCGGATATTCCCGACCTCGCCATTCAGCGGCAGCTTGAAGGCGAACTCGGCGATCCAGGCGATGAAGCGCCCGAACCCGGAGCGAACATCCAGCGCCCGACTCCACGCCTCGGCCGACGCACGATGTTCTGGACTCAGCGAGTCCACCGCTTGGCCGCGGGCCAATCGCAAAAGGATGTCCTCGCGATCATCAAGCGACATCCCCGCAACAGCGTCGGCCGCAATTGCCGCCGTGCGCACCAGCGTCTCACGGTCATGGTGGCGGGACGCCTTGAGTCGCGTCAACAGCGCCCTGCGCACCTCACCCGAATGCACACCGAGGGCAAGCAGCAATGGACCCGCGACGGGCGCCACATCCCCTTCGGCGACATGCACGACGTCGGGGATCAGCATGTCCGACCGGCCGTTTATCGACCTGTCGAACAGCGCCCACGCCGCAGCCTGCGCCCGGGGTCGGTGATCCGGAGACCGATCAAGACCTGGGCTTGCCAGCGCCAACAGCAGCACCGGGACAATCTGCGGATCGTCCCGTTCGGCGAGCGCGGAGAGCGCCGCGCATGCGACAAACGGGTCTGGACTGTCGGCTTGTGCGGTCCGAAGTAGAGCGTGAACCGTCCGATCCGGTAAGGCCGCGTAGGCCTCCAGGGCACGCGCAGCGGCGCGCGCCACACTAAACTTCGACCACGGAGTGCCAACGCCGGCGTGGCTGGCGAAATTGCGCCTATCGCTTAGCAGCTTCACCAAAGCGTCGATCGCCTCAGGCCAGCGCTGGTCGTTCATGAGCTCGGCAAAGGCCAGTCGCACGTCTGCACTGTGATCGCCGGCGACCGCAATGAGGCTGGCCCTTTGGTCTATCGTCGCATCGGCCGCCAGCAGCCGAAGCGCACTTCGCCGGATGGGATAGCGCTTGTGTTTCAACGCGGGCTCGAGGCTTCGTGCGTAGGTCGGAGCCGTCCGCGATCACCAAAGCCTGGATGGCCGCCTCCCCATCCGCGGCATCGTCGGTCGAAAGCAGCCGAGCAGCCGCGGCATCGATGTTCACGCCGGCCCCTGCCGCCAGGCACGCCAACGGCCCGGCCAAGTCGATCGAGGCGTTCATAAGAGTCGCGGTCAGAAGCTGGCGACCCGGCTCGGACAGCGCCCTCGCCGTCGCGCGGATTTCGCCGCCCGCCAGGATGTCCAACAACGCCTGCGCCAATTCCCGCTCGTCAACTGCGAAGCTCTGCAACAGCCGCATGGCCCTCGCCCGCTTCGCCGCCGCGCCATGATCGCCCTTTGGGTCGTCGTCCAGCTTGGTCGTGACCACATCGAGGACCAGCTCCAAACGCCGTGCGAACGGCACGCGCCCGGACACGGCAATAAGATCAGGCACAGGATCGCCATGACCGTGAGCGGCGGCGATTTCGACAAGCCGGCGACGTTGGCTCGCGCTGTCGATATCCAAACGGGCCAACTCGTCGCGGAGAAAGCTGCTCAAGGATTCGTCCCAATGGCGCTCGACAGCCCGCCAAGCTTGATCCCGGACCCAATCGTCGGCGTTTGCCAACAGCAATTCCAGCTCGACGAGCGGCGGCGTGCGATGGCTCTGCGCGATGAGATCGCCGAGGGCGTAAAGCAGAAGCTTTCGGTGCGGGTGGCCGGCGATCCATCCTACGCCTTCGCGCTTACGTCGAAGCCGCACGACCATCTTCATGCCTTCGCGCGAGTTGAAATAACGATCGCCAGGTTCATCGGTGATGTGGTCGGCTGCGTCGGCATCGACCGCGTGTTCCTGAGCGTCGTACGTATCCTTGGAAAAACCCTCTAGCCACGCGTCAGCCTCCACCTCGGAGCGGGCGAAGCGCTCGATCGCACGCTCGTAATCTGGCGCGTCTCCCGTTAGAGCACCCGTGACGATCACATCAATGTTGTCGTGCGGACCACCGGGACCAGCGATCGAATCCAACGCGTTCCAAAACGGATTGACGAGATTGGTCGCCAGCCGTTCGAGCAGCGGAACCAGCTCGGGCTGATAGTCACGGTGCGAGAACGGCAGCAAGTCCTGGATGAACCGCTCAACCATCCGCTGGGTGCGGCTGTCATCGCGAAAGGCGGAGATATCCGCCTCGGTGAGGCGGCGCGCGCCAGCGTTCTCGAAAGACAACCTCGTCGGTCTCGGGGCCCCCTTCGATGAGAATTCGGGCTACGCGCGCCGGCGGATGATTCTCTGAGCCGAACCGCGCAAGATCGCGCAAGGCGCCTTCAAAGTCGGCGCGCTTGTCGGCAGACAGAGCCACAGCTTCGAGATGCTGATCGAGGCGGTGCGTCGTGACAGGGGCTAGATCAAGTTCGAGCTCCTCGACTTTCGCGGTGGCCCGCAAGACATTGAGGCCGGTCTCCAAGCCCCAGTCGTCTCCCGCTCGATCCCAGGCCAACAAGACATCCACTGCGGTCGACAGCGTGCGCTCGGCATCGCGTGGACGTCGCATAAACGTCAGCCGTAGCCCGTCCTCGACGCGCGGATGGTAGAAGGCGAGCGCTGCGCCGTCCTGGCGCAGGTTCTGACCCGCCACGAGGAAGTCGATCAGACCGTCGATATCGGGGCGCAAATCCGGATCTGTCGATCTCAAACGTCGTCGAATTTGGCGAAGACGTCGCGCGCGACCGCACCGCGCGCGCTCAGCATGGCCCAGACGAGTGCGGCCGCCTCGGCTCCGTCCGAGCCTATCTGGTCGGCGATGACTCTCGAGATCGCTTCGATCTGTGAGTCGGCTAGGATTTCGTCGACCTTGCGAGGCTTCACCCCATCCTCGCGGCTCAAGGCGACGAGGAACCGCTTCACCTCATACGGTCGGGTCAGGACCGCGAGCGCGCGCTGGCGATGCTGGGCCGCCGAGCGCTTCGCATAGCCGGTCAGGTCCGCCGTCATCCCATCATAGATTTCGGCAAGGCGCTCGGGCCCATAGTCCTCGACCTCGATCGAGACGATGTAGGGGCGCAGGTCCTTGGTCAGTTCGTGGCCGGCGCTTTGCAGCACGTCCGAGCGCGACGTGATCAGGAATTTCCGCCCAGGGCCGGCATTGTCGAGCAGCTTGGGAAGCTCGCCGCTCCAGCGATCCGCGCCAGGCGTCAGGCGATTGCCGCCCCAGGGATCGCGCAAGTGAAACAGAACCGGATCTGCGCGCGTGAGATTCCGCCGTACATAGCCGGGTCCGTTTTCCTCGCCGATCACGTCAAACGGCGGCTGCCCACGACGCAAAGCGAGCTCGAGAATGTCTGCGGTCAGAGTTTTGCCTGTCCCCGAAGGCCCCGCGATAACCACGGCGTGCGCCGTGTCGAGCTGGGCCTTGATCGCGTCGAACGACTTCGGGCGAACATAGTGGTCCATATCGCGGGTGGGCGCGAGCGAGCCACCATGACGAACGAGCGCGTCCATCACTTCGGACCGCGTCCAACGGCCGCCCTGGGCGCCGGCAATCCGCTGGCGTACCGCTTCACGCAGGTCGCGCACGCAGTCATTGTGCTTTGAGATCGGGACGTGACCGTGCTGGGTGAGCAGCGCGCCGATGCGGCCGTCGAGCACCTCTCGGGTGACGCCGGTCAGCAGGACGATGCGCGGGGCAAGAGCTGCTTGTGTGGTCGCGTCATAGCCGGCGCGCACGTGAGGCGGGAGTTCATCGACCTCGGGAAAGTCAAACAGGTGCGCGCCTTCGTGCGGCCTCAAAGCTTCCGCCGAAGCTTCGTTCGTCACGAAGATATAGCGACTCTGCGGATCGGCCTGGAGCATCGCCAGCGGCCGGGCGCGCCTGCCGCCCTGATCCGTGAGGTCGGCGTGCGTACCGAGTAGAACGTCCGCGATGGCCGTCGCCGGCCATGGCGCGCCCGAGCGGGTCTTGGCCTGCAAATTTAGGTGCAGCTTAGCGCCTTGCGCGACGAGGCCAAGCGAAGCCGCCGCGGGATCGGTAACAGCCGCTTGGAGATCCTCTTCGGAGCGAGGCTCGATCTCGATCTCTTCGGTCGCGCCTTTGGCGAGCATGAGATCGAGTGCCACCCAGACGGTAACCTCGATCTGATACTCGTAGCCTGCGAAGCCGGGGTTGCCGGGACTGCGGCGCGACCGCGTGGGTGCGCCGCCGCTGGCGGCCGTCCGCCGTTGGCGCGCCTGCGTCTGGGAGTCTCCTCTCGTCGCCGCGGTTCTCTTACCCGCCACGCCCGGTCCCCCTGAGCACCATCCGGACGAAGGCGAACATCCGGGTAAACAGGTAGTCGATCTGATCCGGCGAGGTCAGCGCTTCCTGCGTGACTTCAGAATGTCGGATACGGAAGCTGTTGCCGATGCCTGTGAGCTCCATCGCTTCGTGCGCCAGCGCTTGGCGAAAGGCCGAGCCCGAAGCCGCAACTCGATCCAACAACGCTTCAGCCTGCACGCGCTTGTTGGCGCCCGGTTCGAGGGTTTTCAATCGCTCGAATGCGTCCCAAAGCTTTTCCAGCGCGTCCTTACGGTCTTCGGGTTTGGGCGACAGAATCCGTCGCCTTGCGGCCTCGGAAGCCGATCGGTCTCGGCATCGCCCGTCTGGAAGAGTGTCCAACCGACCACGTCGGCCAACGGCGCCGGAAGAAGGCGGCGGGCTTCGCCGGCGGGCGTGAGTTCAAAGGCCAGCGCATTGCGCAGGAACAGCATATTTACATCAGCGACGAAACGGCCGAGCCCAGCTTCGCGGTCCCAGCTCAGATGGTGATGCCGGAAGAAAGAATGATATGCGCCTTGGATCGGCTCGCCGACCGCTCTCGCGCAGAACTCGAGAAGGTCGAGGATGACCGGCGTGTCGGGTGCCTCTGTCGGGGAGAGCGGCCACTCGATCCATGGGACCTCGGCCGCCAACACCAGGCGGAACGCCTGTTCATCGCAGCCACACGGACCATTCCCATCGGGGCACTGCTCAGGAAAGCGTAGCCCAAACGAGCCATCGCCAATGCGGGTTTGGATCAAGCTGTAGAGTCCCGCCCACAGCCGCTCATCGATCGTGTCAATCGACTGGGGGCGCGCGCCGTATTCGCGATCTGTGTAGTAGGTGGACATGCTGGTCGGCCAATTTCCCTCGGTTTACAGGTCTTCTCACACGAAGAGCTGTCTGATGTCGGCCATCGGCCGGAACAGCTTCATGGGCTGGTCCGGCAACGGCAAGAAGCTCTCCCGCTCATAGAAGCGGCGGGCGCTGTCATCCTTGGCATCGACGATCACCGCGAAGGAGGCGATCTCACTCCGGGCGACGCGGAACAGAGCGTCGGCGAGTAGCAAGCATTGGAGATGGTACACAATTCGATGATCGGGAAATGGCCGCACAGACAGGTCTCGGGCTCGTCGGCTTCGGAGATCTCGACAAGCCGCCACTCTTTTTTGGCCACTTCCTAATCGGTGGCCCGGCTCAGCGCCAAGATAGCGGCCTTGAGCTGCTGGAAGTTATACCCGTCTCCCATTCCCCCATCCTTCAGTTCCCAGGCGGTGACATTCCAAGCCCTTCGTAGAGTACCTTTAGCTTTGCCCAAGCCGCATCGAGCATGGGCTTCGCGGCGTCTCGGCTATAGCTGTAGTCATCGTTGGTCGCGTTCGTCCGAACAACGAGACACCACTCGCCCTTGGCAATGACGTGTGAGCTATTCCTCCGGCATTTGCGCTGGCGCTGCGCCTGCTCGATCTTCACGTCGATCAGAATGTCCCTTACTTTAGCCATCGGTCTTCCCCTTCAGGGAGTCGCGCACGTTGTCTCCCAGCATGTCGAGCGCAGCCAATGCGTCCTCGTTGTCGCCTGCGTCGGGCGCCTTACGGCTCCCAGACTTGATCCCGAGATGTTCGTTGATCGCCTTGTTCAGCAGCGATGTAACGGCGGCCCGGTTGTCGCGCCCTGCGACGGTCTTATCGCGCTGGCCGACTTCGCGGCCGGCGGGCGAGAGCTTCAAATCCTTCAGAATACGGGCGACCAGGGAGCCGGTGCGTTCGGAGAGCCTCTTGCGCGCGCCAACTCTCCGGGCCTGCGGCTGCACCGGAAGGTCGCCGGAACTGCTGACCTGGGACAGCTCCTGCTGCTTTCGGCGCAGCGTCTCCCTGAGCTTGTCCTTCGCGATGACGTCGCGCAGGCGGAGGCCAGCGCCGATCTCGTGATCCAACATCTCTTCGAGGACGCGATCGTCTTCCGGGTCCAAGAAAGACCTGTTGATGAACGATCCGACGATCTCGTTATCGACAAGCATCCCGATGTCGAAACGACGGGGCTCTCCTGAGCCGTCGCCATCGCCATTCTCGTCACCGGCCTCCAGCCACTTCTTGACCATCGCCTGGTCATCGAAATCGAGTTCGCGGAAATCGTCCCAATGGGCGTCGGTGTTCAAGCCCACATGCGAGACCACGAAGGCATGGTTGTCCGGGTGGTCCGGCTTCGCCTCATGGACGACGCGCATCACGCGCCCGACGAACTGGATGTAAGGCGACAAGCTTGCGAACGGCCGGAAGATGGCCGCGACGCTCAGCGGCGGATGATCGAAGCCTTCGCCGAGCATCTGCACCTGCACAATGCAATCGAGCTTGCCGCTGCGGAGATCGGTCAGGACGGCGTCCTGCTTATCCCGATCCATCTCACCATAGATTTCGGCCGCCTTCAGGCCCCGCTCTTCGTACAGCCCGCGCACCTGACGGGCATGGTCGACGGAGCAGGCGACGGCGATGATCTGGTGACGGAAACCGCTACGCTCTCGCAGCTCCAGGAGGTATTTGATGCTGGCGTCTACGATGTGACGATTACACTCCGGCGCCAACGCGACGCCCCGCCGGAACCAGGCATGTTCGCGCAAGGCCAACACCTCTTCGAGGGTGTGCCGTTTAGTATCGTCACGGTAGGTGAAGGACAGCTCTGACGGCGCGACGTTCCGAGAGTGGATCTGCTTGATATACCCCTTCACCATCGCCCGGGTGAACGGGTAGCGATAGATCACCTTGCCGACCGGCCGGGTTCCGTCGCCCCGGAATGGCGTCGCCGTCAGGCTGACGACCTTAGCGTTCGGAAAGCGATCGAACACCTTCGCCCAGCTGGGGGCCACGTTGTGGTGGCCCTCGTCGATCATGATCATGTCGAAATAGTTCGGCGGAAACTGCGGGAGCCAACGATCGGCCGAGCTGGCCAACTGGTGGATGTTGGTCACGACGAACTGGCTTGCGTTGCAATCGTGGAGGTTGGCATCAATGCCATCCAAAACAGCGCGAAATGGCCCCGCGGAAAAATCGTGGAGCGCGCCGGTCCGCCGCCAGAAATTCTTCGGGTTGCTGATGTCGAGCGACTCCGCGACGCCCGACCGGATAGTCAAGTTCGGCGTGATAACGAGCGCTCGCCCTTTGGCGACGCCGAAAGGCAATGTCGCAATGACGCCGGTCTTTCCGCATCCCACGGGAATCTGCAGGATCACCGGCTCGTTCGAGGCTTCGAAGTAAGTCCGCACTGCCCGGTGGGCGCCCTGCTGTGGCTCGCGGATCTTGGGGTTCGCTTCAATATCCGCGGTCAGGGTTTGAAACATATGGTCCGGCTCGTCGGCGGCCTGTTCGGCGCGCCGATACCGAGCCGGAAGGGCTCGAGGTCAGGCCGCCGATAGAAGCGATAACCGCTCCCGGGGCGACGCACCGGCTTGAGCTTGCCGGAGGCATCCCACCGTCGAAGCGTGTCCTTCGAGACGCCGACATACTCGGCGGCCTCGGCAAGGGTTAGGAAATCTGGGGCATCATTCTGTGACATGTGGCAACATTATGCAACTCCATGCATTAGGTCAATCCCTTCAGCGACGATCCTTGCGGTTGCGTACGTGAGAGCTCCGGAAGCCCATTGATGACGCCGCCATGAGGCTCTTGCGTCTCATACAAGATTTTGTATATATCTAGGGTGGTCCCGTGGGCGGCGTTCCGAGGGGCCTGCAAGGAACACTCTTCGTCATGCAGGTTCAGGTTCGAAAGCTCGAAGGCAGTTGGGATCTCGGTTACGCGCTCCACAAGCATACGCTGTCGAGCGTCTACCTGGGCGACGACGAGTACGGCCACCCTCGATTTGACACGACGCGCTCAGAGCCCGGCGAGGCGCTATACCAGCTTAAATATCGAGCTGATTGGAATCAGGTGCAGCCGATCGCAGCGCAAGTGCAGCAATCCTTGCTGCCGTTGTTCGGCAAGATCGGCCTGATTATCCCAATGCCCGCCTCCACGGTGCGCGCGCGCCAGCCGGTCAATGAGATCGCCAACGAACTCGGCAAACTGACGAAAACGCCGGTGTTCGACGACATCATCGTCAAGGCGCCCGCGCCCGAAGGCAGCCCGCAGCTCAAGAACCTGCACGGCCGCGACGCGAAGGACGCCGCATTGGAGGGACGGTTCAGCATCAACCCGTCCATCACCAACGAAGGGTGTTGGAACGCGCTTGTCCTTGACGATCTCTTTGACACGGGCGCCACGATGGACGCCGTCTGCAAAACGCTGCGCACGTACAAGAAAATCAACCACGTCTACGCCGCTTCGATCACATGGAAGTAATGCCATGACCACCGTCTTCATCGCCGGATCAATCTCCATCAGCCGCCTGCATGAGAAGGTGGCGGATAGGATCAACAAGATCGTGTCTTCAGACTTCAACGTCGTGGTCGGAGACGCCGATGGCGCCGATACCTCCATTCAGGAATGCCTCCAGCGGTACCAGGCCGGAAAGGTGACCGTGTATTGCACCGGGGACTCGCCCCGGAACAATGTCGCAGAATGGCCGGTCCACAGGGTCGTCTCGAAGGCGAAGGCGGGCACGCGCGCCTATTTCACCGCCAAAGACCTGGAGATGGCGCGCGACAGCGACTATGGCCTCATGGTCTGGGATTGCAAAAGCACCGGTACGCTCAGCAATGTCATCGAGCTTCTTCGAGAAAAGAAGAAGTCCGTAGTCTTCGTGAACAAGAACAAGGATTTCGTCACCATATCAGACAAGGGCGACTTGGAGCGCCTTGTCGCCTTCATGTCGGATCATGCTCGCGCAAAGGCGGAAGAGAAGATCGGCCTCGCCGCGAAGATCGCCAGCATCGCCCACGAGCAATTCTCGCTGGGCATCGGTGCGAATAGCGAATCGTCAGCAGGCCCGGTGAAGGATCTGGAGCCGTCAGCACCAGCCGCGGCGAGCCCGGCGCAGAGCGAGAGCGCAAAGTTACGCGCGGCGCTCATGACGGCGCTCAAGGAGCATATTTCCCGCGCGCATCTAAGCCAGTCTCAAGCGGCTAAAGTCTTTGGCGTGACCCAGCCGCGGATCTCGGACCTCACCCGCGGCAAGGTCGACCTGTTCGGCCTCGACGCCTTGGTTAACATGGCCGCTGCGGCGGGCTTGCGCGTGGAGATGCACGTTCGCGACGCCGGCGTTGCTGCTGGCTGACGCGGCGCTTGCCACCTGAACGCCGCCATGCATCTCGAACTCAGTCCGGGCCGTGAAGCAGGCGAAGAATGTGGCCAATGGCGTCCTCATCCGAGAGCCCTTCATCGGCGGTAAAAGCCAAAGCCGCGCGGATCTCAAGCTGATGTCGAGCCAGAACTGTACAGCGCGCCGTCTATGATCGCGGCGAGGCCGGGCGACATCTCAATTCGGATCACGCCGGTGTCCTGGGCGCGTTGCATCAGGGCGACTACCGGTTTCGCGATCAGAGGACGACAACGAAATCGAATCCTATTGCCGATCGGCCGTCGCCATGTTCATCGCCGCGCACGGTGGCAAAGATCACGCGGGCGGATAAGCATTTGATTGCTCCGGGCAGCTTGGCCGGGACCGTCGTCCAGGCGCTTCGTCGTATCGGGCCGGCGCGCGCGGCCGAGCTTGCGCAGATCGCGGCACCTCATCTGAAGCCGGTGACAGTTTCCAATGCGCAGCATTTCGCCGCCCGCGTCTCGCGCCACGCCGAACCGGAAGAGGGCGTGCGCTCTCCAAAGGAGAGCTTGGGCCGGGTCAGCTCGCAGATGGACGAGATCTGCGTCGCCTTTCGGGAGGAGGGAGACGATCCCCTGACCCTAGCGACCCTGGTCCACCGACGACGTGGGGCGCACGCGCAGTACGACGCCGACACCGCTCGCCCTTTCCCGCTGAACGAGCTGCGTAAGCTGGGCGGCGTGACCTTCTAGGACGCCATCACCTCGCGGGTTCGACCCACCGAACCCTCCCGAGGCTCATATAGACAAGGGCGCCGCGCGGCGCGCCGGTCGCCTCGAGATAGAGCCGAAGTTGGTCCACATGATCGGTCAGCTGCTGTGGGCCCGGCGCGATATCGCTCTTCCAGTCGACGACTGCTTCGAACGCGCCGTCCTCGGCGCGGACCACGGCGTCAGCGCGGCCGGCCATCGGCTGGGCCTCGCTGACAGGCCCTATCAGCGCGTAGATCGGCAGCTCCGCGCGCAGCCGCGGTCTCAACGCCGCGACATCGGGCAAGGCGAGCGTGCGAAGTACGGTCTGGGCGAGCTCGCCGACATCCGCGAGGCTCTCGTCGGCCTCGCCCGGAGCGAGAAGCTGCGCGCTCAGCTCCCGCGCACGCTCGGCGAGCGCGCCGGCCTCTTCGGCCAAGCCCTCCTGGAGGATTTCCTCCATCAGCTTGTGCAGCACAAGGCCCCGCAGGCGCCCGCCAGGGGCGATCCATGCCTCTTCCTCGTCGTCGAGGGTCCGACACCACCTCGACCCGCTGGGCGCGGTCGGCATCATGGTCGCTGGGCCGCAACCAGGCGATGGGCGGACTCGCCGCGGCGATGCGTTCAGCCTCCGCCGCGAAAGTCACAGCGTCCTGACCGTTAGCAGGCGGCTCGTCCGGGACCGATGGGCTTCCCGCGAAGGCGCCCAGATCGATCTCCGGCAGGCCCGCAGCGCCGAGCTCGAGCACGCGCGCCCACGACCGCGCATTCGCGTCTGGATGATGCGGCAAGATCAAAAAATCCCGGGCGCGCGTGCACGCCACATACCAGAGCCGTACCTTTTCGCGCTGCTGGCTTTCTGTGTCTTGCCGGACCGTCTCGGCGAGCTCCGGGGCGGCGATGTCGCCGACAAGCCAGTGGAGCGTACCACGATCCGGATGGCGGACGAACCGCTCAGGCGAGCGCAGCTGCACCACGCCGTTGATGGGGATGACGACCGGCCACTCGAGCCCCTTGGCGCTGTGCATGGTGACGATAGAAATGGCATCGCCATCGACTTCGCCCCAGCCCTCGGACGCCTCGCGGTTGTCCCGCCAGTCTGCGTGCAGGTCCGCGGCGAACCGGCGGAGCCCGCGGACCCCGTAGCGGGCCGCACGCTCCAGGATGACGTCGATATTCGCAGTGGCCGCCGCCGCGACGCGGATCGTCGCGCAGGGAAAGCGCGACGCGCACGCCCAGCCGCTCGATCGCCTCACCGAGGAGCTGGGCAGGACTGGTGAACCGCGCGCGACGGCGAAGCGCCACGAGGTCGGCCACCACCGCGCGCGCCTCCAGATCGGCGATGTCGTCGAGCGGGGTGGCCACGCTGAAGACGCTTGGCCGCCCGTCCCGCTCAGGCAGAGCCGCCGTGATGTCGAGCAGGGCCTGGTCGGTGAAGCCAACCAGCGGGCCTCGCATCAAGGCGCCGAAGGCGGCCGTGTCCTTGGCGTCGGCCAGCACCCGCACCAGCGCCACGACATCCTGGGTTTCCTGGCGGCGATAGAGTCCCTTCCCCGCTTGGGAGGCGATGGGAAGTCCGACGCGGCGCAGCGCACGTTCGAACAGCCAGAGGCTGTTGCTGGTCGGCGCGAGCAAAGCGATATCGCGCGCCGCCACCGGCCGAATGCAGCCCTCGGCATCGCGCAGGAGCCGCGCGCCCACTAGCTTCGCGCAGACAGCGGCGACCGCGTCGGCTTCCTCGATCTGCAGGACCTCGCGTTTGGAAGCAGGAGGCGCGCCGATCGTCAGACGAGCAGCGCTCGGCCGCCCAGGATCGTCTCTGCGGGTGGCTTCCAGCTCGACATAACCCGGCTGAGACGCCGCGTTGAGGGCTGCGCGAAAAGTCCCGTTGACATATGTCAGCACGCCCTCGCGCGAGCGGAAATTGGCGCTTATCTGGAGAACGTTGTCGGGCCACGTCCGCACGATCAGCGCCTTGGCGAGCTCGTAATTGGCAATATGAGCACCGCGGAACTGGAAGATCGCCTGCTTCGGATCGCCAACCAAGAAGAGAGCCCCAGCGCGGGGCGCGAGCTCCGTCCAATCCTCAGCAGCCTCGGCCGCCGTGATCCGGAAGATGATATCGCACTGTCCCGGGTCGGTGTCCTGGAACTCATCCACGAGCAGGTAGCGATAACACGCCGCCAAATGCCGCCGGACCGGTTCATGGGCGCGCAGCAGGCGCCGGGTGCGGATGAGAAGATCGTCGAAATCCAGGAGCGCCGCCCGGCGCTTATACGCCTCATAGTCGGCCAGCACCTCGTCTAGCTCTGGGAAGAGCGCGGCGAAAACACCGCTGCCTATGCGGCCCATCAACCGCCGATAGGCGGCGTCGGTCTCCTCATAGGCCGCCACCAGCTGCAGATGCTCAGCTGCAGCCGTTGGCCCTAGCGTCCCAAGATGTCGCGGGCGCTGGAGTTCGAAGGAGTCCTTGGCCATACAGCTCAGCTGCGGCGGATGGGCCAGACGCCACAGACGGGCAAAGTCCGGGATGACGGCGAAGCCGCCCCGGAAGTGATGGTCCAGCGCCTCGAGATTCTGCAGGACGACGGTGTTGCGATCATCGGGCGGTGCAACGGCTACGGCCCGTCTGAACGTGTCCACGGCGCTGCTGAAAACTAGGTCCGGCCGACCGGTCAGGTCAAGCACGGGCGCCGTCGCGTCACGGTGTTTGCGACGGAAATCGGCCATCTGCCGCAAGGTTTTTGTGGACTTGCGCGGATCCCGCTGCGCCAGGATTGCGATCGGATCTTCCGCCTGCCCGCCCTCGCCAAGCCGCCGGCCGAGCCAAGCCTCGAACACTTGCCCGAACGCCAGCTCTTCCCCTTCCCGGTCCAAGACATCCGCGCCGGGGTCGACATCAGCCTCGACGGCGTAGCGGCGCAGGATCTCCTGGCAGAAACCGTGGATAGTCGTGGTCGTCAGGCCGTCCAGATCCCGCTGCGGCCGCTTCCAGCGCCCGACGCTGGTCGTGGTCGAGTCCTTCAGGCAGAACCGCCTGCAGCGGGCGCGGGACTCTCTTTGCCAAGAGGTCGTCGATGGTCTCGCGCACCCGACCCGCGAGTTCGTCGGCCGCGAGCCGCGTGAAGGTGATGGCGGCAATGGACGTCGGCGGCACACCGCTCGCCAGCAGCAGCGCGATCCGCCCGGCCAGCAGCGACGTCTTGCCGGTGCCCGCGGCCGCCTCCACCAACAAAGTCGAGCCGAAGTCAGACAAGGCGCGCATACGGGCGGCGGTATCGCGAGGCTCCGTCATCGCGCCCGCCACACCGCGGCGAAGTCGCCGAATGCACGACGGAAGGCCGCGTCCTTGATCCTGATGAAAGGCTCGCCGATCGCCGGCAGGGCGATACATAGCTCGTTCCAATCCTCCCAAGGATCGGTCGGACCCGGCAAACTGGTCCCCGCTCGAGGCGAGGGCCACGCCCGCGTTGAGATGCTGGACAGCGGCAGCAAGGGCTTGATCCAGATCTTCGCCCCGAAGTGTGTAAGGCTGCGGCGTCTCCTCCGCCAAGAAGACCAGTCGCGCCTGGATCTGGGTCTCCGGCCGATGGTGGGCCACCGCGACAGCGTACAACACACGCTGCAGCTCGGCGCCGCCTCCGAGCCGCAGGTCTTGGGGCGCCTTGGGGACCGCTCCCGTCTTGTAATCGGTGACCCGGGCTCTCCGGTCGCCGGTGTCGAGCTTCGAGGCGATCAATGGCGCCGCGGATCGTGAGCGGCGTACCAGGAACCGGAACGATCGCGCGCGGATCCCAAGGAGCCCGCGGGTCCGCCGCGGCGCCCTCGGGGTCCCCGAACCGCACTTCTGTCCAGCTGCGCGTGCCCGCCTCGAAGCTCGGATCCAGCTTTAGGGCGCGCAACGCCACCGTCCGAGCTTGGTCGAGGGTGTAGCGCCAGAGCAGCGGCGGCGGCGCCGGCCGTTCGAGGGGCCATTCGACAAGAACCGCGTCCCGGGCCGTGCCTAGGGCGGCCTCGACCTCGTCGCCGGACGCCCGGCCGAAGCCGGGTCCTTGCTCGAGCACATTGACAGTCCGCTGAAGCAACCAGTGAACCAGGTCCCCGAAGGCTCGCGGCTCTAGGTCGAACGCCTGGTCGGCGAAGACGGTCTCCCGCCAGCCGAGGGCATAGCGCCAGACGAATCCCTGCGGGTCGCGCAGCAGCCGCCGCAAGGACGTCGCCGATTGCGGCTGCTCCAACGCGCGGATCACCACTGGATGGTCAGCTTGAATGATGCCGTCATGCGCGCCGGCTTGCGCCGACCGGCGGGCTCTCCAGCATCCAGTGGCGCGGGCGATACGCGGGCTCTGTCTCGCCTCCTCGGGCCGAGCGGCCAGCCGGTCCGCAGCGCTGAACGCGTGCTCTGGAATGCGCTGACGGGCCAACCGAACCGGTGTCAGGTTCGAGGGCAACAGCGGACTTGGCGTCTGCAGGCCTCCGCGCGCATTGCGCCGACTATAGGAGAGGGAAAGATTCTCGGCGTGGCGCACGATCGAAGCGAATGACCGCCGATCGGCCTGTGGCCGTGTCGGCGCCCGATCGTCGTCCAGCGAGAGGATGTGGTCAGGCAGGAGCGGATCTGAGGAAACGCCTCGGGGCCAACCTCCTCCAGTGAGGCCAATCAGGCGCACGAAGCGTCGCGGGGCGCCTGCCAGATGCGCGGCCGGGCCCCAGACGACGCTGTTTCCCGGGTCCGCGTCGCTGGGAATCCGCAACGCCGTGAGCGAGAAGGCAAGCGCTTCGGCCGGGCCGGCGCGCAAGGCGGCGCTCCAAACCCGCGCCGCGGAGGCCGGCAATAGTTTTTGTCCGGCCTCTTCAGCCGCCGCCCATCCTCGGCTTGCCAGCTCCAGGGCCGGGAGGAGCGAGAGCACCGGCCGCGCGCCGTCGGTCCGCTGGGCCGCAGCCAGCTCAAGCGCCCGGCGCCACTGGGTCAGGTCGTTAAGATGGACTTGGGCCCGGACCCCCGCCAGCGGATGCTCGGGAAGCACCGCCAAGGCGGTGCAGCGCCCCGCGCTATGAGCCAGCCAGCGCCGCACCCGCTCCTGCGAGAGCCCTTGTCCCAGGAGTTCGGCCAGCGCCGCGCACGCCTGACCATCGACCGTCGATAAAATCGGTGTTCCGTGGGAGAAATGAACGGGCAGGTCGGCGCTCGCCACCAGCGTCTGCATAGACTCGTCCCAGGGGCCCGGCGCCGCCGTGGCGATGGCGATCTCCTCGGGCCTAGCCCTTCCCGTCGCGATTAGCTCGCGCGCCCAACGCAAGGCCTCGACCACTTCGGCATGCGGATCGGCACATATCCATGCGGTCGCGATAGCCGGCGCAGGGCGCGGTTCGTCAAAGGATAGCCCTGTCACGCTCGTCGCTTCACCGAGAGCCGCAACCAGGCCACGCCAGACCGGAGCGATCCAGACGATGTGCTGGAAGGCCACGGGTCCAAGCAGATTCGTGGCGAGGCCGACACGCGTGGTAGCGGCGGCCGCCAGGTCAGGCGGCGTCAGGACGCCGGGACCGAGCCGGTCTCTCACCCTCCGCTCGATGAGAACGAGGTCCGAAACCCGCGGCGCGGGCCCGGCTGAGCCCAGATCAACCCCTGCCGACCACAGCCGTTCGAAGGTTCGCGCCAAGGCCCGCACCGTACCCGGGAGACTCTGAAGCGGCGTCAGCTCCGCGAACCCGCCTTGGGCGAGCGATTCGGCGAGCGCGGGCTCCAGCTCCTCTCGTTGCGCGGGGCGCATAAATCCTCCCGCTAGACGCGCCGCTAGCTGGGGAAGGCTCATAATCTGATGTCCGACCGCGCCCGCGCGCGCCGCTTCGAGCCGAGCCATGCGCAGGGCTAGCGGACCGTCGACAACAACGGTCCGGAACAGGTCCGATTGCGCCTGTGCCCTCAGGTCGATGGCTCCCATCGTTCCTCTCCCGTCACAACAGCGCGGCGCCCTTGCCGAGAAGATCGTCGAGCTCGTCCTCTCGCGATGAAATTGGGGCGCCGCGGGTTGCGAGAATTTCGAAGGCCTGATGCATCAGCGCCGGGACCAAGTGATCAAGTTCGGCCGCGACCTCAAGCTGACCCGCCTGAACGGCGTCGGCCGTTTGTTGAAGCTTGTCGAACCAGAGCTGCGCGTCCAGGGAAGGCGCCGGCACGGCGATCGACTCCAAAGCTTTGATGCCGAGCGTGCGGTTGCGCCCCGCCCCCCCGGAGAGGCAGCGCCAAGACGCTCCGTCCCCTCCGGCGTGAGAAAGTAATAGAGCAGGAATTTGGACGTTGCGCGCCGAGGGTCTGGAACGCAGGTCAGGAACCTATGGGATCCTACGCGGCCATGATCGGCAGCGCTCGCCAGCGCGACCGCTCCCTCCCAGGCAAAGACGATATTGAAGAGGAGATCGCCCTCGTGAATCGCGAAAAGGCGTTTGTTTCCGACCTCAATGCCCGAGAGGGACGGCTTTCGGAATGCCCCTTTGCCGAACGACCGCACGCCCAGTTCCGGATAACTTCCGTCTGGATCTACTGCGATCGGTCGCCGCACGAGCGGCGCAATGTCTCTCATCGCGATGCGCGGAACGCCTGCAATCACCTTCCGAAACGCCGCCTCCAATGTTGCTGCGAGTTCCGCGCGCGCGGAATCGGCGGCCCGACGCATCGACTTAAGTTGCAACGCCGCGCCGTCGAGCTTCGCGATGATCCGACGTTGCTGTGCGATCGGAGGAAGCGGAATGGCATGATCGAGAAGACGTGCGGGATGCAGCCGCTCTCGGCGCGCGCCGATTCCCTTCACGTCGGAGGCTAGTTGCTGCCAGACGCGGTCCTGCTTGAAGTACCAGCCGAGGAAGCCGGGCTCGAGTTGTTCACAATCCAGATCGAAGGTTGGGAATTCGTTCGAGACGAAATACCCGTCGACCTCTGGCGAGACGATCGCATAAGCGCCTTCAAACGACTTCAGGCGGCTATAGATGAACTGGCCCGCCCGGATGCGGAACAGCTGCGTGGCGGCCATCTCCCGTCCAGCAACCGGCGCGCGCTGAATCATCCCGCGACCAAAGCCATAGATGCCCGCGATCGGATACGCGCCATCAGGATCCACATCCTGCGGATCCGGCGCGTAGGTGAGGAGCTCACCCAACGGGACAAGCGGAACGCTCGCCATGACCTAGGCGCGCTCCGCCACAAGCGCCTTGATCTCATTCAAGACGGCCAGCACCTGCTGCTCTTTGGAGATGGCGCTATCGACGATCTCCGCCGGTAAGCGGTGATCGATGACCGCCTTCGCATGCGGATTTCTCAGATCCAAATCAACCGCAACCGCGCGCCCTTGTTCATCGCGCCTGATCAAATCGGGGCCGAACACCTTCCAGGCCCGCGGTCCTTCCTTTCGGTCAGACCACCAGGCCCGGCAGTCGGCGAATTCCTCGTATTGCAGTGGCAGCGTCTTGGAATATTTCCGCCGCCCTTCCGGAAGCGGTTGTTCCCAATACCAGATGTCGCGCGTCGGGCCGGACGTATCGAAGAAGATGATGTTGGTCGGGATGTCCGTGTATGGCGCGAAGGTGCCGTCGGGCAACCGGACGACGGTGTGAACATTGAACTGCTCGAGCAGGTCGGCTTTGATCCGCGCCGCAATGCCGTCGCCGAAAAGGATGCCGTGCGGCACGACGACGCCGGCGCGTCCGAGTCCGCCTCGTTTGAGCCGTCGCATGATGAGCTGTAGAAAGAGCAGCGCGGTTTCGGCGGTCCGGCGATCATCCGGAAAATTCGTGAGGATGCCGGCTTCTTCTTCACCGCCGAACGGCGGATTAGTCAGGATGACTTCGACCCGGTCCCGCTCGCCGATCTCGGTCAGCTTGAACCGCAGGGCGTTGCCGAATTCGATGTCAGGCGCTTCGATCCCGTGCAGCAGCAGGTTCATCTGCGCGAGCAGGAACGGAAGCGAGGAATCTTCGCCGCCACGCAATGTCTTGCGCTGAAGAATTTCGCGTTTCTCAACCGTGCCGGCCTGCGGCTTCATATGGTCGAAAGCAGCAGCCAGAAACCCGCCCGTGCCGCAGGCGGGATCGAGCACGACTTCGCCGAGCTTGGGATCGATCGCCTCGACCATGAAACGCACGACGGGACGCGGCGTATAGAACTCTCCGTTCTGACCCGCGGCGTCGCGCATCTCCCGCAACAAAGTCTCATACATCCGACCGAGGGTCTGTATGTCCTCGGTGCTGTCGAAATGGATGCCGTTGATCAGGTTGATGACATCCCGCAGCACATACCCGCTGGTCGCGTAGTTCCGCAGGTCGCGAAACACCGCGGAGACAACGTCACGCCGCTGGCGGCCAGCGCCATTGCCGCGCAGACCTCGAAGGAAAGCGAACAGGCCGGGGCCTTGCGTGCCGTCCGCGCGAACGGATTGCTCGCCGTTGATGAACGAGAGCAAATCCGGCCCAGTTATGCCCGCAGGATCGGCCGCCCAGTCTCGCCACCGGTAAGGGGCATCGATCAGGAGCCGGTACGGTTCGCCGGCGAGCACCGCCTCATCCTCGTGGACGCGCTCCATGTCGTCGATAAATTTCAGGAACATCAGCCAGGTAAGCGTAGGCAGCCGTGTGAGGTCCGTCTTCAGCTCCCGGTCCTTGCGCATTTTGTTGCGCGCCGACTTGATGAGGCTGTCGAGCCGCTGCGCCGTTGTTTTCGGCGTGCTGATCTTCTTCTCACGTGGCATTCACAGGTCTTTCCTAAGCGGCGTACAACAGGCCGGACATTTCGTTGACAGCTTCGCGAAGCTTGTCCGGCCCGCCGAAGCGGCGAGCGATTTCGCTCGGATTGCCGAACCCGGCCAGCGGCGGCACCTTCAAGATACCCGGCAGGACGAACTGCGCGGCGCCGTGCTCGGCGTATTTTTCCAGCAGCGCCTCCAGTACGGTCCGGGCATCGCCGCCATACCGATCGAAGAAATCGGTTCGATCGCGCTTGAGACGTTCGGCGCGTTCACGTCGCGTGCGGAGCGGCGCGTTCCAGGCGAGATGGCAAAGCAGATCGAAAGGATCGTCCTCCGGCCGCCCGGCCTCTTCGGCCAAGCTCTCCAGGTCGATGCCCCGTTCAGCGAGCGCCTCGACGATCGCGTGGCGCTTGTCCGCTCGCACCCAGTCGGCGCGGAAGCTTGCCGCGGTCGGGTAGAGCGTGCGGACCTTCTCACCGGTCCAGTCCGTCAGTTTTTTGCAGGTCAGTCGTCTGCCGTCCGTATCGAGTTCGTAGACCAGATGCGCCACCACTTCGACCGCGCCGCCATCGACGTAGAGTTTACGTGGTTCTCCGGGCTCCTCGTCGGCGGGAAGACCACCCTCGGTTTCCGTCTCGATCTCGTCCGCCGCCTCCGGCGCTGGATTTTCTTCTTCTTGGGTGGTGACGATCTCGCCCTCGGCGTCGATCTCAGTGATCGTCTCTGCGGTCGGCTCGCCGTCGAAGTCCGGATCGGCGAATTTTTCAGTCGCGGTGCCGGTGTAGTCGAGGATGTTGAAGAACAATTTGCCGTAATCTTCGCGCAGCCGTGTCCCTCGACCGATGATCTGCTTGAACTCCGTCATCGAGCCGACCACGCGCGCCAGCACGACATTCTTGCAGGTCGGCGCGTCGACACCCGTGGTGAGCAGCTGCGACGTCGTCAGGATCACCGGAACCTTCGTCTCGACGTCCTGGAAACGGCTGAGTTTGCCCTTGCCGATATCGCCCTCGTCGGCAGTGACGCGGCAGGCATAGTCCGGATAATCCGCAACGAGGTCGGCGTTGAGATTGGCGAGCGCACGACGCATCTCGCTTGCATGCTCCTGGTCCACGCAGAACACGATCGTCTTTGCGAAGCGATCGGTCTGAGCGAGGAAATGCGTGAGGTGGCGCGCGATCGCCTCGGTGCGCGCACGTAGCGCGACGACACGCTCGAAGTCCTTTGTGTGATATTCGTCATCGGGAATTTCGCGTCCGAAGCGGTCGAGCTCGCCCTTGGTTGGTCTCCACCCCGCCGCATCATAGTCCGTGACGACACGATGCACACGATAGGGAGCCAGGAATCCGTCCGCGATGCCTTGCGCCAGAGAATAAGTATAGAGCGGCGCGCCGAAATAGGCGTAAGTGTCCCGGTTATCTTCCCGCAGCGGCGTCGCCGTCATGCCGAGCTGATAGGCCGGCTCGAAATACTCCAGAATTTCGCGCCAGCTGCTATCGTCGCGCGCGCTCCCGCGGTGGCACTCATCGATGATGATGAGGTCGAAGAAGTCCGGCGCATATTCTCGATACAGACCCGGCCGTCGCTCGTCGCTGGCGATCGCCTGGTAGATCGCGAAATAAATGTCGCGGCCATGGCTGACCTCGCCATTTTCGATCTTGAACCGCGCATCGCCGAAGGGCGCAAAGGTTTTGGCCATCGGGTCGTCGACGAGAATGTTGCGGTCGGCGAGGAACAGGATTTTGGGCTTGCGGAAGTCTCCCCGCTTGTTCCATCCGGCAGTCCACAGCCGCCAGGCGATCTGGAATGCCACGGCCGTTTTGCCGGCGCCGGTGCAGAGCGTGAGGAGCGCCCGACGCTGGCCGGTGAGAACCTCCTGAAGCGCCCGGTTGACGGCGATCTCCTGATAGTAGCGCAGTGGCTTGCCGGGATCGGGAAATCCTGGTGCGAGCAGGCGCTCGGCGGCTACGTCATCGGTCAAACCGAGACCGGCCCGTTGCCGATCCCACAGCTCAGCGGGCGTCGGGAAATCGGTCCGCTCGGTTTCCAAGCCGGTGAGGAAGTCGAATTCGAGAATCTCCGCGCCATTAGTGGCGTAGGCGAATTTCAGTCCGAGAATTTCAGCGTAATCCTTGGCTTGCTGCATACCGTCGGCGGCGGATTTGTACGCCGCCTTCGCCTCGACGATCGCGATCGGGTAATCGGCGCGGTAGCGCAGGATGTAGTCGGCGCGCTTTTGCCGGCCGCGCTTCGCCTTGCCACCGATGAAGATCACCCGACCATCGGTGAACGTCCGCTGCTCATTAATAGCGTGGGGCGCGCCTTCCCAACCCACCGTTTGCAGACGCGGAACAACGAATTTTCGACAAGTATCCGCTTCAGTATTCACCGGCTCTCTCCGCGCGTCCGCCCTGCCCGCCTCGCACGCGGCGCCAGCGATTTGTCGCCAGACTTCCAAGCCTTCACGTTCTGTGCTTTCCATCGCAGGGCCGGACTGGCTTCGATCGCGGCGCGCACGTTTTCCGGCACCTCCAGAGCGGACGCGTCGATCTCACCCCGGTCCAGCACGGCATCCAGAAATGCCGTCTCGCAAGCCGTCAACTGAAACAGCGGCGCGAGCTTCTCCCGGCATTCTGCCGTGACGTTCTCGATCCAGGCCGCCGGACCGCCAAAGGCATCGAAATACCGATCGTGCAGGCACATGGTCAGCTTACCGGTGATATCGCCGACCTCGCATCCAATCGCAGCCGGCGAGGCCGAACGCCAATCGACGCTCTTGGCGCTCGCGCCGATCATCAAGGTAGCCGCCTTGATCTTCGACCAGTCGAGCGAGGGCATGGCGATGATCCGGTGCGCATCGAACAGGTCGCGTGCGGTGCGGCGCGTGACCAGCGCGACCATCTTGCCGGCGATGATCTCATGGATATCGAGAACCGGCACATTCGTGGCCTGGTACGAGCCGATCGCCACCGATGGCATGCGATCCACGCCGTAGAGGGGGCCGCGATAGAGATAGTTGATGTCGATCTCGATGGTCCCCGCGCCGCCCAGCGCGGAGGCATAGCGATAAATCCATTTGCCGCCGGCGTGCTCGGACGGCTCACGCCGCGCGGCATAGCCTTTCGATTCCATCAAGCGCTCGATCCGGTCTTCCAATCCCGGCCGGTCGGCGTCCATCTGCTCTTTCTCGAGCGCGCCGACATAATTGACGTCGATATCGACCGAAAGGCGGTCCAGATCGGAGTGGAAGACGTTGAGCGCCGTGCCGCCCTTCAAGGCGATCCGCGGCCCGATCAGCGTGTCGGCGCCGAACGCATCCAGAATATCGATCAGCCGGATCACCCGTTCGAGCGTCGCGGGTTGAAGCTGCCGCTCTGCCGCAAGATCCTGAAGCGTTTCTCGCGACGCGACCATCACACGCCCTCAAAAGCAGCGTCGACAGCCTGCCGCGGCAGAAGCACACGCCACGCCTCGACAAGCACGGCATGACCGGGTTCGGCGCCCAGCGCGTAGTGTTTCGATCGTGGAAGCCGTGTTCGCAGGCGCGCCAACACATCGTCAGTGACGCCGAGCGCGGCGCGCCGCTTCTCGAGCCACCAGCCGGAAACGGAGGCGAGCGACCGGTTGTCCAGCAGCTCGACATAATCGGCGACCTTCGCCGGATCGAGATAGCGCACCAGATCCAGCGATTTCAGGACTTCCTCGATGCCGCCCGCGAGTTCCGGCCGGTGCAGGACATCGACGACCGTTCGTTCGACGGCGGTCACACGGACCGCCACCCCCTGCCGGTCCATGGTCAGGGTCAGGTAGTCGGCTTGGCCGGACGCCGCCAAAGCCTTCGGTGGCGTGACGAAGCGGCAGGCGCCAAATGGCAGGTCCACGCGTTCGGTCCGTCCGGCGCTGATGAGCTGAACCTCGTTGAACTCGGAATAGGCTATGCCATGCAGCTCAAGCGCGGAGTGAAACCCCAAGACGCCATCGGGACGAAGCTTGCTCGCCGCGGCGAAGCGGTCGATCACCATCCGCTCCGCCGGCAGATGGGCGGGCACCGCGGCAAACACCTCGCGACTGACGCGCTTGATATTGCCAGCCCGCAGATGATGCCGGAGCAGGCTCGTAACATTGGCCGCGCCCGCAGGATGGCCAAAAGCCGCCGCGAACTCCGCCCGGGTGAAGACCGGATGAGCCGACAGGAAGCTGGCCGTTTTGTGCTGGCGAGGTTGCATATTGAGTCTGTGATTCTGCGTCAAGGTGGGCAGTAAATAGCCATTCTGACGCATATTTGTCAACAGCCCTTTCTCATTGACGAAGTCGGCACCGTCCTGTTAGTCGCGAAAAATGCGCCACATAGGGTACAAAATACCCCTTCCAACGCATTTTCCAGAACAAGGCGCCCCTAGGCGTCATCGAACGCCATGGCCTCGAATACGCCCCCAATATGGAAGTCTGAGGGGAAGGCCTTCCCTACGGCCGAGCCCGGGTCTCGGCCGACCCCTTCTGCGGGGACACCCCGCAACGCCCCGAGAGTGAGAGTGCGGACGGGTTTTCCGTGACGGGTAGAAGGCTGGGAGAAAGGCTCCCGGCGCCTGTCGCGGAGACCCGCGATGTCCAGACAGACCGCTCGCGCCCGTTCCGGCTCCCACCGGACGAGCCTCTACGACGAAATCACCACCAAGATCATCGCCGAGCTGGAGGCCGGCCGCGTGCCCTGGGTCCAGCCTTGGGGGACGGCGGCGGCGAAGGCGCCGCTCGCCATGCCGAAGAACGCGGCCACAGGCCGCTTCTATTCCGGCATCAACGTGCTGATCCTGTGGGGCTCCGTGATTGAGCACGGCTTCCCCGTCCAGGGCTGGCTGACGTTTCGCCAGGCACTGAGTCTTGGCGGCAATGTCCGCAAGGGCGAACACGGCACCACAGTCGTCTATGCCGACCGCTTCATTCCGGACGACGAGAAGAAGCGGGCGCAGGAGACCGGCGAAGAAGCGCAGGCGATCCCGTTCCTGAAACGCTTCACTGTCTTCAACCTGGCGCAATGTGAAGGTCTGCCCGAGGACCTTGTCGTCGCCGCCCCCGCCCCTGAGCCTGACCTGATCGAGCCCAAGGTCGACGCGCTGATCAAGGTGACGGGCATCGACTTCCGCATCGGCGGCAATCGCGCCTTCTATGTGCCGGCGCACGACTATGTGCAGGTGCCGCCGCCGCAGGCGTATTTCGAGACGATCAACTGGCATCGCACGGCCCTGCATGAGCTCGGCCATGCAACCGGCCATGCGTCCCGCCTCGGCCGCGACTTGTCGGGCTCCTTCGGCTCGAAGAAGTACGCCTTCGAAGAATTGGTCGCCGAGATGAACGCGGCCTTCTGCTGCGCCTCGCTCGGCATCAATCCGACCGTACGCCACGCCGACTACATCGGCTCGTGGCTGGAGGTGCTGCGCGAGGACAATCGCGCCATCGTTCGCGCCGCGTCTCAGGCGAGCAAAGCGGCTGACTGGCTGCTTGCGTACCTACCCGAAACCGAGACGGCCAGCGAACAGGCGACCGACAGGAGGGCGGCATGATCCTCCTGACCGACGACCTGCGCGAGCGTCTGCTCGCCAATGGGCTTGAACGTGGCGCCGACTATGTGCCCGTCGTCAAGTTCTTCAACCCGCTGGGCGAAGGCGTCTGGCTCGCGACCGAGCTGGACGCGGACGGCGATACGCTCTTCGGCCTCGCCGATCTCGGCCATCCCGAGCTGGGCAGCTTCTCGCTCGAGGAACTGATCTCGATCGTCCTGCCGTTCGGCATGGGAATTGAGCGCGACACTCTCTTCACCGGCGATTTCCCGATCTCGGTCTGGGCGGAAGCCGCCCGCCAGGCGGGAAGCATCCGGGCGGCCGAGCGCATCCTCTACCAAGCCATTCGGGCTCGCGGCGATGGCGCGTAACGCCCATCGTGAAATCCGCGGAGCGGGAGATGAGCGTTTGCGCATCTCCGGTTTTGCGCCCGGAACGCCGGGAGGCGGCGCCGTCCTCAGAGTGAGAGGGCGGCGCTTCGCTTCGTGACGGGTTAGAAGCCGAGAGAGGCTCTCGGCGCCCGTCGCGGAGTATCCCGATATGGCAAAGGCTGCCAGGAAGATCGTCTTCTCGCGCTCGCGCGACATCCCCTTCAACAAGATCGTGCTCTCGGAGTCCAATGTCCGGCGAACCCGGCCGGAAGCTGAGCTCGACGAGTTGACCCATGACATCGACCGGCGCGAGGACCTCGTGCAGGGCCTCAACGTGCGCGCCATCCTCGATGCGGATGGGAACGAGACCGGCATGTTCGAGGTACCGGCTGGAGGCCGCCGCTATCGTGCGATCGAGCGCCTGGTCAAGGCCAAGCGCTTTCCGAAGGACGGGCTCGTCCCCTGCATCGTGCGCAAGTCCGACACGAAGATCCTCGCCGAGGACGACTCCCTCGCCGAGAACCTGTTGCGTGCCGCCCTTCACCCGCTCGACCAGTTCCGCGCGTTCCAGGACATGCTCGACAAGGGCATGACCGAGGAGGAGATCGCCGCGGCCTATCTCACGACCGTCCAGGTCGTGAAGCAGCGGCTGCGTCTCAACGCGGTCTCGCCCGTGCTGCGCGATGCCTATGCCGACGAGCGCATGACACTCGACATGCTGATGGCCTTTACGGTCAACCCGGATCACGCGCGTCAGAAGCAGGTGTGGGAAGCCGTGCAGCATTCGTACAATCGGCAGCCCTGGCATATCCGGCAGATGCTAACCGAGACCACGATTCCCGCTTCCGACAAGCGCGTGCGCTTTGTCGGTCTCGACGCCTATGTCGCGGCGGGCGGCGCCGTTCTGCGTGACCTGTTCGAGGACGATGACGGCGGCTGGCTCGCGGACCCCGCGCTGCTTCACCGCCTGGTCAGCGATAAGCTGAGGACGGTCGCGGAGGAGATCGCGAGCGAAGGCTGGAAGTGGGTGAAGGTCGATCTCGACCTGCCCTACGGCTATGACCAAGGCCTGCGCCAGATCACCGGCACTTCCGTCGATCTCACCGAGGAAGACCGGGCCGGACGCGAGATGCTGCGCGCCGAGTACGACCGACTCGAGGCGGAATATGATGGCACCGACGAACTGCCGGACGAGATCGATCAGCGCCTGGGCGAGATCGAGGAGGCGCTCGACGCCTTCGAGAAGCGTCCCGTCGTCTACGATCCCGCGGACATCGCGCGCGCCGGCGTCTTCGTCAGCGTCGACCGTAACGGCGACGTCGTGGTTGATCGCGGCTATGTGCGGCCCGAGGACGAGGCGCCTGTTCCCGTCGAGGGCAGCGACGCCGAGAGCGACAGAGAATCTGGCGAAGTCGATGACGCTGAGACGCCATCCTTCCACCGCGCCGTCATCACGATCGGCGGCCAGAGCACGAACGCGGAAGAGGACGACGAGGACGATGCCATCAAGCCGCTGCCCGAGCGGCTGGTAGTCGAGCTCACCGCGCATCGCACGCTGGCGCTGCGCGACGCGGTCGCCAACCACCCGCAGGTCGCTCTGACGGCGCTCCTGCACAAGCTGGTGCTCGACGCCTTCAAGCGCAAGGCGCACGGCTGCGCTGTCGAGACCTCGGTCCGGGAGGTCCACTTCCCCGTTCAGGCCACCGAGCTGAAGGATAGCGCCTCAGCCAAGGCCATCCAGGCACGCACCGACGCCTGGAAGTCGGACATGCCGCTCGATGACGATGATCGGCTCTGGGATTGGATCGCAGCGCTCGACGATGCGAGCCGCCTCGCGCTGCTCGCGCACTGCGTCAGCTACGGGATCAACGCGCTCTACGAACGCCCGAATCCGTATGGCGGCAACGGCGTCAGTCAGCATGGCCTCGACCGGCGCATGCGCGATGCCGATCGGCTCGCCCGAGCCACGGGCCTCGACATGGTGGAGGCCGGATGGCGGCCGAGCGTGGCGAACTATCTCGGCCGCGTGACGAAGAGCCGGATCATCGAAGCCGTGCGCGAAGCGCTCGGTGAGGAGAAGGCGCAGCTCATCGACCACCTCAAGAAGCCGGAAATGGCCAGGGAGGCCGAACGCCTGCTCGCCGACGCCGGCTGGCTGCCGGAACCGCTGCGTCTTGCCGATCCCGATGCGAGCACCACGGACGCGAGCGGAGCCGACGGCGATGAAGCGTTGCCGGCTTTCCTCGCCAGCGAGACCGATGAAGTCGCTGACGTAGACAAAGACGAACAGCCGCATCCAGTCGCGGCCGAATGAATCGAACCAGAGGGACGGCGGCACGCCGTCCCGCACTCCCTTCACCACGCAGATCAATCCGGCCCGGCCATCGCGCCGGGCTTCATCGTTTCAGGAGCCTTCCATGACTACTACGCTCTTCCGCCGCGGTTACGTTGTATTGGTTGCGGTCTGTCTTTCGTGCCTGATGTTCGGGCTGGAGATCTCGAGCATCCCCGCGATCCTGCCGACACTGGAGCAGGTGCTGCACGCGGACTTCAAGCAGCTCCAGTGGGTCATGAACGCCTATACGATCGCGGTCACGACCGTGCTCATGGCCACGGGCACATTGGCCGACCGCTATGGCCGCAAGCGCATCTTCCTGATCTCCATCGCCGCCTTCGGCATCACCTCGCTGATCTGCGGCGTGGCCGAGAACGTCCCCACGCTGATCGTCGCCCGCTTCCTTCAGGGCATGAGCGGCGGCGCAATGCTGATCGGTCAGATCGCCGTGCTGTCGCATGAGTTCCAGGGAGGACGCGAGCGCGCCATCGCCTGGGGCTGGTGGGGCGTCATCTTCGGCATCGGTCTCGGCTTCGGTCCGATCATTGGCGGCGGCATCGTCGCGGTCGCGAGCTGGGAGTGGGTGTTCCTCATCCACGTGCTGTTTGCGGTCGTGGCCTTCGTGCTCACCCTGACCGGCGTCCACGAGTCGAAGGACCCGCAGGCCGGCCGCCTCGACATCGCCGGCATCCTCACGCTGTCGCTCGCCGTCTTCTGCCTCGCCTTCTACATCACCCAGGGACCGGACTTCGGCTTCGGCAGCCCGGCCGGCCTTGCCATCCTCGGTGTGTCGGTCGCGAGCTTCATCGCCTTCCTGATCGCCGAGAAGGTCAGCGCCCGGCCGATGTTCGACTTCTCGGTGTTCCGCATCCGTCCCTTCTCGGGTGCGATCATCGGCTCGTCGGCGATGAACCTCAGCTACTGGCCCTTCATGATTTATCTCCCGATCTGGTTCCAGGCCGGGCTTGGCTATGACAGCGTCTCCGCGGGCCTCGCGCTTCTCGCCTATACCTTGCCGACCCTCGTGATGCCGCCGATCGGGGAACGGCTGTCGCTGCGCTACCAGCCTGGCATCGTCATTCCGGCCGGACTGTTCACGATCGGCCTCGGCTTCATCCTGATGAAGTTCGGCAGCGCCGCATCGCAGCCGGACTGGCTGACGATGCTGCCGGGATGCCTGCTCGCCGGCATCGGGCTCGGCATCACCAATACCCCCGTCACCAACACGACGACAGGATCGGTGTCGAGCGACCGCGCCGGCATGGCCTCCGGCATCGACATGAGCGCCCGCATGGTCTCGCTCTCCGTCAATATCGCGGTGATGGGCTTCATCCTGGCGGGCGGCGTGCTGGCCAGTCTGAAAGCCGCGCTGCCGAACCTCAGCGACGACCAACTGCGTCCGCTCGCCGAGCGCATCGCCGCCGGCAACGCCGTGGCGATGCCTGATCTGTCCGACGCCGTCGTGCACCAAGCGCTCGCCAGCGGCTTCGGGTGGGTCATGCTCTACGGCGGCATCGGCGCCTGCAGCATGGCCGTAATCAGCCTCCTCATCTTCAATCCACAACTCCGCTGGCGATGATCGCCGCCGAGTGCGCGCCGCGTCCGTGCCACGGCGATCTGTTGCTGTGGCTCGCCAACGCGACGCGCGACGAGCAGATCGCGTGGTGGCGCGCCGTGAGGGCGGCGGCGTGATGAGAGGAGAGCTTGGCCGGGACCGGTTTGAGCCGGTGCGGTCCAGAGGAGAGCGCCGGCCGGCTCGCCCGTTCCCGCTCTCCCGAGGCTCACCGATATGAACCCATCCACCGCTTTCGCGGCCGCGCCTGCGGTCGCGACGTCGCTGCTTGCGTCGCCCCCTGATATCGCCCGCTGCATCGGCGCAGCCGCGCACCTTCTCCTTCCTCATCTCGAACAAGGCCGTCAGGTCGACGCGGCGATCCTTCGCGCCGCGATGGAGCGAGCCCTCGGCGACACCGACGCGTCCGGCGCCTGGGACTGGAAAACGGCCTACGACGCCTGCGAGGCCGCGACCGTTCTGTTTCTCCGCAAATATGGAAAGGCGCTTTCGCGCAAGGCCGGCTCTCCGGCCCAGGCCCTCCCCATGCTGGAGAAAATCGTCGGCCTCCTGCCGACCCACACGCGCCGCTCGACCGAGAGCGAGGCCCTCCAGCAGTTCTCGACGCCAATCCCGCTCGGCCTCGCGGTCGCGACGGCCGCAGCGGTCACGCCAGCCGACCGCGTGCTCGAGGCCGTCGGCCGGCACCGGCCTACTCGCCATCCTCGCAGAGATCGCCGGCGGATCGCTCGTCCTCAACGAGCTCGCCGAGACCCGTGCCGGCATTCTCTCCCTGCTGTTTCCGACGATCACCACCACCCGACACGACGCCGCGCAGATTCACGATCACCTCGACGCCGCCATCGTGCCGAGCGTCGTGATTATGAACCCACCGTTCTCGACGATGGCCAACGTGGAAGGCCGCATGGCCGACGCCGCGCTCCGCCATATCGGCTCGGCGCTCGCGAGGCTTGCCGACGGCGGCCGCCTGGTCGCGATCACCGGCGGCAATTTCGCGCCGGACGCTCCAGCCTGGCGCAACGCCTATGTCCGGCTGCAGGAGCGCAGGCGCGTCGTTTTTTCCGCCGCTATCGACGGCCGCGTCTATGCCAAGCACGGCACGACATTCCCGACGAGGCTGACCGTCATCGACAAGTGCCCTGCCGACGATCCCACCGTGTTCCCGGTTGCACTCGGCCTCGCGCCGGACGTCGCCACGCTATTGGCGTGGATCGCGGAGCACGTTCCGGCACGGCTGCCGGTCGATCCCGCCGTGGCCGTGCCGTCGGTCACCACGCCGCGCACCGTTCGCGGCTACCTCGCACGCGCCGCCCAAGCTGCAACGCGGCCGGCGAGCGTCACCGAGCCTGAAGGCGTCGAACTCAACTACGAGACGACCGACTGGACACCGTCGCAGGGCGCGCGTCTTTCCGACGCCATCTATGAAAACTACGGTCTTCAGAGCATCCGGATTCCTGGCGCTCAGGATCACCCGACCCAACTCGTCCAGTCGGCAGCGATGGCCTCCGTCGCGCCACCGAAGCCGAGCTACCGCCCCCGCCTCCCCTCCAACATCGTCAGCCTGCTTTCGGGCGCGCAGCTCGAAACGCTGATCTACGCAGGCGAGGCGCATGCCGACCATCTCGCTGGCGCCTGGACCGTGGACGACGCCCTCGACGTCGTGACCGCCGCGGCCGAGGACGCCAAGGGTGCGGTTCGCTTCCGGCGCGGATTCATGATCGGCGACGGCACCGGCGTCGGCAAAGGGCGCGAGTCTGCCGGCATCATCCTGGATAACTGGATGCAGGGCCGGCGCAAGGCGGTGTGGATCTCGAAGTCCGACAAGCTCATCGAAGATGCGCAGCGCGACTGGTCGGCCCTCGGCATGGAGCGCCTCCTCATCACGCCCCTCTCGCGATTCGCGCAGGGCAAGCCGATCACGGTTCGGGAAGGCGTCCTATTCACCACCTATGCCACGCTACGCTCCGACGACCGCGGCGAAAGGCTTTCCCGCGTGCGGCAGATCGTTGAATGGTTGGGCTCCGACTTCGACGGAGTGATCATTTTCGACGAAGCCCATGCCATGCAGAACGCGGTCGGCGCCAAGAGTGAACGCGGCGATCAGGAGGCCTCACAGCAGGGCCGCGCTGGCCTGCGGCTCCAGCATGCGTTGCCGAATGCGCGCATCGTCTACGTCTCCGCTACCGGCGCGACGACCGTGCAGAACCTCGCCTACGCGCAACGGCTCGGCCTGTGGAGCGGCGAAGACTTTCCGTTCTCGACCCGAGCCGAGTTCGTGGAGGCGATCGAGGCCGGCGGTGTCGCCGCCATGGAGGTCCTCGCCCGCGATCTGCGCGCGCTCGGCCTCTACACTTCGCGCTCGCTGAGCTTTGCCGGCGTGGAATACGAGCTGGTCGAGCATGAGCTGACGCCCGAGCAGACCCGCATCTACGACGCTTACGCCGGTGCCTTCGCGATCATTCACAACAACCTCGATGCCGCCATGCAGGCCGCCAATATCACCGGCGGAAGCGAAGGCGGATCGGGCACGCTGAACCGACAGGCCAAGTCGGCTGCCCGGAGCGCGTTCGAGTCGGCGAAGCAGCGCTTCTTCGGGCACCTTTTGACCTCGATGAAGACGCCGACCCTGATCCGCTCGATCGCGCGCGATATCGATGAAGGCCATGCCGCCGTCGTCCAGATCGTCTCAACGGGCGAAGCCCTGATGGAACGGCGCCTCGCCGAGCTGCCGACTGAGGAATGGAATGATGTTCGCGTCGACATCACCCCGCGGGAATACGTCCTCGACTATCTCGCCCATTCCTTTCCGGTCCAGCTCTACGAGCCGTTCACGGATTCGGAAGGCAAGCTGTCGTCCCGCCCGGTCTATCACGACGGGCGGCCCGTCGAGAGCCGCGAAGCTGTTGCACGTCGTGATGCTCTGATCGCCAAGCTCGCGAGCCTGCCGCCCGTCCCCGGCGCGCTTGACCAGCTTGTGCAGCACTTCGGCACGGACATCGTCGCCGAAGTGACCGGCCGTTCGCGCCGCATTGTTCGCAAGTCGGGCGGCGGCGCCAGGAGCGATCGCCTTGTCGTCGAGACGCGCGCAGCCTCCGCCTATCTCGCCGAAACGCAGGCCTTCATGGACGACCAAAAGCGCATCCTCGTGTTCAGTGACGCGGGTGGCACCGGGCGCAGCTATCATGCCGAGCTTACGGCGAGGAACACGCGCCTGCGTGTGCATTATCTCCTCGAGCCCGGCTGGAAGGCGGATACGGCGATCCAGGGGCTCGGCCGAACGCATCGGACGAACCAGCAACAGCCCCCGCTGTTCAGGCCGGTCGCGACGAACGTCAAGGGCGAGAAGCGCTTCCTGAGCACGATCGCACGGCGTCTCGATACGCTTGGCGCGATCACGCGCGGTCAACGGCAGACCGGCGGCCAGGGCCTCTTCCGGCCGGAGGACAATCTGGAGTCCCACTATGCGCGGGACGCCTTGCGGCAGCTCTACATGCTGCTTGTTCGCGGCAAGATCGATGGCTGCTCGCTTCAGCGCTTCGAGGCGGCAACCGGCCTGAAGCTCATGGATGCGAACGGCGTCAAGGACGACCTGCCGCCGATCACCACCTTCCTCAACCGCATGCTCGCGCTGACCATCGAGCTGCAAGGCGTTCTGTTCACCGCCTTCGAGCAACTCTTGAACGCACGCATCGAAGGCGCCATCG
This sequence comes from Bradyrhizobium dasycarpum, assembly GCF_042019905.1. Classification (NCBI taxonomy): domain Bacteria; kingdom Pseudomonadati; phylum Pseudomonadota; class Alphaproteobacteria; order Hyphomicrobiales; family Nitrobacteraceae; genus Bradyrhizobium; species Bradyrhizobium dasycarpum. Next base: position 2,006,547 of record NZ_CP169574.1, read on the forward strand.
CCGCGGGCACCTACGACATGGGACTGGAGACGCTGTGGGCCGAGAGCTTCGTCGTCACCAATCGTGAGACGATCTACACGCATCCTGGAACCGGCGCCGAGACGCGGTTACTCACCATCGCGCAGCGACAGCGCAATCGGCCGATGACGCTCGATGAGGCGTTGAGTCGGGTGCGCGAGCGCGGATCGCGGCTTCTCGTCAATGAGCGCTCCGGCCGCGTTGCCGTGCAAGTCCACGCGCCGTCTGTCATGCTCGACGATGGCGCGGTCGAATACCGCGTGCGCCTGATCCGGCCGATGGAGGCGCCGAACCTGCCGGTCCGCATCATGGCAGAAAGCCATTGGGTTGAGGCGGACGAAGCAACCTTCGCCGCAGCCTGGACCGCGGAACTGAACGAGGTGCCGGCGTTCGCCGACTCGACCATCCACATGGTCGCCGGCTTGCTCCTTCCGATCTGGAAGCGGCTGCCCAACGAGTCGACGCGCGTCTATCGGCTGCAAACCGATGACGGCGAGCGCATCATCGGCCGCCGGGTCTCGCCCGCCTGGGCAGCGACGGCCACCGCGACCGGCCAGCCTTCACTGACGCCGGACGACGCCTTCGCGGCCCTCATCGAGGGCAAGGCCGTCATCGACCTCGCCGAGGGGCTCCAGCTTCGGCGAGTCCGGGTTATGGGCGGACATCGCATCGAGTTGTCGGGCTTCACCGACACCATGCGCGAACGGCTCACGGCCTACGGTCTTTTCCACGAGATCATCTCGTGGAAGCTGCGCATGTTCGTGCCGACCGACGCCCGCGGCCCCGCCGTGCTCGCCAAGGTGATGGACCGTTATCCGATCGAACGCGTCGGCGAGCGGGAGGCGGCGTGATGTCCCGGCTCGACGCTTCTGACCTGGCACACCGTCTCGCGCGCAATGCCGAGGCGGTGTGTCGTCACTATCTGCCCAACGGCCGCCGCGAAGGCCGCTATTGGATGGTCGGCGATGCGCGCAACACGCCTGGGCGCTCGATGTTCGTCCGCCTCACCGGCCCGGAGACCGGCAAGGGCGCGTCGGGCAAGTGGACCGACGCGGCGACCGGCGAACATGGCGATCTGCTCGACGTGATCCGCGAATCGTGCGGGCTTGTCGATTTCGCAGATGTAGCGCGGGAGGCACGCGCCTTCCTCAGCTTGCCGCAACCCGAGCCACGGCGCGAGGAGCGTCGTCGCACGATCCAGCCAGCGCCGACGGGGTCCCCGGAAGCAGCACGGCGCTTGTTCGCCATGTCACGACCGATCCACGGCACGCTGGTCGAGGCGTATCTCCGCAGACGCGGCATCACGTCTTTGCACGGAACCGGATCGCTTCGTTTCCATCCGCGCTGCTACTATCGGCCCGACGAGCATTCCGCGACCGAGACATGGCCGGCCATGATCGCTGCCGTCACCGATCTCGACGGCCGCCTGACCGGAGCCCACCGGACCTGGCTCGATCCCAAGGGCTTCAACTCCATCCGCCTCGGCAAGGCGCCCATCGACACGCCGCGCCGCGCGATGGGCGATCTTCTCGGACACGCCGTCCGCTTTGGCGTGGCGGGCGAAGTGATGGCCGCCGGCGAAGGCATCGAGACCATGCTGTCGCTCAGGATGGCGCTATCCAACATGGCGATGGTCGCCGCACTTTCGGCAGCCCACCTCTCCGCCATCCGTTTCTCCGACATGCTGCGCCGCCTCTATATCGCACGCGACGACGACCCGGCGGGCGACGGCGCAATGACGACATTGATCGAACGCGCGGCCGACGCCGGCATCGAGGCGATCGTGCTGTCGCCGAGACTCGGCGACTTCAACGAGGATCTCCGCATGCTCGGGCGCGACGCGCTCCGGGCGAACCTTCGGGCGCAGGTCGCGTCCTGGGACGTCACGCGTTTCATGGCCGAGGCCGCATAGACCTCGCAGGCATGAACGACGGCCGGAACGGCCGTGAGGTCAGCCTCGTCGCCGGTGGCCGATGCTGATGCTGAAGAGAGCCGCGCCCACGGCCTTCCTGAGAGGCGATCGGGACGGCAAACAGCCCGGACCGGCAACCTCGTGGGCCGACTATTTTCCGTCGGCGGCAGAGCCGCCTTTACATCGCGAAGCAAAATAGTCGGCCCCCTTCGGCCCTCCGCTGCGCTTCGGCCCTGCGTTTCGCTCCGGGTGCAGGGCCGGCCCGTCCGCCGTCTTCCCTCGCCATGAAGGCCGCGAGGGTCGCGGCCAATCCAGCGACGGAGCATCCCATGACCGCCGACGACGACTTCGAGCCCCACCATAGCTCGTCTCCGACCGATCACGTCCTCGCCGAGCTTCAACTGTACGGCTTCCGCCCCTTCCAGGACGAACCCGACCCTCGGCCGCTCCCCGAGGGCAATGCCGTGGCCGGCGCCATCGCCGACATCTTCGATGCTCTCGTCGCCACGCTCAGCGGCACACGCCTCGAACCCGATCTCGAGGACCTGCTGTGGTCGACCACCAACGTCTTTCACCGCGCCGCCGACCGCATCGCCCGAGAGCTCGACGATAACGAGCAGGCGCAGCGCCGCAGCCAGCGCGAACAGGACGGCACCGAGGTCAAGTCCGTCGAACTCGAGCGACTGATCGCCGAAGGACAGACGCTTATCGAGCGCCGCGACGCCTTCGAGCTGATGCGCGACCAGGCCTGCGATCACTTCGAGCGCCAAACCGGCTCAGCTTGGCGGCCGCGCAACGGCTCGCTCGTCAACCATCGCGCGATGACCGCGGCGATGATCGACAGCCGCGACTTCCTCGCCGCGAAGAGGCGCGCCGAGACCGAGGTGATGCTGCCCGCCGGTCCGAAGGTCGCGCTCAGCGGCGGGCTCGACTTCAACGATCACCGGCTGATCTGGGCCAAGCTCGACCAGGTGCATACCAAGCACCCGGACATGGTGCTCATGCATGGCGGCTCGCCAAAGGGTGCCGAGCGCATCGCCGCACGCTGGGCCGATCACCGCAACGTGCCGCAGATCGCCTTCAAGCCCGACTGGACGAAGCACGCCAAGGCCGCGCCCTTCAAGCGCAATGACGCCATGCTGGCCGTCCTGCCGATCGGCGTCATGGTCTTCCCAGGCACGGGCATCCAGGAGAACCTGGCCGACAAGGCCCGCAAGCTCGGAGTTCCCGTCTGGCGCTATGGCGACAGACCAAAGTAAGCGCCGTCAACACCAGCCTGAATCGGAGTCCCGCGGCGATTTCAACTCGCCGCTGCCTTTGATCATTTGCTAAGATAATTGCCGGCGCCGAGGTGGTGGTGGTGGAAGGCGCGACCGTCAGATTCTTCTCACGGAGGCCGCCATCATGCTTGTCTTCAGCATTCTCGCAAGCATTGCCGCTATAGGCGTCATCTGCTTCCTGCTGTTCTATCTCGCCGTCTATGCACTGCCGCTGTTCGCAGGCGTGACGGCCGGCGTATGGGCCTACGGCACCGGCGCGGGCTGGCTCGGGGGCATCGCAGTCGGTTTCGTTGCCGGTCTCGCGACGCTCCTCATCGGTCACCTCCTGCTCGCGTTCGTCAAACCTCTCTGGCTCCGCTTGATGGTCGCGGCGGTCTTTGTCGCGCCAGCAGCCATCGCCGGCTATCACGCGACACATGGCATCGTGAAGCACACGATGCCCTCGGAAACCTGGCAGGTCGCCTTCTCGGTGGTCGGGGCCATTGTTGTCGGCGTCACTGCCTTCGCCCGCCTCGCAACGCTGGCACCGCCCGGTCAGACCGGTCAGGGCGTGGCTCGCGCCTAACGCTATTTCAGCCTCGGTGCATAACCAGATCAGGCTATAGCCCTCGCCTTCCTCATCGTCTGTTGGCAAGGCGGTTTGCGAAAGAACGCGGGAAGTGCGCTTAAGCCATTGGTCGCTGGTCGCGTCGGAACGCAGGGCCGGTGTCGCACGACGACGACGCTACCCACGAAGGTGGCGGCCGGGGGCGCTCGCCGTTTCTCCTCATCGGGAGCCCATGATGCGCGTACCGATTGCCCCGACAGAGTGAGATACTTTGCGCCGACGCTGCCAGACCTCTGCGATGCACGTGGGATCGCCAGATTCTCCTTGATCCTTCTCTGTCTGATCGAACGCTCCAAGCGGCCTCTTTGATGGGCTGATCTAGCCGAAGGCCGGCTTCGCCTTGATCGCCTATGGCGCAACAGCCGCGTCATGACTTTCTTCCCCGTCGGCTTCGCCGCCATTCCTCGCGAGACAAGAAAGTCTCTCCTTAGCTGTCAGGCCCCTAAAGGGGTGCGCCGTCGATCGCCTCCGGCCAACCGATCGCCATCGAGGCCGCAATGGTGCGGGCTCGAAACAGAGATCAAGGAGAACTACCATGGCGACCATCGGCACCTTCAAGAAGTCCGGCAACGAGTTCGTCGGCCAGATCGTCACCCTCAGCGTCCAGGCCAAGAACGTCCGCATCGTTCCCGAAGCCAGCCGCTCGGGCGAAAACGCCCCCAGCCATCGCGTCTTCGCGGGCCGTGTTGAGATCGGCGCCGCCTGGGCCAAGCGCTCCAACGAGGGCCGCGACTATCTGGGTCTCAAGCTGGACGACCCGTCGTTCACGGCTCCCATCTACGCCAACCTCTTCGACGACGAGGAAGGCGAGGGCTATAGCCTGATCTGGTCACGCCCCAACCGCCGTAACGGTGAGTGAGGCGCAGGTCCGAACCCCCGCCCGGCCCGACCGGGCGGGGACTTGTCCGCTCAGAGGGTAAGGTCGGCAGGGCGACCGAATCAGTTCGGCGCGATTCGACCAACCGCCCGTCTTCGGCCACCATTTTCACTCGCTATGTCGGCCAAGAACGACTATTTTAGTCGTAGTTCTGGCACGCTCGATCGGCCAAGTGGGAGGTGATCATGCATGATCACCGCCCGACAATTGCGGGCCGCGCGCGCGTTGCTGGGATGGACGCAGGAAACGCTTGCTGACCGGGCCCTGGTATCGCTCACGGCACTGAAACGCCTGGAATCAGGCAACAAGGCCGTTTACGAGACAACCGAAGATCAGGTCCGCCGCACGATCGAGGCCGCTGGCATCGTGTTCCTGTCGTCCGACCAGGGCGAAGGAGTGATGCTTGTCCGCGCGAAAGTCGGTGCCGGTCGTAAGCGATAAGGTCGCAAAAAATCGCGGCTGCTCGGGTGTCACTCGCCTGCGCCATCTTGCACTACGCCTCAAACTGCATAGCGTTAAGAAACCCTTACCGCAGGCCCTCGACGACCCGCGAGGTTCGATTTGATACACGAGACGTTCATCGACGAACCGCCGCAGAGCGCGGTGCTAACGACGTATGACCGCGCGCACATGACGCTCTATATGCGCCTGCTCGACGCGGAAACAGACGGCGCCGATTGGCGTGAGGCTGTCGAAGTCCTTTTTGGTATTGATCCGTCAAAGGAACCCGAGCGCGCCAACCGCGTGCATCGGAGCCATCTCGCTCGTGCCCGCTGGATGAGCGACTACGGCTACCGCCAGTTGGCACGCGAGACAGGCCCCGCCCGATAAATTGGCGTTGCCGGCGTGGCATCACCTGTTGCCATCCGCCCGACTTCACGGACTGCGTACAACCGGTAATCGTCGTTCTCCGTCACTCGCTCCGCACTCGCAGTCGTGGAGGACAACAATGGGACCGGATACTTCACGATGGCGCTCATCCGCGTCGTATGACTATGTCGATAATCTGATCGCTCCCGATCTCGCGTGGGAGTGGTTGCGGCGCAACGTCGACTATCGTCGCGATTTTGCCGATGCCGCGCGCTCGACAGTCGATCCGGATCAGTCGGCTACACTGATCCGCGATCGCTGGGGGTTGCGCTTTCCCGATAGATCCGGCCCTTGCGGCACGCGATACTTCGGTGTTTTGGGCACCCGAAGCGGACCCCGGCACGGTGATCCTCGGGCCAGCAAGGATGCTGCGGACGATTAGTAGCGCCATCGCGCGTGAACTCGATCTCGACACCGCGCGCACTGGAGCTGATGGTCTTAGCGTCATCTACGGTCGCGGCGAGACTTCAATTCGACTCCTCCTCGCACACGATGCCGTGCCAGATCAGCCGGTCGTCGCGATCGTCCCGCTCGGCGCCGATGGTCTCGATCGCATCGACGCGCTCACGCGTCTCTGGCGCGCGGTCAATGATCACCAGGTCCCGCCGGACCCGCGCTTGACCGCGCAACAGCGCCGCCGCCTGCGCCACATGCTTCAGGCAGTCGATGGTCACGCCGAACTTGCGAGCTATCGCGAGATCGCGCACGCCCTCTTCGGCCAACGACGTGTCAGCGAGACTCCGTGGAAGACGTCGGCGTTGCGCGACGTAACGATTGACCTCGTGAAAGACGGCTTGGCCCTCATCGCCGGCGGCTATCGCATGCTGCTCCGGCGCCGCAGACGTCACTAGCTCGCCGCATCCTCGCGGGGGGTGCTTTTTTACATTCCCATCTTCGCCATCCCCGCGCGCAGTTCTTCTCCGCCACCGTGGCCTTCGCTCGCCGGTGCCCGCCGGCAACCTGAACGAACGCCCGGAGGTGCGATATGACGAATCTCGCCGGCTTGCCGCCGCGCTTCTTGCGAACGCCGGAAGCCGCCGACTTCCTCGGCCTCTCCAGCCGGACACTTGAGAAGCATCGGACCTACGGCACAGGACCCGCTTATCGCAAGCTGGGCGGGCGCGTTGTCTACGCCCTCGACGATCTCAAAGCCTGGGCAGACCGCGGCGCCGTCACGTCGACATCCGACCCGCGCGGCTCCGTGCTGCCCGCCAAGCGCCACGACCCGGCCTTAGCGCAGGCCGGTCGCAGCCGTCGTTGAGAGGCGACGCATGTCCTCCGCGCGACGCAACAGCGAACGTGACCAGCTCGATCTCTTCCGGGCACTACCCGGCGATCTCGCGCCGCGCGACGCGCAGGACCTCATGGCCTATCCGTTCTTCTCGCTTGCGAAGTCGAAGCGGCTCACTCCCATCGACTTCAAAGCCGGCACGATCGTCATCCGTGTCGAGGCGGTGCCAGAGCACGGCATGGCGACGATTTGGGATGCCGACGTGCTGATCTGGGCGGCATCGCAAATCGTCGAGGCGCGCGATCGCGGCCTGCGACCGTCACGCCTGATGGCGGCGACCCCTTATGAGATTCTCTCCTTCATCGGCCGTGGCGTGAGCGTCCGAGATTACGACCGTCTCAAAGCCGGGCTCGACCGCTTGCAATCAACCACGGTCGCGACCTCGATCCGACAGCCGAACGAACGGCGGATGCACCGCTTCTCCTGGATCAACGAGTGGAAGGAGCGAGCGGACGCCCACGGCCGTCCGCTGGGCCTCGAACTGATCGTCCCAGACTGGTTCTTTGCCGCGGTCCTCGACGACGCGCTGGTCCTCACGATCGACCGAACCTACTTCCGGCTGACCGGCGGTCTCGAGCGTTGGCTCTACCGCCTCGTGCGCAAGCACGGCGGCCGCCAGCAGTTCGGCTGGAGCTTCGACGTCGCCTATCTTCACGCGAAGTCCGGCAGCCTCTCGCCGCTCAAGCACTTCGCCTACGACCTGCGCAACATCGTTCGCCGGCAGACGCTGCCCGGCTACCGGCTGACCATCGAGCAGCCGCCGGACGCCCCCGAACGCCTCGCCTTCGCTGCCGTCGATGCCGCTGCCCTCGCTCCGCCACGGCCGCGCAGGACCGCTCGCGCTGGGGATAAGCTGTGAATCGGCTCGTGCTATCGGGGACCCGACCCATCGGGCCATCGGGGACCCGATCCTCGTGCTATCGGGGACCGGAATCGTCGAATCCGGACGCCGATTCAAGACGTTGCGCGCGGCGTAACTCTTCTAACCAAGATTCCTTCGGAATCTTTCTAACGGCCAGTCCGCATTCCACACCTGTGCATGAGCACCGCCAACAGCGGGGCGCGCCATGATCGTCGCGCTGCTGAACCAGAAGGGTGACGTCGGCAAGACCACGCTCGCTCTCCATCTCGCCGGCGAGTGGGCGAGGCGCGGCCAGCGTCTGACGCTCATCGACGCCGATCCGCAAGGATCGGCCCTCGACTGGTCGCAGCAGCGCGCACGCGAGAGCCTTCCCCGCCTCTTCGGCGTCCTCGGCCTGACGCGCGATACCCTCCATCGTGAAGCGCCCGAGCTCGCGCGCAATGTCGATCACATAGTCATCGATGGACCTCCGCGCGTCGCCGGGCTCCTGCGCTCGGCGCTGCTGGCAGCCGACTGTGTCCTTATCCCGGTGCAGCCGTCGCCCTTCGATGGCTGGGGTTCTGCCGAGATGCTCGCGTTGCTGAGCGAGGCGCGCATCTATCGCCCGCACCTCATCGCCCGCTTCGTTCTCAATCGGTGTGCTGCGCGCACCATCATGCGTGAGACGGCGCTGACGCTCGCCGATCACGACCCGCCGTTGCTCGCATCAAAGATCGGTCAGCGTGTCGCATTCGCCGACGCCGCCCAATCCGGCCGCCTCGTCTGGGAAGCACACACAGCGAGTCCGGCGGCGCAAGAAATCGCAGCCCTTGCGGCCGAAGTTGGGAGGCTGGCGCGATGACCAAGCGCCCCTCCAGGCGCGCCTTCATCGCGCGACCGGCCGATCCCGAGCGCTGGATCAAGGCGCCGGACCCGCGCGCCGGCGGCAACGGCGAAGCGGCCTCTTTCACCGCCCGCCTGACGGTCGACATCACACCGGAGCTGCGCGGCCGCATCAAGGTCGTCGCCTTTCAGCGCGGCCTGACCGTCGCGGACATGCTGCGCGACCTGCTCGCCCGCGAATTTCCTCCAGCCGAAGGAGACCTCCCATGAACAGTCCGTCCCATCTGCGCCTCGTGCCGCCGCCGCTTCCCGTCGACGGCCTGACGCGCGTCGAGCTGACGTGGATCGAGAGAAAGGTCGAATACTGGATTCGCTTCGGCAAGGAGAAGGAGGAGCACATCCTCGACCGGCGTCGCCGGACTCTCAGCTTTGCGTCGAACAGCATCTTCGCGCTCGTGCGCTGGGCGTCGAACGACCACGGCACGGTCATCTCGCGCATCGACATCGTGCGCGCGATCACGCCCGGCGAGCATTTTCAGACGCTCCCGTTCGTGCGTCCCGGTGGTGACATCCTCCTCAAGATGGAGGGCTGGCCGAAGGTCGAGCGTGTCCTTCAGATTGTCGATGCGATCGAGGCGATCGACATCGATCCGGCCGAGGTGTCGCCACATCACTGGCGGCATGTCCACAATCGCCTGACCGCCGGCCAGGAGCCGCGCAGCTACACCGTCGAGCAGCATCGGGCGATCCTTCTGCGGCGGAGCGTCGAGCCTTGACGCGCTTCGGCTACGTCATGACGACGTACTTCTCTGCGATGTCTGTCGGCATCCTTTCCTTCTTTCCTATCACACCGAAGCTGATCTGGAACGCGTCCGCGAGCATGCCGATCGGCTTCTACACGATCGCGCCGGCGGAGCATCTCGACGTGACCGACCTGGTCGCCGTCGCTGCACCAGAGCCGCTCGCCTCCTTCCTGGCCGAGCGCCGCTATCTGCCGCGAGGCGTGCCTCTTCTGAAACGGGTAGCCGGCCTTCCCGGGCAGCAGGTCTGCCGCAACGGCGCGCACGTCACCGTCGATGGCATCGACATGGGCGATGCGCTCGGCCGCGACAAGCTCGGCCGCGAATTGCCGGCCTGGCAAGGCTGCCGGCGCATCGCCGACCACGAGGTCTTCCTCATGAATTGGTGGGTCGAGGACAGCCTCGACGGTCGCTACTTCGGCCCACTCCCCATCACGTCGATCGTCGGCCGCGCGACGCCGCTGTGGACCGACGAAGAAGGCACCGGACAGTTCGAGTGGCGCGCACCGACGCGGTGACGGCGTGCGCCTATCCTGTTTCACCGCGACACAACGGAGGATAACATGCCACAGATTGGAGAGTTCACCCGCACGAAGAACGGCTATACTGGGCGTCTCCACACCCTTTCACTCGACATAGAATTGGTGCTGGTTCCCGCCGAACATTCTGACGCCGAAAATGCGCCGGACTATCGCGCGCATCTCGGCGATGGCGACGGTCCTGAGATCGGCGCCGGTTGGAAGCGGACGGGCGAAAAGGCCGGCGACTACGTCTCCCTTCAGATCGACGACCCCACGCTCGGGCAGCCGATCCGTGCAAACCTGTTTCAGTCGGGTGAAGGAAAGTCCCTCTGGGGACTGCACTGGACCCGCCCGCTAAAGCGGACCGAGCGGGACTGACGACATGCGATTCCGTCGTATCTCGTCAACGCGGATCGCGGACACCGGGCGACATCCGAGCGCCCGGCGTCTCGCCGCCCTTCTCCTTTCCGGCCTCGTTCTTGCTGTCGCATGGCCTGCCATAAGCGAGGCACAGACCCCGCGGGTAACGCGCGCCGACGCAGGCACCCAGTTTGCTCGACATATCGACGAAGCCGCGCGACGCTTCCGCATTCCCGCTACCTGGATCTGCGCCGTCATGCGTGCCGAGAGCGCCCACGACGTCCGCGTCGTATCCTCGGCCGGCGCGATGGGCCTCATGCAAGTCATGCCCGAGACCTGGCTTGAGCTGCGCGCACGCTACGGTCTCGGCCGCGATCCCTTCGATGTTCGCGACAACATCCTCGCGGGTACGGCGTATCTGCGCGAAATGTACGACCGCTACGGCAACGTCACCGCAATGCTGGCGGCCTACAATGCGGGACCACAGCGCTACGATGACTATCTTGCGGGAAGGCGCGCTTTGCCGGCCGAAACCCGCGCCTATGTCGCCACGCTCGTGCCCCTTATCGGCGCCGAACCACTGGCGTTCACATCCACCTTGGCGCGCCCTGATCCGCTCGCGTGGATGAACGCTCCCTTGTTTGTCGCTCGATCCGACGGCTTGCAGACGCCAACCTCAGTGCACGGCGAACGTCAGCGCGATGACGTTCTGAGTGCACGACAAGCGCAAGACGGGGAGACGTTGTCCGAACGCTCACCAAGCCTCTTTGTCACGCATAACGGAAGCGAGAGGCCGCAATGACAATTCGTGTCACCATTCGCGGCATCGCGTATCCCGGCGTGCAGTGGAGCGCGTTGAGGCGGGAGCGCACAACCACAGCCGCACGATGGCAGGATAAAGGGGCGCGATGTGCGCGCCATGACGGTTGTGCTTTTTCAATGGCTTACATACCGAAACCGCGAGGTGCGCCTCACCGGCGCAGCCTGCGGCTTCGGCACTTTCTCAACGAAATCCTCGCCTTGACGCGATGTGCGGGGCCTTGGCTATGAGCGCCGAGGACGATTTCCGCATCCGGCCAGGCCGCATTCGCTCAACCCGCGCCCAGCGCGCGCGGCCTTTCATCGCCCAGGCGCTCGCCGCCGCGCAGCGCGCTGGCGGAGCCGTCTCCCGCACGGGGACGATCGGGCCAGGGCATCGCTCGCGCTTCGGCCGAGGTCGGCGCGCATCCGTCCAGGCCAACCGCCTCATCACGTCGCGCTCGCGCGGCGCCGTGGTGAAGGCGCGCGTCGTCCGCCAGAATGCGCGCAGCGCCCCACTTGCCACCCACCTCAGCTATCTGCGCCGCGAGGGCGTGACCCGGGATGGGGAGAAGGCCCGGCTGTTCGGTCCCGGCGCGGACGAGGCCGATCCGAAAGCGTTCGCGGAGCGGTGCGCTGACGACCGCCATCACTTCCGCTTCATCGTGTCACCGGAGGACGCCTTGGAGATGTCCGACCTGAGGAGCTTCACGCGCGACCTCGTCGGCCAGATGGAGAAGGATCTCGGCACGAAGCTCGATTGGGTCGCCGTCGATCATTGGAATACGGAGCACCCGCACGTTCACCTGATTGTGCGCGGCGTTCGCGACGACGGCGAGAACCTCGTCATCTCGCGCGATTACATCAGGGAGGGAATGCGCGACCGTGTGCGTGACCTGATTACGCAGGAGCTCGGACCCCGCACCGACCAAGACATCCGCCGCGCGCTGGAACGACAGATCGGGGCCGAGCGTTGGACCAACCTCGACCGGCAGCTCGCGCGCGACGGCTACCGAACGGGCGTAATCGATCTCGCACCAAGAGCCGACCGTCAGCCCGACGAATTCCATGCATTGAAAGTCGGACGGCTTCGCAAACTTGAGGCGCTCGGCCTCGCTGACCAGCTCGGGCCTGGCCAATGGGTCATGTCCGAGTCAGCCGAGGCGCGCTTGCGCGAACTTGGCCAGCGCGGCGACATCATCAAGCGGATTCACCGCGGCCTCACGGAGCGCGGCATCGACCGGGGCACGGCAAGCTATGTCCTCGCGGGCGAAAGCCTGGACGATCCGATCATCGGCCGGCTGGTCGCGCGTGGCCTAAACGACGAGCTCAAGGGGACGGCCTACGCTGTCATTGATGGCGTCGACGGGCGGACGCACCACATCACGCTGGCGGACCTTGAAGCCGCCGCCGATTCTGCGCCCGGTTCGATCGTCGAGCTGCGCAAGTTCGATGACGCGCAGGGGCGACGGCGCGCGGCGCTCGCCGTGCGGTCCGACCTTCCGATCGACCAGCAGGTCACCGCGAATGGCGCTACCTGGCTTGACCGTCAGGCCATCGCCCGCGAGCCCATTCCGCTCGCCGGCGGCGGATTTGGCGCCGAGGTCCGCGAAGCTCTCGACCGGCGCGCCGAACATCTTATCGGCCAAAGGCTGGCACAGCGGCAGAGCCGCAGCGTCAGCTTCAACCGCAACCTGATCGACACGCTTCGTCGTCGCGAGCTGGCCGCCCTGACCGACCGCCTGACGGCCGAGACCGGTCAGCCCGCCACGAAGACATCAGCCGGCGAGTATGTCGCCGGCACGTACCGGCGCCGCCTCGATCTCGCATCCGGCCGTTTCGCGATGCTCGATGACGGTCTCGGCTTTCAGCTCGTGCCTTGGTCGCCGTCCCTTGAACGGTACCTTGGCCGCCATGTCTCCGGCATCGCGCGCGGAGACGGAGGAGTCGACTGGAGCTTCGGCCGAAAGCGCGGGATCGGCCTGTGATGGTCCGGCGGGAGAAGGGAACCGCGTAATGTCAGCAACCAAGATCCTCTGGGGTCAGATCGTCGTTGTCTCGCTGATCGTGCTTACGACCACCTGGACTGCAACGCAATGGACGGCGTGGCAGTTGGGCTTCCAGGCGCAGCTCGGCGAACCGTGGTTCGAGCTTCTCGGCTGGCCCATGTACTATCCGCCGTCGTTCTTCGTCTGGTGGTACTTCTACGACGCCTACGCGCCTGCGATCTTCGTGCAAGGCGCTTTCATCGCCGCATCAGGCGGCTTCATGGCGATCGCCGTCGCGATCAGCATGTCGGTATGGCGCGCACGCGAAGCGAAGAACGTCGATACCTATGGCTCAGCACGGTGGGCGCGGCCCGATGAGGTAAAGTCGGCCGGCCTTGTCGGGGCCGATGGCGTCGTGCTCGGCAAGATGGGCCGCGACTACCTTCGACACGACGGACCAGAGCATGTTCTCTGTTTCGCGCCCACGAGGAGCGGCAAGGGCGTCGGCCTCGTTATCCCTTCTCTTCTCACCTGGCCGGGCAGCGCTATCGTCCATGACATCAAGGGTGAGAACTGGCAGCTCACCTCCGGTTTCCGCGCCCGCCATGGACGCGTCCTCCTATTCGATCCGACGAATGCAGCCTCATCCGCTTACAACCCGCTGCTCGAAGTGCGAAAAGGCGAGTGGGAGGTCCGGGACGTCCAGAACATCGCCGACATCCTGGTCGATCCGGAAGGCTCGCTGGAGAAAAGAAACCACTGGGAGAAGACCTCCCATGCGCTTCTGGTCGGCGCCATCCTCCACGTCCTCTACGCCGAGGAGGACAAGACGCTCGCCGGCGTGGCCTCGTTCCTCTCCGATCCGCGCCGGCCGATCGAGTCCACTCTCGCCGCGATGATGAAGACGGCGCATCACGGCGAAGCCGGACCGCATCCGGTCATCGCGAGCGCGGCGCGCGAGCTGCTCAACAAATCCGACAATGAGCGATCGGGCGTCTTGTCGACCGCGATGTCGTTCCTCGGCCTTTACCGCGATCCGGTCGTCGCCGAGGTCACGCGCCGTTGCGACTGGCGGATCACCGACATCGTCGGACGATCTCGGCCGACGACGCTGTATCTGGTGGTGCCGCCCTCCGACATCGCGCGCACAAAGCCCTTGATCCGGCTGATCCTCAACCAAATCGGTCGCCGCCTCACGGAGGATCTCCACACAAAGACGCGACGGCACAGGCTCCTCCTCATGCTCGATGAGTTCCCAGCGCTCGGCCGCCTCGATTTCTTCGAGAGCGCGTTGGCGTTTATGGCGGGCTACGGCCTGAAGAGCTTCTTGATCGCGCAGTCGTTGAACCAAATTGAGAAGGCATACGGACCGAATAACTCGATCCTCGACAATTGCCACGTCCGCGTGAGCTTCGCGACCAACGACGAAAGGACGGCGAAGAGAGTCAGTGATGCGCTCGGCACTGCGACCGAGATGCGCGCGATGCGGAACTATGCCGGCCATCGTCTGAGCCCCTGGCTGGGCCATCTTATGGTTTCACGATCGGAGACCGCGCGTCCCCTCCTCACACCCGGCGAAGTCATGCAGCTCCCTCCCACCGATGAGATCGTCATGGTCGCGGGCACGCCTCCTGTTCGCGCCAAGAAGGCACGCTACTTCGAGGATGCACGTTTCAAGGAACGTATCCTGCCGCCGCCAGCGTTGGCACGCCCGGATCAGGCGCGACCGAGTGACTGGAGCACCATGCCCGTGCCGCCGCGCGCGGTCCTCGACGCAACATTGCGACCGAATGGCGAAAGTAACGACGAGGACCCGACCGGCTCCGAGAAACGGCGACAACCCGAACTGAATCGAACCGCGCCCGTCGAAAGGAAAACCCCTGTTGGAGAACGAGTTCGAGATCGATCCGGCCGACGACGAGCAGGACGACACCACACAGATACGCCGCATGAACCGCCTGATGCAGGGCATTGCTCGGCAGGTATCCCTCGATCCCAAAGATGGCATGGAGCTCTAGGTGCGCCATGCCGAATCCAACCAAGAAGCAGCGCCTCTCTGTTTACCTTGAACCACCCGTGACGAAAGCGCTCGCTGAATACGCGGCGCGCCGCGCCCAATCACGTTCACTCGTCGCTGAGGCGGCGATCGCCTCCTTCCTGTCACCGGACGCAGCCGAACGACAGGAAGCCGCTACTACAAAGAGGCTCGACCAGCTCGACAGGCGCATGACACGCCTTGAACGTGATGTCGGCATCGCAGTCGAGACGCTCGCGGTTTTCGTCCGGCACTGGCTGGCGACGAATCCGCCGCTTCCCGAGCCCGCTCAGGCTGCGGCGCGGGCGCAGGCCGGCGAACGATACGATGCCTTCGTCGCGGCGCTTGGACGCCGACTCGCCAAGGGTCCCAAACTACGACAAGAAATTTCTGAGGACGTTCCGGGAGACACAAGCTTCGATTAGGGGCGACACCCCCGCTCACAAGTCGTTGTAGACTTCGCCGTCTTCCTGTCTTTGCACGCTAGACTACGACGACGGCATCGCGGTTGTTGCGCCGCGCACTTTTCTGCCTCTTCTACTTGTCCCCGATCCAGGGCCGCTCGCGAGCGGTCCCGCACAGGACGGGGACGACATGGCGGTTGCATTCCAACAATCCGAGGCGATCCTTCGCGGCACGCGCATGCTGCGCACGGCGCTCGGCCCGGCCATTGCCGGCTTCTTGAAGACCCGTCGATCGTCGAGGTGATGCTCAACCCCGATGGGCGGCTCTGGATCGACCGCCTGTCCGAGGGCCTCTTCGATACAGGCGAGCGACTTCCGCCACCAGACGGCGAACGCATCATCCGACTGGTCGCTCATCATGTCGGCGCTGAGGTCCATGCCGGCAGCCCGCGTGTCTCCGCCGAGCTGCCCGGAACGGGAGAGCGCTTCGAGGGGCTATTGCCTCCAGTGGTGGCGGCGCCGACCTTCGCGATCCGCAAGCCGGCCGTCGCCGTGTTCACGCTGCAGGATTACGTCGCCGCCGCGATCATGTCCGCCGACCAGGCGGAGGCACTCCGTAGGGCCGTCGCCGATCGCCGCAACATCCTGGTCACGGGCGGGACGAGCACCGGCAAGACTACTTTGACGAACGCGCTTCTCGCGGAAATCTCAAAGTCAGCCGACCGCGTCGTTCTTATCGAGGATACACGCGAGCTTCAGTGTGCCGCGCCAAACCTCGTGGCGATGCGGACGAAGGACGGCGTCGCCACCCTGTCCGACCTGGTGCGCTCTTCGTTGCGTCTGCGCCCCGACCGCATCCCAATCGGCGAGGTCCGTGGCGCCGAGGCGTTGGATCTCCTCAAGGCTTGGGGCACCGGCCATCCCGGCGGCGTCGGCACGATCCACGCCGGAACCGCAGTCGGCGCGCTGCGCCGACTGGAGCAGCTCATCCAGGAAGCCGTCATCACCGTCCCGCGCGCGCTGATCGCCGAGACCATCGACCTCGTCGCGGTGCTGAGCGGACGCGGCGCGGCGCGCCGCCTCGCAGAACTCGCCCGCGTCGAGGGTCTCACGCACGACGGCGACTACTGCATCACCCCCGCAATCTCGGAAACCGCAGGAGACCTGGCATGACCACCCACCTGGAAACCACCTTGAAGCGACGTCTGTTCGCCGGCTCCGCGCTCGACCAGATCGGCCGCGTCGCCGTCACGGCGGCCGCGCTTTTCTACGCCGCGCCCGCCTATGCGAGCGGCTCCTCCATGCCCTGGGAGCAACCGCTCCAGCAAATCCTCCAGTCGATCGAAGGGCCGGTGGCAAAGATCATCGCCGTGATCATCATTATCGTCACGGGCCTCACCCTGGCGTTCGGGGACACGAGCGGCGGCTTCAGGAGGTTGATCCAGATCGTCTTCGGTCTGTCGATCGCGTTCGCGGCGAGCTCCTTCTTCCTCAGCTTCTTCAGCTTCGGCGGCGGGGCCGTGGTGTGATGGCTGGCATCCTCGACACCGCCGACATCCCCGGCTTCTCCGTCCCTGTTCACCGCGCGCTGACGGAACACATCCTTCTCGGCGGCGCGCCGCGGTCGATCGCGATCCTCAACGGCACGCTCGCGGCGGCTCTCGGCCTTGGCCTGCGGCTCTGGCTGGTCGGTCTCGGACTCTGGGCGGCCGGCCATTTCGCGTCCGTCTGGGCGGCCAAGCGGGACCCGATGTTCGTCGAAGTCATACGCCGGCATCTGCGCATTCCCGGCTTCTTGGGCGTGTGAGGTCGCAGATGATGAACCTCGCCGAATACCGCCGGACTGCCGCGCGCCTCGCCGATTTCCTGCCCTGGGCGGCCCTCGTCGGAGAGGGCGTCGTCCTCAACAAGGACGGTAGCCTCCAGCGTACGGCTCGCTTCCGCGGTCCTGATCTCGACTCCGCCGTACCGGCCGAACTCGTCGCCGTCGCTGGCAGGCTCAACAATGCCTTCCGCCGCCTCGGCTCGGGCTGGGCGATCTTCGTGGAAGCGCAGCGACATGGTGTCGGCGCCTATCCTGCAAGCCGGTTTCCCGATCCCGCGTCCGCTCTCGTCGATGCCGAGCGCAAGGCGGATTTCGAGGAAGAAACAGCGCATTTCGAGTCCAGCTATTTCCTCACCTTCACGTACCTGGCGCCGCCGGAGGACGCGGCACGAGCTGAGAACTGGCTCTATGAGGGCAAGGCGGACCGGAGCGTCGACCCGCACGAAATCCTTCGCACCTTCGTCGATCGCTCCGATCGCGTGCTCCAGCTCATCGAGACGTTCATGCCGGAGTGCTTTTGGCTCGATGATGCGGAGACGCTGACTTACCTCCACTCCTGCATCTCAACCAAGCGGCATCGCGTGCGCGTCCCCGAGACGCCAATGCACCTCGATGCTCTTCTCGCCGACCAGCCGCTCACCGGTGGCCTCGAGCCCCGGCTCGGCAATGAACACCTGCGCGTCCTGACGATCGTCGGCTTCCCGAGCGCAACTACGCCTGGCCTGCTCGACGACCTCAATCGCCTCGCCTTCAGCTACCGATGGAGCACGCGCGCGATCCTGCTCGACAAGACCGACGCGACCAAGCTCCTCACGAGAATACGCCGACAGTGGTTTGCCAAGCGCAAGTCGATCGCCGCCATCTTGAAGGAGGTGATGACGAACGAGGCTTCCACGCTCCTCGATACCGATGCGGCAAACAAGGCGGCGGACGCCGATCTCGCGCTTCAGGAACTTGGCGCCGACTATGCCGGCGAGGCCTACGTCACCGCGACGGTAACGGTTTGGGACGCTGACGCTCGCATCGCTGCCGAGAAGCTTCGCCTGATCGAGAAAGTCGTGCAAGGGCGCGACTTCACGGCGATGGCGGAGACCATCAACGCGGTCGACGCCTGGCTGGGATCGTTGCCCGGCCATGTCTACGGCAATGTCCGACAGCCGCCGATCTCGACTCTCAACTTGGCGCATATGATCCCGCTGTCGGCCGTGTGGGCCGGCCCCAAGCACGATGATCACTTCGGCGCGCCTCCCTTGCTGTTCGGCAAGACCGAGGGTTCGACACCATTCCGCCTCTCCCTCCATGTCGGCGACGTCGGACACACGCTTGTCGTCGGACCGACCGGCGCCGGGAAGTCGGTGCTGCTGGCGCTCATGGCGCTCCAGTTTCGTCGCTATCAGGACTCGCAGGTCTTTGCCTTCGACTTCGGCGGCAGCATCCGCGCCGCCGCGCTGGCCATGGGCGGCGATTGGCATGATCTGGGCGGAGGGCTGACAGACGGATCGGCCGGTAGCGTCTCGCTGCAACCGCTCGCCGGCATCCACCATGTTCCGGAGCGCGCCTGGGCTGCCGACTGGATCGTCGCGATCCTCATGCGCGAAGGCGTCCCGATCACACCTGACGTCAAGGAGTATCTCTGGACGGCGCTGACCTCTCTCGCGAGCGCACCGGTGGTCGAGCGGACCATCACAGGTCTCGCGGTCCTCCTGCAAGCCAACGACCTCAAGCAGGCGCTGCGACCTTTCTGCGTTTGCGGCGCCTACGGCCGTCTGCTCGACGCCGAGCACGAGCATCTCGGCGCATCCTCGGTGCAAGCCTTCGAGACCGAAGGCTTGATCGGGACAGGCGCAGCAGCGGCCGTGCTCGCCTATCTCTTCCATCGCATCGAGGATCGCCTCGATGGCCGTCCGACCCTGCTCATCATCGACGAAGGTTGGCTCGCCCTCGACGACGACGGCTTCGCCGGCCAGCTTCGCGAGTGGCTAAAGACCCTCCGGAAGAAGAACGCTTCCGTCGTCTTCGCCACGCAGTCGCTTTCCGACATCGACAATTCGGCCATCGCACCGGCGATTATCGAGAGCTGCCACACGCGATTGCTGCTCCCGAACGAACGCGCGATCGAGCCGCAGATCACGTCGATCTATCGCCGCTTCGGCCTCAACGATCGCCAGATCGAGATCCTCGCTCGCGCGACGCCAAAGCGTGACTATTACTGTCAATCGCGAAGAGGAAATCGCCTTTTCGAACTCGACTTGTCCGACGTCGCGCTGGCGCTCTGCGCCGCATCTTCCAAGACCGATCAGGCCGCCATCGAACGCGTGACGGCCGAACATGGACGCGATGGCTTTCTGCCGGCGTGGCTGCGCCTTCGCGGCCTCGATTGGGCGGCCGACCTCATTCCCGAACTTACCAACGTGGAGACAACGTCATGATCATACGTCGCTCGCGCGCGGCGCTCCTTGCCGCGACCATCCTCTCGTTTCCGATCACGATTTCGCCCCTCATGACTACCCCGGCTTCGGCGCAGTGGATCGTCTACGACCCGACAAACTACGTACAGAACGTGCTGCAGGCGGCGCGCGCCCTACAGCAGATAAACAACCAGATCACCTCGCTTCAGAACGAAGCGCAAATGCTGATCAATCAGGCCAGAAACCTGGCCAGCCTGCCGTACTCGTCCCTGCAGCGCTTGCAACAGTCGATGCAGCGCACCCAGCAGCTTCTCGGGCAAGCGCAAAATATCGCCTTCGACGTTCAACAGATCGATCGAGCGTTTCAGACGACTTACGGCAATGCGTCGCTGTCCGCGTCCGACCAGCAGCTCATAGCCGATGCGCGGACACGGTGGCAGAACACTGTCGGCGGCTTGCAGGACGCCATGCGTGTTCAGGCCACCGTGGTCGGCAACCTCGAGACCAACCGTGCAGAAATGTCGGCGCTCGTCGGTCAGAGCCAAGGCGCCACCGGCGCGCTGCAAGCCGCCCAGGCCGGCAATCAGATTCTAGCCCTTCAAGCGCAACAGCTCACCGACCTGACCGCCGTCGTTGCCGCAGATGGCCGCGCGCGCGCGCTCGCCGATGCCGAGCGCGCAGCCGCAGCGGAGCAAGGTCGTGAGCAGCGTCGTCGTTTTCTCACTCCGGGCGCGGGCTACCAGCCCGGCAACGCCACCATGTTCCCGGACGGCAACTGAGGCGCTGTTATGGACGGAAGCATGCTCGCCCGTCTCGGCGCCATCGCCTTTGTCGCGATCGCGATCACCGCAACGGTCGTCGAGCTGACCCGGAAGGAGCAACCTCCGGCCTTGGCGCCTGCGAGGCAGGCGCCAAGGAGCGTAACGGACCCGCTGCAAGCAGAGCTGCTTCGATGCCAGAGCCTTGGCGAGTCGGGGCCGCGTAATCCGGCCTGCCTGCGTGCCTGGGCGGAGAGCCGGCGGCGCTTTCTGACGCCGAGCGCTCCGGGTTCGCAAGGCGGTTCTGGTTCCACCCTGCCGAACGGAGAGGCACCCGGCGAGGCCGGCGCGCCGAACGGCGAGTAGCATCATGGGCGGCACGGGCGTCATTGACCATTTTCTCGAGGTCTTCACCCGCTATATCGACAGCGGGTTCGGATTGCTTGGCGGCGAGGTTGCGTTCATCGCGACCACGCTGATCGTGATCGATGTGACGCTCGCCGCGCTGTTCTGGAGCTGGGGCGCCGACGACGACATTATTGCCAGATTGGTCAAGAAGACTCTGTTCGTCGGCGTCTTCGCCTACCTGATCAGCAACTGGAACAATCTTGCCCGCATCATCTTCGAGTCCTTCGCCGGCCTCGGGCTAAAGGCGACGGGGACCACCTTCTCGACAGCCGATCTGCTTCGTCCAGGCCGCGTCGCACAAACTGGACTCGATGCCGGTCGGCCGTTGATCGAGTCTATCTCCGGCCTCATGGGCTATTGGTCGTTCTTCGAGAACTTCATCCAGATCATCGTTCTGCTGATTGCTTGGGCGCTCGTGCTGCTCGCCTTCTTCATCTTGGCGGTGCAGCTCTTCGTGACGCTCATCGAATTCAAACTGACCACCTTGGCCGGCTTCATCCTCATCCCCTTCGGCCTGTTCGGACACAGCGCCTTCATGGCCGAGCGCGTGCTCGGAAACGTCATCTCCTCCGGCATCAAGGTGTTGGTGCTTGCCGTCATCATCGGCATCGGCTCGACCCTGTTCGCGGAGTTCACCGCCGGCTTCGGCGGTGCAAGTCCAACCATCGATCAGGCGATGGCGATCGTTCTTGCCGCCCTGGCGCTGGTCGGTCTCGGAATCTTTGGACCTGGAATTGCCAACGGCATCGTGAGCGGTGGTCCCCAGCTCAGCGCCGGCGCGGCCGTCGGCACCGGCCTCGCGGCTGGCGGTGTGGCGATGGCTGCAGGCGCTGCTGGAGGACTGGCACTGCGCGGAGGAGCGGCCGCCATTTCGGGGGACGGCGGCCGCGGCGCGGGGAGGAGCGGCCGTCGCAGGAGGCGCGGCAACGAGCTACAGCCTCGGTGCTGCAGGGCAATCCGGCGTGGCCGGCGTCGCTTCCGGTCTTGGCGGCGTTGCGCGCGCTGCCGGGGGCGCGGCCGCTTCTCCACTTCGCCGCGCGGCGGCGCGTGCCGCCGAAAGCATGCGGACCAGCTACTCTCAGGGCGCCCGGTCGGCGTTCGAAACAACAGGCGGCGCGTCAACCATGGGAACCGCCGGCGGCGGCCCGGCCGATGCATCGGCACCAGCCCCGGCGTCTGACCGGCCGCCAGCATGGGCGCGCCGAATGAAGCGATCCCAACAGCTCAGCCACGGCGTCATGGCCGCTGCCCACGCAATCCGCAGCGGCGACAGCCACAGCGGCGGCGCCTCCATCAACCTCTCTGAAAGAGACCGATAATGTTCAAGCGACTGACCACGCATTATGGGAGAACACCCGAGCCCGAAACGCCATATCAGCGCGCCGCGCAAGTTTGGGACGAGCGCATCGGCTCCGCCCGTGTGCAGGCGAAGAACTGGCGGCTGATGGCGTTCGGCTCCCTCTTCCTTTCTGCCGGATCTCGCAGTCGCACTTGTCTGGCAATCCGCGCGTGGCACCGTCGTTCCCTGGGTCGTCCAAGTTGACAACGTGGGCCAGGCGCAAGCGGTCGCACCCGCGGTCGCGGACTATCGTCCGACCGATCCCCAAATCGCCTTCCACCTCGCCCGCTTCATCGAGCAGGTTCGTTCGATCCCGGCCGATCCGATCATCGTCCGTCAGAACTGGCTCAGAGCGTATGAGTTCACCACCGATCGCGGCGCCAGCGCTCTGAATGACTACGCCCGCGCCAACGATCCGTTCACACGCGTCGGACGCCAGCAGATCGCGGTCGAGGTGTCCAGCGTGATCCGCGCGTCACCCGACAGCTTTCGCGTGGCTTGGGTGGAGCGGCGCTACGAGAACGGCCAGCTCGCGACGACTGAACGCTGGACTGCAATCCTGACCATCGTCGTCCAGGCGCCGCGCGACGCCGAACGGCTCCGCGCCAATCCACTCGGCATCTACATCAATGCGATCAACTGGTCGCGGGAGATGGGGCAATGAACCGAGACAAGGCCCGCGCCGCAAATGCGGCATTCCGCAAATCCGGGCTCGCCGCGACGCTCCTGTTGACCACGCTGCTAGCGGCATGCGCAACGAAGCCGCCGCAGATCAGCTACGACTCCGATGTGCCGCCACTTCCCGCGGTCCCAGCCGCGATCACCGACGAGCGACCACGACCGCTGCACGTTCCGCCGACGTGGACCCCCAGCCGCGGTGGGGCAGCGGCGAACTCGCCGACGGCCCGTGTCGAGAACGCTAACGTCGCCGCCCGCGTCGAGCCGCGTCGCGAAGGCTACTTCAACGCGATCCAGATCTACCCCTGGAGCGAAGGTGCGCTCTATCAGGTCTATGCGGCACCGGGGCAGATCACGAACATCGCGCTTGAGCCCGGCGAAAGCCTGACGGGAGCTGGGCCAATCGCCGCGGGCGACACCGCGCGATGGATTATCGGCGACACCGAAAGCGGATCAGGTGTCACGCGCCGCGTCCATGTGCTGGTGAAGCCGACACGCGCCGACATCACCACGAATCTCGTTATCACCACGGACCGTCGCATTTACATGATCGAGCTGCGCGCCGGTGCAGATCCCTACATGCCGGCCGTGGCCTGGGCGTACCCGCAGCCCCCTGCCACACAGCGCCAGGGCGTGTCGGCGGCGCCAATCATTCCGGCCGCCGCGGCGCGCAATTATCGTTATGGCCTCACAGGCGACAATCCGCCCTGGCGGCCGATTGCTGTCTACGACGATGGCCGGCGCGTATATGTCGAATTCCCGCGCGGAATCGTCCAGGGCGAGATGCCGCCACTCTTCGTCATCGGCTCCGAGGGCGAGTTGCAGATCGTCAACAGCCGCATTCACCAGAACATTCTGATCGTCGATCGCCTGTTCGGCGCTGCCGAGTTGCGCCTCGGCAGTGGCAACCGCCAGCAGACCGTCAGGATTGTGCGCAGCGACGGGAGGCCATCGTCATGACCGACAATGACAATCGCGGGCGTGCCCCCGAAACGGAGGACGGGTCTGCAGCCGAACCGATGCGGCTGCGCGGCGAGCCCCCGCGCGTCACCCGCCTATCGCGCAAGGCGCTGGCCGGCCTTGGCCTGGTCGCTTCAGCTTGGCCTCGGCGGCGCGCTGATCTATGCGCTCCAGACTCGCAACGCCGGAACGGGAAATGAAGAACTCTATTCGACGACCAACCGGCCGACGGCCGATGGTTTGGCGGGACTGCCGAGCGACTATACTGGCCCGCGTCTCGGGCCGCCGCTACCCGGAGACCTTGGCCGCCCGATCCTCGACGCCCAGAATCGCGGCCAGCCCGTCGTACCGCCAACGATCCGTCCGACTGTCGACCCCGACGAGCAGCGCCGTCTTGCCGAAGAAGAGGCAGCACGCACCAGCCGCGTCTTCTTCCAAACCGAAACGCGGACGATCGCTGGACCCGGACAATCGGGCGTGCCCGCAACAACCACGAACCTGACGAGTCTCGGTCTTCCCGGCCAGTTCAGCGCGCCGACCGCCCAGGACCGACAAGTCGCGTTCCTCAATGCCGCCGCCGATCGGCGCACCGTCGCGCCTGACCGCGTTCTTGCACCGGCCTCGCCTTACGTGCTTCAGGCCGGCTCCGTGATTTCGGCCGCGCTAATCACCGGCATCCGCTCCGATCTACCGGGACAGATCACGGCGCAGGTCACCGAGCAAATCTACGATAGTCCGAGCGGGCGCATTCTGCTTGTGCCCCAAGGCACGCGGATCATCGGCCAGTACGACAATTCCGTGCAGTACGGCCAGCGTCGCGTACTGCTGGTCTGGAACCGCCTCATCTTTCCGAACGGGCGCTCCATCGTGCTCGAGCGTCAGCCGGGCGCGGATCCGCAAGGCTATGCCGGCCTCGAGGACGGCGTGGACTATCACTGGTGGGAGCTCGCCAAGGCCGCTGGTCTCTCAACGCTCCTGAGTGTTGGTGCTGAGCTGGCGATTGACGACGAGGACCGCCTATTACGCGCGATTCGTAACGGCGGCCAGGACACGATCAACGACGCGGGTCAGCAAATCATTCGCAGACAGCTCAATGTGCCGCCGACACTGACGATCCGGCCTGGCTTCCCGGTACGCGTCATCGTGACGCGCGACCTCGTTCTTGAGCCCTACGGAGGATGATCAGTGGCAAAGCTGAAGCTCGGCGCGCTGGAGGACGACAAGCCTGTCAAGGTATCGGTGGAGCTCCCCGCTGTCGTCCACAGGGAGCTGCTCGCCTATGCCGAAGTGCTCGCGCAGGAGACGGGAAGACCCGTGTCGGACCCTGTAAAGCTCATCCCTCCAATGATCGAAAGGTTCATGGCGACCGATCGGGGATTTGCGAAGACGCGCAAGGGGCGACAGAACGCGCGTGAAGCATCGAGACAAGACGGCGCGCCTCAAGCTTAGCGATCTCCGGGGCCACCGTCGCTGCAGGCCATTGCCGCCCCATCGTGCGCGCCAAGCTGAGAAGTCGGCGTAGCGCTGGATTGTCATTCCGTCGCAACCAAATCGCGGAGTAGCGCAAGATCTCACTACTCAGCGGAACAAAGGCGACGCCCGGAAAATGAGCAGCGGTTGCCGCCTCGCTCGTGAGCGTCAGCCCCTGCCCGAGTGCCACCAAGTGCATGAGATTATCGCGTCCAACTGCATGCCTCTCGACGTTTGGGGTATCGCCAAGCTCGGTAAGATGCCTCACAAGATAGTCATGAACCTCAGGACCAGGATCGTCTTCGCCGACGACAAAGCGTCGATCGCGTAGATCGTCCCACCGAACCTCATCCGCGGTTGCAATTTCATCGCTGCTGGGCACGGCCACGAATACACGCTCGCTCCATAAGTCCATGCTTTCGCATCCCTCGGCGCTTGGCGTTCCTGTCAGGAAAGCGATATCGAGCTGGAGCCTCTGGATTCCCGAGATGTGGGCCGCTCGCCCGCCCTCCACGACATCCGTACGGACACCGGGATTGCGCTTCGTATGAATGCGCAGCAGATCCGCTAGGAAGCCGCCTGCAAGGGATGAGAAAATCCCGATACGCACGACGCCAACTTCCCCTCGACCACAGCACCCTGCATCGTCAGTCGCAATCCTTATATGGGTCATCGCTCTGCGCGCCCGCGCGACGAATCGCTTTCCGGCATCTGTCAGACGAACCCCCGCACGATCACGATTGAACAGCGAAACACCGAGTTCGTCCTCCACATCACGTATCCTGCGGCTGACGGCCGACTGCTGGACACCCAACGCCCGCGCTGCGGCCCGAAAGCTGCCGCGCTCGGCAGCCTCGAGTACGTACCGGACATGGCGCAGTTCGACCGTCAATCTCTCACACTCCAACACGTCTCGCGACCAGACTGCAGGAGAAGGTGCTCCCCTCCACGACAACCACCGTAGCTTGAGGTAGCGATGATCGGCCGTCGTCGCTCGCGCAACCCGCCCGTGCCGCACGCATAGGAAAGCGACGCACGATGAGGTTCACTCCGAACACTGAACCCTTACCTGCCGAACCGATCTCGGATTGAAGATGAGGAGGCTGATTGCGGCCATGATGCAGGCGCCGATGCCGCCGTAGAGCATGACCCATCCGAAACCGTTAGCGAGCGCCTGATGCACGACGGCATCTGACAGCTCGGGCATCACTACGGCGTTGCCGGCGGCGATGCGCTCGGCGAGCAGTCGCAGTTCGCTGGCGCCCAGGTTCGGCAGCGCGGCTTTCAGACTGGCCAGCACGCCGCCCGCCAGAATGAAGCCCATCACCGCGATGTTGACGGCGAGCGAGACCATGCGGGCGCTCATGTCGATGCCGGAGGCCATGCCCGCGCGGTCGCTCGAGACCGAACCCGTGGTCGTATTGGTGACGGGGGTGTTGGTGATGCCGAGCCCGATGCCAGCGAGCAGGCATCCGGGCAGCATCGTCAGCCAGTCCGGCTGCGATGCGGCGCTGCCGAACCTCATCAGGATGAAGCCGAGGCCGATCGTGAACAGCCCGGCCGGAATGACGATGCCGGGCTGGTAGCGCAGCGACAGCCGTTCCCCGATCGGCGGCATCACGAGGGTCGGCAAGGTATAGGCGAGAAGCGCGAGGCCCGCGGAGACGCTGTCATAGCCAAGCCCGGCCTGGAACCAGATCGGGAGATAAATCATGAAGGGCCAGTAGCTGAGGTTCATCGCCGACGAGCCGATGATCGCACCCGAGAAGGGACGGATGCGGAACACCGAGAAGTCGAACATCGGCCGGGCGCTGACCTTCTCGGCGATCAGGAAGGCGATGAAGCTCGCGACCGACACACCGAGGATGGCAAGGCCGGCCGGGCTGCCGAAGCCGAAGTCCGGTCCCTGGGTGATGTAGAAGGCGAGGCAGAAGACGGCGAGCGACAGCGTGAGGATGCCGGCGATGTCGAGGCGGCCGGCCTGCGGGTCCTTCGACTCGTGGACGCCGGTCAGGGTGAGCACGAAGGCCACGACCGCAAACAGCACGTGGATGAGGAACACCCACTCCCAGCTCGCGACCGCGACGATGCCGCCGCCAATGATCGGACCGAAGCCGAGACCGATGCCGAAGATGACGCCCCACCAGCCCCAGGCGATGGCGCGCTCGCGTCCTCCCTGGAACTCATGCGACAGCACGGCGATCTGACCGATCAGCATTGCGCCGCCGCTCATGCCCTGAAGGAAGCGGGCGACGATCAGCGTGGGGACGTTCTCGGCCACGCCGCAGACCAGCGAGGTGATGCCGAAGGCGGCGATCGAGATCAGGAAGATGCGCTTGCGGCCATAGCGATCGGCCAATGTGCCCGTCGCCATGAGCACCGTCGTGACCGCGATCGTATAGGCGTTCATGACCCACTGGAGCTGCTTGAAGTCCGCGTGCAGCACCTGCTCCAGCGTCGGCAGGATCGCGGGGATGCTCGAGATCTCCAGCCCGAACATCAGGCACGAAAGACAGACCGCAATCAGTACAACAAAGCCGCGACGCGTGAGAGTGGTAGGCATAGTTCCGCCTTTCGACATACTGGTCGGCAATCGACGAACCCGAGATGGCGAGAGGGAGCGCAGTTCGGCCCGCGGATTTGCGCGTTCGGGCGTAAGCTAGGCGGCGCTTGATCATTTTAGAACTGGATGCTTGAATATTTCAGAGACAACAAATTTGGATAGATTAATGACCACGCTGGACGTCGATGCTGTCAAAGCTTTCGTGGCCATCGCAGATTTCCAGAGTTTCACACGCGCTGCCGAGGCACTTGGCAGCACCCAGGGTGCGATCAGTGTGAAGCTGAAGAGACTGGAAGACCGGCTCGGCCACAAATTGATCGAACGCACGCCGCGTCTGGTGCGCTTATCGGCCCAGGGCGCGGTATTCCTCGAGTCCGCGCGCGACTTCTTGGCCGCGCATGACCGCGCCCTCGCGGGCCTCTCTTCAGCTCGTCGCCGCTTTTCACTGGGCATTGCCACCCATGTCGGCGGACCGGAAGTTCCGACTTTGCTCGCGCGGCTTAGTGCGCATGACCCGGCGCTCACCATCGAAGTGCGGCTCGATGACTCGCGCGACCTTCTCGACGCCTTCGATCGCGGAGAGATCGACGCAGCCATCATCCGTCGCGAAGATGATCGACGGGACGGCGAGGTCCTTGCTCCAGAACACTTTGGCTGGTTTGCCACTCCGGACTTCGTTTATCGGCAAGGCGAACCGCTGCGGTTGGCTGCATCCTCTCCGACCTGCGGAATCCGGAATCTGGCCACGCGCGCGCTGGACGCCGCGGGCATACCCTGGACGGAGGTCTTCCTCGGTTGCGGTTCCTTTGCCGTCGCCGAAGCCGTTTCGGCCGGCTTGGCCGCATCCGTATTCTCTTGCCGGCTTGCACCGCCCGGCACGGTCGAAGTCAGTCGGCGGCTCGGACTCCCTGCCCTTCCTCCATCCGAGATCCTACTGCTTTCGACACTTTCGGATGCAAAGTCTCGTGAGGCGCTTAGAACGCTCGCATCGGCCTTTCGTGAACATCGTCCCCCAGCGATCGTGAGCAGCCCGGCAAGAACCGAGCGGCCTCGTTCACGCGACCCTCAAATCGTCAATGGCATGTCTGGTGTATGATCGGCCGGTCGACATCGTCGACCACAACCGCCTCTCAACAGGAGAGGAGAACCTAAATCACCGCCGGCTATCGCCGAAGACGCGTCGGCGAGGTATTAGTTGCGTTTCCCCTCAAAGAGCTTGCGTTCCGAAGCAAGAGCGCTTGCCAGAAAGTCCAGCGTGGCACGGACGCGAGCGGTGCGCTTGAGATCATCATGCGTAAGCAGCCAAAGAGCCGATCGAGGCTCCGCTGGGGCCTTCGGCGTGACACGGCGCAGATCGGATGCAAGATCGCCGACGTAGCAAGGAAGTAGTGCAAGACCTAGTCCGGCAACGGCCGCGTCGCGTAGAGCAGGAAGCGCGTCGACACGCGCGGTGATGCGCACCGCGCTCAGGTTCTCGCGCATCCACCGCGCGATGACCGTACCCGCCAGCACATCGTCAAGCCCGATCCAGTCGGATAAGGACAGATCCGTCTCTTCACACCGAGACAAATAGGCGCGTGATCCATAGACCGCATGCGCGATATCCGCGACGCGCCGTCCCACCAGAATCTCGGGAGGCTCCGGCGTTGGCCGAACTGCGATTTCAGCCTCTCGGCGGGTGAGATTTGCCATCGTGTTCGATACGGTGATTTCGAGCCGGATCTCCGGATGCATGGCGCGCATCGTCGGCAGATGCCGCACGATGATCGGCGTGAGAGTGTCCGTCGTCGCGATCCGGACCGTGCCGGACGGCCTTAGGTCCTGACCAGACAGTTTGCGCTCCAGCGTCAACACCTCACCTTCGAGCCGGGCCGCCGCCGATGCCACCGCCTCGCCCGCCGGAGTCGGCGTGTAGCCGTCGCGGAAGCGTTCAAACAAGCGAACTCCCAACCTTTCCTCGACTGCGCCGAGCCGGCGAAACACCGTCGAGTGTGTCACACCCAGCATGCGCGCAGCTCCGGAGAGAGTGCCTTCCCGAAAGACTGCAAGGACGAGACGTAGATCGTCCCATTCCAACCCGCTGTGCATTGCTGCAAACCCCGTTCCTATAAATCGATAATATCCTTTCGCAAATGGACAGGCCATAGCCACTCCGGGCATCGATCGGCTGCGCACGCCTCGCAAATGATCGAGCTGTGGAGGAGGGTGTGTGACCAGCCAAGTCGACGAGCCAGCGCAATCCCGGTTGTGCAACGACTCGAAGGCAGACCCTCGACGGTGGCTCGCTCTACCGGTGCTGCTCACCGGCGCATTCCTTCCAATTCTTGATTTCAATGTCGTCAACTTGGCGTTGCCGGCAATTCGGCGGGACCTCGATGCTACGGCGAGCGAGGTGCAGTTCGTCATATCGGCTTATGCCGCGACCTACGCGGTGTTCCTCATAACAGGCGGCCGGCTCGGCGACCTCTTTGGCCGACGACGAATGTTCTTGTTGGGGGTGGCGGGCTTCACAATCGCCTCCGTGTTGTGCGGCATCGCATGGTCGCCTTCCATTCTTATCGCCGGGCGCATACTGCAAGGGCTGACGGCCACCGCAATGGCCCCACAAGTGCTGGCGTCGATTCGCGTGCTATTTCCGGAGGCCGAGCAAGGGCGAGCCCTCGGGCTCTATGGCGCTACGTTCGGCTTGGCCAACATTTGCGGCCAAGTGCTCGGTGGCGTTCTTGTTTCAGCTCAGCCCTTCGGATTCGCCTGGCAGGCGATCTTCTTGATCAACGTGCCGATCGGCCTGTTGGCTTTCATTGGTGGCGTGCTCCTCCTCAGTGAGTCGCATGCGCCACAAGCACAAAGGCTCGACGTCGGTGGCGTCGCCCTCCTATCGCTGACCCTCGCCCTGCTGGTCTATCCGTTGATTCAAGGTCGAGAGACCGGGTGGCCCGCATGGATCGTCGCCATGCTTTTGGCTTCTCCGATCACGCTCGTGGCATTCGTCCGTTTCGAAGCGGGTCTGTCCGCCCGCGGCGGCGACCCCTTGGTCGCCCTCCACCTGCTGCGCAACACCGCCTTCGCCATCGGCATCGCTATGACCTTGGCCTTCTACATGCTTTCCTCGTTCTACTTGACATTCGCAGTCTATCTGCAGAGCGGACTGCACAAGTCGCCGCTGATGGCGGGACTTGCCACGCTGCCCTTCGCCACGGGGTTCTTCGTGAGCTCTCTCGCATCGTCGTATGCCATGCGGCGGCTGGGCGTTCGCGCTCTGACGCTCGGCTTTGCGCTCCAGGTCGCCGGGTTCGGTGTCGTGATGCTCTCCGTCTCCGGGTTCCTTCCAAGTGCCCTGGAGGCCGGCCTCGTCTGCGCTGGAATCGGATTTGGCATCGTCATGCCGTCCGTCATCAAGGCGGTCATCGGCGCTATCGACCAGCGCCACGCCGGGCTGGCGTCGGGGATCATGATTTCCACCTTCCAAATCGGAGCCGCGCTCGGGGTCGCCGTCATTGGCGGCGTTTTCTATAGCGCGCTTGGGACGAAGCCGGATTCCGACGCCTATAGGCAGGCCTTCACGCTCGCGCTTGCTTGCAATGTGGCGCTGTTGGCGCTGGGCGGCGTGCTGTCCCTGTGGCTGCCCGGCGAAAGACGAACGGCCGACGTGCCTCAGCCGGTGCGGAAGGCCTGTTAGGCTATGCTGATCACCAAGAGCATCAGTCGTTGCTGCTTTGCATTGCCGCTGGCCATTGTGAGATTGGGGCGTGAAGTCAGCAAGTGGCGTTGCCGGCGGCGACAACGGGCGCAGCTCTGGAAGATGTCGGACCGAGAACTTTGCGATATCCGCCTCTCGCGCGCCGACGCATGGGCCGAATGTCAGAAACCGTGTTGGCGCCGATGACGAACCTTCACGACGATGCTTGTGCCAGCTCAAAGGCCAGAACCGCTTGATCCGAGCGCTCTGCAGCGAGTTGATTGAAGCAAGTGATGTCGAGACCAATCCAATAGACCTGCATCCTGACCAAGCTGGAGATAGCAATGACCGCTCCGCTGTACGACGCCTCCATTCCGGTATTCCGCCACATGCTCGACGTGCTTGCCGATCTGCTGCGCAAGGGCGAGGTTCATGCGTGCGAACAGGGCCTAGATCCGGAAACCCTGCTTGAGGCGCGTCTCGCCCCCGATATGCTGACGCTGCTCGGCCAAGTGCAGCGAGCGAGCGATCATGCCAAGGGCGCCGCGGCACGGCTCGCCGGCGTCGAACCGCCGCCGTTCGCGGACGATGAACGGAGTCTTGCCGAGGCTCACACGCGCATCTCGACGACACTCGCCTACATTGCAACGTTACCTGTCTCGGCGTTTGACACTGCGCCTCAACGTATCATCACGTTGCCATTCGACGTGCCACAAATGCCGGCATCTCGTTACCTGTACGGCTTCGCACTGCCCAGCTTCTTTTTTCATGTAACTACGGCCTACGCCATCTTACGTCATCGCGGCGTGCCCCTCGGCAAGCGCGACTTTCTTGGCCAGCTCCGGTGAGATTGATCGCTGCGAGCCGGCATCCCCATAGATGGATAGAAGCGTAACCCGTCGGAATACTCACGCGATGTCTTTCCGAGCGTCAGCCAGAGCGAATACAATGCCAAATCAACGCCATCGCAGCGAGAGCGTCCTTTCGAACGTTGAGCATGGAGCTTCATCACCTTCTCGCTTCAAGATAGCGCATCTCGACCTTCAAGTGGCTCGCTCCACCAGCGCCGGCTGACGGAAGCCCGAGACAGGCTTCCGATGACAGCTCTCTACAGCGGTGGTTGGAAATCCTTCAGCCAGTCGGCATAAGCGCGCGGCGCGCGGCCGAGCACCCTGGCGGCTGTGTCAGTTGTCGTGTAGACGCTCGCAGCGACCAGGCCGAAATACGCGGCCATTGGCGCAGGATCGCCGGCGTTCTCCACGACCTTGATCTTGCGCCCCAGGAACTTTGAGAGCAGCGCTGCGAGATCGGCCGCCGTGAAGGCATCCTCCGAGGTCAGCCGATAGGTCTGCCCGCCATGACCGCTCTCGGTCAGCGCCTTCACTGCCACTGCCGCGACGTCGTCAGGGTCAATGCAGGTCATGATCCCCGAACCGCCAGTCTCGAGCAGCAGACCATCGTTCAGGACGGACGGCCAGTTGAACGGGAAGTTGGTCATGTAGCGGGTGGGACCGAGCACCGTCCAATCGATGCCAAGCGAGGCGATCACCCGCTCATGGAGGCCGTGGATATGCATGGGCCGCAGCGCGCTGCCCTCGGTCGCCGCGAAGTTGGAGAGATAGACGATCCGCTTGGTGCCCGCGGCGACCGCCGCGTCGATCGCATTGCGCTCTAGCGCCTCCATCTCTGGTGTCGGCGGCGCCACGATAAATACGTGCTCCGCACCGCGGAACGCATCCACCAGGCTCTCGGGCACCAGGAGATCGCCGAGGACTGGAGAAGCCATCGAAGCGATCAACTCGCCTTTTTCTCGGCTACGCACCAGCGCGCGCGGCTTGATGTCCGCAGCAGCAAGCTGCCTGACGGAGTCTGGTGCCGAGCTGGCCGGTCGCGCCGACGATGAGAATGGTGGGCTGAGTCATTTGCATGTCTCCTGATTTGGGATCGCTGGTTCGGTCGGGCGCAACGGCGGCCGGCCGACGTGACACCGACCACAGCGCGGGCCGTGCCCGCGCCGCCGCCGTCAAAAGCCGCCACGCTGTCGCCGGGACCGCTCGGATCGCGATGGGCTCGCCCACTGCCCCACGCGTTCGGACGCACCTATCGGCGCCATGCCGCCACGGCCCCTGCGGCGAACTCGCCGAAACTCAGCGGCGGCCGGCCGATCACATTGAGGATGTCGTCGTTGACCACGCCGAACATGCCCGAGCTGAACGCATGGGTGTAGACTTGGCTGTTATGCTCCGCGGTTTCGGGCGGCGCGCCCGAGGCGAGCAGCGCATCGCGGATCGGAGTGCGATCGGTTTCGACGTATTTGATCTTTCGTCCCGTGACCCAGGAAATTTGCTCGGCGACCTGCGCAAGCGTCAGCGGCTCCGGCCCCAAAGGGGCATAGGCTTTGCCGCTATGACCATCCTCGGTGAGAGCAATCGCCGCGACCGCGGCGATATCGTCGGCCGAAACGTAGCTCACGATTCCCTTGCCGCCCGGCCCCACGATCTCGTCGCGTTCGCGGATGCCCACGGCAAAGGACTCGCGCCACCGGAGGCCTTCAGAAAAGTTCTCCATGAACGCGACGGGCCGAAGGATGGTATAGGGCACGCCCGACGCTTCGACCGCGAGCTCGATCCGCCGCAGCGGGTTCTCCGGTGGCGCTTGGCCTACGCCAAACGACGACAGCAACACCGCGCGCCGAACCCCGCCCCCGCCCGCGACATCCAGCAGAGAGCGGATCTTGTCGGCATGGTCGGCCTGCGGAACCGGGCCGGGGACGAGGTAGATGGCATCGACGCCCGCGACCGCGGGTTGATATGTGCTCGCATCGGTCCAGTCGAAGCGGACCGAATCGATGCTGTGAAGAGACACCCTGGGCGATCGGCTGGCCGCGCGGACCGTCATTCCGCGCCGCGCCAGGCGCGGAATCACTCGCCGTCCGACTTTTCCAGTCGCGCCAGTTACCAGAACGGTTTTTATCATGTGGATCTCCGACTTCGTTACATTCATGGATAACGGCGCTGCGAGCGTTTGAAGACTTGAGGTCGTGCGGGCAGCATGCGGCAGCCCTGGCGCGGTCACACGGCGTGAGCCATGCCCCCATCGACGTCGATCGTTGTTCCAGTGATGTAGCGCGCTGCCGGGCTCGCCAGGAAAGCGGCCACTTCGGCTACCTCCTCGGCCGTCCCGAAACGCTTCAGCGGCACTCGCTGCGCCGTCATTTCGCGCACTCCCGCCAGTACATCGGCCGGCAGTCCGAGCTTGTCGAACGCTAGTGTGTCGATCGGTCCGGGGCGTATGGCATTGACCCGGATTCCGCGCGGCGCGAGCTCGACGGCGAGTGCCGGCACCAGCGAGGCTGTGGCGCCCTTGGTCGCCAAGGCGACGGAATAATTGGGAAGACCCCGGATCGCACCGACCGAAGTCGTGAACAGGACGGACCCACCATCGATGAACAGCGGAAGAATCTTCTGGAGGGTGAAGAATTGGCCTTTGACATTGATGCCGAAATGTTCGTCGAAGAAGGCCTCGTCCGTTTCCTCGATCGGCAGCATGCGGCTGACGCCCGCGTTCAGATAGGCGAAATCAACCCGTCCGAACCGCTGCCTCAGCTCGTCAGCCACACCAGCCGCATCGCTCAAGGACCGAGCCTCTGCCTTCAGGACGACGACTTCGCCCGGCAGGGTACGCTTTGCTGCCGCCAAGGTTTCAGAATTCGCGCCAGTTACCAGGACGGCGTAACCCGTCTCGTGGAGCAACCGCGCGGTTGCGAAACCGATTCCGGTCGTCCCACCAGTGACGAGCGCGACTGGCTTTTTCGATTGAGTCGCCATGTAGATTCCTTGTCGGTTGTTTTGAGTCGATGGCTTTGAGAGTCCTCACGGAGCGAAGCCGCCGCTCGCCAGCACGACGTGTCCGGTGATCCAGCGCGCGTCGGACGAAGCGAGAAAAGCGACGACGTCGGCGATATCCGACGGGGTGCCAATTCGGCCGAGAGGCGTCCGTCTAATAAAGGCCTCCTTGGCCTCCGGCGGCAGGTTCGCGCGAACCGCATCTGTATCGGTGAGGCCCGGGCCGACCGCGTTGACCGTCACGCCACGCGGCCCGAGCTCGGCGGCCCAGACGCGCGTCATCGCGTCGATCGCGCCTTTCGCGGCAGCGTAGGTGGTGTTGCCGGGCATCAGGTGAAGTTGAGCGAGCGAGGTGATATTAACGACGCGACCGCCTTTCTCAGAAAAAATGCGGCGCTGCCGCCTGCATGGTCGCAGCAGGGCCGAGGACGTTCACCTGGAGCTGCCTGCCAAACTCCGATTCGGTTACCTCCTCGAGGGGCCCGAAGCCGAGCACCGCCGCGTTATTGACGAGGATGTCGAACCGCCCGAATGCCTTCACCGTATCGGCGACGAGCGCCTTGGCCTGCGACCAGTCGCCCATGTCGGCCTTGAGCACCACCGCCTTTCCGCCATTGCGACGGATGCGTTCGGCGACGCCCTCTGCCTCCTTTGCGGATTTTGAGTAGTTCACCGCGACAGCCGCCCCGTCGGCCGCGAGTCGCTCCGCGATGGCGGCACCAATGCCGCGAGCCGATCCGGTGACGAGCGCGACCCTGCCCTTGAGCTTTTCCACCCGCATCTCCTGACGTTTTATAGTCTGGACTATATTAATGGAGCATGTTTGCCCCGTCTTGCGGTAGGGTGTCAAGAGATTTATAGGACAGGCTATAGAAAATTATGCGCGGCTGCTATCTAGAAGATTACGAAATGATTCCCAGCGACAACCCGCAGAAAGGCCAACGATGGCTAAAAGGGGCAGACCTGCAAGTTTTGACCGCGACGAGGCATTGCAGCGCGCCATGGAGCTATTTTGGGCGCGCGGCTATGAGGGCGCGACCCTAGAGGATCTACAGACCGCGATGGGCGGCCTCACTCCTCCCAGCTTCTATAACGCCTTCGGATCCAAGGAAGCACTGTTCAAGGAGGTGGCCGACCTCTACATCGCAACAGAGTGCATGCCGCCCCTGCGCGCGCTGGAAGAAGCCGAAACTGCGCGCGCCGGAATCGAAGCCATGCTACGGCAAGCCGTCGAGTCGTTTACGCAACCCGGCAAGCCCCAAGGCTGTCTGCTCCTCCACGGCGCGACCAAGTGCACGCCCGCGAACAAGGGGCCGCAGGAATATCTGTTAGCCGTTCGACAGCGATCTCCCGAGGCGATCAGCGAACGGCTCCGCCGAGCTGTAGCAGAGGGCGACGTCCCGCAGAACGTCGACATCGACGGCATCACAGCATTCTACGCAACCGTCGCCCAAGGTCTTGCGATCAGAGCCGGCGACGGCGCGTCCCGCGCGCATCTAACAGCCGCCGTCGACGGGGCAATGGCGGCTTGGCCGGAGATGGCTAAGCGGCAGCGAGCTTTCGGCCAAAAGCGTCGCGGGAGCCATAGCAGAACGCGCAGATAGCAAAGGCAAGGCATGCACCTGCCTTGAAGCCTGATAGCACTTTCGTGATAGGGGGCCGAGTGAATAGGCGAATGTTGATGACTTCGAGTGTTGCGGGACTCGCGTTGGTAGCCGGTGCGCCCTTCGCTGTTCTCTCGCTTCCGACAACCGAACCCGCGCTTCCCTTGCCTATCGGCGCCGATGAGCATGCGCGCACGATCGCAGC
The DNA here is from genome assembly GCF_042019905.1 of Bradyrhizobium dasycarpum. NCBI lineage: Bacteria > Pseudomonadati > Pseudomonadota > Alphaproteobacteria > Hyphomicrobiales > Nitrobacteraceae > Bradyrhizobium > Bradyrhizobium dasycarpum. Next base: position 2,043,734 of record NZ_CP169574.1, read on the forward strand.
GCTAGCGCCTCCGAAACGGGCGCGTCCCCTTGTGGCCGTTGTGGCAGGCCGGCAGGGCGGCGAAACGACTGATTTTTGGTTCCATTCGGCGTCCTCACACGCTCGGGGGTTGCCGATGTCCGGGCACTTGGCGTCAGCGAGGGACCGGTGCGCCTCACGCCCGCACTCTCAATTGTGCCGCGGGCGACACTGGCCGGCTTCGATGCGGAACATCCGGACGGGGCTGATTATGTCGTTGTCCCAGCCATGCACGAGCAAGATAGCGAGATCGTTGCCTGGCTCAGAAAACAGGCTTCGACCGGAGCCACAATCGTTGGAGTGTGCGAGGGCGTGAAGCTGCTGGGCGCTGCCGGCCTTCTCGATGGACGGAAGGCCACCACGCACTGGCACGCGATTGATGCACTTCAGCGCACACACCCCACTATGGTGCGAGAACATGACCGGCGTTACGTCGTGGACAGGGGCGTCGTCACCACGACAGGGGTCACAGCGTCCCTCCCTGTCTCGCTGGCGCTGGTTGAGGCGATCGCAGGGCCCGAGCAAGCGCGGAGGCTGGCAACCGAGCTTGGTGCCGAAAGCTATGACGCACGCCACAACAGCGGCGCCTTTGATCTGACGGCACGTCACGCCGTCACAGCCGCTCAAAATTGGCTCACGTTCTGGGGACATGAGACGCTAGGAGTGAAGATCGACGACGGCATCGACGAGATTGCGCTCGCGTTCGTCGCGGATGCTTTCTCGCGTACATACCGGTCACGCGTCGTTACAATGGCGACTCGGCCCCGAATCCGAACCCTGGGCGGCATCGAGATCGCAATCGACCGCGTCAACAATGACGGAATCGATGACCTGATCCCGCCGTTCGACGGCGAGAAGCCGGCAATCGTCCTCGATAACGCGCTGTCGGGAATCAGCAACCGATACGGCATCAGGTCGGCAGCCTTCGTGGCGCTGCAACTAGAGTACCTGTGGCGCGCGACCTGAGCGCAGCTCGACATCGTTCGTCGGATCAGCTCCAGGGCGCGAGACCTGAGTCACCAGCAGACCAATCTTGGTCGTGAGGCTGGGACATGAGCGCATGGGGGGCCGCTGCACGCCCGAGCCCAGCGTCGCGACACTCCCTCTGATTTCTGGGATTGCCTCCAATATCAAGCCAGGACGATTAGTCGACGCAAAGCGTGACTCCGTTTCTTGCGCGGTCCTGCTCGCGGTCTGTCGAAAAAGCATCAAGCCCCGTTGGTCCGCACTCTTCGCGGCTTGCTCGCGCGGATTTCTTATTTTATAGTAGAACCTACAAAACGTAAGGGGGCAGCAGAGACGACCGTCGAATCCCCGGTCGTAGCGAGTAGGAGGTGCCCAGCATGGCTGATCAATTTTCGCCGCAAGCGCAAACCGCCAACCGTCGGACGGTTCTGCAAGGCATTGCAGCGGCCGTTATTCTGCCGAGCATTTCAGTGCGCGCGGAAACCTCCGACAATAAGGCAGGCCCAGATTGCGGCGGACGAAGAGTGGTTGTTCTCGGTGCGGGACTCGCAGGGCTGACCGCCGCCTACAAGTTAAAGAGCCAAGGATACGATGTCATCGTGCTCGAAGGACAGAACCGCGTCGGTGGACGCGTGCTGACTGTTCGGGACGGCTTTGAAGCAGGCGGCCATGCCGAGATGGGCGCGACTCGCATCTTCAGCACACACACGGCCACGCTAAGGTACGTTAACCTCTTCGAGTTGGGGCCGCTCGTGCCATACGATATGGGCGGGCGGGCCTTCTACATGAGGGGCCAGCGGTTCACGCCGCCGCCTGCGGGGCGACCCTGGCCTGTTGCCGATCTGTCTGAAGAGGAGAAGGCAAACCCGTTCGCCTTCTTGGGAACATATCTGGGCGCCGGTTTCGAGATGCTAGGCGATCCCAACGCCGTAGGCTGGCCGAACAGCCAGCCGAGGGCGCTCGATCTCGACAAGGTGACGGTCGAGCAATTCCTGCTGAGCCAAGGCGCCTCGCAGGGCTGGGTCGACTGGTTCTGTGCGCTGGAGGGCAACGTCAAACGGCTCAATGCATTCGCCGGCCTCGCCACCGAGCGGCTCCTGGCCGGCTTTGACGGCGAGCCGCCGAGCAGCATCCCTGGTGGCAACGACAGGCTGCCCAAGGCGTTGGCCGCGGCGCTCGGCGACCAGGTCAAGCTGCAGTGCAAGGTGGTGCGCCTCGAGCAGAGCGCAAGCGAAGTCACAGTGACTTTCCTCGACGCGCAGGGCCGGCAGAACGAGGTGCGCGCGGACCGCTGCGTCTGCACGCTGCCCTTCTCGACGCTGCGGAAGGTCGTCATTACGACGCCCTTCGCCGCCGACAAGATGCGCGCCATTGAGACCCTCCGTTACATGCCGGTCGCACGCTGCTCTTTCCAGACTAAGTCTCGTTTCTGGATGACCGATCCGCTTGGCCCACTTGGCGGGCTGAGCCTTGTCGGTTCCGACACCTTCGCCAGTCGCATCTGGAACACCAGTTCTCAACAGGCCGATCCGAACATGGGGATGATCCAGTCGTACATGTTCGATGTTGACGCGAGCGAATACGCGTCGCTGCCCGATCGCATCGGGGCCATGCGCCAGCACATCCATGACAAGCTTTTGCCGGGGCTGACACCAGATCAGGTTGCCGCCGCCGCCGAAAAGGTCTGGCAGGACGACTCTTGGGTGGAAGGCGGCTGGGCCTGGACCGGGCTCAATGAGATGGGCGGCCCGTTCCAAGCCAGAGGAAGGGCCGAGGAGCGCGTGCATTTTGCCGGCGAGCACACCTCGCCTTTGATCGGTTGGATGACCACCGCAATCGAGTCGGGCGAGCGCGCTGCCGACGAAATCATCGCCGCCGGCTGTTAGAGCGTCGTGCCCACGGCGGTCGCGGTCGGGTCCCCTCATCACGATTGACACGGATCGGAAGCACCATAACGGGCTGACTGTGGCACGCGATTACACAATGACCTGCGTGATCGCGCCGGGCTCGAAGTCCCGGGCAGCACGCTATCCGAATCCACCAGCGCAACGCATCGATACCAGGCCAGACAGCTTTCTATTTGTACGCCACAGTATCCTGCTGTCCGACATCTGAATTTCCTCCCTTCCCTTTCGGGGCCTATCGCGTTCATTTCCTCAAGTAGACGAGCTGAGGAGACGATGATGGCTCACCGAAATGACACTCCAATCAAGCGGACCATCCGTCGACAGCAACTGCGCGAAATCGTGCCCCTTGCCGACAGCACAATCTACGAAATGGAGCAGCGCGGTGAGTTTCCCCGACGGTTCGCCCTTTCACCCCGCTGCGTCGTCTGGGATCTGGCGGAGGTCGAAACCTGGTTGGCCACGCGCAGATTGGCGCCCATTGCCCGCGCGCAGTCGCCCGACGTCAGGCAACGGCGGTCGCGCCCTGTTCGAGAGCCGGGTCTGGCTCGAACAGCGGCATCGAAGGCGGGATGAGTACCGGCACGCGCTTCTTGCCTTCAACCCAGGCGTCGATGATGTCCGACCACTCCTGCATCATGTGGCGCCGCTGCACCTCATACTCCGCCTTGTTGTAAACGCCCCGTGACGAGCGGCCGTCCTCGTGCGCAAGGCATTTCTCGATCCAGTCGCTGTTGAACCCCAGTTCGTTGAGCAGGGTTGAGCCCGTCCTTCGCAGGTCGTGAACCGTGAATGGCTCCAGCGGCAGGCCTTCTTTCTTCGCCTGCTCAACAACCGCATATGTGACGCGGTTGAACGTCGCGCGCGACATAGGTGCATCCGCATCGTAGCGCGATGGCAATAGGTACCTCGAATTTCCGGCGCAGGTCTTCAGCGCGATCATGATGTCGAGGGTCTGTCGCGATAGATAAACATTGTGCGCCTTCGAGCGCTTCATCCGTTCCTTTGGGATGGTCCAGACGGCATTTTCGAAATCGACTTCATCCCACGTCGCATCCTGCAGCTCGCTTTTGCGCACCATGGTCAGCAGGTACAGCCGCATTCCGAGCCGGATGGTCGGCAGCGTCGCCACCTTCTCGAGCAGCTTGAGCATGATCCTGATCTCAGTCGGCGAGAGTGACCGGTCCTTCGGCACAAACGTCGCGATCGAGGCCGGCCCCACCTCGTTAGCTGGATTGGCGACCTTCTCGCCATGCAAGATCGCGAAGCCGTAGATCTGCTTGACGATGTCGCGGACGTGAATCGCCGTCGCAGGCGCTCCGCGTTCGACGATGGCGCCGCAATGCGCTCGCAGATCGTCGGGCGTGATCTCGGTCAGGAGTCTGCTGCGCCATTTGGGGAGCAGTTCACGCTCGAAGATCGATCGGCGCATCGCCCGCGTGCTGTCCGCCATTGGCGCTGCGGTCAGCCATTTCTCGCCGAACTCACCAAAGCTCTTCGCTTCCAGGAGCCGGCGCTTCTCCCGCTGCTTTTCAATCGCCGGCGATCGTCCCTCACCGATCGCCCGCTTAGCGTCGATGCACAACTCTCGCGCACGAGCGAGCGACAGCCCAGCCGGGCCGTACTTGCCAAACGTGATGGTCTCGCGCCGGCCATTCATCCGGTAATCCAGCCGAAAAGTGAGAGTCCCCGACGGCTTCACGAGCACATACATGCCGTCCCGGTCCGTCACCTTGTAAATTTTGTCTTTTGGTTTCAGGTGCTTGAGGGCTGCATCCGTCAACATCGGGACTATCTCCTCGAAAAAAGACCGTCAGGCCATTTTCGGGCACCGTCGCGACAAAATCTCTTTCTCTTACAGTGAGTTAGATCGAAAAAAGACCGTCACTTGGTGCTCTCACCCTGACGGTATCGGACAAAATCCGTTTTCGCAATACGGAGGCGCACCGTCAGGAAGTACGTCAGCCGCGATCTCTGCCGGCCGATAGTCCCCGAACGTCTCTGGATGATTTTAATTTGTTTATCAGCGTGTTACGGAGGTTTTTGGGATACTGTGGGATAGTCCCGGATGGGCTTGAATCATTCCCACTCGATCGTCCCAGGCGGCTTGCTGGTGACGTCATACACCACCCGGTTCACACCCTTCACCTCGTTGATGATGCGCGTCGCCGTTTCGCCCAAAAACTTCATGTCGAACTGGTAGAAGTCCGCGGTCATGCCGTCGGTGGAGGTGACGGCGCGCAGGCCCACGACGTAATCGTAGGTACGGCCGTCGCCCATGACGCCGACCGTCTTCACCGGGAGCAGCACGGCAAAGGCCTGCCAGATCTCGTCGTAGAGGCCGTGCTTGCGGATCTGGTCGATGTAGACAGCATCCGCCTTGCGCAGGATGTCGAGCTTGTCGCGGGTGATCTCGCCGGGGCAGCGGATGGCAAGGCCCGGGCCCGGGAACGGGTGGCGGCCGACGAAGATCTCGGGAAGGCCGAGCTCGCGTCCGAGCTTGCGCACCTCGTCCTTGAACAGCTCGCGCAGGGGCTCGACGAGCTTCATGTTCATGCGCTCAGGGAGGCCGCCGACATTGTGGTGCGACTTGATGGTGACGGAGGGGCCGCCGGTGAAGGAGACGCTCTCGATCACGTCGGGGTAGAGCGTGCCTTGCGCCAGGAAGTCGGCGCCGCCGATCTTCTTGGCCTCGGCTTCGAACACCTCGATGAAGAGGCGGCCGATGGTCTTGCGCTTGGCTTCGGGATCGGTGACGCCTTCGAGCTCGCCCAGGAACTGCTTGGAGGCATCCACGTGCACGAGCGGGATATTGTAGTGGTGGCGGAACAGGTCGACCACCGTCTTGGCTTCGTCGAGACGCAGGAGGCCATGATCGACGAAGACGCAGGTGAGCTGGTCGCCGATGGCTTCGTGGATGAGGACGGCCGCGACGGCGGAATCGACGCCGCCGGAGAGGCCGCAGATCACCTTGCCCTTGCCGACCTGCTGGCGGATCTTTGCGATCTCCTCCTCTCGGAAGGCGCGCATGGTCCAGTCGCCGGTGAGCCCGGCGATCTTGCGGACGAAGTTGCGGATCAGCTTGGCGCCATCCGGCGTGTGCACCACTTCGGGATGGAACATCAGGCCGTAATATTTGCGCGTCTCGTCCTGGATGATCGCGAACGGCGCGTTCGGCGAGGTGCCGGCGACGGAGAAGCCCGGCGGCATCTTTGTGATGCGGTCGCCATGGCTCATCCAGACCTGGTTCTTGCCGCCGGGTGACCAGACGTCCTCGAACAGCTTGCTCGGCGCTTTCACCTCGACATCGGCGCGGCCGAACTCGCGGTGATGGCCGCCCTCGACCTCGCCCCCTAACTGCGCCGCCATGGTCATCTGGCCGTAGCAGATGCCCATCACGGGCACGCCGGACTCGAAGATCCGTTGCGGGGCGCGGGGCGAGCCGGCCTCATGCACCGATTCAGGGCCGCCGGAGAGGATCACCGCCTTCGGCTTCATCTCGTCGAAGGCGGCTTCCGCCTTGTTGAACGGGACGATCTCGCAATAGACGCCGTCCTCGCGCACGCGGCGCGCGATCAGCTGCGTCACCTGGCTGCCGAAGTCGACGATGAGAATCTTGTCATGCGCCGAGGCCACGGATGGCGTCGACGCGGAGCGGTCGTTCTGTGCTGCTGTCATGGCCAGCAAATACGCTGGCGCCGCGCGCGCCGCAACCGCGGTAGCGGCGCGCCCACATGCTTCTTTGGGCATGGACAAACGCAGATAGGTAAGTAATATTGACCTATTATGCCCACCGGCTCGAACCAGGGGCTGATCAGGGAAAACGCCATGTCACAACATCATCCACCTGCAACGCTGGCCGCGCTCGGCCGGACCTGGGTCGAGGCCTGGAACGCGCGTGATCTTGAGCGCGTGCTCGCGCTCTACGACGAGGCCGCCGTCATGACCTCGGATCGCATCCCGATGCTCGGGTTCGACGCCAGCGGCACGGTGCGCGGCAAGGATGCCTTGCGCACCTATTGGGGCAAGGCCCTCGGGCTGGTGCCGCAGCTGCATTTTTCGCTGATCGATCTGTTCGTCAGCCCCGACAGCGTCGTGGTGTTCTACGCGAACGAGCGCGGCAAGAAGATCTGCGAGTATCTGCGGGTGAACGATGCGGGCCTGATCGTGCAGGGCTCGGCAAACCATCTGGTGCGGTGACGGTTCTCCGCACCTTGATTGTGACAGTATGACGAAAGGCCGGCGCCGCTCGCCGCACGCGGCCCTGCGACCAACCGAGCACCTCGACTTGATGCGAAGGTTTTGATAATCTCTACCATTGATTGAATTCTGTTTTTCATCGCTGGGAGATTTCTATGAAGCTCGCATCCTTCAACGTGGAAAACCTTTTCATGCGCGCGCGGGCGCTCAGCGGTCCCGGCTTCTCGGAGGAAGGCAAGACCATCCTGAAGGCGCAGGCCGACATCAACGCCATCCTCGGCAAGAACAAATACACTGCGAACGACAAGAAGAAGATCGTCGAGCTGCTGGACGTGCTCGGCCTCAAGAAGTCCGACGAGAACAAATACGCGATCCTGCGCCAGAATCGCGGCCATCTCGTCAAGCGGCCGCAAAGCGGACCGATCCAGGTCGTTGCAGACGGACGGGGCGACTGGATCGGATGGGTCGATCTGACGATGGAGCAGGTCAACGAAGAGGCGACACGCAACACCGCGCGGGTCATGAAGGAGGTCGATGCGGACGTGCTCGGCGTGGTGGAAGCGGAAAGCCGGCCCGCCCTCGTCCGGTTCTGCAAGGACGTGATGCCCTCCGTCGAGGCCACGCCCTACGACCACATCATGCTGATCGACGGCAATGACGATCGCGGCATCGATGTCGGGCTCATGACCAGGAAAAAGTTCGAGATCGTCTCGATCGCGAGCCACGTCGATGACGAAGACGAGGATGGCCTCATCTTCAGCCGGGATTGCGCGCAGTTCGAGGTCCAGACGGCGGCAGGAAATTCGCTCATCATCCTCGCCAATCACTTCAAGAGCAAGGGATTCGGCTCCCAGGCGACGTCCAACGCCAAGCGCAAGCGTCAGGCCGCACGCACCGCGACCATCTATCGCCAGCTTCGCCAGCAGCACGATTTCATCGCGGTGATCGGCGACTTCAACGACACGCCGGACAGCGATCCGCTCAGCCCGCTGTTTCATCAAACCGGGCTGAAGGACATCAGCGAGCTCGACGGGTTCGACGATGGCGGCCGCCCGGGCACGTTCAAGAACGGCACCGCGTCGAACAAGATCGACTACATCCTGCTGTCACCGGCCCTGTTCGACAAGGCGACGGCCGGCGGCATCTTCCGCCTGGGCGTCTGGGACGGCAAGAACGGCGACCTCTTCCCTCATTTTCCGACGATCACCAGGGAAGTCGAGGCCGCTTCCGATCATGCCGCAATCTGGGCCGAGCTCGATATCTAGCAGCCCGCCCGTCGGCGCTGGCCCCCTCCGGCGGCGCCGATGACTTGCGACCGTCGCGTTTGGGGCTATGAGGGAGACCGCACAACCGCATTGACCGGATTCTCCCCCATGAAACTCCCCACCTCCCCCTTCACCGTCACCGACTGGAGCAAGATCGAGGCAACCACGCATCTTGGTGAGACGGGGCAGGCGTTGTGGCGCACGCTTAATATCGGCGAGCTCCGGGTGCGGATGGTGGAATATTCGCCGGGCTATCTGGCCGACCATTGGTGCGACCGCGGCCACGTGCTCTACGTGCTGAAGGGCGAGCTCGATTCCGAGCTGCGCGACGGGCGCACCTTCAAGCTGACGGCGGGGATGAGCTACCAGGTCTCGGATTTCGGCGACGCCGCGCACCGGTCCTCGACCGCAACCGGAGCGACGCTCTTCATCGTGGACTGAGTTGCGGCGAGCGGTTAATTTGCACCGCAAAATAGCAAAGTCCTGCGACGTTCCGAGCCGCGGGTGGTGCCTTGAACTGGCCCCAAATTCTCGCTATATTGTGATCATCGATACTTGGCCGAACGACTGGGCCGCTTCGCCTCGTTGCTAACGGGCGCGCACGCTTCAGATGACTTCTCCAAACATCGACTGAACAGGGCTATGGGCGCAACCGCGTTCCGGTCCACGTGCGTACTCTCTCTAACTAACTAAAGGAAATTCCCATGGCTATGGGCACCGTGAAGTGGTTCAACACCCAAAAGGGTTATGGTTTCATTCAGCCGGACGACGGCCAGAAGGACGTGTTCGTGCACATCAGCGCCGTCGAGCGCGCTGGCCTCTCCTCCCTCAACGAGGGTCAGAAGGTCTCGTTCGACATCGTCGCCGACCGCCGCAGCGGCAAGTCGTCGGCTGACAATCTCCGCGTCGGCTAACGCCCGCGCAACGTTCTGACCGCGGACGTACCGGCAGAACGCCAGAGTTAGAAAGCCCCGCGACCGGGATCCGGTTCGCGGGGCTTTTGTTTTGGTCCCGTCTGTTTTTGGCCCCGTCATTCCGGGGCGCCCACAGGGCGAGCCCGGAATGACGGCGTTGATCAGGCCGATTTCCTCAGCACCGCCACGAAAAACCCGTCCGTGCCGGTACGCCGCGGCGTCATCAGCCAGCCTTCGTCCGAGCGTCGTGCGGCTTGCGCAAAATCGTCCGCCTTGTCCCAGAGCACGCTTGCGGTCTGCTCGGGCGGCACGATCGCGAACTCGCCATGGCGCGCGACGAACGCCCTCACTTGCTCGCCGTTCTCTTCCGCCAGCACCGAGCAGGTGATGTAGGCGATACGGCCGCCCGGCTTTACCAGCGGAACCGCCCGCGCCAGCACCTCAGCCTGGTCGCGCAGGCGAATCTCCAGCGCACCGGGGCGCATGCGCCATTTCGCATCGGGGTTACGGCGCCAGGTTCCGGTTCCCGTGCAGGGCGCATCGATCACGACCAGATCAGCCGAGGCGCGGATGTCGGCCAGCGGATCGGCCTCGCCCTTGGGCGTGCGCACATCGGCATTGTGCACGCCGGCGCGCGACAGCCGCTCGTGGATCGGCGCGAGCTGGCGCTTGTCGCGGTCGGTCGCGATCAGCCGGCCCTTGCCCTGCATCAGGGCAGCGAGCGCCAGCGTCTTGCCGCCGGCGCCGGCGCAGAGGTCGATCACCTGCTCGCCGGGTTTTGCCGCAGTGAGCTGCGCCGCCAGCTGCGATCCCTCATCCTGCACTTCAACGGCGCCCTTGATGAAATCTTCTTCCGCCTGGATGCCGGGGTTGCGCGCATCGGCCGAAAGCTCGATGCGCAAGCCGGTTGCGGACCACGGCGTCGGTTTCGCATGAAGATGAGCAAGATTGCGCAGCACCTTGTCGCGATTGGATTTTAGCGTGTTGACGCGCAGGTCGAGCGGGGCCCGGCTGGCCATCGCTGCCGCCTCCGCCGCACGGTCCTCGCCGAACACCTTTGCAAGGTGCGGATCCAGCCATTCGGGATAGTCGCCGGCGATCGCGGCCGGCGCGCCCTCAAGGGACCGCGAGGCGAGCGCAGCCTGCTCGGCCTCGGTCAACGGCGCCGGGGCGAAGCGGCTGCCGTCGAACAAGGCGCCCATCGTCGCCGCGTCCATGTCGCGCTCGAGCCGGAGCATGCCGATCAGCCGGGCGCGCGCGGTATCGGAATCCATCAGATACGCGCTCGAGGCGTAGCGGCGCAGCACGTCCCAGACCAGGCCGGCGATGGCGGCGCGGTCGCCGGATCCGGCGAAGCGATGCGCGGTGCCCCACTCCTTCAGCGCCTTGGCCGCGGGCACGCGGTCCTTCTCGATGGTGTCGATCAGTTCGATGGCTGCGGACAGCCGGGCAGCGGGGGTCATTCTCGATCTTTCAGATCAGCATGGGGCCTAAATCAGCAACAAGAGCTTCAGCGCGAAGTAGATCCACATCGCCAGCAGCACCAGCACGCCGGCGAGCCAGACCGTGGAGCGCCGGCCGAGATCGTTGGAGGAGACGAACACCCCGGCATGGGCGAAGCGCGTCACCACGAACACCCAGGACATCAGCACGATGAAGAGATCGGCGCGGCGCAACGGCAAAGCCAGCGCGATCAGGACGTAGAACAGCACCGGCAGCTCGAACTGGTTGCGGTAGCAATTGGCGATCTGGGTGGCGCCCTTGGGCCAGTTCGGCTCGCCGAGCGCGACGTCGCGGATCCTGGTCTCGCCCGAGACCAGCGTCTTGCGGCGCGCGACGACCATGCCGATCAGCAGGGCGAAGGTGAGCCCGATCTGGACGAAGACCGGCAGCAAGACCATTTGAACGGACATCGGAACTTTCCCGGAAGGCGAAACGCCGTGCGGACCGTCATTAGCCGCGACTTCCGACGCTGACAATCAGCGAGTTGAACCGGCCTTCCCGATCTTGCGACCAACCACCGATAGTTAAAGCGATTTCGGCCCCTCTCGGGGCCCAAGGCGAGATGGCGCCATGACCACCCTGTCCAGCCTCTGGACCGTATCCGCCGACGGCCAGCTCGGTATCCTGATGTCGGCGCTGTCGGGCATCGCGATGGCACTCGCGGTCGCGCTGGCGATGACGGTCTATTTTCGTCTGAGCTACCGGAGCTGGCGCGACGTGGCCCGGCATGGCCTTGGGGCGCTCGCCGCGCTCGCCCTGTTCGCCTTTGCCGCCTACGACATGCGTCACGCCGCGCTTGCCTATCTCGGTCTCAATCCGTCCAAGCCCGCCGTCGAGTTCGAGATCCGCATGCCCCGCGAGATGCTGACGGCCATGACCGACAGCCAGATCGAGCTGCACACCGACCGCAACCAGACGCTGGCGCTGATCGACGGCGTGCGCGACCTCGATGGCGGCCGCGCCCTGCTGCGCGGCGCCGTCGCGCTCAACCACCGCACCGCGGACCGCATGCTGGTCGTGAACCTGCCGGGCAAGGGCACGTTCGAGTTCCGCCTCCGCCTGCCCGCCGAACCGCATCGCACCGGCGAGTTCGGCCCCTGGCACCTCGCCGACCGCATCGCCTCGCCGCTCGCCGGCCCGATCGCGCCGCAGGACGGCTACACGATCCGCTACCGCGTGCTTTAAACTTTGTTCGTTGCGATCCATGCCGGCGCCGTCATCGTTCCGACGCGCGACCCCGGGTAAGTTGATCGCATGTCCGAATTTCGCCTGACCCAGATTTCCGACACCCATCTCGGCCGCCGCTTCCCCGGCCTGATCGCCAACTTCCACCGGGTTTGCGAGCGTATCGACGGCGATCGGCCCGATCTCGTCGTCAACACCGGCGACGTCTCCTTCGACGGACCGACCGGCCGCGACGATATGGTCTTCGCGAAAAGCCTGCACGACGCCCTGCCCGTCGCGTGCCGCTACATCCCCGGCAATCACGACATCGGCGATAATCCGACCGCGATCGGGCCGGCGCCGAAGCCGCCGGTCAGCGAGGCGTACCGGCTGCAGTTCTGCGACATCATCGGCGCGGATCATTGGACATTCGAGGCCGCGGGCTGGCGCTTCATCGGCCTCAATTCGCTCGTGTTGAATTCAGGGCTCGCCTTCGAAGCGGAGCAATTCGACTGGCTAAGCTTCGAGCTCGCGCGCACGAACGGCAGGCCGGTCGCGCTGTTCCTGCACAAGCCGCTGTTTCTCGACCTGCCCGACGCCCCTGAAACGCCGGAGACCTCGATCCGCTACGTGCCGCAGCCGGCGCGGGCACGGCTGCTCGAGATGCTCGGGACGATCAATTTGCGCCTCGTCGCCAGCGGCCACGTGCATCAGCGGCGCGACTTCACCTGGCGCCACACCCGCCATGTCTGGGCGCCGTCGGCCGGCTTCATCATCAACGATCGGCGGCAGGACCGGGTCGCGATCAAGGAAGTCGGATTGGTCGAATATCGCTTCCGCCCCGACAGTTTCGAGGTCCGCCACGTCAGGGCCGCGGGCCAGGTGGATGTCGACATCGAAGAGCTCCTCGCCCAGATGGACGGCGAGCACTAGCGCATCGATCGGCTTAGGCGATACTCTTGAGATCCTGCTGGATCGCGGCGAGCAAGGATTGTAGCGCCTCGCTGTTCACCGGCTTGGCCGCAAGCTCATTGGCGGATGGCTGCCTGGCAGGTTGCACGGCCTTGACCGGGCGCTTCGGGAATGGTGGCGGTGCCGGCATCGCGGGACGGGTCTGATCGCCCTCCTCGTCGGCATGGACGAACTTGCCGTGGATGACGTCGTCGCGACGGCCCATGATGAACATGGTCGTCCAATAGCCGGCCGCCAGCAGGATGACGCAGAAAACACTGATCTCTAACATCGCAACACCCAAAATATGCGCGATGATTCAATGCCTTCGCGAGCCCGTCAATGAACCGCCGGTCACACCTGCGGCTTTTGCGGGCAGGTGTGGCCATTTGGTGACTCTTTGTTAACTATCTCCCAGACGGCATGTCGCGCTCCGGCCACGGGAGTCCCAGCCCCATGTCGCCTCAGGCCTTGTCCGGCCCGACCCGGACCAGCTGCTTGCCGAAATTGGCGCCTTTCAGCAGGCCGATGAAGGCGCCGGGCGCGCTCTCCAGGCCCTCGGTGACGAACTCCTTGTACTTGACCTTGCCATCGCGGACCCAGCCGGACATGTCGCGCAGGAAGTCGCCATGGCGTGCGGCGAAGTCGGACACGATGAAGCCGCGGAAGGTCAGCCGCTTGGTGAGGATGTTGCGCATCATCGCGCCGGCCCATTTTGGCGGCTTGGCCTCGGTATCGTTGTAATGGGCGATCAGGCCGCAGACCGGCACGCGGGCAAACGGGTTGAGCAGCGGGAACACCGCCTCGAACACGGCGCCGCCGACATTCTCGAAATAGACGTCGATGCCTTTCGGGCAGGCGTCCTTCAGCTTGGCGGCGAGATCGGGATCGCGGTGATCGATGCAGGCATCGAAGCCGAGCTCCTTGACCACGTAGTCGCACTTGTCCTTGCCGCCGGCGATGCCGACTGCGCGTGCGCCCTTGATCTTCGCGATCTGGCCGACGGCGGAGCCGACTGCGCCGGAAGCGCCGGCAACGACGACGGTCTCGCCCGGTTGCGGCTTGCCGATGTCGAGCAGGCCCGTGTAGGCGGTCATGCCGGGCATGCCGAGCACGCCGATCGAAGTCGAGATCGGGCCGAGCCTGGGATCGACCTTGATCAGGCCCTTGCCGTTCGAGATCGCATGGGTCTGCCAGCCGGAACGAATGCGCACGATGTCGCCGGCCGCGAAATCAGGATTGTTGGACGCCGCGACCTCGCTGACCGCCTCGCCTTCCATCACCCCGCCGACCGGCACCGGCGCAGCGTAGGACGGCCCCTCGCTCATGCGCCCGCGCATATAGGGATCGAGCGACAGCCAGATCGTGCGCAGCAGGACTTCACCCTGCCCGGGTGTCGGAACTGCGAATTCCTCCAGGCGAAAATCAGACGGCTTGGGTTCGCCGACGGGACGCGCGGCGAGAACGATGCGTTTGCCTTGGGACATGACTTCCTCCGGAGTTTTCGTTGGCGCGAGCGAAGCGGAGGGAGAGAAGCGCGTCAATACAAAAGCGGTGGATCGGTTATGCGGAGACGTGCACAGGTCTCGTGTCCCGGACGCGCTGCAACGTGAAACGTTGCTGCGCAGAGCCGGAACCCAGATTGCAACACGGCAGGATTCAACACGGCAGGATTCGGAGACATGGGCCCCGGCTCTGCAGCGCATCACCGAAGAGGTGCTGCGCTGCGTCCGGGGCCAGAGCGGAGAAAGCCTAAACCCCGCCCGGGTAGTTCGGGCTCTCGCGCGTGATCGTGACGTCGTGGACGTGGCTTTCGCGCAGGCCCGCACCGGTGATGCGGACGAACTGGGCCTTCTCGTGCAGCTCCTTCATGTCGCGCGCGCCGACGTATCCCATCGCGGCGCGAAGGCCGCCGGCGAGCTGGTGCATGACGTTGCCGACCGGGCCCTTGTAGGGCACCTGGCCCTCGATGCCTTCGGGCACGAGCTTGAGCGTGTCCTTGATGTCCTGCTGGAAGTAGCGGTCGGCCGATCCCCGCGCCATCGCGCCGACCGAGCCCATGCCGCGATAGGCCTTGTAGGAACGGCCCTGCCACAGGAAGACTTCACCGGGCGTCTCGTCGGTGCCGGCGAGCAGCGAGCCGACCATGGCGATGTCGGCACCGGCCGCGAGCGCCTTGGCAAGGTCGCCGGAGAACTTGATGCCGCCGTCGGCGATGACGGGGATGTCGGCCTTCTTCGCCGCCTCCACCGCGTCCATGATCGCGGTGAGCTGGGGAACGCCAACGCCGGCGACGATGCGGGTGGTGCAGATCGAGCCCGGGCCGATGCCGACCTTGATGCAATCGGCGCCCGCATCGATCAGCGCCTGGGTGCCCTCGGTGGTGGCGACGTTGCCGGCGACGACCTGCACCGAATTGGACAGACGCTTGATGCGGTTCACCGCCTGCAGCACGTGACGGGAATGGCCGTGCGCGGTGTCGACGACGATGAGATCGACGCCCGCATCGATCAGCCGCTCGGTCCGCTCGAAGCCGGTGTCGCCGACGGTGGTGGCGGCTGCAACGCGCAGCCGCCCCTGCGCATCCTTGCAGGCCAGCGGATGGGCGACCGCCTTTTCCATATCCTTCACGGTGATCAGGCCGACGCAGCGATATTGCTCGTCGACCACGAGCAGCTTCTCGATGCGATGCTGATGCAGCATCCGCCGCGCTTCCTCCTGGCTGACGTTCTCGCGCACCGTGACGAGGCCTTCATGCGTCATCAGCTCGGAGACTTTTTGCCGGCGGTCGGTGGCGAAGCGGACGTCGCGGTTGGTGAGGATGCCGACCAGCTTACCGGGCATGTTCTTGCCGGCGCCGGTGACCACGGGAATGCCGGAGATGCCGTGGTCGCTCATCAGCTTGAGCGCGTCGTCGAGCGAGGCCTCGGGGCTGATGGTGAGCGGGTTCACCACCATGCCCGACTCGTAGCGCTTGACCTGCCGCACCTGGACGGCCTGCCCTTCGGGATCGAAATTGCGGTGGATGACGCCGAGGCCGCCGGCCTGCGCCATCGCGATCGCCATGCGCGCCTCGGTGACGGTGTCCATGGCCGAGGCCATGATCGGGATGTTGAGCGGAATGGCGCGGGTGACGCGGGAGCGGATGTCGACCTCGCCGGGCATGACGTCCGACAGGCCCGGCTTCAGCAGCACGTCGTCGAACGTAAAGGCTTCGCGGATGCCCTGAAGTTGCACCGTGGCCATTTGCCAACTCCTTCCTGCGGCCCTGCCGCAAATGCTAATGGATGAGCGCCGCCCTCGGCGTACCTTGCGGCATCGCCTTGAGAATCGGAGCCCATCGGTGGGGTTGACGCGGGTCGATAGCACGGCCGCGCGACGAATCAAAGCAATTCGGACCGCCGGCCAGCCATGCACAGGCTTTTTCAAGGTAAATTCGGCGTAGATGGCCCGTGTAAGCCCCTCCGCAGTCATTCCGGGGCGCGACGAAGTCGCGAACCCGGAATCCATCCCGCAGCGACGCTGCGGCCTAATAGATTCCGGGTTCGCGCCAACGGGCGCGCCCCGAAATGACGGAGGCTGAGGGTCACACCGTTGTTACGCAGGATTTAGGTGCCATGCGCCGATCCGCAATGGTCGGCAGCGGGCGGCGGTGATAAGCCGCAACTCCACCCCTCCTTCCGATTTCATTATCCTGATGGTCGACAAGCAACGCGTCATTCCGCTGATCGTGGCTACGGCTCTGTTCATGGAGAACATGGACTCGACGGTCATCGCCACCTCGCTGCCGGCAATCGCGGCCGACATCGGCACCAGTCCGCTGACGCTCAAGCTCGCGATCACCTCCTATCTGCTGTCGCTCGCGGTGTTCATTCCCGCGAGCGGCTGGACCGCCGACCGCTTCGGTGCGCGGATGGTGTTCGCGGTCGCGGTCGGCGTGTTCATGGTGGGCTCAGTCGGCTGCGCGCTCTCGACCTCCGTCACCGATTTCGTGTTCGCGCGCATCCTGCAAGGCATGGGCGGCGCGATGATGACGCCGGTCGGGCGCCTCGTGCTGCTGCGCTCGGTCGATAAGAGCGCATTGGTCAACGCCATGGCCTGGGTGACGGTGCCTGCCCTGATAGGTCCCGTGATCGGCCCGCCGCTCGGCGGCTTCATCACCACCTACGCGTCATGGCACTGGATCTTCCTGATCAACATCCCGATCGGACTGCTCGGCATCTTCATGGCGCTGCGCTTCATTGATCCCATCAAGAGCGAGACCCGGGAGCCGTTCGATCTCTACGGTATGGTGCTCGCGGGCATCGGGCTTGCCGGCATCGCGTTCGGACTCTCGGTGGCCGGGCTCAATCTCCTGCCGTGGAGCACGGTCGCCGCGCTGGTGGTGGGCGGTGCGATCTCGATGACGCTGTATGTCCTGCACGCCCGGCGCACGGGGTCGCCAGTGCTGGACTTCTCGCTGTTGAGGCTGCCGACCCTGCGCGCGGCCGTGTTCGGCGGCTTCCTGTTCCGGCTCGGCATCGGCGCGCTGCCGTTTCTGCTGCCGCTCCTGATGCAGATCGGCTTCGGCCTCTCCCCGTTTCATTCCGGCCTCGTCACCTTCGCCTCCTCGCTCGGCGCGATGGGCATGAAGACGCTGGCGGCACGCATCATCCGCACCTTCGGCTTCCGCAATCTGATGACGGTGAACGCGATCGTCAGCGCATTCTTCCTCGCCGTCTGCGCGCTGTTCACGGTGACGACGCCGCTGCTCATCATCATGGTCATCCTGGTGGTCGGCGGCTTCTTCCGCTCGCTGGAGTTCACCGCGATCAACACCGTCGCCTATGCCGACGTCGAGACCGCACAGATGAGCCGCGCCACCACGCTGGTCAGCGTCAACCAGCAGCTGGCGATCTCGGCCGGCGTCGCCGTCGGCGCGGCTTGCGTCGAGACCACGATGTGGTTCAGCCATGTCAGCGAGATCAACGCCACGGTCTTTGCGCCGGCCTTCATCGTGGTCGCGCTGGCCTCGGCGGCGTCGAGCTGGTTCTTCTGGCAGATGCCGGCGGATGCCGGCCACGAGATCTCCGGCCGCAAGGCCGTGGAGATCGCGAGCCGCAAGGGCGCCGGCAAGGGCGCAGAGAAGGCCGCCGTCAAGGCGGCGAGCGAAGACACACAGGACGTGCGGGACCAGCGGCTGGGGTAATCTCTCGTCATTCCGGGGCGATGCGCAGCATCGAACCCGGAATCCATCGTGCCTCGGAACGTGTTGAGAAATAGATTCCGGGTTCGCCTCTTCGAGGCGCCCCGGAATGACGGAGTACCACTGGCTAAGCCTTCACCTCGCCGCGAAATCCCGTGACCTCGCCGCGAAATCCCGTGGCCAGCACGTAGCGTTCCGAGGAATCCTGCCGGCTCGCGGCCGGCTTCACGTGCCGCACCGTGGCGAAGTCGCGCTTGAGCTGGGCGAGCAGGTCGGCGTCGGCGCCGCTCTGGAACGTCTTGGCCAGGAACGCGCCGCCGGGCTTGAGCACGTCGCAGGCAAAGGCGGCTGCGGTCTCGACCAGGCCGACGATGCGGAGCTGGTCGGTCTTGCGGTGGCCGGTGGTGTTGGCGGCCATGTCGGACATCACGACGTCGGCGCCGCCGCCCAGCATCGCGGTGAGCTTTTCGGGCGCGTCGTTGTCCATGAAGTCCAGCTGCGCGAAATCGACGCCGGGAATCTCGGGCATCTCCAACAAATCGATCGCGACGACCTTGCCCTTGCCTTCCGTGGAGCCGACGCGCTTGGCGGCGATCTGGCTCCAGCCGCCGGGCGCGGCGCCGAGATCGACCACGGCCATGCCGGGCTTCAACAGCCGATACTTGTCGTCGATCTCCAAGAGCTTGAACGCCGCGCGCGAGCGATAGCCCGCGGCCTTGGCCTTGGCGACATAGGGATCGTTGAGCTGCCGCTCTAGCCACAGCTTCGACGACAGCTTGCGCTTGCCGCCGGTCTTGACCTTGGTCTTGACCTGGACGTGCAAGCGGCCGGTGGTGTCCTTGGCCATCTCACCAGCTCCTGAGCGCGCCGTCCTCGCGCATCATCTCGACCAGCATGCCTTCGCGCAGGCCGCGGTCGGCGACGCGCAGGCGCGGCAGCGGAAAGGCGCGCCTGATCGCATCGAGGATGGCGCAGCCGGCGAGCACGAGATCGGCGCGCTCGACGCTGATGCAGTTGTTGGACGCGCGCTCCTCGTAGCTCATGCCGAGCAGCTTGTTGATGGTCGCGGCGATGTCGGAATCGTTCATCCAGATGCTGTCGATGCGGCGGCGGTCGTAGCGCGCGAGGTTGAGATGGATGCCGGCGAGCGTCGTCACCGTGCCCGAGGTGCCGAGCAGGTGCATGTCGGCGAGATCGTCGCCGTGCTCCTCCGCGAACGGCGCGACGTGGTTCGCGACCTCCTGCTCCATCGCAGCGTAGATCTCCGGCGTCACGTCGCGTCCGCCGAACTGCTCGGCGAGCGTGACCACGCCATAGGGGATCGACATCCAGGCCTTGATGCGCGGCTCCGGGTTTTCCGGGTCGCGCTCGATCCGCACCAGCTCGGTCGAGCCGCCGCCGATGTCGAACAGGATGGCGCCGCGTCCCCTCGGGTCGACCAGCGGCGAGCAGCCGAGCACCGCAAGCGCGGCCTCGGTCTCGCGGTCGATCACCTCCAGCTCGATGCCGGTCTCGGCCGCCACGCGGCTGCGGAACCCCTCGGCATTCGAGGCGGCGCGGCAGGCCTCGGTTGCGATCAGCCGCAGCCGGCGCGCTTTGCGCAGGTTGATCTTGTCGCGGCAGATGCTGAGCGCGGCGATGGCGCGCTCGATCGCGGCCTCGCTGATGCAGCCGGTCGCCGAGACACCCTCCCCGAGCCGGATAATGCGCGAGAAGGAATCGACGACACGAAAGCCGTCCTGGGTCGGACAGGCGATCAGCAGCCTGCAATTGTTGGTGCCGAGGTCCAGCGCCGCATAGACGCCGGTTCCCGACGCCTGTGCGCCTGCCGCCGGTTCGGTGGCCAACGCCACTGCCGCCATCGACCGCTCCAGCTCGCCGTGCGGCGCATGGCCGTCGCGGAGCCGCGTGTGGTCATTCATACAAACTGTCTTTCCGCGGCCGGTCGGGCCGGTCTGGAATTGCTTTTTCGCCTGAAACATTAGCAGCGCGGCGGGTATGCGCAACAACGCATCACATAGGACCATGCCCATTCGTGCGTTGTCGTGAACGGGGTCGTGGGCTATCTCAGATAAGTCCGGTGCCATGCTGCCGCGAAAATGCGCAAATGCCGGCTTTTCAGGTCAATTCCATGCAAGAACACACCAAATCGTCCACGCTCGAGAACGCTATTGCACTGCAAAAATATGGCGTCGGGCAACCCGTCCGCCGGAAGGAGGACGACACGCTGGTGCGCGGCAAGGGCCGCTATACCGACGATTTCAACCTGCCCGGCCAGGCCTATGCCGTGGTGGTCCGTTCCACCCACGCCCATGGCATCATCCGCGGCATCGGGATCGATGCCGCCAACGCGATGCCGGGCGTGCTGGGCGTATGGACCGGCAAGGACCTCGACGCCGCCGGTTACGGCCCCTTCACCTGCGGCCTGCCGCTGAAGAGCCGCGACGGCTCGCCCCTGCTGCAGACCAACCGCCAGCCGCTGGCGACCGACAAGGTCCGCTTCGTCGGCGATCCCGTCGCCTTCGTGGTGGCCGAGACGCTGGCGCAGGCCCGCGATGCCGCCGAAGCGGTCGAGCTCGACGTCGAGCCGCTGCCGGCGGTGACCGACCCCGAGGAAGCCGCCAAGCCCGGCGCGCCGCAGCTCTATGAGCACATTCCTGATAACGTCGTGCTCGACTACCATTATGGCGACGTCGACAAGGTCAACGCCGCCTTCGCCAGCGCCGCCCACGTCACCAGGATCGACATCGAGAACACCCGCGTCGCCGTGGTCTCGATGGAGCCGCGCGTTGGGCTAGCCTCCTACGACAATAAAACCGAGCGCTATACGCTGCAGGTGCCGACGCAAGGCGTCGCCGGCAACCGCGCCAACCTCGCCAAGAACCTCAAAGTGCCGAACGAGAAGGTGCGCATCCTCACCGCCAATGTCGGCGGCTCCTTCGGCATGAAGAACATCAACTATCCCGAATACATGTGCATCCTGTATGCGGCGAAGGCGCTGGGCCGCCCGGTGAAATGGCTCGACGAGCGCTCGACCGCCTTCCTCTCCGACAGCCACGGCCGCGCGCAGAAGATCCATGCCGAGCTCGCGCTCGACGCCGAGGGGCACTTCCTGGCGGCCAGGCTGTCCGGCTACGGCAATGTCGGCGCCTACATCACCGGCGTTGCGCCCGGGCCGCTCTCGCTCAACACCGGCAAGAATTTTTCCAGCGTCTACCGTACGCCGCTGATGGCGGTCGACATCAAGGTGGTGCTGACCAACACCACGCTGATGGGCGCCTATCGCGGCGCCGGCCGGCCCGAAGCAAACTACTACATGGAACGCCTGATCGACCGCGCCGCCGACGAGATGGGCATCAACCGGCTCACCTTGCGCAAGCGCAACTTCATCAAGCCGAACCAGATCCCGTTCGCGGCCTCATCCGGCGTCACCTATGACAGCGGCGACTTCCAGGCCGTGTTCAACAAGGCGCTCGAGATCTCCGACCACGAGAACTTCGCCAAACGCAAGAAGGAGAGCAGCAAGGCCGGCAAGCTGCGCGGCATCGCGGTCGGCTCCTACCTCGAGGTCACGGCGCCGCCGAGCCCCGAGCTCGGGAAGATCGTGTTCGACGCCGACGGCACTGTGCAGCTCATCACCGGAACGCTCGATTACGGCCAGGGCCATGCCACGCCGTTCGCGCAGGTGCTGAGCGCGCAGCTCGGCGTTCCCTTCGAGAACATCAAGCTGGTGCAGGGCGACAGCGACATCATCCACACCGGCAACGGCACCGGCGGCTCGCGCTCGATCATGGCGAGCGGCCAGGCCATCGTGGGCGCCGCCAAGCTCGTCATCGAGAAAGGCAAGCGCGCGGCGGCGCACCTGCTCGAAGCGTCGGAGGCCGACATCGAGTTCGAAGGCGGCAGGTTCACGATCGCCGGCACCGATCGCAGCATCGACATCATGGAGCTCGCCAAGCGCTTGCATGACGGCAAGGTGCCCGAGGGCGTGCCTGACAGCCTCGACGTCGATCACACCAGCGAACCGATCGCCTCGGCGTTCCCGAACGGCTGCCACGTCGCCGAGGTTGAGATCGACCCGGACACCGGCGTGGTGCAGATCGTGCGCTACAGCGCGGTCAACGATTTCGGCACGGTGATCAACCCGATGCTGGTCGCAGGCCAGCTTCATGGCGGCGTCGTGCAAGGCATCGGGCAGGCGCTGATGGAGCAGATCCGCTACGACGACAGCGGCCAGCCGATCACGGGCTCGCTGATGGACTACGCCCTGCCCCGCGCCGAGGACGTCCCCAACATGACGATCGGCGATCATCCGGTGCCCGCCACCACCAACCCGCTCGGCAGCAAGGGCTGCGGCGAAGCCGGCTGCGCCGGCAGCCTGTCGACGGTGGTGAACGCGGTGATCGATGCGCTCTCCGACTACGGCATCAAGCACATCGACATGCCGCTGACCCCCGAGCGGGTGTGGCGCGCGATCCAGGACGCGAAGGCCAAGGCGGCGTAAGGGGGGCCGTTTGTAGAGACGGACACTCTCCGCTTCCTCACTCACAACTGGATCGCCCGCGAAGGCGGGCGATCCAGTATTTTAGGGGCGGTTGTGATTCAGCCGAGAAGTCTCGGCGTACTGGATGCCCCGGTCAAGCCGGGGCATGCCCCGGTCAAGCCGGGGCATGACACCGCGCTCGAACCTCACCAGTCGTTCCGGTTCGATGATTCGCATCGCCCCGGAATGACGTTGTCGGTAAATTACGCCGCCGCCTGCTCGCGCGGCTGGTAGATCGCGGTGTGCTGGCAATGCGCCAGCGGCGTGGTGCCGTTGGCGACGACCAGCGCGTCGAGCTCGACGAAGCGGTGGCCCTTCTTCTCGTAGTTCGCAGTGACCCTGGCCCGCGCGGTGATCTCGTCGCCGGCGCGCGCGGCCGACAGCAATTGCATGCGGCTGCCGACATGGATCCAGGGGCCCAGAATGGTGTTGTCGACCAGCACGCGGTTCATCACGCGCTGGATCAGGCCGGGATGGCCAAGCCCCTCGCGCGCGAAGATCGGATCCTTCTCCCTGACGTCGGCGAGATAGTCCGCCGCGTCCTGCCCGATCCATCGGCGCGGCGCCGTGCCGAGCCATTTGCCCGTCTCGAACGTCGCGGGACCGACCGGCTTGCGCTCGGCCGCCACGGGCACCGCGACATAATCGTCCAGCGACACCGCCGGCGCGGACGCCGGCAGCGAGGCCGTCCCGGTCGCGCAGAGCTCGGTGCGGCTGAACACCTCGATGGTCAGCACGTCGTTGTGCTCGGTGGCGTCGACATCGGCGGTCTCGCCGTCATAGACCGGCTTGATGAAGCGCGCCTCGATCAGCCCGCGCGACAGGAAATCACGCCCCCAGCGCGCGATCGGCACGTGCATCATGTAGGCGAAGACGTCGACACCCGGGACCAGCCCGCCGGAAAAGCCGAAGCGCTGCGCCACCTTGTCGTCATGCATCTTGTTCTCGGATTGTTTGGCGGTGTTGTAGGCCTCGACGCGGTAGGTTTCGAGCCGGTTCGGCATGGTCGGCGTTCCCCATATTCTTGTTGCTTCAAGGCCGATCGTAGACCCCGGGGAACAGCGGTCAATCCCCTCGCCTTTGCGGCCCGGATGGGGTACCACGCGGCGAATGACCGACACTCCCACCCGCATCTATGTCGACGCCGACGCCTGTCCGGTGAAGGACGAGATCTACCGCGTGGCGCTCCGGCATGGCGTGCCCGTCAGCGTGGTCGCCGGCAATTTCATCCGCGTGCCGCAGGACCCGCTGATCGAGCGTATTGCCGCAGGGAGCGGTATGGACGCCGCCGATGACTGGATCGCCGAGCGCGCCCGCCCCGGCGACGTCGTGGTGACCTCGGACATCCCGCTCGCCAGCCGCTGCGTCAAGGCCGGCGCCGACGTGATCGCGCCGAACGGCAAGCCGTTCACGGAGGAATCGATCGGCATGACGCTGGCGGTTCGCAATCTGATGACCGATCTGCGCTCGGCCGGCGAGGTCACCGGCGGCCCCAGATCGTTCGCGCCGCGCGACCGCTCCGCCTTCCTCTCGGCGCTCGACCAGACGCTGCGCCGGATCCAGCGCCGCCGTGCGGGCCAAGCCGCAACATCTCAGGGTTGACGATGGCGCCGCCGCTGATCCAACTCAAGGACATCAGGCTGACCTTCGGCGGCACGCCGCTGCTGTCGGGCGTCGAGCTCAATGTCGCGCCATCCGAGCGGGTCTGCCTGATCGGCCGCAACGGCTCCGGCAAATCGACGCTGCTCAAGATCGCGGCCGGGCTGGTCGAGCCCGACGGCGGCACGCGCTTCGTGCAGCCCGGCGCCACCGTGCGCTATCTGCCGCAGGAGCCTGATTTCGGCGCGCACAAGACCACGCTTGCTTACGTCGAATCCGGGCTCGCGCCCGGCGACGACCAGCATCAGGCGCGCTATCTCCTGGAGCAGCTCGGCCTCACCGGCGAGGAGAACCCGCACGATCTTTCCGGCGGCGAGGCCCGCCGCGCGGCGCTGACCTATGTGCTGGCGCCCTCGCCCGACATTCTGCTGCTGGACGAGCCGACCAACCATCTCGATCTCGCCACCATCGAATGGCTGGAGCGGGAGCTCGACAGCCGCCGCAGCGCCCCTCGTCATCATCAGCCATGACCGCCGCTTCCTCACCAATCTCTCGCGCTCCACCGCCTGGCTCGACCGCGGCAGGATCAAGCAGATCGACCGCGGCTTCGCCTCGTTCGAGAGC
Organism: Bradyrhizobium dasycarpum; assembly: GCF_042019905.1. Taxonomy (NCBI): domain Bacteria; kingdom Pseudomonadati; phylum Pseudomonadota; class Alphaproteobacteria; order Hyphomicrobiales; family Nitrobacteraceae; genus Bradyrhizobium; species Bradyrhizobium dasycarpum. The sequence continues at coordinate 2,068,570 of NZ_CP169574.1, forward strand.
TGGCGCGACGAGGTGCTGGCCGAGGAAGAGCGCGACCAGCACAAGCTCGACCGCAAGATCGTCGACGAGGAGCACTGGCTGCGCCACGGCGTCTCCGGCCGGCGCAAGCGCAACGTCAAGCGCCTCGCCAACCTGCATGCGTTGCGCGACCAGCGTCGCAATTATCGCGGCACCGCTGGCACCGCCAGTCTCGCAGCCAGCGAAGCCGAGCAATCCGGCAAGCTGGTGATCGAGGCGAAGGGCATCACCAAGGCCTATGGCGAGCGCAAGATCGTCGACAATTTTTCAACCCGCATCCAGCGCGGCGACCGCCTCGGCATCATCGGGCCGAACGGCGCCGGCAAGACCACGCTGGTCAACCTGCTCACTGGCGGCATGCAGCCGGATTCCGGGACGATACGTCTCGGAGCCAATCTGGAGGTAGCCACGCTCGATCAGCACCGCGAAAGCCTCGATCCAAAATCGACGCTGGCGGAGGCCCTGACCGGCGGCCGCGGCGACCAAATCATGGTCGGCGGCAAGCCGAAGCACGTCGTCGGCTACATGAAGGATTTCCTGTTCGCGCAGGAGCAGCGCGGCACGCCGGTGGAGGTGCTCTCCGGCGGCGAGCGTGGCCGCTTGATGCTGGCGCGCGCACTGGCCAAGCCCTCGAACCTCCTGGTGCTGGACGAGCCGACCAACGATCTCGATCTCGAAACCCTCGACGTGCTCGAGGAGATGCTCGGCGATTACGAGGGCACGGTGATCCTGATCAGCCACGACCGCGACTTCCTCGACCGCGTCGTCACTTCCGTGATCGCGCCCGAGGGCAACGGCAAGTGGATCGAATATGCCGGCGGCTATAGCGACATGCTCACGCAGCGCGGTGCAGATTTGAAACGCGAAGCGCCGAAAGCGCAAGCCTCTGTGGAGAAGAAGGAGGAGCGCGCCGCCGCTCCCTCGTCCGTGCCCAAGCGCAAGCTCAGCTTCAACGAGAAGCACGCGCTGGAGACGCTGCCGAAGAAGATGGAGACGTTGCAGGCCGACATCGCCAGGCTGCAGCGCGTGCTGGACGATCCCAGTCTCTATGCGAAAGATCGCAAAAAATTCGACGAGACGTCGGCCGCCATCGCCAAGGCGCATGAAGAATTGTCGGCCGCCGAGGAGCGCTGGCTCGAACTCGAAATGCTGCGTGAAGAGATTGAACAGGCTTGAACCGTAGGATGGGTAGAGCGCAGCGAAACCCATCGATACCTACCCGGTTGCTGCGAATGATGGGTTTCGCTGCGCTCTACCCATCCTACAGGACCGAACATAGAGACATCACATGACCACTCCCCTCGCCGCAAAAATCGCCCGCGAATACGGCACGCCCTGCGCCGTCATCGACATGGACAGGGTCGAGCGCAACATCGCGCGGATCCAAAAGGCCTGCGACGACGCCGGCATCGCCAACCGCCCGCACATCAAGACGCACAAGAACCCGACCATCGCGAAGATGCAGGTCGCGGCCGGCGCGAAGGGCATCACCTGCCAGAAGCTCGGCGAGGCCGAGATCATGGTCAATGCCGGCATCGACGACATCCTGATCAGCTACAACCTGATCGGCGACGAGAAGATGGCACGCCTCGGGGCGCTGCAGGCCAAGGCCAACATGACGGTCGCCGCCGACAATTCCACCGTCGTCGCCGGCCTGCCGAAGGCGGCGGCGGCGTCCGGCCGCCCGCTCTCGGTCGTTGTCGAATGCGATACGGGGCGCAAGCGCGCAGGGGTCGAGACGCCGGCCGAAGCCATCGCGCTGGCGCGCGAGATCGCCGCGTCCAAGGGGCTCGAATTCGCCGGCTTCATGCTGTATCCGACCGAGACCGGCTGGGCGGACGCGCAGAAGTTCTACGACGAGGCACTGGCCGGCGTGCGCGCGCACGGGCTGGATGCCAGGATCGTCTCGACCGGCGGCACGCCGAACCTCGTCAACATCGGCAAGCTCAAGGGCGGCACCGAGCACCGCTTCGGCACCTACATCTACAACGACCGCATGCAGGTTGCCGCGGGCTCGGCGACCTGGGACGACTGTGCGCTGCACATCTATTCGACGGTGGTGAGCCGGGCCGCGCCCGAGCGCGGCATTTTAGACGCCGGCTCGAAGACGCTGACGACGGATACCGGCGGGCTGGACGGCCACGGCCTGATCCTGGAGCATCCCGAGGCGAAGATCGCCAAATTCGCCGAGGAGCACGGCTTCCTCGACCTCTCCCGCAGCAACACCCGTCCCAATGTCGGCGACGTCGTCCGCATCGTGCCGAACCATGTCTGCGTCGTCGTCAACATGATGGACGAAGTGGTGATGGTGCGCGGCGAGGAGATCATCGGCACGCTGCCGGTCGCCGCGCGGGGGAAGCTGCGGTAGGCGGTTCGGCGCGGTGGTAGGATGGGTAGAGCCAGCCCAACGCGCCCCTGCCCGCTGCAGCCCCGGTCGCGAACGAGGCCTGGAGGAGATAACCGCCGGTCGGCGCTTCCCAGTCCAGCATCTCGCCGGCAGCGAACACGCCCGGCAATTTGCGCAGCATGAAGCGGTCGTCGAGCTCGTCGAAGGCGATCCCGCCCGCGGTCGAGATCGCGCGCTCGATCGGGGCTGTGCCTGTGAGCTGCACCGGGATGGCGTTGATCAGCTGCGCAAGCTCCGCCGGCGCGAACGAGGCCAGCGTTCGGCCGGACGCAATGGCGGCCTCCTGCATCAGGCCGATGCCGACCGGTGACAGCTGCGCCGCCTTGCGCAGGAAGTTCGCCAGCGATTGCTTGCCGCGCACGCCCGACAGCCGCGTGGTCAGCGCAGCGGCGTCGAGATTCGGCCGCAATGCGATCAGCAACGTCGCCTGGCCAAGACCCAGCACCGTCTCGCGCAGCTCCGCCGACAGCGCGTAGACCGCGCCGCCTTCGATACCGCTGCGGGTGATCATGGCTTCGCCGCGCACCGTGTGTGCACCGATCGTCAGCGCCACGCCCTTGAGTGGCTGTCCCTCGAAGCGATCGCGGAACACGTTTGACCAGGCGACCGTGAAGCCGGAATTGGCGGGCCGCAGTCTGGAAATGGCAACGCCCTTGGCAGCGAGGAGCCCGACCCAGCCGCCATCCGAGCCGAGCCGCGGCCAGCTCGCGCCGCCGAGCGCAAGGACCGTGGCGTCGGCAACAACCGCCGCCTCGCCAGCAGGCGTTCGAAACAACAGCCGTCCCTCGCCGTCCCAGCCGGTCCAGCGATGCCGGAAGGCAAACCGCACGCCGCTGGCGTCGAGCCGCCGCAGCCAAGCGCGCAGCAGGGGCGAAGCCTTGAACGCTTTCGGAAACACCCGGCCGCTACTGCCGACGAAGGTCGGCTCGCCCAATGCTTCGCTCCACGCCCGCAGCGCCTCGGGCGAAAACGCCGCGATCGCCGCCTGCAGCCTCGGGGCGGCCTCGCGGTAGCGCGCCATGAACTGGGCGAGCGGCTCGCTGTGGGTGAGATTGAGCCCGCCCCGGCCCGCCATCAGGAATTTGCGGCCGGCGGACGGCATCGCGTCATAGACGGTGACGCGGGCGCCGCCCTGCGCCAGCACCTCCGCCGCCATCAGCCCGGCGGGACCGGCGCCGATGACGGCGATGTGGGAGTCGGATGAGGTCATGGCGGGAGTTTAGGGCAGATTCTCACGCCTCGCTCGTCATTCCGGGGCGCGCCACTTGGCGCGAACTATGGTGCGCAATTGCGCACCTGAGAATCCATGAGGCGGCGGATTCTGAGGCGCGATGGATTCCGGGTTCGCGCTCCGCGCGCCCCGGAATGACAACTCAGAGCTTGATCCCCGCCCGCGCCGCGGCCTGCGCCACGTATTTCTGCGTCTGCTCGAACGCGCCCGTGAGCGCCCTGGCTTTCGACATGTCGCTGATCTCGGCGAAATGCGCGGCGACCGCGTCCGGCGTCCATTCAGGCTCCGGCAGGTTGATGCCTTCGCTCTCCAAAATCTTGATCACTGCGAAGGAGCCGGCGCCGGCACCCATGATGGTGCGGGTCGGGGCGTCCTCGCTGAGCATGTATTCGACCGCGGGCGTGATCGCGTTCGGCTTCATCAGCTGCAGGGCCTGGGGCGGCAGCAGCTCCTCGGTCATGCGGGTCGCGGCCGTCGGCGAGATGATGTTGACGCGGATGTCGTTCTTGCGGCCCTCTTCCGCGAGCACGTTCATCAAACCGACCATGCCGGATTTCGCCGCGCCGTAATTGGCCTGGCCGAAATTGCCATAGAGGCCGGAGGACGAGGTCGTCAGCACGATGCGGCCGTAATTGCGGTCGCGCATGCCGGCCCAGGCCGCCTTGCAGCAATAGAAGGTGCCGACGAGATGCACGTCCAGTACCTTCTGGAAATCGGCGACCTCCATCTTGCCGAACGACTTGTCGCGCAGAATGCCGGCATTGGCGCACAAGAGGTCGACGCTGCCCCATTCCTTGGTGGCGCGCTCGACCATGGCGGTGACCTGCTCGAAGTTCGAGACATCAGCGCCGTCGGCCATCGCCGTGCCGCCGGCCTTGCGAATTTCCTCGACCACGGCTTCGGCCGGCGACAGCGAACCGCCGGTGCCGTCGCGCGCGCCGCCGAAATCGTTGACGACGACTTTGGCGCCGCGGCTCGCGAGCCCCAGCGCATGCGCCTTGCCAAGACCATTGCCCGCGCCGGTGACGATGGCGACGCGTCCGTCGAACCTGATTGCCATGAATTACGTCCTGTTCTTCCCTTCTCCCCTTGTGGGAGAAGGTGGCGCGAAGCGCCGGATGAGGGGTCTCTCTCGGCAGATGAGTTCGCGGAGAGAGACCCCTCACCCGCCTCGCTTCGCGAGGCACCCTCTCCCACAAGGGGAGAGGGGACGCCCCGACTTTGGTCAGCTTTTGAGCAGCGATAAATGGCCGGGTCAAGCCCGGCCATGGCGGGCGGAGTTACTCGAAATAGATCAACCCGAGCCAGTCGGCCACCAGCGCCGGCTTGTCCTCGCCTTCGATCTCGACCGTGACGTTGGTGCGGGACTGCAATTCGTTCGGCTTGCGCAGCTTGGCTTCCGCCAACACGAAGCGACCGCGGATGCGCTTGCCGGATCGAACCGGCGAGATGAAGCGCAGCTTGTCGAAACCGTAATTGACGCCCATCGTGGTGCCCGCGATCGCCGGCATCACTTCATACGACATCACCGACAACATCGACATCGTCAGGAAGCCGTGCGCGATGGTGGTGCCAAACGCGGTTTCCTTCCTGGCTCTTTCGGGATCGACGTGGATGAACTGGTGATCCTCGGTGACGTCAGCATAGGTGTCGATGCGGGACTGGTCGATCAGATGCCAGGACGACACGCCGATCTCCTTGCCGACCAGAGCCTGATAGGCATCGAGCGTGATCGGCGGCGACTTCCAGATTTGGTTCATTGATGACTCAATTGCCGTCATTCCGGGGCGCGCAAAGCCCGAACCCGGAATCCATTTGACAGCAAACGCGGCCGCAAAATGGATTCCGGGTTCGACGCTGCGCATCGCCCCGGAATGACAAGCTTCACTAGCTTTCGCCCCGCGCCTTCGACAAGTCCGGAAAATCCTCCTCGCGGAATTCGCGGCCGCGCAGCGGATCCTCGCGATCGTCGTCGCGTTCGAGCCGCCGTAGCTGCACGCGCCGGATTTTGCCAGAGATCGTCTTCGGCAGCTCGGTGACGATTTCGAGGCGGCGGATACGCTTGAACGGAGCCAGCCGGCTATGCAGATGCCTGAAGATGGAGAGTGCCGTCTCCGGCGTCCGCTCCGTGCCCGAGGTCAGCAGCACGAAGGCCTTGGGAACGGCAAGGCGGATCGGATCCGGGCTCGGCACCACCGCGGCTTCCGCGACGAGCTCGTGCTCGAGCAGCACGCTCTCGAGCTCGAACGGGCTGATGCGGTAATCGGACGACTTGAATACGTCGTCGGAGCGGCCGACGAAAGTGAGATAGCCCTCGTCGTCCTCGAATACGACGTCGCCGCTGCGATAGAGCTCACCTTCGGCGCCGGACAGCTTGCCATCGTCGCCCTGGTAACCCTGCATCAGGCCGGCGGGGCGATCGGTGCCCAGCAGCAACGTGACCTCGCCTTCCCTGGCGGGATGGCCGTCGGCGTCGCTGATCTGCACGCGATAGCCCGGCAGCGGCCGGCCCATCGAACCGATCTTGATCTTCTGGCCCGGCGAGTTGCCGGCGAGCGCAGTGGTTTCGGTCTGACCGTAGCCGTCGCGGATGGTGAGGCCCCAGGCCGCCCGCACCTGGTCGATCACTTCAGGGTTGAGCGGCTCGCCGGCGCCACAGACCTCGCGCAGGGCCACCTTGAACGAGGCGAGGTTCTCCTGGATGAACAGCCGCCACACCGTCGGCGGCGCACACAGCGTGGTGACGCCGCAGCGGCCGATGGTGGCCAGCAGGCCCTTCGCATCGAAGCGCGGCTGGTTGACCACGAACACGGTCGCGCCCGCGTTCCACGGCGCGAAGAAGCAGCTCCAGGCGTGCTTGGCCCAGCCGGGCGAGGAAATGTTGAGATGGACGTCGCCGGGCTTCAGCCCGATCCAGTACATGGTCGAGAGATGGCCGACGGGATAGCTGCGCTGGCTGTGCCGGACGAGTTTCGGCTTCGCCGTCGTGCCAGAGGTGAAATAGAGCAGCATCGGGTCGTCGGCGTTGGTTACACCATCGGCAGCAAAACTTTCGGAAGCCTTTGCCGCGTCATCGTATGACAGCCATCCGTCGGAGGCCGCGCCGACCGCGATGCGAGCGATGTTTTCTGCACCAAGGCTCGCAAACTTCGCGACCTGATCCTCGGCGGCAACCACTGCCTTGGCCTTGCCGCGATCGAGCCGGTCGCGCAGCTCATCCGCGGTGAGCAGCGTGGTCGCGGGAATCACGACGACGCCGAGCTTCATCCCCGCCAGCATGGTCTCCCACAGCGGAACCACATTGCCGAGCAGCAGCAGTAGATGATCGCCACGCTGCAAGCCTTGCGCGCGGAGAAAATTCGCGACCTGGTTGGAGCGCTTGGAGAGCGCAGCAAAGGACAGCTTTGTCTGGCGATCCTGCGCGGCATCGACGATCCAGAGCGCGGGACGATCCCTGCTCTCCGCATTGGTTGCCAGCTCGGCGTCGAACCAGTCGAGCGCCCAGTTGAAGGGGACCGGATCCGGCCAACGGAAGTCTTTGACCGCCGTCTCGTAATCCGTGCGATGGTGCAGAAGGAACGCGCGCGCTTCCTGGAATGTCGTCATCAAGCTTTCCCGGCCAGACTCTAACGTGCTTGATAATTCCGGAAAAATCCACCCCACCCTGGCCGGCTGCGTCGAAAGACTGATAGATCTCCTGCGCATGCTTGCCGAGCGGCGTGGCGGCGCCGGCAGCCTTGGCGGCATCCTGCGCCAGCGTCAGATCCTTCACCATCAGCGCCGAAGCGAAGCCCGGCTTGTAGTCGTTGTTGGCGGGCGAGGTCGGCACCGGGCCCGGCACCGGGCAATAGGTCGTCAGCGACCAGCACTGGCCCGAGGAGGTCGAGGCGACGTCGAACAGCGCCTGATGCGAAAGGCCGAGCTTCTCGCCGAGCGCAAAGGCCTCGCTGACCGCGATCATGGAGATGCCGAGGATCATGTTGTTGCAGATTTTTGCCGCCTGGCCGGCGCCGGCGCCGCCGCAATGCACGATCTTCTTGCCCATGTTCTCCAGCACCGGCTTGGCCGCGGCAAAGGCCTTTTCCTCCCCGCCGCACATGAAGGTGAGCGTCGCGCCCTTGGCGCCGCCGGTACCGCCGGAGACCGGCGCATCGACCGAAAGCACGCCGTGCTTCGCCGCCAGCACATGCGCGGCCCTCGCGCTCTCGACGTCGATCGTAGAGCTGTCGATGATCAGCGCGCCCCTGGTCATGGCGGGAACGACCTCGTTCCAGACGCCGAGCACGTGCTTGCCCGCGGGGAGCATGGTGACGACGACATCGGCGCCCTTCACCGCGGCGGACGCGCTGTCGGCAATGCCGGCGCCATCGGCCCTGGCCTGATTACGCGAGGCTTCGACGAGGTCGAATGCCACCACCTTGTGGCCGGCCTTGACGAGGTTAGCCGCCATCGGGCCGCCCATATTGCCGAGACCGATGAATGCGATCGTGGCCATTGTCGTTTCCTCCGCTGTCGCGTTGTCAGTTGAACTTCAACTCATCAGTGCCGATCTCAGCGAGATACGGCGCCAGCATCTCCGGCGTCACATCCTCGATTCTTCGCGGCGACCAAGTCGGGTTGCGGTCCTTGTCGATCACGGCGGCGCGTACGCCCTCGCGAAAATCATCGCTGCGGAAGACTTCCAGCGCAGCGCGGTATTCCCGCACCAGACATTCCTCCAGGCTCGATGAAGCGCGCGCGAGCCGCAAGAGCTTCAACGTCACCACCATGCCGCGCGGCGATTTTTCGTTGAGAGTCTTGAGCGTGGCCAGCGCGAAGTCCGAGCCGTCGCGCTCGAGCGCCGCAACGATGTCCTCCATGCGGTCGAATCCGAACAGCGCGTCGATGGCAGGCTCCTTCGCCGCCACCGGCCCCCCGGCCTCGGCGGTTGAAAGGCTGCTGATGAGCTTGCTGACCTCGACGGCGGTCGCGCCGGAACGCAGCTTCGTCAGGGCCTCGCGCAGCTCGGGCAACTTCAGCGCCGGCACGACCCAATCGGCGAACTTGGCATGGATCGCATCCGGCCCATTCATGGTCTGGCCGGTCAGCCCGAAATAGGTGCCGATCTCGCCCGGCGAATGCGACAACAGATAGGTGCCGCCGACATCGGGGAAGAAGCCGAGACCGACTTCGGGCATGGCCAGCTTGGTGCGATCCGTGACGACGCGGTGGCTGGCATGGGCGGACAGACCGACGCCGCCGCCCATCACGATGCCGTCCATGAAGGCGACATACGGCTTCGGGAATTTCTTGATCCGGGCGTTGAGGATGTATTCCTCGCGCCACAGGATCTTGCCGAGGTCGCCGTTCACCTTCGAGCTCTCCCAGAGCGCGCGGATGTCGCCGCCGGCGCAGAGCCCACGCTCGCCGGCGCCTTCCAGCACGATCACGGCGACTTCAGGATCGGCTTCGAAGCGATCGAGTGCCTTCTCGATGTCGCGAAACATCTCCAGCGTCACGGCATTGATCGCCTTGGGACGGTTGAGCCTGATGATGCCGGCCGCCCCCTCGACGCGGGCGATGAGATCGCCCTCTTCCACCCCGCTCATCGCGCGCCCTCGATCAGTTTGCGCGCCACGATGAGCCGCATGATTTCATTGGTGCCTTCGAGGATCTGGTGCACGCGCAGATCGCGCACGATCTTCTCGATGCCGTACTCGCTGAGGTAACCGTAGCCGCCGTGAAGCTGCAGCGCATGGTTGGCGACCTCGAAACCGACATCGGTGCCAAACCGCTTGGCCATCGCGCACAGCATGGTGGCATCGGGGTCCTTGCGATCCAGCGCCGCAGCCGCCCGCCACAGGAAGGTGCGCGCAGCCTCGAGCTCGATCGCCATGTCGGCGAGGCGGAATTGCAGCGCCTGGAATTCGTCGAGGCGCTTTCCGAACGCCTTGCGCTCCTTCATGTAGCTGCGCGCCTTGTCGAGCGCGGTCTGCGCGCCGCCGAGCGAGCACGCCGTGATGTTGAGGCGGCCGCCGTCGAGGCCGGCCATCGCGATCTTGAAGCCTATGCCCTCCTCGCTGAGCCGATTGGCCACAGGCACGCGGGCGTTCTCGAACATCACCGCGCGGGTCGGCTGCGCGTTCCAGCCCATCTTGCGCTCGTTGGCGCCGAAGGAGACGCCCGGCGTCTTGCCGTCGATGACGAGGGTCGAGATGCCGCCGGGGCCATCACCGCCCGTCCGCACCATCGCCACCAGCAGATCGGTGCCGCCGGCGCCGGAGATGAACTGCTTCTGGCCGTTAAGGACGTAGTGGTCGCCGTCGCGCACGGCGCGGGTGCGCAACGCCGCGGCGTCCGAGCCGGCGCCCGGCTCGGTCAGGCAGTAGCTTGCGATCAGCTCCATGGTGCACAGCTTTGGCAGCCATTGGTGGCGCTGGGTGTCGCTGCCGTAGGCGTCGATCATCCACGACGCCATGTTGTGGATGGAGATGAACGCCGAGGTGGTCGGGCAGCCCGTCGCCAGCGCCTCGAAGATCAGCGCCGCGTCGAACCGCGTCATGGCGGAGCCGCCGACATCGTCGCGGATGTAGATGCCGCCCATGCCGAGCGTCGCAGCCTCGCGCATGACGTCGACGGGGAAATGCTTCTCCTCGTCCCAGCGCAACGCATGCGGCGCGATCTTTTCCGCCGCAAACGCCAACGCCATGTCGCGGATTGCGATCTGATCCTCGTTCAGAGCGAACTGCATGCTGGGCTGCTCATTGTTCTCGTCATTGCGAGGAGCTCGTGACAAAATTGCGGAGCAATTTTGCACTGAAGCGACGAAGCAATCCAGACTGTATCCGCGGTGAGATCCTGGATTGCTTCGCTGCGCTCGCAATGACGGGCTGGGCTACAGCCTTACTTCATCAGCGGGATCGAGAATTCCGCACCTTCCTTGACGCCGGACGGCCAGCGCGAGGTCACGGTCTTGGTCTTGGTGTAGAAGCGGACCGAATCCGGGCCGTGCTGGTTGAGATCGCCGAAGCCCGACTTCTTCCAGCCGCCGAAGGTGTAATAGGCGATCGGCACCGGGATCGGCACGTTGATGCCGACCATGCCGACATTGACCCTGGCCGCGAAATCGCGCGCGGCATCGCCGTCGCGGGTGAAGATGGCGACGCCGTTGCCATAGTCGTGCTCCGACGGCAGCGCCAGCGCTTCCTTGTAGTCATGCGCACGCACCACGGAGAGCACCGGGCCGAAAATCTCTTCCTTGTAGATCCGCATGTCCTTGGTGACGTTGTCGAACAGCGAGCCGCCGAGGTAAAAGCCCTTCTCATAGCCCTGCATCTTGAAGCCGCGGCCGTCGACCGCGAGCGTCGCGCCTTCCTTGATGCCGATGTCGATATAGCTCTTGACCTTCTCGACCGCCTCGCGCGTGACCAGCGGGCCGTAATCGGCGGACGGATCGATCGAGGTGCCGATCTTGAGGCTCTCGACCCGCGGGATCAGCTTTTCCATCAGACGGTCGGCAGTGGACTTGCCGACGGGGACCGCGACCGAGACGGCCATGCAGCGCTCGCCGGCCGAGCCGTAGCCGGCGCCGATCAGCGCGTCGACCGCCTGGTCCATGTCGGCGTCGGGCATGATGATGGCATGGTTCTTGGCGCCGCCGAAGCACTGGCAGCGCTTGCCGGTCTGCGCGGCGCGCTCGTAGATGTACTGCGCGATCGGGGTGGAGCCGACGAAGCCGATGGCCTTGATGTCGGGATCGTCGAGGATGGCGTCGACCGCTTCCTTGTCGCCGTTGACGACGTTGAGGATGCCGGCCGGCAGGCCTGCTTCCATCATGAGTTCAGCGAGCAGCATCGGCACGCCGGGATCGCGCTCCGACGGCTTGAGGATGAAGGCGTTACCGCAGGCGATCGCCGGCGCGAACTTCCACATCGGTATCATCGCCGGGAAATTGAACGGCGTGATGCCCGCGACGACCCCAAGCGGCTGGCGCATCGAATAGATGTCGATGCCGGGGCCGGCACCTTCGGTGTACTCGCCCTTCATCAGGTGCGGGATGCCGCAGGCGAACTCCGCGACCTCGAGGCCACGCTGGATGTCGCCCTTGGCGTCCGGCACGGTCTTGCCGTGCTCGCGGGCCAGCAGCTCGGCGAGCTTGTCGTAGTCGCGCTGCACCAGCTCGAGGAACTTCATCATGACGCGGGCGCGGCGCTGCGGGTTGGTGGCGGCCCATTCGGGCTGCGCGGCGCGCGCGTTCTCGACGGCGGCGCGGACCTCGGCCTTGGACGCCAGCGCCACCTTGGCCTGAACGTCACCGGTCATCGGCTCGAAAACGTCGGCGGTGCGATTCGAGGTGCCCTTGACCTCCTTGCCACCGATGAAATGTCCGATTGAACGCATGGAATGATCTCCTGGGGTCCGAGCCTGAACGCTTTGACAAATCCTATTGACCTGCATTTTATAGGATTCAAGTCTGAGATAATGCACCATAGATGTGCGAAAATGCTGGATCAAGGCGCTATCGACTGGGACGACTTTCGCTTCGTGCTGGCCATCGTGCGGGGCGGCTCGGTCTCGGCTGCGGCAAAACAGCTGGGCGTCGACCATGCCACGGTGATCCGCCGGGTCGACCGGCTGGAAAGGCACCTTTCGGCAAAACTGTTTGACCGGCGCAAGACCGGCTACCTCCTCACCGAGGCCGGCCAGCGCGTCGCCGACAGCGCCGAAGCCATGGAATCCACCATCGTCGCCAACCAGGAGCAGGTCGGCGGCTCGGTGGCGCGGCTGACCGGCACGGTGCGGATCGGGGCCCCCGATGGCTTCGGCACCGCCTTCCTGGCGCCGCGACTGGCACCGTTTGCCGACCGGTACCCCGATCTCGATCTGCAATTGGTGGCGACCGCGCGGCTGTTCAGCCTCTCCAAGCGCGAGGCCGATATCGCCATCAGCCTGACCATGCCCAAGGAGGGCCGCATCGTCGGCCGCAAGCTGCTGGACTACCGCCTCGGCCTCTATGCCGCGCCCGCCTATCTTGACCGCTTCCCAAAGATCACCTCGCGCGAGGTGCTGCCGCAGCACCGCTTCGTCGGCTATATCGAGGAGCTCCTGTTCACGCCGGAGCTCGATTATCTGCCGCAGGTGTCGCCGCGGATCTCCGCGCGCTTCCGCAGCGCCAATCTGATCGCCCAGCTCAATGCCACCCTCTCCGGTTTCGGCATTGCGGTGCTGCCCCACTTCATGGCGAACGACTATCCGCAACTGGTTCCGGTGCTGCCCGACGAGATCTCGATCACGCGCACGTTCTGGATGCTGATGCACGCCGACAGCAAGGATCTGGCGCGGATACGCGCGGTGGCGGATTACATCGGCGAGATCGTCGAGCGCGAGCGGGCGCTGTTCGCGGGCCGGTAGCGACGGAGCGCAGGGTGGGTTAGCCGTGCAGATGCGCGAAGCGCATTTGCACGGCGTAACCCACCTCTTCTGTCTCCGGATAAGCTCAGTGGTGGGTTACGCCTCGCAGACTGCGCGTTGCGCAGCCCGCAAGTCTAACCCACCCTACAGGATCTATCCTAGCTCTTCGCCTTCTTCGCCGCCGCCACCTTCGGCTCGCGCTTTGCACCCTCGAGCGCAACGTCCCTACCGGCCTTCAGCACCTCGTCGGACAGCTCGCTGGAGCCGGCGATACGCGCGAGCAGCATGGTGCCGGCCATCGTCGCCAGCGTCGCGATCGCCTGCTTGCGTGCGGCCTTGCGCGGCAGGTTCGGGATATACTCCGCCAACAGCTCGATCATCTCGTCGAGCTTGCCGGCAAAGGCCTTGCGCGCCTTCGGGCTCTCGCGGGCGATCTCGGCACCGAGGGCGGGAATCGAGCAGCCATGACCGGGATTGTCGCGATGCAGCGCCGAGAGATAGGCCTCCGCGATCAGCGCCAGCCGCTTTTCCGGCGAAACCTCGTCGGTGATCTTGCGCCAGTGCTCCATCGAGCGGTCCATCGCATAACCGAACGCCTCGATCACCAGCGCCTCGCGCGAATCGAAATGCGCGTAGAAGCCGCCATGGGTCAGGCCGGCCTCCTTCATCAGATCGGCGACGCCGATGCCGTGGGCGCCCTTCTCGCGTAGCCGCACGGAAGCCTTCCTGACGATGCGGTCGTGGGTTTCCTGCTTGTGTTCCCGGGAATAGCGCATGCGTGTCTCATTGGATGTCGGAAATCATCTCATAACACGCGGAGGCCGAATTGGCTGCATTAATTCATGTCAAGTTGCTTCCGATCATCGAAAAGGTTGCAGTTGCATGCACCGCGAGGACGCCCCTGCCGTCGCGGACGAAACCTTCGGTGTAGCTGGTCTGCCGCCCCAGCTTGATCACCTTACCTTCGGCCGAGATCAGCCCGGAACGGACCGAGAGCGGACGCAGGAACGCCAGCTTCAAGTCGAGGGTCACCGAGCTCTGGCCGGCCTCGAGCCGGGTCGAAATCGCACAGCCCATGGCGGTATCGAGCAGCGCCGCGGCGGTCGCGCCGTGGATGAGGCCGATGGTGTTCTCGAGATCCTCACGCGGCTCCAATTCCATGACGATCCGCCCCGGCTCGACCACGGCCATGGTGAAGCCGATCAGTTTCGCGAAAGGCGGCGGCGGCAGCCGGCCGTCGCGAATGCCCAGCATGGCGTCCATGCCGGACAGCGCCATGGCCGCTCTCGCCACCGGCGCAGGCACCTGCCAGTCCACCACGCGCTCACGCCGCTGCGCCGGCGAAAACAGGTCGAGTTGATCGCTAGGGGTCATGGCCGCCTCTTCATATGATGACCCTCATACTACGTCACGGACTTCCCGCAGGCAACTGCCGGCTTGACAAGCTGGGGGTTTCGGCCCGGAAGTGACTCCGACCGCTGCGCCTCGTGCGCGCCACCCAAAGCCGACCGGGATCCCACCATGGAAATGCTCAACCCCCATTGCGGCGTAACGCGCGATGCGCGCGGCGTCGTCCATGTCGCGATCTGCAACGCCGGCCCGCTCAACATTCTCGGCTCGCCGGTGACCGGCGCCGTGCGCGAGGGCCTGCAGCAGCTTTCCTCCGACCGCAGCATCCGCGTCGTGGTGCTGCGCGGACAGAGCGAGAGGAGCATGATCGGCGGCGCCGACATCAAGGAGATGGCAAAACTCGACCAGGCATCGGCCGAGGTCTTCATCAGCCGCCTGCGCGATCTCTGCGAGGCCGTGCGCCAATTCCCCACGCCCGTGATCGCGCGGATGCCCGGCTGGTGCCTCGGTGGCGGGCTGGAAGTGGCGGCGGCCTGCGACTTCCGGATCGCCGCCCATGATGCACATTTCGGCATGCCGGAGGTACGTGTCGGCATCCCCTCGGTGATCCACGCGGCCCTGCTGCCGCGCCTGATCGGCTGGGCCCGTGCGCGCTGGCTGGTGATGACGGCGGAGAATATCGACGCAGTCACCGCGCTGGCCTGGGGCCTCGTCAATAAGGTCGCGCCGGAGGGCGGGCTCGATGCCGAGGTCGAGCACCTCGTGGAGGCGTTGCTCGCATGCGGCCCCGAGGCGCTGCGGTCGCAGAAGGCGTTGCTGCGACAATGGGAGGAGCTGCCGCTGACGGAATCGGTGAATCTGAGCGTGAAGGTGTTCGGGCAGTCGTTCCTGACCGACGAGCCGACGCGGATGATGGCCGCCTTCGTGAACCGGAAGCGGTAGGACGCAGGTTTGCGTGCCCCGGACGCAGCGCAGCGCCCCTTTGCGGTGCGCTGCTGAGCCGGGGCCCAGCAGCACCGAGGCCGGCGCGAATTTGGGTCCCGGCTCTGCGTCGCAACATTGCACGTCGCGCCGCGTCCGGGACACGGACATCGCCGCCGCAACAAATCTCATCCTCATCACGACATTTTCTCATCCCGGCCGCGGTTGCATTTCCTGCGCCGCATCATATGATGACCATAATCTTACCCGCCATCGCCAGGGAGTTCCGTCATGGCCGAAGCCGCCGATCCCGTCGTCATCGTCTCCGCCGCCCGTACCCCGCTCGGCCGCTTCATGGGCGAATTGTCGCCGCTTGCCGCGCACAAGCTCGGCTCGCATGTGATCGGGGCGGCGCTGGAGCGCGCCACGCTCGCGCCGGAGAAGGTCGACGAGGTCTTCATGGGCTGCGTGCTGCCGGCAGGCCAGGGCCAGGCGCCGGCGCGGCAGGCAGCCCGCAGCGCCGGTTTGCCCGATGCCACCGGCGCCACCACCGTCAACAAGGTGTGCGGCTCCGGCATGAAGGCGACCATGCTGGCGCACGACATCATCCGCGCCGGCTCGGCCGACATCGTCGTGTCCGGCGGCATGGAGAGCATGAGCAATGCGCCGTATCTGCTGGCCAAGGCGCGCGGCGGCTATCGCGTCGGCCATGACCGCATCATCGATCACATGATGATGGACGGCCTGGAGGATGCCTACGAGACCGGTCGCTCGATGGGCGACTTCGGCGAGGCCACCGCGGAGGCCTACCAGTTCACCCGCAAGGACCAGGACGCCTACGCCATGGAGACGCTGACCCGCGCCCGCAAGGCGGTCGAGGGCGGCGCGTTCAAGGCCGAGATCGCGCCGATCACGCTGAGCGAGAAGGCGGGCCCCCGCATCGTCGCCAATGACGAGCATCCGTTGAAGGTCGACCCCGCCAAAATTCCGGGCCTCAAGCCTGCATTCCGCGCCAACGGCACGATCACGCCGGCGGCTTCCTCCGCCAATGCCGACGGAGCCGCGGCGCTGGTGCTGACGAAACGCTCGCTCGCCGATCGGAACGGCCTGCCGGTTCTCGCCGAGATCCGGGGTCACGCCACCCACAGCCAGGAACCGCAATGGTTCACCACGGCGCCGATCCCGGCGATCCGCAAGCTGCTGGACAAGGTCGGCTGGGCTGCCTCCGATGTCGATCTGTTCGAGATCAACGAGGCCTTCGCCGTGGTGGCGATGGCGGCGCAGCGTGACCTCGGCATTCCCCGCGACAGGCTGAACGTCAACGGCGGCGCCTGCGCGCTCGGCCATCCCATCGGCGCCACCGGCGCACGGTTGATCGTGACGCTGCTGCATGCGCTGGAGGCGCAGAACCTCAGGCGCGGCGTCGCCGCGCTGTGCATCGGCGGCGGCGAAGCCACGGCCATCGCCGTCGAGCGGTCGGGCCGCTGACGTCAATGTCTGAAATTGAGGGAAGTATGCCATTTCAGACTTCCCTCGCCTGTGCCAGATTGCAACGATGATGCGGGTCCTCGTGGGGCTCGACAACCATGATTGAGGCTCGATGATCTCGAACTGGCTCGCGGCAGCACTGTCCCGCCGCAACATCCATTACGGTTGGGTGATGGTCGGCGTGACCTTCCTTGCCGCGCTGATCAGCGCCGGCACGGTCGGCGCGCCCGGCGTGTTCATCGTTCCGCTGCAGAAGGAGTTCGGCTGGAGCACAGCGGAAATCTCCTCTGCGCTGTCGATTCGTTTCATCCTTTTCGGACTGATGGCGCCGTTCGCGGCCGCCCTGCTCAACCGCTATGGCCTGCGCAACGTCACGCTGGCCGCGCAGCTGATCGTCGTCTCGGCCCTCGTAGCCTCGCTCGGCATGACCGAGGTCTGGCAGCTCGTCGCGCTCTGGGGGTGGTGATCGGGATCGGCACCGGCATGACGGCCCTGGTGCTGGGCGCGACGATCGCGACGCGCTGGTTCGCGGCAAGACGCGGCCTCGTCGTCGGCATCATGACCGCGAGCGTCGCCACCGGCCAGCTCGTGTTCCTGCCGCTGCTCGCGAGCCTCACCGAACGCTACGGCTGGCGGCTCGCGCTCGGCTTCGTCTGCATCATGCTCGGCGTTTCCGCACTAGCCGTCCTGCTCGCAATGCGCGACCGGCCGAGCGATGTCGGCCAGCGACCGTTCGGCGACGAAGGCACCGAACCCCTGCCCGCACCGCCCGTCAGCCACAGCTCGATCACGGCGGTGGCGCTCGGCACGCTGGCCGATGCCTCGAAGTCGACGGCGTTCTGGATCCTGTTTGCGACCTTCTTCGTCTGCGGCGCCTCGACCAACGGTCTGGTCCAGGTGCACCTGATCCCGATGTGCCTCGATTTCGGCATCCCGCAGGTGCAGGCCGCCAGCCTGCTCGCCGCGATGGGCATCTTCGACTTCTTCGGCACCATCATGTCGGGCTGGCTGTCGGACCGCTACGACAACCGCCATCTGCTGTTCTGGTATTACGGTCTGCGCGGGCTCTCGCTGATCTTCCTGCCCTTCAGCGATTTCTCGTTTTACGGCCTCTCGCTCTTCGCGCTGTTCTACGGGCTCGACTGGATCGCGACCGTGCCGCCCACGGTGCGGCTCACCGCGCAGAAGTTCGGCCCCGAGCGCGCCAACCTGGTGTTCGGCTGGATCTTCGCCGGCCATCAGCTCGGCGCCGGCGCCGCGGCCTTCGGGGCAGGCTTCTCGCGAACGGTCTATCAGAGCTACCTGCCCGCGTTCTTCATCGCCGGCGCGCTCTGCGTGTTCGCCGCGCTGATCGTGCTGGCGCTGTCGCGGCAACCGAAGCCGCAGGCCGCGATAGCGTAAGGCGGCACAAGCATGTCTCCCCGGTGCGACGTGCACCGGTAGGACAGAGGGCGCTCAACTCCCTCCTGCTCGTCATTGCGAGCGCGTCGGCCTCTCCCGCAAGCGGGAGAGGCCGAGCAAGCTCGCGCCGACCGCATAAAGGCCAGCGATATCCTACCCTGGCCCCGGCATGTTGCCTGCGAACTGCGGATAGCACTCGCGCAGCTCCTCGCGGATCCGGCCCCGGATCAAGGCGAGTGTCGCCTCGTCCGGCGACGGCGTCGTGACCTCACATTGCTCGTTGTCGTACGCGAAGCCCGTCGTGCCGCGAATGTCGCGCCAATCATAACCGGGATGGGTGCTCTCGAGGCGAAAGCGTCCCGCCTCGCGCACGAAGGAAAACAGCGCCGCGTTGGTCAGCAGCGCATGCGGGCCGCCGCGCCGATAGACCGTCTCGTCGGTGACGCCGGGCGCAGACACGAAGTCGACGCGCTCCACCAGGGAGCGCAGGCTGTGCTCTTCCCGGAACAGGATGACCCGCGGAACGAGGAAATAGAGGTAGGCGGAGCCGAACGAGCCGGGCCATCTGACCGGATTGTTCGGATAGTCGCCGGCGCCGACGAGATTGACGTTGCCCTGGCCGTCGATCTGGCCGCCGCCGAGGAAAAAGGCATCCAGGCGTCCCTGCGCGGCGCAATCGAACAGCTCCTCGGCACCGCCGGTGAACGAATTGTGCTTGACCGAGCCGAGGATCGAGACCTGCAGGCGCTCCAGTCCGTCACGCTCGTTGAGCGCACGCAGCAGCATGGCCCCCGCCGCGGGCATCGGCGAGGATTGACCGACCGCAACATGCCGCACCCCCTTCAGCAGCCGCGAGATCGTATAGATCATCAACTCACGGCTGGTGCACGGCTCGCTCATGCCGCGCTCCCCGAACCCCGGATATAGGCCTGGAAGCCTTCCGGCGAGCGTGCCGCGCGCGCGTACTTCTCGACCTCCTGCCCGTCCCTGGGATATTCGGCGTAGAGCCCGGTGGGCCACCCGCCGTTCTTCAGCTCTGCCACCGCGCTGACGTAGATCGCCGGCAGGACGCCGGCGGCCATCTTCTCGTCTTCGAGCAGCGAGACTTCGGAAATGCGCTCGACGGTCACGAAGGCCTGCTTCGACGCGTGCGCCAGCAACATCACCTCGCGCCGGCGCCCCAGCCGGACGTTGCCGAAGCGATCCGCTTCGGGCGCATGAAACAAGGCGATGTCGGGCTGGATCGCCGAGACCGCCACGATCTTCTCGCCGTCGTCGAACGGATTGGACATCAGCTTCCAATCGTCCCGTTTCTTAAGGACGTCACTGCCGATGATGCCACGGATCGGCATGAACGGAACGCCCTTCTCGGCGGCCGTCAGGCCCGCGAACACCGCGGGACAGGTCGCGTCGCGAAGGCGAATCGATCCGTCGCGGACGGCCCGGCTGAAACATGGCGCGCCGCCCGCTTCGCCGAGACTGACGGCGCTCGTCTCCAGCGTCGCCACGGCACCGGCGCCGATGAGCATGTCGACCTGCATGCCGCCGATCGGCGCACAGACCACGTGCAGATCGCGGATGCCGCGCTCGATCAGCATCCGAACCAATCCCGGGGCCGCAGCGTAGTCGTCCGGTGCCAGGCCGAGCTTGCACCCAGAAGGTATCATCTCCGCCATCTGCTGCGGCGTTACGAAATCCGTCATGTCTCCACCTCTCCCTTCGCTTCCCAGGAGGCCGATCGAACAGGATCGACTTCCGGCTTCGCCCGCGGCACCTGAGCCGCGCAGCCCCCGATCGTGAACGTGCGGACTCGGTCAGCCGCGCCCCATGCCGTAGAATTCCGCGTTCGGACGCATGCTGGTGACGTTGGCAAGCCGGTTGGAGAGGCCGAAGAAGGCCGTGATCGCGGCAATGTCCCAGACGTCCTCTTCCGTGAACCCGTGCGATTTCAGCGTGGCGAAATCGGATTCGGAAACCTTGTAGGCCTCCGTCGAGACGCGGACGGCGAAGTCGAGCATTGCCTTCTGCCGATCGGTAATGTCCGCCTTGCGGTAATTGACCGCGACCTGATCGGCGATCAACGGATCCTTGGCGCGGATGCGCAGGATCGCGCCATGCGCGATGACGCAATATTGGCATTGATTGAGATTGCTGGTCGCAACCACGATCATTTCCCGCTCCGCCTTGGTGAGGTTGCCCGGCTTGTCCATGAGCGCATCGTGGTAGGCGAAGAACGCGCGAAACTCGTCCGGCCGGTGCGCGAGCACCAGAAAGACGTTCGGAATGAAGCCGGACTTCTCCTGGACGGCCAGGATACGGGCCCGGATGTCGTCCGGCAGGTCGGCGAGATCAGGGACGGGAAAGCGACTGATGGCGGGTGCCTGGGTCATGGCCTGAATATCCTTGGGCTCTTCTATGGGACTCCCCTCGCCTTCTTTGTCCTTGGGCCCGGTCATTGCAAGAAATCCACGGGGTGAATGCGTCGAGCGCGTCGGGGCGTCGTTCCTCGCAATCAATGCCCGCTTCGATGTCGCAAGGCAATGCGGGTTGCTGTAGACCAGCCCCGCGCGCCGGTGGCGGTCTGCTCAGGATCGGGTGGGGCAGTATCCGGGTTCGTCGAGGCCTGTGCCGCGCACGCGGTCTTCATACCGAGGGCCTGCCAGCGGCGAGCGTCTCGACGGACGGCCGCAAGCCAAAACCCGCTCCGAAATACGATAGCCCTGCCCGCTCGCGCGGGACTAGCAGGTCTTCTGCTGCAAATGCTGGACGCAGGTGCAGGTGGTCGATGTCGGATAAGTCGTGGAATACTTCACGTCGTAATAAGGCGGGCTGGAGGAGCCGCCGGGACCGTTGGTCGAGCAGCGCGGAAACAGGTAATAGCTGTCGGACAGCTTGACGGTGCCCGCGATGGTGAAACCGAGATTGGGCGTGTAGTCGTAGGACACTTCGCTCAGGATGAGTGAGATGTTGGCGTTGGTGGTGCCGCCCGGTGCGGTAAAGGACGACAAGGTCATGGCGGTCCCCGGCGTTCTCGCCCCCGACGCGCTGGTCGACTTGCTCCATTGTACCGTTGCGTTGCCGCTGCTGTCGGTCGAGACTTCCGAGACGGTAATCGTCATCAAGGAGGTGCTGCCATTCTTGATGGGATACGGCGCCATGATGGCGGTCGCAGCCGCGAGGATACCGTCCATTTGGCTTGGGCTAACGGACGTGTTCTGCGTGATCATGTCGGCAACACTGTGCGCGGTCGCGCTGACCTTGACGTTCATGGAGAGCGCGGTGCCGAGCTCGACGCCGCCGATGTAGAGCAACAGCATGAACGGCGTCACGATGGCGAACTCGGTCGCTGCAACGGCGCGGACATCGGTCAACAGGTGACGGGCGCGGGACGACAGGGCGGAGATCATCGGATGGCTCATGGCTCGTTCTGGAACGCGGCGGACGACATGATCAGCCGGTTGCCGTTGCTGAGGTTCGACAGGTTGAAGCCGAGCGGACCGAGGACGACCGGCCACTCGTACATGATGCGGAGCACGACGATATCACCGGGCTGGCCCGGGTTGAATTGCCAGACGTTGGAGACCTTGCCTGAGCCGTCGTAGGTTAGGGTCGGCATCGCCGTGTTCGCGGAGGTCCACGAGGTCGCCACCTGCATGTCGACCATGAGGCCGCTGCAGTTGAACAGGATCAGGATCTGGTCGCAGACCTTCTGCTTGAAGACGGCCTGAGTCATGTTCGCGGACTGAACCTGCCCGGTCATGACGAGGCGCGCCGACTGCCGCACGATGGTCTCGAGCGTCTGCTGGGCGAAGAAGACCAGAAAGGTCTGGATCAGCGCGATGACGAGGGCGAGGAACGGCGCAGCGACGAGCGCGAACTCGACCGCCGTAGCGCCGCTGCTATCCCGCGCGAAACCGGCGCAGCGATCGCGGCGTCTCCTCATTGTGGCGGCGGATCCGGACATGGCCTCTTCCTACTGCACGAGGCTGGCCGTGCTGGACGCAACCTTGATGAACAGGTCCGTCAGCGCCTTGCTGATGTCGCCGCCATTCTGAACGTTTGCGTACAGGCCCGGCGACGCACAGGATTTCAGCCGTTGTGCGATCGTGCCCGTCGACGAGGTCGGGTTGTTGAACTGCGCGATACGGCCGTTATACCAGCCGTCGCTCGGCAGTTGCAGATACTCGGTGTAGAGGACCGCGATACGGATGTTCCGACTCTTGATGGTATCGCATATAGCGGTGTTGAGAGGTTGCTGGCATCGCAAAGTCGAGGTGTTGGCCTGCGGAAGCGGATAGGTGGCACTGGGATCGCAGCTGCCCCCCGTCTTCGGAATCAGCTTGTCCTCGACGCCGTCGGTGACAAGGAAGACCACTTCCTGCGGCGTGCCGGCCGCGGTACCGTCGCCGGGATTGGGCATGATGGCATTGAGGTCCGTCAGCCCCTTCGAGATGTCGGTGCCGTAGTCGGTCGTGTAGATGCAGGCGCCCTTGCTGTCGAGAACGGGGCAGTTCTGATGGTCGACCTTCAGGAGCTGAATGTTGCCGATCTTCGTGCCGGCGGTGGTCGGGGTGGTCAGCGTCTGGATCGTATTCAAGGCGTAGTCGAAGGTGTAGATGGCGGCCTTGTAGGTCGTGTTGTTGATCGCCGACATGCACTGCATGACGCCGCCCGTGGTGCCCGACTGCGGACAGGTCCACGGCCCGACCATCAATTGCTTGACGGCGTTGGTCACGAGATCGATCCGCAACGTGATGTTGTTCGCACGCGCGACCGTGAGATTGTCCTTGTTCGTCGTGCTGGGATTTGCGTTGTTGGGATGCGCCTCGTGGCAGGCGAATGCGCAATTCTTCGCGTAAGTGGGCTGGTTCTTCGTGGCGAGAACCATGTTGTCGATGTCTTTCTGGGTGGCCGCCAGCGCCATCGACGGCGAATCGTCCAGCAACAGGTAGAAGTTCATGTTGGGGGCGCTGGACGCCTGCGCCGTCGCCGCCCCCGCCACCTTCCAGGTCTGCTTGCCGAGCACGCCGGGGAAATTGTTGACCGATTCCGCAGCGTAGGACACCGTGATGGTCCGCGACAGACCGACATCCGTGACCGTGACCGTCGGCGTCGGCACGGAGGCGAGCCGGGAAGCTTCGCCTTCGCAGCGAAGACGGCAGCCGCCGTGTTCCGGATGGTGGCCTCGTCGGTCTGCGTCAGCATCGCGGGCCGCACGGCTGCGATCGCGGCCGCATCGGCGGCTGCGTTCAGCTGCTCGCGCTTGCGCAAGGCCAGCGTGTAGTCGAGGGTCATGCCCAGAAGAAAGATGATAGGAACCATCGTCAGCGCGAAGATGATGGCGACGTTGGCCTTCCGGTCTGTCGCGAAACAGAGCATTGCGCGGCGGAGCATGTCGTTCATCCTGGCTGCCGTCGTTGCGGCAGCGGTCCTTTCCTGAAATCGCCGGACGAGGCTGCCGGGTTTCGATCCCGGCGCTCGCCCATCACAGGCGGGATATGACGATGGCTCTCTTAATCAACGCTTACGGGCAATCCGCAAACAGCAGCCGAAGCGGACCGGGATGTCTCATATCGAGAAGGCATCATTAATTTCGCTTGAATCCGGTCGCGGACATTGGCGCTAAACCCTAAGCATCGCCCCGTAGAAATACCGGAGGTGACGTGCGCCGGCCGGCGGAGCGCCGCGGTCGCCCGGTGCGGCGCGGATCAAACGGGAAATCCGAAGACGACCCCATGCCGCCTGCGCAGGCCCGCCCGCCTGGATACCCCGGGTGAGAGACATTTTGCCGTTAGACTCCACGGCGCAAACGTGGACAATGCTCTGACGCACGCCGCGTGCGCAGTGCACATCAAGATGCGCCAGGGGAAACAAATGCCGGTTGCCGGTCCGTCGTCCGAACCCATCATTCCAACTGTTCCGCTCACCGACCCATTGCGCGATTCGCTGCGCGCGATCGTGGGTGAGAAAGGCCTGATCGAGGACGAGCACGGCAAGCAGCCGTACGTGACGGATTGGCGCGGATTGCTGGCCGGAAGCGCCGGCGCCGTGGTTCGCCCCGGCAGCACCGAGGAAGTCGCGGCGGTGGTCAGGCTCTGCCACGAGCATGGGATCGCGATCGTCCCACAGGGTGGCAACACTGGCCTGATGGGCGGCGCCACGCCCTGGCCGGCGCACACCGGCATCGTGCTGTCGCTCGGCCGTATGAACCGCGTGCTGGATATCGATGCCACCGGCTACACCATGACGGTCGAGGCCGGCTGCGTGCTGCAGACCCTGCAGGAGACGGCAAGCCGGCACGACCGGTTTCTGCCCCTCAGCCTCGGCGCCCAGGGCTCGTGCATGATCGGCGGCAATCTGTCGACCAACGCCGGCGGCGTGCAGGTGCTCCGTTATGGCAATGCCCGCAATCTCGTGCTGGGGCTAGAGGTCGTGCTGCCGAACGGCGAGGTCTGGGACGGCTTGCGCGCGCTCAAGAAGGACAATACGGGCTACGATCTCAAGCACCTCTTCATGGGCGCCGAAGGAACGCTCGGCATCATCACCAAGGCCGTGCTCAAGCTGTGGCCGGCCCCGAAGGACGTCTGCACGGCGTGGCTGGCGATCCGGGATCCGCGCGCGGCGCTGGAGATCCTGTCGGAGGCCCACAGCGCATCCGAGGACAATGTCGGCTCCTGCGAGCTGATGAGCCGCGCCGCTGTCGACATGGTGCTTCGCCACATTCCCGGAACGCAGGATCCGCTCAAGGCGGACACGCCATGGTACCTGCTGCTGGAATGGTCGTCCGCGCGGGCGCGGCAGGACGGGACCGGCGGCATCGCCGAAAAGATGGAGCAGTTTCTCGCCGATCAACTCGATGCCGGACGCGTGATCGACGCGGTCGTCGCCCAGACCGGACATCAATCGCACAACATGTGGCGCATCAGGGAAAGCGTCGCAGAGGCCTCGCGCGCCGAGGGGCCGGGGCTGAGCTACGACGTCTCGGTGGCGATCTCCCGGATTCCGGAGTTCATCGATCTCGGGCTTAAGGCCGTGCTCGACATTCTCCCGACCATCCGGCCCTATCCTTTGGGGCACATCGGCGACGGCAATCTGCATTTCTCGTTCATGGCCCCGGTGGGCATGGACCAGCAGACGCTGACGCAATACAAGGCCGCCATCACGCGGGCGGTGAACGACCTTATCACCTCCATGGACGGCTCGATCTCGGCCGAGCACGGCATCGGCATCGACAAGCTGGACGAGCTCAGCCACTACCGCTCGAAGACCGAGCTCGACATCATGCGCACCATCAAGCGCGCGCTCGATCCGCAAAACATCATGAATCCCGGCAAGGTGCTGCGGCTGTGATGCACGCCGCGCACCTTCGCCATCGTCTTAAGCGCGGGGATTGACGACCGTATAGCCCCGCAGCGAGCGCGCGTGGATCCGCGTCGCGCGGCCGCCCGAATTGGCATCATACGCCATCCACATATCGCCTCCGAGGTGCTGCTCCAGCACGAAGACATGCCCGCGGCGCGCCGCGACCATTCCCGGCGCCGGCGCCGCGCGCGGAAAACGCAGCCAGTTCGACGCGAGATTCAATTCCGGCACGACGCGGCCGAACACGCGCAAGGACGCGCCGCAGCCGCAGAAGGACGACGGACAACCGGCCGGACGGCCGCCGACGACGCGATCGCCGGAGACGCTGATTGTCGTGGTGGAGCTACCTGCATCACTCACCGTCATCTGCATTGAGCGATAAGCCTGTAGCGGCTGCCTGGAAGCCCGCGTGCGCGTTTGCGAATACGAGAAGTCACAGGGCATGGTGACGTTGCATTCGGGCGCTTGAGAAATGCGATTGGGCCGCGCTTCGGAAGCGCCGGAGGCGGCGAGAAGGAGAAGACACGCAGAAACGACTTGCTTGATCATTGCAGGACTCTGAGCTGGAGGGTCCTGCCCCGCTGCGGAGAAACCAATATTGGTTTGACCGAAATGGGCCTAAAGGGCGGCAGAAAAGGACTTCTGCCTACGCCATTAACTTAGGTTATGTTCACATCGCGCGAAAGCCGAGCACGCGCGTGGACTCAACCGGGCTGCATGATCGCTGCCGCGATTTTCTCCGCCGACATCAACACGGGAAAGTTGGTGTTGGCGCACGGTACTACCGGGAAGATCGAGGCGTCGACCACGCGCAGGCCCTGGATGCCCTTGACGCGGCCCTGGTTGTCGACCACCGCCATCGGGTCGTCCGCACGGCCCATGCGGCATGAACAGGAGGCGTGCCAGACGCCGATGGTGGCCTTGCGCACGAAAGCCTCCAGGGCATCGTCGTCGTTCATGACCTGATCGAAGGTGAAGCCTTCGACCACGAAATTGTCGATCATGTAGTGGCGCAGCGCCGCCGGTCCGTCCATCAGGGCCGCGGCGATCGCGGTGAGGATCTTGTTCTTTGTATTGACCACGCCGATCCTGCGCACCTTGTCGGTGTAGGCGGCCGGAAACGGCTTGTCCGTCACCTTCCTGACGATGTCGCTCATCTGGATCGCCGCCATCTTGCGGAAGCCGCTCATCAGGCGATCGAGATCGCGCCGGTCGGACAACAGGTTGAACTCGACGATCGGCTCCGCGGAGGGATCGCGCGAGGCCAGCTTGACCTGTCCGGTCTCCGAATAGGTCTTGTTGACGAAGGTCAGCAGCGAGCCGATCTGCTCGCCGACCGCGTGCCAAGCCGACTTGGAGAGCAGGACGACGAACATGTCGCCCTTCGGTACCCCTGCAAGGCCCGAGGAGTAGCGCAGGCCGAGCTGCATGTGGCGCCTGGTGTGCTCGTTCATGCGCGCGCCGCGGCGAACGAAGGACGACAGTGAGATCGAGGGATGATCCATCAGGCGCTGGCCGACGCCCGGCAGGCCCATCAGCACGGGAATGCCCAAGTCCTTGAGATGGCCGACCGGCCCGATGCCGGCACGGAGCAGATGCGCGGGCGAATGGATGGCCCCGCTGGAGAGAATGATCTCGCGTCCGCGGAATTCCTGCTCGCGTCCGTCGACGACGGCCTTCACGCCGACGCATTGCGTGCCTTCGAACAGCAGCTCGCGCACCTGGGTATTGGTGGAGATGGTGAGATTGGCGCGCTTGCGGGTGTCGCGGTCGAGATAACCCATCGCGGCCGAGACGCGCTGCTCGGCCTGATTGGAGTGCGTCACCGGGAAAAAGCCGTCGACGAACTCGCCGTTCTGATCCGGCAGAAACTGATGGCCGGCCTGCTGGAAGGCTTCTGCGAATGCCTGGGAGTGCCTGGTCCAGTGCTCCCTGGGGATGCGGCGCACCGGGATCTTGCCGTCCTTGCCGTGATAGGGACCGTCGAAATCGAGGTCGCGCTCGACCTTCTTGAAGAATGGCAGCACCTCGTTCCACGTCCATCCTTCGGCGCCGCGCGCGTCCCATTCATCGTAATCGGTCGGTGCGCCGCGATTGGCCATCTGGCCGTTGATCGAGGAGCCGCCGCCGAGCACGCGCGCCTGCTCGTACTTGCGCAAGGGTGGCCGCGCCTCGTTCGGATTGTTGTGGCTGACGACCTGGGTCGTGACCTTGAGCTCGGTCCAATGGAAGCGTGGATCGAAATAGGCGGTGCCCGGATAGCTGTCCCGAATTTCAGCCGGCTCGTTGCCGGGCGGCGTGTCCTGTCCGGCCTCGCACAGCAGGACCCTGTTGGCGCTTCTGGCCGAGAGCCGGTGCGCCAGCACGGACCCCGCCGAGCCGCCGCCGACGATGATGAAGTCGTACACGATTGGCGTTTCCTGTTGTTCTTGTTGGGCGAGCTTAGCCCGTTATTGTTTTGCTATGGAAGGATCTTGAACTGCGTCGGCGCCCACTTCTCTCGTGTCCCGGACGCGCTGCAACGCCTTCGTGCATTTGCGGCGCAGAGCCGGGGCCCAGGAGGCGGCGAGCTCGCTGCTGCATGGGCCCCGGCTCTGCAGCGCACCGCTGAAGGAGCGGCGCGCTGCGTCCGGGGTCCGAGAGTCGTCTCTGGCAGACGGATGCGACAACATTGCGCTACGGCCGGATCGAAAAATTCTCCGGCGGCCCGGGCTTGCGCAGCGGCTCGGCGAGGCGCGCGAACTCGCACAGCAGCGATCGCGTCTTGCGGGGATCGATGATCTCCTCGACCCAGAATTTCTCGGCCGAGCGGAACGGCGAGCGCAGCTTGTTGAGGCGCTGCTGGATCTCCTCCAGCTTCGCGGCCTTGTCCTCGGCCGCATCGATGTCGGCGCGATAGGCGGCCTCGATGCCGCCTTCGAGCGGCAGCGAACCCCAATAGGCCGACGGCCAGGCGTAGCGGATCGAGAAGCGATCGGCCGGCTGGTGCACGACACCGGCGACGCCGAAGGCGTTGCGCAGGATCACAGTGCACCAGGGCACCGTGGTCTGGTTCACCGCGGCCATGGCGCGAACGCCGTGGCGGATGGTCGCCGCCTTCTCGGCATCGAGGCCGATCATGAAGCCGGGGCAGTCCATCAGGTAGACGATCGGCAGGTGGAAGGTCTCGGCGAAGTCGACCCAGCGCACCACCTTCTGGCAGGCATCCGCCGTCCAGGAGCCGCCATAGTGGAAGCTGTCGCTCGCCAGCACCATCACCGCCCTGCCCTCGAGCCGGGCCAGGCCGACGATAACAGGCTTGCCGAAATTCCTGGCGACCTCGAAGAACGAGCCCCTGTCCACCACGGATTCGATGATCGGCCGGATCTTGTAGACCTGCTTGCGGTTGCGCGGCACCGCGTTCATCAGCGCTTCGTCGCTGCGCTCCGGATTGTCGGTGCAGGGCAAGGTCGGCGGCAGCTCGTAGACCGATGACGGCAGGTAGGACAGAAAACGGCGCGCGCAGGCGAACGCCTCCTCTTCGGTGTCGACGGCATGGTCGATTGCGCCGGCGCGGGTCTGGATGTCGGCGCCGCCGAGCTCCTCCTTCGAGAGGTCCTGCCCCAGCGCCTTCACCACCGGCGGCCCCGCGACGAACATCGCGGACTTCCGCGTCATGACGGAATAGTGGCTGGCGGCAAGGCGCGCGGCTCCCAGGCCTGCCACCGAGCCGAGGCCGAGCGCAATCACCGGCACGCGCGACAGGTTCTCCGTCGTGAAGCGATACCAGCGCGTGCCGCCGATGCCGCCCGGCAGGTTGGCGGCGCCCTTGGTCTCGATGGTCTTGACCGAGCCGCCGCCGCCGGAGCCTTCGATGATGCGGACGATGGGCAGGCGCAAGTCGTGCGCCATCTCCTCGGCCATCAACGGCTTTGCCGAGATGGACGCATCAGCCGAACCGCCGCGGACCGTGAAATCGTCGCCGACCACGACCAAGGGCCGCCCGTCGACGCGGGCGCGGCCGAACACGCAGTTGGCCGGCGTCAATTTCTGCAATTCGCCGCCGGCATCGTACTCGCCGATGCCGGAGACGGCGCCGATCTCGTGAAAGCTGCCTTTGTCGGTCAGCTTGTCGATGCGCTCCCGAACAGTCAGCCGGCCCTGGTCATGCTGTCGCTTGACCTTGTCAACGCCGCCCATCTCCCGCGCGAAGGCTTCGCGCCGGGCGAGCTCGTCGAGTTCCGGCTTCCAGTTCATTCACTCCCTCCGAATGGATCGGCTTGTTATTGTTGTGCAGGGCCATTGCGACCGGCTTGCGCGGGATTCGGTTGTTGAAGACGTCACCTTCGGCGCCCTCGAGCAGGCCGCCGAGCGAACGACCGAGCTCCAGCATCAATGGCGCGACCTCGGCATGCAGCCGCTCTTCGTCATACATAGCCGAGAGCAGGCCGATCGTGATGACCACGAAGGTCTGGTACTGCGGCGACCATATCGGCAGCGCGAGACCGTTGATGTGCGGGCTCCACAGGCCGCAGGCCACGACATAGCCGCGCTCGCGCAGCATCTGCCGGTTGGCTTCGATGCGCGGCTTCAGGATCTTCGCCGCCTCGGGAGCCTCCCGCTCCATCTCCGCGATGAAAGCATCGCCGAGCTCCGGCGCCAGCGCCGCGGTGTAGGCCGCGCCGGCGGCGGTGGAGGCCATCGCGATGCGGCTGCCCGTGCCTTCGTGCAGGCCGAGTGCGGTCGCCGAGCGCGCGAACAGGAGATAGACGAGATGGAAGCGATCCGGAACGACGAAACCGACCGTGCCCGGCAATTGCTCGGCGACTTCCTGCAGCCGCTGGCGGATCATGCTGCGCAGCTGCGCGCCCTTCATCATCGTGGCGCTCATCGCGACCGCGCTCGGGCCGATGCGATATTTCTGATCGCGCGGCAGATAGACCAGTTGTCCCATCCGCGTCAGCGTGTGCGTAAGCCGCGACACCGTCGAGCGCGGCAGACCGCAGCGATTTGAAATCTCGAGATTGCCGAGCCTCGCCTCGTGGCCTTCGAAGCATCGCAACACGTCGAACGCGCGCGAGACCACCTGGATGACATCACCCTCGCCGGCATCGCCAGCGAGTGCGCCTTGCCTACTCAACCGCTCCGATCGTCGTCCCATGTTCCCTACCGTATGTTCCGCTCTGCGGAATTAAATTCCACTTGCAGACGACGCTACCTCAGGCATTTTGCGACGACAACAAAAAGGCGATGGCATGCCAGAAATTAAGATCGTCACGGAGATCGCGGGACGCGTCTGCGCAACTCCCGTGCAAGTTGGAGGAACCGTCGCGGATGGCGATGACGTTGTGGTGGTCGAAGCCATGAAGATGGAGATACCGGTGTCTTCGCCCGCAAGCGGCACGATCACGTCTCTGCTGGTGAAGCTCGACGACGTCGTGGCGGAGGGTCAGGCAATCGCGATCGTCGCGTGCTGAATGTTCTGTTCGGAGTTTGCGCGACAATCTGTCAGCCTCATTCCCGCATGCGAGGTACGGCGTTGCCATCGCCCGATCGCGGTGACATGATCTGTTGCAAACAAAACGTTGTTTCAAACAAAGAAAGAAATCTTCGCGGCAAAGCGAGGATGATGGGAGGGAAACATGCTTCGTGCGCTGCTCGTGCTCGCGCCTGCCTTGGTGGCAGGCATTTCTTTTGCGTCTACACGCTACTCGTTCGCCGAGGATCTCAAGCTGCCGGCGACGCTGGCCTTCACCGCCTATGACACCGGCACCGCCGGCTTCAACATCGCGGTCGGCGTCGGCAAGATGATGAAGGACAAGTACGGCACCGACGTGCGCGTGCTCCCCGCGGGCAACGACGTCGCCCGGCTTGCGCCGCTGCGCGCCAAGCGCGCCGTGTCCTCGGCGATGGGATCGGGCACCTATTTCGCGCAGGAAGGCGTGTTCGAGTTCGGCGCGAAGGAATGGGGACCGCAGCCGCTGCAGATCCTGCTCTCGTCGGTCGACTGCAATTGCGGTTCGCTCGGCGTTGCCGCCGACACCGGCGTGAAGGAGCTGAAGGACCTCAAGGGCAAGCGCGTCGGCTTCGTGGTCGGCTCGCCGGCGCTGAACCAGAACTCGCTCGCGGTGCTCGCCTTCGCCGGCCTGACGCAGAAGGACGTCAAGGTCGTCGAGTTCGCGAGCTACGGCGCGATGTGGAAAGGTCTGATCAACAACGACGTCGATGCCGCCTTCGGCACCACCATCACGGGCCCTGCCAAGGAAGCCGAGACCTCGCCGCGCGGCCTGATCTGGCCGCCGCTGCCCGCCAAGGACAAGGAAGGCTGGGCGCGGATGCAGAAGGTCGGCTCGTTCTTCTTCCCGCAGGTCGCGACCTGCGGCGCCGGCATCTCGCCGGAGAAGCCGGTCGAGCTCGGCAACTACCCCTACCCGATCTTCGTGGCCTACGCCTCGCAGCCGGCCGACCAGGTCTATGCGATGACCAAGGCGATGATCGTCAACTACGACGCCTACAAGGATTCCGCGCCCGGCGCCGGCGGCCTTGCCGCCGATCGCCAGACCAAGAACTGGGTGGTGCCGGTGCATCCCGGCGCGGTGAAGGCGCTGAAGGAGGCCGGGCAATGGAGCGATGCGCAGGAGGCGCACAACAACAAGCTGATCAAGCGGCAGGAGGTGCTCGGCGCGGCGTGGACCGATTACGGCAAGTCCAATCCGCCCGCGGATGACAAGGCGTTTCTCGAGGGCTGGATGAAGGCCCGCGCGGCGGCGCTTGCAAAGGCGGATATGCCGAACGGATTCGAGGAATAGAAGGTGGCGTTGTTGGGTTTGATGGCTGCCCCGCGAGAAGTGCGCTTCCTCTCCCGCTTGCGGGAGAGGATTGGGGAGAGGGTGTCTCCGCAATGGGACAATCCCCCAGAGGAGGAAGCCCTCACCCGCGCCGGAGCCTGTCATCGGGCGCGCCTTCCGCGCGACCCGGTGGGCGCGACCTCTCCCGCAAGCGGGAGAGGTTGACGAGCCTGCGGCCCGATCGAGTCAACCAACGTGCCGTCGCATAATTATCTGACCAGCCCAGACGCGGGATCGGTGATGTCTTCTGCCCCTACCTCTATCCCGCAAGACGCCGCCACGCGGGTCGTGTTCGACGATCCGCATGGCGCCGCCGCCAACCTGCAGGAAGCGGAGGTCACGCGCGTGCGCACGCTGCGCGGCCTCTGGCGCTGGATGCTGGTGGCCGCGACCGCGGCGACGATCTTGCTGTGCATCAACCAGCAATTCTCGCTGCGATTCTTCGTCGGCTACACCCAGCTCAACACCGAATATTTCTACCTCCTGATCGCGTTGATGCTGCCGTTCACGTTCCTGATTTTCCCGGGCACCGGGCGCGCGCCGCTCGACCGCATTCCCTGGTATGACCTCGTCCTGTTCGTCGCGACCTTCGCCGCCGCGCTGCTGCTGATGTCGAACGTACGCAAGGCGGCGGAGGCCGGCTGGGAATTCGGCGGCGCGCCGCACAACGTGATCGCCGCCGGCCTCGTGATGTGGGCGATGCTGATGGAGGCGCTGCGCCGCACCGGGGGCTGGAGCCTGCTGCTGAGCGTGCTGCCCTTCACCGTCTATCCGCTGTTCGCCGAGGCCGGCTGGCTCGGACCGTTCCGCGGCACGCAATCAACGCTGGAGCAGGCGACCGCCTATCACGTGCTGTCGGGCGAGAGCCTGCTCGGCATTCCGATCCAGGCCTTTGCCGACACCGTGATCGGCTTCCTGGTGTTCGGCACCGCACTGATGATGACTGGCGCCGGCAAGTTCTTCATCAACCTCGCCTTCGCGCTGTGCGGCACGTTTCGCGGCGGCGCGGCCAAGGTCTGCATATTCGCCAGCGGCCTGCTCGGCATGATGTCGGGCTCGATCATCTCGAACGTGTTGACCGCGGGAACCATGACCATCCCCGTGATGAAGAAGAGCGGCTTCCGCGCTTCCTATGCGGCCGCGATCGAGGCCTGCGCCTCGACCGGCGCGGTGCTGGCACCGCCGGTGATGGGCGCGACCGCGTTCGTGATCGCGCAGTTCCTCAACGTCAGCTACGCCGACGTCGCGGTGGCCGCGATCATTCCGGCCGTGCTCTATTACGCCGGCCTGTTCATGCAGGTCGATGCCTACGCCGCGCGCCACAAGCTGAAGGGCATTCCGCGCGCCGAGCTGCCGCGCGTCATGGATACGATCAAGGACGGCTGGTACTACGTCTTCGTCATCGCGCTCTTGGTCGTGATGCTGCTCTACTTCAAGCGCGAGAGCCATGCGCCATTCTATGCCACCGCGCTGCTGCTCGTGCTCAACCAGTTCTTCTCCAAGGACACGCGCTGGACGCTTGCGACCATCGGCAAGTTCCTCGAGGTCAACGGGCGCACCTTCGTCGAGCTCGTCGGCATCCTCGCCGGCTGCGGCCTGCTGATCGGCGCATTCTCGATGACCGGCGTGGTGTCGAGCCTTGCCAACGACCTCCTGCATATCGCCGGCGACAATCCCTTCCTGCTGCTGGCCATGTGCGCCCTGACCAGCCTGATCCTCGGCCTCGGGCTGACCACGACGGCCTGCTACATCTTCCTCGCCATCCTGGTCGCGCCCGCGCTGGAGAAGCTCGGGCTCAACCGCATGGCGGTGCACATGTTCATCTTCTATTGGGGCATGCTGTCGTCGATCACCCCGCCGGTCGCGATCGCGTCCTTCGCCGCGGCCGGCATCGCCGGCTCGCCGGCGATGAAGACCGGCTGGGAATCGATGTGGGTCGGCAGCATCATCTATTTCCTGCCATTCTTCTTCGTGCTCAATCCGGCGCTGGTGCTGCAGGGACCGAGCCCGTATCTGGCCGGCCTCGGCCTGATGGGGCTCGCGGCCTTCGGTACGCTGTTCATCTGCGGCGGCATTCAGGGTTACCAGCCTTTTGTCGGTGACTTGCGCGGCACCGGCGCGCTGGAATGGCCAATCCGCGTGCTGCTGGTGATCGGCGGCTTCGTGGTAGCCACGCCCGGCGGCGGCATCATGCCGCTGTCGCAGCTGCAGGTGACACTGCTTGGCCTTGCCATCCTCGTGCCCACCGTCTTGCTGGCGCTTGTGCTGGTCCGGCGGCAGACCATGGTACCGGACGGGTTGCGCGCCCCCTGATTGCGTTGCACAAGTGAGGCGATGACACCGCTCTCGCCTCTTGCAGCCGCCTGGACCCGCTCGAAACCGCCCTTGCTGCGGTTTCTGGACAATTGCCTCAACGAATTCTCTGCCGAAACTTCAGGCAGCGTTGCCGACTACATTCCCGAGCTGAGCAAGGCCGACCCTGCCTGTTTCGGCATCAGCCTCGCGACCCTGGACGGCCACGTCTACGAGGTCGGCGATTCCAGGGTGCCCTTCACCATCCAGTCGATGTCGAAACCGTTCGTGTTCGCGCTGGCGCTGGACCTGCTCGGCGCCGGCAGGGTCGAGCGCGCGATTGGCGTCGAGCCCTCGGGCGATCCCTTCAACTCGATCCGCCTCAACTCCGAGAACCACCCGTTCAACCCGATGGTCAATGCCGGCGCCATCGCCTGCACCGGGCTGATCCACGACAGCAAGGGCGCAGAAGCCTTCGAGCAGATCCGTCTCGCGCTCGGCCGCTTTGCCGGCCGCGAGCTCGCCGTGGACGAGGCCGTCTACGCTTCCGAAAGCCAGACCGGCGACCGCAACCGCGCCATCGCCTATCTCCTGAAGACCAACGCGGTGATCTCGGACGACGTCGCCGCCGTGCTCGACGTCTATTTCCGGCAATGCGCGGTGCTCGTTACCGCGCGCGACATCGCGGTGATGGCGGCAACGCTGGCCAATCGCGGCGTCAATCCGGTCACGGGCGAGCAGGTGCTGACGCCTTACGCGATCTCGCGCACCCTCTCGGTGATGACCTCGTCGGGCATGTACGACTATGCCGGCGAATGGATCTATCGCATCGGCATTCCCGCCAAGAGCGGCGTCGGCGGCGGCATCCTGGCCGCTCTCCCTGCCCGCCTCGGGCTCGGCAGCTATTCGCCAAAGCTCGACAAGCACGGCAACAGCGTGCGCGGCATCAAGGTCTGCGAGGCCCTGTCCTCGCATTACGACCTCCACATGCTCAACCGCAGCGACGATGCCCGCAACGCCGTCATCGCCGATTACGATATCGGCAAGAGCCCGTCACGCCGCGTGCGCCGGCCGCAGGAGCGCGAGATCCTGGCCGCGCACGAGCAGGAGGTACGGGTCATCGAGCTGGTCGGCACGCTATCGCTGTCGGCGGTCGACTACGTCTCGCGCCGGCTGGCCGGACGGCCGCGGCCGCAAATCGTCGTGTTCGACCTGCACCGTGTCACGTCCACCACCCGCGCGGGCGCGCGGCTGATCGCCGAAGCCTTCGAGGAGCTCGCGGCCCTGAACGTCACGGTGGTGCTGTCCGGCGTCAGGCGCGCCTCCAGGGAATGGGACAGCCTGCGGGAATGGACCGCCGAGCTGAAGAACGTCCGCGATTTCTACCTGCTCGACACCGCGATCGAATGGGCCGAAGACCAGATCGTCTACCGCTATGGCGGCTCGATCGACTTCCACGAAACCACCGAGCTTGCCGAGCAGCCGCTGCTTGCCGGGATGAGCGAGGAAGAGCTGACCGACCTCGCCTCGATCTGCACGATCCGAACCTATCAGGCCGGCGCCAAGATCATCACCACGGGAGATCCCGCCGAGTCCCTGTTCTTCCTGCGCAGCGGCGCGGTGCATGTCACGCTGCCCGACGGCGTGCGGCTCGCGACGCTGACCGCCGGCATGGCGTTCGGCGAGATGGCGCTGCTGGAGCCGACGCGCTCGGCCGACGTGTTCGCCGACATGGCGGCGACCGCGTTCGAAGTGCCGCTGAAAGCGTTCGAACGCTTCCGCAAGCAGCACCCGCGCGCCAGCGAGCGCGTCATGCGCAACCTCGCGCAGCTGCTCGCCGACCGCCTGATCGTCGCGAACGCGAAGGTGGATATTCTGACCTCGACGTGAGCGCGCGCCTCGTCCTTCGAGACGACCGCTTCGCGGTCTCCTCAGGATGAGGCTAAGCGGCATCTCTGCTCGTTGATACTGCTGCCGCACGCTCGATCCCCATCCTGAGGGCCCGCCAACGGCGGGCGTCTCGAAGGATGGGCCACTGAGAGATGCCTCAGCGGCTGGCCGCCTCGCTCAGCCGTCGCTTGATCTTCTTTGCGCTGGCTTCGAGCAGCGCCGACGGCTGCTGGCCGGTCGCGGCGCACAGGCAGGCCCAGTAGTAGATGACATCGCCGAGCTCATCGACCAGACCTGCCTTGTCGAGCCAGTCGTCGCGCAGCAGTTTCTTGATGTGATCGGCGACCTCGCCGGCCTCACCGGCGAGACCGAGGCCGAGATAGGACAGCCGCTCGTTGGACGGATGCTCACCGACCTTGGCAATGGTCGCGGCCCAGGCCGCGTACTCGTCGATCGTCATGAGCATCCCTCGCCGGGTCTTTGGGTCAGCCTACCACTTCGGTGACGGGTTGGAGATCGATTTCGAAGGTCTCCAGAAATTTCGAGGTCATGATGTAGAATCCGACCGAGAGCTGCAGCTCGACCAGCGCGCCCGGCGTCAGCTTCGACGCGATCGCCTTGAAAGTCGCATCGGTTGGCTTCCTCAGCTTAACGATCTCGTCGGTGAAGGCGAGCGCGGCGCGCTGCACCTCGTTGAAGCAGGTCGCCGCCTGCCAGTTCTCGAGCGCCTCGTTCTGCGCGTCGGTGACGCCGACATTCTTGCCGATCCGCTTGTGCGCGACGATCTCGTACGGCGCCTCGCACAAGATCCCGGTTCGGGTGATCGCGATCTCGCGGACAACAGGATCGAGTTCACCCTTGTGGCGGATCGCGCCCCCCAGCCGGCAATACTGTTCGAAGTAGCTCGGCGAGTGCGCCATCATGCGGAAGATGTTGGCGTTGCGGTTCTTGTCGAGGATCTCGCGGGTGCGGTCGGATGCCTTGGACGGGTCGCTGTACGGAATGCGGGCCATGATTTTCCTGAAGTTTTCCCAGAGCCTTTGATGCTTTTTGCAATTGCCGGCGAGAGTTCCTTGAAACTCTATTCTTGCGCCGACGCAGGAGCAACATCATCGAGTCAAATTGCCGCCGCATTGCTGATCGACCCTGAGACAATCGATATTCGCCGCGTGGGGACACGTCGCGGCGGGTACTTGAGAAGTGGGGTGTTCCGAGTAAAACAATTGGCCGTCGGGTGCGCTAGCCGCACAACGATGAGTCACGCCCAAGTCTAGGGAGAGAACGGCATGAAGGAAGCCACAAAGGGGGCGGCCTCGGGAGCGCTTGCGCATATGCTGGCGGTGACAGCGATGCTCGTCATCGCCAGCATCTTGTTCTACGGGCGCTAGTTGGAGTTTTAGCGTTTTCGTCATTCCGGGGTGGCTCTCGCACAGGCCAGGCCCAGAATACCCGTTCCAGGCTCGGTCGCATGACCGCCCCCGAATGACGAATCCCTCTACGTGTCCTTCGTGAAGAACGGCACGAGTCTGCCGGCAAACGGGCTGAAGCTCGCGATGACCGAATCGCCGATGGCGAGGTCATTCTCACCGTGCGCCATCATGCGAAAACCTTCGGCGCAATCGACCAGCAGGATGTTATAGGGCACGTGCGCCCGCGTCTCGGGCGTGGCGGCCCGGCAGACCAGCGAGGCCGCGTACACCGTGCCCTTGCCGCTGGCGCGCAGCACGCGGAGATCCGATTCTCCGCATGCCGCGCAGAAGGCCCGGTGGAAATACTGCACGTGCGCGCATGAGGTGCAGGCCTGGTAGGTGATGGCCGCTTCGCCCCTGGTCCAGTCCGCCGGAGAATCGCTCATCGCACCCGCTCCAGGAACATGCTCACGTGCGACGACAGCACGCCGCCGTCGCCATGCAGCAGCGCGATCGAGGCATCGCGCACCTGGCGGGCAGCCGCCCGCCCCGTCATCTGCAAATGCGCCTCGACCAGATGCGCCATGGCGCCGCCGACGCCGCAATGGCCGTAGCTGAGCAGGCCGCCATGGGTGTTCAGCGGCATCGCGCCGTCGCGGCCGAAATGACCCGATCGCACGCGGGCCGCGGCTTCGCCGCGACCGGCAAGGCCGAGGTCTTCCAGCAGCATCGCGAGCGTGATCGTGAAACTGTCGTAGATCGCGGCGTAACGCACATCGGAGATCGCAAGGCCGCAAGCCTGCTTGGCGCGCGCGATGGAGATCTCGGCGCCGAGCTCATGAAGCGCGGGCGCGGCCGTGACATGCTGATGGGTATGCGCCTGGGCGCAGCCGCGGATGCACACCCCCGCCTCTCCGGTTGGCTCGCGGCTGATGACGAAAGCCGCGCCGCCGTCCGACACCGGGCAGCAGTCGAGCAGCTTGAGCGGCATCGCCACCGGCTTCGAGGCCATGACGTCGACGACCGTGATCGGATCGTGGAATTGCGCGCCGGGATGGGTGCAGGCGTGCTTGCGCATCAGCACCGCGAACTCGGCGAGGTCCTGTTCGGTCACGCCGTATTCGTGCATGTAGCGGTTGGCGACGAGGCCGTAATAGGCGGGAATGGTCGGCCCGAGCGGCACCTCGTAGTCGGGATGGCCGACCTGCGCCAGCGCCTGGATCGAGGCATCGCGGCTCTGCCCGGTGAGGCGGTTCTCGCCGGCGACGACGAGCACGTGGCGCGCCACGCCTGACGCGACGAGATGATGCGCCAGCATCGTCATCGCGAGGCCGGTGGCGCCGCCGACCTGCACGGCGTGGGCATAAGCAGGGCGGATGCCGAAATGCTCGGCGAACACGGTCGCCAGCATGATGTGGGGCGAGACGGTGGAATAGCCGCAAAGAATGCCGTCGATGTCGCTCCGCTTGAGGCCGGCATCGTCGAGCGCGGCTTGCGCCGCCTTGCTCATCAGGTCGAGCGAGGACGAGCCCTCGTGCTTGCCGAACGGCGTGAGGCCGACGCCGGTGACGAAGCTCATGCTCTCTCTCCGCTGTCATTCCGGGGCGGCCCGAAGGGCCGAGCCCGGATCTCGAGATTCCGGGTTCGATGCTGACGCATCGCCCCGGAATGACGGATGAGAGACTCATCGTCATGCCCTACTCCGGCGCCGACCGCGTCACGCCGTCGCGGACCATGGCGGCGATCTCGTCGGCGGAATAGCCGAGCTCGCGCAAAATCTCCGCGCCGTGCTCGTTGAGCCGCGGCGCCAGCCGCACCGGCTCGGCCTCGGTCTCCGACCAGGTTGCCGTCACCTTCATGCTGCGGATCGGGCCTTCCGTCGGATGGGTCACGACCGGAAAGAAATTCGTCGCCTCCAGATGCGGATCGTGAAGGATCGAGGCAAGGTCATGCATCGGCATCACCGGCACGTCGGCCTTGGTCAGCAGCTCGATCCATTCGGCCGTGCTGCGCGTCTCGAAGATGCGCGCGAGCTCGGCATAGACGACGTCGATGTTGGCGGCGCGCCCCGCGAAGGTCGCGAATTTGGGATCGGCGCGCAGGTCGTCGCGTGCCGTCGCCTTGAAGAAGTTCTCCCACTGCTTGTCGTTGTAGACGATGACGCTGAGATAGCCGTCCGAGGTCTTGTAAGGCCTGCGGTCGCGCGAGAGGTGGCGGGCATAGCCGCCCTTGTCGAGCGGCGGCTCGTAGGTGAGACCGCCCATGTGGTCGCCCATGACGAAGCCGGCCATGGTTTCGAACATCGGGATGTCGACGCGCTGGCCGCGGCCGGTGCGGTCGCGATGCACCAGGCTGGCGCAGATCGCGCCGACGGCGGTGAGGCCGACGATGCGGTCGACCAGCGCGTTCGGCACGTAGCGCGGCACACCGTCGCCGGTCTGCGCCATCAGCGCCGGAAGGGCCGTGGCGCCCTGGATCAGATCGTCATAGGCGGGCTTTGCGGCATAGGGCCCGTCCTGGCCGAATCCGAACACGCCGGCATAGACCAAACGCGGATTGATGGCGGACACGACATCGTAGCCGAGCTGAAGCCGCGCCATCGCCTGCGGACGGACGTTGTAGACGAGCACGTCGGCGTCCTTCAGGAGCCGCAGCACGGCCTCGCGGCCGGCAGGCTTCTTCAGGTCGAGGCAGATCGAGCGCTTGCTGCGGTTGGTGTTGAGGAACACCGGGCCCATGCCGGCGTGGCGCGTCGGGCCAATCAGCCGGGTGACGTCGCCGTCGAGCGATTCCACCTTGATGACGTCGGCACCATAGTCTCCGAGCATCTGGGTCGCATAGGGCCCCATCAGCACGGTCGTCATGTCGATGACCTTGACGCCCTTCAGCGGCCCCATCGTTCGCTCCCGATTGCGCAGGGCTCAAGGCGCGGCCCCGCGAATTCGGTCCAGCTAAAGACAGTGGGGCCGTGCGCGCAAGGGCGGCCGGCGTATGGCCGCATGCGCCGCGCGGCGATACCGGCCGCTATTTCTTCTGGCGGGATTCGCGGATCCTGAGCAGCCGGTCGAGCTCGTCGTTCTGCTGGCTGATCCGGTCGGCGATGCGCGACTCGCTCTGCTCGCCCGAGGCGGCCGCGGCCTGCTCGATGAGCTGGCGGATATTGTCCTCGAGGATCGCGATGCGATCGTTGAGTGCGTCCATCGACAGCGAGTCTTCGTAGTCAGTGCCCATGATGCGTTCCCTGCAAGTCAATCAGGAGCTTTAAGGGCCCCCGGCGTCCCCACCATGATCTAGCGCAAAGGTCGTAGGGTGGATTAGCCGCAGGCGTAATCCACCAACTCTGTCTCCGCGGAGACAGAAAAAAGTGGGTTACGCCCAGCAGATGCACTTCGCGCATCTGCAGGGCCAACCCACCCTACAAGGCTTATTTCAGCGGCTCCAGGATGGAGACGTAGTTGGCGACCGCGGCCCCGCCCATGTTGAAAATGCCGCCGAGCTTGGCGTTCTTGAGCTGCATGCCCTCGGGAGCCTGACCGGCGAGCTGCATCGCGGTCATCACGTGCATGGAGACGCCGGTGGCGCCGATCGGATGGCCCTTGGCCTTGAGGCCGCCGGACGGGTTGACCGGCAGCTTGCCGTCCTTGAGCGTCCAGCCTTCCTTGATGGCGCGGGCGCCCTGCCCCTTCGGCGTCAGGCCCATCGCTTCATATTCGATCAGCTCGGCGACCGTGAAGCAGTCATGGGTCTCGACGAAGGAGAGATCGGACAGCGTCACGCCCGCCTTCTCCAGCGCGCGCTGCCAGGCGACGGTGCAGCCCTCGAACTGGAGGATGTCGCGCTTGCTCATCGGCAGGAAGTCCTGGGCATGCGCGGTGGCGCGGAAGCCGATCGACTTGGCCATGCCCTTGGCGGTCTCGGCGTCAGCCAAGATCAGCGCCGCGGCACCGTCGGACACCAGCGAGCAGTCGGTTCGCTTCAGGGGGCCGGCGACGTAGGGTTCTTCTCGCTCTCGGCGCGGCAGAAGTCGAAGCCGAAATCCTTGCGCATCTGGGCGAAAGGATTGGCGACGCCGTTCTTGTGGTTCTTGGCCGCGATCAGCGCCAGCGCATCGGACTGGTCTCCGTATTTCTGGAAGTAGGAGCTGGCGATCTTGCCGAAGACGCCGGCAAAGCCGCCGACGGTGTCGCCGTCCTCGGGCAGATAGGAGGCCTTGAGCAGGTTCTTGCCGATTTCCGCGCTGGGGGTGCGGGTCATCTGCTCGACGCCGACGACGAGAACGATCTTGGCGGCGCCTGCGGCAATCGCGCGCAGGCCCTGATGCACGGCGGCAGATCCCGTGGCGCAGGCGTTCTCGACCCGGGTCGCCGGCTTGAAGCGCAGCTTCGGATCGGCCTGGAGCACCAGCGAGGCGGTAAAATCCTGCGGCGAGAAGCCGGCGTTGAAATGGCCGAGCACGATCTCGTCGACATCGCCGGCCGAAATGCCGGCATCCGCCAGCGCCTCATTGGCAACACGGGTGACGAGGCTTTCGACGGTCTCGGTGTCGAACTTGCCGAACGGCGTATGCGCCCATCCGACGATGCTGGCGGTCATGGTCATCTCTCCCTGGGGGTCTTGTCCTGAGCTAAGTCTTAGCCCACGGATGGCAAGACTTCACGCAGCTTTCAGGGCTTTCAGGGTGCGCTGGCAGATGGCAGTTATGCCGGCCCAGTTCCCGGCCCGGATCTCCGCCGTCGGGCACAGCCAGGAGCCCCCGACCGCGACCACGTTGGGTTCGGCGAGCCAGCTCGCCGCATTGGCCTCGCCGATGCCGCCGGTCGGGCAGAACCGCACGTTCGGGAACGGACCGCCGAGCGCGCGCAGGCCCTTGATGCCGCCGGCCTGCTCGGCCGGGAAGAATTTTGCGACGTCGAAGCCGTGCGCCAGCGCCATCATCAGCTCGGACGCCGTGGCAATGCCCGGCGCGAACGGCAGGGAGCTGTGGGTGGCGGCCTCGAGGAGATCGGGGGTCAGGCCCGGGCTGATGCCGAACGCGACGCCCAGCTTCTCGACGCGGGTAAAGTCGGCCGGATTGAGGATCGTGCCGATGCCGACGACAGCCTCGGGCACTTCGGCCATCATCGCCCGCGCCGCCTCGATCGCAACTGACGTGCGCAGGGTCACCTCCAGCGTGCGGATTCCGCCGGCAACCAGCGCGCGCGCCAGCGGCACCGCGTCCTGGATGCGCTCGATGGTGAGGACGGGAATGACGGTCGCGTCCCTGAACAGCGCGACGAGGTGGTTCTGTTGGGCAGTCGTGGGCATGGAATCTCGATTTCACTTGGTCGCTTGACGCGTGGGCGCCGGCCGGTGCCGCTTCTTCGGCGGCATGGCATATCCCGGAATGATGGCGCCGGGATAGCAGATCACGAGGCTGGCGAGGCGATGCCCGGCCTGGGCGGCCTCGACCGGATCGGAACCGGCGAGCCGGGCGGCAATGTAGGCGGCAGCAAAGCTGTCGCCGGCCGCCGTGGTGTCGACGACCGGCCTGGACATCGGTTCGGCGCGGACCTCGTGGGTAGCCCCGGGGAAGCGCAGCAGGCTGACCGGCTCGGCAAGGCGGAACACCAGCTCGGGCGCCGGGATGCGCGCCATCAGCTGGTCGTTACTCTCGCCGGGAAAGAGCGCGAGCAGATCCTCGGTCGAGGTCAGCACGATGTCGGCGGCCGCAAACGCCGACGCGAACACCTCCCGCGCGACGTCGCGGTCCGGCCATCCCCGCGCGCGGAAATTGGTGTCGAACACGAAGCGGGTGCCGAGCAGGCGCGCGCGCCTGATCGCCGCGAACAGGCGCTCGCGTCCCGGCGCATCGTAGATCGAGAGCGTGATCGCGGAGAGATAGACGATGTCGTAGCTCATCA
This sequence comes from Bradyrhizobium dasycarpum, assembly GCF_042019905.1. NCBI lineage: Bacteria > Pseudomonadati > Pseudomonadota > Alphaproteobacteria > Hyphomicrobiales > Nitrobacteraceae > Bradyrhizobium > Bradyrhizobium dasycarpum. The sequence continues at coordinate 2,112,456 of NZ_CP169574.1, forward strand.
GCGAATTGAGCAGCTCGTCGGTCTCCGGCAGGTTCATCAACTGGCGCGCCGCCGCGCTGTCGCGCCAGTGAAAGAACTGGCGCTCGCCTTTGGCGTCGAGCTGGATCATGTAGAGGCCGGGCAGCTTGCCTGCGATCCGCACGACACGCCTCGTGCCGACACCTTCGCTCATCCAGGCCGCGATCATCTCGTCGCTCAGGGCGTCATCGCCGAGCGCGGTGAGATAGTCGACCTTCACCTCGAGCCGCGCCAGATAGACGGCAGTGTTGAGGGTATCGCCGCCGAAGCCGCGTGAATAAAGCCCGCCGCCCTGCCCGGCGGACGCCCCGCCCTGGGCCTGCCGGAGCTCAACCATGCATTCGCCGATGCAAGCAACGCTCGCCATCACCAAGCCCGCTCAGTCAGAGATCAGGCGACGAAATTGCCGCCGAGCTCGTCTTCGATGTGAATGCGGATGATATCGTCGAATGTCTTCTCGGCGGTGGTGAAGCCGAGCTCGAGCGCCCGCTTCGGGTTGAAATTGCGCGGCCAGCCGCCGACGATGCCGACGATGAAGGGATCGGGCTCGCGCTTGATGCGGGCGGCGACCTTCTCACCGGCAACGCGCTTCAGGGCCGCGATCTGCTCGCCGACCGTGGCCGACAGGCCCGGCATGGTCAGGTTGCGGCGCGGGCCGACGGCGGCGAGATCCATGGTGCCAGCATGGAGCAGGAAGCCGACGGCCGAACGCGGCGTGGCGTGCCAGTGGCGGACATCCTCGGACACCGGGAGCACCGCTTCCTTGCCGGCCAGCGGCTCGCGCAGGATGTTGGAGAAGAAGCCGGAGGCCGCCTTGTTGGGCAGGCCGGGCCGGATGCAGATGGTCGGCAGGCGAATGCCGATGCCGTCGAGGAAGCCGCGGCGCGAATAGTCAGCCAGCAGCAATTCGCCGATCGCCTTCTGCGTGCCGTAGCTGAGCAGCGGGGTGTGGAAGAACTCGTCACCGATCGCATCCGGGAACGGCGCGCCGAACACCGCGATCGAGGACGTGAAGACGACGCGCGGCTTGTAGCCGCCGCCCACGAGCCTGATCGCATCGAGCAGCATCCGCGTGCCGTCGAGATTGATACGGTAGCCCTTGTCGAAATCGAGCTCGGCTTCGCCGGAGACGATCGCAGCCAGATGGAAGATCACGTCCGGACGGCCGGCGATCAGCTTCTCGGCGGCGCCCGGCACGGCGAAATCGCCCGACATCGTCTCGACGGGGAAACCGGCCTTCTCCGGCTGCTTCGGCTCGACCACGTCATGCATGGTCAGCTTCGCGATGTCGCTCTTGCCGAGCCGACCGTCGCGGAGCAGCCGTTCACAGAGTTTGCGGCCGACCATGCCGGCGGCGCCCAGAACCAGAATGTGCAAGAGCTCAACTCCTTGTCATCGGCCGGAGCGCGCCGCTCCTGGCGCGCCCTCGGCAAAGCCCGCGATCATTCCTTCACGGCGCCGGTCATCGCGGACACATAATGCTCCACGAAGAAGGCGTAAAGGATGACGAGCGGCAGCGAGCCGGCCAGGGCTCCCGCCATCAGCGAGCCCCAGCGGTAGATGTCGCCGTCCACGAACTCGTTGACGATCGCGACCGGCACCGTCTTGTTGCTGGTCGACTGCAGGAACGTCAACGCATAGATGAACTCGTTCCAGCACAGCGTGAAGCAGAAGATGAAGGCCGAGATCAGGCCGGGAATGGCGAGTGGCAGCACGATCTTGATCAGGATCTGCCAGCGGCTCGCCCCGTCGATCAGCGCGCATTCCTCGAGCTCGAACGGGATGGTCTTGAAATAGCCCATCAAGAGCCAGGTCGAGAACGGGATCAGGATGGTCGGATAGGTCAGGATCAGCGCCAGCGGCGAGTCGAACAGGCCGTACTGAAACACGACGGTGGCAAGCGGGATGAACAGGATCGACGGCGGCACCAGGTAGGCGAGGAAGATCAGCCCGCCGACGAGATTGGCGCCCTTGTAACGCAACCGCACGATCGCGTAGGCCGCAAACACCGATGCGACGATCGAGAGAATGGTGGCGCAGATCGCCACGTACATCGTGTTCCAGAGCCAGTACGGATAGTAGCTCTCGAACAGCAGCTTGTGGAAGTGCTTGAAGGTCGGATTCCAGGTCCAGAACGGGTTGTACTTGTCGAGGTCGAGCAGCTGCTCGTCCGGCTTCACCGAGGTCAGCGCCATCCAGTAGAACGGAAACAGGAGGACCACGACGATGATCGCGAGCGGCAGGTACAGCGTCACGAGCCGGCGCGGCACCGACTGCAGGTAGCTCATGCCCTCGCTGTTATCGACCCGCGCGGACGCCGACAGGACGCCCTTGAGATCGACCTTGGAGGCAGGAAGATCAGTCATTGTTCTCTCCCTGTTGCCACTTGCGGCGCTGCAGGCCGAACCAGGACACCATGATCGCAGCGAGCAGGAATGGAATCATGGCGCTGGAGATCGCCGCGCCCTCGCCGAGCTGCCCCGCGATGATCGCACGCTGGTAGGACAGCGTCGCCATCAGATGGGTGGCGTTGACCGGGCCGCCGCGCGTCATCGCCCAGATCAGCTGGAAGTCGGTGAAGGTGAACAGCACCGAGAAGGTCATGACGACGGCGATGATCGGGGTCAGCAGCGGATAGGTGATGTAGCGGAAATTCTGCCACCGCGTCGCGCCGTCGAGCGTCGCGGCCTCATAGAGCGACGGCGACACCGTCTGCAGGCCGGCGAGCAGCGTGATCGCCACGAACGGCACGCCGCGCCAGATGTTGGCGAAGATCACGCAGATGCGTGCCCAGGTCGTGTCGCCGAGGAAGTTGATGTTCTGATCTATCAGTCCCAGATGCCTCAGAGACCAGGAGATGATCGAGAATTGCGAATCGAAGATCCACCAGAACGCCAATGCCGAGAGCACCGTCGGCACGATGAAGGGGATCAGGACCATCGCGCGCAGCATCGCCTTGAACGGCATGTTCTCGTTCAGCAGCAGCGCGAGATAGAGCCCGATCGCGAATTTGAGGGCGCTGGCGACGAAGGTGTAGAGCAGCGTGTTGAACACCGACAGCCAGAAGATGGAATCGTCCCACAGCCACTCATAGTTCTCGGTGCCGACGAATTGCCCGACCCTGCCGATGCGGGTGTCGGTGAAGGACAGCCAGATGCCGAGCCCCAGCGGATAGGCCAGGAAGAAGATCAGGAACGCCATGGCCGGCACCATGAACCAGAAGCCGAGCCAGTTGCGGTTGTGTTTGAGCTGGGTCCAGGCGCCGCCCTCGCTCATCTGAGGCTTGGCCCTGGGAATTGCGACATCAGCCATGCCCGATATCCCTGATCGAAATGTTGACGAGCGGGCGGCGCGACTGCCGCCCGCTCCGTGATTTCTAGCGATAGATGCGCTTCAGCTGACGCTCGGCTTCAGCCATCGCGCCCTTCGCATCCTTGGTGCCGGTGCAGTAATTGGCGAACATGTCGACGACGATGAAGTCGGCGATGGCCGTTGCGGCCTTTTCGCCGACCGTGCCGATACCGGAGGCCGGCAGCGTGCGCTTGGAGGCCTGCGAGAACACCTCGTTCTTGGGATCGGCCTTCCAGATCGGCGCCGATTCGTAGGCGTTCAGGGTCTGTGTCAGATAGCCCTGCGCGCCGTCCAGCCACTTCTCGTAGTTCTCCTTCTCCAGCATGAAGGCGACGAAGGCCTTCGCTGCGTTCGGATATTTGGTGAAGTTGAAAGCGAGAATCGGCAGCGCCAGCTGCAGCTCGGTCGGCTTGCCGACCGGTCCGACCGGCCAGAGCGCGTGATAGGTATCCTCGGTGAGTTCCTTCTTGCTCGCATCGGTCTTGGCGGCGACGTAGATCGAGATGCCGTTCGCCGTGCAATAGAGCTCGCCGGCGAGGAACGCCTTGTTGTTGGAGGAATCATTCCAGGACGCGGTGCCCGGGATGAAGTTGTCGTAGAGCGCCTTGCAATATTCCAGCGCCTTGGCCGTCTCCGGCGAGTTGATGACGATCTTGTCGTTCTGGTCGACCGTGTAGGCGCCGTGGCCCCACAGCACCCAGTGCAGCCACGAATTGCCGTCGCCCGAGGCATGCCCGAGGGCGAAGCCGGCCGGCGTGTTGTTCTTCTTCAGGGCCTTGCACATCTCGAGAAAGCCCGGGAAGTCCTTTGGGAATTCCTTGAACCCTGCCTTGTCGAGCGCCGATTTGCGGTACGTCATGTAGCCGCCGTTGGTCGCGACGGGGATGCCGAGCCAGTCGTTGCCCTGCTTGCAGGTCTTGGCGGCCGCATCGGTCCAACCGCCGTATTTCTTGCCGAGATAATCGGCGACGTCGTTCATCTTCAGCACTTTGGTCGGGAACAGCTGCGGCAGCGTGTGCAGACCCCAGGCGAGGTCGAGCCCCGAGCCGGTATTGGCCGCAACCGAGGCCTTCGGCTGCACGTCCTCGAAGGATTCGCTGAACACGTTCATTTCGGTGCCGGTCGCGGCCTTGAACGCTGCCACCATCTGGTTGAACGCATCGTCTTCTGCAGGCACGAAGCGCTTCCAGCGCATCACGGTCAGCTTGGCGCCCGCCTCCGGCTTCCAGGGCGCGCTCTGCGCCCAGGCCTTGGCGAAGTCGAACAGCGCCGGCCCGGTGAGCATGCCGGTCGCAGCCAGTGCCGTTCCGCCTTGAAGCAGCGTGCGGCGGGTAAAGTCTTGCATGTCGTCCTCCCTGTGATGCTCTTATTTTCTTAAGTAAAACTCATACTACGCGTTCAGGCGTTTTCCCGTCGCCTCGTCGAACAAGTGCACCAGCGACGGATCTGGCTTCAGCCGGATCTTGTCGCCCGGATTGAACTGATGACGCTCGCGGAAGACCGCGACGACCTGCTCGCCGCCGATCTTGGCGAAGACCTGCGTCTCCGAGCCGGTCGGCTCGACCACGATGATCTCCGCTTCGGCACCGTCGTCGGCGATGGTGAAATGCTCGGGCCGCACGCCGTAGACCGCAGGACGGCCGTCGGACGCTGCGGGCGCGGTCTTGAGCGGCAGCTTGACGCCGTTCGGCCCCTCGAAGCTCGCGACACCGTTGACGCGCACATGCCCCTTCAGGAAGTTCATCGCGGGCGAGCCGATGAAGCCGGCGACGAACTGGTTGTCGGGCTTGTCGTAGAGCTCGAGCGGCGTACCCATCTGCTCGACGATACCGTCATGCATGACGACGATCTTGTCGGCCATGGTCATGGCCTCGATCTGGTCGTGGGTGACGTAGACGGTCGTCGTCTTCAGCCGCTGGTGCAGCTCCTTGATCTCCGTGCGCATGGCGACGCGCAGCTTAGCGTCGAGGTTCGACAAGGGCTCGTCGAACAGGAAGACCTGCGGGTCGCGCACGATCGCACGGCCCATCGCGACACGCTGGCGCTGGCCGCCGGAGAGCTGGCGCGGATAGCGATCGAGCAGCGGCGCCAGCGCGAGGATTTCGGCGGCGCGCTTGACGCGCTTGTTGATCTCGTCGGCGCTCGCGTTCCGCAGCTTGAGAGAGAAGCCCATGTTGTCGGCGACGGTCATGTGCGGATAGAGCGCGTAATTCTGGAACACCATCGCAATGTCCCGCTCCTTGGGCTGGACATTGTTGACGACGCGGTCGCCGATCGAGATCGTGCCGGAGGTGATGTTCTCGAGACCGGCGAGCATGCGCAGAAGCGTCGACTTGCCGCAGCCGGAGGGGCCGACCAGGACGACGAACTGCCCATCCTCGATCGGTACGGTCACGCCGTGCAGGACTTCAAAATTGCCGAACGATTTCCGCACGTCGCGGATTTGCACAGACGACATCTAGCTCCCTCCTCGATAGTCCACGACGGCCCTTGGCGCCGCGACCGTCTTGTTTTTTCAGACTTCGCCGAACGAAGCCCGACCGTAGCGGACAACATTGTCGGCAGTTTGTGCGGTTTTGGCAATTTGTCTTTGGTTAGTCGCTGCTGGTAGCGCTGTCAACGTTCCTTTGTTTGCGGGACCGACTGTGTTAAGAGCAGCAAATGGGTCGAAAACGCACCAAGTCAGGCAAAATCCGGCTGGCGGAAGTCGCCGAGCTTGCCGGCGTCAGCCCGATTACGGCGTCCCGCTTCTTTCGTAATCCGGAGGCCCTGTCGGTCGCCAAGCGGACGCGGGTGGAGAGCGCGGCCAAGGAGCTCGGCTACGTCCCGAACCTTGCGGCACGCGCGCTGGCCTCGCAACGCACCGAGGTCATCGGTGTCTTGATCCCCTCTCTCACCAACAACGTGTTCTCGGACGTGCTGCGCGGCATCTACGATGCGTCTGAAGGCAGTCGCTACTCGATCCAGCTGTCCAACACGCGCTACAGCATTCTCCAGGAAGAGAAGCTGCTGCGCCTGTTTCTCGCGCAGAAGCCGGCTGGTCTGATCGTCACCGGGATCGACCAGACCGCCGAATCGCGCGCGATGCTGGAGGCCGCCGACTGCCCGATCGTGCAGATCATGGAGATCGGCCCCGATCCGGTCGACATGATGATCGGCTTTTCGCACTATGATGCGGCCCGCGCGGCGGTTGCGCACTTGTTCGAACAGGGCCGCCGCAGAATCGGATTCGTCGGCGCGCGCATGGATCCCAGGGTGCAGCGGCGGCTGGACGGCTATGTCTCCGCCATGAAGGACGCCGGACTGTTCGAGCAGCGCCTCGTCGTCACCACGGCGACGCCGACCTCGGTGACGCTCGGCGGCGCCCTGTTCACCGATCTCCTGGCGCGCGAGCCCGACCTCGACGCGGTTTTCTGCGCCAATGACGACCTCGCGCTCGGCGTGCTGTTCGAATGCCGGCGCCGCGAGATCGCGGTCCCCGACCAACTCGCGATCGTCGGCTTCAACGACCTCGAATTCATGGCGTCCGCCGTCCCTACCCTCACCAGCGTGCGCACCAACCGCTACGAGATGGGCAACACGGCCGCCACCATGCTGATCGAGGCGATCGACGGACGGCGCCCCGAGCAGCCGGTGCTCGATCTCGGCTTCAAGGTGATCGAGCGGCAAAGCTCGTCATCGCGCCATTCGGACAGCAGGCCGGCCGTATCAGGCGCGGGTTCGGCGAACAAAATGGTAGCGTTACCAAGTAGTCATGACTAGTATCGACTTGTGAGGAAACGACCCGCCATCGGGCCAGCGATCCATCATTCGCGCCGCTGGGCATCGCACAAGCCGAGACCCCGGGACGGACGCCAGTGCGTTTGCATTGCAGGAGAAACCAATGACAAAGAAACCAACCAATGGGCACGCGCCCGCCGGCAACGGCGCGCGACGCCATCTTCGCTCGCAGGAATGGTTCAACAACCCGCATAATCCGGGCATGACCGCGCTCTACATGGAGCGCTATCTCAATTACGGCCTCACCCGCGCCGAGCTGCAGTCCGGCAAGCCGATCATCGGCATCGCCCAGACCGGCAATGACCTCTCTCCCTGCAACCGCCACCATATCGAGCTGGCCCATCGGGTCCGCGAGGGCATCCGCGAGGCCGGCGGCATTGCGATGGAATTCCCGACCCATCCGATCCAGGAGACCGGCAAGCGCCCGACCGCGGCGCTCGACCGCAACCTCGCCTATCTCGGCCTGGTCGAGATCCTCTACGGCTATCCGCTCGACGGCGTCGTGCTCACCACCGGCTGCGACAAGACCACGCCGGCCTGCATGATGGCGGCGGCGACCGTGAACTTGCCCGCGATCGTGCTGTCGGGGGGCCCGATGCTGAACGGCTGGCATGCCGGCGAGCGCACCGGCTCCGGCACCATCGTCTGGAAGTCGCGCGAGCGGCTCGCCGCGGGCGAGATCGACTATGAAGAGTTCATGGAGATCGTGGCCTCCTCCGCGCCCTCGGTCGGCCATTGCAACACCATGGGCACCGCCTCGACCATGAACGGGCTCGCCGAAGCGCTCGGCTTCTCGCTGCCGGGCTGCGCGGCGATCCCCGCCCCTATCGCGAGCGCGGCCAGATCGCCTACGAGACCGGAAAACGCATCGTCGAGATGGTCTGGGAGGACCTGAAGCCCTCGGACATCCTGACCCGCAAGGCGTTCGAGAACTGCATCGTGATCAATTCGGCGATCGGCGGCTCGACCAACGCGCCGATCCACATCAACGCGCTGGCCCGTCACATCGGCGTGGAGCTCACGATCGAGGACTGGCAGAAGGTCGGCCACGACGTGCCGCTCCTGGTCAACATGCAGCCGGCCGGCTTCTATCTCGGCGAGGAATTCCACCGCGCCGGCGGCGTGCCGGCCGTGGTGCGTGAATTGATGAAGCACAAGCGCATCCACGAGGACGCCGTCACGGTCAACGGCCGCGGCATCGGCGAGAACTGCGCCAATGCGCCAAAGCCCGACAACGACGTGATCTGGGCCTACGACAAGCCGCTGGTGAAGGACGCCGGCTTCCTGGTGCTGAAGGGCAATCTGTTCGATTCCGCGATCATGAAGACCTCGGTGATCTCCAAGGAATTCCGCGACCGCTATCTCAGCAACCCGAAGGACCTCAACGCCTTCGAGGGCCGCGCCATCGTGTTCGAGGGTCCGGAGGACTATCACGCGCGGATCGACGATCCCTCGCTCGACATCGACGAGCGCTGCGTGCTGTTCATCCGCGGCACCGGCCCGATCGGCTATCCCGGCGGCGCCGAGGTCGTGAACATGCAGCCGCCGGCGGCGCTGATCAAACGCGGCATCCTGTCCCTGCCCTGCATCGGCGACGGCCGCCAGTCCGGCACCTCGGGTTCGCCCTCGATCCTGAACGCCTCGCCGGAAGCGGCGGCCAACGGCGGCCTTGCGATCCTCAAGACCGGCGACAAGGTCCGCATCGACCTGAACAAGGGCAGCGCCAACATCCTGATCTCGGACGAGGAGCTGAAGAAGCGCCACGCCGAGCTGAAGGCCAGCGGCGGCTTCAAGCATCCGCCGAACCAGACGCCGTGGCAGGAGATCTACCGCAACACCGTCGGCCAGCAATCGACCGGCGCCTGCATGGAGCTCGCCACGCGCTACCAGAACGTCGCCGGCACGTTCGGTGTGGCGCGGGATAATCACTGACAGCCACACCGTCATTGCGAGGAGCGAAGCGACGAAGCAATCCAGACCGTCTCCGCGGTGAGATTCTGGATTGCTTCGCTTTGCTCGCAATAACGATCAAATAGAACTTTCAAGCCAAGGAGAACCACAACATGGCCAACCGCCTCAGGGGCAAGCGCGCCGTCGTCACGGCTGCTGCGGCAGGCATCGGGCGCGCCTGCGCCGTCGCATTCGCGCGTGAAGGCGCTACCGTGATCGCCACCGACATCAACGAGGCCGGCATCGCGAGCCTGACCAAGGAAGGCATCACTGAAGTCGCCAAGCTCGACGTCCGCAACACGGCCGACGTCAACGCCTTTGCCAAGCGTGTCGGCAAGATCGACATCCTGCTCAACGCGGCGGGATTCGTGCACCACGGCACCATCCTGGAATGCTCGGAAGAGGATTTCGATTTCTCGTTCGACCTCAACGTCAAGTCGATGCACCGGACCATCAAGGCGTTCCTGCCCGACATGATCGCCGGCGGTGGCGGCAGCATCGTCAACATCTCGTCCTGCGCGGCCTTGAGGCCGCCGGCGAACCGCTACGTCTACAGCTCGTCGAAGGCCGCGGTGTCGCTGCTGTCGCGCGCGGTGGCGCTCGACTTCATCACCAAGGGCATCCGCTGCAACTCGATCTGCCCCGGCACCGTCGAGACGCCCTCGATGCTCGACCGCGCCGCCGCGCAGGGACCGCAGGGCAAGGAGATGTTCATCTCGCGCCAGAAGATGGGCCGACTCGGCACCGCCGAGGAGATCGCGTCCATGGCGGTTTATCTCGGCAGCGACGAGAGCGCCTTCACCACCGGCGTCGACCTCATCGTCGACGGCGGCTACATGCTCTGACGCCAGGGGCCTGCGGCATGAACAAGATCGATCTCAACGGGCGCATCGCCGTCGTCACCGGCGGCGCGCAGGGCTTTGGCCGCGCCATCACCGAGCGTTTCGTCGCCTCCGGCGCCAAGGTCGCGATCTGGGATTTCGACGCGGCGCTGGCCGAGAAGACCGCAAAGGAGATCGGCGACGGCGTTCGCGTGTTCAAGGTCGACGTCACCGACACTGCGGGTGTCGAGCAGGCCCGCGATGCGACGCTGGCCGCCTTTGGCAAGATCGATATCCTCGTCAACAATGCCGGCATTGCCGGAATCAACAAGCCGGTCTGGGAGACCGACCTCGAGGAATGGCGGAAAGTTCTGCGCATCAACCTCGACGGCCCCTTCATCGTGAGCAAGGCGATCGTGCCCACCATGCTCAAGCAGAAATACGGGCGGATCGTGAACATCGCCTCCATCGCCGGCAAGGAAGGCAATCCGAACGCAGCGCACTACTCGGCCTCCAAGGCCGGCCTGATCGCGCTGACGAAGTCGCTCGGCAAGGAGCTCGCGGCGCACGACATCCTCGTCAACGCGGTGACGCCGGCGGCCGCCAAGACCGCGATCTTCGACCAGATGACGCAGCAGCATATCGACTTCATGCTGTCGAAGATCCCCAAGGGGCGTTTCGTGCTGGTGGAAGAGCTGGCCGCGATGGTGAGCTGGCTGGCCTCGGAGGACTGCGCCTTCTCGACCGGCGCGGTGTTCGACATTTCGGGCGGGCGCGCAACCTATTGAGGACAGCATGATCCGGGAAGGCGGTTGCCTGTGCGGCGCGGTGCGGTTCAAGGCGGAGGGCGAGCCGCTCAACGTCCGAATCTGCCATTGCCGCATCTGTCAGAAGGCGATGGGTTCGCCCTTCTTCGCCAGGGCGCAGTTCCGTCGACGGCGACACCGAGCGCTATGCCTCATCCGAGGCCATCGACCGCGTGTTCTGCAAGCGCTGCGGCACGCGCCTGTTCGCCTGGCGGCGCAACGGCACGCTGGCGGGCGTATCCCTTTCCGTTTTCGATGATCGCAACGCCTTCGTGCCGACCGAGCACATCTGGATCTCGGAGAAGCCCGCCTGGCTCAAGCTCGACGACGGCCTGGTGCAATATCCGGGAACGATCCCGGCGTGACGTCAGGCCTGATCTGACGCAGGCGCACGTGCCGGCTGAGTACGCCCGCTCGTCGTCGCGATCAAGATTCCGGCAAAGACTGCGACGATGCCGGCCGCCAGATTCCAGCGCAGCGGCTCGTTCAAAAGCCAGGCGCCAACCAGCGACGCCGTGATCGGGTTGACCGTCACCGAGATCGCGACCCGCGTCGGCGTCGTGCGCTCCAGCGCGAAGGCCCAGAGATAGAACGTCAACGCCGCGCCAAAGGCACCGAGATAGGCAGCCGCCAGCCATTGCGGCGTGCCGAAGCCTGCGACCGGCGCAAAGCTGCCGCGGACATACGAGAGCAGGATCAGGCAGGCCGCGCCCGCCGCCATGCTCATCGTGGTGAAGGCGATCGGGCCGGAGCGCCGGATCAACGGCTTTGACCAGATGCCGTAGAGCGCCATGCACAGCGCCGCCGCCGTCATCAGGAGATCGCCGCGCCAGGCGCCTGAGGGCGCCGAGGTCAGGTCGGAGAGCAGCGCGATGGCGACGCCCAAGGTCGCGATCACCACACCGATCGATTTGCGCCAGGTCAGCGCCTCGGCGCCGAGCGCAGCCCCGATCACCAGGGACAACAGCGGCAGTGTCGACAGCGCGAGCGCACCGCGCGCGGCGGTCGTGAAGATCAGCGATGCGTTGAACAGGATCGGGAACAGCGCGAAGAACAGGATGCCGAGTCCGATCGCGGCGGCCCAGTCCCCTCGCCCCGGCCAGCGATCGCCGCGCAGCAGCGTCAGCGGCAGCAGCAAAAGGAATCCGATGCCGAACCGGAACGAGCCGATCGCGAGCGGATCGAGACTGCTCACGAGATAGCGCGTGGCGCCGATCGAAGTGCCGCCCAGCGCGCTCGACAGCACCGCGGCCAGAACGCCAAGAATCTCGCCCACACTTCCTCCCGTTGATGCTTTGCGGGCAGCATAGGAGGCGCGCCGAAACAGGGAATGGAATTTCCGTCATGCCAGGATAAGCTTTCGTCATGAGCTCACCCGTTCTCGATCCTGATCTGCTGACGGCGTTTGCCGCCGTCGCCGAGCATCGATCCTTCACGCGCGCCGCCACGACGCTCAACCGGACCCAATCGGCGGTCAGCGTCCAGATCAGGCGCCTGGAAGAACGGCTTGGCGCAAAACTGTTTCACCGCACCCGCGCCGGCGTCGCGCTGACCGCAGCAGGCGATGAACTCCTCGTCTATGCAAAGCGGCTGCTCGATCTCAACGCAGAGGCCATCGATGCACTCCGCGCGCGCAAGCGCGAAGCGGTGGTCCGCCTCGGCGTGATGGACGACTACGGCACCATCGTCGTTCCGCCCTTGCTGGCGCAATTCGCCAGAAGCCATCCGCAGATCCGGGTCGAGATCGAGACCGGGCTGACGGCAACGATGCCGGCCCGGCTCGGCGAGGCCTTTGACCTCGTCATCGCCATGCATCCGGAAGGACGCGGCGGTGGCGAGCTGCTGCGGCGCGAGCAGGCGGTCTGGGCGGCGGCCCAGTCGTATCAAGTCGAGGCTGGGCACGACACACTGCCTGTTGCGCTCTACCCGCCGGCCTGCCTGTTCCGGCAATGGGCGGCAGAGGCCCTTGATGCCGCCGGCCGGCCCTGGCGACTGGCCTTTGTCAGCCGGACCCTTGCCGCGGTGGAAGCGATCGCGGCGCAGGGCCTTGCGGTCACGGTCATGAAGGCCGGCACCCTGCCCGCCCGCCTGCGCATACTGTCGGAGCGCGAAGGCCTGCCACCGCTGCCGGCGGCCGACATCCGTCTCCACCGCGCGCACAATTTGTCATGCCCGGCGGCCATGCTGGCCGATCACCTCCAGCGTGGCATTTCGGAACCGGCCACCCTATGTTGAGATGAAGCGTTGCTGCACCGCCGGTTGGCTGGGACGGCTGCAAGGCCGCAGGCTAACCGGGATCAACGAGCCGTGAACATTTCCCTTTATGACCTTTCCGTCTGGGTGCTGCCGCTGTTGCTCGCCATCACCTTTCATGAGGCTGCGCACGCCTTCGTCGCGGACCGGCTCGGCGACAACACGGCCGCGCAGCTCGGACGGGTCAGCTTCAATCCTGTCAGGCACATCGATCCGTTCGGCACCCTGATCCTGCCGGCGATGCTGTTGTTCGCGCATTCGCCGTTCCTGTTCGGCTACGCCAAGCCGGTGCCGGTGAACTTCCGCAAGCTGAACAACCCGAGGCTCGACATGGTCTGGGTGGCGCTGGCGGGGCCTGCCACCAACATCCTGCTGGCACTGGCCGCCGCCTTCGCCTTCCATGCCCTGCCCCTGGTGCCGGCGAGCTCGGCGAAATGGGTCGCCGACAACCTCAAGAACGCCCTCATCATCAACGCGATCCTGGCGGTCTTCAACATGATGCCGATCCCGCCGCTGGATGGCGGGCGCGTCGCGGTCGGGCTGTTGCCGCGGCCGCTCGCTCTTCCGCTGGCCCGGCTCGAGCCGTTTGGGATGCTGATCCTGATCGGGCTGTTGATCTTGCTGCCCCTTGCGGGTTCCCAGTTCGGTCTAAATCTTGATGTTATTTCAGCAATACTGCGGACGTTGACCGGGCATGTGATTCAGGCTGTTCTCTTCCTGACCGGCAACGCGTAGTTGACGAACGACACCGAACACAAGCCGAAGGGCCAGAGGCCGACTTGGTCAAAGCTGCCGATATGCTGATCGCGCGACGCGCCGACACCCGTGCCCGCGCCGATTTCGCCACCTGGAAGATGATGGCCAAGCTCAACGGGGCGTCCGCTTTGCCCCCGGAGGCCCAGGAATTCCTGGCGAGCTACCAGAACCTGCTGGCGCAGATGACCGAGGGCGAGGCCACCGAGGCCACCATCGGCGCGATCTACAAGGCCTATTATGCCGAGATGGGCGGCGCGGGAACTGCGCCTGACGTCCGCCCTCGCGCGGCCGAGCCGGAGGCGGACAATGTTACCGCCTTCCGCCGCCCCGCACCGGCGCCGAAGAAGTCCGCCTCCTTCGGGGCGGCGGCATTCGCCGGCCCCAGAAGCGACCGCTCCCGGTCGCGCTGATCTTCGCGTGCCTGGTCGTGGTCTATGTGGGGATCCGGCTCTACTGGCGTTGAGCGGTCTTCTTCTTTTTCGCGTCCGGCGGCGTGAAGATGATATCGACGGTCCGCTCGAACCGGTCCTCCGTCAGGCCGGCGGGCGGCTGCGGGATGGGATCGGACTTGCGGACGATCGAGACCGCGGCGGCATCGTAGGCGGTGTCCCCGGACGATTCCACGACATCCACCGACAGCACGTTGCCCTTCCGGTTGATCGCGAAGCTCACCTTGACCTTCTGATTGTTGGGATGTTTGCCTTCCGGATTGATCTTGTGCAGCGACAGATGCGCGCTGATCTTGCGGTTCCAGTCGGCGGTCAGCTTCAGGATGTCCTTGCCGATGCCAAGGACGGGCGCCAGCGCCTTCTCGGCCTCGCGCGCATCCTCATCGAGCGTCTGCCGTGCCGTCGCAACCGATTTGGGCGAGGCTTCGGCGGCCGGCGTTTCGACCGCCTGAATCTTCGGATCGTCTTCAGTCGGCTTCTTCGCGTTGTTCTCGGTCACGACGCGGTCGGGATCCTCGACCTCCTGCGGCTGATCCTTCGGAAGCTCCGTCTCCTGGGTCTCGGCCTTCTGCTCGGGAAGCGCCTGCTGCTCCTGCATCGCTTCGCTGTCCGGTCCGGGCGGCAAATCGGTTTCGGGCGCCTTGGGCGATGCCATCTCCACGGCGAACTCGGCACCGTTCGCGCCCAGGCCGTCGCCGTCGTCGTCGGCGCGCAGATGCGCCAGCGCGAGCGCAGCGCCGCCCAGATGCAGCGCCAGCGCCGCCACTGCGGCCAGGATCCAGAGCTTGCGGGATGGTCTGGGTTCGTCCGACATAGCAGGCCTTCTCAAGGCTGAGCGGCGCCGGCCGCAGGCGCTCCCGGAGCGCCTTCCAGCGCCACCAGCTTCACCCGCGTATAGCCGCCCGAGCGCAACAGCTCCATGACCCCCATCAACTCCCCATACGGTACCGACTTGTCGGCACGCAGGAACACGTACTTATCCTTGCTCATATCCGACAGGCCGTCGAGCGTCCCGATCAACTCGGCCCGGTGCACCGCGTTTTCTCCGATCGCAAGGGTCAGATCGGGCTTGATGCTGAGATAGGTCGGCTTGTCCGGCTTCTTCTGCGGCGTCGCGCTCGACGTCGGCAAGTCGATCGGCAAATCGACCGTGGAGAGCGGCGCGGCGACCATGAAGATGATCAGCAGCACCAGGATGACGTCGATGAACGGCGTGACGTTGATGTCATGCGTTTCCGAGAAGTCATCGTCGTCATCGTTGTCTGCGAGCGAAACGGCCATGGTTCACTCCGCTGCGCGCGAATGCACGCTGCCGTGGCTGCGGTCGAGATCGCGCGAGAGCAGCCGTCCTGCTGCCCCCGAGGCGCGGTTGACGAGTTCGAGATAGCCCTTCGTCACGCGCGAGAAGTGGTTGTAGATGATGACGGCGGGGATCGCCGCGACGAGGCCGATCGCGGTGGCGAGCAGCGCCTCGGCGATGCCGGGCGCGACGACGGCGAGGTTCGTGGTCTGCGACTTCGAGATGCCGATGAAGCTGTTCATGATGCCCCAGACCGTGCCGAACAGGCCGACGAAGGGCGACGTGGAGCCGATGGTCGCCAGCACGCCCATGCCGATCCGGATGCGGCGCGCCTCGGCGCGCACGATCTCGGAAAAGCTGGAGGCCGCGCGCTCCTTGATGCCGGCATCGCTGGACAGGCCGGCCGACATCCGCGCCTCGCGCAGGGCCGCCGCCAGGAAGGACGACAGGACGCCCTGCTTGGCGCCGAGCGCCATCTGCGCTTCGGCAAGGGAGCGCGTCTCGGCGATCTTCTTCAGGGCCGAGCGAAGCCTGGTGGAGGCGACCGACAGCTCGATCGACTTGGCGATGAAGACGGTCCAGGTCATCAGCGATGCGAAGGCGAGCCCGATCATCACCGCCTTCACGATGACGTCGGCCGACATGAACATGACCCAGGGCGACAGCTCCTTCATCGCCGGCGCGACGGCGGAGGCCGTCTCGGACTTTGCGGGCGCCGGAGCGGCGGCCACGGACGGGGCAGCCGGCGCGGTCGCCGTCGCAGCCGCAGGTGCCGAGGGTGCAGCCGGCGGTGCCGGACTGGCCACGGGCGGCTGGGCCACCTGCTGCGCCGCCGCGGGCGGGCTCTGTGTCTGGGCGGAAACAGGGGCGCGAGCCAGGCCGCCGTCAGCATGACGGCTGCGGCAAGGCTTGCTTGGAAGGTCATGGTCTTCATACTTCGGCCCAGTAGCGAATGAGGTTGTGATAGATACCCGTCAATTTGACCGTTTCGGGATCGTCACGCCCGAGCCGTTCCACCAGCGCCTGTATCGCGGTGTCGAGGTCGAAGATCATGCTCCGGGCTTGATCGTCCCGTATCATGCTCTGAAGCCAGAAGAAAGACGCAACCCGCGTTCCCCGCGTCACGGGGGTGACGAGATGGAGGCTGGTGGAGGGATAGAGCACACAATCGCCGGCCGGCAATTTGACTTCATGCGAGCCGTAAGTGTCCTCGATCACAAGTTCGCCACCATCGTACTCTTCCGGCTCAGCGAGAAACAGCGTCACCGACAGGTCTGTGCGGATGCGTAGGCCGGTCAGACGGTCGCCGCGGATCGCGTTGTCGACATGCAGTCCGAAATGATGGCCACTGCTCGCCGCATAGCGGTTGAACAGCGGCGGGAAGATCTGAAGCGGAACAGCCGCCGCAATGAAGCGCGGGTTGGACGTCAGCGCCGAGATGATGCGATTGCCGAGCTTGCGCGCGACGTCGCTGTCCGGCGGCAACTGCTCGTTGCGCTTGACCATGGCCGACTGCGCGCCCGCGGTGGAACGCCCGTCCTCCCATTCGCTGGTGTCCATGATGCGGCGGAAGTCCGCCACATCATCCTTGCCGAGAACGCCTGGCAGGCACGTCAACATGATCAGAACTTCGCTGTGGTCACGA
The DNA here is from genome assembly GCF_042019905.1 of Bradyrhizobium dasycarpum. Classification (NCBI taxonomy): domain Bacteria; kingdom Pseudomonadati; phylum Pseudomonadota; class Alphaproteobacteria; order Hyphomicrobiales; family Nitrobacteraceae; genus Bradyrhizobium; species Bradyrhizobium dasycarpum. The sequence goes on from NZ_CP169574.1 coordinate 2,129,585, forward strand.
CGTAGAACGCCCGGCCAGGCGCGACCGCCACGAACGGTACGTTGCTGCGGTAGAACGAGTCGTAATAGAGCTTGTTGGTCAGGTTCTGCGCGTAGAACTTCATGGTCCAGTTCTTGTCGATCTTCTTCTCGACGAACGCATCGAAGCGCCAATAGCTCGGCAGCTCGTTGGTGTTGGCCGCGAACGTGCCGCCATAGACCTTGGAACGGTATACCGCCTGGCCGCCAAGCTCCCAGCCGTCGTCGAACTTGTACTTGGTTAGTATGCTGAACGACTGGTGCGCAATGTTGGCCAGTTGCAACCCGAGATTCGAAGCAACGCCGCTCTGCGTGACCTTGGACTGCATCAGCACCAGGCCGCCGAAGATGCTCCAGCGATCGGTGATCTTGCCCTCGGCTTCGATGTCGATGCCCTGGATCCTGTAGGCAGCACCCGAGGTAAGCAGACCGTTGACGGTCTCGCGCGCGTTGTCCTTGGTGGTCTGGAACAGCGCACCGGTGACCAGCAGGTGGCGATCGGCAAGCTCCCATTTGGTGCCGAGCTCGATCGCCTTGTTGCGCTCGGGCCCGAGCAAGATGGTCGAGTTGGCGGGAACGCCGCCGTACTCGGTGCCGGTCGCGTCGAGCTCCGAGCCGAACGGATTGGCCGAGGTCGCGTAGGCACCATAGATGCTGCCGATCGACATCGGCTTGTAGACCAGGCCGACGTTGTAGTTCACCAGATCGGAGCTCTGCTTCACATATTGCGGACCATTGTTCGACGCGCTCTGGCTGTAGCCGTCATAGCGCACGCCGCCGTTCACGATGATCGTGTCCTGCCAGTTCGCGGTATCCATGACATACACGCTGCTGGTGTTGACGCCGTAGCGCGTCGGGTTTCCGAGCAGCGAAGGAATCCCGAACGGAATGTAGGTGTATTGCGGCGCGTAGAGATTGACGCCGGTCACGGCACCGTTGCTCGTGAAGGCGGAGCCGGACAGTTCCGACGCCAGTCCTGCATAGCGATCGATCGAAATGTTCTCGTTCGAATATTCGACACCGAACACCGCCGTGTGCTTGACCCCGCCGGTGTCGAGCTTGAACGTGGCCTCGTTCTGATTGGCCCACACGTCCACGTTCTGGTAGCGGCTCTGCGCGCTCGCCGTCGTGGTCCAGAGCAGCGGATTGGGACTGGTGGTATTCGGATTCTGCGGCAGCGTGCCGATATAGTTGAGCAGCGAGTGCTCGCCGCGCACCTTGCTGGTCAGCGTAATGGCCTCGTTGACCTTGTATTCGATGATGCCGGTGCCGAAATCCTGCCGCGCCGTCTGGAAGTCGCGGTTGAGGAAGCCGTACCAGTTTTGACGCGGAATGCCGGCCGAGGTCACCGGCACGTTGCCCTGCTTGTAGTAAGGCACGCCGAAATCCGGATAGCCGCTGAGGTCGGTGTGGACGTAGTTCGTCGTGATCTTGATGTCGTTTGTCGGAGTGTACTTGGTCGAGATGAAGCTGCCCCAGCGATTGTCGGTCACGTGGTCGCGGCCGGCGACGTTGGCGTCCTGGAACAGGCCGCCGGCGCGAACCGAGAAGGTCGGATCGATGACTTGGTTGACGTCGAGCGTGACGCGCTTGGTCTGGTCGGTGCCGAACTCGGAGTCCATCCGCTTGAAATTGACGTCGCCGGCCTGCTTGGTGACGATGTTGATGGCGCCGCCGGCAGTGCCGCGGCCGGCGTAGGACGATGCCGGGCCGCGCAGGATCTCGATCTGCTCGGTGAAGAAGTTCTCGCGGATGGACACGGCGGGATCGCGGATGCCGTCGATGAACACGTCGTTGCGCGCGTCGAAGCCGCGGATGAAGAAGCGGTCGCCGAACGCGTTGCCGCCCTCACCCGAGCCCAGCGTCACGCCCGCGGTCGAGCGGCCGATCTCCTTCAGGGTCGTGGCGTTCTTGTCCTCCAGCACTTCCTTGCTGAGCACCGTGATGGACTTCGGCGTATTCAGCATCTTCTCGGGAAACTTGCCCGAGGCCTGGACGTGGTCGACCTTGTAGGGTGCGGCCGGATCGGCATAGGGATTGCCGTCGGGAGCGCCTGACGGCGTCGTCGGAGCCGTCTGTTGGGCCGCCTCGCGTTGCGCGGCGCGACGAATAGCATTGCGGGCGCGGACCTGCTCCGGCGAGGGCTTCGATGCCGTCGGACGCGGCCGCTCGATCGGTGCGTCGACCGTCACCGGCGGCAGGTTCGACTGCTGCGCCTGCGCGCCGCTCGACACCGATGCCGCCGCGATCAAGCTCGCAACCGCTGAAACCTTCTTGCCGGAAACGCCCGCGAATTTCTCATCCACCAGATCGAATGCTGCGACCGAACGCAACGACTTCGGTGCGACCACCTGTCCCATTACCAAACGCCCCATCTTCCTGTTCGCTCATCCTCTTCGGCGAACAACGAGTGTTGGTATCGGCCGCAAAATAGTGGGTCAATGCGAGCACCTCGCAAGAACCCTTGAATCGATCCAGATCAAAACAATTCTAAATTAGAGTTTGAAACCGTTCTAAACTGCGATTGGACTCGTTTCTAAGAAATGCGCCGCTCGCCGCGCAATCGCAGCCTCCCTCACAGCATCAATCGCTGCTTGGCGGCTTCATCAGCGAAAACAATTCGTCGACGGTTTTCTGCGCCACGGCGCGCACGCGATCGGTACTGTCCATGCCCACGATGTTGATGCCGTTCACCACGGCTTTGATCTCGTCCCGAAAGTCGGTGAGGAAGCGCAATGGATCGCGCTGCTCGTTGGCCACGCGCGCGATCAATCCCGTGATCAGAATCTGACACGCGATCAGCTTGCCGTTCAATTCGTCCATGCTGCGCTCCATTGGTGGCGCGCCGATATGAATGATGTCGGAATTGCTGACAACCGAAACGGCGTCCGCACGATTTAGAACTGTTCTTGTTAGCCGCACGGGCGGGGTTCGGCCGTGGCGTCGGCTCGAGCACACCGTCTGCGGGTATCATCCAAGAGGTATCGTCCAAGACTTGCTCTCCGACCGCCCCGTCCGCGAAAATGCAGCGCTGCACAGTGCCGCGCCAGAGCACTGCCCACATGGTGCAAAGCTTTCCAATTGTTTAGGATTATCAACGGATAGTGCTGTTTACACTGGAACTTGGCGTGTATTATACAACGCGCTGGAACCCTGCGATTGCCCTATTATTCTAAGCTGAGGGCACACGAGCCGACACGAGACGACATGAAAAAGTCCCGGCCGATCCTCTGGCTTCTGATCATCGCGGCCGTGGCCTCCGCGGGTTACTATGGTTGGCAGAAATTCGGACCGGGGGCCGGAAAAACCCAGACCGCCCAGAAGGGGCCGCCACGCCCGCCCTCCGTCCCCGTGAGCGTTGCGCCGGTCCAGAAGATCGACTTCCCGGTCTACCTGACCGGTCTCGGCACGGTTCAGGGTTTCAACACCGTCCAAGTCCGCAGCCGGGTGGACGGTCAGATCGACAAGCTCACGTTCAGGGAAGGCCAGATCGTCCAGCAGGGCGAGCTTCTGGTCTCGATCGATCCCCGTCCCTATCAGGCCGCGCTCGACCAGGCCAAGGCCAAGAAGGCACAGGATGAGGCGAGCCTCGCCAACGCCAATCTGGAGCTTCAGCGCGCCATGAAGCTCGGCGAATTCGCGACCGCGCAGCGGGTCGACACCCAGCGCTCGACCGTCGCCCAGCTCACCGCCCAGATCGCCGCCGACGAAGCCGCGATCGCCAACGCCCAGACCCAGCTCGACTACACCCAGGTCAAGGCGCCGATCACCGGCGTCGCCGGCCTGCGTCAGGTCGACGTCGGCAACATCGTCAACGCCTCGACGCAGACGGGCATCGTCACGATCTCGCAGGTCGAGCCGATCTCCGTGATCTTCACCGCGCCGGAAGACCAGCTTCCCTACATCAGCGAAGGCCAGAAGAGCGGCGCGCTCAAGGTGATTGCTTTTACCACCGACGGCAAGAAGACGCTGGCCGAGGGCAAGCTTGCAGTCATCAATAACCAGGTCGACACCAGCAGTGGGACGATCCGGCTCAAGGCCGTGTTCGAGAACAAGGACCACGCGCTGTGGCCGGGCCAATCGGTCTCGACGCGGCTTCTGGTGCGGACGCTGAAGGATGCGACCGTGGTTCCGGACGACGCGGTCCAGCACTCCACCAATGGCCTCTACGCCTACACCGTCAATCAGGACAACAAGGCCGAGCTGCACAAGGTCAAGGTCAGCTACGCCATCGACGGACGTTCGGTGATCGAGGAAGGCTTGAGCCCGGGGCAGCAGGTGATCACCGGCGGCCAGTTCAAGGTGCAGCCCGGAAGCCTGGTCTCGACGGCGGTGGCGAGCTCGAACCCGGCCCAGAACAAGGTGCGACAGGAATGACCGAGGGCGGGATTTCGGCACCTTTCATCCGTTATCCCATCGGCACCTCGCTGCTGATGGCCGGCATCCTCTTTGTCGGTCTCGTCGCCTATCCCCTGCTTCCGGTCGCACCGCTGCCGCAGGTCGACTTCCCGACCATCCAGATCACCGCCAACTTGCCGGGTGGCAGCCCCGAGACGATGGCCTCGTCCGTGGCCCAGCCGCTGGAGCGCCAGTTCGCCCAGATCCCCGGCATCGCCCAGATGACCTCGACGAGCTATCTCGGCACCGCGTCGATCACCATCCAGTTCGACCTCAACCGCAGCATCGACGGCGCCGCCAACGACGTACAGGGCGCCATCAACGCTGCCAGCGGCCAATTGCCGAAGAACCTGCCCTCGCCGCCGACCTACCGCAAGGTCAACCCGGCCGACGCGCCGATCCTGTTGCTGTCGGCGACATCGGATACGCTGCCTCTGACCAGCGTCAGCGACGCGGTCGATGCCCAGCTCGCCCAGCAGATCAGTCAGCTGTCGGGCGTGGCGCAGGTCTTCATCGGCGGCCAGCAGAAACCCTCCATCCGCATCCAGGTCGACCCCGCGAAGCTGGTCGCCAAGGGCCTGTCGATGGAGGACGTCCGCAGCCAGATCGCGATCACCACCGTCGACAGTCCCAAGGGCAATATCGACGGCGAGAAGCGCGCCTACACGATCTACGCCAACGACCAGCTCACGCAGGCGAAGGACTGGAACGACGTCATCATCGCCTATCGCAACGGCGGTCCCTTGCGAATCCGCGACGTCGGCCGGGCGGTCAGTGCCGCCGAAGACGCCAAGCAGGCGGCGTGGGCGAACGGCAAGCGCGGCGTGTTCCTGGTGATCTTCAAGCAGCCCGGGGCCAACGTCATCGAGACCGTGGACCGGATCAAGGCGACCCTGCCCCGCCTCGTGGCCGCGATCCCGCCCGCGATCAAGATCGAGCTCATCAGCGACCGTACCACCACCATCCGCGCCGCGGTCGAGGACGTCCAATTCACGCTGCTGCTGACCATCGCGCTCGTCGTCATGGTGATCTTCATTTTCCTGCGCAGTTTCTGGGCGACGGTCATTCCTACCGTCACGGTTCCGCTGGCGCTGCTGGGTGCGTGCGCCCTGATGTGGCCCGTCGGCTATTCGCTCGACAATCTGTCGCTGATGGCACTCACCATTGCGGTCGGTTTCGTGGTCGACGACGCCATCGTGATGCTCGAGAACATCACCCGCTACATCGAGGAAGGCGACTCGCCGATGGAGGCCGCCTTCAAGGGCTCCAAGGAAATCGGCTTCACCATCGTCTCGATCAGCATCTCGCTGGTCGCGGTGCTGATCCCGCTGCTCCTGATGGGCGGCATCATCGGGCGCCTGTTCCGCGAATTCGCCGTGGTGCTGGCGATGACCATCTTCGTTTCGATGTTCGTGTCGCTGACCCTGACGCCGATGATGGCCTCGCGCTTCCTGCGCGCCCATGGCGAGGTGCAGCACGGCCGCTTCTATCAATGGAGCGAGCGCGCCTTCGACGCGATGCTGCGCGGCTACGAATATGTGCTCGATCACGCCCTCGCCTGGCGGCGCACCACGCTTGCGATTTTCTTCGTCACGCTCGGACTGTCGATCTACCTGTTCGTCCTGATCCCGAAGGGTTTCTTCCCGCAGCAGGACGTCGGGCTGATCACCGCCACCTCGGAAGCCTCGCAGGACATTTCGTTCAAGGAGATGACCCGGCGCCAGGAGGAGCTCGGCAAGATCATCCTGGCCGATCCCGACGTTGCCAGCGTTGCCATGTCGATCGGCGGCAGCGGCCGCGCCGGCAACAACGGCAACCTGTTCATCACGCTGAAGCCCCGCGACCAGCGCGAGGCCTCGGCGCAGCAGATCATCGCGCGACTGCGTCCGCAGTTCGACAAGGTCGAGGGCGCCCGCCTCTACATGCAGGCGGCCCAGGACGTGCGGCTCGGCGGCCGGCCGACGCGCACGCAGTTCGAATTCACGCTGCAGGACGCCAATCTTGACGAGCTCAACGAATGGGCGCCCAAGATCCTCGCCAAGATGCAGACCCTGCCGGAGCTGCGCGACGTCGCGACCGACCAGCAGACGCAGGGCACCACCGTCCAGCTCAAGATCAACCGCGATACCGCCGCTCGCTACGGCATCCAGCCGCAGCTGATCGACGACACGCTGTATGACGCGTTCGGACAGCGGCAGGTCACGCAATATTTCACCCAGCTCAACACCTACAAGGTGATCCTGGAGATCCTGCCGGAGATGCAGGGCAATCTCGACAGCCTCAACAAGCTTTATCTCAAATCGCCGCTGACCGGCGACCAGGTGCCGCTGTCGACATTCGCGACCTGGACCACCGATCCGGTCCGTCCGCTCTCGATCAGCCATCAGGGCCAGTTCCCGTCAATCACCATCAGCTTCAACCTCGCGCAAGGCGTCGCGCTCGGCCAGGCGACCGAGGCGGTGCAGAAGGCGATGGCCGATCTCGGCGCGCCGCCTACGCTCAATTCGAGCTTCCAGGGCACGGCGCAGGCGTTCCAGCAGTCGCTCGGCACCGTGCCGCTGCTGATCCTCGCCGCGCTCGTCGTGGTCTACCTGATCCTCGGCATTCTCTACGAGAGCTACATCCATCCGATCACGATTCTGTCGACGCTGCCCTCGGCCGGTGTCGGCGCGCTTGCGATCCTGATGGCGGCCGGCTTCGACTTCAGCCTGATTGCGTTGATCGGCATCATCCTGCTGATCGGCATCGTGAAGAAGAACGGCATCATGATGGTCGATTTTGCGATCGCCGCCGAACGCGACGAGCACAAGACGCCGGAGGAATCGATCCGCCAGGCCGCGCTGCTGCGCTTCCGCCCCATCATGATGACGACGATGGCCGCGCTGCTGGGCGGCGTGCCCCTGATGCTCGGCCACGGCACCGGCGCCGAGATCCGCCAGCCGCTCGGCTACGCCATGGTCGGCGGCCTGATCGTCAGCCAGGCGCTGACGCTGTTCACCACCCCCGTGGTCTATCTCTATCTCGACAAGCTCAACAACTGGTTCTCGACCTGGGGCCGTTCGGGTGACGACGAAGGCGACGAGGCGCCCGCACCGGGCACTGTGAAGGAAGCCGCCGAGTAAGCTTGCGCCGCGGCCGCCGCGACGCTACAGCGAGGCCTCGGTTAACGCCAACGTGGTTTCGCCATGCTCTTGCAATCCAGACTTGCCGCTCTCGCCGCCGCTATCCTGTTGTCGGCGGCCGCCGCGCAGGCCCAGCAGAGCGCGAAGAAGAACGCAGCGCCTGCCCCCGCCGCGCAGTCCTCGCCCGCGCCGACCCAAGCACAGGCTGACGGTGCTCCCGGGCAGCCCGGCTGGATCGTCCGTTGCACCAGCGCCAGCCGCGAGGCTCCGCTCGAATGCGCGATGGAGCAGAACGCGGTGCTGACCAAGACCGGCCAGACCGTCGTCCTGATCAACATCCGCATTGCGCCCGACACCCGCACGCCGATCGCGCTGCTGCAATTGCCGCTCGGCCTCAACCTTCCCGTCGGCGCCAAGCTCCAGGTCGACGAAGGCAAGACCTTCGACCTGCAGATCCAGACCTGCGAGAACCGCGGCTGCTACGCCTCGACCCCGATCGCGGCGGACCTGCTCGCCGCTTTCAGGGCGGGCAAGCAGTTGAAGGTCTCCTTCCAGAACATGGCCAAGGAGACCATCACGATTCCGATGCCGCTCGGCGATTTCGCTGCGGCCTACGACAAGATCAAGTAGCTCGCCTCTCGTCAGCCGATCACGTCGCTTGCCCGCAGCAGGGTGTTGAAGCCGCCATAAATCATGCGCTTGCCGTCGAACGGCATGCCCTCCATCTTCAGCCGCGGGTCAGCCATCACCTTCTTGTTGATGGCATCGCGGCTCTCGCGGTCCCGATAGACGATCCAGGCGAACACCACGATCTCGTCCTCCTTCGCGATCACGGCACGCGGGAACGAGGTGAGCTCGCCATAGGGAACGTCGTCACCGATGCATTCGACATAATCGAGCGCACCGTGCTCCATCCAGATCGTGCAGGCGGTCGTCGCCAGCGTCTTGTAGGCCTCGAGCTTGTCCTTCGGCACCGCCAGAACGAAACCATCGACATAGGGCATCACGGATCTCCTTGGGTTGTATGGCCCAAGGACGACGGAGCGCGCCGCGATCCGACGTCGAGATACGATTTCAGGATGAGGCAAACCGTCGCGAGCGGCGGCGCGGCCAATGGCGCGAACGTCCCTGCCGACGCTCTACACGGAAGCTGGACTTTGAAAAGCGCCCGGAACTGGCTGGGGAACCTGGATCTCGAACCAAGACAAACAGAGTCAGAGTCTGTTGTGCTACCGTTACACCATTCCCCAACAGAATAGTCGAACAAATTCAATGACTTGCTGATTTGTTCGACTGTCGCCGGCAGCGCGTATGGCGCAAATCACGGCTCAGGCGTGGCAGCGTTCTACCCGCTCGTCCCCGGGCTGGCAAGCGCTGCGGTGGATGGATCATTCCTACTCCAGCTTGATGTTTGCGGCCTCGATCACCTTCTTCCAGCGCGCCGTCTCGGCGGCGATGTAGGCCGCGAACGGCTCGGAATCGACGGCGACCGCGGTGGCGCCGAGCTCGGCCAATTTCTGCACCGTCTCCGGCTGCTGCATGAAGGCGCGGATCTCTGCCGAGAGTTTCTCGACGATCGGCTTCGGCGTTCCGGCAGGAACGAAGAAGCCGTGCCAGGCCACCGCCTCGAAGCCGGGCAGGAATTCGGCAACGGCCGGGGCCTGCGGGTCGAAGTCGGCGCGCTTGGGCGTTGCGGTCGCGAGCAGCGCGAGCTGGCCGGTCTTCACCTGCGGCAGCAGCAGCGGCACGTTGTCGAAGGCGAGATCAATCTGTCCGCTCAGCAGGTCCGTCAGCATCTGGCTCGAGCCCTTGTAGGGCACGTGCACCATCTTGGTGCCGGTCATCTGCTGGAACAGCTCGGCGGCAAGATGCTGCGAGGTGCCGACACCGGCCGAGCCGAAAGAGATCTTGTCCGGATTCGCCTTCAGATAGGCGATCAGCTCCGGTACAGTGCGCGCCTTGATCTTGTTGGGATTGACGACGAGCACGTTGGGCACGACGCTGATCTGCGCGACCGGCACCAGATCCCTGTCCGGCTGGTAACTGAGCTTGGGCCCATAGAGCGACGGGTTGATCGCAAGCGCGGACGTGCTGGCAACGCCGAGCGTGATGCCGTCCGGCGCCGATTTCGCCAGCCGCGTCACCCCGAGGATCGAGCCGGCACCGCCGACATTCTCGACCACGAAAGGCTTGCCAAACTTTGCCTGCAAATGGTTGGAGACCATGCGCGCGAAGATGTCGGCTGTGCCGCCGGCGGCGAAGGGAACGATCACCGTCACCTGCTTGGACGGATAAGCCTCCTGCGCCTTCGCCGGCGACATCGCCAGCACCAGTGCCGGCACAAGACCAAACCACATCGATCTCATCGAAGTTTCCTCTGCTTTCACTGTGTTGTTGTTGATTGACTGCCGCGAGCGGCAGATGGGCTAGAACGCGGCCTCGTACATGGTCAGGATCGCATCCCGGCCGAGGTCGCGCGGATTGTTGTCGAGCAGGCGACGAATGGCGTGCGCCTCGTCGGCCATCACGCCGAGATCGTTCCTGGGCACGCCGAGCGCGGAGAGCCGCATCTCGATGCCGAGATCCTTGCAGAAGGCGTAGGTGGCGTCGAATGCGAGCTGCGGATCGGTCCGTTCCGGCAAGCCGAGCGCACCCAGCACCGCGACCGTCTTCGCCTCCACGGCCCGCATGTTGAAGGCCAGCGTGTGCGGGAAGATCAGTGCGCAGGCCAGTCCATGCGCCACATGGTGACGCGTGCCGAGCGGATAGGCCACCGCATGGCCGGCGGTCGTGTTGACCGGTCCCAGGCAATAGCCGCCGTAGAGCGAGGCCAGCGAGAGGCCGGCACGCGCCTCGCGGTCGTCGCCGTCGGCCACCGCGCGCTTGAGATAACGTCCGACCAAGCGGGCGCCTTCGAGCGCGTAGAGATCGATCGCCGGATGCGCCTTGCGGCTGGTATAGGCCTCGACGCAATGCGCCAGCGCATCGACCCCGGTCGCCGCGGTGACCTCCTTCGGCACGGTCATTGTCAGGTCCGGATCGACGATAGCGATGTCGGCCAGCATAAAGCGGCTCTGCACCGCCTGCTTGTTCTGGCTGACGGGATCGGTGACGAGCGCGCGGGTGCCGGCCTCGCTCCCGGTGCCGGACGTCGTCGGAATCTGCATCAGCGCGACGCCGCGGCCCGCCACCTTTTCCGGCCCGACGATGTCGGCAAAGGTCACGTCACCCCTGCACATCACCGCAACCAGCTTGGCGAGGTCCATCGCGCTGCCGCCGCCAAAACCCACGACGAGATCGGGATTGACGTCCTTCGCCATCGCCACCGCCTTCTCGAGATTGGGCAGGTCCGGCTCTGGCTTGACCTCGCCGAACACCTTGACGGCGCCCGGCAGCGCCAGCAGGTCGACGCGCCGCGCGTTGAACGGATCCGAGATCACCAGCGGCCGCTGGGCGCCGATCCGCTCGGCAAAGCGCGCCGCCGCGACGATCGTGCCGTTGCCGAACTCGAGGATGGTGGGGCGCTGAATTTCGATGGGCGTAAAGGCGTTGGTCATCGTGCGTTCGATCTCATGATTTGGATGCGGAGGCGCCGGCGGCCAGCCGTTCGGCATAGTCGATGGCCTCGATCAGGCTGTGCTCGTTGGCGATGCCCGTGCCGGCGATGTCGAAGGCGGTGCCGTGATCGACCGAGGTGCGGATGATCGGCAGGCCGAGCGTGATGTTGACGCCGGAAAGCTCCTGCCAGCGGCCGGTCGCGGGATCGACCTGGAAGCCGAGCAGCTTGACCGGAATGTGCCCCTGGTCGTGATACATCGCGACCGCTGCATCGTATTGGCCGGCGCGCAGCTTGACGAAGATGGTGTCGCCGGGCACGGGCCCGACGACATCGAGGCCATCCGCAACTGCTTTGGCGATCGTCGGCGCGGACACGTCGATATCCTGCCGGCCGAACAGGCCGCCCTCGCCGGCATGCGGATTGAGCGCGGCGATGGCGATCTTCGGCTTGGCGATGCCGAGCCGCAGCAAGGCATCGTTGGTGAGGTCGATCACCATGCGCAGCCGCTCCGGCGTCAGACGCTTCGGCACGTCCTCCAGTGCCACGTGGGTCGAGACGTGGCTGACACGCATGTTGCCGTGGGCGAGCAGCATCACCGAGCCGCGCACGCCGGTGAGATGCGCCAGCATCTCGGTATGGCCTGGGAAATGATAGCCGGCCTTGTTGAGCGCTTCCTTGTTGAGCGGCGCGGTGACGATCGCCGCGGTCCGGCCGGCCTGCGTCAGGCGCACGCCCTGCTCGATCGCCTTGTAGGCGAAGCGGCCGCCATCGGCGCTGAGCACGCCGGGCTTGATCGGATCGCCCTCGGCGTCGGCTTGCAGGTAGCAGAGGTTGGGCCAGTCGCGGTCCTCCGCTGAGACCTGGGGGATCGCGATGTCGGTGCCGAGCGCAGCCTTCGCGCCATCGAGCGCCGCGCCGCTGCCGATGACCAGCAGGCGCAGATCGCCGCTCGCGATCCGGTCCTTCAGCCCGACGCAGGCCTTGACGATGATCTCCGGCCCGATCCCGGCCGGATCGCCCATGGTGATGGCAAGATGACGAGAGGTCATGTCGGACTCTCCATTCTGAGCAGATGATTGTCCCGGAGCAGGTCGCGCCACAGCGCGCTCGGGCCGAATGCGCCTGATTTCGAGATGACGTCGACACCGGCCCAGCGGCCGCCCTGCAGGATCGAGCGCGGCAATCCCGGCACGATACGTCCTGTCACCTGGAGCGCATGCGCGCCGAGGGCAACGCAGGCGGCCTTCAGGGTTTCTCCACCGGCCACGATCAGCGTGCCCGGTGGTTCGAGCGACGTGATCAGCCCGCTCATCTCGCGCGCGATCCGCCGCGCCGCCTCGACGCGCGACAGACCGTCGGCCAGGGAGAATTTGACCAGCGCCACGCCCTCGTCGGCCAGCTTGCGTCGAACGCCCGCGCCGCCCTCGCCCTCGGCCAGCGCGATGGCGACTTCGCCGCATGCCGCGAGTTGCGATGCGGTGGCCGCCTGATCGGAGCCGAACAGGCCCAGCACCGGCGGCTTCAATTGGTTCGGTGCATCGGCACGATGGCTGCGGGCCAGCGCACCGGCGAGGCCGCCGCTGCCACACCACAGCACCGGCCCCGGCATGCGCCGCGCCATCTCGACGGCGCGATCGAGGTCGAGATCGTTCTCTGCATCGAACACCTGAACGGCGCCTTGCGAGAGCGTGTCGGCCGTGCCCTGTCGTGCCTCGATGCCCTCTTGCCTCAATTGATCCAGCAGATTGTCGCCGACCTTATGCCAATCGCCATGCACGGTTCGGGCGAATTGCTGGCCGCTGACGGTGCGGCGCCCCTGGTAGTCGAACGCGGGCGCGACCACGCACGAGGCCCAATGGCCATTGCGCAGGCAGGCGCCCAGCTCGGCCGCCCAAGCGCCCCGCAGGAGGCTGTCGACTTTCTTGTAAGCGATCGTCCCGCTCTGAAGGTATGGCACCAGTCGCCCGACGATCTCGACGCTGTCGGCCTTCGAGCGCTCGCGGGTGCCGCTATCGATGGCGAAGCTGCCGGACTCCCGCGGCGCAAACGCTTCCGACCAGACGACGTCGAACGGTCCGCCCAGCCCGACGAACTCCGCCGCGGTGTCGAGCGCACCGGTGAGATCGTCGGCCAGCAGGCGGATGCTCGTCATCGTGCCGCTCCCGCGCCGAAGATCTTGCCCGGGTTCATCAGGCCATTCGGATCGAACAGCCGCTTGATATCGCGCATCAGCTCGATGTCGAGCGGGTCGGTGACGCGGGCGAGTCGGCCGCGATTGGTGATGCCGATGCCGTGCTCGGCACTGATCGCCCCATTCTGCGCCGCGGTCTCGTCGTCGACAATCCCGTTGATCTCGGCGACCAGAGCGGCCGTCGCGGCCGGGTCCTGGCAACGGGCGCGATCGATCAGTGCGATGACATGGATGTTGCCGTCGCCGATATGGCCGTGCATCACCACGTTAGCATGGGGAACAGCGGCCTTGATCCGGGCTTCGACGTTGGCGACGAAGGCTGCCTGCCGCTCCAGCGGCACCACGCTGTCATGCGACACAACGTAGCCGCTACGCTTGTTGCCTTCGGACACGCTGTGCCTGACCGCCCAGATCGCCTTGGCCTGCGCGAGGCTTGACGCGAGGATCACGTCTTCGGCGTGCTTCGCCTCCATCGCCTCCGCCAGCACCGTGGCGAGCGGCTCGTCGAGGTCGACGCCGGGAAGCGCGTCGGTCAGCTCGACGATCAGATACCACGGCGTCGTCAGCTCGAAGGGGATCGCGACATGCGGCACCGTCGCCGCGATCGCCTCGATCTGCGACCGCGACATGATTTCGAGACTGCCGAGCCGGTCGCCGACCGTGCCGCGCAGCCGCTGCATGATTTCGAGCGCCTGCTCCACCCCTTGCAATTTCAGCAGCGCTAGCGCCGAGCTGCGCGGCGGCGCGAACAGCTTCAGCACGGCCGCGGTGACGATGCCGAGCGTCCCCTCTGCCCCGATGAAGAGCTGCTTGATCGCGTAGCCGGTGTTGTCCTTGCGCAATGCGCGCAGGCCGTCGAAGACGCGTCCGTCAGGCAGCACGACCTCCAGCCCGAGCACGAGATCGCGCGTCGGACCGTAGCGGAGCACGGCCGTGCCGCCGGCATTGGTCGAGATGTTGCCGCCGATCTGGCAGGAGCCTTCGGCGCCCAGGCTCAAGGGGAAATACCGATCGACGTCACGGGCCGCGTTCTGCACCTCGGACAGGATGCAGCCGGCCTCCACCGTGATCGTGTTGGCGAGCGGACTGACGTTGCGCACCGCCCGCATCCGGTCGAGCCGGATTACGACATTGCCCGCGCGATCGTCCGGCGTCGCGGCGCCGCACATGCCGGTGTTGCCGCCCTGCGGCACGATCGCGAGCTGGCGTGCCGCGCAGAACTTGACGATCGCGGCGACCTCTGCGGTCGAGCCGGGCTTCACCACCGCGGCGGCGCGGCCGTGATAGCGCCCGCGCCAGTCCACCACGTAGGGCTCCTGGTCGGATCCGGGTGCGATGACGTGCTTGTCGCCGACGATCGCAGCAAGCCCGGCCACCACATCCTGCAAAGAGTCGGACATCGGATCCTCGCCTCTCGGGCCTGGCCTTAAGCGGCGGCTGCGAATGCAGCGGCCGTTGCGAGCAGCTCCTTCGCCTGAGCCGACGGCAAGGATTCCAGCGGCGGCCGCAAACGCTGCCATCCGGTATGGCCGGTGCGCTCGGCCACCAGCGTCTTCAGCGACGCCATCTGCGGGAAGCGCGAGACCAGCTCGCGCGCTTTCACGATGCGCGCCTGCGCCGCCTGGAGCGCCGCGTCGTCGTCGCTGTCGTTAAAATGCTTGTAGACATAGGCCAGATCGCGCGCGACCAGATTGGAGGTCGCTGTGATGCAGCCCGCGCCGCCCTTGCGCAGCAACGGCAGCAGCAAGGGATCGGCTCCGACCAAAACCGAAAAGCCCGGGAAGCGGTCGACTATTGCGGTCATGTTGGCGAAGTCGCCCGAGGAATCCTTGATCCCCACGAACGTCGCCGGATAAGCCGCACGCAGCCGCTCGATCAGCGCATGAGAGATCGGCTGCGCCGACATCTGCGGGATGTGATAGAGCACGACCTTGAGCCTGGCATCGCCGATGCGCTGCACGATCTCGCTATAGGAGGCGTAGATGCCGTCGTCGCTGACGCCCTTGTAGTAGAACGGCGGCAGCATCACGACGGTATCGACGCCGACCGAAAGCGCGTGCCGTGTCAGGGCGATGGTCTCGCTGAGTGCGGCAACACCGGTGCCCGGCAGAAGACGTTGCGGAGCGACTCCGGCCGCCACCACCGCCTCGAGCAGAGCCGTGCGTTCGGCGACGGAGAAGGAGTTCGCCTCCCCTGTCGTACCCAGCAGCGCGATGCCGTCGCAGCCTTCATCCAGAAGATGGCGGCAATGCGCGACGAAGCGCGCGTGATCGGGGGCGAGCTCGGCATCGAGCGGCGTCAGCGCGGCGGAGAACACGCCACGGGGGTGCAGCGATGGTGTCGACAAGCTTCCTCCGATCGTCACATCAGCATTGTTCGGAATGCGAACATTTGTTATTAGCGTGACCTGTCGTAAAATCAGCCGGCCGCCACGTCAAGGGCGATGGTTGCCATTGGCAAGGTATTCGAGCATGGCCAAGGCCGAGAAGAAGGCCACCAAGCGCAAATCGGACTCGCTCCCGAAAAATCCAAAGAACCATGTTGCTTCCGTCGGGAAGGCCTTTGCCGTGCTCCGCAGCTTCAGCAGCGAGCATTTCGAGCTGACCCTGAGCGAGATTGCCGCAACTGCCGGTCTCGATCGCGGGACCGCGTTTCGCCTGATCCAGACCCTGGTCGAGCTCGGTTATCTCCAGGCCGTTCCGCAGAGCCGGCGGTTCCGCCTCGGGATTGCCTGTCTCGACCTCGGCTACACCGTGCTGTCGCGCGGATCGTTGCGGCCGATCGCCGAGCCGCTGCTGCGCGAGCTCGTGCCTGATGTCGGCGATGCCGCCTCCCTCGGCATCCTCGACGGCGGCGACGTCGTCTATCTCGCGCGGGTCGGCGCGGGCCTTGACCGCCACAAGATGGACCGCCGGCCCGGCACGCGCATTCCCGCCTACAGCGCCGCGCTCGGCCACGTCATGCTGGCCCATCTGTCGCGCGAGGAGCAGATCGCGCGGCTGGAATCGCGCCCGCGCGTCAAACTGTCGGAGCGGACCCTGACCGATCTCGATGCCCTGCTCGCCCGGCTCGACCAGGTGAAGAAGAAAGGCCACGCCGTCTCCGACGGCGAGAACGCCTATGGCTTGCGCACGCTGGCAACGCCGATCTTCGACGCGCAGGGACTGGTCATCGGAGGATTGAGCGTTACCGTCGATGCGATGCGCATGGAGATGGCAGCCTTCCGCGACCAGGCGCTGCCGAGGCTGATGCAGGTGACGGCCCAAGTGCAGGATCTCGCGATCAAGTCGGGATTGACGAGCTGAGCGCCGGCCGGCGCGCTTTAGATCACGATGTGATCGAAATCGGCGGCGATCCGGGTGTTCGGAAAGATCCGCACCGCCTCGGCCAGGATCTCGTCGTCCTCGTATCGTCCGGACAGATGGGTCAGCACGAGCTGGCGGACGTTGCTGGCGGCCGCGAGTGCGGCCGCTTCCGCCGCCGTCAGATGGCCGTAATCCCGCGCAGTTGCGGCGTCGCGCTCGAGGAAGGTCGCCTCGATCACCAGCATATCGGCGCCAGCGACGTATTGCGACAATCCCTCGGTGGTTTCGGTGTCGCCGATCACCACGAGCTTCTTGCCGCCGCTCGGCGGCCCCAGGACATCCTCCGGGTCGACCTTGCGATCGTCCTCGATCACGACCGCTCGACCTGCGGCCAACTCGCCGCGCAAGGGACCGTCGGGAACGCCCAGCGCCGCGAGCCGATCCGGCCGAAGGTGGCGGCGCGAGGGGCTCTGGAAGGCGAATCCAAAACTATCGGTGTCGCGATGACGGACCGGAAAGCAGCCGATGGTGAAATCGCCGGCATCGACGACCTCTCCTTCGGACAGCGCCGCGAACTCGACCGCGATCGGCGCCCTGCCCTCACCCCATAACCCGGCGAGCATTCGGATGACGATGTCGAGCGTGCCTGGCCCGCCATGAATGCGCATCACCTCGGCGCTCTGCCGCAGCCCCAGTGTCGAAAACAGACCGGGGAGGCCGAGCACGTGATCGAGATGAGCGTGCGTCAGCAGCACGCGGTCGAGCCGCCGAAAGCCCGAGCCGCTCCTCAAGAGCTGGCGCTGCGTGCCCTCGCCGCAATCGACCAGGACACGCTTGCCCGCGGCCTCGACGAGGAGAGCCGGATGATTGCGTTCCGCGGAGGGAACGCTTGCCGAGGTGCCGAGGAATGTCAGGGCAAACATGGTCGTCGATGTCCAGCGACCGCCCCTCTCTGCGACGGCGCCGTCGCTGTCTGAGAAGCAGTCCGCGCTATGAAGATGGTCGACTACGTCTTGCCCGCCGACTGCGCCTCAACCGCCTGCACCGCCACGCTCGCCACCTGCCGCAGCGCTTCACGATCGGCACCGGAGGACGCCATCACGCCCATGCCGACGGCCACCGCCGAGACGTAGCGCGCGAGGGCTGCGGGATCGGCCGACGGCTTCAGATCGCCTTCAACCTTGGCGCGGATGAAGCGCTCGCGCAGCTGGTCCTCGTTCTGAGCGCGGCGCGCGGCGAGCTCGAAGGGGACGCTCTCGGAGCCGGAGCCGCAAGCGATGCCGCCTTGCACCAGCAGGCAGCCGGGCGGATTGGCGGGATCGGTCTGCTTGTCGGCAATGCCCATCAGCATCCGCTCGGCGACGTCGCGGGCGGTGGGGGCTGCGACCACCTCGTCCATCCAGACGCCGCGCAATTTGGTGTAGCGGTCGAGCGCAGCCTTCAGCAGGCCTTCCTTGTTGCCGAAGCAGGCGTAGAGACTTGGCGGATTGATGCCCATGGCCTCGGTGAGCTGGGCAATGGTGGCGCCCTCATAGCCATGGCGCCAAAACACTTCCATCGCCTGGTCCAACGCCGTTTCGGCGTCGAATTCGCGGGGGCGTCCCATGCGCATGTGCCTGTCTCCTCGGAATCGGCGGATCGTATCAGCCTAACGCCAGTTCCTATCTATTTGTTCTGGCTTTCTTTTTCTTGTGTCTTCCAATTGTCGCGGTATCGGCGTACATTTTTCTTAGCAACCGGTACATAAGTATCTTGCGCTGCGGTATCCAGCTCCACATCTGTAGTGAACACTACATATCTGGAGCGCGCAAATGCCCCCTCCCAAGAAACGTCTTCCGCCGGCCGTTTTCGCCGTCTCCTCGGCGGCGTCGCCGTCGTGGGCGCCCTCGCCGCCGCAGGCTCGATCGCGACCGGCCACTACTTCCACACAGCCCAGGCGACGGCAACGGCCGCCGCGGCTGAACAGGCCGTGCCCGTCACCGTTGCGCTGATCGAGCCGAAGCAGACCGTGCTGTGGGACGATTTCTCCGGCCGGCTCGAGGCCATCCACCGCGTCGAGCTGCGCCCGCGCGTTGCGGGCGCGATCCTCTCCGCCAACTTCACCGAAGGCGCGCTGGTAAAGACCGGCGACGTCCTGTTCAAGATCGACCCGGCGCCCTATGCGGCCGAGGTCGACAAGGCCAACGCCCAGCTCGAGGCGGCGAAGGCGCGCGTGGTGTTCACCACCGGCGAGGTCGAACGCGGCGCACAGCTCGTCGGCAACGCCGTGGTGACGCGGCGCGATTTCGACCAACGCGAGAACGCCAACCGCGAAGCGATCGCCAATGTGAAGGCGGCCGAGGCGACGCTCCAGACCGCAAAGCTCAATCTCGATTACACCGAGGTGCGCGCGCCCGTGGACGGCCGCGTCGGCAAGATCGAGGTCACCGTCGGCAATCTCGTCGCCGCCGGCACCGCCTCCCCGGTTCTGACCTCGCTGGTCTCGGTCAATCCGATCTACGCCTCGTTCGATGCAGATGAAGAGGTCGTGCTGCGCGCACTGAACTCGATCGCCGACGCCTCCGGCCAGCGCGGCAAGCTCGACCAAATCCCCGTGGAGATGACAACCTCCGGCAGCCTCTCGGCGAAAGGCCACATCCAGCTCATCGACAACCAGGTCAACGGCCAGAGCGGCACGATCCGGGTCCGGGCGGTGTTCCGGAATGAGGACGGCCGTCTCATCCCCGGTCAGTTCGCGCGCGTGCGCATGAGCCAGCCGAAGCAGCAGGCGCTGGTGATGATCGACGAGCGCGCAATCGGCACCGACCAGGACAAGAAGTTTGTGATGGCGGTCGGCGACGACAGCCGCGCGGTGTACCGGGCGGTCACGCTCGGCGGCGCCGTAGATGGATTGCGCGTCGTGACCGAAGGCCTGAAGCCCGGCGACCGCATCGTCGTCAACGGCCTGCAGCGCGTGCGTCCGGGGGCGCTGCTCAAGACGGAGGTGGCGGCAATGGGCGCGCGTGGGCGCCAAGCCTCCAATCACAGCAACCAGGACGTGGTGCAACGCTGACGTCATTCCGGGGCGCGATGAAATCGCGAACCCGCAATCTCGAAGTTTGGAAACTCCGATCGCTTCACCTCCAGATTCCGGGTTCGCGGGCTTCGCCCACGCCCCCGGAATGACGGGAGAGCTGCCGGAGAACCGCAAGATATTGCCCAGGGGCAAGACCATGAATCTCTCAAAGTTCTTCATCGATCGTCCGATTTTCGCCGGCGTGCTGTCGGTCCTGATATTCCTTGCCGGCCTGATCTCGCTGTTCGCGATGCCGATCTCGGAATATCCCGACGTGGTGCCGCCTTCCGTCGTGGTGCGCGCGACCTATCCCGGCGCCAATCCCAAGGTGATTGCGGAAACGGTGGCGACGCCGATCGAGGAGCAGATCAACGGCGTCGAGAACATGCTGTACATGTCGAGCCAGGCGACCACTGACGGCGCGATGACGCTGACGGTGACGTTCCGTCTCGGCACCGACCCCGACAAGGCGACGCAACTGGTGCAGAACCGCGTGCAGCAGGCCGAGCCGCGCCTGCCCGCCGTGGTGCGCCAGCTCGGCATCATCACCAAGAAGTCCTCGCCCGACCTCACCATGGTCGTGCATCTGTTGTCGCCGAACGGCCGCTACGACATGACGTATCTGCGCAATTACGCGGTGCTCAACGTCAAGGACCGGCTCGCGCGGATCGATGGCGTCGGCGATGTGCAGCTCTATGGCGCCGGCGACTATTCGATGCGGGTCTGGGTCGATCCGCAGAAGGCCGCCGAGCACGGCCTGACTGCCAGCGATATCGTGCGGGCGATCCAGGCCCAGAACGTCGAGGCCGCCGCCGGCGTGGTCGGCTCCTCCCCGAACGTCAAGGGGATCGATCTGCAGCTCTCCGTCAACGCAGAAGGCCGGCTCTCGAACGAGGAGCAATTCGGCGACATCGTGGTCAAGACGGGCACGCGCGGCGAAGTCGTGCGCCTGCGCGACGTCGCACGCATCGAGCTGGGGGCGTCCGAATACGGCCTGCGTTCGCTGCTGGACAACAAGCAGGCGGTGGCGCTTCCGATCTTCCAGGCGCCCGGCTCCAACGCGCTGCAGATTTCGGACAACGTCCGCGCCACCATGGCCGAGATCAAGAAGAATATGCCGGAAGGCGTGTCTTACCAGATCGTCTACGACCCCACCCAGTTCGTTCGCTCCTCGATCGAGGCGGTGATCCATACGCTCCTGGAAGCGATCGCGCTGGTGGTGCTGGTCGTGATTCTGTTCCTGCAGACCTGGCGCGCCTCGATCATCCCGCTGCTCGCGGTGCCGGTGTCGATCGTCGGCACCTTTGCGGTGATGCACGTGTTCGGCTTCTCCATCAACGCGCTCAGCCTGTTCGGCCTCGTGCTCGCGATCGGCATCGTCGTCGACGACGCCATTGTCGTGGTCGAGAACGTCGAGCGCAACATCGAGGCCGGGCTGTCGCCGCGCGATGCCACCTATCAGGCGATGCGCGAGGTGTCGGGACCGATCATCGCCATCGCGATGGTGCTGATCGCGGTGTTCGTGCCGCTCGCCTTCATCTCCGGCCTCACCGGGCAGTTCTACAAGCAGTTCGCATTGACGATCGCGATCTCGACCGTGATCTCCGCCGTCAACTCGCTGACGCTGTCGCCGGCGCTATCCGCGCTGCTGCTCAAGGGCCACAACGAGCCGAAGGATCGGCTGACGCTGATCATGGAAAAGAGCCTTGGCTGGTTCTTCCGTGGCTTCAACAAGGCCTTCACACGCTCCTCGGAGAACTATGGCAGCAGCGTCACTCGGGTGATCTCAGGCAAGGCCGCGGTGATGGGTCTTTACGCCGTGCTGGTCGGCCTCACCGCGCTCCTGTTCCAGCAGGTGCCGGGCGGCTTCGTGCCGGGTCAGGACAAGCAGTACCTGGTCGGCTTCGCCCGCCTGCCCGACGGCGCCGCGCTCGACCGCAGCGAGGAGGTGATCCGCAAGATGAGCGACATCGCGCTGACCCAGCCCGGTGTCGAGAGCTCGGTGGCTTTCCCGGGGCTCTCAATCTCCGGCTTCACCAACTCGTCCAACGCCGGCATCGTGTTCTCTACGCTCAAGCCGTTCGACGAGCGCAAGGACCCCGCCCTGAGCGGAAACGCCATCGCCGCCGAGCTGAACAAGAAATATGCCGGCATCCAGGAAGCCTTCATCGCCATGTTCCCGCCGCCGCCGGTCAATGGCCTCGGCACCATCGGCGGCTTCAAGCTGCAGATCGAGGACCGCGCCGGTCTCGGCTATGAGGCGCTGAACGAGGCGACCAAGGCGTTCATGGCGGCGATGCAGAAGGCGCCGGAGATCGCCGGCGTGTTCTCGAGCTTCCAGGTCAACGTGCCCCAGCTGTTCGCCGACATCGACCGCACCAAGGCGCTGCAGCTCGGCGTGCCCGTCACCGAGGTCTTCAACACGCTGCAGATCTACCTCGGCTCCTACTACGTCAACGACTTCAACAAGTTCGGCCGCACCTATTCGGTCCGCGTGCAGGCCGACGCGCCGTTCCGCGCGCGTGCCGACGACATCAGGCAGTTGAAGGTGCGCTCGTCGTCAGGCGACATGGTGCCGTTGTCGGCGCTGCTCACGATCCGCCAGAGCGCGGGGCCGGAGCGCGCGATCCGCTACAACGGCTTCCTGTCATCCGACATCAACGCGGCGGCCGCGCCCGGCTTCTCCTCGGGCCAGGCTCAGGAGGCGGCGACGCGGATCGCGGCCGAGGTGCTGCCGCCCGGCTTCGCTTTCGAATGGACCGACCTGACCTATCAGGAGTTCATCGCCGGCAATTCCGGCATCTGGGTATTCCCGCTGGCGATCCTGCTGGTCTTCTTGGTGCTGGCCGCGCTTTATGAGAGCCTGACACTGCCCCTCTCGATCATCATGATCGTGCCGATGGGTCTGCTCGCGGCGATGTTCGGCGTCTGGATTTCCAAGGGCGACAACAACGTCTTCACCCAGATCGGTCTGATCGTTCTCGTGGGGCTCTCGGCCAAGAACGCGATACTGATCGTCGAATTCGCGCGCGAGCTCGAATTCGCCGGCCGCACGCCGATCCGGGCCGCAATCGAGGCGAGCCGCTTGCGGCTTCGTCCGATCCTGATGACGTCGATGGCGTTCATCATGGGCGTGCTGCCGCTGGTGCTCTCGACCGGCGCCGGCTCGGAGATGCGGCGCGCCATGGGCGTTGCCGTGTTCTCCGGCATGATCGGCGTCACCGTGTTCGGCCTGTTCCTGACGCCGGTGTTCTACGTGCTGCTGCGGACCATCACCGGCATGAAGCCGCTGACGCATCATGGCAGCGACACCAGCGCGGCGCCGGCCCAGCCTGTGAGCCACTAAGCATGATGGGATGATGCCCGGGTGCAGCGATGACGAAGCTGTGCTCCCTCTCCCGTTTGCGGCCCGGCATCAGCCATCTATTTCCGATTCTCCTCGCAGAACTTCAACGCGGCCAGCGCTTCGCCGGCGCGCGGTATCTGCATCTCGATGCTGTCGTCGTCATCGTCTTCGAAGTCGAGCGTGAGGCGCTTGGCCTTCGACAGGCGGTCCATCATCGACTGGTCGTACTCGAAGATACCGCGCACGGTGGTCCTGTCCATGACCTCCCACTTCGCCTTCTTCATGATGTCCGCATCGTCAGTGCCGACATCGGCCCGAAGGATCTCGCCGGCCGTCTCCCATTCCCAGCCGTCATAGATCATCACGATCACGATCGTCTTCTCGGAATAGGTGATCACGATGACGTAGTCGCGATTCTCGTCGTCCTTGTCCTTGTAGCCCCGGCTCGCATTGCAATGGGTGTCCTGCGTCCGCTTTTCGATGGTCCAGTCACCGACCTTGGATTTCTGCGCCAGCGCCGGCCCTGCCCCGAGGACGCTCGCGGTCAGCAAAACGGCGCGAAAGAATCGTGTCATGTCAGCCTCCAGCGCATTCCCCGCGCCGAGATGACCACCTCCGTGGGCGAGCCGCAAGGGTCCGCGCCGGCCGAAAGGGTGCCTTCATCCTTATTCGGCTCCGGCATTTGGTGCGGCTGCAGCGCAAAAACCCGCCCTCCGGGTTCCCCGCGAAACCGCATTCCAGACGCGACGAAACAACCCTGAAACAGATTGCCGGTTAAATGGTTGTCAAAACAAGTACAGGGACGGCCACCATGCAATTCCTTCTCGACCTGATCTACGAATATTCCTGCTGTCAGAACCTCGTCGGCCAGCCGCTACAGGAGGACGAGTTATGATCGAGCTGATCTCCGCCCTTCTGGCCCTTTGCAGCGTCGGCGTGTTCGCAGCGCATGCGCTGGATGCCTACCGCACCACGCATTCCTGACCGGCTCGCTTTTTCGGCACTAGAACGGTCGCCGGTAGAAGTGCTCCGAATGCGTTGCCGGTGGAAAGCGGTTGGCAAGCGCCAACGTTCCCTTCTCGTCCGTTTCGAGCCCGATCTTCTGCGCCAGCATCACATCGCCCGGGACGAGAAAGCCTGACGGAACGAAGCACCAGCCCATCGTCGCACGCCCGGCCTCGTCGATCTCGTGGACATTGGCGGCCGTGCCGTAATGGATGCGGTACGTCTTACCGGTGTCGCAGCCGACGACGTCGAAATAGCGGTGCTCTTCGAATTGTGCGCGCTGCGCCGGCGACAGCCATTCCGCCAGAAGCCGACGGCCACGAGCATCCGGCGTGTTCTCGCCGAAGAACCGCCGATAGAGTTCACGCAGCGCATGCAGACGTGCACGCGCCGGCGCGCGGAGCCAAACTGCCGCGATCATGTGCAGCTCAGATCAACCGCCGACCAGACGGGGATAGAACAGCGTTTCCTGCACGGTCGGGTCGAACGATTTGATGCGGGTGACCTCGCCAGGTCCGGTTCGCAGGGCGGCGGTGAAGCCGGCCCCGGTCAGCTCCCGAAAGCGCCGTTCGGCTCGCGCCAGCGCTTCAGCATTGCCAGGATCAAACTCATGGCGTGTATCGCCCGTCTGGTCCATCACGATCTGGGTTGCCATGTTGAGTCTCCTCATGCCCACCCCTGAATCTGATCAAAGCAAAGGTCGTGCCGTCGGTTCCTGATAGCAACAATTTTCTCGCGCCGGCGCATCACGCCTTGCTGAACTGGTCAGCGCGAGGCGGCCGCCGCTCCGCCCTCGTCGATCTGCCGGCCCATCAGAGCGATCGCCTTTTGATAGACGCCGGCGGCATTCCACGCCTCGATCGCGGCGAAATTCGGCTCGCCCGGCTGGTACCCGGCTCCCGCGCGCCAGCCATGAGCCTTCAGGAAGTTCGCCGTCGAGTTCAGCGCGTTGGCGGCCACCTCGAGATTGCCGGTGCCATAGGCCAGGATGCTCTTGGGCATGAACTGGGTCTGGCCGACCTCCCCGTGCATGGAGCCGCGGGTCGCCCCCGACAGCGTGCCGCGGTCGATCAGCTTCAGCGCGGCGTAGAGCTGGTCGGTGAAAAATTCGGGACGGCGGCAATCATAGGCAAGGGTCGCGATCGACGACAGCATGTTCTGGTTGCCGCGCTGGCTGCCGAAACCGGTCTCCATGCCCCAGATCGCGATCAAGGGTCCAGGCGGGACGCCATAGCGCTGCTGGATGGAGGCGAACAAGGCGGCCTGCGACTGCTTGAGCTGCCGCCCCTTGGCGACGATGGTGGTGGCGCCGCGCTTGGCGAGGAACTGGTCGAGCGTCAGTGAAAAACTGCGCTGGCCACGGTCGGCCGCGATGGTGGCGCTGGCGTAGTTGGTCTGCATCAGGGCCGAGAGCGCGGTCTGACCGATGCCCTTGCCTTGCGCCTCCGCGCTGAACTCGCGCTTCCAGGCCTCGAACCCGCCGGGCCCGTTGCCGCAAGTGGCCGCCTCGGCGGCGGGCGCCAGGCAACCGAACAGCGCCATCGCGCCAAAAATCGCCCCCGCAACAGCCCTGCCCCTGATCATACCCGGCGTCTCCCGTCCTGTACCGATCGGCAATCTTACCCCGTCAAAGGCGCCGACTCCATGGCGCGATCATAGGTCAATTCCAGACCCGCCAGATTGCCTTCCTTCCGCCATTTGTCGAGCAGCCGCAGGAACGCCACCGGCCCGCGCCAATATTGGCTGTTTCTTGCCGCGATCGGATCGAACACGCCTTCATTGTTGTAGTAGCCAGGCGTGCATTCGGCGAGATAGGTCTGCCGGCCAATCGCGGCTTTGACGACCTCGTCGACCCAGGCATCCTCGGCGGCGAGCGTCGGCTCCAGCGTTCTGGCGCCGCGCTTGCGCGCCTGGTCGATGACATAGGCGATGTGCTGCGACTGCTCGTCGATGATGTGCGGGAAGTTGGCGCTCTGGCCGGCCTGCACGGTGACGATCAGGAAGCAATTCGGGAAGCCGCGGCTATAGAAGCCATGCATCGTCTTGACGCCGCCCTGCCAGCGTTCGGACAGGCTCATGCCGCCGCGGCCATAGACCTCAAAGCCCATGCGCCGGGCGTAATCGGTGCCGACCTCGAAGCCGCTGGCGTAGATCAGGCAGTCGAGCTCATAGGCCTTGCCGCTGGCCACGACGGCATTCTCGGTGATGTGATCGACACCCAGTCCTTTGGTGTCGATGAGATGAACGTTGGGACGATTGAAAGTGTCGAGATATTCATCGTGGAAGCACGGCCGCTTGCAGAACGCCTTGTACCAGGGCTTGAGCGCCTCCGCCGTCGCCTTGTCCCTGACCACCGCGTCGACCCGGGCGCGGATCTCCTCCATCTTGCGGTAGTCGGCCTGCTCGATGACCTTCAGCGCCTCCTCCATCGAGGTGACCGGTTGCGGCTGCCGGCGCGGCGCGAGCAGGATCTCGCCGAGCAGGCCGGTCCAGCCGTCCTGCACCAGATCCCGCTCGAACGGCTCGCCCGAGATCACGGCGGTGAAATTGTCCATGCGCTCGCGCTGCCAGCCCGCCTTCAGGCTCGCTGCCCAGCCCGGATCCGTCGGACGGTCGTCGCGCACGCCGATGGCAGACGGCGTGCGCTGGAAGACATAAAGCTCCTTCGCCGAACGGCCGAGATGCGGCACGCATTGCACCGCGGTGGCGCCGGTGCCGATGATACCGACGCGCTTGTCGGCAAGCCCGGTCAGACCGCCATCGGCGTTGCCGCCGGTGTAGCCGTAGTCCCAGCGGCTGGTGTGGAAGCTGTGGCCCTTGAAGCTCTCGATGCCGGGAATGCCCGGCAGCTTCGGCCGGCTGAGCGGGCCTCCGGCGAGAATGACGAAGCGTGCGCGGATCTGGTCGTCCCGATCGGTCTCGACCAGCCAACGCGCCTCCTCCTCCTGCCACACCATGCGGGAGATGACGGTCTGAAACAGGGCGCGCTGGTAGAGACCGAAATTACGGCCGATGCGGCGGGAGTGCTCGTAGATCTCCGGCGCCCGTGCGTATTTGCGCACCGGCATGTAGCCGGTCTCTTCCAGCAGCGGCAGGTAGATGTAGCTCTCGGTATCGCAGGCAGCTCCAGGATAACGATTCCAGTACCAGGTGCCGCCGAAATCGGCAGCCTTTTCCACGATGCGGAAATCATCGATGCCGGCCTCGCGCAAGCGCGCGCCACACAGCAGGCCGCCGAAGCCGCCGCCGACGACCAGCACCTCGGTCTCTTCAGTGGCAGGTGCGCGCGCAAAACCGGGATCGGCCCAGGGATCGTCGAGGTAGCGACTGAAGCCGCCTGCCACCTCGACATATTGAGCCTTGCCTTCGGCACGCAAACGGCGATCGCGCTCCTCGCGATAGCGCACACGAAGAGCCGCCACGTCGACGGTAGGCTCGCCGGCTGCACCGGTCTTGTGTCTTTCCGCTGCCATGCACGTCCTCCAAGCAGAGCGCTGCTTCGCCGGCAGCTCGCCTCACGTTAGCCCCGAAAAAGTAAAGCATGCAATCGCGTCCAATGCTTTTTGCGTGAACGTCGCGAGACGTTCCGCTAACCTCGCGCGCAGATTACAAGCATACGCCGCGCAACGACGTGGCTTCCGGAGGAGACCATGCAGGGATTGATGATGGACATGCCGCTTCTGATCAGCGGCCTGATCCAGTATGCGGCCGATTATCACGGCGAAGCCGAGATCGTCGCACGCGAGATCGAGGGCGACATTCATCGCTACACCTATGCGGACGCGCATCCGCGCATCAAGCGCATGGCGCTGGCGTTGAAGCGGCTCGGCATGAAGCAAGGCGACCGCGTCGGCACGCTGGCCTGGAACACCCATCGGCACTTCGAGATGTTCTACGCCGCGCCGGGCATGGGCTACGTGCTACACACCGTCAATCCCAGGCTGTTTCCCGAGCAACTCGTCTACATTGTCAACCACGCCGAAGACCGCCTGCTGTTCGTCGACCGCGCCACGCTGCCGCTGGTCGAAGCGATCGCGCCGCAGCTCGAGACGGTCGAGGCCTACGTCGTGATGTCCTCGCGGGAGCGGATGCCGGAGACGAAGCTAAAGAACGTGCATTGCTATGAAGAGCTTCTGGCGCGCGAGAACGACGCTGGCTTCGCCTGGCCGGAGTTCGACGAGAAGTCGGCCTCGACGATCTGCTACACCTCGGGCACCACAGGCAATCCCAAGGGCGTGATCTATTCGCACCGCGCCGCGATCCTGCAGACCATGACCTGCTGCAATTTCGACTTCCTGCCGGGACATGTCGAGGGCGTGCGCGAGGTGATGATGCCGATGGCGCCGCTGTTCCACGGCAATGGCTGGAACATGCCGTTCACCGCGCCCTATACCGGCTCCAAGCTGGTGCTGCCCGGCCGCAACTACGAGCCCGACAAGCTCTACGAGCTGCTCGAGGGCGAGAAGGTGACGCTGTCGGCGGGCGTACCGAGCTTCTGGCTGATCCTGCTCGACTGGCTCGGGCGTACCGGCAACAGGTTCTCGACCCTGCGCGCAACGTTGTCGTCTGGCTCGGCCCCGCCGCGCGCGATGGTCGAGAAGCTGAAGCGCGACTACGGCATCGACTACATCCAGGCCTGGGGCATGACCGAGGCCCTGGGCTGCTCGATGCCGGGCCTGCGGCCCGGCTCGGAGCACCTCAACGAGAAGGAGAAATTCGACCGCCGCCAGGTGTCCGGCCGTGCCTGCTTCGGCACCTCTCTGCGCATCGTCGACGACGTCGGAAACGAGCTGCCGCGCGACGGCAAGACCGTCGGCCATCTGCGCGCCCGCGGCCCCTGGGTCGCCTCCGGGTACATGAAGCTGGAAGAAGGTCTCGACCGCGACGGCTGGCTGATCACCGGCGACATGGCGGTGATCGACCCTCAAGGCCACGTCACGCTGACCGACCGCTCCAAGGACGTGATCAAATCCGGCGGCGAATGGATCTCCTCGATCCAGCTCGAGGACGTCGCACTGTCGCATCCCGATGTGCTGCAAGCCGCGGTGGTCGCGATCCACCATGAGAAATGGCAGGAGCGTCCCCTGCTCCTCGTCGTCCGCAAGAAAGGCGCGAGCGTCGACGGCAAGACGCTGCTCGACCATATGCGTCCGAAGATCGCGAGCTGGTGGATGCCCGACGCCGTCGAATTTCTCGACGAGTTTCCGATGACGGGGACCGGCAAGGTGCTGAAGTCGGCGCTGCGCGAGAAATTTAGAGAGTATCGCGTCGCATAACCTGCCCGTTCTCAAAAAAGCCGTCCATCGATCAAGGAACACGAAAGATGCTGTACCCGATGTCGTCCAAAGTCGTCGAGCTCAAGCGCAGGCTCGAGAGCTTCATGGACCGGCACATCTATCCGAACGAGGAGCGCTTCTATCGCGAGGCTGAGGAGCTCGGGCCGTGGAAGGTCTTTCCGGTCGTCGAGGAATTGAAGCCCCTGGCGCGCGCGGAGGGCCTCTGGAATCTGTTCCTGCCGGAATCCAGCCATGGCGCGGGCCTCACCAATCTCGACTATGCCCCGCTCTGCGAGGTGATGGGCCGCTCGCATCTTGCGCCCGAGGTGTTCAACTGCTCGGCGCCCGACACCGGCAACATGGAGGTACTGGAGCGCTATGGCAGCGAGAAGGACAAGGAGCGCTGGCTGAAGCCGCTGCTCGCCGGCGAGATCCGCTCCTGCTTCGCCATGACCGAGCCGGCGGTCGCATCATCGGACGCGACCAACATCGAAAGCTCGATCGTGCGCGACGGCGACCATTACGTCATCAACGGGCGCAAATGGTACACGACCAACGCAACAGATCCCCGCTGCAAGATCTGCATCTTCATGGGCAAGACGGACCCTGACAATCCCGACCGCCACAAGCAGCAGTCCATGATTCTGGTGCCGATGGATACGCCCGGTATCGAGGTCAAGCGTCCCTTGCCCGTGTTCGGCTTCTACGGCGTGCCCGACCGCGCCTCCGAAGTGATCTTCATCAATGTGCGGGTGCCGAAGGAAAACATGCTGCTCGGCGAGGGCCGCGGCTTCGAGATCGCGCAGGGCCGCCTTGGTCCTGGCCGCATCCACCACTGCATGCGGCTGATTGGCCTCGCCGAGCGCACGCTGGAGAAGATGTGCCGCCGCGTGCGCAGCCGCGTCGCCTTCGGCAAGCCGGTCTCGGAGCAGACGGTGACGCAGGAGCGCATCGCGGAGGCCCGCATCATGATCGAGCAGGCACGGCTGCTGACGCTCAACGCGGCCTCTGCCATGGACACGGTCGGCAACAAGGTGGCGAAGGCCGAGATCGCGATGATCAAGGTCGCCGTGCCCAACATGGCCTGCCAGATCATCGACTGGGCGATCCAGGCCCATGGCGGCGGCGGCACCTCGAACGATTTCGGCTTGACCCAGGCCTACGCCACCGCGCGGCTGCTGCGGCTTGCCGATGGACCCGATGAGGTTCACCGGAACCAGATCGCACGGTTCGAGCTGAAGAAATATTCGAACGCGTAGCTGGGCATTGTCTGTTTCGCTAAGCGGCGGCGGCGACTTTCTTCCTTCTCCCCTTGTGGGAGAAGGTGGCATAGGCGGCCGTCGGCCGCCGTTCTTTAGAACGCCGAAGCGAACTTCGGCTATGGCGCCGGATGAGGGGTATCCATCCGCACGCACGAGTTTAAAGCTTCGCGCGCGGAGACATACCCCTCACCCGAGTTAGCTTTTGTCTACCAGCGGAGATGCCCTCTCCCACAAGGGGAGAGGGAGCAATAATGCGCAGCGTCTCGGCCTCAGTTCACCACATAGACATCAGGGTCGGCGCTCGAGCTCGGCTTCTTGAAAGCGTTGCGCAGGGCGGACGACATCGGGACGTTGTAGTTGAGGCCGCTCGGCGGCGTCGGCGATTGCAGCCACTTCTTGTAGAGCACCTCGATCTCCGGGCTTGCGTAGAGCTCCGCCGTCGCCCGATCGGCCAGCGCCTTGAAAGGCGCATCCTCCCGCCGCAGCATGATGCCGTAAGGCTCCGGCTTCGAGAACGCCTCCTCGCTGATCATGTAGGCTTGCGGCTCCTTGGAGCGCGCGATCGCAACGGCCAGCTGCACGTCATCGAGTGCATAGGCCTGGGCGCGGTCGGTCTCCAGCAACAGGAAAGCCTCAGCCTGATCCTTCGCCGGCATCACGTTGAGGCCGAGATTGCGTTCGGTGTTGACCTTGGCGAGCTGCGTCAGGTTGACCGAGCCGGCGACGGCCGTGACCGCCTTGCCCTTTAGATCGTCAATGGTGTTGATCTTCGCGGCCTTCTTGGCGGCGAACCGCGTCGCGCTGAGGAAATGCGTGTTGGTGAAGGCGACCTGCTTCTGGCGATCGGCGTTGTTCGTGGTCGCCGAGCAGTGCAGATCGAGCGTGCCGTTGACCATCAACGGGATCCGGTTCGACGAGGTCACGGCGAGCGTGTCGACGGCGATGTCGGGCATGCCCAGCTGTTTCTTCACGGCATCGACGATCCTGAGGCAGATGTCCATGGCGAAGCCGACCGGCTTCTGGTTGCCGTCCAGATAGCTGAACGGGACGGAGGCCTCCTGATAGCCCAGCGTGATCTTCTTGGTCTCCTTGATCTTCTGGAGCGTGCCCGTGAGGTCCTCGGCCGAGGCGGCACTCGCAAGACATGTCAGGGCCAGAATAACGGTAGGTAGACGCATCGGCTGCTCCTCAAGGGGTCTCGCGCCTCCTTGCCGGGCGCAATCGAGCGCGTTGATAGCGCAGGCGCGCACAGGCCGCCAGACGCGCTTGCGCCTATCAGCTATCCCGGCTTTCAATACGCGAGACGGCTCTTACGCGTCGATGCCGCGCTGGACCAGGATGCGCTCGGCGCTGTCGTTCCAGACGTCCATCTTGGTGATCTTGCCGTTGCGCACCACGAAGCGGTCGACGTAACGGGTGCCCTCAAAGGGAGTCCCGTCCTTCCACTCGCCGTAGAGCGTGCCGACGCTGTAAACTACCGTTTCGCCGTCGCCGGGGCAGACGTCGAACCGGTCCATCTTCTTCTTGACCCAGCGGTAGCGCTTGGCGTTGAAGGCGGTCGGGCCGCGCGGATGATCGAACGTGTTTCCGCCGGTGAAGGTGATCACAGTGCCCGGCGCCATATAGGTCGCCGCAGCATCCGGATCCGGGATCATCGATGCCGTGAGATAGGCCTCCACGATCGCGGCGTCGGACAATGGAGCGGTGTCGGCTCTTGCGGCAACGGACATGGCTGGGTCTCCCGAATGTGCGGAATACTACCGCTACTCGCACAAGATCCATGCATATATTTTGGACATTTGCCTCGCTACACTGCCGAGAATCTGGAGCGGCCGACCCCCGCCGCTTGCTCTAAATTCCGTCCGCAAGAGCCATGATCACCCAGCCCGCCTTCGACCTGATCTTCCGCAACGCGCTGTTGCGATCGTCCCCCGCACCCGTCGATATCGGCGTGAAGGGCGGCCGGATCGCCGCAATCGAGCCACAGCTCGCCGGTGAAGCGGTCGGCGTCGATCTCGGCGGGCACCTGGCTTTGCCCGGCTTCGTCGATACCCACATCCACCTCGACAAGGCCTGCCTGCTCGACCGCTGCGGGCACGAACACGCCAGTCTCGGCGACGCCATCCGGGCGGTGTCGGCGATGAAACGCGACTTCACGGTCGAGGACGTCTACGCCCGCGGTGCCAAGGTGCTGGAGCGCGCGATCGTGCACGGCACGACACGGATGCGCACGCATGTCGAGATCGATCCACGGATCGGCCTGCGGAGCTTCGAAGCGGTGAAAGCGCTGAAGCGCGATTACGCCTGGGCCATCGACCTCTCGCTCTGCGTGTTCCCGCAGGAAGGCCTGACCAACGATCCCGGAGCTGAAGACCTGCTGATCCAGTCTCTGCGGGACGGTGGCGACGTGATCGGCGGCTGTCCCTATACCGACACCGATCCGGGCGCTCATCTCGAGCGCATCTTCGATCTCGCGCAGGAGTTCGACGTCGACGTCGACCTTCACCTGGATTTCGATCTCGATCCCTCCTGGTGGCATCTCGACGACGTCTGCCGGCAGACCGAGCGGCGCAACTATCACGGACGGGTCGCGATCGGCCATGCGACAAAACTCTCGGCCCTGCCGCCGGATCGGATGAAGGCTGCCACCGCGCAGCTGGCAAGAGCCGGCGTCGCCGTCACCGTGCTGCCCGCGACAGATCTCTATCTGATGGGTCGCGAGGCCACCCACAACGCGCCGCGCGGACTGACGCTCGCCCACAAGCTCGCGGGCGACGGCGTGGTGTGCTCGGTCGCGACCAACAACGTGCTCAATCCCTTCACGCCGTTCGGCGACGCATCGCTGCTGCGGATGGCGAACTTCTACGCCAATGTCGCGCACGCCGCGGTGACAGATTTCGACACCTGCCTCGATCTCGTGACCGAACAGCCGGCCCGGCTGATGAACCTCGCCGATTACGGCATCAAGGTCGGAAATCCCGCCGATCTCATCGTGCTCGACACGAAAGATAGCCGCTTCGCCATCGCCGATCTGCCTGATGTCGTAATGGGCTTCAAGCGCGGCCAGCAGACCTTTGAGCGGCAGCGGCCCACCTTGTTCCGGCCCGGAACCTGAACGCTTTTCAGTCGAACACCAATGGTAAAATCGTCGGAACAGGAGCCGGATATAGGCCGTTCGCGCTGGTTTCACTGCCGATCTCACCCCAAATCCGAGTCCGGTAGAATCCCGGACCGTAGCTGTGCGCATTGAACAAGAGGTCATCCGGATCATACTAAGGGAGCGCTCTGAACCATCCGGGTTCAGTGGGGAAGCCTGTCTATGTTCAACGCTTTCAGTAGCCTCGATTCTCGCTCGAATCGGGCCAACACACCCGCAGAATCCGCCGTCAAGCGACTGAACGGAATCGGCGAAGTCCTGTCGGACCTCGATATCTCGACGATCCGCACTCAGGACGACATGACCCGCGCAC
Organism: Bradyrhizobium dasycarpum; assembly: GCF_042019905.1. Classification (NCBI taxonomy): domain Bacteria; kingdom Pseudomonadati; phylum Pseudomonadota; class Alphaproteobacteria; order Hyphomicrobiales; family Nitrobacteraceae; genus Bradyrhizobium; species Bradyrhizobium dasycarpum. The sequence continues at coordinate 2,163,591 of NZ_CP169574.1, forward strand.
TCTGGACGCTCGAGACCGCCGACAAGTGCATCCGCATGATCGTCTCGGAGTTCCGCACTGCGCCCGCCAAGGAGCAGGTTGTCCGCAAGGCCAAGAGCCTGGTCGATGCGATCGCGCACGCTCGTGATGAAATCTTGGACTATCGCGATGGCCGCAGGGTGTTGAGCTGAACGCAGGCGTTCGACGTCAGAGCTTGATCTTCGCCAATATCCGGTCTGCCTCGGTCCGCCAGTCGGCGCTGCGGGCGAACTCCTTGGTGCCCCTGGCGCCGAACACCCCTTCGTCGGCGAGATCGGCCACCCACGCCTGCCGTTCGGCAGTGCCCTGCGCGGACCATGGTGTCAGCCCGGCCTCGCGCACGGTCTCGGCGACCTCCTGCACCTCTTCGGCACGCCGGCGGCCGTGCTCGATCACGCGCTGGAAGCAATAGGCGCCCTGCTTCTCCCAGTCGATTCCGGGAAACGTCTCCGCGAGCGAGGCCAGCACCGCATGCTCCACCCCATAGGCGCGCGCGGTGGTGAAGCTTTCGATGACCATGGCCTCGAGGCCCTTGATCATGACGCTGCGGCACATCTTCACCGCAGAGGACACGCCGAGCTCATCGCTCGCAACCTTCGCCGCAAAGCCGATCGCATTCAAAAGCGGCTCGATCTCCCTCGCGCCAGGGCCGCCGAGCAGCAGCGGCACCTTGATGCGATAGGGCGGCACCGAGGTCATCACCGCGCCCTCGACGTAGCGGCCGCCTCCAACGTCGATCAGGGCCGCCGCGCGCTGCTTGGCGCCGGGAGAGGCCGAATTGAAGTCGAGGAACCAGGTGCCCTGGTTGAGCGCGACGGCACAGGCCTTCGCCACCGGTACGGCCTGGCTGGCAGTGACGGCGGAGATGATGAAGTCGGATTTCGCAGCCAACTCGGCGTGCGAAGCTGCGAGCGCCACACCGAATCTTGCCGCATGCTGCTGCAGCGAGGCGCCCAGCTCGCTTCCGAGCTTGATGTCGTAGGTTGAGACCTTAATATCCTGCCGGCGCAAATCCTCGGCCAGGATCCGGCCGACCTCGCCATACCCGACCAGCCCGATCTGCCAGCGCTTCGGATCCGCCATCAGTTCAATCCTCGTGTGGTCTCGTCGAACAGCTCCTCGACCGCATAGCGGCGCGGGATCAGCGACTGCTGGAAGGCGTAGTCGACGATCAGTTCGAGCGGCTTCCTGTTGGCCTCGATCCCGAACGGCACGAGATCGGGTTCTGCCGCAGGCCCCATCTGTTGCTTGTTCCGCTTGAGCAGATCATAGAGGCCCGCGACCACGTCAGGACGCGATTTCGCCAGCATCTCAGTCACGACCACGAGATGATTGACCGGCACGACGCCGCGCCGGGCGTACCATCTGGCGGCCTCGGCGGCCGGATCAGGAAATAGAGACTTGAGCCTGGGATTGTCGGAGGTCTCACCAAGCACGGCATCGAGCTCGCCATCGAGCAGCATCGACAGGATCTTCTTGTCCTTGGGCGCGCGCTCGGTGGTGTCAACATACTCGGCGACGTGCGGATCCTCGAAGGTGATCCAGCGGATCTTGTCGAGATTGACGCCGTAATCGTTGGCGAGGATGCCCCTGATCCAGGCGCCTGTCGTTGTCGTGAACGAGCGGATGCCGACGCGCTTGCCTTCGAGATCGGACGGTCCGAGCGATCCACGTACGGGATCGTAGAGCGCGTAGGAATGCTGGAAGCGGCCGAGCATGGTCGCCGGCAGCAGCACCAGCGGCTTGCCGTGCGCCTTCGCCATCAGATAGGTGACGATCGCCATCTCGCAGACGTCAAAGACCTGCTCACGCACCATCGGCTTGAACGCTGTGTTGGTCGGTGTGTACTCGATGAAGTCGAGATCGAACAAGTCGGAGCGGAGCTCGCCGCTCTTGACCGCCTGCACATGGCGGTGGTTGCCGAGCACGGCCTTCAGCTTGAGACGATCCATCCGCCCGCTCCGCTTGTCTTCGCCTTAGACGTCCCCGGAATTGTCGACGTAGACGAGCCCGGCCTTCGCCAGCGCCTCGCGCATGTTGTAGATCTCAAGGCCAAGCTCGCCGGAGGCAAGCCGCTTGCGCTTGCCGCCCTCGTCCGCGTAGCGCTCTTTCGCCTTGTCCGCGACCTCGGAGGCATAGCGCTTCGGCACCACCACGACGCCGTCGTCGTCAGCGACGACGATGTCGCCGGGATCGACGTTGACGCCGGCACAGACCACGGGAACGTTGACCGAGCCGAGCGTCGCCTTGACTGTGCCCTTGGCCGAAACCGCGCGCGACCAGACCGGAAACTCCATCTCGTGCAGCGCTTTGACGTCTCGGCAGCCGGCATCGATGATCAGCCCTTGCACGCCGCGCGCCTGCAGCGAGGTCGCCAGCAACTCACCAAACATGCCGTCGGTATTGTCGGTGGTGCAGCCGACGACGAGGATGTCGCCCTTCTTGCACTGCTCGACGGCGACATGGATCATCCAATTGTCGCCGGGCTGCGCCAGCACGGTGACCGCGGGACCGGCAATCGCCGCGCCCGGCCAGACGGGCCGCAAGTAAGGCTTCATCAAGCCGAGGCGGCCGTAGGCCTCATGCACGGTCGAGACGCCATACTCGGCCATGCCGGCAGGGTCGGCTCGCTTGATGTTGCGAACGACGACCGGCTTCATGCCAGCTCCTCTGCAACTGTCGGGAACAGGCGCTGATAGGCCTCGCCATAGGTCATGGGCACGCCGGTGTTGCGGCTGCCCTGGATGCCGCGGTTGAGCGCGACGCGTTCGTAATAGCCCCACAGATGCTTCTGCGCGGCCAGGATCTGGAACGCTTCGTATTTCTCTTTCCAGACCTCGTCGATCTTGAGCAGCAGGTCGGGCTTGTAGTTGCACTGCTCGGGCTGATGCGGCTCGAACAGGAACACCGGTGGCGCGGAATATTTATACTGAGCCCCGGGCTTGTGGCCCATCGCCTGCGCGACCACCCGCGTCTCCTGCGCGAAATGCGTCGCGTTGGGATGATCGAAATTATACGGATCTTCCAGCGCGTGCGTCAGCACGAAGCTCGGGTTGAGCTCGCGGTAGATATCGACCATGCGGTCGAAATGCGCCTCGGTGAGCTTCAGTGGATAGTCGCCGCAGTCGAAGAACTCGATCTCGGCACCCAGCAGCTTCGCCGCGCGCTCCGCCTCGTCCTTGCGCCCCGCCTTGACCGATTGCAGCGTCGCGCCCTTCTCCTTCCAGGCGAACTGGCTCTCGCCGCGCTCGCCAAAGGACAGGCAGACGATCTTCATGCGATAGCCCTTCTTCGCATGCAGCGCGATAGCGCCGCCGGCGCGCCAGACGAAATCGCCGGGATGGGCGGTGACCACGAGACCTGTCTTCATGGGACGAACTCCCTTCTTTCGTTTGTAGGCATCATATTGATCATCGGTCGAACCCGAACAGGCGCGCGGGATTGTCGACGAGGATCTTTTGTTGCAGCTCCGGCTCCGGCGCGAACAGCGGGATCAGATCGACGAGGTCACCATCGTTCGGCATCACCTTGACGTTGGGATGCGGCCAGTCGGTGCCCCAGATGACGCGGTCGGGCGCGGTCTCGACGATCTTTCGCGCGAACGGTACCGCATCGGTAAACGGCGGACCGGCCGAGGACACCCGCTCGGAGCCGCAGATCTTGACCCAGCATTTCTCATCGCGCTGCATCAGCTCGATCAGAATCCTGAACGGCGGCTGATCGAGCCCGTCGGCAGCCTTCACCCGCCCCATATGGTCGATCGTGTAGCTCAGCGGCAGCCTCGTCAGCATATCGGCATAATCCGGCAAGTCGATCGCGTCGAAATGCAGGTCGATGTGCCAGTCGAGCGGCGCGACCATGGCAATGACGCGGTCGAACACGCCCTTGTCGGGCACGCCGCCGAGATGGCGGACGAAATTGAAGCGGCAGCCGCGGAAGCCACCCTCATGCAGCACGCGAAGCCCGCGCTCGGTGATGGTGTCGTCGATATTGGCGACCGCGCGATAGGCACCGTTGCTCTCAGCGATCGCATCAAGCGCGACCGTATTGTCAGTGCCGTGCACGCTGGCATTGACGATGACCGCGCGCTCGACACCGAGCTTGGCATGCAGCACGCGAAAATCCTCCAGCGGCGCGTCCGGCGGCGTGTAGGACCGATCCGGCGCATAAGGATATTTCGCGCCGGGCCCGAAGATGTGGCAATGCGCGTCGCAAGACAGCTTCGGCAGCTTGAACTTCGGCGTGCGCGTGTTCGGATCGGGCGGCGGAATGGTCGGCGTGTACATCATCGTCATCAGGTGAGCCCGCCGAAGCGAGACCGCTTGTTTCAAGTCTTGCTGCTGACGACCGGCCGGCGCCGCGCCGGCGCGGCATGATCGAGCGGCGGCGCCTGGAACGAGGCAACCGTCGCCTGCACCAATTGCTCGATGGCAGTGGCGGCATCGCCGCCGTCGGCCGCGCCGCGCGACAGGCGCGAAACGCGGTCCGGCGTCACCAGTGAATAATAGAGCGCGCCGAGCAGGAAATGGCTGCGCCAGACGATGTCAGTGCGCGGAATATGCGGCAGGCTTTCGTGGACCGCATCGATGAAGGCGTGACTGGTGTCGTCAAAAGTCTGCGCGATGATCTTTCGCGTGACCTCGTTGCCTTCCGCCGACATCACAGCGCGCAGCCGCGTGAAGCGCGCCCCGCCGCCGGCGAGATCGCTGCCCGAGGTGAATGCCGGCACCACATAGGCGCGCACGATCGCCTCCAGCCGGTCCTGGAGATCGCGCACGCGCCGGGCGGCCGCGAGCAGCTCCGAACGGCGCAGGTTCATCGGCCCGCAATGGCGCCGATAGATCTCCAGCAGCAGCCCGTCCTTGGTCTTGAAATGATAGGTCACACTGCCGGGATTGGCGCCGGCCGCGTGCGCGATATCGCGCACCGAGACGGCATTGAAGCCGTTGGTGGCGAACAGCTCCTCGGCCGCGGCGAGGATTGCCTCGCGCATATTCGGCTTGCGGGCCGTTTCCTTGCTGGTGGGCTTGCGGACCATGTGATTTGTACTATCGTACAAAAGATCAGGTCTCGTCAACAAAAACCGTGCCGGCGTGCGGGACGGCATGGAGACCGCGGCTCGGACGCGAATGCCTACAAGGAGTGCTGGGAAGATGCTGGGTTTGAACAAGACGATCGGAGGGTTGATGCTGGGCGCCGGTCTGCTGGCGGGCGGCGCGCAAGCCGCCGACAATTATCCAAGCAAGCCGGTGCATATTCTGGTCCCCTATGCCGCGGGCGGTGCGGTCGACGTGCTCGCGCGTACGCTGGCACAGGCGCTGGCGAAAAGCTGGGGCCAGCAGCCGGTGGTTGACAATCGTCCCGGCGCTGGCGGCATCGTGGCCTCGCAAGCGCTGACGCAGGCCGCACCCGACGGCTACACGCTGATCCTCGTCGCGAGCGGCCATCCGCTCAACCAGTTCATCTATCCGAGCGTCCCGTACGACACGTTCAAGGATTTTACCGCGATCACGGAGGTCGCCTCCTCGCCGCTCGCGATCGTGGTGGCCAAGGACAGTCCCTACAAGACGCTCGGCGATCTCCTGGCGGCCGCGAAGAAGGAGCCGGAAAAGCTCTCCTATGGCATGTCGGGCAACGGGACGTCCGCGCATCTGGCCGGCGAGCTGTTGAAGTACATGTCCGGCACCAAGATCGTCTCCATTCCCTATAAGGGCGGCGCACCGGCGCTGACCGCGGTCATATCAGGCGAGATCCCGCTCAGCATCAATCCGCTCGCCGAAGCGATCGGCCAACCTCGAGGGCGGCCCGGTGCGCGCGCTCGCGGTGACCTCGGCCGAACGCTCGAAGGCGTTGCCGAACGTGCCGACGGTCGCGGAGTCCGGCGTGCCCGGCTACGACGTCTCGGTCTGGTGGGGCGTCCTCGGCCCGGCCAAGATGCCGCCAGAGATCGTGGCCAAGCTCGAAGCCGACCTCAAGGCGGCGCTGCAGGATGCGAATGTGCAGTCGACGCTGGGCAAGATCGGTGCAACTCCGGTCGGCTCAACGTCCAAGGAGTTCGATGCCTACATGCACGCCGAGGCGACCAAATGGGAGCCAGTGCTGCAGGCGGCCAATATCCGCGCACAATGAAGTGCGCAAGTCCGTTGATCCGCTTTAAGCGCGCGTGCCGGCGCAGAGAGTGCGGCGACACGTGGCGCGCGGGACTCGAATACCTTCCGCGCGCTTAAATTCCGGTTGCTGCAAGTCAACGCAACAACATGGACAAAGCGTCATTTGTGTTTTGCACGGCTCTGCGCGAGCAAAGTCTGGAAGGCACCGAGGACGACGAATGAGCAAACCCGCATTGTTGAGGCTGCATCGCTGGATCACTTTGGCCTTCGCCCTTCCCTTGCTCGCGATCATTGTCACCGGCCTGATTCTGTCGATCGAGCCTCTCGTGCAAACGACTAGCATGAGCGGTGCCGCGATCGAGGCCGGCCGTGTCATCGAGCTGGTGAAGCGATACGATCCCGACGGCAAGGCGCGCGGGCTCTCCATCGACGCGGGCAGCCACAGCATCACGCTCCGGGGCACCAACATGCCGGCGATTGATCTTACAACCGGCGAGGCCGCCTCGGCGGGTTCGACCCTGTCGAATGTCTTGCTCTGGGCCCGGTTCACGCACGAACGCCTCATGGGCCAGGCCTGGCTAGTGACGGCATCCACGCTGGCCATGGTGATCATCATGCTGCTCGGCATCGTCATGGGATTGCCGCGGCTGCGCAACACGCTGTCGGGATGGCACAAGGCAACTGCCTGGTTCACGCTGCCGCTGATCCTGCTCAGTCCGCTGACCGGCCTGTGCATGGCGTTCGGCCTGACGTTCCAGGGTGGAGCTGCTCCGGCCGCAACCGGCCGCTCTCTCGCCCTGCCGGACGCGATCCGCATGGTCGCAGCCTCGCACGAGCTGTCGCAGCTGGTCTCGATCGGCACGCGCGGCGGCCGCATGATGGCGAGACTTTATGACGGCGGCGAGTTGCGCGCCTATGCCGTCACGTCGTCCGGGGCCGCACCCCTGCCGCGCAACTGGCCGCGCCTGATCCACGAGGGAAACTGGTCGGCCCTGATCGCCGCGCCGCTCAATGTCGTGACGTCGATCGCGCTGCTGATCCTGCTGTCGACCGGCCTGCTGATCTGGGCGCGGCGAACGTTGCGCAAGCGGCGACCGCGCGCGGAGGGGCCGACCGACGCGGCAATGGTCGGCGCCGGCTGATCGCGCGGAGAGTCAATTGCGCGCGCCCGCCCGCACCTTCTCCGGTGCGACGCGCTGGAAGAGATCGCCATCGTTGTCGGCCGAGGGGATCAGGATCGCGCGATCGCGCGGCAGCGCTTCCGGCATCTCGTCACGGATGAAGGCGATCATCTTCTCTCGCATCTCGCAGCGCAGATCCCAGGATTGCGGCGCGTTTCGCGCGCTGACCAGCGCGCGCAGCTCGATGGTGCGCGCGTCCGCATCGATCACCTGAAGATTGACGACGGCCCCATCCCAGAGCTTGGACTGCTTCACCGCCTCCTCCAGCCAGCGCCGAATGCGCGGAACGTCGGCGCGATAATCGACATGAAGCGCGATCACACCGATCAGGGATGCGGTGTCGCGGGTCCAGTTCTGGAACGGCTTCTCGATGAAATAGGACAGCGGCACCACCATGCGGCGCCAGTCCCACAGCCGGATCACGACATAGGTCGCGGCGATATCCTCGACCCAGCCCCACTCGTTCTCGATGATCACCGCGTCCTCGATGCGGATTGGCTGGGTGATCGCGATCTGCAGGCCCGCGATCAGGTTGCTGAGCAGCGGCCGCGCCGCAAGGCCGACGATGATGCCGGCAGCACCTGCCGAGGCGAACAGGCTGACGCCGTATTGCCGGACCGAATCGAACGTCATCAGCGCCGTGGACACCGTGATGATGACGATGATGGTGTCGGTGACGCGCTTGAACACGCGGACCTGCGTGACGTGCTTGCGTGCGACGAAATTCTCGGTGACATCGCGGAAATTCTGCAGGTAGCGCGCCGCGCTCATGTCGACGATCCTGATCGAGATCCAGCCGATCAGGGCGATGACGGCGACGACGAACAGGCGCATCATCGGCGTGCGGATCGTGTCGTCGAGCGGCGCGAGCGGCAGGACCAAGGCGACGGCCGCCAGGCACAGCGCCAGCTGGGCCGGGCCGGAGGTCCGCTCGATGAACACGCTCAGCAGCGGCAGGCGGGTTCCAAAGGCCCGGTTGAGCAGCCATTTGGCGATCCGGTAGAACGACAGTGCAAGGAGGATTGCCGCCGCAACGAGGCTGAGACCGATGAACCATGACGGTATCCAGCCGAACATCCCGTCGATGTCGGCCATCACAGCCTGCCAATGCATCGCCATTCCCCGATTTGCTCTGCGATAGCCGGCTCAACGCCTCTCGGCCGGCTTCGCTCCCCCGCCCTGTGCAACGCAGCATCCCATAGGTGCAAGTGTCGCCGAACTGGGCTAATTTGGGTGCTCATGACTCGACGTAGCGGCAGCGCCGATCTTCCCCTGCATACCGGACGGGTTCCGCCCTGGCTGGCGAGCCGCATGGCCTCGCTCGGCTCGATCGTGACGCAGGCGATCGTGCATCATTACGGCCGCGACGCATTTCTGCAGCGGCTGTCCCACCCGTTCTGGTTCCAGTCGTTTGGCGCCGTGATGGGAATGGACTGGCATTCCTCCGGCATCACGACCTCCGTGATCGGCGCATTGAAGCGCGGGCTGGGGCCGCTCCAGGACGAGCTTGGGATTTATGTCTGTGGCGGCCGGGGCCAGCATTCGCGCAAGACACCGGACGAGCTGATGCAACTCGGCGAGCGCGTCGGATTCGACGGCGCAAAGCTGACCCGCGCCAGCCGCCTGGTGGCGAAGGTCGACAGCGCGGCCGTGCAGGACGGCTTCGACCTCTATCTCCACGGCTTCTTCGTCACCGCCGACGGCAAATGGACGGTGGTGCAGCAGGGCATGAACGGCGACAAGCGCCAGGCCCGCCGCTATCACTGGCATTCCGAGGCGCTGAAGAGCTTCGTCGATGCGCCGCATAGCGCGATCGACGGGCCGCAACAGGGCGAGATCGTCAATCTCACCGACCATCGCGCCGACGTCTCACGCACCGCGCAGCTCGATCTCCTGGATGATCTCGGTCCCGATCGCATCGTCTCCGAATTCGAACGTCTGGTGGGGACTGCGTCCGAACCGGCTCAGCCCATGCTGCCGCATCTGATCATGCCCGCGCACCACGACGTGCGTCCGAAGGACGTATTCGCGCGCCGCCTGCACGGCACGCTGGCCGCCGCGGCCGAGCGCGGCCCGGTCGACTTTCCCGAATTGCTGCTGACGCCCGGCGTCGGCGCCCGCACCGTGCGCTCGCTGGCGATGGTCGCAGAGGTCATCCACGGCGCGCCCTATCGCTTTGCGGACCCGGCGCGTTTCTCGCTCGCCCATGGCGGCAAGGACCGGCATCCCTATCCCGTGCCGATCAAGGTCTATGACGAGACCATCCGCGTGCTGAAGGGCGCGATCCAGAGCGCCAAGCTCGGGCGTGAGGAAGAGATCCAGGCGATGAAACGGCTCGACGATCAGGCCCGACGGCTGGAGCGGACTGCGCGCGGGCCTTCGGTAGAGGCCTACATCGCCAATGAGCACGCCGCCTCGCCCGATCTCGACGGCCGCTCCGTGTTCGGCTGGGAACGCGACCTCGCGCTCACAAAAAAGCGGACCGGCTGAACGCCGGTCCGCGAGTTGGTCGGGAGGAACGCCGTTAGGTCTCGTCGGTCTCCGGCTTCTCGTCGAGCCGGTTGGCGGCGTGGTCCTGATATTGTTCGGTCTGGATGGTCTTGCCGTCCATGCCGCGGATGTCCGAATGCTGCTTCTTGTCGCGGTTGGACAGGACCATGTTGTCGCCGATCATCTCCTTGGGGATTTCGGTCATGCCGCCGGTGCCGTCGCCCTTGCCGTGCATGCCGGATCTGAAATGCGTCTTGCTGCCATGCCCACCTGGCATCGGTTTCTCCTCTTGCAGTGATCTTCTTCGTGTTTCCCTGACGAGTTCTGCATCGGAACTTGCAGCGTCACCTGCCTCCGCCCTTGCCAGCCTCGTCGTGCGTGTGATGGGAGTCGCGCTCGCCTCCGCCGCCCGAGACACGGCTATGATTGCGTTGCGAATTGTCGGCGGGCGGCTTCTTCACCTCCAGCGGCGCCTTGGCGTTCTCGTGTGAGGCGCCGGGTCCGCCCTGGCGGATGCTGTTCGGGGTCTTGGTGGATGTCGACATGGATGTCGCCCTCCTCAACGATCTTGCTGATATCCCTGGTTGGTCGTGTTCTGCTTGATGTTGCCCTGCTGTCCCTGCTGGTCCGGATTTTCCGCGCGCTGCTGACCATGCGGCGTTTGATCAGCGGACATTTGCTTGCTGTCGCCGGTTCCCTTGCGACTCTGATTTTCCGGCGGAACAGGTGGCATCTTGCTGGTCATGATGTGTCTCCCGTTCGGACGTGCGAGGGGACAACAGGACGAGCGGCACACCGTTCCTGGACGATGTGTGACAAAGATTCCCCGAAGGGAGACTTGCGTCAGCTCGCCGCGGTAAGGGAACGATCGATGCTTGCTTCGCTGCAGGCAGTCATCCGTGTTCCCCGGCCCTCGGCCGCGACTGGAAGCTTCGCGATCGCGCGCAAGCCCGGCCGCTTGCGCCAGTGGACCTCGGCGGGATCGACGGCCAAGCCGAGTTTCGGCCAGCGCACGAACAGTACTTCCAGCGCACAGGCCGCCTCGATGCGCGCGAGCTGATGGCCGAGGCAGAAATGGATTCCCGTTCCGAACGAGAGATGACGATTCGGCTTGCGCTCAAGATCGAGCCGCTCCGGACGGTCATGCATCGCCGGATCCATGTTCGCGGCGGCGAGCATCACCATGACCCGATCACCCTTGCTCAGACGTACGCCTTCGACCACGACATCCCGCCGGACATAGCGCGGCTTGGAGAACTGCACGGGGGAGACGAAGCGCAGGAACTCCTCGACAGCGAGCCCGATGCGGCTCCAGTCCTGCTCCAGCCAATCGCGCCAGTCCGGACTTCTGAGGAGCTCGTAAGCGGAGCCGCTGATGAGATGCGTGGTGGTCTCCGACCCCGCCGCGAGCAGCAGAAAGACCATCGAGACCATTTCATCCGGCGTGATCTGGCCGCCCTCACGCTCGACCTGGACCAGCTCTGCGATCAGGCCCTCGCCGCCATGTTCGCGCGCGACCTGCAATTGTCGATCCAGATAGGCACGCATCTTGCGGAACGCGAACAGCAGGCGGAAGAAGCTGACGACGTTGGTCAGCGAAGACATCGTATTGGCCCAGGCGATGAAGCGGGGACGATCGGCCAACGGCAACCCGAGCAATTCCGAGATCACCGCGAGCGGCAGAATGCGCGCATAGCGCTGAACCAGATCGGCCGGACTTCCCGCAGAGAACAGCTCGTCGGCGAGGCCGTCGGCGATGGCACGGATGCGCGGCTCCATCGCGACGATCGCGCGGCGGCGAAAGGCCTCGTCCACGATGCTGCGCAGCCGGGTGTGATCCGGCTCGTCCATCGTCAGCATGTTGTTGGCGATGGTCCTGACGTAGCGCGGCATCCACCAGCGCAGACCGGCGACGTCGCCGTCTTCCTTTCGCAACGTGAAGATCGCGTCGTCCTTCAGGACCTGCGCGGTGGCGTCATGGGTCGTGGTGATCCAGACGTCGCCGATGAGAGGAAACCGTGTCGCAACCACGGGCCCGGACATGCGCAGCGTCGCAATGGCCCTGGGCGGATCGCGAAAGAAGGCCTCGCTGGTGAAATCGAGGCGCACATTCATGGGATCACCGCACTGATTGCTGGCGTCTCACCCAGATGGTGCGCGGCCCGGGCGGCGCAGGGGCCTTCCCCTTCGGGAACGAGACGAGTCTAGCCGCGTTCCGGCGAACGTTGACCCGTCTTGCGCTGCTGCTGGGTGTAGGCGTCCCAATGGCTCCAACTGCCATTGCTGAGGCTCTGCAGGTCCGTCGCGAGCGGACGGCGCGTGCGCTTATCGTGATCGGCGATCACACGCTCCGACTGCGCGATCTTGCGCTTGATTTCCGCGACCGCCTTCTGGGTCTGGCCGTTCCGCTTCGACGATGCGATTTCCCCGATCGTGAAGCGCGCGGTCTCGAGCGCCTTCAACTCGGCACGATTCTTCCTCAACTGAACCCGGTGCCAGGCGATGTTGCTGTCGCTGTCCGCAACCATGTGGGAACTCCGCTGATCTGTTCCCACAGTGTATCAAGCGCCGAATCGGCACCGCAACGCCCGCCCGAGGGCGAAAATACGGTCTTTCTGCGAACTTAGCGCTCGGCGAAGGCCTTTTCGACCACGAACTGGGCCGGCTCGCCGTGATTGCCCTCGACGAAGCCGCGCTCGCCCAGGAGCACGCGGGTGTCCGCCACCAGCGCGGGGCTGCCACAGATCATGACGCGGTCGTGGGCGGCTTCCAGCACCGGCAGGCCGATATCGCTGAACAGCTTGCCCGAGGTGATCAGATCGGTGATGCGGCCGCGATTGCGGAAGGGATCGCGGGTCACGGTCGGGTAATAGATCAGCTGCTCGCGGATGTATTCGCCGATCAGTTCGTCCTGCGGCAGCGTCTGGGTGATCATCTCGCCATAGGCGAGCTCCTTGACGTGCCGGCAGCCATGCAGCAGCACCACCTTCTGGAACCGCTCATAGGTCTCGGGATCCTTGATCACGCTCAGGAACGGCGCAAGGCCCGTGCCGGTGCCGATGAGGTAGAGGTTGCGCCCCTCCTCCAGATTGTCGATCACGAGCGTGCCGGTGGCCTTGCGGCTGACGATGATCTCGTCGCCTTCCTTCAGGTGCTGCAGCCGCGACGTCAACGGGCCGTCGGGCACCTTGATCGAGAAGAACTCCAGCGTGTCCTCGTAATTGGCGCTGGCGACGCTGTAGGCCCGCAGCAGCGGCTTCTCGCCGACCTTGAGCCCGATCATGGTGAATTCGCCGTTGCGGAAGCGGAAGGTCGGGCTCCGCGTGGTCTTGAACGAGAACAGCGTGTCGGTCCAGTGGTGGACGCTCAAAACGCTTTCCTGATTGAAATTGCTCATCTCACCTTCCCTGTCGCGTCAATTGCGGTCTTCGAGGCGGTCCAGCTATGCGTCGTTTGTACACGATCATTCGTATACTAATGAATAATCCGGCTTGATCCCGCGGTCAAGGCTGCCCAAGATCGGAAGCGTTGCAGTTAGGAATAAGGAGCCCTTTCCATGGCGCATGACGCACCCCAGGCCGCCGGACCGTCCAAGCTCGTGATCCGGAATATCGGCCTGATCCTGTCCGGCGCCTTGGAAAAGCCGATCCTGGACGGCGACACCATCGTCGCCGAGAACGGCAAGATCACCGCCATCGGCCGCTTCAAGGACGTCGATATCGAGGGCGCGACCACCATCGTCGACGCCCAGGGCACCACGGTGGCGCCGGGCCTGATCGACAGTCACGTTCACCCCGTCGCCGGCGACTGGACGCCGCGGCAGAACCAGATCAACTGGATCGACAGCTATCTCCATGGCGGCGTCACCACCATGATCTCCGCCGGCGAAGTGCACATGCCGGGCCGGCCTCGCGACGTCGTCGGCCTCAAGGCCATGGCGGTGTTCGCCCAGCGCGCGTTCTGGACCTTGCGTCCCGGCGGCGTGAAGGTTCACGCCGGCGCGCCGGTGATCGAATGCGAGATGGTCGAAGAAGACTTCAAGGAGATGGCCGCCAACGGCGTCAAGCTGCTCGGCGAAGTCGGCCTTGGCGGCGTCAAGGACGGCCCGACCGCACGCAAGATGGTCGGCTGGGCGCGCAAATACGGTATCCAGAGCACGATCCACACTGGCGGCCCCTCGATCCCCGGCTCCGGCCTGATCGACAAGGACGTGGTGCTGGAGGCCGACACCGACGTCGTCGGCCACATCAACGGCGGCCACACCGCGCTGCCCGACGACCAGATCCGCTGCATCTGCGAGGGCTGCAAGCGCGGGCCTCGAGCTCGTGCACAACGGCAATGAACGCTCGGCCCTGTTCACGCTGCGCACCGCGCGCGAGATGGGCGACCTGCACCGCGTCATCCTCGGCACCGACGCGCCCGCCGGCTCCGGCGTGCAGCCGCTCGGCATCCTGCGCATGGTCTCGATGCTGTCCTCGCTCGGCGATCTGCCGGCCGAGATCGCCTTCTGCCTTGCCACCGGCAACACCGCGCGGATGCGGCAGCTCGATTGCGGCCTGATCGAGGTCGGCCGTTCCGCCGACTTCGTCATCATGGACAAGGCGCAGCACTCGCCCGGCAAGAACATTCTCGAGAGCGTCCAGCTCGGCGATCTGCCCGGCATCGGCATGACCATCATCGACGGCATCGTGCGCACCCAGCGCAGCCGCAACACCCCGCCGGCGGGGAAAGTGCCCGAGGTGGTGGCGAAGTGACGCTGGCGGTGCGGCCAACCGCTCCGCATCGTCCATCGAAGGGTTTGAACAAGTCTGCGTCCTGCTGCGTCTAACGCAGGCAGCCCTCGGCGGCGGCAGTTCATTGCTGGACCATCGAGGCAGACATGAAAAGCTCATCGCGAATAGCCGTCGGCGCTGCCGGCGCGGTGGCGGGCTATATCGCCACTTTTGTGCTGTTGTCCTTCTTCGATTTCGGCAACCGGGCGGACCCGATCACATCGGGTCTGCTGGGACTGTTCGTCTACTCCCCCATCGGCGCAATCGCCGGCGCGGTGCTCGCAAGCTGGCTGGTGACGCGCCCAGAGACGGACGCAAGCAACGGAAGCGTCGCCCGCACCAGTCTGAAGTCCCTTGGCATCGTCGTACTCTTCTGCGTCGCAGCCGCCGCCACTTACCTCGCTTACGCCTATGCGACCGCGACGCCGTGGCTCAATCCGAACGCGGCCAATCCTCTTCTTGTGTTCGAGGTCCGCTTTCCGGCGGGAGTAACGGTGCCGGCATCACAGCAGGGAATCGCCATCGAATTGCAGACCGACCTCAACACCATGCCGGGCGAAGTGAACCCGGCCGCCTTCCATCGCGACGGCGACCAGGCCGTCATCGCCGGCGAAGTCGAACTCGCCTTTCGAACCTCGCACCGTCAACTCGCTGTGAGCATCCAGGGCCAGCCGACCCGAATCTATCCGATCGACCTGACGGCCCGCGCCCCGCATACGCCGGAGTTCGGAACGTGGCGGCGGCTGACTGACGGCAGCGAAATCCGCTACCGCGCCAAATGGCCGGGCAAGACATGACGTTGAGAACGGCTCTCTTTAGGAATTTCACAATGCCAACAGATCTGCGCGCCTTGTCCAACTGCCGAGGGATGGGAAAAGGCGCGCAGCGCCGTGCCTACGATCTCTCACTGATGAAGAGATGGTGGGCATGCTGCGCTTTGCCCACCCTACGGCACCGTCGTCAGCGCAGCTTGTTCAGCAGCGCCATCAGCGTCTCGCGCTCCTTGGCGTCGAGCGGCGCCAGAGTCTCGCGGGTGATCGCCAGCGCATTGGGCCCCAGCTTCTCCGCGAGCTGCTGGCCGACGCGCGTCAGACTCACCAGCAAGCGGCGTCCGTCTTCGGGATCCTGACTGGTCTCGGTCAGGCCGCGCGCCGTGAGGCGGTCGATCACGCCCTTGATGGTGGCGACATCCATTGCCGTCAGGCGGCCGAGTTGGTTCTGTGAGCACGGACCGGTCTCGGCGAGCTTGGACAACGCCGCCCATTGCGTTGGCGTCAGATTGGTGCCGATATCGCGGGCGAAGATCGAGCTGTGGCGCTGCCAGACCTGGCGCAGGATGAAGCCGACCTGCTCGTCGAGCACGTAAGGCGGTTTTGTCGGTTTGACGTTCTTCTTCGCCGTGACGCTTCTCGCCATCCGTTCCCCGCCCTTACAACGACAGATGCGCGTCGCGGATATCAGGACGCGCGTCGAGCTCGGCCATGGTGCCGCCGAAGCAGATGCGCCCGCGCTCGATGATATAGGCGCGATCCGAGATCAGCCGCGCGAAATGCAGGTTCTGCTCGGAGACGACGATGCTGACGCCCTCCTTCTTCATGGTCAGGATGGCATCGACCATCTGCTCCACGATCTTCGGCGACAGGCCTTCCGAGGGCTCGTCGAGCAGCACCAGCGAGGGATTGCCCATCAGCGTGCGGGCGATGGTGAGCATCTGCTGCTCGCCGCCGCTCATGCGGCCACCCGGACGGTTCTTCATCTCACCGAGATTGGGAAACAGCGCGAACAGCTTTTCGCGGGTCCAGTGCGGCGCGTTCGCACGCTTCGGCTGGCGACCGACCTCGAGATTCTCTTCAACCGTCAGGTCGGTGAAGATACGCCGCTCCTCCGGCACGTAGCCGAGCCCCTCGCGTACGATCTCGTGGGTCGGCTTTGCCGAGACATCCCTGCCCTCGAACATGATGCGGCCGGTTCGCTGTGCGACGAGGCCGACGATCGAGCGGAACGTGGTCGACTTGCCGGCGCCGTTGCGCCCGAGCAGCGCGACGACCTCGCCCTCGCCGACCTCGAAGCCGATGTCGAACAGGATATGCGCCGGGCCATAATGACTGTTGAGGTCTTGCACCGTGAGCTTCATGCCGAGGTCCCCTCGCGGTGGCGGGCATCGTAGACGAGGCCCTCGCCGAGATAGACCGCCTGCACCTGCGGATTGCCGCGTACCTCCGCCGGCGAGCCCTCGGCGATCAGCGTGCCGCGGTTGAGCACAATGATGCGGTCGGCATGCTCGAACACCACGTCCATGTCGTGCTCGGTGAAGAGCACGCCAATCGATTTCTCCCGCGCGATCTGCGCCGTGAGCCGCATCAGGTCGACGCGCTCGCGCGGCGCCATGCCGGCGGTCGGCTCGTCCATCAACAAGAGCTTGGGCTGGTTGGCGAGCGCCACCGCAAGCTCGAGCCGCTTGAGGTCGCCATAGGCGAGCTCGCCGCAGGGTCGATCCGCATAGCCGCCCATACCGACCAGTTCGAGCAGACGGCCGGCCTCGTCGCGGTCGAACTTGGGTGCCGAACCGAACGGATTGAACAGCTGTCGCCCGTGCGAGATCAGCGCGACCTGCACGTTCTCGCGCACGGTCATGGTGGCGAAGGTCGCCGTGATCTGGAAGGTGCGCCCGACGCCGAGCCGCCAGACATCGCGCGGCTTTCTGCCGGTGATCTCCTCGCCGAGCAGGCGAACATGGCCGGTATCAGGCTCGTTCTGGCCGTTGAGCATATCGAAGCACGTGCTTTTTCCCGCGCCGTTCGGCCCGATCAGTGCCAGGATTTCGCCGGCCCGTAGCGAGAACGACACCCCGCGCACGGCGTGGATGCCGCCATAGGATTTGGTCAGACCTTCGACCGCAAGAAGTGGGGGTGCGATGCTCATTCGGCAGACTCGATCGGCTTGGCAAGCAGAGGTGAGGCCGGCGGCGGCGCTTTCCTGCGGCGCTGCGCCAACGTTTCCAGCATGCCGACGATGCCCTTGGGAAAGACGACGACGATCAGCATGATGAAGCCGCCGAGCACAAGCTTCGACAGATCGGTCTGGCTGACCAGCCAGATGTTGAGCGCCTTGTAGACGATGGCGCCGATCACCGCGCCCGACACCGTCTCGACGCCGCCGAGCAGCACCATGACGAGTGCATCGACCGACAGCGAGATGCCGAGATTGTCGGGGAAGACGCTGCCCTTGAGGTAGGCGAACAGCGCGCCGCCGACGCCGGCGGTCGTGCCAGCGATCACGAACGCCGTCCACTGGATGCGCTTGGCGTCGATGCCGATTGCTTCACTGCGCAGCAGCGAGTCGCGCGTGGCACGAAGCGCGTAGCCGAACGGCGAGAACACCATGGCCCGCAGCGCGATGGTCACCAGCGCTGCAACGCCGAGCGCCAGCCAATAGAAGTGCGACGGGCTCGCCGCCCACTTTTCCGGCCAGACGCCCAGGATGCCGTTGTCGCCGCCTGTCACGCTCACCCATTGGAACGCGATCGACCAGACGATCTGTGCAAAGGCCAGCGTCAGCATCGCAAAGTAGACGCCGGAGAGCTGCACGGCAAAGAAGCCGAACACGGCGGCGCCCATGCAGCCCAGCAGCGGCCCGAGAAGCAGGCAGACGACCATCGGCAGCCCCGCCATCTTGGCAAGGAATGCGATGCCATACGCACCGAGGCCGAAATAGGCGGCATGGCCGAACGACGCGAGCCCGCCGACAGACATGAGGAAATGCAGGGAGACGGCGAAGATCACGAAGATCGCGATCTCCGACCCGACGGTCAGCAAATAATTGCCGGCGAACAGCGGCAAGGTGGCCGCCGCGACGAGCGCTGCGAACGCGGCGAGACGTTCGTTTGACGTCAACGGCCGCCAGGGATTGACCGTCAGGCCCGGCGTCTTGCGCGCGGGCGCCTCCGGCTTGCCGAACAGGCCCCAGGGGCGCACGATCAGCACCACCGCCATCACCAGGAAGACCAGGATGATGGAGATCTTCGGAAAGATCAGGATGCCGAAGGCATTGAGCTCGGAGACCAGCACCGCCGCGACGAAGGCGCCGATGATGCTGCCGAGGCCGCCGATCACGACGACGACGAAGACCTCGACAATGATGCGCAGATCCATGGCGTGATGCACGGCATCGCGCGGGATCTGAAGGGCGCCGCCAAGCGCGGCGAGGAAGACGCCGACCGCGAACACTGACGTGAACAGCCATTTCTGATTGACACCGAGGGCTGCGACCATGTCGCGGTCCTGCGTCGCGGCGCGCACCAGGACTCCCCAGCGCGTGCGCTGAAACAGCAGCCAGAGGATGCCGAGCACGACCGGCCCCAGCACGATCAGGAACAGATCGTAGCTCGGGATGTTCTGGCCGAAGAAATCGATGGCGCCCCTGAAGCCCGGGGCGCGGCGGCCGACGAGATCGTCGGGCCCCCAGACCAGCACCACGAGGTCCTCGACCATCAAGGTCAGGCCGAACGTTGCGAGCAACTGAAACAATTCCGGCGCATGATAGATGCGCCGCAGCAGCACCATCTCGACGATGATTCCGATCAGCGCCACGGCCAGTGCCGCCAGCACGATGCCGCCCCAGAAGCCGAAGGCGCCGGAAAGGCGCTCGGTCAGCGTGAAGGCGATGTAGGCGCCGATCATGTAGAAGGCGCCATGCGCGAAATTCACGATCCGCGTCACGCCGAAGATGATCGACAGGCCCGAGGCCACCAGGAACAGCGACGCCGCGCTGGCGAGACCGGTCAGAAACTGTACGACGTAAAAGGCCATCGGCGGTCCGGGTTGAGTGATGTCGTAAGGTGGGTTAGCCCAGCGACAGCGCGGAGCGCTGTCGCCCGGCGTAACCCACCGTCTCTCGTGTGCCGCAGAAGGTGAGGTTACGCCTTCGGCCAACCCACCCTACGCGGCGGAGTTCGGAACGGCTGTTTAATCCTTCGGACGCAGCTTCGCGACTTCGGCATCACCAGGCAGATAGTCCGCACCCTTCTTGTAGGACGAATCCACCATCACGCCCTTGCCGTCCTTCAGCGCGGTCTTGCCGACGAAGGCACCGAGTGTCGACTGGTGATCAATCTTGCGGAAGGTGATCTCGCCGAACGGTGACGGCATGGAGAGCCCTTCCGCGGCCGCGATCAGCTTCTCCGGGTCGGTGGAGCCGGCCTTGGCCAGGATTGCCGCTGCCGCCTTGATGGTCTGGTAGCCGACGATTGAGCCGAGGCGCGGATAGTCGTTGTACTTGGCCTGGTAGGCCTTCAGGAACGCATCGTGCTCGGGCGTCTTGATCGAGTACCAGGGATAGCCGGTGACGATCCAGCCCTCGGGCGTCTCGTCCTTGAGCGGATCGAGATATTCCGGCTCGCCGGTCAGGAACGAGACGACCTCGCGTCCCTTGAACAGGCCGCGGGTGTTGCCTTCACGCACGAGCTTGACGAGATCGGCGCCGAAGGTGACGTTGAGGATCGCTTCCGGGTTGGCGGCGGCAACCGCCTGCACCACGGGACCTGCGTCGATCTTGCCTTGCGGCGGCCATTGCTCGTCGACCCACTGGATGTCCGGGCGCTTCTCCGACATCAGCTTCTTGAACACCGCGACCGCCGACTGGCCGTACTCGTAATTTGGCGCGATCGTCGCCCAGCGCTTGGCCGGCAGCTTCGCCGCCGCCTCGACCAGCATCGCGGCCTGCATGTAGTTGGAGGGACGCAGGCGGAAGGTATATTTGTTGCCCTTGGACCAGGTGATGGCGTCCGTCAGCGGCTCGGCCGCGAGGAAGAACACCTTCTTCTGGTTGGCGAAGTCGCTGACCGCAAGGCCGATGTTGGACAGGAAGGTGCCTGCGAGCATCGCAACGCCCTCGCTCGACACCAGCTCGTTGGCCGCGGTCTGCGCGTCCGCCGGCTTGCCGCCGTCGTCCTTGGAGATGACGACGAGCTTCTTGCCGTTGATGCCTCCGGCTGCGTTGACTTCCTCGACCGCGAGCTGCCAGCCCTTACGATAGGGCTCGGTGAACGCCGGCAGCAGAGAATAGCTGTTGATCTCGCCGATCTTGATGTCCTGCGCCATGGCCGAATGAGCCATGCCGCCTGCCAGGAGCGCGAAGGCCGCTCCCACAAAAATGTTTCTCGCTCGCATCCCAACCTCCAGTTTTTGAACTCTTTGACGTCGTCAGCGTGACCTTGTCGGGAAAGCTGTGCCCGCCTCCCCGATTTCAAACCCTATCTCAGACCGTCCTCGCCCTTGATCTCCGCGACCGTGAGCCCGCCGACGCGCGGCAGCGGACGGCCGCTGTCGGTGACGGCGACGGCGACAATGATCTCGTTGGCACGCGGCGCATCGTTGATCTGCACCTCCATGCCGTCGAAATGACTGCGCACGAAGGCCGCATCCTTGTGCCCCAGCGGAATGTCGAGCGTCGTGCCCGGTCCGCTGCGCTTCTTCGAGGACGGGATCAGCGCCGCGCCCTTGCTCAGCACTTTACGCACGGGCGCCCCCATCTTGGGATGCAGGATCGCGGCGGCATGTTCCAATTCGCCGTTCTCGCCGACGGCCGCGGCCTTGCCATAGCTCTGCGCCTTCGCACCGTCGATGCCGAGCGCGGCCACCGCACGCTTCGACAGCAATTCCCCCAGCTCCTCGCCGATCGCAATCAGCGGCGAGAGATCCTCGACATACTGTCCCGCAAAGGGATTCTCAATCACGGCGATCGCCGCGGCACGCCGGGTCGGCGGCGAGACCTGGCGCCCCATCTCCATCTGCGTCTCTTCCACGACGGTGACGATCTTGCGGATGATCGCGCTCATGTTTCGCTTCCCTGTTCAGGCACAGACCGCGTCTTCCGGCAGACGCGGGCGCGTTCGTTGCTCTCTTATATGCTTAGGTCCGATGACAAGCATATCACCACAAAGCCGGACTACGGCACCCTCGATCAAGCCGCGATCGAACAATCGACGTGCACATTCCGCGCCAGATTCGAGGGCGGCAGCGATCTCGTTCCGTGACAATTCACCGACATGCCGGGTGACAAGACGCGCGCCGAGATCGCTGTCGGGCTGAAGCTCGCAGGCCAGTTGCCTGACGATGGCAGGATGCCCGGGCAGATCCACGGCATTGGCGATGACCGTTGCCGCCGCATCGGCCTGCGACGCCGTCGCGGCCAGCACCGTCACTGCATCGGCGATCCCGAGCGAAAAGCTGCGGCCGTGGCGCCCGCTGGTCGCAATACCCCGGACCCGGTCGTCCGCATCGACCCGGATGGCCCGCATCACGCCGTCACCATCGGGACGATCCATCAGGCCAATCGAAAAATGCTCGCCACGGCCGAGATGCAGAGCGATGTCGCCGCCATTATTGACATAGGCCCGATCGAGCGTCGCAGCGCCCAGCATGGCGCCGAGGATCTCCTCGGCCACGCTGCCGGCAACGGCGGCCATCGGCGTGATGAAGCCATCGGCGGCAAAGGGCGCGACCGCCGTGTGCATCCGGCGCGCCACCACGCCGCTCAGCGAGGTCCGCGCCTCGGCCGCAGCGCGCAACGCCGGCAGCTCCGCGCAGAGCTCGTCGAGCAATCCGGTGAACCGCTGCGTCGCGGCCTCATAGGCCGCACGCACCGCGTCCGCACGCCCCCTCGCCTCGATGATCAGGTCGATCGGTCCATCCTGCAAATGCAGCCGCCGGCCGTCAGACAGCAATGCGATTTGCGGCAACCTCGTCATGCCCGTGGCCCAGGGATTGGGTTCTGCCACGGCAGCTGCCGCACATCCTCGCCGTTCTGCACCTCGGACAGCGGCTTCACGTAATCCATATGGCCGCCGAGCGCGGCGTAATCAGACAGCTTCATCGTGAACTCGATCGGCGCGACCAGCGCCGGGGTCGGAACGTAGCCGAAAGCCCCCGCCGGCATCTGCGTCACATCGACCATGTAGGTGATGCCGCCGCCGGGCCAGACATAGACCGGCGCGCCGCCGCTGGTGACGCGCGTCAGCGCGTCTTTCACCGAGCGCGTCAGCCGGACCGGATTATCGGTGACGCCGGCACGCAAGGAACCGCCGGCCCCCGCCATGAACAGCACCGTGCACAGCGCCGGCTCGCAGTTCTCCTGGATGCGCTCGACCGAGAACTTCAGGTCGGTCGGCATCTCGGTCTCGACCGGCTTCAAGGCCTCGTCGAGCACGTAGTAGGACGAGTGCTCACCTGTCGTGGAGACCATCAGCATGGTCAGGCCGGGTCTGGCTTCCTTGGCATCGAATGGTCCGAGGATCGCTAGCGGATCGGAAATGTTGGTGCCGCCCCACCCCGTGCCGGGATCGGCGACCTGGAAATAGCGGCCCGGCGTCGAGCGCCGGCCCTTCATCTTGATGCCGGTGTCGGCGATGTCGAGCAGCTTGCCGGCCTGGTGCTCGCTCAGCACGCCGGTGATGTGGTCGTCGACCACGACGACTTCATTCACCTTGCCGTGCCATTGCTTGGCGAACATGCCGATCGTCGCCGAGCCGCAGCCGACGCGCATGCGTTCTTCCCTGACGCCGTTGACGATCGGCGGCTGACCGGCCTGCACCACCACCGTGGCGCCGCCGTCGATGGTGAGCTCGACCGGCTTGCAATTGGCGAGATCCATCAGCGTGTCGCAGGTGACGCGGCCCTCCTTCTTGGAGCCGCCGGTGAGATGATGCACGCCGCCGAGCGACAGCATCTGCGAGCCGTATTCGCTGGTGGTGACGTGGCCGACCGCCTCACCCTGCGCGCGCACGGTCGCGGTCTCCGGACCGAGATAGCGGTCGGTGTCGATCTTCACCTTGACGCCGCAATAAGAGAAGATGCCCTCGGTGACCACGGTCACCATGTCGACGCCTTCGACCTCGGCGGAGACGATGAAGGGCGCGGGCTTGTAATCGGGATAGGTGGTGCCGGCACCGATCGCGGTGACGAAGGTCGAGGGCTCGTGGACGATCTTGCCGTCCCAGTCTTCCGTGCGGCTGAACGGAACCAGCTTGCCGCCATGCGAGACGGTGCGCTCCAGGATCACGTGCGGATCGACGCGGACGAGCTTGCCGTCGTGGTTGGCGTAGCGGTCGCAGGCACCCGCCGCGCCCGGCTTGATGTAGCACATCACCGGACACGCATCGCAGCGGATCTTGTCGATGGCGGCGTTCGTCGTTTCAGTCACCATGTCGGAGCCAGCTGGCGCGGGTTATCATTCGTATACGAACGATGTTGCGCGCGGTCGCCTCCGGCTGTCAAGCGGCGGTGCAGTGCAAAAGATGCAGCTGCCGCATAAAGCCTCATTTGCCCATCCACTCTGTCCACAAACAAGGCAGCCGCGCTGCAGTGCGGCATGCATGGCTTGCACGTTTGTGTACAAACGGTATCGTCGCGACGTCGAATTTGATGCGGGCTTGGGACTAAGGGATGGCGCACACACCGATCCGCCTCACCGTCAACGGCAGGATCCACGAGATCGATGCGGCGCCGCAGACGCCGCTGCTCTACGTGCTCCGCAACGATCTCGCGCTCAACGGCCCGAAATATGGTTGCGGTCTGGGCGAATGCGGCACCTGCACCGTCCTGATCGACGGAGCTGCAGCGCGCGCATGCGTGATTCCCGTCAGTGGCTGCGCCGGCCGCGACATCGTGACGCTCGAAGGTCTCGGCACGCGCGACAAGCCTGACGTCGTGCAACAGGCGTTCATCGACGAGCAGGCCGCGCAATGCGGCTATTGCCTCAACGGCATGATCATGACCACCAAGGCATTGCTTGCAATCAACCCGCGGCCGACCGAACAGGAGGCGCTGGCGGCGTTGCGCTACAATCTCTGCCGCTGCGGCACCCATGTCGAAATCCTGCGCGCCGTGATGCGGGCGTCGGGCCAGCTCATCGAGGCGGCTGACTGATGGCCTCCCCTGTTTCGAACGGAGCCGACCGGTCATCGGGATCGCTTGTCGTCGTCCGCACCGTGGACGAGATTACGTCCGAGACCTTCGTCCGCATCACGGCCGACGGTTCGGTCACCGCCTATAACGGCCATGTCGATCTCGGCACCGGCATTCGCACCGCACTCGGTCAGATCGTCGCCGAAGAGCTGGACGTGTCTTTTGCACGCGTCATCGTGGTGCTCGGCGACACCGCCCTGGTGCCGAACCAGGGCGCGACCATCGCGAGCGAGACCATCCAGATCACCGCCGTGCCGCTGCGCAAGGCCGCAGCGCAGGCGCGACACTTCCTGATCGCGCGCGCGGCGGAGCGGCTGGAACTGCCGGAGGCCGATCTCAAGATCGAGGACGGCCTGGTGCGCGGGCATGACAACCGCAGCGTCAGCTATGGCGAGCTGATCGGCGGCGAGGAGATCCGGCTCGAGCTTGCCGACGATGTCGCGGTCAAACCCGTCGGCGACTACGCCATCGTCGGCCAGTCCGTCCCGCGCGTCGACCTGCCGGCCAAGGCCACGGGCGAGCTGACCTTCGTCCACGACATCCGCGTGCCCGGCATGCTGCACGGCCGCGTGGTGCGGCCGCCCTATGCCGGCGTCGATGCAGGACCCTTTGTCGGCACCAGCCTGATCGGCGTCGATGAAGCATCGGTTCGCGGCATTCCCGGTCTCGTGGCCGTGGTGCGCATCGGCGATTTCGTCGGTGTCGTCGCCGAGCGCGAGGAGAATGCGATCCGCGCGGCCGAGCAGCTCAAGCTGAGCTGGAAGCCGACGCCCACCCTCACCGATCTTTCCGACGTCGAGACTGCACTGCGCGCCAATCCATCGACCCCGCGCACGCTGATCGACAAGGGCGATGTTGGCGCTGCGATATCCGGCGCGGCCAAGCCGATGCAGCGCACTTATGTCTGGCCGTATCAGATGCACGCCTCGATCGGGCCCTCCTGCGCGGTTGCGGATTTCCAGGACGGCAACATCAGGGTCTGGTCGGGCACGCAGAACCCGCACCTGCTGCGCAGCGATCTTGCGCTCCTGATCGAGCGTCCCGAGAGCGAGATCGAGGTCATCCGCCTGGAGGCCGCGGGCTGCTACGGCCGCAACTGCGCCGACGACGTCACCGCCGACGCGCTGCTGCTGTCGCGTGCGGTCGGCCGTCCCGTGCGTGTGCAGCTGTCGCGCGAGCAGGAGCACGCCTGGGAGCCCAAAGGCACCGCGCAGCTCATCGACGTCAATGGCGGGCTCGATGCCGACGGCGGCATCGCCGGTTATGACCTCGCCACGCGCTATCCCTCGAACGCCGCGCCGACGCTGGCCCTGCTGCTGACCGGCCGCATCTCACCGGAGCCGGCCGTGCTCCAGATGGGCGACCGCACGGCGATCCCGCCCTATGACTACGAGCACATGCGCGTCGTCGCCCACGACTCGCCGCCGATCGTGCGCGCCTCCTGGTTTCGCGGCGTCTCTGCGCTGCCGAACACCTTTGCGCACGAATCCTTTATCGACGAGGCCGCCACCGAGGCCGGAATCGACCCGATCGAATATCGCCTGCGTTACCTGAAAGACCAGCGCGCCATCGATCTCGTCAATGCCGTGGCGGAGCGCGCCGGCTGGACGCCACGGCCTGTGAGGCAGGACAAGGACGGCGAGGTCGTGCACGGACGCGGATTCGCCTATGCCCTTTACGTCCACAGCAAGTTTCCCGGCTACGGCGCGGCATGGTCGGCCTGGGTGACAGATGTTGCCGTGAACAAGACGACCGGCGACGTCAGCGTGACCCGCGTCGTCGCCGGGCAGGATTCCGGCCTGATGATCAACCCGGACGGCGTGCGCCACCAGATCCACGGCAACGTGATCCAGTCCACCAGCCGCGCGCTGATGGAAGAGGTCTCGTTCGAACGCGGCGCGGTGGCGGCGCGCGAATGGGGCGCCTATCCGATCATCCCCTTCCCCGACGTGCCCAAAATCGACGTCCTGATGCTGCCGCGGCAGGACCAGCCGCCGCTCGGCGTCGGCGAGTCCGCCTCGGTGCCGAGTGCGGCGGCGATCGCCAATGCGATCTTCGATGCCACCGGCGTCCGCTTTCGCGAGCCGCCGTTTACCCCCGAACGTATCTTGAAGGGGTTGCACGGTGAAACATCGGCTGTGCCGCTGCCCGCACCCACGGCCCCGCCTCCCTCTCGCATCTGGGAAAATCCGTTCGCCAAGCGCGCCGGCATCTTCGCAGCAATTGCGGCGGTCTGCACGGCTGCGATCGGCATCGGCGCCGCGCTGCTGCCGGGGCGCGCGATTGCGCCGATCGCGCGCCCCGATGCGTCGGTCTATTCCGCAGTGACGATCGCCCGCGGCGAGCAGCTCGCAGCGCTCGGCAATTGCGCGGAGTGCCACACCACGCTTCGCGGCGCGCTCAATGCCGGCGGTCGCGCGCTGGAGACGCCGTTCGGCACGATCTACAGCACCAACATCACGCCCGATGTCGACACCGGCATCGGGGCATGGTCCTATCCCGCCTTCGAGCGCGCGATGCGCGACGGGCTGCACCGTGATGGGCGGCAGCTCTATCCGGCCTTCCCCTACACGCATTTCGCCAAGACCAGCGACGCGGACATGCAGGCGCTCTACGCCTATCTGATGGCGCAGCCCGCGGTGCGCGCGACGCCGCCGGCGAATGAGCTCGCCTTCCCGTTCAATCTCCGTCCGCTGCTCGCGGGGTGGAACGCGTTGTTCCACGAAGCGACGGAGTTCAAGCCCGATCCGACAAAATCGGAAGCCTGGAATCGCGGTGCCTATCTCGTCGAGGGCCTCGGCCATTGCAGCGGCTGCCACTCGCCGCGCAACGCGTTCGGCGCCGAACAGCGCAATGCCTATCTTGCCGGCGGCTTCGCAGAAGGCTGGGAGGCGCCGGCGCTGACCGCGCTGTCGCACGCGCCGATCCCGTGGAGCGAGGACGAGCTGTTTGCTTATTTGCGCACCGGCCATTCGCGCTATCACGGCGTCGCCGCGGGCCCGATGGCGCCCGTGGTCAGGGACCTCAAGGCCCTCCCAGACGAGGACATTCGCGCGATGGCGGTCTATCTCGGCTCCTTCAACGACGACGCCGCCGACGCACCTGCTCTCGCAGTGAAGCTGGAGAGCGCAACGCAGGTCACCGTCGCCTCCTCCACCGGCGCGCGGCTCTATCAGGGCGCCTGCGCGGTGTGCCACGAGGTCGGCGGCCTGCCGCTGTTCGGCACTCGCCCCTCGCTCGCGCTGAACAGCAATCTGCACAGCGCAACGGCGGACAATCTGGTCCAGGTGATCCTGCACGGGATCACGGATCCGGTCTCCAGCGATCTCGGCTACATGCCGGCATTCAGGAACAGCATGAGCGACGCGCAGATCGAGGAACTCGTCACGTTCCTGCGCAGGCAGTTCGCACCCGACAAGCCGGCATGGCCGGGCGTGCGGGATGCGATCGCGCGGGTGCGCAGCTCCAACCACTGATGTCATTCCGGGCGACGCGAAGCGGCGAGCCCCGGAATGACGCTGAATGACACGTCGGAGGTGCGGTTCTAGCCGTGCTGCTTCATCTCCACCGGAGGCGTGCCGTGGGTGTGGAAGGACTCGATCGTCTTCAATCCCCAAGCCTGGCCTTTCTTGCGCTCCTCCTCGGTCCACACGATGGGCTTCCAATCGGGCGCGAGGATGAGCCGCGCGCCGGCATTGGCGACCTCGACGCGGTTGCCGCCGGGCTCGTACACGTAGAGGAAAAAGGTCTGCTGGATCGCGTGCTTGTGCGGGCCGGTCTCGATGTGCACGCCGTTCTCGATGAAAATATCGGCCGCGCGAAGAATCTCTTCGCGGCTGTCGAGCGCGTAGGTGATGTGATGGAAGCGCCCCGGCACGCCGGAATGGTCGAGCGAATAGGCAAAATCGTAACTCTTGTTCGACATCGTCAGCCACATCGCAGCTTCGCGGCCGTCGTTGAGCACGATCTGCTCCGTGAGGCGGCAACCGAGGTAATTCTCGAAGAATTCGCGGTTGGCCTTGATATCGACCGCGAGGCAGTTGAGATGATCGAGACGACGGACATTGACGCCGCGGGCGGGAAAGCGCTGCGCCTGGTTCTTCAGCGCGGGCTTCAGCTCGGGCGGGGCCTGATACCACTCGGTCTCGTAATAGAGTTCGACGATGTGGCCATCGGGGTCGCGGCAACGGAAAGTCGGGCCCTGCCCCATGTCGCCGTCGATCCAGCCAATGTCGAAGCCGGACCCTTTCAGCGCGGCGACGCGACGCTCCAGCGCCTGCTGGCTGCGCGCGCGCAGCGCCATGTGTTCCATGCCTGAGGTCTTCGACGCCGTCAGCTTCAGCGAGTAGCGCTCGTAATCGTCCCAGCCGCGCAAATAAACCGACTCGCCCTTTTGGCCGCTGACGGTCATGCCCATGACGTCGACGAAGAATTTCAGGCTTTCATCGGGCTTGGGCGTCAGCAGCTCCATATGGCCGAGATGAGCGAGATCGAGGATCGGTTCGGGCTGCATGTCTTCCTCCACGGCTAGCGACCCGCCGGACCGGATCGCGCGATCGGGTGCGGGGTGCAACACGCTCACCCGCCCCATCGCGCTACCGAAGCCGCCGGCTCATTTGTACTAATGTACAAATGATTAGGTCCCGTCAACAAATCAAACGACCGCCCGGACTCGGATGACGTTCGCTGCGCGAGGGCCATCATTCCGAAAACGGGGAGCGGAGTGACCGGATGGTAAAATATTCCTTAACGCGTCTTTTGCTTCAAAGGCCCTTGAATTGGAGCATTTTCCCGACGTTTCCGCTCATAAGTCCGCAATCGGAAACAAACCTCACGGCCGAATTGTCACAGATTTAACGAAGCGGCCGCGCCTGGCGCTTAACCGTTTGTCCAGCGACGACCGCGCATAGTCGGGGACAAATCCTCTCGCTCTTGCCAGGTTCATTGATCGTGACATCCTTTGGACGCGTGATTTCGGTTCGCGGATCGCTCGCCCGGGTCGGGCTGCTGGCGGAAAGCCAGATGCCGATCTCGGAAGTTCGGGCAACCGTCGGCCGCTTCGTCAGCATTCGCAGTGCCAGCTCGGTCATCGTCGCGATGATCACCGAGGTGTCCTGCGAGAATTTGTCGAGCAGCGACGATTATATCGCGGTCGCCTCGGTCGACCTGCTCGGCGAAATCCTCAACGCCAGCGACAAGCCGAAATTCCAGCGCGGCGTCACCAATTATCCGACCATCGGCGATGCCGTCGACCTGATCACCAGCCAGGAGCTGCGCACGATCTACGCGCCGACCGGCTCGGACCAGATCAATGTGGGCTTCCTTCAGCAGGACCGCTCGGTCGTCGCCTATGTCGACGTCGAGGAAATGCTGTCCAAGCATTTTGCGGTGCTGGGATCGACCGGCGTCGGCAAATCCACCGGCGTGTCGCTGCTGCTCAACGAGATCCTGAAGGCGCGCCCGAACCTGCGCATCTTCCTGCTCGACGTGCATAACGAATATGGCCGCTGCTTCGGCGACCGCGCGCTGGTGCTCAACCCACGAAACCTGAAGCTGCCGTTCTGGCTGTTCAACTTCGAGGAAATCGTCGACGTGCTGTTCGGCGGCCGCGCCGGCGTGCCCGAGGAGCTCGACATCCTCGCCGAGGTGATCCCGCTCGCCAAGGGCGTCTACACCCAGTACCAGAACGCTGACCGCATCGGCCTCAAGCGCATCGATCCCAAGCAGATCGGCTACACGGTCGACACGCCGGTGCCCTATCGCCTGGTCGACCTGCTGTCGCTGATCGACGAGCGCATGGGCAAGCCTCGAGAACCGCTCCTCGCGCATCATCTATCACAAGCTGATCTCGCGCATCGAGGCGGTGCGCAACGACCCGCGCTACACCTTCATGTTCGACAATGCCAATGTCGGCGGCGACACCATGGCCGAGGTCATCAGCCATCTGTTCCGCCTCCCGGCCAACGGCAAGCCGATGACGGTGATGCAGCTCGCCGGCTTCCCGGCCGAAGTCATCGATTCCGTCGTCTCGGTGCTGTGCCGCATGGCCTTCGATTTCGGCCTGTGGAGCGACGGCGTCTCGCCGCTGCTGTTCGTGTGCGAGGAAGCGCATCGTTACGCCTCCGCCGACCGCAACATCGGTTTCGGGCCGACCCGCAAGGCGGTGTCGCGCATCGCCAAGGAAGGCCGCAAATACGGCGTCTATCTCGGCCTCATCACCCAGCGTCCGGCCGAGCTCGACGCCACCATCATCTCCCAGTGCAACACGCTGTTTACGATGCGTCTTGCCAACGACCGCGACCAGGCGCTGCTGCGCGCCGCGGTGTCTGACGCCGCCGCGAACCTGCTGTCCTTCGTGCCCTCGCTCGGCACCCGTGAAGTGCTGGCCTTCGGCGAGGGCGTCGCGCTGCCGACGCGCTTGCGCTTCAAGGAGGTGCCGCCGCATCAATTGCCGCGCGGCGAAGCCACCATCTCGAAGCGTGCCGTCCGTCACCTCCGGCCACGACATGCATTTCGTCAGCGCCGTGCTCGAGGCGCTGGCGCGGCGCCACTTCGCAGCGCGACGTGCCGAACGATCCGGTGTTCTCGGCCCCGCCCGCCAAGACGCTCTCCAACGTCGAGGCGCCGATGCTGCAACCCTCGATGGGGCTCGATCCGGACCGCTTCTCGCTGCTGAAGAAGCCGCTGCGGTAAGGGGCGGACAGCCGCGCCTCCGCGAATTCCGGTGTCATGCCCGGGCTTGACCTGGGCATCCAGCGCGCCGCAGCTTCTCGGCTCAAGCACTAACGCATCTGGAATACTGGATCGCCCGATTGAATGAGCGATGACATCAGCGCGTTGTCGCCCGTCGCACCTCGTTGAGCCTCTCGCCCGCATAGACTATGTTTTGCCGGCGCAAAGCCGGCGGGAGATGACGGACAAGACATGACCGAGCTGGACTGGCCCGAAATCCTGCTGCGTCTCGGAAGCGCGACGCTCGCCGGCAGCGCGATCGGCCTGAACCGCGACCTGCACGACAAGCCGATCGGGCTGAAGACGCTCGGAATCGTCGGGCTCTCCACCGCAACCGTCGTGCTGCTTGCGGTCCAGTTCGCCGAGCCCGGCAAGATCACCGATGCGGCGAGCCGTGTGATCCAGGGCATCCTGACCGGCATCGGATTCCTCGGGGCCGGCGTCATCGTCCATGAAAGCGAACGTTTTCGCGTGCGCGGCCTGACCAGCGCCGCCTGCACCTTCCTGGCCGCCTGTCTCGGCATTGCCTGCGGCGCCGGACAATGGAAGATCGTGCTGGCCGCGCTGGCCTTTGCCTTCGTTCTGCTGACGATCGGCCGGCGCCTGGAGCGCTGGCTGCATCGGATGCTCGGTGGCAAGGACGAGAGGCATGACGTCGGCCACGATGTCGAGCAGCACCGTCTGCCCGAGCCCGATCGCCGTCCGTGAATCTCAGCGCGGTTGACCTGCGCGGCACCAATAGACGATCGCCAGAACGACCGGCAACGACAACGCCAGCCACGAAAGAGCGTCCCAGACGCCGTCTCCAACCAGCGCAAGGCCGAGCCCCGCGCCGCAAACGACGCCGACAAAGAGGGGCCAGCGGAAGACGCCCCATGCGCTTCTGTGAATCCGAGGCAGGTTCCGGGCGGGAGTCTCCATCGGCTAGATGCCAATTGCCGCGGTCCGGCCCGCATCCGCCGGCTTGCGGCGGGCCGACGACTTTCGCCTCGCCACCCACAGATAGATCCCGCTGACGAGAACGATGATCGTGATCATGTCCAGCAGCGCCCAGATGATCTTCAGCGGAAGCCCGCCATAGTCGCCGAAATGCAGCGGCCGCGACACCTGAAGTGTCTTCAGATACCAGGGCACCTCGGGTGCCACGATCGTCTCGCCGTCGTTGGCATCGACGAGCATCGGCTGGAGCATACGCGCCGTAAAGGGTGTCGCGCCTTTGGTCCAGACGACGAGGTGCTGCGGGCTGCCGAAGCGCGCCGATGTCGGCATCGTCACCGACGTGACCAGACGGTCCGGAAATCTCACGCGGACGAGCTCGACAGCAGCCTGTACCGACGGGATCGGCGCCACGGGCTTGCCAAGATGAGGCGCCAGCAGGACCGGAATCAGCTGCGCACGCCACAGATCGAACAGCGGCGTCGCCAGCGTGTTGATCGTGCCGGTGAGACCCACAACCACCGCCCAGGTCACGGTGACGATGCCGATAAAGTTATGGATATCGAGCCACCTGGCGCGAGACGACGATCGGCGGCGGATCGTGCCGAAATCGAGCCGCCGCATGAACGGCCAATACAGGACCACACCGGATATGATCGACGCGGCAAACACAAGACCCATCGCGCCGAGAAACAATTCGCCGGCCAGGCCCGTAAACATGTCCTTGTGAATCCGCAACACGATGTTCATGACGTCCTGATGCGGCGCCTCCTCGCCGAGCGCATCCGCCGTCCGCGCATCGAGCGTCAGGCGATGGAAGTTGCCCGGCGCCGGGACGGCGGTCGGCGAAACCACGACCGTCACCAGCGGCTCGGTCTGCCTCAAGTTGAGCTGCAGGACGTATTGCCCGGGAAAGCGCGCCTGGGCCGCCGCGATCATGCGGTCGAGCGAGAGACGCGGCGTCCCCTCCGGCATGGCGGGAGCTGCGATCTCGTCCTCGAGCAGGCCCTCGATCTCGTCGTGAAAAACCAGCGGAAGGCCTGTCACGCATAGCATCAGCAGGAACAACATGCACAGCAGCGAGGTCCAGGTGTGAATGCGGGACCACCGGCGGATCGTGGGTGCGTGAACCATGGCGTCTACCAGCGATAGCTGATTGTGCCCGTGATGGTGCGCGGACTGGTGTATTGGCAACCGCCGCCGGTCGTGCAAGCGAGGGTGACGCGGTCGGCGATGTTCTTGACGTTCAGCGCCAGATTCACACCCTTCGGCTTGCGATAATGCAGGCCGGCGTCGAACACGACGTAGCCCTCGTTGACGATGGTGTTGGTGGTGTCGGCGAAGGTCGGCCCGTTGTAGCGGACGCCGCCGCCAAGGCCCCAGCCGTCCCAGATGCCGCCCTGGATCGTGTAATCGAGATAGGTCGACGCCATCTGGCGCGCCACGAGCGTCGGCACCTTGCCGAGGTCGGTCCCGGTGCTCCGCGTCACCTTCACGTCCTGATTGGTGTAGGTCGCCACGAGATTCAGCCCAGGCAGGATCTGCGCCAGCGTCTCGAACTCGACGCCGCGCGAATTCACCTCGCCGAGTTGGACCGAGAAGCCGAGATGTGATGGATCCGCCGTGAGCGAATTTTGCCGCGTCAGGTCAAACAGCGCCAGCGTCATCAGCAGGGTGCGTGATGGTTGATACTTGACGCCGACCTCATGCTGTTGCGCCGTCGTCGGCTTGAATGGGCTGCCCGCGAAGTCTGTGCCTGGCGTCGGCAGGAACGACTCCGAATAGCTATAATAGGGCGCCACTCCGGAATCGAACACATAGGAGACCGCCCCCCGCTTGGTGAAAGCCGTGTCCTTCGTGTCGGTGGTCTTCCTGGTCGCCAACGCGTAGGTGTTCTGCTCCGACGTGTCGTACCGTCCACCCAGGGTGAAGATCCAGTTCTGGATCCTCATCTGATCCTGCACGTAAACGCCGACCTGATCGATCGTCTGGTTCGCCGAGGGGGTGGTGAGCGCAGTCGGATCCGCGACGGCCTGATTGTAGACCGGATTGATCTTGCTGAGCGACGGCGCACTTCGAAATAGGTCCGGTCCGTCATGTTGAACACGAGATAGTCGACGCCGGAGACCGCGGTATGCTGAACCGGCCCGGTGCTGAACTTGCTGATCAGGTGATTGTCGGTCGACAGAGTATCGACCTGCTCCTGTATGCGCATTGCGCGCCGTGGAAAGACCGTGGCCGTATCGAGCGGAGTTCCGACGAACGTCAGATAGCGATAGTCGAGCTCGGTGTGGCCGTAGCGGGCCTTCGATTCGAAGATCAGATTGTTGCTGAAGCGATGCTCGAGGCTGGTAGCCGACGCGCTCCTGCTCCTGGTCGAACTTGTTGTAGCTGGGATCGCCGAGGAACAGCGGCAGCGCGGTGATGCCCGTGATCCTTCCGCCCGTAACATGGAGCATCGACAGCGGAAACGCATTTCCCGTCACGTCGTGGGTGTAGTCGGCAAGAATAGTGAGCGTGGTGTCGTTGGTCGGCTTCCAGGTCACGGCGGGCGCGATATAGGTCCGGTTGTCCTTCACGAAGTTCGAGAAGTTGGCGATCTGCGCATCGGAATCCCTGAACACGCCGGTGAGCCGATAGAGCAATGTGCCGTCCTTGGTCGCGGGCCCGCCGAAATCGAACGCGCCCTGAAACCGGTCGTAATTGCCGAGCTGCCCGACAATCTCGCCGAAGGCCTTGTCGGTCGGCCGCTTGCTGATGACGTCGACGAGACCGCCCGGTGCCCCCTGCCCGTACATGACGGAGCTCGGTCCCTTGACGACGTCGATGCGTTCGAAGCCGTAGGGCTCGTTGCGGAACAGCGACAGGAAGTTGGGATCGCCGACCTCGCGAAGCCCGTCGCGATAAGCACCGTAGCCGTTGTTGTCGAAGCCGCGGATAAAGACATTGTCGAAGCGCGGGTCCTTGCCGCCCGGTTGAACCGCAAGACCCGCCACATATTGCAGTCCTTCGACCAGGGTTGTGGCCGAGCGGGCATCGAGCTGATCGCGGCTGACGACGGAGACGGATTGAGGCGTCTCGAGAATGGGCGTGTCGGATTTCATCGCGGCCGAGCTGACGACGGGCACGAACCCTCTCACCGGATCCGTCCCGCGTTCCACGGCAGCGGCGGCAGGCTGAGAGCCGGCCTGGGGCACCTGTCCTGCCGCACGAGATCGCGCGCCTCTGGCACTCACGGATCGGGATGTGCGCGATGTCGTAACCTGACGCTTGCTCGCGCGGCTTTGCTCGACCACGACGGGCGGAAGATCTGATGCTCCGCTCACGCTTTGGGCTCGCGCACCGCCGCCAAACGTGATGGCCGGCGGGAGCACGAGAAGACCGCACAGCACCGACACGCATCCGCGCTTCATTGCGCGTGCGTCAGACACAAATTCCAGCATTCCCAGTCCCCGAATTCACGGGGACGACCATGCAGAGACTCCAATCGCACAATCAAAGTGTTTTGGAGCCTCGTATCGTAGAATCTATGTAGACTGGATCCGTTCTAATGATGACGCCAGCATCTCGCGCGCATCTTCCGCTGGTGCATAGGATACATCGCCGCGCCGCGATGACAGACCTGCCGCGGTCGCGATCTAGAATCGCAGCCGTCGTGCCCATATCGGTTTCAGCAATTCGAGCACGGTGAGCACCAGCAGGCCTGCGCCGAGCGTGACCATCAGATCGTCCAGGTGCAGGGGACCGAAACGAAACAGGCCGGAGGCCGGCGGCCAGACCAGAGCAGTGGTCAGAATCGACGCGATCGACACGAAGATCCAGAGCAATGCCGGGTTCGGACGGAAGAAGGCGGACAGGAACGACGCGCTGAAGGACCGGTTGACCAGCACCAGCGCGACGATGCAGACGACGAGCGCGATGAAGGCGAGCGTGCGCGCCTCGTCGGCAGGAATGCCGGAGCGAAGCGCGACGACGAAGATCGCGGCGATCAGCGCAAATGCCAGAACCCCCTGAAGAACGCTCCACCCGACCAATGCCCACGAGAACAGCTCCGCATCGGCGCGCCGCGGCGGGCGCGCCATGACATCGCGCTCGTCCCGCTCGGCTTCGAACACCAGCGAGCAGACGGGGTCGATGATCAGCTCCAGAAACGCGATGTGAACGGGGCCTAGAATCACCGGCAGCCCGAACACCAGGGGAAGCAGGGCAAGCCCCGCGATCGGAACGTGGACGGCGAAGATGAAGGCCATCGCCTTGCGGAGATTGTCGTAAATCCGGCGCCCGAGGCGGACGGATGCGACGATCGAGCCGAAGTCGTCGTCGAGCAGAACGATCGAGGACGCCTCGCGGGCCACGTCGGTGCCGCGGCCGCCCATCGCGACGCCGATATGGGCAGCCTTCAGGGACGGCGCGTCGTTGACGCCGTCGCCGGTCATCGCGACGATCTCGCCGTTGCGCTTCATCGCCTGAACGATCCGCAGCTTCTGCTCCGGCAGGACCCGGGCGAACACGTTCACGTTCCTGACGAGCGCCTCCAGCTCGATCTCGTTCGCGAGCTTGATCTGCTCGCCGGTTACGACCTCCTTGACATCGAGCCCGGACTGCCCGGCGATCGCCATCGCGGTCGCAGGATAGTCGCCCGTGATCATGACGACGCGAATGCCGGCGGAACGACATTCCGCCACTGCCTCGGGGACGCCAGGACGCAGCGGATCGGCCAGCCCGACGAGACCGAGGAAGCGAAACGAAAAGCCTTGCTGCGAGGTCGGCAGACTCCGCCGCCATGGCTCGCAGCGGCCACGCCCAGCACGCGAAGGCCGTTCTTCGCCATCGCCGCGACCGAATCACGCATCGCCTCCTGCTGCGCACCGTCCAGCTTGCAGAGGCGGGCAATCGCCTCGGGGGCGCCTTTCGCCGAAGCGAAGATCTCCTGGCGGTGCGACAACCGCCAAACCTGGGTCATCGCCAGCAGCTCGGGCCGCAGGCCGTAGGTCCGTATCAAGGTCCGAGCGCCGCCGGCTTCCTCATCCTTCGGCAGCTGCGCCTGCGCGAACGTGTGCAGGGCCTTCTCCATCGGGTCGAACGGTTCCGGCGAGCTCGCCAGCACGCTGCAACGCGCCAGCTCGAAGAACTCTGCTCCCACAGGAGCGGGCTGCGATGAAGCAAGGCGCATGCTCGTCCCGTCGCGCAGCCTCAGCTCCGCAACCGACATCCGGTTCTGCGTCAGCGTGCCGGTCTTGTCGGTGCACAGCACCGTGGCAGAGCCAAGAACCTCGATCGCGGCGGAGCGCCGCGTCAGCACGCGCGCCTTCGAAATGCGCCAGGCGCCCATCGCCATGAACACGGTGAGGACGACGGCAAACTCCTCGGGAAGCATGGACATGCCGATGGCGATGCCCCCGAGCAGCGCCTGCAGCCAATCCCCGCGCAACGTTCCGTAAAGCAGGACAGCGGCCAGGCTGATCGCCGCGCCGCCGAGAAAACAAAGCCGCACGAGCCGTGCGGTCTGTTGTTGCAACCGCGGCGGCTCCGCCTGCAAGCCATGCAGCGACAGTCCGATCTTCCCGATCTCGCTGCGAGGGCCGGTGGCCTCCACCTCGGCCAGGCCCTCGCCTCGCACCACCAACGAGCCCGAATACACGAAAGGCTGATCGTCGCCGCCCGGGCGATGCTCGGCCGAAGCGGCTTCGCGCGCCGGCGTCTTGACGGCCTGCTTGCGAACAGGGACCGACTCGCCGGTCAGCAGCGACTCGTCGACCGCCAGATCATGGGCGCTGACGAGCACCGCGTCCGCCGGCACCCGGTCGCCTTCGGCCAGGACGAGAAGATCGCCACGGACGACGTCCCGGCCCGCGATCCGCCGCCGCTCCCCATCCCTGACCACGAGCGCTCGCGGACTGGTCAGCTCCCGCAGGGCTTCCAGCACGCGTTCGGTGCGGGTCTCCTGCACGATCGTGATCACGACGGAGATGGCGCCGAACGCCAGCAGAAGCAGCGCCTCGCGGAGGTCGCCGAGCAGGAGGTAAATCAGCCCGCCGCCCAGGAGCAGCGCAAGCATCGGTTCGCGCAGCACCTCCAGCACGATGCGCAGCGGCGTGCGTCGCTCGGCCCGAGGCAGTTCGTTGAACCCCTCGTGTTGCAGCCGCAGCCGAGCCTCGGTTTCGCTCAGTCCGCCGGAAACGCCGCGTTCTGCCTTGCTCACGTCTTCCGCCGCAGGCTCCAGAGACTTCCAGCCCCCACGATGGCCGTCACAAGCAGGACGGCGACGAAGGTC
Organism: Bradyrhizobium dasycarpum; assembly: GCF_042019905.1. Lineage (NCBI taxonomy): Bacteria > Pseudomonadati > Pseudomonadota > Alphaproteobacteria > Hyphomicrobiales > Nitrobacteraceae > Bradyrhizobium > Bradyrhizobium dasycarpum. The sequence continues at coordinate 2,202,066 of NZ_CP169574.1, forward strand.
TGAATGATGGTGAAGTTCAGGGCATCACGCGCCACGAACAACGCGGTGATGGCGCCGGCAATGACGAAGAGGATGCGGAAGATGATGCTCATGGTCGCGTCTCCAGTTAGCATGACCTGGAGCCCACCTCACCCCCGACATGGGGGCAGAACGCTGCTTCGGCAATCATGCAGGCGGACAGTACCGGGCGGCACTCATACGCGTTTGCGGAAAGTCAAATCGTTGCCTGGGACGCGACGTCGCCGATCCCGAGAACTTCGCCGCCGCTTGCTTCATGACACTCTCATGGCAAGCGCGGTCCAACGAACGGTGAAACTCGCAGGCGAAAATGACGCCGCCGGCGGGAAATAAAGTTCCCGCCCCACGGGAACCGAGATGATTTCACAATCGAACACGCTTTATTAAGATTCTCGCGCACTACTAGCGTAAATAATCCGGCACAACCTCCACGGTTTTCGTCAAGCCCACCGACGGAGACGCGGACGAGTCGTGCCTGCTAGAGGGCGCGATCTCATGAACCTGCGAGCATCCATCATCGCGACGTGCGTCGGCGCAGCATTCTTCGGGGCTGGCTACATGTGGAACTACCAGCCCGACATCGTCGATCCCGATGAAATATGGAGCATGTTTCAATCTGAGCATCGCAAGGCCCGAGCAGCAGTCTCCCGCATGCTGATCGAGCCGCATTCAGCTCACTTCAGCGGCCTACACACGGTCGAGGCGGACGCTGCGAGATATGTCTGCGGCGCTGTGAGCGCGAAGGACAAGGCCGGCCACGCGATCGGTGCCGCATTCGTTTACGCCGTGGCCAGTGACCTCGCCCGGGTCGACGACGGCGGCCGGATTACCTCTCAACACCTGCCATACAGATCATGCCCGACGGCAACCGAGGTCAGGACTGCCGAACAACAAATGCCGATAGCCCCCGGCGCGCTGGCCGTGGCCAAGGCCGTCGGGAAGGTCATTCCCCAATCGAGCGGCGGCACGATGGAGCAACAGCTTGGCCAACTCGCCGCGCGGACTGCAGCAGTCGCACCGGCCGTGGCAGGTTCGCCCGGTCCGGCAAGGACAGGACTGGCCGGGACGGGACCGGCGCCGGCAGGGCAACCTTCAGTGTCGCAGATGAAGGCGGCACCGGACAGCGAACCGATCTGGCAGGCCGATCGGCCACCGGTCGCATGGCCGGCGCCGCCCTCAGGCCAGTGTCCGGCGAAATCGACGCAGGAACTGACGGCCGCCGAAGCCTTGGCTGCTGCGAAGGAGATCGAGGCGCGTTGGGAGCAGTCGAGAACATCGGAGGCTCCGACGAAACGTGTGTCGTCGCAAGAGATCCAGAGAGCGCGTTGCGCGCTGCTCGCGATCGATCCCGCCGACAAGGATTATCCGCGGGCATGGGCAGCCTTCGTGCGGCTGCGGAACATCGAACGAGACCTGGCCGGTTGACGCCATGCGCTCACGCGCGGCTGTGTATGGCGGGGCGCGGCCGCGTTGATGCTCGATCCCATGAGGCGCGCGTCGGGGCCGGAGACGGACCAGGGCGCGACGTCTTTGGCCGTCGCTATGCCCGTTGTTGCAACGCAACCCTCGCGTCCTGCCGCCGCCATGACGGCCGGTTTCACGATCGCTCCGCACAGTCCATGCACAAATAGAGCGGGCCCATGATTGCACGCGGACATTGCGAAGATTTTCTGCAACACGTTCATCACGTATGCTATCAAAAGCGTGCTTCGGAGTGATCCCCGCCCTATGACGACCCAGCGGCCCATAAGCTCTGACGACGAGCACCGGGTGCTCCAGTTCAGGCCGCGCACCTCGCCTCCCTCTGCGGTCCACCGCGGGAGCGGTACCGTGAAGCCGTTGCGCGGCGCGCCCGAACCGCTCGACCTGTCGCGCTACGAACAGCCTCGTGCCGAGCCGGGCGATTTCCGTCATCGCATGCTCGCCAACATCGCGGCGCTGGCCTTCACCATCGCGTTGACCGCCATTGGAATTTGGCTCGCGGTCAGCATCGCTGACCTGCGCCGGACCCAGGATTGCGTGCTGATGGGCCGTCGGGACTGCGTCAAGATCACGACGCCGCATATCTAGGCCCGATCCGCCGGCGGGAGCGGGCCCCCGGCGGGCGTCCCCAGCCCCGTCTCCTCGCCTGCCCGGCTCCATTGAACTCAGGGCGGCGCTCCGATATACGGGCTTTCGACCCGGCCAGAGCGGGGGTTGAGGGCGTCATCAGGGGCGCGATGCCCACCCACCGTGCCACTCTGGACAATCTGACAAATACCCGCAATATATCAAAGGCTTAGTGATGTCCTCCACATTCGATCAGGTCGCCACGATCATCGCTGAAACCTGCGACATCCCACGCGACACGATCACACCGGATAGCCATGCCATCGATGACCTCGGCATCGACAGCCTCGATTTCCTGGACATCGCCTTCGCGATCGACAAGCAGTTCGGTATCAAGCTGCCGCTGGAAAAGTGGACCCAGGAGGTCAACGACGGCAAGGCGACCACCGAGCAGTATTTCGTGCTGAAGAACCTGTGCGCCCGCATCGACGAACTGGTTGCGGCCAAGGGCGCGAGCGCGTAAGCGCGCGGCCATGCAACTCGAATACTTCCACATGATCGATCGCATCGTCGACCTCAAGGTCGACGAGAAGAAGATCGTCGTCGAAGCCCAGGTCCCCAAGGAGAGCACCATCTTCGAGGGGCACTTTCCGGGTTACCCCTTGATGCCCGGCGTGCTCCTGATCGAATCGATGGCGCAGGCCTCGGGCTGGCTCCAGCTCGGCGTGTTCAAGTTCGAGCGTATGCCGATTCTTGCCGCCGTGAAGGAAGCCAAGGTGCGCGGCTCGGTCTTCCCCGGCGATCTCATGAGCATCGAGGCGAGCCTCACCTATGAAGGCTCCGGCTATGCCATGACCGACGCCAAGATCAGGGTCGGCGGCAAGCTGCGCGCGAATTCGGCGCTCACCTTCACGCTGATCCCCTTCCCCAATGCGGATATGCGCGGATACATGGCGAAAGTCGCCGAGCGTGTCGGCTTTCCGCAACAGGCCGTATCGCCATGATTGACACTGCTTCGAAGCCCGGCCAGACCGAGGTCTGGATCACCGGCATTGGCCTTGCGACCTCGCTCGGCGAGGGCCTGGACGCCAATTGGGCCGCGCTTTCCGAGAAGCGCATCAACGTCGACGAGAAGGGCTTTGCGCCCTACATCGTGCATCCCCTGATGCCTGTCAGCTTCGACAGCCAGATCCCGAAGAAGGGCGACCAGCGCCAGATGGAAGCCTGGCAGCGCATCGGCACCTATGCCGCCGGCCTTGCGCTCGATTCCGCCGGGATCAAGGGCAACAAGGACATCCTGTCGAAGATCGACATGGTGGTGGCCGCCGGCGGCGGCGAGCGCGACCTCAACGTCGACACCGGCGTTCTGACGGCCGAGGCCAAGGGGCGAACGCGCCCGGCTTCCTCAACGAACGGCTGATGAGCGATCTGCGGCCGACCTTGTTCCTGGCGCAGCTCTCCAATCTGCTCGCCGGCAACATCGCGATCGTGCACGGTCTTGGCGGCACCTCGCGTACCTTCATGGGCGAAGAGGTTGCGGGGGCCGATGCCGCCCGTATCGCGCTGGCGCGCATCGCCTCGGGCGAGAGCGACATTGCCTTGGTCGGCGGCTCGCATAACGGCGAGCGCAAGGACCTGATGGTCCTCTACGAATTCGGCGACTTCAACCTGAAGGACAAGTTTGCACCGGTGTGGGCGCGCAAGGATCACGCCGGCTTCGCGCTCGGCTCGGCCGGCGCGTTCCTGGTGCTGGAATCGAAAGCCCACGCGCAAGCGCGCGGCGCAAAGCCGTTTGCAAGACTGTCGAGCGTCGTCGCCGACCTCGCCCGGCGCAAGCAGCCCGGCGACATGGCCGCGACGCTGGAGCAGCTCTGGGCGAAGCTGCCCAAGCGCGAAGGCAAGGGCGCGATCATCACGGGCGCGACCGGTGCGGAGCCGGCAACGAGCGAAGAGCGCGGCTTCCTGAAGGCTCACGCCGAATTCCCGGTGCGTTCGACCGGCACGATGTTCGGCCACACCATGGAGACGCAATTCCCGCTCGGCATCGCGCTCGCCGCGCTGTCGATCTCGCGTGGTGCGCTGTTCCCGCCGAACGATTCCACCGGCACCGAGATTGAAATGCAGGGAGCGCCCACCCAGATTGTGGTGGTGGGAGCCGGACACTGGCGCGGCGAAGGCATGGCGCTGGTCGAGGCAGTTGACTAGCTCACCCGGGGGATCGACATGACTGCACCACGCGACAAACTCGGGCGCCCCGTCGTCGTCGTCACTGGCATGGGGATCATGACCTCGCTCGGTGCCGGCAAGGCCGACAATTGGGCGAAGCTCGTCGCCGGCGAATCCGGCATCCGCACCATCACCCGCTTTCCGGTCGACGGTCTGAAGACCACGATGGCCGGCACTGTCGATTTCGTCAGCGTCGAGCCGTTCTCGTCCACCGGCCTGTCCGAACGGATGGCTGAGCTCGTCACGCAGGAGGCGCTCGATCAGGCCGGCATCGGCGCCAAGGCCGATTTCCCGGGCCCCCTGTTCCTGGCGGTCGCGCCGGTCGAGGTGGAATGGCCGCAGCGCCGCGAGCTCGGTCGCGCCGTCGGCAAGCCCGACTTCAACTATGACGATCTGCTGCGCATCTCCGGCGGCGGCAAGTACGCCGCCTATCATCACCGTTTCATGTTCGGCTCGGTCGCAGCCCACCTCGCCGAGACCTTCGGCACCAAGGGCTCGCCGATCTCGCTGTCGACAGCCTGTGCCTCCGGCGCAACCTCGATCCAGCTCGGTGTCGAAGCGATCCGCCGCGGCGAGACCGACGCTGCGCTGTGCGTCGCGACCGACGGCACGGTCAATCCTGAAGCCATGGTGCGGTTCTCGCTGCTTTCGGCGCTGTCGACCCAGAACGATCCGCCGCAGGCGGCCTCCCGCCCCTTCTCCAAGAACCGCGACGGCTTCGTGATGGCAGAAGGCGCCGGCGCGCTGGTGCTCGAAAGCTACGAGGCCGCCACCGCGCGCGGGGCAAAGATTCTCGGCGTGATCGCCGGCTGCGGCGAGCTCACCGATTCCTTCCATCGCACCCGCTCCTCGCCTGACGGCAAGCCGATCATCGGCTGCATGAACAAGACGCTGGCCGACGCCGGCATGACGCCGGACCAGATCGACCACATCAACGCGCACGGCACCGCAACGCCCGAGAACGACAAGATGGAGTACAACACGACATCGGCCGTGTTCGGCGAGCTCCTGCAGAAGATTCCGGTCACCTCCAACAAGTCGATGGTGGGCCACACCATCTCGGCCGCCGGTGCGGTCGAGGCGATCTTCTCGCTGCTCACGCTCGAGCATCAGCGCATTCCGCCGACGATCAACTACGACACCCCGGATCCCACGATCCTGTTCGACGTCGTCGGCAACAAGGCGCGCGATGCCCGCGTCACCGCCGTGATGTCGAACTCGTTCGGCTTCGGCGGCCAGAACGCCTCGCTGATCCTGACCCGCGAACCGGCCTGACCGGACGCATGGCGCTACTGACTGCGAGCACGAAGGCCCGCGCGCGGGCGGCTGCCAAATCAATCGGCGGCAGCCTGATCGGTGCCGCCACGGTCGGCATGCTGCGCACCACGCGCTATTTCGACCCGGTCAAGACCTCGGACTTCTTCGCACGCGTCGTGAAGACGATCGGCCCGCGCCTGCGCGAGCACCGCATCGGCCGTGCCAATCTCGCTGCGGCCTTTCCCGAGAAATCGCCGGAGGAGATCGAACGGATCCTGATGGGCGTGTGGGACAATCTCGGCCGCGTCGGCGCCGAGTTCGCCCATATGGACCGTGTCTGGGATTACGACCGTGCCCATCCGGAGAAGAGCCGGATCGAACTGAGCCAGAGCAGCATCGAACTGTTCGACCGCATCCGCGACGACGGCAAGCCGGCGCTGATCTTCGCCGCACACCTGGCCAATTGGGAATTGCCGGCGCTCGCGGCAGTCGCGCACGGGCTGGACGCTGCGATCCTCTACCGCCGCCCCAACATTGCCTCCGCCGACCGCATCATCCAGGAGATGCGCCAGGTCAACATGGGCACGCTGATCCCCGCCGGCCGCGACGCGCCGCTGCGGCTCGCGCAGGCGCTGAAGGACGGCAAGCACGTCGCCATGCTGATCGACCAATACCTGACCGGCGGCGTCGAGGTCACCTTCTTCGGCCGCAAGACCCGCGCCAATCCGATGCTGGCGCGCCTCTTGCGCCAGGTCGACTGCCCGATCCACGGCGTGCGCATCATCCGCCTGCCCGGTGGCCGCTTCCGCGGCGAGATCAGCGAAGAGATCCCGCCGGTGCGCGACGCCGAGGGCAAGATCGACATCCAGGGCACGACCCAGGCGATCACGAGCGTGGTGGAAAGCTGGGTGCGCGAACATCCCGAGCAATGGCTGTGGCTGCATCGCAGGTGGCGGTAGCAGCCGTCTGCCGTCATTCCGGGCGGTCCGCAGGACCGAACCCAGGATCTAGAGATTCCAGGTTCGATGCTTCGCATCGCACCGGAATGACCTGAGCCTCACCGCCCCGTCTTCACCTTGGTCCAGAGCCGGTTGATGATGCGCTGCGTCGCCGGCTCGCGCGCCGTGATGACGAACAGCTTTGAGAGCGTCGCCTCGTCCGGATAGATGTTCTTGTCGTTCAGGATCTTCGGATCGACCAGCTTCTGGCCGGCGAGGTTGCCGCTGGCGTAGGACAGGAAGTCCGAGTTCTTGGCGGCGACATCGGGACGGTAGAGATAGTTTATCAGCTCGTGGGCTTCGTTGACGTTCTTGGCGTCGGCGGGGATGGCCAGATTGTCGAAGAACATCTGCGCGCCCTCCTTCGGAATGGCGTAGCCAATCTCGATGCCGCTGCTGTTGTCTTTCTTGGCTTCGGCGGCGCGGGCGCGGGCCTGCATGATGTCGCCGGACCAGCCGACCACGAAACAGATCTCGCCGGTGGCGAGCGCGCTCAAATATTCGGACGAGTGGAACTTGCGGACGGACGGACGGACCTTGGCGACGGCATCGGCGGCTTTCTCGAGGTCGGCCTGCTTGGTCGAGTTCGGATCGAGCCCGAGCCAGTTCAGCGCCGCCGGGAAGATGTCGTCGGCGGAATCGAGCATGTGCACGCCGCAATCTCTGAATTTTGCCAGGGTCTCCGGCTTGAAGACGATGTCCCAGCTGTCGATCTTGGCATCGGCCCCGAGGATCTGCTTCACCTTGGCAACGTTGTAGCCGATGCCGGTCGTGCCCCACATGTAGTTGGCGGCATAGACGTTGCCGGGATCGTAGGTCGCCAGATGCTTGGTCACCATCGGCCAGGCATTGGCGAGGTTCGGCAGCTTCGCCTTGTCAAGCTTCTGGAAGATGCTGGCCTTGATCTGGCGCTGCAGGAAATAGGCGGTGGGCACCACGACGTCGTAGCCGGACTTTCCGGCCATCAGGCGCGTCTCCAGCGTCTCGTTGGCATCGAACGTGTCGTAGACGACCTTGATCCCGGTCTCCCTGGTGAAGGCCTCCAGGACATCAGGCGCCATGTAATTGGACCAGTTGTAGAAATTGACGACCCGCTGCTCCGCCTGAACCGGCGCGGAAAGCAACGTCAGCGGCGCGACGATCGCAAAACCAAGGCAAAGCCAGGAAAAGCAAAGCCTCGCGCGGCCGACCTTCGTCATCACTACCTCTTGCGTCCACGCACCGCGTCAGAGAGCCGTTCCAGCGCGGTGTCCAGCGTCTGGTCCTTCTTGGCGAAGCAGAAACGCACCACCGAGGTCACGGGGTCCTGCTCGTAGAATGCCGAGACCGGGATCGCCGCGACCTTGTAATCCTTCACGATGCGCCAGCAGGAATTCGGTGTCGCTCTCATTGAGCCCGAGCGGTGACAGGTCGACGGTGAGGAAGTAGGTGCCTTGCGACTTCAGCACGGGGAAGCCGAGGCTCTCCAGCCCCCTGGTCAGGCGGTCCCTGCTCCGCGTCAAATCCTTGCGCATCGACAGGAAGTAGTCGTCGGACTTGCCGAGGCCATAGGCGACGGCGGCCTGCAGGTTCGGCGCGGTGGTGAAGGTCAGGAACTGGTGCACCTTGGCGGCGACGCGCAACAGCGGCGGCGCGGCGCAGACGAAGCCGATCTTCCAGCCGGTCAGCGAGAAGATCTTGCCGGCCGAGCCGACCTTGATGGTGCGCTCGCGCATGCCCGGGATGGTGATCAGCGGGATGTGCTTGTGCTCGTCGAAGGTGACGTGCTCCCAGACCTCGTCGCAAATCGCGATGACGTCGAACTCCTGGCAGTAGCGCGCCAGCAGCTTCGAGGTCCTCGCGCGGATAGACCACCGCGGACGGATTCAAGGGGTTGTTGAACAGCACCGCCTTGGTCTTTGAATTGAAGACGCTTTTCAGCATGTCCTCATTCAGCCGCCAGTGCGGCGGCTCCAGCCGCACGAGGCGCGGAATGCCGCCGGCCTGGCGGATGATCGGCAGATAGGAATCATAGACCGGCTGGAAGCACACTACCTCGTCGCCGGGCTGGACCACCGCGAGGATCGCCGAGGTCAGCGCCTCGGTGCCGCCGGAGGTGACCATCACCTCGCTCATCGGATCGAGCTTGAGGCCGTGCCAATGGCCGTAATGGGTCGCGATCGCCTGGCGCAGCTCCGGCAGGCCCATCATCGACGGGTACTGGTTGTAGCCGTTCAGCGAGGCCTCGGCCGCGGCGCGGCGGATGTCCTCGGGGCCGGGATCGTCAGGAAAGCCCTGGCCGAGATTGATCGCGTCGTTGTCGCGGGCGGCCTGCGACATCGCCTCGAAGATGGTGACGGGAAGGTCGGCGAAGACCTTGTTCAGCGAGGAGCTCTTGGACATCGGGTGAGGTCAGCCGCCGGCCTTGCTGGGAAGGCCGGCCGCCTTCCAGCCCAGCATGCCGCCGGCCAGATGCTTGTCGTAAGGCAGGCCCGCCGCCTGCGCCGCAAGCGAGGCCGTCACCGAGCGTTTGCCCGAGCGGCAGGCGAACACGACCTGCTTGCCCTGGGGATCGGGAATCGCCTTGGGATCGAAGGTCGAGAGCGGAACGACGACGCCGTAAGGATAGGCCTCGGCCTGGACCTCATTCGGCTCGCGAACGTCGACCAGCAGATAGCGTCCTTCCGCGACACCTTTGGAGACCTCGTCCGGGGTCAGATCCTGCACCTGGTTTGCCACATCATCCTCCAACATCGCGAGCCGCAGGCCGGGGCGTCCCGGCCGCCGGCAACCTCGCCTCTCGGGAGACGAAAATCAAGCGCTACAAAGGCTTGAGCCGCGCGGCGCAAGTTAAAGCTAAATCGCAGCGACTTGAAGTGCGCGCTTGATTTGCCTGGCTAGATCGCCACCTGGGTGCCGACCTCGACCACGCGGCCGCTCGGGATCTGGAAATAGTCCGTGGCGTCGTTGGCGGAGCGGCTGAGCGAGATGAACAGCCGGTCCTGCCAGCGCGGCATGCCCGAATGGGCGGCGGGCTTCAGCGCCCTTCGCGACAGGAAGAACGAGGTCGACATGATGTCGAACTGCCAGCCGAGCTTGCGGGCGATCGCCAGCGCCTTGGGCACGTTGGGCGATTCCATGAAGCCGAACCTGAGCGTCACCTTGGAGAAGGTCGGCGAGATCTGCTCCAGCCTGACCCGCTCGGACGGATCGATGCGCGGGGTCTGCGCCGTCTCGATGGTGAGAATGACGTTCTTCTCGTGCAGCACCTTGTAGTGCTTCAGGCTGTGCATCAGCGCCGTCGGCGCGCTCAGGGGGTCCGAGGTCAGGAACACGGCGGTGCCCGGCACGCGCTGCGGCGGCCGCTTCTCCAGCATGGCGACGAGCTCGGCGAGCGGGAACTCGAGCTTACGCGACTTCTCGAACAGGAGCCGGCTCCCGCGCCGCCACGTGTACATCACGATGATCATGAGCGCGCCGAGCGCCAGCGGCACCCAGCCGCCTTCGAGCACCTTGAGCAGGTTCGCGCTCAGGAAGGTCAGATCGAGGAGCAGGAACGGGGCGATCAGCGCCGCGGCCGCCAGCGGCTTCCAGCGCCAGCCCTTCCAGACCACGACGAAGCCCATCATCGCCGTGACCACCATGGTCCCGGTGACGGAGATGCCGTAGGCCGACGCCAGCGCGCTCGAGGAACGGAACAGCAGCACCAGCAGCACCACCGCGACCAGCAGCAGCTGGTTGATGCGGGGGATGAAGATCTGGCCGGAATGGGCTTCAGATGTATGGCGAATCTCGAAGCGCGGCAGCAGGCCGAGCTGGATCGCCTGGCGCGTCAGCGAATAGGCGCCGGTGATGACCGCTTGGCTGGCGATGACGGTCGCCATGGTGGCGAGCACGACCATGCAGCCGCGGAAGAAGCCTTGCGGGAACAGCTGGAAGAACGGGCTCACGATCGCGCCGGGGTCGCTGAGCACGAGCGCCCCCTGCCCCAGATAGTTCAGCGCCAGCGAGGGCAGCACGATCGACAGCCAGGCAGTCTGGATCGGCCGTTTGCCGAAATGGCCGAGATCGGCATAGAGCGCCTCCGCGCCGGTGACCGCCAGGAACACGGCGCCCAGAGTCACGAAACCGATGATGCCGTGGTGGAGCATGAAGGACACGGCGTAGAGCGGGTTCAGAGCCAGCAGCACCTGCGGCTGCTGGATGATCGGATGGATTGCCGCCGCCGCGATGACGGCGAACCAGACGCACATGATCGGGCCGAAGAAGGCGGCGACGCGGGCGGTGCCGCGCGACTGCACAGCGAACAGGCAGACCAGGATGACCACCGTCAGCGGTACGATATAGGGCTCGAACCTGAGCGTGACGTCCTTCATGCCCTCGATCGCCGACAGCACCGAGAGCGCCGGCGTGATCACGGCGTCGCCGTAGAACAGCGCGCCGGAGATGATGCCGAGCAGCACGATGGTCGCCCCGCCGGTGCCGACCGCGCGCTGTGCCAGCGCCATCAGCGCCAGCGTGCCGCCCTCGCCATTGTTGTCGGCCCGGAGCAGGATCACGACGTATTTGAGCGTCACCACGACGATCAGCGCCCACAGGATCAGGGAGAGCACGCCAAGCACCGCGGCCGGCGTCGGCAGCCCCTCTGCGCCCGACGCGGCCATCACCGCCTCGCGGAAGGCGTAGAGCGGACTGGTGCCGATATCGCCGTAGACCACCCCGATGCTGCCGAGCGTCAGCGCCCCGAAACCGGCGGTGGTATGGGCATCGCCATGCCCATTGGCCGCCACCGTTTCCGGAGCGGAAATCGCTACATCACTTGTCATGGGAGAGCCTGCGGCCTCTAAAATGCTTCACTGCACAACGGCGGAAGAGCGCGCGGCTTATAGTCCTGCGCTACCGGCATGGCCTAGCCCGATTCCGGGCCTTAGCTATGCAAATTCGCATAGCTGCTGCAGTTTCGTTCTAGATGGTGACCTGGGTTCCGACCTCAACCACGCGACCGGTGGGGATCTGGAAATAGTCGGTGGCATCGTTGGCGGACCGGCTGAGCGCGATGAACAGATGATCCTGCCACAGCGGCATGCCCGACTGCGCGGATGCTTTCAGCGATCGTCGTGACACGAAGAACGACGTCGACATGATGTCGAACTGCCAGCCCTGCTTGCGCGCGATCGCGAGCGCCTTGGGCACGTTCGGCTGCTCCATGAAGCCGAAGCGCAGACGAACCTTGGAGAACTTGTCGCTGATCTTCTCCATGCGGAATCGCTCCGCCAGATCGACCCGCGGCGTGTGCGCGGTCTCGATGGTCAGGATCACGTTGTGCTCGTGCAGCACCTTGTTGTGCTTGAGATTGTGCAGCAGCGCGGTCGGCACGAACGCGGGATCGCTGGTCAGGAACACCGCGGTACCCTTGACGATGTGCGGGGGCCGCTTCCTCGAGGCTGCGGATCAAATCGTCCAACGGCACCTCGATCCGTCGCGTCTTCTGGATCAAAATTCCGGAGCCCTTGCGCCAGGTCCAGATCGTCCCCGCCATGACGATGCCGAACAGCAGCGGCACCCAGGCACCTTCGAGCAACTTGAGCAGGTTGGCGCTGAAGAAGCTGAGATCGACGATGACGAAGGGGACGATCACGGCCGCGGCCGTCGCCGCGCGCCAGTTCCACAGCTTCCAAATCACGACGAAGCCCATGATGCCATCGGCGACCATGGTGGTGGAGACGGCAATACCGTAGGCCGAGGCCAGATTGCTGGGAGTGTGGAACAGCAACACCAGCAGCATCACGCCGATCAGCAGCAGGCGGTTGACGCGCGGCAGATAAATCTGGCCGGCATGGGATTCGGAGGTGTAACGCACCTCGAAACGCGGCAGGAGCCCGAGTTGCACGGCCTGGTGGACCAGCGAATAGGCGCCGGTGATCACCGCCTGGCTCGCGATCACGGTTGCGGCTGTCGCGAGTCCGACCAGCGGCAGCACCAGGCTCTCGGGCACCATACGATAGAAGGAGTGCTCGATCGCGCTGGGATCGGACAGCACCAGCGCACCCTGCCCGAAATAATTGATCAGGAGCGCGGGCAGCACGAAGAACATCCACGCCGACTGGATCGGCTTGCGCCCGAAATGGCCGAGATCGGCATAAAGCGCCTCGCCGCCCGTCACCGCCAGGAACACGGCGCCGAGCGTCACGAGGCCGATAACGCCGTGCGACAGCACGAACTGCACCGCGTAATAGGGATTGATTGCCGCAAGCACGGTGGGGTCGTCGGCGATGTGCACGGCCCCCATCACCGCGATCACGGCAAACCAGACCACCATCACAGGCCCGAAGGCCGATGCGACCAAGGCGGTCCCCTTGCTCTGGACAGCGAACAGCAGCACCAGGATGAGGACGGTGAGCGGCACGACATAGTGCTCGAGCGCGGGGGTCGCGAGCTTGAGGCCCTGCACCGCCGAGAGCACCGAGATCGCCGGCGTGATCATGGAATCGCCGATGAACATGGAGGCGCCCACCACACCGAGCGCCATCAAAACCCAGCTTCGCCGCCCGAGCGCGCGTTGACCGAGCGCCATCAGCGAGAGCGTGCCGCCCTCCCCGTTGTTGTCGGCACGCAGCAGCAGCAGGACGTATTTGGCGGTGACGACGATCAAGAGGGCCCACAGGATCAGCGAGAGCACACCGAGCACGATGACCCGTGACACCGGCTCGCCATGGGCCGCGCCCTTGACCGCCTCGTGAAATGCGTAGAGCGGCGAGGTGCCGATATCGCCGAAGACGACGCCGATGCTCCCGAGCGTAAGGGCCCAAAAACCTGATCTGACCGGCCCTTCCTGGGTCTCGGCCTGTGTGATGCTCGCCGTCATGAGGGTGGAGAACGCTTCTTCCCTGGAATTGATCCGGCGCCTTTTGACGCTTCCGGTGCGCCTGTCAATCGGCACACCACCATAGCAGGCGCCGAGCCGGATGCTGTGACGCCGCAGCCACGCTCGTCACAGCGCGACGACATGCCTCAGGTAACATGGTAGCGCAAAAGAGTCATCCCCGGGCATGATCGCGTCGGAAGCCGACGCTCACCGTGCTCGGTCACGGCCTCAGATTCGGCGGCAGCGGCGGATCCTCGCGCATCAGGGTGATGGTCACGCGTCGGTTGGCTGCGAGCGAAGGATCGTCCGGAAACAGTGGCTGGGTGTCCGCCTTGCCCGAGACGGCGAAGATGTGCGACGGCGGCAGGCCCTCGCGTTCGAGAATCTGACGCACGGCATTGGCGCGGTCGGCCGACAGATCGAAGGCGCCGTAATCGCTGCGGTTCGGCACGAAGCCGGCCGCGGTGTGCCCGGCGATGGAGACGCGGAGCGGCGTGGCCTTGAGCGGAATTGCGAGCTTCTCGACCAGGCGGCGGGTGCGGTCATAGGGCACCTTGGAGCCGTCGGCGAACATTGAGCGGCCGTCCTGGTCGACGATCTCGAGGTTCAGGCCCTGCTTGGTCTCCTCGAACATGATGTGCTTGGACATCTCGGTCAGCTCCGGCATGTCCTGCAACGCCTGGCGCAGCGAGGCCGCCGCCAGCGCGAAATTGCGGTCGACCTTGATCTTTGCGCCGGAAGTCTTCTCGCGGTCTTCCTGATCCGGCGTCGGCGTGTTGGACGCATCTTCCGGCTGGATGTGGTCGACGTTCTTGAGCCGCGGGCGCGTCGGCAGGCCGTCCGATTCGACGATGCCGGAGTAGCGCGCTTCGCTCTGCACGCCGAACGCCTCGCGCATCGAGCCCGCGACGATCTTCAGTTTGTTGGCATCCTGTGTGGAGAACGCGACCAGCATCACGAAGAACGCCAGCAGCAGCGCCATCAGGTCGGCAAAGGTCACGAACCAGCCGTGGCCGCCGCCGTGAGCATTGCCGCGCTTCTTCTTGGCCATCTCTCAAATTCCAGGCAGCGGCCTTGAGGCCGGCACCGGCTCTCCCTCGGTGTTACGATGCTTCTCCGGCAGATAGGCCAGCAGCATTTCCCGCACCAGGGTCGGGCTCTTGGAGTCGCGGATCATCAGGATGCCATCGATGATCAGGGTGCGGTTGGTCTCTTCGTCCAGCAGCTTGCCGTGCAGCTTGTCGGCAATCGGCAAGCAGACCAGGTTGGCGACAACGGCGCCGTACAGGGTCGCCAGCAGCGCGGTGGCCATGAACGGACCGAGCTTGGAAGGATCCGACATGTTGGAGAACATCTGCACCATGCCGAGCAGCGTGCCGATCATGCCGAACGCCGGGGCGCAGTCGCCGACGGCGCGGTAGATCTTGCTGCCTTCGTCGAGGTGCATCAGAAAGTTGTCGCGGTCGCGCTCCAGATTGTCGCGAATGAAATCGAGGTCGTAGCCGTCGGCGACATAGCGGATGCCCTTGGCGAGGAACGGCTCGTCAGTCTCGACCTTTTCCAGTCCGACCGGGCCCTGCTTGCGGGCGATTTCGGCGATGCGGGCGAGTTCGTCGACGAGGTCGTGGGCCGAAAGGCGGCTCAGAGTGAAGGCAAACTTCGCGCCGAGCGGCACGCCGTGGATCATCGCCGACAATGGAAAGCGGATCATCGTTGCGGCGAAGGAGCCGCCGAAGATGACGATCACGGCGTGGATGTCGTAGAACATCCCGAAGCTGCCGCCCATCAAGATCAGCGTCGACACCACCACGGCGCCCGCGGCTAACCCGACGAGTGTTGCGATATCCATTCTCGACTCCAACGCGTACGCGACAACGGCCGTCCTGGCCGCTGGTGCGGCCCAACCCCGAACCGCATCGCAAACCCTAGAGCGCCGCCCTTAAAGCCGCGTAAAGGTTAAGTTGAGCCAGCACGCCGGACCGGTACAGTGCGCTTGGGGGATGCCGGCTTTGCCGCTTGCCGACAGGGATCTCAACACTTCACTAACCATAAAAGCGCCCTCGGCCGATGATGTCCTCGCCCTCCGGGCGGCGGACTCATGAACACGCAGCCGTTGTGGCCGGCGCAGGAGCGTCGAGGGGTCTCCCATGATTTTCTGGCTGGCGTGCGCGATTGGATTGGCCATCGCCTATCTCTTGGGTTCTGTGCCCACCGGCTATCTCGCAGGGAAACTGCTGAGGGGCATCGACATTCGCAAGCACGGCTCCAAATCGACCGGCGCAACGAATGTGCTGCGCATCCTCGGAAAATGGCCCGCGCTGGCTGTGCTTCTGGTTGATGTGCTCAAGGGTGCCGCGGCAATCGTCTTTGCCCGCTGGTTCTTTGGCTGGGTCTTCACGTTTCCATCGGGGTCGCCGCCGGCCGCGCTCGATCTGCAAGACTGGATCGACTGGGCCGTTTGTCTTTCCGGACTTGCCGCGTTGCTGGGACACGCCCTTTCGATTTGGCTGAACTTCACGGGGGGCAAATCCGCGGCGACAGGGCTCGGCGTCCTGCTTGCGATGGCGTGGCCAGTCGGGCTCGGGGCTGCAATCGCTTTTGCTGCCGCCTTGGCTGTCTCGCGCATCGTCTCGCTCGGCTCGATGCTGGCTGCGCTGACGGCGATCGCCCTCGTCTGCGTCCTCGAGCAACCGTTGCCCTATCGATTGCTGGTGCTTGCCGGTGGCATCTACGTGATCGTGCGCCATCGCACCAACATTCAGCGCCTGCTGGCCGGGACCGAGCCGCGGTTCGGGCAATCCAGTCCGGAACCACGGCCGGAAGCCTAAGGAACTGCTCGCTCGCCGTCGAAGCTGAGTTCCCGACGCGAACTGCGGCCCTGCGCCACGGGCGGGCCCCTCAATGATCTGCTATTCTGCAGCCTGCGCAGGCCAAATCGCGGGAGCGATCTGCAATGTTGACGCTATTCGGTGTTCTCACCGCGTTGCCGGCGGTGCTGGCGCTCCATCTGCTCGAGCCGGAGCTGGTCCTGCCGGCGTTCAGCGCCCTGCTCTTTATCGAGGCGGCCTTCGCCCTGCTCGCGGCGCGATTGCTTCACAGCCCCAACAGCGCGGACGACATCACTCTGTGGGATTTCGCCGGCGGCTTCGCCCTGATCGGATGTGCCGCCGCCGTGCTGGGAGAGCCGGATCAAGCTGCCCTGTTCCTGGCCGAACAAGGCAGCTCGCGACCGGCGTCGTCGCCATAGGCTCAGTGGATCTCCGCCGAGCGCTTCAGCGCGGCTTTCAGCTTCTCCAGCGAGAAATCGGGACTGCGGGCGATCTCCAGGATCGGCGTCTCGCGGCGGCCGCAGAGTTCGGCAGCCTCCGGCAGCTTTGCGGCGACGTCGAGCGGGATCACGATGGCGCCGTGCCGGTCGGCATGGATCAAGTCGTCAGACCTCACGGTCATGCCGGCGACGCGAACCTCGCCGCCAAAGCTCTCGGCATGGACCCAGGCGTGCGACGGGCCGATCGATCCGGCCAGCGCCTGGAAGCCCGGCGCCCATTGCGGGATGTCGCGGATCGAGCCGTCGGTGATGACGCCGAGGCAGCCGAGCGCCTTGTGCACGTTGCTCTGCACCTCGCCCCAGAACGCGCCGTAGCCGACGTCGGGACCGTCGATGTCCTGGATCACGGAGATGCGCGGCCCATGGCCGGTGCCGACATATTCGTAATATTCGATGCGGCGCTTCGACTGCTCCTCGGCGGGAAGCGAGGATTTCAGCACCGAGCGGATCGCAACCGTGCGGGCATAGCCGACGATCGGCGGCAAATCGGGGAACGGGCAGACCAGTTGCTTGGTGGTGTAGCCGATCAGCCGGCGCTCGGGCGCCACGATCTCCATGGCATTGCAGATCGTCGGCGTGTCGTAGCGGCCCAGCGCTTCGAGGACGGAAGCGGGCAGCGGCCCGGTCGCTTTATCGGTCACGGCGTTCTCTCCCAGATTGGCGGCTGATTGACGCGATGCCGCCGTCACAGGGCGATATAGCCGAGATCGGGGCTCAACCCAACTCGGGGGGCCTCATGGCAGATATCCGTGTGTCGCTGCTCAGTGCAGCCGTCCGGGCCGGTCGTCGTCCTGCGGCGGCTCCGACAAATTCGTCAGCGTCGGCGCTGAGGGCGGCGAGGAGACCTCGTCTCCCGCAGGCGCAGCAGCCTCCATCGCGCGGGCCTGGTCGCGATAGGATTTGTAGCCGAGCGGCAAAGCGAGAAGATAGAGCACCGTGCCGATCGACAGCACGTGCCAGGGATAGGCGATCAGCAGCGCGATGAAGACGACCACCGCGACGAAGGCCGGCAGCACCAGCTCCGGCGGCACGCGCATGCGCTTGGTCTTGCCGGAGAACACCGGCAGGCGCGACACCATCAGGAAGGCGATCAGAAGCGTGTAGGCCGCCGTCACCGCCGCAGGCATGCGGCCGAGATCGAGGAAGGCGACGTAGATCGGCAGCAGCACGGTGATCGCGCCGGCCGGCGCCGGCACGCCGGTGAAGAAATTGGCGGCGAAGGCCGGCTTGTTGGGATCGTCCATGGTGGCGTTGAAGCGCGCCAGGCGCAGGCCGCCGGAAATCGCGAACACCATGGCGGCGATCCAGCCGGCATTGCCGAGCTCGTGCAGCTGCCAGAAATACAGCATCAGACCGGGCGCGACGCCGAAATTGACGAAATCGGCGAGGCTGTCGAGCTCGGCGCCGAACTTGGACTGGCCCTTGATCATGCGCGCGATGCGCCCGTCGATACCGTCGAGCGCGGCCGCGAACACGATGGCATAGACGGCGAGCGACATCCGCCCTTCGATCGACAGCCGGATCGAGGTCAGGCCGGCGCAGATCGCCAGCAGCGTGATGACGTTGGGCACCAGCATCCGCACCGGAATCGGGCGGAACCGCCGGCGGCGCGTATCGGGATCCTTGAAGTCATAGGGCGTCATGGCTCGTCCTCACCTTGAGGCGAGATATAGCAAGCCGCGCCCCCTCCGCCATTGCGGCGGAAGGCTGGCGTGGACCGACTATTGGTTAATTGGCGCGGTAGGCGCGGCCGGGGTCGTCGACGGCAAGATCGGCCAGGATCGTCTCGCCGGCGATGGCGGTCTGCCCTTCCGAGACCAGCGCCTTCGTGCCCACAGGCAGATAAACGTCGAGCCGCGAGCCGAAGCGGATCAGGCCGAAGCGCTCGCCGGCGCCGATCGCCTGGCCTTCGCGGACGAAGCAGACAATGCGCTTGGCGACGAGGCCTGCGATCTGCACCACGCCGATGCGGGCCGTCGGCGTCGAGATGACCAGCGAGTTGCGCTCGTTGTCCTCGCTGGCCTTGTCGAGCTCGGCATTGATGAAGAGGCCGGGGCGGTAGGCGATGCGGTCCACCCGGCCCGCGACCGGCGCGCGGTTCACGTGGCAATTGAACACGCTCATGAACACCGAGATGCGCGGCAGCGGCCGGTCGCCGAGCCCGAGCTCGGCCGGCGGCAGCGCCATGGTGATCATCGAGACGCGGCCGTCGGCCGGCGACACCACCAGCCCCTCGCGCACCGGCGTCACACGCACGGGATCGCGGAAGAACAGCGCGCACCACACGGTCAGGATCGTGCCGATCCAGCCCAGAGGCGACCACAGCCAGAACAGGATCAGGCTGACCAGCGCAAAGCCGCCGATGAAGGGATAGCCCTCCTTGTGGATCGGCGGGATCTGACGCTGGATCGAATCGAGAATGGACATCGTTATCTGCCGCTCGGGGTTAATGGCGCAGGTCGCGCGGGCCTGTTTAGGCCAGAGTTGGGACCGGAGACAAGGTCACACCGCCGCCGCAGGCGTCGTCAGGGCGTCATCGACCGGGGCGGCTCCCGGTTGGGGGCCTCGGCGGTGTCGCCCATCTGCGCCAGCTTCTCGCGCGCCGCCTCGGCCTCGCGCTGCCTGTTCCACATGCTGGCATAGAGGCCGCCATGGGCGAGCAGCTTGGCGTGGGTGCCCCGCTCGGCGATGCGGCCCTGATCCAGCACGATGATCTCGTCGGCCCCGACGATGGTCGAGAGCCGATGCGCGATCACCAGCGAGGTGCGGTTCTTCGCCACGCGATCGAGCGCGCCCTGGATCTCGTGCTCGGTGTGGGTATCGAGCGCCGAGGTGGCCTCGTCCAGCACCAGGATCGGCGGCGCCTTCAAGACGGTGCGCGCGATCGCGACGCGCTGCTTCTCGCCGCCGGACAGTTTGAGCCCGCGCTCCCCGACCTGGGTCTCGTAGCCCTTCGGCGCCATGCGGATGAAACGGTCGATCTGCGCCAGTTGCGCCGCTTCCTCGACCTCGGCATCGCTGGCGTCCCAGCGACCGTAGCGGATGTTGTAGCGAATGGTGTCGTTGAACAGCACGGTATCCTGCGGCACCATGCCGATCGAGGCGCGGAGCGAATCCTGCGTCACCGCGCGGATGTCCTGGCCGTCGATCAGGATCCTGCCGCCGGAGACGTCATAGAGGCGGAACAGAAGGCGTGAGATGGTCGACTTGCCTGCGCCCGACGGGCCGACGATGGCGACGGTCTTGCCGGCCGGCACCTCGAAGCTGATACCCTTGAGGATCGGACGCGTCGGCTCATAGGCGAAGCGCACGTCCTCGAAGCGCACGGTGCCGGCCGAGACGACCAGCGGCTTGGCATCGGGCGCGTCCTTGATCTCGGCCTCGCGGCCGAGCACGCCGAACATCTTCTCGATGTCGATGATCGCCTGCTTGATCTCGCGATAGACCATGCCCATGAAGTTCAGGGGCTGGTAGAGCTGGATCATCATGGCGTTGACCAGCACGAAATCGCCGACGGTGTTGGTGCCGTTGCGCACGCCGATCGCGCACATCAGCATGGTCGCGGTCAGGCCCAGCGTGAAGATCACCGCCTGGCCGGTGTTGAGCACCGCGAGCGAGGTGTAGGTGCGGACGCTGGCTTCCTCGTAGCGCTCCACCGATTTGTCGTAGCGCTGCGCCTCCAGCGCCTCGGCGCTGAAATATTTCACGGTCTCGTAGTTGAGCAGCGAGTCGATCGCCTTGGTGTTCGCCTCGGTGTCGGAATCGTTCATCTTGCGGCGGATGCCGATCCGCCACTCGGTCGCGATGTAGGTGTAGTACATGTAGAGCGCGACCATGATCAGGGTGGCGACCACGTAGCGCCAGTCGAACTGCCAGAGCAGCACGGCCATCAGCAGCGAGACCTCGACGATGGTCGGGATCAGCTGCAGGATCACCATGCGGACGATGACCTCGATGCCCTCGCGGCCGCGCTCGAGCACGCGGGTCAGGCCGCCGGTCTTGCGCTCGAGGTGGAAGCGCAGCGACAGCTCGTGCATGTGGATGAAGGTGATGGTGGCGAGCTTGCGCACCGCGTGCATGGCGACGCGCGCAAAGATGCCGTCGCGCCATTGCGTCAGCAGCGCCATCAGGATGCGCATCACGCCGTAGCTCACCGTCAGCAACAACGGCGAGGCGATCACCCAGAGCTGCCAATTGTCGGGCTGCACCGGCGCCGAGTTGGCGCCGGTCAGCGCGTCCGTCGCCCATTTGAAGCTGAAGGGGACCGCGAGCGTGATCAGCTTGGCCGCAAGCAGCAGCACCAGCGACCACACCACGCGCATCTTCAGGTCGAAGCGGTCGCCCGGCCAGATATAGGGCCACAGATGCGCCAGCGTGCCCATCAGCGTCCCCTGCTCGGGCGGGCCGCCGGCAGGAACGTCGGCGCCGTCGAACGATTGAGGTTGGTCCATCAAGAAGCCTGAAAGCCCACCGGATGCGGGCGTCGTCGAGATTAACGATTTTCGCCTGTCATATAGAGCCTTCCCGATGCCAGCGCACCCCGTCAAATGGCGAATCTTCGATTGTTTGCCGTCATTTACCGGTAGATTTCCGGGAGTATCGAATCACCGATTGGGCTTGACGCCTCTTCGCTGCAATGCATCATGGCACCAATGAGCACGATCAAAACCGTCTGTGTCTATTGCGGCTCCGGCCCTGGAACCAATCCCAACTTCATCGAAGCGGCGAAGGCGCTCGGCAAGGCGCTGGCGGATAGCAAGATCCGCCTCGTTTATGGCGGCGGCTCGCTCGGGCTGATGGGGGCGGTCGCAACCTCCGTGCTCGATCACGGCGGCACCGTCACCGGCATCATCCCCGACTTCCTGCGGATGCGCGAGAACGCGCTGACGCGCGTGCAGGAGATGGTCGTCACGCCCGACATGCATGAGCGCAAGCGGCTGATGTTCGAGCGCTCCGATGCCTTCGTCGCCCTGCCCGGCGGCCTCGGCACGCCTCGAGGAACTGGTCGAGCAATTGACCTGGCAGCAGCTCGGTCGTCACGCCAAGCCCGTGCTGCTCGCCAATATCGATGGCTTCTGGGAGCCGCTGTTCTCTCTGGTGGCTCACATGCGCCAAACCGAGTTCATCCGCGCCGGTCTCACCGTCGATATCCTGAAGGCCGACAAGGTCGAGGAGATCGTTCCACGATTGCGCGCCGCTGCTGCGCAGATTCCGGACAGCCAGCGCGATCTCGCGCCCGACGTGGCGCGCCGGCTGTAGGCCGCCCGCTACCCTTGCGGAAACGTCACCGCCTCGATGCGGTTGCCGTCGGGATCGACGACGAACGCCGCGTAGTAGCGCACGCGATCGTGCGGGCGGATGCCGGGCGCACCGTCCGAGGCCCCGCCCGCCGCGAGAGCCGCGGCATGAAACGCATCGACCTCGTCCGTCGTCTTGGCCCGCAGGCAGATGTGCACGCCGCTTTCCCGGGCTACAGGCGGCATGCTCTCGCGCAGATTGATCCAGAACTCGGGATAGGCCTTGCCGAAGCCGACCGTCCGCGGCCGGGTGACGAGGCGCGCAAGGCCGAGCGCTGCGAGCGTCGCCTCGTAGAATCTGGCGGCGCGATCGAGATCGCTGACGCCGACGGAAATGTGGTCGATCATTGGTCCCCCGTCATTCCGGGGCACGCGAAGCGTGAATCCGGAATCTCGAGATTCCGGGTTCGGTCCGGCGGACCGCCCCGGAATGACGAGACAGGACTCTACGCCGGCGCGCCCGACTTCACGAGCTTGTAGATCACCGAATCCATCAGCGCCTGGAACGAGGCGTCGATGATGTTCGGGGACACCCCGACCGTGGTCCAGCTGTCGCCGTTCTCGTCCTCGCTCTCGATCAGCACGCGCGTGACCGCGCCGGTGCCGCCGTTGAGGATACGCACCCGGTAGTCGATCAGCCTCAAGCCCTCGATGTATTTCTGGTACTTGCCGAGGTCCTTGCGCATGGCGACGTCGAGCGCGTTGACGGGGCCGTTGCCCTCGGCTGCCGAGATCAGGTGCTCGCCGGCGACGTCGACCTTCACCACCGCGAGCGCCACGGTGACGCGCTCGCCGAGCGCGTTGTAGCGCTGCTCGACATTGACGTCGAATTGCTCGACCTCGAAATAGTGCGGCACCTTGCCGAGCGTGCGACGCGCCAGCAGCTCGAACGACGCGTTGGCGGACTCATAGGCGTAGCCTTGCGCCTCGCGCTCCTTCAGTTCCTCGACGAGGCGCGTCAGCTTCGGATCGCTCTTCTCGTAGGGAATGCCGGCCCGCTCGAGCTCGGCGATGACGTTGGACCGTCCGGCCTGGTCCGAGACCAGCACCTTGCGGTGATTGCCCACCGTCTCCGGCAGCACGTGCTCGTAGGTCTGCGGGTCCTTCAACACCGCCGAGGCATGAATGCCGGTCTTGGTGACGAAGGCGCTCTCGCCGACGTAAGGAGCATGCCGGTTCGGGACGCGGTTGAGCATGTCGTCGAGCGTGCGCGAGACCTTGACGAGGGTCGCCAGCTTCTCCGTCGTCACGCCGATCTCGAAGGAATCGGCAAAACCCTGCTTCAACTTCAGCGTCGGGATCAGCGAGCAGAGATTGGCATTGCCGCAGCGCTCGCCGAGGCCGTTCAGCGTGCCCTGGATCTGCCGCGCGCCGGCCCGCACCGCGGCGAGCGAATTGGCCACCGCCTGCTCGGTGTCGTTATGGGCGTGGATGCCGACGTGATCGCCGGGGATGTGCTTCGTCACCTCGGTGACGATGGCCTCGACCTCGTCAGGCATGGTGCCGCCGTTGGTATCGCACAGCACCACCCAGCGCGCGCCGGCATCGTAGGCGGCTTTCGCGCAGGCCAGCGCGAAAGCGGAATCTTCCTTGTAGCCGTCGAAGAAATGCTCGCAATCGAGCATGACCTCGCGGCCCACGGCCTTCGTGGCTGCGACGCTGTCGCGGATCGAGGCGAGGTTCTCTTCCTTCGTCGTCTCCAGCGCGACGCGCACCTGGTAGGCCGAGGCTTTTGCCACGAAGCAGATCGCATCCGCCTTGGCTTCCAACAAGCCGGCCACGCCGGGATCATTCGAGACCGAGCGCCCGGCCCGTCGCGTCATGCCGAACGCGGTGAAGCGCGCATGATTGAACTTGGGCTTGCTGGCAAAGAACTCGCTGTCGAGCGGATTGGCGCCGGGATAGCCGCCTTCGACATAATCGATGCCGAGGTCGTCGAGCATGGCGGCGATGACCTGCTTGTCGGCCAGCGTGAAGTCGACGCCGTTGGTCTGCGCGCCGTCGCGCAGCGTGGTGTCGAACAGATAGAGGCGCTCTTTCTTGACCGAATTCATCGCGAGCGTCCGTTCTTGTTACCTCCCCCCTTGTGGGGGAGGTCGACGACGCGCAGCATCGTCGGGAGGGGGTGCCACACGGGTGGTCCGAGTGCGGGGCTACCCCCCTCCCCAACCCTCCCCCACAAGGGGAGGGAGCGGAGAGAGGATCGCGTGCGGCCAAGGCGCTCCTTGCTCATGCCTTAGCTCCGAGCGTCTTCTTCATCGTGGTGTTGGCGAGCCATTCGTCGTTGATGGTGACGCTGTTGCGCTGCTGGGCGGTGTAGCCGCGGTTGGCGAAGAAGCCCTGCGCGGTGTCGCTGGCGTCGACGGTGAGGCTTTGCGCGCCGCGGCCGCCGGCAAGCTTCTCCAGCGCGTCGACCAGCATGCTGGCGATGCCGTGCCCGGCGACGGCCGGATGCACATAGAGCATGCGGATGTGGTCGTTGCCGCGCAGCGAGGCAAAACCAACCGGCGATCCTTCGATCGTCGCGATCAGCGTCAGGTCGGCCGCGAGGTGCTTGCCGAACTCTTCACTTTCCGCCACCGCCATCCAGGCCTGCTGCTGCGCCTCGCCATAGTCCTCGCCGGTCAGCTCTTCGATGCTGGCGGCGAAGATCGCGGCGAGCAGCGGCACGTCCTCGGGCAGGAACGGCCTAAGTGCGGGCTTTGGCAAAGTCTGTCCCATCGTCCTCACCACATCCCATACAGCTTGAGCACCAGCGCCACGGCGCCCGCGAGCAGCGCGATCTTCAGCGCGATGTAATAGATCCAGTGCCGCGGGAAAGGCGTGTCGGGCCGCTTCATCGCGCAATCTCCCACGTCGTTCCTTCCTTGGAGTCCTTGATCGCAACGCCCATCGCGGCGAGCACATCACGAATGCGGTCGGATTCCCTAAAGTCCTTGCGGCTACGGGCCGCGGTCCGCTCCGCGATCAGGCGCTCGACCTGCCCGGCATCGACGCCGCTTGCCTGCTGCTTGCGGCCTTCCCACTGCGCAGCGCTCTCGGACAGAAAGCCGAGCAGCCGCAGCGAGCCCGCCAGGGCACTCACGTCTCCGCCGCGCAGACCATGCAGTGCCGCGATCGCCAGCGGCGTGTTGAGATCGTCGAGCAGCGGCTCGACGACGGACGCAGCCGGCTTGCCGGGTTCGACGTCCGCCGCGACGCGATACCAATCGTCGAGCGTCTTGGCGCTCTCCTCCAGCGACTTCATGGTCCAGTCGATCGGCGAACGATAATGCGTCTTGAGCATGTTCAGGCGCAGCACCTCGCCCGGCCAGTCCTTGAGCAGCTCGTGGATTGTGATGAAGTTGCCGAGCGACTTCGACATCTTCTCGCTCTCGACCTGGAGGAAGCCGTTGTGCATCCAATAGTTCGCCATGCGCTCGCGGTGGAAGGCGCAGCAGCTCTGCGCGACCTCGTTCTCGTGATGCGGAAACACGAGATCGATGCCGCCGCCATGAATGTCGAAATGCTCGCCGAGATGCTTCCAGGCCATCGCCGAGCACTCGATGTGCCAGCCCGGACGGCCCTCGGCCTTGATGCCGGCCGGCGAGGCCCATGACGGCTCACCGGGCTTGGACGGCTTCCACAGCACGAAATCGGTCGCATCACGCTTGTAGGGCGCGACATCGACGCGCGCACCTGCGATCATCTCGTCGAGTGACCGCTTCGACAGCGTGCCATAGCGCGGCAGCGAGGAATTGGCCGCGTTCATCGCCTGCGGCGAGAACAGCACATGGTCCTCGGCGACATACGCAAAGCCGCCCTTGACGAGCCGCTCGATGATCTCGCGCATCTCGGCGATATGCTCGGTCGCGCGCGGCTCGACGCTCGGCCGCAAGCAGCCCAGCGCGTCGACATCGGCATGAAACTGCCGGCCCGTCTCCTCCGTCACCTTGCGGATCGCCTCGTTCAGCGGCAGGCCGGGAAAATCGCGCGCGGCGCGGTCGTTGATCTTGTCGTCGACGTCGGTGATGTTGCGGACATACTTGACGTGCGCCTCGCCGAAAGCGTGGCGCAGCAGCCGGAACAGCACGTCGAACACGATCACCGGCCGCGCATTGCCGATATGGGCGAAGTCATAGACGGTCGGCCCGCACACATACATGCGGACGTTGCTGGCATCGAGCGGCACGAAGGCGCGCTTGTCCCGGCTCAGCGTATCGTAGAGGCGCAATTCCATGACAACCCATCCCTTGCGGCCGGGCGTCCAAGGCTCTCAACGTGTTTGAGAAAAAGACGGCTCCAGCCAGCGAATCGCTAGCTCGTAATCTCGCGGCAAATGGCGCAAATGGCGAGGAGACCGTTCATGCGGAACATATGGGCCATCAGGCGCCCCTGCGTCAAGAGAGCCGCGACAGCCGCCGTTTCGTCGCCCGCAAGGCGCGTCCCTTATGAGGGTTCACGATCCCCTAACCATTTGAGCCCATTCTGGAACCGGCAGTTCCCTTTTTGCCCCGGTGCCTTTTCATGCGATTCTTGCCCGCGCTCATTTCCAGCGCCTTCGTCTTCGCCGCAACCAGCGCCTGCGCCGAGACCCGCGTCTTCATCATCGCCAACCAGGCCAGCGGTTACGGCGTCGACCAGTGCCTGGCCAGGGGTGACAAATGCGGCGCCTCCGCCGCGCGCACCTATTGCCAGTCACGAGATTTTGCCCAGGCGTCAGCCTATCGCCGGGTCGATCCCGATGAAATTACCGGCTCCGTCCCCAAATCCGGCACAAATTGCTCCCATGGCCATTGCGACGAATATGTCGCAATCACCTGCCAGCGCTAAATTTGCTCGGAGCTGGCGCAGCTTAGGCCGGTCCTTGGCCCCCTGGAAACGACGTGACGATGCCGCAGGAAGCGGCTATTGGGAGGGCGCGCTTCGGCCCTCCCAGTCAAGTTGGAAAGTCACGTTGGAAAGTCACATTGGGCCGTGACCTCGCTAGAATGGCGGATATGCCTGAATTCCTCTCTCTCTCCCGTGCTCGCTGTCTCCTTGCCTGCACCGTGCTGTTGAGCACGGCCGTGCTCGTCACCGGCGCTTTCGCGCAGGCCGGTCCGCCCGGACCGCCGCCGCAAGCGGGCCAGAACGGCGTCGGGCCGAATCCGATGTGCGTGCGCCTGGAGGGCCAGCTCGCCGCGCTGGACCGCGGCGGCGGTGGCGACCCCGCGCGTGAGGAGCAGGTCCGCCGCTACCAGGATTCCCAGATCCGCCAGCAGGCCGAGCTCGACCGCGTCACCATGCAGGCCAAGCGCATGGGCTGCGATTCCTCCGGCTTCTTCTCGCTGTTCAACGGCCAGTCGGCGCAATGCGGCCCGGTCAACACCCAGATCCAGCAGATGCGCGCCAATCTGGACCAGATCACCGGCAATCTCGAGCGCCTGCGCGGTGGCGGCCCCGGCGGCTTCAGCCCGGAACGCGACGCCCAGCGCCGCTCGGTGCTGGCGGCGCTGGCGCAGAACAATTGCGGCCCGCAATATGCCAATGCCGCGCAGTCGCAAGGCGGCGGCAACTTCCTGAGCAACCTGTTCGGCGGCAGCAACGCCGGCAATCCGCAAGGCGTGCCGCCCTCCGATCTCGGACCGCAATCCGGCACCTTCCGCACCGTGTGCGTGCGCACCTGCGACGGCGCCTATTTCCCGGTCTCGTTTGCCACCGTGCCGGCGCGCTTCCCCGACGATGAGAAGACCTGCAAAGCGCTCTGCCCGGCCGCGGAAGCCGTGCTCTACACCCATCGCAATCCCGGCGAAGACATGAACTCCGCGGTCTCGATCAGCGGCCAGCCCTATACGGCGTTGCCGACCGCGTTCAAGTTCCGCAGCGAATTCAACCCGTCCTGCTCCTGCAAGGCCGCAGGACAGACCTGGGCGGATGCGCTGAAGTCCGCCGACGACAAGGCCGCGGCCGAGCAGCAGGGTGACATCATCGTCACCGAGGAGAGCGCCAAGAAGATGCAGCAGCAGCGGCTCAACAAGGGCACGCCTGCCAACGCCAAGAAGGGTGCCGCCCCCGCGCCGACGACCGCGAATGCACCGGCCGCAGCGCCGCCGGCGGATGCAGCCCCGGCGACCTCGTCGGAGAACAAGCCGATCCGCTCGGTCGGGCCCACCTTCCTGCCGCAACAGCAGAAGTAGCGTAAGGCGCCCGCTCCCATCTCAACGGTCATGCCCCGCGCAGGCGGGGCATCCAGTACTCCCCGGAGGGAATTGTTGTTCGACAACGTCCGCCGCGGAGTACTGGATCATCCGCCTTCGCGGATGATGACAGCAAACTCCTGAGCGCCATCGCCCGCCTCCCACTCACCCCTCGAACGCGTCGATCGAAGCCTTGCTCGCGCGCGACACCAGCGTCTCGTCGATGGCCGGCAGCTTCTCACCCTTGTCGCGAAAGCGGTTGGTGATGGGATAGCGGCGGTCGCGGCCGAAATTCCTGGCCGTGACCTTCACGCCGGGCGCGGCCTGGCGGCGCTTGTATTCGGCGACGTTGAGCAGATGGTCGATGCGGGTGACGATCTCGCGATCGAAGCCGGCGGCAATGATCCGGTCCAGCGGCTCTTCGCGCTCGACCAGGCGCTCCAGGATGGCATCGAGCACGTCATAGGGCGGCAGCAGATCCTGGTCAGTCTGGTTCTCGCGCAGCTCCGCGGTCGGCGGCCGCGTGATGATGTCGGGCGGGATCACCTCGCCGGCAGGTCCGAGCGCGCCGTCGGGCTTCCAGCTGTTGCGCAGGCTTGCCAGCCGGAACACCTGCGTCTTGTAGATATCCTTGATCGGATTGAAGCCGCCGTTCATGTCGCCATAGAGCGTGGCGTAGCCGACCGACATTTCGGACTTGTTGCCTGTCGTCACCACCATCAGGCCGGTCTTGTTGGAGATCGCCATCAGGAGCGTCCCGCGGGTGCGGGCCTGGAGGTTCTCCTCGGTAATGTCTGGCGGCAGATTCTTGAACAGGCCCGAGAGAATGGTCTCGAACCCATTGACGGCTTCCGCGATCGGCAGCACCTCGTAGCGGATGCCGAGATGGCCGGCGAGCTCGCCCGCATCCGCAATCGAGTGTGCCGCCGTGTAGCGATACGGCAGCATCACGCCATGCACCTGATCGACACCGAGCGCGTCGACCGCGATGGCCGCGCACAAAGCTGAATCGATGCCGCCGGAGATGCCGAGCAGCACGCCGGGAAAGCCGTTCTTGCCGACATAGTCGCGCAGGCCCAGCACGCAGGCGGCGTAGTCGGCCTTGTCGCCTTCGGGCAGCGCAGCGACCGGCCCCGCGCAGCGCCAATCCTCGCCGTTGCGGGTGAAACGCAGCGTGACGACGCTGTCCTCGAATGCCGGCAGTTGCGCCGCGAGCGAGAGATCGCCGTTGAGCGCGAAGGAGGCGCCGTCGAACACCAGCTCGTCCTGGCCGCCGACCTGGTTGAGATAGACCAGCGGCAGCCCGCTCTCGGTGACGCGGGCGACCGCGACCGACAGGCGCACGTCGTTCTTGCCGCGGGCGTAAGGCGAGCCGTTCGGAACCAGGATGATCTCGGCGCCGGTCTCGGCCAGCGTCTCGACCACGTTCTCGTAGTCCTCGGACTCCTCCAGCCAGATGTCCTCGCAGATCGGCACACCGATGCGCACCCCGCGCACCGTGATGGGACCGGCCGCAGGGCCGCGCGAAAACAGCCGCTTCTCGTCGAACACGCCGTAATTCGGCAGGTTGCATTTGAAGCGCAGGCTGGCGATGCGGCCGCCGTCGAGCAGCGCGCAGGCATTGTAGAGCTTGCCCTCCTCCACCCAGGGCGTGCCGACCAGCATGGCAGGCCCGCCATCGGCGGTCTCGCGCGCGAGGCTCTCGATCGCGGCGCGGCAGGCGGCCTGGAAGGCCGGCTTCTGCACGAGGTCTTCCGGCGGATAGCCGGCGATGAACAATTCCGGAAACAGCACGAGATCGGCGCCGTCGGCGACCGCTCGCGCGCGCGCCGCCCTTGCCTTGGCGGCATTGCCCGCGATGTCGCCCATGGTCGGATTGAGCTGGGCGAGCGTGACCGCGAATGCGTTGAGACGTTCGGTCATCGGGCGCCCTTATCCGTTCCTCGTTAGACGAAACCCAACCGCTCGACGATGGCGAAGATCCAGAACGCGCCGGCCATCAGCAGCGCCACGCCGACCGCGGCCGAGCCCATGTCCTTGACCCGGCCGATCTGCTTGTCGTGGTCCATGGTCAGGCGGTCGGCGAGCTTCTCGATCGCAGTGTTGAGCAGCTCGACGACCAGCACGAAGGCAACGGCGCAGACCAGCTCGACCGCGCGCATCGCGGTCGCGCCGATCAGCCAGGCGAGCGGCACCGACAGCAGGAGCGCAAAGATCTCCTCGCGGACGGCCTGCTCCGATCCAATCGCAAAGGCCAGACCGTTACGGGAATTGATCGTGGCCTTCCAGATCCGCAGCAAGGTGTTAGAGCCCCGCTGCGACCGGCATCGGCTGGGCCTTGCCGGCGCGCTCCTGCTTGAGCAGCTCTGCGATCAGGAAAGCCATGTCGATGGATTGCTCGGCATTGAGGCGGGGATCGCAGACCGTGTGATAGCGGTCGTTGAGGTCCTCGTCCGTGATCGCGCGGGCGCCGCCGAGGCACTCGGTGACGTCCTGGCCCGTCATCTCCAGATGCACGCCGCCGGCATGGGTGCCTTCGGCGGCATGGATCGCGAAGAACGACTTCACCTCGGACAGGATGCGGTCGAAGGGCCGCGTCTTGTAGCCCGACGTCGAGGTGATGGTGTTGCCGTGCATGGGATCGCAGGACCAGACCACCACCCGGCCCTCGCGCTTCACGGCGCGGATCATGTTCGGCAGGTGCTCACCGATCTTGTCCGAGCCGAAGCGGCCGATCAGGGTCAACCGGCCCGGCTCGTTGTCGGGGTTGAGCACGTCGATCAGCTTCAACAGCTCGTCGGGCTTCAGGGACGGGCCGCACTTCAGCCCGATCGGGTTCTTGATGCCGCGGAAATATTCGACATGGCCGTGGTCGAGCTGGCGGGTGCGGTCGCCGATCCAGATCATGTGGCCCGAGGTCGCGTACCAGTCCCCGGTGGTGGAATCGACGCGGGTCAGGGCCTGCTCGTAGCCGAGCAGCAACGCCTCGTGGCTGGTGTAGAAATCGGTGGCGCGCAGCTCGGGATGGCTCTCGAGATCGAGGCCGCAGGCGCGCATGAAGTTGAGCGCGTCCGAGATGCGGTCGGCCAGCTCCTTGTAGCGGCGGGACTGCGGGGAATCCTTGAGGAAGCCCAGCATCCATTGATGCACGCTGCCGAGATTGGCGAAGCCACCGGTGGCGAAGGCGCGCAGCAAATTGAGCGTCGCGGCCGACTGACGATAGGCCATCAGCTGGCGCTGCGGATCGGGGACGCGCGCTTCCCTGGTGAAGGCGATGTCGTTGACGATGTCGCCGCGATAGCTCGGCAGCTCGACGCCGTTCACCTTCTCCGTCGGCGACGAGCGCGGCTTGGCGAACTGACCGGCGATCCGGCCGACCTTCACCACCGGCACTGCGCCGGCATAGGTCAGGACCACCGCCATCTGCAGCAGCACGCGGAAGAAGTCGCGGATGTTGTTGGCGCCGTGCTCGGCAAAGCTCTCGGCGCAGTCGCCGCCCTGAAGCAGGAAGGCCTCGCCGGCCGCAACGCGCGCCAGCGCCTTCTTCAGGTTGCGCGCCTCGCCCGCGAACACCAGCGGCGGAAAGGTCGCAAGCTGCGCCTCGACGTCGGCCAGGACCTTGGCGTCGGGATAGTCGGGCACCTGTAGCACCGGCTTGCTGCGCCAGGACTCGGGCGTCCACCGCTCGGACATCGCAATCTCTCCGTGAAGCAAAAAAGCACAACCTGATCTAGGGGTTGTGAGGGCCGCCTTATACACAGGCTCGCTCCGCCCCGCCAGTT
This sequence comes from Bradyrhizobium dasycarpum, assembly GCF_042019905.1. Lineage (NCBI taxonomy): Bacteria > Pseudomonadati > Pseudomonadota > Alphaproteobacteria > Hyphomicrobiales > Nitrobacteraceae > Bradyrhizobium > Bradyrhizobium dasycarpum. The sequence continues at coordinate 2,234,023 of NZ_CP169574.1, forward strand.
GTAAATCCGTTTGGCGCCGCAAGCCCTTGCGGCGAAAGCCAAATTCGCATTTGCTGGAAAGCTTGAGGAAACTGGCAAATACCTTCTGGCCATGGGCGCGGCATTGGACGACGTTTTCATCGACGAGATCAGCTTCCCGGCGGCGGACGGGTATGGGCTCACCGGCACCCTGTTCCTGCCGCGGGGTGCCAAGCGCCACGCCGTGCTGATCAACTCGGCGACCGCCGTCCCGCGCAAGATCTATCGCGGCTTTGCTTCCTACCTCGCCCATCGCGGCTGCGCGGTGCTCACTTACGACTATCGCGGCATCGGCGATTCCCGCCCGCCGGCGATGGTCGGCTACAACCAGCCGAAGTCGCTGGTCGGCTTCAAGGCCTCGATGTCGGACTGGGCCGCGCTCGACGTCACCGCCGCGGTGCGCTGGATGCGGGAGCGGTACAATACGCTGCCGCTCGCCTATATCGGCCATTCCTTCGGCGGCCAGGCGCTCGGGCTGATCGAGAACAATGCGGACATCTCTCGCGCGGCCCTGGTGGCCTCGCAGGCCGCGACCTGGCGGCTGATGACCTCACCCGAGAAGTACCGCGTCTTCGCCTTCATGAACCTCATCGGCGTACCGCTCACCCACACGCTCGGCTATGCGCCGGGCTGGGCCGGGATCGGCGAGGATCTGCCGAAGGGGGTCTTCCTGCAATGGGCCGAGTGGGTCTCGAGCCCCCGCTATCTCTTCGATTCCAAGCTGCCGGCGCTGGACAATTTCACCAGGTTTAAGGGCGAGCTGCGCGCGCTGTGCTTCTCCGACGATCCCTGGGCGACGCGGCCCGCGGTCGAACTGCTCACGAGCGGGTTCTCCGCGATCAAGCCGGAGGTGCTGACGGTGAAGCCGTCCGAGGTCGGCGCCAAGACAATAGGCCATTTCGGCTTCTTCCGCCCCGAACACCGCGACACGCTATGGCGCGGCGTCGCGGAATGGGTCCAGGGGGAGTGAGACCGCGTCAGCGAATGATGGTCGTGAGAGACGAGTAACGCCTGTTCGGTTTTGCATCGCCCGGCGCGAATTGCGCGAATGCCTCGCTGACGCGGACCGCCGGCGGCGTGTCGCTCGCAAACCGAAACTCCTTCGGCCGCGGCGCGTAGAAGCTGGCGCGGTAATAGGAATCGTCGAAGCGCGCCTCGCCGACCCCGAACAATGCGTCGCAGACCAGCAGGAGCGCGTAGACTCCCGCGATGGCTGCGACGGTCTCCCTGAGAATTGTCATGCCGATAGCCCTGCCCTTTTGCGGGCAGGATGCAGACCGGTTCCAAAGGCCTGGTTTAAGGCGCCGGGCTTCTTGTCCGCAGGCTTTGCCGCCGCTGAACCGATTGCAGACAATTTTATCGATCCTGCAAAAAAGAGCCCGCCGGATCGGAGGATCAGGCGGGCTCCAGGCTTGGCCGCTCGGGAGGTCTCAGGCGACCAGATTCGTCAGTCGTGGGCTGCTTTCTCGCGATGGCCGCTCTCGCTGAGGCGGTCGACCCAGGCGATGCCGACCGCGGAGACGATGAAGGTCAGTGAATCAGCACCTGCCACATCACCCCGCTCTCGGTGAAATTGCTGCGCGTCGTGCCGAGATTGCCGGCCTCGATGAAGGTCCTGAGCAGCGAGATCGAGGAGATGCCGATGATCGCCATCGCGAGCTTGATCTTGAGCACGCTGGCATTGACGTGACCGAGCCATTCCGGCTCGTCGGGATGGCCGGTGAGGTTCAGCCGTGAAACGAAGGTCTCGTAGCCGCCCACGATCACCATGATCAGCAGGTTCGAGATCATGACCACGTCGATCAGCCCGAGCACGACCAGCATGATCTGCTGCTCGCTGGCGTCGAACGAATGCAGGACCAGGTGCCAAAGCTCCTTCAGGAACAACAGCACATAGACGGCCTGGGCGACGATGAGGCCGACATAGAGCGGCAATTGCAGCCAGCGCGAGCCGAAGATCAGCTTCGGAAGCAGGCCGACCGGCGGCAGTGGCGCGGCCGAAGGTGCTTTGGGTTCAGACGTCATTGATCACTCCGGGTTGCAGGCATGCTGCCTCAGAGACTCGCGATGACAGGCGCGAGCTCGAGCGAACCCCGATAGATCATCTCGAAGGCGACGTAAATGATGATGGCAAGACCGACATAGGCGACCCAGCGCTGCTTCTGGAGCACGCGGCCGAGCAGATCGGCGGCGACGCCCATCATCGCGACCGAGAGCAACAGCCCGAAAGCGAGGATGTAAGGGTGCTCGCGCGCGGCGCCCGCGACCGCGAGCACGTTGTCGAGCGACATCGAGACGTCGGCTGCAATGATCTGCAACGCGGCCTGGCCGAAGGTCTTTGACTGCACCGGGGCAGCCTCCTGGCTGCCGCCATGGCTGAAGGCGAGTTGCCGCGAATGCGCAGACTGCTCGCGCAGTTCGCGCCACATCTTCCAGCACACCCAGAGCAGCAGCACGCCGCCGGCAAGCAACAGGCCGATGACCTGCAGCAGCTGGGTCGCGACGCCGGCAAAGGCGATGCGCAGCGCGGTGGCGGCAGCGATGCCGACGATGATGGCGCGGCGGCGCTGCTCGGCCGGCAGTCCCGCTGCGGCAAGGCCAATGACGACGGCGTTGTCGCCGGCGAGAACGAGGTCGATCAGGATGACTTGGAACAGCGCGGTCAGCGCTTCGGCGGTGATGAGTTCAGTCATGATTGATCATTCCTAGAGGCCGACGATTCGAGCCAATGCGGCTTGCGGCGCTCGATCCAGTCGAAGACTTTTGAACGGGAGGTGCGCAGCGCAGGGACGTCCTCGGCGAGCAGAGCCAGGCCGAGCGGCAGCATCCAGACACCGAGGATCGGAAGGAAGGACAACACGCCGCCGAAGATCAGCAGCGCGCCGGAGGGAATTCTGACCCAGCGGCTCGACGGTTTGAGCAGATAGGTGACGGTATCACCCATGCGCGGCGGCAGTCGATCGACGAGCTTGTCGAGGCGCGGGTCACCGCCCGCCAGCTCACTGGCGGAACCCGCGGCCTGACGCGTACGCCCGTTCGATGCTGCGCTCATGCTTACTCCTCTGTGGCGAATTGCCGTTGGGTGCGCGCCTGACCCGAGGGGATCGGCTTCGCGCGCGGCAGCGCCAGCGTCAGCAGGCGCAACAATTTGATCGCCTGCACTTCGTGGGGATGGACGTCCTGGTCGGCGGCCGCGACCCGCTGCGACAGTTCCATCAGATGTGACGACAACGGCATGTCCGAGACCGGCCGCAGCGTGTCGATCACGACATTGGCGAAATCCGGCTCCTCCAGCCGTTCGGCGAGTGCGTCGAACATTGCAAACAGCCTCTCGTCGTCGAGATGCGGCGCCAAGCCGCGATCCCTGATGAACCGGATCACCTCGTCGCGCTCGACCGGCGAAACCTGCCGGTCGGCCACGGCGACGAGCGCGCCGGCGATCACCAGCGCGGCCGCGGCCTGCTCGTTCAGGCTGGACGGCTCTGCGATCTCGATCTCGATGGGATTTGAATGCTTGGCGTCAGACATCGTTGCTCCCTTAGTCTTGCGAAATGGCCGCACGGAGCTGCGATGGGGGTCGATGGAGTCGGAGAGAACATCAAGGGCCCGACGATCGGCCAATCCATCGCATTCGCGCGGGACAGGTCATCCGACATCACGAGGTTTGCCGACATTGTCGGCGTCCTCGCCAGAGGGGCCCGGATTCTTGTTCGTACCAGAAATATAGGTGCGTCTGTCGGAATCAAGGCAAGATGACTGCGACCAGCCGCCGCATCGGTTCCATATCGGTCGGAACTGGCCGAGGAGCGACGCCTTCGAACCCCATCCCGATGTCAGCTTGCGCAGGAGCGCACCGTCACGCGCTCCCCCTGACGACGGCTTCAACCGCTTTGCGTGCGACGTCGTCAAAGTCGGACGGTTGCAGATAGCCCTGCGCATAAGCTTCCTGCGTCAGTCGCTCGAGGCGTTTGTCTTCGCCGGTGGACCATTGCTTCGTGATGTAGTCCGCACCGGGCTTGCCAAAGGTCTCGGGGTAACGTTCGGCCTCGTTCTGACGGCGATAGTAATATCCGCTGACCGAAGCGATGAACCGCTTCCGGCCCTCACCTGCGCAGCGCGAGCCATAGGGAATTTCGAACGCCAGCGTCGCTTCACGGCGCGTCCTCGCTCTCCCGTCGACGAAGATCGTTTCGTTGGAGCCATAGCCCGGACCGTCGGTTGGCCTTGCAGGCACGGCTGGCTGTTGCGGCGCAAATGCCCATGCGGCAACCTGACAGACGACCAGGGCCCAGACGATGAACCAGGCGCGATTCATCGCGCATTCGTCCCGCGTTGCTGCGGCAGGCACACTGGAGACGGATCGGACCACAGGCCGGGCCCGGCAAACTGGAGTACCGTGAGGCGGATCTCCTCCGGGAAATCCTCCTTGACGATTCCTTTTGGTCGAACGCCTCGGCGAGCTGGGCCTGGACGCGAACGTCAAGCGGCGTCGAGTATGCGGCGTTGGCCTGATCACGCTTCTTTTCGCTACAGAACATCGCCAGTGCCGGATTTGGGCAGTCGAAAATCTTCATGTAGCCCCGCGCATAGGCCGACGTGGCCGCGATGAGGTTCGCCTTCATCGTCTTGTCACACGGCGACATCGCGTAGGCAGTGCCTGCCTGCAGCGTGTCCATGCGTAGCGCATCGAGCTGCGGATCCTTGTCACTTTGCAGGGTGTGCTTGGCTTCCCACGCCTTGCGTTCGTGCACCTTGACACTCTCGTCGCCGAACGAGGTCGTGAGTTTCGCCTTCAACTCTCCGCTCAGTGAAGAGGAAGCGACGGTCGTGGGAAAACCACGCATCGCCCAGGACACGCCGACGAATGCGGTGACGAATGCCATGCAAGTGAAAAGAATAAAGCGGCTCATGATGCGCACTCAAATTACCGGGCGCAACCTACCCGTGTCCTGTTAATGATTTACTAGAACGTGGTCTCGTAAGCCCGATCAACCTGCGCGGAGGGCGAGTCCGTTTACCTTCAAGACCGGACATGGCCAGTTCGCCCCGATTGGTCCCTTAAGGGCCAATAGCTGACATCCGACACGGTGTCGGTGCAGGTCCGCTTAGGCCAACGACGGACCTTCTAACCGCCGAGCCGAGCTTCGCTCATGGTGAGTGTGATTATCGCACCAGTGGGCGGCCAACTGGCCGATATAGCCCCGCCGAGTTGATCGGAGAGACTACTCACAAGGAGTTTCGTCCCAAATCCTGACGACCCGGACGGCTTATGAGTTAACGGTCCACCACTTTCGCTCCAAATAATCTCTACCGTTCCCGCGCTCGCGAAGCATTTAATGTCAAGCGCACCATTCGCGGTTGAGAGCGCTCCGTACTTGATTGAATTGGTGGCCAGTTCATGCACGACCAGGGCAAGGGCTGTGGCAGCTTTTTCTCCTACCAGCAATTGAGGAGTGCTGATGTGAACCCGCTCTGTTTCCGAATGCTTGCTTGCATATGGCTTCAGCAGCGTATCCAAAAGGTGTCCGAGCGGAGCTGCCCGATTCTGTTGACTGGCATCAGGGCGAACCATGTCGTGGGCATTTGACAGGGCAAATATGCGTTGGTGCAGGTCCTGCACCATCTCTTCTTTTGTGGTCGCCGAGCGGGCCGATATCATTGCCAGCGCAGAAGTGATCGCAAAAATATTCTTCACCCGATGATTCATTTCGCCCGCAAGCATTTCGCGAGCCTCTTCTGCCTTCTTTCTTTCCGTCACGTCGATGAATACGCCATACATGACTCTTTCGACAATGCCTTCATCGTCCCCCCTGCCTCGGGCCGATATCCAACGGACGTCTTTGCCACATAGAATACGAAAATCTGTTTCATAGGCTCCGAGCATATCGCGTGTCGCGGCAAAGGCGGCTCGTACTCTATCGAGATCCTCGGGATGGATACACGCAGAAAGCGCTTCGAAAGTAATCGTTCCGGTGTTCGGTATCCCCCAAAGAGTATATCCCCGCTCGTCTAGCTCTAGCTGATCCGTATCGACGTTCCACGACCAGAGAGCGATGCCCGCCGCGTCTGTCGCGATACGGAGCTTGTTGACGTCCCAGACTAAGCCGGTCATCTGCTGTCGCTTGCTCCAACGTTCTCAGCCTCGTTGAGGAGCCGGGAAACCGCAGTGATCAACTGTGCTGGGGCAAATGGCTTGGCTAGGATGATGCTGTTCGGAACCCCGTTCGAAGCGTACTGATGCCCGCTGTTGCCGGTCATGTAGACGACTGCGAGCCCTGAGTTGAGCTCACGGGCACGCTTCGCGATGTCCCAGCCTGTGCTAGGTCCCGGCTCTAGATTTATGTCGGTGACCAAGGCTCGATAGGCGGCCTCCGGCGCCTCAAGCATGGCGAGTGCATCGGTACTTGTCGACGCCTGGGCGACCCTGAAGCCGCCATCCACGAGTGCTTCGCCGAGAAGGTCATGAACGAGCGCATCGTCCTCGACCACGAGCACCACAACAGAATTTTCCACGCGATACTCCCATGCCTTGGGCGGCGGGAGCAGTGCGGTCAAACCGCTTCTCTCAAGCGCTGACTGCCAAAAATTGTCATCAGCGGCTCGTTCGCTTAGCACCCATGACAGCTAAATTCAATGAGAAGCCACCTATGGAACCAATCCTAGCTCTGATCTTCCAAGCTCAGCTTTGGGTCACATGCGGGCGTCGCGGCCATACTCGCCTGGGTCCGTTCGTGCCTCGCAAGCCGACGTCAGGGCGTAGAGAAAGAGAGGCTGCTAGGGGCCAGAAGCGGACGCAAGCTAATAAGCGACCTGGGTGGTTAGTCGGATCGAGACGCTAACAGTCACGGACCCGATCAGTCCTTCGTCTGATGAAACCATTAAAGTCAGTTCTTCCGTGACATCCTTTTGGTCGCCGGCCAAAAGGAGCGCTGTCTTGGCGGCTTCTTGCAGGGCCGAGTCTGCGTCGGCGAACTCCACACCTTCTTCGTCCGGAAGGTCACCGGGTTCAGTGAAGTAAAAGCGCATTGTGGAAGAAGCTCACGGTGACGGTAAGTTCCTATTCAGGTGCAAGTAGCTGTCATCGAAGCCCGAAGCCTCTACGACCTTCTCATAATCCTCGATCGTCGCAAAGTTCTTTTGAAGGTCAAGAACCCGCTCGGCGCGGAAGGCCTGCAGGACACGGTTGACGTGGACTGTGCTCAACCCCAGCGCTTCGCCTAGTTCGGACTGGGTTACCGGAAACTCGAACTCTTCTCCGTTTGACAGGCCCACCGCGGCCATACGCTGCCGCAGCTCGGCAAGAAGATGCGCCATGCGTGCGGCGGCCGGTCGGACCCCCATGTTGACAATCCACTCACGGAAGATGGCTGCATCTATCAGCGTCTCTCGCCAGAGGGCGCGGCCGATCGCCGGATGTGCCTGGATGAGTCGATCGAGGGCAGAATGCGCGATGAAGCCGACGGTTGCGGGGGACATCGTCGCGAGATCATGATCCATGGTCTTCAAGAACAGACTCTGGAGGTCTGGAATGTCGCCCGGAATGTGAAACGAGAGAATTTGTCGTTTTCCATTGTTCGCCACCTTAGAGCGGCAAGCGAACCCGTTGATGACCAAGCAGCTATGGCTGGGACGATCCCCTTCCAACACGAGGTAGGTGTCCGCGGGCACGACCTTGATGTCCAGAGGGAGGGAACGAAGTGCGCTTGCCTCATCCTCGGATAGATGAGTATCCACCCGCAATCTGCGGGTCAGCATTTCGGTGGGATGCATGATGCACGTGCGATGGCGCAGTCCAAGACCATCGACTTGAGGCCGGGTTGAAAAACCTCGGAGCGACGAACCCAAGTCGCCAAAAGGCCGCATAGTGCGGCAGACGCCAGATCAACGACGTAGACCGATTGTCAAAGCGGAAAGGTGGCAATTTGCCGCCAGGAAACGTGAACTTACAATACACGAAAAGGCTGAACGTTCCTACTCATTAATCGTGCTGACGCGGCGCAAGCGCGGCCTCGCTCGCACCCACGGTCCGGAAGCTCCGCTCCGTCGCCTCAAAGTGTAGCCGGGAGAACGGGTCGGTGGCGCGCCCCTTTGAGTTCTCGTAGCGCACCGCCTCTGCGAGATACTCTTCGGCTGTCATGAACATTGAGTCACCCCCAATCCGAATCGGGGACCTGAACTGCCGATCAGCCTAAGACTAAGACCACGGATTGGAAACTGCCGCCGGAACTAAAGAAGTTTGATGCACTTGTGCTGAGATGCCGCGTTTCCATTTTGATCTAGTCGATACCACGACAGTGGCTGACCAGGGTGGCCAGCTGCTTGAAGACTCGTCAATGGCAATCCAGATCGCAGACAGACTTGCGCAAGAGCTGTCCGAAGCCCGACCAGAGTTGAGAGGAAAAGGCTTCAAAATACTTGTGACCGATGCGGATGGTGAGCACGTGCACGAAGCGGCCCTGGACAAATTCCGGCTCGTCTAACAAGAGTTGCGGAAGTTACGATTTTGGGAAAGCAGCAACGGGCGCCGCGATTCAGGTGCGCCGAGCAGCCTCCAGCACCCATGCCAGCCCGCGAGATGCGCGGGGCTGTTTCGTTTTGTGGGCCGCTCTCGTCCGACCACCGCTGGACGCTGCTTCACCCGTCAATCAAGTCGCGCGACAGGACGTCGCCTATGGGTCTCATGCGGGCGGCGCGGCCATACTCGCCTTGGTCCGTTCGTCCCGCAAGCCGACGTCAGGGCGCAGAGAAAGGTGGAGAAAGAGAGGCTGCTAAGGGTCAATCGGCGACATCACATCGTATCGAGAAATGAAGGAGGCCGCAGCCCTTGGAAGTCGCAATGACCGATCCTTTGAGAGATGGGCAGTAGACTGCAACACTCAATCACGCATGTGCACGCGCTGGCGTAGAAAAACATAAGACATCACGGCGTTAACAACAAAAAGGCCGGAGATAAGGACGGCCGCGTATTCACCGGTAAATCCGAGAAACATCATGATGAAGATTAAGCCGATTACCCAGGCAGCGTTGATCATGAAACGCTTGAACAGCGCCCCATAGGTTGGGACACCCGTGAACCAGTCGCCCAAAAAGTACCACAGACTCATACGGCACTCATCGTGGCAAGTTGTACCGACTTGACCGACTACGGTAACTCGAATGAGACTAAGGGTGCATTAACAACAATACACAACCTGTCAACCCAAACCGTGCCACTTTGTCGCTGCCGTTGCGACGTCCATCCGGCTCTGATTTCGCAGGAGTCACGTCCGCTTTGGGTCAAAATGCGAAGATCTCAACCTGAGCAGATCTGGTTGCCATGCCTCACTGAGCGGACCTCACGTGGCAGCATCTGAATGCTCGGTTCGATCGATCGTGCGCCGCGCGTGGCAACAACACTGATCGCTGATTGTGATGTCGGTCACGCCGTCCGCGCTGATCTTGAACCCTTCCGATTTGCCTAGCCACCTACGGATGTCTGAACTCAAACTCCAAAAGGACAAGACCATGAGTACCAAGACGCTGTTCGTCGGCCTTCTTACAGCCGGTTTTCTCTCCGCATCTTTCGCGGTTGATGCACAAGCAGACCCACGTCATTCCCAGCAGGTGAAAAACGGGGGAGTTAGCCAGCTCGGCACGACCCAGAGTGGTGCCCGGGCGGGCTCCATGGATAGCTGGCCGCAGACGATGGACGAACTGACCAACGCCTATAATTGTGGTCCGTATGCGGACAAAGAGGCGGCCAAAAAGTGCAAGAAGTAAGCGCTTCTTCTTGACCGTTACAGTGCTGCAGAAGGGGTCAGCTCCACGCTGGCCCTTTCTCTTTGGGCAATAACGCCGTGGCTGCCACAACTTCTCGGTGACCGCGACGCTCCTCCTGCGGCCGTATGCACTAACAGAGCCCGGCGGGCAGCTCGCCACCCTTGGCTCGGCAACGACCTGCAAATCAAACAACCGCCTAGGGTCAAAGCCGTCGATCACGCTCAAGTCGCAGCCGTCCGCTTTGCATTGGCAAGCCGACGTTCATGAGTCCACGTCCCCTTGGATATCCGTCGCGACTGCGCAGGGTGAATGAACATCTCAAGATGCCACGAAATGCGTGTCCCTTCGAACACGACGACCCGGAACGGTCAGGAACTATCATGCAAGCCAATGAGTTACTGCACATCACGGCATCTCCCGACAGGATACACCCATGTGCCGCTGGATCGCATACCGGGGCGAGACGACGTCGTTCGAGCCTTATGTCACCGAACCCGAGCATTCCCTGGTCGCGCAGAGCATCCGCTCGCTGCAATCGACGGCGGGCTCGAACGGCGACGGCTTTGGTCTCGGCTGGTACGGCGAGCATCCTGAGCCGGGCCTTTATCGCGAGACGCGGCCGGCATGGTCGGACGAGAATTTGCGCTACCTCTGCCGGCATCTGCGCTCGCATTTGTTCTTTGCCCATGTGCGCGCCGCCACCGGCACGGCGGTGACGCGGCAGAATTGCCACCCGTTCGCCTGCGGTCACTGGATGTTCATGCACAACGGATTCGTCGGAAGCTGGAATCGGCTGCGGCGCAAGGTCGAGGCGCTGATTCCCAACGACTATTACCCGTCGCGTCTCGGCACGACCGATTCCGAAGCCGTATTCCTGGCGATGATGGGCGCCGGCCTCGACGACGATCCGCTCCAGGCGACGCAGCGGGTGCTGCAAGCGCTCGTCGGTCTCGTCAATGAAGGCCAGCTCCGCGAACGGCTGCGCTTCACCAGTGCGATCGCCAACGGCAGGGATCTCTACGCCTTCCGCGTCGCGGTCAACGACGCCGCGAACACACTCTATTTCCGCGAGGACGGCTGCCAGGTCATCGTCGTGTCCGAGCCGTTCGACAAGGAAGCGGACTGGACCGAAGTGCCGCCAAATCACGCGCTGATCGCGCGTGCATCGGAAAACGTGAAGATTGTTCCCTTCGACGCGACAATTTGCAGTAGCGCAGCGAAGGAACCCGCTCCTGCCAGCAGGATTAGTGCCCGCAGGTGATCCTTTGCCGGTGGGGACATGACATTTACTTCACAAGTTCTGAAACAGCTTCGACTGGATCCTTCCGACGACAAGCAGCATCTCGTCATCCGTTCTGCCGGCGGACGCGGCAAGGCCACCGACTATTCCTTCGGCATCGAGGAGGAGTATTTCCTCGCCGACCGCCGCAGCCTCGAAGTCGCGATTCAGACTCCCAACGAGCTGTTCGAATCGGCGAACTGGTCAACCGGCGGCCAGGCCATGCGCGAGATGCTGCAATCCCAGCTCGAGGTCGCCACCAACGTTCACGTCGACGTCAACGACGCCCGCGAGGAGCTGCGCTTCCTGCGGCGCGAAGTCGCGAACGTCGCCGCGCAATATGGCTTCGTGATCATGGCCTGCGGCACGCACCCGACGGCGGTCTGGCGCATGTCGCAGCCGAGCCCGAAACCGCGCTATGAGGAGATGATCGAGGATCTGCGCAGCATCGGCCATCGCAATATGATGTGCGGCATGCATGTGCATGTTCAGTTGCCGGATCCCGAGAAGCGCATGGCGGTGATGCGGGCGATGCTGCCGCACCTGCCGCTGTTCATCGCGCTGTCGGCATCCTCGCCGTTCTGGGCTTCGCACAAGACCGGGCTGAAGGGCTACCGCCTCGCCGCCTATTCCGAGCTGCCCCGCACCGGCCTGCCCGAACTGTTCGAGAGCCGGCGGGATTACGACGAATATGTCGGCGCCTTGCAGCGCTCCGGCGTCATCCCCGACGAGAGCCACATCTGGTGGGCGATGCGTCCTTCGATGCGGCACCCGACGCTTGAGCTTCGTGCGCCCGACACCTGCACCTTCGTCGACGATGCCGTCGCCATCGCCTCGCTCTATCGTTGCCTGACGCGTCACCTCAATCTGCGGCCTCATTTGTCGAAGGAGGTTACGGCGGTCGACCGCGCCATCGCGGTGGAGAATAAATGGCGCGCCCAGCGCTACGGAACCGATTGCACCTTCGCCTCCCGGCAAGGACCGGTCACGATTTCGGAGATGCTCTCCCGAATCATCGACGCCACCGCCGAGGACGCCGACCTGCTGGGGTGCAGCGCCGAGATCGAGCATTGCCGCGTCATCGTCGACCGCGGCAGCTCGGCTGAATTCCAGCTTCGCGCCTATCGCGATAACGGCGACGACATCACAGCCGTGTCACGATGGATCGCTACATCGACCCTGTCCGAAACGAGCGCGGTCCAACGTAGCGCTCCTGCGCCGTCATAGCGCACGCGCGCGAACGAGAACGTCATTTCTGAATTGGGGGGAAGGCATGACCGATATCGCCTGGTGCGCCGGTTGCGGCCACAGCCTGGTTCCGATCCTGTCCGAGAACGACCGCGCGCGGCCAAGCTGCTTCTGGTGCGAGGGCGTCGCCGCGCGGACCCTGGAGATGGCAAGGTGGGCGGACAGCCCGGCCGGCAAGCCGGATCGGGCCGCGCCCCGCGCCTTCGATTGAGGCGCCCTCCGCGTCAGGCCCGCGCCACCTGGCGCGGACGGAACACGGATTCGGCGGCGGAGGAAAGCGCCGCGACCGGCTTTCGCGCCGGCCGGCGCCGCGGGATGAAGAAATTGTTCACGAGGATCGGCTCGTGATCGCCGAGCGCGATCCGCTCCTTCGCGAGCAGGCTCATGACCGCGCGCATCTTGATGACTTCCTGCGCCACGAAGCTGCAATCCTCGTCGCGGTTGATCTGCTCGTGCATGATCGCCTCGGCTTCGCGCATGCTGACGCGAAGCGCCCTGATGGTTCTGCGAATTTCGCTGATACGGTTGTCCATGGCTGCCTCCATCTCGGGAGCAGCATAAGAACAAAACATGAACAATCTGTCAATCGCCGCCTGGCCTAGACGCAACGTTTTCCCTCGTCCCAAGACCCGCATCGCACTCGCTTTTCCCCGACGCGCTGCACGCACTGGCGAAGCTTGCCGACAAATTAGACAGCTGCCGTCGCGCCCCGGAAGCAAGCGCCCCTCGCACCGGCGCCTGACGATCGGACCCAGCCATCGATCTAACGTCCCGTGCAACCATCGAATTTTCTTCTGCACGAGCACACCTGCATCGCCGCGCCGGGCTCGCTTGACGCTTCGTCAACCGACTGGCCCAAAATTCGCAATGACGTTGCGAGCGAAGCAACGGCGCACAGCGGAGAACGTCATGAACGTGCATGCTGCGGGCGATCTCAAGATGACCGGCCTCACCCGTCCGAATGGCGCGCCGCTTCGCCTTAACATGCAGGACTTCGTCGCAATCGATCGCGACCGGAATGCGAAGTTCGAGGCGACGTATCGTCCGCAAGCGCTCTACAATCGCGCCAACGAAGGCTTTCACGCCAACAACGAAACCTTCCTGCTGCACGAAGTGGCGACCAATCTGCCGATCTACCGTCCCGACACCGGTCCCACCGATTTCCATCTGCATCTTCCGCCCGGTGGCTTTCAGCTCGTGCTGGTCACCTCAGGCGCGTTCACCTTCGACTATGACGGGCGTTTCTATAATGTCGGCCCTGGCGCGGTGATGCTGCAAAGCGCGATCGTGCATCGCCAGCTGTTCTACACCTGGTCGGGCTTGCCAACCGAAGAGAACCTGAAGACGCCCCAGACGGTGGTGCCCGACCCGATCTCGATGGGCTATTCGGGCAAATTCCTCGAAGCCTTCATCACCGATCCCACCACCCTTCCGAACCCGACCATCGTCGGTCCAGACCAGATCGACGAGGCCGAGACACCGCGCCTGGCCTGGAGCCACAAGCTGCACGACCGGCCGGCCGATGCCGGCTTCTGGCTGCAGGATCCGCTGGCGCTGGATGCGCTGTTCAAGCCGCTCACCGATTGCTCGATCAAATCGGCGCTGCCGGTTTATCTGCGCGATATCGGCATCGAGGTGCCGAGCGGTCATCTCGTCACCGGCCACATCATCGCAACCGACCCGCGCGGCCAGTCGCTGCTGCCGAAGAGCACGTCGATCGCGGCCGATGCGAGCTGCTTCACCAAGGGCGAGGTCGTGATCCATCGCGTCATTCGCGGCACGGCCGAGTTCAGGAAGAGAGCCGGCGAGACCTTCGAGCTCGCCGCCGGCGATGTCGTGACGGCGGGCAAGGATTCGATCAGCCTCATTGGCGTCGGCGAAAACACCCAGGTCCTCCGCCTCGGCCTGCTCAAGGGCATGAACGAGCTGCGCAGCTGGACGCCTGCGCAGCGTGACGAGATCGACGGCCTTGCCGGTCAGATCATCACCCACAGTGATGTCCGTCCGCTGCGCACCGAAGGCAAGCCGGTCGGGTATCTGTACGGCTGAGCGGCCGATCTTACTCCGCCGCCTGCCGCACGTGCCGCGCGGTCGGCGTGCGCATGGTGACGAGCTCCTCGGCCGCGGTCGGATGCAGCGCGATCGTGGCGTCGAAATCGGCCTTGGTCGCCTTCATCTTCACCGCGATCGCGACGGCTTGCGTGATCTCGGCAGCGGCATCGCCGACGATATGGCAGCCGAGCACGCGATCGGTCGCGCCGTCGACCACGAGCTTCATCAGCACGCGGGTGTCGCGGCCCGACATCGTCGCCTTGATCGGCCGGAACGTCGTCTTGTAGATGTCGACGTGGCTGAACTGCGCGCGCGCCTCGGTTTCGGTCAGACCCACCGTGCCGACCTCCGGCTGCGAGAACACGGCGGTCGGGATGTTGGCGTGATCGACCCTGACCTCGCGCTTCCCGAACACGGTATCGGCGAAGGCATGGCCCTCGCGGATCGCGACCGGTGTCAGGTTGAAGCGATGGGTGACGTCGCCGATCGCATAGATGCTGTCGACCGAGCTCTTCGAGAAAGGGTCGACCGCGATGCCGCCATTGGCGGGATTGATGGCGACCCCGGCCTTCTCCAGCCCGAGATTGGCCACCGCCGGATGGCGGCCGATCGCGAACATCACCTGGTCGGAGGCGAGGCTCGATCCGTTCGACAGATGCGTGGTGAACTCCTCGCCGTGGCGATCCACCTTCGCCACCGTGCAGCCGGTGAGGATGGTGATGCCCTGCTTCTCCATCTCGGCCCGGACATGGGCGCGGACGTCCTCGTCGAAGCCGCGAAGGATGTTGTCGCCGCGATAGACCACGGTGACGTCGGAGCCGAAGCCGGCGAAGATGCCGGCGAATTCCAGCGCGATATAGCCCCCGCCCTGGATCACGATCCGCTTCGGCAGCTTCTTGAGGTGGAACGCCTCGTTGGAGGAGATCACGTGCTCGATGCCGGGAATCGCGGCGCCATGATTGGGCGCGCCGCCGGTGGCGATCAGGATGTATCTTGCGGTGATCTTGCGGTCGTTCTCGAGCAGACGGACGGTGTGCTTGTCCTCGATCACCGCGCGGCTCTTGACGATCTGCGCGCCGGACTTCTCGACATTGGCCGTGTAGGCCGCCTCCAGACGCGCGATCTCCTTGTCCTTGTTGGCGATCAGCGTCGCCCAGTCGAAGCTGGCGGGCGGAACGGTCCAGCCGAAGCCGGCGGCATCTTCCAGATCCTGCCGGAAGTGCGAGCCGATCACGAACAGCTTCTTCGGCACGCAGCCGCGGATCACGCAGGTCCCGCCCATGCGGTACTCCTCCGCGATCGTGACGCGCGCGCCGTGACCGGCCGCGATGCGGGCGGCACGCACGCCGCCCGAGCCACCGCCGATGACGAAGAGGTCGACGTCGAATTCAGCCATTGTCCACTCCGACCTCTAATTCATGGCCCGGACCCGGAGGGCCGCGCCAGCGCAAAGCGTGCAGCGGTCTTCCGAGAGGACCATGCTCAAATAACAACCTGAAGCGCGATGACGCGCTTGAGGCATTCCCTGTCAGATAGGATCTGTCAGATTTCCTTGCCACGCTTGCGCATCTCGGCGCGGAAGGCCCCCATCACGGTCTCGGAGAAGGTCTGGGCCCAGGAATTGATGAAGTTCATGCTGAGCCCGATGGCGCGCGGCTCGGCGTCGAGCAGCTTCTTGCCCAGCGGCGACTTGTAGAAGACGACGAGGTCCTTCAGCTCCTGCTCGGTGAACTCGCTGGCATAGATCTGCGCCATGCCGTCGCCGATCTCGTTCTGGCGCCCGTTGAGCTGCTGGGCCACGATCGGGGCGACCTCGTTGAGGTCCTTCTGGTAGTTGAGGTTCTGCTGGATCAGCGCATTCTTGGTCTTCTCGACGAGGCCAGGCACGGCGCCCGCATACATCCCGCTGGCGTTCTTGATCTGCAGGATCTCCTTGGCAGCCGCAATCGCCCCGGGCGAGGCCTTCGACTGGGCCGGCGCCGCGGGAGCCTTCTGGGCCTGCTGCGCCACGGCCGGGACGGCCGCGAGAGCCAGGCCCGCAGCGACGGCCGCGGCCGGCAAGAATTTCAAAAAGCTCTTCATTCCTAGTCTCCTTTCGGCTTGCGCCGTTCAATCACGCGGATTCCCTCGCCACCCGCCAGAACGGCAGAGCTGGCCAAGCCGATGAACAATCCATGCTCGACGACGCCGGGGATCGCGCTCAGCGCCTTGGCGAGGCCGGCAGGATCCTCGATCCGTCCGAGCTGGGCATCGACGATCCAGTGGCCGCCGTCGGTGACGAAAACGTGGCCGTCCTTGCCCTTGCGGACCGCCATTTGCCCGGAAACGCCGCATTCGGCAAATGCCTGCTCGATCGCGCGGCGCGTCGCACCGAGGCCGAACGGGATGACCTCGACCGGCAGCGGAAACTTGCCGAGGGTCGGCACCCATTTGCTGTCGTCGGCGATCACGATCATGCGATCCGAGGCCGCCGCCACGATCTTCTCGCGCAGCAGCGCGCCGCCGCCGCCCTTGATCAGGTTGAGCGCGGGATCGATCTCGTCGGCGCCGTCGACCGTGATGTCGAGATGGCCGATCTCGTCGAGCGTGGTCAGCGGCACGCCGCAACGCGCCGCGTCCAGGCGCGTCGCCTCGGAGGTCGGCACTCCGATCACCTTCAGCCCGGCGGCGACGCGCTCGCCGAGCAGCTCGACGAAATGCTTGGCGGTCGAGCCGGTGCCGAGCCCGAGCTGCATGCCGTCTCGCACCTCTTCGAGCGCGCGGGCGGCAGCCTGCCGCTTCAACTGGTCCATATTCACGTTTGCGCCCGCCTTTGAAGTCTCGAACTTGCCGCCGCACACGGCCGCTTTCGGCGGCCTATGTAGCCTCGTTTTCCGCGCGGGAACAGGCCTATAAGGTGATCTTATGGGCCGGCCCCTTGCGTGGACGCGACCGGGCCGGTAGCGCTTGGATCATGACCTCCTTCAAGGGACCTCCCCTCACACCATCGTCTTCGATCTCGACGGTACGCTCGTGGATACGGCGCCCGACCTGATCACCGCGCTGAACTACGTGCTCGACCGCGAAGGGCTGCCGCCAGTGCCGATGGCCTCGGCCCGCAACATGATCGGCGCCGGGGCCCGCAAGCTGATCGAGCGGGGGCTGGAAGCGGAGGGCCGCACCGTCACCCCCTCCGACATGGACCGGATGACCGCGGATTTCATCGCCTATTATGCCGATCATATCGCGGTCAGATCCCGCCCCTTCGACGGGCTCGAAGCCGCGCTCGAACACTTTTCGGCCCAGGGCCATCGCCTCGCGGTCTGCACCAACAAGCTGGAATGGCTTTCCAAGCGGCTGCTGGACCAGCTCGACCTCAGCCGCCACTTCGCGGCGATCTGCGGCGCCGACACGTTTGGCGTCCAGAAGCCCGATCCGACCATCTTCCGGGAAACGGTGGCGCGGGCCGGCGGCGCGGTCAAAGCCAGCATCATGGTCGGCGATGCCGGAACCGATGTCGGGGTGGCCAGGCGGGCCGGGGTGCCGGTGATCGGGGTCAGCTTCGGCTACACGGACGTGCCGATTGCCGAGCTGAAGCCTGACCGGCTGATCCATCACATGCGCGACCTGCCGGCTGCCGCCAGCAGCCTGATGACCACATAAGCCATCAACCCAATGAAATAACAAGCCTATTTCACGCGGCGGCCCCCGCATTAACCATTCATTGACTATGCGCCGCCCGCCGGTTGCCTGCCCCAAGCGACACTCCTAAGGTCCGAGCGGGGCCTGTGTGGCGGTTCGTCGCAGTTGAAGTGGATGGGTCATGCGTCGTGTCATCGCGTTAGCGAGAGCGGGTCTGTCGGGAGCGGCAAGTCTCTTGGGAGCGGTAAGTCTCTTGGGAGCTGTAAGTCTCGGCGGCTGCTCCTCGATGTCGTTTGACATGTTCAAATCGACCCCGCCGACGGTCCAGGTCCGGCTCGAATCCAATCCCCCGGGTGCGGACGCCACGACCTCGCTCGGCCCGGGCTGCAAGACCCCCTGCTCCGTCTCGGTTCCAGCTCCCGATGCCCCCTTCACGGTCGCTTTCGCGCTGCCGAAGTACCAGCCGGCGAGCGTCCCGGTGAACCTGATCAAGAATCCTGGGGATTTCACCACCCCGGCTTCGGTGACCACGGACCCGAATCCGGTGTTTGCGGAGCTGCAAGCCGCAGCCCCGCCCAAACCGGTGCGCAGGCCGCACCGGCCGAGAAAGCCGAAACCGGCCGCAGCGGCGCCTGCGGCGGCACCGTCTCAGGCGACGCCGGCTGCGGCCTCGCCGTTCCCCGATCCGAACGCCGGCCGGCGCTGATCTAAGTATACCACCCGATTGTCCTCGCCGCGTCCGGTGCTTAGATTGCGTCCCGAGCACCGCTTGAAGCCAAGGTGCGCCCGTCGCCATAAGTGACAAGGCCTCTCGCATGAACGGATCTGCCGCGCTGTCGACCCCGATGACCGATCCGTTCGGGCGGACCATCAGCTATTTGCGCGTGTCCGTCACCGACCGCTGCGACCTGCGCTGCTTCTACTGCATGTCGGAAGACATGACGTTCCTGCCCAAGGCGAACCTGTTGACGCTGGAGGAGCTCGACCGGCTCTGCTCGGCCTTCATCGCCAAGGGTGTCAGGAAGCTGCGCCTCACCGGAGGCGAGCCGCTGGTCCGGCGCAACGTGATGACGCTGGTGCGCTCGCTGTCGCGGCATCTGTCGAGCGGCGCCCTGACCGAGCTGACGCTGACCACCAACGGCACCCAGCTGGCGAAACATGCGAGCGAGCTCGCCGATTGCGGCGTCCGCCGCATCAACGTCTCGCTCGACACGCTCGACCCCAAGAAGTTTCGCGAGATCACCCGCTGGGGCGAGATCGACAAGGTGCTGGAAGGCATCGAGGCCGCGCGCGCCGCGGGCCTTGCCGTGAAGATCAACGCGGTGGCGCTGAAGAACCTCAACGAGGACGAGCTTCCCGAGCTGATGCGCTGGGCCCACGGCAAGGGCATGGGCCTGACGCTGATCGAGGTCATGCCGATGGGCGAGATCGGCTCGGGCCGCATCGACCAATATCTGCCGCTGTCGCTGGTGCGTGCGCGCCTTGCCCAGCAATTCACGCTGACCGACCTCGTCGAGAGCACCGGAGGCCCGGCCCGCTATGTCAGCGTCGCCGAGACCGGCGGCAAGCTCGGCTTCATCACGCCGATGACGCACAATTTCTGCGAATCCTGCAACCGGGTTCGCATCACCTGCACCGGAACGCTGCACACCTGCCTCGGCCACGAGGATGCCTCGGATTTGCGCAAACCTCTGCGTGCATCCGATGACGACATGCTGCTTGCGGATGCGATCGACCGCGCCATCGGCCTGAAGCCCAAGGGCCACGATTTCATCATCGACCGCCGCCACGACCGCCCGAGCGTCAGCAGGCACATGAGCGTCACCGGCGGCTGACACCGGCGGATTACGGGCTTATTCCCCTTATCTATCAACAAACTTCCGATTGACTGGCGGCACGCCCGCTGGTTTGGTGCGGCGGCCTCATGCCTGCGCGGCGAGATAAGCCACGCGCCATCTCGGCGCAGTCAAGACGGCCGGGGCACAATCGGGGGAGGACCTATCGTTGCAAGCGCTCCTTAAGCTGAGCAGCAGGATCGACGCGTTCACGCGCTGGACAGGCAAGCGCGTGGCGTGGCTGATCGTGCTCGCCGTGATCATCTCGGCCGTCAATGCCATCATCCGCAAAACGTTCGACACCTCCTCGAATTCATGGCCTCGAGCTGCAATGGGTGCTGTTCAGCATCGTCTTCCTGCTCTGTGCCCCCTGGACGCTGCTCGACAACGAGCACATCCGCATCGACATCGTGAACAACACGCTGCCGAAGAAGGCCCGCAACCTGATCGATGTCGTCGGCCACGTATTCTTCCTGTTTCCGATTTGCATCGTGATGATCATCACGGGGGTGCCGTTCTTCCAGCGCTCCTTCCACATCAACGAGCAATCCGGCAACGCCGGCGGGCTGCCGCAATGGCCCGCCAAATCCCTGATCATGATCGCATTCGCGTTCCTGCTCGTTCAAGGCATCTCCGAGCTGATCAAGCGGATTGCGGTGATGCGCGGATTGATACCGGACCCGCATGAATCCCAGGTGTCGGCGCTGGAGGCGGAAGTCGAGCATCTCGTCGAAGCGATCGAGAAGAAATAGCCGTTGGCGACGGTGTAGGGGGAATTCATGACCGCATTTATCATCGCCAATATGGCGCCCATCATGTTCGTGTCGCTGGTCGTCATGCTGCTGCTTGGCTATCCCGCGGCATTCTCGCTTGGCGCCGTCGGCCTGTTCTATGCCGTGATCGGCGTCCAACTCGGCCAGTTCCACCCCGACTTCCTCCAGGCCCTGCCGGAGCGCGTCTACGGCGTGATGAACAACGACACGCTGCTCGCCATCCCCTTCTTCACCTTCATGGGGCTGGTACTGGAGCGGTCGGGCATGGCCGAGGACCTGCTCGACACCATCGGCCAATTGTTCGGCACAATCCGCGGCGGCCTCGCCTATGCCGTGATCTTCGTCGGCGCGCTGCTCGCCGCGACCACGGGCGTGGTGGCCGCCTCCGTGATCTCGATGGGTCTGATCTCGCTGCCGATCATGCTGCGCTACGGCTATGACCGCCGCGTGGCAGCCGGCGTCATCGCCGCCTCCGGCACGCTCGCCCAGATCATCCCGCCCTCGCTCGTTCTGATCGTGATGGCCGACCAGCTCGGCAAGTCCGTCGGCGACATGTACGAGGGCGCCTTCATCCCCGGCCTCGTGCTCGCGGCCCTCTACGCCCTCTACGCCTTCCTCGTCAGCATGATCTTCCCGGCGGCAGCACCCGGCCTGCCGAAGGACGCCATCGGTTTCCGCGAAGACAATGGCGACCGCGGCCTGCTCTCGCTCGGCATGCTGTTCATCGCGAGCTGCGTGTTCGGATGGTTCATGATGCGCAATTCGAGCACGCATGGCGCCGATTACGTCGTGCTCAGCATGTTCTACGGCATCGTCTTTGCGTTCGCGGTCGCCGTAGTGAACTGGGCGATCGACAGGCTGACCGGCTTCCGTTTCCTGTCCAAGATGGCGCAGCAGACCACCTTCGTCATGGTGCCGCCGCTGTTCCTGATCTTCCTGGTGCTGGGCACCATCTTCATCGGTATCGCAACCCCGACCGAAGGCGGCGCGATGGGCGCGGCCGGCGCCCTCATCCTGGGCGCCGTGAAGCGCCGGCTCAGCTGGGACCTGATCCGGCAAGCCACGGAATCGACCGCCAAGCTGTCGGCTTTCGTCGTGTTCATCCTGGTCGGCGCCCGCATCTTCTCGCTGACCTTCTATGGCGTCAACGGACACGTCTGGGTCGAGCATCTGCTCACCTCATTGCCCGGCGGCCAGGTCGGCTTCCTGATCTTCGTCAACGCCCTTGTGTTCGTGCTGGCCTTCTTCCTCGACTTCTTCGAGCTGGCCTTCATCGTGATCCCGCTGCTCGGGCCTGCCGCCGAGCATCTCGGCATCGACCTAATCTGGTTCGGCGTCATTCTCGGCGTCAACATGCAGACCTCGTTCATGCATCCCCCGTTCGGCTTCGCGCTGTTCTATCTCCGCTCGGTCGCGCCGAAGGATCGCTACACCGATCGCATCACCGGCAAGCGGATGGAACCTGTCACCACGGGCCAGATCTATTGGGGCGCAGTGCCTTTCGTGGTCATCCAGCTGATCATGGTCGGTCTGGTCATCGCCTTCCCCGCGATGGTGATGCACTACAAGGGTGTGCAGTCGAACATCGATCCCAACACCATCAAGATCGAGGTGCCGCAGATCGAGCTGCCGCCGCTGGATCTCGGTCCGCCGCAGAAGTAGCCGCGGATGGCGCGACTGCTGCCCTCTTACCCTCCCCCGGGAGGGGAGGGTCGGCTCGCATTGAGCGCAGCGAAATGTGAGACGGGTGATCTATCCTCACGGGACTGCCCGAGTGGAGAGATCACCCCACCCGCTCGCGCTGCGCGCGATCGACCCTCCCCTCCAGGGGAGGGTGAAGAGGCCACCTCGTTTGCCAACCTGAACCGCAGCGTGAACTCGGCGCCGCCGCCGGGAAGATTCTCCACCGCGACCGTAGCGGCGTGATCGTCGGCCACGGCCCGCACGATCGAGAGTCCGAGGCCCGCGCCGTCGCTGCGGCGGCGGTCGGCGCGCCAGAAGCGCTGGAAGATCAGCTCGCGCTCGGCCTCCGCGATCCCCGGACCGGAATCGCGCACGCGCACCGAACCGTCCTCGCCCACCTCGATTTCGACGGTGGTGTCCTTTGCCGTGAACTTGATGGCGTTTTCGGCGAGGTTGAAGATCGCGCGCTGCAGCATCTCCGCATTGCCGTGGATCGGCACCGGCGCATCGGTGCCCTTCAGCGCGATGTCCTTGTGTTGCGCGATCGCGAACGGGGCGATCGCAGCGACCACCTCGGCGGCGACGGCGCGCAAATCCGCGGTCTCGCCGGGATCGAGCACCAGGGTGTCGAGCTCAGCGATCTCCAGCAGCTGGGCAACGAGGCGGCTCATGGTTTCGATGTCGGCATGCAGCGCCTGCCGCGCCGCGCGATCGTCGAGCGTCTCGATCCGCGTGCGCAGGATCGCAAGTGGCGTGCGCAACTGATGCGCGGCGTCCGCCGTGAACTGCCGCTGCACCCGAAAGCCGCCTTCGAGCCGGTCGAGCGCCTGGTTGACGGCGGTGACGAGCGGCAGGATCTCGCGCGGAATCTGCTCCGTCGGCAGGCGGATGTCGGTGCGCGCCGGGCCGATATTGGCGGCCTTCTCGGAAGCCCGCCACAGCGGCGCGATCGCACGGCGAAAGATGATGATGTCGGTGGCGAGCAGGACCAGGAGGATCGGAATCGTGATCCAACCGACGCGCCGGAAGAAGTTCGAGACGATGTCGTCGATGATGACGTCGCGGTGCGCGAGGTCCTCGGCGACCTGGATCCGCACTGTCTTGCCGTCGATGTCCCGGGTGACCGCGGCGCCGGAAATGCTCTCCGACGTGCGCGGTACCGCGGCGGCGGAGCGCCGGTGCGAGGAGAACAGCAAGCGGCCGTCGGCGTCGCGAATGTCGTATTGATAGCGGCCATACGCTTCCGAATAGAGGCCCTTGAGACTGTCGGGCAGATTGAACGTCAACAGGCCGCCCGGCTGCGCGACGATGCGCTCCGCCAGCACTTCGGCCTGCGCGCGCATGGCATCGCGATGCAACTGGTCGATCTCGGAATTGAGCAGCCAGAACAGCACCAGCGGCAGGAAGATCGCGGCCACCGCGACCGCCAGGATGTGCAGGAACACGATGCGCCAGATCAGCGATTTGAACGTCGGCGAGCCGCCATAGGACCTGGCGTGAGACCCGGTCTGGGCCACGCTATTTCTCCACGTCCATGAGATAGCCGACGCCACGGATGGTGTGGATCACGACCTTGGCGCCGTGTTCGGCGAGCTGCTTGCGCAGCCGCGAGACATAAACCTCGACGGCGTTGGAGGCGACCTCGCCGTCCAGCCCGAAGATATGGTCCTCGACGTTCTTCTTCGGCACCACCCGCCCCTGCCGGCGCAGCAGGATCTCGAGCACCGAGGTCTCGCGCGCGGAGATGATCCGCGGCTGGTCGTCGACGAAGATCTGGCGGCTCTCGGTATCGTAGACGAGGTTGGCGAGACTGAGCGAGCGGCCGAGCAGCTGGCCGGGCCGGCGCAGGATCGCCTCCAGTCGCGCCACCAGCTCCTCCATCGCGAACGGCTTTGCGAGATAATCGTCGGCGCCGCTGCGCAGCCCGCCGACGCGGTCCTGCAGGCCGCCGCGTGCGGTCAGCACCAGCACGGGGAGCGGCTCCATCCTGGCGCGCAGCTCGCGCAACACCGACAGGCCGTCGCCGTCGGGCAGCCCAAGGTCGAGGATCATCGCGGCATAGCTGACGCTGCTCACCGCCTCGCGCGCCTCGGCCGCGCTGCCCACGATGTCGCTCTGGTAGCCGGCCGCCGCCAGCCCGCCCGCGACCAGCCGCGACAGCTCGGCATTGTCCTCGACGATCAGAAGGCGCATCGCATATCCGCCGAAAACCCAGGTCACCGCACGGCTCGCGCGGCATCTTCGCTCTCTTCCACCATTCCGGCCGCCTCGACCAGCGAAAAAGCACGGCGCCGGTCGCCGGCCCCTCTCAAACATGGCAGCGCCCCGGAGCTTTCACACCGGGGCGCTGCCTGCGAGGGATGGCGCGATCAGCTCTGCGAGCGGCGCGCCATGAAGATGTCGTAGCCGACCTCGGCGACCTGGAACCAGGAATAGCCGTCGCTCGTGAACTTGGCGAGCGAGTCGTGCACCTTCTTGAAGTTCGGGTTGCTCGCGGCGACTTCGGCGTGCAGCTCCTTGGCGGCCTTGTGGCAGGCATCCATGATCGACGGCGAGAACGGGTGCAGCTTGGTGCCGCCGGCGAGCAGCTTCTTCAGCGCCAGCGGATTGGCATTGTCGTAGCGCGCCATCATGTAGTTGTTGGCGTAGTGGCCGGCCTGCTCCAGCACGCTCTGGTAATATTTCGGCAGCGCGTTCCACTTGTCGAGGTTGACGAAGGCCATCAGCATCGGCCCGCCTTCCCACCAGCCGGGATAGTAGTAGTGCGGCGCGATCTTGTAGAAGCCGAGCTTCTCGTCGTCATAGGGGCCGACCCATTCGGCGGCGTCGATGGTGCCCTTCTCCAGCGCGGGATAGATGTCGCCGCCGGCGAGCTGCTGCGGCACCACGCCGAGCTTCTGGAGCACGCGGCCGGCGAAGCCGCCGATGCGGAATTTCATGCCCTTGAGATCGTCGGGCGTATTGACCTCTCTCCTGAACCAGCCGCCCATCTGGCAACCGGTGTTGCCCGCGAGCAGCGAGACGACGTTGTAGCTCTTGTAGAATTCGTTGAGCACGTCGCGGCCGCCGCCCAGCATGTACCAAGCCTGGTTGATGCGCATGTTGGGGCCGAACGGCACGGCCGAACCAAAGGTGAAGGTCGGATCCTTGCCGAAATAATAGTAGGACGCGGTGTGACCGATTTCGCAGGTGCCGTTCTGCACGGCGTCGAGCACCTGGAGACCCGGAACGATCTCGCCGGCCGCGAAGATCTGGATCTGGAATTTGTTGTCGGTCGCCTCAGCGACCATCTTGCACATCATCTCGGCCCCGCCAAACAGCGTGTCGAGCGACTTCGGCCAGCTCGTCGGCATACGCCATTTGATCTCCGGCATCGACTGCGCGATCGCGGGAGCCGCGAGCGTGGCGGCGCCGGCCGCGCCAAGTCCGGTGACCTTGATGAAGTCTCTTCTCTTCATGATTTCCTGCCCTGATGGTTTGCGATTGTGGGCCTTCTTGCCGAGGCTTAGGGCCAGCATGACGCAAGCCGGGACGCAATGCCATCCCCCGATCGCACTGTGGCAAAGAAAAAGCCCGGCCTCCAGGAGGCCGGGCTCTGCGGTCTTGCGATTCCAGGCGATCAGCCGCGCGTGCGCGAGCGGATCATGAAGCTGTCGTAGGTATATTCGGCAACCTGCCACCACAGATATTCGTCGGAGCGGTAGGCCTGCATGGCGTCAATCACCTTCTTGAAGTCGGCGTTCTTGGCCGAGACCTCGGCCCAGAGCTCGTTGGTCGCCTTGAGGCAGGCTTCCAGCACTTCGTTGGTGAACGGGCGAAGCTGGGTGCCTCCGGCAACCAGGCGCTTCAGCGCGGCCGGGTTCTGCATGTCGTAGCGCGCGGCCATCCAGGTATTGGCATGGGTGGTCGCGTTGGCGAGGATAGCCTGGTAGTTCTTCGGCAGCGCGTTGAACTTCTCCAGGTTGGCGAAGGCGTGGACGGTGGGACCGCCTTCCCAGAAGCCCGGATAGTAATAGTACTTGGCGACCTTGGCGAAGCCGAGCTTCTCGTCATCGTAGGGGCCGACCCATTCGGCGGCGTCGATGGTGCCCTTCTCCAGCGCCGGATAGATGTCGCCGCCGGCGAGCTGCTGCGGCACCACGCCGACCTTCTGGAGCACCTGGCCGGCGATGCCGCCGATGCGCATCTTGAGGCCCGACAGGTCGGCAACCGTCTTGATCTCCTTGCGGAACCAGCCGCCCATCTGGGTGCCGGTGTTGCCGCAGGGGAAGCCGATCACGTTCGACTTCTTGAAGAACTCGTTGGCGAGCTCGTTGCCGCCGCCCTGGAACAGCCAGGAATTCTGCTGGCGCGCATTGAGGCCGAACGGCACCGAGGCGAAGATCGCGAAGGTCGGGTCCTTGCCGACGTAGTAGTACGACACCGTGTGGCACATCTCGACCGTGGCGCTGGAGGTCGCATCGAGCGCCTGCAGGCCGGGAACGAGTTCACCGGCGGCGAACACCTGGATCTGGAATTTGTTGTCGGTCATCTCGGCGACGTACTTCGCCACCTGCTCGGCACCGCCATAGATGGTATCGAGCGACTTCGGGAAGCTCGAAGTCAGGCGCCACTTCACCTCGGGCGAGGACTGCGCGATCGCCGGCGAGGCCACTGCGGTCGCCGCCGCGCCTGCTGCCGACACTTTCAGAAAATCACGACGCTTCATCTTCAGGTCTCTCCTTGCTGGGGCGTTTCCCCTTGAACTTCTCTTGTGCCGCCGCTGATTCCGGCGACGCGACAGGGCCGCGTCGAACCGAAGGGGCTTGACTGCGGTGGGCCTTTAACACGGAAGGCGCGTTTGCGGAACGCGACAATGGCATGACGGGGCTCTACGAAAGTCGCATGTCTCCCAAGGGACGAGGCGGCGCGCCGGCGGCCGCTTCAAGCCGCCGCGATGACGCCCTTGAGCTGGTCCCGGACCTGCCCTGCAATGGCGCGGTAGATCGCCGCATGGGGACCGTCCGGCTCGCTATCGACGACGGGGTTGCCGGCATCCGAGGTCGCGCAGAATCGCCATGTGCAGCGGGATCTCGCCGAGGAACGGCACCTCGAGCTTCTCGGCCTCGTGCCGCGCGCCGCCATGGCCGAAAATGTCCGACCGCGTGCCGCAATGCGGGCACTGGAAGTAGCTCATGTTCTCGACGATACCGAGCACGGGCACGTTGACCTTCTTGAACATGGCAAGTCCCCGCCGCGCGTCGATCAGGGACAGGTCCTGCGGGGTCGAGACGATCACCGCGCCCTTGAGCGGCACGTTCTGCGCCAGGGTGAGCTGGGCATCGCCGGTGCCCGGCGGCATGTCGACCACGAGAACGTCGAGCTTGCCCCATTCGACGTCGCGCAGCATCTGCGTCACCGCCGACATCACCATGGGACCGCGCCAGATCATCGCGGTCTCTTCCTCGACCAGGAAACCGATCGACATGATGGCGAGGCCGAAGCGCCGAAGCGGAATCATCTTGCGCTCGTCGTTCAGCTCCGGCTTGTCGCGCAAGCCCGTCAGGCGCGGCACCGAGGGGCCGTAGATATCGGCATCGAGCAGCCCGACCTTGAGCCCGAGATCGCGTAGGCCGAGCGCCAAGTTCAGCGCGGTGGTCGACTTGCCGACGCCGCCCTTGCCGGAGGCGACTGCGATCACGGCGGCGACGCCCGGGATCTCCGACTGCCGCGCCATGGGCGAGCCGCCTCCCTGCGGCGGCTTGTGGGCATGGGTCGGCTGCACGCCCGGCGCGCCGCGACTCGGCTGCGGAGGCGGCGGCGGTGCGGAGCCCGGCTTGCGCTCGGCGGTCAGTGCCACCATGACGGTGGTGACGCCGGGGATGCTGCGCACCGCGGCCTCGGCCTCGGCCCGGATGGATTCCCAGGCCCTGGCCTCGGCGGCATCGACATTGATCGAGAAGAACACCTTGCCGTCGGACGCGCTGATCGCGCTCAGCACGTCGGCATTGGTGAGCGCGACCCCGCGGGGCGACTTGATCCTGGCGAGGCTGTCGAGAACCTGTTGCTGCGTCACGCTCAAAGTGCATCTCCTGAACGGAGCCTGATCCGGACCCGGAGGGCCGCGCCAGCGCAAAGCGGGAAGCGGCTTTCCGGCAGGGCCAGGCTCGAGACTTTAGGATGCCCCATTAGAGCGGAAACGCCCAAAAGGCTACTGCCTGCCGATATCGTCGGCCATCTCGGCGGGCGCCGCCCCCTGCTCCTTGGCGGCCTCGTAATTCAGCTCGATCATGACCCCGTTGGGGTCGTGAACGAAGATCTGCCAGAGCTCGCCGCCGGGCACCTGGCGGGAGTCGAACTTCATTCCCTTGGAGGCCAGCCGCTGCTTCATGCCGTCGAAGCCGCGGCTGACGAAGGCGACATGATGGACGACGCCGGAATCCGGCTTCTGCGGCTCCGCCGTCGCGGAAATATCGACCAGGTGCACCACCGCCCGGCCCTCGCTGTACATCCAGGCGCCGGGGAAGGCGAAATTCGGCCGGGCGCCTTTTTCCAGCCCCAGCACGTCCTCGTAGAAACGGACGGTCTCGGCCAGATTCCGGGTCCGGATGTTGAAATGATCGAGGACGCCAACGCTCACACCGCCCATGCTTTCGCTCCCTTTTTCGAAGTTCTTAGGTCCCGCCA
Source organism: Bradyrhizobium dasycarpum (assembly GCF_042019905.1). NCBI lineage: Bacteria > Pseudomonadati > Pseudomonadota > Alphaproteobacteria > Hyphomicrobiales > Nitrobacteraceae > Bradyrhizobium > Bradyrhizobium dasycarpum. Next base: position 2,262,957 of record NZ_CP169574.1, read on the forward strand.
TCCTAGCACAGGGGGCCGCCAAACGAAGCCGTTGCCCTCCCGGCTTAACGGTTTATGGTGCGCCTCCGATCCGCCCTCGCAGCGGAACTTCGAGGGTGCCGCCCGGGCGCCCTCGCCCTGCTACAACCGTAAAGCTCAAAACTACGGACAAGGTACCACACATGGCTAAAGTCGCTTTCCTCGGTCTCGGCGTCATGGGCTTCCCGATGGCCGGACACCTCGTGAAAAAAGGGGGCCATGAGGTCACCGTCTACAACCGCACCGCGGCCAAGGCGAAGGAATGGGCGGACAAGTTCGGCGGCAAGACCGCAGCGACCCCGAAGGCGGCCGCCGAAGGTCAGGATTTCGTGATATGCTGCGTCGGCAACGACAACGATCTGCGCGCGGTCACGATCGGGGCCGACGGCGCCTTCGCCGGGATGAAGAAGGGGGCGACCTTCATCGATCACACCACCGCCTCCGCCGAGGTCGCGCGCGAGCTGGACGCAGCCGCCGGCAAGGCGGGCTTCAAATTCGTCGACGCGCCGGTCTCCGGCGGCCAGGCCGGCGCCGAGAACGGTGTGCTCACGGTGATGTGCGGCGGTGCGCCCGACGCCTATTCCGGCGCCGAGCCGATCATCACGGGCGCCTATGCGCGGATGTGCAAACTGCTCGGGCCCGCCGGAAGCGGCCAGCTGACGAAGATGGTCAACCAGATCTGCATCGCCGGTCTGGTGCAGGGTCTCTCCGAGGGTATCCACTTCGCCAAGAAGAGCGGCCTCGACGTCGCCGCTGTTATCGAGACCATCTCGAAAGGGGCCGCGCAGTCCTGGCAGATGGAAAATCGCTACAAGACCATGAACGAGGACAAGTACGATTTCGGCTTCGCGGTCGAATGGATGCGCAAGGACCTCTCGATCGCGATCGCCGAAGCCCGCCGCAACGGCGCCAACCTGCCTGTCACCGCGCTGGTCGATCAGTTCTATTCCGAGGTCGAGAAGATGGGCGGCAAGCGCTGGGACACGTCGAGCCTGCTCGCGCGCCTGCAGCGCTGAGGAGCTGTTGCGGCGTCGTTCGGGGACGTGCAGCATCCGGGCTTCGTCGCGACCTCGGCTGCGACGAAGCTTCGGCCAAGCGGTCGAACGGAAAGAATATGGCCTTCGGGGGAGCCTTGCTTAGCGTGATCGCCGCCATCCTTGTCGTTGCCTGTGTCGGCATCGCGCCGGAGCTTCGACGGCGGCACGCCGAGGTCGCCGGGCGGAGGATCTGCCGGCAGCGGTCCCGCCTTGTCACGAGCCTGCTCGTCATTGCCACCCTGATCCTGGCTGCATCACCTTCGCAGGCGCTCGCCGCATCGCTCGATGGCGCCAGCATCGGCCCGCAATGGGCGCTTCCCTTCGCCGGCATGCTGCTGTCGATCGCGATCTTTCCGCTCGCAGCGCCTCACTTCTGGGAGCACCACCAGGGCAAGATCGCCGCGATGTGGGGCGCCCTGATCGTGCTGCCGCTTGTCATCTGGCACGGCCCGCTGCCGACCATCCAGGCTCTCGTTCATACCGCGCTGCTCGAATACATCCCCTTCATTCTGCTGCTCCTTGCGTTGTTCACGGTCGCCGGCGGAATCGTGGTGCGCGGCAATCTTCACGGCTCGCCGGTCCTGAACACGCTGCTGCTCGCGCTAGGCACCCTGATCGCGAGCGTCATCGGCACGACCGGAGCGTCGATGGTCATGATCCGGCCGGTGATCCGCGCCAATGACGACCGGCGGCACAACGCGCATGTCGTCATCTTCTTCATCTTTCTGGTGTCGAACATCGGCGGCTCGCTTTCGCCCCTGGGAGATCCGCCGCTGTTTCTGGGATTCCTGCGCGGCGTGGACTTCTTCTGGACGACGACGCACCTGTTCCCCCAGACGACGTTCGCCGCCTGGATTCTGCTCGTCCTGTTCTTTTGCATCGACGCTTATCTGTATCGCAAGGAAGGCCGCGTCAAACCGGACCCGACTCCGGACAATCCGTTGCGGATCAGCGGCGGCCTCAACTTCGCTCTGATGGGCGTCATCATTGCTGCGATCCTCTTGAGTGCCAAGCTCGATCTCGGCGGATTCGAGGTTCTCGGCACGCACCTTCAGCTGCAGAATCTTCTGCGCGATGCCGTGATGATCGGCGTCGTGTTCGCATCTCTTGCCGTCACCTCCAAGGAGGACCACGACGCGAACGGCTTCTCGTGGGCCCCCATGATCGAAGTGGCAAAGCTGTTCGCCGCCATCTTCATCACCATCATTCCCGTGCTTGCGATCCTCAACGCCGGAAAATCCGGCGCCTTTGCCTCCGTCGTAAACATGGTCACCAATGCCGACGGCACGCCGAACAATGCCGCCTATTTCTGGCTGACCGGTTTGCTCTCGTCCTTTCTCGACAACGCGCCGACCTATCTGGTTTTCTTTGAGCTTGCTGGAGGCGACGCCAAGCATCTGATGACGAGTGGCGCCATGACCCTGGCCGCGATCTCGGCAGGTGCGGTGTTCATGGGCGCAAACTCCTACATCGGCAACGCGCCCAACTTCATGGTGTACGCGATCGCGCGAGGAGCGGCGTCGCCATGCCGGGCTTCTTCGGGTACATGGCCTGGACCTCCGTCCTGCTGCTGCCGGTGTTCGCGTTGGTGACGCTCGTTTTCTTCAGGTGAAGGGCCTGCGGGTTCCGCGAGCGGAGGTCGAGCCGGGTCTTGGATTAACGCCCCGTTAACGTAATTCTTTAGCTCCTTAAGTCACCTCTTAAGGATTTCTTGCCAGAGATAGACAATGCAGAAGGCCCTCGTCCGGCGTGGGCAGGAATCGTTGTTGCTTGATGAGTAACCCCGCTGAAAAGCCCGAGGTTGTGCAGCTTCCGGCCGAGCCGGTGAGCGCTCCATCGGCGAGCAGCCGACGGGCTGCGGCGCAGCGGGTGCGCGAGGCGCGCGACAAGTTAACGTCGACCAGCGGAACCCGGCCGGCCTTCGACGCCGAGATGCTGCGGCAATACGCCCAGACCCGGCTGTCGGCCTCCTATGTCGTGATGCTGCTGGTGGTCGCGACCGGGTTGCTGTTCGGGCTGTGGATGCAGCCGATCCCGGCCGCCGCCTGGACCGTCGGCATGCTCTGCATCCACGCGGCGATGATCCGCAGCTGCCGGCGCTTCCTGACCGAGCCCGCCTCGCCCGCGGCGACGCGCGCATGGCGGACGCGCTTCGTCGTGCTCGATCTGCTCTATGGCCTGTGCTGGATGGCGATCCTGATCCATCCCGTGCTCGACATGGTCACGGAAACGCTGATGATGTTCCTGATGCTGCTGGTGATCGCGGTATCGAGCATGGTCGCCGCGAACCTGCCGATCGCAGCCCTTGCCGCCACCGCGCCCGTCGCGGTCGCGATGGCGCTGAGCTTTGCGATCACCGGCTCGCTGGACAATTACATCCTGGCCGCGCTCTCGCTCGCGGCCGAAGGCTATTTCGTGCTGCTGGCGCACCGCCTGCACTCCTCCACCTTCGCGACGCTGGAGGCGCGCGCCGAGAAGGACGCGCTGATCGGCGAGCTCGAACAGGCCAAGGCGATCTCGGACGAAGCGCGCCACCGCGCCGAATCCGCCAACGTCGCCAAGTCGCGCTTCCTGGCGCAGATGAGCCACGAGCTGCGCACGCCGCTGAACGCCATCCTCGGTTTCTCCGAGGTGATGAAGAGCGAGATCTTCGGCGCCCATGCGGTGCCGGTCTACAAGGAATATTCCGCCGACATCCATAACTCCGGCGTCCACCTGCTCAACCTCATCAACGAAATCCTCGATTTGTCGCGGATCGAGGCCGGCCGCTACGAGCTCAACGAGGAGGCGGTGTCGCTGGTCGGCATCGTCGCCGACTGCCACCATCTGATGAAGCTGCGCGCCTCGAGCAGGGGCATCACCATCCACGAAGTGTTCGAGCAGGCCATGCCGCGGCTCTGGGCCGACGAGCGCGCGATCCGCCAGGTCGTGCTCAACCTGATCTCCAACTCGATCAAGTTCACGCCGCAGGGCGGCGAGATCTGGCTCAAGGCCGGCTGGACCGCTTCGGGCGGACAATATCTCTCGGTGAGGGATACCGGCTCCGGCATCCCCGAGGACGAGATCCCGGTCGTGCTCGCCTCGTTCGGCCAGGGCTCCAACTCGATCAAATCGGCAGAACAGGGCGCCGGCCTCGGCCTGCCGATCGCCAAGAATCTGATCGACCTGCACGGCGGCACGTTCACGCTGAAGTCGAAGCTGCGCATCGGCACCGAGGTAATCGTCACCTTCCCGCCGGAGCGGGTGATGAGCGCCCTTGCGCCGCTGTCGGACGATTCTCCACCGCTCCAGCCGGAGAGTTCCGCACTGCCCGACGAGAAGCGCCGGCCGCGCCACAAGCCGATCATGAGCGCCGGCACCGGCTCCTAACCAGATGCTTGCAGACATGCCCGACAATCCCCCACTATGTCCGAATGAGCAAAGAAACGCCGTGCGTTGCCGTCTGCATGATCGATCCCAGGACCAAGCTGTGCTTCGGCTGCGGCCGGACCTTGCCCGAGATCCGCGCTGGCACGCCATGGACAGCGCGGAACGGCGCGCGGTCATGGCCCTGTTGCCGGAACGCATGACGGAAGCCGGGCTTGCGCCGATCGCGGCATCTCCGAAGCGGGCCTGACCGGCCTGCGCGCCTGCGGAGGCGCACGATGATCCGCTTCCTGCTCGTCCTCGTCATGCTCGCCGGCACGGCCGGCGCGGTCGTCGCCTATGGCGATCCGGAGCAGATCGCGCGCGCCGGCCACAAGGTCTCGCACATCTTTCGCGCGCAGACGGTGGCGCCCGCTCCTGCCGTGCAGATCCCGCGCGGCCAGGGCGGCGAATTTGCACTGCGTGCGAAGATCAACGGCGTCGCAGCGCCGATGGTGATCGATACCGGTGCGACGTCGGTGGTGCTGACCTGGGAAACCGCGAAGGCGATCGGGCTGCCGCTCGAAATGCTCGAATACGATGTCGATCTCGAAACCGCCGGCGGCCATACCAAGGCGGCCCGCCTCACGCTCGATCGTCTCTCCGTCGGCCATCTCGTCGAAAAATCGGTGCCGGCCCTGGTCGTCCAACGCGGGCAGATGAAGACCAACCTGCTCGGCATGAGCTTCCTCGACCGCCTGGAGAGCTGGGGCGTCCGCGCCGACAAGCTGATGTTGACCGGCTATCCCGAACTTCAGAGCAGCCCCCGCCGCTCGCGCACCGCGATCGACTAGATCGCAGCGGCGCGTGCGCGGGCCCACCGCCGGGGCTAGAGCAGCGGCGCGCCCTGCCGCAGATTCATGTGCCGGTTGACGTCCTTGTAGAGCAAGTAGCGAAACCGGCCCGGGCCTCCGGCGTAGCACGCCTGCGGGCAGAAGGCGCGCAGCCACATGTAGTCGCCGGCTTCGACCTCCACCCAGTCCTGATTGAGGCGGTAGACCGCCTTGCCCTCGAGCACGTATAGCCCGTGCTCCATGACATGCGTCTCGGCAAAGGGGATCGTCGCCCCCGGCTCGAACGTCACGATGTTGATGTGCATGTCATGGCGCATATCGGCCGGATCGATGAAGCGGGTGGTCGCCCACCTCCCCTCGGTGCCCGGCATGGCGACGGGCTCGATGGAATCTTCGTTGGTCACGATCGCCTCGGGCTCGGCTAAGCCCGGCACGCGCTGGTACAGCTTGCGGATCCAGTGCACCTGTGCAGGGCTAGCTCCGCGATTGCGAACGCTCCAGGCGCAGCCGGGCGGCAGATAGGCGAAGCTGCCAGGCCTCAGCTCACGTTCACCCTCCGCCAACTTGAGCATCAACGTGCCGCCTGCGACGAACAACGCCCCTTCGGCATCCTTGTCCGGCTCGGGCATGTCGCTTCCGCCGGCCGGCGCGATCTCCATGAGATAATGGGAGAACGTCTCGGCGAAACCGGACAGCGGTCGCGCCAACACCCAGAGCCGCGTGTTGTCCCAGTGCGGCAGGTGGCTGACGACGATATCGCGTTGCACGCCGCTGGGGATGACGGCGTATGCGTTCGTAAAGACCGCGCGGCCGCTCAGCAGGTCCGTCTGGGACGGAAGGCCGCCCTGCGGTACGTGATAGGTGCGCGATGACATCATCAAGCCTCGTGAAGGTTACCGATGGGACGTATCAGCTCGCAGCCGACTGGACACCGAGCTGTAGCGGCTCGGTCAGCCAATGTTCTTCGAGATTGGCGCCATCTCCCTTGCGGTCGACAACGAGGAACGCGCTTGCGTCCTCGAGAACCAGGAGCGGATGGTGCCAGCAGTTTCTAGCATAGTTCACGCCCTGATGGCCCTTTGCCGCGAACGCCCGGTAGCTGGACGAGACGCTGGGGTCGGCGCAAACGACGACCAGCCAGTCGGCGCCGTTCAGGGGCATGAACAGCTGGCTCCCGAGCGGATGCCGTTCCATCAGGCGGATCGCGATCGGCGCGGGCCGCACCGAGGCGACGAACCAGCTGATGTTGACTTCTCCGCCTTCCGCGGCAACGTCGATATCGGCAAGCCCGTTGAAGCGCTGAGCGTAACCCTGGTTGATCGATAGCGGCGTCCTGCCTTCCGTTTCGACGACGTCTCCGAACGGAGCGAACGCCTGCTTCGTCAAAGGCTCGATCGAGAGCGTCACCATTGCCAACCTCAAGTGCTCCGCGTTCAAAGGGGTCTGCAGGCCCGCGTGGGTCATTCGTTGACCAGCTGCGATATCAAGTCCAATATATAGACCGACAGGATTGATAGGTTTTCGCTATGGATCTTCGCCAGCTCCGGTACTTCATCGCGGTTGCCGAAGAGCGCAGCTTCACCCTCGCCGCCCGGCGGCTGAACCTCTCGCAGCCGCCGCTCAGCCAGCATATCCAGGCCCTCGAGGCAGAGCTCGCGACCCCGCTGCTCTACAGGACCAGCCGCAGGGTCGAGTTGACGCAGGCGGGTGAGGCCATGCTGGTGCGCGGACGCGCCATCCTGCAACAGGTCAAAGCCGCGGAAGACGAGGCGCGGTCGATCGGAGCCGGCCTGATCGGAACGCTGGATGTCGGGGCGACCGGCTCGATCCTGCGCGGCCGTCTCGCGGAGCTGCTCGCGGCGTACCGCAAGGTGGCCCCGCAGGTCAGGATGACGGTGCATGAGCAGGCGCCGGCATTGCAGATCGCGGCGCTGCTCAGCCGCACGACCAACATCTGTCTCATTCGCGGAATTCCCGCCGAGCGCGACCTGACCAGCAAGCTGGCGTGGCGGGAAGAGGTCGTCATCGCAATGCCCCGCACCCATCAGCTGGCGCGCCGCAAGCGCATCGCGCTCGGTGAACTCGCGTCGAGGATCATGTCGTCCTCGATCCCGAGAGCTCCGATTTCGCGCGATACCTGCAGACCTGCTGTGTCGATGCCGGCTTCCTGCCAAAGGTGTCGCAGCAGGTCGTCGATGCCCAGTCGATCCCGAGCCTGATCGCCGCGGGATTCGGCGTCGCGCTCGTGCCGCAGTCGATCGCGCGCTTCACCACCGCCGACATCGTGTTCCGTCCGATCCGGCCCGCGCCGCCCACGGCCGACGTGTTTCTGGTCTTCAGAGCGGACGAGACATCCATGGTGGTGCACAATTTCATCAAGCTGGCTCTTCGATACCTGAATCATGGGAAACGTGTGGTTGATGCTCCCGGGGCCGGCCCAGTCTCCTCCGCATCCCGGGGAATGCTGCGACGTGTCCGGCAATAGGATGCACCCGCTCTCCTCCCGTCATTGCGAGATGCACGCAAGTGAGTCAGCACCTCGGACGCACTCTCGTGCCCCGGACAAGCCGCAACGCGCAAGCGGTGCGGCGCAGAGCCGGGATCCAGAGCGACACGGTCCAATGCCGCGACATGGGCCCCGGCTCTGCAGCGCACCGTACCGGACGATGCTTCGCATCGCCGGGGGCGCTGCGTCCGGGGCACGAGTGCGGTGGGCGGCGCATACTCTCTCCACGTCATTGCGAGGTGCTCGCGACAGAACTGCGAAGGGCCGTAGGGTGGGCAAAGGCGCCCTTGCGCCGTGCCTACGATCTGTCCGATACGGCGATAGACGGTGGGCACGCTGCCGCCTTCGCTCTTCGAGCGACGGCGGACAAGTCGCTTTGCCCACCCTACGAAATCGCGTTTGTCGCAGGCACCTCGACTCACAGACACGCCTTCTTGTTCTCGCGGCTTGATCAGCCCGAGCTTTGCTTGCGTCTCCACCCTCAAATCCAAGAGGGCGCAGGGAAGGCCGGGTGCTGACAACGCACCCGCGGTCCGCTGCGCGAAAATGCACACGCAGAAGAACCGCACAGCAGCATACAGGTGGTGCCGATCACTCGGCCTTCCCTGCGCGATGGTCGGACGGCTTATGCCGTGCCCTCCCGGGAGCCGAACTTTCCTTCTGGCCTCCCTCGCCGTTCGAATTGGCGATGCCGTCCGCCCGGTTGGGCTCGCGCGCATCTTCGAAAAGCTTGACCGTAGCAACGACGGCCAGGACCACACGGTTTTGCCGTACGCACGGCCCGCCCTATCGCCGCAGTTTTCCCAGCCCTGTCGACGGAGCCGGAAACTTACAGACGAGACGAAACCTAGCAGCGCCGTTCGTCCGCACGCGGTTACGGACTCACAGGGACTACCTGCCCTGCCCGCCCTCTCGTGCCGACGCTGCCGCGTCCACCGCAAGCCCGGCTCGCGATCAAGACGACCTCGAGATCGCCCCTCCTGGTTGAGCCGGGATGGGCGACACATACGTCAAAACCGAATTTCGGTAAAGTGGAATATTTTTGGCGAAGCCGGTTGACAGCGGGGCGACACAGGCGCGATGCCGTAGCCCGCGCTTAGGCCGCCGGCAACGCGAACGAGAATGTCGCGCCGCCTTCCGGCCCATAGCCTGCGACCAGCTCGCCGCCGTGCTCGCGCACGATGCCATAGCTGATCCAGAGGCCAAGTCCGGTCCCCTCGCCGACCCGCTTGGTCGTGAAGAACGGCTCGAAGATGTGGCTGATGTGATCCTTGTCGATTCCCGGTCCATTGTCCGAGATCCGGATCAGGATCTCGCTGCCCTTGCGGACCGCCGAGACCACCAGCCGCGGCGCGTCCGTGCCGCGCATTGCGTCGATCGCATTCTCCACGAGATTGACGATCACCTGGTGCAATTGCCCCTCGTTGCCGCGGACCCAGAGCTCCGGCTCGATCTCCAACTGCAAGTCGATGCGCACCTGCTTGGTGCGCACGGCCCACAGCACCGCGGTGTTGATGAGCCGCTCGATGTTGACGCGCTCGACCTCGCCGAGCTTGCTGAAGGACAGCCGGCGCAGATTCTTCACGATTTCGCTGATGCGGACTGCGCCTTCCAGCGTGCCTTCGATCAGCGGACCGAAATCCTCCAGGATCTCGTCGATGCGGAGGCTGCGCCGCCTGGCGGCGAGGTCATCCTCCCCGGCCTCGCCGTGGACCGCATCGAGATAGGCGGCGATCGCGGTGCGATAGCGCATCAGGGTGTGGACGTTGCCATAGACGAAGCTGATGGGATTGTTCAGCTCGTGCGCGACGCCCGCAACGAGACGGCCGAGGCTGGCCATCTTCTCCTGCTCGACCAATTGCCGCTGGGCACGCTGCAACTCGTGATGGGCCTTGTGCAACTCCTCATAGGCGCGGCGAAGCTCCCCGATCGGGCGGCCCGTCAGCACCACGCCGATGAAACGTCCGCGATGATCATGGCGGGGAGAGGCGTTGATGGCGAACAGATCCGAGCTGCCGCCCTCGCCCGAAAACCGCAGCTCGCCGTCGACGACGTCGGAGGCGCTGCGCGGCTTCAGCAGCGGGACCAGCTTGGCCTTGTCCTCGCTATCGATGACATCGGCGATGTTCCTGCCGACGATATCCGCGACATTGCAGCCGAGCGTGTGCTGGAAGGCGGAATTGACCTGCTGCACCAGCCCTTTCGCATCGCAAACGATGAGGATGTCGGAGACGGACTCGATGACGTTGGTGACGAAGGCCTGCGCCTCCTCCAGCTCCGCATTCTTGTGCTCGAGGTCGACCTCGTAGCGGAGCAGGTCGGAATAGACCTCGTCCATCTTGCGGATGACCTCGATCCAGGCGCCCTCACGCTCCTGATCAAGCTCCATCGCGCCACGCTTGGCGATCAGCTTGAGCAGCGTTTCGGGCTCGCTGGCTTCGGGAGGGTGCGTCACCTCAGGCATTCTTCCTCAAATCATACCGGGACAGCTTGTTCCTGAGCCCGACGCGCGACAACCCGAGCTCGTTGGCGACCCGGCTGATATTGCCTTCGTACCGCTCCAGAGTGCTGATGATAACCGCCTTCTCCAGATCTTCCACCTTGTCCTTGAGGGTCGCCGAGCCGTTCAATTTGCCCTGGATCGCCGCCGCCGGCGGCTTGCCGTTGCGCCGGCCGAGCAGCGGCGGGGCCTGCAATTCATCCGCGTCCGCCAGCACCACCATGCGCTGGATCTCGTTCTGCAGCTCGCGGACATTGCCGGGCCAATGGTACCTGGCGAAGGCCTCGAGCGCGGAGGCGGCAAAGCGCAGGCCCGGCCGATTGAAGGAGGTCTTCACCGACGACAGCACCCCTTCGGCGATCAACGAGACATCCATCGGGCGCTCGCGCAAGGCCGGCATGTGGACGGGAAACGCCGCCAGGCGATAATAGAGATCGCGCCGGAAGCGGCCCGCCTCGACCTCGGCTTCGAGATCCCGGTTGGTCGCGGCCACGACACGGACGTCGACCTTGCGCACCCGCTGTGCGCCGAGCGGCCTGATCTCGCTCTCCTGCAGAACGCGCAAGAGCTTGACCTGGAATGCCGGCGAGGTCTCGCCGATCTCGTCGAGGAAGATGGTGCCGCCGTCGGCGACCTCGAACAGCCCGATCCTGTCCTGGTAGGCGCCGGTGAAGGCGCCCTTCTTGCAGCCGAACAGCTCGCTTTCGAGCAGTTCGTCCGGCAAGGCGCCGCAATTCTCGACCACGAACGCCTTGTTGGCGCGCGCCGAGCCGTAGTGAATCGCGCGCGCAAGCAGCTCCTTGCCGGTCCCGGACTCGCCCGTGATCAGCACGGAGATGTCGTAGTCTGCGGCGCGCCTGCCGAGCTCGATCACCTTGTGCATGGGACTTTCCGGCGAATGCACGATGCGGTCGAAATCATAGAGCTGCTTGGCAACCCCGCGCTTGACCGAGACGACCTTCTTGATATGCCCCGGCGTCGCCTTGACGTCGACACCGGCGGTTTCCGTCTCCTTCTGCAGGCGATAGAGCTGCACCGCCTCCTTGACGATGTCGACCAGCCGCTCCGGCTGCCAGGGCTTGGTGATGTACTGATAGATGCCGGCCTCGTTGAGGCCGGCAATGATATCCTCCGAATCGGAATAGCCGGAGATGATCATCCGCACCGGATCGGGCCACAGCTCGCGCACGCGCTTCAGGAAGCTCACGCCCGATTCATGCGGCATGCGCTGGTCGCAGAGGATGGCGTGGACGATCTCGCCTTCCAGCAGCTTCTCCGCGTCGGCTGCATTGCCGGCGCACAGCACCTCGAAATCCTCCCTGAGAACGCGGCGCAGCGCTTCCTGCGAGCGGACTTCGTCGTCGACGACGAGAATGGTTCCCAGAACGCTCATGAGGGCACCGCCACGGGTCTCTGCCGCTCGGTCGTCCGCCGCGCCCGGTGATTGGCGATGGTCAGCGGCGTCCGCGACTTCGGCACCTTGTGGATGAAGTTGTAGCGCGCGACGTGGTAGCTCGGATCGAAGCCGTAGAAATTGAGCTTCATCCGCCGCAGCTCCTCGTCGCGATAGGCCTGCAGGGGCTTTTCGGCCTCGTCCGCCGCGCGGCGCCTTTGCTTCTCGGCGAGGCGCGCTGCAAAGCCTGGATCCGCGCCTGCAGCAGCTGCCAGCTTCACGAGACTTTCGCGTGCCAGCTCGTCGCGTGCGAGCACGCGGTCGACGATGCCGAGGCGCTGCGCCTCGGCGACGCCCATCGGCAGCCGGCACTGCGTGATCCCTATCGCGTTCCCGGCGCCCGCGCGGCGCGGCAACAGATAGGTCCAGTATTCGGAGCCGAACAGATTGCCCATGTCCTTGTAATGCGGATTGAGCACGATCTGGTCGCTGGCCCAGACCTCGTCGGCCGCCAGGCTCAGGAACACGCCCCCCGCGCCCGCATTGCCGCGAATGACCGAAATCACCAGCCGGTCCGTGGTCTCGATGATCGCGCGCGCCAGATCGTCGATGGCGTTGATGTTGCGCCAAGATTCATCGGCGGCACTGTCGGCGGCCTCGATCTCGGCCAGATGAATGCCGTTCGACCAATAGTCGAAACCGCCGGTCAGGAGCAGAACCTTGGTCGGGCGCGCCAGCGCAGCATGGTAGGCATCGCGCAGCGCTGCGCAATCATCCGTCGACATCGCGCCGTTGTAGAAGGCGAACTGCAGCTCGCCGACCTCGCCGTGCTCGCGATATTGAATCGGAGCATAGCCGCAATCCGGTCGCCGCGGCAGGCAGGCTGCCTGCCCGGCGAAAACCTTGCCGCGGATCGCTTCAGGCTCTTCGGCGCAAGTTGCCGCACATGGCCGATCCAGACTGCTCCGTCGACCGTTGCACGAGCCAAAGCGCCGTCGCATTGGGCCACGACCGTGCCGGGAATGCCGGAGATGTCCCGCGCTCCATGGACGTCGAACAGCCGCACGTCCTGGAAGAACAGGCTGTCGACCAGACCCGGCATGCCGTCGGCGCTGTTGATCTTGCGCAGCACGGTCTCGGTCGTGTCGTGCTGCCAGTCGATCGCCCGGTCCGACTGGCGGCAGGGCCCGCGCACGCGAATGCGCGCGTCGTTCGCCGCCATCGGCTGCGGCGTCGGTCGTCCCGCTGCGATCGCATCGACGGCCTCCAGCACCGCTTCGACCGCGCATCGGGTCACCTCGTTGCGGTAGATGCTCGATTTCGCAGCGCGCCGCATCGGGAACGTGCGGAACGCCCAGACCGGACCGGCATCGAACTCGCCGTCCGCCTGCAGCACAGTGACGCCCCACTCGGTCGCGCCTTCGAGAATGGCCCAGTCGAGCGCGGCCGGCCCGCGGTCGCCGGGCGGGCCGGGATGCACGATCAGGCAGCGCACGCTGCGCCAGACATCCTCGGGAATCGCCCGCTTGAGAAACGGCGCGATCACCAGGTCCGGCTGGTACAGCGCCACGCTTTCCCGGGTGACGTCGGCGTGGATGTCGAGCTCGACCGAGACCTCATGGCCGCGCTCGCGCAGCTCGACATGCAGACGCTGCGTCAGGCTGTTGAAAGAATGCGACAGCAGCAGGATACGCATCGGGATCCCTCAACAAATCCGCGGCAATTGCTCGCCCGACAACCAGTCGACGATCCGCCCGCCGCCGAAGCTCGTCGCCATCTGCACGAAATGATGGTCGTCGGCAACGGCTTCGCCGATGTCGGCGGCATCGCGGCCGAGCGGATGTTCTCGCATGGCGGCGAGCACGGCACCGGCGATTTCGGGCGCGACGATCGCGACCAGCTTGCCCTCATTGGCGACATGGAGCGGGTCGAGCCCGAGCAATTCGCAGGCCGCCGCCACGCCCGGCTTGACCGGGATCTCCTCCTCGACGAGGTGAAAGCCGAGCCTCGATTGCTGGGCGATCTCGTTCAGCGTCGCGGCCAGCCCGCCGCGGGTGGGATCCCGCATCAGGCGGATGCCGGCGCCGCCGGCTTCGACCATCCTGGCGACGAGATCGTTCAGCGCCGCCGAATCCGACACGATCTCGGTCTCGAACGCGAGGTTCTGCCGCTTCGACATGATCGCCACGCCGTGATCGCCGAGGGTGCCCGAGATCAGGACGCGGTCGCCGACGCGCGCGTTCTCGGCCGACAGATCGAGCCCGTCGGGGACAATCCCGACCGCCGATGTCGAGATGAACAGGCCGTCGGCCTTGCCGCGCTCGACCACCTTGGTATCGCCGGTAATGATGTGAACGCCGGCCGTGCGCGCCGCCTCACCCATCGAGTCCGCAATCGCCTTGAGGTCGGCGAAGCGGAAGCCCTCCTCGATGATGAAGCTCGCGGACAGATAGAGCGGCTTTGCGCCGGCCATGGCGATGTCGTTGACCGTGCCGTGGACCGCGAGCGAGCCGATATTGCCGCCGGGAAAGAACAGCGGCGAGACCACGTAGCCGTCGGTGGTCATCACCATGCGTCCGGCGCCGACGTCGAAGGCCGACTGGTCGTTGCCCCGCGCCAGCCATTCATTGCCGAAGGCCCTCATGGAACAGCCCCGAGATCAGCTGCGCCATGGCCCGGCCGCCCGAGCCGTGGGACAGGTCGACGCAGCCGTTCCTGATATCGAGCTTGCGCTGATAGGCCTTCATGACGCCCGCCTCTGCTGATGGTCGCGGAAGCGGCCGTAGGTCCAATGCGCGGCGCAGGCGCCCTCGGAGGAGACCATGCAGGATCCCATCGGCGTCTCCGGCGTGCAGACCGTGCCGAACAGCTTGCAGTCGACCGGCTTCTTCACGCCGCGCAGGATGGCGCCGCATTCGCAGGCCGGATTGTCGTCGACGCAAAGCTCGTTCATGCCGAAGCGGACCTCGGCGTCGTATTTCGCGTAGGCGCGCTTCAGCTTCAGCCCGCTATAGGGAACCTGTCCGAGCCCGCGCCATTCGAACTGGTCGCGCAGCTCGAAGATGTCGGAGACCTCCTCCTTGGCGCGCAGATTGCCGTCGCGCGTGACCGCGCGGCTATACTGGTTCTCGACCTCGTGCCTGTTCTCGTTGACCTGGCGCACCAGCATCAGGATCGCCTGCATCATGTCGAGCGGCTCGAAGCCCGAGATCACCACGGGCTTGCCGAACTCTTCCGCGAAGAACTCGTAAGGCGCGGTGCCGATGATGGTCGAGACATGCGCCGGCCCGACGAAGCCGTCGATCTCGACGCGGCCGATGTTGCGGATATCGGGACTCTCCAGGATGTTCTGCATCGCGGGCGGGGTCAGCACGTGATTGCAGAACACGCTGAAGTTCGAAAGTTGCTTCTTCTCGGCCAGCCGGATCATCACCGCGGTCGGCGGCGTGGTGGTCTCGAAGCCGATGGCGAAGAACACGATTTCGCGCGCGGGGTTCTCCTGCGCGATCCTGACGGCGTCGATGGTGGAATAGACCATGCGGATGTCGGCGCCCCGCGCCTTCGCCTTCAGGAGCGAGGCGCCTTGCGAGCCGGGGACGCGCATCAGGTCGCCATAGACGCACAGGATGATCTCGCTGCGCTCGGCAAGCCGGATCGCCATATCGATGCGCCCGGCCGGCAGCACACAGACCGGGCAGCCGGGTCCGTGGATCATCCGCACGTTGTCCGGCAGCATGTCTTCCAGGCCGTAGCGCGATATCGCATGGGTGTGGCCGCCGCAGAACTCCATGAAACGATAGGGCCGCCCCGGATCGGTCTCCGCGCAAATCGTCTTCGCCAGCCCCAGCGCGATCTCCTTGTCGCGAAATTCGTCGGCATATTTCATGACGCCACTCCCTGTCCCTCGAGGCTCAGCTCGCGGAGCAATTCGAGCGTCCGCCGCGCCTCTTCCGGATCGATCTTGGTCAGGGCATAGCCGACATGGATGATCACGTAGTCCCCCACCGCGAGGTTCTCGATCAAGGCGACCGAGATCTCCTTGCTGACGCCGTCGATCGAGACGATGGCCATCTCGTCGGGCAGGAGCTTCGTGACCTCCGCGGGTATCGCGAGACACATCAGGCGGTTCCTTCCAGATCTTGCTGTTCGAGGAGTCCCAGCGCGGCAATCCAGGCCTGGCCCAGGCTGAGGCCGCCGTCGTTGGGTGGCACTTGGCGCGGCAGCAGCGGCGCGAGGCCGGCCGCGATGCAGCCGCGCTCGATCTCGTGCGACAGGATCGCGTTGAGGAAGCATCCGCCGCTCAGGACCACATGGGTGATGCCGGTTGCGCGCGCGGTCCGGCCGATCCAGTCGACGCAGGCCGCGGCGAGCGTGCCGTGGAACAGTTCGGCGCCTTCGACCGGATCGATGGTGCCGGTTGCCAGCCGCTCGAACAGCGGCGCCAGAGACAGCACGCCGCGCTCGAGGGCCCAGCCCTCTTGCGCGATGCGCGGCGTGCGCACCAGCGCCTCCAGCTTCATCGCGGCTTCGCTCTCGTAGCTCTGCACCGGGCAGAGGCCGAGCAGCCCCGCGGCCGCATCGAACAACCGCCCGGCGCTGGTCGTCGTCGGCACGCCGGGCTGGTCCAGCATGGCGCCAAGGCGAAAGGCCTGCACCTGCGTATGGAAGCGCGTGCCGATCGCGTCGCCTCGCCCGAGGCCATGCAGCACGCTTGCGCCCATCCGCCACGGCTCGCGCGCGGCGCGGTCGCCGCCCGGCATCTTCATCGGCGCCAGATGTCCGAGCCGCCGGAAGGTGGCGCCGTCGCATGCGAGGAGCTCGCCGCCCCAATTGCCGCCATCGCTGCCGTGGCCGAAGCCGTCGAGCACCAGGGCGAGCGCCGGCCCTGCGATGCCATGTTCGGCCATCACGGAGGCCGCATGGGCGTGGTGATGCTGGACCGCGATCAGCCGCTTGCCGCTGACCTCGGCGAAGCGGGTCGAGGCCATGTTCGGATGCAGGTCATGCGCGACGACGACCGGCTCGACGTCGAGCGTCGCAAGCAGATGATCCACCGTCTCCTCGAAGAAGCGGACGCCTTCCGCAGTGTCGAGGTCGCCGATGTGCTGGGAGACGAACGCCTCGTTGCCGCGGGTGATCGTCACCGTCGCTTTCAAAGCCCCGCCGACCGCCAGGATCGGCGGCACCGGCCGCGCGAGGCGGACCGGCTCGGGCACGTAGCCGCGGGCGCGGCGGATGAATTGCACCCGGCCCGCGACGATTGCCGCGACGGAGTCGTCGGCACGGGTGACGATGTCGCGGTCGTGCGTGGCGACGAGATCGGCAATGCCGGCAAGGCGTCGCTCGGCTTGCCGATTGTCGATCAGAAGCGGCTCGCCGCCGGGATTGGCACTGGTGGCGACGATCACCCAGCTGTCGCCGACCCGCGCATGGGCCACATTCAGTGCATCGAAGATCAGGTGATGGAGCGGGGCGACCGGCAGCATGACGCCGAGACGCGACAGCTCCGGCGCGATGGCCGGCGCCAGCCGATCGCGCGACCGCAGCAGCACGATGGGTCGTGGCGAGCTCTCCAGCAACGCAAGCTCGGCGGTCTCGGCCTCGGCGATATCGGCAACCGCCTCCACCGACGCGACCATGACGGCAAACGGCTTCTGGTCGCGCTGCTTGCGCTGTCGCAGCCGCCGCACCACCTCATCGTCGCGCGCGTCGCAGAGCAGCTGATAGCCGCCGAGCCCCTTGATCGCGACGATCTTGCCGCCGGCGATCGCGGTGGCAATGTCCGCGATCTCATGGCTGAGCCTTGGGCCGCAATCCGGGCAGGCGATCGCCTCGGCATGGAAGCGGCGGCTGTCGGGGTTGGCGTAGTCGGCCGCACAGGCTCTGCACATCGCAAAGCCCTTCATGGCCGTGGCCGCACGATCGTAGGGCAGCCGCTCGGCAATGGTGTAGCGCGGGCCGCAATGGGTGCAGTTGATGAAG
Organism: Bradyrhizobium dasycarpum; assembly: GCF_042019905.1. Classification (NCBI taxonomy): domain Bacteria; kingdom Pseudomonadati; phylum Pseudomonadota; class Alphaproteobacteria; order Hyphomicrobiales; family Nitrobacteraceae; genus Bradyrhizobium; species Bradyrhizobium dasycarpum. The sequence goes on from NZ_CP169574.1 coordinate 2,280,592, forward strand.
GGGTAGCGATGAAAGCGGCTGCTCGGATCGAACAGCTCGCGCAGGCATTCCTTGCAGGTCGCAGCGTCGGCGACGATGCGGGTCGACACCCTGCCCTGCTCGCTGGCGCGGATGCAGAACCCCTCGCCCGCCACCGTCCCGACCGGATGCACCGAGATGTCGTCGATGCGGGCAAGCGGCGGCTTTTCCAGCCGCAGCGCCGTGATGAAGTCGGCGGCGCGCTCGCCCTCGACCTCGATGACGACCCCGTCGGGATCGTTGGCGACGAAGCCGCCGAGACGGTAGCGCGTGGCGAGGCCGTAGACATAGGGGCGAAAGCCGACGCCCTGCACCGCGCCGCGCACGTGCAGGCGCAGTCTCCTCACCTCGGGCGCGCGCGTCCCACCGTCCATCGTCATCCCTGCAAAGCCATCGCAGCCTGCTTCGCCTTCGCCCGGCGCTTGCGTATCCAGGCATAGAAGGCCGAAAAACCCTCGCCCGTGCGCGCCGACACCGTCATCACCTCAATGCCAGGGTTGACCCTGCGGGCATATTCGACGGTCCTGGCAAGGTCGAAATCAAGCACCGGCGCGAGATCGATCTTGTTGATCAGCATCAAGGACGACGCCGCGAACATGTCTGGGTATTTCAGCGGCTTGTCCTCGCCCTCGGTGGTCGAGAACACCACGATCTTGCAGGCCTCGCCGAGATCGAACGCGGCCGGACAAACGAGGTTGCCGACGTTCTCGATGAAGAGGATGCCACCGTTCAGCCAGGGCAAACGGTCATAGGCCTGGCCGACCATGGCGGCATCGAGGTGACAGCCTTTTCCGGTGTTGACCTGGATCGCCGCCACGCCGGTGGCGCGGATACGTTCGGCGTCGTTGGAGGTCTGCTGGTCGCCCTCGATCACGCCGATCGGGAAGCTGTCCTTCAATTCCGAGACCGCGCGAACCAGCAGCGAGGTCTTTCCAGCGCCCGGGCTCGACACCAGGTTGAAGGCAAGCACCTCGTCGGCATGGAAGCGCGCACGATTGTCGGCGGCGAGCCGGTCGTTCTTGCCGAGAATGTCGCGCTCGACCTGGATGATGCGCTCGCTGCTCATGCCGGCGATCTCCTGACCGGCCGGATTGGCGCCGCAATCGAGTACCCCCGCCTCGTCATCGGCGTGGTCATGGTGGTGAGAATGAGCATGGCCGTGGCCGTGATGATGATCATGCGCATGACCATGATGATGATGATGGCCGCCATGACCATGGTCATGGTGATGATCATGCGCGTGTTCGATAGACGCCTTGCCGTCGCCGCAGCCGCAGACCGTACACATCAATCGACCTCCAGTTCCCTTACGCGCATCTCTTCCCCGCCCGTCACCTGCAATTGATAGCCGCCACAGGCGGGGCATGGCTCGTAACGCTGCTTGATCTCGACGCTCTCCGAGCAAGCCATGCACCAGGCCGTTCCCGGGGTCTCGACGATCTCGAGCCGTGCCCCGCGCGCGATGGTCCGTGCTGCGACGGCCTCGAAGCAGAATTTCATCGCCTCCGGCGCGACATGACTGAGCGCGCCGATCTCGAGGCAGACGACATTCACCTTGGCGAAGGAACGCTTGCGCGCCTCCTCCTCGACGATGCCGATGATGCCTTCGCAGAGCGCCATCTCATGCATGGCCCACCTCGCGGAAGCTGAGATTGAAACCGACGCAGGGGTCGAACGCGCCGACCAGCGCGCGCACCGCGTCCTGGCCGCGCCGGCCGGCGGTCAGCACCGCTCCCTTGAGGCTCCGGACCAGCGGTCCGCGGGCGTGAAAATTCCACTCGGTCGGCGCCAGGAACTCGAAATTGACGATGCGGTCCGCCTCGTCGAGCACGACGGCGTGGTAGAGCCGGCCTCGTGCACATTCGACCGCCGCAGCCCCCTTGCCCGCAGCGAGCCGATAGCTCGCGACGACGCCATCGTCGAGGTCGCCGTCGCCGCGCTCGAGCCAGGCGCAGAGCCGCGCGACCTCGGCGATGCGCGCCTGGAGTCGCGCGGCCGAGCCCGCCGCCGGCAACTCCGGTTCGCGCCGCGCCCGCCGGGCCCAAACACCGGTTTCCGGAATCTTGCCGCAGAGCTCCGGCGCGTCGGAATAGGCCGGCCCGCCCGCAAGCAGAGATGTAACGACGTCGAGATCGTCAGCCGCCGTCAGGAAGGATTGCTCGACCGGCGGCGGCGACAATTCCTCACCCCCGCAGCGTTCGAGATGGACGGCGAGCGCGCTGCCCGGCGCGAGAGCCTGGCCGTCGCCGGCGATCCCCAAGCCGGCAAGCGCGGCCTTGATCTGGGCCACGGCCTCACGCCGCAGGGTCTCCGACACCCCTTCGCTGGCGCCGCCGAGGACCGTGCTCGCCTGCATCATGGCGCGCACGGCGGCAGCGCTCGCGCCGTCGAGCGCGAGCCGGCCGACGAACAGGCTGCGCAGCAATTCGGTCAGCCGCTCGGCGACGACCGCCGTGACGCGGCTGCGCGCCGCAGCTTGCATCGCCTGCTGCCCTTGCGCGGCCTCGACCGCCGACAGGAACGCGACCTGATGTGCGACCGAGCAGAGCGAGAACAGCCGCGGCAGCACGGTAAGCAGGGACGCTGCCGGCTTACCCGCGAACAACCGCGTCAGCGGCGGCCGGCTGCGCGGCTGGATCGCGACGTCGGCGATGGTGCCGCCGGCAAGCCACACCGTGATGTCGATCTCATTGCGGAAAGCCAGGTTCATCCGCGCCGCTCCGCCAAGGTGCCGCGCAGGAAGCTACGCCGATCAATCGGGGTTGTCGCGGGCTCGCGGCGACGGACCGCCTCCTCGCTGTCGTCAGGCAGCATCAGCTCGGCAAGCGCGGCTTCGGCCGTCGCCCGCGCCGCAGCCATGTCGGCGAACTCGAACATCGGCGAGAACAGCGAGCAGCTCGCGATCTGCCCGATCTGCCCGACCTCGCTGAGGGCGAACTCGATGTCGCCTGCGGGAAGACGAACTCGCAAGGTCGTTCCCGCCGTCTCCCGCATGGCGTCTGCCGGCATCACCACGTTCATGAACCATGGCGTCACCATGATGCCGATGATCGTGCCGTTGAACCGGCGGAAGCCGACTGCCTCGACGCCGAGCGCATCGTTGTAGATCGGCAGATCGCGCATCGCGCGATCGCCGATCTCCTGATAGCTTCCGGCCAGACGCTCGCCCCACGCGACGGCGTCCGCGGCATCGGGATCTGGCGCGGCCCCCGTCATGCTTCGATCGCCATGAACTTGGATTTCGGAGCGTCGCAGTTCGGGCAGCGCCATTCCTCCGGCAGCGCCGCGAACGGCGTGCCAGGCGCGATCTGGCCCACCTCGTCGCCGTCGACGGGATCGTAGACGGTCCAGCAGATGCCGCATTCCAGCCGCGTGGCCTCGGTGACGTCCTGGCGCACGCCAAAGTTCTCGAAGGCGCTCATTTGAAATAGGCCTCGATGATTTCCTGCAGCCGCTCGGCGGAATCCTCGAAATCCTCCTCCGCTGCCAGCGCGACGGTCGGCACGCCGCCGACCTCGAGCGTATCGAGAATGATGGTGTCCATGGCGTTGAAGAACTGCACCGACCAGACATTGCGGATGCCGGTCGCCAGCACCCGGCAGGTGCCATAGCCGCGCGACACCAGCTGGATCGGCCCGTTGCGGATCGTGTCCTGCAGGAAGCTCATGTCCACCGGGCTCATCGGCAGCAAGGTGAAATTGATGATCTGCGAGCGCATGCCTGGCCGCCAGGCCAGCGCGCGCTCGCGGATTTCGGCGAGCACCGGCAGCACGTTCATGGCGCCTTCCGGCACCGGCCCGATCTCGAAATCGGCGGACGTCAGATCGGCGGCGGCCCGTTTGACGATCTCCGGTATGGCGCCGATTTCGAGATATTCGGAGGCAGCGTCGGTCTCCAGCCGCACGCGCCAGATGCCCGCCAAGACCGATTCCTGGATCTGGGCCAGCGATCCGTCCGGCAACGCGACGACCCCGGCGACCTCGCCTTCGCCAAGTACGTCGGCGATGAGCTTGCTCTCGAGCTCGTTGAGGTTGGCGAGCCGGAACAATTGGGTGGGGCCATCGGCCTTCTGGCCCGCGATGGCTTGCGCGATCTTCGCGAGCAGCGCGACCGCGTTCGGGCAACGCTCGGCAAGCTCCACGCTGTCGAGCGTGGCAAGCTTTGCCAGCGCTCCGGCCGCCGTTAGGCTGCCTTTCGACGCATTGAGACTCTCCTCGCCGATCGGAAACACGCTGACGGGTTGCTCGGCGCCTTCGGGCGCGTCCCAGAATCCGACTTTCATAGCTCGATACCTTGCGCGCGATGCTGGGGAACGATGGTGACGGCGACCGCGGCGGCTTGGCCGCGCGGTCGGTCGATCAGCTTGGTGATGCGATCGATGTAGACCGACCAGTCCTGGATCTTGGCGATCAGGCCCAGGGTCTCGCCCTTGGCGACGAGGATCAGCGTCGGCTGCACCCGCACGCCAAAGCGCTGGCCGAGCACGTTCTCGTCGTCGCGGGCAATGATCGCGCCGCGCAGCCGGCCATTGAATGCGGTGATCAGCTCCGGCAGCACCACGGCGACGTCGATCGCCTCGGGGAAACGGTTGGGATCGCCTGCCGACAGCAGCACCGCGACCGCGCCGGCCTCATCGGCCGCGCCAAGAAAACGATCGACCGTCGCGGCACTGACCTCGGTCAGGCCGTGCCGCGTCAGATCCTGCTTCGCCACCTGGAATTCCATCAGACCTCCCCTGACAAGCTTATGATTTTGCTCGGAGCAGGATTAGCAAGGCACATGCCAGGACATTCCAGCAGTTCTTCTAGACTATCTCTTTGATTTAGATCATTTATTCTCTGACACTCAGAACTCGCCATCCATCAATGGTAAAATACTTTCCAATCCTGATGGAATATCTCTTTGCAGATGGAAAGGTGACTTCCAGACAAGACTTGGGTCCCGCGAGGCCGGATACGGGCGGCGGGCACGGCGGTCACAGCTGCTGGAGTTCTGCCTATTCCGACCGGAGATGTGCGGGCAATTGCGGCTCGCGGTCGATCAGATCGGCGAAGAAGCGGTCGCAATCCTCGCCATCGAGCGCGGCACCAAGCCCATCGATTGCAGCACCGATCAGGCGCGCCTCTTCCTCATCCAGAAGCCGGATCGCGGTATCGATATAGACGAGCACATGGGCGCCGACCGGCGGATTGGACAGCAGCAGCAAGGAGACGCGCCGCTGCCCACCACGAAATTCGCACAGCGCCGAGATTCCGTCGGTCTCGACGATCGTCATCGGCAGGCCGAGGCACATCGCGTTTGCTCCCAAAGGCCCGCCGGTCAGGCCGGCCGCATCTCGTAATTGGCGTGGTCGATGTCATTGGCGAGCAACCGCTCGGTGTCCGCCAACGGCGCGCTGCGGTGGCTCGCCGTGACACCCCACTCCGCCAAGATCCGGCAGGCGAGATCAATTGCGGGCGCGATCTGGTCGCGCACCGGTGGCGTCAGCGGCCCGCCCCAGTCTTCGAGATCGAGCGGCTGGCAGCCGATCAGCACGAGATGCTTCGGGCATCTGCCGAGCAGGTCGGCTGCGCTGATCACTTCCTGGAAACCGGTCTGATGCAGGCTCATTTTCTTGGCGCCGGTGAAGCGCGGCACCTCGTCGTCGCGCACCAGCTTCAATTCGCCCGGCTCGAGGCCATAATCGATGGCGTCGAACACGATCAGGCGGTCAGCCTCTTCCAGATAGTTCACGAGATAGAGACCCTGCGTACCGCCGTCGAGGATGGTGACGTTGTCAGGCACGGCGTAGCGACGGTGGAACTCCTCCACCGTGCGCACGCCGAAGCCTTCGTCGGCCCACAGGATGTTGCCGATGCCGAGCACCAGGATGCGATCGCGTTGCGAAGATGTCGGCATCGGTCGGATTCCCGTTTTCAATCGCGGAATTGCCGCTCGCCGGAGACCATCGAGGAGATGATGCTCTGGCGCGACATGATGTCTTCGCGGATTGCCGCGTAGATGTGCACCATCACGAACACGACCAGTGCCCACATGCCCAGATGGTGCCAGGTGTGAACGTCCTGGCTGTTCGGCCAGATCGCAAACACCCAGCCGAACAGCTTGTGCTGCCAGCTGTCGATCCCCGCGCCTTCCGAATAGAGCGCAAAGCCGGTGATGATCATGAAGGCCACAAACAGCGTGAAGCCCGTGAACATCGCGGTTTGCGCCAGCGGGTTGTGGCCGACATACATCTTCGGCTCCCGCTCGAGAAACGCATACCAGCGGATCTCATGCAGCACTTCCTTCCAGAACTGCTTGCGGTGAACCGGAATGTAGAAGATCTGCCGGGAATGGTGATTGCCGACGAAGGCCCACAGGATACGCGTGAGGAAGAACACCGCGAGCACTTGTCCGGCGGCGAAATGGGCGAAGCGGATGTAGCCCATCACGAAGTTGTCGGAGGCCTCGCCTGCGACCGTCGGCAGCGGCGCTCCGATCAAGTATCCGGTCACCATCAGCACGAGAATCGAGAACGCGTTGACCCAGTGGCAGATCCGCACCGGCGCCTCGTAGACATAGACGGTGGGTCGACCCACCGCCCGTTCTCCGGAAGCATCGGCAGCGAGCGCCGCGAGGTCGGGCCGTGAGTCCGAGCCGGGAGCAATGGCGTCCATCATGGCTTCCTCCTACCTGACCTTGACCTTGGCGAGTTCCTGGCCGTCCGGGCTCATGACGTGAGTCGAGCAGGCAAGGCACGGATCGAAGGAGTGGATCGTGCGCAGGATCTCCAGCGGCTGCTCCGGATTGACCATCGGCGTGTTCATCAGCGACGCCTCAAAGGCTCCGATATTGCCCTTGGGATCGCGCGGCGAGCCGTTCCAGGTGGTCGGCACCACGCACTGGTAATTGTCGATCTTGGTGTCCTTGATCTTGATCCAGTGCGCGAGCGCGCCGCGCGGCGCCTCGGTGAACCCGACGCCCTTGGCCTCCTTGGGCCAGCTCTCCGGCTTCCATTTGTCGACATTGGCGGTCGAAGAGTCGCCAGCCTTGATGTTGGCGATGAGCTTGTCCTGGAAGTAGCGCATCTGGCGGCCGGCCCAGACCGATTCGAGCGCGCGCGCCGCGGTGCGGCCGAGCGTCGAGAACAGCGCCGACGTCGGCAGGTTCAGATCCTTCAGGAACTTGTCGACGGGATCCTTGAACTCGGCCTTGTTCTGCGCGTAACCGACGATCCAGCGCGCCAGGGGACCGACCTCCATGGCGTGCCCCTTCCAGCGCGGCGCCTTGATCCACGAATACTTGCCGGCCTCGTCGAGCTGCTCGATCGCGGTCTTGGTGCCCTTGGCATTGGCGCCCAGCACGTAGTTCGGCTCGGTGACGCCATCCCAGGGATGCAGGCCCTTGGTCTCATCGGGATATTTGTACCAGGAGTGCACCACGAACTCCTGGATCTCGTCGGGATTGGCGAGATCAACCGGAAACACCTCCGACAGATTGCCATTGATGATGGCGCCGCGCGGCAGCTTCAGGCTCTTGGCGGAATAGTCGTTGGCATGCTCGGGCACGTCGCCATAGCTGAGCACGCTCTTGCCCGAAAGGCCGCCGCCATACAGCCAGTCCTTGTAGAACGAGCCGATCGCCGCCACGTCGGGAAGGTAGACCATTTCGTTGAACTCGATCAGGCGATCGATGATCGAGGAGATCAAGTTCAACCGTTCCATGTTGATGGCGCCGACGGCGCCGGTGCCGTCGACGTTGATCGGACAGGGCACCCCACCCACGAGCCAGTTCGGGTGCGGATTCTTGCCACCGAAAACGGTGTGGATCTTGACGATCTCCTTCTGGAAATCGAGCGCTTCCAGGTAGTGCGCCACCGCCATCAGGTTGGCCTCCGGCGGCAGCCTGTAAGCCTTGCTTCCCCAATAGCCGTTCTTGAACGGTCCCAATTGCCCGGAATCGACGAACTTCTTCAACCGGGTCTGCAGATCCTTGAAGTAGCCGGGCGAGGACAGCGGCCAGTTCGAAATGGACTGCGCCAACGTCGAGGTCGCGCGCGGGTCGGCCGACAGCGCGGAGACGACATCGACCCAGTCCAGCGCGTGAAGGTGATAGAAATGAACGATGTGGTCATGCACCTGCAGGGCGAGCTGCATCAGGTTGCGGATCGAATTGGCATTCTCCGGAATGGTGATTCCGAGCGCGTTCTCCACCGCGCGCACCGATGTCAGCGCGTGCGTGCCGGTGCAGACGCCGCAGATCCGCTCGGTGAACGCCCAGGCGTCGCGCGGGTCGCGGTTCCTAAGGATCACTTCGATGCCGCGCCACATCGTGCCGGTCGAGACCGCGTTACGGATGACGTTGTCAGCGTCGACGTTGACCTCGACCCGCATGTGACCCTCGATCCGGGTCACGGGATCGACGACGATGCGCTTGCCGGAATTGTCGAGATTGAAGCCGTTGGGAGTCTGGATGCCCATAATTGCCCTACCCTAATCTGTCGCTTTGCTCAGCTGTTTTGATCGACGTCTTCGCGCTTCGACGCGAGCCGCTTCACCGCCGTCACTGCGGCATGCGCGGCCACCGCGGCACCGACGGCGCCGGCTGCCACCATGCCGATCTGATCGGCGTTCTTCTCGATGCCGAACTGCTTGATGGTGGTGAGACGGTCGTAGAACGAGCCCTTGTCCCAGAAGCCGTCCTCCGAGCAGCCGATGCAGCCGTGACCGGACTGGATCGGGAACGAGACGCCGCCGTTCCAGCGCACGGTCGAGCAGGCGTTGTAGGTGGTCGGGCCCTTGCAGCCCATCTTGTAGAGGCAGTAGCCCTTGCGCGCGGCCTCGTCGTCCCATTCCTCGACGAACTGGCCGGCATCGAAATGCGGGCGGCGGTAGCATTTGTCGTGGATGCGCTGCGAGTAGAACATCTTCGGCCGGCCCTGGCGGTCGAGCTCGGGCAATTTGCCGAAGGTGGTGATGAAGGTGACGACGCCGGTCATCACCTCGGCGATCGGGGGGCATCCCGGCACCTTGATGATCGGCTTGTTGGTGATCACCTTGTCGATCGGCGTCGCTTGCGTGGGATTCGGCTTTGCCGCCTGCACGCAGCCCCAGGATGCGCAGGCGCCCCAGGCGATGATCGCCATCGCGTCCTCAGCCATCAATTTCAGCTTCTCGACGAACGGCTTGCCGCCGTCGATGCAGAACATGCCACCTTCGTTCAGCGGCGGATTGCCTTCCACCGCGAGGATGTACTGGCCTTTGTGCTTGGCGCGGGTCTCGTCGAGAATGGCTTCCGCCTGGTGGCCCGCCGCCGCCATGATGGTATCGTCGTAGTCGAGCGAGATCATCGACAGCACCGCATCCTTCACCAGCGGGTGGGCGGACCGGATGAAGCTCTCCGAGCAGCAGGTGCATTCGAGCCCGTGCATCCAGATGACGGGTACGCGCGGCTTGGTTTCGAGCGCGTTCGCGATGCGGCTCGCCGCCAGCGGCCCGAGCCCGAGGCTCGTCGCCGTCAGGCTGCAGAACTTGTGAAAGCTCCGACGCGTGATGCCTTGCCGCCTGATCACGCTGTAAAACGTTTCCGTCGCCGTGCCCATGAATCCTCCCGCCGTCGGCTTTGACTTTTCGATGACGCCAAAGACAGCAAGAAGCAGGCCAACAGCCTGGAGCGATTCAAATGTAGAGAGATTCCAAAACGTTACCTATTTGAATTGCCGTGCTCGAGGACGGGCGAGCACGACAAAGGCCGCGAAGCGGAAACAACTCGATTTGCAGCCGGCAACGAAGTTTCCGCCTGGTGCGGAATGGCTTTGGGCTGAATCGATTGCGGCGGCTCGTTCACCTCTCCCGCTTGCGGGAGAGGTCGGCGCGAAGCGCCAGGTGAGGGTTTCTCCTCTTGGGGATTATCCCATTGCGGAACGACCCTCTCCCCAACCCTCTCCCGCAAGCGGGAGAGGGAGTACACCTCCGTTACAGCAATCGGACCTGTCTCATGACAGCCTAATGCGCGGTGCACACCATGCAGGGATCGAACGAACGCACGATGTGCTGGATCGCAACCGCGCGCGCACCGGCATCGCCGACATCGGTGCCGACCAGCGCCTGTTCCAGCGGTCCGCCCACGTCGAAGGAATCGCGGGGTGAGAAATTCCAGGTCGTCGGTGCGATGATCTGGTAGCGTTCGATCCTGCCGTCCCGTACCGCCATCCAGTGCCCGAGACTGCCGCGCGCGGCTTCGACCAGTCCGACATAGCTTCCGTTGGGGATGTCGCGGGAATTGTGGCAGAACGGTTCCGACAGACGCAGCGCGCGCGTCCACTGCTCCATGGCAAGCGCGATGCGCGCGGTTTCGATCAGCCGCGCGATCACGCGGTTGCGCACGTTGGTCCCGCTCACCGATACGAGATCCGCAATCAGCGCCTGCCCTGCCACCGTCTGGCGCGCGATGGCGCCGACCTCGATCGGCTGACCGGACAGCCGCGGGGCCTTGCACCAGCTGTAGGCGGCCGGCTTGTCGGGATCGGGGACCGTGCTGCTATGGGCGGGATCGACGGAGGAATCCCGCATCCAGGCATGCGAGACGTCCTCCGTGATCTGCGTCAACGGCAACGGCTCGATCGCGGCGCGCGGGCCGAACAGGCCGCGCGGAAACAGCTCGCCGTCGGTGCCATGATAGGCGCCGTAGCTCATCATCAGGCCCGTGCCCCTGCCGAGCGCGCTCAGCGCGAGACTGTCCGCAAGCCGCAGGAAATGAGCGAAGTCGCCGCTACGGCCGTCACGCCAGCGATCGAGCTCCTCGGCGCTGGCGATCGCCAGCACATTCTCCAGCGAATCCGCAAAGACGACACGTTCGAGGAAGCTCCGGAACGCCGTCGTGATCGACAGCAGCCGGACGCGCTCGCCGAGATCGATCGCGCGTGTGGTGCCGCCGGGCTGGAACGCGAGGCTGTGCGGCCATTTCCCGGCGATGATGCCCATGGTCTCGAGCAGCCGCGCCCGCGCCGGCAGAGCATCGCGGGCCGCGCTGCCGCGGGTCGCGGCAAAGCGCTCGCGCGTGGCCTCGTGCCAGTCATGGCCGGCATAGGCCTCGCGGGCAAAGTCCGGCATGAAGAAGATGTAGAAATGGGTGAGGTGGTCGGCCGCGTTCTCGGCGGCATGCGCGATGTTGGTGGCGAGCAGTCCATTGGGCGCAGCCTCGACGGCCATGGCGTCGCGCAGGACCGCCGCGGCGGCGACCGATTGCGACACCGAGCAGATGCCGCAGATCCGCGGCGCCAGCGCCAGCGCGTCGAGCGGCGGGCGGCCCTCCAGGATCTGCTCGAACCCGCGGTAGAGCGGCGCCGTCACCTCGGCACGCATGACGCGGCCGCTCTCGACGTCGAGACGAACTTCGAGATCGCCCTCGACGCGGTTGAACGGCCCGATCGTGATCCGGGTCATGGCTTGGTCTTGGTCGTCGTGCGGCCCGGCGGCACGACAACATGATCGGCCGTTGCATTCAACCGCACGCGGCGCGGCGTCGCCGATTTCGACAGCGCGGCGAGCGCAACGAACCAGGCCTTCGGCATGTCGGTCGGCAGGCCGACCGGAATGCCGGCAAGCTTCGCGGTCGCCAGGAAGTTCTGAGCCCCCTCGAATCCCGGCGACGTGCAGGCGATGCAGGCATAGCCGCCCTTGGTGCAGGAGCCGCCACCGTTCCAGGAGCGCTGGTTGCAGTCGCCCACCGCCTGCGTCGCCTTGCAGCCGAGATGCTCCATCAGGCAGCCGCGCTCCGACATGGTCTCGGCACTTGCCTTGAACTCGTAGAACTCGTTGCGAGAGCAGCCATGATGGGCCAGATGATTGGCGACGAATTTCGGCCGTCCGTATCCGTCGAGATCGCTCGCTGCGATATCCCTGGCGGTCAACGCCAAGATGGTTTCCATCATCCATCCCGGATGCGGCGCACAGCCCGCGACATTGATGACGGGAAGGCCGAGCCGCGAGCGGAACGCCGCCCCCAGCGCGCCACCGCTATCGGTTCCCTCGAACTGCAGGCCGACGGCATCGGTCGGATTCGATCCTGCGGCGGGCACGCCACCATAGGCCGCGCAGCTTCCGACCGCGATCACATAGCCGGCGTGCGGCGCGAGATCCAACATCCAGCGGTAGATCGAACGGTTGGTTCCCGCGAGCATGTTGAAGCGGCCGGTGTCGTTCGGTCCGCGGGCGACGGATCCTTCCAGCAGGAGAAGGTCGAGCCGCACCTTGCCCTCGAGAACGGATTGCAGGATGTCGACCGCCTCCTCGCCGGTCTCCTCGCTGACGGACGGATGCCACAGCAGATTGACGCCGAACTGCCGGAGCTCGTCGAACCAGCCCGAGGCGCCGCTTTCGAGGATCGACATGGTGCAGCCGCCGCAACTGGCGCCCTGCAGCCAGAGCACGTTGGTGATTGCATCGGATCGGCTCATCTGACGTCTCCTGCTCGCCCCAGCTTCGACCGCTCGTCGGCGAAGCGCAAGAGGCTCGTTTGCGCCTCAATCGTGAGTGCCGGATATTTCGTCATGCTTCAGGTGCCGCCTGCGGATATTGCGGGTGACGATCCAGATCACCGCCACGGCGATCGGCACGAAGATCGCGGTTGCCAGCGAAGGCTCGACATGCAGGCCGCCGTCATGGGCACCCTTGGCCAGATAACCGAACAGGCTGACGACGTAATACCCGATGGCCGCCACCGACAAGCCTTCGACCGTGCTCTGCAGCCGCAATTGCAGCCGGGTGCGGTCATTCATCGAGCGCAGCAGATCGCGGTTCTGCTCCTCGAGCTCGACGTCGACGCGGGTCCGCAACAAATCGGCCGCGCGCGCGAGCTTGATCGACAGGTCGGCCTGCCGGTCCTCCATCGTCGCACAGGTGCGCATGGCCGGTGCCATGCGACGGGCGAGGAAGGAGGACCAGGTCGGATAGCCCGCGATCTCGCCGCCTTCGATCACGGCGAGGCGAGCCTGCACGATCTCGTTATAGGCCCGGCTGGCGCCGAAACGAAACGAGCTGCCGGCCGCGCCCTTCTCGAGCGAAGCCGCCAATGCGGTCAGTTCCGTCAAGAGATGGTTGTTGAGCTTGAGGTCTTCGGCGCCTTGCATCTCCTCGAGCACTTCGACGAGGCGCCGGCCGATATGATCGACGGAGGGCGCAAGCTCGAGCGCCGCGGGCAGACCGAGCAGCGCCAGCGTGCGATAGGTCTCGATCTCCAGCACGCGCTGCACCAGGGCGCCGAGCCGGCCCGGCGACAAGCCGTCGTTGCAGACGAGGATGCGAACGAAGCCCTGATCGTCGGTGCGAAAGTCGGATGCGACGACCGCGGGCCCGCTGCGAACCGCCGCGATGGCGAGGCTGCCTCTTTCGAACAGCTGCTGCGCACGCTCCAGAGCCGCCGAGGTCTGCTCGACCTCGAGCTTGACCGCCACCAGCAATTGCCCGGACTGGCGCAGCGACCGGATCAGCGCGGCGGACTCTTCCCCGATCTCGCCGAACCGGCGAGCCGACGTCTCGGAGCCGCCCAGGATCCAGGTGAAGGTGCTGAACTCCGAATGCTGCTCCCAGCGCAGCTGGGTGGCGCCGATCGTCACCTGGTGATGTTTGGTCCCGTCCTCCGGCGGCGCCTGCCCGTGCGAGGTGCAGAACGCGACGAACTGTTGCCTGTCCGCGGCCGCGACCTCGCCCTGGCCCAGAAAAGCAAAGCGGAGCACCGTGACCGGTGCCGTCAGCCGGGTGAATGGGCGAGCATGCACCTCGGCCAGCACCGCGCCGCGCTGCGGATGCAATTCAAACTCGGCGAGATCGAGGTCACGGATCATCGGCAGTCCCCTGCTGCGCTTTCAAGTTCACTACCACAACCCACCCATGTTCCAGCAATCCCCGATGCGCGACCCGCGCAAACCTAGAACGCCCCGGCGAGGGTAACCCGGAACGTCAACGGCTCCACGGGATGCAGCACGTAGTCCATCACGCCATTCTGACAGACTGAAGCCGGCGCGGTGCCTGATGTGCAGAGGTTGTAGAGCGTATCGGTCTTGAGCAGCGAGCCATAGGCGTAGGTGATCTGGTTCGCCTTGGTGTTGAAGAGATTGAGCACGTCAAGCTGGAGGCGCCAGCCGTTGTCCATGCGATAGCCGAGACGGCCGTTGAAGATGCTGGTCGCGGAGGAGCGGAATGCGTTGTCCTCCGTCAGCGGGCTGGACGCCAGATAGCGCCAGCGCAACGTTCCGAACCAGCCGGTCCTCTCGCCCAGCGTGACGCCGGCCGATGCCACCATCGCCGGCGCGTTCGGAATGTAGTTGCCGGGTGCGTTGCCGATCTGCGCCTCGGGATAACCGGCCAGCGAGGCATAGACCTCGGCCTGCTCGCTGTCATAGCCGCGGAAGCGGGCATGGGTCATGGCGAGATCGGCATCGATGTCGATCCACGATCTCGGCCGATAATGGTTGGTCCATTCAAAGCCGTAGCGGCGGCTGGCGCGCGTCGCCGACGTGTCGCCGGCATCGCCCGCGAACAGGATCTCGGAATCCTGATCCAGGATGAAGACGCTGAGCGAGGTATCCAGGCCGGGAACGATCCTGCTGCGCACGCCGACCTCCGCGCCCTTGGTCCGCACCAGGAGCGGCGAAGGCGTGAGCTTGGTCGCGGGATCGCTGGGGTCCTCGGTCGTGGTCGCGCCGCGGGCGTCGTTGGAGTGCATGCCGTAGCCGGCGCCGAGGAAGAACTCGGTCTGGCGGAACGGACCGAGCACCATCCTGAATTTCGGGCTGCCGAGCGCGGCGTCGGCGCGGCCGGAATTGCTGGCATTGAACCGCGAGGTGACGTCCGCGGCATAATAATCGCCGCGCCAGCCCACCGTCGTTCTGAGCCAGTCGGTCCAGCGCACCGTGTTCTCGGCGTAAAGACCGACGCTGCCCTCGCCGACCTTGTCGCTGCGGACGTTGGAGAGGAAGCCGCGCTGGAAGGTGTTGGTGAGCGCGAGGTCGATCGCATCGTAGCGCGATTGCAGGCCGAGGGTGGTCTGCATCGGCAGGCCGGCAAGCGAGCCGTCCAGCGTGCGCGAGACATTGGCGCCCGCCATCAGGCGATCGTCGTGCTGGTGAAACTGATCGCCGAGCACGGGATCGCTGAGGAAGTAGGTGAAGTTGTTGAAGAGATCGAGCTGGCTCTTCACCACATAAGCGTTCGCGCGCCAGGAGCCGAGTTCGTCGGTCTGCGCAATGCGACCTGACAATGCAAACCGGTTGGCGTTGCCGCCGTCGGTCGGATCTTCCGAGCCGAACCGGTCGAGCAAGCCGCCGGTGATCGCGCGCTGCGGCACCTGATCGGTCGAATTCCAGGCGTTGGTGTAGGCCATGCCGGTGACGGACACGCCATCGGTCGCGGTGCCCTGGCTGTAGCGCACGAGACCGTTGAGCTTTCGCACATTGTCCGGATTGTCCCACGGACCGTTGTAGGTGCCGATCTCGCCGGCCACGAGCAACGCGCCATCGCCGAGCTTTGCGGAATCCATGCCGAGCATGCGGCGGTAGCCGAAGCTGCCGACGGTGACCTGCGCCAGTGTCCTGGTGCGGTCGATCAGGCCGATATGGACGCTGCCGACCGAGGCAAAATCGCCTTCGTCGGCGAAGTAAGGACCCTTGCGCACGTCCACCGCCGCGATGGTTTCCGGGATCAGCCAGTTGAGATCGGCATAGCCCTGGCCGTGCCCATGGGTGCGCATGTTGACGGGGACGCCGTCGACGCTGATGGCAAGATCGGTCCCATGGTCGAGATTGTAGCCGCGCAGGAAATACTGGTTGGCTTTGCCCTCACCGGAATGCTGCGTCACGATGAGACCCGGCACCGCTTCGAGCGCTTCGCCCGGCCGCGTGAAAGGGCGGGCGTTGAGCTCTTCGCCCGAGACGGTGATCTCGCTGGCCATGCTTGGCTGGCCCTTCGCACCCGAGGCGACGCTGCGGACATCCGAGCCCTGTGCGACCGCGGGATACACAAGGATGCGGTGGCCGGCCGCGGGCGGCTTGCCGGCGCGCCGCGCCGCAGCCGGCTTCTTTCGCGCCGGCGATTCGCCGCCAGCGATCTCGATTGGCGGCAGCTCGCGCGAGGTCGGATTGCTCTGCGCCAGGGCGCGGCCGTCGTCGGCGAGCAGCAGCAGGGCCGACAGTGCCGTCAGCGCGCCGCCACGACCGGGCTCACGCCGCTTCGGTCGCATCGGCGCATTCCAGAGCTGCCGCTGCGGCCTGGGGCCGGCCGCTCTCGAAGATGCGACGATAGAGCACGACCGAGACCAGCCAGGCGATCGCAAACAACGCGATCACGGCGAAGCCGACATTGGCGAGCGACTCGTTGAGGCCGTCGACCAGCGTCCACATAGTCCCCGACAGGCCGAGCCGGTCGGCGGCCAAGCCCAGCGCCTCGATGCCGCCGATCAGCAGCGCGACCGCCACCGAGGCGCCGGTGATCGTGAGGTTGTACCAGAGCTTCCGCAGGGGATCGACGAACGCCCATCGATAGGCGCTCACCATCAGCGCGGAATCGGCGGTGTCGACCAGCGCCATGCCGGCCGCGAACAGCGCAGGGAAAACCAGGATGTCCGCGACCGAAGCGCCGCGTGCGGCTTCGGTGGCAGAGATGCTGAGCAGGCCGATCTCGGTCGCCGTGTCGAAGCCGAGTCCAAACAGGAATCCGAGCGGATACATGTGCCAGGGTTTTGTGACCAGGCGGAACAGCGGCCCGAGCAATCGGGCGAGGACGCCGCGATTGGCGAGCAGCCTCCTCGAGCCCTTCAGCGTCGTGAACCCCCTGCTCCCGTGCGGCGCGAAACGTCCGCCACAGGCCGACGAAAATGACGAGGTTGATGGCCGCGATCACGAGCAGGAACAGCGCCGACACCGACGTGCCGATCAGGCCGCCGATCTCCTTGAGCAGGCTGTCGCCGCCAAGGCTCACCACGCCGAACGCAAGCAATAGGGTCGCGACCACGACAACGGTGGAATGGCCGAGCGCAAAATAGAGGCCGGCGCTCTGCGGCGCGCCACCCGTCTGCATCAGCTTGCGCACGACATTGTCGATGGCCGCGATGTGATCGGCGTCGACGGCGTGGCGCAGACCGAACACCCAGGCCAGCAGCGCCGTCGCCAGCACCGTCGGCCGGTCGCCGAACAGGGCGAAGGCCCAGGCCCATGCTGCGACATTGGCGGCGACGAGCCCGCCGAACAGCACCAACGTGCCGGATTCGATCGCCCGCAAAGTCCGCCTCACCGCTTCCTCCATCCGCCCCATCCCACAGTATGACGTTTATCAAGAACCCTCATACTGGCAAGAGCAAGAGCCGCGCCACTTTCGACCTGACGGCCGGAAGGCGCACGGACAGGAGAGCTACCTCATTGATTCAACGGACGATTTATAGTCCGGCGCGACGCCGCGCCGGGCACGGGATGAGGTGCGCCGATTGGCAAGCAAGTATCCACTTGGCTGACCAAGTTGACCGCTCCGCGGACGCTGCCAACGACTCCCACGCCCCGTGTCGTCACGGGCGGCCGGGGGCGTTTCACATGTCCACGGTCATCGACAGCAGATAGATGCGTGGTGCTCCCAGGAAGAAGGTTCCGAACGAGGCCACGCTGGACCAGTAACTCTCACCGGTCACGTTCTGGATGTTGGCGCGGAAGACCGTCTTCCTGCCGTTGATCGCCGTGGTGTAGCGGGCGCCGAGATCGAGCCGCGTCCACTCCGGGATCGGCTGCTTGTTGGCGGTGTCGATGAACTGCCTGCCGGTGTAGATGACGGCTCCGTTCAACGTGAGCTCTCTCATCCACGGCAGATCCCATTCCATGCCGATATTGGCTTGAACGTTCGGAACGCCGATCGGCGTGTGACCCACATTCGCCGCGACGGCAGTCTTTGTCAGCGTGCCATCCAGCAGCGAAACGCCTCCGAGGACGCGCACATCCGGCATGAGCTCGCCGTAGACGTTGAGCTCGAGCCCGCGGACTTGCTGTTCGGCGGTCGCCGCGAAGCGCCCGGCGGACAGCTCGCCGCTCGCCTTCGATATCTGGAAGGCGCTGAAGGTCGTTGCGATCCGGCCGAAGTCCACCTTGACGCCGGCTTCGTACTGCTTGGCGACGTAGGGCTGCAACACCTCGCCGAAATTGGACGCGGTCTGAGGAGCCACATCGCCTCGCGCGAGGCCTTCGACGTAGTTCGCATACAGCGACACATTCTCCACCGGGCGAACGACGAGGCCGACCACCGGGGTGACCGCGCTCTTGTCGTAGGACGACGTCAACGTCCCGACATTGGAGAGGTAATTGTGCGCCTCGATGCCCTGGCGCCGGACACCCAGGGTCAGCAGCACGCGCTCGTCGAGCACGGATAAGGTGTCGGCAATGGAGAGCCCGGTGAGCTCGCTGTCCGAGAGCCGCGGGCGATCGCTGATCTCGTTGGCGAACTGCGTCGGCGCGACGGTCGGATTGTAAATGTTCGACGTGACCGGGCTGCCGTTGGTCAGCCGCCGGTGCAGCGCGTCGTGATAAACCGAGGCCTGGAAGGCCACGGCGTGATGGACGAAACCGGTATCGAAGCGAGCGCGAACACCGCCATCATAGGTGCTTCGATCGATGCTAAGCCCGAAGAATTGAGGCGTGGAGGTCGTGTTGCCGTTGGCGTTGACGATCGTCGGAAGGCCGAAGAACCGCTCGACATTGGTCTTGGAGCCGCCGACATCCGCAAACAGCGTAACCTGGTCGCTGAGATCGTACTCGGTCTTCAGCAGGACGGACTGGTCGGTGATCCGCGACCATTCCCAGGGCTGGGTCACGTTCAACTTGCCGTCCGGCGCCTTCGGCACCTGCAGGCCGGGAGCCATCAGGAAAGGACGCGACGGCGCATCGAACCGATCGGTCTGCGCAATCAGATAGAGCCACGACCTGAACCGTTCGCCCTGATAGTCGAGCGCAAGCGATCCGACGCCCGTCGCCTCGGATTGGCGATCGATGGGCGTGTCGCCGCCGCGGACGCTCCCGCTGGCGCGTACGCCCCATTCCCTGCTGTCGCCGTAGCGCCGCGCAACATCCCAGTGTCCGCCAAAACGTGCAGTCGAGCCGTAGCTCGCGGTCAGGCGCGTCAGGTCCTCTTCCGCGCGCTTGGGCACGATGTTGATGACCCCGCCCACGCCGCCATTGGGGGCCATGCCGGAGAGCGCGGCCGAGGGACCTTTGAGCACCTCGATGCGCTCGACGTAATCGGTGAAGATGCGATATGACGGCGCAATTCCGTAAAGACCCTCGAAGGCGAATTCACCGTTGTTGCCTTCGTTGATCGGAAATCCACGAATGTTGAAGGAGTCGACCACGCCGCCCGTCGGGTGCGAGCTTCGCACGGACGGATCGAGGATCAAGGCATCCGCACCCGTTGCCGCCTGCTGATCCCGGATGAACTTGTCCGTGTAGCTCGTCGCGTTGAATGGCGACTTCATCGTGCTGGTATTTCCGAGCAGTCCGAGCCGCGCGCCTTGAGCGACCTGGCCGCCGGCGAACTCGGGCACGACACTCGGTTGAGATTGCACCGCGACGGCCGGGGCCTGCGGCGCGCGTCGCGGCGTCGATCGGACGCGGGCGTCGCTTCGCCTGATTGGCGCACGGCGAGCCGATTGCTGCGCCGGCGCATCGACGGTCACGGGTGGAAGCGAGCTACCGCCTTGCGACGTTTGGGAACGAGCGGGCGATTCGAACCACGCCAGCAACGCCACGCCCCCCAGCAGCGCCGCAGCAAAGCGAGCTACCGTACCGACCCCACCCGTACGCCGCATCAAAAAGTCCTTATCAATAGCACGTGGCTCACCGTGAGGCGGTCGCTCGGCGCGCGGGACGATGATGGATCATCGCTCTTCGCGTCCGAACGCAGCCGGCACTTGTGGCCTTCAACCAAACCGTCCGCAGCCTCACGCTTCGCGTTGACGGCCTTCGCCTGCAACATCGATGGTCAGCAATCTGCATCGCCTCTTTAGAAAGACGCTCTCGTGACGGCAACGCAAATGCGTGCACGGCGATTTAGAATGTCTCGATCATGCGATGTGGTCGCGTTGCGATCTGGAAAGATTCCAGAGTTCTTCTTTGAAAGATTCCAAATCAGCGCTGCTGAAATTCGGCAGAGAGAATAGAGCGCGATGGTCAGGACGGACTCTCTCCGGCCTGAGCAGCTTGCTCCGAGGCTGAGCTCCAGTCCGGCATTCGGCGCCCGTCTGCGGTGAATTTCGATTTGGCTTTCGTCTGCATCGCAGGCTCGATCCTCATCTGCCGTGCGGAGCGCGTTGGCCGCCTCAACGAACATGGAACCGATTGCTGTGAGATGGCTCACATCCGACGGGACGATCCGGATGTATTGATCATGTCGGGTGGAGATGGCCGACGGAGATGCGCATGAACCGCGTCATGCTCTCGCTCATTGCAGCCCTCGCTCTGGCCGGTGCGGCCAGCACCATGCTCAAATCGCATGCCCTGTTCGGCTCCGGTCAAAGCGGCATGGCGTCCATTCAGGACATGCAGACAGGCCAAACGGCCCGGCTCCGCGAACAGGACATCCAGGACCGTTCCGTCCTGTTTGGCAAGGAGCCGGCCCCATAGCCGGCTGCCCGGGTTCGGGCTGCGCGCTCTATTCTGCCGGCGCGGTTGCGGGCTGCGGCTGCCCGTCGTTCGGTCCGGTTCGCGCGTTCTGCTGCTCGAGCCAGAGCTTGTGGTGCTCGCGCGCCCAGTTGACGTCGACCTCGCCCGAGCCCATGGCCTCGAACGCACCTTCCATCCCGATGGTGCCGATATAGATGTGCGCGATCATCGCCGCGACGAACAGGACCGCCACGATCGAGTGGACGATCTGGGCCATTTGCATGCCCTCGATTCCCGTCCCGTAGAATGGGAACATCAGCGCATAGCCGCTCGTCGCGACGAGCGCACCGCCGATCACGACGATCCAGTAGATCATTTTCTGGCCGCCGTTGAAGCGATAGGCCGGCGGATGGTCATGCCCGATCAAACCGCCGCCGCGCTTGGCCCATTCGATATCCACCTTGTTGGGGATGTTGCCGCCGATCCACATCAGGAAGATCAGGATGACACCGAGAGTGAACGGGAAGCTCAGGTAATTGTGGGCGAACTTCGCCCATTGCGACCATTCCGAGAAAGCCTCGAAGCCGATCAGCGGCAGCAGCAACGGCCGGCCGAACGTGATGTTCAGCCCCGAGATCGCCAGGACGATGAAGCAGGTTGCCGTCAGCCAGTGCACGAACCGCTCGAACGCGTTGAAGCGCACGATGGTGCGGCCCGACCGCCCGGCCTCAAGGCGCACCATGCCGACGGTGAGATAGAAGATCACGATGATCGCGATCATGCCGAGGATGGCAATGCCGCCGATCCAGCGCAGCGTCACATTGCGGAACTCGCGCCACTCCCGTCCCTGCGGCTGCTCGAGAACGCCGGAATTCCGATCGGGGATGCTGACACGCCCCTGAATCCGGTTGAGCTCCTGCAGAAGCTGCTCCTCCTTGACCGCGCTAGCGGTCGGATTGACCTGTTGTGCGCCGGCGGGCATCGCCGTGACCAAGAAAAGCAGCGCGAAGGCGCCCAGCGCCAGACGAACGAACCTTCCAAACGACGCCATGACGTCCTCCCCGGTATTGCGCGCCCGTCGACCGCCCATGTTGCGACTGCCCATGTCAGGACTCGATCGTCTCGCGATAAGCGGTCTTCCAGCCCCAGGCGCCCGAGCCATAGCCGCGCTTCATGACGCGCTCCTTGTAGATCTGCGCAATGATCTCGCCGTCGCCTGCAAGCAACGACTTGGTCGAGCACATTTCGGCACAGAGCGGCAGCTTGCCTTCGGCCAGCCGGTTCGCGCCGTATTTCTCGTACTCCTCCTTGCTGCCGTCGGCCTCGGGGCCGCCGGCGCAATAGGTGCATTTGTCCATCTTGCCGCGCGAGCCGAAGTTGCCGACCTTGGGGTATTGCGGCGCGCCGAATGGGCAGGCGTAGAAGCAATAGCCGCAGCCGATGCAGAGATCCTTGGAGTGCAGCACCACGGCATCGGCCGTGGTGTAGAAGCAGTTCACCGGGCACACGGCCGCGCAGGGCGCGTCCGTGCAGTGCATGCAGGCCATCGAGATCGATCGCTCGCCCGGCTTGCCGTCGTTGATGGTGACGACGCGGCGCCGGTTGATGCCCCACGGCACCTCGTGCTCATTCTTGCAGGCGGTGACGCAGGCGTTGCACTCGATGCAGCGATCAGCGTCGCAGAGAAATTTCATCCGAGCCATGTGCGTGCTCCTCTCAGGCTGCGACGATCTGACAAAGCGTGACCTTCGGTTCCTGCATTCCCGTTGCAGGATCGTAACCGTAGCTGGTGATCGTGTTGGCGCTCTCGCCCAGCACGATCGGATCGGTGCCGGCGGGATAGTTCTTGCGCAGGTCGGCACCGCCGAGCCAGCCGCCGAAATGGAACGGCATCCAGGCGACGCCCTTGCCGACACGTTCGGTCACCAACGCCTTCATCCTGGCGCGCGAATTGTTCTCGGCGCCGCTCACCCAGACCCAGCCACCGTCCTTGATGCCGCGATCGGCGGCATCGGCCGGGCTGATCTCGATGAACATGTCCTGCTGCAATTCGGCGAGCCAGGGATTGGTGCGGGTCTCCTCGCCGCCGCCCTCGTATTCGACGAGACGTCCGGAGGAGAGGATCAGCGGGAATTGCTTCGCGATGCCCTTCTCCACCGCCGCCTTCTGCACCGAGAAGCCGATATTGGGCAGGCGGAACTGCCTGGCATCGGGCAATGTCGGATATTTCTCGACGAGGTCGACGCGCGGCGTGTAGATCGGCTCGCGATGGACCGGGATCGGGTCCGGCAAGCCGAACGCATTCATGCGCGCCTTGCCGTTGCCGAACGGCACGCAGCCGTGCTTCAGCGCGACGCGCTGGATGCCGCCGGAAAGGTCGAGCGCCCAGGACACCGCATCCGGATTAGCCGGGTTGACCCTCTGGATCGTCGCCATTTCGGCTTCGGTCAGATCCGTGTCCCAACCGAGCTTCTTCAGGCTCGCCAGCGTGAACTCGGGATAGCCGTCCTGGATCTCCGAGCCCTTGGAGAAGGATTTGTCGGCGAGCAGGCTCACCTTGCGCGTCGTGCCGTCCGGCAGCTTTTCCTCACGCTCGATACCGAAGCGTGGGCGGAAGGCGCCGCCGCCATCCATGACATGCAGGTTGTTGTTGTAGAGCAGCGGCGAGCCGGGATGCCTCACCTCGGGTGAGCCCCAACACGGCCAGGGCAGGCCGTAATAGTCGCCGCCGACCTCCGGATCGTCCTTGGGCGCGCGCATCGTCACCAGGTCGAACTTGTGCTGGTTCTTCATGTGCGCCTTGATGCGCTCCGGCGACTGGCCGCAATAGCCCGTCGACCAGCTTCCGCGGTTGATCTCGCGCAGCACGTCCTCGGCGACGGGAAGGTTGCTCTCGACCTTGATGTTCTTGAACATCTTGTCGGCGAAGCCGAGCTTCTTCGCCATCAGGTAGATGATCTCGAGATCGTCCTTGGATTCGAAGATCGGCTTGACGATCTGCTCGCCCCACTGCATCGAGCGGTTGGACGCGACGCGCGATCCGGTGCACTCGAACTGCGTTGCGACCGGCAGGATATAGACGCCGTCCTTGCGCCCGGCCTCGACCGCCAGAGACGCCCACGTCGTCGGGTGCGGATCGGCGATCACCAGCAGCTCCAGCGCCTTCAGACCCTTCATCGATTCGGGAATGCGGGTGATGCTGTTGCTGGCATGGCCTTGCACGAACACGGCCTTGACGTTGTCCTTCTGCGCGACGTCGGCCTTCGGCAACAGCGCGGCATCGAACCACCGCGTCAGCGGGATGCCGGGGGTCTCCATCTGCTTCTTCTCGTCGAAGCGGGAGACCAGGTACTCGTAATCGACCTCCCAGACCCGCGACCAGTGCTTCCAGGCGCCTTCCGCCAGGCCGTAATAGAACGGCAGGGTCACGATATCGAGGCCGACGTCGGTCGCGCCTTGCACGTTGTCATGGCCGCGCAGGATGTTGGCGCCGGCGCCGGCCTTGCCGATGTTGCCGGTCATCAGCAGCGCGATACAGCTCGCGCGCACATTGGCCGTGCCGACGGTGTGCTGCGTCTGCCCCATGCACCAGATGATGGTCGCCGGCTTCACCGTCGCGAACATCTTGGCGACGCGCTCGAGCTGCGCAGCGGGCACGCCGGTGACGCGCTCGACCTCCTGCGGATTCCACTTCTCGACCTCCTTGCGCAGGTCGTCGAAGCCGTAGACGCGCTGGGCGATGAACTCCTTGTCCTCCCAGCCGTTCTTCAGGATGTGCCACATCATGCCGTAGAGGACGGGAATGTCGGTGCCGGGACGGATCCGGACATATTCGGTGGCATGCGCCGCGGTGCGGGTCAGGCGCGGATCCAAGACGATGAAGTTCGCCTTGTTGAGTTCTTTGCCTTCGAGCAGGTGCTGCATGCTGACGGGATGCGCTTCCGCCGCGTTGCTGCCGATGAACAGCATCGTCTTGGAGTTGCGCATGTCGTTGATGCTGTTCGTCATCGCGCCGTAGCCCCAGGTATTGGCGACGCCGGTGACGGTGGTGGAGTGACAGATCGCGCCTGATGGTCGGTGTTGTTGGTGCCCCAGAACGCGCCGAGCTTGCGGAACAGGTAGGAGCCCTCGTTGGTCATCTTGGCCGAGCCGAGCCAGTAGACCGAATCGCTGCCCGACTTCTCCCGGACCTGGAAGCAGCTTGTCGCCGATCTCGTTCACCGCGGTGTCCCACGACACGCGCGTCCACTGCCCGTTCACGAGCTTCATCGGATAGCGCAGCCGGCGATCGCTGTGCACGAGCTCGCGCACCGAGGCACCCTTGGCGCAATGCGAGCCGCGGTTGATCGGCAGATCCCAGCTCGGCTCCTGCCCGATCCAGACTCCGTTGAGCACTTCCGCCGTCACGGTACAGCCCACCGCGCAGTGCGTGCAGATGCTCTTCTTGACCACGGCGCCGGCGGCAAGCGGGCCGGCCGCAGCCGCTTCCGCCTTCCGCACGCTGCCGACCGGCATGGCACCGAGCGCAGCAAGGGCGCCGCCGGCAAGGCCGGACCTGCGCAGGAACGTACGGCGGTCAAGTCCGCCACCCTGGCTTGCGAGGGTCTCGGCGACGGAGCCGCGGCGATCGGACCGCTGGTGTGTTCGCTTGATAAGCACGGGCAGCCTCCCTGTCAGGCCGGATAACGGTTGACGCGGTAGAACGTCTTGACGTGATCGGATTCCTTGTAGCGCGCCTTGCGCTTTTCATCGTTGTTTTCGCTGTCCGCCTGCGCGGACCCGACCAAGGGCGTCGCGAGCGTCGCGCCGGCGCCGACCGTGCCGATGCCGACCTTGCGAAGGAAGTCGCGGCGTCCGACCTTTGCTTTCGTCTCGTCACTCATCGCATCTCTCCCGGACCGACCCGCGTCGATCAGTTGGCGAATGTGAATGCTTCCGTCTCGATCTCGATGAAGGTGCGCCCGAGCGCGCCGACCGTTCGATAGAAATGGACGTTGCCGGCACTCTCCATGTCGGCGAACAGCCGCCCCATCCAAGGCGACACGTGCTTTTCGAAGAATGCGCGCTGCGCCTCAGGCGAGGCATCGAAGCTGCCGTCGGCAAGTCCCGACATGATCTCGCACAGGATGGCGGCGTGATCCTCGGGTTCGGAATTGTTGGCGATCCGCTCGATGCCGAGCGTGGTCAGATCGGCGCGCAGGCGCGACAACGGCCGTTCGTTCAGAAAGCCCGTCAGGTAATAGGATGCGTAGGGCAGCAATTCGCCGCGGCCCAGGCCGACGAACAGATCGAAATACTCGCGCTCGACTTGCGCTGCGACCGCGCTCGCCGCGGCGTCGGCCAGCGCCGCATGTGCGCGCCCGAGCGGCGTTGCATCACCCGTCAGCGCAGCGAGTCGATCGAGCAGACGTTTCGACGGAGGTGCAGACAGCAGCGTCGCCAGCAGCGCGTATTCCTGCGCGCGCGCGGCATCGACGGGGTCGACCAGCTCAGCGGCTTCAGTGTGCTCGCAGTAAAGATCGGGCCGCAGCTCGTTTCGGGAAACACCGGTCGCGGTTTCGACGGCGATCACCCGCTGTGCGGGCACGCGAGACCAGCTCGATACGGAGGGCTGGCTGATCCCGATTTTGTGCGCAAGTTGAGCGATGCCGCCTGCGGCATCAATCGCGCGATCAAGCCCGTCATCACGCACGTGGACCTCCCATCAAGTCCCGTCTGCTTGATTATCGCTTTTGTTACAAAGCAGTAGGCAAGCGTAATCCGGGTTCCGCGGGCGGTCAATCGCTCCCCATAGGCTTAGCCTATAGCCTTTGGTCGCGTTGCTCAGCGCGGCAACGCGCCACCATGGGTGCGAGCCCTGATCGGCTCATGGTCGATCGATCGCTCACCCGTCGTTGGTTGCGTTGCAACAGGGATTGCCAAGGGCTCCGCCGACTCCGGCGGCTCAGCGACATCGGCGGTCGGCGCCGCATCGGCTCGATGCAATTGCGGCGAAGAATCCGCTGCTTCGATCAAGGCATCCGGAGCAGATTGGAGTGCCTCTCGGACTCCGCCGACGACGCGATCGACCAGCGCGGCCAGCTCTTCCGACGAGCAATCCAGCGGCCCAAAGCCCGGCATCGCAGTCGGGTCGTTGAAGTCCCATGCGTTCTCCGCGAGCCCGACGAAGTCGCGAATGGCGGGATCGGTCGCCCAGGCGCGGCGAAGAGCCGCACGGCTCAACTCCTGTGGAATATTCTTCCTGAGGAAGGCGGTGATGTCAGTCGCCGCATTGATGTCGTCGATCGACGGCAGGCTGGAGAGATCAAACTCGCTCTCGGCGTTCTCCGTCGCGGCCGGCGACGCGGGCTGCGCCTCGGCAGGCTTCGCCGGCTCCGCCCGCGATTCGCGCTTGCGGCGGGACCAACGCGAAAGGAACTCCTCCTCGCTCATTCCTGTCCGCCTTCAGGTTCGCGCCGCGCCAGCGCCTCCGGGTCGGCGCGGCGCCGCTTGCGCTTGACGAATTCCCGCTCGACATGATGCTCGGCAACGAACTTTTCAATTGCCTCAAGCAGCGCCTCCGGCATCGGCACCGCCTCGACGAGATTGTCGGCGGCTTCGGTGAAGCCCTCGCCCTCCGCGGGATCGGCGGTCACCGCCGCAACCGCATAGGGAAAGACGCCTTCCGATGGCGACAGCACGGTCCACAGGCTTGGATTGCCTGAAGCCAGATTGTCGCGATAGCGCGCCGTTTCGGACGGATAAAGCTCGATGGCGGCGCTTCCGGCATAGAACAGGGTCGTGTCGTCCTGCTCGCGAAGCACGGTCCAGGGCCTTGTGGTCGGCTCGTCCGGCAGCACGGCGATCCCGCGCCAGACGAAATCGACCCAAGGCGAGGCGGCCTTACGCCGCTCGACCACGACGCCGACAGGAATCGAGAGGGTCGGCAGCGCCGCAGGGCTCATGTCGCCATCTCCAGACGTTTCACCGGCAGCCCGGTCAGCAGATTCTGCGGCTTCAACCGGAGCTTCTGATCGGGCGTCATCGACAGGATCAGGTAGACAGGCTCAGCCCCGACATCGTCGAGTGCCTGGCTGGAATCCGCAAAGGTCAGCCGGAACAGTGCGAGCACGCGGTCGGCGCTGCGCTCGTCAAGCTCTTCGCCGCGCCAAAGACGATCGCCAAGCCTGGTGGCGTCGGCGTCGAGCCCGACATACCAGGTCAGCCTGGCGTCCTGCAGCGCCCGCAGCGGCTCGATCGTCACGCCGATACCGAGCAAATGGGATACCCAGCGCGTCATCGCCAGGGCCAGCGCCGCAGGTCCCCGCCCATCGGGCGTGAGGTCGAGCGCCATGTCGAACTGGTCGCTGCGCTGCCAATAGGCCTGCGCATTGTCTTCGCTCATGACCTCGACCGTCGCATCAATGGTCGCCCCCAGCATCGACATCAGAGAGAGCACCGGGGTCGGGCTGCGGCCGCCGACGATCTCCTCGTCGCCGAGCAGCAGGGCCTGCTCATGCGGCAGGACGCGCTGGATCCGGAAGAACAGCTCGGCCGCGCGCAGCACGAAGGGGTCGTCGCAGCCGTCGAGCGCATTGCGCAGGATGACGTGCACAAGCTGGTTGACGAACAGCGGCGGCAGATCGTTCGCGCCGGACCGTACGAATGCGAGATAAGCGGCTTCGAGCGTCGGATGCCGCACCAGGAGATCGCGAAATGCCAGCACGAAGCGCCAATTCTCCCGGGCATCGGCATCGACGATGGCGGCGATCTCGTCAGCGCTGACCACGCGCCGTGGCTCGGCAAGCAATTCGCGGTGCAGCCGGCGTTCGACCTCGCACGCGTCCTCCGGCGGCATCAGCTCCGGACGGGCAAAATAGGCCTTGAGGAACTCATCGGTGACGCGAAGCCCGCCGCCCTCGTCGCGATCGAGCAGGTGATGGCCGCACGCGATCCAGAAATCGTTCATCTGACGGTCGGCTCCCGGCCCAGATCCGCAAGCTTGAGATCGCCGTCGGGCTGGACGTCGTCCTCCATTGCCATGAACGAGAACGCCTTGCTGTGCCCCTGCCCTTCGCGGAGCTGCAGCCGGCGGAAGGATTCGCGCACCTCGCCATCGCTCGAGGTGCGGTGCACCGCAATAAGCGAGCTGATCGGATGGCTGCAGAGCGACTGCGCGAATGCGACCTCCTCTTCCGCAGCTGCCCTCGCAACGGCGATGTCCGGCGCGCCGAAACGATCGACGAGCTGCCTCGCCAGCAGATCGACTAGGCTGCGGTAATCGTCTTCCGTCGCCGGAACGATCTGCGCCAGCGTCGACCAGCCCCAGGACTGCACCCCGAGGAAGCCGCCACGAAACGCCGCGCGCGCCTTGCCTTCCAGCTTCGATCCGTCGCAGTCCCAGAAGCGGAAAGCGCCGGAGACGGCCCATTCGCCCGGCTCCGCCGCCACATCGAATATGAAGGTGTCGGAGGGATCGAGTGCGATGGTGCGCAGGAGCTTCATACGCGTGGCCCTCCGAGGGCCGGATCGAGCCAGGATGGCGTCGCGAGCGCCTGCACGAGATCGTTCCTTTCAGTCTTGTCCATGCCGAGGCGGCGCGTGAGCAGATCGCCGCGATCATCAATGCGCTGAACGGTCTGCCTTTCACGCGGCATCCGCGTGAGATAGTCGCGCGCGAGGCTGTCAAAGCCATCGACGCGCCAGCCGTCAAGCGCCAGCATCAGATGGCGGGCAAAGCTCTCCGTGATCTGCGCCGCGCCAGCCTCGCCAAAGCCCTCCTGATCGAGGGCCGAGGCCAGCGGGTGAACGCCCGGCTCGTCATCGCTCATGGCAACGGTCCGGATCATGGCTGCGAATACCAGCCAGGGCGGCGGCGCATCCTCGTCGGCATCGGACGGCCAGCCCATCCGGCCGCCGCCGACCAGCCCGCCATCGATCCTGACGGCATCCGGCCAGCCGATCGTGATCGGCTTGCTCGGCGGCGCATAGGCGCGAAGCGCGTCGGTGAGCGCGACCATGCCGGCGTAGAATGCGCGCCGCGCGCTGCGCAAGGGC
Organism: Bradyrhizobium dasycarpum; assembly: GCF_042019905.1. Classification (NCBI taxonomy): domain Bacteria; kingdom Pseudomonadati; phylum Pseudomonadota; class Alphaproteobacteria; order Hyphomicrobiales; family Nitrobacteraceae; genus Bradyrhizobium; species Bradyrhizobium dasycarpum. The sequence continues at coordinate 2,310,251 of NZ_CP169574.1, forward strand.
TCGGCCGGCTCGAGCACGACGGCGAACTCTGCGAGGTCGAAGCGGCCGACATAGACGAGCGTGCCGGCGCCGCTTTCCGGTGCAATGCGGCATGCGTGGGCAAAGGCGTCGCCGCTCTCACGCAGCCGCACCAACGTGAACGGCGGCGGCAAGTGAATCGGTTCCGCCAGGGAAACATGGCTCACTGGGGTCGACGGCAGGCCGTCCTCCGCTTTCCTTTTCTTCCCAATGGATAATGTCTATACGAGACGAGGGGCCGGCGCGAGTCCGCCGCCGGCGCCCGAATGGCGGAGGGGTTAACCTGGAGCAGCCAGCGAAGACCGTCCTGATCTGCTCGTGCGAAGGCACGATGCGCCTCGACGCGGCCGCGATCCGGCGCGGATGTCCGAGCAGCGAGATCAAGAGCTTCAGCCATCTCTGCGGTGCGGAGCTCGATCATTTCCGCAAGATCGCGGCGGCAGAAGGCGCCCTGACCGTCGCCTGCACGCAGCAGGCGGCGCAATTCTCGGACGAGGCAGGCAACCGGGGTGAGGCGATCAGTTTCGTCAACATCCGCGAAACCGCCGGCTGGTCGCGCGACGGCGCGCGCGCCGGCGCGAAAATGGCGGCCCTGCTCGCGTCCGCTTCCGTAAAGGCACCGGACTATCCGCTTCTCACCTTGTCGAGCGAGGGCGTGGTCCTGGTCTACGGACGCGATGAGGCCGCGATCGAGGCCGGCCGCCTGCTTGCCGATCACCTCGACGTCACCGTGATGCTGAAGCAGCTCGACGATACGGTGCCGCCCGCCGCGACGGTCTTCCCGATCGTGAAGGGGACGATCCGCTCCGCGAAGGGGCATTTCGGCGCCTTCGAGCTTGCGATCGACGACTATGCGCGTCCCCGCCCCTCCTCGCGCGATCGCTTCGTGCTGGATGCGGCGCGAAGCGGCGTCACCTCGCGCTGCGACATCGTGCTCGATCTTTCCGGCGATATGCCGCTGTTTCCCGCTCACGATCTGCGCGACGGCTATCTTCGCGCCGACACGAAGGATCCCGCTGCGGTGCTGCGCGCCGTGCTGACCGCCCGCGATCTCGTCGGCAGCTTCGACAAGCCGAAATATGTCGATGTCGCGCCCGCTCTTTGCGCCCATTCGCGCTCGAAGCGGACAGGCTGTCATCGCTGTCTCGATCTCTGCCCAACCGGGGCGATCACGCCCGTCGGCGATCACATTGCAATCGACCCGAATATCTGCGCGGGCTGCGGCCAATGCGCGGCCGCCTGCCCGACCGGCGCTGCATCTTACACGCTGCCGCCCGCCGACACGCAGCTGCAGCGAATTCGCGCCATGCTGCTCGCCTACCGCGAGGCCGGTGGCGCGAACGCCGTGCTGCTGTTTCACGACGGCCCGCACGGCACGCCACTGATCGATGCCCTGGCGCGTCACGGCGACGGCTTGCCGGCGAACGTGCTTCCCTTTGCCGTCAACGAGCTCACGCAGCTCGGGCTCGAGGCGATCGTCGGCGCATTCGCCTATGGCGTATCCGCCGTGCGCTATCTGCTGCGCGCCAAGCCGCGCCACGATTTGAGCGGATTGTTGCAGACGATCGGCATGGCCGAGGCCATCCTCAGTGGTCTCGGATTTGCCGGCCGCCGTCTCGCCACCATCGAAACGGACGATCCGGACGCGCTCGGCGAGCATTTGACCGGCATCGGCCCCCTCTCGGCCGTCGCGACGCCCGCGACCTTCAAAACCGTAGGCAAGCGGCGCGACCTCTTGCGCTTCGGATTGAGCGAGCTGCATCGTCTGGCGCCGCAGCCGGTCGACGTGATCGCGCTGCCGCAGGGCGCGCCGATCGGCGCGATCCGCGTCGACGCCAGCGGCTGCACGCTGTGCCTCTCCTGCGTCTCGGCCTGCCCGACCGGCGCGCTCCGGGACGATCCCGATCGGCCCGTGCTGAAATTCATCGAAGATGCCTGCGTGCAATGCGGGCTGTGCCAGAGCACCTGTCCGGAAAAGGTCATCAGCCTCGAGCCGCAAATCGATTTCCGCGCGGCCCGCGCGCCCGCCACTGTTCTCAAGGAGGAGGAGCCCGCGCTCTGCATCCGGTGCAGCACGCCGTTCGGCGTGAAGAGCACGATCGACCGCATCGCAGCCAAGCTCGAAGGCCGCCATTGGATGTATCCGGCCGGCGACAAGCTGGTCGAGACGCTCAGGATGTGCGCCGACTGCCGCGTCATCGTCACGAGCGAGCAGCAGTTCGATCCATTCAAGGGCGTTCCGGAACGAACGCCGCCACGGACGACGGACGATTATCTACGCCAGCGCGAGAGCAAGGACTAGAAAAGACCGCCAGACATCAGGGGCAGGAAACCAGGGGGAAGCATCACCATGTCTCGTTTGATCACAGCTTTGTCGACGTGCATGATTTCCATCGCTCTCGCCGGCGGCGCGGCCGAAGCTGCCGCTCCGCCGCTGACCAAGGCACAGAAGGTCGCCCTGAAGCAGGCGATCGTCGGCTGCAAAGCCGAAGCCAAGGGCAAGAAGATAGCGTGGCTGTCGCGCCGCAAATACGTCAACCATTGCGTCGCGGAAGCGCTCAAGGAGCATCCCGGCATCGACGTCATTCAGATCCTCAAGCAACATCCGGAGATGAGGGATCTTCCGATGGACAATTGGGATTCGATCTGAGGGGCGGCTGAAGCGGGATGAGATTTGGATGAATCGTCATCGCGCCTTGGGATCGCGCCCTGGGGGTTGTGGTTTGCGCATGATCTTTTCGGAGAACCGCGGCGCACTTTTCCGGAGCATGCTCTAGCGCGACGTCACCCGGCCAAGGAAATCGGTGAGCGCGCGGCGATCCTCGGCCGAGCCAATGCGCTGCTCCGGCATCTTGGTGCCGGGGGTATAGGCGTTCGGCCCGATTTCGAACAGCTTCGCAACCGTCTCCGGTGTCCAGATGATGTCCATCGTCTTCAGGGCATCGGAGAAACGATAGCCCGGCAGCGATGCGATCCTGCGGCCATACAACCCGGCAAGCGTCGGACCCGCGCGCTGCACCTCCTTCTCCGACAGCGTATGACAGGCAACGCATGCCCGGAATACATCGGCACCATGATCGCCGGCATAGGCGGCGAGCGGATCGGGCGGCGATCCTGCCAGGATCGAGCCGATGGGCTCGCCGGTCCGCGCGTTCCAGCGTCTGATCTTGCCGTCCGCGCCACCCGTCATCAGCGTCTCGCCATCCGGCAGGAAGGCCACCGACCACACCGGCAGACCAGGTCCGATCAATGTTCGTAGCAGGCTGCGCGACCTGCGATCGATGATCGCCACTGTGCCGCCGATGCCGGCCGCAGCAATCAAGGCGCCGTCCGCCGAAATCGCCAAAGCCACCACGGGCGTGGGACCGGCCGCGACCTCGCCGCTGACTTTGCCCTCCCCTGTCAACATGCGCAGCCTGCCATCGACCGCGGCCGTGACGATTTCACCATCCGGCGCCACGGCCACGGCGTTCAGCGGCGCCGGCAACGTCACGATCTCGGGCTGGCCATCCGGCAAACGCCAGATGCGCAGCGCAAGATCGTAGCCGACGCTGACAAGCCTGCCGTCCGGCGTGAAGGCGACGCCGTTGACGTTCTGCGAATGCCCTTCGAGCACACGCGGCGTGCCGTCCGATAACGACCAGAGCCGCACCGTCCGATCCCACGATGCCGAGGCGAGAAGCGATCCATCGGGCGACGCGGCAAGCGCCACGATCGGCGCGGCATGCCCCTCCAGCACCCGGTCCGGCTGCGGCCGGCCCGCCGTCCACAGCGCAATCCTTGCGTCCGCGCCGGCCGTGATCATGCGGCGGTCCTTCAGCAGGGCGACCGCATTGACGCCATCCGCATGATACCGAAGGACTTGCACTGCGCTGTCCGTCCTGAGCGACCAATGGATCGCGGACGTGTCGAAGCTCCCGGACAGAAGCTCCTCGCCGTCGGCGGAAACGGCAAGCGCCCGTATCGGGCCACCGTGTCCTGCCATGTCGGCGTGCGCGGATGCGACGGCAAAGACGGCCCACAGTGCGGCGGCCAACTTCGCACACAAAGGTGATCTGATCATTCCTGGCCGGCCCTGGTCACATCCACGCTCACAAGATTGCCAGAAGAGCGGCCAGAGATGAACATCGGAACCGGCCTACTTGGCCGGGGCCGTCGTGGTTTTCGACGACCCCTCGGGCGCAGCCTGCATTCCAGGCGGGCTCTGACCTTGCGGACTTTCGGCGGGCGCACCACCCGATCCCGTATTGATCGGACCGGTCCAGCCTTGCGGCTGGAGCTGGCCCTTGTCCTCGGGCGGGGTTTGCGCAGCCGATGAGCCGGATTGTGCGGGCTGCGCGCCGACGCTTCCGGAAAGGCAAAGTGCTGCGAGGCACAAAGACGTTGTCAGCAGTTTCACGCGGAATCCTCCCATGTCCGTACTGAAATGGGCCAAGCCGCCTTCCGTTCCGCAGCGTGCACCGCAATAACCGAACTTTGGCATCGCCCCGGACGCCGGTTTCTGACTCGTCACATCAAGGATGTATCGTATAGATGGCTTGATGTTCCGATCGAGAGAGTCTGAAGATGAAGGCCTTTCTGCTTGGCTGTGTCGCGGCCGTGCTGATCGCGATTGCGGGGATGATGATCTTGAACAGAGTCCAGGAGCCCGCCGCCCAAGCGTTTGCGACGACCAGCGTCCGCCTCTGACATCGCGCCAGATAGCTGGATCGATTCCTCGCGATACGCGATCCGGGCTCATGCCGACATTGTGACCCGCGCAACCGCCGATCGCTCGTCACGGCGATCAGCCGCAACTTGCCCGCATGGTGCAATTCCAGGATCTTGCGGCTGCGATCCTCGCGGTCGAGGTCGATGAACCACCGCGATCGGGGCACGATATCCAAACGGATCTGAGATTTAAGAGTTTGGTAACGATACCAACATGGTTGAACGCATTGATGCAAATCGCATAGTGCCGGTGTCTCGCCCGTAACGAGCCTGCTATAAAGCGCAGCTTCGATCGATCTTCGCGACTTGCCCGGTGTCCTTGATTGCGCATGAACAAGCCTAGCAACACGTTCGACATCGTGATCGAGCAATCGTTCGACTTTCTGTCCCCGGAATATGCCGAACTGTTTGATCGCTCGGCCGCGACCGCGTTCCAGCATCCGATCTGGCTGCACAGCCTCTACGGCAGGCTCGCCTCGGATGCCGGTGCGACAGCACTGGTCGTCGTGGTCCGCACCCGCGCGACGGGGGCGCTTGCGATGGTGCTGCCCCTGCTGCGGATCCGGCGCGGTCCGATCCGAACGGTCGAGTTTGCCGACCTGCGCGTCTCCGACTATCTGGCACCGGTTTGCAGCCCGGAGGTGTTCTCGCAATTGCTCGACGACGCGGAGGCATGCGCGGAGATCTCGGCGCCTCGTTCGCCCGTTCGATCTGCTGCGAATGACCAAGCTGCCCGACGCGCGGCTTCCGATCGAAAAACTCCTGGCTGCCTCGCGCCGCGTGTCGATGGACACCAATGCCTACGCGACGGTTCTCGTCGCACCGTTCGAGCAATGGCGGGCCAGTGCGATCGATCGCTCCTATCAGAAGGAGCTCGCAAAGAAGTATCGCCAGCTCCAGAAGAAAGGCGCGCTGAGCTTCTCATGCTGCACCGACGGCGCCTCCGTGCTGGAGGCACTGGAGGTGATGAAGAAGTTTCGCGGTCCGCGTTTTCAGGCACAAGGCGACGGCGACCTGCTTCAGCGCCCCGAATATTTCGGCTTCTATTCCGACGTGGCCCTTCGTGGCCTCGGCACCTTCGTGCGCCTCTACGCCATGAAGATGGATGGCGAAGTGATCGCCGCCGTGCTCGGACTGTGCCATCGGGGCAGCTTCCTCGTCATCATGAGCGCCTTCGACATTGCCGGGTACAAGAGCCAGTCCCTCGGCGCACAGATGTTCGAGCAGGTGGCGCGGGATTGTATCGAGCGCGGCGATCAGATGCTCGATTTCACCATTGGTGACGAGCCCTACAAGAAATTGTTCGGCGGACAGCCGTCGCCGATGTGGGCGGTCACGCAGGCCGGCAGCCCCGCAGGCGCCGTTGCCCTGTTCGCGCTGAATCGGGCACCCTGGCTCAAGCTGGCGGCCAAGCGGCTGGCGGACTTGCGGCTCCTGCCTGCCCGCACGCCGACGCCCACGCGCTGATCCGGCGGCGGACAAACGGCCGCGGGTCTCAGGCGCGCAGCGCGCCGCGAACGCGCCCGAGCCAGCCCGGATGCATCTGATCGACACGATGTGCCAGGCTGCGCCGCAGGAAGTGCAACCGGCGCCGGACATCCCAGCCGATATCGTCGCGGGACGTCAGGGCCTGGCGGAAGCGCGCCATCTTCAACGACTGCTGGTCCGCCGCGATCTTGTCGCGATCGGAATAGAACTGCGAAATCTTCTCCTGACCCATGCCGGCGGTCATGAGCCATCGCGGCGCATATTCGGTGCACAGACGATCTACGTCCACCAGCAGGCGCGCGACGCCGGTGCCGGCGGCAGGACAATTGGTCTGGAATGCATCGCCGATGAGCACGAATCCGGGCTGCAGGTGCCCCTCGACGACGGTCAGATCCATCACCCAGTTCTGGACCCGGCCGACGACGCGGAAGTCGCCGAGATAGGGCCGCAATCCCGGCAGCAGGCGCAAGACCGTCGCCTCCGGCTCGCGACGCAGCTCGCGCATGATCGGATCGGTCGGGTCGCGGAACATGAAGAGATTGGCCCGCATGCCGGCGTGGACGGGAAACAGGCTGAGATAGTCGATGCCGTCCGCCGTGCGCTCGCCATAGCAGGTCAGCGCCTCGAAATCGAACGGGCGACCGTCCTGGCGGACGATCGTGAAGCCGAACGACACCGAATGGCGCTCGGCCAGCACGCGCCGTCTGATCCCGAGCTTGTAAGCGACTGCTTCCGCCATGCCTGTGGCGAGAACGACGAGGCGCGCGGTCACGCGCCGTCCGGAGGCCAGTTCGAGATGCTGGACGTCGTCGCTGCAGCTGATCGCAGTAACCTCGTCGACGATCAGGCCGGATGGATCGGGCATCTGGCTGCGCGCCATGGCCACGAGATCGGCATAGGGAAAGCCGTAGGCCTGCCCGACGCTGACATCGACCACCTTGCCTTCCCGGATATTGAGCACCTGATCATACCGACAGGCGACATTCTCGAGCGCGTCGAGGAAGCCCAGCTTGCGGAGCATGGCCAATTGATGCCCGCCGATCTTCTCAACCCGGAATTCGTCCGGATAGACCGCGCGCTTGTCGATCAGGGCAATGCGGTGCCCTGCCCGCGCCAGCACGGCCGCCGCAAGCGATCCCGCAAGGCCGCCGCCGACGATCGCGATGTCGGCAACGGTCCTCGAAGTGCCGGCTTTGGCGATCGGCCCGGTCGCAGTTCTGTCCGCCGTCATGATCCAAGGCTCCCACGGTCAACTAAAGTTGCACGTGCAATTCTCCGGCCTGATGTCGCATCGCAGGATCAAACGCGATCATTTCTCGCTATCGAGGTTAACGAGACGGAGGGCCGCCATGCCGAAGATAGCCGGCACACCTCTTGCTGGGGAATCGCCGCAAATTGCGGTTTCTGGCCGTGCGGCAGGCAGATCCCGGCGAGTCATCCGCGATCAAGCCGCTGATCTCGCCTATCTCGACCGTCGTTGCGGCTACGCCGTCCGTCGGCTCGAATTGGGCCTGCTCTATTTGGGACAAGGGAGACGACGAGTGTTCCACCGCGAAGCAACCGGGATCGCCGCGATATCGTCGTCGCCGACTGGATCCTGGACGCTCATTAACACTCGCGGTTTTTCGGCATGCTAGATTGCCATCGGCGTCGGAGCACGTCCCTTCGGGAGAGAGCAGCTCCTTAAACTTCCATGATCGAATCCATCCTTCAATTGTTGCGGCGTGACGTCACGCGCGGTGTCGTCGGAACCATCCTCCTGAAGGTTGGCAGCGGCGCACTTGCGTTTGCGCTGTTCTCGCTGGCGGCACGAACGATGTCGCCGGATGGCTTCGGCATTTTCGCGACCTGGCTTTCGGTGGCCCAGATCGCCGCGGTGGTGGGACTGGTCGGCCAAGAATCGTTGCTGGTGCGCTTCCTGAACGAGTATCAGGTCGGCCACAGGCCGGATCTCACCAAGGGTCTTCTCCTGTCGAGCTTCAAGATCACCTCGATTGCCATGCTGATCGTGATCGTCGGCATTGCCATTGCAGCGCACATGAGAGGTGACTGGTGGGTGCTCATCCTGGCGGTGTCGGCCTATACGGCCGTGAATGCCTGCATAATGCTCGGCAGCCAGATCGCACGCTCGCTGGTCAGCATTCTCATGGGCGAAGGAAATCGCGAGTTCTTCTGGCGGGCTATCGTCGTGGTCTTCCTGCTCGCCATGCTGCTCGCGCACCGGCAACTCGATGCCGCCGAGTTGTTCGCGGTGATGACCATTGCCATGTCGGTCAGCCTGGCGTCGCAGATCATTTCGGTCGCGCGCGTGCTGCCGGATTTGCGCGGCACGGCGGCGCGCTCCGAAACCTCGCGCTGGCGGTCCAGCGCCCTGCACTTCTGGCTCGCATCCATCCTCGAGGTCGCCAACCAGTATTTCGACGTCATCCTGGTCTATTGGATGCTGGATCCTACGACGGCCGGAATCTACTTTGCCGCCTCGCGACTCGCCAACATCTTCGCCATGGTCTCGGCGGCGTTGTACACGTTCGGCGCGCGTCGGCTGCCCTCGCTGTACTTCAGCAAGAATCATCGGGAGTTCGAGCGAACCCTGCGGTTGATGGCGGAAGTGACCGCGCTGTGCGTGGCCGCCGGACTCGCCACGGTCTGGATCGGCGGCACCTATCTCCTCAATTTGTTCGGACCCCATTTCACCGAGCAGCATTCGGTCCTGATCGTGCTGGCAGTCGGCACCGCCATCCAGGCCGCGGGCGGCCCCGCCGCTGCGATCCTGCAGCTGACAGGCCACGAACGAATCTATGTTCCCGTCGTGGCTGCGAACGTCGCACTGCGGCTCGTGGGATTTCTTGTCCTCATTCCCTGGCTCGGCCTGCTTGGCGCGGCGATTTCCGCCACGGTGTCGCTGGCGCTCGCAACCATTGCCCTGAACGTGCTTTGCCGCCGTCGATCCGGCGTGGATCCCTCAATTCTCGTGCTGTTGCGCTTCAGCGCCACAAGACGCGGCAAGTTTGCCGTCCGCGGCGCCGACCCCGGTGAGTAGGCGCGGAACACGCCGTTGCTCGGCAATCCCCATTCCGCATCCGCACTGCGCAAAACGGCTTGGTTAACGCGCTCCATGTGCATCAGCCGGGAACCGGCGAAATGACTGCGCGAACAACGTCGGCAACTGAGCTTCGCATTAACTCCGTTTGTGGCTAGCCAGTGTCCGCGCGATGCCCGCATGATAGGTACGGAGTTAAGAAGGTGAAGATTTCGTTTCTTGAGCGGGTCGGGAGCCGTGCTGCATTATCAGCCGAACAAGGACTTGGGCGAGCCGACTGCGACCGCACCCGCGCGGTCGAACCGCGGCGGACCAAAGCCGCACGTGCTGCTCGCGCAAACCCAGGCCGAGAACGCCGGCGCGCAGGAGATCTCCAGGCTGCTCGGCGCCGGGCTGACAGCGCGCGGCTACCGCGTCACCAATCTGTTCTTCTTCCGTAAATCGGACTCCTTCGACGAGCCGCCCGATACGCTCTATTGCGCGCCGAGCCGGCCAGGCAATCCGGTGGCGCTGCTCCGCATGCTGTGGACGCTCGGTCGTCACATCAGGACCATCAGGCCCGACGCCGTCCTGACGTTCCAGCATTTCGGCAACGTCATCGGCGCCGGCATGACGCGCCTCGTCAGCCGCGCAGCTGTCGTCGCCAATCAGGTTTCATCCGCATTGGCCATGAGCCGGCCGGTCCGCACCGCCGACATCGTCATGGGCAGCCTCGGCTTCTTCGACCGCATCACGCTCAATTCGAAGGACATGGAGCGCGAATATTCGCGTTACCCCGCAGCTTACCGGTCGCGCATGGTGCACGTGCCGCACGGCTTCGACGACAAGGCTCTCACCCTTTCGAAGGACGCTGCACGACAGGCATTCAATCTGCCGCCCGATCGCGTCCTGCTCGGCTGCGCCGCAAGGCTGCATCCGCACAAGCGGCTCGACCTGGCGATACGTCTGTTGCCGGATCAGCCGTCCTGGCATCTCGCGCTCGCCGGCCAGGGCGCCGACGAGGCCCGGCTGAGGCAGCTGGCGGATGAACTGAAGGTCTCCGACAGGCTACATCTGCTCGGGGAAATCCCGCCCAGCCGGATGGCGGACTTTCTCGCCTGTCTCGACGTGTTCGTGTTTCCGACGCAAGCCGAAACCTTCGGCCTGGCCGCGGTTGAGGCTGCCAACGCCGGTGTTCCCTCCGTCGTGGCCGATCTTCCCGTCCTGCGCGAAGTGCTGTCCTGCGAAGGCAAACCGACTGCGCTCTTTGTTGATGCCTCCGATCATCCGAAGCTCTCGGCAGCGGTCTCCCTGCTGCTGACGGACCAACCTTTGCGCGAGGCGCTGCGACAAAACGCCAAAGGCCTGAGGCTGCGCTATTCGGTAGATGCAATGGTGGAGGAATACGTTCGTATTCTCGGCCAGGTCATTTGACCTGAAACGTTGGGTAGATCGGCTCGACATGATCATCGAGTTTCGCTGTGAACGAGAGTACGCGCGGCGGTGGATGAGCCGTGAGACGCTGTCGATCGACGGCCGGGATGTTCCGGTTCAGATCGCGTGGACGGCAAATGCCGAGCCGCGGCCCGCGGGCCTCGACGCCCTTTTCGAGCTCGAACGCGTGGTGTTGCACAAGGGCAAGCCCTGCGGCGCCAATAGGCTCGGCGTCGTTCCGGAGCGGACGCAGGCTGATACCGAGGGCGCCGACGTGATCGTCGATTTCACCGGCGGCGCGCGCGTTCCGGGCAGCTCCGCCCGGTTGTATCTCCGTCCGCTGTTCAACGGAGTTGCCGGCGAGAATGCCGCGCTCGCCGCCATTCTGGCCGGCGACCTGCCGGTGATCGAGATCATCAACGAGGTCGACGGCTCGGTCGTCGATCGCGGCCATCCATCCGGCGAAATTGCCGCGGGTCTCAGCGGCGCGCTCGAAACCGTCATGGCGCGAACCCTGACCATGGTGGCGGCGATCCTGTCGGGAAGGCCGCGCATCGTGCCGCAGCTGGCGCGCCCCGCCGGAGCAGGCGTCGGCCGGCAGCCGACGGCCTATGTCGTGCGCGGCCTCGCCGTATCGATCGCCAAGGAGATCTATCGTCTCTGCTGCTATGCCCCGCATTGGCATGTCGGATGGCGCTTCAATGACGGCGCGGGGGTCTGGCAGACCGGAGATCTCTCAGGTCCGGGCTGGAACGTTCTGAAGGATCCCGGAAACCACTTCTACGCCGATCCCTTTCCGATCACGTGGCAGGGACGAACATTCGTCTTCTTCGAGGACCTCGATCACCGCATCGGAAAAGGCATCATTTCGGCGGTCGAGTTCGGTGACAATGGACCGGTCGGCGAGGCCGTGCCGGTGCTGGAGGAGCCCTGGCATCTCTCCTATCCGTTCCTGATCGAACACGATGGCGCCTTGTGGATGATCCCGGAGAGTTCGACCCACGGGGACGTCGCCCTCTACAGATGCGTCCGCTTCCCCGACAAATGGGAGCGGCACGCGACGCTGCTGTCCGGTCTCGAGCTGGCAGACGCGACGATCACGCAGCACAACGGCCTGCATTATCTGTTCGGCGCCTGGCGCGACGGGACCGGCGGCTACTCGGATTCGCTGGCGATCTATTGCGCGGAGCACCTCCTGGGCCCCTGGTTGCCCCACGCCAGCAATCCGGTCCTGATCGACCGCGCGAGCACGCGGCCGGCAGGGAATTTCGTCACCATCAACGATAAATTGTGGCGTCCGGTCCAGAACTGCGCCGACGGATACGGCGCGGCGCTCGCGCTGGCGGAAGTGGTCGAACTGTCGCCGACGGCCTTCAGGCAGACCGTACGCCATTGCCTGAAGCCCGGACCGGCGTGGCCCGGCAGGAAGCTCCACACCCTGAACCGCTGTGGCCGGCTTGAAGTCATCGACGGCTCGCGGGTCCAGCCCAAGACCCGCGCTTTTGCCAGCAAATCTCCGTCGACTGTGTTGCCCGCGCGAGCCAATCCTTCCGCGGCGCGCTGACGCGGATCAGGGTCGGCTATCACGATACGGGCGGCGCGCATCAAGCACACCGCCCGCTGTTTCGTAGTCGGCACTTCAGTAAGAGCGGCGCTTACTGCGAACGATCCGAGGTCCAGCCCTTGTACTGGGCGACGTTGTCCCTGGTCACGAGCTTGGACGGCAAAAGCTCGACGGTCGAAGCCGGCTTCTGGCCATTGAGGATGCCGACACCGACCTGCACGGCCCGCCGCGCCATGAAGAACGGATCCTGCGAAGCCGAGGCCTGGATCTGCGGCGACTGCGGATCCTTCAGCGCGGCCTCGATATCGGGGGCGCCGTCGACCGCGGTGATGATGATGCCGCTGCGGTTTTGCTGGCGGGCCGCAAGGTCGGTGCCGATCGCCTGGGGGTCGTTAATGGCGAAGATAGCATCGATCTTGGGGAAGCGGGTCAGATAGCCCTGCGCGACGGTGAGGCCACCTTCGCGCGAGCCTTTGCCGTCCTGGTCGCTGGACAGCACCTTGATGCCCGGATTCTTCGACAGGACGTTCTTGCAGCCGACGACGCGGTCGATCACGGCGGAGACCTGCGGCCCGTTCTCGATGATGACGTCGCCCTTGCCGCCGAGCTTGTCGACGATGTACTGGCAGGAGATCTCGCCAGCCTGCACGTTGTTCGTGGTCACCGTGGCATCGGCGCCTTCGGCCGCGGTGTCGACCGCGACGACGACGATGCCCGCGGCTTGCGCCTTCTTGATCGCCGGCCCGATCGCCTTGGGGTCGCCGGGATTGAGCAGGATCAGATCGACGCCGGCGGCGATGAAATTGTCGATCTGGGTGACCTGCTTGCCGAGATCGTACTCGAAGCCGACCGTGGTGATCTTCACGTTGGGATTGGTCTTCTTTGCCTCGAACTCGGCGCCCTTCGACAACGCGACAAAGAACGGGTTACCCATCGACCCCAGCGAGACGCCGATCGACTTGAGCTCCTTGGCCGAGGACGGCGCGGTGCTGAGAACAAGCGCCGTCGCGGCGCCGGCGAGCATGATCGTCTTCAACATGGACTTCCTCCCTGGTCTGTCTTCTTTCCCGGCACGGCAGACCAGTTGCCGCAACGGAAGCTTTCAAGTTCTGGCGGAGCCTTCAGGCTCTGGCGGAGCCGTCAGGTTCTGGCTGAGCCTTGCAGCCGATAGCGATCGAGCGCCACGGCGCCAATGATCACCAGGCCCTTGATGACATATTGCCAGATGTCGGAGACACCGACGAGGATGAGGCCGTTCGACAGCACCGCGATGATCAGCGCGCCCACCAGCGTCCCCCAGATCGAGCCGATGCCGCCGACGAACGAGGTGCCGCCCAGGATTACGGCGGTGATCGCATCGAGCTCGTAGGACTGGCCGAGTTGCAGGCCGTTGGCGGCGTAGAGCCGCGCCGCCTGCATGGCGCCGCCGAGCCCGGCGAACAGTCCGGAGATGCCATAGACGAAGATCAGCACGGCCCAGACCTTGATGCCCGCGAGCCGCGCCGCGCTCTCGTTGCCGCCCACCGCATAGATGTGCACGCCGAGCACGGTCCGGCGCAGCACCAGCCACGAGACCAGGATGACGAGCAAGGCGATCACCGAGAGCCACGGGATCGACGCGACGCCGGGAACGAGCGTCAGCGAGCCGTTGCCGATGAAGGCGTAGGGAATGGACGGATTGAACACGGTGGTGTCGGCCCCGAGCAGTCGCGCGAGGCCGCGCACCGCCGTGAGGGAGCCGAGCGTGACGATGAAGGGCGGCAGGCGGAGCAGCGCGATCAGCGCGCCGTTGACGACACCGAAGACAAGACCGGTGAACAGCGCGGCCGGCAGCCACAGCACGCCAAGCTCCGGCAGCTTGGACAGCGTCAATCCGGCCATTGCGGAGGCCGCAAGGATCGAGCCGACCGAGAGATCGATGCCGCCGGTGAGGATGACGAAGGTCATGCCTGCGGCGAGCACGGTGTTCACTGCGGCCTGCTGCAACACGATGCCGAGATTTTGTCCGGTGAAGAAGCGTCCCTCGGACAGGAAATGGAAGCCGACGCAGAGAATCAACAGCACCGGCAGCATGCCGAGCGCGCTGATCAGCATCCTCACCCGCTGGCGCTTTGTCTCGGCGGCAGCACCGTTGGTCGTCGTCAGGTCGGACCGGACCTCCGCAGCACCGTTGTCAGGCATCGAGATGCTCCATCCCCGTGGCAAGCGCCATGATGTCCTCTTGTGTCAGCGGCGAATTCGGTCCGCGCCTCACCTCGCCTGCGATGTGGCCGGCCCGCATGACGACGACGCGGTCGCAGATGCCGATGATCTCGGGCAGGTCGGACGAGATGACGAGGATGGCGGTGCCGGCCTTGGCCAGATTGTCGATGATCGAATAGATCTCGGATTTGGCGCCGACATCGACGCCACGCGTCGGCTCGTCGAGGATCAGGACCTTCGGCGCGATGGCGAGGAGCCGCGACAGCAGCAGCTTCTGCTGATTGCCGCCGGACAGGCCACCGGCCGGAACGCCGACATTGGCGGCGCGGATGCTGAGGCCCGCGAAGGCCCTCTCGGCGCGCTCGCGCGCCTTGTCGCGATCGAGGAAGCAGCCGAGCTTGGCGTCGCGGCCGAGCACCGCGAGGTTGATGTTGTCCAGACACGACATATCCAGGAACAGGCCGAGCGCCTTGCGGTCCTCGGTCAGATAGGCGATCCCGGCCTCGAGCGCCTCGCCGGGGTTGCGGATCTCGACCGGGTGTCCCTCCAGCTCGAGCCGGCCGGAGGTCTTTGGCTGCGCGCCGATGATGAGATGGGCAAGCTCGGTGCGGCCGGCGCCGATCAGGCCGGCGAGCCCGACCACCTCGCCCGCATGCACGGTCAGCGAGCAGCCCTTGACGCGCTGGCCCTCGGCCATGTCGATCGCCGCGAGCACGGGATGTCCACGCCCCGCATCGGGATCGTGATCCTTCTTGTAGAACGAGGAGACGTCGCGCCCGACCATCAGTCGCACGATGGTGTCGGCACGGATCTCGGGCTTGTCGAGCGATCCGACCAGCCGGCCGTCGCGCAGCACGGTGACGCGGTCGCCGAGCGCGTAGACCTCGTCCATGCGATGCGAGATGTAGATGATGGCGAGCCCCTCCGCCCGGAGCTGACGGATCAGCGCGAACAGCCGCGCAGTCTCGCCGGCCGACAACGCGGTGGTCGGCTCGTCCATGATCAGAATCTTTGATCTGGCGTGCAGCGCACGCGCGATCTCCACCAATTGCCGCTGGCCCATGGACAGATGCGCCACCAGCGTCGACGGCAGGAAGTCTGCGCCGAGCCGCTTCAGAATGGGACCGACGCCCTCGCGCATCTCCCCGCGCGCCAGCAGTCCTGAACGCGAGATCTCCCGTCCGAGATAAATATTCTCCGCGACGCTGAGATTGGGCGCCAGCGACAGCTCCTGATAGATGATGGAGATGCCCGCCGCGCGGCCGCCGAGCGGACCTTCGATCCGAACCGGATGTCCTTCGATGCGGATCTCGCCGCCGGGATCAGGCTTGTAGGCGCCGGACAGGATCTTCATCAGCGTCGACTTGCCGGCGCCGTTCTCACCCATCAAGGCGTGAATCTCGCCGGCGTAGACGGTGAGATCGACGCCACGCAGTGCCTTGATGCCAAAGAAAGATTTTGACACCCCGCGCATCTCGAGGATCGGATCGTTCATCGTGCCTCCCGCGCACAATGCGTTTCCCACCCGCGTCTCTATCGTTCTTGTCAGCGCGGTTCACGCATTAAACAAAAGGCCGCGGCGCAGGGCAAGGCTGAACACGAGCGAACGCAGCATCGCGGCGGCGCTAGTGGCGCGGCCGATACAGTTCGCGCCAGGCGGGAAGCCGCTCGGCGTAGGCATCCATCAGCCCGGCGGCAGGTTCGAACGTCTCGACGCGCTGCGGCCGCGTGCACACGGCGGCGATTGCCTCACCCGTGACAGCAAGCCGCCCCAATCTAGCCGCACCGAACGCCGCGCCGGTCTCGCCGCCGGCAAAGCGATGGATCGGAACATTCAGCACGTTTGCAAGAACCGAGAGCCAGAATGGCGAGCGCGATCCGCCGCCGATGGCGTCGGCTTCCGCAATCACGATGCCGGCATCCGCGAGCGCGTCGCGGCAATCGGCCAGTGCGAAGGCAACGCCTTCGAGCACCGCCTGCACGATCGCAGTGCGATCGGTGCCATGGCTCAAGCCGTCGAGCATGCCGCGCACCGCGGGATCGTCGTGCGGCGTCCGCTCGCCCGCAAGATACGGCAGGAAGCTCACCGGCGACGGCGCCTGCGGGCGTGATCCCAGCGGCGCCAGCAACTCGGCCTCGGTGACGCCGAACAGGCGCGCGGCCCAGGCGAGGCAGGAGGCGGCCGACAGGATCGCGCCGGCCTGAATCCACATGCCGGGGATGGCGTGGCAGAACGTATGCACCGCGCGATCCGGATTGGCGGCGATCGCGGCGGTCGGCGCCAGCAGCGCACCCGATGTTCCCAACGTGACGAACGCGGTTCCCGGCTGGACCGCGCCGATGCCGACGGCGCCCGCCGGATTGTCGCCGGCACCGCCCGCGATCACCGGCTGCCTTGTCATGCCCCAGCGCCGCGCGAGTTCGGCGCGCAGCGTTGCGGCGGGCGCGCAGCCCTCGACCAGACGCGGCATGTGCTCGCGCGTCAGGCCGGTCGCGGCCAATGCGGCGTCCGACCAGTCCCGGCGCGCGGCGTCGAGCCATAGCGATCCCGATGCATCCGAGACGTCCTCGACGGCCTCGCCCGACAGCACCAGGCGCAAATACGCCTTTGGCAGCAGCACGAGCTTGGTCGCCGCAAAGATCTCGGGCTCATGCGTCGCGATCCAGAGCAGCTTTGGCGCGGTGAATCCCGGCATCGCCTTGTTGCCGGTCACCGCACGCAAGGCGGGCCAGCGTTGCTCCAGGATACGGCACTCCGCCGCGGCGCGTCCGTCGTTCCAGAGGATGCAAGGCCGCAAGGGTCTCAAGCTCGCATCGAGCAGCACAGCGCCGTGCATCTGGCCGGACAGCCCGATGCCCTCGACCGCCGCCAGCGCGCCGGCATGGCTCGCCTTCAGGGCATCCAGCGTGGCGAAGGTCGCCTCGATCCATTGCGCGGGATCCTGCTCGGAATGACCCGGCTGCGGCGAGGCGATCGTCAGCGGCCGGCTCGCGCCTGCAATCACGCGCTGGGCGTCGTCGACGAGAACGGTCTTGACTGCGGAGGTGCCGAGATCGATGCCAAGATACATGGATGCTTCCCGCTCACTTCGCCGCGTCGATCCAAGTCCCCGGCTCCGCGGTGCATCGGGCCAATGCGGCGAACGATGATGGCAACATCGGCGGGTAGATCATCGCGACATCAGAGATCTCGACAGCTTTGGAAAGGCTGCCGAGTTCAACCTCTGACGCCCTCACACCACATCAAAACTGCGAAAACAACCCCATGCACAGTAGAACGGGGTTTGTTTTTGCTGACGAATTTCCAGCGCGAAACTCACCCTTCCGGGCTCGCCGCTGGCGCGGCCTCTTCGAGATGACAGGCTACCCATTGCTCGGGTCCGGCTGCGCGAAGCACCGGCTCCTCAGCCCGGCAGCGATCGAACACGAGCGGGCAGCGGGTGTGGAAGCGGCATCCCTTCGGCGGGTTGATCGGGCTCGGCACGTCGCCCTTGAGGATGATCGGGTTGCGCTGGGCACCCGGCTCCGGCAGCGGCACCGCGGACAGCAGCGCCTTGGTATAGGGATGTCTGGGCGCGGCGAAGATCTCGCGGCGCGGCGCCACCTCCACGATCTTGCCGAGATACATCACCGCGACGCGGTGGGTCATGTGCTCGACGATCGCGAGGTCGTGGCTGATGAACAAAAGCGCGAGGCCGAACTCGCTCTGGAGATCCTGCAGCAGATTCACGATCTGCGCCTTGACCGAGACGTCGAGCGCGGACACCGCCTCGTCGCACACGATCAGCTCGGGCTCTGCCGCCAGCGCCCGGGCGATGCCGATGCGCTGACGCTGGCCGCCGGAGAATTCGTGCGGCCTGCGATTGAGCGCCTCACGCGGCAATCGCACGGTGTCCATCAGCGCTGTGAGGCGAACTTCGAGATCCTCGGCGGATTTGGCGAGGCCGAAATTGCGGATCGGCTCGGCCAGGATATCGCGCACCCGCATGCGCGGGTTGAGGCTGGAGAACGGATCCTGGAACACCACCTGCACGCGCCGGCGCATCTGGCGCATCGTGCTCGGCGCCGCATCGTCGATACGCTGGCCGTCGAGGATCACCTGCCCCGCGGTGATATCGAACAGCCGCAGGATGGCGCGGCCGACCGTCGACTTGCCGCAGCCGGACTCGCCGACCAGCGACAGCGTCTCGCCGCGCGCGATCTCGAAGGACACACCGTCGACCGCATAGACGAATTCGGACTTGCGGCTGAACAGCCCGGCCTTGACCGGAAAATGCTTCTTGAGGTCGTTGACCTGGAGCAGCGGAGGGCTCATGCCGCGACGGCCCCCTTGGCCGCGTAGTGACAGGCGGCGATGTGGCGCGGGCCCTTCTCTTCGAGCCCCGGCGCATACTGCCGGCACGGATCGGTCGCGAGCGCGCAGCGGCCGGCGAAGACGCAGCCGGCGATCGGCTTGCGCAGATCGGGCACCTGCCCCGGAATCTCGGCCAGCCGCCTCGCGGTGCCCGTCAGCGAGGAGCCGAGCCGCGGCACCGCACCCAACAGACCTTGGGTGTAGGGATGACGCGGGGAACGGAACAGCTCGGCCACCGGCGCCTCCTCGACCTTGCGGCCGGCATACATCACCATGACGCGCTCGGCGATCTCGGCGACGACGCCGAGATCGTGGGTGATCAGGATGATGGCGGCGCCGACCCGGCGCTTGAGGTCCAGCATCAGCTTGAGGATCTGGGCCTGGATCGTCACGTCGAGCGCGGTGGTGGGCTCGTCCGCGATCAGCAGCTTCGGATTGCAGGCGAGTGCGATGGCGATCATCACGCGCTGGCGCATGCCGCCGGAGAGCTGGTGCGGATATTCGCGCACCCGCCGCTTCGGCTCGGGGATGCCGACCAGCGTCAGCATCTCGATCGCGTGCGCTTCGGCGGCCTGCTTGTCGAGGCCCTGATGGATCATCAAGGTCTCGCGGATCTGGCGGCCGACGGTAAGGACCGGATTGAGGCTCGTCATCGGCTCCTGGAAGATCATCGAGATGTCGTTGCCGCGGATCGCGCGCATCTCGCGATCGGACAGCTTGAGGAGGTCCCTGCCCGCAAAGCGGATGCTGCCTGCGATCCGGCCCGGCGGCTCCGGGATCAGCCGCATCAGGGACATCGAGGTCACCGACTTGCCGCAGCCGGATTCGCCGACGATGGCCAGCGTCTCGCCTTCATTGACATGGAAGGATACGCCGTCGACCGCGCGGTTGATGCCGCCGGGGGTGCGGAAATGGGTCTGGAGGTTGTCGACTTCGAGCAGCGCCATTGCGTCAACCTCGGTCCATCACAGGCAACATTACAGGCAACATTACAGGCAACATTACAGGCAACATCACAGGCTCTTGGCCATGCGCGGGTCGAGCGCATCGCGAAGGCCGTCGCCGAGCAGGTTCACCGCGAGCACGGTGACCGAGAGAAACGCCGCCGGGAAGAACACGATGTAGGGCTTGACCTGCCACAGCGCGCGGCCCTCGGCCATGATGTTGCCCCAGGACGGGATGGTCGGCGGCGTGCCGGCGCCGATGAAGGACAGGATCGCCTCGGTGATCATGGCGCTGGCGCAGATATAGGTCGCCTGCACCAGCATGGGCGCCACCGTGTTGGGCAGGATGTGGCGCAGGATGATCATCGGCGTGCGCGTGCCGCAGGCGACCGCCGCATCCACATAGGGCTGCTCGCGCAGCGACAGCACGACGCTGCGGACGAGGCGCGAGACGCGCGGGATCTCGGCCACGGTGATCGCCAGGATGACGTTGCCGACGCTGCCCCTCGTCAGCGCCATCAGCGCAATCGCGAGCAGGATCGGCGGGATCGACATCAGCCCGTCCATGAAGCGCATCAGGATGCCGTCGGCCCAGCGGATGAAGCCGGAGACCATGCCGATGGCAAGGCCGGCAACGGATGCAAAGATCGCCACCGACAGCCCGACCGTGAGCGAGACCCGCGCGCCGTAGAGCACGCGCGAATAGATATCGCGGCCGAGCACGTCGGTACCGAACCAGAAATCGGCCGACGGCGCCCGCGTGCGTTTGGCCGGCGCGAGCGCGGTCGGATCGACCGACCCGAGATAGGGTGCAAAGACCGCGATCAGCACCAGCGTCAGCAGCAATGCGCCGCCGATCGCAACGGTGGGATGGCCGCGCAGGAATCCGAGGAAACCGCGCCGGATCGTGACCGGCCGCAGGATTTCGGGCAGTTGTGGTGCAAGCACGAACCCGGCTGGAAGCGATTGCGGATTGACGGTCGTGTCGGTCAATAGCGGATCCTCGGGTCAACGAGCGTGTAAATGACGTCGATCATCAGATTGACGAGGACGTAGACGAAGCTGAACAGCAGCACGATGCCCTGGATCACGGGATAGTCGCGCCGCAGGATCGCATCGATCGTGAGCCGGCCAAGGCCCGGAATTGCGAACACACCTCGGTCACGACCGCGCCGCCGATCAGCAGCGCGATACCGATCCCGATCACCGTCACGATCGGCACCGCCGCGTTCTTCAGCGCGTGAATGAACAGGATGCCGCCCTGACCGAGGCCCTTGGCGCGCGCGGTGCGGATATAGTCCTGCTGCAGCACTTCGAGCATGGCCGCGCGGGTGATGCGCGCGACCAGCGCGATGTAGACACAGCCGAGCGCGATTGCGGGCAGGATCAAATTCTCCAGCCACGGCCAGAAGCCCTGGTTGAGAGGCGTATAGCCCTGCACCGGCAGCCATTCGAGCGCTAGCGCGAAGATGTAGGCGAGCATGTAGCCGACCACGAAGACGGGCAGCGAGAAGCCGAACACGGCAAAGCCCATGATGACGCGGTCGATCAGGCTGCCGGCCTTCCACGCCGCCACCACGCCGAGCGGCACCGCCACCACGATCGTGAGCAGCAGCGTGACGATCATCAGCGACAGCGTGGGTCCGAGGCGCTGCCCGATCATCGCCGACACCGGCAGATTGGTGAAGATCGAAGTGCCGAGATCGCCGTGCAGGATCCGCCAGACCCAGCTTCCGAACTGGATCAGGAACGGCCGGTCCAGACCGAGGCTCTGGCGGATGCGCTCCACATCCTCCGGACTTGCCTGGTCGCCCGCGATCACCACGGCGGGATCACCCGGCGCGATGTAGAGCAGGCTGAAGACGAACAGCGCGACGATCGCCATGACCGGCAGGGTCGCGACGATGCGACGGAGAATGTAGGAGAGCATCTGGCCTCAGCGCGGCATCATGCGGATTTCGACACGCCCCAAAAGAACGGCAGCGGTCCCTTGGTGATGCCGGAGACGTTCTTGCGCCATGCCGTATAGGTCAGGAAGAAGCCGGTCGGCGCGTAGACGACATCCTCGAGTGCCGCCTTGTTGACCCGCCCGATCGCCGCCTTCTCCTCTTCGAGATTCTTGGCCTCGAACCAGCCCGCAATCTCCTTCTCGGTGTTCGGGCTGTTGGGCCAGCCGAACCAGGCCTTGTCGCCGTTGGCGCGGATGGCGGTGTAGGCAGCCGGCGTGATGCAGTCGGCGCCGGCGTGCCAGCTGTGGAACATGTTCCAGCCGCCCTGCCCCGGCGGCGTCTTCGCCGCACGGCGGGAGCCGACCGTGCCCCAATCGGTCGCGACAAAGTCGACATTCATGCCGAGCTTCTTGAGGAGGTCGGCCGTGACGTCGCCTTGCGCCTTCGTGATCGGCTGGTCCTGCGCGACCAGGCACGTCACCGGCTGGCCGGAATAGCCGCTCTCGGCGAGCAGCTTCTTGGCGGCGTCGAGATCGCGCTTGCCCTTCAGGATCTCGCCGCCCAACTCGCTGTAGAGCGGCGTGTCCGGCGTGAAGAAGCCAGGCAGCGACTTCCACAACGCGTTATCGTCGCCGACGATCGCGCGCATGTAGTCTTCCTGGTTCATCGCCATCAGCACAGCGCGCCGCGCGCGCACATCGTTGAACGGCGCGAACAGATGATTCATGCGGAACGAGCCGATATTGCCGAGCGGATCGCCGATATCGACGCTGATGTTCTTGTTCTTCTTCAGCACGGGCACGAGATCGGCGATCGGGTTCTCCCACCAATCGACCTCGCCGTTCTGCAGGGCGGCGGCGGCGGTGGCCGGATCCGGCATCACGATCCACTCCACGCGATCGACCATCATCTGCTTGCCGCCAGCGAGCCAGGATGCCTTCTCCTGGCGCGGCACGTAGTCGGCGAACTTCTCGAACACCGCCTTGGCGCCCGGCACCCATTCGCCCTTGGCAAACTTCATCGGACCCGAGCCGACATATTCGGTGATCTGCTTGAACGGGTCGGTCTTGGCAATGCGCTCGGGCATGATAAAGGAGCACGGCGCATTGTTCTTGGCCAGCGCGTAGAGCATTTTCGGGAAGGGCTGCTTCAAGACCCATTTGAAGGTGCGGTCGTCGACGGCCGTCAGCTCCTGCTGGATCGCGATGATCATCAGACCCATCGGATCGCGCGCCGCCCAGCGCGACAGGCTCGCGACCACGTCCTTGGCCAGCACCGGCTCGCCGTCATGGAACTTGAGACCGGGGCGCAAGCGGAACGTCCAGATCCTGCCGTCGTCGGAGGTCTCCTCGGACTCGACCATCTGGCGCTGCGGCTGGAGCGTGGAATCGATGCCGTAAAGCGTGTCCCAGACCAGCGCGGCGGCGTTACGCACGACATATTGCGTGCCCCAGATCGGATCGAAATTGGCGAGATTGGCCTGGGGCACGAAGCGCAGCGTGCGGGCCGATGCGCCTTGCGCGATGGCCGGGGCCGAGAGGCCGGTCAATGCCAGACCGCCCGCGCCAGCCAGTCCCTTCAATACGGTCCTGCGATCCATGAAGTCCTCCCAGTAATGCCGTGATTGCCGGCCATCGTTGGCCAAAGGCAGGTGAAACCAGAGCTCATTGGCTTGCAAATGGTATGCCACGAACCGGCCCTTCGCCAGCAGGATCTCATTGCGATTTGGACCGCCCCGGCATGCGCTCCGCGTCGGGATCGCGGCTGGTTCGCCTGGGTCAGACCATCAGCGAGAGCCGCAGGCGCCGCCAACCGATCACGACACCGGTCAGGGAGAACACGAAACCCAGCGCACAGAGCCCGACGATGAGAACATCGCGCAGAAGCGGGCGCGCCATGAGTATGGGGAAGTCGAGCGTGTGCAGCGCGCTGTAGAACCAGCGATAGGCGCGCCGCGACGCATCCAGCCGTTGCAGCACCTGGCCGCCGGCACCGTCGATGTCAAACCAGAGATCGCCGCAGCGGACGCGAAAGACGGGAGCACCGGCGACGTCGGAATGTGCAGGATAATCGTCGTGTCCGGCCAGGACCGACGGCGTACTGCATCCAGTAGCGAGCCGCACCGCCAGCCCTTCGACCTCGCGCGCAGTCAGAAATTCCGCGCGGGAGGCATCCCCTGCCATGGCCAGGGTCTGGACACCGAGAGCGGAGCGATCGCGGCGATAGAGTTGGCCGCCGAAGGCGAACCATTCAACCTCGCGGACCGGCGACGCTGTCGGCTCTCGATCGAATGACGGAGCCGCCGTCCAGTCCGGTGCCGCGTTCATCACGCCGGCTTCGGTAGGGCTCAGCTCTCCGCGCGAGAACAGCCGGCCGTGATCCATCGAAAGCCAGCCGCTGAAAATCCAGGTCAGCACGAAGACCGTTGCCACAAGGCCAACGAGGTGATGCAGCGCATGCCAGCCGCGGTAGGGCGTCGAGATCATGCAACCTCGCATTCTGACCCGTACCATTCCGAGCACCGCGCCCAGCGCAGCCGCGAGCAAGGCCAGCAGCGACAGCGTCCAGACAACGCGATCCCACAGCGACCAATTGCTCCGCAGGGACGTGGGATAGATCCAGTGCAGCACAGCGCCGGCCCAATTCCAGCCGCGCTCGCCTCGCGTCGTATCGAGGACGACCTCGCCGGTGCGCGACGAGACATAGACCTCCGTTCCAGCGGCATCGCCGAGCGCGATGCGAAACAAGGGCCGGTGGCGGTCAAAGCCGTTCGGCACGCTCCACTGATCGTAGTCTTCCAGCGCCACGATCCCGGCCCGCGCGGCATCGAGCCCGCGGCGGCGGGCGTGATCCTGCGCGATGGCCAGCGCGAGATCGGCGGACGTCAAAGCTGCGTCCTGCCCGTCGGCGGCCCGGACCGCACGGACGCGCGACGGCCCCGACACGATATAGACCGATCCGCCGCGCCGCTCGACCAAACGCACGCGCGTGGCATCGATGACCCCGCTCGCGGCGACCGCATCGGCGATCGCGATCCTCGTCTCGGCATGCTCCAGCGGCGCGAGGCCGGCAAAGCGCTCCGCTTCCGTCAGCGACGGAAACGGAACGAAGTGCATCACGATGCCGGTCGAAAACCACATCGCGAACAGCAGGCAGAACGCGATGCCGAGCCAGCGATGCAACAGGACGACCGCGCCCATCATGCGGTCAGCGTCCTACCATTTGAACGTCGCCGAGAGTTCATAGGTGCGCGGCGCGCCCAGGAGGATCTGGTCGGGATAGAACGGATCGCCCCAGATCGCATAGCGCTTGTCGGTGATGTTGCGGACGCGGAAGGTCAGGCGGGCCTGGTCGACCGCGCCAAATACCGTCTTGGGGATGTCGACGAAGGCATAGACGTCGGCGACGGTGTAGGCCTTCATCGTCACCACATTGGCATCGGTGTTGTAGCGGTCGCCGACATGGCGGCCGGTGATGCCGAGCTCCACCGGCCAGGGCGTGAAGAAGCGCCAGGACGCGCCGGCATTGGCGACGATGCGCGGCACGTTCGGCGGCGTGTTGCCGGAGAACGAGCCGCCGGCGAAATTATAGTCGGCATAGCGTGCATCGACATAGGCGATGTTGCCCCAGAGCCGCAGCGGCTCGATCGGACGCAACGACGCCGCAAGTTCGACGCCCTTGGACTCCTGCCGCCCGGCGATATTGAGCGCCTGGCCGCCGGCCGCGGCATAGACGTTCTTGCGCACGATGTCGTAGGCCGAGAACGACCACTCCGCCCTGTTGTCCCAGAACAGATGCTTGACGCCGGTCTCAAAGGTGCGTGCGGTGGTGAGGTCCAGCGGCTGGGTCGGCGACAGCAGGAAGATGTTGTTGGCCGAAACGTCCGCGCCGGTCGCGTACTGGCTGAAGAAAGTCAATCCGGGCACCGCCTCCCAGGTGTAGCCGACGCGCCCCGTCACAGGCGCCCAGTCCTTGGTGTACGGGAAGCCCACTTTCTCCAGGCCGCTCTTGTCGGTCGAGTTGCGATCGAGCCCGATATGCTCGATGCGGATGCCGCCGATCAGCGCGAAGGTCCGCGTCAGCTTCAGCCGGTCCTCGAACGACAGGGCTTCGTTGTCGATCCGCGCAGTCTGCTGCTGCGTCGTCAGCAAGCCGTAGAAGCCTCTGACGGGATCGACCAACGAGACGGAATCGCCGGGGAAGTTTGCCGCGCCCGGCCTGACGAAATCGAGATAGCTCGACGACAACGTCGTGACCAGCCGATTGTCGAACCCGGCAATGTTCGTGTCCCAGACCAGGTCAGTAATGTTGCCGACGAGACGTTGGCTGTGTGCGACGTAGAAGCGCTCGCGATCGACCAGGTTCGTTGCGGAATTGAACGCCTCGACCTCGTTGTTGAACCAGCTGCGTTCCGCGCCATAGCCATAGGCCTGGCTTCTCAGCGTGAGATCGGGCGCGAGCTTCAGCTCGAAGCCGCCGCGCAGCCAGACTTCCTGCGCGACATTGCGGTTGTCGAGAACGTTGTAGTTGGTGTTGAAGGTGCGGTCGTCGATGGTGACGGCGCCGAGATTGGTCTTGTTGTAGTTCGAGACGTAATTGCCCGAAACGATCCCGCTCGTCGCATGCGAGCCGCTATAGGCGATCGGCACCAGCGGCGCGCCCCAATAGGCCTTGCCACGATCCTCGCGGTACTCGATCGCACCCCAGACCTTGAGGCTGTCGGAGATGCGGTAGTTGAGCTGGCCGGACACATCCAGCATCTTGGTGTTGGTGTCGGCAAAGCCGTTGAGCGCGGCGCGGCTGATGTCGAAGCGGTAGTCGAGGCCCTGAACGTTGGTGCTGCCGCCCGAGCCATAATGCGCGCGGAACGAGTTCAGGGAATCCCAGGAGAAATCGGCTTCGTTCCGGATCGGTCCCGTATGCGGCTGCCTGGTGACGAAATTGATCGCGCCGCCGGCTGCGCCCTCGCCCGAGATCAGCGAGGCCGGGCCTTTCAGGAATTCCACGGCCTCCAGATTGGCGGTGTCCATGATCCGCGAGGTCATGTTCTGCGGGCCGATCTTGATGCCGTTGTAGAGCGTGTTGATCTGGCTGTTGGTGAAGCCGCGCATCGAGAAGGCGGAGGGGTCCGCAGGATTGTCGCCGGAGGTGACGCCGACCGCGCCCTGGGCGACATCGGAGACGGTGCGGTAGCCCTGCTCGCGCATGGTCTCGGCCGAGATCACCTCGACGGTCGCGGGCGTCTCGCGCACCGTCAGGCCGAGCCGCGATGCGCTTTCGGCCACCGCATTGGAGTTGAGCGGCGTCGGCGCCGCCGCAGTCGGGGCGACGGGCTTGGGCGCTGTGGATGCCGAGGCGGGCCTGCGCGCCGCCGCGCGGCGCGGGCTTTGCGCCTCCCGGCCGGTTGACCTGGCTGGTTTGCGGGATTGGGCCGGCGACACCTCGACCGGCGGCAGCGGTTCGCGAACCTGCTGCGCCAGCGCGGCGGGCAGATCGAGCACGGCCAAGGATGTGAGGGCGGCGGAGGCAAGCAGGACGCGGCGTGGTCGTAAGATGCAAACAGGAGACACGGCACAAAACCTCGGTATGACGTCAGTGGCACGTCACAGCGAACGAGGTCTCACCTTTGGCCTTGCAGCCATCCGATGAAGCCGAATGTCTGTACTCCCCGACCGACATCTTCGCGTGTGACCACGGCTGACGGCAGGTCTCCTGGCTCGCGGGTCATCACCACTTCGTCGCCTTCCCGGGACCGAGGACCCAGTGGCTTGTGACGAAGGATTATCCGCTCACAGTTGCGGGGGCAGCCGCGGCATTGGGGACAATGTCCCCGCACCGCATTCCCTTTTCATCCCCTCTCGGGGAAACCGTCGCGAGCATCTAGGATTATCGTCACAACGGAGTCAATGTGCAGTTGCGGCGTTATTGCCACAGCGAACAACTTCCTCGGAGATGAGAGCATGGAAGGCGAGACCTTCCTCTGGCTGATACGACATGCGCCGGTCGATGGCGTCAAAGGGACGATCCATGCCGCCGATGCGCCGGCCGATCTCCGCGATCGTGCGCAGCTGGAGGCGCTGCGGCAGCGCCTGCCGCGGGACGCTGCGAGCTACGCCAGCCCGGCGCGGCGCACGGTCGACACGGCGCGCGCGCTGGGGCTCGAACCGAAGCAGGTCAGCGAATTCCGCGAGCAGGATTTCGGCGACTGGACCGGCCATCGGCATGACGAGCTCGCTGCCGAAGGCGGCGCGGCCTATGCGCAGTTCTGGAACGATCCGGCCGGCGGAAGGCCGCCGGGCGGCGAAAGCTTTGCCGATCAGGTCGCGCGCGTGCGGCTCGGTCTGTCGCGGATCGGAGCGGGACCAGCCACGCTGGTCGTGCATTCCGGCACCATCCGCGCCGCGCTGTGCATCTCGCTCGATCTCACGCCGCAGGCCGCCTTGCGCTTCGTGATCGAGCCGCTGTCGCTGACCCGGATCGATCGCCTCGCGGCCGGCTGGCGCGTCGTCTCGGTCAACCAGCGGATCAGCTAGGCCTGTCAGGCACATTGGCCTCTGCAAAGGTCGCCATGCCGTTGTGGAGCGCGCAGGCCAAGTGCACCAGCGGCAGCGCGATGGCGGCACCGGATCCCTCCCCGAGCCTGAGATCGAGGCTGATCAGCGGCTGCACGTTCAAAGCGCGCAGCACCAGCCGATGGCCCTGCTCGGCCGATTGATGCGACGGCAGCAGATAGGGCTGACAGGACGGGTTCAGCCGCACCGCTGCGAGCGCTGCAACCGATACGATGAAGCCATCGATCAGCACGGGGATGCGGCGCTGCGCGGCGGCGATGATCGCGCCCGAGATCGCGGCGATTTCGAGCCCTCCGACGGCACACAGAACCTTCTCCGGCGCCGCGCCCGCAACGCCGTGACGCGCAAGCGCGGCATCGATCACGCGTGCCTTGTGCGCCCGGCCGGCCGCATCGACGCCGGTGCCGCTGCCCGCGATCTCCTCGGCGCTGATGCTAAGCAGGCTCGCCGCGATCGCCGCCGACGTCGTGGTGTTGCCGATGCCCATCTCTCCGAAGATCAACAGATCGGGCTGGCTGGCCTCCGCCCGCGCAACCGCGCGCTGGCCGGCCTCGAAGGCAAACGCCAGCTCTGCGGGCGTGAGCGCGGCCTCCACGCTGAAATCGCGGGTGCCATGGCGCGGCTTGTCGACGACGATGCCCGTCATTTCCTCGCTCGCCAGCGTGCCGGCATCGACCACCTCCAGGCGCGAGCCGAGCTCGCGCGCCAGCACCGAGATCGCAGCACCGCCGGAGGCGAAATTCGCCATCATCGCGATGGTGACCGCTTGCGGATAGGCCGACACGCCCTGCGCGACGATGCCGTGGTCGCCGGCGAAGACGATGATCGGCACGCGCGCGGCACGGGGCTGCGCGGTCGCCTGCTGGCCGGCGAGCTCGATCGCGAGCTGCTCGAGCCGGCCGAGTGCGCCGGTCGGCTTCGTCAGCTGCGCCTGACGCGCGATCGCCGCCTCGCGATGAAGCGCGGAGATCGCGGGGCAGTTCTGGGTGACCCATTCGGGGAGCATGCTGCCTCGCTTAACGCCTGCGCTTGAGAATATAGCTGTCCATGATCCAGCCATGCCGCGCGCGCGCCTCCTGCCGTGCGGCGACGATGCGCGAGCCGGTTTCGGCGAGGGCGCCGGACATGATGATCTGATCGGGCATGCCGAGATAGGCGCCCCAATAGATGTGAATCCCTGCCGGATCCAACGATTCGAATGCCGTGCCGCCGTCGAGCATCACCACCACGGTGTCGATTCCTTGCGGCCAGCCGCCTTCGCGCAGGCGCCGCCCGGTCGTGACCAGAAACGGCTCGCCGATATCGTTGAGCGGCAGCGCATGGGCCGCGCACAGCGCCTGGATCGACGTGATGCCGGGCACGACCTCGATTCTGGGCAAGGGGGCGAGCCGCCGCGCGATGCGCAGCGAGGAATCATACAGCGAAGGATCGCCCCAGATCAGCAGCGCAACCTTGCCGTTGCTTCCGAGATGATCTGCGATCGCCTGCGACCAGGTCGCGGCGACCGCATCGTGCCAGTCGTCCACGCCCTTGCGGTAATCCGCCTCGGCAGCATCGCGCACGGGAAGATCGAACTCGGCGATGGCTGTCGTGTCGCTGGTGAGCACATCCGCGCAGATCGTCCGCCTGAGATCGGCGAGATCGGATTTCGCCGTTCCCTTGCGCGGAATCAGGACGAGGTCGGCGGCGTTGATGGCCTGAACGGCGGCGCGCGTGAGCTGGCCGGGATCGCCGCAACCGATGCCGATCAGGGAAAGCGTGAGCATCGCGCGTCGGGGCGGCCATGACGGCCGCCCCTTGTCTCAGTCAAGCTGCGTTGTGCAGGCGCGGAGTGACGAGGCCGGGCGCGGTGACGCCGCGCAGCGACTTCGCCAGCGCCAGCACGGCGAGATCGGCGAGCGGCTCGATCACGATCACCAGCGCGTAGGACGCCGCGAACGTGGCGATGCTGGCGAGATTGCTCATCGCAAAGCCCGAGCCATAAAGCGCCCAGAACGCCACCCAGGCGATCACGCCGGCCTGATAGGTGGTCGACAGCGCCAGCGCCTGCCGATACTTCAGGTCGACATAGGCCGTGTTGCGCGGAATGATCCGCGAGGCGATCGCCTGGATCGCGAACAGCGGCACCAGCAGCGTCGTGACGTTCATGCCGTATTGCGGCAGGTCGACCGGCTCGAGCAACACACCCTGAAGCAGCAGGCCGAATGCGAGGCCGAAGGCTGCGGGCGCGGCACCGAACAGCAGGAACAAGGTCGAGCCGAGAATGAAGTGCACCTCGGAGACGCCGACCGGGAAGTGCGGCAGGATCTCGAAGAAGATGAAGACGAGGATCGTGGTGGCGAGCGTCCGGCCTGCGAACGAGCCGAGGCCCTGCTCGCGCACGGTTTCGGCTGCAAGCTTCAAGGCAACGCCGCCTGCGGCGATGCCGGTTGCGTAACTCAGCACGAGCTTGGCGCCCGTCACTAGACCGGGTTCGATATGCATGGTTCAGATCCTTCCTGCCGTCACACCCGACGGCCTTGGCCTCAAAACGTGCAGGGCCGGTCTCCTGGCTCGCGGTTCACTGGGTTCTCCGGCCTTCCCGAACCTTGCGGCCCAGTGGCTGATCGAAGTCCCTCACCGCTTACAGTCGCGGGGGCGGCTGGGGTTTTGGGCGCCGCAACTTGGTCCGCCCATCCCCATTCCCGATTATGCTCCGGCGCTTTGCGCCGCGTCGAGCACCTTGCCGCTCCTGTGTGCCCCTTTCGGCGCGCCGGCGTCAAGGGGCGAGGCTCGGCCGAGACGATCATGACGGATAATCCCCCGCCAGCGCGCCGAACAGGATCACGGCGGCGGTCGTGGGAGCGCCGCCACGGGCAAGCTGCTCGGCCAGCTCGGCAATGGTGGTGCGGACCAGCCGCTCGTCGGGCCGACCGAGGGATTCGGCGACTAGCGCCGGAGTGTCCGCGGCGAGGCCGTGCGCGATCAATTTTGCGGCAAGCGCCGGAAAGGTGCGCCGGCCCATATAGACCACGGTCGTCGCCTCAGGATCGGCCAGCGCCGCCCAGTTCAGATTCGGCGGCAGCTCGCCGGTGACGTCGGCGCCGGTGATGAACTGCACCCGGCGCGAGGTGTGGCGCCGCGTCAGGGGAATGCCGGCTTGCGCGGCGGCGACGCAGGCCGAGGTGACGCCGGGAACGATTTCATAGCCGATGCCAGCCTCGCGCAGCGTCTCGATCTCCTCCTCGAGCCGGCCGAAAATGCCGGCATCGCCGGACTTCAGCCGCACCACGCGCGCCCCTGTCGCGGCATAGTCGACCAGCAGGCGGTTGACGTGATGCTGCTTGGTCGAGGGCCGCCCCGCACGCTTGCCGACCGCGACGAGATTGGCGCCCGGCCGGGCGAGATCGAGGATCGCGCCCGAGGCGAGATCGTCATAGAGCACGACGTCGGCCTCGCGCAGCCGCGCGGCGCCCTTGAGCGTGAGCAGCTCGGGATCACCGGGGCCGGCGGAGACGAAGGAAACGAACCCGCTCACCGGTCCTCCGCGATCAGATGAAAGAAGGTGCCGCTGACATGGCCGCGCTGCGAGCCGGTCTCGGCGATGACGGCGCCCGTTGCATCATGCACGACCGCCAGCGGCGTGTCAGGCTGAGCGAGAATGGTCGAATAGTGGAACTCGTGGCCGCGCAGACGCGCGCCGGGACGATGTCCCGGCATCGGCGCCGCGAGCGCCGCAAGGCGATAGCCCAGATGCATGCGGCGTTTGGCAAAGCTGGTCTCGAGGCCAAGCAGGCCCGTCATCTCATGGCGGACACCTTCCGCGTCGGTCAACCCGGTCCCCAGCACCATGTAGCCCCCGCACTCGCCATGCACGGGCCGCGTCTCGGCGAAGGCACGAAGGCCGCTGCGAAAGCGTGCATTGGACGCGATCCTGCCGGCATGAAGCTCGGGATAGCCTCCCGGCAGCCAGCACACATCAGCGCTCGCGTCCGGCGTCTCATCGGCCAGCGGCGAGAACGGCACGATCTCGGCGCCCGCCGCGCGCCAGGCTTCCAGCATATGCGGATAGACGAAGGAGAATGCGGCATCACGCGCCAGCGCAATGCGCTGTCCCGGCGGCGCCACGTTCAGGCCGCTCACCGCCGCTTGCGGCGACCAGGCCGCGGCCGCGCGCAGCACCGCATCGAGATCGACATGCTCGGCGACGAAGCGCGCGGCCTCGTCGATCAGCTTGCCGATCTCCGCCTGCTCCTCCGCCTGCACCAGGCCGAGATGCCGCTTCGGCAGGCTGATCTCGGCATGGCGCGGCAGCGCGCCGAACACGGCGATGCCGGCATCAACGAGCGCACGGCGCACCAGGGCTTCGTGGCGCGGGCTGGCGACGCGATTGAGCACGACGCCGGCAAGTCTGACGCCGGGACGATAATCACGCAGGCCCGCGGCGATTGCGGCGGCGGTCTGCGCCTGGCCCGAGGGATCGATCACCAGCAGCACCGGCCAGCCCAGCATCTCCGCGATGTCGGCGGTGGCGCCGGTGCCGCAGACGCCGCGCGCGGCGACGCCGTCGAACAGGCCCATCGAGCCCTCGGCAAGCACGATATCGGCATCCGTGCCGCGGCCAACGAGGTGCAGGATCGTCCCGCGATCCATCGCCCAGCTGTCGAGATTGACGGAGGCACGTCCCGTAGCGGCGGCATGAAAGGCCGGATCGATGTAATCCGGCCCGCTCTTGAAGCACTGCACGTTCAGGCCGCGATGGCGAAAGGCCCGCGCAAGCGCCAGCGTCAGCGTGGTCTTGCCGACCCCGGAGGCCGGTGCGGAGATGACGAGGCCGGCCGGCATCACGACGCCTCCGGAAAGCGCGGCTCGGCGCCGACCGGCCGATAGCGGCGGTCGTAGTCGGCCGCATAGAGACGGCTGTCGTCGAAATCCGCAGCGCCAAGCGTCCTTCCGACCAGGATCAGCGCGGTGCGCTCCATCTCCGTGCCGACGGCGGCATTAAGCGTCGCCAGCGTCGCGCGCACGATGCGCTGGTCCGGCCAGCTCGCGCGCCAGACGATGGCGACCGGGCAATCGCCGCCATAATGCGGCGTGAGCTCGACCACGATCTGATCGAGCAGGTGGATCGACAGATGGATCGCGAGCACCGCGCCGGTTGCGGCGAACGCGGCCAGCTTCTCGCCGTCAGGCATCGCACTGGCGCGGCCCGGTGTGCGCGTCAGCACCACCGTCTGGGCAAGACCCGGCAGCGTGAGCTCAAGCTCAAGTGCGGCCGCAGCGGCGGAGAAGGACGGCACACCTGGCGTGACCGTAAAGGGAATGCCGAGCGCGCGCAGGCGGCGGAGTTGCTCGCCCATCGCGGACCAGATCGAGAGATCGCCGGAATGCAGCCGCGCGACGTCCTTGCCGTCTGCATGCGCGGCGGCCATCTCCGCGATGATGTCGTCGAGCGACAGCGGCGCCGTGTTGACGATACGCGCGCCGGGCGGGCAATGCGCCAGAACGCCCTCGGGCACGAGTGAGCCCGCATAGAGACAGACCGGACAGGCCGCGATCAGGTCACGACCGCGCAAGGTCAGCAGATCAGGTGCGCCCGGCCCGGCGCCGATGAAATGCACCGTCATGCGCCATCTCCTTCCGCGATCGCGGCGGTTGCGGTGCGATCCTGCGAAATCACGCGCGTCGCAATCAACCGGGCCCGAGGACCGGCCGCCGCGAGCGCCGCGGCTTCTGCGACCGACCCAGTCCCGAATTTTTCAACGACGAGCTTTGACTGCGTCGGCGTGTCGACGATCGCAAGCACGTCCGCCGGTACACTCTTAATCGGCAGGCCACATTCTCTCGCGAGCTGCTTCAGCGGCTCCGCATCGGCCTTGTCGCTGACCGTTGCTACCGCGGCAAGACCTTCAGGTCCTCCGGCCGCCACAAGCGCCTCCCGCAACGAAGCCAGCGTGACATCCGCTCTGAATCCGAGCCCGGCCACCCTCATCGGACTGCGCTCCACTGCACTACCGGCCGCGCCGCCTCCCAGGACCGGTAACGACCGAGCGGGCCAGCATGCGCGATCTCCACCCGCATCAACTCGCCGCCGTGGCGCTGATGCAGCTCGCCAAGCAGCGCTTCGGTCTCCAGCGTGACCGAATGTGCAACGAGCCGCGTTGCCGGCGCGAGGCGCGACCAGATCGCATCGAACATCGCGCCGTCGAGTCCGCCGCCAACGAAGACGGCATCCGGCACTTCCAATCCAGCAAGAGCTTCCGGCGCCCTCCCCGTGACGACGGCGACCCGATGCGCCAGTCCGAACGCGGCTACATTCTTGCGAATATTCGCGGCGCGATCCTCGCGCGGCTCGATGGCGGTCGCCGTCCCCCGCACAGCGCCCACTCGACAGAGATCGACCCCGAACCGGCGCCGACATCCCACAGTCGCTCGCCCGGACGCGGCGCCAGCGCCGAGAGCGCGAGCGCGCGAACCGGCCGCTTGGTGATCTGGCCGTCGTGAATGAACAGATCGTCTGGTAGACCCGAGCTGCGGGGAATGCCCTGTCCGCCCATCGCCTCAATGGCGATAGTGACCAGGGCTCCATCGTGATCGCCGGCGAAACGGTCGGCGCGACATTCTCTGACGCTTTCGCGCGGTCCACCGAGGGCGGCGAACATCCAGAAGGTTGAGGCGCCCCATCCGCGCTCGCTCAACCATTTTGCGAGATCACTTGCCGCCTTCCCATTGCGCACGAGGCAGATGATGCGCGCACCTCGCGCCAGATGCGGCACGAGACGCTCGAACGGGGCGGCATGGAGCCCGAGGCAGACGAGGAATTCGAGCCGCCAGCCCAGTCGCGCCGCAACCAGCGAAAATGTCGACGGCGCGGAATGCGCGATCCACTCGCCGGCTTGCAGCTTCTCAGCAAGGCCGGCCCCCGCGCCGTGCCAGAACGGATCGCCGGAGGCCAGCACGACGGTCGGACTACCGCGGCAACTCAGCACCGCATCGGCGTTGAAGGGCACGGGCCACGCACGGCCGCGACTGCCGACGTCCACGAGCGCAAGATGGCGCTCACCGCCAAAAACAGTTTCCGCGTTGGCGAGCGCCTTTCGGCTTGCCTCCGACAGCCCGGCAAGGCCATCTTCGCCGATACCGATGATGGTCAGCCAGGGATCAGACACGATGCGCGCCCTCATACTGGGCGGAACGGCCGATGCGAGCCTGCTCGCCGCAGAGATCGCGCGCGCCGGGCTTGACGCCATTTACTCCTATGGCGGCCGCACCCGCACGCCTGCCGATCAGCCGCTGCCGACCCGCATCGGCGGCTTCGGCGGCGTGAGCGGGCTGGCCGACTACATCCGCCGCGAAGGCGTCACCCACGTGATCGACGCGACGCATCCCTTCGCCGCGGAAATGAGCCGCAACGCCGTTGTGGCTTGCGCCGAGACGAGCACGCCTTTGATTGCGCTGGAGCGCGCGCCCTGGGCGAGGGCCTCCGGCGACAATTGGATCGACGTCGCCGATATCAACACCGCCGTCGCCGCGCTGCCCGAGGCGCCCGCAAACGTGTTCCTCGCCATCGGCCGCCAGCATATCGCGCCGTTTGCGACGAAGCCGCAGCACAGCTACACGCTGCGCTTCGTTGATCCGCCCGAAGCGCCGCTGCCCTTTGCAGCCGACGTCATCGTATCGCGCGGACCGTTCACGCTTGATAGCGAGCTCGAGATGCTGCGTTCGCGCGGCATCGCCTGGATCGTCGCCCGTAACTCCGGTGGCGACGGCGCGCGCGCCAAGATCGACGCGGCCCGCACGCTCGCCCTTCCCGTGGTCATGATCTCGCGACCGGCGCTGCCCGAGCGGCGGCGGGTCGAGAGCGTCGCTGACGTCATGCAATGGCTCGGTCATTCGACCCGTCTCGGCGCATAGACCCAACGGCCGACGCGGCGTGTCTGCGAATTGCCGACGATCACCAGCGTGCGCATGTCGGCCATTTCTGGCGTCGCTTCATTCAGCGTCACGATCTCGATCTTCTCATCAACCGCGCTGATCGCGCGCGCGAAAATCACGACGCGTTCGCCGCAACCCGCGTCCTTCAGCACCACAAGCGCGCGGCCAAATCCTTCCGGCCGGCTTGCCGAGCGCGGATTGTACATCGCAATGGCAAAATCGGCCTCGGCCGCAAGACGCAAGCGCTTCTCGATCACGGCCCAGGGCTTGAGATTGTCGGACAGGTTGACGGCGCAGAAATCGTGGCCGAGCGGGGCGCCGGCGCGGGCGGCGGCCGCCAGCATCGCGGTGATGCCGGGCAGCACACGGATCGGAAGCGCCTGAT
Source organism: Bradyrhizobium dasycarpum (assembly GCF_042019905.1). Classification (NCBI taxonomy): domain Bacteria; kingdom Pseudomonadati; phylum Pseudomonadota; class Alphaproteobacteria; order Hyphomicrobiales; family Nitrobacteraceae; genus Bradyrhizobium; species Bradyrhizobium dasycarpum. The sequence continues at coordinate 2,346,804 of NZ_CP169574.1, forward strand.
ATTGCGGCGCCTGTTCGAGCGCCTCGAACACGGCGGAAGCCATCGCGAACACGCCGGGATCGCCGGAGGACACGACGACCACCTGCCCGCCGTCGGAGGCAAGCTGCAATGCCTCGCGGGCGCGCTGCAGCTCCTCGCGGTTATCCGAAGGATGCAGGGTGAGCCCCGCTCGCTGCGGCACGCGCGCGACGTAAGGCGCGTAGCCCAGAATGTCGGTCGCGGACGCAAGCGCAGCCGTGACCTCAGGCGTCACCAGCACATCGCTGCCCGGCCCGAGGCCCGCGATGGTCAAGGATCCCGTCATTCGGCGGCGCCCAGATGCCGGCCCTTGCCGTGAACCAGCACGATCGCGAAATAGGGACAGTCGGCGGCGTCGATCTCGGCCAGCCGCACCACGCGCTCGCCCGGCATGGTGCCGCGCTCGACCAGCCAGGCGTCATCCAGCCGGCCGGCTGAGCTGAGCGCACGGCGTACCTTTGCAAGATTGCGGCCGGTCTTCATGACGACGAGCGCATCGGAATCGCGCATGTGCCGTTCGAGCTCGTCTTCGGGAAGCGTACCCATCAGCACGGTGGTGACGTCGTCGCCGAGCGCGATCGGCTGTCCGACGCCGTTCCAGCAGCCGACCATGCCGGGAATGCCCGCGATCACCTCGATCTCGACACGGCCTTGCAGGCGCGTATGCAGATGCATGAACGAGCCGTAGAAGTAGGGATCGCCCTCGCAGAGCACGACGACATCGACCGCGCGCGCGAGCCGCGCCAGGCGCTCGGCCCATTCATCGTAGAAACCGGCGAGCAAGTGGATGTATTCCGGACTGTCGAATGCGATCTCCGTCGTGACCGGATATTCCATGGGATATTCGGTGACGCCGGCTGCCAGCATGCCCTCGACGATGCGCCGGGCCTGGCCTGGCCTTCCCTTCTTGCGGAAATAGGCGACGTGGCTGGCGCCGCGCACGGTGCGATCGGCGCGCACGCTCATCAGATCAGGGGCGCCGGGGCCGAGACCGCAGCAGATGATGCGTCCCATCGCTATTCGCTCCGGCTCGCCAGCGCGTTCACGGCGGCAACCGTGATCGCGGAGCCGCCGAGGCGGCCTTCGACGGTCAGCGCCGGCGCCGGCGGATCGGCCATCAGCGCGGCCTTGGACTCGGCCGCGCCGACGAAGCCGACCGGGCAGCCGATGATCGCAGCCGGCCGCGGGCAGTCACGATTCTCCAGCATGTTGAGCAGATGAAACAGCGCCGTCGGCGCGTTGCCGATCGCAACGATCGCACCGGCGAGATGCGGCCGCCACAGCTCGAGGCGCCGCGGCCGAACGGGTGTTGCGCATCGATTGCGCAAGTGCGGGCACGGTCTCGTCGCCGAGCGTGCAGATGACGGGGTTGGCCGCGGGCAGCCTCGCGCGCGTGATCCCTTCGGAGACCATGCGCGCATCGCACAGGATCGGCGCCCCGTTCTGCAAGGCCGTGCGCGCGGCTATCGCCATGCCTGGCGTGAAGCGGACATGCGACTCCAGACCGACCATGCCGGCGGCGTGGATCATCCGCACCACCACCTGCTCCTCGTCCGGCGTGAAGCGGGCAAGATCGGCCTCGGCGCGGATGGTGGCGAAGGATTGCCGGTAGATCGCCGCGCCGTCGGTCTCGTAAGTATGCGGCATCAGTTCCCTCCCACCAGAATGGAGGGATCGCTGACGATGTCGACGCCGTTGAGGCCACGCAGCACCGGCTCATCGCGCGTCGAGCCGCCGCGGACGAGATCGAAGCCGGCGCGCGTCGCGACCAGCGTGACCGCGGCCGTGCCGGAATGGGCGCAGCCCTTGCCACAGCCCGAGACGTGCAGCCGCGCATCGGCGGCGATGCGCGGGGCGAGCGCCGCGGCCAGCGCGCGCGTATCGGCATGGGCCTCGCGGCAGCGCGGCGCGCCGCTGCAGGCGATGACGCGCAGCGCAGGATCGAACGGCTCGGTGATGAGACCCGGCGCGCTCGGCATCTCGCGCCTGGCTTCGCTCAACAGCATCCGCCAGGGCGTCATACGCAGAGCGTGTCCGGCGAGCTGGTGCAGCGTCGTGTGCAGCATCTGCCCGAACGCGACGCCGACCATCGCGCCTTGCGGATAGTGCCCGGGCCGCGAGGCGGCCATCACGGGCGCAGGCTCGGCCTCGCCGTGCAGCGATTGGGGCAATACCGCACCTGACGCGATGTGCGCCGCCATCCGCCCTCGCCCACCCCTGGCGCCACCGGAGACCAGGAACCAGCTTGCGAGCGCCAGCGCCGTGCTCACGGCATCGCCGCGCGCGACGGAGCGGCCAAGCCTCGCACCGTCGGCCCGCACCAGCAGATGGCCCAGGCGATCGCGCTCGATGCGGATGTCCGCGGAATCGCCGGCGAGCACCCGCGACCTGCCGTCATCGATGGCGAAGCCGAACTTGGTCGGAAGCGCGAGGCCGCACTCGGCGAGCGCCTCCTCGAGCTCCGCGGCGAGCGACTGCGTTTCGTCGCCGCCGCCCCAGAACGGCGTCACCAGAATGTTGCGGCGGGCTTCGATCTCGGTGTCAGGATCGAGCAGCCGCAGTTTTGCAAGGCCATCGAGCAGCGGCCGATGGCTCTGCTCGCTGACGCCTCTGATCTGGAGATTGGCGCGGCTCGTGACGTCGATCAGGCCATTGCCGTGTCGCCCGGCGAGCTCGGCAAGCCCGGTGATCTGTGGCGCGTCAAGGCGCCCGCCGAACGGGCGCACCCGCACAACGAACCCATCGCCCGACAGCATCGGGCGTAGCGCGCCGGGACACCAGCCCTTGACCGCGGCCGCACTCATGAGGCCTCCCGCAGCGCCGCCGCGATCGAGTTGCGGCGCGTCTGCCAGAGTGCCGCATCATGCAGGCGCGCAAAACAGGTCTCCATCGCGGCAAGCGCCGACGGATTTTCGCGCGCCATGAAGGCGCGGACGTCGTCATTGCCGAGCGTCGCATCGAAATAGAGATCGAACAGATGCGGCGGCACGGCGCCGGCAAGATGGGCGAACGCGGCCATGTGCTCCAGCGTCGCGGTGATCTCGGCGGCGCCGCGGAAACCATGGCGCATCATGCCGGCGATCCAGGCCGGGTTGGCGGCACGCGCCCGGACGACGCGGGAAATCTCCTCGGTCAGCGTACGCGCATGCGGCTGCTCGGGGCGTGCCGTGTCGAGGTGATAGAGCGATGGTCCTGCCGCACCGAGATGCGCTGCGGCGGCCGCCACGCCGGCTTCATGCGCGGCATAATCGGCGGCGAGCAGCAGGTCGGTCTCCGGCAAATCCTGGACGTGGACGAAGGCATCGGCAGAGCCAAGCCGCGCCTCGATCCCGGCGCGATCGTACTGCATCTCGCCGGCGGCCGAGAATGCCCAGGACGAGGCCGACAGCCAGGCTTCGCCGGCCGCCTCACGCGTCTCCGGCGTGAACGCGTCGGGGATCGCCGAGAGGCCGACGCCATATTGTCCGGGCCGCGGCGCGAACACGCGCGAGGCGCGGTGGCGATACGGATTCTCCTCGCCCTCGTCCTCGCGCGCGGCGAGCGCCTCGGAGGCGGCCTCGAACAATTGGGCAAGGCCGGAAAAGACGTCGCGGAACAGGCCCGAGACCCGCAGCGTGACGTCGATGCGGGGGCGGCCGAGCTCCGCCGGGGCGATGATGTCATATCCGGTGACGCGGCCGGATGCGTGATCCCAGCGCGGCGCGAGGCCGGCCAGATGCAGCGCCATCGCGAACTCCTCGCCCGCCGTGCGCATCGTCGCCGAGCCCCAGAGATCGACCACGAGGCCCTTCGGCCAGTCGCCATGATCCTGCAGGTGACGGCGCAGCAGCTCCTCCGCGAGCTTTATCCCCTGCGCATGTGCCGACGGTGTCGGCACCGCACGCGGGTCGACGGCAAAGAGATTGCGCCCGGTCGGCAGCACGTCCTGGCGACCACGATAGGGCGAGCCCGACGGTCCCGGCGCGACGCGCTGGCCGGCAAGCGCAGCAAGCAGCGCACCGCGCTCGGCGTCACCGCAGGCACCGCGGCCGAACACATGAAGGCCGTCGCCGAACTGGCTTTCCTTGAGATCGCAGACGAAGCGATCGATCCGTGGAATCGCTTCGGCCGGCGCCGCCGATGCGTCGAGGCCGAGATCGTCTTCGAGACCGGCGGCACGCGCTTCGTCGCGGATCGACGCGATCAGCCGCTGGCGGCGTGCGGGATCGAGGCCATCGGCGGTCGAATATTCATCGAGCAGACGTTCAAGCCGCCGCAGGCCTTCCGGCACCGCGGATTGCGCGAGCGGCGGCGGCAGATGGCCGATCGTGACCGCGCCGATGCGGCGCTTGGCCTGCGCGGCTTCGCCGGGATCGTTGACGATGAAGGGATAGATGACGGGCAAATCGCCGACCAGCGCTTCCGGCCAGCACGCGGACGACAGCGCGACGGATTTTCCCGGCAGCCATTCCAGCGTGCCATGCGCGCCCATGTGCAGGACGACATCGATCCGCTGCGCGCGGAGCCAAAGATAGAACGCGACATAGGCGTGGCGCGGCGTACGGGCGAGATCGTGGTAATCGGCATCGCGCGTGACTGCATCGCCGCGCTCGGGCTGAACCGCGATGATGGAGCGGCCGCACGCGATGGCCGCGAAACGGAACGCGCCGTCGCGGCAGCTCGGATCGTCTTCCGGCGCGCCCCAGGCCTGCGCGAGATCGTCTTGCAGGGATTGTGGAAGGCGCGAGAGGGCCGCGCGGTATTCTGCAACGCTCCAGGTGAGCTTTTGCTTCAACAGCGTCTCGCCGAGCGCATCAACCCGCGCGACATCGAAACCAGCCTCGGCGAGATCCGACGTCAGGACTTCCACCGAAGCCAGCGCATCGAGCCCTACCGCATGGGCGATCTGATGCGGCCGGCCCGGATAGTTCGAGAGCACGATCGCCAGCCGCTTCTCGCCGACAGGCTTCTCCGCAAGGCGATGCCAGGCCACAACGCGCGCGGCGACGGCCTTGACGCGCTCCTCGTCCGGCCCGTGCGCTAGATGGGCGAATTGCAGATCGGGGTCGCGCATCGCGGCCGACTTGAAGCTCACAACGCCTGCGAACAGCCGGCCGTCGACCTCGGGCAGCACCACATGCATCGCGAGATCGCCGGGCGAGAGACCTCGCAGCGACTCTGCCCAATCCTCGCGCCGCGCCGTCGAGAGCGCGACCTGGAACACCGGGCACGAAGCTTGATCGAACGGCGTCGCGCCGTCGTCGCCGATGGCCGAGAATGCCGTCGCGTTGACGATCGCGGCCGGAGGATGTTGCGCGAGATGCGTGCGCAACCAATCGGCGACGCCGTGCGCTTTCAACGAGGTGACAAACGCGCCGTAGGAGTCAAAGCCCCTCTCGCGCAGCGCCGCGATCAGCGCATCAACCGGGGCCGTGTCGGCAGCGGTGAGATAGGAGCGATAGAACGTCACCAGCGCGAGCGGCCTGCCCGCACCCGAGGCCGGCGCAGCAATGACGCCGCGCGCGGGATCGTAGAAGCCCATTTCCGGCACAGTCAGCTCGCCGGTAACGGGCCCCGCATAAAGTCCCGAGGCCAGCGCGAGCTGCGCGATCGCCGCTTGCGCGGCGACCGGACCGCCGGTGTCGCAAAGCACCTTGAGCCGGCGCAGCGTCGACACCGGCAAGGTCGAGTAGGAATCGAGCCGCGCGTCATCGCGGCCATCGCCCGGCAGCACGGCGAGCACGATGTTGCGATCCTTTGCGAGTTGCTGGAGCGCAGCGAGCCCGTACGGCCAATAGGATTCGCCGCCGATCAGCCGCACCAGAATGCCGCGCGCCTGCGACAGCGTCTTCTCGAGATAGGTGTCGACCGACAGCGGATGCCGCAGCTCCGCGAGATTGGCGAGCCGCAGCGACGGCAGGCTATCGCGGCCACGGCGCCAGCCGGCCGCGAAGGCGGCAAGGTCGGAATCCGAATACGAGAGCACCACGAGATCGGCCGGATCCTGGCCGATGTCTCTGGGCGTCGCGGTCTCCTCCAGACCGCGGCTCTCGCGGAAGACGACGTGCATCAGACACCAAGTCCCGACCTGATCGCGGCCTCGTCGATATCGCCGTGCTCGCCGATCACGACGAGCTTGGACTGCCTGAGACCTGCGCCCCAGGGCTTGTCGAACTGGTGGCGCACGCGCTCGCCCACGGCCTGAAGCAAGAGACGCATCGGCTTGCCCGCGACCGCGATATAGCCCTTGGCGCGCAGCACGTTCTGCTCGCGCGCCAGGCGCTGCACGGAGGCAACCAGCGCATCGATGTCGGTGACTTCCGGAAGGTCGATCACGACGGAAGCGAAATCATCATGCTCGTGCTCCTCCTCGCCGTCATGATGCGAGGGGCGCGCGGCGAGATCGTTCTCCGCGGCAGCGCCGAGGCCGAGGATGACGCGGGCGTCGATCGCGCCGTCGGTGATGGGCAGCATCGGCACGCGGCGCGGCATCTCGGCAATGATCGCGGCCTTGGCCGCTTCGATGCCGGCGGCACCGGCAAGATCGGCCTTGGTCAGCAGCACGATGTCGGCGCAGGCGATCTGGTCCTCGAACACTTCCGACAGCGGCGTCTCGTGGTCGAGATTGGCGTCGGCCGCGCGCTGCGCCTCGACGGCGTCAGGATCGGGCGCGAAGCGGCCCGCCGCCACGGCCTCGGCATCAGCGAGCGCGATCACGCCGTCGACCGTGATGCGCGAGCGGATCTCTGGCCAATCAAATGCCTTCAGCAGTGGCTTCGGCAGCGCCAGGCCCGAGGTCTCGATCAGGATGTGATCCGGCCGCACCGGCCGCGCCAGCAATTGCTCCATGGTCGGAATGAAATCGTCGGCGACGGTGCAGCAGATGCAGCCATTGGCGAGCTCGACGATGTTCTCTTCCGGACAGTTCGCATCGGCGCACGACTTCAATATCTCGCCATCGACGCCCTCGCTGCCGAACTCGTTGACGAGCACTGCGAGCTTCCTGCCGCCGGGGTTGGCGAGCAGATGCTGGATCAGCGTCGTCTTGCCGGAGCCGAGGAAACCGGTGACCACCGTGACCGGAACTTTTGCGAGCGAGCTCATTCGGCGGCCTCCGGCACGATTGCGATGGGGGAATGCGGGCAAGCGACTGCTTGCGGAAGATTTCGGGGCGGCTGCGCCAGGGCACGAGGCCATCAGGCGCGGCCGCATAGGCCGCAGCGCCTGCGACCACGTCCTGCGCATTCGCATCCGACAGGCGGCCATAGACATAGGACCAGCGACCGGGCGCGCTCAGCGCGACCGAGCAGCCCTGGCTGCAGGCCGAGAGGCATTCGACGGGAACCACATTGACGCCGTCGGGCACGCCAGCCTCGAGGATCGCACCGTGCAGGCGCTTGCCGGGCGTGGTCTCGCCCTCGCCAAGCGTCTGGCCGGCACGGCAGGTGATGCAGACATGAAGTGTGACGGTCATCGCCTCTTCCAGATAACAGCGGGAGGCGATGAGGCACACGGACCATTCGTCAGAAGGCCCGTTTCCCCGTCGCGGAACACCCCGTCCGCCGGTCCAAAACTCGTCCGCGCTGGCAGGTCTCCCGGCTTGCGGAGCAGGGTTTTGCCCTTCGATCCCCGCCTTCCCGATTCCTGGGGAATCAGTGGCTTTGGGCATCTCTCCGGTCACGGTCGCGGGGGCGGCTGCATTTTGGATCCAAATCTTGCCGATTCGGACCCTATCGCATTCCCTCTTCGCCTGTCATAGGACAGGAACCAACGCCGGGCCACCATTTGCCGGTGGCCGCCTCTTGTCAAGCCGAAGGACCGGATCCAATGACGCCTGAACCGGACACCCAAACACCTGAGGAAACCGACGCCAGGCACGCCCAGAAAATGGCGAAGAAGAAAGCCGCCCGCGACAAGATCATGGCGACCAAGAGCGGCGAAAAGGGCCTCATCATCGTTCACACCGGCGCCGGCAAGGGCAAGTCGTCCTCCGCCTTCGGCATGATCGTGCGCTGCGTCGCCCATGGCTTCCCCTGCGCGGTCGTGCAGTTCATCAAGGGCGCCTGGGACACCGGCGAGCGGCGCCTGCTCACCGGCCATTTCGGCGAGCTCTGCCAGTTCCACGCCATGGGCGAAGGCTTCACCTGGGAGACGCAGGACCGCGCCCGCGACATCGCCGCTGCGCGCGCCGGCTGGGAGAAGGCCAAGGAGCTGATATCAGATGAGAACTTGCGCATGGTCGTGCTCGACGAGATCAACATCGCGCTGCGTTACGACTATCTCGACATCGCCGAGGTGGTCGACTTCCTGACCACCTCGAAGCCGCCGCTGACGCATGTCGTGCTCACCGGACGCAACGCCAAGGACGAGCTGATCGAGATCGCCGATCTCGTCACCGAGATGACGCTGGTCAAGCATCCCTTCCGCTCCGGCATCAAGGCGCAGGCCGGCGTCGAGTTCTGATGCCGATGGCACGTGCGCTGATGATCCAGGGGGCCGGCTCGGACGTGGGCAAATCGCTCATCGTGGCCGGCCTTGCGCGCGCCTTCACCCGGCGGGACCTGCGCGTGCTCCCCTTCAAGCCGCAGAACATGTCGAACAACGCGGCCGTCACGATCGATAGCGGCGAGATCGGACGCGCGCAGGCGCTGCAGGCGCTCGCCGCCGGCGTGGAGCCGCACACCGACATGAACCCGGTGCTGCTGAAGCCCGAGACCGATGTCGGCGCCCAGGTCATCGTTCACGGCAAGCGCATCGCGACAGTGCGCGCGCGCGACTACGCCGCGATGAAGCCGTCATTGATGAGCGCGGTGCTGGAGAGTTTCGAGCGGCTGAAGGCGCGCGCTGACCTCGTGCTGGTCGAGGGTGCCGGCAGTCCGGCGGAAGTCAACCTGCGCAAGTCCGACATCGCCAATATGGGTTTTGCCCGCAAGGCCGACGTGCCCGTCGTGCTGGTCGGCGACATCGACCGCGGCGGCGTCATCGCGCAGCTCGTCGGCATCAAGACGGTGATCGACCCCGAGGATGCCGCGATGATCCAGGGCTTCGTCATCAACAAATTCCGCGGCGATCCCACCCTGTTCGACGATGGCTACAGGCTGATCGAACACAAGACCGCCTGGCGCGGCTTCGGCGTGCTGCCCTGGTTTGCCCGCGCCGGCGAGTTCCCGGCCGAGGACGCGCTCGGCCTGAGCGACGCGCGCAAGCCCGGCCAATGCAAGATCGCGTGCTTGGCGCTGTCGCGCATCGCCAATTTCGACGATCTCGATCCGCTGAAGCTGGAGCCAGGCGTCGATCTCGTGATGGTGCGCCCGGGTGAAGCGATTCCGGGGGACGTCCGCCTCGTCATCATCCCCGGTTCGAAATCCACCCGCGGCGATCTCGCCTTCCTGCGCGCGCAGGGCTGGGACATCGACCTGCTCGCGCATCATCGCCGCGGCGGCCACGTGCTCGGCCTCTGCGGCGGCTACCAGATGCTGGGGCGCAGCGTTGCCGACCCTGATGGCATCGAGGGCCCCGCAGGCGATACGCCCGGACTTGGGCTGCTGGATGTCGAGACGGTGATGAGCCCGCAGAAGACGCTGACGCGTGTCGCGGCCGTGCATGCCGCCACGAACCACCCGATCGAGGCTTACGAAATCCACATCGGGCGCACCGACGGACCGGATCGCACCCGCCCCTTCGCAAAGCTGAACGGCGAGCCGGAGGGCGCGATCTCGCGCGACGGCCGCGTGCAGGGCAGCTATCTGCACGGCTTGTTCACGTCGGATGATTTCCGCAAGGCGTACCTGGCAAGGCTCGACATTCCCGCCGGCAACGAGCCCTATATGGGCCGGGTCGAAAGCGCGCTCGAGGCGCTGGCCGATCACATCGAGAAACATCTCGACGTCGATGGCCTGCTCGCGCTAGCGCGCTAGCACTTCGGCAAGGCGCGTCCATTCGGCTTCGCTGCCGGGAAGCCCGAGGCGCAGCCATGTCGGCTCTCGCGCAAACACGCGCGACCAGATATGGCCATGAGCCAGCTTCTCCTGCGCAGCCAGCGCGTCAGGCGTCCGGTAAAGACGAAACAGCGGCGTACCGCCGATCGGGGTCCAGGCTTGCGCGCGCGCCATCTCGTCGAGGCGGACGCAGTCGCGCGCGAGCCGCGCCGACGTTGCTTCGGCCCAGGCTTCATCGCGCAAGGCACCGCAGCCGATTGCGATTGCTGCGCCCGAGACCGGCCACGGGCCCGAGAGCTCAGCGAGCCTGGCGATGTCGGCGGCATCGCCGAGAGCAAAGCCCAGCCGCAGGCCGGCAAGCCCGTAGAATTTTCCAAACGAGCGCAGGACCAGCAGCCCCGGCCGATCCGCTTCGGATGCGAGCGACAGCATCGGAACGGCGTCGGCAAAGCTCTCGTCGATCACGAGGCGGCCGACGCGCGGCAGCAGTGCCAGCAAATCCTTCGGCGCATGATTCCGGCCGTCGGGATTGTTGGGATTGACGACGACGGCGAGATCCGCACCGGCCAGCGCGTCGAGCTCGCCAGCCTCCTGCACATCCCAGCACGCGGCCGACAGCACGCCTGCATACTCATTATAGGTCGGCGCGAGAATTTGCGCGCGGCCGGGCGGCGCGAGCTGCGGCAGCAATTGAATGGCGGCCTGCGCGCCGCCGAGCGCGATGATCGGCGCGCTGGTGCGATAGGCGTGCCGCGCGGCATGATGCAGAGCGTCGATCTCGGCGCGCGAGGGCAGCGCGCTCCACGCGCGCGCACTCACCTCGCCGACGGGATAAGGCAACCGGTTGATGCCGGTCGACAAGTCGATCCAGTCCTCGGCGCGTCCACCAAAACGCTTTTGGGCTTGATCGAGATTTCCGCCGTGCTCGCGCATGCCCCGTTCTTTCACGCGAAGGCCAGGATCGCAAGCACGCCGGCGAGCAACAGCATGGCGCGGCGATAGACCGTCAGTCCCTCGCTGATATCCGCGGCAAGCGGATCGCGCGCGCCCTCGTTGAGCCAGGGTTCGTTCGTGATGCTGCCATGATAGATGCGGGGACCGCTGAGGCGCACGCCGAGTGCGCCGGCCATCGCCGCTTCGGGCCAGCCGGCATTCGGCGAGCGGTGACGGCGCGCATCCCGCGTCATGCAGGACAGCGCCTCGGACCGCCTTGGCGCCAGCAGCACGAACAGGAACCCGGTCAGACGCGCCGGAATGAAATTGGCGACATCGTCGATGCGTGCCGCGGCCCAGCCAAAGGCTTCGTGCCGCTCGCTGCGATGGCCGATCATGGAGTCCAGGGTGTTGATGGCCTTGTAGCCCAGAATGCCGGGAAGGCCGAACAGCGCGCCCCAGAACACCGGGGCGACGATACCGTCGGAGGTGTTCTCGGCAAGACTCTCGATCGCCGCACGCGCGATGCCGGCCTCGTCGAGCGCCGCGGGATCGCGACCGACGATCCGCGAGACCGCCGCGCGGGCGCTGGCGATATCGCCGGCCAGCAACGGGGTCGCGACCGCCGCGACGTGATCATGCAGCGAGCGCAGCGCGACCAGCGGCCAGGCCAGCATGCCGATCAGCACGATCTCGATCCAACCTTCGGGTAGCAACGACTGAATCATCCAGCCGAGCACGACGGAGGCTGCAATCACCAAGAGTGCTCCGGCGATGCCGGCTGCGCGGCGCAGCGCCGGGGGATCGGAGGCGCGATTCCAGCCGCGATCGATGGCCGCAATCAGCCGCCCCAGCCAAGTCACGGGATGGCCAATCCGCGCGAACAGCCATGTCGGCCAGCCCAGGAAGGCATCCACCGCCATCGCCACCACCATCGCGCCCGCAAAGCTCAACCCTGCCTCCTGTCCTGCCCCTGTTGCGCAAAGCAAGGCGCGAGCGCAAGCCCCTCCATGCCCGATTTCGGCTTTGTCTTTGGCCGCGTTTGGTGATTAGTCAGGCCCAAAGGAGACCTTGATGGCCGTCATCTTGATCACGGGCGGAGCACGATCGGGCAAGAGCAAGCGCGCGGAAATGCGCGCGCGCGCCTTTCCCGGGCAGCCCGTCTATGTCGCAACGGCCGAGGCGCTCGACACCGAGATGGAAGCACGTATCGCCAAGCATCGCGCGAGGCGCGGAACCGACTGGATCGAGCGTGAGGTGCCGCTCGATCTCGTGTCCGCACTGGTCGCGAGCGATGGCGGCGGCGCACGGCTGGTCGACTGCCTGACGCTGTGGCTCTCCAATTTGATGCATGCGACGCGCGACTGGGAGCATGACGTGACCGAACTCGCCGGCGCCCTGCCCCGTTTGAACAGCCCCGTCGTCCTCGTCACCAACGAAGTCGGCCTCGGCATCGTGCCCGACAATGCGCTGGCGCGCAGTTTTCGCGATGCCGCCGGGATCATGAACCAGATGATCGCGGCCGCCGCCGATGAGGTCGAGTTCGTCGTCGCCGGCCTTCCCATGAAACTGAAATGACGCCGCGCGCCGAGATTCTCAAAGACATTGTCGCCGATCTCAGGGTGGCGGCATCGTTCGTGACGATCCTTCCCGTGGCATCGTCGAAGCCGGCAGGTGACGGCGCAATCGCGCGCGCGACCTGGGCGCTCCCCGTCGCGGGACTGCTGGTCGGCCTTGCCGGCGCTTTCGCCTACAAGGGCGCCATGTGGTTCGGGCTGACGCCGAGCCTTGCTGCCCTGCTCGCCCTGGTTACGACCGCCCTCATCACCGGCGCGCTGCACGAAGACGGTCTTGCAGATACCGCCGACGGGCTCGGCGGCGGCCGCACGCGCGAGCGCAAGCTGGAGATCATGCGCGACAGCCGCATCGGCACCTACGGCGTCTGCGCGCTGATCCTCTCATTCGGCCTGCGCTGGAGCGCGCTCGCGACCATCGCCGATCCGGTTGCCGTCGCACTCGCGCTTTGCGCCGCGCATGCTGCTGCCCGCGCCGGCGTCCCGGCCTTCATGGCCCTGGTCCCGCCCGCCCGGCCGGACGGTCTGTCGGCAAGCGCCGGCGCGCCGCCGGGCCGGAGCATCGCCCTCGCCTTTGCCGTCGGAATGCTTTCGCTCGTCCTGGCTTTGGGGCCGGGCAAGGCGCTGGTCGGCCTCATCCTGCTGTCGCTCGCCGGATTGATGCTGGCGCGGCTTGCGATCCGCCAGATCGGTGGGCAGACCGGCGACATCCTCGGCGCGTTCGAACAGCTGGGCGAGATCATCATCCTGCTGGTCGCCGCTTCCTTCCAGATCGGAGGCTGACCTCATGGTCGAATTCGACGACAGCTTCCGCCGGCAATTGCGCGAGCTGTTCGTGTGGCGCCGCGACGTGCGCCGCTTTCGCACCGATCCGCTGCCGGACGGCGCCATGGACCGCCTGATCGAGACCGCCTGCCTCTCGCCCTCGGTCGGCCTCAGCCAGCCCTGGCGCTTCGTCATCGTCGACGATGCCGCGCGCCGCCGCGCCGTGATCGACGATTTCAGGGCGTGCAACGCCGATGCGCTGAGCTGCTATTCCGGCGAGCGCGCCGCACGCTACGCCACGCTGAAACTGTCGGGCCTCGAGCAGGCGCCCGGACATCTTGCGGTGTTCGCCGACAAGACCGGCGACATCGGCCACGGTCTCGGCCGCGCCACCATGCCGGAGACCACGGAATATTCCGTGGTGGCCGCCATCACCGCGATGTGGCTCGCCGCGCGCGCGGAAGGCATTGGCCTCGGCTGGGTGTCGATCCTCAATCCGGATCGCGTGCACGCCATCCTCGACGTGCCAGATGGCTGGAAGTTCATCGCCTATCTCTGCATCGGCTATCCGGAAGCCCAATGCGACCAGCCCGAGCTGGAGCAGGCGAAATGGGAGTATCGGCGCGGAGCGGATGAGTTTACGCTGCGGCGTTAGCCCGCCGGACGATGCTCCGTCGTCGCGAGCGCAGCGACTTGTCCCGCCGAAGCCTTGGCGAAGGCGGAAGCAATCACAGGGCGTTACAAGACGCCGTCGAGGGGACTAAGTTCGAAACAGCTGCTCTCGGGCCGCGTACGAATACGGTATCGGGCTGCCAAACGCTGCGAATGGCGTCGCGCAAGGCGCGCTGCCGCCGCCGTCGCGGCCGCGCCGCGTGCTGCTGGTCGACGACGATCCCGTCAATTGCGAGGTCGGGGAAGCGATCCTGAAGCGGCTCGGCCATCACCCCACGATCGCCAGGAACGGCGCATCGGCCGTCGCGCTCGCCCGCGATCGTCCGTTCGACGTCATCCTGATGGATCTGCACATGCCCGACATGGACGGCGTCGAGGCTGCGACCCGGATCGGCGCACTCGATCTGCCAAACGTCCCGCGCATCATCGCCGTGACGGCGGACGTATCGTCCAGCGCGCGCGAGCGGCTCGCGGACGCCGGCATCGTCCGGATCATCAGCAAGCCGATCCTGATCGGCGCGTTGCGCGAGGCGATCGAGAACGATCCGGAAGCCGAGCCGGCCGCCGCGCAGCTCGCCGCGGGCGCATTGATTGACCGGCAATTTCTCGACGACCAGCGGGAGCTGCTGGGCCCGACCCAGATAGCAAAGCTGTACCATCTGCTGCAGGCAACCAGCGACGGGCTGATCGCCGACATCGTCGGCGCCGCGGCGGCTGGCGATCACAAGCAGCTGGCGCGTTCCGCGCACCAGCTCGGCAGCGCCGCCGCCGCGCTCGGCCTCGTCCGCCTGTTCGAACGCTGCCGCGAGGTCGAGCTGGCGGCGCCCTCGTTCTCTCCCGCCGAATGCGAAAATGCCGCGCACGAGCTCGCAGCGCTTCGGGAGGCCTCGATGAAGGCATTGGACGAATTGCTACGGCCGGAAGAGCAGCGCACCGTCGGCTAAACATCGCCTTCGACACGCCATGCACAAAATTGAACTCGACGCGAGCAGCTGGAAAACCGCTCGAGATTTTCGACGCGCGCTCAAGGTCGCGATTGGAGCGCCGGAATGGCACGGCGACATCTTGGGAGCATTTCTCGATCTCGATGTTCGGCGGCGGGATGAATGGTCTCGAGCCGCCCTATGTGATCACGATCGCAAACTCGGTCGCGCTGGCGCCCGAGCTGACACAGATGCTTCACGAGTTTGCGTTGGCGATAGCGGAACACGATCCGCGCAGGCATGTGCGCATCGGCGCGGACGTGGACATTCGGATCGTGATTGAGAGCTGATATGCGCAGGTCCACAGATATCCGCCTCAACGCGCCTGCACGCCCTCGTCCTCCCGCCCGAACCGCTCAACCAGGAAGTCGATGAAGAGCCGCACCTTCACCGACAGATGCCGCGTCGGCGGATACACCGCATAGAGCGCGAGCGGCGGCGCGGCATAATCGCCCAGCACGGTTCGCAGCTCGCCCCTCTTCAAGGCATCGGCAGCGATGAACTCCGGCAGCAGCGCCAGCCCCCTGCCCTTGATCGCGACGTCGCGCAGCATCTCGGCGTTGTTGACGCACAGCGACCAGGCCGGCTGGATCCAGTGGTCGCCGTCGCGGCCCGTGAGCTTCCACTGATTGCCGGTCAGCAGGAAGCCGTAGGTCAGCGAATTATGCTCGCGCAGATCCTGCGGATGTTTTGGCGTGCCGTGCCGCGAGAGATAGTCCGGCGACGCGCAGATCATGCGCGCCACCGGCATGATCTTTCGCGCGATCAGGCTCGACGATTCCAATTCCGCGATCCGCAAGGTCACGTCGAAGCCGTCCTGGACCGGATCGAGCAGATCGTCGCTGAGCACGATCTGCAGCTGCAGCTCCGGGTATCGCGCCATGAAATCGGCGAGCACCGGACCGAGCCGCATGGTGCCGAACGACATCGGTGCGTTGACGCGCAGCAGCCCGCGCGGCGCCGACTGCGCCTGCGTCACCGCCTGGTCGGCCGCCTCGACCTCCGAGAGGATGACGAGCGCGCGCTCGAAATAGCGCTTGCCGTTCTCGGTCGGGCTAGCGTGCCGCGTGGTCCGGATCAGCAGTTGGACGCCGAGGCTCTCCTCGAGGTCGGCGATGTACTTGCTGATCGCCGAGCGCGACAGCCGCAGCTGCCGGCCGGCTTCCGCGAAGCTGCCGCTTTCCACCACCTTCACGAAGGCCCGGAGGCTGCCGAGCTTATCCAAGGGCCGCCTTTGCCGATTGTTTCCAAATCGTAGACATAGCCGTCATATTTGCATGGATTGTCTCCAATCCAAAGCGGAACAATATTTCCGGCCAGAGCAAGACGCTCCCCGAACTCAGGAGGACGACCATGTCTGGACTGCACCATGTCACCGCGATCGCCGGCGATCCCATCCGCAATTTTGGCTTCTACACGCGGGATCTGGGCCTGCGCTTCGTCAAGAAAACGGTCAATTTCGACGATCCCGGCACCTATCACTTCTATTATGGCGATGAGACCGGCCGCCCCGGCACCATCCTGACCTTCTTTCCCTGGGCCGGCGTGTCGCCCGGACGCCGCGGCGTCGGCGAGACCCATCAGACCGCCTTCCGCGTGCCGCAGCGCTCGCTCGGCTACTGGACCCAGCGCTTCACCGAGAAGGGCATTGCCTATGAGGCCCTGGAGAAGCGCTTCGGCGAGTCCGTGCTGCCGTTCACCGATCCCGACGGCATGGCGCTCGCGCTGGTCGGCATTCCCGGCGCCGAAGGCGAGCCCGGCTGGAGCAATGGCGACGTGCCGGCCGAGCATGCGATCCGCGGCTTTCACGGCGTGACGCTGCTGCTCGACAGCGCGGCGAAGACCGCCGCCGTCCTCACCGACGTCTTCGGCTTCAAGGAGACCGGCCGCGAGGGCTCGGTGATCCGCTTCAAGGCTGCGGGCGATGCCGAAGGCAGCATCGTCGACATCTACGAGGCCAAGGGATTCTTGCGCGGGCATCAGGGCGGCGGCTCGGTCCATCACATCGCGTTCCGCGCGGCTGACGATGCCGAGCAAGGCAGGATGGCGCAAATGCTCGTGGGCAATCACGGCCTGCATCCGACCGAGCAGAGGGACCGCAACTACTTCCGCTCGATCTACTTCCGCGAGCCCGGCGGCGTGCTGTTCGAGATCGCGACCGACATCCCTGGCTTCGCCGTCGACGAGCCCGTCGCGACGCTGGGGCGCGACCTCAAGCTGCCTGCATTCCTCGAGCAGCACCGCGAGCAGATCGAGGGCGTGCTGCCGAGCCTGGAAGAGACCGTGTCATGACCGAGAGCGCCTTCATCCATCGCTTCGAGCCCGCCACCCGCGCGGGCTCCCCTCCGCTGCTGCTGCTGCACGGCACCGGCGGTGACGAGAACGACCTGCTCGGGCTGGGCAAGATGATCTCGCCCGGCTCGGCCCTGCTGTCGCCGCGCGGCCGCGTGCTCGAGCATGGCATGCCGCGCTTCTTCCGCCGGCTCGCGGAAGGCGTGTTCGACGAGGACGATGTGCGCCGCCGCGCGCATGAGCTCGGCGACTTCGTGAGCGAAGCGCGGCAGCGCTACGGCATCGCCGCGCCTGTCGCGGTCGGCTTCTCCAACGGCGCCAACATCGCCGCCGCGCTGTTGCTGCTGGAGCCGGACGTGCTTGCCGGCACGATCCTGCTGCGCGCGATGGTGCCACTGTCTGATCCGCCAACGACCGGTCTCGCCGGCAAGCCGATCCTGCTGCTGTCCGGTCAGGGCGATCCGATCGTGCCGGCCGACAATTCGGCCAGGCTTGCGGCCCTGCTCTCGCAAGCTGGCGCGAGCGTGACCCACAGGATCCTGCCGGCGGGCCATCAATTGTCGCAAGCCGACCTGACGCTCGCTCGCGACTGGATCGGCAATGTCGAGGCGAAAGCCGCATGAGAGAGGCGGCGCATCGTTTTCCGAACGATGCGCCGCCGCCTTCACTCAGACGGAGGGGTGAATTACCGGACCTCGGTGATTTCCGGTCCAGACGACGGCATCTTCGCGTTGGCTGCCAAGGACCGGTTCGACGGCGATGCCGGGTCCGGCAACCGGAAAGCGGCGTCGGACGGCACGCCCTGGGATGGTCGACGCGCAGCACTCGTCGGAAGCACGATCACTTTCGCGCCGATCTTCACCCGCTCATAGAGGTCGACGACATCCTCATTGGTGAGCCGGATACAGCCGGACGAAACCCGCTTCCCGATCGTATCGGGCTTGTTGGTGCCGTGAATTCTGTATTCAGTGTCGCCCAGATACATCGCCCGGGCGCCGAGCGGGTTGCCGGGGCCACCTGCCATGAACCGCGGCAGGTAAGGCTGACGGGTGACCATCTCCGCGGGCGGATGCCAATCCGGCCATTCTGCCTTGCGGGCCACGGTCTGCTCACCGGACCATGTGAAACCTTCGCGGCCGACACCGATGCCGTAGCGCATCGCCTGCGTCTCGTTCAGGACGAAATAAAGAAACGTGTTCTTGGTATCGATGATCACGGTGCCCGGTGCCTGGCGGCTTGCATAGTCAACCACCTGCCGGACAAAAGCGCCGGGACCGTCAGCGGCTTTTGGTGGCTCGACCAGAGGCGCCGGTGCCGGAATCGGAGCCGGAGGCGGCGCTGCTGCGTGAACCGGAGGTGCCACATAGACCGGAGTTGACGATGCCTGGGCCTGCGGCGCTGACGGCTTCCGTGCCGGCTGCACGCTCGCCGGGCGAGACAGCAAGCCGTAGCCCAATGCGGCCACGGCCACCGCGCCAATTGCAACTCTGGCGGCCATTGGTATCGCGAGCGTCTCCGCCTTCCTGCGTTTGGCCCGCTTGCTCATATGCTTCCCCAGGTCACCATGCCCAACAGAGGTAACCCGGCAAAATTTAAGAAACTTCGAAGCGATTGCGTTCGGATTGAAACCGTCAGCGATGGTTAACGCGGACTCCGGTTCCGCAGCTGAGGAATTGCGAATATCGCTGTTTCGCCCGACGGGACAATGGTCCCCGCGCACCGCCTCGACCATCGAACGCACAACGCGCAAGCCATTGAAATGACTACGCCCGGCTACTGTGCATGGGGTTGTTTTTCAGTTTTTGCTTCGGGCCTGCCAAACGATTGGCCTCTCCGCGACGGGGAGAGGCCAAGATTGAACCGACGCGCTCGCCTTGGTCGCGCTTTCCTACTCCCAGGCCCAGGCCGAGAAATCATTCTCGAACTGCGGGACTTCCTTCCAGACGCCCTTCAGCTTCTTGTTGATGACGGTCGGCCATTGCGGCTGGAACAGGTAGGCGGAGACGGCGTCAGTGGCGAGCATGCGTTGGGCGTCGCCGAGCAGCTTGGCGCGGGCGTCTTGCTCCGGCGTCGACACGATCTGCTTGTAGAGCGCGTTGAACTTCTCGTTGTTGTAGCCGAGATAATAGTCGGGCTCGGTGATCTTGACGAGATCGAACGGCTCGACATGGCTGACGATGGTGAGGTCGAAATTGTGCGGGCCATTGCCGGCGAACACCTGCGACAGCCACTGCGCCCATTCGACGTTCTCGATCTTGGCGACGATGCCGACCTTGGCGAGCTGGGCCGCGACGATCTCGCCGCCCTGCCGCGCATAGGGCGGCGGCGGCAGCTTCAGCGACAGCTCGAGCGGCGTGGTGACGCCGGCTTCAGTGAGCAGCTTCTTGGCCTTCTCGGGGTCGTAGGGATTGACGCCGGTGGTGTCGACATAGCCGAGCGATCCCGGCGTGTAGAAGCTGCCGATCGGCGTGCCGAACCCCTCGACGGCGCCGTCGATCAACGCCTTGCGGTCGATCGCCGCGAGAATGGCGCGGCGAACGCGGACGTCGTCGAGCGGCTTCTTCCGATGATTGATCGCGACGATGGTCTTGGCCCTGGATCCGCCGATCAGCACCGTGAAGCGCGGGTCGCTCTTGAATTGGGCAACGACGCGGGTGGCGATGCGCGGAAACGCGTCGACGTCGTTCGACAGCAGCGCCGCGGCCTGGGCGGCGGGATCGGAGATGAAGCGGATCGTCACCTTCGAGAGCTTGATTGCGGAGGCGTTGCGATAGTCGGCCCATTTGTTGAGCGTGATCGAGGAGCCCTTGGCCCAGGCACCCAGCTGATAGGGTCCGGTCCCGACCGGCTGGGTGACGTTGGTCGCCGCGCTCTTGGGCTCGACGATCGAGCCGCTCGCCTGTCCCAGCAGGAACGGCAGGTTCGGCTCGGAATATTTCAGGGTGATCACGATCGTGTCGGCGTCGGGCGCGTCGACCTTCTCGAACGCCTGGAACAGGCTCTTGTCCTTGTTGGTGCTGGTCGGCGCGGCGTTGCGTTCGAAGGAGAACTTCACCGTCGCGGAATCGAACGGCTCGCCATTGTGGAATTTGACGCCCTTGCGAAGCTTGAACGTGTAGGTCTTCAGATCGGGCGAAGCAGTCCAGCTCTCGGCCAGCAGCGGCGATACCGAGCCGTCCTCGTTGATCTTGGTCAGCGTCTCGTAGATGTTGTAGAGCGTGACCTCGGCGATCGCAGCCGCAGCGGCATTGGTCGGATCGAGCCCCGGCGGCTCCAGCGTCATCCCCATGACGACGCTGTCCTTCTTGCTCTGCGCCAGCACGGGCAAAGGCGCCGCGACGAGCGCAGCCGCTACGGCGACAATCGATAATTTCCTCAACATGCGTAACTCCCCGGCCTGTTCCGTTCTTCAGCCTACGCCAATCCGGCTCCGGACACTAACCTTCCATCGCGACCTGCGGCAACGCCATCACGGCCTCCGCCCTGTGGCAGGCGGCAAGGTGTCCCTCGCCGACCTTGCGTAACGCAGGCAGGGCCTCGCGGCAATGCTGCTCGGCGAGCGGGCAACGCGCGACATAGGGGCATCCGGCCGCCGCCGCCGATTGCGAGGCGATGGCCTGGCCGCCGCGCCGCCGCCGCCGACCGCCGCCGGCACGTGCCCGCGGCACCGCCTCCAGCAGCGCTCGCGTATAGGGATGAGCGCAATGCTCGAAAAGGTCTTCGGGCCGGCCCTGCTCGACGATGCGGCCGAGATACATCACCGCGACCTCGTCGCAGAGATAATCGACGACGGCGAGATCGTGGCTGATCAGGATGTAGCTGAGGCCGAACTGCTCCTGAAGATCCTGCATCAGGTTCAGCACCTGGGCCTGCACGGAGACGTCGAGCGCGGAGACCGGCTCGTCGGCGACGATCAGCTTGGGCTGGGTGATCAGCGCGCGCGCGATGGCGATGCGCTGGCGCTGGCCGCCCGAGAACTCGTGCGGATATTTCTCCATGTCGGCATCGCGCAAGCCGACCTGGCGCAGCGCGGCGGCGACGCGGTCGCGGAACGTGGAGCGGTCGGCTCCCTCCAGCACGGTGAGCGGCTCGGCCACGATGCGCGCGATGGTCTGGCGCGGATCGAGCGAGCCGTAGGGATCCTGGAACACCATCTGGAAATCGCGGCGGGCGCGGCGCAATTCATCGGCGGGGATGCGGTTGAGATCTCGCCCAAGCAGCGCGACCTGTCCCGACGTCGGCCGCTCCAGCGCCATCACCAGCCGCGCGAAGGTCGACTTGCCCGAGCCGGATTCGCCGACGACGCCGAGGCTCTTGCCCGCGGCCACCTGCACGCTGACACCATTGAGCGCACGCACCTGGCCCGGCGCACGAAACAGGCTTTCCCGCGGCAGCGCATAGCGCTGTTCGAGATCCTTCACGTCGAGAAGCGGAGCGGCGGTCATGCGGTCAGCGCTCCGACACGTTCTGCCATCGACACGTCGGTCCTGATGCAGCGCACGCCATGGCGCGGTCCGACCTCCACCATCGGCGGCAGTGCGGCGCGACACGCATCGATCACCAGCGGACAGCGGTCGGAGAAGGTGCACCCCGTTGGCAGATCGGCCAGCTCCGGCACCGTGCCCGATATCGTCTGCAGCCGCGTCCCCTTGCGTGCGCCGAGCTTCGGCCGCGCGCGGAACAGGCCCTGCGTGTAGGGATGGCCCATGCGGCGGAAGACCTCGTCGGTCGGTCCGCTCTCGACGACGGCGCCGCCATACATCACCATCATGCGCTGCACGTTCTCGGCAATGACACCGAGATCGTGCGAGATCAGGATCATCGACATGCCGCGCTCCTCGACGAGATCGGCAATGAGGTCGAGGATCTGTCCCTGGATGGTGACGTCGAGCGCGGTGGTCGGCTCGTCCGCGATCAAGAGGTCCGGCTCGCAGGCGAGCGCCATCGCGATGGTGATGCGCTGGCGCTGGCCGCCGGAAAACTGGTGCGGATAGGCATCGACGCGCCGCGCCGGATCGGGCAGTCCGACGCGGTCGAGCAAGGCGATCGTCTCTCTGCGCGCCTGCGCCGCCGAGTATGTCTTGTGCCGCCGCAGCGGCTCGGCGACCTGATCGCCGATCGTGTGCATCGGGTTGAGCGCGGTCATCGGCTCCTGGAAGATCATGCTGATACGGTTGCCGCGCAGGCGGCAATAATCCGCATCCGGCAATCCCACGAGCTCGTGGCCGTCGAGCTTGATGCTGCCCGAGACCACGGCGCTATCTGGCAGCAGTCCCATCAGCGACATTGCGGTGATCGACTTGCCGCAACCGGACCTCGCCGACGAGCCCGAGCGTCTCGCCGCGCTTCAGCGAGAAGCTGAGGCCCCGTACGGCCTGCGCCGGCCCGCGACTGGTGTTGAGGCGGACGCCGAGATTCTCAACTTCGATCAGCGGCATGTCGGAGCGCTCGGTCATGGTCATCGCTCGCGCGCCAATCTGGGATCGAGCAGGTCGCGCAAGCCGTCCCCGAGCAGATTGAGGCCCAGCACCGCGATCGCGATCGCCGCGCCCGGATAGACCGCGAGCATCGGCGATTGGAACAGCAGGGTCTGCGCATCGTTCAACATCCGTCCCCAGGACGGCTGCGGCGGCTGCGTGCCGAGACCGAGATAGGACAGCGCCGCTTCGGCCAGAATGGCGAGCGCGAACTGGATGGTGACCTGCACGATCAGGATCGACAGGATATTCGGCAGCACGTGCTCGATGGTGATGCGGAAGCGCCCCTTGCCCGCGGCGCGCGCGGCCAGCACGAATTCGCGGGCCCAGATCGCATTGGCCGAGCCCCGCGTCAGCCGCGTCAACGTCGGGATCTGGAAGATGCCGATCGCGACGATCGAGGTGACCATGCCCGGCCCCGCCACCGCGGCGAGCATGATCGCGGACAGCACGGCCGGAAAGGCGAAGGTGAAGTCGGAGAAGCGCATGATGATCTCTTCGGTCCAGCCGCGCCGCGCCGAAGCGATCAGGCCGAGCGTGACGCCGAAGGTGAGACCGATGCCGACCGCGATGATTCCGACCATGATGGTGGAGCGGGCGCCGGCGAGCAGCAGCGAGACGATGTCGCGGCCGAAGGAATCGGTGCCGAGCCAATGCGCCGCCGACGGCGGCCGCAGCTTCGAGGCGATGTCGATCTCGTAAGGCGACCACGGCGTCCACACCAGCGACAGGAGTGCCGAGACGAGCACGAGAAGGCTCAACGTGCCGCCGAGGACGAAGCTGCGGTGGCGCAGCGCACGGCGCCAGAAGGTCCGGGCCGGCAGCGGCCTCGTGGCGAGCGGCGCGTCGATGGTCATGGGCGCGCTCACAGGTCGTGGACCTTGATGCGGGGATCGATGAAGGCGTAGAGCACGTCGACCACGAAATTGACGATGACGACCATGGTCGCAAGCAGCATCACACAATTGCGCACCACGATCAGGTCGCGGTTGGCGATCGACTGGAAGATCAGGCGGCCGAGACCCGGCAGGTAGAACACGTTCTCGATCACAATGGTGCCAGCCAGCAGATTGGCGAATTGCAGGCCCATCACCGTCATCACGGGAATCATGGCGTTGCGCAGCACATGACTCCACAGCACCTCGCGCTTGCCGAGCCCTTTGGCGCGCGCGGTACGGACGAAATCCTCGCGCAGCACCTCGAGCACGGCGGAGCGCGTGACGCGCGCCAGAATCGCGGCCTGCACCACCGCGAGCGAGATCGCCGGCAGCAGCAGTGACTTGAAGCCCAGCCAGATGCCGTCTTCCCAGCCGGCAAAGCCGCCCGCCGAGAGCCATTGCAGCCGCACGGAGAACAACAGCACCAGCAGGATCGCAAACCAGAAATTGGGCAGCGCGATGCCGATTTGCGTCAGCGACATCACGCCGACGTCGCCGAGCTTGTTGTGGTTGGCGGCGGTATAGATGCCGGCCGAGAGCGCCAGCGTCACCGTGATTGCCATGGCCATGATCGCGAGCGGAACGGTCAGCAGCAGCCGCTCCCCGATCAGGCTGGCGACCGGCGTGCCATAGACATAGGAATTGCCGAGATCGGCGGAGAGAAGTCCCTCGATCCATTGCAGATAGCGAACCGCCAGGGGCTGGTCGAGACCGAGCTTGATGGTGAGCGCGCGCACCGCGTCCGGCGAGGCATCGGCGCCCATCAGCATCTGCGCGGCATTGCCGGGAAGTGCGTCGAGCACAAGGAAGATGATCAGCGATGCGCCGATCAGCGTCGCCAGCAAGGTCACCAGACGTCGGAGGACAAATACGCTCATGCGCGCTCGGCTTCAGGGCTCAGCTGCGGCACGATCAACATGTCCGGACGAGAGAGGCAAGCCTTTTGCTGCGGGGGCATGTCGTCATTCCGGCCAGCGGGACAGAAGGCCTGCGGAGGCCTCGAACAATGCGCTGATGCGCAGCAGCTCCGCATCCGCGCGGAAGCGGCCGACCAGCTGCAGCCCGATCGGCAAGCCGTCACGGCCGAAGCCTGAGGGCAGGCTGATGGCGGGATGGCCGGTCATGTTGAACGGCATGGTCCAGGGGAACCAATGCGGCCGGACGCTGTCGAAATGCCGACCGTCGATCTCGATGGTGCCGAACAGGTCCTGGCCGATCGGCAGCGCGGTCCGCGTCAGGGTCGGCATCGCCAGCAGGTGTCCGCGCGCAAGCAACGATTGCACCCGGCGGAACAGTGCGGTGCGCGCGAACATCGCCTCCTGGTAGTCGACGCCGCTGACCTCGGTGGCGAGTGCGAGCTGCTTGAGGAAAGCCTCGCTCAGCACGTCCTTGTGCTCCGCGGCGAGCTTGGCAAAGCGCGTGCGCCAGACCGTGTGGTTAATGGCGCGCCAGATCGGCTCGATGTCGAAACCGTCGCCCGAGAATTCCTCGAGCTCGGCCCCCAGCCCTGCCAGCCGGTCGAGGCTCGCCTTGAAATTGGCGGCGACCTCCGCGGACACCGGACGGCCCGGCGGCGTCAGGCAGTACAGGATCCTGAGCCCGCGCAGATCGCCGCGCGGGGCGGCGCTGCCGATGAAGTCAGGCACGGGCACGCCGATCGACCAGGGATCACAGGCGTCCTCCCCCGCCATCGCCTGCATCATCAGCGCGGTGTCGGCGACGGTGCGCGTCGTGGGTGTGACATAGGTCTGGTTGCCGAAAACATCCAACGCCTGGCTGTGCGGGATGATGCCGTTGCTCTGCTTCAGGCCGACTACGCCGTTGCAAGCGGCGGGAATCCGCGTCGAGCCGCCGCCATCGGTCGCAATCGCAAGCGGTGCGATGCCGCTGGCGACCGCAACCGCCGCGCCGCCGCTGGAGCCGCCGGAGGAGCGGCACGCGTCCCAGGCGTTGCGGGTCCGGCCGAACAGCGGCGAATCCGTCAGGCACTTGCTGCCGAATTCCGGCGTGGTGGTCTTGCCGATCAGGATCGCGCCTTCGCTGCGCAGCCGCGCCACCGCGACGGCGTCCTCGGTCGGCACGTTGTCCTTGTAGGGAACGGCGCCGAACGTGGTCCTGACGCCCCTGGTGTTGACGATGTCCTTGACGGTGACCGGGATGCCGTGCAGCAGACCGAGCGGCTCACCGGCCATCAGCTTGCGCTCGGCCGCGCGCGCCCGCGCCATCGCCTCCTCGCCACAGAGCGTGATGAAACAGTTCAACTCGGGTTGAAGCGCCTCGGCGCGCGCGAGCACGGCACGGACGATCTCGACCGGCGAAATCCGCTTTGCGGCGATCAGGCCGCGCAGCTCGGTTGCGGACAAGAGACAGGGGTCGCCGTTGATCGCCACATCACGCTCCGAAGTGGGCCGCCGTTGGCCCGAGGACATTGACAGCGAGAATGACAGTTTTGTTAACTCGCCGTCCAATACGATTTTAATCGTCAACCCATACGTTTTCGGTATGCCAATGGATCTTCGCCGGCTCCGCTATTTCGTCGCCGTCGCCGAGGCGCGCAGCATCGGCAAGGCCGCCGAGCGGCTACGGATGGCGCAGCCGCCACTTTCCGTCCAGATCCGCAAGCTCGAGGCCGAGATCGGCGCGCCGCTGTTCCGCCGCGGCACCCGTGGCATGGACCTGACCGAGGCCGGCCAGGCGCTGCTGGCTCGCGCGAGCGAGGCGCTGGCGCTGGCCGTCGACGGCGCCGAAGCCGCGCGCGCGGTCGCCGCCGGCAAGCGCGGGCGGCTCTCGGTCGGCTACATGTTCGTGCTGGCGAATGCGATGTTGCCCTCTCTGATTCCGGAGCTGCGGCGATCCATTCCGGGCATCGATCTCGACTTCGCCGAGCTCAGCGCATCGACGCGCGAGGCCCGGCTGCTCGATCGCAGCGTCACGGTCGCGCTGTGCATGCCGGCCATCAACCATCCCGAGATCCAGGTGGCGCGGATCGGGGCACAGCCATTCATGCTGGCAATGCCGATCCGCTCGCCGCTCGCACGGCTCAGTGCGGTGCCGATGGAGCGGTTGCAGGGCCGCCCGCTGATCGCGTTGCCGCCGCCGGAGCAGGATCCGGCCTCCTCCGCAGTCGCGGCCCTGCTGCGTCGGCATCAGATCGTGATGCCGATCGCGAGCCGGGTGGAGACGGTGCATTCGGCGATGAGCCTGGTTCTCGCCGGCGAAGGTTTTGCGATCGTGCCGGCCTGCGCCAAGCTCGGCGCGCCACACGGCATCGTGTTCAGGCCGCTGCGCGATGCAGCCGATTCCATCGACATCGCGGTGTGCTGGCGACGGGATTCCCAGAGCCCGCTGATCTCCAGATTTCTCAAATGCGCCGAGAAGGCCGTCGCACGAATGTGAGGCAGCGCTACCAGCTCCACTTGACCTCGTGGCTCCACGGCGGATCGGCGCCGGGGCGAGTGCAGGTCAGGCCGGCGCAATTGGCGGCAAAGGACAGCGCGCGGCGGAGCTCGTCGACACTGATGTCCTTCAATGCTTCCCGCGCCATGCGTCCCTGCTTGTGCAGGGCAAACAGCAGCGCCGCCTGAAAGCTGTCGCCCGCGCCGATCGTGTCGGCAACATCGACCTTGGGTGCTTCGACCTCGATCTGCCCTGCCCCCGCGTGCCAGGCGATCGCGCCATGATTGCCGCGGGTGATGACGATGAGGCTGGAGCCTTGCCCGAGCAGCACGCGCGCGCGCTGCGGATACGGCTCCTCGCCGAAGAGATAATCGAAGTCGACGTCCGACATCTTGATGAGATCGGCTTGGTTCGCGAACTCCGCCATGCGCGCGAGATAGGCCGGCTTGTCCTTGACCAGATTGGGCCGGCAATTCGGATCGAAGGAGATCGTCGAGGTCGCCCGCGCGTCCGCGATCAGGGCCTTGGTCTCGGCCGCGCCCTGATCATTGACCAGGGTGGTCGAGCCGACATGGACGGCCTCGATCGTGTCGAAGCGAATGGACCCACGCCGGTAGGTCCAGTTCCGCGTCGCGGTCTCGGCATCGTAGAAGGCGTAGTGCGACTCGCCGGCGACGATACGGACGAAGGCGAGCGTGGTCTGATGATCGCTGCGGGTCGCGAGATCGAGATCGACGTGAGAGGCCGTAGCATGATCTGCGATCATCCGCCCGAACAGATCGGTCGAGATGCCGCCGACGAAGCCGGCCGGCGCGCCCAGCCGCGCCATGCCGATCGCGACATTGAGGCAGGAGCCTCCGACGGCCGGCATCACCGCCTCGCGCCCCTCGGCGGTTCGCGTCGGCACGAAATCGATCAGCGCATCGCCGCAAGCAATCAGCATGTCCTTCAACCTCTCGCGATGCCGCTCATCGCCGCGCGACTGCCGCGATCGAGCTCGCGCAGCAGCTTGTAGACCTCGCGCTTGCGGGTGTGAAACGCCGCCATGTCGGGCGCGGTCGGCTCGCTCTTCCGTCCCAGCGCCGACATCCTGGCCATGGTCTCGCCGATCGACGCATAGGCCCCGCCGGCCACCGCCCCCAGCATCGCGGCACCGAGCAGCACCGGCTCCTTCGTCTGCGGCAGCGCGACGGTGAGCCCCGTCGTGTCGGCCATGATCTGCCGTACCAGCGGGCTGCGGCTGGCGCCGCCGCCCATGATCATCATGCGGGCGCGCACGCCATGCGCGGCAAAGGCCTCGATCACCTCGGCGAGCCCATAGGCGAGCCCGCACAGGCCGGCGACGAACAGCCGCTCCATCGAGGCGATGTCGGTGTCGAGATCGAGGCCGGCAATCACCGCGCGCGTATCCGGATCGGCGTGGGGCGAGCGGTTGCCGATGAACTCAGGCAGGACATGGATATTGCGGGCGAGCAGCGCGGCGCGGCTGGCATCGCCGGCACGTGCGATGATCCGGCGCTCGAGGAAGTCGATGAGGTCGAGCCCCTCGCCGCGCGCCGCCGCGCTGGCCTCGGCATGGGCCGGATGCGACTTGAGCAGATGGTCGATCGCCGCGCCCGCGGCGGACTGACCGCCCTCGTTGAGCCAGAAGTCCGGGACCATGCCGGAGTAATAGGGTCCCCACACCCCCGGCACGAAGCACGGCTCCTTGGTCGTCGCCATGATGCAGGCCGACGTCCCCATGATGTAGGCGAGCCGGTCGCAGACATCGCTGTCCCCACCCGAGCCGTTGCGGCCACCGATCGCGCCGATGCCGCCGGCATGGGCGTCGATCAGCGAGGCACCGACCGGTGTGCCCGGCGACAGGCCGAGCTCCGCCGCGGCCGTGCGGGTCAGACCGCTGCCGAGCCGCGTGCCGGGAGCAACGATCTCGGTGCCGATGCGGGCGTATGTCTCGTTCACGAAGTCCGACAGGCCGATACGCTTGAAGAATTGCGTGCTCCAGCCGCCGCCATCATGGGCCAGATAGTTCCATTTGCAGGTGACGGTGCAGGTTGAGCGCTGCAGCGAGCCGGTCGCGCGCCAAGTCAGATAATCCGCCAGGTCGAAGAAGTGGCCGGCTGCGTCGAAGCTGCCACGAAGGTGCCGCTTCAGCCATAGCAGCTTCGGCATCTCCATCTCTGGCGAGATCGAGCCGCCGACATAGCGAAGCACGGCATCTTCGGTCTCGTTGATCAGCCGTGCCTCGGCAATGGCACGATGATCCATCCAGACGATGACATTGCGCTGCGCCTCGCCGGTCGCGCTGACGGTGAGCGGCTCGCCCTGTTTGTCGAGGACAACCAGCGAACACGTGGCGTCAAAGCCGATGCCGCCGACGCTGTCGGGCGCAATGCTCACTTGCGCCATCGCCGCTCGCACCGACGTCGTGCAGGCCTCCCAGATGTCCTGAGACGACTGCTCGACGATGTCGCCGGCCTCGTGCCAGATGCGGATCGGATGCCGCGCGGTCGCAAGCAGGTCTCCGGCCTCGTCAAACACCCCCGCCCGCGCGCTGGTGGTCCCTACGTCGACGCCGATATACGCTCGCGGCATTGTCGCTCCCGGTCGCTTTCCGTCGCTTTTAACGGTCAGCCTACCAGCAAGTGTACCCGCCATCCACCAGCACGATGCTGCCGGTCATCAGGCTCGCGGCCTCCGAGGAGAGGAACAGCACGACGGAGGCGATCTCCTCGACCTGCCCCATCCGCGCCATCGGAGTTCCACCGATCCAGGCGTCGTACATCTGGGCATTGCTCTTCACGAAGGCGTTGAGCGGCGTCTCGATATAGGTCGGCGCCACCGCATTGACGCGGATGCCGCGCGCGCCCCATTCAGCGGCCAACGATTTGGTCAGGTGATGCACCGCCGCCTTGGAGGCGTTGTAGAAGCACTGCTCCTGCGGCTTGTTGACGATGAAGCCGGACATCGAGCCGACATTGACGATGGCGCCGCTTTTCGCCTTCAGCATGTGCTTGCCGAATTCGCGGCAGCACCAGAACGTGCCGTTGAGATTGACGTCGATGACGTTGAGCCAGTGCTCGTCGGTGACGGTTTCGGCCGGGGTTTCGCTGCGGGCGATTCCGGCATTGTTGACGAGAATGTCGACCTTGCCGTGGCGGGCGACGAGGTCGTTCGCGACTTCCGCCACCCGCTTGGTATCGGTCACGTCCATGACCGCGGTCTCGATGTTGAAGCCCTTGTCTTCAGGCTGGCCTTGGCGCTGTCGGCGACCTTGCCGTCGCGGTCGCCGATGATCACCCTGGCGCCGGCTTCAGCCAGCGCTTCCGCGCAGCCAAGGCCGATGCCCTGCCCGCCACCGGTGATGAACGCGGTCTTGCCGTCCAGCTTGAATTTTTCCAGGTACATGGCGGTGTTTCCGTTGTCTTGACGTTTCTTGTCAGCGTCGAAGCGCGTTGCCGGCCTCGTCGAAGCGGTGGATGCGCGCAGGGTCCGGCAACAGCGAGACGCGGTCGCCGGCGTGCAGGCTCAATTCCCCGACATGGCGCGCCGTCAGCATGCCGAGCGCGCCGGCATCGACATAAAGAAAGGTGTCGCTGCCGAGATGCTCGGCGACCGCGATCGTGCCCAGCCAGCCGCCGGCGCCGTCGCGCTCGATCTTGAGGTGCTCCGGCCGTACGCCGATCGTGGTCGCGCGCTGCTGCGCAGCGAGCTCGCCGGTGACGAAATTCATCCTGGGCGAGCCGATGAAGCCGGCAACGAAGAGATTGGCCGGCCGCTCGTAGAGCTCCAGCGGCGAGCCATATTGCTCGATCTTGCCGCCGTTGAGCACGACGATCTTGTCGGCCATGGTCATGGCCTCGACCTGGTCATGCGTGACGTAGATCGCGGTGGTGCCGAGCTGCTTCTGCAGCCTGGTCACCTCGATGCGCATCTGCACGCGCAGCGCGGCATCGAGGTTGGAGAGGGGCTCGTCGAACAGGAAGGCCTTGGGCTCGCGCACGATGGCGCGGCCGATCGCGACGCGCTGGCGCTGGCCGCCGGAGAGCTCGCGCGGCTTGCGGTCGAGATAGGGCGTGAGGTTCAGCGTCGCGGCGGCGGCCTCGACCTTGCGGTTGATCTCGTCCTTGGCAAGGCCGGCCATCTTCAGGCCGAAGCCGATATTGCCGCGCACGCTCATATGCGGATAGAGCGCGTAGGACTGAAACACCATCGACAGCCCGCGCTTGGCGGGCGGCGTGTCGACGACGTTCTTGCCGTCGATCAGGATCCTGCCGCCGGAGACGTCTTCGAGCCCGGCAATCAACCGCAGCAAGGTCGTCTTGCCGCAACCGGACGGGCCGACGAAGACCACGAAGGAGCCGTCGGCGATGTCGAGGTCGGCGCCCTTGATGATGTGCACGGGGCCGAACGATTTCTGCACGCCTTGAAGTGTGATTTGACCCATGTCCGGCAGCCCCCCTACTTCACCGCGCCAAAGGTGAGCCCGCGCACGAGCTGCTTCTGGCTGAACCAACCGAGGACGAGAATGGGCGCGATCGCCATCGTCGAGGCCGCCGACAGCTTTGCCCAGAACAGCCCTTCCGGGCTCGAATAGGAGGCAATGAACGTGGTCAGCGGCGCCGCGTTCGAGGTCGACAAATTGAGCGTCCAGAACGCCTCGTTCCAGGCGAGGATCAGGTTCAGCAGCATCGTGGACGCCAGCCCCGGGATCGCCATCGGCGTCAGCACGTAGACCAGCTCGCGGCCGATGGTGGCGCCGTCCATGCGCGCGGCTTCGAGAATGTCGCGCGGGATCTCCTTGAAATAGGTGAAGAGCATCCAGATGACGATCGGCAGATTGCCGAGGCACAGGATGAAGACGAGGCCAATGCGGGAATCCAGCAGACCGAACGACTTGTAGATCAGGTAGATCGGCACCAAGACGCCGACCGGCGGCATCATCTTGGTCGAGAGCATCCAGAGTAAGATGTCCTTGGTGCGCTTGGTCGGCGAGAACGCCATCGACCAGGCCGCGGGAATGGCGATCAAGAGAGCGATGAGCGTCGAGCCGCCGGCGATGACGATCGAGTTCATCGCGTGGTGAAAATAGTCGCTGCGCTCCTGGACGGTGGCATAGTTTTCCGTGGTCCAGTGGAAGAACAGAAAGGACGGTGGAATGGCAAAGGCCTCGAGCTCGGTCTTGAAGCTCGTCAGCATCATCCACAGGATCGGGAAGAAGATCAGGAAGCCGAAGAACCACGCTCCGATCGTCGAGACCACCACCCGCCGCGTCGTCGCCATCCGCGCCATGTTTCAAGCCTCCAGATTGCGGCCGACGATGCGGACGAGGAAGAAGGCGACGACGTTGGCGATCACCACGGCGACGAGGCCGCCCGCCGAGGCGGTGCCGACGTCGAACTGGATCAGCGCCTGCGAATAGATCAGGAAGGCGATGTTGGTGGTTTGCAGGCCCGGCCCTCCCCCGGTGGTGACGAAAATCTCGGCAAACACCGTCAGCAGGAAGATGGTCTCGATCAGGATCACCACCGTGATGGGACGCGCCAGATGCGGCAGCGTGATGTAGATGAAGGTCGATACCGCGGGGGCGCCGTCCATTTCGGCGGCCTCCTTCTGCTCTTCGTCGAGCGATTGCAGCGCGGTGAGCAGGATCAGCGTCGCGAACGGCAGCCATTGCCAGGTCACGATCAGGATCACCGCAAAGAGCGGCACATCGTTGAACCAGTCGATCGGCGTCAGGCCGAACAACGAGGCGAGCCAGGCGAACAGGCCGGACACCGGATGCATCAACAGGTTCTTCCAGACCAGCGCGCTGACCGTCGGCATCACGAAGAACGGCGCGATCACCATCAGCCGCACGAAATTGCGCCCGATCACCGGCTGGTCCATCAACAGCGCGAGCGGAATGCCGAGCAGGATCGTCAGCGCGAGCACTGAGCCGACCAGCACCAGCGTGTTCCGAAGCGAGGCCAGGAAGGCGGGATCGGTGAGGAAGTAGCGGAAGTTCTCCAGGCCCACGAACGACTCGGAGCCGGGATCGAGCAGGCTGTAATGCAGGGTCGAGAAATAGATCGTCAGCGCCAGCGGAACGATCATCCAGATGAAGAGCAGCCCGACCGCAGGCGTCAGGAGCGAGCGCGCAAGGAGCTGCGTCTGCCGGGTTGCCATGCCTGACTTCTCCTTTAGAGCGTTTTCGAGCGAAGCGGCGACCGGTTCGCGGGAAAAAAGCGCGTCAGAATGAAACCTCGGAAAGAAGGCGGCCATCCATCCGGGGATCGGCGGATGGCCCCAAGTCGGAGCTCAGGAGGTCGAGCTCGGGTTCACTTGATGTAGCCGGCGCGCTTCATTTCGCGCTCGGTCGCCGATTGCGCCGCAGTCAGCGCGGCATCGACCGTCATCGAGCCCGCCAGCGCGGCGGAGAATTGCTGGCCGACCTGGGTGCCGATGCCCTGGAATTCGGGAATCGCGGCGTATTGCACCCCGACATAAGGCACCGGCTTCACCGTCGGCTTGTTCGGATCGGCCGCGTCAATCGAGGCCAGCGTCAGCTTGGCGAACGGGGCGACCTTCAGATAGTCGGGGTTCTGGTAGAGCGAGGTGCGTGTGCCCGGCGGCACGTTGGCCCAGCCGTCCTTCGAGGCGACGAGCTTGGTGTAGTCCTTGCTGGTCGCCCAGGCGATGAACTTCTCGGCAGCCTCCGTCTTCTTGGAGCCGGCGGGGATCGCGAGATTCCAGGCCCACAGCCAGTTGGCGTTCTTGCCGAGGCCGGTGTTGGGAGCCAGCGCGAAACCGACCTTGTCCGCGACCTTGGAGTCCTTCGGGTTGGTGACGAAGGATGCCGCGACGGTGGCGTCGATCCACATCGCGCACTTGCCGGCGTTGAACAGCACCAGATTCTCGTTGAAGCCGTTGGAGCTCGCACCGGGCGGGCCGGCGTCCTTCATGAGATTGACGTAGGTCGTCAGCGTCGTCTTCCATTCCGGCGTGTTGAACTGGGGTTGCCACTTCTCGTCGAACCAGCGCGCTCCGTAGGAATTGGCCATGGCCGAAAGAAACGCCATGTTCTCGCCCCAGCCGGCCTTGCCGCGGAGGCAGATGCCGTAGGTGCCTGCACCCTTGTCGGTGAGCTTCTTGGCGGCATCGACCACGAAATCCCAGGTCGGCTTTTCCGGCATCTTCAGGCCGGCCTTCTCGAACAGATCGGTGCGATACATCACCATCGAGCTCTCGCCATAGAACGGCGCGGCGTAGAGCTTGCCGTCGACGGAGACCGCATCCTTGATCCTGGGCAGGAGGTCGGCGACGTCGTAATCACCGCCGAGATTGGCGAGCGGCACCAGCCAGCCCTTCTTGGCCCAGATCGGCACCTCGTAGGTGCCGATGGTGAGCACGTCGAATTGACCGCCCTTGGTGGCGATGTCGGTGGTGACGCGCTGGCGCAGCACGTTCTCCTCCAGCGTCACCCATTTCACCGTGATGTCGGGGTTCTTCTTGGTGAACTCGCTCGTCAGCCCCTGCATGCGGATCATGTCGCCGTTGTTGACGGTGGCGATCGTCAGGGTCGTTTCGGCCATCGCGGGAACGGCCAGCAAAAGTGCAGATGCGCCGCAGACGGCGCCCAGGACGAGCTTCACGGTGACCTCCCCTCAATCGCGTTTGAGCATATGCCCACGCGTTGGGCGTATGTTCAACTCAAGCAAAGAGGATTGTCAAGCAGGCGCGCGCGCGTTCCCGCAACTAACTTATGAGTGCTGCGGTGCGGGAGTGGTGGCAGGTGGATGCCTTGACCCACACTGTCGTGCTCCGCGAAAGCGGGGCACCCAGTACTCCCTGTGGTCAGCTGGTTTGCCCAAGCGGGGGCCGCGGCGTACTGGATCATCCGCTTTCGCGGATGATGACAGCGGAGCAAGTGGCGAGACCGCCCGCCCTACCGCTCCAGAATCGCCCTTGCGGTGGTCTCGTCGGTGATCAGGCCGTTGATCAGCCCCCCGTTCAGGGCGGCCGCGATGGCCGGGACCTTCGCCGCCCCCACAGCGGCACCGATCGTCGTTGTCTTCGCCGGCACCTCCGGCGGAATGCTGGTGAGGCGCTTGTTGGTGCCGGCCTTGAGCAGACGTCCCTTGGAATCATAGGCCCAGCCGGTGATCTCGCCGATGGCGCCGAGCCGCATCATCTCGAACAATTCGTCGCGGGTGACGAAGCCGTCGATGTGAACCTGCGCCCTCTGGTCCATCTGCCCGATGCCGACAAGGCGCAAATCCGCCTTGGCCGCGACCGCTTTCACCCTGGCGATCGGCTCGATGCGGACCATCTTGTTGCGCTCGTCCTCGGACGACATCAGGAACGGCAGCGGCATCGGATAGTGCCGCGCTCCGGTGCGGTCGGCGAGCCGGCCGACGGTGTCGTAGAAACTCGCCGAACCGTCGGCGGAGATGTTGCCGACCAGCGAGACGATCTGGTGATTGGGCCGGTCGATCGGGGTGACGCGCTCGACCGCGGCGCGCACGGCGCGGCCGGTGCCGAGCGCCACGATCACAGGCGTCTCCGAACGCAGCGTCGCATCGAGCAGATTGGCGCAGCGCTCCGCGATGCCTGCGGTAGCCTGGGGAGCAGCCGGATCGGCCGGCACCACCTCGCAATGGACGAGCTCGAACCGCTGCTTCAGACGCGCGGCAAGTTCCATGCAGGCGGCGATGGGATGCTCGAGCCGGAAGGTGATGAGGCGCTCGGCAAGGCACAGCGACACCAGCCGCTGTGCCGAGGCCCGCGAGACCTGCAGCATCTTTGCGATCTCGTCCTGGGTGTGACCGGCGATGAAATAAAGCCAGCCGGCGCGCGCGGCATCGTCGAGTCGCGACTTGTCGTTGTCGGCGGCCATGCGGCCCTCACGCCTCCCAGAAATCGCCCATGCGCGCGAAGACCCGGTCGGCCCCCGCGCCGGACAATATAGCCTGCCCGTCACGGCCGCGGTAATGGCTGCCGCCGACAAATCCCCAGACCGTCATGCCGGCCGCCTTGCCTGCGGCAACGCCGCTGACGCTGTCCTCGATCACCAGCGTGCGCGCAGGCCGCACTCCCATCCTCTCCGCCGCGAGCAGGAAGAGATCCGGCGCCGGCTTGCCGTGCCTGACCATTTGCGCGGTGTAGATCCGCTCGCCGAAATACGCCCGCAGGCCGGTGACATCGAGGAGAGCGCGACGCGGTCGAAATCGCTGGACGAGGCGACGCAAAACGGCACCGACAAGTCGGACATCACACCGGCAATGCCGGGGATCGGCTGAAGACAAGCTGCAAAAGTCGACAGCACTTGCGACTTCAGGCGCGGCAGAAAGCTCTCCGGCACGATCTGTCCCAGACTACGATAATGCTGCTCGATCGCCTTGGTGCTGCGGCCGAGAAAGAGCCTCGAGCGCCTGCTGCTGGCTGAGCGCGATATCAAACTCGGCCAGCACCTCGGACAAGCACCGGCAGCTCAATAGCTCGCTGTCGACGAGCACGCCGTCGCAATCGAAGATGATCAGTTCGGGTCCCGGCCGGTCCTGCTCCATCCCGCCATTCGATCATATACCCAGAGTGTGAGCAATAGCTCACAGGAAGTCGGGCGTCGGGGGTTTGTTATCAATGCGCAACCTGCCGGTAGATCGCAGGCAGCGCCGCGGGCAGCCGCTTGATGTTGCCGACGATGGCGTAGCCGCCGCGGCCGAACAGGGTTGGGAAGTAGGATTGCGCGGTGGCGTCCACCGTGACGCCGAAGGCGGCGATGCCGAGCCGGCGCGCCTCCTGCACCGATTTCCGGGTGTCCTCGACCGCGAAGCGACCCTCGTAGTGATCGACGTCGTTCGGCTTGCCGTCGGTGAGGACGATCAGCAGCTTCTTGCGCTGCGGCTGGCGGACCAGCTCGGCCGCGGCGTGACGCACCGCCGTGCCGATCCGCGTGTAATAGCCAGGCTTCAGCGCGCCGATCCGGCGCTCCACCGTCGCGTTCATCGGCTCGCCGAACGCCTTGACCGTTTCGAGCCTCACCCAGGAGCGCCGGCGCGAGGTGAAGGTCAGGAAGCTGTGGTGATCGCCGCAGGCCGAGAGACCGTGGGCGAGCACCAGCAGCGCCTCCTTCTCGACGTCGAGCACGCGGTAGCCGTCGACCCAGGCGTCGGTGGACAGCGAGACGTCGACCAGCAGCGTGACGGCGAGATCGTGGCCTTGCGGACGCATGGCGACATGGATGCGATCGAGACCGCTGCCGCCGCTGCCGGCACGCAGGTCGCATTGCGCCCGCACCAGCGCGTCGAGATCGAGGTCGTGTCCGTCGGTCTGTGCGCGCATCAATTCGTGGCGCGGCCGCAGCACCTCGAAGCGACGGCGCACCTGACGGATGTGCCGGCGCATGGCATCGTCAGGCGTCCAGCTCTCACCCTGCTCGGAGGCCGCGCCTGCGAGCACGCGGCAATGATCCGGCAGATAGGAGCCGCTGCGATAGTTCCATTCGGGATAGGTGAGGTCGGCATTCAACTTCGAGGCATCGACGGCTTCCGGCGGCAGGTCGAGATCGAACTTGAACCGGCTCGCCGGCTTGCCGGTGCGGCGGCTGAGCGTGATCTCCTCGAGATCGTCAGCCGCCTTCTGCGCATCCTCGTCCTCGCTGTCGTCGGCCGGACGGTCGACATTGACCATCTCGGCCATCGCCAGGATCTTCTCGAAGCGGTTGAGCACGAAAGGATCGCGGCGGTTGGCATTGTCCTCGCGCTCTCGGACGGCAAAGCGTTTGCGATCGTTCTCGGCCGCGGCTTCCGCGCCCGGTGCGCATTCGTCCTCGCCGGCGTGAGCGGGCGAGAGATCGCGCGTCCAGCAATCCCCCCAGAGCGGGCACGGCAGGATCGAATGATAGCCCGGCGGCGCCTTGTCCGGCAGCGGGCTCGTTCCCATCATCGCCGGCCACAGCTTGCCCGCGGGCGCCTTGCCGGTTCCGAGCAGGGCCAGCACGATCTGCTCAACCTCCTGCTCGATCCGCGGGAGGGGACGGCAGGGCCGGGCTTCGGCGGTTGCTGCGGCAAGCTTCGCGTAATCGCCGACAAGGCCGGGGAATTGCGTGAGCACAAAGACCGCCGTCTCGCTTGCCCGGCGCAACGCCAGCAGATCCCGCCGCAGCGGATCGGCTTCCGTGATCGTGTCGATCGGCGCGGCGGCGAACCACGCCGCAAGCCAGCGATAGAGCGCCGCGTTGAGCGCACGGTCGGGATAGATCGAGATGCGATCGGGAAGGTAGATGGTCGCAGCATCACGGCCCGGCTGCTCGAGCCGCTCGTCTCCGAGGCCGATGCGCTGTCGCCAGCCGAGCCGGTGCCCCGATCTTCGCGCGCCTGCGCTTGCAATCTGCACCCCGGTCTCGCCGCCGAGCGCGCGGAACATCACCGCGAGCCGCCCCCTCATCTCGGTCAACGCGACGGCGTGTTCGTCGTGAACCGGATAGCTCGCGGTGCCGCCGACCATCCTGTGCCAGGCGCGGCCGACCGTCTCCTCCAGTTCGAGGAAGTCGAGCATCGGTGCGGCCTCACCCGATGACGGCGCGTGCGACGTCCAGCAGCGCCGCCTTGACGTCGGGGTCGTCGGTGAGCGGCTCGATCATGCCGGCCAGCACGGCATCGGCGACCGCCGTGCCCGCGGCGATCAGGGTGGCGCAATAGACGACGAGCCGGGTCGAGACGCCCT
This sequence comes from Bradyrhizobium dasycarpum, assembly GCF_042019905.1. Lineage (NCBI taxonomy): Bacteria > Pseudomonadati > Pseudomonadota > Alphaproteobacteria > Hyphomicrobiales > Nitrobacteraceae > Bradyrhizobium > Bradyrhizobium dasycarpum. The sequence continues at coordinate 2,385,475 of NZ_CP169574.1, forward strand.
CCTCCAGATCGTGCCCCTTGAGCGCACGCAGCCGGCCAGCCAGCCCCACCAGCGGCCGCACCTGCTCCGGCGACAGCCCGCTTTCGGCGGAGACAACGCCGATCTCCTGCTCCGGCGGCAGGAAATCGAATTCGATGGCGACGAAGCGCTGCCGCGTCGAGGGTTTCAGCGCCTTCAGCAGAGTCTGGTAGCCGGGATTGTAGGAGACGACGAGCATGAAGCTGCGCGGCGCCACCAGCTCCTCGCCGGTGCGTTCCAGCGGCAGGATGCGGCGATCGTCGGTCAGAGGATGCAGCACGACGGTGACGTCCTTGCGGGCCTCGACGACCTCGTCGAGATAGCAGATACCGCCGTCGCGCACGGCGCGCGTCAGCGGACCATCGGTCCAGACGGTGTCCCCGCCCCTGAGCAGATAGCGGCCGGTGAGATCGGCGGCGGTCAGATCGTCATGACAGGCGACGGTGTGAAGCGGCAGCCCGAGCCGGGCCGCCATATGCGCGACGAAGCGGGTCTTGCCGCAGCCGGTCGGCCCCTTCAGCAGCACCGGCAGCTGATGGCGCCAGGCGTGTTCGAACAGCGCGCATTCGTTGCCGCTCGCGACATAGGCCGGTAGCTCGGGTCGAGGTGCCGCCACGGCGAGAAGTGCTGCGTTCATGATCTTCCTCCGGAATTCAGAAAGAGACGGCGGCCGCGACAAGCCGCGGCCGCCTTTTGCGTTTACTCAGCCGGCTGCAGCGCGGCGGGAATGACCGCCTGCTTCTCGCGGCTCGGCACCAGCACGGCCCAGACGAACATCAGCGCGGAGATCGCGACGAACACACCGGAGCCGAGCCGGACCCAGTAGAACATCGCGAGCTGGTCCTGCACGTCCATGTAGCCCTGGCCGAGCACGCGCTGGAGATGGACCTGGACGACGCCGGCGAAGGTCAGCGCGAAGGTCATCACCATCATGGCCGTGCACATGATCCAGAAGCTCGTCATGGACAGCCACTGGTTATAGGGCGCACGTCCCTTCAGCTGCGGGATCGCATAGGCCATCACCGACAGGTTCAGCATCACATAGGCGCCGAAGAAGGCGAGATGGCCATGCGCGGCGGTAACCTGCGTGCCGTGGGTGTAGTAGTTCACCGAGGACAGCGTGTGCAGGAAGCCCCACACGCCGGCGCCGAGGAACGCCATCACCGAGCAGCCGACCGACCACAACAGCGCCGCGCGGTTCGGATGCTTGCGGCCGGCCTTCCAGGTCATCTGCACCGTGAAGATCACCATCGTGAAGAACGGCGCGACTTCGAGCGTGGAGAACAGCGAACCGATCCACTGCCAGTAGCCGGGCGCGCCGATCCAGTAGAAGTGGTGGCCGGTGCCGAGGATGCCCGAGAACAGGGCAAGACCGATGATGACGTAGAGCCACTTCTCGACCACCTCACGATCGATGCCGTTGAGCTTGATCATGAGATAAGCGAGCACGGAGGCCATGATCAGCTCCCAGACGCCTTCGACCCAGAGATGGACGACGTACCACCAGTACATCTTGTCGACGGCAAGGTTCACCGGATTGTAGAAGGCGAACAGAAAGAAGATCGCGACGCCCCACAGACCAAACAGCAGAATGTTGGTGATCGTGGTCTTGCGGCCCTTCAGCGCCGTCATCGTGACGTTGAACAGGAACATCAGGCAGACGACGACGATGCCGATCTTGAGGATGAAGGGCTGTTCGAGGAACTCACGGCCCTCGTGATAGTGGAAGAGATAGCCGACCACGGCGACGCCGGCCGCGCCGAAGAACAGCCAGAACTGGATCTTCGCCAGCAGCGGGCTATAGAGCTCGGTCTCGGTCTCTTCCGGGAGCAGGAAGTAGGTCGCGCCCATGAAGCCGATCAGCGACCACACGATCAGCGCGTTGGTGTGGATCATCCTGACGATGTTGAACGGCAGGAGGGCCGACAACGTGTTGGGCAGGACGTAGATGGTTCCGGCGAGAAGGCCGAACAGGACCTGGGCCAGGAACAGGGTCAGCGCGCCGTAGAAATACAGCATCGCGACTTTCTGGGTTTGATATTTCATCTCGGGTTCTCTCTGTCTTGAAAGAGGAAGGCGCTCAGCCGGCCTTGTTCGGCGGCCATTCCTGCCGCTTGATCTTGCTGGTCCATTCCAGGAAGTCGGCGAGATCGTCGAGCTCCTGATTGGTGAGGTTGAACTGCGGCATCTGCCGCCGGCCCGGCGCACCGGAGGGCTGCGACTGCATCCACGCCTTCAACGTCTCGCGCGCTGCGGCCGGGTCCTCGTTGCCGCCCCAGCGATCCCAGACGTTGCCGACCTCAGGCGCGAAATAGGCGCCCTCGCCGAGCAAGGTGTGGCAGTTGATGCAGGAGTGCTTCTCCCAGACATGCTTGCCGCGGGCGACCGACGACGTCAGCGTCGTTGCGTCCGTGGAGGTCGTGGCGATGTAGTAGTGGCTGTGCGCCGTCAGCCCTATGAAAATGGCGAAGAAAAAGGCCGAGCCGCCGTAGAACACGTTTCGAGCGGCCGACTTGGTCAGGCGTTCAGCCATTGCCAATCCTTTCCGGTTTGAGTCGCAAAATTCGGTGATGCGATTTATTGCCGAAGGGCGCCGCTCAATCTTTGTCGAAGCGCAACGAGCGCGAAGATGCGCGACATGGGGGTCAGATCAGAACGACGATGGCGGATGCGAGCCACGCGAACAGCACCACGATGAGGATCCAGGCACTGACGAGGCCGCGCCAGAGCGCCGGTGCCGCGCGAAGGTCGAGGAAGTCAAGCACGACGCGGCGGCCCTTGAGGGCGGCGAAGGTCAGCAGCAAGGCATTGGCGAACAAGGGTCGCGACACCAGCGCCGGAACCAGAAGGGTCGCGAGCGCGAGGCCGATCAACACGATCCAGGTGAGGTCGAGACGATCGGGAATCACGGGTGCACCAGATAGATGATGGGAAACATGACGATCCAGAGCAGGTCGACCATGTGCCAGAACGCGGTTCCGGTCTCGACGCTTGCCGCCCGGGCGCCCCGGGAAACCACGGCGAGAATCACGATGCCGAGGCCGACATGCAGGAGATGGAATCCGGTGAGGAGGAAGTACAGCGTGAAGAACGGACTGGTCTCCAGGCCGTTTCCCGACGCGATCTCGCCGGCATATTCGAGCAGCTTGACCGCGATGAAGAGCGCGCCGAGCGCCATGGCGCCGAACAGCCAGCCGCGTGCACGTCCCCTGTCGCCGGCGCGTGCTGCAGCCGTCGCCCGTGCGGCAGCCCAGCCGCTGGTCACCAGCACGATGGTGTTGAGTCCCGCCAGATGCGCATCAAGGGTGGACTGACCGGCCGCGAACACCGCTGGGTGAAGCGCACGAGCGACGACGAAAGCACCCAGGAACAGGCCGAACGCGGCGAGCTCGCTGAAGATGAGCACCCAGATCATGGGATCGCCGGGAAGATCTTCCAGGATTCCCCAGCCGCTGCCTGGTTGTTCGAGGTCCGTCGCCGACATCTGCCTTCCGCATCAAGCCGCCGGACAGATATCCCACGTGCGCCGTTCCGACTTTGTCGCCGGACAAATAGTGCAACCGGCCAAAGGCGCGTTTGCGCTGCCGCAACGTTCCGCCCGCCCCGCCGTCATAGGGTGGATGCCATCGGGCGGTTCCGCAAAACGGCGAGCGAAGAGATGAGCGATGCACAGATCGGGCTGATGACGGCGACCCCCATCATCATCGTGTTCGCCCTCGCGCTCCGGCGAATGGGGGTGCTGTCGACCGTGGCAACGATATCGGCGGTGAGCCTGTCCGTCGCGATCGCGGCGGTGTTGTTCACGACGCAATCACCGCTGCCGTAGCGCCGTAGTCGTCGGGTGGGCAAAGCGTAGCGTACCCACCACTTCTTTCGATCGGAGAAGCGGTGGTGGGCACGGCGCGTTGCGCCTTTGCCCACCCTACAAGACCTTCTCTGCGGCTACCGTCGCTGGTTATACACGTCGATACACACCGCCCCGAGCAGCACCAGGCCCTTGATGACCTGCTGATAGTCGATGCCGATGCCGAGGATGGACATGCCGTTGTTCATCACGCCCATGATCATGGCGCCGACCACGGCGCCGCCGACCCGACCCACGCCGCCATAGGCCGAGGCGCCGCCGATGAAGCAGGCGGCGATGACGTCGAGCTCGAAGCCGAGCCCGGCCTTCGGGGTCGCGGTGTTGAGGCGCGCGGCGAAGACGAGGCCGGCCAGCGCGGCGAGCACGCCCATGTTGACGAAGGTGAGAAAGGTCAACCGCTCCGTCTTGATGCCCGACAGCTTCGCCGCCTTCGCATTGCCGCCGACTGCATAGACCTGCCGACCGATCACGGTGCGACGAGTGACGAAGCCGTAGAGCGCGATCAACGCGGTCATGATCACCAGCACGTTCGGCAGGCCGCGATGCGAGGCGATCAGATAGGTGAAATAGAGCACGGCGCAGGCGAGCAGGACGCTCTTGCCCAGGAAGAACGCGTAAGGCTCGACCTCGATGCCATGCGCTTGCTCGCGCGACCGCCCCTTGGCGCTGGCATAGACGAGGCCGAGCGCGAGCACGGCGCCGATCAGCATGGAGGTCGGATGCAGCGTGCCGGCCTCGGGCAGAAGCTCCGGAATGAAGCCGGAGGACAGCTTCTGGAAGGTTGCCGGGAACGGGCCGAGTGACTGGCCCTGCAGCACCGCGAGGGCGAGCCCCTTGAACACCAGCATGCCCGCCAGCGTGACGATGAAGGACGGAATGCCGAAATAGGCCACCCAATAGCCCTGCGCCGCACCGATCGCCGCCCCCAGCAGCAGGCAGGCGATGAAGGCGAGCGTGTAGTCGACCTTGTAGGTCACCATCAGCACGGCGGCGACCGCGCCGACGAAGCCAGCGACCGAGCCGACCGAGAGATCGATATGGCCGGTGACGATCACCAGAAGCATGCCCAGCGCCATGATGACGATGTAGCTGTTCTGGAGCACCAGGTTGGTCAGGTTGAGCGGCTGCAGCAGCGTGCCGCCGGTCATCACCTGGAAAAACAGCATGATCGCGATCAACGACATCAGCATGCCGTAGTTGCGCAGATTGTTCTTGATGAAGCTGCCGTGCCGGCGCTCCTCGGGCAGCGATACCGTCTTGTCGGTCATGGCTGCATTCCTCCCATTTCCGCGGCCGCGGGCGCGGCGTTCCCAATGTTTCGTTCGTTGCGCATGATGGCGCGCATGATCTTCTCTTGCGTCGCGTCCGCGCCCTTGAACTCGCCAACGAAGGCGCCTTCATTCATGACACAGATGCGGTCGCAGATGCCGAGCAGTTCGGGCATCTCCGAGGAGATCACCACGACGCCGCGGCCGGCCTCCGCCAGCTCGTTGATGATACAGTAAATCTCGTACTTGGCACCGACGTCGATGCCCCGCGTCGGCTCGTCCAGGATCAGGACTTTCGGGTCGGTCATCAGCCATTTCGACAGCACCACTTTCTGCTGGTTGCCGCCGGAGAGCTGGCCGGTCTCCTGGTAGACGTCGGAGCAGCGGATGCGCATGCGGGTGCGGTAATCGCTGGCGACCTTCAGCTCGGCGATGTCGTCGATCACCCGGCTCGGCGCGACCTGGTCGAGGCTCGCAAGCGTGATGTTCTTGCGGACGTCGTCGGCCAGGATCAGGCCGAGCTGCTTGCGGTCCTCGGTGACATAGGCAAGGCCGGCGTCGATCGCCGCCGCGACGCTCGGCAGCACGATCTCCCGCCCCTCTAGCCGGATCGTGCCGCTGATATTGGTTCCCCAGGAGCGGCCGAACAGGCTCATGGCAAATTCGGTGCGGCCGGCGCCCATCAATCCGGCAATGCCGACGACCTCGCCGCGCCTGACGCCGAAATTGACGTTCTTGATCACCTGCCGCTCGGGATGGATCGGGTGGTAGACCGACCAGTTGGCGACGTCGAGCACGGGCTCGCCGATCTTGGCGCTACGCTCCGGGAAGCGGTGGGCCATATCGCGATTGACCATGCTGCGGATGATGCGATCTTCCTGGATCGGCTCGGCATGGCAATCGATGCTGTCGACGGTACGGCCGTCGCGCAGCACGGTGATGTGGTCGGCAACCCTGGCGACCTCGTTGAGCTTGTGCGAGATCAGGATCGAGCCGATGCCCTGCTGGCGGAAGGCCATCAGGCGCTCGAGCAGCGCGGCGCTGTCGGCCTCGTTCAGGCTGGCGGTCGGCTCGTCCAGGATCAGCATCCGCACCCGCTTGGACAGCGCTTTGGCGATTTCGACCAGTTGCTGCTTGCCGACGCCGAGATCGGTGATCAGCGTATCCGGAGACTCTTTCAGGCCGACCTGGGCCAGCAATTCCTGCGTGCGCCGGTACACCTCGTCGCGATCGATCACGCCGAGCTTCGAGGGCGGATGCGACAGGAAGATGTTTTCTGCGATCGACATCAGCGGGATCAGCGCCAGCTCCTGATGGATGATGATGATGCCGAGCGCCTCGGAATCGTTGATGTCGCGGAAGCGCCGCTCCTCGCCTTCGAAGACAATGGTGCCCTCGTAGCTGCCGTACGGGTAGACCCCGCTCAGCACCTTCATCAGCGTCGACTTGCCGGCGCCGTTCTCGCCGACGAGCGCGTGGATCTGCCCGGCGTGAACCGAGAAGTTGACGTCGCGCAGCGCCTGCACACCGGCGAAGCTCTTGCTGACGTTGCGCATCTCCAGCATGGCGGTCATGGCAATGTGTCCCTCAATCGTCGTCATTCCGGGGCGATGCGAAGCATCGAACCCGGAATCTCGAGGTTCCGGGTTCGCCCTTCGGGCGCCCCGGAACAACGGAGTACAACCTTACTGGAACTGCGCCTTCTTGTAGTAGCCGCTGTCGACCAGGACCTTCTCCCAATTGTCCTTGTAGACCACGACCGGCTTGAGCAGGTAGGACGGCACGGTCTTGACGCCGTTCTCGTAGGTCTTGGTGTCGTTGACCGTGACCTGCTTGCCGGCGAGCGCGGCGTCGACCATGTCCGCGGTGACCTTGGCGAGGTCGCGGGTGTCCTTGAAGATGGTCGAATATTGATCGCCGCGCAGCATCGCCTTGATCGAAGGCACCTCGGCGTCCTGCCCCGAAATGATCGGCATCGGCTGACCGGCGCTGCCGTAGCCGACGCCCTTCAGTGACGAAATGATGCCGATCGAGATGCCGTCATAGGGCGACAGCACGGCGTTGAGCTTCTTGTTGCCGTAATAGGCGCTGAGCAGGTTGTCCATGCGGGCCTGGGCCGTGGCGCCGTCCCAACGCAGGGTCGCGACCTTGTCCATGCCCATCTGGCCCGAGGCGACGACGAGCTTGCCGCTGTCGATGTAGGGCTTCAGCACGCTCATCGCGCCGTTGTAGAAGAAGTAGGCATTGTTGTCGTCCGGCGAGCCGCCGAACAGCTCGATGTTGAACGGCCCCTTGCCTTCCTTCAGCCCGAGCCCCTGCTCGATCGATTGCGCCTGCAAGACGCCGACCTGGAAATTGTCGAAGGTCGCGTAATAGTCGACGTTCGGCGTGCCGCGGATCAGGCGGTCATAGGCGATCACGGTGATGCCTTTTGCCTTCGCCTGCTTGAGCACGTCGGACAGCGTCGTGCCGTCGATCGCGGCGATCACAAGCGCTTTCGCGCCCTTGGTCACCATGTTCTCGACTTGCGAGAGCTGGTTCGGAATGTCGTCCTCGGCATATTGCAGGTCGGTGTTGTAGCCGCGTTCCTTCAGCACCTTGACCATGTTGTTGCCGTCGTCGATCCAGCGCGCCGACGACTTTGTTGGCATGGCGATGCCGACGGTCGCCTTGTCCTGGGCGGCAGCGGGAAGGCTCGTGGCCATCGTCGCAGCGCCCGCCAGCGCCAGTGCGAGGAATGCGGTCTTCAGTTTCTGCATGTTTCACTCCCTTGGGTGTTCAGATTGTCGGTTGGTATCGTCGAGAACGTGCCGTGGTTGCTTTCTTGTCTCCTATGCGAGCTTGACATCGGGCTCCGCGCGACCGCGCGCGGAGGCCTCCAATAGAAAGGTGTAACCGGCTTGCGGATCGGCGGCGCGCGCGGCCGTGTCCATGTCCTGCCAGGCGGAGGTGACGAGGAGGCGCGACAGGTCGGGGCCGACGAAGGCCGGGCAACTCGCCTGCCGTGCCGGCACGCCAAGCGAACGCAGGCGTTCGCCTTGCGGAGAATAGACGTCGATCCGGCTCGCGCCCCAGCAGGCGTTCCAGATCTGCCCGTCGGCGTCGCACACCGAGCCGTCAAGACCGCCAATGCCGGTGTGACGCAGCAACACCTCCGGCTCGCCGCGCGGCAGGCCGGTCGCGGGATTGAGCGGCACCGCATAGAGCACGGCGCGCGGAGTGTCGGTGAAGTAGCCGGTAGCGCCATCCGGCGAGAAGCAGATCGAATTGGGGATGCTGATGCCGGGAAACAGTGTCGAGATCTTGCCGCGATGGAGCGCGTAGATCGCCCCGGCTTTCGGCTCGGCCTTCTTGCCCATGGTGCCGATCCAGAACGTGCCGGACTGGTGCACACGGCAATCGTTGGAGCGCGTGACCGGATTGTCCGCCTCGAGCGCAAGGAACAGCGTCATGGCGCCATCGGCGAGCTTGCGGATGTAAAGCCCGTCTTCGGCGACGATCAACTGCCGTTCGGCATCGATGCGCCCGAGCGCGCTTGCCATCCGGCCGAGCGCATGGACGCGGATGCTGCCGCTGCCGAGTTGCGCCTCGAACAGCCGTCCCTCGCGGATGTCGAACCACCAGGCGGTGTCGGTGGTCACGTCATAGGTCGGGCCCTCGCCGAGATGGCAGGGATCGTCCGAGAGAACGGTGGTCGGCACCTGCTCCATCATGGCGTCCTCACTGCAAAGCGATACACCGTGTGATGGCGATAGACCTGGCCGGGATCGAGGCGCGGGTTCGGAAAATCCGGCCGGTTCGGCGCATCAGGCCAGATGTGCGGCTCCAGGCAAATGGCGTCCGACTGCCGGATCAGCTTGCCGCCCTTCCCCGAAACCGTGCCGTCCAGATAATTGCCGGAATAGACCTGAAGGCCGGGCTGGTCGGTGAACAGCTCCATGATCCGGCCCGAGCGCGGCGCCTCCAGCCTTGCAGCGAGCGCGAGCTTGCCGTCACGGCCGAGGCAATAGGTGTGATCGTAACCCCTGCCGTTCTGCAATTGCTGATCGCCCTGCCGGATGCGCTCGCCGACCGGCCGAGCTTCGCGGAAATCGAACGGCGTGCCGGAAACGCGACGCGGCGGCTCCGGCAAGGGAATTGCGGTGGGGTCGATCGCGAGGAAATGCTCGGCGGCGACCGTCAGGCGGTGGTCGAGGATGGATGTGCCCGACGTTGCGCCGTCGAGATTGAAGAAACTGTGGTTGGTCAGGTTGACGATGGTCGGCCGGTCGCTGCGCGCTTCCATGGAAAGCGACAATTCGGCCGGGCCGGTGACGCGATAGGTCAGGCGGACATCGAGCCGGCCGGGATAGTTCTCCTCCCCGTGCGGACTCGTATAGGCGAGTGTCACTGCGGGCTGCGCGCCCTCGTCGATCTCCACGATCTCCCAGAGCTTGCGGTCGAATCCATCGAGACCGCCGTGCAGCGCGTTCGGCCCGTTGTTGACGGCAAGCTGCACCGTCTCGCCATCCAGCGAAAACCGTCCCTTGGCGATGCGATTGGCGTAGCGGCCGACGGTGGCGCCGAAGAACTTTCGTTCCGCGAGATAGCCGGCGAACGCGTCATGGCCGAGCACGACGTCCTCATGACCGCCCTTCGCATCCGGCGCGATCAGCGCCTGAAGCACCGCACCGTGGGTTATGATCCGCGCTTCGAATCCGCCTGCCCCGCGCAGCACAATGCGCTCGACATCGCGGCCATCAGGCAGTCTCCCGAAGACATCTTTTTCGATTGTTGAGCCAGCCATGTCTAATCCACGAACGGTTCGACAATTGTGCGCTTGCCGAGCAGGAAGGCGTCGGCGACGAGACGCAGCGGTGTCAGATCGACGTCGCTTGCACCGGTCGCCGCGAGCTCGACGAAGCGGCGGTAGAGTCCGCGATATTCCTCATCGGGAGCTTCGGCAAGAACCTTGTCGTCGATGGCCATGCGCGCGCCCCCGCTGGACAAGGTCATCCGGCCGCGATCGGTGTCGACGACAATATCCCAGCTTTGCGGCCCGGTCTGGCGAAAGTCGAACTCGGCGGTCACGGGCAGGCCGCCAATGTCGGTCAGGGTCAGGTTCGCAGCGATCGGCGCCTGGCAGTTGGCAGGAAAGGCAAGTTCGGCCGCGGTGACGAACACCGGCCTAGGCAGGATTCTGGTCAGGATTGACAACGCGTTGATGCCGGGATCGAACACGCCGAGGCCGCCGGGTTCCCAGATCCAGCTCTGGCCGGGATGCCAGACGCGGACATCCTCCTTCCAGCTGATGTGCACCGATTGGATGCGTCGCTCGGCGAGCCATTGTCGCGCCGGCTCGACCGCCGGCGCATGGCGCGAATGCCAGGTCGCAAACAGCGTTCGCTTTGCCTCCGCCGCCATGTCGATCAACGGATCGAGCTCGGCCACGCCGGCGCCCGGCGGCTTTTCCAGCATGACATGCTTGCCGGCAGCAAGCGCCGCGGCCGCCTGTGCGCGCCTCACCTGCGGCGGCGTGCACAGCGACACGGCGTCGATCGGCGGCCCTTCCTCCAGCAGCTCCTCGACGGTCGAGAAGTGCGGCAGGCCCGGCAGCGAGGCATTGCGGCTGGCAATCGCCGCCAGCGTCGCGCCCGGCACCGCGGCAATCGCCCCGACGTGCTGGTCACGCGCGATCTTGCCGAAGCCGACGATGGCAATGCGAAGTTCCGTCACGATCTCTCTCCGGATTCGGCCGATGGCACCGTCTCGGCCGCTGCGGTCTCGATGACCGTGCCCTCATGGCGATGCATGCCGTTGTGAATGACGAAGACCATCGCCTCCGAGGCGGCGTCCGCATCGCCCGCCGCGATCGCATCGACGATGTTCTGGTGCCACAGCAGCACCGTGTCGCGGTCCTCCGGCTCGACCGGGGCGCTGAGCAGGAACGAGGCGCGCAGCGCTGCCTCGATGACGTGGCCGATCGAGCGCATGAACAGATTGCCGGAGGCGCGCGCCACCGCGACGTGAAGCGCGAGGTCGGCATCGGCAAAGCCGACCGAGTCGGACGCTTCGAGCCGCATCCGCTCCATGCTGTGCCGGAGCTCGGCGAGATCCTGCTCGACCGCCGCGCGGCCGCCAGCATCGCCGCGCGCGGCTCGACCGCAAGCCGGATCTCGGCGAGATCGTTCAGGAAACGCTTGTCGATGCCGGCGTCGAGGTGCCAGGCCAGCACGTCGGCATCGAACATGTTCCAGGCGCCGCGCTCGCGCACGACGGTGCCGACCCGCGCCTTGGTGGTGAGCAGCCCCTTGGCGACCAGCGTCTTCACGCTCTCCCGCAGCACCGGCCGCGACACGCCGAACATCGCGATCATCTCGGCGTCGCCCGGCAGGCGCGTCCCCTCCGCGTAACGTCCGGCGATGATGTCGATGCCGATCGAGCGGGCGACCTCCGCGTGGTTGGAGTGAGCCCGCCGCGTCGGGATGACGACGATGCGCGATGTCATGCCGCGGCTCCTGCGCTCTTCGTCGCCGGCCGGCGCGCGAGCGCGACCCGGCTGCCGCCGAGCGCGTAGATGTTGGCGCCGAACCGGGTGAGATGCAGCAGGGCGCCGCCGATGACGAGCACCAGCATGATGATCACAATCGCCGTCAACCGCCCGCCTCCGGGCAACCGCAACGCGGCGTCGAAGACCGCCGGGCGGGCTGCGCGAGCAGCAACGCGGCCGTGGCGCCGGCCGCAAAGAGGGCTTTGAGGGTCGTCAGGCGCGTCTCCCAAGATTTGTCCTGGGCGCCGGATTGGTCGCTGGCGCCCGCAAAGACCGCCCTTTGCGGGCGATGGCGGGCACTATTCCACGGAACAAGGGTTCCGACTAGTCATATTATTTGACTATTTGGGGAAAATGCACGGAGGAGCAGCGCGCGGTTCTATGACACGCTAAGCGGGATTTTGTTCCAGTGATGCAACGGGCAGATGAAGGGAATTTGCGGATTGGATGCAAGTGATCGGTCCGCAACGGCGGCGATAAACGGTCGCGTGCGCTCTTCGGTGGACAGCTCCGCCTCTATCAACCTACGCTTTGCGTATTTTGCGCTGAGGCGAAGAGCTAGATCAGCTTCCGCTGCGCCAGGTTCTTCATCAGCGCGCCGATGCCGAAGGTCCAGGGCTCGCACTCGTCACTGGTGCGCATGCGGTTGACGAGCTTGCCTAGCTGGGGCGCGGCAATCGTGACGATGTCGTCGCGCTTGTGGGTGAAGCCCTGCCCCGGCGCATCGCGGTCCTTCACGGGCGCGAACATGGTGCCGAGGAACAGCACGAAGCCGTCGGGGTATTGATGGATCTTGCCGATGGTCTGCGCGACGAGGTCGGTCGGGTCGCGGCTGATCTTGCTGATGGAGGAATGACCGTCGAGAACGAACCCGTCCGTGCCCTTCACGTTCAGGCTGATGTCGAGCTTGCGCGCATCGTCGAGCGTGAAGCTGTCGTCGAACAGGCGCAGCAACGGACCGATCGAGCAGGAGGCGTTGTTGTCCTTGGCCTTCGACAGCAGCAGCGCCGAGCGCCCCTCGAAGTCGCGCAAGTTCACGTCATTTCCGAGTGCACCGCCGACGATCTTGCCGCGGCTGGAGACGAACAGCACGAGCTCAGGCTCGGGATTGTTCCAGGTCGATTTCGGGTGCAGGCCCGCATCCATGCCGGTGCCGACGGAGGACATGGTCGGGGCCTTGGTGAAGACCTCTGCATCGGGGCCGATGCCGACTTCGAGATATTGGCTCCAGGCGTTCTGGTCGATCAGCACCTGCTTCAGGTGCATGGCCTGATCGGAGCCCGGCTTGAGCTTCGACAGATCGTCGCCGATCAGCCGCGTGACCTCCTTGCGGATCGCCTCGGCCGAGGCCGGATTGCCCTTGGCGCGCTCCTCGATCACACGCTCCAGCATCGAGATGGCAAAGGTGACGCCGGCCGCTTTCAGGGTCTGGAGGTCGACCGGTGCGAGCAGCCAGGGCTTCTTCGGATCACGCCCATCGGGTGCCGTATTGGCCACGATGGCGTCGAGATCGCCGATGCGCTCGCCCTTGGTCGCGCCGAGCGCCTTGGCCGGATCGTCTTCCTCGCAGAGCGCGCTGACGGTCGGAAACTTTGCAGTGACATCAAAGACGCCATCGGCCCGCACGGCGACGACGGCCGGACCGTTCACCTGCGGCAGCCAGACGCGGCCGACCAGCGTCCCCTTCGTTCCATCCTCGGGCAGAAGATCCGTCACCGTCAACGTCGTCATGGCCGCGCCCTCGCTGTTTCTAAGGACCAGCTGCATTTGCAGCCGCCGATCCCATTGGCGAAGACCAATAAACGTCTGGCGGGGAAGTCCAGAGCGGCCGCGAACAGCCGCTATGTCCCTGCCCGCGCCTTTCGCGCCGCGATCTGCTGCAGCGCCCAACGGGCATTCTTGCGGACATCTGGATCGGGATCGTCAGCGATCACGGCGAGGAACGCCTCGCCGTCCGGATGGGCGATCTCGCCGAGGGCGGCGGCCGCTTCTTTGCGCAGGTTGGCCTGGTCGTGGTTGACGCAATGGCCGATCGGCCGCACCGCACGTTCGATCTTCATCCTCCCGAGGCTGCGGATCGCCTTCAGCCGCACCTGCCAGAACTCGTCCGCGAGGCTGGCGACGAGCTGATCAGCCGCGATCGCACCATTGGCGTTCAGGCCCAGTGTCTCCGCGGCCATCTCACGCACCATCCAGTCGCCGTCCTTCAGCGCACGGGTGATGGTCTCGGCCGCCGGCTTCATCTGCGAGAACGCCAGCGCGCTCACGGCGGCACGGCGGACATGGGCGTCGGGATCGTTGATCAGCGCGGTCAGGGCGGGGATGGATTCCTCCAGCTTGAGGAAGCCGATCACGCCGATGGCCTGCACGCGCACGGCGGCATCGGAATCCTGCAGCGCTTCCAGCGCCGGCTTCAGCGTGTCCTTGCAGCGCAATTCCTTGAGCGCACGCAGCGCGCCCATGCGGACGAAGGCGTGGGCGTGCCGGACCAGGGGCAGGATCACCTCGGCGCAGGCGGGATCCTTGAACTCGGCCATGCTGTCGGCCGCGGCGGCCGCGACGATCCTTTCGGGATCGATCAGCAGCTTGACCAGCGCGCTTGCCGCCTCCGGCCCGTCGAACTCGCCGAGCGCCATCGCGACTTGCTGGCGCACGCCGGCGTCGGGATCGTCGACCATGTTGGCGAGATGCGCGACGGCGGCCGGATCGCCGGAATGGCCGAGCGCGATGATGGCGACGCGGCGCTCGGCGGGATCGGCCGCCTGCAACCGCTCGTCGGCATCCTCCAGATCGTCGTAGGATTCGAACGGGCTCGACATGATCACCTCAACAAATAGGGAATGTTGACGGTGACGGCGCCAGTCGGGCAATCTGCCTCGCAGGGCATGCAGTACCAGCACTCGTCATAGGCCATGTAGGCCTTGTTGGTCATGTCGCTGATGCGCAAGACGTCGAGCGGGCAGACGTCGACGCAGACGGTGCAGCCCTTGTCGGCGATGCACTTGGCGTCGTCGACGACCACCGGAACCGAGGTCTGATAGGACGCGAGAGGCATTTGATGTCTCCTGTTGCTTTGGCGCGGTGATCAGGCGGAGGCGCGGATGCGCTGCTTGTCGTAAAGGTCCTTCTCGTCGTCCGCGATCGGGACGACATAGGGCTCGACGGCGCGCTTTTCGCTGGTCATCTTGCCGTCCTGCTTGGACAGCAGCGTGTGGCAGAACCAGTTCTCGTTGTCCTTCTCCGGGAAATCGGTGCGCCAGTGATAGAGGCCCCAGCGGCTCTCCTCGCGGTAGAGCGAGGCGTGCGCGGCCATGTCGGCGCAGTCCATGATCGACTGCACTTCGAGCGCGCGGAGCAGCTCGTGCGCGTTGCGCGCGATCATGCGCTCCTGCATGTCCTCCCGCGCCTCGGCGAGACGGCGCATGCCGAGCTCGTATTTTCGCGTGACCTTCGGCGGCTGGAGATAGTCGTTGACGAGGCGGCGGGTCTTGTACTCGATCTGGTTAGGCGGAATGCCGTCCTCGCGCCTGGTCGGCGCCATCACGCGCTCGCGCTCCATCGCGACGTCGGCCGCATCGAACTCCGCAAAATCATGGCTGTCGGCGAACTCCATGGCGTCGATGCCGGCGACCGCGCCGTTGGTGAAGGCGCCGAGCATGTAATTGTGCGGCACGCTCGCCATGTCGCCGGCGGCGTAGAGGCCCGGCACGGTGGTGCGTGCATTGTCGTCGACGAACACGCCGGAGGCACTGTGGCCCGAGCAGAAGCCGATCTCGGAAATGTGCATCTCGATCGACTCGCTGCGATAGTCGACGCCGCGTCCTTGTTGGAACAGCCCGCGCGTCGGCCGCTCCACGTTGTGCAGCGTGGATTCGATCTCCGAGATGGTGTCCGGATGCAGATGCTTGAGCTGGAGGAACACCGGGCCCTTGCCGGACAACAGCTCGTTGTAGAACTCCAGCATCATCTGGCCCGACCAATAGTCGCATTCGATGAAGCGCGAGCCCTCGTTATTCGCCGTGTAGGCGCCGAAGGGACCGGCGACATAGGCGCAGGCCGGGCCGTTATAGTCCTTGATCAGCGGATTGATCTGGAAGCATTCGAGGTTCGCGAGCGCCGCGCCGGCGTGATAGGCCATGGCGTAGCCATCGCCGGAATTGGCGGCGTTCTCGTAGGTGCCGAACATGTAGCCCGAGGTCGGCAGGCCGAGGCGGCCGGCGGCGCCCATGCACAGGATCACGGCCTTGGCCTTGATCACCAGCATCTCGGCGGTGCGGGTGTTAACGCTCACCGCGCCGGCGATACGGCCGTCCGAGGATTTCAACAGCCGGGTCGCCATGTAGCGGTTGGAGATCAGGATGCGGGCGCGGCGGAGTTGGCGGTAGAGCGCCTTCTTCACGGTCTCGCCGTTCGGCATCGGCAGCACGTAGGTGCCGATGTGGTGCACCTTCTTGACCGCGTAATCGCCGTTCTCGTTCTTCAGGAAGCGGATGCCGAAGCTGTCGAGCTCCTCGATGATCGAGTAACAGTTCTGCGCATATTTATAGACCGCCTTCTGGTCGACGATGCCGTCATTGGCGATGGTGATTTCCTTGGTGTACTGCTCCGGCGTCGCATAGCCGGGGATGACGGCGTTGTTCAGCCCGTCCATGCCCATCGAGATCGCACCGGAACGCTTGACGTTGGCCTTTTCGAGCAGCACGACGTTGGCCTTCGGATTCTTCAGCTTCGCCTTCAGCGCCGCCATCGGGCCGGCCGTGCCGCCGCCGATCACCAGCACATCGCAGGAAACCTCCGAAAGTCCGTCGACGATCTGATCTAGTGCCATCACTTGCTCCTGGTTCGCCGATCTCCGGCGCCTTTGCATCAGAGTTGTTCAGGGGACGTCGCGGCGATAGCAATTAGTTGTCGCCGGAGCGCGATTTGCGCCTCAACGCTCGACAAAGGCCTTCTCGATCACGAAATGACCGGGCCGGCTGTGGTTGCCCTCGACGAAGCCGCGCGCGGAGAACATCGCGTGAAGCTCTTCCAGCATCGCAGGACTGCCGCACAGCATGATGCGGTCGGTCTCGATATCGAGCCCTGATAGCCCGACATCCTCGAACAGCTGGTTCGAGGCGATCAGATCGGTGATGCGGCCGCGATTGCGGAACGGCTCGCGGGTCACGGTCGGGTAGTAGACCAGCTTGTCGCGGATCAGCGGTCCGAAGAATTCGTGATTGCGCAGGCTTTCGACGACATTCTCGCCATAGGCGAGCTCGGAGACCTGGCGGCAGCCATGGGCGAGCACGATGGTCTCGTAGTTCTCGTAGACATCCGGATCCTTGATCAGGCTGGCGAAGGGCGCAAGGCCCGTGCCGGTCGAGAGCAGCAGCAGGCGCTTTCCCGGAATGAGATTGCCGGTGATCAGCGTCCCCGTCGCCTTGCGGCCGACCAGGATGATGTCGCCTTCCCTGATCTTCTGCAGGCGCGAGGTCAGCGGGCCGTCCTGCACCTTGATCGAGAAGAATTCGAGCGCCTCCTCGTGGTTGGCGCTGGCCATGCTGTAGGCGCGCATGAGGGGCCTGCCCTCGACCTCGAGCCCGATCATCGCGAACTGGCCGTTCTGGAAGCGGAAGCCGGGATCGCGCGTCGCGGTGAAGCTGAACAGAGAGTCGGTCCAGTGCTTGACTGACAGAACCGTCTCCTTCTGAAATGCACTCATGATCTCTCCTTATCGATAATCTCAAGGTCTCGGAGAGAGGAGAGTCCGGCAATTCGGAAGTGAGAGTTCCGGTCGATTAGTTTCCCATTTCGCGGAGCGGTGATCGAAATGAGCGCGGTGGTCATGCCCTCCCCGGCAATTAGTTGCTATTCGCGCAAGCCCGCGCCGACATAGATAGAAGCCGGAGGTTCGTCATGACCATGACCGCATTGGTGGCGCCGACCGTGGCCGACTATGAAGCCAGCGCTGATCTCGCCGCGCTTCTCGTCCGCACCACGCAGGACGATGCGCTGAGCGTGTCCGCCGAAACACTCCGCCTCTCCTGCAAATGCGCCCACTGCACCCGCGCCCGCTTCGACGGCCGCTTCCCGGAAACCTTTCCGGGTGTTGCGATCACAGGTATCGGCGATCTCGGCTACGGGCTGAACATCTCGTTCTCGGACGGGCATGACAGGGGGATTTACCCGAAGACGTATCTGCTGAGCCTGGCGGGGCGATAAGGGGGCGCGAACGCCCCTCCCTGCTCCGCTGTCAGTCCCCGCGAAATCGGAGAATCCAGTACGCCGCGGCCCTTCCGCATCCCACTGACGTCTCTGGAATACTGGGTCGCCCGGTTCCGGCTACGCCGAGGCCCACACGAGCGCTCGGCGCGCCGAAGCTTCAGCGAAGGCGGCAAGCCGGGCGACGATGGCGGAGTGAATCTGGCACGGACATTGCTCCTCTTTAGAACGATTTGAACGTTCCGGAGGCAGACGATGTTGCAGGCGGCGAATGCGGTTCGCGGGGCCGTTCCCCCCGGCGGGTCGGCCTGCGGGCAGCTCGTCGCTGCTGCTCACCGAGAACCAGCAATGGATCGGCGGGCCGCCGCCGCTGATGGACAAGCTCTCGCCGCGCGAGCGGGAGCTGGTGCTGAAGCAGGGACGACGAAAGGTGTTGAACCGCGGCCAGACGCTGTTCAACCAGGGCGGCAAGCATGACGGCATCTGGCTGATCGAGAGCGGCCGCATCCGCGTGTTCTACACCTCGCCGCAGGGGCGCGAGATCACGCTCGCCTATTGGCATGTCGGCAATTTCGTCGGCGGCCCCGAAGTGTTCGAAGGCACCGTGCATCAATGGTCCGGCGTTGCGTCCAGCAATTGCAGCGTCGTGCACCTGCCCGGCAAGGAATTGCGGTCCCTGGCCGCCGAGATCCCGAACCTCGCCATCGGCCTGATCGAAGGCCTGACCTTCAAGGGCAAATGCTATTCGGCGCTGGCGCAGATGCTGGGGACGCGCTCGATCACCCAGCGCCTTGCGCATCTATTGCTGCACCTCGTCGAGCTCTATGGCGTCGACGACGCCGACGGCACCGTGATCGCGGCGGCTTTCACCCACGCCGACATCGCCCACATGGTCGGCGCCACCAGGCAGTGGGTCACCATCAGCCTCAAGCGCATGCAGGAAAAGGAATCGTGCAGACCAAGCGGTCGCAGATCGTGGTCTGCAGGACCGACGTGCTGGAGGAGATGCGCGGTCACGCAGCCGACTAGGCGAATTTGCGACCAAGGCCGATGCACAGGCAAGCGGCTTTATAGTGCAGGACTGCCCAAGGAGTATGCAATCACCTTTTCCCGGCAACTAATCGACTGCGGCCACCATTCCGGATTTGCCCTGCCCCCGCCCTCACCCAATCATGGCAACCACAGCACATCCAACCGAATGAGGATGAGAATGGTCCGCCATCTTCCCACGCTCTCGATCGCGATGTCGGCGACGTCGCTGGCGCTGCTCGTCACGCAACCGGCCGCGGCTGAAACCGTCACGCTCGGTATCGGAACGCAGGACACCACGACCAACACCGTGACCGCGGGCGTCGTCATCCGCCAGCTCCATCTCCTGGAGAAATATCTGCCCAAGGACGGCAAATACGCCAACATCAAGTTCGCGCTGGAATGGCAGAACTTCACCTCGGGTCCGCCCGTCACCAATGCGATGATGGCGAACAAGCTGCAGATCGGCATGATGGGCGACTATCCCCTGATCGTGAACGGCTTCACCTTCGAGAGCAATCCCGAGAGCAAGAGCCGGCTGATGGGCATCGCCGCCTACAGCCTGTCCGGCTCCGGCAACGGCATGGTGGTTCACAAGGATTCGCCCTACTACGATCTCGCCGATCTCAAAGGCAAGCTGGTCAGCGTTCCCTTCGGCTCCGCCGCGCACGGCATGGTGCTGAAGGCGATGCAGGATCGCGGCTACGCATCGGACTTCTTCCAGCTCGTCAGCCAGAGCCCCGAGGTCGGCTCGACCAATCTCCAGGAGAAGAAGATCGATGCGCATGCCGACTTCGTCCCCTTCGCCGAGCTGCTGCCGTTCCGCGGCTTCGCGCGAAAAGATCTTCGATGGCGTCGAGACGAACTTGCCGACCTTCCACGGCATCGTGGTCCGCACCGACTTCGCCGAAAAGTATCCGGAGGTCGTCGTCGCCTATTTCAAGGCGCTGATCGCCGCCAATCAGTGGCTGCGCGACGATCCCAAGCTGGCCGCCGAAAAAATCCAGGAATGGACCGGCATCAACAAGGAAGTCGTCTACATCTTCCTGGGGCCGAGCGGCAACATGACCACCGATCCGACGGTGAAGCCCGCCCTGATCGATGCCGCCGCGGCCGACGTCAAGGTTCTCCAGAACCTCGGCCGCATGAAGGAATTCGACCCGAAGAAATGGGTCGACGACAGCTACATCCGCAAGGCCTATGCCGAGATGAAGCTCGACTACGACGCACAATTGGCCAGCACGAAGAATTACGAGATCTCCGGCGAAGATGCCTTCTGCAAGAAGCCGATCGCCGATCCGCGCAAGGCCGGCGAGGTCTGGGTGGATGATGCCGGCATCATGCCCTTCTCGTCCGCCGCCTGCACCCTCGGGGCGTACGCCGACTACAAGGCCAAGGGCAAGAAGATCAACGTCGCCTATGTCTTCGACACGACACGCGGCATCAAGCTGTTCGCCGACCAAGCCTTCTTCGCGGTCGGCAATGGCGAGGTCGCCCCGTTCCTGCTCAAGAAGGACGCCGAAGCCTATGCCGCCAAGGTCGGCGGTAAGGTCCTCGGCTTCGACGACGCGGTGAAGGCCGCCGTCGGCGGAGGCAAGACGTGAGCAGTCCCGCCCTCCTCAGACATCCCGAGGACAGCATGCCGGCAACAGCCATTGCAGAGGCGGGCCCTGCGCCCGCCGCGATCGCCCAGCCCGCGACGCCGCCTTCCTTCGGCACACTCGCGCTGCGCTGGTACCGGCTCAATCGGGCTGGGCTGCGCGCGACCGCGATCGGCGTGATTTCGCTGCTCGCCTTCCTGCTGGTCTGGCATCTGCTGACCACCTATCGCGTCGTGTTCTTCGTGCGCTTCACCAACGTGCCCTCGCCGCTCGCGGTCTATGCAAGCTTCACCACGGCGATCCACGATCCCAAATTCCTGATGCACATCGTGCTGAGCTGCCGGCGCATCTTCATCGGCTTCTCGCTCGCCGCCATCGTCGGCGTGCCGCTCGGGCTAATCATGGGCCGCTTCAAGCTGGTGCACGAGATCATCTTCCCGGTCGCGGAAGTGCTGCGGCCGATCCCGGCGATCGCCTGGGTGCCGATGGCGATCATGCTGTGGCCGACCAACGAGCAGAGCATCGTCTTCATCACCTTCCTCGGCTCGTTCTTCCCGATCCTGGTCAACACGCTGCACGGCATGTCGCTGGTCGATCCCGTGCTGGTGCGCGCCGCGCAATGTCTCGGCGCCCGCGAGCGCTCGATCTTCCGCGAGGTGTATTTCCCGGCCTCGCTGCCGCACATCTTCACCGGCCTCACGGTCGGCATGGGCGTCGCCTGGGTATCGCTGATCGCCGCCGAGATGATCTCGGGTCAATACGGCATCGGCTACTTCACCTGGGAGGCCTATTCGCTGGTCCAGTACGCCGACATCGCGCTCGGCATGATCGCAATCGGCGTGCTCGGGCTCGGATCGAGCATCCTGATCAGAGGCGCCGGAAGATTGGTCATGCCATGGAGGTCGACATGAGCGAGATGATTGCGGGCACGCCGAAGGGCCATGTCGAAGTCAAGAATTTCTCCCTCGCCTACGAGACCATCGAGGGACCGGTGCAGGCCGTCACCGACACGCAGATCCATGTGAAGCCCGGCGAGTTCGTCTCGATCGTCGGCCCCTCCGGCTGCGGGAAATCAACCCTGCTCAACGCGGTCGCCGGCTTCCTCAAGCCGACTACCGGGATCGTCACCGTTGACGGCGAGAAGGTCAGCGGTCCCAGCGCCGAGCGCGGCATGGTGTTCCAGCAATATTCGCTGTTTCCCTGGAAGACGGTGCGTGAGAACGTCGAGTTCGGACTGAAGATGCGCGGCATGCCGCGCTCGCAACGCGAGCGCGCGGCACGTACGCTGCTCGGCCTTGCCGGGCTTGAAGCCTTCGAGAAGCACTACCCCGAAAAACTCTCCGGCGGCATGAAGCAGCGCGTCGGCATCGTCCGCGCGCTTGCGACAGGGCCGAAGGTGCTGCTGCTGGACGAGCCGTTCGGTGCACTCGACGCGCAGACCCGCGTCATCATGCAGCAGATCCTCACCAACATGTGGCAGCGGCTCAAGATCTCCGTGCTGTTCGTCACTCACGACATCGACGAGGCGATCTTCCTGTCCGATCGCGTCTACTGCATGACCGCGCGCCCCGGCTCGATCAAGGCGGAGATCCCGATCCCGCTGGAGCGGCCGCGGCAGCAATCGATGATGATGTCGTCGGAGTTCCTGGCGCTGCGCCGCGGGCTAATGTCGCTGATCCGCGAAGAGAGCCTGAAGGCGATGGGCGGCGAGATCAGCGACATGGGCATGCAGGGGCTGAGCATCGAGCTGCATGGGCACTCCCTGGCGGATGTGATCTGACTGGCTCTCCCGCGCACAACGATGACAGTCTCGTAGGGTGGGCAAAGCGCAGCGTGCCCACCACCTGTCGCGATACTGGAGAGATCGTGGGCACGGCGCTTCGCGCCTTTGCCCAGCCTACGGCAGTTTTGCCCTGATCATTTGAACCAATGCACTAGCGCGATGCTGATGCCGAGCAGCAGCAGCAGCGACAACGTCACGGCTGCGGTCACCCGTCCCCCGACATTGGCGAGCACCCGGACGTCGACGCCGAGACCGAGCGCGGCCATCGACACCACGGTGAGAAAGCCCGTGATCTTCGTCACCGGGCCGACCACCGTGGGCGGAACAATCTCGAGGGAGCGCAGCGTGGCGAGCGCGAGGAAGCCGAGGATGAACCAGGGGACCAGGCGGAAGAAGCCGACATTGGCCTTCTTGGCGTCGCTCTGCCAGCGCGAGGCGACCAGCGACAGGCCGACGACCACCGGTCCGAGCATCAGGACGCGCATCAGCTTCACGAGTGTGCCGATCTGCGTCGAGACGAGGCCGGCCGGGACCGTCGCGGCCAGCACCTGCGGCACCGCATAGACGGTGAGGCCCGCGAGGATACCGTATTGCGTGGCGGACAATTGCAGCAGCGGGATCAGCAGCGGAAGTCCGAGCACCATCATTACGCCGAGGATGGCCGTGAAGGAGATCGAGGACGCGATCTCATCGTTGTTGGCGCCGATGATCGGCGCCACCGCCGCGATTGCCGAATTGCCGCAGATCGAGTTGCCGCAGGCGATCAGGATCGACAGCCGCGTCGACAGGCCGAGTAACCGGCTGATGCCGAAGGAGACGCAGAGCGCGACCACGACGACCGCGGCGATCGAGGCCAGCAGCGCGATGCCAGAGGCGGCGATGGCGGCGAAGCTGATGGAGGCGCCCAGCAGCATCACCGCGACTTCAAGCAGCTGTTTGGCGCTGAAGGCGATGCCGGCCTGCCAGCGCGGCGCAGGCTTCCAGAAGCTGCGAAGGGCCATGCCGAGCAGAATCGCCATCACCAGCGCTTCGACATAGGGATGCTCGAAAACGCCCAGTTCCGCCCGCTCTAGCAAAGCCGAGACACCGGCGACGGCGACGCAGAGGAGGATACCCGGGATCAGCGCCGCGATACGGCTTGCGGCGGTGGCCGGCTTGGCATCGGCCGGACTGGATGCTTGATTCTGCGACACAAATCTCTCCCAGAGGAGAAATATTTATACGCAGCGTCAGCTCGATGGGGAATAAGTTTTCGACATATCAGGGCCGAAGGAAGTTCTGTCCTCAGACCGGAATGTTCTGGGTCAGAAGATCAAGCTCTTGGCCAGCGAGGCGACCCGGCTGAAGCCGTCATAGATCCCGGGCTCGAAGAAGGCTGCACGAGCCAGCACGATGCCGGCGACCAGCGACCAGAACAGACCAGTGCCAACCCGCAACAGCATCTTTGACGCACGCGACCGCGGCTGGGTGTCCGTCGCGGACACCAGCTGCTCGCCGAAGGGCTCAAATCCAGTGCGTTCCATAGCTGCCGATCCATCAATTCCTGGTGGGAATGTCGTCGTTTCCCGTCCAAACGGCAATGGAAGCGATTGGCGTTTTTGTCCTCCGGAGGGGAAACTCCTTCCTTGCACCCGAGTCACGGCAATAGTTTTCTTCTCCCGGCCTATCCGGACACCAAAGTCCCAGCTAAAGGGTCAGATTGCGCCGGACCAGTGGCATGGCGTGGTGACCCCAGGCACAATACAGCTGATGAATCCGTCCGAAGACCAGGACTCGCCATGAACATCGACTCTCCGCCCAGGCTCGACCTTGCCTCGACCATCGCAGAAGGCGACATCCGCTGCCTGCTGATGGTGCTGGTGCACATGACCGGCGACGAGAAATGGCTCGCACCGCCGTACCTGCCCAAACGCGATATCCGCCTCATCCCCGATCCCGAGGCCGGCGTGCCCCGACAGATCCAGGACGAAATCCGCGCCGCGGTGGTCGAACTGTTCGCCAACGGCATGCCAAAGCCCGTCATCGCCGATCCCGGCGAGGAGCTGCTGCTGAGGATGATGCGCGCCTGTCTCGGCGAGAACGTCGCGCCGGAATACGCGCCCCTGATGCGCGAGGAGATGGGCTTTGCCCCACGCGAGGCGCGCTGGAGCAAGCAGCCCTCGCGCGACAAGCTCGCCCGGCAGCATGTGCTGATTGTCGGTGCTGGCGTCTGCGCCATTGCGCTCGGCGTCGCACTGGGCCAACTCGGGATCCCCTACACCATCGTCGAGAAGAACGCCGAGCTTGGCGGCACCTGGTGGATCAACCGCTACCCCGGCTGCGGCGTCGACACGCCGAACCATTCCTATTCCTACTCGTTCGGCTCCGGCAACGCATGGACCCGCTACTTCTGCCAGCGCGAGGAGTTGCTTGGCTACCTCCAGAAGGTCGCGGACGAATACGGCATCCGCAAGCATCTGCGCGTCAACACCGAGCTGACCTCGTCGCGCTGGGACGAAAGCCGGCGGCGCTGGATCTCGACGCTGAGAACCAAGGACGGCGAAGAGACATTCGAATCCACCGCGCTGGTCAGTGCGATCGGCCAGCTCAACGATCCCTCCCGCGCCCGCTTCAAAGGCGAGGAGGACTTCAAGGGAACGATCCTGCATTCGGCGCTGTGGTCGGACGATATCAACGTCGATCGCAAGCATGTCGCCGTGATCGGCACCGGCGCGACCTCGATGCAGCTCGTGCCGTCGATTGCCGGCCGCGTTGCGTCGGTCACGGTCTATCAGCGCAGCGCGCAATGGGCGCGGCCGGTGAAGGGTTATGCCGATCCGATCAGCGAGGGCGCGCGCTGGCTGCTGGCGCATCTGCCGTTCTACGTGCAGTGGTACCGTTTCAACATGTTCTGGCGCTATGGCGACGGCCTCTTGCCTTTCCTGCGCAAGGATCCGGCCTGGCCGCATCCCGAGCGCGCCGTCAACAAAGGCAATGACCGGCACCGCCAGGAGCTGACGGACTTCATCTTGT
This sequence comes from Bradyrhizobium dasycarpum, assembly GCF_042019905.1. Lineage (NCBI taxonomy): Bacteria > Pseudomonadati > Pseudomonadota > Alphaproteobacteria > Hyphomicrobiales > Nitrobacteraceae > Bradyrhizobium > Bradyrhizobium dasycarpum. The sequence goes on from NZ_CP169574.1 coordinate 2,410,784, forward strand.
CGGAGCTACAGGGCCGGCCCGACCTGATCGAGAAATGCGTGCCGACCTATCCGCCCTACGGCAAGCGCATCCTGCTCGACAACAATTGGTTCAAGACCTTGCGGCAGGACAACGTCGAGCTGGTCACCGATGCGATCGACCGTTTCGACGAAACGGGCATCGTCACCGCAGACGGCAAGCACCGTCCCGCCGACATCATCGTGGTGGCGACCGGCTTCAAGGTGACGGAAATGGCGGCCCGTCTCAACATCATCGGCCGCGACGGCAAGGATTTGCGGCAGGCCTGGGCCCACGACAATCCAACGGCCTTCCTCGGCCTCACCGTGCCCGGCTTTCCGAACTTCTTCTGCATGCTTGGCCCGAACTCCGGCCCCGCCCATGGCGGCAGCGTCATCTTCCAGTCGGAGTGCCAGAGTCGCTACATCTCGGCATGCCTGGTCGACATGATCGAGCAAGACGTCGCGGCGATCGACGTCCGCCAGGATGTGCTCGACGATTATGTCCGCAAGGTCGATGCCGAGCATGAGGCGATGATCTGGACGCATCCGGGCATGAGAACCTATTACCGCAATGCGAGCGGCCGCGTGTTCTCGGCGATGCCGTGGCGGTTCGTCGATTATTGGCGCATGACCCATGACCCCGATTTGGGGCAGTACAAGGTGACCAAGGCGTCAGAGTCGGGGTGATATAAAGCCCCGGCACCGCTGCAACCTCTCCCGCTTGCGGAAGAGGTTGGCGCGAAGCGCCGGGAGAGCGCTCTCTCCTCCTCTAGGGAACTTCCTCGGCATCGCGGCGACAATCCCACTGCGGAGACACCCTCTCCCCTACCCTTTCCCGCAAGCGGGAGAGGGCGCGCAGCTACGCCGCCAGCCCACTCCCGACCGGAGCGAAATCCAGCCCCAGGCTTTCCGCCACGGCCTTGTTGGTGACCCGTCCGCGATGCACGTTCAGGCCGTTGCGCAAATGCGGGTTCTCCAGCACCGCGGCAAACCCCTTATTGGCCAGCATCAGGCCGAACGGCAACGTCGCGTTGTTCAGGGCCTGGCTCGACGTCACCGGCACTGCGCCCGGCATGTTGGCGACGCAATAGTGCACGATGCCGTCCACCTCATAGGTCGGATCGCTATGGGTGGTCGGATGCGAAGTCTCGAAGCAGCCGCCCTGGTCGATCGCGACGTCGACCAGCACGGCGCCGGGCCGCATCGATGTCAGCATCGCGCGTGTGACCAGCTTCGGCGCGCTCGCGCCCGGCACCAGCACCGCGCCGATCACGACGTCGGCGGCGAACACTTCCTCCTCGACCGACTCGATGGTCGAGAAGCGGGTGCGCACACGTCCGGCAAAGAGATCGTCGAGTTCGCGCAAGCGCGGGATCGAGCGGTCGATCACGGTGACTTCGGCGCCGAGACCCGCGGCCATGCGCGCCGCCTGCGTGCCAACCACGCCGCCGCCGAGCACGACGACGCGCGCCGGCTGCACACCGGGCACGCCGCCGAGCAGCAGGCCGCGGCCGCCGGCCGATCGCTTGAGCGCGGCGCCGGCGGCCTCGATGGCGAGGCGGCCGGCGACTTCGCTCATCGGCGCAAGCAGCGGGAGGTGACCGCTCGCGTCCGTGACGGTTTCATAGGCGATCGCGGTGCAGCCGGAGGCAAGCAGGCCCTTGGCCTGCTCCGGATCCGGCGCAAGATGAAGATAAGTAAACAGAATCTGGCCTTCCCGGAGCTGGGCCCACTCGCTTTTCTGCGGCTCCTTCACCTTCACGATCATCTCGGACTTGGCAAAGACGTCGCGGGCGCTGTCGGCGATATCGGCCCCTGCCCGCCGATACACCTCGTCGGACGCGCCGATGCCGGCGCCGGCCCCGGTCTCGACCGCGACCTGATGACCGGCCGCGACATATTCACGGACCGCGCCCGGGGTGAGCCCGACGCGATATTCCTGCACCTTGATCTCCTTGGGAACACCGACGCGCATCTTGAGCTCCTTCGCCAACGGATCGATTCCGGTCTTCATCGTAGCGATGGGGCCGGTTTGGTTTCGTGCAAATATCCGCTAGTTTCGACGCGCCCGCGCCGGTTTCCGGCGCCGAAATGCTCTTTCACGCTGGAAACGAAACCTTGGCCCTCGACCGGAAAGACCTCGCGATCCTCGCGGAACTCACGACCAATGCGCGCGCCAGCCATGCCGAGCTTGCCAGCAAGATCGGCCTGTCGAGCACGGCATTGGCACGGCGACAGAAGACGCTCGAGGACGACGGCTACATCCAGGCCTACCAGGCCACGCTCGACCTCGGCCAGTTCGGCCTCACCACAACTGTGCTGGTTCGCATCGCGCTGGAGAGCCAGAGCGATGATGCCCTGAAGGCCTTCGAGGCAGAGGTGGTGAAATGCCCCTCCGTCGTGCGCTGCTTCCTGATGTCGGGCACCGATGATTACATCCTCATCGTGCTGGCCCGCGACATCCAGGATTTCGAGCGCATTCACCGGACCGAGCTGTCCCGGCTGCCGCGCGTTGCGCGCGTGCAATCGAGCTTCGCGCTGCGCGAAATCGTCAACCGCGCGGTGCCGACGGTGGTGTTCGGCGAGGCCAAACGCTAAAACGCGATACGATCAGGATAAATCGTCATCGCGCTCTAGGTTGTTGCTCAAGCATGATCTTTCGGAAAACCGCTGCGCACTGTTCCGGATCATGCCTGAGCCGCGCCGCAGGCAGCGAGCCTCACGACGGAAAGTCGGCCGGCTTCACATGGATGCGGTCGGCATGCAGCGACCAGTGATGCAGTGCCTGATCCTTGCAGAATCTCGCTTTCGCCTGCTCCCTGGCCTCGTTCTCGTCGGCGGCGTCGATTTCCAGTGTGCCCTGGCAAACCTCGCTCTGCCGGCCGTACTCACCGAGCACGTTCTTCATGAACTTGACGACATAGGTTGACATGGGACCTCCCTGCTGCCCCGACAGCACTCTAATCCCATTTAGGCCGGGCCGGAAAAGGAGATTTTGACGCGGATCAAGGTCGGGCGGCGATTCCCCGCCGCGCCTCCTTCCCGGAATGGCAATCTGGCTGCCCCTATCCCGGCGTCACGCCGAAAGCCTGCTTGAAGCGCTCCGCATAGTGCGGCCAGACCTCGGGATTGATGATGCGCGGCGGGCGCTTGCCGTCGAGCGTGTCCAGCACCTGCTCGGCCGCGATCCGGCCCATGTTCCGGCGCGCCTCGACCGTCACGCCCGCGGTGTGGGGGCTTGCCAGCACGTTGTCGAACTGGAGCAGCGGATGCTCCGGCGGCGGGGGCTCCTTGGACCAGACGTCGAGACCGGCACCGGCGATGCGCTTGTCGCGCAGCGCCTGGAGCAGCGCATCCTCGTCGTGGATGAAGCCGCGCGCCGTGGTGATGAAGTAGGCATGCGGCTGCATCAGCGCAAACTCGCGCGTGCTGATCATGTTGCGGCTGCCCTTGTCGAGCGGACAGGAAATCGAGACGAAATCGGCGCGGCGCAGTAGCTCGTCGAGCTCGACTTTTTCCCCACCCCGCTCTGCCATCACCTCGGCCGAGAGATAGGGGTCGTAGGCCAGCACCTTCATGCCGAGCAGGCCCTTGCACAGTGCGGCGATGCGGCGGCCGACATTGCCGAGGCCGATGATGCCGACGGTCTTGTGCTCGACCTCGTTGCCGACGAGTTCGTTGCGGTTGACGTCGCGCTCGCGGCGCAGGCGGCGATCCGACTGGATGATGCGTTTGGACAGCGTCAGCATCATCGCCAGCGCGTGCTCGGCGACCGAATGGGCATTGCCGCCGGACTGATTGACGACCAGCACCCCGGCATCGGTGCAGGCCTCGACATCGACCGGATCGAAGCCCGCGCCGTTGCTGGAGACGAGCAGCAGGTTCGGGGTGCGCTTCAGGAAGGCCGCATCGACATGGAAATGCGGGGCGAGCTCGTCGCGGGCGGCGCCGATCTGGTAGACATGCGCCGCGCTCAGGATCGGCGCGTAGAAGTCTTCGGGGCTCTCGTTCTCGATGCGGTCGAGCCGGACGTCGGACCGCGCCTTCAGGATGTCGACATAGATCGGATTGGCCAGGTATTTGACGTAGAAGACACGCTTGTTGTTGACGGACATCAGGACCCTTCCGGCTCTCTCGAAGGGCTGCGCAAGGTCAGCGCGATGCGCCCGTCCCTGCCTCCCTCCCATTTTCTAATCGTCGCCGCTTATGACACGGCGGCGCCGGCCACGGCAGGCGGTCTGGCGCAGATCACGGTGCCGGCCCGGACATGTTGACAATCCCGCCCGCTCCGTCAAGTTCGGCAGACTGCCGCGACGGCCAACGCAACGGCGATGGCAAAGACCAAGAAGCAGGCGCGGCGCGAGGGAGATCGCCATGGCGATTGCGGAACAGCGGAGTTCGCCTCCTCAGGCGGCACAGGGGGCCAGCGACGGGAGCTGGCACGGCATCGTCCTGCAAACCCTGAAACGAAACGAGATCAGCCTCGTCCCCTACGTGCCCGACCGTGTGCTGACTCCATTGATCAAGAACCTGCACGCCGATCCGTTCTTCACCACCTTTGCCACCGCGCGCGAGGAAGAGGCGGTCGGGATCGTTTCGGGCGCCTGGATGGGCGGCCGGCGCGGCGCGGTGCTGATGCAGACCTCCGGCTTCGCGACGCTCGCCAACGTGCTGGCCTCGCTCGCGGTGCCCTACCAGATCCCCCTGATCATGTTCGTCTCCGAACGCGGCACGCTCGGCGAATTCAATTACGGGCAATCGCTGGTCTGCCGCACCATGCGTCCGGTCCTGGACTCATTGGCGCTCGAGCATCACACCATCACCCGGCTCGACGAGCTCGAATTCATCGCCGACCGCTCGATCAAGCAGGCCGTCACCACGCAGGCGCCGGTGGCGCTGATCCTCAACCCGCTGCTCACCGGCGGCAAGGTTTTCGACAAGTGAGCGCCACCATGAATACGCGCAACACCAAGGTCATGAGCCGCTTCGACGTGACCTCGCGGCTGATCGCAAAGCTTAAGCACGGGGAAGCCGTGATCGGCGGCATCGGCAACACCAATTTCGACCTCTGGGCCGCCGGCCATCGTCCGCAGAATTTCTACATGCTGGGCAGCATGGGGCTCGCCTTCCCGATCGCACTGGGCGTGGCGCTGGCACAGCCGGATCGGCGCGTCTTCGCACTCGAAGGCGATGGCTCGCTCTTGATGCAGCTCGGCGCGCTCTCGACCATTGCGACATTGAGGCCGAAGAACCTCGTCATGGTCGTAATGGACAACGGGATCTACCAAATTACGGGCGCCCAGCCGACACCCGCGGCAGGCGTCGCCGACATCGTGGCCATCGCCACCGGCTCCGGCCTTGCCAACAGCGCCTGGGCGGCGGACGAGGAGGATTTCGAACGGCTGGTCGACGCGGCGATGTCCGCAGCCGAGCCACACCTGATCGCCGTCCGGATCGACGACAAGCCAGGGGTCGGCACCACAAGGCGTGATCCCGTTCAGATCCGGGAGCGCTTCATGCACGGGCTCGGCGTGCGCGAGCCACTTTAACGTTTGATCATTAACTACACGGCGATCTGATGGAGGGACGGTACCGGCCCGCTACCATGTGTGCTAAGCGGAGCGAATGTCTATTTTGGTACGTTCATTTGCCTGGCTGCTCGCAGCCGCCGTAACTTTCGCCACACTCGGTCCGCCCGGCCTGCGGCCTCATTCGGACCTCGGCCAAGACGGTGAACATGCACTCGCATTCATCCTGGTGGGGCTGGCCTTCGGCCTCGCCTATCCAAACCGGCGCCTGCTGATCGCGGCGGCCGCCGTGGTCCTGATCGCCGTGCTCGAGCTGATGCAATTTTGGGCACCCGGCCGCCACGCCCGGCTGGAGGATTTTCTGGTCGACGCGTTCACCGCCTGCATCGGCTTTGCGCTCGCGGCCGCGGTCGATTGGCTGCTCACGCGCTTGCGCGCAAGGCCCGTCGCGACAAGCGAAGGCCCCGCGGAGTGACACTCCGCAGGGCCAATCTTTTCAACGCATAGGGTCCGTCGCCGATCAGTCGATGATCTTGACGACGCGGCGCGTGCGCGGCTCGACGATCACGCGGCGGTCGTTCACGACGGCATAGCGATACTCGGTGTAGTTCGGCACGGGGCGGAGCACCACGGTCGGCGGCAAGGGCTCCCCGACCACGACGCGCTCCTGGATCACCACGGAATCGCTACGCGGGATTCCGCCCAGCACCGCGTTCGGAATTTCGAGGCCAGCGCCGACGGCTGCACCGACGGTGCCGCCAACCATTGCGCCGATCGGTCCGCCGATGTCGCCACCTGCACGCGCGCCGTCCCTGGCGCCTTGTTCAGTCGTCGACTGGGCAAAGGCCGCGCTCGACGCCAGCAACGATGCGGCAGCCAACGTAATCGCAAAACGGGTCTTCATGTTCTTAGCCTCCAGTGATTGCTATGCGGCTTCAACCGCGCGGCCGGACCGTTGTTCCGGTTCCCTGCGGCGAAAGAGACGCCAGATCTGGAGACTGTTACGGCGTAACAGTTCAGGCAGCGGCGATCTCGTGGCCCGCCATCAGTTCCAGCGCCCTCACCATCGCCGAATGATCCCAGGCCTTGCCGCCATGGGCGGTGCAGGCCGAGAACAATTGCTGCGCCACCGCCGTGCTGGGCAACGACAGGCCAAGCGAGCGCGCGCCCTCGAGCGCGAGATTGAGATCCTTCTGGTGCAGCTCGATGCGGAAGCCAGGATCGAAATTGCGCTTCACCATCCGTTCGCCGTGCACTTCGAGAATGCGTGAGGAGGCAAAGCCGCCCATCAGCGCCTGCCGCACCAGCGCGGGATCCGCGCCAGCCTTCGATGCGAACAACAGCGCCTCGCTCACCGCCCCGATCGTCAGTGCGACGATGATCTGGTTGGCGACCTTGGTGGTCTGCCCGTCGCCGTTGGCGCCGACATGGGTGACGTTCTTGCCCATCTTGTCGAACACCGGCTTCATGATGCCGAAGGCCCGCTCCGGCCCGCCGACCATGATGGTGAGGCTCGCCGCCTTGGCCCCGACCTCCCCGCCCGACACCGGCGCGTCGAGATAGTCGGCACCGAGCGCCTCGATCTTCTTCGCGAACTCCTTTGTCGCCAGCGGCGAGATCGAGCTCATGTCGACGACGATCTTGCCTTTGGAGATGCCGCTCGCGACGCCGTCCTTGCCGAACAGCACCGCTTCCACATGCGGGGTGTCAGGCACCATGATGATGACGGCATCCGCGCCCTCCGCGACTTCCTTGCCAGACTTGCAGGGAACGCCGCCGGCCGCGATCAGCTCCGGCGCAACGGGCGCGACGTCATGCAGGAGAACGCGACGGCCCGCCGCCAGGAGGTGGCCGGCCATCGGCCGTCCCATGGTGCCAAGTCCGATGAAGCCGATGTCGATCATGTCCAGCTTTCTCACAGTTGCATTGGCGAAATTTCATCCACGCGCTCGGTGCACCTCTCCCGCGGGCGGGAGAGGCAGCGCGCCGTCGTTGTGTCCTTGCGCTTACGTCTCGAACGTCTGCGCGGCGTGCCAGGACAGGCCTTCCAGCGTCGTGGTGCGCGGCTTGTATTCGCAGCCGATCCAGCCGCGATAGCCGATCGCGTCGAGGTGGCGGAACAGGAAGGGATAGTTGATCTCGCCGGTGCCCGGCTCGTTCCGGCCGGGATTGTCGGCGAGCTGGATGTGGGCGATCTCCGGCAGATATTCCTGCATGGTGCGGGCGAGATCGCCCTCCAGATCTGCATGTGATAGATGTCGTACTGGATGAAGAGGTTGTTCGACCGCACCTCCGAGATCAGCTGCACCGCCTGCTCGGTGCCGTTGAGGAAGAAGCCGGGAATATCGAGTGTGTTGATCGGCTCGACCAGCAGCTTGATGTTCTCGCGGGCCAGTGTCGAGGCGGCAAAGCGTAGATTTCCGATCAGCGTCTCCTTCAGCTCGCGCGGATCGGCCTCACTGGGCGCAATACCGACGAGGCAGTTGAGCTGCGCGCAGTCGATCGCCTTGGCATAGTCGATGGCGCGAAACACGCCGTCACGGAACTCGGCGGTGCGATCGGGCAGAATCGCGATGCCGCGCTCGCCGCCTCCCCAGTTTCCCGCCAGCAGATTATGCAGCACCTGCGTCAGGCCATGGGCTTCGAGCTGCTCGCGCAGCTGCGCCTTGTCGAAATCGTAGGGAAAGAGATATTCGACCCCGGAAAAACCGGCCGCCTTCGCCGCTGCGAAGCGGTCGAGGAACGGCACCTCGTTGAACAGCATGGTGAGGTTGGCGGCGAACTTCGGCATCATGCTCTCTCCTATTCCGCCGGCTGCAGCACGCCGGGTCTGACGGTCCCGACCTCATCGAGCGGCAGGTCCAGCACCTCCTCGAACTCGACGATATTGTCGATCTCCGTACCCATGGCGATGTTGGTGACGCGTTCGAGGATGAACTCGACCACCACGGGCACGCGGTGCTTGGCCATCAATTCGCGCGCGGCCGCGAACGCGGCCTGTGCGTCCTTCGGATCGGTGACGCGGATTGCCTTGCAGCCGAGGCCTTCGGCGACCGCGACATGGTCGACGCCGTAGACGCCGATCTCGGGCGCGTTGATGTTCTCGAAGGAGAGCTGGACATGATAATCCATCTCGAAGCCGCGCTGGGCCTGGCGGATCAGGCCGAGATAGGAATTGTTCACGACGACGTGGATGTAGGGCAGATTGAACTGCGCCCCGACCGCGAGCTCCTCGATCAGGAACTGGAAGTCGTAATCGCCTGATAGCGCGACGATGTCGCGATCCGGACAAGCCGCGCGCACGCCGAGCGCGGCGGGCAAGGTCCAGCCGAGCGGCCCGGCCTGTCCCGCATTGATCCAGTTGCGCGGGCGATAGACGCCGAGGAATTGCGCGCCGGCGATCTGCGAAAGCCCGATCACGGTGACGTAGCAGGTGTCGCGACCAAAGGCCTTGGTCATCTCCTCATAGACGCGCTGCGGCCTGATCGGCACGTTGTCGAAATGGCTCTTGCGCAGCATCGTCCTCTTGCGATCGCGGCAGGAAGCCGGCCAAGCCTGGCGCTCGCGGAGCCTGCCCGCCCGCCGCCATTCCCTGGCGACGGTGACGAACAGCTCGAGCGCGGCCTTGGCGTCCGAGACGATGCCGAGATCGGGATTGAACACGCGCCCGATCTGGGTCGGCTCGATGTCGACATGCACGAATTTGCGGCCCTTGGTGTAGGTCTCGACCGAGCCGGTGTGGCGGTTGGCCCAGCGGTTGCCGAGGCCGAGCACGAAGTCGGATTCCAGCATGGTGGCATTGCCGTAGCGGTGGCTGGTCTGAAGCCCGACCATGCCGGCCATCAGCACGTGATCGTCGGGGATCGCGCCCCACCCCATCAACGTCGGCACCACGGGCACGTTGGCGATCTCGGCGAATTCCACCAGCAGGTCCGAGGCGTCGGCGTTGATGATGCCGCCGCCCGCGACGATCAGCGGCCGTTCGGCGGCGTTGAGCATCTCCAGCGCCTTCTCGACCTGCTTGCGGGTCGCGGTGGGCTTGTAGACCGGCAGCGGCTCATAGGTCTCGTCGTCGAACTCGATCTCGGCGAGCTGCACGTCGAGCGGCAGGTCGATCAGCACCGGCCCGGGCCTGCCCGAGCGCATCACATGAAACGCCTGGCTGAACACGCGCGGCACCAGCGCCGGCTCGCGCACCGTCACCGCCCATTTGGTCACCGGCTTTGCGATCGACTCGATGTCGACGGCCTGGAAATCCTCCTTGTAGAGCCGCGCGCGCGGCGCTTGTCCGGTGATGCAGAGGATCGGGATGGAATCGGCAATCGCGGAATAAAGCCCGGTGATCATGTCGGTGCCCGCCGGCCCCGAGGTTCCGATGCAGACGCCGATATTGCCGGCCTTGGCGCGGGTATAGCCCTCCGCCATGTGCGAAGCGCCCTCGACGTGTCGTGCCAGGATATGGTGGATCGAGCCGCGCTTCTTCAGCGCCGAGTACAGCGGATTGATCGCGGCCCCTGGAACTCCGAAGGCGGTCGAGATGCCCTCTCTCCAGAATTCGGACGGCTGCATCGACGGCTCGCATCTTCGCCATATCGGACCTCGCTTGATGTAAGTCAGCGAGCGAGATCATCGGTTGCGCGGGAGCCGATCTCAACGAGATCGATTTTATTTTCCACGATGCGGCAGCCGCAGAGATTTTGCGGCAACCTCAATCGGTTAGACGCAGGAATGCGTGAAAGCGGCTCATTCGAACAACGGCGCCAGCTCCATCTGCGGCACCAGCACGAGACCCCTGTCGGTGATGCGAATTTCCGGAATGACCGATAGGGGAATCAAATTGAAACCCATATAGGGGATGGTGCAGCTGGCCTCCGCCCATTCCTTCTTCAGTACCTTGACCTCCTCGGCCACCTCGGTGACGCGCTTGTCGGACAGCAGCCCCGCGATCGGCAGCGGAACCAGCGCCCTCACCTTACCGTCGGCGACGACGCAGACGCCGCCCTGCTGCTCCCTGATCGCCGCGATCGCGACCTGCATGTCCGCCTCGTTGGTGCCGGCGACGATGATGTTGTGGCTGTCGTGTCCGACGCTGGAGGCGACCGCGCCGCGCTTGAGGCCGAAATCCTTCAGGAGGCCGTGGGCGACATTGCCGGCCGATTTTCCATGGCGCTCGACCACGGTGACGAAGCAGAGGCCGTAACGGGCGAACAGCGACGGCCAGTCCTTTGCCGGTTCGATCTTGACCTTCTCATGGATCAGCGTGATGCCGGGCAGCGCGGTCTTGATCGCGTTGACCGTACACGTCTCTGCCGGAAGCTCCGGCGTCAGCTTGACCTTCTCCGGCAGCTTCACGGTTGCGTAAGCCGCGTCAGGATATTGATAGCGCTGCGACAATGCCTGATCGAGACGTGGCGTGATCTTGCCATGCTCGACCACGAGCTCGCCGCCATACCAGGTGCATTGTGGCTTGAGCTGATCATCCATCAGCACGAGATCGGCGCGGCGGCCGCCGCCGAGCCCGCCGATGTCGCCATCCATGCCGAAGCGCGTCGCGCCATGCAGCGAGCCCATCGACCAGGCCTGCTCCGGCGACATCCCCGCCTTCACGGCTTCGCGCACCACCCAGTCGAGGCCGAACAGCAGGAGATCGTCGGCATCGCGGTCATCGGTGCACACCGCCGTGCGCTTGTGCGAGGCCCCAAGCTCGGTGATGGTGCGGATCGCCTGCGGCAGCGAATGCCAGGGCGTCGTCGGCGGCCCGCCACGCAGGAACACCCAGACGCCGGCATCGAGCAGATCGTCGGCGATGTCGCGGTCGATCGCTTCATGCGTGTCGGTGACGCCACTCGCAGCATAAGCCGCGACGAATTCGCGCCCGTAGACGTGGCCGGACACCGGACGTCCGCGCTTCAGGGCGACCGCGAGGATCGCATGGCTGCGCTCGTCGCCCATCGTCACCGGCACGAAGTCCATCTTCTCGCCGAGTGCCACGGCTTCGGGCCAGCGATCGAACAGACCCGCGATCTTGTCCGGCGTGAGATCACCGCCAGCCGTTTCGAGTTCAGCCGATGTCGCAGGAACCGTCGAAGGCACCGTCAGAAAAATCGAGAGCGGCGCCTCGCGCGCGTCCTCCAGCATCGCCTCGACGCCGGCGACATCCATGACGTTGCCGATTTCGTGGCTGTCGCAGAAGATCGTGGTGGTGCCGTTGAGCAGCGCGGCCTCGGCATAGGCGCAGGCCGTCACCATCGAGGATTCGATGTGGATGTGCGGATCGACCAGACCCGGCGCGACGATGCCGCCGGCGGCATCATAGGTCGCAACGCCGCTCCACGCCTTCTTCGCTGCTCCGCTCGGCTTCACGGCGGCGATGCGGCCGCCGGCGATCCAGATCTCGCGGTTCGCGTGGATGCGCTCCGAATAGGTCGAAAGCACCCGGGCGCCTGTGATGACGAGATCGGGCGCAAGGCGCGCGGAAGCGACGTCGGCAAGGCGGCGCGTCATGCTGTGCAGCGGCGCAACGGCGAAGCGGGTGAGTCTTGTCATGGGGCTCTCGCGTGACGGAAACAGCCCAGCAATGGTTGCGCCCGCGGGCCGGCTCGGCAACTCAAATAAGCGGCACCCGTGCTTACGCTTTTGGCGCCGAATCTCCTGGCGTCCCCGCTCTAGAAGACCTGCGCGGGTTCCGCCGTCTCGGCTGCGGCGCTGCGGCGGCCTTGACCCGAATTCGCATCGACCGGCCCTTCGACTCGTCGATCTCGAAGGAATTTGTCTTCCGCACGAGATCGCTCAGCTTGCGGAAGCCGAACGTCCTCGGATCGAAGTCGGACGCGAGATTGGCCAGCTGGCGGCCGACTTCACCGAGCGTAACCCAGCCGTCCTCGCTCTCCATCTGGGTGATCACCTTCTTGATGATCGGCGTGGCCGCTTCGGGCGGCTGAAGCGATGCCGACCTCGAGGTGGCGTCCTGCGTATTCACCGATCCGGCAAGGAGGTTCTCCGTGTAAACGAATCTCCGGCAGGCCTGCCTGAAGCTTTCCGGCGTCTTCTGCTCGCCGAACCCGAATACGTCGATGCCCTGCTCCCGGATCCGGGCAGCCAGGCGGGTGAAGTCGCTGTCGGACGACACCAGGCAAAAGCCGTCGAACCGGCCGCTGTGAAGCAGGTCCATCGCATCGATGACCAGCGTGATGTCGGAGGCGTTCTTTCCGGTCGTATAGGCAAACTGCTGCTGCGGGATGATGGCGTGCTTCGACAGGATGTCGGCCCAGCCTCTGGACCGTGCGTTGGAGAAGTCGCCATAGATGCGGCGGACGCTGGCCTCGCCGATCTTAGCGATCTCCTCGAATAATCCGTCCGCGATCTTGGCGGAGGCATTGTCGGCGTCGATCAGAACCGCCAGACGCGGCGAGCGGAGCTCGGAAGGCATGACAGTTCCCCACCAATAGACGCGACACGAGAAGACAAGTACGTCAGGACGGTTAGTCCTCGTTCGCCTTGAACCGCCCCAGCCCCTTCAGCACAAAGGGGGCCAATAGCGCAAGCAGCGCGATGCCGAGCAGTGTCGCCGAGATCGGGCTCTGAACCAGCGTCATGGGATCGCCGAGACTGATCGCGAGCGCGCGGCGCAGCTGGCTTTCGGCGATCGGACCGAGGATCAGGCCGACCACGACCGGCGCGATCGGAAAATCGAACCGGCGCATCAGAAAGCCGAGCACGCCGAAGCTGGCCAGCATCGACAATTCCACCACCGACGGCTTGGCAGCGATGGTGCCCATGGTCGCGAACACGAGGATGCCGGCATAGAGCCAGGGCTGCGGGATCGCGAGCAGCCGCACCCACAGGCCGACCAGCGGCAAATTGAGCACCAGCAGCATGCAGTTGGCAATGAACAGGCTGGCGATCAGGCCCCATACCAGGTCCGGCCGTTCGGCAAACAATAGCGGCCCCGGGTTGAGACCGTATTGCTGGAAGCCCGCCAGCATCATCGCGGCCGTCGCCGAGGTCGGCAGCCCCAGCGTCAAGAGCGGAACCAGCGTGCCCGCGGCGGAAGCGTTGTTGGCGGCTTCCGGCCCCGCGACGCCTTCGATCGCGCCCTTGCCGAATTCTTCGGGATGCTTGGTGAGCCGCTTCTCGGTCGAATAGGACAGGAAGGTCGGGATCTCCGCGCCGCCCGCGGGCAGCGCGCCGATCGGAAAACCGAACATGGTGCCGCGCAGCCAGGGCTTCCACGACCGCTTCCAGTCTTCTTTCGTCATCCACAGCGAACCGCGCACCGGCTCCAGCTTCTCCTCGCTGTGATGGCGGCGCGATGCGACGTAGAGCGCCTCGCCGACCGCGAACAGGCCGACCGCAAGCGTCGTCACCTCGACGCCGTCGAGCAGCTCAGGCACGCCGAACGCAAGGCGCGCCTGTCCCGTCAGCTTGTCGATACCGACGAGGCCGAGCGACAGGCCGATGAACAGGCTGGTCAGGCCGCGGATCGGGGAATCGCCGAAGGTCGCCGACACCGTGACGAAGGCGACGCACATCAGCGCGAAATAATCCTCGGGGCCGAAGCGCACGGCGAAATCGACCAGCCAGGGCGCGAGGAAGGCAAGACCGATGGTGGCGATGGTGCCGGCCACGAAGGAGCCGATCGCGGAGGTCGCGAGCGCCGGCCCGCCGCGGCCGGCCTTGGCCATCTTGTTGCCTTCCAGCGCCGTCGCCATCGAGGCGCTCTCGCCGGGCGTGTTGATCAGGATCGCGGTGGTCGAGCCGCCATACATGCCGCCGTAATAGATGCCGGCGAACATGATCAGCGAGCCGCCGGGATCGAGCTTGTAGGTGACGGGCAGCAGCAGCGCGACGGTCAGCGCGGGGCCGATGCCGGGCAGCACGCCAACGGCGGTGCCGAGGAACACGCCGATCAGCGCATAGAGCAGGTTCATCGGCTGAATGGCGACAGCCATGCCGTGCGCCAGCGCCGCAAAAGTGTCCATCACAGCAGTCGCTCCAGCGGGCCGGTCGGAAGGCTCAGCGTCAGCAGCCGGTCGAACGCGAGATAGATGAGGGTCGACATCACGAGCGCGATGATGCCATCGACGAGAATGGCGCGTCGCCCGAACGCTGCCGATGTCGTCACGAACAGCGCCGAGGTCGCCAGGATGAAGCCGCCGCCAAAGCCGATGATCGCGATCAGCAGGGCCAGGCCGGCCAGGATCAGAAACACCGGAACGGGATCGGCGCTCTCGCGCGCGGGCAGATCCCGCGCAGCGCGTCGATCAGATTGCCGATCGCGAGCAGCCCGAGGCCGCTGGCGACCACGACCGGCATCGCCTCCGGTCCCATGCCGTACATCGTGGTGGATGACAGGCCGCGCGCGTCAAGGACCAATACGGCGGCGAGACCTGCGAGCAGCGCAGCGATGACGACGCCGGCGCGATCGACGCGCCGCGGCGGCTGGGCGGGATCACCCGAGGTCATGACTTGACCAGGCCCACCGACTTCAGAACGTCGGTGACCCGCACGGTTTCCTTCTTCAGGAAGTCGGCGAAGGCATCGCCCCCGAGATAGGCATCCTCCCAGCCCTTCTGCTTGAGGATTTCCTTCCAGGCATCCGACTTCACCATCTTCTCGACCGCATCGCTCAAGGTCTTGCGCTGCTCCGGCGTGATGCCGGGAGGCGCGACGACCGAACGCCAATTGGCGATCACGAGGTCGATGCCCTGCTCCTTAAAGGTCGGGATGTCGCTGCCGGCGATACGCTTCTCCGAGGTGACGCCGATCGCGCGCAGCTTGCCGGACTTGATCTGCCCTTCATATTCGCTGAGGCCCGAAATACCCGCCGTGACCTTGCCGCCGAGGATCGCGGCGAGTGACTCGCCGCCGCCGGAGAACGGGATGTAGTTGATCTTCTTCGCGTCCGCGCCGACCGCGCCGGCGAACAGCGCCGCCATCACATGGTCGACGCCGCCGGCCGAGCCGCCGGCAAAAGTCACTTTGGCGATGTCGGCCTTCACCGCGGCGGCGAGATCCTGCGCCGTCTTGATCGGCGAGTTCGCGGGCACCACGATCACCTGGATCTCCTCGGTGAGGCGCGCGATCGGTGTCACCTGTTCCAGCGTCACCGGCGACTTGTTCATGGCGAGCGCCCCCACCATAACGAAGCCGTTGACCATCATCTGGTTGCCGTCGCCCTTGGCGCCATTGACGAATTGGGCGATGCCGACGCTGCCGCCGGCCCCGGGAACGTTGGTGACCTGCACGCTGCGCGCCACACCGGAGGCCACCAGCGCCTGCTGCATCGAGCGCGCGGTCTGGTCCCAACCGCCGCCCGGGGCCGCCGGCGCCATCAGCTTGAGCTCGAGCTGCTGGGCAAGGGATGGCGTCGCTGCCAGAAGGGTCAGCGCGACGGCTGCGCCGGCAAGGCGCGCGGAAAATTGGAACATGAGGACGCTCTCCAGGCTCATGCGGACGTTTGCCGCATTGTGTCGTTTGGTCGCATATCAGCCAAAACGGCCGATGCTGTCCAGCGACAGCGCCCAGATTCCTGCGTTTTAGCGCGGCGTCGGCATCACCCCACCCAGCGCGACGGTCAGCTCGCCGGCGACCTCGCGCACGATTTGGCCCACGTCCGGCAATCGGTCGTCGGTCAGGCGACTGGTCATGCCGGAGACGGAAATCGCCGCGAGCGGCTCGGCGCAGTCGTTGTATACCACCGCAGCAATGCAGCGCAGGCCCATGCAGGCCTCTTCATCGTCGAGCGCAAAACCCTGCCTGCGGATCTTTTCGAGCTCCTTGAACAGGTCGCTCGGCCGCACGATCGACTTCCCGGTCAGGCGCGGCATGCCGTGATGGCGGATGACGGCGCCGACATCCTCGTCCGAATAGGTCGCGAGCACCGCCTTGCCAACGCCCGATGTCACCATGGGGACACGGCCGCCGACCTGGGTCAGCGAGCGCATGATCTCGCGGCTCTCCATGCGGGTCAGAACGATGATGAATTCGTCGTCGACGACGGCGAGATTGGCGGTCTCGCGGGTGAGATCGCGCAGCTTCCGCAAGTATGGAATCGCCTGCGTCGAGAAATTGCGCCGCCGCGCAAAGCTCGCGCCGACCGTGAAGGCGCGCGAGCCGACGTGCCATTTGGATTCGGCACGGTCGAACTGCACGAAGCGACGGCTTTCCAGCGTCGCGAGCAGGCGATGCACCGTCGAGGCCGACAAGCCGGTGCGGATCGCGAGATCGCTGAGGCGGTAGCCTTCGTCGTCCTCGGCCAGCGTTTCCAGGATGGAGAGCGCACGATCAACGGACTGCACGCCACCGTCGCGGATCTCATGGTCGGCCTCCGCAGCCGATTTGGGTTCGAGCGATTTGCGCCGGATCACGTTCTTGTTCATCGCGACCTGCCGCTCTTGCATCCGTCATTCCGGGATGGTGCGCCGGGATTGCGCGCAGCGCGGGCCCGGCGTACCAGACCCGGAGTCCGAGATCGGGGTTCGACGCTTCGCGTCGCCCCGGGATGACAGGAGAGCTAGCGCTCAGAGCAGCCCTGCCCCGCGCGCCCATTTGTACTTGGCACCGAGCACCTCGACCGGAAGCTCGGTCGAATACGCGTAGGCCGGGATGCCGTTCTGGTAGAGATATTCGGCGGCTTCCTCGACCTCGACGTCGCCGGCGAGCGAGGCGACCATCGGCTTCACAAAGCCCTTGGTCTCCATCTCCTTCTTCACCTCGACCATGTTGCGGGCGAACACCATCGGCGGGGTGACGATGGTGTGCCAATAGCCGAGGATCAGCGAATGGATGCGCTCGTCCGACAGGCCGAGCTTCACCGTGTTGACGTAGGTGATCGGCGGCTCGCCGCCGGTGATATCCACAGGATTTCCGGCAGCTCCAAACGGCGGGATGAACTTGCGGAAGGCCGCATCGAGATCCGGCGGCATCGACATCAGCGACAGGCCGTTGTCGACGCAGGAATCCGACAGCAGCACGCCCGAGCCGCCCGCTCCGGTGATGATCAGGACGTTCTCGCCCTTTGGCGTCGGCAGCACCGGGACGCCGCGGGCGAATTCGAGCAATTGCCGCAAGCTGCGGGCCCGGATCACGCCCGATTGTGCCAGAACGTCCTCGTAGATCTTGTCGTTGCCGGCGAGCGCGCCGGTGTGCGAGGACGCCGCCTTCGCGCCCGCCGAGGTGCGCCCGGCCTTGAGCACGACGACCGGCTTCTTCTTGGAGACGCGCTTTGCGGCTTCCGCAAAGGCGCGGCCGTCCTTGAGGTCTTCGCAGTGCTGCGCGATCAGGTTCGTGTTCGGATCCTGCTCGAAGAAGGCGAGCAGATCGTCCTCGTCGATATCGGACTTGTTGCCGAGGCCGACGATGGCCGAAACACCCATTTTCGCCGAACGCGAGAAGCCGATGATGGCCATGCCGATGCCGCCCGATTGCGACGACAGCGCGGCGTGGCCCTTGACGTCGTAAGCCGTGCAGAAGGTCGCGCAGAGATTGGCCGGCGTGTAATAGAAGCCGTAGATGTTCGGCCCCATCAGGCGGATGTCGTACTTCTTGCCGACCTCGACGATCTCGGCCTGCAGCTCCGGCGCACCGGCTTCGGCAAAGCCCGACGGAATCAGAACCGCGCCGGGAATTTTCTTCTCGCCGCATTCGGTCAGCGCCGCCGCCACGAACTTGGCGGGGATCGCGAACACCGCGACGTCGATCACGCCGGGCACGTCCTTGACGCTCTTATAGGCCTTGTAGCCGAGGATCTCGGCGGCCTTGGGATGGATCGGATAGATGTCGCCCTTGTAGCCGCCGTTGATGAGGTTCTTCATCACGGAATTGCCGATCTTGCCGTCCTCGGCGGAGGCGCCGACCACGGCGACCGCCTTGGGCTGCATGATGCGGTTCATCGCCGCGACGATCTCCTCGGTCGGGCGGGGTTTCGGCTTCGGCACATAGGCGAAGTCGACGACGATGCGGACGTCGGCGGCGGTGGCGCCCTTCGGCGTCGCGAACACCGGATTGAGGTCGAGCTCGACGATCTCGGGGAAATCGGTGACGAGCTGCGAGACCTTGACGATGACGTCGGCGAGCGCCGAGCGGTTCACCGCCTCGCCGCCGCGCACGCCCTTCAGGATCTCATGCGCCTGGATGCCGTCGAGCATCGACAGCGCGTCTTCCTTGGTGGCCGGCGCGAGGCGGAAGGTGATGTCCTTGAGCACCTCGACCAGCACGCCGCCGAGGCCGAAGGCCACCAGCTTGCCGAACGAGCCGTCGGTGATCGAGCCGACGATGACCTCGGTGCCGCCAGCCAGCATCTGCTGCACCTGGACGCCTTCGATCTTGGCATCGGCCTTGTACTTCTTGGCGTTGGACAGAATGGTCTCGTAGGCCTTCTCGGCCTCGTCCGCCGTCTTGAGGCCGACGATGACGCCGCCGGCTTCGGTCTTGTGGAGAATGTCGGGCGAGACGATCTTCATCACGACGGGAAAGCCCATCGAGGAGGCCATCTTGCCGGCCTCGCCCGCCGACTTCGCCACGCCCTCCTTCGGCACCGGAATGCCGTAGGCGTCGCAGACCAGCTTGCCTTCCGGGGCCGTCAGGCTGGTGCGGTTGTCCGCCTTGACCTGGTCAAGCACCTTGCGGACGGCATCTTTGGAATTGGACATGTGGCTTCTCCCTTGACCTCAGTTCGTTCTTTTCAAAGCGCGCGCGTGGTTGCGGCTGCCCGTGATGCTTGCCATTCGCCGCGCTCTGTTCCATGTCGCAGGCCGGAGCGGCATAAAGCCTGAGATTACTCCACTGCCTTGGATCAAAAATGGCTGGCGATGGCATTTGGTATGCCAGAAGCCAACTTGTCAAGCTGCTGCATCGCTTAGAACGCCGCAAAAAATCGCCGCCTTGACATTCTGGCATGTGGTATGCCAAAAACTTTCCTGTCAATATTCCTGTAAAAGACGACTCCCCACTGGAGGAGATTCGTCGTGTCACTACGCAAACCAACCAAGGCGTTGCCGAACATGGCCGAGGCAGACATCGCAATCGTTCGCATTGCCCCGGAGAGCAGCTTCAAGAACAAGGCGTATGACGCCTTGAAGGAAGCCATCCTCAAGATGGACATCTACTCGACGCCCGAGCCGGTGATGCTCGACGAGCGCGCGCTGTCCGAACGCCTGGGCGTCAGCCGCACGCCGATCCGCGAAGCCATCGCGATGCCTCGAGCAGGACGGATTCGTGAAGACGGTTCCGCGCCGCGGCATCATGGTGGTGCGAAGGACCAAGAGCGAGATCGTCGACATGATCCGCGCCTGGGCGGCGCTCGAGCATGGCCGCGCGCCTCATCACCACCACCGCGCGCAAGAAGGACATCACCGCGCTGCGCGACTTCTTCAAGGATTTCGGCAAGGACCGCCTGCCCGAGGACCACGTCGAGGAATATTCGCGCGCCAACATCGCTTTCCACCAGGCCCTGATCTCGCTGTCGGAATCGCCGGTGCTGGTCGATCTCACGAACGACCTGCTGCTGCACGTGCGCGGCTATCGCCAGCTGACCATCGGACGCAAGGACCGCACCGCAACCTCGCTGCCCGAGCATCTCGGCATCATCGAAGCGCTGGAAGCCCGCGACACCGAGCTCGCCGAGAAGCGCGCCCGGGACCACACCCTCGGCCTTGCCGCTTACGTCGAAGCGCACGGCCAGGAATTGTTCACGTAGCTGTTCATTTGCCACCATTCACCAGAAGGGCGAACAACTCGCCCCACCACTTGAGACCAGGGAGACAAGGCCCATGCTGAATACCGCGACCAAGTCCAAGGCACCGGGCACCGAGCAGGAGCTGACGGATGGCTTCCATCTCGTCATCGACGCGCTCAAGCTGAACGGCATCAACACCATCTATAATGTGCCGGGCATCCCGATCACGGATTTGGGCCGCATGGCGCAGGCCGCCGGTATTCGCGTGATCTCCTTCCGCCACGAGCAGAACGCCGGCTATGCCGCGGGCATCGCCGGCTATCTCACCAAGAAGCCCGGCGTCTGCCTCACGGTGTCCGCGCCGGGATTTCTCAACGGTCTCACCGCGCTCGCGCACGCCACCACCAATTGCTACCCGATGATCCTGGTCTCGGGCTCCTCCGAGCGCGAGATCGTCGACCTCCAGCAGGGCGACTATGAAGAGATGGACCAGCTCGCGATCGCAAAGCCGCTGTGCAAGGCGGCCTACCGCGTGCTGCACGCCCAGGACATCGGCATCGGTTTCGCCCGCGCCATCCGCGCCGCAGTCTCGGGCCGCCCGGGCGGCGTCTATCTCGACCTGCCGGCCAAGCTGTTCGGCCAGGTGATGGATGCCGAGGCCGGCCGGAAGTCGCTGGTCAAGGTGATCGACGCCGCGCCCGCGCAGATCCCCTCGCCCGCTGCGGTCAAGCGTGCGCTCGACGTGCTCAAGAGCGCCAAGCGTCCGCTCATCATCCTCGGCAAGGGCGCGGCCTACGCGCAAGCCGACGAGGAGATCAAGGCATTCGTCGAGAAGAGCGGCGTGCCGTTCCTGCCGATGAGCATGGCCAAGGGCCTGCTCCCCGACACCCATCCGCAATGCGCCGGCGCGGCCCGCTCGACCGTGCTGAAGGACTCCGACGTCGTCATGCTGATCGGCGCGCGGCTGAACTGGCTGCTGTCGCACGGCAAGGGCAAGAGCTGGGGCGAAGCGCCGAAGAAGTTCATCCAGGTCGACATCGAGCCGAAGGAGATGGACTCCAACGTCGAGATCGTCGCGCCCGTGGTCGGCGACATCGGCTCGGTCGTCTCCGCCTTCAACCAGGCGATGGGAACGGGCTGGACCGCCCCGCCCGCCGAATGGACCAAGGCGATCTCGTCCAAGCGCGAAGAGAACGTCGCCAAGATGGCGCCGAAGCTGATGAACAACAAATCGCCGATGGACTATCACGGCGCGCTCGGCGTGTTGAAGAACGTCATCAAGGAGCATCCCGAGGCGATCCTCGTCAACGAAGGCGCCAACACGCTCGACCTCGCCCGCGGCGTCATCGACATGTACCGCCCGCGCAAGCGTCTCGACGTCGGCACCTGGGGCGTGATGGGCATCGGCATGGGCCAGGCGATCGCCGCCGCGCTCGAGACCGGACACCCGGTGCTGGCGGTGGAAGGCGACTCGGCGTTCGGCTTCTCCGGCATGGAGGTCGAGACCATCTGCCGCTACAATCTGCCGATCTGCGTCGTCATCTTCAACAATGACGGCATCTATCGCGGCACCGACGTCAACGGCGCCAATTCCGATCCGGCGACCACCGTGTTCGTCAAGGGCGCGCGCTACGACAAGATGATGGAGGCCTTCGGCGGCGTCGGCGTCAATGCGACCTCGCCCGACGAGCTGAAGCGCGCCGTGGGCGACGCCATGAAGTCCGGCAAGCCGACGCTGATCAACGCGGTGATCGATCCGGCCGCGGGCTCGGAGAGCGGCCGCATCGGCAACCTCAATCCGCAGAGCGTTCTGCAGAAGAAGAAGTAAGTCCACCCCTCAACCCTTATTCCCTGCCGGGTGCAGGGGCAGACACAAGAGTACGGAGCAACACGATGACCAAAGCGCTCGAGGGCGTTCGCATTCTCGACTTCACCCACGTCCAGTCCGGGCCGACCTGCACGCAGCTGCTGGCCTGGTTCGGCGCCGACGTGATCAAGGTGGAACGCCCCGGCGTGGGTGACATCACCCGCGGCCAGCTGCAGGACATCCCGAACGTGGACAGCCTGTATTTCACCATGCTCAACCACAACAAGCGTTCGATCACGCTCGACACCAAGAACCCCAAGGGCAAGGAAGTCCTGACCGAGCTGATCAAGAAGTGCGACGTGCTGGTGGAGAATTTCGGCCCCGGCGTGCTCGACCGCATGGGCTTCCCCTGGGAGAAGATCCAGGAGATCAACCCGAAGATGATCGTCGCCTCGATCAAGGGTTTTGGCCCCGGACCGTACGAAGACTGCAAGGTCTACGAGAACGTCGCGCAGTGCACCGGCGGTGCCGCCTCGACCACCGGCTTCCGCGACGGCCTGCCGCTCGTGACCGGCGCGCAGATCGGCGATAGCGGCACCGGCCTGCACCTGGCGCTCGGCATCGTCACCGCGCTCTTTCAGCGCACCCACACCGGCAAGGGCCAGCGCGTCACCGCCGCGATGCAGGACGGCGTGCTCAACCTCTGCCGCGTCAAGCTGCGCGATCAGCAGCGCCTCGCCCACGGCCCGCTCAAGGAGTACAGCCAGTTCGGCGAAGGTGTGCCGTTCGGCGATGCCGTGCCGCGCGCCGGCAACGATTCCGGCGGCGGCCAGCCCGGCCGCATCCTGAAGTGCAAGGGCTGGGAGACCGATCCCAACGCCTACATCTACTTCATCACCCAGGCCCCGGTCTGGGAGAAGATCTGCGACGTGATCGGCGAGCCCACCTGGAAGACCGATCCGAACTACGCCAAGCCGGCCGCCCGTCTGCCGCGCCTGAACGAGATCTTCGCCCGCATCGAGCAATGGACGATGACCAAGACCAAGTTCGAGGCGATGGAGATCCTCAACAAGGACGACATCCCCTGCGGCCCGATCCTGTCGATGAGGGAGATCGCCGAGGACGAGTCGCTGCGCGCGACCGGCACCGTGGTCGAGGTCGACCACCCCACCCGCGGCAAGTACATCTCGGTGGGCAACCCGATCAAGCTGTCGGATAGCCCGAGCGACGTGCAGCGCTCCCCGCTGCTCGGCGAGCACACCGACGAGATCCTGCGCTCGGTGCTGGGCTTCAGCGACCACCAGGTCGCCGACATCCACAAGTCCGGCGCGCTCGACCCGCCGCAGAAGCAGGCCGCGGAGTAAGCGACATCGCCTCGACCAAGATGAAAGGGCCGCCCAAGGGGGCGGCCCTTTTTGCTTGTGAAGGCGCGACGTCGCAGGCTCAAACCAAAAAGTGAGAAAACAACCCCATGCACAGTAGCCATGTCATTGGTCCGCAACGATATTTCTGATTCGACGAAAAAACCCTGGACCCCGTCGGGCAAGACAGGGGTATTATGCCATCGTGGGTATTATGCCGGGAGCGCACATCGGCGCTGGCTGCCTGCACATCGGAACGGCTCTCCGACCACACCCCGTTTGCGGAAGGGGCTGCAGAGGTCTGGAGTCCAAGGGCAATTATCGGCGTCAGCGCGAGGCGCAAGGACGTCAGCCATGGCCACGAGCGGCCGTACGATTGCATAATCCGCGACGAACCTCATGCATGAAGGGCATCAAGGTACTCACTGACTGGTTGGGCCCAAAGATCAGGATGGTGAATGAGGTTATGGCCCACCGCCGTGGGCCTATCAAATTCGAAGAACTGGCCTTTGCCGCCGGCGTTCTCGAAGGCGACGAAGTTCTTTCTGCTGTGCGCGATGGAGTAGAAGGAATCGCCTTGTCCGTACAGCCAAATCATTGGCCGATCAAAGCGTGCTCCGCGTAGAAAGAGTTCCTGATTAATCGACTCGGCGACCCCGCATCCTTCGTTGATCCATCCTCCCACGAAATTGAGAACTCCCAGAGTTTCCGCAGAATGCATTCCTGCATAGGCGACTGAAAGGACACCTCCCCGCGAGTGCCCGCCCATGAGTATAGGTCCTGGCGCGACATCGGGGCGCTCGCGAAGTACACCAACGGCAGCGTCGATATCGCTCAATGCCCGAGTTGAATCGGCTTGCGCAGTGTCTTTGTCGCACGCAAATTTTGACTTCCCGTTTCTAAGGAGTTCTTCATCACAAAACCCATCTGATTTGCCGCGACCACGTCGCTGCGGAAATGCAACGAGCCAACCTCGCTGGTTGAGAAAACCGGCGAGTTCAACGGAGAACCAAGTTCGCTTCACGCGTTCTGGCGTCGGATTTCTGCCGGTGGAACCGTGATTGAATATTGCGAGAGGAAATGGACCCCCGCCGGTGGGCTTGAAGATCACCGCTTCCAGGTTGATTGAATTGCCATCCTCGGTCAAAGTCGTCTTGAGAAATTCGGATTTGCCACCTGAAGCAGTGACTGTCGCATCGGCTTTGATCTGGGCTCGTACCGCTAGCGGCCAAGCTACCGCTGCGCTGCCTGCGAGAGTGATAAATTCGCGCCTTCGCATAAGCCTACCCTAGAATTGTCGGTCACTACGGTGACGGTGCACGCAAATGTCTTCCAGCGGCAGATTTTGTACAGTCCAGCACTGACACCGTCATTCGACCCTCAGCGATTCCCGCCGCCAATTGCTCGCGAACATACTTT
This sequence comes from Bradyrhizobium dasycarpum, assembly GCF_042019905.1. Lineage (NCBI taxonomy): Bacteria > Pseudomonadati > Pseudomonadota > Alphaproteobacteria > Hyphomicrobiales > Nitrobacteraceae > Bradyrhizobium > Bradyrhizobium dasycarpum. The sequence continues at coordinate 2,435,575 of NZ_CP169574.1, forward strand.
ACCACCGCCGCATTGAACTCGCGGTGAAATCCGGCCCGGTCGAAGCCTGCCGGCACGTCGGTGCAGATGCGCGGGACGGCGGCCGCCAGCTCCTGCGAGCACGGTGCCAGGAACGCATAAGGCCGGCCGGCACGACGTGAACATCGGGCTTCCTCGGCAGGCCCTGCGCGACGCGTGCGTTGCCGGAGCCGTCGCCGACGCCGAGCCCACCGAACTGCGAGCACCAGAACTGAAAAGACACTTTGACGGCGGCAGAGTTCTCCCGCGTCAGGGTGGCCGGTGCGGAATCAACGATGACGGCGGTGCGAATGCGCGCATCGTGGATCGGCTCGGGCGGCATCGCGCCATTGTGAAGCTGTGCGCACGCGCCGGTCGTCTCCTTGCAGAGGCTGGCGACCCTGGCGAAGTCCGGCCTGGTCCCCATCAGCACGAGACCGGTTGCCCCTCCGAGCTAAAAACCGGCGAAGCCGACCCTGGCAGATCGATCGCGCCCTGTCCTTCCGGTCGCGCAGCGGGCTCTGGCCGGAGCTTTTATCGTGCCGTGGAATTAAAGGCATCGACCATTTTGGGGGCCTTGTCCGTTCCGATCGATGCGCAGCCGACAAAATGAGCGGCGGGGTCGAACTGAATTCGTCGGCTCGCGAATGGCGGCCAAGGGGGCTGGCAACACGCGACAATTATAGTAGCGTTGCTGCAAGAAGAAGAAGCGAACGGCGGCTGAAGCCGGGCGCGACAAAATAGAACGACAAAATAGAACAGGGAGGACTTTCGATGCAATTTCTCAAGGCTGCGGTTGCGGCCGGGCTTGTCGTTGCGAGCTTTACCGGCACCTCGCTTGCGCAGACCAAGCCGTCGGAGCTCAAAATCGGCATCACGACGTTCCTGTCGGGCCCTGCGTCAGTCTTCGGTGTGCCGGCGAAGGCCGCGGCGGAGATGATCGCGGAGGACCTCAACAAGAAGGGCGGCATCGGCGGCGTGCCCGTCAAGCTCTCCTTCATCGACGAAGGCGCGGGAGGCGAAGCGCTCGTCTCGAACTACCGACGCGTGGTGCAGGACGAAAAGGTCGATGCCACGTTTGCTTCGATCTCGTCGGGCAGCTGCACCCAGTTGGTGCCGGTCGCCGAAGACCTCAAAGTCATGAATTTCATGTGGGACTGCGGTGCGGCCTCCATCCTCGAAACCAAGAAGTACCGGTACAATTTCCGGACTCAGGCGAACGGCACGCCGGAAATGCTGGCCGTGCTCCTTTACTTGCTCAAGACCAAGCCCGACTTCAAGACGATCGCGGTGGTCAATCAGGATTATGCATGGGGTCGGGAGAGCTGGGAGATCTTTTCGACCGCGCTCAAGGCGATGAAGCCGGACGTGCAAGTCGTCGCGGAGCTCTTCCCGAAGTTCGGCGCACCGGACTACTCCACTGAAATTTCCCGTCTGTTGGCGCTGCGGCCGGATGTAGTTCTAACCACGTCCTGGGGCGGAGATCTCGACACGCTGGTTCGCCAGGCCGGTCAGCGCGGCCTGTTGCAGCAGTCGACCTTGGTGCTCGGGATCGGCGAATCGTCGATCCAGCGGTTGGGCAAGGACTTGCCCGAAGGCCTGATCGTCGGCGCGCGCGGAGACCACTGGTTCCTGCATCCCGAGAAGAAGAACGACGCGGCCTTCAAGGCGTTCAATGAAGCCTTCAAGGCGAAGACCGGTGCATGGCCGATCTACCCGGTCTACCACATGGCGCAGGCGTTCAAGGCCCTGCAGACGGCCTACGACAAGGCCATCAAGTCCAACGGCGGCAACTGGCCCACGCGCGAACAGGTCGTCGACGCGACGGCCGGCACCGAGTTCGCCACCGGCTTCGGCCGTCCGATTACGCTGCGGCCCGAGGACAACCAGGGTCTCGAAGCTCAGCTGGTCGGCGTCACCAAGTCCGTTCCGGGGTACGACTTCAAGCTGCTCGACAACATGATGATCTTCGATCCGAAGACGATCACCAACCCGGCTGGCGTGCGGTCGGTCGAGTGGCTCAAGACGCTCAAGCCGGACTTCGTCAAGATGGACGTGCCGACCTTCAAAGCTCAGTAACGGCGCGCTCGACTTTTGATCCCCGTCCTCCGAGCCTCGTCCCGGAGGACGGACCTTTTCTGAAGGCCTTCATGAACTCGACACTCGCTATCTTGGCTATCCTCGATGGGATCAGCTACGCCGCACTGGTGTTCCTGGTCTCGGTCGGGCTCAGCCTGATTTTCGGCGTGCTGCGCGTGGTCAACGTCGCGCACGGGTCGCTGTACGCGTTCGGCGCTTACCTGGCGGCGACGTTCAGCCTTGCAATCGCGCCGATATCGCCTTGGCTCACCTATCCCGCGCTGCTGGCCGCCTCCATCGTGATCGGCATCGTGTGCGGCGGTTTCATCGAACGGTTTCTGCTGCGACCGCTCTCCGGACAGGAAGACGTCCTCCAGCTTCTGATCACTTTCGCCGCCTTTATGATCATGGACAACCTGCAGCGTCTGATCTGGGGCGTGCAGCCCATCTTCGCCGCGGAGCCGTTGAGACTACTTCCCAACGTCGCCGTGTTCGGCGTCAGCTACACGTCGTACCAGGTCATTCTGCTGCCCGGCGTCGCCTTGGCGACGCTGTTCGGGCTCCGCTACTTCCTGCGCAGGACGCTGTCGGGAGCGGTGATCCTGGCGGTCACGGAGGACCGCGAAGCTTCGACCGCCATCGGGATTGACGCAAAACGCGTATACTTCGTCACCTTCGTCATCGGCGCGAGTCTGGCCGCGTTGGGAGGAGCGCTGGCCTCGCCGACCACCTCGCTGGTCCCCGGCATGGGTGCCGACATGATCGTGCTGTCCTTTGCCGTCGCTGCGACCGCGGGTCTCGGCCAGATCGAGGGTACCGCGCTCACCGCGCTGATGATCGGCCTGACCCGTGCCTTCGTGATCTATCTCCAGCCGGAATTCGAAGTTCTCGTTCCCTATCTGCTGATGGTGCTGGTGCTTCTGGTGCGTCCGTTCGGCCTGTTCGGCGCCGTGCAGGTAAGGAAAATATGATGAGCGGTCGCATCAAGCCGGTCACCACGGTCGCGATCATTTTCTTTCTGGTCAGCGCCGTCGCGCCCCTTTTTGTGTCGAGCTGGGCAACCTTGTTCGCGTTGATCCTCGCGAAGGGCATCGTCGTTCTCGGTATCATTCTTCTGCTGCAGGCGGGGCAGGTGTCGTTCGGACATGCAATGTTCTTCGCGACCGGGGCGTATACCGCGGCGTTCTGGGGCAAGTACGTCGGTGGCGGCGATATCGTGCTCTTCATCGCGCTGGGCGGCATAACCTCCGCCGTCTTCGGCCTCATCGTCGGGCTCTTCGTCGTGCGCTACCGGGAGATCTTTTTCGGAATGCTGAATCTGGCGTTTTCGATGGTGTTGTGGTCGCTGCTGGAGAAGATGTTTCACTACACCAACGGCGCCGACGGCATCCGGGTCCCTCGTCCGGCCCTGTTGGGGCTGTCGTTTACGCCCGAAACCTTCCAGTACGTCATTCTTTACGTGAGCCTCTTGGCCGCGGTCGTCGCCTTCTACGGCGTGCAACGCTATCTCGACAGCCCGCTCGGACACATGTTGCGTGCCATCAAGTCGAACGAGACCCGGCTCGAGTACCTCGGGACCTCCGCACGGCGCGTGCTTCTGATAGGCTACGTGATCTCGGCTTTTCTCGGCGGCATCGGCGGCACGCTGGTGGCGATCATCCAGCAGATCGCCACGCCCGAGTTCGGGTTCTGGACGAAGTCGGGCGAGTTCGTCTTCATCGCGATCCTCGGCGGCAGCGCCCACGCCTTCGGAGCGTTCGCGGGCGCGGCGATGTTCGAATGCGTGCGCTTCTATGCGGCGGCCCACCTGGCCGACACCTGGCAGCTGATCCTCGGCGTTGTCTTGATCGTCATCATTCTCTACGCGCCCAACGGACTGATAGGTCTCAGGCAGCGCTACGGCCAGGCGAAGCAGGGAGGACATTGATGGCCAACGTCCTCCTTTCCGCGAAGGGCATCAAGATCCGGTTCGGTGGCGTCGTCGCCGCCGACGGGATCGACCTGGACGTGCTCCAAGGCGAGAACCTCGCGATCATCGGACCGAATGGCGCCGGAAAGACTACCTTCCTCAACATCTCGACGGGTTATCTGCGGCCGCAGGCCGGAAGCATCACCTTCCTGGGCCAGGACATCACGGCGCAGCTCCCGCGCACGATCACCAAGCTCGGCATCGCGCGGGCCTTTCAGATACCGCAGCTTTTTCTCGATCAGACCGTGATGGAGAACATGCTGATCGCCGCGGCCTCGCGGCTGGGAAGCCCTTCCGGCTTCACGGCTCTTTCCGCCCTGCCTGAGCTGCCCGAAATGGAGCGCCTTCTGGATCTCGTCGGCGTCAAGTCGTACGCGTCTCGCAAGGCCAGGAGCTTCCCGAGGGACAACGCAAGCTGGTCGACATCGCCCTGGCGCTCGCGCTGAAGCCCAGACTGCTGCTGATGGACGAGCCCACCTCGGGCGTCGCCTCCGCCGAAAAGCTGGAGATCATGGACATCCTGACGTCCGCGCTTGCCAAGGAGAAGGTGACTTCGGTCTTCGTCGAGCACGACATGGACATGGTGGAGCGTTATGCCCACCGAGTGGCTGTGTGGAACGTCGGGAAGATCCAAAAGGTCGGCACGCCGGCGGAGGTTTTGGCCGATCCCAAGGTCCGCGAACAGGTGATCGGCATATGACGGCGATGCTGGACTTCGAGAACGTCAACGTCGCGATCGCCGATGCTCCGGTGCTACGCAGCGTCAGCTTCTCACTACCGCCGGGCGCGACCGCCGCGCTCATCGGGCGAAACGGCGCCGGCAAGACCACGACGGTACGAACCATCATGGGCTTCACGAAGGCGAGCGGCACTGTGCGTCTGGGCGGTCAGGACCTCCGACATGTTCCTCCGCACCGCCGGCCCTTCTTAGGCATCGGCTACGCACCCGAGGACCGTCGCCTCTTCTCGGCCTTTACAGTGGAAGAAAACATTCTTTTGCCTGGTCGCGTCGCGAAACTTAGCGCGGACGAGGTGCACCGGCGGCTGGAGCGAGCCTACTCGGTCCTGCCGGAGCTCAAGGAACTGGCGGGTCGCCCGGCGGGCTCCGTCTCGGGCGGCCAAGGCAAGATGGTCGCCCTCGGGCGCGCCCTGATGCTAGGCACCCGCCTCGTCATTCTGGACGAGCCATTCCAGGGCCTCGCTCCTGTGCTGGCGCAGAGGTACGCCGAGGCGCTGCGTCGGCTTCGTTCGCAGGACCGGGACATTACCCTTCTGATTACGGAGTCGAACCCGAAGCTGCTCGAGACCTTCGCCGACGTGACGCTGACAATCGAGCGCGGCGAAATCGAAAGCCGGGTCCTTACGTAGCGCTCGCCCGGTTCGGCGCGCAAAACTGATCACCTTCAATCTCTAAGCCGTCGAAAACTAACGCTTCCTTCCTCGTCCTGCCACAGGTCATCTCCGAAATGCCTGTCACTGTAGTTATCGTGTCTCACTTCAGGGGTGCAGTCCGCACTGTAGCGAAATTGTAGTTTCGGCTTTCAAGCGAGCACACCTTGCCACCATTGTCGGCGTTGAGGCAAACTGACGGCAGAAAGGGAGGTCTGCATGTCACTGCTCGGCAAGGCCGCCGTCGCGATGTGGTGGAGCGTTCGCGCCGATCAGCGGGCCGAGTTCGGCGACTGGCATTCGCATGAGCACTTTCCGGAGCGGATGAGCATTCCCGGCTTCCGGCGCGGATCGCGCTGGAGCAGCACGACGGACCCGGAAGGTTTCTTCGTGCTCTACGAGCTCGCCGAGTACGAGGTGCTCACCTCGAAGGGATATCTCGACCGGCTCAACGCGCCGACGCCGTGGTCGACGAAAATGATGCCGCATCATCTCGGCATGATCCGCAGCCAGTGCCGCCTCGTCGAAAGCTTCGGCGGTGGCGTTGCGACTTCGCTCGCGACGATCAGGTTGTCACCGCAGGCCGGACGCGAGGCGGACTTGCAGGCGCAGCTCGCGAGCATGCTCGGCACATTGGCGCAGAAACCGGGCCTGACCGGCGCTCATCTCCTCCGCACCGACACGCCGCGGACGAGCGCGCCGACCACCGAACAGCAGATCCGCGGCAACGACGGCGCCGCCGACTGGATCGTGCTGCTGTCAGGCTACGATGCCGATGCCGTTGAGGCCGTGATCGCAGGCCCGCTTTCGCCCGGGTCGCTTGGCGCTCTCGGCGTGCAGAACAATCCGACCATCGGCCGCTACAGGCTGGGGTTCACGATGACGCCGCAGGATGTCGCAGCCGTCTAGGAGACCGGCGGAACACCCGCGAAAAAAATCCGCCTCGCCTTGTCGGATCGGCGGCTTGCCGGTCGTCCTCGTGACATGAATGGGCCATAGACGCCAAGCTCGGGCCCATCAAGACAATGAGGATAACAACCATGCCCAGCACTGTCCGCCTGCACCGCGTTCTCGCCACCAGCCCCCAGAAGGTCTATCGCGCTTTCCTGGAGGCGGATGCGATGGCGAAATGGCTTCCGCCGAACGGCTTCACCTGCACCGTGCATCATTTCGAGCCGAAGGTCGGGGGCACGTTCAAGATGTCGTTCCGGAATTTCACCACGGGCAACAGCCATTCGTTCGGCGGCGAATACCTCGAGGCTCGTCCCCGGCGAGCGCCTGCGCTATACCGACAAGTTCGACGACCCCAACCTGCCCGGCGAAATTCAGGTGACCGTGAGCCTGAAGAAGGTCTCGGTCGGCACCGAGATCGAGATCACGCAGGCCGGCATTCCCGACGTCATTCCCCCGGAGGCTTGCTATCTCGGCTGGCGGAATCGCTGCGCAATCTGGCGAAGCTGGTCGAGCCGGAGATCAACCAATAGCTCCGACATCAGCCTCGTCGGGAGGGCAAAGCGACTTGTCCGCCGTAGCTCGCAGAGCGAAGTCGGAAGCGTGCCCACCAACGCTCTCTCAACCTCGAAAAGATGGTGGGCACGGCGCGGGGCGCGCGCCTTCGCCCACCCTACGGCACCTGCTGCGGGCCTTTGCCCAGACGACGGCCCTGGTGTGCGCTCTTGACATGCGTCAAACTGTCAAGATGGTGAAGCGGCTAGGAGCACGAGTCTTCCCTGCCGATCGGAGGCGAGATGATGAGATCTGCTGTCGAATGGTTGATCATTGCCGGTCTGGCCGCCAGTGTCGCGACCGCTGCCAAGGCCGAGGAAGTCGATATCGGCAAGGCCGAATTCCAGTCGTCGTGCGCGAGTTGTCACGGCGCCGACGCAAAGGGCAGAGGACCGGTCAGCGGCCAGCTCAAGACAGCTCCGTCCGACCTGACCATGCTGGCCAAGAACAACAACGGGGTGTTTCCCACCAACGCCGTCTACGAAACCCTGTATGGATCGAAATCGGTCCCGGCGCACGGCACCCGTGAAATGCCGATCTGGGGCGAACGGTTCAACCCGATCGTGAACCTGCCTCACGCGGTCGATTCCTATTATTGGCAGAAGGCCGGGCCCCAGCAAAATCCGGAGGTCGTGGTGCGGACTCGCATTCTCGCCGTGATCGATTACCTGAACCGGATTCAGCAGAAATAGCGACCGAACAGCCTCCCGCAGGGACGCTGCGCGCCGCCTGCTACGCCTTCGCGGCCAGCCCGCCGCCTGCGGTCCAGCGATCCGGATTCGGGCTGTGCCCGATCAGCGCAAGCCCGTAGGCGATCGACTCGAACTGGTCGCCCGACATCAGCCGCTCGTTGCCGAACCGCTCGGCGAACAGCTTTCGCACGGCCGGCACGAACGAGCTGCCGCCGGTCAGGAAGACCTTCTCGATCTCGCGCGCGGCGATGCCGGCTTCGGCCAGCACCTTGTCGACGGTGGCACCTAACCGGGCGATGTCGTCGGCAATCCAGGATTCGAAATTCCTCCGCGTGATGGCCGCGCCGATGTCGACGCCGCCGCCCTTGAAACGGAAGTCGACCTCGTCCTGCGCCGACAGCGCGACCTTGGCATCCGACACCGCGCGGTACAGAGCAAAGCCGAGGTCGAGATCGACGATGGTGATGAAGTCCTCGAGCAGCTCAGGCTTGAGCGCGGTGCGCGCAAGCTCGCGGAGCTCGCGCAGATCGCCGTTGCTCTTCATCATCGCCAGCTGATGCCAGCGCGCCAGATTGGTGTAGTGGCCGCTCGGGATCGGCAGCACCTTGTCGAAGGAGCGGAAGCTGGAGCCCTTGCCGAGCCGCGGCGAGACCACGTGGTCGACGATCCGGTAATCGAACGTGTCGCCGGCGATCCCGATGCCGGCATGGCCGAGCGGCTCGGCGCGAAGGGCTCCGCCTTTGCGCGAGAAGCGCATCACGGAGAAATCGCTGGTGCCGCCGCCGAAATCCGCAACCAGCACGGTGGCATCGCGCTCCAGCCTGCGGGCAAACGAGAACGCCGCGCCCACGGGCTCGTAGACATAGCGGGCATGGCCGGCGCCGAGGCGCTCGAACGCGGCGCGGTAGCGCTGCATCGCCAGCGCCTCGTCGGGATTGCCGCCGGCAAAGCGCACCGGGCGGCCGACCGTGACGGTCGAGGTCTCGAAGCCGAACTTCTCGCCGCCGTGGCGCGCCAATGTCCGCAGGAACGCCGCCAGGATGTCCTCGAACTTGAAGCGCTGCCGGAACACCTGCGTGGTGTTGAAGCTGCTGCTCGCCGCAAAGGTCTTGAACGATTGCAGGAAGCGGTAGACGTGACGGCCTTCCAGGAACGTCTCGATCGCCCACGGGCCGCCCTCGGCCTGGGCGCCGGCGCCGGGCCGGTCCTCCCAGAAGCACAGCGCCGACACGTAGACGCTGTGGCGCTGTCCGCCGTGGTCGAACCGGATGGCCTCGACCCGGCGATCGTCCGCCGCAAGCGCGACGACCGTATTGCTGGTTCCAAAATCGATGCCGATCGAGACGGCGGGCGAGGCGCTCGACATGAACCACTCTGACAGATGATTGGAAGGGGGCAGACCACTAGCGGCTTTGACTTGTCCTGCCAAGGCCCGTCCGCTGCAGTGCGGCCAGACCTTGGCGCCCATCGCCATCGGAATCCCGCCTCGGAGCGAGCGATTTGGCCCCCTCCGGCTTCACAAACCCGCATTATGCTGCAATGCGGCGCGTAGAATGCTGCTATGCAAACAAGATCGTAGACGCTGGCATCTGGTATACATAAACTTCCTTTCGCCATGAGACGCCAAGACTGACTGCCTTAAGACTGGCCGTCTCGAGAAAGGGAACTCCGATGTCCAAGACCGCTTCCGTCGCTCTCGCCCCGTCCGCCTCGCTGTTCGCCCGCCTGATGGCCGCGATCGACAGCTTTCTGATGGCAAGCGCCGAGATCTCGAACCATAACGGCGATCTGCCGCGTTTCGGCCTGTAAGCAAGGCCGATCTGCCGCCGAACGACGGGCGAGCAGCTACCGCACCCCGCTCTGCCGATCAAATGGCCCCACCTCGGGGCCATTTGCTTTTGCATCCTCGCCCAGCAGCTGCGACAATGTGTCCGACCAGGGCCCTGCCGATCCGATTGTTTGTTTGCTGGCATGTCGCATACCATTCGACCAACACATAACGATCGCACAATCCAAGGTGTGAGGCGGGGAAACGTAGCGCGCGACGGGAAGAGCCGAGGGCCACAAGCGTGGCGCCCTTGGTGGAGCCTTAGCCAAAAGGAGCGGATGTCGCGCCTTATCCCTGATCATAGACTTTCTATCGGACTACCATGGGAGATCGACCGCAAGGGTGACACCGGGTATCTGGAATCGAGATGGGCTGACGCAAGCCGGCAAAGAGCGGCTGCGCTGAGGGTTCGACAGGGAGAGAAACAAGATGAAGCCACTCGTTCTGAATGTCGCTGTGGCGGCAATCGCGATGTCATGCGCCAGCAGCACGGCAAGCCGCGCTGCCTGGGAGCCGGTCCGCCCGGTCGAGTTCATCGTGCCCGCGGGCACCGGCGGCGGCGCCGATCAGATGGCGCGCACCATCCAGGGCATCGTCACCAAGCACAATCTGATGAAGCAGCCGCTGGTCGTCATCAACAAGGCGGGCGGTGCCGGCGGTGAAGGCTTCCTCGACGTTAAGACGTCGGCAAACAATCCGCACAAGATCATCATCACGCTGTCGAACCTGTTCACCACGCCGCTGGCGACGGGAATTCCTTTCAACTGGAAGGATCTGACTCCGGTGGCGATGCTCGCGCTCGACGAGTTCGTGCTTTGGGTCAATGCCGAGAAGCCGTACGCCACCGTCAAGGATTACGTCGATGCGGCGAAAAAGGCGCCCGGCGGCTCCTTCAAGATGGGCGGCACCGGATCGAAGCAGGAAGACCAGATCATTACGGTCGGCATCGAGAAGGCGATCGACGCCAAGTTCACGTACATCCCCTACAAGGGCGGCGGCGAAGTCGCGGTGCAGCTGGTGGGCAATCACATCGATTCGACCGTCAACAATCCGATCGAGGCGGTCGCGCAATGGCGCGGCGGCAAGCTCCGTCCCCTCTGCGTGTTCGACGGCCAGCCGATGGCCTATGACGAGCCGATCGCCGACGGCAAGGCCTGGAAGGATATTCCGACCTGCAAGTCGCAGGGCCTTGCGATGGAATATCTCATGCTGCGCGGCGTGTTCATGGCGCCCAAGGCCACGAAGGACCAGGTCGAATATTACGTCGAGCTGTTCAAGAAGGTGCGCGCCACGCCGGAATGGCAGGAGTTCATGAAGAGCGGCGCCTTCAACACGACCTTCCTGGCGGGCGCCGACTATGCCAAGTGGGTCGAGGCGGAGGAGAAGCGCCACGAAGCCCTGATGAAGGAAGCCGGCTTCCTCGCAACCGCGAATTGATCCGGGACATCGACGACGGCTGAGGGCGCCGATCGCCCTCCCGCGGCCGTGGCCGCGACAGACTGCTATTCTGCTGGAGGTCCCATGAGTGAACGATCCGGATCCGCATCTGGCCCGGCACACAAGACGCTGGAAATCGGCATGGCGCTGCTGATCGGCGTGTTCGGCCTGATCGTGATCTTCGGCAGCCTGAAGGCCGGCATCAACTGGGGTGCGGAGGGCCCGCGTGCCGGCTTCTTCCCCTTCTACATCGGCGCCGCCATCGTCGGCGCGAGCGCCATCAACCTCTGGCATGCGCAACGCGACGACGACGGCCGGCTGTTCGCTGAATGGGGACAGCTGCGCCAGGTCATGAGCGTCGTCGTGCCGACCGCGATCTATGTCGGCTCGATGCCGTTCATCGGGCTCTACGTTGCCTCCATGGTCTTCATTGCCTGGTTCATGCGCTGGCTCGGCAATTATCGCTGGGTGACGACCCTCGCGATCGCGGTCGGCATGCCGGTCCTGACCTATCTCGTTTTCGAGCGCTGGTTCCTGGTCCCGCTTCCCAAGGGTCCGTTCGAGGAATGGCTCGGACTTTAACAGCTGAGCCGTCATTTCCGTCACTGCTGCAGGACGTATCGATATGGAAGAGTTGGCCAATCTGTTTCACGGCTTCGCGGTCGCCCTGCAGCCCTACAACATCATGCTGATGATCATCGGCATCACGCTCGGGGTCATCATCGGCGTGCTGCCGGGGCTCGGGGGCGCCAACGGCGTCGCCATCCTGCTTCCCCTCACCTTCAGCATGCCGCCGACCTCGGCGATCATCATGCTGTCCTGCATCTATTGGGGCGCGCTGTTCGGCGGCGCCATCACCTCGATCCTGTTCAACATACCCGGCGAGCCCTGGTCGGTGGCGACCACCTTCGACGGCTATCCGATGGCGCAGCAGGGCAAGCCCGGCGAAGCCCTGACCGCCGCCTTCACCTCCTCCTTCGTGGGCGCGCTGTTTGCCGTCATCATGATCACGCTGGTTGCGCCGCTCGTCGCGGGCTTCGCGCTGAGATTCGGGCCAGCGGAGAAGTTCGCAGTGTACTTCCTCGCCTTCTGCAGCTTCGTCGGCCTCAGCAAGGAGCCGCCGTTCAAGACCATCGCGGCGATGATGATGGGCTTTGCGCTCGCCGCGGTCGGCCTCGATTCCATCACGGGACAATTGCGGCTGACCTTCGGCGTCACCGAGCTGCTCAACGGATTCGACTTCCTGATCGCCGTGATCGGTCTGTTCGGCATCGGCGAGATCCTGCTGACCATGGAGGAAGGGCTGGCGTTCCGCGGCGGCAAGGCCAGCATCAATCTCAGGGTGGTGCTGCAGACCTGGCGGGAATTGCCGGCCTATTGGATGACCTCGCTGCGCTCCTGCCTGATCGGCTGCTGGATGGGCGTCACGCCCGCCGGCGCGACGCCGGCCTCCTTCATGAGCTACGGCATCGCCAAGCGCCTGGCGCGGCGCGGCAACAACTTCGGCAAGGGCGAGATCGAGGGCGTGATTGCGCCGGAGACGGCCGCGCATGCTGCGGGCACCGCGGCGCTACTGCCGATGCTCTCGCTCGGCGTGCCCGGCTCCCCGACCGCCGCCGTCCTGCTCGGCGGGTTGCTGATCTGGGGCCTGCAGCCCGGCCCCATGCTGTTCGTCGAGCAGAAAGAGTTCGTCTGGGGCCTGATCGCCTCGATGTATCTCGGCAATCTCGCCGGCCTCATCGTCGTGCTGACCTGCGTGCCGGTGTTCGCCGCGATCCTCCGCGTGCCCTTCGGCATCATCGCGCCGCTCATCCTGGTGCTCTGTGCGATCGGCGCCTATTCGGTGCACAACAGCACTTTCGACGTGATGCTGATGCTGGTGTTCGGCGTGCTCGGCTATCTCCTGAAGAAGTGCAACTACCCGCTCGCACCGCTGGTGCTCGCCATCGTGCTCGGCGACAAGGCGGAAGAAGCCTTCCGGCAATCGCTGCTGGGATCGCAGGGATCGCTCGGCATCTTCTTCTCCAACGGCCTTGTCAGCACGATCATGGCGCTCGGCCTGGTCGCCCTGTTCTGGTCCGCAATCCAGGAAGGCTACAGCCGGCTGCGCACCTCGATGGCCTGAGCCGCTGCGAGTCGGCGCCAGCGCACTGCTTCCCTCGCCAAAATGCCGCAGGCCCTGACTTCTGGAATATAGAATTCCACGGTATTAGGCGGTCTCTCCGCCCATCGTGCGCCGGCGGCGCAGGCGCGGCGGCGTGGAAAACCCCCAGCGCACAGGCGTTCGGCGGCGCGTCCGCGGTTTCGCCGCAACGCTGAAAATGTCATACATATCAACAATTTGCATTGATGCGCAGGCGCCGCCGCGGCGCGCCGCCAATAATTCGGGCTTTACAAGCCGGCGCTCTTGACGCATGTGAACGGGGCCGCGTTATTTTGCCGCACCTCACCCTCCCCAGCTTGAATCTTGGCATAATGCATACCAAGCTGCCCGCCAGCGCATGCATAAAATGACGGGCGCGTTCGGGAGGGTTTTTAATGACGGATATGGTGCAGTCGGCAGCAGCGGCTCCTGGTGCCGCCCGTGTGAGCGATGCTTATCGTTGGGCACAATTGGCCATCGGCGTCGGCGCGATGGTGATGATCGCCAACTACCAATACGGCTGGACGTTCTTCGTCCCTGACATCCAGAAGAAGTTCGGCTGGGATCGCGCCTCGATCCAATGGGCCTTCACCCTGTTCGTGCTGTTCGAGACCTGGCTGGTGCCGATCGAGGGATGGTTCGTCGACAAATACGGTCCGCAGATCGTCGTGCTGGTCGGCGGCGTGCTTTGTGCCATCGGCTGGGCGATCAACGCGCAGGCCACGACGCTCAACGGCTATTATCTCGGCATGATCATCGCGGGCATCGGCGCCGGCGGCGTCTACGGCACCTGCGTCGGCAATGCGCTGAAATGGTTTCCGGACAAGCGCGGTCTTGCCGCGGGCATCACCGCCGCGGGCTTCGGTGCAGGCTCCGCGCTCACCGTCGCGCCGATCCAGGCCATGATCAAGGACAGCGGTTTCCAGACCACCTTCCTCTATTTCGGTCTCGGCCAGGGCATCATCATCTGCATCCTCGCCTTCTTCCTGCTGTCGCCGAAGGCGAAGCCAGGTGCCGAACGTGGTGCCGAACGCCAATCTGCTGCAGACCCGGCGCAACTACCAGCCGACCGAGGTCTTGCGTCAGCCGATCTTCTGGCTGATGTACTTCATGTTCGTGATCGTCGGTGCCGGCGGCCTGATGGTGACGGCCAATCTGAAGCCGATCGCGGCCGACTGGAAGGTCGACAACGTGCCGGTCACGCTGATGGCGGTGACGATGACGGCGGTGACGTTCGCGGCCACGATCGACCGCGTGCTCAACGGCCTGACGCGTCCGTTCTTCGGCTGGATCTCCGACATGATCGGCCGCGAGAACACGATGTTCATCGCCTTCGGCATGGAAGGCTTCGGCATCTGGATGCTCTACCTCTGGGGCCACGATCCGATCTGGTTCGTGCTGCTCTCCGGCTTCGTGTTCTTTGCCTGGGGTGAGATCTACTCGCTGTTCCCCTCGACCTGCACCGACACGTTCGGCGCCAAGTTCGCGACCACCAATGCCGGCCTGCTCTACACCGCCAAGGGTACCGCCGCGCTGCTGGTGCCGATCGCCAACTACATGCAGCAATCGTCGGGCACCTGGGACAGCGTGTTCATCATCGCGGCCGGCGCCAACATCCTGGCTTCGCTGCTGGCGATCGCGGTGCTCAAGCCCTGGCGCAAGGTCGTGGTCGCAAACTCGACCGTCTGACCCGCTCCCCACAGTTCCTCATCGACGCCCGGCCTCGCGGCCGGGCGTTTTCGTTTGCCGAGGAGTTCAGGCGATCGCGCTGGAACTCACGCCTACGGCGCAGATCGCCCCGATCGCGCACGACTTCAAGATCGCCGACACGCCGGTCACGCTCGCCGGTTTCCGGATGGCGGCCCTGACCTTCGCGATCTCGCTCGACCGCATCCTGGACGGTTTCGGCCGCCCGTTCTTCGGCTTCGTCTCCGACACGATCGGCCGCGAGCACACGATGTTCATCGCTTTCGGTACCGCCGCCGTGATGTGACGCTGTCGGCCTACGGCCACATCCCGTCGGTTTTCGTGCTGGCGACCGCGATCTATTTTCGGCGTGTTCGGCGAAATCTATTCGCTGTTCCCCGCCACCTGCGGCGACACCTTCGGCTCGAAATTCGCGACCACCAACAACGGCATGCTCTACACCGCGAAGGGCACCGCCTCCCTGCTCGTTCCGCTCGCCAGCATGATCTCGGCGGCCCATCGCTGGAAGGCCGTGTTCGTGGTCGCGGTGGCCCTGAACGCGACGGCAGCGCTGATGGCGCTGTTCGTGATCAAGCCGCTGCGCCGCGCTTTCATCCTGGGCAACGAAGCCGAGAGCACCGAGGCAGCGACCGGCAGCGCCAAGACCGAGACGGCGTAACCGCCACACGTCTTTGCTCGACAAGACAGGGGCGCAGCGCTGCGCCCCTGTCTTGTGTCGCGGCGACAAACGTCAGGATCGCTGCCGCAAGATTTTTCGGATCGGCCAAATCCCGCGCTTGACGATTGGCATTATGTATACCACACTTCTCCCAACATTCACCCAGGGAGGTTGCAATGCTGGTCGGAGACATTCTGCGCAAGAAGACGCCGCGCGTTGTCACGGTGCGAATGAATGAGACGGTGGGTATCGCCGCCAAGCTGATGCGCGCCAACAACATCAGCGCGCTGGTGGTCAAGGACGTGGTCCGCTCGGAAGGAAACACCGCGGTCGGCATGTTCACCGAGCGCGACGTGGTGCGCGCCGTCGCCGAGCACGGCGCCAATGCCGTCAACGTCAAGGTCTCGCAGCTCGTCTCGGTGCAGCAGCTGGTGTCCTGCAGCCTCGAGCGACACGATCGAGCACGTCCGGCATCTGATGAACCGGCACCACATCCGCCATTTGCCTGTCATCGACGATTACAGCCTCGTCTCCGTCATCAGCATGCGCGACATCGCCGCCGCCGTTGACGAGGCCCTCAACGGCACGCCGCAAGCGGCCGCCTAAAGGCGCCACGAACTCCTAACCACGGAAAAGCTGCGCCCCCTCTCCCGCTTGCGGGAGAGGGTTGGGGAGAGGGCTGTCTCCGCTGGGAGACATTCCCCAAGAGGAGAAAGCCCTCTCCCGGCGCTCCGCGCCGACCTCTCCCGCAAGCGGGAGAGGTGCAGAGAGCGCTTGGCACGAGCCATCGCAAAACTTCCAATCCTGGTCTCGCGAGGAATTCATGAAGATCTGCATCTACGGCGCCGGCGCGATCGGCGGATATCTCGGGGTTCAGCTCGCGCGCGCAGGGGCCGATGTCAGCCTCATCGCACGCGGCGCGCACCTTGCCGCAATGCGCGAGCGCGGCCTGACGCTGCTCGCGGGCGAGGAGAAGCACGTCGTGCATCCGCGCTGCACCGACGATCCCGGCGAGCTCGGCGTGCAGGACTACATCATCATCACGCTGAAGGCGCATTCGATCACCGGCGTGATCGAGACGATGCAGCCGCTGCTCGGGCCCCACACCCGCATCGTCACTGCCGTCAACGGCATCCCCTATTGGTACTTCTATAAGCACGGCGGCCAATACGAGAACGCGACGCTGGAGAGCATCGACCCCGGCGGGCGGCAGTGGCGCGAGCTGGGCGCCGAGCGCGCCATCGGCTGCATCGTCTATCCCGCCACCGAGATCGAGGCGCCCGGGGTGATCCGCCACGTCTACGGCAACAATTTCCCGCTCGGCGAGCCCTCCGGCGAGATCACGTCGGACGTCGCGCGCCTCGCCGACCTGTTCGTCGCCGCCGGGCTGAAGGCCCCGGTGCTCGACCGCATCCGCGACGAGATCTGGCTGAAGCTCTGGGGCAATGTCTGCTTCAACCCGATCAGCGCGCTGACGCACGCGACGCTCGACGTGATCTGCACCGACCCCTCTACGCGTGCGCTGTCGCGCGCGATCATGATGGAGACGCAAGCGATCGCCGAAACCTTCGGGGTCAAATTCCGCGTCGATGTCGAGCGCCGCATCGAGGGCGCCCGCAAGGTCGGTGCGCACAAGACCTCGATGCTCCAGGACCTCGAGCGCGGCCGCCCGATGGAGATCGATCCGCTCGTCACCGTCGTGCAGGAGATGGGCCGCCTCACCGGCATCCCGACGCCGGCGCTCGACTCGGTGCTGGCGATGGTGACACAGCGCGCCCGCATTGCCGGGCTCTATGACGGCGTCTCGGCGCCGGCAGATCCGCGCGCATTGGCGGTGGCGTGATGGCCGGCGAGAGCAGGAAATGGCTGCGCTTCCGCCACGCCGGCACGACCGGCTTCGGCACGCTGACCCGGTCCGGCATCAGCGTGCATGAGGGCGAGATGTTCGGCCGCAACGCCGCCACGGCCAAGACGCTGGCGCTGTCGGAGGTCGAGCTGCTCGCGCCATGCGTCCCCAGCAAGATCGTGGCGCTCTGGAACAATTTTCACGCGCTCGCCGCCAAGCTGAACCAGCCCGAACCGCCGGAGCCGCTCTATCTGCTCAAGGCCACCACCAGCATCACGACGCCGGGCGCCGTGATCCGCCGGCCTTCGTATTACGACGGCAAGACCACCTATGAAGGCGAGCTCGGCATCGTCATCGGCAGGCCCTGCGCCCGCGTCTCGCCTGACGAAGCCGACAGCTTTATCTTCGGCTACACCTGCGTCAACGACATCACCGCCAACGACATCCTGACCGGCGATCCCACCTTCCCGCAATGGGCCCGCGCCAAGGGCATCGACGATTACGGTCCGTTCGGTCCCGTCATCGCCACCGGCCTCGATCCGGCCAAGCTCACCGTCCGCACCATCCTCAACGGCGCGGAGCGGCAGAACTACCCGATCTCCGACATGATCTTCTCGGCGCAGGAGCTGGTCAGTAAAATCTCACACGACATGACCCTGCTTCCCGGCGATCTCATCGCGGTCGGCACCTCGGTCGGCGTCGGCGTGATGAAGGAGCAGTTGAACACGGTGACCGTCGCGATCGACGGCATCGGCGAGCTCACCAACGAGTTTCGGCTGTAGCTCGTCTTTGCCAGGCGCGCCTCCGAACTACGTGCTGTCCTTGCTGCGGCGCGGCAAAATTGATCCTGCGCAAATCACGCCGTCGCGGCCGCCGCTATCCTTTCCGGCAACAGACCGAGTTCTGATGCAAGGGAGGACGCCATGACGACTGCCGGTAATGCACTTTTGTGGACGGTTCTGTACTTTGCCCTCGCGTTTGCTGCGATCTTCGTCGTCTGGTTCGCCGACAAGATACGCTCGAATTTCCTCGGGAAATGAGGCGCGCCGATTCGGGTCGGCGACTGCCGCGACAGCTCGGTTCAATCTAGGGATTTCCCCCTTCCGGAAGTCTCTAGAGCCTTTGATCGCCCCTCGGCCCATCGGCTGATGCGGCCAGTTGGGGATTTGCGCCTCGACGCGCAGCCGGCGCCCCGCCGGCCCCTTGCGCCCGGTTCCGCTGTTGGCAATCATGGCGGAAATGTGTGCCGGCGTGAGGAATTCACGATGTGGCTGTTTTTCCTGGTTGCCTGGTTCGGCCTGCTGGCCGTCGCCGCGATCTTCGCCCAGCAGGCGTTCGGATACGACGTCAGTCAGCTGCCCACCTGGTTCGCCAGCCTGCCCACGCCGCAGCGCGTCGCAGCCGGCGCGATCTCCGCGCTGGCGCTGACGCTGATCGGCGCTTCCGTCTGGCGGTTGTCGCGCCAGGACCGGCGCCTCGACACCCTGCGCGAACGCCTCAAGAAGACCCGCGAGGACGTCGTCGTCGCCCACGCCCTGCAAAGCCACCTCGACGCCACGGTCCAGCACCTGATCGAGAGCGATCCCCGGGAGGCGGTCTCCGCGATCCACGACAAGCTCGGCGAGACCGAGCAGCGCGCGCTGCTGCAGCAGGGCCGCAACGAGTCCGCCGACATGCACGACCAGCTCGCCGAGATCCGCCGTCGCCAGCAGCATCTGCGCGAGATGGTCGGCAAGGTCGCCGAGCAGCGCCGTGCGGTCGAGCCCGTCTTCACCGAGATCCGCGACCGCCAGAACCAGCTCGAACGCTCGCTGCACGACCTCGAAACCGACGACCGCAGGAACAACCTCGCCGACCGGCAGAGGGACATCGCGCGCGACGTCTCGGCGTTGCTGGGGCGGGTGAACGCGGTCCAGGACACCTTTGCGACCCTGAATCAATTCCGGGAGGATCTGGCGAAATCCTACGCCGAGCTGGCGCCGCTGCGATCCTCGGGCACCGGCATCAACGTCCTGATCGGCGAGCTCAGTCTCAGCCATGATCGTCTCGCCAAGACCATCGACGAACTCGAAACCGGCGGCGAGATGCCGCTTGCCACGCGTGTCGAGACGCTGTCGAAGAACAAGCTCGAGATCGAGCAGCGCCTCGCCCGCATCGACGACAGCTTCAACATCCTCAGGAGCATCCGGCTCGACTTCGAGGAGCTCGGCCAACGCCGGGCCCAGATCGAGCGCGCGCTCGCCGAGGTCGAGACGGACGCCGACGGCACGTCCCTCGCAGATCGCCAGAATGCGCTGAACGAATTCGTCCTCCAGTCGCGCCAGCGCCTCGGCGCCTTGCAGGAGACGCTGGCGACGCTGAATGCCTTCAAGACGGAGCTGTCGAAGTCGCAGGCCGACCTCGTCCCGCTCAAGGCGCCGGTATTCGGCATCGAGGCCATGATCGCGGAGGTTGGGGCCACCCGCGATCTCCTCGCCAGGACCGTCGGCGAGATCGAGGCGAACGACAACGTCACCCTCGCTTCGCGCGTCGACGCGCTCACCAAGAGCAAGCGCGAGGTCGAAGACCGTCTCGCGCGCGTCTTCGACAATTTCAACGCGCTCGACGCGCTGCGCAAGGACATCGGCGGTATCTTCGCGACGATCAGGAATAATCTGAACCGGATCGGCTGAGGCGTTGCGTAGAAACCTGCATCGCGCCGTTCGAAACATCCGGACAAATCACATCTGCGCGCGTCAGACATAAGCCGCCAACATGTCCCGCGTGCGCCGCAACTTGGACGCATTCGGCCGCCCTTCTGCAAGGCGTGTCTGGGGGCACGGCACTGCCGTGTTTGGACCAAACCTTCTAGGGGTATCGCTGTGAAGAAGATTGTATTTGCTCTGGGTGCCACGCTTGCTCTGGTGACGGCCGCGAACGCTGCGGACCTGCCGCGCCGCCAGCCGGTGCCCGTCTATCCCGCCGAGCAGGCGCCGATCGGCAAGATGCCGATTGGCAAGAGCCCGGTTGGAAAGGCCCCGATCGGCAAGGCACCCGGCCCGGTCGCGGCGCGCTACTGACGCGCCGACGCGATGCGCGCAAGACCAGCGTAAGCGGCCGACAGTCGAGGGGCACAGCGTGACGAAAAAACCTGATCGATCGGGATCCTGCATTCTTGCCGGGCTCGCGCTCGCGGCGATGATCGCGTGCCTGATGCCCTCGGCTTCGGCGCACGAAGCGAACAAGCGCGTTGGCGATGCCAATGCGCTTGCCACGACCGACTCCACGTCGCGGCCGGCGCCGCAATCGACGCGGCGCTCCGTCGCGCGCGTGGAGAAAGGTCCCTATTACGTCGACTTCCGCGCCCGCACGGCCGCGAGCTGGGGTCATGCCTTCGTCTGGTACGGCAAGACCAGCGAGAAGGCGGTCGAGGTCGCAGGCCTCACGCCCGCCGGCGACACGCTGGCCTACGTGCTGGGTCACATCACCTTCGTGCCGTCCGAGACCGGCGCCAGCTACGGCGATCTCGATCCGGAATATCTGACCGCGAGCTATCGCGTCTATCTCAACGAGGCCGACGCCAAGCGCGTGTTCGCCTATATCAAGAAATTGCAGGCGAACTCGCCGGTGTGGAACGCCGAGACCGTCAACTGCACCGGCTTCATCGGCGACATCGCCGAGTTCATGGGGCTCGAGGTTCCCAACCGCTGGCAACGCCCGGAAAACTTCGTCAACCGCCTCAAGGAAATGAACGGCGGCCGCCAGATGGTGCGGCTGTCGGCGCAGTAGCTCCGCAGTCGTTTCAAGCGATTTGGCTTGAAGGCCGAGGTCTCGTGCCCCGGACGCTGCGCAGCACGAAGTGATGCGCTGCAGAGCCGGGGCCCATCTCTCAGAGCATCCGCGGATGCGTGGGTCCCGGCTCAGCGCCGCAACGCGAAGAACGTTGCAGCGCGTCCGGGACACGAGATCGAGTGGCGTCGTCACATGCGATCGTTGCACCTCAAATTATCCGCCCCACGGAATCTCCCTTCATCCCCGCATGTCGTCCCGGCTCCATTGCACGTCCCGCTGATAGACTTTTCCCACCCCCGGCGGCATCCTTGCGCCATCAAACGACAACAAGCCTGCGGGCCATCGGAAGGGGGAAACATCCATGCTGCAGACACGTTTCACAAAACTCGTCGGGGTCGAGCACCCGATCGTCCAGGGCGGCATGCAATGGGTCGGCCGCGCCGAGCTGGTCGCCGCCGTCGCCAATGCCGGCGCGCTCGGCTTCATCACGGCGCTGACCCAGCCGACACCGGAGGATCTCGCCAAGGAGATCGCGCGCTGCCGCGACCTCACCGACAAGCCATTCGGCGTCAATCTCACCATTCTGCCCGCGATCAAGCCGCCGCCCTACGCCGAATACCGCGCCGCCATCATCGAGGCCGGCATCAAGGTGGTCGAGACCGCCGGCAACAAGCCGCAGGAGCATGTCGACGAGTTCAAAAAGCACGGCGTCAAGGTCGTGCACAAATGCACCAGCGTCCGCCACGCGCTCTCGGCCGAGCGCATGGGCGTCGACGCCATCTCGATCGACGGCTTCGAATGCGCCGGCCACCCCGGCGAGGACGACACGCCCGGCCTGATCCTGATCCCGGCAGCCGCCAACAAGGTCAAGATCCCGATGATCGCCTCGGGCGGCTTTGCCGATGCCCGCGGCCTCGTCGCGGCGCTGGCGCTGGGCGCCGACGGCATCAACATGGGCACGCGCTTCATGGCGACCAAGGAGAGCCCGATCCACCAGCTCATCAAGGAGAAGATCGTCGCCAATGACGAGCACGAGACCGAGCTGATCTTCCGCACCATGCGCAACACCTCGCGCGTTGCCAAGAACGCGATCTCGACCAAGGTCGTCGCGATGGAGAAGGAAGGCGCCAAGTTCGAGGACATCCGCGAGCTCGTCGCGGGCGCCCGCGGCAAGATGGTCTACGCCACCGGCAATTCCGACGAAGGCATCTGGTCAGCCGGCCAGGTCCAGGGCCTGATCCAGGACATCCCGAGCTGCGCCGAGCTCGTCTCCCGTATCGTGCGCGAGGCGGAGGCGATCATTCGCGGCCGGCTGGAGGGAATGATCGTTGAGCCGCAACGCGAGGCGGCGGAATAGTCACCGCAAGAGGCGAGAGCAATTCATGAAGGCTTATGTCTACGGCTCTGACGGCGCTCGGATTTCCGACGTCCCTCAACCCAAGCCCAAGGGCACGCAGGTGCTCGTCAAGGTCCACGCTTGCGGGCTCAACCGCGCCGACACTGGCATGCGCAAGGGCCACGCCCATGGCCCGGCCGGCGGTGTCGGCACCGTGCTCGGGATGGAATGGGCCGGCGAGGTCGCCGAGCTCGGACCGGATGCGAAGGGCATCAAGGTCGGCGACCGCGTCATGGGCTCGGGCTCCGCGGCCTTCGCCGAATACACGCTGGCCGATCACGGCCGGCTGTTCCACGCGCCCTCGAACATGAATTTCGAGGAGGCGGCTACCCTGCCCGTCGCGCTCGCGACCATGCACAACGCCGTCGTCACCGTCGGCGGCGTGCAGTCAGGCCAGAGCGTGCTGATCCAGGGTGCGAGCTCCGGCGTCGGCCTGATGGCAATGCAGATCGCCAGGCTCAAGGGCGCCAGGATCGTGATCGGCTCCTCCACCGATGCCACTCGCCGTGGCCGGCTGAAGGAATACGGCGCCGATCTTGCCATCGATAGCTCCGATCCTAAATGGGTCGACGAGGTGCTGAAGGCGACGAACGGGGAAGGCGTCGATCTCATCGTCGACCAGGTCTCGGGCAAGGTCGCCAATCAGAACCTCGCCGCGACCAAGGTGAAGGGCCGCATCGTCAATGTCGGCCGGCTCGGCGGCACCCATGCCGATTTCAACTTCGACCTGCATGCGGCCCGCCGCATCGACTATGTCGGCGTCACCTTCCGCACCCGCACGATCGAGGAGGTGCGCGAGATCTTCGAGGAGGTCCGCAAGGACATCTGGGGCGCGGTGGAGTCGCGAAAGCTGCAGCTGCCGATCGACAGGGTGTTCGCGTTCGCCGACATCGACCAGGCGTTCGAGCACATGGAGGCGAACAAGCATCTGGGGAAGATCGTGGTTGCGGTGTGAGCGCGGCCACCGTCATTCCGGGGCGGCTCGAAGAGCCGAACCTCAGGTGCGCAATTGCGCGCCGGGAATCTCGAGATTCCGGGTTCGCCTTCGGCGCCCCGGAATGACGGGGCGAGAAATATTCCGCTCCTGCAAGTCACTCGCGACTACATCCTGTGGATCATCGCTTGATGTCCCACGCGGGGCTGCTAAATCCCCCGCCATGACCTCTCAGCACAGCAAAACCTCGGTCGCCGCGATCTCGATCCTCGCGAGTGGCGGCATGGCGGTGGCCAAGTTCGCGGTCGGGATCGCGATCGGCTCGCTCGCGCTGATCTCCGAGGCCCTGCACTCCTCGATCGACCTGGTCGCGACCATCATCACCTGGGCGGTGGTGCGGGTGTCCGACAAGCCCGCGGACGAGGAGCACCATTACGGCCACGGCAAGCTGGAGAGCATCTCGGCGCTGGGCGTCACCGCCCTGCTCTATGTGCTCGCCGGCGGCATCCTGGTCGAGGCTTATAGCCGGCTGAGCGAGGGAACCCCGCCGCCGACCATTTCGGCCGTGCCCTTCGTCGTGCTGGTGATCGACATCATCGTCAATCTCTGGCGCGCCCGCGCCTTGCACCGCGCTGCGCGCGAGACGCGGAGCCAGGCGCTGGCCGCCGACGCACTGCATTTCGCCTCCGACGTGATGGGCTCGTTCGCCGTGATCGTAGGCCTGATCCTCGCCGGCCTCGGCTTCTGGTGGGGCGACGCCGCGGCCGCAGCCGCGGTTGCCGTGATGATCGCGGCGCTCGGCCTGCGCATGGCCGGCTCGACGGTGCAGACGCTGGTCGACCGCGCTCCCGAGGGCGCGCAGGAGAAGGCCACGGCCGCGATCCGCAGCGTGCCAGGGGTGATCGACGTTGAACGCTTGCGCGTCCGCATGGTCGGGGCGACCACCTTCATCGACACCATCGCAAAGGTGCCGAGAACCTATCCGATCGACCGGGTCGAGGAGATCAAGCGCAAGGCGCATGCCGCCGTCGACCAGGCGTTCGGGGATGCCGACCTTTCCTTCACCCCCGTCCCGGTCGCGCGCGACAACGAGACCGTGCGCGACCGCATCATGGTGATCGCGCGCAATTCGGGGCTCGCGGTCCACCATGTCACGGTGCACGATCTCGGCGCCAAGCTGATCGTCAGCATCGACCTCGAGGTCGATGGCGGGATGCACCTAGAGGCCGCCCACGAGATCGCCAACACTCTGGAGCGCAACATCCAGGAGGAGTTCGGCGAGGACGTCGAAGTCGACGTCCATATCGAGCCATTGGAACCGGAACTTCCGTTCGGGGTCGACGCCACGCCGGAGAGGGTGCGGACGATCGCCGCCGCGCTGGCGGAATTTGCCGGCGGCGGCGAGATCCACGACATCCATAATGTCCGGGTCCGCAACACCGATGCCGGCGAGATCGTCAACTTCCACTGCCGCGCGACACCGTCGATGAGCGTGACCAAGGTGCACGAGCAGGTCGACGCGATCGAGCGCGCGCTGCGGCGCGCGTTCCCGAGCGTGAAGCGCGTGATCAGTCACGCCGAACCGCCGCGCGCGTGACGAGCAAACGTGCGAAGAGTCACACGTTCTCGTTTCGGACTCCTTCGGCCCGTGACTTTGCGGACGCGCGGCGCACAAACTGCGTGTTGGATAAGAATAATTTCGCGTTAACGATTCGTTGACTCTCGACAGCCCGCGAAAACTGGATTCAAATCGTTTTGATTCGGAAGCGATGTGGGGCTGCTTCCGGACTTCAGTTGCAAGCTGGTTTTCAGGGGGCCGAAGGCATGTCGCGTGCAGACGCCGCGAACGCGTGCGTCCAATCCGATTCTGATCAAGGGATTGGCGCAATCGATCGCGAAACCTGCCTATCATCGGCTCTTGATCGCGGAGCCGGCGCTTCGTCGCGCCGTGCCGACGCTCATCATCGCCTTCCTGATCACGATCTGCCTCGGCGCGTTCGTCCAGGTGGTCGACCAGACCCGTCAGAAGCGGCTGGTGATCCGCCACGACATCTCGGCGCTCGCCGATCTGCTGGCCGACCGGATCGACCGCCTCACCTCGGTGCGGCAGGAGCGTCTCAAGAACATCGATGGCCTGCCGACGCTGCTGCCAGACCTGATCCCGTCCTGGGGCACGGCCTCGGGCCGCCACGTCATCGTCACCTCGGCCGGGATCGACCGCCGCGTCCTCGCCCGCGTCCCGGTCGACAGCGATCCTCCCGGCAACGACCGTCTGCTCGATGCCATCACGACCGCACAATTGCTCGCGGCGCCGACCCGCGACGGCAACATCTCCGACATGACGCTGCCGAACGGCAACGCCGCGATGGCGACCTCGCGGCAGATCAAGTCGCTGCCCGGCTTCGTCACCGTGATCCAGGAGCGCAACGAGCCGATCTGGGGCTCGGACGCCGCGCTCTCGGTGACGCTGTCGGCAACCACGGGATTCGTCGTCCTGATCCTCGGCTTTGCCTTCCACTGGCAGTCCACCCGCGCCCGCGAGGGCGACCTCATCAACGACGCCGTGCGCGGCCGCATCGACACCGCGCTCAACCGCGGCCGCTGCGGCCTCTGGGACTGGGACCTGTCGCGCGGCCGGATCTTCTGGTCGCAGTCGATGTTCTCGATGCTCGGCCTCGACGGCCGCCACGAGCTCCTCACTTTCGGCGAGGTCAACGCGCTGGTGAAGTCCGACGACATCGACCTGTTCGCGATCGCCGACCAGCTCATCTCGGAGAAGATCGACCACATCGACCAGACCTTCCGCATGCAGCACGTCGACGGCCACTGGATCTGGCTCCGCGTCCGCTGCGAGAAGACCCGCGGCGCCACCGATTCCAGCGTGCACCTGATCGGCATCGCCGTCGACATCACCGAGCAGAAGAGCCTCGCCGAGAGGACGGTGGAAGCCGACCTTCGCCTGCGCGACGCCATCGAGACGATTCCGGAAGCCTTCGTGCTGTGGGATGCGAGCGACCGCCTCGTGCTCTGCAACTCACACTTCCAGCGCCTGCACAAGCTGCCCGAGACCGCCGTCATCCCCGGCACCTCCTATGAGACCGTGCTCGAGGTCGGCCGCATGCCGGAGGTGCGGACCCGCCACAACGAGACCGTCGCCCAAGGCCCCGGCGCGCGCACCTTCGAGGCGCAGCTCGACGACGGCAGCTGGCTTCACATCAGCGAGCGCCGCACCAAGGACGGCGGCTACGTCTCGGTCGGCACCGACATCACGCGCATCAAGGAGCACGAGCAGAAGCTGGTCGACAACGATCTGCGCCTGCGCGCCACCGTCATCGACCTGAAGCGCTCGCAGGCGGCGCTGGAGCGCCAGGCCGTCGAGCTCGCCGATCTCGCCGAGAAGTACCAGCGCGAGAAGACCCGCGCCGAGGAAGCCAACCAGACCAAGTCGAAGTTCCTCGCCAATATGAGCCACGAGCTGCGCACGCCGCTCAACGCCATCATCGGCTTCTCCGAGATCATGGGCTCGGGCATGTTCGGCGACCTCGGGAGCGAGAAGTACCAGGAATATTGCCAGGACATCCTGACCAGCGGCCATTATCTGCTCGAGGTCATCAACGACATCCTCGACATGTCCAAGATCGAGGCCGGCCGCATGAAGCTCGACCTGGAGCAGCTCGATCTGTCGCGAACGCTGGCGGAATCCCTGCGGGTCGTCACCGGCCGGGCCCAGGACAAGCACATCACGCTCGACGCCGACATCGCAAAATCCATCTCCGTCGTCGCCGACCGCCGCGCCACCAAGCAGATCATCGTCAACCTTCTCTCGAATGCCGTCAAGTTCACGCCCGACGGCGGCCGCGTGGTGGTGCGCAGCCGGCAGCTCGACGACCGCATCGTGCTGATGATCGCCGACACCGGCATCGGCATCGCGCCGCACTCGCTGGCGCGGCTCGGCCGCCCGTTCGAGCAGGTGGAGAGCCAGCTCACCAAGACCTATCACGGCTCGGGCCTCGGCCTCGCCATCGCCCGCTCGCTGGCGCAGCTCCACGGCGGCTCGATGCGGCTGCGCTCCAAGCCTCGAGGTCGGCACCGTCGTCCGCGTCACCCTGCCGCGCGACGCGATCAAGGCGGCGTCCGGGATATCGGCCGCGGCGTAGAACTCTGGAGCGGCATCGCTTTTGCTTGGGTCGATCCTGCGGCTCTCAAACCTCTCCCGCTTGCGGGAGAGCTCGCGCCGAAGACGCGGGTGAGGGCTTTCTCCTCTAGGGGACATCCCATTGCGGAAACACCCTCTCCCCAGCCCTCTCCCGCAAGCGGACGAGGGAGCGCACGTCCGTTGGAGCAAGCAAGCCTGATCTAGTCGTGCCGCAATTCTCTACAATTGCAGCGTCGGCGCGACCTCGCGCGCGACGTTGACCAGCGCCGCGATCAGCGGTGTCATCGGATCGCGCTGCGGGATGACCAAGCCGATGCTGTAATTGACGTCGGGATCGACGATCGGGATCGATCGCACCGTGTCGGAGAGGCCGAGCGTCTCGGCAAGCTTGGCCGGCATCACGCTCGCCCAGCGTCCCGTCTTGACATGCGTGAACAGCACCAGCAGCGAGTTCGAGGTCAGTGTCGGCGTCGCCTCCGCGCCGACCGAGCGCAACGCGCGGTCGATGATGCGGCGGTTCTGCATGTCGGGCGTCAGCAGGCAGAGCGGCACCTGCCCGACCTCGGTCCAGGTCACCGTCTCGCGGTCGCCGAACATCGCGTCCGGCGCGGTCAGCAGGCGATAGCTCTCGTTGTAGAGCGGAATGGTCCGCACCTTGCCAATCGGCTCGTTCTCGATATAGGTCAGCCCGGCATCGACCTCGAGATTTTCGAGCAGGCCCAGCACCTCGGACGAGGTGGTCGAGCGGATGCTGAAGCGCACCTCCGGGTGACGGGCGCGAAACGGCGTCGTCAGCGACGCCACCATGCCGAGCACGGTCGGGATCGCCGCGAGGCGGATCTCGCCGGAGAGCTGGTGCTTCAGCCCGTTGATCTCGTCACGCATCGCGCGGGCATCGCCAACGATCCGCCGCGCCCAGTCGAGCGCGCGCTCGCCCTCGGGCGTGAAGCCCTGGAAGCGCGACCCGCGCTGCACCAGCATCACGCCGAGAATCTCCTCGAGCTGCTTGAGTCCGGTCGACATCGTCGGTTGCGTGACGCCGCAGACCTCCGCTGCGCGTCCGAAATGCCGCTCCTTCGCCAGTGCCAGCAACAGTTCAAGCTTGTCGATCAAACGGTCGTCCCCTCGACTTCAGTCGTGGCATGCAAGCCAGCACGCCTGCTCTGGCCTCACACGGGAAAAACCGGCCGACGGAGCGTTCGATGCGCGCTACGCGGGGCTCACGCCCGACGTCCGCGAGGCTCGCTCCCTGCTGGAGCCGGCTAAGACGCTTCCAGCAACGCCCTGAACACGCGCCGGACCTCGCCCTGAGTTTCCTTCACGCGCGCCTCCAGCGACGAAAAATCCGGCGCATCGCCGGCGCGCGCCATCACGCGCTGCAGATCGTTGCCGGCGGTTTCGGGCTTGAAGCGGTCGCTGACGCACAGCCGCAGGATCTGAGTCAGATCGTGGTAGAGCCGCGCGGCTGCTCGCAAGATCTCGGTCTCCGATTGCGGGAGGACGCCGAGCCTGCAGGCGTTCTCCAGCACCTGCAGGGTGCTGACGTCCAGGATCTCCGGCTTGTCGTACGCATGCACGAGCTGGAGATATTGCGCGATGAAATCGATGTCGACCATGCCGCCGGCGGCATGCTTGAGATCCCAGCAATCGGCCTCGCCCTTCTCCTGGGCGATGGCGCGCCGCATGTCGGCGACATCGTTGGCGGTGATGGCGGGATCCCGATGGCGGATCAGGACGTCGCGGATGACGCGCTCGATGCGCTGGCGGAATTCGGGCGACGCCGACACGACGCGGGCGCGCGTCAGGGCCATGTGCTCCCAGGTCCAGGCCTCGTTGGCCTGGTAATCCGCGAACGAGACGAGGCTCGAGGCCACGGGGCCGGCGCGCCCCGAGGGACGCAGCCGCATGTCGATCTCGTAGAGCACGCCGTAATTGGTGCGCGTGGTGAACGCGCTGATCAGGCGCTGGGTCAAGCGGGCAAAATAATGCGCACCCTGAAGCGATTTCGGCCCATCGGAGTCGGGATGCTCGCTGTCGAAATCGTAGAGCAGGATCAGGTCGAGATCGGACGAGGCCGTCATCTCGCGGCTGCCGAGCCGCCCCATCGCGATGATCGCGGTCTCCTGGCCCTTGATCCGGCCGTGCTGGGCGGCGAAGCGGTCGGCAACGAGGCCGTGCACGGTGTGGACGATGCCTTCGGCGACGTCGGCAAAGGCCGTGCTCGCCTGCTGCGCCGAGACGGTGCCGGAGAGAATTCGCGTGCCGATCAGGAACAGACTCTCCTGTCCGAACAGGCGCAGGCGATCGAGAAACTCTTCGTATGAGCCGGCATCCTGCACGGTCGCGGCCAACCGCCCCGACAATTCCTGCCGGTCCGGCATGGCGCCGAAGAAGCGCGGATCAATCAGGCCGTCCATCAGCTGCGGCTGCCGTGCCAGCATCTCCCCCAACCGGGGCGCCGCGCCCAGCACCAGCGCCACCAGCGCGACGAGATCGCGGTTCTGGCCGAGCAGGGTGAACAGCCGGCCGCCACGCTGCAAGGCTCCCAGGAATTGATCGAAGGCGACGACGGCGCGGTCCGGCTCCTCGGCATGGGCAAGTCCGTCGATCAGGGCCGGCACGAATTCGACGAAGGCATTGCGCGTCGCCTCATTGCGGAACACGCGATAGTCGCCGGTGACCCAGTCGCGCACGGTCTGCGCCAAGGCGGCGGGCTTCTTGAAGCCGAGCGTCGCCAAGTGCTGAAGCAGGCGCGGATCGTCGGGACCGGCGCTGTAGTCGAGCGCCGGCAGACTGGCCGTGCCGGTCGGATCGTCGCCCTCGAACAGCTTCTCGTAGTGCCCCTGCACGATCCTGAGCTGTCGCAGCAGGTCGCCCGCAAAGGCCTCGCGATCCGGATAGCCGAAGAAGCGCGCAAAACGCTCGACCGCCTCCTTGTCTTCGGGCAGCGCGTGGGTCTGCTCGTCGGCGATCATCTGGAGGCGATGCTCGACCCGGCGCAGGAATTCGTAGGCAATGGTCAGCTCGTCGCGCGCGGCCGGGGTGATCCAGTTGCTGGAGGCGAGAATGTCGAGCGCCCTCAGCGTCGGCCGCACCCGCAATTCCGGATGGCGGCCGCCGGCGATCAATTGCTGGGTCTGGGCGAAGAACTCGATCTCGCGGATGCCGCCGCGGCCGACCTTGACGTTGTGCCCCTCCACCGCGACCTCACTCTGGCCACGATAGGTCTGCATCTGCCGCTTCATGTCGTGGACGTCGGCAAGCGCAGCGAAATCGAGATGCTTGCGCCAGACGAACGGCGCGATCTCGGCCAATAGCGCCTCGCCCGCCCGGGCATCGCCGGCGCAGGCACGCGCCTTGATCATGGCGGCGCGCTCCCAGGTGCGCCCTTCTCGCTCATAATAGTTCAGCGCGGCGTCGCGCGAGATCGCCACCTGCGTCGAGGACGGGTCGGGCCGCAGGCGCAGATCGACGCGGAAGACGTAGCCGTCATAGGTGCGCTGCTGCAGGATGCGCGCCATCCCCTGGGTGACCCGGACGAAGAACGGCTGCGGCTCGATGTCCGCCGCCAGCGTCGTCGCATCGGGATCGAAGAACACGATGAGATCGATGTCGCTGGAATAGTTCAGCTCGCCCGCGCCCATCTTGCCCATGGCGAGCACGATCAGCCCGCAGCCCTCTTCGGGCGCCTCGGGATTGGGCGGCGAGAGCTTGCCGCGTGCGGCTTCCTGCCGCAGCAGGTATTGCAGCGCCACCTGCACCGAGGACACCGCGACATCGGTCAGCGCCGCCGTCACCCGCATCACCGGCCAGACCCCGCCGATATCGCACAAGGCAGTCAGCAGCGCGGTCTCCGCTTTCATGCGGCGAAGCAGCCGCATCACCTCGGCCTCGTCCGCGGCCGCGAGCACCGCAGCCCTGGCGTCCGCGATGAGTTCCGTCAGATGCGCATCCGGATCGCATTCGAGCAGCCGGATCAGGCGCACCGCGTCGGCGCGCACCAGATCGAACAGATAGGGCGAGAATTCCGCAATACCGGCCAGAATGTCGCGGGCAAAGGGATGCGCCAGCAGCGTTTCGAGACGGGCCGATTGGGCCGGCTCGAGCTCGCTCAGCCAGCTTTCAAGACGTCGTTCGTCGGTTGTGGAAGCGGCAATATGGGGAGCTTCCGCGAAGCGCGCGGCCAGCCTCTCGCCATGCTTGTCCGCGTTTCCCGGCGCGGAGTGGTTCATGCCACCTTCTGTGGCACATCCGGCATTGGCGGAGCAACCCTGTCGCCGGCATCGGCCCGCGCGGGCAGCACCAGCGTGGCGACGAGACCGGGCTGGTCGTCGCCCAGCCTCAACTCACCGCCATGCAATGTCGCAACCGCGGAAGCGAGGCTGAGGCCGAGCCCCGAGCCCGGCAGCGTGCGGCTCGCTTCCAGCCGCACGAATCGCTCGACGGCATGCTTGCGGTCGGCCTCGGGAATGCCGGGGCCGCGATCGGTGACGCTGAGCAGCACTTGGTCGCCCTCGCGCCGAGCCTCGATCAGAATCGGCCGGGCGTCCATGCTGACCACGGTACCGCCGGTCTGCGCCACCGGCTTGCCGTATTTGATCGCGTTCTCGACCAGATTGGCGAGCGCCTGGCTGACCAATTCGCGGTTGGCGTGAACAGGCGTCGGCTCGGCCTTGACCTTCAAGGTCATGCCGTCGTCCTCGGCGAGCGGCTCGTAGAGCTCGTGGATGCCATTGGCAACGTCGGCCGCGTCGAAATCATCCATGTTGCCGCGCGCCTGCCCGGACTCGGCGCGCGCGATCATCAGCAGCGCGTTGAAGGTGCGGATCAGGCCGTCGGATTCCTCGATGGTGCGCTCCAGCGCCGCCCGGTAGTCGGCCTCGCCCTCCGAACGCGCCAGCGCCTCCTCGGCGCGGTTGCGCAGGCGCGTCAGCGGCGTCTTGAGGTCATGGGCGATGTTGTCGGAGACCTCCTTCAGCCCCGCCATCAGCGCCTCGATCCGTTCCAACATCGCGTTGAGGTTCTCGGCGAGGCGATCGAGCTCGTCGCCGCTGCGCCCGACCGGCAGGCGCTCGCTGAGATCGCCGGACATGATCCGCTGCGTGGTCCCCGTCATGGCGTCGATGCGCCGGAGCACCCGGCGCGCGACGAAGACGCCGCCGCCGAGGCCAAGCACGACGACGATCAAGATCGACCATTGCGCGGCCTTGGCGACGATGCCGAACAGCCGCCGCCGCTCGGCGAGATCGCGGCCGATCAGGAGGCGAAAGCCGTTCTCGAAGTTCGGTGACGCGCACCAGCGCGCGATGGTCGCGGTCGTCGGCGTCCTCGAGGCGCCGGTAGCCGGTCTCCGACCAGCCGCGCGTCGCCATCACGCCGGGCGCCAGCGAGCCGACATTGCCTGCGATCGCCTGCCCGGTCGGCGTGGTCACGAGATAGAGGTTGGCCCCCGGCCGCAGCGCCCGGTACTCGATCGCGAGCACGAGGCCGCGCAGGCCGCGGCGGCCGTAGATCTCGCTGATCTCCGAGGTCTCGGCATTGACGGTCTGCGTGATCTCCTCGGTGATCAGCCGCCGCGTATTCCAGGCGAAATAGGCCAGCAGCGAGGCCGCGAACATCGCGAACAGCAGCAGATAGACCAGCGTGAGCCGGAACGCCGTGGTGCGGACGAGTTTACCGAATGCCGTCACGGATCATGTGTCCAGTTTCAAGACCGCGCCTGCCATCACGAGCATCGTCACTTCTCGTATTTCCGCTTTGTTTACAACAACATAGCTTCATACATTGTGGTCCCTGCCCACAGGTCCCTTGGGACGACTGATGCGCAAAGCCATCCGTGACGGCAGGTGATGAGCGGACGGGCAACGTTAAAGGGGCACTCGATCGGAACCAAGTTAATTCCCGGCAAGCTCGCGTCCATGGGACACTGGGGTAAGGCCTGGCTGGCCGGACGCCGGGGCAGTGATCGGCCGTGGGCCTTCCCTCCCGACCACGCAGAGGTACATCAGTCGTTCCGGGCCAACGCCCCGGTTGGCGCCATCAGCGCACTGCCGTCAAATCCGCCAACAAAGGGACGCGGACGCGCGCCACCGGGGACGCCCCCTCACACTTCCAGCCATTGCGCGCGAACGTCGCTGTTTGATCTCAGCTGCTCGGGCGTACCTTCGAAGACCACACGACCGTGCCCCATGACGTAGATGCGGTTGGAGATCTTCATCGCAATCGACAGCTTTTGCTCGACGAGCAGAATCGCAACGCCCGCCTGCGCAATGCGGGCGATGAGATCGCCGACCTGCTGTACGATCAACGGGGCGAGACCTTCGGTAGGCTCGTCGATCATGATGAGATCCGGGTCGCCCATCAGGGTCCGGCAAGTCGTGAGCATCTGCTTCTCGCCGCCTGACAGCACCCCTGCAGGCGTATCCGCACGCGCGGCAAGATTCGGAAACATGTCGAGCATGTCCTGAAGCTGCCATTTGCCGGGACGTCGCGTATCCTTGATGCCGAGGAGCAGATTCTGGCGGACCGTCAGACCCGGAAAGATGTCCCGATGCTCCGGCACATAGCCGAGACCGAGGCGCGCGATCCTGTAGCTCGGCAGCCCGGCGATGTCCTTGCCTTTGAAGCGGATCGTGCCTTGCGGAGCAACCTCGCCCATGATCGCCTTGACCGTGGTCGAACGTCCAACGCCGTTGCGGCCGAGCAGGCTAACGACCTCGCCCGCGGCAACGTCGAGATCGACGCCCTGGAGAATGTGGCTCTTGCCGTAATAGGCGTGCAGGTCCCTGACCTCGAGCATCAGTGCGCCTCCTCGCCGAGATAGGCTTCCTTGACTTTCGGGTCGCGCCGGATCTCCTCCGGCGTGCCGGAAGCGATGATGTGGCCGTAGACCAGCACGGAAATGCGGTCGGCCAGGCCGAACACGACGCTCATGTCGTGCTCGACGATGACCAGGGTCTTGCCCTCGGTCAGGCGCCGGATCAACGCCACCGCGCGCTCGGTCTCGGCGTGGCTCATGCCCGCCGTCGGTTCATCCAGCATCACGACCGTTG
Organism: Bradyrhizobium dasycarpum; assembly: GCF_042019905.1. Taxonomy (NCBI): domain Bacteria; kingdom Pseudomonadati; phylum Pseudomonadota; class Alphaproteobacteria; order Hyphomicrobiales; family Nitrobacteraceae; genus Bradyrhizobium; species Bradyrhizobium dasycarpum. The sequence continues at coordinate 2,470,135 of NZ_CP169574.1, forward strand.
CGCCGCCGGCGATGGTGATTCCGATCTCCAGCTCGCGCTGCTCGGCGTAGGTCAACAAGCCGGCCGGAACATCCCGCCGATGCGTCAGATGGATGTCATCGAGGATCTGCGCCGTGCGCTCGCGCACTTCCGGCAGGCTGTCGACGTTCTTCCAGAAGGCGTAACGGTGCCCCGTCGCCCACAGCACGGCACAGCGGACGTTCTCCCACACCGACATGCGCGCGAATACGTTGGTGACCTGGAACGAGCGCGACAGACCGCGCCGGTTGATTTCGAACGGCCTGAGGCCGGAGATCACATCGCCGTTCAGCCTCACCTCGCCCGAGGTCGGCTTGATATGTCCGCTGATGAGATTGAACGTCGTCGACTTGCCGGCCCCGTTCGGACCGATGATGGCGTGACGCTCACCTTGCGCGATGCTGAGATTGAGATCGCGGATGATGCCGACATTGCCAAAGCGCTTTTCGACAGCGCGGACTTCGATCGCTGCCGTCATGCCAGATACCCCCGGTCGCGCGCGACCGTCGCCGCGCGGTCCCATGCCTCGCCGACCCGCCGCCAGCTCAGGCGCGCGACGAAGAAGCCGCCGGCGACGAGGACCGCCGCACTCGCCCACGTCACGGGCGACGCAGGGCTGAAGGCCACGCCGAACAGGTTGATCGGACTGCCCTGACCGCTATGCGAGCTTGCAATCGATTCGATCGTCAGGATCACGCCGCAAGCGAGTGCCAAGGTCGGCACCGCCGCGAGCAGATAGGAAGGAATCACCGTCAGCAGAGTTCCGGCGCGAACCAGCGGCCGGTGCATCATGATGAGCCCGGCGATGCCGCCGGGGGACAGCATCACGATGCCGATGAAGATGATGCCGAAATAGAGCTGCCAGACGCCAGTGACGCTGGTCAGCCCAAGCTGAAGATAAGTCACGAGGATTGCACCCAGGATGGGTCCGAAGAAGAAGGCGACGCCCCCAATGAAGGTCGAGAACAACACGAGGCCGGATTGGATCGCGCCGAGATAGGCGGCGTTGGCGATCTCGAAGTTGATCGCAGCCAGTCCCCCCGCCACGCCGGCGAAGAACCCGGCAAAACAGAAGGCGATGTAGCGGACCACGTGCGGGTCATAGCCGATGAACTGGACGCGCTCGGGGTTGTCCCGCACCGCATTGCTGATCCGCCCCAGCGGGGTCCGCGTCAGCGCATACATCGCGATGGCCGAGATGACCAGCCAGAACGCGATCAGATAATAGACCTGAAGCTGCGGGCCGAAACTCAAGCCGAGGATCTTCGGCAAAGCGGTTCGGTCGGTCGATATCCCGGACTCGCCGCCGAATACCGAACGCAGGATCAGCGAGGAGGACGCCACCAGTTCGGCAATGCCGAGCGAGATCATCGAGAACACGGTGCCGGCTCGCTTGGTCATCAGCCAGCCGATGACGATCGCGAAAGCGAGGCCACCGAGCCCACCGAACAGCGGAATGAACGGCAGCGGGATGGGCCAGCCGTGCGAGACCACCGCATTCATCATATGGCACGCAGCGAAGCCGCCGAGGCCATAATGCACCGCATGGCCGAACGACAAGAGGCCGGTCTGGCCGAGCAGGATGTTGTAGGACAGCGCGAACACGATCGCGATGCCGATCAGGCTGAAGGACGTCAGCGAGCCGCCGGAGGAGAAGATCAGCGGCAGCACGATCAGCGCGGCGATGCCGGCCAGCCATATGCCGTAGAAGCGCAGGCCGTCGCCGGCTGTCTTGTCTGCGATCTTCGATGTCGATGTCATATTGGCGTTCATGTCTCGCGCGTCCCCATCAGGCCCATGGGGCGTACGATCAGAATGATCACCAGCAGCAAATAGGGCACGATCGGCGCCACCTGGGCGATGGTGACATTCCAGATGTCGGTGAGCACGGACGGCCCAGCCGACGGATCGAGCGGACCGAACGCGCTCGCCAGCGAACCGTTGAGCGCCACCGCAAAGGTCTGGATCAGGCCGATGACGAGCGAGGCGATGAAGGCGCCCGGCAAGGAGCCGAGGCCGCCGAACACGATGACCACGAACAGGATCGGTCCCAGCGCCGCGGCCATGTCGGACTGCGTCACCAGCGCGGGACCTGCGATCACGCCGGCAATTCCCGCTAGCGCGCTGCCGACGCCGAACACCAGCATGAAGATGCGTCCGACATTGTGACCGAGATGCCCCACCATGTGGGGATGCGTCAGCGCGGCCTGAACGATCAGGCCGACCCGCGTGCGCTTGAGCACCGTCAGCAGCACGATGAAGATCAGGATCGACACCGCCAGCATGAAGATCTTGTAGGCGGGATAGTTGGTCGAGAAGATGGTGAAGGCCGGAAAGTCGAGCAGCGCCGGCACGCGGTAGTCGACGGGGCTTCTGCCCCACATCATCGCCACGATTTCTTCGATCGCGAACGCAAGACCGAAGGTCAGGAGCAACTCCGCCACATGGCCGTGCTTGTGCGTATTGCGCAGGCCGTAGCGCTCGACCGCCATGCCGATCGCGCCGACCAGCAGCGGTGCCAGCAACAGCGCCGGCCAGAAGCCGATCCATTTGGTGAGCTGGAAGCCGAAGAAGGCGCCGAGCATGTAGAAGCTGGCATGGGCGAAGTTGAGCACCCCCATCATGCTGAAGATGACGGTCAAGCCGCTCGACAGCAGGAACAGCAGCATGCCGAACAGCAGGCCGTTCAGCGTCGATATAACGATCAGTTCAAGCACAGTATTCGTACCTCTGGCCGGGACGGAAAAGCCTCGGCAAACTCGTCGGTCGCACCCAAACAGCGGCCTTCCCGCAAGCCGCTGCCGGCTGGCGGGAAGGCGAAGCTGGTTCGGCTTACGGCCGGGTCATCTTGCAGGTCGTGGGAACCATCGTCTTGGAGGTGTCGATCTTGGAGACCAGGTGCCATCCCCAGCCGGTGCCTTCCTCGTCGAACGGCTCATTTGCGGCGAGCTTGCCGAAGGAGGAGATGTAGATCGGCTGGAAGAACTGGTGATCGTCCTTGCGCATGACGCCCTCTCCACCATCCAGCACCTCAAACTTGAGGTCCTCGAGGGCTGCTGCGACCTTCACGGGATCGAGCGAGTTGGCCTTCTCGGCCGCGGCCTTGAACATGCGCATCTCGTTGACCGCACGCGGATACCACAGCGACATGTTGACCTTGGCGCGGAAAGCCTTTTCGAAATCCATCGCCGGCTGATGGCCGGAATTGGCAAAGCCCTCGGTGATCTGGAACACCTGATGGTCGAGACCGGTCTGCTTGATCGCGGTCGGACCGCCAGCGCCGCCGGCATAGTAGGTGTACCAATTGACCTTCAGGCCGGCGTCGGCAGCGGCTTTGAGCAGCAGAGCGATGTCTTGGCCCCAATTGCCGGTCACGACGCTATCGGCGCCCGAAGCCTTGATCTTGGCGATATAGGGCGAGAAGTCGGTGATCTTCAGCAGCGGATGCAATTCGTCACCGACGATTTGGATATCGGGCCGCTTGGCGCCCAACATCTTGCGCGCGTCGGCGCGCACCGACTGGCCGAAGGAGTAGTCCTGGTTGATCAGGTACACCTTCTTGATCGCGGGGACATCCTTCATATAGCTGGTGAGCGCTTCCATCTTGATGTCGGAGCTGGCATCCCAGCGAAAATGCCAGTAGCTGCATTTTTCGTTGGTCAGGCTCGGATCGACGGCGGCATAGTTGAAGTAGAGCACTTCCTTGCCGGGATTGCGCGTGTTGTTCTTGGTGACGAAGTCGGACAGCGCTGCGGCAACCGACGAGCCATTGCCTTGCGTGATGAAGCGGGCGCCGGCGTCGATGGCCTTCTGCGCCTGCACCAGGCTTTCCTGCGGGTTGGTCTTGTTGTCGAGGGGCAGAATCTCGATCTTGCGGCCCAATATGCCGCCCTTCGCGTTGATCTCATCGGCCAGATACTGGAACGTCTTCAAGCCGCCTTCACCGATGCTGGCGCCGCCGCCGGACAGCGGATCGATGTAGCCGAGCTTGATGGTTTCCTGCGCGTATGCTGATCCTCCCAGCATCGTCAGCGCTGCCGCCGCAGCAATTACGAGCTTGTGCATCCTCGCCTTCTCCCTTTTGCGTGTTTCTTGTTCCTTGGCGATCGAAGCTGATTCACAACGTCCGTCGCGCCGGCTTTCGCTACCCCAACATTGAATACTGTGTAAAGTTTTGGTGCAAGAAATAATTGCGGCTTAAACATGAAGGGACACCGCACGCTTCCGGAACATTGAATTCACAGGCAAGTTTTTGACCTCAATCCTGCGCTCAATCTGCGGCTGATTGGTTGCTTTATACCACCCCGCGACGCGGCTTGAGTCCCGCGAGAAACAGCCGCGAAAAATGATCGGCAATCTGCATCGGAGACCAGCTCCGCTCGCCCCTGAACCAGATCGGGTACCAGTGGCCCATTCCAGTCAGAACGCGTTCGGCGAAGTGGGTGTCGACGCTCCGGAAATATCCTTCATCGATCCAGCGCTGATGATTTCTCTGGTCCTGCCCGATCGTCGCAAGCACCTGCCCGACATAGTGCTTCCGGTCAACGTCGTTGAGATAGTTGATGTTGTGGTAGGTCGCCTTGGGCCCGCAAGGCGTGTCGTGCAGCATCAACAACAGACGCACTCTCTGAACGACATAATCGAACGGCCCGAGCCCGAGGTCCTGCAAATGCTCTCGAATGCCGATCTCGCCGGCTAGGCCTCTTCGCAAGCAAGCCAGCAAGAGGCGCTCTTTTTCGCTGAAATGATAGTAGATGCCGGCACGGGTCATGCCGGCGTCCGCCGCGATGCTCTCGAGTGATGTGCCGGACGCTCCCCTTCGGTTGAAACTGTCAGAGGCAATCGAGAGCATCCTGTCCAGCTTCGCGGCGCGCTTGTTCAATTTGGAGCGGGACTGGAGAAACGGTGCCAGGCTCGGCGCTTCAGGCATGTCCGGCAAGGCAATCTCACGCCGATAAACTCCATGCGTGATGATGTCATCAATCGCATCAATCGCCTGCTGGCGCGAATAATAGTCGCGCTCGGAGAACCAGAACGGAACCCAATCCAGGATGGAGATGAGGGCGACGGCCGTCAGGAGCGGCTCCTCGCAGGCTATCGAGCCGTCGGCAACGCCACGCTTCAGAATGCCGGCCAGCAGCGCGGCATTCTGCCAACGCCTGGCATGCACATCGTTGCTGTAGGACGCGGCCAGTGCATCGATGTCGGTGAACAGGATCATGCGCTGGCCTTCAGGCCGCAGCCGGGCACGTATAAATCGCCTGACGACCTCGAGCCCGTCGATCCCGGGTTCGGCCGCGGTCTCGATTTCGTGCCTGTAGAGCGCAAGGCCGCGCAGGTAGCAGTGAAAGATCAGGTCTTCCTTGTCGCGGAAATAGTGGTACAGCGCCCCCGGCACCGATCGCACCGAGGCTGCGACCTGCTCCATCGTCACGTTCGCATAGCTATGGCGGGCAAAGAGCCTGGAAGCCGACACGAGGATCTCTTCAGCTCGGTCGGACGGGAAGGCGGCGACTTGCAAGCTTGAATATCCTTCCTGATCGGGGACGGATTCATCCAGGTGGATGTCCCCTACCACACGTCGGGTATTCTTGCCATCCGATGAGGAGGTCGGCCAATGTCGTCCGACAACGTCCGGGCAGGAGCAGCAGGCCGGTGACGCAGCCGACGATTGCAGGCGCTAGCTCGCCGCAAGTCGATCGGCGCAACGGGCGAGCTCGCCTTATCGCATCCCGTCGCGGATCATGTATCCGGCGCCGCGGATCGTGTGCAGCAGCGGCCGCTCGAATCCCTTGTCGATCTTGGAGCGCAGCCGCGAGATGTGCACGTCGATCACGTTGGTCTGCGGATCGAAATGATAGTCCCAGACGTTCTCCAGGAGCATGGTGCGCGTCACCACCTGGCCGGCATGCTTCATGAGATATTCGAGCAGGCGGAATTCGCGCGGTTGCAGGGTCAGCTCGTCCTTGCCGCGGGCGACGCGATGCGAGAGCCGGTCGAGCTCGAGATCGCCGACGCGGTAGAGCGTGTCCTCGGCGGGCCCGCCGCGGCGGCGCGACAGCACCTCGACCCGGGCCAGCAGCTCGGCGAAGGAATAGGGCTTCGGCAGATAATCGTCGCCGCCGGCGCGCAGACCCTTGATGCGGTCGTCGACCTGTCCGAGCGCGGAGAGAATCAGCACCGGCGTCGTGTTGCCCTTGTCGCGCAGCGCGCCGATCAGCGAGAGGCCGTCGCGCTTGGGCAGCATGCGGTCGACCACCAGCACGTCGTAATCGCCGCTCTCGGCCATGACGAGGCCCTCCTCGCCGTCGGCGGCGTGGTCGGCAATGTGTCCGACCTCGCGAAACGCCTTCACGAGGTAGTCGGCGGATTCGCGGTCGTCTTCGATGATGAGGAGGCGCATCGTGCATTCGGCGGCGGTCAAGGAGGTCAACCTTCTCTAAACATGGCGCGAGCGGCGATCCCATGCAAGCCGAGGGGGAGACGCTGGCATGGAGAAAAAGGCGGGCGGTGAAGCTGGGGGGACTTCACCGCCCTAGGCCTTCCGACGGAGGGGGGCGTTTTTCCACCGGAAGGTAGCAGGGGGAAGCGATTGTTACGCTGCTTCCCCGAAGGGCGCCGGCGGCGGGCGACTGATGCCGGCGACACCCTTCATCTCGAGAGCCTCCTGAAGGCTTACCCCTTGGCGAGAGGCACCGCGACGAAGCGCGACTGGCCGCCGCTCTTCACGCGCATCAGGACGCTGTTCTTGTTGTCGGTCCGCGCCGTGTTGATGGCATCGCGGACTTCGCCGGCGGTGGCGACGCTCTTGCCGCCGACTTCCAGAATCACGTCGCCTTCCTTGAAGCCGCGTTCAGCCGCGGCGCTCTTCGGATCGACCTGGGTGACGACGACGCCTTCCTTGCCCGCGCCGGCCACCGAATTGGCGGGGGCGACAGTCATGCCGAGCTTGGGGACATCGGTGCCCTTGCTCGCACCCTTGCCGCTGTCATTGTCGTTGTCGGCCTTGGCCTCGACCGTGTTCGGCAACTGGCCGAGCGTGAGGTTGACGACCTTGTCCTGGCCCTTGTGCAGCACGTTGAGCTTCACGGTCGCGCCGGGCGCCATGCCGCCGATGGTGCGGGCCAGCTCGCGCGCGTCCTTGACGGATTCGCCGTTGACCGCCGTGATCACGTCGCCGGATTCGATGCCGGCCTTCGCGGCCGGACCGTTCGCCTGCGGCTCCGCCACCAGCGCGCCTTCGGCCTTCTTCATGCCGAGGCTGTCGGCAATGTCGGAAGTCACGGGCTGAATCTGCACGCCGATCCAGCCGCGGCTGACCGAGCCCTTGTCCTTGAGCTGGGCGACCACGCTCTTCACCGTGCTCGCCGGAATCGAGAAGGCGATGCCGACGCTGCCGCCGGAGGGCGAGTAGATCGCGGTGTTGACGCCCATCACCTCGCCGTTGGTGTCGAAGGCCGGACCGCCGGAATTGCCCTTGTTCACAGGCGCGTCGATCTGGATGAAATCGTCATAGGGACCGTTGCCGATGTCGCGGCCGCTGGCCGAAACGATGCCCGCGGTCACGGTGCCGCCGAGACCGAAGGGATTGCCGACGGCGAGCACCCAGTCGCCGATTCGCGGCTTGCTGTCGGCGAGCTTGGCGAACGGGAAGCTCGAGCTGCCCTCGACCTTGATCAAGGCGAGGTCGGTGCGCTGGTCGGTGCCGATCACCTTGGCGGTGTAGGTCTTGCCCTCGTCGGTGGTGACCTCGACCTTGTCGGCGCCGTCGACCACGTGATTGTTGGTCACGGCAAAGCCGTCAGCCGAGATGAAGAAGCCGGAACCCTGGCCCTGCACGACGCGGCCGCGGCCGCCCTTCATGCCCGGGGGAAACCCTCCGGACCACCGAAGCGGCGGAAGAATCGCTCCATCGGTGAGCCCGGCTGGAACGGCGAGGAGGAATCGTCGCCGTCATCGTTGCTCGCGGTCTTTTCCTTCATGTTGACCTTCACCGAGATCACCGACGGCTTCACGCGCTCGACAACGTCGGCGAAGCCGATGGGACGCTCGACCTTGCGGACCTCGTTGTTGACCTGCGCATGCGCCGGGCTCGAGAACAGGTCGGCCGGCGAGGTCGACGTGCCAAAGCCATAGACGGCGGCGCCAAGGCCGGCGACAACCGAGGCCATCAGCGCGAGCCTGCGCGCGGAGAACACCGACCGGCGCGGCTGCCGGTAGGACGGAAGGTTCGAGAGGTCGATACGGTCGGTCATGCAGAGATCTCCAGGGCCTTGAAATCCATGTGATGCCTGAGGGCATCTTACGGACCTGAAGATGGGGGCTCCCGCCTTACCGTGCGCTGGCGGCGGGGTTAAACTTTCGTAATGAAGCCGCAACGCAGATGCGGCAGTTCAGCGCAGCCGAAAATTGTGATTCCACAGGAACTTAACGCCAGTTCCCGAGATGGCGCGGGACGGGCTTTTTGCGCGCTTCAGCTCGCTCTGACGCTGACGATGAACTCGTCGACTTCGCGCTTCAAGGTTTCGGCCTGCTGCGACAGATCAACGGCGGAATCCCGCGCCTCTGCGGCCATGCGGCCGGTCTCCGCGGAGGTCGAGGTGATCTGGACGATATGGTTGGAGACGTCGAGGGTGCCGCGCGCTGCGTCCTGGGCGCTACGCGTGATCTCCTGCGTCGCGTTGCGCTGCTGCGAGGTGTCGATCTCAATGCCGGACATGATGGACGAGATCTCCGACAGCGTCTTGGAGATGCCGTCGATCGCGTCGCGCGTCTGCGCGGTGATGCCCTGAATGCTGGCGACGTGAGAGGTGATCTCCTCCGTCGCCTTGCTGGTCTGATGCGCCAGATTCTTCACCTCGGAGGCGACCACCGCAAACCCCTTGCCGGCCTCCCCTGCCCGTGCCGCCTCGATGGTGGCGTTCAGCGCCAAGAGATTGGTCTGCGATGCGATCGCCTGCACCAGCTGGACGACCTCGCCGATCTTGTCGGCTGCATCCGATAGCATGTGGATGGTGTCGCGGCTCCTCTCCGCCTCGGACGCCGCGCCTTCGGCGCGCTGGGTCGCGTCCGTGACGCGGCGGCTGATCGTGCCGATCGAATTCGTCATCTCCCCGGCAGAACCTGCCACCGTCTGCACGCTGGCGCTGGCCAGGCTCGCGGCGCTCGCCACCGCATTGGCCTTGGTGCTGGTGTCGTTGGCCGTCCGCGACAGCGTCTCGGCGTTGCTCTTCAGGTGCACCGCCGATGACGCCACGCTGTCGACGACGCTCGCGACGAGATCGTTGAAGCGCTTGATCCGGTCGTCCAGGAATTTCGATCGCTCGGCCTGGTGCTGCGCTTCGTGCAGCTGCCGTTCGGTGAGCTGGCGCCGCTCGATGCCGTTGGTCTTGAACACCTCCAGCGCACCGGCAAGCAGGCCGATCTCGTTGGTGCGACCGAGCCCCGGAACCGGCGTCTCGAACTTCTGGTCGGCGACCTCGCGCATCGCATGGACGATCGCGGCCAGCGGATTGAGAATGCCGTTGCGGACGGCAAACCAGGTCGTGAGGCAGATCGCGAAGGCGACGACGGCGATCACGCCGCAGGCGACCAGGAAGTAGGAGAACGCGGCCTGCGCCTGCTGATAGATCTGCATGGCCTGGTCGCGCGCGGGGCCGCTCAGCGCGGCGAAATTCGAGGACAGGCTGGTGATCTCGTTGTTGAGATAGAGCACCGCAACGAAGCCGGTGCCACCGCCGATGCCCAGCAAGAACAAGAGTGCAGCGACGACGGCGCCGACCAGGAAGCGGATCGTCAGATTGCTGTTCGCGAACATCGGGGGACTCAGAGTCTGGATTAGAAGCTCGCGACAAGCTTCCAGACAAAGGTCAAAATACCATGAACCGCGCGGCAGCGAGGCGGCGGTCTACGTAGGACTACGTGGCCATGACGACGGTCGCGTCGCTACGGAGATTTGGTCTCGTCGGACATCAAGGCGGCGAGCTTCGCCCGTTCGTCGGCCGTCAACGGTGGCGCAGGTACGTCTGCACCGCCATGGGCGCGACGACGGATTTGCAGCCACAACGCCACGCCGCCCCCGATCAGCAGCAGCGGTCCGAGCAGCCACAGCAGCGCGTTTTGACGCTCGAAGCGCGGCTTCAGCAGCACGAACTCGCCGTAGCGCGCGACCAGGAAGTCGAGCACCTGCGAATTGCTGTCCCCGGCGCCAATGCGCTCGCGCACCAGGAGCCGCAGGTCGCGCGCCAGGGGCGCATCGGAATCGTCGATCGACTGGTTCTGGCAGACCATGCAGCGCAGCTCGCGCGACAGCTCGCGCGCACGGGCTTCCTTGGCGGGATCCGACATGATCTCGTCGGGCTGCACCGCGTGGGCCGCAGGCAAAGCCAGCAGCATCAGCAGGGCGAACGCGGCCATGATCCGGCGCATCGGATCACTCCGCCGGCTGGAGGCGCTGCTTGGCCCGCGCCGGCTTCGGCGCGCCGACCCGCAGGCGCCGGTCGGACAGGGAGAGCACGCCGCCGAACGCCATCAGCACCGGCCCCCACCAGATCAGGAGCACCATCGGCTTGTAATAGATGCGCACGGCAATGGCGCCCTCCGCGTTGGCGTCGCCGAGCGAGACATAGAGCTGGCTCGCGCCGCGGGTCAGCAATGCGGCCTCGGTGGTCGAGGAGCCGCGGGTGGTGAAGCTGCGCTTGGACGGCGTCATGACGCTGAGCGGCGCGCCGTCGCGGCTGACGTTGAACTCGGCGATCATCTCCCGGTAGTTCGGCCCCTGACGCTGCAGCACGCCGTCGAGCTTCACGTCGAAGCCGGCGATGTGGGCGACCTCGTTCTGCTTCATCGTCGCGATATATTCGCTGTTCCAGGTGGTCTCGCAGACGATCCCGATCAGCGCCACGCCGAGGCCGGCATGCGCAAACGCGGTGCCCCAGGCCGAGCGCGGCAGGCCGCGCGCCCGGTGCAGTACGGTTGCGAACGGCAGCCGCACGAGGCCGGTCCGCTCGACGATGTCGGTGACCGCGCCGGCGATGACGAAGACGCCAAGCCCGATCGCGAGCGGCGCCAGCGTGCTGCCGCCGGTCGCCCAGCCCCAGGCGATGGCGACGGCGGCGAGGCCGGCGACGCCCGCAGCGAGCAGGCGCTGCGTGACGCCGAGCAGGTCGCCGCGCTTCCACGCCAGCATCGGCCCGAACGGCACGGCCAGCAGCAACAGGGCAAACAGCGGCCCGAAGGTCAGGTTGTAGAACGGTGCACCGACCGACATCTTGAAGTCGGCGAGCATCTCCATCGCCAGCGGATAGAGCGTGCCGAACAGCACGACGGCGCAGGCGACCGTGAGCAGCAGATTGTTCAGGACCAGCGCGCCCTCGCGCGAGATCGGCGCGAACAGGCCGCCCTGCTTCAACGAAGTGGCGCGGCCCGCGAACAGCGACAGGCTGCCGCCGATGAACAGGCAGAGGATCAGCAGAATGAACACGCCGCGGGTGGGATCGGTGGCGAAGGCGTGCACCGAAGTGATGACGCCCGATCGCACCAGGAAGGTGCCGAGCAGCGACAGCGAGAAGGTCAGGATCGAGAGCAGGATGGTCCAGACCTTCAGCGCGTTGCGCTTCTCCATCACCAGCGCCGAATGCAGCAGCGCGGTGCCGGAGAGCCACGGCATCAGCGAGGCGTTCTCGACCGGATCCCAGAACCACCAGCCGCCCCAGCCGAGCTCGTAATAGGCCCAGTACGAGCCCATGGCGATGCCGAGCGTCAGGAAGATCCAGGCGACCAGCGTCCACGGCCGCACCCAGCGCGCCCAGGCCGCGTCGATCCGTCCCTCCATCAGCGCCGCGATGGCGAAGGAGAACGAGATCGAGAAACCGACATAGCCGAGATAGAGCATCGGCGGATGCACGGCGAGCCCGATGTCCTGAAGCACCGGATTGAGATCGCGTCCCTCGATCGGCGGGCTGGCGATACGCAGGAACGGGTTCGAGGTCACGAGGATGAAGAGATAGAACGCGCTGGCGACCCAGGCCTGGACGGCGAGCACGTGCGCGCGCAACGATAGCGGCAGATTGTTGCCGAAGGCGGCGACCAGCCCGCCGAACAGTGCGAGGATCGACACCCACAACAGCATCGAGCCTTCATGGTTTCCCCAGACGCCGGTGATCTTGTAGAGCAGCGGCTTCATCGAGTGGGAATTCTCGTAGACGTTGGCGACCGAGAAATCCGAGTTCACGTGCAGCATCACGAGAGCCGTGAACGAAGCGCCGACGAACAGAAGCTGCGCCAGCGCCGCGGAGCGCGCCACGTTCATGAGCGCTGCGTCGCGCAGGCGCGCGCCGATCAGGGGTACGATCGACTGGATCAATGCGAGCCCAAGCGCGAGCACCAGGGCGTAATGTCCGGTTTCTGCGATCACCGCACTGCTCCTTGCGGATTGCCCTGTGCCGTCGTCGCCGGCTTGCCCGCATCAGACGTCTTGCCGGCGTCTGCGGGCTTGCCGCCGTAATCGTCCTTCCAGTGCCCCTGCTTCTTCAGGGCATCGGCGACGTCCCTGGGCATGTAGGTCTCGTCGTGCTTGGCAAGCACGGTATCGGCCTTGAACACGCCGTTGGCATCGAGCGCACCTTCGGCAACGACGCCCTGCCCCTCGCGGAACAGGTCGGGCAGAATGCCCTTGTAGGCCACCGGCAGCTTGGCGTTGCCGTCGGCGACCTCGAAGGTCACCGCGAGATTGTCCCCACGCTGCAGCGAGCCGGGCTGCACCAGCCCACCGAGACGAAACCGCTTGCCCGGCTCGACGTGCTTCTCGGCGACCATGGTTGGCGTCGAGAAGAACACGATGGAATCGCGAAGGGCGTTGAGCACCAGCGCGGCCGCGAGCACGAGCACGGCGAGCGAGCCGCCGATGATGGTCATACGTCGCTGCTTGCGCGTCATGGCTGATCCGTTCTCCGCTTCTGTCGTCCCGACATCGTCATCCGCCGAGCCCGAGCGTCCTGAGACCTTCGTTGAGCTGACGAAGCCGCTCGCCATCGCTGGCCACCGCCTGCCGGGCGTCGGCCGACGCTCCCATCGCCTTGTCCCGCTCGCCCATCACGAGATAGGCGCGCACCAGGCGCAGCCAGCTCTCGACGTCGTCGCCGTTCTGCTTCAACCGGGTGGCCAGACGTTCAACCATGCCCCGCACCATTGCGTTGCGATCGCCTTCGGCCATGTCCTTGGACGCGGCAATCGTCTCATCGGACAGCGCCGGCATCGTGCCGCCTCCGCCGACCCGCGCCAGCGAGGTCTGCACCAGGGCGCGCCAGGGCGCATCGGCGGGCGCTTTCGCAAGCAGCCCGCGCCAGATATTGGCTGCATCGTCCTTGCGGCCGTCCTGCTCGGCGGCGAGGCCGAGAAAGTAATTGGCCTTGGGATCGTCCGCGTCCAGCGCATGGGCCCGCTCGAACTCGGTCTTGGCCTCGGCGGTCACCACGCCGCCGGCGGCGGCCGCGATCGCTTCGCCGAGATCGGCCCGGCGCTCCGCACTTTCGCCATTGTAGGTGAGCGAGTTGCGATAGGCGCGCACCGCATCGTCGAAACGGCCGAGCCGCTGCAGCACCGGCGCCAGCACGTTCCAGCCGCGGCCGTCGGTCGGATTCTTCTCCAGGTGCTGCTGGACCTGTGCGACGAGATTCTCGAGCGACTGCGCCTTGCCCGGCACGCGCTCCCGTTGCGCCAGCGGAAAGTCCTGAAGCTTCGGCGAGCCGAGCGGCATGTAGACGCCGATCGCAACGAGCGGCAGGCCGGCGAGCGCCAGCACGGCTGCCACGCGGCGCCATGTCACGCTCGACGTCGCTGCCATCGCGGGCTCGCTGGCGGCCGCGGCAAGCAGTCTGCGGCTGATCTCGATGCGCGCGGCTTCCGCATCGGGCGCCGGAATCGAGCCTGCGGCGAGATCACGCTCGATCTCGGCCAACTGGTCCTTGTAAACGACGACCTCGCTACCCTGATCTTGCGCGCGTCCGGTGCGGCCAAGCGGCCACAGCACGGCGAAAATCGCCGCGACCGTCATCAGCGCGAACACGAACCATAGCGTCATCTGGCAAGCTTCCGGCAGCGCACGAACTGCGCCCATAGGTGCCTTTACACCACGGCCGGACGATGCGGCAATTGACAATTGTCAATTCGGCGCGACCCTACGCCGTCTCGAAGCGATGCAGATCCAACGGCTTAGCCGATCTCGAAATCCGCACTTTGCGCGGCCTGCTCGCCGTGGCCGTTGAAGGCCTTCAGGAAGTACGTTCCCGGCGTAACGGCCTCCGGCAATCTGATGCGCAGCGCGCCCACGGGAACCGGCGACGCAACCCGCGTGATGGTCTCGGACCATTGCCGGCCGCTTGCCTTCTCGACCAGCACCACTTTGGCGCCGACCATCAGCCTTTGATACTTGGCAACGACGACGCGGTTCTCAATTTCGATCGAGCTGATGACGGGTTTCATGCGCCACAAATAGATGGTCCCCGGATTTCCACGGGGACCGTACGGCCCGCCACCGCCACCGTCAACCAGAAATTGTGATCACGAAAAAATGCGCTTATTCAGCTCGCGCGCGACGATTTGCGCTCACCCGTCGCGGCGTTTTGCGCGGCGCGGCTCATTAGCGAGGCATAATCGTCGCCAAACAGCACCTGGCAGAAGCAGATCGCGGCATCCACCTGCTGCTGCCGATAGGTGCGGACCTTGTGATCGGCGGCGCGCAACGACTGCACCAGCTGCTCGGTCGAGCGTTCGACATATTGCTGGAGATCGGAATAGGTGCGCAGCGTCACCTCGTTGATCGCAAGCTCGCTCGCATAATTGCGGCAGGTCGCGACGAAATCGATCAGCGCCACGGTCTCTTCCACCTCGGTGCCGTCGATCCGCGCCCCCGGCGGAATGTCCTTCTCGGGCCGCTGGCGCAGGATGCGGCGCACCCGGCCGGGAACGCTGTCGATCTCGGATTGCAGCGCATTGGAGATGTCGGCCCGGATCGAGGTCAGCTGCCTGCCCCAGGCGGAATCGTTGCGCAGGTCGAGCTCGGTGCGCAGGCCGCGCACGCCGTCATGCAACGTCTTGAGATTGCCGGCCACATTGTCGAAATGGCCGCGCTTGATGTCCATGCGCAAGGTCGCCGCGACACAGGACAGATCGTGCAGCGCGATCGTGACGGCGGCGCCGTAAGGCGTCGCCGCGACGCGGATCTCGTCGTCGGAGGCGGCGATCTTGATGGCAAGGCGAATGATCTGCCACGGCGCGGTCATCCGCTGCACCACGACCGACAGCGCGAAGGGCAGCATCTGCGGCGTCTGCAGCACCGGAATGTTGAGCGCCGACGTCACCGAGGCGATCTGGGGATCGCCGAACGCGCGCAAGGTCCGCGGCAGCTTCTCGTTCAGGCTGGCGATGGCTTCGCGGACCTGGAGCACCGCTCCGATCGAATAGAGGTCCTCGATCACGTTGGGCGGGCCGACCCGGGCCAGCGCCCGCGATTTGTCGCCGCCGCCGGGACCCGTCAGCGCGAAAATGGCGTCCGCAGCCGCGGCCTGCAGCTTCAGTGCCAAGGCCTCGACCTGCCCCGCACTGTCGGCGGGCATGCGGGCTAGCGCGGCCTCGAATTCGTTGATCTTGGCCGGCGCGCCGTCGCGGCCGAGCCATTGCCAGATCGGCTGGAGCGAGGAGCGGCGATCTGGCCGACCCGGATCGGGACGCCCGCTTCGACCAGGAACGGTTCCAGCACCTGGAACAGCAGCCGCGACAGATCGTCCGTGCGCGGCGGCGGGGCTTCATCGGCTTCGGTCTTGCGGACGATCTTGCGCAACTGCTCGAGCACGAGGGTCGCAACTGCCGTGTCCTGGCCGCGCTCGAGCGCGCGCTCGAACTCCCGCATCAGCAGCGCCTGCGCCTGCGGCGGGAGCTGCGCGAGATATTCCCTCAGCCGCTCGATCGATGTCTGGCTCATGCGCCCGGGTAATGCACGGTAAAATCGCGGACATGGATGCGTCCGGGCGCGATCATAGAAGGGCCCACTTAAGAAGCCGTTTAGGAAGTCGGGCCGAATTCCCCTGGTTGGTGTCGGCCGGCCCTTGGCGAGGGCGAAAATCCACGCCGGAACAACGGATTATATTCCCGGAAGGATCAGCTCGGCGCGCAGGCCGCCGGTCGGCGCGCCGCCGAGCGAGAGGCTGCCGCCGTAGAGCGCGGCGAGGTCGGTCACGATCGCCAGCCCCAATCCCGAGCCGGGCTTGGACTCGTCGAGCCGCTGGCCGCGCCGGGAGACCTGGGCGCGCTCGGCCTCCGACAGGCCGCGGCCGTCGTCGTCGACGACGATCCGCAGCCGGGGCCCGCCCCCGCCTGGGGCGGCGGATCCACCAGGACCTCGATGAAAACGCGCGAGACCGCCCATTTGCAGGCATTGTCGACGAGATTGCCGACCATCTCCTCCAGATCCTGGCGCTCGCCGCGAAATTTCGCCGACGGATCGGCCTTGGCCTCGACCAGGATGCCGCGATGGCGATGGATCTTCTCCATGGTCCGCCGCAGCGCCTCGATCGCGGGCGCCACCTCCGTCACAGTCGCGACCACGGAAACCCGCGCGGCGATGCGGGCGCGCTCCAGATGATGGGCGACCTGGTCGCGCATCACGTCCGCCTGCTCCATCACCTTGGCCGCGAAAGGATCGGCAAGGTGGGCGCCGGCCTCATTGACGATGACCGAGAGCGGCGTCTTGATCGCGTGGGCGAGATTGCCGACATGGGTGCGCGCACGCTCGACGATCTCGCGATTGGCGTCGATCAGCGCGTTGGTCTCGCGTGCCAATGGCGCGATCTCGACCGGGAATTCGCCCTCGAGCCGCTCCGCCCGCCCGGAGCGGATGTCGGCGATCGATTCCGAGATGCGCTTGAGCGGCGCCAGGCCGAAACGGACCTGGAACACGGTCGTCAGCAGCAGCACGATGCCGAGCGCGGTGAAGGTGCCGCCGAGATAATAGTCGAAGCTGCGCGTCTCGTCGAAAATCTCGGTGTCATCGCCGGCGACGCTGACCAGGAACTTGCCGTCGGCGCCGAGATCGACCGGCCGCTCGACCATGCGCAGGTTCTGCCCTTCGGGGCCGTCGACATAGGCAAGGCGAATGCCGGCCGCGGTGAGCTCGGCGCCCTGCTCCTCCAACTTCGGCAGCTTCTTGTCCCAGAGCGAGCGCGAGGAGCGCACTTCCGGCTTTTCGGTGTCGGTCCGCGTGATCTGCCAGTACCAGCCCGACAGCGGCAGCTCGAACAGGGGCTCGCCCAGCGACTGGAACTGGCGATCCGGCGGTTCGTCGGGGGTCGCGACCTCGGCGATCAGGGTGCGCAGATAGAGGTTGAGCCGGCGGTCGAAGGCGCGCTCGGTGGCGTCCTTGTAGACCGACGACAGCACCACGCCGGTAATGGCCAGGATCACCACGAGCCAGGCGGTCGCCGACAGGAACAGCCGGTTGGCAAGTGAGCTAGCGGCCATCGGAAATATCCCGGGAGGCGCAGGATGGCAGGGCGTCGGCGGTCATGACCGGACCAAGGCCCCTGTCGGGCAGTCCGTCAAGCCCCGGAACGCGTCAGGCGGTCGGCGGGGTCAGGAGATAGCCGAGGCCGCGGACGGTCTGGATGATGTCGACATCGAGCTTCTTGCGGATGCGGCCGACGAACACCTCGATGGTGTTGGAGTCGCGGTCAAAGTCCTGGTCGTAGAGATGCTCGACCAGCTCGGTCCGGGAGACCACCCGCCCGGAATGGTGCATCAGGTAGGCCAGAAGCCGATATTCGTGCGAGGTCATCTTGATCGGATTGCCCGACACGCTGACCCGGCCCGTCCTGGTATCGAGCGTGACGGGACCGCAGCTGAGCTCGCTCTGGGCATGGCCGGTGGAGCGGCGCAACAGCGCGCGGATGCGCGCCAGCACTTCCTCCAGGTGGAACGGTTTTGCGACGTAGTCGTCGGCGCCGGCGTCGAACCCCTGCACCTTGTCGCTCCAGCGGTCGCGTGCGGTGAGGATCAGGACCGGCATGGTACGGCCGTTGCGGCGCCAAGCCTCCAGCACCGAGATGCCGTCCTTCTTCGGCAGGCCGATGTCGAGCACAACGGCATCATACGGCTCGTTGTCGCCGAGATAGTGCCCCTCCTCCCCGTCGAAGGCCCGATCGACGACATAGCCGGCGTCTGTCAGCGCCTTGGTGAGCTGGCGATTGAGATCAGGGTCGTCCTCAACAACGAGCAGGCGCACGCTTCTCTCCAGCAATAGACCACGACAACACTGCACCAGATGAGCAATTCCGGAGTGAACTGAATATGAACGCGGGGAACCTGCCGCGTTACTTTTTGGTCATATAGCATGTCGATAGCCGACGCGACTGCGCCCGCCCTGCGGCCGGACGGACCGGCAGCAGGGCGGGCGCAATGTGCCGCGTACCCGCGGCGGGTTTGAAGAGTTCGCCTTCCCGTCGGCCGTCAGGTCCGGAAGAACACGAACCAGACGACGGCGAGGATCAGGATCGCAAGGCCGGTCGAAATGGCGAGCAGCGCCGCCACCGAAGGCCCGGGCTCGCCCTGGCGCGCCTCGGTCGGAGTTTCCACGATCTGACGCTGCTCTCGCGTGGTTGCCATGATGCCCTCAATCTGGATGTCGCTTCCGTTTAGCCGCGACCTCCTCGCAGCTGATGTCAGGGCCAACGCGTGATGGGATATGATGTTCCGGCTTTTGCGCCCGGATCGGGCAGCGACAGCAGGGCGCAGCCGCCGGTTAACGCAGTTGGAAGATTCAGCAACCGACCTTGCTTTGATTCTGTTGTTCCCCGATGGTATCCTCATAAGTCTGTCCCTGTTGCGTTTGGAGTAGCCCATGGCCCCCGCGCCAATTGGAAGGGTTTTCTGCGTCTGTCGCTCGTAACCTGCCCGGTTGCGCTCTATCCGGCCACTTCGGATACCGAGAAGGTCTCCTTCAACCAGATCAACCGCAAGACCGGCCACCGGATCAAGTACCTCAAGGTCGACGCCGAGACCGGCGACGAGGTGACCTCCGAGGACATCATCAAGGGCTACAAGGTCGACACCGACACCTACATCGAGGTCACCAAGGACGAGCTCGACGAGATCGCGCTCGATTCCACGCATACGATCGAGATCGACGAGTTCGTGCCGAAGACCGACATCGACAACCGGTATCTGATCCGCCCCTATTATCTCGTGCCGGACGGCAAGGTCGGGCACGACGCCTATGCCGTGATCCGCGAGACCATCCGCAGCATGAACAAGGTCGCCATCGGCCGCGTGGTGCTGACCAACCGCGAGCACATCATCGCGCTCGAGCCGCCTCGAGAGCGGGCTGATGGGCACGCTGCTGCGCTACCCCTACGAGGTCCGCAGCGAGACGGAATATTTCGACGACATCCAGGACGTGAAGCTGACCAAGGACATGCTCGACCTCGCCAGGCACATCGTCGAGAAGAAGTCCGGCGCGTTCGAGCCGGAGTTGTTCGAGGATCATTACGAGACCGCCCTGATCGATCTCATCAACAAGAAGCGCAGCGGCATGCCGATCGCAGCCAAGCCGGCGCCGAAGACCGGCGGCAACGTCATCAACCTGATGGATGCGCTGAAGAAGAGCATCGCAAACGAGAAGGACACAGCGCCCGCAGCGAAGGTCGCCAAGGAGGCCAAGGCCAAGAAGCCGAAGAAACGCGTCGAGGGCCAGCGCGAGATGCTGCTGCCGATATCCGGCAAGGGCGGCAAGGATGCTGCGGCGAAGGCGAAGGAAGCTCCGAGGAAGGCCGCCGACAAGCCGGTCCGCGCGCCGGCGCGGGCGAAGAAGGCGGGCTGACAGCGCCGCATCCTGCAATCACGCCGTGATGTCACTCCTCGCGGATCGGGCCGCCTGACATGCCCTGGTCGACGGCGTTCGACGATCCCGTTCGCGTGAGCAGCAAGCGCACGCTGCTCACACTCCAGGACGCGGCGGACTACATCATGCAGCTGCCCGAGGACGCCCAGCGCGAGGCGCACTGGCAGACCGCCGTCGAAACCCTGATCAATGCGGCCGAGACGGGCGGCGGCTGGGTGATGTTCGCCCGTATCGCCATGTTGCGGGCCCTGAACGCGCCCGGCCGGCGCCGATGAACGCGCTGGGCCGGCAAACAGCCTCAACAATCCGTTAAGCGGCACCCTCCTCCCGATGCGACGGCGAGGGCCTGCCGATTTGAATCCATTTGGATGCACCGGCGGAACCCTAATTTAATGACTGCCGTCGTATCAGCGGAGGCGCGATCGCGCGGGCTTAATTTTTGGCGCACCAAGCTTATTCGATCTATTGACGAGTTCGATGACGACGCGACCATACGTTGGATCGGATGAACAGGAGTTGGGCAATGCGTTTGCTTAGGTCTTTCCTTGCCGATGAGAATGGTGCGACCGCCATCGAGTACGGCCTCATCGCCGCGGGGATCGCGCTGGCGATCGTGACCGCCGTGAACAACACGGGCGGCGCCCTCCTCAACAGCAAGTTCAACGCGGTCAGCACGGCGATCAAGTAACGCCGGCCGCGGTCGGGCCGGCCATGATCTGCGTCAACAGCATCAGCGCCGCCACGTCTAAGCATGAAGGCCGAGTTTCCTCGCTGCCGGCCTGTCCATGCATCCAGAGCTTTCGCACTCCCAATTGAAGATCCGCCGGGTCCGGCTCGATACCGGCCGCGAGAACGTCGTCGTCCTCTCCAGGAAGTCGAAGGCGCTGCGCGCCGAGCTCTTCCGCGGCTTCAGCCGCGTCGAGCTGCGTCAGGGCGACAAGGTCATGCTGGCGACCCTGCTGATCACGGACGACGATACGCTGGCGGCACCGGACGAGATCGGACTGTCCGAACCGGCGTTCCGGCGCTTCGCGCAAGGCGTGGGCACGCAGGTCACGGTCAGGCCGGCCGTGCCTCCGGAGAGCCTGGAGGCGGTGCGCGCCAAGATCCGCGGGCGAACCTTGAGCCAGGCCGAGATCGGCGCGATCATCAACGACCTCGCCCATTATCGCTACTCGGACATGGAGATCGCAGCCTTCCTGATCGGCTCGGCGAGCTTCATCACCAGCGACGAGCTGCTCGCCCTCACCGGGGCGATGGCCCAGGCCGGCACCCAATTGGTGTGGCCATCCCCGATCGTCGTCGACAAGCATTGCATCGGCGGCATCCCCGGCAACCGCACCTCGATGGTCGTGGTGCCGATCGTCGCCGCGCACGGCCTGCCGATCCCCAAGACCTCCTCGCGCGCCATCACCTCGCCTGCCGGCACCGCCGACACGATGGAGGTTCTGGCGCGGGTGAATGTCGGCGCCGAGGAGATGAAGGCGATCGTCTCGGCCTGCAACGGCTGCCTGATCTGGGGCGGGCACGTGAACCTGTCGCCGGCCGACGACGTCCTGATCTCGGTCGAACGTCCGCTCAGCCTCGATACCCGCGAGCAGATGGTCGCCTCGATCATCTCCAAGAAGATCGCGGCCGGCTCGACCCATCTGCTGATCGACATTCCGGTCGGCCCGACCGCGAAGGTCACCAGCGGCGTCGAGGCGATGCGGCTGCGCAAGCTGTTCGAATTCGTCGGCGACCGCTTCGGCCGCTCCGTCGAGGTGATCGTGACCGACGGAAGCCAGCCGATCGGCAACGGCATCGGGCCCGTGCTCGAGGCCACTGACGTCATGGCGGTGCTCGGCAACGAGCCCGATGCGCCGCGCGACCTGCGCGAGAAGTCGCTGCGGCTCGCCGCGCATCTGCTGGAGTACGATCCGAAGCTGCGCGGCGGCGCCGGCTATGCGCGGGCGCGCGAATTGCTCGACAGCGGCGCGGCGCTGAAGCAGATGCAGAAGATCATCGACGCCCAGGGCCCGTCGACCTGCAGCAACGAGCTGGGATCGCTCAGCTTCGACGTCGAGGCTTCCCATGACGGCACCGTGTCCGCGATCGACTGCCTGCGTCTGAACCGCCTCGCCCGCACCGCCGGCGCGCCGCTCGACAAGGGCGCCGGCATCCGCCTGTTCAAGAAGATCGGCGATCGCGTCGAGCAGGGCGAGCCGCTCTATCGCGTCTACACGTTCGACCGCCCCGAGCATGATCTGGCCGCCGATGCCGCCGCCGAGGAGACCGGCTACGTCGTCAACGGTCACGAGACCCCGCAGCGCAAGTCGGCCTCGTGAGCACGATCGCGCTCCAGACATTGCCCGGCGGCCGCGATGCGGCGAGGCGCCTTGCGGCCCGGCTCGGGCTGTCCTGCTCCGAGATCGTCGTGCATCGTTTTCCGGACGGCGAGCTGCGCGTCACCGTCGCGCCCGCCGCCGACACCACCCTGCTCTATGCCCCGCTCGATCAACCCAATGACAAGCTGATCGCCCTGCTGTTCGCCGCGGAGGCCTTGCGGCGCGACGGCGCGAAGCGGCTGGTGCTGGTCGCGCCCTATCTCTGCTACATGCGGCAGGACGCTGCCTTTCATGCTGGCGAAGCCATCAGCCAGCATGCGGTGGGCGGTCTGCTCGCAAGAACCGTCGACCGCGTCGTCACCGTCGATGCGCATTTGCATCGCCCCCCGACATCAGGTCGGTGTTTCCAGGTATCGAAGCGGAGAACCTGTCCGCCATGCCAGCGATCGCGAACGCGCTGGCGACGGGCGGCATCGACCCCGCGACCGTCGTGATCGGACCCGACATGGAGTCCGAGCCCTGGGTGAGCGACATCGCGCGCCGGCTGCGCTTGCAGCACACAATGGCGCGAAAGACGCGGCATGGCGATCGATCCGTTTCGATCGACTTTGCCGATCCCGGCCTGCTGTCGGGACGGCCCGCGCTGCTGGTGGACGACATCGTCTCTTCCGGCACGACGCTGATCGCCGCGGCCAAGGCGCTGGCGGCGATGGGCGCGACCGCGGTCGATGCGGTCGTGACGCACGCGCTGTTTCCGTCGGCGATGATCCCCGCGTTCACTGAAGCCGGCATCCGGTCGATCCGCTCGACCGACAGCGTGCCGCATCCGACCAATGCGATTGCGCTCGACGAGAGTCTTGCGGCCGCCTTGCGGTCCGAACTACCGACGACACAGCTTCCGGAGACGATTCCATGAGCATTACCGTTCGATTCTGCGGTGCCGCCCGCACCGTGACCGGGGCGAGCTATCTGTTCCAGACCGCAAGCGGCCGCTTCCTGGTCGATTGCGGCCTGTTCCAGGGCCAGAAGACGCTGAAGGAGCTCAATTACGGCGCCTTTCCGTTTCGTCCCGCCGATATCGATGCCGTGCTGCTCACGCATGCCCATATCGACCACAGCGGCCTGTTGCCGAAGCTGGTGCGAGGGGGTTCGAGGGACCGATCCTGGCAACGCGCGGCACGATCGACCTCTGCTCCTACATGCTACCCGACGCCGGCAGCATCCAGGAATCGGAAGTCACACAGCTCAACCGGCGCAACGCCTCGCGCGGGCGCAAGGAGGTGCACCCGATCTATACGCAGGCCGATGCGATCGCATCGCTGCAATCGTTTCGCGCGGTCGACTATGAACGCTGGACCGACGTGATCCCGGGCGTCCGCGCGCGCTACTGGAACGCCGGCCATCTGCTCGGCTCGGCCTCGATCGAGCTGGAGATCGCCGAGCACGGCGCGCCGCGTCCGCTGCGCGTGCTGCTCTCCGGCGACGTCGGGCCGGAGGCCAAGCTGCTGCAGCCCGATCCCGAAGCGCCAACCGATTTCGATTACGTCATCTCGGAATCGACCTATGGCGACCGGGTGCGCGAGGCCACGACACCCGCACTCCGCCGCAAGCACCTCGCCGCCGAGGTACGCGACGCCGCGGCGGCCGGCGGCGCGCTGCTGATCCCCGCCTTTGCGGTCGAGCGCACCCAGGAGCTGATCGTCGATCTCGTTGACCTGATGGAGCACGGCGAGATTCCGACCGCACCGATCTTCCTCGACTCGCCGCTCGCGATCCGCGCCACCGAAGTGTTCCGCCGGCATTCCGAGAGCCTCGACCCATCCGTCGACGCCACCCGCCTGCTCAACTCTCCGCATCTCAAGTTCACCGAAACCCCGGACGAGAGCAAGGCGATCATGCGCCTGTCCGGATTCCACATCATCATCGCCGCGAGCGGCATGTGCGACGCCGGCCGCATCCGCCATCATCTGAAGCGCTGGCTCTGGAACGAGCGCGCGACCGTGCTGCTCGCCGGCTTCCAGGCCAACGGCACGCTCGGCCGTTTCCTCCAGAACGGGACCAAGGCCGTGCGGATCCAGGGCGAGGAGATCAAGGTCGCAGCCCGCATCCGCATGATCGACGAATATTCGGGCCATGCCGACGGGGCCGGCATGGCCAGCTGGATCGCGGCGCGCCGCCCCATCGCTCGCGGGCTGTTCCTGGTCCATGGCGAGGAAGGCGCGGTCGCGGGACTCGCCGAGCGCGTCGCCGGACGCATCATTCCGGCGGCCAGGGTCTACCAGCCGATCCTGGACGACATCTACGAGCTCGCCGCGCTGGAGCCGCGCGTGCTCGACGTCGATCACCGCCGGCGGCTCGCGCCGGAGGCCGTGACACGTCTCGACTGGCACAACGAGATGTCCGAGCTCGTGCTCGACATCAGCGACAGGATCGGAGCCGCTGCCGACGACCGCGCCCGTGGCGTCATCATCCGAAGGCTGCGCCGCGCGCTGGAGGAGAAGGCGTAGCGGGGGCGGCCAGTCGCGGCAATAGGCATCGACGTCTCTACAGACTCCGTCATTGCGAGCGCAGCGAAGCAATCCAGAATCCCTCGGCCTTTAGATCCTGGATTGCTTCGTCGCAAGAGCTCCTCGCAATGACAGAGTGTTTCGCCATAGCACACCGCTCTCGTGTCCCGGACGCGCCGCAGCGTGCTTTCGCTGCTGCGCCGAGCCGGGATCCAGAAGGCTGCGCATTCCGCTGATGCATGGGCCCCGGCTCTGCAGCGCACCGTCGAAGAGACGCTGCGCTGCGTCCGGGGCACGCGACCGTTGTTTGGCGATGGACATGGCTCTGCATCCTCGCGGCTGTTTCGCCCGAGCTTTGCTGTTCGCTTCCGCCCTCAATCTCGGCAAGGGCGCAGGGAAGGCCGGGCGCCGGCTGGCACCCGAAGTCCCGCGTGTGCTTCAAAAAAGCGCACGGGGTGGACGACAGGTGATGCCGGAACATCCGGCCTTCCCTGCGCGATGGCTTTCACGGTGTCCTTCGTGCTCTCCCCGGGGAGCGATGCACTATTGCCCCCGTCGCCGTGCGGATGTGTGATGCGCGCACCGGTTGGCCGCCACATCTCCGCAAGACTTGACGCACAGACCCCGGGCGTCAGGACCACACGACTTCTCCGTCCGCGCACATCCTAGCTGGGCTCTCGATGGCTGGCGTGCGCTCACCATCGAGGCCATGCGAAGACGTGCTGGACGGCGGCGCCGGCGATAACGTCGTGATCCGGTCGTTGCTTGCCGAGCTTCCACGCGAACACGTTGATCTGCGCAGCCGGTTCTCGACTTGCGTTGGCGTCCGCGCTCAGATGCTGAGGCCGACGCAATCACCCGCACATCGGCGGCTGCATGGCTGACCTCCGATCGCCGCGACCGCGAGCGCTTGTCCATCGCGCCGTTTCCTGATCCCTCTCCCCAACCAGCCGGACCAACCGGCCTTGCCAGGGAGAGAGACGCCATGAAGCTCGGCACCGCCATTGCGGAAATCATGCGGCGCGAGGGGATCGAGATCCTCTGCGGCTATCCGGTCAACCATCTGATCGAGCATGCGGCGAAGGCCGAGATCCGCCCCGTGATGGTGCGGCAGGAGCGCGTCGGCATCCACATGGCGGATGCGATCTCGCGCGTGACCTCGGGGCGCTCGATCGGCGCGTTCTGCATGCAGCATGGGCCCGGCGCGGAGAATGCGATGGGCGGCGTCGCGCAATGCTTCGGCGAGTCCGTGCCCGTGCTGGTGCTGCCTATGGGCTATCAGCGCCGGCTGGCGCATATCGAGCCGAACTTCAATTCCAGCGAGGCGATGAAGCCGTTTGCGAAGTCGTCCGAGCCGATCATCCTGGCGGCTGAGGTCGCCAACATCTTCCGCCGCGCCTTCACCAAGTTGAAGAATGGCCGCGGGGGGCCCGTCATCGTCGAGATCCCCGCGGACATGTGGAACGAGGAGGTGCCGGAGCCGCTCGACTACACGCCGGTGCTGCGCACCCGCTATGGCGCCGACCCCGTGCATGTCAAGGAAGCCGCCGGCCTGCTCGTCAATGCCAAGCGGCCGGTGATCTATGCCGGCCAGGGCGTGCATTACGCGCAGGCCTGGCCGCAGCTGAAACGGCTCGCCGAGCGGCTGGCGATCCCCGTCACCACCAGCCTCGGAGGCAAATCCTCGTTCCCGGAAACGCATCCGCTCTCGCTCGGCTCCGGCGGCCTTGCGGTGCCGCGCGCGGTGCCGAAATTCCTCGCCGAGGCCGACGTCATCTTCGGGATCGGCTGCTCCTTCACCGAAACCAATTTCGGCATCGCGATGCCAAAGGGCAAGACCATCATTCATTCCACGCTCGATCCCAATCATCTCAACAAGGACGTGGAAGCGAGAATCGGCCTGGTCGGCGATGCCGGCCTGGTGCTCGACGCTCTGCTGGAGGAGATCGGCAGGACCGTCACGTCGGACCGCGACGCCTCGGCCATCGCGGCCGAGATCGCGGCCTCGCACCAGGAGTGGCTGGCGAAGTGGATGCCGAAGCTCACCAGCAACGACGCGCCGCTCAGCCCCTATCGCGTGCTCTGGGATTTGCAGCACACGGTCGACATCGACAACACCATCATCACGCACGATGCCGGCAGCCCGCGCGACCAGCTCTCGCCGTTCTGGAAATCGACAAGACCCCTCACCTATCTCGGCTGGGGCAAGACGACACAGCTCGGCTACGGCCTTGGGCTGGCAATGGGCGCCAAGCTGGCCAAGCCCGACAAGCTCTGCATCAACGTCTGGGGCGATGCGGCCATCGGCTTCACCGGCATGGATTTCGAGACCGCGGTGCGCGAGCGCATCCCGATCATGTCGATCCTGCTCAACAATTTCTCGATGGCGATCGAGCTGAAGGTGATGCCGATCTCGACCGAAAAATATCGCTCGACCGACATTTCCGGCGACTACGCCGCGATGGCGCGCGCCTTCGGCGGCTATGGCGAGCGGGTGACAAGGCCGGAGGATATCGTCCCCGCGATCAGGCGCGGCATCCAGAAGACGCAGGAAGGCGTTCCGGTGCTGCTGGAGTTCATCACCAGCAAGGAGACGGAGGTGTCGCGGCCGGGCACGTGAGCCGGGCCTCGGCCGCAGGCGCTGGCTCCAGCCGCGGAAGATGTGATAATCCGGCCTTGTGCCGCGCCTGTCGCGGCATCAAGCCGGATCAGGAATGACCAACTCTCCGAACGACATCGCCGCTGAGCTCGCAGCCGAGAACGCGCGGCTGCGCAGCGAGCTGACGATTGCGCGCGATCGCCAGAACGCCAGCGCCGAGATCCTGCGCAATATCGCGGCCTCGCCCTCCGACGCCCGTCCGGTCTTCGAGGCGATTGCGTCGAGCTCCAAGCGCCTGCTGGGCGGCTTTTCCGCCACCGTGCTTCAGTTCATCGGCGACGAGTTGCACCTGGTGGCCTACACGCCGACCAGCCCGGAGGCGGACGAAGGGCTGAAAGCCTCGTTCCCGCGCAAGATCACGGAGTTTCCGACCTTCGCGCTGGTGCGCGGCGGCGAAACGATCCAGTTTCCCGACAGCGAGGCCGACGACGTTCCGGAGCTGAACCGCGAGCTGGCGCGACTGCGCGGCTTCCGCAGCGTGCTGTTCATGCCGCTGATGAACCGGGGCACGCCGGTCGGCATGATCAGCGTCACGCGCGCTGAGCCGGGCGCGTTCGCGCCCGATCTCGTGCAGCTGCTGCAGACCTTCGCCGACCAGGCCGTGATCGCGATCGAGAATGCGCGCCTGTTCAACGAGACGAAAGCGGCGCTGGAGCGCCAGACCGCGACGGCCGACATCCTGAAGGTGATGGCCGCCTCGCCGTCCGACGTGCAGCCGGTGTTCGACGCCATCGCCGCCAACGCCAACCGGCTGATCGGCGGCTTCCTCGACGGCGGTGCTGCGTTATGTCGACGGCGCCGCGCACCTTGCGGCGTTCACACCGACCGATCCGGCCGGCGATCGCGTGCTGCAGGCCTCGTTCCCGGTGCCGTTCGCGCGGTTTCCGCCTTACGGGCTCGTTGCCAATGGCACGGCGGCGCAGCTGCCCGACACCGAGCTCGAGGCCGGCCGCGCGCGACATCGCGCGTGCCCGCGGCTATCGCAGCATGTTGTTCGCGCCCTTGATGAGCGAGGGCAAGGCCATCGGCATCATCATCGCGACGCGCCGTGCGACCGGTACCTTCGCCGAGCATCACGTCCGACTGCTGCAGACCTTCTCCGATCAGGCCGTGATCGCGATCAAGAATGTCAGCCTGTTCAACGAAGTCGCGCGCCGCACTGAAGAGCTCGCCAGGTCGCTCGAGGATCTGCGCGCGGCGCAGGACCGGCTGGTCCAGACCGAGAAACTGGCATCGCTCGGCCAGCTCACCGCCGGCATCGCGCACGAGATCAAGAACCCGCTCAACTTCGTCAACAATTTTGCCTCGCTCTCCGCCGAACTGGCCGACGAGCTGAACGAGGTGCTGGCGCCGGCCGCCCTCGCAGACGCCGTTCGCGCGGATGTCGACGAGCTCACGGGACTTCTGAAGGCCAATCTCGGCAGGATCGTGCAGCACGGACGGCGCGCCGATTCCATCGTCAAGAACATGCTGCTGCATTCGCGCGAGGGCGGCGGCGAGCAGCGCCTGAGCGACATCAACGCGGTGGTCGAGGAAAGCCTCAACCTCGCCTATCACGGCGCGCGGGCCGAGCAGCCGCAATTCGACGTGACGCTCGAACGCGACCTCGATCCGGCGGCCGGCTCGGCCGACCTGTTCCCGCAGGAGATCACGCGGGTGCTGCTGAACCTGATCGGAAACGGATTCCATGCGGTCGCCAAGCGCAAGGCGGAGAGCGCGGCGGCCGGTTACGAGCCGGTCGTGACCGCCGCGACCCGCGACCGCGGCGATCAGGTCGAGATCCGCATTCGCGACAACGGCACCGGCATTCCGGACGAGGTGAAGGAGAAGATGTTCGACCCGTTCTTCACCACCAAGCCGGCCGGTGAAGGCACCGGACTCGGACTGTCGATGAGCCACGACATCGTGGTGAAGCAGCATGGCGGCACGATCGAGGTCGCGACCAAGCCCGGCGCGTTCACCGAATTCACGATTCGGCTGCCGCGGAAGAGCAGCTTCCCGGATGCTGCGGACTGAGCCCTACTCCGCCATCTCGACGGGTTGCTTCGCCGAAGGCCCGGCCAGCGGCCGCTCCTCCATCGCGATCAGGCATAGCGCGGCTACGGTCATCAGCGCGGTGGCGGCGCCGAACACGTAGCGGAAGGCGTGGCGCATGTCGTCGGCGGGAATCGCAACGCTGCCGGCGGCGTGATGCTCGCCGGCGAGCGGAACGTCGACGCCGAGCGCGATGAGCAGGATCGCCGCGAACGCGGCCACCGTGAACGAGGACATCAGCGAGCGGAAGAAGTTCAATGCGCCGGTGATGGTGCCGACCTGCGGCCGGGCGACCGAATTCTGCACCGAGACCACGCAAACCGGAAAGGTGGTGCCGAGGCCGAGCGCAAACGCGGCCATCAGCGTCAAAAGGCCCCAGAGCGGCAGCGTCGTCAGCGTGAGACCGAGGCCGCACAGCGCGGCCCAGGATGTGCCGATGATGGCGACGCGCTTGTAGTGCTTGGCCCGAGCCATCGTGCGCCCGGCGATGGCCGCGCCGAGGGTCGAGACGGCCGCCAGCGGAATCAACGCAAGCCCCGCCTCGCTGGCGCTGAGGTGATAGACGGATTCGTAATAGAGCGGCAGCTGGACCGTGAGGCCCGTGATCGCGCCGAGCGCACAGCCGCCCGCCATCAGCCCGAAGGGGACAACACTTCCGCCGAGCAGCGGCAGCGGCAGGAACGGCTCGTCCGCCCGCCGCGCGTGCCAGACGAAGCTGACGACGAGCGCGACAGCGCCACCAACCATCGCGAGCACGGTCGGCGACAGCCAAGGATAGCGCGTGCCGCCCCAGGTCAGCACCAGCATGAAGACGACGGCCGAGGCCATCAGCAGCACGCCGCCGAGCCAGTCGACCTTGCGCTTGCGGTGGAACACCGGGATCTTCTTCATGTTCGGCAGCAACAGCGCGAGCGCCGCAACCGTGAGCGGCAGGTTGATCCAGAAGATCATCGACCAATGCAGGTGCTCGGCGAACACGCCGCCGATGACGGGGCCCAAAATGCCGCCGACCATCCAGACGCTGGAGAAATAGGCCTGGTACTGGCCGCGCTCGCGCGGGGACACGACGTCCGAGATCACGGTCTGCACGACGGGCATGATGCCGCCGCCGCCGAGCCCCTGAAGACCGCGCGCCAGGATCAGCATCGGCATGTTCGGCGCGACCGCGCACAGCACCGAGCCTGCCACGAACAGACTGAGCGAGATGATGATCATGGCGCGGCGGCCGTAGATGTCGCTGAGCGTGCCGAACACCGGCGCGACCGCGGTCGAAGCGAGCAGATAGGCGGTGATGACCCAGGAGAGATTGGAGACGTCGTTGAACTGGCGCCCGATGGTCGGCAGCGCGGTCGCCACGATGGTCTGATCGAGCGCCGCCAGGAACATCGTCAGCATCAGGCTGATGACGATGGTGCGGACCTCGTCCTGCGACAGCAGCGCCGGCGGCGTGATGGACGGCGCATCGTCGACGCTGATGACCTCGCTCGGCAGCCGGGACAGCTCCTCGGCGATGTCGTCGGGCAAAGTCTGGGTGTCGGCAGAATTGCCCTGCCGGTCGAACTTGTTCATTTCGCTCGGACGTCGTGTGGCGGCGCAACGCCGCGAAGGATTCTGTTCTATGCAGCCCAATGTAGACAGCAAAGTTCTTCCCGGGCAGGCATCGCCGCGCATGGGTGCATCCCGCCCCCGGGCCATCCCGAAGACGTGATCCGAGGCGCGAGGCGGCTCAGTCCTTCGGACGTCGCTTCAGGCGCGCCCGCCTCGGCAGCAGCGCCGGCCATTGCACGATGTGGTCCTCGAGCTCCTGGTCCGGGATCTCCTCCTCGCTGCCTTCGACCCGGCCGCGCACGGAGACGCCGGCTTCATGCACGGTGTTGGGATCGCCTGATACCAGCGGATGCCACCAATAGAGGTCGCGCCCCTCGGCGACGAGCTTGTAGCCGCAGCTCGGCGGCAGCCAGTTCAGGGTGCGGACATTGGCCGGCGTCAGGCGGACGCAATCCGGAACCTTGTCGGAACGATTCGGATAGTCCTTGCAGGCGCAGCTCGCATCATCAAGCAGCTTGCACCCGACATGGGTGAAGTAGATTTGCCCGGTATCCTCGTCCTCGAGCTTGTTCAGGCAGCAGCGGCCGCAGCCGTCGCACAGGCTTTCCCATTCGCCCGCCGACATCTCTTCCAACGTCTTGGTTTTCCAGAAGAATCCTTCCTGGCCTGAAGGTCGTTTGGGAGCTGCGGTCATGCGCCTCAACAAAGATTCGAAAGAGTGACGGCCACGCCATCTAGGGCGTGCGGCCGCAATGGTGCAAGCAAGCCGCCTTTGAGGCCCGTAATGAACCGGGGTCAATTAGGCCTGTTGTTCAAAATCGCGAGCGTGACCATTGGTTTATGGGCCCCGCTCGGCTAGAAGGAACAGCAAGTCCCTCGGATGCTGGCCGGGCGCCTTGGGTTTGCCGCAACATTCCCCCAAGACGTCTCGACGCCGCCCCGGCCGGGTGCTTGAACGCTTTTGAAGCGAGCCTCAAGGGTTCCAGGTGCGCCAGATCATACCACCGCATTGGAAGCAGAGGATCCGGAATTTCTTCCTGGATCTCGATGCGCGCTTCAACTCTTCCCTGTTCTCGTCGGCGAGGGGTCTGCGCGAGCTCTATGAGCGCTACTCGACCTTCATGGACCGGTTCTATGTCGGACGCTGGAAGCGCTGGGTGTTCATCGAGCCGCTGTCGGAGGCGGCGACGCTGGGCCTCGGCGGCCTGGTCGTGATGCTCGCCCTCGCCATCCCCGCCTTCCGCGAAACCGCGGACGAGGACTGGCTGAAGAAATCCGATCTCGCGGTGAGCTTCCTCGACCGCTACGGCAATCCGATCGGCAGCCGCGGCATCAAGCACAACGACTCGATTCCGCTGGAAGATTTTCCGGACGTGCTGATCAAGGCGACGCTGGCGACCGAAGACCGCCGCTTCTACGAGCATTTCGGCATCGACATCGCTGGCACCGCGCGCGCGCTCGTCACCAACGCACAGGCCGGCGGCGTCCGCCAGGGCGGCTCCTCGATCACCCAGCAGCTCGCCAAGAACCTGTTCCTGAGCAACGAGCGCACCATCGAGCGCAAGGTCAACGAGGCTTTCCTCGCGATCTGGCTGGAATGGCGCCTGACCAAGAACGAGATCCTCAAGCTGTATCTGGACCGCGCCTATATGGGCGGCGGCACCTTCGGCGTCGACGGCGCGGCGCATTTCTACTTCAACAAGTCGGCACGCGACGTGACCTTGGCGGAAGCCGCGATGCTCGCCGGCCTGTTCAAGGCCCCGACCAAATACGCCCCCCACATCAACCTGCCCGCCGCGCGCGCCCGCGCCAACGTCGTGCTCGACAATCTCGTCGACGCCGGCTTCATGACCGAGGGCCAGGTGTTCGGCGCCCGCCGCAATCCGGCTTTCGCGGTCGACCGCCGCGACGAGGCCTCGCCGAACTATTATCTCGACTACGCCTTCGAGGAGATGCGCAAGCTGGTCGACACCTTCCCGAAGTCCTACACCGAGCGTGTCTTCGTGGTCCGCACCGCGATCGACGCCAACGTGCAGAAGGCGGCCGAAGACGCGGTCGAGAACCAGCTGCGCCAGTTCGGCCGCGACTATCACGCGACGCAGGCTGCGACCGTCGTCGCCGATCTCGACGGCGGCATCCGCGCCATGGTCGGCGGCCGCGACTACGGCGCCAGCCAGTTCAACCGCGCCACCGACGCCTATCGCCAGCCCGGCTCCTCGTTCAAGCCCTACGTCTACACCACCGCGCTGCTGAACGGTTACACGCCGAACTCGATCGTGGTCGACGGCCCGGTCTGCATCGGCAATTGGTGCCCGCAGAATTATGGCCATTCCTATTCCGGCTCGGTGACGCTGACGCAGGCGATCACGCGCTCGATCAACGTCGTGCCGGTGAAGCTGTCGATCGAGATCGGCCGGAAGAGCGAGCCCAAGACGCAGAACCCCGCCAAGGTCGGCCGCGCCAAGATCGTCGAGGTGGCGCGCCGCTTCGGTCTCAAGGCGCCACTGCCCGACACGCCGTCGCTGCCGATCGGCTCGGACGAAGTCACCGTGCTCGAGCATGCCGTGGCCTACGCAACGTTCCCGAACCGCGGCAAGGCGGTGACGCCGCATGCGGTGCTGGAAGTGCGCACCGGCGCCGGCGATCTGGTCTGGCGCTGGGACCGCGACGGGCCGAAGCCGCGGCAGGCGATCCCGGCTTCCGTCGCCGCCGACATGGCCGGCATGATGAGCCACGTCGTCAGCGAAGGCACCGCGCGACGCGCCGCGCTC
The DNA here is from genome assembly GCF_042019905.1 of Bradyrhizobium dasycarpum. Classification (NCBI taxonomy): domain Bacteria; kingdom Pseudomonadati; phylum Pseudomonadota; class Alphaproteobacteria; order Hyphomicrobiales; family Nitrobacteraceae; genus Bradyrhizobium; species Bradyrhizobium dasycarpum. Next base: position 2,503,887 of record NZ_CP169574.1, read on the forward strand.
GACGGCATCCCGACCGCGGGCAAGACCGGCACGACCAATGCCTATCGCGACGCCTGGTTCGTCGGCTACACCGGCAACTTCACCTGCGCGGTGTGGTACGGCAACGACGATTACTCGCCGACCAACCGCATGACCGGCGGCTCGCTGCCGGCGCAGACCTGGCACGACATCATGCTGGCCGCGCATCAGGGCGTCGAGGTCCGGGAGATCCCCGGCATCGGCATGGGCCAGAAGCTGCCGCCGCAGCATGTCAGCAACGCGCAGGCCAACGCGGCGCCGAAGATCCTGGAGACCAAGCCCGGTCCCCGCCGGTGCTGACCAAGCGCGGCGCCGACATCCTGGTGCGGGTCGAGAAGCTGCTGGACGACGCGGCCAGGACGGCCAGGAAATCGGCGGATGCCGACAGCAAGCCATCCGCGGCGACGAGCGCGCTCGCCTTCCCGCAGAACTATGCGGAAGAGAAGGCCAACGCGGCGGCCCCGCGCAAGAACTGATCGAAACAAGTGCGGCTGATCCTGATCACATTGACGGCCCTTCTGCTCGCGACGGTGGTCGGCGTCGGCGCGACCTGGATGACGACGACGCGCGGCACCGACATCGGCGCGCTGACCATCGGCGCCTGGACCGCGCGGCCGCGCACCGGCACCGCCGACGTCGATCCCTATTCGCGCGCCACCATCGTCCGCAGCGGCGAGCTGCCGATCGGCACCGGCGACGGCGTCGCCTTTACCGCCACCACCGACGACAAGAAGAAGGCGCTCGACGGCCGCTGCGACGTGATCGTCTCCGGCGTGACGCCGCCGGCGCGGTTCTGGACGCTGACGCTGTACGACCGCAAGGGCCATCTCGTTGCGAATTCGCTACAGCGCTACGGCTTCACCAGCCAGGAGATCGTGCGGTCCTCCGACGGCTCATTCGAGATCCGCATCGCTTCGCGCTCGCGCGCCGGCAACTGGCTGCCGACCGGCGGCATCGAGCGCTACGCGCTGATGCTGCGCCTCTACGACACCCCGGTCGGCGTCGCCACGCGCACCCAGCGCGATGCGCCGATGCCCAGCATCAGCACGGCGGGCTGCTCATGATCCGCCTGCTGTTCACCATCGTTGCCGGCATCGTGCTGGGCCTCGTGGTCCATCTCGTCAGCGTGCTGGCGCTGCCGCGGATCGCGACGCAGGACGCCTATTCGCGGCTGACGCCGATGACGAAAGTGAACGGCGTCACCCAGCTTCCCCTCGCCGATCCCAACACTTCGCCGATGCCGTTCATGGACCCGGCGTTCGCGCTGGCGATCTGCCGCTATGACCTCTCCGGCGGACCGATCAAGCTCACCGTGCCGGTCAGCCAGGCCTACACCTCGGTGTCGTTCTACACCCGCAACGAGATCGCCTATTATGCCATCAACGACCGCTCGGCGGGCCGCAAGGTGATCGAGCTCGATTTGATGACCGAGGCGCAGCACAGCGAGCTGCCCGAGGACGAGGAGGTCACCGCGGCCGACCGCCTGATCATCGATTCCCCGACCACGACCGGGCTGATCCTGATGAAGGCGCTCGCCCCCGAGCCCGGCCTGATGCCGCAGGCGCAGGCAACGCTGCAGGCCGCGACCTGTGCGCCGCAGACCGAGCCGCCAGCCAAGGCCGAGGCGCCGCGCGGCCGGCGTTGACGCGCGGCCGTTTCGCCCCCTCAAGGCAAAAAGTGCGAAAACAACCCCACGCACAGGTGCGGGGCGTTGAAATCATTGGGCTCCTTGATCGGCGACGACGACGCTTCCGGCCCGCAATGACGCTGCCTTGACACGTCGGGCAAAGCACCGGCACCGGTCGAACTCTCACGCCGCAGCCGTCGGTGAGTTCTCCAGACCGAGAGCCGCGCCCGCGGGCGCCGTCATCCCCGTTGCCTCGATGCACAGCCTGACGGTCTCGCCGATGCTCGTCGCAACGAGGTCGGCTTTGGCGCCCTCCCGCAGCAATTCCAGCGCAGCCGCATCAATGTCTTTGACCCAGCAGCCCAGAATGATGGTTGCCTTCGGCAATTTGCGCCTCAGCCGCCTGACGGAATACCGCATGTGCGCCGCGCTGCGGGCATCGAGATAGACCAGGCAGATGATCGCGATTCCCGTCGTGTCGAGGCGGAACACATTCGTCGTGGAGAGCGATTCCGGCCCTTCGACCCGTGCCGCGAGGCCATGCTCCGTCGACAGCTGAGCCAGCATGATCGCGGCCGCCTCATCGATCAGGCTGCGCCCGGCCACGCACAGGACGGGGTGCTCACCCTGCCAATCCGGCGGGAGGGTTTCCCTGCGCAGATAAGGCAAGCGTTCATTGACCGCATTTTCTGCAACGGCTTCGACCGCCGACCATGCTTCGGCATCGCTGGTTGAATTGCTCTTTGCCGGCGGCCGGTCGTCCTGATCGGAAAGGTCGCTGGTAAATTCGCTGACGGCGTCTCGGATCTTGGCAAGACGTTCCTGGTCGAGCGCATCGCGTTCGGCGTCGGCTTGCGCAAGCTGCAAACCCTTCAGGGCGACCTCGTCATAGTACGATGCCAGCGAACGCTCCTTCAGAAACTCCTCGGCCTTTTCGGCCGCTTCCGTCGGATCCCCCGCCAGCATCCGCTGATAGAATATTTCCGGAGGAGAAAGCGCTGGCCGGTCGCCGAACATGACGTCGAGAAATTCCAGTCGCTCCATATGCCGCCCGAGCACCACGAGGCAGACTGTCAGGGAGTCGCAAGGACAAGCCCGATCGGGCCCCAAAGCGCCGTCCAGAACGTAGCCGACGCGACCACCGCAATGGGCGAAAGCCCCGTGCTGTGACCGTAAACCATCGGCTCGACGACATGGCCCACCAACGGTTCCACAACAAAGAACAGGGCGAGAGTCCAAAGCAGCATCGACCAGCCGGGATCAATGGCGACCGCCAGCGCCAACGGGAATGCGGCCGCGATAACGGCGCCGACATAAGGAACGAAGCGAAGCGCCGCCGCGAGAATACCCCAGAGAATCGCGCTTGGAATTCCGATGAACCATAGGCCGGTGCCGATCACGACGCCGAATCCGCCATTAAGGATGAGCTGGGTCAGAAACAGCCTGCTGAGGCGGCGCGCGGCATCGTCCAGTGCAGCCGTCGTACGCTGCAAATCCGACGAGCCGGCCAGTCGAATCAAGCGGTTACGAAGATCCTCGCGCTGCATGAGAATGAATATGACGAAGATAATAATGATGCCGGTGGTGGCGAGCGGATGAATGAGGGGAGAAATCAGGGTCCGCAGACTTTCCAACGCCCCGGGATCGGGCTGGCGTACTTCGACCGGCACCGGCGGCGCGAAAGCATTCGAGCCAGCTGTCGTGCCGATCTTGGGCGCGGATGCGGCGTCTTTCGGTTTGTCGAGCTCCTTGCCGAGATCCTTCAGCATGTCGGACGCACGCTCCAGCGTACCCCGCCCCGCTCTGGTGTCTCGAAACGACTGGATCTTTTCGCTGATGGTCGATTGATAGCGGGGAAGGTCGCCGGCGAGCTGCGTCAATTGCGCCGCGAGAAGGCTCCCTATAGCGAAAATAAGCATGAAGGCGGCGGCAACCACGCTCACGACCGCCAGCCCCCGCGGGACATGGATACGCTGCAATATTCCGACCAACGGCGCCAGCACGAAGCTGAGGAGAATAGCCAGCGCAACGGGCACGAAGATATCCCGGCCGAAATACAGCATCGCGATAATGATGACGGTGAGAATCGCCGTCGCCACGGCACCAAGCAGCGCCATCAATTCCTCGGTGGTGCGTGGCTTGAAAGGCTGTCTCGCTACAGGCCTCATTTACCGTCCCGGTCCCCGTCGTCCGCTGAGCGTAGATTGATTTCAGCTGCAAGGGCGCAGGGCGACACTGCATAGGACAGCCGCTCAGGGCACTCGTCCATGCGGTCTTCCTGAGCGAGGCCGGCATTCCGGCCTCGCCGTGGCACGCCAACCGGTCTGCCCTGAAAAGGTTCCCGGCTGCGGGCATGATCGCGCGCACGCGCGGACCATCGACAGGCCGGTGCTTTCGTGTTGGAGCTGGTGTGCTCACGATGGCGGCTTGCCGGAATGCCCTCTCCGCGCCCACAGCAGCGCCACTGGCCCGAGCGCGATTCCGGCCGCGAGCACGATGAACACCAGCAGCCAGCCGCTCGCGCTCTGCGGGCCGCCGGCCACGTCGAGTGCGACGCCGGTTCCCCAGGCGCCCAGCGCCGACAAGCCGAAGCCGACCGTCGAATGCAGGGCCAGGGTGGCGCCGCGATGCTCGGAGACAGCCGCCGCCGACATGCCGGCGGTGAGCGCGCCTGAATCGGCAGGCACGGTCAGGCCGTAGATCATCAGCAGCAGCGCGAGCAGCCATGCCGGGGCGCTCGCGTTGAAGCCGATCACCAGCGCGACGCAGGCCGAGGCGATCATCACGACCGTGATGGCGCGATGCCGTCCGAATTTCAAAGCGGCCTCGTTGCCGAGGATGCTGGCGGGCATCGAGATCACCGCGAAGCAGAAGCTCATCAGCACCGGCGTCATCCAGGACGGCTCGCCCTGATGCGCCACGACGAAGGTCCAGAACCCGACCAGCCAGGTGCGAATGCCGTAGAGCTCGAAGCAGTGGGCGCCGTAACCGAGGATGTAGCCGAGCGCCTCGCGATTGGCGAGGACGGGTGCGAAGTTGAGAAGACGCCCGGACTTCGGCGCTGGCCGCCGTCCGTCGATCAGCAGGCACGCGAGCACCATCGCGATGGGGCCGATGCCGGTGACATAGAACGCGCTCCGCCATCCCCAGCGATCGGCGAGGACCTGCGCAACCAGGAACGACAGGCCGACGCCGACCGAGAAGCTCGACGTGTACAGCGTCACCGCCCGCGAGGTGTCGCCGGCGGGCAACCGGTCCGTCAGCGCCTTCAGCCCGGGCATGTAGGCGCCGGCGAAGCCCAATCCCGCGAGCGACCAGATGATGGTGCCCGACCAGAATCCCTCGGCAAGGATGCCAAACGCTGCGGTCGCAAGCCCGCTGACGATGGAGCCGCACAGCAGCACGATCCGCGCGTCGATGCGATCGGTCAACGTCGTCAGCACCGGGACGGCCAGCATGTAGCCGAACGCGTAGCCGCTCGCCATCAACCCGCCTTCGGCGGCGGACAGCCCCCATGCCGGCATCAGATGCTGCGCCAGATTCGCTGACAGCGTCACGTGCGGCAGCAGATTGCCGAGCTGGCCGATGCACATCGCCGCAATCAGCGGCCCCCCGCTCAGGCTGCGAATGCTCTCCTCCCGTCGGTCCTATCTCGTCTGGTCGGCACGCAGCATCAGCAGTGCGAAAAATGCGGAGATCGAGGCCAGCGCGCTGATCCATAGCGCGCCGCTGCCAAAATGCTCCACCATCACGCCGAGTGCGAGCGGCGCGAGCGCGCCGGTGGCTCGCGAAGGCAGCGAGATTATACCGACCCGCCTGCCGAATCGTGACGGACCGAACAATGCCAGCGGAAGCGTACCGCGGGCAATGGTGATGATGCCGTTGCCTGCGCCATACAGCACCGTGAAAGTCGATGCGAAGAAGGGACCGCCCATGACCAGTGCAATCACACCGATCGGATTCATGAGCATGGCCAGCCTTGCCGACAGCAGCGGATGAAACCGGCCGAGCCATCCTGCTTCCAGAAGGCGGGCGCCAACCTGGGCCGGCCCGACCAGTGCCCCTGCAATCAGGGCCTGGGCCGGCGTTGCACCGAACGCAACCAGCATGGTCGGCAGGATTGCCGAGACACCCGAGCTGACGAAGGCTGCCGCCGCGAACATGTAAGCCAACAGCACCATCGCGAAGGTCTCGCTCTGCCGTCCGGATCTCTGGCTAGCGCCTGGATCCGACCGATGCGGCTGGTCCAGTGGAACGGCGCGCGGCAGCGACAGATTGAGCGGGAGCGCAAGGCCAAGATGAATCACCGCCCAGACCTGGCAGGCCACGCGCCAGTCGTATTGCGAAGCGAGCCAGGTCGTAAACGGCCACCCGAGGGTGCTGGCGAAACCGGCAATCAGGGTGATTCCGGTGATCGTTCGTCGCGCATTGCTGCCATAGATGCGCGCAAGCGTCGCAAAGGCCGCCTCATACAGACCCATGCCCATGGCAATCCCGAGCAATATCCAGGATGCGATCAGCACCACCACGCCATGCGCCGCCGAGAGGAGGAGCAGGCCTGCCGCAAAAACGAGATTCGAAACGGCAAGCAGGCCGCGCCCTCCGAACGTATCGATGGCGTGGCCGACGCGCGGGCCGAGCAGCCCGGAGATGACGAGCGCGGCCGACAGCGCACCGAACACGTATGTCGGCACAAGTCCGAGATCGCTCGCAATCGGCGCCGCCAGGATGGCCGGAAGATAGTAGCTCGATGCCCACGCAATGGTCTGCGCGGTTCCGAGCGCGAGAACAACAGAGAGCGGCCGCTCAGTCCCGGCCGCAGCGAGGCTGCTCATCAGCAGCCGCAGCCGGTGCGGCCTGCCTGCTTGGCTTTTTCGTCAGCGGCGCAGCAGGCCGACGCCTCCTCCTTCGCCGGGCCGCCACAGCATCCCGCATCCGCCGCCTCGACGCCACCGCGCGTGCAGACGCCGGTCTCCGGCAGCACGAGCTCGACCCGAGCGGCAGCCTTCTTGTCGCCGGCAATGTCGGCCGCGATGGAGCGCACCTGCTCGTATCCGGTCATCATCAGGAAGGTCGGCGCACGGCCGTAGGACTTCATGCCGGCGAGATAGAAGCCCGGTTCGTCGTGCGCGAGCTCGCGCGCGCCGTGCGGACGGACCGTGCCGCAGCTGTGCTCGTTGGGATCGATCAGCGGCGCCAGCGCGGCAGGCGCCTCGATGGCCGGATCGAGCCGCAGCCGCAGCTCTGACAGGAACGACAGATCGGGGCGAAAGCCGGTGGAGACGACGAGCTCATCCGCCACCACGCTGCGCGCACCGCAGCCGCTGCCGGCCGAGATCCTGAGGCGACCTTCGGACTCGAAAGGTGCGTGACACCGAATTCGCTCTCCACCCTGATCTTGCCGGCGGTCACGAGTGCGGCAAAGGCGGAGCCCAGTTCGCCGCGGGCGGCAAGCTTGTCGTTGCGGCCGCCGCCGAAAGACTTGGCGGGATCGGCGCCGCGCAACAGCCAGATCGCTTGCGTGCCCGGTACCTCGCCCGCGAGCTGCGCGAGATCGATCAGCGTACCGACCGCGGAATGGCCGGCACCGAGCACGGCGACAATCTTGCCGGCATATCTGGCGCGCTCTGCGCCCCGCACATCCGGCATGCCATAGGCGATCCGGTCGGCGCGCTCGCGCTCGCCGATCGCGGGCAAGCCGTTGCTGCCGGCGGGGTTGGGAGAGAACCACGTGCCCGATACGTCGATGACGGCATCGGCATGCATCAGCTCGGGACCCTTGCCATTCTGATAACGGATCTCGAACGCCGCCCGGTCCCTGCCCGCCGTCTTCGCCTTGTCGAAACCGGCGCGGCTGATCGCCGTGACCCGGCTCGAGGTCCGGATCGCCTCGCGCAGCGGCGTGCGCGTCGCGAGCGGCGTCAGATAGCGGTCGATCAGCTCGCCGCCGGTCGGATAGGACTGCGGATCCGGCGAATTCCATCCCGTCGGCGCGAGCAGGCGCGCCGCCGCCTTGTCGACATTGTATTCCCATGGCGAGAACAGCTGGACATGCTGCCACTGGCGGATCGCGTGCGCGGCTTCAGGCCCGGCCTCGAGCACGATGGGCGACATGCCGCGTTCGAGCACATGTGCGGCGGCAGCGAGGCCGACCGGCCCTGCCCCGATGATGGCGACCGTTTTGGCGTTCATTCCCAATTCTCCCATCTTTCTAGAATCATCGAATAAGTTCGCAAAAGGATCACGCCGCCGTTTGCGCTCCGTTGCACCCGGCTTCGTCGGCGCAGCATTCCGCAACCATGAAGGCGAGGAGGCCGCGCATCGCGTCAAAGTTCGCGTGGCAGATCAGCGTGGTCGATTCCCTGACCTGGCTGACGAGCCCGACCGCAACGAGGGCCTTGATGTGATGCGACAGCGTCGATGCCGGAATCTTCAGCTTCTCCTGCAGACGGCCGACGGGCATGCCCGCGTGCCCGGCCCGGACCAGGGCCCGGTAAATCTGGAGCCGGGTTTGATTGCCCAGGGCCTCCAGACGTGCTGCTGCGTCGGCGATCTTCATGACACTCATGCTGCACTCGTTCGCACGCGCTGTCAAACCATATTTCTAGAATATTCGAATTATGACGTGACTGGGACCAGATTCGGCTTGACTCGACCTCATAATTCCATAAATCTGGATATATGGAAAACGAAGAAGCTGTCCTCGCCCTCGCCGCACTGGCCCAGCCGACCCGCCTGGAAGCATTCCGGACGCTGGTGAGGCACGAGCCCGACGGCCTTGCCGCCGGCGATCTCGCCCGCGTGCTGGAGGTTCCGCAGAATACGCTGTCCGCGCATCTGGCGATTCTGAGCCGGGCGCGCCTCGTCTCCTCTGAGCGGCACAGCCGCTCGATCGTCTACCGCGCCAATCTCGGCGAATTCCGCGACATCGCGGTGTTCCTGTTGCGCGATTGCTGCGGCGGACGTCCCGAGGTCTGCAATCCCGTCGTCGAAACCCTGCAATCCTGCTGCCCGCCGAAACGTAAGGAGCGAAGCCGTGCCTGACCCGATCTACAACGTCCTGTTTCTATGCACCGGCAATTCGGCGCGATCCATCCTGGCCGAGTCGATCCTTCGCAAGGACGGTGCCGGCCGCTTTCGGGCCTTCTCCGCCGGAAGCACGCCAAAGGGCGCGGTGCATCCGCTGGCGCTGCGCACGCTCGAGACCCTGGAGTACCCGACCGACGGAATGCGCTCGAAAAGTTGGCTCGAGTTCGCCGCGCCCGATGCCCCGGTGATGGATTTCGTCTTTACCGTTTGCGACAACGCCGCCGGCGAGTCCTGTCCGATCTGGCCAGGCCAGCCGATGACCGCGCACTGGGGCATCGAGGACCCTGCCGCTGCCGAAGGCACGGATCTGGAGAAGCAGGCGGCGTTCGTCACCGCGTTCCGCTATCTGAAGAACCGGATTGATACGTTCGTGAGCCTTCCGCTGCGGAGCATTGACAAGCTCTCGCTCGGCACCAGGCTGCGCGAGATCGGCCGCTCCGACGGCGCGACGTCCAACAGAGGCGACGTGGCGTGACAATGGGCATCTTCGAACGATACCTCACGCTGTGGGTCGCGCTTTGCATCGTCGTCGGCGTCGTGCTGGGGCACGTCATGCCCGGTTTCTTCGGCACGGTCGCGGCCGCCGAGGTCGCCAAGGTCAACCTGCCGGTCGCGGTCCTGATCTGGCTCATGATCGTGCCGATGCTGCTGAAGATCGACTTCGGCTCGCTGGGCGAGGTGCGGAAACATTGGCGCGGCGTCGGCGTCACCCTCTTCATCAATTGGGCGGTGAAGCCGTTCTCGATGGCTCTGCTCGGCTCCTTCTTCATCGGCCATCTCTTCGCACCGCTGCTGCCGGCCGGCCAGATTTCGTCCTACATCGCCGGCCTGATCCTGCTGGCGGCCGCGCCCTGCACCGCGATGGTGTTCGTGTGGTCGAACCTGTGCGAGGGCGAGCCTCACTACACGCTGAGCCAGGTCGCCCTGAACGACGTGATCATGGTGTTCCTGTTCGCGCCGCTGGTGGGACTGCTGCTGGGCGTGGCCTCGATCAGCGTGCCCTGGGGCACACTGCTGCTCTCCGTCCTGCTCTACATCGTGGTTCCCGTGATCGTCGCACAGCTGTGGCGCAAGGTGCTGCTGCGACGCGGCACTGCCGGCTTCGACCGCGTCATGCGCACGCTGCAACCTCTGTCCCTGGTCGCGCTGCTCGCCACATTGGTGCTGCTGTTCAGTTTCCAGGGCGAGCAGATCGTCAGCCAGCCGCTCGTCATTGCCATCCTCGCCGTGCCGATCCTGGTCCAGGTCTATCTCAATGCCGGCTTGGCGTACTGGCTGAGCCGACGGCTTGGCGTGGCCTGGTGTGTCGCCGCTCCAGCCGCCCTCATCGGCGCGAGCAATTTCTTCGAGCTGGCGGTCGCCGCCGCGATCAGCCTGTTCGGCCTGGATTCCGGCGCTGCGCTGGCGACCGTGGTCGGCGTGCTGGTCGAGGTGCCCGTGATGCTGTCCGTCGTCCGCATCGTCAAGGCGACGCGGGGCTGGTATGAAGCGGGCGCCGCCAGCGCCCCGGCGGCTTTGGAGGCGCGCCAGTAAGGCGTTCAGCCCGAGGCATTTTCCAGAACCCATCGCAGGTCGGCGCGTGATGGCAGCAGCTGTCACGCGACAGTAGGACGCAAGCGCAAATCGATTGCGCCGTTGCTGCCGCAAATTGCGAGAGCTATCGATCGGCAAAGCCAATTCGCGATCGGGAGAAACGCATGAGCACCATCACCGGCGGCTGTCACTGCGGCGCAATCCGTTATGAGGTCGAGGGCGACGCGATCGTGCACGCGCTGTGCCATTGCCGCGATTGCCGGCTCCACGCCGGCGCTCCGGTGGTCGGCTGGACGATGTATCCGGAGAACGCCGTCAAGGTGACCAAGGGCGAGCCCAGGATCTACAGCTCGTCGGAACACGGTCGGCGGCATTTTTGCGGCAATTGCGGCACCGGCCGGTTCTACTTCAATGCCAGCCTGGTGCCCGGAATGATCGACATCCAGAGCGCGACCTACGACGATCCCGAGGCTGTGCCGCCGACCATGCAGATCCAAATTGCCGAGCGCCTGCGCTGGATGGAGCACGCGCACGAACTGCCGGCGTTCGAGCGTTATCCGCCGCAGCCGTAGGGGTGGCATCGCGCAGCGCCGTCGGATGTGTCCCCGCACGCCCCCAGGCTATCGCATAAGCTTGTAGCGCGGCCGGTGCGCACGCCTCGTCCTTCGAGACGGTGCTTACGCGCCTCCTCAGGATGAGGCTCATCGGCATCAGTGCGCGTTGAAACTGCTGCCGCGCACTCCGCCCTCATCCTGAGGAGCCCGCCTCAAGCGGGCGTCTCGAAGGATGGCCGCAGGGAAGAGCTCTCAAATGCGATAGCACAGCCGGCGCATCATCGATGCAGGCGTACGGGAGCGCCCTTCATCAAGCACGCTCAATCAGTTTCCTGCGCGCCGATGAAGCGCATGAACGGCTTCTGACCGTCGGCGCCGAACAGCACGACCTCGTAACGCTGCGGCTTGCCGCCTTCCATGCCGGGCGATCCGATCGGCATGCCCGGCACGGCGAGTCCCTTCGCGTTTGGACGCTCCGAGAGGAGGCGCCGCACGGCGGCAGCCGGCACGTGCCCCTCGACGACATAGCCCGCGACCTCTGCCGTGTGACACGCGACCAGGTCCGAGGGGACGCCGAGACGAGTCCGAATGGCGTCGAGGTCCGCCGTCTCCTCCACCTGGACGGTAAATCCTGCGTCTCGCAGATGCTGCACCCAGCTGGCGCAGCAGCCGCAGCTTGGATCCCTATGCACCGTGATAGCGGCTTGTTCGGCCTGCGCCGCAACGGCAGGCCTGGCCAGCACTGCCGCCATTGCCGCCGCCATCAGCCCTGCAAGTGACCGACGGGTCATCACATGTCCGCGTTCCCTCATCTTCGGATTCCTTCTTCATCGCTGGACCTCGAGGCCGGAGCGTCGCTGGCATCAACGGGGGCTCGCCTGGCCCTCGTACATAAACGTCATGGGCTTCAGCCCGTTCATATAGCCCGTGCGCATCTCGTCGATGCGATAGCCGTTGCGAGTCAAGATGTCAGCGATGTCCCGGTTGAGATGACAACCGCCCGAGATGCGCATCCATGCGGGGGTCAGGCGATCCTGCCACCAGCGCACGTTCGGTTCGGGCGCGCGGCCATGCTCGACGAAGATCAGCTTCCCTCCCGGTTTCAGCACACGGCGGGCCTCCGTCATCGCGCGATCGACGTCCGGAATGCTGCACATGGTCCAGGTCGTCAGCACCGTGTCGATGCTGCGGTTCTCGATCGGCATAGCCTCGGCCGAAGCTTCGACGAGATCGACCAGGTCTCCAGACGCGGCGCGTGTCGCGCCATCTCGAGAAGCCTTGGAGCGGGCTCGAGACCCACAAGCTGCGTCACCGTAGCTCCGTAGAACGGCAGGTTGCGGCCGGACCCGACGCCGATCTCGAGGACCCGGCCCTGGGCCGCGCGAGCCGCGCGTTGCCGGTAGGGCGCAAGTTCCTTGTTCCGCATCGCAAGGTCGCAAAGCCGCGGCAGAATGACGTCGTTGTAGAAGCCCATGCGCGCATCTCCTGGCATCGCCGTCCCCAATACTAGCGCGGTGACGGCCAATGCGGCGATCAATTTCATCGCCCCGCCATTCCTGACAGTCGTTCGACATCACTGACCTCATTCGGCAGACTGCAGCACCCGCAATTCCGGACTGATCGGCTTTGTCATTTCGGTCGGTTGTCCCTTGTCCTCGGCCTCGGGCGGCAGGTGGACGCCCTTCACCAGGCCGAAGATCGCGGGAATCACGATCAGCGTCAGCAGCGTCGACGAGATCATCCCGCCGATCATCGGCAGCGCGATGCGCTGCATGATCTCCGAGCCGGCTCCAGTGCTCCACATGATCGGCAGCAGGCCCGCCATGATGGCGACCACGGTCATCATCTTGGGCCGGACGCGCTCGACCGCGCCCACCATGATGGCGTCGTGGAGATCGGCCCGGGTGAAGACCCTGCCCTCGGCGTCGCGCCTCGCCTTCATCTCGGCCAGCGCGTGATCGAGGTAGATCAGCATCACGACGCCGGTCTCGGCGGCGACGCCCGCGAGCGCGATGAAGCCGACCGCGACGGCGACCGACAGGTTGAAGCCGAACCACCACATCATCCAGATGCCGCCGACCAGCGCGAACGGCAACGACAGCATCACGATCAGGGTCTCGGTCAGCGCCTTGAAGTTCAGGTACAGCAGCAGGAAGATGATCGTCAGCGTCACCGGCACGACGATCTTGAGGCGCGCTGCCGCGCGCTGGAGGTATTCGTACTGGCCGCTCCAGACCACATAAGTGCCGGCGGGAAACTGGATGCTCTCCGTCACCGCGCGTTGCGCGTCCGCGACGTAGCTGCCGATGTCGCGATCGCGGATGTCAACGTAGATGTAGGTCGCGAGCTGGCCGTTCTCGGTCCGGATCGAGGTCGGCCCGCGCGCCGGCTCGACCTTGGCGACCTCGCCGAGCGGCACGGCGCCGCCCGCCGGCATCGGCACCAGGATGTCGCTGGCGATCGCCTTGGGATTGTCGCGCAGGTCGCGCGGATAGCGCATGTTCACGGTGAAGCGCTGCCGGCCCTCCACGGTGGTCGTCACCGTCTGGCCGCCGAGCGCGGCGGCGATGGTGTCCTGCACGTCCTGAATCAAGATGCCGTAGCGAGCGAGCGCCTCGCGGTCGGGGACGATCTCGAGATAATAGCCGCCGATGCCGCGCTCGGCGTAGGCCGAGGACGTGCCCGGCACAGTCTTGATCACCCGCTCGACCTGCCGCGCCAGCCGGTCGATTTCGACGAGGTCGGTGCCCATGACCTTGACGCCGACCGGCGTGCGGATGCCGGTCGACAGCATGTCGATGCGGGCCTTGATCGGCATGGTCCAGGCATTGGAGACGCCAGGAAACTGCAGCGCCTTGTCCATCTCCGCGATCAGGCTGTCGACGGTGACGCCGGGGCGCCATTGCTCCTTCGGCTTCAGGTTGACGACGGTCTCGAACATCTCGGTCGGTGCCGGATCGGTCGCGGTCGCCGCCCGCCCCGCCTTGCCGTAGACCGAGGCGACCTCGGGGAACGACTTGATGATGCGGTCCTGGATCTGCATCAGTTCGGCCGCCTTGGTGACGGAGATGCCGGGCAGCGTCGTCGGCATATAGAGCAGCGTGCCCTCGTTCAGCGTCGGCATGAACTCGGTGCCGAGCTGCCGGGCGGGCCACATCGTGACGGCGAGCACGACGAGCGAGGCCAGGATCACCAGCGTCCTGGCGCGGAGCACGCACTTGATCACGGGCCGATAGATCCAGATCAGGAAGCGGTTGATGAAATTCCTGTGCTCCGGCACGATCCGGCCGCGGACGAAGATCACCATCAGCGCCGGCACCAGGGTCACGGACAAGAGCGCCGCGGCCGCCATCGCGAAGGTCTTCGTGAACGCGAGCGGACTGAACAGCCGCCCCTCCTGCGATTCCAGCGTGAAGATCGGCATGAACGACACGGTGATGATCAGCAGGCTGAAGAACAGCGCGGGCCCGACCTCGGATGCGGCCTCGATCAGGATCTGGACGCGGGACTGACCGGGCGCGGCGCGTTCGAGATGCTTGTGGGCGTTCTCGATCATGACGATCGCGGCATCCACCATGGCGCCAATCGCGATCGCGATGCCCCCTAAGCTCATGATGTTCGAGCCGAGGCCGAGCAGCTTCATGGCGCCGAACGCCATCAGCACGCCGACCGGCAGCATCAGGATCGCGACCAGTGCGCTGCGGACGTGCAGCAGGAACACGATGCAGACCAGCGCGACGACGATGCTCTCCTCGAACAGGGTGTGCTTGAGCGTGTCGATGGCCGCGTAGATCAGGCCGGAGCGATCGTAGACCGGCACGATCTCGACCGATTTCGGCAGGCTGCTCGCGATCTCCTTGAAGCGCTTCTTGACATTCTCGATGACGTCGAGGGCATTGACGCCGAAGCGCTGCAGCACGATGCCGCTTGCGACCTCGCCCTCGCCGTTCAGCTCGGTGATGCCCCTGCGCTCGTCCGGTCCGAGCTCGACATTGGCGACGTCGCGGAGCAGCACCGGCGTGCCGTTGCTCGTCTTCAGCACGATGTTGCCGAGATCGTTGATGCTCTTGATGTAGCCCTTGCCGCGAATGACGTATTCGAACTCTGCGAGCTCGACCGTGCGCCCGCCGACATCGGCGTTGCTGGCGCGAATGGCTTCGCGGATCTTCTGCATGCTGATGCCGCGATCGCGCATCCGCTGCGGATCGAGCACCACGTTGTACTGCTTGACGAAGCCGCCGATGCTGGCGACCTCGGCGACGCCTTCGGCCTTGGCCAGCGCGAACTTCAGATTCCAGTCCTGGATCGTGCGGGTGTCCGCCAGGTTCAATTCCTTCGACAGCACCGCATATTGGTAGACCCAGCCGACGCCGGTCGCATCGGGACCGATGGTCGGGCTGACGCCGGCGGGCAGCCGCGACGCAGCGCCGTTCAGGAACTCCAGGACGCGCGAGCGCGCCCAGTAGATGTCGGTGCCGTCCTCGAAGATCACGTAGACGAACGAGGCGCCGAAGAACGAGAAGCCGCGGACGACCTTCGATTTCGGCACGGTCAGCATCGCCGTGGTCAAGGGATAGGTGACCTGGTCCTCGATCACCTGCGGCGCCTGGCCGGGATACTCGGTGTAGACGATGACCTGGGTGTCCGAGAGGTCCGGGATCGCATCCAGCGGCAGATGGATCAACGCATAGAGACCGGCCGCGGCGGCAAAGCCGGTGCCGAACAGCACCAGCAGCAAATTGCGCGCCGACCAGGCGATGATGCGGGCGATCATTTGTGCTCTCCCGTCGCATGGCCGGGTTCGGAAGCCTGGGGCGCTCCTTCCGCAAAGCCTTTGAGCGCGGCCTTCAGATTGCTTTCCGCATCGATCAGGAAGTTGGCGGAAGTGACCACCGCCTCGCCATCCGCAAGTCCATCCCGCACCTCGATGTAGCCGCCGCCGCGCCGGCCGAGCTTCACCTCGCGCGGCTCGAAACGCCCCTCGCCCTTGTCGACGAGGACAGCCTGGCGCGTGCCGGTGTCGAGCACCGAGCTGTCCTGGATCGCCAGCACCGGCGCGCCATCCGCCGTGTCGATGGCGGCATCGACGTACATGTCCGGCAGCAGCACCGCATCCGGATTGGCGAGCTCGATCCGGACGCGAACCGTCCTCGTCTCGCGGTTCACCTGCGGATAGACCACGGCGATCCTGCCGCTGAAGCTACGGCCGGGAAAGCTCCGCGCGCGCACCGCCACCGACTGCCCCATCGCGATATTGCCGAGATCGCGCTCGGCGACGTCGACCAGCGCCCAGACCTGCGAGATGTCCGCGATGCGGAACAGCACGTCGCCGGGATTGGCGCGCATGCCTTCGATCGCGCTGCGCTCGAGCACGATGCCGTCGCGCGGCGCCGACCAATGGACGGTGACGGGCGCCGCGCGCGTCTTCTCCATCTCGGCGATGACCGGCTCGGGCACGTCGAGATTGACCAGCCGTTGCCGCGAGCCCCGGCCGTAGACCTCGACGCCGCCCACGGTCTTCGAGGTGATCGTGGCGAGATACTCCGCGGCGGCAGAGGCGACGGCCGAGCTGTAGATCTCCATCAGCGGCTGGCCCGCCTTCACGCGCGTGCCGGTGGTGACGTCGGCGACCTTCTGCACGAAACTCTCGGCGCGCATCGCGATCACCGAGACGCGGCGCTCGTCGAGCTGGATCGTGCCGGGCGCCCGGACCGCGACGCGGATCGCGCGCCGTTCGACCGGCTCGGATCTCACGCCGGTGCGCTGGATCTTGCCCGGCGACAGCTTCACCGTGCCGTCGTCGACCTCGTCGCCTTCGTAGACGGGGATATAGTTCATCCCCATCGGATCCTTCTTCGGCACCGGCGAGGTGTCGGGCAGACCCATGGGATTGCGGTAGTAGAGGATCTTTCGCGATGATTCCGCCTGCGCCGGCTTCGGCGGCGCCGCGGCCACCTGATCGTCGTCGTAGACCGGCAGATAGTCGCGGCCGCGGTCGTCCTTCCTGGGACCGGCAGACCACAGCGGCGCACCGCTCGGGTCGCGGTAATAGAGCGGAGCCCGGTTCGCCTCGGCCGCAGCCGGGGTCGCCTCGGCATGAACGGACCAGCTCCCCTCGTGCGAGAACCAGTACGCGCCTGAGGCGAGGCCGCCGCCGAGCGCGAGAATCGTCAGGAGACGCAGCGTCTTCATGGTGTGTCTTCGCGCGCCCGGCGCGCGTCCATCTGAATGGGACAGGGAAGTCCGGACGCCGCGGACGGCGTCCGCACGCTCACTTGGTCGCCGTGACGATCACCTTGCCGGTGACCGTCTCGGGCTCGCCCTGCACCTTGGCCGACAGCGTGACCTGGTAACGGCCGGCCATCGGCAGGTCGGTCTTGAACGCGTAGACACCCGGCTCCTTCGAGGGCAGCGGCGCGACATCGGAGACCATCTCCGCCATCCCGTCCGGAGCCATGTCGACGCGGGTCTTGAAGATGACGGCGTCCGCCACGGGCTTGCCGGTCTGCTTGTTGGTCAGGCGAACCGAGAGCGTGACGTCGTCGCCCTTCTTCATCTGCGCGTTGACGGGCTCGAAGGCATAGTCGCCGGCGCCCGCCATGGCGGCGGAAGCGGCAAGCGAAAGGGTGGCGGCGAGCGCCGCCGTGCTGAATTTGGCAAGCATTGTCCTGTCCTCATGATCTGATCTTTCGCCGTGGCGCAGGAAGCGCGCACGTCAATCGTCGACGCGTGCAGGCAATGCCGCTCGCGTCCTTGGGCTTGGCGAGATCAGATTCGAGGAGGCCGGAAGGGGAGGACTGCCGCCGCGGACGGAGACGACCTGATCCTCAGGGATGGCGATCGTGCTCGCCGCAACGGCGAAATACGCGAAGGCGACCGGCCTGACGTCATCGAGCGCAACCAGCCCGCCGACGCAGCAGAAGCCCATCCCGCATTTGTAGCCGACGGTCTGGGCAGGCGTTCCCGTCATGTCGGGGCAGCAATCGTCCATCGCCATCTCGGCGTCGTCGCCCATCGGCATGGCCATCTGCATATCCGACGACATGGCAGGAGACGTGGCAAGGCCGGATGCGGACGCGCCAGCCGGCAGCATCGCCAGGGATATGGCGATCGCGAATGCCAGGATGGTACGGACGAACCGCATCGATGTTCGACTTGCCTTTCGGGGCTGCAACGCCCTCTTTTCTAACATATCCCGAAGCCGGTGGCGCTTGTTGATCCGGATCAAGCATTCGTGACCAGGGGCCGGCTGTCCGGTTCGGCAAGGGGCTTCCGCGGTGCTGCAGCCGCTAATGCGCTCCGCAGCGGCAGCGCTCGTAGTCGGCGGGATCGTGGCTGTTGACGATTGTCACGCGATCGCCGTGTTTTTGCTTCAGAGCGCGCAGCCGGGCCTGGTTGGCGATCCGCATGTTGCGGTCCATGTCGCCGCGGCGCTGGAAAAAACCGAGCATCAAGGGCACGCGCGGTGATGCGTCGAGCTGAGCGTGGTGAAAATAGCTGTCGCCGGCATGCAGCAGCCATCTGTCGCCTGAGCGCACTGCGATGCCGCAATGCCCGAGCGTATGGCCGGCGAGCGGGATCATCAGGATGTCCGCCTCCTTGTCGCCGAGCGCGCGCACGCCCTTGAAGCCGAACCACTCCTCGCCGGCTTCGCCATAGAATGTCCAGCGCGGTCCGTGGCCCCATTGCCCCGCGACATAGCGCCCCTCGGGCGGTTCAGGTTTGCGCAGCACCGCCATGTCGTATTCGGCGCGATGGACGTGGATCGCGGCGTGGGGAAAGTCGGGCACCCCGCCGGCGTGATCGCGGTCGAGATGCGTCAGCAGCACGTGGCGCACGTCCTTCGGTGAAAAGCCGAGCAACTTAACCTGCTCGGCCGCCGTCTCCGCCGGATCGAGCCTTGGCGCGGTCTGCCGCACCCACCGCCGTCCCAGCCGCGCGGGCGCCGCGATGTCATCGAGGCCGATACCGGTGTCGACCAGGGCGAGGCCGTCATTCGTCTCCATCAGCAGGCAGTGGCAGACCAGGCGGGCGCGCTGGAACAAGCCGCCGCTGCCGTTCACCAGGCGGCGGCCGATCGGGCACATCGTGCCGGTGTTGAGATGATGGATCTTCATCGCGTGTTCCCGCCGGTTGTGAGCAGGAGGTTCTTGTCATCGTTCAATCCATAGGTAAAATATTAGATATTGATATTATCTCTAGGCTGATCCTATGGATATTCGCGAGCTCCGCTACTTCGCCGCCGTCTACCGCGAACGCAATCTGACCGCCGCCGCGCGGGTCTGCTTCGTGTCGCAGCCCTCGATCTCGACCGCGATCACCAATCTGGAAGCCGAGCTCGGCACCACGCTGTTCATCCGGCACAAGCAGGGCGTGGCGCCGACCGCCTCGGCCGAGCAGTTTCACACGCTGGCCCGCCGCATCATCGACGAGACCGACGCGGCGCGCGGCCTGTTCAGGAAGCCGAGCACGAAGACCAATGTCACGCTGGGCCTGATGCGCACGCTCGACGTGCCCCGGACCATCGCGCTCCTGAAGCCACTGACGGCGCGCAGCGACGTTTCGCTCCGGCTCGTCGGCAGCGACGAGCGCGCCGATGCGAGGATCATCTCCAAGAGCATGCTGCGCCAGGACGAGCATTTCGTCGCGCTGTGGAGCGAGCGTTACGTCGCCGCGCTGCCGCCGTCGCATCCGCTGACGCTGAAGGACAGGCTTCGCACCGCCGATCTCGCCGGCGTACCGCTGATCGACCGCTGCCATTGCGAGCAAAGCGCGTTCTTCGGCCGCACGGCGCAGCGGCGCCAGACCGCGGCAATCGCGCAGTCGGAGGAGTGGGCCATCGCGCTGGTCGCAGCCGGCATCGGCGTCGCCATCGTCCCGGAAGGCGTAGCGCGCGGCAATCCCGACATCGCCGTGCGCGAGATCGAGGCCAAGATCAAGCGCGAGGTGGGCCTCGCCTACCGCGCTTCGGTGCCGTTGGCGGATGCGCTGAAGGAGTTCGTCGGGAAGCTACAGAAGCAGAGGCCGGCCCGGACCGCGCGCCGGGGTTAGCGGCTGGACTATCCCAGCAGGCCCTTCAAGCCGGCATAGATGGAGCCGACGGCGGTCGCGGCGACGCCGGCCAGCGGGCCGATGGTCTGCATCAGGTCCTGGATCAGGCGGGCGCGTCGGCGCAGTTGCTCCTCGCCGACGTGCTGCCCGAGCAGGCGCGCCACGCGGAAGGCGAACGCGTTCGGCTTGCCGCCCTGGGTCAGCACGCGCGGCAGCACCTGGAAGATCACGACGCTGAGGATGTTTCCGGAGACGAAGGCGAGCAGGATGCTGGCGCCATATTCGAACACTTCGCGCCATTCGATCCAGGCTTCCGGCAGGATCGGGACGTGATCGTGAATTCCCGTGACCGTCAGCATCGACAGGACGCTGACGGCTGCTGCCAGGAACGCCAGCACCAGGGCCGTCAAGGTCGAAACCCGGTGCAGCGGGTAGGCCACGAATCCGAACAGCAGCGGTATGACGATCGAGGCGATCCGAAGCGGGATCGGCGACACGTTGAAGGTGATGGTCACGAGCACATGCGCGATCACCAGAAGAAGGGACGGTATCGCGACGTAGAGAACCGCATGCGTCGTGAAATAGCGCAGCGGGTTCTTGTACCGTTCGAGCCGGACATTGACGCGGTCGAGATCGCGCCTGAGCCTGTCCAGATCGGCGACGATCTCTTCGATCTCGAGCAGGGTCGGCCGCACCACGCGCAGGTCGCGCGAGCAGTGCTTGCACGCAATGGCCTCGTCCTTGATCGTCTCGGCGCAGAACGGACATTCCATCGCTAACGCGAATGCCTCCGCCTCATGAAGGCCTCGGCCTCGTCTCTGGCCCGTTTCAGCTCGTCGCGCAGCTCCTGGCGCTTGCGCAGGAGATCGTCACGCTCCGCCATCAGCGTCGCGGGAACGGCGATGTCGCGCCCGCAGTCGCCGCAAACCAGAGCACCCTCCGCAGTTTCGGCGCAGCAATAAGGGCAGCTCACTTGGGTGCGACCTTCAGCGTGAAGACGGTCGTGCCCGAACGGCCGTCGCTGTCCTTGATGTCGACCCGCATGGTGTATTCGCCGGGGGGCAGCTCCGCGTCCTGCATGTTGATGCCGTCCGCCTTCACGAACGGCTTGACGCGCGGGGTGAGGTCCACGTTCGGCGTCCGGAGGAAGATCATCTTGACCGACTCCGGATCGATCTTTGCCCCGCCGAACGACTCGAACTTCAACACCAGCGGCATCGGTGAGCTGACGGAACCGCCGGGCGAGATGAATTCGACCTTCGGACCGCGCAGGATGCCACGACGGTCGGCTGCGACCGCTCCCTTCGGCGGCGGCAGCTTGGCTTCCTCCTCAGTGATCAATTGCGTGGCGCGCGCAGGTGTCGAAAGCAACAAAGCTGCCGCCATTACCCCCAACAAGACATTCCGCTTCATGGTCCGTTCACCCCTTCCCTCACCTTGCCGTCACCGCACGCCGCCATCGCCGATGATCGTGTACGGCGCCCAGAACAGCGGATGCGCATAGGCAAACTCGGTCTTGCCGTCGCTGCCGAGATAGCCGGGGCCATCGACGAGGGCCATCGCCGCCTGGCGCAGCGCCTCGCTGCGCGACAGCTTGGGATCGTCGGCCTGCCGCTTGAACAGATCTGTCACCAATTGCCGCGCCGATTGCGAATGCACCGACCAGTTCGTCACCAGCAGCGCACGCGTTCCGGCGTAGAAGAACGCGCGCCCGAGTCCGGACGCCGCCTCGGCTCCCGCGCCAGCGCCCGCGCCGGTGTTGCAGGCCGACAGGATCACCCAATCCGCATCGAGCTTGAGGCCGAGGATTTCCTCCATGGTCAGAAGGCCATCGCCGCCCTCGCCCGTCACCGCCGGCGAGGACAAGGCGAGCGCCGGCTGCGCCAGCCCGTTCAGCTCGCCGGGGACGAGACCGTGGGTAGCAAAGGCCAGGATCCTGAAGCCGGAGAGATTCATGGTCTTCACCGTGCTCTCGGTGGCGTCCTTGCCGAGGAACAGCACCTTCGAGGGATCGGCCTGCAGCGCCAGCGCGATCGATTTCAGCTCGTCCGCGGTATCGGGAAGCCGGGGCAGCAAACCGAGCTCGGCGCTGTCGACGCCGTCCAGCTTCGGACTGTTGCGCCGCTTCAGCGGGCCACCGCGCGTGACATTGCCGCCGGCATCGGCGACCTGGATCTTCTCCCCGGCGCCCTCCGCCTCGGCCTGCTGATCACTGTTGAAATAGGGATCGCCGAAGGCGATGAGGTCGCCGCGGCCGGGCTTGCCCGGCGGCAATTGCCGGAGCGTGCGCAACGCCGCCGCGGACGGCACCGTCGACACGGCATGGGTTCGCGCCAGCCACGGCACGTTGCGATAGCCGACGAAGAGCGGGTCCTCCTCGGCAGCCACCTGCGCCGGTGCCGTGGGCAACAAGGACAGCGGCAGCAGGCCGAGCGCGCCATTGGTGACGACGATAAGGTTCCTGGCCGGCTTCCAGCCGCTCTCAACCGGCTTGAGCAGCAGCCCGTAGAGCTCGTAGCCGAGCGCGAGGTCGAAGGGCGGAATGTCCGAGATCATCGCCGCCTGCGGCTCGAGGGCTTCGCGCAGCTTGCGGATCTTGCTCTCGATGTCACCGATCTTGGCGGGCACGGCGGCGAACGCCACCGGTCCCGACTTCGGCACCGCCCAGACGAAGCTGCCATTCTGGCCGAAATAGAACGACAGCATCGCCTCGTCATCGGCCAGCGTCGCGCGGATCTCGGCGACGCTCGGCGGCTTGGGCGAGACGAGATCGGCATAAATCGGGAACTTCTGCTTGATCTCCAGGCGCGCCTTGTCGCGCTGCCCGCGCAACGCCGCGATCGAGGCCTGGATCTGCCCAACGCCCTTCTCGTCCCGTTCTGCCGAAGGGAGGGCCAGCACATTGTTGAGCGTGCCGAGCTGGGCGTTGACCTGCTTGGTCAGATCCTGCTCCTTGCGCACGAGGTCGGCGAGCGCGGGATCCTTGGCCGCCGCGCGCGCACTCGAGGCTGCCAGCGCCTGCTGGACCGAACGGCCGCGGATCGCGTCGGCGAGGCTGAACGTCTCCTCGCCGACATCCTTGCCGGTCCCTTCGGCCCTCGCGAGCAGCATCAAATAGCTCTCGACGATGGTCTGCAGCCGCTGGCTGCGCGCGGCGACCACCGTGGTGTTCTCGTCGTCAGCGTTTTCGTTGGCGCTCGCCATCATGACCGGGATGGCGGCCTTGAACTCGCGGATGGCTTCGGCGTCGCGGCGGGCGCGCATCAGTCCGACCGCCAACGTGCCGCGCGCCGAGGCGGTGTCGAAATGATTCTCTCCGGCCCGGGCGATCTGCTTCTTCACGAGCTGCTCGGCGGCGGCAATGCCGGCGTCCAACTGCCCGGAACCATAGAGCGACAGGATCCGAGACGGATTGAGCTCGAACACCAGGCGGCGCTGCGGATCCCAGCCGGCGACCGCTTTGTCGATCCGGGCAAACATCTCGCTCGCTTCGGCGTTCTGGCGCCGAAGCGTCAGAATGCCGGCGAGCTGCGATAGCAATTGCACCGTCGCCTGCGAGTCCTCCGGCACGCCCACGGTCTTGTTGATCTCGAGCGCGACGCGGCCGAGCTTCTCGGCCTCTTCGTAGCGGCCCTGGTCGACCAGAATGCCCGCCAGCCCCATCACGAAGCGCGGCGTGACCGAGTTGTACTTGCCGGTATCCTTCAGTCGCGACAGCAGCGCGCGGCGCGCGTCCACCTCGGCCTCGGCGAGCCTGCCCTGCTTTGCCTTCATACGCGCCTGACTCAGCACGGTGCCATCGATCGCCTGCAGCAGAATGGTCTCCGCCGGCGCATTATCGGAGGCCATGATGACCTTGGTGCTGGCACGCTTGCGCAGCTCCGCATTGCGATAGGCGGCCTCGGCGTCAGCGAATTGTCCGCGCGCCTCGAAGATCACGGCGCGCGTGAGCTCCAGCTCGCCCTCCCAGCTCTGGCCGAATTTCGAATAGACCGCTCGCCAATTGGGATGACCGCTGGTGCGGGCCTCCTGGATCGCGGTCTGGCTGCGGCGAAGATAGGCCTCGGCCTGCGAGAGATCGCCCATCTGGACGAGAACAGCAGCAATCCCGCGGTTCGTCACGAACTGCATTCCCTTGGCACCCGGCATGCTGGCCGATTCGCGCAAGAGCCTTTGCATGATCTCGAGCGCCCGCTTCGGATCGCCGGCAAGCGAATGCTGCAGGGACTGGAGCTGCAACATCCGCCCCAGCAAGTGCGGGCCGACCGCGCCCCGCCCGACTTCCACGGCCTTGTCGGCATCAGCCATCGCCTCGGCGAGCCGGCCGAGCTGCGCGCGCGCGTTGGCGCGATCGAAGTACAGCTGAGCGAGGTCCTGACGGGATTCCTTGCCGGTGGGTATGGCATCGGCCTCCGACTTCAATTCGGCGATCATCTTCTCGTCTGGCTTGTCGCCGTCGAGAATCGCCGTGATGTCGGCGATGCTGCGCGGCGGCGCGACGAAGTCCTTCGGAAGTGCAGTGCTGGCGTCAAGCTTGGGTGCCGCTTCCTTGGGAAGCTCGACCGCGACGTTGGCGCGGCCATTGGCGGCATTCAGCGCCGCCATCGCACAGGCCCTGACCTGAGGCGATGCCTTGGCGCGGCAGGCTTCGAGATTGGCGCCTCCGCCTGCGCGCATGCAGGCCTGCACGATCGGCTTGCCGACGCTCATGCGGCAATTCTCCAGCGCCGCCTCCTTGGTCAACGCGGCGGCGGAGCCGGCCGATCCGAGCAGAATGGCAAGTGCCAGCAGGTGGCGGGGGGAAACATCCAGACGGCTCTTGAAAGGACGCGCGGCGTCTAAGCTCATCTCGAAGGACCTTCGGGTAAAATGACTTTGAAGAAACGGGACAATCCTATCCGGCCGGCCGGGAAGGACAAGCACTATCAATGCGGTTCCCGAACGCGCTCAACAGGGCTTCAACAGCCCCGGTATGCCGCATCGCACGATCGCCGCGTCGACGGGCGGCCGGCCCGCGCGCTCAGCCCTTGGAGACGACCGCGCGGCCGTAGGGCGGTTGCGCCTGGACCGGCGGGTTGGCGGTCTGGGCGGCGAGCTCGCCGATCAGGCGGTCGGCATCGGCGGCCATGCCGTCGGGGGCCTGGATCACCAGGCGCTCCAGCGCCCAGCGGTAGGACGAGACACGCTGCTCCAGGCATTGCTGCACCCACTGCACGATCAGCGAGTTCTCCTGCATGCGCGCGACCGCATCGTCCCTCTCCCGCGGCGAAAGCGCGGAGACACGGGCCATGCTGGCATCGCGTTTCCTGTCGAGGTCGATGACGCGGATCGCGGAGGCGAAGAACGGCTCGAAGCGGGTGATGTCGTTGCGCACGTCCTCGATCAGCAGCGCGTAGCGCGAGGAGTGCGAGCGGTGCGGCTCGTCGATCAGCGTGCGTCCGTACATGGTGCGGTCGAACACGACCTTCTGCCGCCAGGGCGAGGGCAACGCCTTGTAGTCGCCGAACACGCTCTTCCATGCCGGGCGCGACAGCGGCGGCTCGATCATGGGATAGGCGAGGTCGCGCAGCTGGCGCTCCTCGTCGGTGAGCTGGAATTGCGAAGGCTTCAGGCCGACGCTGGACGTGACCTCCGCGCCCAGCCAGCGATGCATGTCGTCGCTGCGCATGCTCTCGCGGGTGCGGCCGAAATCGCCGCCGCTGCAGGCGCCGAGCGTGGCGGCAAGCAGTGCGAGCAGGACGGCCGATCTGACCGGCCGGATCTGGCGGATGGTGTCCGGCATTGCCTGAAGCCGGATGTCAGCGACGGCGACGACGACGCCCCGGCGCTGTGCCCTGCTCTGGGCCGCGGTCGCCGCTGGTTTCATCCGCCTCGCGCTCGATCCGGATGGCGGGAAGGATCAGGATCGTTCCCATGTCCGCGCGCGGAGCGACATCGCCCGACGAGCCCACCCGGCGACCGGCCGGAAATTCAATGATGGTCCCCATGTCAGCTCTCTTCAATTGCCGCGCGACCGAACGCGCCCGTGCAACATGCAATTCATTAAGATCAGCTCATGGTTAACGGGGTGTAAACGCGGCCGTCCGACCGTAGCCGCACGGGCCGGGCGCTGTGTCCCGTTCGGGCACGAGATCGCTCCGAAGCGAGCGGCTTCCTTCACGCCTCGTTTTCCTTAACGAGCCTTTAAAGGAGCCTGCGCTAGGCTGGCGACCAGTATATTTTCCAGGTCGCGTATCTCTCCATGACCAAGTCGCTGTTTCCCGGATTCGACGGGCTGATGTCCCTCTCCCGCCGCGAAGGCGTCGATGTTCGGCCGACGCTGCTGCGCGTGCTGACCGACCTCTATGTCCAGACCCGCGTCCACAGCGAGGACGAGCAGCGTCAATTTACCGAGCTTGCGACGCGGCTGATCGACCAGGTCGACGATGCGACGCGCGCGGCCGTCAAGGCCAAGCTCGCGATCTATCCGCTGACGCCCGTGCCGGTGCTGCAGAAGCTCGGGCTGGTCGCGGCCCAGGAGGGTCGCAGGGTTCCGCTCGCCCGCGAGATCCCGGCGCCCGCGCCGCCTCCCACCCCAGCCCGCACGCCGAGCGACGCCGAACGGCGCATGGCCGCCAGCATGGCAATGCAGCCGAAGGACGCTGCCGAGATCCACGACATGTTCTTCGGCGCCGGCCCATCCGAGCGCGCGCTGATCCTGCACAATCTGGAGCAGACCCCGCTGAAGGCCGCACTGCGGATCCCGACCGTGCGTGCCAAGCGCGCGATTCAGATCCTGGAGATGGCGGCCATCGCGGGCGACGTCGAGAGCTTCGCCCTGGAGCTCGGCGACAGCCTGATCCTGCCCTCGCGCGTCGCAGCCCAGATCGTCGACGATGCCGGCGGCGAAGCCCTCGCGGTCGCGGCGCGCGCGCTCGACATGCCGAGCCCGAACTTCCAGCGCATCCTGCTGTTCTTCAAGCCGGAGATCGGCAATTCCGTGAATGAGGTATACCGGCTGGCGCGGCTCTACGACCGCCTCAGCGACCGCTCGGCGCTGGTGATGCTGGCGGCCTGGCGCGGCTCCACGCTCGCCGTCACCCGCGCCAAGTACCAGCCGTCACTGCACGACGGCGAACGCCAGCGCGCCCGCGCCGGCGCGAGCCAGACGCGGCCGGGCGTGCAGCCGGGTGCGATGCCGGCGGTGCGGAAGGGCAGCGGCGGGTCGTCGGAGCGGTAGTCGCCTTCCCAGGCCGTGACGCGGGAGGGGTGCACTGCACACTCGAACTCGTCATTGCGAGGAGCTCTTGCGACGAAGCAATCCAGACTGCCGCCGCGGAAACATTTCTGGATTGCTTCGCTGCGCTCGCAATGACGGTGAGGCAGCAGTTACGTTTTCGCCAGCTCCAGAAAGTGCCGTCCGGCGCGATCCTCGGTCTCGACGATCCAGGCGTCCGGATCGAAGCGAATTTCCCTGGTCAGCCGCTCCTCGATGGTGTGCTCCGGCAGAGGTTGCGGCGCCACCGGCACGAAGAAGCGATCGACGGGGCGGCCGTCGTCGTAGGAGGTCTGCGGGGCCGGCACGTACAGCATCGCATGGCCATTGAGCAGCGACACCTTCACGAACACCGCTCCCGCCTCCTCGGCACCGCGCCGGCGTACCGCGCCGAACACGCCTTCGGTCTGGCACCGGCGCAGATAGGCGGCGACCCATATGTTGGATTTCAAACGCATGAGTCGAACGATAGGCCGGCGTGACGCGCGCCGCCAGTGTCAGCGTCCGATTGTCACGCCTTGCCGATGCCTTGCCCCTGCCCGCCATTGATCTGGCGCGCGACGAGATATGACAGCGGCATTGCAAGCGCAAAGCCGACGGCGACCGCGTAGGGGATGTTTCTGATGGAATCGGCGGCGAAGCTCGGCACCATCAGCACGACGATCAGGCTGACGCCCGCCAGCACCGTACCCAGCATGATCCAGACCAGAACGGAGACCTTGAACATGGCACCCTCTCTTCCTCGTTGAAGACGGGCGATCATGATCGCAAAGGCTGGCGGCTGTCATTGATCCCAAGCAAATCGCGCCGGCGGGACGCAGCCTCGTGGCGATGCCGCACGTTGATCGGCGTCAATGACAGCGGGAATGCGCTTATTCGACGGGATGGCCGATCGCGGCACCGAGCTCGCGCAGCAGCCGATCGGAGAGCTGGCCGGTGACCTGCATCTTGTGCTCGCGCTCGAACTTCTGGATCGCGGACTGGGTCTCGCCGTTCATCGTGCCCGTGATCTTCAGATTGCCGTAGCCGTATTCGGACAGCGCGCGCTGCACCCCGGCGACACGCCGTGCCGCCGGGCTCTGCGGCGCGGGAATCGGGGCCGGCGGGCGCATGGCGGACGGCGGGGTCGAGGTCGTCTGCTTGACCAGGTTGGTCATGGGATCGTTCGCGCGCGTCGATGCGGTCGCCTCGACGGGCCTCTCCGGCGCCTTCTCGGCGGCGCGCTCGGCAGGCTTGGGCTCGGCAGGCTTGGGCTCGGCGCGGAACTCGGTCGCGCGCGGCTCGAGCGGCGAGCTATCGGCGCCGACGGGGCGCGGACGCGGCAGGGGATTCGACAGCTGCATCGATGACGGCGCGGGCAGATTGATCACGGTACCGAACATCGGCGCCGGGTGCCGACCGGTCTGCAGGAACAGCGCATTGGCAACGATCGCGCCGACCGCGGCGACGGCGACGAGACCGGCCAGCGTGTCCTTGGGGCTGTGCAGCAGCACGCGCATCACGAGGTTGCGCTCGGTCTCGACATCGACCGTCGCGGCCTTGGCACCGCGGCGGCGCGGAGCGGCTTCGTCCTTGGCAGACTTCTTAGGCACTTTTCTTCACCAGAGCGGGTTGGTCCTGAGACTGGTCGTGAGCTTGGTCTTGACGCTCCTGACCTTGAAGTTCCTGGCGCAGCACCGGCGTCAGCGTCGCGATCTTGCTCTCGGCCGGCCTAACTTGCGGCGGCGTGTAGACGAGCGGCAGCCTGACGGTGACGGCGGTGCCCTCTCCCAACCTGCTTTGTACCGTCAATTCGCCGAGATGCAACGCCACGAGGCTCTTCACGATCGAAAGTCCAAGACCGGTGCCTTCGTGACGGCGCTGATAGGTCTTGCCCGCCTGGAAGAACGGCGCGCCGATGCGCTGGAGATCGTCGGGCGCGATGCCGACGCCGGTGTCGCTGACGCGCAGCATCAGCTGCGAGCCGGTCACCGCGGCGGAGACGGAAACCTGACCGCCGCGCTCGGTGAACTTGATGGCGTTGGCAACGAGATTGAGCACGATCTGCTTGAAGGCCCTGGGATCGCCGGTCATGACAGGCAGGTCGTGCGGCGCGTCGGTAATGAGGTCGATGCCGTTTTCCCGCGCCTTCAGCGCCAACAGATTGCAGCAATGCAAGAGCGAGGCGCGCGGCGCGAACGGCTCGGACGCGATCTCGAAATTGCCCGATTCCATCTTCGACATGTCCAGGATGCCGTTGACGACCGACAAGAGATGCTGGCCGGAATCGTT
The DNA here is from genome assembly GCF_042019905.1 of Bradyrhizobium dasycarpum. Taxonomy (NCBI): domain Bacteria; kingdom Pseudomonadati; phylum Pseudomonadota; class Alphaproteobacteria; order Hyphomicrobiales; family Nitrobacteraceae; genus Bradyrhizobium; species Bradyrhizobium dasycarpum. The sequence continues at coordinate 2,533,285 of NZ_CP169574.1, forward strand.
GATGAGCTGGGCATATTCCCGGCGCTGGGCCGCGCCCAGCATCAGGGTCTGCTCCTGCGCGATCATCTCCGAGAATCCGATGATGGCGTTCAGCGGCGTCCGCAGCTCGTGACTCATGGTGGCGAGGAAGCGCGTCTTGGCGGCATCAGCCGTTTCGGCGGCGCTGCGCGCCTGCTCGAGCGCCTGCTCGGACAGCTTGTGGTCGGTGACGTCGCGCATCACCGCGACGACCTCGGCCTCACGCGTGACGTCCCTATCCGAATTGTGGCCCATATCCTGGTCGAGCGGGCGGCAGCGCATCTGGACCCAGAGAAAATCGATCTGACCGCGCTCCGAACCATCAGCCTCGCGCCGCAGCCGGAACTCGACGCTGCGCACCTCGCCGCGCGCGGCATCGGACAACGCGGTGAGATAGGCCGGGCGATCGGCGACATGGACGCGGTCGAACAGGCCGTGACCGAGCAATTGCGCCACCGGCAGGCCGAGCATGGCCTCCGCCGCCGGCGAGATGAACTGCACCGCGCCGTTGCGCTGATGCCGCGAGATCACATCGCTCATGTTGCGGGCGAGCAGGCGATAGCGCTCCTCTTCGCGCGAGAGCAGCGCCACGCTGGTGCGTGCCAGCGATTCCGCGCCGAAGGCAAGGCCCGCGGCATAGAGCGTCGCCGAGACGACGCCGCAGGCCATCAGCACGCCGCGTTCCGCGGCGCTGATGTCTGCGGACGGCAGCCAGCCGAGCTGACCGAGCAGGATCAGGAGGCCCGCACAGGACAGCGCGAGCAATGAGGCGAAGGCGGCGACACGGCGCGAGGCCGACAGCGCGGCTTCGAGCGGAACCACGACCAGCCAGACCGCGGCGAACGATTCGATACCGCCCGTGCTGCCCGCGACCGCCATGATCAGGCCGGCGAGCGCCAGCGACGACAGCACATGCGCGCCTTCATAGCGTCCGGTGCGCGACAGGAACCAGGACAACAAAATCGGCGCGATCAGCCATGCGAAAGCGGCGACCTCGACCGCGCTCGGCGCGCCCCGCATGGCGAGATAGACCGGGAATGCGGCGAAGGCGCCCAGGCTGCCGAGCAGCCGCGGCGCCATGAAGGCACGATGGCGCGCACGCATCAGCGCATCGGAACGCGCGGAGGGATGCAGCAGTGCATCGAGACAATCGCGGATGATACTCAAAACTGTCACGGGTCTCGCGCTTCGGCTCAATCGTCGTAGAAGACGCGCCGGAACGCCTCCTTGTCGTTGAGCCACCGTGTCAGAGCGACCTTAAACGAGTGCTAAGGCGGCGGGACGCGCGACCGGACGCCGGAACATCGCGGGGCTTTTTAGACGATTTGACGACGTCTTCGCTGCGGATGGTGAACACAGGGTTTCATCTTCCCGCTGATGGTTTCGAATTGGTGGATATGCCTGCCGGCAGAATCACGGGCCGCGGCGTCAATCGAAAATTTACGACGCCGTCGATCCCGAAGAATTTTGCGCCAATTTTCCCCGAATTAAGCTCAAGGCAATGACTTGCGATTTATCGAGAGTTGCTAGGTCGGAACGCGCGCGGACCATCGCCGCGGACGGGATCTACCATACAGGTCGACAAGATGCGTTTTCTGCTCCGCATCACATTCTGGCTCGGGCTGGTGCTGGTGCTCCTGCCACGGGACAAGACGCCCGAATCGGACAAGCTGCCGCAGATCGGCGCTGCCGACGCGGTTCAGGCTGCGACCGCGGCCGTCTCCGACATGACCCAGTTCTGCAAGCGCCAGCCGGCGGCCTGCGAGGTCGGCGGCCAGGCCGCGACCATCATCGGCCAGCGCGCCCAGGACGGCGCGCGCAAGATCTACCAGATCATCAACGACAAGAAAGAGCAGATCGGCCACGACAAGAACGAGAAGATCGACAAGACCGACAAGAAGGCGCCCGACCATACCGGCTCTATCGCGATGGCCGGCGAAGGCGATGCCGTCTCGAGCGAAGCGCCGCGCGACACCCTGAGCCAGGACGACCTCGCGCTGGAATGGCGCGGCCCCCAGCCGGCGAATTAGCGCCAAACCCTATCGATTTCGGCGCCTCGCATCCCTATATTGGCAGGAAGCGGGAACATGGGCCAGCATGACGACGATCGACGAAATCAGGGACAATTTCGAGCTTCTGGACGAGTGGGACGACCGCTACCGGTACGTCATCGAGCTGGGACGGACCCTGGAACCGATGCCGGAGGCCGAGCACTCCGCCGAGAACAAGGTGAACGGCTGCGTTAGCCAGGTCTGGCTGCAGAAGCTGGTCGACCGCAGCCATGGCGCGCCGATCCTGAGGTATCGCGGCGACAGCGACGCGCATATCGTGCGCGGGCTGGTCGCGATCGTGCTCTCGCTCTATTCGGGCCGCACGCCGCAGCAGATTCTGGACACCGACGCCATCGCCGTGTTCGACGAGTTCGGCTTTCGCGATCATCTGACGCCGCAGCGCTCCAACGGCCTGCGCTCGATGGTCGAGCGCATCAAGACCGACGCGAGAGAAGCGCTCGCCGAAGCGACGTGAAGAAGCTTCGTAGGGTGGGTTCGGCAAAGCCGTAACCCACCGCTTCTCTATCCGCAGAAGCAGACGTGGTGGGTTACGCTGCGCTAATCCACCCTACGAGAGCAGTGAGCCGCGCTACTTCCCCTTCTTCCGCTGCTGCTGTCCCAGGCCCATCTGCTTGGCGAGCTGCGAGCGCGCCACCGCATAGTTCGGCGCGACCATGGGATAGTCGGCCGGCAGACCCCATTTCTCGCGGTATTGCTCCGGCGTCATGTTGTACTGGGTGCGCAGGTGGCGCTTCAGCGATTTGAAGCGCTTGCCGTCTTCCAGGCAGACCAGATAATCGGGCGCGACCGACTTCTTCAGCGAGACCGCCGGCTTGGCCGGTTCGAGTGGCGCGGTCTCGGTGCGGCCGGACGACACCCGCACCAGGGCGCCATGCACCTGGCTGATCAGGTTCGGAATCTCCGCAGCCGGCGTCGGATTGTTGCTGAGATAGGCCGACACGATGCTCGCCGTCAGCTCGATGAAATTCTTCGCCCCAGCGTCCGACATCGGCCCGCCTCTCTCCACCTTGCGCCTTACGGGATAGACGACGCCGGACCATTCCCTGTCAACAAGCCGTTCGACCGAAACAAGTCGACGACCGACAAGGCCACAACAATGGCGGCGCCCGCCTCTACGCGACCGCCTCAGCCGCGCTGGTCGAGATGGGAACGGAGCTCGTCGATGGAGGCAAAGCGCATCATGCCCTCCGGCATCTGCGCTTCGATCGAGCCGTCGGAATAGAGCGAATAGGCCATGCCGTCGACGATTCCGGACTTGAGCACGGTCACGGGCGGCTGCTCGGGCGCGGCGGCCGCCGGCTCAGGTGCGGGCGGCGGCGGGGAGCGGCTTCCGCGGAAGGCGGGCGCGGCGGCGGCCGGCGCGAGCCGGCCTGTGGCTCCGGCGGGCGCATGCGCTCCGGCCTCGGCCAGGCGTCGTCGAAGCTGGCCGGCGGAGCGTCCTGCGCCGCGGGCGCGGCGGGCGCTTCGTGAGGCGGCGGCGCGCCCTCGGTCGTCTTCGCCTCCGCGCGCTCGCGCTCCTTGCGCGAGGTCGAGGCGAACAACAGGTTGCGCCGGCGCGGCGCTTCCGGAGCCGCAGGCGGCGTCGGAGCTTCCGGCTCCGGCGGTGTCTCGGGACGCGGACGCTCGCGCGCGGCGGCTTCGCTCTGCCACGGCGGCGGGCCTGCGGGCGGTGTCGGCGGTGGTGCCGACTCGGTCCGTGCCGCCGAGGCAGCGATCGCCTCGGGCGCAACGGCGCCTGATGCGGCGAGGCCCGGCAGCACGGGCCTGACCCGCACCTCGGAGGGCGCACCGGCCAGCCGGCGAGCGATCCCCCGCAGCTCCGTGACCACGAGATAGAGGCCGGCCAGTAACAGTCCGGAGCAGACGGCGATCGTTCCCGCGATTATGAGGGGACTGCCGAGGCTGAACTCCCTGACGGAGAAGCCAAACAGGATCGAAAGGAGGCCCGCCACGACGGCGAAAATCCCCGCGATCAACAATGCCAAGGTCATCGAACTCACCCCCGGCCGCACACATCCACACGCGACCCGTCACGCCACGATATCGTCATACGCCGGTCCGCGCCAACGGCCAATTGTAGCCCGCGTTCCTAATGGGAAGGAAATCAGGGACTTATTCACATTCCCTTCAGACAGGGCTCGCTACTGCTGGACGGCTCTGAAATCGGGAATTGCTGCGGCGCATCAGGAATTTAGCCATAATGCCCAATTACTTGGTAATGGAACTGCGCTATAGGGAGACCGGGGTTGAGGCCCGCGCGCACCAGCAGGGCCAAGAGGGGATTCCGGGGCGCCGATAGCCATGACATCCATCACGACTTCGGCGATCGACACGCCTCAACGGCGCTCGGTCGAACGGACCTGCGACGATCTCGCCATGCTGGTGCTGGCCGTGGTCGCTGTCATTGCAGGCTTGACCTTCCGCGACTACGGCCTCGGCTGGGACGATTACACCCACGCTGAATATGCCGACCTGCTGCTGCGCATGTTCGGTTCCGGCTTCAAGGACAATGCGGCGCTCTCCTTCGCCAATCTCTACATGTATGGCGGCGGCTTCGACATGGTCGCGGCCCTCCTGCACAAGATCATTCCGCTCGAATTGTTCGAGACGCGACGCTTGGTCGGCGCCATCGTCGGCGTGATCGGGCTCGCGGTGACATGGCGGCTCGGCCGCCGCATCGGCGGCCCGCTCGCCGGGCTTGCCTCGCTCCTGCTGCTCGCTTTGTGCCCGATCTTCTACGGCCACATGTTCATGAACCCGAAGGACGCGCCCTTCGCGGTGGCCATGATCATCCTGATGCTGGGCCTTGTCCGGCTCGCCGACGAGTATCCGCAGCCCTCGCCGCGCACGATCCTGATCGTCGGGCTCGGCGCCGGTCTTGCGCTCGGCTGCCGCGTTCTCGGCGGGCTCGCCCTGGTCTACGCCATGCTCGGCTTCATCCCGCTGTTCCTGGAGGAACTGCGCAGCGAAGGCCTGCGCGAGTCGGCGCGCCGCTTCGCCCATGTCGTTTATGTGCTGCTGCCCGGCCTCGCGTTCGGCTATCTCTTGATGGGCCTGCTCTGGCCGTGGTCGATCATGGAACCCGGCAATCCCTTCCGGGCGCTGACCTACTTCTCGCACTTCTTCGAGAAGCCGTGGAAGGAGATGTTCGACGGCGCGATCGTGTCGGTGCCGGACATGCCGTGGTCCTATCTACCGACGCTGTTCGCGCTCCAGCTGCCCGAGGTGATGCTGGTGTTGATGGCCGGGGCGGTGTTCAGCACCTTCGCCATGCTGGCGCGAGGCGAAGTGCCGGCGCGGCGCAAGACCATCATGCTGATGCTGACGCTGGCTGCGACCCTGCCGCTTGCGATCGCGATGGTGAAGCGGCCGGCGCTGTACAACGGCATCCGCCATTTCGTGTTCGTGGTTCCGCCGATGGCGGTGCTCGGCGGCGTCGCTTTCGCACGGGCGATGGAGCGCCTGCGCGCCAATCACCGCACCTGGCAGCCGGTCGTGCTCGCCACCTTCTGCTTCGGCCTCGCGTTGCCGCTCGGCGAGATGATCCGGCTGCATCCCTATCAATACACGCACTTCAACCACATCGCCGGCACCGTGCGCGGCGCCGACAGCCGCTTCATGCTGGACTATTGGGGTCTCGCGCTGAAGCAGGCCTCCGACGGATTGCGCGAGCAGATGGTCGAGCGCCAGGAAGTGCCGCCTGCGAACCGCAAATGGAAGGTCGCGGTGTGCGGTCCGCAGCGCCCGGCGCAGGTCGCCCTCGGCCCCGACTTCACCATCGGCTGGGATTCCAGCGCGGCCGATTTCGCCATGACGCTCAGCGAGTTCTACTGCAAGGGCCTGACCGCGCCGGTGATGGTCGAGATCAAGCGCGACGACGTGGTGTTCGCCCGTGTCTACGACATCCGCGGCCGCAGCATCTCCAGCCTGCTGTCGATCCCGGCGCCGTAGTCATCTCCCCGTCGCACGGATGGAGCGAAGCGCAATCCGGGGACCTATCGTGTCGCGCGAGCGGCCCCGCATTCCGCGGAGCCTGTCATCGGGCGGCGCTTCGCGCCGACCCGTTGGCTCCATGCGGGCTACGCTGAACTGCCGCGCTTCCGACGCGCCTTGCTGCCGGTCTCTCCCGCGTCTACGCTCCCTCCCCGCAACAACGATGTTCGGAGAGATCAGCCATGTCGCCAGCGGAAGCGCGCCTGAAGGAAGTGCCGTCTGATATGACGGAGGCCGAGTGGCAGCAACGGGTCAATCTCGCCGCCTGCTATCGCCTGGTCGCGCTGTACGGCTGGGACGATCTGGTCGACACCCACATCTCCGCGCGCGTGCCCGGCCCCGAGCATCACTTCCTCATCAACCCCTACGGACTGATGTTCGAGGAGATCACGGCGTCGAGCCTCGTCAAGGTCGATCTGCACGGCAACCAGCTCTCCGAGAGCGAATACAGCATCAACCCGGCGGGCTTCACCATTCATTCGGCGATCCACGAGGTCCGCGAGGACGCGATCTGCGTGCTGCATCTCCACACGCTCGACGGCACCGCGGTGTCGAGCAGCGCAGAAGGCCTGTTGCCGCTGAACCAGACCGCTCAGCTCGTCACCCACGACCTCGCCTATCACGACTACGAAGGCATCGCACTGGACCACGACGAGCGGCCGCGGCTGCAGAAGGATCTCGGCGACCACAATCACATGCTGCTGCGCAATCACGGCACCCTGACGGTCGGCCGCTCGGTCGCCTCCGCCTTCGAGCGCATGTACCACCTCGAGCGCGCCTGCTCGATGCAGGTGCGCACCCGCGCGCTCGGCACCCCCGTCTATCCGGTCGAGGAGATTGCGATCGAGAAGAACACCGAGCTGCTCGCCAACCGCGACCGCGCCGAGCTGCGCGCCACCAACCTGGTGTGGCCGCCGCTGCTGCGCAAGCTCGACCGCGAGCTGCCGGGCTACCGGTCTTGAGATTTTCACGAATTTGAGGTAGTCTTTTCGTCGAACTACCTCTGCACGTTCTGGAATGAAACGCCGCCCAATTCCGGGCGGCGTTTTTGTTTGGCACGCACTCCGCCGTCATTGCGAGGAGCAAAACGACGAAGCAATCCACACTGTTTCCGCGGAGAGATTTCTGGATTGCTTCGCTTCACTCGCAATGACGAGGCAGGTCTTGTAGGGTGGGCAAAGCGGAGCGTGCCCACGTTCTTTCGTATAATTGAGAGATGGTGGGCACGGCGCTTTGCGCCTTTGCCCACCCTACTGCACCCGCGCCTATTTCACCTCCGCCAGCGCCGCCAGGATGCGGGCCCAGGAGCGGATGCCTTTCTGGAAGCTGCGCAGGTCGTACTTCTCGTTCGGGGAGTGGATGTTGTCGTCGTCGAGGCCGAAGCCGACCAGCAGTGAATCGAGGCCAAGCGTGCGCTTGAAGTCGGCGACGATCGGGATCGAGGCGCCGGAGCCCATCAGCACGGTCTCCTTGCCCCACTCGTCCGTGAGCGCCTTGCTGGCGGCGGCGAGCGGCTTCATGTTCCAGTCGAGGGCGACGGCGGGCGCGGCGGAATGGTCGCCGAACTCGACCTTGCAGTCGCCCGGGAGCCGTGCGGTGACGTAATCGCGGAAGGCTTTGCGGATCTTTTGCGGGTCCTGCCCTTCGACCAGGCGGAACGAGACCTTGGCCGAGGCATGCGAGGGGATCACCGTCTTGGAGCCCTCGCCGATATAGCCGCCCCAGATGCCGTTGACGTCGCAGGTCGGGCGCGACGAGGCCTGCTCGATCAGCAGGCGCCCCTTCTCGCCGGCAGGGATCGACAGGCCGATCGGCTTCAGGAACATCTCGGGCGTCAGGTTGAGCTTCTTCCATTGCGCGAGGATGTCGGGCGGCAGATCCTTCACCCCGTCATAGAAGCCGGGAATGGTGATGCGGTTGTCGTCGTCGAACAGGCCGCCCAGGATTTTCGTGAGCACCCGGATCGGGTTCATCGCGCTGCCGCCGAACACGCCGGAATGCAGGTCGCGATTGGCGGCGGTGATCTTCAGCTCTTCATAGAGCAGGCCGCGCAGCGAGGTCGTGATCGCCGGCGTGTTGCGGTCCCACATGCCGGTGTCGCAGACCAGCACGTAGTCGGCCTTGAACTCGTCCTTGTTGGCCTCGATGAAGGGCACGAAATTCTTCGAGCCGACCTCCTCCTCGCCCTCGATCAGGAAGGTGACGTCGATCGGCAGCGAGCCCGTCACCTTTTTCCAGGCGCGGCAGGCTTCCACGAAGGTCATCACCTGGCCCTTGTCGTCCTCGGCGCCGCGCGCGACGATGATCTTGCGGCCGTCGGCGTGGTCGGTCACCACGGGCTCGAACGGCGGGCGGTGCCAGAGATCGAGCGGGTCGACCGGCTGCACGTCATAATGGCCGTAAAAGATCACATGCGGCCGCCCGCCGGCTCCGGTCTTGCCGACGATGGCGGGATGGCCCGCAGTCGGCCTCACCTCGGTGGCGACACCGAGGCTCGCAATGTCCTTGGCGAGATGGTCCGCCGCCGCTTTGCAATCCCCGGCAAAGGCCGGATCCGCGGAGATCGACTTGATCCGGAGGAGCGCGAACAGACGCTCCAGGCTGTTGTCGAAGTCCTTGTCGATGTGGTCGAGCACGGATTGAAGCTGCGCATTGGCCATGATCGTGTTCCTGATTGCCGGGTGTCGAGATGCGCTTTTAGCGCTGCCGCCGCGGCGGTGCCAGCCACGTCACGGCATCGCAACCCCGCCGAAGGCGCGCCTCGGAAGGATGCGCTTTAGCGCCGCAGCAATCCGCCGAGCGCGCCGCGGACCAGCGTGCGGCCGATCGAGCCGCCGAGCTGGCCACCGAGCGATTTGCCGATATTGGCCGCCATCCCGCCGATCACCTGGTTGGTGACCGATCGCGTCACGTCGCGCGCGATGACCTGGCCGGTCGACAGCCGGCCGCGCTTGACGTTGGTGCCGAACACGGTGCCGACGATCGAGCCGATCTGGCCGAGAATGCCGCCGCTCCCGCCAGCCGGGCTGTCGGCCGTCGCCGCCGTGCCGGCAATGCGCTTCTGGATCATCTCGTAAGCGGATTCTTCGTCGACGGCGGTGTCGTATTTGCCCTTCACCGGGCTTGCAGCCATGATCGCCTTGCGCTCGTCGGGCGTGATCGATCCGATGCGGGCCGACGGCGGACGGATCATCACCCGCTCGACCATGGCGGGCGTGCCATTGCCCTCGAGGAAGGACACCAGCGCCTCGCCCTTGCCGAGCTCCGTGATCACCTTGGCCGTGTCGAGCTTCGGGTTGGGCCGGAAGGTCTGGGCCGCAGCCGCGACCGCCTTCTGGTCGCGCGGGGTGAAGGCGCGCAGCGCGTGCTGCACCCGGTTACCCAGCTGTCCGAGCACACGGTCCGGCACGTCGATCGGGTTCTGCGTTACGAAGTAGACGCCGACGCCCTTGGAGCGGATCAGGCGGACCACCTGCTCGATCTTGTCCAACAGCGCCTTGGGCGCGTCATTGAACAACAGATGCGCCTCGTCGAAGAAGAACACCAGCTTCGGCTTGGGCAGATCGCCGGCCTCGGGCAGCTCTTCGAACAGCTCCGACAACATCCACAGCAGGAAGGTCGCATAAAGCCGGGGGTTCTGCAGCAGCTTGTCGGCGACCAGGATATTGACCATGCCGCGGCCGTCGCGGTCGGTCTTCATGAAGTCCTCCAGCGCCAGCGCCGGCTCGCCGAAGAATTTGGTGCCGCCCTGGTTCTCCAGCACCAGGAGCTGGCGCTGGATGGTGCCGACGGTGGCCTTGGTGACGTTGCCGAACCCCTGCGCGGCCTTGCGGATGAGGGCGAGCGGATCCTCCTCTGCGTCCGCCGCTTTCTTCCCGCCATTGGGCACGATGGCGTCGAGCAGCGCGCGCAGATCCTTCATATCGACGAGGGTCAGTCCGGCGTCGTCGGCGACGCGGAAGGCGACGTTGAGCACGCCTTCCTGCACGTCGTTCAGATCGAGCATGCGCGCGAGCAGAAGCGGCCCCATCTCGGTGACGGTCGCGCGCACCGGATGGCCCTGCTCGCCGAACACGTCCCAGAACACCGTCGAGAACTGGTCGGGCTGGAAATTGAGCCCCATTGCGGAGGCGCGCTTGAGGATGAAGTCCGCGGGCACGCCGACCTCTGAGATGCCGGAGAGATCGCCCTTGATGTCGGCGGCGAAGACCGGAACACCGGCGCGCGCAAATCCTTCCGCCATCACCTGGAGCGTCACGGTCTTGCCAGTTCCGGTTGCACCGGTGACGAGGCCGTGGCGATTGGCGAGCGCCAGCGTCAGCCAGGCCTGCTCGTCTCCCTTGCCGACGAAGATCTTGTCGTCGGTATCGCCGAGCTTGCTGTCCTGTGCGGTCATTCTTCTCTCTGATCTCTTCTTGCCGGGTTTCGCGTATCGAAATTCGAATGCACCAGTTCCGTAGTTTAACGCATGTCGCGCGCCGATTAAAACCATTCAACGCGCTCGAAGCATGCGACATCGCCGGAAACAGACGGACGACATCAGCCGAAAGTAGGAGCGAGCCGTTCGCAACGCGGCAATTTTTCGCCGATTCCATCCCCTCTCTTGCACCGCTGCAACACTTTTCGCGCCTTGGAAGATGAATCGCTCCGACGCCCGCGTTCATCGCTTGAATTTCACATCACACCGGCTCAAGATCATGCTCGAAACAAATACTCCGGCATGCAACCGGCTGAGGGGCGGACCTTATGGACGAACTGATCGGGCGGCTGGCGACAAACGCCAGCATAGATAGTGCTGTCGCTGAAAAGACCGTCGGCATCATCCTGGGCTTCCTCCGCAGCGAGGGTCCTCCCGATAGCGTGCAGGCCCTGATCGATCAGATTCCCGGAGCGGAAGCCGCGATCGCGGCATCCAGCAGCGGCGGCGGACTGTCGCGGCTGATGGGGGGCGGCCTGATGGCGGTCGGCACGCGCCTGATGGGCCTGGGGCTCGGCATGTCCGATATTCAAAACGTCGCCCGTGAACTTTTCCGCTACGGTCGAGACAAAATCGGAGCGGATCAGATGGGCAAGATCGTTGCGGGGACGCCGGGCCTCAGCCAGTTCGCCTGAAGCTTCGGCATTTCATATCGAGTATCATGACATATCCGATCTCCGAGATTGAGGGCCTGTCGGTCTTTGCCGCCAACAAGCTGAAGGCGCAGGGCATCCGCACCACCGACGCGCTGCTCGAGGCTGCCGGCACGGTGAAGGGCCGCAAGGCGCTTTCCGCCAAGACCGGCATCAGCGAGCAGCTGCTGCTGGAATGGGCCAACGTGTCCGACTACATGCGCATCCCCGGCATGGGCCGGGCCAAGGTCGGTCTGGTCCGCGCCGCCGGCGTCACCACCGTGCGCGAGCTCGCCTACAGGAATCCGGCAAGGCTCGCCCAGAGCATGCGCGACGCCAACGAGAAGAAGAAGCTGCTGCGAATCCTGCCCTCCGAGAAGTCGGTCGGCGACATCATCGCCAAGGCGAAGAAACTGCAGCCGAAGATCACGTATTAGGACGGTCTTTCGCGAACGGACTCTTGCGCGGCTTCCTCGGTGTTCGCCGGGGCGACAGCCGGGGTGATGCGCGAGAATGCCCAATTATCGACGCCGCCCGCCCACACCGACCCCCTATCCGCGACTTGACTCCCCCTCCGCGCCCGCTAAAGCGGGCGCCATGAATGCCTCGCCCTCCCCATCCGTCCCGCCGGCCGGCTCGGCCGGGCCGAATGTGCTGCGGACGCTGCTGGAACGGCCGATCCCGGCGGTGATGGGCGTGCTCAACGTCACCCCGGACTCCTTCTCCGACGGCGGCGAGTTCATCACGCCGGAGCTGGCGCTCGCGCGGGCGCGGGCGATGATCGAGGCTGGCGTCGACATCATCGATATCGGCGCCGAGTCCACCCGGCCCTACAAGGGCGCCAAGCCCGTCAGCGCGGACGACGAGCTTGCCCGGCTGAAGCCGGTGCTGGCTGGGGTCGTCGCTCTCGGCGTGCCGGTCTCCATCGACAGCATGAAGGCGGAGGTGGTGGCCCATGCGCTCGACCAAGGCGTGGCGGTCGTCAACGACGTCTGGGGCCTGCAGCGCGACGCCGCCATGGCCCCGCTGGTAGCCGCAAGAGGCGTGCCCGTCATCGTCATGCACAACCGCGACGACGTCGATCCCGCCATCGACATCATCACGGACATGAAGACGTTCTTCCTGCACTCGCTCGACATCGCCGCAAAGGCCGGCATCGCGCGCGACAGGATCGTGCTCGATCCCGGCATCGGCTTCGGCAAGACCGCCGAGCAGAGCATGACCGCGCTGGCGCGCCTGCACGATTTCGCGATGTTCGGCCTGCCAATCCTGGTCGGCGCCTCGCGCAAGCGCTTCATCGCCTCGGTATCGCCGTCCGAGCCGAAGGAGCGGCTCGCCGGCTCGATCGCCGCGCATCTGATCGCCGCGCAGCGCGGCGCCAGGATCATCCGCACCCATGACGTCGCCGAGACCCTGCAGGCGCTGCGGGTGGCGAACGCAATCGAGGGCAAGCAATGACCGACACGATCTTCGTCACCGGCCTGTCGATCCACGCCCGCCACGGCGTGATGGATCACGAGACCGAGGTCGGCCAGCGCTTCGTCATCGATCTCGAACTCTATACCGACCTGTCGGAGCCTTCGCGCAGCGACCGGCTCGCCGATACGGTGTCCTACGCCGAGGTCGTGGCGACGACGACGGCGGCGTTCAAGGACACCAGTTACAAGCTGTTGGAGCGCGCGGCGGGCGCGGTCGCCGACGCCATCCTGTCGCACTTCCCGCGCATCCGCGCCGTGAAGGTCACCGTGCACAAGCCGCATGCGCCGATCGCCGCGATCTTCGACGACGTCGGCATCGTGCTGACCCGCTCGCGGCATCCGTGAAATGGCGAGCGTGCTGATCGCGCTCGGCGGCAATGTCGGCGATGTTCGCGCGACGTTCCGCAAGGCGATCGCCCACATCTGCGGCATGGCGCAAGGCGCATTGATCGCGCGCTCCTCGGACTATGGCACGCCGCCCTGGGGCGACGAGGACCAGGCTCCTTTCATCAACGCCTGCATCGAGATCGAGACCGACCTCGATCCGCACGCGCTTCTGTTCGTGCTGCAGAAGGTCGAGCAGAAATTCGGCCGCACGCGGGCGAAGGATCGGCGCTGGGGCCCGCGCACGCTCGATCTCGACATGATCGCCTATGACGACGTGTCCTTGCAGAAGCCCGACCTGACTTTGCCGCATCCGCGCCTGTTCGAGCGCGCTTTCGTGCTGGTGCCGCTGGCCGAAATCGCACCCGAGCGCGTGATCTCGGGCATTCGTGTGCGCGACGGGCTCGCCAGCGTCTCGACGCAGGGTATTGAGCGGCTTCCGGATACCGGTTAACCAAAAACAACCGTTTGCAGGGACGGTCCGCCGTGGCAATTTCGCCTGCGAATAACGACACGCTCGGGAGCCCCTCGCCGCATGACCTCCGTGACTGACGACCTGCCGCTGGCGGCGGATTTTCCCAAGGCGACTGTCGAAGACTGGCGCAAGCTGGTCGATGGCGTGCTGAAGGGCGCGCCGTTCGAGAAGCTGGTCGGCAAGACCTATGACGGGATCAAGATCGATCCGCTTTATCCACGCGCCGAGGGCGTTGCGCCCGTGGTGGGGCGGCCGGCCGCCGCGCCCTGGCAAATCATGCAGCGGATCGACCATCCCGATGCGGCGCTCGCGAATGCGCAGGCGTTGCAGGATCTGGAGAACGGCGCGACCGGGCTCGCGCTGGTGTTCGCCGGCGCCAACGGTGCCCGCGGTTTCGGCCTGGAACCTTCAGCCGACGCGGTGGCCAAGGTCCTGAAGGATATTCATCTCGACGCCGGGATCGGCCTCGAGCTCGAGGTCGGTCCGCAATCGCGGATGGCGGCGATCCATGTCGCGGAATATGTGAAGAGCCAAGGCCTCGATCCCGCCGCCTGCAACATCCGCTTCGGGCTCGATCCGCTCGCGGCCGGCGCGGTGTGGGGACACAGCCCCTATACCTGGGACGAAATCGCGCCCGCAATCACCGGCGCCATCAAGGGCCTCTCTGCGCTCGGCTTCAAGGGGCCGTTCGCTTCCGCCGACGGACGGGTGATTCACGATGCCGGCGGCTCCGAGGTGCAGGAACTCGGCTTCGTGCTCGCCTGCGGCGTCGCTTATCTGCGCGCGATCGAAGGCGCCGGCATTCCGCTGGAAGCGGCGCAGGGCATGATCTATGCACGGCTTTCCGCCGATGCGGACCAGTTCCTGACCATGGCCAAATTCCGCGCGCTACGGCTGCTCTGGGCGCGCATCGAAACGGCCTGCGGGCTCGCGCCAAAGCCACTGTTCATCGCCGCCGATACGGCCTGGCGCATGCTGACGCAGCGCGACCCCTACGTGAACATGCTACGCGCGACCATCGCGACGTTCGCCGCCGGCCTCGCCAGTGCCAACGCGATCACGGTGCTGCCGCATACGCTGGCGCTCGGCCTTCCCGATCCGTTCGCGCGGCGCGTGGCGCGCAACACGCAGCTCCTGCTCCTGGAAGAAAGCAACCTCGCCAAGGTCAGCGATCCCGCAGCAGGCAGCGGCGGCATCGAGACGCTGACGGCGCAGCTCTGCGAGGCCGCCTGGGCGCTGTTCCGGGAGAGCGAAAAGGCCGGCGGCGCCTTTGCCGCGCTTCAGCAAGGCCTGTTTCAGAGCAAGGTCGCCGCCGCGCGCAAGGCGCGTGAGGCCAACATCGCAAAGCGCCGCGACGTGCTGACCGGCGCCAGCGAGTTCCCAAACCTGCACGAGAGCGAAGCGACCGTGCTGACGGCGACGCCGATTGCGCTGGCACCATACGGCGAGCAGAAATACAGGTTCGATCCGCTGCGGCCGATCCGGCTCGCGGAACCGTTCGAGGCGCTGCGCGACAAATCGGACGCCGTGCTGAAGGCACGCCGCGCGCGGCCCAAAGTATTCCTTGCCAATCTCGGCACGCCCGCCGATTTCACGGCCCGCGCGACCTTCGCCAAGAGCTTCTTCGAGGCCGGCGGCATCCAGGCCATCGACAGCGAGGGCTTTGCCGATCCGGCCAAGCTGGCCGCCGCCTTCAAGGCCTCCGGCGCCGAGCTCGCCTGCCTCTGTTCCGGCGACAAGGTCTATGCCGATCGCGCGGAACCTGCCGCGAAGGCCCTGCAAAGTGCAGGCGCCCGACATATCTATCTGGCGGGCCGCCCGACCGATGCCGAGGCGGTGCTGCGGGCCGCCGGCGTCACGGGTTTTGTCTTCGCCGGAGGCGATGCGCTTGCCACGCTGCAAGACGCCTACCGACGGATGGAGCAGCCATGACCGACGCCAGCAAACCCGTTCTCACCGGCGGCTGCCAATGCGGCGCGGTGCGCTTCGCAGTGACGACGGCGCCGAACCGGGTCTCGATCTGCCATTGCCGGATGTGTCAAAAGGCAGCCGGTGCGCCGTTCGCTTCCTTTGCCGACATCAACAAGACGGACTTTGCCTGGACCAGGGGACAGCCCTCGTTCTTTCGCTCCTCGACTATCGCCGAGCGCGGATTCTGCGCCGCCTGCGGCACGCCGCTGAGCTTCGGCCGCATCGACGGCGACCGGATCGAGATCATGACCGGCGCCTTCGACCGCCCCGACCGGGTGATCCCGACGCGGCAGTTCGGCACCGAATCCCGCCTCGGCTGGGTCGTCGGCATCGCCAACCTGCCGAGCCAGACCACACAGCAGAATTACGGACCGGAGAAGATGGCGACCATCGTCAGCCATCAGCATCCGGATCATGATTGAGCGCCTATGATATGGTTGAAGCCATGAGCCGCATTCCGAACTTTGCCGATGTCGCCTTCGAGAGGGCAACCACTGCAGCACCCGCCGGCAGCGCCGAGCCGTGGCTGACGCCCGAGGGCATTCTGGTGAAGCCCGCTTATGGCGAGGCTGATCTCGCCGGGCTCGACTTCCTCGAGACCTATCCCGGCATCGCGCCCTATCTGCGCGGTCCCTACCCGACGATGTACGTCAACCAGCCCTGGACCGTCCGGCAATATGCCGGCTTCTCCACGGCAGAGGATTCCAACGCGTTCTACCGCCGCAACCTGGCGGCGGGGCAGAAGGGCCTCTCGGTCGCCTTCGACCTTGCCACCCATCGCGGCTATGACAGCGACCATCCGCGCGTTGGCGGCGACGTCGGCATGGCCGGCGTCGCCATCGATTCCATCTACGACATGCGCACGCTGTTCGCGGGGATTCCGCTCGACCAGATGAGCGTGTCGATGACCATGAACGGCGCGGTGCTGCCGATCCTCGCGCTCTACGTCGCCGCCGCCGAGGAACAGGGCGTGCCGCCGGAGAAGCTGTCGGGCACCATTCAGAACGACATTCTGAAAGAGTTCATGGTGCGCAACACCTACATCTATCCGCCGGCGCCCTCGATGCGGATCATCTCGGACATCTTCGCCTACACCTCGCAAAAGATGCCGAAATACAATTCGATCTCGATCTCCGGCTATCACATGCAGGAGGCCGGGGCGACGCAGGACCTCGAGCTTGCCTATACGCTCGCCGACGGCGTCGAATATTTGCGCGCCGGCCTTGCCGCCGGCCTCGACGTCGACCGCTTCGCCCCGCGGCTGTCGTTCTTCTGGGCGATCGGCATGAACTTCTTCATGGAGGTCGCCAAGCTGCGCGCCGCGCGCCTGCTCTGGGCCAAGCTCCTGAAGCCGTTCAACCCGAGGGATCCGCGCTCGCTGTCGCTGCGCACGCATAGCCAGACCTCGGGCTGGTCGCTGACCGCGCAGGACGTCTTCAACAACGTCATGCGCACCACGGTCGAGGCGATGGCGGCCACCCAGGGCCACACCCAGTCGCTGCACACCAACGCGCTCGACGAAGCCCTGGCGCTGCCGACCGACTTCTCGGCCCGCATCGCCCGCAACACCCAGCTGTTTCTGCAGCAGGAGAGCGGCACCACCCGCATCATCGATCCCTGGGGCGGCTCATATTATGTCGAGCGGCTGACGCGCGACCTCGCAGCCAAGGCATGGGCCCACATCCAGGAGGTCGAGGAGCTCGGCGGCATGGCGAAGGCGATCGAGGCCGGCCTGCCGAAGCTGCGGATCGAGGAGGCTTCGGCGAAGACGCAGGCACGCATCGACGCCGGAAAGCAGGCGGTGATCGGCGTCAACAAGTACAAGCCGACCGACGAGGACAGCATCGAGATCCTGAAGGTCGACAATTCCAACGTCCGCCGCCTGCAGGTCGACAAGCTGACGCGACTGAAAGCCGAGCGCAACCAGAAGGACGTCGATGCCGCGCTCGCCGCGATCACGCGCTCGGCCGGCGAAGGCAACGGCAATCTGCTCGCGCTCGCCATCGACGCGGCGCGGGCCAAGGCGACCGTCGGCGAGATCTCGGACGCGATGGAGAAGGTGTTCGGCCGGCACCGCGCCGAGATCAAATCCATCACCGGCGTCTACAAGCGGGAGGCGTCCAGCATGGGCAACCAGGTCGAGAAGGTTCAGGCGCTGATCGACGCCTTCGAGGAGGCGGAAGGCCGCCGCCCGCGCATCCTGGTCGCCAAGATCGGCCAGGACGGCCACGACCGCGGCCAGAAGGTGATCGCCTCGGCCTTCGCCGACATCGGCTTCGACGTCGACATCGGGCCGCTGTTTGCGACCGCCGACGAAGCCGCCCGGCAGGCGGTCGAGAACGACGTGCACATCCTCGGCGTCTCCTCGCTCGCCGCCGCGCACCTCACCGCCGTGCCGGAGCTGAAGGCCGCGCTGAAGAAGCAGGGCCGCGACGACATCATGATCATCGTCGGCGGCGTGGTGCCGCCGCAGGATTACGATGCGCTCTATGCCGCCGGTGCGGAGGCGATCTTCCCGCCGGGCACGGTGATCGCGGAAGCCGCCGAGGAGCTGATCCGCAAGCTGAACGCCCGTCTCGGGCATAGCGAGGCGGCGGAGTAGCTTCGGCATCTATCTTCCGGCAAGAAGGATTTTGCGTGATGTTTCTCGCGCCAATGCTCACGCGTGCGCTCACCGTCGCCATGGTTTGCAGCGCGCTGTTTGGTCCCGCCCACGCCGTCGATCCAAGCCCGACGCCGTCGTCAGGACCAAGAGCATCGAGGCACGCGTGTTCCTCGACGACAGGATCAAGGCGGACGCGGCACTGGCGGCGGATTGCCTCGCGGAGGGCAAGAAGTGGCTCGACAAGAATGCCGCGGAAGCTGCCGCCGCGCGCAAGGCCGATGCGCAGTTCTCCAGGGACGGTGGCTGGGAGTTCGAGCGCAAATATGAGATCCGCTCCGTCGTTGCGGACCGCTATGTCAGCATCCTGCGCAACGACTACATGAATACGAGGGGTGCGCATCCGAACTCGGACGTGAACACGATCCTGTGGGACAAGGCCGACACCAAGCGCATCTCGATCCGCCCGTTCTTCACCGAGACCGCCGACAACGGGGCGACCATGAAGGCGATGGCGAAGGCCATCATCGCCTCGCTCAAGGCGGAGAAGAAGAAGCGCGATGCCAGCGAGACCGCGACCGACGAGTGGTTGGAAGGGGTCGCGCCGAGCCTGCTGAAGATCGGCGCGGTGACGCTGGCGCCCTCGACCGAAGCGGGCAAGAGTTCCGGCCTCACCTTCCACTATCCGCCCTACGCCGTCGGTCCCTATGCCGAGGGCGAGTATGTCGCCTTCGTGCCGTGGGAGACGCTGAAGCCTTACCTGAGCGCGGAAGGCACCCGCATCTTCGGCGGCGCACGGCCGAAGGGCGACGCCGAGGAGCTGTGAGCGATATCGCTAAGACCGCCGATGGGCGCGCGCCAATGTCCGCGCAAGCGAATCCGTCCAATCGGGAATCCAGGACGCAAACAGGGCTTGCCAGCGGTCGGCGTCCGCAGGCTCGGTCTCGAGGGCGACCGACCATTCGATCAGAGTGCGGTCGCCTTCCACGATCGGGCGCAGATGCATGGTGCCTTGATAGCGCGTCGGCGCGGGCGTCCGGTTTCCGTCCTCTAGCGGATACGGCAGCGCTTCGAGACCGGCATAGGTCAGGGTGTGCTGCCGGTCCGAATGATCGACCAGGCGCTGGCGGATCCAGTTTCCGAGATAGCAGAAGCGTCTGATGGCGCCGACTTCATCGCCGCGCTTGTCGTCCTCGATCACGCTCTCGCTCACGCCGTCGATATAGGCGGGATAATTGTTGAAGTCGCGGATCAGCGACCAGACGTCGTCCAGCGGGCAGTCCAGCACGGCGCTGTAATAGGCTTGAGTCATCGATAGCTTGCCTTTGGCTTTGGTTACGCGCTCAGGTTGGCGAAGCATGCCGGCAAAACCCACCCGATTTCCGACGGCCCATCCAAAGGGCATGCTGTTTTCACACAACATGTCGATCTCCTTGGTAGCGCTACCTTGCGGCGGTGCTGCAAAGCCGACTAGAATGTCGCCATTGATCAAGAGCGCCCGGCATCACGGGCGCCGCTGGGAGGCATTCAATGTCCAAGATTTCGCGCCGTACCTTTGCGGCTTCGACCGCCGCCGTCGCGGCATCCGCCGCTTTCGGGTTCAAGCCCGCACTCGCTCAGGCCTATCCGTCCCGGCCGGTCACCGTGATCGTGCCCTGGGGCGCCGGCGGCGGCACCGATGCGACCGCGCGCATCGTCGCCGCACTGCTGGAGAAGGATCTCGGCCAGCCCTTCAACGTGGTCAACCGCACTGGAGGCTCCGGCGTGGTCGGACACAGCGCGATCGCGACCGCGCAGCCCGACGGCTACACGATCGGCATGCTCACCGTCGAAATCTCGATGATGCACTGGCAGGGCCTCACCGAGCTGACGCCGAAGAGCTACACGCCGCTGGCCCTGATGAACGAGGATCCCCCCGGCATCCAGGTCTCCTCGTCCTCGCCCTACAAGACCGTCAAGGAGCTCGCGGACGCGATCAAGGCCGCGCCTCCGGGCAAGTTCAAGGCTTCGGGCACCGGCCAGGGCGGCATCTGGCATCTGGCGCTGGTCGGCTGGATGCAGGCGATGGGCCTGCCCGCCAACCAGGTCGCCTGGGTGCCGTCGAACGGTGCGGCGCCCGCGATGCAGGATCTTGCCGCCGGCGGGCTCGACCTCACCACCTGCTCGGTGCCGGAGGCGCGCGCCATCATCGAGGCCGGCAAGGCCAGAAGCCTCGCCATCATGGCGCCGGCACGCAATCCGGTCTTCAAGGACGTGCCGACGCTGAAGGAGGCGATGGGCATCGACTACGCGACCGGTGCCTGGCGCGGCATCGGCGCACCGAAGGGCCTGCCGCCTGAGATCGCAACCAAGCTCACTGCGGCGCTGAAGAAGGTCTACGATTCCGCCGAGTTCAAGGACTTCATGAGCAATCGCGGCTTCGGCACGGTGTGGGGCGATGCCGCCCACTTCGCCAGCTTTATGGACAAGGGCGACGCCCAGATGGGCGGAGCGATGAAGGCGGCCGGCCTCAGCAAGGCGTGATCCGATACTGCGGCGCTCCGCGCTGAGGGGTCCTTCACCTCTCCCCGGCTGCGGGGAGAGGTCGAATTCGAGCAAAGCTCGAATTCGGGTGAGGAGGACTCCCCGCGCATCCAACTCGCTCCGTCCCCGCGGAGACTCCCCCTCACCCCGACCTTCTCCCCGCACGCGGGGAGAGGGAGAAGATCAAGGCTCTCTCCCATGCGTCTTCCCGACTCCGTCACGGGATCGTTTCTCGTCGCCCTCGGCGCGGCGGCCGCCTATGGCGGCTGGATCTTGCCGCCGGTGCCCGGGCAGCCGGTCGGCCCCAACGTGTTTCCGCTGGTGATCGGCACGGGGCTGGCGCTGTGCGGGCTCGCGATCGTGTTCGGGATCGGCCGCTCCTTCGAGGAGGAGGAAGAGCTGATCCCGCTGGAGGACGGCCAGGCAGCAGTCCCGCCGCCGCAAGGCAGGCTCTATGGCCTGCGCGCTCTGCTGCCGCCGCTGCTGCTGCTGTTCTACGTGGTCGCAGCCGACAGGCTCGGCTTCATCGTCACTGCAGCGATCATGGTCTACGTCACCTCGACCGCGCTCGGCGCCAAGTGGAAGCTGGCGCTGCCGCTCGCCGCGCTCTCGCCCTTCGCCGTCCACCTCATCTTCGGCAAGCTGCTCCGCGTGCCGCTGCCCGCCGGCCTGCTGCCGACGCCCTGGTAATCCCATGCTGAAAACCCTGCTCGACGCGTTCGCATTGATCTCCACCTGGGAGGTCATCATCGCGATGTTCGCAGCCTCCGTGTACGGCCTCGTGATCGGCTCGCTGCCGGGCCTGTCGGCAACCATGGCGACCGCCCTGCTCGTCCCGGTCACCTTCTACCTGTCGCCGATCGCGGCGATCGCGACCATCGTCGCGGCATCCTCGATGGCGATCTTCTCGGGCGATATTCCCGGCGCGCTCTTGCGCATTCCCGGCACGCCCGCCTCCGCCGCCTATGCCGACGAGGCCTATGCCATGACACGCAGGGCCAGGCCGAGCTTGCGCTCGGGGCCGGCGTGTGGTTCTCCGCCGTCGGCGGCATCGCCGGCGTGCTGTCGCTGATGATCCTGGCGCCGCCGCTTGCCGAGATCGCGCTGTCGTTCTCGACCTTCGAATATTTCTGGCTGGCGCTGCTCGGCCTGATGTGCGCGACCCTGGTCGCGCGCTCCTCGCCGGTGAAGGCGATCGCGGGCATGTTCATCGGCTTGCTCGTTGCCTGCATCGGCATCGAGAATCCCGGCGGTGTGCCGCGCTTCACCTTCGGCCTCACCGACCTGTTCGGCGGCATCGAGCCGATCCCGGCGCTGGTCGGCGTGTTCGCGGTGGCGCAGGTGATGCGCGCGATGCTGACGCCCGAGCCGCCGCCGCTGCCGCGCCGAAAATTCGGAAGCATCCTGGCCGGCCAGTGGAAGCTGACCAAGCTGTATCGCTGGCAGATGACGCGCGGAAACATCGTCGGCATCATCATCGGCGTGCTGCCCGGCGCCGGTGCCGACATGGCCGCATGGGTCTCCTATGCGATGTCGAAACGCTTCTCCAAGGAGCCGGAAAAGTTCGGCACCGGCCATGTCGAGGGCCTGGTCGAGGCCGGCGCCAGCAACAATGCCAGCATCGCCTCGGGCTGGGTGCCCTCGCTGCTGTTCGGCATTCCCGGCGACACCATCGCCGCGATCGCGATCGGCGTGCTCTACATGAAGGGTCTCAATCCGGGCCCGACGCTGTTCACCGAGAAGGCGTCGAGCATGTACGCGATCTACCTGATGTTCATCATCGCCAACATCATGATGATCCCGCTCGGCATCGCCATGATCCGGGTCGCCGCCTACATCCTGCTGGCGCCGCGCTCGGCCATCATGCCGATCATCATGCTGTGCTGCGCGGTCGGCTCGTTCGCGATCGGCAACAACATGTTCGGCGTCGTCACCGTCGCCACCTTCGGCGTGATCGGCTATGTCATGGAGACGAACGGCTATCCCGTCGCCGCCATGGTGCTCGGCATCGTCATGGGCACCATGGTCGAGCAGGCCTTCGTGACCTCGCTGATCAAGTCCGACGGCAGCATTTTGCCGTTCTTCGAACGTCCCATCGCAGCCATTCTCGCCGCCATGGCGATCGGCGCCCTGCTCTGGCCGGTGATGGTGTGGATCTGGCGCAAGGTGAGGCAGCCGCAAGCCGCAGCAGCGGCGAGCCGGTGATATCGGGCGGGCGGGCCTCGCCTGCCCCGCCTCGGCGTTGTAAAGCAGAGGCATGACTGAGAAGAAGGCCTCGCTCGACATCAAATCCCTCGCCCGTGACCTTCGCGCCGGCAGCCGCGCGGCGCTGGCGCGCGCCATCACGCTGGTGGAGAGCCGGCGCGGCGACCATCAGGCGCTGGCGCGCGAGCTGGTGCAGACGCTGCTGCCGGACACCGGCAAGGCGTTCCGCGTCGGTATCACCGGCTCGCCCGGCGTCGGCAAATCCACCACCATCGATGCGCTGGGGACGTATCTCATCGAACAGGGCCATGAGGTCGCGGTGCTCGCGGTCGACCCGTCCTCGGCGCGCAGCGGCGGCTCGATCCTCGGCGACAAGACGCGGATGGCGCGGCTGTCGGCCTCCGACCATGCCTTCATCCGGCCGTCGCCGTCCTCCGGCACGCTCGGCGGTGTGGCGGCGAAGACCCGCGAGGCGATGCTGCTGTGCGAGGCGGCCGGCTTTGACGTCGTGCTGGTCGAGACCGTCGGCATCGGCCAGTCCGAGACCGCGGTCTGCGACATGACCGATTTCTTTCTCGCCCTGATGCTGCCGGGCGGCGGCGACGAATTGCAGGGCATCAAGAAGGGCCTCGTCGAGCTCGCCGACATGATCGCGATCAACAAGGCCGACGGCGACAATCTCAAGCGCGCCAACATCACCGCCGCGGACTATCGCGGCGCGCTGCACATCCTGGCGCCCCGATCCGAGCACTGGCATCCGCCCGTCGTCACCTATTCGGCACTGGCCGGCACCGGCATCGCCGAGCTCTGGCAGAAGGTGCTCGACCACCGCAAGGCGATGAATGCCTCCGGCGATTTCGCCGCGCGGCGGCGCGACCAGCAGGTGAAATGGATGTGGTCGATGCTGGAACAGCGCATGCTGGCGCGGCTGCGCAGCGAGGCATCGGTTCGCACCAAGGTCCGGAAGATCGAAGCCGAGGTCGCCGAGGGCCACCTCACCCCGGCACTCGCCGCCGAGCAGATCCTGGGATTGCTGCAATGAGCGAAAAACTCCGCATTCTCCTCACCGGCTTCGGGCCGTTTCCCGGAGCGCCCCATAACCCGACCCAGCCGCTGGTGGCACGGCTGGCGCAATTGCGCCGTCCGGCACTCGATGACGTCGCGATCACCAGCCACATCTTCCCGGTCACCTATGCCGCGGTCGACCGGCAATTGCCCGACCTGCTCGCGAAGGTGAGGCCGGATGCGCTTCTGATGTTCGGCCTTGCTGCGCGCACGCCCTACCTGCGGATCGAGACCCGCGCGCGCAACGCCGTCACCATGCTCTGGCCCGATGCCGCCAACACCCGATCGCGCAAGCGCGGCATCTCAGGCCATGCGGACGCCATGACGTTCGGCCCGCACACGGCAAGGCTGCTGCGCGCCGCGCGCCTCACCGGCATCGATGCACGGTCCTCGCGCGATGCCGGCGCCTATCTCTGCAATTACTTGAGCTGGCGCGCGATCGAGAACGTCAGGGCGGGTGGTCCGCAGCTCGCGGCGTTCGTCCATATCCCCCTGCTTGCGCGCAGCGGCGCCGTGCGCCGCAAGGGGTCGCCGCGGATCACGCTGGAGGAACTGGTGGACGCGGGGGAAGCGATGTTGATGGAGATGGTGCAGTTGGCAAGGAAGCGGCGCGCTTCGTAGGGTGGATTTGCGAAGCGTAATCCACCTCTTCTGCATCAACATGTTCCGTGCTCGCGGCGGCATGGTGGGTTATGCCTGCGGCTAACCTACCCTACGGCACCGCCCCTTGCGGTAAACATTTAACCCTACCTCGAACAATCCCCGCGCCTCCAACCGCCCTACGCTAACTATTCCGGCGCGGACGCCCCGCGTCCGCCGGAGGACGCCTCATGGACCTCAATCGCCGTCACCTCATCGGAGCTTCCACCGCCGGCGTCGCCGGCGCGCTGGCCATGCCGGCCGACGCCGCGCGCGCGGCGCCGCTGACGTCCCTGCTCGGCCGCGACGCCACCCAACATGGCGTTCGCCCCGGCAGCAGCGAGGATCAGACCCGCGTGCTGCAGCGCGCGATCGACGAGGCCGCGCGGGCGCAGTTGCCGCTGGCGCTGCCGCCCGGCGTCTATCGCAGCGGATTGCTGCGGCTGCCGCACGGCGCACAATTGATCGGCGTGCGCGGAGCAACGAAGATACTCTTCGCCGGCGGGCCCTCGGCAATCCAGAGCGAGGGTTCGAACTCCGTCGGTCTCTCCGGCATCAGCTTCGACGGCGGCGGCATTGCGCTGCCGGCCCGGCGCGGCTTGGTCCACCTGCTCGGCGGACGCGACGTCCGTGTCGTCGATTGCGAGATCACGAATTCGGGCGGCAGCGGCATCTGGCTCGAGCAGGTATCCGGCGAGATCTCCGGCAACATCTTCACCGACATCGCGGTGACGGCGGTGGTGTCGTTCGACGCCAAAGGCCTCAACGTCTCCCGCAACACGATTCTCGGCACCAACGACAACGGCATCGAGATCCTGCGCACGTCGATCGGCGACGACGGCACGCTGGTCGCTGATAACCGCATCGAGAACATCAAGGCGGGCCCCGGCGGCTCCGGCCAGTACGGCAACGCCATCAACGCTTTCCGTGCCGGCAACGTGATCGTGCGTGGCAACCGCATCAGGAACTGCGACTATTCCGCGGTGCGCGGCAATTCGGCCTCCAATATCCACATCACCGGCAACAGCGTCAGCGACGTGCGCGAGGTCGCGCTCTATTCGGAGTTCGCGTTCGAAGCCGCCGTGATCGCCAACAACACGGTCGACGGCGCCGCCGTCGGCGTCTCCGTGTGCAATTTCAACGAGGGCGGCCGCATCGCCGTGGTCCAGGGCAACATCATCCGCAATCTGATCCCGAAGCGGCCGATCGGCACCGCGCCGGACGACGATGCCGGCGTCGGCATCTACATCGAGGCGGATACGTCGGTGACCGGCAACGTGATCGAGAACGCGCCGTCCTACGGCATCGTCGCCGGCTGGGGCAGATATCTGCGCGACGTCGCGATCACGGGCAACGTGATCCGCAGGGCACTGGCGGGTGTGGGCGTCTCCGTCGTGCCGGGCGCCGGCATCGCGCTCGTCAACAACAACATGATCTCGGAGACCCCGCGCGGCGCCGTCGTCGGCCTCGATCACGCACGTGCCGTGACCTCGGATCTGTCGGCAGAGGGCGCGCAACGATTTGCGCAGGTGGTGCTCGGCGGCAATGCGGTCCGAAGGTAGGCGCGGCCGGCGGCCGGGCCGTTCATCCTTGAGGCCAGCCACGGGATGACGGAGCGAGAGCCGCGGCTGCTTCCCCTCTCCCACCTTCGGAGCGTTAGAACGCATTCCTGAGCAGCGGGTACTTGGCTTCCAGGCCGTCGAGGCTGAAGGTGAATTCGACGACGCGCTCGGGGGCTGCGACGACCTCCTCGGCCGGCGGGACGAATTGCGACAGGAGCGCCGCCATCGCGGCAGGCACAGCCGTCGGCGGCTTCGCGGCAGGCACCGCGAGCGGCGGCTTCACTTCCGGCACGGTGAACTGAGCCATTGCGGCTGGCGCGGCGAGCGACGATCTCACGGCGGGGGCGGTGAGCGGCGCCCTCGCAGCCGGAGCCCTGAGCGGTGGCATCTCGGCAGGCGCGGTAAATGACGCCAGGGCCGTGGGGGCCGCGAGCGGCGCTTCGGTGATCCCGGCAAGGACGTCCGGCGTCGGATCAAGCCTGACCGGCACGGCGGTCTCGGGGGCGATGTGGACGGACTTCGGCTGCACGGTCTGCGCCTGCTGCTCACGCGGAAATACGCGGGGCATGGTCGCCGGCGACCAGCCGAATGCCGGGGTCACGCTCGCCGCCGCCTCGGCGACGTCTCCACCGGTTGCGAGCGCGCGCCAGGTCTGGACCGCGAGCTTGGCTTCCTGGATATTTTCGAGGAATGCGATCTCGGAGTGATATCGGCGCCAGCGGCCGGTCTCGAACATTTCGGAGAGATGCTGCAGCCGCTGCTCGGCGAGAGCGCACCAGCGCGCCGCGACATCGCGGCCAGCAGCCACGACACGATCAGACGCGCAATCGGATTCTTGGCGATGTGTCATGAACCAGCCCGTCAGGAGAGAACACGGATGGGGGGACGCAACGCACACGAATCAATTTCAACGCGACATGAATATTTTGTGGAAAAGATTTGACTTGTCCAGCAACGACGCCGCCCACGTCGTCAAATACCGTAGTCGTGCGGAGATTTGCCGTGTTTTCGAGTCAAGCTTCGCACAGGCATAGCGGACCTGCTGCCTGCTTGCCCGGGCCGGACGTGGATGCCGGCGTGACCTTTCAACCGAAAGCTGAGCGTCCGCTGCGCTTCAAAGAATTCGACGCCCCCAAGCATCGATGCTGCGGATTCTGGTCTTGACGCATCTTCGTCACGCGACCCGGAATCCGCTAGGCTCAAAAACACTCTGAAAAGAAAAGACCCGTCCGGGGGGACAACCGGACGGGTCGAGCCATATGGGCGCTTGGGGTGGATGGGCGCTCGCGCCTGATATGACCGATGGGGAGGGATGACCGCTCCCACATAATTTGGTCGTGGCAGGGAGCTGAACGTTCAACGCGACGTTCGCTTTTTTGGCCTTCGGCCCGCGCGCATCTTTGTCGCAGCCGCTATCGCGCCGTCGGCCTATCCGGCTGAGAATCCGTGGATTTCTCATCCCCGCTCGACAGCGAGGGTTGTTCGATCGCGCGGCTATTGGGCTCATCGCGACGCTTGCCGGCATCTTCACGTTTTGTTGTACCGGACGCAGCCGCGACCGGCGTGGCGCTGTCGGCGGGAACGGCCATCACCGCGGCAAACGCATCGGTCTGGCCGTCGCCGAACAGCTCGTCACGCCCGGGCGAGCCGAGGTCGCGCGCGGTCTTGGCCAGCGTCATGCGCAGCGCTTCCGGCTTCAAGGCGTAATTGCGCTCGAGCAGCAACGCTGCGACGCCGGAGACATAGGCCGCCGAGAACGAGGTTCCCGACGTCATCTGGTATTTGCCGTCCGGCGCCGGCAGAAAGATGTCGACCCCGGGCGCCGCGAGGGCGATGTAATTGCCGCGGTTGGAGGCGGCGAACAGCCTGTCCTGCTGGTCGGTCGCGCTGACCGCGATGACGTTGGGATTGGCGGCCGGATAGAGCGGCGGCGACTTCGCGCCGGCATTGCCGGCGGCCGCGATCAGCACGAGGCCGCGCGCGGCGGTGGCCGCGATGGCGCGCTCGATCACCGCGTCCTTGGGACCGGCAAAGCTCATATTGACGATCTGCGCGCCGTGCTCGGCGGCATAATTCAACGAGCGCAGGATGATGTAGGACGAGCTTTCGGTGCCGCCGTTGGCCCCACCAAAGGCACGGATCGCGATGATGCGCGCTTCGGGCGCGCTACCCATCAGCCGGGCATGCGCCACGATCGCGCCGGCGATGCCGGTGCCGTGGACGTGCGGCCCCTCGGCGCTGCCGAGCGCATCGAAATTGTCGGCGACGGAATTGGCGAGCTCGGGATGCCTGACGTCAATGCCGGAGTCGATCACGGCGATGGTGACGTTGGCGCCCTGCGCCAGCTTATGCGCCTGCGGCAGGCGCAGCTTGGTCAGGGCATATTGGGCGGGATCGCCCTCGCTCGGGGTCCTCGATTTCTGGTCCTGGAGCGCATAGCGGAAGTTCGGCTGGACCGAGCGCACGCTGCCGTCGGCCGCGAACTCGCGCCGCACCGTCTCGTACGGACGGCCGTCCGTGATGCGGAACAGACCAAAGGTGGCCCCGATCAGCGGGAAATTCTCCGACGAGATGCGCGTCAAGCCGTGCCGGCGGGCCAGCGCGTCGGCATCGCCGGGCGACAGCGTGCCATCGATCTCCGCCACGAATTCATTGGCGAAGCTGCGCAAATTGGCGGCGGCGGCCGGCGTGGCGTCGCCCCGGCCCTTGCCGACGCTCTTCTTGCCGGATTTGGCTGCGCCACCGCCGCCTGCACTCGGCTGCGCCAGGCATTCGCCGTCGGCATCGCGATAGGGCGCGGTGCAGGCCGGATACAGGTTCGGCGAGTAGCGCGCATGGGGCAGCACCGTCGTCGTCGGCCGGATCCGCGACGTCGTGGCGTGGGGAATGGTGGCGATCGTCCGCGGGCCGGGGCCGACGTTGACGGCGCGCGCGGCGATATTGGGGCTGACCCGAGGGGTGATGCTCGGAGAGACGGTCGGCGTTCGCGAGGGCACGCTGATGGTGGGGGTGCGCATGATCGCCTGCGCCTGCGCAACCTCGACGCCGAGACAGCCGGCAATCAGAAGCGCCGCGCCGAACGCTTGCCGTTCAAGCATGATCTTTACGGAAAACCGCTGCGCACTTTTCCGGATCATGCTTCAGGGCGCCGCGACGGCGAGGTTGACGAACTTCTCGCGCTGCATCTTGCCGAGCAGCGAAGCCAGTTCGTCCTGGCTCATGGCCTTGTCGAACTGGAGCCGGAACATGCCGCCCCTGGCGCCGTCGATGATCGAGGCGTGGTAGCTGTCGAGCAGCGCAGTGATGTCGGCAATGCGCGCCTCGGGCGTGAAGCGCACCAGGGCGCGTGCCGGCGCGGCAGCACTGCCAAGCTCGCGCGTGATCGGCGCGCTGGTCGAGAGCGAAGCGGTCTGGAAGGTCGCGGGCTGGTTCTTCATCAGCACGGCGCCGATAACGCCGGCTTGCAGCACGAGCGCGACGGCGCCAAGGCCCGCCGACCACGCCAGCGTGCGCGGCGACAGGCTCGCGAAGAAGGTCGAGATGCGCGCCGACAGCGGCAGCGAGCCGGTCGCCCGCGCCGGCTCGGCGTCGATCGCGGCGAACAGCTTCTGCATGGCGCGCGCCGACGGCGCCCCCAAGCTCTCGTTCAGATGAATGGTCTCTTCGTATTCGCCGCGGATCGCGGCATATTGCCTGGCCAGCTCGGGATCGCGCGCCAGCGCTTCCTCGACCCGGCGCGCATCGCGCGCGTTCAGCGTGCCGGCAGCGTGCCACGGCAGCAGCAGTTCAATTTCACCGGGCTCTTGCTCCAGCATCTTCTTGCTCAAAGCCATCATGGCCAGCCTCGCTCAACGCCGGCTGCCTTCAGCAGTTCGGCCAGTTTCTTGCGCGCATAGAACAAGCGCGTCTTCACAGTGTTCTCCGGTATCCCGACGATTTCGGCCACCTCTTCCACGGACTTCTCGTGGTAGTAGACGAGATCGACGATTTCCCGGTGTTCCGGCGAGAGGCCCGTCAGACACCCCCGCAACGCTGCACTGGTATCCTTCTTCTGCACCACCGTTTCCGGATCGTCGGACGTGTCCTCGATCGCGTTCGCGGCGTCTTCGTCCAGCTCGAAATCCTTCCTGCGCCGAAGCGCAGACAGGGCCTTGAATCGGGTGATCGCCAGCAGCCAGGTCGAAACGGCGGATCGGCCCTCGAACTTGCCGGCCTGACGCCAGACGTCGAGAAACACCTCGCTGATGAGGTCCTCCGCTGCCTGCTCGTCCCGCACGAGCCTCAGCCCGAACCTGTAGACCCTGACATGGTGCCGCCCGTACAGCACCTGCATGGCGAGCCGGTCACCCTGGGCGATCCTGGCGATCAGGACCTCGTCCGAAGCCGCCTGTGTCACGCTCAAAGGCCGTCTCGCAAGGTTGGTCGGGTCGGCGCAGCAGACGGTTCGACTGGGGGTGCAAAATTGTTCAATTTAGCGCACTCGTACGGGCGCCAGTGTGATCCACCCCACATACGCGCTTCTTTCTTGTCTCGCCCGCAGCCATCCGCCGCCACAATCCAGATCGGTAACATAATACTGAGATACTTCCTTACGGAAATGCCTGTCCGGCACAGGCAGCCCGGCCTCTCCGGTTCCATAGCAGCGCCGCACGACATCTGTCTCGCCAAGCCCAACTTAGGCTCGATTGCACCGCAAACCGATGCCTGACCGCCGGCAAAATTTCTTTCGCCGGCCCATCACCTTGTTCCGTGCTGCACGGTTCGGATTCGGTTTCAAAAGGATACCAAACCTAAAGGCTTGCCACGTAGATTTCTACGCTGACATTCACCTTGGCGGGATCATGGGCACGGCCGCGACGTCATTTCCCGAGAGGAATGCTGCTGAGGTCGCGGATATCGTCCGCGCCCCCGAGGCTGCGGCCCCCGAGGTCCAGGCGCGGCGGGCCCGGCAGCGCCGCCAGATGTATATCGGCCAGGTGGCGAGCTATTCGCTCGGCGCATCCGTCCTGCTGCTCTACGCCTATGGTGGCACGGTCGACATGGCCGTTCCCTCGCTGTTCTGGTTCGGCGGCCTCCTGATCATCGGGACCTTCACCGTGCTGTCGGAAGCCGGCATCGGCGACCGGTTTGAGGATCACTACCTCACCGTGTTCCAGATCTCGGCGCACATGGCGCTGCAACTGCTGTTCCTGCTCGCCGTGCCGACGGTCGGGGTCGCGTTCCTCGCCGTGCTGTTTCTGATCTTCGCGTTCGGCACGCTGCGCATGACCTCGCGCCAGGCGATGGTCACCTGGGGCCTTGCCACCTGCGGGCTTGGCTTCGTCTTCCTGGGTACGGACCTGCCGATCGGACTACCGGTTGCGACCCGCCTGGAGCGAACCGCCTCGATGCTGTGCTTCGTGCTGGTGATCGGCCAGTGCGCCTTCCTCGGCCTGTTCGGCGCAACCCTGCGCAAGATCCTGTACCGGCGCAGCATCGAGCTGAAGGCCGCCTATCGGCGCATCGAGGAACTGGCCGAGCTCGACGAGCTCACCGGCTCCTACAACCGCCGCTGCATCATGCGCCTTCTCGACGCCGAGATCGAAAAGTCGCGACAGACCTCGGCTCCCTGCGCGATCGCGCTGATCGATCTCGACTGGTTCAAGCGCATCAACGACGCTCACGGCCATCCCGTCGGCGACGAGGTGCTGCGCACCTTCGCGATCACCATTTTCGCCAATATCCGCCCGTCCGACAGCTTTGGCCGCTACGGTGGCGAGGAATTCCTGCTGCTGCTGCCGGACACGTCGGGCGATGCCGCCCAGCGCATGCTGGAGCGCCTGCGCAGCATCGTCGCCGATCTCGACTGGGGTGCATTCTCCCCAGGCATGCGCGTGACCATTTCTGCGGGCGTCGTGACGCTGCGCGATCTTGATACTGCCGACACGTTTCTCGCTCGCGCCGACCGCGCGCTCTATTCCGCCAAGGCGCAAGGGCGCAACCGCATTGCAACCAGCTGACCAATCCATTTGATTCCGGCGCGACAGAAGCGGCCGGACCGAACGCTCCAGGACAGGGCAATGAGATCCAAATCCGTAAAATCATCCGAGAATCTGCTCGAGGAACTGCAGACTGCGCTCTCGCACGGCACCGTGGCGCGCCGGGTCGAGACGCTGCGCCGCGTCACCGATCTCTTCGTGGGCAACGCGGTCGACTATTCCGACGACCACATCCGCTTGTTCGACGACGTGTTCCAGTGCCTAGTCGAACAGATCGAGACGTCGGCCAGGGCGCTGCTCGCCGACCGTCTCGCACCGATCGCGGCCGCGCCGCCGCAAATCATCCGCACGCTCGCGCTCGACGAGGTCATCGAGGTCTCCGGGCCCGTGTTGTCGAAATCGGAACGGCTGGACGAGACGACCTTGATCGAGGTCGCGCGTACGAGAGGCCAGGCGCATCTCAAGGCGATCTCGCTCCGGCGCGTGCTGTCGGAGGCGCTGACCGACGTGCTGGTGACGCGCGGCAACGCCGACGTGGTGCAGTCGACCGTCAATAATCCGGGCGCGCAGCTCTCCGAGGGAAGCCTCACCGACCTCGTCACCCGCGCCGAACGCGACGACGACCTCGCGACCTGCATCGGCCTGCGGCCCGACCTGCCGCGCCATTACTATCTGAAGCTGGTCGGCAAGGCGTCCTTGAGCGTGCGCAGGAAGCTCGAGGCGGCGCATCCGGAGTTCGCGGACGAGGTGTCGGGCGTGGTCCAGGAAGTCGCGCAGAGGATGCGCGCCGCCGCCATGAACAAGCAGACCGAGATGGCGCGCGCGCTGGTGAAATCGCTGCACGAGGACGGCCGCCTCGACGAACTCCAGCTCACCACTTTCGCCGAGCAGGGCAAGTTCGACGAGACCAATGCGGGGCTCGCCGCGCTCGCGGGCGTCGCGGTCGAGACCGCCGAGACCATGATGATCGAAAGCCGCACCGAGGGCGTGATGATCCTCGCCAAGGTCGCGGGCATGTCCTGGCCGAGCGTGCGCGCCATCATCACCATGCGCGAGAAGCTCTCGGGCGGCCCGCAGGCCGACATGCTGACGCTGCGCGACACCTACCAGGCGCTGCGCTCGTCGACCGCGCAGCAGGTGTTGCGCTTCCACCGCATGCAGCAGAGCACGATTCCGGCGGCGTGAGGCCGGCTCGTTAGTATCTTAGGACTTTGGATCCCACTGCCGCGCCGATCGCCGCCACCAGCGCGGTCGCGAGCGTGTACCAGGTCGCGACGAACAGCGGGGAGTCGTCGGTGCAGTGCGAGGCGTAGAGCGTCGCGGCGAGGCCGGCCGAGACCAGGCCGGCGAGCGCGCCTGCAAGCGCGGGATGCGAGGGTGCACCATGCCGCAGGCCGAACAGCGCACCTGCGAGCAGCGGCAGCGACATCGCGGGGATGGCGACCAGGCACACCCTGGAGTTCTTGCCCATCAGCCGCATCGTCATCGGCATCGCCGGCGCCATCATCGCCTCGCTGCCGATCGCGACCGCCAGCAACCCGACCGGAAGCAGCAGCAGCCAGCCCCAGCCGCGCATCAAGGCTTCGGGACGCGACAGATGCAGGCTGACGATGATCGCGGGGATCGCGAGCGACAAGGTGACCGCGAACTTCATGTCGAAGAACGGATTGCGCATGGCCGTCATCACGTCAGGCCGCATTCCGAGGAAGGTCGCGAAAATCAGGATCGACAGCGGCGCGGCCACCAGCAGCGCCATGGTCAGCACGGTCCCGACGCGCGGCACGCGGTGAGCGTTGTCGGCTGCGAGCGAGCGGATCAGTTGGTCGGTATCCATGACTAGTGGTCCCGCAATTTGGCAGTCAGTGCCGCAAGTCCGCGATGCAGGGCGACTCGCACCGCGCCTTCGCTCATCGAATACTTCGCCGCCGTGTCCTTGATCGAGGCGCTCTCGACCGCGATCGACTGCAGCACGTCGCGCTGGCGCTGCGGCAGCGTGCCCAGTTGCGCCGCGACCTCGCCGGCCGAGGCCGTCTCCTGCGGCGCCTCGCCCGGCAGCGTCTCGGCGAAATCGTCGATGTTGACGAAGACGCGCCTTCCGCGCCGCCTCAGCGCATCGATCAGCTTGTTGCGGGCGATCGCGAACAGCCAGGGTGCGAAGGGGGCTTCGCTGTCCCAGGTGTGCCGCTTCAGGTGCACCGCCAACAAAATCTCCTGCACGATATCCTCGGCCTGATCGGGAGGCTGCCCGGCCCGCGCCAGGCCGCGCCTCGCCGCGGCGCGCAGCACCGGCGTGACCGCCTTCAACAGGCGATGATACGCCGCATCATCGCCTGCCATGGCCGACCGCATCAGGCCGGTCCATTCGTCCTCACGTCCGCGCACGCGCGCCCTCACCATGCAATTCGGCCGTTCGATCAATTTGTTACGCGAGGCGGCCAGAATCACGAATTCGTGATCTGCGCCGGGCCTCGCGACCGATACGGCCGTCAATCTCTGCGACGGCTCATAACACCGATCGCCCCGGCCCGCACCCGGCGGCCGGCAGCACGGAGCCGGTTTGCCCCGTTTTTGCCCGGTGGTGCCCGAAGATTCCCATTTTCCGCCCCGCTGTCGTCACGCCCCAGGGTCTCTGTTCGCTTCCGGGACGGGCGGATTTGGGGAGATCATCACATGATGAAAGCCAGCGGGCGCGCGGCCCTGATTGTTGTGGCCGGGCTTTTGTTGCTGTTCGGAGGTTCTGCACAGGCGGAGCCAAGCTCAGCCGCGAGCAAATCGGACAGCGCGGGCAAGCAGGCCGACGCGGCCAAGCCGAGCAAGCATCGGCGCCACGAGTCACGCCGCACCAGCACCGGCAAGACGGCACAGAAACCCGACGACAAGGCTGATGCTCAGGCAAAGGCCGACGGGGCCAAGTCTGAGAGCAAGTCTGAGAGCAAGGCGGCCGACAACGACCTGCCCGCCTCGGGCCAGATGCCGCCGGCGGTTGCCAACGCCAACGCGCAGCTCGTAGCCACCGACACGCCGACCTCGGCTGCGGCCTCCGCGATGACGGACCGTGCCAACGGCAATGTCCAGGCCGCAGCCGACAATACCAGCGTCCCGAACGCCGAGAACCAGGTCGTCGCACCCGATCAGCTCAACGACATCGACCGCGCCGCGCAACAGGACGATCCGCCGGCACAGAAGGCGGTCATTGCCGCAACCGAGGCCCAGCCCCGGCCGGCGCCGGTGATGGCAAGCAGCCAGCAGAGCTCGGCCTGGGACCAGAGCTCCCTGATCGGTAAAATCTTCATCGGCGTCGGCACGCTGCTGACGCTTGCGTCCGCCGCACGCATGTTCATGGCCTGATCGCGGTTCCGCCGGGACGCGCGGCCCCGCGCGTCCCGGCGGCTCCGGCCCTCTTGAAGGCATCCGCGCCAGCGGGCACATTGCCCGCTCAATCAAACGCGTGGGTGGAGCATGAGCACGTTCGAACACATCATCGTCGAGAGCAAAGGCGCGGTCGGCATCATCAAGCTGAACCGGCCGAAAATGCTCAACGCGCTCTCCTTCGGCGTTTTCCGCGAGATCGCCGCCGCGGTCGATGATCTGGAGGCCGACGATGCCATCGGCTGCATCATCGTGACCGGCAGCGAGAAGGCCTTTGCCGCCGGCGCCGACATCAAGGAGATGCAGCCGAAGGGCTTCATCGACATGTTTTCGGAGGATTTTGCCGCGATCGGCGGCGACCGCGTCGCACGTTGCCGCAAGCCGACGATTGCGGCGGTTGCCGGTTACGCGCTCGGCGGCGGCTGCGAGCTCGCCATGATGTGCGACATCATCATCGCCGCCGACACTGCGAAGTTCGGCCAGCCCGAGATCACGCTCGGCACCATTCCCGGCATCGGCGGCACCCAGCGCCTGACGCGCGCGATCGGCAAGTCCAAGGCCATGGACCTGTGTCTCACCGGCCGCATGATGGATGCGGCGGAAGCCGAGCGAAGCGGCCTCGTCAGCCGCATCGTGCCCGCTGACAAGCTGATGGACGAGGTGATGGCGGCGGCCGAGAAGATCGCCGCGATGTCGCGCCCTGCCGCCGCGATGGCCAAGGAAGCGGTGAACCGCGCCTTCGAGACCACGCTTGCCGAAGGCATGAGCGTCGAGCGCAACCTGTTCCACGCGACCTTCGCGCTGGAGGACCGCTCCGAGGGCATGGCGGCGTTCATCGAGAAGCGCAAGCCGGTGAACAAGAACCGGTAACGGCGCCGAACGGTCAGGCTGTTGTCAGGCTCACCACGCTACACGGGATCCCTGTGACGAAGCTGCAACAAGCACGGATTTCATGGGGGTTTTCCCCGCGGCAGTTTGCCTGCGGGACCTCGGCTGGTTAAACAGCTAAGAGGCCACCGTCGGCGGGGGCGGACAGCCGGGATTAAGCGAGATTACATGATTGGGCGTGCCGCCAGAGCTGGTCGCGTGATGACGCGGCGCCGACCGGGCGCAGGTGCCGTGCTTGCCACATGGGCCGCGCTGGCGCTCTGTGGCGCCCTGCCCTCCGCCGCCTGGGCCGAAGCCCTGCCGGAGGCGCTCGCCAAGGCCTACCAGACCAATCCGCAGCTCAATGCAGAACGGGCGCGACAACGCGCCACCGACGAGAACGTGCCGCAGGCCCTCGCCGGTTACCGGCCGCAGATCGTGGCGAGCCTCAGCGCCGGCCTGCAATCAGTGCGCAATCTATTGCCCGACAACACCATCCAGACCGGCAACCTGAAGCCATGGATCATCGGCGTCACCGTGACGCAGACCCTGTTCAACGGCTTCCGGACCGCCAACAACGTGCGGGCCGCCGAGCTCCAGGTGCAGTCGGGCCGCGAGGCGCTGCGCAATGTCGGCCAGGGGGTGCTGCTCGACGCCGTCACCGCCTACACCAACGTGCTCGCCAACCAGTCACTGGTCGAGGCGCAGCGTTCCAACGTCGCCTTCCTGCGCGAGACGCTCGCGGTCACCCAGCGCCGCCTCAACGCCGGCGATGTCACGCCGACCGACAGCGCGCAGGCAGAGGCGCGCCTCAATCGCGGCCTTGCCGATCTCAACGCCGCCGAGGTCGCGCTTGCCGTCAGCCAGGCGACCTATGCGCAGGTCATCGGCAATTCACCGTCGCAGCTTCGGGCCGCCGAGGCCGTCGACCGTTATCTGCCGAAGAGCCGCGAAGACGCCATGACGATGGCGATCCGCCAGCATCCGGCGGTGATGGCCGCAAGCTTCGACGTCGATGTCGCCTCCACCAACATCCGCATCGCCGAAGGTGTATTGCTGCCGAGCGCCACCATCCAGGGCAGCGCCAGCAAGAGCCGCAACAACGATCCGACGCTCGGCACTTTCGCCGAGGACCAGGCCTCGATCATCGCCAACGTCACGGCCCCGATCTATGACGGCGGCCAAGCCGCCGCGCAGACCCGGCAGGCCAAGGAGATCACGGCGCAGAGCCGGCTCGTGCTCGACCAGATTCGCAACCAGGCGCGCACGGCCGCGGTCAGCGCCTGGGTTGCCAACGAAGGGGCCAAGGTCGCGGTCTCGGCCTCGGAATCGAAGTGAAGGCCGCGACCGTCGCGCTGCAGGGCGTGCAGCGCGAGGCCGCCGGCGGACAGCGCACCACGGTGGACGTGCTGAACTCGCAGGCCGACCTGATCCAGGCCAAGGCCCGCCTGATCGGCGCACAGCGCGACCGCGTCATCGCCTCCTACACGCTGCTCAGCGCCATCGGCCATCTCGACGTCAAGACGCTGAACCTGAACACGCCGGACTACCTGCCCGAGGTGCACTATCACCAGGTCCGCGACGCCTGGCACGGCCTGCGCACGCCGTCGGGGCAATAGGCTCAACTCATCCGGGCGGAGCCGATGCAAAGAGCTTCGGGCTCCGGCGTGACGACGCTCGGTCGGGCGCTTGCGGGCCGGCTTGCGCTGCCGCATCACGACACCGACGACTATTTCTGGCTGCCGACCGTGCCGCCCTACCGGACCACGCGTCCGGCATCCGAGCAGCTGCGTTTGATGCACGAGATGTTTCTGCCGCGCCTGGATTGGGTGCTGAGCGGATCCGTCACCGGCTGGGGCGAGGAGCTTGTTCCATTGTTCGATCTCGTGGTCTTCGTGACCACGCCGCGCGAGATCCGGCTGCAGCGCTTGCGCGCCCGCGAGGCGGCCCATTTCGGCGCGGACGCCGTCGCGCCGGGTGGCTGGCGCCATGACGAGACCGAGTCCTTTGTCGATTGGGCCTCCCATTACGAGGCCGGAGATCGCGAGGGCCGCAATCTCGCCGAACACGAAGCCTGGCTCGCGGACCTGCCCTGCCCGATGGTGCGCATCGACGGCTCGCGCCCGCTTGCGGGCCTTGTCGAGCAGCTATGCAGCGAAGCGCAGCGGCGGTTGCCAAGCTGATGTGATAATGTCCCGTACAACTTCAAGAAAATAGAACAGGGAGAGAACCCGTGCTCAACCGACGCAGCGTCCTGCTTGCCTCTCTTGCCGCCGGAGCCGCCATGACCAGCAGAGCCCATGCGCGTGCCGCGCAGCCCGCGACGCCGGTCAATTTCGACGTCCCCGCGCATGCCTGCGACTGCCACACCCACATCCATGGCGATGTCGAAAAATTCCCGTTCTTCGCAGGCCGCGTCTATACGCCGGAGCCGGCAAGCCCTGAAGAAATGGTCGCGCTGCACAAGGCGCTGCATATCGAGCGCGTGGTGATCGTCACTCCGAGCGTCTACGGCACCGACAATTCCTCCACCCTGTTCGGCATGAAGGCGCGCGGCGCGACCGCGCGCGGGGTCGCCGTGATCGACGACAGAACCACCGAGGCACAGCTCGATGCGATGCATCAAGATGGCTTCCGTGGCATCCGCCTCAATCTGGCGACGGGCGGCGTCAACGATCCCAATGTCGGCCGGCCTCGCTTCACCGCCGCCGTCGAACGCATGAAGGCGCGCGGCTGGCACGTGCAGCTCTACACCACGCTGGCAATGATCTCGGCGATCAAGGACCTCGTCGAGGCGGCGCCGGTACCCGTCGTGTTCGACCATTTCGGCGGGCTCGAAGCTTCGCTCGGGCTGGAGCAACCCGGATTCTCCGACCTGATCGCGCTCGTCAAGTCCGGCAAGGCCTATGTGAAGATCTCCGGCGCCTATCGCTCCTCGAAGCTCGCACCCGACTATCAGGACATGGTGCCCTATGCCCGGGCGCTGATTGCGGCCAATGCGGACCGCATCGTCTGGGGCACCGACTGGCCGCATCCGGATTCCAGCCGGGTCGAGGGACGCAAGCCCACCGACATCGCGCCGCTCTACCAGATCGATGACGGGCGCCTGCTCAACCAGCTTCCGGTGTGGGCGCCGGATGCCGAGCTACGCAAAAAGATCCTGGCCGACAACCCGGCGCGGCTTTACGGGTTCTGACGCTCAGCGCCCGCGGCGCGAGAAGAACGAGATCAGGACCGGCAAGGTCACGAGGATCACGACCGGCGCCAGCATCATGCCGGTGACGACGACGACCGCGAGCGGTTTCTGCACCTGCGAGCCGATCCCCTCCGACAGCGCCGCCGGCAGCAGGCCGACGCCGGCGACGATGCAGGTCATCAATACCGGCCGGAGCTGCAGCTCACCCGTGCGCACCACCGCGGTCATGCGGTCCACGCCCTCTTCGATCAGCTGGTTGAACTGCGACAGGATGATGATGCCGTCCATCACGGCGATGCCGAACAACGCGATGAAGCCGATCGCGGCGGAGACGCTGAAGGCGGTGCCTGATATCAGCAGGCCGAGCACGCCGCCGAAAATCGCCATCGGGATCACGCTCATCGCGAGCAGCGTGTCGGTCATCGAGCCGAAATTGAACCAGAGCAGCACGCCGATCAGCGCCAGCGAGATCGGCACCACGATCGACAGACGGCGGATCGCGTCCTGGAGATTGCCGAACTCGCCGACCCATTCCATGTGCGAACCGGGCGGCAGCTGCACCTGCTCCGCGATCTTCTGCTGGGCCTCGCTGATCGCGCTGCCGAGGTCGCGCTCGCGCACCGAGAATTTGATCGGCAGATAGCGTTCCTGCTGCTCGCGATAGATGTAGGCCGCGCCCGAGACGAGGCTGATGGTGGCGACCTCGCTCAGCGGGATCTGGGTGACGGTGCCGTTCGGCCCGGGCGCGCCGATCCGCAAATTCTGGATTGCCTCCGCGCTCCTGCGATATTCCGGCGCGAGGCGGACAATAATCGGGAAGTGACGATCGCTGCCCGGCTCGTAGAGGTCTCCCGCGGTGTCGCCGCCGATCGCGACCTTGATCGTGGCATTGATGTCGCCCGGCGCAAGGCCATAGCGCGCGGCCTTGGCGCGGTCGATGTCGATCTGGACGGTCGGCTGCCCGAGCGAGGTGAAGACCGCAAGGTCGGTGACGCCCTGCACGGTGGCCAGCACCTGCTTGATCTTGTTCGCGGTGTCGGTGAGCGCCTGGAGGTCGCTGCCGAACAGCTTGATCGAGTTCTCACCCTTCACGCCGGAGACGGCTTCGGAGACGTTGTCCTGGAGGTATTGCGAGAAGTTGAACTCGACGCCGGGGAAGCGGTCGTCCAGCTGCTTGAGCAATTGCGCGGTCAGCTCCTCCTTGTCGCGCGTGCCGGGCCACCGGCTGACGGGCTTGAGCGGCGCGAAAAACTCGGCGTTGAAGAAGCCGGCGGCATCGGTGCCGTCGTCGGGACGGCCGTGCTGCGATACGACGGATTCGACCTCGGGCCGGGCGCGGATCACCTTGCGCATCTCGTTGACGTAGGAATTGCCTTCCTGGAGCGAGATGGTCGGCGGCAGCGTGGCGCGAATCCACAGATTGCCCTCTTCCAGCTTCGGCAGGAATTCGAGGCCGAGCAGCCGGCTGAGCGCCACCGTCATCAGCACCAGGCCGGCCGCGCCGCCGAGCACGATGTTGCGATTGGCGACCGCCCATTGCAGCAGCGGCGAGTACACGCGGTGCAGGATCAGCATGACCCTGGTCTCGGTTTCCTCGACATGCGCGGGCAGGATGATCGCGGACAACGCCGGCGTGACGGTGAACGTCGCAAGGAGCCCGCCGGCCAGCGCATAGGCATAGGTGCGCGCCATCGGTCCGAAGATGTTGCCCTCGACGCCCGACAGCGTGAACAGCGGGAGGAACGCCGCGATGATGATCGCCGCAGCGAAGAAGATCGAGCGCGAGACGTCGGCGGCCGCGCTGAGGATGGCGTGGCTCTTCATGCCGAACAGCGCCTCGGACGACATAAGTCCGGATCCCGACCTCGGCGTCGTGTGCGTCAGGCGGCGGAAGATCGCCTCGACCATGATCACGGTGGCATCGACGATCAGGCCGAAATCGATCGCGCCGACCGACAGGAGGTTTGCCGATTCACCGCGCAGCACCAGGATGATGACCGCGAAGAACAGCGCGAACGGAATGGTGGCGCCGACGATCAGCGCGCTGCGGAGATCACCGAGGAAGATCCACTGCAACAGCACGATCAGGAGAATGCCGACCACCATGTTGTGCAGCACCGTGTGGGTGGTGAGCTCGATCAGGTCGCCGCGGTCGTAGATGCGTTCGATGCGCACGCCGGGCGGCAGGATGCTGGAACTGTTGATTTGCTGGACGAGCTGGTGGACACGCTTGATGGTCGGCGAGCTCTGCTCGCCGCGCCGCATCAACACGATGCCCTGCACGATGTCGTCGGCGTCGTCGAGGCCGGCAATGCCGAGGCGCGGCTTCTGGCCGACGGTGACGGTGGCGACGTCCTTGACCAGCACCGGATTGCCGCCGGTCTGTGCCACCATGGTATTTGCGAGATCGTCGATCGAGCGGATCAGGCCGACGCCGCGCACGACGGCCGATTGCTGGCCGATATTGACGGTGTTGCCGCCGACATTAACGTTGGAATTGCCGACCGCCTGCAGCAATTGCGGCAGCGTCAGCCCATTGGCGACCAGCTTGTTGAAATCGACCTGGAGCTCGTAGGTCTTGCTCTTGCCGCCCCACCCGGTGACGTCGATGACCCCCGGCACGGCGCGGAAGCGGCGCTGCAGGATCCAGTCCTGAATGGTCTTGAGGTCGAGCACGCTGTAGTTGGGCGGACCCACGAGACGGTAGCGGAAGATCTCGCCGATCGGGCTCAGCGGCGAAATCTGCGGCTGCACGTTGCCGGGCAGCGGCGCGAGCTGCGCCAGGCGGTTCAAGACCTGCTGCAACGCCTCGTCATAGGTGTAGGCGAAGGAGAACTGAATCTTGACGTCGGAGAGACCGTAGAGCGAGATGGTGCGGATGGTCGTGATGTTCTTCAGGCCCGCGACCTGGGTTTCGATCGGGATCGTGATGTAGCGCTCGATCTCCTCCGCCGAAAGTCCCGGGCTCTGCGTCACGATATCGACCATCGGCGGGGTCGGATCGGGATAGGCCTCGATGTTGAGCTGGTTGAACGCGATCAGGCCGCCGATCAGCACGGCGACGAACATGCCGACCATCAGGAAGCGCCGGTTGACGGCAAGAGCGACGAGACGATCCATTCAGGTTCTTGATCAGCTGCCGGACGCCGCGCGGTCGATGAACAGGCTGCCTTTGGTGACGATCTGCTCGCCGGGCTTCAGATTTCCGGTGACCTCGACGAGGTTGCCATTGACGAGGCCGATCTTGATCTGGCGCAGCTCGACCGATTTGTCCTCACGCGCGACCCAGACACGAACCTTGTCGGCTTCGTAGATCAGGGCCTGTTTCGGCACCGCCGGTGCGGCGCGGTCGCCGGCCGAATAGATCGTGACGTTGGCGAACATCTCCGGCTTGAGCAATCCGTCCTTGTTGTCGATGGTGGCGCGGACCAGCAGACGGCGGGTGTTGGGGTCGATCGCGGCGGCGACGTAGTTGATCTTCGCGGTGAGCGGACGGCCCGGCAGCGCCATCACGTTGACGGTGATGTCCTGCCCGACGCACACGGCGGCGGCATCGCTCTCGCGTACGAAGGCTGTGAGCCAGACGGAGGAGAGGTCCCCGATCACGAAGACCGGATCGCTGGCGCCGGAACTGACGTACTGACCGGGGCCGACCTTGCGTTGCACCACCGTGCCGGCAATCGGCGAATAGATCGTGACCTCCCGATTGATCACGCCCTTGTCCTGGAACGCCTTGATGGTCTCGTCGGTGAAGCCGAGGATGCGCAACTTGTTGCGCGCGGCTTCCAGCGCAGTCTCGGAGGAGCGCATATCGTTGCGCGCCTGAACCTGCGTCGCTTCCGCCTGCTGATAGTCCTTCAGCGGAATGGCATGGCCTTCATAGAGATCCTTGGCACGCTTGAACTGGATGTCGGAGAGCTCGAGCGCCGACTTCGCCTTGTTCTGCGAGGTCATCGCTGCGATAAAATCGTTCTGGGCCTGCACCGTGTCGGCGGCTTCGATCGTGAATAGCGGTTGCCCCTGCTTCAGCGTCTCACCCGGTTTCGCCAGCAGCTTGGTGACGCGGCCGGCATAGGGCGAGAACACCGGGGTCGAACGGTCCTCATCGACGGCGACCTTGCCTTCGGTGACGTATTCGGCGCGGAAGGCGCGAGCCTTGACCGGCTCGATCGTCAGCGTCGCCCATTCGGACGACGTCGGCGTGAACGTCTGCGCATTCCTGCGTGACTGGCTGGAGATTTCGGAGTGCTTCTTTTCCTTGGACCCCAAAGCGAGGAAGCCGTAGGCACCGGCGCCGGCGAGAGCTAGTAAAACTACGGACGTGATCAGCCGCTGTCTAAACAGCTGCAGTCGCTGGGTATTTTCAACCACCATGGAGCCCGGCCGTGTCTGCGACGATCTCGGCAGATGTCTGCCTTGTCGGTTGCGCTAATAGTGCCGAACTGGAATTTCAGACAACCTAAAAAACGCCGGCGCCTTTCGGTTTGCGTAAAAAATATCGCGACATGTCAGCTTCATGTCAGCTTCGCGCAGGCCAATGCGCCGGATGAGAGCCGAGCGGCATCGCCGGACGAGACCATTGCGCCGGTGTCGTCGACAGCAGCGCCGAATGGCGCACCGCCTTGAACATGCCGAATCCGGATGGCATGCTCTCGATGAACGCGGCATATACGGCCTCGCCCGCAAGATCCGGGGTATTCAGTCCGCCATCGAGCCGGCCGAGATTCCATAGCCAGCGTCCGGTCTGCGCCAGCGACACACGTACGTGCCAACTGCCGCCGTCGCGGGCCTGGCGCATCTTGGCCATCATCGCACCGAACGCCATCAGATAGCCGGTGGCGTGGTCGAGCATCTGCGCCGGCAATTCCTTGGGAGCATCGAGGCCGGCGGCCTGGCCTTCGGCGTGATTGAATCCGGTCGTGGTCTGTACCAGGGAATCGAAGCCACGGCGCTCGGCCCAGGGCCCGGCATGGCCATAGGCCGACAGCGTCACATAGACGATGCCCGGATTGATCTTCGCTGCATCCTCCGGCGAAAAGCCGAGCGCGGCAAGCGCACCCGGGCGATAGCCTTGCGAGAAGATGTCGGCGTCCTCCAGCAGTTCGCGCAATTGCGCCCTGCCCGTGTCGGTCTTCAGCTCGATGAAGGTGGTGAGCTTGCCGCGGCCGGTATCGATGGTGAGCCAGTCGATGGCGGGCAGCGCCGGCCCCGACACCAGCAGCACATCAGCACCGTGCGCGGCGAGCGTGCGGCCGGCGACGGGGCCTGCGATGACGCGGGAGAGATCGAGCACGCGAAGGCCCGAGAGCGGACGATCGTTGCTCGAGGATTCTTCCGAGGATCCTTCTGACGATCCTTGGGGCCACGGCTTCGGCGGGGCTTCGCCGATCTTCTCGATCGAGA
The DNA here is from genome assembly GCF_042019905.1 of Bradyrhizobium dasycarpum. Taxonomy (NCBI): domain Bacteria; kingdom Pseudomonadati; phylum Pseudomonadota; class Alphaproteobacteria; order Hyphomicrobiales; family Nitrobacteraceae; genus Bradyrhizobium; species Bradyrhizobium dasycarpum. The sequence continues at coordinate 2,578,194 of NZ_CP169574.1, forward strand.
TCAGCGGCAATCGCGCGAGCGCGCGCGCCTGCGGCAGTGCAGACCATTCGTCGTGGCTCCGCATCAGCGCAACCACGCCGCCCGCCGCGTAAGCTGCCGTCTCGAAGTCCTCGCCCCTCCATTGCATCAGCGCAGCCTGCACCTTGTCGCGCGCCGGCTCGCAACCGAGCACCTCGCAGACGGCCTTGCGATGATGCGGGAAATTGGTGTGGCAGCGAACGAAGCGGCCATCGCCGGTGCTGTAGACGCCGGCAATCGCGTCCCAGGCCGGCGGCGGCGGCTTGTCGTCGACACGCAGATAGCGCTCGGAGCGGCATTCGGCGACGGCGTGGCGCATGTCGACGGAGACATCTTGCATCTGCCCGCTGCGCAGCCGCCAGATCTCGGCCGCGGCGAGGCCGGCGGCGGCGATCGTGGCTTGGCCGGCGACGGCCACGCGAAATGAAGAGGAATCTGCGGCTCCTCGCCGGTCAGCCGCACGCGTTCGAGCGCGGCCGGATCGCCGCCGACCGAGGTCCAGATATCCTTGAGGATATCGGCGGGGCTTTGCATGGCTACTTCTCTCCCTTACCCTTTTTGCGACCATCCATCAGCACATAAGGGAATGCAATGGCCGCCATCGATCCCCTCATCGCAGGTGCCGTGTTCATCGCGACGGCGGCCACCGACGCCGTCTACGTCATGTTCACCTCGGCCGTGATCGCGCGCAAGCGCATTCCAGCGGCGAACTGGAGCGCGGTCTGGTACCTGCTCTCCTCTTATGCCGTGATCAGCTACACCGAAAACGCATTCTACGTCGCCTTCGCGGCAATCGGCTCCTGGACCGGCGCCTATGCGTCGCTGACCTTCCTGCACCGCCCGCCCGGCGGCCCGCCGGTGGGAGCGGCGCCGGAGTGAGGTGGGCCCGGCCTCTCCCCACGTCATTGCGAGCGCAGCGGTGCAATCCAGGAGCTTTCCGCGGCTGCAATTTGGATTGCTTCGTCGCAAGAGCTCCTCGCAATGACGACGGAGAGACTTCTGAAGCACTCTTGAAACAGCTACAGTCGCACGACCAACAAACAAGGAGTTCAACAATGGATCTCGGTCTCAAGGGAAAGAACGCCATCGTGCTCGGCGGCACGCGCGGTATCGGGCGGGCGATTGCGGCGACGCTCGCCGGTGAAGGCGCCAATGTCGCGGTGTGCGCACGCAATGCGGAGCAGGTTGCGGCCACCGTCGCCGAACTGAAGGCGAGCGGCGTCAAAGCCAGCGGCGGCCCGGTCGACGTCACCGACGGCGCGGCGTTGAAATCGTGGATCGAAGGCGCGGCAAAGGAGCTCGGCGGCATCGACCTGCTGTTCGCCAATGCCGGCGCGATGGCGCAGGGCCACGACGCCGCGTCGTGGGAGCAGAATTTCCGGCTCGACGTTCTCGGCGCCGTGCACGCCTTCGACGCCGCGCGGCCGTTTCTCGAAGCCAGCGGCGAGAGAAGCGGCGATGCCGCCGTCGTCATCATCTCCTCGATCTCGGCGGCGCAGGCCGACACGGCCAGCTCCTACGGTCCGATCAAGGCGGCGCTGATCCACATGGCCAAGGGCCTGGCGCGGCAATACGCCAAGAAGAAGATCCGCGTGAATGTGGTGTCGCCGGGCACCGTCTATTTCAAGGGCGGCGTCTGGGAGATGATCGAGAAGAACATGCCCGAGCGTTTCAACGACGCGATGAAGCGCAACCCGACCGGCCGCATGGCAACGCCGCAGGACATCGCGAGCGCCGCGGTGTTTCTGGCGAGCCCGGTGTCGGGGTTCACGACGGGATCCAATCTCGTCGTGGACGGCGCGATCTCGAACCGGGTGAATTTTTAGAAGGGCGCGGCATCATCCGCGAAGAACTCGTAGGGTGGGCAAAGCGAAGCGTGCCCACGACTTTGCGACGAACCGCAGAAGGTGGTGGGCACGGCGCAAGTGCGCGCCTTTGCCCACCCTACGACAGTCGCGCACGACGACAGCTCGCGGTTCACGATCCTCAATGAAAATCCCGCGACGGCGGCAGGATGCGGACGTTGCGGGGGTGACGGATCTTTTGCGCCGGCATGTCCGTGAGCGCGCGAGGGTCTTCGTTGAGCGGCTCGACCAATGTGGCGCCTGCCGGCACCGCATGCTGGCGGCTCAAAGCGTCGTTGGCGAGGCCGACCAGATCGTGCGAGCGGTCGATCATGCGCTGGGCGATGAGATGCGTCACCTTTTCGGGGCTGCTCTGGATATAGCCCTGGACCTCGATGAGCCGCGCGCCCATGACTTCCTTCCGGTATTGCTCCATGATCTTGGGCCAGACCACGACATTGGCGATGCCGGTTTCGTCCTCCAGCGTCATGAACACGACGCCGCTGGCGCTGCCCGGACGTTGCCGCACCAGCACCACGCCGGCGCAGCGGACGCGGCGCCGCTCGTTCTCATGATTGATCTCCTTGCAGGCGACGATCCGCTCACGCGTAAACATCTCGCGCAAGAACTCCATCGGATGGCCCTTCAGCGACAGCCGGATGGTCTGGTAGTCCGCGACCACCTGCTCGGCGCGCGGCATTAGCGGCAGCGGCCTTGCGCCTTCGTCCGGCTGCTCGCGCGCGGTCGCCGCCTCGAACAGCGGCAGCGGCACGTCGTCGGGCAGCCGCCGCACCTGCCATAGCGCCTCGCGGCGGTCGAGCCCGAGCGAGCGGAACGCGTCGGCATCCGCCAGCAGGATCAGCGCGCGCTTGGGCAGGCCGGTGTCGCGGGCGAAGTCCTCGAGCGAGGTGAATGGACGGCGGGTGCGGGCGGCAATGATGCGGTCGGCCCAGTCTCGTGATTTCTCCGCATTGTCATTCCGGGACACGCGAAGCGTGAACTCTGGTGCGCAATTGCGCCTCAGAGAATCTCGAGATTCCGGGTCTGGTGCTAACGCACCATCCCGGAATGACAGCTGAGAGCGCTTCAGCCTCTCCTCATCCTCGTCCAGCCAGTGGAAGCCGTCGATCTGGCGGAAGCCAAGACGGACGGCACAATATTTGCCGCTCCCCTCCTCCAGCGTGTTTTGCGCAAAGCTGTAGGACACGTCGATGTCGCGGACCTCGACGCCGTTCTTGCGGGCATCGCCGACGATTTGCGCCGGGGCATAAAACCCCATCGGCTGCGAGTTCAGCAGGCCGCAGCAGAACGCATCCGGGTGATAATGCTTCAGCCACGACGAGATGTAGACGAGCTGCGCAAAGCTCGCGGCGTGGCTTTCCGGGAAGCCGTAGGAGCCGAACCCCTTGATCTGGTCGAAGCAGCTTCTGGCGAAGTTGGGATCGTAGCCGCGCGCCACCATGTTGCCGATCAGCTTTTCCTCGTATTGGCCGATGGTGCCGACATTGCGGAAGGTCGCCATCGAGCGGCGCAGGCCATTGGCTTCCTCGGAGCTGAAATGTGCCGCTTCGATCGCAATCCGCATCGCCTGCTCCTGGAACAGGGGCACGCCGAGCGTCTTGTGCAGCACCTTGTAGAGCTCGTCCCTGTCGCCATGCTCCGGCGACGGCGAGGGATAGCTCACCTTCTCCAGCCCGTTCCGCCGCCGCAAGTAAGGATGCACCATGTCGCCCTGGATCGGTCCGGGGCGCACGATCGCGACTTCGATGACGAGATCGTAGAAGGTCCGCGGCTTCAGGCGCGGCAGCATGTTCATCTGGGCACGGCTCTCGACCTGGAACACGCCGAGCGACTCCCCGGCACACAGCATGTCGTAAACCCTGGGGTCGTCCTGAGGAACGCTCGCCAGCACGAAACGCTCGCCCTTGTGCTGCTCGATCAGATCGAAGCACTTCCTGATGCAGGTCAGCATGCCCAGCGCCAGCACGTCGACCTTCATCATGCTGAGCGCATCGACGTCGTCCTTGTCCCATTCGATGAAGGTGCGGTCGTCCATCGCGGCGTTGCCGATCGGCACATAGGTGTCGAGCCGGTCCTGGGTCAGCACATAGCCGCCGACATGCTGGGACAGATGGCGCGGGAATTCGATCAGCTCGGTTGCGAGCTCGACCGCGAGGTTGATCATGGGATTTTGCGGATCGAGTCCGGCCTGCCGGACCTGCATCTCGTTGAGGCCCTTGCCCCAGCTGCCCCAGACGGTGTCGGCGAGCGCGGCGGTGACGTCCTCGGTCAGGCCCAGCGCCTTGCCGACGTCGCGAATGGCACTGCGCGGACGATAATGGATCACGGTCGCGATGATCGCGGCACGGTGGCGACCGTAGCGGCGATAGACATATTGCATCACCTCCTCGCGCCGCGAATGCTCGAAATCGACGTCGATGTCGGGCGGCTCCAGCCGCTCCTTGGAGATGAAGCGTTCGAACAACAGATCGACCTTGGTCGGATCGACCGAGGTGATGCCGAGCACGTAGCACACGGCCGAATTCGCCGCCGATCCCCGCCCCTGGCACAGGATGTTCTGGCTGCGCGCGTAATGCACGATGTCATGCACGGTGAGGAAGTAATGCGCGTATTTCAGCTCGGCGATCAGCGCGAGCTCCTTGTTGAGCGTCGCCCGCAGCTTGTCGTCGATCTTGCCGTCGAAATACTTCTCGACACCCGCCCAGGTCAGATCCTCCAGATGCCCCTGTGCGGTCTTGCCCGGCGGCACCGGCTCGTCAGGATATTGGTATTTGAGCTGATCGAGTGAAAACTCGATGGCGTCCGCAAACCGCATGGTCTCCGCGATCGCATCGGGGAAATCGCGGAACAGACGCGCCATCTCGCGCGGTGTCTTCAAGAACCGCTCGGCATTGGCTTCCAGCTTCCGCCCCACAGCCTCGATCGTGGTCTTTTCCCGGATACAGGTCAGCACATCCTGCAGCGGACGGCGGCCGGGATCGTGATAGAGCACCTCGTTGGTCGCGAGCAGCGGCACCTTTGCCTTCATAGCGAGATCATCGAGCCGCGCCAGCCGGCGCCGGTCGTCGCCGCGATAGACCAGGCTCGCCGCCAGCCACACGCCTTCGGCGCGGCCCGCTCTCAGCTGCGCCAGAACGTCCAGCGCCTGGGCCGGGTCGAAGCGATGCGGCAGCGTCACGATCAGGAGCTGGCCTTCGGAAAATTCCAGCAGATCGGCGAGGCTGAGATGGCACTCGCCTTTCTCGATCCGCGTGATGTCGTCGCCGCGCTTGCCCCGGGTCAGGAGCTGGCACAGCCGGCCATAGGCGGCGCGGTCGCGCGGATAGACCAAGATGTCGGGCGTGCCATCGATGAAGACGATGCGCGCACCGATCAGCAGCTTCGGCTTGTGCAGCACCTTGTCATTGTCGAGCTCCTTGTAGGCCCGCACCACGCCGGCCAGCGTGTTGTGATCGGCGATGCCGATCGCGGGAATGCCGAGCGCGCTGGCCTGATGCACATAGGCGCGCGGATCCGAGCCGCCGCGCAGGAAGGAGAAATTGGTGGTGATGCCGATCTCGGCATAAGCGGGCATATTCATGCGAAGAGACCGTGCACATACCAGCCGGGCGAGGCGGGCTTGCCGTCGCCGTCGAACACTTCCCCCCTCGTAAAGACCGTCGCGAAAGATCCAGAAGCGCAGGCCCTCGGCATCCTCGATGCGAAAATAATCCCGGGTCAGCTGCTTGCCGTCCTGCCGCCACCATTCCATCGCGATGCGCTCGGGCCCCTCCACCCGCACCACGGCATGCAGCGCGCGGCGCCAGGTGAATTGATGCGGCGGACCATCCGGCACGGCCGCGAACGGCACCTTGATCGGCTCCGGCTTGTCGAACAGCCTTAAGGGACGCAGCGGCGGCTCGCTCTCGATCCGCGCCGGCCATTCGGCCTGCATGGCGGCAGCAAGATGATGCTGCGCCGGGGCGGCCATCACTGCACATTCGGGAATATGGGTATCCTCAGGCAGGTGCACGACGACGCGTTTTCCGCCGATGCGCGCGGCGATGCGGTCGATCAGCCCGGCGAGCTCGTCATTGTCGTGGACATGGGCGTCGAGATCGCGCTGCTCCTGCACCACGATCTCGGTGCGGCTCGCCGACAGACGCACCATGTCGAAGCCGAAGCCGGGATCGAGCGGATCGGCGAGCGCATCGAGACGCTCGCGGAACAGGCGGTCGATTACTGCGCTTTTCGTCACGGGACGTCCGGTCTCGACCATGATCGCGCGCACCACGCCGTCGGTGCGGAAGAAGGCGGCCTCCAGCCGGCGCGCGCGCTTTGCCCTGCTTCTCCATCGAGGCGATCAGCGTGTCGGCCAGCCGCGACAACGTCATCGCAATCATGGTGTCGGTCGCGATCGGCTCGGCGAAACGCTTCTCGACGATGTAGTCGGGCAGCGGCTTGCGCGGGCTGATCGGCGCATCGCCCTGCCCCAGCGCATGCGCGAGCAGCGTGGAGAACCGGGCGCCGAACCGCGCCGTGATCTCGCTTCGTGTGCGCGCGGCGACGTCGCCGATGGTCTTCAGGCCGGCGCGGCGCAGGCCGGTGGTGATGGCCTCGCCCGCACCGAGCGCGGACACCGGAAATGCACGGATCGCTGCCGCCTCGCCGCCATCGGCAACGATGCTGCTAGATGCCTGCCGCGTCAGCGTACGCGCGCAGACCGACGTGCCGGCGATCGCCGCACCGACGGCAAAGCCCTGCCGGCCGAGCGCACGAACCAGCGTCGCGAGCAGCGCAGCCTCGCCGCCGAACAGATGCGCGCAGCCGGTGATGTCGAGGAACAGCCCGTGCGGGGGATCGAGCGCCACCAGCGGCGTGAAGCGGTCGCACCAATCGGCGATATCGCTGAGCGTCTTCGCATCGGCCGCGACATCGGCGTCGAACACTTTTAAGTCCGGACACATCGCCCGTGCATTGGCCAAGGGTTGGCCGATGTACAGGCCGAGGCGCTCGGCGGCCTCGTCCAGCGCATGGATCACCAGCGCATTGTTGTCCTTGATGACGACGATGCTCGGATGCGCGGATTTACCCAGCCCGGCGATCCCAAGGAACCGCTGAATCCGGTCGATGGGCAGGCGCGGCAGCCACAGGCTGAGAATACGTCGACGGCTCGCTGAACTGGCACTCATCACAATTCCATTCCATGATCCACCGGCCGCAGGGGCCATGACGATTGCGCAAGAGCTCGGCATCGAAGCGCGGCGCGCCCCAAACGCTCCACACAGGTCCCGGCGGCGAATGCGCCGCGCGCAGCATCCATCGTGTCTCCGCGGTCGACGGCAAAGGTTGCGCGGCCATGCGCAGCATCAGGCCGGTGACGCCGGAGCCTTGCGCGGCCAGCGTCAGCTTGCGGCTCGCCACCAGATCGAACTGCCTGGTCTCGCCCCAGAGCTCGAGCACGACGGCGCCCAGCGCGTCGCAGGCGAGCGCATCGGCCGAGGTGCGCAGCGCGCTCTCGACATCGGCGGCGCGGACCATCACCACGCGGCGCGGATCGAGGCCGAGCTCTTTGAGCCCGCTCATCGACAGCGCGCCGGTTTCCATTTCCGAAAAATCCTGCCGCACCCACAGCAGCGGCTTGCGTGCCGCCACGCGCCCCGCAAGTCCCATGACAAAACCCGTTGCGGCCACGCCCTGGCGCCCCTCGCAAAACACCTCGTGGATCGCCGCACGCGCGAGCCCGCCCTTCAGCGCGGCATCGATCCCGCTGTGGCCGAGCGCCACCCGATCGTGCTGATGCACGATCTCCGCCGTCTCGATGCGCTCGATCTGGCCGCGCAAGATCGCAAGCGCGCTTCCACGTGCGCCGCTCATGCTCGCCGCTCCTTCAGAGATTGATGCCGTGGTCTTCAAAAGAAGAACCAGCAGCTGGCTCATTTGTTCATGATATGTTCTAATATAAAGCTAACGGCGCGCGGAGAGTCAATCGAATTGGCGCTCCGTCGGATTCATCAGCGGAATCAACGGGATTCAGTCATGGACGTACAACGTAAGCTGGAGATCCTGGCCGATGCCGCCAAGTACGACGCGTCCTGCGCCTCCAGCGGCACCGAAAAGCGGGATTCCAGCGACGGCAAGGGCATGGGCTCGACCGCGCCCGGCATGGGCATCTGCCATTCCTATGCGCCGGACGGACGCTGCATCTCCCTGCTCAAGGTGCTGCTGACCAACGCCTGCAATTACGATTGCCTCTATTGCGTCAACCGCGCCTCCTCGAACGTGCCGCGCGCCCGCTTCACCATCGAGGAGGTGGTCAAGCTGACGCTCGACTTCTACCGGCGCAATTACATCGAGGGCCTGTTCCTCTCCTCCGGCATCATCCGCAGCCCTGACTACACCATGGAGCAAGTGGTGAGTGTCGCGCGAAAGCTGCGGGAGGAGCATCACTTCCGCGGCTACATCCATCTGAAGACCATTCCGGAAGCCGACGACGCCCTGATCGCAGAAGCCGGCAAATATGCCGACCGTCTCTCCATCAACATCGAGATGCCCCAGGAAGCCAGCATGCAGCAATTCGCGCCCGAGAAAGACGTGCGCGCGATCCGCCGCACCATGGGCCGGCTGCGGCTGAAGCTGGACGAGGCCGAGGAAGGCCGGAGCGCGAAGGCCAAGCCGCAGCGCTTCGCGCCGGCCGGCCAAAGCACGCAGATGATCGTCGGTGCCGACGGCGCCTCCGACCACACCATTCTCCACACCAGCGCCAATCTCTACGGCGCCTACCGGCTGCGGCGCGTCTATTATTCCGCCTTCAGCCCGATCCCCGACGCCAGCCGCGCCTTGCCATTGGTGCAGCCGCCGCTGCTGCGCGAGCACAGGCTCTACCAGGCCGACTGGCTGATGCGGTTCTACGGCTTCGATGTCGGCGAGATCGTCGACGACAGCGCGATGCTGCCGCTCGAGATCGATCCAAAGCTCGCCTGGGCGCTGCGCCACCGCGACCGCTTTCCGCTCGACGTCAACCGTGCCAGCCGTGAGGAGCTGCTGCGCGTGCCGGGCTTCGGCACCAAGGCGGTCGAACGCATCATCGCGGCACGGCGCACCACCACGATCCGCCTCGCCGATCTCGCGCGGCTGCATGTGCCCCGCAACAAGGCGATGCCGTTCATCGTCCTCAGCGATCACCGGCCGTCGTCACACCGTCTCGACGACGCGCGGCTGATCGAACGGTTCAAACCGAAGGCAACGCAACTGGGGTTTGGCTTCTGATGCAATACATCATTCTCGACACCGAAACCGATTTCGACGGCTGGCGCAAAGCCGCACGTCACCTCGTGCTTCGTCACGTGCAGCCGGCCGATGTCACCTGGACCGTGCAAGGCGGCGAAGCCGAGCTGTTCGCCCCGCCCGCGCCATCACCGATCCTCGAGGTGAATGACGGCACCTTCAACGTGTCGGGCAAATTCATCGAGCTCGCCAAAGCAGCGATCCTGCACCGCGATCCCGAGCGCTTTGCCATCCTCTATCGGCTGCTGTTTCGGCTGAAGGACAATCACGATCTCATCGAGGTTGCGACTGATCCTGACGTTGCGCAAGTCACCGCCATGGCGAGAGCGGTGCATCGCGACGAGCACAAGATGCATGCCTTCGTGCGCTTCCGCGAGATCGGCAGGGAACGCGAGGCGCATTACGTCGCCTGGTTCGAGCCGGAGCATCACATCGTCGAGCTCGCCGCGCCTTTCTTCGCAAAACGCTTTGCCGACATGCCCTGGTCGATCCTGACCCCCGACCTCTGCGCGCATTGGAATGGCCATTCGCTTTCATTCACGCCGGGCGTCAGCAAGAGCGAGGCGCCGGGCGAAGACCGGCTCGAGGAAACCTGGCGCCGTTACTATGCCAGCATCTTCAATCCGGCCCGGCTCAAGGTGAAGGTGATGCAGGCCGAGATGCCGAAGAAATACTGGAGGAACCTGCCCGAGGCTTCGATCATTAAGCCCCTGATCGAGGACGCCGAGCGCATGACCGGTGCTATGATCGCCAATGCCGCAACCGATCCGCACAAGCCCCAGAAGCGGCCGGAGGCTCCGATGAAACGCAAACCCGCTGCCGACGATCTCGAAGCGCTCCGCGAGGAAGCCGCGCATTGCCGCGCCTGCCATCTCTACAAGGACGCGACCCAGACCGTGTTCGGCGAAGGCCCGAAGTCCGCCAACATCATGCTGGTCGGCGAGCAGCCTGGCGACAAGGAAGACCTCGCCGGCCATCCCTTCGTCGGCCCGGCCGGCCAGATGCTGGACCGCGCGCTGGAGGAGGCCGGCGTCGACCGCAAGAAGGTCTATGTCACCAACGCGGTCAAGCACTTCAAATTCGTGCCGCGCGGAAAGATCCGCCTGCACCAGAAGCCGAATACGCCGGAGATCCGCGCCTGCCGGCAATGGTACGAGCGCGAAGTTGCGGCGATCCAGCCCGATCTGATCGTGGCGATGGGCGCGACCGCCGCGCAAACCGTGTTCGGCAAGATCACTCCCATCGGCAAGAACCGCGGCCGCCTCATCGAGCTTCCCGAGGGACGAAAAGCGCTGGTGACGGTGCATCCGTCCTATCTGCTGCGGTTGCCCGATCCGGAAGCCAAGGCGCTGGAATATCGGCGCTTTGTCGAGGACCTGAGGATCGCCGCGAGCTTGCAGAAGAAGGCGGCGCGTGCCGCCTGATGTCCCGGCCCTTTGCATTCCAGGCTGTCATTCCGGGGCAGTCCGCAGGACCGAACCCGGAATCTCGAGATTCCCCGGTGCGCAATTGCGCACCTGAGGTCTGGTCCTTCGGACCATCCCGGAAAGACGACGGAGCGTTACGACGCCGCCAGCTGTTCCTCGACCAGCTTCACCCAATAGGACGTGCCGTAGACGATCGCCTCGTCGTTGAAATTGTAGGCCGGATGATGCAGGCCGGCGCTGTCGCCGTTGCCGCAGAAGATGAAGGCGCCGGGCCGCGCTTCCAGCATGTAGGCGAAATCCTCGCCGCCCATCAGCGGCGGCATCTCGTGCACATTGGCGTCGCCCGCAACCTGCTTGGCGATGCGCCGCGCCACCTCGGTCTGGGCGGCGTGGTTGTTCACGACCGGATAGTTGCGCTTGTAATGCAGGTCGATCTTGGCGCCGGTGATCTGCGCCACGCCAGCCACGACCTCGTGCACGCGCTTCTCGACCAGCTTGCGCACCTCGGGCGAGAGCGTGCGGATGGTGCCCCGCAGAGTCGCTGTCTGCGGAATGACGTTGCGGGCGTTGCCGGCGTGGAATTCGCAGATCGAGATCACGGCCGATTCCAGGGGATCGACGCTGCGCGCGACGATCGTTTGCAGGGCGGTGATCACCTGCGCGCCAACCAGCACGGAATCGATGCACTTGTGCGGACGCGCGGCGTGGCCGCCGAGACCCTCGATCATGATGTCGACCTCGTCGGTCGCTGCCATGATCGGGCCAGGCCGGATCGCGAACGAGCCGACCGGGATGCCCGGGCCGTTGTGCATGCCGTAGACCTGCTCGATGCCGAAGCGTTCCATCAGGCCGTCCTTGACCATGGCCGCGCCGCCGGCGCCGCCCTCCTCCGCCGGCTGGAAGATCACTACGGCATCGCCGGCGAAATTGCGGGTCTCGGTGAGGTATCGGGCTGCCCCGAGCAGCATCGCGGTGTGACCGTCATGGCCGCAGGCGTGCATCTTGCCCGGAATCTTGGAGGCGTAAGGCAGGTTGGTCTGCTCGTCGACGGGCAGCGCGTCCATGTCGGCACGCATGCCGATCACCTTGAGACCTTCGCCGGCCGGCTTGCTGCCCTTGATGACGCCGACCACGCCGGTCTGGCCGAGGCCGGTCACGACCTCATCGCAGCCGAACTCGCGCAGCCGGTCCGCCACGAATGCTGCGGTGCGATGAACGTCGTACAGCAGCTCGGGATGCTGGTGGATGTCCCGGCGCCAGGCCTGAATGTCGGATTGGAGGTCGGCGACGCGGTTGACGATGGGCATGGAGGTCTCGAGCGTTGTTGAAATGCAGGACTGTCTACCATGCAAGCGTCAGTCCAGCTAACTCCCGCAGATCGAGGGTAGCCCTGTCCTCTCGTCATGGCCGGGCTAGCGGCGAGCTCGTCTCCAACTTGTCTTGAGCTTGTCTTGGCCATCCACGTCCGACTATTAGGACAGAAAGCGCGTGGATGTCCGGGACCAGCCCTGGCGTGACGCCTGTTTGGGTGGAAGCAGAATGCCAAGGCGGCTCGAAGGTGAGTTTGACTACATTGTCGTCGGGGCCGGCACCGCCGGCTGCATCGTCGCCAACCGGCTCTCGGCCGAGCCCAAGAACCGCGTCCTCATCCTCGAAGCCGGCGGCGACGACAACTGGATCTGGTTCCATATCCCGGTCGGCTATCTCTTCGCGATCGGCAATCCGCGCTCGGACTGGATGTTCAAGACCGAGGCCGAGCCCGGGCTGAACGGCCGCTCGCTCGCCTATCCCCGCGGCAAGGTGATCGGCGGCTGCTCGGCGATCAACGCCATGATCTCGATGCGCGGACAGGCTGCCGATTACGATCACTGGCGCCAGCTCGGCATGACCGGCTGGGGCTACGACGACGTGCTGCCGCTGTTCAGGAAGCTCGAAGATCACTTCCTGGGCGCGAGCGAGCATCACGGCGCCGGCGGCGGCTGGCGCATCGAAGCACCGCGGCTGTCATGGGACATTCTCGATGCGGTCGGCGACGCCGCCGAGGAGATGGGCATCAAGCGCATCCCGGATTTCAACACCGGCGACAACGAAGGCACCAGCTATTTCCACGTCAACCAGAAGCGCGGCCGGCGCTGGTCCTCGGCGCGCGGCTTTCTCAAGCCGGCCTTGAGGCGGACGAACCTTCGGCCTCGAGAAGCACGTGCTGGTCGACCGCCTGATCATCGAGCAGGGCCACGCCGTCGGCGTGCGCTTCATCCAGAACGGCGAGATGATCGAGGCGCGCGCGAAACGCGAGGTGATCCTCTCGGCCGGCTCGATCGGCTCGGTGCAGGTGCTGCATCGCTCCGGCATCGGGCCCGCCGACTGGCTGTCGCCGCTCGGCATCGACATCGTCATGGATAGGCCGGGTGTGGGTCGCAATCTTCAGGATCACCTGCAGCAGCGTGCGATCTACAAGGTCGAGGGCGTGCGCACGCTGAACGAGACCTACTACAATCTGTTCCGCCGCGGGCTGATGGGCCTCGACTACGCCTTCCGCCGCCGCGGTCCCCTGACCATGGCGCCCTCGCAGCTCGGTATCTTCACGCGCTCCGATGCGACGCGCGCCCGCGCCAACATCCAGTTCCACGTGCAGCCGCTGTCGCTCGACAAGTTCGGCGATCCCCTGCACCGCTTCCCCGCGATCACGGTGAGCGCGTGCAATCTCCAGCCGACCTCGCGCGGCACCGTGCGGTTGCGCTCGGCGAGCCCGGACGAGAAGCCGATCATCGCGCCGAATTACCTGTCGACCGACGACGACCGGCAGGTCGCCGCCGACGCCATTCGCACCACGCGACGCCTGATGCAGCAGAAAGCGCTGGCCAAATATCGCCCGAGCGAATATTTGCCGGGCCCCACCGTCGGCGACGACGACGCCTCCCTCGCGAAAGCCGCCGGCGACATCGGCACGACCATCTTCCACCCCGTCGGCACGGCGAAGATGGGCGCGGTCAGCGATCCCATGGCGGTCGTCGACGAGCGCCTGCGCTTCTACGGACTCGCAGGCTTGCGCATCGTCGATGCCTCGATCATGCCGACCATCACCTCCGGCAACACCAACACGCCGACGGCGATGATCGCGGAGAAGGGCTCTGCGATGATTTTGGAGGATGCGAAGTAGCGTCCCGGCATCATGATCAATCCACAGAGCTTTTCCATCGGCCCGGCAGGTGCAGAGATCGTCCTGTTGCAATGGGGCGAGCGCGGCAAGCCGCCCGCTCTCCTCGTGCACGGCACCGGCTTCGTCGCCGCCGTCTGGGACGAGGTCGCGTGCGAGCTTGCATCGACCTACACCGTTTATGCGCTGGACCGTCGCGGCCATGGTGCCAGCCACAAGCCCGGGGCCTATCATTTCCTCGATTATGCCGATGACATCCGCCAGGTGATGGATGCACTCGAGCTGCGCAACGTCTACGGCATCGGCCACAGCGCGGGCGCGACCGATCTTCTGCTCGCGGCGAGACTGCTGCCGGGACGTTTCGCGCGCCTGTTCGTGATGGAGCCGACCATCATGGACCCCCGCGTAGCCCGTTCGGGGGGACTGAACGACGAATCCGTCGTCCGCCTGCAAGGCACGCTGCGCCGGCGCGCCGAATTCGAGAGCGCCGACGCCGTGTTCGAGCGCTACCGAGCGGCGCCACCGTTTGCCGATTGGACCGAGACCTCGCTCCGCGCCTATGTGCGCCACGGCTTCGCGCCGCTCGATGATGGCCGCGTTCGACTCTGCTGCACGCCCGAGATCGAGTCCGCAATCCTGCATCCGATCTACGAAGCGATGGAGCAGGTTTACGTGGGCGATGCCCGCGGCAATCCGTTTGGCTTACTCGCCGAGATCGACTGCCCGGTGCGCGTCACGACCGCTGCGAAGTCGGGACCGATCTACTGGGAGATGGCGCGGCGCGCGCTGTCGCTGATTCCGCGGGCCAGCACGCAGGTCTTCGAGGACGCCGGACATTGCGTGGCTCAGGAAGTGCCGGCGGCCGTGGCCGCAGCCGTGCGCGAGTTCGCGAAATAGGTCGCGTACCGGTGCCGGAGGCGGCCTGAGCAATCGGTCTTAAGCCGACCTTCTCACCGCGTTGTCCACCAGCGTCTTGCCGAGCGACCAGATCGCGCCGGGGACCTTGTGGCTGCCGGCGATGACGTCGTCGAACGACTTTTCGATCCAGCTGCAGTCTTCCTCGGTGATGGTGAGCGGCGGCAGCAGCTTGATGGTGTGGCTGCCGTGACCGGCGACCTGCGTGAGGATCTTGTGGTCCTTGAACAGCGGCACGGTGATGAGCTGGCAGAACAGGCCCTTGTTGGCTGTCTCCAGCACGTTCCATGAGGCGCGCAGGCGCAGCGACTTCGGCGGACCGAACTCGACGCCGATCATCAGGCCCTTGCCGCGCACTTCCTTCATCAGCTCGTAGCCGGGCACCATGCGCGTCAGCGCGAGGCGCAGCTCGGCGCCGCGCTTGGCGGCGGATTCGATCAGCTTCTCGGATTCCATGACATCGAGCGTGGCGATACCGGCGGCCATCGCGAGGTCGTTCTTGGAGAAGGTGGACCCGTGCACCACGGCGCGGTCCATCTGGTTGAAGATCTTGTCGAAGATGGCCTTGCGCGTCAGCACCGCGCCGACCGGGACGTGGCCGCCCGACAGCGATTTCGACAGCAGCACCATGTCGGGTTCGACGTTCCAGTGCTCGACCGCGAGGAAGCGGCCGGTGCGGCCCATGCCGGTCTGGATCTCGTCCGCGACGAACAGCGTGCCGTATTTCTTGCAGAGCGCCGCCGCGCCGGGCAGGAACTCGTCGGTGGGCATGTTGACGCCCTTGCCCTGGATCGGCTCGACGACGAAAGCCGCGACCTCGCGCGAGGCCAGCGCCTTTTCCAGCGCCGCCAGGTCGTTGAACGGGATCGAGGTGCAGCCCGGCAGCAGCGGCTCGAAGCCGTTGCGGAAATTGGAATCGCCGGTGAGCGACAGCGCGCCATAGGTCAGGCCGTGATAGCCATGGGCGCAATAGACGATGCCGGGACGCCCCGTCGCGCCACGCGCAAATTTGATCGCGGCTTCAACGCATTCGGCGCCGGAATTGGCGAAGAACGCCTTGTCGAGATAGGGCACGTATTTCAGCAGCCGCTCGGCCAGCACGCCGGCGAGCGTCGAGACGTCGAACTGGACGAGGTTGGGCAGGTCGGCATCGAGCACGCTCTTGAGCGCCTCGCGCATCACCGGATGATTGCGCCCGATCGCAAACACGCCAAAGCCGGACAACAGGTCGAGATAGCGGGCGCCGTCGCGATCGTAGAGATACTGCCCCTGCCCCTTCTGGAAGCCGACATCGTAGCCGATGGTCTTGAGGACCCGGACGAACTGCTCGTTCAGATACCGGTTATGCAGGGTGCTGCGCTGGGCCTGACGGTCCGCGAATAGCTGAGACATGTCTGGATTTGGGCTGTGCATCCGCTACATACTTCGATTGGAGGCCGTCTCGTCAACTGAAAACGGACCGCTGCTGAAAACGGTCTGTGCGGCCTTTTGCCCTTTTTCGGACCATCTTCGCAAGCACAGCTTTTAGATCATGTTGCACTGCCAAGGAACCATCATGCGTTTAGCCCTTTACACCGGACTAATACTGGCTGGCGGTTACACCTGCCTGACACCCGCGCTCGCCGCCGATCCCACCGGCGACTGGCGGGTCGCCGACGGCGTCGCCAACATTCGTGTCGCCCAATGCAATGGCAGCATGTGGGGCGCCGTGGCCTGGGAAAAGAAGCCCGGCGGGCGCGACGAGAACAATCCGGATGTCTCGAAAAAGAACAGGCCGACGCTGGGCATGGTGACGCTGATCGACATGAAGAAGAAGGCCGGCGCCGACCAGTGGGAGGGACAGGTCTACAACGCCCAGGACGGCCAGATCTACAGCGCGACCATCACGCCGACGGGGACCGACCAGCTCGAAATCAAGGGCTGCGTGATGGGCTTCCTGTGCGGAGGCGAGACCTGGACCCGGGTTGGCCCGCCGATCCCCTTGAGCACCGCCAATGCCATGGCCAAGGGCGCGCCGAAGGCCACCGGCGCGGCGCCGAAAGCCGCAGGTACGACGGTTGCCGCCGCACCTGCGCCTGCGGCCCCGAAGCCCGCCGGCGCAGCCAAACCCGGTCAGAAGAGCGCCACCGATCCGGTCGGCGACATCTGCCTACTCCCTGAGATTGCGGGGTTTGCCCATTAGGGCCGGCTGGAACAGCAGCACGGCCGCGAGCGTCGTCACCAGCGACAGGGCCAGCAGCTTGCCCATGCTGGACGTGCCGGGATGGCTCGACAGCCACAGGCTGCCGAACGCGGTCGCCGTCGTCAGCGCGCTGAAGAAGATCGCGCGCGTCAGGCTGGTCTGGAGCAGGTTGGTCCTGCCCGAGCGCCACGCCACGACATAATAGATCTTGAAGGCGACGCCGACGCCGAGCAGCAGCGGAAACGCGACGATGTTGGCGAAGTTGAGCGGCAGGCCGATCAACACGCAGATCTCGAGCGTCACCGCGCCAGCAACCAGGAGCGGCACCAGCGTCATCAGCACGTCGACGAAGCGGCGCAGCGTGATCCACAGCAAGAGGCCGATCACCAGCAGCGCATAGATGCCGGCATGGATGAACGCCCGCACCACGGTGTCGCCGGATTTCAGGATCGAGACCGGCCCGCCGATCGCGGTCGGCTCGGCAACGAGCACCGCCGCCGCAAATTTGCGCAGCGTGTCGTTGTCGTTGGGATCGCCCTTGGGCAGCGCCTCGACGCGGATGACGCCGTCCTTGCTTTTCCAGGCACTGACGAGGTCGGGCGGTAGCGATTTCAGGGTGACGGGCTCGGCCTGCATCGCGTTCTTGAGCTGGTCGAACACGATCTTCATCGGCGTGACGAACACGTCCTGTGCCTTGTTGCGCGTGGCCTCGTCGCCATTGGCGAGCTTCTCGAGCGCGTCCGCTAGACGGCGCGAGGCGACCGCCCCCGGTCCCTTGGCGTCGCCCGCGGTCCGGCGCAGATTGTCGACGGAGGATTTCAGCGCCTCGACGTTCTCCTGGTCCGACGGCGCCGCATCGATCTGATCGGGGTTGAGCGCGGGGTTCAGCACCTTGGCGCCCTGCGCGAGCAGCTTCAGCTTCGGCGGCTGGTCCTGCGGCACGAAACTGTCGAGCGACATCACCCGCAGCACCTCGGGCACCTTTTCCAGCTTCGCCTCGACCTGCCGTGCCTGCTCCTCCGACGTCGTCATCACGTTGATGGCATTGGCGCCGGTGTTGGGGTCCTTGCGCAGATCGAGGAAGGTCGCGATCGATTCGGCCTTCGGATTGCGCAGGTTCATCGGGTTGAAGTCGAACTTCATGAAGTAGAGCAGCGGCAGGCCGCCGAGCGCCAGCAGCAATGTGCCGCCGACGATCAGCACGCGGTGCTTCTCCAGGAAGTGGTCGAGCGGCGCCAGGAAGGCGTAGCCGACCGGCTCTTTCTCGCCCGGCGGGTTCAGCAGCTTCAGCATGGCCGGCAGAACCGTGATCGACGAGATGAACGCCACCAGCATGCCGACGCCGGCGATCTGGCCGAGCTCCGCGATGCCCTTGTAGTCGGTCGGCATGAAGCAGAGGAAGCCGGCGGCGGTCGCCATCGCCGCGAGCGACAGCGGCACCGCCGAGCGCTTGGCCGCCAGCACCAGCGCGCCGGTAAGATCATTGTGCTTGTAACGCTCCGAGCGGTAGCGGACGCTGTACTGGATGCCGAAATCGACGCCGAGGCCGACGAACAGCACCGCGAACGCGATCGACAGCAGATTGAACGATCCGACCATCATCAGGCCGGCCGCGGTCGTGAGCGCAAGGCCGACGAACAGATTGACGAACACGGCGAAGATGATCTTCGACGAATGCAGCGCGAGCCAGAGGATGACCAGCACGACGAGAACCGTGCCGACGCCGTTGATGACGGCACCCTCCTGGACGGTGGCGTATTCCTCGTTGGCGATCGGGACCGGGCCGGTCAGCCGCACCCGCGCCTGATACTTGGCCGGAAAATCCAGATCCGCAGCGGCCTTGCGGATCGCATCGGTGGCATCCTTGCCGGGCTCCAATGCGTTGTAGTCGAGGATCGGCTTGAACTCGATGAAGGCGCGCTTGTCGCTATCCTTCAGCGGCTCGTCGCTGACGAGCTCGCGCCAGGAGAAGCTGGCATTGCCCTTGTTGAGCACGGTCTCGACCGTCTGCGCGATCAGGTTGAAGGGCCGCTCGGTATTGTCGAGCTTGACCTGGCCGCGCTTGACGCCCGCAAGTCCGGTCTCCAGCGCGCCGGTCAGGCCGCGGATCGAGGGATCGCCGGCCATGATCTCGATCAGGGGCGCGGCGGCCTCGAACTGGCCGGTGATCTTGCCGACCTCTTCGGTCGGCAGGAACAACAGGCCATTCTTCTCGAAGAACTCGCCGCCGCCGAGCTGCTGCATCGACTGGAAGTTGGTCTTGTCGCCCTTCAGCCTGGCATAGAGCGCGTCTGACGCTGCGCGCGCCATCTCGGGCGTTCGGGCTTCGACCACAGCCAGGATCAGCTCATTCTGATCGAACGCCTTGTCGAATTGCTGGTCACGTTTGCGCCAGTCGAGGTTTTGAGAAATCAGCGAATTGATGTCGGTGTTGATGGCGAAGTGCCGGGACGCGTAATAGCCCGCGCCCACCGACAGCAGGAGCCCGACAATGACGACGAGGGAGGCAAACCGGGTGCAGGTCCTGACGATGGCAACGACGACGCTTTGCAGCACTTCTTTTCTTTCTGCGGTTAACAGCTTGCCGGAAACGCCCGCTGTTTATCGGAGTTCCCAGGCGAAACCTATTGCTGTTTTGGGTGGTTCTCGCCGCAACGAGGTTCGAAGTAAACGGCGGGAGACCGGGCAAAATCATGCGGGGGCAGCCGGTATAGCCGGGGAGTTGAGGCGGGAAAGTGACGAAAGACTGGGCACTCGCGACGCGCGTGGCACTTGGGGAGGCCTACGTATTATAATACCTCTATCGGGACCCGGGCGGGGGCTGAAGGTTTCATTTGACCTTTCCTTGTTGCCGATTTTTTGACACAAGACTTGCGCCTCCATGCGCCGGAGCCCCGATGGGGGTGGGCGGCTACCGCGTGTGCGAACCAATGGTGCGGATATTGCAACTCATTGGTCAGTATCGGCATGCCGCCGGGGACTTTGAAGCGGATTGGTGCAACTTGCGTGATGGGCAACCCATGGAAGTTTATCTGGCGCAGCCGCGAGGCTTCTGCGCGGGCGTGGTGCGTGCGATCGAGATCGTGGAACGGGCGCTGGAGAAGTACGGCCCGCCCGTCTACGTGCGCCACGAGATCGTGCACAACAAACACGTCGTCGAGAGCCTGAAGAACAAGGGGCAATCTTCGTCGAGGAGCTGTCCGAGGTCCCGCCGAAGTCGGTCACGGTCTTCAGCGCCCACGGCGTCGCCCGCAGCGTCGAGGAAGAGGCCGCCGCGCGCGACCTCCCGGTGCTCAACGCCACCTGCCCCCTGGTCACGAAAGTTCACAATCAGGGGAAGCGCTACATCACAAAGGGCCGCACGCTGATCCTGATCGGCCATGCCGGGCACCCCGAGGTCGAGGGCACGATGGGCCAGGTTCCCGCCCCCGTGCTGCTTGTTCAAAGCGTTCAAGAGGTTAAGGCCCTGACGCTGCCGGCGGATACGCCAGTGGCCTACATCACCCAGACCACCCTGTCGGTCGACGACACCAAGGACATCATTGCGGCCCTTCAGGCCCGCTTTACAGATATTCAAGGTCCGGATATCCGGGATATCTGCTATGCGACACAGAACCGCCAATCTGCGGTAAGGGACTTGAGCAAGCTGGTCGACGTGATCTTGGTGGTGGGCGCCGCCAACAGCTCGAACTCGAACCGGCTTCGCGAAATCGGCACCGAGGCCGGCGTCGCGAGTTATCTGATTGCCGACGGCAGCGAGCTCGATCCGGAGTGGCTGAAGAATGCGAGGACCGTGGGCATCACGGCCGGCGCTTCGGCGCCCGAGGTACTCGTGGATGACGTCATCGAAGCGATGCGGCGGATTGGACCGGTGAAGGTCCAGGTGTTGCCGGGCCGCGAGGAAAACATCGAATTCCGGCTTCCGGCCCAACTGGCCGCGAGCTGACCCACCCGAATTCAAAAGCCCAGAAAGAAACTTGTAATGGCTATCCCGTTCTTCAAGGAAATGCGTATCGGCGGCTATTTGCTCAAGCAGAAACTGCTTGGCCGCAAGCGCTACCCGCTCGTGCTGATGCTGGAGCCGCTGTTTCGCTGCAACCTCGCCTGCGTCGGTTGCGGCAAGATCGATTATCCGGATGCGATCCTCAACCGCCGCATGACCGCGCAGGAGTGCTGGGACGCCGCCGACGAGTGCGGCGCGCCGATGGTCGCGATTCCCGGCGGCGAGCCGCTCATCCACAAGGAGATCGGCGAGATCGTGCGCGGCCTCGTTGCCCGCAAGAAGTTCGTCTCGCTCTGCACCAATGCGCTGCTGCTCGAGAAGAAGCTCGATCTGTTCGAGCCCTCCCCTTACCTGTTCTTCTCCGTGCATCTCGACGGCCTGCGCGACCACCACGACAAGGCGGTGTCGCAGAAGGGCGTGTTCGACCGCGCCGTCTCCGCGATCAAGGCAGCCAAGGCGCGCGGCTTCACCGTCAACGTCAACGCCACCATCTTCGACGGCCATCCGGCCGAGGAGATCGCCAAGTTCCTGGACCTCACCGTCGAGCTCGGCGTCGGCGTCTCGATGTCGCCGGGCTATGCCTATGAGCGCGCCCCGGACCAGGAGCACTTCCTCAACCGCACCAAGACCAAGAAGCTGTTCCGCGACGTCTTCGCCATGGGCAAGGGCAAGAAGTGGAACTTCATGCATTCCGGCCTGTTCCTCGACTTCCTCGCCGGCAACCAGGAGTACGAGTGCACGCCCTGGGGCATGCCCGCGCGCAACATCTTCGGCTGGCAGAAGCCCTGCTATCTGCTCGGTGAAGGCTACGCCAAGACCTTCAAGGAGCTGATGGAGACCACCGACTGGGACAGCTACGGCACCGGCCGTTACGAAAAGTGCGCCGACTGCATGGCGCATTGCGGCTACGAGCCGACGGCGGCGACCGCCGCCCTCAATAATCCGCTGAAGGCGATGTGGGTGTCGCTGCGCGGCATCAAGACCTCCGGCCCGATGGCGCCGGAGATCGACATGTCGAAGCAGCGCCCGGCGCAGTACATCTTCTCGGAGCAGGTCCAGAAGAAGCTGTCCGAGATCCGCAAGGACGAGGCCGAGGCCGCGCAAGCAAAGGCCGCGCAGAAGGCTTCGACAGCGGCGTAAGCGCGGACGCACTCAACTCTCACGACAAGGGCCCGGCCGCGATCGCGACCGGGCCTTTTGTTTGCCTCGCCACCGAGCGCCATCTAAGCGGCCCGTGTCCCGGACGCGCTGCAGCGCTCTTTGCGCTGCTGCGCAGAGTCGGGGCCGACGATGCTTCGCATCGCGGGGGGCGCTGCGCTGCGTCCGGGGCACGAGAGGAGTGTGTTGGGCGCTCTCTCCACGCCGTCATTGCGAGGAGCCCTTGCGACGAAGCAATCCAGACTACCTCTGCGGAAGATTCTGGATTGCTTCGCTGTGCTCGCAATGACGGAGTATGCGGCACCGGCTTGCTCTTTCCATCGGCGCTCTTTGTTGCAGACGCACCTCCGCATTCTCGCGGCACCTTTTGCCCGAGGCTTGCTCGTGTCGCCGCCCTCGAAAGACCAGAAGGCGCAGGGAAGGCCGGGCGCCGGCGGCACCCGCAGATCCGTGCACAACGAAAAATGCACACGGGGTGGATCACAGGTGTGCCGGTCGCCCGGCCTTCCCTGCGCGGATGGTTTTAACGGTGTCCTTCGTGCTCTCCTCGGGGAGCGTTGCACTATTGCCCCCGTCGCCACGCCGCTGATCGATGCGCGTGCGGTTGGCGCCACATCACGGCGAGATTTGACGCCAGAACCCCGGGCGTCGGGACCACACGACTTCTCCGTCCGCGGACGCCCCTGCCTCAGCATCCGGGGCCCGATGTGCGCGCCCCCGACCGTCAACAAGACCGCTGTGACCGCGCCGTGTCGTAGCGCACCGCGCATGACTCAACGGTCGCCCGTCCCTGTCACCGCCTCTCGCGCCGGCGCTACCGCGTCCACCGCACCCCGGCCCGCATCTCGTGACGATCGCGAAGCGCCCCTCTGGCAGGGCCGGGATGACCGCTCTATGCCACGAATCCGAAATTCGGGAAAGTGGAATATTTTCGCGGGAAGGGGTTGACGGGTTTCATGGTGTTTTGCCCGACGGCTCATTTTGACAAGCCGCTTGCCGCCCCCTCGCCGTCATTCCGGGGCGGCGCAGCGCGAACCCGGAATCTATCGCGCGGCAGATCCTGCGCCCCAATGGATTCCCCGCAAAGATTGGCAAAGCAACCCCATGCACAGTAGAAGCGCGGCTCGGTCAGAAGACAGCGATCGCCTCGTTGCGTCCGCCTACGACCGCGCGGAAGGAGCAGGAAGCCGCACCAACGATCTCGCGTGCTTCGACCTGAAGGTGATGTTTCTATCAGCATTTACAGGAGGCTGCCCCGGCCCACCTCGCTAAGGTGTTCAAATCGGGCATCTCCCAATTCATCCGATTGCCGACGCAATTTCATTTCTCGATCGATGAGGTCGAGGTTTCTCGCGAGGGTGACGCCGTCATTCTACATCCCAGCGGAG
Source organism: Bradyrhizobium dasycarpum (assembly GCF_042019905.1). Lineage (NCBI taxonomy): Bacteria > Pseudomonadati > Pseudomonadota > Alphaproteobacteria > Hyphomicrobiales > Nitrobacteraceae > Bradyrhizobium > Bradyrhizobium dasycarpum. Next base: position 2,601,573 of record NZ_CP169574.1, read on the forward strand.
CGCCGCCGGAACTTGGGCATCGCTTCGAGCCGCCGCGCAGGGCTTCAGCCCTGACTTCACAACCGAGGAACGAGCGAGTAGCCGCCCCTTTGGCTGAACACCGCGCGCGCAATTACGGTGACAGCCGTAATTCCCTAACGCCCAGATTCTATGACAGCGTCAGGCGTCCAGCACTTTCGCCGCCCAAGGCTCGCGATACGGCAGATTTCCAATCTAGAACAATTGCTGGATCAGCTGGGGTGTCATCTTCAAGGAGCGACATATCTCCAAGAATCATGGCTAGCCCATCAGAACGTGTTCTCTTCCAAGCTTCTTCAAGGAAGATAAACATTGCTGAGTAAGCTTGATCTTCTGTCATTATAATCCCCGCCTATACCGCAACTTCGAACTCATGACCTCGATCCGGGCGAAGCACATCAAAAGAAAAGGCCCGGTCGCACGACCGGGCCTTTTGTTTGTCAGATCGAGAACCGCCGCTTCACGCCGCTTTCGACACCAGCGCTTCGCTCTCGATCAGCTCCGTCCCGATCAGATAATCGCGGCAGCCGCGCAGTGAGCGCAAGGCGCGGTTGAAGTCGATGCCGGTCGAGACCAGCGCGTGCAGCGTTGTCGGATTGCGCGCGATGCCGCGCAGCACGGCGGCGAGGTCGATCTGGCCGTTCGGCTTGATGGCGGCACGGGCGAGCGCCGGCAGCGCGCGGTGGGCGGGATCGCTGATGACGCGAACCGCGGCAAAGGGCAGCCCGGCTTCGGCGGCGTAGGCGGCGGCGATGTGGCTTTCCATGTCGACCGCGGCGGCGCCCGTCTCCGAATGCAGCGCCGCCTTGCAGGCGCGCTTGGTCACCACTTCCTCGGCGCCGGCGAGGCTGCCGCGCACCACGCGGCGGCGTCCCGAGGTCAGGCGCTCGATCAGGTCGTCGCCAAGCGCGAGCCCCGCGGCCCAGCGGGTGTCGCCCGAGAGCACCTCGGTCGCCAGCACGACGTCGCCGGAGCGCAGGCTCGGGTCGAGCCCGCCGGCGACGCCGAACGAGATCACGCCGCGAATCGTTTCGGGGTCCACCACGGTCAGAAGCGCCCGCAATTGCGTCGGGCTGCTGGATGAACAGATGACGGCCATTCCCGGCCCGGCCGCGATGCGGGCCTCCTGCACCAATCCGGTCACGATCAGTATCGGCCGCGGGTCGATGGCCTGACCCACGGTAAAATAGTCCCCCGTCCCCAAAGTCACATTCCGACCCCTACCACCCTGCTGTTGGTGTTCCGCAAGTTCCGATACCGCGCCAACGCCCACAGCGGAAAGAACTTTGGGTAACCATGATACCGCAGATAGAACACGCGGGGGAAGCCTGTGGCGGTGTACCGCTGCTCGTCCCACAGTCCTTTTTTGTTTTGTGTTGCAATCAGGTACTCCACCCCGCGGGCGACGGCCGGGTGATCAACCTCGCCTGCCGCCATGAGGGCAAGCAAGGCCCATGCCGTTTGCGAGGCGGTCGAGGGCGCGGCCTCCCAGCCCCTGTAATCCAGCCGGTAGCTGACGGCGTCCTCGCCCCAGCCGCCATCCTTGTTCTGGATCGAGGCGAGCCAGGCGGCGGCTTTGCGAATCATGGGGTCCTTGTGGTCGACACCGGCCATGTTGAGGGCACAGAGCACCGACCAGGTTCCATAGATGAAGTTCATGCCCCAGCGGCCGTACCAGGACCCCTCGGGGTGCTGGGTCTTGCGCAAATAGGCGACCCCGTCGGCCACGTGCTTGCTGGTCGCCGCGGTCTCGCCAAGCTGGGCCAGCATCGAGATGCAGCGCGCCGTGACGTCCTCGGTCGGCGGATCGAGCAGCGCGCCATGGTCGGAGAACGGGATGTTGTTGAGGTAATATTCGAGATTGTTGACGTCGAAGGCGGCCCAGCCGCCGTCGTCGCTCTGCATGCCCTCGATCCACTCCCGGCCCCGGGCGATCGCGGCGTCGTAGCCGGTGGCGCCGTGCTCCCTGCGCATGCGGTCCATCGACATCACCACCACGGCGGTGTCGTCGAGATCTGGGTAATGCGCATTGTTGTACTGGAAGGCCCAGCCGCCCGGACGCACGTCGGGCCGCTTCACCGCCCAGTCGCCCTTCAGCTCGAGCTCCTGCCTCGGGATCAGCCAGTCGAGGCCCTGCTTGGCGGCCGGCACCGCCTTGTCGCCGCCGGCCTCCAGCAGCGCATGCGCGGTGAGCGTCGTGTCCCAGACCGGGGAGACGCAGGGCTGGCAGTAGGCTTCGTCGTCCTTGATGACGAGCAGCTTGTCGATGCCCCGCCGCGTGACCGCGCGCGGCGGATAATTCTCATTCTTGCCAAGCGCGTCATACATCATGACGATGTTGGCCATGGGCGGATAGATCGCGCCCATGCCGTCCTCGCCGTTGAGGCGCTCCTCGGTGAAGGCGAGTGCGGCGTCGATGGCACGCTTGCGCAGGCTCTTGGGAAACAGCGGCTCGATCACGCGCAGGATCGCGTCGAGCGAACGAAAGAGCAGGAACCAGGCCATGCTCTGATGCGGCGCCTTGGCGGTCATGCCGATAGAGCGCGGATCCTGCAGGAACAGCTCGTCGATGCCGATGCCAAGCGGATTCTTCGCGCGCGGCTTCAGCGCTGCGAGCACCATCAAGGGCACCATGGTGGTGCGCGCCCAATAGGAGATCTTGTTGAGGTGGAACGGCGACCAGAACGGCAGCAGCACGATCTCGATCGGCAGCACCGGCACCGCGCGCCAGGTCACCACGCCGTACATCGCCAGCAGGAAGCGGGTGAAGACGTTGCTGTGAATCGCGCCGCCGCGCGCGTGGATCGCCTCGCGCGCACGCACCATGTGCGGGGCGTCGACGGAATCGCCGATCATCTTCAGCGCGAAGTAGGCCTTCACGCTGGCGCTCATGTCGAACTCGCCCTCATGCACCAGCGGCCAGCCGCCATGCGCGCCCTGGATGCGACGAAGATAATTGGCGATCTTGGCTTCGAGCACGGCGTCGACCGGCTCGGCGAGATAGTGGCGCAACAGGACGTATTCGGCCGGAATCGTGCAGTCGGCCTCGAGCTCGAACACCCAATGGCCGTCCGCCTGCTGGAAATCGAGGACGCCCTGCGTCGCCGATGCAATGCTCGATTCCAGGATGCCCGGTTGCAAGGTCCCCGGCTTCAGGGCTTCGCGGCTGGTCGCGTTCACGGAATCCATCTCGCTCGATTGCTCCGATAGTGGATCGAAATTGGCCGGGCCGTTTGCCCGTCGGGGGCCGCCTTTCAGGATGCTTTGGCGGCCAGAACCAGATCGGCGGCGCGATCTCCGGACCGGACCGATCCCTCGATGGTTGCAGGCAATCCCGTAGCAGTCCAATCCCCGGCAAGGAACAGGTTTTTCAGCGCGGTGACCGGCCCCGGGCGCAGGGCGTTCTGCGCCGGCGTCGCCGCAAATGTGGCGCGGCGCTCGCGCACGATCTGCCACGGTGGCAGCTCGCCGGACACGCCGCCGGCCTTGCAGACGTCGTTCCAGACCGCCTGCGCGAGCTCCTCGCGCGGCATGTCGACCAGACGGTCGCCATTGCTGATGGTGACGGACAACCGGTTCGGGAACGCGAACAGCCATTCCACGACGCCCCCGATCACGCCGAGGATCGGCGCCGAACCTGGCGGCGGCGTGATGCGGAAATGCGCATTGACGATGGCGCGGAACTCGGTCGGCGTCTTCAGGCCCGGCAGCAGGCTGGCGGCGGCGCGCGGCGGCACTGCCATCACCACGACATCGCCCTCGCCGAGCTGGATCACATCCTCGCCGCCGAAATGCAGCGCACTGGCCTTGCCGTCGCTGGTCGCAAACGAGCGCAGCTCATGGCCGAGCTGAACAATGTGGCCGCGTTCAGCCAAGAACTTCAGCGCGGGCTCGATCAGCACGGCGCTGAGACCGTCGCGCGCGATCAGCGGACGGCAGGCCTGCCCGCCGGCCAGCAGCGTCTCGCGCACGATGGCGCCGGCAAGCCCCGCCGAGCCCTCGGGCGGATCGACGTTGAGGGCCGCGAGCAGCAGCGGCTGCACCAGGCGCTGGTAGAGCACGCCTTCGCAAGGAATCGACTTGCCGACCAATGTCTGTTCCGACGCCCAGATCAGCGGCGCCAGCTTCAGGTAATCAGCAAGGCCGGTGTCGGGCACGCGGCGGCTCTCGTCGAGCACCCAGGTCGGCAGCCGGCCGCTGCCGAGATCGATCTGCCAGCGCTGCCCGGTCTTGATGTCGACGAAGGGAAACTGCGCGCTTTCGGGGCCGACGAGGCCGGCCTCGGTGCCGATCGCGCGCGCATAGGCGCGCGCATGGCTGTTGCCCGACAGCAGCAGATGATTGCCGTTGTCGATGGTGAGGTTGGTGGCGCCGTCGAAATAGGAGCGGCACCGGCCGCCGGCCTGGTGCGTGGCCTCGTGCACGGCGACCTTGAAGCCGGCATTGGCGAGCCGCACGGCGGCGGAGAGGCCGGAAATCCCGGCACCGATGATGTGGGCTGTCTTTTGCATCAGATGAAAGCGTAACGGAGCAGGATCGCGATGCGTGTGACCTTCGACACGCGCACCGGCTGGCGCGGCGCGTTGAAACCGCGCGCAATCAGCAGATCCAGAATGGAATGATAGTATTTCGACATGATCCGCGGCGCGCGCACGACGCGGCGCTTGTTGCGGTTCATGATCTCGTCCGACTTCTCGAAATGCGCCTTCGCACGCTGCGTCAACGGCAGGCAGGCCTTCGGCAGCGCGCGCTCGGCGATCACGCGGTTCGGATCATCAGAGGTGATGCCGGCATGCAGCAACGCCTCGCGCGGCAGATAGAGCCGGCCGAGGCCGGCGTCCTCGTCGATGTCGCGCAGGATGTTGGTGAGCTGAAGCGCGCGGCCCAGATGATAGGCGAGCTGGATGCCGTCTTCCTCGGGCAGGCCAAAGACCCGCACCGACAGCCGTCCCACCGCGCTGGCGACGCGATCGCAATACAGATCCAGCGTCGCCATGTCGGGCGCGCGGATGTCCTGCGGCACGTCCATCTCCATGCCGTCGACGATCGCCAGGAAATCCTCGCGCTTGAGGCCGAAGGTCTTCACCGAAGCGACGTAATCCTTCAGCCGCGGCGGCGGATTGCCCTGATAGAGCGCGTCGATGTCGTTGCGCCACTCTTGCAGCGCGGCGAGCCGCTCCTCGCGCGGGCCGTCGGAATCGGCGATGTCGTCGACCTGGCGGCAGAAGCTGTAGATCTGGAACATCGCCTCGCGCTGGTCACGCGGCAGGATGCGCATCGCGGCGTAGAAGGAGCTGCCGGATGCGGTCGAGCCATAATCGGCGCCGGGCGAGGTCGCCTCAAGCGTCATGTGCGGTCCCCGGTCTGGATATGGCCTTGCGTCCCATCGCGCGGCGGCCGGCCTCACCGAGCATCCCGGCAAGGCTGAAGACGAGCAGCTCGAACTTGTTCAGATGCACCCGCTCGCGCAGGGGATCGCGCACCTTCAAGAGGCGCACGATGCGGTCGGCATAGGCCTGGATCACCGCGACGTCGACGCCGAGGCGAAAATCCCGGATCTCGGCAGCCAGCGACCTGCCCTCGTCGAGCAGCGCTTCGTTGCGCGCGGCAAGCCCGTGCAGGCAGGCCAGCATCGCCGGCGGCGACTGTGACAGCCCGAGCTGCTCGACCGAGGCGCCGTGGGCTGCCAGCGCATCGCGCGGCAGATAGACGCGGTTGAGCTCGCGGAAATCCTTGCCGCAATCCTGCAGGTGGTTGTTGATCTGCAGGCCCGCGCAGAGCGCATCCGATGCGGCCCAGGTCGAGGTGCTCTCGCCGTGGACGTCGAGCATGAAGCGGCCGACCGGCATCGCCGAATAGCGGCAATAGTGGATGACCTCGTCCCAGGTCTCGTAACGCAGCTTGGTCACGTCCATGCGGAACGCGGTCAGCACGTCGAGCGCATGGCGCGGCGCCATGCCGCGCTCGGCAAGCGCCCGCCGCAAGCTGACGGCCTCGATCTGGGTGTCGCCCTTGCCGAGCAGCTCGGCCTCGAGCAGGTCGAGATAGGCGAGCTTCTGGTCCGGCGCGAGCGTCGCGTGGTCGGCGATGTCGTCGGCGGTGCGGACGAAATTGTAATAGGCCAGGATCAGGGCGCGATGACGCGGATGAATGATCCAGGACGCGACGGGAAAATTCTCGTCGCGGTCTCCCTTGCCGGATCGCAATTCGCTCGCAGAGGTCATCGAGGGCTGGCTTACAATCGTCTGGATAGAAAGGGCTTGTTCGCTCGCGGGCTCGTGCCGGCGATCCGCCGCGGCCCCCATATAGGGGAATACGGCCGCAAAACCAATCCTGTCTCGCGATGGCTGCCCTTTGCGAAAAGGGCCCGAAAAGGCGGCCGCCGGGCCGCCTTTTGTGGGCCAGTGGCCGAGCTTACTGGTTGTGGTTCTTCAGGACCTGGTCGCAGGCCTGCGAGATCTTGGAGCGGTTCTCCTTGAGGCAGGCCAGGATGGTGAAATCGCCCTGGTCGATGACCGGACGGCAGAATTTCTGCACGTCGCGCGTGCAGGCCTTCTGCTCGGCGTCCGTGCCACGCCCCTGCTGGGCGAACGCCGCCGTCGAAACAGATGCCGACAGCAGGGTGAGAGCGACGAGAAGCTTACGCATTGTATTCCTTCATTCTGGCGGCAGAATCGCACCGGACCCGGACTGCACAGGGCGGACGACGGGAACGGCTTGTTCTGATGGCAAATCGCCGCGGACATAGCGGCTTTCAGAGAAGGCACAAGCACTGGCAAATGCGGCCAAATTGGCGCCGCGCCCACCAAATCAGGTCTTCCCTCGACCTTCATTGGCAGATGTAAGGGATTGATACTACGTCATAATTCAAGGATGCCGTGTTTTGCCGCCGACCTGTTGCAGAGCTGCATCTCTCCATCCCGCCCTTTGCCGTGGGAAACATGCGGAAACAGCGCAAATCGGCAGCGCCCGGCCTGGCGCGGGGCGTCGTGAATGGCCATCTCTGGCGGCCTGGCTTTGAACCTGCCACTGGCTCGGAGCACTAAACTTTCGATGTGGCGAGACGTTATCACGCGCAAGCGGGCGTCATTCTAAAACGGGATATTCGAGATGACATTCTTTGGGCGATCTGGACTGGCAATCAAGGCGGCCGGCATCGGGGCGGCGCTGCTCTTCTCGGTTTCGGCAGGCCACGCTCAGTCGTCCGGTCCGTTTGCCGGTTTCGACGGCGCATGGAGCGGCACCGGCACGGTGTCGCTGTCCGACGGCTCCACCGAGCGCATTCGCTGCAAGGCCGATTACAAGGTCGCCGGCAGCGGCCTCAACCTGAAGCAGGCTCTGCACTGCGCCTCCGACAGCTACAAGTTCGACCTCACCAGCGACGTGACCAGCCAGGGCGAGCGCATCTCGGGCAATTGGAGCGAGTCCAGCCGCAACATCTTCGGCAACCTCCAGGGTACCGCCGGCGGCGGCCAGATCGAAGTGTTCGTCGAGGCCAACGGCTTTGCCGCCAACCTCTCCCTGCGCACCAACGGCACCAAGCAAACCGTGCAGATCTCCTCCAAGGGCGAAATCCGCGGCGTCAACATCACCATGACGAAGAGCTGATCCCGTCCTCCTGCGAACGGATACGGCCCCCGGCTCTCGCGACCCGGGGGCTTTTTGCTGACATCGCTACGCCGAGGGCGACTTCAAGTTCAATCCGTATGGAGTCGTGCGGATCGACGCGTGAGCGGCACCATTGCGACCAGCAGTCCGAGCAGTCCGTAGGCGCCCGCCAGGACCAGGATCAAGCCGCTGTCGCCGGCGGTGTCGACAGCAGCGCCGGCGAGCGGGCCGCCCAGCATGCCGCCGATGCCGCTGCTGAGCGTGAAGGCCGCGCTGCCCGCCAGCAAAGTCGAACCGACGAAACGATCGCCGAGCTCGGCAAGCGCGACCGTGGTGACGCCGTAGGCGCATGCGCCCCAGACAAACAACAACGCAAACAGCACGAGCTGTCCCTGCTGCACGGCAATGGTGAGCAAGACGGCGCCGGCCGCGGTCGCGGCTGCAAGCCCGAAGAGCACGCGCCGTCGCGGAAACCGATCCGCGAGCCAGCCGACCGGAACCTGCAAGAACACGTTGCCGCCATTGAGCACCGCGAGGCCGAGCGCCATGGCCTGCTCGGAATAGCCGTTCCTCATCCCGAACGCCGGAAGAAAGCTCAGTGTGGCATGATCGAACAGGCCGAATGCCCCGACCGCGGCGAGCAGCACGGGCGCGCGCGGAACGAAGCTCATGGTCGACATGTGCTCCTTGACCGAGAAGCTGGGCAGCCGGTGCGCAAAGATGGCCGTGATCAGCGATGCGATCAGCAGGGCCACAATCCCGACCGCGAATGGCGGCCACCCCGAGGAGCCCGTGAGCGCAAGGGCGAAGGGGCCGAGCGAGAAGCCGGCAGCCAGGATGGCCGCATAAAGTCCCATGATGCGGCCGCGATAGACCGACACGGCAATCTCGTTCAACCACGCCTTGTTGACGATGTAGAAGCCGCCGATGGCGAGCCCGAGCACGAACCGCGCCGGAAACCAAATCCAAAGCGCGCGAAACATCATCATCAGGGCAAGCGCGGCGGCTGCGGTCAGCGCGAGCCCGACGGCAGCCTTGTAGGCGCCCGTGCGCTGGGCAAGGCGCGGCACGCAAAGCGCGGAGGTCAGAAGCCCCATCGGCATCATCGCGGCATTCGCGCCGATCAGAACGCCGTTGAATTGCTCGCTCTTGAGCACAAGCGCGAGCAGCGGCGACGACAGCCCGGTGGCGACGGCGAACACGCCCACCGTCACGGTCACGAGCACGACTTTCATCCAATCCGGCGCCGCCGCGTCGCACCCGGGCATTGAAGCCAGGCCCGATGAAGCCGGATCCGGCTCAAGGCACATGCACCCTCCTCAGAGCAGCCATCGCCGAGCCATTCAGCCTGCCACGCTCGCGCGTGTTCGTTGAATTGACGATGTCGGCAGGAGCCGGCCACACCATGGGGTTGAACAGGCTGGCAGCGCAAAGGTTCGTCAACCGCCGAAAAAAGATCGGCAGTCACGCACGGGCGAGAGCGGCTTGGCCGCGTCGCGGGCGCCGTCGTGAAGGCGCCGGCCGCTCAGATCGCGGGCTTGTCGGCCCCCTGCAGCCGGGCGTGCAGATTGATCAGCCACATCGCCGTCGGCCGGAGGATGAAGAGGTCGGCGACAAGGGCCATCACCATCGAGAAGGCGCTGAGCCAGCCGAACAGCCGCAGCGACGGCAGGTCGGAGAACACGGTGACGACGAGGCCGCAGGCCAGCACCACCGTGGTCAGGATCAGCGCCGGTCCGACCAGCACGGTCGCCCGCTCCACCGCGAGCGCAGAGCCGACGCCTGGCCTGTTCTCCAGGCGCAGGCGGTTGAGGAAGTGGATGGTGGCGCTGAGGCCGAGCCCGAACGAGACCGTGAGCGCGACGACGCTGGCGAATTGCAGGCCCTCGCCCATCGCCCACAGCACCGTGCCCGACATCACCACGGGGAAGATGCCGGGCAGGATACAGGCGAGCGTCACCACCCAGGAGCGGAACGCGAGGCCGATGAAGATCGCGACCAGCGCAAACTCGATCGTGAGGCCGTGGTTCAGCTTCTCGATCATGCTCGCCGAGTTGCGGGCCGCAATCGCAGCCAGGCCCGTCACCGCGATTTCGTAACCGGGATGCTTGTTGCGGACGGTGTTGAGCTCGCTGTCGAGCTTGTCGACGATCGGCAGCAACTGGCTGGAATCCTTGTCCGGCACGCGGCCAGCGACGACGATGGCGTCCTGCTCGGCATCGATGAAGCGACGCACCAGATGCTCGGGGATGACGCTGACATATTCCTTCAGCGTCGCGACGTCGGCGTTGCCGGCCTTCTCCGCCAGCCAGCGGCGAAGCGTCTCCAGCGACCACACATTGCCGACCCCGGCGGATTTCTCGACCGTCGCGTGCACCTCGGCGATGGTCTGGAGCGTTTCCGGCGAATAGAGCGACTGCCCCTTCGGAAACACGATCAGCACGTTGACCGGATTGGCGCCGGTGAGCTTGGCGTCCAGCCGGTCGCTGGCGGCGACCGCCTGGCGCTTGTCCGGCACCTGGTCGGCGAGCCGGTAGCGCGGCTCCAGATTGGCGTAGATGACGCCGAGGCCGCCGACGAACAGCACGGCGATCAGGCTGAACAGGCCGGGCCGGCCGACCATGCGCACGGCGATCCAGTAGCAGAAATTGCGCAGCGCCTGGACGCCGGCGTCCGCGCCCTGGAACTTGACCGCAAACACCTTCTCGTTGCGCACGAACAGCACGCCGAACACCGGCACCAGCGACAGCACCGCGACCAGCGCGATGATGGTGGCGGCAAGACCCGCCTCGCCGAACTTGCGGATCAGATCGGAGTCGGAGAATTGCAGCGCGATGAAGGAGATGCCGGCCGTGCCGTGCGTCAGCACGCAGGCCGGGCCGACCACCAGCACCGCGTTCTTGAACGCGGTGAACTTGTCCTGGCCCGCGATCAGCCGGTCACGCGCGGCAAAGGTGAGCTGCATCGAGTCCGAGAAGCTGATCACCATGATGAGCGGCGTCATCACGTTCAGGAACATGTTGAGATTGAAATTGGCCCAGCCGAGCGCGCCGAGCGCCAGCAGGATCGCGATCATCGGCGGGAACGCCGCCGCGATCATGAACGAGACCTTGCGGAAGAAGATGATGGCGATGATGCAGCCGGCGAGAATGCCGAGGATGTTGTAGGTCAGCCCGTCGCGCTCGACGGCATTGCGGATCTCGAGGCTGCATCACCGGCACGCCGGAGAGCTGCACGTTGAGCCCGGTGTCGCCGAGACTCTCCTTCATCAGCGCGCGGATGTCGGCCACGGTCTTGGTCAGCTTGTTGGAGGCGACGACCTCCGGATCGAGCGACAGCACGACGAGCGCCAGCGTCCCGTCTTCCGACAACAGCTTGCCGCGGATGATCTCGTTGTTCTTGACCGTCTCGATGAACTTGTCGTAGTCGGCGCCTTCGGGCAACTCGGCCGGGAACAGAGCCGCCGGCAGCTTGCCCGGTGCCGGTGCCTGCCGCGCCGAGAACAGCGAGACCAGCCCGCGCGTGCCGTCGACCAGCTGCAAGTCGGTGACGAAGTCGCGCAGCTTCTCCAAATTGTCGCGCGCCAGCAGGTTCTTGCCCTCGACCACGACCAGGACGTCGAATTCCTCGGCCGGGAACTTCTTGGTCACCTCTTCATACTGCTTGAATTCGCGGGTATCGGAGCGAAACAGCTGCGACAGCGAATCGTCGATCTTGATCCGGTGGATGCCGAACACGGCGCCGATGATCAGCGCGACCAGGACGATGCAGGAGACGATCGGCGCCCGGACGGCGATCAGCCCGAGCCGCTCCAGCCCGAAGGCGATCGAGGACGTAGGTCCCTGCTCGACCTTGTCGACATGAACCTCATTCTCGCTGTGCTTTTCGAGCATGCCTTGTCCAGTTCCTAAATCATCGGTCTTGAGAGCTTATTGCGCTCCGCGAGCGGCTTGAAAACGCCATACCAATGGGAGGCTTGCCCTTTGAAAATGCGCGGAAAATCGCCGCGAGGGGTTTAGCAGGTCAATTACCCCCCTCGCAAGCCAGCGAAGTGTGGGCGAATCGATCAAGATGCGGCGATTTCGGGCCCTTGTCCCCCGTCATCCCGGGGCGAATGTGCCAATTCGACGCGGCGCGCGGTCCGCGCTCTCGTCCTTCAGCGCCACGCCGCTGACCTGCCGGGCCAGCCCCTCTCGGACCAGCCAGGCGATCTTGAAGGCGGCCTCGTCATAGCTGAGCCCGGCGTGGTGGATGTTCGACACGCAATTGCGCTCGGCATCGGTGCGGCCGGGCTTCGGCGCGAAGGTCAGATAGGCGCCGAGACTGTCCGGCGCCGACAGGCCGGGCCGTTCGCCGATCAGCATCACGACCATGCGCGCGCCGAGAATGGCGCCGATCTCGTCGCCGAGCGCAACGCGCGCGCCTGAGGCGACGACCACCGGGCCGGCGGCGACAGCATCGCCATCCACAAGCAACGGCAACAGGCGCTTCACCAGGGCCACCGCATGGGCGTGGACCGCCGCCGCGGACAGTCCGTCGCCGATCACCAGCGCGAGCTGGCATGGCGCGGAAGCTGAGCGCGACAAAACCTCGACCGAGCCGGGCTCGAGCCGTCGCCCCAGATCCGGCCGCCGCAGATAATCCCCGCGATCGACCGCCTGGCTCCTCGCCTCGGTGACGTCGAGGCCGAGACCACGGAGATCGGCGAGCAGGCGCGGCGCATCGAAGGCGGCATGCACGGCATCGCGGGCGCGGGCATGGTCGAGCGTGAAATCGAGCAGCGCCCTGGTCGGCACGCTTGCACCGGTGCGGCCCAGCGCGACGCGCGCGGGCGTGAATGACCTAAGGTCGATGGTTGGGCGGGCCGGAACCGACGGGTCGCTCATTCGGCCGGAACGGCGGCCTCACGCAGCCGGATCGAGTAGTTCGAGGCGTTCTGCTTGCCGCTGGAGGCCGCGCGCGCAAACGTGATGAGATGGTGCGCGATCAGCGTGCAGCCGATCAGGCCCTCGATGTCGCCGCGCCTGATGCGCCCGAGCGCGAACTTCCAGAACACGCGCTTGTAGTCGCCGAGCACGCCGACCTTCCAGAAGATGTTGCGCAGCATGACGAGGCCGCGACGGATGTTGGGCCAGGTCTTCATCTCGTCCGACACCGGCACCTTGAGACGGTTCGTGTAAACATGATCGCACTGATGCTGGTAGCGGGCGTAGACCTTCTCCGGCGCGTAGGCAACCGCCATGGCCTGCTTCCAGGAAGCGACGACCTCGTCATAAGGCAGCAGGAAGTCGACGTTGGAATCGCGGCCGTCGTCGTGGATCAGGCGTCCCTCGCGCTCGAGCCGGTCCCACAGCGGCGTCTTCGGCAGCGCCTGCAGCAGGTTGATGGTGAGCAGCGGAATGCGCGATTCCTCGACGAAGGCGAGCAGTGCCTCCGACGTATTCGGCTTGTCGGTGTCGAGCCCCATGATGATGCCCGAGACCACCTCCATGCCGTAGGAGTTGATGGTGCGCACGCCCTCCAGGATCGGGACCATCATGTTGTGGTCCTTCTGCATCGCCTTCAGCGCGTCGGGATCGGGGGTCTCGATGCCGCAGAAGATGGTGACGAAGTAGGCCTCGCGCATCTTCTCGAGGATCTCGGGCCGCTTGGCGATGTTGAGCGTCGCCTCGCAGGCGAGCCGCACCACGTAGCCGGTCCGCTTCTGCCATTCGATCAGATGCGGCAACAGATCCAGCGCCGCCTTGCGGTTGCCGATGAAATTGTCGTCGACGAAATAGACCGTGTCGGTCATGCCGCATTCGCGCAGACGGTCGAGCTCGGCGATGATCTGCTGCGGCGACTTGATGCGCGGATTGCGGCCGTAGAGGCCGGGGATGTCGCAGAACTCGCACTGATAGGGACAGCCGCTGGAGTACTGGATGCTGCCGAGGAAGTATTTCTTCACGTCGGCAAGCTCGTAGGCCGGGATCGGAAACTCCGTCATCGGCACGCGATCCTTGGTGGTCAGCACCACCTGGCTCTCGGGGCGAGAGGTGTCGCGCGACAGGATCTCGATCAGCTGGTTGGTGGCATCGCCGAGCTCGCCGACATGGAGATAGTCGAATGACGGGTAATAGTCGGGACAGGCGCTGACGGAGGGGCCGCCGAGTGCGACCGGCAGGTCGAATTCATGCGCGCGGCGGCAGATGTCGTTCATCTGCTGGCGCTGGATGTGCATGCCGCTGACGAAAACCGCCTCGGCCCATTCGAACTCTTCCCTGGTCGTGCGGCGGAGATTCTCGTCGACGAATTTGACCTGCCAATCCTGCGGCAGATAGGCCGAGATCAGCAACAGCCCCTGCGGAGGCATGAAGGCTCGGACACCATCGGTCAGGGGATAGGAATGCTCGAACGTACCGAACGAGGAGGTGTAGCGCGGAAATACACAGAGGATCCGCCGGGACGTTCCGTTACTTTCAGCTCGCATCTAAGCTCCCCCGCCACGCTCTGGTTGCGGAAATTGCCAGCCAGACACATAGCGTAATGCTGCAGCCGGAATTTCTCAATATTGTGGCATAAGCATAATTCCTGGAGGCGCCGATAGTTTCCTGAGGAAGCGAGTTTGGTGCTTTGCGCGCGCCTCAGGCGATCAAGCGCGAGGCAAAATCGGGCAGCAGGCCCGCATCGCCGGCAACCCGGAAATCGGCGCCGGTGATGCCCGACCGCGCCAGCCAATCGTCGAATTCCGGCGCGCGGCGCAGACCGAAGACGTCACGGACATAGAGCGCGTCGTGAAAAGACGTCGACTGATAGTTCAGCATGACGTCGTCGGCGCCGGGGACGCCCATGATGAAGGTGACGCCGGCAGCCGCGAGCAGCGTCAGCAGGTTGTCCATGTCGTCCTGGTCCGCCTCGGCGTGGTTGGTGTAGCAGATATCGATCCCGAGCGGCAGGCCGAGCAGCTTGCCGCAGAAATGATCCTCCAGCCCGGCGCGGATGATTTCCTTGCCGTCATAGAGATATTCCGGGCCGATGAAGCCGACCACGCTGTTGACCAGGAGCGGGGCGAAGGCGCGGGCAACCGCATAGGCGCGCGCCTCGCAGGTCTGCTGGTCGACGCCGTGATGGGCCCCCGCCGACAGTGCCGAGCCCTGGCCGGTCTCGAAATACATCACGTTCTGCCCGACGGTGCCGCGCCGCAGCGACAGCCCGGCCTGCTGCGCCTCCTTCAGCAGCGCAAGGTCGATGCCGAAACTGCGGTTGGCGGCCTCGGTGCCGGCGACCGACTGGAAGACGAGATCGACCGGCGCGCCCTGCCCGATCAGCGACAGCGTCGTGGTGACGTGGGTCAGCACGCAACCTTGCGTCGGAATCGTCAGCCGCGTGATGATCTCGTCGAGCAGCCGCAGCAATTGCGCGATCACGGCCGGATCGTCGCTCGCGGGATTGATGCCGATGCAGGCATCGCCCGCGCCGAGCAGGATGCCGTCGAGGATCGAGGCGGTGATGCCCTGGCATCGTCGAACGGATGATTGGGCTGCAGCCGCGTGCTCATCCGACCCTTCAGGCCGATGGTGTTGCGGAAGGCGGTGGTGACCTCGCATTTCCGCGCCGCCAGGATCAGATCCTGGTTGCGCATCAGCTTCGACACCGCCGCCGCCATCTCCGGCGTGATGCCGCCCGCCAGCCTGCGCAGGACCTCGGGCGTTGCGGCATCCGACAGCAGCCAGTCGCGGAAGGCCCCAACCGTCAGGGACGCCACCGGCGCGAAGGCCGTCGCGTCGTGGCTGTCGATGACGAGGCGGGTGACCTCGTCGGCCTCATAGGGGATGACCGCCTCCTGCAGGAATCGGGCGAGCGGGACGTCGGCCAGCGCCATCCGCGCCGCGATCATCTGCTCGGCGGTGTCGGCGGCGATCCCGGCCAGCCGGTCGCCGGAGCGCGGCGGGGTCGCCTTGGCCAGGAGATCGCGCAGGTTCGGGAACGTGTAGGCCGTGGCGTCGATGATGTGGCGGTAGACCAAGGGCCTCTCCGGGGTTCGTCGGCCGCTGGCCGAGTCCAAGACGATCCGGAAACTGTATCTTCGGATCAAGACGCTGAAATATCTTAGCTTTCCTTCGACCAATGGCCAACAGGGCCGACCGACGCGTTAACGCCGCATCCATCTTCATCCTGCATAGTTTTGCATCAATTCTGCACGGCCCCGTTCACCGGCCGTTTCACGCCATTCCGGGCCCCCGAGTACCATGACATCAGACCGATCTGGGAATGCCGCCAAGCTGGCGGGCCGTTTCACGCTTGCCACCAAGCTCTATGCGATCTTCGCGCTGTTCGCGCTGCTCACGGCCGCGATCGCCGCGCTGTCCGACTACAACAGCCGCCGCAGCGCCGAGCTGACCAGCGCGATCGAGACCGCGAACGCCGCCGCGCTGAACGTCGAGCGGGTCAACTCGCTGGTCTATGCGGTCGTGATGGAATCGCGCGGCGTCTACATGTCGACCGAGCCCGCCGTGGTGAAGAAATACGGCGACGGCCTGCTCAAGTTCAACGCGCAGATCCTCGACGTCGTGAAGCGCTGGGAAACCATCGTCAAGGCCGACGATGCCGAGCAGTTCGCCACCTTCAAGAAGCGCATCGAGCAATTCGTCGAGTTCCGCAAGGAGCTGGTGCGGCGCGGCGTCGAGATCAATGCGGCCGCGGGCCGCGAATGGGGCGACAACGACGCCAACCGCGCCGTGCGCTCGGCGCTGAACAAGGATCTCGAGGCGCTGTCCAAGGTCTATGCCGAGCGCGCCAGGCAGATCGCGCAGCAGACCGAGACCAACCACGGATTGTCGTTCGTGCTGACCTGCCTCGGCGGCGTGGCGCTGGCCCTGGTCGTGATCGGCATCGTCATCATCGCCCGCTCGATCGCCCGGCCGCTCGCCGCGATCACCGCGACCATCAAGCAGGTCGCCGATGGCACCGAGGACGTCGTGGTGCCGCACAGTGGCCGCGCCGATGAGATCGGTGCGCTCGCCCGCGCCATCCAGGTCTTTCAGGAAGCCATGCGCCGCAACCGCAACCTTGCCTCGCAGGTCTCGCAGGATTCCGCCGCCCGCGAGGAGCGCGCCCGCCACATCGAACGATCCTTCGAGCAGTTTCGCGAGGCGATCGGCGCGATCATGCGCGGCCTCAGCGACAACGCCTCCGTCATGCGCCAGACCGCGCAGACCATCACCCGCGTCACCGCGGATGCGAACAGCCGCGCCGGCACGGCGGCCAACGCCACCGCGCAGGCCGCGCACAACGTCACGGCGGTGGCAGGCGCGGCCGAGGAGCTGTCCGCCTCGGTGGTGGAGATCGGCCGCCAGGTGCGGCAGAGCGCCGGCGCGGTCGAGCAGACCGGCCAGCGCACCGAGAAATCGATCTCCGAGATCGAGAGCCTTGCGGCGGCCACCCAGCGCATCGACGGCGTGCTCAATCTGATCCAGGCCATCGCCGAGCAGACCAACCTGCTGGCGCTCAACGCCACCATCGAGGCCGCGCGCGCCGGCGATGCCGGCCGCGGCTTTGCCGTCGTCGCCCATGAAGTCAAGGCGCTCGCGGGCCAGACCGCCAAGGCCACCGCCGAGATCAGCGAGAACGTCGCGATGATCCAGTCCTCGACCCGCAACGCGGTCGACGCCGTGCGCGAGATCGGCGGCGCGGTGCGCGAGATCAACGAGGTCACCTCGGCGATCGCCGGCGCCGTCGGTCAGCAGGACGCCGCCACGCGCGAGATCTCGTCCAACGCGCAGAGCGCAGCGCAAGGCAACGCGACGCTGGTCGCCAACATCACCTCGCTGCGCGACGCCATCGGCGAGACCGACACCGCCGCAGCCTCGGTGCTGAGTGCGGCCGGCAGCGTGGCCGAGACCGCGGACACGCTGTCGCGCGAGGTGGAGAAATTCTTCCAGAATTTGCGCGCGGGGTCGGAAGACAGGCGGATCGCCAAGGCGGGATGACGGCGAATTCCGCCGCCCGCCGCGCCCGCTCCCGAAAGCGCGAAAACAACCCCATGCACAGTAGCCGGCAGCAACTAAATCAATGAGTTAGCTGCTGGCGCCAAGACTCTCGAATTTCACGAAATCAATTCGACTCGTCGGGCAAAACATCGACATGATGTGACCATGCGGCGTGAGCAATTCGCCGTCATGAAATCGGCATCACCGTCGAACGGTTTGTGTTGACCCAGGTCAATGCCGCGCTTTCGCGTTCCGGTCTGATGGCACCATCATGGACCTCGCGATCAAATTGCTCATCGGCGGCACGGGCAGCCTCGCTTCCTATTTGGCGGCGCATGTCCTGCTGTGCTTGTTGCCGGCCTTCTTCATCGCCGGGGCAATGGTGGCGCTGATCCCTAAGGCCAGTATTACGCGCTGGCTGGGACGCAACACGCCGGCCTATGTATCTTACCCGGCGGCTGCCGCAGCCGGCTCCGTGCTGGCCGTGTGCTCCTGCACCATCGTGCCGTTGTTTGCAGGCATCTACCGGAAAGGGGCGGGCATCGGCCCGGCAATCGCTTTCCTGTTCTTTGCGCCTGCAGGCAACATCATGGCGTTGACCTACACCGGCAGCATATTGGGACTGGAGTTTGCTGTCGCCCGCGTGGTGATGTGCCTGTTGTTCGGCATTGGAATCGGCCTACTGATGGCACTGCTGTTCTGGCGCGACGATGTCGGCCATGACGCCCAGACTGACGCCCTGTTCGCCGAGCAGGCTGCCGTTTCCCCGGCGGCACTGGGCGTGCTGTTGTCGCTTGTAGCGGTGTTGATTGCCGGCACCATTAAATTGTGGCCGTTCACGGCCACGATGGCGACCGTTCATCTGCCCTTGCCATGGGCCGAGGCCTGGCAGACCTTGCTGTTTCAATGGATGCCATTCGACGCTGGCAAAGGCGAGGAAGGTGTCGGCTTTCACGGATCCGTTCTGATTGTCCTGCTGTTGCTCATTGCCGCGACCGTGTGGAGAGGGATGGAGAACATCATCGAAGGCGCCAACCTCTGGACCTGGCTGGCACTTGGCCTCTCCGCCACCACCTTGCTGGTGGCCGCCGCGCGCCTGACGCCCGAGCCGGGCGGACTGGAGGTGGGACTGACGGGACGCGTGCTGGCGGTTGCCGTCAGCATGTGGGCGGTGTGGCACTTCGCCAGCAAGCTGGCTGCCGATGATTGGCGGTCGTGGCTGTGGGAGTCCTGGCGCTTTGTGAAGCAGATCTTTGCGCTGCTTCTGGTCGGCGTGTTCTTGGTAGGCATGGTGCGTCAGGTCATCCAGCCGGAATGGATCGAGAGCCTTGCCGGCAGCAACACCCTGCTCGCCAATGCACTGGGGGTGGGCTTTGGCGTCTTCATGTACTTTCCAACTCTGGTGGAAGTGCCGGTGGCACGCATGTTCCTCGATCTCGGCATGCATCGCGGTCCGCTGCTGGCTTACCTGATGGCCGACCCCGAATTGAGTCTTCAAAGCATGTTGATGGTGGCGGTCGTGATCGGCCGCGCCAAGACCGCCGCCTATGTGGGAGCCGTGGCGTTGTTCAGCATCGCCGCTGGCCTGATCTACGGCGCGTGGGTCGACGGCATGGGCTGGGCACCACTGGCTCTCACGCTGACGTTCATCGTGGCTGCAATATGTGGCTCGCTGGCCTGGCTACGGCAGCGCCAGCGCGCCGCCGCTCCCGCGTAGCACGTTCACACGATGGAAGGAGAAGATGAGCATGATAAAGGTCAAGATCCTCGGCCCTGGCTGCGCCAACTGCAAGAAACTCGAAGCTGTTGCGCGCGAAGCCGCCAGCCGCGCCAACATTCCAGCCGAATTCGTCAAGGTCACCGAATTGAAGGACATCATGGCCTATGACCTGTTGTCCACGCCGGGTCTTGTGGTCAACGAAAAGGTGGTCAGCAGCGGACGCATTCCGACGGTCGCCGAAGTGCAGAAGCTATTGGCGGTTTAAGAGAAGGCCCCAAGGTTATCGCGGCTTGTGCCCGCATTCGGGATGGCGGTCGTCGCACTCCACCTGAGATCGGTGTGAGCCAAAATCAGTCTCGCGCGACTTGAACGTCGGGACGGTAACCGGCACGAGCGATCGTCACGACGGCATCGAAGGCGCCGGCAATGGAGCCAACGCCCTACCCCATCACCCCGCCGCGCCGGATCAGCTCCTTGCCCACCGCGGCGAGGTGCACCTGGTCCGGTCCGTCGCCGATGCGGATGAAGCGGGCGTAGACGTAGGCGCGGGCGAGGAAGGTGTCCTGGGAGACGCCGGCGGCGCCGTGGATCTGGATGGCGCGGTCGATGACGCGGGCGGCCATGCCGGGCACCACGATTTTCGCGGCGGCGATCAGGTCGCGCGCGGCCTTGTTGCCTTCCCGGTCCATCTTGTCGGCGGCCTGCAGCGTCAGCAGGCGGGCCTGCGCGATCTCGCAGAAGGAGTGCGCGATGTCCTCGCGCACCGAGCCCTGCTCGGCCAGCGGCTTGCCGAAGGCAACGCGGGACACCGCACGCTGGCACATCAGTTCGAGCGCGCGCTGAGCGCAGCCGATCAGCCGCATGCAATGATGGATCCGGCCCGGACCGAGCCGCCCCTGCGCGATCTCGAAGCCGCGCCCTTCCCCGAGCAGGATGTTTTCGGCGGGAACGCGGACGTTGTCGTAGACGATCTCGGGATGGCCGGCCGGGGCGTCGTCATAGCCGTATGTCAGCATGTCGCGGACGATGCGCACGCCGGGCGTGTTCCTGGGCACCAGGATCATGGATTGCTGGCGGTGGCGGTCGGGATCGTCGGGCGCGGTCTTGCCCATCACGATCAGGATCTCGCAATCCTCGTTCATCGCGCCCGAGGTGAACCACTTCCGCCCGTTGATGACGTAGTCGTTGCCCTCGCGCGTGATGGCGCACTGGATGTTGGTGGCGTCGCTGGAGGCGACCTGCGGCTCCGTCATCGAGAAGCCGGAACGGATGCGCCCTTCCAGCAGCGGCTTCAGCCAGCGCTCCTGCTGCGCCCTGGTGCCGTAATTCGCCAGCACCTCCATGTTGCCGACATCAGGCGCCGAGCAGTTGAGGACCTCCGGCGCCCAGAGGATGCGGCCCATGATCTCCTTCACGGGCGCGTAGTCGAGATTGGACAGACCCGGTCCGTGCTCGCCGGAGAGAAACAGGTTCCAGAGCCCCTGCTCCCGCGCCATCTTCTTCAGGTCCTGCAGCACAGGCGGCGTCCTGTAGCGCGCCGCTTCCGGCTTCACCTGCTCGTAATAGAGTTCCTCGACCGGCTCGACATGCGTCCGCATGAACTGGCGGACACGCTCCTGAAGTTCCAGCGAACGGGCCGAGTGTTGAAAGTCCATGGCGGTCTCCTTCTTCCTTCTCCCCTTGTGGGAGAAGGTGGCGCGAAGCGCCGGATGAGGGGTTCTCTCCGCCGGCAACACCGTTCGTGAGGATAGAGACCCCTCACCCGGCTGCGCTTCGCGCATCCACCCTCTCCCACAAGGGAGAGGGTGGACCGTCTACGCGGCCGCGACGTTGCCCTCTCACGTCCCCTTCAGCAATTCGCTCGCGACCACCCAATCGTTGCCGTCGAATTGCAGCATGTAGCCGTCCTTGATCGGGCGGAAATCCTGCGGCGTGGTGTTCAGGGTGATACCGGGCAGCAGCAGCGACAGCGGCACGTTCTTCAGGTTCGCGGCCTGCGCCATGATGTTCTCGCGCGTCAGATTGTCCTTGCACTGCTTCAGCAGCACCACCAGGGCCTCGGCGACGGTGTAGCCGTAGAGGCCGGCGACGTTGTTGACGTCGGCATTGGGCAGGCGCTTCTTCATGAAGTCGATATAGGCCGTCATCGCCGGATCGTTCTTTGGCGTCTCGACGAACGGCTTGAGCGCGCCGAGCGAGAGCACGCCCTTGCCGGCTTCAACGCCCGCCGGCACCATCACCGTGGCCTTGTTGGCGCAGCCGCTCGCGATGAAGCGCGTCGGCTGCCAGCCGACCTCATGCGCCTTGCGGATCGCCTGCGCGCAGGCGCGCGGCGTCACCGAGTAGATCAGGAAGACGTCGGCTTTCGTGTTGGCGAGCGTCAGCACCTGGGAATCGACCGTGGGGTCGGCCACCTCGAAGCTCGAGGCCATCGCGATCGCCTTGTCGGCGTCGGCGCCGAGCGCTTCCTTGACGCCGCGCAAATATTCCTTGCCGGCGTCGTCGTTCTGATAGAGCACCGCAAAGCGCGCATTCGGGTTCTTGGCGCGGGCATAGGCGACGTCGATCGCTGCCTCGCTGGTGTAGTTCGGCGCCCAGGGCAGCGCCATCGACCACGGCATGTTGGCCGGATCGTTCCACTTCGAGGCCGAGCTGATCAGGAACAGCTGCGGCACCTTGTTGCTGTTGAGATATTTCGCGATCGCCGAGCTCGGCGCCGTGCCCATGGTGGCGAAGATGAAGGCAACGCCGTCGCCCTCGACCAGGCGCCGCGCCGCCTCCATGGTCTTGGGCGGCGAGAACGCATCGTCGAGCGAGATCAGGTTGAGCTTGCGGCCGTTGACGCCGCCCTTCTCGTTGACCTCGTCGAAATAGGCCGCAATCACCCGTCCGGTGATGCTGAGCGGCGAAGCCGGCCCGCTATAGGGCATGGTGTTGCCGATCTTGATCTCGGTGTCGCTGACACCGGGACCGTAGGATTTCTGCGCGGAGACTGGCGTCGACAGGCAGGCGGCAGCCAGAGCTGCGGCCAGGGCCAGAGCGGCTCTCATGGTTTCTCCCCGATGATTGTCGCCGCGGCGAAACGCTCGGACGGCGCGCTGCTTCTTGTCAGCGCGTCAGATCAGCGGAGTTCAACGAGATGGTCTTGCGTCGAGTTGCTGATAGCATCGCCTAAAGCGCGACGAGATCTGGACGAATCGTCATCGCGCTTTCGGTTGGTGTTGGCGCATGATCCTTTCGGAGCACCGCTTCGCACGTTTCCGGATCATGCTTTAGCTGCGCCGCTTCAAGGCCAAGCCCAAGCTGACCCATCCGGCACCGGCCATGATCAGGTCGATGCCGAGGAACAGGCCGAGGATGTAGACGCTGTTCACCGGCCAGCGCAGCAGGATCAGCAGCCCGAGCAGCAACGTGACGACGGCCGACACCGCGACCCAGACCCACGGGCTTTCGCGCTTCATGCTGAAGGCGAGAAACAGCCTGACCGCGCCGGAGGCCAGCAGCGAGGCGCCGAGGAACAGCGTGAGCAGAACCGCGGCGAAGAGCGGGTTCTGGAAGGTGAGGAAGCCGGCGACGATGTAGAGCGCGCCGAGCAAGGCCCAGATCAGGAATTTTCCCCAGCTCTTCATCTGGAATGCGCCGATCACCTCGGTGACGCCGGCGACGATCATCATCGCGCCGACGACGATCACGCTCGCCACCGTTGCCATCACCATGCTGCCGAGCGCGACGAAACCGGCAATCACGTAGACGACGCCGAGCGCGACGATCCAGCCCCATTTGGCTTGGAGCGCAGAGATACCCGAGCCGAGACTGGACGGATGAGACGTATCTGACGCAGTTGTCATGAGCCACTCCTGCATGCGAGCCCCCGGGCACACGCCATGATAGCACGCAACTGACAGGGACTACATCCAGCAGATCAGACCTCGCCTGGCGCACCCTTGACGTAAGTCAAGGTCGAATGCGGCGGGTCAGCGCCAAGCACAGATCAATCGTCCGAATTGGCGAGGCCCAGCAGCTCCTGGCGCGTCAGCGCATTGTCGCGGAACACGCCCAGCATGCGGCTGGTGACCAGATCGGTCCCGGGCTTGTGCGCACCGCGCGTGGTCATGCAATGATGCGTCGCCTTGATGATGACGCCGACGCCTTCGGGCTTGAGCACGTCGTTGATGGTGTTGGCGATCTGCGCCGTCATCTTCTCCTGGATCTGGAGCCGTTTGGCGTAGACGTCCACCACGCGCGCAAGCTTGGAGATGCCGACGACGCGCCCCTGCGGAATATAGGCGACCCAGGCGCGGCCGACGATCGGCGCCATGTGGTGCTCGCAATGGCTCTCGAAGCGAACGCCGCGCAGCACGATCATCTCGTCATAGCCTTCGATCTCCTCGAAGGTCTTTTGCAGGATCTCAGTCGGGTCCTGCGCGTATCCGGAAAAATACTCCTCGAAGGCGCGTGCGACCCGGTCCGGCGTGTCGCGCAGGCCGTCCCGCCCGGGATCATCGCCGGCCCAGCGGATCATGGTCCGGATCGCCTGCTCGACCTCCGCCCTGTCGGGCCGTTCGACCGGCGCCTGCGCCACCGCGACACGTTCGAGCTTACGCACGTGCGACTTCATCGAAATCCTCCCCTGCAAGAGCCCGCATCCAGACGCGGCCCCACAGCTTGGACGGCTGCGATCGGAAAAGGTTCCCGCAGACCAGGGAAATTTGGGGGAGTGGACGTGGTTGGTCCAGCGCCTGAACTCCTAAACCCTCAAGGTGAGGAGCGCCGAAGGCGCGTCTCCGGACGATGCTTCGCATCGCCGGGCGAACCATGCAGGCCCGGCTGCGGGGCCTTTCATCCTTCGAGACGCGGGCTGCGCGGGCCCTCAGGATGAGGAGTTGGACTGCCTATGCCGCAGCCGCTTTGCGGATGTCGATCACGGCCTGCGCCCATTCAGCCGGCCGCTCCTGCGGCAGATTATGACCGGCATCGGTGAAGACGCGCCGCTCGAAGAAGCCCTCGAACTTGCGCGCGTGATGGGCAGTGCCGGGATTGACGCCGTCGCTGTCGCCGTCGATCGCAATGGTCGGGACGCGGATCTGCGGCTGGCTGGCGAGCCGCGCCTCGATCTCCGCATAAGCGGGGTCGCCCGCGACCAGCGCGTAGCGGTGGCGGTAGGAGTGGATCACGACATCGACGAAATCAGGGTTGTCGAACGACACCGCGCTCCGCTCGAACGTTGCGTCGTCGAACGCCCATTTCGGCGACCACATCGCCCAGAGCTGGCGCGCGAAGCCGCGCCGGTTGCGCTCCAGCGCGCGGCGGCCGCGCTCGTTGTGGAAGAGATATTGATACCAGAGCGCCGCCTCCTCCGGCGGCGAGGCCGGCTCCATGGCGCGGGCGATGTTCTGGATGTTGTAGGAATTGCCGCTGACCAGCCCGATCACGCGCTCCGGATGAAGCGCTGCGACCACGCAGGCCGCGCGCCCGCCCCAATCATAGCCGCCAACCACCGCGCGCTGGATATCAAGCGCGTCCATGAAGGCCAGGAGATCGGCGCCAAGTGCCGCCTGTTCGCCGGAGCGCAAGGTCGAGGCGCTGCGGAAGCGCGTCGGCCCGTAGCCGCGCAGCCAGGGCACCAGCACGCGCGCACCGGCCTCGGCGAGGATCGGCGCGGTCTCGGTATAGGCGTTCACGTCGTAGGGAAAGCCGTGGCCCATGATGCAGGGCCAGCCGTCCGGCGCGCCGTATTCGCGATAGGCGATGTCGAGGATGTCCGTGCTGATGGTTTTTTGTAGCATGGTTGGCTCACGGATGATCTCGTTGCGCAGAGACCTTGTAGCCCGCATGGAGCGAAGCGCAATGCGGGGACGCCTGCATTGCGAATCCCGGATTTCGCTTGCGCTCCATCCGGGCTACAAGGCGCAGCCTATTTCTGCGGCCCCGACAGCGAGATGTCGCGCTCGGCGCGGAACACGTTGCTGTAGAGATTGGCGATCCATTGCCGGCCGATCTCGGTCTTGTTGAGATAGCCGATCTCGGTCTGGATGTGCGGCGCAACGCTGTTCCAATAGAACTGCGGATAGCGGTTCACGATATCGGCCGGCGAATCGTAGCCGAGCTGGCGATTCATGCCGACCTCCTCGAATTCGTAATAGAGCGCGTTGGCCTTGCGCAGATAATTGGGATCGCCGAGCTGGCCGATGAAGTCGGCTGCGCGCAGGATCGAGGCTTCGTCGTCATAGTCCTGGCCTTGGCGGGCCGGGAAGCGCGTGCCCTCGATGGCGCGGGCAATGCGCTCCGGATCCAGGCCGGGAATATGCCGCAGCCGCCGCGTCACATACAGTTTCGAGCGATCGACGTGATACATCATCAGGCTCGCGTCCGATGCACCGCGTGGCAGCGAGATCTTGGTATCGGCGGCGTCGATGACGAAGCCGTCGGCATCGTCCTCCTCGAACAGCCCGCGGACATAGCCGATGTCGTGGGCGAGGCAGGCGATCAGGACATGGACGTAGTCCGCGGCCGACAGATGCGTATGGAGGCTCCGGCCACTGAGGATGGAATGGCCGGCCAGCGTCACCAGCATCGTATGCTCGATATTGTGATAGAGCGCATCGCTGTTGCCGATGCATTCCATCGCGGTGCGGGTCGCGCTCTCGACGATGCTTGCAGAGGTCTCGTCGTACCGGCGACGCATGAACGTACCGAGCAACTTCTCTCGAGATTCGGCCGCCAGTCTCGGTAAGGTTATCATGGATGCAGCCCCGTCCGCCGCTGGTGTCCCACGCTCTCTCCCGACGTCTTGTGTTGTTCTCGACGCAGCACCAGCATAGCCCATCTTGGGCCGGCTGACCAAACTCCGCATCAAAAATTCGTAATTATGTTATATTCCCGCTGCGCAACATCACGGTTGCGGTCACGCTCGGCTACATCCTGAAGGCGACGGCGCCGGAAAGACCCGGGCCCGACGACCGCTTTACGGGGCGGACAAGATGTCGGCGCCATCCGCCGAGCGCGAAAGGCTTCTGGCCAAATAGAACAGCTCGACCAGCTTGCCGCGTTTGCCGGCCAGCGAGAAGATATATTCGGGCGATTCCGCCTCCATTTCCGCAATCGCCACCTTGGCGATGCGATCGATACGGCCTCGAGCCGTGCTCCCAGACGAAGCCGACACCGAGCCGGTTGGCGACGGCCTCCAGCATTCCCTCGCGCGTGTTGACGACGATCGCCGGACTCGCACGCAGATTGACGGCGCGGAAGGCCCGGTCCACGACCCGCTGGGTCGCGGAATCCCGGGTCCGAAACACCAGCGGATATTGCATCAAGCTGACGGCGGACACGCGCGATTCCCGGCTGAGGTCGTGAACGGGATGGCAGATCGCGACGACGCGCTGCTGCACGCAGGGTTCGCGACGGAAGCGGTTGTCCTGCGGCACCTCCGGCAGCACGGCAACGTCGACACGCTGATCGACCACCGCCGCCATGATCGCCGACCAGCTCCCGATCTCGATGTTGATCTGGATCTTCGGATACAGGTTGCGAAAGGCCGCGATCAGCGCCATGCCCGGCATGGCGTTGCCGAGCCCGATGCGCAGCTCGCCCCCCGTCAGCTCGTCGCGCTGCTGGAGGATCGCCAGCGCATCCACCTCGAGTGCCTGCATCCGGTTCGTTGCGGCGTAGAGACGCCGGCACAACGGCGTCGCAATCAGGTTCTGCCCGTGGCGGTCGAACAGCGCGACGGCGAACTCCGCCTCCAGATCGCGCACAAGCTGCGCGACGGCGGGCTGCGACACTCCCAGTTTCCTGGCTGCGGCAGCAAAACTGCCGGTGTCGAACACCGCGTTGACCGCCCGGACACGCGACGACGTCAATGCCACGACAACAACTCCAACACCGGCATCCCCGCTTCAGGACGCCGCAAAAGCAAAACCTGGGATCAGCATAAGCAATGCCATTGACCGTAATGTGAATGTCAGATGCCCTCCTTAACTCCTCATGCGCCGCAACAGGCAGCAGTGGACCCGCGCGAATGGCGCAAATCGAACTTTCAGCAATCCGCAAATCCTTCGATGGGACCGACGTCCTGAAAGGCATCGATTTCCGAATCGAGGACGGCGAGTTCATCTCGCTGGTCGGTCCTTCCGGCTGCGGCAAGTCGACCCTGCTCCGGATCATCGCCGGGCTGGAGCCGCAGAATTCCGGGCAGGTCCGCATCGACGGCAGCGGCGTAGACCACATTCGCCCCAGCGCGCGCAACCTCGCGATGGTGTTTCAGTCCTACGCGCTCTATCCGCATTTGAGTACCTTCGACAACATTGCGGTACCGTTGCGGATGCGGCGCCTCTCGACGATCGAACGGCTGCCGCTGCTGGGGGCGCTGCTGCCGGGCCGGCGCGCCAAGGAACGCGTCATCCGCGCCGACATCGCGGCCATCGCCGAGCAGCTCGATATCGCGCCGCTGCTGCGACGCAAGCCCGGGCAATTGTCCGGCGGACAGCGGCAACGCGTTGCCGTCGGACGCGCCATGGTGCGCGAGCCCCGAGCCTTCCTGTTCGACGAACCGCTCTCGAATCTCGACGCCAAGCTGCGCGTCCACATGCGCGCAGAGCTCGCCGAGCTGCATCGCCGTCTCAAGGCAACGTTCATCTATGTCACGCACGACCAGGCCGAGGCGATGACCATGTCGAGCCGGATCGCGGTCATGATGGGCGGAGAACTGATTCAGGCCGGCACGCCCGCGGAGATCTACAACGATCCCAGCGACATCCGCGTTGCCGAATTCATCGGCAGCCCCAAGATCAATATCCTTCCCGGCCGTGTCAGGAAGGACGGCGGCATCGACGTGCTGGGGGTCGCTCTGCGGCTTGCGTGCGGCGCCGCCGCGGGCGACTGCCGTGTCGGCGTGCGCCCGGAGCGGATCGACCTCGGCGCGGGGCCATTTTCCGGAAGCGTCGTTCACCTGGAAAACCTCGGCGCGGAGGCTTTCGTCCACCTTGCGATCGAAGGCGCCGGCTTGCGCCTGATCGCGCGGCTCGCCGACGTCAGGCACTTGCCTGCGATGGGCAGTCCCGTCGCGTTCGGTTTCGCCCCCGACGCGGTGCGGCTGTTCGATTCGGCCGGGAAGCGGATCGAGCTGAGAGCGGAGCAGGCCGAGCGCATCCGCGAGGTCGCCCATGTCTGACGGCTCCATGACCCTTGACGCGGCGATCGTCCCGGCCGCCGCGAGGCGGGTGTTACCGGCGCACGGCAGCCGGCGCACATATTCCGCTTACGCCCTGGTGACGCCGGCCGCAGCGCTGATGCTGGTCATGCTGCTTGGTCCGCTCGCCGGCGTCATCGCCCTCTCCTTCACCGACTATCAGCTCGGCGCGCCGCATTTCGCCTGGATCGGCCTTGCCAATTACCAGGACCTGTTCGCCGACAAAGTGTTCTGGACCGCGCTGCGCAACACGCTGACTTACGTCGTGATCGTGGTGCCCGGCGCCGTGATCGCGGGCCTTGCGATCGCGCTGCTGATCCAGAGCGGCACTAGCCTGCGCAGCCTGTACCGGACCATCTATTTTCTCCCCGTGATGGCGACCCTGATCGCCATGGCGGTGGTGTGGGAGTTCATGCTGCATCCGCAATTCGGCCTGGTGAACGGGCTGCTCCGCGGCGCGGGCCTGCCCGCCTTCGCCTGGCTGCAGGACCGCAGCACCGCGCTCTATGCGCTGTGTGCGATCGGCATCTGGCAGGCGGTCGGCTTCAACATGGTGCTGTTTCTCGCCGGCCTCGTCTCCATTCCCAAGCAGCTCTACGAGGCGGCCGAAATCGACGGCGCCTCGAGCGGCTGGGCACGCTTCCGCCTCGTCACCTGGCCGATGCTGGGGCCGGTGACGACCTTCGTCGTCGTGATCTCCGGCATCCGCTCGTTCCAGGTGTTCGACACCGTGCACGTTCTGACCAAGGGCGGCCCATCGAAATCTACCGAGGTGCTGATCCACACCATGTACACGGAAGGCTTCGAATTCTTCCGCTCGGGCTACGCCGCGGCGATCACCGTCGTGTTCCTGGTGTTCGTTCTTCTGCTCACCCTGATCAAATCGCGGCTCGCCGATCGCGGGGTGCACTACACATGAGCCGCATGCATTCCATTACGCTCCAGGCGATCCTCCGCCACGCGCTGCTGATTGCAGGCGCCGCGGTCATGCTGGCACCCTTCATCTGGATGATCTCGACCGCGTCCAAGCCGCAGACCGAGATCTTCTCCAGCGAGCTGCACCTGATCCCCTACCGGTTTGCACTGGCGGAGAACCTGCGCGAGGCCTTCGCCAAGGCCAATCTGCTGCGCTTCCTGCTCAACGGCGTCATCGTCACAGTCTCGATCTTCGTGCTGCAGGTCATGGTGGCACTGCCGGCGGCCTACGCGCTCGCAAAGCTCCGCTTTCTCGGCCGCGAGACGCTGTTCGCGCTCGTGCTGTTCGAATCCTGATCCCGCCGCAGGCGACCGCAGTCCCCGTCTTCCTGCTGCTGCACAAGGCCGGGCTGCTGGACAGCTATGCCGCGCTGGTCCTGCCCTTCACGATCTCGGTGTTCGGCATCTTCCTGATGCGCCAGTTCTTCAAGACGGTGCCGGACGATCTCATCGACGCCGCGCGCATGGACGGCATCTCCGAATTCGGCATCGTCTGGCGGGTGATGCTGCCGGCCGCGATCCCGGCCGTCACCGCCTTCGGCATCTTCTCCGTGGTCGCGCATTGGAACGATTATTTCTGGCCGCTGATCGTGCTCAACAGCGAGCACTTGCGCACGCCGCCGCTCGCGGTCGCGCATTTCCGCAACAGCGAGGCCGGCACCAGCTACGGCCCGCTGATGGCCGCGGCGATGATGATCATCGCGCCGCTCGTCATCGCTTTCCTTTTCGCCCAGCGCCGTTTCATCGAGGGCATCACCCTCACCGGCATCAAGTAACCGAACCACCCCAAACAGGAGTCTATCCATGCTGAAGTCCATCATCGCCGCGGCGGCTCTGTCGCTTGCGGCCGGCTCTGCGCTCGCGCAGACCCAGACCGAGATCGTGATGCAGTATCCCTATCCGGAGCTGTTCACCGAGACCCACAAGCGCATCGCCGAGGAATTCGCCAAGGTGCACCCGGAGATCAAGGTCACGATGCGGGCGCCTTACGAATCCTACGAGGACGGCACCCAGAAAGTGCTGCGTGAAGCCGTGACCAACCAGATGCCCGATGTGTCCTTCCAGGGACTGAACCGCATCCGCGTCCTGGTCGACAAGAATATCCCGGCCGCGCTCGACGGCTACATCGCCGCCGAAAAGGATTTCGACAAGCAGGGCTTCCACCAGGCGATGTTCGACATCGGCACCGCCAGCGGCAAGGTCTACGCCCTGCCCTTCGCGATCTCCCTGCCCATCGTCTACGTCAATCTCGACCTCGTGAAGCAGGCCGGCGGCGACGTCAACAACCTGCCGAAGAGCTGGGACGAGCTGATCGCGCTCGCCAAGAAGATCAAGGCGCTCGGCAACGACACCAATGGCGTCACCTATGCCTGGGACATCACCGGCAACTGGCTGTGGCAGGCACCGGTGTTCGCGCGCGGCGGCACCATGCTCAATGCCGACGAGACCAAGGTCGCCTTCGACGGAGCGGAAGGCAAGTTCGCCATCAACACGATCGCGCGGCTCGTCAACGAGGCGGGTATGCCCAATCTCGACCAGCCCTCCATGCGCGCGGCGTTCGCTTCCGGCAAGACCGGCTTCCACGTCACCTCGACCTCGGACCTCAACAAGGTCACGCAGATGACCGGCGGCAAGTTCGCGTTGAAGACGATACCGTTCCCGGACGTCGTCTCTCCGAACGGCAGGCTGCCGGCCGGCGGCAATGTCGTGCTGATCCTCGCCAAGGACAAGGCCAAGCGCGACGCCGCCTGGGATGCGGTGAAGTTCTGGACCGGCCCCAAGGGCGCCGCGATCATGGCGGAGACCACCGGCTACATGCCGCCGAACAAGGTCGCCAACGACGTCTATCTGAAGGACTTCTACGTCAAGAACCCCAACAACTACACCGCGGTCAGCCAGCTCGCGCTGCTCACCAAGTGGTACGCCTTCCCCGGCGACAACGGCCTGAAGATCACGGACGTGATCAAGGATCATCTCAACGCGATCATCTCGGGTGCCCGCGCCAAGGAACCCGAGGCCGTCCTCGCCGACATGACCGCGGACGTGCAGAAGCTGCTGCCGAAGACCACGGGCGCTGCGCGCTGAGCGTCCCGACAATCGCTAGAACACGGGGCGCCGCCGGCGCCCGTACCGCACGAAGGGAAGAAACCATGAAGCTGCTGCATCTGAGCGACATTCACCTGACGGCGCCCGGCTCCACGATCGGCGGCCGCGATCCGCGCGCCAATTTCGAGCGCGCACTGGCGCATGCCCTGGAAGACCATCACGACGCCGAGTTGATGGTCATCACCGGCGATCTCTCGGACTGGGGCGATCTCGCCGACTATCAATGGCTCAAGCAGCGCCTCGACGCATATCCGCTGCCGGTGCGGCTGTGCATCGGCAATCACGACCGGCGCGACGCCTTCCTGAGCGTGTTCCCCGACCTCGCCGACGACAACGGCTTCGTCCAGGGCATCCACGATACTGCCGCCGGCCGCTGCCTATTCCTCGACACCGCCCATCCGGAAACGCATGCCGGCCGCTATTGCGAGGATCGTCTTGGCTGGCTCGAGGCCCGGCTTGCCGAGCATGACGGGCCGTTTCTGCTCTTCATGCACCACAATCCGATGCCGGTGCATCTCGTCCCGTTCGACCAGATCGGGCTGCTCGACGAGGCTCCATTCCGCCATCTCGTCAGTCGCCATCGGGCCAAGATCCGCCACGTCTTCTTCGGACATTGTCACCTGCCTCTCGCCGGCTCGATTGCCGGCGTGCCGGTCTCGTCGCTGCGCGGCACCAACCATGCGAGCTATCCGCTCTTTTCCGAGACCAAGCTGCTGAGCGCCTGCGATCTGCCGCAATCCTACGGCGTCGCGTTTCTCGGCGAGGATTACGTGACCGTGCACATGGTGGAATACGGCTACGACGGTCCCATCCGCACCCAGGGTTCGCCCGACTACAAGGCCTGGGATCGCGAAACCATGGTTCGGTGACCGGCGAGCACCGACCGCTTCCAGCGCGTGTCCCCATAAACCCGCGCTGCACTTCTTGTGGAGTCGCGTTGGCGTCCCTCACCGTAGGTCGGAGATGGGCCAGGAAGAGACCTCCGCTTTGACGCCATTTCCTTGGCCGGGCGCGTCCACTGCTGGGGTTATGTCTGACGCTCAGTCAGCGGATATGCCGTAGCGGCTGAGCACCGGATCGATCTCAAGTTCGTTGGCCAGGAAATCGATCATTGCTCGCACCTTGAGCGGCACGAAGCGGCGTGACGGGTACACGGCATTGAGCGGCAGAGGCTTGGGCTCGTATGACCTGAGCAGAACTTGAACCTCTTTGTGCTCCACTTCATTTGAGAACGCGAATGCCGGGATGACGGCGATGCCGAGACCGGCAAGCACGCCTTCACGCACGGCTTCCGAGTTATCGACGCGATAGCGGCCCGAGACAGCCACCACCAGAGGCCCATCCTTGCTCTCGAAGTGCCATCGATTGCCCGTCGCTAGGCGCGTGTAGACGATGCACTGATGGCGTGCGAGGTCGGCAGGCGCACGTGGTGTACCATGCTCCTTGAGATAGGCCGGTGAGGCTACCGTAATCCGGCGCACCATGCCGATCTTGCGCGCAACCAGGCTCTGGTCGGTGACCTCGCCAACGCGTAGCGCGAGGTCGATGCCCTGCTCGACGAGATCGACGAAGCTATCGCTCATCGTCACATCGATCGACAGATCCGGATAGCGCGAGAGGAAGCCGGCGAGGCGTGGCACGATATGTCGACGCCCGAGCACCACCGGCACGGCAGATCGCAACGTTCCGGTGGGCTTCGCCTGGCGACGGCCGACTGCGTTTTCTGCCTCGCCCACGGCCTCCAAAGCGCGCAATGCATGCTCGTAGAATGCGCGGCCGTCGTCGGTCAGCGTCAAAGCACGTGTCGTGCGGGTGAGCAGGCGCGAGCCGAGATGCTCCTCGAGCGCTGCGATCTGCCGGCTGATCGTCGGCTGCGTCGAGTTCAGTTCGGTGGCGACCGCGGTGAAGCTGCCGGCTTCGACCACACGGACGAACGTCTTCATCGGGCCCAGCAGATCCATCTAATTCATACGCCTCCCGTATCAATGTTATGAATTTCGCAGGCGTTCCGCAAGTCCGCCGCATGGTCCATTGATGTGTCGCCGGTGACGACAGCACCGCCGGTACGCAACGCTACGGAGATGATCATGAGCGCCGAAACCAACCCAGCGCCGGCCTATTTCAGACGCTACGCCCACCTCCGCATGAGCCGGGACGCAGACGGCATCTTGCTGGTCGAGATGCACACCAACGGCGGCCCCATCAAATTTGATGCGCGCGACCATGAAGGGTTCACGGACGCCTTTTACGAGATCGGCCGCGACCGCGGAAACAAGGTCGTCATCCTGACTGGTGTCGGCGACTACATGGCCGAAATCGACTTCGCCAGCTTCGGCAATGTCGGCGACGCCAATGTCTGGTCGAAAGTGCACGACGAAGGCACCCAGATCCTCGAGAACATCGCCAACATTCGCGTGCCGATGATTGCCGCCATCGAGGGCAAGGCGCACATCCACACCGAGTATGCGCTGCTCGCCAACGTCATCGTTGCTGCCAAGACGGCGACTTTCCACGATCTGCCGCACTTCGCCGGCGGGATCGTTCCGGGCGATGGCGTTTACACGACGTGGGCGTATCGCGCTGGAGCGGGCCGGACCGAAGCATTCCTCCTTAGCCCGCGTCCGGTCACGGCTGAGGAAGCGGCAGCATGGGGCGTCGTCAATTATCTGGCGGATGCCGGCAGTGCCGTCGCGGTCGCCCGTGATCTGGCGCAGCAATACCTCAAGCAACCCGAGGTGACGCGCCGCAATACGCGCATCCACTTCATCCAACCGCTGAAAGAGCGGATCGTCCGCGAAGTCGGGTACGGACTCGCGCTCGAAGGCGCCAGCGCCAACGCGCTCGTCCAACAGATGATGGCCGCATCCAAGACCTGAGCACCCCATCGAACAACGGCCGGCTTCAATTCTTTTGCCACGAACATTCCGGAGAACGATCATGTCCCTGCAGACCGAACTCGACACCTTCAAGACATCCTGGCGCGAGCGCGTCGGCGCTGAGACCGCGAAGCTCGTCGATGACGACAATGCGGCGCTGCAGTCCCTGGCTGATCGCGCGCTCAAGACCGGTGCACAGTTTCCGAAAAGGCAACTGCCGAATCAGATCGGTGGCACGACCGATCTCGGCGCTCTGATCGCGAGCGGCCCACTCGTTGTGACCTTCTATCGCGGCGGCTGGTGCCCGTACTGTAATCTCGAACTGCGCGCCTACCAGAAAGCGCTGCCCGAGATCACGGCGCTTAGCGCCCGCCTTGTCGCCATCTCGCCGGAGACGCCCGACAACACGTTGACGACCGCGGAGAAGAACGCGCTGAGCTTCGACGTGTTGAGTGATACAGACGGTGCGCTGGCGGATGCACTCGGCATCCGCTTCCAACTCTCGCCAGCCATCAAGGCGCTTTACCGGAAATTCGGTCACGACCTGCCGACCCGCAACGGGGACGGACAGTGGTCGCTGCCAATGCCGGCGAGCTACGTCATCGAGAGGGGCGGCCGTATCGCACTCGCGAGCGTCGATCCCGACTACCGCAACCGGATGGATCCGGCCGTAGCGCTCTCGGCGCTGCGCAAGATCGCCATCGCGGCCTGATCTCAGATCTCAAGAATAAGAGATTCTCATGAGCACGTCCCATTCTACGGTTGCTGTACCGAGCGTGCCTTCGCGGGTGGCTTTGCGCGATCGGCCGGAGGTGTGCGGCCTTGCGCTCGGCTTGCTCGCCGCGAGCATCTGGGGCTCCTATTTGGCCATGGCGCGCGCCGGTGTCTCGGCGGGTCTCCACGCCACCGACATCGCGGCGATCCGGTACGGCGTCGCAGGATCGATTATGCTGCCGTGGTTGTTGAGGCACGGCATCATGGGGATGACCGGCATGGGCATGATGAAGGGCGCCGCGCTGACACTGCTAGTCGGCCCGCTCTTCGTGATAGCCGGTGTGTCAGGCTATTCATTCGCGCCGCTGGCCCATGGTGCCGTCATCCAGCCGGCAGCGCTGACGCTCGGGTCGATCGGACTAGCATTTCTGGTCCTGGGTGATCGGCCGACGATTGCGCGCGTTGTCGGTGTCGCCATAATCCTCGCCGGGCTCGCTGTGATTGCCGGGCCTGGCTTGATGACCGGGACGGCATTGACGCCGATCGGCGACCTGCTATTCGCGGCTGCCGGCCTGATGTGGGCAGTGTTTACGGTCCTCAGCCGCCGCTGGGGCGTGTCGCCGGTCGCAGGCACCGCTGTTGTCTCGGTGCTTTCAGCAACTGTCTACGTCCCCGGATACATCCTGGTGATCGGAGCAGATCGTCTGTTGGCAGCTCCCTTGCCGATGCTCGCAGCGCAAATCCTGGTGCAAGGCGTTCTCTCAGGCGTCGTTGCTGTCATCGCTTTCTCGAAGGCTGTTCAAATTATTGGTGCCGGCCGCGCCGCGGTCTTTCCGGCCCTCGTCCCAGCCGTCGCCATCCTGATCGGCATGCCGATCACAGGCGAGGTTCCGAACAGTCTCCAGCTCGCAGGCTTGGCCCTGGTCAGCACGGGGTTGCTGGTGGCGATCGGGGTGATCGCTCTGCGCAAGCCTCGGGGTCACTGAGAAACTTCGCTGATGCGTACCCGCCCTACTCCACCTGCACCACGTCGACGGCGACGCCGAGCTTCTGCTTGGGCGAACCGACGATGATGCCGTCGACCGGCGAGACGTCGGAGAAGTCGCGCCCGACCGCGAGCACGATATGGTCGTTGCCGATCAGGAGATCGTTGGTCGGGTCGAAATCGATCCAGCCGAGCTCCGCCCCGCACCACAGCGAGACCCAGGCATGGGTGGCATCGGCGCCCTGCAGGCGCGGCTGGCCTGCCGGCGGAATGGTGCGCAAGTATCCGCTGACATAGGCCGCGGGCAGGCCGAGCCCGCGCAGCCCTGCGATCATCACATGGGCGAAGTCCTGGCAGACGCCGTGGCGGTTGTCGAACACCTCGTTCAGCGGCGTCGAGATCACCGTTGCCTTGGCGTCGTAGCGAAACTGGTTGCGGATACGATGCATCAGATCGACCGCACCTTTGAGGACGCCAGCGCCCGGTGGAAAGCTCTCGGCGGCATAGGCGCTGACCGGGCGCAACACCGGCACCAGCGGACTCGCAAAGACATAACCGATCGGCGAGGCCGGCCCGAGGCTCGTCGCTTCGAAGGCAATGTCGCGAACGCTCTCCCAGGGCGGGCTCGCGGCATCGCGCGGCGGCGGCTGACGCAACACCGAGACGCGCGAGCGCGAGATCGATCCGTAAGTTGCGATGCGCGGCCTGGATCACGATGCTCTCGGTCAGCGTGCCGAAGAAATCGTGCCGCGCATTGCGCTCGGCAGGGCGCGGACGGATCTCGACCTTGTGCGAGATCAGCTCCTGGCCGCCGCCGCTGCGCGGCTCCAGCCGCAGCGTGCAGCGGGCGAAGCTGACGGGACTCTCATATTCGTAGGTGGTGACGTGACGGATGTCGTAGATCACGCCAGCCCCGTCAGCTTTTCCGGCCGGGCGGCATTGGGGCCATGCGGGAAGTAGTGCTGCCCGATCGCATCCGCGAGGCCGAGCAGATCCTGCTCCAGCGCGAACAGCATCTTGACCTCGAGCTTCTCGGCCTCTGCCGTTGCCAGCATCGCCTGCATCGCCATCGCGAGCCGCTGCGGCTTCTCGATCAGACCGTGCTCCTTCAGGCTCGGCAGCGCTTCGATGTGCTCGTTCAGCGTCGCCACCTGGAACGCCACCGAGCGCGGATTAAAGGGATCGAGCACGGCGAGGTCGCGCACCGGCGCCAGCAGCGGCGCCAGCAGATAACGCGAGCGGTAGGTGATCTGGCAATCCACCAGCGTCAGCAGGATGTCGAGGTCCTCGTCGCCGGCCTCGTCATAGGCGAACTGCCGCGTGAAGCGCGTGGTGTTGATGGCACGCTCGATGCGGCGGCCGATGTCGAGGAAGCGCCAGCCGGCGGCGCGGTTCATGTTCTCCTGCGCAAGGCCCGCGAAGCTCGCCAGCTCCTGCAAGGTCAGCTCGGCCGCGCTCAGCACGCTGTCGTCGTCCTCGACCTCGTAGGCAAGGCGCTCGGCCATCTCGGTGATGACCTGCCAGGCATCCGGCGACAGCCGCTCGCGCAAGGATGTCGCCGTGCGCTGCGCCGCGCGCACCAGCGACAGCGCCGAGCCGAAACGAGCCTCGCTCTGCAGCGCTTCGGCCACGATGCGCCCTGCGGCCGCGCGCGAGGTCTGCGAGACCGCGCCCCAGGCCACCAGCAGGCGCTGGATGCGTTCGGCCGATTGCACCGAGGCCGCCGTGCCCTTGTTGGGCCCGCTCGGCGAGCCCAAAGCGCGCACGAGGCGCAGCGTCGCCTCGGCGCGTTCGAGATAGCGGCCGAGCCAGAACAGATTGTCGGCGGCGCGGCTCGGCAGCACGCCGGCGATGCGGCGGATGCGCACCTTGTCGGTCGCCGGCAGCAAGCTTGCGGTCGAGACCTGCTTGTCGGAGACGACCCAGACGTCGGCGGCACGGGCACCGTCGCCCATCGACACCGCGCGCGCGTCCGGCTGCTCGGCGATGCGGCAGAAGCCGCCGGGCATGATGGCCCAGCCGTCCGGCGTCGCCGCAGCGAACACGCGCAGCACGAAGGGACGCGGCGTGATCTGGCCCTGTTCCCACACCGGCATGGTCGAGAGCCGGACCACCTCCTGGCCGACATAATCCATGCCGCGCGCGGCGATGGCATCGATCAGGCGCTGGCGGCCGCCCGCATCGAGCTCGCTCGCGAGCACCGGACCGCTCTGGTCGAAGCCGGGCACGCCGCGCCCATAGGCGCCTTCGATCGCGACCTCGTCGAGCCGCGCCAGCACCTCCTCGCGCGCGACGCGCTGGCCGCACCACCAGGTCGCGATATGCGGCATCTTCAGCTCCTCGCCGAGCAGGCGGCGGCTGAGCGCCGGCAGGAAGCCGAGCAGCGCCCGCGCCTCCAGGACGCCGGAGCCCGGCATGTTGGCGACCACGACGCCGTCCTTGCGCAGCACGTCGATCAGGCCGGGCACGCCGAGATGCGAGGACGCATCGAGCTCGAGCGGATCGAGCGAGTTGGAATCGACCCGGCGCAGCAGCACGTCGAGCCGCTTGAGGCCGGCGACGGTGCGGATGTGGATGCGGTTGTCGCTGACGGCGAGATCGTCGCCCTCGACCAGCAGGAAGCCGAGATAGCGCGCCAGCGTCGCATGCTCGAAATAGGTCTCGCTGAAGCTGCCCGGCGTCAGCACGCCGATGCGCGGCTCGTCACGGTCGGCACGCGCGCGAAGACTGTCGCGAAAGGCTTCGAAGAACGGTGCGACCCGCGGCACGTTCATCGACTTGTAGAGATCGGAAAAGGCGCGCGAGAGCACCAGGCGGTTCTCCAGCGCGTAGCCCGCGCCCGACGGCGCCTGGGTGCGGTCGCCGAGCACCCACCAGCGGCCGTCGGGCCCACGGCCGACATCGGCGGCATAGAGCGACAGATAGCGCCCGCCCGGCGGCGGCACGCCGCAGACGGGACGGAGGTATTCGGGGCTGCCGGCGATCGCGGCCGCGGGCAGCGCGCCCTCGGCGACCAGGCGTCCCTCGCCATAGAGGTCGCGCAGCACGCGTTCGAGCAGCTCGGCGCGCTGGCTGATGCCGGCGCAGAGCTGCTGCCAGTCGGCCTCGTCGATCAAAAGCGGCAGGTGGCTGATCGACCAGGGCCGGTCGGCGCTGTCGCCGGGAGCCCGGTAGGTGACGCCGGCCTCGCGGAGGTGGCGGTCGGCCATGCCGAATCGCCGCTCGATCTCGTCGGGCGCGAGCGCGCCGAAGGCCTCGAAGAAGCGGCTCCAGACCGCGCGCGGGGCGCCGTCGGGCCCTAAGAACTCGTCGGGAATGCCGGGCAGGCGGCGATAGTCGCGGACCCATTGCGC
Source organism: Bradyrhizobium dasycarpum (assembly GCF_042019905.1). Taxonomy (NCBI): domain Bacteria; kingdom Pseudomonadati; phylum Pseudomonadota; class Alphaproteobacteria; order Hyphomicrobiales; family Nitrobacteraceae; genus Bradyrhizobium; species Bradyrhizobium dasycarpum. Next base: position 2,641,083 of record NZ_CP169574.1, read on the forward strand.
GAAGCGGCGCTGGCCGTCACGCTGGCCCTCACGAGGTCCTGGCGCCCTACCCGCCTTGTCGTCCTGTTCGGCTGCGCCCTCGGCCATCCGCCTCTCCCTGCCCCACCATCATACTCATTGCAGGAGCGGGGTCCGCAAGTCGAGGGTCAGGGGGAACTCATTTGTGCGCTCCTCCGGCGGTGGCTGGATGGGCCCCGGCGTATGGCCGTGGTCCTGGAAGCGCGCCAGACGCCGCGCCTCGGCTTCATAGGTGTTGACCGGCTTGGTGTCGTAGCTGCGCCCGCCCGGATGGGCGACATGGTAGACGCAGCCGCCGAGCGAGCGGCCGTTCCAGCTGTCGATCAGGTCGAAGGTCAGCGGCGCGTGGACCGGAATGGTCGGATGCAGGCCGGAAGCCGGCTGCCAGGCCTTGAAGCGGACGCCGGCCACGGCCTCGGCCGAGCGGCCGGTCGAGGTCATCGGCAGGCGGCGGCCGTTGCAGGTGACGATGTGGCGGCCCTCGACGAACCCCTCCGCCTTGACCTGGAGCCGCTCGACCGATGAATCGACATAGCGCACGGTGCCGCCGGCCGAGCCCTCCTCGCCCAGCACGTGCCAGGGCTCCAGCGCCTGGCGCAGCTCCAGCGTCACGCCGCCATGATGGACGCGGCCGAAGGCGGGAAAGCGGAATTCGAGCTGCGCCAGATACCATTCCGGCTCGAAGGGGTAACCGAACTGCCTGAGCTCGGAGAGCACGTCCAGAAAATCGTCCCAGATGAAATGCGGCAGCATGAAGCGGTCATGCAGCGCGGTGCCCCAGCGCACGAACTTGCCGTGTTGCGGCTCGCGCCAGAATTTTGCGATCAGCGCGCGGATCAAGAGCTGCTGCGCCAGCGACATGCGCGGGTCCGGCGGCATTTCGAGCGCGCGGAATTCGACGAGGCCGAGCCGGCCGGTCGGCCCCTCCGGCGAATAAAGCTTGTCGATGCAGATCTCGGCGCGGTGGGTATTGCCGGTGATGTCGACGAGCAGATGCCGGAACAGGCGGTCGACCAGCCACAGCGGCGCCTGCGTGTCCGGCGGCGGCACATGCGAGAGCGCGACCTCGAGCTCGTAGATGCTGTCGTGACGGGCTTCGTCGATGCGCGGCGCCTGGCTGGTCGGGCCGATGAACAGGCCGGAGAAGAAGTAGGACAGCGAGGGATGCCGCTGCCAATACAGGACAAGGCTCTTGAGCAGATCCGGCCGGCGCAGGAACGGCGAGTCCTGCGGGCTCGAGCCGCCGACCACGACGTGGTTGCCGCCGCCGGTGCCGGTGTGGCGGCCGTCGACCAGGAAGCGGTTGGCGCCGAGGCGAACCTTGCCGGCATCCTCGTAGAGGCCGGTGGTGATCTCGACCGCCTCGCGCCAGTTCTTCGCCGGCTGGATGTTGATCTCGATGACACCGGGATCGGGCGTCACCTTGATCACCTCGATGCGCGGATCGAACGGCGGCGGATAGCCTTCAACATGGACGGGGAGCTGCACCTCCTCGGCGGTGGCTTCGAGCACGGCGACCAGCTCGAGATAATCCTCGATGCGCTCGACCGGCGGCATGAAGGCGCAGATGACGCCGTCGCGGACTTCCACCGACAGCGCGGTGCGCACCGGGACGGAGGTGTTGAGCTGCTCGGGCGCGGCCCGCGGCGGGGTTTCCGGGCGCGCGGCAAGCGTGAACACGGGCAGCTTGTCTCGCGCCTCCATCGGATCCTGTTCGACGATGTAGGGATATTGGTTGGGCGGCACGTATCCGAGCGAGCCGAGCGGCAAGCGCAGGCCGAGCGGCGAATCGCCGGGCATCAGGAACAAATGGTTGCGCCGGAGAGCCCAGCGCTCGCTGCGCCAGCGCGGCGGCGCATTCCAGCGCTGCACCGGCAGCACGAAGCCGCGCGGCGTATTCAGCCCTTCGTCGAACACGCGCGCCATGCGCGCGCGCCTCCGGATCGGACAGCTTGGAGTCGGTGGGATCGACGTTGACGGGAAGCTCGGCTTCCTTCTGGAGCCAGTAGGCCGTGTCCTCGTAAGCCGGGATGATGTAGCCCGGGTCGAGCCCGAGCCGTGCTGCGGTGGCCTCCATGAAGGTTGCGGCTTGCCTCACCTCGGCGCGCCGCGGATTTTCGATGCTGGCGATCAGGTCGGCGTTGTTCCAGATCGGCACGCCGTCCTTGCGCCAGTACAAGCCGAAGGCCCAGCGCGGCAGGCTCTCGCCCGGATACCATTTGCCCTGGCCGTAATGCAGAAGACCGCCCGAGCCGAAGCGCGCGCGCAGGCGGCGGATCAGCTCGTCGCCCAGCGCGCGCTTGGTCGGGCCGACCGCTTCCGTATTCCACTCCGCCGCTTCGAGATCGTCGACCGAGACGAAGGTCGGCTCGCCGCCCATGGTGAGCCGTACGTCCGCGCTCGCGAGGTCGCCGTCGACCTGCTCGCCGAGATCGTTGAGCCGCGCCCAGGATTCGTCGGAGAAAGGCTTCGTGATGCGCGGCGCCTCGCGGATCCGCTTCACGCTCATGTCGAAGGCGAACTCGACCTCGGCAAAGCCGGCCCCGCCCGAAATCGGCGCCGCCGAGCGATAATGCGGCGTGGCGGCGACCGGGATGTGGCCCTCGCCCGCGAGCATGCCGGAGGTCGCGTCGAAGCCGATCCAGCCGGCGCCGGGCAGATAGACCTCGGCCCAGGCATGCAGGTCGGTGAAGTCGTTCTCCACCTCCGGCGGCCCTTCGATCGGATCGATGTCGGGGCGGATCTGGACGAGATAGCCGGAGACGAAGCGCGCGGCGAGCCCGAGATGGCGGAAGGTCTGGATCAGCAGCCACGCGGAATCCCGGCATGATCCGGCGGACGAGGCGAGCGTCTCCTCCGGCGTCTGCACGCCCGGCTCCATCCGGATGATGTAGCGGATCTTCTTCTGCAGCTCGCGATTGAGCTCGACCAGGAAGTTGACGGTGTTCGGAGCCTCCTGCGGGATCGAGTCCAGATATTTCGCAAACAGGCGATCGGGCTTCACCGTCTCGAGATACGGCGCCAGCTCGGTCTTGAGATCCTTCGGGTACTCGAACGGAAAGCTGTCGGCGTACGGCTCGACGAAGAAGTCGAACGGATTGACCACCGTCATCTGCGCGGTGAAGTCGACCTCGATCTTCAATTCGGTGGTCTTCTCGGGGAAGACGTAGCGGGCGAGCCAGTTGCCTTGCGGATCCTGCTGCCAGTTCACGAAATGATTGGAGGGCGTGACCTTGAGCGAATAGCTCAGGACCGGCGTGCGCGTATGCGGCGCCGGGCGCAGGCGGATGGTCTGCGGACCGAGGTCGATCGGGCGGTCGTATTTGTAGTGCGTGACGTGATGCAATGCGACGTAGATCGACACGGGGTGCGGTGCTCCAGCAGCTTTTTTGAGCAGAACACCTGATGTGGGTGCGATCAAGCACTAACAACGGGCAGCGCGTGCCTAGGAAGTATCCCGGGTACACCGTAGGCCGGATGGCGCGCCACATGTGCAGCATCGTAGGGTGGGCAAAGGCGCGCTCTTGCGCGTCGTGCCCAGGTCTTCCGTTGCGTGGGCACGGCGCAAGTGCGCCTTTGCCCACCCTACGATTCCGAGTCAGCGGATTGAGCCCGTTCCATCTCGCTGCGATCGCGCGGCCTTACGCCGCCGAGGTCAGCCGCTGCAGGAACTGCGTTACCTCGCGGCGGAGCGTCTCGACTTCGCCGTGGACGCGCTCGGAGGCGCTGTTGACGCGGCTGGCGACGCGGCCCGTATCGGCGGCGGCTTCGCTGATGCCCGAGACGTTGGAGGAGACCTGCGAGGTGCCGGCGGAGGCCTCGTGGACGCTGCGGGCGATCTCGCGTGTCGCGGAGCCCTGCTGCTGGATGGAGGCCGCAATGCTCGCGGTGATGCCGTCGATCTCGGCGATGGTCTGGGCGATCGCCTCGACAGCCGCGACCGAATTGGTCGTCGATTGCTGCATCTCGCCGACCTTGGCGCTGATCTCCTCGGTCGCCTTCGCAGTCTGGTTGGCGAGACTCTTGACCTCGGAGGCGACGACCGCGAAGCCGCGGCCGGCTTCGCCTGCCCGCGCCGCCTCGATCGTGGCGTTGAGCGCCAGAAGGTTGGTCTGCGAGGCGATCTCGCTGATCAGCTTGACGACGTCGCCGATCCGCAGCGCGGCCTCCGCGAGAGCGAATCTCGTTGCCGGCGCGATTGGCTTCCTCGACGGCGCGACCGGTGCTCGCGGTCGAGCCGGCCACCTGGCGGCTGATCTCGGCGATCGAAGATGCGAGTTGCTCCGCGGCGCTCGCCACCGTCGCAACGTTGCTCGAGGCCTGCTCGGACGCGCTGCGCATGCCGGAGGTCTGGCGGCTGGTCACCTCCGCCGCGGCCGCCATCTGGCCGGCGTCGGATTCCAGATCGGTCGCGGCGCTCATGAGGCTGCCGGCAACCTCGTCGAGATGCGTGCCGAACTGATTGGCGAGGCCGGCGATCTCGACGACGCGGCGGCCGAGGCTGTCGGTACCGGTATTGATCACGGTGGCCGAGCGGCGGAACGAGCCGGGCAGTCCGCGCGCGAGGATCTTGCGGAAATACTTGCCGCGGCTGGCATAGTCCATCGATGCCGAAGCCTCGCGGACGAAGGCGTCGGTGATGTCGAGCATGTCGTTGACCGACTTCTGGATGGCGCCGATCCGCCCGGCCTGCCGCTCGCTCAGGATCCGCGCCTCGAGATCGCCGCGCGCCGCCTTGCGGCAGACATCGGCGACCTCATCGACGGCCACCGCCGTGCGATGCTGATACCAGAGGGCGTAGCCCAGCAGCGCGAGCGTCGCGCCCAGCAGCGCGGCGCTGGTGATTCCGTTCCAACCGAGCAGCGAGACGACGAATGCGACGGCGGCAACAACACAGGCGAGCGCGGTCGCTCCCTGCGCCTTAGAGAGAGAGCACAAATTCATCGTAGGCGACACCGTTTTGCTTGAGCAGGCCGACCATCATGTCGAAGCTCGCACGCATGCCGTCCTTGGCATTGGCGTGACGCGCCTCTTCCGCGCAGAGCGCCTTGTAGATCGGCTTGATTTTCTCGACCGGCGCCGGATCGGGCCTGCGTCGATTGGAATGATATCCGATGATGTTGCCGCGATCGTCGAAGGTCGGGGTGACGTGGGCGAACACCCAATAATGGCTGCCGTCCCCGGCGAGATTGACGACGTAGGCGAAGATTTCCTGCTTGGCCTGGAGCGTGTCCCACAGCAGCTTGAACACGCAGCGCGGCATGTCCGGATGGCGGATCAGGCTGTGGGGCGCACCCATCAGCTCCTTCCAGGGGTATTTTGCCATGCGGAGAAAGACGTCATTGGCGTAGGTGATGCGGCCTTTGAGGTCGGTCTTCGATACGATCAGTTCCTCCTCACCGAGGAGATGTTCCACCCCAGTAGGACGTATCGCCTGCATCACTTCGATCCTCGACAAAGGGCGGGCCCCACCACGTTGTGGAACCGCATCGCCTCCTGTCTAGGCCAACAATGTTAACCAGATGTAAGCCGGGAAAGTCCCGAATGAGGCGTCTGCCTCCGGATCATTACTTAGCGTCAGTAAAATACCGACAACCACACGCATTGCTGAAGCCGTCGCGAACGCCCGCCTGCGTCTTGTGATTGCGTCGGTGCCGCGCGGCGCGCCTGGCGCGATTACATCGTCGCGCCAAGCACCCAGGGCGCGAACTCGGCGCCGCCGAAATCGAAGCTCTCGCTCTTGGTCGGCCGCCCCGAAGCCGTCTCGAGGATGAGATCGAAAATGCGCCGACCGCATTGCTCGACGCTCTCCTCGCCTTCGAGGATGGTGCCGCAATTGACGTCCATGTCCTCTTCCATGCGCTTGTACATGGGCGTGTTGGTGGCGAGCTTGATCGAGGGCGCCGGCTTGCAGCCGAACACGCTGCCACGGCCCGTGGTGAAGCAGACCAGATTGGCCCCGCCGGCGACCTGGCCGGTGGCGGCGACCGGATCGTAGCCGGGCGTGTCCATGAACACGAAGCCCTTCTTGGTGATGGGCTCGGCGTAGCGCAGCACCTCGACGAGGTTGGTGGTGCCGGCCTTGGCCATCGCGCCGAGCGACTTCTCCAGAATGGTGGTGAGGCCGCCGGCCTTGTTGCCGGGACTCGGATTGGCGTTCATCTCGGCGCCTTCGCGCGCCGTGTATTCGTCCCACCAGCGCATCAGGTCGACCAGCTTCTCGCCGACCTCGCGGCTGACGGCGCGGCGCGTCAAGAGATGCTCGGCGCCGTAGGTCTCCGGTGTCTCCGACAGGATCACGGTGCCGCCGTGACGGACGATGAGATCGCTGGCGGCGCCGAGCGCAGGATTGGCCGACACGCCGGAATAGCCGTCCGAGCCGCCGCATTGCAGTGCCACGGTGAGCTCGCTCGCCGGCACGGTTTCGCGCTTGACCTTGTTGGAATCGGCCAGCGCCTCGCGCACGAAGGCGATGCCGGCTTCGACGGTCTTGCGGGTGCCGCCGACCTCCTGGATGTCCATCGCGCGCAGGCGGCCGGCGAGCTTCTGCTCTTCCATCAGGCCGCCGATCTGGTTCACCTCGCAGCCGAGGCCGAGCACGATGACGTGAGAGAAATTGACGTGGCGCGCATAGCCGCCGAGCGTGCGGCGGAGCAGCGTCAGCGGCTCATTCTGCGTCATGCCGCAGCCGGTCTTGTGGGTCAGCGCGACCACGCCGTCGACATTGGGGAAATCGGCCAGCGGGTTGTCGCCGGTGAAGGGATTCTTCTTGAAGACGTCGGCGACCAGGCTTGCGACATGCGCGCTGCAATTCACCGAGGTGAGGATGCCGATATAATTGCGCGTGGCGACGCGGCCGTCCGGGCGGCGGATGCCTTCGAAAGTCGCCGGCAGGTCGAAATTCGGCGTCGGCTTGACGTCGACGCAATAGGCATAGTCCTTGGAGAAATCGCCCATGCCGCAATTCTGCACGTGCACGTGCTGGCCCGGCGCGATGGCCTGCGTGGCAAAGCCGATGATCTGACCGTAGCGCTTGACCGGCTCGCCCATTGCGATCGGCTTGATCGCGACCTTGTGGCCGGAGGGAATGCGCTCGACCGTGGTCACGCCGTCGGCCACCGATGTTCCCGGCGGCAGGCTGGCGCGCGCGATCACCACGCCATCATCGGGATGCAGGCGGATGACGGGGCTGATGGTCATGAGAGTCTCCTTTATCGAAACCATCGTGCCCCGGACGCAGCGCAGCGTGAAACGATGCGCTGCTGAGCCGGGGCCCATGTCGTCGAAAGCTTCTGGGTCCCGGCTCTGCGAAGCGGTGCTACGCACCGCATCGCGTCCGGGACACGAGAGCTTACGCCTTGCCGCCCGCATCCTTGCGGGTCGCATTGACCTGCATCTTGGCGTAGGTGGTCATCAGGCCGACCTCGTTCGAGAGCGTCACCAGCTTGAAGCCCATGTTGATGGCGCGCGCTGCGCCTTCGGCGCCGCTGCAATGGATGCCGGGATTGAGGCCGCGCTTGCCGCATTCCTTGATGATCTTCTCGTAGATCGCGAGGATCTCGGGCTCGCTGCGGTCGAGCTTGGGCTCGAGGCCATAGGAGAAGCCGAGATCGGACGGGCCGATATAGACGCCGTCGATACCCTCGACATCGAGGATCGCTTCCATGTTCTCGACCGCGGTCCGCGTCTCCATCATCGGCAGCAGCACGATCTCGTCGTTGGCCGTCTTCTGGTAGGAGCCCGCGGTGCCGTACATGCCAGCGCGGATCGGACCGTTGGAGCGCACGCCCTTCGGCGGATATTTGGCATAGGAAACGAGGTTTCTGGCTTCCTGCGGCGTGTTGACCATCGGGCAGATCACGCCATAGGCGCCGCCGTCGAGCACCTTGCCGATGATGCCGGGTTCGTTCCAGGGCACGCGGACCATCGGCGTGATCGGATGCTTGTCCATCGCCTGGAAGCACTGCACCATCGACAGATAGTCCTGCACGCCATGCTGCATGTCGACGGTGACACTGTCGAAGCCGCATTGCGCGATCATCTCGGCCGAGAAGCCGGAGGGAATCGCAAGCCATGCGTTGACGACGGCCTTGCCCGACTTCCAGATCTCTTTGACTTTGTTCGCCACGTTGCCTTTCCTTCCCTGTTGCGCTCACTCGGCGCGGATCGGATTGGGCCGCACTTTGAGCGAAAAAAAGCGTCAATGTCCATGGCTCTCGCCGTGCCCGCACGCATATCTGGTGTCATCCCTCCGCGAGGGTGTCATCCGCGCTTCCGAGCCCGGCAAGACTATGTTCGAGCTCGCCCAGCATGTCCTGCAGTTCGGCGAGCTTGTGTGCCCCAAAGCGTCGCGTGATCTCGGCGTAGATCGCCTCCGAATTCGGCGCCACGGCGGCCATCAGCTTCACCCCTTCTTTCGAGATCGAGACCATGCTGCGGCGCTGGTCCGCTTTCGCCGTCTTGCGCTCGATCAGATTGCGCGCTTCGAGATCGCGCAGGATGCGCGACAGGCTCGGTCCGAGCAGGAACGCCGTGCGCGCGAGTTCCGTGACCTCCACCGCTTCGATCGCCGCCAGCGCGCGCAGGATACGCCATTGCTGCTCGGTCAGGCCGTGCTGGCGCAGCGAGGGCCGAAACTGTCGCATCACGGCCTCGCGGGCCCGCAGCAGCGACATCGGCAGCGAGCGCGAGAAATCGCGCATCGGCACCTGCCGTGCGACGGGCACGCTTCCATTCGCTGGATCAACCGGCTTTTTCACCATGGTGCCCTTTCAAACCGCGGCAAGTTTGCGGTGCAGCAAACCGGAACGGGGTTTGACGCATTCATTTAACATGTTAAGCATCTCCCCGCACCTCAATTTGTAAGATGGCAAATGGCGCTTTCCGACGACGATATCCAAGCTTGCGCGAGGCGTCTGCACCAGGCGGAGAGCACCCGCACGCAGATCCGGCAGCTCTCGCAGGATTTCCCTGATATCACCATCGCCGACGCCTACGCGATTCAGAAGGCCTGGGTCGACGTCAAGATCGCGGAGGGGCGCATCGTCAGGGGCCACAAGATCGGCCTGACCTCGAAGGCGATGCAGAGCGCGCTCAACATCGACGAACCGGATTCCGGCGTGCTGCTCGACGACATGTTCTTTGCCGACGGCGGGATCATTCCGACCGCGCGCTTCATCGCGACGCGGGTCGAAGCCGAGCTCGCCTTCGTCATGAGCAAGCGCCTTTCAGGCCCGCACTGCACGCTGTTCGACGTGCTCAACGCCACCGACTTCGTCGTGCCGGCACTGGAAATCCTGGACACGCGGATCGAGCGCGTCGATCCCAAGACGAAAGCGACGCGGAAGATTTTCGACACCATTGCCGACAACGCGGCGAATGCCGGCATCGTACTCGGGGGCCGACCGATCCGCCCGCTCGAGGCAGACCTGCGCTGGATCGGCGCGCTGTGTTTCAAGAACGGTCAGCTCGAGGAAACCGGCCTTGCCGCCGGCGTGCTCAATCATCCCGCGACCGCGGTCGCCTGGCTCGCCAACAAGATCGCGCCGCTTGGGCTGGCGCTCGAGCCGGGTCAGGTCGTGCTTGCGGGCTCCTTCATCCGTCCGATCGAGACCCGCAAGGGCGACACAATTCAGGCCGATTATGGCGCCTACGGCTCGGTCAGCTGCTACTTCGCTTAAGAGGCATAACGAGGAAACCGCGATGCCGCATTTCACGATCGAATATTCGGCCAATCTCGACGGCCGGCTCGATATGAAGCTGGTGTGTGAGGTGGTGCGCAAGGCAGCCAGCGAGACCGGCATCTTCCCGCTCGGCGGCATCCGCGTGCGCGCCATCCGGTGCGAGCATTATGCGGTCGCCGACGGCAGGCAGGACTACGCCTTTCTCGACATGGTGCTGCGCATCGGAGAGGGCCGCGACCTCAAGACGCGGCAGCAGGCCGGCGAGCACGTTTTCCAGGCGCTCTCTCGCTATCTCGATTCGGTCTTTGCCGCCGGCAAGTTCGCCCTGTCGTTTGACATGCAGATCAACGACAAGGACACCAGCTGGAAGCGGAACAACATTCATGACGCCCTGAAGGCGGAAGTCCAAGCGGGCTGATGTTGCTCGAAGCCGCGGGCGGGTTCTGCCAAACTGGCGGCGGCGAGGATTCCTGAATTTCAATTGAAGTGGATGAGCGCAATGACCACCCTCACCGGCGGCGAAGCAATCGTAAGCGGCCTGGTCGCCCACGGCGTCGATACCGTGTTCGGCCTGCCCGGCGCGCAGGTCTACGGCCTGTTCGACGCCTTCCACCAGGCCCAGCTCAAGGTGATCGGTGCACGGCACGAGCAGGCCTGCGGCTACATGGCGTTCGGCTATGCGCGCTCCAGCGGCAAGCCCGGCGTGTTCAGCGTGGTGCCCGGCCCCGGCGTGCTCAACGCCAGCGCGGCGCTGCTGACCGCGTTCGGCTGCAACGAGCCGGTGCTGTGCGTCACCGGCCAGGTGCCGACGCAGTTTCTGGGCAAAGGCCGCGGCCATCTGCACGAGATGCCGGATCAGCTCGCGACCTTGCGGACCTATGTGAAATGGGCCGACCGCATCGAATATCCCGGCAACGCGCCGACGATCGTCGCGCGCGCGTTCCAGGAGATGATGTCGGGACGGCGCGGCCCGGCCTCGGTCGAGATGCCCTGGGACGTCTTTACCCAGCGCGCGGATACGGCCCCGGCGCAGGTGCTGGAGCCCCTGCCCGCCCCGCACCCCGACCCCGATCTGGTGAGGCAGGCGGCCGCGCTGATCAAGGCCAGCAAGGCGCCGATGATCTTCGTCGGCAGCGGCGCGATCGAAGCCGGCGAGGAGATCCTCGAGCTCGCCGAGATGATCGATGCGCCCGTCGTCGCCTTCCGCAGCGGGCGGGGCATCGTCTCCAACGCGCACGAACTCGGCCTGACCATGGCCGCGGCCTACAAGCTCTGGCCGGCAACAGATTTGATGATCGCAATCGGCACCCGCGCCGAGTTGCCGACATCCGGCTTCCGCTGGCCCTACCAGCCGAGTGGGCTGAAATCCATTCGGATCGATATCGACCCGGTCGAGATGCGCCGGGTCGTGGTCGATGCCGCCATCGTCGGCGATGCCAAGGCCGGAACGGCAGATCTCGTCACGGCGGTGAAAAAGGCCGGCTACGCGCGGACCCGGGGCCGGCGGGAGGCGATCCGCGAGGCGACCGCGACCGCGCAAGCCGAGATCCAGCGCATCCAGCCGCAGATGGCCTATCTCGACATCCTGCGCGAGGTGCTGCCGGCGAATGCGATCGTGACCGACGAATTGTCTCAGGTCGGTTTCGCCTCCTGGTACGGTTTTCCGGTCTACCAGCCCCGCACCTTCATCACCTCGGGCTATCAGGGCACGCTCGGCTCGGGCTTTCCGACCGCACTCGGCGCGAAAGTCGCCAATCCCGACAAGCCCGTGGTCGCCATCACCGGCGACGGCGGCTTCATGTTCGGCGTGCAGGAGCTTGCCACGGCCGTGCAGTTCAACATCGGCGTGGTGACGCTGGTGTTCAACAACAATGCCTACGGCAATGTCCGCCGCGACCAGCGCGAACGCTTCGACGGCCGCGTGGTGGCGTCCGACCTCGTCAATCCGGATTTCGTCAAGCTCGCGGAATCGTTCGGCGTTGCGGCTGCGCGCGTCACCGCGCCGGATCAGTTCAAGGCCGTGCTGGAGAAGGCGCTCGGCCACAGCGGACCATATCTGATCTCGGTGGAAGTGCCGCGGGATTCGGAAGTCAGTCCCTGGGCGTTCATCCACCCGCCGAAGCCTTGAGACCGGACCGGCCCTGCAGTCGCGCCGCTGCGATCACCAGCAGGCCGGCGCCCGCGACCGACCAGCAGGCGACCGGCGTCCAGTGCAGCAACGGGGCATATTCCGGCATCTTCTGCAGACCGCCGGCGACGGCCGCCATGCGCGCAAACGTGCCGAGCGCGAGTGCGGAGAAGACCAGCCCCGTGACCTTGCCTTCCGCGCCGGTCGAGCCGATCGCGAGCGCCGCCGAGACCGCGCTCATGAGCATGCAGCCCCAGGCGGCGCCGGCGAGAAACTGCGCCGCGATCAGCGTGTTGAGGCCGCCGGCAAGCTCCGCCGCCGCGACCGCGACCGCGCCGAGCAATCCGGCTGCGCCCATCACGATCAGGCCGCCGCGATGCCTGACGACGAGGCTCGCCGGGAACATCGCAATGTTGAAGCCGATCCAGAACACCGGCATCAGCCATTGCAATTCACCGGGGGCGGCGAACCGCAAGTAGGACGGCGCGCTGTTCACGGCGAAGTGCAGCTGGTAGCCGAGGGCGAGCGCGACCATGGCGACGATGAAGGCGATCGGAACGAGGCCGAGCGGTTTTGCCGCCTCGTCCCGGCTGGGCGGCGCGGTATCGCGCGCCACGTCATGCTCGATGCGGGACAGGCCGAGCGCCGTCAATAGCAGCACCACGCTCGAGATCACGAACGGCAACCGCGCATCGTGCTCGCGCAGCACGACGCCAAGATAGGGCGAGACCGCGCCGGCGACGCCGTAGCCGAGCATCGCCAGCGCTGCGAGAAACGGCACCTGCGGCTTGGCGCGGTATTTGCCGAGCAGGGTCAGCGGCGGCGCGCGCAGCGCGGACGATGCGATTGACCAGACCACGATCAGCACGATGAACCAGACCTGTGCGCCTGCACCGATGCCGGCGACGAAGGGCAGCGCGACGAAGGCGGCGCAAGAGATCGCCGCCAGCACACCGACGAACAGGCCGAGCCTGCCGACGACGGGTGCAAGCTTGTCGGCCGCGATCCCCATCGCGGTATCGGCGATGGTGAAGATCGCCTGGTCCAGCATCAGGATGAGGATCACGGCTGATGGCGCGATGCCGACCTCGGCGGCGAGCTTCGGCAGGTAGACGACATAGGTCGTCCAGCCCAGCGTGAACACGAGTTGCAGCACGGCCAGATAGACTCCGGTGCGCGATGCGCTCGTGCTCGCCCCGCTCGAGACCTGTGCAGATGTCATGGCGCCGCCCCCTCGCGGAAGCTTAGACGACAGCGATGCCTCTTGGGAATGCCTCAGAGCACCTTGCGGAAGGTCAGATTGATCCGCCGCCGTCCGAGCAGCGCGTGCTCGCCCTCGGCGAGCGGCGCCACGCCGTGATAGGCGAGCCTGCTCGGCCCGCCCCAGACCACGACGTCGCCATGGACAAGCCGGAAGCGGCGCGGCTTGTCGCTGCGCGCCATTCCGCCGAACAGAAAGGTCGCGGGCAGCCCGAGCGAGACCGAGACGATCGGCGCCGCATAGTCCAGCTCGTCCTTGTCCTGATGCAGCGACAATCGGGTGCCGGGCTCATAGCAATTGACGAGGCAGGCGTCGGGCGCAAAGTCTTGAAAACCGCCCTGCTCCGCCGCGCGGCGGGCGAGATCCCGGAAGACAGGCGGCATCGCCGGCCAGGGCGCACCGGTGCGCGGATCGACGGGATCATAGCGGTAGCCGGTGTGATCGGTGATCCAGCCGCGCTCGCCGCAATTGGTCATCGCCACCGACATCAGGTGGCCACCGGGCGTGGTCATCCGCCGAAACGGGGATTGCGCCACGATGGTGCGCACGGCGTCGATCAGCTCGCTCTCGATCGGCGTGACGAAGCCGCGCAGCAGCACGGCGCCATCGGCGATCTCCTCGCGCGACGGCTGCGCCTCGGCGACGCTGTCGAACAGATCAGACGTCAATGCCTGCGCTCATTTCGCATCATGAAAGATCACACCCAGCGTGTGGCGTTGGCCGGACCTGATCCGGCTGACACCATGGCGCAGATTGACACGATAGGTACCGCGCGTCCCCTGCACCGGGCGATGGTGCACGGCGAAGGCGACCGCATGGCCCTGTGCCAGCGGCACAACCTCGGCGCGGGACTGCATGCGCGGGCGCTGCTCGGTCAGCACGAACTCGCCGCCGGTGAAATCGCGGCCCGGCTCCGACAAGAGGATCGCGACCTGGATCGGAAACACGTGCTCGCCATAGAGATCCTGGTGCAGGCAATTGTAGTCGCCGGCCCCGTATTGCAGCAGCAACGGCGTCGGCCGCGTCTGCCCCGCCTCGTGGCAGCGCTTCAGGAATGCCGCATGGCTGTCGGGATAGCGGATGTCGGTCCCCATTGCCTCGTTCCAGCGATTGGCGACGGGTTGAAGATGTGCGTACAGGGCCGGCCGCAATTGCGCGATCAGATCGGGCAGCGGATAGGCGAAATATTTGTACTCGCCGCGGCCGAAGCCGTGACGGCCCATGACGATGCGGCTGCGAAAGTGCGCGTCATCGGGATAGAGCGCGGCGACGGCGCGGCATTGCTCGGGCGTCAGCAGGCCCTTCAGGATGGCACAGCCCTGGGCGTCAAGCTCGGCGGTGATCTGCGGCCAATCGAGGGCGTCGACGTGGGCGGCGAGGTCGACCTCAGAGTCTGGTGCGGCAACCCGTTTGGCAATGGCCATAGCGATATCCTGTCCACATCCGTCATTCCGAGGCGCGTCCTCTTGGGCACGAGCCCGGAATCCATACTCCCGATCGTGGTTATGGATTCTCGGGGTGCGCAATTGCGCACCATAGCTCGCGACTTTGTCGCGCCCCGGAATGACGGGGTGTGGCAGATCGCGGCCGCTGCCACCACCCGATTTCCGATGACTCTCTCCCCGTCATTGCGAGGAGCCCTTGCGACGAAGCAATCCAGACTGGTTCCACGGAGAGACCCTGGATTGCTTCGCTTCGCTCGCAATGACGCGAAGAGAGATCAGCCCCTCACCGGCAACGTCACCACGTCATAACCATGCCTGATCGTGCGCTTCAGCACGGGGTCTTCCAGCTCGAAGTCGAAGCGGTCGGCGGGGCGGATGCCGCCTTTGGCGGCGAAGGTGCCGCCGAACATGGCGCAGCCGTCGGGGAACTTGCCGCCGTCAAAGCCGCGGGCGATGAGGTCCTTGACCGGCAGCATCGCGTCCAGCGTGCCCTCCTGGTAGAGCACGCGCTCGCCCCTGATGGTGGCGTAGGAGCGCAGGATCATCTTGTCCCAATGGCCGATGACGTCCTCCAGCTCCCACAGCGTGGAGGCGATCGGCTTGTCGCACATCTGCTTCGACACCGTGACGTTGTAGGCCTCGACCTTGCGGTCGGTGTGGTCGGAGCCGCAACCGACGAAGATGCGGCCCTGCCAGCCGATCAGCACGAACTCGACCTCGCCGCTGGAATCGCCGCCAGTGCATTCGATGCTGTCGTCCTGGGTCAGCCGCCGTGCCGAGGCGCGGTAGTAGATCGGGGTCGAGGCCGGCGGAGCGATGCCCATCTCCTGCAGCTCTTTGATGTGCTTGTCGCGCGCGACCGGATCGCGGCCGGTCCAGCCGGCGATGACCATCTGGTCGATCGGCAGCGTCAGCGGCGTGGTGGTCCCCCGGGCGTCGACGGTGAAAGTGAGGTCAAACACGAATGACGGCCTCCATGCCGGCGGCAAGTTCGAAGATACGGCGGTCCGACCCGCCGGCGCCCGCCAGCATCAGGCCGATCGGAACGTCGCCCTGGCGATGCGCAGGGATCGAGATGGCGCAGCCGTCGATCATGTTGATCAGGGTGCAGTTGCGCAGCGCGCGCAGGTTCTGCGTGGTGAACGCCTTGTCGTCGGCGAGGTCGGCGATCTTCGGCGGCGTGTTCGCGGTGGTCGGCAGCACCAGCGCGTCATAAGGCGCGATGCGCGCATTGACGCGGGCAATCAGCGAACGACGCTCGTTGAGGAGATCGATGTAGTCGGCCGCGCTCTGCGCCTCGCCGCGCATGATGCGGACGGATACGCGGGGGTCGTAGACGTCGCCCTTGGCGGTGATGAGATAGCGATGCCAGGCATAGCTCTCGGATGCGGCAAAGCCGCCCTTGGCATTCATCGGGCCGATCTCGTGGAATTCGGCCATCTCGATGCGCTCGATGATAGCGCCGTGATCGGCCAGCGACTTCAGCGCGCGCTCGAAGGTCTCGGCGACCGCTGCGTCGAGATCGTCGAGCGCGATCGTGGTCGGCACCGCCAGCCGCATGCCCTTCACGGGACGCGGCTTCAGCGCGGCGATCGGCTCGTTCGCGAGCACGGCATCGAGAATGGCACAGCAGCTGACCGATCGCGCCAGCGGCCCGATGCTGTCGAGCGAGAACGACAGCGGCACCGAACCGTCGAGCGGCACGCGACGCTGCGTCGGCTTGTAGCCGACGATGCCGTTATAGGCCGCCGGAATCCGGCAGGAGCCGCCGGTGTCGGTGCCGAGCGCGCCATGCGCCATGCCGTCGAGCACGGACACCGCCGCGCCCGAGGAGGAGCCGCCGGGCACGTGCCCCTCGGCCCGGTTCCAGGCCCCCTTCGGCGTGCCGTAGTGTGGATTGATGCCGATGCCGGAGTAGGCGAACTCGGTCATGTTGGTGCGGCCGATCACGACGAAACCGGCCCTGCGCAGCCGCGCCACCGTCGCCGCATCCTGCTCGGCCGGCGGGGAATCGTCGAGGGCGCGGGAGCCTGCGCGCGTCACCTGGCCCTTGATGTCGAAGAGATCCTTGATCGAGACCGGAATGCCGGCATAGCGCGACGGCGCGGCCTTCACCTTGCGCAAGCCGTCCATCGCATCGGCCGCCGCCAGCGCGGCGTCCTTGTCGACATGGATGAAAGCGCGCTGGCCTTCGCCTGCGGGATCGGCAATCCTGGCGATGCACGCCTCGACCAGCTTGCGGGCGGTGGTACGGCCGCTTTCAAGGTCCTCGGCGAGCTTCGCCAGTGTCGGAAAATCGGGCATGTCTGTCTCACGGAATATTGGCGCGCGCAATCTATAGCGCTGGCTCAGTTCGACACAAGCATTGTGCGCATGATGGCATGCATGCGTATTGCTGGACCGTTGACGCACCATGGTCGATTGTCGCATCAAGATCGAAACAGGCGGGCGCCAAGCCCGTCTTGGAGGAGCCGCCGAGATGGCCGAACCGCAGCGCGCGCGACCGAAACCGACGCCGGAGACCCAGCATTTCTGGGACGGCACCAAAGCCGGCGAATTGCGCCTGCAGCGCTGCGACGCCTGCGCGCATGTCTACTTCCCGCCGCGCCCGTTCTGCCCGTCCTGCGCCTCGCGCAAGGTCAGCATTTTCAAGGCGAGCGGCAAGGGCTTCCTCTACAGCTACGTGATCAACCACCGTCCCGCTGCGCCCGGCTTCACGCCGCCTTACGCGATCGCCGTGGTCGAGCTCGACGAGGGCCCGCGGATGATGAGCAACATCATCGACTGCCCGCAGACCCCCGAAGCGCTCGAGCTCGACATGAAGCCTCGAGGTCGCCTTCGAGGCGCTCGACGACAAGATCACCCTTCCCGTCTTCCGTCCGGCGAAAGGGTAGGCCATGCGCAGGAACCAAGTTGCCGTCGTCGGCGCCGCCGAGACCACCGAGCTCGGAATCATCCCGAACGCCTCGCAGCTGCAGCTGCACGCGGATGCCGCGCTCAACGCCATCGCGGATGCCGGGCTGAAGCTCTCCGACATCGACGGCTTTGCCACCGCGGTCGAGACCCCGCAGCAGGTCTGCCATTATCTCGGCATCAAGCCGACCTGGGTCGACGGCACCTCCGTCGGCGGCTGCTCCTTCATGCTGCACGTTCGCCATGCCGCTGCCGCGATCGAGGCCGGTCTGTGCAAGACCGTGCTGATCACCCATGCCGAGAGCGGCAAGTCGATGATCGGCAAATTGCCGCGCTCGACCCCGCCGGACAGCCTCAACGGCCAGTTCGAGGCTCCTTTCGGCGTCTATGGGCCGCCCAGCATGTTCCCGATTCCCGTGCTGCGCTTCATGAAGACCTACGGCATCACCCACGAGCAGCTTGCTTCGGTGGCCGTGGTGCAGCGGGAATGGGCGGCGAAGAATCCGCGTGCGATGATGAAGGACCCGATCACGGTCGCCGACGTCCTGAATTCGCGCATGATCGCCTACCCGTTCCGCCTGCTGCAATGCTGCCTCGTCACCGACGGCGGCGGCGCGCTGATCCTGACCTCGGCCGACCGCGCCAGGGATTTTCCGCGGAAACCGGTCTACATCATGGGCACCGGCGAGAGCGTGGAGACGCCGATGGTCAGCCAGATGGAGACCTTCAACTCCTCGCGCGCGTTCAAGACCGCGGGGCCCCTGGCCTTCAAGGAGGCCGGCATCGCGCATGAGGACGTCGACCATCTCATGATCTATGATGCGTTTGCGCATCTGCCGCTGTTCGGCCTCGGCGACCTCGGCTTCATGCCCTATGAGGAGACCGGAAAGTTCATCGCGGACGGCAATACGCGGCCCGGGGGCAAGCTGCCGCTCAACACCAATGGCGGCGGATTGAGCTACATGCATTCGGGCATGTACGGCATGTACGCGCTGCAGGAGAGCGTGCGGCAGATGCGCGGGATTGCGCCGGCGCAGGTAGCCAACGCCAAGATTTCGGTGTGCCACGGCGTCGGCGGCATGTTCGCGGCAAGTGGCACGATCGTGTTTACGAACGAGAGGTAGCTAACCGTCATTCCGGGGGCGCGCAAAGCGCGAACCCGGATCTCGAGATTCCGGGTCTGGTGCTTCGCACCATCCCGGAATGACGGACAACAGGAGAATCCCCATGAGCAAATCACTGCAGGACAAGGTCATCATCGTCACCGGCGCAGGCCGCGGCATCGGGCGCGAGATCGCGCTCTTGTGCGCGGCGGAAGGCGCCAAGGTCGTCGTCAACGATCCCGGCAGCGCCGCCGACGGCGCAGGCGCAAACGCGGCGCCGGCCGAGGAGGTGGTCGAGGAGATCAAGAAGCGGGGCGGCACGGCCGTTGCGAACTTCGAGAGCGTCGCGGAAGCGATTCCGGCCAGCAAGATCGTGAAGACCGCGACCGATCATTTCGGCCGGCTCGACGGCGTCGTCAACAATGCCGGCATCCTGCGCGACATGATCTTCCACAAGATGAGCGTCGAAGCGTTCGAGGCGGTCATCAAGGTGCATCTGATGGGCTCGTTCTATGTCAGCCACGCCGCGGCGCGGATCTTCCGCGAGCAGGAGTCGGGCTCCTTTGTGCACTTCACCTCGACCTCGGGCCTGATCGGCAATTTCGGCCAGGCCAACTACGCCGCGGCCAAGCTCGGCATCGTCGGGCTCTCCAAGTCGATCGCGCTCGACATGGGCCGCTTCAACGTCCGCTCCAACTGCGTCTCGCCGTTCGCCTGGACGCGGATGATCGGCACCATCCCGACCGAGACCGAGGCCGAGAAGGCGCGCGTCGAGAAGATCAAGCAGATGGGGCCTGAGAAGATCGCCCCGCTCTGCGGCTATCTGCTCGGCGATTCCGCCAAGGACGTCACCGGGCAGATCTTCGGCGTGCGCATGAACGAGATCTTCCTGTTCAGCCAGAACCGGCCGATCCGCTCGGTGCAGCGGAGCGAAGGCTGGACGCCGCAATCGATCGCCGAGCACGGCATGCCGGCGCTGGCGGGCTCGTTCTACAAGCTCGACCGCTCCGCCGACATCTTCACCTGGGATCCGGTCTAGCCGCTCTTGCTGCATTTGCGATCTCCGGTTGTCCGGCCGGAGATCGCCCGCTTTACGCCCGATTGCGGGCGGATGGTTTGCTCCCAACAAAAAAACGGGAGGCGACCATGACGACACCCCTGCCCATCACCACCCATGCCAGCGACCCCATCCTCGCCCGCCGCACCCTCTTGAAGGGCGCCGCCGCCGTCGCGGCGACGGGCATGAGCATCGGTGCCGCGGGCGCTGCGTCCGTGGCGCCGCTCGGCCAGACCGGCGCGCCGACGATGTCGACCGCGCCACTGCCGCTCGGACCATTGCCCGGCAGCCGCTATCCCGACGCTCATCTGGAATCCGCCAAGAAGGGACCGCCGACATTCGGCCCGTCCGGCTTTCCCGCCTTCGCCGGCACGATGGCGGTCGAGCGCGTCGCGACCGGATTCCGCTGGGCCGAGGGCCCGGTGTATTTCGCAGCCGGCCGCTATGTGCTGTTCAGCGACATTCCGAACAACCGCATCATGCGCTTCTCCGAGGATGACGGCCACCTCAGCGTCTACCGGCAGCCCTCGATGAACTCGAACGGCAACACGATCGACCGCGAAGGGCGCCTGATCACCTGCGAGCACAGCGGCCGGCGCGTGACGCGGACCGAGCTCGACGGCTCGATCACTATCATCGCCGACAAATTCAACGGCAAGCGGCTGAACTCGCCGAACGATGCGGTCGTCACCGCCGATGGCGCGATCTGGTT
Source organism: Bradyrhizobium dasycarpum (assembly GCF_042019905.1). Classification (NCBI taxonomy): domain Bacteria; kingdom Pseudomonadati; phylum Pseudomonadota; class Alphaproteobacteria; order Hyphomicrobiales; family Nitrobacteraceae; genus Bradyrhizobium; species Bradyrhizobium dasycarpum. The sequence goes on from NZ_CP169574.1 coordinate 2,661,403, forward strand.
CACCGATCCCGCCTACGGCATCGGCGGCTTCTATGAGGGGATCAAGGCCCAGCCCGAGCAGGACAAGAAGAACGTCTATCGGGTCGACCCAAAGACCGGAGAGGTCAAGGTCGTGGTCGACGACTTCGTCGAGCCGAACGGCCTCGCGATCTCGCCCGACGAGAAGAAGCTCTACATCTGCGATACCGGCTTCACGGACGGGCCGGACAACCCGTCGCATATCCGCGTATTCGATCTCGACGTCGCCGCAGGCAAGGTCGCGAACAGCAAGGTCTTCGCCGAGATGCCGAAGCCCGGCATCACCGACGGTGTACGCTGTGACACCGAAGGGCGGGTCTGGTGTTCGGTCGGCTGGGGCGATCCGAACGAGGACGGCGTGCGCTGCTACACGCCGTCGGGCGAGCTGCTCGGCAAGATCCATATTCCGGAGACCGTGGCCAATTTGTGCTTCGGCGGCCAGCAGCGCAACAGGCTCTATATCTGCGGCTCGACCTCGCTCTATGCCGTCTACACCAGCGTGCAGGGCGCGATGAAGCCGTGAGTAGTAACGCCGTCATTCCGGGCTGGTCCGCAAGGACCAGACCCAGGAATCTCGAGATTCCCAGATGCGCAATTGCGCACCCTAGTTCGCGCTTCGCGCGTCCGGAATGACGGCGGTTGGATCACCCCGTATTCCGCAAGCCCGCCGAGATGCCGTTGATGGTGAGCTGAATCCCGCGTAGCACCTGCTCGTCCGGGTTCTGCGCGCGGTGCTCCCTCAACAGCTCGACCTGCACGTGGTTGAGCGGATCGAGATAGGGAAAGCGGTGGCGCACGGAGCGTTCCAAGAGCGGATTGCCCTGCAGCAGCCGGTCCTGACCCATGATGTCGAGCAGGTTCTCGATCGAGGCGTGCCATTCGCGGCGGATGCGGCCGAAGATCTTCTCCCGCAGCGCTTCGTCGGGCACGAGCTCGGCATAGCGCGAGGCGATCGCGATCGAGCTCTTCGCCAGCACCATGTCCATGTTCGACAGCAGCATGCGGAAGAACGGCCATTCCTTGTAGAGCTCTTTCAGGAACGGCATGCCCTTGTCGGGGTGCTCCGCGATCCACTGCTCGACCGCGCTGCCAAAGCCGTACCAGCCCGGCAGCATCAGCCGGCATTGCGCCCAGGAGAACACCCAGGGGATCGCGCGCAGATCCTCGATCGCCCGGGTCTTCTTGCGCGAGGCCGGACGGCTGCCGATGTTCAGCGTCGCGATCTCGTTGATGACGGTCGAGGACCAGAAGTAATCGACGAAGCCCTCGGTCTCGTAGACGAGGCCACGATAGGCCTTGAAGGCGAGGTTCGACAATTCGTCCATCGCGGTCAGGTATTCGCGGCGCGGCGCGCTCCGGCGCGGATGCAGCAGGCTCGCCTCCAGCGTCGCGGCGGCGAGGATCTCCAGATTGTTGCGGCCGACCTCGGCGTTGGAATATTTCGACGAGATGATCTCGCCCTGCTCGGTGATGCGGATCTGGCCGTTCACCGCGCCGCCGGGCTGCGCGATGATGGCGTCGTAGCTCGGCCCGCCGCCGCGCCCCACAGAGCCGCCGCGGCCGTGAAACAGGCGTAAGCGTACGTGATGGCGCTCGAACACCTCGACGAGGTTGATCTCGGCCTTGTAGAGCTCCCAGCCCGAGGTGACGAAGCCGCCGTCCTTGTTCGAGTCCGAATAGCCGAGCATGACCTCCTGCACGCTGCCGCGGCTGTCGACGAGACGCCGGTAATCGTGCAGCGACAGCATGCGGTCCATGATGCCGGACGAGGCCTGCAGGTCCTCGATGGTCTCGAACAGGGGAACGATGTTGATGGCGCTGCGGCCGGAGGGATGGACGAGGCCGACCTCCTTCAAGAGCACGGCCACCTCGAGCATGTCGGACATGCTCTTGCACATCGAGATGATGCATTGGGGAATGGCGTCCGAGCCGAACTTCGCATGCGCCTCCGCGGCGGCATGGAACACGTTGAGCTCGCCCATGGTCTCGTCGCTGTACTTGACGAAGGGCGAGACCAGCGCGCGCGTCGAGCGCAACTCGTTCGTCAGCAGCGAAATGCGCGCATCCTCGCCGAGCGCGAGATAGGACATGCCGGGATTGGCGGCGTCCATCAGCTCGGCGATGGTGCGCTCGTGCACCGCCGAGTTCTGGCGGATGTCGAGCCGGGCGAGGTGGAACCCAAAGCAATCCACCGCGCGCCGAAGCAGCCGCAGCCGGCCGCGGGCGATGACACGGGCGTTATTGGAGATCAGCGAGCGGTGCAGCACGTCGAGATCGGCCTGCAGCTCCTTCACGCTGGCGTAAGGCGCGCCCTTGCCGACCGGCCGGCGCGTGATCTCGACCTCGAGGCTTTTCGGCCGTCGCGGTCAGGCGCGCATAGATGCCGGAGACCGCCAGACGATAAGGCTCGCCGCTCCGGTGCGGCGAGGTGTCCGGCGAGCGTTCCGCCAGGTTGCGCAGCTCCTCCGAGACGTCGGCCAGATGCGCCGCGATCGACAATTCCGAGCCGAGCACGTGCAGCTCTTCCAGGTAGAACTGCATCACCCGGCTCGACTGCAGCCGCAGCGTGCCGCGCATCACGTCGGCGGTGACGAAGGGATTGCCGTCGCGGTCGCCGCCGATCCAGCTGCCCATGCGCAGGAACGAGGCGAGCTCGCCGGCGGCCTGCTCGCCGCCTTCCTCCAGCCGGTCCTCCAGTGCGTTGATCAGCCGCGGCACCTCGCGCAGGAAGGTGTAGTCGTAGAACGAGAGGCCGTTGGCGACCTCGTCGAGCACGGTGAGCTTGGTCCGGCGCAAGAGATTGGTCTGCCACAGCGTCAGCACCTCGCGGCGAAGCTGCTCGTCGCTGGCTTCCGCCTCCTCGGCCGTCAGCGCCACGCGCTCGCGGCGGTCGAGCAGGTGCGCGACCTCCATCTCGCGGTCCATGGTGCTCTTGCGGCGCACCTCGGTCGGATGCGCGGTCAGGACAGGACTGACGAGGGCGGTCTTGAAAAAGTCGCGCAGGCCATCGGCGCTGATGCCCGCCGCCTTGGCGTGGGCGAGCGTTTGCGCCAGCACGCCGGAGCCGCCGCCATTGGCCGCGCTGCGGGCGCGCATCTGGCGGATGTTATTCTGGTCCTCGGCGATGTTGGCGAGGTGGGAGAAATAGCTGAAGGCGCGGACGATGCGCACCGTCTCGGACGTCGACATGCTGTCGAGCATCTGCTCGAGCTCGCGGCGGGCCAGCCGGTCCTCGTCGCGGTGAAAGCGGATCGAGGTCTGGCGGATGCGCTCGACCAGGTCGAACAATTCGGTGCCCTCCTGGTCGCGCACGGTGTCGCCGAGGATGCGCCCGAGCAGGCGGATGTCGTCGCGCAACCGCGCCTCCGCTTCCGTGACCTGGACGTCCTCAGGCCGGTTGGCGCGATGCTCGGTGGCGTCGGATGGTGCGGTCTGGAGGGACATGGCTCGCTCCTTGGTTCGAGCTCGCTTGGATGCCCGGCACAGCCGAGTGTGCGATATTTTTCTGCCGCAGTGCAAGATGAAGTTGGGGCGGTGCACACGGTTGCCGCGTGCGTCTCGGACGCGCTGCAGCGTGCAACGCTGCTGCGCAGAGCCGGGACCCCGGAGCCACAAGCGCATTGCTGCAATATGGGCCCCGGCTCTGCAGCGTATCGCTGACCGGACGATGCTGCGCATCGCCGGGAGAGCGCTGCGCTGCGTCCGGGGCACGAGGATTGGTCTCGGCGGCGAAGGGAGCTACGCCGCTCGCGCGTGCCTCAAGCCGGCACAATCACCTTGCCGATCGGCCACAGCGCGATGCCGGCGAGCTTGAGATGGGCCCAGGCGAAGGGGATGCCAATGATGGTGATCGCGAGCGCCAGCGCGGTCAGGAGGTGGCCGAGCGCCAGCCACCAGCCGGCGAGCACGAACCAGATGATGTTGCCGATCACCCCGAGCGGGCCGGTGCCGATATCCTCGACGCCGGTGACGTCGTAGCGGTTGACTGCGCGCGAGCCGAACGGCAGCAGCGTGTAGACCGCGATGTTAAATGCCGCCCGCGCCCAGGGCAGGCCGACGATGGTGATGGCCATGATGACCGCGGCGATCACCCAGCCGAACGCCATCCAGGCGCCGCCGAAGAGGATCCAGAGGATGTTGAGGAGCATGGAAACAGGAGACATGGGATGATCCGCAGGTGGATGATCCCGCCTATATAGGATCGAAATCTGTCTCTGCTAAGACGGCCAGGTATCCCGGATGGACTGGCGGCCTAGGGCATTATCGCCCCTCGAACTTCGGCTCGCGCTTCTCCATGAACGCCTTCATGCCCTCGGCCATGTCCGCGGTTCTGAACAGCGGCAGGAGCTGAAGATAGACGTGGTGGACATGGTCATGGAAATTCTCGTTCAGGCCCATCCGCATCATGCGCTTCGAGGCTTGCACCGCGAGCGGCGCGTTGGCGGCGATCTCGCGCGCGACGGCCATGGCGCGATTCATCAGCTCGGCATCCGGCACGACCTCGTTGGCAAGGCCCCAGTCCAGGCATTCCCGCGCGCTTAACGTGCGGCCAGTGAAGATCAGCTCGGAGGCCTTGGCCCAGCCGAGCATGCGCGGCAGCAGCCAGGTGCCGCCGGATTCCGGCACCACGCCGCGCTTGACGAAGGCGGCGGCGAGCTTGGCTGACTCCGCCATGATGCGGATGTCGCAGCCGAGCGCGGTGTCCATGCCGTAGCCGGCGGCGCCGCCGTTGACGGCGCAGATGGTCGGCTTGTCCATCGCCTGCAGGACTGTCGGCGGCGTGTTGCGGAGGTTGATCGTGGTTGGCGACGACGCGGCGCTCAGGCCGTTGCCGTCGCGCTCTTTGCGCAGATCGAGCCCGGCGCAGAACGCCCTGCCCTTGCCGGTGAGGATCACGACGCGGACGTTCTTGTCCTCGTTGGCTTCGGTCAGCAGTCGGGCCAAATCGTTCAGCATCCGGCCGGAGATGGTATTCATGCGCTCCGGCGCATTGAGCGTGATGGTCGCGATGTGGTCGGCGATTGTGTAGAGGACTTCGTTGGCGGCGTCGATCATGATCATTCCATCCCTGTGTTCGTAGCCCGGATGGAGCGAAGCGCAATCCGGGGTTTCCACCGCAAAGCACCGCCCCGGATTTCGCTTCGCTCCATCCGGGCTACAAGGCGCTCAAATCTTCCGCCCCGCCTGCTCCCAATAGGGATCGCGCAGGCGGCGCTTGAAGATCTTGCCGGAATCTTCGCGCGGCAGGCCGGTTCGGATCTCGATGTGCTTGGGCACCTTGTAGTCGGCCAGATGCGCCTTCAGCGCGGCGCGGACATCGGCGGCCTCGAGCGTGACGCCGGCTTGCGGCTCGACCACGGCCATCAACGCCTCGCCGAACTCGGGATCGGGGATGCCGAACACGGCGCAATCGTGCACGCCGGGGACGGCATGCAGCACGGATTCGATCTCAGCGGGATAGATGTTGACGCCACCCGAGATCACCATGTCGCGCTTGCGGTCGCAGATGAAGACGTAGCCGTCCTCGTCGATATAGCCGACGTCGCCGGACGTGATGAAGCCGTCGCGGTCGATCTCGGCGCGCTTCTCCGGCTTGTTGTGATAGGTGAAATCGGCCATCTCGGCCATGCGGGAATAGATCTCGCCAATCTCGCCCACGCCAAGCACGCGTCCGTCCTCGCCGATGAAGCGCAGCTCGGCTCCGGGCGAGATCCTGCCGACGGTGCCGGGCTTCTTGAGCGCATCCTCCGAGGTCGCGAAGGTGACGGCGCTGGATTCGGTCGAGCCGTAGAATTCGTAGATCACGGGGCCCCACCATTCGATCATGGCGCGCTTAACGTCGGCCGGACATGGCGCGGCGGCATGGATGACGTGGCGCAGCGAGGAGACGTCGTATTTCCTGCGCACCGCCTCGGACAGCTTCATCAGGCGGATGAACATGGTCGGCACCATGAAGATGGTGTCGATCTTGTAACGTTCGATGAGCTCCAGGAATTCTTCAGCCTCGAAGCGCGGCATCAGCACCAAGGCGCCGCCGAGCTTGCCGGCGCGGATGCCGAAGGAATTCGGCGCGGAATGATAGAGCGGCCCCGGCAGCAGCGCGCGGGCGCCGGGCTTGAGCCCGTAGATCATCGCGCGCATGCGCTCGCCGGCGGCCTGCTGCTCCGGTGTCGGCGCGTTGCGCCGGACGCCCTTGGGATGACCGGTGGTGCCTGACGTATAGATCATGTTCATCGGCTGCGGCACGATTGGGCCGTCATAGGGCGGGTGCTGCGCGAGCCAGGATTCGAAGTCGGTCGCGAAGCTAGGAGTCTTCAGATGATCGGGATCGATCTTGTAGCTGGACAGGATCTCCGGCGGGGTCGGCACGCTGAGCACGGTGACGCCCGCAGGAATCGCGTCGCGCAGGGTGTGCAGCATGTCGGCATGTCCGATCAGGACGGAGGTGCCGGTGTCGTTCAGGATGTAGGTGATCTCCTCCGGCTTGAAGTGCCAGTTGATCGGCACGCCATAGGCACCCAGCCGCATCGTGGCATAGGCGGCCTCGAGGAAGGCGATGTCGTTGCGCATCAGCATGCAGACGCAATCGCCTGGGCGGACGCCGATCTTGGCGAGCCCGGAGGCGATCCGATCGGCGCGAGCGGCGATTTCAGCGTGGCTGCGGCGGCGGTCGCCGGAGACGATGCCGAGGAAGTCAGACGTTTCGCTCATTGTTGTTTTTCTTTGTTGTTAACTGCCGTCATTCCGGGGCGGCTCGGAGAGCGAACTCAGGCGCGCAATTGCGCGCCTGAGAATCTCGAGGTTCCGGGTCTGGTCCTTCGGGCCATCCCGGAACGACTGTGATCAATCCGCATACTTCGCCGCGCGCTTCTCCAGATTGGACCGCACCGCCTCGGTCTGGTTCGGGCTGCCGATCAGCTTCTGCTGCTCGACGGACTCGGCGAGCAGCGCCGGGCCCGGATCGACCGATAGATTGTTCAGCATCCGCTTCGCGGCGCGGATCGCGTCGGGGCTCTTGCCCGCGATCTCGCGCGCGGCCTCGAGCGCCGCCGCACGCGGATCGTCGCAGATGCGCGTGGCGAGGCCGTATGTCATCGCCTCCTGGGCGGAGAAGATGCGGCCGGTATAGGTGAGATCGCGCAGGATGTCGTCACGCACGAGGCTCGCCAGGATCGGCGTGCCCGCCATGTCAGGCACGAGGCCCCATTTGATCTCCATGATCGACATCCGCGCATCCGCCGACAGAAAGCGCATGTCGGCGCCGAGCGAGAGCTGGAAGCCGCCACCGAACGCAACGCCGTGCACGGCCGCGATGACAGGCACGGGAAGCTGGCGCCAGCCCCACACCGCCTGTTGCGCAAAGTTCGCCTGGCCGTGCGTGCGCTTGGTGAGATCGCGATTTTCGCCACCCGGAATTCCGTTGCCGCCCTTCTCCTTCATGGCGGCAAAACGTCCCATGTCGAGCCCGGCGCAGAAGGCGCGGCCCTCGCCGGAGAGCACGACGGCGCGCAGGCCTTTCTCCTTCGAAAGCCGCTCGGTTGCGGCGACAAGCGCCTCGAACATGGCCTGATCCAGCGCGTTCATCTTGTCGCCGCGCACCAGGCGCACGTCGGCGACGCCTTCCGAGATCGAGATCGAGACGCGCTCTTCCATGGACGAATTCTCCCCTGTTCTTGACCGGTTGCCGCTTTACAGGACGCTGGCAGCCGGATTTAGTCAATCGACCAATTAACTGACAATCCCTACGGGGGAAACAGCCATGTTCAAGGAAAATCTTCTGGCCGGCCGGCGCATTCTCGTGACCGGCGGCGGCACCGGTCTCGGCAAGTCGATGGCGGCGCGCTTCCTGCAGCTCGGCGCCGAAGTGCACATCTGCGGCCGGCGCAAGATCGTGTGCGACGAGACCGCGACCGAGCTGATGGATCTCTATGGCGGCCGCGTCACCAGCCACGGCGTCGACATCCGCAACGCGCTCGCGGTCGAGGAGATGGTGGAGAACATCTTCCGCGAGGCTCCGCTGACCGACCTCATCAACAACGCCGCCGGTAATTTCATCTCGCGTACCGAGGAGCTGTCGCCGCGCGGCTTCGATGCGGTCGCCAACATCGTCATGCACGGCACGTTCTACGTGACCCATGCAGTCGGCAAGCGCTGGATCGCCTTGAAGCAGCCCGGCAACGTCGTCTCGATCACCACGACCTGGGTGCGCAACGGCTCTCCTTACGTCGTGCCGTCGGCGATGAGCAAATCGGCGATCCATACCATGACGATGTCGCTGGCGACCGAATGGGGCCGCTACGGCATCCGCCTCAACACCATTGCGCCGGGCGAGATCCCGACCGAAGGCATGAGCAAGCGCATCAAGCCGGGCGATGAAGCCGGCGCGCGCACCAAGGCGATGAACCCGATGGGCCGCGTCGGCACCATGGAGGAACTGCAGAACGTCGCCGTGTTCCTGATCTCCGGCGGTTGCGACTGGATCAACGGCGAGACCATCGCGATGGACGGCGCCCAGGCGCTGGCGATGGGCGGCAATTTCTATCAGCTCCGCGACTGGAGCGACGAGGACTGGAAGACCGCGCGCGAGAGCATCATGGCGCAGAACGAGAAGGATCGGGCGAAGCGGGGCTGAAGGCGCTTTGAAAAGGGGCGGACGTGTAAGGGGCTGACGTTTTTCACCACGCCCCCAGTTGTCGTCCCCGCGAAGGCGGGGACCCACAACCACAGGGAGGAGTCGTGGAGCGAGACAGGTCGCTTCGAGTCGTCGCCAAATCCCTGCTGCGGCGTATGGGTCCCGGATCTGCGCGTGCTTAGGGCGCGCTTGTCCGGGGCTCCCATCTTGTCATCACCCGCGATTGACTCCACACTCCCCGTATAAAGACAAAGCGCCACGGGAGAAACATGTCCACAGAGAAACTGGCGAATCTCGCCGACATGGTGCGCGAACGCGCCAAGAGCCGCGGCGATGCCGTCGCCTACGAGTTCGAGGGCCGCACCACCAGCTTTGCCGAGTTCGACATCAAGACCAACAAGGTCGCCAACGCCCTGATCGCGATGGGCGTGAAGAAGGGCGACCGCATCGCCTATCTCGACAAGAACAGCGACCTCTATTTCGAGCTGCTGATGGGCGCCATGAAGGCCGGCGTCGTGATGGCGCCGGTGAACTGGCGGCTGGCGGGACCCGAGGTCGCCTTCATCGTTTCGGATTGCAAGGCGCCGGTGCTGTTCGTCGGACCGGAGTTCCTCACGCAGGTCCGCCAGATCAGGGACCAGATTCCCGGCGTGCGCACCATCATCACCACCGAGGGCGGCGCGCCGGAGTGGCAGGATTTTACGACTTGGCGCGATGCGCAGAGCGGCGACGATCCGAAGCTGCCGATCGATGCCAGGGATATCGCGATCCAGCTCTACACGTCGGGCACGACAGGCAAGCCCAAGGGCGCGATGCTGAGCCACGCCAACTTCCTCAATTTGGTGCAATCCGGCAATGCCGAGGACAAGCCGGAGTGGAACCGGTGGTCGCACGATGACGTCTCGCTGGTGGCGATGCCGGTGTTCCACATCGGCGGCTCGGGCTGGGGCGTGATGGGTCTGTATCACGGCGCCCGCGGCGTGATCGCACGCGAGTTCGATCCGACCAAGGTGCTGGACTTCTTTGAGCAATCGGGCATCACCAAACTGTTCATGGTGCCGGCGGCGATGCAGTTCGTGGTGCGGCAGCCGCGCGCCAGGACGGTGGATTTCTCCAGGCTGAAATACATGCTGTATGGAGCTTCGCCGATTCCCGCTGCGCTGCTGAAGGAATGCATCGAGGTGTTCAAGTGCGGCTTCGTGCAGCTCTACGGCATGACGGAGACGACGGGCACCATCGTCGCGCTGCCGCCGGAGGACCACGTCGAGGGACTGGAGCGGATGCGCTCGGCCGGCAAGGCGCTGCCGGGCGTCGAGATCGCGATCCTGGACGTGGACGGCAAGCCGTTGCCGCCGCGCCAGGTCGGCGAGATCGCGACGCGCTCAGGCTCCAACATGGCCGGTTACTGGAACCTGCCGGAGGCCACCGCCGCGACGCTGCGCAGTGACGGCTGGCTGCGCACCGGCGATGCCGGCTACATGGACGAGGACGGCTATCTCTACATCCATGATCGCATCAAGGATATGATCATCTCCGGCGGCGAGAACATCTACCCCGCCGAGGTCGAGAGCGCACTGTGCGATCACCCTGATGTCGCCGAGGCCGCGGTGATCGGCGTGCCCGACGACAAATGGGGCGAGGCGGTGAAGGCCGTGGTGGTGATGAAGCCGGGCAAGGAAGCGACCGCCACCGATATCATCAACTTCACCCGGACCCGCATCGCCGGCTACAAGACGCCCAAGAGCGTCGAGTTCCTGCCGGCGCTGCCGAGGAACCCCTCAGGCAAGATTTTGCGGCGGCAATTGCGCGAGCCCTATTGGGCGGGGAAGGATCGGCGGGTGAATTGAACGGGCAATGCCGTAGGGTGAGTTAGCGCTGCGATTGCGCGAAGCGCGATCGTGGCGCGTAACCCTCCAACCTCCCTCCACGTGGAAGCGAAAGAGGCGGGTTACGCCTACGGCTATCCCACCCTACGACAGTCGTGCAAGCCTCAATGCTTCCCCGGCCCCATATAGCCGAACAGGAACCCTGCCACCTTGCGCATCTGGATCTCCTCGCTGCCTTCGGTGATGCGGTAACGGCGGTGGTGGCGGTAGATGTGCTCGAATGGCTTGTGGCGTGAATAGCCCATGCCGCCGTGGACCTGCATGGCACGATCGGCGGATTCGCAGCAGAGGCGGTTTGCCCAGTAGTTGCACATCGAGACGCGGTCGGAGAGCGTACGCTCGATCTGCTCCTCGGTGAGCTGGTCCATCTCCCAGGCGGTCTTGCGGATCAGAAGCCGCAGCATCTCGGCTTGGGTGGCGAGCTCGACCAGCGGGAACTGGATCGCCTGGTTTTCGGCCAGCGCTCGACCGAACGGCTTGCGCTCGCGCGCATATTTCACGCTCTCGTTGATGCAGTAGACGGCGGCGCCGAGCGAGCTCGCCGCCTGCCGGATGCGGTTCTGGTGCACGAAGCATTGCGCCAGCGAGAGGCCGCGACCGACCTCGCCGAACAGCGCATCCTCCGGAACGAACACGTCGGTGAAGCTGACGCGGGGATGATCGGTCGGCATGTTGAAGGTCCACATGTATTCCTCGATCCTGACGCCCGGGCTCTTGGCCGGCACCAGGAAGCAGGTGATGCCGCGCGCATCGCCGTCATTGCCGGACGTGCGCGCGAACAGCGCGCAATGCGTCGCGACATGCATCCCGGTGGTCCACATCTTCTCGCCGTTGATGATCCAGCCCTTGACGTTGTCGCGCGTGGCAGGCACCGCGCGCGTCTCCATGTGCGTCGCATCCGAGCCGTGATGCGGCTCGGTCAAACCAAAGGTGATGCGGTACTTGCCCTTGATCGAGCCGTCGATCATCGCCTTCTGGTCGTCGCGGCCGTAACGGTCGAGCATGGTGACGACGGGGAAGTTGCCGACGATGGAGTGCTCGTTCTGGAGGTCGTTGTGCAGGCCGAGGCCTTGCGCGGCGAAGTGCTCGCGGATCACGGCCATCCAGAGGTTGGAGCCGTCCTTGCCGCCGTATTGCCTCGGCACCGGAAAGCGCAGATGGCCGGCGGCGTCGGCGAGGTCCTTGGCCTTGCGCAGCAGCGTTTCCCATTCATGCCGCGGCAGCCCGCCGTTCTCGAAGTCGGTACGTGCCCATTCGCGGCGATGGTCGAAGAAGCGGATGTTGTCGTCGGCTTGCTCCAGCGGCTTGATCTCGCGCGCGATGAAACGGTCGAGCTCCGCGAGATAGGCGACGAGATCGGCAGGCAATGAGAAATCCACAGGTTCTCTCCCGGATTGATTTTATCGTTTTGCGTTAAGGCGCTGGGCGCATTCTTGCTTCGCGCGATTAAGCGGAGAAGACCGCGTGCAAGTCAAGCAAGGCGAGACGTGACGGCTACGCAAGGCGCGCCAGCGCAATTCGATGGTGCCGGGGCACTAAGGCGCGGTAGTATGACGCCAATTTTCCTTCACGAGAGAATGCAGGGAGCACGGGATGGAGCTGAAATTTTCCAAGGTGGAACGCAAGGGACCGATCACGATCGTGACGTTGTCGCGCCCCGAAGTCTACAACGCGCTGCACACCGATGCGCATTTCGAGCTGCAAAGGGTGTTCGACGATTTCTCCGCGGATCCCGAGCAGTGGATCGCGATCGTCACCGGCAGCGGCGACAAGGCGTTCTGCGCCGGCAACGACCTGAAATGGCAGGCGGCCGGCGGCAAGCGGGGCTGGGACAAGGGCGGCTTTGCCGGCCTCACCTCGCGCTTCGACTGCGACAAGCCGATCATCGCGGCGGTGAACGGCGTTGCCATGGGCGGCGGCTTCGAGATCGCGCTCGCCTGCGACCTCATCATCGCCTCGGAGAACGCCACCTTCGCCCTGCCCGAGCCGCGCGTCGGCCTTGCCGCGCTCGCCGGCGGCCTGCACCGGCTGCCGCGACAGATCGGCCTCAAGCGCGCCATGGGCATGATCCTCACGGCGCGCCATGTCAGCGCCAGGGAAGGTTTCGAGCTCGGCTTCGTCAACGAGGTGGTGCCGCAGGGCGAGGCGCTTTCCGCCGCGCTGCGCTGGGCCGAGATGATCGGCAAGAACTCGCCGATGTCGATCCGGGCGTCGAAGCAGGCGATTCAGAAAGGCCTCGGCGTCTCGCTGGAGCAGGCGATCGCGGAGCAGCGGGACTACCCGGCGGTACAGGCGATGGTGGCCTCGCAGGACTACATCGAAGGCCCGAAGGCGTTTTCCGAGAAGCGACCGCCGAAATGGCTGGGGAAGTGACCGCGCTCTGCGCGGTCATTCCGGGCGCGCCCCGCTTGGGGCGCGAGCCCGGAATCCATTAAGCGTCAGAGACAATGGATAGATGGATTCCGGGCTCGCCGCTTCGCGACGCCCCGGAATGACGGCGGAGGGAGCGCGTAGGATGGGTAGAGCGCAGCGAAACCATCAATGGTGAAGCGAGATGTGAGATGATGGGTTTCGCTACGCTCTACCCATCCTACGAATTGCGCCCCAGCTCCCGCTTGTACGATGCATAGTTCGGCTGGTCGACGGCGAGCTTGTCCATCGTGGTCGCCCACAGATGCTCAGCGAGGCCGGGGGTTGCCAGATCGATCTCGCCTTTCGCAATTCGCTCGGCCAGTGCGCGGTTCAGCTCCATGACCGAACCGCCCATGCCGAGCAGCGCGCGCAGGCGTTCCACTTCGGCAGCATCGCTCCCCTCTTCCCGCGTCAGCTGCCGCGTCACGAGATCGAGGATGTTGATGGCGACGCGCAGCTTGAAGGCCTGATGGCCGGAGATCAGCGGCGTGATGTCGCTGCGAAGGAAATCGGCGACCGATTTGGTCAGCTCGATCGGGGTCGGCTCGTCCTGCATGTGTCAGCTCCCGCGCGGCGCCAAGAGCCGCAACAGATCGATCTCAGTCTCGCTGGCGCGGCGGCCGATCATGGCGCGTTCCATGGAATGATCGGGGCCTTCGCGGAACCGCTGCATCATGCCGCCGCACATGATGCCCCAGCGCAGCGTGCCCATCACCTCCCAGAACTTCACACGCGCCGGATCGACCTTGCGACCCGCGGCCTCGTAGCCGGCGAACAGCTCTTCGCGTGTGCCAAAACCGCCGACGGGCTTGTCGATCTCGCCGAAACGCCAGGAGTTCACACAGACCCAGCCGAGATCCTCCATGGGATCGCCGAGATGGGCGAGCTCCCAGTCCAGCACGGCACGCACGCCGTCGGCGCCGATGATGAGATTGCCGTTGCGGAAATCGCCGTGCACCAGCGTGGTCTCGGCCGACGGGCCGGGATCGTGGTCGCGCAGCCAGCGCAGCGCCAGCTCGAACACGGGCTTGGGCCAGTTCAGGCTGTGATAGTCGCGCTCGAACTCGGCAATCTCCTGCGTCGCGCCGCGGCTGCGCAACTCCGGCAACTTGTCCTTCGGCAGCCTGTGGAGGCCCGCAAGGATGCCGCCGATCTGCCGCGCCAGCAGCGGCCGTGCCGCGGCGAACTCGGCATCGCGCAGGATCTTGCGTGCGATGGTCTCGCCCTCGATCCTTTGCATGATGAAGCCGGTGCCGAGGTCGTCCTCTGGTGTGAGCACGTGCATCACGCGCGGCGACGGCACGCCGGCCTCGAAAGCGAGCTGCATCAGCTGCGCCTCGGCGGCAAGGCCCGCCGCGCGGGTCGGCGCCGCGCCATAGCCCTTCGGCGAACGGCGCAGGATCGCGCCGATCACGCCATCCGGATGCGTGATGTCGAAGCGCCAGGTTTCCTGGCTGGCGCCGCCGGACAGCTTTGCCGCGCCCGTGACGCCGGTCGCGCCCGGGCACCAGCGCTGGACGCTGCGCGAAAGCTCCGCTTCGATCATTTGCCTTTGAACTGCGCGGGCCGCTTCTCCAGGAACGCGCCGACGCCCTCGCGGAAATCCTGGGTGTCGCCGGCGCGCAGCTGGCACTGGAACTCGAGATTGAGCTGATCCTCGAAGGAATTTTCCGGGCTGTCCCAATAGAGCTTGCGGATCAGCGAGAGCGCCACGGTCGGCCCGCTGGCAAGCTCGCGCGCGAGCTTCATCGCCTCGTCCATCAGCACGCCGTCGTCATAGACGCGGTTGACGAGGCCCCATTCCAGCGCCTTCTCGGCCGGCAGCCGCTCACCCATCAGCGACAATTCGATCGAACGCGCCCGGCCGACCAGGCGCGGCAGCAGCCAGGTCGAGCCGCAATCCGGCACAAGGCCGATGCGCCGGAACGCCTGGAGGAAGTAGGAGGATCGCGCGCACAGAATCATGTCGCCGAGTAGCGCAAAGCTCATGCCGGCACCGGCCGCCGGGCCGTTGACCGCGGTGACGATCGGGCAGTGCAGATTGCGGATGCGCCGCAAGAAGGGGTGAAAGCCGGTCTCCAGCGTCAGGCCGGCCTTGGTCTTCTTCGACTGGTTGTTGCGCCCTTGCAGATTGGCGCCGGTGCAGAAGGCGCGGCCCGCGCCGGTCAGGACGACGCAGCGCACCTCGTCCTTCTTCTCCTCGATCGTATCGAGCGCTTCGGAAAGGCCGCCCAGCATGTCCACGGAGACCGCGTTCATCACCTCCTGATGGTCGAGCTTGAGGACCGCGACCGAGCCATCGAAATCGAGCGTGACGTGTTTGAACTGCATGGTGTCCTCGCCAGTTGCGGCCTGCGCCAGTTTCGCAGACCGGAATTTGTTTTGCCGGGGCGCATATTTGATTTTTGGCGCGGTCTTGTCCATGGTGATCAGAGCATGGCAAGCAATCTTGCGCGCAGCGGCTGATCGTCCGCATGTTGAGAAGCCTTGTCAAAAAAAGGAAACGCGCCATGAACATTTTCGACCTCACCGGCCGCGTCGCCGTGATCACCGGCGGCAATGGCGGGATCGGCCTCGGCATCGCGCAGGCGCTCGCCAGCCAGGGCTGCAACGTCTCGATCTGGGGCCGCAACCCCGACAAGAACAAGGCCGCTGCCGCCAGCATGGCCGGGCTCTCAGGCAAGGTCGACACCCGCGTCTGCGACGTCAGCGACCCGGCCTCGGTCAATGCGGCGATGAAGGCGACGCTCGACACGTTCGGCCGGGTCGACGGCTGCTTCGCCAATGCCGGCATCGGCGGCGGCGGCCGACGCTCCTTCATCGAGCGCACCGAGGAGGAATGGCGCACGATGTTCGCGACCAATCTGGACGGCGTGTTCCACGCGTTTCAGGCCGCCGCAAAGCACATGACCGAGCGCGCCAACGCCGGCGACGCCTTCGGCCGGCTGGTTGCGACTTCGAGCCTCGCCTCGATCTTCGGCACCGCGCGCAACGAGCATTACGCCGCGACCAAGGCCGCGATCAACGCGCTGGTGCGCGCCCTCGGCGTCGAACTCGCCCGCCACGGCGTCACCGCCAACGCGATCCTGCCCGGCTGGATCAGGAGCGACATGACATCAGGTCTCATGGCCAATGAGAAATTCGTCGCCAACGTGATGCCGCGCATACCGATGCGGCGCTTCGGCGAAGCATCCGATTTCGGTGGCATCGCCGTCTATCTGATGAGCAAGGCGTCGTCGTATCACACGGCGGATACGTTCGTGATCGACGGCGGCTATACGGCGTTTTGAGATTTCGTAGGGTGGGCAAAGGCGCTCTTGCGCCGTGCCCACCATGAGCATTTTTCGAATGTCGTTGTGGGCACGCTGCGCTTTGCCCACCCTACGGCAATTCGTTTTGTCAGCGCAGAAGGGAATGGGCAAATGTTCTCGCACATCATGATCGGCACCAACGATCTCGACAAGGCCAAGACGTTCTACGACAATCTGCTGAGCACGCTCGAGGTCCGGCCGGCCAGGGTCGACGGCCACCGCATCTTCTACATCACCAAGACCGGCGTGTTCTCGGTGTCGAAGCCGATCAACGGCGAGCCGGCAACCTGCGCGAACGGCGGCACCATCGGCTTCGCCTGCAATTCGCCGGAGCAGGTCGACAAATGGCACGCGGCGGGCGTCGCAGCCGGCGGGACCTCGATCGAGGATCCGCCCGGCGTGCGCCAGGGCCCCGGCGGCAAGCTCTATCTCGCGTACTTGCGCGATCTCGACGGCAACAAGATCTGCGCGATGCATCGGATGCCGAGCTGATCTGGCAACGACACATCCGGTGTCGTCGGCCCCATAACCACGGGGAGCGGTTATGGCGCGAGCTGACAACTACGAGTCTTCGCCAAACCACTCCCTGTGATTATGGGTCCCGGACCTGCGCGCGCTTAGGGCGCGCTTGTCCGGGACGACACCGAGAGCGTGGCGCCGCCTCCCCCATTCAAACAAGATTTCAAACGCCCTCGCGATATTCCATCGCGTGGCAGGGCTCGGCGCGAAAGAAATGCGCGCTCGCACTTTGACCGCGCTGGCACTATCCTGCCGCCAGAACGATCTCAGCGTCCCCGGGAGGAACAATGACAAAACACACCTACATTCCCCGCACCACCAACTACACCCTCAATCCCGGCGACGAGCTCAACGACCTCAGGATGTCGGAGCAGGTCCGGCCGCTCTACGATCATGTCAAGAAATTCATCCGCGACACCGTCGAGCCGATGTCGATCGAGTTCGCCAAGGCCGGCGAAGGCAAGGAAGATCGCTGGAGCTTCACGCCGAAGCAGCTCGAAGTGCTGGAGAAAGCCAAGAACAAGGCCAAGCAGGAAGGCCTCTGGAACTTCTTCCTGCCCGATGACGAGACCGGCCAGGGCCTGAAGAATCTCGACTACGCCTATATCGCGGCCGAGCTCGGCAAGAGCCCGCTGGCGTCCGAGACCATGAACTGCTCGGCGCCCGACACCGGCAACATGGAGGTGCTGGAGCGCGTCGGCACCAAGGAGCAGAAGGAGAAGTGGCTGAAGCCGCTGCTCAATGGCGAGATCCGCTCGGCCTATGTCATGACCGAGCCGAACGTCGCCTCCTCCGACGCCAAGAACATCTCGACGACTGCGAAGCTGGTCGGCGACGAATGGGTCATCAACGGCGAGAAGTACTACATCTCGGGTGTCGGCGATCCCCGCTGCAAGATCCTGATCGTCATGGTGAAGACCAACCCGGATGCAGCGCCGAGCAAGCAGCAGTCGCAGATTCTGGTGCCGCGCGACACGCCCGGCGTCGAGGTGCTCGGCCCGATGTACGTGTTCGGCCAGGACCACGCCCCGCGCGGCCACATGCACATGCGCTTCAACAACGTGCGGGTGCCGAAGGAGAACATGCTGCTCGGCGAGGGCCGCGGTTTCGAGATCTCACAGCTCCGCCTCGGACCGGGGCGTATCCATCACTGCATGCGCACCATCGGCAAGGCCGAGAAGGCGCTCGATCTGATGGTGCAGCGGGGCCTCACCCGCGAAGCTTTCGGCAAGAAGATCGCCCATCTCGGCGGCAACATGCAGATCATCGCCCAGGCGCGCTGCGAGATCGAGGCGATGCGGCTGATGGTGCTGAAGGCCGCCAAGGCCATGGACGTGCTCGGCAACAAGGAGGCCCGCGTCTGGGTCTCCATGGTCAAGGCCATGGTGCCGGAGCGCGCCTGCAGGATCATCGACCAGGCGATCCAGATGCACGGCGCCACCGGCATCTCGCACTGGACCCCGCTCGCCGAGATGTATCAGGACGTGCGCCATTTGCGCTTTGCCGACGGCCCGGACGAGGTGCATTGGATGGTGGTGGGACGCCACGAACTGAGCATGGCGTGATCAACGAGATGCCGTAGGGTGGGCAAAGGCGCGCTCTTCGCGCGCCGTGCCCACCATCACGGCCAACGCAAGAGATGGTGGGCACGCTTCGCTTTGCCCACCCTACGAAGCTCTCCCCTCCCTCGGAGCCGCCGATGGACTACGCCGCAAGCGAGCTGACGCCCCGCGAGCGCTACAAGGTGCTGACCTCCTTCGTCCTGCCGCGGCCGATCGCCTGGGTGACGACGATCGGACCGACCGGAATCGTCAACGCGGCCCCATTCAGCTTCTTCAACGCCTTCTGCGAAGATCCGCCGCTCTGCATGTTCGCGGCCAACCGCAAGCCGAACGGAGAGGACAAGGACACCTTCCTCAACATCCAGCGCACCGGCGAATTCGTGGTCAACCTCGCCGATGAACCGCTGGCGCGGGCGATGCACGAGAGCAGCGGCGACTTTCCCCCTGATATCGGCGAGCCCGACTATCTCGGCCTCAAGCTCGCGCCCTCGACTGAGATCGCCGTGCCGCGGCTCGCCGACACGCCCTGGGCGATGGAGTGCAAGCTCTGGAAGCTGATCGACGTCAACGACGATCGCAAACTGATCATGGGCGAAGGCCTCCACTTCCACATCCGCGACGAGCTGTGGGACGACGAGGCGATGCGGGTGCACATGGACCGCTATCATCCGATCGGCCGCATGTTCGCCGACCGCTACTGCCGCACCGACGACCGCGTGGTGTTTCCGGCCGCGGAAGGCGCAAAAACCAAGTCGTCGAACCCGGGAGCAACATGATGCCGGAATCCTTTCGCGATAACGAGGAACGCGAGCGGTTCGAGCTCGACGTCGACGGGGCGATCGCCTTCGTCACCTACCGCAAGAGCGACGGCGCGATCACGCTGGTGCACACCGAGGTGCCGCCGGAGCTCGGCGGCCGCGGCATTGGCTCGAAGCTCGGCCGCGCCACGCTGGACGCGGTGCGGTCGCAGGGGCGCAAGCTCTCGGTCGAGTGCGATTTCATCCGCAATTTCATGCGCAAGGACCCCGGCTATAACGACCTCCTGGCGGATGGCGGAGATGCGCAGGCCGAGCCCGAGACGCGCTATCGCGCCGGTTGCTTCTGCGGAGCGGTCGAGGTCGAGGTAACAGGCAAGCCGATGTTTGCGGGCTATTGCCATTGCGCCGACTGCCAGGCCTGGTCAGCGGCGCCGATCAATGCGTTCAGCCTGTGGAAGTCCGGCAGCGTGCGCATCACCAAGGGCGAGGCCGAGCTCGGGACGTTCAACAAGACCGAGCATTCCTACCGAAAATTCTGCAAGCGCTGCGGCGGCCACGTCATGACCGAGCATCCGCGGATGCGGCTGATCGACGTCTACGCCAATCTGCTGAAAGGATACCGGCACCAGCCGACCCTGCATGCGAACTACGCGAGCAAGATGGTGTCGATCCGGGATGGCCTGCCGAAATATGTCGATCTGCCGGCCGATCTTGGCGGCTCCGGCGAGATGCTGCCGGATTGATCGTAGGGCGGATTAGCGAAGCGTAATCCGCCGAACGCCTACTGGACGAGAGTGGCGGATTACGCCTTCGGCTCATCCGCCCTACGTACCTCACGTCGCCGGTGCGACCTTGTCCTGGGTCTTGGTCTCGAAATCGCTTGCATCATGCCGCTCGTGGAGCTGGCTGGCGGGGTCGCCCGAGACGCGGTTGACCATGCGACCGCGCTTCACGGCCGGACGCTTGGCGATCTCATCGGTCCAGCGCTGGACGTTCTTGTAGTCCTGCACCGACAGGAATTCGCCGGCGCCATAGACCAGCCCCTTGGCGAGCGCACCGTACCAGGGCCACACCGCCATGTCGGCGATCGTGTACTCCTTGCCCGCGAGGTACTCGTTGTCGGCAAGGCGCCTATCGAGCACGTCGAGCTGGCGCTTGGTCTCCATCGCAAAACGGTCGATGGCGTATTCGATCTTGGTCGGCGCGTAGGCGTAGAAATGGCCGAAGCCGCCGCCGAGATAGGGCGCGCTGCCCATCTGCCAGAACAGCCAGGACATCGCCTCGGTCCGGGTCTTGACGTCCTTGGGCAGGAAGGCGCCGAACTTCTCGGCGAGATAAAACAGGATCGAGCCGGATTCGAACACCCGGATCGGCTCCGGACCCGAGCGGTCCATCAGCGCCGGGATTTTCGAGTTCGGGTTGATATCGACAAAACCGCTGCCGAACTGGTCGCCATTGCCGATCCTGATCAGCCAGGCGTCGTATTCGGCGCCCTTGTGGCCGAGCGCCAACAGCTCCTCCAGCATCACCGTGACCTTCACCCCGTTCGGGGTGGCCAGCGAATAAAGCTGAAGCGGATGCTTGCCGACCGGCAGCTCCTTGTCATGGGTGGGACCGGCAATGGGGCGGTTGATGCTGGCGAATTGCCCGCCATTCTCCTTGTTCCAGGTCCAGACTTTGGGCGGCACGTAGGCGGGGGCGTCGGTCATGCGGGGCTCCGGCGGAAAGATGCGTCTGCATTAATTAGACCGGGAATGGCCGATGGCAAGGGCATCGCAACGCATTGCCGGGCCGGACAACGTCACGTTTTGTCATGGCAGGCCCCTTCCCGGTCATTCCGGGGCGTCCGCAGGGCGAACCCGGAATCCATCGCTCCGCCAGGAATGCTCTGAAACAGGAATGCTCTGAAAAATGGGGTCCGGGTTCTCGCAACGCGAACCCCGGAATGACGGTGGCGCCCGAGGGCAAAACGCAACGCCTGAACACAAGATGCATGGTCGAATCCGGCATGTCATCGACCGGCTGGCGCTTCTTTGCAGAGAACGAAAACGCCGGGGGCCGGGAGAGAGCCATGAAATCGCCGATCTGCGACATGCTGGGAATCGAGTTCCCGCTGCTGGCCTTCAGCCATTGCCGCGATGTCGTCGCCGCGGTCAGTCGCGCCGGCGGCTTCGGCGTGCTGGGTGCCACCGTGCACACACCCGATACGCTCGAACGCGAGCTGAAATGGATCGACGACCACGTCGACGGCAAGCCCTACGGCATCGACGTGCTGATCCCCGAGAACATCTCGACATCAGGCGAAAAGGATGTCACCTGGAAGAGCCTGGAGGCGCGCGTGCCGCAGGAGCATCGCAACTACACGCGCGATCTCCTGAAGAAATACGATATCGAGCTGACGAGCACGGAGGTCGCAGCCGATCAGCCGCAGCCGTTCGACGGAAAGACCGCGCTGCAGCTGCTCGAGGTCTCCTTCAACCATCCGATCCGCCTGATCGCCAATGCGCTGGGCGTGCCGCCCAAGGCGATGATCGAGATGGGCAAGGCGCACG
The DNA here is from genome assembly GCF_042019905.1 of Bradyrhizobium dasycarpum. NCBI lineage: Bacteria > Pseudomonadati > Pseudomonadota > Alphaproteobacteria > Hyphomicrobiales > Nitrobacteraceae > Bradyrhizobium > Bradyrhizobium dasycarpum. The sequence continues at coordinate 2,683,053 of NZ_CP169574.1, forward strand.
GCGTGCCGGTCGCAGCGCTGGTGGGGGCCAAGGAGCACGCGCTACGCCAGGTCGCGGCCGGCGTCGACATTCTCGTGGTGCAGGGCACCGAGGCCGGCGGCCATTGCGGCGAGGTCTCGACCATGGTGCTGGTGCCGGAGGTGATCAAGGCGATCAAGCCCATTCGCGATGTGCCGGTGCTGGCGGCCGGCGGCATCATGACGGGCCGGCAGATGGCGGCCTGCATGGCGATGGGCGCGGCGGGCGTCTGGACCGGTTCGGTGTGGCTGGCGACGGTCGAGTCCGAGACCAGCGAGATTTTTCGCGAGAAGATGATCGCCGCGTCCTCGCGCGACGCGGTGCGCTCGAAGGGCCGCACCGGCAAGCCGGCGCGGCAGCTCCGCTCGGTCTGGACCGACGCCTGGGACCGCGCCCCGGACAGCCCGGGCGCACTGCCGATGCCGCTGCAAAGCATCATCAGCCGCGACGCTTTCACCTCGATCGACCGCGCGGCGGCAGGCGGCAACGCCAAGGCGCGCGATCTCGTCAGCTATTTCGTCGGCCAGGGCGTCGGCCTGATCGACAGCGTGAAGTCCGCCGGCGCCGTCGTGCAGGAGTTCAAGGAAGAGTTCGCCGAAGCCGTCGAGCACATGAATGCGCTGGTGGCGGAGTGATGGCTACTCCGTCATTGCGAGCGCAGCGAAGCAATCCAGGCTGCCGCCGCGGAAAGATATCTGGATTGCTTCGCTGCGCTCGCAATGACGACCAACTGATAGTGAATTGACGTATGACAGATAAGAACAAGAATACCGAAGACCGCATCCCCGTCATCGTCGGCGTCGGCGAGATCGTCGACCGCCCGAAGGAAATTAGCGACGGCCTCGAACCGCTCGATCTGCTCGAACAGGCGCTGCGGCGCGCGGAGGCAGATGCCGGTGCAAAGCTGCTCGGCGAGGTGCAGTCGCTCGACGTCGTCAACTTCCTGAGCTGGCGCTATCGCGATCCCGAGCAGCTGTTGGCGCGGCGCCTCGGCGTCACGCCTGCGCATTGCTATTACGGTCCTGTCGGCGGCGAGAGCCCGATCCGCTACATCCACGAAGCGGCCAAGCGGATTGCGCGCGGCGAGTGCACCGTGGCCGCCGTTTGCGGCGCCGAGGCGCAGTCGACCGCGACCAAGGCGGAGCGCGCCGGCGTCAAGCTGCCATGGACGCCGTTCGCCCATGACGTCGAGGAGCCCAAGCGCGGCGCGGCGTTCCAGAAGCCGTTGGCGGTCAAGCTCGGCGTGTTCCGACCGGTCACGGTCTATCCGTTCTACGAGGCTGCCTCCTCCGCGCATTGGGGCCAGACGCCGCGCGAGGCGATGGCGGAATCCGGCACGCTGTGGTCGCGTTATTCGGAAGCCGCCGCTCAGAATCCGAATGCCTGGCTGAAGCGGCGCTACACGCCCGAGGAGATCACGACGCCGACCGCGGACAACCGCCTGATCGCGTGGCCCTACAGCAAGCTCATGGTCGCCAATCCCAGCGTCAACATGGGCGGCGCGCTGCTGCTCACCAGCCTTGCCAAGGCCCGCGCGGCCGGGATCGCGGAGGACCGACTGGTCTATCCGCTCGGCGGCGCCTCGGCGGAAGAGCCGCGCGATTATCTGCTGCGCGACCAGTTCTACGAAAGCCATCCGCAGAACGCGGTGCTGAAAGCGGTGATGGACCTCGCCGGCGGCGACGGCCGAAAGTTCGACGCGATCGAGCTCTACAGCTGCTTCCCCTGCGTGCCCAAGATGGCGCGGCGGACGCTCGGGCTTTCCGCCGACGTGCAGCCGACCGTGACCGGCGGCCTCACCTTCTTCGGCGCGCCACTCAACACCTACATGACGCATGCGGCCTGCGCGATGGTGCGGCGGATGCGCGACGGCGCCAAGCTCGGCCTGCTCTATGGCCAGGGCGGCTTCGTCACCAAGCATCACGCCCTGGTGGTCTCCAAGGCGCCGCCGGGCGCGGCGCTGGCGCAGGAGACCAGCGTGCAAGGCGAGGCCGATCGCAACAAGCGCGCGGTGCCGGAGTTCGTCACCGAGGCCAGCGGCAAAGGCAGGGTGGAGAGTTTCACCGTGCTCTATGGCCGTAGCGGCGAGGTCGAGCACGGCGTCGTGATGCTGCGCACCGAGCACGACCGCCGCACGCTGGCACGGATTCCGGCGAGCGACGGCGCGACGCTGTCCCATCTGCTCAACATGGATCGCACGCCGGTGGGCTCGCTCGGCGAGATCGCGATGGCTGCCGACGGGGTGCCGGAGTGGCGGGTGGCGTAGCCGAGGGACGCCTCAGGCGGCGCGGACCGTATCCAGGAACTTGCCGACCTCGAGCTTGAGGCGATTGGAGTCACGCGACAGCATCTGCGCCGCCGACAGCACCTGAGACGAGGCCGAACCGGTCTCAGTGGCGCCGTGCTCGACGTTGCCGACATTGGCCGATACTTGCTGCGTTCCCTGGGCCGCCTTCTGCACGTTGCGTGCAATCTCCTGCGTCGCTGCGCCCTGCTCTTCGACGGCCGCGGCGATGGCCGAGGCGATCTCCGACAGGCGCCCGATCGAGCCGCCGATGTCACGGATTGCACCGACGGAATCCTGGGTGGCCGCCTGAATACCGGTGATCTGCTGGGAGATTTCTCCGGTGGCTTTCGCGGTTTGTTCGGCCAGTGCCTTCACCTCGGACGCGACCACCGCAAAGCCACGGCCGGCCTCGCCCGCTCGCGCGGCCTCGATCGTGGCGTTGAGCGCCAGAAGATTGGTCTGTCCCGCGATCTGGTCGATCAGCTCGATGACGTCGCCGATTCTGGAGGCCGCTCGCGACAATTCGCCGATCCTGTCGTTGGTTCTTCCGGCCTGGCCAACCGCCTCGTTGGCCATCCGGGCCTGATCCTGTACCCGTCGGCTGATCTCGTTGACGGATGACGAGAGCTGCTCGGTCGCCGACGCGACCGATTGAACGTTGGAGGACGCTTCATCCGACGCCGCCGCCACGACGACCGCCAATTGCTGGGCGCGCTCGGCGGTCGTGTTCAGCGTGCCGGCCGAGGCTTCGAGCTCGGTCGATGCGGAGGACACCGTGTCGATGATCTCGCCGATGGCCGTCTCGAATGCGCCGGCGAGCCGGTGCATGTCGGCCTTGCGCTGCTCGGCGGCAATCCGATCCTGCACGATCTTGGCCTCGGCCTCCATGCGTGCCTTCTCTTCGGCCTTGACCTTGAAGACCTCGACCGCCTGCGCCATATCGCCGATCTCGTCCTTACGGCCGAGGCCGGGCAGGACGACGGAGAAATTGCCGCCGGCAAGTTCGCCCATGGCCCTCGTCAGCGCGGACAGCGGACGCAAGATCCGCGAGAATGCGACCCAGAAGCTGAGCAGCGCGAGCGCGACGCTCGCAAGGAGAATGCCGCCGCTGACGGCCAGATTTGTCGTGCTCCTTGCCGCCAGCCCCGCCGCCTCCCGATCCGCATCCGCTGCGATGGCCTGACCAAGCTGCAGGATCGCGTTGATGGCGCTCGTCGCACTCGCCATATAATCGGTGCCTGAGATCTTGTATTCGCCCGTCCTGCCGTCCCCGATGACATCTGCGCGCAGCGAGCCGTAGGTGCGGAAATATTTCTGTTCCACGTCCTTGATCGCCTGGCCAAGACCCGTCGAGACATCGGCGCGCTGGGCCACGGGTGAGATGGTCTCCCAGGCGAGTTCGACATGGCCGCGGAATCCGGACACCAAGCCGATGCCGTCCGCGGTGAGTTTTGCATGGGCGCTGATCAGGCCCGCGAGGAAGGCTCGCTCGCGGCCGGCATTCTCGGCCATCTCTGCCGTGAGATGGCGAAGCCCGACAAGCCGCGTCATTGCCGGCGATGGCGCATCGGTCAACGTCTCCAAAGTCAGCCGCGGCCGGTTGGCGGCGATCTCGATGAGCTCGGTCAAGGCCGGAACGACCGCGTTGACGACCGCAGGATCGCGCTCAGCCCTCGGCTTGACCAGATCGGCGTCCACCTTGCGGCGCAGGCTCTCGAACCCCGCGAGCGCGCGCTCGGCTTCCGCAATGCCGGGCTCGATGGATTTCATCGCAGGCAAGTTGCGCAGACGCTGCGCGGCATCCCGGAACGCCTGTCCCGAGGCGGCACGGATACGGTCAATTTCGGCGCGGCGGTCTGCACCGACAGGCTCGGGCGTGTTCAGCGCCGCGTTGGTCGTTCCCCGCTCGAGAGCCCATTGTCCGGCGCTCAGCAACAACAGCTGCGATATCCCGTTGAGCTCGACGAAGGCGTGCGCCTCCTGTCGGCCGTGGTAGGCCCCAAGAGCCGTGTAACCGGTGGCGGCCACTCCCATCAGGGCGAGAGCCGAGACAATCAGAGGCAGGATCGTTCCAATTCGCAAGTGCACCGCTCGCTTCCCCTCGTGCGTACTGCTCCAGAATGAGCAGTTCCAGGGAAGCAATATCCGGCTTCGGCAACGCAGCGTTGTCTCACATCAAAGATCACCGCGAACATCGCCTTTGCAGGCGATGCATCGACCGTATGATTACCGAATCGTTGCCCGCCAGATGCGGCGCAAGCCTCAGCGATTGCCGCGATCAGAAACGATCGCAACTCAGGCAGTTCATCATGCGATCCGGACGATCGTGCCGTCAGGCGGCGCGGACGGAGTTCAGGAACTTGCCGACCTCGAGCTTGAGGCGATTGGAATCGCGCGACAGCATCTGCGCCGCCGACAGCACCTGCGAGGACGCCGAGCCGGTTTCGGAGGCGCCGCGCTGGACGTCGCCGACATTGGACGAGACCTGCTGGGTGCCTTGGGCGGCCTGCTGAACGTTGCGGGCGATCTCCTGGGTTGCCGCGCCCTGCTGCTGCACGGCTGCCGCGATCGCCGAAGCGATCTCCGATAGACGCGCGATGGTGCCGCTGATCTCGCCGATCGCGCTGACCGAATCCTGCGTCGCCGCCTGAATGCCGCCGACCTGCTGGCCGATCTCGCCGGTGGCCTTGGCGGTCTGCTCGGCGAGCGCCTTGACCTCGGAGGCCACGACGGCGAAGCCGCGCCCGGCCTCACCGGCTCGCGCCGCCTCGATCGTGGCATTGAGGGCCAGCAGATTGGTCTGGCCGGCGATCGCATTGATGAGCTCGACGACGTCGCCGATCCGCGCTGCGGCCCGCGACAATTCGCTGACGCGCTCGGTCGTGGCATGGGCCTGGCTGACCGCTTCGTTCGCAATCCGGGAGGAGTCCTGCACCTGGCGGCCGATCTCGCGCACCGAGGACGACATCTCTTCGGCGGCCGACGCCACCGAGTGGACATTGGTGGAGGCTGCTTCCGAGCCGGTTGCGACCGCGGTCGCCAATTCCTGCGCCCGGCCCGCGGTCGAGGACAGCGTCGAGGCCGAAGCCTCGAGCTCGGTTGCGGCCGACGAAACGGTCTCGACGATCTCGCCGATCGCGGCCTCGAAGCCGTCGGCGAGCTTGGTCATGTCCGCCTTGCGCTGCGCTTCGGCGCGGCGCTGCACCGCCTGCACCTCGTCGCGGCTGAAGCGGATGATGGTCTGCACCGTCTGAATGTTGCGTAGCGCCTCGCCGATCTCGTCGTCGCGCTCGATCACGATGCGATTGTCCAGCTTGTCCTGCACAAGGTTGACCAGGATCTCGTTGAGTTGCTGCATCGGCCCACCGATCGCGCGCATGGTCGCAATGCCCGCGAAACCGACGATGGCGGCGCCGACGACGGCCAGCGCCGTCAGAATCAGGCTGGTCGAACCGCCGCTGGCGAGCGCGCCGCCGATGCCGAGCGCAAGCATGAACAGCGCCTGGAGCGCCATCGTCGTAACGAGGCGCGCCTTCAGCGTCCCGGTGAAGACGCTGAAGCGGTCCAGCCACGAGCGGCGGCGGATGATGCCGGCGTCAATGCGATAGCCATGCGGCTTCTTCTCGCGGATCGCGGCGTAGACCTGTTCGGCGAGCTTGCGCTGGTCGGCCGGCAGCTTTGTGCGGATCGAAGTATAGCCCTTGACCTCACCATTCTCGCGGATCGGAGAGGCGGTCGCCAGCACCCAGTAGAAGTCGCCGTTCTTGCGGCGGTTCTTCACCGCGCCCAGCCAGGGCTTGCCGGCCTTCAGCGTATCCCAGAGGTTGTCAAACGCCTCCGGCGGCATGTCGGGGTGACGAACGATGTTGTGCGGCTGGCCCATGAGCTCCGCCGACGTAAAGCCGGCGGCGGCAAGGAAGTCCTCGTTGAAGTAGGTGAGCTTGCCCTTGAGATCGGTCCGCGAGACGATCAGCGTCTCGTCGCTGACCGGATACTCGACATCGGTGACCGGAAAATTCTTGCGCATCGGGGCTCCCCAAAAACTCGGATTCAGTAGAAAGTCATTCGCAGAGGGCCCCGCCCGGCATGAGCCGGCCCTCCGCCCATCATCGTAAACCCGATTTAACCATCGATGAAACGTCGCGCCCGCAAAACTACGGCACGCTCAGAAGTGCGACCGCGAGCGATATGATGCTCCCGGCAAGGCGGACCGAGCGGCGCTTTCTGGCGCCGCTCGTCGTTCGATCGGACAGAGACTCTACGCCGCGCGGACGTTGGTCAGGAACTTGCTGACCTCGGTCTTCAGCCGGCCCGAGTCGTTCGACAGCATCTGCGCCGCCGACAGCACCTGCGAGGAGGCGGTTCCGGTCTCGGTCGCGCCGCGCTGCACGTCGGTGATGTTGGAAGAGACCTGCTGCGTGCCCTGCGCGGCCTGCTGCACGTTGCGGGCAATCTCCTGGGTCGCCGCGCCCTGCTCTTCCACGGCGGCTGCAATCGCCGACGAGATCTCCGACAGACGCTCGATGGTCGAGGAGATTTCCTTGATCGCGCCGACCGATTCGTTGGTCGCCGCCTGGATGCCGGAGATCTGCTGACCGATCTCGCCGGTGGCCTTCGCGGTCTGCTCGGCGAGCGCCTTCACCTCGGAGGCGACGACGGCGAAACCGCGACCGGCCTCACCCGCGCGCGCCGCCTCAATGGTCGCGTTCAGCGCCAGCAGATTGGTCTGGCCGGCGATGGTGTTGATCAGCTCGACGACGTCGCCGATGCGGGCCGCCGCCTTCGACAGCTCGCTGACGCGCTCGGTGGTGGCGCGGGCCTGGCCGACGGCATCGCCCGCCATCCGCGCCGATTCCTGCACCTGACGGCCGATCTCGCCGACCGACGAGGCCATCTCCTCGGTCGCCGAGGCCACCGACTGCACGTTGGTCGAGGCTTCTTCCGACGCGCTGGCAACCGTCGTCGCCAGCCGCTGGGAGCGGTCGGCCGTTCCCGTGAGAGTAGTAGCCGATGCCTCCAGCTGCGTTGAAGCGGAGGACACCGTTCCGATGATCTCACCCACCGCACCTTCGAAATCGTCGGCAAGCTTCAACATGTCAGCTTTGCGTTGCTCTGCGTTCCGGCGTTCGACCTCGACCTGCTCTGCCTTCAGGCGTTCGACTTCGATTGCATTGGTCTTGAATACCTGGACCGCATTGGCCATCCGGCCAATTTCGTCCTTGCGTTCGGTGCCCGATATCGCCACGGAGGTATCACCCTTTGCGAGGGTACCCATCTCGGTGGTTATACGCTGAATGGGCCGGGTGACCACAACTGCGACGCCGAAAGCGCCCGCCAGCGAGAGCAACAAGGTAACGATGCCGCCGATCATGATGGCAAGGGTTCCATTGGCCGACGCCGCGTCGGAGGCTACGGCACGTACGGTCAGCAGCGAACGCTCTTCTGCGTCCATCTCCTGCACCACGGCCCTCAATCCATCCATAGCCTTCTTGCCGGCGCCAGATGCTTCGAGCTCGCGCGCCTTCGCCTGGGTTGCCGGATCCTTCATCATCGCGATTTCGCGCTGCGCAACATTCGTCGTCCAATCGCTGGCGAACGCCTTGACGCGATCAATGCGCTTCTGCTGAGCCGCGTTATCCGACGTCAGGCTGGCAACCTTTGCCACTGCCGCTTGAAACTGCTTCTGGCCGGACTCATAGGGACCTAGAAAACCGGTATCGGCCGAAACGAGATAACCGCGAACACCTGTTTCCGAATTCACCATACCGCTGACGACCTCGGAGAGCTGCTCCAGCACCTGGTAGGTATGGACTGTCATCTTCGCGGTGGAATTCATCACGCCGAGAGAGTTGTAAATCGCCCCGCTGCTGACGGCCACGACGAGACAGATTGCCGCGAACACGGCGGACACCTTGGCGGAGACACGTACATTGTTGATCCAGGACATCATTTCCCCAATAGCATTCGAAGATTACACGTCGAATCAACAGCTCGGTCTGCGGCGGTATGAATCTCGACTCCTTTTCGTATCACCGTTGACGTCGGAAGGTATTAGCGGCGCTACGCACTTCTACTGAGATACCGACAGGAACTCTGCCGCATTTTTACGGAGTAAGCTCCCGCCATATTGCTGCGGTACGGCTCATCTGCGTCAGGACCGTCTGGTGGGCAAACGTCCAACGCAAAAGGACGACGCCAATGGCGCCGCCCTTGCGCAGAGCAAATCTGTTGGGGAGGTTCAGGCTGCGCGGACGTTGGTCAGGAACTTGCTGACCTCGCTCTTCAAGCGGCCCGAGTCGTTCGACAGCATCTGCGCCGCCGACAGCACCTGCGAGGAGGCGGTTCCGGTCTCGGTCGCGCCGCGCTGCACGTCGGTGATGTTGGAAGAGACCTGCTGGGTGCCCTGCGCGGCCTGCTGCACGTTGCGTGCGATCTCCTGCGTCGCCGCGCCCTGCTCTTCCACGGCTGCTGCAATCGCCGACGAGATCTCCGACAGACGCTCGATGGTCGAGGAGATTTCCTTGATCGCGCCGACCGATTCGTTGGTCGCCGCCTGGATGCCGGAGATCTGCTGACCGATCTCGCCGGTGGCCTTCGCGGTCTGCTCGGCCAGCGCCTTCACTTCGGAGGCGACGACGGCGAAACCGCGGCCGGCCTCACCCGCGCGCGCCGCCTCGATGGTCGCGTTCAGCGCCAGCAGATTGGTCTGGCCGGCGATGGTGTTGATCAGCTCGACGACGTCGCCGATGCGGGCCGCCGCCTTCGACAGCTCGCTGACGCGCTCGGTGGTGGCACGCGCTTGACCGACGGCGTCGCCCGCCATCCGCGCCGATTCCTGCACCTGACGGCCGATCTCGCCGACCGACGAGGCCATCTCCTCGGTCGCCGAGGCCACCGACTGCACGTTGGTCGAGGCTTCCTCGAAGCTCCGGCAACGGTCGTCGCCAGTCTCTGCGAGCGCTCGGCTGTCAGCGTCAGCGTCGAGGCGGAGGCCTCGAGCTGGGTCGAAGCCGACGAGACGGTCTGGACGATCTCGCCGATCATGGCTTCGAATTCGCGGGTGATGTCGTCGACGCGGCGGCCGCGCTCGATCTTGATCTCGGCATCCGCCGCCGCGGCTTCGTCCGCAGCCTTCTTGGCGATCAACGCCTCCTTGAAGATCTGGAGCACGTCGGCCATGGCGCCGATCTCCGTCTTCTCGCCGCGATGCGGGACCTCGGCGGCCAGATCGCCCCGACCCAGCGCTTGCATCGGCTGGGTGATGGAGTTGATGCCGCTCGAGACGTCGCTGACCAGGTAGAAGCTGAGACCAATGCCGACCAGGACGGCGACGCCGAGAATGACCGAAACCAGCATGAAGGCATAGGAATAGCTGTCGGCAGCATCCTGAGCCGCCTGTTCGCCACCCCTGGTGTTGAGCTCGATGTCCTTGTTCAGGACCTCATCCGCCTGAAGCCCGATCTTGTTGACCGTCTTGGAGTTGAGCTCCTGCGCCTCGCGCGGGATCTTGCCGGCCTCCTTGCGCGACAAGGCCATCACCTCCTCGGTGCCTTTCTTGTAATCGTCCCAGAGCTTGGACCACTGGCTGTAGAGTGCCCGCTCCTCCGGCGAGCTGATCATGGCCTCATACTTGCTGCGCGTCTTGGCGAGAGCCTCGGTCACAGTGGCGGCGGTCTTCTCCACCGCGAGCTTGTCGTCCAAAGCATCGGCCAGCATGTGCTGGCGCACCACGTTCCGATACGTGATGACTGCGGCCCGCAGGTCGCCGATCACCTTGACGCTCGGCATCCAGTTGGTGGTGATGTCGAGGGTGTTGGCGTTCATCGTCCGCATCTTCGTGACGGCGAGCAGGCCCATGCCGGTCATCGCGACCAGCAAGAACGCCACGACACTGATGATCTTGGCGCGGATGGAAAACTTGGCAAACATAATCGGGTCTCGTTGTACTGGCGCGGGCGCGCGTCGGGAGCTCTAAGGAATCAACCAAAGGGGAGCAGCGCCGACATCAGACAGCAGACCGTCTGCGAAAGATATTGACTGCGACTCCGCGCGAGCACGGAAGTCGAAAGAGATGAACAGGAACCTAAAAACGGTCTGCGCTCAGCGCATGAGCCTAAGCGCATCCGCGAAGAACTCCGGGCCGCCGAAGTTTCCGGACTTCAACGCGAGCAGCATTTCGCCTGCTGCGGCGCCGACGGCGCGCAGCACCGGCACGCCCGCGGCGATCTCCGCGCCGACGAGGAAGCCCGGGATTTCGAGGCGGTCGACGACCGCGCCGGACGTCTCGCCGCCGGCAACGATGAGGCGCCGGACCCCTGCTTTCACGAGGTTTTCCGCGATGTCGGCCATCGCCTGCTCGATGGCGTGACCCGCAGCATCGCGCCCGTGGCGGGCCTGCAATGCGGCGACTTCCTCGGGCTTCGCGCTCGAGGCGATCAGCACCGGGCCGTCGGCAAGTCGCGGCCTCGCCCAGTCGAGCGCGCGCTCGGCTTCGTTCGCACCCGTAATAATACGGTCCTGGTCGAGATGGAGCACCGGCATGATGCGTTCGGCATTCGCGATCTGCTGAAGCGTGGCCTGCGAGCAGCTTCCGGCAAGGCACGCTGCAGGTCCGCCGACAGCAGCTCCAGACTCGCTGCTCGCGGCACCGCGCTTGACCTTGCCCGTCGACACCAGCGCGCGCGCGAGCCCAAGGCCGATGCCGGAGGCACCGACCGACAGGCGGTGTTCAGCGGCGACGAGGCCGATGGTTTCGAGGTCGCGATCGAACACGGCGTCGATGATGGCAGCACCGATACCCTTGCCGGCGAGCTCGGCCAATCGCGCCCGCACGGCATCCGCGCCGCGCGCGACAGTCGCGAGGTCGACGAGACCGATCTGCGTCCTGCTCTGGCGCGCCAGCACGCGCACCAGGTTTGAATCATGCATCGGGTTAAGCGGATGGTCCTTCAGCGGGCTCTCGTTGAGCGGCACGGCGCCGACGAAGAGGTTGCCCTGATAGACGGTCCGGCCGGTCTCCGGGAACGCCGGCGTCACCAGAACGGCACCCTCGCCGCTGTCGGCGCGCAACGCGTCCATCACCGGACCTATATTGCCTGAATCGGTGGAATCGAAGGTCGAGCAGATCTTGAACAGCACGTGGCCCGCGCCGCGGCTGCGCAGCCATTTGTCCGCCGCGCGCGAGCGCGAGACGGCAAGTCCGGCGTCGATCGAGCGGCTCTTCAGCGACACCACGACAGCGTCGACCTCGGGCAACGCCAGATCGTCCGAGGGCACGCCGATGGTCTGCACGGTGCGCAGGCCGGCGCGCGTCAGCGTGTTGGCGAGATCGGAGGCGCCGGTGTAGTCGTCGGCGATGCAGCCGAGAGAGATCGTTGCCGCACGTGTCACGGCTTCACTCCAGCATAGGGCTTGAACCAGGCGAGCCCATCAATGGTCTTGCCGCGCGGATTGTACTCGCAGCCGACGAAGCCGGCATAGCCGAGCCGGTCGAGCTCGTCGAACAGGAACGGATAGTTCAGCTCCTCGCCGTCGGGCTCGTTGCGCGAGGGGATGCTGGCGATCTGGATGTGGCCGATGATCGGCATCATCTCGCGCAGCCGCATGGTGACGTCGCCATGGATGATCTGGCAGTGATAGATGTCGAACTGGAGCTTGAGGTTCGCAAGCCTCAGCTCCTGGATCAGGTCGCGAGCGAAGCCGAAATCGTTGAGAAAGTAGCCGGGCACGTTGCGCGCATTGATCGGCTCGATCACGACGTCGATGCCGTGAGGGGCGAAGAACTCCGCAGCCCAGGCCACCGATTTGTAGAACGCCTCGATCGCGACGCGTTCGCCGCGGTTGGCGATGCCGGCCATCAGGTGCAGGCGCTTGACGCCGGTCGCCTTGGCGTAGGGCAGCGCCGTCTCCAGGCTCGCCTTGAGGTCGTTGAACCGCGAGGGGAGCGCCGCAAAGCCCTTCTCGCCGGCATTCCAGTCGCCCGGCGGCAGGTTGAACAGCGCCTGGGTCAGGCCGTTGCGCTTGAGCCGCTCGCCAACCGCCTCGGCGGGATGCTCATAAGGGAAGAGAAACTCGACCGCGGTGAAGCCGGCTTGCGCGGCGGCATCGAAACGATCGAGGAACGGCACCTCGGTGAACATCATCGAGAGATTGGCGGCAAAACGCGGCATTGGAAATCCCCTCAAACTTACTTGTCGCCGGGCAGCTTCACGCCGGTCACCTGCGCATACATGCGGGCCACCGACGCGTCATCGTCGCGGCCCATGCCGGCGGCTGATGTCATCAGAAACATCTGGAGCGCGGCGGCGGAGACCGGCACTGGAAATCGGGCACTGCGCGCCATGTCCTGGATGATGCCGAGATCCTCCTTGACGAAGATCTCGACCGCGCTGCGCGGCGTGTAGTCGCCGTCGAGCACGTGCGGCATGCGGTTCTCGAACATCCAGGAATTGCCGGCGGAGGCCGTGATCACCTCGTAGACCTTGCGGATGTCGAGGCCCTGCTTGGCCGCGAACGCGATCGCTTCGCTGGCGGCGGCGATGTGCACGCCGGCGAGCAGTTGGTTAATCATCTTGAAGGCAGCGCCCTGCCCTGCTGCATCGCCGAGCTCATAGAGCTTTGCGGCCATGGCATCAAGCGCGGGCCGCGCTTTCGCAAATGCAGCGGGACTGCCGGAGGCCAGGATCGTCAACTCGCCCTGCGCGGCACGCTGCGCCCCGCCGGAGATCGGCGCGTCCAGATAAAGCCGGCCCGTCGCCTCCAGCTGCCTGGCAAGGCGCCGCGCCACGTCCGGATCCATGGTGGCCGAGGAAACGAACACGCTACCCTTCGGCAGGGTCTCGGCGGCACCATCCTTGCCGAACAGGATCGTCTCGGTCTGCGCGGCATTGACGACGACGCTGACGACGATGTCGGCGTCCTTGGCGGCCTCAGCCGGGGTCTTTGCCCCCGCCCCGCCATCCTTCACGAAGCGCGCCACCGCATCGGCCGATACGTCACAGCCGGTGACGGCATGGCCGGCGCGCTTCAGCGAGGTCGCCATGCCATACCCCATCGAGCCGAGCCCGATCACGGCGATGCGCTGTTTCTGAGACGTGGAGGCGGACATGTGCAACTGATCCTTGCGACGTTTCCCGGACGGCCGGCCTTTGCGGCGGCTCGGCGAACCGTTATCACGGCTTGGCCGCGCTGCCAAAGCGTGAGACAAGCGGACATGACGGCCATGAGGACTGAAAACAGCAACGAGACGCGGCTGCGCGAGGATATCTGCCGCTTCGGACGGTCCCTGTTCGAGCGCGGGCTGACGCCGGGCTCCTCCGGCAATATCAGCGTCCGGCTGGACGGCGGCGGCTGGCTGGTGACGCCGACCAACGCCTCGCTCGGCTTCCTCGATCCGGCAAAGCTGTCGCGGCTGGACGATCAGGGCCGGCTGGTCTCTGGCGATGCGCCGACCAAGGAAGTTCCGCTGCATACGGCGCTGTACGATACGCGCGGCAATGCACGCGCGATCGTGCATCTGCACTCCACCCACTCCGTCGCACTGTCGATGCTGCCCGAGATCGACCCGCGCGCCGTGCTGCCGCCGATGACGGCCTATTACCTGATGAAATGCGGCGCCACCGCGCTCGTGCCCTATTACCGCCCCGGCGATCCCGCGGTCGCGGACGCGATCAAGGGACTGGCGGGACGATATTCATCCGTGCTGCTTGCCAATCACGGCCCGGTCGTTGCAGGCGACACGCTGGAAGCGGCGGTGTTCGCCACGGAAGAGCTGGAGGAGACAGCGAAGCTGTATCTGCTGCTGCGCGGGATGAACCCGCGGTATTTGTCGCCGGAGCAGGTGAAGGATCTGACCAAGGTATTTGGGGTGACGCTGCCGGAGCACGGGCATTAGCGCCGCTCTGCCCCCGTCATTGCGAGCGTAGCGAAGCAATCCAGGCTGTTTCCGCGGAGGGATTCTGGATTGCTTCGTCGCTACGCTCCTCGCAATGACGGTTGCGGCGACGGTGGGGAGCCCGCGCGCCTTTAATTACAGCCCCAGATACGCCTTCCGCACGTCAGGGTTGCCCTTGATCTCGCTTGCTGCGCCCTGCATCAGCACGCGGCCGGTCTGCAGGATGTAGGCGCGGTCGGCGATCTCCAGGCATTCGGCCATGCGCTGCTCGACGATGAGGACGGTCATGCCGGAGTCGCGGATGAGCTTCACCGCCTGGAAGATCTCGTCGACCAGCTTCGGCATGATACCCTGCGAGGGCTCGTCCAGCATCAAGAGCCGCGGACGCGTCATCAGTGCGCGGCCGATGGCGAGCATCTGCTGCTCGCCGCCGGAGAGCGTCTCGGCGCGTTGCTCCAAACGCTCCTGAAGGCGCGGGAACAGCTTGAAGACGAGCTCGAGCGGTCCCTCGCGGTCGGCCTCGCTGCGATAGAGATAGCTGCCGAGGCGCAGATTGTCCCGCACCGACAGGCGCGGAAACAGGCGGCGGTTCTCCGGTACATAGGCGATGCCGGCCGCCGTGATGTGGTGCTGCGCCATGCCGTTGATCTGCTTGCCGTCGAAGGTCACGCTGCCCGAGCGCGGCCGCTCAGCCCCGGCGATCGACTTCAGCAGCGTCGACTTGCCGGCGCCGTTGGCACCGGCGACGCAGACGATCTCGCCCTTCTGGACCTCGATCGAGACCGCGGAGATCGCGACCAGGCCCTGATAGGCGGTCGTGACTTCACGCACCGACAGCATGACGATCTCCCAGATATGCCTTGATCACCTTGGGATCGCGGACGACGTCCGAAGGCTTGCCCTCGACCAGCACCTTGCCGAGGTCGAGCACGATGGCGCGGTCGACCAGCGGCATCACGATCTCCATGACGTGCTCGACCATCAGCACGGTGATGCCGGCATCGCGCACCTTGCGCACCAGCGCGACGCCGGTCTGCGCCTCGGTCGGCGTCAGGCCGGTGAGGACTTCGTCGAGCAGCAGCAGCTTCGGCTCGGTCGCGAGCGCGCGGGCGACTTCGAGGCGGCGCTTCTCGGCCGGCACGAGGTCGCTCGCCAGCACGTCGGCGCGCGCGGCAAGGCCGGTGAACTCCAAGACCTCGTGCGCCTTGCGGCGCGCCTCGCGCATCACCTTGTTGCGCACCAGCGCACCGACGATGACGTTGTCGATCACGGTCATGGTCTCGAAGCTCTTCACCACCTGGAAGGTGCGCCCGATGCCGCGCTGGCAGCGCGCCGCCGCCGGCATGTGGGTGACGTCCTCGCCATCGAACAGGATCGAGCCTTGGGTCGGCGGCAGCACGCCGGCGATGAGATTGAACAGCGTCGACTTGCCGGCGCCGTTAGGGCCGATCAGACCGACGATCTCGCCGGGACCGACCGAGATCGAGACGTCGCTGTTGGCGACGAGGCCGCCGAAGCGCTGCCAGACGCCGCGGGTTTCGAGGAGCGCGGTCATCGGGCTATTCCCGTCTTCTTCGGCCGTGAGAACAGGCTGAGCAGCCCCCGTGGCAGGGCCAGCGAGATCAGGACGATCAGCGTGCCGTAGACGATGAGGTCGACGCCGCGCCCGGAGCCGCCGAACTTGAAGCGCGTCAGCTCAGTCAGCGGGATCAGGATGGCGGCCCCCAGCACCGGCCCCCACAGGGTGCCGATGCCGCCGAGCACGGCGGGCAGCGCCATCAGCAGCGAGAACTGGAAGCCCATGACGCTTTCGGGATCGATGTAGGAGACGAACTGGGCGTAGAAGCTGCCGCCGATGGCGACCAGGAAGGCGGAGACCGCGGCCGCGCCCATCTTGGAATTGAACACGTCGACACCGAGGCTCTCGGCAGCTTCCGGATTGTCCTTCACCGCGCGCCACCAGAATCCCCATTTGGAGTTTTCCAGCCACCAGGTCACGAACCAGGCGAGGCAGCACAGCGCGAGCGCGAAGTAGAAATACGGCAGCTTGGTGCGCAGGAACTGGAATTTCAGCCAGCTGTCGCCGCGGATCGGAATGGTGATGCCCATCGCAGCGCCGGCCCATTCCCAGTTGTGAAACAGCAGCAATCCGATCTCGGCGATGACGATGGTGGCGATCACGAAGTAGTGGCCGCGCAGGCGGAAGAAGGGATAGCCGAGCCCCATCGCGATCAGTGCCGACACCACGCCGCCCGCCAGCATGCCGAACCAGGGCAGCACGCCGAACTTGGTGAACAGCAGCTCGGTGGTGTAGGCACCCAGGCCGAAATACAGCGCGTGCCCGAGCGAAATCTGCCCGCAATAGCCGGACAGGATGTTCCAGCTCTGCGACAGACCCGCATACATCAGCGTGAGGATCAGGATGTTCTGGACGACGACGTCCTTGACGAACAATGGCGTCAGCGCCGCAATCATGGCGAGCGCCGCGGCGATGATGAGATCGCGGCGGCGCCGCGCTGCAAAATCCTTGTCCATCAGATCGATCCGAACAGGCCGCGCGGCCGGATGAAGACGACCAGCAGATAGACCGCGTAGATGCCGACCGACTTCAGCGACGGCGGCAGCACAAGGGCGGTGGTGGCTTCGACCAGGCCGACGATGATGCCGCCGGCAAAGGCGCCGAACACGCTGCCGAAGCCGCCGAGCGCCACGGTGACATAGGCGATCAGGGCAAAGGACGCGCCGACGTCGGGATAGATGTAGAAGAAGCTCGCCATGATCGCGCCGGCGAGGCCGACCAGCGCGGCGCCGAGCCCCCAGCCGAAGGCGAAGACGCGGTTCTTGTCGATGCCGACGAGCGCGACCGCGCCGGGATCTTCGCGCGTGGCTTCGATCGCGCGGCCGAAATCGGTGCGGTGGATGAAGAAATAGAGCCCTGCGAAGGCGGCGATCGAGACCAGCGCGCCGACCAGCTGCGGCTCCGGCAGGAAGATGCCGGCAATCGAGATGGTCTTGCCGCCGAGCCAGGACTGCGGAATGCTGCGATAATCAGGCGTGAAGAAGTACTGCGCGAGACCGCGCATGACGATGGCGAGGCCGAACGTGGTGAAGATCTGCACCATGCCTGCATTGGCCTTGGCCCGCATGGCGAAGCGCACAATGAGCAAGTAGATCACCGCTCCGAAGACAAAGAGCGCGGCAGCGACCAATGGCGCGGATAGCAAGGGGTCGATGGCGAAGAACGCAAACAGGAAGAAGGACAGATACATCGCGATCATCAGGAACTCGCCATGGGCGAAGTTCGTGACGTCCATCAGGCCGAAGATCAGCGCGAGGCCGACTGCGATCAATCCGTAGAGCAGGCCCATAAGCAGGCCGCTCGCGAGACTTTGGATAATGGCTTGGGCTGTCAAAAGTCGTCCCCCGTTCGAAACGTCATCGTTTGCTCCGTCATTGCGAGCAAAGCGAAGCAATCCAGCATCCCGCCACGTAGACAGTCTGGATTGCTTCGTCGCTTCGCTCCTCGCAATGACGAGGCTCGCGCGACGATCGCGATGTGCTCCCCTGCTCCCGCAGCGCTTACTTCATCGGCCAGACCGCCTCGGCGATCGCAGCCTGCGGCGGGAAGATGGTGACGAACTTGCCGCCGATATATTGCAGCAGCACGGGGTCGGCGTCGTTGTTCTGGCCCATCTCGTCGAATTTGACGCGCTTCCAGGGCATGATGGTCTGCTCGCCCGGGATGTCAGTCGCCGCCAGCGCGTCGCGGATCTTCTCGCCATCGGTCGACTTGGCCCGGCTGATGGCGTCGGCGAGGATGATCAGGCCCATGAACTGGCGCGAGGTGAGATCGTTGAAGTCCTTGCCCGACTTCGCCTTGAACATGTCGTTGATCTTGCCGACCATCGGCCGCTTCTGCGCCAAGTCGAGCGAGAACGTGCCGCGCGAGATCACGCCTTCGAGCTTGTCGCCGACGGCATCATAGAGAGCCTTCTCGGAGAAGCCGGCGTCCTGCGCCACGATCGCATTCGGCTTGTAGCCGAGCTCGGCCATGGTCTTGACCAGGAGGATGCCGTCGGTGGTGTAGCTCGAGGGCATCAGCACGTCGGCATTCGCCGACTTGAGCTGCTGCACCTCGGCCGAGAGCGAGGGCGAGTTGGCGCGATACTTGATGTCGGTGACGATCTTGTAGCCGCGCTCGCCCGCGATCTTGGCCTGGGCGTTGCCGGAATCGGTGCCGAAGATGGTGTCCTCGTGGAACAGCGACAGCGTCTCGATCTTGGTGCCCTTCTTCTTCATGGCATCGAAGAAGTCGAACATGGCGGCCGAGTACATCTCGTCGTGCGGCGCGGCGCGGAAATAGTACTTCAGGCCGCGGCGATGCAGGCTCGGAGAGGAATTGTCGGCGGAGACGAACGGGACCTGATAGCGCTCGCAGATCTGACTGACGGTAACGGCGACGGCGCTCTGGTAGGTGCCGATGATGGCGCAGACCTTCTCCTGCGTGATCAGGCGCTCGGCCTCGGCGCGGCCCTTCTGCGGATCGGCCTGGTGGTCGGCGAAGACGAGACGGATCTTCGCGCCGCCGAGGCCCGGCAGGCCTTCGCCCTTGGCCAGCGGCAGGCCGAAATCGGTATCCTTGTTGATGACCTCGAGCGCGGTCTCGTAGGCCTTCTGTGCATCGACACCCTGCTGCGCGCTGCCGCCGGAGAACGGATAGATCACGCCGATCACGACCTCCGACGTCTGTGCGCGTGCAGCGAGAGGCACCAGTGCAGCGGTGGCGGTGGCACCTAACAACACGTCGCGGCGAGTGATCGTCATGGCAGAGTCCTTTGTGACTGAATTTCAGATGATCGAATGAAGCGATTGACGGATGCGGTAAAGCTCGAAGAAGCAGCAGATGCTGCCCGTTAAATCACGGCCAGGGTCCTGTTCTTGAGATCCGTGACCAGCATCAGGCCGGGTGAATGCGTGATCGCGAACGGAAGCTTGGCAGCGTTGATGACCGATTGCGGGGTGACGCCGCAGGCCCAGAACACCGGGATCTCGTCGTCGGCGACGGTCACCGGATCGCCATAGTCGGGCTTGGAAATGTCCTTGATGCCGATCAGATGCGGGTGGCCGAGATGCACGGGTGCGCCGTGCACGGCGGGATAGCGCGAGGTGATCTGCACCGCGCGGATCGCATCCGCCGGCTTGAACGGGCGCATCGATACCACCATGGGACCTGCGAACGGTCCGGCCTCGCCGCAAGGAATGTTGGTGCGGTACATCGGCACGCGCACGTTCTGCTCGATGTGGCGGATCGGCATGCCCTCGTCGAGCAGCGCCTCCTCGAACGAGAACGAGCAGCCGAGCACGAAGGTGACGAGATCGTCGCGCCAGTACTTGGTCACGTCGATCGGCTCGTCGACGATCTCGCCATCGCGCCAGACGCGGTAGCGCGGCACGTCGGTGCGGATGTCGAGGTCGGCGCCGAGCGCCGGGATGAAAGGGCTGCCGACATCGGACATGCCGATGATCGGGCACGGCTTGGGATTGAGCTGACAGAAGCGGTGAAAGGCGCCGGCATAGTCCGCCGGCAGGATCGCCAGATTGCCTTGGACGAAGCCCGGGGCGACGCCGGCGGTGGAGGCGACCAGCCCCTCGCGGTAAGCGAGCCGGGCCTTGCGGCTCGGCAGCGTGTCGGTTGTTTCAGTTTGCTGCGCTGCCACCAAAACAGTCATGTGATTGACCTGCCCATAAACTCGACAAAGACAAGCCAACACCACGCGTGCTATAAAGTCTAATCGTCGTTTCTAATCAATATCGATAAATCTGATTTATCGACTGGGAAAATCCTTCCATGCTGGACTTCAGGTCGATCGAGACGTTCCTGTGGGTGGTGAAGCTCGGCAGCTTTCGCGGCGCCGCCCAACGGCTCAACACCACCCAGCCGGCGATCTCCCAGCGCATCGCCCAGCTCGAGCGCGAGATGGGCGTGAAGCTGCTCAATCGCGATCATCGCGTGGCCTCACCGACCCCGAGCGGCCGGCAGATGATGGTCTATGCGGAGAAGCTGATCGGGCTGCGCGCACAGATGATGGCGGAGATCAGCGATGCCTCGGCGATGCGCGGGGTGATGCGGCTCGGCGTCGCCGAGACCATCGTGCACACCTGGCTGCCGCGCCTCGTGAAGAGCGTCAACCAGGTCTATCCGAATCTGTCGCTGGAAATCGAGGTCGACATCACGCCGAACCTCACCGCGCGCCTGCTCGCGCAGGAGATCGAGCTTGCGTTCGTGGTGGGACCGCTGTCCGCCTCCGGCGTGCACAACCGCGTGCTCGCCGATTATCCGATCGGGTTTCTTGCAAGCCCTTCGCTCGGGCTCGGCAAGGGCCCGGTGACGCCGGCCGACCTCGCGCGGTTTCCGATCATCACCTTCCCGCGCAAGACCAAGCCTTACGAGGTGGTGCGCGAGGTGTTCGACCGGCCGGAGCTGCCGCCGATCCGCCTGCATGCGTCCGCCTCGCTCGCCACCGTCATCCATATGGCGGTCGAGGGGCTGGGCGTCGCCGTGATTCCCGACGCCATCGTCGAGAACGAGCTCGCCGACGGGCGGCTGCAGCTGCTCGACACCGATCTGGCGATCGCACCGCTGACCTTCACCGCGAGCTGGCTCGCCTCGCCCGACGTCGTTGCCGTGGAGCGCGTCGCCGAGCTTGCACGGCAGATTGCGCAGAGCAGCCTCGCGGTTGACGCGCCCGCGCAGGCGCGTCATTGAAAAAGGCGCCGGACAACCTTCAACGTCATTCCGGGATGCTGCGCAGCACCAGACCCGGAATCTCGAGATCCGGGTTCGGCTCTTCGAGCCGCCCCGGAATGACAACTGAGAGACCGACCGCATGAGCCGAGCCGTCACCAACCTGCAAATCGATTCCGCCCGCCTCTGGGGCTCCATCCACGAGACCGCGCAATTCGGCGCGACGGCCAAGGGCGGCGTAAGGCGGCTGACGTTGAGTGCCGAGGACAAGCAGGTGCGCGACTGGTTCCGCAAGGCCTGCGAGGAGGCTGGCCTCGAGGTGCACACCGATGCGCTCGGCTCGCAGTTCGGCCTGCGCAAGGGCCGCGACATGTCGAAGCTGCCGGTCGGCATCGGCTCGCATCTCGACACCCAGCCGACCGGCGGCAAGTACGACGGCATCCTGGGCACGCTCGGCGCGCTGGAAGTGATCCGCACGCTGAACGATGCCGGTATCGAGACCGAGGCACCGATCTGCATCGTCAACTGGACCAATGAGGAAGGCTCGCGCTTCGCGCCTGCGATGATGGCTTCCGCGGCCTATGTCGGCGACTTCACCACCGACGACATTTTGTCGCGCAAGGACGCCGAAGGCACGACCGTCGGCCAGGCGCTGGACAGCATCGGCTATCGCGGCGACAGGCCGGTCGGCTTCCAGAAGCTTGGCTGCTTCGTCGAATTGCATATCGAGCAGGGCCCGATCCTGGAGGCCGAGGGCAAGACCATCGGCGTCGTCGATTCCGGCCAGGGCGTGCTGTGGTACGACGGCAAGATCTCCGGCTTCGAGAGCCATGCCGGCTCGACCCCGATGCCGCTGCGGCGCGATGCGCTCGCGACATTGTCGGAGATCGTGCTGGCGATGGAGGCCATCGCGAAGAAGCACGGGCCGAACGCGGTCGGCACCATCGGCGAGGCCGTGATCGCCAACCCCTCGCGCAACGTCATTCCCGGCGAGATCGCCTTCACGATGGATTGCCGCAGCGCGGATGGCGCGATCATGGACGCGCTGGACCGCGATCTGCGCGCCGCGATTGCCGAGATCGCTGCACGCCGCAAGGTCGAGGTGAAGATCGATCTGGTCTGGCGCAAGCCGCCGACACACTTCGATCCCAAGCTGATCGCAGCGGTGGAGAGCGCTGCGAAGACGCTCGGTTATTCCTCGCGCCGTATCACTTCCGGCGCCGGCCACGACGCCTGCAACCTCAACACGATCATGCCGGCGGCGATGGTGTTCGTGCCCTGCAAGGACGGCATCAGCCACAACGAGCTGGAGGACGCCACGCAGGGTGATTGCGCCGCAGGTACCAACGTCCTCATGCATACCGTGCTGGCGATCGCCGGCGTCGCGTCCTGATCGGAGAGAGCCATGCGCGGAGTTTTCGTCGACGCCAATGAAAGCCTGGCCGTGATCATGGAGCGGCTGGGGAAGCCCGGTGATCCCAAGGTGCGGATTCACCGGGACCCCGACATCAAGCCGGAGCAATACCCTGAAATCCTCGACGGCGCCGAGATCGCGATCGTCGACCACACCGCGCTGCCGACTGAGGTTGCGAAGAAGTGCACCGGCCTCAAGCACGTCGTGTTCCTGGGCACCGGCGCACGCAGCTACATGAATCCGGAGGAGCTCGCCGAGCTCGGCATCTCCGTGCATCTGATCAAAGGCTACGGCGACACCGCGGTCGCCGAAGCCGCGATTGCGCTGATGTGGGCCTCGGCCCGCGTCATCGCGATGATGGACCGCGAGATGCGCGTCGGCAACTGGCTGCGCGAGGACGGCATGCAGCTCACCGGCAAGACGCTCGGGCTGGTCGGCTTCGGCGGCATCGCCGCGGAGGTCGCGCGCATCGCGTCCGGCAGCGGGATGAAGGTGATTGCCTGGAACCGCTCGCCGAAGAGCTACCCCGGCGTCGAATTCACCGATCTCGATACGGTGCTGGCGAAGAGCGATGTCGTGTCCCTGCATCTGCTGCTCAACGACGAGACGCGCGGCATGATCACGCGCGAGAAGATCGGCAGGATGAAACCCGGGGTCATCCTCATCAACACCGCGCGCGCCGCGATCGTCGACGAAGCCGCCATGATCGAGGCGCTGAAGTCGGGCCACATCCGCCATGCCGGCCTCGACGTCTTCAACACCGAGCCCTTGCCCGGCGATCATCCGCTGACGAAGCTGCCGAACGTGACGCTGTCGGCGCATTCCGCCTTCCGCACGCCGGAAGCGAGCGAGAACCTGATCGAAGCGGCATTGGTCCATTGCCGCCGCATCGTAAAATCGTAGGGTGGGTTAGCCGAGCCGATGCGCAAAGCGCATCGGCTCGGCGTAACCCACCTCTTCTGCTTCCGTGGGGAAGAAGTGGTGGGTTACGCTTCGCTAACCCACCCTACACAACCCGCCACATCGTGAAAGGACAAGAGCAACAACAATGGCCGACTACCGCACCATCAAGGCTGAGCCGCTCACCAGTGCCATTCACGCCATCGTCAAGGCCGGCGGCTCATCCGACCGCGAGGCCGAGCTGGTCGCCACCAATCTCGTCGAAGCCAATCTCAAGGGCCACGACTCGCACGGCGTCGGCATGATTCCGCGCTATGTCCAGAGCGTCACCAATGGCGGCCTCGCCGTGAACCAGCACGTCAAGATCGTGCTCGATACCGGTCCGCTGCTCACGCTCGACGGCCTCACCGGCTACGGCCAGGTGATCGGCCATGAAGCGATGGAGCTGGCGGCCGAGCGCGCCAAGCGCAACGGCGTGTGCCTGGTCGGCCTTTCCAACGCGCATCACATCGGCCGCATCGGCCATTGGGCCGAGCAGTGCATCGACCACGGCCTGGTCTCGATCCATTTCGTCAACGTGATCTCGCGGCCGATCGTGGCGCCCTGGGGCGGCAGCGATGCGCGCCACGGCACCAACCCGTTCTGCGTCGGCATTCCGCGCGCCGGCAAGGATCCCATCGTGCTCGACTTCGCCACCAGCAGGATCGCGCAGGGAAAGACCCGCGTCGCCCACAACAAGGGCGTCGAGCTGGAGCCCGGCACCATCATCGATCATGATGGCAAGCCCACCGTCAACCCGCGCTACACCGTGATCCCGCCGTACGGCGCCATCCTCCCCTTCGGCGAGCACAAGGGCTCGGGCCTCGCGCTTGTGTGCGAGATCCTCGGCGGCGCGCTCTCCGGTGGTCAGGTGGTGAAGGGTTCGTCGGACGGCAAGCACAACGTCCTCAACGGCATGCTCTCGATCGTCATCGATCCCGGCAAGCTTGGCACCGGCGAGAACCTCGCGCGCGAAGTCGAGAGTTTCGTCGCCTGGCATACCGGCTCGCCGCCCGCCCCCGGCGTCGACAAGGTCAGAATCGCGGGCGAGCCCGAGCGCGAAACCAAGAGAAAGCGTCTCGCTGAAGGCATTCCGGTCGACCCAACGACCTGGCAGGAGATTCTGGAGGCCGGGAAGAAGTTCGGCCTGGATCAGGCCGCGATCGAGAAGATCGCGGGCTAAGTAGAAGCCGGTATCTATCCGCTGTCGTCCCGGACAAGCGCGCCTCAAGCGCGCCGATCCGGGACTATGATCACAGGACGTGGTTCGGCGAGAACTCGCGGCTACCTGCCTCGCTCCGCGGCCTTAATCCACCATGTCCGCAACGGCCTTGCCGCACGCCGTGGTGTCGGCGTTGCCGCCGAGATCCTTCGTGCGCAGCGTGCGTTCGGCCAGCGTGCGCTCGATCGCCTCGACGATCGACTTGCCGGCTTCCTTCTCGCCGAGATGCTCGAGCATCATTGCGCCGGACCAGATCGCCCCGATCGGGTTCGCAATCCCCTGCCCCGCAATATCGGGCGCCGAGCCGTGCACCGGCTCGAACACCGAGGGAAAGTCCCCCTCGGGATTGATGTTGCCTGACGGTGCGATGCCGATCGTGCCGGTGCAGGCCGGGCCGAGATCGGACAGGATATCGCCGAACAGGTTGGAGCCGACCACGACGTCGAACCAGTCCGGGTGCAGCACGAAGTTCGCGGTCAGGATGTCGATGTGGTACTTGTCCCACTTCACGCCCGGATACTTCTTGGCCATCGCCTCCACGCGCTCGTCCCAATAGGGCATGGTGATCGAGATGCCGTTGGACTTGGTCGCCGAGGTCAGGTGCTTCTTCGGCCGCGACTGCGCGAGCTCGAAGGCAAATTTCAGGATGCGGTCGACGCCGGTGCGGGTCATCACCGTCTGCTGGGTCACGAACTCGCGGTCGGTATCCGGGAACATGCGGCCGCCGACCGAGGAATATTCGCCTTCGGTGTTCTCGCGCACCACCCAGAAATCGATATCGCCGGGCTTACGGCCCGCGAGCGGCGACGGCACGCCGGGCATCAGCCGCACCGGACGCAGGTTCACATATTGGTCGAACTCCCTGCGGAACTTGATCAGCGAGCCCCACAGCGAGACGTGGTCCGGAATCTTGGCCGGCCAGCCGACCGCACCGAAATAGATCGCATCGTGCTTGCCGATCTTCTCCTTCCAGTCATCGGGCATCATCTGGCCGTGCTTCTCGTAATAGTCCCAGGACGAGAAGTCGAAATGGTCGAAATGCAGGGCGACGCCGTGCTTCTTCGCCGCCGCCTCCAGGACGCGCAGGCCCTCGGGCATCACTTCCTTGCCGATGCCGTCGCCGGGAATGACCGCGATCCGGTATTGTTTCTTGCTCATCGAGAACGTCCTTGGTTGGTCCGGCAGCCGCCGCGCTTTTTGACCGCACTGCAATGGACCAAACGCGTCGGCAGTGCAACGCTGCACTGCAATGTTGACCGTGGCGCGGCCAAGCGCCTACTGATTTGATCCTGTTCCTATCCTGCGAGTCCCCTCATGGATCTGCATCTGCGTGGCAAGCGCGTCCTGATCACGGGCGCGTCCAAGGGCATTGGCGCTGCCGCGGCCGAGACGTTTGCCGAAGAAGGCGCACATCTCCTGCTCGCCGCCCGCAGCGGCGAGGCGCTGAAGGCGCTGGCCGACCGCCTGCGCGCCGCCCACCAGATCGATGCCGCAACGAGCATCGTGGATCTGCGCAAGGAAGAGGATGTGGCGCGGCTGGCGAAAGAGGCCGCCGACATCGACGTGCTCGTCAACAATGCCGGCGACATCCCCGGCGGCTCGATCGACAAGATCGACGAGGCGGCCTGGCGTCACGCCTGGGAATTGAAGGTGTTCGGCTATATCAACCTCACGCGGCATATCTACGCGCAGATGAAGGCCAAGGGCGGCGGCGTCATCGTCAATGACATCGGCGCGGCCGGCGAGAGGTTCGACGCCAATTACATCTGCGGCAGCGCCGGCAATGCCGCGCTGATGGCCTTCACCCGCGCGCTCGGCGGAAGAAGTCTCGCCGACAACATCCGCGTGGTCGGCATCAATCCGGGCCCTGTCGACACCGATCGCCACGTCACGCCGCTGAAGACGCGGGCGAAGCAGCAGTTCGGCGACGAAAGCCGCTACAAGGAATTCCAGAAGGGCCTGCCGCTCGGCCGCCCCGCGCATGCGCGCGAGATCGGCGACCTCATGGCGTTCCTGGCCTCGGACCGCGCCGGCTATACGTCGGGCGTGATCTACACGGTGGACGGCGGCATCAGCGCGGGTTGGGGTTAGCTGCCCGAAAATTTTCTAACACCGTCGTTCCGGGGCGATGCAAAGCATCGACCCCGGAACCTCGAGATTCGGGTTCGCCCTCCGGGGCGCCCCGGAATGACAAGCTAGAGGTAGGAGTAAATCAATTGTCCCAAGACCTGATCCGTCAAACCGCATGCGCCGTCGTCGACAAGCTGCGCTCCGGCGACGTCTCGCCGCTCGAACTGCTGGACGTGCTGGAAAAGCGCATCAATGAAGTCGATGGCAGGGTCAATGCACTGCCGACCCTGTGTTTCGATCGCGCGCGGGACAGCGCCAAGGCCTTGATGCACAAGCCCGCGGGCGCGCGGGGATTGCTCGCGGGCCTGCCCGTGCCGATCAAGGATCTGACCGACGTTGCAGGCGTGTTGAACACGCAGGGCTCGCCGATCTTCAGGGATAACGTCCCCGCCAAGTCCGACCTCATGGTCGAGAACCTCGAGGCCAACGGCGCGGTCGTCTACGCCAAGTCCAACACGCCGGAATTCGGTGCCGGTGCCAACACCTTCAACGAGGTGTTCGGCGCGACACTCAATCCCTGGGATACGACGAAGTCCGCGGCAGGCTCCTCGGGCGGCGCAGCGGTGGCCCTGGCCACCGGCATGGCCTGGCTCGCCCAAGGCTCGGACATGGGCGGAAGCTTGCGCAGCCCCGCCGCCTTTTGCGGCGTCGTCGGCATGCGGCCGAGCATCGGCCGGGTCGCGCATACGCCGAAGGCGGGAATCGATCGCAATCTCGGCGTGCAGGGCCCGATGGCGCGCAACGTCGAGGATCTCGCGCTGCTGCTGGATGCCATGAGCGGCGACTATGCGGACGACCCGCTGTCGCTGCCGGCGCCCGCGATCTCGTTCCTGTCGGCGGCACAGTCAGGCAAGCGACCCAAGCGCATCGCCTACTCGCCGGATCTCGGCATCACGCCTGTTGACCCCGAGGTGAAAGCGATCACGCGGAAAGCAGCGGAACGCTTCGCCGAGGCCGGCGCCATCGTCGAGGAAGCGCATCCGGACTGGCGCGAGGCGCATGAGTGCTTCCACGTGCTGCGCGCGTTCGATTTCGCGATCAGCAAGGCGCAATTGCTGAGGACCAAGCGCGACCTGCTCAAGCCCGAGGTGATCTGGAACATCGAGGAAGGCCTCAAGCTCACGGTGGAGCAGCTCGAGGCGCGCCGAGGCCCAGCGCGTCGGCATGACCGCGCGGGCGGTCGAATTCTTCAAGACCTACGATCTGCTGCTGACACCCACCACGATCGTGCCGCCCTTCCCGATCGAGCACCGCTACGTCGCCGAATGTGCCGGCAAGAGGTTCGACAATTACGTCGAATGGCTCGGCATCGTCTACGCGATCACGCTCGCCTGCTGTCCCTCGCTGTCGCTGCCGTGCGGTTTCACGGCGTCCGGCCTGCCGGTCGGCGTGCAGGTGGTCGGCGCACCGCGCGCGGATGCGCAAGTGATCGCCGGCGCAAAGGTGCTGGAGGATGTTCTGGGCCTGCGCGGGACGACGCCGATCGATCCGAAGGTGAAGAAGTAGCCGGACGTGCCCCGGACGCAGCGCAGCGCCGCTTCGGCGGTGCGCTGCAGCGCCGGCGCGCTGCGCCTGGTCCGGAACACGGGACGTCACCGCCCGCTTGTCGCTTCCAGGCTCCGGCTGTACCGCGACATCCCGAAACAGAACACGAAGTAGATCGCGGCGACGAAGATATACACCTCGACCGAGAACTGTTGCCACGCCGGATCGATGATCGCGGTCTTGGCCGTCGTCAGCAGGTCGAAGATGCCGATGATGAGGACAAGGCTGGTGTCCTTGAAGAAGGCGATGAAGGTGTTGACCAGCGGCGGGATGACGTGACGGATCGCCTGCGGCAGGATGATCAGCCGGTTCTTGCGCCAATAGGACAGCCCGAGCGCCTCGGCGGCCTCGTATTGCCCGCGAGGCACGGCCTGCAGGCCGCCGCGGATGACCTCGGCTAGATAGGCCCCTGCGAACAGGATGATCGCGATCTGCGCGCGCAAGAGCTTGTCGATGTTGAAGCCGCTGGGCATGAACAGCGGGAACATCACGCTCGCCATGAACAGCAAGCTCACCAGCGGCACGCCGCGGATCAGCTCGACATAGAGCACGCTGAGCGAGCGGATCGCAGGCAGCTTGAGCGCCGGCCGAGCGCGACGAGGATGCCGAGCGGAAAGCCGAATGCAAGGCCGAAGGTCGCGAGAATCAGCGTCACCGGCAGGCCGCCCCAGCGATCCTGCGAGACGAAGGAAAGCCCGAGCACCCCGCCCCACATCAACACGCTGATCAGCGCGAGCGCTCCGATCCAGACCAGGACGAGCTCGCGCCGCCACAGAGCGCGGCGGCTCGAGGAGATAGAACAGCGCGATGAACAGCAGCACGGACAGTGCCGGCCGCCACTGCTCGTCGAACGGATAGGTCCCGAACAGGATGAAACGGTACTTTTCCGGAATGATCGCCCAACAGGCGCCGACGCCGCGCACCGCGCGGCAGGCGCCGGAATCGTTCGCAGGCGTCAGCCACACTGCATTCGCGATACCCCACTGCACGAAGCTGAAGATGCCCTTGGCGAGAATCGCCAGCAGCACGACCGATAAAACGCCGTTCGGGATCGACGAAAACAGATTGGCGCGCAGCCAGCGCAGCACGGGGTTTCCGATCTGCGGACGGCGGGCGGCGCGCGGTGCCGCCGGAGTATCGACGATAACAGTCATGATCAGCGCTCCACCAACGCGATGCGCGCATTGTACCAGTTCATGAAGAAGCTGATGGAAAGGCTGATCGTCAGGAACACCGCCATGATCAGCGCGATGGCTTCGATCGCCTGTCCGGTCTGGTTCAGCGTGGTGTTGGCGATCGAGACCACGTCCTGATAGCCGATCGCCACGGCAAGCGAGGAATTCTTGGTCAGGTTGAGATATTGGCTCGTCATCGGCGGCACGATGACACGCAGCGCCTGCGGCAGGATGATCTGCCGCAGCATGAAGCTGCGGCGCAGGCCAAGTGCATTGGCGGCGTCCCATTGCCCGCGGGGCACGGACTGGATTCCGCTGCGCACGATCTCGGCGATGAAGGCCGAAGTGTAAGTCACGAGCGCGATCAACAGCGCGAAATATTCCGGAGCGAGCGTCAGCCCGCCGACGAAATTGAAGCCGCGCAGCTGCGGCCATTCGATTGACCAGGAGACCCCGAGCAGCATCGACACCAGCGCCGGCAGCGCGACGATCAGGGCAAGCGCAAACGGCCAGGCCGGCCGCGGCCTGCCGTCGCGCAATTGCTGTGCGATAAGCCACCTTCTGACGAGATAGAACGCGGCACATCCGATCGCAGCGGCGCCGAGCACCCACAGCTGCAGCGGACCAAACGGAATTGCGGGCAGGATCAGGCCGCGATTGGACAGGAACACGCCTTCGATCGGCCGCCATGCCGCACGCGCGGCCGGCAGCGCCTGCATCAGCACGTACCAGAACAGGAGCTGCAGCAGCAGCGGGATGTCGCGGAGCGTTTCGACATAGACGGCGGCAAGTCGCGACAGCAGCCAGTTGGCCGACAAGCGCGAGATGCCGATCAGCGTGCCCAGGACCGTCGCGAGCACGATCCCAATCACGGCAATGCGCAAGGTATTGCCGACGCCGACGACGAAGGCCCAGAGATACGTGTCCCTCGGATTGTAGGCGAACAGGCTGTCGGCGATCGGCATGCCCGCCTCGCGGCCGAGGAAGGCAAAGCCGGTCGTGATGCGGCGAGCCGAGAGGTTGGTGACGGTGTTCGACCAGAGGAAGCCGATGACCGCGAGCGCGATCCCGACCACCAGCACCTGCCAGAACAGGCCTTGCAGGTTGCGGCGTCCCCATGCGCCGAACAGGCGGCGCGGCGGCGGTCTCCGGGCGTCCGTGGTCACAGCGCAAAATTCCTTCTGAGGAGCGACAATTCCGGCAACGCACGTCAAGTGTTGCACCGATAGAAAATTCATGCAACAAATGTTGCATGGCCGAGCCCGCGAAATCCTCGCCGTTGAGCGAACTGCGTATTGCATTGCCATCGCCTCCCGATGCGGCTGCAGGAGGTCGGACGCTTCGTCGCCGCCAACGATTACGACGCGACCACCCGTTCGATGCGCGACCTCGCAGCGGAGGCCGGCGCCGACCCCGCCGCGTTCACGCGTCTCGCCAAGGCGATCGGCTATTCCGGCTGGGACGAATTGCGGGCGGCGTTGACCGAGGCTCGGCGACCATCGCCGACTTCGCCCTTCTCGGGCCGTGCCAGAGGCCGCCGGCCCGGCCCGAACGCCGATGTCACGCTCGTCACCGACAAGCTCGAGGCCGAGGCAGCCGGTCTTCCGCGGATTCCCGCCCAGCCGATTGCGGAGGCGGCCCGTGCGTTGCACGAGGCCAAGCGGATCTGGATCGCGGGCTATCGGAGCTGCCGCAGCGTTGCGGAATTGCTGAACTATGAACTGAGGTTGTTCCGGCCCGAGCAGGTGCAACTCATCGGCACATCCGGCCCCGACGATCTCGACCTCGGCGCCTTCCGGCCCGGCGAGGCCGTCATTGTCATCGGCTTTCTGCCCTACACCCATGCGAGCGTCGGTGTCGCACAGGCCGCCTATCGCGGCGGCGCGACACTGATCGCGATCGCGGACAGCCTTTCCGCGCCGATGGCCGAGGGCGCCGACCACGTGCTGCTGTTCGAGGCGGCCTCGTCCCCCGGCTTCTTCCCAAGCCTCACCGGCGCGATCGCGATCGCGCAGTCGCTGGCTGCCGTGACGTTCTCGCTCGGCGGCGCTGCCGCGAAGAAGCGCCTGGAGAATACCGAGGCGCGGCTCGCTGCTGGCTCCATCTACGTTTCAGAGAAGGGTTGACCCATGGCCGTCCGCCCCAGCCGCGTGCTGCACCGCTCGCTGCGCGAGACGCCGCCCAAGGCGATCGGCGGCGAAGGCGTCTATCTTTTCGCCGAGGACGGACGGCGCGTGATCGACGCCTCCGGCGGCGCGGCCGTCTCGTGCCTCGGCCATCAGCATCCGCGCGTGATCGCGGCGATCGCCAAGCAGGCCTCGATCCTGGCTTATGCGCATACCGCCTTCTTTTCGTCCGAGCCCGCCGAAGCCCTCGCCGAGACGCTGGTCGGGCACGAGCCCGGCGGCCTCGCTTATGCCTATTTCGTCAGCGGCGGGTCCGAGGCGATCGAGGCCAGCATCAAGCTCGCGCGGCAATATTTTATCGAGCGCGGCGAGCCGCAGCGGCAGCATTTCATCGCGCGGCGACAGAGCTACCACGGCAACACGCTCGGTGCGCTCGCCGCCGGTGGCAATGCATGGCGGCGCGCGCCTTACGCGCCGCTGCTCTCCGGCGCCTTCAGCCACGTGACACCGGCCTTCGCCTATCACGAGAAGCGCGACCATGAGTCGGACGCGCAGTTCGTGGCACGGCTGGCGGCCGAGCTGGAATCCGAGTTCCAGCGGCTCGGCCCAGATAACGTCGCGGCATTCCTCGCCGAGCCGGTCGTCGGCGCCACGGCCGGCGCGGTGACGGCACCGGACGGCTACTTCAGGGCGGTGCGCGAGATCTGCGATAGGCACGGTGCTCTGCTCATCCTCGACGAGGTCATGTGCGGCATGGGCCGCACCGGCACCACGCACGCCTGGGAGCAGGAAGGTGTCGCGCCCGACATCCAGGCCGTCGCAAAGGGGCTGGGCGGCGGCTACCAGCCGATCGGGGCGATGCTCGCGAGCGGCAAGATCATCGACACCATCCGCTCAGGCTCGGGCGCCTTCCAGCACGGCCATACTTACCTGGCCCATCCCCTCGCCTGCGCGGCGGCGCTCGCGGTGCAGGATGTGATCCGCGAGGATCGCCTGCTCGACCGCGTCAGGGAGCGCGGCCGGCAGCTCGAGCAGCGGCTGATCGAGCGCTTCGGCAATCACCGCCATGTCGGCGATATCAGGGGTCGCGGCCTGTTCTGGGCGATCGAGCTGGTTGCCGATCGCGCCAGCCGCACCTCGTTCGATCCCGCGCTCAAGCTCCATCAGAGGATCAAGGCGGAAGCCTTCGCTGGTGGGCTCGGCTGCTATCCGGGCGGCGGCACCGTGGACGGCGTGCGCGGCGACCACGTGCTGCTGGCGCCGCCCTATATCGCCTCCGCCGACGAGATCGACCTGATCGTCGACAAGCTCGGCACGGCCGTCGACAACGTGTTGCGTAGCGTCAATCAGTGAGGGGAGAGTAGCATGATGAGGAAAGTGGTTATCGCGGCGAGTGTGCTCGCCGCATCGACGGTCGTCGCATCCGCCGCGACGCTCGACACGGTGAAGAGCCGGGGCACGCTGGTGTGCGGCGTCAGCGCCGGCTTTGCCGGCTTCTCCGCGCCGGACTCGCAAGGCAATTACAGGGGTCTCGACGTCGATTATTGCCGCGCGCTCGCGGCCGGCGTGCTCGGCGACGCCAGCAAGGTACGCTACGTGTCGCTGACCGCGCAGAACCGCTTCACCGCGCTGCAATCGGGCGAGATCGACGTGCTCTACCGCAACTCGACGCAAACGTATCTGCGCGGTGTGACGCTGGGCTTGCGGCACGGGCCGATCAACTTCTACGACGGCCAGGGTTTTGTCGTGAAGAAGGATCTGGGCGTCAAGGACGTCAAGGACCTCAAGGGCGCCACGGTTTGCGTTGCTCAGGGCACCACGCACGAGGTCACGCTCGGCGATTACGGCCGCGCCAACGGCATCGATTGGAAGCCGCTGGTGTTCGACCGCGTCGACACCATGTACCAGACCTTCTTCGGCGGCCGCTGCGATGCGATGACCCAGGACGCCTCCGCGCTTGCCGGCGCGGTGACCACCGCGGCGCCGAACCCCGCCGATTACATCGTGCTGCCGCAGACCATCAGCAAGGAGCCGCTCGGCCCCTTCACCCGCAACGGCGACGAGGTCTGGAGCGACATCATCACCTGGCTGCATTACGGACTGATCGAGGCCGAAGAGCTCGGCGTCACCCAAGCCAATGTCGAGGAGATGACGAAATCGCAGACGCCTGCGATCCAGCGCCTGTTAGGTGCCTCCGGCGATCTCGGCTCTCGGCTCGGGCTCGACAACAAATGGCTGGTGACCGCGATCAAGGCCACCGGCAATTACGGCGAGATCTACGAGCGCAATGTCGGTAAGGCCAGCCCGCTCAAGCTCGATCGCGGCCTCAACGGCCTCTGGAGCAAGGGCGGCTTGATGTACGCCATCCCGTTCAAGTAAACGTCTGTGTCCCGGACGCGCAGCAGCGTGCAACGCTGCTGCGCAGAGCCGGGACCCGGGAGGCCACGGCTTCTGATGCAAGAGAGATGCAAGAGAATAGGCCCGGGTCTGCAGCGCAATACTTCGCATTGCGCCGGGTCCGGGGCACGAGAACCCAGATAGTCACGCTCCATGACGACGCCCCCTCGCATCGCCCTGATCCACGCCCTCAAGCACTCCATCGCCCCGATCGAGGCCGCGTTCGCGAAGGCGTGGCCGGCGGCGCGGCTGATGAACCTGCTCGACGACAGCTTGTCGGCGGATCTGGCCCGTGACGGCCAGCTCAACGACGCCATGACCGAGCGCTTCCTGGCACTCGGCGATTATGCCGCGGCGACGGGCGCGGACGGAATCCTGTTCACCTGCTCGGCCTTCGGCCCCTGCATCGAAGCGGTCGCGCGCGCGCAGGCGCCGATACCGGTGCTGAAGCCGAACGAAGCGATGATCGAGCGCGCGGTGACGATGGGCAGGCGCATCGGCTTGCTCTCCACCTTTCCGCCGACGCTGGCCTCGATGCCGCCGGAGTTTCCGGCCTCGGTCCAGGTCGTTCCGAAACTTGCCGACGGCGCGCTGGCGGCGCTCGACCGCGGCGACCGCGCCACGCACGACCGGCTGATCGTCGAAGCGTCACAGGACCTGCGCGATTGCGACGTCATCGCGCTGGCGCAGTTCAGCATCGCGGCGACGGCACCGCTGGTCGCAGACGCCACCGGCCGTCCCGTCGTGACCACGCCTGACAGCGCCGTCGACAAACTGATGACGCTGTTGGGAGCGAAGGCTTAGGCACCCGTCGCTTTTCGACGCCGCGCGGCTCTGATCGCGAGCGCGAGCGCGGCCTTGGTCTCGTTGACGAAATCCTCGACCAGCTCCTCGCGCGTGGCATGGGCCGCCTCGCCGGTGAACAGGCCCTGCTCGGCCAACATCACGACGCCGTGCAGCGCCGCCCAGATCTTGAGCGCTTGCCGCTCGCGCAAATAGCCGACGGCAGGCGCTTCCAGCGCCTCGATCACCAACGCGAACGTCTCGCGCGTGACCTCGTGCAGTTCGCTGCCCTTGGCTGCGCAGGAGACGGTGCGCGAGGCGAACATCAGGCGGTAGATGCCGTTGCGGCGCAGGCCGAAATCCAGGGTCGCCTGTGCCAGCCGTGACAATTTCGATTGCTTCGACGGCCTGGCCATCGCCTCGCGCAGGATCGCACTGAGCTGCCGGAACGCCTCCGCCGTCACCGCCGCAAGCAGCGCCTCGCGATCGGCAAAGTGTCGATACGGCGCCGGCTGAGACACACCGAGCTGCTTAGCCAGTGCCTTGATGCTGATCGCCTCGGCGCCGCCCTGCTCCGCCTCGCGTAGCGCGGCCTTGATCAAAGCATCGCGAAGATCGCCATGATGGTAGGTGTTTTCGGGCTTGCGGGCGAGTTGGGAGCGCATGTTGTGGCCAAGCCTACAAGTTTGCGCTTGACAGGGAAAGCCTGTCGCGAATGTAATAGCATATAACTTAAAGCCCGCGGTAAGTGCCGCGGATAAAATTGACATGAGGACGCGCCGCCCTGCGGGCCACGCGCGGATACGACCAAGGACGCCGCCATGACAGAGCGACTGAGGGTTCACGTCGATCCCGACAAATGCCAGGGCCACGCGCGCTGCAAGGCGCTCGCGCCGGAACTTTTCGAGCTCGACGAATTTGGCAACGCGCACGAAGCCGGCGACGGCACGGTCCCGCCCGGGCTCGAAGACAAGGCCTGGCTTGCCAAAGCCAATTGCCCGGAAATCGCAATCGACGTGATCGAGGAGTAGCACGGGCTCCCTGTGTGCCCGCGCGATTCGACCGCCAGCCCAAGGATTCCCTGTCATGTCCGACGTCAGCCAACCTGTCGCCCATCCGCCCGTCACCGACTGGGTCAACGATTTCGACCACACCGATCCGCAGTGGACGGAAGACCCGTTCCCGATCTGGGAGGAGATGCGCGCCGCAAGCCCGGTCGTACACACGAATCGCTTTCTCGGATGCTACATGCCGACGACCTATGAGGCCGTGCGCGAGATCGCCAACGACACCGAGCATTTCTCCTCGCGCCGCATCATCGTGCGCGATGTCCGGCCCGAAGTCGCCAGGAACGCAGCTCCGCCGATCACCTCCGACCCGCCCGTGCACAAGCCGGCCAAGCAGCTCCTGCTGCCGCCGTTCACGCCGGACGCGATGAAGAAGCTGGAACCGCGGATGCGCGCGATCTGCAATGAGCTGATCGACGGATTCATCGCCGACGGCAAGGTCGATGCCGCCGCGCGCTACAGCAAGTATATTCCGGTTCGGGCGATTGCGCACATGCTGGGCATTCCCGAAAGCGACAGCGATCTCTTCATCAAATGGATCCACATGATCCTCGAGCTCGGCATCAAGGACGAGAGCAAGCTGCTGCAGGCCGTGCAGGAAATGAGCGCCTATTTCAGCGCGCACATCGAGAAGCGCAAGACCGACCCGACCGACGATCTCATCTCCTATCTGATGAACGCCAGGGACAAGGAGGGCAACCCGCTCGAAGACTCCCACGTCCTTGGCTCGCTGCGCCTGCTCCTGATCGCCGGCATCGACACCACCTGGAGCGCGATCGGCTCCTCGCTCTGGCATCTGGCGAAGACGCCGGCCGATCGCGAGCGGCTGATCGCTGAGCCCGGCCTGATGCCGATCGCGGTGGAGGAGCTGCTGCGCGCCTATTCGCCGGTGACGATGGCCCGCGAGGTGGTCAAGGACACGACGATCTCGGGCTGTCCGGTCAAGGCGGGCAACATGGTGCTGTTGTCCTTCCCGGCCGCCAATCGTGATCCCAACGTGTTTCCGGATGCCGACACAGTCGTGATCGACCGCCGCGAGAACCGCCACGCTGCCTTCGGCCTCGGCATCCACCGCTGCGTCGGTTCCAACCTGGCGCGTATGGAGATGCAGGTTGCGCTGGAGGAATGGCTGAAGCGCATCCCGGACTTCCGGCTCGATCCGGCAGGCACGGTGACCTGGTCGCAAGGCACGGTGCGAGGCCCCCGCCAGTTGCCATTTCTGCTCGGAAAGGCGATGTAAGCCTTTCCAACACGGGGACAGAGAGGCTGGACGGCCATGGCTGACGACAACGAGCCGCCCGACAGCAAATTGACGCGCACCAAGGAAGCATGGGCGCGTGAGGGCCGCTTCCTCACCGGCAGGATCGCGCGGCCGGAAGATCAGCGCCTGCCGCCGGGCCAGCATCTCACCAAGGATTGGCCGGTGCTCGATCTCGGCATCACGCCGCCGATTTCGCGCGAGCGCTGGCGGCTCGACGTCTACGGTGCAATCCAGACCCCGGTGTTCTGGACTTTTGCGGAGTTCGCGGCGCAGAAACAGGCCCGATTCACCTCCGACATCCATTGCGTCACGACCTGGTCGCGCTACGACAACGAGTGGGAAGGGCTCGCCACGCGCGAATTGTTGGCGGCCTGCCAGCCGCGCGAGGATGCGCGCTTCGTTGTGCTGCATTCCTATGATGGCTACACCACCAACCTCGCGCTGGAAGACTTCGCTGCGGAGGACGCCCTGCTCGCCCATAGCTGGTCCGGCCGGCCGCTGACGGAAGAGCATGGCGGCCCGGTGCGGCTGGTCGTGCCGCATCTGTATTTCTGGAAGAGCGCGAAATGGCTCCAGGCCATCGAATTCCGGACCGAGGACGCGCCAGGCTTCTGGGAGGTCCGCGGCTATCATAACCGCGGCGATCCCTGGGCCGAGCAGCGCTATTCGGGCGATTAGGGTTCAGATTGGAGCGAGGGAAAGCCATGCCGACGGAACGCTTTCAATTCACGGGCGAAGGCGGCCATCAGCTGGCGGCCGCGCTGGAATTGCCGGACGGCGAGCCCGCGGCCTACGCGCTGTTCGCGCACTGCTTCACCTGCGGCAAGGATACGCTGGCAGCCAAGCGGATCGCGGTCGCGCTCGCCGCCAAGGGCATCGCGGTGCTGCGCTTCGACTTCGCCGGGCTCGGCTCGAGCGAAGGCGATTTCGCCAACTCCACGTTCTCTTCCAATGTCGCCGATCTCGTGCGCGCCGCCGATCATCTGCGCAGCGCCCGCAAGGCGCCGTCGATCCTGATCGGCCACAGTCTCGGCGGCGCCGCGATCCTCGCGGCCGCCGGACAGATTCCGGAAGCTAGGGCCGTCGCGACCATCGCGGCCCCATCCGACCCGGCGCACGTAACCGGCCTCTTCAAGGCGCATCTTGACGACATTCGCGCACAGGGCGAGGTTGAGGTCTCGCTTGCGGGACGTCCGTTCCGGATCAAGCGCGAATTCCTCGAGGACATCGCGGAGCACGAGTTGATGAGCGATGTCGCCGGCCTGCACAAGGCGATGCTGGTGATGCACTCTCCTGTCGACGACACCGTCGGCATCGACAACGCCACCAAGCTCTTCGTTGCTGCCAGGCATCCCAAGAGCTTCGTCTCGCTCGATCACGCCGATCATCTGCTCAGCAAGCCAGCCGACGCGCTCTACGCGGCCGACGTGATCGCGGCCTGGGCGGGCCGCTACATCGACACCGCGAAGCCCGCGAAGGCGATGGATCTCCCCGAGGCACCGCGGCAGGTCGTGGTGCAGGAGACCCGCAAGAGCAAGTTCAACCAGAGCATCATTGTCGGTCCGCATCGGCTCGTGGCGGACGAGCCGGCGGCCGCCGGCGGCGAGGACGCGGGCCCCGGGCCCTACGATCTCCTGCTTGCCGGTCTCGGGGCCTGCACCTCCATGACCATGCGCCTCTATGCCGACCGCAAGTCGCTGCCGCTCGACCGTGTCACCGTCGCTCTGAAGCACTCCAAGATCTACGCCAAGGATTGTGCGGAGTGCGATACGCGCGAGGGCATGCTCGACCAGATCGAGCGCGACATCACGATCGACGGCGCGCTCGATGCCGAGCAGCGCAGGAAGCTGATGGAGATCGCGGACAAGTGCCCGGTGCACCGGACGCTGACGTCGGAGATCCGCATCGTGACGAAGGCGGTGGATTAGCTCAGGCGGTCGTCGAGCCCGCTTCGGCAGCCCGGGCCGGATGAACCCGCAAGCGTCCGCGCAGGCCGGCGGTCGTGCCGAGCAGGATGCCGGCGAGCGCGACCAACGAGCCCAATGCGAGCGTCGACATGCCGGTCAGCCCCTGTCCGATCGAACAACCAAATGCCATCACGCCGCCGATCCCCATCAGTGCGGCGCCGCTGCCCGAGCGCAGCATATGGCGCGGCGAGGAATAGCCTT
Organism: Bradyrhizobium dasycarpum; assembly: GCF_042019905.1. Classification (NCBI taxonomy): domain Bacteria; kingdom Pseudomonadati; phylum Pseudomonadota; class Alphaproteobacteria; order Hyphomicrobiales; family Nitrobacteraceae; genus Bradyrhizobium; species Bradyrhizobium dasycarpum. Next base: position 2,722,223 of record NZ_CP169574.1, read on the forward strand.
CGAGCTTGAAGCGGCGGGTTGCGAGCGCCGTCGCCAAGCTGCCGGCGAAGACGCCGGCGACCGTGGCGATGCCGAAGTTCAACGTCAGGCCGGTCGAGAGCATGGCGTATTGCAGGCTGTCGGCGATCGGCGCGATGAATGTCAGCGAGGTCACCGGGATGGGATTGAAGTCGTCGGCGCCGAGATGACCGGTCACGACCCAGCCGCCGGCGACGAGGAGGCCAACGGTGATCCCCGCTGCGATCTGGCCTGGCGAGCGGCGGAACCCGGCGTGCGCGAAAGCGAACACGATCAACGCGACGACCATTGCCGCAGCGGCAACCACGCGCGAAAGCGCTTCGGTCAGACCAAGCGTCGCCAGCAAGGACGGCAGCGAGTTCACGTTGACGGTGCTCTGCGAAGCCTGAACCAGCGCGATGCGCGCCGGCGCGATCAGGCCCTTGAGTGTCATTTGGGCAGCGATGGCGAGCACGATCACGACGACGAACGAGCGGAGATTGCCGCGGCCGAGCAGCACCAGCGCGCGCGAGCCGCAGCCATTCGACAGCACCATGCCGTAGCCGAACAGCAGGCCGCCGAGGAACAGAACCGGCGCCGAGAACGATGGTTGCAGGTAGATTGTCTTGCCGAGATCGACCATGCCGTTGCCGGCGAGGAATTGGCTCGCGGCGATTGCCACCGCGATCGCCAGTGCATAGGTCCGCACCAGCCGTCCGTCTCCCTCGGCCAGCCAGCCGCGCATGCTGCTCATCAGGCAGAAGCCGCTGAGCAGGCCGACGGCGCCGTAGACCAGACCGATGCCGAGGCCGGCGAGGATGACCAGGGCGGACGATTCCATGATTACGGCTTCAGGATCACCCTGTCGCGCGAAGAGCCGGCGACGGCGACATAGGCCTCCTTGGCGCGCTCGAGCGGATAGACGACATTCGCCTTGATCGGGAATGGCTTGAGGTGGCCGCTCGCAAAGCCTGGGCCAAGGTCGCGCAGCACCGCGCCGGTTGCCGCCGAGGACAGGCCGAGCGTATCGATGCCGACATAGGTATGCTGGCCGCGGTAGAATTCGAGGATGTTGAACTGCACGATGCGGTCGATCGCAGCGATCAGGATCTGGCGACCGCGCAAGGCGAGCGACTTGTGTGCTGCCTCGAAATAGGGATCGCCCACCGTGTTGAAGACGATGTCGGCGCCCTTGCCGCCGGTCACTTCGCGCACGCGCCCGGCGACGTCGGTCGCGGAGGCATCGATCACCTCGATCGACGCGTTGCTGTGGCCTTGATAGGCTTCCGCCTTGCGGACCACGCCGATGACGCTTGCGCCCTGCCAGGTCGCGATCTGCACCGCGGCCTGGCCGACCTTGCCGTTGACGCCGAACACCAGCACGGTGTCGCCTTTCTTCGGCAAGCCCGCGCGGCGAAAGCCTTCCATCGCGGTGACGAAGGGCACGCCGATGCCGGCAGCCTCCTCCCACGACAGCGTCTCCGGCTTCTCCACCACGGCGTCGGCCTCGACCACGAGATGGCTGGCATGGGTGCCGTCGCGGCGGATGCCGAGATCGCCGGAGGATCCGAACACCTCGCGGCCGACCGTGCCGGCCGGCCCGTCGATGACGATGCCGGCATAATCGCGGCCCGGTGTGCGCGGGAACACGGCATAGGGCATCAGCCCGGTCGCGGCCTTCACGTCGGAGGGATTGACGGCGGCTGCCTTCACCTCGATCAGGAGATCGTTCGGACCCCGCGTCAGCGCGTGACGCTCGACCGTCGGCGCAAGGGCGGCGGCATTTTCGGCCTTGGCGTTGAGGCGCACGCAGCGCGCTTCGACGGATTTGGCATCCAGTGACGACATGAAAGACCCGCGATTTCTCGCGGGCCTTGTCGCCTCTGGGGCCGGTCAAGTCAACCGCCTCCCCTCATCCCGAGGAGCCCGCAAAGCAGGCGCCTCGAAGGATGAGGGTCCGCAGCGCAAGCCGGGTCTGCATGGTCGAGACGGCGCCAACGCGCCTCCTCGCCGTGAGGGGCGAGACTTAATCCTTGGGACGCTTGTCGTAGAGCCGCTTGGCCTTGCCGAGCGAGCGTTCCAGCGTGGCCGGCGCGACCACCCTCACCTTCGAGCTGATCCCGATCGTGTTCTTGATGTGGGTCGAGATCCGGTCGGCGTGGTCGACGAGGCCCCGGCCGTCCCAGCTCTCCGGCCGTGCCTCGGCGATGATGGTGAGCTCGTCCATGCGGCCTTCGCGGGTCAGCTCGAGAATGAAGTGGCCGCCGCACCAATCGGTCGCGAGCAGCACCTCCTCGATCTGGGTCGGGAACAAATTGACGCCGCGCAGGATGATCATGTCGTCGGAGCGGCCGGTCACCTTCTCCATGCGGCGCATGCCTGGCCGTGCCGTGCCCGGCAACAGGCGCGTCAGGTCACGGGTGCGATAACGGATCACCGGGAACGCTTCCTTGGTGAGCGAGGTGAAGACCAATTCGCCCTTTTCGCCATCGGGCAGCACCGCGCCGGTCTCGGGATCGATCACCTCGGGGTAGAAATGATCCTCCCAGATATGCAGGCCGTCCTTGGTCTCGATGCATTCCTGCGCGACGCCGGGGCCGATCACCTCGGACAGGCCATAGATGTCGGTCGCGTCCATGTCGAAGGCGTCCTCGATCTCGCCGCGCATGGCGTTGGTCCATGGCTCGGCACCGAAGATGCCGACCTTGAGCGAGCACTGGCGCGGATCGAGTTTCTGGCGCTTGAACTCGTCGAGGATCGCCAGCATGTAGCTCGGCGTCACCGTGATGATGTCGGGCCGGAAATCGTTGATGAGCTGCACCTGCCGCTCGGTCATGCCGCCGGAGATCGGCACCACGGTGCAGCCGAGCTTCTCGGCGCCGTAGTGCACCCCTAACCCCCCGGTGAAGAGGCCATAGCCGTAGGCGTTGTGGATGATCATGCCGGTGCGGCCACCGGCGGCGCGTATCGAACGCGCCATCACCTGCGACCAGGTGTCGATATCGGCTTGCGTATAACCAACGACGATTGGCTTGCCCGTCGTGCCGGAGGACGCATGCACGCGCACCAGCTTCTCGCGCGGCACGGCGAACATGTTAAACGGATAATTGTCCCGCAGATCTGTCTTCACGGTGAACGGAAATTTCGCAAGATCGGATAGTTCCCGAAAATCGGACGGGTGCACCCCGGCCGCATCGAAGGCTTTGCGATAATGCGTGACGTTGTCGTAGGCGTGCTTCAGCGACCAGGCCAGCCGCTGCTTCTGCAGCGCCATGATCTCGTCGCGCGAGGCACGCTCATGCGCGTCCATCTCGGGGCTATAGGCGCTGCCGCCTTGCTCGAGCCTCGTCAGGTTCATCTTCGTTTCCCCACATCATCGGTTTTCTTTTTGTTGTCTTGTTCTTTCTAGGGCTCCTGGGTCGGCAGCCAGGTTCCGGGAATGACCCGTGAATGTCCGCGAAATTCCGCGATCACGACGTCGCCGACGGTGACCCGCACGTCATAGATGCCGGAGCGCCCGCCGCGCGTGACCTCACGCGCCTTCGCAACGAGGCGATCCCCGAGCCTGCCCGGCTTGATGAAGGTGATCTGGCCCTGCGCCGCGACGACGCGGTCGTTGTGCGAATTGCAGGCAAAGGCGAATGCGGAATCGGCCAGCGTGAAGATGAAGCCGCCATGGGCGATGCGCTGGCCGTTGACCATGTCCGGCCGCACCGTCATCGCGAGCGTCGCGAAGCCCGGACCGATCTCGACGATCTCCATGCCGAGTCCCTTGGAGGCGTCGTCCTCCGCCCACATCGCCTCGGCGCAGGCGCGGGCAACATTCTCAGGCGACAAAGCGGCTTTGAGGTTCACGCGCCTCTCCCGGTCAAATGCTTGCACATGATGTTCTGCTGGTTGGCCAGGCCTGTCAAATAATGCGACGCATTTGCATCGCCGGGCCCTGATACGCCCTGTCAGACATGGTCATAATCGACCACGACGCGCTCCGACGACGGCTTGGCCTGGCAGGTCAGGACGAAGCCCGCCTTGAGCTCCCACGGCTCCAGCGAATAGTTGATGTCCATGGGCGCTTCGCCTTCAACCAGCTTGGCCCGGCAGGTCGAGCACATGCCGCCCTTGCAGGCAAAGGGCAGATCGACGCCGGCGCGCAGCGCGGCGTCGAGGATCGCCTCGTCCTCGGCCACCGGCACCTCGCGGCGCTTGCCGTCGATGATCAGCGAGGCGATCGCCTTCGGCGGCGCGTCGGGGGCAACCGCCTTCTTCGGCCGCGGCTTGCCGCCGAATTCGGAGACGAAGCGCTCGACGTGGATGCGATCCTGCACGATGCCGAGCGCGCGGCAGGTGGCCTCGATGTCCTCGCTCATGCCGAGCGGCCCGCAAATATAGACATGATCGACGCTTGTCGCAGGCACCAGCGAGCGCAGCAACACCCTCACCTTGTCGCCGTCGAGCCGGCCATGCAGGATCGGGATGTCCTGCTCCTCGCCGGAGATGACATGGAACAGCGAGAGGCGATCCATGAAGCGGTCCTTCAGTTCCTCCAATGCTTCGAGGAACATGATGTTGTCGGTGCTGCGGTTGCCGTAGAACAGGAAGAAGCGGCTGTCCGGCTCGCGCGCGAGCACGCCCTTCACGATCGACAGGATCGGGGTGATGCCGGAGCCTGCGGCGAAGCCGACATGAATGCGCGCCCGGTCTGCCGGGGGACCACGCCGAAGCGGCCGGTCGGCGTCATCACGTCGAGCTCGTCGCCGCATTTGATATCCTCGGCTGCCCAGCTCGAGAATGCGCCGCCATCGACCTTCTTCACGGCGATGCGGATCTCGCCGTCGTCAGGGCCGGAGCAGATCGAATAGGAGCGGCGCACCTCCTCTCCGTCCAGCATGGTGCGGAGCGTCAGATATTGGCCGGGCGTGAAGGCGTAGTCCCGCGCGAGCTCGCCGGGAATGGCGAAGGTCATCGATACGGCGTCGGAGGCCTCGCGGCGAAGGTCGCTGACGGCCAAGCGATGGAAGCGTGGCGCTGCGGCGGACATCACGGGCACCCTACATTGGTCTCACTGCCGTCATTGCGAGCGAAGCGAAGCAATCCAGAATCCTTCCGCGGAAGCAGCCTGGATTGCTTCGTCGCAAGAGCTCCTCGCAATGACGATGGGGTTGGCATTTGTGTGCCTCAATGACACTTGAAGTAATCGAAGGGTTCGCGGCAGGCCTTGCAGCGCCACAGCGCCTTGCAAGAGGTCGAGCCGAATTCGGATAGCAGCTCGGTGTCCTCAGAGCCGCATTGCGGGCAGGCCACGGCCTGCGCGCCGAACAGCGCGCGGCGCGAGCTCGTCGCTTGCGGCGGCGCGATGCCGTAGGCACGCAGCTTCTGGCGCCCGTCCTCGCTCATCCAATCGGTGGTCCACGCCGGCGACAGCACGGTTCGCACCTTCGGATGACGGAAACCGGCGCGCTCCAGCGCCAGCTCGATCTCCAGCGCGATCATGTTCATCGCCGGACAACCCGAGTAAGTCGGCGTGATTTCGACCTCGACCTGATCGCCGTCGAGAACGACGACGTCACGGAGCACGCCGAGATCGGCGATGGTCAAGACCGGAATCTCCGGATCGACCACGCTTGCGGCCGCGTCCCAGGCGCGCCGGCGCAGCTCGCTATCGCGCTCCAGAACGCTCACCATGTCAGCCCCGGAAAGGTGCGCTGCATCGATTGCAGCTCGGCCAGAAGATGGCCGAGATGCTCACTGTGCCGGCCCGTACGGCCGCCCTGCTGCATCCAATTATTCTGCGGCAGGACGAGCGTGGCTTCGCCGACGACATCGGAGATCGTCTGCAGCCAGCGACCGCGCAACAGCCCGGGATCGATGGCAATACCGGCATGGATCAGGGCACGCTCGCCTTCGTCCACCTCAAACATCTCGCCGGTGAAGGCCCAGAGGTGATCGATTGCGGCCTGCGCGCGGGCGTGGCTTTCATCGGTGCCGTCTCCGAGCCGGATCAGCCATTCCGAGGCGTGGCGCAGATGATAGGCGCTCTCCTTCTCCGACTTGGCGGCGATCGCAGCCAGCGGCGCATCGCGCGAGGTCATCATCGCACGCCAGTGGAGGTCGGCGAACGCGGAATAGAACAACTGCCGCACCAAGGTCTGGGCAAAATCGCCGTTCGGCTGCTCGACCAGCAGCAGGTTGCGGTACTGCCTGACGTCACGCAAGTAAGCGAGCTTGTCCTCGTCGTTGTCCTTGCCTTCAGCTTTGGCAGCGTAGCTGTAGAGCTCGCGCGCCTGGCCGATCAGATCGAGCGCGATGTTGGACAGCGCCATGTCCTCTTCCAGCATCGGCGCATGCCCGCACCATTCCGACAGCCGGTGGCCGAGGATCAGTGCATCGTCGGCGCGGCGCAGCGTGTAGAGCACCAGCGGCGTTTCGGAGACTTCAATGTTGGCGACGGGCATCACATATGCCCCACTTCCTCGGGCACCTCGTAGAATGTGGGGTGGCGATAGATCTTCGATTCCGCCGGCTCGAACATCATGCCCTTCTCGGCGGGATCGCTCGCGGTGATCGCGCTGGACGGTACGACCCAGATCGACAGGCCTTCGCCGCGGCGGGTATAGATGTCGCGAGCGGCTTGCAGGGCCATGGTGGCATCGCTCGCATGCAACGATCCCACATGCTTGTGCGCGAGCCCGTTGCGGCTGCGAATGAAGACTTCCCACAGCGGCGTGTTCGGCGTGGTCATATTGGGCTCCCTATTCCGCGGCTTGCGCGGTCTGGCGTTGCGCGCGCTTCGCCGCATAGGCTGCGGCCGCCTCTCGAACCCAGGCGCCCTCCGCATGGGCCTTGCGGCGCGCGGCCATACGGTCGCGATTGCAGGGGCCGTTGCCGGCGAGCACCTGCTTGAATTCGGCCCAGTCGATGTCGCTGTAGCGCCAGTGTCCGTCGGCATCCTGCGTCATGCCGGGATCGGGAATGGTGAGGCCGAGATATTGCGCCTGCGGCACGGTGGCATCGACGAATTTCTGGCGCAGCTCGTCGTTGGAGAAGCGTTTGATCTTCCACTTCGTCGAGGTGTCGCTGTGCTGGCTGGCCGCATCGGGCGGGCCGAACATCATCAGCACCGGCCACCACCATCTATTCAGCGCGTCCTGCGCCATCGCCTTCTGCTCGTCCGAGCCCCGGCACAGCGTCAGCATGATCTCGTAGCCCTGGCGCTGGTGGAAGGACTCCTCCTTGCAGACCCTGATCATCGCGCGCGCATAGGGGCCATAGGAGCAGCGGCACAGCGGAATCTGGTTCATGATCGCGGCGCCGTCGACCAGCCAGCCGATGGTCCCGATATCGGCCCAGGTCAGCGTCGGATAATTGAAGATCGAGGAGTATTTGGCTTTGCCGGCGAGCATCGCGTCGACCAGCTCTTCGCGCGAGGCGCCAAGCGTCTCGGCAGCGGCGTAGAGATAGAGGCCGTGGCCGCACTCGTCCTGCACCTTGGCGAGCAGCGCGGCCTTGCGGCGCAGCGTCGGCGCGCGCGTGATCCAATTGCCTTCCGGCAGCATGCCGACGACTTCGGAATGGGCGTGCTGGGAGATCTGGCGGGTGAGCGTCTTGCGGTAGGCCGCCGGCATCCAGTCGTTCGGCTCGATGCGCTCCTCGGCGTCGATGCGGGCCTGGAACTGCGCAGCCTTGGCCGCGTCCTCAAGACCGCGGTCCTCGGTCTCGGCCGTGTTCAGCGCCTGAGTATACATGCGCATCCTCCCGATTGATTGGGAGGCAATGTATAACAAGAATTATCTTATGCAAGATATTTCTGTAACATAAAAACTCAGGCCTCGAACCTCCGTTCCAGGAGTTTCCGCGCCGGCGGCAATGGCCCCTTTTCATTGGTTCCATGACCATCGAGCCATTGCTCGGACGGCGGGAGCAGCGCGCGATAGATTTCGCCGCAAAGCTCTCGCGCCGCCCTACCCGGCCAGTCCGCCGGCAACAGGCTTTCGGGCAGCAGCGGATCGCGCAGCACGACACGGCGATAATAGTGGATCAGCAGGATGCGCGCGGTGAAGGCATCGGCTTCGGACAGCTCCGTGCCGCGCGCGATCGCGGCGCGCAGCGGCTCGAACGTCTTCATGAACTTCAGATAGGCGTCCGCGGTGCGCTGCAGCGGCCAGCTCGCGCTGAGGAGGCGGCGCCCGCTGTCATCCTCCGCCGAGACTTCGAGACGGATGGCGCCCGCAGCTTCTTCCGGCACGGGCAAGCCCGATGGCGCGACCCACACCCCCGGCAACGGACTGCCGAAGCCGGCGTTGCGAAGCGCCTCGCGCGAGATGTCACGATCCTCGCCGTTGCCGATCAGCAGCAGCTCGAAGCGCCCGGTCCAGTCCGACGGCGGCGGGTCGTAGATGTGGCGCGTGGCAGCTTCGAACGTCTGGCGTCCCTTGTCGGCAAGCCGATAGAAACTGTTGCGACCGACCTTCTCCCGGGTGAGCCAGCCATCGGCTGCAAGGCGCGACATCGCGGTACGGACGACGCCGCTATCGATGTCCAGACCCTCGAAGAATTCAAGCAGCGTGCCGAGCCACACCACGCCGCCGCGCGGCACGATGGCATCGCCAAACACCGTGATGACGATGGAGCCGGTGCGCGACGGTTCGCGCTTGAGCTGGTCGATGATGCGGGAGAGCGGATGCGCCATGCGGCAGGCATAGCGCGTTTGGTGGCGGCGCGACAATGGACGCGAGCAACGCTCTTGGTCTCGGGGCGAGGGCTGCAACCGCAAGCTCACTAGTCGATGGACTCGCGGAGAGTCTCCTCACCTGCCACGTCCGGACGATGCTTCGCATCGCTCGACGCGTGTCGGCCTCTCCCGCAGGCGGGGAGCGGCGAAGCGTCACCTGTGCGGATCGGGATACGCCAGGCTGCGCCAGCCGCTACGGTCGAACGGCCGCCACTGGCCTTCCTTTTGCGCGAGGCGATCGGCCACGGCATAGACGACGGCCGGATGATGGCCCATGCCGCAATGACTGCTCTCGACCTCGATGCTCTCGGTCTGCGCTCCCGCTTTCTCCATGCAGCCCTGCCAGGCGCAGACGCCGTCGGTGCGGCTGAAGATGGCGGTGGTCGGCACCGGTGGCGGTACGGCAAGGTCGCCGCCGAACTGCGGATCGACCTCGTCGGCCTTCCGTCCGCTGGCCCATTCATAGACGCGCCAGGCATTGGTCGAATGGGGGGTGCCGGCGAAAGGACTTCCGAGCGTGATGACCTGACGCACGCGCTCCGGCCTCATCTTGGCGAGCTGGCGCGCATAGAGGCCGCCGAGACTCCAGCCGACCAGGCTGATCGTACGACCATGCCTGTCGCTGAGCTCGTCGACCAAATCGACCATCGCATCCTGGACGCCGTCGCGCAGGCCATAATTGCGGCCCTGACGCCAGCCGCTCACCGCATAGCCCTTGCCAGTCAGAAACGAACGCAGCGCACGTGTGGACGCGTCCGAAGCCACGAGGCCCGGCAGCACCAGCACGGGATGCCCATCGCCGCGCGGCGCGAGGCTCAGCAGCGGAAGTGCGCCGAGGAATGCGCCGAACTCGTGGATCGCGCGTCCCTCCAGAAACATCAGGGTGCGGGACGGCGGACGCAGCGTCTGGGCAGTAGCGGTCATCAATGTTTCCCCTGGGAAGAACTGGATAAGGACGCCGGGACAAGGCCGGCAAAGCATCTGAATTCCAACGCTCCGGCTTCTTGATCGTTCCGCACTGCAGCATGAATCAGCTGCGCAGCCGGTTCCCGGCATTCAAGCCGGGGCGAGCCGAGGCGACAATAGGCCTGTGTGCTAATGGCGGAGGTCGTGACGCAAAAGTCACAGCCATCGGAGCAGGAATTCTACGGAGTAGAGCGCCAGGCCGGCGAGGCCGCCGATCAGCGAGCCGTTGAAGCGGATGTATTGCAGGTCGCGCCCGATATTGATTTCGATCAGCGAAATCAGCTGTGCCATATCCCACGCCTTGACCTGATCGGAGATAAAGATCGACACGCCGCCCTTCTGATCGGCAATGAAGCTGCGCAACACCGTCACCAGCCCCTTGTTGATCTCGCCGCGCAGCTCGGCGTCGCCGGCAAGCGCATCGCCTGCCGCGACGAACATGCCGGCGAGATGATGCTGCAGCACTTGCGTTTCGCCGCTCGCGCTGCGCTCGATGAACGAGCGCGTGTTGGCCCAGACCGTGCGGGCAAGATCGGCGAGCTCGGGCCGCGCCAGCAGGTCACGCTTCAATCCGGCGATGCGGTCGATATAGGCCTGATCGGTGCCGAGCCGGTCGACGAAGCTCAGCACCATGCGATCGAACTCGCCGCGGAACGGATGCGTGGCATCGCTGCGCACCTCGTTGAAGAACGCGGTGGCGGACGCCACGATCTTGTTCACCAGAAACTTGTCGGCACGATAGAGCCTGAGCAGGGTCGGCAATTCCGCGCGCACCTTCTCGCGGATCATCGCCATGGTCTCTTTCTGATTCAGCGTCTCGTGCATCACCCGCAGGAGATCGTCGAACAGAATCTGGTGGCGTCCCTCCGCCACGAAGCCGCGCAGCGTGCCGGCGGCAAGCGGCGCGAGGTCGATCGCCTGGAGCTGCGATGACATGCGGCGGATGATGAAGGTCATCAAGCCGGAGGTCTCCGTCGCCGAGAAGGCTTCGGGCAACAGGCGGAGCGCGAAGCGAGCCAGATCATCGCTGCGCTTACGGTCGCGCAGCCAGTCGGCAATGAAGGAGCCGAAATCTATTTCCTTCAGCTTGGCCTCGACGGGACCGGCCTCGAGGAAATGCACCTGGATGAACTCGCCGAGCTTGTCGGCGATGCGGGCCTGGTTGCTCTGGATGATCGCGGTATGCGGGATCGGCAGGCCAAGCGGCCGCTTGAACAGGGCAACCACGGCATACCAGTCGGCGAGGCCGCCGATGGTCGCGGCTTCCGCGAAGGCAGCGATGAAGCCGAATAACGGGTGCACCGGCAGGAGCCATTTTGCCACGATGAAAAGCGCAAGCGTCGAGGCCAGCACCAGCGTCGCCAGCGCCTTGACGCGGCGCAGCTCGGCCGCGCGTTCGGCATCGCCGGGAGTGTCGAAAGTGAAGGTGGCGGGTGGAGTCATTGAATTGGAGACTACGTCATTCCGGGGCGGTGCGAAGCATCGAAACTATGGTGCGCAATTGCGCACCTGAGAATCTCGCGCCATAACCTCTGGATTCCCGGTTCGCCCTTCGGCGCCCCGGAATGACGGTGGAAGCAGCGCAATCACAAACAAAAGGCCCGCCGAAGCGGGCCTCAAATTCAGTTTCTGCTCAGGGCGCCGGATCAGGCGGTCTTGTTGTAGACCTTGGCAAAGTTGTCCTGAGCGGACTTCGCACCGTTGGCAGCGAGCTTGCCGAAATAGTCGGCGGTCGCCTTGGCACGCGAGACGAACACTTCGCCGCGCGAGCGGAGCAGGCCCGACTGGATCTCGAGGGCCTCGCTGAACGACTTGGCGGAGGCGAGCTTGTCGATGCTCGAGAGGAACGCCTCGGCGTCCTCGTAGATCGCCTGCTGGATGTTGCGACTGATCTTGCCGGCTTCCGTGACGGATTCGGTCACCGCGTTCTCGACGGCGGCGGTCACGCGCTCGGAGCCTGCGAAAGCCTCGGCAGCACGGTCCTTGGCGGTGTTGGCAGTCTTCTTGACGAACTCGCGGGCGGCCTCGGGAACTTCCAAATTCTGGATGTTCTTGAAAGCGTCCTTGAAGCCCTCGAAAACGCTGTTGGTTTCAGTGGTCATGGGGTTCTCTCCATCCTCATTGGTCTGAGCTATGGGCTCACCCCGTCCGCGTTGGCCCGGGGCACGACTTATATGGCATAGTTAATTGTGCACTGCAATATCCATATTGCACTGCGATATCACAAGATCGTGAATAGCCGTGACCGGAGGCACCCTGATGCCTCCTTGGGCCATTGGCGCCGACCGCCTTTTTGGCGATCCCTAGTGCTGCACCGCGCCCGGCAGGCCATAGGCCTCCATCTGGGCCTGGACCTGCGCGATGTTGTGACCGAGCACGACGATGTCATGGGTCTTGCCGTCGACGTCCCGAACGTGGTCCCGCAGCAGCGCTTCGGCCTTGAAGCCAAGGCTCTCGAACACGGCGATTGCCGCCTGCTGGTCGACCGTCATCTGAACCGAAAGCTTTTCCAGGCCCGCCCCGAGTGCGAGCGCAAAGGTCTCCTGCGACAGCGCCCGCCCCACCCCCTTCCCGCGCACATCGAGCGAGACCACCATCCGGATCTCGCCGACATGGGGCGACCAGGAATGGGGATCGCGCACCAGCGTGCCGCAGCCGACGACCTTGCCGTTCTTGACCGCGAGCAGGCTCGTGATCGCGCCCCGCTCGATCTCCTTGACCCAGGCCGACAGCACCTTCGGCTCGCTGATATTGCGCGGCAGGAACAGCAAATCGTGGGTCGGCAGACCCTTGCCGAAGGCGAGCACCGCGGCCTCGTCCGCGGGCGCCATCAGACAGAATCTCGATATCGCCGGCGTCCGTCTTGACGTGACGCGGATAGGAACGCTGCTCGCTCATGTCGATCTCTTTCCCAGCCAGGAATCCAGTTTCGGCCATAGCCGCTTCACGGCGTTGGCACCCGCGACCAGCGAGACGTGGCCGCCTTTCAGGATCACCTCTTCCTTGTCCGCAGATCCGATCTTCGCGATCAGGTGCTTGGCGGCCTCATACGGCACGATGTGGTCGTGCTCGGCGACCGCATGCAGCATCGGCACCTTGATGTTCTCGAGGCTTCGCCGTGCGGCCGCCCACCGACATGGTATCGTTGAACAGCTTGTTCTCCCACATCAGGTCCTTGGTGATGGTGCGGAAATATTCGCCGGCCAGCGGCAGCGTGTCGGTCGCCCAGCGATCGAACATGCGGTAGGATTTGACGAACTCGTCGTTCCAGATGTTCTCCCAGAGCTGGATCTGGCTCACCGTGCGTGAGGCCGGGCGCAGCATCTCGAACGAAGACAGGATCATCTCCGGCGGCACGTTGCCGACGCTGTCGACGAGACGGTCGACGTCGAAATAACGGCGGTCGGAAAAGTTCGAGAACAGCTTCATCTCGCGGAAGTCGATCGGCGTGGTGAAGCAGATCAGGTTCTTCATCGGCCCGTCCTTGTGGATCGAGCCGTACAGCAGCGACAGCACACCGCCGAAGCAATAGCCGATGACGGAGACGTCCTGCTCGCCGGAATCGGCCTGCACGCGACGGACGCAATCCGGGATGAAGTCGAGGACATAATCCTCCATCCGCAGGCTCTTCTCCTCCGGCCGCGGCGCGCTCCAATCGAGCATGTAGACGTCGTATCCGCGCTTGAGCAGGAACTCGATGAAGCTCTGCCCGGGGACGAGGTCGAGGATGTAGCCGCGATTGGTGGTCGCCATCACGATCAGCACCGGCACGCGGTAGATCTCGTCCGACATCGGCCGGTAATGATAAAGGTTCATGGTGCCGCGCGAATGCAGCACGTCCTTCGGCGTCGAGCCGAGCGAAGGGCCCGAGGTCGAGAAATATTCAACGCCCTTGATGCTGCGCTGGATGGCGCGCTGCACCTCGGTCTGGATCCGCTCCGGGATGGACGCGAGATCGAGTCCCGCCGGCCCGTTCATGTCTGCTCTCCGGGCTCGGAAGGCGGGCGCTTCGTCCGTGGCGGCCGCGGGGTGCTGTCGAAGCCTTGCGTGATGCCGGAATTCGCCGCCATCCGGCTCAGCATCGTCTTGATCTCGCCGATCTGAGCCTCAACCGACTGAAGCCGTTCCGCAAGACCCGTGACCTGCTCCCGGCTCGGCAGGTTCATCGAGACGAGGTATTTCTCCATGAGTTCGCCGAGCTGCTTCTGAGCACCTGCAGCAACTCCGCCGGCGCGGTTCATCGCCTGGGAAAATTCCGGCGACGACATGGCCTGGTTGGCGAAAGAGTTGAACCCCTTCTCCATCTCGCCGACCATCTTCTGCCACATGGCAACGGGGTCGTTGGTCTTGTCGGTCATCGGCGTCCTCCTGAAAACGAGAGCTGCGATGCCCTTCTTTTGCGCCATACCACACCGTTGCGCGGTGCCGGTCAACCGGCAAGCGCACGCACTGCTCGGCACGCCGCTTCTTTGTGGCGGCAATCCGTGCGATACAACACCGATGAGCAGGAGGGATCCGTGACCACCCATCAGCCGCCCCAGACCGTCCGCGCCAACGGCATCGACATCTGCTACGAGATCTTCGGCAACGACAATGCCGAGCCGCTGCTGCTGATCATGGGTCTCGGCGCGCAGATGATCCACTGGGACGACGCGTTCTGCGAGCAGCTCGCCGCACGGGGGTTCCGCGTGATCCGCTTCGACAATCGCGATATCGGCAAGTCCAGCCATCTGACCGGCGGCAAGCGGCTGACGCCGCTCGAGCTGCTGAAGCTTCGCTTCCTCAGGATTCCCGTCGCCGCGACCTACAAGCTGATCGACATGGCGAAGGACACGGTCGGGCTGATGGATGCGCTCGGCATCAAGTCGGCGCATCTGGTCGGGGCATCCATGGGCGGCATGATCGCCCAGGAAGTGGTGCTGTCGTTTCCGCACCGCGTCCGTTCGTTGACATCGATCATGTCGACCACCGGCAATCCGCGCATCCCGCCGCCTTCGCGCGAGGCCGCCGCAATGCTGATGGCGCCGCCGCCGCGCAGCAAGGAGGAGTTCATCGTCCGCTTCGGCCAGACCTGGAAAGTGTTGCGCGCCGGACATTTTCCGGAGGAGGAAGCGCTCGATCTCGAGCGGGCCGAGCGCGTGTTCGCGCGCGGACTCAATCCGTCGGGCGTCGGCCGCCAGCTCCGCGCCGTGCTGGCGTCCGGCAGCCGGAAGGAGCGGCTGCACGCGGTGATGATACCGACACTGGTCATTCACGGCACCGTCGATCCGCTGGTCCGTCCCGAAGGCGGCAAGGATACGGCGGCGTCGATCCCGAACGCCAAATTGTTGATGATCGAAGGCATGGGCCACGCGCTGCCGATGCGATTTTGGCCGGAGATCATCGACGCCATCGACAAGCACGCGCATGGCGCGGCGGCGCAGGCGGCCTAAAGCGGCGGCGACGTCAGCTCTTCAAGCTGAAGAACCAGCCCAGCAAACACAAATCGTAGGGTGGGCAAAAGCGCGCCTCTTCGCGCGCTGTGCCCACCACAAGTGGTGGGCACGCTTCGCTTTGCCCACCCTACCGTATCTTGGCAATCCAGATCACGTGGCGTGCACCGCCGCCCCTGCCGGTCGCGCGAACATTGACTTCGTTGACATCGAAGCCGGCGGTGCGGAGACGCCTGGTGAAGGCGGGGTTGGGTCCCGACGACCAGACCGCGAGCACGCCGCCCGGGCGTAGCGCCGTCTTCGCTGCCGCGAGCCCGCTCGCGCCATAGAGCGCGTCATTGCCCTTGCGGGTCAGCCCTTCCGGCCCATTGTCGACGTCGAGCAGGATGGCGTCGAAGGCCGACCGCTGCGCGCGGATGATTTCGCCGACGTCGATTTCCCGGATCTTCACCCTGGCATCATCAAGGCTGTCGCCGAAGACCTCCGCCATCGGACCTCTCGCCCAGGCCACCACCGCCGGCACCAGTTCGGACACCACGATCTTCGCCTTGGGCCCGAGCACGGCGAGCGCCGCACGCAGCGTAAAGCCCATACCGAGCCCGCCGATCAGGACGACCGGCTTGGCGACCTTCTCGATCTGCTTCGCCGCAAGCGTTGCGAGCGCGGCTTCCGAGCCGGACAAGCGATTGTTCATCAGCTCGTTGGTGCCGAGCTTGATCGAAAACTCCTTGCCACGCCGCATCAGCCGGAGCTCCTCGTCGGAGCCGGGGATTCTTGCGGTGTCGATCTTTTCCCAGGGAATCATGGGCGAGCTTTAGCATGATCAGCATTCGTAGGGTGGGTTAGCTCGCGGCTGCGCGAAGCGCAGTCCGCCAGCGTAACCCACCTCTTTGGCGTTCCGCTCGGACAGAATTGGTGGATTACGCTTCGCTAGTCCACCCTACAGGTCTACCCACCCGCCCAGACGTCGAGCACATAGCGGTTCTTCGTGCCCACCTCCTCGATCCACCGTGCGCTTGCGGCCGCATCGCTGCCGCTCTTCTCGCGGTGGATCGCGACCAGCGCCGCCTTCACGTCGGGCTCCATCTTGCTGCCGTCGCCGCAGACATAGATGATCGCACCCTGCTCGATCAGGGGCCAGACCTTGTCCTTCTGTGCGGCCAGCACGTGTTGCACATAGGTCTTCGGTCCCTCGCTCCGCGAGAACGCCGTGAACAGCTCGGTGATGCCGCTGGCAGCCAGCGCCTTCAGTTCCTCCGCGTAGAGAAAATCCTGATCGGGATGCCGGCAGCCGAAGAACAGCATCGCCGGACCGAGCGTGGCTCCCTTCGCCTTGCGCGCGGCGCGCTCCTGCAGGAAGCCGCGGAACGGCGCGAGGCCCGTGCCCGGGCCGATCATGATAACCGGTACCGACGGATCCTCGGGAAGCCGGAAGCCGGCCTTGGTCTCGCGCACGATGGCGTAGATCACGTCGCCGACGCGGCGATTGGCGAGATAGTTCGAGCAGATGCCCTTGTAGACCCCGCGACCTGAGGCGGCCGGCCCTTCAACCACGCCGACCGTGATGCTGCAACGCGCGGGATCGACCGACGGCGAGGACGAGATCGAATAATAGCGCGGTGCCAGCAGCGAGAGCATCTCCAGATAGACGTGGAACGGCAATTCGCAGGCCGGATATTCGAGCAACAAGTCGAACACCGATTTGCGCTTGGCGAGAATCTCGGCGCGGTAACGCTCGAGCGGCTCCGCCTCCTCGCCGACGAAGCCCAGCAGCTTCGGCTTGGTCACGGGGCATCGGGTGTGCTCCGCCATGATCTGGATCTGCTTGCGGGTCGCGACCTGCTGCAGCTCGACGAACTCGCTGAGCAGGCGGCCGACCGACACGGCCTCGCCGACCGGCAATTGGGCGCGGCGCCCCTCGGCAACCTGCAGCCTGATCTGGTCGGCGGGCAGGAAACCGAAGCGACGGGCCACCGAATCCACCAGCGTCGGATCATTGCGCGGGACGACACTGAGGTGATCGCCGACCCGGTAACTGACATTGGCGGGCAGCTGAACCTCGATGTGGCGCGTCGAGCGCTCCGACGGATTGGCCCCGCTCTTGTTCTGAAGCTCGTCGTTGGCGAGGACCTTCATCGCCACCGCGCCGCCCTGCGCAACGATGGAGTTGACGGCGGTGACCGCGACCGGCTCGATCGCATAGAGCGGATCGTCCTCCGCGGTGCGAGTGAAATTCCAGTCGATGCCGAATTCCTTGGTCGCGACCTGCGCGGCAGCCGGGAACCATTTCTGGAACTGGCCGTCGAGATCGCTGCGCGCATCGCCCTCGCCGCGCGGATAGACCGCACGCGCGCCATGCTTCGACAATTGCTCGTCGATAAAGCGCGGCACCGATTGATAGGTCGCCGCCCAATCGCTGTTGCCGCAGCCGAACACGGCGTAACGCACGCCGGCGAAGGCATCCTTCGGCAAATCGCCGCCAAGCCATTTGACGAACTGCGTCGCGTTGTCAGGCGGCGCGCCGTTGTAGGAGGCGCAGATGATCAGCACGCCGCCCTGCTGCGGCAGCTTGCCGACGTAATCGTCGAGCGGGCCGAGATGCACGGCAAAACCGTTGATCTCCGCAAGGTCGGCCATGCGCGTCGCCAGCTCCTCGGCGGTGCCGAGATTGGAGCCGTAAAGCACCAGCATCGGCGTGTTGTGGCCGGGCCGGGCCGTCGGCCGGCGCGCGGCCTTCGGCGCCGAACCGGCGGCCGCAATCGGTCCGCCATAAGCACCGCGCTCGCGATCGGCGCGCGGACGCACCTTGATCTTGAAGCCCTCCGGCTTGATCGTCAGCGTCTCCTTCAGATGCATCTGGTAGCGCTGGTGGTCGATCAGCTTGAAGCGCTGCAGGATCATGCCGAGCGCCAGCGCGGCCTCGTGCATGGCAAAGCCGCGGCCGATGCAGGCGCGCTGGCCGTTGCCGAACGGCTTCCAGGCGTTGATCGGCCGCTTCGCCTCCGCCTCACGGCTGAAATTCTCGGGATCGAAGGCATCGGGATTCGGACCCCAGACGGAGGGATCGCGATGCAGCGCGGTCACCAGGATCGTGGTGAACGTGCCCTTCCGAAGCTTGTACTTGCCGCCGATCGTCTCGTCGTTCAGCGGCGAGATGCCATAGGCCGGCGCCGGCGGCCACAGCCGCAGCGCCTCCTTCAGGATCTGCGTGATGTAGGTGAGCTGCGTCACCTGCTGATAGGTCGGCTTCACATTGACGTCGGGACCGAAGACGCGATCGACCTCGTCATAGGCCTTCTTGAGGATCTCGGGGTGCTTGAGCAGCGCATAAAGCGTGTAGGACAACAGACCGCTGGTCGTCTCGTGGCCCGCGATCAGGAACGTGTTGATCTGGTAGCGGATGTTGACGTCGTCGAGCTGTTCGCCGGTTGCGCGGTCGACGCCGGTCATCATCGCCGCGAGCATGTCCTTCTTGTCGTCGATCCCTTCTGAGCTCTTGCGGCGTCCGGCGATGATCTCGTCGACCATCTTGTTCATGAAGGCGACGTCTTCGGCGAGCGTCTTGCGCCGCTTCTGCATCCAGAGCTGCTCGAACGGCAAGCCGCGCGTCATCATGATGGTTTCGAGCGAGCGCACCAGCGACTCGACGAAGGGGTGGTAGTCGCGTCGGTAGAACGAATTGAAGCGATAGTCGAAGCCGCACAGGCCGATCGTGTCCAGGGTCAGCGCGGTCATGTCGTGCACGACGTCGATCTCGTCGTCGGCGTTGAGCCGCTCCCATTTCTGCACCAGCTGCTCGGCGATATCGACCATGCTGCCGTGATAGGACTGCATGGCGCGGTTGCCGAAGGGCTGAAGCAGGATGTTGTGCGCCTTGCTCCAGTTCGGCTCCTTGGTATCGGCCGTGAACAGGCCATCGCCGCCGACCGCGCGCACGCGCCGCAGCGCACCTCGCACCGTCTTGTCGAAGCGCTTCTCATCGGAAAGCTCGTCGACGAGGTCGTGGCCTGAGACCACCACGATCGGCGAGCCCATCATGTCGAGCCAGAAGATCGGGCCGAGCTCCTTGGCGAGCCGTGTCAAATGCTGCACGGGCGCAGCCGAATCCAGCGACAGCATGTTGCCGACCACGGGCTTGGTCGGCGGATGCGGGATCGGGTCCAGACGATTCGTGGATGACATTAAGTGCGCTTCCCCCTATTGCCGTCATTCCGGGGCGATGCGCAGCATCGAACCCGGAATCTCGAGATTCCGGGTCCGGTCCTCTGGGTCGCTTCGCGATCCCTTCGGACCGTCCCGGAATGACGTCTCATTTACATCGACGACTGCGTCGTTACCCGAACCGCCTTCTACGCCATTCGATCAGCTTGGCGCTGACCTCTTCCGGCTTCTCCTGCTGCGTCCAATGGCCGCTGTCCTTCACCAGATACTTCTCGAGATCGCCGATCAGCTTCTCCATGCCGTCGGCCGCCGACGGCGGCAGCACCGCATCGTTCTCGGCCATGATCATCAGCGACGGCACATGGATGTGATGATCCAGTCCCTTCGCGCGTTCCCAGTTGCGGGTGAAGTTGCGATACCAGTTGATGCCGCCGGTGAAGCCGGTCCTCGTAAACGTGTCGACGAACACCTTCTTCTCATCGGTCGACAGGATCGGCGTTCGCGGATCGACCTTGGCATCGTAGGCCGCGATCATCTGCGGGAAGGCCAGATTGGTTTTTGCCGCGGCGCCGACGCCTGCGATCGGCGGCTCATCCGGCTTCGCAGCAGGCCGCCCCAGCGGCTTGCGCATGAAGGCGTCGAAAGTCTGCTCGACCCGGCTGCCGAAAATCCTGTCCGGCTCGCGCGCGGGATCCTGGAACTGGACGATATACATCTGATCGCCGAAGCGCTGGCGAAACAGCGCGATGGGATCGATCGGCGCGCGGTCCCAATGCGGGGTGTTGACCCCGACCACACCGGCGACGCGCGAAGGGTGCCGCAAAGGCATCTGCCAGACGACGAAGCCGCCCCAGTCGTGACCGACGAAGATCGCCTTGTCGATCCCGAGATGATCGAGCAGGCCGACGAGATCGCCGGTCAAATGCTCCATGTCATAGTCCTCGACCGGCTCGGGCCGGTCGGTCGCGCCATAGCCGCGCTGGTCCGGGGCGATTACCCGGATGCCGGCCTCGCTCAGCGCCTTGATCTGGTGGCGCCAGGAGAAGGCGAGCTCGGGCCAGCCGTGGCACAGCACGACCGGCGGCTTGTCGTCGGCCGGGCCAGCCTCGTAATAGCCCATGCGGATTCCGTTCGTCGTCGCGAACTGGAGCGGCGGCATTTCGATCATTGCAACATTCCTACTCGGCAGCACCCTTGATGTCCGCCGCCGGTGGCGCGTAGGCAGCCTCCAGCGCGGCGAACTCCTCTGGCAGCATGTCGCACATCACCTGCACGTGCGGAATGATGTTGGCGCCGACGATGAAGCCGAAATCGAGCTGGTCGCGGTAGCTCTGAACGGTGATGTTGAGCGCCTGCCCGTGCGTCGAGATCGACACCGGGAAGATGTGCAGCAACTCGGCCCCCGCGGCATAGAGCGTCTGCCGCGGTCCCGGCACGTTGGACACCGTGATGTTGGCGGCCGGCGGCAGCACGTCCGAGAGGTTCGAGCGGCTGTAGAGCAAGGCCAGGATCTGCACCATGATCGGCGCGCCCAGCATCGAGATGTTGGAGACCTGAGGCATCAGCGCGCGCAGCGGATGCGACATCTCCTTGGATTTGGTCGACTGCGCGATGATGGCCTCGAGCCGCGCCTTGGGATCGTCGATGTTGGTCGCGATCGCGCAGATCATGCCGAACACCTGGTTGTTGGCCTCGGTGTTGCCTTCCTCGCGCAGCGAGATCGGCACCGCCGCCGTCAGCGATTTCGCCGGCAGCGTGCCATATTGAAGGAGATAGCGGCGAACCACGCCCGAGGCCAGCGCCAGCACGACGTCGTTGAGCTTGCCGCCGGCCTGCTTGGCCAGCGCCTTCGCCCGCGACAGCGGGATCGACACGCCGGCGAAGCTGCGCTCCGACGAGATGGTCTTGTTGAGCATGGTCGGCGGCGACACCATGCTGGCGAGGCTTTCGCGCGACTTGGGATCGGCGACCTTGCCGAGCACGTCGGACACGCTCTTGAGCACGGTCGGGATGTTGCCGGCAAAGCGTACCGCGCTCTCGATCTGGTACATCGCGTTGTCGAACAGGATCGAGCCGATGTCGCTCTTGCCGGTGCGCGGCAGCTGAAGGTTCTTCGCAGCCTGCGAAGCATCCAGCGGCTGGCTGAACAGCTGCTGATAGGAATCCAGCAGGTTCGCGGCGATGTCGCGCGGCTCCTGCCCCGGCTTGCTTCCAGCCGTCGGCGGCTCGACCTTCCGCGGGATCGGGGAGATGTCGTAGATCATGTTGGTCAACGCCGCGCCAGCGCCGCCGTCGATCGCGGCATGGTGCATCTTGGAATAGAGCCCGACCTCGTTGTCCTTCATGCCCTCGAACACGTAGAACTCCCAGAGCGGGCGGGCGCGATTCAAAAGCTTGGCATGCATCCAACCGACGATGCGCTCGAGCGTGGCGCGGTCGCGCGGCTGCGGCAGGCTGGCGCGGAAGATGTGACGATCGATGTCGAACTGGTCGTCCTCGACCCAGGAGGGATGGTCGATGTCGAGCGGCGCCTTCTCCAGCCGCGCCTTCAGGATCGGCGCGATGTGCAGCCGCGAGACGATCATCGCCTTGAAGTCTTCGAAGAAGTCGCCCTTGTAGTCGTCGGGTAGGCGGAAGATCGCCATGCTGCCGACATGCATCGGCATTTCCGGCGTTTCCAGATAGAGAAACGACGCGTCCAGCGACGACAGCTTCTTACCGTCAGCCATAATTCCCTCCCGCAACGATTTGACGGGCGCCTTAGCCGGCGCTTCTCGTCAGGCCGATATTGCCTGTTCCGGCGGGGCATATGCAATGGCAAACGGCCCTGCCCGGTCAAATGGGGAGAATTCCCCCTCCGGTTGGGCCAGACGGTCGGCCACCGCCCACAGCGCCGCAGGATTCACCCCGAGCCCGATATGGCTCGCCAGGTGCACCTCGATGTTTTCGGCACGGTCGGAGGGACGCAACAAGCAGGTCCGCCAGTTAACCACACCGTCGGCCCGCGAATAGATCGAGGTTGTCGGCACCGGCAGATCGCCGGCGATCGCCTCGCGCGCTTCCGCAAAATCCTCGACGCGCTCGCCGGACAGCGCCTCGTAGAGCCGCGTGGCGTTGGTCGCCCGCACGTCATTGGCGAAAGGGCTGCCGAGCGTAATGACGTAGCGAACCATGTCGGGCGCCCAAAGCGAGAGATCGCGGGCATAGACGCCGCCGAGACTCCACCCGACCAGGCTGACCTTGCGCCCGCTCGCGGCATGAATCTCGGCAAGTCGGGCGCGCAGCGCGTCCGCATCCGGCCCAGCCCGCCGAGATTGCGGCCCATCCGCCAGGCATGCGTCTCGTAGCCGAGCTCGCTGAGATAGCGCCGCATCGGCGCCATCGAGAGGTCGCTGGCGAGAAAGCCCGGCAGCGCCAGCACGGGATGGCCGTCGCCCCGCGGCGCCCGCATCAGGAGCGGCGACAGCAAGAGGCTTGCATTGAGCTCGAGCAGGCCACGGGCTTCTGCGAGCAACAGGGCGAGACCCGGCGGACGAAGCCGGCCTCTCTCCTGCGCCCCCTCCTGCCCGGACGACACTATTTTTTCTTGTCGCTGCTGCGCGTGCCGCCGAGGCCGGCCATCGTGACGAACATATCCTGAAACCGCTCGGCGATCTTCGGATCGAACGTGAACCAGCTCTGGATCAGCGATTCCGGCGAGACCTTCTCGATGTTGCTGAGCACCTGCTGCTGCAGCTTGTCCATCACCGCCGTCTGCATCGGCCCCACGTCGGGCAGACCGAAGAACTGGCGAGCCTCGAGGGGGGTGCAGTCGATTTCGATGTTTACTTTCATGTCCCCTCCGGATGAGATTCGAGCGACCTGTCGGAGTATCGCCGCGAGTTGTGCTGCGACGCAAGCGACCTGACGCAGGCTCGGCGCGAGCCGTGCCGCAATCGGCCGGTATGGTCAACCAAAGTCGAAAGAAGCGATCTTCCATGCCGGGCGGCATGGTCTGCATTGCTGCACAGCGGCGCAACTTGGCGCGTTCCTTGCTGGAATGGCGCTTGCACCGGTCGAGAACTCTGGGCAACATGGATCAATCAGCCCCGCCGAACAATCAAAAATCATCGGCATGGCAGAGTGGAGAGGGTCAAGAATGTCACTAGGTCGAAGTCTGTTTGCGACGACGCTCGCCGGTACGCTTGCGTTGGCGGTCACGCCGGCGTCGAGCCAAACGCTCCGTTATGCCAACCAGGGTGACCTGAAGTCCCTTGATCCCTACACGCTCAACGAGAGCACGACCCACGCGCATCTCGGTCACGTCTACCAGGGCCTCACCGCGCGCGACAAGGACCTCAAGATCATTCCCGCGCTGGCGGAGAGCTGGGAAACTCCAGAGCCGACCCGATGGCGCTTCCATTTGCGCAAGGGCGTGAAGTTCCACAACGGCGACCCCTTCACCGCCGACGACGTCGTGTTCTCGGCCGATCGCGTCCGCAAGAAGGGGTCCAACATGCAGACCCGTCTTGCGCCCGACGTCAAGGTCGTCAAGGTCGACGACTACACCGTCGACTTCGTCCTGCCCTCCCCCAATCCCATCCTGCACAATTCGTGGGATGTCTGGTACATCATGGACAAGAAATGGGCCGAGGCGAACAACGTCGTCGATCCGACGCCGGTGGCGGCGACCACGCCCAGCTACGCCTCGCTGCACGAGAACGGCACCGGTCCCTTCATCATCGAAAGCCATCAGCCCGGCGTGAAGACGGTGTTCAAGGCCAATCCCAATTACTGGGGCAAGGTGGAAGGTAACCTGAAGGAGATCGTCTTCACCCCGATTTCCTCCGACGCCACCCGCGTCGCCGCACTGCTCTCCGGCGAAGTCGACGTCATCGAGCCGGTGCCGATCCAGGACATCTCCCGCGTCGATTCCAGCCCGAACGCCCAGGTGCTGAAGGGGCCGGAGCTGCGCACCATCTTCATCGGCTTCGACCAGACGCGCGATGAGCTGCTCTACTCCAACATCAAAGGCAAGAACCCGTTCAAGGACGCCCGAGTCCGCGAAGCCTTCTACAAGGCGATCGACATCGAGCTGATCAAGACGCGCGTGATGCGCGGACTGTCGACGCCGTCGGCGCTGATGATCGCGCCGGAACTGTTTGCGCTGTCCAAGGAGTTCACGCGGCCGAAATTCGATCCTGACGGCGCCAAGAAGCTCCTGACCGAAGCGGGCTATCCCGACGGCTTCGAGGTCACGATGGATTGCCCGAACGATCGCTACGTCAACGACGCCGCGATCTGCCAGGCCGTCGTCGGCATGCTCGCCCGCATCGGCGTCAAGATCAATCTCCTGGCGCAGCCGAAGGCGCAGTACTTCGCCAAGGTGCTCAAGCAAGGCGGCTACCAGACTTCGTTCTACCTCTTGGGCTGGACGCCGAGCACGATGGACTCGCACAACGTGCTGTACGACATCATGGGCTGCCGCGACGATGCGAAATCCTCGCGCGGCGAGGCCAATCTCGGCGGTTATTGCAACAAGGAATTCGACGCCATCACCGACAAGGTGCTGGTGGAGACCGACACCGCCAAGCGCAACCAGCTGATCAAGCAGGCCTACGACATCAGCATCAAGGACTGGGCCTACATTCCGCTGCATCAGCAGGCACTGGCCTGGGGCGTATCGAAGAAGGTCAACCTGCCGCAGCGCGCCGACAATCTGGTCATGTTCCACTGGGCGACCAAGAAGGAATAGCGTCAGTCGAACACGAGGTCCCGGCGCACCAGGCGGCCGGGACCTTTCCTTTTTCCGGCTGACGAAGTCGTCGGCCGCACGCACCCAAGGATAGTGGAAGGCATGCTCGCTTTCACGCTTCGCCGCGCCGTTCAGGCCATCGGCGTCATGTTCGCCGTGGGCATCATCGCCTTCTCGATGTTCCGTTTCGCCGGCGACCCCGTCAACCAGATCGTCTCGATCGACACATCGGCGGCCGAACGCGAAATCGTGCGTAAATCGCTCGGGCTCGACGATCCCGTGCCGGTGCAGTTCGTGCGCTACTTCGCCGATGCCGCGCAGTTCAAGTTCGGCGTCTCCTATCAGTTCCGGCAGCCGGTCTCGACTTTGTTGATGGAGCGGATGCCCGCCACGCTGGAACTTGCGATCTGCGCCACCGTCTTTGCAATGGTGTTCGGGATTCTGATGGGGGTCTATTCGGCGCTCCGGCGCGACACCATGCTGGCCAAGCTGTTCCAGGCGGTTTCGCTTGTCGGCATCTCGTTGCCGACTTTCCTGATCGGCATTCTGCTGATCTACCTGTTCGCCGTGACATTGGGCTGGTTGCCCTCGTTCGGCCGCGGCGAGGTGGTCAAGCTCGGCTGGTGGAGCACGGGCCTGCTCACGCTGTCGGGATTGAAGGCATTGATCATGCCCTCGATCACCCTCGGCCTGTTCCAGATGACCTTGATCATGCGGCTGGTGCGGGCGGAGATGCTGGAGGTGCTGCGAACCGACTATATCCGCTTCGCCCGTGCCCGGGGGTTGACCACCCGCGCCATCCATTTCGGCCACGCGCTGAAGAACACGCTGATTCCCGTGATCACGGTGGCCGGACTCCAGTTTGGCTCGGTTATTGCATTTTCGATCATCACCGAAACCGTGTTCCAATGGCCGGGCATGGGACTTCTGTTCGTGCAGGCCGTGCAAAACGTCGACATCCCGATCATGGCCGCCTACCTGCTGATGGTTTCGCTGATCTTCGTCACCATCAACCTGGTGGTCGACATCCTCTACTCCGTGGTCGATCCGCGCCTCCGCGCGACCGTCGGCCGCGCCTCATAAGGCAGCCCTGCATGTCCGACGCAGTCGCCTCCAATCCCGACGAGCAGAGCACGCCGCCCGCCCACGTCGGCCGCAGCTGGCTGAGCCGCGCGCTCGACAGCGACATCTTCTATTCGTTTCGCCGTTCCAAGCTGACCATGGTGGCGGCGGCCATCACCGTGCTGTTCTTCCTGCTCGCGATCTTCGCATCCGCCCTCGCGGTGCAGAACCCGTTCGATCCGGCGCAGCTCCAGTTGATGAACTCGCGCATCTCGCCGCTCTGGACCGCCGACGGCCAGAGCCCGTTCCTGCTCGGCACCGACGAGCAGGGCCGCGACGTCTTCTCCGCCATCCTCTACGGGATGCGCATCTCGCTCGCGGTGGGCGTCGCCGGCGTGATCTTCGCCGGCGCGCTCGGCATCGCGCTCGGCCTGATCGCCGGCTATTTCGGCGGCGCGGTCGACGGCGTGATCATGCGGATCGCCGACGTGCAGCTCACCTTTCCCGCCATTCTGATCGCGCTGCTGGTCAATGGCATCGCCAAATCCATCTTCGGCAACCGGCTGGATGCCACCAGCATGCTCGTGGTGCTGGTGATCTCGATCGGCCTGAGTTTCTGGGTGGGCTATGCCCGAACGGTGCGCGGCTCCGTGATGGTCGAGAAGAACAAGGATTACGTGGCTGCCGCGCAGCTGATCGGCCTGCCGGCGCCGACGATCATGCTGCGCCACGTGCTGCCCAACACAATGGGACCGATCCTGGTCATCGCCACCATCAACCTGGCGCTCGCCATCATCACCGAGGCGACGCTGTCCTTCCTGGGCGTCGGCCTGCCCGACACGATGCCGTCGCTCGGCACGCTGATCCGCATCGGTAACAATTACCTGTTCGCCGGCGAATGGTGGATTGTCGCCTTCCCGGGCCTGGCGCTCGCCGGGCTGATCCTGTCGATCAATTTGCTGGGCGACTGGCTGCGCGACGCGCTCAATCCGAAACTCCGATGAGCAACACTTCGATGAGTCCGCCTCGCTCATGACCGAACCAATCCTCTCCGTACGCAACCTCCAGGTGGAGTTCGCCTCCCGCCGCGGCACGCTGCGCGCTATCGACGGCGTCTCCTTCGACATCGCCAAGGGCGAGGTGCTGGGCGTGGTCGGCGAATCCGGCGCCGGCAAATCTGTCACTGGTCTTGCCGTGATCGGCCTGATTGATCCCCCCGGCCGCATCGCCGGCGGCGAGATACGTCTTGCCGGCCAGCGCATCGACCATCTGCCGCCGGAGGAGATGCGCCGCATCCGGGGCAAGCGGATCGGCATGATCTTCCAGGATCCCCTCACCTCGCTCAATCCGCTCTACCGGGTCGGCGACCAGATCGTGGAGACGATCAGGACCCACCTGGACCTGTCCGAATCCGCCGCCCGCCGCCGCGCCATCGACCTGCTCGCCGAGGTCGGCATCCCCGCGCCGGACAGGCGCATCGACGGCTATCCGCACGAATTCTCCGGCGGCATGCGTCAGCGCGTCGTGATCGCGCTCGCGATCTGCGCCGAGCCCGAGCTGATCATCGCCGACGAGCCGACCACCGCGCTCGACGTCTCCGTGCAGGCGCAGATCATCTCGCTGATCAAGCGGCTCGGCCGCGATCACGGCACCGCCGTGATGCTGGTGACGCACGACATGGGCGTGATCGCGGAGACCTCGGACCGCGTCGCGGTGATGTATGCCGGCCGTGTCGCCGAGATCGGTCCGGTGCAGGATGTCGTCAGAAATCCGCTGCACCCCTACGCCAAGGGCTTGATGGGCGCGATTCCGACGCTGGCCGGCGACGACAAGCGCCTCCAGCAAATCCCCGGTTCGATGCCGCGCCTCTCGGCGATCCCGCGCGGCTGTTCGTTCAATCCGCGCTGCGCCTTCGCCTTCGACCGCTGCCGGGTCGAGCGGCCGGAGCCGCTGCCGCGCGGCACACAATCGGTCGCCTGCCACCTCTACGACAACGTGCCGGCGGAGAGCGCGGCATGAACGCCCCCTTCGTTCAGGCCACAAATCTGCGCCGGGTGTTCGACGTCTCGAAACCCTGGCTCAACCGCGTGCTCGAGGGCGGGCACCTCGAATATCTCAAGGCGGTCGATCACGTCACCTTCGACATCAGGAAGGGTGAGACCTTTGCGCTGGTCGGCGAGTCCGGTTCGGGCAAGACCACGGTGGCGCGGATGGTCGTCGGGCTGCTGCCGCCGAGCGCCGGCGACGTCCTGATCGACGGCGTCTCGATGACGGATCCGCGGCAGGCGCCGGCGCGGCGGAAGCTGCGCCGCCGCATCCAGATGATCTTCCAGGATCCCTATGCCAGCCTGAACCCGCGCTTCCGCGTCGACGCCATCATCTCCGAGCCGATCCGCGCCTTCGACCTGATCCAGGGCGAGCGTGACATCCGGGCCCGCGTCGCCGAGCTGCTCACGCTGGTTGGCCTGCATCCCGACGACCGGCTGAAGTTTCCGCATGAATTCTCCGGCGGCCAGCGTCAGCGCATCGCGATTGCGCGGGCGCTCGCCTCCGATGCCGAGTTCATCGTCTGCGACGAGCCGACTTCCGCGCTCGACGTCTCGGTGCAGGCGCAGATCCTCAACCTGATGCGCGACCTCCAGGACAAGTTCGGCCTGACCTACATGTTCATTAGCCACAACCTCGCCGTGGTCCGCCACATGGCAAGCCGCGTCGGCGTGATGTATCTCGGCCGCATCGTCGAGATCGCGGAGGGACGCGAGCTGTTCGCCAATCCGCGCATGCCCTACACCAAGATGCTGCTGGGTGCCGTGCCCGACCTTGCCATGAGCGGCCGCCAGCGCATTCCGGTGAAAGGCGAGATCCCGAACCCGATCAACCCGCCCTCCGGCTGCGCCTTCAACCCGCGCTGCCCGCTGGCGTTCAATCTCTGCCGCAAGGAGGCCCCGGAACTGATCGGCGGCGTCGCCTGCCATGCGGTCAACACCGCGCCGGTCCCGGCGTGACGCGCGCGTGCCATGCAGCCTGCGCATTTGGCGGCGGCCTGCCTCTGTGATCAATTGCGCGCGCCGCAAATGAGGTATCCGATGGCCAGCAACGTCAATCCCGATCCCTTTACGACGCGCCCCGAGATCGAGGGCACGTTCGGGGTCCTCGCCACCACGCACTGGATCGCGACCGCAATCGGCATGGCCATCCTCGAGAAAGGCGGCAACGCCTTCGACGCCGGCGTCGCCACCGCCTTCGCGCTCCAGGTGGTCGAGCCGCATCTGAACGGCCCCGGCGGCGACGTGCCCGTCATCGTGCACGATGTGAAGCGCGGCCGCACCGAGGTGATCTGCGGCCAGGGCCCGGCGCCGGCGCGCGCCACAATCGCGCACTACAGGAGCGAGGGCCTAGACATGGTGCCGGGCACCGGCCTGCTCGCGGCCTGCGTCCCCGGCACGTTCGAATCCTGGATGATGCTGTTGCGCGACTACGGCACAATGCGCGTGCGCGACGTGCTGGAGCCCGCGATCTCCTATGCACGCGACGGCTACCCGCTGGTGGAGCGCGCCTGCGCCACGATCCAGACCGTCGAGCAATTGTTCCGCAAGCACTGGCCGACCTCGGCCGCCGTCTACCTGCCGAACGGCGAGGTGCCGACGCCCGGCACGCTGTTCACCAACAAGACACTGGCTGCGACCTACGCCCGGATCCTGAGCGAAGCGGAAAGCGGTGGCGGTGGCCGCGATGCTGAAATCGAGCGCGCGCGCAAAGCCTGGTCGCAAGGCTTCGTCGCCGAGGCCATCGACCGGTTCTGCCGAACCCAGGAGGTGATGGACGTCAGCGGCTCGCCGCATCGCGGCGTGCTTTCCGCCGACGACATGGCGCGCTGGCAGCCGACCATCGAGGCGCCGCTTACCTACGATTACGGCCGCTACACCGTGTGCAAGGCCGGCGTCTGGAGCCAGGGCCCGGTGACGCTGCAGCAGCTTGCGTTGCTCAAGGGCTTTGCGCTCGACGGGCTCGACTCGACCGGGCCGGAGTTCATCCATCTCCAGATCGAATGCGCCAAGCTCGCCTTCGCCGACCGCGAGAAGTTCTACGGCGATCCGAAATTCAGCGAAATCCCGATCGGGACGCTGCTGTCGGATGCGTATAATGACGAGCGCCGCAAGCTCGTGACCGAGAAGGCTTCGCTCGATCTCCGGCCCGGCGCAGTCGAGGGCTTCGGCGGCGTCGTCAAGCTGCGCCGCGCAGAAGGCCAACGCGAGGCCGTTGGCGCTTTGGGCGCGGGCGAGCCGACCGTGGGGCGCTTCGGCGAGGTGCGCGGCGACACCGTGCATTTCGACATCATCGACAAGGCCGGCAACATGGTGTCGTCGACGCCGTCCGGTGGCTGGCTGCAATCCTCGCCCGTCATTCCCGAGCTGGGTTTCTGCCTCGGCAGCCGCGCTCAGATGTTCGATTTGGAAGAGAACCAGCCGAGTTCGCTGGCGCCCGGCAAGCGGCCGCGCACCACGCTGTCGCCGAGCATGGCGCTGCGCGACGGCGAGCCGTACCTCGCCTGGGGCTCGCCCGGCGGCGATCAGCAGGATCAGTGGATCACCCAGTTCTTCCTGCGCCACGTCCATTGCAACCTCAATCTCCAGGAGGCGATCGACGCGCCGGCCTGGCACTCCGAGCATTTCCCGATCTCGTTCTGGCCACGCACCGCGCGCCCCGGCGTGCTCGTGGTCGAGAACCGTGTGCCCAAGGCAACGATCGAGAACCTGCGCGAGCGCGGGCACGTCGTCGAGGTCGGCCCCGACTGGTCCGAAGGCCGCCTCACCGCGGCCTCGCGTGTCGGTCCGCGCCGGCGCGCCGCCGCCAATCCGCGCGGCATGCAAGGTTACGCCGCGGGACGCTGATAGGGCGCACATGACCTGGTCGATCATCGCGAAAGATCCTGCCACCGGCCAGTTCGGCATCGCGGTCGCGACCCGTTTCTTCGCCGTCGGCGCCCGCGTGCCCTATATCGCGGTCGGCCTCGGCGCGATCGCGACGCAGGCCTTCGTCAATCCCTATTACGGCATCGACGGGGTCAAGTTGCTGCGCGAGGGTCTCAACGTCCACGACGTGCTCGCAACGCTGCTCGCGGCGGACGAGGGCCGCGAAAGCCGGCAGGTTCACATCATGGATGCGAGCGGCGCAATCGCAGCGCATACCGGCCGCGACTGCGTCGACTGGTGCGGGCATGTCGCAGGCAGCGGCTATTCGATCGCCGGCAACATGCTCGCGGGCGCCGACGTGCTTGCCGAGACGGCAAAGACCTATCTCGCCAATGACAGCCTGCCCTTCCCGCGCCGCCTGCTCGCGGCGATGCGCGCAGGGGAAGCCGCCGGCGGCGACAAGCGCGGCAAGCAGTCCGCGGCGCTGCTGATCCACGGCGAGGAGGAATGGCCGGTGCTGGACATTCGCGCCGACGATCATCCCGACCCGCTCGGCGAGCTCGAACGGCTCGAACGCGTCAGCCATGAGCTCTGGGTGCACTTTCGCGCGTCGATGCCGACGCGAAAGAACCCGGCCGGCAACACCGATCGCAGCGTCATCGACGCCAGCATCGCAGCCGCACGCGCAAGCCAGTCATGAGCACGAGCCCTCTCATCGAGATCAGGGACCTGCGCATCCGTTTCCACGGCGACGACGGCCGCATCACCCACGCGGTCGACAGCGTCGATCTCAGCGTGGCCAACGGCGCGACGCTGGGCCTCGTCGGCGAATCCGGCTGCGGCAAGAGCGTGACGTCGCTCGCGATCATGGGCCTCCTGCCGAAGCAAAGCGCGGAAATAACCGGCGCGATCCGCTTCGACGGCCTCGATCTGCTGCGGACGACGGACCACACCCTGCGCGATTTGCGCGGCAACCGGCTCGCGATGATCTTCCAGGAGCCGATGACCTCGCTCAATCCGAGCTTCACGATCGGCGACCAGATCATCGAGACCATCTTGCGCCATCGCGGCGGCTCGCGGAAAAGCGCGCGCGAGCGGACGATCGAGCTGTTGCGCCGCGTCCACATCCCCTCGCCCGAACGGCGCATCGACGAATATCCGCACAAGCTGTCGGGCGGCATGCGTCAGCGCGTGATGATCGCGATGGCGCTGGCCTGCGATCCGCACCTCCTGATCGCGGACGAGCCGACCACGGCACTCGACGTCACCCTGCAGGCCCAGATCCTGGAGCTGATGCGCGAGCTGAAGGCGGCCAGCGGCGCCGCCATCATCCTGATCACCCACGATCTCGGCGTCGTCGCCGAAGTCTGCGACGAGGTCGCGGTGATGTATGCCGGCGAGATCGTCGAGCGGGCGCCGGTGGATGAGCTGTTCTCCGCCCCGCAGCATCCTTACACAGTGGGCCTGCTCGGCTCGATCCCGCGGCTCGACCATCGTGCCGAGCAGCTTGCGACGATCGAAGGCATGGTGCCGAACATGGCGCAGCCGCCGGCCGGCTGCCGTTTCGCGGCGCGCTGCCCATTCGTGCTGGACGCCTGTACGAAGGCGCCGCCGCCGCTGCTGGAAGTCAGCCCCGGTCACCTCTCGCGCTGCATCCGCGCGCCGCTCGAACGTCTGGTGGCGTGATGGCGGCCGTCTCCTCTCTTGTGCCCCGGCCGCGGCGCAGCACAAGCGAAGCGCCGTGGTGCCCCGCTGTACCGGGGCCCATCGCGCCGCAGACTGGGTCCCGGTTCAGCGGCGCAACATTGCATGTTGCGCCGCGCCCGGGACACGGGACCTGCATCCGCGAGGAGCAGACACGATGACCGCGCTGCTCGAGGTCAACGGCCTGGTCAAGCATTTCGTCGCCCAGCGCTCGCTGTTCGGCCGGCCGCTGGCGCACGTCAAGGCGGTCGATGGTGTTTCCTTCTCGCTTCAGGCCGGCAAGACACTGGCGCTGGTCGGCGAATCTGGCTGCGGCAAATCCACGATCAGCCGCCTGGTGCTGCGGCTGATCGAGCCGGATTCGGGCACGGTGCGGTTCGACGGCCGCGACCTGCTCGCGCTCGACGCCGGCGGCTTGCGCGCGTTCCGCCGCGAGGCGCAGATCATCTTCCAGGACCCCTATGCCTCGCTCAACCCGCGCATGACGGTCGGCCAGATCCTGACCGAACCGCTGGCGCTGCACGATCTCGTGCCGCCGGCGCAGCGCCGCGCACGCGTCGCCGAGCTGCTGCGGCTGGTCGGGCTGGAGCCGCGGCTGGCCCGGCGCTATCCGCACGAATTCTCCGGCGGCCAGCGCCAGCGCATCGCCATCGCCCGCGCGCTCGCGGTCGAGCCGAAGCTGATCATCTGCGACGAGCCGGTCTCGGCGCTCGACGTCTCGATCCGCGCGCAGATCCTCAACCTGCTGCGTGAGCTGCAGGACCGGCTCGGCCTCGCCTACATCTTCGTCTCGCACGACCTCGCCGTGGTCAAGCACATCGCCGACCATGTGGCGGTGATGAATCTCGGCCAGATCGTCGAGACGGCGGAGGCCGACGCGCTGTTCGCCGCGCCACGTCATCCCTACAGCCGGGCGCTTCTGTCCGCGATCCCGCTGCCGCAGCCGAAGGCGAAACGAACGACGGTCCTGCTGGAGGGCGAAATCCCGAGCGCGCTCAATCCTCCGGCCGGCTGCCGTTTCCACACCCGCTGCCCGTTCGTGATCGAGCGTTGCCGCAGCGAGGCGCCGAAGCTCACGGCGGACGGCAAAGGCCACGCCGCCGCCTGTCACCGCACGGCAGAGCTGCCGTCTGCCGATGCCATTCTGCCGGTAGCCGGCGGATTTTCGCCGGCGCTTGCAAGATTGGTCGCGGCCTTCAGCCAAAAGACGGAAGGCCGGACCTTCGCCGGGGTTGGTATACAAGACACAGCGTCCACAACGAAATAGCCGAAGCAATGGGGATTGTCCGATGAAGATGTTTCGCCTGGCCGCAACGGCCGCCACCCTCCTGTTGTCGATCGCAGCCGCGCAGGCTCAGACCACGCTTCGCATAGGCCTCGCCGAGGATCCCGATATCCTCGATCCCACGATGGCGCGCACCTATGTCGGCCGCATCGTGTTCTCCGCCTTCTGCGACAAGCTGTTCGACATCGACGAGAAGCTCAACATCGTGCCGCAGCTCGCGCTGTCGAGCGAGACGGTCGACGACGGCAAGGGCCTGGTCATCAAGTTGCGCCCCGGCGTGAAATTCCACGACGGCGAGCCGCTCGATGCGGAGGCCGTCAAGTTCTCGCTGGAACGCCATCTGACGTTCACCGGCTCGTTCCGCAAGCCGGAGCTGGCCTCGGTCGATCACATCGAGGTCGTCGATCCCCTCACCGTCAAGCTGGTGCTGAAGTCGCCGTTCTCGCCGCTGCTCGCCCAGCTCACCGACCGTGCCGGGATGATGATGTCGCCGAAGGCGGCCAAAGAGGCCGGCGACAAGTTCGGCCTGCGCCCGGTCTGCGCCGGCCCCTACAGATTCGTCGAGCGGGTGCAGCAGGACCGCATCGTGTTCGAGAAGTTCGCGGACTACTGGAACAAGGACAACGTGTTCATCGACAAGATCGTGTTCCAGCCGATCGTCGATGCCACCGTGCGGCTCGCAGATCTAAAATCCGGCGGCCTCGACCTGATCGAGCGCGTGCTCGCCACTGATCTGAAGGAGGTGCGCGCCGACTCGCGCCTGAAGGTCGCAACCGCGATCGAGCTCGGCTACCAGGGTCTCACGCTCAACATCGGCAAGGACAAGGCCAAGGGACCGCTCAGCCAGTCCGCCAAGGTGCGCCAGGCGCTCGACTTCGCCATCGACCGCGAGGCGATCAACCAGGTCGTGTTCAACGGCGAGTTCCAGGTCGGCAACCAATGGGTCAACCCTGATCACCCCTATTATCAGAAATCGCTTCCGGTCCGTCCCCGCAACGTCGAGAAGGCCAAGGCGCTGCTCAAGGAAGCCGGCGTGACGCCGCCGGTCAGCGTCGATTTCCTGGTGCCCAAGGGCGCG
Source organism: Bradyrhizobium dasycarpum (assembly GCF_042019905.1). Lineage (NCBI taxonomy): Bacteria > Pseudomonadati > Pseudomonadota > Alphaproteobacteria > Hyphomicrobiales > Nitrobacteraceae > Bradyrhizobium > Bradyrhizobium dasycarpum. Next base: position 2,757,283 of record NZ_CP169574.1, read on the forward strand.
GAAACCGAGACGCCAGCGCAGGTGATCCAGTCGATGGCGGCGGAAGCCGGGTTCGACATGAAAATACGCCTCACCGAATTCGCAACCGGGCTGAAGCAGGCCGAGGCCGGCGACTATCAGGCCTACATGCTCGCCTGGAGCGGCCGCGTCGATCCCGACGGCAACACCTTCGTGTTCCTGCACAACGGCGCGCCGCAGAATTACGGCGCATGGAACAACCCACAGGCCGACAAGGCGCTCGAGGAGGCGCGGCTGGTCACCGATCCCGCCAAGCGCAAGGCGAGCTATGAGACGCTCGCCAAACTGGTGCAGGAGGAGGAGCCGCTGCTCTACCTCTACCACCGCCGCATCATCATCGCGCACACGACCAGGCTCGAAGGCTACAAGCAGATGCCCGACGGCCTCGTGCGCGTGATCGGGCTGAAGCTGAAGTGATCGATCTGAAACTCAGTCCGTGTCCCGGACGCGGCGCAGCGCGGAAGCGCTGCTTCGCAGAGCCGGGACCCACGGCGACGACGAACCGTGCAAGCTGGGTCCCGGTTCAGCGGCGCAACATTTCATGTTGCGCCGCGCCCTGGACACAGGTGCGACCATGCTGAACTTCCTCGCCCGCCGCCTTGCGCAGATCGTGCCGACGCTGTTCTTCGTCTCGGTGCTGATCTTCTCGCTGCAGCAATTGCTGCCGGGCGATCCTGCGCTGGTGATGGCGGGCGAAGAGCGCGATCCGGCCGTGATCGAGCAGATCCGCCGCCAGTACCGGCTCGATCAGCCCGTGCCGGTCCAGTACGTCTACTGGATCAAGGGCGTCCTCTCGGGCGATTTCGGCGAGTCGCTGCGCAACAAGATGCCGGTGCGCGAGCTGATCGCGCAGAAGCTGCCGGTGACCCTGCAGCTCGGCTCGATGGCGATCGTGATCGCGTTCCTGATCGGCATTCCCGCCGGCATCGTCGCCGCCGTGAAGAAGGGTTCGGCCTGGGACTATTGCGCGAACCTGTTTGCGCTGTGGGGCATCTCGACCCCGAACTTCTGGCTCGGGATCATGCTGATCTTCCTGTTCTCGATTGAGCTCGGCTGGCTGCCGGCGTCCGGCTACGTGCCGCTCACAGAGAACTGGCGCGCCAGCCTGGCAGTCACCATCATGCCGGCCTTCGTGCTCGGCAATGCGATTGCCGCTGTCCTGATGCGGCATACGCGCAGCGCCATGCTGCAGGTGCTGGAAAGCGATTACGTTCGCACCGCGCGCGCCAAGGGACTGTTGGAGCGCTCGGTGATCCTCAAGCACGCCATGCGCAATGCGCTGACCCCTGTCATCACTCTCGGCGCGCTCGAGCTCGGCACGCTGCTGTCGGGCGCCGTCCTGACCGAGCAGATCTTCTCCATTCCCGGCTTCGGCAAGCTGATCGTGGATGCCGTGTTCAACCGCGATTATGCCGTGGTGCAGGGCGTGGTGCTGGTAACAGCCACGATCTACATCACGCTGAACCTCGTGGCCGACATCGCCTACATCCTCGTCAATCCGCGGCTTCGGGGCTAAATTCATGACCGACGCCGCGCTGCCGAGCCCTCTCACGCATTCCGACGAGCTGGACAGCCCGGCCCGCCGCGCGCGTCGGCGGCTGTTCAAGCGGAAGGCGGCGGTGTTCGGCCTCATCGTGCTCACGATGTTCATGCTGCTCGCCGTGCTAGCCCCGCTCATCGTGCCCTATGATCCCATCGCGACGAGCTGGAGCCTGGTGCGCAAGCCGCCCAATGCGGCGCACTGGTTCGGTACCGACGAGCTCGGCCGCGACATCCTCAGCCGTATCGTCTACGGCGCGCGGGCCTCGCTGCTCGCGGGCCTCATCTCGGTCGCGATCGCGCTCGGCATCGGCGTTCCGCTCGGCCTCCTCGCCGGTTATCGCGGCGGCTTCATCGATGCGCTGATCAGCCGGGTCACGGACGCGATGCTGGCGTGCCCGTTCCTGATCCTGGCGATCGCGCTTGCTGCGTTCCTCGGGCCGAGCCTCGGCAATGCCATGATCGCGATCGGCATTTCGGCAACACCGATCTTCATCCGCCTGACCCGCGGCCAGGTCCTCGTGGTCAAGGCCGAGGACTATGTCGAGGCGGCGCGCGCGCTCGGCAATCCGCCGTGGCGGATCGCGCTCTCGCATATTCTGCCGAACATCCTGCCCGCGCTGCTGGTGCAGGCGACGCTCTCGATCGCCGCCGCCATCATCGCCGAAGCTGCGCTGTCGTTCCTCGGGCTCGGCCAGCAACCGCCGGCCCCGTCCTGGGGCAGCATGCTGAACGCCGCGCAACGCTTCCTGACACAGGCGCCGTGGATGGCGATCTGGCCGGGACTTGCGATCTTTCTCGTGGTGCTGTCGCTGAATCTGCTCGGCGACGGCCTGCGCGACGCGCTCGATCCGCGGCAGCGGTAGAAGTTACCTCATGGTGAGGAGCGCGCGCCTCCGGACGATGCTTTGCATCGCCGGGCGAATCATGAAGGCCCCGCTGTCGCCTGCGGCCATGCTTCGAGACGCGGCCTGCTGACCGCTCTTCAGGATAAGGATCTCAAATCACGACTTCCCGCATCACGCGGCGGCAATCCATCTCGTATTCCAGATCGACCACCGGCGGCCGTGCGAAATGCCAGGTCAGGCCGGAGCGCAGCGCGCCGCGGCGAACCAACTCGTCGGCCAGCGCGTGATGAAAGTCGTGGACGGAATAGGCCTGGACGCCGGTCGTGTCTTTCCATCCAAAATCGAACGCCGCCATCCGATTCTCCATCTGCGAGGTGGTGAAGCGCACCTTCTCGCGCAGGCCCTCCGGGCTGAGATCGCGATAGCGCACTGTGCGTTCGACATAGGTGCCGCTGCCCTCGCGCGCCTCGGCCCCGCCGGCGATCACGAAAGACGGTGCCTTGGAGCGGGACGGCCGCGTGAATGAGAATGCATAGAACGACGGTTCGGAGGGCGGATCGATCTCGGGACAGACATTGCTGCGCGCCACCGGATTGGTGGTACCGTCGAAGATGCCCCATTCCGACAGCGTCTTGACATAGTGCAGGTTGAACGCGCGAAAGCCCTCCTCGCTGAAGGCCGCCGGCGAACGCAGCTCGCAGGCGCAGAACGCTGTCAGCGGACGCCCTGCTTCCTGGATGAACTTCGCCGCAAGCGCAAAGCCTCCCGCGAGCGGGACACAACGATCGAAGCGGACGCGCTCGATCTCGTAGCCGTCATCCGCGGCGGCTCCCGCCGAATATTGAAACACGGATGGAATGAAGCGGTAGTTGCCAGAAGGGAAATCACGGATCATGACGAACTCCTATTCAAGCTTCATGCGAATGCCCTTGGCGCCGTTGAGCAGGCGCTTCAGGTGAAAACCGGCAAGGGAATCGTCGGCATGCGCGCCGACCAGCGCGGCAAAGGCAGGCATGGCCGCGGCCTCGCCGGCCGCCATCCTGGCGAAAGCCTCCGCATACAGCGCGGTTTCCGGCGCCTCGTATTTTGCCGGCGGCAACGGCTCGAACGCGCGCAACGGCTCGCTGCGTCCGCGCAGCATCAGCTCACCCACGGGGCGCCCTTGGAAATTCTCAGCCGCTTCGGCAACGCTGGCGCTGACGCAGATGCGCGTCCCCAGATGCTTGTTGGCGGCCTCCAGCCGCGCCGCGATGTTGATCGAATCTCCGTACGCGGTGTAGTCGAAGTAACGGTTGCCGCCGAAATTGCCGACCAGCGCCGGCCCGGCGTGAATGCCGATGCGGGTCGCACCAAAGGTGATGCCCATCGCATGTTGCCGGCCTCGGAACTCCTCCGCCCAGGCATCGAGCGCATGAGCGCAAGCGACCGCGCGCGTGGCATAATCCGGCTGATCTCCGGGCGCGTTGAAGAGCACCTGGATCGCATCGCCGATGATCTTTGCGACCGTCCCTTCATGCGCGAAGACGATCTCGGTCATGCCGCCGACATACTCGTTGAGCAGCTTGCCCAATGCCTCGGGCGGGGCGGTCTCGACCAGCGAGGTGAAGCCCGTAATGTCGGTGAAGATGGTGGCGACATCTCGCCACTTCACTTCGATCCCCTCGCCTTCGCCGCTGGCGGCCAGACGTTTGGCCAGCTCGGGCGAGAAATGACGCGACAGCGCGGCATGGGCGCGCTCGGCTTCCATCTGGCGCCGGCGCACTTCGTGCAGCATCTCGACGTGGCGGATCGTTTTGCCGATCGTGGCTTCCAGATCGGCGAAGTCGATCGGCTTGGTCAGGAAGTCGAACGCGCCGCGGTTCATGGCGGTTCGAATGTTGCTCATGTCGCCATAGGCGGAGACGATGATGGTTGATTTCTTCTCCTCGGCCTCCTGGAGCTTCGCCAGCAGCGACAGCCCGTCCATCCGGGGCATGTTGATGTCGGAAACCACCATGTCGACCTGCGGGTTCTGCTCGAGTGAGGCCAGCGCCTCGAGACCGTCGCGGGCGAACATGATGGTCACCTCTCCGTCGCGGATCTGCCTGCGGAACTTTTGCAGGACCAGCGCCTCGAGGATCCGGCTCGTCGTCGACGAAGAGGATGGTCGTGCTCATGCGGCTTGCTCGAGGCCTCGTGTCGATCTCCTGTCGCAGCAAGGCAAAGTCGATCGGCTTGGTGAGCAGCCCGACGGCGCCGCGCTCGATCGCCTTCCGCCGCGTCTCGGCATCGCCATAGGCCGTGATCATGATGACGGGAACGTCCGGATGCGCGGCACGCACCTTCGGCAGCATGTCCAGCCCACCCATGCCGGGCATGTTGACGTCGGACAGGATCAACGAGGGGGTGCGGATCTCGGCGGCGCGCTTGAGCGCATCGGGCGCGGAGGTGGCGAACTCCATCTGGAAGCGGCCGGCGCGCAGCTTGCGTCGGAACTGCTGCCGGAACAGCGCCTCGACGTCGGGCTCGTCGTCAACGACCAAGATGTAAACGTTCACCACTTGCCTCCGGACGTGCCGCCTGCCGCCATCGCGCGGCAGGGTGATGGTGAATTCGGTAATACACCGGGTTCGGTATCCACGTCGATGGTGCCGCCGTGCGGCTTCACGACGATATCATGGCGTTGAGCGATTGCCGCAGGCCGGAGGTCCGCTGCGGCTGCGGCGCCGAAATGGCAGATGCCGTGGCACAACGAAAAAAGGGCGGCAACGGTCTGGCCGCTGCCGCCCTCTGGTTCGCGTGCGAGCCGTCTCAGGTCGGCCGCAAGGCCTTGGCGCCGAGATCGAGCTCGTTGACCTGCTTGTTTCGCTCGGAATCGGCCGCCGCGCGGTGGTCGGTCGCCAGCACCACGTACACCGCCGGCAGCACGAACAGGGTGAACAGCGTGCCGATCGACATGCCGGCCACGACGACCAGACCGATCGAGAAGCGGCTGGCCGCGCCCGCCCCGGTCGCGGTCAGGAGCGGGATCAGGCCGGTGACCATCGCGGCCGTCGTCATCAGGATCGGCCGCAGGCGGATGCGGGCCGACATTTCGATGGCCGAACGGCGGTCGAGCCGCTCGTTGACCTGGAGCTCGTTGGCGAATTCCACCATCAGGATGCCGTGCTTGGTGATCAGGCCGACCAGGGTCAGCAGGCCGACCTGGGTGTAGATGTTCATGGTCGCGACGCCGAAGAACAGCGGGATCAGCGCACCGACGATCGCCATGGGCACCGAGATCATGATCACCAGCGGATCGCGCAAGCTCTCGAATTGCGCTGCCAGCACCAGGAAGATTATGATCAGCGCGAAGCCGAATGTGATCGCGAGCTGGTTGCCTTCCTGAACGTATTGCCGGGAGTCCGCCAGATAGTCGTGGCTGAAGCCCTGCGGCAGATTCTTGGCCTCGCTTTCGAGGAAGTCGACCGCCGCGCCGATGGTCACGCCCGGCATCGGCACGGCCGAGAACGTCGCCGAATTGAGCTGGTTGTAGTGCGTCAGCGAGTTCGGGTCGGTCTTGGTCCTGATCGAGACCACCGTCGACAGCGGAAGCTGCTGGCCGGTGTTCGTGGTCACATAATAGCCGCCGAGCGATTCCGGCGAGAGCCGGTTGATGCGCGGCACCTGCGGAATGACCTGGTACGAGCGGCCCTCGAGATTGAAGCGGTTGATGTAGTTGCCGCCGAGCAAGACCGCGAGCGTCGAACCGAGATTCTGCATGTTGACGCCCAGATCCTGCGCCTTGGTACGATCGATCGTGACTTCGACGTTCGGCTGGTTATAGGCGAGGTCGCTGTCGGAGACGATGAACATGCCGCTCTTGCGCGCCGCGTCCTTCAGCTTTTCCATTTGTTCATAAACCGTCTGGAAGCTGGCCGTGGAGTTGATTACCATCTGCACCGGCAGGCCGCCGGGTCCGCCGGGCAGCGGCGGCAGGTTGAACGCGAAGGCCTGCACGCCCTCGATCTTGGAGAGCTCGGCCTGCACCAGCGGCTTCAAAGCGATCGACGAGCGCTTGCGCTCGTCCCAGGGCTTGAGCAGCATGCCGGCGATGCCGCCCTGCGGACCGTTGATGCCGTTCAGCACGAAGCGAAGATCGGTCTCGGGGAATTTCTGGAACTCCTTGTCGAGTTTCTCGCCGTAGAAATCGACATAATCAATGTTCGCGTATTTCGGTGCCTTGGTCACCGCGAAGACGATGCCCTGGTCTTCCTCCGGTGCCAGCTCCTTCGACGTGTGCATGTAGAGGAAGCCGACAAGCCCGAGGATGGTCACCGCGAACAGGCCGGTGATCGCCTTGTAATCGAGCGAGCGGTCGAGCTTGCGGCCGTACCAGCGCGTCATCGCGCCGAACACCCGGTTCACGAACTTGGCGAAGCGGCCCTCTTCGGTGTTCTTCAGCAGCACCGAGCACATCATCGGCGACAAGGTCAACGCAATCACGCCGGACACGATCACCGAGCCCGCCAGCGTGAAGGCGAATTCGCGGAACAATGAACCGGTGAGGCCACCGAGGAAACCGATCGGCGCGTACACCGCGGCGAGCGTGATGGTCATCGAGATCACGGGACCCACGATCTCACGCGCACCTTGCAACGACGCCTGGACTGGCGTCTTGCCCTCCTCCAAATGGCGGTGGATGTTCTCCACCACCACGATGGCGTCGTCGACCACAAGGCCGATCGCCAGCACCATCGCAAGCAGCGTCAACAGGTTGAAGCTGAAGCCCAGCGCCAGCATCAGGGTACAGACGCCGATCATCGACAGGGGAATCGTGACGACGGGAATGATGACCGATCGCAGCGAGGCCAGGAACAAAAAGATGACCACGATCACGATGATCACGGCTTCGCCCAGTGTCTTCTCCACCTCGTCGATCGAAGACTGGATGAACTTGGTCGAATCGTAGGCGACCTTCATCTTCATCGACGGCGGCAGGTTGCGTTCGAGCTCGGGGAACAGCGCGCGGACACCCTTGACCAGCGTCAGCGGATTGCCTTGCGGCGTCGCCTGCACACCGATGAAGATCGCGTGCTCGCCGTTGAAGGCGACGCTGGCGTTCGTGCTCTGGGCGGCAAGCTCGACGGTGGCGATGTCCTCCATCCGCACGAAGCCGCCGTCCTTGGCCTTCACGATCATCTTCTTGAACTGCTCGACATTGGTAAGATCGGTGTTCGTCGAGACGTTGGAGACGATCAGATAGCCCTTGGTCTGGCCTGCCGCAGATTGGAAGTTATTGGCCTGGATCGCAGCGGCAACGTCGGTCGCCGAAACGTTGCGGCCGGCCATCTTCACAGGATCGAGCCAGAGCCGCATCGCGAAGGTCTGCCCGCCGAGAATGTCAGCCGACGCGACGCCATCGACGGTCGAAAGCACCGGCTGCACGACCCGCGTGAGGTAGTCGGAGATCGCCGAGCCCGACAGCTCCTCGGACGAGAAGCCGAGATACATCACGGCCGTGGTCTGCCCGGTGGTCTTGGTAACGATCGGGTCGTTGGATTCCTTCGGGATCAGATATTTGACCGAGTTCGTCTTCGCCAGAACCTCGGTGAGCGCCTGGTTCGGGTCGAAGTTCAGCTTGATGTAGACCTGAATCGTCGAGGTGCCGAGCACCGAGGACGAGGTGATGTAATCGACGCCCTCGGCCGAGGCGACCGCCTGCTCGATCGGCGTCGTGATGAAGCCCTGGATCAGATCCGCCGACGCGCCGGGATAGACGGTCGTGATGTTGATGACCGTGTTCGACAGCTTGGGATATTGCCGGATCGGCAGCACCATCGCCGCGCGCAGGCCGATCAGCAGGATCAGCAGGCTGACGACGACCGACAGAACCGGGCGCTTGATGAAAATATCGGTAAGGGCCATCGCGGCGATCTCGATTTCTTTGTCTCAAGAGAAGTGATCCGGCCAGGCCGGATCACTTGAGCGTCATGGATCAATAGCGCGGCGGCTGCGCCGGAATCTGCGGAGCCGGGTCGGTCGAGATCGACACCGCTGCGCCCGATTGCAGCTTGAGCTGGCCGACGGCGACGACCTTGTCGCCCGGCTTCACGCCCTTGAGGATCTCGACGCGACCTTCGACCCGGTTGCCGGTCTGCACGAAGGTGCGCACCGCGGAGAGGCTGGTCTTGCCGTCTTCTTCCTTTTTCTCGGTGATCACGAACACCGAGTCGCCGTACAGCGTGTAGTCGACCGCCGTCTCGGGAACGGTGATGACGGCCGGCTTGTCCGGCAGCACCACCGTGGTCGTCACGAACATGCCGGGCTTGAGGATCTTCTCCGGATTGGCGATCGTCGCCTGCACGCGGATGTTGCGGGTGTCGGTCGAGATCTGCGGCTCGATCGTGGTAATCTTGCCTTCGAAGGTACGGCCCGGATAGGCGTCGACCTTGAGCCGGACGGTCTGACCCACCTTGAGGCTGCCGGAATCCTTTTCGGTCACCGTGAAGTTGGCCCACAGCTCCGACAGATCGGTCAGCGATACGATCGCCGTACCTGCCGTCAGGTATTGACCGACCTCGACCTTGCGGACGCCGAGATCGCCGGCGAACGGTGCGCGGACCAGCTTTTGCGAGATCAGCGCCTCGGTCTTGGCGATGCCCGCCTGCGCCTGGTCATAGGCAGCCTGCGCCTGATCGACGGTCGCCTGCGGGCCGAACTGGCGCGAGGCCAGCTGCTTGGCACGGTCGAGCGACAGCTGCGCGACGGTCGCCTGGGCCTTGTAATTGGCGAGGTCGCCCTGCTCCGGCGCATCGAACAGCTGCACGAGGGGCGTGCCGGCCTCGACACGCGTGCCCGGCTGGAACTTGATCTCGGTGACGCGTCCGTTGACGTCGGCACTGACGTCGACCTGATGCACGGCGACGAGGCTGCCCACCGCGGTGAGCAGGTTCGGCACCACCTCGGACTTCGCCTCCGCCGCGCTGACGGCCGTCGGCGGCGGCTTGTTGTTGGCGAAGAACTGCTTGATCATCTGGCCGCGGAAATAGTTGAACCAGACGAGGCCACCGACGAGCGCGGCGAGCAGCGTGCCGACGATGATGAACCACAGCACCGGCCGGACCGGACGCTTGGGAGCCTTGTTGTCGATCGGTTCGCCCGAAATCTTGTGCTCGGTTACGATGTTCATATCATGCACTTTCTGCAATCGCCGTCTTGCCGGCATCCGCGGCCTGATCGTGGCCCAGATGCGAAGCAATTGCGGCGTCGTTAAGTCCGATGCCTCTCAGGAGAAACTCACAGAGCTGCCGCTCGAGGTCGTCTGCCCTGCCGTAGACGAGGCAAGGCGTGGCGGACAGCCTGGTCAGCGCTGCCGTCATCACCGTGTGATGCGCAAACCAGAACAGGTTGAACGGCTCGCCGCTGCATGGCCGCGCGTCCCCGGCGACAACGGCACGTTCGAACGAGGCGACGAAGGTCGCTCCGATCAGCGTCTCGATCTTGGCATACAGCAAACGAGCGAATTCGCCATCGTCCAAATGGCTCGTGGCCATCAGTCGCAGGCGCTGCGCCTCTTCCCGATCGGGACCATCGGCGATGTGGAGGAAATGCTGGACCATGCTGCGGATCACCTCGACCAGCGTGGCGGTCGAAGGCTCCCGTTCGAGCAGCTCGGTGAGCGCCGGGTCTGCCTCGCATTCGTCGCTGAGGATTTCAGCGTACAGCGCCGCCTTGGAGGGGAAATGCTTGAACAGCAGCGCCTCGGAAATGGCAGCGGCGGCCGCCACGCTCTTCGTCGTGGTGCCGTTATAACCGTGTCGGGCAAAGCAACGTTTCGCGGCGCCGAGGATCAATTGACGCCTCAGGTCGCCCGTCATACGCAATGAGCTCATTTTGGTGAGTAAGCACTCACCCACGCGGAAGTCAAGCACTATGTTGCATCGCAACCCAAGTGCGTTGTAACTTCAGTGCAAATTGCCCGTCTGGACGGGCCGTGTGCAGGACCTGGACGCCGCAGGAAACGAGCAGCCCCGCCTCAAATCGGCTGGAAGCCGAGGTCGCCGCGCAGCCGGTTGACGATGAAAGTCCCGTCGCGGGTCGGCAAGATCCGCTCCAGGCCGGCTCTGTCGATCTTCACATTGGCAAAGCGCGGCCCGCCCGAGATGTCATGGACGGCTTTGGCAAAGGCCTCGACCTCGGCCATGGTCGTGACAGCCCGGCTGTCGTTGATGCCGCAGGCCCGGGCGACGCCGACGAGGTCGGCAGCGGCCGAGGTGTGGCTGGTCTGCCCGCCGGTCTCGCCATAGGCCTCGTTGTCGAGCACCGCGATCGAGAGGTTGGAGGGCTTCTGCAGGCCGATCGTGGCAAGGCTGCCCATGCCCATCAGCATCTCTCCGTCGCCGGTGATGACCAATACCGGCAATTTCGGCTGCGCCAATGCGAGGCCGAGGCCGATCATCGCCGCGCCGCCCATGCCGCCCCAGAGGTAAAAGTTGCGGGCGTGGTCGCCGGCCGCGCACATGTCGTTGGTGGAGGCACCCAAGCCGCCGATCGCGACGACGTCCTTGCGGTTCGCCAGCAGCGTGGAGACCACCTGACGGCGGTCGAGAAGATTGGCCTTGCTCATTTGGTGAAAACCTTGGCGCCGATCAGGCGCTGCGACAGAAGGACGGCGGTGGGCGTCAGCGCGCTGTAGGCTTGCGATGCAGCGGCCTCCAGCACGGCCGGCACCTCGGCCGCGTGCGAGGCGCGCAGCACCTGGACGCCCGAGAGCTCGAACACGCCCTGGGTGGTCGATCCCATCGGCACCTGCCAGGGATTGAACTCGCCCCACTCGCCGCGCATGGTCACCAGCGTCAGGAAGGGAAAGCGCAGGATCGGGATCAGCGACAGCATGTTGATGCAATTGCCGACGCCGCTCGACTGCATCAGCAAGACGCCGCGCTGTCCGCCGGCCCAGGCGCCCGCAAGCAGCGCCACGCCCTCCTCCTCCGTGGTCAGGGGAATGCCGCGCATCGTGGACGAGGCCAGCACGCGGTTGATCAGCTTCGCATGGCCTGCATCGGGCACGTAAGGCACCTGCCGGACGTCGAAGCGTTGCAAGGCCGCGAAAATATCGTCGGGCCAGTTCGGGGCCGTGTCGGCAGCATCGGCGTGGGCGTGCATTTTCCTGTCCGGTCGGCTAGCAAGGTGCGCAGACTGTAGACGCATGCATGCGCCGATCAGAACAACAAAAACGGCATAACGGCTTTAACCGGCGAGTATAACGGGATGAACGCAGATGCGAAGGAGCTGGCAGCAAGCTTCGACCTCGAGAAGCTGACGCCCGAGTTCTACGACAACCCCTATCCGACCTATCGTGCACTGCGGGAGAACGAACCGGTCAAGCGCCTGCGTAGCGGCACCGTGTTCCTGACCCGCTATGACGATCTCGTCACCACCTACAAGAACACCAAATCGTTCAGCTCGGACAAGAAGCGCGAGTTCTTGCCGAAATACGGCGACACCCCGCTCTACGAGCATCACACCACCAGCCTGGTCTTCAACGATCCGCCGTCGCATACGCGCGTGCGCCGCCTGATCATGGGCGCGCTGTCGCCGCGGGCGATCGCCGGCATGGAGGGCGATCTCATCAAGCTGGTCGACGGGCTGCTCGATGCCATCGCGGCCAAGGGCCGATGCGAGCTGATCGAGGATTTCGCCGCGTCCATCCCGATCGAGGTGATCGGCAATCTGCTCGACGTACCCCATGACGAGCGCGGGCCGCTGCGCGACTGGTCGCTGGCGATCCTCGGCGCGCTCGAACCCGTGGTGTCGCCTGACGCGGCTGCGCGCGGCAACAAGGCGGTGACGGATTTCCTCGCTTATCTGGAAACGCTGGTGGAGCGCCGGCGCGCCAGGCCCGGCAATCCCGAGCGCGATGTGCTGACGCGCCTGATCCAGGGAGAGGAAAACGGCGAGCGACTGACCGAGAAGGAGCTGCTGCACAATTGCATCTTCCTGCTCAACGCCGGCCACGAGACCACCACCAACCTGATCGGCAACGGCCTCGTCGCGCTGGACCAGCATCCGGACCAGAAGCAGCGGCTGATCGACAATCCCGACATGATCAAGACCGCGGTCGAGGAGATGCTGCGCTACGGAGTTCGAACCAGCTCGGCAACCGCATGACCACCGAGCGCGTCGAGCTGGGCGGTATCATGCTCGAGGCCGGCACGTCGGTGACGCTGTGCATTGGTGCGGCCAACCGCGATCCCGCGCAGTTTCCCGACCCTGAACGCTTCGACATCGCGCGCGCGCCGAACCGGCATCTCGCCTTCGCCACCGGCGCGCATCAATGCGCCGGCATGGCGCTGGCGCGGCTGGAAGGAGCGATCGCGATCTCATGCTTCCTGGCGCGCTTCCCGAACTATGCCCTGAGCGGCAAGCCGGTGCGGGGCGGACGGGTGCGGTTTCGCGGCTTTTTGAGCGTGCCGTGTACGATCGGCTGAAGCCCCAACACAAAAATTGCGAAAACAACCCCATGCACAGTAGCCAACCGTTTGATTCATCTGTGCAATCCGCAGCGCAAAGACGGCGGTGCCAGAGTACCTAAACCACCGTTCTGTGCCGGGCAATGCAGGTGCGCAGCACCTCGTCCATCGGCTTGCCCCACCAATCGTTGGAGAAGATCTCGATCTCGGAATAGCCGGCAAAGCCCTGCGCTTCGACCGCTTGACGCACCGATTTGATGTCGATGACGCCGTCGCCCATCATGCCGCGGTCGTTGAGGATGTCCCTGGTCGGCACCAGCCAGTCGCAGACGTGAAAGGCGAGCAGGCGATCCTGGCCGGCGCGCGCGATCTGGCCCATCAGCTCCGGATCCCACCAGATGTGATAGACGTCGAGGGCGACGCCGAGCATGCCGCTGCGGCCGGGGTCGAGCCGGTCGCAGATATCGAGCGCCTGCTTGGTCGTGTTCACGCAGGCGCGGTCGGCCGCATAGGCCGGATGCAAGGGCTCGATCGCCAGCGGAAGCTTGGCCTGCTTCGCATAGTCGAGCATCTCCGCGAGCGCGTCCTCGACCTGCCCGCGCGCCGCCGCGATGTCCTTCGAGGCTTCGCTGCCCGGCCGCGAATATTGCGGCAGGCCGCCGACGACAAGGACGATGCAGGGCGCGCCTAGCGCCTTGGCTTCATCGACGCAGCGCCTGTTGTCGTCCCGCACCTCGCCGCGGCGCGACGCGTCCGAGGTGAACATGCCGCCGCGGCAATAGCCTGAGAGATCGAGGCCGGCATCGCGCACCGCCCGCACGGCGCGCTCGAGGCCGACGCTTGCGACCTGGTCGCGCCAGGGATCGATGGCGCGAATGCCGTGCTTCGCACAGGCCTCGACAATCCCGACGAGGTCGGCCTGCTTGCGGACGGTTGCCGTGTTCAGCGACAGCCAGCGGTGGTCGGACGAAAAGTCGCGCATCAGGATTCGATTCCGCGGGTGGCGAGCACGGTTTTCATCCGCTGCGTCGCAAGTTCAGGGTTGGCGAGCAGGCCAGCCTTGTCGGCGAGACGGAACAGTTCGGCCAGATGCAGCGTGGAGCGCGTGCTCTCCTGTCCCCCGACCATGGTGAAATGATCCTGGTGGCCGTTGAGATAGGCCATGAAGACCACACCGGTCTTGTAGAAGCGCGTCGGCGCCTTGAAGATGTGACGCGACAGCGGCACGGTCGGACCCAGCACGTCGTGGAAGCCGGCCTCGTCGCCCGCCGCCAGCCGCGACAGCGCATAGGACGCCGCCGGCGCGATGGCGTCGAAGATGCCCAGCAGGGCGTGCGAAAAGCCTTGTTCGTCGCCGGCAATCAGTTCGGCGTAATTGAAGTCATCGCCGGTATACATCTTGATGCGCTTGTCCAGGCGCCTGCGCATATCGATCTCGCGCTGCTTGTCGAGCAGCGAGACTTTCACGCCGTCGACCTTGGCGGCGTTGCCGTTGATGACGGCGACCGCCGTAGCCATCGCCTTGTCGAGATCCCTAGCGCCCCAATAGCCGGCCAGCGCCGGATCGAACATATCGCCGAGCCAGTGGATGATCACGGGCTCGCGGACCTGCGACAGCACGCGGTCATAGACCTTCGCATAGTCGTCGGCGTTGCGGCCGAGCTTGGCCAGCGCGCGCGAGGCCATCAGGATGATGCGGCCGCCGACCTTCTCGACCGCAGAGATCTGCTCCTCGTAGGCGCGGATCACGTCGTCGAGGTTTTTGGCATCCTCGACCGCGAGATGGTCGGTGCCGGCGCCCGAGAACACCAGCGCATTGCGGCGCTTGGCGGCGCCGACCGAACGCGTGATCAGCTCCAGCGAGGTCGGCCAGTCCAGCCCCATGCCGCGCTGCGCGGTGTCCATGGCTTCGGCAACACCGAGGCCGAGGTCCCAGACGTGCTCGCGGAAGGCGATGGTCTTGTCCCAGTCGACGGCAGCCGACAGCCAGGGATCATTGTCTGCGAAGGGTTCGGCCACCGTATGCACCGCCGAGAAGGCGATGCGATTCAGCGTGCCTTCGAGCCTGGCAGGAAAGGTCCGCGAGGCCGCAAGCCGATAGGTTTCGATCGAGCGATCGGCGCGAGGCAGCTTGAGCGACAAGGACGACATTGAATTGGGTTGGACGGGCTTATTCATGGTTCACACCTCTCCCCGTCATTGCGAGCGAAGCGAAGCAATCCAGAATGCCTCCGCGGCACCAGTCTGGATTGCTTCGTCGCTCCGCTCCTCGCAATGACGGCTTAGCAAACATTGAAACCTTCAATCTCACGCCTGGATCGGAGCGACGTCGATCCAGCGCCGCTCCTTCCAGCTCTTGAGCGCACATTCGGCGAGCTGCACGCCCTTGGCACCTTCGAGCAGCGTGAACTTGTAGGGCGCATCCTCGTAGACGTGGCGGATGAACATCTCCCACTGCTCTTTGAAGCCGTTGTCGTAGGTGACGTTATCAGGCAGCTTCTGCCAGTCGCCGTAGAAATCGTGCAGCCGCTTCTCGTCGGGATTCCACACCGGCCTCGGGGTCGCCTGCCGCGCCTGGATCATGCAATCGGAAAGGCCCGCGACCGCCGAGCCGTGGGTGCCGTCGACCTGGAAGGTGACGAGGTCGTCGCGATAGACGCGCGTCACCCAGGACATGTTGATGTGGGCGATGACGCCGCCCTCGAGCTGGAAGGTGGCGTAGGCAGAATCGTCGGCGGTCGCCTTGTACTTCTTGCCCTGCTCGTCGAAACGCTCCGGAATATCGGTGTTGCCGATGCAGACCACGCTCTGGACGTTGCCGAACAGGTTGTCGAGCACGTAGCGCCAGTGGCAGACCATGTCGAGAATGATGCCGCCGCCGTCCTCGCTGCGATAGTTCCAGGACGGCCGCTGCGCCTCCTGCCAGCCGCCTTCGAACACCCAATAGCCGAACTCGCCGCGCACCGAGAGGATGCGGCCAAAGAAACCGGAATCGCGCAGGAAGGCGATCTTCTTCAGGCCGGGCAGGAACAGCTTGTCCTGCACCGTGCCGTGCTTGACGCCTCTGGCGTTTGCGAGCTTGACGACCTCGACGGCGTCCTCGAGATTCGTCGCGATCGGCTTCTCGCAATAGACATGCTTGCCGGCGTTGATGGCCTGGGTCAGAAGACCGGGGCGCGCCTGCGTGGTCGCAGCGTCGAAGAACATGGTGTCGTTCTTGTCGGCGAGCGCGGCATCGAGGTCGGTGGTCCAGCGGGTGATGTTGAAGCGCCTGGCGAGCGCCTCGACCTTGTCGGCGCTGCGGCCGACCAGGATCGGATCTGGCATGACGCGATCGCCGTTCTTCAGGCGGACGCCACCCTGGTCGCGGATGGCGACGATCGAGCGGATCAGGTGCTGGTTGAGCCCCATGCGGCCGGTGACGCCGTTCATGATGAGGCCGAGGCGTTGGGTGGTCATGCCGGATACTCCTGAAGTGATGTCGGCTGTTCGAGCGGGCGGAGCGCCGACCAGTCCGGATGGACTGAGGTCGCAAAACCCGCAGCATGAAGCGATCCCGTCAGGAGATCGCCGTCGTGAATGGAAAGGCGGATGCCCTGTCCGGCATCGGCGTAGAGAGCGGGGTGCGCGGCGGCAAAGGCTTGCGCCTCAGCGGCGGGCGTCTCGCCAAAGCCGTCGACATAGTGATGGCCGTTGCGCTCGGCGTGGGTAACGCCGATGAAGGCGCCGAGGGCGAGGTCCTGCTGCACGGCGAGACCGGCCTGGCAAGTGAGGTCCTCGCCGGTCACGAAGTACTGCTCGCCGCCCGCGCTCCATCTCGCCGCGCGCGTCGCGTTGACAATGGATTTGTAGAGGCCCTTGCAGGATTTGGAGGAGATGCCGCGATAGCCGAGCGCCCAGGCGGCCGGAAAAGCATCGTAGGAATCGTCGGCTTCGTCGATGATGAAACCGCGATCTGCCAGCGCGCCGAGCGGCGATTGCCGGGTGATGTCGCGCGGCATTGGCTGTTCGACATAAAGCAATCGCGCCGCGATCTGGCGCAGCGCGGCGTCATGATCGAGCCGGTCGATCAGCGCACGCAACCCCGCGAGGTCGGCGTACTGCTCGTTGGCGTCGAGCGTCACCTTGTAGTCATGCCCCAGCGTATCGAGCTCCTTGCCGATCCGGGCAAGCCGCGCCGCGTCGGCCGCAGGATCGCCCGACAGCTTGAGCTTGAAATAGCGCGCACCTGCGTTCTCGCGCAGATCGGCAACGCCGCCCTCGCCTTCAACGACATCGTCAAGCCCGACGGTATGCCTGATGGCAACACGCTGCAGCGGCACCCGGCTGCAGAGGAACGTCCTAATCTCCCCCTCGCTCAGGTCAGGAGCAAGCCGGGCATCGATGCCGGCGATGTTGCCGGCCATCCCGTCGAAGAAGCTGGTTTCAACGCCGCGCAGCAGCGCATCGAGGATCGCCTTGTCGATCTCCGCCGGGCCGTAGGCCGCAGCGAGCGCCGGAATGTTCTTCTTCGCGCAGGTCGCGATCTGCGCCCCGATGCAGGAGGCATGGAGGTCGAACGCGGTCTGGTATCCGGTCCGCGCCAGATAGAGCCCGCGCGCGATCTCGAGGCGACCGTCGCAGCCCGTCGACCGTCTGCGCCGGCGACAGCTCCGGCCGCTTGTCGAACCATTTGGGCACCAGCAGCTCGGCACTGGCGCCGACGGCAACGCCCTTGTTTGTAGTCTTGCCCTCGACCTCGATCTCGACCCGCACGAACAGCTGCGGCGTCGCGTTGATCGTGATCGCGCCAAAGCGGAACGGCCGCGCGAATTGCACGGGACGTTCGAAGAAGGCGATGTCTCGCAGCTTCAGGCGGGGTGACATGGTCTAACAACAGAACGAGGTGAGCTTGGTGCGAGCGGTATGCCCACGGGCGACTCGCCTCTCCCGCTTGCGGGAGAGGCCGACGCGCTCGGCAGCGCACTTGCGCGCCTGATCGCGGCGGGTGAGGGTTCTATCCTCTTGGGGAATCTTTCCAGCGCAGACACCCTCTCCCCAACCCTCCCCCGCAGGCGGGGGAGGGAGCGCAGCGTGCACGTGGCTCCTTCGGAAAACGCCATGACAGCTAATCCAATGCACCCTGCGAGAAGAAATGCTTGCGGATGCGCTGCACGAGCTCGGTGAAAACAGGATCGGCCATCGCGTCGAGCGAGCGCGGGCGCGGCAGCGGCACGTCGTAGATCGCGGCCACCGCGCCGGGCCGCTCGGTCATCACAAGCACGCGGTCGGCGAGGAACACGGCCTCCGGAATCGAGTGCGTGATCAGCAGCACCGTCTTCTTGGTCTCGCGCTGGATCCGCATCAATTCGAGATTCATGCGTTCGCGCGTCAGCGCGTCGAGCGCGCCGAACGGCTCGTCCATCAGCATGATCCTGGGGTCATGCACCAGCGCGCGGCAGATCGAAGCGCGCTGCTGCATGCCGCCGGAGAGCTGCCAGGGCAGCTTCTTCTCGAAGCCTTCGAGGCCGACCAGCTTGAGGAGCGACTTGGCGCGGTCGAGATATTGCTGCCGCGGCAGCCGCTTCATGTCGATCGGCAGCATCACGTTGCCCAGGATGTTGCGCCAGGGCAGCAGCAGCGCGTTCTGGAACACGATGCCGACATTGCCGTGCGGCGTCGTCACCTTCTGGCCCTCGACCACGATCTCGCCCGTGGTCGGCGCCAGCAGGCCCGAGATCAGCTTGAGCAGCGTGGACTTGCCGCAGCCGGATGGGCCGACCACGACGAAGAACTCGCCGTCATCGATGTGGAAGTCGAGCGGCCGCAGCGACGGCACGTCGCCGTCGCGGGTGCGGTAGGTCTTGGAGACGCCCGACAGCTTGATGCCGGAGGCGTCGCCGGCGCGGTCCGACACCAATCGGAGGTGAGCGGCGGGCTGCATGTCAGCGGTCTTCGTTGCGGGGTTCATTCGGCTAAGTCCCCTGGACGATACACCCCGTCGTTCCGGGATGGTCCGAAGGACCAGACCGGAATCTCGAGATTCTCAGGTGCGCAAGAGCGCACCAGAGTTCGCCCTTTCGGGTGCCCCGGAATGACGGTGTGCTTGTCGGTCACGAGCCGCTCTTCGGCAGATAATCGTTGGTGTAGAACGCCTTCGGGTTGTCCTTGGCCTTGGCGTCGAGCCCGCCATATTCGACCATCAGATTGACCGTATCAGTCATGTTCTGGTCGGTGACCTGGAACGGACGCTTGCCCTTGGTCTCCGCGGTCCGATACAGCGGAATGGTCAGCTCGAAACCTTGCGTCAGCGTGTCGATCTTGCCGCCCTTGGGGTTGGCATCGAGGATCGATTGCGCCGCCGCCTTCGGCTCCTTCTCGGCGGCTTCGACCGCTTTCGTGGTCGCCGACATGAAGCGGCGGACGAGGTCGGCATTGGCCTTCACGTAGTCGGTGTTGGCGATGATGCCTGATGAAACCATGTTGATGCCGTAGTCGGCGAACTTGATCGGATAGACGTCCTTGCCGGTGGCGTCCTTGATCTTCATCGACTGGTCCATGACGTAGCCGAGCAGCAGATCAGCCTGGCCGTTGATGACGGCGTTGAGCTTGGTCTGGCCGTCGCCGGCAACGGTCTTGAAGTCGCTCTCCTTCAGGCCGGTCTTCTTCAGGAACAGCGGCCAGATCTGGGTCATGGAATCCGCCGGCGTGATCGCTACCGTCTTGCCCTTGATATCTTCCGGCTTCCTGATGTTCTTGTCGGCGAAGCCCATGGCGGACATCGGCGAGGTCTGCAGCAGCACGCCGGCCGCAACCACGGGGGCACCCTTGATTGCGGCGCGCATCATGGTGGGGACGTCGACATAGCCGAAATCGGCGGTCTTGGCCGCGACGGCCTGGGTGGTGGCGGCCGAGCCGCGACCTTCCTGGATCTCGAGGTCGATGCCCTCGGCCGCATAGATGCCCTTGGCCTTGCCGTAATAGAACGGCGCGTGCTCGCCATAGACGTACCAGTTCAGCATCAGCACGACCTTGTCGGCCGCCTGCGCCGGCATGGCCGCAAGAACCATCAGCACCGCCGAGACAGCCCCAATCAACCGCTTCATCGTTTCTCTCCCTTGCCGTCTGTTACGTCGGCCGTTGGTGGCCGTTCGTTGCTGGTTTTTGTTTGAGCATGATCGGATCGGAAAACCGCTGCACACTTTTCCGGATCATGCCCTCAAGATGCAAAGATCACGTCCTCGCGCTGGCTGACATGCCAGGGAATCACCAGCTTCTCGATCCGGTCCACGATCCAGAACAGGACCACGCCGAGCAGCGCGAGGATGACGAGCGCCGCGAACATCGTCGGCAGATCGAACGTGCCGATCGAGCGCTGCATGACGTAGCCGATGCCGGAATTGGAGCCGACGAACTCGCCGACGACAGCACCGACCACGGCGAGCGTCACCGAGACCTTGAGGCCGGAAAAAATCGCCGGCAGCGCATGCGGCAGGTTCACCGCGCGGAACACCTGGAAACGGCTGCCCTGCATGGCGCGGGCGAGATCGACCATGTCGGGATCGACCGATTTGAAGCCCTGCACGGCAGAGACGACCACGGGAAAGAAGCCGAGCAGGAACGCCGAGATCACCTTCGGAATGATGCCGAAGCCGAACCAGACCACGAACAGCGGCGCGATCGCGATCTTCGGCACGGATTGGGAGAACACCAGCAGCGGATAGACGTAGCTCTCCACCGTCTTCGAGCCGGCGATCAGCATCGCGACGGGAATGCCGAACAGCGCCGACAGCAGGAAGCCGCACACGGTCGCATAGGTGGTCGGCCAGGACTGGCGCAGCAGTTCCGGCCACTCGGTCCGCAGCACGGCAACAACATCGAGCGGCGACGGGATCTGGTAGGCGGGGATCCTGAAGAGCCGGATGGCGAGATCCCAGGCGACGACGATGAAGACCAGGAACAAGAACGGCCGAACCCAGGCGGCATTCAGCAGCTTGGAAACAGCATTTTGCGGCTTCGGCTCGGCCAATTTTCACTCCCGGCAGTCTTCTTCGTTGTGCCGAGAAATTAACCCGTTGGATAAATACTGTCTAGAGCTTTCCCTGTGACGTTTTGGGCGCGGGTTCCGGCACACCAGCGTCGTCATTCCGGAGCGATGCGAAGCATCGAACCACGGTGCGCCCTTGCGCACCTGAGGATCCCGAGATTCCGGGTTCGGTCCTACGGACCGCCCCGGAATGACAGCAGAGAGAATGGAGGACTAAACCGTCTGCGCCACCACGGCGCGCGACTTCGGCGCCTTCGCGACCTCGAACAGCGCCACCGACTGTCCCGTCAGTGCAGCCAGCACGAGGCCGACCATGTGCGCCAGCCGTTCGTCCTTGGCCTTCTTGTCCAGGAGATCGCGGCCGAAGATCACGCTGAGCGTCGCCGAGTTGGAGAGATAGAAGAAGCTGAGCGCCGCGATCGAGATGTAGAGCTGCACCGGGTCGACCGCGACCTGGAAGTCGCCGGACTCGACGCCGCGCCGCACCACGGTGCGGATCATCTCGACGAAGGGCGAGTGCATCGACTTGACCTTGGTCGATTTCTTCAGGTGTTTTGCGCGCGCGAGGTTCTCAGTCTGGAGCAAGGACAGGAATTCGGGATTGCGCAGGAAGTAATTCCAGGTGAACTCGATCAGCCGCCTGATCGCCTCGGGCGGATCGAGATGCTCGAGATCGAGCCCCCGCTCCTCGCTGCGGATCTTGTCATAGGCGCCTTCGAGCACCGCCAGGTAGAGCTCGTCCTTGTTACCGACGTGGTAGTACAGCATGCGCTTGTTGGCACCGGCCTTGGCCGCGATGCGGTCGACGCGCGCGCCGGCGAGACCATGGGCGGAAAACTCCTGCTTGGCGGCTTCGAGAATGCGCAGCCGCATCCCCTCGGGGTCGCGCTGCCATTTCAGAGTTCGCTTTGCCTTCGCCAAACCGGTGCTCGCTGGGGTGGTCTGGATATGGCGTGTAACACGCGCACGGGCCTTTGAGAACGATCTCGTGCCCCGGACGCGCAGCAACGCAAGAGCGTTGCAGCGCGTCCGGGACACGACATCGTACGCTCCGTCACTCCACCGGCTTCGGCGAGCGCTCCAGTAGCACGGTCTGCACGCCGCAGGTGCCGCTCCGCACCGTCATGATCCGCGTGCCCGGCTTGCGGCCGTTGCGCACTTCGCTGAGGTCGAGGCCGGCCGCGATCAGGCGGGCACGGGTGGCGTCGATGTCGGCGACGCGCCAGCTCAGACCCCACAGACGGTCATGCGCGAGGTCGCTGCCGGCGACGGGCCGGCGGACCACCTCGACGATGAGGTCGCCGCAGCGGAAGAACATCAGCTGGCCCCAATCCTGGTGCGAGCGATCGAGCGCCAGATCGAGGCCGAGCCGCGCGCCGTAAAGTGCGGCGGCCCGTTCGGAATCCTCGGTGGTGACCACGACGTGGTCGAGCGCGTCGACCGGCGCGATGTCGGTGGCGACCGAGAGCGGACGCTCGTCGGCCAGCTCGAGGAAGAACATGCGCACGCCGCGCGTGAGTTCCGTGGCGGCGCGTGTGCGCTTCCAGTGCAGGACGTTACCTGTTTCGATGTCGCTGCTTTCGACCTCGGTGACCGGATCCGGGTTCAGGGCCACCCGCTCCAGCCGGCGGTGCATCCGGCTGATGTCCGCGACACGGAAGCACAGGCTGGCGAGCATGCCCTCCTGGTCATCGAGCAATGCCCGCATGCGATCCGCCGTCACGCTGAAGCCGCTCGGCGCCATCAACTCGATCGTCATGTTTGCAAGGGTGAACAGCACGCGATCGGCGCCCTCGCCCGAGTTCTGCCAGGCCGGCGCGCGGGCGAGCAGCGTCTGGTAGGCCGCCTTGGCCGCCCCGATGTCCCTCACCAGTACGACGACGTGATCGAGGCCGGTGATCATTTTTCTCCCTCTGATCGCCCCTTTCATGGCCCTGGAACCCATGGGCCGAAACACGGCGTTTGTCCGGACTTGGCATTGCCCGGTGATGGTCGTATTCCCTGACCATGCTGACCTCAAGCGCTTCGGGCGGCAGTTTTGCGAATAATTTCAGCGTCCCGCCGGAGCGGAACCGGTGCTACAGTAAGCGCACCGGCCGGGACCACAAGCGCATGACGGACAGGCAATGCAGGCTCTCTTCATCGGACAGACCTATATCGACGTCGTCTTCATCACCGACCACATGCCGAGCGGCGACGAAAAGCACGTCGCCTCGGACTACGCCGTCTCCTTCGGCGGCAACGCCGTGACGGCGGCGTTCTGCTGCGCCAAGCTCGGCATCGTGCCGGATCTCATCGCCACGGTGGCCAATGACTGGCTGGGACGCATGTTCCAGGACATGTGCGCGAAATACGCGATCTCGCTGCACGGGCGGAAGGTCAACCAGTCCTCGCTGTCCTTCATCATGCCCAAGGACGGCAAGCGCGCCATCGTCCGCTGCCGCGACGACGAGCACATCCATCCCTTTCCGATGCTCAATCTCGGCGGCTGCCGCGCGCTGCATGTCGACGGCCACCAGCCGGACGCGGCGATCCACTACGCAAAGGTGTGCCGCGAGGCCGGCATCCTGACCTCGCTCGACGGCGGCGGCCTGCGCACCAACACCCACGAGCTGCTGGAATTCATCGACGTCGCCATCGTCGCCGAGCGCCTGTGCGAGCAGATGGACCTGACGCCGGAGAAGATGCTCGACTATCTCAAGGGCCGCGGCTGCAAGATCGGCGGCGTCACCATGGGCGAGAAGGGCCTGTTCTGGTACGACGAGACCGGAACGGTGCAGGTGATGCCGGCGATGCCGATCCCGCGCGAACGCGTGATCGACACCAACGGCGCCGGCGACGTCTTCCACGGCGCCTATGTCTATTCCTACCTCGCTCATCCCGGCAAAAGCTGGCGCGAGCATTTCGATTTCGCGAGGGCCGCCTCGACCTTCAAGATCCAGCGCCTCGGCAACGAGGCCGGCCTGCCGACGCTGGTCGATATTGCCAAGGTCAGGCACGAGTTCGAGGTCAGGGTCTAGATCCAGATGGGGCGCGTCTTCGTCGCGGGCAGCATCAACATGGATGTGGTGGCGACGGCCGATCGCCACCCCAAGGTCGGCGAGACCGTCGCGGGCCGACAGGTGCTGTATTTTCCGGGCGGAAAAGGCGCCAACCAAGCCGTGGCAGCGTCACGGCTCGGCGCCGGGACGACGTTGATCGGGCGCCTGGGGAAGGATCTGTTCGGAGCCGAGCTGAAAGCCTTCCTCGAGGAGCAGGGCATCGATCTCGGCTATGTCGTGGAGACGGCCGAGGCGCACACCGGGACCGCGATCATCACGGTGGCGGAGGCCGACAACACCATCGTCGTCGTTCCCGGGGCGAACGGGCTTGTCGGCGCTGAGGACGTCGAGGTGGTGCCGCTGCTGAAAGGCGACGTCGCGGTCAGCCAGTTCGAGATTCCGCTGCCGACAATCGCTGCATTCTTCGGGCGCGCGCGTGAGGCCGGCGCCGTGACTGTCTTGAACCCTGCGCCGGCGCAGAAGATGCCGGGCGAGCTGCTGGCGCTGGTCGACATCCTCGTGCTGAACGAGACCGAGCTCGGCTTCCTCGGGGGCAGCGAGCTGTCGGACGACGATGAGGCCGCAAGGATCATCGACGTCGCGCGAAAACTTCAGGCCCGTCAGGATCAGACCATCTGCGTCACGCTCGGCAAGCGCGGCGTGCTTGCGCTTGCCGGGCGCGAGGAGATCACCGTGCCGGGGCGCGCCGTGAAGGCGATCGACACCACCGGCGCCGGCGACTGCTTTGTCGGCGCGCTCGCCGCGCAACTTGCCGACGATGTGCCTTTGCGCGCCGCCCTCGCCTTCGCCAATGCCGCCGCCTCGATCAGCGTGCAGCGGATGGGCGCGGGGCCATCGATGCCGACGGCCGCGGAGGTGAAGGCTGTTCTCGGAGCCTCTTAGTTACGCCAGCGCGCTCTTCAGGTCGAAGCTTTCGTCCGCGGCCTGCTCCGGCGTGATCGAGCGGTCCATGGCCTGCAGGCGGCGGCCGAACATGTGATCGCCGGCGCGGTTGATCGATTCGATGCCGAGCAGCCTGTCGCCCTTGTAGCAGAACGCCGAGAACGCCTTGTTCGCCGGGTTGCCGCGCAGCACGACGCGGTCGTAGCCGGTGGTCAGCCCCGCGATCTGGAGCTTGTCGTCGCCCTGGTCGCTCCAGAACCAGGGATGGCCGTCGTAAGGCTTCTTGTCGCCGGTCAGCCGCGCCGCGAGGCAGCGGGCGTGGTCGGTCGCGTTCTGCACCGATTCCAGCCGCAGCGATCCGCCGAAGCGCGGGCTTGCGAACAGCGCGCAATCGCCGATCGCGGAGATGTCTAGATCGGCCGTCGCAAGATATTCGTCGACGATGATGCCGGCCGCGACCGGCAGCCCCGCCTCCGCCGCGAGCTCGATGTTCGGCAGCACGCCGACGCCCACCACGACGAGGTCGGCGGGCAGATGCCGTCCGTCGCTCAGGGAGACGCCGGTGACCTTGCCGCCCTCCGCCTCGATCGAGGTCGCCTGCACGCCGAGGTGGATGCGAATGCCGGCCTCGCGGTGCCGCGCCTGGAAATAGTCCGACACCTCCGCCGTCACCGCCCGCGCCATCACGCGCGGGGCGAGCTCGAGCACGTCGACCTCGAGGCCCTTGATCCGCGCGGTGGCGGCGAATTCGAGGCCGATGAAGCCGGCGCCGATGATCACGGCGCGCGTCTTCAACGGCATGATCGCCCGCAGCGCTTCGCTCTCGTCGAGGATGCGCAAATACTTCACGTCGGGCAGGTTGGCGTTGGGCAGATCGAGCAGCCGGTTGCGTGCGCCGGTCGCCAGCACGAGATGGCCGTAGCCAAGCGTTTCGCCGGAGGCGAGCTGCACTTTGTGCCCCGCGCGATCGATCGAGGCCGCGCGGCCGGCGATCAGCTCGATGTTCTGGTCGTGGTAGAACTTTTCGGGGCGGAACATCAGGCTCTCGGGACCGGCCGAGCCCTTGATGTAAGCCTTGGACAGCGGCGGTCGCTGATAGGGCAGATGCGCCTCGTCGTTGATCAGGCAGACGCGGCCGGAAAAGCCGGCCTGGCGCAGCGATGCCGCGACCTGGTAGCCGCCATGGCCGGCACCGACAATGATCACCGGACCGCCGCTCATTGGACAGCCCATTTCCGGAAGACACGAGCGTGACCCATGCCATCTCCTCTCGCTGATTCTGGTTGCTGACCTTACGAGGAGCCGGCGCTCGTGTCCGTCCCTTGGAAAAGGCTGCCCATTTGAGCCTATCGTTTGGCCCAGTGCAAGAGCAGCAGGCGGGGATTGTCACCCCTCGGCTTCTGCGATTTAGTTGCAGCAATTACCTCATGCCGGGGATTTTCGAAATGCCAGCTCCCGTTTCAAAGCCCGACGATCCTGCCCTGCTGCGGATCGACGGCCCGATCGCGACCATCACGCTCAACCGCCCTGCCGCATACAACTCGATCAACCTCGCGATTGCGCAGAAGCTCGAGCAGCTCGCGGCCTATATCGAGGACGACGACGCCATCAAGGTCTTGGTGATCGAAGGCGAAGGCCGCGCCTTCTCGGCCGGCGGCGATCTGCAGACGATCGGGGCGGCCGCCGAGGCAGGCACCGTGACACCGGTCGTCGGCGAGCTCTTGAAGCACTATCATGCCTTCATCGAGATGGTCAGGCGCATGCCGAAGATTTCGTTGTCGAGCGTGCACGGCTCGGCCGCCGGCGCCGGCATGGGCCTCGCCTTCGTCACCGATCTCTGCATCGCCGCCGACGATGCCAAGTTCACGCCAGCCTATGCCAAGATCGGCGTGTCGCCGGACGGCGGCTCCACGGTCGGCATCGTCGGCACGGTCGGCTCGCGCCGGGCGCTGCAGATCTTCCTGTCCGAGGACAATTTCACCGCGCAGCAGGCCTATGAATGGGGCCTGGTCGCCAAGGTCGTTGCCGCCGCGGAGCTGAAGGCGGCGACGCGACAGCTCGCCGAGCGTCTTGCGCAGAACCCGCCGGCTGCGATCGCCGGCACCAAGCAGCTGGTCTATCAGGCCGCGACCACGCCGGTGAAGCAGCAGCTCGATGCCGAGGAGCACAAGATCATCATGGCAATGAACACCGAGGACTTCCGCACCGCCGTGAAGAAGTTCACGAGCAAGGGCAAGTAGTGCCGCGCTCGCTCAACCCTTCGCAGGCCCGGCCCTCTGCATGAAATCGAAATCGCAGCCCTCGTCGGCCTGCATGATGGTCTCGTTGAACAGCCAGGCGTAGCCGCGGCGTGCCTCTTCGGGCGCTGCGGCCGGCTTCAAGTTGGCGCGACGGCGTTCGAGCTCGGCCGCATCGACCAGCAGCTCGATGCTGCGCTTGGCGACGTCCAGGCTGATCATGTCACCGTTCTGCACCAGGGCGAGCGGCCCGCCCACGGCGGATTCCGGCGTGATGTGCAGAACGATGGTGCCGAACGCAGTGCCGCTCATGCGCGCATCCGAGATGCGCACCATGTCCTTGGTGCCGCCGCGCGCCAGCTTCTTCGGGATCGGCAGATAGCCGGCCTCGGGCATCCCCGGCGCCCCCTTCGGACCGGCATTGCGCAGCACCAGCACGTCATCGGCGGTGACATCGAGATCGGGATCGTCGACCCGCAAGGTCATGTCCTCGACGGATTCGAACACCACCGCGCGCCCGGTATGCTTGAGCAGCTTCGGGCTCGCCGCCGATTGCTTGATCACCGCGCCGCGTGGCGCGAGGTTGCCGTGCAGCACGGCGAGGCCGCCCTCCTTCTTGATCGAATTGTCGCGCGAGCGGATCGCGTCCTGCCCGGGCACGTCCTCGGCATTCGCCACGACATCGCGCAGCGTCTGGCCGGAGATCGTCCTGGCATCGAGATCAACGAGGTCGCCGAGCTGCGCAAGCAGCTTCGGCACGCCGCCGGCGTGATGGAAATGCTCCATGTAGTGCTCGCCGGACGGCTTGAGATCGACCAGCACAGGCACCTCGCGGCCGATCTGGTCGAAGACCTCGAGGTCGAGCCGGTGCGGCGAGCGATGCGCCATCGCGGTCAGATGGATCAGGCCGTTGGTCGAGCCGCCGATCGCCTGAAGCACCACCTGCGCATTCCTGAAGGAAGCCGGCGTCAGCAGCTCGCTCGGCTTCGGCCCCTTGGTCTTGGCCATCTCGGCGGCAACCCGCCCGCTCGCCTCGGCGAGACGGAAGCGTTCGGCATGCGGCGCCGGAATCGTCGCGCTCATCGGCAGCGACAGGCCCATGGCCTCGATCATGCAGGCCATGGTCGAGGCCGTGCCCATCACCATGCAGGTGCCGACCGAGGGCGCCAGACGCCCGTTCACCGCCTCGATCTCGGAATCGTCCATCTCGCCGGCACGATATTTCGCCCAAAGGCGGCGGCAATCGGTGCAGGCCCCGAGCACCTCGCCCTTGTGATGACCGACCACCATGGGACCGACCGGAATCACCACGGTCGGCAGGTCGGCGCTGATCGCCGCCATCACCTGCGCCGGCAGCGTCTTGTCGCAGCCGCCGATCACGATCACCGCATCCATCGGCTGGGCGCGGATCATCTCCTCGGTATCCATTGCCATCAGGTTGCGCAGATACATCGAGGTCGGATGCGCAAAGCTCTCGGCGATCGAGATGGTCGGAAACACGAACGGCATCGCGCCGGACAGCATCACGCCGCGCTTGGCGGCTTCGATGATCTGCGGGACGTTGCCGTGGCAGGGATTGTAGTCGCTATAGGTGTTGGTGATCCCGACGATCGGGCGCTCCAGCGCGTCGTCGGAATAGCCCATCGCCTTGATGAAGGCCTTGCGCAGGAACAGCGAGAAGCCGGCGTCGCCATAGCTGGTTAAACCCTTGCGCAAGCCACTCGTCATCAGGTCGCTCCTTCAGCTTTGAAGTCGTCGTAAGGCCGGCCCTCTGATTGTCAATAAGCCGGGTTGCAGGCCTGAGGGTGGGTGGCCGGGGCCTCCCCGAGCGAGCATCTCACGGCCCGTCGCCGTTTCAACGGCAAGGTGATCCTGCATCGGGTTTGCCGATCTCGATGCTCCCTAACGCGCGCGGAGTGCTGCCAGCTTTCCAGCTTCTCCGGCACGGTTCGGTGGAACTCCAGCTCTCATGGCGCACGTAGCTGAACCTCGTGGACCCCCCACCACCCGTGCGCCACCACCAGACTTCCCTGCTCTTCAGCCTGCGACGCGCAGGTCTGGTCTCGAACGCAACTAAGAACGATTAGCAAGTAGTTGCATTCCCGGCCATTCTATGGGATCCTTTTGCGAATGACTTGCAATCGCAGAGGGCTTGCGCGCGAACCCAGAGCCCCGGCGTCGATCGGTCCCTTGGTTTGCGTAGGTTGGTGGAATGTCGTGGTGAGAAGATCGAGCTTCCCGGGCGCATTGGCGGCGGCGACCATCGTCGGTCATCTGGCGAGCTGCGTCTCCGCCTCCGCTGATGAGGGCCCACGCGGCCTCGCATATGCGGCTCCATGGCCCGGCTCCACACCCGGCCTCGGCGCCAACAAGCTGGCGGGCGGGTTGCCGTCGGCCCACGCGGAGATCGACACCGAGCACATTTTCGGCTTCAGCATGGGCTCCGACATCGGCAAGCCCGGCGATATCGAGATCGAGTTCGAGAATGTCGGTGCGTTCGGCAAGCGCTCCGGCAGCTACGCGGCCTGGGGCAACCTCAATCAGGTCAAATACACGGTCTCGGACAATTTCCGGATCGCACCCGGATTTGCACTGAGCGGACAGCGCATCAACGGCGTTCCGGGACTTGCCGATCATTCGGACGTCTCTTTCGGCGGCGGCGCGCTCGAACTGCGCTACAAGCTGGTCGATCGCACCGTCGCGCCCTTCGGGCTGACCCTCCACGCACAGCCCGGCTGGAGCCGGATCGACGACGCCACCGGCCTGCATATCCAGCAATATGGCGCGGAGTTTGCCGCGCTATTCGATCGCGAGCTGGTTAAGAACAGGCTGTTTGCGGCCTTCAACGTCTGGTACGGGACCGGAGGAACCCGCGAGATCGCCACCAATCTTTGGCGGCACGATTCCGAGATGCAGCTCCAGGCGGCGATCTCGTACGCAGTGCAGCCTGAACTCGTGCTTGGCCTCGGTCTTCGCTACGCACGGGCGTATGACGGCAGCGCACTCGACCGCTTCCTCGGCGATGCCGTGTTCGCCGGCCCGACCTTCTCCTACAGCATCTCGAAGGAAGTCGGCATCTCCGGGACATGGCAGATGCAAGTTGCGGGCAAGGCGCTCGGCGACAATCGCAGCCTCAACCTGGAGCAGTTCGAACGGCACCAGGCGTTGCTGAGGATCAACCTGCATTTCTGATGTCGAGGCGCACGAACGGCGTGGACGGTCGCTAGGCAGCGCGTCCGCTCGTTCGGATATCAACCTCGCGCCGCAAAGCCGCGCATTCGGCCCCGTACTTCCGCGAGCCGAGTTCGCTGGCCAGGAGCTGAGCTGCGTGAATTTCCGCCGAAGCGCCTCGAACGTCATCATGCGCCAACTGCAGCTTCGCGATGCGGAGCCTCAACCTGACGGCCTGCACTCGACCGTCGATGCTCGACCATAGCTGCCGGGCCAGATGAAGATGCCGCAGCGCAGAGTCGTAATCGTCGCGCGCATGGGCGAGGACCGATTGCGCCTCGTTCGTCAATGCCCGGATCGACGGCATCGGCCACCGGTCGGGACTTCCGGAGAGTTCCTCGATCAGCTTTAATGCCTGCTCACGACGACCCGTGTGCGCGGCGGCAAGCGCAAGATGCGCGAACAGGATTCCTCGCCGTTGCAGGGTCCACCAGGTCTTTCCGATCAAACTACGTTCGAGACTGGCGTAGGCGGCTTCAGCCTCACCACGTTCCAGCAGCAGCATGGCGCGGCCCGGTTCCGGGCACCAGCCGCGCGCGTAAGCCTTCTCATAGGCTTCGAGCGCGTCGTCGTCGTTACCGATCGCCGCGTGAACGTCGCCAAGCACGCGGTTGGCGTCGCCGATCGCCCAAGGTGCATCGCCGGTGAGCCGTGCCAGCGAGTCCTGAATGCGGGACAGGGCTTCAACGAGCGAGCCCCTGACGCCGAGAACCTCGGACCGATGAAGCTGGCAGGACCCGGTCAATTCCATCCCGCTCTCGGTGCAATATTTCTGATAGCCCAGCGTCCACTGGTCGGCCCTCGCCCAATCTCCGAACATCCGCGCCGCCCACAGGATGTTGCAGTAGAGGATGCCTCCGACAATAGGATCGATATCGCCGCTGGAGAGCGCCATCGCAGCGGCGAGGTCCTGGTCCGCCAGTCCTGCGCGCGTATCGCCCAGACACAGCCGGTAGAACCCGCGATAGGCAAGACTCAGCGCCTCGATGCCAACAGCGTCCTTGTGCCGGACCGTGCTGTACGCGATGTCGGCAAGAGAAAGCGCCTGTTCAGGCTCGCCGTCGAACGCGGCGACCTTGACTTCATCCAGAGAGTTAACGCAGTCGTGGCGGGATCCTCGATCTCGCAGGCCCAATCCTCCGCTTGGGCGAGCCAGCCCTTGGCAATCGCCGACTGGCCGCGCTCGAAATGCAAACCGGAGAGTGTGACGGCGTCGGTGACGGCGAGCGGCACGTTGCCGGCCCTGGTGTGGACGGCAACTGCGCGAGCCAAGAGAGGCAGGGCCGCATCGGCCCTGCCGGTGCACTGCAAAGCCAGCGCCCATTGGTGCAAGTCGGTGCCTTCGAGCGGTTGGACGGTATCGGCCGCCTCGAACAGCGCTGCGGCTTTGTCCCAGGCCTGCGCGGCAACGGCGCGCTGCGCTTGCGCCCGCAGGTCCGGGGCTTGCTCTTCGATCGTCCCGGGAGCAGCAACCTGCAGCTCCGATACGCCGTCGATGCAGAAACGATATCCCCTGCCTGGCATGTTCCGGATGACGCCATCCATCCCACCCTTGCGGAGCACGCCACGCAGCATGCTCACTGCCCGTTGCAGGGAATTGTCGGTGACCGTTACGTCAGGCCAGAGGGTATCGAGCAGCTCTTCCTTGGTGACGACTCGGTCCCGGTTACGCGTCAGGTAGACCAGCAGGTCAAACACGCGGGGCTGTAACGCGACTTCCCGCTGCGCGTGAAGAAGCGCACGGCCCGCTTCGTCGAGCTCGAAGGGTCCAAACCTGAGGGTCATATCGGTGTGTCTGGGAGAGACGGAAAAGGTTCAGACAAGGATCAGGCAATGATCAGGCACCGGTAAGGACGATCAGCGCCGGCGGCGCCTATAGCTCCTCACGGCCATCGGTCACGACCAACCGACTGGCAGCATCAACCCCGAGGAGACGTCTTATGGAACTCTATGTCATTCGTCGCCCAAGCGCCTGGGCAAACCTGAGCGAACTGGAAGCAGCGGGCGCGAAGTCCGCGCGGATCGGCAACGAGCAGATGTCCGACCGCGTTCGCTGGATTCGCAGCTATGCGGTCCATGAGGCCGATGGCCGCATCGGCACCTTCTGCATCTATGAAGCCCGCGACGGGGAGTCGATCCGCGAGCATGCACGGCGCGTCGGCATGCCGGGCGAGGAATTCTACAAGGTCGCCACGACCGTGGTCGTCCGCAGCGATCCTGCACCGCAGACGGCAGCCGCCGAATAGCAGATCAGCGGCGGGCGCCGTCATCGATACTCGATTCCGTGAAAGGAAAGGAAATGTCCATTCAGTCTCACGCGCCGCCCGCACTGAGCCCCTCGCAGCGATATCTCGCCGGCATCCTGCTGCGGCTGCGTCGACTGATCAATCGGTCTGTCGCCAGCATGCTGGCGAACCGCGAGAAGGCCGCAATGCAGTTCGCGAAGGGCCGCCGATGCGGGCCACGCCACGACCTCAAGCGATAGAACGGGTCAAGACGCGCTTCACCATCAGGGGATTTGCAGTCCCAGCAACAGTTTCAATTCGAGGAAATAGTCATGAAATCTTTCTTCCAATCCGACGCTCCTGAAGCCAAGTCCTCCAGATTCAGGCATTTCAAACAGGGAAACGTCAAGACCAGAACCGCCGCGTTGGCGATGGTGACGTTCGGGGCCGTCATGACGTCGATTGTTCTGGCTTCGGCCGCGACGACGTTCGACGATCCTCATGCCGAAGGCGCGAGCGGCGCAACGGTCCAGAAACGCCTCGGCAGATGCAAGGCTCCGACGCTCCCGACAGCCCCTGCAATGTGATGAAGGCAACAGTGGCACGCCACCAAATCAGCCATTCCATCCCCTCCGCGAAACTGGAAACTCCATCATGTCCATCACCATGCATAACGGACCCGCTCAGACGGCAAGTTCGCTCGCGGCACGAAGCTTCGTGCTCGGCTACGGCGTCCTCGCGTATCTCATCTTCTTCGGGACTTTTCTCTACGCGGTGGGCTTCATTTCGCAGCTCATCGTGCCCAAGACGATCGACAGCGGTGTGGCCGGCTCGACCGCACAGGCCCTCTTGGTCAACCTCGCGCTGATGTCCCTGTTTGCCGTCCAACACAGCGGGATGGCTCGCCAAGGCTTCAAGAAGTTGTTCGCCGCGTTCACTTCACCCGCGCTCGAACGCAGCACCTATGTGCTGCTGGCGAGCCTGAGCCTGATCCTGCTCTTCTGGCAGTGGCGGCCGATCACGTCCATTGTTTGGGCATTCGAGACGCCGATTGCTGTCTACGCCGCTGTAGTTGGCGGCTTCGCCGGCTGGCTTATCGTACTGTACAGCACGTTCCTGATCAGCCATTTCGAGCTGTTCGGACTGACCCAAGTCGTCAGCCACTTTGCAGGTAGACTCGCCGAGCCGATGAAGTTCAAGACGCCGGACCTCTATCGCCTGATCCGGCATCCCATCTATCTCGGCTTCATCATCGCGTTCTGGTCGACACCCACCATGACACTCGGCCACCTGCTGTTCGCGACGGTGACGACGGTTTACATCTTCGTCGGCATCTGGTTGGAGGAGCGCGACCTGGTCACTCTGTTCGGAGATCAGTACCGGCACTACAGGGAGAAGGTCGCGATGTTGATTCCGGGCCTGTTCTGATCCGGCGCGAGCATAGGTTTGAGCGGCCGAGCAAGGCTTCGGCCGCTCAAAACCATGTCGGGCGCGCCTCCCTACCGCTTCGTCCAATCGATGATCCTGCTCGGATCGGCGTCGAACTCCATGCTGCAGAACGTGCCGCCCTGGAAATAATCGCCGACCAGATCCGGCTTCAGCTTGGCCTGCTCGGCCATGGCGTGCTCGCGGAAATCCTCGGCGCGTCCGGTGGGGCGATAGCCGAATTCGTAGGCGCGGTGGTTGTCCCACCAGGCGCGCTCGTTGAAAGAAGCGCCGTAGAAGATTTCGAAATGAATGTCGGGATGCTCGAGCCCGATGCGGCAGAGCTGCACGAGGTCGTCCGGCTTCAGCCAGATCGAGAGCCGGCGCTGGTCGAGCGGCATCTCGCCGAAATTGCCGATGCGCAGGCAGGTCACCTTCATCCCGTGCTTGTCGGCATAGAGCGCGCCGACGGCCTCGCCGAACACCTTGCTGACGCCGTAGCGGCTGTCCGGCCGCGCGGTGACGTCGGTGCCGATCCTGTGGTGGCGCGGATAGAAGCCGACGGCGTGGTTCGACGAGGCGAACACCACGCGCTTGACGCCCTTGCGGTGGGCGGCCTCGAACAGATTGTAGCCGCCGATGATGTTGGCCTGGAGGATCTGGTCCCAGCTGCCTTCGACCGAATAGCCGCCGAAATGGATGATGCCGTCGATCCCCTCGCAGATCGCCTCGCATTGCGCGAGATCGGCGAGGTCCGCCGCCTTGAACTTTTCGTTCGCGCCGAGATCGGCGGGCGGCTTGATGTCGGAGAGCAGCAGATCCGGATAGATCGGCGGCAGCAGCTTTCGCAGGCTGGTGCCGATTCCGCCTGAAGCTCCCGTCATCAAAATACGCGGCATGTCTTCCTCGCCCGTGGTGTCCGAATTGCGATTAGGTGTCCCCAATGATAGCAGGATTGTCCAGAGGGAACGAAACGAGAGAACCGACATGAATGAGGCATCGTCCCACACCCAGGAACGGCCGGGCTGGCGGCCGGCGAGCTACTATCCCGATCCGGCCATCCACGCGCTCGATCCCCGCTTCGAAAAATACTGGCTGAAACTGTCGGCGGTGGAGCGGCTCGCGACCGGCCTGCGCTGGGCTGAGGGTCCGGTGTGGTTCGGCGACGGGCGCTATCTCCTCTGCAGCGACATCCCGAACCAGCGCATCATCAGATGGGAGGAGGAGACCGGCGCCGTCAGCGTGTTCCGCAAACCCTCCAATTTCGCCAACGGCAACACGCGCGATCGCCAGGGCCGGCTCGTCACCTGCGAGCATGGCGGGCGCCGCGTGACCCGCACCGAATATGACGGCAGCATCACGGTGCTGATGGATCAATTCAACGGCAAGCGGCTGAACTCGCCGAACGATGTCGTCGTCAAATCGGACGGCTCGATCTGGTTCACCGATCCGACCTTCGGCCTGCTCGGCAATTACGAGGGTTACAAGGCCGAGCCCGAGATCGAGCCGAACGTCTATCGGCTCGATCCGGCGACCGGCAAGGCAACCGTCGTCGCCGAAGGCGTGCTCGGGCCGAACGGACTGTGCTTCTCGCCGGACGAGACAATCCTCTACGTGGTGGAATCGCGCGGCGTGCCAAACCGGAAAATCCTCGCCTATGACGTTTCGGCCGACGGCACCACGATCTCGAATAAGCGCGTCCACATCGATGCCGGTCCCGGCACGCCCGACGGCATGCGCTGCGACATCGACGGCAATCTCTGGTGCGGCTGGGGCATGGGCGATCCCGAGCTCGACGGCGTCGTGGTGTTCGCGCCCGACGGCGTCATGATCGGCCGCATCGCGCTGCCCGAGCGCTGCGCCAACGTCTGCTTCGGCGGACTCAAGCGCAACCGTCTGTTCATGGCCGCGAGCCAGTCGATCTATGCGCTGTATGTGAATACGCAGGGCGCGGTGGGAGGATAGGCTCCACAGCGCACCCACGACCTACCACGCCTACCCCTTCTTCTCCTGAGCCGCTGCGGTCTGCTTGACGAGCGCCTCCTCGAAGGCCTTCTCCAGCGACGCCGCATAGACCTTGAACTCGCCGGGATCGACGAACGGATTGGGCCCGCCGACGGCGAGCTTGGCGCGCTTCTCAGCCATCTTGTACATCTCGGGATGAGGAGCCAGCAGGATGTCGACCTTCATGTCCTTGGCGCGCGCAAAGGTCTTGCGATAGTCGTCAACGATGCCGGAATAGGTCGGGTTGCCGACAAGCCGGTTCAGCGCGACCGTGCCGCTGCAGAAGATGAGGACCGAGCGTGTTGCATCGCCGTCCTTCACCGAGAAGGCCCAGCTGGTGCAGCCCGGCGAATGGCCGGGCGTCTCGCGCGCCGTCAGCACAACGCTGCCGACCGCAAGGGTGTCGCCCTCACGCACCGTTCGGTCCACTTTCACCGGCGGAAAGTCGAGCGCCTTCTCCTCCTGCGCACCAGGATAGTAGCCGCCTTCGAGCAACGGCTTGTCGGCATCGCCCGCGACCATCTGCGCGCCGCTCGCCTGCTTCAACTCGGCAAAGCCGCCGGTGTGGTCGATATGGGCGTGGGTGTTGACGAGATACTTGATGTCGCTGATTTTGAAGCCAAGCTTCTCGATGCTCGTCCTGATCTGCGACGTCGATTCCGGCATCACGGTATCGACCAAAATATGCCCTTGGGGCGATGTGATCAGGTAGGACGCGAGTCCGTTGGTGCCGACATAGTAGACGTTGTCGATGATCTTGAACGGCTCGGTCGGTTCGTTCCATTTCGTCCGGAGGGTGTTGAGCAGATCCTTCACCGTCTGGGCCTGCGCAGCGCCTGAGAGCGGCACCAGCGCAACGAATGCGATGATCAATTTCCTCACGTTCCGTCCCTTTGCTTTTCTTGATTTGACGGGCTGTTGTCGCAGTGGAAGCGGCCGGTCTCCGAGCAAAGAATGCCGGCTTCCCTGGAAGCCGGCATTCCCTGTAGTGCAAGCGCCGTATGAACTACGCCGCGTTGAAGCCGGCGACGGCCTTCACTTCGAGGAAGTCCTCGAGGCCGAACTTGCCCCACTCGCGGCCGTTGCCGGACTGCTTGTAGCCGCCAAACGGCGCGGTGCGGTCGTTGGGCACGCCCTGGAGGTTGACGTTGCCGGCGCGGATCTGGCGCCCGACTCGCTTGGCGTCCTCGACCGATGGACCGTAGACGTAGCCGGCGAGGCCATAGGGCGTGTCGTTGGCGATCTTGACCGCGTCGGCTTCGTCCTTGGCGCCGATGATGGTCAGCACCGGTCCGAAGATCTCTTCGCGCGCGATCGTCATGTCGGGCGTGACGTCCGCGAAGATGGTCGGGCGGACATAGAAGCCCTTGTTGACGCCCTCGGGCAGGCCCGGGCCGCCGGCGACGAGCGTTGCGCCCTCGTCGATGCCCTTCTTGATCAAGCCCTGGATCTTGTCCCACTGGCCGCGGTTGACCACCGGTCCGATAGTGGTGCCTTCGGCGCGGGGATCACCGGCTTTGGTCTTGTCGGCGACCGCCTTCGCAATCGCTGCGACTTCCTTCATCTTGGACAGCGGCACGATCATGCGCGAGGGCGCGTTGCAGGACTGGCCGGAATTGTTGAACATGTGCATCACGCCGCCGGTCACCGCCTTGGTGAGGTCGGCGCCTTCGAGGATGACGTTCGGCGACTTGCCGCCGAGCTCCTGGCTGACGCGCTTCACGGTGGGAGCGGCGCGCTTGGCCACGTCGATGCCGGCGCGGGTCGAGCCGGTGAAGGAGATCATGTCGATGTCGGGATGCTCGCTCATGGCGGCACCGACCTCGGGACCGAGGCCGTTGACGAGATTGAACACGCCCTTCGGCACGCCGGCTTCATGAAGGATTTCCGCGAAGATCAGCGCCGAGGTCGGCGTGAACTCGCTGGGCTTCAGGATCATGGTGCAGCCGGCGGCGAGCGCCGGCGCGACCTTGCAGGCGATCTGGTTGAGCGGCCAGTTCCAGGGCGTGATCATGCCGACCACGCCGATCGGCTCGCGCAGCACCATGGCGGTGCCGACCGGCTCCTCGAAATGATAGTTCTTGAGCACGTCGAGCGTGGTCATGAGATGGCCAAGGCCGGCACCGGCCTGGAGCTTTTCCGCCATCGGCAGCGGTGCGCCCATCTCGTCGGAGACGGCGGCGCCGATCTCCTTGAGGCGGCCCTTGTAGACCTCGATGACCTTGCTGAGCAGCGCGACGCGCTCATCGCGGCTGGTCTGGGAGAAGGTCGCGAAGGCGCGCTTGGCGGCGGCAACCGCCTTGTCCACGTCGGCCTTGGAGCCCAGCGCAACCTCGTACATCGCCTCTTCCGTGGCGGGATTGACCACGGCGGTGGACTTCTTGACGACCGGATCGACCCAGGCGCCGTCGATGTAGAATTGCATGCGATTGACCATCGTTAACCTCTTCTTGGGGGCATGGTGGGGGCGTTTCGGCCGGCATCCTTGCACGAAAGCGCCGGCAATTGAACCCGCCATATGCGGGCCAGCGTTGCGGCGGACGGAGGTTATATGAGCCGATGGCGGGAACGTGGCAAGGTTCTCTCGGCCGTCATTCCGGGGCGATGCGAAGCATCGAACCCGGAATCTCGAGATTCTCAGGTGCGCAAGCGCACCGTAGTTCGGCTCTCCGAGCCGCCCCGGAATGACAGTTGAGTTACCTCAACTACACCGCCATTTTCCGATGCAGCACCGGTGCGCCGGTGGTGAGGCTTTCGGCCGCATCGATGATGGCGTTGGCGTCGATGCCGTAGTGCCGATAGAGGTCCGCAATGCTGCCGGTCTGGCCGAACTGCTCGACGCCGAGCGCCTCGACGCGGTGGCCGCGGACGCTGCCGAGCCAGCCGAGCGCGGCAGGGTGGCCATCGATCACGCTCACGATGCCGCAATCGCGCGGCAGCGGCGCCAGCAATCTCTCGATGTGGCTGAGATGCTGCACGCCGCGGCGATCGCGCCGCAATTTCCGTGCGGCGGTCCAGCCCGCATGCAGGCGATCGGCCGAGGTGATCGCGAGCAGGCCGATATCGCGGCGACTTTCGCCGATGAAGCCGGTTGCCTCGATCGCCTCTGGCGCGACCGCACCGGTATAGGCGATCACGACCTCGGCATTCGGGCCCGGCTTGCGCAACCAGTACGCGCCGTCGGTGATGCCCTGCTGCAGCTCCGGTGTCATGATCCGCTGCGCCTGCTCGATGCTGCGCGTCGAGAGGCGCATATAGACCGAGCCACCCTCGCCCGGCTCGCGCTGCATGTGCTGGAAACCCCAACCCATGATCACGGCGAGCTCGTCGACGAAGGCCGGCTCGAACGAGGCGAGGCCATCCTGCGCCATGCCGATCAAGGGCGTCGCGATCGACTGGTGCGCGCCGCCCTCCGGCGCGAGCGAGATGCCCGACGGCGTCGCCGCCACCATGAAGCGGGCATCCTGGTAGCAGGCATAGTTCAGCGCATCGAGGCCGCGCTCGATGAAGGGATCGTAGAGCGTGCCGACCGGCAAGAGCCGCTCGCCGTTGATCTGGTGCGACAGGCCGAGCGCGGAGAGCATGATGAACAGGTTCATCTCGGCGATGCCAAGCTCCAGATGCTGGCCCTTGGGCGAGGCGTCCCAGTTGTAGGTCGAGGGTATTTTCTCGCTGCGGAATAAATCCGCCTTCTCGGCGCGCGCGAACAGGCCGCGGCGGTTCACCCACGGGCCGAGATTGGTCGAGACGGTGACGTCGGGCGAGGTCGTGACGATGCGCCTCGCCAGCTCGCTGTCGCTGCGCGCGATCTCGTTGAGCACGAGGCCAAAGCCCTGCTGCGTCGACATCTGCGGCGACGGCTTGAACGCGAGCTGGGCGGGCACCTCGATCACAGGTGCGCTGAGGCGGCGGCCGTCCTGGTTGAACGGCACGCGTGCGAGGAATGCGTCGAGCTCGGCGGCGGATTGCGACAGGCCCTCGTACTTGTCCCATTCGTGCCCGGGCCGGATGTTCTGGCTGTCGCGATATTTCTCCATCTGCGTAACAGTCATCAGGCCGGCGTGGTTGTCCTTGTGGCCCTGGAACGGCAGGCCGACGCCCTTGATCGTGTAGGCGATGAAGCAGACCGGGCGATCGTGATCGATGGAGTCGAATGCCTCGAGCATGCTCGCCATGTCGTGGCCGCCGAGATTCGACATCAGTGCCAAGATCTCGTCGTCGCTCCGCTTGTCGATCAGCTTCGTGATCGGGCCCTGGTCGCCGATCTCGTCATGCAGGTGCTTGCGGAAGGCCGCGCCGCCCTGGAAGCACAACGCCGCATAGAGCGCGTTCGGGCAATTGTCGATCCAGCGCTTCAAGGCCTCGCCACCGGGCTCGGCGAAGGCCTCGCGCATCAGGCGGCCGTATTTCACGATCACCACGTCCCAGCCGAAATTGCGGAACATGGTCTCGAACTTCTCCCACAGACCCTCGCGCACGACGGCATCGAGCGACTGCCTGTTATAGTCGACCACCCACCAGGTGTTGCGCAGGCCGTGCTTCCAGCCCTCCGCCAGCGCCTCGAAGATGTTGCCCTCGTCCATCTCGGCATCGCCGACCAGGGCAATCATGCGCCCCTCGCGGCGGTCCTTCATCCAGCCGTGCGCCTTGACGTAGTCCTGCACCAGCGAAGAGAACAGCGTCTGGGCGACGCCGAGGCCGACCGAGCCGGTCGAGAAGTCGACGTCGTCGACGTCCTTGGTACGCGACGGATAGGACTGCGCGCCCTTGAAGCCGCGAAAGTTCTCGAGCTTGTCGCGGCTCTGCCGGCCGAACAGGTACTGGATGGCGTGGAACACCGGGCTCGCATGCGGCTTCACCGCGACGCGATCCTCCGGGCGCAGCACGTGGAAGTACAGTGCCGACATGATGGTCGCGAGCGAGGCCGATGAAGCCTGGTGGCCGCCGACCTTGAGTCCATCCGCATTGGCGCGGATGTGGTTGGCATGGTGGATGGTCCAGGACGACAACCACAGCGCCTTGCGGCTGAGGGCGGTCAATGTGTCCAGACGGGCGGAATCGACGGGCATGGCGATGCTCCGGAATCTGATCCGCCGATCATACCCCTGCGGGGGTCGCCAAATATCTCAATTTCTTGCGGTACATCTGAATAAATTGGGATAGTTTCCCACAATGTCGCCAGAAATGCAGGTTTCATCCCAATGCCAGACCTCGACACCATCGACCGCAAGATTCTCGCCCTGCTGCAGGCCGACAGCCGCATGACCATGCAGGAGCTCGCCGACAAGGTCGGCCTGTCGGTCTCGCCCTGCCATCGCCGGGTCAAGCTGCTGGAGGAGCGCGGCGTCATTTCGCGCTATGTCGCGACCGTGGACCAGAAGGCGCTCGGCCTGCATGTCAGCGTCTTCATCTCGATCAAGCTGGCGCGGCAGAAGGAGGAGGACCTCAACCGCTTCGCCCGCGCGATCTCGAAATGGGACGAGGTGCTGGAATGCTATCTGATGACCGGCAATCGCGATTATCTCCTGCGCGTCGTCGCCGCCGACCTCGCCTCCTACGAGACGTTCCTGAAGACCAAGCTGACCCGTCTCGACGGCATCGCCTCGATCGAGATCGAGCTTTGCGCTGAGCCAGGTGAAGTATTCGATCGCGCTGCCGGTGTGAGCTGCGTCAGCGGGGCTGCACGTTGTCACATGGTCGCAACAAACGCCGCCGATGGTCGTTGTGGCTGGTATCCGAGCCGAGAGAGGGACCCATGACCGCATCCGACCGCAAATCCCAGACCTCCAAGCGCGAGCGCATCATCCAGGAAATGGCCGACGATCTCGACGAAGAGCTGGAGATGGAGCTCGATGACACGAGGTTCGACGAGCTTCTGGACGAGACGGGCATGCCGTGTCCGACGATCGATCGCAGGCTCTATTTCCGGGAGCTGCTCCGCCTCCAGGGCGAGCTGATCAAGCTTCAGGACTGGGTGCAGAGCGAGAAGAAGAAGGTCGTGGTGCTGTTCGAGGGCCGTGACGCCGCCGGCAAGGGCGGCGTCATCAAGCGCATCACCCAGCGTCTCAATCCCCGCATCTGCCGCGTCGCGGCGCTTCCGGCGCCGAACGAGCGCGAGCGCTCGCAATGGTATTTCCAGCGCTACGTCGCGCACCTGCCAGCCGGCGGCGAGATCGTGCTGTTCGATCGTAGCTGGTACAACCGCGCCGGCGTCGAACGCGTGATGGGCTTCTGCTCGGAGGACGAATATCAGGAGTTCTTCAAGACAGTGCCGGAGTTCGAGCGCATGCTGATCCGCTCCGGCATCATCCTGGTCAAGTACTGGTTCTCGATCACCGACGACGAGCAGCAGTTCCGCTTCACCATGCGCATCAAGGATCCCTTGAAGCAGTGGAAGCTGAGCCCGATGGACGTCGAATCTCGCAGTCGCTGGGAGGCGTACACCAAGGCCAAGGAGACGATGCTGGAGCATACGCATCTGCCGGACAGCCCGTGGTGGATCGTCGATGCCGTGGACAAGAAGCGCGCCCGGCTCAACTGCATCGCACATTTATTGACTCAGATCCCGTACCAGGAGGTGGTGCGGGCTCCGGTGACGCTGCCGCCGCGCGTGCGCAACCCCGATTATCAGCGAGGGCCGGTCCCGCCGGAGATGTACGTGCCCGCGAAATACTGAGCGAGATCTCGTAGGGTGGGTTAGACGAGCTGATGCGCGCAGCGCATTTGCTCGGCGTAACCTACCTCTTCTACCTCCGCCGCAAGAGAAGTGGTGGGTTACGCGTGCGAACTGCGCTTCGCGCAGTCGCGGGGCTAACCCACCCTACAACACCCTGCCAAGTTGCTACCGCCATGGCTGCACGATGATCTTGGTGTGCGCTTCGGGATTGGCGAGGTCGGCGAACGCCTTTGCGACGCCATCGAGGCCGACCTCGGCCGTCACCATGGCGGCGGCGTCCACCTGCCCTTCGGCGATCAGGCGCAGTGACGCGGCGAACTCCTCCGGCGTGTAGCCGAGCACGTATTGGACGTTCAGCTCCTTCATGATGCCGAGCATCGGCTCGTTTCTGTCGCTCTCCATGCAGACGCCGACCACGACGATCCTGCCATCGCGCGGCGCGCCCTCGAACACCTGCTGCAGCAGGCCGGGCACGCCGACACATTCGAAGATGATCGCGGGCTTCAGCGCCGGCAGCATCGCCTGGAACGGCGGCCGTGCCGCCTTCTCCGCGTCGGACATTTGCGCGTGCTCGGCCCAGGTCGCATAGGGCTGCGACGCCCTGGGATCGACGACGACATCGGCGCCGAGCCTGGCTGCGAGCGCACGCCGCGCCGGCGAATAATCGGCGGCGACGATGGGGTGCAGTCCCCTCAGCTTCAGCGCGGCGATCACCGCAAGCCCGACCGGGCCGCAGCCGATCACCAGCGGCACCTCGCCGCCACGGATATTGGCTTTCGCCACGGCGTGGACGCCGACGGCAAGCGGCTCGGTCAGCGCGGCATGTTCCGGCGCCAGACCATTGGGCACTTCGAGCAGCAGCGCTTCGCTGAGCAACATCGCCTCGGCGTAGCCGCCGATATTGTCGTTGGAATAGCCGATGCCCTCGATCCCCCCAGGCGTCACCAGCGCCGGCAGCGAGCAGACGCGCGTGCCCGGCTTCAGCTTGCGCGCGGTGCCGGCTCCGTAGTCGACGATCTCACAGCAGAACTCGTGGCCGAACACGACGTCGCGGGAGAGGTCCATCGGCTTACGGCCGGTCTTTTGCGCCATCTCCGCCAGGCGATGGGCGTGCTGGCGCGCGTGCAGGTCGGAGCCGCAGATGCCGCAGGCGAGCGTCTTGACCAGCACCTGGCCGGCGCCGGGCCTGGGCTCGGCCATCTCCCCGACGACAATCTCACCGTTCCTGAAAATCGCCGCGCGCATCCGGCTCCTCCCCTTTTCGTTGGCGCCATTGATAGCACGAAGCGGGACGCGCGAACTTGCGTCAGGGGTTCGGGGAACGCTCCTCCAAGACCAGCAGCTGGGCCCGCCGGACGCGCTCGCGATGGGCGATGTAGAGGCCGCTGGCGACGATGAAGGCGGCGCCGACCACGGTCCAGACGTCAGGGACCTCGCCGAAAATGAAGAAGCCCAAAATGCTGACCCAGAGCAGCTGCGTGTAGGAGAACGGCGCCAGCACCGAGGCATCACCGTAGCGATAGGCCAGCACGATGATCCACTGGCCGACGGTCGAAGCAACGCCGATCACAATGCCGAGGCCGATTGCAGTCCAGCTCGGCGTGACCCAGACGAAGGGCACCATGACGCTGAGGATCGCAACGCCGGTCAGCGCAGAATAAGCCATGGTGGTGAGCACCGCTTCGCGACCGCTCATCATCCGTGTCAGGATCAGCGCGGCGGCCCAGCAGAATGCCGAGATGATCGGGAAGAACGCGGCGGCATGAAACGCGCTGGTGCCCGGCCGCAGGATGATCAAGACGCCCGTCAGACCGATCGCGGTCGCGATCCAGCGGCGCA
Organism: Bradyrhizobium dasycarpum; assembly: GCF_042019905.1. Taxonomy (NCBI): domain Bacteria; kingdom Pseudomonadati; phylum Pseudomonadota; class Alphaproteobacteria; order Hyphomicrobiales; family Nitrobacteraceae; genus Bradyrhizobium; species Bradyrhizobium dasycarpum. The sequence goes on from NZ_CP169574.1 coordinate 2,801,728, forward strand.
TGCCGACCTTCTCGCTGAGGAAAATGATCGACAGCGCGGTGACGAACAGCGGCGAGACGAAGCCGGTGGCGGAGGCTTCGGCGATGGGCAGAAATGCAAGACCGGTAATGAAGAACAGCGAGGAGCCGAGCAGTGCGGCGCCGCGCATCAGCTGCAGGCCGAGCCGCTCGGTGCGCATGGCGTGGAGCGGCGAGCCCGGCAGCATCACCGGCGTGAATAGCAGCGCGAACGTGACGAAGCGGATCCAGGTGATCTCGATCGAGGGCAGGCTGGTCGACAGATATTTCGCGGTGACGTCGGAACAGCCCAGGAAGATCGTGGAGAGCAACACCAGCGCGATGCCCTTGAAGGGATGATCGACGCGCGCAGGCGCGCGGCGGGCCTTCTGCTTCTTCTCCGGCACGGGCATGGGAATAGTGTCGAGCCTTGCGGCTGCGGCGGGCGGCGGTGTCACGGCAGGAACCCGGGCAAATGCGGATCGAGGAACGGTTGTAAAAAACGCCAAATGCGCCGCGTTCACAACTTCCGAAAACAGGATGCCGATATGCAAGGGCCGACGCGCGCGTCAATCCTCCGTTAAGAATGGGCGTTTGTGCACTACAGCATGGGCAGGCTGCGCGGCTTCGGCCCGCGCGGAAACGCCGCATCGAGCTCTGCAATCTCGTCCTTCGTCAGCACGAGGTCGCCGGCCGCCGCATTCTCGCCGGCATGTTCCGCCGATGACGCCTTCGGAATCGCGAACACCGTAGTCGCACGGGTCAGGAAGCTCAGCGCGACCTGACGCGGCGTCGCGCGACGCGCCTCTGCGATGCGCGCCAGCACGGCGCCGCCCTTGCTGCGCGCATCCGGGAAATCATCGTGGCCGAAGGGGGAATAGGCGACCACCGCGACGCCATGCGTCTCGCACCAGGGGATCACCGCATGCTCGATCGCGCGTTCCTTCAGATGGTAGAGCACCTGATTGCAGGCGATCCGGCCCTTCCCGGAGACTTCGAGAATCTCGTCGAGATCGTCGGCGTCGAAATTGGAGACGCCCCAGGACTTGATCTTGCCTGCCTGCACCAGCTCCTCGAACGCGGCCACGGTATCCTGCAGCGGATAGGAACCGCGCCAATGCAGGAGGTAGCAGTCGAGGCGATCGGTCTTGAGCCGCTTCAGCGAGCGCTCGCAGGCAGTGATGGTTCCCCGGCGCGAGGCGTTGATCGGCAGCACCTTGGAGACCAGGAACACCTCGTCGCGACGTCCCGCGATGGCATCGGCAATGACGAGCTCCGCATCGCCGTACATCTCGGCGGTGTCGATATGCGTCATGCCGAGATCGAGCCCGCGCTGAAGCGCGGCGACCGCGCGCTCGCGGTCGCCGTGGTCGAGATACCAGGTGCCCTGCCCGATGACGGAAACATCGGCGCCGGTTCGGCCGAAGGGTTTTGCGTTCATGTTCGCTCCGCTGTCGTTCTTCAGCTCAGCCAACCGCTAACGAGCTCAGGGGTTCAATCCGCTGATGTCGGCGACCAGAATGCTGCCGGTCGACGATTCCGTGATATAGAGCCTGTCTTTCCTGACGCCGCCGATCGCGACGTTGGTGCAGTTCGGCCCCGCGCACGACTTGATCCGCGCGATCAGTTCGCCGTTGGGGGCGAACACGAAAACGTGGCCGAGCGAGGCGTGGCCGACGAACAAGCGGCCCTTCGCATCCATCGTCATGCCGTCGGGACCGCTGGTGCCGAACAGCGAGCAGAAGCGGCCGACCTTGGACACGCTGCCGTCCTTCATGAACGGCAGCCGCCACACTGCGTTGTCGCGCGTCATTGCCACGAACAGCACGGTTTCGGTCGGGTCGAGCACCAGGCCGTTGGGACTGATGCCGGTGTCGATCAGGCAATCGAGCCGGCCGTTCGATGCCAGCCGATAGACCCGGCCGCTCGGGTCATGCAGGCCGGTCTGGCCCTGATCGGTGAAAAAGATATCGCCGTTGGAGGCCAGATGCAGATCGTTGCAGCCGCGAAACGATTCCGAATTGCGCGCGGTCACGACCGGCTTGATGCGGCCTGCTCTGGCATCGAGCTCCATGATGCCGTGCATGTAATCGGCAACCAGAATGCGGCCGTCGGCGGCGATCTTCAGCCCGTTCGGCCATCCCTCGTACTCGATCACCAGCGACCATTCCCCATCGGGCGCGATGCGAAAGATTCGGCCGAAGGGAATGTCGACGATGTAGAGGTTGCCGTCCGCGTCGAAGGATGGCCCTTCGATGAAACTGTCGGTCGGCACATGTGGCCGGTTGGCATCGGCCCAATCGCTCCGCACCCCCTTGCGGCGGAACTTGTCAGGCATGGCGGAGAACAGCGTGGTTTCGATCGGCCGCGGCGGCGTTTCCAGGTACATCATTTGTTGTTGTGATTGTTGAGGGAGAGCGCGCGGCAGCATAGGGCACTATCGAGGGCGCGTCGATTGGGTGGAGACATGGCAGCGGCGCGAGCGCTGCGTAGGGTGGGTTGGCCGAAGGCGTAACCCACCTCTTTCACCTCCGCGGCAGCAGAAGGGGTGGGTTACGCTGCGCTAACCCACCCTGCGAGGCCTACCCCGCCGCGCCGGCGAGCTTGGCTTCTTTCACCGGCACATCCGTCGCCGCAATCAGCCGCTTCAGCTCGGGGATGCAGGAGCCGCAATTGGTGCCGGCCTTGAGCTCGGCACCGATCTCGGCCGCCGTGCGCGCGCCGGCGGCGATGGTGTCGCAGATGGTGCCGCGACCGACGCCGAAGCAGGCGCAGACGATCGGCCCGGTCGAGGCCGCCCCCTCGGTCGACTTGCCCGAGAGCAGCATACGGCGCTGCTCGTCGCTGACGTGATCGGCCGCAAAGGCAGTCTTGACCACCTCCCAATCGCCGGCGTCATGCCCGGGGCCGACGAACAGGCAGGCCTCGATGCGATCACCGGCGAAGGAGGCGGCGCGATAGATACCGCCGCCAAAATCGCGATATTCGGCGACGTCCTCGCCGGCGATGCCGTCGAGCCAAGCCGGCCAGCGCGACAGATCCGCGTTGTCGGCGAACAGATAGCCGAAGCCGCCGGCGACCGTGACGCGGGTCCACAACACGTTTGATGGAAGGTCGAGCTGCTGCCGCGACAGCGCAAAGCCGCGGAAGACGAATTCATACGGCGCGATCGCGGCCGGCGTCGCCTTCGATTCCGGCTGTCCGGAGAACGGATCGGTGAACGACTGCACCAGCGCCCCGACGCGGCCGTGCGAGGCATTCATCGCGCTCCAGTGGATCGGCACGAACAGCGCGCCGCGCTGCTGGCGATCGCTCACAACAGCTTTCAGGATGCATTGTCCGTAGTCGGTGGTGAGGCGGGCATAGCCGTCATGGACGATGCCATATTTGCTGGCGTCATCGGGGTGGATCTCGACGAACGGCTCGGGCAGATGCGCGCCGAGCCGCTGACTGAGGCCGGTGCGCGTCATGGTGTGCCACTGATCGCGGATGCGTCCGGTGTTGAGCCTGAGGGGGCGCGAGGGACCGGTCTCGCTGCGCAGTAACGGCACCTCCGGCGCGACGAAGCGGCCTCTGCCGTCATTGGTGAAGAAGCCGCCGCTCGCGAAGAAACGCTCGCCGGGCGCGCCACCGTCGCGCACGGGCCATTGCACCGGCTTCAGGGCGTCGAAGCCCTCGTCGGACAGCGAGGTCAGCGCGCCGATGTCGAAATCGCGGCTGCCATCATTCTCGAATGCCGAGAGCGCGGCGTGCTCGCGGAAAATCTCGGCGGCGGATTTGTAGTTGAAACTGTCGCCGAAGCCGAGACGCTTTGCGGTCTCGCTCAGGATCCACCAATCGGGGCGCGCCTCGCCCGGCGCCGGCAGGAACGAGCGCTGGCGCGAGATGCGGCGTTCGGAATTGGTCACAGTGCCCGACTTCTCGCCCCAGGCCAGCGCCGGCAGCAGCACATGCGGACCCGCCTCGACGGTGTCGTTGGACAGCACGTTCTCGGAGACCACGAACAACTCGAGCTTCTTCAACGCCTCGCGCACGAAGTCCGCATCCGGCAGCGACACCGCGGGATTGGTGCCCATCACCCAGAGCGCCTTGACCTCACCGCGGTTGATGGCCTCGAACAATTGCACCGCCTTCAGGCCCTCATGGGTGGCGATGCGCGGCGCCTTCCAGAACCGCCTGACACGATCGATGTCCGGCGGCGTGAAACCCATATGAGCGGCCAGCATATTGGCGAGGCCGCCGACCTCGCGGCCGCCCATCGCATTGGGCTGGCCGGTGAGCGAGAACGGCGAGGCGCCCGGCTTGCCGATCCGCCCCGTCGCCAGATGGCAGTTCAGGATCGCGTTGACCTTATCGGTGCCCTGCGCCGACTGGTTGACTCCTTGCGAATAGAGCGTGACCACGCGCGGGGTCTCGCGAAACATCCTGAAGAAGGTGGCGACGTCCTGCTCGGACAGGCCCGTGGCAAGCGCCGTCGCGCGGACGCTGCCGGCGATGCTCCGCGCGCGCGCCAGCGCGTCCTCGAAGCCCGATGTGTGGTTCGCGACGTAATCCGTGTCCAACGCGCCGTTGTCGACGAGATCGACGAACAGCCCGGAGAAGAGCGCGGTATCGGTGCCCGGCTTGAGGCCGAGAAACAGGTCGACGTCCTCGGCGGTGTCGGTACGGCGCGGATCGATCACGATCATCCGTGCGCCGCGCTCCTGCCGGTTCTTCAGCATGCGCTGGAACAGCACCGGATGGCACCAGGCCGCATTCGAGCCGACGAAGACGAGCAGATCGGCCTGGTCGAGATCCTCGTAGCAGCCGGGCACGGTGTCGGCGCCGAAGGCGCGGCGATGACCGGCGACGGAGGACGACATGCAGAGTCGCGAATTGGTGTCGACGTTGGCCGTGCCGACAAAACCCTTCATCAGCTTGTTGGCGACGTAATAGTCCTCGGTGAGGAGCTGGCCGGAGAGATAGAACGCGACCGCGTCGGCGCCGTCGCGGGCCACGATGTGCTGCATGCGATGGGCGACGTGATCGAGCGCATCGCTCCAGGCGACGCGTTCCAGCACGCCCTTGCAGCGGATCATCGGATAGAGCAGCCGGTTTTCCAGTCCGACGGTCTCGCCGAGCGCCGAGCCCTTGGAGCAGAGCCGGCCGAAATTGGCGGGATGATCAGGATCACCCGCGATCGCCGCGCCACCCTTGCCGTCGGGCGTCGCCAGCACGCCGCAACCGACGCCGCAATAGGGACAAGTCGTCTTGGTGGCGCGGAGCGAGGGATCGATTGCCGTCATGTCGAACTGCCTTGTCAAGCTTGCCGGTCACGCCGCCCTGGGAGGACGCGCGAGCGCGCGGCCGAACATCATGTCGGTGCGGATCGCCGTCACCTTGTCGCCATTGCGGATCAACTCGAGATACCAGAGCGCATCGGCGTTATCGCCGATCAGCACCGCACCGGTGAGCCGGCCGTCTGCGATCACGAGCTTCTTGTAGGTGCCGCGTCTGCGGTCGGTCAGCACCAGGCTCTCGCTGCCCTCCCCGCCCATGAAATCGCCGGCGGAGAACACGCTGACGCCGGACACCTTCAGATTGGTCGAGACGACGCTGCCCTGATAGGCGGCGGGCCGGCCGGCCAGGTGCCGCGCCAGCACCCGCGCCTGCTCATAGGCGGGCTCGACCAGGCCATAGCAGGTGCCGCGATGCTCGGCACACTCGCCGAGCGCGAAAATGTCGGACGAGGACGTCTGCATCACGTCGTTGACGACGACGCCGCGATTGACAGCGATCCCCGCCTCTTTCGCCAGCGCGACGTTCGGCCTGATGCCGGCAGCGAAGATCACAGCGTCGGCCTCGATACGGCTACCATCGGCAAGCTCGACGGCCTCGACATGTCCATCGCCATGGATGCGGGCGGTCGAGGCGTTGAGCAGGATGCGGATGCCCTTGCGCTCGACCAGCGTCTTGAGCAGATCTGCCGCCGGCCCGTCGAGCTGGCGCTCCATCAGCCGGTCCATCAGATGCAGCAGCGTCACCGGCGCCCCCGCCTTGGCGAGGCCGTAGGCAGCTTCAAGTCCGAGCAGGCCGCCGCCGACGACAACGACGCGCTTTCTGGCCGCGGCCAGCGTCAGCAAGAGGTCGACGTCGCGCGTATCGCGAAAGGTGTGCACGCCGGCGAGGTCGGCGCCCGGCAAATTGAGGCGCAGCGGCGTCGAGCCGGTGGCGAGCACGAGCTTGGAATATTCCATGCTCTCCTCGCCCTCGATCTTGAGCTCGCGGCGACCGACATCGATTTCGGTGACGCGATAGCCGTAGCGCACGGTGACGCCGCGATGGCGCCACCAGTCCGCCGGCCGGAGCTCGATCTCGTGCGAGCCGGTCTCGCCGGCCAGCACGGATGAGAGCAGCACGCGATTGTAGGCGAGCCGCGGCTCCTCGCCGATAACGGCGACCGCGTAGCGACCGAGCGCGGACTTGGCGAGCTCGTCGACCAGACGCGCGGCCGCCATACCGTTACCGACGATGACCAGCGGTTCACTCACGAGACATCTCCTATTCAGCGGCCTGCGGCTGTGCGCCGTAGGCCTCGGACATCATGTAGCCGGACAGCACGCCGTAGGCGTCGGTCCAGGCCTTTGCCAGCTCGGGCGTCCAGGCTTCGCCAAGGCCCTTCTCCAGGGTCCACAGCAGCGTCGCGCCGACTACGGGATAGTGCTCGGGCGCCGCGCCGTAGGCGACGTGGCGCTTGGCGAGCGCGGAGGCCGCGGGAAGAATCGAGTCCAGATTGGACAGGCCGCCGACGACGGCGGCGAGCATGCCCATCAGCTTCTTGCGCTGCTCGGTCATGTCCTCGGGAAACATCGCGCGCACGGACGGCGCCACCTCGAACAGACGATCGTAGAACAGCACCGAGGCCTGTTCCGATATCGGCGCGACCTTGGAAAAGCTCTGCTGGATGAGGGCGATCTGTTCTGGCGTCATGATGTTCTCCTGTCTGTTTCGGTCTGCCTTCGTCCGCGCCGTTGCGGAAAAAGTTCATGGATCAAACGTCATCAGAGGGACTTCTCCCCGCGTACGGGGAGAAGCGAGATTTGTACCAAGTGCTACACGCGAGCCTCGGCGAGGCTTGGCACGCCTTCGCTTTGCGGGCTGCGACGCAGGTAGAACCACCAGGTCAGAGCGAGGCAGGAGGCGTAGAAGCCTAGATAGATCGCAAGCGCGAGCTGCGGGCCGCCGGTCAAGGCGATCGACTTGCCGAAGCCGCTGGGGATCAGGTAGCCGCCGACCGCACCGACCGCGCCGATGAAGCCGACCGCCGCGCCGCTTTCGATGCTCGCCGTCTTCATGGCGGCCGCGCGCTCCGCATCGCCCTTGCCGCGCACCTTGAACAGGTTCTGCTCGCGGAAGATCGAAGGGATCATGCGGTAGGTCGAGCCGTTGCCGATGCCCGTCGTCACGAACAGGATCAGGAACATCGACAGGAAGCCGATGAAATCCTTCTGTCCGACGAAGTAGAGCACGCCGACGGTGGCCGCCGCCATCAGGATGAAGTTCCAGAAGGTGATGATGGAGCCGCCGACCTTGTCGGCGAGCCAGCCGCCGAAGGGACGCGACAGCGAGCCGACCAGCGGCCCCAGGAACGCGATCGAGATCGAGATCGCCGGGAATTGCGTCTTGATCAACAGCGGAAATGCCGCGGAATAGCCGATGAAGGAGCCGAACGTGCCGATATAGAGGTACGCCATGATCCAGGTGTGCTTGCGCTTGACGATCGCGAGCTGGTTCTTCACCGACGATTTCGCGGTGGTGAGGTTGTTCATGAAGAACACCGCGCCGAGCACTGCGATGGCGATCGGCAGCACCCACATCAGGCCGGCATTCTGGAGGAAGACGCCGTCGACGGGCGTCGCCTGATACAGGTTGAAGACGGCCAGCGTCATCAGGATCGGGGTCAGGAGCTGCACGCTGGAGACGCCGATATTGCCGCCGGCCGCATTCAGGCCGAGCGCCCACCCCTTCATCCGGTCGGGGAAGAAGAAGGAGATATTGGTCATGCTGGAGGCGAAATTGCCGCCGCCCAGACCCGCGGTCGAGGCCACCAGCAGCATCAGCCAGAACGGCGTGTCGGGCTGGCTGACGAAATAGGCAAGCGACAAGGTCGGAATGAACAGGATCGCCGCACTGAAGATGGTCCAGTTGCGGCCGCCGAACGTCGTCACTGCGAAGGTGTAGGGAAAGCGCATCAATGCGCCGATCAGGCCCGGCACCGCGACGAGCTGGAACAGCTGGTCGGTGGTGTAGTGGAAGCCGGCCTGCGGCAGCTTGGTGGTGACGATGCTCCAGATCAGCCAGACCGAGAAGCCGATATGCTCGGCCACGATCGACCAGATCAGGTTGCGTCGCGCGATGGTCTTGCCGGTCGCATTCCAGAACGCCTCGTCTTCGGGGCGCCAATCCGAAATCCAGGTTGGATTCTTCGTCATTGAGTATCCCTTCCAGGCTCACCGCTGCGTCGTTGCAGGCTCAGCCTCCGGCCACGGAGGCGCGCTCAGGCTTCACCCCGGTGGCGAGTTCACGATGCTGATTGATGATGTTGAGGGACGTCGTCGTTGGCGTCGCGCAAATACATTTCAATTTCCGTGCCAGTTGCGCGCACGCGGGAAAGACAGGGATTTCAGAACGTTATTCGCGTTGCCCGAATTTTTCGCAGGGCTTGTTCGCACGGTAAATTTGCGATTCGCTCAATCCTTGTGCGGCGCACAAGGATTGAGCGAGGTGTCGATTATTTGAGCGTGCCGCTCGCGTTAACTGGGTTTACGCGGCCTCGACGAAGCGATGACGCTCGTAGAGGAATTCGAGCACGCGCTGGCGGCACTTCAAATAGGTCGCATTGGTGGCCAGCTCGAGGCCGCTTGCGCGGCCGTGCCAGCGGCACGTCCAGCACCTCGCCGATGCGCGCGCTCGGCCCGTTCGTCATCATCACGATGCGGTCGGACAACAGCACGGCCTCGTCGACGTCGTGCGTGATCATCAGGATGGTGTTGCCGAGCTTCTGATGCAGCGCCATCACCGAGTCCTGCAAGTGCGCGCGGGTCAGCGCATCGAGCGCGCCGAACGGCTCATCCAGCAGCAGCACCTTGGGCTCCATCGCCAGCGCCCGGGCGATGCCGACGCGCTGCTTCATGCCGCCGGAGATCTCGGACGGGCGCTTGTCGCGGGCGTGGGCCATCTGCACCAGGTTGAGATTGTGCATCACCCAGGCGTCGCGCTCGGCGCGGGACTTAGTCTTGGCGAAGACCTTGTCGACCCCGAGCCTGACGTTCTCGTAGACGGTCAGCCACGGCAGCAGGCTGTGGTTCTGGAACACCACGGCGCGATCGGGCCCCGGCGAGTTTACCTCGCGATTCTCCAGCAGCACGCCACCCGTGGTGGCGCCGGTCAGCCCTGCGATGATGTTGAGCAGGGTCGACTTGCCGCAGCCGGAATGGCCGATGATCGAGACGTATTCGCCCTTCTCGATCGTGAGGTTGATGTCCTTCAAGACCTCCGTGGTGGCGGCACCGCGGGTAAAGACCTTGTCGATGTGGTCGAGTTTCAGATAGGCGGTCATGTGCCCTCTCCTCTCAGCTCTGCGCGGTGCCGCGGGTGACGATTTTGCCGAGACCCGCGATCAGGCGATCCAGCACGAAGCCGATGATGCCGACATAGAACAGTGCCAGGATGATCTCGCTGATGTGCGAGGAGTTCCAGGCGTCCCAGATGAAGAAGCCGATGCCGACGCCGCCGATCAGCATTTCTGCCGCGACGATCGCAAGCCACGACAGGCCGATGCCGATGCGCAGGCCCGTGAAGATGTAGGGCGCCGCCGCCGGGATCATGATCTTGGAGAAGAATTCGAGCGGATTGAGCTGCACCACCGCCGCGACGTTGCGATAGTCCTGCGGGATGTTGCGGATGCCGACCGCCGTGTTGATGATAATCGGCCAGATCGAGGTGATGAAGATGACGAAGATCGCCGAGGGCTGACCGTCGCGGAACGCGGCGAGCGACAGCGGCAGCCAGGCCAGCGGCGGAATCGTGCGCAGCACCTGAAACAGCGGATCCAGCCCGCGCATCGCCCAGACCGACTGGCCGACCAGCACGCCGAGCGCGATGCCGGCGATGGCCGAGAGCGAATAGCCGAAGGCGACGCGCTGCAGGCTGGCGGACAAATGCCAGAACAGGCCCTTGTCGATGCCGCCATGATCGAAGAACGGATCGAGGATCAGCTCCTTGGTGTCCTTGAACACTCTCGACGGCGGCGGCAGCGCCGAGCCGGCGCGTCGGCAGATCAGCTCCCAGACCAGCGTCAGCAGCGCAATCACGACCAGCGGCGGGATCACGCGCACTGCGGTCTCCCGGGCCATGCGCGCGTAGGTCTCGGCGCGCGGCGGCCGCTTCGGCGTCATCGCGACGACCGGTGCAGCGGCTGCGGCAGGCGTCGCGGTCTCAAGCTCGATCTTCGTGGCAGGCATGTTCATCGCTATCTCTCTCCGGCTTTGGCGGGGACGATGCGGCCGCCCCGCGGGCGGCCGCAGGGCTCCATCAGACTTCGACGCGCTTGATCGCGAGCGACTTCAGATAGGCAGCCGGATTTTCCGGATCGAACACCTTGCCGTCGAAGAAAGTCTCCTTGCCGCGCGAGGTCGAAGCCGGAATGTCGGCAGCCGCGACGCCGAGGGTCTTGGCCGCGTCGCGCCACATGTCCTCGCGATTGACCTTGGCGATCAGCGCCTTGGTGTCGAAGCCAGCCTCGTACTTGCCCCAGCGGATGTCCTCGGTGAGGAACCAGAGATCGTGGCTCTGGAAGGGATAGGAGGCATGGTCGCGCCAGTACTTCATGATATGCGGCGAGTTCTCGACCACCTTGCCGGGGATGCCGTAGTCGAACTTGCCCGCACTGCGGTCGAGCACGTCCTCGACCGGGCAGTTCATCCACTGCCGCTTGCCCATGATGGCGGCAAGCTCAGCCTTGTTCTCGGCCTTGTCGGCCCATTGCTGGGCTTCCATCACCGCCATCAGCAGCGCCTTGGCGGCCTTGGGGTACTTGTCGACGAAGGCGGCGCGCATGCCGAAGGATTTTTCCGGATGCTTGTTCCAGAGTTCGCCCGTGTTGACCGCGGTGTAGCCGATCTTCTGATGGATCAGCTGCAGGTTCCAGGGCTCGCCGACGCAGAAGCAATCCATGGTGCCGACCTTCATGTTGGCCACCATTTGCGGCGGCGGCACCACGATGGTCTCGATGTCCTTGTCGGGGTCGATCCCGCCGGCGGCGAGCCAGTAGCGGATCCAGAGATCGTGCGTGCCGCCGGGGAAAGTCATCGCGGCTTTCACCGCCTTGCCGGAGGCCTTCTTCTTCTCCAGCGCCGCCTTGAAGGGCGATGCATCGACGCCGAGCTTGAGGTCGGCATATTCATTGGCGACCGAGATGCACTGGCTGTCGAGATTGAGCCGCGCCAGGATGTACATCGGCGTCGGCTGGTTGTTCTGCGTCACCTTGCCGGCCGAGATCAGATACGGCATCGGGGTGAGGATATGCGCGCCGTCGATGCCGTTGCCTTCGGAGCCGAGCACGAGGTTGTCGCGCGTGGTGCCCCATGAGGCCTGCTTCTGCACGTCGGTGTCGGGCATGCCGTATTTGGCGAACAGGCCCTTGTCCTTGGCGACGAAGAGCGGTCCGGCATCGGAGAGCGCGATGAAGCCGAGCTTGGCGCCCTTGACCTCGGGGCCTGCGTCCTGCGCGAAGGCGCCGGCGGGGAAGTTCAGCTTTGCTGCGGCGAGAAGTGCGGCGGTGGAGCCGGTGGCTTTCAACAATTGACGGCGGCTGAGGCCCGTCTCCGCGGGCCGGCGGGTGCGCTTGGTCATAGGCAGTGTCGTCCTTTGCGTCGTTGCAGAATTGAGTGGCGTCTGTGCACACGAGCAGCCCGTCCGTCCGGCGGCGCCATCTTTGGCGCATGCGAACGCGCGACGGGGGAGACCCCCGCCTTGGTGGCGTCGGCAAATCGGATGAGAAGTCTCGCGGGACGGCTTCAATGGCGTCGGCCGGAACCATTCAAGCTTCGTGCCAAGGCCGGCATAACGGAAAATATCGGAAAATCAGGAGGTTAATAACACTGCGCCAGCCTGCCGCAGGCCGGTTCCGCTTGTGAAATTTGCGGACTGCTCGATTCTTGTGCGGCGCACAAACCTTGTGCAGAAGCTCACGCAAGAGGCCAAGGACAGCGTGGAGGGACACCTGCGCAAAACGACATCTCATTGATTTTGCTACATCTTTCAAGCACCACCATGCGGCACACAACTTGCATTTCCATTGGCGTCAACGAAGACTGCGGCTTGCCGCATTGTTGCAGCCTCTGGCGGCTGCATCCGGAAGCTCACCTGCTTCGCGGCCCTCGCCGGCTCAATCCTCGTGACGCGATTCCCACGGCTTCCAAACTTTCCATAGCCCCGTGCGCGGCCGGCCGCCCGCACGACCCAGGACGTTCAGCCGCGCTCTCGAGGAGGGCGCGTCGATCTCACTTACGAAGCAAAGGAACCATTGAATGTCGTATCTCGCGCCTTCGGAATTCGTCACCAAGATGGTGGATGCCGGCGAGTCCAAGATCTTCATGTCCACCCGGGATACCATCATCCGCGCCTATATGGCCGGCGCCATCCTGGCATTGGCGGCATGGTTCGCCGTCACGATCACCGTCAACACCGGCCAGCCGCTGGTCGGCGCGCTGCTGTTTCCGGTCGGCTTCGTCATGCTCTACCTGCTGGGCTTCGACCTCCTGACCGGCGTGTTCGTGCTCTCGCCCCTCGCTCTGATCGACAAGCGCCCCGGTGTCACGCTCAATGGCGTGCTGCGCAATTGGGGGCTGGTCTTCGTCGGCAACTTCGCCGGCGCCTTCACGGTGGCCTTCATGATGGCCTTCGTCACGACGTTCGGGTTCACCCAGGCGCCCGACAAGGTCGGCGCGGCGATCGGCAACATCGGCGAGGGCCGGACGCTCGGCTACGCGGCGCACGGCGCGGCGGGCATGGCGACGCTGTTCCTGCGCGGCATGCTCTGCAACTGGATGGTCTCGACCGGCGTCGTCGGCGCCATGATCTCGACCTCGGTGCCCGGCAAGGTCATTGCGATGTGGATGCCGATCCTGGTGTTCTTCTACATGGTGTTCGAGCATTCCGTCGTGAACATGTTCCTGTTCCCGTCGGGCCTGCTGCTCGGCGCCAAGTTCTCGATCATGGATTATCTGATCTGGAACGAGATCCCGACCGTGCTCGGCAACCTCGTCGGCGGCCTCGCCTTCACCGGCATGACGCTCTATGCCACGCACGTGATGACCCTGCCGAAGCGCCAAGTCGACAGGGCGGCCAAGCCCCGCGTCGCGGCCTGATCGAATCCGTCTCGACAGGGGAGCCTTGCCCGAGCAGGGTGAGGCTCCCCTCTCCCGGTGATGACGATGACCCGCGGACTCCTGATTTCGGTCGGCCAGCATTCCGACAAGGGCCGCAAGCCCGTCAACCAGGATTTCCACGGCGTGCTGATTCCGGAGGAGCCGCTGCTCAGCCTGAAGGGCATCGCCGCGGTCCTCGCCGACGGCATCTCGAGGCAGCAGCGTGAGCCAGATCGCCAGCGAGTCGGCGGTCAAGAGCTTCCTGATGGACTATTACTGCACGTCGGAATCCTGGACGGTGAAGACCTCCGCCCGCCGCGTGCTGGAGGCGACCAATTCCTGGCTGCATGCGCAGACGCGCAAGAGCCAATATGCCTATGACCGCGACAAGGGCTATGTCTGCACCCTCAGCGCCATGGTCATCAAGGCGACCACCGCGCACATGTTCCATGTCGGCGACTGCCGCATCTACCGCGTCGCCGGCAAGGCGCTGGAGCAGCTGACCGACGATCACCGCATCATCGTCTCGTCCGAGCAGACCTATCTCGGCCGCGCGCTCGGCATCAATCCGCAGCTCGAGATCGACTACCAGGCGTTCGAGGTCGAGGCCGGCGACACCTTCCTGCTGGCCACCGACGGCGCCTATGAGTTCGTCGATGCGCGTTACATCACGAGCGCGATCAACGAACATGCCGACCTCGACGCGGCGGCCAAGGCCATCGTCGAGGAAGCCTACCGGCGCGGCAGCGACGACAACATCACCGTCCAGATCCTGCGCATCGACGCGGTGCCGCAGCGCGAGCCGGCCGGCATCTTCAATCAGAGCTCGGAATTGCCGCTGCCTTCGCTACCGGAGCCGCGGGCGATGTTCGACGGCTACCGGATCGTCCGGGAGATCCACGGCAGCAGCCGCAGCCATATCTACCTCGCCGTCGACACCGAGACCGAGCAGCCGGTCGCACTCAAGCTGCCCTCGGTCGACCTGCGCGACAACGCCGCCTATCTCAAGCGCTTCCTGATGGAGGAGTGGATCGCGCGGCGGATCGACAGCCCGCATGTGCTCAAGCCGCTGTCGCAGTCGCGGCGGCGCGGCTATCTCTACGTCGCCACGGAATTCGTCGAGGGGCAGACATTGAAGCAGTGGATGACCGACAATCCGCGGCCCGATCTCGAAACCGTGCGCGGCATCATCGAGCAGATCGCCGCGGGCCTGCGCGCCTTCCATCGCATGGAGATGCTGCATCAGGACCTCAGGCCCGACAACATCCTGATCGACAAGACCGGCACCGCGAAGATCATCGACTTCGGATCGGTCAGGGTCGCCGGCGTCGCCGAGGCCGCACCGCCGGACGAGGCCGACGAAATCCTGGGAACGATGCAGTACACCGCGCCGGAATATTTTCTCGGGCAAGGCGGCTCGCCGCGTTCCGACATGTTTTCACTGGCCGTGATCTGCTACCAGATGCTGACGGGAAAGCTGCCCTACGGCGCCCAGATCGCCAGGATCCGCCGCAAGGCGGACGTGCGAAAGCTCAAATATCGCCCGGCCGACGATGACCGCAATGTGCCCGCATGGATCGACGGCGCGCTCCGGCGCGCGCTCCATCCCGATCCCTACAAGCGGCACGAGGATCTTTCGGAGTTCATCTTCGAGCTGCGTACGCCCAACCCGGCCTATCTCGACACCCGGATCACGCCGCTGCTCGAGCGCAGCCCGCTGATGTTCTGGAAGCTGACAACGGCGGCGCTCGCCTGCGCGGTCGTCGTGCTGCTGGCTTTGCTGCACGCGCGGTAGGCACGCCGCCTCACGCCGACTCGGTCGCCTTCACCCCCAGCGGTTTCGGCGCCACGCCGCCGCCGGGCTTGAGGTGGAATTCGTAGGTCATCAGGTGCCACTGCCCGCTCGCCTTGGTGCCGTCGGGCATCGTGGGATCGGTGCGCGGCTCGACCTTGGCGATGAGGTCGTCCTTGACCCCGAACACCACGTCGGAATCGAGATATTTGTCGCCGTCCATGAAGACGTGAGTGATCAGCGGCTCATAGCCCTTGGCGTTGACCAGGAAGTGCACATGCGCGGGCCGCATCGGATGGCGGCCCGTCTGCACGATCATCTCGCCGACCGGGCCGTCGGTCGGAATCGGATAGCTGCACGGCAGGATGGTGCGGAAGAAGAAACGGCCGTCATCGTCGGTGATGAAGCGCGCCCGCGCCGAGGCGCCGACTTCGTCGTAGTTCGGCTTCTGGGAATCGTAGAAGCCGTCGTCATCGGCATGCCAGACGTCGACGGGAACGCCCGCGAGCGGCTTGCCCTTCAGATCCGTGACGCGGCTCTGCACGAACATCTTCTCGCCGGTCTGGTTGTGCGGCGAGATATCGGTGCCGTGCGCGGTCACCTTGTGCTCGCCGACATAGAACGGGCCCAGCACGGTGGTCTGTGTCGCGCCCTCGCGGTCGCGATGGTTGACCGCGTCGACCAGCATGGACACGCCGAGCACGTCGGACAGGAGAATGAATTCCTGGCGCGTATCGGTGCATTTCTGCCCGGTGCGGGTCAGGAAATCGATGGCGTAGTCCCATTCCTCGAAGGTGAGGCCGGTCTTGCTCACGTAATCGTGCAGCGACCTCACCAATTCCTGGAGCAGGAATTTCGCGCGGGGATTGGGGGTGCTGTCGAAGCTCCTGATGACGGCTTCGGTAAGATCGGTCTCGTTGAACTGGGTCATGATGGCTTGCCCTGTGTTTTTCTCGTTCGCCCCCGGGGGCTCCTTGGAGGCGTTCCAGGGGACAGCCTACACCAGCCGGGGCCCCTGCGTTAAGCGCGAGCGGCTTGGAATGAGGCCGTCATTTCGCTATCAACGAACCGACAGAACTGCCCGGAGGAAACTGATGCTCGCGCCCACCCCCGCCTCGCCCGAATCCGTCGGCATGTCCAAGGCCGCGCTCGACCGCGTCGATGCGCATCTGAAGAGCCGGTACATCGATGCCGGCCGATTCCCAGGCACGCATCTTCTGGTCTACCGCCGCGGCAAGGTCGCGCACAGCTCCGTCCAGGGCCTTGCCGATGTCGAGCGCAAGCTGCCGGTGAAGGACGACACCATCTACCGCATCTATTCCATGACCAAGCCGCTCACCAGCGTCGCCTTCATGATGCTGGTCGAGCAAGGCCTCGTCGCGATCGACGAGCCCGTCGCCAAGTACATTCCGGAATGGAAGGATCTCGGCGTCTTCGTCGCCGGCACCTATCCGGCGTTCCTGACCCGGCCGCCGTCCCGGCCGATGCTGATCGTCGACCTGCTGCGCCACACCTCCGGCCTCACCTACGGCTTCCAGCAGCGCTCCAATGTCGACGCCGCCTACCGCAGCGAGAAGATCGGCGAGGTCGAGAAGTCGGGCACGCTCCAGACCATGATCGAGGGCTTGGCCAAGATCCCGCTGGAGTTCTCGCCGGGGGACGCCTGGAATTATTCAGTCTCGACCGACGTGCTCGGCTATCTCGTCGGCAAGATCTCCGGGGTGCCTTTCGAGCAATTCCTTAAATCACGCATCCTCGATCCGCTCGGCATGACAGACACCGATTTCCACGTGCCGACCTCGAAGGCGCATCGCTTTGCCGCCTGCTATTCCGCCGATCCCGGTGGCGGCATGACCTTCCATGCCGGCCAGCGTCGCGAAGGTTTGACGCTGCAGGACGATCCGGCGACGAGCTCTTTTCTGTCTCCGCCCTCCTTCATCTCCGGCGGCGGCGGGCTGTGCTCGACGGTCGCCGACTATCTCACCTTCTGCCGCGCCCTGCTCAACGGCGGCGAACTCGGCGGTGTCAGGCTGATCGGACCCAAGACACTGGCGCTGATGACAAGCAACCACATTCCGGGCGGCCGCGCGCTGCCGGAGGTATCCCGCTCGTTGTTCTCCGAAGCGACTTATAATGGCATCGGCTTCGGCCTCGGCTTTGCCGTGACGATGCGTCCCGCCGAAACGCTGATCGCCGGCAGCCCCGGCGAATATAATTGGGGCGGCGCGGCGACAACCTCGTTCTGGATCGATCCGGCTGAAGAGCTGATCACGATCTTCATGACGCAGGTGCTGCCGTCGAGCGCGTATCCGATCCGGCGCGAGCTGCGCAGCATGGTGTACGCGGCCATCACCGAGAGCAACCTGTAGCCAGCCGAACGGAGCCCGCGGCCGCCGGCCGCGGGGGCGCGTTCATTTCAGCATCTCCGGCACGATCAGGCGCGGCAGGAACAGCGACACGCTGGGCCAGATGATGACGGCCGCCAGCACCAGCAGCATCGGGATCAGCATGATCACCGTGTCCTTCAGCGCATAGCGCAGCCGCACGCCGGCGATCGAACAGGCGATCATCAGGCACAGGCCATAGGGCGGCGTCACCAGCCCGAAGGCCAGCGAGACGATGGAAATGATCGCGAACTGGACGGGATGAAGATCGACGGACTTGGCCAGCGGCTCCAGCACGGTGCCGACGATGATGATCGCTGGGATGGCGTCGAGGAAGCAGCCCACCACCAGGAAGCAGAAGGCGATGAAGAACCCGGCCGCAACAGCGCCCATCCCCCAGGTCGAGACATTGGCCAGCAGTTCTTGCGGGATCTTGTAATAGGCCAGCAACCAGCCGAACGCGCTGGCGGTACCGACGCAGAACAGCGCCACGCCGGCGAGGCGCCCGGTATCGAGCAAGGCCCTGTACAATTCCCGGATCCCCGTCTCGCGGTAGAAGAACGCCGAGAGCACCACGGAATAGAGCACGGCGACGCAGGCGGATTCCGTCGCGGTGAACCAGCCGAGCAGAATGCCACCAACGATGATGAACGGCGTCATCAGCGCCGGTATCGACCGCCAGATCGCGCAACGCATGTCGACCCAGCTCGACTTCGGATAGGTCGGATAGCCGCGGCGCACTGCATAGACGTGCACCGTCGCCATCTGCGCGCCCGCGATCAGCAGGCCGGGCACGATTCCGGCCAGATACATCGCAGCGATTGAGGTCGAGATCAGCCCACCCCAGACGATCATCAGGATCGAGGGCGGAATGACGACCGCAAGAACCGCGGAGGCCGCCGTGATGGCGATGGAGAACGAGAGATCGTAACCCTCCTTGGTCTGCGCATCGATGAAAATCTTGGACTGGCTCGCCGCATCGGCAGTCGAGGAGCCCGATATCCCGGCAAAAAACACCGACAGCACGACGTTGATCTGCGCCAGCGATCCCGGCCAGTGCCCGACCATCGAGCGCGACAGCGCCACCAGGCGGTCGGTGATGCCGCCGATGCTCATCAGGTTGGCCGTCAGCAGGAAGAACGGCACCGCCAGCAGGATGAATGAATTGTAGGCATTGAAGGTTTCCTGCGCGAGCGTCATCAGCGACAGGTGCGGCTCGATCAGCAGGATCGGCACGCAGGCAACGCCGAGCGCGAAGGCGACTGGTACGCGCACGATGAGCAGGCCGACGAAGACCCCGAACAGCACCATCGCGGCCTGTCCGGCGGAGAGTACATTGCCGCTCATTGCCTTGCCCCGACCACGACGCGCACTTCATCGAGGATCTGCTCGCCCGCGAACACGATCCATGTTACTCCGGCGACCGGCCAGGCGACGTGGATCAGCCAAAGCGGCAGATCGGCCAGCTCCGACGTTCTGTTCCAGGCAAAGCGGGTGAACTCGAGGCCAGCCGTTACGAACACCAGCGCCAGCGCCAATATGCCGAGACGCGCCAGTATCCGCACTGCCGCTTCCGAGCGCCGCGAAAGGTCGGGCCATACGTCGACCTCGAAATGCTGCGCTTCGCGCACGCCGACCATGGCACCGATCATGATCGTCCAGATGAACATGAAGCGCGCCATTTCCTCCGTCCAGATGTAGGACGGAATGAACGGCGTGTAGCGTGAGATGATCTGCAGCGTGACCGGAATAACGAGGAAGCCGACGCAGGCGGCCAGCAGGAATTCCAGCAACTTGGCATAGGCCGCCGTGACGCGGCGCCACAGCGACGGTGTGGACGGGACGGGCATTTCAGTCATTGGAACTCCCAGCGCCAAAACATCCGCCAACTCCGGGCAGGAAGCGGGGCCTGCCCGGATATGCTCTCGGCGGACGCAAGGATCTCAGACGGCGTTGATCTTCTCGAAAATGCCTTCCGCGCCGATCTCCTTGGCGTAGGTGGCCATCACGGGGTCGGCGAGCTTCTTCATGGCGTCCCGCTCCTCGAAGGGGACGCGCTTGAGCTTGCCGGCCTTCTCGAGCGTGTCGAGCTTGACGACCTCCTCGCTGGACTCAAGCTGACGGCCGTAATCGCCGGCCTCCTTGCCGGCCTTCATGATCGCGTCCTGCAGATCCTTCGGCAACGTCTTCAGCGTCTTCACCGAGAAGCAGATCGGCCGGATCGACACGGCGTGCTGAGTCAGGTTGAGATGCGGCGCGACTTCGTAGAATTTCATCGCTTCGACGCCGGCCGCTTCGTTCTCGCCGGCCGAGATCACGCCGTTCTGAATCGCGTTGTAGACCTCGTTATAGGCAATCACGGTCGGGCTCATGCCGACCGCCGCGAAGGTCTTCGACCAGATCGGCGCACCCTGTACGCGGACCTTGAGCCCCTTGAGATCGGCCAGGTTCTTGAGCGGCTTGTTGGCGAAGATGTTGCGGATGCCGCCGCCGGCGTACCCGATGAGAACGACCTCGGCTTTCGCCGCCACTTCGTCGGCGACCGGCGCCAGAATACTGGCCTCGACCACCTTGTTCATGTGCTCGATGCCCTTGAACACGAAAGGCGCGTCGATGAACGGGGCCGCCTTGGCGAAGGTCGACATATGCGCCGGCGAGACGATGCCGTAATCGACCGCCTTACCTTGCGACATGTACTCGAAATACTGCTTCTCGAGGCCGAGCGAAGAGTTCCTGTGCAGGGTGAAATTGACGGGCTTGCCGTAATACTTCTTCACCAGCTCCTCGAACCGGAGCAGAGCCCGGTTGAAGGCGTGGTCGTCGTTGAACTGGACCGCGCCGTTCAGCGTGACCGGCGCTTGCGCCCTGAGGATCGACGGCATGCCGATCGTAGCCGCCGCAGTTGTCGCGCCGATACCAGCGAGAAATGATCTTCGCTTCATCGTCTCCCCTCCCTTTGATGCTCCGACCCTGTCGCCAGGCCGTGAGTGCAGCCGGTATGCGGCTTGCGTTCAGAGAGGGTATGAAAATCCATGGCGGCACGGAAGCCCAATTCGGATGCCCCGGCCGGACGCTGATAAGCCTGCCGCTGATACAGTTCGACGCAGGAACGGCCGACACGCCATCTATTGCACTGCAGCTTTCATCTCTGGCCCATGACAATTGTGCAATGGCTCAGCGCCATGGGGATGCCAGCATCCTGCTGCTGGCCGATAGATCCGGCCGCCAGCTGTTTTCAGCGGCGACGACGGACACCGACATCTGCCACCGCTCATCTGCACGCTGGACGTCGCCCCATTGCATATCGCAGCGCAACACAGCGATCCCTGCGACAATTCAGCTTGCCTTCACGCAATCATCCGATGTTAAACATCGGATGATTGTGCCGCTGCCGGGCGTGGCAGCCAAAAATAAATGAACCGGCTGAGACCGGCCGGGGCGGGAGAACATAAGAGTGGCAAGAGGCGCGCCCGAGCCCCGTCGACAAGCCGATCAAGCCCGGCCGCATTCGTGCCGTGCTGACGACGCTCGGCCGCGAGATCGCTCAGGATCTCATTCCCGTAGGGACGACTCTGCCGCCCGAGCCTGAGCTCGAAACCCGGTTCGGCGTCGGACGCGGCGTGGTACGCGAGGCCATCAAGACGCTTGCTGCGAAGGGTCTCGTCAGCGTGCGGCCGCGCCACGGCACGCACGTGCTGCCGCGCCACGAATGGAGCCTGCTCGACCGCGACGTGCTGAGCTGGCTCGTCGGCCAGGACGAGCCGGATCGCGACCTTCTGCTGGCAATCCAGGAGGTGCGCTCGATCATCGAGCCGGCCGCCGCAGCGCTCGCCGCCGAACGTGCGACCAGGAACGATCGCTGGCGGATCGACACGGCTCTGGCTGCGATGCAGACGGCAAGAGACCAGGCCAGCGCTCTCGCAGCCGACAAGGCTTTTCATCTTGCCATCCTGGATGCGACCCACAATCCGGTGCTTCAGGGCTTTCGCGGCGCGATCGATACCATTCTGAGCACCGTATTCACCGTCGCCGTCGAGGGCCCCGGCGGCTGGTTCAAGGACAATCTGCCGAACCACGCGGCGGCGGCGCGGGCCATCGAGAGCGGCAACCCGGAGAAAGCACGCGCCGCGATGGAGCGGCTGCTTGGCTACACCCGATTGAAGCTGTCGAACCGGAAGACGGTCATCGCTGCGGCGACACGGAGAGTGGGCGGATCGGACGTGCGCGTGACGAGGACGTCGCCCCTCAAGCGCAAGAGAAGACGTCATGACCCGTAACACGAGGGCTCGGGCCGTAGCCTTGCTTCGCCCGGGATCTGTTGCAGGACCGTGGAGTAATCAGCGCGAAATGCCGGAACGGGCATAGCTGAACGTCAGGGAGGCCAGATGCAGGTGACGGGCAGTCTGAAAGGTCGATCGTCGCGGCTGATCCGCAGCGTCAATTCGCTGGCGGGAATCGCGATGTTTGTCGCGCCGCTGCTTGCCCTGGTCGCGATCTGGGCCGCCGTCGTCCCGCTCTTCAACGTCAATCCGCGCGTGTTTCCCTCCGTCGGCGCGGTCGGCACCGCCGCGCTGGATCTCGATCCGCGACGGCACGTTGTTCGCCCATGTCGGCGCAAGCCTCCTGCGCGTCGCCTTGGGCACGCTGATCGGCATCGCCACCGCCGTGCCGCTCGGCATCGCCATGGGCGTGAGCCCGACGGTCGCGTCCTTCCTGACGCCGCTGTTCCGCTTCTTCTCGGTGCTCGCCGGCATTGCCTGGATCCCGATCGCGACGCTGTGGTTCGGCTACGGTTTTGGCGCGATCGTTTTCGTGATCTTCAATGCCGTGTTCTTTGTCGTCGCCTACAACACCCTGCTCGGCGTCAGGACCATTCCGCACACGCTGCGCAACGCTGCCGCCTCGCTCGGCGCCGGCCGCTGGGCGCTGCTGACCGAGGTGCTGCTGCCGGGCGCGCTCCCCAACATCGTCACCGGCATCCGCACGGGCCTTGGCTTTGCCTGGCGCGGCCTGATCGCCGCCGAGATGATCGCGACCAATGTCGGGCTCGGCTACATGCTGTTCGTCGCACGCGACTTCTACCGCACCGAGGTGATCGTGTTCGGCATGATCGTGATCGGCGTTCTCTGGCTTCTGATCGATCGTCTGCTGCTGGTTCCGCTCGAGCGCGCGACCATCGAGCGCTGGGGCATGGTGAGGCGCGCATGAATCTGATGCTGCAAATCTGGGCGGGCTATACCCGCCTGACCCAGCGCTGGCCGGGGCTCGCCGCGATCATTCCGTTCATCCCGGTGCTGGCGCTGTGGACCGCGGTGAGCGAGGCCGGTCTGTTTCCGCGCGCGTTCTTTCCGGGACCGGCCGACGTCGTACGTGCGTTCTTCACGCTGACCTACAAGGGCATCCTGCCTGACTATCTCCAGGACAGCCTGATCCGGCTCGCGACCGGCGCCGCGGCCGGCATAGCGCTCGGCATTCCCCTGGGCATCCTGATCGGCACCAGCCGCTGGGCGCATCGCATCTGCTGGCCGGTGCTGCTGTTCTTCCAGGCCATCGGCGACATCGCCTGGCTGCCGATCCTGCTGATCTGGTTCGGCTTCGGATTGACGACGATGACCTTCGTCATCGTCTACACCGTGTTGTTCCCGGTCGTGCTCAACACCGTGCTCGGCGTCGAATCCGTTCCGCGGGACCTCGCGCGTGCTGCCCTGAGCCTCGGGGCCTCGCGTGCGCGCGTGCTGTGGGAGGTGACGCTGCCGGGCGCGCTGCCGAACATCATCACCGGCCTGCGCAACGGGCTCGGCTATGGCTGGCGCGCACTGATCGCCGTCGAGATGATCGTCGGCACCTCCGGCATCGGCTTCATGATGTTCGACGCCCGCCGCGCCGGCTCTACCGTCGAGATCATCCTCGGCATGATCATTCTCGGATTGCTCTGGTACATCGTGGACGCCTGGATCCTCGCGCCGCTCGAGCGCGCGACCGGCCAGCGTTGGGGATTGGTGACATCATGAAGACGCTCTCACTGCGCAATCTCGGCAAGACCTATTTCGACCCCTATGCGGGCGCACACGTCACCGCCGTCCACGACGTCTCGCTCGACGTCGAGCCCGGCGAGTTCATCTCGGTGGTCGGCCCTTCCGGCTGCGGCAAGACGACGATCCTGAACATGATCGCCGGCTTCATTCCCTATTCGAAGGGCGACATCCTGCTCGACGGCAAGCCGGTGCACGGGCCCGGCCCCGAGCGCGGCGTCGTGTTCCAGTCGTTCGCGCTGTTTCCCTGGAAGACGGTGCTCGACAATGTCGGCTTCGGGCCGAAGATGCGTGGTGTGCCGAAGGCCGAGCGCGACCGCATCGCGCGCGAATATCTCGCGCTAGCCGGGCTCTCGCACGCGGCGCACCGTTATCCCAACGAGCTCTCCGGCGGCATGCAGCAGCGCGTCGGCGTGGTGCGCGCACTCGCCAACAATCCCGACGTCCTGCTGATGGACGAGCCGTTCGCCAGCGTCGATGCGCAGACGCGCATGACCCTCCAGGAGGAGCTGACCCGCATCTGGCAGGAGCGCAAGCCGACGGTGATCTTCATCACCCATGACGTGGCTGAAGCGGTCTTTCTCGCCAACCGCGTGGTCGTGCTGTCGAAGGGGCGCGTGCTCGACCAGATCGCTGTCGACCTTCCTCGTCCGCGCGTCTGGGACGACCTCGTCAAGGACGACCACTTCAAGCAGCTGTCCGCGCGGGTGCTGCAGATGGTGCGTGCGGCATGAGCATCGCCTCCGATGTCTTGCGCTCGACCAAGGCACGCGTCGTGCTCGGCGCCGTCGCGGCCTGGGCGCTGTTTCAGCTCTGGCTGACGATCGCAGCCCCGGGCAAGATCGCGCCGGAGCTCAAAGGCACATCGGAAAAGGTGAATGTCCAGATCGAGCTGCCGTTCACGCCGGAGCGCTTCCATGTGCTCGCGTTCCAGCAATACGGACGCGTGTCGGGCACCGACGAGCATTCGATCGAACTGCGTGGCGTCAAAAGAACGGACCTCAACGCCGTCGCCCGGCCCTACTGGGTAACAGCGGTGGGGCCGATAAAAGAGGGAGGCTGAGACTATGAAACGACTCGTGCTGCTTGGACTAGCGCTTCTCGCCGGCATGGTGCCGGCGAGCGCCCAGAACCTGACGAAACTGAAGGCCGGCATGGTCACCGGCATCGACCAGATCGGCCTGCCGATCGCACTCGAGCGCGGCTTCTTCGAGAAGTACGGGCTCGACGTCACGATCGCGCGCCCCTACGCCACCGGCGTCGACGCGCTGAACGCGCTGCAGGCGGGCGAGAGCGAGATCGTGCAGGTCGGCGTGCCCATGATCGGTGCCGTGCTGCGCGGCATGGACCTCGTCGCACTCGGCAATTACAGCGGCAACGCCACCAAGGCCGGGTCCGACGCGACCATGGCGATCATCGCGCGCGAAGGCTCGGGCATCGTCAAGGGCGACCTGTCGACGCTGAAGGGCAAGAAAATCGCGGCATCCTTCGGCACGATCAACCATCTCTATATCCTGGCGACGCTGGAGAAGGCCGGGCTGAAACCCGACGACGTGACATTGGTCAACACGCCGCCCCCGGACATGACGGTCGCCCTGCTCGCCAAAGGTATCGATGCGTTCTCGGGCTGGGATCCCTGGCCGATCGTCGCCGGCAAGGACGTGCCGGGCGCGGTCGAGATCATCAGGGGCGGCGATGTGATCTCCTATATCGGCTTCAATGTGGCGCTTCGCCCGTGGGTGCAGGCCAACGGCGAGACCATCGAGAAATTCCTCGCGGCCGTCTCCGAGGCCGACCAATGGATGCGCAAGAATCCGAAACAGGCGGCGCAAGTTGCCACGCGCTGGATTCCGGGACTGAAGCAGGAGGTCGCCGAGACCGCGATGCAGTTCAACATCCAGCAGGCGGACCGCCGGCTGTCGGCGAACAATTACCGCGCGCTGTGGAGCGCCGAGGACCGGCTCGCCCGTCTCGGAATCCTCAAATCGACCTTCGACGTCAATGCGCATATCGAGCCGAAGCACATTCTCAAGGTCATGAAGGACCGTCCCGAGCTGTTCGCCGATCTGCCGCCGATCCCGGAGACGGCAGCGATCAAGCCGGGCTACGTGTTCAAGCCGTGAGCCTTGTTGCAACCGTCCAGACCGGCGCGCCGTGCGCGCCGGTCTACCCCATCGCCTGCAACGCCGGCGGGGACCAAGACTAGACGGTCGAGATGCCGTCGATCGGGCTGATATCCCCGACGAAACGCAAGAGATCGGCCATCGTGAATTCGCCGTGCACTTGCGATGGAAGCGTCGGCTTCCAGCTCTTGCCCTTGAGCCATAGGTACGACTGGTGATCACCATGGACGAGGCCGACGAAGACCTCGGCGAGCAGCGTCGCGCCGACCGGTCCGAGCCTTTCGCCGCCGCCCCGCTGCTCCGCCTCCTTGAGGATGTAGTACCAGAGCGGGGTGTGCTGGTGCAGACCATGCTTCTTCGCCACAGCACCGTCGCTCCCCTTCGAGATTTCTTCCGGGGACAGTGGATTCTTGATCTTCATGGCCTTGGCGACGTCCTGTCCGGACGGCAGTCCCAGCAACACGCCGCGTTTGAGATTGCGGAACGGCAGGCTGCCGCCGTCGCCCGGCAAGGTGTGGAGCTGCGGCACGACGAACGGATCGATCTTGCGCGAGGGATTGAGCGTCACGCCCGCAGGATTGTTCGGCAGCACCTGAAAGTAACGCCGCCAGTCGATGATCCAATTGCTCGAAAGCACCGGAAGAGGGAGCGGCGGCTGGATCGGATTGGGCGCGAGATCTCCAATGATCCCTCCCGACAGCCCGGTGAACCTGAACAGCAGGTCGAGGGTCGCCGGGATGTTGCCTGGTCCGAATGTGAAGATCCTGTTGTGGCTGTAGGCTTGACGAACCATGCTGTGGCCGAGACGGTAGACGGCGCCTGAAAACTCGACGGGCATGTAGGGCGTCTTCTTGAAGCGGTAGAAGCGCCGCCCCTGCTCGAGAATCTTCGCCACGATCCCCTTCTCGGTGATCCGCTCGACGAAATCGTGCAGGACCATCCATTGATAGTGCCAGGTCACGATCCGGCGCGCTTCCTCGAAGATCTCGCCCGCTGGCTTGCCCGACGCCGCGAGCTGATCGCAGACCTTGTTGTGGAACTTCAGCATCGCAAGGTGGGTCTGCGCGACGAGCAAATTCTCGTCGTTGCGGTGATCGCCGATCAGGGCAAACCCCTCGGGATTGCGCGGCAGGTCGTTGCGATGATCCCCGGTGATGTCATCGACGTTGACGGTCTTGCCGATCAGGAGCTTGGGACCCGGAGTCTTGCCGCTGTCGCTCGCCGAATTGCGCGCGTACAGATGGCGGCTGCCGTCGGGGCCGAGACCATAGATGCTGTCGAGATCGAGTGCCGGCGTGCGAAAATTCGTGACCGCCATCGGATCGGCTTCCTTCTCGCCGAAGGAGGTCAGATCGAGCGTGATGTCGTGATCGACGAACTGGCCGAGATAGGTGAAGCCCGCCGGCACGTTGAGATTGTTTCCGCGGCGTCGCCGGGGTTGGGGTCCTTCATCGCGTCGGCGAGCTCGCGCAGCGGACCATCGTCCACCGCCAACAGCTCCAGGGTCGGAAACATCCGCCCAAACATGCCCGGATCTTCGTGTCCGGAAAGCGTATCGAGAAATTGTCGCGTCGGTTGACGTCCGGCCTTGCCGTGACCGGGATGAACATTCACGTCGGTTCCCATCGCTTGCTCCTGCTCAAAATGCTTTAGGGGGAGAGGGGCGCCGAAGATGTCGATTGGTCCAAATGCTCGTTTCAGTATAGGTTCAGAAGAATTGCCCCTCAGGGTGTAGTACAATGAAATATTACTACAGATTGCATTGTGTGGGTGGGTCCTACGCGAGGCTTTTTGCCCCACCAGCCACACAGGCTTTTGATCGCCCGGAGCTCGAGCAAGAAAGACTAAGGCGCGACTCGACGCGCCGGCTCAATCTCTCAGCGCTTCAGCGCTTGGCAGCGAACCGCGACCAGATCTCGGCGTCCGTGTAGAAGTCTACGCCGCCATCAAGATCTCTCACCAGCCACTCGCCGAGATAGACGATCTGAGTGCCGCTGCGCCGCTCGTGCCGAAGCTCGAATTTTCCGTCGGCATCCTTCTGCAGCGAGCAATTCGACTGAACCCAGCTCGGCCATTCCTGCAACGGCTGCCCCAAAAACTGCCAGGCAACCAACGCCGCGTTGTCCGACAAGGGTTCTAAGCGCAGTGTCTTGGTCACGTGATCTCCACCATGCAAGTTGTCCCCGGATGCAACGCCTCGGGACCGGAAAGGTTTGGAATCGTCGTTCCGTGACAGCATGCCTGACGGGTTTCGACGGTTCCTCTACATCTTCATCCGTAAAAACCCGGTTCCCGCGGGGCAGCTAGCCGATCGTCTGCAGTACCGGAAAGGTCTCCAGCAGCCAGATGCTCACATTCGAGACCGCGCCGGTGAGAAAGCCGATGCCGGTGATCACCATCAGGATGCCCATGGCGCGTTCGACATTGACGAGGTGGCCCTTCATGCGCGCGAACAGTGCCGAGAACTGCTCGATCATCAGGGCGGCGATCAGGAAGGGAATACCGAGGCCCGCGGAATAGACCGCGAGCAGACCCGCGCCCTTCATTACCGTGGTTTCAGCCGCGGCGATCGACAGGATCGCGGCGAGGATCGGGCCGATACAGGGCGTCCAGCCGAAGGCGAAGGCGAGGCCCATGATATAGGCGCCCCAGAGGCCGACCGGCTTCGGGATCGGCAGCCGTCCCTCGCGCATCAACAGGCCGATGCGCGTCAGCCCGAGGAAGTGCAGGCCCATGACCATGATGACGATGCCGGCGAGGATCGACAGCTCCGCCGACCAAGCCCGAATCAGCCCGCCGATCAGCGAGGCGCTGGCGCCGAGCGCGACGAATATCGTGGAGAATCCCAGCACGAACAGCAGCGCCGACAACAGGATGGCGCGCTTGGAGGCCTCCGCCGGCTCGTCGCTCTCGACATGCTCGATCGTGGCGCCCGTGAGGTAGATCAGATAGGGCGGGACCAGCGGCAGGACGCAAGGTGAAAGGAAGCTGACGAGGCCGGCAATCAGAGCCGCCGGGATCGAAACATTTTGCATGATGCCGTCTGAGCCATCTCAGGTACCGGTACGGCGCGCGGGAAATGCGCCCGGCCGGAGCCGAACCGGCTCTGGTGTAGCCGATGCCGGAGAATGCGCAACAGAGGCGCACGAAACCAGGGCTCCGCCCGATGCCGTCTGCGATCACAGGTGCGGCATCGAGACGCGCACAAATCTCGCCAAAAAGCGAGGTTCGGCGGCGCGGCTACTTCACCACGCGGAGCAGCGGACGCCGGGGCTGGTCCTGCGTCTGCTTGGAAGGGGGCGGCGGCTCGCTCGCAGCGCTCCGCAGCATTTCATCGCACAATGCCTTGAGATCGGCACTGTCTATTCCTTTGAGCTTCATCCTGACGTCGAGGATGACGATGGACAGCAGATCGGCCGACTCCCGGCTGTTGCACGCATTGAGCACCTTGCGGCATCCCTCGAGCGTTTCCAGCACCGACTGCAATTGTTCGTCTGAATGCGACACCGGCGTTCTTTCCGTTAATTCGGCCTGCGAGACGTGATTGTGACGATCCCCTCGGCTTCCCTGGAATATCGAGGATAGCATGAGGCCGCTGCCCCTCCGAACCTGATTTCAGAGGGTTTCTGTTGTGGAACTGCAATTCCGGCCAACCTCGCCGCGCTGTTCTGTTGGCGATGTTCGAAGTAGTCCGGAAGCGAACGCCTGGCGCGCTGCAATTGATCCATCGAAGGAGAGGGCGCCGGCTTGGGCGCAAAGACCGTCGTTGCGGACAGCGCCTGCAATCCCGCAGCCATTTCACGGCTCGCAACGGAACTCACGCCCACACCCCTCGTTCAGGCGACAAATTCACCCGATTCCCGGCCCATGCCAGCATCTAAATACCACCCACCTAGATAGTAAGGATGACAGTTCAAAACTTATCATCCCCCAACCCGCAGTGGTTGTGGTTTGCGCCAGATTCTGCCAGTTTAGCTGTCCGAAGGGACTTGTATGCACTCCTTGGCGGAAAGGGGCGTTCCTCTGGCGGAACGCCCAAAAACAAATCTCAGCGGCCTCTCGGATTGGGATGCGGCCCGCATATTTCTCGAAGTCGTCCGATGCGGAAGTTTCCGGTCGGCGGCCGAACGCCTGTCGCTGTCGATCAACGCGGTGCGCCGGCGGATCGACGATTTCGAACGCCAGACCGGCACCACGCTGTTCACCCGCGACGTCCACGGCACCCATCTGACCGATGAAGGTGCGCTGGTGGTCTCCGCCGTCGAGCGCATGGAGGCTGCCACCTTCGACGTGCTGCGGGCCAGCGATTCGATGGCCAACGCGCTGTCCGGGGAGGTCCGGGTCGCCGTCACCGAGGGGCTCGGCACGTTCTGGCTCGCCCCGCGCCTGGTCGAGTTTCAGCAGGCCTATCCGAAGATCCTGGTCGACCTGCATTGCGCGATGCGCTCGGCCGATGTCTCGCGCCATGAGGCCGACGTCGCCATCCATCTGTCCCGTCCCTCGGCCCTCGACATCAAGCTGGTGCGGCTCGGCCGCATGCACCTGATGTTCTGGGCCTCGGAGAAATACATCGCAAAGCATGGCGCGCCGCGTTCGGCCGCGGAACTGATCAAGCATCGCCTGGTGCTGCAATTCGCCGACCAGCTCGCCGCCAAGGAATCTTTCGAAAGCTTCTTCCCGGGCGTTTCGGAACGGGACCTTCTGGTCATGAAGACCAATGTCTCGAAGCGCCAACTATTGGGCGGTCGCGAATGGCGCCGGCATCGGCGTCTTCCCCAGCTACGCCATTGCGCTTGGCGGGAAATTGATTCCACTGGAGGTCGAGCTGAACCGACCGCTGGATATCTGGCTGTCCTACCATCCCGGTAGCGGCCGTATTCCGCGCGTGCGGCACATGATCGACTGGCTGATCGAAGCTTTCAGTCCAGCTCGTTTCCCGTGGTTTAAGGAAGAGTTCGTGCACCCGCATGAATTCAAGGACTCGTACATGGGCGAACCCCTGACCCAGCTCTTCGGGGGATTTTCAACCGAAGAACAAAGGTGAGAACGAAGATGAAAGCAGCGGCAAAGAGAATGAAGCAGCGTAGTGCCGGCAAGCCGGACATCGAGCTTGGCAAGCGGATCCGCCTGCGGCGCGTCGAGATGAAGATCTCGCAGGCCGAGCTCGGCGAGAAGCTCGGCGTCAGCTTCCAGCAGGTCCAGAAGTACGAGAAGGGCGTCAATCGCGTGGGCGCAGCTCGCCTTCAGCAGATCGCCTCCGCGCTCGACGTGCCCGTGACCTTCTTCTACGACGGCGACAACAAGGCGCGCGAAGTCGAGAGCCTGCTCTTCCTCGATTCGGCCTTCAGCCTGCGCCTGCTGCGTGCCTACAGCAAGATCAAGGACCAGACGGTGCAGCGTCAGCTGGTCTCGCTGATGGAATCGATCGCGGCGAACGAAAGCTGAGATCGACCGACGATCGGCCTTCACGGCCGATCTTCAATCCGCCGCGTCACGGGGCGCGGCCGGATTGAACGGGATCCGGATCGCATGTCCTTGCGTCCGTCTTGGCCCGCGCGCTTTCCGCGCGCGGCCTTCGCTTCCGGGGCGATCTGACTGCCCCTTTTGTTGTCAGATTCCGTGTCGCTCGTCCTGTCTTGCCGGCGCAGCGGCACCGCCGCCATGCAATGGCGGCACAGGCGGATGCAGGCGGCCTCGCCTGTTGCCGTTGACCGCGGCGATGCCCTCGCAGCACATTGCACCTTGTCAATGACAAGCGAGCGCGCGATGCCCGACACTTCCGATGAGAAATCCTACGCCGACGGCAAGATCCTCAAGCGCGTCATTGACGGCGTCGGCGTGATCACCTTCAACAATCCCGACAAGCGCAACGCGATGTCGCTGGAGATGTGGGAGGGATTTGGCGAGGCACTGACGGCCCTGCGCGACGACGAGACGGTGCGCGTCGTGATCCTGCGCGGCGCCGGCGGCAAGGCCTTCGTCTCCGGGGCCGACATCAGCCAGTTCGAGAAGACCCGCCACAATGCGGCGGCGTCCGAGCAATACGCCAAGCGCAGCGCGGCCCAGCGCGCGTTGCTCGCCGACTTTCCCAAGCCGACCATCGCCTGCATCGAGGGCTTCTGTCTCGGCGGCGGCATGCAGGTCGCGATGCTCGCCGATATCCGCCTCGCCGCACACGGCAGCCAATTCGGCATTCCCGCGGCGCGGCTCGGCATCGCCTATGGTTATGACGGCCTGAAGCATCTGGTATCGCTGGTCGGGCCGTCCTGGGCCCGGCTGCTGATGTACACGGGCATGCGCATCGAGTCCGCGGAGGCCCTGCGGATCGGCCTCGTCGAGCGCCTGTTCCCGATCGATGAGCTGTGGGGTGAGACGATGGCGATCGCGCATGCCATCTCCGAGAACGCTCCGCTCGCGATCAAGGCCGCGAAGATCACGATCGCGCAGGTGCTGAAGGACGAAAGCCAGCGCGACATGGACGCCATCAAGGCGATCGGCCATGCCTGCATGGACAGCGCGGATTTCCGTGAGGGCCGGCAGGCCTTCATGGAGAAACGCAAACCGCGGTTCCAGGGCAGGTAGCTGAACCTCTATTCAGGAAGATTAAATTCCTCGTGCAGCTTGCTGCGGCAGCAACCAGTTGATCGCGCGATAGTTCTCCCGCCATCAATGAGGGAGGTTGCGATGACATTCAAACTTGCTGTGCTCGGTCTGGCTGCCATCGGCGGTGTGGCGCTCGCTTCGGGACCGGCCCTCGCGGCCATGCCGAACGGCATTCCGCAGGCGAACCAGATTGCAAAGGGCCCGGCCGCCGACGTCGATCAGGTGCGTTGGGTCTGTAACCCCTGGGGCCGCTGCTGGTGGCGCCCGAACTACTACCGCGCCTACGGCTACTATGGCGGCCCGCGCTTCTACGGCCCGCGTCCGTGGGGCTGGCGTCATCACCACCACTGGCGCCGCTGGTGAACGAAGGGGCCCGCGGGCCCCTTTTTAATTACAGCGCCGCGAGCAACGCCCTGGTGATGTCGGCGGTGCCGTTGCTGCCGCCAAATTCCATCGGCTTGATGCCGCCGGCATAGACCTGATCCACCGCCCGCTCGATCGTCTCGCCCGCTTCCGCGGCGCTCTCGACGCCGTGCTTGTCGGCGAGCCAGTCCAGCATCATCGCCGCCGACAGGATCATGCCGGTGGGATTGGCCTTGCCCTGCCCCATGATATCGGGCGCGGTGCCATGACAGGGCTGGAAAACCGCGTATTTGTCGCCGATATCGGCAGACGGCGCCATGCCGAGGCCGCCGATCAGGCTGGCTGTGATGTCGGAGACGATGTCGCCGAACATGTTCTCCATCACCATCACGTCGAAATCCCAGGGGCGCTTCACCAGCATCGCCGAGCAGGCATCGACATAGAGGCGGTCGGTCTTCACCTCGGGATGCTTCTTCGCGATCTCATCGAAGATGCCGCGGAAGAATGCAAACGCCTTGAACACATTCGCCTTGTCGACGCAAGTGAGCATCCCCGGCTTGCCGCGCGCCTTGCGCCGCTCGGCCAGGCGAAACGAAAACTCGAACAGGCGCTCGGAGGTCCGGCGCGTGATCACCATGGTCTCACGCGCGTCCTCGTGGGTGACGACGCCCTTTCCCATCGAAGCGAACAGCCCCTCCGTGGATCTGCGGATCACGACGAGATCGATGCCGCGCTGGTCGGCGCCGACGATCGGGCTCGGCACGCCCGGAATGAGGCGCGCGGGCCGCACCCCGGCATAGAGATCGAAGATGAAGCGCAGTTCGATCTGCGGCGCGATCTCGGTATTGTCGGGATAGCGCACCGACGGCAGGCCACAGGCCCCGAGCAGGATCGCATCCGCCTCCTCGCACAGCTTGATCGTCGAATCCGGCATCGACTTGCCGGTCGCCAGATAATTGGTCGCCCCGGCCGGTGCCTCGGTGAAACGGAAGCCGAGGCCCGCTTTCTCGCCGACCTTGCGCAGCACCTCGAGTGCGGGCGCCATGACTTCGGGACCGATGCCGTCCCCGGCGAGCACGGCAATGTGGAAGGCGTTATTTGCGGACATGGGGGTTCCTGTAGGACGCGTCATCCCGGGGCGGCTCGAAGAGCCGAACCCGGGATCTCGAGATTCTCAGGTGCGCAATTGCGCACCGTAGTTCGGTCCTTACGGACCGCCCCGGAATGACAGATGGATTACGGCGTCAGCACCGTGCGCCCGACCACCGCGCCCTGCTGCAATTGCAGCAGCGCGTCGTTGGCCTTGGCGAGCGGGGCCGTCGTGACCGGGATCGGCGGCACCTTCTTGGTCCGCACCAGATCAAGCAGCTCCTGCGTTTCGCGCAAGTTGCCGACGTAGCTGCCCTGGATCGTGATCGCCTTGATCGGAATGAGCGGCAGTGCCCAGGTCGCGCCGCCACCGAACAGGCCGACGATGACGAGCTTGCCGCCCTTGGTGAGGCAATCGAAACCGAGCTGCGTCGTGGCTGCATTGCCGACGAGGTCGATCACGGCGCGGATCGGCCCGCCCGCTTTCCTGGCAAGCTGCTCCAGCGCATCTGGTGCCTTGGGATCGACGGTGGCGAGCGCGCCGGCCTTCTCCGCCGCCTCGCGCTTCCTGGCGTCGATATCGACCATGATCGCGCCCTTGCCGCCCATCGCCTTCAACAGCGACAGCGCCATCAGGCCAAGACCGCCCGCGCCGAACATCACGATCGGCGTGTCGAAATGCTGCTCGACCTTCTTCAGCGCGCTGTAGGTGGTGACGCCCGAGCAGGCATAGGGCGCGGTCGTCGCCGGATCGAGCCCTCGCAGATTGAGCAGATAGCGCGGATGTGGCACCAGCATGTGATCGGAATAGCCGCCGTCGCAATAGACGCCGAGCGAGCGCGGCGTCAGGCACATGTTCTCGTCACCGGCAAGGCAGGTGGCGCACTTGCCGCAGCCGATCCAGGGATAGACCAGCCCGACGTCGCCGATCTTCAGCTCGCCCTGGTCGGTCGGCTTCACGTCGGGGCCGAACGCCAGGATCTCACCGACGGTCTCGTGGCCCATGGTCAGCGGCAGGCTGATGCCGCGGTCCTTCAGCGACAGCGGCTTGCGGCCGTGGCCGAGATCGTAACCGCCTTCCCAGATGTGGAGATCGCTGTGGCAGACGCCGGCCGCCTTCACCTTGATCAGCACCTGCGTGCCCGACGGCTGCGGCGTCGCTTCGTCGAACTCCTGCAGCGGCGCCTTGAAATCGGCAACCTTGTAACTCTTCATCGACGTCCTCCCGCATGCTTCTTGTCGCCGCGCCACCATGCCATGGCCGGCAAGGCGAGACAAACCGGTCTTAGTTCAAGCCAGCGGATGATGGCAAGCCGCGAACTGGCCGGGTGCGACTTCACGCAACTCCGGTATCTCCGCGCTGCATCGCTGATCGGCCCGCGGGCAGCGGGTGCGGAAGCGGCACCCGGACGGCGGCGCAATCGGCGATGGCGGCTCGCCGCCCGCTACGCTCTCGACGGGACGAACGTCCGGATCGGGCACCGGGATCGCCTGCAGCAACAGCTCCGTATAGGGATGTGCCGGCCTCGCGAACAATTGCTCGGCAGGGCCGACCTCGCAAAGCCGGCCGAGATACATCACTGCGACGCGGTCGCTGACCGCTTTGACCACAGCAAGATCATGCGCGATGAACAGCAGCGTCAGGCCGAAGCGCGCCTTCATCTCCTCCAGCAGGTTGAGGATCTGCGCGCGGATCGAGACGTCGAGCGCCGAGACCGGTTCGTCGCAGACGATGAACTCGGGATTGAGCACGAGCGACCGCGCGATGCAGATGCGCTGGCACTGGCCGCCGGAGAACTCGTGCGGCAGGCGCCCTGTGACGAGGTCAGGATCAAGCCCGACCGCCGACAGCACCTCGTGGACGCGCCGCCTGCGCTCGGCCGCATCCTTGACGCCGGCGATGATCAGCGGCTCGGCCACGATGTCGCCGATCCGGCGGCGCGGGTTGAGGAGGCGATCGGGTCCTGGAAGATCAGCTGCACGCGGCGGCGCATCCTGCGCAGCGCCTCGCCCTCCATCGCGGTGAGATCCTCGCCGTCGAACTGCACGCGGCCGGATCTGGCGCGGCGCAATTGCAGCACCGCGCGCCCCAGCGTCGACTTGCCGCAGCCGGATTCGCCGACCAGCCCCAGCGTCTCGCCGCGCGCGACCTGAAAACTGACGCCGGAGACGGCATGCACGGTCTTGTTGCCGAGGCCATATTCGACGACGAGATTGTCGACGTTCAGAAGCGGCTCGGCGCGCACGGCAAGCTGCATCATGCGCCAATTCCCTCCGCCATCTGGATCGGGTGGAAGCACGCATAGAGATGATCAGGCATCTCGGCGCTTGCCAGCGCAGGCTTGGCCTCACGACAGCGGCCGGTGGCATAACGGCAGCGCGGCGCGAAGGAGCAGCCACGCAGCGGCCGCGTCGGATCGGGCGGTCGGCCGGAGATGGCCGGCAGCGGCGTATGCGGCGCGGCATCCAGCTTGGGAATCGCTGCCAGCAACGCCTCTGTGTAGGGCATGTGCATGCGCTTGAACAACGCCGAGGTCGGCGCGCGCTCCACCACCCTGCCCGCATACATCACCGCGACCTCGTCGGCACGGCCGGCGACGACGCCGAGATCGTGGGTGATGATGATCATCGCCATGTGCCGGCGGCGCTGCTCGCGCGCGAGCAAATCGAGGATCTGCGCCTGGATGGTGACGTCGAGCGCGGTGGTCGGCTCGTCCGCGATCAAGAGCTTCGGCTCGCAGGACAGCGCGATCGCAATCGCGATGCGCTGGCGCATGCCGCCGGAACATTGATGCGGATATTGCCCAAGCCGCTGCTCCGGCGCGGGAATGCCGACGGCGGCCAAGAGCTCGATGCTGCGCGCCTTCGCCGCCGGAGCATCGAGTTCGAGATGCTCCTGGATCGTCTCCATCAACTGCGTGCCGATCGTGAGCACCGGATTGAGCGAGGTCATGGGATCCTGGAATACGACCGCGAGATCGCGGCCGCGCAGGCGCCGCAGGCTTTCCGGCGCGAGCCGCACCAGATCCTGGCCGTCGAACATTACGCGGCCCGTGAGCTTTGCTTTCTTCGGCAGCAGCTGAAGCACCGCGCGCGACAGCATGGTCTTGCCGCACCCGGATTCGCCGACGATGCCGAGCGTGCGGCCTGCCTGCAGCGACAGATCGACATGATCCACCGCGCGCAAATTGCCGCGCGGCGTCGGCAGCTCGACCGTGACGTCCGCGATGGTCAATAGCGGGGCGCTCACAGCGCCCCCCTGGCGCGGATCGGTCAGCGCCCGCAAGGTGTCGCCGACCAGATTGAAGGCCAGCACGGTCACGAAAAGTCCGGTCGCCGGCAGGAACGCCAGCCGCGGCGCGACGTCGAGGCTGTCGCGCCCTTCCCCGATCATGCTGCCCCAGCTCGCCATCGGCGGCGGCACGCCGAGGCCGAGGAAGGACAGCGCCCCCTCGACCACGATGGTGACGGCGACGCCGAGCAGGAAGAAGGCGAGCAGCGGCAGGATCACGTTCGGCAGCAACTCGCGCAGCAGGATGCGCGCATGGCTGGCGCCGAGCGCCTCGGCGGCGATCACGAATTCCCGCCGCGCCAGCGTCAGCGTCGCCGCCCGCGCCACGCGCATGAAGGCGGGAATGCCGAGCACGCCGAGGATCACGGTGAGGTTGGGGACGGACTGGCCGAGATAGGCGGTCACGGCAAGTGCGAAGATCAGCGGCGGAAAGGCCAGCAGCACGTCCATGCTGCCGACCACGATGATCTCGAACCGGCCGCGGAAATAGCCGGCGAGCAGGCCGAGCGCGCCGCCGATGGCAAGACCGATCATCGGTGCGATCAGCCCGACCGTCAGCGAGGTCCGCGCGCCGAAAATCAGGCGGGCGAGCTCGTCGCGGCCGAGCCCGTCGGTCCCCAGCCAGTGCTCGGAAGAGAACGCGGCGCGGCGCTCCAGCATGTCCATGTCGACGGGATTCTGCAGCGGCAGCACCGGCGCGAGGATTGCGAGCGCGAGGATGATCGCAAGCCAGCTGCTCGCGATCCAGAACAGCAGGCCGAGCTTGCGCTGGCGGCCGACCGGCACGGGCGCCGCCTCGTCCTGCAGCGAGAGCTCAAGCGTGGCCATGGCGGATCCTGGGGTCGAGCACGGCGTAGAGCATGTCGACGATGAAATTCACGATGACGAAGCCGCAGGCGACCAGCAGCACCACGCCCTGGAGGATGACGAGGTCGCGGGTATAGATCGCGCCGACCAGGAGGCGGCCGATGCCGGGCAGCGCGAAGATCGACTCCACGATCAGCGTGCCGCCGAGCAGACGGCCGATATTGATGCCGGTCACCGTCACCAGGGTCAGCGACGACGGCTTCAGCGCATGCACGAACAGGATGCGCGCGGGCTTGAGGCCTTTTGCCTTGGCGAGCGCGATATAGTCCTCCTGCAGGGTCGCGATCATGTCGGAACGCAGCACCCGCATGATTCCGGGCCATTCGGCGAGGGCGAGCGTCAGCGCCGGCAGCACGAAGAAGCGCAGATTGCCGAGCGGCGCCTCGGTGAACGGCACATAGCCGGTCGCCGGCAGCCAGTGCAGCTCGACCGCGAACAGATAGATCAGCAGGATCGCCACCAGGAAGGAGGGCATCGACAGCATCGCGAACGCGCTGCCGGTCATGAAGCGGTCGAACGCGCCGCCGGCACGCGCGGCACAGGCGATCGCGACGGGAACGCCGATCAGGAGGCCGAGGAACTCGGCCATCAGCATCAATTGCAGCGAGACCGGAATGCGCTCGGCGACCGCCTGCAACACCGTCTGCCCGGTGCGGAACGAACGGCCGAGATCGCCCTGCAGGACCTGGCCGAGCCAGCTGAGATAGCGCCACCACAGCGGCTGGTCGAGCCCCATGTCGCGGCGCAGCGCCGCCACGTTCTCCGGCGTCGCCTGATCGCCGAGGATGACGAGAGCGAGATCGCCCGGCAGCAGCGAGGCAATCAGGAACGTCAGCAGCGAGACGGCGAGCAGCACCGGCAGCATGGCAAGCAGCCGCCGAACGACGAAGTTCAGCATCGCGCCATCATTCCAGCCAGGTCCTCGAGACGTCGATCACGCCATTGTACATTTTCGGGAAGCCCTTCAGCTTGGCGCTCGACAGCGCGTAATAGGTGTTCTGGAAGGTCCAGAACCAGATCGCCTCTTTGTTGATCAGGCGGCTGATGGCGCAGTAATCCTCGCTGCGCTGACCGAGGTCGGCCGTAACGCGCGCGTGGTCCAGCAGCTTGTCGAGCTCGGGGTTTGAGTATCCGGCGAGCGCCAGCGGGCTGCCGCTGCGGAAATTCGCGTACATCTGCGGATCGGGATCGGCGAGATCGACGATGCGCCACGGCGTCATCTGGAACTGGCGGGTGAAGGCGCGCGAGGGAATGGTGGCTTGGTCGACCTGCTCGATCTCCATGTTGGCGCCGACACGCTTCCAGAACTGCTGGAGCACCTGCCCGACCATGCGGCCGCGCGGCGTCGCGGTCACCAGCATCTTGAACTCGACCGGCTTGCCGTAATCCTTGATCAGGGCCTTGGCCTTCTCGACGTCGAACGGCAGCGCGCCGTCGTCCTTGCATTTCACCCAGGAGCCGTCGCCGTAAGGATTGCTCGCGGGCCGGCTCAGACCGTTGGTGATCGCCTGTGACATTTTCGGGCGGTCGATCGCCATCACCAGCGCCTGGCGGACGCGGACATCGTCGAACGGCGCGACCTTGGTGTTGAAGGCGTAGACTGCCGCGCCCGAGCCCTTGTAGGTGTGCACGGTGAGCTTGGGGTCCTTCTGCGCCTTCATGATGTTGTCGGCGTCGTTCTCGTCGTCCCAGATGATGTCGGCCTCGCCCGATTGCAGCGAGGCGAAGCGCGACTGTGCGTCGGGCAGCGGCTTCAGGATGATGCGGTCGAGATAGGGCCGGCCCTTGTCCCAGTAGTTTGGATTCTTCTCCAGCACCATGCGGTCGCCGGCGGTCCATGACTTCAGGATGTAGGGGCCGGTGCCGACGGGATTGCGATTGTAGTCGTCGCCCTTGGTCTTCCAGGCCGTCGGCGAATGCACCGCGTTGTTCTGGCTCTGGATCGTGATCACCGCCGGCAGATTCACGGAAGGGTCGGTGAGCTTGTAGACGAGGGTGTATTCGTCCGGCGCCAGCACTTCCTTGATGTTGGTGATGTAGAAGGCGCAGCGGCACTTGTTGGCGGGATCCTTCTGCCGGTCGAAATTTTCCTTGAAGGCCTGCGCATTGAACGGGGTGCCGTCGTGGAATTTCACGCCCTCGCGCAGCTTGAAGGTCCACGTCATGTAGTCGTCGGAATGAGTCCAGGATACCGCGAGCTTCGGCGCGGCCTGTCCCTTCTCGTCCAGTGTGGTGAGCGTGTCGAAGATGGCGGCGGCAGCGGTGAAGGTCGAAGTGTCGTAGACGCCGACCTTGAGCGGATCGAAGCCGGCAATCTCCAGCTCCTGGCCGACGGTGATGCTGCCGCCGGACTTCTGCGCCTGCGCAGGACTAGTCAGTGGAAGGAGGGCAAATGCCGCAACAAGGAATATCGGCGCGTGCTTGCGCGCCGCAGCAGCAAACTTCGTCATGGTTCCTCCCGGGATCCCTCGTCCGATGTTTCGGATCGCTGAATGACTGGAGGCGAGAGTGGCGGCAAAAGCGCGCCACCGCAAGAGGAACGCGCGCGAGATCACACGCCGCAGTGCGGCGCAATGTTGCTCAGCGTGTCACGGCCGTTTTGCCTGTCGGAATTGGCGCATCATCGGCGAGGCCGATCTCCTCGCGCAGCGCATCGGTATGCTCGCCGAGCCCGGCCATCGTCCTGGCGGGCGCGGTGTCGGCGCCCGACATCCGGAACGGCAGGTTGAGCACTTTGAAGGAGCCGCCCTCGTCCTGCACGGAGGTGAGCGCCTGCCGGTGCGCGAGCTGCGGATCGGCCAGCGCCTCGGCCACGGTGCGATAGGCCGAAGCCGGCACGCCGGCCGCGCCGAGCGCGGCGAGACACGCATCGGTCGTGAGCTGCCGCGACCAGGCTTCGACCCCGTCCATCACCTCGGCCCAATTGTCGCGACGCGGGGCATAGGTCGAGAAGCGCGGGTCGGTGATCCATTCGCCGCGGCCGATCACGCCCATCAATCCCTGGAACGTCTTCTCGCTGGCGACTGTGATCATGACGTAGCCGTTTGCCGTCTCGGTCGGTCCGAACATCGGGCGCGGCGGCGGCTTCACCGCGAATTGCGCGCTCTGCAGCTCGGTCAGCGTCAGCGACAGCATCGATTCCAGCATGGACACGTCGATATGCTGGCCAAGCCCGCTCACGGTCCGCTGATAGAGCGCGGACGCGATCGCGCCGAAGCCATAGGTGCCGGTGACGACGTCGGCATGATAGATGCCGCAATAATCGGGACGGTTGCGGCCGGGCTGATAGGCCAGATGCGCCATGTCGTAGCCGGAGGCGGCATGGATTACCGGCGCATAGGCCGGCAGCTCGGCCGAAGGGCCGCTCTGGCCGTAGCCGGAGATCGAGCAATAGATCAGCCTCGGATTGACGGCGCGCAGCCTGTCGTAGTCGAGCCGCAGCCGGTGCATCACGCCCGGACGAAAATTCTCGACCAGGATGTCCGACGTCGCGGCCAGCCGGCGGACCGCCTCCTTGCCGTCCTCCGATTTGAGGTCGAGCACCACGCTCTTCTTGCCGACATTGAGCTGGCCGAACGTGGTGCTGCAGCCCTTGCGCAGCGGCGGCCGGGTCCGCATCGTCTCGCCGCCCTCGGTCTCGATCTTGATGACCTCGGCGCCCATGTCGGCAAGCATGCGCGCGCAGTGAGGACCGGCGATGGTGGTCGAAAAATCCAGGACCCGGAGGCCGGCGAAGGCCTTTGTCGTCGTCCCCTCATGCTTATCTGCTAGCTGCATCCCCGGAGCCCCTTGGAACCTTCAATGTTCTCTCTTGTTGATGCGGCGACCCTAGAGGGCGGCGGCTGAGTAGGAAAGTCTTTACCGAACGGACGTGCCGCGTGGGCGGGCTTTGAGATTTCGTGGGCAACTGGACCCGTTCTTGCATAGCAGCAAACGGGATCGGAAGAGGGCAGCTGTTCTTGAGGGTCTTGTTCGTCACGACTGAGATGGACGACTTCGTCCGCGTCGGCGGCCTTGGCGCCGTGTCCGCAGCTCTCCCCCGCGCCCTTCGCTCCTTTGCCGATATCCGGGTCATGCTGCCCGGCTATCGCGACATCATCGAACAACTCACGCATATTCAGATCGTTGGCCGCTGCCCGGCGTTCGCGGAAATGCCGGCATGCTCGCTCGGCCGGGCCGCGACCAAGGACGGGTTGCCGGTCTACGTACTGCTCTGCTCGCAACTCTACGACCGGCCCGGCAATCCCTATGGCGACGAGTCCGGGCGCGACTGGCCTGACAACGATATCCGCTTCGCGCGCTTTGCTTCCGCCGCCGCTGAGCTGGCCATGGGCAAGCTGGACAAGAATTGGGCAGCAGACCTGATCCATGCCAATGACTGGCAGGCCTCGCTGGTGCCGGCCTATCTCGCCTGGCAGGGCGCCAGGCTGCCGTCGATCCTGACCATTCACAACCTCGCCTATCAGGGCCTCTTCCCGAAGGACGCGCTACGGCGGATCGGCGCACCGGAGAGCTCGTTCCACATCGACGGCATCGAGTTCTACGACCAGCTCTCCTTCCTCAAGGCCGGCCTCGTCTACGCCTCGCACCTCACTACCGTCAGCGGCACCTATGCGCGCGAGATCACCACGGCCGAGTTCGGCTGCGGTCTGGAGGGCCTGCTCCGCCTGCGCTCGGACGCCGCCGAGCTCACCGGGATCCTCAACGGCATCGACGAGAGCTGGGATCCGCGCTCCTGCGCCCAGCTGGCCCAGCAGT
This sequence comes from Bradyrhizobium dasycarpum, assembly GCF_042019905.1. Taxonomy (NCBI): domain Bacteria; kingdom Pseudomonadati; phylum Pseudomonadota; class Alphaproteobacteria; order Hyphomicrobiales; family Nitrobacteraceae; genus Bradyrhizobium; species Bradyrhizobium dasycarpum. The sequence goes on from NZ_CP169574.1 coordinate 2,844,436, forward strand.
TCGGCGCCGGCGACTGGGCCGGCAAGAGGGCCAATGCGGATTACGTCCGCAAGCAGTTTGGCTTAGCGGTCTCGCGCGGCCCGATGTTCGGCATCGTCGCGCGCCTCGTGCACCAGAAGGGTATCGACCTCGTGCTGTCGGCGGCCGACGAGATCGTCGATGCCGGCGGCCAGATCGTGGTCACCGGCTCTGGCGAGCCGGCGCCTCGAGCAGGCCTTGATCGACGCGCATCGACGCCGCCCCGACGCCATCGGCGTCGTGATCGGCTTCAACGACGCCCAGGCGCGCCGCATCTTTGCAGGCAGCGATTTCACCCTGATGCCGTCGCGCTTCGAGCCGTGCGGCCTCAGCCAGATGTACGCCCAGCGCTTCGGCTCGCTGCCGATCGGACACCAGACCGGCGGCCTTGCCGAGACCATCACCGATGGCGAGACCGGATTCCTGTTCGCGAAACCCTCGCGCGATTCCTTCCTCGGCGGCGTCCGCCGGGCCTTCTCGGCCTTCATGGCGCAGGACCAGCTCGACACCATGCGCCGCAGCGCCATGGGACGATCGTTCTCCTGGAGCATCTCGGCCGGCAGCTACAGCGCGCTGTACCGGAAGCTGGCGTCGGTGTGAGGCGCGACGGCACTCCCACTCGTTCCGTCATTGCGAGCGCCTCGCTCCCCTCTCGTGCCCCGGACGCAGCGCAGCGTCCTCTTCGACGGTGCGCTGCCGAGCCGGGGCCATCGCGTCGCAGTTCGTGGCCCTCTGGGTCCCGGCTCTACGCCGCAACGCGCTTTGCGCGTTGTGGCTGGTCCGGGACACGAGAGATCGGCTCACCCCTTGCCGCGCGCATCCATCTGCGGCCGTCCGATCCACGCGCGGTTGAGACAGCGCGTCATCCAGTCGGGCCGCGGCTCGCCCCGCAGCCGCGCCTGCGCTTCCTGGTAGGGACCGACATAGCGCAGCCTGTCGGGCAATTTCGGATAGACGCGCCTTATCCATGTCAGCGCATTGTCGGCTGATCGGATCTCGCGCGCATGGAGCTCGAAGCCAAAGCCCGCACGCAAGCGCTCCGGCAGCATCCTTGCCGTGAGCGCGCGATACCAGCGCGGTGGCCGCAACCACGGGCGCACGCCAGTGAAGATCTGCGCCGCGGTCTCACGTGCCGCCGCGCTAACCGTCAGCGTGTCCGATTCCACCATCGCCGCGGTGTAGGCCGCGAAGCCGGACCAGTCGGCAGGCAGGTCATTTCCCGTCAGCCCGAACAGCGCACCGAACATCTGGCTCTCGGCCCAGTAGCGCTCGCGCTCTTCCGCCGAGAGCGGTGGCAGGACCAGGTCGTGCGCCATCAGCGCCGTCTCTACCAGCGTCGCATGAACCCAGCGCAGCGCTGCGATGTCGTTGGCGCAGTAGCGCGAGCCTGCCGCGAACGGGCCGACCGTCTCGGGCATCTCTCCGACGATCATGCTGTGACGCCGGTGCAGCTGGCGCGACGACAGCAGCGCCCGCTCGAGCGAGCCGAACACCATGGCAAAGACGATGCCGAAGGTGCGATGGAAGCGCCCGATCGGATCGGAAAACGTTTTGGAATGCTCGGCGATGGCCGCGGCAACCCAGGGATGGGCCAATTGCAGCAGCAGCGCGCGGCCGGCGCCAAGAAAGATGACGGCCTCGCGATCGATCCGCCAGGTCAGCGTGTCAGGGCCGAACACGCCGGCCACCGCTCCCGCTGCGTTGGCGCGGACCTGATCGAGCGTTGCCTCGAGATCGTTCGCGGACACCATCTGCACGGCCTTCGGCTGCGAGGTGACCGACGATCCGCAAGGCCTGTGGCAATTCGATGATGCAAGAGCCGTCCTACTCCGCCGCGATCGGCAGCACGTCCATATGCTCGTGCAGCACCACGCCGGCGAGCGGATCGAATTCGCCGATCCACGGCTTTCGTTCGAGCACGGACCGCGTATGCGCATAGCCGGCGTCCCAGCGCCGCATGATGCCGGAGGGGCTGAAGTCGATGTCCTTGGTATGGGTCTCACGATCGAGCTGCGGCGCCAGCAGCCGCACGACATGCATCCGGGTCGGACAGCCGTAGCTGATCAACTCCCGCACTGCGGGGTCGCGGCGCTCGTTCTCGGAGAGGCGCACGGCGAGCTGATTGATCACGTGGCGCAGGCGGTGGGCCTGCTGCTGGCGGGCAATCTGGCTCGCGATACGGCTCGAATATTGCACGTCCTTGTGCCGGTTCAGCACTTCCGCCATCGTCGTCGGCTCCGCGCCGATCGGATTCCACAGATGCACGGCGAAGATCAGCGAATTCCTGCGCGGATTGTCGTCGAACACGGCTTCGGTCGGCGTGTTGGACAGAATGCCGCCGTCCCAATAGAGCTCGCCGTCGATACGCACCGCCGGAAACGCCGGCGGCAGCGCGCCGGAGGCCATCACGTGCTTCACGGTCAGCTCGCCGTCGCGGCTGTCGAAATAGCGCATCTGGCTGCTGCGGACATGGGCTGCGCCGACCGTCAGCCGCGGCGAGCAGCTGTTGACCAGGCTGAAATCGACCAGCTCGAGTAGCGTCCTCTCCAACGGTGCGGTCGAATAGAAGCCGGCGTGATCCGCTCCCAGCGGATAGGAATCACCGGCATGCGCCAGCGGATTGGGGCGAAAGAATCCTGGAATGCCGTTGGTGACGGTCGACCAATAGGTGAGCTTCTCGTTGAAGCCGGGAAACGCGGTGCGCAGATTCCAGACCGGATTCTGCTCCATCCGCCTCCAGAATTCCTTCAGATGCGCCAGCCGCTGGCCGGGCGCATTGCCCGCGATCAGGCTGGCATTGATGGCGCCGATCGAGGTGCCGATGATCCAGTCCGGCTCGATGCCGGCCTCATGCAGCGCCTGATACACGCCGGCCTGGTAGGACCCGAGCGCGCCGCCGCCCTGGAGCACGAGCACGACCTGGCCGGGCAGATCCGCGCCCTTGCTCTGCGTGTTGTCCTGCATGCCATTCATATCCTGCTCCTGGTGGGCTTGCACCGATCGAATATTCACATGCCGCTGCGGCTTGCTGCGCCGGCCCATCTCAATGCGCGGTCCAGCCGCCGTCGACCGGAAGCGCAATGCCGGTGATCGAAGCCGCCGCGTCCGTCGACAGGAACACCGTCAGTGCGCCGAGCTCTTCCACCGTGGCGAAGCGCTTGTTCGGCTGCTGTGCCAGCAGCACATCGCGGATGACCTGATCGCGGGAGATGCCGTGCGCCTTGGCCTGCCCGTCGATCTGCGCTTCGACCAGCGGCGTATAGACGTAGCCCGGGCACACGGCGTTGCAGGTGATGCCCTCCTCCGCCGTCTCCAGCGCCGTCACCTTCGTCAGACCGACGATGCCGTGCTTGGCGGCGACATAGGCCGCCTTGAACGGCGAGCCGACCAGGCCGTGCGCGGAGGCGACGTTGATGATCCGGCCAAACCCGTTCCGGCGCATCGCCGGCAGCGCGAGCCGCGTCGTGTGGAAGGCCGAGGTCAGGTTGATTGCGAGGATCTGGTCCCATTTCTCGACAGGAAATTGCTCGAGCGGCGCGACATGCTGGATGCCGGCGTTGTTGACGAGGATGTCGAGCCGGCCGGACTCGGCGATGGTCGCCGCGATCATCTCGGCGATCGCTTTCGGCCTGGTCATGTCGGCCGGCGAGTAGCTCGCCCTGACGCCGAACTCGGCGGCGATCTGCTCGCGCGTCCGGCCGATCTCGCTGGCGACGCCGAGGCCGTTCAGGACGACATCGGCGCCGGCCGCCGCTAGGGCACGTGCGATGCCGAGACCGATGCCGCTGGTCGAGCCCGTGACGAGCGCGACCTTGCCGGCCAGCGCGCGGGCAGGCTGCGATGTCTGCGGCTTCAGCGGTATGTTCATGGCAGGGTCTCCGTTGGCGATGACTGAACTTCAAGCCTTCGCAAAACCCTGGAGGATCGGCGGCCCGAACGGAAATACCGGCTGGCTTCCGACTCCATACGTCCGCGCTATCGCGGGCGGGATGTCATTTCCAGCTCCGATCGGCTAGATTTCCAGCCGATCTTGCTGGGAGCCGATCCATGGAAATGCACCAGGTCCGCTATTTCCTCGCGGTGGCGCGACTGCTCAATTTCACGCGCGCGGCGGAGGAGTGCAACGTCACGCAGCCTTCGCTGACGCGCGCGATCAAACAGCTCGAGGCCGAGCTCGGCGGCGACCTGTTTCGCCGCGAGCGACCGGCGGCGCAACTGACCGAGCTCGGCCAGCGCATGCATCCGCTCCTGAAGCAGTGCTATGATGCTGCGGTCGGCGCGCGCTCGCTCGCCTCCTCGTTCAGGAGCGGTGAAGTCGGCGCGCTGCGCATCGCGCTGACGCATTCGATCGACCTGGCATTGCTGATCCCGCATCTCAACGAGATCAGGCGGCAGTTCAACCGGCTCGAATTGCGCTTCCTGCGCGGGACGAGCCGTGAGGTCGCCGATTTCCTCAAGAAGGGAGAAGCCGAGCTCGGCATCGCCGCCGAGATCGACGAGGCCTGGGATCGGCTCGACGCCTGGCCGCTGTTCACCGAGAGCTTCGAGCTCGTCGTTGGCGACGGACATCGGCTGGCCGGCCGCAGCAGCATCGAGCTGGACGATTTGCGCTCGGAGCAATTGCTGAGCCGGACCTTCTGCGAGCATTCGCGCCGCATCTCCGCGAGCCTGCGCGAGCACGGCATCGAGCATGGCCACGAGATTTCGAGCGAGCGCGACCTGATCGAGCTGGTCGAAGCCGACATCGGCGTCGCCATGGTACCGCACACCTCGCCTTTGCCGGAAACGCTGACCCGCGCCACCGTCGCCGGACTGGACGCCCGCCGCACCGTCAGCCTCTACGGCGTGGCCGGCCGCCAGCGCACGGCGGTCGCCAACGCCGTGATGCGCATGCTGCGCGGCGCCGACTGGCGGGCGATTGCTGGCTAGCTGGGCGAGCATCCGCGCTCTAGCGAGATGCGAATTGCTGTGCCCTCGCCCCTTGTGGGAGAGGGGAGCGACGCTGGCAGATCCGGACTCACTTGGGTGAGGGGTATATCTCGGCGGACATCCCTGTATGGGACTAGATACCCTCATCCGGCGCTCCGCGCCGCCTTCTCCCGCAAGGGAAGAAAAGCTCAGTTCTCCCGGCTCGCGCTCTCCAGCGCCGCGAGCAGATCATCGATCTCCATGCGCTTGCGGAAATCGGGATCGACGAAGCGCGCTTTGACCATTCCGTCGCGGCCGACCACGAACACGGCCGGGATCGGCAGCATCCAGCCGTCATTGCCGTGGAATTTCGCCATGTCCTGATACGACAGCAGATGCTGGATCTCGGCGCCGAGCCAGATCGCGAGATTGAGCGAGAGCGCATAGCCGTTGTCGAGATCGGTCAGGATCGGAAACGGCGCGCCGGATTCGGCCTTGAGTTGTCCAGTGTATTCCTGCGTCTCCGGCATGATTGCGACGACCTGCGCTCCCATGGCCTCGATCTGATCGAGCGCCTGGACCACGGCGCGAACATTGAGCCGGCAATAGGGACACCAATGGCCGCGGAAGAACATCACGGCAAGCGGACCGCGCTCCAGCAGCGCAGGCAGCGCGACCAGACGCCCGCCCTCGTCCGGCAGCATGAACGGCGGCATCGCATCGCCGGGACGCGGCGCGGTCTCGCCGCCGCCGTTCCCGCCCAATCTCGCGACCAGGCGATCGACTGCCTCGCCATAGGCCGGAAAGACCGCACGGCTGGCATCGGCATAGGCGCGGAGCTGCTCGTTCAGCGTGCCGTCCATGTCGCGGCAGCGCTGGAAGGCAAGCCTGAGCTGCTCGGCATCGGCTGGCGAGAGAGATGTCATCGTCTGCTCCGGCATTGCATTCGGTGAATATTAGTTTCCCGGTTCGGCTGGCCGCAAGGGGCGGCCGCGATACCGGACGCCAATCGGGCGCCCTGTCATCGGACGCCGAATGGTACGAAAGCGGAAATGCCGTTGCCCAATCGGATCGATAGCCGCCGCGCATCAACATAGCGCATCGCTATCGCATCGAGAGCAAGCCGGCATTTCAGGATCGACGCGATCTCGACCAAGCTCCCGTCATAGCCGGCGACCAGCGAGGTTGCGGCCAACACAGGAGACTTCCCATGTCCAAGCATCCCACATTGTCGCGCCTGGTCTGGTCCGGCCTCGCCGTCGTCGGTGCGCTGACATTCGCGTCGCAGCCTGCCGTCGCGGGCGAATGCCCGGCCGATAAGGTCAAGCCGAACGCGCAAAAGATGGTCGACTACAAGCCGGTCGGCGTCACCGACGTGACGCTGGGCGCCATCGACCTCGGCAAGCAGCCCGCCCGTATCGAGGGCCGCGAGCTGCGCTTCCGCAAGCTGACCATCGCGCCCGGCGGCATCGTGCCGTGGCACAGCCATGACGACCGTCCTGCGCTGATCTTCGTGCAGCAGGGCGAGATCGTCGAATACGCCTCCAACTGCGCCGAGCCGATCGTGCACAAGGCCGGCGACATCCGTCCAGAGGTCCACGGCACCTCGCATTGGTGGAAGAACCTCGGCAAGGAGACCGTCGTTCTCTACGTCGGCGACGTCCGCAAGGATCCCAACGACCATCATATGTAACGGCCTTTGGTAACGGGTCATTCCGGGGCGCGAAGCGAACTATGGAGCGCAATTGCGCACCTGAGAGTCTCGAGATTCCGGGTCTGGTGCTCCGGGCCGCTTTGCGATCCCGTTCGCACCAGCCCGGATGACAGATCTGCGGAGCGCAACGCCATGACCGACCTCTCCACGCCGATCAAGCCGTCCGCGTTGGCGATGGACGCGCATTTGTCCGGTCTCGTGCTTCGCTCGGTCGTGATCGGGCTGACCGCCTTCCTGACGGTCGTCGACCTGTTCGCGACGCAGGCGATCCTGCCGGTGCTGACGCGCCATTACGGCGTCTCGCCCGCGGCGATGGGCTTCGCCGTCAATGCCAGCACCTTCGGCATGGCCGTCGCAGGTCTGGTGATCGGCCTCTTCAGCCCGCGCATCAACAGGCGGACCGGCATCCTTATCAGCCTTACGCTCCTCGCCATCCCGACGAGCCTGCTGGCGAGCGCGCCGAACCTTGCCGTCTTCACGGTCTTGCGGGTCGCGCAGGGCCTGTGCATGGCCTCTGCCTTTGCCTTGACGCTCGCTTATCTCGGCGAGCAATGCAGCACGATTGATGCCGGTGGCGCTTTTGCCGCCTACATCACCGGAAACGTCGCCAGCAACCTCGTTGGCCGCCTCTTCTCGGTAGCGCTCGCCGACGGCCTTGGCCTTGCCTGGAATTTCTACGTCTTCGCCGCACTCAATCTGGCCGGAGCAATCCTGGTCTTCTTCACGATCAAGCGTGTACCGCCGATGCATGCGACCATGCCTGCGACATCGCCGCTGATCGCCGCGATCGCGCACTGGCGCAATCCGTCGCTCCGGGCCGCCTACGGCATCGGCTTCTGCATCCTGTTCGCCTTCATCGGCACCTTCACCTTCGTCAATTTCGTGCTGGTCCGGCCCCCGCTGTCGCTCGGCATGATGGACCTCGGCGTCGTCTATTTCGTCTTCCTGCCGTCGGTCGTCACGACGCTTCTGGCCGGCAGGGTGGCATCAAAGCTCGGAACGCGTCCGACGATCTGGGTCGCGCTCGCCATCGCCGGGCTCGGCCTGCCGTTGATGCTGAGGCCACATCTGAGCGAAGTCCTCACCGGCATGGTTCTGGTCGGCGTCGGCACGTTCTTCGCACAGGCCGCCACCACCGCCTTCGTCGGACAGGCGGCTGCTGACAACCGCGGCATTGCCAGCGGGACCTATCTTGCATGCTATTTTGGCGGCGGGCTGGTCGGTACGGCCGTGCTCGGGCGCCTGTTCGACGCTTTCGGATGGCCAGCCTGCGTGCTCGGCGTCGGCACGGCCCTTGCGGCCGCGGCCCTGCTCACCTTCGCCTTGAAGCGCTAGCGCTTGGTTGGAGCTTCCGGCGCCGGTTCCTCGTCGGCGATGGCGCGCCAGGCGGCACCGTCGAGATCATCGTACTGGCCACTCTTCAGCGACCACAGGAAGGCGACGAGACCGGCACCGCCGAGCATCAGCGCCAGCGGGACCAGGATGACCAGGATCTCCATCACACGATCTCCCGCGAGGCGCTACGCGCGCGAAGCGAATTGAGCATGACCAGGATCGACGATCCGCTCATGGCAGCCGCCGCGATCAGGGGCGTCACGACGCCGCTGATGGCGACCGGCACGGCGAGGACGTTGTAGCCGATCGCGAGCCAGAGGTTCTGCCGCATCAAATGCAGCGCCTTGCGCGAGGCGTCGATGGCGGCAACCACCGGCGCCAGCGGCCGGCCGAGGAAGACGAGATCGGCGGTGGCCTGGCTCAGATGCGCGGCCGAGATCGGCGACATCGAGACATGGGCCGCCGCCAGCGAAGGCGCGTCGTTCATGCCGTCGCCGACCATCAGCACCTTGGCGCCCCGCTGCTTCAGTTCCTCGATCCGCGCGATCTTGTCCGCCGGCGTGACGCCGGCTCGCCATTCGGGAATGTCGAGCGCGTTGGCCGCCGCCTTCACGGCCGCTTCGCGATCACCGGAGAGAATCTCGATGCCGATGTTGCGCGCCTTGAGCGCCGCGATCACCACCTTCGCATCCGGACGCAGGCCCTGGCGGACCGAGAGGAGGAATCTCTCGCTGCCTTTGCTGAATGCGACGATGGAGGCTTCGGGATCGACGCTGCCGACCAGCGCTTCGGCACCGCAGAAAGAGGGGCGACCGAGGCGAAGCTCGACGCCGTCCACGGTTGCGCGGACGCCCTGCCCGGCCTCTTCGACCGCACCGACGACAGGCGATTTGGCGCCGGCGGCCTGGGCGACGGCGGCGGCGACCGGATGATGGCTCGACAGGGCGAGCCGGCCGGCGAGTTCGAAGATGTCGGCGGGGATGTCGGCGGCATTCATCACTTCGAGATCGGGCAGCGTCAGCGTGCCGGTCTTGTCGAAGATGACGTGATCGGCCTCGGCCAGCCGCTCGATTGCGTCGCCGGAATTCAGCAGCACGCCGGACTTGAACATCGCGCCGGAGGCGATGGTCTGCACGGTCGGAATGGCCAGCCCCAGCGCGCAGGGACAGGTGATGATCAGCACCGCAACGCCGGTTACGATCGCATCATGCCAGGACGCACCGGCTATGACCCAGCCGAGGATGGTCAGAAGCGCGGTCGCATGCACTACGGGTGCGTACAGCCGCGAGGCGCGGTCGGCGAGCCGCATGTAGCGCGAACGGGCCTGCAGCGCGTTGTCGAGTAGCCGCGTGATCTCGGCCAGCAGCGTCGCCTCGGAGGCGGCCGAGACCCGCACCCGCAGCGTGCCGGAGATGTTCATCGATCCCGCATAGACCGGCGTGCCCTGCTCGGCCGTGACATAGAGCGTCTCGCCGGTGATCAGGCTCTGGTCGATCTCAGAACGCCCCTCGATCACGGTGCCGTCGACCGCACAGCGCTCGCCGGGCCTCAGCAGCACGATGTCGCCGGGATTGATGGCCGCCACCGGAACCTGCGAGATCTCGTCGGGGCCGACGAACTTGGCGGCCGTCTCCGCCTTGAGCGCGGCGAGATTGCCGGCGACCGCGCGGGTGCGCCGCCGCATGTTCTGGTCGAGGAAGCGGCCGACCAGGAGGAAGGTCAGCAGCATGATCGCCGCGTCGAAGTAAGCGTGCTCGGCGTGGTGGATGGTCTCGACCACGGACATGCCAAGCGCGAGGATCACGCCGATCGAGATCGGCACGTCCATGTTGGTCGTCTTCGCCGACAGCGCGCGCCAGGCGGAGCGGAAGAACGGCTGGCCGGCATAGGCCGCCGCCGGCAATGCGATCAGCGCCGAGAGCCAGTGGAAGAAGTCGCGCTGCTCGGGCAGCATGTCCGAGACGTTGCCCGACCACACCGGGATCGACAGCATCATCACGTTCATGGTGGCGAAGGCGGCAACGCCGAGGCAGCGCAGCAGAAGACGCGATTCGGCGACCTCCGCCGCCTCCGCGCTCTCGGTCTCGAACGGATAGGCCTTATAGCCGAGCTCCTCGAGCCTATCGATGAAGCGGCTAGGGTCGAGCGTGCCCGCCTTCCATTCCAGCGCGACGCGGCGGTCGGTCAGGTTGACACGCGCCAGCGTGACATCGGGGATGGCGGACAAGCCGCGCTCGATCTTGGCCATGCAGCCGGCGCAATGAACGCCTTCGACCGCGAGGTCGATGTGCTGGACGCCCTCGCCCGCGGCCCGGACGTAGTGCGAGAAATCCCGCGTGACGTGCATGACAAAATCCTTCAGTTCAGGATCACGCGGTTGCGCGACAGGAACACGCGCGACCCCCGCGCCTCGCCCTCGATCACCAGGTCCCATTGGCCCGGCGCAACGGATGCGGCATCGCCGCGATAGAGGCCGATTCCGGATTCGGTGAGCTCGACGGCGAGATCGGCGCGCTTGTCGGTCGGCCGCTCCAGGCGTCCGCCGAATTTCAGCCCCGAGATCGGCTTGCCGCCGGCGTCGCGCGCCTCGACCTGCACCAAGGCGCCGCCGTCGTTGCGGCGCTCGATATGGGCGTTGACCTTCCATTTGCGCAGCGCCTGGTCCTGCGCCGCCGAAATCTCGCGGTCGTAGGTCAGGCCTGCGGCATAGGCGCTGTCGACTTCGGTTCCTGGCAGCGTCGCGATCGCCAGCTTCATCATGGTGGCGTTGACGCCGATCACGAGGGCGAAGAAAGCGACCAGCATCAGGAACACCTTGGTTCCGGTCAGCGGCTTGGATGACATGATGGTCTCCTCGACTTACGGCGCAACGAAATTGTCGGTGGCGCTCGCGGCCACGCCCAATCCGATATCCATGACGTGGAAGCGGACCGGAATCGACTTCTCCGGATTGTTCTCGGCGGGCGCGGTGACGAGCAGCCGCAGCTCGCTGGTGGAGTCGCGCGGGATCACGATGATCGGCCGATCCGGCGTCACCGAATCGACTCCGACGACATGCATCGTGGGATTGATCGGCCCCTCCACGTCGATGGCGATGGCGCGATCGTAGCCGCTCTTGTTGAGCAGCCGCACCGTGTAGGCGTTGCGGATCGAGCCGTCGCTGAGCTTGACCGCGACCGGATTGCGGTCGTGCAGCACGTTGACGTCGAGCAGGCTGCGGGTCGCCAGCGTATAGACCATGAAGCCGCCGACCGCCGCGATGATCGCGCTGTAGACGATGGTGCGGGCCCGGACGATCCGGTAGACCGGCGCCTTCCCTTCCTGGCGGCGATGGATGTTGATGTCGTTGTCGTAGCCGATCAGCCGCTTCGGCCGGCCGATCTTGGCCATCACGTTGTCGCAGGCATCGATGCAGAGGCCGCACTGGATGCATTCCATCTGCGGTCCGTTGCGGATGTCGATGCCGGTCGGACAGACCGCGACGCATTGGTAGCAATCGACGCAATCGCCGACCTGTTGGCCGAGCGCGCGCAGCTCGGCGGCCTTCTTGACAGAGGTGCGCTTCTCGCCGCGGTCATAGCGATAGGTGACGTTGAGCGCCCATTCGTCGGTGAGCGCGGCCTGGATGCGCGGCCACGGGCACATATAGGTGCAGACCTGCTCGCGCATGTAGCCGGCGAGGATATAGGTCGTTGCGGTGAGGATGCCGATCCAGATATAGGCGAGCATCGGCCCCTGGAAGGTGACGAGCTCCTTCACCAGCGTCGGCGCGTCGTTGAAGTAGAGCACCCAGGCGCCGCCGGTCCACCAGGCGATCATCAGCCAGATCGAATGCTTGAGCACGATCTCGGAGACACGCTCCAGCTTCAAGGGATCGGACGATTTGGCCTTCTTCATCCGCTCGCGCCGGTCGCCCTCGATCAGGCGTTCGACCGCGTAGAACAGATCGGTCCACACCGTCTGCGGACAGAGATAGCCGCACCAGATGCGGCCGCCGACCGAGTTCATCAGGAACAGCGCCACCGCGGCCACGATCAACAGGCCGGTGAAGTAGTAGACCTCCTGGGGCCACAGCTCGATGAAGAAGAAGTAGAAGCGGCTGTTGGGCAGATCGATCAGCACCGCCTGGCTGGGGGCGCCGAGGCCGCGGTTCCAGCGCACGAACGGCAGGAAATAGTAGATGCCGAGGCAAATCGCCATCAGGCCCCACTTGATCCGGCGGAACGTGCCGGAGACGCTCTGGGGGTAGACCTTCTGGCGGGGCGCATAGAGCGGCCCGACGTCGTCCACAGGCTTGAGCTCGTTCGGATTGACGGTCTTGTTCATCGCTCGGACTTCTGAAAGAGGTGCGATTAAACCTAGACCCGACACCGCCGCGTCAGTTGATCCAGCTCAAACGGGGGCACTTTTGTTCACCCCCGTTTGAGCCTTGATGCCGCGGATCCGCTATTTTCCGCCGCCGAGCGAGTGGACGTAGACCGCCATCGCCTTGATGGTGGCGGGATCGAGCCGCCCTTCCCAGGCCGGCATCACGCCGGCACGACCCTGGCTGATGGTCTCGATCAGGCTCGCTTCGTCGGTGCCGTAAAGCGAGATCTTGTCGGTCAGGTTCGGGGCGCCCACCTCCAGGTTGCCCTTGCCGTTGTCGCCGTGGCAGGCGACGCAGTTTTCCGCGAAGATCTTCTGGCCCTTGGCGGCGTCATATCCGTTTCGGGTCGACAGGCCCGACAGCGAGCGCACGTAATTGGCGACCGTGACGATCTCGTCCGGCTTCAGCACGCCATCCTTGCCGAAGGCGAGCATCTGGCCTTCATGCGCCTTGGCATGACCGGACCGCGCGCCGAACTGGATGGTCTGCATGATCTGGTCGAGCGAGCCGCCCCACAGCCAATCATCGTCGTTCAGGTTCGGATAACCCTTGGCGCCGGCACCGCCGGAGCCGTGGCACGGCGCGCAATTGTCGCCGAACACGGTCTTGCCCTTGGCGCGGGCGAGCGCCAGCAAGGCCGGGTCCTTCTCGATGTCGGCGAGCGAGGCAGTGCCCAGCGCCGCCATCTTGTCACCGCGGATCTTCTCGAGGTTCGCGAGCTCGACCGCGACGTCGGCGCGCGAGGAGTAGCCGAACATGCCGGTGGTATTGCTTTGGATCAGCGGCCAGGCTGGATAGACGATCCAGTAGCCGATCGACCAGAGGATGGTGAGGTAGAAGGTGATCACCCACCAGCGCGGCAGCGGCGTGTTGAGCTCCTTGATGCCGTCCCATTCGTGGCCGGTCGTGGACTTGCCGGAGACGGAATCGATGTCGCTAGAATGATCAGTCATGGTTCTCTACTCCTCCCGCAAGGGCAGGTGCGCTGCCTTGTCGAACACAGCCTTGTTACGGGGCCAGAATGCGTAGGCGATGATCGCGAGAAAGATCGCGACGAACACCGGTGTCCAGATCGTCGTCACGAGATCTGACGCAAGATTGTGGACTGTAAGGATGGCTTTCATCGTTCATGCCTTCTCAGCGAAGATTGGCTTTCTCGTTGTAGATCTTGAAGTCGACCAGCGTGCCGAGCATCTGCAGGTACGCGACGAGCGCGTCCATCTCAGTCGGCGAGCCGGTCTTGCCGTCGAAATTGCGTACGACGGCCTTGGCGTAGCGCTTGGTGAAGGCGTCGGCGCCGGTATTGTCCGGGTCCGCCTGAGCCTTCAAATCGGCAGCCGCATTGGCGATCTGCTCGTCGCTGTAGGGTACGCCGACCGTCCTGAGCGTGCGCATGTCGCCGGCGATCGCATCCGGGTCCACCTCGGCCTTGCCGAGGAACGGATAGCCGGGCATCACCGACTGCGGCACGATCGCGCGCGGGTTGGTCAGATGGGTCACGTGCCAGTCGTCGGAATACTTGGCGCCGACGCGGGCAAGGTCCGGACCGGTGCGCTTGGAGCCCCACTGGAACGGGTGGTCGTACATGCTCTCGGCCGCGAGCGAGAAGTGGCCGTAGCGCTCGACCTCGTCACGCAGCGGACGGACCATCTGCGAGTGGCAGAGATAGCAGCCCTCGCGGACGTAGACGTTGCGGCCCGCCAGCTCCAGCGGCGTGTAGGGCCTGACTCCGTCGACCTTCTCGATCGTGCTCTTGAGATAGAACAGCGGGGTGATCTCGACGAGCCCGCCGATCGCGACCACCAGCAGGATGCCGACGACCAGGATGATCGAGTTCTTTTCGAAAACTTGGTGGCGTGTCCAGAACGACATTGCTTTAGCTCCTCATTCCGCCGGCTGGAGAGCGACGGGCATCTGGACTTCCTGCTCGCCGACGCGAACGGTCATCCAGAGATTGTAGGCCATGATCAGCGCGCCGATCAGGAACAGGCCGCCGCCTGCCGCGCGGATGATGTAGAAGGATGCATCGCCTCGACGGTCTCGATGAACGAATATTCGAGGAAGCCGAGCGAGGTGTAGGCGCGCCACATCAGGCCCTGCAGGATGCCGGACACCCACATCGCCGAGATGTAGAGGACGATGCCGAGGGTCGCGACCCAGAAGTGCCAGTTGACGAGCTTCAGGCTGTACAGGCCCTTGCGATTCCAGGCCCACGGCACCAGGCAGTAGAGCGCGCCGAAGGAGACGAAGCCGACCCAGCCGAGCGCGCCGGAATGCACGTGGCCGATGGTCCAGTCGGTGTAGTGGCTGAGCGAGTTGACCACCTTGATCGACATCATCGGGCCTTCGAAGGTCGACATGCCGTAGAAGGCGACGGAGACCACGAGCATGCGCAGCACGGGGTCGGTGCGCAGCTTGTCCCAGGCGCCCGACAGCGTCATCAGGCCGTTGATCATGCCGCCCCAGGAGGGCATCCACAGCATGATCGAGAAGGTCATGCCCAGCGTCTGCGTCCAGTCGGGCAGCGCCGTGTAGTGCAGATGGTGGGGACCTGCCCAGATGTAGAGGAAGATCAGCGCCCAGAAGTGGATGATCGACAGCCGGTAGGAATAGATCGGCCGTTCGGCGCGCTTGGGGATGAAGTAGTACATGATGGCGAGGAAGCCGGCGGTCAGGAAGAAGCCGACCGCGTTGTGGCCGTACCACCACTGGAACATGGCGTCCTGGATGCCACCCCAGGCAACGTAGGACTTCGAGCCGAACACCGAGACGGGAAGCGCCGGGTTGTTGCCGAGATGCAGCACCGCGATCGTCACGATGAAGGCGAGATAGAACCAGTTCGCGACGAAGATGTGCGGCTCCTTGCGCTTGATGATCGTGACAAGGAAGACCAGCAGATAGACGACCCAGACGATGGTCAGCCACAAATCGGCATACCATTCCGGCTCGGCATATTCCTTCGACTGAGTGACACCGAGCAGATAGCC
Organism: Bradyrhizobium dasycarpum; assembly: GCF_042019905.1. Lineage (NCBI taxonomy): Bacteria > Pseudomonadati > Pseudomonadota > Alphaproteobacteria > Hyphomicrobiales > Nitrobacteraceae > Bradyrhizobium > Bradyrhizobium dasycarpum. The sequence goes on from NZ_CP169574.1 coordinate 2,859,767, forward strand.
GGTGCCGGCGATCAGAATGAAGAAATTGTAGCCCAGGACGACGAACCACGGCGCGAGGTCGCCGGCGAGGCGCACGTGGCAGGATTTCTGCACCACGTAGAAGGAGGTCGCGATCAGCACGTTGCCGCCGAAGGCGAAGATCACGGCGGAGGTGTGCAGCGGCCGCAGGCGGCCGAAGCTGGTCCAGGGCAGATCGAAGTTCAGCGCGGGCCAGGCCAGCTGCGAGGCGATGATGAGGCCGACCAGGAAGCCGGCGATACCCCAGAACATCGCCATGAACGCCGAGAACTTGATCGGGCCCATATTGTAGTTGGGGCGTCCGTTGATCTCCGCCGGCGGCAGCGCCGCCGGGCGATCGAGGTAGCGGTTGACGATGACGAACAGCGCCGCGAGGCTCGCCGCCGCGCTGAGCGCGGCATGGAAGGCGAAGGGCGCGTCGAGCGCCTTGGCCGAAGCGATCACGCACAGGAAGGCGGTGACTGCGAACACGACAGCCAAGCCGCTTTCACCGATGGTCATGGATTTGGAAATGGAGGGCTGGCTCATGCGGATTCTCTCTGAAAGAACACACCGCCAGAAACCACATTCGTCCTCACCGGGAATTGATTGAAATCAAGGGCGGCACTTAAGTTCTCCGCAGCCGCCGAAGATCTTGCTGGTTCCCTGTATTTCCGCCGTAGGCGATCGAATTGCCTTCTCTCTTCGTGAAGGCAGAGACCATGCAGGAAACTCACCTGGATGCGGGCTGGCGCCGCATCGACCGTCTTTCCGCGGGAGCTGGTCCGGCGTGACGCGCAAACGGGAGCAGCCTCCGTACAATCACGGAGGCGACGATGAGATTCTCGATCAGGATGGCGCGTCAGTCGCGCGTCGTCGCCTTGAGTGCCGCGATGACGTCCTCGCGGGCGATGATCCCAACCAGCTTCTGCGCGCTGTTGAGCACGATGATGCTCCGGATGCGGTGCTCGACCATGATCTGGAGCACGCGCGTCAGCCGCGTATCGGGGCTGACATAGATGAACTCCGGCGTCATGACGTCGCCGACCCTGCGGCTCATCAGGTCGTCATAGCGCGGCATCATCTGGCTCGGCGTGAAGGCGAAGCACTTCAGGATATCGAACTTGGTGACGATGCCGACCACCTGCCCGTCGTCCTCGACCGGATAGGAGTTGAAATCGTCGGTCTCGAACATCTCGCTGAGCTCGAACAAGTCACGGTCGCGCTGCACCGTCTTGACGTTGCGCGTCATGTAACCGTCGACTGTCTGTTCAAGAAATCTGTACACGGCGCGTCCTCCTCGATTCGATTCCGGCCGGCCGTCAGTGCGACAGCAGCACGCAGCGGGCGGTCTGCGTGACCAGATACTGGGTGACGCCTCCCAGGATCAGTTCACGAAACCTCGAATGACCATAGGCGCCCGCGACGATCAGGCTGGCATCGACGTCCCCTGCGACTTTTTCCAGTTGCGCCGAGGCGTTTCCGTTCCGGGTGCCTTCGCACAGGCGCGCCGTCGCCGTGACGCCATGACGGGCGAGCCAGGCGGCAACGTCGGTGACGCCGGCCATCACGACCGAACGGTCGTCGTCCCGCTCGGGAATTGTCGCGATGGTGACGTCCCTCGCCTTGCGCAGCATCGGCAGCGCGTCGGCCACTGCCCGCCGCGCCTCCGGCGTATCCTTCCACGCCACCAGCACGCTGCGCAGGTCGAGCCACGTGACCCGATCGGGGACGACGAGAAGCGGGCGGCCGGCCTGCATCACCAGGTCCTTGGGACTTGCGAGCGCGAACGCGTCGGAGAAGGCCGGGCTCTGCCCGCCGCTGACGATGATGTCGGCGCAGCGCGCCTGCGTCAGAACGAATCGCGCCGGAAAGTCCATCGCGCTGCGCCACTCGGCATGTCCGCCGCGATTCTTGGTCGCCACCCGGAATTGCGCCTCGAGGCCGGCGAGCCGCCGCTTGACCGAAGCCTCGCCCTCGTCGATCAGCGCTTGGGCCTCGGCGCCGTCGGTGAAATAGAGCGGCGGCGCGAACTGTGCCGCGGCGACCCCGACGATGGCCGCCTCGAATCGTTCGGCGAGCTCACCGGCCACCTGAAGACGCGCCTCGTTGGACTGATCGAGCGCCAGGCTGACCATCACCGTCGCGTATGTCATCGACTATCTCCATATCACCGGGTTTTGTTGAAGCCTAAGCCCGCTGCCGTGCAGCAGGATGAGATAGATCAAAATGAGCGCTTCCGGCTCCCTTGTCCTCCCCAATGGAATCCGCCAGTGAATTCAACGTCCGCGCTTGCCTCGGAGCGCGCCTTGGGCGAAATTGCGCCAGCGGTAACGGCATCCTGCCGACCGCGCCGAGACGAGGAGCAGAGTTTGGCGCCGACCCGCGAGACCCAACCGGCAGACGATGGTCGGGGCGAGCATTTCCCGGTTCGCATCGAGGAATTCGGGGTGGGCACCTGGGACCTTGATCTAAAGACGCACGACCTCGAATGGTCGGACATGGCCAGGCGGCTGTTTGGCCTCGAGCGGGACCAGTCCGTCAGCTACGAGCTCTTTCTGTCTTTGCTGGAACCCGGCGATCGGGACCACCTTCTGAAGGCGATCGGGCGCGCCTCGGAAGGCGGCGGAGGACTTGACCTGTCCTTCAGGTTGGGCGGCGCCTCCGGGACCGGTCAATGGATACGGGCCAGGGCCGGCGTGATCCGGGACGATTCAGGAACGCCACGTCACCTCAGCGGAATCTTCCTCGATATCAACGAGGAAAAGCATCTCGAGGACGCCCTGCGCTCCCAGGAGAATCATCTTCGCTCGATTCTCGAGACCGTGCCGGACGCCATGATCGTCATCGATTCCCGCGGCATCATGCAGCTGTTCAGTAGCGCCGCGGAGCGGCTGTTCGGCTACACCCGGCAGGAAGCCATCGGCCGGAACGTCAGCATCCTGATGCCGGAGCCCGATCAGTCGCGTCACGACAGCTATCTCGTACGCTATCTCAGGACGAATGATCCGCACATTATCGGCATCGGCCGCATCGTGACGGGCAAGCGCCGCGACGGCACGACTTTCCCGATGCACCTGTCCGTCGGGCAGACGCAGCGCGCCGGCGAGCCCTATTTCACCGGCTTCGTCCGCGACCTCACCGAGCACCAGCAGACCCAGGCCCGGCTCCAGGAACTGCAATCCGAGCTGGTCCACGTCTCGCGGCTGACCGCGATGGGTGAAATGGCCTCGGCGCTCGCCCACGAGCTCAACCAGCCGCTGGCGGCGATCAGCAATTACATGAAGGGGTCGCGGCGCCTGCTCGCCGGCAGCAGCGATCCCAACACGCCGAAGGTCGAAAACGCGCTGGATCGCGCGGCCGAGCAGGCCCTGCGCGCCGGCCAGATCATCCGGCGCCTGCGCGACTTCGTCTCCCGCGGCGAGTCAGAGAAGCGGGTGGAAAGCCTGTCCAAGCTGATCGAGGAGGCCGGCGCGCTCGGGCTTGCCGGCGCGCGCGAGCAGAACGTGCAGCTCCGCTTCAGCCTCAATCCCGACGCCGATCTCGTGCTCGCCGACCGGGTGCAGATCCAGCAGGTGCTGGTCAATCTGTTCCGCAACGCGCTGGAGGCCATGGCGCAGTCGCCGCGCCGCGAGCTCGTCGTTGCCAACACCCGCGTCGCCGACGACATGATCGAGGTGGAGGTCTCCGACACCGGCGCCGGCTTCCGGGACGACGTTCTCCCCAATCTCTTCCAGACCTTCTTCACCACCAAGGACACCGGCATGGGTGTCGGACTCTCCATCAGCCGCTCGATCATCGAGGCCCACGGCGGCCGCATGTGGGCCGAGAGCAACGCAGCGGGCGGAGCGACATTCCGCTTCACCTTACCGGCAACGGACGAAAGCTGACCATGACGACCAAGGGACGTGTCTATGTCATCGACGACGACGCCGCGATGCGCGATTCGTTGAATTTCCTGCTGGATTCCGCCGGCTTCGACGTCACGCTGTTCGACGACGCACTCGCTTTTCTCGAGGCCCTGCCCGGCCTCGGCTTCGGCTGCGTCGTCTCCGACGTGCGCATGCCCGGCCTCGACGGGATCGAGCTGCTCAAGCGGATGAAGGCGCAGCAGAGCCCGTTCCCGATCCTGATCATGACCGGTCATGGCGACGTGCCGCTCGCGGTCGAGGCGATGAAGCTCGGGGCGGTCGACTTCCTGGAAAAACCGTTCGACGACGACCGCCTCACCGCCATGATCGAGTCGGCGATCCGCCAGGCCGAGCCCGCCGCCAAGAACGAGGTCGTCGCGCAGGACATCGCCGCCCGCGTCGCGTCCTTGAGTCCCAGGGAGCGCCAGGTCATGGAAGGGCTGATTGCGGGCCTCTCCAACAAGCTGATCGCCCGCGAATACGACATCAGCCCGCGCACTATCGAGGTCTACCGGGCCAATGTCATGACCAAGATGCAGGCCAACAGCCTCTCGGAACTGGTCCGGTTGGCGATGCGCGCCGGCATGCTCAACGATTGAGGCAGGTCAAGGCACCTTCCCGGCGCGGTGCTAACCAGACAACATGATCGAGGTCAGCTCACCCCCTGCGCGGCCGTCATCCCCGGCCCGACCCACCGTCTTCGTGGTCGACGATGACGCCGCCGTCCTGGGATCCCTGCGGTTCCTGCTGGAGACCGACGGCTTTGCCGTGCGGACCTTCAGGAGCGGCACGGCGCTGCTCAACCTCGGCAGCGCGGCCGGACCGGACTGCTACGTCATCGACTACAAGATGCCCGACATCAACGGCATCGACCTGGCCGGCCGCTTGCGCAAATCCGACCGCGATGCGCCTGTAATCCTGATCACCGGCTATCCCGACGAGAACATCTCGGCCCGGGCGGCGACGGCGGGCATCAAGGAGGTGGTTTTGAAGCCGCTTCCTCGAGGAAAACCTGGTCAAGTGCATCCGCCACGCCATCCAGGACCGTCCCGTCGCCTGACCTACGGGATTCTACGTAAGGCGCCCCCCTTAAGATATCGATCGAAATTTTCGAAGCCCCCGATACCGCGTACCAAGGCGCCATCACAACGGAGATGGCGCAATGCTGACCCAGACGATCAACACCCCCGCGATCAACACCCAGATTATCGGCAAGGCCGCTCCCGCCCATCCCGTCACCGACCAGTTCGGCGCCATCACCGGCCACGTGGGTCTGGTCGCCACGGAATTCTCCTACCGCAAGGACGAGGAGATCTATGGCGAGGACGAGCCGGCCGAATATGTCTACCAGGTCGTGTCGGGCGCAGTGAGCAGCTACAAGCTGCTTTCCGACGGCCGTCGCCAGATCGGCGCTTTCCATCTTCCCGGCGACGTGTTCGGCCTCGAGTCCGGCCCGGCTCACCGCCTTGCCGCCGAAGCCATCATCGACACCACCGTGCGCCTCGTGAAGCGCGCGAGCCTTGAGAAGGCCGCCGGCACCGACGTCCAGGTTGCCCGCAAGCTTTGGGCGATGACCGCCTCCGAGCTGCGCCATGCCGAAGACCACATGCTGCTGCTGGGCCGCAAGACCGCGATGGAGCGCGTCGCGACCTTCCTGCTCGAAATGGACCGCCGCCTCGCCGTCGCCGGCATGATGGCGCTGCCGATGTGTCGCCGCGACATCGGCGACTATCTCGGCCTCACCCTTGAAACCGTGTCGCGCGCGCTGTCCCAGCTTCACACCCAGGGCATCCTCGGCTTCTCCGGCGCCCGCCAGATCGTGCTGCGCAACCGCCAACGTCTGCAACATCTGGACGCCTGAGCTTCGCCTGATCCTCCTCCTCCCTACCAACTTGGCCGGCCGAACCCGTTTCGGCCGGCCATTTTCTTTGGGCCAGCCATCATGCCGTACGCCGCGTCTCCGGCATCGCAAGGAGAATCAGCAAGAGTCCGGTCGCGGCAACGCCGGACAGCCCGATGAAGGCGGTCGCGTTGCCGAACTTGTCGCTGACATAGCCGCCGAGCACGGTGCTCAGCGACGCTCCGATGCCCGTTGCGGTGCCGACGATTCCTTGCGCCAGATTGAAATGGCCGCTGCCGAAGGCGACGTCGGCGACGATCAGCGGAATCATCACGGCGAATACCGCGGCGGTAATGCCGTCGAACACCTGCACGGCGACCAGCAGATAGGGATCGCGCACGGTCGCAAACAACAGGCCGCGAATCGCCAGCGCGCCGAACCCGATCAGCAGCAGCGGTCGCCGACCCCACGCCTGCGCCTTGCGCCCGACCGTCGGCGACAGCAGCGCCACGATCGCCTGCGGGACGACGATGCAAAAGGCGACGAGCACCGTCGCCCATTGGGCGGACCGCGCCGTCACCGCGCTTGCCATCAGCGGCATCATCGAGGCGTTCGCCAGTTGCAGCAGCAGAACGCTCAGGGCAAAGATGATCAGCGGACGCTGCCGGATCAGGTGCCAGATATTGGTGTCGGCACGGTCGGCGGCTTCAGGCGGCATCTCGCCGTGACAGCGCCTGATATCGACCTCACTCTCGCGGATGCGCGAGAGCGCGATCAGGGTCGGAATCACGAGCAGGAAGGTGACCAGGAAGACCGAGCGGCTCGACAGCAGATAGCCCGCCGTGCCCATCACTGCCGCCGCGACGCCGTTGCCGAGCGAGGCAAAGCGCGCGTTGCGGCCGAGCCGCTCGCCGATCGCGAGCGGGCCGACGAGACCGAGGCTGATCGCGGCGATCGCCGGGCCCAGCACGCAGCTCGCCATCGCATGCAGGGTGGCGGCGGTCACCACGACCGCGAAGATCGGCATCGCGGCATAGGCGAGCGCGCAGGCCCCGATGGTCGTGATCGCGAGGGCGGCGACGAGACGCTCCGATTTCGCGGCATCTATGATCGCCCCGCCCGGCATCTGCCCGATCAACGCGACGATGCCGCCGATCGACAGCACGAGGCCGATCTCGACCTGGGTCCATTTCTGGGTGGTCAGGTAGACCGCGATGAAAGGGCCGAATCCGGTCTGTACGTCGGCAAGGAAGAAGATGAACCAGTCGAGGCCACGCAGGCTCTGGCGCGACGGCGCCGGGACGCCGGCGACCGATGGCGCGGCGACGTTGTCCTGTTCAACGCGGCCCTCGCGATTGGCATGGTTCAGCTTCCTCGACAACAGCACAGGCGGTGGACCCTCCCCGCACCTCACTGGATCGCTTGCAGCGGTTGAAGGCTGCCGGACGCGCCGAGCACGACGATCGGCGTGTCTTCCTTGTATTCCGGCGCGGCCGCGACCTGCGCCTTGGTCAATTCCAGCGTGATGCTGTCCTTCTTGTTGGCAATCTTGCCGAAGCGCAGCGCGTTCCATTCCACCACGATCTTGCGGCTGCCGACGCCGAGAAACCCGCCGAAATCGATCGCGGCAGCGCGCACATGGCCGGTGCGATCGACGATGACGTCGACGATCCGGCCCATGTCCTCGCCGGCCGCACTGCGCACGTCGCGGCCGAGCACGCCATGGGCCTCGCTCGCGCCGATGATGGTCACCGACGGCGGCGGGGCGGCATCCTTCGGCGTTACGGGTACGGTCGAGGCCGGTGGCTGAGTTGCCGGCGCGTTGGCCTCGCGCGGGCCTGTCGGCGGCTCGTCCGCGGCGTGCGAGGTGGCGACCGCCAGGCTCGCAACGATGGCTATACCAAGGATCAATGCTCCATTCGCACGCATGACGCCCTCCTTGCGCGCCGCTAGCGCGCCAGCACGATCGAGACCTGGATCTGGCCGCGCGTGCGCATCACCTCCAGCGCCACGTCGTCGCCGTGGCGGCTGACGCGCAGATCGACGCTGGAATCGCCCAGCCGCAGATCGCGCAAGATCACCTCGTTGAGGAACGCCGGCAGATGCGGGTTGCGCAGGCAGATCTCGCCGCGCGCCACGTCGAATTCGAGCCCGAGCGCCGCCTCCAGGAGCGTGAACGGCGTGGCGCTGGCCCAGGCCTGCGGCGCGCAGGCGACCGGGTAGAGCGTCGGGCCTCGCCGCTTCTCGCGCCGGAAACCGCAGAACAATTCGGGCAGCCGGCGCAGGTCCATGTAGGTCGCCGCGTCGAACAGCCCCTTGAAGACATGCGCCACCGAGTGCTTGAGGCCGTAGCGCGCGAGCCCGAGCGCGATCAGCGCGTTGTCGTGCGGCCAGATCGACCCGTCATGGTAGGACATCGGATTGTAGCGCGCCTCGCCCTGCGCCACGGTGCGGATGCCCCAGCCCGAGAAGAAATGCGGCCGCATCAGATCGGCGGCGACGAGGCGGGCGCGGTCCTCGCGGATCATGCCGCTGAACAGCACCTGACCGGCGTTCGAGGTCCGCACCTTGCACGGCCGCTTCCTGCCGTCGAGGGCGAGCGCATAGGTGCCGAGTTCCTCGCACCAGAACGCCTGCTCGAAGCGTTCGGCCAGCGCCCTGGCGTCGGCGTCGAGCTTGCGCGCACGGTCCAGCTTGCCGAGCCGCAAGGCGCAACGCGCGGCGAGCTGCTTGGCGGCATAGACGTAGCCCTGGACCTCGGCGAGCGCGATATTGCCTTCCGCGAGCTGGCCGTCGGCGTGGAAGATCGCGTCGTAGGAATCCTTCCAACCCTGGTTGGCCAGCCCCTTCTCGGTCGCGCGCTGGTATTCGACGAAGCCGTCTTGGTCGGGATCGCCGGGGCCATCGATCCAGGCCAGCCCCGCCTCGATCGCCGGCCACAACTCGATCAGCGTGGCCTCGTCGCCGGTGCGCTCGAAATAGCTTCCCGCGAGCAGCACGAACAAAGCAGTCGAATCGACGCTGCCGTAATAATGCGCGAACGGCACCTCCCCGAGCGCCGCCATCTCGCCGCCGCGCATCTCGTGCAGGATCTTTCCGGGGGCCGCGTCCGCGAGCGGGTCGACCTCCTCCGCCTGGAAATGCGCGAGCCGGCGCAGGACGCCCTTGGCGATGCGCGGATCGACCCACAGCATCTGGAGCGCGGTGATCAGGCCGTCGCGGCCGAACGTCGTCGAGTACCAGGGAATGCCGGCATAGGGATAACGCCCCTGCGGCGTCTCCGTCATCAGCATGTTGAGGTCGGCCATGGCCTGGCACAGCACCTCGTTGAAGATGTTGTTGGAGGTCTCGATGCTGGCGGCGCCCATGGTGGAATGGCGCATCTCGCGGCGGTGGGCGAGCAGTCCCCGGAAGAACCGCGCCGGCTTCTCCGCGATCGGCCGGTTGCAGGACACGGCCACGAAAAGCGAAGTCGATTCGTGCGGGTCCAGCTCGAGCTGCCAGGTCGCCGCGTTGACCGACAATCGCGTCGGACGCGGGTCGAGATGCAGCGCCGTGGTGCGCTCGGTGTCGTCGAGACCGCGATATTCGAACAGCACGTCGGTCGGCCCGACCAATCTGCTCGTGCCGGTCCCCCGGTGCGGGCGGCGCTCGCCGCGAACCTCGAACAGGTCAGCAAAATCATTGTCGAACAGCAGCGTCAGCTCGAAGCTGGTGCGCCGCTCGCCATGGTTCTGCACGCCAATGCGCTGATAGGCGGTGCCGCGCCAGAGGAAGATCGTGCGCACGATGTGCAGCAGATCCTTCTGCAGGACGAGGCTGTCCTGCCGGTAGATGTCCGGATTGGTCAGATCGACGGTCAGCGCCGAATTGTCGTCGCGCAGGTTGGAGCCGAGCAGCAGCGGCTGGAGATCGTCGAGCACGAGCTCGAGCCGCGCGAGGTAGCGCGTATCGTGATGGAACAGGCCATCCGGCCCGCCTGCCGATGCGCCGATGTCGCCGTGGCTGTCGAGCACGATGAACATGTCGTCGTGCTTGAGCGACCGCCGCGGCCGCGCCGAGGGCCCGGTCATCGGAATGTAGAAAGGTTGCTCCGCGACCTGTTCGGAGGTCCGCGTCACGGAGACGAGTTGGGTTACGGCTTCGGCCGACATGAGCAGCTCCCCTGCGCTTGTTTTGAAACGCGACCGACTCGAGAACGCGACTGTTGGCTTACGCGGCGGCTTGCGCCAGCCTACTCATCTCCTGCGTGACCAGTTCACGATAGGGTCCGTGCCCCTGCATGAGGCGCTCAGGCGATCCGTCTTCGATGATCTTACCATTTCTCAGCACCACCACGCGGTCGAAATTGCGCAGCGTTGCCAGCCGATGCGCGATCGCGATCACGGTGCGACCGCGCATCAGGCGCGACAGCGCCTCGCGGATCGCCTCCTCGGATTCGCTGTCGAGCGCGGCGGTGGCCTCGTCCAGCAGCAGGATCGGCGCGTCCTTCAGGAAGGCGCGCGCAATCGCGATACGCTGGCGCTGGCCGCCGGACATCTTGACGCCGCGATCGCCGACCATGGTGTCGAGGCCTTCGGGCAGGCTGTCGATGAAGTCGCAGCGCGCCGCGATCGCCGCGCGCAGCACCTCGTCGTCGGTCGCGTTCGGGCGGCCATAGCGGATGTTCTCGCGGATCGAGCGGTGAAACAGCGAGATGTCCTGCGGCACGACGGAGATCGCCTCGCGCAGACTCAGCTGCGTGACCTTCGAGATGTCCTGGCCGTCGATGGTGATGCTGCCATCTTCGACGTCATAGAAGCGCTGCAGCAGCGTGAACAGCGTCGACTTGCCGCCGCCGGACTGGCCGACCAGGCCGACGCGCTGGCCAGGCTGCAAGCGAAGGCTGAACCGCTCGAAGATCTTCTCCCCGCCGGGATAGCCGAAGGTGACGTTGTTGAACGCGATCGCCGCGCCGCTCTTGAGCAGCGGCTCGGCCTCGGGGTGATCGCGCAGCTCGTGCGGCACCAGCAGCGTCGCGATCGCCTCGGTCAGGCGGGCGACGTGCTGGGTGACGTCGACCAGCGCCACCGCGAGATCGCGCGTGGCGCTCAGGATGGAGATGCCGAGCGTACAGACCAGCACGACGTCGCCGGTGGTCGCCGCACCCTTCTGCCAGAGCGTGACGGCCCAAGCCATCAGCCCCACCGTCAAGAGCACGGTCACGGCGGCATGCAACAGCCGCAGCTTCTCCAGATAACGCAGGCTGCGGCTTCGCGCGGTGAGTTCCCGATTCACCGTCGCGTCGAACCGCTCATGTTCGTGGCCGATGCCGCAGAAGGCCCGCACCAGCGGCATGTTGCTGATCACGTCGATCATCTCGCCGTCCACGACCGCCGCCTTGTCGGCGAAATCGTCATGCAGGGGCTTGCCGGCGGCGGCCAGGTGGAACATCGCGACCACCATGCCGCCCGCGATCACGGTCAGCCCGAGCGCCATGTAAGGGCTGACGGTTCCAATCAGGGCGATTGCCGCAATTGTGGCGATGCATGGCGGCAGCACGTTCCAGACGAACATGTTCTCCACCGTGAACACCGCATTCGACGTCGCCGTGATGCGGCTCGTCAGCATGCCCGGCATGCGGTCGGAGAAATAGCTCGGGGCGTGCCCGGTCAGATGACGAAAAATGTCACGGCGTAAATCCCCCGTGACGCCAACGAAGGTGAAGCTCGCGGTCCAGCTCGCGATCCGCCACAGGAAGTTATCGGCAGCGATCAGCGACATGAGTAAAATGAATGCCAGCCATACGCTGCCGCCATTCCCTGGTCCCGCCGACAGGCTGTCGACGAGGAATTTGACTCCGTACTGGGTGCCTACCGAGCAGGCAACCGCGGCAACGACCGCGCTCAGGATCACCAAATGCGACGCGAGACGACGCCGGAGATAGCGCAAGACAAAGGCAAATGGCCTGCGCGCGTATCCAGAAAGCTGATCCATATGGCTATCGCCCCGTAGTTGGTCTTCGTTTGTTACTGGTCGACTGAACATCGACCTCTTCGCCCGGGTTCCCGGGCTTGGCGATCACGACACGCGGATGCGGACGATCTGCGAAGATGTGGTGGCAGGATCGCGACGCTCCCCAACGTGTCGAAGAAGTAACGTTTGGGAGAAGGAACTTCGCAAGTGCGGGAACGTTCCCCTGTCTGGCATAGCCGGTGCCGTACTGGCGGGGGTTTCGACAATCATGATCGCAGAGGAGATGGTGAGATGCGCATCGCGCAGGTAGCTCCGTTGACGGAGGCTGTTCCACCCAAGCTGTATGGCGGCACCGAGCGGGTGGTGCATTGGTTGACGGAGGAACTGGTGGCCCTGGGACACGACGTGACGCTGTTCGCCAGCGGCGACTCGCAGACCTCGGCCAAGCTCGATGCGTTGTGGCCGAAGGCGCTTCGCCTCGACGGTTCCGTGCGCGATCCCAATGCGCTGCACATGGTGCTGCTGGAGCGGGTGCGGCAGAAATGTGACGACGAGGAATTCGACTTCCTCCACTTCCATCTCGACTATTACCCCTGGTCGCTGTTCCACCGGCAGCCGACGCCGTTCCTGACCACGCTGCACGGCCGGCTCGACCTGCCGGAGCATCAGCCGGTCTTCAAAACCTTCTCCAAGATGCCCGTCATCTCGATCTCCAACGCGCAGCGGCGGCCGGTGCCGCAGGCCAACTGGGTGACGACGATCCATCACGGTCTTCCGGAGAACCTGCTGACGCCGAAGTCCACGCGACAGGAATATCTCGCCGTGCTCGGCCGCATCGCGCCCGAGAAGGGCGTCGACCGCGCCATCAAGATCGCGACGCATTGCGGCATTCCGCTGAAGATCGCGGCCAAGGTCGATCGTGCCGACCAGGATTACTACGACGAGCTGATCCGGCCGATGATCGAGAACAATCCGCTGGTGGAATTCATCGGCGAGATCAGCGATCACGAGAAGTCCGATTTCCTCAGCGGCGCGCTCGGGCTGCTGCTGCCGATCGACTGGCCGGAGCCGTTCGGCCTCGTGATGATCGAGGCCATGGCCTGCGGAACGCCGGTCGTCGCCTTCAACCGCGGCTCGGTGCCCGAGATCATCGACGAGGGCCTGACCGGTTTCATCGTCGAGGACGTGATCAGCGCGGCGGGCGTGGTGAACCGCCTTCCGCAACTCGACCGCGCCGCGATCCGCAGGCAATTCGAGACGCGCTTCACGGCGCGCCGCATGGCGCTGGACTATCTCGCGGCCTACCGCAGCCTCGCCGAAGAAAAGGCGCCGCGCATCAAGCTGGTGAGCAGCGCGGAGTAGGTAGTCACACCCACAACTGTCGTCCCGGACAAGCGCGCCGCAAGCGCGCGCCGATCCGGGACCCATACTCCGCAGCAATAGTCTTGCGAAGACTCGTAGTTTCCAGTGTCGCCCAACACTTCTCCCTGGGGTTATGGGTCCCCGCCTTCGCGGGGACGACACTGAATGTGGCGCGCCAGTGTCCTTACCTCACCGCCGCCCGCTTCGGCTCGACGATCTCGAACATCCTCGGGAATTCGTCCATCAGGCCCATCAGCTCGGCCAGCTTCATCGGGTTGCCTGATAGCTTGACCTTGCCGGCCGTAACTGCCTCCGGAAAGCTCGTCAGCTTGGCGATCACCTCGTCGAGCGTTGCGCGCGCCAGCGTGAAGCTGGCATCGGCGCCTTCGGCCTGCACCCCCTCTCTGTAGGTGAGCGCGCAGTTCTCCAGATTGAGCACGAAGGTCTCGCCGGTGTCGGAAAAGCTCCAGTTCAGGACGATGTGCTTGCCTTCCGCCTTGGGACCGTTGAGGCGAATACCCAGCACATCCCAGAGCTGCGAGGTGCGTAGCGCGGCCAGCGTCTCGCGCGGCATCGGCGGGCGTGCCGGCACCTTCGGCATGCCCTGGCGCAATTCCTGGGCGCCGAACAGATAGGCGTTGCGCCAGGTCGCACTTTCGGCGGCGTAGCCGAGCTGCTCCAGCGTATCGGCCAAGAGACCGCGTGCCGCCGCATTGTCAGGCTCGGCGAAGACGAGATGCCCGAGCACTTGCGCGACGAAGCGGAATTCACCCTTGTCGAAATCGGTGCGCGCCCGCGCCAGGATCGCGTCCGCCCCGCCCATGTACTCGACATACTTCTTGCCAGACTCGACCGGCGGCAGCGGATCGAGATTGACCGGATTGGCGTCGTACCAGCCGAGATATTTCTGGTAGATCGCCTTCACATTGTGGCGGATGTGGCCGTAATAGCCGCGGCCGTGCCAGGCGCCCTCCAGGCTCTTCGGCAGCTTGATCGTCTCGGCGATCTCGGCAGCCGTGAGGCCGTGATTCATCAGGCGGATGGTCTGATCATGCGCGAATTTATAGAGGTCGCGCTGCTGCCGGATCATCGTGCCGATGCGCTCGCGTCCCCACACCGGCCAGTGATGCTGGCCGCACATCGCCTCCGCCTTGCCGTCCCAGAGCTGCACAGCCTCGCCCAGATATTTCGACCAGGCCAGCGCGTCACGCACGTCGGCGCCGCGGAACGGCAGCAGGTTGTGGAAATTGTGCGTGCAGTTCTCGGCGAGGTTCAGCAGCTTGTAGCGCGGGACGAAGAAGTGCATCTCCGCCGGCGCTTCGCTGTTCGGCGCCATCTGGAATTCGAACGCGACGCCGTCGATCAAGCGCGTGTCGCCGGTCGCCATGATCAGGTCGGTCGGGCGCAACAGCGCAACCGATCCCGCCGCCATCGACTTGCCGAGACCGCAATCGACCTGTCCCCGCGCCCCCTTGGCGAGCAGCGGCCCGAACTGGTACTGCGCCCGGCGCAGCATCGCCGGTCCCGCAATGATGTTCTCGGAGACGGCGTGCTCCATGAACAGGTTCGGCGCGATGAGGGGCACGCGGCCGCTCGCGAGCGCATCCTCCTCCACCACGCCGCGGGCACCGCCCCAATGGTCGGTGTGGGTGTGCGTGAAGATGACGGCCGAGACCGGCTTCACGCCGCGATGCTTGAAATAGAGATCGAGCGCGGCGCGGGCGCCTTCGATCGAGGTCAGGGTGTCCACGACGATGACGCCGCTGTCGCCCTCGATCAGCGTCATGTTGGCGATGTCGAGCCCGCGCACCTGGTAGACGCCGGGCACGACCTCGAACAGGCCGTGCTGCATGTTGAGACGCGACTGCCGCCACAGGCTCGGATTGACCGTGGGCGGTGCCTCTTCGGCGGACAGGAAACCGTAAGGCCGAAGGCTCCAGACCGTCCGCCCCTGCGGGCTCGTGATCTCGGCGTTCTCGATGCTGCCGAGGAAGCCGCGCGCGGCATCGTCGAAATCCCGCGTGTCGGAAAACGGCAGCGCGTTCAGCATCGCCGCTTGCTGCGCGATGACGGACGGCGTTGCGTCCTTCGGCTCGCTGTTGCTTTCAGTCATGCTGCATCCTCCCGGCCGGCTGCGCGGCATCTAACCGCATCCTGCGGGCGATTGCCATTGCCGACGGAAGGATGCCTAGCCCGGATGAAGCGAAGCGCAATCTTTGGACTTCGATCCTGGCACGAAGAAAGCCCCGGATTACGCTTACCCTCCATCCGGGCTACGATGTTTTCCTTCGGCTACATCCCCAGCAGCCTCGGCAGCCACAGCGACAGGCCGGGCCAATACGTCACCACCACGAGGAAGCCCAGCATGGTGAGCAGCCATGGCCACACCGCGACCGTGAGCTCGGTGATCCCCATCTTGGCGATGCCTGAGGCGACGTAGAGATTGAGGCCGACGGGCGGATGGCACAGGCCCACCTCCATGTTGACCGTCATCAGGATGCCGAAATGAATGGGATCGATGCCGAGCTTGATCGCGACCGGAAACAGGATCGGCGCCATGATCAGGATGATCGAGGACGGCTCCATCACGTTGCCCGCGATCAGCAGCAGCAGGTTGACGAGCAGCAGGAACCCGATCCATCCCAGGCCCTGGTCGATCATCCATTGCGCCAGCGCCTGCGGCACGTTCTCGTAGGTCATCAGGAACGAGAACAGCACGGCGTTGGTGATGATGTAGAGGAGCATCGCCGAGAGGTTCGCCGATGACAGCAGCACCCGCGGCACGTCGCGCAGCTTCAGATCCTTGTAGATGAACACCGCGACGATGAAGGCGTAGACCGCGCTGACGGCGGCGGCTTCGGTCGGCGTGAACAGGCCGCTGTAGATGCCGCCGATCACGATCACGATCAGCAGGATGCCCCAGATCGACTTGCGGAAGGCGTCGAGACGCTCCATGAACGTCGCCTTCGGCATCCGCGGATAATCGTTGCGCCAGGCGCGATAGAACGTCGTGGCGCCGAGCAGGGAGGCCAGCACCAATCCCGGCACGATGCCGGCGATGAAGAGCTTGCCCACCGAGCTGTTGGTGGAGACGGCGTAGAGCACCATCGGGATCGAGGGCGGAATCAGGATGCCGAGCGAACCCGAGGTCGTGATCACACCGGCGCCGAACCGCTTCGGGAAGCCTTGCGCGACCATCGCCGGCAGGATCACCGAGCCGATCGCCACCACGGTCGCCGGCGACGAGCCGGAGATCGCGGCGAACAGCGCGCAGGCCACCACGCCCGACAAGGCGAGACCGCCGTACCAATGGCCGACCAGGGAGGTTGCGAAGGCGATCATCCGCCGCGCCACCCCGCCATGGGTCAGGAAGTTACCGGCCAGGATGAAGAACGGGATCGCCATGATCTCGAAATTCTCGATGCCGGTGAACAGCTTCAGCGCCACCGATTCGGTTCGCACGTCGGTCAGCGTGAACATGAAGCTGAGCACGGTGAGACCCAGCGCGATCGAGATCGGCATGCCCGTCAGCATCAAGGACAGCAGCAGCGCGAACACGATGACGACGCGGAGGCCCTGCGGCAGCGCGATGATATGGCCTGCATGCGCGATACACACGGCAACGATCAGGACCGGCAGCAGCATCAGGATCCAGCCCAGCGGGCTGCGCTCGTCCCGAACCACCTGGGTGGGCGTGACCGGGGCCGGATGCACGGGATCCACCTCGACGCCTTCGACCCCCGCCACGTCGTGGTGCGGCAGCTCGCCGGTCCGATAGAACGACCAGGCGACCTGCAGGAAGCGGAAGCACATCAGGCCGGAGCCGACCGGGATGGTGAGATAGACCATCCACATCGGCGCTTCCAGATCGTTGGACTGCTGGCCGCTGTGCCACATGTGGCCGACGAAGGCGGCGCCGAAATAGGCGACGATGGCGGTAAAGAGCGCGCCGCACAACAGCCCGAAGGTGATGACGCGCCGGCGCGATCCGCCCGGAAGGATGTTGACGAGCACGTCGACGCCGACATGGATGCCGGTCCGTACGCCGTAAGCGGCGCCGAACTTGGCCATCCAGATGAACATGTAGATGCAGAGCTCCTGCGCCCAGGACAGGTCGAGCGCGGCCAGCCAGGCGAACACCGCGCGCATCGGAACGGCCAGGAAAGCCAGGTTGCGGGCTTCCGCCCATTTGGCGATGTCGATCGACAGCCCGGCGCCGTAGCGGTGCAGCACGGCGACGAAGATCAGCGACGTCGCGGCTGCGATCATCGTCGCGATCAGCCATTCCTCGAGATGATCGAGAAAACGATTCAGCACTCGCAGCAACTTGGTCCCCCCAGCTTCGGTTCGTCCATTCAAGAGCGAAACGGCCGGGAGTGCGATCACCCCCGACCGTCGGCGTTGTTCTTATTGGGCCGTGGCCGTCAGTTCATCTTGACGTCGAGTTCCTTGGCAAGGAGATCGAGCACCTCCTGCCCGACCCGCCCCTTTGCCCATCTATACGTCGGCTGCATCGCCTCTTGCCAGGCCTTGCGGTCGGCATCGGTGAGATAGTGCAGATTGGTCTTGCCCGTCTTCTTGATCGCGGTCAGCGCGTCCTCGTTCTCCTGGCGCGCGATCGAGTTGGTGTAGTCGGTCGCCTCCGCCATCGCCTTGTCGAGCTGGGCGCGGATGTCGGGCGGCAGGCCCGACCAGAACTTGGAATTGACGATCACGGCATATTGCAGATGGGCATGATAGGACACGGTGATGTCCTTCTGCACCTCGTAGAACTTCTGCGTCAGGTAGTTCGACGCGGTGTTCTCGCAGCCGTCGACCACGCCGGTCTGCAGGGCCTGGTACACTTCCGAGAACGCCATGATCTGAGGGATCGAGCCCATGATGCGGAGATATTGGTCGGCGATCTTCGATCCGGAGATGCGGAATTTGAGACCCTGGAAATCCGTCGGCTTCAGCAAGGCGCGGTTGGCGGAGAGCATGTGGAAGCCGTTGTCCCAATAGGCGAGACCGGTGATGCCCTTGGCCTCGAGCTTCTGGAACAGCCATTTGCCGATCGTGCCCTTCATCGCGTTGGCATAGACCGCATCGTCCTTGAACAGCCAGGGAAGATCCAGCGCTTCGAACTCCTTGACGCCGAGCGGCGCGAATTTCGCGGTGGAGGGCGCGAGCATCTGCACCGAGCCGAGCTGCAGCGCCTCGATTTCCTCCTTGTCCTTGTAGAGCGTGGAGTTCGGGTAGACTTCGACCTTGACCTTGCCGTCGGTGTATTTCTCGGCCAGCTCCTTGAATTTCAGCGAGCCCTTCCCTTTCGGGGTGTCGTTGGCGACGACGTGGCTGAACTTGATGACGATCGGGGCTTGCGCCGACGCAGCAGCGGGGGCCAGACCGAATGCGGCCGCCGCGACCGCGAGTAGCAGTTTGCGCATGAAGACCTCCCCAACGACCTCGAAACCGGGTTCTTCTTGTTTTGCGGTCAGTACTGGCAGCAATCCGCAAGCCGAACAACCAGACCTAAGCCCAATTTACCGCACCCAAGCTATCTTGACGGACGCTGTCTGCGCAACCCGGCATGCGGGCCCGTCCATGGGAAAGAGCGCTTATGTGCATTGCGGCAATGCATCAGCCCTTGCGCTGGGCGACCATGAAGAGACGGCGGAACGGGAACAGGGTCTGCCCCGCCGCATTTTTCGGATAGGCTTTCGCAACGCGCGCGCCATAGGCGGCTTCGAACGCGATCTTCTCGTCCCCCGCGAGCACGTCGAGATAGCGCGTCAGCCAAGTCCCCTTGGTCCATTCCTTGACCGGGTTGTCGCCTTCGAGCACTTGCAGATATTCGGTCTCCCAGATGTCGATATTGGCCGACATCGGCGCGAGAAGATCATGGTAGTAGGCTGGCCCCTCGACCGGCGGCGGCGTGACGAGATGCTCGACCTTGGATCGCCACGGACCATCGAGCGCGGTCTCGCCGATCAACACATGCGACGGCGCCAGGAAGTTGCGCGGCATCTGCACCGCAAGCATGCCGCCAGGCTTCACCCTCTCCATCACCGACGGAAACAGTGCCGCATGATTGGGCAGCCAGTGCAGTGCGGCATTGGAGTAGATCAGGTCGTATAGCCTGGCCGGATGCCAATGGCCGAGATCTTCATGTGACCATTCCACATCCGGTGCCGCCTTGCGGCCGGCGGCGACCATCTCGGCCGAACCTTCGACGCCAGTCACGCTCGCCTCCGGCCAGCGCTCCTTGATCAGTTTGGTGACGTTGCCGGCGCCCGCGCCGAGATCGACAATCTCGCGCGGGCCAAAATCTGGAATCCGCATCAAGAGGTCGACGGCGGGCCGGAGCCGATGGCCGGAGAATTTCAGATATTGCTGCGGATCCCAGACCATCGCTCAACGCCTTTTTCTTTTTCGTGTTTCCTTCAACGCCGCTCTTGGTTACCACTGCTCGTCCCGCTCAGGCAATTCGCAAGGCCGGCGGGATGGGACAGGAAGCGATCAGCAACAAGCAAGAAGACAATCAAGAGAGCGTGTAACCATGGACCTCGGGCTCAAATTGAAAACCGCTGTTGTCACCGGCGCGAGCATCGGCATCGGACGCGCCATTGCCAAGGGCCTCGCGGCCGAAGGCGTGCGCGTCGTCGGCGTGGCGCGGCGCGGCGACTTGCTCGCAGAGCTCGTGAAGGAAGTCGGCGGCGGGCTGATCACGCCGTTCGAGCAGGACGTCATGGCCAAGGACGCGGCGGAGCGGATCGCGGCCTTCGCGTTGAAGGAGCTCGGCCATGTCGACATCCTCGTCAACAATGCCGGCGGCAGCCGGCCGCTGCCGGTCGATGCGCCCGACAGCAAATGGGACGAGGCGATCGCGCTGAATTTCACCAGCTACCGCCGCATCGCGCATGCGCTGCTGCCGCAGATGATCGAACGCAAATGGGGGCGCATCGTCAACATCACCGGCAAGTCCGAGCCCGAAGGCCTCAACGCCGCCTTCGCCGCCAAGGCCGCGGTGCACGCCTGGGCCAAGGGCCTGTCGCGCGAGGTCGGCGAGCACGGCATCACCATCAATTGCATCCCGCCCGGCCGCATCATGAGCGAGCAGATCCGCCGCAACTACGCACCCGATTATCGCGAGCGCTTTGCGGAAGAGGAAATTCCGGTCGGCTATTGGGGCGAGCCGGAGGATCTGGCGGCGCTCGCGGTCTTCCTGGCCTCGCCGGTGGCGCGGTACATCACGGGCACGGTGATCCCGGTAGATGGCGGATTGCGGCGGTATCAGTTCTAGATAAAGACCGATCCCGTAGGATGGGTAGAGCGCAGCGAAACCCATCGGTCCAAGCCAGGCCGCAGCATGACGGGTTTCGCAAGTGCTCTAACCATCCTACGCGCTGGTTCCGCACAACATCACCGCCCGGTGATGCCGGAACGGTCAGTCCGCCGCCGCGTTGTCTCCCATATAGAAGGAGAACATCATGAGCGTTGAAGGCAAGATCAAGGAAGGTGCCGGTTACATCAAGGAAGAGATGAACGAGCACGGCAAGGACCCCGAGAGCCAGCGCAAGGCTCAGGAGGGACGCGATCTTCGCAACGAGGGCCGCATGGAAGACGGCAAGCCGCCGAAGACCACCAAGCCCGGCACTGGACACTGATCCGATCAATTCGAAACCGCCTCCGACCGACGTCGGGGGCGGTTTTCGTTTGAGCAATATGAGCGCGGAACATGCAGCGCATCGCGCCGTTGCTCCGGCCTCACTGGAGGAAAGTTCATGCCCACGACATCGCTCGCCGAAATCGCGAAGGATATGGCCGGAATGGGCATCGTCCTGATCAAGGTCAAGGCGAGCCGCATTGCTTATTGGAAGGGGCGTGACGAGGGTGAGATCGAGCTCTGATCGGCGAGTTCATCGTGCGGCGATTCCTTCAGTGGTTCTTCCGAAGCCGCGAAACCGGTGTCATCACCATCGCGCAATGGCCCAATCTCACTCTATGGATCGTGATCGTTGCGGGCGTTCTGCTTTGGATCTGGCCTTCCGCAGGCAAAGCCAGCGTCGGCTTGACGATCGTGTTGAAAGGCGGACTCATCATCTGGGGCATCGATGAGATTTTTCGCGGCGTGAATCCTTGGCGGCGCTGTCTCGGCGCCGCCGTCGTCATCTATGAGTTCACGACGCTTCTGCCGTGAAGCCGGGAGACAATCGACGGGCGGGACGACGGCCCTGCCGCTGCAAGCTTGCGGCCATGCTTCGAGACGCCCGCCTCCGGCAAATCCTCAGGATGAGGACAGAGTGCGTGGCGCTGGTTTGACGGCATAGATGCTGCTTAGCCCCATCCTGAGGCGGCCGCGAAGCGATCGTCTCGAAGGACGAGGCGCGCGCTCAGCCCGCGCAACGCGCCAAATGCTATCTGTCCCCGGGGGATAGGGAGCGACGGTATCAATTCCGGAAGCGCAGGTTCTTGCTCCACGTCCTGAACGTTGCTACGCCGCAGAAGCGTCGAGGCGTCGACAACGCTGATTTGCGTCAAGGGAACGTTCGAGACGCTGCCAGATCTTTGCGCGCGATCGGCGAGCCGACACCAGCCTGCCGCCGGTATGGGCCATAGCCCGCAGGGCGGCCGGCCATTGGAGTGAACTCCGTGAACGATTGGACACGTTGGGCCCCCGGAATCCATACGCTTCGCCACTACGAAGCTGATTGGCTTCGGCAGGATGTGTTCGCAGGTCTCGTGCTGGCGGCCATGCTCGTTCCGGTCGGAATCGCTTATGCCGCGGCGTCCGGCCTGCCGGGCATCCACGGGCTCTACGCCACCATCGTCCCTCTTCTTGTCTACGCGATGTTCGGTCCGAGTCGGATCGTCGTGCTTGGCCCCGACTCGGCGCTGGCTGCCGTCATCCTCGGCGTGATTGCCCCCTTGTCTGGCGGTGATCCGGTGCGCGCAGCAATGCTTGCCGCGATGATGGCGCTCGTTTCAGGAGCTGTGCTCATTGTGGCGGGCATCGCGCGGTTGGGGTTCTTGACCGAGCTTCTGTCCAAGCCGATACGCTATGGCTACATGAACGGCATCGCGCTGACCGTCTTGATTAGCCAGCTGCCAAAGCTGCTCGGCTTCTCGATCGAGAGCGAGGGCCCGCTGAAAGACCTTTGGGCTATCGCCACCGGGATCCACGAAGGCAAGATGAACTGGGCCGCATTCGCAGTCGGGCTTGGCACGCTGATCGTCATCCTGCTGCTCAAGGGCAACAAACGACTTCCGCGAGTCCTGATTGCCGTCGTCGGAGCGACCCTTGTCGTGGCACTGCTTGATCTGGCAACCGGTCATGGTGTGAAGGTCCTGGGGCCACTTCCGCAAGGTCTGCCGGCTTTTGCTATTCCCAGGATCGGATACAGCGATCTGATCCCCGTGCTGGCCGGCGGATTCGCCATCGCTCTGGTCTCGTTCGCCGACACCAGCGTGTTGTCGCGAACCTATGCTGCGCGTTTGGGTGACAAGGTCGATCCGAACCAGGAAATGGTGGGTCTTGGCGCGGCCAACCTGGCGACCGGCTTCTTTCAGGGTTTCCCGATCAGCAGCAGTTCGTCGCGTACGCCGGTTGCCGAAACCGCCGGCGCGCGCACCCAGCTGGCGAATGTCGTCGGCGCGCTCGCGATCGCGTTCCTGCTACTGCTTGCGCCCAATCTGTTGCAGCACCTGCCGAATGCCGCATTGGCGGCAGTGGTGATCGCAGCCGCGATCGGCCTGATCGAGATCAACGATCTCAAGCGGATCTACCGGATCCAGCGGTGGGAGTTCTGGTTGACCGTGCTGTGCTTCGTGGGCGTGGCCGTGTTGGGTCCAATTCCGGGAATCGGCCTCGCCGTTGCGGTGGCCATTGCGGAATTCCTGTGGGACGGATGGCGTCCGCACTCCGCGATTCTCGGGCGCGCCTACGGTGTCAAGGGCTATCACGACATCACGAGATATCCCGATGCCCGTTTGATCCCCGGACTGGTGCTGTTCCGATGGGATGCGCCGCTGTTCTTCGCTAACGCTGAGTTCTTCAAGGAGCGAATTCTGGCCGCGATCGAGACATCGCCAACGCCTGTGCGCTGGCTGGTCGTCGCCGCCGAACCGGTCACGAGCGTAGACGTTACCGCCTGCGATACTGTTGCCGAACTGGACGAGGCGCTCAAGGCCAGGGGCATTAAACTCTGCTTTGCCGAGCTCAAGGATCCCGTGAAGGACAAGCTGAAGCGTTTTGGTTTGTATGCTCAGCTTGGCGAAGCCCAGTTCTTTCCGACCATCGGCTCAGCCGTTTCGAGCTATCTGGAGATCAATAACGTCGCGTGGGAGGACTGGGAGGACCGGGTCAAGGTTGGCCCGTAGAAGGGTAGAGCGGCGAATATTACCCGCTCGCACCTGCAGTGACTGGGCCTACCCGCGAGAACGAATCAGCCTCGCCGGCAGATGAGTTGCCGCACAGCAAAGGAGTATTCCGGATTTCCCTGAGCAGGATCTGCATGTCGGCGGCCCCTTCCATCGCCCTCCAGGAAAGCTCCGCGCGCCTGCTGCGGGAGTGTTGATCCGGCTCGACGTCGGCCGACAGATGCGCGCTGCGGGCTTCACCGTATGCGTCCGCGGTTTGCATCCGCAGGGGTTTGGCCGATGCGTCAACGTGATCGCAACCGCCGACGCGGCGTTTCGAAAATCCCTTATCTTTCAAGGGGCATTCTACTGTGCATGGGGTTGTTTTTCGATTTTTTGTTTTGAGCCCCGGGCACCGCCGCCGCACCTTTTCGCGCATGGAGAGCATGCAAGCGGATGGCTGTGGAAGGCGGTCCCGCCGTAGTACATGCCAATTGTACCTTGGAGCCACGCGCCGGAGCGCCGCGCCAACGCAATGACAACCACGTTCCCCGCCGCCGCGCGCGAGCCCGACCGCCCCATCGCCGATGGCCTCCCGGCAGCCCAGCGCCGCTGGGCGATCGCCGCGATCTTCACCGCGCTGGCGATGGCCTCGCTCGACACCGCGATCGCCAACATCGCCCTGCCCGCCATTGCCGCCGATCTGCACGTCAGCCCGGAGCAGTCGGTCTGGGTCGTTAACGTCTACCAGATCGCGCTGGTGGCAACGCTGCTGCCGCTCGGCGCACTCGGCGAGATCGTCGGGCACCAGCGCATCTATCTCGGCGGCTTGATCCTGTTCACCATCGCCTCGTTGTTCTGCGCGGTGGCGTGGTCGCTGGAGAGCCTCCTGCTCGCGCGCACGCTGCAGGGCCTCGGCGCCAGCGGCATCATGAGCGTCAACACGGCGCTGGTGCGCTTCGCCTATCCCGGACGGATGCTCGGCCGCGGCTTCGGCCACAACGCGCTGGTGGTCGCAACCGCCTTCACCTTCGGACCCTCGATTGCGTCGGCCATCCTGGCGTTCGGTCCGTGGCCCTGGCTGTTCGCCGTCAACATCCCGTTCGGCCTCGTCGCGACCGGCATCGGCTTTGCGATGCTGCCGAAGACGCCGCGCGCCGATCACGGCTTCGATGTCCTCGGCGCGATCCTGGCGTCGGCCTGCCTCGGCCTGTTCATCACCGGCATCGGCAGCGCCGCGCACAATCTGTCGCCTGTGCTCGTGGGCATCGAGCTGGTCGCCGCGCTCGCGCTCGGCTTGATCCTGACGCGCCGGCACGCCGACCATCCCGCGCCGATGCTGCCGATCGACCTGTTCGCCCGGCCCATGTTCGCGCTGTCGGCGGCAACGGCCGTGTGCTCCTTCGCGGTCCAGGGCCTCGCCTTCGTCGCGCTGCCGTTCTATTTCGAGGACGTGCTCGGCCGCTCGCAGGTCGAGACGGGCTTCTTCATGACGCCGTGGCCGCTGGTGGTCGGCATCATGGCGCCGATCGCCGGACGCCTGTCCGACCGCCATGCCGTCGGCCTGCTCGGCGGCGTCGGCCTCGTGCTGCTCGGCCTCGGCATGGCGCTGCTCGCGACGCTTCCCGCCAACCCCGCCATTGCCGACATCATCTGGCGGATGGTGATCTGCGGCATGGGGTTCGGCTTCTTCCAGGCGCCGAACATGAAGGCCGTGATGTCGAGCGCGCCGCCGCATCGCAGCGGCAGCGCCTCGGGCATCGTCGCCACCGCACGCCTGACGGGACAGACCACCGGCGCCGCGCTTGCCGCCGCCTGCTTTGCGCTCGCCGGCCACGAGGGCGCAACGCTGGCGCTGGCGCTCGGTGCCGGCTTTGCCGCCCTCGGCAGCGTGATGAGCTTCCTGCGGCTGGCGGTGAAGTAAGGCCCCCTTAAGCCAGATGCCGGGCAGCCGTCATGCCGGACGTCGCCGCCGGAACGACCGTCTCGTCCTCGATCGCGGCAAGGCGGGTGTCGATGGCAGCGATGACCTTGCGCGAGTACGGTCCGAGGTGGGCGTAGGCGGCGATCATCTGCACCGCGATGCGTGCAGATGACGTATCGCGCTTGGCGCAGTTCATGAAAGCCTGCCACAGCGGCCCCCGCGCCTCGGGAAGGGCGGTGACCACTTTGTGCACCGTATCCATGGCGCCCAGCTTGGAGCGGATATCCCCTTCGGCGAGCTCGGAGCGCTGCCTGGATCGATCGAGCAACGTCATCAGGCGTTCGATACGTCCCGCATAGGCTGCGGGGCTGTAGATGTGCTCCAGCACCCGCTTGTAGTCCGTCAGAATGTCGCGCAGCGGGCGGACCGGATCGAAGTTGATGCCGGCCGTGCATTGATCGGCACCGATGGTCGGCGCCACGTCGTGGCCCGGATGCAGCCGCCCTTCGCGCTCCAGTCGCCGCGTCAGCTGCGTGTTCGGCAACGCGTAGAGCAGGCCGACCATGGCGACGGGAATCGCGGCCTCCTCGATGAAATCGATCATCGCATCGGCCATCGAGACCTTCTCGTTGTCGAAGCCGACGATGAAGCCGGCGGTGACCAGCATGCCGGCGGCATAGATCTTGTGGATGCTCTCGGCGATGTTGCGCCTTGTGTTCTGCTTCTTGCGCATCGCGACCAGGGTCGCGGGATCGGGACTCTCGATGCCCACGAAGATGGCGAAGAAGTTGGCCGCGCCCATCAGCTCCAGGAGTTCGGGATCGTCGGCGAGATTGACCGACGCCTCGGTCGACAGCTCGAAGGGGTAACCATGGGCGCGCTGCCATTCGGCGAGCTGCGGCAGGAACTGGCGGAGCGACTTCTTGTTGCCGATGAAGTTGTCGTCGACGAAGTCGAGATGGCCGCGGTAGCCCATCTTGTAGAGCGTCTCGAGCTCGACGAACATCTGCTCGATCGTCTTGGTCCTTGGCACGCGGCCGTAGAGCTCGATGATGTCGCAGAACTCGCAGGTGAACGGGCAGCCGCGGGAATATTGCACTCCGAGATAGAGATAGTCCTCGAACTTCAGGAGGTCGAAGCGCGGCACCGGCGTCCTGGTGACATCAGCCTGGAACTTCGGCGCGGTGAAGGTGCCGGAGCGTGCCCCGCTCTCCCAAGCCGCGATGAAGTCGTCGATGACGCTCTCGGCCTCGCCGAGCACCCGGAAGTCGGCCTTCTCATAGATGTGCGGGCTGGAGGTCGGATCGGGCCCGCCGACGACAACCGGCTTGCCCGCCGCTCGGCACATATCGATCAGGCGCAGCGTATCCGCCTGCTGCGGCAACATGCCGCCGGTGAAGACGACGTCGGCCCAGGCAAGCTCGTCGTCATCGAACTCCTGCGTGTTGCAGTCGATCAGCCGGACCGTCCAGCTCTCGGGCAGCATCGCGGCGACGGTGATCAAACCGAGCGGAGCCGCGGGACGCCGCACCCCCATCAGCTTGCAAGATTCGCCAAAGCTCCAGAACGATTCCGCCGTGAACAGCGGATAGAGCATCAACACGTTGCAGGGGCTTGGCACGTCGATGGAACTCCTTTTGCGTCGGCGCAGTGTAGCAAAGCGCGGTCGTCTTGCATCCCGGCAAAAAGGACAAACTGTCGCTCGGCCACATGCGCTGGAACCGCAGACGTCGCCTCAAGCCCGGCAGCCGGCGCCTGAAGAGAGATCTTGCGGCCCGCGATAGCCAGATTCTTCGGCAGCGACCCCTCGGACTGTTGATTTGAACCGTTCCAGTTTGCCGGACACATTGCGCGCCTGAGTTCAATCGGTGGATTGGGCCAATCAGGGGACTGCGATGGCAAACCTAACAATCAACGGAAAAACCTTCACCCTCGACGTCGAGCCGGATACGCCCTTGCTGTGGGCGATTCGCGAGAATGCCGGCCTGACCGGCACGAAATACGGTTGCGGCATTGCACAATGCGGTGCCTGCACGGTTCACATCGAAGGCGTCGCCACCCGCTCCTGCGGGGTTTCGGTCAGCGAGGCCGAGGGCAAGAAGATCACCACGATCGAAGGGCTCGCCTCGGGCGACACCCTCCATAAGGTGCAGGAGGCCTGGATTGCCCAGGACGTGCCGCAATGCGGCTATTGCCAGAGCGGCATGATCATGGCCGTGGCCGCGCTGCTGAACGAGAAGCCGAAACCGACCGATGCCGACATCGACGAGGCCATCACCAACATCTGCCGCTGCGGCACCTTCCAACAGGTGCGTGAAGCGATCCACACGATCGCCAGCGCGTAAGGAGCCGCCCCATGAACGAGCATGTTTCTCCCAGGATGAACCGCCGTGCCTTCGTCATCGGCAGCGCCACGCTGGGCGCCGGCCTCGCCATCGGCCTCGACATCCCCTTCGGCGGCCCCGCCGTGGTCCGCGCCGCGGACGGCTCGCCCGAAATCGGCGCCTGGGTCGTGATCAGGCCCGATGACACTGTCGTGATCCGCATCGCCCGCTCCGAGATGGGCCAGGGCTCGCTCACGGGCCTCGCCCAGCTCGTGGCCGAGGAGCTCGAATGCGACTGGACCAAGGTCACGACCGAATACCCGACACCCGGCACGAGCGTCGCCCGCAAGCGCGTCTGGGGCGATTTCTCCACCGGCGGCAGCCGCGGCATCCGCTCCTCGCAGGATTATGTCCGCAAGGGCGGCGCCACCGCGCGCGTGATGCTGATCCAGGCCGCGGCCGACGGATGGAAAGTGCCGGCCTCCGAATGCACGGCCGAAAACAGCGTCATCACCCATAAGCCCTCGGGCCGAACCACGACCTACGGCAAGGTCGCCGAAGCCGCCGCAAAGCTGACGCCGCCGACAGAGGTCAAGCTGAAGGATCCGAAGGACTGGAAGCTGATCGGCAAGGGCGTGAAGCGGCTCGACACCCTCGACAAGACCACCGGCGCCATGATCTACGGCGCCGACATCAAGCTGCCGGGCATGCTGAACGCCGCGATCAAGGACTGCCCGGTGTTCGGCGGCAAGCTGAAGAGTTTTGACGAAGCCAAGATCGCCGCCATGAAAGGCGTCAGGAAGGTCGTCAAGGTCGGCGATACCGCGGTTGCCGTGGTCGCCGACACCTGGTGGCACGCCAAGACCGCGCTGGAGGCGCTGCCGATCGTCTGGGACGAGGGTGACAACGCCAAGGTCTCGAGCGAGTCGATTGCAAAATGGCTGGCCGAGGGGCTCAAGGACGACCAGCCGGCCTATGTCGGCAACAAGAACGGCGACGCCAAGGCCGCCATCGCCAGCGCAGCCAGGAAGGTCGAGGCCGTCTACTCCTATCCCTACCAGAACCACGCCACCATGGAGCCGATGAACGCCACCGCGCTCTACACCGCGGATAAATGCGAGGTCTGGTGCGGCACGCAGAACGGCGAAGCGGCCTTCGCAGCCGTGCTGGAGGCCTCCGGCCTGCCGGCTGAGAAGTGCGACGTCCACAAGGTAATGCTTGGGGGCGGCTTCGGCCGGCGCGGCCAGACCGATTATGTCCGTCAGGCCGTGATGATCGCCAAACAGATGCCGGGCACCCCGGTCAAGCTGCTGTGGTCGCGCGAAGAGGACATGGCGCACGGCAGGTATCACCCGATCACCCAGTGCAAGATGACCGGCGCGTTCGATGCCAACAACAATCTGATCGCGCTGCACTACCGCCTGTCCGGGCAATCGATCCTGTTCTCGCTCCGCCCCGAAGCGCTGCAGAACGGCATGGACCCGGCGGCCTTCCAGGGCGTCGCCCAATCCGGCGAGGCCGCGTTCGGCTATTCGGTGCCGAATCTGTTGATCGAGCACGCGATGCGCAACCCGCACGTCCCGCCCGGCTTCTGGCGCGGCGTCAACGTCAATCACAACGCGATCTACATGGAATGCTTCATGGACGAGCTGGCCCAGGCCGCAGGCCAGGACCCGCTCGAATTCCGCCGCAAGCTGATGGGCAATCACCCCAAGCACCTCGCGGTGCTCAATGCGGTCGCCGAGAAGATCGGCTGGGACAAGCCGGCCCCGCAGGGCGTCTATCGCGGCATCGCGCAAGTGATGGGCTATGGCAGCTATGTCGCCGCCGCCGCCGAGATCTCGGTGACCGACGGCAGCAAGATCAAGGTGCATCGCATCGTCGCCTCCACCGATCCCGGCTACGTCGTCAATCCGGCGCAGGTGGAGCGGCAGATCGCAGGCTCCTTCGTCTATGGCCTCTCCGCGCTGTTCTACGGCGGCTGCACCGTCAAGGACGGCAAGATCGAGCAAACCAACTTCGACACCTACAATTCGATGCGCATCGGCGAGATGCCGAAGGTGGAATCGGTGATGGTGCCGAGCGGCGGGTTCTGGGGCGGCGTCGGCGAACCCACCATCGGCGTCGCGGCGCCGGCGGTGCTCAACGCGTATTTCGCAGCGACCGGCAAACGCATCCGCTCGGTGCCGCTGCGCGACCAGAACATCACCTTTGCCTGAGACACGCGGCGGCGGCCACGACGGCCGCCGCCGCATGCTTTTCCGGACAAGTCCCATGAATGTGCCGGTGACACGGCGGAATGCCGTCCTCGGCATCACCGCCGCGGCCGCATCGCTCACCATACCTTCGATCCTGCGCGCGCAATCGGCAGGCCGCATCGTCGTGGTCGGCGGCGGCTTCGGCGGCGCGGCCTGCGCGCGTGCGCTCAAGCGCGCCGGCGCGAACCTGCAGGTCACCTTGATCGAGCCGAACAAGATCTTCGCCTCCTGCCCGTTCAGTAACGAGGTGATCGCCGGCCTGCGCAAGATGGAGACGCAACATTTCGGCTACGACAAGCTCGCTGCTGCGGACGTCACCGTGATCAGCCAGGCCGCCGCGAAGATCGAGCCGCAGCAGCGACACGTCACGACGGCCGATGGCACGGTGCTGCCCTATGATCGTCTCGTGCTCTCGCCCGGCATCGACTTCCATGTCGAAGCCCTGCCCGGCTACGACGAGGCGGCATCGGAAAAAATGCCCCATGCCTGGAAGGCAGGCGCGCAGACGCTGCTTCTGCGCAAGCAGCTGGAAGCGATGGACGACGGCGGCACGGTCGCCATTGCCATTCCCGCCAATCCCTCGCGCTGTCCGCCCGCGCCTTACGAGCGCGCCAGCCTGATCGCGCATTACCTGAAGACGAACAAGCCCCGCTCCAAGGTGCTGATCCTCGATGCCAAGGACAATTTCTCCCAGCAGCGGCTGTTCGAGAAGGCTTGGAAGGAGCTCTACGGCGACATGATCGAGCGCATCGCGCTGTCGCAAGGCGGCCGCGTCACCTCGGTCGATCCGGCGACCATGACCATCGTCACCGAATTCGGCAATTACACGCCCGATGTCGCCAACGTCATCCCGCCGCAACGGGCAGGACGCATCGCCGAGATCGCGGGCGCTGCAGATGCGACCGGCTGGTGTCCGATCGATCCCGTCAGCTTCGAGTCAAAACTCGTCCCGAACATCCATGTCATCGGCGATGCCTGCCTCGGCGGCGGCATTCCCAAATCGGCATCGGCTGCAAGCGGGCAAGGCAAGGCCTGCGCCGCAGCGATCGTCAGCCTGCTCGCGGGTCGCACACCGGAGGCGCCACGACTCACAGGGGTCTGCTACAGCACCGTCGCGCCCGGCTACGGCTTCTCGCTCGCCGGCAACTACCAGCCCAGGGGCGACATCTTCGCCGAGGTCGAGGGCGGCGCCACCAGCCCGGTCGACGCGCCACGCGAATTGCGGGCGCGCGAAGCGATCGAAGCGGAGCGCTGGTTTGAAACCATCACGGCTGAATGTTTTGGCTAGCGCAGGATGAGAGCAAGCTGTCGCCACGACCACGATGCGCTCCCTCCCCCGCCTGCGGGGGAGGGTTGGGGAGAGGGTGTCCCCACTTGTAAGACTCCCCAAGAGGAAAGAGCCCTCACCCGCGCCGGAGCCTGTCATCGGGCGCGCCTTCGCGACCCGTTGGGCGCGACCTCTCCCGCAAGCGGTAGAGGCAAGTGGAGTTCGCGGCGATCTCAGTCGCCCCATCGAGCATTTGCGATCGCGGTATTGATTGTGGCGGGCTTCTCCTCGCCTACCCACGCGGACGAGCTCGTCGCCTATGAGATCGTCGGCGACGGCATTCCCGCCTCGCTCACCGGCTCGCCCGGCGATGCCGTGCGCGGACGCGCACTCGTGCTCGCGCGCACCACGACCTGCATCCTCTGTCACTCCGGCCCGTTCCCAGAAACGCGATTCCAGGGGGATCTCGCGCCCGACCTTGCCGGCGCCGGGAACCGATGGACGGTGAGCCAGTTGCGGCTTCGACTGGTCGATGCGTCACGATTCAACGCTCAGACCATCATGCCGTCCTATTATCGCACCGACGGCCTCGTGCGGGTCGGACGCAACTTCGTCGGCAGGCCGATCTTGTCGGCTTCCGAGATCGAGGACATCGTGGCCTTTCTTGCAACGCTTCGCGACTAGGATCGTTCATGCCAACCACGCGACGACAATTCCTGAGCCTCGCCGGAGGCGTCACAGCCGCCGGGACGATCCCGGTCGTCACCCTGCGTCCGCTTCAAGCAACGCCCGCGATGCTCAATCACGCGATCCGCAATATCGTCGGCGAAGCCCCGATTCGCACCGGCAGGGTGAAGCTCGACATTCCGCCGCTGGTCGAGAACGGCAACGTGGTGCCGATGACGGTGAGCGTCGCAAGCCCGATGACGGCAGATGACCACGTCAAGAGCATCCACGTCTTCAACGAGAAGAACCCGCAGCCGAACATCGGCAATTTCTATCTCGGCCCCTTCTCCGGCCGGGCCCAGGTCTCGACCCGGATCAGGCTCGCCGACACCCAGAAAGTGGTGGCGATCGCGCGCCTGTCCGACGACACGTTCTGGCAGGTCGCCGCCGACGTGGTCGTGACGCTGGCCGCCTGCACCGAGGAAATGAACTGATGGCCGCGCTCATCAACGTTCCCGCCAAGGCCAGACGCGGCGACGTCATCGAGATCCGCGCGCTGACCTCGCACATCATGGAGACCGGATTTCGCCACACCGTGGACGGCAAGCTGGTGCCGCGCGACATCATCACGAGCTTCACCTGCCGCTACAACGGCGCCGAGATCTTTCGCGCCGATCTTTTTCCGGCGATCGCGGCCAATCCGTATCTGTCGTTCTTCACCGTCGCCAAGGACAGCGGCAGATTCGAGTTCGAATGGATCGGCGACAACGGCTATTCGACAACCGCATCGGCATCGATCACGGTCGAATGAGCGTTTGGCGCGCGATAGCGGCGGCGGCCTTGTTCGCCGCGGCCCCTGCCTTGATTGCCGGCGAAATCCCGCCCGATGCGCGCCGATCCGGCTATTCGTTCATGGGGCCGGATACCCGGGCGATGCAGGACGACGACACCTCCAATCCGGCCATGCTGTTCGTGCTCGATGGCGAAGCGCTCTGGACGAAGAAGACCGGCAGCGCGGAGAAGGCCTGTGCGGATTGCCATGG
Source organism: Bradyrhizobium dasycarpum (assembly GCF_042019905.1). Lineage (NCBI taxonomy): Bacteria > Pseudomonadati > Pseudomonadota > Alphaproteobacteria > Hyphomicrobiales > Nitrobacteraceae > Bradyrhizobium > Bradyrhizobium dasycarpum. Next base: position 2,892,652 of record NZ_CP169574.1, read on the forward strand.
GGAGGCGCGCGCCAGCATGAAGGGCGTCGCGGCGCGCTACCCCGCTATCGATAAGGCGCTTCGCCGCCCCGTCACGCTCGACCAGCGCATCAATCTCTGCCGCGCCGATCACCAGCAGGCAACGCCGCTGCCCTACGAGAGCCGCGACCTCCTGGCGCTCTCCGCGTTCGTCGCCCATCAATCGCGCGGTGTCGCGATCACGGCCGGCGACGATCCGCAGGCAAAACCCTTCGTGGAGCAGGGCCGCGAGCTCTTCATGCAACGCGAGGGCCAGCTCAATCTCGCCTGCACCCATTGCCATGACGACAATTTCGACAAGCGCCTCGCGGGCGCGCCGATCACGCAAGCGCAGCCGACCGGCTATCCGCTCTACCGCCTGGAATGGCAGACGCTGGGATCGCTCGAGCGGCGGCTGCGGAGCTGCATGACGGGCGTCCGGGCCCAAGCGTATGACTACGGCTCGCCCGAGCTCGTCGCGCTCGAGCTCTATCTGATGTCGCGCGCGCGTGGCCTGCCGATGGAAACGCCGGCGGTGCGGCCCTGAATGAAAGCGGCCGGCATTTGCCGGCCGCTTCGAACGCGCTCGCGGGTTGCCTATTCCGCCGGCGCCGCCGACATCTCCGGATGCGCGGCATAATGTTCGCTGGCGCCGAGCTTGCTGGCCGCGAACAGGCCGGCGGCCATCGCAGCGTAAGCCAGCGCGACCGCAGGCGTGACGCCAAAGCCGCCGCCGATGCCGACGGCCTCGCCATGCATGAAGCCGAAATAGGTGAGCACGGCACCGACCAGAGCAAAGGCCGACGCCTTCTCGAAATCGCGCTCGATGATGAAGACGCCGATCGCGCCGAGGATGAGGCCGCCAAGGATGGAACCGCCACCCATCACCTCCAGGCCGTGATAGAACACGCCCTGCTGCGGCAGCGCGGCGATCGCGGCCGCCTTGACGGCGTCGGCCTTGTCGGCGGCCATGCCGCCGACGGTCGCCGCCGCGTTCATGGTGGAGCCGAGCATGGTGTCGATCTGCAGCTTGGCCCAGGCGGCCAGATGCGGCGTCAGCGCCAGCACGATCGCGGGCGCGTGCTTGACCGGCGTGGTCTGGAAAGCCTGCGCACCGATCAGCATGCCGATATAGAGCAGGATCGGCGAGATCGCGACGACGGGCACGAGGGCCAGCAGCACCGAGATGATGCCGAACCAGGACAGCACGATCACCATGATGCCGGTCGCAGCGGAATAGCCGATCCGGCCGCCCATCGCCTTCCAGCCGGGATGGCCGATATAGACGGCGTTGATGAAGGGATTGCCCATCAGGCAGCCGATCAGGCTGACGACGCCGTCGGCCGTGAGCACGCGCGTGGTCGGATAGTCGTCGCCGGCCGCTTCCGCGCTCTCGACATTGTCCATGGCCTCGACGAGGTCGTAGATGCCGAACGGAATGGCGGTGACCAGGATGATGCCGAGGAATTCGAAGCCGGAGAAGACATAGCCTATTGCCGGGATCGGCACCGAGAAGCCGAAATTGGCAAATGCCGCGCCCACGCCCGCAATGCTCAAGCCGCCGAGGCCTAGCCCGAACAGGTTGGAGCCCCATGCGATGATCATGCCGACGGCGATGGCGACGAGGCCCGCGGGAATGCCGCGCGGATACTTCACACCGCCGAACCAGCTCACCAGGATGATGGCGAAGCAGACCAGACCGATCTGCGGCGTCATGTACATTTCCAGCGCCGGCCGCATCGAGATGAAGGTGACGGAGACGCCGGCAAGCGTGCCGAGCAGCGCCGCGCGCGGCGTGATCTTGCGAATGAACGGCGCAATGAAGCCGCCGATCATGAGAATGAAGCTCTGGAAGAACACCCAGACCAGGCCTGCGGACCAGCCCTTGAGCGGATCACCGGTCTTCAGGGTGATCGGCAGCATGATCACGAAGGTGACGATGAACATGTGCGGCACGCTGACGCCCGACGGCAGCGCACAGACATCGTTGCGGCCGGTCTTCTGCGCCAGACGGTAGGCAAGGTAGGCGTAGTAGAAAGTCGACAGGCACATCATCAGCCCGAGCGCGGGCAGGATGCGGCCGAACACCAGACTGTCCGGCATCTTCAGGACGAAGCGCAACAGGCCCGTGAGCACCAGCATGTTGACGAGGATGTTGGTGCCGAAGCCGAAAAACGCATTCCAGTCGCCCGATGTCCATAGCGCCGGCTTGAACTCGGACTTGTTCAGATCAGAACTGCCGGCCGCCCCCGTCAATGTGCTCATGATAGTACCCCTATGTGGTCGAAACCTTCATTGCCTCCAGAACTGCGGCTGAATCCGCGACCCAGCCGAAGATGCCGCCCTGGGCCTTGATCATCTTCAGGCCCATCTCGTGAAACTCGGGAAAGTAGGACGCGCAGCCGTCGGAGATGACGACGCAGCGGTAGCCGCGGTCATTGGCCTCGCGCACCGTGGTGTTGACGCACACTTCGGTGGTGACGCCGCAGACCAGCAGGTTTTCGATGCCGTATCTCTCCAGCACGTCATTGAGCTCGGTGGCGTAGAACGCCCCCTTGCCGGGCTTGTCGATCACGACCTCGCTGTCGAGCGGATAGAGCTCGGGAATAATGTCGTGGCCGGCCTCGCCGCGAATGAGGATGCGACCCATCGGGCCGGGATCGCCGATGCGCAAGGACGGCGCGCCGCGCTCGATCTTGGCCGGGGGCGCGTCGGAGAGATCGGGCAGATGGCCCTCGCGGGTGTGGATGACCAGCATGCCGGTGTCACGCGCCGCTTTCAGCACCGCGCCGATCGGCTTCACCGCGCGCGCAAGCTGGCTGACGTCGTTGCCGAGCGTCTCACCGAAGCCGCCGGGCTCCATGAAGTCGCGCTGCATGTCGATGATCAGAAGCGCGGTGGCGGACCAGTCGAGTCTGACCGGCTCGGGCTCGGCGTCGATGACGCCCAATGTCGGCTTGACCGAGTTCAACATGACGCAGGCCCCGCGAGAACTCTCTTGGTTGGGAGTTCTGCAAACGGCGTGCCATTGTGTACAATTGCGATGGGAAGGAGAGCTTCGAGAAATTCGCTTCTTTGTCAAAATGTTACGAGATGAGTGCGCGTGTGCTCATTCGCTGTGCGGCGGTTTTACGGCGTGCATTTGCTCAATGCTTAAGCGGTGGCGAGACTTCCCACCAGCCGTCATTCCGGGGCGCGACGCAGTCGCGAGCCCGGAATCCATCGGGCCGCAGTACCCGAGGTGAAAGGATTCTCTGATGCGCAATCGCGCATCATAGCTCGACGCTACGCGCCGCCCCGGAATGACGACGCACGTGTGTGCGACGCCTTGCCCCTACCGCCCCGCGCCGTACAACCGCCGATACTCGTCCTCATACGGCGCATAAGAATCCTTCAGCGTCGCCATGTTGAGCAGCATGGTCGCCACCACCGCACCGGTCTTGTCGAACACGCGCGTCTTCACCCAGGCGCTTTCGGTGCGGCGGCTGCCGGAGAGCGCGACCACCTCGCGCTCGACCTCGTAGTCCTCGTTGACGAACAGCGGCCCCTTCACCAGCCGGATCTCCTGGTCGGCGAACAGGCCGACGGCCGGGCCCTTGGCCGGCAGCGGATCGTCCTTGGAGCGGTACTGGAACAGCACGCTCAGCATCTCCATCGGGATGATCGGCCTGCCCCACGGATCGTCGGCAGTCGAGTAGTAGGGCGAGCTCTCGGTGATGACGGCGAGCTTCTGCCTGAGGGAGAACGGGTAGAGGTCGCCCATGATCTGGTCGAACGCCATCCGCACCGTCTGCCGCTTGCTGGTATGCGCGACCTTCACATCGCGCAGGATGACGGGATCGGCGAGCGGCTTGAGCTCGGCCAGGCGGGCCTCCAGCGCCGTCGCCGCGTGCGGTTCACCGACCGAAGCCGTACCGCGCAGCACCTCGGTGCCGTCGCGCTTGACCATCTGGATCTGGCACTGGCTGGTGCCGGGCAATGGCTTCGACAGGATCGCCTGCACCTCTTCGCCCTCGTAGCAGACGCTGCGATAATGCGCGGACAGACATCCGGTCTCGAACCAGGCCTGTCCCCACAATCGCGCGCCGAGCGGGGCGAACTGACTGAAATGCGTCGGGCCTTCGATGGTGCCGCCCTTGAAGCCGAGCTTCTGCGCGGTGGCGTCGTCATGGATCGAGGCATGCGCGTCGTAGGTTTGCGCCTGTAGCATCTGACGCGGCTGGCGCCACGGTCCGATCAGGGTCTCGGTCGTCTCGGTGATTTCGGTGTCGAATGCGTTTGCAGCCATGATGTCCTCCGCTCGCAAGCCATGACTAGCAGGAGCGCCACGGATGCGGCCAGCCGTATTGACTTCGCCGCCCCATGCTCTTGACTGGGACCCTCCGCTTCGCAAGGCCGCAATCCTCCCGCGGTGCAAAATTCCTCGCCGGACCAGAACAATAAGGACTCCACGAAATGACGCTGTTGCAGGTCGAGCTGGACGATAAATACCGGCTCGAATCGAAGCGGATCTTCCTGTCCGGCACCCAGGCCCTGGTCCGCTTACCCATGTTGCAGCGCGAACGCGATCGGCTTCAGGGACTCAACACCGGCGGCTTCATCTCGGGTTATCGCGGCTCTCCGCTCGGCATGTACGACCACGCGTTGTGGCGAGCGAAGTCGCACCTCCAGCAGCACGACATCGCGTTCGTCCCTGGCCTGAACGAAGATCTCGCCGCGACCGCGGTCTGGGGCAGCCAGCAGGTCGGCCTGTTTCCCGGCGCCAAGGTCGACGGTGTGTTCGGCATCTGGTACGGCAAGGGTCCCGGCGTCGACCGCTCGGTCGATGCGCTCAAGCACGCCAATGCCGCGGGCACCGCGCTCAACGGCGGCGTGCTCGCGCTCGCCGGCGACGACCACGGCTGCCAGTCCTCGACGCTGGCGCATCAGAGCGAGCAGGTGTTCGCCGCGGCGCTGATCCCCGTGATCAATCCTGCAACGCTGCAGGACTATCTCGACCTCGGCCTCTATGGTTTTGCGCTGTCGCGCTTCTCCGGCTGCTGGGTCGGCTTCAAGGCGATCAGCGAAACGGTCGAGAGCTCGGCCTCGATTGACAGCGACCCTGAACGCGTCAAGATCGTGCTCCCCGACGATTTCGAGATGCCGCCCGGCGGCCTCAACATCCGCTGGCCCGATCCGCCGCTCGAAGCCGAGAAGCGCCTGTTCGGGCCGAAGATGGCCGCGGTGCAGGCCTTCGCCCGTGCCAACCGGCTCGACCGCATCGTGCTCGATTCCAAGCCGGCGCGGCTCGGCATCGTCGCGACCGGCAAGGCCTATCTCGACCTGCGGCAGGCGCTGGCGGATTTGGGCATCACCGACAAGGACGCGCAGGATCTCGGCCTTCGCATCTACAAGGTCGCGCTGACCTGGCCGCTGGAGGAAAGCGGCGCCAAGCGCTTCGCGGAAGGTCTGCAGGACGTGCTCGTGGTCGAGGAGAAGCGCGGCTTCATCGAAGACCAGCTGATGCGCATCCTCTACAACATCGATGCCTCGAAGCGCCCGACCGTCACCGGCAAGCGCGACGAAAGCGGCGCGCCGCTGCTGCCGAGCGAGGGCGAGCTGACGCCGACCATCGTTGCGGGCGCGTTGGTGGCGCGGCTGCGCAAGCTCGGCCATCACAGCCCGGTGCTGGAGCAGCGCCTCGCTCGGCTCGAGGCGTTCGACCATCCCGTCACCACCAGCACGCAGATCAAGCTCGCGCGCACGCCGTTCTTCTGCTCGGGCTGCCCGCACAACACCTCGACGCGCGTGCCCGAAGGCAGCCGCGCCATGGCGGGCATCGGCTGCCACGGCATGGCGCTGAGCATGCCGACCCGGCGCACCGATCTGATCTCGCATATGGGCGCCGAGGGCGTGAACTGGATCGGCCAGTCGCCCTTCACGAGCGAAAAGCACATCTTCCAGAATCTCGGAGACGGCACCTATACGCATTCCGGGCTTCTCGCCCTTCGCGCGGCATCGGCCGCCGGCATCAACATCACCTACAAGATCCTTTACAACGATGCCGTCGCGATGACCGGCGGCCAGCCGGCCGAGGGCGCCTTCAACGTTGCGCAGATCGCCCATCAGGTCTGGGCCGAGGGTGTCAAGCGGCTCGCGATCGTCTCGGACGATCCCACGAAGTATCCAGCCGGGAATTACTTCCCGCAAGGCGCGACCATTCATCATCGCCGCGAGCTCGATGCCGTGCAGCGCGAGCTGCGCGATATCAAGGGCCTCACCGTCATCATCTACGATCAGACCTGCGCCGCCGAGAAACGCCGCCGCCGCAAGCGCGGGCTCTATCCTGATCCCGCCAAGCGCGCCTTCATCAATGAGCTGGTCTGCGAAGGCTGCGGCGATTGCTCGCAGGCGTCCAACTGCGTCTCGGTGCAGCCGCTGGAGACCGAGTTCGGCCGCAAGCGCCAGATCGACCAGTCCAATTGCAACAAGGATTTTTCCTGCGTCGAAGGGTTCTGCCCAAGCTTCGTCACCGTGCACGGCGGCACGCTGAAGCGCATGAAGACTTCGGCGGTCGATTCCGGCCAGCTGTTTGCCGACCTGCCGCTGCCGCCGGCGCGTGAGCTGGACGGCCCCTACAACATCCTCGTCACCGGCATCGGCGGCACCGGCGTCATCACCATCGGCGCCCTGCTCGGCATGGCCGCTCATGTCGACGGCCGCGGCTGCTCGGCGCTGGATTTCACCGGCCTGTCGCAGAAGAACGGTGCGGTGATGAGCCACGTCCGCATCGCTCCGAAGCCGGAGGACATCTCCGCCGTCCGCATCACCACCGGGGGCGCCGACGTCATTCTCGGCTGCGACATGATCGTCTCGGCCGGCCCCGCCGCCCTCAGCCGTGCCGAGCGCGGCGTGACGAAGGCCTATATCAACGCCGATCTGCAGCCGACCGCGAGCTTCGTGCAAAATCCGGATCTCGACTTCGAGATGGGCACGATGCAGACCGTGCTGCGCGACGCGATCGGCGATAGCAACCTCGACATCATCGACGCCACCGGCATTGCCGCGGCGCTGATGGGCGATTCCATCGCGACCAATCCCTTCATGCTCGGCTTCGCCTTTCAGAAGGGCGCGATCCCGCTGTCGCTGGAGGCTTTGCTCCGCGCCATCGAGATCAACGGCGCCGCGATCGAGATGAACAAGCTCGCCTTCACCTGGGGTCGCCTCGCCGCCCACGACATGTCGCGGGTGCGCAGCGTGCTGCAGTTCAAGAGCCGTGCGTCCGCGCCCGCGAAGTCACTCGACGACATCATCGCGACCCGCGCCGAATTCCTGACCTTCTATCAGGACAAGGCCTACGCCGACCGCTATCTCGCGGCCGTCGCCAAGGTACGCAAGGCGGAGAGCGCCGTTTCGGCCGCGTCAACGGAGCTGACCGAGGCCGTCGCGAAGAACCTGTTCAAGCTGATGTCCTACAAGGATGAGTACGAGGTCGCGCGGCTCTATACCGATGGCAGCTTTGCGAAGAAAGTGTCTGAGAAGTTCGACGGCGATTTCACGCTGAAGTACCATCTTGCCCCGCCGATCTTCGCCAAGCGCGACAAGGTGACGGGCCGGCTCCAGAAGCAGGAGTTTGGCGGCTGGATGCTCCATGCCTTCCGCGTGCTCGCCAGGCTGAAATTCCTGCGCGGCAGTGCGTTCGATCCGTTCGGCCGCACCGAGGAGCGCCGGACCGAGCGCAAGCTGGTCTCGGATTATCTGGCGATGATCGATCAGCGGATCGTCGGACTGCAGGCGGCACAGATCCCGCTGCTGGCGCGGCTCGCGCGCGTGCCGGAGACGATCCGCGGCTTCGGCCATGTCAAGGAAGCCAACGTCAAGCTCGCGGCAGCCCAGACCGCGCGGCTTGAGGCGGAGCTTGAGAACAGCCGCTTTGCGGCCGCTGCGGAGTAACCGTTAGAAGAGCGACGGCCTCTCGTCGTCATTGCGAGGAGCTCGCGACAAAACTGCGTAGCAATTTTGCGCTGATGCGACGAAGCAATCCAGAATCCCGCCGAAGAAACAGCCTGGATTGCTTCGCTGCGCTCGCAATGACGCGGATATAGCAGTTACGACAATCGGACAGATTCCTTCGCAGCACCCGCCGCTGTCGTCGTTCTCTCCGCCAGATGCCGTCCTGCGATATACCCGAACGTCAGCGCCGGCCCGAGCGTGATGCCCGGAGCCGGATCGTTGCCGTTCATGATCGAGCCCATGTCGTTGCCGCAGGCATAGAGGCCGGCAATCGGGCTGCCGTCCGCGCGCAGCACACGGGCCTGCGCGTCGACCTTCATGCCGATCGCGGTGCCGAGATCGGCCGGATGAATGCGCATCGCGAAGAACGGCGCCCGCGTGATCGGGGCCACGCATGGGTTGGGCTTGTGGCTGACATCGCCGAGATGGCGCTGATAGAGGGTGCTGCCGCGGCCGAACTCGGGGTCGCGGCCCTCCTCCGCATCAGCATTGTAGTTTGCGATCGTTGCCATGAGGGTGGACGGCTTGACGCCGATCCTGGTGGCGAGCTGCGCGATATCGGCTGCCTCGATCAGCTCGCCGCTCGCTACATAACGCCGATAGCGGCGCGTGAACGGCCTGATGCGGCCGAGACCGTAAGCCCATAGGAAGCGGCGGTCGCAGATCAAATGGAACGGCCGGTCCGGCTCGCCGTCGCCGTCGCGCAGCATGGCCAGCACGAATTCGTGGCAGGACAGCGCTTCGTTGACGAAGCGCCGGCCCGCGGCATTGACGGCGATCACGCCCGGCTTGGCGCGGTCGGCCACCATGTGCGGGAACACGCCCCGGCTGCCGTCGGCCCTGGCGAAGGGCGAGGCCGGCACCCAATAGGCCGGGCTGGTCGCCTCCGTGTTGAGCGCGGCGCCTGTCGTTGCGGCGAGCCGCAGCCCGTCGCCGGTGCTGGAGGTGTTGGCCGCCGAGTCCAATCCGGCCGCCGCCGGAAAAAGACGCTTGCGCAACACGGCGTCGTGCGAAAAGCCGCCGGTCGCCAGCACCACGCCGCGGCGCGCTGCGATCGGCCGGTCGCGGGAGCCATGGCGGATCACCACGCCGTTGACGCGGTCACCCTGCATCGAGAGATCTTCGACCTCGGCGCTGAAGAGAAACTCGGCCTGCCGCGCCAGCAACGAGGCGTACAGCCGCGCGGCAAGCGCATTGCCGAGATGCAGCGTCGTGCCACGCGGTCTTCGCAGCCGCTGCAACGCATAGGCCAAAACCAGCCTTGCCGCGCGCATGGTCGAGCGCAGCGATTTCCCAACGCTGCGCAGATGCGGAAGATCGAGACGATCGACCATCATCCCGCCGAACAGCGTGGACTCCGGCAGCGGTGGCCGCAGGCGCGCAAAGCCCTGGCCCAGCCGCCTGCCGTCGAAAGCAACCGGCTCCAGCACGCGGCCGCCTGAGGTCGCGCCCAGTCGTTCCGGATAATAATCCGGATAGGCTTTCACCGGCTGAAGACGAACCTCGGTGTTGGCTTCGAGATAGGCGACCGCCTCGGGCCCGCGCGTGAGGAAGGCGGCGCGCAGGCCGGCATTGGCGGGCTCGGGCACCGTGCTCGACAGATATTGGACGGCATCCGCGACACTGTCGGAGAGCCCGGCCTCCATCATTTTCGCATTGGCAGGGATCCAGACCATGCCGCCGGACCAGGCCGTGGTGCCGCCGACGAACGCAGTCTTCTCGAGCACCAGCACGCGCAGGCCTTCGGCCGCCGCCACGGCGGCCGCCGTCATGCCGCCGGCACCAGCACCGACGACGATGACGTCGTAGGTCTCATGCGCCGGCATCATGCGGCATTGTTCCTGGGACGGGGCATGACATTGTCATACCTCGCCCCTGAGCCTGCAGCTAGCGTTGCGGCTTGCGCTCGATCGGGTCGATGTCGATCGCCCGGAGCCGGCCGAGCCGCAGCACGTCCATGGCGAGCCGCCGGCCGATCCGGTCGCGGTCGAGCACGCGGATCAGGTCGTCGACGCCGTTGATCTCGACGCCATCGAGCCTGATCACGACGTCGCCGGGCAGCAGGCCCGCCTTCGCCGCAGGGCCGTCCGGCTCGATCTGCGCGAGCAGCGCGCCCATCTTGTTCTCGACGCCGGCCAGCACCGCGTGCCGCCGTGGCACCGGCGCGGTCTGCCCGGCGACGCCGATATAGGCGCGGCGGACATAGCCGTGGCGGATGATCTCCGACAGCACGAATTGCGCGGTATTGCTGGCGACCGCGAAGCAGATGCCCTGCGCACCGTTGATGATGGCGGTGTTGATGCCGATCACCTCGGCATGCGAGGACACCAGCGGCCCGCCGGAATTCCCAGGGTTGAGCGCGGCATCGGTCTGGATCACGTCTTCGATGGTGCGCCCGCTCACCGAGCGGATCGAGCGGCCGAGCGCCGAAACCACGCCGGCCGTGACGGTCGATTCGAAGCCGAGCGGATTGCCGATGGCGATCACGAGCTGGCCGCGACGCAACGTCTTGGAATTGCCGAGCGCGGCATAGGGCAAATGGCGCACGCCGTTGGCGCGCAGCAAGGCGAGGTCGGTATCGGGATCGACACCGAGCACCTGGGCGTCGCCGACATGACCCTCGACATCGCGCAGCCGGATCTCCTTCGACGTGCCGACCACGTGGCTGTTGGTGAGCACGAGCCCATCCGGCGAGATCACGATGCCCGAGCCGAGCCCGCCGCGTTCGCGTCTATCAGGCACTTTTGGTCCGGTCTCGACCCGCACGACCGCGGGGCCGACCCGGTCGGTGACGTCGATCACGGCATTGGAATAGGCGTCCAGCAACGCCCGGTCATCGACCGGAGCAGCCGCCGCCGTTCGCGATGACGGCGTGCCATCGACGATATCCGAAGTGAAATCCAGCATGGCAAGAGTCCTTGAAGGCTCACACAGATGGTGGCCTGTTCGCCGCCGCGCAAGGTGCCCGCCGGGACCGCAGGGCTGGACTGCCCAGATGGCTAGGGCGCCCGCCTCAGCGAGCCGCCCCTCGCCTTGACCGGATCGAGCAGCGACCAGTCGCCGTCCGGCAGCACGTGGCCCTTGGGGAACGGCGCGCGCAGCTCGAGGCCCGAGCGAGCGCAGCACGCGGTCGTCGCGGTAGTAGCATTGCAGGACCACGCGGACGAGTGTTGCGGCGGCCGCGCCGCCGTCCCTGCGGAACTCCTGCGCGACGACATCGCGCGCATCGGGGGCGATATCGGCGAGCGGCATCCCCGCAAGCCTCGCCAGATGGTCCAGCGCCGCTGCCACCGGCTTGGCGTCGCGGCCGAGCGTCGCAAGGATGTCGGCCTGGATGATGTCGTCATCCGCGCCCGGGACGCGATATTCCTCGCTCGGAGGAATGATCATGGCAGCGATCGTGCGGAGATCCTGGCGCTGCCGCGGCGTGAGCTGTTCAGGCATGTCGTCCTCTCGTGGAAACTTTGCAGCCGCAGTGAAGGTGCGCTCCCTCCCCCGCTTGCGGGGGACGGTTGGGGTGAGGGTCTTTCCACAGAGGGGCTCCCGCAGAGGAGAGAACCCTCACCCGGCACTTCGTGCCGACCTCTCCCGCAAGCGGGAGAGGTGCACCGAGGCCGTCGCTTGCTTGGATCCACATCATGATCAATCGAACAAATTGGCGAGGCGCTGCTTCATCTGGTCGGCGATGTAGAGCGCGAGGGCCTGGATGGTGGAGGTCGGGTTCACGCCGCCCGAGGTGACGAAGATGCTGCCGTCGACGATGAAGAGGTTCTTCACGTCGTGCGTGCGGCCCCATTCGTTGACGACGGAGCGCTCCGGATCGGTGCCCATCCGCGCAGTGCCGAGCAGGTGCCAGCCTCCCCAGGAGATCGGCGAGTTGATGCAGATGTCGGTCGCGCCTGCCGTCTCCAGAACCTCCCGGCCGCGGGCGAGTGCATGCTCCATCATCTTCCGGCTGTTCTCGCTGATCGTGTAGTCGACCTTCGGCGCGGGAATGCCGTGGCTATCCCTCAGCACGGGATCGAGCGTGACCCGGTTGTGCTCCTCCGGCAGATCCTCGCAGATCGCGGAGAAACCCAGGCGATGGCCATTGAGCTTGCGGAAGATGCGGTGATGATCTTCACCCCAGGGCAAGATGCCCTTCTGCTCGCTGACGACGGCCTCGAACACCGGGCCCGCGCCCCGCACGAACTGCACGCCATAGCCGCGCACGAAGCCGCGCGACAGGTCCGTGTCATACCACTGCTTGCTCCACAGGCAGGTCGGCGGCGCACGGTTGCTGTCGGTCGGCTCCGTCACATAGCCGTAGATCTGCGCATAGGGATGGAACATCAAATTCTTGCCGACGAGGCCCGATGAATTTGCAAGCCCATTCGGGAAGCGGCTGGAGGCCGAGTTCAAGAGCAGCCGCGGCGTGCCGACGCCGTTGCAGGCGATGATGACGACATGCGCGGGCTGAAACTGCTCGACGCCGTCCTTGTCGTAATAGACCACGCCGGAGGCCATGCCGTTCTCGTCGGTGGTGATCTCGCGCACCCGGCAATGGGTGCGCAGCTCGACGCCGGCGCGGATCGCATGCGGCCAATAGGTGATATCGGTGGACGACTTTGCGCCTTGCGCGCAGGCCGGCGTGCAATGGCCGAGATTGATGCAGCGCGCCCGGCCCTCATAGTCCATTGTCGCGACCGTGGTGTCCGACGGCCACCAATGCCAGCCGAGCTGGTTCATGGCCTTGCCGATGATGGCGCCGGACAGGCCGAGCGGCTGCTGCGGCATCGGCGGATGGGTCAGCGGCGAGAGCGGATCGCCTGACAGGCCCGACGTGCCCATCATGCGGTCGTTCTCCTCGAAGAACGGGGTCAGCGCGTCGTAGTCGATCGGCCAGTCGTCGGCGACCCCGTCCAGCGTCTTCACCTTGAAATCGGAGGGATGCAGCCGCGGCCAATGCGCGGTGTACATCACCGTCGAGCCACCGACCGCATTGTAGTTGACGACCTTGATCGGCGAATTGTCGTCGTTAACAGGATAGTCCTCGGGCCGGCCGCGCACGTTCGGGCTCGACGACCACTCGCCGTAGAATTTGGCCTCCCAGTCCCGGCCGGTGCTCGGATATTCCGCCGGGTTCATCCAGCCGCCCTGCTCCAGGCAGAGAATGTGCATCTTGGTCTCGGCCAGCGACCACGCCACCGCGGCGCCCGAAGCGCCGGCGCCGATGATCAGGACGTCCACGGGGTCTTTCATCGCAACCTTTTCCTCCCGCCCTCGCCGCTTTCCGGGCGATTCGGCCTGCACGGTTCGCAAGGCCCGCGAACGATAGGGTCAGAGCAGCGGGGGAGTAAAGCCGCGAGGCCGGAATGTCGCACTTCGCGGGGTGCAGACCATTGGTATCGCCATATCCGGATGCTAGGAACGGGCAGACTGGCAATCGATAGCGAGACCGCATGTCCTTCCGAAATGTCTTTGCCGCCGCCCGCGCCTTCGCGCTCGTTTGGTTCTGCGCCTTGCCCGGCCTCCTGGCGTCTGCCCAGCCGGCCGCGGCGCTGACCGCCGCCGCGACGGCCCGCGACGGCAATTCCATCCAGCTCGGCGACGTCACCTACCGGCTCGACGGCGTCGATGCGCCCGAGCTGGACCAGGTCTGCATCGACGATCACGCCGATCCCTGGACCTGCGGTATCGAGGCACGCGACCAGCTGGCCAAGCTGATCAACAAGCGCTCCGTGCGCTGCGACGATGTCGGGCCGGAGAAGAGCTTCGGCAAGCGGCACCGCGCCATCTGCACGGCCGAGGGCGACAAGGCCAGCCTGAACGAGCAGCTGATCAAGCTCGGCTTTGCGGTCGCGCGAGAGCCGATCAAGGCGAACGTCAAGCCGGCGGCCAGCGAAGCCAAGACGGCCTCGGCCGGAATCTGGAAGGGCTGCTTTGTTGCGCCGCAGGATTTCCGCGCCGGCAAGAAGGACGGCGCACTCCTGGGCTCGGCCTGCCGTCCGGATCGCGACAAGGAGATTCGCGCCGTGCTGTTCCCCGAGGAGCTGACGATGCCCCCGAGCTGCAGCATCAAGGGTAAGCTTGCGGCGCGCGCGCGCGTCACCGGCAATATCGGCATCTATCATTTGCGGGGCTGCCCGAGCTACCCGGCGACCACCAAGCCGGACCGCTGGTTCTGCTCGGAGGACGACGCCCAGGCGGCCGGCTTCCGCAAGGCTTATAACTGCCGCCGCCCGAAGTGAACAAAGCGCTTCACGCAGCCGTGAGTAGTAGTCCGGGTCCGTATTGATCCGGAATTGAACCAGGCCGGGACTTGCTGCATTTGTATGCGTACGCAAGCGCTTGCGCGGGCGTTTCCTTGGCGGACGATCCTCATCGGATTGTCTTTGCTTGGGCGTTTCCTCCCTAGACTTGGGCCGCTTGTCATCACAAGCGGCTCTTCTTTTGGGGCGGGGTCTCGTCACTGCATCCGCATGATCTGGTCCATCGGCGCCATGTTGGCGTTCAGATGCGCCATGATCCACACCGATCCGCCGACCACCAGGAACACCACCAGCAATCCGAAGGCCAGCGCCAGCACGTTGTTGGTGTTGTCGGGGCCGGTCGTGATGTGCAGGAAGAAGACCAGATGCACGCCCATCTGTGCGATCGCCAGCACGATCAGGGCGACGGGGATGGAGGGCTGCCAGACCAGGTCGGTGCCGGCAATGAAGAACGATGTCGCCGTGAGCAGCAGCGCGAGCACTAGCCCGACGACATAACCGAGAATGCGCGCGCCGACGCTATGCTGCTCTTCCTCGCCCGGCGCGAGGTCATGGTCGGTGCGCGTGTGGGTCTGATCGCTCATGCGCCGCTCCCGAGCAAATAGACGACGGAGAACACCGCGACCCAGATGATGTCGAGCGCGTGCCAGAACAAGGCAAAGCACGTCATCCGGCGCAAGATGTCGGCGCGGAAGCCCTTTGCGAACACCTGGGCCATCATGGTGAGCAGCCACAACATGCCGGCGGAGACGTGCAGGCCATGGCAGCCGACCAGCGCGAAGAATGCGGACAGGAAGGCGCTGCGCGACGGGCCATAGCCGCGCGCGACGAGGTCGGCGAATTCGCGAAACTCGAGCACGAGGAAGATCAGCCCGAGTACGCAGGTCACGGCCATGGCGAGATAGAACCAGAACCGGTTGCGCACATCGGCGGCGATGCTGGCCATGCCGCAGGTGAAGCTCGACAGCAGCAGGCAGACAGTCTCGATCGCCACGTTCTTCTGTTCGAAGATTTCCGAGCCCTTCGGGCCATCGGCGGTCTGGCCCGATAGCACCGCATAGGCTGCAAAGAAGCAGGAGAACATCACGATGTCCGAGAGCAGGAAGATCCAGAAACCGTAGGCGGTCACGATCCGCTTCGGCGCGGGTCCGGGATGCTCGATGACGACGCCGATGTGATGCGGATCGGCGTGCGCGTGGCCGGCGGTCGCGGTCATCGCCATCAGACCGTCCCCGCCATGCTGACGAGGCCGCGGCGCTCGTCGAGATTGATGCGGTCCGTTGCTGCGACGTCCGCGGCCGGGATGACGTATTCGTCATGGTCGCGCCAGGCGAACACGACGAAGGTCGCCCAGGCACCGAGGCCACCGAGGATCACCATCCACCAGATGTGCCAGATCAGCGCAAAGCCCATGATGGTGGCGAAGAACGCGCAGACGAAGCCGGTCGGGGAATTCCGGGGCATCTCGATGTCCTGATAGTCCGGCCTGTCATGATCGAGCGATTGCTGCCGGGCATGGACCTTCATGTCCCAATAGGCATCCGCACCGCGCACGTCGGGATTGAAGGCGAAATTGAACACCGGCGGCGGCGACGAGGTCGCCCATTCCAGCGAGCGGCCGTCCCAGGGATCGCCGGTGCGGTCGCGCAGCGCCTCCCGGTTGCGGATGCTGACCACGAGCTGCACGATCTGGCAGATCACGCCGATCGTGAGCACCGCCACGCCGACCGCCGCGACGATCATCCAGGGGCGCCAGGCCGCGACGTCGTAATGCTGCATCCGCCGCGTCATGCCGAGCATGCCGGCGATGTAGAGCGGCATGAACGTGACGTAGAAGCCGATGAAGGTGAACCAGAACGCCGCCTTCCCCCAACGCTCGTCGAGGCGGAAGCCGAACGCCTTGGGAAACCAGTATTCGAGGCCGGCGAAGGCGCCGAACAGCACCCCGCCGATGATCACGTTGTGGAAGTGCGCCACCAGGAACATGCTGTTGTGAAGCACGAAGTCGGCCGGCGGCACCGCGAGCAGGACGCCGGTCAATCCGCCGATGATGAAAGTGACCATGAAGCCGACCGTCCACAGCATCGGCGTCGCGAAACGGATGCGGCCGCCATACATCGTGAACAGCCAATTGTAGATCTTCACGCCCGTGGGCACCGCGATGATCATGCTGGCGATGCCGAAGATGGCGTTGACGTCGGGACCCGCCCCCATCGTGAAGAAATGATGCAGCCAGACCATGAAGGAGACGACGCAGATCGCCATCGTCGCAAGCACCATGGAACGATAGCCGAACAACGCCTTGCCGGAGAAGGTCGAGACCACCTCCGAGAAGATGCCGAAGGCCGGCAGCACCAGGATGTAGACCTCGGGATGGCCCCAGGCCCAGATCAGGTTCATGAACATCATGACGTTGCCGCCGGCTTCGTTCGTGAAGAAATGGAAGCCCAGGTAGCGGTCGAGCAGCAGCATCGCGAGCGTGGCGGTGAGGATCGGAAAGGCCGCGACGATGAGCAGGTTCGAGGCCAGCGTGGTCCAGCAGAACATCGGCATGCGCAGATAGTTCATGCCCTTGGTGCGCAGCTTCAGCACCGTGGTGACGAGATTGATGCCGGCGACCAGCGTGCCGACGCCGGAGATCTGCAGCGACCAGGCGTAGTAGTCGACGCCGACGCCGGGCGAATAGGACAATTCCGACAGCGGCGGAAAGGCGAGCCAGCCGGTGCGCGCGAACTCGCCGACCACGAGCGAGATATTGACCAGCAATGCGCCGGTCGCCGTCAGCCAGAAACCGACGGAATTGAGGGTCGGGAACGCAACGTCGCGCACGCCGAGCTGAAGCGGCACGACGAGGTTCATCAGCCCGATCACGAACGGCATCGCCACGAAGAAGATCATGATGGTGCCGTGCGCCGAGAAGATCTGGTTGTAGTGCTCGGGCGGCAGATAGCCCTGCGACTGGTAGGCGACCGCCTGCTGGATCCGCATCATGATGGCGTCGCTGCCGCCGCGCAGCAGCATCACCGATGCCAGCAGGATGTACATCACGCCGATCCGCTTGTGATCGACGCTGGTGATCCATTCGTGCCAAAGATAAGGCAGATGCCCCTTCACCACGACCCAGGCCAGCACCGCGAGGATCGCGACCAGCACCATCGCGCCGGCGATGAGCGGAATCGGCTGATCGAACGGAATGGCCGACCAGTCGAGCTTACCGAGCATCATGGCCTCCAACGTGCGGACGGCCGGCCTCGGAGATCAGCTCCGGGCCCGGCCCCGGCGGAATGTGCTGGGTCGCAATCAGGTCGAACAGGCGCGGATCCTCCAGGCGGTAGAAAGGTCGTCCCTTCTCGATGCCTTGCTGCATCAGCTTCCTGTAGCTGGCCTCGTTCAGCACCGCGCCGGTCTTCGCCGTGCTCGCCACCCAATCGGGAAAGGCGAGCGGCGAGATCACGTTGACGTCGAACATCATGTCGGGGAAGCCGTCGCCGGAAAAGTGCGCGGACAGGCCCTGGAGCTTGCCTTCATTGTCGGCGCGCAGGTTCAGCTTCGTCACCATGCCGTTCATGGTGTAGATCATGCTGCCGAGCTGCGGGATGAAGAACGTGTTCATCACGCTCGACGACGTCAGCTGGAAATTCAGCTCGGCGCCGGCCGGCACCGTCAGCGTATTGACGGTGGCGATGCGCTGGTCCGGATAGATGAACAGCCATTTCCAGTCGAGCGAGACGGCCTGGATCCGCACCGGACTGCCGGTCCCAGGCACGGGTGCCGCGGGATCGAGCTGGTGCGAGCCGATCCAGGCAACGCCGCCGAGCAGGATGACGGTGAGCGCCGGGATCGACCACACCACCATCTCGACGCGGCCGGAATAGACGAAGTCGGGCTGGTAGCGCGCCTTGGTGTTGGAGGCGCGAAACCAGAACGCAAAGGCCAGGATCGCGACAATGGTCGGCACCACGATCACGAGCATGATGAAGACGGAATCGACCAGAATCGTTCTGTTGGCCGCAGCCACGGGACCTTGCGGATCGAGCAGATTCATCGGCAAGCCACTGGCGGTTGGGAAGTCCCCCGGGACAGAGCCTAGCGCGGGGCAGGCTCCGCAACAAACGCCGATCGCGTGAGGTCGGTTCCTGTGCCATGGAAGCCGTTGGCCCGCATGTGCTTTCGCCGTCGCGATACAGCCATGCATGCCCGGCGGGACCGCGTGCGCCGGGCGCGACCATGATCGGCACGATCTGTCTTCTGCCTCGCATCGTCCGTGCTATCGTGATGAAAAAGCGGGGAGAAAGCGTCATGCGCCTGAACGACAAGGTCGCCATCGTGGTCGGAGCCGGACAAAGCCCCGGCGAAGGCATAGGCAACGGCCGCGCCACCGCGCTGACCTTCGCGCGCGAGGGCGCGAAGGTCCTGTGCGTCGACCATCATCTGGAATCCGCGCAGGAGACCGTTGCGATGATCGCCCCGAAGGGCGGCACCGCCGCGGCGTTCAAGGCCGACGTGACCAAGTCGGCCGACATCAAGGCGATGGTTGAGGAGACGCAGTCGCGCTGGGGGCGGATCGACGTGCTGCACAACAATGTCGGCGTCAGCCTCTCCGGCGGCGATGCCGAGCTCCTTCAAATCACCGAGGAAGCGTTCGACCGCGTCGTCGCCATCAACCTGAAGAGCTGCATACTCGCCGCCAAGGAAGTGATCCCGATCATGCGCGCGCAGAAGAGCGGCGCCATCATCAACATCTCCTCGATGGCGGCGATCACGACCTATCCTTACGTCGCCTACAAGGCGACGAAGTCGGCGATGATCGCCTTCACCGAGCAGCTCGCCTACCAGAACGCCGAATACGGCATCCGCGCCAATGTCATTCTGCCTGGCCTGATGAATACGCCGATGGCCGTCGATACCCGCGCCCGCGAATGGCACAAGACCCGCGCCGAGGTCGAAGCCGACCGCGACAGCAAGGTGCCGCTGCGCAGGAAGATGGGAACGGGGTGGGACGTCGCCAACGCCGCGCTGTTTCTGGCCTCCGACGAGGCGAACTTCATCACCGGCGTGACCCTGCCGGTGGACGGCGGAGCGAGCGTGAGACGGGGCTAGGTGAGGCGAGCGTGCTGCTCTCACCCTCCCCTGGAGGTGAGAGTCGCTACGCAGGCAGCGAAGCGGAATGCGTAGCGGGGTGGGGTGACGGTCTCTCCGCATCGAACGCTGCCCGAGTGGAGAGATCACCCCGCCCCGGCGCTTCGCCGACCCTGCCCCTCCAGGGAGGGTAGGATCAGTGCGTCACCCGCCAGATCGTGCCGTTGCCATCCTCCGACACCAGCAGCGATCCGTCCTTTGCCACCGCCACTCCCACCGGCCTTCCCCAGACTTCCGTGTCGCTCACCACAAACCCCGTGACGAAATCCTCGTACTCGCCGGTTGGCTTGCCGTCCTTCATCCTGATCCGGATCACCTTGTAGCCGGTGCGTTTCGAGCGGTTCCAGGAGCCATGCTGAGCGGCGAACGCGTCGCCTTGATACTCGCTCGGAAACTGCGTGCCCTGGTAGAACGTCATGCCGAGCGAGGCCGAATGCGGTTGAATCAGCACGTCGGGCACCGTCACTTTGTCCTTGAGATCCGGCCGCGCGCCGGAATGGCGCGGATCTTCATTGCTGCCGATGTAGAACCACGGCCAGCCATAGAAGGCGCCTTCCTTCACGCTGGTGACGTAGTCGGGCACGAGATCGTCGCCGAGGCCGTCGCGCTCGTTGGTCGAGCACCACGGCAGACCGGTCTGTGGCTGGACCGCAAGGCCGACGCAATTGCGGATGCCGGTGGCGTAGATCTTGCGTTCCTTGCCGTCCGGCGTGAAAGCCAGCACCGCCGCACGCTCCGTCTCGCTGGCCCAGGCCGCGCCGAGCGGTTGCGCTTTCGACCAGGCCTCCAATCCGCCCGGCGGCGTGCCCAGGCCTTCCGCGACATTGCTGAGCGAGCCGACCGAGACCAGCATGCGCTTGTTGTCTGGCGTGAAGACGATGTCGCGGGTGGAGTGGCCGCCGTCATGCGGCAGGCTTGGCACGATCGTCTCGGCCTTGCCGCGCGCCTTGAGATCGCCGGCCTGATAGGGAAAGCGGACGACGCTGTCGGTGTTGGCGACATAGACCCATTGCGGATTGTCGCCGTTCGGGAAGAAGGCGATGCCGAAAGGCTGGCGCAAGCCGCTGGCAAAGACATCGTTGCTCGCGACCTTGCCGCCCTCGCCGGCGCGCAGCACGCGGATGGTGCCGGCCCGCGTCTCCGCGACGAAGACATCGCCGTTCGGCGCCACCCGCACGATGCGCGGCGCGCGCAGGCCTTCGGCGAACAGCTCGATCTTGAAGCCCGCGGGCACCCGGAGTGCGGCCTCCGGCGGCCGCGGCACCACGCGCGACGAGCTCGCAACCGACCGCGTGGCGCCGGGCCTGACCAGATCCTGCGGCCGGATCAGCCTGATCGTGCCCGGCTTGTCGGCCTGCCAATCGCCATAAGCGTCCTTGCCCTGCAACACCGGCTCGGCCTGTGCACCGGTCGCGGCCACGATCAACCCCGCAGCCAGCACCGCGGTCGAAATCCTGCTCTTCACGTTGTCATCCTCCCGGCCTGCACGTCGCAAACGTCAACGTCGATCGCCCCGCAAATGCTCCGCGGCAAGCTACACGCCGCCGAACTCCACGTCAGCCCGTGCTCGCACGATGTGCATCGGGCGCGTTCCATCGTACTGGAAAATGCGGCAGATCGATGCGACAGATGTCAGGGCGCGGCTGCACGTCGCGGTCAGCAAAGCCGCGGCATCGCCGCCACCATTGTTGGGGGCATCATGTGGGGATCCATCGTATCGGAATGGGCGAGCCTGCTGCTCCGCTGGCTGCATGTGGTGGCGGCGATTGCCTGGATCGGCAGTTCCTTCTATTTCATCGCCCTCGATCTCAGCCTCAGGCCGAGACGCGACCTGCCCGATGGCGTGCAGGGCGAGGCCTGGCAGGTCCATGGCGGCGGCTTCTACCGGATCATGAAATATCTGGTCGCCCCCAGCCAGATGCCGGACGAGCTGACCTGGTTCAAATGGGAGGCCTACACGACCTGGCTGTCCGGCTTCGCGCTGATGGTGGTGGTGTATTATCTCGAGGCCGGCCTGTTCCTGGTCGACAAGGCGATTCTCGACATCACGCCGTTCCAGGCCGGGCTGTTCAGCTTCTGCAGCCTCGCGCTGGCGTGGCTGCTTTATGAAGCCGCCTGTCGCACCGGACTTGCGCAGCACGAATTGCCCTTCGCCATCGGCGGCTATCTGTTCCTGGTCGCGCTGACTTACGCCTTCACCCACGTGCTGAGCGGCCGCGGCGCCTTCAACCAGATCGGGGCGATCATCGGCACCATCATGGTCGCCAACGTCTTCGCGCTGATCATCCCGAACCAGAAGAAGATCGTGGCCAGCCTGATCGCGGGGCAGGCGCCCGATCCGAAGCTCGGCAAGGCCAGCAAGGAGCGCTCGGTCCACAACAATTATCTGACGCTCCCCGTCGTCGTGCTGATGATCAGCAACCACTATCCCCTGCTCTACGCCACACGCTTCAACTGGATCATCGTCGCGATCATCCTGGCGCTCGGCCCCGTGATCCGCCATTTCTTCAACGCGCGGCATGCCGGGCGCAAATCACCATGGTGGGTGTGGGGCGTGGCGGCAATCGGCGTGATCGCGATCCTGTTCCTGTCCGCAGCCGGCCCACGCGAGGTGAGGACGGGCGCGCTGTCAGCCCAACCCACGCGCAATGCTGTCGAGGAGATCGTGATGTCCCGCTGCAGCATGTGCCACGCGGCCGAGCCGGTCTGGGCCGGGATCGTGACCGCGCCGAAGGGCATCCTGCTCGATACGCCCGAGCACATCCATCTCAACATCCGCATGGTCGGCCGTGTCGCAGCCTGGTCCGGCGCGATGCCGCCGGGCAACATCACCGAGATGACTGGCGAGGAGCGCGCGATCCTCGCCGCCTATCTCGAGCAGGCACACTGACCTGGTCATCCAACGGCGTCGCATTTCACGAAACGAAATTCCGCACCTCACCCCGATTTGAAAATGACTTGGCCGCCTATCCGGCGTAGACAGGATCAGCGGTAATCCAAGTCAGTTTGCATTCGCGGGACAAGAACAGTGGCTCTCAAGAACGTCATCGGTATCGACCACGCCGTAATCATGGTGAAGGACCTCGACAAGGCCGCCGAGAACTACCGGCGGCTCGGCTTCACCGTCTCCCCGCGCGGCACCCATAGCGCGCATATGGGCACCGGCAATTACACCATCATGTTCGATCCCGACTATATGGAGCTGCTCGGCGTGCTCGCCGCGACCGAGCACAACGCGCCGGCGCGCGCCTTCCTCGACAAGCGCGGCGAAGGCATCGAGCGCATCGCCTTCACCGCGGTCGATTCCGCCGCCGGCACGGAGGAGATCCGCGCTCGTGGCCTGACGCCGATCGGCCCGACCGATTTCGAGCGGCCGGTGACGCTGCCAAACGGCACTGTCTCGGCGGCAAAATTCCGCACCTTCATGTGGCCCACGGCCGAGGCGCCCGGCGGCGTGCGCATCTTCGCCTGCCAGCACAAGACGCGCGACACCGTGTGGATTCCCGAGCTGATGAGGCACGCCAACGCGGCGAAGCGGATCAAGCAGATTCTGATCGCAACGCCCGAGCCGGCGCAAGACGCCGCGCATCTCGGCCGGCTGATCGACCGCGAGCCCAAGGCGGAGCCCGACGGCGCCCTGACCGTGGCCTCCGGCAGCGATCGCGCCGACTTCGTCTATCTCACGCTGGAGCAGCTCGGAAAGCGCTATCCGGGCGTGCCGCTCGGCGGCCTCGCCAAGCGCGGCGGCGCCGCGCTGGTGCTTGTCAGCGGCGATCTGGCGGCGACGGAGAAGGCGCTTGGTTCGGCTGCCGTGCGCAGCGGGCCTGCGGTCTGCGTGCCGCCGGCCAAGGCCAACGGCACCCTGCTCGCCTTCGTCGCCGGCTGATTTGAAACCAATTCTTTAACGCGTGTTTACCCGGCGGCTGTAGGATTCCTGGCAATCCAAAGCCACCGGGGCCCAACGCATGT
Organism: Bradyrhizobium dasycarpum; assembly: GCF_042019905.1. NCBI lineage: Bacteria > Pseudomonadati > Pseudomonadota > Alphaproteobacteria > Hyphomicrobiales > Nitrobacteraceae > Bradyrhizobium > Bradyrhizobium dasycarpum. The sequence continues at coordinate 2,916,000 of NZ_CP169574.1, forward strand.
TCAAAGAGGGATCGCCGATCGCCTTTGACGCGCCGGCCGAATTGAAGAAGTGGCCGTCGCTGAAGGGCGAGAGGCAGAAGGACCGGGGCCCGCCCTATCTCGTCTACAACGGCACGCTCGCCGACTGCGTCCGCGAGCTGATGGGCAAGCCCATCAAGGGCATCTCGCTCTACGACATCATGACGAAGCCGCAGGCCGCTTTCGACCAGACCGTACTGTCGCCTGCCGACGCCGCCGAGATCGCGATGCGCAAGGACTTTCCCAAGGACTAGTTCGACGAGTTCGCCGCGCGCTTGCCGGCTGCCGTGCCCCGCTGCTTCGAGGAGGATTCCGTCGGCGCATCGAGGAAGACGACGGGGATGCCGCGCTTGGCATTCTCGCCGAGCACGCGCGCGTCCCAATTGGTGAGCCTGACGCAGCCGTGCGATGCGGACTTGCTGACCCTGTCCGGCTCGGCCGTCCCGTGGATGCCGTAGCCCTGCGCCGATAGCCCGATCCAGTACGATCCGACCGGGCTATTGGGCCCCGGCTTGATCTCGAAGGGCCTCTTGGATTTCACGCTCTTGAACTTGTATTCCGGATTGTAGCGATAGGTCGGCAGCTCATGGCTGCTGGTGACTTTCAGCGTCCCCGTCGGGGTCGGGCGATCCGGACTGCCGATTGACGCCGGGTAGAACGCGACCAGCCGACCAGAGCCCTCGTAGGCCTTCAACGTCGCCTGCGTCTTGTCGATCTCGATCCGAACGATGCGCGGAAGCTCCCGTCGCGCCGCGACGTTGGCGACGACGATCGTCTCGCCGGCCTTGTCGAACGCCTTTCCCGGATTGAGCGCCTTCAACAGCTCTTCGCTCATGTGGAATTTTTCGCCGAGCCCTTCGAGCGGACTGGTGTAGCTCAGCGCCTCCAGCGACTTCATGTCCTCGAGCTTGGTTGGCACCTTCTTGAGGAATGGCCCCTTCACGTCCGCGTCGGTGATCTTGTAGTCGACGAGGACGGGGCCTTCGCTGGCTGCGTTCAGCTTGTCCCAGAGTTCCGGTGCGATGGTCTTGTCAAAGGCAAGACCGTTCTGCTCCGCGAACGCCTTCAGCGCCTTCTGCGCGTTCTCGCCGAATTTGCCGTCGATCTGGCCCGGAGAGAATTGCGCACGATCGAGCAGAATCTGAAGCTTCGTCACCGACGCGCTGATCTTGTCGGCAGCTGGCGGCTTATCCGGGCGCGCTGCATCGTTCACGGCCTTCGCATCGAGATTGCCCGCAAGCGCCGGGCAGACGAGCCACAGCGACATCACCGCGCCAAGCATCCATCGCATCATGATCGCTCGTCCCATTCTGAAAATAATGATCCGCAATCGCGGGCAGTTTCTTTTTGGGAACACCGTACTAACACCGAAGGAACCGGCGAGATCGCAGCTTTGCCGCAATCGGAAGGTTAAGAACTTCCTAGCGCCGGCGCATCGCTGGCCGTTCATTCCCACAGTTCGAGGTTGTCCCAGCAAATGCGATTTGTCGTCGCGGCTTGCGCCGCGTTTCTGCTTCTGATGTGCGACCTCGATCCGTCGGCGTCCCGGAAAACATCAACTTTCGACACCGCCGTTCTTCAGAACAATCATGCCTCGCCGCTGGTTCCGATGGTCGAACTCTTCCTCGCCAGCGTCCAGGCCATCGAGCTCGCCAACGCGCGCGCTGCGCATGAGGAAACGATCGAGCCGCTGCGCGCGAGCGAACCTGTCGCAGAGGATCCCGTTTCGCCGACGGACAAATTCTGCCATGCGCTTCGCGAAGCCGCCGAGGCCAGCGGCATTCCCGTGCCGTTCTTTGCCCGCCTGCTCTGGCAGGAGAGCCGCTTCAAGTCCAACGAGGTCAGCCACGCCGGCGCTCAGGGCGTTGCGCAGTTCATGCCGGAGACGGCTGCCGAAGTCGGGCTCGACGATCCCTTCGATCCCATGAAGGCGCTGCCGGCCTCGGCAAAGTTCCTGCGCAAGCTGCGCGATGATTTCGGCAATCTCGGCCTCGCCGCAGCCGCCTACAACGCAGGCCCGGGCCGCATTCAGAAGTGGCTTGCCAAAGAGAGTGGGCTGCCACGCGAGACGCGCGACTATGTCCGCATCATCACCGGCACCAAGGCCGAGGACTGGACCGAGCGTTCGGAGGCGATTGCAATCCGGATCGACCTGCCGCGCGAGGCGCCTTGCGAAGGTGTCGGCAGCCTCTCGAAGGCCAAGGACGTCGCCTGGGTTCCAGTCAACCTGACACCTTCCGCCATCGGCTTCATTCGCAAGGCCGAGCAGCTCGCCGCCCGGCTGTCGACGAGCCGAGCCCGCAAGCAATTCGCGACCCTGCTGCGCAAAAGCGCGTCCGCGCACGGCAAGGCGCGCAGCATGATTGCGGCGCGCGCGGCCGGAAAGAGCGCGAAGGCCCGCGCCGTTCGCTTCGCATCGCGCGAACGGCCTTCGGGCTAGTGCTCGGAGCCACCCTAAAGGGTGGCTCCGACATCACCGCTAGTCGATCTCCTCGATCACGCGCCGTTCGCGGGGCTCGATGAGGTAGGTCCGGGTATCGCGATGAATGTAGCGGTATTCCCGCAGACCCGGCGCGTCCCGATAGACCGTGCTCGGGAATTCCTCCACTTCGACAGTGTCCGGCACGCGCTCGCCGACGTGGATCTCGGTTCGCGCCGTGCTGCCGGTGGTCCGCGCCTCGCTTCGTCCTTCGGTACGGGTCTTCGCATGCTTGCGGATGACCTCACGATCGCGATCGGAGAACTTGCTGGCACTGCGCTCGCGGGTGGTCGTCGTCGTTGTCGCGGTGGATTGCCCCGAATACGGCAACACCGTCACGATCTTGTACGTCGCCGGGTCGACCACGACGATCTGATCCTTGACCAGCGCGAAGCTGTAGCCGCGATATTGCGGCACGATCTCGACGACGTCCGGCGGCAGCGTCGACAGATGCACGTCGCGCGGCACCACCGTGCCGACGTTCAGCGAGAAATTGACGCTGGTCAAAGGCCGCACGTTCAGGCGCGAGATCGACGTGCTGATCTTTGTCTCCTGCTGCCGGTTGAGATTGACGTCGGTCGGCGCGGCCGCCTGTGAGCCGGTTCCGGTCCGCTCGCCCTGCGCCTGATTGCTCGCTGGGGCATTCGGGGCCTGCTGGGCCTGGTTGGTCCCGGACGACGCAGGGGCCTGCTGGGCCTGATTGCTGTTGGTCGGAGGCGGATTGGACCGATCCTGCGCCTGGTTGCTGTTGGCCGGTGGCGGGTTGGCGCTCTGCTGCGACGCGGGCTGGTTGCCGGCCGTGTTCGCGTTCGCCGTGCCGCTCTGCGGCCGCGAGGCGTCCGTGCCGTTCGCGGCATTGTTGGTTGTGCCGGGATTTGCGGCCCCAGACGACGCGGGGCTCTGCGTATTCTGTGCCGACGTTCCAGTCGCCGGTGATTGCTGCGGCTGCGATGTGGTGCGCTGCGCATCAGCGGTGCCGGATGGCGAGGTGGTGGACGGCGCTGTGGAATTCGTCTGGGATTGCGGGGTCTGCTCGGACTTCGTGGCCGTGCCGGGCGATTGCGCAAAGGCGGTGTTCGCCAGCACCAGCCCCAAGGCCGTGGTTGCCAACAGGCGGATCATGGGTCACTTCCTTCTTATCAAATGAACGTGCTTACTAACCGGCGTAAAAACCGCCTGTTCCACTTTTTCCCGAACGAAAGCTGATCCTCTGCACGGAACCCCGCGATGCCATCGAAGAGTGCCGGGATCATCGCCTATCGGAGGCGCCGGAAGCTGGAGGTTCTCCTCGTTCATCCCGGGGGGCCGTTCTGGCGCAACAAGGATCTCGGCGCATGGTCGATCCCAAAGGGGGAATATGCGGACGAAGAAGATGCTGATATCGCCGCGCGGCGCGAATTCGCCGAGGAGCTTGGGCTCGATCTGTCCGGGCCGCTGACCGCGCTTGGTCAGGTCAAGCAGCGCGGCGGCAAGCTCGTCACCGCCTTCGCCGCCGAGCTCGATCTCGACGTGAGCTGCGTTCGCAGCAACACGTTCGAGATGGAATGGCCGCCACGAAGCGGCCAACGGCAAACCTTCCCGGAGGTCGATCGCGCCGAATGGTTCACGCTCGAAGCAGCGCGGGAGAAGATCAACGCAGGCCAACGCCCCCTGCTCGACCGGCTGGCGCAGCTGGCGGGTGGCGAGTAGAGACTCACTCCGCCTTGATGTTCGCCGCGGCGACGACCTCGGCAAGGTCCTTCGTTTCCTTCGCGATCTTGGCGGCGTAGTCGGCGGGACTGAGCACGCTGACGACGCCTTGCGAGCCGAGCTTCTCGGCGATTGCGGGATCCTTGGCCGCCGCGACGATTTCCCGGTGCAGCGTCTCGAGGATCGGCGCCGGCGTCGACTTCGGCATGAAGAAGCCGACCCAGAACGAGATGTCGAAACCGGGATAGCCCGCTTCCGCGACGGTCGGCACGTCGGGCAGCGACGGCAGCCGCTCGGCCGAGGACACCGCGAGCGCGCGCAGCTTGCCGGCCTTGACCAGCGGCACGGCGGAGAGCGGATCGAACACCGCCAGCACCTCCTGCGCGAGAATGCCGACCTCGGCGGCCGAACCGCCGCGATAGGGCACGTGGATCAGTTTGATGCCGGCCTTCTGGCTAAGCAGCTCCATGGCGAGATGGGCAAGGTTGCCGTTGCCGCCCGAGCCGTAGGCCAGCGCCCCGGGCGCCGCCTTCGCCGCGGCGACGAGATCGGCGACGGTCTTGATGTCGGCCGTCTTGGGATTCTCCGGATTGACCACCAGCACCAGCGGCGCCGACACGACGGTGGTGAGCGGTGCGAAGTCCTTTTCGGGGTCGTAGCGGATGTCCTTGAACAGCGTCCTGTTCAGCGTGATGGTGGAGGAGTTGCAGGCGAGCATGGTGTAGCCGTCCGCGTCGGCGCGCGCGACGCCTTCGGCCGCGATCATGCCGTTGGCGCCGGCGCGGTTCTCGATCACGAAGGGCTGTCCCAGCTTGCTGCCGAGGCGATCGCCGACGATGCGCGCGACGACATCGACCGGCCCGCCGGCGCTGAAGCCGACCATGACCTTGACCGGCCGCACCGGATATTTCTGCGCCATGACTTCGGTGGGCAGCACAGAGGCGCACAATCCGGCGATGACGGCCAGCAGGCGGACGGTTCGTTGCATTGGTTCTCTCCCCAGACCTCACCAGCGCCGCTTGTGCAGGCTTGTTGGTGCGACGCATTGGAGGAACATGAATAGCGGTCGCGCCGGATTTCGCAATCGCGTTCGGGCGCCTTCATTCCGCCGCACGGCACGTGCGCGCTGCTTCCAAACAAAAAATGCGAAAACAACCCCATGCACAGTAGACGGCCCCTGTCGGAACAAGGACTTACAGCAGGACCGCAAGCTTCGGATGGGGCGAAATGGATTTTGTGTTGTCGGGCAAAACAGGGGTATAGTTGCATCGTCGCGACAACCGTGAGCACCCCGGCCTGACCGGCCACGGGCGCCTTGTTCAATCGCGCACAAGCCGCTCATCGACATCCGACAATCGCAACCGCCGCACGGCAGCGCACGGGTCGGCCTCGCACGCGCGAGTCCGCCTCGCGCCTACCGTGGGCCCAAAGGAGATATCGACATGACGACTGCCCTGACCCGCAACAGCACGACGTCCGCCGCCGCCAGATATGACGGCAGCCGGCCGAGCCCACGGATCAAGCTCAATCGACGGGAAATCGTGATCCAGCATCCCGACGCCCAGACCGGCGAACGGCTGTTGGGCGAGGCGCTCGGCGCCGTCGACCGCGACGCGCTGCACGGCATCCTCAAGCAATTGATGAAAGCCAGCGTGATCCTGCAGAAGCCCGACGAGGACAATCTTGCCTTCATGATCTCGATGGTGAAAGGCATCGCCCCCAGGGATTCGCTCGAGGCCATGCTGACGGCGCAGATGGTGTCCGTTCACGTCGCCACGATGCGCGCCGCATCCCGCCTCGCCTTCACCGAGGGCCTCTCGCAGCAAGAAGGCATTTCGCGCACATTGACCCGCCTGGCCCGCACCTTCGCCGCGCAGATGGAAGCGCTCAACCGCCACCGCGGCAACGGCGAGCGTCCGATCACGGTGCAAAATCTGTCGGTGCAGGACGGCGGCAGCGCAATCGTGGGGAATGTCGCGCAGCATGCGCACCTGACCGTGGGCGAGCCGGGCACCGCGACAGTCGCGGGACTGGTCCCGTCCCGCGGAGCCGGCGACCACGAGCACGACCGGACCGAAATGTTGCAGGGTGCCACCACGTGAGCGCCGATCGTATGCGCAACACGCGCGCGATGGCGGCGAGCCCGCGCTGCGGCGCCCGCACGCGGCGGCCTCGCCTGCCGCGCGCCGGCCGTCCGCGGCAAGCTGCGCTGCCGCATGCACGGCGGTGCCCTGGGATCGGGCGCGCCACGGGGCAACCGCAACGCGCGCAAGCACGGCGCCTTCACGCGGGATCGGATCACTGAGCAACGGGCGATCCAGGAGCTGCTGGAGGATGCAGGAAAGCTGCTGGGGGAACTGGACTCGAATTAAAGCAAAGCAGGCCTGAGGCCGACAGTACCGCACGCCCGGTGCTTCGCCAGGACAGTCAGAAGCACCTGGCGAACGCCGTGCGGATTGCCGGCTGAAACCCCAATCCGGAATGAGGGGGTCGCGCTGCCGCCATTGGCGCTCTCCTCACCATCATGTAAGCCATCCAAAACCCTTGCCGGGACGGAACGCTCATGACCACAGCCGCCAACGACGCGAGCACCGCCACCCGCGTGCTGATCCTTGCGCTCGTGGCGCTCGCCTGCGGCCACATGCTCTCGACCCTGCTGCGCACCATTCCGGCCGTCAGCCTCGATCTGATGGCGGCGGATTTCCATCTCGATCCGCAGGCGCTGGCGAGCCTCACCTCGATCTATCCTTTCGCGTTTGCGGCGGCGCAGATCCCGGTCGGGGCGGCGATGGACCGCTTCGGCGTGCGACCGGTGTCGCTGAGCCTGCTGGCGGTCACCGTGCTCGGCGCGGTCGCGTCGGGGTTTGCCACCGGCCCTGCGAGCTTCGCGGTCGGGCAGTTCATGCTGGGGGTCGCTACCTCGGGCATGCTGATGTGCCCGATGACGCTGGCGGCGAAGCAATTGTCTGCGGCGCGGTTCGGGTTGTGGTCGGGCGCGATCCTCTCGATCGGCAATATCGGCATGCTGCTGTCGGCGAGCCCGCTCGCCCTCGTGGTCGACACTTGGGGTTGGCGCGCCGGGTTCTGGATGTCCGCGCTCGGCGGCGTCGCGGTCGCGCTCGCCGTGTTCGCGCTGGTGCCGCATCAGCCGGCCGAGCACAAGGACGAGTCCTCGCCGCTGTCGCAGATGATCGAGGTGCTCAGGCTCGGCCTCTCGCGGCCCTTGCGCGGCCTGATCGCGCTGGCGCTGGTATCGCTGGCGAGCTCGCTGGTGCTGCGCGGCTTGTGGGGCGGGCCGTGGCTGATGGAGGTCAAGGGATTGTCGCGGGTCGAGGCCGGCAACCAGCTCGGCGCATTCACGCTGGCCATGATCATAGGTCCGCTTGTCATCGGCGTGATCGACCGCCGGCTCGGCCGGCGTCGCGCGCTGGTGGCGGGCTCGCATATGGCCGGAGCGCTGCTGCTGGCGATGATGGCGCTCGGGGCGCCGTATTATGCGGTCTCTGTGCTATCAGGCCTGCCCGTGATGCCGCCGCAATACGACCTCGTGCTGTTCGTGCTGATTGGCCTTGCGACCTCCGCCCAGCCCCTGCTGTTCGGCATGTCCCGCCAGCTCGTCGATGCGCAAGTGGCGGGCAAGGCGCTGGCCGCGATCAACCTCGCCTTCTTCCTCGGCGCGGCGCTGATGCAGTCGATGACGGGCGCGGTGGCAGCGCTCGCGGGACTCCCGGCCGTGCTGCTGTTCATGGCTGCCATGCTGGCACTCGGCGTCGTGATGTTTTTGACTTACACGACTGCGAATCCGTAGGATGGTAGAGCGAAGCGAAACCCATCGTTCTTGCGGAGAGGTGATGGGTTTCGCTTCGCTCTACCATCCTACGAATCTGCATCAGGGGAATTCGAGTCCATGCCCGTCGACACCAAAGCCGCCACCGACCGTCTCATGTGCTTTCTCTCGGTCGAAGGCGTGACCGGACAGGAGGCGGCGATCGGGCGCGAGCTCATGGCCGCGCTGAAGGAGAGCGGCGTGCCGGCGAAGGCGATCCGGCTCGATGATGCCAACACCCGCATTCCCGTGCCGACCGAGACCGGCAACCTCATCGTCGACCTGCCCGGCCGCGGCGCGCTGCACAACCAGCCGCGCATCATGTTCATGACCCACATGGACACCGTACCGCTGTGCGCCGGCGCCAAGCCGAAACTGTCCGGGCGCAAGATCGTCAACGAGGCCAGGACCGCGCTCGGTGGCGACAATCGCTGCGGCTGCGGCGTGTTGGTGACGCTGGCCGCCGAGCTCGAAAAGCAGAAGCTCGATCATCCGCCGATCACGCTGCTGTTCTGCGTACGCGAGGAGAGCGGGCTCTACGGCGCCCGCCACGTCAAGCTCGACGCGCTCGGCAAGCCGGTGATGGCGTTCAACTATGATGGCGGCGCGGCGTCCAACGTCGTGATCGGCGCGGTCGGCGCCGACCGCTGGACCGTCGAGATCTTCGGTCGCGCCTCGCATGCCGGCGTCGCGCCGGAGCGCGGCATCTCCTCGACCATGATCATGGCGCTGGCGCTCGCCGACGTGAAGGCCGGCGGCTGGTTCGGCAAGGTGGTGAAGGGCAAGCGGCAGGGCACCAGCAATGTCGGCCCCGTCACCGGCGGCGAAGGCCGCCCCGCGGGCGATGCCACCAACGTCGTCACCGATTACGTCCATGTGCGCGGCGAAAGCCGTAGCCATGACGGAAAGTTCTTCAAGGAGATCACCAGGGCCTACAAGGCCGCGTTCGAGAAGGCGGCCAAGAAGGTCACGAATGCGCAAGGCAAGTCCGGCAAGGTCAAGTTCAAGGCCGAGACCGACTATTATCCGTTCCGCATGAAGGACAGCCAGCCCGTGATCAAGCGCGCGGTCGAGGCCGTGACCGCGGTCGGCGGCACGCCGAACGTGCGCACGGCCAATGGCGGCCTCGATGCCAACTGGATGGTCCGTCATGGCATTCCGACCGTGACCTTCGGCGCCGGCCAGAACGAGGCGCACACGGTCGACGAATGGATCAATCTCGACGAATACGACCGCGCCTGCGCACTGGCCGTGCAACTCGCGACGATGCGGTGAGTTGGGTTGTAGGGTGGGTTAGCCTTGGGCTGCGCAGCGCGCAGTCCCGGGGCGTAACCCACCACCATATCCATTCACGGCAACAGAAGAGGTGGGTTACGCCAGCGTTTGCGCTTCGCGCAACCGCTAGCTAACCCACCCTACGAACCAAAAGAAAAACAGGGAGGCACCATGCCGCGCATCGCCAATATCGAGACCGGCCTCTACCGGATCCCCCTCCCGATCACGCTGTCGGATTCCACCCATGGCGAGATCACGGCCTTCGAGCTGATCACCTGCCGCATCCGCGATGCCGATGGTGCCGAGGGTGTCGGCTACACCTATACGGTGGGACGCAACGGCGGGGCTGTGGCGGACATCCTCAAGAGCGAGATCCCGCCGCTGATCGAGGGACGCGAGGCCGACGATACCGAAGCGCTCTGGCATCACCTGTGGTGGGCACTGCACTATGGCGGCCGCGGCGGGCCGGTGGTGCTGGCGCTCTCCGCGCTCGACATCGCGCTGTGGGATCTGAAGGCGCGGCGCGCCAAGCTGCCGCTGTATCGATTGCTCGGCGGCTTCGACGCACGGGTGCCATGCTATGCCGGCGGCATCGACCTCGATCTCTCCGTGGATGAGCTGCTCGCGCAGACCGACGGCAATCTCGCGAAGGGCTTTCGCGCCATCAAGATGAAGGTCGGCCGGCCCGACCTGAAGGCCGACGTCGCGAAGGTCTCCGCGATGCGGCAGCATCTCGGCGACGGCTTTCCGCTGATGGCGGATGCCAACATGAAGTGGACGGTGGAGGAAGCGATCCGGGCCGCGCGCGCCTTCGTTCCCTACGACCTCACCTGGCTGGAAGAGCCGACCATCCCCGACGACGTCGCCGGGCACGCGCGCATCATGCAGGCCGGCGGCGTGCCGATCGCGGCGGGCGAGAATCTGCGCTCGCTGTGGGAGTTTAAGAACTACATCGTATCAGGCGCGGTGTCCTATCCCGAGCCCGACGTCACCAATTGCGGCGGCGTTTCCGCCTTCATGAAGATCGCGCGGCTGGCGGAGGCTTTCAACCTGCCCGTCACCAGCCATGGCGCCCACGACATCACCGTGCACCTGCTCGCGGCCTGCCCGAACCGCTCCTATCTGGAGGCGCACGGCTTTGGGCTCGACAAATACATCGAGCATGCGCTGGTGCTCGAGGACGGCAAGGCGCTGGCGCCGGACCGGCCCGGGCATGGCATCAGCTTCGACTGGAAGGGGCTGGCGAAGCTGGCGGCTTAGAGAGATGCGACAACAAGCGAGGTGCGCCCCCTCTCCCGCTTGCGGGAGAGGGTTGGGGAGAGGGTTGTCTCCGCAGTGAGACTCCCAATGACGATCGAGCCCTCTCCCGGCCTCTCCCGCAAGCGGGAGAGGTGAAGTGGAGCACGCGGCACGGTTGATGCCCCAGCGATCGCCGATCTCATTGCTGCACGCGAGGCATTCCAAGGCGCTTGGTGCAAGGCACCGATAATCCGCTATGGTGACGGCAACCGACACCTTGCGAGAGAGCGTTGCCTTGACACCTGAGCTGCACCAGACACTGACCGCGTGGCGCCGGCACCTTCATGCCCACCCGGAGCTGTCGCTCCAGGAAAAAGCCACCGCCACCTTCGTGCAGGACAGGCTCACCGAGCTCGGCATTCCATTCGAGGCCGGTATCGGCGGCCACGGCATCGTCGCGACCTTGACGCGCGGGCATGCGCAGAGCCGCGTCGGCTTGCGTGCCGACATGGACGCGCTGCCGATCACCGAGGACACCGGCCTGCCCTATGCGTCCAAGACGCCGGGCGTGATGCATGCCTGCGGCCATGACGGCCACACCGCCGCGCTGCTCGGCGCTGCCGCGCTGCTCGCCGCTGATACCAGCTGGAGCGGCACGGTCGATCTCATCTTCCAGCCGGCGGAGGAAGGCTTTGGCGGCTCGCGCGCGATGGTCGCGGCCGGGCTGTTCGACCGCTTTCCGATGCAGCGGGTGTTCGGCTTTCACAATTGGCCCGGCCTTGCCGCCGGCACCATCGCCGTGCACGACGGCGTCGTCATGGCCTCCGGCGGACGCATCACCATCACCATCGAGGGCCATGCGGGCCACGCCGGCATGCCGCACCTGACGCGAGATCCGGTCATGGCGGCCGGCCATCTGATCGTGGCGCTGCAATCGATCGTGGCGCGCGGCGTCGATCCGCTCGACACCGCCGTGCTGTCGCTCTGCACCATCGAAGGCGGCACAGCGCCGAACCAGATCGCCGGACGCGTGACCATCCGCGGCACGCTGCGCTACCACCGCGAAGCGGTCAAGGACGTCATCCTCGACGGCATCGAACGCACCTGTGCCGGAATCGCGACGAGCTTCGGCGTCAAGGTCACGCCCGAGATTGTCTGGGGGTGGGTGTGGTGGTCAACACGCCGCCTGAGGCGGACCTCGCGCGCATCGCTGCGGAAAAGGTCCGGGCGCCCGTGCGGCGCGACCTCGCGCCCAGCATGGCGGGCGAGGATTTTGCCCATTATCTCCAGCAGCGGCCGGGCGCCTTCGTCTGGATCGGCAATGGCGAATTGCGCAACGGCGCCGAGCTGCATGGCCCGCGCTACGATTTCAACGACGCCATCCTGCCCGTGGCGTCGAGCTGGATGGCCGAGGTGGCCAAGGCGGCGCTGGCGTCGAACTAGCTCACGAGATCTCGCGGGGCAGCTTCCAGTCTCGCTTCGGCGCGAACGTCTCCTCGACGCGCGCGACGTGATATCCGGCCGGCAGCAGCTTGCCGCCCTCCTCGTCCGCGACCGGGACGTCGGTCACGAGGCCCTCGATCAAGGCGGCTTCCCAAACCTCTTTCTCGGTGGGAAAGGGATCGCCGATCTGCTTGCTCCCTTCGAACAGCGCGTACATCGGTTCCGGTCCTTGGCAATGGCGATTTCACCAGCAACGTATCGGCCGCCCGGACGTTCCCCTCCGGCAAGGGCAACGCAGGGCACGGAGACAATGGCGCGCGTTCTGATCGGAACTTCGGGCTGGCACTACGATTCCTGGCGCGGCCCGTTCTTTCCCGAGGGCGTGACGCTGAAGCAACAGCTCAGCTACTACGCCGGACAGTTCGACACCACGGAGCTGAACGGCGTGTTCTACCGCACGCCGACGCCCGAAGCGGTGACGGGATGGCGCGAGCAGACCGGGCGGGATTTCGTCTTCGCCTGGAAGGCCTCGAAATTCATCACGCATTGGAAGCGCCTGTCGGAGCGCTCCGTCAACAGCCTCGAGCTGCTGGAGGACCGCATCTCGCGGCTCGGCGGCAAAGCCGGCCCGATCCTGTTCCAGCTGCCGCCGCAGTTCGAGGCGAACCCCGATCGCCTCGCATCCTTCTTCAAGCTGCTGTCGCGGAAGCGGCGTTACAGCTTCGAATTCCGACATCCGAGCTGGTACCAGCCGCGCATCCTGCGCATGCTGTCCGACGAGAACATCTCGCTGTGCCTGTCCGACCATCACGACGCGCCGGCGCCGTGGAAGCGCACGGCGGACTTCGTTTATGTGCGCGGGCACGGGCCCAGCGGGCGCTATCATGGTCACTATACCAAGCGCGCGCTGGCGCAATGGGCCAAGCGCATCAAGTCCTGGAAGCGGCAGGGCTGCGACGTCTATGTCTATTTCGACAATGACCAGAAGAGCGCCGCCCCAGCCGACGCGCTGGCGCTGAAGCGGCTGCTGCGATGCTAGATGATGCCGCCTTGCCGAAGCGCCGCGATCTCCGCTTCGTCATAGCCGAGCTCTTTGAGGACGAGATCGGTGTGCTCCCCGAGCATCGGCGGGCGGCTTGCGATTTCGCCCGGCGTTTCCGACAGCCGGACCGCGGCCCGTGTCACCGGGGCCGGGCTCGGCAGGCCGGGATAGTCGACGTCCTGCATGAAGCCGGCGGCACGGATGTGCGGATGATCCAGCGCCTGTTGCGGTGAGAGCACGGGGCCGGTCGGAATCATGGCCTGGCCCAGCGTATCGACGGCCTCCTGCGTGGTGCGCTCGGCGCACCAGCGCGCCATCCGCTCGCTGATAATGCGGCCATTGTTGCCGCGGCTGATATCGTCGGCAAAGCGCGGATCGTTCAGCCATACGTCCTCCTCGCCCATCAGCCGCGCCCAGCGCTTGAACAGCGGATGGCCCGTGACCTGGCACAGCACCCAGCCGTCCCTGGTGCGGTAGATGTCGGCGGGAGCCGCGGTCTGGCCGAGATTGCCGGTCGGCACGCGATTGACGTTGATCAGCGCCTGCTCGATCAGCGTCGCATTGGTGAAGGACAACGCGGTTGCGAGCAGCGCGCCCTCCACGATTTGCCCGCGCCCGGACTTGCCGCGCTCGATCAGGGCGGCAAGCGTGCCGAACGCGCAATGCAGCGCGGTGCCGAAATCGACCCAGTTCACCGCGGCGCGGTACGGCGGATCGCCTGCGCCCGTCATGTACACCGATCCGGACATCACCTGCCCGACACCGTCGAAGCCGACGCGGTCGGACCAGGGGCCGGGCCCGCCGAACGCGGTCGCCGTGGTCAGGATGATATCGGGCTTGATCGCCTTCAAGGACTCGTAGTCCAGCTTCATCGCGCGCAGGGTCTGCGGCGGCAGATTGGCGACGACGACGTCTGCGGTCGCCACCAGGCGGCGCATCACCTCCTGCCCTTCAACCTTCATCGGGTCGAGCGTGACGCATTTCTTGTTGCGGTTGACCTGGAGAAACAGCGCGCCTTCGCCGTTCTCGCCGACCGGCGCCACGAAGCGGTCCTCGCTGCCGTCGCGCTTCTCGACGCGAATGACCTCGGCGCCGAATTCGGCCAGCAGCGTCGCGCAATAGGGCCCGGCGATATAGCGCCCGAAATCGAGCACACGCACGCCCTCCAAGACTCCTCCCATCGATCCCTTCCCTGTTGTTTGTTGCAGATTACAGGGAAAGGCTGCCGGGGCAAGCCGGGAAGCGGACGGCAGATGCGGCTTCCGTCATCGCATCGCGAACAGCTCCTGATGAAACCGCAGTTCGACAGGAAAGCCGTGCGCACGGAAGTCTCGCCTGAGCGCCTCCCCGAAAGCCGCCGGACCGCAAAACCAGATGCTCGCCTCGCGCCATTGCGGTACGGCTTCGCGAATGCGGTCGCCGGTCAAGCGGCCATCACGGGCGTCGATGAGAACGTGGAGACGAACATTTGCCGAGCGCGCATCTGCTGCAAGCTTGCCGAGGGCTTCTTCATCCACATCAGCGGTGGTGTGAAAGAGGTCAACCGCCTGCGCGACAGCGCAGCCAGGAACGTTCTTCATGGCCGCCTGTTTCATGCGGGCAATGAAGGGCGTGATGCCGATACCGCCGCCGATCCAGATCTGATGCGAGCAATCGTCGTCGAAGGTGAAGCAGCCATAGGGCCCTTCCACCTTCACCTCCTGTCCGACGCGGAGCTTCTCGCGTAGCCGGCCGGTGTGGTCGCCGAGCTCCTTGGTGATGAAGACGATCCTGGGGTCTGCAGCGTTCCAGCCGGAGGCGATCGTGTAGGGATGCGCGCCCTCGGAGACGTCGGACGTGGCGAATGCGAACTGGCCCGGCCTATGCCCCGGCCAGCCATGAGGCACCTCGATTTCGGTCTCGATTGTCCTGACGCCGGGATAATATTTGAGCGACGTGATCCTGCCTTGGACCTGCCGGCGGGCGGCAATGCGCCGCAACAGCGCAACGGCCGCCGCCCATGTTCCGACAGCAAGCAGCGCCCCGACGATCCAGCCGAGCGGCGACATCCAGTAGCTGAACTTGATCAGCGTGACCGCATGGAAGACCAGAACCAGATAAGCGACGGCGAGGAGCCGATGCGTCTTGTAGAAAAGCCGATAGGGAAACATTTGAATGAGCGCCAAAGCAATCAGCACCACGGCGCCATAGAAGGCCCATTCCCCCAGCCCCTCCGCCGGCCCACGAAGGCCGTCGAAGAAGGCCTCGATGGGGTTTTCGATGGCGGGCCGCGCGCCACGCTTTGGTCGGGTCAGCAAGCCCCAACCGACCGCCCATTTCGGACCATTGGCCCAGAGCCAATGGACAACGGCAGCGACAAGGGCTGCGATCCCGAGCCATTTGTGCAAGCGGTACATCTTGTCGAGACCGCCCAGCCACGCCTCCGGCCAACTCGGCCGTAGCGCGAGGATCATCGCCATGCTCATGCAACCGATTGCCAGGACGCCGCTCAACTGGACCATCCTCTCGCGAAGTGGAAAGAAGGGACCCGGACCAAATGGCTGCGGTTCCGCAACCAGCCACAGCAGGACGAGAACCGCCAGACTGCCCCAAAAGACCCGTTTGAGCTTCTGCATGACCTTGCCTCACAGCATTTCGGCGCCAGCTTGAACTGATCGAGCCGCGTTGCATTGAGCTGACTCAAGCTGCTCGTGATGGGCTCAATCGAAGCAGGCGCTTGAAGCATTCCAATTCAGCCAATTGCCCGACGCCGGCCTGATGGCTGAATCCCGACGCATCCTGCGTCGCGGGGCCGCAGCTCATTCCGCGCGAGACTTTGCTCCAGCGCAAACTCCTACCTGCCGAGATCCCCCACCTGAAGGCAAAGAAGCTCTTCGGAGGAAGTCCCGTGATCATCTCACCCAAATCACTCCCGCTGGCAGCCCTCGCACTCTGTGTCGTCCTGGGGCAGCCTGCTCTCGCCGCCGGACCACACGCGCATGAAGGACCAATCGCGACAGTCCGGCCGACGCTCGACCACGGCAAGAAGTGGCCGACTGATGCTGTCCTGCGGCGCGGCATGAACGACATCGCGCTCGCGATGAGGCAATCGCTGGCACCCATTCACGGCAATGTGTTTACGCCTGCGCAATATGAGGCTCTGGCGGCGCGAATCCAGGCGCAAGTCGATGACGTGGTGGGGAACTGCAAGCTGCCCGAGCAGGCCGACCAGCAACTTCACCTGGTCCTCGAGCAGATCATCGATGGTGCGGCCAGTATGAAGACCGGGGCCCGCCGCGATCAGGGAGCCATTAAGATTGTGCGGGCGCTCGCTCAATACGGCGAGTATTTTGACCATGCCGGTTGGCAACCGCCGGAGCATTGAAATCCCGTGGCAGCCGGCGGCGCCCACCGCATGTCCTGACCGGATGGCGCCGCCATCGCCGCGGAGCCGGGCTCCAGCGCACGGCACGGCGATCGCCTATGCCGCCACGGCCTCGTAGATGTCCTCCTCCTGGGCCGTGTGCATGCGCACCAGCGTTTCGATCGCCTCGATCACGCGCTGGGCGTCCCGAATGAGGTAGCGGTCGATCTTCTCCGACGGCAGATCCTCCGCGATCCGAGCGAGCAGCCGCGCGAGATGCAATATCTCGCGATGCGCACGGCTCATGGCAGCGAGCCCGTGGCGGTCGCGCAGCACCTCCGTGAGCTTCGGATAGACGCTGTCTTCGTCCTCGCGTTCGTGCAGCACGACGCTGCCCTGGACCAGGTGGTGGGCCTCGCCAATCAAGGCAGCGGCGGATTCGGGCCCTCCATCGTCCAGCGCATCGACGATCTGTCGCAAGCGGTCGAGATCCCTGAGCAGAGCCTGATGATCGTGATGCAATGTCAGCCCCTGCTCCGCGCTGAGGCGCGGGCCAGTCCTGACCATGGGCGGATTGAGCGCTCGCAGCGCGTTCAGGATGACGGCGACATCGATCACCTCCTGAACGATCGCGGCCGGCACGGGATCGAGCCAGCCGAGGCTGGCGGCGGCCATTGCCGCCAACGACAATCCCATGCCGACGAAGATGCTTTGCAGCGCAATGCGCCGCGCGCGCTGCGCGATGATGATCGCTTCGCCGACCCGATCGAGCCGGTCCGTCAGAATCACCACATCCGCCGCCTCCGAGGAGGCGCTCGCACCGCGCGCGCCGAGCGCGACCCCGGTGTCGGCCACGGCCAGCGCCGGGGCGTCGTTGATGCCGTCGCCGACCATGATGGTCGGATGCAGCCGCTGCTCGCTCCGCACCGCTTCCACCTTGTCCGAGGGAACGCGATCGGCCAGCACGGCATCGAGGTCGAGCGCGGCCCCGATGGCCTGCGCCGCAGCGGCGCGATCACCCGTGACCATCACCATACGCGCGATGCCAGCATCGCGCAGCAGCCTGATCGCCCGCGGCGTATCGGCACGCAATTCGTCGGCCAGCAGCAACGCGCCGATGAGACGGCCGTCCACCGCGACAAAGACGATCAGCGCCGAGCGCCACGAGGCGCGACGCACTGCCCGCAACTCCCATGGCGAGAGCTCGGCCCGCGAGAGAAGCATCTGTCGCGAGCCCGCCATGACCTGGCGCCCGTCGATCCGGCCGCTAAGGCCGGAACCCATGGTCTCCTTGACATGATCCGGCGGCTTCAGCTTGAGCCCCCGGGCGAGGGCCGCAGCGACGACGGCCTTCGCAAGCACGTGATGCGAGGCTTGCTCAAGCGACGCCCCGAGTGCGAGCACCTCGTCCGGATCCTCGCCCGGCGCAACTTCCACGGACAATAGCCGCGCCCCGCCTACGGTCAGGGTCCCGGTCTTGTCGAATAGCACCGTGTGCGCACGGGCCAACGCCTCCAGCGCCCTCCCACCCTTGACCAGGATGCCGCGGCGGGCAGCTTGCGCCACCCCGGCGATGAAGGCCACGGGTGCGGCCAGAATCAAAGGGCAAGGCGTCGCTGCCACCAGCACGGCGAGGCTGCGGGTCACGTCGCCGGAGATGTGCCATGCCACAAAGGCGATGACGAGCGTTACCGGCAGAAAGATCAGCGCATATCGATCGGCCAAGCGCACAAAGGGCGCTCTCGCCGTTTGCGCCGCAGTCACCATGCGCACGATGCCCGCGTAGGTGCTCTCGCTGGCCGGCGCGGTCACGGTCAGCTGGAAGGTCTCACCCGCATTCAGAGAACCGGATAGAACGGCGCTTCCGCGCGTCTTCTCCACCGGAATCGGCTCGCCGGTAACCGCGGACTCGTCGATCGTGGCAAAAGCCGACGCAACGACCCCGTCGACCGGCACGATCTCGCCGGCCTGCACCAGAAGCTCTTCGCCGACCGCGACATCCTCAATCGCGACATCCTCTATTCGGTCACGGGATTTGCGATGGACCTGCCGCGGCGCCCGGTCAACCAGGGATCGCAGATCATGCTCCGCCCGTGCGATCGCGATCTCCTCCAGCACGTTGCCGCCAGAGTACATCAGCGCGACCACAGCCCCTGCGAGGGGCTGCCCGAGCGCCAACGCCGCACTCATCGAGAGCAGAGCGATGGCGTCCACGCCGAGGCGGCCTCGCAGCAGATCCTGGACGATCGAGACCGCCAACCCCGCGATCACGGGCGCCGTGCCGAGCGCCCAGGCGACATCGGCGAGATCAGGCTGGCCCGCGACTCGCGCGAGAATACCCGCGGCCAAGCCTGCGATGGCGATCGCAACCAATGCCCATCGCAGGACCCGATCAAACGACATGGCTTGACGCGCCCGCCCTTCGGTTCGGCTCAATGCTGTGGCGCGACGGCGCTCTTGTTCCTGTGCATGAACGCCATCATCTCGTCCAGGGTGAGCTTGCCGTCCTTGTCGCGATCCATCGCCTTGAAAATTCGCTCGTGAGCGACCTGAAACTCCGGCAACGCCACGGTTCCGTCGCCATCGGCATCCATCAGCGCGAAGATGACGCGGAAGGCAACCGGCGGCTCCACGGCGTCACCGCCTGTGCCATGCCCCTTCATGCCTTGGCCCATCATGCCTTGGCCCATCATTCCGCGTTTCATCATTCCCATCATATCTCCACCGCGCGCCGGGCTTTGCCGCTCGGCGGATGGGTTTGCAGGAGAGCTCGACTGCAGCGATGCCGGTGGCTGGTCCTGTCCTGATTGATGGCTCTGATGGTCCGCTGGCGATTGCGCGAGAGCTGGCTGGCCCAGGATGGCGAACAGCAACCCTGCAGCAACGGTTCGACCTATCATGGGACGTCCTCCGACCTTGGTGTGAACCTGGGACAATGTCGAAGTTCGCCGAGTTCATCTTGAGCTAAGTCAAGAAAAGGCGGCTCGTGCTCCAGCTTGTGCCCGTGGCTTTTCGACGCGAAATGACCTTGGCGCCGAATCCGGCCGGCGAGATCGCACGACCGGAACCCGGCGCTGCCGGCGGCTTCGTACGACCTCTTGCGTCGGTGCGGCCGGTGTCTCCGCGAGCTAGCCGCCGTCCCTGCGGGCGCAGCCGATCGCCTCGGTCAGCACCTTGCGGTCGCCGATGTGATTGGCGAGCAGCAGGATCAGCCGGGCGTTCATGCGCAGCGCCTGCTCCTCGTCGAGGTCGCGCTGGCTGTTGATCAGCTCGGCATAGAAATCGTCGGGATCAGCGATGTTCGGCGACAAATTGAGCATCATGCCGCAAGCTCCGTCCGGTCGGCGGTGTCGTGGCCGGCGGCGCGCAGCACCGCCTGTGTGATCCTGGCCTCGTCGAATCCGCTCCAGCGCGCGGCGACATATTGATCGGGGCGGAACAAATAGGTGGTCCCGGGCGCAGCACCGTAGCGCTCCGCAAGAAGACCTGTAGGATCCTCGATGTCGCGGCCGACGAGAATGAGCTTCGCGGTGAACGGCCCGACCGCGATCTCGGTCCTGTCGCTCACCTTGCCGAAGGCTACGACCGTAAAGCCGTCGCCGAGACAATGCAGGAACCAGGCCGGCTTGCCGTCCACCGCGATCGGCGCATCCGCCGCATTCGTGCCGGGCCGCATGCCTCCCGGCACCGCGTCCTGGTCGGGCGTGTTGAGCGCCGACGTCAGATAAGGGGTCGGGGTCGAGAGCCGGCCGCTGTTGACCAGCGGCCGCGCGAAGCCGTGATGGCGGGCGAGCTCCAGCACCGCGTCGCGGAAATAGCGGCTCGGCTTGGTCTTCGGGGTGATGAAGTCGGTGGCCCGCGTCGAGTTCAGGATGTTGTCGTCGGCGGCATAGGCACGCTCCTCGTGATAGCTGTCGAGCAGCGCTTCCGAAGCTTCGCCGCGCAGCACCATCGCGAGCTTCCAGGCGAGATTGTCGATGTCCTGCACGCCGGTGTTGGCGCCGCGCGCGCCGAACGGCGAGACCTGATGCGCAGCGTCGCCGGCGAACAGTACCCTGCCTTGCCGGAAATTGTCGATGCGCCGGCAGGCGAACTGATAGATCGAGACCCATTCGAGCGTGAACTCGGTGTCCTCGCCGAGCATGGCGCGAATGCGCGGGATCACCCGCTCGGGCCTCTTTTCCTCATCGGGATTGGCCTCCCAGCCGAGCTGGAAGTCGATGCGCCAGATATTGTCGGCCTGCCGGTGCAGCAGCACGGACTGGCCGGGGTGGAACGGCGGGTCGAACCAGAACCAGCGCTCGGTCGGGAAATCCGCCTTCATGGCGACGTCGGCGATCAGGAAGCGGTCCTGGAAGAATTGTCCGGTGAACTCGGCGCCGACCATCTTGCGCACGTCGGAATTGGCGCCATCGCAGGCGATCACCCATTGCGCCTCCATGGTGAAGATGCCGTCGGGCGTTTCCACCGCCAGGGTCGCGTGATCGGCGGCCTGCTTGAGGCTGATGAGGCGGTGCTTCCAGCGCAGCTCGATCAGCGGATTGGCCCTGCATTTGGCGACCAGCATCTCCTCCAGATGATATTGCTGCAGGTTGATCATGGCCGGCCATTGGTGGTCGGCCTCGGGCAGCAGATTGAACTGGTAGGACAGCTCGTCCCGGAAGAACACCTTCCCGACATTCCAGCTGATGCCACGCTCGACCATCGGCGCCGCGCAACCGAGGCGGTCCCATATCTCGAGCGGACGCTTGGCGTAGCAGACCGCGCGCGAGCCGATCGAGACGGTGTCGTTGTCGTCGAGCACCACGACCGGCTGGCCGCGTGCCGCGCAGTCGAGCGCCGCGGTCAGGCCGATCGGACCCGCACCGATCACCACGATCGGGTGCCGCTTCACGTTACCCTCGGCCTGCTCCTGGGACCGCTGATAGCCGAACTTCGGATAGATGTAGCTCATGTTCGCTTCCTGATGCACGGCCAAGGATCAATGCGCGTCCGCGAATTCCTTCTCGTGCATCCAGGCGGTGTGGCGCGGCGGACGCTTGGTGCGCGACCATTCCTCGACCATCTCGTGGGCGACCGACTTCATGCGCTCGATCTGCTCGGGCGTCGCGGTCCAGGCCGCGATCTCCAGGCGATGACCGCTGGGATCGCGGAAATAGATCGACTTGAAGATGGTGTGATCGGTGACGCCGACGACGTCGAGGCCGGCGGCTTCCGCGCGCGCCTTGGCTTCCTCGAGCTCGGCGAGGTCCTTGACCTGGAAGGCGATGTGCTGGGTCCAGTCCGGCGTGTTGGGATCGCGGCCCATCGGCGGCGAGTTCGGCAGCTCGAAGAAGGCGAGGATGTTGCCGTTTCCGGCATCGAGGAAGATGTGCATGTAGGGATCCGGCGCCTTGGTCGACGGCACCCGGTCCTCGGCAATGGCGCCGAGAATATCCATGTTCATGACTTTCTTGTAGAACTCGACGGTGGCCTTGGCGTCGACGCAGCGATAGGCGACGTGATGGATCTTCTCGATTTTCATGATGCTTCGCTCCCTGGACTTGCCGTTGCGAAATTGGTATCAGATGTTACTATTTCCTGAATTTGATCTGGATCAACGGACGCGGAAGAAACCGCCAGGTGGACTTGCGGCGCGGAAATGGTGTGATGGGACGTTCGGGGACGGCGCGCGGCCGGGAAGCGACCGGGCGCATCATGGCGCAGGATGGTGGCGCGCTCGACCTGCAGCAATATTTTCCGTACCGGCTGGCGCGCCTCGCCGAACAGGTGTCGCTGGCCGTCGCCGAGGTCTATTCCGAGCGCTTTGCACTGACGCGGCAGGAATGGCGCGTGCTTGCGATCCTCGGCGTCCGCCCGGAAATCGCGACCAAGGAGATCGGCCCGCTGACGACGCTCGACAAGATGCAGGTCAGCCGCGCCGTCCAGGGCCTTCAGTCGCGCGGCATCGCGAGCCGCAAGCATCATCCGGACGATCGGCGCGAGCTGATCGTCGCGCTGACCCCGGCCGGCCGCGCGCTCTATCGCAAGATCGTGCCTCTCGCACTGGCGCGGGAGACGGAACTACTCGGCGTGCTCAGCGCCGAGGAGGTGAAGCTGCTCGACCGGGTGATGCAGAAGCTCTCGGCCGCGTTGAGCTAGCGCACTGCGACCAAACGTCGGATCGGCGAAGGGCTTGCCGAGACTTGAACTCGTCCTCGCCAATCCTAAGTTCAGGCACTGCCGGGCCCTGTGTCCGGCGAAACGAAACTCATGCAGAGGATCGAGAAGCCTGCGCGTTGCGCGGGCGTGCACTTGAGGGAAGTCACATGAGAAAGCTTGCTCTTGCAATCGCCGCGGCAGCAACGCTCCTCATCGGAACGGTTGCGCCGGCCTCGGCCCATTGGCGGGGCCATCATCATCATTGGGGTGGTCCAGGCATCGGTCCGGCCATCGCGCTCGGCATGTTCACCGGAGCATTGGCCGCCGCAGCCGCACCTCCGGTCTATTATGCGCCGGTCTATGGTCCGCCGCGATACTACTATGGCCCCCGATATTACCGGACCGTCCGATATTATCCGGCGGCATATCCTTACTGGTATCCCTGGTGAGCTGATGCAAAGGCCCGGCCTGCAACCGGGCCTTATTGCTGCCTGCCACCTCGGTCGCCTGAGCACGGCGCGGCGCGCGCGAGGCGCCTCTCACCCGAAGCGCGTTTGGGATGACTGGAACAGAAGGCAGGAGGAAAAGTTTTGTCGATACGACGCAGGTCCGGACGCGTCCCGGGCCCTGATCGTGTGCGCAACATGCGCCTCGACGCGACCCGGCGGCGCAACAACATCGGATCTGCTTCCGCATGAACAAGAATGTCCGCTTCAATCTCGGATATGCCGTTGCCGCAATCTTCGCGGTGTTTCTGATCCAGCATCTCATCTCCACGGCAAGCCAAATCGCCGTGATTCCCTACAGCGAATATCAGCAATTGCTGCGCCAGGGGAAGGTCGACACTGTCGGCATTTCCGATCGGACTCTGCAAGGCACGCTGAAGGAGCCGCTCGCCGGCGGACAGAAGCAATTCGTCACCACGCGCGTCGACCAGGACGTCGCGCAGGAGCTGGAGAAATACAACGTCCGCTTCACCGGACAGATCGAAAGCACGTTTCTGCGTGACCTCTTGTCGTGGGTCATGCCCGTGCTGCTGTTCTTCGGTCTGTGGTGGTACATCGGCCGTCGCATGGCGGAAGGCGGCGGCATCGGCGGCGGGCTGATGGCGATCGGCAAGAGCAAGGCCAAGGTCTATGTCGAGTCCAACACCGGCGTCACCTTTGCCGACGTCGCAGGCGTCGACGAAGCCAAGGACGAGCTACGTGAGGTGGTCGATTTCCTGAAGAATCCCACCGATTATGGCCGACTTGGCGGCCGCATGCCGAAAGGCGTGCTGCTGGTCGGTCCGCCGGGCACAGGCAAAACCCTGCTGGCCAAGGCCGTCGCGGGCGAAGCCAGGGTACCGTTCTTCTCGATCTCCGGTTCGGAGTTCGTCGAGATGTTCGTCGGCGTCGGCGCGGCGCGGGTGCGGGACCTGTTCAAGCAGGCGCACGAAAGGGCGCCGGCTATCATCTTCATCGACGAGCTCGACGCGCTCGGCCGCGCCCGCGGCATCGGTCCCTTCGCCGGCGGCCACGACGAGAAGGAGCAGACGCTCAACCAGCTGCTGGTCGAGCTTGACGGCTTCGATTCCCGCTCCGGACTCGTCATCCTCGCCGCCACCAACAGGCCGGAAATCCTCGACCCCGCCCTGCTCCGCGCCGGCCGCTTCGACCGGCAGGTGCTAGTCGACCGTCCCGACAAGAAGGGCCGCATCGAGATCCTCAAGGTCCACATGAAGAAGGTGCGCCTCGCCGAGCAAGTCGAGGCGGAGACGGTCGCAGCCCTGACGCCCGGCTTTACCGGCGCGGACCTTGCCAATCTCGTCAACGAAGCCGCGCTTCTGGCGACCCGCCGCGGGGCCGACGCGGTGAGCATGAACGACTTCAACAATGCGGTCGAGCGCATGGTCGCAGGCCTGGAGAAGCGCAACCGCCTGCTCAATGCCAAAGAGCGCGAGATCGTCGCCTATCACGAGATGGGACACGCTTTGGTCGCGCTCTCGCTGCCCGGGACCGACCCCGTGCACAAGGTGTCGATCATTCCACGCGGCGTGGGGGCGCTCGGCTATACCATCCAGAGACCGATCGAGGACCGCTTCCTGATGACCAAGGAGGAGCTGGAGAACAAGATGGCGGTGCTGCTCGGGGGCCGCGCGGCCGAGCTGATCGTGTTCGGGCATTTGTCCACCGGTGCGGCCGACGACCTGCGCCGGGTGACCGATATCGCACGCAGCATGGTGACGCGTTACGGTATGTCCGAGAAACTCGGCAGTGTCGCCTATGAGCGTGATCCCGGCAGTTTCCTTGCAGGCGTGGACCGCCCCTACCCCGGTCGCGAGCGCGACTATGCGGAAGAGACCGCGGCCGCGGTCGACCAGGAGGTGAAGGCCATCGTCGACCAGGTCTTCCAGCGCACCCAGGGCATCCTGAAGACGCGGCGGCCGATTCTGGATCGCGCGGCGACGAAACTCCTGGAGAAGGAAACCTTGGAGCAGGGCGATATCGATGTGCTGATCCAGGAAATGCCCAAGGAAGGCCTGCGTGCGATCTGAGCAGGTGGCCGGCGTCCGAGGGCTCAGGGCGAGACCGGCCTCTACGCGGCCCGCTTCTTTCTGAGCTCCGCCGGAAGCTCGATCATTTTCCTATTCGAGGGCGATCCATTCGAGATCAGCGGCGAAGGAAGGTCTTCGCTCTTGGGCGCCTTCATCCCTATGCCGGGATCCCCATTTCTGGCGCGCCACTCGAGGAAGAGGTGACCAGCCACCAACATCACGGCGGCGCAGAACAGCGCGAGGGCCGCGCTGACGAGATCACGATAATTATCCATTCACGAACCAAACAAAGATCTCTGCTACTCGACAAGCGCGCGCGCCCCGCCGCGTGCATGGATCAAGGTAGAACGAAGACGTTGCAGTTCAAGGGGACAGCCTGGTGCGCGCCCTGCGGCTCATTCACGCCGGAACATTCAGCCCATCTTAAAATTCTAGAGGCACCACCGGCCTGAGGCGCCTGGGCGCCTGATTGGGCTCAGCGGGTCGGGCGATCAGGTGGTTCTGACCATATTGCTCTCTGGAGAATTTGGACATGAGAAAGACCTGTGCCAAAACTGCGCGGCCTGCAGGGCTCGCCGTGCGAGGTGCTTCAAGCAGCAGGGCGCACCGGCTCTGCGCAGCTGACGTCAGTGAGGAGTGAGCGATGCTGCCTGTCTCCTCGCTTCCCGCGATCCATTCCGAAGGCGGGCTGTCCCGCTATCTGAACGAGATCCATCGATTTCCGTTGCTCGAGGCGCCCGAGGAAATTGAATATGCGCGCCGCCTGCGTGATTGCGGCGACCCCGAGGCGGCCTACCGCCTGGTGACCAGCCACCTGCGGCTGGCGGCGAAAATCGCGATTCAACATCGGCGCTATGGCCTCGCCATCGCCGACCTCATCTCCGAAGCC
Source organism: Bradyrhizobium dasycarpum (assembly GCF_042019905.1). NCBI lineage: Bacteria > Pseudomonadati > Pseudomonadota > Alphaproteobacteria > Hyphomicrobiales > Nitrobacteraceae > Bradyrhizobium > Bradyrhizobium dasycarpum. The sequence goes on from NZ_CP169574.1 coordinate 2,941,920, forward strand.
AATGTCGGGCTGATGTTGGCCGTCAAGCGGTTCGATCCGGAGAAAGGCTTTCGGCTCGCAACCTACGCGAATTGGTGGATCAAGGCGGCCGTGCAGGAGTACATCCTCAGATCATGGTCGCTCGTCAAGCTCGGCACTACCGCCGCGCAGAAGAAGCTGTTCTTCAACCTGCGCAAGCTCAAGAGCAGGCTCGGCGTCCCGGAGGATGGCGATCTGCGCACCGATCAGCTCAAGCAGATCGCGGGCAGCCTCAACGTGAGAGAAGGCGACGTGATCGAGATGGACGGCCGGCTGCGCGGCGACATCTCCCTGAACATGCCGCTCAGTGCCGAAACCGAGGGGGACGAGTGGCAGGATCGTCTCGTGGATCCCTCCCCCGATCCCGAAAGCCTGCTGCTGGAGGCGAGCGATCGTGAACGGGAGAAGTGCGCCCTCGCCGAAGCCCTTGCCGCACTGTCGGCCCGCGAGCACAGCATCATCAGGGCCCGATATCTGGACGAGCCGCACAAGACGCTGGAGGACCTTGCCGGTCAGTTCGGTATCTCGCGCGAGCGTGTCCGACAGATCGAGCAGCGCGCGTTGCAACGGATCAGGGCCAAGGTCTGCGCCCGCCTTACCGATCCGGGCTCTCCGGCCATCACCGCGTCACGGTGAGAATCAGAACCGCTGATCGGCCGGGAGGCCGATCAGCACCCGGTGCAGATGTCAGGGACGATGCGCTCGGCCGAAAAGTCGGCGCTCTTGCGCTCGTTGCGGCGCGGCTTCTCAGTGTCGGTGCGCGAGGCCGCACCGGAGCTCGTCGCGAGCTGCCGGACGGGCGCGGCCGAGCTCCGTACCTCTCCGCGCGGAAAGTCCGTCTCCCTGGCCTGGAGTGCATTTGCCATTTCCAACAAGGCGACGGCAACAACGATGCCTCTCATCTCACATCACCTCCTTCGGCTTGAGCAAGCGAGCCGCTGCGGAGCCATGATGCATGAGCATATCGGATGACCGTCGCGCTCATTCGATGCTCGGCCTCGGCTCATCGGTTCACGGCAGCGCGCCTCCGTAGACAGCGGAGCGGCGCGCGGCCGCTTCGACGCCTCAGCTCGTGGCAGGTTGAGGCCGGCCATATTCGTGCGGGGTAGCGTCGAGACGGATACCCGATGGCCCGAGAACCGGCGACAGCAACGTATCCACCTTCATGGTGGCGTTGGCCCGCTCCCAATTCGACCACGGCATCGTGTCCAGGTATGGGATCGGCGGCAACGTCAACCGTTCGAAAGTGTCTGCTGCACTGGCTCCAGAGCCGGGACTCTCGGCGCCATGGGCCGCAACGGGCACGAGAGCGAGGCTGGCGGCAACGGCCAGGGCCGCGAGGTGCCGCGCCATTTGCGTGTTCTCCGCGCGAGCGGAGAAAGTACGATACTTGATCATCTCATCCTCCAATCGTTCGAAAACAGATCCAATGATCGTGACAACACTCAGGGAAAGCGAGCCCGGCGGCAGCGCCGGGCTCGTTCGTCTCAGAAATCGACCGCGGGAGCGCTCGCCGCCTCGGTCTTCTTCGGCTTGTCAGCCACCAGCGCTTCGGTGGTGATGAGCAGCGAGGCAACCGAGGCCGCATCCTGCAATGCGGTACGCACCACCTTGGCGGGATCGATCACGCCGGCCTGGACCATGTCCTGGTACTCGCCCGTCGCCGCGTTGAAGCCCCACGTGTAGGTCTCGTTCTCGAGGAGCTCGCCGACGATGACGGAACCGTCCTCGCCCGCATTCTGCACAATCTGCCGGGCCGGCACCTGGATAGCGCGACGCACGATATCAACACCGGCCTTCTGGTCTGCATTGGCGGTCTTGACGCCATCCAGTGCCTTGAAGGCACGCAGCAGGGCCACGCCGCCGCCGGGCAGGATGCCTTCCTCGACGGCAGCCCGCGTCGCATGCAGGGCGTCGTCCACGCGGTCCTTGCGTTCCTTGACCTCGACCTCGGTCGCGCCGCCGACCCGGATCACGGCGACGCCACCTGCCAGCTTGGCCAGCCGCTCCTGGAGCTTCTCACGGTCGTAGTCCGACGTGGTCTCCTCGATCTGAGCTCTGATCTGCTGGCTGCGCGCCTCGATGTCCTTCTTGGCGCCGGCCCCGTCGACGATCGTGGTGTTCTCCTTGTCGATCACGACCTTCTTGGCACGGCCCAGCATCTTCACCGTCACGTTCTCGAGCTTGATACCGAGGTCTTCGGAGATCACCGTGCCGCCGGTAAGGATCGCAATGTCCTCCAGCATCGCCTTGCGGCGATCGCCAAAGCCGGGCGCCTTGACCGCCGCCACCTTCAAGCCGCCGCGCAGACGGTTGACGACCAGCGTCGCCAGCGCCTCGCCCTCGACCTCCTCGGCGATGATCAGCAGCGGCTTGCCGGATTGCACGACCTGTTCGAGCAGCGGCAGCATGGACTGGAGACCCGACAGCTTCTTCTCGTGGATCAGCACATAGGGATCCTCGAGCTCGGCTCGCATCTTCTCCGCGTTGGTGACGAAATAGGGGGACACATAGCCACGGTCGAACTGCATGCCCTCGACCACCTCAAGCTCGGTGTGCAGGCTCTTGGCTTCTTCGACCGTGATCACGCCCTCGTTGCCGACCTTTTGCATGGCCTCCGCCAGGAAGCGGCCGATCTCGGTGTCGCCGTTGGCGGAGATGGTGCCGACCTGGGCGATCTCGTCGTTGGAGGTAACCTTCTTGGCGTGCGATTTGAGGTCGGTGACGATGGCATCCACCGCAAGGTCGATGCCGCGCTTGAGATCCATCGGGTTCATGCCGGCGGCGACCGATTTGGCACCTTCCTTGACGATGGCCTGCGCCAGAACGGTTGCCGTGGTCGTGCCGTCTCCGGCGAGATCATTGGTCTTCGAAGCGACCTCGCGCACCATCTGGGCGCCCATGTTCTCGAATTTGTCCTCGAGTTCGATCTCCTTGGCGACGGTGACGCCATCCTTGGTGATGCGCGGCGCGCCGAACGATTTCTCGATGACCACGTTGCGTCCCTTTGGACCGAGCGTGACCTTCACCGCATTCGCCAGTGTGTCGACGCCCCGCAGCATGCGCTCGCGGGCCTCGGTCGCGAACTTCACGTCCTTGGCAGCCATGTTGCAATCTCCTTTCTGTTCGATGACTGTCAGTTACGCCGCCTTCTTCAGCGCGCCGGCCTGTCCGACCACGCCGAGAAGATCGCTTTCCTTCATGATCAAGAGCTCCTCGCCCTCGATCTTGACCTCGGTGCCCGACCATTTTCCGAACAGCACCCGATCGCCGGCCTTGACGTCGAGCGGCACGAGCTGGCCCTGCTCGTTACGCGCGCCAGGCCCCACTGCGATAATCTCGCCCTGCTGCGGCTTCTCCTTGGCAGTGTCGGGAATGATGATGCCGCCGGCGGTCTTCTCCTCGGCATCGATGCGGCGCACGAGCACACGGTCGTGCAACGGGCGGAAATGCATGCACATCCTCCTTGATAGGTTCAGCGATGTCCAAAATCCGGGTCCGGAACCGGCCCCCGGGCGGCAAACGACCTAGGGAGGGATCGATTTCCGTTCAAGAGGGCTCGTCGAAAATTTTTGTCCCGCCCGACCGACGAGCGCCTGGGCCGGCTACAGGGACCCGCCGGGCACGGCACTTCGGCCGCCAGCAGGATGTGACCGGCATGCCGTAGACCGATCGCCTGCAAACCACGCCAGCTCAACTCTTTGCGGATCGTCGAGGCCGTGATGAATCTTTGCGTCGGGACCCGGAGCTCTCCGCAGCCCGCGCCTCGGCCGGGATGAGGTGCCCAAGCGGCAATTGCGAGGTGTGCTTCAAGCTATCGAGAACGATGGACGAGCGCACATGCGCGACGCTGTCGTGCGGCAGAAACACCTCGTTGAGAAGCCGCGCGAGCGCCTTCAAGTCGGTGATCGTCACCTTGATGAGGTAATCGGCTTCGCCGGTCAGCGCATAGGCCTCCTGCACTTCCTCCCGACTCTCGATCAGCTTGAGGAAGCGCCGCGAATTGTCCGGCGAGTGTGTCGCAAGCGTTACCTGCACGAAGACGACGATGCCGAGTCCGAGCATTTCGCGGTCGAGGTGAGCGTGGTAGCTCGCAATCGCGCCGGCATCTTCGAGCGCCGCGCGACGGCGCGAGCATTGCGATGCCGATAGACCGACGACGTCGGCCAGTTCAAAATTCGACAGGCGGCCGTTGGCCTGAAGCGCCTGCAGCAATTTGACGTCGAACTGATCCATGCGTGATCCTTGCGCAAAAATGCCAATATCCGCATGCTTCACGCATTGCTTTGCTTTGTCGAGCGGATTTTGCGGGGATCGTGCAAGCTGCCGGCAGTATATTTCCGTCGGATCAGACAGCTTTCCAGGAGTGCGACATTGGGCCCCTTCCCTCACGATGCCCCGCCCGCCACGATCTCGGCGCTCAATCCGGCCGGCACCGATGGCTTCGAGTTTGTCGAGTTCGCCCATCCGGAGCCGCAGCAGCTCGCCAAGCTCTTCGAGCAGATGGGCTACACGGAGGTCGCGCGGCACAAGACCAAGGACATCTCCCTTTGGCGCCAGGGAAAGATCAATTACGTCCTGAACCGGGAGCCGAACTCCCATGCGGCGCGCTTCGTCGGAGAACACGGTCCCTGCGCGCCGGCGATGGCCTGGCGCGTCGTCGATGCCAAACATGCGCTGAAGCGCGTCCTCGAGCTCGGCGGAACTGAATATACCGGCAGCGACAAGTCGCTCGACGTCCCGGCCGTGGTCGGCATCGGCGGATCCCTGCTGTACCTGGTCGAGACCTATGGCGCGAAGGGCTCGCCCTATTCGGCCGAGTACGACTGGACCGGTGAAGTCGACCCGACCCCGAAAGGCGTCGGGTTCTACTATCTCGATCACCTCACGCATAACGTCATGCGCGGCAACATGGACACCTGGTACAAGTTCTACAGCCAGACCTTCAATTTCCGCGAGATCCGCTACTTCGACATTTCGGGCAAGCTGACCGGCCTGACCTCGCGCGCCCTGACGTCCCCCTGCGGCAAGATTCGAATCCCGATCAACGAGAGCGCCGACGACAAGAGCCAGATCGAAGAATATCTGCGCCAGTACAAGGGCGAAGGCATCCAGCACATCGCCGTCGGCACCGACGACATCTATTCGGCGACCGACGCCATCGCCGCGCGCGGGCTCGAGTTCATGCCGGGCCCGCCCTCGATCTACTATGACAAATCATTTGACCGCGTGAAGGGTCACACCGAACCGCTCGATCGCATGCGCAAGCACGGAATCCTGATCGACGGCGAGGGCGTCGTCAATGGCGGGCTGACGCGCATCCTGCTTCAGATCTTCTCCAAGACCGTGATCGGTCCGATCTTCTTCGAGTTCATCCAGCGGAAGGGAGACGACGGTTTTGGCGAGGGCAACTTCAAGGCCCTGTTCGAGAGCATCGAGGCCGACCAGATTCAGCGCGGCGTGCTGAAGGCATCCTGAGGGAGGTCGCGATACTGGACGCATGGCGGAGCTATCGCGGCGCGCCGGCCGAGGGAACCATCCTGTGCAACGCCAATGACATCGGCGAAGGCAGCTTCAAATCGATCAGATCCGGCCCGGCCGATTTTCCGATCCTGATCGTCAGATCGGCGGGCACTCTGACGGCCTACGTCAATGCATGTCCCCACCAGTACCTGCCGCTGGATCATCGCGGCGACAATTTGCTGAGCGCGGACGGCACGGTTCTCCGGTGCACCAATCACAGCGCCGGATTCCGTGTTCAGGACGGCGTCGGCGTCGAAGGACTCGGCCTGAACTGCACCCTCGACGCCATTCCGATCGCCGTGGACGACCAGGGCCGAATTCGCGTGCAAGCCGCATCGACGACCTGATCAAGCCAGATAGTCGGCAGGCGTGGCGCCGCCAACAGATCACGCCTCATCAGCAACCGTGTTGCGGAGCACGCCGATTCCTTCCGCTTCGACCTCGACGACGTCGCCGGGCTTCAGCCAGATCGGCGGGTCGAAGCGCGCGCCCGCGCCCGTCGGCGTACCTGTCACGATGACATCGCCGGGAACCAGGGTCGTGAACGTCGAGATGTAGTTGATGATCTTGCGGAAGGAGAAGATCATCCGGCTCGTGCGGTCCTGCTGGCGGACGTCGCCATTGACCCGCGTTTCGAGCTTGACGTCGGCAAGCTGGCTCTCATCGGTATAGGGGATGAGCCAGGGTCCGATCGAACCGGTCCGATCGAAGTTCTTACCCTGTGTCACGTTGAACTTGGCGTGCCTTACCCAATCGCGGATCGTGCCTTCGTTGCACAGCGACAGCGCGGCGATGTGGCCGAGCGCTTCGCTCTGCGCAATCCTGCGCCCGCCCTTGCCGATCACGATGACGATCTCGCCCTCGTAGTCGAGCTGCGGGCTCTCCGGGGGACGCAGCAAAGGCTGTTCATGGCCGGTGAACGAGCGCGGAAAGCGGATGAAGAGCGAGGGATTTGAGGGAGCCGCCTGCCCGTCCTTGTATTCCTCGTTGCGGTCGGGAAAGTTGACGCCGACGCAGATGATCTTTTCCGGTGTCGGCACGGGGATCTCATAGCGGATGTCTTCGACCGGAAAATCCGCGGGTCGCGCGTCACTCTCCTCGGCCAGAGACAGCAGCGCACCGTCCTCGATCACCTCACGCAGGCTGGGCCAGCGGTTGCCGTGACGTCCGGACAGATCGACCACGCCACGGTCCACGAGCAGGCCGTAGCCGGGCGCAGCGTTGCGGGTGAAGCTGATGAACCTTGGACGAGACATGCGCGGCCTTCCTTGTCGAATGTGTTGCCAGCCGATCAGGGCGCGATGATCGGCTGGGCCGCCAGCTCGGCGTCGCGCGGCGTAATCCCGGCGAAGAGGCTGCCGTGTTCGAACCAGGATCTCGGCGCGGGCGCCCCCACAGCGTCTGACGCTGCGGGTCCTTCAGGTCCCATTTGATCGGTTCGAGATCGGGATCGACGGTCTGGTAGTCCGAGCAATAGATTTCGATGCGGTGGCCATCCGGATCGAGGATGTAGAGGAAGAAGGCATTCGAGATGCCGTGGCGGCCCGGACCGCGTTCGATGTTGGAGATCCATCCGGTGGTCGCCATGAGGTCGAGAAGATCGATGATGTTGAGCGGGGTCGGCACCCAGAACGCCGTGTGATGCAGGCGCGGGCCGCGGCCATTGGTGAATGCCAGGTCGTGAACGCCGCCCTTGCGGTGGGTCCAGGCTGCCCATAGCCGCCCGGTCTCCTCGTCCTCGGTGTACTCCGTCACGCGGAAGCCGATCTCGTTGTAGAAGGCGACGGATTCGTCCACGTTCGGCGAGAAGCAATTGAAGTGGTCGATGCGGAGCGGCTTCACGCCCTTGTAGAGAGCGTACTTCTGATGAATCGGCGGCAACCGGTCCATCTTCGAATAGAACTCGAGCGGGATGCCGTGCGGATCGCGGGTACGGAAGGTGCGCGACTGATAGGGACGCTCCACCCATTCGACCGGTAAACCCCTGCTCTTGAAGAAATGAACTGCCTTGTCGAGGTCTTCTTCGCCGAACAGCTTGAAGCCGAGATCGCGGGCCTCGATCTTGTCGGACTTCCGCAGCACGATGCAATGGTGGCCGCGCTCTTCCATCGCCCGAAGATAGATCGCATCGGAGCTTTCGTCCGTCACCTGCAGACCGAGCGTGTCGACATAGAACGCGCGGGACCTAGCAAGGTCGCTCACGCCAAACTCGACATGACTGAGACGTACGATGTTGAATGGCGGATAAAGGTTGGGCGTAGGCAATGCCATGATATCCTCCTTGGTCTGCTGCGGACCGCTTAACCGCCTAGTTTTTGGATTTTATGCGCGGTGGTCGCGAACGCGACGTTCTTCGTCTCCATATAGAAATCGAACGACCAATCGCCGCCGTCGCGGCCGATGCCGGAGCTCTTCACCCCGCCAAAGGGCGTCGGCAGGTGGCGGACGTTCTCTGAATTGACCCAGATCATTCCGGCTTGCAGCCGGTCGGTGAAGCGGAAGGCGCGCGTGACGTCGGCCGTCCAGAGATAGCCGGTGAGGCCGTACTGGACGTCGTTGGCGAGCGCGAGCGCCTCCGCCTCGTCCTTGAACGGAATCGCCGTCAACACCGGCCCGAAGATTTCCTCCTGTGCGATGCGCATTCGGTTGTTGGCGCCGGTAAAGAGCGTCGGGGCGACGTAGCAGCCGCCGCCGGGACCATCGACCTTGCGGCCGCCCGTGGCGATCGTCGCGCCCTCCGCCCTGCCGATCTCGACGTAGTCGAGGACCTTCTTCTCGTGAACCGGATGGATCAACGGACCGATGACGGTCTCGGGATCGAGCGGATGTCCCACCTTAATCCGGCCGGCCTTCTCCGCGACCATCGCGGTGAATTTGTCATAGATGCTCGCCTCGACGAGAAGGCGCGAGGAAGAGGTGCAGCGCTCGCCGTTGAGAGAGTAGATCATGAACACCGCCGCATCCGCGGCGCGATCAAGGTCGGCATCGGCGAACACGATCACCGGGTTCTTGCCGCCCAGCTCGAAATGAACGCGCTTCAAGGTATCGGCGCCCTGCTTCATGATCATCGAGCCGGTGCGGCTTTCTCCGACGAATCCGATCGCCTTGACCAGCGGATGCTCGGTCAGCGCCTTGCCGGCGTCCTCGCCAAGGCCGTTGACGAGATTCCAGACGCCCTTGGGCAGACCGGCCTCTTCCGCGATCTCGATTAGCAGGCGCGCGGTCAGCGGCGAGAATTCGGCCGGCTTGTGAACGATGGTGCAGCCGGCCGCGAGCGCCGGCGCGATCTTCCACGTCGACAGCATGAATGGCGTATTCCACGGCGTGATGACGCCCACCGGACCGATCGGCACGCGGGTGGTCATGTTCACCTGGCCGTCGGTCCGAAGCGACTTGCCGTCGCGCGCCTCGGGCGCGCGGTCGGCATAGAAGCGGAAATTCTCGGCGCCCCGCAGCGCCGCCTTGGCCATGAACTTGAGGGACTGCCCGGTATCCATGCATTCGACGAAGGCGATTTCTTCGGCGCGGGCGACGATGGCATCGGCAACCTTGTGCAAGAGCGCTTTCCGCGCCTCCCCGGAGGTCTCGGCCCATTGCGGAAAGGCCGCATGCGCGGCCTTCGCGGCCCGATCGATGTCTGCGGCCTTGCCGTGTGCCACCTTGGCGAGCGGCTTCAGATCGACGGGAGAGATCGTTTCGAATGTCGCGCCGTCCGCAGCTGGGACGTCCTCGCCGCCGATGCGGTTGAGCACCCCATGCTGCGCGAACCGGGCAAGGTAGCGTTCCGCCCTGGCGATGTTCTCCGCAAGCTTGGACATCACGGGTCCTCCCTCGTTCGAGCCGTTGCGACCGGCAGCTCTTTGTGTGGCGACGGCAGAAAGCAATGCGCGTTCCGACGCACAACGTCGCCTTGCTGGCCGTACATACTTAACATGTTAAGTATTATGCCCGCTGTCAAGAGGTTTACTTGGCGAAGTTCGGGGAGCGCAGCATAGGTCCGACCTCATTACACAGAAGGCCGGCGTGAGCCTGGACCTCGCGCTTCGCGCCCTCCGCAGACCCGACGCCGAGCATTCTCAAGATCGCACACGCGTGCCGGCCAGCCCTTCGAGAAGGGCGACGGTGGTCGCCAGGCTCCGGCTCGGCGGAGTCATCTGCCCGGCCACCTCGCGCGCCCGGGCGGCGCAGCCCGACTCCAGGACGGTCCGCAGGCCGTGTCGAAGGGTGTCCCGGGTCGTTGCGGCGAGACGACGCGAGGTGCCGACGCCCAGGCGTTTGATTTGTCTCGCCCATATAGGCTGGTCGGCGCCTATCCACAGTACAAGAGCCGGGACGCCGGAACGCATGCCGGCGGCCGTGGTGCCGGCGCCGCCATGGTGAACGATGGCTCGGCAGCGCGGCAGCACGGCGGCGTGATTGACCGAAGGCACGATCATGACGTCCGGTGTGGGAGCCGCGCCTTCAAGCGGCAGGACTCCGGAACAGATCAGCGCACGCTCGCCGAGCTCCCGGCACGCATCTGTGATCATGGCAACGGTCTCCGCCGGTCTGTCGACCGGCATGCTGCCGAACCCGAAGTAAAGGGGGCGGCGGCCGGCGGCAATCCAGGAGTTCACGGAATCGTCGAACTCGGACGCGGATTGCAGGGTCAGCGTGCCCACCAACGGTCTCTTCCAGCTCCATTCCGCCTCGAGCCCAGGAAAGAACACCTTGTCATAAGCTTGAATCTCCAGCGCGCCGGATTCGACGATATGACGCGCAGCACGAATTCCGGATTGCGGAAGCCCGAGGGCGCGGCGCTGCTCGTCATAGGCCGGCCGCAACAGGCGCCAATGCGACCACTCGGCGAGCGACCACAAGGGCTCGACCAGTTTCGGGGGCAATCGAACCGGCAGGATGTGGTTGTTCGCCCTGACGGGGAAGTAATGCAGGGCGGCAAGCGGCACCCCCTCGGCCTCGGCAACGTTGGCGGCCAGCTCCTGATAGGTCGTACCGCTCAGGATCACATCGGCACGGGCCGCCAACCCGGTCAGGGTCGCGCTCATGTCCGCCCAGCCGTCGGCGAGGTACTTGCGCGCCTGGCGCAGCACCTTGACCGGATTGCGCAACTTGAACCAGTCGCGGAAAACCTCCGCCTCGAGCTGGCGTTGGGAATCGGGACCGTAAGAACTCACCGAACAAGGGCCGGCCGACTCGGCGAACCCGACGAGATTGGGAGGCACGGCCATCCTGACGTCGTGACCGCGGCGCTGCAGCTCACCTGCAACGGCAGCCGCAGGCTCGATGTCTCCTCGTGTCCCGTGGACTGCGATGGCAAACCTGATGGTCCCGCTCCGGTTTTCGAAGGTGTCGCGTGATGGCGTTCGCGTCGGTGCGGATGCCATCGACCATGTTTCAAGCCGTGGGAAGATTTGGAGAATACGAAATCATGGATGTCAAGCGCGGCCCTTCATGCTAATTGACACTGGTCAAGCGCATGGCTTACGGCTTTCTCAGTACGATATTTTCTTCAAAGTCTGCGCTGTTTTGCTCGGAAATCCATGATCAAACCATGACGTTGCCCCAGGCCCTCATCGACGGCGCACCCGACGCCTCCGATCTTTCCGCGCTTGCAATCGATCGTAGCGCCGGCTCGCGCCGCCGCCGACGGTTGCGCCAAATCCTGGGGCGCGTGCTTCTCCTCGCCCTGCTCGTCGGCATCGGGGGCGCGACGTGGCTGTGGCGCAGCCATGCGCAGATCGTCGTCGAGACGGCGGTGGTCTACTCCGTCTATCCGTCACAGGCGCTGACGCTGCTGAACGCGACCGGCTACGTCGTTGCGCAACGCAAGGCATCCGTCGCCTCGAAGGCGACAGGCCGTCTCGAGTGGCTCGGTGTGCTCGAAGGCAGCAAGGTGCGCGAGGGCGAGGTGATCGCCCGGCCTCGAGAGCAGCGACACGGTGGCAGTGCGCGACCAGGCAGCCGCCAACGTGCAGGTTGCGGAAGCCAACCTGGCCCAAGGGCGGGCGGAGCTGACGCAGGCGGAAATCGCCTTCAAGCGTTCCGAGGCCCTCGGCGAGAAGAACATCATCAGCGAATCGACGCGCGAAACCGCCGAGGCACGCCTCGCCAAGGCGCGCGCCGCGTTCAACGGATACGGGGCCGCCATCGCCGCGGCGCAGGCCAATCTGCGCGCCTCCGAAGTTGCCGTCGGACAGACCCAGATCCGGGCGCCCTTCGACGGCGTCGTCCTCACGCGGCACGCCAACGTCGGCGACACGATCACACCGTTCTCGCAGGCGGTCGATACCAAGGGTGCGGTCGTCACCATTGCCGACATGGACTCGCTGGAAGTGGAAGCCGACGTGGCGGAGTCGTCGTACCTGAGCATCCACGCGGGGCAACCGGTCGAGATCCAGCTGGACGCGATCCCCGGCGAGCGTTTCGAGGGCGTGGTCAGCCGGATGGTGCCGACCGTGGATCGCGCCAAGGCATCGACCCTGGTGAAGATCCGGTTCGTGCAGCGCGACCCGAGGATGCTTCCAGACATGAGCGCAAAGGCGGCTTTCCTCGAGGCGTGAGGTGTCGGAGAAAGAGCGCAAGCCCGTGCTTGCCGTGCCGGCGGCCGCCGTCTTCGAGGTCGACGGGCGCCAGCATCTCTATGTCGTCGAGGAAGGCAAGGCCCGTCTGCGGAGCGTCGATCTCGGCGCGAAGATAGGCGACCAGATCGAGGTCCGCGACCTCAAGGCCGGCACGCGCGTCGTGGTCCGTCCGCTGGAAGATCTCGTCGACGGGCGCGCAGTGAAGCAGGCCACGAAGTGACCGTGCTTCGCATCTCCGACCGGCCGACCGGAGAGGACGTGCTGATCGCGCTGAGCGACGTAAGCAAGAGCTACCGCCGCGGCGCGCAGATCGTCCCGGTTCTTTCCAGACTCACCTTCGACATCCGCCGCAAGGAATTCCTCGCCCTGATGGGTCCGTCGGGCTCGGGCAAATCGACAATGCTCAACCTGATCGCCGGCATCGACAGTCCGGACCAGGGCTCGATCAAGGTGGGCGGCGAGGACATCACGCTCCTTCCGGAAGCCGAACTCGCCGACTGGCGCGCGGCGAACGTAGGCTTCATCTTCCAGTTCTACAATCTGATGCCCGTGCTCACGGCGCTCGAGAACGTCGAATTGCCTCTCACGCTCACCACCCTGGGGCGGCGCGACCGCCGGGACCGCGCGCAACTCGCGCTCAGCCTGGTCGGCCTCAGCGATCGCGTCAAACATCTGCCCTCGGAACTCTCGGGCGGACAGCAGCAGCGCGTCGCGATCGCGCGGGCGATCGTCACCGACCCGACGGTGCTGGTGGCCGACGAGCCGACGGGCGACCTCGACCGGCAGTCGGCGAAGGAGGTGCTCGAGATCATGCAGCGGCTCAACCGCGACATGGGCAAGACGATCGTGATGGTCACGCATGATCACCGCGCCGCTGCGCATGCGAAACGCATCATGAATCTGGAGAAGGGCGATCTCTCCTATCTCGTGGAGCAGCGCCTTGAGTGAGTGCCGATCATGAGCCAGTGGCTCACGCTCGTGGCGCGCAACGTCTTGCGCCACCGGCTCCGCACCTCCCTGACGCTCGTCGGTCTCATCGTCGCTATCCTCGCCTTTGGCGTGCTCCAGACCGTCGTCAAGACGTGGTATGCGGGCGTGGATGGCGCCGTTCCGTCGCGGCTGCTGACTCGCAACGCCGTCTCCTTTACGCTTCCGCTGCCGAAATCCTATCAGAAGCGCATCAGCGCCGTCGAAGGCGTGCGGCGCGTCACCCACTTGAGCTGGTTCGGCGGCGTCTACAAGGATTCGAAAAACTTCTTTCCCCAGTTTGCGATCGATGCCGCGAGCTATCTCGACATGTTCCCCGAGCTCCTGGTGCCGGAAGAGGTGCGGCGCGCCTTCCTGAGTGAGCGCCGCGGCGCGATTGTCGGGCGCAAGCTCGCCAAACGCTACGGCTTCAAGGCTGGCGACGTGATCCAGCTGCGCGGAACCATCTTCCCCGGCAATTGGGAGTTTGTAATCTGCGGCGTCTTCGACGGCCGAGACACCAAAACCGACACGTCGCAGCTGTTCTTCCGCTGGGACTACCTGAACGAGACCCTGCGTGTGCGCTCCAAGGCACAAGCCGACCAGGTGGGCGTGTTCGCGGTCGACGTCGTCAGCCTGGACAGCGTTGCCGACGTCAGTCAAGCCATCGACGAAGTGTTTCGAAACTCGCTGGCCGAGACGCTCACCGAGACGGAGCGCGCCTTCCAGATCGGCTTCGTGAAGCAGACCGAGGCGATCCTCATTTCCATTCAGATCGTCTCCTTCGTGGTGATCTTCATCATCCTGGCCGTGATGGCGAACACCATGGCGATGACGGCCCGCGAGCGACTCCGCGAGTACGCCACCCTCAAAGCCATTGGCTTCAGTCCCGGCTACGTGGCGCGATTGATCCTCGGGGAATCCGTCCTGATAGCGTTGATCGGCGGCGCGATCGGCATCGCGCTTACGCCCCCGGTCGCTGGCCGCCTTGCCGAGCTCTCCGCCACGCTGTTCCCGACCCTGTTCGTCAGCGTCAACACCGTCATGCTGCAGGCACTTGCAGCGTTGGTGGTCGGGATTCTCGCCGCACTCTGGCCGATGCGCAGGGCAGCCCGTGTCCGCATCGTCGACGGCCTTCGGGCGTTGGGCTGACCATGCCACTGCTGCTCTCCTACAGCTTGCGAAACCTGCAGGAGCGCAAGCTCACCAATTTGCTTACCGCGACCGGCATGGCCCTCGTGGTCTTCGTCTACGCCGCCGTGCTCATGCTCGACTCCGGACTGAAGCAGACGCTGGTCGCGACCGGCGAAGACACGAACGTCATCTTCGTGCGCCGCTCTGCGGAAGTCGAGATCCAGAGCTTGATCGATCGCCGGCAGGCCAGGATCATCGAAAGCCAGCCCGAAATCGTCATCGGAGCCGAAGGAGCGCCGCTTGTATCGAAGGAAGTGGCGGTTTTGATCGCGCAGCCAAGGCGCAAGACCAGGCAGGCGAGCAACCTGTTGATCCGCGGCGTCGGTCCGGCCGCCCTCGACGTGCGTCCGCACGTGCAGATCGCCGAGGGGCGCATGTTTCGCCCGGGTTCGAACGAGATCGTCATTGGCCGGGCCCTCGCGGGGCGCTTCGAAGACATCGAGATTGGATCGAGCCTCCGGTTTGCCCAGCGGGAGTGGAAGATCGTGGGACGGTTCGACGCGGGCGGCAGCGGGTTCGATTCCGAGATCTGGGGCGACAGCGAGCAGCTCATGCAATCGTTCCGACGCGACTTCTTCTCGTCGATCACGGTACGGCTCGCCGATCGTTCCGGCTTCGACACCCTCAAGGCGCGCCTCGAAGCGGATCCCCGCCTCACCATCGAGGCCAAGCGCGAGCGCATCTTCTATGAGGAGCAGTCACGCCTGCTCTCAGGGTTCATTCAGGTTCTCGGGCTCACGCTTTCGGGGATGTTCTCGCTCGGCGCAGTCATCGGCGCGACGATTACAATGTACGCCGCCGTGGCCAGCCGCATGATGGAGGTAGGAGTGCTGCGCGCGCTCGGATTTCGGCGCTCGCGGATCTTGGTTGCATTCCTCGTCGAGGCGCTGCTGCTCGCGCTGATCGGATGGGTCGTTGGAATCTTGTTGGCGTCACTGATGACGCAGGTGAAGATCACGACACTGAACTGGACGTCGCTCTCCGAGCTTGCGTTTCGGTTTGTGCTAACGCCCGGGATCGTCCTGCGGTCGCTGGTCTTCGCCCTCGTGATGGGCTTCCTCGGAGGTTTCCTGCCGGCCGTGCGGGCTGCCCGCATGAACATCGTCGACGCGCTGCGCGTGGCTTGAGCGCTCGGCGGGCGTCGCGCCATCCGCTTGGCCAATCGGCAATCGCCAGCCGATCGTCCCGCACAGACCCATGTCCGCAAGCGCATCGCGCACGAAGGGCATCAGCTCGGCGTTGGACGTGACCTGGTTCGGCACGTAGCCGGACACGTTACACAACAGCTGCTCGTTGACACGATAGCACGCGATGAAGAGGAAGCCACCGAGCCGCGCGAGGTCCGAGGCCGTATAGCGCTCCAGAGGCGTAGCCTGCAAAAGCAAGGCCTCGCCACAGGGGCGGTTCACGTCCAGCGGCAATTCGCCGACCAGGCTACACCCGACCGGCAGGCCCTCCCCGAGCGCCTCGTGCTCCAGGCGCCGCACCAGCCACAGCGGCACATACGGGATCAGGGGAAACAGCGGCGACAGATCATCGCCGTGCTGGTTCAGCGAGGCCAGCGCAGCCTTGAAATCCCGCTGCAAGGCGCGCGGATCATTGCGGCAGGGATCGGGGTCCGCCATCACGGTGATCGACCGCAGCGCGTTGCCGCGCCGGTCGTCGGTACGGCGGTCGCTGACCGGCAGCACCAGCTTGACTTGGCCTGAGGCGTCCACGCGGCCGATCCGGAACGCGAGCCGTGCCGCGAATGCCATGATCAGCGTGCTGCTTGCAACGCCAAGATCGGACGCGCGCTGCTGGCACGCTGCCGCGTCGATGACCACCGGCACGAGAGGCGCGTCCACGGCCGGCTCGAAGCGGTGCCGGCCGCTTCGCACGCGGGGGCTCGAAGCAGGCAAGCCCGCCCTCTCCTTACGCGACCGCCGCGCGAGAGCCGCCAGAGCGCACCAGACGTCAGGCAGGGCACGCAGGCTCTCGACGCTGTCGCGCGCCAGCATCACGGGAGACCAGCGCCATGACGGGGCCGGAAACCCGCGGTCGAGAGGTCGACCGGCCACCGCGTCGGCGATGGCCAGACTGGCGGCACGCATGTCGGCGATCGTGTGCGACACCAGCATCGTCAGCGCGCAGCCACCGCCCTCCAGGGCCTGGACTGCCAAGCGCCAGCCAGGCCCGCGCTCGGGGTCCACGGGCAGATCAAGCAGCAGACGTCGCAGCTCGGGCAGACGCTCGCGGGGCAGCGGGTCGCGGAACCACGTCACCGGGCCCGGTACAGGGTTGGCCACCCAACGGTGCCGTCCCCATGGCAGCGGTGAACGTTGCAGGAGGCGTCCCAGCAACCCTCCCGAGAGGCACTCGCTGAACTCCCTCACAGCGGCTTCATCGATAGCGCGATCATAAAACCAGGTGACTTGCACCACCGGCCCGCGCCCGAGCGCACGCAATGCGACGAACGAGCCCTGGTCCATATAGCACAGGACGTCGTCCGCCCCAGCATCTGGGTCGCTGCTCCCGTCGCGCCGTTTGTTGGCAAGCGAAGAGCTCAACCCTCAAGCCCCCTGCCTGCTTGCTGCACGATACGACCGCTGCCCATTAAGGGTCTCAGTTCCATTGATTGGAATCCACATGCAAGAACCGGCTCCCGTCACGCGCCGGACTCAGGCTTCGATGACCGCTTCAAGTCCAAAATCGGCGAGCGTTCGAGAAACCAGCAGGCGAAGCTCGTCGGCCGTGGTTGGTGTGGGGCGCAGCTGGCAGGCCTCGATGCAGAGGGACACTTGCTTGTCGTAGCGAGAGGCCACGACGACGAGGTGTCCATGGGAACGCTCCAGGTCCTGGCGTGTGACGTTGACATCGACGGCTCGTGTCAGCAAGTGCCGGCACGGCGCGCCGTCGATGCGCGCGAGCCCTTCCGGCAGCATTCCCAGGTCGGAACAGCTTACCGGCAGCTCATCAGAATAATCAAACAACCCGTTCACAAGCGTCTTTGCCGCAGTGCGGGGCATCAAGCGATGGCCGGGAGCAACGACGTCAGCACATCGGTCTGACTTTTCCGCGCGCCACGAAGCAGCGCCCTCGCGGCATTCACGGGCTCCAGATTCCTGGTCAGCCCTTCAGGCGCGACGTTCATCATGTGAAATTCGATCGCCAGCGCTCGTTCGTCGGCCAGCCCCCGCCTTCGGCTTCTAGGGACAAGCAGGCTGACAGCGCCATCCGAGAAACGGCGGCGGCCCAGACTCGATGCCAGGGACGCCACGAAGCCCGGCAGCAGCGTATTCATGCCACCACCAAGCCGCTGCTCGCACGCTAACCAGGCCCGCGAATCAACAGTCACCGCAACAGCTGGAAGCTCCACGATCGCTGAGGGGTCGTGACCCGCCGCGACGGTTGCAAGCGCCGGGCGCTTTGCGGGAGCGGCGAGCCTGTGCCGGTTCGTGTGTGCGATCCGGGCGAGAGCGGCAACCGTCTGCGGAGCGTCGGCGAGGATCTGCCAGGCGTCTGACAGGCACGCGACCAGCGGCCCGCGGGCGCCTTTGGGCAAGTAGGGATTCGGGACGCCTGTGCCGTTCACGGCAGACGCGATGACGCGCAAGGCTCCCATCCCATCGAGCAGCAGATGCGATCCGACGATGCTCACGGCTGTGCTGCCATCGTCGAATGGCTGGATGGCCATTCGACCGGCGGGACCGATGACAGGATGGATCGGGGCGCGCGCGTGCTGATCGGCCCACTGCAGCAACCGCGATCGGGGCAGCGGGTCCGAAATCTGTTCGAACGGAACGGACCTTGCCGCCGGCTTCACCCAACGTGGCCTGCCCCAGGGTAGAGGTGACGGCTCAATGAGCCGATTGAAGGACAATGCCGTGAGCCGTTCATATGTTTGCACCAGCGCGGCGTGGTTCACGTCGCGATCATAGAGCCAGAGGCATTGCATCAACTGGCTCCGGCCGGTGACCCGGAACAATTCATAGGCAAGTTGGTCCAGCCAGGCGAGACGGTGCCGCGTGGGTGCGGGGGTGCCGGCCGTGCTCGCCTCAAGCATCAAAAAACTCGCCAGCAAGCTCGTAGTCAGCCAGGAGACCTACCACGAGCGCACGAAGATGCCGAGGCTCCGTGACCACGCCAGGCTGATAGGCGACGAAGCTCAGGGCGATATATCCAGGTATGACCCCGGCGAAGAGCGTCGCCACGCCTTGACGCGCCTCGATCGCGCGGCGCGCGACCGCGCGGTCGATACCGCGAAAGCAGATCCGATCGGACGCGTTGCCATCGATCTGGAATACGTCATTGGGCAAGTCGCCCAGGTTCGAACACGTGACCGGCAGGTCGGCGAGCGCACCAAGCGCCAGACGGCTGGCAGCCGAAAATGCGCGTCTGGGCACAAAGGGCACCAAGGGCAGCATTGCGGCAAGTCGATTCGGCTTCCGTCTCGTCCGCAGCAGCGTAGCCTGCAGACGCCGCTGCAACGCATCCAGGCGCCCGCGCAGTTCGTCGACACGCACCTTCACGGTGGCGAGCGCGACGTCATTTCCGCCGGTGTGCGACAGACCTTCGCGCTGGTTCACGGGAAACAACAAGGTCACATCATCGCCTCGGACGCGACCGAGTGCCTCGGCGAACGCCGCGGTGATCGCGGCCAGAAGCGTAAGCCGGCCGGCGCCGCGACTCCGTGCTTTGGCGTCCCAGACCAAGGTCGGAACGCGTATGAAGGCCGACGGAAACACGACAGTCTGGTCATCTGCAGCCGCCACCACTGGCAATGCAGCGAATGTCTTGGACGTACCGAGCGAGGTGTACGCCGTACGGGCCAGCTCGCCGAGCGCTCGAAACGTCGCCGGTGCGTCACGCACCATGCGCTGGAGCTCGGCACCGAGCGTTGTCGCGGAACGCTGTCCCCCCCAATATCCAGGACAGGCTGGCAGCCGCCGCTCTCCACGCACGGCGTCGCTCACGGCGGCTGCAATCGTCAGTCCGTCTGCGATGCAGTGCGACGCCACGAGCGAGACCACCGTGGAACCATCGGTAAAGGTCTGGATCGTCAGGGCCCATGCCGGTCCGCGCACAGGGTCCAGTGGAAGCGCCACCTGCGCGTCGGCCCACGCCTGCATCGCCCTGGGGGCGAGCGGCGGCTCCGCGGCCGCCAAAGCATCCGACGGCAGTGGCGCGCCGGCCCATTGATGGCGTCCGAACGGAAGCAGCGCCGGCCGGATCAGTCGCGCCAGATGACCGTGCGCGAGATTGTCTCGAAACCGTGTCAGCGCGTCCATATCTACGGGCCGCAGATAGCGCCACAACACCTGGATCACCGCATGCTGCCCAAGCGAGACATGCGCGAGATAAATCGCCTGATCTGCGAAGGACAAGAATGCCGGCGACATGCTCGACACGTTCGCCGGGTGCGCCATCGCCCGCGTCATCATTCACGACCGACATCGGAGTACGTCGGCATCAACACGTCGGCGGCCCGGCGGCATGCGCCCGCAAACGTCTCGACATAGCGGTGCATCGATGCACGGGCCGTCTCGTTGGCCGGATAGGCCGCCGTGAGCGAGAGCCCACGTTGCGTACGGAACAACCAGATCGCAACCTGCGCGGCGATGCCCTGGTTGATATAGACCCTGCCATTCGCCTGATGCCATTCGCGGGCAATCTGCGCGCTGAGCGGAGGAACGTTCACATCCATATAGGATAGCATGACGCCCCCTGAGGCAACGGATCCGACCGTCGGCAATCCGGCCGCCAGTTCCAACACGAGCTCGATCGGCAGCTCGGCCAGGCTCATCCGTTCGTCAAAGTTGCGCTGGGCCATCAAGGCAAGTTCAGGAAACTTTCGCTGTTGCACGTCGAAGTCGATCGGCACCACTCCCACGCACCAACCGCTTGTCCTGAATGCCTTTGGCGATCTTCGCGTCGTCGTGGGCGTGACGACACTGTAGTGCGAGCGGCCAGCCAATTCCCGTTCGGTCAGCGCTGCGCACGCCAGCAGACCGCCGATCGCCCGCGCGCCGGCCGCACGGCACGCGGACTCGAATGCGTCCATCACGGTGTCCTCGAGGATGTCCACATGCAGGTACTCCGCGTGATAGCGATCCTCCGGCACACCGAGCGGCAAGGCGAAAGTGGGCATCCGGCCGCCGTTGCGGTACAGGAACGCGATCCATCGGTTCACCTCGGGATCCGCCAGCGTCGTCGCGGCCGCCCGCTGGCGCTGAGTGCTGCAGTAATCCAGATAGCTTCCCGGCGACCCCGGCTGAAACGGCCTCTCGCCGTCGAGCACCGCGCGATACGCTGAGCGGATCTCCGTCATCAGGAACGCTATGACGGTCGCATCGGCGTGCAGATGGTCGATGCTTGCGAAGCAAGTGAACCCGCTCGCACGCTGGAGAATGCCAAATCGAAAGCAATCCCATGCAAACGGCGCTGGAGTTGCCATGACATGTTTCTGCCAATCCTCCGCGCACGCCTCGCCCAGCGTCCAAGGCTCCATCTGGATAGTCGCGGGGTCCGGGAGTACGTGCCGTACGATTGCGCCACCACGCTCTTCGAACCAGCTGTGATAGGTGTCGTGCCTGCGCAGATGCGCGGTCACCACATGAGTCATGGCTCTGAGGTCACACCTTCCGGGCTCGTCCCCACGACGACGAGCAGCCGCGCCATCGCCTCGTGCCGCTGCTCACAGGCACGGAAAGCGTATAGATGCTGTTCCTGCTCGTAGCTCGGCAATACGGGAGACACCGGTGCGCGTTTCGCACTCTCCATCGACGCAGCAGACGGACGCCACAGCGTCAGCACCGCCGGAGGCCCTGACCAATCGTGCAGCGGACGCAGATCAGTCACGGGCATCTGCTCCAGCTGACTGCGATTTCTGCAGGGCGCCACTCAACGTGTCCGCAAGTGCACGCACGGTCGTCACGTTCACGGAACGGAGCCGGATACCTGTGTCGGCCTCGAGCGCAATCAGCAGCTGGAGCGTCCCGAGCGAGTCGAGGCCGTAATCGAAAAACGAGCGGTCCGGATTCACCGTGCGGCGCAAGATGACACCGAGATGCTCGATGATCAGACGCCTCAGCAGGGCCGGCCGCTCGTCGGGCGGCGCACGTCTCAACTCCATGCGCAGGCGGCGCGCCGGTTCGGCCTTTGCCTCTGCGACCTGCGACATCGCCGCCGCGAACGGGCTGCGCGCGGCGAGCGCCGTCAGCCACGGGGCGCCGTCGAGATGGGCGTATGCGGCATACCCGCGGTCGTGCCGCAGCAGCGTCTCGAATGCGTAAGCACCGTCGCGCGGCTCGATCATTCGCGCATCGCCGCGGGCCGAGAGATGCGCACCGGCGCCGATATCCGCCCACGCCGCCCAGGCGATCGCCGAGGACGGCAGCCCCTGGGCGCGCCGCCATTGCGTGAATGTGTCGAGCCACCCGTTGGCGGCGGCGTACGCGGACTGCCCAGGCGAACCGAACAGCGCCGCAACCGATGAGAAACAGCAAAACCAGTCGAGTTGCTGCTTCAGCGTCGCCGCATGCAAATGCCAGGCGCCTTCGACCTTGGGGGCCCAGTTTCGATGCAGCTTCTCGTCTGTCACGGAGGGGAGGATGCCGTCCTCGACGACGGCGGCAGCGTGCAGGACACCCCGCAGCGGCAGGCCGGTCGCCGTGGCAGCTCCGACAACGCGCCGTGCAGTCGATGGCTCCGCGATATCGGCACTTATCACCTGCACTTCGGTGCCCCGTGCTTTCATCGCGCTCAGCACGCTCGTCGCCGCCTCGGTGGGCTTGGCGCGCGCATTGAGGATGATGCGACCGGCTCCGGCTGCGGACATCGCATCAGCGAGGAACAGGCCGAGCCCGCCAAGGCCGCCGGTGACGATGTAGGCACCATCGGGTCTGAACGGTGTGAACCGCTCCGGCGCCGCCGGCACGCGGAAACGGCCGGTCGTTGGAACGGTGAGCACGAGCTTTCCGGTGTGGCCGGCGCCGCCAACAACGCGAATGGCGTCAGCCGCATCGGCGAGAGGATAGGTCGCGATGTTCGGCAGGGGTAGCCGCTCCTCCCCGACACGACGCATGACGCGCGAGAGCAGTGCCTGCACGCGGGCCGGAGCCGTCATGCACATCTGCGCGAGGTCGACGGCAAAGAACGAGAGGTTACGCTTGAAAGGCGACAGTTCCAGCCACGTGCCCCCATAGATGTCCTTCTTGCCGATCTCGACGAAGCGCCCGCCCGCCGCAAGGAGCTCCAGGCCGGCACGCTGGGCCACGCCCGTGAGCGAGTTGAGAACGACGTCCACACCGTAACCCGCCGTGTCCTGCCGGATCTGCTCGGCGAATGCCACGGTTCGAGAATCGTACACGTGGCGGATGCCGTCGGCGCGCAGCAGCTCTCGCCGCGCCTCGGAGCCCGCTGTTGCGAATATCTCTGCACCAGCCGAGCGGGCGATGGCCACAGCCGCCTGCCCGACGCCGCCGGTCGCCGAATGAATGAGCACCTTGTCGCCGGGCCCGATCCGGGCCAGATCCTCGAGGCCATACATGGCCGTGGCCGTTGTCGTGAGAAGGGCGGCCGCTTCGGCATCCGTGAGCGCGCGGGGTATCGCGACCACCAGGCGTGCATCGCAAGTCAGATACGTGCCCCAGGCGCTCCCGCCGCAGAGCCCGGCGACGCGGTCGCCGACGCGAAAGGCCGAAACACCAGGGCCGACGGCCGTGACGACGCCGGCGAAGTCCAGGCCGAGCCCCTGCGCACGGCCATCGAGTGAGGGATAGCGGCCAAGGGCGACGAGCACGTCCGCGAAATTGACGCTCGTGGCATGGACGGCGACCTCCACCTCGCCGGCGCCCGGCGCACGCCTCTCGAAGGCGGCCATCTCCAGGCTCTGCAGGTCACCGGGCACGCGGATCTCGAGGCGAAGACCATCGCGGGCCGCGTCGCGGTCCACCATGCGGCGATCGACGTGGCCGAGCGGGCTTCGCTGCAATCGTGCGACATATGCGCTCGCTCCGCGCAGCGCCGTTTCGTCCTCGTCCGAACCGCTCAGCAGCTGAGACCGAAGCAATGACACGTCCGCCTGCGGGTTCACGTCGATCTGGGTGGGATGGAGCGCGGGAAGCTCGGCACCGATTGCTCGCAGCCAGCCACGCACACCGGCATGCGCGAGCTCAACGGTGTCGTCCGGCAGCACGCGTTGCGCCAGACATGTCACGACGAACAGGCGGGGCCGCCGCTCGCATTGACCCAGCGCGTCCGTCACGTCGATCAGGCTGCTTATGTTCGCCCGGGATACGTCGGGACTCGCCGGCTCATTGCCGCGTGGCAAGACCACCACCACAGCTCCGGGGCGATGCTGATGCAGAGCATCTTCGATCTGCCCGCGCCATGCGCCCCCTTCCCCGCCGCGGCGCCGCTGAGGATGCGAGACTTGAACCCGCGCTCGCGCAGATTCCCGTCCAGATCCGACATCAAGCGGTGTCCCGCAGCATCGGCCTCGAGCAGCAACCAGGCGCCATCCTCCGGCCTGACCGTGGCTCGAGGGATGTCCCATGACTGCCAGGTGATGTCGAGCAGGCGCGAGTTGCAGGCGACGGCATCGGCATGCTGCTCGGCCGCGCCGCTCCCCATTGCCAATCCCTCGACACTGAGCAGCACGCGACCGGAGGCGTCGAGCAGATCGATGTCCACCTCGACGTGCAGGGCGTCGACCGCGACCAGGCGGGTCAGGCAATGGGCCGCGTCGGCGTCCGTGCGGTGGAGCCGCAGGCTTCGCACCGAGAGCGGCAGCAGCAAGCGCCCGTTTGTCTCCGAAACCACCCGGGCGAACGCCCCGACGGTCTGGAAGCACGCGTCAAGCAGCACGGGATGCACCGTATAGCCCCGCGCGCTTGTTCGGAACGAGGTCGGCAGCCGAAGATCCGCAAAGAGCGAAGCGCCGTCCGCGGATAATTCCAAGTCCGGGGCCAGTGCGCGAAATGACGGGCCGTACTGGATGCCCTGCGAGTCGAACCACCGCCACACCTCGTCCGCCGCGACGGATGTCGCGTGAGCGGCGCGCAGCGCGGCTACGTCGTGCACGGCCGGCGGCTTTGCAGCGGCCGCGCCAGAAAGCCGGGCGCTCGCATGGACCCGCGCTTCGCTCTCCGCCTGGCTCTCGAGGCCTGAAACTCAGCTCACCCGGCCGGTCCGGCACTGCCGTGCAGACGATCGGCATCGATGGCTCCAACCGCAACGCGTGGTCGAATGTGATGGTCTGCACTTCGACGAGCGACGTGCCAAGGACCGTGCGCGCGGCAGCGAGCGCCATTTCACAGAAGGCAGCGCCCGGGAAGAGCGGCGTTCCGTTCACCCGGTGGTCCGCAAGCCAGGGATGGGCATCGAGACCAACCTCGCAAGCCCAGATGTGGCGCTCCGGCTCTTCGTGCAGGACGCGGTGGACGTTCAACAGCGGATGCGTTGACGGCAGGTGATGCGGACCTGCGGCCGGCGTCGTGGGCGCAAGGAACAGGGGATAGTGCGTCCAGGCCGGCAGCGGCAGGTCGAGCAGCAGGCCATCCGGATAAAGGACGTTGAAATCGATCGCTGCGCCGGCGACATAGATGGCGCCGACCAGGTCCAGAAGCCCGTTGTGCATGGGCTCGCCGCGGGTCATCGACGGAAGCGCGCGGACGGCGAAGTCCGTTGCGGAAGCATTCTCCAACACCGCGTGGGACACGATGGGATGTGGCGAGAGCTCGACAAATACGCGGTGACCGTCTTCGAGCGCCGCCTGCACAGCGGGACGGAAGCGGACCGCTTGCCGAAGATTGTCGATCCAGTAAGCGCCATCGCAAACGGGGGCCTCGCGCGGATCAAGCAGCACGGTGCTGTACATCGGTGTGTGCGGACTGTGCGCAGTCACTCCCGCAAGGCGCTCCGACAGCTGCGCGAGGATCGGCTCCACTTGCGACGTGTGCGAGGCCACATCGACCGCGACCTCGCGGGCGTACCGGCCCTCGGCCTGCCAGGCGGCGACGAGGCGCTGCACGGCCGCGGCGGCGCCCCCCACCACCGTCGAGGCCGGTGCAGCCAGTACGGCGATCTCGACGTCGTCGATCCGCCGGCGCGCAAGATCGTCGCGAACCGCCGCCGGCGTCATCCCGACCACGGCCATGGCACCCGATCCAGCGAGCGTTTGGCACAGCATGGCGCGATGACAGATCACCCGCACGCCGTCTTCGAGCGAGTGCCCCGGCCACGACTGCCGCGGACGCTTCGCCCATCGAATGGCCGATCACCGCCGACGGCACCACGCCCTTGGCCTTCAAGGACGCCGCCAGCGCGACCTGGATGGTGAAAATGGCGGGCTGGATCCGTTCAATGCCGTCGAGTTGCGCGGGTCGACGCAGGGCATCGGTCACCGAGAAGCCGCAGAGGGTCTGAATCAGAGGTTCAATGGCGCCAACCATTCCGGCGAAGACCGGGTCGATGTCGATCAGCGCCGCGCCCATTGACTCCCACTGCGAGCCCTGTCCGGAGAATACGAAGACGGGACCGCTTCCGTCATGGTCGGGCCAATCTGCATCGATGGATTGATCGGCCGCCAGCCCGCGCAACTGCGCTGTCAGCTCGCCGAGCGTTGTCGCAATGAGCGCGTGCCGGACCGGCCGGTGCCCGCGCCTGCAGGCGAGAGTCCGCGCGACGTCACTGGGGCGATGATGGCCGGCGCTCGCGTCCAGCCAAGCGGCAAGCCGCCCGGCCGAAACGCGAAGCGCTTCCGGCGAGGTCGAAGACATCGGAAACAACCACGGCTGCTCGCGTGCTCCGGCGGCTTCCGGCGAGAAAGATGAAGCTGGCGCGTGAGGCGCTTGCTCGAGCACGACGTGGGCATTCGTGCCCGACATTCCGTAGGACGATACGGCCGCGCGGCGGAGTCCGTCAGCGCCGGTCGAGGGCCAAGGCGCGGTGTCCGTCGGGACGAAAAGCCGCGTCTCGATTGGCTGGAGATGCGCAGGCAGCTGATGGAAGTGAAGGGATCGCGGCACGACGCCATGTGAAAGCGCGAGCGTCGCTTTGATCAGACCCAGGACGCCCGCCGCCGATTCCGCGTGGCCGAGGTTGCTCTTGAGCGAGCCCAGAGCACAGGGCGACTGTCGCCCATACCGCGATGAGAGACTTTGGTACTCCTCGGTATCGCCCACCGGCGTACCGGTGCCGTGCGCCTCGATCATGCCGACGGACGAGGGATCAACCTGCGCCTCGGCAAGCGCGCGATCGATCACCGCGATCTGGGCCGCGCGGGAAGGCGCCAGGATGTTGTGCGTGCGACCGTCCTGGTTGACGGCACTACCGCGGATGACCGCGAGCACGCGATCGCTATCGCGCAGGGCGTCGCTCAATCGCTTGAGCATCACCACCCCAACGCCTTCGGCGCGCACGAAGCCGTCGGCGCGCGCGTCAAACGCATGACAACGCCCTGTCGGCGACAGCATGCCGAGCCCTGACGCCGAGGCGAATGTCGTGGGCGAGAACATCAACATGGCCCCGCCGGCAAACGCAACGTGGCACTCGCGCGCGAGCAGGCTGCGCCGAGCCGCGTGCACGGCGACGAGGCTGGACGAGCAGGCCGTGTCCATGCTGATGGCAGGACCCGTGAGCCCCATCGCATGGGCGACCCGTCCCGACGCCATGCTGAAGGGCGTTCCCGTGAAAGCGTAGGCGAGGCCCATTGCACCCGCGTCACGCGTGACCTGCATGTAGTCCTGATGCGAGAGGCCGAAGAACACACCGGCGTCGGTCCCGAACAGGCGGCGCGGATCGCGACCGGAATGTTCGGCGGCCTCCCAGGTGACCTCGAGCAGCAGCCGGTGCTGCGGATCCATGGCGAGGGCCTCGGGTTCGCCGATGCCGAAAAAGCGATGATCGAAGCCCGACGGATCGTCGAGGAAAGCGCCCCAGCGCGAAACCGAGCGGCCCGCCACGCCTGCGACAGGCTCGTAGTAATCGTCGGCATTCCAGCGCTGCGGCGGAATCTCCTCCACGAGGTCGGCGCCTGCCAGGAGCGCCCCCACAAGGCGTCCGGGGAGTTGATATGTCCCGGAAGCCTGCAGCCGATGCCGACGACAGCAATCGCAGTCACAATCAAGACCTTGTTTTTGTAAGATTTATCGATCCAAATCAATACATGCCGGATCACGTTATTGATCCCTCGATCGATCGTCCAGCCCGCAGACTGCTGTCGGCTGCACTGGGGATCCTGGGCGCATCATCGTCACGTGGCAAATCGATCAGGCGGTGATTGCCGATCTTTGCGCGCCAGGCGGCGCCGCGGCCGGCATCGGCGCGCACGCGGCTTGGCCTGCAAACCCCCGCTGCGATGAACGCCATCGACAGCAGAGCCGCGGAAATGTGATCACCGTGCTACCCGGCTCGCTCGACGGACAGCGTGTCGATAGGAGAGAAGATGGTGCGCGCGGGAAGAGCAGCTTGTGTCCCGCGACGACATCGTGGGCGCCCAGCAGCGCCGAGGCCCGGAATGCTTTCTTGTCGTCGGCCCATGCTTGTCCAAGATCGAACTCTGAGGAGCTCTTGGTCGCCAGGGCCAGGCGGCCGAGCGTGTTAGGTGCCGTCGGCGACGACATGGAGCATCGTCCCGGTGTGAGCCAGCGCCAGATGCACCGGGCCGGTTTCGTCAGAATTTCAGCGGAGGGGAAGTTCTTGGCTGGGGCGGGAGGGATCGAACCTCCGAATGGCGGAATCAAAATCCGCTGCCTTACCGCTTGGCTACGCCCCATCAGGCGACCGAGGAACGACGGAAGAACCGGCCCCGCAGATTCCCCTCGGTCGCAGCCGGTCTATAGGGAGAGGGGCGGCATTTCAACCGCCTGGAGGGTCAAAATACCACACCGAGCCGCCGATCCGCCACGCCGCACTCCGTTGTGGAGAACCCGGAGGATCCGGCAGGCGCCCGGCCGGCCTGCCGGCCATTGAGACCGCCCCCGTTTCGTGAGAATACGGCGCCAATATTTGTCCACGGGAGTGAGCCATGACCTACCGCGCGCCGATCAATGACATGCTGCTGTCGCTCAACCATGGCGCCGGCCTCAAGGCTGCCGTGGAGGCCGGTCACTACGGCGATTTCGACGCGGACATCGTCGCGGCGGTGCTGGAGGAGGCCGGCAAGTTCGCAACCGACGTGCTGGCGCCGCTCAACAAGGTGGGCGACGAGCACGGCATCAAGCTCGGCGACGGCAAGGTCACGACCGCGCCGGGCTGGCCGGACGCCTACAAGCGCTGGACTGAGGGCGGTTGGAACGCGGTGTCCGGCCCCGAAGATTTCGGCGGCCAGGGCCTGCCGATCGCGATCAACGCCGCCTGCACCGAGATCTGGAGCGCGGCCAACGTCGCCTTCGGCCTCTGCCCGCTGCTGACGGCCTCGGCGATCGAGGCGCTGGACGCGCATGGCAGCGACGAGCTGAAGAAGATCTATCTGGAGAAGCTCGTCTCCGGCGAATGGACCGGCACGATGCAGCTGACCGAGCCGCAGGCCGGCTCCGACGTCGGCGCGCTGCGCACCCGCGCCGAGAAGCAGGCCGACGGCACCTATCGGATCAAGGGGACGAAGATCTTCATCACCTATGGCGAGCACGACATGACCGACAACATCGTGCATTTCGTGCTGGCCCGCCTGCCCGATGCGCCCGCCGGCACCAAGGGCATCTCGCTGTTCCTGGTGCCCAAATTCATGGTCAATCCCGACGGCTCGCTCGGCGCGCGCAACGACATCTTTGCCAGCGGCGTCGAGCACAAGCTCGGCATGCACGCCTCCCCCACCTGCACCATGACCATGGGCGATCGCGGCGGCGCCATCGGCTTCCTGATCGGCGAAGAGAACCAGGGCATGCGCTGCATGTTCACGATGATGAATCAGGCCCGCCTCGGCGTCGGCCTCGAGGGCGTCGGCGTTGCCGACCGCGCCTATCAGCAGGCGCTGTCGTACGCCCAGGAGCGCAAGCAGGGTCGCGCGGTGGGCAGCAAGACCGACGGCTCGGATGCGATCTTCGTTCATCCCGACGTCAAACGCATGCTGATGCGGATGCGGGCGCAGACGGCCGCCGCGCGCACCATCTGCTATGCGACCGCGGTCGCGATCGACGTCTCGACCCGCGCCAAGGACCCGAAGGTGCGCACTGAAGCCGCCGCGCGCGCGGCGCTGCTGACGCCGATGGCCAAGGCCTATTCCACCGACATCGGCAACGAGGTCGCCTATCTCGGCGTGCAGATCCATGGCGGCATGGGCTTCATCGAGGAGACCGGCGCAGCGCAGCACTACCGCGACGCCCGCATCACCGCGATCTACGAGGGCACCAACGGCATCCAGGCGATCGACCTCGTCACGCGCAAGCTCGCGGCCAATGGCGGTGCCTCGGTGTGGGCGCTGCTCGACGAACTCGCGGCCACCGTCAAGAAGGTCGAGGCCTCCAACGATCCCGCTTTCGGCACCACCGGAGCCAAATTGCGCGAGGCGCTGGAGGCGTTGGCGCGCACCAGCAAGTGGCTGCTGGAGCGCGTCACATCCGCGCCGAACGATGCGCTCGCCGGTGCGACGCCTTACTTGCAGCAGTTCGGCGCCACGCTCGGCGGCTGCCTGCTCGCGTCCGAAGCGCTCGCCGCCAAGGCCGACGGCAACACCGACGCCGCGCGCTACGTCTCCCTCGCGCGCTTCTTCGCCGAGAACATTACCGTGCAAGCCGGCGCGCTCGAGCGCACGGTGACGGAGAGCGCGGAATCGGTCGCGGCGGCGGATGCGGTGCTGCTGGGATAGGTTGTTTGATGTGTCCCGGACGCGCTGCAATGCGTCGCTGGGCAGAGCCGGGACCAATGGCAGGGAAGAGATCGCGGCGAGATGGGCCCGGGCTCTGCAGCGCACCGCTGAAGTAGCGCTGCGCTGCGTCCGGGGCACGAGAGGCAACCCGGCCCGAGTCACGACGCCGCCGCCTCCGCCTCTCTCCTTCGACGACGTCGCGATCCCCCCGGGATGACGGCGCGAAACGTTCGTGAAATCTTCGCGCCGAACGATTAATCTGGCTCCATGCGATACAAATCCATCTTCGCCGCACTCGCCCTCACCTGCGCCCTTCCCGCCGCTGCCCAGACCGCCGCACCGATCGAGCTGCGCGTCCTCGCGATCAACGATTTCCACGGCAATTTGCGGCCGCCGCCGGGCGGCATCCGCATCGGCGATCCCGAGGACAAGAGCAAGAAGGTGGTGGTGGCGGCTGGCGGCGCCGAATACATGGCGACGCTGGTCAAGCAGCTGCGCGAAGGACACAGGAACACGATCTTCGTCGCCGCCGGCGATCTGATCGGCGCGAGCCCGTTCCTATCGGCGATGTTTCACGACGAGCCTTCGATCGAAGCGCTCTCGATGATGGGGCTTGCGATCACCTCCGTCGGCAATCACGAATTCGACGAGGGCACGACCGAGCTGCTCAGGATGCAGAACGGCGGCTGCCATCCGGTCGACGGCTGCCAGGGGCCGCATCCCTTCACGGGCGCCAAATTCCGTTATCTGGCGGCATCCACGATCGAGACCGCGACCGGCAGAAGCGTGCTGCCGCCCTACGAGATCAGGGAGTTCGACGGCATCCCAATCGCCTTCATCGGGCTGACCTTGAAGGAGACCGCAGGCATCGTCTCGCCATCGGGCATCAAGGGGATCGAATTCCGCGACGAGGCCGAGACGGTGAACGCGCTGGTGCCGCAGCTGAAGGCGCGCGGCGTCGAGGCCATCGTGGTGCTGATCCACCA
Organism: Bradyrhizobium dasycarpum; assembly: GCF_042019905.1. Lineage (NCBI taxonomy): Bacteria > Pseudomonadati > Pseudomonadota > Alphaproteobacteria > Hyphomicrobiales > Nitrobacteraceae > Bradyrhizobium > Bradyrhizobium dasycarpum. The sequence continues at coordinate 2,972,978 of NZ_CP169574.1, forward strand.
GGGCGGCGAGCCCGCCGGCGACTACAACGAATGCCCCGGCATCACCGGGCCGATCGTCGACATCGTGAAGAAGTTCGACCGCGCCGTCGACGTCGTCGTCAGCGGTCATACGCACCGCGCCTATGTCTGCGATATCGACGGGCGGCTCGTCACCAGCGGCGACAAATACGGCACGCTGGTCACGGCGATCGACCTGAAGCTCGATCCCGCGACACGCGACATCGTCAGCGCCAGGGGCGAGAACGTCCTCGTCGCCAACGCCTCGCTGGCGAAAGACGCGGAGCAGACGGCGCTGATCGAGGCCTACGACCGACTCTCGGCGCCGATCGCCAACCGGCCGGCCGGATCGGTGACGCAAACGCTGTCGCGCGTGCCGAACGAGGCCGGCGAGAGCGCACTCGGCGACGTCATCGCGGATGCGCAGCTCGCCGCGACCAAGGACGCCAAGGATGGCAGCGCGGTCATCGCGCTGACCAATCCCGGCGGTATCCGCACCGACATCGTGCCGAAGGAGAACGGCGCGATTTCCTTCGGCGATGTCTTCGCCAGCCAGCCTTTCCGCAATCGCCTCGTCACGATTACGCTGACCGGCAGCCAGCTCAAGGACATGCTGGAGCAGCAATGGCTCGATCCGAAGCGGCCGCGGATCCTCCAGGTCTCGAACGGATTCAGCTATGTCTGGGATGCGTCGAAACCATTCGGCGAGCGCGTGATCCCCGAGAAGATGACGCTCAACGGCCGGCCGATCGAGCCCGGCAGCGGCTACCGGGTCACGCTCAATGATTACCTTGCCGTCGGGGGCGACGGTTTTACCGTCGCCCAACAGGGCACGTCGCCGCAATATGGCGGTTACGACGCCGACGCGCTGTTCGCGTTCTTCCGGGCGCACGGGCCGATCGGTCCGCTGCCGCCGACCCGCATCCTGCGGGTGAATTGATCCAGGTCAAACGGCCGGCCCGGGACGCCCCTTTGCCATTGCCCACCAAGCGCCTAGATTGGGTTTTGCATTGCGTTTTGGCGCCGGATGCGCCAAGCGACGACGAAAGCCCGTTTCTTGTGAGGCCGACCTGATGAGCACGCTTCTCCTTTCCCACAAGGCCTGCCTCGACCATGTCACCCCGCCGGGACACCCTGAAAGGCCGGATCGCCTGCGTGCGGTGGAGGAGGCGCTGTCGCATGAGCGCTTCCAGTTCCTGGCGCGCGATCAGGCGCCGGAAGGCGATCTCGATCTCGTCACGCTCTGCCACAACGAGCACTACGTCACCGAGCTGCGTCACATCGCGCCGGCCAGCGGCCAGGTCTATATCGACGGCGACACGTCGATGTCGCCGGGCACGTGGGAAGCGGTGATGCGCGGCGTCGGCGGTGCGGTTGCGGCGACCGAAGCGGTGATGGCGGGCGAGCATCGCAACGCCTTCGTCGCGGTGCGCCCGCCCGGGCATCACGCCGAGATCGGCAAGCCGATGGGTTTCTGCTTCTTCGACAACGTTGCGATCGCCGCGCGCCATGCACAGCGCAAGTACGGCATCAAGCGCGCCGCCATCGTCGATTTCGACGTGCATCACGGCAACGGCACGCAGGACATCTTCTGGTCGGACCCGACGGTGATGTACTGCTCGACGCACCAGATGCCGCTGTTTCCGGGCACCGGCGCCAAGAGCGAACGCGGCGACCACGACACCATCGTCAACGCGCCGCTCGCCTCCGAGGACGGCGGGCCGGAATTCCGCTCCGCGTTCGAGAACTTGATCCTGCCGCAGCTCGAAAAATTCAGCCCCGAGCTGCTCGTCATCTCCGCCGGCTTCGATGCGCATTACCGCGATCCGCTGGCCTCGCTGAATCTGCGCGCGGAGGATTATGCCTGGGTGACGCGCAAGCTGATGGATCTCGCCGACAGGACCGCCGGAGGGCGTGTTGTCTCGGTGCTCGAGGGCGGCTATGACCTGCAAGGATTGAAAGAATCTGTTACGGCGCATGTCGGCGCCCTGATGGGCGCCTGAAAGCACTCGCCACATTAAGCCCGCAAAATCCGCTTTCACTGCCGGGCTAAGCGAATCGGGCAATCGGAAACGGATATGGCCGAAAACACCCAAGTCGACGTCTCCAGGCTCACCTTCGAGCGCGCGATCGAGGAACTCGGACGATCGTGAAGCGGCTCGAGGATGGCAAGGTGCCGCTCGAGGAATCCGTGACGATCTACGAGCGCGGCGAGGCGCTGAAGCGCCGCTGCGAGGAACTGCTGCGCCAGGCCGAGGCGCGGGTCGACAAGATCACCACCGATGCCAACAGCCAGGCCGCCGGCACGGCGCCGCTCGACGTTCAATAGGCCGGGCCACTATCCATTTTTGACGGCGCCCGGTGAAATGTCTTCGCTGGGCTGCCATGTCCCCATGATTACGCCGGCGTGCCCGCGAGGGACCCCGATCCCATGACGGTGGGCCGGGATGGCCCGGCTCCGAACGGTTCCTTGGGGTGGGAGGGCGCTCCAACCGCGCGAAAAACCTGACAAGGGACAGGGCAAACCTGGAACCCGGGCTCCCGCGCCACGGTTAACCACTCTGGCCGCCGGTTGCACCTGCATACCCCTAATCGGTCCGGCGGGTTGGCTTTGGCCTCAGCTTTGGTGTAAAGCTGCGCGGAGTGTGGCTTTTTGCAAGCCTTGCGTGGGCATCGATTACCGACGACAAGAGCTTCAAACTGCTAATGAAATTGGCTTGGGACGGACGAAGCCGATCTAAGTGACAGGGATCACAGAGACTGAACCGGAGCGCACTTAAGCTTACCTAAGCTTGAAGACGGGGCTTTGCCCCATGCAGGTGGCTCCGACGGTTAGGACTCGCGCTGCGCCGATATTGTGCAAACCCATCGCGCACCGGAACGACCTTCCGGCGCTGACAAATTGGAAATCGCCGTGAACGCATACAGTAAAACGCCGCTTCTCGACACCATCCGGACGCCGGAAGACCTGCGCAAGCTCAAGGTCGAGCAGGTTCGCCAGGTCGCCGACGAGCTGCGGCAGGAGACCATCGATGCTGTCTCGGTGACCGGCGGTCACTTCGGGGCGGGCCTCGGCGTGGTCGAGCTCACCACCGCGATCCATTACGTCTTCGACACGCCGCGCGACCGGCTGATCTGGGACGTCGGCCACCAGGCCTACCCGCACAAGATCCTCACCGGCCGGCGCGACCGCATCCGCACCCTGCGCACCGGCGGCGGCCTGTCCGGCTTCACCAAGCGCAGCGAGAGCGATTACGATCCGTTCGGCGCCGCGCATTCCTCGACCTCGATCTCCGCGGGCCTCGGCATGGCTGTGGCGCGCGACCTCTCCGGCGGCAAGAACAACGTCATAGCCGTCATCGGTGACGGCGCGATGTCGGCCGGCATGGCCTACGAGGCCATGAACAATGCGGGTGCGATGAACTCGCGCCTGATCGTCATTCTCAACGACAACGACATGTCGATTGCGCCGCCAGTCGGCGCCATGAGCGCCTATCTGTCGCGCCTCTACTCCGGCAAGACCTATCGCACGCTGCGCGATGCGGCCAAGCAGATCAACAAGCGCCTGCCCAAGATCATCGCCAACCGCGCCAACCGCGTCGAGGAATATTCCCGCGGCTTCATGATGGACGGCGGCACCCTGTTCGAGGAGCTCGGCTTCTACTATGTCGGCCCGATCGACGGCCACAATCTCGACCACCTGCTGCCCGTGCTGAAGAACGTCCGCGACATGGAGACCGGCCCGATCCTGGTGCACGTCGTGACGCAGAAGGGCAAGGGCTACGGCCCCGCGGAAGCATCCGCCGACAAGTACCACGCCGTCGTCAAGTTCGACGTCGCCACCGGCACCCAGGCGAAAGCCAAGCCGAACGCGCCGGCCTACCAGAACGTGTTCGGCCAGAGCCTCGTCAAGGAAGCCCAGAAGGACGACAAGATCGTCGCCATCACCGCGGCAATGCCGTCGGGCACCGGCGTCGACATCTTCAACAAGGCCTTCCCCGACCGCACCTTCGACGTCGGTATCGCCGAGCAGCACGCGGTGACGTTTGCCGCTGGCCTCGCCACCGAAGGCTACAAGCCGTTCTGCGCGATCTACTCGACCTTCCTGCAGCGCGGCTACGACCAGATCGTGCACGACGTCGCGATCCAGAGCCTGCCCGTCCGCTTCGCGATCGACCGCGCCGGCCTCGTCGGCGCCGACGGCGCGACGCATGCCGGCTCGTTCGACAACGCCTATCTCGGCTGCCTGCCCAACATGGTGATCATGGCGGCGGCCGATGAGGCCGAGCTCGTCCACATGGTGGCGACCCAGGTGGCGATCAACGACCGTCCGAGCTCGCTGCGCTATCCGCGCGGCGAAGGCCGCGGCATCGAGATGCCCGAAGTTGGCATTCCGCTCGAGATCGGCAAGGGGCGCATGATCCGCCAGGGCAGCAAGATCGCCCTGCTCTCCTTCGGCACGCGCCTCGCCGAATGCGAGAAGGCCGCCGACGAGCTCGCCGCTCACGGCCTGTCCACCACGATCGCGGACGCGCGCTTCATGAAGCCGCTCGATACCGAGCTGGTGCTCAAGCTCGCCCGCGACCATGAGATCCTGATCACGATCGAGGAAGGCTCGGTCGGCGGCTTCGGCTCGCATGTCGCGCAATTCCTGACCGACCAGGGCGTACTCGACAGCGGCATGGTCAAGTTCCGCTCGATGGTGCTGCCCGACGTGTTCCAGGATCACGACACGCCCGCCGCGATGTACGCCCGCGCCGGCCTCGACGCCAAGGGCATCGTCGCCAAGGTGTTCGAAGCGCTCGGCAAGGACGTCAAGGCCGAGACGGTCAAGCTGGCTTGAGCCGGTTCACCTCTCCCGCTTGCGGGAGAGGTCGACGCGAAGCGTCGGGTGAGGGCTCCATCCTCTGGGAGATCGTCCCGGTGCCGAGACAACCCTCTCCCCAGCCCTCCCCCGCAGGCGGGGGAGGGAGCAGACCGCCCACTGTGGCTTGCGCCCCTGCCCAAATTTTTCCGGTTCTGACTCCATGAAGATCTACCTGGCAGGTCCCGACGTGTTCCTGCCGGATGCCATCGAGATCGGCCGTCGCAAAGTCGATGTCTGCGCGACGCACGGTCTCACCGGCCTCTATCCTCTCGACAACGCAATCGACGTCGCCGCACCCGACGCCGCGCGGCAGATATTCTGCGGCAACGACGCGATGATGGACGAGGCCGACGCCATCATCGCCAACCTCACCCCGTTCCGCGGCGCCGGCGCCGATCCCGGCACCGTCTATGAGCTCGGCTACATGGCCGGCCGCGGCAAGTTCTGCCTCGCTTATTCCAATGACGGCGCCACCTATGCCGACCGCCTCAGCCGCTTCATGGACGTCACGTCCGAGGACGGGCGGCTGATCGACGCGCAGGGCCTGATCGTCGAGGATTTCGGCCTCGTCGACAATCTCATGATGATCCACGCGCTGGAGCTGCATGGCTGCCCGCTGGTGACGCCGGCCACGGTACCCATCGACGTCTGGCACGATCTGGCCGCGTTCGAGGCTTGCGTCCGGATGGCAGCCGCGCGATTGATCGCTACATAAGCCTTTCAGTCGCCTCCGGAGATCCGATGTCCCCTGCCCGCAAGCGCGCGGATGTGTTGCTGGTCGAGCGCGGCCTGTTCGAGAGCCGGGCGCGGGCGCGCGCGGCGATCGAGGCCGGCCTCGTCAGGGCCGACGACAGGCAGGTCGCCAAACCGTCGGAGACGATCGCCGAGGACGCGGTAATCCAGGCCGAGCCCGCGCATCCCTACGTCTCCCGCGGCGGCGTCAAGCTCGCCGGCGCGCTGGAACGCTACAGAATCGAGATCGAGGACCATGTCTGCCTCGACGTCGGGGCGTCCACCGGCGGTTTCACCGAGGTGCTGCTGGCGAACGGCGCGAGCCTGGTGTTCGCCGTCGATGTCGGCACCAGCCAGCTGCATCCCTCGCTGCGCGACCATCCCAAGATCGTCTCCATGGAGGAGACCGACATCCGCAGCTATGAGGGCAAGCGCCTGCCGGCACGGCCCGATGTCGTCGTCATCGACGTCAGCTTCATCTCGCTCAAGACGGTGCTGCCGGTGGCGCTGTCCCTCGCCGCCGCGCCGATGAGCCTGCTGGCGCTGATCAAGCCGCAATTCGAGGCTGACAGGAAGCACAACAAGAAGGGCATCGTCCGCGACGCCGCCGTGCACCAGGCGATCTGCGACGACATCGTGGCCTTCGCGGCCTCGCTCGGCTGCACCGACATCGAGGTATTCCCCTCGACGATCGCGGGCGGCGACGGCAATGCCGAATTCTTCCTGGGCGCGCGCCGTGGTTGAGCGTCTGACCATCGATCATGTCGGCCATCGCGGCGACGGCGTCTGCCCTCACCACGGGCGATGCCGTCTACGTGCCCTATACGCTCGGCGGCGAGACCGTCGAGGTCGATCACGTCGTCGGCCACCATCCGGATCGCCGCAAGCTGCTCGCGGTCGATGTCGCAAGCCCCGAGCGCATCGAACCGTTCTGCCCCCATTTCGGCGTCTGCGGCGGCTGCGCGATCCAGCATTGGGCGGCAGAGCCCTATCAGGCCTGGAAGCGCGGCATCGTGGTGGAGACGCTGGCGCAGGCCGGCACCGATTGCGAGGTGGCGCCGCTGGTCGATGCCCATGGCGCCGGCCGTCGGCGCATCACGCTGCACGGCCGCTTCGGCACGCATGATGTTCTCAAGGTCGGTTTCTCGGCGACGAGCTCGCACGACGTCATCCCGATCGATCGCTGCCCGATCCTCGATCCCGCGCTCGACGGCGCGCTCGATGCCGCCTGGGCGCTCGCCGAACCGCTGACGTCGAAGATGCCGGTGACCAAGCCGCTCGACATCCAGGTCACCGCCACCGCCAACGGCCTCGATGTCGACGTGCGCGGCTCCGGGCCGCTGCCGACGCCGCTGGTCACGGCGCTGTCGCGCGTTGCCGAGCAGCACCGCCTGGCGCGGTTGACGCGGCACGGCGAGCTCGTGCTGCAGCGCCTGCCGCCGACGGTGAAGATGGGCCGCGCCGAGGTGACGCTGCCGCCGGGCTCGTTCCTGCAGGCGACGGTGGCGGGCGAAGAGACGCTCGCCGCGCTTGTCACCGAGCGCATCGGCAAGGCCAAGGACGTTCTCGACCTCTTCTGCGGCGTCGGTCCGTTCGCGCTCCGGCTCGCCGAGAAGGCGCGCATCACCGCTTACGACAACGACGCCGGCGCCGTCGCAGCGCTGGCGAAGGCGGCGCGCACACCGGGACTGAAGCCGATCAAGGTCGAGCCGCGCGACCTGTTCCGCCGCCCGCTGGTGCCGCAGGAGCTGCGCGATTTCGATGCCGTGGTGTTCGACCCGCCGCGGCAGGGCGCGCAGGCGCAGGCCCTGAAGCTTGCCGCGAGCAAGGTGCCCGTCGTGATCGCGGTGTCCTGCAACGCCGCGACCTTTGCCCGCGACGCACGGCTGCTGATCGACGGCGGTTATCGGCTGGAGGCGGTGGTGCCGGTCGATCAATTCCGCCACACGCCGCATGTGGAGCTGGTGGCGCGCTTCACGCGCTAAAGCATGATCCAAGAAGGGTGCGCAGCGAGATCATGCGCAAACAACGACCTGGAGCGCGATGAGGATTCATCCAGATCTCATCGCGCTCCAGCCTCGGCGCCCGGTCTTGATTCCGGTCAATCGTCGCAGCGCGTTCGGTGCTAAGGACGTTGGCGCGACATGGGATGCGGAGCGGACGTTCTTGCTTGACCGACGACAGTTCGCCGCGGCTGCGCTGGGCTTTTCCACGACGGCTATCAGCGGCTTCCCCGCTGCAGCGGCGGCGGCGATGACCTACGATGAGGCGGTAACGGCGTCTCGGGCTGCGCTGCAGGCCGTGTCGCGGGATCGCGAGCTCGTGCGCTTTGCCACCCTCGCGGCCAACAGCCACAACACCCAGCCGTGGATCTTCTCTGCCCGCGGCGATGAAATCACGATCGCACCGGATTTCTCGCGCCGCTGTGCGGCCGTGGATCCCGACGACCATCACCTCTTCGTCAGTCTCGGCTGCGCCGCCGAAAACCTCATCCTCGCGGCGTCCGCGCTGGGCTGGCGCGCCAATCCGGTCATCGACGGCGAGCGGATCGTGATCGCACTCGAGCAAGCCCCGCCGGATGCATCGACGTTGGTGTCCGCAATTCCGGTCAGGCAATGCACCCGCGCGGCGTTCGATGGCAGGCCCGCCGCGCCCGAGACCTTGCGCCGGCTCGAGAGCGCCTGTCGCGAACCCGGTGTCACGGCCCTTCTGATGACCGAACGCGCCGCGATCGCCGGGGTCACTGACTACGTGCTCGAAGGCAACTCGGCGCAAATGCGCGACAAGGCCTTCATGCGCGAGCTCGTGAGCTGGATTCGCTTCAACGAAGCGGAGGCGCTCGCGACCATGGACGGATTGTTCGCGCCCGCCTCGGGAAATCCCTCCCTGCCATCGTGGCTGGCGCGGCCGCTTCTGAGGCTCTTCTTCACCGAGAGCGGGGAAAACAAGAAGTACCGCGACCAGCTCGCCAGCTCTGCGGGCGTCGTCGTCCTCGCGGCCGAGCGCAGCGACAAGTCGCACTGGATCGCGGTCGGCCGCGCCTGCCAGCGCTTCGGTTTGCAGGCGACCGCGCTGGGGCTCAAATATTCCTTCGTCAATCAGCCGGTCGAGGTGGCGACGCTGAGGCAGCAATTTGCAGCCTCGCTCGGGCTCGGCGAACGGCGATGCGATATCGTGATACGTTTCGGAACCGGTCCGGACCTGCCGAAGTCGCTGCGGCGTCCGCCGGAGCAGGTGATGCGGCCCTAACGGCGCAAACCGCTCAGAGCCGGCGACTCGCCCGGCAGCATGTTCGATCTGATATCGCTGTCCATGCGGCCCGAGTCCTGCTGGATGAAACCGGCGCCGAACGACAGGCTGAGATTGGAGGTCGGCTTGAATTCGACGCCAGCAAATGCGCCGGTGCCGGGTGCCGCGCCAGATGTCAGCGGCGCAACCGAGCTGCCGATGCCGTTGCCATATTTCAACGTGTCGAAACCGGCAAAGAACGTCACGGGCATGCCGCCCATGGTCTTGGTGTTGTAGCCGAACTGCGTGCTGTCATATGAGAGCGCACTGAAATTGCCGGCAAGACCGGACTGACCGAGGCCGGTTTGACTGAGGCCGCTCAATTCAGATTGCCGCGCTGACTGCCGACGAAAAAGCCAGTCGTCGCGCTGCTGCGCAATCCAGATCGCCAGCGTTGAAGCTGGGGGAACTGCCGTAAACATCGGAACTCTGGTCGGCGCCGCCCCCGAGGCCGAAGGGCCCGCCGGGGATCCAATATCTCAGCGGCGCGACCTGGGCGTGAACCGACGATGCAGTCAGGCAAAGCACAGCGAGCAGGGCTGCAATCACGGGTGAAGGGGCAAATCTGGACATTGAAACTACCGGCAAGGCTTTGCCAAATTATACTCCCCCGCTATCACCAATGCCAGCGAAGCGGCCGCGCCGACGCGACGGCCGGCCCCCTCCCCACAACCGAACCTGATGCCGCACGTTCCCTGCTCGCCCGCGGCAGGACGTCACCCGTCCGCCGCAAACGCCTCCAGATCCTGTGGAGCTGTCCGATGAAGTCTGGCGGTCGATCGCTGCTTGCGGCTTCGCGCAGGCCCGCTTGATCCTGGGCCGTTCGACCGGCAGAAGCCGCTGACTCAAGCCGGTGGACCGGAGGTCGTGAAAGTTATGCGGTCTTGTCCACGGAGGACGATGAATCCGCCGGCGGATATTTCGTCACCGGCACCATGAAGGATTTGGTGCCGACCTGGTAGATGATCTTGCCGTTTTGCCCGTCGTCGGTTGCGATCTGCGTCTGTCCGAACATGATAACGTTCTTGTAGACGTAGCCGGTGCCCTTACGGGTGACGCCGTCGGTGGTGACGCTGACCTCGGCCTCCTTGCCATTGACGGACAGCACCTTGAAGCTCGCGCTCTTGCCGTTCTCGCTGGAATAGCCGCCCCAGCTCCCCATCAGGCGGCTGTCGGACGCCGGCGGGGCCTGCTTCTCGAGATTGGCGGTCTGCTTGCCAGCGCCGCCGAACGAGAACAGCATCACCATGTTCTTGCCGTCCTTGGTGCCGACCGTGATCCCGCCAAAGGTGATGAGCGTGCCCTGAACCTCGCCGAAGCCGCGCTCGGTGCGTCCGTTGTGGGTGTACTCGACCTGCGCCCGGGCCCCGCGGATGTTGACGACCTTGAAACCGACGGGCTGGTTGTTGCCCACCCAATTGCCCTTCCAGTCGCCGACCAGAGCACTCTGGCGATACAGCCGCTCGTTGGCCGGCGAAATCTGGTTGGTGCTCGATGTGACGATGGCCATTGGATTGCTCGGAGACGGGCCTCACAAACCCGCTTTCGTTCGCCGCGGCGATGTCAGGATGCCGACTGGAAACGAACGGAAACCATGCGATTAGGGCCACGCTCCGGTTAACGAGGCGTTAAGTTCGGGCATCGGCCAAGCGGGAAAAGCTCTCAGCCGGGGACTTCAGCGGCCCCAGCGGTCCGACCAGATCTTCTCGCCGATCAGGCAATTGACGCGCGGCTCCTTGTCGGCGACCCGCATCACAGGACGCTCCGGCGTGCGGCCGGCGACCTCCATCAGCAACTTGGTGCGGATCGCCTCCTTGAACTTGTCGCGGTCCTTGATCGTGATGACGAAGGAGCCGGGGCCGCCGATGACGCAGTCCTCGTAGTAGAAATCGAGATTGTCGATATCCATGGTCGAGTAGGATGGCTCCTTGATCATGATCGGCAGGCCGTTGATGACGATGCCCTTCTCGAGCGCGGCATCGCGTGCCACCGTGACCGGGCCGCCATTGTTGTTGGGGCCGTCGCCGGAAATGTCGATCACGCGACGCAGGCCGCGATAGGGATCCTCATCGAACAGCGGCATCGCGAAAGCGATCGCGCCCGAGATCGAGGTGCGCGAGGCGCGCCGGATCGGCGTCTTCATGATTTCGGCGGCGACCGCATCCGCCGTCTCGGGACCGTCGACCAGCCGCCAGGGATGATGATCTTCTGGTCGCTGGAGGCGGCCCACTCGAAATAGGTCACCGCGATCCGGCCGTTCGGGCCGAGCTTCAGCGCCTGCAGGAACTCCTTCGACTGGATCGCCTGCGCATAACCCTCGCGCTGGATCGCAAGCTCGTCCATGTCCATGGAGTAGGACACGTCGACTGCGAGGACCAGCTCGACGTCGACCGTCTGCGCGTCTCTGTCGGCCGCCGGCCGCTGCAGCTGTTTCTTGGACGGTTCGAATTTTGGTCCTGGTGCCGCGACGCCCGCAACGTCACCTCCGGCAAACATGCCGGCCACCAGCACAGCCCCGATCGAGAACAGCAACCGCATCGCAGTCTCCCGTCGTATGACGCGATGGTGACATGCAATCTCCTTGCCGCAAAGCGCGAAGATCGCTTGCGCTTCACATTCGAGTTGGAATCTGCGGCTCAGGCGGACGCGCGCTTTGCGCAATGCCGCCCCCGCGTTGCCGCGCTAGCGCCGCCGGAACACGCTCGTGCGCCTCGCACCATCAGGCTCATGATGCGCGAAGCGGGAGCGACGAGCACGGGGACACAGTTCCCCGCCCACTTGTCCGAAGCGATTTCCGTGCTAGGTTGGCCAGACAGATGGGGATGGAGTCCCCCGACAACCGCCCGGCGGTCGATCACCGTGTGGGCTGATGACTCCTGCTTGAGGAGGGGCAATTTCTGAGCCTCTGCCTTCGGCGGGAGCATGGACAGACCCGCCGGCGGCGGGTTTTTTGTTGTCTGGTGCAAGGCCAGGAGAAGGCAACGACGTGGCTGCGACGACACCGAATGCTGCACGTGGCGGGCTGCCGAGAGGAATCTGGGTGCTCGGCTTCGTCTCGATGCTGATGGACATCTCCTCCGAGATGATCCACGCGCTGCTGCCGGTCTACCTCGTGACCGTGCTCGGCGCTTCGACGCTGACCGTCGGCTTCATCGAGGGCATTGCGGAGGCGACGGCCTCGATCACGAAGATCTTTTCCGGCGCGCTGTCGGACTGGCTCGGCCGCCGCAAGCTGCTCGCCGCACTCGGCTATGGCCTCGCCGCCCTGACCAAGCCGCTGTTCCCGCTCGCGCCCAGCGTTGGATGGCTGGTGGCCGCGCGCTTCGTCGATCGCGTCGGCAAGGGCATTCGCGGCGCGCCGCGCGATGCGCTGATTGCCGATATCGCCCCCGTCGGCCTGCGCGGCGCGAGCTTCGGCCTGCGGCAATCGCTCGACACCATCGGCGCCTTCGTCGGGCCGCTTGCCGCGATCGGCCTGATGTGGTGGACCGCCGACAATTTCACCGCCGTGTTCTGGGTTGCGGTGCTGCCGGCCTTCCTGTCGTTCGGCTTGATCGCGTTCGCCGTCAGCGAGCCCGCCCCGGATCCGAGCCGGGAGCCCGCAGGAAATCCGCTCAATCTCGCCGCCATGCGGCGGCTCGGAGCGGTCTATTGGCGTGTCGTCGCCGTCGGAATCGTCTTCACGCTCGCGCGCTTCAGCGAGGCTTTCCTGATCCTGCGCGCGCAGAATATCGGGCTCAATGCGATGTGGGTGCCGGCGGTGCTGGTGCTGATGAACATCGTCTACGCCCTCTCGGCCTATCCGGCCGGCGCGCTCTCGGACCGGATCAACCGGACCGGCCTGCTCGCGCTCGGGCTCGTCGTCCTTGCCGGTGCCGATCTCGCGCTTGCGCTGCTGCCGAACCTTTCAGGCCTCGCACTCGGCGTCGCGCTGTGGGGGCTGCATATGGGACTGACGCAGGGGCTGCTCTCGGCCCTGGTCGCCGACGCCGCGCCGCCCCATCTGCGCGGCACCGCGTTCGGCTATTTCAACCTGTTCACCGGCCTTGCCTTGCTGGCCGCAAGCGTGATCGCGGGCGCGCTGTGGGACGCCTATGGCCCGGTCGGAACATTCCTCGCGGGGCTCGGCTTCGCGCTGGTTTCACTGGTGGGGCTACTTGCGGTCGGCAACGGGCTGACGGCGCGGAACAACTAATGCAGGTCACAAACCAGGGAACGAGACGTTGAACATCCAATACATTCTCGCGGTCGCCGCCGGCGGAGCACTCGGGGCAGTCGTGCGCTATCTGGTGTCCATCGGTGCGGGCCGGGCGTTCGGCACCGACTTTCCCTGGGGTACCCTCATCATCAACGTGACCGGATCATTCCTGATCGGCATTCTCACCGGGCTGTTCGCGACGAAATGGAACCTGCCGCAGGCCGCCCGGATATTTTTGACGGTGGGCATCTGCGGTGGATACACGACGTTCTCGACGTTCTCTCTCGATGCCTGGTATCTGATCGAGCGTGGCCAGACCGTCGCTTCGGCCGCCTACATGATCGCATCGGTGGTACTGTCCGTGACTGCGCTGGTCGCCGCGCTGCAGCTCGTCCGCGCGCTTCCCTAGAGCATGATCCGGAGACGTTTGCAGCGGCTCTCCGAAAAGATCATGCGCACGCGATGACCCGAAGCCACGCAGACGCGATCAGTGCATCCCTGCCAATCGGCAGCGGCATGAGCCACCGCGCCGGCCGCGCCTTGGAGGAACGCGGACGCCTCCCTATGATGGAGGCTGAAGCTCATCAAGGCCCGGGGTTTCGCGACACGATGAACAATACCGTCACGACGCCAAAAACCAGGACGAAGACCAAGGTCGAGCGGCCGAAGCTGCACAAGGTCATCCTGATCAACGACGACTACACGCCGCGCGAATTCGTCACCATGGTGCTGAAGGCCGAATTCCGCATGACCGAGGATCAGGCCTACAAGGTGATGATCACCGCGCACAAGCTCGGCGCCTGCGTGGTCGCCGTGTTCACCAAGGACGTCGCCGAGACCAAGGCGACGCGCGCCACCGACGCCGGCCGCGCCAAGGGCTATCCATTGCTGTTCACGACCGAGCCGGAGGAATAGCAGCTCGATCGGCCAGCGCCGGCGCCTCATCCGCCAGCCCGTAGACGCGCTGCGCCTTGGAAAATCCCGCGATCGGAAACTCGCCGAGCTCGCGCCAGTCGTGGCGGCAATTATTGGCAAAGCCTTCCGAAGCCACGATGGTGCGGCCGAGCCGGCTTGCGATCTTCTCCAGCCGCGCGGCAAGATTGACGGCGGGGCCGATGCAGGTGAAGTCGAGGCGATTGCCGCCGCCGATATTGCCATAGAGAATGTTGCCGACGTGGAGCGCGAGGCCGAAGCGGAAACGTTCGACGACCTCGCCGACCGGAATGGCGAGCGCCTCCACGCTGGCGCGGGACTGGCGCGCCGCCTCCAGCACCTGCGTGCAGACATGCGCGGCATCGCCGACATATTCGTCGATCGGAAACACAGCGAGCAGACCGTCGCCCATGAACTTCAAGACCTCGCCGCCATGAGCGAGGATGGCGCTGACCTGGCAGTCGAAGTAACCGTTGAGGATCTCGACCACGGTCTCGGCCGGCAGCCGGTCCGACAGCGCGGTGAAGCCGCGCAGGTCCGAGAGCCAGATAGCCGCCTGCATGGTGTCGGTGTGACCGCGGCGGATCTGGCCGCCGAGGATGCGCGCGCCGGCGCGGTTGCCGACATAGGTGTCGAGCAGCATCTCGGCGGTACGGCGCTGGCTGATGATCTCGCTGACACGCGCCAGCGGGGTCACGACGGAGCGGATTGCCGCGATGTCGTCGTCGCTGAAACCGCCTGGATGCTGCGTGATCCAGCTGGTCGCATGGATGGAGCCGTCGAGAAAGGGCACCGGCACCGCGACATAGTCGGTCGCGCCTTCGGCCCGTATGTCGTCGAGAAAAGGAATCGCTTGCCGTCGGGATCGCCTGGGCGTCCCCTCACCTCGATGCCCTGCTCGAACACGACGCGGAGCGGGCTGCGGGCAAACTCGGGCGTATCCAGGATCTCGAAATCGACGCTGCCGATTTCGACTCCCTGGCCTTGCCGCCAGATGAAGTTGCGGCCGAAGATTTCAGGATGCAGCGTGCGGATGAAGATGCCGAAGCGCCACAATGGCAGGCCGGCCGCGACCAGACGTTGGCAGAAATCGGCGATCATCTCGTCCGGCTCTGCCGCCGACCAGGCGCCATCGATCAGCCAATCGCAGACGCGCTGAAACTCGGAGCTGTTCATGGCTGCATTTGCGGACGAAGTTGCGGGGCCGTCAAGCTGCACGGTGGGCTAGTACCGCGACATCAACGCCCCACCTGCCCGCGATCGCGCAGGAAATGATCGGCCAGCACGCAGGCCATCATGGCCTCGCCGACGGGAACGGCGCGGATGCCGACGCAGGGATCGTGGCGGCCTTTCGTAAAGATTTCGGTGTCTGCGCCTTTGCGATCGACGGTCCGACGCGGCTGCAGGATCGACGAGGTCGGTTTCACCGCGAAACGCACCACCACCGGCTGCCCCGTGGAGATTCCGCCCAGCACACCGCCGGCATGGTTGGACAGGAAGCGCGTGCCATCATTGCCGGTGCGCATTTCGTCGGCGTTCTCCTCTCCAGTCAATTCCGCCGCGCCAAAACCGGCGCCGATCTCGACGCCCTTCACCGCGTTGATGGACATCATCGCACCCGCCAGATCGGAATCGAGCTTGGCATAGATCGGCGCGCCGAGGCCTGCCGGCACGCCTTCGGCGACGATTTCGATCACCGCGCCGATCGAGGAGCCGCTTTTGCGGATGCCGTCGAGATAGGTCTCGAAGAACGCGGCCTTGTCCTTGTCCGGGCAGAAGAACGGATTGTTTGCGACCTCGTCCCAGTCCCACTTCGCGCGGTCGATCTTGTGCGGGCCGATCTGCACCAGAGCGCCGCGCACCCTGACGTCGGGCAGCACTTTTCGCGCGATGGCGCCGGCGGCAACGCGCGTCGCGGTCTCGCGCGCGGAGGAGCGGCCGCCGCCGCGATAGTCGCGCAGCCCGTATTTGGCTTCATAGGTGAAGTCGGCGTGGCCGGGACGAAACTTGTCCTTGATCTCGGAATAGTCCTTCGAGCGCTGGTCGGTGTTCTCGATCAGGAGCCCGATCGGCGTGCCCGTCGTCACCTGCACGCCGGTCTCCGGATGCGCCATCACACCGGACAGGATCTTCACCTGGTCCGGCTCCTGGCGCTGGGTGGTGAAGCGCGACTGGCCGGGACGGCGGCGGTCGAGATCGCCCTGGATGTCGGCCTCGGTGAGCGGGATCATGGGCGGGCAGCCGTCGACCACGCAGCCGATGGCCACCCCATGGCTCTCGCCGAAGGTGGTGACGCGGAACATGTGGCCGAAGGTGTTGAAGGACATTCGTCTCTGGCTCGTAAGTCAATGCTGACTTGTGGTGGTAACGCGGGGGAACACCGGGGTCAAACACACTCGGTCATTCCGGGGCGCCCGAAGGCGAACCTGGAATCTCGAGATTCCGGGTTCGGCGCTTCGCGCCGCCCCGGAATGACCGGGGAGCTGCCTAGCTGAACTTCTCCAGCCGTCCCTCGCGGAACACGTAGACGGCGCCCTGCTCGATGTAGAGTTCTGCGGCGCTGGCCGGCGTCTCCAGCCCGAGGCACACCATCAGGGCCCGGCAGGTCCCGCCATGGGCGACCGCGACGGTGTCACCCCGCAATTGATCGTACCAGGCGCGCACGCGGACCTGGACATCGGCATAGGTCTCGCCGCCGGCGGGACCCACGCTCCATTTGTCGGCGAGGCGCCTGGCGTAAATTTCGGGATCAGCCGCTTCGCTTTCGGCCAGCGTCAGCCCTTCCCAGCTGCCATAGCCGATCTCGCGCAGCCGATCATCGAGCGCATAGTCGTCGACCGGCAGTTCGAGCTTGCCGCGCGCGAGCTCCATGGTCTGGCGCGCACGGCCGAGCGGGCTCGACACGTAAGGCAGCGCCGCCTTGTCGCGCCCCTCGCGCTTGAACAGGTCGGCCAGAATGCCGCCAGCCTGGACGGCCTGACCGCACCCCCGCGCGTTCAGCGGAATGTCCTTGGTGCCCTGAAGCCTGCCGAGCGCATTCCACTCGGTCTCGCCGTGGCGAAGATAGTAGATCGTGGGCACGGCGATTCCAGCCTGAAGATCAGTCCTTGCCGCCGAACGAGATGTCCGGCGCGTCCGGCCTCTTCATGCCCAGCACGTGATAGCCGGAATCGACGTGATGCACCTCGCCGGTGACGCCGCGCGAGAGCTCGGAGAGCAGATACAATGCGCTGCCGCCGACGTCCTCAGTCGACACGTTGCGGCGCATCGGCGCGTTGGTCTCGTTCCACTTCAGGATATAGCGGAAGTCGCCGATGCCGGAGGCGGCAAGCGTCTTGATCGGACCTGCCGAGATGGCGTTGACGCGGATGTTCTTCTCGCCGAGATCGGCGGCGAGATAGCGCACGCTGGCCTCCAGCGCCGCCTTCGCCACGCCCATCACGTTGTAATGCGGCATCCACTTCTCGGCGCCGTAATAGCTGAGCGTGATCAGCGAGCCGCCATCGGTCATCAGCTTCTCGGCGCGCTGCGCCACCGCCGTGAACGAGTAGCAGGAGATCAGCATCGACTTGGAGAAATTCTCCGCGGTGGTGTCGACGTAGCGGCCTTCGAGCTGCTCGCCATAGGCGATCGCGTGCACCAGGAAGTCGATCTTGCCCCACTTCTCCTTCAGCACCGCGAATGCCGCATCGATGGTCGCCGCATCGGTGACGTCGCAATGGCCGAGCACGAGACCGCCGATCTCGGCGGCCAGCGGCTCGACGCGCTTCTTCAGCGCATCGCCCTGATAGGTGAAGGCGAGCTCGGCGCCGGCGGCATGGCATGCCTTGGCGATGCCCCAGGCGATCGAACGGTTGTTAGCGAGGCCGAGGATCACCCCGCGCTTGCCCTGCATCAGACCTGAATTCTGCGCCATGTTGGAACGTCCCGTCGAACTCTTGCTGAGGTCTGGAGGTACACCAGCCCTCCTCTGCGGTACAGCCCTAATACGCCGCGTTAACGCTGTTTCGAGCACCGGAATAGCCGTTCCATTCGGGTGTTATGATCATTGAGGCGCTCGCGCCCGAGACCAGGACGTCAAGACCGCAATGAGTGCGTTTCGAGAGAGTGTGGAAGCCATGATCCCGGCGTTGCGCCGCTACGCCCGCGCGCTCACGCGCGATGCGGACGCGGCCGACGATCTGGTGCAGGACACGCTGGTGCGGGCCCTGCGCTCGGAGCGATTGTTTCTCGGAGGCGACGTCAGAAGCTGGCTCTACACGATCCTGACCAACCTCAACAAGAACCGGCGGCGCTCGCTGGCAAGGCGGCCGCAGTTCATGCAGCTGACGGAGAACAACCCCGATGCCAGCGGCACCGAAGCCGAAGGGCGCGACATCGAGAGGGCACTGGCGACGCTCGTCGAGGAGCAGCGTTCGGTGCTGCTCCTGGTCATGCTGGAAGGCATGAGCTACCGCGAGGTCGCCGACATCCAGGGCGTGCCGATCGGCACCGTGATGTCGCGCCTGGCCCGTGCCCGTGCCCACGTCAAGGCCTCGCTGGAAGGCGAGCGCCCGACGCTCAGGCGGGTGAAATGATGGCGGGGTTGATGCATCGCGGATCGTCCGCCCCAAGCGTGCCGACGCTGCCAGCAAAGTTGAACTTTGGACGACATTGTGGGCCACAGAGCCAGAGACGATCGAGATGAACGAGCGCAAGATCCCAGTGACCGAGGACGAACTGCACGCCTATGTCGACGGCGAGCTGCCGGCCGAGCGCCGCGCCGACGTCGAGGCCTGGCTGGCCGCCCATCCCGACGAGGCAGAGCGGGTACAGTCGTGGCGCGCCATGGCGGAGATGCTGCACGCCCGCTACGATTCCATCGCCCACGAGCCGGTCCCGGCACGGCTGGAGCTCGAGCGACTGGAGCGCCGCCCGCGGCAATGGCTCTATGGCGCCGCCGCGGCTGTGCTGGTTGCCTTCGTCGCCGGCGGCACCGCCGGTTGGGTCGCACATGGCGCCGCCAGCGCCCCCTCGACCTTCCAGAGCCTCACCGCGGACGCGCTCGACGCGCACCGCCTCTATGTCGTCGAGGTCCGCCACCCCGTCGAGGTCGGCGGCAACGAGCGCGACCACCTCCAGGCCTGGCTGACCCGGCGCTGCGGCTGGACCGTGTTCGCGCCGAACCTGGAGGCCAGCGGGCTGAAGCTGGTCGGCGGCCGGCTTTTGCCGGGGCCGAGCGGCCCGGCGTCGTTCCTGATGTATGAGGGCGCCTCGGGCGAGCGCTACACGATCTACACCGCCAAGACCGAGAATGGTGCGACGCAAATGCGTTACGCCAGGACCGACAAGGACGGCGCGCTGTTCTGGGCCGAACGCGGTGTCGGTTACGTCGTCAGCGGCGGCGGCGATCGCGATCGGCTGACCAAGGTGGCGCAGGCGGTCTACGACCAGGCCGAGAAAAACGGCACCTAACCACCGCTTGAGCGCGGTGCCCAGATTCCGTCATTGAAAATTTGGAATCAAGACATCGGCGCGTCTCATTATCGCACCGGATGATCACGCGAAAATGAGCAGCGTTCGATCCGCCGATCGACGCGGGCGGCCTCGATTGGGGTTTTTGGTACCGCGCTGGTCCCCCTCTCGAGGCCGCACCTTTTTATCGGCTGCCCCGCCGGACGGCCGATACGTCGAATTCCTGAAGCGCTACCACGCCTCAAGCATATGATGAGCATCATCTCCACGACGATGCCCTAGGTCGTTAGGAGAACCCCTTCAGTTCGATTACCTAACCAAGCCCGCTACGTGGATTGTAGGGGTGCTGGTCCCGCCACTTTTCCATCAATGCTTCAAGCTCGGCGTCGTTCCCGTCCGGTAGCATAATCCTGACGGTGACGAAGAGATCCCCGGTTCCGCCAGATTTCGGCAGGCCCTTGCCCTTGAGGCGGAAGGTCCGGCCACTGGAGGTGTTCTTGGGGACCGAAAGCTCCACGACATTGCCGAGAGTAGGCACGCGGACCTTGCCGCCGAGCACCGCCTCGTAGAGCGTGACAGGCAGGTCGATCCGGAGGTCGGCGCCCTCGACCTTGAAGAACGGGTGCGGCGCGATGTTGATGGTGATCAGGAGATCCCCCGGCGGATGCCCCTGCGCGCTCTCGCCCTGCCCGCGCAGCCGGATCTGCTGGCCTTCGGTCACGCCGGCCGGAATCTTGACGTTGAGCTCCTTGCCCGTCGGCAGCCGGACGCGCTTCTCGCCGCCCTTGACCGATTCTTCCAGCGAGACGGACATGGCAACGTTGACGTCGAGATCGAGCCCGATGCCGCCGGTGTCGAAGTCGAACTGAGCGCCGCCGCCGGCCCCCGGCCGGGCGCCGCGCATCCCGCCGCCGAACATGCTGTTGAGGATATCCTCGAACGCGCCGCCGCCCGCGCCGGGACCGCCGCCGGAGCGGAATGTATAGCTTTCGAACCCGCCGGGGCCGGCGCGGCCGCGCGGCCCGCCACCGCCCGGAAAGCCCTGGAAGCGCGGCTTGCCCTCGGCGTCGATCTCGCCGCGGTCGAACTGCTTGCGCTTGTCCTCGTCGCCGATGATCTCGTTCGCCGAGTTGATCTCGGAGAAGCGCTCGGCGGCTTTCGGGTCGCCCTTGTTGCTGTCGGGATGGTGCTTCTTGGCAAGCTTGCGATAGGCGCTCTTGATCGCGGCAGCGCTGGCGCTCCGCGGCACCCCCAAGACCTCATAGGGGTCGCGCATCCGTCACGTCTCCTTCAAGAATTCGAATTGTTCAAAGGGCTCCCCGCCCCACCTGCGACCCATGTGGGGAGAGAGTGGCATTTTTGCAACTAGGGGCGTGCGCCGATTCCTAGCTCCGCCACGGCTTTAGCGTATGAATCTCCCAACGGCCACGGCTGCTTTGGCAGCCGGCGCCCTGGAGCCAGCTTTCGGTCGTCCCGTTGACGTAGCTCGCGAGGAAATCGCGGCATTTGCGGCCGTCCTCGGCGGCATAGGATTGCGCGATCGGCGTCACCGAGCCGCGCGCCCCGGTCTCCGGATTCTCCCAATGCTGGCTGGAATCCTTGTCGCCCTTGCTGAGGACGTCGGTGGCGGCGTTGCGGGCGAAGGCCATATCGGTCTCGGTCGGCGGGGCGTCCTTCGCCGGCCGCGCGATCGAGCCGGTGAGGTCGCTGTCGTCGGCCTTGGCGTAGGCACTCTGGTCGGTGCGGGAAAAGCTGCAGCCCCCGGCTCCGAGCCCGACGAGAATGATCGTCATGACGAAGCCGGACGGCCGGATCGCCGATAGGCCAACGCGTCCCCATGCCCTATATAGGGCGGTAGCGGACGACAACGCGTTTTGGGCCGCGGGACGCAACTCGGACTCCAGACATGACCGACACGACCTCGATGAAACACCAGACACCCTTAACATCCGGTGATTTCACCGCCGCCGACGAGCCGTTTGCGCTGTTCGAGAGCTGGCTGAACGAGGCGATCAAGAGCGAGCCGAACGATCCGAACGCCATGGCGCTCGCGACCGTCGATCCCGACGGCCTCCCCGACGTGCGCATGGTGCTGATGAAAGGCTTCGATACCGAGGGTTTCGTCTTCTACAGCCACATCGCCAGCCAGAAGGGCCGCGAACTCGCCGCAAATCCTAAGGCAGCGTTACTTTTTCACTGGAAGTCGCTGCGCCGTCAGGTCCGCATCCGCGGCAACGTGACGCCGGTGACCGACGCCGAAGCCGACGCCTATTTCGCCACCCGGCCCAAGCAGGCGCAGATCGGCGCCTGGGCGAGCAAGCAGTCCGAGGCGCTGGAGAGCCGCTTCGCCTTCGAACAGGCCATCGCGAAAGTCGCGGCCAGATACGTCATCGGCGAAGTGCCGCGGCCGCCGGGCTGGAGTGGCTGGCGCATCACGCCCTCCCGGATCGAGTTCTGGCACGACCGCCCGTTCCGCTTGCACGACCGCATCGAATTTCGTCGTGACGCGGCCGGCCAGAAGTGGTCCAAGACGCGGATGTATCCTTGAGCCTCATCTTGATCCTTGTCTCGAGCTTTGGGCCGACCTGAAAGATGTCCATGCCGCATTCGTCCAATGCGCCGCGCCGCACGCTGCTCCTGACCGGAGCCAGCCGCGGCATCGGCCACGCCACAGTGATCCGCTTCTCCTCGGCGGGCTGGCGCGTCATCACCTGCTCGCGGCACCCCTTCCCCGAGGACTGCCCGTGGGATGCCGGTCCTGAGGACCACATCCAGGTCGACCTCGCCGATCCCAAGGACACGACCCGCGCGATCTCCGACATCCGCAACCGTCTCGAAGGCGGCATGCTGCATGCGCTGGTCAACAACGCCGCGATCTCGCCGAAGGGACCGGGCGGATCGAGGCTCGGCTCGGTCGACACCGACCTCGAGACCTGGACGCATGTCTTTCACGTCAACTTCTTCGCGCCGATCATGATCGCGCGCGGGCTGATCGAGGAATTGAAGGCGGCCAGGGGCTCGGTCGTGAACGTCACCTCGATCGCGGGCTCGCGCGTGCATCCGTTCGCGGGCGCCGCCTACGCCACCTCGAAGGCCGCGCTCGCCTCGCTGACGCGCGAGATGGCCTCCGATTTCGGCCGCATCGGCGTCCGCGTCAACGCCATCGCGCCGGGCGAGATCGACACCTCGATCCTGTCGCCGGGCACCGAAAAGATCGTCGAGCAGCAGATCCCGATGCACCGCCTCGGCACGCCCGACGAGGTCGCCAAGATCATCTACGTGCTGTGCACGGACACCAGCTCTTACGTCAACGGCGCCGAGATCCACATCAACGGTGGCCAGCACGTGTGATCCGTTCGTAGCGGCGGCCCCGGCCGTTCCCGTGTCCCGGTCGCGCTGCGGCACGCAGTGCCGCCGCGCAGAGCCGGGCCTCCGAAAGCGACAGGGCACGCGTGGAGAGATGGGCCCCGGCTCTGCAGCGCACCGTCGAAGTGACGCTGCGCTGCGTCCGGGGCACGAGAGTGGAGTTTGGCACCGGCTCTCTCCTCGTCATTGCGAGCGTATGAGGCGAGAGTTGCTTCTCCAAGCACCCCTGTCATTCCCCGCGAAGGCGGGGAATCCAGTACGCCGCGGCTTCTCGGTTCAATCACTGCGGCCTCTGGAATACTGGATCGCCCGCCCCAGTGCGCAAGTGCGCACAAGGCGGGCGATGACACTGAGTATGTGGTTGCAGACACGCCTTCGCAGCCTCGCGGCGCAATTCGCCCGAGTTTTGCTTGATCACTCCACCCTCAAAGCCAAGAGGGCGCAGGGAAGGCCGGGTGCTGACATCGCACCCGCGGTCCGCTGCGCGAAAATGCACACGCAGGAAGAACCGCACAGCAGCATACAGGTGGTGCCGATCACTCGGCCTTCCCTGCGCGGTGGTCGGACGGCTTATGCCGTGCTCTCCCGGGAGCCGAACTTTCCTTCTGGCCTCCCTCGCCGTTCGAATTGGCGATGCCGTCCGCCCGGTTGGGCTCGCGCACATCTTCGATCCGGCTTGACCGTAGCAACGACGGCCAGGACCACACGGTTTTGCCGTACGCACGGCCCGCCCTGTCGCCGCAGTATTCCCAGCCCTGTCGACGGAGCCGGAAACTTACAAGCGAGACGAAGCCTAGCAGCGCCGTTCGTCCGCACGAAGCCGCGGGCTCACAGGGATTACCCGCCCTGCCCGCACCTCTCGTGCCGACGCTGCCGCGTCCACCGCAAGCCCGGCTCGCGATCAAGACGACCTCGAGATCGCCCCTCCTGGTTGAGCCGGGATGGGCGACACATACGTCAAAACCGAATTTCGGTAAAGTGGAATATTTTCAACGGAACGGATTGACAGAGGCCGACACAGGGCTCTGTTTCAGCTGAGCGGGCGGTTCAGTCGGCCTCTAGCGCACCTGCCCATCAGGCGTCGCAGCTGACTGTCCTGAAAAAGACTGCAAAGAGAGGAAGCAAGGCGATCCAGACAACGCCGCCGCAAGACCTGGATCGCCCTCGTCTTCCGTTCCTCAATCGATTCGAATCCGACGTGACCTGTCGCGCGGCCGCGGCGCGGCCGAGCTGAATGCGGTCGAGCAGTCGTCGTCGTTCTCACCGTCGAGCAGCGGAGCACCACAGTGCCGGCACATGCGCACCGACATCGACGACGCCTTGCCGCTCGCCAAGACCTGACGATAGTTCGCCAGATCGATGACGTTGCGGGGCGACGTTATGTGTTTTTCAACCATGGTTGTTCCTCGCGGCTACGCACCACTTATCGCAGACAAGTTTCGCGCAAACGTTCAGCCCACCGCTCAAATTTTACCGGAGGAATTGCGGCACGATGCACCCATCACCGCGATGCCGCAATCCCGATCTATTCTGCGACACGATTCATCGTCTCTGTGCGGCCGGCGTAAGGTCTCGGTAGCTATTTTCCGAGCGCGCGGCGCGATCACAGCCACTTCTTCCACTTGAAGATCCAGTACGGGACGATCGCGGCGATCAGCATCATCACCAGCGCCATCGGATAGCCGTGCACCCATTCGAGTTCCGGCATGACCTTGAAGTTCATGCCGTAGACGGAGGCGATCAGTGTCGGCGGCATCAGGACAACGGCCATGACCGAGAACAGCTTGATGATGTTGTTCTGCTCGAGATTGACGACGCCGAGCATGGCGTCGAGCACGAAGGTGATCTTGTTGGAGAGATAGGAGGCGTGGTCGGTCAGCGAGGCCACGTCGCGCTGCATGGTCTTGAGTTGCTCGCGCATGTCCTTCGACCATTTCACGCCCTCCACGACCGCGGACAGGAACGCCACGACGCGCCCGATCGAGACAAGGCTCTCGCGAACCTTCGAGGTCAGGTCGCCCTTGCGGCCGATCGAGATCAGGATCTGGGAATATCTCTTGGCCTGCCCGTGGCGCTCGCTCTCCGGCTCGAAGATGTCGTGGCTGACCTGGTCGATCTCGGCGCCGCACCGCTCCAGGATGTCGGCGCAGCGGTCGATCACGGCGTCCAGCAGTTCCATCAGCACCGTCTCGCCGGTGACGGACGGCGTGCAGGAGCGGGCGAGCTTGGCCTCGACGAGGGCGAACGGCTTGGGCAGGTCGTAGCGCACCGTCACCAGGCGGTGGTCGGCGAGGATGAAGGTCACCGGCGTGGTCCGGGGCATGTCGGTATCGGAGTGGCACATCAGCGTCGCGGTCATGTAGCGCCCGCCGTTCTCGATGTAGAGGCGGCTGGAGATCTCGATCTCCTGCATGTCTTCCCGGGTCGGGATGGCGATGCCCGCGAGCCGCTCCACCGCCTTGTCCTCAGCCGCGCTCGGATTGACGAGATCGATCCAGACCGCGCCGTCCGGCAACGCGGAAAGATCCTCGATCAGGACCTTCTTCAGGGCGGACTCGGAGGGAACAAAGACCGAAAACATGCACGACTCCGGAGACCTGCGACAGAAGGCCAGCCCTTAGCGCGATTCTGGCCAGTTCACGATGACAAGTGCATCAAGGAAGCGTTTGGATTTGCGGTCACGTCACGGCTCAACTGTGGCGTGGAAACGACAGCTGGCCATTTCCGGCCCAAAAACCTGCACAGTGCTGCAAAATTTGCGGCAGAAAAGCCACAGCTGGGCTCTCGCAGCGCGGGAAAAGGGCTTCAGTGCTGGAATTGTGGCAGATTTCAACGATAATGGGATTAACGGAGTCGAGGAACTTGGGCGTTAGGCTCAGGCATTCCGCACGGTATTGTTTTGATTGGAACCAAACCATGTCGTCGCTGAAAGTTATGTTTGGGATTTTGGCCGCCGGCCTGATGCTGTCGGGCTGCATGCAGGCCACTCGCTATGAGGCGACTGACACCAAGGCCTTCAAGCCGAAGGACAAGGAGCTCCTCGCCAAGGTCAAATACGAGAACGCCCCGGTCGCAGAGCCGTTCCGCCGCGCCATCGTCGAATACCACCGCAAGGAATCGCCGGGCTCGATCGTGGTCGATTCCGACAACCATTACCTCTATTACGTGCTGGAGGGCGGCAAGGCGATCCGCTACGGCATCACCGTGGGCGAAGAGGCCATGGCCTGGTCGGGCATCGCCAAGGTCGGCAGCAAGACCGAGTGGCCGGCCTGGCACCCCACCCCCGGCGAAATTTCACGCCTGGGCGTGCCGACCTATGTCGCCCCCGGCCCGGACAATCCGATGGGCTCGCGCGCGCTGTACCTCTATTCAGGGGGCAAGGACACGCTGTTCCGCATCCACGGCACCAACCAGCCGGAATATATCGGCGCCTCGATCTCGTCAGGCTGCATCCGCCTGACCAACGAGGACGCGATCGATCTCTATGATCGCGTCAAGGTCGGCACCCTCGTCGTGGTGCTCGAACCCAAGCACGGCGACTCGCCGTACAATTCGCGATTGGCGCTCGGCAACAGCCAGGCGGTCAGCTACTGATCGCCGCCCGATCTGCCTAAAGCGCGATGAGATTTGGATGAATCGTCATCGCGCTTTAGGTTGTCATTTGCGCATGATCTTTCCGGCAAACCGCTGCGCACTTTTCCGGATCATGCTCTGACATCCCAAAGCGCCGGCTTCACCGGCGCTTTTTTTGTTGCAGGCTTGTGCGGCCGGGACTTGTTGCCCTCGGCCGCCGGCTTCTCCGCAGGCGCTGGAGCCTTCTCCGCCGCCGCCTCGTCAGCGCCTTCCCGGACCTCAGGCTTGGCCTCAGGCTTGGCCTCGGGCTTGGCCGCAACCTCGCGCGGTGGCGCATCCTCGGGACGTTCCGCCGGCAGCAGCGGGGCGACCTGTGGTAGCGGATCCCAGATATTCCATTGGCAGATCCGGTAGTCGTTGCGCCGCTGCGCCAGATCGAGATGGATATGGTCCTCGTGGTACCAGTCCGAGCCCGGGCCGAGCACGGTGGAAAACCGCGCGCAGACCGAGTGCAGCACGCGTTCGCGCACCTCGCGCGGCATGGTGCGGTCGGTGAGGCCGATCGACTGCCCGTTGGTCAGCTTGATGGCGCGCACGTCGACGGCGTTGGCCTTGCCGTGCTCCGACAGCAGCGCGCCGGCGACGCGGTTGCGGCCGCGGCATTCGAAGGAATTGAAATTATCGAGGTCGCTGATGGTCGAGCCGAGGCTGCTGGCCAACGGCACCATGTCCTGGCGCAGCCAATCGGCGATCGCGGACGCCATTGTGCAGCGAAGGATCGCGGCCGGCTTGACCGTCACCTTGCGCTTGTCCGGCAGCACCACGGCTTCCAGCCGCACCAGATCCTCGCCGCCGCAGGCGCCGGGGCCGCGGATATCCGGAATGGACGGCGCGATCGCGATCTCCTCGGTCAGCGCGAGGCGGCAGGCCGAGGCCTGCTTCTCGGGCGGCGCCGCGGCCTCGGCGGGCTTGTCTGCTGCCGGCTTATCGGCAGACGGCTTGTCCCGGGAAGGTTTGTCCTCGGCCTCCGCCGGCGTCGCTTCCGGCGCTTTGGGGGCCTCCTCGGGGCGCGGTCTCGGCAGCGGAATTTTGGCGGAATGTACCGCCGGACGCGGCCGGGGTGCCGCGATACCGAAGATGTCCAGGGGGATGCATGCCTTCGCGCCTCTGCCTGCTCGACCAGCACAAGCGACAGGCCCAGCGCAGCGGTAACCATTGCCGCGCCGGCGGACATATAGCCGCGACAAGACCATTTGCGGCGAAAGTCCGGCAGGCTAAAAGTCATGGCAATCTTTGGCCCAACGCTGAGAGCGACAACGCGCCCAGCGGCTTCTCGGAGGAACGTCGGAATGCTTGGTTTGATGCAAGATTGGCCCCTGCTCTGCCACCGGATCATCGAACACGCCGCCAAAATTCACGGCAAGCAGGAGGTGGTCACACGCTCGGTCGAGGGACCGATCCATCGCACCACTTACGCCGAGATCCACAAGCGCGCGCTCAAGGTCTCGCAGATGCTGGAGCGCGACGGCATCAAGCTCGGAGATCGTGTCGCAACCATCGCCTGGAACACCTGGCGCCATCTCGAGGTGTGGTACGGCATCATGGGGATCGGTGCCATCTGCCATACGGTCAATCCCCGCCTTTTCCCCGAGCAGATCGCCTGGATCATCAACCATGCGGAAGACCGCATCGTGATGACAGACCTCACCTTCATTCCGATCCTGGAGAAGATCGCCGACAAGCTGCCGAGCGTGGAGCGCTACGTCGTGCTCACCGACAAGGCGCACATGCCACAGACCACGCTGAAGAACGTGATCGCCTACGAGGACTGGATCGCGCAGGCGGACGGCAAATTCAAATGGAAGGACTTTGACGAGAACACGGCAGCCGCGATGTGTTACACCTCCGGCACCACCGGCGATCCCAAGGGTGTGCTGTATTCGCATCGCTCCAACGTGCTGCACGCGCTGATGGCCAACAATGTCGACGCCCTCGGAACGAGTGCGTCCGAGACAATGCTGCCGGTGGTTCCGCTGTTCCATGCCAACAGCTGGGGCATCGCCTTCTCCGCGCCTTCGCAGGGCACCAAGCTGGTCATGCCCGGCGCCAAGCTCGACGGCGCCTCGGTCTATGAGCTGCTCTCGACCGAGAGGGTGACGCACACCGCCGGCGTGCCGACGGTGTGGCTGATGCTGCTCCAGCACATGTCCGCCAACAATCTCAAGCTGCCGGATCTGAAGATGGTGATCTGCGGCGGCTCGGCGATGCCGCGCTCGATGATCAAGGCTTTCCTCGATATGGGCTCGAACGTGCGTCACGCCTGGGGCATGACCGAGATGAGCCCGATCGGCAGCGTCGCGGCGCTGAAGCCGCCGTTCCAGAACGCCACGGGCGATGCCAAGCTCGACGTGCTCCAGATGCAGGGCTATGCGCCCTTCGCGGTCGAGATGAAGATCACCGACGATGCCGGCAAGGAGCTGCCCTGGGACGGCAAGACCTTCGGCCGCCTCAAGGTCTCCGGCCCCGCCGTCGCCAAGGCCTATTACCGCGTCGACACTGACATCCTCGACGAGGACGGGTTCTTCGACACCGGCGACGTCTCGACCATCGACGAGGACGGCTACATGCGGATCACCGACCGCTCCAAGGACGTGATCAAGTCCGGCGGCGAGTGGATCTCCTCGATCGACCTCGAAAACCTCGCCGTCGGTCATCCGGCCGTGGCGGAAGCCGCCGTGATCGGCGTGTTTCACCCCAAATGGGACGAGCGGCCGCTGCTGATCGTGCAGCTCAAGCAGGGCCAGCAGGCCACCCGCGAGGAGATCCTGAAGTTCATGGACGGCAAGATCGCCAAATGGTGGATGCCCGACGACGTCGCCTTCGTCGAGGGTATCCCGCACACGGCCACCGGCAAGATCCTGAAGACGGCGCTGCGCGACCAGTTCAAGGATTATCGCTTCCCGAACGCCGCAGCGTGAGGCTCACACAACGTCATTCCGGGCGGCTCGAAGAGCCGACCGGAATCTCGAGATCCGGGCCTGGTCCTTCGGGCCATCCCGGAATGACGGGCCGTAACAGTCCGGTCTCCCTTGAATTTGCCCTCGCGCCGTGGTCTCAACGGCGCAGCGTCGCGCCAATCGGCCGGCACCGCGCCCAACACCCGGCAGAGCTCACTCGATGGCCCGCAGGTTTTCCGCTCCCTATCAGTCGGAGCCCGTGTCCAGCCTCGCGAGCTGGGCGCGCAATCTGGCCGTGTTCGCGGTGGTGGCGGTGGTGGTGTCGATCATCATCGTCCGCTTCGATTTCCTGGAGCCGAAGCCGGCGCTCGCCACCTTCGTCGGCGGGCTCGCGATCGCCGGTCTCTCGATCCTGTTCGGGCTCGCCGGCTTTGCCGCGATCTGGCAGAACGGCTCGCGCGGCATGGCGCGCATCCTGCTCGCTTTCCTGATCGACGGAGCGATCCTCGCCTATCCCGCCTATCTGGCCCTGCAATATCGCAAGCTGCCGGCGATCTACGACATCACCACCGACCCGATCGACCCGCCGCGCTTCGACGCCCTGGCGCGGCTGCGTACCGGCGAGGGCACCAACCCCGCGGTCTATGCCGGCCTCTATTCGGCGGAGCAGCAGCGCCGCTTCTATCCCGCCGTCGAGCCGGTCGAGCTCGAGATTTCCGTCGACCGCGCCTATGCGATCGCCCTCCAGCTCGTCCACAAGCGCAAATGGATCGTCATCGACGAGCGTGCGCCGCAGCCGCCGCGCCGCATCGGCCGCATCGAGGCGGTGGCGCGCACGCCGATCATGGGTTTCCGCGAGGACATTTCGATCAGATTCGTGGCGGACGGCGATGATTCCGCGTCGATATCCGCTCGGCCTCGCGTAATTTCGACAACGATCTCGGCAGCAACGCCGCGCGGATCAAGACATTCATCGACGACCTCAACACCGCCGCCGATGCCGACGCGCTCAAGCCGGTGAAGAAGACGCCGGTCGCGCCGCCGAAGGCACCGGCAAAGACGGTGAAGAAGTGACTCCCGCCGTCATTCCGGGGCGATGCGCAGCATCGAACCCGGAATCCATCGGGCGGCAGAGTTTGCCGATGAATGGATTCCGGGCTCTCGCTTCGCGAGCCCCGGAATGACGGCGGAGAGTTAGACGTTCGCCATCCGATACGTCCCGCCGATCACGGGATCGCCATCCGTGGCGACCACGCCGCGGGCGACCAGATCCTCAAGATGCGCCAGCACGGAATAGCCGGCGGCCGTGGTCAGCCTGGGATCGATGCCGATATAGATCGCGCGGACCAGGGTCGGGATGTCGGTCTCGCCCTTGGCGAGGCGGTGCAGGATCGAGGCCTCACGCGCCTTGCGGTGCCGGATCAGGAAGCGAACGAAGCGCTGGCCCTCGGGGATCTCGGGGCCGTGGCCGGAGAAATAGAGGTCTTCCTCGCGGGCGGCGAGCCGGTCCAGCGAGTCCATGTAGTCGATCATCGAGCCGTCCGGCGGCGCCACGATCGAGGTCGACCAGCCCATCACGTGATCGCCGACGAAGTTGAACTTCCGCTCCGGCCAGGCGAAGGCCAGATGGTTGGCGGTGTGCCCCGGCGTCGCCACGGCCTCGAAGCCGCCAGCCGTCGCCTTCGACGACGTCGCCATGGGCGAGGTTGACGTCCGGTGCGAAATCGCGATCGGCGCCGGATTCCGGATTGTGCTTCTCGCTCTCGAAACGCGGGCGCGAGGCCCGGTGCGGACCCTCGGCATAGACCGGCGCCGCCGTCGCCTGCTTGATCCGCGCCGTGTTCGGCGAATGGTCGCGATGGGTGTGGGTGACGAAGATATGGCTCACCGTCTCGCCGCGCACGGCATCGAGCAGCGCAGCCGCATGCGCCTCATCGTCCGGACCCGGATCGATGATCGCGACGTTGCCGGTGCCTACGATGTAGCTGACCGTGCCGGTGAAGGTGAACGGGCTTGGATTGTTGCAGAGCACGCGGCGCACGCCCGGCCGGACTTCCTCGACGAGGCCCGGCTGCAGCGGAAAATTGCGGTTGAACGGGACGTCGTCGTTGTCGGACATGGGACTTCCTGTAGCCACACTCGCTGCCGTCATACCCCGCGAAGGCGGGGTATCCAGTACGCCGCGGCGCCAGAGACAAAAGCGAAGTCTCTGGGATACTGGATCGCCCGCCTGCGCGGGCGATGACAGTGGAGCAAGCTAGCCGCAGCGGAAAACACAGTGACTAGAAGAACGCCTGAATGCCCGTGATGGCGCGGCCCAAAATCAGGGCGTGGACGTCGTGGGTGCCCTCGTAGGTGTTGACCGTCTCGAGGTTATGGACGTGGCGCATCACGTGGTACTCGATCGAGATGCCGTTGCCGCCGTGCATGTCGCGGGCGGTGCGGGCGATGTCGAGCGCCTTGCCGCAATTGTTGCGCTTCATGATCGAGATCATCTCGGGCGCGAACTTGCCCTCGTCCATCAGGCGGCCGACGCGAAGCGAGCCCTGAAGACCGAGAGCGATCTCGGTCTCCATGTCCGCGAGCTTCTTCTGCACCAGCTGGGTTGCGGCGAGCGGCTTTCCGAACTGCTTGCGGTCGAGCGTGTACTGGCGGGCGCGATGCATGCAGTCCTCGGCCGCGCCGAGCGCGCCCCAGGAGATGCCGTAGCGGGCGCGGTTGAGGCAGCCGAACGGACCCTTCAGGCCCGATACGTTGGGCAGCAGCGCGTCTTCCGGAACCACGACGCCGTCCATCACGACCTCGCCGGTGATGGAGGCGCGAAGCGAGAGCTTGCCGCCGATCTTCGGTGCGGACAGGCCCTTCATGCCCTTCTCCAGCACGAAGCCGCGGATCTGGTTGTCGTGCGCGGCCGACTTGGCCCAGACCACGAACACGTCCGCGATCGGCGCGTTCGAGATCCACATCTTGCTGCCGGTGAGGCGATAGCCGTCCGAGACCTTCTCGGCGCGCGTCTTCATGCCGGCGGGATCGGAGCCCGCGTCCGGCTCGGTCAGGCCGAAGCAGCCGACCCACTCGCCGCTGGCGAGCTTCGGCAGGTATTTCTTGCGCTGGTTCTCGTCGCCATAGGCGTAGATCGGGTACATCACCAGCGAGGACTGCACCGAGTTCATCGAGCGGTAGCCGGAATCGACCCGCTCGATCTCGCGCGCCACGAGGCCATAGGCGACATAGCTCGCATTGGCGCAGCCATATTCCTCCGGCAGCGTGATGCCGATCAGGCCGAGCTCGCCCATCTCGTTGAAGATCTCGCGGTCGGTCTTCTCTTCGAGATAGGCCTTGGCGACGCGCGGCAACAGCTTGTCCTGGGCGTAGGCACGGGCGGTGTCGCGCACCATGCGCTCGTCTTCGGTGAGCTGCTCATCGAGCAGGAACGGATCGTCCCACTGGAAAGAAGCCGCAGCCGGCTTGTCCTTGGCCTGAGGGCGCACGCTCATGAAACGTCCTTTCACGTCTGGT
Source organism: Bradyrhizobium dasycarpum (assembly GCF_042019905.1). Classification (NCBI taxonomy): domain Bacteria; kingdom Pseudomonadati; phylum Pseudomonadota; class Alphaproteobacteria; order Hyphomicrobiales; family Nitrobacteraceae; genus Bradyrhizobium; species Bradyrhizobium dasycarpum. Next base: position 3,005,862 of record NZ_CP169574.1, read on the forward strand.
TCCGTCAACAATTGCCCGACAAACTAAAGCGCCGCGGCAACAAGTGCAATTGCGTCCTGGTTTCCGGTCGTTCCGGGTCCGGCGCTTCAGCGCCATCCCGGAACGCTACTGCGCGTCAACTCTCGAGCTGCTCGTTGGCGACGATCTCGATGCCGAAGCCCGATAGGCCCTTGTAGTCGTGCACCGAGGAGGTGAGATGCCGGATCGAGGTGACGCCGAGATCGCGCAGGATCTGCGCCCCGACGCCGACCTCGCGCCACTGGCGGTTGCGGTCGGCCTCCGTCGCGGTCTCGTCCGGCAGCGCCGCGACGGGCACACCGGCCGCGCCGTCGCGCAAGTAGACCAGAACGCCGCGGCCGGACTTCTTGAAATGCTCCAGCACCGCCGCCATGCGCTTGTGCCCGGTGAAGATGTCCTTGACGATGTTCGGCTTGTGGAAGCGCGTCAGCACGTTCTTGCCGTCACCGACGCCGTTATAGACGAAAGCGACATGGGCGATGGAATCGAACGGCGAGCGGTAGGCGTAGCCCTGCAACGGTCCGATCGGGCTTTCAGTGACGAAGGTCGAGACCCGCTCGATCAGCTTCTCGCGCGCCTGGCGGTAGGCGATCATGTCCGCGATAGTGACGTGCTTCAGCTTGTGCCTGGCAGCGAACTGCGCGACCTGCTCGCCCTTCATCACGCTGCCGTCGTCGTTCATCAGTTCGCTGATGACGCCGACCGGCGGCAGACCGGAGAGCTTGCAGAGATCGACCGCGGCCTCGGTATGGCCGGAGCGCAACAGCACGCCGCCGTCCTTGGCGATCAGCGGGAAGATGTGACCGGGCCGGGCGAAATCGTTGGCGCCGACGTTGGGATTGGCCAGCGCGCGGCAGCAGGAGGCGCGCTCCTCGGCGGAGATGCCGGTGCCGCCATCGGGCTTGTAGTCGATCGACACCGTGAACGCGGTGGTGTGCGCGAATCGTTATGGGCCACCATCGGATCGAGCCGCAGGCGGCGCGCGTCCTCGCTGGTCACCGGCGCGCAGACGATTCCGGAGGTGTGGCGGATGATGAACGCCATCTTCTCGGCGGTGCAGAGCGAGGCGGCGACGATCAGATCGCCCTCGCCCTCGCGGTCCTCGTCATCGGTGACGACGACGAGCTCGCCCCGGGCAAAGGCCTGCAAGACTTCCTGAATGCTATCGGGCATTTCCCAATCTCTATCGGTTATGCCGGGAGGCTTAGCCGGACTTGGACCGGGGCGCTAGTGTCCTGGACGCAACCGCATATTCCGGGCGGCGGGCCATCGCAGGCCAGCTTGCACCGAAGATACCAGGATATAGGCGCCGACAGCGGAGAGGAAGGCCGCCGGATGCCGTCAAGGCAGCACCTCGCGCCGTTCGCCGAGCCGCTGATCGAGCTCGGCGCGCTTGTCGGCCAGGAGGCCGGCCTGGGCCGCCTCGATGACCGTGAACAGCTCGTGCGCATCGCTGAGCCGGGTCACGGTGACGTAGCTGGCGCCGGCCTCGTAGAGGGCGCCGACGTCGGCCAGGAGGTCGGCGGTGGCGACGATCAGGGCGGTCGGATTGAGCGCGCGGACGTGGCGGACCAGCTTCTCGTTGGTGGCGCCCTTCAGCAGCGAATCCGGCACGCTGAGGATGATGATCTCGGACTTGCCGATGCCGGCATGGAGCAGCGTATCGACATTGCTGATATCGCCGTAGATCACGTGCAGGCCGCGCGAAAGCAGCGTCTGGTACACATCGGGGTTGAAGTCGACCACCGTGATCTGCTCGAGCAGCACCGGCGTCTGCCGTTCGATCTCGGCCAGCAGCGCGCTCGCCGCACGGAAGAAGCCGAGAATGACGATGCGGCGGGCCTCGCCGTGGCCACCCTCGTGCCCCTCCTCGCCATGGCCGCTGCCATGGTCGAGGTCGCGCAGGCCGATCCGTTTCAAGGGACCGATCGCCCAGCGGGTGATTTCGTCGCTGCGGCTCATCGCGAAGGTCGAGAGCACCGCCAGCACCACGAAGGCGAAGGAGGCGGCGTTCGCGGTCTCGGCTGCGATGTGGTGATCGGTGATGCCGGTCTGGATCACGACCAGCGAGAACTCGGAGATCTGCGCCAGATTCAGCGCCGGCAGCAGGCTGGCGCGCAGGCCCTGCTTCATCAGATAGAGCGGGGTGAAGGTGGTGACGAGGCGGCTCACCACCGTGAACGCCGCGATCATCAAGGCGAGGCTGATCACCGAGAGGCCGGGCACGGGAATGGTCATGCCGAGCGCGACGAAGAACAGGGTGATGAAGAAGTCGCGCAGCGTGGTGACCTTGGCGGTGACGTCGAGCGCGTAAGGAAAGGTCGAGAGCGAGACGCCGGCGATCAGCGCGCCCATTTCGCGCGACAGCGACAGCCTGTACGCGGTCTCGGCGACCAGAAAGCACCAGGCCAGCGCGCCGAGCAGGATCAGCTCGGGCCGCCGGGCGATCTGATGAAACAGCCGCGGCAGCACGTAGCGGCTGACCAGCAGCGCGGCCGCGACCAGCACCGCGACGCGGCCGATCGAGAGCAGGATGACGCTGATCTGCAGATTGGCGAGGCTCGGCTGCACCGCCAGGAACAGGATGGCGAAGATGTCCTGAAGCACCAGCACGCCGAGCGTGATGCGGCCCGGCAGCGTATCGAGCTCGCGCTTCTCGTAGAGCACCTTGACGATGATGACGGTGCTCGACAGCGCGCAGGCGACGGAGAGGTAGACCGCATCGAAGTGCCCGCCGCCCAGCGCCAGGCCGATGCCGACGAAGAACAGCCCCCCGAGCAGGCAGCCGCCGAGCAGCTGGCTGCCCGCCGCGAACAGGATCACCCGCCCTGCCCGCACGATCTTCTTCAGGTCGATCTCCAGGCCGATCATGAACAGCATGAAGATCAGGCCAAGCTCGGAGATGACGCTGATCGATTCCTGCGAATGGACCCAGCCGGCGCCGAATGGACCTATGCAGAAGCCGGCGATAAGGTAGGCCAGGATCAGCGGCTGCCGGGAGAAATGGGCGAGCAGGCCCAGCATCCAGGCGAAGAGGATAGAAAGAGTGATGTCGCGAATGAGCTCGTGCATACCAAATTGGTCCGTTTTGCACCCTAGAGACGGGTTGCGGCACGGCAAGCGAGCAATTCGTCACATGCGAAAGGGGGTGCTCGCAGCAATGCTGCTATGCCCTCTCGCCGTTGCCGTGCCCGCCGCCGCACAATCCAAGATCAATATCGAACAGAACTTTGCCGATTCCCTCACTGCGATGCCGAAGGAAGAACTCGCCGTCTCCGGCGGATTCTACGTGCCCGCCTACTCCAGCGTGGCGATGAGCCAGGGCAAGCTGCGCATCGACTTCTCGGTGACCTTGAGTGTTCACAACGCGTCCGAGACCCAGCCGCTGGTGATCAAACGCATCGCCTATTTCGACACCGCAGGCAAGCAGGTCGAGAACTATCTGAAGGCGCCGGTGGCCTTGAAGCCGCTGGCCACCGTCTCGGTCTTCATTCCCATCGACGACGTGCGCGGCGGGACCGGGGCCAATTTCCTGGTCGACTGGGCCGCGACAGGCGAGATCGCCGAGCCCGTGGTCGAGGCCTTGATGGTTGGCGGCGTCGCCAATGCGCATTACGCTTTCATCAGCCAGGGCCGTCCGACCCGGACGGTCACCAGGAAATAACGCCGTCCGGCCCGGACGGCCGGCAAGACACAAGGCTGGCCGGTGCAACGCCGGCCGGTTCAACAAGAACAGAAACGAGGAACGCCCCATGACGTCCAGCTTCGATTTCGCGCCCCTGTTTCCGGCAGGGCTGCCGGCCCCGTCCGCGCGCTGGACGGGCCTTGCCAAATACAGCTTTGTCGGCGGCAACAACGATTCCGAGCAGGTGCCGCTCGAGGAGCTGATCGAAGCGACCAACACGGTGCTGCGGCGCGAGGGCCGCTCGCTCGCCACCTACGGGCTGGCACACGGCCCGCAGGGTTACCTGCCCCTGCGCGAATTCCTGGTGACGAAGCTGAAGCGTGATGCCGGCATCACCTGCACGGTCGACGATCTCCTGATCGTCTCCGGCTCGCTGCAGGCGCTCGACCTCGTCAACGCGACGCTGCTGAGCCGCGGCGACACCGTGATCTTCGAGCAGGACAGCTATCAGGGCTCCCTGACCCGCCTGGCGCGGCTCGGCGTCAACGTGGTCGGCGTGCCCCTCGACAAGGACGGCATGCGCATGGATCTGCTGGCCGCGACGCTGGCCGATCTGAAGGGCCGCGGCATCCGCCCGAAATACATCTACACCATCCCGACGGTGCAGAACCCGACCGGCAGCATCATGCCCGAGAGCCGCCGCGTCGAGATGGTCCGGCTTGCGACCGAATATGGCGTGCCCATTTTCGAGGACGATTGCTATGCCGACCTCGTCTGGTCCGGGCAGCGGCCGCCGGCGATCTACGCGATGAGCGACGGCGGTGGCGTGATCCATATCGGCTCGTTCTCGAAATCGATCGCGCCGGCGCTGCGCGTCGGCTTCATCGTGGCGCCCTGGGAGGTGATGTCGCGGATGCTGGCGCTGAAGACGGATGCCGGCTCCGGCGCGCTGGAGCAGATGGTGCTCGCCACCTATTGCAAGCCGCATTTTTCGACCCATGTGCCGGCCCTGACGAAGGCCCTGCGCACCAAGCTCGACACGCTGATGGAGGCGCTGAACGAGCAGTTCGGGACGGCGGCGGAATTCGAGGAGCCCAAGGGCGGCATCTTCCTCTGGGTGAAGCTGCCCGACCGGGTCGATACGTTGAAGCTGTATCAGGCAGCGCTCGCCGCCGGCGTCTCGATCAATCCGGGGCCGGAATGGTCGACCAACAAGGGCCATTCCAGCTCACGGCTGCGGCTGTGCTTTGCAAGTCCGACGCATCAGCAGATTCGCGAGGGCATCGCCGTGCTGGCCGAGGTCTGCCGCAAGGAGTTCGGCGTGCCGGCCCGCAGCGCCAATGTGGAGAAACGGGCCTGAGGCCGCGGCCTCACGCCTCGACGTGAAACTCCACGTTGACCTGGCCGGAGCCGGACGACGGAAAATAGTCGCAGAGCTGCTCGGCGGCGCCGCGATAATCGTACCAGCCGAGCGCGGCGAATAGCATGATGGTGTCGGCCATGCCGCCTTCGCCGTTGCACTTCGTGGCATAGTCCGGAAGCATGTCGAGGAATTCGCGGTAGCGACGGCCCTGCCACAGCTCGAGCACGCGCAGATCGACCTGACGATTGAACTCGCTGGCAACCGAGGTCCAGGCCTCTGGACCGAGCTTCTTGTTCGGCCAGAGCCGATGCGAGAGCGAGCCGCTGGCGAGGATTGCGGCCCGCTCGCCCGATGCATCGATCGCCCGGCGGGTCGCTTCACCGAGGATCCGGCTCTCCTCGAACGAGGTGAAGAGCGGCGAGGCCACCGAGACGACCTTCGCAAAGCCGTCCGGGTTCATGTAGTGCATCGGCACGATCGTGCCGTATTCGAGCCCGAGGCTCGCCACCTGATGGGCGATCACGTTCAGGCCCGCCTCCCCCGCCCTGTCAGCGATGGCCTGCGCCAGGCCCGTATCGCCCGGCAGATCGTAACGCAGGTCCTGAATCATCTGCGGCGCCTCGTGGCTCGTGAACGAGCCGCGATGCCTCGCATTGGCATTGATGTGGTAGCCGAAATTGGAGAGCCAGTGGGTGTCGAACACCACGAAGCAGGTGACGCGGCGCTCTTTCGCCCGCCGCCCGAGTTCGCGCAAGGACCTGACCGCCGGCTCGCGCGCGGCTCGCAGCGGGCTGCCGGGCTGCTCCGACAGCATCAACGACGGAACGTGGGTGACCTTGGCGGCGAGTGCGAGCTGCCCCATGGTCGTCCCCTCGAAGCGTCAGGCCTGGGGCTGACTGCCGTGGATTGCCGAGGCCAGCCGCAGCAAAAGCACGATCGAGACGTTGCCCTTGCCGGCCTCGATCTGGGCGATATAGCGCTCGGAGATCCCGGAACGACGGGCCAGCTCGCGGCGCGACAGGTCGCAACGCAGGCGCGAGGACCGCAGGCGATCGCCCAGCTCGGCCAGAAACTCGGTCTCGGAATAAGGCGGCACGGCACAGCTCCCCGGCAGCACTTCGCCCGCAAAATCCACGACTTGATTCAGCATTGGTCTATCCAGGTTCGCCTTCGGGAAACGCCATCCTACCCCGGAGAAGCCCGGGCTCATTGACGCCGATCAAATTCGCGAGTGATCGGCGGCCGCCATGGACGGAAACGGGCGGGATGCTACACTTTGGAATTCTTCGAGGCGGGGTTCTTTAAGGACATGACGCGTTGTTTGAGCCGCTGGATCGCGGCTGCGCTGCTGTGGGCGGCGATCACGCCTGCAGCCAGTGCCGGGACGCTGGCCGCGACGGTCGAGCAATGGGGCCTGCTCGGCGCGTGGGCGGTCGACTGCGCCGCCAAGCCCGACCGCGACAAGGGTGCGCTCCTGAGCTACGAGATCCGGAAGGACGGCCGGGTGATGTACCGGCGCAATTTCGGCGACGCCAAGGACGAGAACGAGGTGGTGTCGGCCACGATCAGCGCCGACGGCCTGCTCAATGTGATGGTGTACTTCCCGTCGCTGCATCAAGCGCGTGAGTTCGGCTTGGCGCTCTTGAAGGACGGCAGCCTGCGCGCGATCTACAATCGCAGCGAGCGCGGCGAGTACACGATCCGCGACGGCAAATACGTCGCGACCGGCGCGCCGACGCCGCCGCAACAGCGTTGCGATTAGACACCTGAACAGCTGTTCAGAATTCTCCTGCGAATCTGCCGGAACGTTCGCGCGAATGCCCGGTTTAAATTCGGCATTCGTTTTGGAGGAGGACATCATGAAGAAGCTTGGTTATGTGGTTGCGGCCCTGGGTGCGCTCGTGATCGCGGCACCGACGCTGGCAAGCGCCGAGACGGTGGTGATTAAGCGTAGCGGCTATCACCATCATCATCACGGCCCCTACGGTGCTCGCGCGGAATTCCGCAAGCATCGCGACCATGGCTGGCATCGCGGCCACCATCGCAACAAGGTCGTGGTGATCAAGCGCAGCCATCGCCACCATCACTGGGACTAATGCGGGTAAGCGACCTGGAAATGGCCCCTCACGGGGCCATTTCCTTGCGGTCTCGTAGGGTGGGCAAAGCGAAGCGTGCCCACCGCTTCCATAATGATTGAGAGGTGGTGGGCACGGCGCAAGTGCGCCTTTGCCTACCCTACGATTCCATGAGCGTTCGAAGCGAAGCTAGTCCCACAGCGGCGCAAAACCCGGATTGACGCAGCGGCGATCCTTCGGCAGGGCTGCGATCTTCCTGCGGTCGGCATCGTCGAGCGTGATCTTCAGCGCATCGAGGTTGGCTTGCTGGCTCTCGCGGCGCGAGGCGCTTTGGGATCGCGGCGACGCCGTCCTGGTCGAGCAGCCATTTCAGCGCGACCTGCGCGGCGGTCGCATTGTGCCTGGCGCCGATCTCGGCCAGCACCGGATCCGTGGCAACCCGCCCCTGCGCCAGCGGACAATACGCGACGAGCGGGATCGACTTCGCTGCGAGATAAGCCAGCACCTTGGATTGATCGAGCATGGCGTGATATTCGACCTGGTTGCAGGCGATCGGCGCCCTGACGTCCTCGACCGCGAGCTTGAGCAGCGCCGTGGTGAAATTGGCGACGCCGATCGCGCGCGTGCGTCCCTCCTCCTTGAGCCTCATCAAGGTCTCGAATACCGCGCCCCAATCCGCAGCCTTCGACGGCCAATGCACGAGATAGAGATCGACATGGTCGAGCCTGAGCTTGTTCAGGCTGGCATCGAAGGCGCGCCGGATCGCATCCGGCGTGAGGTTCTCGTGCCAGACCTTGGTGGTAACGTGAAGCTCGCCGCGCGGCAGGCGGGACGCCGCGATGGCTGAGCCGATCGGCTCCTCATTGGCATACATCTCCGCGGTGTCGATGTGGCGATAGCCGATCGACAGCGCGCTCTCGACCGCGGCGCGGCAGGCATCGCCCTGCATGCGAAAAGTGCCGAGGCCGAGCTTGGGCATGCTGATGCCCTGCGTCTTCAGATTGTCCATGAACAGGCTCCTGACGTATTGCATCCGCCGGACACGCGGCGAGGCCGCAGGCTACGGACTCTTTCTCTTTGGTAATGGAAAAGAGGTGGTGGGAATGAAAACTATAACGCGGGGGGCACGAGGCCGCCAATCAAGATCGGGTTAGATGCGCACCGGACCTGTCCGGGACGCTCGGGCATGACGACCGAACTCAGAGCGCCCGCCCCTCACGAATGCTGCGCCACCACGGCCGGACGCGCCTGCGGCTGCGGCGCGATGTCGACCGACCAGAGGCTGCGATTATCGACGTCCTTCAAGGTCACGGTCATGACGCCGCTGCGGCCGTCGATATCGACACGGCCAAAGAATTGCAGGCCGAAACAAGGCGCCAGATTCTCGCCCTGCGCTGCGCTGCAGCCGTTCTGGTACATCGCGACCGGACCAAAGGTGTCATCGAGCGCGGCCGGGCCCCAGGTCCCGGCATGCAGCGGGCCGGAGACGAACTCCCAGAACGGCTCAAACTCCTGGAACTGCGCCCTGCTCGGATCATAATGATGCGCGGCGGTGTAGTGCATGTCGGCGGTGAGCCAGACGATGTTGCGCACACCGGCGCGCTTGATGGAGCTGAGCAGATCGGCGATCTCGTGCTCGCGCCGATCAGGCGGCCCGTCGCCGAGCGCGACGGCGTCCAGGCTGATCAGACCGATCGGCAGGTCGGCTGCGATCACCTTCCAGGTCGCGCGCGAGGCGGCGAGCTCGCGCTTCAGCCAGGCGAGCTGCTCGGCACCAAGAATCCAGCCGCGCCGGTCACTGCCCTTGTTCCAGCTGTCGTCGCGATAGCTGCGCATGTCGATCATGAAGATGTCGAGCAGCGGGCCGTAGGCGATCTTCCGATAAACCCGGCCCTGCGCGCCGATATCGCGGATCGGCATGAAGTCGAAGAAGGCACGGCGGGCGCGCGCGACCAGGCGCGGGGTGCCGTCATCCTCGAAGCCTGCGTCATCGTAGCTGCCGGTCGGCGACCAGTCGTTGGTGACCTCGTGGTCGTCCCATTGCGCGAACATCGGCACTTCCGCGTGGAAGGCGCGATAGTTCTCGTCGAGATGATTGTATTTGTAATTGCCGCGAAACTGCGCCAGCGTGTGCGCGACCTCGGACTTTTCCTCGACCACGAGGTTGCGCCAGGTCTCGCCGTTCGGCAGCTTCTGCTCCGACGGGATCGTGCAGTCGGCGTAGATGTGATCGCCGGAATGGATGAAGAAATCGGGACGGTTGTCGAGCATGGTGCGATAGCTGCGATAACCGCCGCGCGCGACGTCGATGCCCCAGCCCTGCCCCGCGACGTCGCCGGACCACACGAACGAGATCGACCGGCCGACGGCCGGCGCGGTGCTGAAATGGCCGATGCGGCTCTCGCCGCGAAGGCCGGTTGCGATGTCGTCGAAGCGGATGCGGTAGAAGACCTCCTGTCCCGGCGGCAGATCGTTCAGCAGCAGCTTTGCGGTGAAATCCGCGTCCGGCAGCGCGTCGCGCGAGGCCGACGCAATGACGGTCTTGAAGCTCTCGACGGTCGAGCATTCCACGCGCATTCGCGCGGGTCGGTCGGCGCGCGCCCAGACCACCGCGGAGCCGTCGCAGACGTCGCCAGACTGAATCCCGCCGGCGACCTGCGGACGATCAGCGGCGCGGCTGAGATACGGGGTTGCGAGCGTGCCGAGCGAGGCAACCGCCAGGCTTGAAGTCGAACGGACCAGGAATTGCCGCCGGGTCCATGCGCGCGAAGCGCGGAGCGTTGCCATTCGGAAACCTTCGTCGAATCGCGACGGAAGGTGCCTGCGCTCCTTGACTCCCGGCTTACGGTTTCTTGACCCCGTGCCGACGATTTTGCGACGAGGAGATGACGGGGCGAGATGCAGCGGCCGCAGCGCCGCTGCCTAGCGCGGAATCGGTTTAGGTTAAATCGACTGCCGCGGGTCGTTCACCTCTTCCGCTTGCGGGGAGAGGGAGCGCACATGCCTTGGAGCAATCAAATCTGATCCCATCACCCCTAGCGCTTCCAGTTGCAGATGCCGCCGGTGCGGCAGGGCCAGGTCTGGATGCGGGTGTCCATCGCCTGCGCGTCGAGCGGGTTGCCGTGACGATGCACCAGCTTCGCGCGGGCTGCGCCGCGCGGCTGCGCGCTCTTCGCGTGCGCGGCCTTCGGCTCTGTCACACGGACGCGCTCGGCCGCCACCTTCTTCGGCACGTCGACGGGCTCGGCGCGTGCCTGCGCCTCGTTGCCGCCGCGCGCTTCGAGGGCGACCGGGGCGAACTGCGTCTCGGGCCCGAGACGCTTCGGCGACAGCACGGCCCTGGAGAGATCGAGGCCGAGATATTCGCCTGGTTTGTAGTCGTCGGCGCGCGCGATGCCGCCCCATGCGATGACGAGGGCAACGGCAATTGCAAAAGAACCGCTTTTCAGGACCACAGACGCCTCCTGAAATTCCATTATGAAAGGGGTAATTTACCCCTATTTAGGAGGCGTCGCGTGGAATTCCAGCGGCCAAGTGCCGCCGTGGTTAAGAAGTTTGGCGGTGTCAGGCGACCTTTCGCGTCGTCCCCGTCCCGTCCAGGAAACCCATCAGGCGGCTACGGATGATCTGTTCCGCCTCAGCCATGATCCGATCGATGAGTTCCTTGCAGGAGGGGATGTCATGGATCAACCCTGCGACCATGCCGCAACTCCAGGCGCCGGCGTCCATCTGGCCTTCCAGCATGATCTTGGGATAGACGCCCGCCACCTGGTCGTGAATGTCGTCGATCTTCAGCTTGTCGCCCTTCTCGCGCTCGATCTCGATGAGGCGATCGACATTGGCATTTCTCAGCACGCGCTCGGTGTTGCGCAAGCTGCGCATGATCAGGCGGGTATCGAGCTCGGTGGCCGCGACCAGCGCGTTCTTCACGTTCTGATGCACCGGCGCTTCCTTGGTGGCGATGAAGCGCGTGCCCATGTTCATGCCGGCTGCGCCCAGCGACAGCGCGGCGACGAGGCTGCGCCCGTCGGCCATGCCGCCGGAGGCAACGAACGGGATCTTCAATTCCTCCGCCGCGCGCGGCAGCAGGATCATGTTCGGAATGTCGTCCTCGCCGGGATGGCCGCCGCACTCGAAGCCGTCGACGCTGACGGCGTCGCAGCCGATGCGCTCGGCCTTCAGCGAGTGGCGGACCGAGGTGCATTTGTGGATGACCTTGATGCCGGCTTGCTTCAGCGCCGGCATGTAGGCTTCCGGGCTGCGGCCGGCGGTCTCCACCGCCTTGATGCCGCCCTCGACGATGGCGGCGATGTATTCCGGATAAGGCGGCGCTGCGAAGGTCGGCAGGAAGGTGAGGTTCACCCCGAACGGCTTGTCGGTCATGTCGCGGCAGCGCGCGATCTCCTTGGCGAGCAGCTCCGGCGTCTTCTGGGTGAGACCGGTGATGATGCCGAGCCCGCCGGCATTGGAGACGGCGGCGGCCAGCTCCGCAAAGCCGACGAAATGCATGCCGCCCTGGATGATGGGATGCTCGATGCCGAACAGCTCGGTGATCGCAGTCTTCACTTGGTTTCTCCTCCCGGAATTCGCCTGTGTTGAGCTTAGTCTAGCCGGACTTTTGCGAGGCGGTCACCATTTCTCTCCGAAGGGGCGGATTTCCATTTCAAAGGTCCAGGCACTCTTCGGCTGCCGGTAGAGCTGCCAATAGGCGTCCGCAACCGAGGACGGCGGCATCAAGAGATCGGGATTATCAAGCGCATCGGGCCCGAGCGACTCCAGTCGGCGCTGCCGCACCCATTCGGTGTCGACGCCGGAATCGATGATGAGGTGCGCGACATGGATGTTCTTCGGGCCGAGCTCGCGCGCCATCGCCTGCGCCACTGCGCGCAAGCCGAACTTGGCACTGGCGAAGGCCGCAAAACCGCTGCCGCCGCGCAGTGAGGCGGTGGCGCCGGTGAAGAAGATGTTGCCGCCGCCGCGCGGCAGCATCAGCCGCGCCGCCTCGCGCCCCGCAAGGAAGCCGGAATAGCAGGCCATCTCCCACACTTTCCGAAACACGCGTTCGGTGATGTCGAGAATCGGGAAATTGACGTTGGCGCCGACATTGAAGATGCAGACCTCGAGCGGCGCATGCTTGTCGGCGTCGTTGAGGAAGGAGATGACCTCTTCCTCCTTGCGCGCGTCGAGCGAGCGCGCATGGATCTCGCCGCCGGCGGCCTCGATGTCCCTCACCAGCGGCGCCAGCTTGTCGCCGTTGCGGCGGCCGGCGAAAACCGTGAAGCCTTCGGCTGCAAATTTCTTGGCGATCTCGGAACCGATGAAATCGCCGGCCCCGATCACGGCCGCTGTCGCGTTTCGCTTGGGCAAGGTCGCCTCCTCCGGTGAGAGCGGTGTATGTGGCAGCGAGGCTATAGTTCTAAAATAGAACTGTCAAACTACACGGCTGAATGATAGGCTTTCGTGCAAATAGCTTTGATCATTCAAGTCAGTTCCTTTTTCTGACTGACTGGCCTGCTCCGGAGATGGCATCATGAAATGGGACACGCTGGACGAAGAGCCCTGCTCGCTCTCCCGCACAGTGGCCGTGGTCGGCGACCGCTGGACGCTGCTGATCCTGCGCGAATGCTTCTTGCGCGTGCGCCGCTTCGAGGGCTTTCAATCGTCGCTTCAGATCACTCGGCACCTGCTCTCCGAGCGGCTGAAGAAGCTGGTGCGGTTCGGCATCCTGCGTCGCGTCCCCTATTCCGAGGCGCCGAAGCGCTACGAATACATCCTCACGCAAAAGGGTCTCGACCTCTACCCGATCATCATGGCGATGGTGCATTGGGGCGACACACACATGGGCGACGAGCGCGGCCGCCCGATGCTGCATCAGCACAAGAGCTGCGGCCAGCTGTTCGACCCAATCATGGTGTGCTCGGAATGCGGCGAGGCGCTAAACGCCAAACAGGTGCACGTGCATGCGGGGCCGGGGCAGCAGGCCGCGGGGTGAGTAAAGGCCCCAGGCCCGCTCGCAAGTCCGCGCCGTGCTCGCCTCGATAGTCTGAGAAAGACGGCACCTGTCTCAGTGCGTCTTGGTCCGATGCCATTTCCTCGAGATCGGGCTTGACCTCGTCCGATCCCTGCTCCTTTTCGGGGTTGCCCTTCCAGGGCTTGTCCGTCTGCCTGTGCGAACCCCAATCGTTCTGATCACGGGGATCGTCGGTAGGCCGTTCCTTGCTCATCGGTTGATCCTTCTACGCGAAAGGGACGCCGTAATAGGCATTGATGCCGCGCACGGCTGCGTCATCGCTCCAGTTCCAGTCGGTCTTCTCGCCGTATTTCGGAGCACCTTCCAGATCCTTGGCCGTGATCGCGGTGATGTAGCCGCCCAGTTCGGTGTCGTATTTGAGGGATTGCCAGGGCAACGGATAATGATCATTGCCGAGGCCGAGGAATCCACCGAAACCAAGCACCGCGTAGGAGACCTTGCCGCTGATCTTGTCGATCATCACCCGTTCGATTGAGCCGATCTTGTTCCGATCGGCCCCGAACACCGATGTTCCCTCGACCTTGTCGCTTCCGATCAGCCGGCCCATTTCGTCGCGGTCCAGTTCACCCTGATGCAGCATCGTCATTCTCCACTCAGCCATATGTGAATCAATCGCGAGGGGGCGGCGATCGTTCCGAGCGCGTTCCCGGAGGTGGCCAGGAACATCGCAGGAAAGGAGCCGTTCTCTGAGCTCACACACTCAGCCAGGGTTCGCGCGATGTCCCAGACCGTCTCCGATTTCATCGTCCAGCGTCTGCACCAATGGGGCGTGCACCACATCTTTGGCTATCCCGGCGACGGCATCAACGGCGTGTTCGGCGCGATGAACCGGGCCGAAGGCAAGATCGGCTTCGTCCAGGCGCGGCACGAGGAGATGTCGGCCTTCATGGCGACCGCTTACGCAAAATTCTCGGGGGAACTCGGCGTCTGCATTGCGACCTCGGGACCGGGCGCCTCGCATCTCATCACCGGGCTCTACGATGCGCTGCTCGATCACCAGCCGGTGCTGGCGATCGTCGGCCAGCAGGCTCGCAATGCCCTCGGCGGGCACTACCAGCAGGAGCTCGACCTGCTCTCGATGTTCAAGGACGTCGCCGGCGCCTACGTCATGCAGGCATCCTCGCCTGCACAGGTGCGGCACCTGATCGATCGCGCGGTTCGGATCGCGCTGGCGCGGCGGACCCCCCACGGTGATCATCCTGCCCAACGACCTGCAGGAGGAGCCTTACGAAAGCCCGCCTCGCGCCCACGGCACGCTGCATTCCGGCATCGGCTACAGCGCCCCCAGCATTACGCCGCGCGAGGCCGATCTCGATCGCGCCGCGGAGGTCCTCAATGCCGGCAGGAAGGTTGCCATGCTGGTCGGCGCCGGCGCGCTGGGCGCCACCGACGAGGTGATCGCCGTCGCTGACCGGCTGTCGGCCGGCTGCGCCAAGGCGCTGCTCGGCAAGGCCGCGCTGCCCGACGACCTGCCGTGGGTCACCGGCTCGATCGGCCTGCTCGGCACCGAGCCCAGCTACAACATGATGAGCGAGTGCGACACGCTGCTGATGGTCGGCTCGGCCTTTCCCTATGCCGAGTTCCTGCCGAAGGAAGACGCCGCACGCGGCGTGCAGATCGACATCGACGCCAGCATGCTGTCGATCCGCTTTCCCATGGAGGTCGGTCTCGTCGGCGATGCTGCGGAGACGCTCCGCGCATTGTTGCCGCGACTGAAGCCCAAGAGCGACGGCGCCTGGCGCCAGCGGATCGCAGACGACGTCACTAAATGGTGGAAGACCCTGGATGGCCGGGCCCATCAGCCCGCGGCTCCGGTCAATCCTCAGCTCGTGGCCTGGGAATTGTCCCCGCGCCTGCCCGAGCGCGCGATCGTCACCAGCGATTCCGGCTCCTGCGCCAATTGGTTCGCGCGCGACCTGAAGATGCGGCGTGGCATGATTGCCTCGCTGTCCGGCGGCCTCGCCTCGATGGGGGCCGCGGTGCCCTATGCGCTCGCCGCAAAGTACGCCCATCCGGATCGGCCGGTGATCGCCCTCGTCGGCGACGGCGCGATGCAGATGAACAACATGGCCGAATTGATCACCGCGGCGAAGTACTGGCGCAGCTGGAGGGATCCGCGCTTCATCGTCTGCGTCTTCAACAACGAGGACCTCAACCAGGTGACCTGGGAGCAGCGTGTCATCAACGGCGATCCCAAGTTCGAGGCTTCGCAGCGCATTCCGGACGTGCCCTATTCCCGGTTCGCAGAGATGATCGGCCTGCGCGGCATCTTCGTCGACAGCCCCGAGCAGCTCGGCACGGCCTGGGAGCAGGCACTAGCGAGCGAGATGCCGGTCGTGCTGGAGGTGAAGACCGATCCCGAGGTGCCGCCGCTGCCGCCGCATATCACGCTGCAACAGGCCAAGAACTTCTCCCTCGCCCTGATGAAGGGCGATCCGAACGAAGGCGGGATGATCAAGGGAGCGGCGCGGCAGGTGCTCGAAACCATCCTGCCTGGAAAGGAATGAGGTGAACCATGAGCGATTTCCGCGATATCCAGCACGGCGTCAACGACCCCGTCGACGGCCTCGACGTCAAACGGCAGATCACCGACAACACGACGCCGCATGAGCGCGCGCAGCGCCATGCCGACGTGCGTGCCGATGCGACCGCAACGGCGGCCGAGCCGTTCCTGCCGGAGCGATTGCGGCGCAAGCCGACCGACCCCATCAATCCGCGCACCGGGCGCAATCCCGCAGATTAGCATTAGGAACCTCGGCGCCCTCGGCGTGTTGGTCGGCGCAATGTCGCCGGCAAGTGGTCGCGCGACCTATCGAGGATTTGACCATGAAACGCACCATCATCGCCCTTGCCTGCGTGCTCCTCGCAGGCCCCGCGCTCGCCCAATCGCTGGGCGAGAAGACCGGCGTCAATTCGGCGCTCGGCGTCGCGCCTTCCACCCCCGACTTCGTCAAGCAGGTCGCGATCAGCGACATGTTCGAGATCGAGTCGAGCAAGCTTGCCCAGCAGAAGGGCAACGCGCAGGAAAAGAGCTTTGCGCAGCAGATGATCACTGATCACACCAAGACCAGCACCGAGCTCAAGGGTCTGGTCGGCGAAAAGAAGATCCAGGCCACGCTTCCGACACAGCTCGACAGCTCACACCAGAGCAAGCTCGACAAGCTCAAGAGCGCGAACGGCAAGGACTTCAGCTCGGACTACAATTCCTACCAGGTCAGCGCCCATGAAGACGCCGTCTCGCTGTTCGAGCGCTACGCCAAGGGCGGCGACAATGCCGAGCTGAAGGATTGGGCCGGCAAAACGCTGCCCGCCCTGAAGCACCATCTCGACATGGCCAAGGAGCTCGGCAAGGCGCCGAGCGTCGGCCAGTCCACCAAGTAACGCATTGCTGAAGGACGCCGGCTTGCCCGGCGTCCTTTGCCTGGCACGTCGACCGGCTCCGCGCATTGAGCTTCGACCATCGCGGAGAGCATCATGTCGAACCACATCAAGACCCCACTGTCCCGCCGCCACGTCATGCACGCCGCGAGCGCAACGCTCGCCGCAGCCTCGCTGGCGTCCACAGCGAAAGGAGAGAGCTCCATGGCCGAGCACGCCTTGATCGATCCGGTCGGCCGCTATCCGAAGCCGCCGTTCAAGAAGCAGTCGCAGCCTTGGCCGGGCCTCGCCGGCCAGATGGAGCCGCGGCCTGACCATGGCGAGACCAGCTACAAGGGCTCCGGCCGGCTCGCCGGCCGCAAAGCCCTGATCACCGGCGGCGATTCCGGCATGGGCCGCGCCGCCGCGATTGCCTATTCCCGCGAAGGCGCCGATGTCGCCATCAACTATCTGCCGGCGGAAGAACCCGACGCACGGGAGGTGATCGCATTGATCAAGAAGGAAGGACGCATCGGACTTGCAATTCCCGGCGACCTCACGGACGAAGCCTTCTGCAACAAGCTGGTCGAGCAGGCGGTACAAGGCCTCGGCGGCCTCGACATCATCGTCAACAACGCGGCGCGGCAGCAGGCCCGCGCCTCCATCCTGGACGTTTCCTCGGAGGATTTCGACGCCACCATGAAGACCAACATCTACGCGCCGTTCTGGATCACCAAGGCGGCGCTCCGGCATCTCAAGCCCGGAGCCTGCATCATCGGCACGACCTCCGAGCAGGCTTACGATCCCTCGCCGGATCTTTATGACTACGCGCAGACCAAGGCGGCGACGATGAACTACGTGAAGTCGCTGGCCAAGCAGCTCGCCTCCAAGGGCATCCGGGTCAACGGCGTCGCGCCGGGACCGATCTGGACGCCGCTCCAGGTTTCCGGCGGGGCTACGATGGAGAAGCCTCGAGAAATTCGGCGGCATGACACCGCTCGGCCGCCCCGGCCAACCGGTCGAGCTGGCCTCGATCTACGTGCAGCTTGCCGCCGCCGACGCCAGCTATGCGACCGGCCAGGTCTACGGCGCTGCGGGTGGATCAGGCCAGCCGTAGCAGAACGAACGCTGGAATGCAGGAACGATCCTCGTCTCTTCGTTTTTACAAAACTGTCATGAGGAAACATCGCCGGTTGACCGATGGCGCTCGTAACAGTCAATCCGAGCCGGATCGATAGGGCGATCGCGAACGAGATCGCAGACAATACCAATGCAGGGCTCGAGCACGCCGCCCAGATATTGACCTGGGGTGCCGACGAGCACGTGCTCGTCGCGCTGGCCGCTGCGGGATGGCTCTACACGCAACTGAGGCGACCGCAGCAGCGTCCGATGGCAGATCATGTTCTGCTGGTCTCGCTGGCGAGCGCGGTGTTGCCGCATTTTCTGAAATCCGTGTTCGATCAGACCCGACCGGACCGGCTGACGGTCAGCGGCCACCGGCGTGGTGTGCCCTTCTCGGGACGATCCGGCGACGCGTTCCCGTCCGGTCACGCCATGCATATGGGCGCACTCGCTTCGGCGGCGGGCCTGTTGCCGCCTGTCCGGCGGCGGCTGGCGCGCGGCCTCGCCGTGGCGCTGTCCTTGACCCGCGTTGCGCTGCTCGCGCACTGGGCCAGCGACGTGGTGGCAGGCTTCACGCTTGGCGTCGTCGTCGAGCGACTGTTCCGGCCGTTCACGTTGGCGAAGCGGCCGCCTCGAGCCTCGTGGATACGGCCATGACCGAATATCTCGTGCGCTTCATCGCCGGCGGTCTGATCGTCTCCGCTTTCGCGATCTTGGGCGACATGCTGCGACCGAAGACTTTTGCCGGGCTGCTCGGCGCAGCTCCGTCAGTCGCGCTGGCCACGCTCAGCATCGCCATCGTCCAGCACGGCCCGCAATATGCCGCCGCCGAGAGCTGGACGATGATCTACGGCGCCCTCGCGCTCGCCTGCTACAGCCTCGCCGTCTGCCATCTCCTGATGAGGTTTCGTCTCGCTGCGTTGCCGGCCACCATCGCCGCTCTTGCGGTGTGGCTCGTCGTCGCCTTCAGTCTGCTCGCGGGCTTCGGAGGTGCGGCCTGATGCTGGTCAAGCTGTCTCCATCGGCGCTGAAGCAGACGCGATGGTACGAATATGGCGTTCGCTTTCTGCTCGGCGGGTTGGCGGCGGTTCTCACCGGGGCCGTGAGCTCGCGTTTCGGCGTCTCCGTCGGCGGACTCTTCCTCGCGCTACCCGCCGTCTTCTGCGCCAGCGCCACGCTGATCGAAAGCCACGAGCGGCGCGCCAAGGAAAAGGCCGGCCTCAGCGGAGTCAGGCGCGGGCAGCAGGCCGCGGCGCTCGACGCGGCGGGTGCCGGCCTCGGAAGCATCGGTCTTGCAGCGTTCGCGGCGGTCTTCTACGTCGTGGTGTCGACGACCGCGATCGGCGCATTCGTCGCCGCCATTCTGGTATGGGCGGCGGTGGCGGTCTCGGCGTGGTGGCTGAGGCGAAAGCTTCGCATCACCTCCAGCGCGGCGCAGGCCGAGCGCATCGCGCCTTCAGCGAGGCGCCGCAGCATCCTCCCCAGCATCAGGCAGCCATACGTCTCGCAGCGGTCAGAGGTCGATCGATGCGCAGGCGCGCCGGCATTGTCCGCCCCGGCTCTTGGCCTCGTTTCAAACATGATGCCATTGACTATACTTGGTTTTTTATGCCGTCCGGGACCCCTCGCCTCCCATGGAACCCGCGCCAAGTTGGTTCGTTGAGTAACCTACTCAACCTACTCAATTTGTGATGGACCATGAACGAGCTTCGCGCTGAGCGCCTTCAGGTCATGCTCTCGCCGGAGGAATTGGCCGCCCTCGACGATTTCCGGTTCAAGCACCGCATGCCGACGCGGGCCGCAGCGGTCCGCGAGCTTCTCAGATCTGGACTGGCCGCAGCCAGCGTCGAGGCGGCGGCTGGTGTGAAGTCGAGCAGCTTTGGCGTATTCGGCCGGGGACCCGACGGGCATACCCACGGAGATCCCGAAGGCGGCACCGGGACTGAGCCGTAGAAGCCGGCCACAAGCAAACGACCCCGGCACCGTGGGTGCCAGGGCCGTCCTTGGAGATTGCTTCCGGCGCACCGGGGGCATGCCAACCGGAAGCAACCTGTCGACTCCACGCGCGGGGATCTCGTTCCCCGCACGAAAGCTGGAGTTCGGTCTAGCCGCTCGGCGCACCGCCGGAATCATCCGGCGTCATGCCGGAGCCCGGCGTCTTGCTGTTATCGTTCAATTTCGGATCGCGCGTCGCCTCGCGCGAGGGGGAACCCTTCGGATCCGCCTTGTGCACGGACTGTGCACGCTGTTTGTCGCGGGGCTGCTCCTCAGCGCGCTCGTCCTTGACGATGCCGTGGTCGGAATGGGCCATGTGTGCCTTCGCCTCTCATGATGTGTCGAAGCGCTTACGCGCTGCGGCGTCGAATGTTCCGGCGGGCCCTAGCTGCGCGTCGCATGGACCGCGGCCGATGCATTCTCCAGATGCACCTGGCGCACCGTCGTCACCGTCGCGAACGCAACCGAGACGCCAAAGGCGAAGACGAGTGAAAGCAGAGCCAGACGTGGAGCCATCGCAAAACCTCCTTCTGGAATCGAGACCGACGCGATTGACCATTCCCGATCATCCCGGATGGGCCGCTCGCATTCCGTGCGCAATCTCACACCCGGATTTACCAAGCGGAGAACGCTCACGCGTCCTGATGTTGAGGGAAGCGAGCGGCAACGGGCGGGACCTCGCCATCCAGCCAATCCTGCTCGTGGGCCAGCGCCGTCCAGGCGTCCGCCATGCGCGAATAGCGCTTATGCGCAGGTTGTCCTTCGGCGCGCTCCGCGAGCTGAAGGCAATTGTCGGCGTTATCTCTGAAGATGTCAGACTGTTTCATGGGAAAGACGTGGGGACGGAACTCGCGGGCCGCAATGCCCTTACCGCATCGTAACGTTCGGGGAACTTCACCCGCCATCCGCGATTGATATCGATGCGAGTTCTCGTCGCCATCATGATGGCATTGATCAGCACCATTGCGCTTGCCGACAGCACTGGTGAACGCAAGCCGCTCGACCGCCCTCCGAGCGCCACCGACGTCATCGGTGGGCTCTACAATTTCAGCCGCTTTCAGCAGGGTCTGCTGGAGAGCACCGATCTGAAGGGCAACGCCGAGGTCAAGAACCTCGCCGCCCTGCGCGCCGAGGAAGCGGCCAAACGCGACAAGGCTCTCAAGCAGATTCAGCAGACGATCGGCGCTGAGCCCCGCGTCGGCAAGACTGAGTCCGTCGCCGCCAGCCTGATCGAGCCCGAAACTTCGGACGGACCATCTTACGTCCGAAGCTTCTATGCCTCGCAGATACCCGAATATGAATCGGCCATCACGCTGCTCGAAAGCTATCTGAAGGCGCCTGACAACGCTGCCCTCGCAGCCTTCGCGCGCGAGCAGCTTCCGCTGCTGCGCGCGCAAGTCAAGGATGCCGAGCGGACCATGGCGGACAAGTAGCGCCTTGTTTCCTTACTTGCTGTTCGGATGATGCTGCTGGCTCTCCGGCCGCACGGTGCGGTTGCTCTCCGGCATCTTGTCCCGGCCCGCATCGCCATTATCGTCCTTGCCGCCCGAGGATGAGGTGCCGCTTCCGCTGGGATTGGAGCGGGCCGCCGTCCCCGTGGTCGGTGAATCCGCCTTGGGGTTGGCCGAGCTGGCGGCCGGATCTCCGGTCACCGCCCCGCGGCCGCTGGGGGCGCCGCCCTGGGCCAAGGCCGCCCCGGCAAGCAACATGGCGATCAGCGCGGCAAGTCCTGCTTTCATGTTATTCTCCCTCTATACGCAGGCTAACCGCGAGGCTCGGCGCTCCGTTCCGAAGGAGGCGCTGGGGACCGGTGGGACGGCAGGTCGCCGGCGTCGTTTGTTTTCAATCCCCATGTGGAACCAATTCAGCGGATTGCGGTTATTAACGTCGGGCTGAGCAAGACAGGTTCCATTTCCTCGCGCCGCAACCTTGGCGCTTGATTTCGAATTTGGCTGACGCTCTATTTTGACCAATCGCGTCTTGCCGTGGATCTGGCCGACGTCTGCGGGGGAAAATTGTATGAGCGACATCGATCCCGGAACTGCATCACGCTCCGGTCGTCGCGTCCCAAAGCCAAAAACCAACGGTTCGTCTGATCCGGATTCCCGGGCCGAATTGCTGCAGGCCCTGCAGGCCATGCGCAGCGGCGATTTCTCCGTGCGCATGAGCGGCGACTACCTCGGCATCGACGGCAAGATCGCCGACACTTTTAACGAAATCATCGCCGCCAACCAGCGCATGGCGCAGCAGCTCGAGCTGGTCGGCCAGGTGGTCGGCCGCGAAGGCAAGACCCGGCAGCGCGTGAAATTCGGCCTCGCCTCGGGCTCCTGGGCCGACATGGAGGGGTCCGTCAACACGCTGATCGACGATTTGCTGTGGCCGACGCGCGAGGTGACACGCGCGGTCGCTGCCGTCGCGCAAGGCGACCTGCTCCAGACCGTCAAGCTCGATGTCGACGGCCGCCCGCTCCGCGGCGAGTTCCTGCAGTCGGCGACCATCGTCAACACCATGATCAAGCAGCTCGGCGTGTTCACCTCCGAGGTGACGCGCGTGGCGCGCGAGGTCGGCACCGAAGGCAAGCTCGGCGGCCAGGCCCAGGTGCCGGAGGTGACCGGCGTCTGGAAGGACCTCACCGAGAGCGTCAATTCGATGGCGAACAACCTGACCAATCAGGTTCGCAACATCGCCGAGGTGACGATCGCGGTCGCCAACGGCGACCTCTCCAAGAAGATCACGGTCGACGTGCGCGGCGAGATCCTGCAGCTCAAGGAAGCCATCAACACGATGGTGGACCAGCTCCGCTCGTTCGCCTCCGAGGTGACGCGCGTGGCGCGCGAGGTCGGCACCGACGGCAAGCTCGGCGGCCAGGCCATCGTGCCCGGCGTCGCCGGCACCTGGAAGGATCTGACCGACTCCGTCAACGCGATGTGCGGCAATTTGACCGCGCAGGTGCGCAACATCGCCAACGTCACCACCGCCGTGGCGCGCGGCGACCTGTCGCGCAAGATCACGGTGGACGTGCGCGGCGAGATCCTGGAGCTGAAGGACACCATCAACACCATGGTGGACCAGCTCAACTCGTTCGCTTCGGAAGTGACGCGCGTGGCGCGCGAGGTCGGCACCGAAGGCAAGCTCGGCGGTCAGGCCCAGGTGCCCGGCGTGGCCGGCACCTGGAAGGACCTCACCGACAACGTCAACTTCATGGCCTCGAACCTGACCGCGCAGGTCCGCAACATCGCCGACGTCGCCACGGCCATCGCGAGCGGCGACCTCTCGAAGAAGATCACGGTGAACGTCTCGGGCGAGATCCTTCAGCTGAAGGAGACGCTCAACACCATGGTCGACCAGCTCAACGCCTTCGCAGGTGAAGTGACGCGCGTCGCCCGCGAGGTCGGCACCGAAGGGAGGCTCGGCGGACAGGCCAACGTGCTCGGCGTCGCCGGTACCTGGAAGGACCTCACCGAGAGCGTCAACTCGATGGCCTCGAACCTGACCGCGCAGGTCCGCAACATCGCCGAGGTCACGACCGCGGTCGCCGGCGGCGACCTGTCGAAGAAGATCACGGTGGACGTGCGCGGCGAGATCCTGGAGCTGAAGGACACCATCAACACGATGGTGGACCAGCTCAACGCCTTCGCCGGCGAAGTCACGCGCGTCGCCCGCGAGGTCGGCACCGAAGGCAAGCTCGGCGGCCAGGCGGTGGTGCGCGGCGTCGGCGGAACCTGGAAGGATCTCACCGACAGCGTCAACTCGATGGCCTCGAACCTGACCGGCCAGGTCCGTAACATCGCCGAGGTCGCGACCGCGGTCGCCAAGGGCGATTTGTCGAAGAAGATCACGGTGAACGTGTCGGGCGAAATCCTTCAGCTGAAGGAAACCCTGAACACGATGGTGGACCAGCTCAACGCCTTCGCCGGCGAAGTGACGCGCGTTGCCCGCGAGGTCGGCACCGACGGCAAGCTCGGCGGTCAGGCCGGCGTGCCCGGCGTCGCCGGTACCTGGAAAGACCTCACCGACAGCGTGAACTCGATGGCGGGCAACCTCACCGCCCAGGTCCGCAACATCGCCGAGGTCGCGACCGCGATCGCCGGCGGCGACCTGTCGCGCAAGATCACTGTGGACGTGCGCGGCGAGATCCTTCAGCTCAAGGACACCTTGAACACGATGGTCGACCAGCTCAACCGCTTCGCGGGCGAGGTGACGCGCGTCGCGCGCGAGGTCGGCACCGAAGGCCGCCTCGGCGGTCAGGCCAACGTGCCCGGCGTCGCGGGCACCTGGAAAGACCTTACGGACTCCGTGAACTCGATGGCGGGCAACCTCACCGCCCAGGTCCGCAACATCGCCGAGGTGACCACCGCCGTGGCGCGCGGCGACTTGTCGCGCAAGATCACCGTCGACGTGAAAGGCGAGATCCTCGAGCTGAAGAACACCATCAACACCATGGTGGACCAGCTCAACGGCTTCGCCGGTGAAGTGACGCGCGTGGCGCGCGAGGTCGGCACCGAAGGCAAGCTCGGCGGCCAGGCCGAGGTGCTCGGCGTCGCCGGCACCTGGAAGGACCTCACCGACAACGTCAACTTCATGGCCTCGAACCTCACCGCGCAGGTCCGCAACATCGCCGAGGTCGCGACCGCGATCGCCGGCGGCGACCTGTCGAAGAAGATCACGGTGGACGTGCGCGGCGAGATCCTGCTGCTCAAGGACACCTTGAACACGATGGTCGAGCAGCTCCGCTCCTTCGCGGCCGAAGTGACGCGCGTCGCGCGCGAGGTCGGCACTGAGGGCCGCCTCGGCGGTCAGGCCGTCGTCCCCGGCGTCGGCGGCACCTGGAAGGACCTCACCGACAACGTCAACCTCCTGGCCGCGAACCTCACCACACAGGTCCGCAACATCGCCGAAGTGACCACGGCGGTCGCGCGCGGCGACCTCTCCCGCAAGATCACGGTCGACGTCAAGGGCGAAATCCTCGAGTTGAAGAACACCATCAACACCATGGTGGACCAGCTCAACGCCTTCGCCGGCGAAGTGACGCGCGTGGCGCGCGAGGTCGGCACCGAAGGCAAGCTCGGCGGCCAGGCCCAGGTGCCCGGCGTCGCCGGCACCTGGAAGGACCTCACCGACACCGTCAACTTCATGGCGGCCAACCTGACCGAGCAGGTGCGCGGCATCGTCAAGGTCGTCACGGCCGTCGCCAACGGCGATCTGAAGCAGAATCTCACGGTCAAATCGAAGGGCGAGGTCGCGGCCCTCGCCGACACCATCAACAACATGACCGAGACGCTCGCGACCTTCGCCGACCAGGTGACATCGGTGGCGCGCGAGGTCGGCGTCGAAGGCCGGCTCGGCGGTCAGGCCAACGTGCCGGGCGCCGCCGGCACGTGGAAGGACCTCACCGGCAACGTCAACCTGCTCGCCGCCAACCTCACCTCGCAGGTGCGCGCGATCGCCGAGGTCGCGACGGCCGTCACCAAGGGCGACCTGACGCGGTCGATCCAGGTCGACGCCCGCGGCGAGGTGGCCGAGCTGAAAGACAACATCAACACGATGATCACCAATCTCCGTCTCACGACGGACGTGAACACCGAGCAGGACTGGCTGAAGACCAATCTGGCGAAATTCACCAACATGCTGCAGGGCCAGCGCGATCTCACCACCGTCGGCCGGCTGCTGCTCACCGAGCTGTCGCCGCTGGTGAACGCGCATACCGGCGTGATCTACCAGGTCGAGAGCGAGGACAATCCGCAGCTCCTGCTGCTGGCTTCCTACGCCAGCGACGGCATCTATCCGTATCCGCGCGTGCTGCAGTTCGGCGAAGGCCTGATCGGCCAGTGCGCGCTCGACAAGCGGCCGCGCGTCGTCGGCGAGATTCCATCCGACGTGGTGCCGATCAACTCGGCGCTGTTCCGCGTCGCGCCGAAGAACCTCGTCGTGCTGCCGGTGCTGTTCGAGGGCCAGGTCAAGGCCGTGATCGAGCTCGCCTCGCTCGTCTCCTTCACGACGTCGCAGATGACGTTCCTGGAGCAGCTCACCGACTCCATCGGCATCGTGCTCAATTCGATCGAGGCGACGATGCAGACCGAAGGCCTGCTCAAGCAGTCGCAGCAGCTCGCCGGCGAGCTCCAGACCCAGCAGCGCGAATTGCAGCAGACCAACGACCAGCTCGAGCAGAAGGCGCAGCAGCTTGCCGAGCGCAACGTCGAGGTCGAACGCAAGAACCAGGAGATCGAGCAGGCCCGCCGCGCCCTGGAGGAAAAGGCGACCGAGCTCGCGCTGACCTCGAAGTACAAGTCCGAGTTCCTCGCCAATATGAGCCACGAGCTGCGTACGCCGCTGAACTCGATCCTGATCCTGGGACAGCAGCTCACCGACAATCCGGACGGCAACCTCTCGGCCAAGCAGGTCGAATTCGCCCGCACCATCCACGGCGCCGGCACCGACCTGCTCAATCTCATCAGCGACATTCTGGATCTGTCCAAGATCGAATCCGGCACGGTGACGGTCGACGCCGAGGAAATCCTGACCGCGAACCTGCTCGAGACCGTCGGGCGGCCGTTCCGGCACGAGGCGGACAACCGCAATCTGTCGTTCAAGATCGACGTCGACCCGAACCTTCCTCGCAGCATCGTCACGGACTCCAAGCGGCTGCAGCAGGTGCTGAAGAACCTGCTCTCCAACGCCTTCAAGTTTACCGCCGAGGGCGAGGTGCGCCTGAAGGTCACCGGTGCCATCGGCGGCTGGGGAACGGATCACCCGGTGCTGAACTCGGCACCGGCCGTGATCGCGTTCGAAGTGTCCGATACCGGCATCGGCATTCCCCTGGAGAAGCAGAAGCTGATCTTCGAGGCGTTCCAGCAGGCCGACGCCGGCACCAGCCGCAAATACGGCGGCACCGGCCTCGGACTTGCGATCAGCCGCGAACTCGCGAGCCTGCTCGGCGGCGAGATCCATCTGCGCAGCTCGCCGGGCAAGGGCTCCTCGTTTACGCTTTATCTGCCGCTCAAATATTCCGGCCCGACGCTGGCGCCGCGCGCGGCGCCTGCGCCACAGCAACACAGCCAGCCGCCGGCGCTACAGACGGCCGCGCCCGACCAGCCGCGCGTCATCGAGCAGCTTCCCGACGACCGGCTCAACATCGAGCCCGGCGACACCATCCTCCTGATCGTCGAGGACGATCCGCACTACGCCCGCGTACTGGTCGACCTGGCCCGCGACAAGGGCTTCAAGGTGCTCGTCGCCGCCCGCGGCGCGGAGGCGCTCGAGCTCGCCAAGCAATACCAGCCGCGAGCCGTCTCGCTCGACGTATTCCTGCCCGACATGCTCGGCTGGACCGTGCTGAGCCAGCTCAAGCACAATCCGCTGACCCGCCACATCCCCGTGCAGATCATTACGCTGGACGAGGACCGCCAGCACGCGCTGGCACGCGGCGCGTTCTCCTTCGTCAACAAGCCGACGACGACCGAAGGCGTTTCCGCGGCGCTGGCTCAGATCAAGGAATATGCCCGTCCCAGGCGCAAGCGTCTCTTGATCGTCGAGGACAACGAGGCCGAGCAGCTCTCGATCCGCGAGCTGCTGCATCACGACGACATCGAGATCGTCACGACGGACACCGGCGCCGGTGCGCTCTCGACGCTGCGCGAGACGCCTTGCGACTGCGTGGTGCTCGACCTCCGCCTGCCCGACATGAGCGGCTTCGAGGTGCTCGACGAGATCCGCAACGACGAGACACTGTCGAACGTTCCGGTCGTCGTCTTCACCGGCCGCGAGCTTTCGGCCGAGGAGGACGCGGAACTCCACACCATGGCGCGCAGCATCGTGGTCAAGGGCGTGGAATCGCCGGAACGGCTGCTCGACGAGACCGCACTGTTCCTGCACCGCGTCATCACCGAACTTCCGATCGAGAAGCAGCGCATGCTGGAAAAGCTGAACAGTTCCGATGAGGACCTGATCGGCAAGACCGCCCTGCTCGTCGACGACGACGCCCGCAACATCTTCGCGCTGTCGAGCGTGCTGGAACGGCGCGGCATGAAGGTGCTGACGGCCACGACCGGCAGCGAGGCGGTGACGCTGGTCGAATCCAATCCGGAAATCGCCATCGTGCTGATGGACATCATGATGCCGCAGATGGATGGCTATCAGACCATCGGCGTCATTCGCGAAAATCCGGCTTTCGCCCGCCTTCCGATCATCGCGCTGACCGCCAAGGCGATGAAGGGTGACCGCGAGAAGTGCCTGGAGGCCGGCGCGTCCGACTATCTCGCCAAACCCGTCAACACCGATCAATTGCTGCTTGCGATCCGCATGTGGCTGCACCGCTGAGTTGGATCCACGTATGGACCACGAAAAGGTCAACATCCTCCTCGTCGACGACCAGCCCGCCAAGCTGCTCGCCTATGAGGTGATCTTGAAGGATCTCGGCGAGAACCTCGTGATTGCCTCCTCGGGCCGCGAGGCGCTGGAGGTCCTGCTCAAGACCGAGATCGCGGTGATCCTTGTCGACGTCTGCATGCCCGAGCTCGACGGCTTCGAGCTCGCCGCGATGATCCGCGAGCATCCACGCTTTCAGAAGACCGCGATGATCTTCATCTCGGCCATCCAGGTCAGCGACATCGACCGGCTGCGCGGCTACGAGATGGGCGCGGTCGACTATGTGCCGGTTCCGGTCGTGCCGGAAGTGCTGCGCGCCAAGATCAAGGTGTTTGCCGAGCTCTACCGCAAGACCCGCGAGCTCGAGCGGCTGAACCGGGAGCTCGAAGATCGCGTCCGCGCCCGCACGGCGGAACTGGAGAACTCCACGGCGAAGCTGCGCGAGAGCGAACAACGGCGCAGCATGGCGATCGCGGCCGGCAAGATGGGATCCTGGGATTGGGACTGGATCAGCGGCGACTGGATGTGGGACGAAGGGCAGTATCGCATCTTCGGCGTCAGTCCCGAGAGCTTCGAGGTCAACCCGGCCAACGTTCAAGCGCTGCTGCATCCGGACGACGTCGATCAGCTGCGCAAGGCGATCGCCGAGTTCAACAGGGGCACGCGGGCCTACGAGACCGAGTTCCGCATCATGCGTCCGGACGGAGAGGTGCGCTGGTGCGTCGGCACGGCGGCGGCGACGGTGGACGATAGCGGTCGCGTCGTCCGCGTCAGCGGCGTCACCGTTGACATCACCGAACGCAAGCGTGCCGAGGAACGGCAGAACCTGCTGGCGCGGGAGGTCGATCATCGCGCCAAGAACGCGCTGGCCCTGGCGCAGTCGATCGTGCGTCTTACCCGGGCCGACGAGGTCAAGGCCTATGTCAACGCCGTCGAGGGACGCATCAATGCGCTGGCACGCGTGCACACCATCCTGTCACTGTCGAGCTGGCAGGGCGCCGAGCTCTCCAGGCTGATCGACGAGGAGCTGGCGCCCTACTCGCTCGGCGGCCAGATCATATTGGCAGGTCCGGAGGTCCAGTTGCTGCCGACCACGGCCCAGACGCTGGCGCTCGCCCTGCACGAGCTCTTCACCAACTCCGCCAAGTACGGCGCCCTCTCGACCAGGTCGGGACGGCTCACGATCGGCTGGCAGGTCGAGGATCAATTGTTGACGCTGAGCTGGGAGGAATCGGGCGGTCCGCTCGTCACGACTCCGAAATCGCGCGGCTTCGGCACGCGGAGCCTGTTGGCGAGCGTCGAGTCCCAGCTCGGCGGACAAGCGCGGTTCGATTGGCGCGCCGAGGGCCTGTTGTGCCGCCTGGAGGTGCCGTTGACCCGCAAGACGGCGGCGGCCGCATCCGGGAAGTTAGAGGACGCCGGCTCTGCCGAATTGCAGCGCGCATCCGGTTAGCGAAATTGGTGACCGGTTCGCCTCGAGAGGATACGCCAAGGCGAGAAGCGAGTACGTCCGCTCCGTTTCAGACGGAGCGGAAAGAGCATCAGCCGGACGCGGCGCTGGTCATCCGTCGTGCCAGCCGCGGGTCGCGCGCAACCCGGCCCTCGAGCCAGGCTTCCGTGTGGGCGAGATCGCGCAATGCCCTGGCATAGCGGCGCGCCGCGCTTCGCTCCGCCCCGCGCGGCAGCTTGCGCGCCTTGCGAAGAATGTCCGCGGCCGCGTTGCGATAGGCCAGCGAGCGATAGAGAAAGACCACCTTACCCATATCGATGTTCCCGTTTTGCTGGGCCTCATCCTCGCAAGCCCAGCATGAACGTCGGATGAAGCGGTCGATGACATTTCCTTCATTCCTCTGGAACAAGCGAATTGCCGCTCGCGTTGGCATGCCAAATCGGGATGCAGTTCCCATGCGCACAAAAAAGTCGCCAGACCTGATTTCTGCCGCCGGCCTCATCAAGCTGATGACGCATGCATTGATGGGCGCCGCCCTCGGCCTCGTCTTCAGTCTCGCGCTGATCCTGTGCAATCCCGCGGTCGCCAGCCTGCTCGCCAATGGCGGAAGCCAGACCGTGATCGTCTTCGCACTCACATTGGTGACGACCTTCGCGATCGGCGCGACACTCACTGGCGTCGTGTTCATCCTCGTCGAGGACAAGCAATCCTAAAACGCGCGTGAGACGCAGCGCCTCAACGATGTCAGCGCCGGAGGGCCGCGCGCTCGGGCTTGCCGGCTGTGTTCACGAGACGCAGACGCACCCGGTCGTGGACGTCGGGCAGGACATCGCCGCCGCCGGCCGCCTTCCACTCGCCGATCAGCAAGTTGATCTTTCGGCGCAGATCCAGCTGCGCCAGCGCCTGCTCGGCGCAATCGCGATCCCCGTTGATGCGATCCCGCACGGACGCCTCGACGTCGGCCATCTCCAGCCTCAAGGCGCTGATTTTACGTCGAATTTCATTAATTCTGTTGTCCATGGCTTGTTAGAACAAAATAAGAACATATAGTCAAGCCACGATTTGAAGACGGAGACGCCGGATGCAGGTTCAAGCTAAATACGACGCCAGGATCTTTCTCGCCGAGCAGATGACCCGGGCGCAGGGGCTGAGGCTGAAACGGCTGAGCGAAGAGGCCTATCAGCCCGCGCAATATGCGCGCGATCTGTCCTTCACCGAGGCCGCGCGGCGCATCCAGGTGCTGGAAGCGGAGATCGAGCTGGCGAACTCCTTCTAGCCTGGCTAGGCGTGCAGCCGGCCTTGGCCTGC
The DNA here is from genome assembly GCF_042019905.1 of Bradyrhizobium dasycarpum. Lineage (NCBI taxonomy): Bacteria > Pseudomonadati > Pseudomonadota > Alphaproteobacteria > Hyphomicrobiales > Nitrobacteraceae > Bradyrhizobium > Bradyrhizobium dasycarpum. Next base: position 3,036,570 of record NZ_CP169574.1, read on the forward strand.
TGTTTCGGAACCATGGTGGGTCCGGATGGTTTTCCTGAGCCAACGGAGAATCATGCATGGCACGCAAGGCAAAGAAACGCCGCTACTCGCGCAGCTCCGGCAGCGAGGTCGAAAGCGAGATGCGGCGCTACAAGAAGGGCACCGCCAAGAGCGGCCGCAAAGGCCGCGGCGGACGCGTGAAGAGCCGCAAGCAGGCGATCGCGATCGGGCTGTCGAAGGCGCGCAAGAAGGGCAAGAAGGTCCCGAAGAAGGCTGCCGAGAAGACGTCGTCCAAGAAGCGGACGACCAGGAAGACAGCCAAGAAATCGTCCAAGAAATCGTCGAAGAAATCGTCGAAGCGCAAATCCAGCAAGCGTTGACGCGCCGTCTCAGATCATGCTGCCCGGCATGAAGCAGCGGATCGAGACCCCGAACGCGGTCTTCACCGGCCACACCATGGTGCGGCCGGCGCGGTTCGGCTCGGTGATAATGGCTTCGTCCGGCACGTCGATCCACTCGCCGTCGAGACGCACGCGATAATGTCCGTTGTGCGATTCCCAGTCGGGATCAGCGACGGCAAAACCGTCGGCGTCCGAGCAGCATGGACCGAGGTGGCTGCGCAGGCTGTCGAACCACGGCTTGAGCGGCGAGTTCGCGTAGCGGCCGTCGTCGCGACCGAGCGCGGTTCCGTCCCAGAGCACGAACGGCGCCGCAAGCAGCGCACCTCTCAGCGAGAGCTTCAATCGATCCATGTCGGCACCGATCAAATCCGAACCACCGGCCAGTTCCACAAAGCGGCGACCGGTTCGAAGTTCCACGCTTGCAACCCGTTCGCGGCGTCATTGCCGCGGCGGACCTTGACCAAGTTCGAAGTGTGATGGGCGAACACGGCTTTTTCATATGAACCGGGTCACCATCCCTGCCGTTAACGAGAATGTTATCGATTGGCGTCCGCAAATCCTGACGGCGAATGAGAAGGCGACCCGAGGGCCGCCTTCTCGATGTCTGCCGATAGCTGTGCGCCTCAGGCGAGCGGCACCGCGACGAACCTCGTCGCCTCAGCGCTTCTGACCTGCAACAGCACGCTGCGCTTGCCGGACGATTTGGCCTCGGCCAGCTCCGAGCGGACATCGCCGACATTGGCCACGGCCTTGCCGCCGACATTGAGGATGACGTCGCCGGTCTGGATGCCGCGCTGCGCCGCCGGCCCTTCCGGATCGACCTCGGTGACGACAACGCCCTTCTGGCCGGCACCCTGAACCTCGCCGGCCGGAGCCAGGCCGAGCCCGAGGCGCGGCGTCCCGGCGCTCGGCTGCTCTCTGCCCTGGTCGGCCCCGCCTTTTGCCTTGGCCTGCCGCTCGTTCGGCAACTCGCCGAGGGCGAGCGTCAACGTCTTGGTCGTGCCGTTGTGGAAGACGTCGAGCTTCACCGAGCTGCCCGGGGCCAGGGTGGCGATGGTGCGGGCGAGATCGCGGGAGTCCTTGATCGCGGTGCCGTTCACGGCGGTGATGACGTCGCCCGCCGCGATGCCGGCCTTCGCCGCCGGGCTGCCGTCCTGCGGACTGTCGACGATGGCGCCGCGCGCCTGCTTCAGGCCGAGGCTGTCGGCGATATCGGCCGTCACCGGCTGCACCTGCACGCCGAGCCAGCCGCGGGTCACCGCGCCCTTGTCCTTCAGCTGCGCGACGACGAGCTTTGCGGTCGAGGCCGGAATGTCGAAGCCGATTCCGACCGAGCCGCCGGAGGGCGAGAAGATCGCGGTATTCACGCCGATCACGTTGCCGTTCATGTCGAAGGCCGGGCCCCCGGAATTGCCCTTGTTGATGGGCGCGTCGATCTGGATGAAGTCGTCATAGGGACCGTTGCCGATGTCGCGGCCGCTGGCCGAGACGATGCCGGCGGTCACGGTGCCGCCGAGACCGAAGGGATTGCCGACCGCGACCACCCAGTCGCCGATGCGCGGCTTCTGGTCGGAGAATGAGACGAACGGAAAGTCCCTGTTGCCGTCGACCTTGATCAGCGCGAGATCCGTCTTCGGGTCGGTGCCGACGACCTTCGCGGTATAGCTGGTGCCGTCATCCATCGTCACCTGCACCGAGGTGGCGTGGTCGACGACGTGATTGTTGGTCACGGCATAGCCGTCGGCGGAGATGAAGAAGCCGGAGCCTTCGCCGGTGATCATCTGATGGCGCTGGCGCGGCATGCCGTTCGGCTCGCCCGGGAAGCTGAAGCCGAACTGCCGCGAGAACTGATCGAACGGCGTCTCCCCGTCGGAATCCATCCGGTTCTGTTGCAGCATGGCGCTCTTGTCGTTGTCCTGGTCGATCCTGACCCGCACCGAGATGACGGCCGGCTTGACCTTGCTGACGAGGTCACCGAAGCCCGGCGGCGTCGCCGCGGTCTCGGCGGCCTGGGCCGGCGCGATGACGGAGATCGGGCCGAACTTGGAAGCGCCGGGAGAAGCCGCCAGCACGGCCACGCCGAGCGCGGCCACGGTGCCGAGCAGCGCGAGCCGGCGCGGTCTCAAGATCTTGCGGGATGTCGGGGTGTCGGAATTGGCGCGATCGTTCATGTCGGAATGTCCATGTTGGATAGGTGTCGCCTTGCGCCCAACATGGACATCGTCACCTTACGGCGTCCCGTCCATCCGATTAAATCTTGGCAAAGAACGAGCGATGGCCGCGGCAAGGTCGTCCCTCGCATTTGATGCAGCTCAACGCGGGTCCTTCCGGCAGTGAAAAACTGCCCCCGGATTTTCATCGGAGGCGCCCCATGTACAAAGACATTCTCGTCCACATCCCAACCGAACGTCCCATGCGTCCGGCAATCGATGGCTCGATTTCACTCGCGGCACAGTTCAACGCCCATCTCGACGCGGTCGCCGTCGGCTATGTCGCGACCAGTGCGGCTTACGTGATGGAGGGCGGCGCCGCGGTCGCCGCCGTGTTCGAGCTCGAACGCGAGCGCGCCGTGGAGCGGGCCGAGGCCGCGCTCTCGGTGTTCGAGATCGAAGCGGCGAACGCCGGCATCGCCTACGCCTGCCGCCCGTTCGGCGCGATCCCGGCGGACGCAGCCGGCGCGATCGGCGAGATGGCGCGGCTGCACGACCTCAGCGTCGTGCTTCAGCCTGATCCGGCGCAAAGCTCGTTCGACAACGACGTGCCGGGCGAGATCCTGTTTCAGGCGGGTGGCCCGGTGCTGTTCCTGCCCTACACCTTCCATGGGGAGTTCAGGGCGAACCGGATCGGCATCTGCTGGGACGGCAGCCGCGTCGCGGCCCGCGCCGTGCACGACGCCGCACCGCTGCTGGCGCGCGCCGATGAGATCGTGATCATCACCATCAACGAAGCCAAGGCGGTCTCCGACGAAGCTTCAGCGAGCAGCCTGGCAAGACATCTCGGCCGACGTGGACTGTCGACCCGCACGGTCGGCCTCGCGGCGACGCGCTCCGACATCCAGCCGACCATCCTGTCGCTGGCAGCCGATGAGGCCCTCGATCTCCTGGTGATGGGCGGCTACGGCCATTCGCGCTTGCAGGAGCGCGTTCTCGGCGGCGTCACCCGCGCCATGCTGGAAGCCATGACGGTGCCGACGCTGATGTCGCATTGAGACCAAGGGGCACCGTCATGCCGCGACCGGGGTCTCCCAGGTCGCGGGCGGCTCGGCGGCCTCGTCGTACTTCACGTTGCACGCGTCGAAATGCGCCTTGAGCGCGACCTCGGCGAGATGTTCGAAATGTTCGGCCTGGCCGAGCAGTTCCCAGTTCTGGAGCGGCCGGTAGGCTGCCTGCTGACGACAGAGGGACGCCAGCGCCCGGTAGCGACGTACGTTCTCCATGAGACCCTCCCTCGCATTCGCAGAGCTTATTACTCCAGTTTGCGTCAGGCCGATGGCGGTTGTGCAAAAGATTTGCTGTGTGCACCGCGCGCTTGGCCTCGGCTCGCTGGGAGGAAATATATATCCGGGCCAAAGTTCCAAACTGTGCCGGCTGACGCCCGGAACCGCACCGCGGGACCGAACGGCTAGCATGATCCGGAAAGGTGCGAGGCGATTTTCCGAGGAGATCATCCTTAAACAGCGATCTCAAGCGCGATGACGTCGCGCTTTAGGCATAGTGCCGGCGCTCCACCGTCATTCCAACCAGGTCGAGATAGCGTTCGAGCAGGTCGGGCCGGCCGACCAGATAGCCCTGCATCTCCTCGCAGGCCTCGCGCGCCAGGAAGGCACGCTGCGCTTCCGTCTCCACCCCCTCTGCAATGACCGGGATGTTCAAGGCGTGCGCGAGGCTCAGGACCGCGCGCACGATCTCGGCCGATTGCGGCGAGGCCTCCAGATTGGAGATGAAATCGCGATCGATCTTGATCTTGTCGAACGGGAACGACTGGAGATAGGACAACGAGGAATAGCCGGTGCCGAAATCGTCCATCGCGATGCGGATACCGAGCGCCTTCAGCCGCCGCAGCAGGTGGAGCGCACCGGTGAAATCGCCGATCAGGACACCCTCGGTGATCTCGACTTCGAGCCGTGTCGGCGTCAGCCCCGTCTCCAGCAGGATCTGGTGAATCGAGCGTTCGAGATCGCCGGCCTGAAACTGGACCGGCGACAGATTGACCGCGACCTGCAGCGGCCGCGGCCAGGATGCCGCCTCGCGGCAGGCTTCGCGCAAGACCCATTCGCCGATCTCGACGATCAGCCCGTTTTCCTCGGCAAGCGGAATGAACCGGTCCGGCGCCACGAAGCCGCGCGTCGGATGATTCCAGCGCAGCAGAGCCTCGAAGCCGATGACCTCGCCATCGATCCGCGCCTGCGGCTGGAAGTAGACCAGGAACTGGTTCTGCTCCAGCGCCTGTCGCAGATCGTGCTGCAACAGCCGGCGGTCCCGCAGCTCCTGGTCCATCTCGGATTCGAAGACGCGGACCCGCCCCCTGCCCTCGCGCTTGGCACGATGGAGGGCTGAATCGGCGTTGGCGAGCAACGTGGCGGCATTGACGCCATCGTCCGGATAAAACGCAATGCCGACGCTGACACCGACACGAAGGAGATAATCGTCGACCTCGAGCTCCTTGCCGATGGTCTCGACCAGGCGTTCGGCGAGCGACTGAACGTCCTCGCGGCTGACGTGGTCGGGCATCAGGATCATGAACTCGTCGCCGCCGATACGGGCGACGAAGGCACCGTCGGCTTCCGCGGCGAGCCGGTCCGCCGCCGCCCGCATCAGCATGTCGCCGACGGGATGGCCGAACACGTCGTTGACCTCCTTGAAGCGGTCGAGATCGAGGCTGAGCACGGCAAAGCTGGTCGCGGCCTCCTGGGCCAGCTCCAGTCGCTCGCCGAGCGCGGCGTTGAAGGCGCTGCGGTTCGGCAGGTCGGTCAACGCGTCATGGTGCGCAAGATGGCTGATCCGCGCCTCGTTGGTGATCCTCTCGGTAACGTCCTCGATCACGCCGACCAGATATTGCGGCGCGCCGGCACCGTCCCTGATCAGCAGCTTGCGCGAATTGACCAGACGATCGCGGCCCTTGACGCCGACATCGAGCAGATGCCCCTCCAGGTACATCGGCGTGCCGCTATCGACGACGCGGCGATCCTGCTCGTTGACGACGCGGGCGACATTCTCCGGAAATATCTCGGCCGGAGTCTTGCCCAGCATCTCGTCGCGCGGCATTCCGTAATATTCTTCGCCGGCGCGGTTGAGCAGAACGTAGCGGAGTCCTTCGCATCCTTGGCGAATACCGCGATCGGGATATTCTCGATGATGCTGTCGAGGAATTCGCGCGCCCGCCGCAGATCCTGTTCGGCGCGCTTATGGGTCTGCTCGAGCTCCTCGATCATCAGCTTGATGGCACGGTCGGTGCGGCGGCGATCGCGATCGCTTTCCTCATAGGCCGCGCTGACGAGTTCACCGAGCCTGGTTAGATCGACCTGTCCGGATTCGTCCGTCGCCTGGCGGATCTGTCTTGCGAGCAACCGATGCGTGGTCAAGCTGCCGCCTCCGCGATGACGGTGACCGTCATGGTCTGGTTGTGCAGTTCGCAGCGGCCGGACGCGGCCGGTGGGGCGAACTCGCCGTAGGAGTAGAATCCGATCCGGACGACGTCCTCGCCGAGTTCGGCGGCGACGGCGTCCAGCTCGTCCTGCGTGCGCTGCCCCATCACCCTGCGGCGGCCGGTGCAGCTCACCAGGATTGCAAGCTTGTCGCCGTCGACCCCGTCCGACAATGCGCTGCGCGCCTGCCTGCCCGCCTCGCCCGCGCCGGCGGCCAGACTGTCGAAATTGGCGCGCATCAATTGCGCGGTGCATCCTTCCGGAATGTCGGCGGCGAACGTCAGGGTGCGGGCATCGCGGTCCACTGCGAACACCGAGCGCACGATCTGCCGGTTCGGCTCAGCCTCGTCGTGAATGCGCAAGGGGAATGCCAGACCCGAACCCGGCATCGCCTTGGCTTCCTCCTCGCCGAGATAGCGGGTGTAGAGGTCCAGCGGCGGCTCGCCGTCAAGCTCCACGACCACCGATCCCAGCGCCTTCGTGACCTTGCGGCGGGGCCCGAACACGTCCCAGCCGCCGGCGCAGCCATGTGCGAAACGGAACGAGGCGCCGTAGAATGCGATGGCGGCGACGCGGTTCGGCGACGGCTCCGCGTCGGCTCCAACGATCGTCTGTTCAAATCGGGTTCCGTCGCCGGCAAGCCCGCCGGTGACAGGCAAATCCGGCCCGAGGACTTCAGTGAGTCCGGCAAGCAGTTCGCCCCCGTTCACCGCCAATCCGTCCGACAGGACGAACAGGCCCGCCAAATCCGCCGCCAGGACCTGGCGGGCAAGGCGCGCGCCGCAGGTCCGCGACGCATCGCGAGCTTCGACGATCTCCTGCACCAGCCGGACCTGCGTGTGCGCGAAGCGCAAGGCGACCGCGACCACTTCATCATCGCAGATGTCGTCGCCATGGATTTGTCCGCCGGTGCTGCAACCGGCGATATGGCTATCGGGATAGAGATCGCGCAGTTCGCGATAACGAGCGCCGTCCAGCAATTGCTCACGGCTGCCGAAATAGAGCACGAGCTGGGGAGGCTCGCGCAGGGCCTCCGCTCCGCGCCAGCCATGGGCAGCATTCCAGTGACGATATTGAATCTGCATCCCACGCCCCCTGCAGTCCTTGAACCACAGATTGTGAGCCGGCGCATTGTGTCGCCGTTAATTGCATGCGTACTTCCACACCGTTGGTTACCCTGGCGTGAAGGTATTGCAGACTCGCGCCAAATTCTCCGTAAGACTCCGGGAAGTTCCGAGACCGAGCCGTCGACACCTCGGCGCAATCGCCTGGTGAGCCGCCCGCAATCTACCGGGTGCGCGCGCTTTCGCCGAGACGCGTCGGCTGCACGGCGTGATCCCGCAGCTTCGGAACCCTTCCGGTCTCGGCGGCGATGCGAATGGCCTGGATATTTGCGGCGTAGTCGGCAACGCTCTGGCCGCGAAACACCGCGGAACCCGCCACCAGCGTATCGGCGCCCGCCGCCGCTACGGCAGCGGCATTGTCGCGCGTGATACCGCCGTCGACCTCGAGACGGATCGGCCGATCGCCGATCATGGCCTTGATCCGCACGATCTTCTCGAGCTGGGATTGCAGGAACGACTGGCCGCCAAATCCCGGATTGACCGTCATCACCAGCACGAGATCGACCCGATCGAGCACGTAGGCAATCGCGCTCTGGGGCGTGGCGGGACACAGGCTGACGCCGGCCTTCTTGCCGAGCGCGCGGATCGCCTGCAGCGAGCGATCGAGATGTGGCCCCGCTTCGGCATGAACGGTAATGACATCGGCCCCCGCCTTCGCGAACGCTTCGAGATAGGGATCAACAGGCGCGATCATCAGATGCACGTCGAAGATCTTCTTCGTCACCGGTCGGATCGCCTTGATGACATCGGCGCCAAAGCTGATGTTCGGCACGAAGTGTCCATCCATGACGTCGCAATGGATCCAATCGGCGCCGGCCGTGTCGATTGCCGCGACCTCCTCGCCGAGGCGGGCGAAATCCGCAGCCAGGATCGAAGGCGCGATGACGATCCCTCCGGTCATGGCTTGGCACTCCCCGCTTCAGTGCTGCCGCTGAAGACGCGGCTGGCCAGGACGTCCATGGGATCGATGGTTTCGAGGTCGGCGACATCGAGCATACGGTCGAGATCGGACACCAGGCGATCGGCCTGGCGCAGCCGGATGCGGTCGACGGCGTTGCGGATCGAGCGTGCATTGGAGAAGAACGGCTGGGTCCGGCGCAGCGCGATGTATTTCTCGAACGCCTCGCGCGCTGCCGCCGAGAAGCGATAACCCCGCTCCTTCAGCATCAGCTCGGCGATGACGAGCAGCTCGGCCTCGGCATAGTCGGGGAATTCGATGTGGTGGGCGATGCGCGAGCGGAAGCCGGGATTGGAGGCGAAGAAACTCGTCATGCGCTCGCCGTAGCCGGCGAGGATCACGACGAGGTCCTCGCGCTGGTTCTCCATCACCTGGAGCAGGATCTCGATGGCCTCCTGACCGTAGTCGCGCTCGTTGTCGGGCCGATGCAGGTAATAGGCTTCGTCGATGAACAGCACGCCGCCCATCGCCTTCTTCAGGATCTCCTTGGTCTTCGGCGCGGTGTGGCCGATATACTGGCCGACGAGATCGTCGCGCGTCACGGAGATCACCTGCCCGCGCCGCACGAAGCCGAGACCGTGCAGGATCTTGGCCATGCGCAGCGCCACCGTGGTCTTGCCGGTGCCGGGATTGCCGGTGAACGACATGTGCAGCGTCGGTGGTGCCGACGCCAGCCCCGCACGCTGGCGGATGCGCTCGATCAGCAGCAGCGACGCGATCTGGCGCACGCGACTTTTGACGGGCTTCAATCCGATCAGCTCCCGATCGAGCTGTTGCAGCGTCTCGGTGATGCCGGCCGCTTCGGCCTCCTTGCGGAGATCGAAATGGGTCTCGCCGGGCTCGGTCGTGGCTGCGTGGGGAACATCCAGCATGGCTGCCCTCGAAGAAAGGAGCTTCGCCGCGGGGGAGCGGCGAAGCAGTGGTCCGCCAAGGATACGGAGCAGGGAGAGCTCCGCGCGGAGGAGAACGGTTATTGAGCGGCGTGGGCGGGCGGCTTGCGTACCGTCGTGTAACGGATCGCGCGGCCGCCGACTTCCTGCCGCACCAGTTCGAATTCGGCTTCCTTCGGTGGCCGGTTGACGAGGAAGGAGATCCGCACCGATTCCCAGCCATGGCTGGAATCGAAGCCGCTGATGCGGATGTAGCGGTCGCCGTACACCCTGCGGCATTCGGCGAGCTCCATCATCACGCCAGCGGCGTCCTGAAGGTCGAACATCGGCAGCCCCCACATCTCCCAATAGGTGTTGCGGGGATGCGGATCATCAGTGAACTCGATGTTCACCGCCCAACCCTTGGTCAGGCAATATTGCACCTGCTTGGTGATCTGATCGTCGGTGAGATCGGGCAGGAACGAGAAGCAGCCTTGAGTCAGCTTCATGTCAAATCTCCTTAGACGGTTTCGAGCGCGGTCGGCACGAAGTCCGGCGTGTCGGTGGATTGATAGTTGAAGGTCACGTCCTTCCAGACCTCGAGCGCCGCCTTCAGCGGCGTGCAGGTCTCGGCCGCCCTGGCCAGGATCTCCGGGCCCTCGTGGACGTAATCGCGGCCCTCGTTGCGCGCGAGGATCATCGCCTCCAGCGCCACGCGGTTGGCAATCGCGCCGGCCGCAATGCCCATGGGGTGGCCGATGGTGCCGCCGCCGAACTGCAGCACGACGTCTTCGCCCAGGAGGTCGAGCAGCTGGTGCATCTGGCCGGCATGGATGCCGCCGGAGGCGACCGGCATCAGCTTGTTGAGGCTCGCCCAGGGTTGGTCGAAGAACAGCCCGTGCTCCAGCTTGGCTGGATTGAAGTCCTCGCGGCAGACGTCGTAATAGCCGCGCGTGGTGTTGGGATCGCCCTCGAGCTTGCCGACCACCGTGCCGGCATGGATGTGGTCGACGCCGGCAAGCCGCATCCACTTGGCGATGACGCGGAACGACACGCCGTGGCTCTTCTGCCGCGTATAGGTCGAATGCCCGGCGCGGTGCAGATGCAGGATCATGTCGTTGCGTCGCGCCCATTTGGCCATCGACTGGATCGCGGTGTAACCGATCACGAGGTCGATCATGACGATGCACGACCCCAGCTCCTTGGCGAACTCGGCGCGCTCGTACATGTCCTCCATCGTGCCCGCGGTGATGTTCAGGTACGTGCCCTTCACTTCGCCGGAGGCGGCCTGCGCGCGGTTCACGGCTTCCATGCAGTAGAGGAAACGATCGCGCCAATGCATGAATGGCTGCGAGTTGATGTTCTCGTCGTCCTTGGTGAAGTCGAGCCCCCCCTTCAGCGCCTCATAGACCACGCGGCCATAATTGCGGCCTGAAAGTCCGAGCTTCGGCTTCACCGTCGCACCCAGCAGCGGCCGGCCGAACTTGTCGAGCCGCTCGCGCTCGACCACGATGCCGGTCGCCGGTCCCTGGAACGTCTTCACATAGGCAACGGGAAAACGCATGTCCTCCAGCCGCAATGCCTTGAGCGGCTTGAAGCCGAACACGTTGCCGATGATCGAGGCCGAGAGGTTCGCGATCGAGCCCGGCTCGAACAGGTCGAGATCATAGGCGATATAGGCGAAGTACGAGCCCGGCGTGCCCGGCACCGGATCGACGCGGTAGCATTTCGCGCGATACTTCTCGGCGGCCGTGAGACGATCAGTCCACACCACGGTCCAGGTCGCGGTCGAGGATTCACCGGCCACCGCGGCAGAGGCCTCGATCGGATCGACACCTTCCTGCGGCGTCACGCGGAACAGCGCGATGACGTCGGTATCCTTCGGCGTGTAGTCGGGCTCCCAATAGCCCATGCGCTTGTATTCCATCACGCCTGAGCGATAGCGCTCTTTGCCGCGGACCGTGCCTGCATGTGCGTTCATGTCTCTCTCCTCTTTTCTCTGCTCTTCTGATTGATCAGGCCGCAACCGGCTCGCGGGCGTCGACGCGCGGATCGAGCTCGCCGGCGCGGTAGCGCCGCGCCATCTCGCTCAAGGGAACGACCTTGATCCTGCCGGCATGGCCTGCGGTGCCGAACTGCTCGAACCGCTCGCGGCAGAGCTCGCGCATCGCGTCCATCGCGGGCTTGAGGAATTTGCGTGGATCGAACTCATTGCGGTTCTGGGCCGCAACCTTGCGGAATATCGCGGTCATCGCCAGCCGGCAGTCGGTGTCGATATTGACCTTGCGTACGCCGCTCTTGATGCCGCGGACGATCTCCTCGACCGGCACGCCCCAGGTCTGCGGCATCTCGCCGCCGAACTGGTTGAACATGTCCTGCAGCGGCTGCGGCACCGAGGAGGAGCCGTGCATCACCAGATGCGTGTTCGGCAGCCGGCGGTGGATCTCCTCGACCACGCGCATCGCCAGGATATCGCCGTCCGGCTTGCGGCTGAACTTGTAGGCGCCGTGCGAGGTGCCCATCGCGATGGCGAGCGCATCGACCTTGGTGGCCCGGACGAAGTCGACCGCCTGGTCAGGATCGGTCAACAGCTGGTCGTGGCTGACCTTGCCCTCGACGCCGTGGCCGTCTTCCTGCTCGCCGCCGCCGTGCTCCAGCGAGCCGAGCACACCGAGCTCGCCTTCGACGGAAGCGCCGACCCAGTGGGCGAGATCGACGACCCGCCGGGTGATCGCGACATTGTAGTCGTAATCGGCCGCCGTCTTGGCATCGGCCTTGAGCGAGCCGTCCATCATGACGGAGGTGAAGCCATGGGCGATCGCGGACGCGCAGGTTGCTTCGTCATTGCCGTGGTCCTGGTGCATGCAGAGCGGGATGTCCGGATAGGTCCGCTCCAGCGCGTCGATCATGTGCGAAAGCATGAGATCGCCGGCGTAGCTGCGCGCGCCGCGCGAGGCCTGGATGATCACGGGCGCGTCGACCTCGGCCGCCGCCTGCATGATCGCGATGCCCTGCTCCATATTGTTGATGTTGAATGCCGGCACCGCGTAGCCGTGGCTGGCCGCGTGATCGAGCAATTGGCGAAGGGTGATACGAGCCACGATTGATCCTCCTTATTGACGCTTGCGGGCGATCGCCCGGCGGGCCGCTTCCGCAATGCTTTGCGGCGTGATGCCGAACTCCCGGTACAGGACCGGTGCCGGCGCCGAGGCGCCGAAGCCGCGCATGCCGACGAATTCGCCCTCCGGGCCGATCCAGCGATGCCAGTCGCCGGCGACGGCTGCCTCGACACCGACGCGCGGCGCGGTGCCGAGCACGGTGGCGCGGTAATCGTCCGGCTGCTCCTCGAACAGGGCGAAGCAGGGCGCGGAGACCACGGCTGCACGGACGTGCTCGGTCGCAAGCAGGCGGGCGGCTTCCAGGGCGATCGACACTTCCGATCCGGTTGCGATCAGCGTCACGTCGCGGCCGCCGTCCGGCGAGACGACGAGATAGGCGCCGCGAGAGACACGGTTTTTGCCTCGCGCATCGCTGCGGAAGGTCGGCAGCGCCTGCCGCGACAGGCACAGCACGGACGGACGGTTCTCGGAGCTGAGTGCGCAGTCCCAGGCTTCCAGCGTCTCCACCGCATCGGCGGGACGGAACACCAGCAGGTTCGGGATCACCCGCAGCGCGGCAAGGTGTTCGACGGGCTGGTGCGTCGGACCATCCTCGCCGAGGCCGATGGAATCGTGCGTCATCACATGAATGGCGCGCAACCGCATCAGCGCGGCAAGGCGGATCGCCGGCCGGCTGTAGTCGGAGAACGCCAGGAAGGTGCCGCCATAGGGGATGAAACCGCCGTGGAGCGCGAGGCCGTTCATCGCGGCGGCCATGCCGTGTTCGCGAATGCCGTAATGGATGTAGCCACCGGCATACGACCCGCGCTTGACGGGAGCCTGCGCCTTGGCATGCGTGAGGTTCGAATGGGTGAGGTCCGCGGAGCCGCCGATCAGGCCGGGGATGGTCCCGGCGATGCCCTCGAGCACCTGTTGCGAGGCCTGCCGCGTCGCAAGCTTCGGACGCTCGGATGCGAAGCGCTCGCGCAATTTCGCCGCGGCCAGCGCGTACTCGGCCGGCAAGGCAACCGCCTTGCTCTCGACGAACAGATCGCGCTGCTCCGGCGTCGCGCGTTCATAGCGATCGAGCCAGGCGAGCCGATCGACCTGTCCGCGCTGCCCGATCATCCGCCATGCCTTGCGCACCGGCATCGGCACCACGAAGGGCTGGTAGTCCCAACCGAGAGCCCGCCGCGCTGCCGCCGTCTGCTCCGAGCCGAGCGGCGCGCCATGCGCCTTCTCGGTGCCTTGCCTGTCAGGCGCGCCGTAGCCGATGATGGTGCGGCAGGCGATCAGCGACGGCTTTGCAATCTCCCGCTCCTCGGCGATGGCCTGCGCGATCGCTTCGGGATCGTGCCCGTCGATGCTGCGCACCGACCAGCCGGAGGCCGCGAAGCGCGCGAGCTGGTCGTCCGACGTCGCGAGCGAGGTCGGTCCGTCGATCGAGATGCCGTTGTCGTCGAACAGCACGAGCAACCGGCCGAGCCCGAGATGGCCGGCGAGCGAGATCGCCTCCTGGCTGAGGCCTTCCATCAGGCAGCCATCACCCGCGATCACATAGGTGAAGTGATCGACGAGCCCGTCGCCATGCCGCGCATTGGCCATCCGCTCGGCGAGCGCCATGCCGACCGCGGTGGCGATCCCCTGCCCGAGCGGCCCCGTCGTGGTCTCCACGCCCGGCGTATGGCCATACTCGGGATGGCCCGGCGTCTTCGAGCCCCATTGCCGGAAGGCCTTGATGTCGTCGAGGCTGACGTCGCCACCGGTCAGATGCAGCAATGCATAGAGCAGCATCGAGCCATGGCCGGCCGACAGCACGAACCGATCGCGGTCCGGCCAGTTGGGATGCGCCGAGTCGAATTTCAGGAAGCGCGAGAACAGCACGGTTGCGACGTCGGCCATGCCCATGGGCAAGCCGGGATGACCCGACTGCGACGTCTCGATGGCATCGACAGCGAGGAAGCGGACGGCGTTGGCGAGATCATTGTGCGAGACCGCATTGAGGTCGGCTTCGGCATGAACCGAGATGTTCATCGGATCCTCCCATTATCGTTGGTGTACGTCACTTCAGGTTCCGCTTGCGCTCGATGAGCTGCATGATCAGCGGCGTCAGGATCAGCTGCATCGCGAGGTCGAGCTTCGCGCCGGGGCAGACGATGGAATTGGCGCGCGACATCCAGCTCTGCGGCAGCATCGACAGCAGATAGGGGAAGTCGATGCCGCGCGGGTTCTTGAAGCGGATCACCACCATCGATTCGTCCGGCGTCGGGATCCAGCGCGCGACGAACGGATTGGAGGTGTCCACCGTCGGCACGCGCTGGAAGTTGATGTCGGTCTCGGTGAATTGCGGGCAGATGTAGTGGATGTAGTCGGGCATCCGCCGCAGGATGGTGTCGGTGACGGCCTCGGTGGAGTAGCCGCGCGCGCTGCGGTCGCGATGCAGCTTCTGGATCCATTCGAGATTGATGACGGGCACGACCCCGATCTTGAGGTCGGCATAGCGCGCGACATTGACCTTGTCGGTGACCACGGCGCCGTGCAGGCCCTCGTAGAACAACAGGTCGGAGTTCTCCGGCAGCTTCTCCCAATCGGTGAAGGTGCCCGGCGCCGCGCCGTGCAGCGCCGATTCCTCGGCGTCGTGGACGTAGTGCCGCGTCACCGCCGTGCCGGTCTCGCCGTAGTCACGGAAGGCGCGCTCCAGCTCCTCGAACAGGTTGGTCTCGGGGCTGAAATGGCTGAAATGCTTGTTGCCGCGATCGGCCTCCTGGCCATCTGTGCGCGCATCTCGGCGCGGTCGTAGCGATGAAACGCGTCGCCTTCGATATAGGCGGCGTTGACCTTCTCGCGGAAGAATATCTGCTCGAACGTCTTCTTCACCGAGGTGGTGCCGGCGCCGGAGGAGCCGGTGATGGAGATGATCGGATGCTTCCTGGACATGGACGCCTCGCTCAGAGCCGGAAGAAACCGCGCCGCGCGAACAGCGGTGCGGAGACGCTGGCGACCAGCAGCGGATCGCAATGCAGCTCCTCGACGCGGCGCACCTCGTTGCTCGAGCCCATGATCAGCGGCACGCGCTGATGCAGGCTCTGCGCCGAGAGGTCGAGGATGCGCTCGCGCCCCGTCGTGGCGGAGCCGCCGGCCTGCTCGACGATCATGGCCATCGGGTGCGCCTCGTAAACCAGGCGCAGGCGGCCGTCGCCGTAACCGGGACGCGCGTCGGAAGGGTAGAGGAAGACGCCGCCGCGGGTGAGGATGCGATAGGCCTCGGCGACCAGCGAGCCGACCCAGCGCATGTTGAAATCGTGGTTGGCTTGCCCTTCGACACCCGCGAGACATTCGTCGATGAAGGCCCGCACCGGCGGATCCCAGTGCCGGCGGTTCGAGGCGTTGATCGCAAACTCCTCGCCGGCCTCGGCGATCTGCGCGCCGGCGCGCGCGAGGCGGAAGCAGCCTGCCTTGCGGTCGAGCGTGAAGATGTCGACGCCCTCGCCGAGCGTCAGCACCAGGGACGTCTGCGGACCGTAGGTGACGAAGCCCGCCGCGAGCTGCGCCGAGCCGCGCTGGTGGAAGGCGAGCGTGAGGTCGTCCGAGGCGGGCAGGATCGAGAAGATCGTGCCCACCGTCATGTTGATGTCGATGTTGGAGGAGCCGTCGAGCGGATCGATGGCGATGCAGATGCGCCCCTGCGGGTCGCCGATCTGGGCCTCGCGCATCTCTTCCGAGGCGAGCGCTGCGATCGGCAGCCGGCCGAGACAGCGGCGCAGGACCGCATCCGCCTGCACGTCGAGATTGCGCTGGAGGTCGCCGTCGCTGTTGCGGCCGGTGGTCAGGCCGGAGGCGTCGGCGAGATCGCCTGACGCGATGAGGTCGGCGATCTCGATGGCGGCCGCCGCGATGGCATCGACCGCGGCTGCCACGGCCAACGCGTGCGGCGCGGTCTCGGAATACCGTTGAAGGTGATCGTCCAGCCTGATTTGCCCGGTCATCTGCGTCCATCCCCTGTGCCGGCGCCGCCTCCGATTGCCTCCCCGGTGGAGGTCGGTGCGGTCCGTCCCGGCATCAGGAGATTGACAGGGGCGGCTTAATAAGGAAAATTTCTATTCATAATGAGCCTCAAAGAATTTTCTTATAATGGCCCCGGCCATGCGGCGGCTCAGCTCCGGCATCTGACGATCCGGCAGCTGCGCTCCCTTGCGGCGCTCTCGGCCAAGGGCAGTGTGACGGCGGCGTCCGGCCATCTGGGGCTGACCCAGCCGGCCGTGACCCAGCAGCTCCGGCAGCTTCAGGACCTCGCCGGCCTGCCGCTGGTGCAGCGGACCGGCGACGGCATGCTGCTGACGGAGGCGGGCAAGGAGGTGCTGACGCTGGCCGAGCGGGTCGAGGCCGCCATCACGGACTGCCAGGGCGCGCTCGACCTCCTGGCCGGGCGGACCGGTGGCACCGTGCATCTCGGCGCGGTCTCGACCGCGAAATATTTCGTGCCGCACGCGATCGCGGCGTTCTCCAAGCGCTATCCCAGGATCGAGATCAAGCTGACCATCGGCAATCGCAAGGAGATCCGCGAGGCCATGCACGGCTACGACCTCGATTTCGCGGTGATGGGTCGGCCACCGGCCGACGTCTCGGTCGACGTCCGCCAGCTCGGGCGCAATCCGCACATCATCGTCGCGCGCAAGGGACACTGGCTCGAGCAGGATTCCGGCCTCAGCCTGACCGATCTCGTGCACGAGACCTTCCTCACCCGCGAGCCCGGCTCGGGCACGCGGACGCTGATGGAGGGCATGTTCCAGAAGTCCGACCTCGAGCCGATTATCGGCATGGAGATGAGCAGCAACGAGACCATCAAGCAGGCGGTGATCGCCGGGCTCGGCATCGCCTTCATCTCGGCCCACACCGTGGCGCATGAGCTTGCCGAGGGCCGGCTCGTCGTGCTCGACGTCGCGGGCCTGCCGATCGTGCGGCAATGGTACGTGATCCGCCGCAGCGACAAGGTGCTACTGCCGCCGGCGCAGGCGATGTTCGATTTTCTGGGCTCGGAAGGGTCGAACTACCTGCCTCACCTGCCCGAGCTCGGCGAGCGCTGAGCCGCCGGCGCTCAGCTCATCAGCTTCATGGCGACGGTGGCCGCCAGGATCGCGATGATCTGGAGCAGGCGCTGCGTCGTGAAGATGCGGTTGAAGGTGGTCATTGCTTGCCCCGGCCGGCGTGGAGGAGATTTCGATCGGCCCGTTGCTAGCACAGGCGGGCCGCGACACAACTCCGTAATGGCCACGAGCACGGTCGCGCCCGCGGCGGGCCGGTTCACGGCCGCGCCGGACGCTGGCGATCAGGCCGCGAGCGGCGCGGCGTGGTCCATGCGCGCCGCGAAATAGGCTTCCAGCTCCGACAGCGCCCGCGCCTCCCACTCGCTCGCCTGCTCCAGCAGCGACCAGCTCTGGCCCGGGCGGAATGCAGCGGTCTGGCGATAGAGCGATGCGATGCCGCGATAGCGCCGCACGTTCTCCAGGATGGCGTGACCATTCATGTCCGAAAACTCCCTCGTCATTCCCGGGGGAGAAATTGCGGCCAAATCTTTTTCGAAAAGTTAGCGGCGCGCGGCAAGCGCGCGGATGGTTGCCGGATTGTTGCGCGCACGCAACGCCCAACGCTGTGCCGGGGCGATATCGAGAGCGATCTATTGCGGATTCGTTGCCGCGCTCTCGCCCGGGGGCTTCAGCCCGCTGCGGCTGACGATCTTCATCGTCTCGCGGCAGAGATCGGCCAGGCCGATCAGCAGCACGGCCAGCAGGCAGAACAGGTTGATGGAATCGGCATTCGCGCTGGATAGCGCGTTGAACTCGAAGGCGGGCGGAATGAACGCCCACCACACCAGCGGAATGGTGAACAGCGCAGCGAACCCCGCCGCCGGCGCGCCCGCGACGAGGCCGAGCACGAACAGGCTGGGCAGGAACGCTGCAAAATAGAATTTCGCGCCGAGCGCGACGCAGATGCCCTGAAGCACAGCCGACATTGCGATGACGATGCAAGCGAGCAGAAACGCCTGCCACGACCACGGCCGTACCCAGGGTACGCCAAGCAGCCCCGCACGCCTCATTTGCCTCCCCCTGCCCGCCCGTTAACCGGCTTGATTGAAACGAAAATACTACAGCCGCAAGCAAACCGCGAGACGGAAATTGCAGCGCCACGGGACTGGCAAACGAGCCGCAAAGCACCGCTCTGGGAGGCCGGCCGGCTGGGGTGCGTGTGTCCCGGACAAGCTGCAACGCCTCTTGGCGTTGCCGCGCAGAGCCGGGAGCCAGGGCGACACGGCACGCGGATGGATGGGCCCTGGCTCTGCAGCGCACCGCTGAAGGAGCGCTGCGCTGCGTCCGAGGCACGAGAGCGGTGGGCGAGGCGGTAGGCTGCTTCCTCCCATCACCACTGTCATTCCCCGCCACCGGGTCTCGCCTTCGGCGAGCCCGATGACAGGCTCCGGCGGGGAATCCAGTGCGCCGCGGCTTCCCTGTTCAATCACTGCGGCCTCTGGAATACTGGATCGCCCGGTCAAGCCGGGCGATGACAGCGCGGTGTGGTGACAGACATGCTTCGTCGCTCTCGCGGCTCAAATTCGCCCGAGCTTTGCTTCGTCTCGCCACCCTCAAAGCCAAGAGGGCGCAGGGAAGGCCGGGTGCCGACATCGCACCCGCGGTCCACTGCGCGAAAATTCACACGCAGAAGAACCGCACAGCAGCATACAGGTGGTGCCGATCACTCGGCCTTCCCTGCGCGATGGTCGGACGGCTTATGCCGTGCTCTCCCGGGAGCCGAACTTTCCTTCTGGCCTCCCTCGCCGTTCGAATTGGCGATGCCGTCTGCCCGGTTGGGCTCGCGCGCATCTTCGATCCGGCTTGACCGTAGCAACGACGGCCAGGACCACACGGTTTTGCCGTACGCACGGCCCGCCCTGTCGCCGCAATATTCCCAGCCCTGTCGACGGAGCCGGAAACTTACAAGCGAGACGAAGCCTAGCAGCGCCGTTCGTCTGCACGCGGCCACGGGCTCACAGGGACGACCCGCCCTGCCCGCACCTCTCATGCCGACGCTGCCGCGTCCACCGCAAGCCCGGCTCGCGATCAAGACGACCTCGAGATCGCCCCTCCTGGTTGAGCCGGGATGGGCGACACATACGCCAAAACCGAATTTCGGTAAAGTGGAATATTTTCAGCGGAACGGATTGACAGAGGCCGACACAGGAACGGCCGCGTAGCCCGGATGGAGCGATGGCGTAGTCCGGGACGGTTGAAGATGCCTCGCGAGGGGCCCCGGATTACGCTTACGCTCCATCCGGGCTACGGAAGCTACAAGAGAGAACGCATCACTTCGCTCGCACCGGCGCGCCATCCGCCATGGTCGTCACGCCCTTCCGCTCGACGATCATGCCATAGGCGTGCGGCTGGCGGTGGACGTCGAAATTGAAGGTGGTGCGCTTGTAGGAATTGCAGAGATCGAGATCGCAGCGGGCGAGCGCGAGCTCGTCGCCCTTGGTCGTGCATCGCGCGATGATCTCGCCGGAGGGCGCGATGATGCAGCTGCCGCCGATGTGGTCGACGCCCTCCTCGACGCCGGCCTTGGCGACGCCGACCACGAAGGTGCCGTTCTGATAGGCGCCGGACTGCATCACCAGATGATTGTGAAACAGCGAGAGATCGTCATGCTCGGGCGCGGGCGGATTGTGCACCGGCGTGTTGTAGCCGATCATCACCATCTCGACGCCCTGCAGGCCCATCACCCGATAGGTCTCGCTCCAGCGGCGGTCGTTGCAGATCGCCATGCCCATCACGCCGCCGAAGGCGCTGACGACGCCGAAGCCGCGGCCAGGCTCGAAATAGCGCTTCTCCAGATGCTGAAATTTCCGCCACGGCTCGTGCTCGGCATGGCCGGGCAGATGGACCTTGCGGTACTTCGAGACGATCGCGCCGCTCTTGTCGACGAGAATGGACGTGTTGTAGCGCCTGACGAGCCCGGCCTCGACCGTCAGCTCGGCATAGCCGAGATAGAAACCGATGCTGAGTTCGCGGCCGAGATCGAACAGGGCCTGCGTCTCCGGGCCCGGCATCTCGCGCTCGAAGAATTGGTCGATCTCGGCCTGATCCTCGAAATACCAGCGCGGGAAGAACGTCGTCAGCGCAAGCTCGGGATAGACGATCAGGTCGCAGCCGCACGCCTTCGCCTCGCGCATCAAGACCATCAGCCGGGCCACGACTTGGGTCCGGCTCTCGGTCCTGGCGATCGGGCCAAGCTGGCCGGCTGCAACAGTCACAAATCTCGCCACGCGTCATTCCTTCGTTGTCGGGAGTGCCTCGAGCTCCGAGCCTATCGAGCGGCGCACCGCGCGCACAGGCCGGGGCGCCCGATTGTCATAACCGGACACAACCAAATTCCATGCCTTGCGGGTATCATCGTGCGGGGCCGGCCGACCATTCCTGAAAATTCGGGAACTTCGTTGCGGATATGCAACGGTTCCCCGCGATCTGAAGCCGGACAAAACAAACTCCCATTCCGGCCATGAACCGCTCTCACAAGGCCGTGAGACGATCAGGGGAACGACGATGCGTGCACAACGCGTTTGGAAAGTGAATGGGGACGCCAGCATCGGGCATCTCCAATCCAGACTGGACGATCTGAACAAGCGGCTGGGTCAGCTTGAAAGCCAGCATCCGGACAGCTGGAAGATCGAAGAGCTGAAGGCGAGCGCGCTCAGCCTCTCGCGCGAGATCGACGACATCCGCTGCGCCGAGGCGACGGCGGCCTTGAGCGAGCTGCTGCGGAAGTAATCAGCACGCGGCGATTCGATGGGTGGTTCGTAGGATGGGTAGAGCGCAGCGAAACCCATCGATCCCTTCTCGCGCAGACGAAGGTGATGGGTTTCGCAAGGGCTCTACCCATCCTACGAGCTACGAAGCTCGAGATTCGCGAATGGCGGAAGGAACCAAGCTCCACGCCCGCCATTTCCATGCAGAGCATGGAGCACGAGCATGACGAGGCAGCTGACGCGAGCCTATCTCGCGCGCGGCGTGGCCGGCACGGTGTCCAGGCTGGTGCTGTGCGCGGCGGCGGCATTTCCCCTCGCGCCATTTGGCGCCGTGAGGGATTTCGCATGACGTCCGAACCCGAAGAGCAGGTGCGGCTGCAAGGCTTTGGCGAGATGACGTTGCGCACGGCGGTCGCGACGCTGATGCAGCTCGCACCGCGCGAGCGCGCGGAGGCCGCGATCTTCCGCGTCCGCGACGGCGTGCGGCTGGCGCAGAGCGAAGTCGCCGAGCTCGCCTCACATTGGGGCATCGAAGCGGCGCCGAACGTGCGGTCGCCGCGACTGGTCCCCGAGCAGCACTGGCCCGACATGGTCCGCGGCATGGTGCGCGAGGCCCCGCTGCCGGCGCTGATGGTGGCGTTTCTGGTGGGCGTGCTGGTGGCGAGGAGGTAGCCGCGCCACAGCCGCTTGCAACAGGGTTACTTCTGTTCGCTTGCCCGCATCTGCTCGGCGAAAGGACGCAAGGCCTCGGACATCTCGTCGAGGCGCTTCTGCCACTCCGCGCCAGGCATGAAGGCGATTACCGGCTCATCCCCTGGCGACCCCGTCAGGTAGTCCGGATGACGCAGGCCCTCCGCGATCCCGGCTTCCAGCTTCCTGACGATGTCGTCCGGAACGCCCTTGGGGACAGCAAAGCCGCGCTCGGCTGTCGTCATGACCGGAAAACCCACCTCTTCTGCCGTCGGAACGTCGGGCAGCGCTGCAAAGCGCTTCTTCGACAGGATCGCGATGACGCGAAGTGGTCCCTTATTGGTGCCATGCAGCTCGGGAATCTCGCTGAGAGTGACCATCCCGACGTCCAGATGCCCACCCAAGAGATCGGTGCGCTGTGCCGCCGTTCCTCTGTAGGAGATTTCGTTGGGCTCGACCTTCGCGACAGCCGCGAGCATGCGAATGGCCAGATGACCATTCGTGCCGGCGCCGTTGTGACCGAAGCTCACCGACCCCGGCTTGCTGCGCAAGGCGCCAATGATGTCAGGCAAATTTTGGAATCTGCTGTCCGCGGGCACCACGATCACGTTCGGATCTTCGACGACCCGTGCGACCAGCCGAATCTCATCCGTGGTGTATTGGGTCTGGCGGGTCATCGGCAGGAAATTGTAGCCCGGCACATTGACGACACCAATCGCATAGCCGTCGGGCGCCCCGCGCGCGATCGAGGCAAACGCGATCTCGCCACCGGCGCCGGGCTTGTTCAGGACGACAAATTTCGCCTTGCCGCCGAGCGCGCGCTCGACAAAGGGCAGCAGCTTGCGCGCCATGACATCGGTGCCGCCGCCGGGCGCAAAGCCGACCACGACTTCGATGGGCTTGTCGTCCGGCCAGGCAGCCCAAGCCGGCCCAGAGGCGGCGAAGCCAAAAGCTGCGACGAGCGCCAGGATTTTCTTGTTCATGATTTCATTTCCGCCCTGTTTTTTATTGGCAGATCGCGCTCTCGAACGCGCGATCGACTGTGCGTTCATCTAGCCGTCGGCCTGACCGGAGAGCAACCAGTTATCCCGAGTGCAGCTATGCGGTGGGCTGGAGCGTTCGTGAGGTCAACGCGATCGCATCAAGGGGACGCGCTTCGAATTCCATGAGGGCGGCGCGGCGTCCTCTAACCTGCCTCGCAACGCTCGCTCCTCGGGGTCGACCCATGACCAGCCATGCCGAGCGGACAAGCCGCCCTGCCCGGCCAAATCGGCCGTGGACCCGATCCCGAAATCGTTGCAGAAAGGTGTTCCGAGGCGCCGGCGGCCGGTCTGCCAAGCCTCTGGAAAACGTCAACTTTTGGAAGATTGGTCGGAGTGGCAGGATTCGAACCTGCGACCCCTGCGTCCCGAACGCAGTGCTCTACCGGGCTGAGCCACACTCCGACAAGAAGGCGGCTTATAGCGTCGGGTTTGACGCACCGCAAGCGGCCGAGATGAGGAATTTTGTCCCTGTGAAAACGGGCCTTGAAACGCGGATTTTGCCGGCCGGCGCCGCCGGCGCGGAGGCTGCCGCCAGGGCCTTGGCCGCCGGCGGGCTGGTCGCGTTTCCGACCGAGACGGTCTACGGGCTGGGCGCGGACGCCGCCAATGCCACC
This sequence comes from Bradyrhizobium dasycarpum, assembly GCF_042019905.1. Taxonomy (NCBI): domain Bacteria; kingdom Pseudomonadati; phylum Pseudomonadota; class Alphaproteobacteria; order Hyphomicrobiales; family Nitrobacteraceae; genus Bradyrhizobium; species Bradyrhizobium dasycarpum. The sequence goes on from NZ_CP169574.1 coordinate 3,059,781, forward strand.
GCGATTGCCCATCTCTACGCCGCCAAGGGGCGGCCGGCGTTCAATCCGCTGATCGCGCATGTCGCCGATCTCAAGGCTGCGCGGCGGATCGGGCGGTTCGACGCGCGCGCGCTGGAGCTGGCCGAGGCGTTCTGGCCGGGGCCGCTGACGCTGGTGGTGCCGAAGATCGAGGGCTGCCCGGTGGCGGAACTCGCCACCGCCGGGCTCGACACCGTCGCGATCCGCATCCCCGCCCACCCGGTCGCGCAGACGATCCTGCGCGCCTTCGGCGGGGCGGTGGTGGCGCCGTCCGCCAACATCTCCGGCCACGTCTCGCCGACGCTGGCGGCCCATGTCGAGAGCGACCTGGCGGGGCGGATCGACCTGATCATCGACGGCGGGCCGGTCGCAGTCGGTGTGGAATCGACCATCGTCGGCTGCTTCGAGACGCCGATGCTGCTGCGGCCCGGCGGGCTGTCACGCGAGCGGATCGAGGCGGTGCTTGGGGCACCGTTGGCGCGGCCGCCAGCGGAAGCGGACAGCGACGACAGCCAGCCGCTGGCGCCGGGCATGCTGGCCTCGCATTACGCGCCGCGCGCCCCCGTGCGGCTCGATGCACGCGAGGTGGCGCCGGGCGAGGCGCTGCTGGCGTTCGGCGCCGCGCGCCTGCCTGGCGTCGATGCTGCCGCCGAGGTCATGAATCTGTCGCCCACAGGTGATCTCGATGAAGCCGCCGCCAATCTGTTCGGCTATCTTCGCGAGCTCGACGCGAAGAGCCCGCGGGGGATCGCGGTGATGGCAATTCCCGAAGAGGACCTTGGCGAAGCGATCAACGACCGGCTGCGCCGGGCTGCGGTTGCCCGATAGAAGCTTGAGAAGAGACACGAGAATGAACGTCAATACACCCGCCATTCCTCCGCTTGCGCCCGAGCTGATCGAGCAATTCCGCAACATCGTCGGCGAGCGCCACGCCATTACCGATGCCAACGACATCGCGCCTTATGTCACCGAGGAGCGCAACCTGTTCCACGGCCGCTCGCCGCTGGTGCTGCGCCCGGGCTCGACCGCGGAGGTCTCTGAAATCTGCAAGCTCGCCTCCGCGCACAAGATCGCGCTGGTGCCGCAGGGCGGCAACACCGGGCTCGTCGGCGGCCAGACCCCGCACAACGGCGAGGTGGTGGTGTCGCTGCGGCGCCTGGACAAGATCCGCGAGGTCGACACCGCCTCCAACACCATGACGTGTGAGGCCGGCGTCGTGCTGCAGGTGGCGCAGCAGAAGGCATCCGACGTCGACCGGCTGTTTCCGCTGTCGCTGGGCGCCGAAGGCAGCTGCACCATCGGCGGCAATCTCTCCACCAATGCCGGCGGCACCGCCGCGCTCGCCTATGGCGTGGCACGCGAGATGGCGCTGGGGCTCGAGGTCGTGCTCGCCGACGGGCGCGTGCTGAACGTGCTGTCGAAGCTGAAGAAGGACAACACCGGCTACAACCTGCACAATCTCTTCATCGGCGCCGAAGGCACGCTCGGCATCATCACGGCGGCGACCTTGAAGCTGTTTCCGAAGCCGCGGGCGGTCGAGACCGCCTATGTCGGCCTGAAGTCGCCGGACGCGGCCTTGAAGCTGCTGACGATCGCGCAAGGCGAAGCCGCGGGCGCGCTGACGAGCTTCGAGCTGCTGTCGGAGATGGCGGTGGACTTCTCCGTCCGCCACGGCATCGACGTGCGCGATCCGCTCGCAGAAAAGCATGCCTGGTACGTGCTGATGGAATTGTCGTCGCCCGGTGACGATGCCCGCACGCCGCTGGAGACGATCCTCGCCCGCGCCATGGAGGAGGAGATCGTCGACGACGCCGTGATCGCGTCGAGCCTTGCCCAGCGCAACAATTTCTGGAAGCTGCGCGAGGAGATGTCGGCGGCGCAGAAGCCGGAGGGCGGCTCGATCAAGCACGACATCTCCGTTCCCGTCGCCGCCGTGCCCGCCTTCATCGCCGAGGCCGACGCCGCGGTGGTGAAGCTGATCCCCGGCGCGCGGCCGGTGCCGTTCGGCCATCTCGGCGACGGCAATCTGCATTACAATGTCAGCCAGCCGATCGGCGCCGACACGGCCGATTACCTCGCGCGCTGGCACGAGGTGAACGCGGTGGTGTTCGAGATCGTGCTGCGCATGGGCGGCTCGATCTCCGCCGAGCACGGCATCGGCGTGCTCAAGCGCGACGAGCTGCCCCACGTCAAGGACAAGACCGCGATCGAGCTGATGCGCGCGATCAAGGCGATGCTCGACCCGCACGGCATCATGAACCCGGGGAAGGTGCTGTGAGCGCGCTTGCGATCGACACCATTGCCGACGCCGATGTCGAGACCGTCGTCGCGCTGTGGCAGCGCTGCGGCCTGACGCGGCCCTGGAACGATCCCCATGCCGACATCGCGCTGGCGCGGCGGCGCGGCAATTCCACGGTGCTGATCGGCCGCGACAATGGCGCGATCGCAGCGACAATCATGGTCGGCCATGACGGCCATCGCGGCTGGGTCTATTACGTCGCGGTCGATCCCGACAGCCGGAAGCGCGGCTTCGGCCGCCTCATCATGGCGGCGGCCGAAGACTGGCTGCGCGCGGCCGGCATTGCCAAGCTGCAGCTTCTGGTCCGGCGCGAGAACGCCGCGGCCAATGCGTTCTATGACTCGCTGGGCTTCGAGCTATCGACCTCCGTGATGTTCCAGAAGTGGCTCGACGGCCGCGCGACCACGCCAAGCAATTGAGATCCTTATCATGACCGTTTCCGACCGCGTCCGCATCAAGGACGTCCGCGTGCTCTCGGACGGCTGGACCACGCTGAAGACCACGACGTTCGAGTATCGCCGCGCCAGCGGCGAGTGGCAGACACAGCATCGCGAGACCTATGAGCGCGACAACGCCGCCGCCGTGCTGCCGTACAATCTCGCGCGGCGGACCGTGATCCTGGTGCGCCAGTTCCGCCTGCCCGCCTTCATCCGCGGCTACGACGACCTCCTGATCGAGGCGGCCGCCGGCGTCTTGGACAACGCCGAGCCCGAGGAGCGCATCCGCGCCGAGGCCGAGGAAGAGACCGGCTATCGCCTGCACCACGTCCACAAGGTGTTCGAGGCCTTCATGAGCCCGGGCGCCATCACCGAAAAGCTGCATTTCTTCGTCGCCGAGTACGAGCCCGAGATGCGGGTGAGCGACGGCGGCGGCCTCGCGCACGAGGGCGAGGACATCGAGGTGCTGGAGCTCTCCATCGACGAAGCGCTGGCGATGATCGCCGACGGCCGCATCATCGACGCCAAGGCGATCATGCTGCTGCAATATGCGGCGCTGCATGTGTTCAGGTAGGTGACGCTCTTCACCCTCCCCTGGGAGGGGAGGGTCGATCGCGCGAAGCGCGAGCGGGGTGGGGCGATCCCTCCACTCGGGCACTGTTGGATGTGGAGAGACCGTCACCCCACCCCGTCTCACATTTCGCTACGCTCCATGTGAGCCGACCCTCCCCCTCCAGGGGAGGGCAAGAGGCGCCTTCCATGCGGCTTTAGCGTACAATGCAATTCAGACCTGCGCCGCCCCTTCCCCGGTTGAGCAACCCAGCAACTCCCTCTAGTCTGTCGCCAACCAAGAACCAGGAGACGCGCCCATGTCCGCTCCGCGCGACGACGACTTCGGCTTTGCGCCCGATTATGATTCTCCCGTCCCCTACATGCAGCGCACGCGGGAATATTACGCGGCGATCGGCTACACCACGCCGTATCGCTGGGCGCATTACACCGCAGCGCCGTTCCAGCCGCTGAAGAAGCCGCTGGCGAAATCGCGCGTGACCATCGTCACCACCGCCGCGCCCTACGATCCCGCCAAGGGCGACCAGGGGCCGGGCGCGGCATATAACGGCAGCGCGAAATTCTACCAGGTCTATGACGGCGACACCTCGAAGCAGCACGATTTGCGCATCTCGCACATCGGCTACGACCGCAAGCACACCTCGGCGACCGACAACGGCACCTGGTTTCCGCTGCCGCAGCTGTTGAAGGCGTCCGCCGCCGGCCGCATCGGCGAGGTCGCCCCGCGCTTCTTCGGCGCGCCGACCAATCGCAGCCACCGCGTCACGCTCGACACCGATGCACCGGAGATTTTGGCGCGCTGCCTTGCCGACGAGGTCGACGTCGCGGTGCTGGTGCCGAACTGCCCGGTCTGCCACCAGACCACCGCGCTGGTGGCGCGGCATCTTGAAGCGAACGGCATCCCGACCGTGATCATGGGTTGCGCCAAGGACATCATCGAGCACGCGGCGGTTCCGCGCTTCCTGTTCTCGGATTTCCCGCTCGGCAATTCCGCCGGCAAGCCGCACGACGTGACCTCGCAGGCGCAGACGCTGGAGCTTGCGCTCAAGCTGCTGGAGACCGCGAGCGGCCCGCAGACTACGATGCAGTCGCCGCTGCGCTGGAGCGAGGACGCCTCCTGGAAGCTCGACTACAACAACGTCGCCCAGCTCAGCCCTGAGGAGCTGGCGCGCCGCCGCGCCGAATTCGACAAGCAGAAGGAGATCGCGCGCGGCAACCGCGCCGCCTGACGTCCTCCAACAACAATAAGCCAAGGGAGAGCGACGTGACGCGACCGTTCGAGGGCGTGAAGATCCTGGATTTTACGCAAGTGCTGGCCGGCCCCTATGCGAGCTACCAACTCGCGCTGCTTGGAGCCGATGTCATCAAGGTCGAGCGGCGCGAGGGCGAGGACATGCGCCGCACGCCGCTTTCCCGCGAATGGGCCGAGCGCGGGCTGGCGCCGGCGTTCCAGGCCGTCAACGGCAACAAGCGCAGCCTGACGCTCGATCTGCAGAAGCCGGAGGCGATCGCGATCGTGAAGAAGCTCGCCGCGAGCGTCGACGTCGTCATGGAGAATTTCCGCCCCGGCGTGATGGACAAGCTCGGCATCGGCTATGAAGCGCTCTCCGCCATCAATCCGAAACTGATCTATTGCGCAGTGTCGGGCTTCGGCCAGACCGGCCCGGATCGGCTGCGGCCCGGCTATGACGGCAAGATGCAGGCGCTCTCGGGCATCATGGCGATATCAGGCCATCCCGAGACGGGACCGACGCGCGCCGGCTTTGCGGTCTGCGACGTGCTGTCGGGCGCCACGGCTGCTTTTGGTGTCTCGAGCGCGCTGTACCAGCGCGACCGCACCGGCAAGGGGCAGCTGATCGACGTCTCCATGCTGGAGGCGACGCTGGCGTTTCTATCGGGCCAGATCGCGGACTGGTCGGTCGCCGGCCATCGCCAGGCACTCTCCGGCAACCAGGCGGTGAGCCGCAGGACCACGGCCAACCTGTTCAAATGCGGCGACGGCCACATCCTGCTCGCGGTCAACAACGAGAAGCAATATCGCGCGCTGATGGCTGCGCTGGGCCGCGAGGACACGCTGTCTGATCCTCGCTTTGCCGACTGGTTCTCGCGCAACGAGAACGAAGCTGCGCTGCGTGCCATCATCGAGACGGCGCTGGCGGCAAAGCCGGCGCGCGAATGGGAGAGCATTCTGGAGGACGCCGGCGCGCCATGCGCCAGCATCTGGAAGGTCGAGGAAGTCATCGACCATCCGCAAATCAAGGCGCGCGGCGCGATCCAGGAGCTGGACACGCCCTATGGCCGGCTGCGCTTTGCCGGCAGCGGCTTCAAGCTCGCCCATGGCGGCGGCCGGCTGGACCGGATGGCGCCGGAGCTGGGCGCGGATACGGATGCGGTGCTGGGTGAGCTCGGATTCGCTGCGGCGGAGATCGCGGCGTTGCGGGCGAAGGAGGTCGTTTAAAGTGCCGCTTACTCCGCTCTCGTAGGATGGGTAGAGCGAAGCGAAACCCATCGCCACTTCCACGTTGATGCATGATGGGTTTCGCAAGAGCTCTACCCATCCTACGGCACCGCGCCTAGAACAACGATCCTTGCCCGTCATCTGCCGGACTAGCGGCTGCCTTCCGCACGGCTTTCTTGGGCTTAGCCGCCTCGGCCTCCGACTCCATCTGCTCCGCGCTGATCGGCAACACGAGCTGCTCGTCGTCATTGGCGACGCGGTTGACGCGGGTGGAGACCGGGTGCCAGGCGAACTCGCCCGGGCGCGGCGCGGTCATCAGCGGCAGGATCGCGTCGATCTCGTCGCCGCTGACGTCGAGCCAGCGCTCGAAATCGCGCTCGCTGATGGTGACGGGCACGCGGTCGTGCAGCGCGGCGAGATCCGCGCCTGCCGCCGCCGTGACGATCGCGACGGTGTCGAGCTCCTCGCCGTTCGGCCCGGCCCAGGTCTCGAACAACGCGGCGAAACCGAGCGGCGCGCCGTCGGCGCGGTGGATGAAGAAGGGCTGCTTGCGGCCGCCCTCCGTCTTCCACTCATAATAGCCATCGGCCGGGATCAGGCCGCGCCGGCGGCGAATCGCGTTCTTGAAGGCGGGCTTCTCCAGCACGGTTTCGGAGCGGGCGTTGATCAGCAGCGTAAACCCACGGGGATCCTTGACCCAGGTCGGCAACAGGCCCCAGCGCATCAAGCGGAAATGCCGCGCGCCGTTCTCGATCAGAACGACCGGAACAGGTTGTGTCGGCGCGACGTTGTACCGAGGCGGGAAATTCGGCTGCTCGACATAGCCGAACAATTGCCGCAAGGCCGCGGGGGCCGAAGTTATGACGAAGCGTCCACACATCCCAGGGTGCCTATATAGGGTCCGTTCAGGTCCTTTTAACCCCGAACGTTAACACTGCGGCGGATGAGCTCAACGGCCTCCCAACCCGCGCGGACGCATGTACAGACGGGCCCCGAGGCCGCCGCCTGGGCCGAGCGGCTGCGCGTGGCCAACATCAACCCGCGGACCGGGCTTGCCACCGACTATCTCAACCATTTCAATGAAGCGGTGATGCTGCTGGAAATGGTTCCGGACATGCCGGAATGCGCGGACGATTTCCTGACCTGGACGCCGCTCTCCTACGCCGAGCATTTCACGGCGTCGAATTTCAAGGCGCGCGACCTCGCCATCGAAGCCTATGAGAAGGCCGATCCCAATGTGCGCGCCCAGTTCGACCACCTGACGGACACCATGACCTCGATCCTGACCGCGGTCGGCACAGCCATGCGCGAGGTCGAGAAGGACACGACCCGAGTCCGCCTCGCCGAGCAGGCCGCGCTCTGGGTCAAGCCGCTGATCGCGGCCTGCGGCGGCATCATCCATGGCGGCGCCGAAGCCGACGTCGACACCATCATGGCGAACTGAGCCGGTTTGTTTAGAAAATGGCTTCGCCCGTTCAGCCCGCCCACCCCCAGCTCGCCGTCAGCGCCGCGATTTTCCGCGACGGCAAGGTACTGCTGACCCGACGCGCCCGCTCGCCGGCGAAGGGGTTCTATTCGCTGCCCGGCGGCCGGGTCGAGTTCGGCGAATCGTTGCACCAGGCCCTGAGCCGCGAGGTCGCGGAGGAAACCGGGCTCGACATCGCGATCGTCGGCCTTGCCGGCTGGCGCGAGGTGCTGCCCGCCGCGCCTGGCGCCGGCCATTACCTCATCATGTCGTTTGCCGCCCGCTGGGTGGCCAAGGAGCCGGTCCTGAACGACGAGCTCGACGACTACCGCTGGATCGCCCCGGACGCGCTGGCGGGCCTGGATGGCCTCAAGCTGACCGGGGGGCTGGACGAGGTGATCCAGTCCGCCGCGCGGCTCATTAAAGCATAGCTGGCGCCCCGAACGCCGGTGCACCTCTCCCGCCTGCGGGAGAGGTCGGATCGCGACAGCGATCCGGGTGAGGGTTCTCTCCTCTAGGGGATTGTCCCATTGTGGAGACACCCTCTCCCCAACCCTCCCCCGCAGGCGGGGGAGGGAGCGCACCGCCAGCGCGGCTTGCCTTGCGTCCCCAGCCTCGAAGAGGCATACACCCCGCCGATGTCCACGCGATTTCTGGCCATTTTTGCCCTGCTTGTCGCCTGCGCCTGCGGACCCGCCAGGGCTCAGGACGTGGCGGCGCCGTTCGACGCCGATTTGCAGCGGCTGGCCGAGATTCTCGGCGGGCTGCACTATCTGCGCGGCATCTGCGGGGCCAATGAGGGCAACAGATGGCGCAACGAGATGCAGGCGCTGATCGATGCCGAAACCCCCTCCGGCGAGCGCCGCACCCGCATGATTGCCGGTTTCAACCGCGGCTATAACGGCTTTCAGCAGACCTACCGGAGCTGCACGCCGGCCGCGACGGTGGCGATCCGCCGTTACATCGAGGAAGGCTCGAAGATCTCGCGGGATCTGACGGCGCGCTACGCGAACTAGGTTCTCTCCACCTGTCATTCCAGGCTCGCGACTTCGTCGCGCCCCGGAATGACGGCGGCAGATGCGGGCGCGGCGCGACGGGAACCCTGTCATCGACTTTGTTCACAGCCGTTAACCGTTCTTAAAGATGTGGCCTAGCGGTCGTTAACGACCGTGCTAAACCTTTTTGCACAGCGCATCGCCGTGGATCGCGCCCCAGCCCTGATCGAGTTTCATGAGCCAGCCGATTTCCTACGCACCCGCCCGCGCGCCGCTGCCCGACCACGAGCAGAAGCAGGCCGCACTGAGCTACCTCAACGAGGCCTGGGCCGAGGCGCGCCATGACGGCGTCGACGGCGACTGCCTGGCACAGGCGAGCCTGTTTGCAGCCTTTGCCGAGCTGGTCGGCACCTATGGCGAGGACGCGGTCGCCAAGTTCGTCGAAGGCTTTCCCGGCCGCATCCGCAACGGCGAGTTCTCGGTCGACATCTGCAGGCAGTAGGCCCTGCCGAAAATGACCCCGCCACGCGGGCGGGGCCAGTCAACGGATGAATGACTTTGCAAAGCGGATTTGGCGAACAGCTTCGCGAAGTCTGCAGGCATTGTGGCACGGAAGCCGTTTCCCCCCGACAAGCATTAGTCTCGCGATGGCCGGGAGATGTTCCTGCCGGGGTCGGGAATGCGCGCCCTCCTCACGGCGCGATCTTGAGCGTCGCTTTCATGTTGGGATGATAGCGGCAGTCATACTCGACCGTTCCCGCCTTCTTCAGAACTGATGTCGCCGATGTCTTCGGCGGCAGCGCCACGTCGAAATCACCGTTCTTCGCGGTGGCCGTATGGGCGAAAACGTCCTTGTTGATCCACGTGACGGTGTCGCCAACCTTGGCCGAGACCTCAGCCGGCGAGATCACGAGGTTCTCCATCGTGATCTCGATCGTCGCGGCGCGTGCAGGAACGGCCATCGCCGCGACGACAAGCACGATAGGAAGCGAAAACGGCTGCCCCGACATCATCGCACACTCCCTATTTCAGCTCGGCCGCGACGTGTTCGGCGTGCTGCTGATGGCCCTGAAAAATCTTAAGGCCGGTCTGCAACAGGCTCTTCAGCTCGGCGTTGCCGGCCGACGGAATGAGCTGGGTCTCCAGCGCGCCGTTGACCTGCTTGTGGTAGGCGACCTCGTTGGCGACATAGGCCTTGTCGAAGGCAGCACCGCTCAGCTTGTCGAGCTCGGCGAGCTTGTCGCTCGCCTGCTTGGACAGCGCCTTGCTGGTGTCGTTGTCTTCAGGCGTGACGTTCAGCTTCTTGACCAGCGCGAGCGCCTGGCTGTTAACGGCCTCGTGGTCGCGCAGCATGTCCTCGGCGAACGCCTTGACGTCCTTGCTCTTCGCCTTCTTCTGCGCCTGCTTGGCGGCGTTGATGTCGATCACGCCCGCAGTATAGGCGATATGGGCGATCTGCGGATCGGTGGGCTTGTCGGCGGCGCCGGCGCTTTGCAGCAGCGCGGGACTGGACAACAGAATGGCCGCGGCGATCGCCGCGCTCCGTCGGGTGAACATGGCTTGTTACTCCTGTGATGCCGGACCTTGGCCGGCGCGTTGCTTCACAGGGATTGGATGGGCGTTTTTCGCGAACGTTCCCGAAAAATTACACGCCGACGCCAATCAACCTATGCCAAGGCGCCTGAGCACGGCCTCGGTCAGGCGCTCGCAACGCTGCCCGGCGAACGGAAATGCGTCCAAGACGACGGGACCGATCTTCTTCTCGACGTTCTCGCGCAACAGGGTGCGCGCACGGTGCAGCCGCGTCTTGACGGTTTCCGGCTTGATGCCGAGCAGCTCGGCGGTCTCCTCCATGCTCATCCCCTCCATCACGCGCGCGATGAAGACCATGCGGAAGGCATCGGGCAATTCATCGATCGCATGTTCGACGACGCGCTGGATCTCGCGTTGGGCCATGGATTTTTCCGGATCGGTGGCGGCGGTCGAAATGGGAAACTTGATGATCTGGGCTTCGAGCGTTGCCTCCGGCACCGATCCCAGTTCGACCTGCGGCCTCCGACTGCGCAGGCGCCCGAGCGCTTCGTTGATCGCGATGCGCGACAACCAGGTCGACAGCGCCGCGTCACCGAGAAAACCGTCGAGATGCGTGAAGGCGCGGACATAGGTTTCCTGCACCACGTCCTCGGTCTCGCTGTCACTGCGCAGGATGCCGCGGGCGAGGCGGTAGAGCCTGCGGTTGTTGGCCTGCATGATCTCGCGGAGTGCAGCCTCCTCGCGGCGCCGCGCGCGCTCGATCAGCTCGGCTTCCGATGTCCTGATGCCGGCGGTCAGCCCGGCTGCGGTCCCTGGCATGGCGGGTACCCTATCTCCATTGGTTCCGGACATTGGATGCAGCCCCAGGGCAAAGGTTCCCAGATTTCTTCTCTGGGATTTTATCCTCCCCTGGAGGGGGAGGGTAAGCGCAGCGCACTCCTAATCCGTCTCGATCGGCAGCGCCGGATCCCTCGCCCATTCGCCCATCGAGGCGTCGTACAGCGTCAATCTGTCGTAGCCGAGCTGGGTCAACAGAAACAGGTCGATCGTCGCCGAGATGCCGCCGCCGCAATAGAGAATGACGTTCTTGTCGCGGGTGACGCCCGCAGCAATGAACTTGGCTTCGGCATCGGCAAGGGTCGTCAACGTCTTGTCGGCATTGACGAGCGTCGCAGCGGATACGTTGACGCTGCCGGGAACACGGCCGGGCCGGCCGTAGCGGCTCGGCCTCGAGGCCGCGATGAAACTGCGGCCCGAGCGCGTTGACGATGACCGTCGAGGGATCGCCGATCCGCGCCTTCACCACATCCTTGTCGACGAAGAAGCCGGCGCGCGGCGCGGCCATGAAGCTCGTGGCCGGATAGCCTTTCGGGGAGCCTGTCTCGACCGGCCGTCCCTCCTGCTTCCATTTGTCGAAGCCGCCGTCGAGCACCTGCGCATCGACGCCGAGCGAGCGCAGCATCCACCAGAACCGTGTCGCCCACATCATGGTGCCGATGCTGTAGAGCACGACGGTCTTGCCCGCATCGAGGCCGTGCCGGCCGAAGCCGGTCTCCAGCTGCGCGACATCGGGCATCATGAAGAAGTGCTGCGACGAGGCGTCGGAGAACTCGCCTTGCAAATCGAGGAAATCGGCGCCCGGAATGTGCCCGGCCGCAAACGTCTTGTCGCCGGGCACAGCGCGGTAAGGCACGTCGCTGCCGGGCGGCACAGGTTCGTTGTAGGTCGTGCAGTCGTAGAGGCGGAGATTGGGATCGCCGAGCATGGCGGCGAGCTGCTCGGTGGTGATGAGGGGCGTTGGCTGGGACATCGGACTCTCCCAATTTGAGCTTGCGCTTCCTGGCACACTGTCATTGCCCGCGAAGGCGGGCAAGTATTCCAGAGGCGGCAGTCGCATCAGCCAACTATCGCCGCGGCGTACTGGATGCCCCGGTCAAGCCGGGGCATGAGAGTGAGCAAGAAGCAGAAGTTCGCACCCTACGGCTTCAGCGTCTCCAGAAACCGCACCGCCTCGCCCTGCGCGGGCGTCACCAGCTCGCCCTGCCACATCACGCGGTGGCCGCGGATGAAGGTGCCGACGGGCCAGCCGGTGACGCGCAAGCCGTCATAAGGCGTCCAGCCGGCCTTGGACGCCACCCATTGATTGGTGATGGTCTCGCTGCGCTTGAGGTCGACGATGGTGAAGTCGGCGTCGTACCCGGCGGCGATGCGGCCCTTGCATGCCATGTTGTAGAGGCGCGCGGGACCGGCGCTGGTGAGGTCGACGAAGCGCGCCAGCGAGAGCCGACCCGCATTGACGTGGTCGAGCATGACAGGCACCAGCGTCTGCACGCCGGTCATGCCGGAGGGCGAGGCCGGATAGGTCTTCTGCTTCTCCTCCAGCGTATGGGGGGCGTGGTCGGAGCCGAGCACGTCGATGATGCCCTGCTCGATGCCGCGCCAGATCCCGGCGCGGTGATCGGCGCCGCGCACCGGCGGGTTCATCTGCGCCAGCGTGCCGAGCCGCTCATAGCATTCGGGCGCAGCCAGCGTCAGGTGGTGCGGCGTCGCCTCGCAGGAGGCGACGTCCTTGTGGTCGCGCAGGAACTCAATCTCCTCCTTGGTGGAGATGTGCAGCACATGAATGCGCCTGCCGGTCTCGTGCGCGAGCTTGACCAGGCGCTGCGTCGCCATCAGCGCCGCGGTTTCGTCGCGCCACACCGGATGCGAGCGGGCGTCACCCTCGATGCGCAGCGGTTTGCGGTCGTTGAGGCGGTACTCGTCCTCGGCATGGAAAGCGGCGCGGCGGCGGATCACCTGGAAGATGCGGCGCAGGCTCTCGTCGTCCTCCACCAGCAGCGCGCCGGTCGAGGAGCCGATGAAGACCTTGACCCCCGCACAGCCGGGCGCGCGCTCCAGCACCGGCAGATCCTGAACGTTCTCGCGGGTGCCGCCGATGAAGAAGGCGAAATCGCAATGCATGCGGTGATGGGCGCGCTTCACCTTGTCGGTGAACTCGGCCTCCGTCACCGTCAGCGGCGCGGTGTTCGGCATCTCGAACACCGCGGTGACGCCGCCCATCACGGCGCTGCGCGAACCGGTCTCGAGGTCTTCCTTGTGCGTCAGGCCGGGCTCGCGGAAATGCACCTGCGTGTCCATCACGCCGGGCAGGATGTGCAAGCCCTTGCAGTCGATCATTTCGGCGGCGGAGGCGTGCGACAAAGGACCCAGCTCGGCAATGCGGCCACCGGCAATGCCGATATCGCGAACACCCTCGCCGTCCTGGTTGACGACGGTGCCATTCTTGAGGATCACATCGAAGCGCTGGGTCATGGCTGAAGGCCTCTCTCGTCCCCAAGCGCAGGGCTGGAGGTCTTGTCGTTTATGCCTCGCGGGCTTACGTTCCGGAGCAACATGTCGCAAGAGATTTTCGCATGAAATCAGCGTTTCTTCCCGACCGGGGCGTGGTCAAGGTCGCGGGCGAGGATGCGCGCAACTTCCTCAACGGCCTGATCACGACCGACCTCGACAGGCTGAAGCCGGGCCTGGGGCGATTCGGCGCGTTGCTGACGCCGCAGGGCAAGATCATCGTGGATTTCCTGATCACCGAGGTCCCTGCGGGCCATGGCGGCGGGTTCCTGATCGACTGCCCGAAGGCGCTGGCAGAGAGCCTCGCCACCAAGCTGAAATTCTACAAGCTGCGTGCCAAGGTCACGGTGGAGAATCTCGATCTCGGCGTGCTCGCGGCCTGGGACGGCCAGCCTGCGGCCCAGCCGGACCTTGCCTTCGCTGACCCGCGCAACGATGCGCTCGGCTTTCGCATCCTGATCCCCGAGGATCTCAAGCAGAAGCTGTCCGACCTCATCGGGGCCGACCTGGTCGACGCCGCCGAGTATGAGGCGCACCGCATCGCGCTCGGCGTGCCGCGCGGCGGGCTCGATTTCATGTATGGCGACGCCTTCCCGCACGAGACCAACATGGACCGCCTCGCCGGCGTCGATTTCGACAAGGGCTGTTATGTCGGCCAGGAGGTCGTCTCGCGCATGCAGCACCGCGGCACCGCGCGCACCCGCAGCGTGAAGGTGCTGCTCGACGGCGCCTCGCCCGAAGCCGGCGCGACCATCCTCGCCGGTGACAAGCCGGTCGGCACCATCGGCTCGACGTCGGGCGGCAAGGGCATTGCCCTGGTGCGCATCGACCGTGTCGCGGACGCGCTCGATGCCGGCCAGCCTCTCACCGCCGGCGGGCTCGCCATGAAACTCGCGGATCCCGACGTCGTGCGCATTCCAGCCAAGCACCCCATCGCATGAGCCGCGCTCCCCGCCTGCATCCCGACGGCCTGACGCGTTGCCCCTGGCCGGGCGATGATCCGCTCTATGTCGCCTATCACGACACCGAATGGGGCGTGCCGGAATATGACGACCGCGCGCTGTACGAGAAGCTGATGCTCGACGGTTTTCAGGCCGGCCTGTCCTGGATCACCATCCTGCGCAAGCGCGACAATTTCCGCAAAGCCTTCGACGATTTCCAGCCGGAGAAGATCGCGCGATACACGCCCAAGAAGATTCACGCGCTGATGAACGATGCCGGCATCGTCCGCAACAAGGCCAAGATCGACGGCGCGATCCTGAGCGCCAGGTCGTATCTCGACATCATGGAGAAGGGGCCTGGCTTCTCGAAGCTGCTGTGGGACTTCATGGACGGAAGGCCGCTGGTCAACAAGTTCAAGACCACCGCGAGCGTGCCGACCTCGACGCCGCTGTCGGTGCAGATCTCCAAGGAGCTGTCCTCGCGCGGCTTCAAGTTCGTCGGCCCGACCATCGTCTATGCCTTCATGCAGGCGACCGGCATGGTCAACGACCATCTCGTCGACTGCCATTGCCACGCGACCTGCGGCAAGACGCAGCGCAAGCCGCGCCTCAAGACCAGATGACCGCGAAGAAGACCGCGCGCGAAGCGCCGTCCCGCGCCTGGCAGCGCATGCTGTCGGGCCGGCGGCTCGATCTGCTCGATCCCTCCCCGCTGGATATCGAGATCGCCGACATCGCGCACGGGCTGGCGCGCGTCGCGCGCTGGAACGGGCAGACCATCGGGGCGCATATCTTCTCGGTGGCGCAGCACACGCTGCTGGTGGAGACCGTGCTGCGGCACGAGATGCCGCGCGCCGATCAGCGGATGCGGCTCGCCGCATTGCTGCACGATGCGCCGGAATATGTGATCGGCGACATGATCTCGCCGTTCAAGGCGGTGCTCGACGGTCATTACAAGGCCGTGGAGAAACGCCTGCTCGGCGCCATCCATATCCGCTTCGGACTGCCGCCGGTGCTGCCGGAGGAGATCACGCAGGCCATCAAGGCCGCCGATCGCGGCGCGGCCTATCTGGAGGCGACCGAGCTTGCCGGCTTCAGCGAAAGCGAGGCAAGGCGCCTGTTCGGCAGGGATCCCGGCCTCACCGACAGCGTCCGGCGCGACTACCTGACGCCCTGGACCGCGGCACGGGCCGGGAAGCAGTTTCTGGAGCGGTTTGGCGCGGTGTTTGCGTAGCATTATCCTTCGTCGGGTGGGCAAAGCGATGCGTGCCCACCAAACTGAGCGTGATGCGCGCTATTGCGAGATGGTGGGCACGGCGCTTTGCGCCTTTGCCCACCCTGCGAGCGCTCGCTATAATCGGCGGCAAAAAGGTCTCCCATGATCCACGTCTGTTCCCTCGCCGCGCTTCCCGAAACCGTCCGTCTCACCGGGGCCAGCCATGTGCTGACCGTGATGGCCAATGTCGAGCAGGTGGCGCGGCCGGTCTCCGTGCTGCCGGCCAATCATCTCAAGGTGTCGATGGACGACATCACCGAGGAGCTGGACGGGTTCGTCGCACCGTCCGAGGCGCATATCGATCTGGTGCTGAACTTCGTGCGCGGCTGGGACCGCAGTGCGCCGCTCGTAGTCCATTGCTATGCCGGCATCAGCCGCTCCACCGCGAGCGCCTTTGCGGCGGTCTGCGCGCTCAATCCAAACCGCGACGAACTCGAGATCGCCAGGAAGATCCGCGCGGCCTCGCCGATCGCCTCGCCGAACCGGCGCATCGTCGGCCTAGCCGACCGGGCCCTCGGCCGCAACGGCCGCATGCTGCGCGCGCTCGACGAGATCGGTCCGGGCGCGATGATGGTCGAGGACCGCCCCTTCGTGATCGAGCTCGAATGAGAAGAGCGCCGAATAGCAGCCGCGACGGGACTGCGCCCCCTCTCCCGCTTGCGGGAGAGGGTCGGGGAGAGGGTGTCTTCGCAGCGGGACAAACCCCTAGAGGAGAAAGCCCTCTCCCGGCGCTACGCGCCGATCTCTCCCGCAAGCTGGAGAGGTTACAGCGAGTCCGCGGCGAGACCGTCGCAATCAATCCTGCGATCTTCACCGCATGAGCGAGCCGCTCCTGACGCCGATCGAGATCGGCCTGACCGCGGCGATCGTCGCGATCGAGGGCCATGAGCCGCTGATCCTGACCGCGCGCGGCAGCGACGGGCTGGCTGGCCTGCCGTTCGGCCCGTTCGACGCACTCGCGCACCGCACCTTCGAGATCGGCCTGCGCGCCTGGGTCGAGGAGCAGGCGGGCCTGCGGCTCGGCTATGTCGAGCAGCTCTACACCTTCGGCGATCGCGGCCGTCATGCCGAGGCGGGCGACACCGGAGCGCATATGGTGTCGATCGGTTATCTCGCGCTGACGCGTGCGGTGGATGGCGAACTCGCAGCCAACGCGGCGAGCTTCGCGCCATGGTATCGCTTTTTCCCCTGGGAAGACTGGCGCGAGGAGCCGCCGGCGATCATCGCCCGCGACATCATCCCTGCGCTGACCGAGTGGGCCGCGGAGGAGACGACGGAAACGTTTCGCGCGCTGCCGCGCAAGGATCGCGTGCGGTTCTGCTTCGGCCTCGAGGGAGCTGCCTGGGACGAAGAGCGCGTGCTCGACCGCTACGAACTGCTGTACGAGGCCGGGCTGGTCGAGGAGGCGCGGCGCGACGGCCGCCCTGCGGCATTAGCGCGCAAGACGCTGCCTCCGCTCGGGACCTCGATGCGGTTCGACCACCGCCGGATTCTCGCCACGGCGATCGCGCGGCTGCGTGCAAAACTGAAGTATCGCCCTGTCGTGTTTGAACTTTTGCCGCCCGAATTCACACTTACCGAACTGCAGCATACGGTCGAGGCGATCTCCGGCCGGCATCTGCACAAGCAGAATTTCCGCCGCCTGGTCGAAATGGAAGCCCTGGTCGAACCGACCGGGGTGATGTCGACACAGACGGGCGGACGGCCGGCGGCGCTCTACCGCTTCCGCCGCGACGTGCTCCAGGAGCGGCCTGCACCGGGCTTGCGCGTACGCTCCCGGCGCTAGATCCTGAGATTTGCGCGATCGGCCCCTGCCCGCCGGTCGCCAGGAGGCTTCATGTTCGACGGCCCGTTTGACGTCTTTGCGCTGATCATCGCGATCGTCGCCTTCCTGATCGCCATCAAGGCCTCCAGCCAGGCGGCCGAGCTGCGCCGGCGACTGAACGCACTCGAAGCGATGTCTTATGCGCAACGGCCGGTCCAGCCGCCGCCGCTGATGCCCGCAGCGGTGCAGACGGAGGCGCCCGCAACAGCGCCGGCAGAGCCGCCGCCGCTTGCACACGAGCCCGAGGTTACGCCGCCTGCGCCGGTCGCCGCAGATGTTTCGCCGCCCCCACTCGAAGCCGGCCTTGAAGCCAGCGCACCGCCGCCGCTGCCCGCGCCGGCGCCCGGCTTCGAGGAGCAGCTCGGCACGCGCTGGGTGGTGTGGATCGGCGGCCTTGCGCTCGCGCTCGGCGGCTTCTTCATGGTGCGCTATTCGATCGAGGCCGGTCTTCTCGGCCCCGGCGTGCGCGTGTTCCTGGGCGGCCTGTTCGCAGCCGCGCTGCTGGGCGCCGGCGAATGGACCCGACGCAAGGAGAGCATCTCCAACATCGCGGCGCTGCCGATCGCCAACATCCCGGCGATCCTCACCGCGGCGGGAACGGCGGTTGCGTTCGCCACCATCTATGCAGCCTACGCGCTCTACGGCTTCCTCGTGCCCGCCACCGCCTTCGTGCTGCTCGGCATCGTGGCAATGTGCACGCTCGCTGCCGCGCTGCTGCACGGGCCGGCGCTCGCCGGCCTCGGCGTGGTCGGCGCCTTCGTGACGCCGGTGCTCGTCTCCAGTGGCAAGCCCGATTATTGGGCGCTCTACATCTATCTCGCCGTCGTCACCGCCGCGAGCTTCGGCCTTGCCCGGATCCGGCTGTGGCGCTGGCTTGCGGTCACCACGATCGCTTTCGCCGTGCTCTGGCTCTTCCCCGGCCTCGACGCCGAGCAGGTCCAGGTCGCGCCGCACGCCTTCCATGTCATCGCCGGCTTCGTGCTGGCCGCGCTGCTCGTCGTCTGCGGCTTCATGTTCGGGCCTGCAATCGAGGACGGCGAGATCGAGCCGATCTCGTCGGGTTCGCTCGGCGCCTATCTGTTCGGCGCGATGCTGATCGTGCTGTCGAGCGCGCATGCCGACCTGGCGCTGATCGCGTTTGCGCTGCTGGTCGGCGGTACGCTACTCGTCGCCTGGCGCGCGCCGGCGGCGACCGGCGCGCTCGGCGCGGCCGCGGCGACCGTCTTCATCGTGTTCGCCGAATGGGCGGTGCGCGCCAATCCTGACATGCTGGTGCTGCCGGGCGGTGCGATGTCCGGCGTCGGGCCCAGCGCGATCGGCAGCTCGGTGACGCTGCATCTGGTGACGGCCGCGCTTTTCGCCGCCGGCTTCGGCATCGCCGGCTTCCTGGCGCAGGGCCGCTCGAACTCGGCGATCATCCCGGTGGTGTGGTCAGCGGCGGGCGTCGCGACGCCGATCGCGATCCTGGTCGCGCTCTACGCGCGTATCGCCCATCTCGACCGCTCGGTCCCGTTCGCGATCCTCGCGGTGCTGCTCGCCGCAAGCTTTGGCGCGGCGACCGAGGCGCTGACGCGCCGCGAGACCCGGCCGGGCAGCATGATCTCCACCGCCTTGTTCGCGACCGGCACGCTCGGTGCGCTGGCGCTGGCGCTGACCTTCGCGCTGGAGAAGGGCTGGCTGACGATCGCGCTCGCGCTGATGTCGCTCGGCACCGCCTGGATCTCGCTGCAGCGGCCGATCCCGTTCCTGCGCTGGCTCGCCGCCATTTTCGCCGCGCTCGTCACTGCGCGCATCGCCTATGACCCACGCATCGTCGGCGATGCCGTCGGCACCACGCCGATCTTCAATTGGCTGCTCTGGGGCTACGGCCTGCCTGCGGCCTCGTTCTGGGGCGCGAGCATCTTCCTGCGCCGACGCGCCGACGATCCGCCGCTGCGCATGGTCGAGACGGCCGCGATCCTGTTCACCGCGCTGCTTGCCTTCATGGAGATCCGGCACTTTGCGACCGGTGGCCGCATGACGGCGGGCCCCTCGCTGCTCGAATTCGCGCTGCAGGTCTGCGTCACGCTCGCGATGGCGATCGGACTGGAGCGGTTGCGGCTGAGGAGCCAGAGCATCGTGCACAATGTCGGCGCCGTCGTGCTCACGGCGATTGCCGGGTTCATCGCCGTGTTCGGTCTCTTGATCCTGGAGAATCCGATGGTGCTCTCCAGCGTCAATGTCGGCGGCCTCGTCTTCAACCTGCTGCTGCTCGGCTACGCGCTGCCGGCGGTGCTGATGCTGCTGCTGTCCTATGCGGTGGCGGGCCACCGCTCCGTCGCCTACGCCAACACGATCGCGGGCGGCGCACTGGTGTTCGCGCTCAGCTACGTGACGCTGGAGATCCGCCGCTTCTACCACGGCCCGGTGCTGCTCTACGGCGGCACCACGAGCGCCGAGCAATACACCTATTCGATCGGCTGGCTGGCGTTCGGGGTGGTGCTGCTCGGCGCGGGGATCCTGTTCAATTCGGAGCGTGCGCGGCTGGCCTCTGCCGCCGTCATCGCGCTGACCATCCTCAAGGCCTTCGCAATCGACGTATGGACGCTGACAGGCGTCTACCGCGCGCTGTCGTTCATGTGCCTCGGCGTCGTGCTGGTGGCGATCGGCTGGCTCTACCAGCGAATCCTGTTCCGGCGGCAGGTGGTGCCGCCGCCGGCTGCGCCGACGACCAGCTGAACCGCTCGAGGCGTGATCTTTGCGGAAAACCGCTGCACGCGTTTCCGGATCATGCTGCTGAAGATCAGGCCGCGCGGACCGATTCCAGGAACTGCGCGACCTCGACCTTCAGGCGGGTGCTGTCGGTCGCCAGCGACTTCGCTGCCGAAAGCACTTCACCCGAGGCCGAGCCGGTGTCGATCGCGCCGCGCTGCACGTTGGTGATGTTGGACGAGACCTCCTGGGTGCCGAGGGCGGCCTGCTGGACGTTGCGCGAAATCTCCTGCGTGGCGGCGCCCTGCTCCTCGACGGCGGCGGCGATGGCCGAGGCCACCTCGGACAGCCGCTCGATGGTGCCGCCGATCTCCTGGATGGCGCTGACGGATTCCTGCGTCGCGGTCTGAATCCCCGCGACCTGCGCCCCGATCTCGCCGGTCGCCTTGGCGGTCTGCTCGGCCAGCGCCTTGACCTCGGATGCGACGACGGCAAAGCCGCGGCCGGCTTCGCCGGCGCGCGCCGCCTCGATCGTCGCATTCAGCGCCAGGAGGTTGGTCTGGCCCGCGATGGTGTTGATGAGCTCGACGACGTCGCCGATGCGGGAGGCCGCCTGCGACAGCGCGTTGACGCGGTCGTTGGTCCGCGCCGCCTGCTCGACGGCTTCCGCAGCCATCCGCGCCGAATCCTGCACGCGACGGCTGATCTCGGTGATGGAGGACGACAGCTCTTCCGAGGCGGACGCCACGGCCTGGACGTTGGTGGAAGCTTCCTCGGACGCAGCCGCAACGACGGTTGCGAGCTGCTGGCCGCGCTGCGCCGTACCGCTCAGCGTGGCCGCGGAAGCCTCGAGCTCGGTCGAGGCCGACGACACCGTCTCGACGACCTCGCCGATCATGACCTCGAAATTGCGCGTGATGGCATCGACGCGGCGGCCGCGCTCGATCTTGGCCTCGGCGTCGCGCGCGGCAGCCTCGTCGGCGGCCTTCTTGGCGATCAACGCCTCCTTGAATATCTGCAGCGCGTCCGCCATCGAACCGATCTCGGTCTTCTCGCCGCGATGCGGGACCTCGGCCGAGAGATCGCCCTCGCCGAGCGATTGCATCGGACGGATGATCGAGGCGATGCCGCGCGAGACGTCACGCACGAGATAATAGGCGGCGGCAATCGCGATCACGACGGCCGCGACGATGATGCCGACCAGCACGCGGAAGATCAACGCGTAGCTGTCGGCCGCCTGCTTCGTCTCCAGCTCGGCGCCCTGGTTATTGAGCTCGATGTTCTTCTGCAGCAGAGGATCGGCGGCCTGGGCCATCTTGGCGACCTTGGTCTGCAGCATCTCGTTGGCATCGGTCGGGAAACGGCCGACGCTCTTGCGCGACAGCGCCATCGTCTCCTGCACGCCGTTCAGATACTCGGTCCACGCCTTGCTCCATTGCTCGTAGATGGAGCGCTCCTCGGCGACGGTGATCAGCGGCTCGTAGACCTTGCGTGTCTTCTCAATACGCTCGCGCAAGCCTGCCAGACGCTTTTCGGCAGCGTCCTTGCCTTCGGCGGTATCCTGCATCAGGTGCAGACGGAGCGCGACGCGCAGCTCGTTGATGTCGGCGCGCATGGAGCCGAGCGCACGCACGCTCGGCAGCCAGCTCTGCGCGATCTCGACGGTGTGGGCGTTGATGTTCTGCATGGTGCCGATCGCCGTCACGCCGACGCCGGCGAGCGAGAGAACAAGGACCGACAGCACGGTCAAGAGCTTGAATACGATCGACAGTTTCGACATCACGACAACCCCGATATAGCCAGCAACGCGAGAATGACCCGCGCCGCAATTGTCGCGACGGACGACAGGGCGGAAGTCAGTTCAACAATGCTGGCTGGTTCTTGTCCCGAGAGATTGCGCCCATAATCGCAAACAGGCGTTAACAGGAACCTACGTAAAACTACGGCTCGCGCCCGTGATCGCCATTCACTGCAGCCCGTCTGTTGCAGCCGCATGGACATCTCGTGCCGCGATACGGACACGGCTTGATGCGCGGCATCATTGGAGCGGGCCGGCGGCTTCCTCCGAGGCTGACCGCGAGCGTCACGCCGCGCGCACGGTACCCAGGAATTTTTCGACCTCCAGCTTCAGCCGATTGCTGTCGCCGGACAGCATCTGGGCCGCGGACAGCACCTGCGAGGAGGCCGAGCCGGTCTCGCTCGCGCCGTGCTGCACGTCGGCGATGTTGGACGACACTTGATGGGTGCCTGCCGCCGCCTGCTGCACGTTGCGGGATATCTCCTGCGTTGCCGCGCCCTGCTCTTCGACGGCAGCCGCGATCGTCGAGGAGATCTCCGACAGTTTCTCGATGGTGTGACTGATGTCCTTGATCGCACCGACGGAATGTTCGGTCGCGGTCTGGATGCTGGCGATCTGCTGGCCGATCTCGCCGGTCGCCTTCGCGGTCTGCTCCGCCAGCGCCTTGACCTCGGAGGCGACGACGGCAAAGCCGCGGCCCGCCTCGCCGGCGCGCGCGGCCTCGATGGTCGCATTGAGCGCCAGGAGATTGGTCTGGCCGGCGATGGTGTTGATCAGCTCGACGACGTCGCCGATCCGCGCCGCAGCCGCGGAGAGCTCCCCGACGCGGTCGGTCGTGGTGCGGGCCTGGCTCACCGCTTCGCCCGCGACGCGAGCGGATTCCTGCACCTGGCGGCTGATCTCGGTGATCGACGACGACAGCTCTTCGGTCGCCGAGGCCACCGACTGCACGTTGGTGGACGCTTCCTCGGAGGCGGAAGCAACCATGGTGGTGAGCTCCTGTCCACGCGCCGCGGTCGATGTGAGCGTCGAGGCCGAGGCTTCCAATTCGGTCGCGGCCGAGGACACGGTATCGACGATCTCGCCGATCGCGGCTTCGAAGCCGTCAGCAAGCTTGTGCATCTCGGCCTTGCGCTGCGCGGCCGCGATCTGATCCTGCCTGATCTTGGCCTCGGCCTCTTCGCGCGCCTTCTGTTCTGAGACGATCTTGAATTTCTCGACGGCCGCAGCGACGCCGCCGACCTCGTCCCTGCGGCCGAGCCCGGGCAGCACCACCGAGAAATCGCCGTCGGCGAGCTTGTCCATGGCCACGGT
This sequence comes from Bradyrhizobium dasycarpum, assembly GCF_042019905.1. Lineage (NCBI taxonomy): Bacteria > Pseudomonadati > Pseudomonadota > Alphaproteobacteria > Hyphomicrobiales > Nitrobacteraceae > Bradyrhizobium > Bradyrhizobium dasycarpum. The sequence goes on from NZ_CP169574.1 coordinate 3,082,749, forward strand.
GAGCGCCCGAATGGGTCGGGCGATGGTCACGAACGACATCAGCCAGGAGCCGACGAGGACGAACATGGCGAGTGCGCCGACCAGGATCGCAAGCCGCTCGCTCGATTTCATTTGGGCAGCGGCCGCAGCATTCTTCTCCTCGGACCTAAGGTTCGCGTACTCGGCGATCTGGCCGATCAGCCCGTCGAGTTGGGCTGCGATCGGCAGGGTAAGCTCGCGCGCGATGCGAATGGCATCTTCATTGAGCTTCGCGGCGCGCGGCGCGCCGTCTGCACCGCTCGCGGCCAAGGCTTCGCCACGGACGGCGGCGATCTGCTGCGCAGCCTTTGCGTAGTCCGCGGCCAACGATCTCAGTTTCTCCATCCGAGCGCGGTTCTCGGCCGCATGAGAAAGTCTCAGCATGGCATCGACCAGCGAGCCCATCGCGGCCTGCCGATCGCCCAGAGCCTGGATGGCCTTCTGAAGATCTGCCGTGTTGTTGGCGAGACGAAGGTCTCGCACGGCGAGCTGCATGCCGCGAACCGCAGCTTCGGCCTTGACCGCGTCGCGGGCGATTTCCCGCTGTGCAAGTGCGCTCTGGCTGGTCTCCTGGACGCTCGCATTGCCGAGCATCTGGCTTGCGATCATGGCTCCGACCAGAAACACCCCGAGCGCCGAAGCGATCGCCAGCTTGGTCCCGATCCTCAGATTTTGAGCAAGGCTCAACATGGGTACCTTTCCTCCAAAGGAATTGCGCAGCTGAGTCGTTGTCGGCTGCCTTGGCGTTGATTGCGCCCTTGCCCAAAAATTGAGCGCCGCACATTCCGATTTGGTTAACCAGGTCCCTCGCAGTAATACTGATCTTTACGCTCAAACGGTTGAGTGCGAGAAAGATGTCTCTCGCCCCGGTTGTCAATTGCAACTGGAGATCGCGCTCAAGAAGACTTGCATCCGGCGCTCTCGCCGACGAGGCTGATGCGGAAGACCGGCTTCTTGTTCTCGTCGAGCAGCTCCATGCACCACTCGGCGTTCGGCTTCAGGCTGCGCGCGATGCCGCCGAGCAAATTGGCGCAGACCTCCGTCATCTCGGTCCAGGCGGCCGCGCGATCCTCGAACTCATATGGCTGGTCGGCGGCGCCGGAATAGCGACCGGTACTGATGCGGAAAAAGTACAGCGACATCGTTGAACCCTTTTATCGGGCCGCGCCCCCGGCCGTACGCAAACTGAAGCGCGAACCGCTACCAACGCATGAAAGCCGCCGTCCGTATGACTACGGCGCGGCGGCTTCATGTTCGATGGAGATTTTTATCGACGAAGTGTGCGGGCGTCCCGCCGGGCCGTCTCACTGAGTCGAGCGGCGCAGCTCCAGCGGGGCCTCGTTCTTGGCGGGCTCGGACCTCACTTCGGCCTTGGCCTCCGCCTTCACCGGCTCGAGCCGGCTGCTCTCGACCCGCGGCGTCTCCACGCGCGCGGCGACCTCGGTGTTGGCCGGGCTAACCGACCCGGTGTGCTCCGGCCTGTGCAGCGAGCGCGGGCGCGCTGCGGCGCGGGCCATCAGCATCTGGTTGCCGCCCTGGTGACGGAAGTCGCAATAGGCGAAGCCCATGCCCGACACGGAGCCGCGGAAGCTGCGATCGTCGGTCTTTTCCAGGTTGAAACAGGGCTCGAACGGAATCCCCTTGATCGAGGCGCAGACATTCTGGCCGCGGATCTGGAGCGTATTGCCGGGCAGGCGGAGATGCTTGACCGGGCCCGCGCCCGAGAACTGCACCGCACCAGCGGCGCCGAGATCGTCGAGGATGCGGCCTGCACCGCGGGTGCCGTCGAAACAGGTGAAGGCAAACACTTTGCCGGCGACGAAGCGACGTGCCTCGTCGGCGTTCATGCTTCCGGCAACGGCCGGCGCAAACGTTGCTGCCGCCGTGACAGCCCCCAACACAAAACGCGCAAGCATGCTCAACTCCGAACCCAACCCCGCAGCGGGCGATGCCTTATCTCTTTACCCGCTGCTTACCATACGAACCATGGCGACATTGAAGCAGCTTGGTTGGTAAAGTCTGAACGCCGTCAGACAATTTTTACCACGATACGGCCGCGCACCTCACCGGCCAGAATCTTTGCGCCCCAATCCGAAACCTCGCCAAGCGAAATTTCCTTAGTGATTTCAGCCAGTTTCGTCCGATCGAGGTCGGATGCGAGGCGCTCCCAGGCGGCCTTTCTGGGCTCGATCGGACACATCACCGAATCGATGCCGAGAAGGCACACTCCGCGCAAAATAAACGGTGCCACGGAGGACGGCAGGTCCATGCCCGCCGCCAGGCCGCACGCCGCGATCGCTCCGCCATATCGCGTCATCGAGAGCAGATTGGCGAGGGTGGTCGAGCCGACGCTGTCGACGCCGCCGGCCCAGCGCTCCTTGGCGAGAGGTTTGGCCGGCGCCGACAGGTCGTTGCGGTCGATGATTTCGGCAGCTCCCAGGTGCTTCAGATAGTCGGCCTCAGAGGCCCGGCCGGTCGAGGCGATGACGTGGTAGCCGAGCTTGGAGAGCACGGCGATCGCAACCGAGCCGACGCCGCCGGCGGCACCGGTCACCACCACCGGGCCGCTCTTCGGCGACAAACCGTGCTTCTCCAGTGCCAGCACCGCGAGCATCGCGGTGAACCCGGCGGTGCCGATCGCCATGGCATCGCGCGCCGAGAGTCCCTCCGGCAAGGCGACCAGCCAGTCGCCCTTCACCCGCGCCTTCTCGGCATAGGCGCCGAGATGGGTCTCGCCCATGCCCCATCCGGTGCAGACCACCTTGTCGCCGGCCTTCCACTGCGGATGCGAGGAGGCCTCGACCGTACCGGCGAAGTCGATGCCGGCAATCATCGGGAAGCGGCGCACCACCGGCGCCTTGCCGGTGAGCGCAAGGCCGTCCTTGTAGTTCAGCGTCGACCATTCGACCCGGACGGTGACGTCGCCGTCCATCAGCTCGGCTTCATCGAACTGCGTGAGCGCGGCAACGGTGCCCTTGTCCGCCTTGTCGATCCGGATCGCCTTGAATGTGGCCACGACTGAACTCCCTGACTTGTCTGTCCGGGATGTTTAGCCGATCAGGCGGGCTGCGCAACCGCCCGTGCCACCGGTTTCTCCACGATCGGAAGATTGATCAGCGCGGAGAGCACGCCGAACAGGATCGAGAGCCACCAGATCGGCGTGTAGGAACCGAACTTCTCGAACACGATGCCCCCGAGCCAGACGCCGAGGAAGCCACCGACCTGATGGCTGACGAAGGCGAAGCCGTAGAGCGTGGCAAGCCAGCGCGTGCCGAACATCAGCGCCACCAGCGCCGAGGTCGGCGGCACCGTGGAGAGCCAGGTCAGGCCGGAGATCGCACCGAACGCAATCGCCGAGAACGGCGTGATCGGAAACGAGATGAAGGCGAGTGTCGCCAGCGCGCGCGTGAAGTAGATGGTCGAGAGGATGTAGCGCTTGGGCAGTGTGTTCTGGAGATAGCCGACGCTGAGCGAACCGACGATGTTGAACAGGCCGATCGCCGCGATCACCCAGCCGCCGGTTTGTGCGGTGATGCCGCGATCGACCAGGAAGGCCGGCAGATGCACGGTGATGAAGGCGAGCTGGAAGCCGCAGGTGAAGAAGCCGAGCACCAAGAGCACATAGGAGCGGTGGCCGAAAGCTTCGGCGAGCGCCTTTGTAATGGTCTGCTCATCGGCAGGCGCCGTATTGGCCGTGCTTGCGACAGGCGGCGTCGAGAGCGCCAGCGACAGCGGGATGATCAGCAGCATCAGGAAGCCGAACACGGAGAGCGCCTGCTGCCAGCCGAAATTATCGATCAGCGCAACGCCGATCGGCGCGAACAGGAACTGGCCGAACGAGCCCGCGGCGGTGCCGGCGCCGAGCGCAATGCCGCGCTTCTCCGCGGGCAAGAGCTTGGTGAAGGCCGACAGCACCAGGTTGAACGAGCATCCCGCCAGACCAAAGCCGATCATCACGCCGGCCCCGATGTTGAGTGACAGCGGCGTCGAGGAATAGCGCATCAGGAGCAGCCCGCCGGCATAGAGGAGCGCACCGACGCACATCACCCGGAACAGGCCGAAGCGATCCGCGACCGCACCGGCGAACGGCTGGCCCAAGCCCCACAGCAGGTTCTGCACGGCGATCGCAAGGCCAAACACGTCGCGGCCCCAGGAGAATTCGTGGCTCATCGGCTGCACGAAGAAACCGAGCGCCGAGCGCGGACCGAAGCCGAGCATGCCGATCGCACAACCGCACAGAATGATGATGGCCGGGGTGCGCCAGTTGGAGGAACGTGGGGCCGGAGCAAGTTCGCTCGCTGATGTCGACATGGTGCTCCTCGTCTGTCGTTGGCGGAGCGGCAAAGTAGCCGCCGCGAACGTGCCATTTAATGCACTTGCATGAAAATCCCAAGTCAAAAACGGTTGCGTTCCACGAGGAGCTGTCGCGGGAGCATTGCATTTCAATGTGGCCTCACCTGACCCGTCCAAGCCTGACGGAATTGTGTGAGATCGCATCTTGGCAATCCCCGGTAGAGCATGCTATGTTTGATTTGCTCAGACTGAGTATATATGCCGATCCGATAATATCCCGACTGGCCTCTTGGCCGGTATTTTCGGACCTCATATATACTCAAAATGAGCATAATCGATTTAAGAGGGAGGCTTCGATGCCGATCGCTGCAATTTACGGCCCCGACGACTTTGCCAACCGGCCTCCAGGCCAGGTGACTGCCTCCCCCCGGGCCGCACCGGCACGAACGGAAGCCGGGCTGCCGACGCCCTCGCTGGCATGGACGCCGGAGGTCGCCCGCGCCACCGCGCCGCTCTATGAGCGCGTCAAGCATGTGATCCCGCCGATCGAGTGGCCGCTGATGGCGCCGACGATCCTGGCGATCAACGAGCTGAAGCGCGCCCGCGGCGCGGTGATCCTCGCGCACAATTACCAGTCCCCCGAGATCTTCCACTGCGTCGCCGATATCGGCGGCGATTCGCTGCAGCTCGCCGTCGAAGCCACCAAGGTGAAGGCCGGCATCATCGTCCAGTGCGGCGTGCATTTCATGGCGGAGACCTCGAAGCTGCTCAACCCCGACAAGACGGTGCTGATCCCCGACGCGCGCGCCGGCTGCTCGCTCGCCGCCAGTATCACCGGCGCCGACGTCCGCCTGCTGCGCGAGAGATTTCCCGGTGTGCCGGTCGTCGCTTACGTCAACACCTCGGCCGAGGTGAAGGCCGAGGTCGACATCTGCTGCACCTCCTCGAACGCGGTGCAGGTGGTCGAGAGCCTTGGCGCTCGAAGCGTGATCTTCCTGCCGGATCGCTATCTCGCAACTTACGTGGCCTCGAAAACCGACGTGAAAATCATCGCCTGGAAAGGCGCCTGCGAAGTGCACGAGCGTTTCAAGGGCGAAGAGCTGCGCGCTTTCCGCGAGGCCGATCCCTCAGTGCAGATTATCGCGCATCCGGAATGTCCGCCGGACGTGCTGGCGGAAGCCGACTTCACCGGCTCGACCGCGCACATGATCAACTGGGTGCGTGAGCGGCGGCCGCGGCGGCTGGTGATAATCACGGAATGCTCGATGGCCGACAATGTGCGCGCCGAGCTGCCCGACGTGGAGATGCTGCGCCCCTGCAATCTCTGCCCGCACATGAAGCGCATCACGCTCGCCAACATCCTGGACAGCCTGCTGACGCTCCGTGAGGAGGTGACGATCGATCCCGCGCTCGCGGAGAGGGCAAGGCGTTCGGTCGAGCGGATGATCAATCTGAAGAATTGAGGGCGACCTGTAGCGACAAACACTGCTGTCGTCCCTGCGAACGCAGGGACGACAGCGGAGTGAATGGAGAGAATAATGACCAACAACATCCACAACCTCACTCGTACCGACGACGTCGTCATCGTCGGCGGCGGTCTTGCCGGAGTGTTTTGCGCGCTCAAGCTTGCACCGCGTCCGGTGACGCTGATCTCGGCCGCACCGCTCGGACAGGGCGCATCATCCGCATGGGCGCAGGGCGGCATCGCCGCCGCGGTGGCCGAGGGCGACACGCCGGAGGCGCATGCTGCTGACACGATCGCGGTCGGCGGCGGCCTCGTCGACGAGGCGGTCGCACTCGGGATCGCCCGCGAGGCGGCGCCGCGCATCCACGACCTGCTCGCCTATGGCGTGCCGTTCGATCGCGGTCTCGAAGGAAAGCTTGCGGTCGGGCGGGAAGCTGCGCACTCGGCCCGGCGCATCGTGCATGTGCGCGGCGACGGGGCGGGCGCCGCGATCATCGCGGCCTTGAGCGAAGCGGTGCGCCGGACGCCGTCCATCCGCGTGATCGAAAGCCTCGTCGCCGAAGCCCTCTTGACCGAGGATGGCGTCGTCACCGGGATTCAGTTGCGCGAAGCCGGCAATCGCGCGGCACGGCCGCTCCTGCTCGCCGCGCGCGCGGTGGTGCTTGCCACCGGCGGGATCGGACACCTCTATGCCGTCACCACCAATCCGCTTGAAGCCAGCGGCTCGGGCCTTGCCATCGCGGCCCGCGCCGGCGCCGTGATCGCCGACCCCGAATTCGTCCAGTTCCACCCGACTGCCATCATGACCGGAGGCGATCCGGCACCGCTCGCCACCGAAGCCCTGCGCGGCGAAGGCGCGACGCTGGTCAACGGCAATGGCGAGCGCTTCATGGCGACGCGCCATCCGCTCGCGGAGCTCGCGCCACGCGACATCGTGGCCCGCGGCGTGTTCGCCGAGATCGCAGCCGGGCGCGGCGCCTTCCTCGACGCACGGGCGGCGCTCGGCGCGCGCTTCGCCGACAGATTTCCGACCGTGCATGCGAGCTGCATCGCCGCCGGCATCGATCCGGCGAGGCAGGCCATCCCGGTCGCGCCCGCCGCGCACTACCATATGGGTGGCATCGCGGTCGACAGGCGCGGCCGCAGCTCGATCGACGGGCTCTGGGCCGGCGGCGAGGTGTCGTCGACCGGCGCGCACGGCGCCAACCGGCTGGCCTCGAATTCGCTGCTGGAGGCGGTGGTCTACGCCGCGCGCATCGCCGACGACATCGCCGGCCGAGTTCTTCCCTCCCCTGCCCGCCTTCCCGATGCATTGGTGGCACCGCGCGGCGGCGCGCCGGATGCCGCGGCCGTGCGGCGGCTGCGGGCGACGATGAGCTCCTGCGTCGGCGTGATGCGCGACGATGACGGCCTGGTGGAAGCCGTGCGCCACTTCGCCGCGCTCGAACGCGGGGCCACGAGCACCACGCTGCGCAACATGGCGACCGCGGCCCTGCTTGTCGCCGCTTCGGCGTGGAGCCGGCGCGAAAGCCGCGGCGCGCATTTCCGCATCGACCACCCGGCGGAGGTGCCCGCGCTGGCGCAGCGGACGATGACCACCCTCGCCGCGATGCGCGAGGCCGCCGAGAGCCTGAGCGAGCGGCCAGTCCCGCGCAGCGTTCTGATTGCCTGAAGGAAGCCCCGATGACCCCGACCTCACTGCTCTATCCCGATGCCTTCCTCTCACCGCTCGCAATCGACGCGGCCGTGCAGCGCGCGCTCGACGAGGACCTCGGCCGCGCCGGCGACATCGCCTCGCTTGCGACGATCCCGGAAGCGACCAGAGCCCAGGCGGTCCTGGTGGCGCGCCAGTCCGGCGTGATCGCCGGCCTGCCGCTCGCGCTCGCGACGCTGCAGAAGCTCTCGGCCGACATCGAGGTGCGCGCCCATGTCCGCGACGCCGCACGCGTCGCCCGCGGACAGCAGGTGATGACGATCTCGGGCCCCGCGCGCGCCATTCTCACCGCGGAGCGGTCTGCGCTGAACTTCGTCGGCCGCCTGTCGGGCGTCGCGACGTTGACGGCGGATTATGTCGCGCGCGCCGAAGGCACGAAGATGCGCATCTGCTGCACGCGCAAGACCACGCCGGGGCTCAGGGCGCTGGAGAAATACGCGGTGCGCTGCGGCGGCGGCTTCAACCACCGTTTCGGCCTCGACGATGCGATCCTGATCAAGGACAACCACATCGCGGTCGCCGGCGGCATCCGTCCGGTGCTGGAGCGCGCCCGCGCCCATGCCGGCCATCTCGTCAAGATCGAGATCGAGGTCGATACGTTGTCGCAATTGCGCGAGGTGCTCGACAGCGAGCTGGCCGACGCCGTGCTGCTCGACAACATGGACCTTGCGACGCTGCGGGAGGCCGTCAGGCTCAACGAGGGCCGCCTCGAGCTGGAGGCGTCCGGCGGGGTCACGCTGGAGTCGATCGCCGCGATTGCGGCGACCGGTGTCGATTATGCGTCGGCGGGTGCGCTGACGCATTCGGCGCCAAATTTCGACTGTGCGCTGGATATCGAGGCCTAATTCAAGCGCCTGAGCTTCCACAACGTCATGGCCGGGCTTGTCCCGGCCATCCACGTCTTGCCGACGAAGCACGAAGAACGTGGATGCCCGGGGCGAGCCCGGGCATGACGGTCTTTCGTGAAGGCGCTACCGACGCTCACCCATCTCCGCGGAGCTCTTGGCCTCCTGGGCGAGCTCGGCGGAGAGCGCTGCGGTCTGGGCCGGCGTGCCCCAGCTCGGCTCTTCGCTGCCGTCGCCCCAGGCGCGCGGGCGGTAGAAGGTGTGCACGCCGGTCTTGTACATCTTCTTCATCTCGGCGACCCAGGACGGACGCACCCAATAGGCATGATAGTGCGTGGACTTGCCGACCTCAGGCAGCCAGATCTGGCCGTCGAGCATGGCCTTGGCGATCTTCTTGGCGCGCTCCCACATTTCGGGCTCGCGGATCACGTCGGTATTGTTGTCGCAGGCGAAGGTGAACTGGCAGGCGAGATGACGATGCTTGTTCTGATAGACCGCGCCGCACACGGTGTCCGGATATTTGCCGGAGAACACGCGGTTCATCACGACTTGCGCGACGGCCATCTGGCCGCGCACCGCCTCGCCGCGGGATTCGAAATAGACCGCTTCGGCGAGGCACTTTTCGGACTTGGCGCGCGACTTGTCGTCGAGCGCGAGCCGCTCCGCCGGCGACCTCGTGCGCTGGTTGTCGGCATTGACCTCGCCCTTCGGCGCAACGCTCTCGCCGCTCTCGATGTCCTTGGCGATCTCCACGGTCGGCGGCGTCAGCGAGGCCGTCGCTTTCATGTCGGGATCGGGCATCACGATCAGCGGCTCGGCGCCGGGTTGCCAGCTCTCGATGCTCTCCAGATTGCCGCCGAGCGAGGAACTGCCGAAGAACAGGTTGGCGGTCTTGACGCTGAAGGGATCGCGCACCGGCGTGGTCGGCGCGGTGGTCCGCTTAAGCGCCTCGAGCGGCGCGGTCGCGAGCGCGCGCGCGGCGTCGCTGGCCTGAGGCGCGTTGGTGTATTGCGGCAGCGGCGGCGCGCGCAGCGCTTCCTGGAGCTCGGGATCGAGCGCGGCCGCGGATTCCGGTGACATCGGCAGTGGCAGGGCGGCGGTCTTGGCGCCGAACACCGAGCTGTTCGACGTCGCGGGATCTTCCTGCGCCGGTGCCGCAGCGGGCGCGGCCGTCTCCGGAGCCTGGCCCGGTGTAGCAATTGCGAGGCGATCACCCTTCATGGATCGATCGACCTTGGGAAAGTCGGACGCCTGGTAGCGCGGCACGGTCTGCAGCGCCGGATTGCGGCGGATCGCGCCGGTGACGTCGCGGCCGTCGAGGCTCGCGAGGCGCACCATCGCGCTCTGCGGAACCGAGGTGCCGATGGGGCGGGAAAAACTGTAGGTCGCGAGCTGGATCGAGGACGCCGCGGAGAACACCTGTTTCTGCCAACGCTCGGCGACGCCGGGTTGCCGGGCCAACAGAGAGGCAATGTCTTGATAGCCGGTCTCTCTCGGCATCAATGCGAAGATGCAGAGACCGATGCCGAAGGACGCGAACCGCGCGCCCTTCGGATGGTTACGCAACACTGACATCAACACGCTCACGCTACGCTTACGCCAGAAAAATCGAGCCGCAGTACATCCGTGCAATTCGATCTTTATCGTAAGTATCCAATTTAGGTTGCCGGGGCGTTAATCGGCGTTGCGCGAGCAGCACACTCAAGCGAACACAGGTGTTTTCACGGGGCGATGCTGCGCGTTGGTAAATTCCTCGTCACGTGAAGCGGTAAACGACCGGTCAACGCGAATGGTGAAGGAACTCTTGACGGCGCGTAGCAATACGGAGCGCGCGGTTCCCGGTGGTGCGCAAAGCGCCGTCCGCATCACCACCGGTGGCATGCTCCGCGAAAGCGGGGCATCCAGTACGCCGCGGCTTCTCGATTCAATCAGCGCTGCCTCGGCGTACTGGATCGCCCCGGTCGAGCCGGGCAATGACAGCGAGTATGTGGCGAGTGCGTCCCGCGATCTCCGTCATTGCGAGCGCGGCGAAGCAATCCAGAGTCTTTCCGCAGAAGCAGTCTGGATTGCTTCGTCGCAAGGGCTCCTCGCAATGACGAGAGGAGAGACCCTCGCTCAAAATGAAAGAGGCGGGGTTTTGGCCCCGCCTCTTTTGCATTACATCTGCGTTCGACTTACGCCTGGCTTGCGATCTCCTTGCCGAGCGCGGCTTGTGCGGCGGCAAGGCGCGCGATCGGCACGCGGTAGGGCGAGCAGGAGACGTAGTCGAGGCCGATATGGTGGCAGAAGGCAACCGAGGCCGGATCGCCGCCGTGCTCGCCGCAGATGCCGACCTTGAGCTTCGCCCGCGTCTTGCGGCCGCGCGCGACGCCGATCTTGACCAGTTCGCCGACGCCTTCCTGGTCGAGCGAGATGAAGGGATCGACCGAGAGGATGCCTTTGGACACGTAGGTCCCGAGGAAGCTCGCGGCATCGTCGCGGCTGATGCCGTAGGTGGTCTGCGTGAGGTCGTTGGTGCCGAACGAGAAGAACTCGGCCGACTGCGCGATCTCGCCCGCGAGCAGGCAGGCGCGCGGCAGCTCGATCATGGTGCCGACCTGATAGGCCAGCTTGGTGTTGGTCTCGCGCATCACCGCCTGCGCCGTGGCATCGATCCGCGCCTTGACGAGATCGAGCTCGGCCTTGGTCGCGATCAGCGGCACCATTACCTCAAGGCCGACGGCCTTGCCGGTGCGCTTCTCGGCCTCGACCGCCGCCTCGAAGATCGCACGCGCCTGCATCTCGGCAATCTCCGGATAGGCGATCGCGATGCGGCAGCCGCGGAAGCCGAGCATCGGATTGAACTCCGAGAGCTCGCGCGCGCGATCGGCGAGGCGCCGCGGATCGGTGTTCATGGCTCGCGCCACTTCCTCAACCTCGGCGTGGGTGTGCGGCAGGAATTCATGGAGGGGAGGATCCAAAAGCCGGATCGTGACGGGCAGACCCTTCATGATCTCGAACAGCTCGACGAAGTCGGCGCGCTGCATCGGCAGCAGCTTGGCGAGCGCGGCGCGGCGGGACTGCTCGTCCTCGGAGAGGATCATCTCGCGCACTGTGCGGATGCGGGTCTCTTCGAAGAACATGTGCTCGGTGCGGCAGAGACCGATGCCTTCGGCACCGAACTTGATCGCGGTGCGCGCGTCGTCCGGCGTATCGCCGTTGACGCGGACGCCGATCTTGCGGACCTGATCGGCCCAGTTCATCAGCGTGCCGAACTCGCCGGACAGCTCCGGCTCGATCATCGGCATGCGGCCGGCGAGCACCTGGCCGAGCGAGCCGTCGATGGTGATGACGTCGCCCGTCTTGAAGGTGCGCGAGCCGATGCTCATGGTGCCGCGGCCGTAATCGACGCGGATGGTGCCGCAGCCGGAGACGCAGGGCTTGCCCATGCCGCGCGCGACGACCGCCGCGTGCGAGGTCATGCCGCCGCGCGTGGTCAGGATGCCTTCGGCGGCGTGCATGCCGTGGATGTCTTCCGGGCTGGTCTCGATGCGGACCAGGATCACCTTGCGCCCGTCGGCCTGAAGCTTGGCCGCTTCATCCGAGGAGAACACGATCTCGCCCGAGGCTGCTCCCGGCGAAGCCGGCAGGCCGGTCGCGATCACGTCGCGCTTGGCGTGGGGATCGATGGTCGGATGCAAGAGCTGATCGAGCGAAGCCGGATCGATCCGCGTCACCGCTTCCTTCTTCGAGATCAGCCCTTCATTGGCGAGCTCGACCGCGATGCGCAGCGCGGCTTTCGCGGTGCGCTTGCCGCCGCGGGTCTGCAGCATCCAGAGCTTGCCCTGCTCGACCGTGAACTCCATGTCCTGCATGTCGCGGTAGTGCTTCTCGAGCAGCGTGTAGATCCGCGTCAGCTCCTTGAAGGCCTCCGGCATCGCCGATTCCATCGACGCCTTGTCGGAGCCCGATTCCTTGCGCGCTTCCTCGGTGATGTCCTGCGGCGTGCGAATGCCCGCCACCACGTCCTCGCCTTGCGCGTTGATCAGGAACTCGCCGTAGAGCTTGCTCTCGCCGGTCGAGGGATTGCGGGTGAAGGCAACGCCGGTGGCCGAGGTCTCGCCCATGTTGCCGAACACCATGGCCTGCACGTTGACCGCGGTGCCCCAGGATTCCGGAATGTCGTGCAGCTTGCGGTAGGTCACCGCGCGCGCGTTCATCCAGGATGAGAACACCGCACCGATCGCGCCCCAGAGCTGGTCGTGCGGATCCTGCGGGAAGTCCTTGCCGGTCTCGCGCGCGACCGCGTCCTTGTACTTGCCGACCAGCTCGACCCAGTCGTTGGCGGACAGATCGGTGTCGAGCGTGTAGCCCTGGCTGTCCTTGAAGGTGTCGAGGATCTCCTCGAAGTGATGATGCTCGAAGCCGAGCACCACGTCGGAATACATGGTGATGAAGCGGCGATAGCTGTCATAGGCGAAGCGGCGGTCGCCCGACAATTCGGCCAGCGCTTCGACGGTCTGATCGTTGAGGCCGAGGTTGAGCACCGTGTCCATCATGCCCGGCATCGAGGCGCGCGCACCTGAGCGCACCGAGACGAGCAGCGGGTTCTTGGTGTCGCCGAAGATCTTGCCGGTCAGCTTGCCGACGTGGTCGAGCGCCTTCTCGACCTGTGCCTGCAATTCCTTCGGGTAGGTTTTGCCGTGCGCGTAGAAGTAGGTGCAGACCGAGGTCGGGATGGTGAAGCCGGGAGGCACCGGCAGGCCGAGATTGGCCATCTCGGCGAGGTTGGCGCCCTTGCCGCCGAGCAGGTCGCGCATCTCCGTCCGGCCTTCGGCCTTGCCGTCACCGAATGTGTAAACCCATTTGCCGGCCTTGACGGCGCTTGGGGCCGCCTTCGCGGGCGCAGCCTTCTTCGCTGCGGGCTTGGCAGCAGCCTTCGGCAGAACGGCCTTGGTCGCGGCCTTTTGCCGCCGGCTTGGCTGCGGGCTTGGCAACGGCTTTGGCGACCGGCTTCGGCGCGCTCTTGGCCAGCGCCTTGCGGGCTGGCGGCGCGGCCTTTGCGGCGGCAGAGGACTTTGATTTCGCTGGCATTTTCGCTGGGATTTTCTTGGGCTTCGAGGCGGCTTTGGCCATAGCTTGCACACAACCTGCGAGAGGAATGGGAAATCGCGGGCCTTACACCACTTTGGGCGGGCCCGCGCAAGTCGAACAGTTCCGAAAAGTGAACGCCTAGAAGCGGAGCCACTTCAGGAGCCCGAGCCCGATCGCGCCGTTCACGATCAGGAAGATCGCGACGATCAGGTTCAGCAGCCGCGGCATGATCAGGATGAGCACACCCGCAATCAACGACAGGATCGGCGAAATGTGGGCGACGGTGATGTGCATGAACTATCTTTCTGTGGAGGGGGCGAATCGCGGGCGGATCATAGCCCTCCCGGTTCCGCGAGTAGAGACGCGCAACGGACGAGGCAGGTTCCGGCGCCCACGAAAACTGCCTGAAATTGCCGCGAATGCGGCAGGGCTTTCCCGGAACATTGCCACCTCGCACGCATTGGCAACCGGTCGCGCCTGTTGCGCGTCCGAACCATCACGTCGAAGGAGTTGTCCATGCGGAACAGGATTCTTGCTCTTGCAGCGCTCGCGGCCGCGATCGGCTCGCCTCTGGCGGCGCAGGCGCAAACCAGTGTCACCGTCGGACGCGCGCCCGCCGTGGTCGACAGCGGCCCAACCATCGCCGTCGAGCAGCGGCCGGCTTTCCGCGACTACGTCGTCGAACAGCGTGTGCCGGCCTTCAGCATCCCCGATCGCGTCGTGGTCGGCACTACCTTACCTGAGGCGGGCGTCACCTATTACGACGTGCCGCAACGTTTCGGCGCCACCACCTATCGCTACACCGTCGTGAACGGCGAGACCGTGCTGGTCGAGCCGCGCTCGCGCCGTATCGTCGAGGTGCTGGACTGAGGCGGCATCGAACCGAGTTCGACTAGATGTCCGGCGCGTCACATCAGGCTGGCGCGAGCAGTTCAATCGGACATCAGGCCCCGCCCGGTCTTCCCCCGCCGGGCGGGGCACTTTCTTGTAGGCTGCCCTCGTGTCCCGGACAAGGCGCAACGCGCAAGCGTTGCGACGCAGAGCCGGGACCCAGAAGCTCCGCGCACGCCGCTACCGTGGGCCCCGGCTCCGCAGCGCATCACGCCGCGAAGACGCGGCGCGCTGCGCTGCGTCCGGGGCACGAGAGCCGCAATAACCGGAGTTCAATCCTGGATCTTCGAGAAATCCGCCACCGCGCGCGTGGCGCTGCGGATCTCGTTCAGGAGTTTCAGGCGGTTCTCGCGCACCTTGGCATCGTCGTCGTTGACGCGAACCTTGTCGAAGAACGCATCGACCGGCGGACGCAGCTTGGCCATCGCGCTCATCGCGGCGGCAAAGTCTTCCTTGGCGACGGCGGCGCGGGTTTCGGCCGTCACTTCGTCGATCGCCTTCGCCAGCGCCTTCTCTTCAGTGAGGCTGTAGAGTGCGGCGTCGGGCGCACCGTCGAAGCTGCGCTTGTCCTTCTTTTCCTCGATGCCGAGAATGTTGCTGGCGCGCTTGGTGCCGGCGAGCAGGTTCTTGCCGTCGTCGCTGTCGAGGAATTTGCCGAGCGCCTCGACGCGGCGGACGATCATGAGGAGATCGTCCTGGCCGCCGAGTGCGAACACGGCGTCGACGAGATCGTGCCGCGCGCCCTGCTCGCGGAGCTGGACCTTCAGGCGATCGGCGAAGAAGGCGAGAAGATCGATCGGCAGCTTGGAGGCATCGGCTGGTTTCACCGACAAACCGGCGAGCGCGGACGCCGCCACCTTCATGAGTGACAGACGCAACGCGTTCTCGGCGATCAGCCTGATCACGCCCAACGCCGCACGACGAAGCGCGTACGGATCCTTGCTGCCCGTCGGTTTCTCGTCGATGGCCCAGAAGCCGACCAGCGTGTCGATCTTGTCGGCGAGCGCAACCGCAACGCTGACCGGATCGGTCGGCACGCGATCGGCAGGTCCTTGCGGCTTGTAGTGCTCCTCGCAGGCTGCGGCGACGGAGGCATCCTCGCCCTGGGCCAGCGCGTAGTACTTGCCCATCAGGCCCTGGACCTCCGGGAATTCGCCGACGACCTCGGTCAGCAGGTCGGTCTTCGCCAGACGCGCGGCACGCGTGGTCTTGGCGACATCGGCGCCGACCAGCGGCGCGATCTCGGCTGCGAGGCGCTCGATGCGCTTGATGCGCGCGGCCTGCGTTCCGAGCTTCTCGTGGAACACGATCTGCTCGAACTTCGGCAGCCGGTCCTCGAGCTTGGTCTTCAGGTCCGTTTCGTAGAAGAACTTCGCATCTGACAGCCGCGCGCGAATGACGCGCTCGTTGCCGGCGATGATCGTCTTGCCGCCATCGCTCGCCTCGATATTGGCGACCAGGATGAACTTGTTGGCGAGCTTGCCCGTTTTGGGATCGCTGACCACGAAGCACTTCTGGTTGTTGCGGATGGTGGCGCGGATCACCTCCGCCGGCGTCGCCAGGAACTCCGGCTCGAACGAGCCCATCAGCACCACCGGCCATTCGACGAGACCTGCGACCTCATCGAGCAGGTTCTGGTCCCCGACCAGCTCGAAGCCTTGCGCAAACGCGAGCTGCTTGGCGTCGGTGAGGATCGCATCCTTGCGGCGCTCGGGGTCGAGCACGACCTTGGCATCCAGCAGCTTAGCTTCGTAGTCCTCGAAGCGGCGCACCTGAATCGGCGTCGGGGCGAGGAAGCGGTGACCGTAGGTGGTCTGGCCGGCCTCGACGCCGTCGACAGAGAATTTCACGACATCAGGCTCTTCGGTCTCGAGCCCGAACGTCGCGGTGATCGCGTGCAGCGGCCGGACCCAATTCAGCGAACCTGACTTGCCCGAACGCGCCCCCCAGCGCATCGATTTCGGCCAGGGGAAGGTCCGGATGATGACGGGCAGGATTTCCGCGAGCACGTCGATCGCATCGCGGCCAGGCTTCTCGATCAAGCCGATGTAGAAATCACCCTTGGGATCGCGCTGGATCTTGGCTTCTTCCAGCGACTTCAGACCCGTCGCCTTCAGAAAGCCCTGCACGGCCGCATCGGGCGCGCCGACCTTGGGCCCGCGGCGCTCGGTCTTCAGATCCGGCTGACGCGCCGGGATGCCGTGCACGGTGAGCGCGAGGCGGCGCGGCGTCGCGAACGCCTTCGCGCCCTCGTAGACCAGGCCTTCGGCGACGAGCTTGTCGGTGACGAGACGGCGCAGATCGTCCGCCGCCTTGGCTTGCATGCGCGCGGGAATCTCTTCGGAGAACAGTTCAAGCAAAAGATCGGGCATCAGGCCGCTCCGCCCGCTTCAGTATGGATCCAGGCCTCGCCGCAGGCCTTGGCCAGCTCGCGCACGCGAAGAATGTAGCTCTGCCGCTCGGTCACCGAGATCACGCCGCGCGCGTCGAGCAGGTTGAAGACGTGGCTCGCCTTGATGCACTGGTCGTAGGCCGGCAGCGCCATCAGATGCTGCTTCTTGTTGCCGCCGTCGCGCCAGCCGGCGTCGAGATATTTTCGGCAGGCCGCTTCCGCCATCTTGAACTGCTCGAACAGCATCGCGGTGTCGGCATATTCAAAATTATGGCGCGAATATTCCTGCTCCGCCTGCAGGAAGACGTCGCCATAAGTGACCTTCTGATCGCCATCGCGGCCGTTGAAGTTGAGGTCGTAGACGCGGTCGACGCCCTGCACATACATCGCAAGGCGCTCGAGCCCGTAGGTGAGCTCGCCCGCGACCGGCGCGCATTCAAAGCCGGCGACCTGCTGGAAATAGGTGAACTGGCTCACCTCCATACCGTCGCACCAGCACTCCCAACCAAGGCCCCAGGCGCCCAGCGTCGGGCTCTCCCAATCGTCCTCGACGAAACGGATATCGTGCACGGCGGAATCGATGCCGATCGCGGCCAGCGACTTCAGGTAAAGCTCCTGAAGGTTCGGCGGCGACGGCTTCATGATCACCTGGAACTGGTAGTAATGCTGCATCCGGTTCGGATTCTCGCCGTAGCGGCCGTCCTTGGGTCGGCGCGAGGGCTGCACATAGGCCGCGTTCCAGGGCTTGGGCCCGAGCGCCCGCAGCGTGGTCGCCGGATGGAAGGTGCCCGCGCCCATCTCCATGTCGTAGGGCTGCAGGATCACGCAGCCCTGCTCGGCCCAGAACCGCTGGAGCGCGAGGATAAAGCCCTGGAACGAGCGTTCCGGGCGCATATGGGCGGGCAAGGAGGCGTCCATCGTCAGATCAGGCTCTCGCGGGGGTTTTGAATCGCGCGGGACCGTATCGACGGCGGGGGTGGGAATCAAGGCGAAGGGGCCGGATTCGGCCGTCATTCCGGCGCGCCCGCAGGGCGAGCCCGGAATCCATTGCGCCGCTCGCTCCGTGTTCGATGGATCCGGGTTCTCGCTTCGCGAGCCCGGAATGGCGATTGAGCGGAGGCCCCCTAACCCGGCCTGTTCGCCCCAGTCACGGGGTCGCGCTTCAGCCTATCCTTTGGGGACGGTGCCGTAGGGTGGGCGAAGCGAAGCGTGCCCGCCGCCTGTCGCCACCGAGGGAATTGGTGGGCACGGCGCGAGAGCGCCTTTGCCCCCCTACGGCAGCGGTTTGTGGAGCGGCTAACCTGGCCGATACGCTCCGGTCACGGGGTCACGCTTGAGCTTCTGGATATCCCCCATGCGGGCGGTCTCGGCGACGCGCGACAGGCGCATCTCCTCCAGCTCCTGGTTGATCTTGACGGCGGTCTTGTAGGCCCAACGGACCACGGCAAGCCCACCCAGCACGCCCGCGAAAGCGACGAACGGCGGCATCGGTCGATCCTTGTCTAGTGCTCAGCCCCCACGCGCATTCTCGCGCAGTCCGGGCCGCGCCGCAATTGGCATCGCGAGGGACGAAATGGCGCGGGACGGCACCGGCTAGAACCCGAATTTCGCCCAGATTGCCCGCGTCTCGACCGCCGAGATCAGATCGTCCGGCAACCCGGCGATCGATTCCAGCGCCGAAAGCTGCCCCGCGCCGGGCGATTTCCGTCCCAGAAGGCCGGAGAGCAGCCCGGTCGGCTGCGCGATCACGGGGGTGAGAACCTTGTCGCCATAGCGGGCACGAAGAGTTGAGCGCAGATCGCCGATGCTGTCGGCAAGCCCGAGTGCGACCGAACTGTCGCCGGCCCAGTATTCGCCCGTGAACAGCGTATCGTCGGAGCCCTTGAGGCGCGCACCGCGGCTCTCCTTCACCAGCGAAATGAAGATCTGGTGGATCTCGCGCTGGATCGCCTTCAGCTTGGCGACGTCGTCGGGATTCTCGGGCAGGAACGGGTCGAGCATCGCCTTGTGCTCGCCCGACGTGTAGAGCCGCCGCTCGATGCCGAGTCGCTTGATCGCCTCCTGGAAGCCGAAGCTGCCGCCGACCACGCCGATCGAGCCGAGGATCGAAGAGGGATCGCAGATGATCTCATCGCCGGCGCAGGCGATCATGTAGCCGCCGGAGGCCGCGACGTCCTCGACGAACACCAGCACCGGCAGCTTCTTCTCCGCCGCGAGCTGCTTGATGCGCAGATAGATCTGGCGCGACTGCACCGGCGAGCCGCCGGGCGAATTGATCACCAGCGCCACCGCCTTGGCGTGACGATACGAGAACGCGCGCTCCAGCACTCTCGCGATTCCGCAAGCGTCAGACCGGCGCGCAACGGCGTCACCGCGCCGATCACGCCCGACAGCCGCACCACCGGCACCACCGCGGTACCGGGGCGGAAGCGCGCCGGAAGAAATTGCATGAGCTTGTCGGCCAGGCCGGAACTCTCACGATCGTTCAATTGTTCGGCCATGCCGTTACCTCTGATTAACCATTTCTTATCACGCGACTGTCATTGGAAGTGCCTGGAACGTGTTTTGCAGATTTCCCCTTGGAAGGCTGCAATGAGGCGGTGGAGAACACCATGAAAATCTATCTGCTGATGCTGCTGATCGGCGCGCTGTTCATGGCGATCCGACTGACCACTCCGCACGAGCAGCAATCGGAATCGATCCCCCGGTAAGCCGTCAAGGTTCCACCAGCGGCAAGGCCGCTTTTTCCTCCAAAATCTCCGTCATCTCGCTGTTTGATACGCGTGTCTCGTCGTTGAGCATAAGGCCCGGCAGCAAGCGCGTCGGGGCCCGGCCACCTTTGACCGCACGCACCAGCACGCGGATCGCGGGCCGCCCCGCGTCGCCGTGAACCGGCAGAATCGAGAGGCTGCCGAAGCCGCGCGACAACGCCGCCAGGACATCGGCGATGCCGTCCGCACGCCAGATCAATGTCAGCACGCCGTTCGATCGGAGGATGCGCCGCGCTGCATGCACCCACGCATGCAGAGTCTCCTCCGTCGCCACATGCGCGATGTGACGCGCTTGATCCGGCGAGCCGCGATGCCGGGCCGGATCGTTGAACGGCGGATTCATCAGCACCACGTCGACGCTGTCGGGCGGCAGCCCATTCGAGGCAAAGGCCTCGGCGCCGGCCGTGACGTCGAGCACGATCGTCTCGGCGGCAATCGCATTCGCCGCCGCGTTGCCGCGCGCGAGCCCGGCCAGCTCCGGATCGATCTCGACCAGGCTGAGGGCGATACCGGGGACGCGGCGGGCGAGCGCCAGCCCGGCCGTCCCGACGCCGGCTCCGAAATCGACCACGCGGTCTCCGCTGCGGGCCTCGGTCGCCGCCGCAAGCAGGATGGCGTCATGCCCGGCGCGATGGCCGGACCGCTTCTGCTTCAGGCGCAATTGGCCGCCGAGAATGGCATCCTCGGTGATGTCTGCCGCCTCACTCATCGCCACGCAGTTCGTGGCTGAGGCCGGCTTGGGTGAGGAGTTCCCTCGCCTCCTGGACATCGTCCTCATGCACGAGGATCCGCCGTGGCAAGATCCCGAGCGAGCCCTCGATGATGCTCATGTTCTGGTCAAGCACCAGATGATGGATATTGGCGCCATCGAGCAGCGCGCCGATCGCCGACACCAGCACCATGTCGTTGGTCCGAACCAGTTCACGCAAATCCCAGGTCTCCTGCCTGAAAACGGGGCAGCGGCAAATGTCAATGGTTCCGCAGCACTTGCCGCATCCGCCGCCAGTTTCTATTGTCTTTCCGTCAGAATAGCCCTTCCGGGGCAAATATTGGAGACCGGCGTGGCCGTCATCGTACCTTTCGAAACTCCCGGCGCGTCGATCGAACAGCTCGTTGCCCTTGTCGCCCCTGACATGGAGCGCGTCAACGCCACGATCCTGTCGCGGACCGGCTCCGACGTGACCATGATCCCGGAGGTCGCCAACCATCTGATCTCCTCCGGGGGCAAGCGGTTGCGGCCGATGCTGACGCTCGCCATGGCCAACCTCGCCGGCTACACCGGCGACGGCCACATCAAGCTCGCCGCCTCCGTCGAGTTCATGCATACCGCCACGCTGCTGCACGACGACGTCGTGGACGAGAGCGAGATGCGCCGCGGCAAGCTGTCGGCGCGCATGCTCTGGGGCAATGAGGCCAGCGTCCTCGTCGGCGACTTCCTGCTCGGCCAGGCCTTCCGCATGATGGTCGAGGTCGGCTCGCTCCGCGCGCTCGACATCCTCTCCGCGGCGGCCGCCACCATCGCCGAGGGCGAGGTGATGCAGCTCGCCGCCGCCAAGAACACCGCGACCACCGAGGACGAATATCTCGCCGTGATCCGCGGCAAGACCGCCGAGCTGTTCGCCGCCGCCTGCGAGGTCGGCCCCGTCATCGCCAACCGTCCGAAGGCCGAGCAGACCGCCTGCCGCTCGGTCGGCATGAATCTCGGCATCGCCTTCCAGCTCGTCGACGACGTGCTCGACTATGGCGGCAAGAGCGCCAAGCTCGGCAAGAACACCGGCGACGATTTCCGCGAGGGCAAGATCACCCTGCCCGTCGTGCTCGCCTTCCGCCGCGGCAACGACACCGAGCGCGCCTTCTGGATCCGGGCGCTGGAGCGCGGCGAGATCGGCGACAGCGATCTCGATCACGCCATCGGATTGATGAACAAGCACCGCGCGCTGGAGGATACGCTCAGCCGCGCCCAGCACTACGGCGCCATGGCCGTGGACGCGCTGGCGCTGTTCCCGTCCTCGCCGATGAAGAGCGCGCTGGAGCAGGTGGTGGCGTTCTGCCTGGCGCGGTCGCACTAGGCGACTGACGCTCACGCTTTGCGCGCTCCCTGCACCCGTCATTGCGAGCGTAGCGAAGCAATCCAGAATCCCGCCGCGGAGACAAGCTGGATTGCTTCGCTGCGCTAGTACGCCGCAACGGCAGCGCTCGCTCTCGTGTCCCGGACGCGCTGCAGCGTGAAACGTGCTGCGCAGAGCCCGGACCCATGCGACATCCGCGATCATGATCAATATAGGCCCCGGCTCTGCAGCGCACCGCTAAGAGGCGCTGCGCTGCGTCCGGGGCACGAGAGCGCGCTTCATCTCACCAGCAGAATCCAGCCTCACTCGCTCCACATAGCTCCTCGCACGCAGTCACTTGCATTTTGCAAGCCACTTGCCTACCTTCCGACCATGCAGCCTAAATCCCCCTCCATCCAGGAATGCCCGGTCGGCCGTGCCGTCGAGACGGTCGGCGAGTGGTGGAGCATCCTGATCCTGCGGGATGCGTTTCAGGGCGTGACGAAATTCGACGAATTCGCGCAGAGCCTCGGCATCGCGCCGAACATCCTGTCGCGGCGCCTCGCCCATCTCACCGCATCAGGCATGTTCGTCCGCCGCCGCTATCATGAGCGGCCGCCGCGTTACGAATATGTGCTGACGGACAAGGCGCGGGACTTCTTTCCCGTCATCGTGGCGCTGCTGGCCTGGGGCAACAAGCACCTCGCGCCCAAAGGCGAATCCATCGTGCTGGCGAACCGTAATGACCGCCGCCCGCTTGATCCGGTCGTGGTCGACGCCGCGGACATGCAGCCGATCACGCTCGCCAATGCGGTCGTGATCGCAGGTCCCCGCGCCAGCCGCGGGATGCGCACACGGCTCGCTTCGCTCAAGGCCATGAACCCGGCTGTCGCGCCGGATGGAGACTGACATGCGTCGTATCGTCGTGACGGGAATGGGCGCGGTGTCGCCGCTGGCTTGCAGCGTCGAACTGTCCTGGCGCCGGCTGCTCGCCGGCCAAAGCGGTTTACGCCCACTGCCCGAATGGGCGCAGGTGCTGCCGGCACGCATTGCCGGGCTCGTGCCTGACAAGACCGACGATGCAGACGGTGGCTTCGATCCCGCGCAAGCTGCCGCGTCAAAAGACCAGCGCAAGATGGACCGCTTCATCCTGTTCGCGCTGCTCGCCACGGCAGAAGCAGTCGCGCAGGCGAAATGGACGCCGCAGGACGCAGGCGCGCTGGAGCGGACCGCGACGATCATCGGCTCCGGCGTCGGTGGCTTCCCGGCGATGGCGGAGGCGGTGCGCATCACCGAGCAGCGCGGCGTGCGCCGGCTGTCGCCATTCACGATCCCTTCGTTCCTGGCCAACCTCGCCGCCGGCCACGTCTCGATCAAATACGGCTACAAGGGCCCGCTGGGCACGCCGGTCACCGCCTGCGCCGCCGGCGTGCAGGCGATCGGCGATGCCGCGCGCATGATCCGCGCTGGCGAGGCCGATGTCGCGATCTGCGGCGGCGCGGAGGCCTGCATCGACATCGTCAGCCTCGGCGGCTTTGCCGCGGCCCGCGCGCTGTCGAGCGGCTTCAACGACGAGCCCGCGCGCGCTTCGCGTCCTTTCGACCGCAAGCGCGATGGTTTCGTGATGGGCGAAGGCGCCGGCATCCTGGTGATCGAGGCGCTCGAGCATGCGCTTGCGCGCGGCGCGGCGCCGATCGCGGAGATCGTCGGCTACGGCACGACGGCGGACGCCTACCACATGACATCGGGTCCGCCCGATGGCGAAGGTGCCCGCCGCGCCATGGAGATCGCGCTCCGTCAGGCAAAGCTTGCGCCCACGGATCTGCAGCACCTGAATGCGCACGCGACCTCGACCCCCGCCGGCGACGAGAGCGAGCTCGGGGCGATCGCCGCGCTGTTCGGCCGCAACCGCGGCATTGCCGTCAGCGCGACCAAATCGGCCACCGGCCATCTGCTCGGCGCCGCCGGCGGCCTGGAAGCGATCTTCACCGTGCTCGCCTTGCGCGACCAGATCGCGCCGCCGACGCTCAATCTCGAAGACCCCGATGCGGGCGCCGATGGCATCGACATCGTCGCCGGCACCGCGCGGCCGATGCCGATGCAGCATGCCATCTCCAACGGCTTTGGCTTCGGCGGGGTGAATGCCAGCGTGATCTTCCGCCGCATGGATTAAACGAAGGCTCTTCGAACCTGAAGGCTTGCAATCGCGGTCCGCTGCGCTACGAAAACAGGATGATTGAAACCAACATCTGGCTGTTCCTGGCCGCAGCCTGTCTCATCGCCGCCGTTCCCGGTCCCGGCATCTTCTACGTCGCGGCACGGACCTTGTCCGACGGCCGCGCCAGCGGCTTTGCATCGACCGCGGGCACCGCGCTGGGCGGGCTGGTTCATGTGGTGGCAGGCAGCCTCGGCATCTCCGCAATCATCCTCGCCAGCGCCGAGTTGTTCGCCGCCGTCAAATTCGTCGGCGCGCTCTATCTGGTCTGGCTCGGCATCAAGACGTTTCGGAGCGCCAGCCGCGCATTGTCGCTCGAGAGCGAAGCTGCCGGCGACGATCGCGCTTTCCGCGACGGCGTGCTGGTCGAGGCGCTGAATCCGAAGACCGCCGCGTTCTTCCTCGCCTTCATTCCGCAATTCCTCGATCCCACGGGATCGAGCCCCACGCTGCAATTCATCATGTTGGGTGCGATCTCGGTGGCGTTGAACACGCTGGCCGACATCGTCGTGGTGCTGATGGCCTCCGCGACCCGGACGCAGCTGATCGGGCGACCGCGTCTGATGCGGCGTCTCACCCAGGGCTCCGGCGTCTTCATCGCGGGTCTCGGCCTGTCGCTTGCATTGGCGCGGCGGCCGGCAAATGGTTAGCATCCCGCAGAGCCGCTTCTATGAATCGCACGGTCTGCGGCTGCATTACGCCGATTGGGGCAATGAGAGCGCGCCGGCCCTCATCCTGGTTCATGGCGGCCGCGATCATTGCCGGAGCTGGGACGTCATTGCCCGGTCGTTGCAACGGCATTTCCACGTGATCGCACCGGACCTGCGCGGCCACGGCGATTCCGACTGGACCCGAGGCGGCAGCTACGCCCTGACCGAATATGTCTACGATCTCACCCAGCTCGTCCGCGTCATCGCCGCGCCTCGGGTCACCCTGATCGGCCATTCGATGGGCGGCATGGTGAGCCTGATCTTTTCAGGATCGTTCCCTGAACAGGTCGCAAAGCTGGTCGTGCTCGACGGCGTGACCATGCTGCCGGACGCGCCGAAGCCGCCGGCGCATGAGCGCATCGGCAAATGGGTCGGCCAGCTGGACAGGCTGCACGACCGCACGCCGCGCCGCTACGCCACCCTCGAAGACGCAGCGGACCAGATGATGCTTCACAACAAGCGGCTCGCCCGCGACCTGGCGCTGCATCTCGCCACCCACGGCGCGCGGCAGAATGAGGACGGCAGCTACAGCTGGAAGTTCGATCCGTATCAGCGCGCATCGGCGCCGCACCGGCTCTGGCCGGACGATCACCTCGCGCTGTGGTCGCGCATCGCCTGCCCGACCTTGCTGCTCAACGCCGGCGAAAGCTTTCTCGCCGGCGCCAGGGCCGCAGGCCTGGAGCGCTATTTCCGGGAGGCGCGTGTCGAGACCATCGCCGGTGCGGGCCATTGGCTGCAGCACGACAAGCCGCAGGAGGTGCTGGGCGAGATCAGGCGATTCTTGGGACTGGCTGAGGACAACGGCTAGCTCACTGCCGTATGGTGGGCAAAGCGCAGCGTGCCACCATCGCTTTCATCGCAAATCTTGGATGAACGTGGGCACGGCGCTTTGCGCCTTTGCCCACCCTACGGCACCTGCGCTCGCAATGACGATCAGACCTAGCTCAACGTCCCCGCATGCACCCACCAGCCGGGGTGATCGCGACGAATCGTTTGGGCGGCGGCATGCGCTTCGTTTTCCGCGCCATAGATCGCAAAGCACGTCGCGCCCGAGCCGGACATGCGGGCGAGTTGAACGCCGGCGGAGTCGCGCAAGGCCTCCAGCACCTCGCCGATCACCGGCTGGATGCGCAGCGCAGGCGCTTCGAGATCATTGGGAACGCGTTCGAGCACTGCGACCCAATCGGCAATCGATCCGCCCTCTTCCGGCCAGGCCGGAGCACGGATGACGTCGGTGACGCCGACCCGCAATTCACCGTTGCGCAGGCCGAGCTCCTGAAACACGTCCTTGGTGGCGACGGGCACGCGCGGATTGACCATGACGCAGGGCATGCTCGGCAGGCTCAGCGGCAGCAGCTGCTCGCCGACGCCGGTCATGTCGCAGGCGCGCGAGACGAGGCACACCGGCACGTCGGCGCCGGTCGCGAGCGCGACCTTCTGAATGCGGGGATCATCGAGCGAGAGATCGTTGAGACGCGCCAAGAGCCGTAGCGCCGCGGCGGCGTCGGCCGAGCCGCCGCCGATGCCGGCGGCAACCGGCAGCACCTTGTCGAGCGCGAACGCGCCGAGCTTCAGGCCCGGCACCGCTTCGGCGAGCAGCGTGGCGGCCTTGAGCACGAGATTGTCGGCGGTATCGCCGCAGGCCGCGGCCAGCGGCCCGGTGGTGGTGAGCTTCAGCTCGCCCCCCGGCTCCAGCGTGAGCCGGTCGGCGCAGTCGGCGAACGCGACCACGCTTTCAAGATCATGATAGCCGTCGGCACGACGGCCGACCACGCGAAGGCTCAAGTTGACCTTCGCCCGTCCTTGTTCGATCAACGCCGGCATCGGCGACACGCCCCCAACAAAACCTCAGCCGCCCCTGCCGTCGTCCTTCTTCTTGTCCGCCTGCGCGGCCGAAGAGTTCGAATTATCGTCGGCGAGACCATTGGCGATTTTGGCCTCGATCTTCGGAAGCTCTTCCGGCTCGGGCTTGAGGTCGCGGGCGTGCGACCACTGGAATTTGGCTTCGAGCGTGCGCCCGACCCGCCAATAAGCATCGCCAAGGTGATCGTTGATGGTGGGATCCTCGGGCTTGAGGTCGATCGCGCGCTCGAGATTCTTCACCGCCTCCTCGTAATTGCCGATGCGGTAATAGGCCCAGCCGAGGGAATCGACGATATAGCCGTCGTCGGGACGCTGCTCGACGGCGCGCTTGATCATCTTCATGCCTTCGTCGAGGTTCACGCCCTGGTCGATCCAGGAATAGCCGAGATAGTTGAGGACGTGCGGCTGGTCGGGCTGCAGCTCGAGCGCCTTCTTCATGTCGGCTTCGGCCTTGGCCCACTGCTTGGAGCGCTCCTCGCAGATACCGCGATAATAGTACCAGACGCTGTTGGCCTTGTCGTTGCCGGGTGTCAGGGCGTCGATGCCTCGCGAATAGGTCGCGCCGCAGTCGCTGAACCTCTTGCGGCCGCGCTCGATGTTGCCGAGCGCCATGATGGCTTCGAGATCCTTGGCATCCTCCGCGGTGACGCCCTTGAGGATCTTGATCGCCTCCTCGGTGCGGTCGGCGGAATCCAGATCGATGGCAAGCTGGATCTGCGCATTGCGCTTGAGCGGCGAGGTCGCGGGCACGCGCTCATAGACCTTGATCGCCATCTTCGGCCGCTTCACCGATTCATAGAGATCGGCGAGCGAGAGCAGCGCCAGCGGGTGCGTCGGCTGGAGATAGAGCGAAAGCTGGAGATAGACCAGCGCCAGATCCTCGCCGCCGCGGCGGGTCAGCGTGGCGCCGATGCCGTAAAGCGCTTCGGCGGCGCCGGCCTGCGCGGAATCGACCAGCGGCGGCATCTTCTTGCCGGCCCTGGTCTCGCGCAGGCCTTCCTGGATCAGCGGATGGCGCGCGAGCTTCTTGTCGAAGGCCTGATAGACATTGGTCGCGGCAGCCGAGTCCTTGTTGTTGCGCGACAGCCAGCGCGCATAGGCCTCGGTCACGCGCAGCATGGAATCGTCGAGCTTGTAGGCGCGCTCGAAGCGGGTGCCGGCATCCTTCTCCTTGCCGGAGAGTTCGAGGATCATGCCGGCGTGAAGGTCCTTGAACAGCGGATACCATTCGGGACCTGCCAGCTTGTCGATGGTGGCGACGCCGCCCTTGGCATCGCCGGCGCCATAGGCGGCCCACCCCGACAGCAGCGTGGCGACGAGGTCGGTGATCGGACCGCGGATCGACTGGCTGATGTTGGTCTGCGCGGCCGCGTACTTCTTCACCTTGAGATCGTGGACGCCGACGACGAGACGCGCGACGCGGTTGGTCTTGTCGATGGTGAGGATGCGCTCGGCGAGCTTGACCGCTTCGTCGATGTCACCGTCGGCGACCGACGAGATGAAGGCGCGGTCGAGCAGCTCGTTGTTCTTCGGATCGGTGCGCAAGGCCGAGCGGTAAAATGCGGCGGCGGAGGCCGCGTCGCGCTCGACACTGGCGTGACGGGCGGCAAGATAGCTGCCGGCACCGGTCAGCGACTTCAGGTCGTTTCGGGTCGGAAACTGCGCCGCCGTGTCGGAGGGATGGTCCGGCGTCTGCGCCAGCACCCTGCCGGGGACGGCCGCGATCGCTGTGCCCAGGAGGGCGATGGCGGCAACAGTCCAGCGGTTGAAACGATTTGAAAACATCAGGGCTCGCCTTGAGTTGGTAGTGCCTGGGTTTGCAGCAATGACCGTATCGCATGCGGACGCTGCCGGAGGCATCCGGACCCGGAATTGTTGGGCCGACAATGCCGCTTTTGGCGCTTCGCCGCAAGGATTCGGACCCGACGATCCCCGCCACGCGGGCCAAATCGGCAAGTAAATCCGCCAACAGCGCCCCAAGACGCCGCCACTATGGCCTTATCGTGGCCGCGGCGGGTGGCCGCAGCCGCATCCTCACGCGAACGTGCGGCAGATTCCCGGCGTGACCTACCTTACATCGCCTCGTAATTCGGGCCGCCGCCGCCCTCCGGGGGAACCCAGGTGATGTTGCCGTTGGGATCCTTCACGTCGCAGGTTTTGCAGTGGACGCAGTTCTGGGCGTTGATCTGGAAACGCGGACCCGATCCCTCCTCGATCCACTCATAGACGCCGGCGGGACAATAGCGATCTGAAGGACCGGCAAAGACGTCGTGCTCGGAGGTCTTCTGCAGGTTCATGTCCGTGACCTTCAGATGGACCGGCTGGTCCTCCTCATGGTTGGTATTGGACAGGAACACCGAGGACAGCTTGTCGAAGGAGATCTTCCCGTCCGGCTTCGGGTAGTTCCTGGGCGTGTGCTGCTTGGCCGGATCGAGCGTGGCGCGGTCATGCTTGACGTGTGACTGGGTGCCGAACAGCGAAGCTCCGAACAGCGTGTTGCACCACATGTCGAAACCGCCGAGCGCGACGCCGATCACCGTGCCGAACTTCGACCACAGCGGCTTGACGTTGCGGACCAGGAAGAGGTCCTTGCCGACCGAGGAGGACCGCCAGGCGTTCTCGTATTCGACGAGCTCGTCATTGGCCCGATCGGCGGCAAGCGCGGCTGCGACATGCTCGGCCGCGAGCATGCCTGTGCCCATGGCATTGTGCACGCCCTTGATGCGCGGCACGTTGACGAAACCGGCCGCGCAGCCGATCAGCGCGCCGCCTGGGAAGCTGAGCTTCGGCACCGACTGATAACCGCCCTCGGTGATGGCGCGCGCGCCGTAAGCGAGCCGCTTGGCGCCTTCGAAAGTGCCACGGATCGAGGGATGGGTCTTGAAGCGCTGAAACTCGTCGAACGGCGAGAGATAGGGATCGTCGTAGTTGAGGTGGACGACGAAGCCGACGGCCACGAGATTCTCGTCGTAATGATAGAGGAACGAGCCGCCGCCGGTCTTCATGTCGAGCGGCCAGCCGAAGGAATGCTGGATCAGGCCCTTCTGATGCTTGGCGGGGTCGATCTGCCAGACTTCCTTGAGGCCGATGCCGAATTTCGGTGGCTCGCTGTTGGCGTCCAGCGCAAACTTGTTGATGAGCTGCTTGGTCAGGCTGCCGCG
The DNA here is from genome assembly GCF_042019905.1 of Bradyrhizobium dasycarpum. Lineage (NCBI taxonomy): Bacteria > Pseudomonadati > Pseudomonadota > Alphaproteobacteria > Hyphomicrobiales > Nitrobacteraceae > Bradyrhizobium > Bradyrhizobium dasycarpum. The sequence continues at coordinate 3,112,208 of NZ_CP169574.1, forward strand.
GGCGCCTTCCGCGAACAGCGTGTACTTACCAAGCAATTCCATGCCGCGGGTAAAGGAGTCCTTCGGCTTGCCGTCGCGGCCGATGCCCATGTCTCCGGTGGCGATACCCTTGACGTTGCCCGCCTCGTCGTAGAGCACCTCGGCCGCCGCAAAGCCCGGATAGATCTCGACGCCGAGCGCCTCGGCCCTGCGCGCCAGCCAGCGGCAGACATTGCCCAGCGAGCCGATATAGCAGTGATGGTTGTTCATCAGCGGCGGCATCACGAAGTTCGGCAGCCTGATCGCGCCGGCGCCCGTCATCCAGTAGAAGCGGTCGTCCTTCACCTGAGTCTTGAGCGAGCAATCGGGATCCTCGCGCCAGTCCGGGAGCAGCTTGTCGAGCCCGGCCGGATCGATCACCGCACCGGAGAGAATATGCGCGCCGACCTCGGAGCCCTTCTCCACCACGACGACGTTGAGGTCGGCGTTGAGCTGCTTCAACCGGATCGCGGCCGCCAGGCCCGAGGGGCCGGCGCCGACGATGACGACGTCGAATTCCATGGATTCGCGCGGGGGAAGTTCTTCGGTGCTCATCTGATCTCAGCCCTCGAGACGGTCCTCGGTCGTTTGCGCCCTCTTGTTTCCGATTTTTCCGGGCAGGACAACAGCGGAAATGCATTTCGCTGGGATGCAAGGCGCCCCAAACTGATATAAAAGTCTGACTTTCCATGATCCCCGAACCCGCACCCACCGTCCGAGAGCTTCTTGCCTTCTATCTGGAGGCCGGTGTCGACTGCGCGCTCGCCGAGGAACCGATCGACCGCCTGGCGGAATTGGATGCTCCGCCCGCGACCCCGCGCATCGCACCTGCGATCGAGGTGCCGCGGCCGCACGCCGCGCCGGCGGTGATGCGCGGCGAGGCCGCGCCGGCTCCCGACATCGCCATGGCCTCCGCGCGCGACGCCGCACGCGCCGCGCCGACGCTGGAGGCGCTACGCGAGCTGATGCAGAATTTCGAGGGCTGCGCGCTGAAGCACACCGCGACGCGGCTGGTGTTCGCCGACGGCAATCCGCAGGCACGCATCATGTTCGTCGGCGAGGCGCCGGGCCGCGACGAGGACATCGACGGCCTGCCTTTCGTCGGGCGCAGCGGCAAGCTGCTCGATTTGATGATCGGCGCCATCGGCCTCAACCGCAGCACCGCCTACATCGCCAACGTGATTCCGTGGCGGCCGCCCGGCAACCGCCCGCCGACGCCGCAGGAGACGCAGATCTGCCTGCCCTTCATCCAGCGCCAGATCGAGCTGGTGAATCCGGATGTGCTGGTGACGCTCGGCAACCCCTCGACCCAGACACTGCTGGGAACGCGCGAGGGCATCATGCGCACCCGCGGGCGCTGGTTCGACTACGAGACCGGGGCGCGCACCATCCGGGCGCTGCCGACGTTCCATCCCGCCTATCTGCTCCGCTCGCCGTCCTACAAGCGGCTGGCGTGGCAGGATCTGCGTGCGATCGCCAAGGTGCTGGCGGGTTGATGCTCTCGTGTCCCGGACGCGGTACGGCACGTAGTGACGCTGCGCAGAGCCGGGACCCAAAAAGCACCACGTACCGTGCGGCAAGACAGGCCCCGGCTCTGCAGCGCATCACTTCGTGCTGCGCAGCGTCCGGGGCACGAGAGTGTCACGTCCCCTTCGGCCGCACGATGGCCCAGCCGATGCGCAGCAGCTGCTGGCGGCCGGTCACCAGCCATTCGAAGGCACGCGGCACTTCCGGCACAATGCCGGGAAAGCGCTTGAGGATGTCCGGCGGCGGCGTGCCGGCGGTGTCGGAGGCGCGCCAGACCACGACGCCGCCGGTCTCGCTGAACTTGGCGTGATTCATCCACGGCGTGCGCGCAGGGTCGGCATCGATGAAAAGATGCGGACGACCTGAATGCAGCGTGATCAGGCTCGCAAGTTGCGTTTCGCCCGCAACGGCGCGCAGGCGGTGGTTGGTGCGGCGGGCAAAGCTGTCGTCGAAGAAGTCCGAGATCGCGCGCGCCGGCATCGAGGTCGCGATCTCGCCCGTGCCGGTCCAGGGCAGCAGCAGGACGCCCAGGACGACGCCGATGGCCGGGGCCACGACGGCGGCGGCCCACACCATGCGCAGCATCCGCGCGCGGCGCATCGCAATGAGATCGCCCGCCGCGACCACCACGGCAAGCCCGGACATGACCAGCACGACGCCGGCGCCGCCGACGACGGATTCGAGCCCCAGCAGGCCGGAGACCAGCACCCCGCCCAGCACCGGGGCGAGCGCGAAGAAATAGACGAAGTTGCGCGCGAGCGGCTCGACCGGCGGCCGGTAGATGATCGGCGGCTCCTCGCCCTTGCCGGCAAACAGGCCGGTGTTGAGGAAGGTCAGCGCCGGGATCGCGGCGGCTCCGAGCACGAGGCCGCCCAGCAGCCAGGCCGCATGCAGGGCGCGGGCACTCAGCTCCGCAACTTGCGGCAGGGCCGGCATCGCAAGCGTCTCCGCCCGCATCAGCCAGACCGCATAGGGCAGCGCCAGCACCGCGACGACGATCAGCGCGAACAGCGGATCGAGCGCGCGCAGCGTCCGGCGGCCGGCGGCGGTCGAGACCGCGAACACGACGATCAGCAGCAGCAGGAAGATCGCCGCGGGCGTCGTCAGCAGCAACAGGCCGGCCTCGATCGACCAGGCGAACCAGGCATTGCCGCGGCGCTGGCCGATGATCTGCCAGGAGTGCAGCAGCAGCAGCGCCCACAGCGGCCGGGCCAGCACGAGGGGGCCGAAATCGAGCGCCGAGGAGGAGAAGGCGAGCACCGTCATGGTCAGCAGCACGGCGAGCACCGCGTGCTGCGAGCCGACCACGGCGCGGGACAGATGATACAGCGCGATGAAGGTCGCGATCTCGCAGAGCTCGGCCAGCACATAGACACCGAACATGTGACCGCCGGCGGCGCGATAGGCGATGTCGGCGAGCCAGACCGGCAGGGGCGGACCGAGGTCGGTGCCGACCCGGTATTCGCGTCCGAAAGCCAGCAGCGTCGCCAAGGTACCGGGCGGGCTGCGGTAGAACACCAGCGCCACGACCAGCCACATCAAAGCCTGCAGCAGCACGGCGATCCATACGATCAGCCGCGGCCGGGCGCGAATGAGCTCGATGACCAGGGAGGTAAACCGCATGCAACGCCCGAAAGATGCAGCCAACCCGTCCAGCCGGCCCTGTTCGCTCACTTCCACTTTGATAAGGGGCGTCTCGTGCCGTGGCAACTTCGGTGTGCTCCCTCTCCCCGTTCTTACGGCGAGAGGCAAAGGCACACGCACAACAGATCGTCAGGACCGGGCTGGACCCGGCCATCCACGTCTTTCCTGCCAGCTCCAAAGAACCTGGATGCCCGGCCTTCGCCTCGCCGAAGCGGCTTCGGCCGCGCAGGCGGGACAAGCCTGGGCATGACGATGGCGAAGCAGTGGGGCTAGAACCTAGAGCGCGGCCGATGCGTCGATCTCGACGTTCGCGTCCACCTGCACCTCGACCTCGGTCACCGTGAACAGATCCTGCACCGGCTCGACGGTCCACGGCATGTGCTTGGCGCGCGCGGCCGCGACCGGGGCGAAGAAGCTGCGGTGGTGGATGGTGGGGCCGAGGCGGTCGAGCGCGTCGAGGTGCTCGGGGACGGCATAGCCCTTGTGCTGCTCGAAGCCGTAGCCGGGGCAGTCCTGCGCCAGCGCGCACATCAGGCGGTCGCGCGTCACCTTGGCGATGATGGAGGCCGCGGCGATCGACAGCACGATGCCGTCGCCGCCGATCACGGCCTCGCAGTCGCATTCCGTGTCGAGCCGGTCGCGACCGTCGACGAAAACATGCCTGGGCGCCTCCGGCAGCGCCACCACGGCGCGCTTCAGCGCCCACAGCGAGGCGCGCAGGATGTTGTCGCGATCGATTCGCGAGGGCGAGGCAACGGCAACCGAGACCTGCGCGGTGGCGCAGATCTTGTCGAACAGCTTTTCGCGCTCCTCGGCCGTCAGGCGCTTGGAATCGTCGATGCCGCGCGGGATGCGGTCGGGGTCGAGAATCACGGCAGCCGCCACCACCGGCCCAGCCAGCGGTCCGCGACCGGCCTCGTCGCAGCCGGCGACCGGCCAGACCCCGCGCTTGATCAGCGCGCGCTCGCGGCGAAAGCTCGGGGGAGCGACGGCAATGATACCTTTCTTGCCGGCGGGAGCGGCCATGGCTTGGGCCGCAGCCGTCTTGGCCGGCTTGGCAGGCGCTGCCTTGTTCGCAGCAGCCTTCTTCCCAGGCCTATTAGGCGCATCTTTGGCCGGCTTGGTGGCGGACTTGTCCCGAATCATGGCGGGGATCGTGCGCAAGGCGCCCGGCCTGCGCAACCGGGAACCTCTCGCAATTCCCGCTATTCAGGCATCTACTCCGCCAGATGCACCCGCCGGTCGTCGCCGACATCGATGCCGGGCGCGACAACGACCTCCCAGGGATGACCGTCGGGGTCTGCAAAATAACCGGAATAGCCGCCGTAATCGGTCTCGTGCGCGGTCTTCACCAGCTTCGCCCCCTTGCCGAGCGCAAAGGCCATCACCGCATCGACCTCCTCACGGGTCCGACAGTTCCAGGCGATCGTCATGCCGCGGAAGGCCTGCGGCCTCGGCTGGTCTGGCAGCCCCGCGTCGGCCGCGAGTTGATCCCAGCCATACAAAGCGAGCACGGGACCACCGGTATCGTAGAACGCGACGGCCTCGCCGGTCGCCTTCAGCCGGCGCGAGAAACCGAGCGCGTCGTAGAAAGCGATGCTGGCGCGGATGTCGCTGACGCCGAGCGTGATGACCGTGAGCCGCGGCACCGGCACGTTGTGTTCCCCTAGCATGCGACGCCTCTTCCGTTTCCGATCAGAACAGGCTGAGCTGGTCGCCGTTCCGCTTCGGCCGCGCAAAGTGATCCGTCGTCAGCTTGGAGCGCCGCTTGTTCAGCCCGAGCCGCTCGCAGGCGATCTCGAAGCGGCGGCCGATCGTCCAAGCCATCGGGCCGGTGCCCTTCATCCGCTCGCCCCATTTCGCATCGTAATCGCGCCCGCCGCGCATGTCGCGGATCAGGGTGAAGACGTGGCGGTAGCGGTCCGGATAATTCGCCATCAGCCATTCGCGGAAGAGATCGCGCACCTCAAGCGGCAGCCGCAGCAGCACATAGGAGGCTTCCTTGACGCCGGCATGGGCGGCGGCATCGAGAATGCGCTCGATCTCGCAATCGTTCAGCGCGGGGATCACCGGCGCCACCATCACGGTGGTCGGAATGCCGGCGTCCGAGAGCTGCTTCAGCGCCTCCAGCCGCTTCGGCGGTGTCGCGGCGCGCGGCTCCATGGTGCGGGCCAGTTTCGGATCGAGCGAGGTCACTGATATCGCGACCTTGGCGAGGTTGCGCTTGGCCATCCGCGCGAGAATGTCGATGTCGCGCAATACCAGCGCTGATTTGGTGACGATGCCGACGGGATGGCCGGCACGTTCCAGCACCTCGAGGATGCCGCGCATGATCTTGTGCTCGCGCTCGATCGGCTGATACGGATCGGTGTTGGTGCCGATCGCGATCATCCGCGGCTCGTAGCCGGAGGCGGCGAGCTCCTTCTCGAGCAGCGAAGGCGCCTCGGGTTTCGCAAACAGCTTCGATTCGAAATCGAGGCCCGGCGACAGGCCGAGATAGGCGTGGGTCGGCCGGGCGAAGCAGTAGACACAGCCGTGCTCGCAGCCGCGATAGGGATTGATAGAGCGGTCGAAGCCGATGTCGGGTGAGTCGTTACGGGTGATCACCTTGCGCGACGTGTCGATTGCGACCGTGGTCTTGAACGGCGGCAGCTCTTCCAGGCTCTGCCAGCCGTCGTCGAAAGCGACGCGCGCCTCGGCCTCGTAGCGGCCGCTGGCATTGGACTGCGCCCCCCGCCCTCGCCGGCGGGCGCGGTCGATGGCGACGCCGAGTTCCGGAAAATCAGAGTCCGCACCCGCCGGCTCGGAGGGCGCCTTGACCGGCGGGTGCTTGAGAGCATGTGAGGATGCTGCTGGACTCATGAAGCCAAGATAGCACGAGATAGGAACAAATCAAGAACACAAACAAGGAATGGGAAAACAACCCAGGCGGAGCTATCGCCCAAATTTCGAGCGCGGTCCTTTGACCTCACGCAACAAGGCTGTCGTAACGATCTCGTTTGATGTCGCCCCGGGATCGATCGCGCCGGAACAAAGTTGGTGACGATCGCGAGGCTTGGCTCGGCAACGATCGGCAAGAATATGACAAATCAACAACAATCAGCTGTCGCGAGCAGCGATCTCGATCTGCTTGATCGCTATTGGCGCGCCGCAAACTACCTCTCCGTGGGGCAAATCTATCTGCTCGACAATCCTCTGCTGCGCGAGCCGTTGCGGGCCGAGCACATCAAGCCGCGCCTGCTCGGCCATTGGGGCACGACGCCGGGTTTGAACTTCATCTACGCCCATCTCAACCGCGTGATCCTCGCGCTCGATCTCGACGTGATCTATGTCTGCGGCCCCGGCCATGGCGGGCCGGGCATGGTCGCCAACACTTATCTGGAAGGCAGTTACAGCGAGATCTATCCCGAGATCGCCCGCGATGCGGCCGGCATGCGCAAGCTGTTCCGGCAGTTCTCCTTTCCCGGCGGCATCCCGAGCCATGCGGCGCCGGAAACGCCGGGCTCGATCCACGAGGGCGGCGAACTCGGCTACGCGCTGGTGCACGCCTATGGCGCGGCCTTCGACAATCCTGATTTGATCGTCGCCTGCGTCGTCGGCGACGGCGAGGCCGAGACCGGTCCGCTGGCTGCGTCCTGGCACTCCAACAAGTTCCTGAACCCCGCCCATGACGGCGCGGTGCTGCCGATCCTGCACCTCAATGGCTACAAGATCGCCAATCCGACCGTGCTGGGCCGGATGCGAGATGCGGAAATCCGCGATCTCTTTCGCGGTTTCGGCCACGAGCCGCTGTTCGTCGAGGGTGACGACCCCAAATTGATGCACCGGGCCATGGCGGACGCGCTCGACGTCGCCCTCGCCAGCATCCGCTCGATCCAGCAGCACGCCCGCGACGGGCGCGGCAGCGTCGAGCGGCCGCGCTGGCCGATGATCGTGCTGCGCAGCCCGAAGGGCTGGACCGGCCCTAAGGAGGTCGACGGCAAGAAGGTCGAGGGCTTCTGGCGCGCGCATCAGGTCCCCGTCGCCGGCTGCCGCGAGAATCCGGCGCACCTGAAAGTGCTCGAAGACTGGATGCGCAGCTACGAGCCCGAAAAGCTGTTCGACGCGAGCGGCGCCCTCGTTCCCGAGCTTCAGGCGCTCGCGCCTCGCGGCGACCGCCGCATGGGCGCCAACCCGCATGCCAATGGCGGGCTGCTGAAGAAGGAGCTGAAGCTGCCGGACTTCCACCGCTTCGCGATCGAGGTGCCGCAGCCCGGCGGCGTCATGGCCGAAGCGACGCGCGAGCTCGGCAAGTTCCTGCGCGACGTCATCCGCCTCAACGCGAAGGAGCGTAACTTCCGCATCATGGGCCCGGACGAGACCGCGTCAAACCGGCTGGACGCCGTGTTTGAGGCGACCGAACGCGTCTGGATGGAGCCGATCAGATCCTACGACGTGCATCTGGCGCAGGATGGCCGTGTCATGGAGGTGCTGAGCGAGCATCTCTGCCAGGGCTGGCTCGAGGGCTATCTGCTCACCGGCAGGCACGGCTTCTTCTCGTGCTACGAGGCCTTCATCCACATCGTCGATTCCATGTTCAACCAGCACGCCAAATGGCTGAAGGTCACGCGCGAGTTGCCGTGGCGGCGCCCGATCGCCTCGCTGAATTACCTCCTGACCTCGCACGTCTGGCGTCAGGACCATAACGGCTTCAGCCATCAGGACCCCGGCTTCGTCGATCTCGTCGCCAACAAGAAGGCCGACATCGTTCGCATCTACTTCCCGCCTGATGCCAACACGCTGCTGTGGATCGCCGACCACTGCCTGCGCACCTACAACCGCATCAACGTCATCGTTGCCGGCAAGCAACCGGCGCCGCAATGGCTGTCGATGCGGGACGCCGCCACGCATTGCGACGCCGGAATCGGCATCTGGAGCTGGGCGGGGACGGAGAAGGCTGGCGGCGAACCGGACGTGGTGATGGCCTGCGCCGGCGATGTCCCCACGCTGGAGACGCTCGCCGCCGTCGATCTCTTGCGAAAGGCGCTGCCGGATCTGAAGATCCGCGTCGTCAACGTCGTCGACCTCATGACGCTGCAGCCGAAGGATCAGCATCCGCACGGCCTGTCCGACCGCGACTTCGACGGCCTGTTCACGCGCGACAAGCCTGTCATCTTCGCCTATCACGGCTATCCCTACCTGATCCACCGGCTGACCTATAGCCGCACCAACCATGCCGGCATGCACGTGCGCGGCTTCGCCGAGGAAGGCACCACGACGACGCCGTTCGACATGGTCGTGCTCAACGAGCTCGACCGCTACCACCTCGCGATCGAGGCGATCGAACGCGTGCCCGGACTCGCGGCCAAGGCCACGCAGACCAAGCAGCAATTCCGCGACAAGCTGATCGAGCATTCGCGCTATGTGCGCGAGCACGGCGAGGACATGCCGGAGATCCGCGACTGGGTCTGGCCCAACAGTTCCGGCGGCAACACGCCTGCCGAAGCCGGCGACTAGCCATGTCGGACACGGTCCTCGTCCTCAATTCGGGATCCTCGAGCATCAAGTTCGGCCTGTTCGACATCTCGGCGGCCGAGCCCGTCCTGCTTTGCAAGGGCCTGCTCGACGAGCATGAGGCAAGACCGCGCCTCGTGGTAAAGAGTCCCACGGGCGAGGACCTGCTCGCGGCACGGAAGGAGGCGCCGGACGCCGACGGCGGCCATTTGTTCGCCGACGTGCTCGCCTTCATCGAGAGCAGGTTCAGCGCGCACAGCCTGCGCGCGGCCGGCCACCGCATCGTCCACGGGGGCCGGATTATTCAGGCCCGGTCGTACTGACGGACGACGTCACCGCGAAGCTGGCGGCATTGACGCCGCTGGCGCCGCTGCACCAGCCGCGCTGCCTCGCGCCCGTTCGCGCGCTTGCGGCGATCCGGCCTGCGCTGACGCAGATCGCCTGCTTCGACACCGCCTTCCACCACGGCCTCGCGCAGCCGGCGCGGCGCTTTGCGATTCCGCGGCAATATGAAGAGCGTGGCGTCCGACGCTACGGCTTTCACGGCCTCTCCTTCGAATATGTCGCGGGCCGCCTCGCCGCGATCGCGCCGGAGCTCATCGCCAAGCGCAGCGTCATCGCGCATCTCGGCAACGGCGCCAGCCTGTGCGCGTTGCACCATGGCCGCAGCATCGACACCACGATGGGACTGACGCCGCTCGACGGCCTCGTCATGGGCACCCGCTGCGGCACCATCGATCCCGGCGTGCTGCTTTATCTGCAGCAGCATGAGAAGATGTCGGCCGAGCAGATCCAGCACCTTCTCTATCACCAGTCCGGCCTGCTCGGCGTCTCCGGCATCTCCGCGGACATGCGAACGTTGCTGGCGAGCGGCGAGGCCGAGGCGCGGGAGGCGATCGAGCTCTTCACTTACCGCGCGGCGCAGCAGATCGCGATGATGGCCACAGCACTCGGCGGGCTCGACTGCCTGGTCTTCACCGGCGGCATCGGCGAGCACGCCAAGGAGATTCGCAGCGCGATCTGCGAGGGGCTCGGCTGGCTCGGCGTGCGCATCGATGCTGCGGCGAACGATGCGGCGCGCGAGCAGATCGGCGCTGGCGGAAGTGCTATTGATGTGTTCGTCATCCCGACCGATGAAGAGATGACGATTGCGCGACATTGTGCGGCGCTGATCCGCAGCCGCAACGCCACGTGACATTTTTATGAATGATCTGCCGCAATGATGCCGCCGCGGTTTCGCGGCATAAGCATCGCAGCAATCCTCGAGCGGACAGATCATGAAGACCCATATCATCGAAGAGCTCGGACAAGGCGGCATCCTGTTGCCCGCGCTGGTGGCGGAAGGGCTCGCCGCCAACGACCGCATCAAGGTGCGGATGAGCGCGCTGCAGGCGGCGGCCCGGCATGCGCAGGAGCCGGGTCGACCCGCGAGCGACCTTGGCGTGGAGAGTCAGGCTGCGGGCATCGCCCCCGCGGCGATCGCCGCGCTGATCGGCGGCGCCCGCCCGATCGGACAGGGTCGGCTCGCGGCTCCCGATCTGGCGCAGCTGATGCAGGCGATTGCGGAAGATGCGGCGACCATGATCCGCGCCGTCGCCGCCGGGGCGGCGAACGAAGGCGAGAAAGCGCGGGCGCGCCTCGACACGATCCGCGCGGCCGGCCTGCTCGACCCCGCCGATGAGATCGCAATGTCCCACATCGTGCGACTGACCGGCGTGGACGCAGGCGGCGACAGCCTGCATCGCCTCGTCATGGACCTGCACAAACAGCTCAACAGGCTGGCAACGAGCTGCGCGGAAGAAGCGCTCGACGGCGCCCATGTCTTCGGCCTGCACAGCGAGGACCGGCCGGCCGTCGCCGCCTTCATGAAGGGCCTGAACGCGACGCGCGGTCTGAAGTTCAATCACCCCGGCCTCGACACCATGGCAACACGCGCCAGCGGCCGGCTGCTGATCCAGAACGACATCGGCACCACGGACGCCCATGTCGTCGTGATCGCGGTGAAGAAGAACGCGGTCACCGTCACCTACACCGATGTGCATCTGGCGCGGGCGAAATTCTTCATCTCGCTGTTCGACGCGTTCGCGGCGAGTTGGAGCGGTCTTGATCGCCACACCGCAGCCGGCCTCGGCGAGGACAATTCCTTCTACCTGGTCACCGGCCAGTATCAGGGCGACCACGCCGCCGATCGCAACGAATTCCTCGCAGCGCTCGGTGCCGCACTGGTCTTTCTGATCGACTGGAATAAGGCGCGCAAGCTGCTCCGGACCTGGGTCGCCAAAGAGGACGCGGCACGCATCCTGGAGTGGGCGGCGCGTCAGCGGATCGGCCATCGCGGCTTCCTCGAACTCGGCGGCAACGAGCTGCTGGGCTCGGCGGTGCGGAATGCCGCTCCCACGCGGATCGGCTTCGGCGAGCGGCTCGACCAGGCGCTCGGGCGCACCGCCGCGATCGATTTCCTCAAGGCATCCCTGCGCGCCTCGACCGAGGCATTGTTGGCGGGCCGCTCGGTGAGGACGGTGCGCGACCAGATCGAAGCCGATCTGATGCGGCACCTGGATCGCGTCGATGGCGCTCTTCTCGCAGCCGTGCTGCGCCAGATCGGTCTCGCCCACGATCTCGTCGCGGCGATCTCGCGCCACATTGCCGCCCTGCGCGCCGCCCAGCCCGCCGACGGCAGGCTGCTGACGCAACGCTGCGGCATGATCGAGCAGAAGGCCGACAGAATCGCGATCGAGAGCCGCAACGAGGTCGATCGGCTCAATGCGCGCCCGCTGATCGGCCAGTTGATCGATCGTGCAGAGGAAGCGATCGACGAACTGGAGCAGGCCGCATTCATCGCCTCGCTGATGCCGGAAAAGACCGAACCGTCCTTGCTGGCATCGCTGGCCGAGCTTTGCGCCGTGGCCGAGATCGCGACCGAAGTGGCCGCGAGCGGCATCGCCGCTGCGATCGACGTGCCGGAAGGACGGCGCGCCGAATCAGAGGACGCGCTTTCCGCCGTGACGCGCCTGATCGACGCCGAACACGCCGCTGACAGACGCGAACGCGCGACGACCGCGCTGGTCTTCGGCGGCGGCTGCGACGTCGCGACCTCGCTGTCGGTGATCGAGCTCGCCCGCGCCGTCGAGCGCGCCACCGATCGCTTCGCCGCGTTCGGCCATCTGCTCCGCCGCCACATCATGATCGATCTCGCAGCTTGAGGGGACCACCATGCATATCGTGCGTATCGGCGCTGACGCCGCCGACTTGCGGCCCGCCGAAGAAATCGGCGCCAAGGCCGCCAATCTCGCCCGCATGGCGGCGCTGGGCCTGCCGGTGCCGCCCGCCTTCGTGCTCCCGGTCAAGCTCTGCGTCGAGATCATCGCCGGCCATGCACACGCCACGCGGCATCTGCGCGACGGCTTGAAGGAGGGAATTTCGTTTCTGGAGAGCGCCACCGGAAAGCGCTTCGGGGACCGTCGGCAGCCGCTGCTGGTGTCGGTGCGCTCGGGGGCGGCGCGATCGATGCCGGGCATGCTCGAAACCGTCCTCAATGTCGGCTGCACGCTGGACGCCGTGCACGGCCTGATCCGCGCGACCGGCCGGCCGCGGCTCGCCTGGGATTGCCGGCGCCGTTTCCTGGAGAGCTTCGGCGAGACCGTGCTCGGGCTCGACCAGGCCGGGTTTGCCACACGCATCTCCGAACTCGTCGCAGCCGAATACGCCGGCAGCGACCGCGAGCTCGACAGTGAAGCGCTCGAGCGGCTCGCCGGCCGCGAGCAGGCGCTGATCGAGGACCAAGGCGACGGCTCGCTGGAGGATGCCTTCGCGCAGTTGGAGGCGGCGGCCCAAGCTGTTTATTGCTCCTGGACGAGCGAGCGCGCGCAGACTTATCGGAGCCTCCAGCACCTCGAAGCGCTCGAGGGCACCGCCGTGACCGTGCAGGCGATGGTGTTCGGCAATGGCGGTCTTGCCTCCGGCGCGGGCGTGGCATTCTCGCGCGATCCGTCGACGGGCGCGCCGCGCCCGATGATCGACCTCGTGCTCGATGCGCAGGGCGAAGACGTCGTTTCCGGACGGCGCGCACCCGATACGCCAGAGGCGATCGCCCGCGAGCTGCCAAAACTGGAATCTGAGCTCGGCGATGTCCTGAGGCGGCTCGAGCACGCGTTCGCCGATGCGCAGGACGTCGAGTTCACGGTCGAGAACGGCAAGCTCTGGATCCTCCAGACCCGGACGGCCAAGCGCACGCCGCGAGCCGCCGCCAGGATTGCGATCGACCTCGTGCATGAAGGCCTGATCTCGAAGGACGAGGCATTGGAACGGATCGCGGAGGTCGACCTCGCCTCGCTCACCGAAACCAGATTGGTTGCTCCGGGCAGACCAGCTGTGACCGGCATCGGCGCCTCCGGCGGCATTGGGATCGGACGGGCGGTGTTCTCGTCCGAAAGCGCCCAGCGTCTATCGGCGGCGGGCGAGCCGGTCATCCTGCTGCGCCCCGACACCAGCACCGCCGATGTCGCAGGCTTCGCGCTTGCCGCCGGCATCGTCACGTCGATCGGCGCGCGCACCTCGCATGCGGCCTTGGTGGCGCGGCAAATGGGCAAACCCTGCGTGGTCGGCTGCCGCGAGCTGAAGATCGATCCCGCCGCAAAGCGGGCCCAGCTCGGAAGCGCCACGCTTGACGAAGGCGAGTGGATGACGATCGAGGGCGACGCCGGAGAGCTCTATCTCGGACGATGCGAGACGATCCGGACCCGCCCCGAAGCCGAGCTTGCCGAGATCGCGGCATGGCAGGCGCAATCCCCCCAACATGACAGGCACGCCGCCGCGTCTTAGAGCGCGATGAGATTGTATGAATCCTCGTGCTTTTGGTTCCTGTTCACGCATGTTCTTTCCGGAGAACCGCTTCGCACTTTTCCGGGTCATGCTTCAGTGACCGCTGCCGGTCAGGAGCTGAAAACTTCCCATCGCGACCTCGATCAGGATCAGCACCACGACGGCAATCTCCAGGCGGAGCGAGCGCTGGGTGTCGATGATGTCGGTCAGCGCGTTGGCGGTCTCCGACACCGCGGCAAGCTTGCGCTCGAGCGTGTCGAGGCGCTCCTTCAGCTCGTACTCGTCCTCCAGGCGCGAATAGAGCCGATCGAGCTCGGGCTTCTCCCAGAGCACGTCGGGCTTCTCGGCGATGGCGACGCGGCCGGCGACCCGCTGCTGCACCAGCAGTGCGTTGCCGATCAATTGCAGGATGGCCTTGCGCCGTTGCGGCGTGCGGCCGTGTTCGGCGAGCTCCCGTGCAAACGGCTCGATCACGTCGAAGACCGCGGCGACGCGCCGCTCGTCGCGCGCCAGCGACGTGCTCTTGGCGAGCGCATCCGCAATCAGCAGCAGCCGGTCGTCGGAAAATTTGGCAAGGCAGATCGGCCCGCCCGGCTGGATCGCCTCGGCGGCCTCATCGCTGCAGAGCTGGGCCTGCGCGATCTCTTCTTCGTAGGGGCTGAGCTCTCCGGTCACGCGTGACGTCAGGTTGTCGATGAGAACCTTCTCCTCCGACGGGAGCAGACCGATCAGCACCACGACGCCGTAGCGGAAGACCACGGCGAGACCGGCATGGACCCGGAAGGCCGCCGGGGTGGAAGAGACCAGCGTCCCGATCTCCAGGCCGGAAGCATTGATGCGGTCGCCCAGCATCAGCGCCCGGATCCGCAAGGTGGGCGCGGCCTGCTTCGGCGAGAGCGGCGCCGCCGACGGCGATTTGATCGGCGTTCATATCAGGCCTCTCCTGCGCGCAAGATCACACATTTTCATTCGACCTTTCCCTGCAAGCTGCATCCTCAGCTGTGGCAGGAGTGCCGGCGCAGCGAGAATGCCGCCATGAAGCCCCGGTTTGATACTGTCGGGCCGGGCTTGTGCCGAAACAATCGGCAATATTACCAGCCCGCGCAGGACACTTTTGACTGCAATGACTGGCGAGGGTTTACCATCGCATGCCGCGGCACCGCCGGAAAGTTGCACTCGGCCACGCTTCGGGTTTATGACAACAGCATGCAGCGCTACGCTTCTCCCGAAATGCGGACATTGAAGCCTCAATCATGCTGAGCGTCATCATTCCGACCGAAGGCGTCGAGCAGACGGCGGTGGCGACTCTGGCCGCGCTGGTGCCCGGCGCCGCCGCCGGTGTCGTCCGGGAAGTGCTCCTGGTCGACGGCACCCGCAACGGGGTGATCGAGCGCGTCGCCGACGTCGCGGGCTGCCGTTTCGTCGGCTTCGAGGGGACCTCGCAGGGCGCCGCGCTCGCCGCCGGCGCGCTCCAGGCGCGTTCGCCCTGGTTGATGTTCCTGCCGGCCGGCGCCGTGCTGGAAACCGGCTGGATCGAGGAGACCACCCAGTTCATCCAGGCGGTCGCGAGCAGCGGACGGGACCGGGCCGCGGTGTTCCGCTATGCCCGCTCGCCTTATGCAGATACCGGATTGCGCGACATCCTCCGGGCCGTGGCGCGCGGGCTGATTGGCCCGCTCGGAGGCCAGGGGCTTCTAATTGCCCGTGGTCATTACGACCGGATCGGCGGCTACCCGCCGCAGGCTCGGCATTCCGAGGCACAGCTGCTCCGGCGGCTCGGCCGCTCGTCCCGCACCATGCTGCGCAGCCGCATCGTCATGATCAACTGAGATCAGCCAATACTTGCCAAAATCAAATAATTATTTGACAATGGCAAGCATTGAGGTGATCCATGCCGATCGACGGTACCGACGACCCCATTGCAGCGGTCCGCGCATTCAACCGCTTCTATACCCGCAAACTTGGCGTGCTCGACCAGCACCTGGGAAGGAGCCCGTTTTCCCTCAGCGAGGCCCGGGTGCTGTATGAGCTCGCGCAGCGCGACGAGCTGGCGGCCAAAGAGATCGGAAGCGAGCTTGGTCTCGACCCCGGCTATCTCAGCCGCATCGTCCAGAGCTTCGACGAAAAGGGGCTGATCGCGCGACGGCCCCTGCCCGCGGATCGCAGGCAATACCAGCTCAGCCTCACCGCCAAGGGCCGCCAGGCGTTCGCCAAGCTGAACCTGAGCTCGCAAAACGAGGTCGCCGCAATGCTGGCTCAGCTTTCGGCCAGCGATGTATCGCGGCTCACGCAGGCGATGGCGACCATCGAATCCGTGCTGGAGCAACGCCGAAGCCAGCCCGCGGCTGTCATGCTGCGCAGCCATCGCGTCGGCGACATGGGCTGGGTCATCTCGCGACAGGGCGCCGCCTATGCCGCGGACTACAACTGGGACATCAGCTACGAGGCGCTGGTCGCCGAGATCTGCGCGCAGTTCATCCGGAACTACGACGCCGCGCGCGAACATTGCTGGATCGCGGAATTGGGCGGCGAGCCGGTCGGCTCGGTCTTCCTGGTCAAGGCCACGGACGAGATCGCCAAGCTGCGCCTGTTGCAGGTGGAGAAGAAGGCACGGGGCCTCGGTGTCGGTCGCGCGCTGGTCGAGCAGTGCATCCAGGGCGCACGTGAGAGGGGTTACAGCAAGATGACGCTGTGGACGCAGAGCATCCTGGTCGCCGCGCGCGGCATCTACAAGAGTGCAGGCTTCAAGCTCGTGGCCACTGAGCCGCATCACAGTTTTGGGCAGGATCTGATCGGCGAGACCTGGGAGCGGGATCTCTAACCTCACTGCGGGTGCCATCCGCATTGCTGTGCCCTCGCCCTTGCGGGAGAGGGCAGCAGAGGGATCGTAGGGTGGGCAAAGGCGCGCTCTTCGCGCGCAGTGCCCACCACCTTTCAGCAATGGCAAAAATCGTGGGCACGCTGCGCTTTGCCCACCCTACGAGGCTGTCGGCGTGGAAAGAGACCGGTCAGCCATCCGCACCTACGCCGTCGCGCCCTGCGCCTTCGGCCTTCGCAGATGCTCGTCCAGACGCGGCATGATCTCGACGAAATTGCAGGGCCGCGTACGGTAGTCGAGCTGGGCCGCGAGGATGCCGTCCCAGCCGTCGCGGCAGGCGCCGGGAGAGCCGGGCAGGCAGAAGATGTAGGTCGCACCCGCAACGCCCGCCGTGGCGCGGCTCTGGATCGTCGACGTGCCGATCTTGGCGTGGCTCAGCATGTGGAACGCGATCGAGAAACCGTCCATGCGCTTTTCGAACAGCGGCTCGACTGCCTCCGGCGTGACGTCGCGCCCGGTAAAGCCGGTGCCGCCGGTGGTGATGACGACGTCGACGCCGGCATCCGCGATCCAGCGGCGAACAACGTCGCGGATCGCCTCGATGTCATCGGTGACGATCTCGCGCGCGGCAAGGCGATGGCCGGCAGCGGTGAGACGATCGACCAGCGTCTGGCCGGACTTGTCGTCCGCAAGCGCGCGCGTATCCGATACCGTGAGCACCGCGATATTGAGCGGGATGAACTGCTTGGTTTCGTCGATGGAGGCCATTCTTCACCCTCAAATGTCGTTCCGGGACTCGCGGAGCGCGAACCCGGAACCTCGCGCAATCACATCCGGATTCCGGGTTCGCGCTCCGCACGCCCCGGAATGACGCACTACAACGCCCCCGCTCCGAACGTGTTGCAGGCCTGGACCGTGCCCTGCTGGTAGCCGGTCATGAACCATTGCTTGCGCTGCGCCGCCGAACCGTGGGTGAAGGAATCCGGCACGACGCGGCCCGTCGACTTGCGCTGCAGCGTATCATCGCCGATCGCGCTCGCCGTGGTCAGCGCTGCCTCGATGTCGCCGGGCTCGAGGAAGTTCGGACGCTTCTTCGCCTCGCGATTGACCCAGACGCCGGACAGGCAGTCGGCCTGCAGTTCGACCTTCACCTGGAGCGCATTCGCCTCCGCCTTCGAGCCCGCCTGCTGCTGCAGCCGCGTCACCCGCGGAATGATGCCGAGCAGGTTCTGGATGTGATGGCCGGCCTCGTGCGCGATGATGTAGGCGGTGGTGAAATTGCACGCCGACTTGCCGGAGCAGCCGCGGAAGCGCGTCTCGACCTCGCGGAAGAAACCGGTGTCGAGGAAGATGGTGCGATCCGGCGGACAATAGAACGGGCCCATCGCTGACTGCGCCATGCCGCAGCGTCCGCCATTGGTGGCGTTGCGGAACAGCACGATCTTCGGCCCGGTATAGGACTGGCCCGATGCCTGGAAGATCTCGCTCCAGCGGTCGTCGAGCTCGCCGAGGATTCCGGAGATCATGCTGCCCATCTCGTCGGTCGGCGCGCCGCGCTTGCCGGAGGAGGCCTGGCGGTCGGTCTGGTAGCTCGGGGCATGGCCGCCGCCGGTGAGGATCTCGGCGCCGCCGATCAGGATGCGCGGATCGATGCCGAAGGCGTAACCGACGAGACCGAGGATGATGATGGTGCCGATGCCGAGCCCGCCGCCGCCCATCGGCAGGCCGAATCCGCCGCCTCCGCCGCCGCCAAAGCCGCCACCTTCGTCGCGACGATCCTCGATGTCGTCGCTGCGGCGGAAGTCATCGTAACGCATGGCGGCCTTCCTTTGGGGTCCCTGATTCAGGTCGTCGGCTTCGTCGGACGCATAAGCGGGAAAGCTCAACGCGCCACACACGTAAAATTTCCGTTGCTTTTATCAATATCGTGGCCGGCAAAAATTGCCTAGTGCGGCAACATGCCGATGCCAGCAATTTTTTCCGAGGGTCGAGCAATTTTTTCCGAGAGAAATTTGCGGCCTTTTTCAAGCCACGATTGCTTGCGCCGGCCGGAGACGCGCGAAATGCACTGTAAAACACGGCGAATGCGCACGACGACATGCACGCAGAACGCGACTTGAGGCCTGCTCAGCAAAGCGGCGGGTTAAGTCGATTTTTACTTTGCCGCTTCAATGTAACGGTCAGTCGGTTGTTTGGTCCCGCGTCGCCGACAGCGTCGCCTGAGTCAGAGTTCTTGAGTCATGGTAGAGTCGCGTCGCGGGGCGTCTGCAAGGGCGCCCCGCACAAATTTTGAGTCTCCGTCGCATCGCGTCATCCTCGGCGATTGCGTCGCCGAGATGTCGAAGCTTCAGGCCGGTTCGGTCGATCTCGTGTTCGCCGACCCGCCCTACAACCTCCAGCTCAAGGGCGATCTCAAGCGCCCCGACGAATCCCACGTCGACGCCGTCGACGACGACTGGGACAAGTTCGATTCGTTCTCCGCCTATGATGATTTCACCCGCGCCTGGCTGCTTGCCGCCCGCCGCGCGATGAAGCCGTCGGCGACGATCTGGGTGATCGGCTCGTATCACAACATCTTCCGCGTCGGCGCGATCATGCAGGACCTCGGCTTCTGGCTCCTGAACGACATCGTCTGGCGCAAGTCGAACCCGATGCCGAATTTCCGCGGCCGCCGCTTCACCAACGCGCACGAGACCATGATCTGGGCCGCGCGCGACGAGAAAGCCAAGGGCTACACGTTCAACTACGAGGCGCTGAAAGCCGCCAACGAGGACGTGCAGGCACGGTCCGACTGGCTGATTCCGCTCTGCACCGGCGAGGAGCGCCTCAAGGGCGCCGACGGCAAGAAAGTGCATCCGACGCAGAAGCCCGAAGGCCTGCTCGCGCGGGTGCTGCTGTCCTCGTCGAAGCCCGGCGATCTCGTGATCGACCCCTTCAACGGCACCGGCACCACCGGTGCGGTGGCCAAGCGCCTCGGCCGCTCCTATATCGGCTTCGAGCGCGACAAAACCTACGCCAAGGCCGCCGAAGCGCGCATCGCCGCGGTTGAGCCGCTGCCCGAGGCAAGCCTCGCCCCGTTCATGACTGCGCGCGAGGCGCCGCGGGTCGCGTTCTCCGAACTGATCGAGCGCGGCATGATCATGCCCGGCACGAAGCTGTTCGACGCCAAGAAGAAGCTCGGCGCCCTGGTCCGCGCCGACGGCGCCATCATGTTCGGCGACAAGGTCGGCTCGATCCACCGCATCGGAGCGGTGGCGCAAGGCGCGCAAGCCTGCAACGGCTGGACCTTCTGGCACGTCGAGACCAAGAAGGGTCTCAAGCTGATCGACGAGCTACGCGCCGAGATCCGCGCCGGCATGGCGGCGGAGTAGTTCTCCGCCGTCGCGCGCCCGGAAATGACGGAGTGTTGATCGAGGACCTCCTCATTCGGGACTAGGATCACCCGGTCCAACCGTCCTGGCGGGCCCGCTCCCATGCGACGACAGTCCGAGACATTGCTGTTGGTGCCGCTGCTGCCGATCTTCCTGGTCGGCATGTTTCCGATGTTCCTGATCGCCCTGCTCGGATTCTTCGGCCTCGCATTGTTCGGCGTGCTCGTGATCTGCGTCGGGCTCGCCAGCAGCAACGAGGCGCACGACAATTTCAATCACGACGTCATCGTGCACGGCTATTCGCGCGGATCGGAGCGGGCGGCGCGGGCCTCCGACATGCATCTCGCCGCGCGGCTCGGGCTGCGCCTGGAGGCGGTCGGCGCGGCGATGGTCCTTACGGCGGCGATCGGCTTTGCATATTACGGCTAACGGCACTCCCTGCCCGTCTGGCGGGGCGAAGCCGTCAGGCATACAGCCGGAGCGAGCCTCCGATCAGCGCGAGCGGCAGCCTGCGCCCTTACTCTCTCCGTTTCCTTCAATCATGACGCAGGAATGGCCGGGATCGCCGTCGGGATAGGGCACGCCTTTCATGATCAGGAACGTGACGGAATGCGCTCCGGTCAGCTGCGCGGGAAACCGGATCTTTTCGCGCACGATAAATTCGCCCGCGCGGTTCTCGGTGATCCGGCCTTTGGCCAACAGCTGGACCAACCCGGCCTGCGACGGCAGCACCTCATAGGGCGTCACCGCGGCGCTGGCGATCACGGCATTCGGGTCGATCTCGGTCACGCCGCCCGGGAAGAAGCGATCCATCTCCTCCTTGGCCCGGCTCGGCCCAGACCGGATGAGGACGTTGGCGAGATCGCCGATGATGTTGAGGGTGCCCTCGCTCTTGCGGATGACGAGCTTCTGACGCTGCTCCGCGGCGGTCTCGATCGTCCCCGACGGGATGCTGAAGCTCGCGACCGAATATCTGGTCGCGATCACGTCCGGCGGCTTGCCCGCTGAATTACTGATGAAAGCCGCGGTCTGAAACGATGCGCTGGAGGGAGCCTCGCTGAAATAGCCGAAGCAATTCGATCGCGACAGAAGCGTAATGCGGTCGCGCGGCATACCCGTGGCACCCACCAGAGAGGGCTGCCGCGGATCACCCGCGTTCGGACCGGTGCCCAAACTCGTCATCACGAGCCGCTCGACCCGCTGGACGGCGCCGCTGAACTGCCAGATCGTCGGGTGGTAGCTCGCGATCACGACGTAGAGCGGCTCGCTGCCGGGCTCGACCACGATGCGGCCGGCCCGGACCTCGTTGTCCTGCGAGCCGATGGTGACGCTCGACAACGCGTCCGTCTCGTACGCACTAAGGAGCACGACCTTGCTCGCATCCGAGGCCTTCGGGATGGCGCAGGCTGCCCGTTCGGCGTCGATTGCCTCCTGCTTCTTGCGGGCGATCTCGGCTTGATCGCGAAGCTTTTTCTGCCGTGCCACCACGTTCTCCGCGTCGGCGGCCTTGCGGCGGAAATCCGTTAGCTCCTGCTGGGATATCTTGACGTCGGCATCAGCATCGATGGTGCGAAACAAGACTTCGCCGGCAGCCTGATAGCCCGCCAGCGACAGCTCGCCGGATGTCGCGGCATCGAGTGTCAAGGCATCGCGCACACGTTGCGGATACCCGTTATTGGAAGGACGCGCCGAAGTCTGAGCCGGCTTGTAAGCTTCCACCAGGCTGACCTTGCCGTCCTTGTCGGCATCGGACGCCATGATCGTCTTGACGACCCGCTCCATGTCCTGCTCAAGCCGGCCGATCGGCGGCCTGTTTTCCATAGGCTGCGCCTGCAGGGACCTCTGCTCGTATCGCGTCACTTGCCTGACCTCATCTTCGGTCACCGCAGCATCGCCGTCGAGATCGTAGCGCATGACGAGCATGAAGGAGGCGATTCTGGCCTGCGGCGCCTCCATCAGCGTGTGAAGCGCCGCATCGTGCTCGGTCAGCTTGCCATCGCGGTCGGCATCGAGCTGGAAAAACTCGTCCCGCAGTTGCGCCATGTACCTGTTCAGGTCACTTCCTGCATACATGCGCCCCAGCAGGAGCCGCTCTCCTGGAGACGACGGCTGCTGCCCCCGCGCTGGGGTGACATGCGCCAATGCCGCCGCAAGCAGGCAGACCGACGCAATCCGGGAACAGCTCTTCGCCTGAAACATCGTGCACGTCTCCGCAATGCGATCGAGGACATACGATGGACGTGTATTCACGACAAGACACCACCTCCTGTTGATCCGGACAGGGTAAATTCTTGCTTGAATGCACACTT
The DNA here is from genome assembly GCF_042019905.1 of Bradyrhizobium dasycarpum. Taxonomy (NCBI): domain Bacteria; kingdom Pseudomonadati; phylum Pseudomonadota; class Alphaproteobacteria; order Hyphomicrobiales; family Nitrobacteraceae; genus Bradyrhizobium; species Bradyrhizobium dasycarpum. The sequence goes on from NZ_CP169574.1 coordinate 3,134,209, forward strand.
AAGTTTCCATCATGCCGCGGTCACGAAGTCTTATCTTGCAGACGCGGTGGAACCGACGCAGATAGATCCCGTAGACGCCACGCTGCACCCCATCTCGAGCTCACGGAATTGAGGGAGATCGATGCTCAAATTCTATTTCAACGGCTCGCCGAACCCGACCAAGGTCGCGCTTTACCTGGAAGAAGCCGGCCTACCGTACGAGCCCGTGAAGGTCGACACCCGCAAGGGTGAGCAGTTCGCGCCGGACTATCTCAAGATCAATCCGAACGGCAAGGTGCCGGCGATCGACGACAACGGGACGATCGTGTTCGACTCGAACGCGATCCTGCTCTATCTCGCCGAGAAGACCGGCAAGTTCCTGCCCGCCGCCAGCCTGCGCGGCGAGACGCTGTCATGGCTGATGTTCGTCGCCACCGGCCTCGGCCCCTATTCGGGCCAGGCGGTGCACTTCAAGCATTTCGCGCCGAAGGACCAGAACCACGACTACGCCCATAACCGCTACCAGTACGAGACCGATCGCCACTACAAGATTCTCGACGCTCACCTCGAAGGCCGCCGCTACCTGGTCGGCGACAGCTACTCGATCGTCGACATGGCGATGTGGGGCTGGGCGCGGATGCTGCCGTTCAAGCTCGGTGACGACGCCTTTGCGCGATACCCGAACGTGAAGCGGCTGGTGGACGAGATCTCGGCGCGCCCCGCAGCGGAGCGCGCGATCGCCTTGAAGGACAAGTTCACCTTCAAGGCCGAGATGGACGACGAGGCGCGCGCCAACATGTTCAAGCACATGACGACCAAGGTCGCCTGATCGCGAGACTTCAGCTGGGGCCACGCGCATGCGCGTGGCCCTTTGCTGTCACGACTCAGGCGGCGTGGACCGAGCTCAGGAACCTGGCGACTTCCTGTTTCAGCCGGCTGCTGTCGGCCGACAGAGAACGCGCCGCAGACAGCACCTGGGATGAGGCCGATCCGGTTTCGGAAGCGCCGCGCTGCACGTCGCCGATATTGGTCGAGACGCGCTGCGTACCATGTGCCGCTTGCTGGACGTTGCGGGAAATCTCCTGCGTCGCCGCGCCCTGCTGCTCCACGGCGGCGGCGACCGCCGACGAGATCTCCGACAGCCGCTCGATGGTGCCGCTGATCTCCCTGATGGCGCCGACCGACTGCTCGGTCGCAACCTGGATGTTGGAGATCTGCTGGCCGATCTCGCCGGTGGCTTTCGCGGTCTGCTCGGCCAGCGCCTTGACCTCGGAAGCGACCACGGCAAAGCCGCGGCCGGCATCGCCGGCGCGCGCCGCCTCGATGGTGGCATTCAGCGCCAACAGGTTGGTCTGGCCGGCGATGGTGCTGATCAGCTCGACCACGTCGCCGATTCGCGCGGCGGCCTTGGAGAGCTCACCGACATGCGCGTTGGTCCTGCTCGCCTGACCGACGGCCTCGCCGGCGATCCGCGCGGATTCCTGCACCTGGCGGGCGATCTCGGACACCGATGAGGAGAGCTCCTCGGTCGCCGAGGCAACAGCCTGCACATTGGCCGACGCCTCCTGCGAGGCGCTGGCCACCTCCGTCGACAAATCCTGCGCCCGCGAGGCGGTCGTGGTCAAAGTGCCGGCGGAGGCTTCGAGCTCGTTGGACGCCGACGACACCGTGTTGACGATCTCGCCGACGGCCTGTTCGAACTGATCCGCCAGCCTGGCCATGTCCTGCTTGCGGCTTTCGGCCTGCCGCGCCTCGAGCTCGGCCTGCTCGGCGCGCATGCGCTCGGTCTCGATCATGTTGTCCTTGAACACCTGGATCGCCTTGGCCATGTCGCCGATCTCGTCGGCCTTGCCACGACCGGGAATCTCGACCGCGAGATTGCCGCCGGCAATCAGCCCCATCGCACGCGTCATCGAGGTCAGGGGACCGACGATGCTGCGGGCGATCAGGAAGGCGACGATGCTGCCGAACAGGATGGCAAGGCCGCCTGCAATCTCCTGAATGGTCGTCGTGCCCGCGATCACGTCTTCGGCATGGGTGCGCAGAATCCTGATAGTCCTTCTTCAGGGTCGTTTCAGCAACCTTGAGCCTGCCGATGCTGTCGACGATGAGGGGCGCGAGGTTGTTGTGGTAGATCTCGTCGGCCTGGAGCATCGCGGCGGAGGTGGTCTCGAACGCGGATTTGTAGATGCCGAGCGCGGTCTTCACCGGCGCGAGCGTGGATCGCAATTCCGCTGCCTGTGGGCTCTTTTCGATCGCGGCGAGCCGTTGCGCCGCCCTGTCCACACTGGCCCGGAAGTTGGCCGGCCCCTGGGTGTCGCGCAGGGCCAGGAAACGCCAGTTGGCGACCCGAACGAGGAGGACCCTGGATTCGAGGTCGGCAACGAGGGCCGCGGTGTCTTCGTCGACGGCTGCGCGCGCCGTATCGACCAGCTTGGCCATTTTCACGGCCAGCTCTTCGCCGCTCGGCAGCAACGTCGCCTTGCCCGTCCTCGCCTCGTTGACGGCGTCTCCGAGATTGTCACGCAGCCGTCGCATCTTGGCGACGTCGTCGATGAGGCCGTTGTAGAGCGCCCGCCGCTCCTCCGAGAGCGTCCCCTTCGCGCCGACTCGCAACAGCTCGGTCGCTGCGGTTTCGCGCTCTTGCGCCTCTTTCATCGCGGGTTCGTTGGCATCGTAGATGTAGCGCAGATTGGCGCGCTGGATGGCCTGAAGGTGGGTCGATATCTCCAGCACCCGCGCCGTGCTGTCCGAGAGCGCAGATTGTCTTGCGACCTGATCCTGCACCACCCGCAAATTCCAGACCGCCACCACGGCCATCACGAGACCAACCGCCACCAGGGCCATGAAGCCTGCGTACAGGCGTCCCCTGATCCGCAAACGAAACTTCGGCATTCCCACTGTCCACCAAGATGCATTTCACTTCGAGCGGCCGAACGAGTCCGGCGATCGTCAGCGGCCACCCCGGCAGCCGCGCGTCGCGTCCTTGCGACCCACGCTGCACCGCGACACAATGGAGGACACTCGTTAATTGAACCTTCAAATTCTTCGCGCGTGCGCGCATCGTTACGCACGGATCTGCTGATATTATCGGCAGCTATGCGAAGTCATGCAAGAATCTGCAGCGGCGTGCATAGCGCGGCACGCGAATCCCTAGAGGACGCTGGCCTGCTGCAATTTTCCGAGTGCGTGCTCGACCACTTCGAGCGTGTACGGCTTCTGGACCACCGGCACCGAGGCAAGCTCCGCCGGAAGCGGCGCGCGCTCGCCATAGCCGGTTGCGAAGATGAAGGGCGCGCCGATCTCTTTCAGCTTCTGCGCCACCTTGATGCTGCTCTCGTTGCCGAGGTTGAGATCAAGCAGGGCAAAGCTCGGCCGCGACCGCTCGATCGAACGCAGCGCCTGATCGACGCTGGCGGCGGTGTCGACGTGGCGGGCGCCGAGATCGAGCAGGATGACTTCCGCCGCCATTGCGATGATCAGATTGTCCTCGACAATCAGCGCGGTCTCGGACAGCCGGGGACGGCTGGATTGCTGGTCCTCGATGCGCATGGCGGCTCCTGCTATTGATGGCACGAATTCTACGAAATTTGCGGGGATGACGAACTTCGCCTGCACTCCCAGAAGATCGAAGCGGATCTCGGCATCGCCCTTGAGATCGAACGGCACCGAGCGCTCGATGATCGTGGTGCCGAAGCCCCGCCGCGACGGCGGCTGCACCGGCGGACCGCCGCTTTCCTTCCACTCGATCACGAGGCTCGACGACGGATCGAGCCGCCAGACCACCTCGACGCTGCCGGTGGAATCGGCGAGCGCGCCGTATTTGGCGGAATTGGTCATCATCTCGTGGACGACGAGCGCCAGCGTCGCAAATGCCTTGGGATCGAGCGCGACATCGGGCCCGCCCATCTTGACCCGGCCTGCACGCGCCCCGAGATAGGCGCCGGCCTCGGATTCGACGAGGGTCCGCAGCGCCACCGGCGCCCAGTTCAGATTGGTGATCTGGTCGTGGGCGCGGGCCAGAGCCTGGATACGGCCGCCGAGAACGCTGGCAAACTCCTCCACGTTCGTCGCGGTGTCCTTGCTCTGCGCCACCAGCGCGCGGACCAGGCTCAAGATGTTGCGGACGCGGTGGTTGAGCTCGGCGATCATCAGCTCCTGCCGCTCCTGCGCACCGCGGCGCTCACGCGCGGCGAGGTCGGACAATTGCAGGATCACTTCCAGCAGGGTGACGCGCAGGCTCTCGGCGATGCGGATGTCGGCCGCCGACCACGGCTTCGACTGGCCTGCCACCGTCTCCTGCCAAAGCTCGAAACTCTTGCGCGGCGTCAGCCGCGGTCCGTTCGGACCTTCATCGTAGACCTTGTCGGGGGCGCCAGCCCAATTCACGGACCGCATGACCTCACGGCGGAAGAAGATCAGGCAGTCGCGCGGGGTCCGTGAGATCGGGATCGCAAGAAACCCCGCGGCGCGGTCGCGGAAGGACTGGCCGGCGGCATAGACCTTGGCGATCTCCGCGCTGGCAAAGATCCGTCCCGGCGAAGTCCGGTTGATGAAGGCGACGAGGTCCTTCACCTCGTCCTCGGTGGGCGTGTCGCCCTGAAGCGCGATCTTGTCGTCGGACCACACCGCGACGCCGTCGCAGTCGATCATCTTGCGATAGTCGCCGAGGAAGTCGACGATGGCGCGGCGACTGTGCTCGTGCGAGGCCGCGATCTCGATCAGCCGCTCCTGCACCTGATGGGCGCGGGCCTCATAGGCGACGTCGCCTTCGCGCTCGCGGCCCTCCACGATCCAGGAAAACATCTGCCCGAACAGCTCGGAGGCGGTACGCTTGTCGAACGAGATGTAGCGCGGCGAGTAATGATGACAGGCGAACAGCCCCCACAGCTTGCCATCGCGCAGGATCGACACCGACATCGAGGCGGCCACGCCCATGTTGCGCAGATATTCGATATGGATCGGTGACACCGAGCGCAGCACGCTCATCGAAAGGTCGAGCAAACCCGCATTGTGCGTCGCCGTCGACGTCAGCGCAGCCGGCTTGGCATTGACGTCGGCGATGATGCGCAGCCAGTTGCGCTGATAGAGGGCACGCGCCTGCCTTGGGATATCCGAGGCGGGGTAACGCAGGCCGAGGAAGGATTCGAGCCCCGTCTCCGCCGTCTCCGCGATCACCTCACCCGATCCGTCCGGGTGAAACTGATAGACCATGACCCGGTCGAAGCCGGTCAGCACCTTGAGCTGGCGCGCCGCCTCCCGCGCGAGATCCGTCATGCCGCGCGTCTTGCGAATCCGTTCCAGCATCAGGCGGACAAGCTCGCCGGAATTGACGCCAGGCTCGTGCACGCTCGGCTCCGCCTCGACGACGAGGTAGACGCCGGAGAAATGAAGAGAGAGATCGTAGAGCGGCTTGCCGGGCTGGAGCCTCGAGACCGAACAGGCGCTCGGTGGCATCCGGCCCGCTCAGATGGTCGACATGGCTGCGGATGGTCTGGACAGCGGCTTCGGAGATGACGGTCGACAACGGCCGCTGGAGCAGATCGGCAACGTCGCTTCCGAGAAAGCTGCCGACATTGTCAGAAGCCATGCAAATGGTGAAATCCGAGAGCACAGCGAGCAAGAAGCCGAACGGCTGCACGCAGCCCGGAATGTGGATCGGCTCGCGATCGCAATTGGTGAGATTGACCGCCTCGTTCATGCGCGGTCCGCCGCCTGCTCGAACGCGGCGAAGGCGACCCGCGCCGCCGCAATCACCTCGGCTTCGTCGCAGATCTCGCTGTCGAGCTTTGACAGGAAGCTCTGCCAGAGCCGTTTGCCTGTCCCGTGGCGGAGATAAAGGGTGGCCGCACCGATGCGCGCATCGGTCGCATCGGCGACCGTCTTCAACAGAAATTTCGCGCCCAGACGGGAGCCCTCCAGCACGTACATGGTACCGAGCACGCCGCTGCGCGTGAGCGGCGGCACCGACACCATCGCCGCCGCGCTTGCGCCCAGGCGATCGAGATCGGTCGCAATGGCAGCGCTCCGCGACCGCTCCGGCCAGTCCGGAAAGGTGCGATCCACGCCGGCGTCCGCCAGGGCGGCTTCGAGCGGAAGAAGTGCACCGGCACTGGCATGAAGGAAGCGGCGATAGCCGGAAAAGCCGGTCAGGTCGAACGCGGACAATTGCGCATCGAGCTCGCGATGGGCGTCCGACGTCGCATCCCTTAGGCGTTCACGCAGACCGGATGAGCTGCGGCCCACATGTATTGTAACGTCCGAAGCCCCAACCAGCATACAAGTCCCAGAAAGCCCGCGGTCTCGGGGCGCGATTGCCCCGGAAACCGAAGGAAACGTCGGGGAGCTGCAAAGGTTCCGGAGGGTTGGAGATTCAGCGGAAGCGGCGCGAGCGGCGCCGCTTCCTCGTCATCGATCTATTTGCGACGCACAGGCTTCTTCAGCTCGTAGCCGATCTCGGCCCGGGTCGTGCCGCAATCCTGAAGCTCGCGCTCGGTCATCGCAGCGAGCTGGCGCCGGGCACGGGATCGCTGGCGCCGGGCCCGCGCGAGCTCCACCAGCGTCCGCCACATTCGCACAAACAACGCGAGGCGGGACGGACAGGGTCGGGCGGTGAACGCGACGTCGTCCAATCCGGTCAGCTCGCAGCCCTCACGGCTGCCTGCGGAAACGGCCCCAGCGCCCTCTCCGTCAGGATCGAGTCGCAATACTCGCGGATTTCCTTGATCTTGCCCTCCTCGAGACGGAACACCAGGCAATAATCATTGTCGTAGCGCACGCCCTCGGCCGTGACGTTGTCGCCCTTGGCCTCCACGACGACCACGTCGCCATCGGCGATGAAGCGGTGCGCGACCGTGCGCGTGCGGTCGCGCAGACGCTTGCGCACATAGCCGTGCAGATCGTTGAGGATCGCCTCCTTGCCCGAAAAGGCGCGCGACCAGGAATACTGGCCGGTGACCACCCATTTGGCGTCGTCGGCAAGGCTTGCGGTGAACAGGGCGCGATCGCGCGCGGCCGGATCCGGATCGGCGGCAGCGGCGAAAATATCCTGCATCAGTTTCTTGTTGGCGGCAGCGCTCATGGCAGCATCTCCGTTTGGTGAGAACACCGAGATCATCGCCGGCCGATCTACATTCTTCAAATCGATAGTGGATATGATATGTATTCACCCTATGAATTTGAATTCGCTTGACCTGAACCTGCTGACCGCACTCGACGCATTGCTGCGCGAGACCAGTGTCAGTCGCGCCGCGCTTCGGATGGGGCTGTCCCAGCCGGCGGCGAGCCATGCATTGCAGCGCCTGCGCGACATTCTCGGCGATCCGCTGCTGGTGCGCACCGGCGCGCGGATGGAACTGACGCCGCGGGCGCAGGCCTTGCGCGCGCCGCTCGCTCAGGCGCTGGATCAGGTGCGCGGGCTGTTTGTGCCTGACGACTTCGATGCGGCGCGCAGCGAGCGGCAATTCCGCCTGATGATGCCGGATCTCGCGGTCGAGCTGTTGGTGCCGCGGTTCATGGAGAAGGTGACGCAGGTCGCGCCCAACATCCGCATCGACGTTGTCCCATGGCGGGGATCTGCGATCTTCCACGCCGAATTCGCCCGCACCATCGACCTCGTGATCTCGATCGGAAACGCCTTCAAGGGATTTCACCGCCAGCTGCTCTATACCGACAGCGGCGCATTGGCGGTGCGGCGCGGTCATCCGATAGGCGCAAAGCTGAAGCGGCGCGAAAGCTTCCTGGCCGCACGCCATGTCGGCGTGATCATTCGCGGCAGCAATGAGGATTTGATCGACACCTGGCTGCGAGCCAAGGGCATCGAGCGGCACATTTCGCTGGTGGTGTCAGGTTATCTCGAAGCGCTGCACGTCGCCGCCCGCACCGACCTCGTCGCCTTCGTGCCGCGCCGGCTGATTGCCGCATTGTCGAAGCAACTCGGCCTCGTCACGGTGACGCCGCCGCTCGACCCCGGGATCGACGAGCAGTTCATGTTTTATCCGACCCGGGCTCAGATGGACCCCGGCTCGATCTGGCTGCGAAGGCTGATGCTGGAGACCGGGCGGGAGTTGGAGAACAAACTTCGTAGGGCGGATTAGCCGAAGGCGTCATCCGCCAACCTCGTCGAGAGATCAATGAAGCTTGGTGGGTTACGCCGAGCAAATGCGCTTTGCGCATCTGCTCGGCTAACCCACCCTCCAAGAGTCGTCACGCCTTCTGCGCCGCCATCACCTTGCGCACCGCGGGGCGGTCGGACATGCGCTTGAAGTGATCGGCGATCTTCGGCATCGCATTGATGTCGACGCTGTCGCCTTCGAGCCAGGTGGAGAGCGTGAAGAGATAGGGATCGCAGATCGTGTACTGCTCGCCCATCACCCAGGGTCCCCCGAACATCTTCTGCTCGATCAGCTTGAAGCAGGCGGCCATGGTCTTCGGAACCATCGCCTTCATGTCGGCGAACGAGCTCTCCTGGGTCGCCCAACGCGCGCCGCGCATCTTGTGGGCGTGGTTGATGTGCACGGTCGAGCACAGATAGGAATTGAACGACTGCACCTGGGCGAAGTCGAAGGGATCGTCGAGCGGCGCGAGCTTCGCCTTGGGGAAGGTCTGAGCGAGGTAGGCCAGCATCGCCGGCGTCTCGGTCAGGACGCCGCGATCGGTCACCAGCGCCGGCACGCGGCCCTTCGGGTTGATCTTGAGATAATCAGGGCTGTTCTGCTGGTTGTCCTTGAAGCTCAACCGTTCGGCCGTGTAGTCGGCGCCGGCCTCCTCCAGGGTAATGTAGGTGGCGAGCGCGCAGGTGCCGGTGGCGTAGTAGAGCTTGAGCATGTCGGACCTCGTTGGGAAAGTCCGAGGTTAGCGGCCCTCCGCCGTGCCGTCCATAGGCGACCTCTTCGCAGTTGCCCACCGCCGCCCGGCTGTGCGAAGACGCCGTCAATCGGAGGGGGACCTTGTCATGACCGTACTCATCGCCGGCGGCGGCATCGGCGGGCTGACGCTTGCGCTCAGCCTGCACCAGATCGGCGTTCCCGTGAAAGTGTTCGAGAGCGTCGCCGAGCTGAAGCCGCTCGGCGTCGGCATCAACGTGCTGCCGCATGCGGTGCGCGAGCTGATCGAGCTCGGGCTGCTGGACAAGCTGGATGCCAGCGGCGTGCGGACGCGCGAGCTCGCCTATTTCTCCAAGCACGGCAAGCCGATCTGGAGCGAGCCGCGCGGGCTGGAGGCCGGCTACAAATGGCCGCAATTCTCGATCCATCGCGGCACCCTCCAACAGATCCTGCTGGACACCGCGGTCGAGCGGCTCGGCCGCGACAACATCCTCACCAGCCATCATCTGACCGGATGGACCGAGACCGCAAGCGGCGTGCGCGCCGACTTCATCGACCGCGCGACCGGCAAGGCGGCCGGGACCCATGAAGGCGCGATCCTGATCGCCGCCGACGGCATTCATTCCGCCGCGCGAGAAAAGCTCTATCCGAACGAAGGCCCTCCGATCTGGAACGGCCGTATCCTCTGGCGCGGCGTCACCCCGGCGAAAGCCTTCCTCACCGGCCGCACCATGATCATGGCCGGGCACGAGATCCTGAAATTCGTCTGCTACCCGATCAGCAAGGAGCCTGACGCGAACGGCAACCACCTGATCAACTGGGTCGCGGAGCGGCACATGCCGCCGACCTATCAGTGGCGGCGCGAGGATTATAACCGCACCGCGCGCCTGGAGGAGTTCCTGCCCTGGTTCGAGAGCTGGACGTTCGACTGGCTCGACGTGCCCGGCCTGATCAAGAACTGCCCGCACGCCTATGAATATCCATTGGTTGACCGCGATCCGGTCTCGCAATGGACGTTCGGCAAGGTCACGCTGATGGGCGACGCCGCGCATCCGATGTACCCGATCGGATCGAACGGCGCCTCGCAGGCGATCCTCGATGCCCGCGTCATCACCCGCGAGATTCTCGCGCACGGGCCGACCAGCGCGGCGCTGCTCGCCTATGAGGCCGAGCGCCGGCCCGCGACGACCGATCTCGTCCTGCTCAACCGCAAGAACGGCCCGGAGCAGGTGATGCAGCTGGTCGAGGAGCGCGCGCCCGAGGGCTATAAGATCGTCACCGACGTGCTGTCGCAGCAGGAGCTGGAAGACATCGCCGCCAATTACAAGCGCGTCGCGGGATTCCAGGTGGAAGCGCTGAACGCCAAGCCGCCGATCGTGAGCAAGGATGCACGGGCGAGTGCGTAACGTGCTCGCTCGAGGCGAGATGCGCATGAATGCGCCCTCGCCCCTTGCGGGAGAGGGCAGCGACGCCGGTAGACGCAAACTCACTTGGGTGAGGGGTCTGGCTGCGCGCATTCGTCTCGCTGTAGAGTTCGGGGATAGAACCCCTCATCCGGCGCTTCGCCCGCAAGGGGAGAAGGGGTACCGCATCCGCGGCCCGGCTATTTCCCCACCACCCTCGCCGCCTCCAGCAGCCGCTCGCTCGCGCTCGCTGTCGCCAGCACCGTGCCGTCCTGCGCCATCAGCTTGGCCTCGACGAAGGCGATTGTCTTGCCGAGCTGGGTCACCTTGGCTTCGCCAATGATGGTCCCAGGCTTCGCCGGACTGAGGAAATTCACCGTCATGCTGATGGTGGTGGTGTAGAGTCGGCCCTCGCTCATCACCAGCACTGCAGGGCCCATGGTGTCGTCGAGCATGGCCGAGAGCATGCCGCCCTGAATGAAGCCCGCCGGATTGCAGAATTCCGGCTTGCCCTCGAAGGCGAGCCTGATCCAGCCTTCCTCCGGACGGGCATCGAGCAGTCGCCATCCCAGCAGCTCGGCACAGGGCGGTCTCGGAAAGTCGTCGAGTGCGGTCTTGACCATTGGCAGCCTCCGTTCGCAATCCCTAACGCAGCGCTGCTGCCAGCGTGCTGTCAGGAGGTTCGGCGCGGCGCAAGATCCAGCACATGCGCGATCACCTTGCGCATGAGGTTGGGCAGCGCTTCATCGGCCAAGGTCGCGGTCGGCACCCACCGCATGCCCTCGGGTGCGCGCGTGTGCGCCGCCGCCTGCGCGGTGTAGACCACGAGCTCCAGCGGAAAATGCGTGAAGACGTGGGTGACCACGCCCGCCTTGCGTTGCCAGCGCGACAATCCTTTCAACTCGGGCGCCTGCCGCTTCGCGGTCGCGTCGTCCTGGCCGGCGAGCCAATCCGAACCCGGCACCTCGGTCATGCCGCCGAGCAGCCCCTTTTCGGGCCGGCTGCGGACCAGCAGCTCGTCGCCGCGCGTCACGACGAAAGCGGCGCCGCGGCGCAACGTGCCGCTCTTCTTTGGCGCCTTGCGCGGAAACGTCTCCTGCGTGCCTTGCGCACGCGCGATGCAAGCCTCGTTCAGCGGGCACAGCGAGCACGCCGGCTTCTTCGGCGTGCAGATCGAGGCACCGAGATCCATCAGCGCCTGTGCGCTGTCTCCGGCCCGGCTGTCGGCCAGCAGCGTCGCCGCCAGTCGCTGGATCAGCGGCTTGGCCTGCGGCAGCTCTTCCTCGACCGCAAAGAGCCGCGACACCACGCGCTCGATATTGCCATCGACCGGCATGGTGCGGCGGTCGAAAGCGATCGCCGCAATCGCCGCCGCCGTATAAGGCCCGATCCCCGGCAGCGCGCGCAAGCCCTCCTCGGTGTCGGGAAAGACGCCGCCATGCTCGCGCGTCACCGCGACGGCGCAGGCATAGAGGTTGCGTGCGCGCGAGTAATAGCCGAGCCCGGCCCACATCCGCAGCACGTCATCCTGCGAGGCGCGTCCGAGCGCGGTGACATCCGGCCAGCGTGCGACGAATTTTTCGAAATAGGGCCCGACCGCCTTCACCGTGGTCTGCTGCAGCATGATCTCGGACAGCCAGACCCGGTACGGGTCCGAGACCTCTCCGGGCGCGGCGCGCCAGGGCAGCCGGCGGCGGTGGCGGTCGTACCAGGCGAGCAGCAATGAAGGACAAGCCGATGTCTCCGGTGCGGAAGGTTCCGGCTTCGGCTTGCGGACGGTTCTAGAACTCATTCCCGCACTGTAACGGCAATGCACTGGCCTCTCTACGTCATGCCCGCGCTGGTCGCGGGCATCCACGTGTTTCTTCGCGGGAAGCGGATGGGCGGGAAGAGCGTGGATGGCCGGGACTTCGCCGCGCCGAAGCGGCTTCGGCCGCGCAGGCGGGACAAAGCCCGGCCATGACGAACCGCGGGTCTGTAGCCTTCTCGACGAAGTGTTATAAGGCCCCATGGCCAAATTCCCGCCCAAACCCGGCCCCATCAGCGCCAAGCCGCTCGGGATCCTGCTCGACGACGTCTTTGCCGAGGCCTATGCCAAGCAGGGCTTCGCGGCGCGCGAGCTGGTGACGCGGTGGGCGCAGATTGCAGGAGCCGAGATCGCCGCCCATGCCGAGCCCTTGAAGATGCAATGGCCGCGGCCGGTCGAGGGGCAGCCGCAGGAGCCGGCGACCCTGGTGCTGCGGGTCGAGGGGCCGATGGCGCTGGAGATCCAGCACTCCGCCGACGTGATCCTGGAGCGGGTCAATCGCTTCTTCGGTTGGAGCGCGGTCGGGAAGCTGGCCTTCCGCCAGGCCCCCTATCGCGGCCCCAGGCCCGGAAGCGGCCGGCCCCGCCGGACCCCAAACGCGTCGCCAAGGTGGCCGAGAGCCTTGGGGAGATCGAAGATGAAGAACTGAAGACGGCGCTGGCCCGGCTCGGGGCCGCCATCAAGCGAAATTGAGCCTCATTTCGCGGCCAATCTGGACCCGTCCTCGTCGCTCGCCATTGCCTCAAACCACGTTTCAAGCTAGCGACAGGCCGCCCGGGAACCTCGACACCCCCCGGGCGAGACCACGCCAATTCGGGAGCCGACCGTGATCATCACCCGCCGCGCCTTCACCACGATGCTGTCGCTGACCGGGCTTGCCGCGCTCGCCGGGCTCTCGCCGCTCCGCCTCATCTCCGATGCCATGGCGCAGTCGGCCGCCGACGTCGCCAAGCCGGTGTCGCTGCCCGACATGGCGCTCGGCCCGAAGGATGCCGCCGTCACCATCACCGAATACGCCTCGATGACGTGCCCGCACTGCGCCGTCTTCAACGAGCAGGTGTTCCCCAAGATCAAGAAGGAATACATCGACACCAACAAGGTGCGTTACATCTTCCGCGAGTTCCCGCTCGACATCAAAGCCGCCGCCGGCTCGATGCTGTCGCGCTGCATCGCCAAGGACGACGCGCCGAAATATTTCGCGGTCACCGACATGCTGTTCCGCCAGCAGAACGACTGGGTCATGAAGAACACCACCGAGACCCTGACGCGGATCGGCAAGCAGGCCGGCCTCACCCAGCAGCAGGTCGAAGCCTGCCTGAAGGACCAGGCGCTGCTGGACAAGATCGCCGCCGACCAGAAATACGCCAGCGACGTGCTCAAGGTGGATTCGACGCCGACCTTCTTCATCAACGGCGAGAAGATCAAGGGCGAGACCTCGTTCGAGGAGTTCGCCAAGAAGATCAATCCGCTGCTGAAGAGCTGATTCGCACGCGACAGCTCTGATTCGCGCCTCCAAAGCCGTATCTTTCCGGCATAAATCCCTTGGGAAAAGCGGCTTTCGCCGGTTGCCCTCGCTGCCCACCGCGGCCATTGTCCAGCCGCATGAGGCGCCTCGCGCGACTCGCCCGGATAGCGACATTGCCTTTCATGGTATTGTCCCGGCAGGGGGATTCGCGCCTGCCAACAGAGATGCGTGCTTATGAAAATCACCCGCCTGCGCCTTCACGGTTTCAAGTCCTTCGTTGAGCCCACGGACTTCGTCATCGAGCCCGGCCTGACCGGCGTGGTCGGCCCCAACGGCTGCGGCAAGTCGAATCTCGTCGAGGGCGCTGCGCTGGGCGATGGGCGAGACCTCCTACAAGAGCTTGCGCGCCGCCGACATGGACGCGGTGATCTTCGCCGGCTCCGGCAACCGTCCCGCGCGCAACCACGCCGAAGTGACGATGACGATCGACAATGCCGATCGCACCGCGCCCGCGGCGATGAACGACAGCCAGCTGCTCGAAATCTCCCGCCGCATCGAGCGCGAGGCCGGCTCGGTCTATCGCATCAACGGCCGCGACGTGCGCGCCCGTGACGTGCAGATCCTGTTCGCCGATGCCGCCACTGGCGCGCGCTCGCCCGCCCTGGTCCACCAGGGCAAGATCGGCGAGATCATCCAGGCCAAGCCCGAGCAGCGCCGCCGCGTGCTGGAAGACGCCGCCGGCGTCGCCGGCCTGCATGCCCGCCGTCACGAAGCCGAGCTGCGGCTGAAGGCGGCCGAAACCAACCTCACCCGCGTCGAGGACGTGATCGGCCAGCTCGCAGGGCAGATGGAAGGCCTGAAGAAGCAGGCCCGCCAGGCAGTGCGCTACCGCGAGGTCGCGGCCAAGGTCCGCAAGGCCGAAGCCACGCTGTACCATCTGCGCTGGATCGGCGCTCATGCCGACGTCAACGAGTCCGGCCAGACTCACGACCTCGCCGTCCGCGAGATGGCCGAGCGCACCCAGCACCAGGCCGAGGCCGCCCGCATCCAGGCGATCCGCGCCGCGGAGATGCCTGCCCTGCGCGATGCAGAAGCGCGCGCTGCGGCCGGGCTGCAGCGCCTGACCAATGCCCGCGAGCTGCTCGACCGCGAGGAAGAGCGGGCCAAGGAGCGCGTCGCCGAGCTCGAGCGCCGCCTCGCCCAGTTCGAGGGCGACATCTCGCGTGCCCAGCAGCAGACCATGGATGCCGACGTCGCGCTGCAGCGGCTCGACACCGAAGACGCCGAGCTGAAGGAAGAGATCAAGTCGCGGGTCGAGAAGCGCTCCGGCGTCGACGAGCGTGTCGCCGAGGCCGAGGCGGTGCTGACCGAGACCGAGCAGCAATTCGCCGAGCTCACCACTGCGCTCGCCGACCTCACCGCCAAGCGCAATCAGCTCGAAGCCAACGTCCGCACCCACCGCGACAAGCTCGCCCGGCTCGACCAGGAGATCGCGAACGTCGCGGCGGAAGAGCAGAAGCTCACCGAGGCGACCGGCGGCTTCGGCGATCTCGACGAGCTGACCGCTCTGGTCGAGACCGCGGAAGAGACGCTGGCGGCGTCCGAAGCTGCGGCACAGGCCAGCGAAGCAGCCCACGTCGCGGCCCGCCAGACCCTGGAATCCTCGCGCTCGCCGCTGGTCGAAGCAGACAAGCGCGTGCAGCGGCTCGAGACCGAGGCGCGCACGATCTCCAAGATCGTCAACGGCGAGACCAAGAATCTGTGGCCGCCGATCATCGACGGCATCACCGTCGACAAGGGCTTTGAGAAGGCGATCGGCGCCGCGCTCGGCGACGATCTCGACGCCCCGATCGATCCGTCGGCGCCGATGCGCTGGACCAATGTCGGCCACACCGAAGGCGATCCGGAGCTGCCCGAAGGCGCGGTGCCGCTCGCCAACCATGTTCAGGCGCCGGCCGAGCTGGCGCGCCGCCTCGCCCAGATCGGCGTGGTGCCGCGCGAACGCGGCGCCGAGCTGGTCTCGCAGCTCAAGACCGGCCAGCGGCTGGTCTCGCCAGAAGGCGATGTCTGGCGCTGGGACGGTTTCGTCGCCGCGGCGCACGCCCCGACCGGCGCCGCCCGCCGCCTCGCCGAGCGCGCCCGCCTCGTCGACATCGAAAACGAGCTGGAGCAAGCCCGCATCGACGCCCAGATCAAGCGTCAGGCGCTGGAGAACGCCGAGTCCGAGCTGCAGATGGCGGCGAGCACCGAAGGCGCCAGCCGCGAAGCCTGGCGCGCCGCGCAGCGCGAGCTCAACGTGGCGCGCGAGCGTCATGCCAACGCCGAGCGCGAGATCAGCCGCCATGCCGCGCGCAAGGCGACGCTGTCGGAAGCGCACAGCCGCCTCGCCGCCGACCGCGCCGAGGCCGAGGCTGCCTACGAATACGCTCAGGCCGGCATCGGCGAGCTGCCGTCGAGCGAGGACACCGAGACGCGTCTTGCCGCCGTCCGCAGCGACATCGAAGGCCATCGCCGCATGGCCGCCCAGGTCCGCGCCGAGGCGCAGGCGCTGGCGCGCGAAGCCGAGCTGGCCGACCGCCGCGTCCAGGCGATCCTCGCCGAGCGCACCGAGTGGCAGAACCGCAAGGAGAGCGCGGCCTCCCATATCGACACCATCCAGGCCCGCATCGCCGAGCTTACGATCGAGCGCAGCGAGCCCGAGAACGCGCCGGCCGTGTTCGCCGAGAAGCGCAGCGCGCTGATCACCGAGATCGAGTACGCGGAAAACGACCGCCGCATGGCCGCCGACGCGCTCGCCACCGCGGAAAGCGCGATGGCGGAGACCGACCGCGTTGCGAAGCTGACGCTGGAGGCTCTCTCCAGCGCCCGCGAGGCCACCGCCCGCGCCGAAGAACGCATGGAAGGCGCCCGCCGCCGGTTGGAAGACGTCGAACGCGAGATCCGCGACATGCTCGAGGTCGAGCCGCAGGCCGTCGCAGGCCTCGCCGAGATCGAGCCCGGCGCCGAGCTGCCGCCGCTGCACGACATCGAGGAAGAGCTCGAAAAGATGCGCCGCGACCGCGAGCGTCTCGGTGCGGTCAACCTGCGCGCCGAGGAAGAGCTACGCGAGGTCGAGACCCAGCACACCGGCCTCGTCACCGAGCGCGACGACCTCGTCGAAGCCATCAAGCGGCTGCGCCAGGGCATCCAGAGCCTCAACAAGGAGGCGCGCGAGCGGCTGTTGACCTCGTTTGAGGTCGTCAACAACCACTTCAAGCGGCTGTTCGTCGAACTGTTCGGCGGCGGCGAAGCCGCGCTGCACCTGATCGAGAGCGACGACCCGCTGGAAGCCGGTCTCGAAATCATCGCCAAGCCGCCGGGCAAGAAGCCCCAGACGCTGTCGCTGCTGTCGGGCGGCGAGCAGGCGCTGACGGCGATGGCGCTGATCTTCGCGGTGTTCCTGACCAACCCCTCGCCGATCTGCGTGCTGGACGAAGTCGACGCGCCGCTCGACGACCACAACGTCGAACGCTACTGCAACCTCCTGCACGAGATGACAGGCTCGACCGACACGCGCTTCATCATCATCACGCACAACCCGATCACGATGGCGCGGATGAACCGCCTGTTCGGCGTCACCATGGCCGAGCGCGGCGTGTCGCAGCTGGTGTCGGTCAGCCTTGCCGAGGCCGTGGACATTCTCGACCAGAACGTGGCGTGACGTCTGTGCCGTCATTCCGGGGCTCGCGCAGCGAGAACCCGGAATCTCGCGCAACAGTCTCGAACTCCCGGGTTCGCGGCTGCGTCGCGCCCGGGGATGACGGCGGGCAAACATGATCGCCCCCACCATTCCCGCCGAGCTGAAAGCGGCCCTCGACGGCAAGCTCCACGGTTTCTCCCGCACCGACGCGGCCCAGCGCTCGCAAAAGATCTCGACTGCCTATCGTGCCGGCGGCGGCTCCGGCACGATCAAGTCCGAGGCCGATGCCCTCGCCTACGCGCTGGCGCGGATGCCGGCGACCTACGCGGCGGTGGCCGCGAGCCTGAATGCACTCACCGAGATTGCGCCGGACTTCGCTCCGGGAACGCTGCTCGACGTCGGCGCGGGCCCGGGCACCGCGAGCTGGGCCGCCGCGGAGGCGTTTCCGTCGCTGCAGGACTTTACGCTGCTCGACGCCAACGCCACGCTGAGCCGCCTCGCGCTCGAACTGGCGCGCAACAGCTCGCGGCTCGCCGAGTGCCGATATCTGCCCGGCGATGCCGGCGCCAACCTCGCCGAGGTCTCACAAGCCGATCTCGTCATTGCCAGCTACATCATCGGCGAATTCGGCGAAGCTGATCAGCGCAAGCTCGCGGAGGCGATGTGGGCGAAAGCACGCCAGGCGCTGGTCGTGATCGAGCCCGGCACGCCGGCCGGCTACGGCCGCATCCTCGCGCTGCGCCAGCAGCTGATCGCGGCTGGCGCTTACGTCGCCGCGCCCTGCCCGCACGAACGGCCCTGCCCGCTCATCGCGCCGGACTGGTGCCATTTCTCTCAGCGCCTGCCGCGCTCGCAAGCGCACCGGCAGATCAAGGGCGCCGAGGTGCCGTTCGAGGACGAGCGCTACATCTACGTCGCGCTGACCCGCACAGAACCCGCAAGCCGCGCCGCGCGCGTGCTGGCGCCGACGGAGGTCGGCAAGGCCGAGATCACGGCCAAGCTCTGCACAGAAGACGGCGTTGGGCTTGCGAAGGTACCTCGGCGCGACAAGGCAGCCTATGCAGCAGCCCGGCGCTGGCGCTGGGGCGACGCCGTCATTGCTGAAAGTTAACCTCGTTGCTCGCTTTGCCTTGAACTTGAGCGGCTCCCCGTTCGACCAAGTCCTACCTCCCTTATGCGTCGGGCTCTCATCCTGCGCCAATTTGGTCTATCCTAGCGCCCGCCTTCTTCCCTCTTCAGGAGTCCTCCATGTCGACCGGCTGGATCGTTCTCGGCGTCATCGTCGTCCTCGCGCTGTTCGCCTTCAGCGCGTATAACCGCCTGGTGGCGCTGAGCCAGCGCGTCGGCCAGGCCTTTGCCGATATCGACGTGCAGCTCAAGCAGCGCCACGACCTCGTTCCGAACCTGGTCGAGACCGTGAAGGGCTATGCCACGCATGAGCGTGGCACGCTCGACGATGTCATCAAGGCGCGCAATTCGGCGATGTCCGCGCAGGGGCCGGCGCAGGTGTCCGCGGCCGAGAACCAGCTGTCCGGTGCGCTCGGCCGGCTGATCGCGCTGTCGGAGGCTTATCCCGACCTCAAGGCCAACGCCAATTTCCAGCAGCTCGCATCCGAGCTTTCCGACCTCGAGAACAAGATCGCGGCGAGCCGCCGCTTCTTCAACAGCGCGGTCCAGGAATACAATACCGGCATCCAGCAGCTGCCGGCTGCGCTGTTCGCCGGCATGTTCGGCTTCACCAGGAAGGACTTCTTCGATCTCGGCGCCACCCGCACCGAGGTCGAGGCGGCGCCGCAGGTGAAGTTCTGACGTTATCTCACCTTCGTCATTCCGGGGCGCGTCGCAGACGCGAACCCGGAATCTCGATCGAGCGACAAAGCTCGGGATTCCGGGTTCGATGCTATCGCATCGCCCCGGAATGACAGGGAAGCGGAAGCATTCATGGCCGCGTATGGTCTCTACACGCATATCGCCTCGAACAAGTTTCGTTCGATGCTGCTGCTCGGCGGCCTGTTCGCGCTGGTTTATGTGCTGGTCTATGCCGGCGCCCTGGTCGCCGAAGTCTTCATCAACGACACAGAGACCGCCGCGTACTATCTGAGACAGGCCTTCTCCGATCTGCTCAAGGCCGCGCCCGTCGCGACCATCGTGGCGGCGGTCTGGATCGTGATCGCCTATTTCTTCCACCAGTCGATGATCGACGCGGTGACCGGCGGCCACGGCGTCACCCGGCAGGAGGAGCCGCGGCTCTACAACCTGCTCGAGAATCTCTGCATCTCGCGCGGCATCACCATGCCGAAGCTGAAGATCATGGAGAGCCCGGCGCTGAACGCGTTCGCGACCGGCCTCAATCCCAGGCAATATTCCATCACCGTCACCACGGGTATCCTCGATGCGCTTGATGACAAGGAGATCGAGGCGGTGCTGGGCCACGAGCTGACCCATATCAAGAACGGCGACGTCCAGCTGATGGTGGTCGCCGTCATCATCGCCGGCGTGGTCGGCTTCTTCGGCGAGATGTTCTTCCGCCTGTTCACGAATTTCAACTGGAGCTCCGGCGGCTCGTCGGGCTCCTCGTCGTCGTCGCGCTCGTCCTCGTCGTCGAGCGACAGCAAAAGCTCCGGCGGCGGCGCGGTGATCGTGATCATCATCGCGATCGTCCTGATCGTGTTGGCCTGGCTGCTGTCTCAGGTGGTCAAGCTCGCGCTGTCGCGGTCGCGCGAATATCTCGCCGACGCAGGCTCCGTCGAGCTGACGAAAGATCCCGATGCGATGATCTCGGCGCTGCGCAAGATCGAGAATCGCGGCGAGTTGCCCGGCGCGACCTCGGCCGTGATGGAGCTCTGCGTCGACAATCCCCGCGAGGGCTTCGCCGATCTCTTCGCAACCCACCCCTCGGTGCAATCCAGGGTCGACGCACTGGTCAAGTTTGCCGGCGGCCATGATCCGGGCCCGCTGCCGCCGACCGAGGAAGCGGACGAGGCCAAGGCGCCGGTCGACCAGCAGGACGCCCTACCGCCGCCAAATCACGGCCCCTGGAACGATGCCGGCGGCCCTGTCGCTCCGCCACCCGTGCCGGCACCCGGCCCCTCCGGAACTGCGAACAGCAACCCCATGGGCATGCCGGCCGGCAATCCAATAGGCAATCCTATGGGTCCTTGGGGCCGTCATTAGGGATGCGGTGTGCCGCCATGCGCGGCAGTTTCGCCGCGATTGGGAAAAACTTCAGGAATTGCCGTATCGACATGCCGAGGAATTGAATTCTCCCTTGTTTCTGCCATGTTCGCGCCCAACAGCAGACTCGGGACATCCTGGGACATCGATTTGAGCCCGGCCGATTGCGACCTCGCGATCGGGGGCGCGTTAGGGGACAGCAATGGCAAAGCCGGCAGTGGTTGTGGTGGGCGCGGACAAGGGCGGGGTCGGCAAGACCACGGTGTCGCGCACCTTGCTCGATTATTTCTCAGCCAACAACGTGCCGACCCGCGCCTTCGACACGGAGTCCCCGCGCGGAACCCTGAAGCGCTTCCACCCCGACATCACCGAGATCGTCGACATGACGACGACATCGGATCAGATGAAGATCTTCGACACCCTCAATGCGACCAGCCCGTCGGTGACCGTGATCGACGTCCGCGCCGGCCTGCTCTCGCCGGCGCTCGCCTCGCTGCGCGACATCGGCTTCCTCGACGCCGCCAAGGCGGGCCAGATCACCTTTGCCGTGTTCCACATCCTGGGACCCTCGATCGCCTCGCTGGACGAGATCGCCGAGACCGCGGGCTTCATGACCGGTGCAAAATATTTCCTGGTGAAGAACTTCATCAACGACACCCAGTTCTTCCAGTGGGATCAGGCGACCTATAATTCCTACTTCCACCGCATCAAGGACGCCACCGAGCTGACCATCCCCAAGCTCAACGAAATGGCCTATGAACAGGTCGAGGTGTCCTCCGTTCCGTTCCTGAAGTTCGTCGCCAACAAGGGCATCAACGACGAGGCCGCGAACTATTCCTTCGTGCTGCGCGGCTATGTCCGGCACTGGCTGGCCAACGTCTGGAGCGAGTTCGACCGCATCCGCCTGACCGACATCGTCGGTTCGAAGCCCGTCACCCGCAACAGCGAAAAATAGTTGCGCAAGCCGGGCTGATACGGCTGGATTGGGCAGTGAGTTGGCCTGATATAGCTGCCGATGCCCGCAACGCCCGTCTACATCATCTGCTCGCCCCGCCCGCAGGTCGGCAAGACCCTGCTGGCGCGGCTTTTGAGCGAATTCCTGCTGCTCAAGAACGGCAACGTCGCGGCCTTCGACGTCAATCTGAAGGAGCCGTCGCTGCTCGACTACCTGCCCGGCGTCACCGAGACCGCCGACGTGATCGACACCTACGGCAAGATGCAGCTGATGGACCGCGTCATCGTCGACGACGGGCTTGCCAAGGTGATCGACCTCGGCTTCCACGCCTTCGACGAGTTCTTCAAGATGACCGACGAAATCGGCCTGTTGAAGGAAGCAGCCCGCCGCCACGTCGCGCCCCAGATCCTATTCGTCGCCGACACCGACCGCGTCTCGGCGCGCGCCCACGAGATGCTGCGCATGCAGATCCCGCGCATGAACCTGATCACGGTCGACAACGAATATGTGGTGCGCGGCGAGCTGCCGGCCGCGATGGAAGGCGGCCGGCTGCTGCGCCTGCCCGCACTGCCCGGCTTCCTCAAGACCTATGTCGACCGGCTGAACTTTTCCTTCACCCGCTACCTGCGCCAGGAAAAGGATTCCTCCACCGAGCTGCATCAATGGACCCGGCGCAATTACCTCGCCTTCCGCGAGCCTCGAGCTCAGCCTGATCCTGCAACGGTCCTGACCGGCGTCATTCCGGGGCGCGACGAAGTCGCGAGCCCGGAATCCATCGGGCCGCGAGGATGACGCGCAGTGGATTCCCGGGTGCCCAATTGCGCACCTGAGCTTGCGCTGGCGCGCGCCCCGGAATGACGAAAGGTGCAGGGGTCACCTTCGATTATTTTATCCGGGTAATATTGACGCTTGGCTTCTCTGGCGCTACTGAGGCTTGGCAGCAACCTTCCTCAGCCAAAGGCCCGCCCGTGAGCATCGACCGGAAAGCAGTGATCACCGCCTATAAGGAGCGCAAGACGATTGCGGGCATCTATGTCGTGCGCTGCGCAGCGTCGGGGCAGACCTGGGTCGGCCAAGCGCCGAACCTGGAGACGATCCAGAACCGCATCTGGTTCTCGCTGCGCCAGGGCGGCCACACTTGCCGCAGCCTCCAGGCCGCCTGGACCACGCATGGCGAGGCCGCCCTGTCCTTTGGCGAATGCGAGCGGCTGGAGGACGAGGACAGCGCCTATGTCAGGAACGCGCTCCTGAAGGAGCGCCTGCTGCATTGGCGGGCCGAGCTGAAGGCCGAGCCGATCTGACCGCGGCAAGCGGCTCAGTGTCCCTCGAACGTCATCAGCGTGCGCACCGGCACGTCCATGGCGCGCAGCTTGGCGGCGCCACCGAGCTCGGGCAGGTCGATGATGAAGCAGGCGGCGACGACGTTGGCGCCGATCTGACGCAGCAGCTTCACCGCGCCCTCTGCGGTGCCGCCGGTGGCAATGAGATCGTCGACCAGGATGACGCGCTCGCCGGGCTGGATCGCGTCGACGTGCATCTCCATCTCGTCGATGCCGTATTCGAGCGAATAAGCGATGCGCACGGTGGTGTGCGGCAGCTTGCCCTTCTTGCGGATCGGCACGAAGCCGGCGGAGAGCTGGTGCGCCACCGCGCCGCCGATGATGAAGCCCCTCGCCTCCATGCCGGCGACCTTGTCGATCTTGTTGCCGGCCCAGGGATTGACGAGCTCATCGACCGCGCGGCGGAAGGCGCGCGCGTCCGCGAGCAGGGTGGTGATGTCGCGGAACATGATCCCGGGCTTGGGATAGTCGGGAATGGTGCGGACGCTCGCCTTGATGTCGTGGTCAAAGGTCATTTGTATCTCATGTTAGCTGTCATTCCGGAGCGGCTCGAGCCGGGATCTCGAGATTCCGGGTTCGATGCTGCGCATCGCCCCGGAATGACGAGCATGAAACATGCACTCAATTCGCCCCGGCATCCAGCCGGAACGCATTCTCAACAATCTTCAGTCCCACCTCATTGCCGAGCGACATCAGCGATTCCGGGTGGAATTGCACGCCGGCGACCGGCAGGGTCTTGTGCTCCAGCGCCATGGCGACACCGTCCTCGGTGCTGGCGGTGATGGACAGCACTTCCGGCATGCTGTCGCGTTCGACATAGAGCGAGTGATAGCGGCCGATGACGATCTCGTTCGGCAGATTGCGCATCAGGCGCCCGCCGCGCACCTGCACCCGCGAGGGCCGGCCGTGCGCGGGATGGGTGAGCTGACCGAGCTCGCCGCCGAAATATTCGCCGATGGCCTGCACGCCGAGGCAGACGCCGAACACCGGCAGCTTCTTCTCCAGCGCCGCATCGATGGTCTTCTTGATCCCAAAATCCTCAGGGCGCCCGGGGCCCGGCGACAGCACCAGCAAATCCCAGGTCTTCTGCTTGAGCATGTCGAGCGCGTGCACATGGCGGACCACAGTGACGTCGGCGCCGACCTGGCGGAAATAATCGGCGAGCATGTGCACGAAGCTGTCGTCGTGGTCGATCAGCAAGACCCGCTTGCCCGAGCCGGTCGCATCGGGCGCGAAAGTCGACAGCGGCTTCGGCGGATCGCCGCGCAGCGCCTGGAACAGCGCGGCGGCCTTGACCTGGCATTCGCGGTCTTCGGCGGCCGGATCGGAATCGAACAGGCAGGTGGCGCCGACGCGCACTTCGGCAAGGCCATCCTTCATGCGGATGGTGCGAATGGTGAGGCCGGTGTTGATGCTGCCGTCGAAATTTACCGCGCCGATCGCACCGGCATACCAGCGCCGCGGCGAGCGCTCGTGATCCTCGACGAACTGCATCGCCCACAGCTTCGGCGCGCCCGTGACGGTGACGGCCCAGGCATGGGTGAGGAAAGCATCGAGCGCGTCGAAGCCGGGGCGCAGCATGCCCTCGACATGATCGACGGTGTGGAACAGCTTCGAGTAGGTCTCGATCTGGCGGCGCGCCAGCACCTTTATGGTGCCGGGGACACAGACGCGCGCCTTGTCGTTGCGGTCGACGTCGGTGCACATGTTGAGCTCGAACTCGTCCTTTTCCGAGTTCAGCAGTTGGCGGATCTGCTCGGCATCGCCGATCGCATCGCTGCCGCGCGCGATGGTGCCCGAGATCGGGCAGGTCTCGACGCGGCGCCCGTCCGAGCGCACGAACATCTCCGGCGAGGCGGAGACGAGAAACTCTCCCTCCCCAAGATTCATCAGCGCGCCGTAGGGAGAGGGATTGATGACGCAGAGGCGCTGGAAGACTTCGGCCGGCGATCGGTCGCAGGGCTCGGCAAACAATTGTCCCGGCACCGCCTCGAACAGATCGCCGCGCGCGAACGCCGCGCGCGCGGTCTCGACCGTGGCCTGATATTCGCCGGGTGCATGGTCGGCAAAGCCCTGGCGCGGCGTCTTCAGGTACGGGCTCTCCGCAGTCTCGCGCGGCAGGCCCTCAGTGGACTTGCCCTTCCAGGCGAAATCGTAGGAGAGCACGACGCCGCGGCCGGTGGCGCGGTCATAGGCCAGCAGGCGATCGGGAACGTAGAGCACGATGTCGCGCTGGTCCTGCTCGCGCGGGCGCCTCTGCACGAGATCCTCGATCTGGAAGACGAGGTCGTAGGCAAAGGCGCCGAACAGGCCGAGCAGCCCGTCATCATTGGCGGAGAAGGCGGCGACGAGGTCGCGCACCAGCGACATCACGCTGGCGCGCCGCGTGCGCTGATCCTCCTCGACCGGCGCGTCGCCGCGGATGATGTGGCCTGCGAGGCGCACGGGCGTCTTCTCGGAGATCACCACGCAGGGCTCGCGCAGGACGTCGCCGAGGAAGGCGATCAGCACCTCGCCTCGCGGGTTGAGCGCTTCGAGCTTGAAGTTGGAAGCCCGTTGTCTCGAGCTTGAGCGGCGGATCGGAGAAGCCGAGGTCGAAGCTCTCGTAGCGGCCGGGAACGGTCGTGCCCGAGGACAGCACCACGCCGCGGCGGCGGTCGAGCAGGTTGACGAGGTCGTCGAGCCGGCTGGCGCCGCCGGTAAACTGCTCTGCCACGCGCGTGATCGCAAGACCTGCGCGGGTCACATAGTCGCTTCTGGCCGGGAGGGCAAAGACGGTCCTGTTCATGTCGTCCTCTTACGAAACTTGCCGAGGGAACGCCACACAGGACAAACGATCAGGCCGCCGCACTGCGTTGGCGACCTCAGACGATTTGGGAAAGAAAAATCGCACCGGCCACCTCGTCAGGAGGTGCGCCACCAAAAACGGGCTGGGCGGACGGCGGTGCTCATGGGGCGATACTCACCATGGCGCGGGGACGGCGTCAAGGTGAGAAACCCGTCCCCCGCGCGGCGGAGCCGTGCCGCGCTCGGCTTGCCGCCCATGCCGGGCTAAGGCTCCTCGGCCTGCGGCTCCCAGCCGAACCTGCTTTTCTTCCGATCCCATTTGAGCACGGAATAACCGTCGCATTCCATGCATTCCCAAAGGACGAGCTTGCCGCGCTTGTCCTTCGAAAGAGCCGCGAACTGGCGGTTGGTACGTATGGCGTCGACAAAGCGCACCTTAGGCTTCTCGCCGTCCGGCTGATCGAGGATCAGCATGAACCTTCCCTTTGGGCCGGCACACTCCTGAAACACGCCGACCACAGCAATCTGCCGCGTGGCGGCGCCGTCGAAGCGACCCTCGACGGCAAAGGACATGCCGGCGCCCTTCATCGCATCGGCGCCATTCTCCAACAGCAGCTCCTTGGGAATCAGGTCCTTGCGGAATTCGGTCGCCTTGCACCAGCTTTTGCGGATCTGGTTCGCGGGGATGCCGCGAACCTCCGTCGTGAACGGATGGAATTCCGCGATGACCCACCAGGCCTCTGTCTTGAGGTTGCCGTTCAGCGTGACGAAGGCCTGCTCTGCTGCCGCCTGAGCCGTCGTCAACGCGACGATGCCGGCAATGGCGGCCACGCCCCCAACGATCCGGCCGCGCACGCGGCGGGTGAGAGACGACGTCGCCATACGTCTCACCCCAGATGCTTGCGGAAAAACTCCGTCGCCCTGCCCCAGGCGAGCTCGGCGGCTTCACGGTCGTGCACGGCCTGGCGCTGCTCGTTGACGAAGGCATGCTCGGCGTCATAGCGGAAAAGCTCGAGCGACTTGCCGGCGGCCTTCATCGCCTTTTCGAAGCCGTTGACCAGCTCCGGCGTGCACCAATCGTCCTTGTTTGCGAAATGGGCCTGGAGCGGAATCTTGACGTCGGCGGGCTTGGCAGCCTGCTCCGGCGGGATGCCGTAGAACACGACGCCGGCCGCGAGCTCCGGAATCTTGGTCGCGCCGATGATGGTCACGGCGCCGCCGAGGCAGAAGCCGGTCAGGCCGACCTTGGCGCCGTTGCGCGACAGATATTGCGCGGCGCCGCGTACCGTCTGCGTGGTGGCGTCCATGAAGTCGAGCGAGTTCATCTCCTTGTTGGCGCTGTCCGTGTCGTGATACGGCACCACCTTGCCCTTGTAGAGATCGGGCGCCAGCGCATCGAAGCCGGCCAGCGCGAAGCGGTCGCACAGGCCCTTGATCTGATCCGACAATCCCCACCATTCCTGGATCACGACCACGCCCGGCGCGTTGCCGCGCGCGGCATTGGCGAGATAGCCCGAGGCGTCCTTGCCGTCCGGCCGCTTGAAGGTGATGGCGGTTCCCATGATGTCCTCCGGTGAGTTTCTGAGGGAGCGGTTGACGGTATTCTGGCCACTGGACGCGCGCGGCGCAATCCACACTCCCGTCATTCCGGGGCGCGATAGCGCGAACCCGGAATCCATCGGGCCTCAACGTCGGTGGATGAATGGATTCCGGGTTCGCGCCAAGAGGCGCGCCCCGGAATGACTGCACGCACAAGAAAGCCCCTTGCGGGGGCTTTCGCATGTCTTGTCTCGTCAGGCGCGGCCTCAGTGCGAGCTGGCCCAGACCTTCTTCTTGGTGAAGTACATCAGGCCCGCGAACAGGATCAGGAACACGAAGACCTGGAAGCCGAGGCGCTTGCGCGCTTCCATGTGCGGCTCGGCGGTCCACATCAGGAAGGTGGTGACGTCCTTGGCGTACTGCGCGACCGTGGCCGGCGAGCCGTCGTCATAGGTCACCTGGCCGTCGCTGAGCGGCTTCGGCATCTTGATGGCGTGGCCCGGGAAGTACTTGTTGTAGTAGGACCCCTCCGGGATGGTCACGCCCTCAGGCGCCTTGTCCTCATAGCCCTGGAGCAGCGCGGTGACATAGTCAGGCCCCTGCTCCTGGTACTGGGTGAAGACGTCGAAAATGAACCAGGGGAAGCCGCGCTTGTAAGAGCGCGCCTTGGTGATCAGGGACAGGTCGGGCGGCGCCGCACCACCGTTCGCCGCACGCGCAGCCTGCTCGTTCGGGAATGGCGAGGGGAAATAGTCCGCCGGCCGGCCCGCACGCTCGAACATGTCGCCCGCATCGTTCGGACCGTCCTTGACCTTGTACTCGGCTGCAAACGCCGACGCCTGCGCCACCGAATAGCCGGGCCCGCCGGGCTCGGCGAGGTTGCGGAAGGCGACGTAAGACAGGCCGTGGCAGCTGGCGCAGACCTCCTTGTAGACCTTCAGGCCGCGCTGCAGGGCGCCGCGATCGAACGTACCGAAAGGCCCAGCGAAGGACCATTTGTTGCCCGGAGGCTTGTCGCCGCCTTCGGACGCTTTCGCGCTGTCGATCGAGCCCGCGAACAACGAGCCGGCGAGCGCCAGCACGATCGCGGTCGACACCATCGGTGTCGATCGGCTGCCGGTCTTGGCCAGCACCGCATCCGAGATCGAGTTCGGCACCGGCCGCGGCTTCTCGATCCGCGAGAGCAGCGGCAGCACGATCAGGAAGTAGGCGAAGTAGCAGAACGTCAGGATCCGGCCGGCAATGACGTAGATGCCTTCCGGCGGCTGCGCGCCGAGATAGCCGAGCAGGATGCAGACCGCGACGAAGATCCAGAAGAACTGCTTGGCCAGCGGACGGTACTTCGACGACCTGGTCTTGGCGTTGTCGAGCCAGGGCAGGAAGCACAGGATGATGATCGCCCCGAACATCGCGATGACGCCAGCGAGCTTGTCGGGAATCGAACGCAGAATCGCGTAGAACGGCAGATAATACCATTCCGGCACGATGTGCGGCGGCGTCACGCCCGGGTTCGCCGGAATGTAGTTGTCGGCGTCACCGAGATAGTTCGGCATGTAGAAGATGAACCAGGCGTAGAGCAGCAGGAAGCAGGCGACGCCGAACATGTCCTTGATGGTGGCATGCGGCGTGAACGGCACCGTGTCCTTTTCCGTCTTCGGCTCGACCCCATCAGGGTTGTTCTGGCCGGCGACGTGCAGCGCCCAGACGTGCAGCACGACGACGCCCGCGATCACGAACGGCAGCAGATAGTGCAGCGAGAAGAAGCGGTTCAGCGTCGGGTTGCCGACTGCATAGCCGCCCCACAGCAGCGTCACGATGCTCTCGCCGACATAGGGAATGGCGGAGAACAGGTTGGTGATGACGGTGGCGCCCCAGAAGCTCATCTGGCCCCAGGGCAGCACGTAGCCCATGAAGCCCGTCGCCATCATCAGGAGGTAGATGATGACGCCGAGGATCCACAACACCTCGCGCGGCTCCTTGTACGACCCGTAATAAAGGCCGCGGAACATGTGGACGTAGACGGCGACGAAGAACATCGAAGCGCCGACCGCATGCATGTTGCGCAGCAGCCAGCCGTAGTTCACGTCGCGGACGATCAGCTCGACCGACTTGAAGGCGAGATCGGCATTCGGCGTGTAATGCATCGCCAGGATCACGCCGGTCAGGATCTGCATCCCCAGCATGAAGGACAGAATGGCGCCGAAGGTCCACCAATAGTTCAGGTTACGCGGGGTGGGATAGGCGACGAACGAGGAGTGCATGAGGCCGAAGATCGGCAGGCGCCGCTCGATCCATTGCAGGGCCGGATTGCTCGGCTGGTAGTCGGATGGTCCGCTCATGATGCGATCCTGAGGAAATAGTACGACGAGACGGCGCGAAGCTTCGGACTATGGTCCAAAGCTCAGCCGATCTGGATTTTGGTGTCGGAAACGAACTGGTACGGCGGCACTGGCAGGTTCGAGGGCGCAGGGCCCTGGCGGATGCGGCCGGACGTATCGTACACCGAACCATGGCAGGGGCAGAAGAACCCGTCGTAGCTGCCTTCATGAGCGATCGGGATGCAGCCGAGATGGGTGCAGATGCCGATCACGACCAGCCACTGATCGTGACCGGACTTGACCCGAGCCTCGTCGGACTGCGGATCGGGCAGGCTCGCCACGTTGACGGCGCGAGCCTCCTCGATCTGCTTCTTGGTGCGGTGGCTGATGTAGATCGGCTTGCCGCGCCAGAACACCTTGATGTCCTGCCCTTCCGCGATCGGGCTGAGATCGACCTCGATCGGCGCACCGGCGGCGATGGTCGAGGCGTCAGGATTCATCTGCGAGATGAAAGGCCAGAGCGCGGCCGCGCCCCTACTGCTGCAGCTGCCCCGGTTGCAACGAATAAGAAATCACGGCGTGTCGGATGGTCCGCCGAAGACGCTGTCGTCACGATTCCAACCCTTTCTTCTTGTGCAACCGGTGGAACCGCTCCAGGGGGCGCCCATGAGGTCCCCGGAAAGGCTGCCGGCGCCCGCGGCCCCCCGCGGCGGCAGAACTTCGCTTATTCGCCTCTAAACAGGCGAAACAGCAGTCCAGAATCGTTCTATTGGCACCCTTGCCGGGCGAGCGCAAGCCCGCTATCGGCGCGGGGGCGTGCCATGCACGAATTCCCGGGCAGGCGATGTTTTATTGAGACATTCCCGTCCCGCAACCAGCCCGCCATTCCCGATGCAGATAGCGCTTTTCCAACCTGACATCCCCCAGAACACCGGTACGATTCTCAGGCTCTGCGCCTGCCTCGGCCTGGACGCCCATATCATCGAACCGGCGGGGTTCCCGGTCTCCGACCGCGCGTTCCGCCGGGCGGGAATGGACTACCTCAGCCATGTCAGCATCGTCAGGCACGATTCCTGGCTGAAGTTCGAGGACTGGCGCGCCGTCCACGGCCACCGCCTGCTGTTGTTCACCACCAAGGCCGCCACCGACTATCGCGATTTCCGTTACCACACGTCGGACATCCTGCTATTCGGGCGCGAGAGCGCCGGGGTCACCGAGGCGGTGGTCGAGGCCGCGGATGCGCGGCTGGTGATCCCGATCCGGGCCGGGCTGCGGTCGCTCAATGTCGCCATGACCGCTGCGATGGCCGCCGGCGAGGCGCTGCGGCAGGTCCGGACCCCGCAAGTCTGAAGGTTTGAGGAGAGACGATTGAGTTACGCGGTCAAGGAAATCTTCCTGACCCTGCAAGGCGAAGGCGCCCATGCCGGGCGTGCCTCCGTGTTCTGCCGCTTTGCCGGCTGCAATCTGTGGAGCGGGCGCGAGGCGGACCGCTTTGAAGCCACCTGCAAGTTCTGCGACACGGATTTCGTCGGAACCGACGGCACACTCGGCGCCCGCTACGGCTCGGCCGCCGAGCTCGCCGACACCATCGCCGCGCAATGGCGCGCCGCCGAAGCCGACCGCTACGTGGTGCTGACCGGCGGCGAGCCGCTGCTCCAGGTCGACGCCGCGCTGATCGAGGCGCTGCACGCCCGTGGCTTCGAGATCGGCGTCGAGACCAACGGCACCATCGAAGCGCCCGATGGCCTCGACTGGATCTGCGTCAGCCCCAAGGGCGGCAGCGAGCTGGTGCTGCGCCGGGGCCACGAGCTGAAACTGGTCTACCCGCAGGCCCTCGCCGCGCCAGAGACGTTCGAGCACCTCGCCTTCGAGCGCTTCTCGCTGCAGCCGATGGACGGCCCCGAGGTCGCCGAGAACACCGCGCGCGCGATCGACTATTGCCTGCGCCATCCGCAATGGCGGCTCAGCGTGCAGACACATAAATCGCTCGGCATCAGATAGGGACAGGTTTTGCAGGGTGGGCAAAGCGGAGCGTGCCCACCATTCGAGATGACGGTAAGAAGACGTGGGCACGGCGCAAGGGCGCCTTTGTCCACCCTACGGCACACTCCGCATGGGACGCGACCGGGAAATGCAGATGGACAATTCGACGATCGAAGGCCGCAAGGCCCGCGCCCGCACCTGGTTCGAGGCCTTGCGCGACGACATCTGCGCGAGCTTCGAGCGGCTCGAGGACGACGCCCCGCAAGACCTCTATCCGGGCGAAGCCGGCCGCTTCAAGCGCACGCCCTGGCAGCGCGCCGACCATACCGGCGCGCCCGGCGGCGGCGGGGTGATGTCGATGATGCACGGCCGACTGTTCGAAAAGGTCGGCGTGCACTGCTCGACCGTGCACGGCGAGTTCGCCCCTGAATTTCGCGCCCAGATTCCCGGCGCGGCGGACGACCCGAAGTTCTGGGCCTCCGGCATCTCGCTGATTGCGCATATGCGCAACCCGAACGTGCCCGCCGTGCACATGAACACGCGCTTCGTCGTCACCACGAAGGCCTGGTTCGGCGGCGGCGCCGATCTCACCCCGGTGCTCGACCGCCGGCGCACGCAGGACGATGCCGACACCATCGCCTTCCACGCCGCGATGAAGGAGGCCTGCGCGCAGAACAGCGGCGTTGCCGATTACGACAAGTACAAGACATGGTGCGACGAGTATTTCTACCTGCCGCACCGCAAGGAGCCGCGCGGCATCGGCGGCATCTTCTACGACTGGCACGACAGCGGCGACTGGGACGCCGACCTCGCCTTCACCAGGGACGTCGGCCGCGCTTTCCTGAAGATCTACCCCGAGATCGTCAGGCGCAATTTCGCCAGCGCTTGGACCGCCGCCGACCGCGAGGAGCAGTTGATCCGGCGCGGCCGCTATGTCGAGTTCAACCTGCTCTATGATCGCGGCACCATCTTCGGGCTCAAGACCGGCGGCAATGTCGAGTCGATCCTGTCGTCGATGCCGCCGGAGGTGAAATGGCCGTGACCGTTTCGAAGCCGCTCCCCCGCGCCATGCTGATCGACATGGACGACACCATCCTGTCGGCCTATGGCCGGCCCGAGATCGCCTGGAATACGATCGCGAACGAATTCGCCGAGGAGCTTGCGCCGCTGCCGCCGCCGCAGGTCGCGACCGCGGTGCTGGCCTATGCCAGGCAGTTCTGGTCGACCGCGGAGCCGATCTGGCGGATGAAGCTCGGCGAGGCGCGGCGGCTCACGGTGCGCGGCGGCTTCGCCGCGCTCGCCGCCGACGGCCATCGCGCCCTCTCGGACGATCTCGCCGATCGCCTCGCCGACCGCTTCACCACCTACCGCGAGGAAGCGATCTTCGTCTTCCCCGGTGCGCATGATGCGATCGACGCGTTCAGGGCACGCGGCGTCAAGCTCGCGCTGGTCACCAACGGCGCCGCCGACATGCAGCGCGCCAAGGTCGAGCGGTTCGAGCTGGCGCATCGCTTCGACCACATCCAGATCGAGGGCGAGCACGGCTTCGGTAAGCCCGAGGAGCGCGCCTATCTGCACGCGATGGAGGCGCTCGGCGTCACGCCTGAGGACACCTGGATGATCGGCGACAATCTGGAATGGGAAGTCGTGACGCCGCAGCGGCTCGGCATCTATTCGATCTGGATCGACGTGCACGGCGACGGCCTGCCCGAAGGCTCGACCGTCAAGCCCGACCGCATCATCCGCTCGCTGACCGAGTTGGTGCCGGATCGATCTTGAGCTGGGCGCCAAGCAAAAAGTCGAAAAACAACCCCATGCACAGTAGACGGTCCCTGCAATATCAAGGACTTGCGGATTTTGCGAAACGACTTTGATGCGCGGGCAAGAACACTGAAACTCAGTGCCTCGGCAGCACGATCTTGTGCACCACGCCGGCTTCCAGCCATTCAGTCTTGATGCTTCCGCCTTTCTTGGCCAGCATCTGACGCACGAACCTGGAGCCGAAACCCTCGCGCTTGGGAGTGCGTACCGGAGGCCCGCCCAGCTCCTGCCAGGCCAACTGGAGTTCTGCAGGGGCCATACTCCACGACACCAGCACGCGGCCTTCCGGACAAGACAATGCGCCGTACTTGGCGGAGTTGGTCGCCAGTTCATGGATCGAGAGCGCCAGGGCGCGCGACTGATCCAGCGCAAGCTGCGTCGCCGGTCCCGACAGGATAAAGCGTGCGCGCTCATAGCCGGCAAGTTCCGACGCAAGAAGCTCGGCGAGGTCGCTTTGATAGCTCATGTCATCTTGCATGAACCCATCGGCGGTGACGACGGCCGCAATCCTCCGACTGAGAGTCGCGCGGGCGTCCTCGTCATGCGAGAGCGTCTGGTTGACGACCGCTTGCACCACCCCGATCATGTTTCGCATGCGGTGCAAGAGCTCCCCCATGAGAAGCTCACGCTCACGATCTTTTCCGGCCAAAGCTGCCGCGAGCCTGCGGTATTGCTCGGCGCCCCAAATGATCACTGAGCCCGATGCCAGATAAAGCGCCAGGCTCGCCACCGTCGCGGCCTCCTTGATTTCAAAGGTGTAGACCGGCGGCATGAAAGCGTACCAGCCGATCACGCCGGCACCGAAGAGCGTCAGAAGGCCCGACCCACTTCCGGCCCACAGGGTGGAAAGCAGGACCGCGGGATAGTAAGTGGCAAACGCGATGACACCTGGGCCGATGAGCTCGCCCAGCGCAAGTCTTACGAGGGTGGCCAGGACGACCGATCCGGCCGCAACGCCTATGGCCCGGGGCAAACTGGGCTCATTCTCGGCCTGCCAAGGCTTGAGCTTGGCAAGCTCGAATGGCAGGTTGAGAGAGCGAAGCCGCAGCCCCTTCTGCCTGGCCCAGTCCCTGACCAGGCGCAGGCGCCGCCATGGATCGTGACGGCGCTGATCGACGTAAGCCACCGCCAGCGAAGCTGCGTCGGCAATGGTCTGCAGCAGCTGGACCTCTCTCGGCTGAATCTCGCGGGAATTCGCCCAGTAGGCGCCCATCGCCGCGATCGGGTCGTCCTGCCGAACGGGCACCATCGCCAGACTACGGACAAAGGTCGGGCGGTAGGCATCCTGCGGAATCCGGTCGTCCTGATAGATGTCCGGGATGACGGCAGCACGCCGCTCCAGCATGCACCAACCGGAGATGCAGGCCGACATCGGAAACCGCTGCCCCTTCCAGAGCGGCCCGATTGCATCCTCTTCCGCATAATAGCATCGGTCGCCTTCGCGCAGAACGAATGTGACCCCGTCCGCTCCGATCAGCGTCCGCGCAGAATGAGCGACGATATCCATGATCTCCGGCACGCTGCGTGCGACCGAAAGGCGCCGGATGATCGCAACCAGCGCCGATATCTCGGGGCTGTCCGGGTCAACGAGCGGAAACTTTGCTACGTTGCTCTGATCCATCTCACCGGCCGCCATCGACGCATCCCCCAGGGGGCCCGTTGCACACTTAGCGTAGCTGGAAACCCGAGGCCGTGCCAGCGCAACACGCACCACCGGGCCGCCCCGGGGCGCGGCATAAGCGACTGCTGGCCTGCCGCCGCGGGCTGCAGGACCAGACCCAAGCCGTTGAGGCGAAGCGCAATGCATCCGACAACCCGGTCGGAAAGCCGGCCAGGAACGGCAACAATTCTTTCCGACCCAGCCAATCGCGAGCGCATGTGTCTGCGTCATATCGGCCGTATCGCAACCCACCGCCGGATTCTCTCGGTACGACCGGTCTGCGTGATCGGCCCGTCATGACCCTTTGCTAGCTTCCCTTCCGGGTCGATCACGCGAAAGGAACACTCCATGGACTTGAAAGCCGGCGATGTGGTGATGCTGAAATCCGGCGGCCAGCCGCTGACGGTTGCGGAGGTGAAGGAGGACGACGCGCTCTGCCTCTGGATGGGCATGGAAGGCGACCTGTTCCGCGAGACGCTGCCACTGGCCGTGCTGGTGCAGGTGGAAGAGGACGATGAGGAGGATGAAGACGAGGAAGAGGGCGAAGAGTAGGCGCGCTCAAGACCGCATCCCGGTCAGGCCGGCCTGCTCCGCTCCAGCGCCTCCGATGTCCGCCGATCTGCCAATCGCAGGGCAACAGGCGGACATGGCTGGATGTCGAAGGATCACGAGCAGAAGACGCTGCGCGTCCAACTCAGCAATGCGACTACGGCTAGCGGCACGGGGCTAATTGAGACCGTCACGTTCCCTCTTGATGATCGCTCGCAGATCCCAGCCGATCCCGCGCTGGCTCACCAATCAAAGCTTCCTCTATGACGGCGTTCCATTCGCGCCAATGCGTCGGAAACACATATACGGGCAAATCGGTCTGCGAATTTACCCAGCCCCGAAGCACGCGGCGACAGGGGAAGACCAGCGCATGTACCTGTCCGGCGGTGTCGATCACCGCCAGCTGTAAGTTGCGATCAAACGGTGCCGTCGCCGTGGATTTCCACATGGCGCGCTCCTTATTTTGCAGGCGGGAGCGCGATCGGTCTCTCAGCCACCGACGCCTACGGCAAACCCTCGGTCGGTGATGGGCTCAGTGTATCTGGTCTCGGCGGGGACCTGTAGAGATTGTTCCGCCCGGCGAATTGATTCTCGCGCGCAGGCGATGACAAAAATCTTCAAGCACCGTTCGCACGTTTTCGCAGCTTACAAGCAGCCGCTCCGCTTGTTCGCGCTCCGTTGTGCTGAAGGGGTGACTGTTCCGTATGTCCCTGACATGGTTCACTCTTTCACGACATTCAGCCGCTCTTCTCTCGATAAATTCGAGTTGTTCCAGATCATGCGCGAGCTTATCCAACTCGGCGATCAGCAGCTTGATGATGCCCGTTCGTTTGTCAGCCGTCAGATCACCGGCGTTCAGAAGGCCGATAAAGTGATCTATGTTGGCTCTAGCTATAAATCGGTGCATTGGACCCCCCGTGATCCGCGCCGTAGATCCATTCTGAACCCGACCTGCAGAGTGGGAAATATATCTCTTTGTCACGTCGGCGTGACGGTGCAAAAAAAGGCCGCCGTGGGGGCGGCGGCCTTTGTCGCTATGGGTATGGGGACTCCGCACTCGGGGGTGCCAAGTGCAACGCCTTTGTAGGGGACATCGCATCGGTCGTTTTGAGCAGGATCAAAGTCGGCCGATCATGTCTGCTCAGGGTCAAATGCAATGAACTCAAGCTGAGCAAATCTCGTCCGCTCTGCCCCAACGAGCGGACCTCCGTCAGCCGACGCGCAACTTCGCTGATGGGGGCCACTTGCGGTTACTGGCAAGGTTTCAGTTCATTCTCTTCAGATTGCAGTGCACGACTTCTAATGAACTTGTGAACGGCCGTTGAA
Source organism: Bradyrhizobium dasycarpum (assembly GCF_042019905.1). Taxonomy (NCBI): domain Bacteria; kingdom Pseudomonadati; phylum Pseudomonadota; class Alphaproteobacteria; order Hyphomicrobiales; family Nitrobacteraceae; genus Bradyrhizobium; species Bradyrhizobium dasycarpum. The sequence goes on from NZ_CP169574.1 coordinate 3,170,819, forward strand.
AGAGCCCGTGGTAGATTGAGTGAATGGGCAGAACGATAAAAACCGTTCTTCATGTGATCTGGGCGATTTGCACGATTACGTTGGGCACCGTGATTGGCGCGGCGACCGGCTGGGCATCTCACGGATTAGCCGGGGCTACTGCGGTTGGCTTCGTCGGGTTTTGTGTCGGAGCGCTGGCGGCTGCATCACCTGAAGCAGTGCTTCAGTTCCTGCACCATTAGAGGTCCAAAGCAGACTTCGATCCCTCGCCTCGACTATGGCAGCTGCGGGCCACGAGCGGACATACGCGGTGGCTCACCGATGGCCGCTGAGATCACGCGAACGGTCTTGCGACCGGCGCCGGCTTCAGTCCGCACGAGGAGCTGCAACTGATGCTCGCGGCGACCAAGCGTCAACGCATCCCCACGGCCGCATTCAGTGACGACCGCGAAGGCGCCCGATGCGAACTCGCATCGCTGGCCACTTTCAACGATCATGGGTTCCACTAAAGCTTTGCTAACCAAACAATCCTTCCAAGAGAAATTGCCCGTGGAACAACCGCTCTTTATGAAACTGGAAATGATTGCTCCCTTAGGTTGATTTAGAACGAAGTCGCAACGCCTTCAAAGACTTCAAAAGCAAAAGCGATCGCGTGAAAAAAAGACCATTGACACGTCGGCCGATGCCGGCCTCGGCATCAGTCCTGACGAGACGTTGCCCACGAACTCGCCGCTTGCGATCACCCTAGTGATGAAGCTTCGAGCAGCTGGTTAGCCTAGCTGGTCGATTTAGACCGAGCATCGTTCGTGATCTCATGAAATCCAGCAGTGGCTTATACTTTTCTCGCCTCGATCACATCAGAGCTCTGGCGGCCTACCTCGTTTTCGTGTGGCACTTCACCCATCTGACGACTGACTTCCCGGTGCCGTTCTCTGCCGCGCCGCCATTCCCTTTCGCGCTGCTGGATGAGGGGCACGTTGGCGTTGGGCTCTTCATGACGCTGAGCGGCTACCTATTCGCCAAGCTGGTGAACGGGCAGGCGATCAACTATCCCGCGTTTCTCTGGAGTCGCGCCGTAAGATTGGCACCCTTGCTCGCCGTGTCTCTGGCCGCCTGGTATATTCTCGGCAAGCTTCACATTGCCCCCCAGTTTACTTCAGTCAGATCTGGCGCGGAGTCTTGTTGCCGACGTTGCCGAACGGAGCCTGGTCGATCACGATCGAGTTTCACTTCTACCTGCTGTTCCCGTACCTGCTCGCGCTCAGCAACCGCTTTGGGCCTTATGCACTGCTCATCGGCATCTGTCTCAGCCTCTGCCTGCGTGCGCTCCTCTGGGTCAGATACGGAGAGGTCCAGCTCGTGGCGTATTGGACCATTGTCGGGGCGATCGACCAGTTTCTGATGGGCATGTTCTTCGCAACGGCTGGCCTTGGCGTAAAGGCACGTCGCGTCGTGGCTTTCACATGTGGGCTGCTGTTCCTGATCTTCTGGCAAATATTCGACGCCGAGGGCGGCTTCTTCAACCTCGATGGGGCCTATCCCTCTCCCTCGGCATTATGGATAGTCATTCCGACGATGCAGGCCGTCGCCTTTGGCAGTTTCGTCGCCTGGTACGACAATTCAGCGATTAGCATTCCCCCGAAGGTTGATTTCTGCCTCCGGAAAATCGGAGAGTGGTCATATTCGATCTATCTCCTGCATTTCTTCCTGCGCGAGGTCTTAATATTCCTCATCAAAGACCGTGCTGGCCAAGACGCCAACTTTTGGTGGGCGCTCCCAGCTGCGACCGTGCTTTTCGCGGCATTCGTACCCGTGGCGGGGCTGTCATTCGAGTTCTTCGAGAAACCGCTTCTACGGCTGCGGACGGCCTACATAGTGCGACCTAAAAAGGGCTCGGCGGCACTGCATACGCATTGAAATCCGATCCGCTACTCGGGCTCGATGGTCTGAGGTCCGCTTCGGGTTACAGTTGCCGCGGACCGTTGAGCCGGCGCTTTTTCCGTTGGATCAGCTGCGACGTTCGTGAGAACGAGCCTGATCGCGGGCATCGTTTCGCATGCCCAATCGGGCCCACCCATCTACGCCAGGAGCTGCCTCGCCGCCGCCGAGATCATCACCAGCCCGCCGGTGATGACAGCGACATCGAGGATCGCGGTGTGGATGTGCAGCGGCATCCGCTCGACGAAGGCCTTTGCCAGGAAGGCGCCGGGGATCGCGATCACCCCGATCAGGAGCGCGAAGGCGAGCACCTGCGCGGTGACGGCGCCGGCAAGGCCGAACACGGAGATCTTGATCAGGCCGGTGCCGAGCGAGATCATCGCATCGGTCGCGATCACGGCGGCGCCCTCCAGGCCCGCGGCCATCAGGAGCGAGAGCAGGATCACGCCGGAGCCGGAGGTGCCGCCGACCAGGACGCCGTAGCCGACCGAGCCGGCGGCAAGGCCGCCGTCGCCGATCCGCACGCTTCGGCGGCGGAGCACGCGGCGCAGCGGCACGCTCAGGATCAGCATGGCGCCGATCACCAGCGCCGCGCCCGCATTGGTCAGCCGCGTATAGCCGTAGGCGCCGAGCGCGGTGGTCACCGCGGCGCAGGCGAGCACGATAGCTGCGCGGCGGCGGTCGGCGTAGCGCAGGTAAGCGACCGCGCGGCTGCAATTGGTGAAGATGGCGGAGATCGCGATGATCGGCACCACGGGCTCGGCGCCGACCAGCGGCACCAGCACCAGCGGCATCAGGGCGCCGGTGCCGTAGCCGGCGAGACCGCCGATGATCGAGGCAAACAACGCCATCAACGCGACCAGCAGCAGCTGGAAGATCGAGATGTCGGCGAAGCCTGAGACGATGGTCACGTTCTCTCGTCGCGGCTGACGCGGGCCGCAGCTTGATCGGCGATGGCAGCGAGTGCGGCTTCCTCTAGGGGAAAATCCGCCGCAAGCCAAGCGTCCTCGGCGAGCGTCAACACGTGTCCGAGCGCGGGTCCTTCAGGCAGTCCGCGCGCGATGAAGTCGGCGGCCTTCAGCGGAAATTTCGGCGCCGTCCAGCGCCGCGGCAGCTCGGCGAGCGCGCGCCAGCGCGTGGAGGCGACATCGCCGCCGCTCCGCGCCCAGCCCAGCAACACACGATCGTGATAGCGCTCGGCACCGAGCCGGTAGAGCAGCCGCCGCGCATTGGCCTCGTCCTTGGTGGCGAGACGCCACCAGCGGTGTCCCATCGAATCCAGCGCCTTGGTCTCGGCATTGGACAGCCGCAGGCGCGCGGCGACGCGCTTGGCATCCTCGGTCACGGCGACGGTCAGCGCGGCGAGGCGCCGCGTGCTGCCGGCGGCGAGGCCGAGCTCGCGCTCGACCGCGATCATCGTCGCCAGCGGCCCGGTGTAGACGACGCCGCCGACCAGCGTCTGCAGCAGGCCGCCCTCGGCCATGGCCAGCGCGGCCGCGGATGCGCCCGACGCCACCAGGAGCTTCAGCATCTCCATCCGCACCCGTTCGGCCGAGAGGCTGGCAAGGCCGGCGCGGCCGCGGATGCAGGCGAGATAGCCGTCGCGGTCGGGATCGCCCGCGCCGAAAGCGGCGTGGATGCGGAAGAAGCGCAGGATGCGCAGATAGTCCTCGGCGATGCGCTGGTCGGGATCGCCGATGAAGCGCACGCGGCGCGCTTTGGCATCCGCGATGCCGCCGACATAATCGTAGACGACGCCCTTTGCATCGGCCGACAGGCCGTTCATGGTGAAGTCGCGCCGCTCGGCGTCCTTCACCCAGTCGCGACCGAACGCCACCTTGGCCTTGCGGCCGAAGGTTTCGGTGTCCTCCCGCAGCGTCGTGACTTCATAGGGATGGCTGTCGATGACCAGCGTGACGGTGCCGTGATCGATGCCGGTCGGCACGCCCTTGATGCCGGCGGCCTTGGCACGTCGCATCACCTCCTCGGGCCTGGCCGTGGTCGCGATGTCGATGTCGCCGGGCACAAGACCGAGCAGCGCGTTGCGCACCGCGCCGCCGACCACCCGCGCCTCCTCGCCGTCGGCATTGAGCAATTGCAGGACGCGCGCGGTCCCGCCCGAGATCAGCCAGGGCGCATCGGCAAGGACCGGCGCGAGTAAAGGCTCCGCGCTCATCGTGCTGCCCCTATTTTTCCACGCCCGGCACCAGCCGACCGTTCTCGATATGGGCGGGAACGTAGGTCGAATCCGGCGGCGCGCCGGAGAACTCCGCAAGGCCGATCAGGCCCGCGATGACGAGCGCAAGCGCGACCAGGGTGAGGCGCGCGACGATCGTGACCGGCCAGGACGAGCGCGCGAACACACCGGAGCGGCCCGCGGCCAGGAACAGCGCATAGACGGCAAACGGGATGAGGAAGATTCCGATCTCGGTCAGAACCGTCCGGATCATGACGAATAGATCCGCTCATACAACACACGCAGCATTCCGGCCGTGGCCCCCCAGATGTAGCGCTCCGCGAACGGCATCGCGTAATAGGACCGCTCCATGCCGCGGAATTCCTTGCTGTGCACCTGATGGTTCACCGGGTTCATCAGAAACGATAGCGGCACCTCGAAGGCGTCATCAACCTCGGAATGGTTGATGGTGAGCGAGAAGCCCGGCCGGACCTTGGCCACCGTCGGCAGGATGCGGAAGCCGAACGCCGTGCCGTAGAGATCGAGATAGCCGAGCGGCTCGACGAAGTCCCTGGACAACCCGACCTCCTCCTCGGCCTCGCGCAGCGCCGCGTCCAGCGGCGAGGAATCGGTCGCGTCGATCTTGCCGCCGGGAAAGGCGACCTGGCCGGCATGGTCGTTGAGATGCGCCGCGCGCTGCGTCAGCAGAATGGTCGGCTCGGGATGATCGACCACGGCGATCAGCACCGCGGCGGGGCGCACCGGCTGCTCGCGTGCGATGATCTCCAGCATCTTGTCGGTGCCGGGATCGCCCGAGGCGGGAATGATGTTGGGATCGTAGAGGCCGGCCGGCACGTCGAAGCCGAGCTTCGCCTTCGAGCGGGCGAAGAAATCCGCCGCGCCGAGCACAACCTGGTCGCTCTTCAGAATAGGCTTGGTCAAAGCGCGGCCCTCACCTGCTCCGCATCGGCCATGACGAAGAATTCGCCGGCCGATTCGACGCCGAACATCGGTTGGCCATCGACCATCCGCTCCTCGCCCATGTCAACCAGATCGTAATAGAGCGCCCGCGTGACCTTGGCCCAGAGATCGGCTCGGACATGCAGGTAAGGCGTCAGCCCGCCGTCCGCCGCCTGCTCGAAGCGCAGCCGGTGCGCGGCATCGCAGCTGACCCAGTCGTCGACATTGGTGCGGAAGCGCAGCACGCGATGGCCGCTCTCATCGTCCTTCTGCATCTCGACCGCCATGAACGGCGCATCGTCGACGCGGATGCCGACCTTCTCCACCGGCGTGACCAGGAAATGCTTGTCGCCCTCGCGCTTGAGGATGGTCGAGAACAGCCGCACCAGCGCGGGACGCCCGATTGGCGTGCCCAAATAGAACCAAGTACCATCGGAGGCGATTCGGATGTCGAGATCGCCGCAAAACGGCGGATTCCACAGGTGCACCGGCGGCAGGCCCTTCTTGCCGCCTTCGGCATTGGCAGCATTCTTGGCGGCGGCAGTCAGCCCCTCGAGGCCACGATCGGCGCTCTGCCCTTGGTTCGCCATGGTTTGCCCTGACTCTGTCTTTGGCACGATTGGTGCAGGTCTACGTTGTACTCGGGTACGCGGTTCCATCCGGGATAGTCCGGTGTGGAGGTCGCCACTTCGTGATGCCGTACATAACCCGAAGCCGATAAGGTGGGGATAGGTTAATTCAACGAATACATGGCCTTCCTGCAAGCCTAGCATAGGCCCATGATTTGACGCGATGCGATGACATGACGGCCCAGGCAGCCGCATGGCGGGCTGAAGGAGCGAACGGATGGCGGAGAGTGTCGAGAAACTTCGAGGACGGGATCGTCCGTTCGGCCGAGCAGGTGTCGAGCCAGATTCGCGCCGCGAAGGATGCGATCGCCTCCGTCATCTTCGGCCAGGACCGCGTGATCGAAAACACGCTGGTCACCATCCTCTCCGGCGGCCATGCGCTGCTGATCGGCGTGCCCGGCCTTGCCAAGACCAAGCTGGTCGAGACGCTCGGCGTCACGCTCGGCCTCGATGCCAAGCGCATCCAGTTCACGCCCGATCTGATGCCGTCGGACATTCTCGGCGCCGAGGTGCTGGACGAAACCACCACGGGCAAGCGCGCCTTCCGCTTCATTTCGGGTCCGGTGTTCGCGCAGCTCTTGATGGCCGACGAGATCAACCGCGCCTCGCCGCGCACGCAGTCGGCGCTGCTGCAGGCGATGCAGGAGCAGCACATCACCGTGGCCGGCGCGCGTCACGACCTGCCAAAGCCCTTCCACGTGCTCGCGACGCAAAACCCGCTGGAGCAGGAAGGCACCTATCCGCTGCCCGAAGCGCAGCTCGACCGCTTCCTGATGGAGATCGACGTCGACTATCCCGATCGCGACGCCGAGCGCCGCATCCTGTTCGAGACCACCGGCGCCGAGGAAACGCTGGCGAAGGGATCGATGACTGCGGACGCGCTGATCGCCGCGCAGCGGCTGATCCGACGCCTGCCGGTCGGCGATTCCGTCGTGGAGGCGATCCTGTCGCTGGTGCGCTCGGCCCGTCCGGGTCCCGACGCCGGCGAATCCGGCAAGTTCATCGCCTGGGGCCCCGGCCCGCGCGCCAGCCAATCCCTGATGCTGGCGGTACGCGCGCGTGCGCTGATCGACGGCCGCCTGGCGCCCTCGGTCGACGACGTGCTCGATCTCGCCGAGCCCGTGCTGAAGCACCGCATGGCACTGACCTTCCAGGCGCGCGCCGAGGGCCGCACGATCCCGGACGTGATCCGGCAATTGAAGACACGGATCGGTTGATGGCAGCGGAGAACGGGCACACGGCGAAGGAGGTCATCGCGATCCGACGTGCCGATGGCGAAAGCCGCACGCTCGCAGCGTCCTTGCCGCGCCTGGTGCTCGAAGCCCGCCGTATCGCCGCCAACGTCATCCACGGCCTGCACGGCAGGCGCCGCGCCGGCTCCGGCGAAAATTTCTGGCAATATCGCCGTTTCGTCTCCGGCGAGCCGTCGCAGAACGTCGACTGGCGGCGCTCGGCGCGCGACGACCATCTCTATGTCCGCGAGCTCGAATGGGAAGCCTCGCACACGGTCTGGATCTGGCCCGACCGCTCGCCCTCGATGGCGTTCGCCTCGAAGACCGCGCGCGAGTCCAAGCTCGAGCGCACGCTGATCGTCGCCTTCGCGCTGGCCGAGCTCCTGGTCTCCGGCGGCGAACGCGTCGGGATCCCCGGGCTGATGGCGCCGACGGCGAGCCGCAGCGTCATCGACAAGATGGCGCAGGCGATGCTGCATGACGATGCCGATCGGCCCAGCCTGCCGCCGTCCTTCGTGCCTGCCGCGCTCGCCGAGACCATCGTGCTGTCGGATTTCTGGTCGCCGATCTCCGAGATCAGGACGACTCTCGCAGGGCTGTCCGGCTCGGGCGCGCATGGCACGCTGGTGCAGGTCGTCGATCCCGCCGAAGAGTCGTTTCCCTATTCCGGCCGCGTCGAGTTCGTCGAGCCCGAAGGGTTCGGCGTGATCACCGCCGGCCGCGCCGAGAGCTGGGCGCAGGATTACACCACGCGGCTCGCGCTGCATCGCGACCAGATCCGCGCCGAGACAGGCAAGCTCGACTGGCTGTTCACGACGCACGCCACCGACCGCTCCGCCGCCGAGCTCTTGCTGTTCCTGCATGCCGGCATGCAGGTGAGCAAGTCGGGCGCCCGCACCACGACCATCAAGGCGGGGCCGGCCGCATGATGGGACTGCCGCTCGCCTTCACCCAACCGCTGCTTCTGATCGGCCTCGTCAGCCTGCCGGTGCTGTGGTGGCTGCTGCGCGTGATGCCGCCGCGGCCGCGCCGCATCGAGTTTCCGCCGACCCGCCTGTTGTTCGACATCGCCCCGCGCGAGGAGACGCCCTCGCGGACGCCATGGTGGCTGACCGCGCTGCGGCTGCTTGCGGCGGCGCTGGTGATCTTCGCCGCCGCCGGCCCGATCTGGAATCCGCAGACCGGCCTCGCCGGCAGCAAGGCGCCGCTGATGATCGTGTTCGACGACGGCTGGAGCGCCGCATCGCACTGGGATGTCAGGATCAGGGCCGCCGACGAGTTGATCGCCAACGCCGACAACGACCGTCGCGCCATCGCGCTGGTGCCGCTGTCCGAGCCGAGCCGCGACATCACCCTGATGCCGGCGGGCGCCGCGCGCGTCGCGCTGCGCCAGCTCGCGCCAAAACCCTATTCGGTCGACCGCGTCGACACGCTCGCCGCGATCGACCGCTTCCTGAAAGCCACCGGCGACTGCGAGATCGCCTGGCTGTCGGATGGCGTCGACACCGGCCGCGGCGAGGAATTCGTGGCCGGCCTCGGCAAGACCATCGGCGAGCGCAGCCTGACCATCTTCGATGGCGGCACCCCCTCGCCGCTGGCGCTGGTCGCGGCCGAGAACGCCGCCGCGAAGATGACGGTGAAGGTGCTGCGCACCGACAGCGGCATCGTGGTCGGCACCGTGCGCGCGCTCGACCAGAAGGCCTCGCCGATCGGCGAAGCGCGGTTCTCGTTCGGCCCGCAGGACAAGGAGACCGACGCCGCGTTCGATCTGCCGGTCGAGCTGCGCAACGACATCAGCCGCCTGGAGATCTCGGGCGAGCGTTCCGTCGGCGCGGTGCAGCTGCTCGACAAGCGCTGGCGCCGCCGCGCCATCGGCATCGTCTCGGGCTCGACCAGCGAGACCGCGCAGCCGCTGCTGGCGCCGACCTTCTACCTCGCCCGTGCGCTGACGCCGTTCGCCGACGTCAGGCTCGCCGACAAGGGCTCGCCGCAGCAGGGCATCACACAATTTCTGGACCAGAAGCTGCCGATGATCATCCTCGCCGATGTCGGCACCATCGCGCCGGAGCTGCGCGAGCGCCTCAATGCCTGGATCGACCAGGGTGGCGTCCTGGTGCGGTTCGCAGGTCCCCGGCTGGCGCAGGCCGAGGACGACCTGGTGCCGGTCAAGCTGCGCAAGGGCGGCCGCACGCTCGGCGGCAGCCTGACCTGGGAGAAGCCGCAGCATCTGGCCTCCTTCGCGGGCGACGGCCCGTTCGCCGGCATCGCGGTCCCCAAGGACGTCACCGTCAGCCGCCAGGTGCTGGCCGAGCCCGACGCCGTGCTCGCGACCAAGAGCTGGGCCTCGCTGGAGGACGGCACGCCGCTCGTCACCGGCGAGCATCGCGGCAAGGGGCTGGTCAGCCTGTTCCACGTCAGCGCCGACATGCGCTGGTCGGATCTGCCGATGTCCGGCACCTTCGTCGAGATGCTGCGGCGGGTGGTCGACATGTCCGGCTACACCTCCAAGCCCGGCGCAGGAATTGCCAGCGAAGCGACCACAGAGACGGTGGCGCCGCTGCACATCCTCGACGGCTTCGGCGCCTTCGGCCCGCCGCCGGCGACCGCAAAGCCGCTGCCCGCGGATTACCGCGACCGCGCCACATCAGATCATCCGCCCGGCTTCTATGGCCCGGCCGAAGGACCGCTCGCCGTGAACACGCTTGCTAGCGCCGACCGCATCGCGGCCCTCAACACCACGAGCCTGCGCGCCCGCCACGCGACCTACACCAATGCCGAGCCGCGCGACCTGCGCGGCTGGCTGCTGTCGACGGCGCTGGCGCTGTTCCTGATCGACGCCCTCATCGTCGCGGTGCTCGGCGGCGGGATCGCCGCGCTGCTGCGCCGCCGCGCCGCGCCCGCCATGATCGTGCTCGGCCTGCTGCTCACCACGCTCGCGCCGACGCCGTCACGCGCCGACGGCGCCGCGGACGATTTCGCGATGAAGGCGACGGCGCAAACCCGCCTCGCCTATGTCGTCACGGGCAATGCCGACGTCGATTCCATCGTCAAGGCGGGGATGAACGGGCTGACGCTGTTTTTGGCCCAGCGCACCGCGCTCGAGGCCGGCGATCCCGTCGGGATTGATCCGGCGCGCGACGAGCTCGCCTTCTTCCCGCTGATCTACTGGCCGATCGTGCCGGGCGCGCGAAAGCCGCCGCAGGACGCCATCAACAAGATCGACGCCTACATGAAGCAGGGCGGCACCGTGCTGTTCGACACCCGCGACGCGATCGAAGCCCCGCCCGGCGCGAACGGCGCGGCGCAAACCCCCGCCATGCAGACGCTGCGCGAGATCCTGTCCTCGCTCGATGTGCCCGAGCTCGAGCCGGTGCCGCGCGAGCACGTGCTGACCAAGACCTTCTATCTGCTGCGCGACTTCCCCGGCCGTTTCGTCACCGGCCAGACCTGGGTCGAGACCCTGCCGCGCGACGAGGACGACGACAGCGCGCAGCGGCCGGCGCGCGGCGGCGACGGTGTCTCGCCGATCATCATCACCTCGAACGACCTTGCCGGCGCCTGGGCGGTGCGGCCCGACGGCCAGGCCATGCTGCCGGTGACCGGCGGCGACACCCGCCAGCGCGAATTCGCCTACCGCGCCGGCGCCAACATCGTGATGTACACCCTGACCGGCAATTACAAGGCCGACCAGGTGCACGCACCGGCCCTGATCGAACGGTTGGGGCAATGATGCGGGTAACGCGCTTGATCCACACACTCCGTCATTCCGGGCTGGTCCGAAGGACCAGACCCGGAATCTCGAGATTCTCAGGTGCGCGATTGCGCACCGGAGTTCGATGCTTTGCATCGTCCCGGAATGACGTTGATAGGGTGGTTTAATGAATTACGGCATCGCCTTCACGCCGCTCGTTCCCGCCATCGTGCTGTGGCTCGCGCTCGCCGCGATCGCCGTCGTCGCCATTGTGCTGCTGATTGCTCGCGCGCGCGGCGCTGCCGTGCGCGTGGCCGCGCTGGCGCTGTTCCTGCTGGCGCTCGCCAACCCCTCCTTCACCCGCGAGGAACGCGAGCCCCTCACCTCGGTCGCCGCAATCGTCGTCGACAAGAGCCCGAGCCAGAATTTCGGCAACCGCAATCGCGAGGCCGCAGCTGCGCAGGAAGCGCTGGTCGACAGCCTGAAGAAGATCAAGGGGCTGGAGGTGCGCGTCGTCGATGCCGGACAGGCCGACGGCGAGACCGACGGCACCAGGCTGTTCGGCGCCCTCGCCTCGACCTTGTCGGACGTGCCGGTCGACCGCGTCGCCGGCGCGTTCCTGATCACCGACGGCCGCGTCCACGACATTCCGGCGAACGCCGCCGCGCTCGGCTTCCAGGCGCCGGTGCATGCGCTGATCACCGGCCAGAAGGACGAGCGCGACCGCCGCATCGCGATCACGGCCGCGCCGCGCTTCGGCATCGTCGGGCAGAGCCAGACCATCAGCTACCGCCTCGATGACCAGGGCGTCACCGGCGAGCGTGCCAAGGTCACGATCCGCAGGGACGGCGAGGTCATCAACGAGCGCACGCTCTCGAGCGGCCAGGCCGCGAGCGTCGACGTCGACATCAAGCATGCCGGACCGAACATCGTCGAGATCGAGGCCTCCCCGCTCGAGCGTGAGCTGACGCCGGTGAACAACCGCGCCGTCGTCGCCATCGACGGCGTGCGCGACAAGCTGCGCGTGCTGCTGGTCTCCGGCGAGCCGCATTCCGGCGAGCGCACCTGGCGCAACCTCTTGAAGTCCGACGCCAGCGTCGATCTCGTGCACTTCACCATTCTGCGGCCGCCGGAGAAGCAGGACGGCACGCCGATCAACGAATTGTCGCTGATCGCGTTTCCGACCCGCGAATTGTTCCAGCAGAAGATCAACGAATTCCAGTTGATCATCTTCGACCGCTACGCCCGTCAGGGCGTGCTGCCGATCGCCTATTTCGACAACATCGCGCGCTATGTCCGCTCGGGCGGCGCGGTGCTGGTCTCGGCCGGCCCCGACTACGCCTCCAACACCAGCATCTGGCGCACGCCGCTGGATACGGTGCTGCCGGCCGAACCGGTCGGCGTGACCGAAAAAGCCGTTCTATGCGCATCTGTCCGACCTCGGCAAACGCCACCCCGTCACCCGCGGCCTCGAAGGCTCCGCCTCCGAGCCGCCGCGCTGGAGCCGGTTCTTCCGCACCGTTGATACCCGCAATTCCGTCAACCCACCGGTGATGACGGGTGTCGACGGCAAGCCGCTGTTGTTCCTGTCGCGCTTCGGCGAGGGCCGCGTCGCGCTGCTGCTGTCCGACCACATCTGGCTGTGGGCGCGCGGCTATGAGGGCGGCGGCCCGCATCTGGACCTGCTCCGGCGCATGTCGCACTGGCTGATGAAGCAGCCGGACCTCGACGAGGAGGCGCTGCGCCTCCAGGTGCAGGGCAAGAATCTCGTGGTGGTGCGCCAGACCATGGCGGACAGCGTCCAGCCGGTGAGCGTGACCTCGCCGTCCGGCGTGTCGCAGGATTTGACGCTGAGCGCAGGGGAGCCCGGCGAATGGCGCGCCAGCCTGCCGGCGAGCGAGCTCGGCCTGTGGCAGGCCACCGACGGCACGCTGAAGGCGCTCATCAATGTCGGACCGACCAATCCGAAGGAGTTTTCGGAAGTCACCTCCACGGTCGAGACCTTGAAGCCGCTGACGCAGGCGACCGGCGGCAACGCCGTGCGCGTCGCGAATGGCGCCAGCATCGAGCTGCCGCGCGTCCTCCCGGTGCGTTCGGCCAGCGTCTTTGCCGGCGACGGCTGGATGGGAGTCAGGATGCGCGATGCCAGCGTCGTCAAGGGCGTCGGCGTGCTGCCGATCTTTGCCGGTCTGATCGGCCTGTTGCTGCTGCTCGGCGCGTTTGCAGCGACCTGGGTCCGCGAGGGGCGCTGAACGCTCCGTTGCTCGAACGCCACATCGGCCTGCGACCCGCGCTGCGCGGGTCGAGTGCCGTTGACATCAGCTGACGATTGGAGCGATGTTACATTATAACATCGTGACGCCCCAGGGACTGGGCGCCTCGCGATGTGGGGGTGGCGTTTTCCGATGAAGTGGTTCCGGTCGAATATCAGGCACGGTGCCCGGCTCGCGTTGTTCGCGATGCTGGTGCAGTTCGCGCTGACGTTCGGCCACAGCCATTGGTTCGCTCAGGCCACACCGCTGGCCCAGGCCGCGCTCCACCAAGTCGAGGGCAGCAAGGATCAAGCTGCGGTCGGCCGCGCGGCGGTTCACAAGCAATCGCCGTCAAGCCCCGATCGCGAGCAGCCGGGCGAGGACAATTGCGCGATCTGCGCCGTCGTCGCGATGGCGGGTACGATCCTGTTCGCGACGCCGCCACTGTTGCAGCTGCCGCAGGCGATCGACTTGCTCTATCGCACCACCGATGCCGAATTCCTCCATCTGAAATCGGCCGGCGCGGCGTTTCAGCCGCGCGCCCCTCCCGCCTCCTGACTCCCGACACCACTTGATCACGCCCGCCGTCGCCGCTTTCAGGCGCTCGGCCGGGAAGAGTTGAAGTCGAATTCCGTCGCACCGCGACGGCAGGCCGCCTCCGATCAGCAGACCATCATCCGGACGGCGCCTGACTGGAATCAGGACAATGTCATTCAAATCGCGACGCGTGCAACGACTTGGCGGAGCAAGCCTGCTCCTGCTCGGCGCTGCCGCCACGCCCGCTTTCGCCCAAACGCCTGCGCAAAACCAATCGTCGACCGAGATTCCCGCCGTCACCGTGACGGCGCCAAGCCCGATCGTGCGCAGGGCGGTGGTGCCGTCGCGCAACCCAGGCCGCGGTACACGAACCGCGCGGGTGCGCAGCCGCGAGCAAGCGGCGGAAGCAACGCCGGCAGCTCCGGTGCCTGCCGCGCCTCAGCAAGGCGTGCTGCCTGTTGTGACCGATCAGTTCGCGACTGTCACCGTGGTGCCGAACGAGGAGATCCGGCGCAACGGCGGCGGCACGCTCGGCGATCTCCTGTTCTCCAAGCCCGGCATCACCGGCTCTGAATACGCTCCCGGCGCATCCAGCCGCCCCATCATTCGCGGGCTCGACACCAACCGTGTCGGCATCGTCGAGAACGGCACCGGCAGCAACGGCGCGTCCGATCTCGGCGAGGATCATTTCGTGCCGGTTGATCCGCTGGCAGCCAACCAGGTCGAGGTCATCCGCGGACCGGCGACGCTGCGCTACGGCTCCACCGCGATCGGCGGCGTGGTCAGCGCAACCAACAATCGAATTCCGGATGCCTTGCCATCCTGCGCGGCGCCCTTTGCAACTTACGGACTCCCGACCAAGGCGCCGCTGGCAAACGTGGGATCGCCGGGCTGCATCACCGCGGAAACACGGACGGCCGTGACGTCTGTCGATCGCGGGGCCGAAGGTGCCGTGCTGCTCGACGCCGGCGGCGGTAACTTTGCCATGCACGCCGATGCCTTTGGCCGCAAGGCCGGCGACTACAGCATCCCGAGCTACCCGTTCTTGACCGACCCGACGCTGCCGTTCAACGGTCGCCAGCCGAATTCGGCATCGCAGGCCTACGGCGGATCTGTCGGCGGCTCCTACATCTTCGATGGCGGATACGTTGGCGCGGCGATCACGCAGCACAACGCGCTCTACCACATTCCCGGTATCGAGGGCAGCGAGTTCCTGACGCGGATCGACGGGCGACAAACCAAGTTCACGACAAAAGGCGAATATCGGCCGGACGCTGCGGCCATCGATGCGATCCGGTTCTGGGCTGGGGCCACCGACTATAAACACGATGAGGTCGGGCTCGCCGACTCTGCCGATCTCACCTCCCTCGGCGTGAGACAGACCTTCACCAGCAAGGAACAGGAAGGCCGCGTCGAGGTGCAGCTTGCGCCGTTCGACGTTCGCTTTGCTGCGCTGACCACCGCCGTGGGCGTTCAGGCGTCGCACCAGAAGCTGACCGCGCCGAGTCCGGACGATCCTGGCAGTCCGATCAACGGTCTGTTCGATCCGAACAAGAACACGAAAGTTGCCGGCTACATCTTCAACGAGTTCAAGTTCAACGAAGTGACCAAGGCTCAGATCGCCGGGCGCGTCGAGAGCGCAAGGCTGAGCGGCACGGCGCCAGCCTTCGTCCCCGATGTGTTCGACCTCGCCGTCGATCCGGCCGCGATCGGCCCCGCAACGGCGGTCAACCGCAACTTCACGCCCGTGAGCGGGAGCATCGGCCTGATCCACAACCTTCCGTGGGATCTGGTCGCGAGCATCACCGGCCAATATGTCGAGCGTGCGCCGAAACCGGCGGAATTGTTTTCGCGCGGCGGCCACGATGCCACCACCACGTTCGACATCGGCAATCCCAATCTCGGCATCGAGACGGCCAAGTCGGTCGAGGCGGGACTGCGACGGGCGGTCGGGCCGCTTCGCTTCGAAATCACCGGCTACTACACCAAGTTCAACGGCTTTATCTACCGGCGCCTGACCGGCAACACGTGCGAGGACGGCGCTTGCCAGCTCGGCCCGGGCCTCGAACTGAATCAGGCGGTCTATTCGCAGCGCGACGCTACATTTCGGGGCGGCGAATTCCAGTTCCAGTACGACGTGATGCCGGTCTGGAACGGGATCTGGGGCATCGAGGGTCAATACGACATCGTGCGCGCGACCTTCGACGACGGCACCAGCGTGCCGCGCATTCCACCTCAGCGGCTGGGCGGTGGTGTGTATTATCGCGACGCCGACTGGTTTGCGCGGATCAACCTGCTGCACGCGTTCGCGCAGAACGACATCGCACCGATCGCGGAGACCCCGACGCCTGGCTACAACCTGCTAAGGGCCGAGGTCAGCTACAAGACGAAGCTCGATCAAAGCTGGTTCGGCGCGCGCGAGATGCATGTCGGGCTCGTCGGCAACAACCTGCTGAACGAGAACATCCGCAATGCCGTCTCCTTCAACAAGGACCAGGTGCTGTTGCCCGGCATCGGCGTGCGAGCGTTCGCGAACTTCAAGTTCTAGGCTTGACGTCGGTCGGGGCATGGGCGCCCCGATGCATACCGTCATTGCGAGGAGCCCTTGCGACGAGGCAATTCAGGCTGTCTCTATAGACAGATTCTGGATTTGCTTCCGCCGTCGCAAAGGCTTCGGCGGACAAGTCGCTGCGCTCGCAATGACGAAGTATGAGAGGTGGGCGCTGCTCCTCCAATTGACGGCGGCGCAGCCCGGATGGAGCGCTGCGAGCCGCGCCTGCGTCGCCGAGCCGGCATCGAGCCGCCGCAAGCATGGAGGTAGAAAACGTCCGATCAAGGCGCCCGCAGCCCCGCGCGGCCAGGCCAGACTCGGCGGCCTCTTTGTCGGTTCGGACGGTACAGCAAGACGTGATCGGCAAGTACAACTATTGGCAGCAGAAACAATATGCATCTGGGAGACTTTGATGTAGCTCAACAATCACCTTATCGCTTCGGTGCCAGCTCACTGCTGGCACCCCGCTCTTGAATGGAGGTACGATGCGCACGATCCTTCTCACACTGATGCTCATGGCGCCCATCACCACCGCACATGCTTATGATTATCCTTGGTGCGTCTATGGTGGAGAGCTGGGCCCCTCCGGCGAGTGTCTTTACCGAACGAGAGAGCAGTGTCTGGCTTCGGCATCCGGCCGGTGGAACACGTACTGCGATGTGAACCGGTACGTTCTGTTCCAGCAGCGCGCATTGCAGCCGCCGCCGAAGAAAGCTCCCCGTCATTGAGAGACAATGTGCGGACGGGCGTTCTCTTCTCGATGCTGGAAGAAAGTACTGCTTTTCCGCTGCCAGATCGCGAGCTGCTTTTTGGACAGGCGATGGAGCGCGCTTTGGGTCATCCGCGCCGGCCGAGCCCTGCGGCAGCCCAATCCTAGGCCCGCGCCTTGCTCCAGTCGGGGCCGACCGGGCCCGACACGCCCTCGAAGGCACCGTCGACGAGCTCGAACATCAGGATGCGCGCGGCATCGACCGGGCCCGGCATGGTGACGCGGCCCTTGGGGACCGGCTTGAAGCCGACACGACTGTAGTAGGGCTCGTCGCCGACCAGCAGCACGAGACGGTGGCCTTTCGCCTTCGCGTCCTTCAGCGCACGCTCCATCAGCAGGCGGCCGACCCCGTGGCCGCGGAACGGCGGCTCGACGGTAAGCGGCCCGAGCAGCAGGGCCGGCGTCTCGCCGATCAGGATCGGCAACTGCCGGACCGAGCCGACCAGCAGCGTGCCGATGCGGGCGGTGAAGGACAATTCGAGCAGATGGTCGACGTGCTCGCGAATCCGATAGGCGCTGAGCACGAAACGGCCTGGACCGAAGGTGCGCTCGTGCAGCCGCTCGATCGACTGGGCGTCGCCGGCGGCCTCGGGAAGGACGGTGAGTGAAAGGTCGGTCATGGCAATCGCGGGATAGCATTGGAACGCGGCGCGGTCCATTGGGCAGCGCAGCCGCTCCGGTCCATTTTGGGGCGCCGATCCGGCGGGTGTTCCGAGACGTCAGTCTGCTCGTGTCGAATGACGATCCTCATGCGCAGACACGGCCCGCCCTCACCGCCACGTCGCAATCAGGGGCCTGCCGTCGAGCACTTCCGCGATCCGCAGCCGCGTGCCGGACGTGGTCCCCTCGGGCAGCGCATTGATCGCGAAGAACCCACATTCCACGATCTCGCGGTTGGGTGCGGGCAGCCGGTCCTGGCTGAACTGCCTGACCACGTAGACGGCGACGTGGTCGCGGCGGGAGACGTGGCTGTTGAGGAAGATGCCATGCAGCTCGGCAGCACCGGTGAGGTCGATATCGCCCT
The DNA here is from genome assembly GCF_042019905.1 of Bradyrhizobium dasycarpum. NCBI lineage: Bacteria > Pseudomonadati > Pseudomonadota > Alphaproteobacteria > Hyphomicrobiales > Nitrobacteraceae > Bradyrhizobium > Bradyrhizobium dasycarpum. The sequence continues at coordinate 3,188,557 of NZ_CP169574.1, forward strand.
CCTCCTTGAGCTCGCGCCGCATCGCCTGTTCCATGGTCTCGCCGTGGTCGACGCCGCCTCCGGGCAGGTACCATCCGCTGACGTAGCTGTGCCTGACCAGGAACACCCGGTTGTCGGCATCCAGCACCACGGCGCGGACGCCGAGCGTCATGCCGCGGACCAGGAGAAAATAGGCATGGAAGAATCGCCGCAGCAGCGGCTCGGCTCTGCGTCGGGCTCGGTTCAGACGCTCTCCCATCAGGCTTCCTCGACGCCGCGGCTCAGGCCGTGCTTGCGCGTTGCTTGCGAGCTTGCCATTACAGCGGAGCAATAGCGAGGCAATCGCGCCCCATGACTCACAACAGGCTGGCTCCCTTCACGCTCGCCCATCTGTCCGATCCGCATCTTGCGCCGCTGCCGAAACCACGGCTGATCGAGCTCGCGGGCAAGCGCGCCTTCGGCTACGTCAACTGGACGCGCAATCGCCACAAGTACCAGCGCCGCGAGGTGCTCGACGCGCTGGTCGCGGACATGAAGGCGCAGGCTCCCGACCACATCGCGGTGACGGGCGACCTCGTCAACCTCGCGCTGGAAGCCGAGTTCGCGCCTGCCCGCGCCTGGCTCGACGATGTCGGCCCGCCCGACCGCGTCACAGCGATTCCCGGCAATCACGACGCCTATGTCCGAGCCACCTCGCACCGCTTCGGCGAGACCTTTGCGCCCTATCTTACGGGCGACGACGGCCGCATCGGTTTTCCCTCGGTGCGCCGACGCGGGCCGCTCGCGCTGATCAGCCTGTCGACGGCGGTGCCGACGCTGCCGCTGATGGCAACGGGCACGCTCGGACGCGATCAGCTCGCCTCGCTCGAAGCGGTCCTGGAACGGCTCGCGACCGAGGACGTCTTCCGCGTGCTGCTGGTGCATCATCCCCTGAAATCCGACGCCCGTCAGAAGCGGATGACGGACGCGCCCGCGCTGCTCAAGTTGCTCAAGCGGCACGGCGTCGAGCTGATCCTGCACGGGCACGACCACGTTCATTCGACCGTGTGGGTCGAGGGTCCCAACGGCGACATTCCCGCGCTCGGCGTGCCCTCGGCCTCCGCGCTTGCGCACGGACGCTATCCGGCGGCGGCGTATAATCTGCTCCGTATCGGGAAGGACAATGCCGGCTGGCGCTGCGAGCAGACGGTGCGGAGCCTGGGGGCGGGGTTTCAGGTCGGGCAGATCAAGCATGTGAGGTTGATTTAGAACTGGCGGTCCTTCCGGGGCGGCTCAAAGAGCCGAGCCCGGAATCTCGAGATTCCGGGTTCGCGCTTCGCACGCCCCGGAATGACGGCGGAGGATGCCTCACCAGCTCCGCAAGGCCGCCAGCACCGCGACGCCGAACAGCGCGGCCGCACCTAGCACGAAGCCGAACACGAACGGCCAGAAGCGCGAGCGGCGCGGTGGCGCGACGACCGGTGCCTGCGGCTCGGGAGGAACGACCATGGCCCGCTCGCGCTCGACCATGCGGCGCGCGACATAGTCAGTGACGGCCTCGACGATTGCCGCGGTGTCGTGCGATTCGGCGAGCACGATGCGGCCGAAACGGGTGTCCTGGACGAAGCGGTACATCCGCTTGTCGCGCCCCATCACGATGTGGGCGACGACGTCGATCCAGAGCCTCGGCGTATCGCCCTGGCTGACGCCGCGGTCGAACAGGTCGATCTGATCAGGCACCTGCGCGAACAGGGGATCGAGCGCATCATTGAGGATCTCGAGCCGCGCCACCTCGGCGTCCCGGAGATCGACGACGACGCCGGTCCGGTCGGCGGCCTCGATCCGCGCGCGCAGCAGCGCATCGCGCAGCCGCACCGGGCGCGGCTGGCCGGGATGGGTCCCGCTGGTCTCGGGCTCTGACATTGTCGGCCTCGTCCTCGACTTATCGTCTTTAACCTATCAGCAACCAAACCCTCCGCAAAGACCTACAATTCCAGCTACTTACGACGCCCACAGCCGTTTGACCTGTGCCAAAAACAGACGATCCCACCCAGGCAGGGCCTGGATGGGACCGTCCGTCCTTGGACGTCTTCTTAAGTGAGGGCGATCAGGCCGAGACCCGCGAGGGCTCTTCCACGATCGAGAAGCGGACGCCGGCCTTGTGGCGGCTCTCTTCCGAGACTTCCTTCCAGCAGTCCTCGGCTTCCTTGCGGGTCTTGAACGGACCCTTGACCTGGGCGGAGCCTTCCACGAGCTTGTGGAAGTTCATCGAGCCGAACTCGCCGCCGATCACCCAGAAATTGCTGCCTTTGGTCATTGTCAGTCTCCTGTCGAATGGCGTGATGGGTTAGCCGAACTGGTTCATCGTGTTGTGGGCACCGCCCGCCTTCAGGGCGGCTTCACCCGCGAAGTACTCCTTGTGGTCGTCGCCGATGTCGGAGCCGGCCATGTTCTGGTGCTTCACGCAGGCGATGCCCTGACGGATCTCGGCGCGCTGGACGTTCTTGACGTAGCCCAGCATGCCCTGCTCGCCGAAATATTCGCGAGCGAGATTGTCGGTGGAGAGCGCCGCCGTGTGATAGGTCGGCAACGTGATCAGGTGGTGGAAGATGCCGGCACGCTTGGCCGAATCCGCCTGGAAGGTACGGATGCGCTCGTCGGCTTCCTGCGCCAGCGGCGTCTCGTCGTACTCCGCCTTCATCAGCTCGGCACGGTTGTACTTGCTGACGTCCTTGCCGGCGTCCTTCCAGGCATCATAGACCTGCCAGCGGAAGTTGAGGGTCCAGTTGAAGGACGGCGAGTTGTTGTAGGCGAGCTTGGCGTTCGGCACGACCTTGCGGATGCGGTCGACCATGCTGGCGATCTGCTCGATATGCGGCTTCTCGGTCTCGATCCAGAGCAGGTCGGCGCCGTTCTGCAGCGAGGTGATGCAGTCGAGCACGCAGCGGTCCGCGCCGGTGCCGGGGCGGAACTGGTAGAGGTTCGAGGGCAGCCGCTTCGGACGCATCATCTTGCCGTTGCGGTTGATGATGACGTCGCCGTTGCGAGCGTTCTCCGCGGTGATTTCCTCGCAATCGAGGAAGCTGTTGTACTGGTCGCCGATGTCACCGGGCTTGTGGCTGACGGCGATCTGCTGCGTCAGGCCGGCGCCGAGCGAGTCGGTGCGGGTCACGATGATGCCGTCTTCGACGCCGAGCTCGAGGAAGGCATGGCGGCAGGCGCGGATCTTCGCGAGGAAGACCTCGTGCGGCACGGTGACCTTGCCGTCCTGGTGGCCGCACTGCTTCTCGTCCGAGACCTGGTTCTCGATCTGCAGGGCGCAGGCGCCCGCCTCGATCATCTTCTTGGCGAGCAGATAGGTCGCTTCCGCGTTGCCGAAACCGGCATCGATGTCGGCGATGACGGGGACGACATGGGTCTGGAAGTTGTCGATCTTCTCGATCAGCTCCTTCTCGCGGGTCTTGTCGCCTTCCTTGCGCGCCTTGTCGAGCAGACGGAAGATGTCGTTGAGCTCACGGGAGTCCGCCTGACGCAGGAAGGTGTAGAGCTCCTCGATCAGCGCCGGCACCGAGGTCTTCTCGTGCATCGACTGGTCGGGCAGCGGGCCGAACTCGGAGCGCAGCGCCGCGATCATCCAGCCGGAGAGGTACAGATAAGTGCGATCGGTCTTGCCGCCGAAATGCTTCTTGACCGAGATCAGCTTCTGCTGGGCGATGAAGCCGTGCCAGCAGCCCAGCGACTGGGTGTACTTGGTCGGGTCCTTGTCATAGGCCGCCATGTCGGCGCGCATCAGCGCCGCGGTGTAGCGGGCGACGTCGAGGCCGGTCTTGAAGCGGTTCTGCAGGCGCATGCGGGCGACGGCCTCGGCCGACACGCCGTTCCAGGTCGGCTGGGTCTCGAGGAGCGCCTGGGCTGCCTTGACCTCGTCCTGATACGAGGACGGGCCCTGGAGGGAGCTGATGCCGCGCGGCTGGTAGTTCATGTGCCTGTTCCTTTTCGCTGACGATGGCGATGGCGAGCCATCGACATTCTTGACACTGCATTGCGAGATGCGTGTCAGAGCTAAACGCGAAAACAGAAACTTCGTACAGGTGGCTTGTTTTATATTGGTGATGTCATGTAACATCAGAACATGTAATAGATGTTATTTTGTAAAGTTTGTAAATATTAGGTCAGTAAGACTGCCCTGATGCAGATGGAGATCGCAGGATATGGCCGCCGAGTCCGGCAAGAAACTGTTCGTCGGCCCGCGTTTCCGGAGGATCCGGCAGCAATTGGGGCTGTCGCAGACCCAGATCGCCGAGGGGCTCGGAATCTCGCCGAGCTATGTCAACCTGATCGAGCGCAACCAGCGCCCGGTGACGGCGCAGATCCTGCTGCGGCTGGCCGAGACCTACGACCTCGATCTGCGCGATCTCGCCACCGCCGACGAGGACCGCTTTTTCGCCGAGCTGAACGAGATCTTCTCCGATCCCCTGTTCCGCCAGATCGACGTGCCCAAGCAGGAGCTGCGCGATCTCGCCGAGCTCTGTCCCGGCGTCACCCATGCGCTGCAGCGGCTCTACGCGGCCTATACCGAGGCGCGCCAGGGCGAGACGCTGGCCGCCGCCCAGATGGCCGACCGCGACGTCGGCACGCGCTATGAGGCCAATCCGGTCGAGCGCGTGCGCGAGCTGATCGAGGCCAATCGCAACTATTTTCCGGAGCTGGAGCAGGCCGCGGAGAATCTCCGCGACGAGCTGAACGTGCCGGCCGAAGGGCTCTACGCGGCGCTGGCCGCGCGGCTGCGGGAAAAGCATTCGATCCAGACCCGCATCATGCCCGTCGACGTGATGCGCGAGACGCTCCGGCGTTTCGATCGCCACCGCCGCCAATTGCTGATCTCGGAGCTGGTCGACCCGCCGGGCCGCGCCTTCCAGCTCGCCTTCCAGCTGGGCCTGGGCGAATGCACGCAGGCCCTGGAGAGCATCATCGGCCGTGCCGGACCGCTCGACGACGCGCCGCGCCGGCTGTTCCGCATCACGCTCGGCAATTACTTTGCAGCGGCGGTGATGATGCCCTACCCGGCTTTTCTCGCCGCGGCCGAAGCGCTCAATTACGACATCCACGTGCTGGCGCAGCGCTTCAATTCCGGCTTCGAGCAGGTCTGCCATCGCCTCACCACCCTGCAGCGGCCGAACGCGCGCGGCATTCCGTTCTTCCTGCTGCGCGTCGACAATGCCGGCAACGTCTCCAAGCGCTTCTCCTCCGGCACCTTCCCGTTCTCCAAGTTCGGCGGCACCTGCCCGCTGTGGAACGTGCACTCGACCTTCGACACGCCGGATCGCCTGCTCAAGCAAGTGATCGAGCTGCCCGACGGCACGCGCTATTTCTCGATCGCACAGATGGTGCGCCGCCCGGTCGCGCCGCATCCGCTGCCGCAACCTCGCTTCGCCATCGGCCTCGGCTGCGAGATCCGTCACGCCGCGCGCCTGACCTACGCCGCCGGCATCGACCTGGAGAAGACCGAGGGAACGCCGATCGGCGTCAACTGCCGCCTGTGCGAGCGCGAAAACTGCGCCCAGCGCGCCGAGCCGCCGATCACGCGCACGCTGATCCTGGACGAGACGACGCGGCGGGTGTCGAGCTTCGCGTTCTCGAATGCACGGGAATTGTGAGGGTATTCAGCTCTCGTGTCCCGGACGCGCTGCAGCGCTCTTGCGCTGCTGCGCAGAGCCGGGACCCAGCGAGCCACGCACTCCGCACCATGGGCCTCGGCTCTGCAGCGCACCGCACCGGACGATGCTTCGCATCGCCGGGGGCGCTGCGCTGCGTCCGGGGCACGACACTATCGTCCCCTACGCCAGCGTATGCACGATCACCGGCCCCGCCACGGCGCGCGCGTCGCCGGCCAGCAGCGGGCCCAGGTTCTTCTCGATCCAGGCGATCGCGCGCCGGTTCGCCTCCTCGGCCTGCTCGAACTTGTCGAAGATCGAGATCGCAGTGACCGTGTCGTCGCCGGCATAGACGACGTAGTAGGCGCGAAAACCATCGACGTCGCTGATGATCGGCACGGCGCCGTCCTTGATGCGGCGCGCCAACTCTTCCGCGCTCCCGCTTTTTGCCTTGGCCTGACGGATGGCGGCATACATGGCATCCTCCTCCGGCTATCTGGACTTTGGGCCTGTGACCCGGAGCGGATGATACGCCCATGCAGGCGGCCGATCCACGCTTGGTTAACCCCGCGCTAATCCGCGCGCACGTTCTGCAACCAGCGGTTAAGCACGCCTCAACATCGGTGCCTTAGTCTTGCCCCACTCACTTTTCGCAAACAACGGCGGCCTATTCTGCCGGGTGAAGTGACATCAGGGGGTTTCATCATGCGCATTGCGTTGCTGCTGACCGCAACCATCGTCGGCGCGCTCTTCGCCAGTCCGTCCCGCGCCGGATCGCTCGATGCCGACGCGGCGCAGCCGCTGCCGCCGGGCTTCCAGAGCTATCGCGGCTACATGTTCGACCTGTCGGAGAATTCCGAGCGCAAGGACGTCGACAAGCTCACCGACAATCTGAAGCAGCAGATCGACCTCGTCGAAGGCGCCGGCCTGTCGCCGCGCGTGTTGCGCTTCTTCCATACCGTGCCGATCGTCGCGAGCGAGCTGGCTTGCCTCGACGAAGGCGCCGCGACCGCGTGCTACGGCCGGGTCACGCCGGACATCCGCCGCACCGCGCCGCGGACGCTCACGGTGTGGGATCCGAACAAGCAGCGCTGGACCAATCCGAACGCCGTCGACCTCGCGGTCGATTCGGGGCTCGGCGTGATCATGCTGCGCCCGGACATGATGCGCTACGAAAAGGAGGCCGTGCTGCTGCACGAGCTGCTTCACGCCTATCATGCGCGGCTGCTGCCGGACGGCTATGCCAACAAGGGCGTGATCGCCTATTACGCCCTGGCCAAGTCCAAGGACCTGCTGCCCAAGGACACCTATGCGATGAAGAATCCCATGGAGTTCTTCGCGGTGACCGCCAGCATTTTCCTGGCCGGCAAGAGCGAATTCCACGACCCGAAGTCGCGCGAGGCGCTCAAGGAGAAGATGCCGGACTATTACAAATATCTGGTCGGCGTGTTCGGCTTCGATCCCGAGCCGGCGGCGGCGAATGGTGCGGTTGCCTCGCTGAAGTGAGGCGGCTCGCCGAAACGTCGAAAAAGCCGCGCGGCATGCGCGGCTTTTTCAGTTTTGGCCCGCTGGAAGCTGCGGATGACGCACAGCCGGGAATTGCCAAGGCGGGGCCCGATCTGCATAGTCCGGCCCGCATCGATAGCGCTTTTCGAAGGGGATGAGAGAACATGGCGGACGCCGACCTGGATGTCGTGATCCGGCAACTGGCCAGACAGCTGCATACGGGCCTGATGACCCGCGCCAAGGAGCGGCGGGATCGCCTCAACGGCCTGGCTGCCAAGGCCAAGAGCAAGGAGACCGCCGACCGCTTCAAGATGATGGCCAAGGCCACCCTGGAGCAGGCCACGGCCGCCGCCAAGCGCCTCCAGATGTCCGCCGACAACGTCGCCGACAGCTACGCACGGTCGATGCGCCTGGCCGCCAGCACGCCTGTTACGGTGAAGGCGGAGAAGGCAAAGAACGAGAAGCCGGCGAAGAAGGCCGCGAAGAAAGCCAAAGCGAAAAAGAAGACGTAGCCGTTGCTCTTCCCTGATCGCCGCCGCGGGCTTGGCGATCTGGAGGCTCGCGGGCTTGTCTGCCTTGTCATCTCCGGCTTGATCGGATCGCCGCGTTTGTCTTTCGCGCCACGCTCGCGCGCGCCCGCCGCAATCGGGCGACCGCGACTCGGGGATGCCTCCAGCCCTAGGATGCGCTGCTCAAACACAGTCGAGCGACATTCCTCACATGTATTGCCTCACACTTTGGAGAAATCGCTCTTTCTCGCCGGGCGCATAACCTTGGGAGGCCCCATAATAGGGTTCATTGAACTGGTTATAGGGTGCAGCCCGGTAATGGATCGGCGGCCTCGGTGGCGCGTAGGTCTGGCGATGATGACGCCGAGAGTTTCCTCTCGCCGCCGGCCCGGCGTAGTAGGGATTGAGGACGCACATCTGACCGTTTGCCGACGCCCTGCATTGGTCCATCGTCGTGAAGCTGCATCGATAGTAAGGGGTCATTCCGAAAGAAACGACGTACAAGCAAACCGGAAAAGCCGGGTCATATCTTTGGGCCCGAGCCTGCCCCGCTGTCAGGGCAATAGTCACGGTCAAGATCGTCAAAGCCCATTTGCACATTGGAAGCTCCTCCAGGGGTGCACGACATGGATGTACTCTGGCCCCGGCCAGTCTTGATCCAACTCAACACTAGTTGAATTGGTTCATACGCGCAGCGGGCAGCCGCGACAGTCCGCTTTGCGCAATCCCCCGCCCGGCTTGCCGCTATGCGGCAAGCCACCTGTCCTAAAGACGAGAGGCGCCGCAGCGAATGCCGGGCCGGATCCTCATTTTCGCGGCGCGGCCACCAGTGTCGGCTCGGCGCTCGCGAGTTCGGCGAGCTTGGCGCGCGCCGCTTCGCGCGCGCGGCTGTCCTTGCGGGCGGGCAGCGCCAGCGCCGCCTCGAAATCGGCGCGCGCGTCATCGGCCTGACCGCGGGCCAGGAACGCCAAGCCGCGGGCGAGACGGGCCTCGGCATCCCTGGGATCGAGCCGGACCGCCGTGTTGTAGCTCAGGATGGCGCGATCGAGATCACCGATGGCGGCGAGCGCGAGACCGCGCTGGTGATAGGGCGCAGCGAGCTTGGGATCATGCGCGATCGCCTCGTCATAATCGGCGATGGCGAGCTCGAACTCGCCGTTCTGGCGGCGTGCGAGCGCGCGGTCGCGATAGAGCGCAGCGCGATTGGGATTGAGGTCAATGGCCTCGCTGAAGTCGGCGATTGCCCGCCTGACGTCGCCATGACGCAACGCGATCCGTCCGCGCCCTTCATAGGCAAAGGCGATCAGCGAGCCGCGCAGCGGCGAGAAGCCGATCACGGCCGAGCAGATGTCGGGATCGTCCTCGTCACCGCAATTGACCACCATGTGCGTGGACAGGCCGACGAGCACACCGAGGACGATCAGCAATGGCACGGCAGTTCTGGTCATCTTCGACGGCGGCCAGCACTGGGCCGGCCACGCATCCCCTTTCGAAGAAAGCATCATCTGCGCGTGTTAGCATCGGCTCCGGCGATCCTGTGTGCGCCAGGTCACAAAGCCGGCCTCGATCCTGGCCGGTTCCGTCAGCCCCAAGGGCCGCGCGAAGGGCCGCGGGAAGGACCGCGCCAGGATGAGCGCCCCCACGGGCTGCGAGGGGGATAGTTCTCGTTGGCGCCGACCGACGGCGCGGCCCGCGTGCCGAGCTCGGCCGCCAGCTGCTGAAGTGCAGCGATGCGGTTCTGCGTCGACGGATGGGTGGCGAACAGATTGTCCACGCCATGACCCGACAGCGGATTGATGATGAACATGTGCGCGGTCGCAGGGTTGCGCTCGGCCTCGTAGTTCGTGACCTGATGCGCGGCGCCCTCGATCTTCACCAGCGCGGAGGCCAGCCACATCGGCTGTCCCGCGATCCGCGCACCGAGGTTGTCCGCGGCGTATTCACGGGTGCGGCTGATCGCCATCTGCACCAGCATGGCGCCGAGCGGGGCGAGGATCATCATCAGGATCGAGCCAACGATGCCGAGGCCATTGTTGTTCTCGCGATTGCCGCCGAAGAACATGCCGAACTGCGCCAGCATCGAGATCGCGCCGGCGATGGTCGCGGTAACAGTCATCAGCAGCGTGTCGTGATTCTTGATATGGGCGAGCTCGTGCGCGATCACGCCGGCGAGCTCCTCGCGGCTGAGCTGGCGCATCAGGCCGGTGGTGACGGCAACCGCGGCATTTTGCGGATTTCGTCCGGTCGCGAACGCGTTGGGCTGCGGCTCATCCATCAGGAAGACCCGCGGCATCGGCAGGTCGGCACGGCCCGCAAGCTCGGCGACGAGCCCGACCAGCTCCGGCGCGCTCGAACGGTCGACCTCATGGGCACCGTACATCGACAGCACCATGCGGTCGGAGTTCCAGTAGGTGAAGAGATTGGTCGCCGCGGCGATGACCAGCGCGATCACGGCGCCTGAGGCGCCGCCGATCAGATAGCCGACGCCCATGAACAGGGCGGTCAGGCCTGCGAGCAGAATTGCGGTACGAAGATAGTTCATGGCCGTCTCCCAGAGCCGGCCGCGGCTGCTGGAAGCACCTGCAGGCCGGCAAGCATCAGGTAGGGATGACCCCGGCCGGAGTGCAAGGTTTCAAGGTGCGTCGCGGAGCCGCGGCACTGGTTTGCGCACCATACTTCCATTAAACTTCATTCAGAATCCAAGCGTCTCCTCCCCGCCGGAAACTCCATGCTCCAGACCCGATTTGCGATCGCGGCCGTTGCTCTCGCTGCGCTGTCCTTTCCTGCCTCCGCCCAGCTCCAGCCTCCGCCCGCCAGGGCCCCAGCCCCCAAGGCGACCGCGCCCTCGCCGCGCGCCACCTCGTGCCACAACGGCGCGAGCTTCGATCGCTTCCTGGCCGACGTGAAGAGCCAGGCGGTGGCGGCCGGCGTGTCGCAGCGGACGATCGCGGAGGCCTCGCCCTATCTCGTCTACGACCAGGGCATCGTCAACCGCGACCGCGGCCAGCGCGTGTTCGGCCAGCTCTTCACCGAATTCGCCGGCCGCATGGCCGCGCCCTATCGCATGCAGAACGGCCAGCAGCACATCAAGCAACACGCGGCTGCGTTCGCGCGCGCCGAGAAGGACTATGGCGTACCGCCGGCGGTGATTGCCGCGTTCTGGGGCCTGGAGAGCGACTTCGGCGCCAACATGGGCAATCTGCCGACGCTGAAATCGCTGGTGTCGCTCGCCTATGACTGCCGCCGCTCCGAGATGTTCGTGGGCGAGACCATCGCCGCGCTGAAGATCATCGACCGCGGCGATCTGCATCCCGACGAGATGATCGGCTCCTGGGCCGGCGAGCTCGGGCAGACCCAGTTCCTGCCGGTGCATTACGTCAACTACGCGGTCGACTATGACGGCGACGGACGGCGCGACCTGTTGCGCTCGCCAGCCGACGTGATCGGCTCGACCGCAAACTACATCGCCAACGGCTTGAAGTGGCGGCGCGGCGAGCCGTGGCTGGAGGAGATCAAGGTGCCGCCGAACCTGCCGTGGGAAAAGACCGACCTCACCGTGCGGGAGCCGCGCTCGACATGGGCGCAGCTGGGGGTCACCTATCCCGATGGCCGTCCCCTGCCGAACGACAATCTGCCGGCCTCCGTGCTGCTGCCGATGGGGCGCTTTGGTCCGGCCTTCATGGCCTATGCGAATTTCGCCGCCTACACCGAGTGGAATAACTCGCTGATCTATTCGACGACGGCGGGCTATCTCGCCTCGCGCATTGCCGGCGCCGCGCCCATGCGCAAGCCGGCCCAACCGGTGCCGCAGCTGCCGTTCAACGAGCTGAAGGAATTGCAGCAGCTCCTGGTGCGCGCCGGGTTCAATGTCGGCAAGGTCGACGGCGTGCTGGGCCAGCAGAGCCGAATTGCGGTGAAGGCAATGCAGACCAAGTTCGGCCTGCCGGCCGATTCCTGGCCGACCGCCGAGCTGCTCGCCCGCATGCGCGGCGGCACGGTCCAGGCGCAGCCGGCGGGCGTGGTGCGGTAGCGGCCCGTCCACTGTCATGCACCGGCTTGACCGGGGCATCCAGTACACCGCGGCTCTCGATTCAGCCAAACCGCCTCGGAGTACTGGATCGCCCGGTCGGGAGCCGGGCTATGACAGTGTGGGTGTGGCGCGACGCCACCGCGAGCAGCGCGAGAATTTTCGCATCGCACAAGCCGATTTCGTGATTGTATTTTTCCCTGAGGCTCCCATGTGAGTGGCTCAGGTTTTCTCCTGAGATTTCCCATTCACGAAGCGAGCACACATGTCCTTCTACGACGCGGTCGTCCCCGCCTATCTGCAAATGCTGAACAGCGTCACCGGGCTGCTGACCAAAGCCGAGGCGCATTGCGCGGCCAAGAAGATCGACCCCAGCGTCCTGCTCGGCTCCCGCCTCTTTCCGGACATGCTGCCGCTGTCGAGGCAGATTCAGCTGGTCAGCGATTTCGCCGCCAAGGGCTGCGCGCGCCTCACCCACAGCGAGGTCCCCTCGACGCCCGACACCGAGACGAGCTTTGCGGAGTTGAAGCAGCGGCTGGCGAAGACGATCGACTACGTGAAGTCATTCAAGCCCGAGCAATTCGAGGGCGCAGATGCCAAGGACGTCACCTTCCCGACCGGGCCCGACAAGACCACGACCCTGAAGGGCCAGCAATTCCTCAGCGCGTTCTCGCTGCCGAACTTCTACTTCCACTGCGCGACCGCCCACGGCATCCTGCGCCACAACGGCGTCGAGATCGGCAAGCGCGATTTCATGGGCCTGACCTGACTTGCCAATCGCATGCGGCAGTCGAAATCGGCTGCCGCTGCCGGAATTGCACACGAATTATGCTACGCGGGACTTGCCGCGCGTAGCTCGCCTGCACTTTCCGTATGGCTCGTCTCTTGCGCATGATGTCGCGATGCACAAGTGTTCCTGACCTTTCACCGTCTGGAACATCCCAAATGAGCCGTTCGACCAAATTGTTTGAGACCTACAAGCTCGGCCCGATCACGCTGGCCAACCGCCTCGTGATGGCGCCGCTGACGCGCAACCGCGCCGTACCAGGAACGTTCGTGCCCGGCGCGCTCGCCGCCGAATATTACGGCCAGCGCGCCTCCGCCGGCCTTCTGATCACCGAAGCAAGCCAGGTCTCGCAACAAGGGCAAGGCTACCAGGACACTCCTGGCATCTACAGCAAGGACCAGGTCGCCGGCTGGCGCAAGGTCACCGACAAGGTGCATGAGCGCGGCGGCAGGATCTTCATCCAGCTCTGGCACGTCGGCCGCATCTCGCACGTCGATCTTCAGGCGAATGGCGCAGCGCCGGTGGCACCGAGCGCGATCCGCGCCAAAGGCAAGACCTTCGTGAACGGCGGCTTCGCCGACGTCTCCGAGCCGCGCGCACTCGAGCTTTCCGAGATTCCAGGCATCGTCGACGATTTCAAGCGCGCCGCGAAGAATGCGCTCGAAGCGGGCTTCGACGGCGTCGAGATTCACGGCGCCAACGGCTACCTGCTCGATCAGTTCGCCAAGGACGGCGCCAACAAGCGCAACGATGCCTATGGCGGCGCGATCGAAAACCGCGCGCGGCTGATGCTGGAAGTGTCCAGGGCCGTCGCCGCCGAAGCCGGCGCCGATCGCACCGGCATCCGCATCTCGCCGGTGACACCGGCCAACGACATCTCCGACAGCAATCCGCAAGCCCTGTTCGATCACATCGTCGACGGTCTCAGCGCGCTGAAGCTGGTCTATCTCCACGTCGTCGAAGGCGCCACCGGCGGGCCACGCGACTTCGCGCCGTTCGACTACGCATCCTTGCGCAAGCGCTTCTCCGGCGCCTACATCGCCAACAACGGCTATGATTTCGATCTCGCCACCAAGGTGCTGGACGCGAACGCAGCCGACCTCATCGCCTTCGGCAAGCCCTTCATCTCCAACCCGGACCTCGTCGAGCGGCTGAAGCAGGGTGCGCCGCTGAACGACTGGGACAAGACCACGTTCTACGGCGGCGGCGCCAAGGGCTATACGGACTACCCGACGCCGGCGGCCGAGCCGGCGGAGTAACCACCCTCCACACGACAACCGTCATGCCCCGCCTAGTGCGCAATTGCGCACGGGGGCGGGGCATCCAGTACGCCGCGGCCTCTCGATTCAATCACGGCCGTCTCTGGAATACTGGATTGCCCGCCTTCGCGGGCAATGACATCGAACGTGTGGGACGCGCGTCCCACGTCATCACAAGCACAAAGAAAAAGGCCGGGATCGCTCCCGGCCTTTCGCATTTTGACGACGTTACGCCGCACTTACTTCGCTTCCGCGCGCTTGGGCGGCGTGGCCGGCCACGACTTGATCAGCGTGTCGTAGTCGACCGTCTCGCCCTTCGGCTTTTCGTTGGCGAGCTTGCGCTGGGGCGCGATGGTGCCGTCCTTCTCGGCCTTGGCGAACCAGTATTCCGGCTTCTCCTTCTTGTGCAGCTTCGGACCGCAGGCACCCTGCACGCCGGACTTCTCCAGGCGCTCCATGACGGAGTCCTGGGCGGCCGCGAGGGCATCCATCGCCTGTTGCGGCGTCTTCGCACCGGACGACGCATCGCCGATGTTCTGCCACCACAGCTGCGCCAGCTTCGGATAGTCGGGCACGTTGTTGCCGGTCGGGGTCCACTGCACGCGCGCAGGCGAGCGGTAGAACTCGACGAGGCCGCCGAGCTTCGGCGCACGTTCCGTGAACGACTTGTCCCAGATGTCGGATTCACGGACGAAGGTGAGACCGACATGGCTCTTCTTCAGCGACACCGATTTGGAGACGATGAACTGAAGATACAGCCACGCTGCCTTGCGGCGATCCGGCGGCGTTGACTTCAGGAGCGTGAGCGAGCCCGCGTCCTGATAGCCGAGCTTCATGCCCTCCTTCCAGTACGAGCCGTGCGGCGAGGGAGCCATGCGCCATTTCGGCGTACCGTCCGCGTTCATCACGGCGATGCCCGGCTTCACCATGTCGGCCGTGAAGGCGGTGTACCAGAACATCTGCTGGGCGATGTTGCCCTGCGCCGGCACGGGACCGGACTCGGAGAACGTCATGCCCTGGGCCTGCGGCGGGGCATACTTCTTCATCCACTCGAGGTATTTGGTAATCGAGTAGACCGCTGCCGGTCCGTTGGTGTCGCCACCGCGTTCGACCGAGGAGCCGACGGGGCGGCAGCCTTCCATGCGGATGCCCCATTCGTCGACCGGCAGACCGTTCGGAATGCCCTTGTCGCCGTTGCCGGCCATCGACAGCCAGGCGTCGGTGAAGCGCCATCCGAGCGAGGGGTCCTTCTTGCCATAATCCATATGGCCGTAGACCTTGACGCCGTTGATCTCCTTGATGTCGTTGGTGAAGAACTCGGCGATGTCCTCGTAGGCGGACCAGTTCACGGGCACGCCGAGCTCGTAGCCGTACTTGGCCTTGAACTTGGCCTTGTAGTCGGGGTTGGTGAACCAGTCGTAGCGGAACCAGTAGAGGTTGGCGAACTGCTGATCGGGCAGCTGGTAGAGCTTGCCGTCCGGCCCGGTGCCGAACGACTTGCCGATGAAGTCGTTGACGTCGAGCATCGGATTGGTGACGTCCTTGCCCTCGCCGGTCATGTAGTCTGACAGCGCGATGGTCTGGCCGTAGCGGAAGTGGGTACCGATCAGGTCGGAATCGTTGATCCAGCCGTCATAGACGTTCTTGCCGGACTGCATCTGGGTCTGCAGCTTCTCGACGACGTCACCTTCCTGGATGAGGTCGTGCTTGAGCTTGATGCCGGTCAGCTCGGAGAATGCCTTGGCGAGCGTCTGCGCCTCGTATTCGTGGGTCGTGATGGTCTCGGAGACGACGTTGATCTCCATCCCCTTGAAAGGTTCGGCGGCCTTGGCGAACCACTCCAGCTCCTTCTTCTGGTCTTCCTTCGACAGCGTCGAGGGCTGGAATTCGGCGATCCACTTCTGGATCGTCGCCTCGTCAGCGGCGCGTACCGGAGCCGAGAGAGCGAACGAGACCGCAACAATCGCGGCAGCGCTCGACATGGTCAGAAAACTGCTCTTGGTCAATGGACCTTTCCTTCTCCTAAACTGTCGCATGGTGTTCCTCCGTTGCAGCGACAAACTTTTATACAGGCCCGGGTTGCCCCCGGATCTGGCCGTCCCTTCGCGAGCTTCAGACCGTGCGAAAAATAAGCACGGCCGTGGCCAGCGAAATTCCACTTGCGAGCCACAGGCTCGAAATCTCAAACCCCTCCTCGCCGATCGGCAGCGTGGCGACCGGATCGGTGCCGACGACGCCGATCCACACGAGGTGGATGACGGCGGCCACGATCAACGAGACGAACAGGCGATCGCCGCGCGTGGTCGGGATGCGCAGCACGCCGATCCGCTCGGCCTCGGGATAGACTGCGGCGAGCCAGGTCATCACCGCGAGCGTGCAGGCGAGCGCGGCAAAGAAGATCGCGGTCGGCAGCGTCCAGGCCATCCATGCGATGGATTCCATTGATGCCTCCTCAGACCCGGCCGAGCGCGAAGCCGCGCGCGATGTAGTTGCGGACGAACCAGATCACCAGCGCTCCCGGGATGATGGTGAGCACGCCGGCGGCCGCGAGCAGGCCCCAATCCATGCCGGCCGCCGACACCGTGCGCGTCATGATCGCGGCGATCGGCTTGGCATGCACCGATGTCAGCGTGCGCGCGAGCAGAAGCTCGACCCAGGAGAACATGAAGCAGAAGAAGGCGGCGACGCCGATGCCGCTCGCGATCAGCGGCACCAGGATCTTGATGAAGAAGCGCGGGAAGGAATAGCCGTCGAGGAAGGCGGTCTCGTCGATCTCGCGCGGCACGCCGGAAACGAAGCCTTCGAGGATCCACACCGCCAGCGGGACGTTGAAGATGCAGTGCGCCAGCGCGACCGCCCAAGGCGTATCGAACAGGCCGATCGCCGAATAGAGGTTGAAGAACGGCAGCGCGTAGACCGCGGCCGGCGCCATGCGGTTCGACAACAGCCAGAAGAACAAATGCTTGTCGCCGAGAAAACGGTAGCGCGAGAAGGCGTAAGCCGCCGGCAAGGCCACCGAGATCGAGATGACGGTATTGAGGACCACGTATGTCAGCGAGTTGATGTAGCCGGAATACCAGCTCTCGTCCGTGAAGATGCGCTTGTAGTGCTGCAGCGTCGGGGTATGCGGCCACAGCGTCATCGTCGAGACGATCTCGCTGTTGGTCTTGAAGCTCATGTTGACGAGCCAGTAGATCGGCAGCAGCAGGAAGACCAGGAACAGCCCCATGATGAGGCGGCGGCCGGGGATCGAATGCATCACGCGGCTCCTTCCTTGGCAGCACGCTCGGTGCCGGCATTGGTCATGACGGTGTAGAAGATCCAGCACACGATCAGGATGATGAGGTTGTAGACCAGCGACAGCGCCGCGGCCTTGCCGAGGTCGAACTGGCCGAGCGCGATCTTGACGAGCTCGATCGACACGAAGGTGGTGGAGTTGCCGGGCCCGCCGCCGGTGACGACGAACGGCTCGGTGTAGATCATGAAGCTGTCCATGAAGCGCAGCAGCACCGCGATCAAGAGCACGCGGTTCATCTTCGGCAGCTGGATCGCCTTGAACACGGCCCAGCGCGAGGCGCCGTCGATCTGGGCGGCCTGGTAATAGGCTTCGGGAATGGACTTCAGACCGGCATAGCAGAGCAGCGCGACGAGGCTGGTCCAGTGCCAGACGTCCATCACGATGACGGTGACCCAGGCATCGATGTCGTTGGAGACGTAATTGTAATCGATGCCCGCGGCGTTGAGGACGTAGCCGAGCAGCCCGATGTCCGGACGTCCGAAGATCTGCCAGATCGTGCCGACCACGTTCCACGGAATCAGCAGCGGCAGCGCGAGGATGACGAGACAGGCGGCCACGGTCCATCCCTGGCGCGGCATCGACAGCGCGACCACGATGCCGAGCGGCACCTCGATCGCGAGGATCACCAGCGAGAAGAACAGGTTGCGGCCGAGCGAGGCGAGAAATCGGCCGCCGAGATCGGTCGAGGGATCGAGCAGTTCCTTGAACCAGCCGACGCCGTTCCAGAAGAACTGGTTGTTGCCGAAAGTGTCCTGCATCGAATAGTTCACCACCGTCATCAGCGGCAGCACCGCCGAGAAGGCGACCACCAGGAACACCGGCAGCACCAGGAACCAGGCTTTTTGGTTGACGGTCTTGTCCATCAGGCGGCTCCCTCCACCAGAAGGCTGTCGGCATAGACGTGGACGTGTGACGGATCGAATTTCAGACCGGCCATGCCGTCCGAACTGGCGAAGCCCGCCGGCGCGCGCGCCGCGAGCTTGGCGTCGCCGAAGCGCGCGCGTGCAAAACGGATGCGGCCGAGATCGTCGAGGCGCTCGATCTTCGCCGTGAGCAGGCCGGGCGCGGGCGCAACGACCTCGACGAATTCGGGCCGGACGCCGATCTCGATCTTGGCGCCGGCCGGCAGGTTGTCGTAGGCGCGGGTGAGCGCGATGACGTGGCCGCCGACCCTGGCCTCCCGCCCCCTCACCTCGGCCGGCAGGATGTTCATGCCGGGCGAGCCGATGAAATAGCCGACGAAAGTATGGGCCGGCTTGTCGAAAAGCTCGGCCGGCGTGCCGCTCTGCACCACGCGGCCGTCATGCATGACGACGACGGTGTCGGCAAAGGTCAGCGCCTCGGTCTGATCGTGAGTGACGTAGATCATGGTAAGGTCGAGCTCGCGATGCAGCGCCTTCAGCTTGGAGCGCAGCTGCCATTTCAGCTCGGGATCGATCACCGTCAGCGGCTCGTCGAACAGCACGGCGGCGACGTCGGAACGGACGAGGCCGCGGCCGAGCGAGATCTTCTGCTTGGCGTCGGCGGTCAGCCGCGTCGCCTTGCGGTTCAGATAGGGCTCAAGGTCGAGCAGGCGGCCGATCTCGGCCACGCGCTTGTCGATTTCGGCCTTCGGCACGCCGCGGTTCTTCAGCGGAAACGCCAGGTTCTGCCCCACCGTCATGGTGTCGTAGATCACCGGAAACTGGAACACCTGGGCGATGTTGCGCTTCTGGGTTGACAGCGGTGTGATGTCCACCCCGTCAAACAGGATTTTCCCCCGCGACGGGGTGATGATGCCGGAGATGACGTTGAGCAGCGTTGTCTTGCCGCAGCCGCTCGGCCCGAGCAGCGCATAGGCGCCGCCCTGCCGCCAGGTCATGGTCACCGGCTTCAGCGCGAAAGTCTCCTGCGGCGCGTTGTTGCCGCCGTAGGAATGGGCGAGATCGACGAGGTCAATGCGGGCCATGGCGCATCTCCTCAGGAGCTCGGTGCCGCGACGAGGCGATCCGCCGCGTCGAACACAAAGACATCGTTGGGATCAAGCACGGCGTCTAGCGTCTGGCCGGGCTCGAACTCGTGCACGCCATGCAGCACCGCCACCCAGTTCGATCCGTCGCGGGTCAAATGCACGAAACTCTCCGAACCAGTGATCTCGGTCACCGTGACAGTGGCGTGGAACGCATGGCGATCGGCCTCGCCATTGGCGAGCGCGAGCTGATGCGCGCGGAAGCCGACTCGATAGGTCCCGTCGGCGAGGCTTGAATAGAGACCGGAGGCCGGCGAAGCCGTGCCGCCGGCATATTGCACCGAGCCGTTCTTCTTCTCGATGCCCACGAGGTTGAGCGGCGGATCGGAGAACACCTGCGCGACGCGCAGCGTCTGCGGCCGGCGATAGACATTGGTCGTCTCGCCCATCTGCAGCGCCTGGCCTTCCCACATGCACACCGTGTTGCCACCGAGCAGCAGCGCCTCGGTCGGTTCGGTGGTGGCATAGACGAAGATCGCGCCCGAGGCCTCGAAGATGCGCGGCAGCTCGGCGCGCAACTCCTCGCGCAGCTTGTAGTCGAGATTGGCGAGCGGCTCGTCGAGCAGCACGAGATCGGCGCCCTTGACCAGGGCGCGCGCGATCGCCGTGCGCTGCTGCTGGCCGCCGGAAAGCTGCAGCGGGGTGCGCTTCAGGAACGGCTCGAGCCGCAGCAGCTTTGCAGCCTCCGCCACCCGCGCCTCGATCTCGTCGCGGGGCTTGCCCTGCACGCGCAGGGGCGAAGCGATGTTCTCATAGACCGTGAGCGAGGGATAATTGATGAATTGCTGGTAGACCATGGCGACCGAACGCCGGCGCACGTCGGCGCCGGTGACGTCCTTGCCATTCACCACCACCTTGCCCGTGGTCGGCTTGTCGAGACCGGCGAGCAACCGCATGATCGAGGTCTTGCCCGACAGCGTCGGCCCGAGCAGCACGTTCAGCGTGCCGCTCTCGAACGTCAGCGAGACATCGCGGATATGCGGGATTCCATCGACGGTCCGGGTCACGTGGTCGAGTGTCACGGTCATGAGCGTCCTCCCGCTTCCAGCAGGGGACTTTGCGGCACGGCGTGGGTCCTGATCCAGTCGTCAAGCGCGCCGACCTCGTCGGCAGATAGTCGCAGGCCGAGCTTGGAACGGCGCCAGACCACGTCCTCGGCGGTGACGGCCCATTCATTGGCCATGAGGTAGCGGACCTCGCGCTCGGTCAGCGTCGCGCCAAAGGACTGGCCGAGATCGTCGGCCGATTTCGCGTCGCCGAGCAGCTTGACGGCCCTCGTGCCATAGGCGCGCGCGAGCCGCCGCGCATGCTCGTGGCTGAGGAAGGGATAGCCACGCTGGAGCTCGGCGATCAGGCCGTCGATATCGGACACGTTCATGTCACCGCCGGGCAGCGGCCATTTGCCGGTCCAGCCCTCGCGCGCCTTCGCGCTACGCAGATAAGGCGCGAGCCGCTCCAGCGCCTCTTCGGCGAGGCGGCGATAGGTCGTGATCTTGCCGCCATAGATCGACAGCAGCGGCACTCCGCCGGGCGTGTCGAGCTCGAACACGTAGTCGCGGGTCGCGGCCTTGGCTTCGCTGGCGCCATCGTCATAGAGCGGGCGCACGCCGGAATAGGTCCAGACCACGTCATCCGGCGTGACGGGCTTGGCCAGATATTCGCTCGCCGCCGTGCAGAGATACTGGATCTCCTCGGTCGTCGCCTTCACTTTGGCAGGATCGCCGTCATAGTCGCGGTCCGTGGTGCCGATCAGCGTGAAATCATCCTGATACGGAATCACGAAGATGATGCGGCCGTCGGCATTCTGGAACATGTAAGCGCGGTCGTGGTCGTAGAGCTTCCTGACCACGATGTGCGAGCCCTGCACCAGGCGCACCTTGGCCTTGGCGTTGACGCCGGCGCCGCGGCCGAGCACGTCCTCGACCCAGGGGCCGCCGGCATTGATCAGCGCCTTCGCCTGAATCTGCGAGCGCTCGCCGGTCAGCGTGTTGACCATGCCGACGGTCCAGAGGCCATCGGACTGGCGGATCTCGGTGGCGCGGGTGCGGGTGCAGATCTCGGCGCCCTTGTCGGCGGCATCGCGCGCGTTGAGCACGACGAGTCGGGCGTCATCGACGAAGCAATCCGAATATTCGAAGGCGCGGCTGTAGCGATTCGGGATGAGCGGCTTGCCGACCTCGTCACGTCCCAGATCGACCGAGCGGGTTGCCGGCAACAAATGGCGGCCGCCAATGTGATCATAGAGGAAGAGGCCGAGCCGCAGCAGCCAGGCGGGCCGCAGGCCGGCATGATGCGGCAGAACGAAACGGAGGGGGCGGATGATGTGGGGGCGATGCCCCAGAGAACTTCGCGCTCGATCAGCGCCTCGCGGACCAGGCGAAACTCGTAATATTCGAGATAGCGCAGGCCGCCGTGCACCAGCTTGGTCGACCAGGACGATGTCCCGCTCGCCAAATCGTTCATTTCGCACAGGAAAACGGTATTGCCGCGGCCGACCGCGTCGCGCGCGATACCGCAGCCATTCACACCGCCTCCGATGATGGCGAGGTCGAAAATACGCTCCAACAGACGCATCCCCCGGGCGACCGCTCGTTCCGTCGAGCGGCTACTTTCGTTTTTGATTAGATCATATCGGAAATCGAAAGCAAGACGAAAGAGAAGCGAAGGGAAATGAAAGGGAGACTTTCCTACAGCAGTGAGACAGAGAAATCAGCAAGAGGCCGGACACGATTCGAGGCAAACAGCCCAACTGAACGGCGTCGGCCCGACCCCTCCGGACACGCATCGAAATCCTTGAATGTAGAAACATATCTACATAGGTTCGGGGTCGTAAGATAAGCGAAGGCAAAGAGGCGCTGACGGATGGCGACCACCCTGACCAGCCGAGAATTCAACCAAGATACGAGCGGCGCCAAGAAGGCGGCCTCGCAGGGCCCCGTCTTCATTACAGATCGTGGTCGTCCCGCCCACGTCCTGCTGACAATTGAGGATTATTTGCGCCTGAGCGGCGGGCAAATGAGCCTCGCCCAAGCTTTGGCGGAGGCGAACACGGACTTCGATTTCGATCCGCCACGTATAACCGGCGGAATATTCAAGTCCGTTGATCTCGACTGATGTTCCTTCTGGACACCACCGTCATTTCCGAACTGAGGCGGCCGGATAGAGCGGATCGCAATGTGCTCGCCTGGGCCAATGCTGTGCCGGCGGCGAACTTCTTCGTGTCCACCATCTCGATCCTTGAAATTGAACTCGGAGCGCGCCTGATTGAACGCAAAGACGCGGCGCAGGGTGCTGTCTTGCGCGCCTGGATCGATGGCCAAATTCTGGCCCGCTTCGAGGGGCGGATCCTGGCGATCGATACGGCCGTGGCGCAGCGCTGCGCCCAACTCCACGTTCCCAACCCGCGCGCCGAACGCGACGCCCTCATTGCAGCGACTGCGCTGGTTCACGGCTTGACCGTCGTTACGCGCAATGTAGCGGATTTCGAACCCGCCGGCGTTCCGCTGCTCAACCCGTGGGACGACGCTTAGCCCTATCTCAACCGCACCACCGGCGCGGCGTCAGGCACCGCATCCTGGGCGTCGGCCGGCGCATCGTCGATGTCCGCGTCCTTCGGCATCGCCGCGACCACTTCGATGCCCTTGCTGTGGCAGATGGTGGCGAGGCGCTCGGGAAGCTCCTGGTCGGTGACGAAGGTCTGGATCTGGGTGATGTGGGCGATGCGCACCGGCGCGCTGCGACGCAGCTTGGTGGAATCGGCAACCAGCATGACGCTGCGGGCATTGGCGATGATGGCCTGCGCGACCTGGACCTCGCGATAGTCGAAGTCGAGCAGCGCGCCCTCCTCGTCGATCGCGGACGCGCCGATGATGGCGTAGTCGACCTTGAACTGGCCGATCAGCTGCGTCGCGGTCGAGCCGACCACGGCGCCGTCGGCGCGCCGCACCGTGCCGCCGGCGACAACGACCTCGATGCGGGGATGGCGGTAGAGCAGCATCGCGACGTTGAGATTGTTGGTGATGACGAGGAGATCCTCATGCGAGGTCAAGGCGCTCGCGACCTCCTCCGTCGTGGTGCCGATGTTGATGAAGAGCGAGCATCCGTTCGGGATCAGCGAGGCGGCTGCGGCTCCGATCGCCTTCTTCTCGTCGGCGGCGACGAAGCGGCGCGCCTCGTAAGCGAGGTTCTCGACGCCGGAGGCGATGATGGCGCCGCCATGGATGCGGGTCAGCGATCTCCGCTCGCAGAGATCGTTGAGGTCCTTGCGGATGGTCTGCGCCGAGACCTCGAAGCGGCGCGCGAGCTCCTCGACCATGACGCGGCCCGAAGCGCGCGCGATGTTGAGGATTTCGGCTTGGCGATGGGTCAGTCCGGTCACGGCAAGGGCCTCACATCAGGAAGCTGCATGGTGCGGCGGTTCGCGCCTTCGGTCAATGCGCGCGCCGATCACGGTTAACGGACGAGGCGGTGCTCACCATGCCATGGCGGCGGCAAGGCGCGCGAGCAGATCCGGGTCGTCGAAGGCGCTTGCAGAGGCAACGGCGCCGGCACCGACAAGATCGTCATGGCTGAGGCTGGTCCGGATTCCGATCGTCGGAATGCCGGCGGCGGCCGCCGATTGCACGCCGGTGCGGGAATCCTCGAACGCAACCGAGGATGCGGCACTGCCCCCGACGAAGCGCAGCCCTTCCTGATACGGCAGCGGATGCGGCTTGCCGTAGGGCAGCTCGTCGCCGATCACGATCGCCTTGAACCGCTCGGTGATGCCGAGGCCCGACAGCAGCAGCTCGGCGTTGAGACGCGGCGCATTGGTGACGGCGACCATGGGAACGCCGGCGGCGTCCGCGCGGTCGAGCAGCGCCATCAGACCCGGCAACGGTTCGACCTGTCCGGCCACGAGCGTGCGGAAGATCTCTTCCTTCTCGGCCAGAATCGCGGCGCGCCGCGCCGGCGTTTCGTCGGGCAGAAAGCGGTCACCGATTGACACATTGGCGAAGCCCTGCAGCTCCCTGGAGAATCGCGCGTGGTCGAACACATGGCCGCGCGGCCCCAGCACCTGGTTGAAGGCCTTGAGATGCAGCGGGTCGGTGTTGGCGAGCGTGCCGTCGATGTCGAACAACAACGCCCTGCCGATTGCCTCGATCATTTCCCTACTTTCCCAAGTCCGCGACGCATCAATGCGGAAGACGTATCAATACGGGCTCGAACGCGCAATGACGCATCGACATGACGACGATGCACCACTCGACAAAGCCGCGCACGACTGCAACACTCCTTACAAGACCAAAAAGGAGGAAACGATGATCAACCGACGCGACCTTGCTCTCTCGACTCTCGCCGTCTCCGCGCTTGCGCTCACGGCACCGGCGCTCGCCGCCTCGGCAGACGAAGAGGCGGTGGCGAAGAAGGTCGAGGTCTTCCGCCTCGCCCAGATTGCGGCCGACCCGAAGGCGCTCGGCGCGCTGTGCTGGGACGATCTCAGCTACAGCCATTCCAGCGGCAAGGTCGAGGACAAGGCGACCTTCATCACCAACGCCACCGACGGCAAGTCGAAATTCCTCTCGATCGAATACAAGGACCCGACCATCAAGGTCGTCGGCCCCGCCGCCATCGTCCGGTTCCATTGGCTGGGCGAACAGGAAATGGCGGCCGACGGGAAGAAAGTATCGACCAATCTTCACATCCTGATGAACTGGCAGAAGCAGGGCGACGAGTGGAAGCTGCTGTCGCGGGCGGCGACGAAGCTGTGACCATCGACGTCATTCCGGGACGCGCCGAACGGCGCGGGCCCGGAATCCATTGGTCGGCAATTTCTGCAGCGAGATAGATTCCGGGCCCGTGCTACGTGCGCCCCGGAATGACAGCGCAGACTACGCCGCTTCCTTCACATCGCCGTTCACCAGCTTGCGCGCGGCGCGCTCGGCTTCGCGGGCGTTGCGAAAAAGCTGGCCTTCGAGGCGGTTGAAGCGGTGCGATGAGGCGAAGAAACAATAGCCTCCCTGAGAACGAACGACGATACCTGCGGTCTGCGAATCGACTTCGATAATGTAGCTGTCCGGCATGGTCCGTGGATTCCTCAGTGCGGGCAAATAACGGTGCTCCTGCCCAAAGGTTCCTCAGGCATTTGAGGCCGTTTCCACCCCGAATCGACACGCAATTGAGTACGCCGGGACCTCATCCGTTTTATGACTGGTTCTTGACTGGTTCTTGGCGAAGCCGCGACGATAATGACTTACAGGCGACGCGCGTTTGGCGGCGGGCCACACATTCTTAAGATGAGGCCGCGCGTTGCGTGCGATTACGTCGCGATCGTCGTATCGGTCGCGCGAACCGCTTGCGGACGGCCGTGCTCGTCGATCGAGACATAGGTGAAATTGCCGTCGGTGACGAGGAACGGATGCTCCTCGCCGCGCCGCAGCGCCCAGGCTTCCAGATGCGCGGTGAGGGAGGTCCGTCCGACGCGGACGAGATTGGCATAGACCGAAACGAGATCGCCGACATAGACCGCCTTGCGAAAATTCATCGCCTCGATCGCGACCGTCACGGTCCGCGACTTCGCGACCTTCGAGGCAAACACGCCGCCGCCGACGTCCATCTGGCTCAGCAGCCAGCCGCCGAAGATGTCGCCGTTGGCGTTGGTGTCGGCCGGCATCGCCAGCGTGCGGATGCAAAGATCGCCGCGTGGCCCGATATTCGCCTGCTCGCTCATGTCTCTCTCACTTGAAACTGTCCCAGCCCGGATCGGGCGCGAACCGTTCGCCGAACCTCTCGGCGAGCCCGCGCAAGGTGGATACGACCTTCTCCACACCACGCGTGCGCGCATAGTTCAGCGGACCGCCGCGGAACGGTGCATAACCCGTGCCGAAGATCATGGCGCCGTCGACAGCGTCGGCATCGTCGACGATGCCTTCGCGCAGGGCCGCAACGCAGACGTTGGACATCGGCAGCACCAGGCGGTCGATCATCTGGTCGGTGACGCGCGGACCGGTCTCGGGGAGCGGTGCCTTCTCCGCCTTGCCGTCCTTCCAGCTGTAGAAGCCCTTGCCGGTCTTGCGGCCGAGCTCGCCCCTGGCGACCTTGTCGCGCAGCCAGGCCGGCGTCGGCGGCAAGAGATCGCCGAACTTGGTGCGCAGCATGTCGCCGACGTCGAGGCAGATGTCGAGCCCGACCTGATCGGCGAGCTCGATCGGACCCATCGGCATGCCGAACTGCTCGGCCGCGGCGTCGATCAGGCGCTGGTCGATCTTCTCGTCCAGCATCACCATCGCCTCCAGCATGTAAGGCGTCAGCGCGCGGTTGACGAGGAAGCCGGGCGAGCTTTTCACAGCTAGCGGCAGGCGGTCGATCGCACCGACGAAAGCGAGCGCGTCCTTCAATACCTGCGCGTCGTTGCCGTCGTGACTGACGACTTCGACCAGTTGCAACCGCGACACCGGATTGAAGAAATGCAGGCCGACCAGCCGCTCCGGCCGCGCCAGCGTGGTGCGCAGGTCCTGGAGAGGAATGCTCGACGTGTTGGTGGCAAGGATTGCGCCCGGCTTCATCCGCGGCTCCAGCCCGGCATAGACCTTCTGCTTCAGCTCGAGCTTTTCCGGGACCGCCTCGATGATGAGATCGGCGTTGCGCACGCCGTCCCCGTTCATGTCGGGGATGAGGCGATCCAGTGCGTCGCGTACCTCAATCGGCTTGCGGATGATCTTGCCGTAGAGTTCGGAAGCGCGCTTCACCGCACCCGCGATCGGTTCGGCCTTCATGTCGGCGAGCGAGACCCGCATCCCCTGCCCGGCGACCCAAGCCGCGATATCGCCACCCATGGCGCCGGCGCCGATGACGTGGACATGCTTGACGGCATTGCCGCTGCCCGCCGCCTTCTTCATCTGCTCGCGCAGGAAGAACACGCGGATCAGGTTCTGCGCGGTCGGCGTCACCATCAGCTTGGCGAAGGATGCCTGCTCCGCCTTCAGCATCGCGGCCTTGCTGCCGCCATGGGTCTCCCAGAGGTCGATCAGCGCGTAAGGCGCGGGATAGTGCTCGCGGGACGCGGCCTTTGCCGTCTCCGAGCGCATGCGCTTTGCCAGGAGCCCGCGCACCGGGCCGAAACTGGCAGCGCGCGTGATCAGGCCGGGCCTGGCTCGCTTCACGCGGCCGAACAGGGCATCCTTCACCGCGCCCCTGACGTGGCGCTCCTGCGTGACGGCATCGACGAGGCCGAGCGACTTGGCCCGGCGCGCATCGATGGTGCGGCCGGTGAGCATCAAGGCCATCGACTGGGTCGGATTGACCAGCGCGGTGAACCGCGCGGTGCCGCCGAGACCAGGGTGCAGACCGAGCATCACCTCCGGGAAGCCGAAGCGCGCGCCGTCGATCGCGATGCGCGATTGGCAGGCCAGCGCAACCTCGAGCCCGCCGCCGAGGCAGAAGCCGTGGATCACCGCGACGGTCGGCAGCTTCAACGCCTCCAGATGATCGACCACGGCGTGCGCGGCGCGGATACGCGTCTCGACCATGCCGGGATCGGAGGCACCGCGGAATTCGTTGACGTCGGCACCTGCGATGAAGCCCGACGGTTTTGCCGAGCGGATCACCAGGCCGGCCGGACGCTCGGTCTCGATCGCCGCGAGCACCGCATCGAACTCCTCCATGACGTCGGAGGACAGCGTGTTGGCACTTGCGTCAGCGCGGTCGAACAGCAGCCAGGCGATGCCGTCGGCATCGCGCGTCAGCTTGAAATGCTTGTACGGACTGTCGGGCGCGGGCTTGGGCCCGAGCTCCAGGACGCGATCGCCGAGCGCGGTCATGATCTTGGAATCCATGGTCACACCGCCTCGATCAGCATGGCCCCGCCAAGACCGCCGCCGATGCATTCGGTGGCAATTCCGCGGCGCGTGCCGAGCCGCTTCATCGCGTTGACGAGATGCAGCACGATGCGGTTGCCGGAGGTGCCGACGGGATGGCCGAGCGAGATCGCCCCGCCGTCGACGTTGAGCTTGTCGCGGTCGATCTCACCGGCCGCGCCGTCGAGACCGAGGATCTCGCGGCAGAATTTGTCGTCGTTCCAGGCGGCGAGACAGCCGAGCACCTGGGTGGCAAAGGCTTCATTGAGCTCCCAGGTCTCGACATCCTTGATGCTGAGGCCATTGCGTTGCAGCAGCGGCGTCACTGACATCACCGGACCGAGCCCCATGATGCCAGGATCGAGCGCCGCCCAATGGCTGTCGACGATCGCAGCCTTCGGCGTCAGCTTGTGCTTCGCCACCGCCGCATCGGAAGCCAGGATCACCCAGGAGGCGCCGTCGGTGATCTGCGAGGAATTGCCGGCGGTGACCTGGCCCCAGGGCCGCTCGAACACCGGCCGGAGTTTCGCGAGCGTCTCCGCCGTGGAGTCCGGCCGCACGCCGTCGTCATGGTCGAAGAACTTGCCGTCGCGCGCGAACGCCGTCTCGACCTCGCCTTTCAGATAGCCCGCGCCTTGCGCCTGCGCGAGCCGGCGATGACTCTCGGCTGCGTAGGCGTCGGATTGTGCGCGCGTAATGCCGAAGAGATGGCCGACGACCTCGGCGGTCTGGCCCATGTTCAGATCGGTGATCGGATCGGTCAGCCCGCGCTCCAGGCCGATGATCGGCTTGAGATCGCGGGGGCGGAGCTTGAAGGCCGCGGCGAGCTTCGCGGCGACCCCCTTGGCGGTAGCAAGGCCGGCGAACCAGCGCACGCCCGAATTGGGCCAGACCAGCGGCGCGTGACTCAGCGCCTCGGTGCCGCCCGCCAGGATCATGTCGGCATGGCCCTCGCGAATGTAGCGATAGGCGGTGTCGATCGACTGCATGCCGGAGCCGCAATTGATCTGCACGGTAAAGGCGACCATGTCCTCGCCCATGCCGAGCCGGAGCGCGGCAACCCGGGCCGGATTCATCTCGTCCGCGATGACGTTGACGCAGCCGAGAATGACCTGGTCGAAACTATCGGGCGCAAACGGCTGGCGTGCCAGCAATGGACGGCCGCATTGCACGGCGAGATCGACCGGCGTGAACGGCCCGGGTCCCGAGCGCGCCTTCAGGAACGGCGTCCTGCTGCCGTCGACGATGAATACCGGTCGTGCCATCAGCCCGCCGCCCTCTGCTCACCGAGTTCCTGGAAGAACTGATGCACATTGACGGTTTTCTTGTAAATCGGCGACAGCGCCTCCGGCGCAAAATCATCGACCTCGATCACTTTTGTGACGGCTTCATGAGCAGCGGCCAGTTGCTCGCCCTCGGCCTGCGTGATCACGCCCCTGGTGACGGCATCCTTCCAGCCGCGGATATGCGCGGCGCGCATGCGCCTGGCGATAGCCTCAGCGCCGGTGACCAACTTGAAAGCATGCTCCAGCCGGGCAAAGCCGCCGTCGTCATCGACGTAAGCCAGATCCGGCGTCAGGCGCTCGCGCGCCGCCGACGGCTCCAGCACCAGGCTCGCGCATTGGTGCACGACGCGGTCGGACGGGCCGAGCACGCGGGCGCCGAACGGCTGGACCACGAGCTTGAGGAAGCCGGCGACGAAGCGGTTGGGCAGGTTGGCGAGGATTTCGGCCAGCCGGTTCTCGATGGTCCTGAAGCCGGTCGCCATGCACCATTCCAGCGCGGCAAAATCCTCCTTCTGCCGGCCCTCGTCGTTCCAGCGCTTCAGCGCCGCCGAGAGCAGATACAGCTCGGACAGGATGTCCCCGAAGCGCGCCGACAGCATCTCCTTGCGCTTGAGCGCACCGCCGAGCGTCAGCAGCGCCATGTCGGCGCAGAGCGCAAACGCCGCCGAATAGCGCGAGAGCTGGCGATAGAATGGCGTGGCGTCGCCCGCATCCGGGGCAAGCGCGAAGGCGCCGAAGGTCCAGCTCCGGCCGAAGGCACGAAACAGCGTCTGAAGACTATGGCCGACATGCTTCCAGAAGGCCTTGTCGAACGCGGTGAGGCCACGCTCGCGATCGGTGTCGGCGAGTGCATTCATCTCGTCGAGCAGATAGGGATGGGCGCGGATCGCGCCCTGCCCGAACACGATGAGATTGCGCGTCAGGATGTTGGCGCCCTCGACCGTGATCCCGACCGGAACGGCACGGTGCAGATTGCCGAGATAGTTTTGCGGACCGTCGATGACGGCCTTGCCGCCGTGGATGTCCATGGCATCGTCGATCGCGGTGCGCATCCGTTCGGTCGCATGCAGCTTCATGATGCCGGAGATGACGGCGGGATGGACGCCGGCGTTCAGCGCCGCGCAGGTCAGCCGGCGCGCCGCGTCCAGCTGGTAAGCGGTCGCGACGATGCGGGCGAGCGGCTCTTCGACGCCTTCGAATTTGGAGATGGAGATGCCGAACTGCTCGCGGATGCGGGCATAGGCACCGGTGGTGCGCGCGGCATAGGCGGCACCCGCGGCCGAGAGCGACGGCAGCGAGATGCCGCGGCCGGCGGCAAGCGCGGTCATCAGCATCTTCCAGCCCTGCCCCAGCCGCGCCTGGCCGCCGATGACATAGTCGAGCGGAATGAAGACGTCGCGGCCGCGGTTCGGGCCGTTCTGGAACACCTGCATCGACGGCAGATGGCGCTGGCCGATCTCGACGCCGGGCAGATCGGTCGGGATCAGCGCGACGGTGATGCCGAGCTCTTCCTGATCACCGACGAAATGATCGGGATCATAGGCCTTGAAGGCGAGGCCAAGCAGTGTCGCGACCGGGCCGAGCGTGATGTAGCGCTTGTGCCAGTTCAGCCTGAGCCCGAGTACCTCGCGGCCCTCGAACTCGCCCTTGCAGATGATGCCGCTGTCGACCATCGAGGCGGCATCGGAACCGGCTTCCGGGCTGGTGAGGCCGAAGCAGGGAATGTCGCGGCCGTCGGCGAGGCGCGGCAGCCAGCGCTCCTGCTGCTCTTTTGTGCCGAAGCGCATCAGGAGTTCGCCGGGGCCGAGCGAGTTCGGCACCATCACCGTGACCGCAGCTGCGATCGAGCGGGTCGAGATCTTTCGCACCACCTCCGAATGGGCATAAGGCGAGAAGCCGAGACCGCCGAACTCCTTCGGGATGATCATGCCGAAGAATTTTTCGCGCTTGACGAAGTGCCAGACGTCCTGCGGCAGGTCCCGCCATTCCCAGAAAATCTTCCACTCGTCGAGCATGGAGCAGAGCTCGTTGACGGGCCCGTTGAGAAAGGCCCGCTCCTCCTCGGTCAATTTGGCTGGCGCAATTTTCAGCAGTTTCGACCAGTCAGGGTTGCCGGTGAAGAGATCGGCGTCCCACCAGACGTCGCCCGCCTCGAGGGCTTCGCGCTCGGTGTCGGACATCGACGGCAGCACGCCGCGCGCCCAGGAGAAGATCGGCTTGGTCAGGGTGTCGCGGCGGAAGCTCATGGCTGACCTCATGCATCGGCGCGGTTGTCGGGCATTTTAGCGGAAACTGGCTGGCGGAGGCGAATACTTCGCCTGCAAAATTGACGCGGCCTGGCGGCCCCGGACCATAACGGCCGGGTCGTGCTGGCAGTTCCGGGAGAGCGGTGGGGCCAGATGTCTCCCCACGTCATTCCGGGGCGCGGCTCTTGGCGCGAGCCCGGAATCCATTCATCCACACACTCTGTGGCTCAACGGATTCCGGGCTCGACGCTGACGCGTCGCCCCGGAATGACGGCGTGGAGGGAGCGGAGGTGGCCGGCCTAGTCCGGCCGCACCATCTCGAACATGTTTTCCGGCTTGATCTCGAAATAATCGCCGCGGCGGCCGGCGCGGACGATCGGGCGGGCGGCGGCGGTCTGGTAGACGCCGTCCTTGATCATGGCCTTGTCGATGTGCACGGCGACGACCTCCCCCAACGTCAGCCAGGCGTCGGCCTCCTTGCCGTCGGCGCCCTTGAGGCGGATGATGTCCGACACCTTGCATTCGAAGGCGACCGGACTTTCGCCGACGCGCGGCACGTTGACGAGCTTGCCGGGCACGGCGGTGAGCCCCGCGAGCTTGAACTCGTCGACCTCGGGCGCGACATGCGCGGCGGTCGCGTTCATGTGCTTGGCGAGGTCCATCGTGGTGAGATTCCAGACGAACTCACGCGTCTGCTCCATGTTCGACACCGTGTCCTTCCAGTTGGTGGAGGAGAAGCCGATGATCGGCGGCACGTAGCAGAAGGCGTTGAAGAAGCTGTAGGGCGCGAGGTTGACGTGGCCCTTGCTGTCGCGGGAGGAGATCCAGCCGATCGGCCGCGGCGCGATGATGGCGTTGAAGGGATCGTGCTTGAGGCCGTGGCCCTTGGAGGGCTCGTAGAAGTAAATGTCTTTGTCGGTCACGCTGGCTCTCCACTCTCCGTCATTCCGGGGCGATGCAGAGCATCGAACCCGGAATCTCGAGATTCCGGGTTCGCGCTACGCGCGCCCCGGAATGACGGCAGGTGAGCTTATAGAGGGAAACCGGCCCAAACGTCAGTGGCGCGGCGACAGACTGGCGATGACGAAATCGATCATCTGGTCGATATTCGGGCCCGGCTTGGTGGCGCACTGGGCGATCATCTGGGGGTGGAAGAACCGCATCATCGCGGTGCAGGCACACAGCGAGGCCAGCTGGAGATCCTTCGTCTCGAACTCGCCGGAGGCCACGCCTTGCGCGATCATCTGGCCGACGACGCCGGCGATGCACTCCATATGGTTGACGCAGACCTCCCAATCCTCCTGCATCGCGATCTCGACCATCTCGTGCAGCTTGTTGTCGCCGACATAGCGCTCGGTGTTCATGCGATGGATGGTGGTGAGGAGCTCGCGGAAGCGCTCCGGCACCGGACCGGGCCTTGCCACGATCCGCTGCGCCTCGAGCTCGACCTCGCCCATGAGGGAGCGGGCCACCGCCTGATGGATCGCCTTCTTCGATTCGAAGAAGCGATACACGTTGGCGGGGCTCATCCGGAGCTCCTTGGCGATGTCGCCGACCGTGGTCTTCTGGTAGCCGATCTGACGGAACAGCCGTTCGGCCACCTCGAGGATACGATCCCGGGTGTCGCCTTCGATATGTTCCGAAATAAGGGCCATCAGTCAGGACTCACCGATCAGTACTTCATCTCACTTATTCAGCCGCTTCAGCAAGCGGAATAGCTGAATGCTCATCGCTCCCATGCTGCGGCGCGGTAGGCTGTTCGGGGATACCTGCCTCGTCCAGGCTCTTCCTGAACCACAGGGCGTAGAGGCCCGGCAGATACAGGAGCGTGAGGAAGGTCGCGACGAACAGGCCGCCCATGATGGTGATCGCCATCGGACCCCAGAACGCCGAGCGCGACAGCGGGATCATGGCGAGGATGGCGGCAAGCGCCGTCAACACCACGGGCCGGGCGCGGCGGACGGTGGCCTCCACGATCGCCTCGCGCCGGGGCAGGCCGTGGGAGACGTCGGTCTCGATCTGGTCGACCAGGATGACCGTGTTGCGCATGATCATGCCGGCGAGCGCGATCAGGCCGAGCAGCGCCACGAAGCCGAACGGGGCATTGGCGACGTTGAGGCCGAGCGAGGCGCCGACGATGCCGAGCGGCGCGGTCAGGAACACCAGGATCAGGCGCGAGAAGCTCTGCAGCTGGATCATCAGCAGCGTCAGCATCACCATGACCATCACCGGGAAGAGGATGAAGATCGAGGCATTGCCCTTGGCGGATTCCTCGAAGGCGCCGCCCGGCTCGATCCGGTAGGCCGGCTCGAGGTGATCCATGATCGGCTTCAGCTTCGGCGTGATCTGGCTCGTGACATCAGGGGCCTGCACGCCGTCGACGACGTCGGAGCGCACGGTGATCGCCATATCGCGGTTGCGCCGCCACATGATCGGTTCCTCATGGGCGTACTCGATCTTGGCGATCTGCTGCAGCGGCACGGCAACGCCATTGCGCGAGGTGATGGTGAGATCGCCGACGCCGCCAAGGTCGAGGCGCTCGGACGGGACCGCACGGGCGACCACGCCGACCTTCTCGATGCCGTCGCGCACGGTCGTGACCTGCGAGCCCGAGATCAGCATCGCGAGCGCCTGCGAGACGTCCTGCGGTGTCAGGCCCATGGCACGGGCGCGGTCCTGATCGACGACGAGCTTGAGGTAAGGCGACTGCTCGTTCCAGTCGAGCTGGACGTCCTTGACGCTCTTGTTCTGACGCATGACGTCGCGGACCTGGTAGGCGATCTCACGCACCTTGTTGGCGTCGGGGCCGATCACGCGGAACTGGACCGGGAAGCCGACCGGGGGACCGAAATTGAAGCGGTCGACGCGCACGCGCGCCTCGGACAGGAAGCCCTCGGCAGCCGCGTTCTCGATCTTGGCCTTGATGCGCTCGCGCGCCTCGACGCCCTTGGCGACGATGACGATCTCGGCGAAAGCCTCGTTCGGCAGCTGCGGATTGAGGCCGAGCCAGAAGCGCGGCGAGCCCTGGCCGACATAGGACGTATAGGTCTCGATGTCCTTGTCGTCCTTGAGCAGCGTTTCGGCCTTCTTCACCGCTTTTTCGGTGACGTTGAAGGCGGTGCCCTCGGGCAGGCGCAGCTGGAAGAACAGCTCAGGCCGCTCCGACAGCGGGAAGAACTGCTGCTGGACCTGGCCGAATCCGACGATCGAGGCGATGAAGACGCCGACGGTCGCGGCCACCACGGTGATGCGGTGGTTGACGCACCATTTCACGATGGCGCGCAGGCCGCGGTACATGCGGGTCTCGTAGACCGCGTGCGGATCGTGGTTGTGGTGCGCCTTCATGTCAGGCAGCAGCTTGACGCCGATATAGGGCGTGAAGATCACCGCCACGAACCAGGAGGCGACCAGCGCGATCGCCACGATCCAGAAGATGCTGCCGGCATATTCGCCGACCGCGGAATTGGCAAAGCCGATGGGGAGGAAGCCAGCGGCCGTGACCAGCGTTCCCGTGAGCATCGGAAACGCAGTCGATTCCCAGGCAAACGACGCCGCACGCATGCGATCCCAGCCCTGCTCCATCTTCACCACCATCATCTCGACCGCGATGATGGCGTCGTCGACCAGCAGTCCGAGCGCGATGATGAGGGCGCCCAGCGTGATGCGGTGCAGGTCGAGCGACATCGTGCTCATGACGATGAAGACGATACCGAGCACCAGAGGCACCGACAGCGCGACCACGATGCCGGTGCGCCAGCCCAGCGCCAGGAACGAGACGAACAGCACGATGACGAGCGCTTCCATGAAGGAATGCACGAACTCGCCGACGGCATGCTCGACCACCTTGGGCTGGTCGGCGATCAGCTTGACGTCGATGCCCTGCGGCACCGCTTTCATAAAGTCGGCGGTCGCCTTCTCGACCTCTTTGCCGAGCTCGAGGATGTTGGCACCCTTGGCGGTGACGACGCCGATGCCGATCGCCGCCTTGCCTTCCTGGCGGACGACGAAGCTCGGCGGATCGACATAGCCGTGGGTGACGGTGGCGATGTCCCCCAAGCGGAAGACGCGGCCGTTGCTCTCGACCGGCGTTTCGGCCACGGCCTTGGCACCGTCGAGCGCGCCGGTGACGCGCAGCGGCACGCGCTGCGAGGAGGTCTCGACCGTACCGGCAGGGGTGACGTTGTTCTGCTTGGCGAGCGAATCGAACAGCGCCTGCGGCGTGATGCCGAGGGTGGCGAGCTTGGCGTGGCTGAACTCGACGAAGATGCGCTCGTCCTGGTTGCCGTAGACATCGACCTTGGTGACGCCAGGTACCTTGAGCAGGCGCTGACGGAAGCCTTCCGAAACCTTCTTGAGCTGGGCGTAATCCGCGCCGTCGCCGGTCATCATGTAGAGGATGGAATCGACGTCGGAGAATTCGTCGTTGACGACGGGTCCCAGAATGCCCGACGGCAGCTGGCCCTGCACGTCGACCAGCTTCTTGCGCAGGAGATAAAAGAGATAGGGCACCTCCTTCGGCGGCGTGTTGTCGCGGAAGGTGACCTGGAGCGCGGTGAAGGCGGGCTTGGAATAGGTCTGCACCTTCTCGAAATAGGGCAGCTCCTGGATCTTCTTCTCGATGGGATCGGCGACCTGCGTCTGCATCTCCTGCGCGGTCGCGCCCGGCCAGATCACGGAGACGTTGACCACCTTCACCGTGAAGAACGGATCCTCGGCGCGGCCGAGCTTCTCATAGGAGAAGAAGCCGGCGACGCCGAGAATGATCATCATGAAGAGAACCAGCGTCGGATGGCTGACGGCCCAGGCCGAAAGGTTGAAGCGCTTCATCGCTCTCTCCGAAAAGACGATCCAATTGCCAAAGACACGACAGCCACTCCGTTCAAACCGTCGTCGCGAGGCAGCGAAGCAATCCAGGGGCTGGGCAGGTTCTGGATCGCTTCGCCGCTTCAGCCCAAGCATTTGCGCCGGGGCCGAAACTCGCCTCACACGACGTAACTCAATTTCCTTGTCATTCCGGGGCGGACCGCAGGGCCGAACCCGGAATCTCGAGATTCGGGTCTGGTCCTTCGGACCATCCCGGAATGACAGGGGGAACTAAAAACTCAGTGACGACACGACCCGCACCCGCTGGCCCGGATCGAGCTTCTGCACGCCGAGGGCGACGATCTTGGCGCCCTCTTCCACGCCGCCGGTGATGACCACGTCGTTGCTCTCGTAGGACTTCACCGTCACCGGCTTCAGGGTGAGCGCGCCGTTGTCGTCGACGACGTAAAAGGACGGCTTGCCGCCTTCGTTGAACAGCGCCGACAGCGGCAGCCGCGCGACGCGCTCGGTCGCGGCGTCCGACAGCGTCAGCGTCGCCGTCATGCCGAGCGAGACCTTGTCGTCGGCCTCGGGCAGCGAGAATTTCGCAAGATAGGTGCGCGTGGCCGGATCGGCCGTCGGCGCGATCTCGCGCAGCTTGGCCGCATATTTCTTGCCCGGCTCGGACCAAAGAGTGACGCTGGCGACGCCCGACTTGGCGCGTCCAACCAGCGTCTCAGGGATCGCGACGACCGCTTCCTTTTCGGCAAAGCGGGCGACACGGATCGAAGCCTGGCCCGCGGCGACCACCTGGCCGGGCTCGATCAGCGTTGCGGTGACGACGCCACGGGCGTCGGCAACGAGCGTCGCGTAGGAAAGGGAGTTCTTGCTCAATTCGAGCGCGCGCTCGGCGCGGTTCAGGCGGGCGCGGGCTTCGTCCGCAGCGGCGCGGCTGGAATCCATCTGCGCATCCGTGGTCCAGCCCTTGGCCTTCAGATCCTTGGCACGCTGCTCGGCGGCGGCGGCCTGGGCCAGCACGCCGGTCGCGGCGGTCTGCTCGGCCAGCGCCTGCTCGGCCTGCAGCTTCAAATCGACCTCGTCGAGGGTGGCGAGCGGCTGGCCGATCTCGACGGTCTGACCGACTTCCACAAGCCGCTTGGCAACCTTGCCGGCAACGCGGAAGCCGAGATCGCTCTCGATCCGCGGCCTGACGGTGCCGACGAAACTACGCTCCGGGGTCTCGGCATCATAATGCGCGGTTGCGACCAGAACCGGCCGCGGCGGCTCGGCCTTCTCGGCGACGGTGTCATTGCACCCGGCCAGGGTCGCGGCCATCAGGGCCAGCGCGGCGCCTGCCAACAGCCTGGAATAGCTCGATAAAACCAACCGGACGAACATCGAAGGACACTCCTGCATCTCGATGGGGAGGAATGTCGACTAATTACTGATGAAAGTCAATAATCGTCAGTCATCAGAAATGCGTGATCGTTAAGGGGCGGTGAGGATAGGAATGGCGGCCCTCCAGGGGTGCTATTGTATGGCAGGCCACCAACCTGGCCGGCGTAGGGAAAAATGGTGGGTACGGCGGGCAAGAGCGCGCCTTGTCTACCTACGGGCTAATGGTCTTCCCGCCCCTGCCCGGCGAACTCATGCTTGCTGTCGTGTCCGCCGACGAACACCAGGATGCCGGCGAGCAGCGGCAGCACGGCGAGCACGAGCAGGCCGTTCGAGGTCTGGCCCGTCGCTTCCTTGACCCAGCCGATCAGATACGGCCCGCCGAAGCCGGCGAGGTTGCCGATCGAGTTGATCAGGGCGATGGCGCCGGCGGCTGCGGTGCCGGAGAGCCAGGCGGTCGGCAGCGTCCAGAACACGCCGAAGCAGCACAACACGCCGATGGCCGCGATCGTCAGCACCACCATCGTGGCCGTGGGATCGGTGAGATAGGAGGACACACCGAGCGCGACCGCCGTCAGCAGCAGCGGCGCGCCGACATGCATGACGCGCTCGCGCCTCGCATCGGAGTGCCGCGCCCACAGGATCATGGCGATGGTGCCGAACAGGTACGGGATCGCGGTGACAAAACCGGTCTGCGCGTTGGTCAGCCCAAACGCCTTGACGATCTGCGGCAGCCAGAACTGCATGCCGTAGAGCGCGCCGACGAAGCCGAAATAGATCAGGCTGAGCGCGATCACCTTGGGCGAGGACAGCGCTTCGCCTAGCGATAAATGCTTCACCGCCTGCTTGGCCGCGATCTCCGAATCGAGCTTCGCCTTGAGCCAGGCCTTCTGCTCGGCCGACAGCCAATCCGCCTTCTCCGGCCTGTCGGTGAGATAGAACCAGGTGACGATGCCGAGCAGCACGGAAGGGATGCCCTCAATGATGAACAGCCACTGCCAGCCCTTCAGGCCCATCAGGCCGTCGAGCCCGAGCAAGAGGCCCGAGATCGGCGCGCCGATCACGGTCGAGACCGGCACCGCGATGGCGAAAGCCGCCAGGAAGCGGGCGCGGTATTCGGCCGGATACCAATAGGTGAGATAGAGAATGATGCCGGGGAAGAAGCCGGCCTCGGCGACGCCGAGCAGGAAGCGCAGGACGTAGAAGCTGGTGACGCCGCTGACCATCGCCATCAGCGCCGAGATGATCCCCCAGGTCACCATGATGCGGGCGATCCAGCGGCTGGCTCCGAATTTCTCCAGCGCGAGGTTGCTCGGAACCTCGAAGATGAAATAGCCGATGAAGAAGATGCCGGCGCCCCAGGAGAAGATCAGCGGGGTGAATTTCAGGTCCGCATTCATGGTCAAAGCGGCGAAGCCGAGGTTGACGCGGTCGAGATAGGAGAAGAAGTAGGCCAGCACCAGGAAGGGAATCAGGCGCCAGGAAATGGCGCGGATCGTCGACGTTTCGATGTCGCTCTTGACGTTCTTGGCGCCGCCGGTGGAACCGGCATAGGTGGTGGTCTGGCTCATGGCTTC
This sequence comes from Bradyrhizobium dasycarpum, assembly GCF_042019905.1. Lineage (NCBI taxonomy): Bacteria > Pseudomonadati > Pseudomonadota > Alphaproteobacteria > Hyphomicrobiales > Nitrobacteraceae > Bradyrhizobium > Bradyrhizobium dasycarpum. The sequence goes on from NZ_CP169574.1 coordinate 3,227,704, forward strand.
CCCCTTGGTTGTTGCTTTTGTGGGCGAGTGGCGGTTTTCAGCATCGCGGGCGAAGAGTCAATGGAGCGAGCAATGCACGGCACGCAGCCGGATCAAGCCATTGCGCCGATGCAGAAGGCGATGATCCGCGCCGCTCTCGCGCTCGTCATCATCGCCTGCGGGCTGTCGTTGCGCTGGTACGGCTTTCCGCTCGGCCTCCCCGCTTTCGTGGTCAAGTATGGCGGCTCGCTATTGTGGGCCACGATGGTGTTTCTGCTGGCCGGCGTTTTGCTGCCGCGACTCACGCGGACGCAGATTGCAGCGCTCGCGGCGATCATCGCGCTCGTCGTGGAATTCTCCCGCCTGGTGCATGCGCCGTGGCTCGACGCATTCCGGCTGACGACCGCCGGCGCCTTGTTGCTCGGCCGCATCTTCTCGCTCTGGAATCTGGCGGCGTATGCGGTGGGGATTGCGGTTGGGGTCTCGATCGATAGGCTGACGACGCTGCGTAGGGTGGGTTAGCGTCCGCGAAGCTCGAAGAGCGACGGCGAAAACGTAACCCACCACTTCTCTTCCGAGTGGATGAACCGCGGTGGGTTACGCCTTGCAGATTTCAGTGTTGAGCGACTGGCTGCTTGAATCGGCTAACCCACCCTACGAGAGCGGTGTCCTGCAATTCACTCTGAGAGCTGAAAACGCTCGAAGCGATCGAGCTCCTCCTCGATCCGCTGCTTCAGCGCCGTGCGGCCCGCGGTCTTCTTGCCCTGTCCGACCCAGGTCCATTTCTGCATCAAGAGCTTCTTGGCCTGCCGGTCGGTCTTGAGATCGAGCGCTGCGACGATCTCGTCGCCGACCAGCACGGGCAGCGCGAAATAGCCGAGCTTGCGCTTGGCCTTCGGCACATAGGCCTCGAACAGATGGTTGTAGCCGAAGATGAAATTGGTGCGCTTGCGCTGGATGATCAGGGGATCGAACGGCGACAGGATGTGGACCAGATCGGGCGAGACCGCCTCACTGCTCGGCTCGAGCACGGCCGGCGCCGCCCAATGCTCCTGCTTGCCGGCGCCGTCGAGCGCGACCGGCACGAGCTCGCCGCGGCGCACGCGGGAAGCGATCAGGCCGGCCACCGCCTTCTTGCGCGGCGCGTCGAGGTGGCAGATCGAATCGAGGCTCACCACACCTTGCGACCGCAACGCCCGGTCGAGCAGATAGGTCGTGATCTCCCTTGCCGAGGCCGGCCTTGGCAGCCTGTCCCAGCCGAAATGGCGCGTCATCAGCTCGTAGGTCTTGAGCATGCCCTGCCGCTCGCTGATGGTGACAGCGCCGGTATAGAAGGCCAGCTGCAACGCCCGCTTGGAGGGCTTGCGGCTCTGCCACAGATGCTCCTTCTCGACGAGCACGTCATCCTCGATGTCGCGGATGGTCAGCGGACCGGCCCGCAGCAGCCGCATCACCTTGCGCATGTCGGCGGGCTTCACCGAGGCGAACCATTTGTGCCCCTCGCGCCGATGCTCGCGCATCGCCGGCAGGAAGAAGCGGAAGTCGCCGGTCGGCACGTAGGAGAGCGCGTGGGTCCAATATTCGAACACGCTTCTGTCGGCGCTCTGGGCATGGCGCAGATCGGCGCGGCGATAGGACGGGATCCGGCTGAACAGAATGTGATGATGGCAGCGCTCGATGACGTTGATGGTGTCGATCTGCACATAGCCGAGATGAGCGACCGCATCCGCGACAGCCTGTGCTCCCTCGCCGAACGGGGTGCGCTCATCCAGCCGCTGGGCATGCAGCCAGATCTGCCGGGCCTGTCTCGTGGTGAGGGGATGGGGTTTGGGCGTGCGTGACATTGCAGAATGCAATGTAGCGAGATCTGCGCGGAGGCAAACAATCGAGGCAAAGAAAACCGCGCTGCCATCTACTGACAGCGCGGCCGGTCAGCGAACGCTCGGCTATTTCGCGCTCATCTTCTGCATCTTCATGTAGTGCTTGCAGGCGCCGCGCATATTGGCTTTGCTCATCTCGGAGTTGGCCGAAGCCATTTCCTTCGCCATCGCCTGCTTGGCCGGCGAATCCACCGTTCCCATCGCGGTGATCGACTTGCCCATCGCTTCGCCCGTGCAGGGCTGCATTTTGGCTGCGAAAGCCGGCGATGCCGAAAACGCGGCGAGCAGAACGACCGAAAGCAAGATCTTCATCTAACGTCTCCTCCGTAGAGCGAACCGGCGCCATGCCGGTCAACACGATAGCCATTCTTTAGCGACAAGTTTGCAGGGAGAAGACATTTTCGTTGCTGCGCCGCAGCGCAAGCCCGCTGTCAGCGTGCGACTTTTGGGCGCTCCCCCCGAGGCTGCCGGTAGCGACCTCCGGCTCAGGCACATTGTCCGGTCTGGCGGGCCACTGCGGTAGTCCGTCTCCCCGACAAGGAGCCGGCGCCCCAACGTGATTTCAATCACACCGGGCCTGCCGCGGCGTGAACCTGTCCCGCGGACGATGCGACCACTGCTATTGGGACGATCGGCTCCGCTCCCGCAGAGGCCGCGAAATGTGCCGGTTCACCGCCCGAAAGCCGGAAAATGCGCGAGACCAAGCCTGGAAGCGCTGTCGGCCACCGTGACCAAGATCACATCAGGGCCTTTGAACCTGCCCTATGCTCGCAGCATCAAATCGCTATCAGGCGTAACAGCGAGGATACGACAATGACCCGTTTTGATAAATTCTTTGGACTGAAGGCGATTGCTCTTTCCGCGGCCCTGTCGATGACGGCGGGCCTGGCACTGGCCGGCGACAACAATGTCTCCACCGACAAAATCCTGGATGCACTGAAGCCCAAGCCGGTAACCCGCGGCCTGTCCGTCGGCCCGCAGACCGACACGACCGTGCAAGCCAAGGAAGCGACCTTCCTGAACACGGTGCGCAACCGCTCGACCCGGTCGCTCTCGACGGGCGAGCGCGAGCAGATCGCCGAGCTCGCGGCGACCAAGCCGAAGATCGACCTGGAAATCCAGTTCGACTACAACTCGGCCGATATCGCCAAGACCTCGATGCCCTCGGTGCAGGCGCTCGGCAAGGCGCTGTCCGATCCGGCGCTGAAGGGCTCGACTTTCGTGGTCGCCGGCCACACCGACGCGACCGGCGGCGAACAGTACAATCAAGGCCTCTCCGAACGGCGCGCCGACACCATCAAGAAGTACTTGGTGCAGAACTACGGGCTCAACGGCAACGATCTCGTTACGGTCGGCTACGGCGAGACTAAGCTGAAGGATACCGCCAACGGCGCCGATCCGGTCAACCGCCGCGTCCAGGTCGTGAACATGGACACCAAGACCGCGTCGAAGTAATCGCCGTCATCGCGCGAAACACGCCGCCTGCCGCAACCCGGCGGGCGGCGATGTCATATCCAGCTCTGGAACAGCATCAGCCGGTTGAAGCTCCGCATCGAGGTGCCGATAAAGGCCGCCGAGATCGGCAGCATGACCGCAAAACCGATCGCCGCAATGCCGACATAGGCCCACAGCAGCCAGCGCGGCAGGCTGTCCCGGCGCAGCACATAGACCAGGGCGAGCGAGGCCGCCGTCGCGGTCGGCAGATAGTAGTAGATGAAGCCCAGCGTGCGCGGCAGCAACGCCCAGGCAAGCCAGGGACCGACATAGAACGCCGCGATCAGGAACGCATCCCAGCGGCGCTCGACGACGAAATCGCGCAGCACGACGACGAGCGCGAGCAAAGCCGGCCACAGAACCAGCGGATTGCCGAGGAAGACGATCGCGGAGACGTTGTCGTCCACGATCTTGTCGAACAGGAACCAGACCGGCCGCGCGAGCAGCGGCCACGACGGCCATGAACTCATGTAGGTATGCCCGGCAATCGCGGTCGTGGTGTTGTCGGCGAAGATCCGCCGCTGCGCCTCGATCAGCTCCGGCACCGACATCCCGTAGAGCGGAACGAAAGCGGCAAGGTAGGCCACACCCGGCAAGATCGCGAAACACAACGCGGCATGATCCAGCCGGAGGCCGGGCCAAAGGTCCTGCTGATACCAGTCGTCCGGCTTGGCGTCGGCGAACAGCGTGCGCCAGCCCTGCATCAGGCGGATCACGGCTACGATGACGATGCAGACGCCGAGCGGAAACAGGCCGCTCCATTTGCAGGCAGCAGCGAGGCCGAACAGGCTGCCCGCGAGCGCGAACAGCGCCTGCGGCCGCTCTCGTCGAAATCCATGCATGAAGGCGGCCGTCGCGAGCAAACCGAAGCCGAGCGCAAAGATGTCGAGCATCGCGATGCGCGCCTGCACGTACAGCATCTGGTTCAGCCCCGCGATCAGCGCCGCGGCGATCGCAGGGCCTTGCGCCGCGAACAGCGCGAGGCCGCACAGATAGATCGCGACGATCGCCAATGCGCCGAACAATGTCGCGGGATAGCGCCAGCCAAGCGCGTTGTCGCCGAAAACCGCGATCGAGGCCGCGATCAGCTCCTTGGCCAGCGGCGGATGCATCGGATTGAGCATCGGCTGCGACATCGCCGGTGCCAGCATCTGCCGCGCCGCCGGCACGTAATGCACCTCGTCGAAGACGAATTTTTCCGGCGTCGTCAATCCAATCAGCAGCGCGAGATGCGCGACCAGGAAAATCGCGACAGCAATGACTGCGCTCCGCGACATCTTTGGAACCGCGGGCGATTGAAGCGGCTGCTGTGGGGCTGTTTTGCGTGGCAAATTTGCGTCACCGCGGACAAAAATGGAAGCTTCGTTTTTCATTGAACGCATTCTGCCGCAACTGTCACTAAGCATGACGCACGTCCCGCGCCGCTTGTGATAATTCCGCCACAACACAAGCAAGCGCGATCCGGTACGATCAGGGACATATCGATCGGTTGCGAAATGAATTTGCGTTTCTGGCTTTTTCTCCACCCTGTTGTCGGCCGCCTTGTGCGCAGGTCCTTGCGCGCTGGCGCAGACGCGCGTCGGCGAAGCCGTCGTGATCCAGAACGAGGTGGTGCGCGTCGCTGCGACCACCACGCCGATCAATGTCGGCGACAGCATGCTGCGCGATGAGACCGTGCGCACCGGCGCCGATAGCGCGGCGCGCTTCGTGATGGCCGACAGCACCAATCTGTCGCTCGGCCCCAGCGCCACGCTGAAGCTCGACCGCACCGTCTTCAACGACGAGCGCAGCTATCGCGACGTCGCGATCCGCATGACCACCGGCGCATTCCGTTTCGTCACCGGACATTCCGATAAGTCCGCCTACAAGATCACGACGCCGCTTGCGACCATCGGCGTGCGCGGCACCACGCTCGACATCCTCTCGCAGCGCGGACGCTCCGTCGTCGTGCTTCAGGACGGCGCAGCCAGCGTCTGCACGACGAATTTCCAGTGCGTGCAGCTCACCCAGCCCGGCGACACCGCGATCATCACATCGACCGGCGGCAAGGTCAGCATCACCAAGTCCAGCACGCCGCCCTGGACCTTCGCCGCCAACTGCGCTGCGAGTGCCGGGCTGTGCGCGGTGAACCAATATGCCGGCGCCTCGCCGACCATCACGCCCGCCGTCCACGACGACGGCATGCTGTGCGGGCGCTGACCATGGCGAAATTCACCATCCGGCGCCTCATCCTTGCCGCTGCGCTGACCGCAGCAGCAGCGTTTGCGCTCGTCACGTTCGATGCCCAACCGGCGGCTGCACAGGCCTCGGAGTGCGGGTCCGAGTGCGAGCCCAATCCCACTCCGTCCCCGACCTATTCTCCCTCGCCTTATCCGTCACCAACGCCGACCCCCTCCCCGTCGCCTTCACCGAGCCCGGCTCCGTCGCCATCGCCGAGCCCGTATCCTCCGCCGTCGGGACCGACCGGCGCCGATTCCAGCGGCAATTCGATCGGCGGTCTCGCCAATCAGCGCTTCAACCAGATGATCACCAACCGGGTGCTCGGCACGGTGCTGCTCGGCGTCAACGAGCAGGTCAATTGCGGCGATTGCATCAGCGCATTCGGCTCGGCCGGCTCGTTCTCGGCCGGCATCCACGGCCGCAAGGAGCTCACCAACAACCTGTCGCTGCTCGCCGGCATCGCCTACACGCACTACAATGAGGGCGGCTACAAGATCACCAGCGCACCGATCGGCGCCTTCGCGCTACGCTACGACTTCACCGACTGGGGCTCCTCGCGTCCGTTCTTCGACGTCGGAACGATCCTGACGCCATGGGAGAAAGCGCGCTACACCCGCAGCTACGACACCAGCCTCGGCCCGGTGAGCGTGACGAGCTCGACCAACGCCTCGAACTACGCGGTCTACGGCCGCGCCGGGTGGATCAGCCGCGTGTCGCCGCGCGACGAAGTCGCAGCCTCGATCGAGGTCTGGCAGCTCTGGCAGCGCGTGTCCGGCTACAGCGACAATGCGGTGGCCTTCAATCCGTTCGACGCCACCATCGCTGATGGCACCGACCGCACCAGCCTGGTCAAGATCGGCGGCCAGTGGACGCATCTGTTCGGTAGCAACGTCGAGGCCAACATCAACGGCGGCTGGGTGCAGTCGTTCGCGAGTCTACAGCGGCATCGTGGCGACCGTGACCGGCCAGGGCACGGTGGTGCCGACCATAGGCAACCAGGGCTGGTTCGAATACGGCGGCCGCCTCGGCTTCCGCGTGCAGAAAGGCTGGATCGTGGATCTCTTCGCCAACGGCACGCTCGGCCCGCAGCCGGTCGGCAACACGATCCACGGCGGCGTTGGGCTGAGGATCAATTACTAGCTGCAGGCACAGTCCCGTAGGGTGAGGAAAGCAAAACGTGCCCACCAGCTCTCTCTCAACCGGAGACAGATGGTGGGCACGGCGCAAAAGCGCCTTTGCCCACTCTACGACACGGATCGCGTTTGCCTACGCCGCCGACTTGCCCTCGAACGCGCGGCGCAAGGCGTCGACATCCAGCTTCACCATCTTCATCATCGCCTGCATCGCGCGCGCGGCGGCGGCCTTGTCGGGGCTCGACAACAATTCGAACATCACCTGCGGCACCACCTGCCAGGCCACGCCCCAGCGATCCCTAAGCCAGCCGCACTGCTCCTCCTTGCCGCCATGAGCGAGGAAGGCATTCCAGACACTGTCGACCTGGGCCTGGTCGTCGCAATGGATCATCAGCGAGATGGCGTGGGTGTACTCCATCGTCATGCCGCCGTTGAGCGCGACCAGGGGCTGCCCGGTCACCGTGAACTCGACGACGAGCACGGAGCCTTCCTTGCCGGAGGGACCATCCGAGACGTTGCGCTGAACGTGCGTGATGGCCGAGTTCGGCACGAGCGAGGTGTAGAATTTCGCGGCTTCCTCGGCATCGCCGTTGAACCACATGCAGGGTACGACCTTGGACATCGTGAATGCTCCTCTAGGATTTGGCGCTCGGAAAGACGGCGATCAGGCGTTCGCCATCGCGGGCTGCGGAGGGACAGAAGCCATATCCAGCCAGTTCACACCCCACATATGACCGTCCGGATCCTCGAAGCTGCGGCCGTACATGAAGCTGTATTCGTCCTTGGGGCTGGGATCGGCCACCCCGCCCGCGGCCTCGGCCCTGCCGACGATATCGTCGACCTCGTTGCGGGTATCGGCGGACAGGCAGAACAGAGCCTGGTTCGAGATCCTTGCGTCGGCGATCGGCTTGGGCGTGAACTGACGGAATTTATCGTGGGTCGTCAGCATCGCGTAGATGGTCTCGGAAAAGACCATGCAGCTCGCCGTGTCGTCGCTGAATTGCGGGTTCCGGGTCGCCCCGATCGCCTCGTAAAAGGCGGTCGCACGCTTGAGGTCGGTCACGGGCAGATTGAGGAAGATCATCCTGGGCATCGGAAGCTCCTTGGGCGGGTTCTGCCCAAGGACGGATGGGCCGACAGCCATCCGACAGCGCTTCCGGATATTTTTCGACGGCCTCCCCGCCGTTCTGCCGCATACGCCGGCAGGCTGACCCTCAGGCTATTTCTTCTCGTTCGGATCCCGATGCACCGGATCGATCCACAGCACGGTCTCGGGCTTCTCGACCGGCTCGATGTCGAGGTTGATCGCCACGGCCTCGCCGTCGCTGCGCACCAGCACGCATTCCAGCACCTCATCCGGGCTGGCATTGATCTCCTGATGGGGCACGTAAGGCGGAACGAAGATGAAATCACCGGGGCCGGCCTCCGCCGTGAATTGCAGGCTCTCGCCCCAGCGCATCCGCGCCTTGCCTTTCACGACGTAGATGACGCTTTCGAGATGGCCGTGGTGATGTGCGCCGGTCTTGGCGTCGGGCTTGATGCTGACCGTGCCCGCCCACAATTTCTGCGCACCGACGCGTGCGAAATTGATTGCGGCCGCACGATCCATGCCGGCCGTGGACGGCACGTTGGTATCGAGCTGGTTGCCGGGAATGACGCGCACGCCGTCATGTTTCCAGCGATCATCATGATGATCGTGATCATGGTGGGAGTGCGAGTGGTCATGGCCGGTCATGGGACTTTGCTTTCTGTTGGTTCCGTGGGCGGCAAACTAACCCGAAGCTTCGCCTGCGAGCCATACCAAAATTGGAACCCTCATAGCTTCGGGACGTTGCCTTATGAGCAAAATGAAAAGGAGAGTTTCATGGGCAGTACGACCGACAAGATCAAGGGTAACGCCAACGAGGCGATCGGCAAGGCCAAGCAGGGCATCGGCGAAGCCACCGGTTCCGACCGACTGAAGGGCGAAGGCGTGGTCCAGGAAGTCAAGGGCAAGGGCCAGCAGACCATGGGCGATGCCAAGGACGCGGCCAAGGATGCGGTTGATCGCGCCGCGGCAGCCGCAAAGCGCGCGGCGGAGTGACGCACGGCAATCTGAATGCGAGAAGACCGGCCGAAAGGCCGGTCTTTTTGTTTTGTCTTGCTCATTTGTTTGTCTTGCTCAGTCATCCATCCCGGGGCGATGCGCAGCATCGAACCCGGGATCTCGAGATTCCGGGTTCGGCTCTTAGAGCCGCCCCGGAGTGACGGCTGCGCCGTCACTTCACCGCGAGCAATTCGACGTCGAACATCAATGTCGCGTTCGGCGGAATCACGCCGCCGGCGCCGCGCGCGCCGTAGCCGAGCTGCGGCGGGATGATCAGCGTACGCTTGCCGCCCACCTTCATGGAGGCAACGCCTTCGTCCCAGCCGGCGATGACGCGGCCCTTGCCGATCGGGAATTCGAACGGCTCCTTGCGATCGACGGAGCTGTCGAATTTCTTGCCCTTTTGGCCGTTCTCATAGAGCCAGCCGGTATAGTGCATCACGCAGATCTGGCCGGTCTGCGGCGAGGCACCGGTGCCGACGGTGGAATCGATGATCTGCAAGCCTGAAGCTGTGGTCATGGTCTTTCCTGCGGTCTGGGCCGAGGCCGTGGTGGAGACGAAATGCGACACGCCGGCGATCACGGTGATCGCGAGCGCCGACATCAGGGTGAGGAGCGCGCGCTGGAAACGCTGCATAAGGCACCTTCCGTTTGAGGCGGAAGGTGTCTAGCGCAACGCGGGTGGGGTTTCCACCCCTCACACCTCGATATTTTCCAGCCGGACCGGGAGCTTGCGGATGCGCTGACCCGTGGCGTGGTAAAGCGCATTGCAGATCGCCGCATTGGTGCCGACATTGGCGAGCTCGCCGACGCCTTTCACGCCGACGGGATTGATGCGGTCATCCTGCTCGGACAACAGAATGACCTCGACGTCGGCGACGTCCGCATTCACCGGCACGAGGTAATCGGCGAGATTGTCGTTGACGTAGCGCGCATTGCGCTCGTCGATCTCGGTGGCCTCCAGCAAGGCCGAGGACATGCCCCAGATCAGTCCGCCCATCAGCTGGCTGCGCGCGGTGCGCGGGTTCATGATACGGCCCGCGGCGAAGGCGCCGACCAGGCGGGGGCAGCGGATCTCATGCGTGAAGCGATTGACGCGGACCTCGACGAACTCCGCGCCGAATGCATAGGCGATCTGGTCCTTCATCTGGTGACCACCCACGAGCCGCACCTGCCCGCTATGCATGGCACGGAAGGAATCCGGCGGCGCGCCTTCCGGCTTCCACTCGCCATATTCCTCGACCACGCCAACTCCGAGGGCGTCGAATGCCTTCTCCAGATCCAGCGGCCGGTCGCCCTTCGCGGCCTGCGTGGCCGGCGTCTGGCCGATGCCCACGGTCTCCCTGGCCTTGTCCGTCAGCCTTTGGCCCGGCATCACCGCCTTGAACAGGCGCTGCCGGATCTGGTCGCACACCATCGTCACCACCGAGCAGGTGCTGGCCGTGGAGTTCGAGCCTCCGGCAACGGGCGCCGGCGGCAGATCGCTGTCGCCGATGAAGACCGCGACCTTCTCCAGCGGCACGCCGAGCCTTTCGGCCGCAGTCTGGGCAATGACGGTGTAGGCGCCCGTGCCGATCTCGTGGCCGGCGATCTCGACCCGGGTGCGGCCGTCGCGCTGCAGCCGTACGCGAGCTGCGGCCGGTCCCATCTGCGCCGGATAGCAGGTTGCGGCACAGCCATAACCGATCAGCCAGTCCCCGTCCGACATCGATTTCGGCTGAGGCGAGCGCTGCGCCCAGCCGAACGCCTTGGCAGCCTCGTCGAAGCAGGCCATCAGCGAGCGCGAGGTGTAGGGCTTGCCGCCGATGGGCTCGTTGGTGGCGTCGTTGATACGGCGAAGCTCGACCGGATCCATGTTCAGCTTGATCGCGAGCTCGTCCATCGCGCTTTCCAGCGCGAACAGATACGGCACCTCCGGCGGCGAGCGCATGAAGCCGGGCGTGTTGCGGTCGGCTCGCACGATCGAGACGAGGCTGTCGACATTCGGGCAGGCATAGAGGCGCGTCGTCGTCTTGGTGCCGCCGACGCAATAGGCGTCGGGGCGCGAAGACACCTCGGCGCCCTCATGCCTGAGCGCGACCAGCTTGCCGTCGGGGCGCGCGCCAAGCTTGATCTCATGACGGGTCTCGGCGCGGTAGGTGGTGATGGTAAAGCCCTGGTCGCGGGTCGGGACCAGCTTGACCGGCCGGTTCAGCCGCTTGGCGATGCCGGCGATGATCGCCGTGCGCGGCGTCATCGATCCGCGCGCGCCGAAGCCGCCGCCGACATAGGGGTTGACCACGCGCACCTTGTCGGCGTCGATACCGAGCTGCTCGGCCACGCCATACTTCAGGCCGTAGACGAACTGGCTCGGCTCGTAGATGACGAGCTCGTCGCCCATCCAGGCGCAGCTCGTCGAGAACAGCTCCATCGGGTTGTGATGCTGCGTCGGCGTCTCATAGGACGAGGACGCGGTCAGCTTGACCTCGGCCTCGTCGAATGCCTTGGCGAAATCGCCGACTTTCGGGTCTTCCTTGAACTGGGCATTCTGCCCCTTCGCAGCCGCAGCGGTCGTTCCCGGCGAGTCGAAGGTCGCGCTTGGCGTGGTCGCGCTGTAGCTGACCTTGATGCGGTTGGCGGCCTCGCGCGCCGCCTCGTAGGTCTCGGCAACGACGACCGCGATGATCTGGCCGTCATGGGCGATATCGGCGGATTTCAGCGGCTGGATCGTCGTGCCCGCATAGCCGCCGTTGCTGAAGAGCTTGGAGTCCTTCAACTTCGGTGCATTCTCATGGGTAACGATATCGATCACGCCGCGGACACGCCTGGCTTCATCGAGGTCGAAGCTGTCGATCCGTCCCTTGGCGATGGCGCTGGTGACGAGGAACGCATAGGCGGGGTCGGCGAGCGGCATGTCGGACGCATAGGTTGCGCGTCCCGTCACCTTTACGACCGCGTCGTAGCGCGGCACAGGCTGGCCCATGTTCGCCTTCGGCTCGGGAGCAGCAGCTTTCATGATCAGATCTCCATCGTTGCGGCCTGCTGGAGCGCACGTGCCACGACGCGCTTGCCGAGCGCGATCTTGAAGCTGTTGTGCCGCCGCCCCTTGGCGTCCGCGAAGGCGGCATCGGCAACACGCTGCGCCAGGCCGTCATCGAATTTCTGTCCTTTCAACAGCGCCTCCGCCTCGCGCGCCCGCCAAGGCACGGTGGCGACACCGCCGAGCGCGACGCGCGCATCGCGGATCGCGCCGTTCTGCACGTCGAGGGCGACCGCCGCAGAGGACAGCGCAAACTCGTAGGACTGCCGGTCGCGCGCCTTGAGATAGACCGAACGGGGCCAGCGTCCGGAAATGGAGAACGCCGAGATCAGCTCACCCGGTTGCAGCGTGGTCTCGATCTCGGGTGTGGTACCGGGCGCCTTGTGCAACTGGGCAAACGGCAGGCTGCGGGCACCGGATTTTCCGGTGATTTCGACAGTTGCATCCAGAGCCATCAGCGCCTGCGCGAAATCGCCGGGATAGGTCGCGATGCACTGGTCGGAGACGCCGAGCACCGCGTGCATGCGGTTGACGCCGTCCATGGCGGCGCAGCCCGAGCCCGGATTGCGCTTGTTGCAGTTTTCGTAGGACACGTCGCGGAAATAGCTGCAACGCGTTCGCTGCATCACGTTGCCGCCGAGCGTCGCCATGTTGCGCAGCTGGGCGCTTGCGGCGAGCTTCAGGGAATTGGCGATCACCGGATAGCTGCGCTGGATTTCGTCATGCGCGGCCACGTCCGACATCTTCGCGAGTGCGCCGAGGCGCACGCCATCGCCCTTGGTCTCGATTGCCGACCAGCTACGGGCGAGCGGATTGATGTCGACGATCGCGGCAGGCCGCATCACGTCGAGCTTCATCAAGTCGATCAGCGTGGTGCCGCCGGCGAGCGGCTGCGCGCGGGCCTGGGTCAGCGGATCGTTCGCGGCCGCAGCGGCGCCGAGCGCCCGCACGGCCGAATCGGGATCTGTTGCCCTCTGGTACGAAAACGGTCGCATGCGCCTAGCCTTTCGTGATCTCGGGCGCGGCCTGCTTCACCGCGGCGACGATGTTGGGATAGGCGGCGCAGCGGCAGATATTTCCGCTCATATACTCGCGGATGTCAGCCTCGCTGCTGGCATGGCCCTCCTTGACGCAGGCAATTGCGGACATGATCTGGCCCGGCGTGCAATATCCGCACTGAAACGCGTCGTTGTCGATGAAGGCCTGCTGCATCGGATGCAGACGATCGTCGGTGGCGAGGCCCTCGATCGTCGTGATCTCCTGCCCCTCTGCCGCAAGCGCGAGCGTCAGGCACGACACCACCCGCCGGTCGTCGACCAGAACCGTACAGGCGCCGCACTGGCCGTGGTCGCAGCCCTTCTTGCTGCCGGTGAGCTTGAGATGGTCGCGCAACGCATCGAGCACCGTGGTTCGCGCGTCGATGTGCAGGCGCTTGTCCTTGCCATTGACTCGCAGCGTGACATCGACGGGAAGCGCCGGATCCTGTGCCGCCGGGGCACGGGCCTCCTCTGTGGCCGCGCGCGCCGTGATCGGGACCAGCGCGCTGCCGGCCGCGCCGGCCATGAAGGCGCGCCGATCGAATGCTGATTGCCTGGAACTTGGTGTGTCGGACATCGACGCCTCCGCCGCTGATCTCTCCAAGCAGCGCACGCCTGCACCGCTCATCGCCCCTTAACCTGAAGCAATGAGCTCCGTTCCGAACGGGAAAGGGCGATGCGGCAAATGCCGCATCGCCCTTTCGTCAACTTTTCATGATGTCGCGCGAGGAACTCGCGCTGCGATCAATAACCCAGCGCGCAGCCGTCCTTGCGCGGATCGGAACCGCCGGTGAGCGTGCCCTTGTCCCAATCGATCCAGATCGCCTGCGCGCCGCCGAGCGGGCCGACCACGCTGGTGGTCTTGTGACCGAGCTTCTTCAGGCCCTCGACGATTGCGGCCGGCACGCTGTCCTCGAGCTGATACTGGCCCTCGTAGTGCAGGCCGCGCGGCATGTCGATCGCTTCCTGCACGTCGCAGCCGTAATCGAGGATATTGGTCAAGACATGGGTTTGGCCGGTCGGCTGATACTGTCCGCCCATCACGGCAAACGACATCGTCGAACGGCCGCCCTTGGTGAGCAGGCCGGGCATGATCGTGTGCAGCGGGCGCTTGCCGCCTTCGATGCAGTTGGGATGTCCGGGCTGGATGCGGAAGCCGCCGGCGCGGTTCTGGAACAGGACGCCGGTCTTGTTGGAGACGATCGCCGAGCCGAACGAATGCGCGACTGAATTGATGAACGAGCAGACGTTGCGGTCCTTGTCCACCACCGTGATGTAGATGGTTGAGGGATTCATCGGCGGCGCGACATTCGGCAGGTCGAGCAGGCCGTCCATGCGGATCTTGCTGATGTACTCGTCGGCAAAGCCCTTCTCGAGCATCTCGGCGACGTTGATCTTCATGTGCTCGGGAGAGGCGACATGCATCTCGCGGTTCATGTAGGCGATGCGCGCGGCTTCCGCCTCGAGATGGAAACGCTCGACGCTGACGGGCGCGTACTTGGTCAGATCGAAGCGCGACAGGATGTTGAGCATCAGGAGCGCGGTGACGCCCGGACCGTTCGGCGGGCACTGCCAAAAATCATAGCCCTTGTACATGGTGCCGATCGGCGCTGTCGTCTCGGTGGTGTGCGCGGCGAAGTCGTCCAGCGTGTGCAGGCCACCGATCCCACGCAGCGTCTCGACCATGTCTTCCGCGATCGGGCCCTTGTAGAAGGCATCGCGGCCGTCCTTGGCGATCGCCCGCAGGGTCTTGCCGAGCTCGGCCTGGCGGATGACGTCGCCGGCCACCGGCGGCTTGCCGCCCGGCAACAGGTAGCGGACGGTGTTGGTGCCGGCCTTCAACTTCTCGAACTGGTTCTTCCAGTCGAAGGCGATGCGGGGCGCGACAACGTAGCCCTCCTCGGCGGCCTTGATCGCGGGCTGCAGCAGCCGGTCGAAGCCGAACTTGCCGTGATCGCGCAAGACGGTGGCGAAGGCATCGACCACGCCAGGGATCGAGACCGCATGCGCCGAGGTCAGCGGCACGGAGTTGATCTTGCGCTCAAGATACCAGTCGGCATTCGCCGCCTTCGGCGCGCGGCCGGAGCCGTTATAGGCGACGATCTTGCCCTCGCCGCGCGGCTGGACCAGCGCGAAGCAATCGCCGCCGATGCCGGTCGATTGCGGCTCGATCACGCCGAGCACGGCCGAGCCTGCCACGGCCGCGTCCACCGCGGTGCCGCCCTCGCGCAGCACCTCGATCGCCGCGAGCGAGGCCTGCGGGTGCGAGGTCGCAACCATCGCGTTGGTGGCGTGAACCGTGGACCTGCCGGGGAAATGGAAGCTTCTCATCGAATTTCTTGCTCTCTTGGCCGTGGGCGCGGGTGGCGCGCGATCTCGGAAAACCGGGTCTACATGACACATTCCCGCAGCCCTCGGCAATGCTGGCATGCCAGCGAAATGGCTGCCATCCGCTGGACGTATGGACCTTCGCGGCCGGCGGCGATGTGGGTTTTCGGAGCGGCGGGCGCCTGCTAAACGAGCCGCCATGTCTGATCCGCATTCGGTCACCAAAGTCGCAGCCTTCTACCAGTTCGCCGCCCTCCCGGATTACCGCGAGCTGCGCGAGCCCCTGCGCGCGTTCTGCGCCGGCCTGAAGCTGAAGGGCAGCGTGCTGCTGGCGCAGGAGGGCATCAACGGCACGCTCGCCGGCGCGCCGGCCGCGATCGACGCCCTCGCGCATGAGCTGACGCACGGCGACCTGTTCGGCGGCAGGCTCGACAATCTCGAATTGAAATTCTCGACCGCCGAGACGATGCCGTTCGGGCGGCTCAAGGTGCGGCTGAAGAAGGAGATCGTCACGCTTGGCGACGCCGCTGCCGATCCGATCCGTCAGGTCGGCACCTACGTCGAGGCAAGCGAATGGAACGCGCTGATCTCCGCGCCCGACACGCTGCTGCTCGACACCCGCAACGCCTTCGAGGTGGCGATGGGAACGTTCGAGGGCGCGGTCGACCCCAGCATCAGGAGCTTCGGCCAGTTCAAGGATTTCGCCGCCGAGCGGCTCGATCCGGCAAAGCATCGGAAGATCGCGATGTTCTGCACTGGCGGCATCCGCTGCGAGAAGGCCAGCGCGCATCTGCTCGCGCGCGGCTTTGCCGAGGTCTATCACCTCAAGGGCGGCATCCTCAGATATCTGGAAGAGGTGCCGGAGGCGCAGAGCCGATGGCGCGGCGAATGCTTCGTGTTCGACGAGCGCGTCGCACTCGGCCACGGTTTGCGCGAACGGAATAAGGACGCAGCGCGTGACGAATGAGATCAGGACTCTGAGCGAGCGCATCGACACGCTGGAGACGCGGCTCGCCTATCAGGACGACACGATCGAGACGTTGAACCAGACCATCACCGCGCAGTGGAAGCAGATCGATCTGTTGACGCGAAAGATCGCAGAGCTCGGCGAGCGGCTGCAGGACGCCGAGGCCAATGCGCCTGGGCCTGCCAACGAGCCGCCGCCGCATTATTGAGCCGCCTACTGGCCGGACGCCTTGGGCATCAAGTTCATGAGCTCGCCGGACATCATCAGGCGGTTGCGGCCTGCGTCCTTGGCCGCATAGAGCGCGCGGTCGGCCGCTTCGACCAGCGCACTCACGCCCGCCGTGCGCTCCAGCGCGGGCCGGCACGTCGCGCCGCCGACCGAGGCGGTGACGCAACCGGCGGCCTGATTGCTGTCATGAACGAGGCCGGCGTCGTGAATGGCCTTGCGGATCCGTTCGCCGACCTGGGCGCAGCCGACGGCATCGGTGTTCGGCAGCAGCATGGCAAATTCCTCGCCGCCATAGCGCGCCGCCAGATCGCCGGCGCGCTGCGTCTCGGCCGCGATGATCTTTGCGACCAGGCGCAGGCAGGCATCGCCTGCGGGGTGGCCGTATTCGTCGTTATAGGCCTTGAAATGATCGACATCGATCATGAGCAAAGCGAGGCTGGAGCGGTCGCGATAAGCGCGCGCCCATTCCTCCTTCAGCCGCTCGTCGAAACGGCGGCGATTGGCGAGGCCGGTGAGGCTGTCTTCGATCGCCAACGTCTCGAGCCTGGTCTCCAGCTTCTTGTGCTCGGAAATGTCGCGGGAGATCGCGACCACGCCGTCGATGCGGCCATTGTCCTTGCGCGTCACCCGCATGGTCGATTCCAGCCAGACTTCGCCGTTTTGCCGGTGCGAGTTGCGGTAGGTGAGGCGCGCCTCCTCCCGCTCGCCGCGCTTCATGGCGTCGACGACGGCCTGGACCGCCGGCAGATCCTCCGGATTGATGCCCGCAAGAGCCGGCGTGCCGATCAATTGATTGGGGCGCCAACCGACGACGCGTACGGACGAGGGCGAGACATAGCGCAGGTGCTCGTCGAGCCCGATGCGGGTCACCATGTCGCTGGAGCCTTCGGCGAGCAGGCGGAAATGCGCCTCCTTCTCGACCAGCGCCGCGGCCATGCGCTGGCCGCGCTGCAGCTGCCGTACCAGCACGGCGCCGATGACTGCGATCAGCATCACCAGCGCGACGACGTAGAGCATGCGGGAGATTGCCGCGGCACGCCAGGGTGCCAGCAGCTCGTCCTTGTCGATCGTGGCAATCAGGAGGAGCGGGAAACGGCTGCTGCGCTTGAAGAAGCTGACGCGCTCGGCATTATCCAGCGGCGACTTGAAATGGTAGGCGCCGCTCGGCCGCTGCAGGTTGGCGTCGCGGAAGAACGGCGTGTCGGAAACGTTGCGTCCGACGAACGTGTCGTTGCTGGGATTGCGCGCGATCATCAGGCCGTCGCCATGCGTGAGCGACACCGAGCTGTTGCGGCCGATCTCGAACTGCTCGTAGAAATGCGAAAGATACTTTGAGCTGATGGCCGCGATCACCACGCCGCCGAAGCTGCCGTCCGGCTTGTTGAAGCGGCGCGACAGCGTGACTACCCATTCTCCGTCCAGGAGGCTCTTTACGGGACGGCCGACATAGGGCTCTCGTCTCAGGGAGAGCTGATGATAGCGGAAGAACGCATCATCGCTGAGCGTTGACCCGATCGTGCCAGGCGAGGTCAGCCAGTTGCCCTGGTCGTCGATGATGGCGAGGCTGTGAATGCGCTCGATGGCCTTCTTGCGCGCTTCCAACAGGATGCGCAGCTTCGCGATCGTGACCGGCGCAGTGCCGTCCATCTCGAGCCGGCTGACGACGCCAACTACGCCGGAATCCAGGAGATCGAGGCTGTCCTCGGCATGCTGGGTCAGCGACCGGGCGACGTTCGCCATTTCGGTCTCGGCACCCCTCAGCACCGCATCGCGCGCGGTCCATTCGCGCCAGCCGCTGACGCCGAGGATGGCCGCGCCGGTCAGCGCGACGAAAGCCGCCGCAAGCAACGGCAGGTGGCTCCATCCAGTTCGCTGGGTCGTAACACTCATGCAGCAGAATTTCTCCGATGTTTCGGAGCCTCTGCCGCTTCTGTTAGTGAACTCTGAAATCGCGCCGGCAATACGCAGAGTCTGCCGGTTTCCCGGTAGTCCTACGGACGCCGCAATCGGCGCATCGCTAACAACATGTTAGCGATCCTATCGGAATCCGGCGTACCTCCGCCCGCTAGCTGAAGATCGCCTTGACCTTGTCCCAGAGCGAGGGACTGTCGGCCTCGGCATCGGCCTTCGAGGGCGTCGGCTGCGCCGCGCTCACGGGATCGGATGCCGGGAAGGTGTCCTTCAGCCCGGCGTCGAGCTTGGATTGCCGATCGGCGGCCAGCGCCTCGTGCAGATCGTCGGCATGCTTGTCGGGCGGCGCGGGATTGAATTCAGCCATGATGTCCTCCGTCGGCTGGGACAACGCGGCCCTGCTGCGCTGGTTCCCCTGTTCCGCTGAGGGCCGAGGCGGTGTATCAGGGGCGATAACCCTGTTCAGGACCATTCGTGCCCCAATCTGCAAAAATGCCCTTCATCGACGTGCTCTCCGGCCAACGCCAGAGCATCCCGCCCATGTGGATGATGCGGCAGGCCGGCCGCTATCTGCCGGAATATCGCGAGGTGCGCGCCAAGGCCGGCGGCTTCCTCGACCTCTGCTTCAATCCGGAGCTTGCAGCCGAGGTGACGCTGCAGCCGATCCGCAGGTTCGGCTTCGACGCCGCGATCATCTTCTCGGACATTCTCGTCATCCCCTACGCGCTCGGGCGCTCGGTGCGGTTCGAGGTTGGCGAGGGCCCGCGGCTGGATCCGCTGGATGATCCCGCCAAGGTCGCGACGCTCTCGCCGCGCGCCGACTTCGGCAAGCTCGAGCCGGTGTTCCAGGCGCTCAAGCTCGTGCGCGGCGCGCTGGACCCGAAGATCGCGCTGATCGGCTTCTGCGGCGCGCCGTGGACGGTCGCGACCTACATGGTCGCCGGCCAGGGCACGCCCGACCAGGCGCCGGCACGGATGATGGCCTACCGGCATCCGGAGGCGTTCGCTGAAATCATCGACGTGCTGGTCGAGAACTCGGTTCAATACCTGCTGGCGCAGCTCGAAGCCGGCGCCAATGCCTTGCAGATCTTCGACACCTGGGCGGGCGTGCTGCCGCCAACCGAATTCGCGCGCTGGTCGGTCGAGCCGACGCGGCGCATCGTCGAGGGGTGCGGGCCAAGGTGCCGGATGCCAAGATCATCGGCTTCCCCCGCGGCGCCGGCGCGCTGCTGCCGGCTTATGTCGAGGCGACCGGCGTCAATGCGGTCAGCATGGACTGGACCGCGGAGCCGGCCTTCATCCGCGACCACGTGCAGAGCAAGGTCGCCGTGCAGGGCAATCTCGATCCGCTGGTGCTGATCGCGGGCGGCGCGGCGCTCGATCGCGCGATCGACAACGTGCTGGCCAATTTCGCGCAAGGGCGCCTGATCTTCAATCTCGGCCACGGCATCCAGCCGGAAACGCCGATCGCCCATGTCGAGCAGATGATCAAGCGCGTGCGGGGATGATTGGCGAGCGGTCTCTCCGCATCGTCAGCGCGGCCGGCTGCGCTCGATGATCTCGGCTGCGCCCTTCGTCAGCAGGTCCAGGCCCACCGCACGCCCGAGCTCGCGCGGGCGATCGGCCGGGCCTTCGCGCGAGGCCTCGATGATGGTGTTGCCGGAGAGATCGAGCACGGACGCGGTGAGCGACATCCGATCGCCCGCGATGGTCGAGAAGCCCGCCACCGGCGAATTGCAATGACCGTTCAGCACCCACAGCACCTCGCGCTCGGCGTCGGCGCAGGCATGCGCGGCGGGATCGTCGATCGACGACAGGATCTTTCGCGTCTGCCAGTCCTGCGCCGCGCATTCGACGGCGACGATGCCCTGCCCCGCCGCAGGCAGCATCTCAGCCGGGGTGAATTCATAGGCGATGCGATCGGCGAGGCCGACGCGGTCGAGGCCCGACCGCGCCATGATCAACGCGTCGGCCGGCCCCACGGCGCCGCCATCCGGCAGCCGCTGCATCTCGCCATTGTCGAGCTTGCGCACGCGCGTGTCGGCGGCGCCGCGGAAGTGGATCACTTCGACTTCCGGAAACAGCCGGCGGGCATAGGCGGCGCGGCGTACCGCGTTGGTGCCGAGCTTGAAGCCCTTGCCGCGGGACTGGCGCAGCGCCTGCAACGTCGCGCCGTCGCGCAGCACCAGAGCGTCGGTCGGCGGATCGCGCGACAGCGTGGCGCCGATCACGAGGCCGGGCGTGTCCTCGTTGCCCGGCATGTCCTTCAGCGAATGCATTGCCGCTTGAAGCTCGCCCGACCGCACGGCCGCCCGGATCTGCGCCACGAAGGCGCCGCCCTTGCCGCCATGCGGCAGCAGCTTGCTGGTCTGATCGAGATCGCCCGTGGTGTCGAACTTGACGATCTCGACGTCGAGACCGGGCACGGCGGCGGTCAGGCGACGCGCGATCTCTTCCGTCTGGGCCAGCGCCATCGCGCTCTTGCGTGTGCCGATCTTCAGTCGCGTAGCCAAGTCCTGGTCCTTTCGAGAGGCGCGTCGTTATCTTTGAGCATGATCTGATCGGAAAACCGGTTCCCGCCTTTCCGGATCATGCTCTACCGCGCATCCTCCAATATCATGTCGGAAGCCTTCTCGGCGATCATGATGATCGGCGCATTGGTGTTCCCCGAGACGAGGTCCGGCATGATGGAGCCGTCGACGACCCGCAGGCCTTCGAGACCCCTCACCTTCAACCGCTGATCGACCACCGCGAGCGGGTCGTTGCCCATACGACAGGTCGAGGTCGGATGGTAGATGGTGCTGCCGCGCTCGCGGCAATAGTCCAATATTTCGGCATCCGTGGATACCTTCGCCCCGGGATCGTATTCGCTGACCACGAACGGCTTCAGCGCCGGTGCGTTCAGGATCTTGCGCAAGATCTTGATGCCTTCGACGTTGGTGGTGCGGTCAGTCTCGGTCGACATGTAGTTGATACGGATTTCCGGCGGCACGGTCGGGTCGGCGCTTCTGATGCGCAGGGAACCGCGACTCTCGGGGCGGAGCTGGCACACCGACGCGGTGAAGCCGGAGAAATCGTGCAGCTTCTCGCCCATCTTGTCGGTCGAGAACGGCAGGAAGTGCACCTGGATGTCGGGCGAGGCGAGCCGCGGGCTGGTCTTGAAGAACGCGCCGGCGGTGCCGGCCGCAATCGTCAGCCATCCCTTTCGGAACAGCGCATAACGCGCGCCGGCCATGGTGCGGCGGAGCGGATGATTGACGGTGTCGTTCAGCGTGATCTTCTGCGAGCAACGCATCACGATGCGGACCTGCATGTGGTCCTGCAGGTCGTGACCGACTCCCGGCGCATCCAACACGACGCCAATGCCGTGCTTGCGCAGGAGATCGGCGGGGCCGACGCCGGAGAGCTGAAGCAGCTGCGGCGAGTTGTAGGCGCCGCTCGACAGCACGATCTCTCTTCGCGCGCGGGCCCGCCTGAGTTGCGCGCCTTGCCGATATTCGACGCCGACGGCGCGGCGGCCCTCGAACAGCACGCGGTGGCCGAGCGCGTTCGTTTCGATCTTGAGATTGCCGCGTGCCTTGGCGGGGCCGAGATAAGCCACCGAGGTCGAGGCGCGGCGGCCGTTGCGTGTCGTGGTCTGGAACAGGCCGACGCCCTCCTGCGTGGCGCCGTTGAAGTCGGGGTTGTAGGGCAGACCGCTCTCGACCGCGGCGTCGAGGAACGCCTTTGACAGCGGGTCGGTGACGACCATGTTGGAGACCGGCAGCGGTCCGCCCGTGCCGTGATATTGATCGGCGCCGCGCGACTGGTTCTCGGCCTTCTTGAAATAGGGCAGCACGTCGTCATAACCCCAGCCGGTATTGCCGAGCTGGCGCCAGCGATCATAATCCTCGTGCTGGCCGCGGACATAAAGCAGGCCGTTGATCGAGCTCGAGCCGCCCAGCGTCTTGCCACGCGGCTGGAACACCTGGCGGCCCTTCAGCTCGGGCTCCGGCTCGGTCTGGTACATCCAGTTGACGCTCTTCTCCTTGAACAGCTTGCCGTAGCCGAGCGGCACGTGGATCCAGATGTTGGAATCCTTTGGCCCGGCCTCGAGCAGCAGCACTGTGTGCTTACCGTTCGCCGACAGCCTGTTGGCCAGCACGCAGCCGGCAGAGCCGGCGCCGACGATGATGTAATCGAACTCTGGATCGGACGGCGTGAGGGAGGAAGTTGCGTTCATGCGCTGCGGTTCTTCTTGTTGGAGCGGGCGTTCCGGTTCGTCACTAACACGATCATGCCTTGACGCGCAGCGCCTCGACCAGCGACTTGAACGCACGGGCATATTCCGCGCCCGCCCTTGCGATGTCAGCGCGCCCGGCGCAGGCGACCGCAGCCTCGGTGACGGCGCCGAGCAGCAGCCGCGCCAAGGGCTCGACCGGCTGCTTTGCGATGAGACCGGCGTCCATCGCCGCCGCCAGCGCGCGCGGCAGCTTGCCGCCAAAGTGTCTTGCGTCGATCTCGCGCCAGCGCTCCCAGCCGAGCACCGCAGGGCCGTCGCGCAAGATGATCTGGCCGGTCGGGCCGTTCGCGGTCGCGGCGAAGTAATGCTGGGTGCCGGCGACCATCGCGGCCAGCACGTCTTTCTCCGCGCGCGCGGCTCCGTCGATCTCGACGACGAGGTCGCGCGAGACCTGGTCGAACACGGCTTCGAACACCGCCTCCTTGGTCTTGAAGTGATGATAGACCGCGCCCTTGGCTACGCGGGCCCCCTCCGCGATCTCGTCCATGGTGGTGGCGGCGAAGCCTCGCGTCCCGAACAGGCGGCGGGCCGCCGTCAGGATCGCCTCCGATGTCGCCGCCCGCCGCTCCGCCTGCTTCGCCATGGCTCTCGTCTAGTCCAATCATGCGCCGGCCGCCAGTTGACTTTTCGACCGCCAGTCGGTATTTACAGACTAACAGTCGGTTTATGTCCTGGAGGTGCGTCATGCCGAGCCGTGAGGTAGTCGAAGCGTTCGCAAAGAGGCTGGAGGATGGCGACTTCGTCGGAGCGATCCTCGACTACTACACGCCCGATGCCGCGACCTACGAGAATCTCGCCGCGCCGGTGGTCGGGCGCGACAAGCTCGCGGACAAGGAGCGTGGGGTGCTGGCGGCCTTCAAGGCCGTCACCGCCGTGCGCCTCGGCCCCAGCTTGATCGCTGGCGACATTGTCGCCAGCCGCTGGAAATTCTCCTTCACCAATACTGAGGGCGTGACGCGGACGCTGGAGGAGATCGCCTGGCAGACCTGGCGCGGCAATGAGATTCTCGAGGAGCGCTTCTTCTACGATCCGAAACAGCTCGGACGCTGAGTGTTTCCGGGGATTGCCACTATCGGTACAGCATAACCACGGCGATGCTGATGAGAGGCGCAAGAAACCAGACGGCCTGCCACGCGGAGCCGTCGATCGACCACCGTCCATAGACGATGGTGCCGCCGTTCCGGGATGACGACCCCGGTTGATCCCGGAACGCCTTCCATCGCGCCTCGGCAGGCCCGAGAAAATCTTCCGGCTTGACCGTCATGTCGGCGCCGCTAAGCACCACCTGCATCATCTCGCCTTTCGGCTGGAACATGGCTTCAGACCCGGGCGGCGCGAAGAAGCTGCGCTTCGGAGCGATATGCTGCTCATAGAAGTCCTGACCGACCGTGACGGCCGCAGCATATGGACTGACGAACGGCACCCCCGAGATGCCGGGAACGACGAGATGGCCGACCCCGCGCACCTCATGCCAGGGAATGAAGAGGCCCTTGAGCCAGGGCCTGTGAAACCGGATGCCGGCGGCAGACATGGAGACGACCGCCCGGTCCGCGTAGAGGTGCCGGTAAGCTGAAAACGCGATCCATCCCAAGCCCAGATAGAGCAGCATCCAGCCGAAAACATTCAGCGATGGATTCACGAGACGGCTCCAATAGAGACTGGGCACGGCGCCGACATAATTGGAGCGTCCGCTTGGCCCGCCGACCAACACGCTGATCACACCGATCACGCCGGAGACGATGATCAGGACAAGGACGCCGATCAACAATTCGAGAAGCAATGGCAGCCCGGATCGTCCGATCAGCGTCGTCAGTGCAAAGCCTGCGAACGCCAGACCCAGGAGAGCCAGATAGACGGCGGCCAAGGCCGCTCCGCTTTGGCCGCGGCTTTCGGCATGAAGCGCGATCGCAAGGCCGGCGACGCAAGCCCACATCGCCCAGGGAAGGCGGTCCATCCGCCACTTGTCCATCGTGTATTCGACCGTTGCCGAAACGTCGGCTGAAGGCTCGCTCATGAACAGGCCCTCGGGATCGTAAACGTATCCGTTGCCGACGCGGCGCACGGAAGCCTGGTCGGTCCACAAATCCTATCACGCGATCGAGGACGACGTCTCCCCCGGCCGAGGGTTGAAGCCGCGGCGCACTGGATGCCCCGCTTCCGCGGAGCATGACAGCGGCGTTGGACGCCAGCATTCCTCTGCCATCCCGCATTTGTATCGATTTGTTATCGATACTTGGCACGAACACGCAGAAGTGGTCAGCGCCAATCCCGCGGCGAAGGATAATTCATAGTTCGTCAAAGGTTTGCGGCGAATTCTCCGCACCGAGCCGGACCAACGGCGCATGCAGGCTCTGGAATGCGGACTCAACTGACCACCTATTTCGCGCGGCTGTTTGCCGGCGATCTGTCGGCGTTCGGCGGTCCCGTGACGGACGAAGCCGTGGCCGGCCATATCCGTGCCGAGCAGATGTCGCTCGTGCTCGGCTATTCGGTCGGCATCATGCTTGCCAATGCCTTCAACGCCATCGTGCTCGCCATCGCGCTTTGGCAGTCGCCGGACCGGATTTCCGCGCTGATCTGGGCCGCCGCCGTGGCCGGCGCGGCGATCGCGTTCGGCCTGCAATCCCGCACCGCGGGCCGCATCACCAAGCCGCAATTCGTCTCGCGCCGCGCCATGCACCGCCTGGTGCGAAATGCCTTCGTCCTCGGCGCCGCCTGGGGCATCGTCCCCGCCGCGTTCTTCGCCGACGCCTCGACCGGCGGCCAGCTCGTCATCACCTGCCTGTGCTCGGGCATGCTGGCCGGCGGCGCGCTCGCCTTCGCCACCATCCCGATCGCGGCCATCGCCTTCACGGCACCGATCTTCGTCGGGATCGCCATCTGCCTCGGCAGGAGCGGCGATCTGGCCTTTGTCCTGATCGCCTTCCTCGTCGTGGTTTACGGCAGCGTGCTGTTGCGTGGCGTGTTCGTCAATTCGTTCTCGTTCGCGCGGCGCGTCACGCAGCAGATCGAGGCGGAGCGCACGGTGCGGCTGGATCCCCTGACCCACCTGCCCAACCGCGTCGCCTTCAACGAGACGCTCGAGGCTGCGCTCAAGCGGCTGACGCTGTCCGGCGAGGAGTTTGCAGTTTTGCTGCTCGATCTCGATCGCTTCAAGGAGGTCAACGACAAGCTAGGCCATCCCGCCGGCGACGAATTCCTGGTCCAGGTCGCCAACCGCCTGCGACGCTGCACACGCGCCGCCGAGCATGTCGCGCGCATCGGCGGCGACGAGTTCGCGCTGGTGATGACCAATCTGGCGCGCCCGGAAGATGCCCTGGAGATCGCCGAGCGCTTCGTCGCGGCCTTCGACGAGCCGTTCCGCATCGAGGGCCGCCAGATCGTGGGCGCCACCAGCGTCGGCATCGTGCTGGCGCCGCGCGACGGCAGCGCGGCGCTCGACATCATGAAGAATGCCGATACGGCGCTCTACCGCGCCAAGAAGGCGGGCCCGGGCAGCATCTGCTTCTTCGAGGCCAGCGACGACAAGGTGTCGCGCGATCGCAAGGCGCTGCAATCGGACCTCGAGGGCGCGATCGCGCGAAACGAGCTGTTCCTCGTATTCCAGCCGTTCCTCGACCTCGACCGAAGCCGGATCACCGGCTTCGAGGCGCTGCTGCGCTGGCAGCATCCCGAGCGCGGATTGGTGCCGCCGAGCGAATTCATCCCGATCGCGGAGGAGACCGGGCTGATCCACGAGATCGGCGAATGGGTCGTTCGCCGCGCCTGCGCGACAGTCGCCAAATGGCCTGACGAGATCAGGGTCGCCGTGAACTTCTCGGCGGCGCAGTTTCACAACGCCGGCATCCTCCAGATCATCGTGCAGGCGCTCCGCGAGGCGAGGATCGCTCCGCACCGGCTCGAGATCGAGATCACGGAATCGATGCTGCTGTCGAAATACGGCTTGGCTGAGCCGGTGCTCAACGCGCTGCTGCAGCTCGGCGTCACAGTGGCGCTGGACGATTTCGGGACGGGGTTCTCCTCTCTCACCTATCTGCGCAAGCTGCCGTTCAGCCGTATCAAGGTCGACCAGTCCTTCATCCGCGACATGCTGGTGCAGCCCGACTGCGCCGCGATCGTGAAGTCGGTGATCGGCCTTGCCCGCGACCTCGACATCGGCGTGGTGGCCGAAGGCGTCGAGACCGCCGACCAGCTGGAATATCTCAGGCAGATCGGCTGCGACGAGATTCAAGGCTACCTGATCAGCCGCCCGGTGTCGGCGGACAGCGTGCTGGCGCTGCTGGAGACGAGGAAGCTCCGGGCGACCTTCGCGGCGTAGGTCTTCTCCACGTCCATCCGGGCTACGATCACCTCAAACCGCGTCCGCCCGCAGCAACGTGTCCACCGTGATGGTCCCCCGCGCGCGGGAGACGCAGGCGCAGATCTTCTGGTTGCTCTCTTTCTGGTGGTCGCTGAAGAAGACGTCGCGATGGTCGATCTCGCCGTCGACATCGACCACGTCGATGGCGCACAGGCCGCATTCGCCGCGCTTGCAGTCGTACATCACGTCGTGGCCGCTGGCATTGAGCACATCCAGCATCGAGCGCTCGCGCGGGATCTCCAGCTCGACATTCGAACCCTTCAAGCGCACCCGGAACGCCTCGGTCGGCAGCGTGCCGCTGGAGCCGAAAGTCTCGTAGCGCAGGTCGGGCAACGGGTGGCCGGCGCCGATCCAGGCGTGGCGTGCGGCATCGAGCATGCGCATCGGCCCGCAGAACAGTGCAAGCGCGCCCTTGGGGAGCGAGTCGAACAGCGCGTCGAGATCGAGCCGCTTGCCTTCGTCGCCGGCATGAACGACCAGGCGATCGCCGAGCAGCGCGGCGAGATCGTCGAGATAGGCCGCCTCTGCCCGCGAGCGCACCGCATAGTGCAGTTTGACGTCGGCCCCGCGCCGCACCAGGGCCTGCGCGGCGCCGAGGATCGGCGTGATGCCGATGCCGCCGGCAATCAGGCAATAGCTGTCGCGTGACCAGTCCACCGCAAGGAGCGAGGCCGGCTGGGTGATGTCGAGCCGCGCGCCCGGCTTGAGCTGCCACATGTAGCGCGAGCCGCCGCGGGAATCGTCAGCGCGGCGCACCGCGATCTTGAAGCCGTGCGGCGAGGCCTCGCCGACCAGCGAATAGGATCGCGTCTCCGGCAGGCCGTCGATGGTCACGCTGATATTGATGTGGCTGCCGACCGGATAGGCGACAGCGCCATACTGATCCGGCCGGATCAGGAATTCGCGGATGCCGGGGGCGAGATCGCGCGTCGAGACGAGCGTTGCCGGAGTCCAGGTTTCGATGAAGCGCATGGTGACGGCCCTCAGTCGGCTGCGGACTTGATCAGTGCGAACGCCGGCAACAGGTCCAGATGGGTCCGGTTGCGCAGCGCGAGCCGCAAGTTGCGCACGGCGAGCCGTGCGTGCTCGCGCATGATCGCTTCGGCGCGCGCGCCTTCGCGGTTCTCGATCGCGTCGATCACGACGCGGTGGTGGTCCTGCCCGATGATCAGGATCTGCTGCGCCTCCGGCAGCGCCGATTGCGCCATCACGAAGCCGCTGGGAGATGCGAACGGCAGCGCCGAGGCACGGTCGATCTGGCGGATCAAGGGCGGGCTGCGCGACAATTCGGTGAGCAGCGCGTGGAAGCGCGCGTTCAACGTGACATAGGACGAGAACGCTTCGATCGAGATCGGCACCTGGCGCAGCAATTCGTCGATCGCGGCCAGGCACTCCTTCAGCGGCTCGAGCTCGCGCGCGGAGACGCCGCGCTCGGCCGCAAAGCGCGCGGCGAGGCCTTCCAGCGTGCCGCGCAGCTCGATGGAATCGGAGATGTCGCGTTCGGAGAACGCCTTCACCATGAAGCCGCCAGAGGGAATCGCCTCCAGGAGGCCCTCCTCCTCCAGCCGCACCAGCGCCATGCGTACCGGAGTGCGCGAGGCGCCGGTGGTCTCCACCGCCTGCAGCTCGGAGATGCGCTCGCCCGGCCGCAAGGTGCCGGACAGGATCTGGTCGCGCAGCGCGAGCTGCGCCTTCACGGTCTGCGAGACGGAGCGGTCGACCTCACGCTCGGCCATGACCTACTCCGCGGCCTGAAGGCGCTGCGGCGCGCTTTCCTTCGCCACCATCTTGTCGATCAGCTTGCGCGACCACATCGCGCCGGCGTCGATGTTGAGGTTGTAGAAGATGCGGTCCGGGTTCTCGTCCATGGCGCGCTGCTGGGCTTCGAGGATCAATTCGTCCTCGCGGAAGATGCCGGAGACGCCCTCGCGGATCTCGGACGTGATGCGCTGCTCACCGAGCTGGTAGTTGCGCACGAAGGCCCAGAAATAGTGGCAGGTCTTCTCGGTCTCCGGCGTGATGGTGTTGAGCACGAAGCCGTTGACGCCCTGCGAGCGGTCGCCTTCCGGGGCGCCGGTACCGGCGGGCGCCACGCCGACATCGATCGCGATGGTGCACGGCGCCTCGAAACGGATGATCTGCCAGCGGTCGACGAGGCCGGGCTTGCCGAGCTGCTTGGCCCAGAACGGCGGCGGCTCGATGTTCCGCATCCAGCGCGTCACCGTGACGGTCTTCTCGCCATGGGTGACGTCGAACGGCGCCTCGGCGACCGCTTCGTTGCCGATCGAGGAGCCGTGCACGAAGGTCTCGTGGGTGAGATCCATGAGATTGTCGAGCACGAGGCGGTAGTCGCACTTGACGTGGATGGTCTTGCCGTCGCCGGCCCAGGCCGGATCGTGATTCCAGTGCAGGTCGGGGACGAGCGCGGGATCGGCCAGCGCGGGATCGCCCATCCAGAGCCAGATGTAGCGGTGGCGCTCGACCACGGGATAGGAGCGTACGCACGCCGACGGGTTGATGGTTTCTTGCGAGGGCATGAAGGTGCAGCGGCCCTGCGCGTTGAATTTCAGGCCGTGATAGCCGCAGACGACGGTGTCGCCTTCGAGCCGGCCCTTGGACAGCGGCACCAGGCGATGCCAGCAGGCGTCCTCCAGCGCGGCGACCGAGCCGTCGGCCTTGCGATACATCACGACATGCTTGCCGCAGATCGTCCGCGGCAGCAGCGCCGGCTTCACCTCGGCATCCCAGGCGGCGGCGTACCAGGCATTCATTGGGAAGGGCTTTGTCATCGGTCTCACTCCCACGGGGCTTATGTATGCGTTATGTATACAATAGCAGAGGGACAGATACGTTCAAGGCCAGTTTAGGAGTATAATAATGCCGTTGCCGTTACAGATGTATACAAGTATGCCCAAGACGCGCCTTACCCTCCCCTGGAGGGGAGGGTCGCTTCGCATGAAGCAAAGCGAAATGCGGAGCGGGGTGGGGTGATCTCTCCACACGGGTACTGCCCAAGAGGAAAGATCACCCCACCCCACTCGCGCTTACGCGCGATCGACCCTCCCCTCCAGGGGAGGGTAAGAGAGCGGCACCTCTCGGAACAACTTACGCCGCGAACACCTTCGCCAGCCCTGCCTGCGCTTCTTCCTGAATCTTCTTCAGGTGCTCGGGGCTGCGGAAACTCTCGGCGTAGATCTTGTAGACGTCCTCGGTGCCGGACGGCCTTGCCGCGAACCAGCCGAAATCGGTCTCGACCTTGATGCCGCCGAAGGGCTGGCCGTTGCCGGGCGCCTTGCTCAGCGTTGCGCGGACGGGATCGCCGGCGAGGCTTTTCAGACCGAGCTGCTCGGGCGTGACAGACTTCAGGATGGTCTTCTGCGGCCCCGTCGCCGCGACGTCGATGCGAGCGTAATGCGGCACGCCGAACTCGGCGGTGAGATCGCCAAACAGCTGGCTCGGATCGCGGCCGGTCCTGGCCATGATCTCGGCGGCGAGCAGGCCGAGGATGATGCCGTCCTTGTCGGTGGTCCACACCCCGCCGTCACGGCGCAGGAACGAGGCTCCCGCACTCTCCTCGCCGCCGAAGCCGAAGCCGCCGGTGAGCAGGCCGTCGACGAACCATTTGAAGCCGACCGGCGTCTCGACCAGCCTGCGGCCGAGCTTTTTGGCGACGCGATCGATGATGGAGCTCGACACCACGGTCTTGCCGATCGCGGCGTCCTTGCCCCAGTTCGGGCGGTGCGCGAACAGGTAGGAGATCGCGGTCGCCAGATAATGGTTCGGATTCATCAGGCCGCCAGATCGGGTCACGATGCCGTGGCGGTCGGCGTCGGTGTCGTTGGCAAAGGCGACGTCGAAGCGGTCGCGCATGCCGATCAGGCTCGCCATCGCGTAAGGCGAGGAACAGTCCATGCGGATCTTGCCGTCCCAATCCACCGTCATGAAGCGGAAGGTCGGATCGATCGCCTCGTTCACCACGGTGGCCTTCAGGCCGTAGCGCTCGATGATCGGATGCCAATAGCGCACGGCGGCGCCGCCGAGCGGGTCGATGCCGATGTTGATGCCGGCGGATTTGACGAGCGCGAGATCGACCACATCGCCGAGATCGGCGACATAGGGTGTGACGAAGTCGGTCGGGTGGACGTTCGATGATTTCAGCGCCTTGGCATAGTCCATGCGCTTGACGCCCTTGAGAGCGTCGGCCAAGTAGGCATTGGCGCGCTTCTCGACCACGCCCGTGACATCGGTGTCGGCCGGGCCGCCATGCGGCGGATTGTACTTGTAGCCGCCATCGTCCGGCGGGTTGTGCGAGGGCGTGATGACGACGCCGTCGGCCAAGCCGCCGGTGCGCCCCTTGTTGTAGGTGAGGATCGCGCGCGAGATCACCGGCGTCGGCGTGTAGCCGCCGTCCTTGTCGATCATGACGTCGACACCGTTGGCGGCGAACACCTCGACGGCACTGACCAGCGCCGGCTCGGCCAGGGCGTGGGTGTCGATGCCGATGAAGAGCGGGCCGGTCAGCCCCTTTTCCGTTCGATAGTCGCAGATCGCCTGCGTGGTGGCGAGGATATGGCCTTCGTTGAATGTGTTCTTGAACGAGGTGCCGCGATGACCGGAGGTGCCGAATGCCACGCGCTGCGCGGGATCCGCGACATCGGGCTTGCCGGCGAAATAGGCCGTCACCAGCCGCGGAATATCGGTGAGCGCGTCTGGCGAAGCCTGCTTGCCCGCCGCGGGATGAACATCAGCCACTGGAATATCCTCGTCCTGTCGTAACGGAGATTGCGGAGCACCATAGCATCGGCAGGCCCCCCGCCAAGGGCACAACACGCGCGAGGGGGCGGCGTTCCTTGGATGGGTGGCCGCAGCAAGAGTCCGCCATTCTCCCAGAGAGCCGTAAATCGCCCTTCGAGGCTCGCCGAAGAGGCGAACACGTCGAGCGACAACGGCGCCGCTGTTGTGCCGGGGTGATGGATTGACGCTCGCATGTCACGAAGAAGCCGCAACGCGCAAAGCGTTGCGGCGCAGAGCCCGGACCCAGCGCGACACGGCACGCGGATGGATGGGCCCCGGCTCTGCAGCGCACCGCTGAAGACGCGCCGCGCTGCGTCCGGGGCGCGAGAGCGGTGGGCGGCGCGCACGCTCTCTCCACGTCATTGCGAGGAGCTCGCGACAAAATTGCGAAGGGCCGTAGGGTGGGCAAAGGCGCGCCCTTGCGCCGTGCCCACGATCTGTCCGATGCGGCGATAGACGCGTGGGCACGTTTTCGCTTTGCCCACCCTACGATATCGGCACTTATGGCACGCAGCTCAGGTCGCAGACATGGCATCGCAGCCTCGCGGCTCAAATTCGCCCGAGCTTTGCTTGCGTCGCCACCCTCAAAGCCAAGAGGGCGCAGGGAAGGCCGGGTGCCGACATCGCACCCGCGGTCCGCTGCGCGAAAATGCACACGCAGGAAGAACCGCACAGCAGCATACAGGTGGTGCCGATCACTCGGCCTTCCCTGCGCGGTGGTCGGACGGCTTATGCCGTGCTCTCCCGGGAGCCGAACTTTCCTTCTGGCCTCCCTCGCCGTTCGAATTGGCGATGCCGTCCGCCCGGTTGGGTTCGCGCACATCTTCGATCCGGCTTGACCGTAGCAACGACGGCCAGGACCACACGGTTTTGCCGTACGCGCATTCGTTCGCGCCACAGGGTCGACGGCATCGTGCACAGTGCCGTCGAATGTCGGCGCGACGAACTGAACAGCGCCGTTCGTCCGCACGCGGCCACGGGCTCACAGGGACGACCCGCCCTGCCCGCGCCTCTCGTGCCGACGCTGCCGCGTCCACCGCAAGCCCGGCTCGCGATCAAGACGACCTCGAGATCGCCCCTCCTGGTTGAGCCGGGATGGGCGACACATACGCCGAAACCGAATTTCGGTAAAGTGGAATATTTTTGTCGGAACGGGTTGACAGCGGGCGACACAAGCGGGCGCCCGCCCGCTGCCCCCCGGGGATCACCGCGTTGGCTGCGGGCTCACGGTCGAGTAAGGAGATCATGTTATGTTTGCCGCCATCGAGGCCCGTCGAATCGTCCCATGGCTCTGTCCCGCAAGCTGCTTCTGCTGATCGCCGGCCTCGTCGCGGCGGTGGCACCAGTGCGCGCTGCGGAATTCTACACCGAGGACCTGCGCATCCCCATGGCAGAAGCGGGGCCCCAGGGGCTCGAGGCCTTCCTGGTCCGCCCGGCGGGAACGAAGCGCTATCCGCTGGCGCTGCTGAGCCACGGCTCGCCGCGCAGCTTCGAGGACCGCGCGACGATGTCGGCCCGCAAATATTACGGCCTCGCGCTGGAATATGCCCGGCGCGGCTTTGCCGCGCTGATCGTGATGCGGCGCGGCTACGGCACCTCGCCCGGCGGACGCATCGACAGCGTCGGCGGCTGCGCGAAGGCCGCTTATTTGCCCGCAGCCGCGGTCGCGGTTGCCGATCTGCACGCCGCGATCGATGCGATGGCGCGCCGGGCCGACGTGACGACATCGGGGATGATCGCGGCCGGCCATTCCGCCGGCGGGCTGGCAACGATCGCGCTCACCGCGCAGGCCCCGCCCGGTCTCGTCGCCGCGATCAACTTCGCCGGCGGCCGCGGCTCGCGCGACGACGACGACGTCTGCAATCCGAGCGGGCTGGTGCAGGCCTTCACCGCCTTCGGCAAGACCTCGCGCGTGCCGACGCTCTGGGTCTATGCGGCAAACGATTCCTACTTCAGCCCCGAGCTCGCGCGCCGTCTCCATGACGGGTTTCGCGCCGGCGGCGGCAACACGACATTCATCGCGGCGCCGGCCTACGGCGACGAAGGCCACTATCTCTATTCGGTGGCGGGCCGTCCGCAATGGACGCCCTATGTCGACGCCTTCCTGCGCGAGCGCGCTCTCCTCGGTCGCGACATCCTGAGCCCGCCCGATTCCTTGCCGCCGCCGCGCCAGCTCAACGAGGCCGCGCGGGCCGAGTTCGCGCGCTATCTCGCCAGCATGCTGCCGCACAAGGCTTTCGCGGTGTCACCGAACGGCGGCTACGGCTGGCGCGCGGGGCGTAGCACGGCCGACGAGGCCCGGCGCGACTCGCTGGCCGCCTGCCTGAAATGGTCGCCGACCTGCACGCTCTATGCGATCGACGACCGCCTGGCCGGCCCGTCGCAAATGCCCTCCACCGATCAGAGCGCCCGCGCGCGCTAACCGACGGGCGCGGGAGCCGTTTTGTTAACTCCGGCGCTCTATGACGGAGCGATGCGGTGGGATCGGGCAGGCTTACATCTTTGCGCGGCGTGGCAAACCGTGGCGGTCTTCCTGCTGCTGTCGGCCCCGCTCTGCGCGCACGCCGCAGACGGCAGCACGGAGTTCGGCGCAGGCGAAACGCCGTCATCCCGGGCCCTGATCCGGAAGATCATCGAGAGAGAAACCGCGAGCACCAATGTGCTGGCGGACATCGCCGAAGCGGTCGTCTTCGTGGAAAGCGGGTACAATTCGGCCGTGATCGGCAGCGCCGGCGAGATCGGCCTGATGCAGGTGCGGCCCGACACGGCCGCCATGCTGGGCTTCCGGGGCAGCGAGGCGGAACTCGCCGAACCCGACATCAACATCCATTACGGGGTGCTTTATCTCAGCCAGGCCTGGCGTCTGGCTGGCGGCGAGATCTGCCGCGCCCTCATGAAATACCGGGCAGGCCATGGCGAGGAAGCGATGACGCCGCGGTCGCAGGTCTATTGCAACCGGGCCCGTAACCGCCTTGCCGCCATGAATTCGGCCTTGGCCGGTGCCGAAGCGGCGGCTGTTCCGGAGCCGGCGCCCCCGATCGCAGCTGCGGCTGCGGCGCCTGCAAAGCCCGCGAGCCGCCCGAAAATGCCGGTGCAGCCCAAAGCCGTCTATGCCCGGTATCGTCAAGGCACGGCGGCCGCCAGTCGCGCCTATTGGGCGGCCCACGAGGCCAAGGTCAGCAAGATCAAGGCTCGCATCGAGGCAAAGTGGAAGCGCGTCGCGGCGCGTTGAAGACGATACCCTACAGCCGCTCGCTGAGCGCGAGCTTGTAGCCGACGCCGGTGACGGTCGCGATCACGGGCGTACCGCTGCCGACCAGCTTGCGGCGCAGCCGCGCCACCAGCGCGTCGACCGTGCGGATATCGACCTCGGCCTGGCGGTTGCTGACGACCTCGATCAGATAGTCGCGGCTGAGCGGCCGTCCGTCGGCGCCGACCAGCGCCGCGAGCAGGTCGAATTCCGCGCGGGTCAGCGACACCGGCTTGCCGTCGCTGCCGAGCAATTCGCGCCGGGTCAGGTCGATGATCCAGTCGCCGAAGGCGATCGAATTGCGACTGCGCGCCGCCTTGCGGTCGAGCGAGCGCCGCCGCAGCACGCTGCGGGCGCGCGCGAGCAGATCGCGCAGATTGATCGGCTTGGTGACGTAATGGTCGCCGGCGATCTCCAGGCCGAGGATGCGATCGACGTCGGTGTCGCGGCGCGTCACGAAGATGATGCCGGCGTTGCTGCTCGCCTGGATCTCCTTGGCGAGCTCGAAGCCGTCGCCGTCGGGCAGCTGCACGTCGAGGAAGATGAGATCGGTGCGCCCGCGCAACGCCTGGCGGCATTCCGCGCAGGAGCCGGCGCCGACCACGTCGAAATTGTTGTCGCTGAAATAGCCGACCAGCATGGTCCGCGTCACCGGATCGTCCTCGACGACGATCAGCCGCTCGCGGCCCGCGGGACGCAATTCCCGAAGTGCGGAATCGACCACGGTCTTGGGTGTCCTGTCTGCCTGCGGCCCGCCTTGAATGGCCTGCGGCCCGCCTTGGAGATTCAAGCCGCCGCGCAACGCGCCGTCATGTGAACGGACATTCACGACTTGTTCGAGCCCCCGAAATTAGCCGCCGGAATACTAGGCGCGTTACGGCGCACAAACAATATTGGTCATGGTCTTGACGTATTAAGTATGAACTGGCCCACAATTCCCATTCAGCGCATCAAGAGTGCATAGCCGCTGCTTGGCCCGTGGCGGCCGATCCCGCACTTTCGCCGCAGGACCCGACCGCCGGTTAACGTAAAGAATGCCTTCGGCTTCGGAAAGCCCGCCTGCCCCTCTATGGTCCGGCCTGCACAATGAGTACCACGGAGCAGGCGTGATGCAGGAGCAGACCCGATTGGCTGCCGGCCGAACCGAACTCGGCCCCCGGCCATTCGCCCGTTCGCACACGCTCGACCTGCTACGCGGCCTCGCCATCGCCGGCGTGATGGCGATCCACGTCTCGCAGGCATTTCCGTCGAACATCCGCGCCGTCGATTACGCTTTCATGTTGGGCTGGACCGGCGTCAACGTGTTCTACTTCGTCAGTGCCATGACGATGTGCCTGATGTGGACGCAGCGCAGCGGCGAGGCCAATCCGACCCGCAAGTTCTACATCCGACGCTTCCTTCGCATCGCGCCTTTGTTCTGGCTCGCGATCCCGATCTACCTCGCCATCAACGGCACCGGGCCGAGCGACAATGCGCCCGGCGGCATCGGGCCGGTTCAAGTGATCCTGACCGCGACGTTCCTGCACGGCTTCTGGCCGGACAGCGTCAACAGCGTGGTGCCCGGCGACTGGTCGATCGCGGCGGAAATGACCTTCTATCTGGTCTTCCCGCTCCTGATCACCGCGTTCGGGTCGCGCCGTCATCTCTATCTCGCGCTGGCGATCGTGCTGCATCTCGTCAATGTCTGCCTGTTCAAACCGTGGGCCTTCGCGCTGTTCGCGGCCCATTACGGTCCAGGCCACGAGGGGTTCGTCTGGACCACGCTGCATCTCAGCTTCCTGAACCAGCTTCCGGTGTTCCTGATCGGTTGCGCGCTGTTCTTCTCGCTGCGCGACGGCTTCACCAGATCCGACGCCGCGATCTTCGCCGTCTTCATCGCGCTGTCCTTCGTCGCCGACCGCGCCACCGGCTCGCATGAGTTCAACTATCTCATGATCAATCTCGTGCTCGGCGTGCTGGTGACGGGTTGCATCAAGCTTGCCGTCCGCTTCGAGCCGCTCGAAGCGCTCGGCCGCAGTTCCTATTCGATGTACCTGTCGCACTTCGCGGTGATCTACGGACTGCGTCAGATCTGGCCGCTCGCGGACGGGCTGATCTCGCTGCTCATCGCCTATGTCGTCACCGCCGGGCTGAGCTATCTCGTCGCCCGCGCCACATGGCATCTGGTCGAACGGCGCGCGCAGGACCTGGCGCATCGCCTGACGACGATGGGACTGTACCGGTCAAGCCTCCGGCCGGCCATCGCCGCCAGCACGCGCTGAGCGCCCCCTTCCCCACCCCCGGGCTATCGCTTATGGGGCTTTTGCGCGATCTGAGCGCACGCCTCGTCCTTCGAGACGACCGCGGAGCCTGTCATCGGCCGCGCTATGCGCGGACCCGGTGGCGGTCTCCTCAGGATGAGGCTAAGCAGCATTCGTGCTTGTTGAAAGTCGTGCAGCGCACCTGGTCCTCATCCTGAGGGCTTGCCGAAGGCGGGCGTCTCGAAGGATGGCCACAGGCGAGATCGCGCCCCCTACGCGGCTTGCTTCATGGCCGGCTTCGTATCTACTGTGGCGCATCTTCACGCTGGAGTGGGCACCATGGAGGTCATACTGCTCGGCACCGGCGGCCCGCGGCCGGACCCGCGCCGCATGGCAACGACCACGCTGATCAGGCTCGGTGGCGAGAATATCCTGTTCGATGCCGGCCGCGGCGTCGTGCTGCAGCTCAGCAAGGCCGGCGTTCCACTCGGCGCGGTCAACACGGTCTTCCTCACGCACCATCACTTCGACCACATCGGCGACCTCTACGACGTGATGCTGAATTCATGGATGCACGGGCGCAAGGATACGTTGCGCGTCTATGGGCCGCCGGATACCGAGCGGCTCGTCAACACGCTGATCGCGCAGGTTTACGACAAGGACATCGCCTGGCGGGATCAGGGCGAGCCGACCCTTGGCGGCTGGAAACCCGTCGTCGCGACCGACATCATACCGGGTCCCGTTCTCGACACCGGACGCTGGAAGATCAGCGCCGAGCTGGTCTCGCATGGCGATGGTCTCGACATGCAGCCGGCCTTCCTGGCGCGATGGATGTGTCTCGGCTACCGCTTCGAAGCGGAGGGCAAGGTCATTGCAATTTCCGGCGACACGGTCCCCTGCCCCGGGCTCGAGCGGCTGGCACAGGGTGCCGACCTGCTCGTGCAGTGCTGCTTCCTCGCAACGCCGGAGATCAACAACGAGCACCTGCGCCGCCTTGCGAAGTTCACGATCGCCTGCGGCGACACCGTCGGCAAGGTCGCGGCCAAGGCCGGCGTCAAGAAGCTCGCGCTGACCCATCACCGGCCGCGCACCAACGACGTCATGCTGAACGCGCTGCTCGAAGATGTCAGGCGGGACTATGCGGGTCCTGTCGTGCTCGGCGAGGATCTCACGCGGATCGAAGTCTGAGCGCCCTCAGCTCGATCCGACCTCGATCCGGAACGACAAGCTCTCTTCGGCGCCTGGCGCGATGTGCATCAGGCCGGGCTTGTCGCTGAACTCGCCGTCGAATCCGGCTGGACTGGCGTAACCGCGCCAGGGCTCGATGCAGAGGAATGGCGCGCCAGATGGTTTCGACCAGACGCCGAGCTCGCGAAAGCCGCGCCATGACATCTTGAGCCAGGGGCCGGTGGGCGCGGCATAGCGGACCGCGTTGCTCGCGATCATGTCGAAAATGACGGCGTCGTCGGTGAACAGGGATTCGGACAAGGGGAGCACCGCACCTTGGACCGGGCTCGGCTCCGTTGCCACGCGCAGCAATCCGCCATCGAGGCGGCGGACGGGAGACGATTCCGCGTTCGCAAAGGTCAGCGAATAGCTCTCCTTGGCAAGTCCTCCCTGGAGCGGCCAGTTGAACGCGGGATGACCGCCGATCGAAGCCGGCAATGTCTCCTTGCCGGTGTTGGCGATGGTGAGCGTCAGATCGAGGCCAGCGTTGTCGAGCGTATAGGTTGCGGTCAGCCGGAACGCGAACGGATAGAGCGCACGCGTCGCCTCGCTGTCCTCGAGCACCAGCGCGCAGCGGCGCTCGCCGCGTTCCGTCCACACAAAGCGGTTGTCGCGCGCAAAGCCGTGCTGGGTCATCCGGTAGGTCTTGCCCCGATGCCGCAATTCGTCCCTGGCGAGGCGCCCGACGATCGGAAACAGCAATGGCGCATGGCGCAGCCATTCCGGTCCCGCCTGCCAGACGAATTCGGTGGTGCCGTCCTTCAACGAGCACAGCTCGGCACCGTGCGCCTTGATGGTGGTGGCAAGTCGGCCGCTGCGGAGAGTGTGGGCATCGTCACTCATGGCCGACATCTACACCGCGCCCCCATACGCAGCAAGGCAGCTCCGCTGGTGCAATCGGAGCGTTTTGGCGTCGGGCTGCGAGCAGCGTCATATTTCCGTACCTAACGATTGCTCCTGTGGGGCTTGTCCACCACCCGAAAGCCGATGAACCCATGGTAGCCAATTGAAGTTCTTCATCAACGGGCGCTTTCTGTCGCAAAAGATCACTGGCGTTCAGCGCTATGCCGCTGAAATGGTCAAGGCCATCGATGCGCTGCTGGCCTCGGAGCATACTGCTGCCCCGCTGCGGAACGCTGACTGGCAATTGCTCACGCCAGCGGATGCAAGCGAGGGCCTCGATCTCGACCGGATCAAGATCCGCACCGTCGGCCGCCTGCGTGGTCATG
Source organism: Bradyrhizobium dasycarpum (assembly GCF_042019905.1). Lineage (NCBI taxonomy): Bacteria > Pseudomonadati > Pseudomonadota > Alphaproteobacteria > Hyphomicrobiales > Nitrobacteraceae > Bradyrhizobium > Bradyrhizobium dasycarpum. Next base: position 3,267,368 of record NZ_CP169574.1, read on the forward strand.
CCTGGGATCAGATCGATCTGGCGCGCGCCGCGGCAGGAGGCCGCCTGATCAGCCTGGCCAATTCCGGCCCCGTCTTCCATCGCGACCACATTATCGTGATCCACGACGCTCAGGTCTTTCGCAGGCCGGACTTCTTCAACTGGCGCTATTTGACCGCCCATCGCACGATGGGCCGTCTGCTGGCGCGCCACGCAGCCATCGCAACCGTGTCGGGCTTCTCCCGTCGCGAGCTTGCCGAGGTGCTGAATCTATCGGCGTCGCGCATTCCGGTATTTCCCAACAGCGCCGAACACTTCGCGGCGACGAAGCCCGATCCCGGCATTCTTGCCAGGCTTGGCGTTCAGCCGCAGAAGTTCTTCCTCTTCGTCGGCTCCAAGACCAAGAACAAGAATCTTTCCGTGGCGATCCGCGCCGTTCAGCTGCTCGATCGGGCCGACGTTCCGCTGGTCATCGTCGGAGGAGATAACAGCAAGGTCTTTCAGGACAATTCGGGCCAGGAGGTTTCCGGCCTGCTGCTGGCGGGACGCCTGACGGACAGCGAGATTGCCGCGCTCTATGCGCATGCATCGGCATTCGTGTTTCCCTCGCTCTATGAGGGTTTCGGCGTGCCGCCACTCGAAGCCATGATCTTCGGTTGCCCGGTCATCGCCTCGACGGCTGATGCGGTCGTCGAGACGTGCGGCGACGCCGCTGCGTATTTTGACGCCAACGATGCCGAAGCATTGAAGCAACTCATGCTCGAAAGATTGGCAACCGGCGCCATCTCGGAGCAGGAACGACGACGACAGCAGGAACGTGTCGCATTCTATTCGTGGCAAAAATCGGCCAAGTCACTGCTCGAGCATCTCGCACCGCCGGCAAGCATTGCCAGCGCTGCTTGAAGTTCAATGCATTTCACCTATAGCGCGCGTCGGTTTTCGCACAAACAGTTTGCAACTGGCTGCAACGCGAGCGCCTTCGCGTTGTTCCACAGAATGTCATCGTTCCGTGACAAACGCGCGCGCAATGAGCTTGGCGCAACATCACCACATCGCTGCCCCATTATCGCTACGTATTCGAGGAACTGTGTTTCGCACTCGCGAACACAGAACAGGGATACACGATGTCCGGCTCTTCGACGCAGCCCTATGCAAGGCAATCAATCAAAGTGCTGCATGTCGCCGAGACGATTCGGGGCGGGATTGCGAGCTATCTGAACGAGTTGCATCCTCAGCAACAGGCCAGCTTCGGCGCCGACAACGTGCATTACATCGTGCCCTCGGATCATCGTCGCGATCTCCCTGGGATCGATGACAACCAGATTACGACGTTCGAGCGATCCGGCCGCGGCGTCGCCGGGCTATTCCAGATGCTGCGCGCGAGCATGCAGGCGCTGGATGCCTTCCGTCCCGATATCGTGCACCTGCATTCCTCGTTTGCGGGTCTGGTGCTCCGGCCCGCGCTTGCAGCCCGCTCGGACGGACCACGCGTCGTCTATTGCCCGCACGGCTGGGCGTTTTCGCGCGAGACCGGCCGCCTCAGTCACGTGGTGACGAAGGCGGCGGAGAACCTTCTCGCACGAACGTCGGACCGGATCATCTGCATCTCCGGCGACGAGTTCAACGAAGCCGTCCGCGCCGGCATTCCTGCCGACCGGCTCACCATCGTCCATAACGGCATCTCGAAGACGCGCTCGCCGCAGCCTCTCGCGGCGGACTGGACTTCCAAGAAGGTCAAGGTTCTCTTCATCGGACGCCTCGACCGTCAGAAGGGCTTTGATCTCCTGATCGAGGCGGCGCGCACGCTCGAAGACGTGCTTGATATCCGCATGATCGGCGCCTCCGTCGTCAACAAATACGAAGGCCCGAGCGTCCCGTCCAACGTCGCCCTGCTGGGCTGGCTCGACCGCCCGACCATCGAGACCCAGCTCGAGGCCGCCGATCTCGTCGTGATCCCGTCACGATGGGAAGCCTTCGGCCTCGTTGCCCTGGAGGCGATGCGCGCGGCAAAACCGATCCTGGCGTTCCGCAGCGGAGCCTTGCCCGAGATCGTGGTCGACGGCGTCACCGGCGTGCTTTGCGAGCCTGTCGGCATTCAACCGCTCGTGGACGGTTTCCGGCGGGCACTCGATTTCGATCTCAGGGTGTTGGGGCAGCGCGGCTACGACCGGTTCAAGCAGCTGTATGACGTTCAGAAGACGCATGGGCAGTTGCAGCAGGTCTATCTCGAGCTGCTGCAGAACGACCAGACACCGGTCGAGGCGAAGGCGGGACTGCAATCGGATCTCTCCAAGAATTTCTGATGGCTCCGCTATTCCCACGCACCTTGGTTCGCGACAGTCTCCGCCTCGCGAGCCTCATCGCATCCATTGTTCTGCCGGCCTCCGTCTGCGCCCAGCAGGCGCAACCGCTCGATGCCCGATTCCTGCTGGGGGTCGGCACGCATCAGGGCCTGGGCGGCCCGGTGAGCGCGCGCGGATACGTGCCTTCGGAGAACGTCGCCCAGATCAAGCAGCTCGGCCTCAACGCCTTCCGCGATGATTTTCCCTGGTCCGATTTCGAGACGGGGGCCGCCGGATGGGGTTCACGCCCAGGCTCGGCAGGCTGGAATCGCAAGTCAGGTCCGGCGTCGCGCGCCCCCTTCTGATTCTCGCGTTCGGTCATCACCTGGTGCCGAATTCCTCGCCGCCCACCACCGACGAGGCGCGGCAGCGGTTCGCCGATTATGCCGCGGCGGCGGCGCAATCGGTCCTGCCGCAGCAACCGCTCTTCGAGCTCTGGAACGAATGGAACCTGGCGGCAAAGAAGGATGCCGCGTTCTCGCCGGAAAACTACCTGGCACTCGCGCAAGTCGCGCGGCCCGCGGTCAAACGGGTCGCGCCGAATTCGCCTTTCCTGGTCGGTGCGCTCGGCGACGATCCGGGCTGGACATGGACGGAGAAGATGCTGCGATCCGGCATCCTTCAATATGCCGACGGCGCGTCGATCCATCTCTATAATTTCTGCATGGGCCCGAGCAAGCGTACCTCGGCCGAGATCATCGACCGGCTGACGGCGTTTCACCGCCTCGTCGGCCAGGCCAGCGGAAACCCCGACTTCCCGATCTATGTCACCGAGACGGGCTGGACCACGGCCGTCAACAAATGCGGTGTCAGCGAGCAGGCTCAGGCCGACAATACGGCGCAGCTGATCCTGTGGGCATCGACAGCGGCCCGCTGGCTCAAGGGCATGTGGCTCTATGAGCTCAAGGACAGTGGCAAGAATCCATCGGAGCTGGAGGACAATTTCGGGCTCTATCGCTTCGACAATTCGCCGAAGCCGGTCGCCTGCGCGGCGCAGGGCGCCTGGGCCTTCATTCGCTCCAGCCTGAGTGCCGAACGTCGCGAGCTCGCCAGCGGCGTCGTGTCGATCAATGCATCAACGACGTCGGGGAGCAGAATTGCGGTCTGGTCCGAGGCTCCGGACCGACGCTACGAAATCCGGCTCAAGGGTGATCCGCAAGGAGCGAGCTTTGCGATGCCGTGCGACCAGGCGGCAAGGCCTGCGTCCGGGGTCTGGATCCCCGTCTCGAGCACACCGGTTCTGATTGCAGCCAATGACAGTGCCGTTCCCGCCCTGGAGATCAGGCCGGCGCGGTAGAGCCTTTTACACACATGAGGTTGACGCGATGAAAGTTCTTTTGACGTCCACGCTTTATCCGACGCCTCAGGCACCCAAGATCGTGGGCGGCGCGGAGATCTTCGCCCGTCGTTTCGCCGAAGGTCTGGCGCAACGCGGCGACGAGGTGGAGGTGATCCGGGCCGCGTCCAAGCCCGGGCAGGGCCCGGAAACCTGCGACGGCATCAACGTCTACTCCGCGCCGGTGCGCAACGTGTATCTGCCCTTCACGGAGCAGAAGAACGTCGCGCTGCGCAGCATCTGGCACGCGATCGACGACTGGCAGATGCAGGCCCCCATGATCGCGGAACGCATCCGGGCCTTCAAGCCGGACGTGCTGCACTCCAACAATCTGTCGGGCCTCACCACCGCGATATGGCGGGTTGCCGCCCAGCTCGGCGTTCCCGTGCTTCACACGCTGCACGACTATTATCTGACCTGCCCGCGCTGCTCCCGCTTCGACAACGGACGGTCCTGCGAGCACACCTGCACGAGCTGCGCGATTTTGACCTTTCATCGCAAGCGCGCCACGCATTGGCTCAGCGCCGTGGTCGGCGTCAGCGAACGCGTCCTGTCGATTCATACCGACATGGGCATGTTCGCGGAGACGCCGATCCGCACCGTGATCCGCAACGCCTCGACCGAGCCGCCGCATGAGCCCTATCCCCGCCCGGTCTGCACCACGGAGGTGACGTTCGGGTTCATCGGCCGCCTCACGGAGGAAAAAGGCATCGACAACCTCATGCGCGCTCTGGCTCTGCTGCCCCGGGATCGCATCCGCATGATGATCGCCGGCCGGGTCAGCGACGAGGAGCAGCGACGTCTCAGGTCGCTCGCGCCGGATGCGCGTATCGAGTTCATGGGCTTCGTGGCTCCGGACGATTTCTACAAGCAGGTCGACGTGGTGATTGCGCCCTCCATCTGGCACGACCCCGGTCCACTGGTCGTCGCAGATGCCAAGGCGGCCGGCAGGCCCCTGCTCGGAACCCGCTTTGGCGGCATGCCCGAAGTCATCGAGCACGGCGTGACGGGCTGGCTGACCGATGCCGATCCGCAATCCCTGGCCAGGAGCATGCTCGCGGTCGCGGCCGATCCGCACAAGATCGACGAGATCAGCCGGCGCCTGATCGCCGATACCAACAAGTGGATCTTTGCCGACGTGCTGTCTTCATACAAGAACCTGTATGAACAATTGCGCGAACAGCGGATGTCGCGCATGCGCGCTGCGACGAGCGAAGCGCCGCAGGGGCGGGCCGTTGGCAAGGAGCGCCTCATTCCGCGATGACACGCCTCTTCGCGATGGCGGGCTACGTCTATCAGAGCGCCGCGGCGATCATCCTGATCTTCGCGATCAGCCATCTGTTGCCCGCCGCCGACTACACCAACTTTTCCCTCGCGCTGGCCTCGAGCCAATTGCTCTGCGTCCTGATGTTCGAGTGGCTGCAGCTGGCGGGACTGCGCTTTCTGGCGGCAGCCAAAGAGAACGAGGCGGCCCGGCTGAGGTGGTCGCTGCTTGCAGCCGGCCTGTCGAGCGCGGCCGTGCTCGTCGTGGTCGGGAGCTGCGCGTCTCTGGCCAGCGTGCTCCCGACAGGGATCGTCGCGTTGGGTCTGGGCATCTCCGTCCTGCAAGGCCTGACGGACCTCTATTTCCTGTCGGTCCGGTTGTCCGACCGGCTCGGCATCGCCTCCTTTCTTCTTGCGCTGCGTGCCACCGGTCTTCTGGCCGGTGCCGTCGCGGCAGGCGTGATCTCGGGGACGGCCGAAGCGGCGCTGCTCGGCATCGCGTCGGGGCACATTCTGGGCCTCCTCGCCGGCCTGGCCGCATATCGCACCCCGATGGAACGCGTGCCGTTGCAGAGGATGCTTGCCGACTGGAAGGACTTCTCCCGCTACGGCATGCTGGCGGCGGGCGCGTCCGTCATCCATCTGTCGGTGCCGGTGCTGCTCCGCGTCGTCGTCCTCGGCCGGCTCGGCGCGACGGGAGCCGGCGCCGGATTCTCGATGGCACTCGACCTGCTGCAGCGTCCGTTCTGGGTCCTCAATGCGGCGATCCACACCGTGAGCTATCCGGAGGTCGTCAACGACTTCGAACACGGAGGCAGCGCAAAATCGGTGCAGTCGGCGCGCCGGATGTTCGAATTCATGATCTGCACGACCCTCGTGCTGCTCGGCGGACTGATTGGATTCATTCCAGATGCAGCACGCATCCTGGTGCCCCAGGCGAGCCTGGCTGGATTTCTGGAGACGGCGCCAATGGTCGCCGCCTTCTATTTCCTCCATACCCATTTGCAGGCGACGATCGCGGTCGTCCCTCACCTCGAGAAGCGTGCGACCAGGCTGGTGCTCGTCGCGGCCGGCCAGCTCGCCATCGTCGTGTCCGCCTCCCTGGTCGCGATGACGGCCGGCCTGTCGCCGCGAGGGGCGGTCGGCTGCGCCGCGGTCGCCACGCTCGCGACGATCCTGGTCGCACTCGGCCCGACCCTGCGGTTCGAGGCGTTCCCGCGCTGGCCGCTGGTGATGCAGGCCTCGGTGGCCGCGCTCCTGATCGGATCGCTCGGCTCGCTGCCGTCGGAGCCCGCGACATGGCTGGCTGGCAAGATCGTAGTCGCCGCGATTGCAACGGCGGTGATCGGATGGCGCGGCGACTTCTTGATGCTGGCCCGCCGCGGCTGATTCGCAGCGACCGTCTGTCATGCACGCCGGGTCCGGCACGGAACCGGAATCGTCAGCAACGAGCGTCTGCACTATCTCTGAGCATGCACAACTCTTGCGCGCATAATCCATGACTTAATCGCCCATGGAAGCGGCATCTGCGAACTTCTCGTGCGAACGAAATACTGAGAACGGCGACAAGCGCGTCGCGTGAGCCCGCTCCCAACAAGGACTGTGAAATCTTTCTGCGCCGCCTGCGCATACATTCAGCAGCGCAAATCGAGAAAATCTTGAAAGCGCCTTTCTCGCGCCACGCCGATCCGGCATCGCATCAACTATTCTGCTGCACCGGGCCACGTCTTGTTCCTGCACAAGGAACCTCGTTTCGCTCGCGATTTGCAGCTTCTGATTTTTATCTGAAATTCACACTCCACAGAGATGCTTGAACGCAAATCCCTGCGAGCATTTTTGCTCGCGCTGAAACTCGAGTGTGCAATGCCCGATCAAACCATCCTGTCCGCCAGCGGCTTCATCAACTCCATCGGCGTCAACACGCATGCCGGCTTCGGGTGGACCGGCTACAACAATCTCGCGCTGATGGCCGACAGCCTCGAATACATCGGCGTCACCCATCTCCGAGATGCGATGGGTACCAGCCCCGCTGCACAGCCGGTGGTCGAGGGCCTTGCCGCGGCCGGTTACAAGTTCGACTTCCTGGTCTCCTCCGCCCTGCCGCAGGCGGGGACGGCCGGACTGCAGAAGTACATCGCCTCGCTCGAGAAGTTCGCGGCGACCCACGCGGGCAGCATCAGCGCCATCGAGGGCCTCAACGAGGCCAATCACCAGCCCTTCAGCTACAATGGCAGCTCCAGCCTCTCGGCCGCGGCTCAGTTCCAGAGCGCGCTCTATCAGGCCGTCAATTCCAACGCGGCGCTCGCCAGCATCCCCGTCTACAATCTGTCACTGGCCTACAACGATCCCCAGGGCTACAGCCAGCTCGGCAACATGTCGGGCTCGGTCGACTATGCCAACGCCCATGCCTATGTCAGCACCGGCCTCAATCCGAGCGACTCTATTGCGGCGACGCTGAGCGCCGTCATGGGCGCGGCACCGGGAAAGCCCGTCGTCATCACGGAAACCGGTTATACCACGCAAAACAATACCCAGTATCTCGGCGTCAACGAGACGGTGCAGGCCAAATCGATCCTGAACACGCTGGTCGTCGCCTACAAGGCCGGCGCGAGCGCGACTTACCTCTACGAGCTGTTCGACCGCGACTCCTCGGCCGCCAACACCAATCCGGAGGCGAACTTCGGATTGTTCGATTCCGACGGAACGCCCAAGCTCGCCGCGACGGCGATTCACAACCTGACGACCATTCTGGCCGATGACGGCAAGGGCGGCCAGCAGCCGACTGATCCGCTGAACTACACCCTGAGCAACATGCCGGCCTCAGGCAACAGCATGGTGCTCGGCAAGAGCAACGGCGCCTACGAGCTGGTCGTGTGGGCGGAGCCGAAGCTCTGGAACGACTCCACCGATACCGAGCTGACCAATGCGGCCCAGACGGTCACCGTGAACCTCGGCGGCGTACATCATTCGGTGAAGGTGTACGACACCCTGACGGGAACCACGGCGATTGCCAGCTACACCGACGTCAGCTCGATTACGATTCCGGTCAGCGACCACCCGCTGATCATCGAGATCGACGCGCCCCCGGCCACTTCGACTCCGCCGGACACGAGGACCAACGTCACCGGTACGGCGGCCGAAATCGTGCCGCAGCTGTCCGATCTTAGCGACTCGACGGCGCTGCAGACTATCACGCTGACCGACTCGCACGTCCTGCCGGTCGCCTCGAAAGCGACCATGGACTACATGATCGCCCATTACGGCAACGCGCTGTCCAAGATCCAGGGCGGATATACGTTCTCGGTGACGAACTCGGCGGCGACCTGGACCAGCACGAAGACTTACGATTCTAGCGGAAAGCTGCTCTCGAAATCCGACACTGGCCTCAATTCAAGCGGGCAGCCGACCTCGACCACCGTCGTGTACAGCGACGGCTCCAAGGACGTGATCAGCTACACCGGCGGCGTACAGACGAAATTCGTTCATGTCGGAACCGACGCAACCCGGACAACCGACACCTACAACACGGCCGGCACCCTGCTGAGCGAAGTCGTCCAGAAATCCGACGGCTATTACTCCACCACGCTCTACACGAACGGCGTGAAGACAGCCGCCTACGTCAAGAACGCGGACCGCTCGCAGGACAACTATACCTACAACATCACGGGCAAGAGCTTCACCACCCAAGTGCAGCACCTCGACGCCTCCGGGAAGGTCACTTCGGTGATCCGCAGCCATACCGACGGCTCGCTGGACTCGACCCAGGTCTACAATAGTGACGGCAGCAGCGTGATCACCCTGTACGGCGCCACGGGAGTGAAACTGATCGAGACCGCCTACCATGCCGATCGCAGCAAGGATGTCTGGACGTACAACATCAAGGGCCAGAACTATACGACCCAGCACGACGTCTACGATTCGACCGGATTCCTCACGACCCTGACGCGCCTGCATGCCGACGGCAGCCTGGCCTTCGAGCTGATGCAGACCGCCGACGGCACCAAGACGACCAATTGGTACAATGCCGCCGGCAGCCTCACCAGCGAGGTGGTCGAAAAGGCCGACGGCTTCACCTCGACAACCCTCTACAGCAACGGCGTCAAGACGAAAGCTTATATCAAGAACGCCGACGGCAGTCTGGACAACTATGCCTTCGGCATCACCGGCCAGAGCTACACCACCCTGATCCAGCACATCGATCCGTCCGGCAAGGTCACGGCCGTCACCCGCAAGCACGCGGACGGCACGCTCGACTATAAACAGGTCGTCAACAACGACGGGAGCAGCGTCGTCGTCATCTATGACTCGACGGGCGTCCGGACGAAACAATCCGAGTACCACGCTGATGGCAGCAAGGACGTCTTCCTCTACAACATCACCGGCCAGAACTACACGACCGAACACGATGTCTACGATGCGACCGGCTTCCTCACGACGCTGATCCGCAAGCACGCGGACGGCAGCATGGCGTTCAAGCTGGTGCAGAGCAAGGACGGAAGCAAGACAACGGACTGGTACGATGCCAAGGGGGTGCTCACCAGCGAGGTGATCACGAAGGCGGACGGCTACAACTCGACGACGGTCTATACCAACGGCCTGAAAACTGCGGCCTACATCACCAATGCCGACCTGAGCCAAGACAATTACACCTACAACATCACCGGCCAGAGCTATGCCACGCAGCACCAGCATCTCGATCCTACCGGCAAGACGACGGAGGTGACCCGCTGGCACGCCGACGGCACGCTCGACTATACCCAGGTCGTCGGCAGCGACGGTGGCAGCGTCGTGACCAATTACGACGCTTCAGGCGTCAAGAAGACTCAAACCGACTATCACTCCGACGGCTCGAGGGATGTCTATCTCTTCAACGTCATCGGTCAGAACTACACGAAAGAGCACGATACCTACGATACCACCGGTTTCCTTACGCACATCGTGCGGACCCACGCCGACGACAGCCTGGCATTCACCCTTGTGCAGAGCGCCGACGGCACCAAGACCTCGGGCTGGTATGACGCCAAAGGAATCATCACCAGCGAGGTGACGACCAAGAGCGACGGCTACAGTTCCACCACGGTCTACACCGGCGGTATCAAGTCCGCTGCCTATATCAAGAACGCCGACGGCACATCGGACAATTGGAACTACAACATCACAGGCCAATCCTACACGACGCAGCACCAGCACCTCGATGCCTCGGGCAATATCGTCGAGATCACAAGGGCCCACGCCGACGGCACTCTGGACTATACCCAGGTCATCAACAATGACGGCAGCAAGCTGACCGACATCTATGACAGTGCCGGCATCAAGACCCAGGAGATCGCCAGTCACGCCGACGGCTCGAGGGACGTCTTCCTGTTCAACTTCAACGGACATGCCGGCGTCACGCAGCACGAGAACTACAACACCGCCAAGGCGCTCCAGTACACCGATCAGACCAAGTCCGATGGCACCCACAACGTCACGGCCGTCGCCAGCGGCGTGACGATCCAGGGCGGGGCCGGCAATGACGTGTTCTCGGCGGCGCCGAACTCGACAACCATCGCGTACGACCACGGCCAGGACCAGATCCTCAACTTCCAGGCCGGCAGCGGGACGACGCACGACACGATCGCGATCTCGAAACTGCTGGCGGAGGACTACAGCCACCTCCAGATCACGCAGTCCGGCACGAACGCGCTCATCACGTTCTCGGCGACCGATTCGATTCTGCTGAAGAACGTCTACGTCTCCAGCCTGACCAGCCACGACTTCGTGTTCGTCTGAGCACGGCGAAATCTGCCTAAACGGGCGCCAACGTCGCTGGGGGCCGGGACCATGTCCCGGCCCCTGATCGTTCGTTGGTCGGGCGCCTGCCCCATCGATGAGCGAAGGGCTCTCTGCCATCCATCCACAATCGGATGAGCCCCATGAATTCGGAGGGATCGTCGGGATGTGCCGCATCAGCCGCCGCGCTTGCGAACTTGCGTCACAATTCGTCTCTAGAAAAGCGACGAACCGCGCAAGGAAACCGAGCCCCTATGGAAGCCAGTGAAGCAAGACGTTTTGTCGTTCTCGACTTCTACCGCTTCGTCGCCGCGCTCGGGGTCTTCATCTTCCACCTGAAACTGATCGACAAGGGCATCTCGCCGGCCTGGAACGGGTCCTATGGCCTATTCGTGGACATGTTCTTCATCCTGTCCGGCTTCGTGATCTCCTACTCCTATCCTTCAAGCTCGACAGGCCTGCGCTCCTATGCGCGCTTCCTCATCAGGCGGATCGCGCGAATCTACCCCTTGCATCTGCTCACCTTGTTGATTTTCGCGGGCCTTGCTCTCATCGGCATATCCGGTCCGACCTCGCATGCGAGCTGGACGGATTTCATTCAGAACCTGTTCCTCGTGCAGGCGTGGGGCATCACAGATCATCTCAGCTTCAACTCGCCGGCCTGGTCCATCAGCGCCGAGCTGTTCTGTTACCTTCTATTCCCCTTGTTCATGCTGCTGGCCGGGAGGATCTCGCCGCTGATGCTCGCGATCATCGTCGCGCTCTCTTACGGAATCCTTGCCCATGCTCACCTGCCGATCTGGCAGGAACGCTCACAGATGTACGGGGCAACTTTCGATTTCGGGATGTTACGGGCCCTTCCGAGCTTTCTGAACGGGATTCTCCTAAGCGTCCTGTTCAGGCTCTCGAGCGACTATCGCAAGAAGCCGGTTGCATTCGCCGGAATAGCGCTGTTTGCCGTCTCGGTCCTGGTCCTCAACTTCTTTGCCAAGCCCGACCTTGCACTCATATTGTTCTCTCTCGCGATCCTCGTCACAGCCATTGGAGAAAGCGCCTTCGCCCGGTTTCCCGGCTCCGATTGGCTCGGCCGCCTCGGCAATACATCATATGCGATCTACATGGTTCACGAAGTGCTGCTGATCCTGCTTTTCAAGCCGGCCTGGCACTATTTCGGCCTTCAACCGAGTGTGTTTCCAGTGTTTGCGTTGGTCTGCTGCATCGTTCTAACAGTCGTTGCCGACGTGACATATCGCTACGTCGAAGATCCCGCTAGAAGATTGATCAACCGGCTTGCGCCTGGCGGGGCAAGATCAGCCCGCGTCACGAAGCCAGAGCCGCTCGGTCTTGCCGAGGCCAGACAGGCGGCCAACGCAAGCTAGCTGGTGCGTGGAGGCCGAATTCCGGCTAGGTCTTGGACGATCGCCGCACGCGACCCAGGACTTCCTGCCATATCCGCACCACGGCCGGCCGGGCGACCGCCATGACGACGGCAAGATAGACCGAAGAACCAAGCAGCACGAGCGCGGCGAGACGCAGCCATGGCGACGTGGCCGGCATGGCAATGGAGGCAGCAACCACCGCGCATGCCATCACTGCGGAGCCCGCAAGTGCGGGCATCAGCGCCGCAGCATAGGGCCTGATGCCGAGCGACAAGATCCGCATCGAAGCTCCGGCGGATAGTGGATACAGCAACAAGGCGCGAACGACGTAGCCGACAGCGATCGCGATAAGGCCAAACGGCGCAGCGAGAATGAAGATTGCTATGTTCGAAACCGCGTATATCAGCGTCAGCCAGGTCTGCCAGTGCGGTTTGCCGAATGCCAGGATCACAGAGTGATTGTAGAGGCCGATCGTCGTCAAAAACCCGGTGATCGACATGATCGCGAGTAGAGGGGCGGCCTCGCCCCACTTGGATCCGAAGAAACCGACGATGAGATCCGGCGCCAGAGCCGCTATGCCCGCGAAAAGCGGGGCCGTCAGCAGTGACGTGTACTTGACGAAGTCGACCAGCGTCGAACGCGATGCTTCCCGGTCATGCTGGAGGCCAGCGATGGTCGAAAAGAACACGCGGTTCAACGCATTCCCGATCACGGTACTCACGGCGTTGACCAGGCGCTTGGCGAGGCTGTAGAAGCCCGCGCCGGCGGCGCCGGTATACCAGGTGACGAAAATCAGATCGGAATTGGCATTGGCAAAGTTCGTGATTCCCGTCAGTGCCACGTAGCGCGCATAGCTCAGAAGATCGATGACAGCCTGCCGACTGACCCGGAGCCGAGGGCGCCAGGGCGTCAAGACCCAAAGACTGACCAACGAGATCAACGAAGTCGAGACGAGCTGTCCGACCAGCGCAAGGACCCCGTACCCCTGTATCGCCAGCGCGATCCCTACGGCTCCGCCAACTGAGATTGAAGAAATCGAACGGATGGCGAGAGACCGAAAGAGTTGATTGCGCGTCAGCCAGGCTTCGTGCGTCCGTGACAGGCCTTGCACGGCCACCACGATGCAAAATCCTTTGAGAACGATGGCAAGATCCGAAAGACCGGAGAATCGTTCGATGGCGCCGCTCGAGGCGAACAGTGCGAGTGCTGCAAACAAGGAGAGGCCCGCGATGAGCCAGAACGAGGCCGTGTAGTCCTCATCCTTCGGATCGGGACGCGCCTGGACGGCAATCGCGATGCTCTCGATCAGGACTGCCCGGCAGAACTCGAGCGCCAGCGCTCCCGTTGCCACGATGCCGAGAATCTGCGGCGACAGCAGCCGCGCCATGATCATGTAGATTGCGAGCGTGAGCGCCTGCCCGACCGCAGAATCAAGCGCCGACCAAATGACGCCCGAAACGATCGAGCGCGGCTTGATAATCTCGTGGCGCAATTGGAAGCCTGTCACAATTCGGGGTTAGGTCGACATTCGTCAATGAGCCGTTGGCCGCTATGGTCCAATAGTCGCCTTGTTTACGAGGACACTACGGCAAGAAAGCAGCTACATCCGAGGCAGCATGAATTTTCGAGGCAATCTACGACGGCTGATCAACGAGGTCGGTTGCGACTTTATTCATCAACTGCCCTATCCTCACGTGGACTTGTTCTTCTGGCGTCCCGACGACGGAACGATCAATTTCGGCGATCATCTTTCGATCGTTGTCGTTGACCATCTCTTGCGGCAATTCGGGTATACGCTCGCCGATGAGGTGCCGCGGCAAACGCGCTTGTTCGCGATCGGCTCGGTGCTCCACTACGCGCGAAATGGCGATGTGATCTGGGGAAGCGGCGTAAACGGGCGTCCCGGCCAGGGCAACCTCAACCACCGCGTGCAGAATTTGGACGTGCGAGCGGTGCGCGGCCCCCGTACCCGGGAGGTTCTGCAGCGCCGGGGCATCGCGGTCCCCGAAGTGTTCGGAGACCCGGCGTTGCTGCTCCCTCAGCTGTTTCCAAATCGCTTTCACCCTACAGCCAAGAAACCGTGGGTCTTTGTTCCGAATTTGCACGATTTGAACCTCGTCGATCCTACCGCCGATACGGTGGTCTCGCCGTTGGGTTCCTGGAACCGGCGAATTGACGCCATTCTCGAAGCTGAACTGGTTCTGGCCAGTTCGCTCCACGGCATCATCGTTGCCGAGGCGTTCGGGATACCTGCTCGATACGTGCGATTGAGCAGTGGGGAGGCCGAGTTCAAGTATCATGACTATTATGAGGGCACCGGCCGGTTCGCCGTCGAGTTTGCGACGAGCATTGACGAAGGTCGGGAGATGGGTGGCGCTGCGCGCCTCAACTTTGATCATCGCGCCTTGATGAGTACATTCCCGATCGACCTCTGGAGCGGAAAGAACTAACATGCCCAAGCGCCTTCGCGTGGCCATCTACGCGCCGCATTTTGCGGAATATTCCTACCGGCTCGCATCGGGACTGGCGCATCATTGCGACGTTCGGCTTGTGCTCAACCGCAAGGACGCGAACCAGCAATGGGAGCTTGCCGACATCGCCGTGACGGCGCCGTTCGAGACACGAGTTCGCGACCTCAGTCTGCGGCGCGGCGGCGCAATCGGCATCCCTGCTTCGTTCGTCGACATAATTTCCTTTCGCCCGGACGTGATCCATTGTCACGAAGTTCCCGAGATCTACACGTCCAAGCTGATTCAGCTCCTGCGCCCGCTCGGCATTCCCCTGGTGCTGACCGTTCACGATGCTATCCCGCACTCCGAGGGCGGCTCCGGCACCTCGCCCCGTGAAGATGCCTGGCGCGGGCGCATGCGTGCGGCCGCCTCGATCGTCACGACGCACGGCGAGAGCTGCATTGCAGATTTTCATCGCGCATCGCCCGACTTCAAGGGCGAGACGGTTTCCAGCATGCACGGCGTGCTTATGGTTCCGTCGGACAAAAACTCGTTCACCGAGCCGGAACCCGGGCGCATCCTGTTTTTTGGACGGATGTGGGCTTACAAGGGCCTCGACGTGTTCATCGACGCGATCGACATGTTGGCCCGGCGCGGCGTCGCGCATGAAGCAATCGTCGCCGGGCGCGGCCCCGAGATGGCACGGCTCGGCGCCCGGATGGAGGCGATGCCGACGGTCAAGACCATCAATGCCTACATTTCGCCTGCGGATACCGGACGTCTATTTCAATCTGCTGCGGTGGTTGCCTTGCCCTACAAGGATGCATCACAAAGCGGGGTGCTCGCATCCGCCTATGGGAATGCGCGTCCCGTCGTCGCCAGCGCCACCGGTGGCATTCCCGACGTCGTGACGGACGGCGTCAATGGTCTCCTGGTTCCTCCCGGCGATGCCACTGCGCTCGCCGATGCGCTCGAGCGCGTGCTGACGTCGAACTCACTCGCCGCAAGGTTGGCTGACGGCGCGCGGCAGACCGCGGCCGGCCCCCTGAACTGGGACCACATTGGCGAACGGTTGCTTGGATCCTATCACAAGCTCGCCGGTCGCACCGTCAAGTGAGCGCGACACGCGCTCTCTCAAGCCGATTGCCCCACTTTCAGCGGTCGAAGGAACGTGCCGCGGAACGCGCCGTCCAGCAATCGCCTCAGCCGGACCTCGATCAGCTCATAGCTGATCGCACTTGCAACCAGTGACATCACCAGCCCGAGTCCGATGAAAGCCGCCCACAGCGGCCAGCGGTCGACGCCGGCGGCAACCAGCTTCAGTCCAATCACCTGCAAGGGAAAGAGCACGAAGGGGTGCACGAGATAGAGGCTGTAGCTGATCTTGCCGATGTATTGGAGCGCCGGCGTGCTCAGGGCCTTCCCGAGGCCTGATTCCGGGGCGAGCACCATGGCGAACAGCAGAAATCCGGGAATGAGGCCCACGAACGGATGAAACAGCACCAGGCTCGCATACAGCGCGGCTCCGCAGACGAGCCCTGCGATCAGACCGAGCCGTCCGGGAATGGAAATGCGAAATCCCGTCGCGCTGAACAGCATCCCAATGCAGAAGAACGCGGTGATAGGCCAGCGCATCAGGCAGGCCACGCCCAGCAGGATGAGAGGCGCCGCCAGCAGCCTGCCCCCTGCGCGCCACATCGAGAATGTCAGCGCAAACCAGATGTAGAACGCCCACTCATAGGTCAGCGTCCAGGCATTCTGCTGGGCAATGGGCAGGCCGAGCGCGTCCTGCACGAAGAACAGGTTGGCCGCAAAGATCGCGAGATAGCTGGTGAGATCGATGCCGCGGAAGAACTTGTAGGCCACGATCGGACCGATCGCGAACAGCGCAAGGTGCAGCACGACGAACACCGGCATGATGCGCAGGACGCGGTCGAAGAAGAATCGCGACAGCGACCCGTGGCGTATCAGGCTGGCCGGGATCAGGAAGCCACTGATCATGAAGAACAGCTCGACACCGTGCCCGCCGACATTGATCACCGATTGCACCCAGGGCCAAAGCGGCGGCAGAAAACCGGGATTCGGGATGTCGTACATGCCGCCCTTCGGCATGTCGTAGAAATGGTCCATCAGCACGCTCAGCGCCGCGATGGCGCGGAGGCCCTGGAGCGAAGGAAGGAACGATCCGTCATAGGCGGCGCCCGGCTGGTGAGGTGCCTTGATCACTCTGCGGCACCCTGGGTGCTGAGCACTGGCTCGAGGACGACAGGCTTTCTTCGCGCGGAGCGGAATCTTTGCCCGAAGGAAATGCTGGGCTTCTCGATCCACGTGTATGTCATCCAGCTGATGAGGATCGACAATGCCAGGATGACGACCAGGAAGATCGACCATCCGAGCGGTCCGTCGCCGAACCATACCAGGCGATGGACGTAGACGATCGCGAATGGCGACATCAGGTAGACCGAATAGCTGATCACGCCGACGAATGCCATCGGGCGCCATGCCATTCGCTCGCCGAACACGGCAAAGCCGATGAAGACAAGCGCCGCGCAGATATATGCCGATCCGATCGAATAACTGTAGAAGAAATTCTCGTGATACACGCCGCCAAACCGGCGATCGGATAGGGTGGCGGCGAAGACCGCATACAGAAGCGTGCAGACGGTGACATGGGTCCACCGCAGCTTGCCGCCAATGACGGTGTCGCGGATGATCTTGCCCAGGAACATCGCCGAGAGGTTCAAGCCGACCTCCATCACCGAGGAGACTGCCCTGCTCTCAACGAAAAGTGCGGCTGTGGTTCCGACCAGCGCGGCGGCAACGACGATGGTCACCGCCGTGAAGCGCTGGTTCAAGAGCCCCATCGCAAAGAGGATGGTGCATCCGACGTAGAACAGGAGCTCGATCGCCAGCGTCCAGTAGAACACCCAGAGGTTCGGGACGTTCACGAAAGTCTGCAACATCGTCACGTTCGCGGCGATCTGCCCCAGCGGAAAACTCTTCGAATCCAGCAGTTGCACCGACACGAGCCCGATAACGATCGAAGTCCAGTAAGCCGGATAGAGCCGGAAGAAGCGGCTGATCGTAAAATCGCGCACAGGTGTGGCGCTGTCCGGGAAGCTGAACGGTATGACGAAGCCGCTCACGAAGAAGAACAACACGACGCCGAACCGGCCAAAATTCATGTAGTAGCCGAATATGTCGTGGAGGGGTCCGTAATAGACACCCGTCGGGTGCTTTTCCAGGATGACCTCGAACACGTGCTGGACCAGGACGGCCAGCACGGCAATGCCGCGCAGTGTGTCGATGAATGCGAGCCGTTTATGCATTGTTCGTTCTCACCTGCTTCCGCTCGCCGCCGGTACATCCGGGCGGAAGCCTTCTAATGACGGCATCGGTGGCCGTACGATGATCGGCACGGCGTCGCCCGCCCGCGCCGTGGCCGCGCGCCGCGAGAACACCTCGCTGAAGCTCAACGCGATGATCAGCAGGCCGGACGCCGGGCCGTAGTTCAGAACGGTGATCGTGAACAAGTTGACGACGAAGATCAGCGTTAGCTTGTAGACGTCGGTCGTGCCGAACGTCGCCCGGAATACCATCACCATGAATGCGACGAACGGGAGTCCGAACATCAGATACGTGCCGATGTAGAAATTGTCGACGGGAACCCAGAAGGCGGCGAGCGGCGAGAACAGCTTCTGCGGATAGTTGAAGCAGCCCACGCCGCAGCCGGTCACGAGACCAACGGGCATGAGCTGGCTCAGGTAGACGAACGGCAGTTGCCAGCTGTTGTTGATGCGATCGACGATGCTGAACAGGGTCGTGTGCGGCACCGCGGCGGTACCCGAAGCAAGCACGATCATGAAGAACGGCACCAGGATCGCGGCAAACGACCACAACGCAATGTTCCGTATCGCGGAGAAGCGCGACTTCTCCGGCAGCATCCGCACGAACACCAGCAGAATCAAGTACAGCACGAGGACGATCATGGTCGTCTTGCTGGTCGTCAGACGGATGATGTAGACCGCAAGAGAGCCGTACAGAAGGCACCAAATCGTGCTCTTGCGGATCGACGTAATTGCGAAGGACACGAGTATGAAGAAGGCCGCCATGGTACTTTCGGCAGCAAAGCCCGTGAGACGCTGGTCGTCACCGCCATAGGCCCACCATAAGCGACCCGCCTCACGAACGGCGCCGAAGGACTCATATTTGTATCCGACCCAGGGCATGAAGTAGAATTTCGTCAGCAGCACGCCGATCAGCGAGAGGTAGAACGTCGCGGCGATGACCGACAGCAACTTCTTGTAGGAGCCCAGACTGGTGTCGCAGAAACAAAATCCGACGAACACCGGGAGCATCATCTTGAAGGACGACATCGCCGCGTTGACCGTCCCCAGCATGAAGTAGCCGAGCACCAGCGACAGCATGATCTGCACGAGAACAACTGCAGCCATGATACTGCGATTGCGCAGGATGCAATGCACGATGAACTGGACCAGGCACAGAAGCGCAATGCCATCCGGCACGAACCAAAGCGCATCCAAATGCATGATGCTGGTGTAGTACCGCATCATACCGCCGAAGGCATCCCGGACCAGATAGGCTGCGAGCGCAATAGCCTCGATATTGAGGCTGATCAGCATCATCCTGCGGGGTTGCAGCGCGAAGGTGCTCATGCGCGGCTCAGTTGCTCAGCCGCGCCGATCGGGCGGGGGATGGCGCAAAATCCGGGGGCTTCCGAATGCATTTCGCAGGAGCCTGCCGCCGGGAATTTCAACGTAGAGATAGGTGAGGTGCGAAACCGCCAGCACGGCGGCCAGTGAAACGACGAGATTCAGCGTAGCCGGCAGGCCTGCCCAGATCGAATCCAGGGCGGCGATTCGCCCCGCTCCCACGCCCCGCACGAAGTATTCAGCCAGCAGCACCACGAGCGCGTGCACCATATAGATCGAGTACGAACGACGCCCGAGCCAGACCAGCGGCTTGGCCACCAGGATCCGCGGCACCAGCAGCGCATCCGGAAAGGCCAGCAGGCTGCCGAGGAAGATCGCGAACATCACTGGCGCGAGGAAGGTCGCGGCAGGATTGGCCTCCGCCAGGGACACCAGGACGATGCTCACGATGATGGCGACGAATTGCAATGCGCCCTGCGCGGCAGGCCCCGGCTTGGCCGGCAGGCGATCGACGATCCTCACCATCAAGACGCCCAGGAAAAAGCCGATGAAGCAGCGTAGCAAGCCGAAATCCGTCTGAAGCTCGATGCTCTTCTTTTCGAGAACGAAGATGATGAAGACGAGACTTCCGACCGCGAGCAGCCCGGAGAGGACATAGAACCACGCCAGCGAGCGCATGCGCAGGGCAATGAGAACGATCAGACCAAACACCAGGTAGGTGTAGAACTCAACGCTGATGCTCCAGCTCGGCGCATTCCAGCTGAGATAGTCGATGAATCCCATCGAGTGGAGAAGCAGGACGTTGAGGCCGAAGGAATAGGCATTGTTCACTTCGAACGCCGCAGGCGCGGCGACGACCACCCCCGCCATGACCAGGCCGATGCGCAGCAGGCGAAAGACGAGGTTTGCCAGCAGCATGACGATATGCAGCGGGTAGACTCGCGCCAGGCGCCGTACCATAAACTCGCGCAGCGAGAAGCGCGTGAAGTCGTTCTCGACATAGCTGAGCGCCATGACCATTCCGCTGAGAACGAAGAACAGATCGACCAGCAGCCATGCACTCCTGAAGAAGGAGCAGTTGATCCAGGCGTTGTGCGGGAATGCCGCGAGAAAGGTTGGCATCAGCAGCAGATGATGGATCACCACGGAAGTCGCGGCGATCCCCCGGATGCTGTCGAGCGGCAGGACGTGCGCCTTCTCACGATGAACCAACTCCGTCACATCAACATTCCGTAGCTGTTGCACCGCAGCAGTGTGTATCAGGTCTCAACGCGTGATCAATCTCTGCAATCACGGAGCCGCATTCGATGCATGACGACCGACAATAATTTCAAAGCTTGCAGATCATTCGGACATGCGAGCGCCAAGTTCATGCCACTTTTCATCCAATGTGCGCCTGCTTCGGCGCGCAAGCCAATCGGCATGGGATGATTGCGAGTATTTGCGCGCAAAGTGTGCGCGAAATTCGGCACTGTTGCGATCGGGCCCTTGCAGCACATTGATTGCTGCGTGCCGATGTCGCACGAGAAATCTTTGCCAACGGGGAACAATAAACGCGCGTCGTGACTTGTGTCGGCTTTGCGACGAGCGGCTGCGCGAGTGCCCGATATGTTTTCAGGTTGCAACATTCATGGGCGTGATTTGCCGATCTCGCAGGCATTGTAGAACTTGTTTTTGCAACCGGCGAACAAGCGGGCTTGCGTTTGTTTTATCGCCAGCTTTGCACCAGCTTTTGCGTCGCACAAAAAGATGACACAGTTACCTGTCAAGTTTCGCCTGTTCTCCTATCGCAATAGAAGCAAGGAACACGGATGGGCCGCGGACTAACACGTCGCCATGCGCAGCCGCGATGGCTAGCGATTGTCTTGATTGGTTCTGCGCTGATCGTCTCGAGCGCCGGTGCTTCTCGCGCTCAATGCGTCGAATTCTCGGGCCGCGCCTCGCAACTCGAACTCGACACCTTCGTGAAGTCGCCGTCCTCGCTCCTCGAGCGGTTGCGCAACGACAAGGAGAAGTTGCGGTATTGGCTCGCGCGCTATGTCGCGACGAATCCGTCGGTCCTGCCGTCCGTCGAGACGCTCATCTCGGTGTCGGCTTCAGCCGATCGCTCGTCCATCGGCGCTGCGCTGCGCCTTGCCGAAGCACGTTGCACGTCGACCAAGCCGGACGCCGCGCGCAAGATCAGGGATTTCGTGCAGCGGATCGGCGATCTCAACGTGCAGGCGGGTTATTCCGGCGCCGGAGAGGACAGCTCCGGCGTCCAGGCCCAATCGCAAATCAAGACCTCGCCGCAGCCGGGCCGCGGCGGCGCCCTGCTCGAGGGCGAGTGGAGGACCAAGCTGGCCAATCCATTCAAGCCCGTCCCCCTTCCCAATTGATCCAAGGGCAGCAGTTAGCACATGTACCAGCCTAGAGAACATTTCCAGTCGGGACACCGATTCGGCATCGAATTCGGCGGGGCGGTCCTCAGCTTCGAGCGCGTGACCGACGTCCTTCGCCGCCAATGGCCGATCATCGCGGTCTGTACGGGAGCTTCGCTGGCCCTGGTGATCGTCTACCTGGCCATGGCACAGCCCATGTATACGGCAAATGCCCGCATCATGATGGATACGCGGCAGACGCAAGTTCTGGACAAGGACAGCAACGCCAGCAGCGCCCTGATCGACACCGGCTACGTCGACAGCCAGGTGGAGATCATCAACTCGGACGACCTCATTCTGTCCGTCGTCCGCCGCCTCAAGCTGACGGAAGACCCGGAGTTCAACGGCTCCAGCCCGGGTCTGCTCTCCATCATCATCGGCAAGGTGACCTCGCTGTTCGGCTCCCGCGAGCCGGCGAGCCAGGAACGGATCGAGCATGCGGTGGTCCAGCAGATCCAGAAGAATCTGCGTACGGAGCGCGTGCTGACGACATATGTCCTGTCGCTGAGCTATAAAGCGCGGAGCCCCGACAAGGCCGCCAAGATCGCCAACGCGATCGCCAATGCCTATCTCGTCGGGGCCCTGGAGGCCAAATATCAGTCCACCAAGCGGGCCACCGAATGGCTGCAACAGCGCAGCCTCGAACTGAGCGAGCAGGCATCGGCCAGCGACCGCGCCGTCCAGACCTTCAAGGCCGAGAACAACATCGTCGGAACCAGCCGCGGCCTGATGTCCGAGCAGCAATTGTCGGACCTCAACACGCAGCTAGTTCAGGCGCGGGCCGCGACCGCCGAAGCCAAGGCCCGGCTTGACCGGATCGACACGATTTCCGATCAGGATGTTGCGCAGTCGACCGTGACGGATGCCCTCAACAACTCGGTGATCACCCGTCTGCGCGCCCAATATCTCGACCTGCAGGCCCAATATTCCGACTGGTCCAGGCGCTACGGCAAGACTCACCTTGCGGCGGTCAATCTGGCCAACAAGATGGAGGAGCTGCGCAAGAACATCGCCGACGAGGTGCGTCGGATCGCCGATGCCTATCGCAGCGACTACGAGATCGCGAAGAGCCGGGAGGCCTCGCTCGAGAAGAACGTGAAGGAGCTTGTCGCCCAGGCCGGCAACAAGGGCCAGGCCGAGGTCAAGCTGCGCGATCTCGAAAGTGCCGCCGACACCTATCGCAATCTCTACAACAACTTCCTGGAAAAGCTGCAGAGCGCGACGCAGAATCAGAGCTTTCCGCTCAGCGAGGCGCGCCTGATCAGCACCGCCACAAAGCCGGATCGCAAGAGCTCGCCGCGCACGATGCTGGCGCTGGTGGGAGGCCTGGTCGGCGGCCTCTGCCTTGGCTTCGGTGTCGCGTTCGGGCGTGAACTGCTCAGCGACGTGTTGCGGACCCCCGCCGAGGTCGAGGAGGAACTCGGCGTCAAGTGCCTCGGGGTCCTGCCCGACATTCGTCCGCCAACGGCGACCGGAGCGCTGCTTTCGACCTCGGCCAGACCAAGTTCGGCCGATCTGTCCCGCTACGTCGTCGATCATCCCTTCTCGCGGTTTGCCGAGACGTTGCGCAACATCAAGGTGTCGATCGACGTTGCGCGCCTGACCCGCGAGATCAAGGTGATTGGCATCGTGTCCTCCCTGCCCAAGGAAGGAAAAACGACGGTGGCGGCCAACTTCGCACAGTTGATCGCCCTTACCGGACATCGCACCGTCCTGATCGACGGCGATCTACACACGCGCTCGCTGACCCGAGAGCTCGCACCCAACGCCAAGAGCGGACTGGTCGAGGCTCTCAGCGATCCGGCGAGCCTCGGCTACCATGTGCAGCGAAGCAAGGAGACGGGCCTGGATTTCCTGCCCTCCGTCGTGGCGTCCCGCATGGTCAATTCGGCCGATGTCATCGGATCGAAGGCGATGGCCGAACTGCTCAAGGTGCTGAGAGAGCACTACGAATACATCGTGATCGACCTTGCCCCGGTGATGCCGGTGGCGGACTCGAAGGCCTTCAGCCTCCTGATCGACGCCATGGTCTACGTGATCGAATGGGGGCAGACGACGCGAAGCGCCCTACAGGAGTCGGTTTCCGGATCGGAAGTCCTCCAGAAGAAGCTGCTCGGTGCCGTGCTCAACCGCGCCAACCCGAAGATGCTCAAGCGCATCGAGGCGTACAAGGGGAAGCACCACAACAGCTACTACGTCGAGCACACCTAGGCAGAGGCGCGGCGCCGGCTCAGCCGATCTGGAACGACCTCGGGCCCGTTGCCATTTGGCAGCGGGCCTTTTTTCGTGCTTTGCGGAATTGTTGCGTGACAGCGATCGAGCGCGCTTTCGCCTGCGCCACCGGAGATCGCGCCAAGCCGACCCGGACCTGCTCCGGCCTCCGTATTCGTCCGGAATCCACAACTTGCAGTTATTGCTCTAGCCAAAAGCAAGGATTGACGAAGACGGCGACGGCTAGGACAGTGCGTCAATTGGCCAACGTTCATCGACAAGACGAGACAATCCGGTCTTCGACGCCTCAAAATGCCGAGACTTTGGGCATCTTTCTTTCTGGGTTCCCTGAGGCTAATCTCGGCTCATATTTGTAGTTCCTTTCCGGCGGGCTCGGGATGCTGATCGTCCTCACGATTTTGACTATTTGGGTGCTGCTCAACATCCTGTTCGTGTTGATCGTGGTTCCTCCACGCAAGGCGCGTCGGCAGCCGATGGCGGCGCCGACACTCTCGCCCGCGCCCATCGATCCGAGCCGGCGGGAGATCGAGCAGGACGAACCGTTCTCGATCCGCCATGTCATCGTCTCCGTTGCGATGGGGGCTTTCTTCGTGCTGGTGCCGCCGCTGCTCGCCTTGCGGGATGCGATCATGCGGCTCTTCGGCAGGTCGACACGGGACGGAACCTGAGCTCCGCCGCCTGCCGCTTTCGATCATCGGGCCATTGAGCAGTCAGTAGGCTTCCTGGAACATCACCGCGGACGCCGTGCGGGCCATGATCTTCAGGTCGAGCCAGATGCTCCAGTTGCTGACGTACCAGACGTCGTACTCGACCCGCTTTTCCATCAGATCGATCGTCGGCGTCTCCCCTCTGAACCCGTTCACCTGGGCCCAGCCCGTCAATCCGGGCTTCATGTGGTGCCGGTAGACATAGTTGCTGATCAGCTCGTCATAATAATTGTCATGGGCCAGCGCATGCGGTCGCGGCCCGACCAATGACATATCTCCGCGCAGCACGTTCCAGAGCTGCGGCAGTTCGTCGATGCTCGTCATGCGCAGGAAGCGCCCGATCTTGGTGACCCGGGCATCCTGCTTGGTCGCCTGCGCGATGGTCTCGCCGTTTTCGCAAACGGTCATGGTTCGGAACTTCCAGATCTCGAACGGCCTGCCGTTGAAGCCGCGGCGCGATTGCCGGAATATGACGTTTCCGGGGAGTCCAGCTTGATCAGCACGGCAACGGTCAGCAGCAACGGCGTCAGCATCACCAGCGCGAACACGGCCACGCCAATGTCGAGGCAGCGCTTCTGCAGCCGCTCCAGAATGGTGAGAGGCGGCCGCTGGATTTCGACCGCTACGGTTCCACTGACCGGCAGGAAGGGACGGGCCACGAGATCAGCGACCGGGTCGTCCGGCAGCAGGCGTATGGGCTGTGGGACGGCGCGCAAGTATGGCACCAGCTTGCGAAGCATCGGCAACTCGTTCCAGTCGATCGCCAGCAGATATTCGTCGACGTCGGCCGAACGCGACTGACGGATCACGTCGCGAATCTGCCGCTCCCAGTGGCCGTCGTCCCGATCGGCTCCGAGCACGAAATGGCGCATCACGTCGAAGCCATTCCTCCGCAGGTCCTTGAAGCGGCTCGATGTGAAGTCGAGCGGCTTGAGGCTGAGCAGGATCACCTTGCGATCGACCAGCCTGCTTCGCGCAAAGCTGGTGCCGAACACCGCCTGCCAGACGAAGCGGAGGCTGATCAGGCCGAGTCCGCCGATCACAGCGAACACGAGCACGGCGCCGCGCGACAGATCATCCGTCGACTTCAGCAGGAAGGCCGCAACGGCAAGGATCGTCAGCGAGGTCAGCCAGATCAGCACCGCCTTGCGAAGCTGCCAGACGACGTTGAGCAGACGGTGCGTGGCATAGACGTCCCGGAAATAGGCGACCGCCACGAACACCACGCCGACAAACAGCCCCGCTCCCACCGAAGCGCCGTCATTGGGCGAAGCGACCGCTACGCCATACAGCGAAGCCCCGGCGACATAGCTCAACAAGATCAGCAGAAAGTCAGCCGCCATGACGACGATCTGAAATGGCCTCTGAAGAGAGCCACCGCGCGTCGACGACAGCGTGTGAGCGTTTTCAGAACCATAAGTTGCAACAGCCATTCGAACCTCTGCTTATCGAGAGAGTGCCTGACGCTCATCGTGATGCTGAAGACTCGTCACTTCCCCGCACGGAAGGTGTTGACTGATCGCAGCGACATTGTGGCGCTGCACGCAAAACTTTTGCGTCGCAAGGATCGTGTGTCGCGTTGAAATGCGCGGCGAAATTCGTCGCGCTGAAAATGTCGTCACAGTGATGACATAGGAGCGAACGCGTTGCCCTATTTTGAATCAAGTTCCACATCCGGCGCGTTAGCTGATCGTTGCGCGAGCGTCTTGCCGCCCATCTTTCAGGCGACGCAATTCCTCAATGAGGCTGCGCCCGAGCGGTTGCGAGAATTTCGATGGATTTCTATCTGGGCGTGCGTCTGGAAATTCGATTCAGGCATGCAATTCTGGCCGAGCGATCATTCGCGTTGCCCGCATGGGCAGTCGGCAAAAACTGCCGCGCCCTTCTTTTGGCGTGATCGAGCCGGAGAACAGGGACGCTCCCTCGCCGAATGCACGCTGTTCGTTGGATGGAAGCTCCTCGGTGCCGGCGACTTGGGGAAATTTTTCGACCACCCGATCGATTGAGCGCCATGATATCTCTCGCCCGACCACGTCCGCCCGTTCCCAAACCGCAATTGCCGGAGGGTGTCCGAATCTATGCGATCTCGGACATTCACGGATGCGCGCATCTGCTCCGGCCCATGTTGCGGGTGATCGACGCCGACGTTGCCCACAGCCGGCCGCGCTACGCGGTCGAGGTGTTCATGGGCGATTACATCGATCGCGGCCCGGATACGCGCGCCACGCTCGACGTCCTGGTCGAACGGAGCCGTCGTGGAAACGCGGTCTTCCTGAAGGGAAACCACGAGGCGTTCCTTGTCAGCGTGTTCGAGGACCCTTCACTGTTCGAGGATTGGATCGCCGTGGGCGGCGCCCAGACGTTGATGTCCTACGGGCTCCCCCGCCGGACCTGAAGCGCGACGAGCCCGCATCGATCATGCGCGATCTGATCCGGGCAATGCCCACCGAACATCTGGAGTTCCTCGATAATCTGCGGCTGAGCTTCAGTTGCGGGGACTTCTTCTTCGTCCACGCCGGCGTTCGCCCGGGCGTTCCGCTGACCGAGCAGGCCGAACGCGATCTGCTCTGGATCCGCGAAGACTTCCTGCGCAGCGAGCAGCAGTTCGGCAAATATATCGTGCATGGTCACACGCCGGTCCGCAGCGCCGAGTTCCTGGCAAACCGGGTCAACATCGACACCGGCGCCTATGCGACCGGCAACCTGACCCTGATGAGCATCCAGGGCAGCCGCATGCTCGCGGTGTGAGACGACGACCGCCCGCCGAGGGTGCCGAAGCCCGGAGCCCGATCTAGTTGAGCAAGCAGGGCTTCTGCAGCCGCGCACGCGTCTCGGCCATCCAATCGTTCCAGGCCCGCTCGTGCTTGACGTAGAGCTCCAGCCAACGCTCGCCATGCCTGGCTTGGCGCACCCGCCGCGCCTCGACAAGCAAGTCGGCGCCAGGCAGGGCGCCTGGATTATCGAGGGCTTCGAACTCAGCCGTCTCCGAGATCGTCAGGCCGACAAGCACGCGTTGTCCCGCGCCATCCACGATGTAGCGCCGGGGCGCGTCCCTCTTCGGTTCGCTCATCTCGCCATGCCCCATTCGTATCAGTGAAATCACGCGTTCTGCCAGCGCATCGGACGCGGCCTAAAAGGCTCGCCGGGCGTGACCGAACGTTGAGGTGGGAGTTGCACCGGCCGTTCGGCGCGAGGCGCCACGGGATGATTCCGCGGGACTTCGCTGGATACGCCAAGCACGCAACGCGTATCCCGAGATGAGTCCGACACTGAAAATGAAAGTGGAGACGAATGCTGAAGTCATGGGAGTCGCCCTGGATAGTCCAGAGCTTATAAGAGCGAGCACTGTGTCGACATCATGATTCCTGCTGCCCGCCGGCCGCCGAAAGATTGTTCATGCCTGACCTCTGGCGTGCACGCGGCGCAATCTCGCGCGCATCGATCGCAGCGATCAAGCTCACTCGATGAGGAGCACTCTATATAGAGAGACGTCCGCGCAGGGCCCGGCCTCTCCAACATCGTTGCCGTCGGGCAGGCCTGACTGCGGTTTCCGCGAACAGGAAATTTCGGCCGACCGGTCGGCCCACGCCCTTGCAACCGTCCGGAACCCGTCGCATTATTTCGCATCGCATATTACGAGGGATTCAATCCAATGAACTTCCGCGCTCTTATTCCATCGATTGCCCTGGCCGCTCTTGGTCTCGCCGTGACCGTCTCGGTTGCACCGGCCGCCGAGCTCGCGCTGGCGCCGTCACACCGGGCCGCCGCCGTCCAAGGCGGCGTTGTACTGTGGGATGACGTTTACCCGCCCGCGATCTATGGTCCCCAGCTTCGCCCGGTCGAGGAAGTCGCCGCCCTGAAGGCGCAGGCGCGTCCGGTGTCGCACCGCTGGTGGGGATATTGGTACGTGCGGTGACGAACTGAAGCGCTTCACTAACCGCTCAATCGACGACAGCCCGCCGCAATGCTGAGCAATCAGCAGCGGCGGTTTTTCTATGAGTCGATGAGACGATTGTCACTGGGCAGCAAGAGGGCTTAGAGGGTGAGGTCACGTCCTCATGCACCTGATCTGCCTGATAAATATGCGCGATATCGTCGCTGGCGGGCAACATGCAGGAGAAAATGCCCACATCTGAGCAGTTTATGAGCCACCTGCACCGCCAAGGGGACGCCAGTAACAGGATCAAGAACAGGAGATGATCAGGGTCGTTACAGGGGTCGAACAGGGCTGCTTCAGGTCCACCGTCTAGCAGGGGGCGACATGGAGATGCAGAAAAGGGGTGCATCGCACTCGAGCGGCGAGGATGCTTGAGAGCATCGACTAGGCCTCGTCTACAGAAGCCTGACTAGCCCGCGCAGAGGCGGAGCCTTGCCCGTTCAGTCTTCACAAGCGGCCTTCAGCAGGCATCGCCGTGAAGGTCAGCTACGGGCGACGAGTAGACGTCGAGGAGGCAAAGCAAGCAAGCGCGCTCTCACTCCGAAGAAAGCCGATAGACCTCCCCGGGGTTGAGCTTGACTTGTTCAAACATTCTCAGCTGCTTTTCGGTCAAAACTGCTGGGATGACCTGGGCAGTCCAGCCTTCTGGTACTTCAGCAAGCACGAGAGTGACCGCCTGACTTGGCTTGGCGAGCGCAAGCCAAAGCTCGGTCGTGGAGTCCGAATCCGACGTCACCTCGACGATTGTAAATTCGCTGCCGAACGACTCTGCCATGAATGGTCAACGCGCGCTCAACGCGACAGTTGCTCGTTGAAGTCGTTCAATCCGGCGGCTTTAATCCAGGCGATTGTAGCCATTCGCTCATGTGCGAGCCGGTTTCACATTGGCGAGCCTTGCGCATGACTTGCTCGCGCAAAGGCCCGGGCGGAAGCAGCGTAGCTTGTTCGCGCAAGTGCTTTGCCTCTTCAGCAAGCCGCTCTTCGAGTGATTGAGTCTGTTTGAAACGACGCCGTTTTGACATGGCGCTGCTCCCAGATCGAGGGGGCGGGAGCGCTACCGGCGTTCTCATCACAGATAGTAGCCGATGTCCGGGCTGTGATGCTGCGACCGTGCGCCTTTTCGCAGTCGCCGCGCAAGATATATGTTTTCGCTTCTGCGCTGGAACTCGTGGGGAATGGCTCAAAAGGCGTAAGCCGCTAGAGCGCGGAACGAACAGCGGGTCAAGTATCGGGCGAAAAGAGCCTCATCTCTATCTGCCTTTCGCTGGTCAGGACTCGCCAACGTTCACTTCCGTACACAGGCCCAATTTGGTTGTGGACGACCACACTCCGTATTAGCCTAAGCGGAACCTCCTGTGGTGAACGCCAAATGAACCTCGAAGACTTGTACCGGCTTCTGCGCAGTGAGCATGTCCAAGCGCAAGGGATCGTTGACACCCTGGAGGAGCCCCTCCTGGTGCTCGACCAGACCGCCAGTGTCCTTACGGCCAATCGCGGGTTCTATGAGACCTTCAGGGTTGGCCGCGACGATACCGTTGGACGGAGTCTGTTCGACCTTGGCAACGGTCAATGGGACATACCCGGGCTCAGGCGCCTTGTGAACGAGATCATTCCTCGGTCCACCGCTGTGGTCGGCTACGAAGTGACGGCCGAGTTCCCGGCCATCGGCCCGCGCACAATGCTGGTCAGTGCACGTCGTCTTGTTCACCCCGACAATAACAGCTCCAGCATCCTGATCCTGTTCGAAGACGTGACCGACAGGCGGCAACGAGACGTCCAAAAAGACATTCTCCTCGCGGAAACCCGCCACCGGATGAAGAATCTTCTTGGAATCGTACGCTCCCTCGCCAATCAGACAGATGTGGAGGGCCGCACCGCCAAGGAATACCGCGATGCCTTCTTGGGACGGTTCCAGGCTGTGGCCGAAGCCGAGACCATCGCGTTGGCTGGCAGCGCTGAAGCCGATCTGAGCGCCCTTGTGGAGCAATCGCTGAAGGCCGCGGGCCCGGAGCGATACCGGGTGACCCCCGACCGGCGGTGCGTCTCAACCCGCGGCAGATCCTGCCGTTGAGCCTCATTCTGCATGAACTCGTCACCAACGCGTGGAAGTATGGAGCCTTCTCCAATGCTGGAGGGGTAGTTCACCTGAGCTGGCGTACGTCGCAAGAGCAGGGAGAAACTATCCTTCACATCGACTGGAGAGAGGAAAACGGCCCACCCGTCACTCCGCCGTCTCGCTCTGGCTTCGGCTCCAGGCTGATCGATCTCAGCGCCGTGCAGGGCTTACGCGGCACGGTGGAACTGAAGTATGAGCCAACCGGTTTAAGGGTTCACATCACCGCGCCTGTGGATGCTTGAACCTCGGTACACATTGTGCACGACGCTCCCCGAATCTTGGTTGTCGAAGATGAGTATCTCATCGCATTGGAGGTCGATACCGCATTGAGGACTGCCGGATACCGCGTGATCGGTCCGGTTGCAGATGTGGATGGTGCTTTGGAGGTGTTGAAGGGGGACCGGCCTGACGCTGCCATCCTAGACGTCAACCTCGCCGGAGAGTGGGTCACGCCGGTCGCAGAGACGCTCAGCGCAATGGCGGTGCCGTTCATTCTCGCCAGCGGCTACGTTGCCGCCGACCTCCAAGCCCATCAAGTCTTGCGGGATGCCGTTAATGTCGGAAAATCGTGGCGGCCCGAATATCTACTCAAGACCCTTAAGAGCGCCCTAGAGCGAACGTAGGATGTTGCGCTCTCGCTCCGGCTCTCACGGTCACTGCGGGAGCTTCACTTAGATCAACCAACACTTCGGCTCTGGGTCAAACGCCGCCCTCGGGAGTTCCGACGACAGAGTTCCGCTCAGCCCCTAGAAGCGGACCACCATCCACGGATCGATGATCATCAGACTCGCGGCATTGAACGCACTCGTATCGCGCGATGCCACGGCGAACCCATGCACGGCGGCGATCGCGGCGATGTAGTCGTCCGGGGTGGGGAAGCCTCTTCCGGCCGCCCAGGCCTTGACGACGAGATGCAGGTGAGCACCCCAGTCAGGCCTGCAACCTGCGACAGGATCGTACACTCGATGTTCTCTCATTCATCCCGCAGGTCGCCAGTGAACGGCCCTTCAGACAGGCCAAGATCGAGCGGACAACCGCTCTCAAGCGCAGTGTCAAGATAAGTGGCACATCCAGGCTGTCGCATCTGCGTAGCACCTGGAATAGAAAAGGGAGCGCCGAAGAGGCGCTCCCGAGCATTAGATTGGATTTTTCCGGGGTCTTTACGGCAAATAGTCCGGATCAATCTTCTTTCGCAACAATGCCAAGAGACGCTTAAAGTCATCAGTGACATCTTCAGGAAACATACGGATACGGTCTTCGGCCGCGAAGATGGCCTCAAGATTCTTCAGCTGGAGCTCGACATGCTCAAGCGTAAACCGATCCTTTCTCTTATTATATTCGCAGATAGCGCGCATATCACCGGATACGGCCTTAGCCACCAGCTGGCGATCTATCGCAACACGCGCTGGAACGAACTCGCGCTTATTTCCCACCACCATCGCCACCGGCATCTCTGCTGCATCGAAGAAATCGCGGCGAACCTGATCGTCGGAGATGGGATGCGGCTGCTTCCGCGGGCGTCCATTGAGATTGCCCGACGTGCCCTTTTCAAACTGTCCCTTAAGATTGCGAGCCATGTTGTGCTCCTCGAATGACGGAATTCAGGAGGACATGCGCAAACGAAAACGGCGTGACCTCCGGTTACCAAATCCCTGCAAGCAGAGATTCAGACCCATCAGGCGTCACGCCATCATTTCCGCACTACATGCCGGGTTTGTGCATCACGCAAAGTCCCAAAAAGGACCCAACCCGGCTCTCGCACGAGGCAAGAGCTTTCTACCGCAATTAATGGTGTTGAGCAAGCAAAGCCGCCGAATTGGCGAGCAGGCCGCCACGAGCTGCCAAGACAAGAGTTAGTTCGGCAAGGTAGACGGCCAAATGATGGAAGGCGCGATACGTCAGCAATCTATCGACGGCGTCCGGGGGGTCTGTCTGAACAACACTGGCATTGAGCATCAGCCCGCTTTCGACCAAGGGTTCGTCGGAGGCCCAGGCAAGTTCGCAATCGGGTCGGGTTGAGCGCTCTAGGCGCTGTGCGGCTTCTGCCTCCGCAGAGCCCCTGGAGATCAAATCGCAAGATCGATCTCTGCCGGGATTCTTCCCTTGCGCTGGACAAGTCGCGCCCCGAAATCGTCTTCGAGCGCCAAACGCGACAAGGCGATCTCCAGGAGTTGGGTATCGTAGGACACGTGAGCCCGCTTCTTTGCCGTTTCGAGCAAGCCTGCCGGCAACCGGACAGACAAGCGCGTGTCCTTTGCCCTGCCAATCAGCCCGACGTCGCGCGCCTGCTCCAGAACGAGCCGGTTGCGCTTGCGCGCAATCTGCTCCTCGGTGTCTGTCGACCTACGGAATCCGCGCCCCCATGGCAACCTCAGATGTTTAATTGAATATAGCTGGCCCGAAGCCGTTGCGATGGAAATCGTCACGGGTCGACCGAAGCAATATCGGTATGGATGAAATCGTCACCTTTGAACAACAAAGGCTCGCCAGTGATTTTGGCGAGCGCGTAAGCAAAGCAGTCGCCGAAATTTAGTCTGGCAGGATGGCCGCTGCCCTTGCCGAAATCGCGATAGGCCTCGCGCGCGACCTGCGCCTGAGCCTCGGTCACAGCTTCGATCGAAATCTGTGCTTCCTTCACCAGTTCGTCGAAACGGCGGCTAGCGATAGGATCGCGGCTGGCATCGATCACGACAGCTGCCTCGACGAAATTGGCTGCAGACATCCGCCGAATGGGATGCGCTTCGATCGCAAGCGCGCAGCGCCGTGCTTCGGGTTCGCCACGCAAAATGGCAATGAGCGCAGATGTATCGAGGATCATCGAGGCAGTCCGCGCTCGTCGTAGAGCAGATCGCCGTGA
This sequence comes from Bradyrhizobium dasycarpum, assembly GCF_042019905.1. Classification (NCBI taxonomy): domain Bacteria; kingdom Pseudomonadati; phylum Pseudomonadota; class Alphaproteobacteria; order Hyphomicrobiales; family Nitrobacteraceae; genus Bradyrhizobium; species Bradyrhizobium dasycarpum. Next base: position 3,300,830 of record NZ_CP169574.1, read on the forward strand.
TCGACCGATCTGTACGGCTCTTTCAAGTGCTTGGCGCAATCCTCGCCGATCTTCAACAAACGATCCGACAGACGTGCACCTTGCGCGCGGCGAACCCGCTCCAGCCGCTCACGTACCGCATTCGTGACCGCCGCGGTCAGCGACTCCCCAGTCCGCTGCGCTAGCTCGGTTGCTAGTTCATGCGCCTCGCGGTTCTTAATATTCAGGCTCATTATCCACCTTCTACCAAGATAGATATACCATTCTACCTGGCAGATCAAGCCGGCTGAATGGCCCCGTCTTTGTTCGGAGCCGAGCAAATGCCCTGCTACTGGAGTGGATCGGCCCTGCGCTGCTCAACCTCGGCGAATGTCTCACAGGTCAAAGCCATGGTCGCGGCCTGCCCGGTATAGGCCTGCCAGCGGCGGATCGCGACATCGACGTAGAGCGGATCGAGCTCGATCGCCCGAGCCCGCCTCCGGCACTTCTGCGCGGCCATGATGGTCGTGCCGGATCCAGAGAAGGGGTCGAGCACGATGTCGCCACGACGCGAACAGTCCTTGATGGCGTCGATCACGAGCGCGGTGGGCTTGACCGTCGGGTGCATTTCAAGCTCGCTCGCACGGCTGGCGCCGAAACTGTTGATGCCGGCATAGTCCCAGACATTGGTGCGGTAGCGGCCGTGCTTGCCGAGCTCGATCGTGTTGACGTGCAGCCCCTGCCCCACCTTGTAGACGAACACCAGCTCATGCTTGGAGCGGTAGAATGAGCCCATGCCGCCGTTGCTCTTGTTCCAGACGCACAGATTCTTCAGCTCGGAATAGACACCGCCGGCCGCCTTGAGCACCTCGTCCATGTGGCGCCAATCCATGCAGACGAAATGGATCGCGCCGTCCACGCTCACCCGCGCCATATTGCCGAATACCACACTCAAGAACCCCGCAAACTCCAAAGAGCTCATCTCGCCGGAGGCCATCTTGAATTCGCGATGCTTGACTGCGCCGAGCCCGCTGACGTGCCCGTCGATCGGCACGTTGTAAGGCGGGTCCGTGAACACCACGCGCGCCTCGTCACCATCCATCAGATCCGCGAAGGAGGCGGGATCGCAGGCATCCCCGCACAGCAAGCGATGCTCGCCAAGGACCCAGAGGTCGCCGAGCCGCGATACCGGATCTGACCCAACGGCTGGAACGAGATCGCTCTTGTCGGGCTTCTCGCGCCCCGCTTCGCCATCCACCAGCAGGTCGATCTCGGCGGTCTCGAAACCGGTGACTTCCACATCGAAATTGATCTCGACACCCATCAGCTCGCGCCAGAGCCCACGCAGCTGGTCCATGTCCCAGTCCGAGTTCAGCGCGATCTTGTTGTCGGCGAGCGAGAACGCGATCTTCTGCGCGGCCGACAAATGGCCCACCCGCAACACCGGCACCCGCTCCAACCCCGCCATCCGCGCGCCCTCGACGCGGCCATGTCCGACCAGGATCATGCCGTCCTCATCGATCACCACGATGCTGTTGAAGCCGAACTCGCGGATCGAGGCCGCGATCTGATGCAGCTGCTTGCGCGAATGCCGCCTGGCGTTGGCCGGGTTCGGCTTCAGATCGGCGATGGGCAAATGGTCAACGCGGAAATCACTCATTGAGACCTCTCTCCAAAGGATAGGTCAAACTATATCACCATCTATCTTGATACTTCAAACCAACTAGCGCGAGAATGGCCCCGCGATCGCGGCGTTGGTTAATCCGATCACCCCTTGATTGTGATCTCGACATCTTCAGGCCGCACGCCAAAGGTGGCGGCCAGCGCTCTCTTCGCCTCGGCGATCGTCAGCCCCTCTCGCACCTCAGCAGAGTCGGCCGGCCGCGTGCCTGGCACCGGTTGAAACTTCAGCCGCTTCAGCTGGATTCCGAGCTGCTTCAGGCCAAGATAGGCGACGGGGTTGCGCAGCTCCTTGCGCCAGACCTCATCAACAGCAACGTCGGCGAACTCCGATATCCCGATGTGAAACCGAGCCTGTCCCCGCGAGTTCTTCGTCTCATCGAGCGGCGTGAGCGATGATATCCGGCCGACCAGGAATGCGGTCCGAGGGGCAATGCCTTCGGCCTTGTTCTCCCAGTTCTGCCGCCGACAGCAAACAAGGTAGGGGCAGTGCTCGACACTCTTGGGACTGAGGACCCAGCCGCGCGACCCCGCGTGCCCCAGAAGCTCCTGCCGTGTCTCGGAGGTAAAGACCACCACAGCGGCATCATCGGTCGTGCTCATGCTCAATCTCAATCCAGATCGGGGGCATCGTCGGTCGCGCGCCTGGCAGAGGCGCCGTGGGCAACCATAAGCTCTATCCCGGTCTTCTGCAGCACGCGACTCGGTGTTATGCGCCCGTAAGCACCCCGTTCGTTGCGTGCGCCGTGCACCAGTAAAAGCAGCTTGTCCGCGAGCCTCGAGAGGATCGCGAAAGCCCGCGGCCCGACACAGTCCAACCACGCGACGCCTCTCCGCCTGCCAATATTCCTCGATCTGCCGCAAAAGCGGCTGCTGCTGCCTGCGAGGTTCGAACAATTCGGCCGCAGTGCGTGAGAGCAACACCCGCGGCTGGATCATGTAGCCGTCTTGATCCTCTTCGAAGGCTAGCCACCACCGCAGCTGCGCCTCGGGATCGTTCGGATGTTCTGCGGCGAGAGAGCGCCAATAGTCTTCGCACTCCTCGATCAGCGTCTTGATGAAACGACCCACCAACGCTTCACCGTGGCCGAAATATTTAGCGAAGGTGTCGATGTTCGTGTGGGCCTCGTGAGCGATCGAGATTGGAGCGACCCTGACCCCGAGCAAACGAAACAGCTCATCCGCCTTTTCGAGCAAACGCTGCTTGGCGGGCTTTTCAAACTGGGAAGGTGGCTGTACCTTTTTGGGAAGCGGGTGCATCGATTTGGCTCCACAATGATGTATCACCCAACTATAGCATTATTTGGGCCAACCAGGCCTCCCCACGGCGGCAACAGGGTCCCTGCTTGACGCGTTCCAACTGGATGAACAGAGCCGTGACGGCTCGCCCGGCACCGATTAAGCCGTTGTTTTTGCTTGAGATTATGAGCCAAGCAATTGATAAGTTTGCCTCAAAAGCACGAATTTGAAGGATTCCGGACCTGTCGGAGTGCGGCCAGGAGGCAAATCTCCTCCACGGCCTTCCCTGGGCCTTGGAGAGGCTATCGCCTTTTTGCTCTTGTTCGCCCCCGATGGCCCGAAAGGCTTTGGCGTTGTCTCAAGGCCTGCGCCGTTCGTTGAGAGAACGAGCGGCCGCACCCACGAACCGCGGATCGCTGGCCGCTCTTCTCTCTGGGGCTGCCTAGCCGAACAACCTGGCGAGCAGCTCATCCGCGCTATCGACCCGCTCGAAGCAGGCCTTGCCGAGGTCCCGGTGCATGGGGCGTTCGAGCTTCTGCCCGGTGCTGTCCGCACGCGTGTGCCGGCTGATCTTCGCGCCCAGATCCGGCAGCCGCGCTCCCGGCTCGCCGCCGAACCAAAAGTAGCGCTCGAAGGCCAGCGTGCGCTGCTCGACCTCAAGCCAAATGACGCAGCCGCTGGGCTTTTCCAGCAACCGGGTGCTGACGGTGACGTGCCGGACGCTGGAGCCGGAGAAGCTCGACTTCAGCTGGACGTGCCGGAGGATGCCGTTGGCCTCCAGCACGATGTCGTAGCCGCCCCGGTCCACCTCGCCGGTGAGCACCTCGATGTCATGCCGGCCCCTGCTGCCAGCGTGCGGCCATGAGCTGGCCGAGAAGAAGATGAAGCAGCGCCTGCTCCCGAATATTGGAAGCGCGGGAGTGCGAAGTAAGCGGGTCCTGATGCAGTTCAGCGAGCATTGTGAGCCTCCTATTGGGATTTGTCATACCCCGCCATTGCGCTCCGCTGGCCGCACAAGTCCAGCACAACCGAGCGGTTCGCCAACCAGCTTCGCACATGAGAGTTAATTCGATCCTCTTTTGGGATAATCCCGTTCTAGGATCAGATTGGCTGCCGCCGAATCGCATCACACCCGGCGGCCAATGGAAAAGTCGCTCAAATCCGCCGAATATGCCCGCCTCATCACCCTGCTTGTCGCAACGCGACGTAAGGCCGGCGTCCGTCAACACGCCCTCGCCAAGAAGCTGCGCAAGCCGCAATCCTTTGTGGCCAAATACGAGGGCGGCGAACGCCGCTTGGATGTTGTCGAGTTCATCGCTATCGTGGAGGCGCTTGAGGCGGATCCGCTGAAGCTGCTTCGGCGCTTCATGCGGGAAAAAACAACATCATCTTCAAAGGCTATCGTGGCCGCCTCTCGGGCTCGCCAATGATTTCAGTAGTGACTGGGGACACGAAGGCGTCCGGACCGGCTGGCAGCTCCATAGGCTCTCGTCCGTCAACTCGGCGTCAGGCCCGACCGAGGCGAGCAAGCCAGCAGCCATCACTAGCATTTCCGCAAAAACGGCTGACCCCAGGGAGAACCGGCGTTGAACAACGGCGGGGAAGGTCGAGCCGAATTGCTTCGTCTCAAGTAGGGATTGCGACACGTTTCTTTCTTTTGTAGAGCCCGGATGGGCTGGGCATTACAAATGCATTCTGACCGTTTGGTCGATGAGATTTACGAAGCCGCGATAGTACCGGAGCGGTGGAAGATTGTACTCGACGGATTGGCACGTTTGGCTGACGCTGAAGGTGCCCTACTGTTTGCCGCCGCTCCGGGACTCGCCCGGTGGCTGTCGACCGACAATATTCGCTCCCACATAGAAGCTTGGATCGCTAGTCCCTTCTATTTAAAGAATCCTCGGGGAGAGCGGTTGGTCCCGATCAAAGAACCGCGCTTCCTTACCGATCTTGATGCATTCACTCCCGAGGAGCTGGATCGAGAACCCTTTTACACTGATTTTCTTCGGCCCCGTGGTCTGGGCTGGTGCATCGGCACCTCGATCTACTCCCCTGCGGGAGACATCCTGGTTGTCTCGATCGAAAAGGCCCAAAAAAAGGCCCCGTACCGCGAGAGATCGCCGACCAGCTCGATCATCTTCGACCCCATATCGCGCGCGCTGCCCTGCTGTCGGGACGCGTTGGCCTTGAGCGAGCGCGGGCCTCGGTTGAGAGTCTGAAAATGACTGGCCTGGCGGCAGCTGTGCTTGGTCATGGCGGCAAGGTGCTGGCGGCTAACGATGCCCTGCTCGCCTATGAGCCCGACATTCGGATTGGCACCGGCTCTCAACTCGAAATTTCGAACCCAGCTGCTCACGCTCTTTTCGTCACGGCGTCGGAGGGAAGATCCGCCTCTGCTCATGGGGCTTCCATTCCCATCCGGAGGACGCGCACGCGCGAGGCATTTGTAGTCCATGTTCTGCCGATGCGTGGATCGGGACGCGATGTCTTTTCGGGAGCCGAGTTCCTGCTTTACGTGACACCAGTCATTCAGCAGCCCGGCCCGCCTCCGGAAATCCTTCAAGCGTTGTTCGACCTTTCGCCTGCAGAAGCCCGCGTTGCCGCAATGATTGCCAAAGGCAGCTCAGTGGACGCAGCCGCGCAAGCGCTATCAGTCAAGCCAAATACGATTCTGCATGCAGCTCAAGGCAATCTTCGCAAAGACCGGCACTAGCCGCCAGGCTGAACTCGTGAGCCTGCTGCGCCTGGCACCATCCAGGTAGCTGCGATGATACGCTGCGCAAAGCGCACGCGCGGGGCTGTTTAGGTTAAGCCGCAGTAGCCTGTGCGATTTCGCACACCTTTACCCAAATGGGTAAAGCAACGCGGCAGGCCGTGGGTAAGATGGTTACAAATCAATTTACGCTGTCATCACGACAGTAAACTGTTTTCAGAGGCAGGGACGCTTTCCAAGGGGCAAGGGGGCTCCTCAAGCACACCCGCAATCTGCCTGGACATCGCCACACGGATACACCCGTGCGGCGCGCGGATACGCATGCGCCCTTTTTGAGGAGGATGAGACGCCATGATTATCATCGGCACGAACGGCAACGACGCCATCACCGGCAGCGCCGGTGGAGATCTCATCAGCTCCGGCAACGGCAACGACAGCATTAATGGGTCCGCCGGAAACGACATCATCGATGCGGGCAATGGCGACGATAAGGTCAACGGCGGCGCGGGCATCGACCTGATCTTTGGCGGCAATGGAAACGATACGCTGGATGGTGGATCTGGTAGCGACCTCGTTAGCGCAGGCAAGGGCAACGACGTTCTCGTCTACAGCGCATCCGAAAACGTCAACGCGATCGACATCTACGATGGCGGAAACGGACAAGACACGCTTCGGCTGATCGTCAGCCAGGCTATGGCGAGCTCAGCGGCATTTGTCGCAGATATCGCCGCGCTGCAGGCCAAACTGGCGCACGGCAGCGCCACCTACCTCTTCAACAGCTTCGATCTTCTCGTTACGGGTATCGAAAAACTACAGGTCGTCATCGAGCCTACGGCCAATCACGCGCCGGTTGCGGTTGCAGATCTCGTGAGCGTCAACGAAGACACGAGTCTCACGATCATGGCTTCCGCATTGCTCGCCAACGATACGGACGTCGACGCCAACGATACGAAGACGATCGTATCGGTGCAAGGAGCGCAGCACGGTACCGTTTCGTTGAACAGCAGCGGCAACGTGGTGTTCACGGCCGACGCCAATTACTTCGGCGTCGCCAGCTTTACCTACACGATGAAAGACAGCGCTGGCGCAACGTCGACGGCGACGGTCACCGTCAATGTTGCCGCCGTAAACGATGCTCCGACAGCCACGAACCTTTCCGCTGCCGAAACCTATATCGAGGATACGCCGCTCAATCTCACCGACATCGTCGTAACTGACATCGACAGCGCCAATGTCACCGTGACCCTCACGCTGTCAAACCCGGCCGCCGGCACGCTCAGCACCGCGAGCTCGGGCGCGGTGAGCTCGACATACGCAGGAGGGGTCTGGACGGCGTCCGGAGCAATTGCCGACGTCAACGCCCTGCTGGCCGGCGTGAAGTTCAATCCGGCAGCGAACTTCAACGGAAGCTTCTCGGTCGCGGCCAGCGTCAGCGATGGCGTGGCCCCGCCGGTGACGGGGACCAAGGTCTTCAGCGGAATAGCAGTCAACGACGGCCCGACCGCCACCAACCTCTCTGCTGCCGAGACCTATACGGAAGATTCGCCGCTCGATCTTACAGACATCGTGGTCGCCGACGATAGCAGCACGGTCACGGTCACCCTCACGCTGTCAGACCCGGCCGCCGGCACGCTGAGCACTGCGAGTTCAGGCGCGGTGACCTCGACTTACGCCGGAGGAGTCTGGACGGCGTCCGGAGCAATTGCCGACGTCAACGCCCTGCTGGCGGACGTGAGGTTCAACCCGGCAGCGAACTTCAACGGAAGCTTCTCGATCGCGACCAGCGTCAGCGATGGAGTGGCCCCGCCGGTCACGGGAATCAAGACGATCACTGGCATTGCAGTGAACGATGCCCCCGCCGCGTTCGCCGATACCCTCGCCGCGACCGAAGGCTCCGCCATCACCTATACACGAGCGCAACTGCTCAGCAACGATACCGACATCGACAATTCCAGCGCCGAGCTCTCGATCAGTTCGGTGACGACCGGAACGGGCGGTACCGCGGTGCTGAACAGCGATGGTAGCGTCACGTTCACGCCGGCCCATGACTTCAACGGCGCCGCGACGTTCACCTACACCATCACTGATGGCGCCCTGACAAGTACGGAGGCAACGGCGACCGTGAGCATCGCGCCGGTAGCGACGGCTCCGACGATCACTCACGATCGAATCGAGGTCAACGTTACATCCTCGCCAATTGCCCTGAACATTCAGATCAGCGACCTCGACCTCAGCGACACGCTGGCATCGACTGTTCAGATTGCCGGCGTCCCGCCCGAATACAGGCTGACTGATGGGTTCCAGTCAGGAGACGACCCTGGAGTCTGGATCGTCCAGCTCAGTGATGTGCCCACTCTTGCCATCCAGCTCAGGCCTGATGCGATTGCTGAAAAGCAGACGATCGCGCTGAGCATCACGGCGAGCTCCTTCGATCACGCGGACGTCGCTCCAAAGACCGAGGTACTGAACATCCAGGTCAATGATCCGGATGTGATCATCGCTGCCGACGGATACATTGCCGACGCCCTGGTCTTTGTCGACGTAGCGGACGGAAACGGCGCTTACAATGGCGTTCTGGATCCCGGTGAATTGTTTACTTACACCGCGAGCGACGGGACGTTCAGCCTGGATACATCGGGCGGTCAACTGGTGCTTCAGAGTGTTCATGATGGCGACCATAACACCATAGACGTGTTGACCGGGTTGCCGTTCAACGGCACGCTGAAGGCTCCTAGCGGCTCGACCGTCGTGACCCCACTCACCAACCTGATCGTAGCGGTCGCGGGCGCCGGCGGGGACACTGCGGCAGCCGAAGCTTCCGTCAAGGCGGCGCTTGGACTTTCTGATGCGGTAAGCCTGACCACGCTGGATCCGATCGCCGGCACGGTCTCGGCCGCGCCCGGTGCGGCTGACGTTCTCGCCGCCTCAATCCAGGTGCAGGCAACCATGACTCAGCTCTCGGCGGCAACGGGTGCCTCTGCCGAGGCGGTCATCGGCGCGCTGGCCCAGACCGTGACCGCAGGCAGTGTTGACCTCGGCGCGTCTGCGACGGTTTCTGCATTGGCTACCGTGGTCAACAACACCCTTCCGCCCGCGCAGCAGCTCTCGACGACTGACCTCGATGCGATTGCTCAGGTCGTCCAGGAATCCAACGCCCAGATTTCAACCAGCCTTTCGAACACCACCGATCTTAGCCAAGTCGCCCAGGCAGCACAGGTGGCCTTTGGCGACACAACGCAGGCGCTCTCTGACGCTGCGAGTGGCGGCACCACCTTTAGCAGCGTGCAGAGCGACTATACTGGCACTGCGCTCGAGCAGAAGATCGCTGCGGCTCCGCTCATGCTAACGGGTACAGAAGTTGCTGATACGCTCACCGGCGGCGACGGCAACGATGTGATTTCTGGCCTCGGTGGCAACGACACGCTCAAGGGCGGTGCCGGCGATGACATGATTTTGGGTGGCGCGGGCAAGGATGCGCTGACAGGCGGGGTTGGCAACGACACTCTCGATGGCGGTGCGGACTTTGACCGCGCTATATACAGCGAAGCAACCGGTGGCATCACCGTCGACCTAGGAGCGGGCACTGCAACCGGTGCGGGCGTCGGAACCGATACTCTGATCTCGATCGATGGTATCGTCGGCAGCAACTTCAACGACTATCTCGACGGCACGGGCTACACCGGAAGTACCGGTTTGCCAGCCGCCATCATCGGCTTCTCCGAGTTCGAGGGCGGTGCAGGTGACGATACGATCATCGGCGGGAGGAACGCGCAGGGCCACGCTCTGACGCGTGCGAGCTATATTGGAGCATCCGCCGGGGTGACGGTCGACATCCAGTCAGGACAAGCCTACGGAACGGCTTCAGGTGACGTTGCCAATGTCGGCCACGATTCGATCAGCAACATTCTGAATGTCTGGGGTTCGAACTACGACGATATACTGCTCGGAAGCGACAACGGATCCGGCTCGTTCGAGGCATTCGAAGGACGTCGTGGCAATGATTTCATCGACGGCCGCGGCGGCTACGACGTCGTCGTTTATGCCACTGACCTCACGACTACGACGGGCATCACGGTCAACATGGCGGCCGGCACCGTCACTGGCGATGCGACGGTCGGTACCGATACCTTGCGCAGTGTCGAAGCCGTGCGCGGCACCAATTTCGCTGATTATTACAACGCTGCGAGCTTCGGCACGGCGGGCACCACCAATATCGGCTCGTTTGGCACGTTCAACGACTTCCAGGGAGGTGGCGGCGACGACGTCGTCATTGGCAACGGCAATACGCGTGTCAATTACTCCAGCGCACTTGCCGGCGTCACGGTCAACTTGCAAACCGACCTCAATCAGGCCGGGGTGACTGCCACGAATGTCGTGGGTAGCTCAACCGGCACCACGGAGGGCACCGATTCGCTGACGGGTGTGAATGCCGCACAAGGTTCTTCTTTCGCTGACACCCTGCTCGGATCCAACTTCAACAACACCTTCACGGGTCTGGGCGGCGATGACTTCATCGACGGCCGCGGCGGATTCGACACCGCCAGCTACAATAGCATGACGCTGGCGACCGGCGGCATCGCGGTCAACATGGCTGCCGGCACGGTGACGGACAACGTCAACTACGTCATCGGCACCGACACGCTGCGCAACATCGAAGGTGTTCAGGGCACCGGCTATGCCGATACGTATGACGCGACCGGCTATGGCCTGAGCGGTGCGCTGAACGTCTCCACCAGCAACGGCAACTTCAACCAGTTCGAGGGCCTTGGCGGCGATGACGTCATCACCGGCAACGGCGCCACCCGCGTGCTCTACGGCAACGCGACCGGCGGGGTCAGCATCACGATCGGGGTGAACGGGGCCGGCACGGCGACGGGCGACGCCTCGACCGGCCACGACAGCTTCACCGGCGGGGTCAATGCGGCGATCGGCAGCAATCTTGCCGACAGCTTTGACGCCTCGGGCTTCAGCGGCTTCAACTCGTTCCAGGGCAATGCCGGCAACGATAGCATCACCGGCAACGGTGCCACCCAGGTGCAGTACAGCAACGCCACCTCGGGCGTCGTGATCACCATCGGCGCCGGCGGCGCAGGGTCTGCCTCGGGCGACGGCTCGGTCGGCACCGACACCTTCACCGGCGTCAACAGCGCGGTCGGCGGCAATTTTGCCGACAGCTACAATGCCTCCGGCTTCAGCGGCTTCAACTCGTTCCAGGGTAATGGCGGCAACGACACCATCACCGGCAACGGCGCCACCCAAATCCAGTTCAACAACGCAACCGGTGCGGTGAACGTCAATTTGTCCGCCGGCACCGCCAGCGGCGACGGCTCGGTCGGCACCGATACCATCACCGGCGGCGTCAACAACGTGGCCGGCTCCAACTTTGGCGACACCATCACCGGATCTTCAGGCGCCGACTTCCTCAACGGCAACGGTGGCAACGACACCATCAATGGTGGCGGCGGCAATGACAATCTGAACGGTGGCTTCGGGGCCGACACCTTCGTCTACGCCGATGGCGGCGGCGCCGACTTCGTCAGCGACTTCAACCGCGGCCAGGGCGACCGCATCAACGTCACCGGCGTGACGGGGATCTTCACCCTCGCCGACATCCAGGCGCATGCGACCCAGCAAGGGCCGAACACCGTCATCGACTTCGGCGGCGGCAACATGATCACGCTGGCCAACATCGCGGTCGGCAGCCTCGTGGCCACCGACTTCGTGTTCAACAATACCGTCCTCGGCACCTCCGGCAACGATACGCTGGTCGGCACCAGCCAGATCGACGGCGTCTATGGGCTGGACGGTACCGACCGCCTGCAGGGCCTCGGCGGCAATGACCTGCTGGACGGCGGCAACGGCTTCGACCGGGCGGTCTACACCGAGGCGACCGGATCGGTCACGGTCGATCTTGCGGCCGGCACGGCCAGCGGCGCCGGGGTCGGCAGCGATGCGCTCGTCAACATGGAGGGCGCCGTCGGCGGGGCCTTCAACGACACGTTCAATGCCGCCGGATTTACCGGCTCGAGCGCGCAACCGGGTGTTGCCGCAGGCCAAAGCGCCTTCGAGGGCGGCGGCGGCGATGACGTCATCACCGGCCAGATCAACGCCCTCGGCCAGTCCGTGACCCGGGTGGAGTATCTTGGTGCGGCGGCTGCGGTGACGGTCGATCTTGCGGCCGGGACCGGTCAGGGCACGGCGGCCGGCGATCTCGCCAATGTCGGCCACGACACCTTCACCAATGCCCTGCAGGGCGTGTATGGATCGGCCTTCGACGACACGATCTACGGCAGCAACAACGCCAGCTTCACTTATGAGGCTTTCGAAGGTCGCGCCGGCGACGACTACATCGACGGCCGCGGTGGCTATGACATCGTCACCTACAACAATGACCCGGCGACCGGCGCGGGAATCACCGTCAACCTGGCCAATGGAACGGTGACCGGGGATGCCTCCATCGGCACCGACACGCTCCGCAATGTGGAGGCCGTTCGCGGCACGAACTTCGACGACGTGTTCGATACCACCGGCTATGGCGCCCCCGGTGCTCTCAATGCCTCGACCAGCAACGGCAACTTCAACGATATTGCCGGCGCCGGCGGCAACGACACGATCACCGGCAACGGCAACACCCGCCTCAACTACGCGATCGCGCAGGCGGCGGTCTCTGTCGATCTGGAGACCACGGCCGGCACGGCCATCACCGTTGCAGGCAGTGCGACCGGCACAACCGAGGGGACCGACACCTTCACCGGCGTGAACGCCGTTCAGGCATCGATGTTCAACGACACGCTGCTTGGCTCCAGCTACAGCAACACGTTCACGCCGCTCGGCGGCGATGATTACATGGACGGCCGCGGCGGGTTCGACACGGCGAGCTACAACAGCCTGAACACGGTGACAGGTGGCATCGCGGTCGCCATGGCCGCGGGCACGGTGACCGGCGATGCCTCCATCGGCACCGACACGCTGCGCAGCATCGAGGGTGTTCAAGGCACCGGCTATGCCGACACGTATGACGCGACCGGCTATGGCCTAGGCGGTGCGCTGAACGTCTCCACCAGCAACGCCAACTTCAACCAGTTCGAGGGCCTTGGCGGCGATGACGTCATCACCGGCAACGGCGCCACCCGCGTGCTCTATGGCAACGCGACCGGCGGGGTCAGCATCACGATCGGGGTGAACGGGGCCGGCACGGCGACGGGCGACGCCTCGACCGGCCACGACAGCTTCACCGGCGGGGTCAATGCGGCCATCGGCAGCAATCTTGCCGACAGCTTTGACGCCTCGGGCTTCAGCGGCTTCAACTCGTTCCAGGGCAATGCCGGCAACGATACCATCACCGGCAACGGTGCCACCCAGGTGCAGTACAGCAATGTCACCTCGGGCGTCGTGATCACCATCGGCGCCGGCGGCGCGGGTTCTGCCTCGGGCGACGGCTCGGTCGGCACCGACACCTTCACCGGCGTCAACAGCGCGGTCGGCGGCAATTTTGCCGACAGCTACAATGCCTCCGGCTTCAGCGGCTTCAACTCGTTCCAGGGTAATGCCGGCAACGACACCATCACCGGCAACGGCGCCACCCAAATCCAGTACAACAACGCAACCGCTGCGGTGAACGTCAATCTGTCGGCCGGCACCGCCAGCGGCGACGGCTCGGTCGGCACCGATACCATCACCGGCGGCGTCAACAACGTGGCCGGCTCCAACTTCGGCGACACCATCACCGGATCTTCAGGCGCCGACTTCCTCAACGGCAACGGCGGCAACGACACCATCAACGGTGGCGGCGGCAATGACAATCTGAACGGCGGCTTCGGGGCCGACACCTTCGTCTACGCCGATGGCGGCGGCGCCGACTTCGTCAGCGACTTCAACCGCGGCCAGGGCGACCGCATCAACGTCACCGGCGTGACGGGGATCTTCACCCTCGCCGACATCCAGGCGCATGCGACCCAGCAGGGACCGAACACCGTCATCGACTTCGGCGGCGGCAACACGATCACGCTGGCCAACATCGCGGTCGGCAGCCTCGTGGCCACCGACTTCGTGTTCAACAATACCGTCCTCGGCACCTCCGGCAACGATACCCTGGTCGGCACCAGCCAGATCGACGGCCTCTATGGGTCGGACGGCACTGACCGCCTGCAGGGCCTCGGCGGCAATGACCTGCTGGATGGCGGCAACGGCTTCGACCGGGCGGTCTACACCGAGGCGACCGGATCGGTCACGGTCGATCTTGCGGCCGGCACGGCCAGCGGCGCCGGGGTCGGCAGCGATGCGCTCGTCAACATCGAGGGCGCCGTCGGCGGGGCCTTCAACGACACCTTCAACGCCGCCGGCTTTACCGGATCGAGCGCGCAGGCGGGTGTTGCCGCAGGCCAAAGCGCCTTCGAGGGCGGCGGCGGCGATGACGTCATCACCGGCCAGATCAACGCCCTCGGCCAGTCCGTGACCCGGGTGGAGTATCTTGGTGCGGCGGCTGCGGTGACGGTCGATCTTGCGGCCGGGACCGGTCAGGGCACGGCGGCCGGCGATCTCGCCAATGTCGGCCACGACACCTTCACCAATGCCCTGCAGGGCGTGTATGGATCGGCCTTCGACGACACGATCTACGGCAGCAACAACGCCAGCTTCACTTATGAGGCTTTCGAAGGTCGCGCCGGCGACGACTATATCGACGGCCGCGGTGGCTATGACATTGTCGCCTACAACAATGACCCGGCGACCGGCGCGGGGATCACCGTCAACCTGGCCAATGGAACGGTGACCGGTGATGCTACCATCGGCACCGACACGCTCCGCAATGTGGAAGCGGTTCGCGGCACGAACTTCGACGACGTGTTCGATACCACCGGCTATGGCGCCCCCGGTGCTCTCAATGCCTCGACCAGCAACGGCAACTTCAACGATATTGCCGGCGCCGGCGGCAACGACAGCATCACCGGCAACGGCAACACCCGCCTCAACTACGCGATCGCGCAGGCGGCGGTCTCTGTCGATCTGGAGACCACGGCCGGCACGGCCATCACCGTTGCAGGCAGTGCGACCGGCACAACCGAGGGGACCGACACCTTCACCGGCGTGAACGCCGTTCAGGCATCGATGTTCAACGACACGCTGCTTGGCTCCAGCTACAGCAACACGTTCACGCCGCTCGGCGGCGATGATTACATGGACGGCCGCGGCGGGTTCGACACGGCGAGCTACAACAGCCTGAACACGGTGACGGGTGGCATCGCGGTCGCCATGGCCGCGGGCACGGTGACCGGCGATGCCTCCATCGGCACCGACACGCTGCGCAACATCGAGGGTGTTCAGGGCACCGGCTATGCCGACACGTATGACGCGACCGGCTATGGCCTGGGCGGTGCGCTGAACGTCTCCACCAGCAACGGCAACTTCAACCAGTTCGAGGGCCTTGGCGGCGATGACGTCATCACCGGCAACGGCGCCACCCGCGTGCTCTACGGCAACGCGACCGGCGGGGTCAGCATCACGATCGGGGTGAACGGGGCCGGCTCGGCGACGGGCGACGCCTCGACCGGCCACGACAGCTTCACCGGCGGGGTCAATGCGGCGATCGGCAGCAATTTTGCCGACAGCTTTGACGCCTCGGGCTACAACAACGGCTTCAACTCGTTCCAGGGCAATGCCGGCAACGATACCATCACCGGCAACGGTGCCACCCAGGTGCAGTACAGCAATGCCACCTCCGGCGTCGTGATCACCATCGGCGCCGGCGGCGTGGGATCGGCCTCGGGCGACGGCTCGGTCGGCACCGACACCTTCACCGGCGTCAACAGCGCGGTCGGCGGCAATTCTGCCGACAGCTACAATGCCTCCGGCTTCAGCGGCTTCAACTCGTTCCAGGGTAACGGCGGCAACGACACCATCACCGGCAACGGCGCCACCCAAATCCAGTACAACAACGCAACCGCTGCGGTGAACGTCAATCTGTCGGCCGGCACCGCCAGCGGCGACGGCTCGGTCGGCACCGATGCCATCACCGGCGGCGTCAACAACGTGGCCGGCTCCAGCTTCGGCGACACCATCACCGGATCGTCAGGCGCCGACTTCCTCAACGGCAACGGCGGCAACGACACCATCAACGGTGGCGGCGGCAATGACAATCTGAACGGTGGGGGAGGCAATGACAATTTCGTATTCGTCTCGGGAGCAACGGCTGGTGCCACTATCACTGACTTTGCGGGCAATGGCGCGTCCCAAGGAGACACGCTGGAGTTTCATGGCTTTGGGTTAGCCGCCGACGGAGCAACGCTAACGCAGATCGGGTCGAGCAATCAGTGGCTCGTACACTCGGCTCTGGACCAACACGACGAGACCATCACAATCAATGGCGCCGTGCATGCCACGGACTTCCACTTCCTAACATAGCCGCCGCTTGCGAGTATTGAGCCAAAGTCCTTACGGCCCTAGCGTATCCTGCTAGGGCCGCTTCCGCATCATTGATGGCGCGAGTCACCCTGACCAACGGCTCCGGCGGAACTGCTGCGCCGGTACGTGCGCAACAGAGACAGGTGGGCACAGGACCGGCCAGGGGGCTTGAACCGCTCTGCAAACCTTCTGAAGTGCTCTGCTTCGTTCAAATTTTTGCAGAAAGATTCAAATAATCTCCATGGCGCTCTCTTACTGTACCGACGAGGAGATCAGCTTTATGAGCATTGCAGAGATTGCACCTCGAACTTTGACAATGAAACTCAAGAAAAGAAAATCTGGCATTCCCACCGGCAACGCGGGCGAATATTTCGTAATGGGCGAGCTGCTTCGCCGAGGCTATGACGCACAGCTCGCCGATCGCAACACGGCCGGCTACGATCTGCTCGTCGGCCGGCACGGCGATCCAGCCCTGACAAAGGTCCAGGTCAAGACGGTGCGAAGCCAGCCTTGGTACGTGCGGCAATCGCAATTCGCTTTCGCAACTCACCATCTACGTGCTACTCGGCAAGGAAGACGCGCAACAGCCTGTGCGCTACTTCATCGTGCGAAATTCCGCTGTAGCTGGGCAAATGTCGACGCCCAAGAATTGGGACACCGCGGCGTTCATGAGCCTGAAGACCATCGCACCGTTCGAGGGGCGATGGGATGTTCTCGACAACCAAGACGATTCGAAACCCGCCAATCAAGCGTTCCGTGTCCTTAGTGAGGGTGCTCGGTAAGAACGCGATCGCCCACTCGATCAGCGGATCATCTTCGCGAGCCCGACTGCGACTTGCTGGTGCCCGGCTACTGTCAAATGGATCCCGTCGGGCTGCGCCATGCCCGACTTCAGAGCCGATCTGACGAGCCCGTCGGCGCTCACCGTTCGGATTCCGCGCGCCCGCAGCTGCGATTGTATGGCTGCGATATTCGCGCGTCGCTCATTTTCGGAAACGCCTTTCCGACTATCATTTCCGCCCAACTGAAGAATGACGAACTTGGTGCCTTTGAGGCACTGAGCTGGAGAGATGGGCGAGCATTCCGCCGGTCGTATCTCCAGAGATACCTGCATTTGCGACCGTCATAGGCGAGCCTCGCGATCTCAAGATGGCCTCAAGCTGGGTCGGGTACGCTGCGGCCTCGCCAACGCCCTTGCCCGCAGTATTGCTTGCACCGAGAGCCACGACTTGGGCGTTTGCAGGCGCTAGTTCGGCAAATAGGAGGGTCGCAGCTGCAAGGATTGCTGCCGAAATCAGATAGATTGTCCGATGGATCATGGTGTTTCCCCCAAACTTGTTGCCCGGCCGTTGCGATGCAGGTGGCACTTTGACTGGCCTATGCCGCGAATGCAGCACACCCTGAATCAACGAAAGCTCTTGGATGCATCTAGCGGTGCATCGCTCGGCTCCGGGGCCGGGTGCCTCAACGAGCGGGGGAAACCAGCGACACGCGGAAGCCGTGGCGATTTCAGCTAGTGGCGCGCTCAAAGTCCGGCGCCGTGCCTGACATAAAAAAAGCCGCCTGAGGCGGCTAGTTTCAGACGTTTCTTCTTCACTTATTTCTTGAGCGCGTCAGCAGCGTCTCGCACGGCGTCCTTCACGTCTCCCGCCGTGTTGTGGACGGACCCCTTGGCCTTATCCATCTTGCCTTCGGCTTGTAGATCCTTGTCTCCGGTGAGCTTGCCAGTCCCCTCTTTGATAGCGCCTTTTACCTTGTCGGCGGCGCCCTTCACATGTTCACGGTCCATGACTGCTATCCTTCTTGTCCAGAAGACAAGCACAACGAAACCGTCGCGCTCTCGTTCCTGCGAGCCTCACAATAGTATTGAACACTAAGACTTAGCGAAGCACGGACAAAGGACACAGATTGCGTTCAGCCTTGGGGTAGTCCGTCCTCTGTGAACGTGACAGCGCTCCAGTCGTAAGTTTTTGTAGGTTTAGCGGAAATGTTCGGGGTTGCTCGCGTTGATAGAACGGCGGGGCCTACATGGAGAATGGCCATGCGATACTTGTCTTTGGCATTGCTCTTCGCACTTCCACTCATATCGATACCTGCTGCCGCGCAGCAACAAACGAGCGCGCCACCTCAATCCAGTGTTGCTCAAGACGTGCAAACTGAAGCTGATAAGGGCATCAAAACCCGCAATTCCGGCGAATCCGGCTATGTGGGCAACCAGGACCGGCCCGGGGCGGCTTCTCATGCACCGGGAGAGACACCCAACGCGGTCGGGACCACGACCGGTAGCAGTGCGCCCGTCAATCAATCAAACATGAATAGTTCGCAGGCCGACTACAACGCTTCCTTGAAGGATGGCTCTGCGCCAAAGAAATAGCAGCTTGCGACTACCGCCTTTGGAACGAGAGATCGCCAGCGATCTGCCGGCAGCACAAGGAGTGAAACCCGCGAATAAGCTTGCGGGTTTCTTTGTTTGTGCAGGCTGGCCACTTTAGGAGAAGTCGGCTCTTGAGTCCTAAGCGAATGCCAGCCAAGCCCCTGCCCGGCAATTTCATACGCCATACCGCTCCCACCCCAATACGATTACCCCGACTACATTTCCTTGAAGCGGATGGCCGCAGCAACGAATTCGGCGCCAAAATCGGCGGGCGCTCCGAACGAGCAAAATGCCGCCCTAAAGGGCAAGCTTCGACGCGAACCAGAGCACGACACAAAAGCAGATGCCGATTCCCACGTATGGCAACACAAGGCGCATCGGTCCCTCCTTGGCTCTGAGACGCTACGGGCCGCAGCGCGATTGCATGTTCGCGGTGCCATGACCGTCCAATCGACCCCTGCACGAACTGTAACGGGCGATCGCTGGCTAGCCGCGGGACGGCTGCGATTCTCAGTGTTACCGCGGACGCTGAGTTCGGATCGGACGGGACGAGATTCCTTCTAAGGCCGCGGCACAGGGGAAGTGCTGCGGCCGCGCAGGCCGCATCGTCAGATTAGCAAACTCGTCGCCAAGCTCCTCATAACATCATTTAAATTATTAATTCAACTGATTTAAAATGTGATTTATATATAGCAACGAAGCGTTGTAGATGTCCACCGCGCATCTTCACGTGAATCAGAATTTACGGAGGGGGCCATGGCGGTTTTATTCGGCGATACGACTGGGTCGCTCACGGGACGACAGCATGGCGGGAGCCAAACTCTGATTGGTTCTGAACCAACGAACCTATTATTCGGGGATGCGGGTTTGGACTTACTCGACCACGCAATTGGCGGTAACGACACATTGGTAACTTCCGGCGCGGGAAGTCTGTTCGGCGACGCGGGCGGTAGTATTTACGATCATGCACGGGGCGGCGATGATACGTTGTCAGCGCAGGTGCTCGCGTCTGCTGTTCCCATTGGTGAGACTTTCATCCTGAATATGTATGGCGATGCGGGCGGTGATATCTTGGCTTGGGCTATTGCCGGCGATGACACCCTTAATCTCGAACTGCCCCCGACCTTTACACCCGGGGTGAAGGTGAATGCCTACGGCGATGCCGGCGGAATCTTGTCCGGTCACGCCCGTGGTGGCGACGACCATTTTAACGTTTCCGGTGGCGGGCATCAGACCGTCACCGTGTACGGAGACGTCGGCGGCAACTTAATCAATCGCGCGGCGGGGGGCAACGACACGTTCGTTGGCCATGTCGGACCGGACAGTAATCTAGTGTTCTTTGGCGACGCGGGCGGTAGCTTGCTCGGCTATACCCGTGGCGGCGATGACAGCTTCACTGCGAGCGGATCTGAGTACAACAGCTATCTCTATGGCGATGCCGGCGGTGACATGGCTGGTCATGCGGTTGGCGGCAACGACAGCTTCGCCGTGAGCGGAGCCAATCCGTTCAATTTTGTCTTTGGTGATGCCGGTGGAAACATGTCCGCCTTCGCCGCCGGTGGGAATGACACCTTCAATGACTCAAGTGATGTAACCCTGACCGATCGAAATGTCTTCGCCGGCGACGCTGGCGGCAACATGTCCGGTTCCGCCCGAGGCGGGGATGACACCTTCAACAAGACCGGCTTGGGGGGAAGTACATTCTATGGCGACGCCGCAGGCGATATGTCCGATCGTGCCCACGGCGGCGACGACACTTTCCAGGCCTCAGGCACGCAAGACCAAAATATCTTCTTTGGCGATGCTGGCGGGAATATGGGTGATCGAGCTGTTGGCGGAGACGACATCTATATCGGCGGAACCGTTTTCTCCGGGCTGGTCAATCAGGCGTATGGGGATGCGTCGGTCATGTCCGGCCACGCCGACGGCGGTAATGACACACTGGTTGGTGGCGATGATCCAAATCCGCATTCGGCGGGCAGCTATGAGACCGTTCTCGTCGGCGATGCCCGATCCATGTCCGACCACGCACGGGGCGGCGACGATAAACTAGTAAGCGGCACCGGAAATGATGATATCTGGGGCGATGCCCAGATGATGCTTGGCTTGGCTAAAGGCGGGAACGACACGTTTGTGTTCAATTTCGACAACGGCCACGACAAGGTCGAGGATTTCGGGCAGGGGCTCTCGAATTTGGGAGTCGATCACATCGATGTCTCCGCGCTTCACATAGAGAACTTCAGCGATCTGAGTATCTCGCTGTTTGATCCCATAACACACGAGAGCACGATCACGCTCGGTCTGGGAAACGACGTGGTGGTACATAGCGAGGAAGCCCTCAGACCTCAGGATTTTATCTTCGCGCCACATCAGGAGGGTTTGTTGGTCTGAGCCGACGCTCACGGCCCCCCGCGCACCCGACAAAACAGCGTCGTGCTTGCCTCAGAGCGACGAGGTCATCGAGTAATCCTCGGGTGCCCCGGCATCGTTCAGACCCATCTCGTCGTGATGCAAAGTCCGATTTAATCCCGCTCGACGGTTCTGAGCAGGCCACGGAAGTTTACTTCCACCGACGTCTTACTCCATCGCACCAGTAACGCGCGGGGAACTATCCGGGCCGTATTACGTTTCGGAAGTTGTGGAGGCCCCTCATGAATAAAGAGTGGAATAGCCACCGCACTTCAGTCGTAATTTTCGCTATTGCGGTAATCGTTACGATCCTCGCGGCGCTCGTCACGACGCTCGATGGGGTCGACACAAGGACGGCGAGCAACGAGACGCGGCCCGGTACGACGGGCCTCGCAAGGCCACATCCGCCACTGGACCGAGCACCAGGCGAGCCGATACTTGGCAACAGGAAGCTGCCGCCTGTCCCGCCTACCCGATGATCGGATTGAACCGGCAGCTCGTAAGAGATCAGCGCTCCGTCTGCCGCAGGCTGAAGGTTGGCGAGCTGCGCAGTCGGAAATGCGTTCAAGCGGTTGGTCCAGTACCGAGCCGAGCTTTCGCCCCACGATCGTTTTCATGCCGCCGCACCCGCAGCGAATCACAAACTGCTCAGCCTACATTGCCAGGATGGTCTCGATCTTGGCGGCGCGATGTGCGGTCGAGCCAGCCAAGCGGTACAGCCAACGCGTCAAAGGACATATGGTCACTCACGTGCCTGGAAGGCGGCGCAGTAGGTCCCCCACCAATGAATACCGACTGAACGCGACTACCTAACTCGCCTCGGGTCGCATTCTCGTGATCACACCATCAGTGAACTTATTTAATTTGATTTAATTTAATTTAGACGCCTTAATCCTTCGGCCAACGCGGAGAACACCATGCCCGACCAAGATGACGACCGTCGCGAATTTCTGAAGACCTGCGGAAAGTTCGCGGTGGTGACGCCACCTGCGATCACAGCCTTGCTTTCGACCTCTCTGACCAGCACGGCCATCGCCCATTCCGGCGGTGGCTTGGTGCACCACCGCGGCAACAATGGTTGGGGCAATGGTGGCGGAGATGGCAGTCCTAACGGCAAGGACGACAGGGGCCGTTGAGGTTTGAGTAATTCGACCGCGGGCGTGGACCGAGTAGCCGATCGGCTGGGTTCGCATGCTCTTCGGCAAAGTCTGATCAAGCTGCCTTGGCCCCCCAGCCAGCTGGATCAGGCCCCAGCTCCAGGCCGCCCAGGAGCTGGGGCTTTTGCTTTTGTAGTGGCCAAAGATGATCCGGCGCTACCTCTGCCGGCTGCCTTGACGGATGTGTGCCGCTGCCCTGAAGGGAGCGAACTTTACTGGGCCGCTTGCTATGGGTTGAGCAACAGAGCGGCTGCCCATTCGGCATTTCCGGCAGCAGGCTTGAATTTACAGGACACCGCGAAAAGAGGCTCGCCTCTGTCTATAAACCCAATTTTGCTCGACCTGGAACGCGTCGGGGCGAGACAATCGTCCGTCGCCCAACCTGCGACTTGGCATCCAGCACCTTGTCTCCAGCTCGTGCAGCGCGCGGAAGGCTGATCTGGTCCGAAAGGCTCGTGCCTCTCCCTGAGAGACCTTCCGAATCAACATTGGTGTTTCCTTGGGCCTGTGTTGCTGACCCGGATCTGTTTCGGGAAGACGCTAGGCCGATGGCCATCTGATCCTCCTTGCTCGTGCCGCTCCCGACCGCGCCGATCGGCAGGCCATTTTGCGCGTGGCCGGCCCCTGCATTTCGTGCGGCTTGGGCGGCCGCCCGCGACCTCGCCCGCGTGGCAGGCTGAACGTTCGGATTGCTCGGCTCCGCGTTGATGCCTGGATTTCCGTTGGTGGCAGTATCTTTCGTTCCCACTCCCGGGGTTGCTGACGAACCAGCGTTACCTGCACCCGTCCCCATTCCAGAAGGTGCCGATGGGCCAGCGCTGGCGCTACTCGGGCCCGTCCCGGTGCCTGCGCCCCCGGACCCGGCATGAGCGATGCCCTCTAGCGCGAGGACCACCAGAAATGAGCGTGCGACGATGGCGGCAATTAATAGAGGCTTGGCATGGGGCATCTGACGATCTCCTTCGCCAAATTTCCATTAACCCCTACGCCGCAACCCAGTTCCTGCTGTTGCAACGCACGCTCGTCGCGGGGCC
This sequence comes from Bradyrhizobium dasycarpum, assembly GCF_042019905.1. Taxonomy (NCBI): domain Bacteria; kingdom Pseudomonadati; phylum Pseudomonadota; class Alphaproteobacteria; order Hyphomicrobiales; family Nitrobacteraceae; genus Bradyrhizobium; species Bradyrhizobium dasycarpum. Next base: position 3,323,792 of record NZ_CP169574.1, read on the forward strand.
CACGCGCTCCTCCACTTCTCGTTCGCCGAGACGAGGCCATCCGGCGCCTGCTGATTCGTCAGCGCAGCTGACCAGCTTTCTTCTCAAGACCACTCTCTTGGAAGCGGATGCCCATTCGGTTGAGGTCGCCTACGAGATGCGGCTCGACGTTATCGGAGTGGTCCGCGCCCGCACCAAACGTTGCCGCCTGCACTTTGCCCCAAGGCCGCGGCTCGTCTCGAATGTGAGTTCATAAGTCGGCTGCTTTTCGTATCAATCGATCAGCACTCTGCTGTTCGAGCAGGATGCGGCTCGCGCGGCCAAAATGGAGACAACTGCACGCGGATAAATCCGCACTGGCTGCTGGGGATACCCTGCCTTTTAGGTCAACGCATCTGTATTTTCCGAATCGACGTTCCATGGTCCTCACTCATACGTCGATTTGCGGGGGATGGGTGTGAGTCAGTTTCTATCAATGCTACTGTTAACAACAGCAGTAATTTTAACCGTTTGCTTCGGGGTGGCGGCCTGGCGTCTTTCTGACGACAGGGACGACGTCACTGGCCAGATCGTACGCCAGTCGTATGGGTGGAAAGGGACGCCGGCCAAATAATTGCGGTTGCACTCACTGGCATGGTTCTTGCGGGTCAAGCCACATCTCCGTCGGTCCTGGCAGGGAGCCGTTTCGCGATGAGGCAGAAATCTAGAGTCCGAAAACTGCGCAAACCCACTCTGGCACACATGGTCTCCGAATTGATGAGATTGCTTAAAGCAATGGAAGACCTCGGAGGCTTAGAAAGAAGGTCCGGCTGGCTGAAAACAACCAAAGGCCCCGTTGACTCGAAACGGTGTATGAGTTCGAAGCAGAATATTGATGTCCCCGACGCCGACTGTGAAGAGAGGCTGGGGAGGGGCGTAGCGGCGGCCACTCGGTCGGTTCCGGAAGACCCACGCATCAACAATTTTACGGTGGAGACCGACTTCCTAGCCCGCGCTTCCGCCATGCAAATTCTTCAGAGGAGCCTGACCGGCCATTGGAAGCACCAGCCATCAAGGCATGCCTTGCCGAAGTCCATGTCAAATTGAAAGAGGCGCAGCAAATCGCGAAAGCTGCGCAGGCATGTGCAAAGGCAGCCGGCTTGACCGAAGGGTGCGGATCTCGATAGACATTGAGCAGCTGATCTACGAGGCCGGACGGCTTCACGATGCCGCCACGCTCCTCGCTAGAATGCCGGCGATTGATGAAGGCAAGGCGCTTCACTGCCACCCATCGCTACCCGGGGACATGCGCGAGGAAGCTAGCCACGCTTTTGACGCTGCTACTCCGCATTCAGCCAACGTCTCAAAACACGTCTTTGTGCAGCACGTGCGGAGCTTTCATAGCGCTCAAGGCCGGCAAGACGCTTCAGTTGCTTTGGGTTCGGGCAATCTAGCAACGCAGCGAGCATGCCATGGCGGGCCTGTCGGATGTGGGCCAGCCATATACTGGCGCGAACAAGGTCATTCACGGTCGAGGCATGCTGTCGCTCCGCAAAGCTCATCGTGATTGCGCCAGCGGCTGCGTCAGAGCCGACATTGTCCTCCAGGTTTCGGAGCGAGAGCCCGTGTTGTCGGGCGTTGCGGCTCGACCGCGCCTTACCCGCCTCAGTCGTCGGGCCCGTGCTTCGCTTGGCGTTCAATCGGTTCGCTATGATTTTTCGTTTTGAGGCCATGCCGGCTTGTACTCGGGTCCCGCTCTTTTCCCGACACCTCACTCGAAGCGCTTATGACTTCAAGCCTCAGATCAAGAAACTGCGACGATCGGAGGACGTTCGTTGCTACCCGCGCATTCGGGAGCGAATCGGCCGAGCGCAGCTTAGAGCGTTTGAAGACCATAAGCGCCGCCCCGCTCTCATATACTTGCCCCTCGCTCGTTGGCTTTGATTTGTCAATTTCGGGCGAGATCGAGTCCCACGCGGTCCGCTCGTCTGGAACTTTCCCTTTGCCGAACCTTGGCGATGATTTTGCGCCGACAAGAGCAACAAGATTGCTGCAGAAAGGACTGGCATTCCCCTGCGATTGGAGCGTTACTGAGTCGACCGGGTACATAGCCGGCATCGGTATCTCACCTCGCGGACGCGGGGCTTCAGGCAGTGCGGCGAAGACCGCCGCTGTTCTTGAAGTAGGAGATACCCGTGCGTAGCGTACCGAGTGACAACCAAGTCGAGCCACAGCATCAAATCATCAGGTTCAATCCGAACGACCGCCGCCATTTCATCGGCGGCTCGGATGCCCGCATCATCATGGGCGATGACCAAGAGAGCCTCATACGCCTCTGGCGCGAAAAGCGCGGCGAAGCGGAGCCGCAGGATCTCTCGGACAATCTGATCGTTCAGCTCGGCACCGTGACCGAGGTCTTGAACCGCGCTTGGTATCAACGGTCAAGCGGGCACACGGTCAAGGACATCCAGAAGCGCGTCCGCCATCCCGTCCACAAATGGATGGCGGCAACGCTGGACGGGACCGTCGAGCAGACCGGCGCCGTCTTCGAAGCCAAGTTCATGTTGCCCTGGGCCTTCACCGAGGAGGCCGCAGCTGAGAAGCACATGGCTCAGCTGCAGCATAACATGTGGGTCACCGCATCCCGCAGCGCCGTTCTCTCCATCATCACCGGCGGCGGCAAATGGGTCGAGATCAAGCTTCACGCCGACCCGCTGTACCAGCACCTCTTGCTCACCGCGGAGAAGAAGTTCTGGCGTTGCGTCCAGAGCGGTGAACGCCCTGCTTTGTTCAACATCGAAACGCCGCGCCCAAGACTGGAAGCCGTCAAGGTCATTGATATGTCCTCGTCCAACCAATGGGCGGAGCTTGCGGCCACTTACCTCCGAACCCGAGAGGCGCATGGTGAGCATGAAACCGCCAAGGCCGATCTGAAGAAACTCATGCCGGAGGACGCCAAGGAGGCAACTGGTCATGGCATCAAAGCCAAGCGGTCTAAGTCCGGCGCGATCAGCTTCGAAGCCCAGACGGCGGAGGGATCCCATGCATCAGTCCAGTGAGCGCATCGGGACCATAGCCGCCGCCCTTGCCCGGGCCCAGGCTGAACTGACCAACCCCGAAAAGACCCTGACTGCCGTGATCCGGTCGCCCTTCCCCCGGGAGGATGATCGCACCTTCCGCTATGCGTCCCTGGCCTCCGGCCTGGACATCGTCCGCAAGACGCTAAGCCAGCAGGAGATCGCCACCATCCAGACCATCCGGATTGAGCAGGTCACCGGGCAGATCCATCTCACCACTCTGCTCGCCCACGCCTCCGGGGAATGGATCTCATCGGACCTGCCGGTCTGCGCCTCCAAGGAGGTCGAGGCGCCGCACCGGATGGGCGCGGCGCTGACTTACGCCCGCCGGTATGCCCTATTTGCTCTCGTGGGGATTGCCGGCGAAGACGATTTGGACGCGCCAGACGTCGTCACAGGACCTCAAGCGGCCAGCGAGCCTCAGCTCTCACAAGGATCGAAAGCAAAGCAGCCGGGAGGCGTCCTGAACCGGCCCCCGGTCTTGCCTCAAGAACGCTCCGCAGAGCTCTTAGACCGACTTCTGGGCGAGCTGGCCTTACAGGAGGGTAGCGACGGACTGCTCGCCTGGGCAAAGATCTCCCTTCCTCTCAAGAATTCTCTCCTGGAGGGCGACGCTCGCGTGCTCGAAGCCGCCTACCAAAAGAGGGCCGAGGAAGTAGCCCCTCTTGAATTCGATTTAACAGGGCAGCGGCCTGCGTCGGCCGTCGGACCATCTCTACCTGAGGAGCATGCTTCGGGGATATCTGACCAGGCGCACGCCGCTGCCAGCACCGCTTCCGGACAGCAAGTCGGCCTCGCCTTCCCCAAAGAGCTGCCGCGAAAACGAAGCAAGGAACACCTCGCCTTCATCCGCGCCCAAGGTTGTCTGGTCTGCCAGAAGACCCCCGCCGACGCGCATCACCTCAAGTTTGCTCAACCAAGAACGTTAGGCCGCAAGGTGAGCGACGAGTTCACGGTGCCGCTTTGCCGATCGCACCACCAATCCCTGCACCGACACGGAAATGAAAGAGCCTGGTGGACCAATCTGCAAATTTCACCCCTGCCGATCGCAAAGCTGCTTTGGGATGCGAGCCCGGTCCATCTGATGAACGGCGAAATAGTTGCTGGACCGTCGTCGCGACCGGTATCAGAGGTGCGAGGTCAATGAACGGCGCTCTCAACCTTCGTCAACCGCAGTCGGCCAGCGTCGTGCCGCCTCAGTTCGAGGCGCTATGTCCTCCACCGCAACTTCTTCCCGGAGAGAACATCGACCACTATCAGGCGCTTCAGGCAGTCATCTTCCGCGACCTCGATCCCCAGTCCGCCATCGAGTGGCTGCTCGCTATCGACATCGCAGAACTCTCCTGGGAGATGCAACGCTACCGGGTTCTGCGGCATAAAGTCTTGAGCACCTATCGCCAAAAGGCCGTCGAGATGACCCTTCGCCGAGTAGATCTCGCAGGCATTGCCCCGGACTTCCAGGATGTCGCCGAAGTCTACACGATCGGTAACGCCCTGGACTGGCAACTGGATGCTTCTGCGGCGCTCGACATCGAAGCCCGTCTCCGATCGTACGGCTTCGATCAACACGCTATCAGCATGGAGGTCTACGTTCAGGCGCGCGAGATCCTCACGCTGTTTGAATCACTCCTGAACGGAGCACAGCTTCGACGCCTGATGTTGCTGAAGGAAATTCACAACCTCCGGCGCTCGCAATTGGCAGGTCTTGCCATTAGTGCCCGGCGCAATGGTCTGCAACGCGGCGTCCCCTCCGCGAAGAGCTCTTGCTGAAGAGACCAGCATGGACTCTAACGTCGCCAGCTAGCGTCCAGAGACGGATGAAGGAGCATTCACCTTGTAGATGTTAGTGGTCAGGGACTGCGTCGTGGTCGTCTTCAGCCCCTTCGACCACGCACGTTGCTCCACGATTGGGCACGATTGCCTTACAATTGTCATAGCGCCGCCACCGCATCGCAATATACTTCGTCTGGCGAACTTTCGATGATCCGACATGCGTCCGCATGTTGGCCATAATGTATTGCGTATGCGGCCAGCCCGCGTATTCCAGCTACGAATCGTAGAAGCGATAATAATGGGCCGAAGAGACGGCGCACCAGAGCTGATGGCGGAGCGAGAGCCGCTTCGACGGGAGACCCCCATGAGGTCGAAGCTTGACCTTCGACTTGCTGCTATACAACCGGTTGGACGTGAGCGCACATCTCAAGAGAGCTGATTATCTCGCGACCTGCTCGCACCCATGCGGTCAGAGCGTAGTCGACGGGTAGAAGTACTCCTCTAAAATGCATTCCGCGTGCTTTTCGGTGGCGAGGACTCACGTCGCGGGCGCCCTCTTTATGCCGACACCGTACCGACCGCCCTCGCAACATGAGCCGCGGCGAACTTCTGCAATTGCCTGGTGCGTCACATGCGGCGGCCTCTGCGCGACGGCGAATTCCATCCAGCTCTGGGAAGTGTAGGTTGGACCGGAAGGTGCGATTCCGCGACTCAAACAAATGCGCCGTTTATGTTTGGAGAAGGACCGATTCCCATGCGGACGTAGTTGTTCGAAGTCATTTTGAAAGCGGTGTACCCCTCGGGAAGGACGGTCGTCCTCTGATCTCTCAACAGAACCTCATGGATTCACGAAGACTCCGATACGAATGATGCTCTTCCATAGATCGCATCATACGTAGTCCTGAGCTAGAGTCGCGGTCTGCTACACAATGCTAGACCTACCGGCGTCGAGCGTGCGGACCTGCACTCGCGCGAGCATGACGAGCGGCAGAAAAAACTCTAGTCGCCTAACAAAGCCGGCTGCGCAAAGCGTCACGCCTCTCCAGCAATTCTTGAATTCGTTGGGCATTGTCAGCTTGTGTCTCCTGCCACTCAATTCGATCCTCCGCAGTCCATAAATAGTACTCACGATCGAACCGAGCCTTCTCCGCATCGTCGAATTCCCGATAACGCTGTATGTCCCTCTCCACTTCGTCTAACACTTCCTGAAGAGTTCTTGGCATCAGCCGCTCCTCCGGCTCTGCCTCTAGCCCATTTCGATTTTTCGAGTATTTGGCGTAGGAATCAATAGGCATTGTCGGCACGACCTCACCGCATAGGTTGTATTGCCTACCATCCTTTTTTCTGATGACGTAAACAGGGCCGCCGCGACGGAACCGTTGATCTAAAAGTGCCGCGAGTAGATGAGCCCGGAATACCTCGCCGAGGAACATAGGGCAGTCCTGGACTTTATCGACGAGACCTGGATCAAAACCAACACTGCGCCGACGAGGATGGATGACCGAGTGGTCAACGTCCCTAGGGCGTCTGCACCTTTTGCCACAGGAAGACCATGATCTTTATCACTGCGCTACGCCATGACCGGATCAGCGTGCCATGGGTGATCAACAGCTCCATCAACGGCGAGTTCGAACAGGTGCTGGCGCCGACCCCTCGCAAAGGGGCGGATTCGTCGTCCTCGACCATCTCCGCAGCCATTAAGGCAAGGCGGCGCGGAGCGCCATCCGCACCACAGGAGCGCATCCTGTTCCAGCCGCGCTACAGCCCAACCTGAACCCGATCGAGCAGGTCTTCGCCGGCGACTTCCTCGTCTTCTTCTCCAAAGAGGAGCGCGACAACTACCTCAAAAGTTCAGAGCATATTTCCAATATAATACATTATGCTCAAGCGTTTATCTGAAACTCTGTGACGAAGCCGGGCCGATGCCCAAGTTTATTGATCACATCCCCAAACTAGCCATCTCTCAGTTTAGTATACGCCTTTGCTAGCCAGATTGTATGGATCTGCATCATGATCTGCATGTCGTCCTTTTAATGACGACGTAGGGCCAAGAAACCGAAATCTGTGGCTCAAGCCAAGGGATTGGTCGGAATGGATTGCTCTGAGAGTGCATTGCAGGACTTGTCCTCACCGAACTCTAGGCGCTTGCGCACAACCCGCGCGGGCTCGCCAATGGCCACGACCTCGGGAGGAACGTCCTTAAGTACGGTGCTCCGCGCGCCGACGACGGCTCCTCTGCCCACCTTCACGCCCGGCGCAACAAACACGTCGCTGGCGATCCAAACTTGATCGCCGACCGTGATGGGGGCCGTAATGTAGCTGAACGCGAGGTCCTCCATGTTATGCGATCCCGTGCAGAGATAGGATCGCTGCGATATTACCGAATGAGACCCGATTGAAATGCGATCCAGGCTGTACAGCTCGACATGATCACCTATCCAGGAAAAATCCCCTATCTGAGTCTTCCAGGGGTAGGTCACGCGCACAGTCGGGCGCAGCAGCACCTTACGGCCAATCTTTGCTCCGAACACGCGCAACAGAAAGCGCCGCCAAGCAAAAAAGGGCTGAGGCGAAAATGCAAAGAGTGTAGATTGAACGAATTGCCAAAGCACCACCACTATTGCTGCCCGTCCGCGGAACCCCTGCGGGACACGAAACTGATCCAATTTTTGGAACTCGCGCATTCTGGTAAGACCGGCCGACAGAAGACTAGATTTCACTGATGGTCTATGCGAATGCCTAGGCTGCCAGGTAGGCCTCATAGGCGCGCCGCATCCCGGCCTCCAAAGAGGTCTTGGCCTGCCACCCGAGTGTTGAGAGACGACTGACATCAAGCAGCTTGCGCGGAGCTCCGTCAGGACGTGTCGGGTCAAAGGCGATATCCCCTTTATAGTCGACGATACTCGCGATCATCTGGGCGAGCTCAGCGATGGTAATATCGCTGCCAGTTCCGATGTTGATCGGTTTCGCATCTGAATAGTTCTTCATCAGATAAACACAAGCATCCGCCATGTCGTTAACAAAGAGGAACTCGCGGCGCGGGGAGCCGCTTCCCCAGACGACGACGCTCTTGCTTCCTGCGACCTTGGCTTCGTGAAAGCGCCGTATCAGGGCCGCTGCGACGTGGCTGTATTCCGGGTGATAGTTGTCACCGGGGCCGTAGAGGTTGCTCGGCATCACGCTGATAAAGTCGGATCCATATTGGCTCCGATAAGCCTCTGCCATCTTGATTCCGGCGATCTTGGCAACCGCATATGGCTCGTTGGTCGGCTCGAGCAGGCCGGTCAAGATCGAATCTTCACGCAGGGGCTGGGGCGCAAATTTTGGATAGATGCAGGATGAGCCGAGGAACATCAGCTTTGCGACACCGTGCACATGAGCAGCGTGGATGACGTTAGCCGCGATTGCAATGTTCTCGTAGATGAACTCGGCGCGAAGTGTGTCGTTCGCGGAGATTCCTCCCACCTTGGCCGCCGCGACGAATACGACCTGTGGCCGCTGCCTTGCAAACCAATCGAACACCTGAGCTTGGTTGATCAAGTCGATTTCAGCGCGCTCCGTGGTCAGCAACCGTACGTTTTCTTGCGCCAGTCTGCGCACCAGCGCACCGCCAACCATCCCGCGATGCCCCGCGACGTAGACGCTCTTGCCATTCAGATCAAACGCTGTGGCTGCCACTCGAGCGCTCCCGCCTTGCATCCTTCAGATCGCTGGCAACCATTTCGTGCACGAGCTGAATGAACGTCCGCTTCGGCTTCCAACCCAGCATCCTGTTCGCTTTGCTCGCGTCGCCGACCAGAATGTCCACCTCGGTAGGACGGAAATAAGCCGGGTCGATCTGAACCACCGTCTTGCCGCTGCTTTTGTCGATGCCGATCTCATCAACGCCCTTGCCGCGCCATTCGATGTCCCGCCCCACCTCCTTGAAGGAGAGTTCAACCATCTCGCGCACCGAGCGGGTCTCGCCCGTGGCAAGCACGAAATCGTCCGGCTTATCCGCTTGCATGATCAGGTGCATGCCTTCAACGTAGTCCTTGGCATGCCCCCAGTCTCGTTTCGCCTCGAGATTGCCCAGATAAAGCGTATCCTCGATCCCAACCTCGATCCGGGCAACAGCGCGGGTGATCTTGCGGGTCACGAAGGTTTCACCGCGGATGGGACTCTCGTGATTGAATAAGATGCCGTTGCTGGCAAACATCCCGTACGCTTCGCGATAATTGACCGTAATCCAGTATCCGTAAAGCTTCGCGACGCCGTAGGGCGATCGTGGATAAAACGGCGTAGTCTCCGTCTGCGGAATCTGCTGCACCAGGCCATAGAGTTCGGAGGTAGACGCTTGGTAAAACCGCGTCACCTTCTCCATGCCCAGGATACGAATCGCCTCCAGAAGCCTCAACACCCCGACGGCATCGGCATTCGCGGTGTATTCGGGGCTCTCAAAACTGACGCCGACATGGCTCTGCGCCGCGAGATTGTAAATCTCCGTCGGTCTGATCTGCTGCACGAGCCTGATCAGATTCGTGGAATCAGTCATGTCACCGTAGTGCATCAGGAACGGCACCTCACCGAGGTGGGGATCCTGATACAAATGATCAACGCGAGCTGTATTGAAGGAAGACGAACGTCGTTTGATGCCATGAACGACATAACCGAGTGATATAAGGTGCTCGGCGAGATAGGCACCGTCTTGCCCAGTAACGCCTGAAATCAACGCAACACGGCCACTCATTTGCGAAACTTGCCTTTCACCGGGATTGCAGACACACACGGTTCCAATCCGCTGCCGCGACGATCGCAGACATCTAGAAGTGATCTTTTGGGCACGTCAATCCTAGCAGGAACCGATCATTGTCGCCGGAGACATTCTGACGTGCCACTTCAGGCGAGAGGTAGAGCGTCATTGACCGCGTTTACCGCCTTCCCGGAAACGACCCCCGACCCGTGTCCGGTCCTGCTCGGCAGATCACAAATCGCACTCATGCTCTCGATCCAGCGACGCACGATCGTACGACGATCCCAATTCTCGATGGAATGCTTTCGTCCCCCCGCACCTAGTCTCTCGCGAAGAGAAGCATCTTCGCTTAACTGACGAATGGCGTCTGCAAGAGACCGCACATCTCCCGCTGGAATGAGCCAGCCGGCCCCCTTCACCTCGGCGGCAAGACCGGTGCCCTGTTCTGCCATCGCGATGACAGGACGCGCGGACGCAAACATTGCCCCCAATTTGGACGGCAACACAAGATCAGCTGCTTCCGCCCTCTGCGGGAGTAAGTGAATGTCAGCGGTCGCCAGCAATTCGTTGAAACTTTCGTTCGGCTGCAGCCCCAAGAAATGGATTCTCGGATTCTCAGAAGCCATCTCCATCAATCTTGCCTTGTGCGGCCCTTCACCAGCCAAAATGAAATGCAGCCGGGGATTGTCACGCAGAAGAGCGGCCGCTTCGACGACGAGATCTAGTCCTTGCTTGGCCGACATCGTTCCGGCGTAAAGAGCAACGACGTCGTCTTCGTCGATATTTAGAGATGCCCGATACTTAGTTTGTCTCGGACGCGGAAATATCAAATCCGTGTCGATCCAGTTTCGGATCTCGATCGTTTTTTGCGGGTCGACGTGCTTGTCCCACAAAAGCTCCACCATTTGCGGACAGATGCTAGAAACGCGATCAAACGATTTGAGGACCGCCGCTTCCGTCTTGAGCATCACTTTGCGCAGTGAGGCATTCCGGAGCAATCCAAGACCGTAGGCGGCATCAATTTCGAAGTCTTGCACATGGAGCCACGACTTTGCACCGATGCGACGAGCAATGAAAGAAGCGAATCGCGCCGACATCAATGATGGCGCGACAGAAAGAATGATGTCGGGCCGCCAATGATATGCATCAATCAGCACTGGGACCAAACTTGTCAGCGCGAAGGACAGGTGATGAAGGAGCCGCTTTGCGCCACTCGGCTGCTTGGGAACGTAGATCGGGGCTCGCATGACTCCCACGCCCCCCACGATCGAGCGTCTGAAATAGGAGACATTCGAACCGGCGGAGATGCTCCACGCCGGATAATAGGGAGGACCGGTAATGACCTTCACCTCATGGCCTTCCGCAACAAGGCTTTCGCAAAGCTCCGTGTTGTATTTGGCAACGCCGATGAGATCAGGAGCGTAATTGATGCCGACCAAAAGAATACGCATTCTATCAATCCTGAACAAAAACCGTATCCAAAACTCGAAATCACGGATGGATCGCCACGCGAGCTCCGCAGCCTCCGCTCAACGATGGCCGTCCCGGCGGCCAAACGCAGCTTGAGCTCCGGCGCAGGCGCGGAATTCATCGGAAAGAAAACCTTCGCCCAGCATCCACACGCCAGGGCCACAATCGAACTTGGCAATCATGGTACAATCCGAGGCGGCCTCGCTATCCGCGAACCCTTCCGACCAGAACGTGCGCTTTTCGAAGTTGGCAAAGCGCCAGTCTGTCGTTCCTTACACATGCGCCCGACGAGTGGTGGCAGCTCTCCTTAACGGAGTAAAGAATTGAACATTTTAATAATGAATACGCTTCACCAAGGATCTCAACTGCTCAACCGCGAAAAGCAAAGACAGCCCGTCGCGAAACCTCCCGGCTAGTAGGCCCGGCGAAGGATCGGGGCGGTCTCAGTTATGCAGACCCGATCCCAATACCAGCCGTAGGGCGTCTCCACGCGGACTTGTGGACAACGCCGCCGCGGCACATAGCGGTAGGGATACGATTGAGCCCAGAAGGTAGCAGGGACTATCTGTTCAATTGGCATCGAAACGACACGCGCCGACACCTGCATCGCCGCAGTTGCCTGCTGACCGCCCGATACGACCATTGCCGATACCATCAGCCCCAAAAGCCGGATAGTCTGCTTTGCCACCATCGTCCACCGCCCTCGTTAATCCGTCATGGAATTCGGCCGAAAGAGAATTTTCAAACTTCAGTCTGGACCGCCCCATTTATCCGTCAACATCTATCAACGGGATCGGAAAAAGGCAACGGACCATAGCGCCCCCTCAACCAACCGGATGCCTAATCGGCTCCGCGAAAAGCGCCGGCGGCTCCCTTTTCCGGCGCTCGCCGGTATTCATCATGAATGAATCGGGTGTTGACGGCCTGAAACAGCACATCATTCTCCTTGCCAAGACCCGCGAAGACCAGGATGTCGCGCAGCGTTCGCCATCGACTTTCGTCGTATTCGCCTATTCGTGCCCCAACAGGCAGCACCAGAGACCGCTGCTGCTCCATTTCGAACCTGACCCGCTCGGGAGCGAGGTGCGACCGGTCAAAATCGACAATGATCGGAATCGAACGGCTATAGTCCGCATAGGCAAATTGCCAACCTCGAACCAAGCCGTGCAGGAGATCCGCGATTGTGGACGGCCGGCCCCGAATGAGGTCGGTGCTGGCGAAATAGACCTGCCCCGGCACGTGGAGAGCATAGTCCTGAGGCTTCATAATGCTCAACGGTACGGAGGCCGCACTTCCGTGGCTCGGCTGCTGTTCGGTTGGCACGACAATCGCGTCCACCTCCCCAGATATCAACGCCTGGAAGGTGGCCCGATCGGGGACCTTGACGACTCGGCTACGTGGCAATCGAAGCTTGGCCATCATTGCATCAAAGATGACCTCTGCCTCACTTCCCTCGCGACAACCGATGCGTCTGCCGACAAGATCCTCCGGGTGACGCAAACCCGACTGCTCAAGCGCAAAAATCGCGACCGGGGTGTCGAGAAAGCTCGCTGCAAAGGCTGTGACAGACACCCCCCGCCAAACCGCAAGCAGAAATTTCTGGCCCGTCGTAACCCCGATTGCATTCTCCTTCGCGACTGTTTCGACGAAATCAGGATCGTCTGGAATAGTTCTCACCGCAATGCCCCGCTTGAAATAGCCCTCCTTGGCAGCAATCATCTCCCCAGCGAAACGAGCGGCGTAGGGGCCATCCAAGAAAAAACTAGCGGGAAGCGAGGAATCGACTGGGGCGTGAACGGGCGGCGTCACGTCGGGAAGCACGGCGAAGACAGCAAGGCCGGTTGCAGTCAGTGCCGCGAGACCAATTGCCGCTCTCCGCGTCACTCTAGATCCTGATCGCCGCCGTTCGTGACGCATGCAGCCCCCTCCTACCTTCAAATTGGTATCCCAGTTGGCAAAATTAGGATAATACGATCACAATAGGTAAGGTTATTCTTTCGTTCGTCTTTTCTCTGCTGCGGCCTTCATTGATAGCACGCGAACCCGATTTACCTTGGCCCTGAGTTCAATATTATGACGATTGCACCAGCTCGCTCGACCTCCACCGCGGACAATCCGGTAGAAATTCACGCGCTCGACGAGCCGAGATCAACGCGCTCAAGTTTAGTACTGAGATGGTCACGACCTGAAATTGTTGAATTGATGGCGCTCTTCGCCGACGCTGCCATCGTCGTGGCAAGCGGCATCAGCTGTGCTGCTGGTTATCAGATCTACGCGCGGCCGGAGCACGACCAGCTCGACGTCTATACTGCACTCAGCCTCCTCGTTGCGCTGAACTTTATACTCTTGATGAAGGTTCAGCACGGCTACGCTCTCAAGAACCTCGCCGACCTGGCGCGGATCTACAAGCAAACACTGGCAACGTGGACCGCCTTGTTCGGCGCGCTGATCGTAGTCACCTTCGCCATGAAGGCAAGCAGCCAAATCTCGCGCGGCACGATAATCTCGTTCTATCTGGTCGCACCGGTCCTGCTTCTGCTGTCGAAAGCAGCCATTGCGCGATTTGTCACGACCGCGCTGCGTACCGGTGCCTTTGCCAAGCGACGTGCCGTCGCGATCGCCGAGCGCGGACTAATGTCAGCAGAGGCAATGGCAGAACTCACACAGCACGGCTACCAGATCACGCACGTCATGGAGATCTGTACGGAATGGCTAACCCGGCCGTCGCTCGTTCCCTCGATCGGTTCGCACCTCGACGACTTCATCGCTTACGCGCGCGAGAGCCAGATCGAACAGGTATTTCTGCTGTTCAAGTGGGACCAATGGCACACGATCGACAAGATCGCGGACGCGCTGAGAATCCTTCCGATACCGGTCAGTCTCGTTTCGGACCCGAATGTCTCAAAGTTCTTGCGCCACCCGCTCACGAATGCCGGAAGCAGCACGATCGCGGAAATTCGGCGCGCGCCATTTTCGCGGGGGGAACGAGCTGTCAAACGCGCGCTCGACCTGATCGGCGCGAGCCTAGGCCTGCTGGTATTCGCACCGGTCATACTGATGACCGCGGCGCTCGTCAAATGTACATCGAGCGGCCCGGTGTTCTTCCTGCAGACCCGAAACGGCTTTAACGGCCGCACGTTCAAGATTTACAAGTTTCGCACGATGTGCGTGATGGAAGATGGACCGGTCATTCTGCAGGCGCGCAGGAACGACCCTCGCGTCACTCCGATCGGCAGATGGTTGCGTAGGACTTCGATCGACGAGCTGCCACAACTCTTGAACGTCCTTTGGGGCGATATGTCGCTGGTCGGGCCCCGCCCTCACGCGGCTGCGCACAACTCCGAATATGAGCAGGTCATCAGCAACTACGCGTTTCGCCAGCACGTCAAACCGGGCATTACTGGCTGGGCCCAGGTGAATGGTTACCGCGGCGAGACGCTGACTCTCGATAAGATGACTTCTCGAGTCGACCTTGACTTGTGGTACATCAACCACTGGAGCATCTGGCTCGACATCAAGATCATCTTCCGGACCGCCGTACAGGTGACCCGCGATCCCGTAGCCTACTGATCTGTTGCCCTTCGCCCTCTGGAACGGATCCAGCCCATAATTTTGCTATGCTGGTAAACGCATGGGCAGGCCGATCCTAGAAATCGCTCACTCCAATCGAGAAGCCGAGCGGTTAACTCTATCCTCAAGCAAGCTCGCGTCGACCCTCACGCAAATAGCCTGGGGCCCCGCATCACCTTATAACGTTGTGCAATCACGCGCACCACAGTTCGAAGGACCTGCCGTCCTCAGCAGCAATCCAACTTCAGCAAGATGAAAGCCTATCTCATCAAATATTTCGTTCTGGGTTGCGAGCAGGTCATCTTCAGCTTCTCCAATTTCTTTTACCTGGCCGTAGTGGCGCGCCGGCTACCGCTTGCCGAATTCGCCGAGCTGAGCCTCGGATATACTTGCTATCTCATTCTCATTGGCGCTCATCACGCGCTCATTTGCGATCCAATTATCGCAACTGGAATTAGCGGGCATAACAATCAACAAGCATTGTTGCGGCGCCTGTGGGTGATCAATGTGCTTTTCTGCTGTCTGGCGTTGGGCGCAGGTTGCGCACTCGTCTTGAACAGCCGCACTCCCGAAGCGCAACCACCCACAGTTGCGGCTCTGGCCTGCCTGTTCTTCAGCTTTGCCGGCCCGGTTCAATTCATTCGGCGAATTATGCACGTTCGGGGGCACGTGCGAGCATCCGCCGTGGCTGCTACGGCCTATGCGACAGTTCTGATTGTATCGGCTTGGGTGCTGCCATACCTCGATCTGCAATCGCACTTCGCCTATACGGCCCCCTTCATCTTCGGCAATTTGATCTTTTTGCTATCCGCAACCCAGAACATCCCGCCCAAGACCGCCGATCATCAGAACACTCCGCTGAAGTCCCATTTTCGAGCTGGATATTCATTCCTAGTGAACAATCTGCTCGGCCTGGCGACAACCAATATCTATCCGTTCATCTTCGTGTACCTCGACTCGCCTGAAGCCGTAGCAAGCTATCGATTGATGTTCGCCGTGATCGCCCCCTTCGCTCAGTTGCTTGGCGGAATCTCGGGATTCATCACGCCGCGCATCGCCGTCGCGAGGATTAGCCAGATCGAAACACCGCACCTGCTCATCCTGACCCTGATTGTTCTCGCACCGCTACCACTGGCCCTCGCGGCAATCTGGTTTGGCCGCGACGCAGCCACCCTTATCTTTGGTGCAAAGTACGCGGGGCTCGGAGAAGCCATCCCCGTAGCATTGATCTCGACAAGCTTCGCACTAGCGCTCTCGACCGTTGGAATGTGGTTGAGGGCCAATCACCGCTTGGGTCTAATGCAAGCTGGCGGCTTAATTTCCGCGACAATAACGGGCGTCATCGCGCTGCCGATTTGCTCAGCGTTCGGTATCACGGGCGCTTTTGTGTCCCTTGCCCTCGCCCATGGGGTCGCAGCCGCATGGGTGACTTCAAAGGGAATTACGGCGCGCTAAGTCCCATGCCCCCCTGAAGTAGCAACCGTCGCAGGAGACCTCGCTGGCCGGGTATGACTGGCCCGCCTTGTAAGAAGAAGCAGAACGGCCGAAGTCATCACGGTCGCGCTGTGGATGACCCATTCAGACCAGCCCACTTGGAACGGTCCACGAAGGAGGATCATGCACAACATTGGGGACAGGCAAAGGATGAAGTACCACGGTGACAAGGCTTGCGCCCGAATTCCCCTCCGTTCCACGCGATCGATGACAAATACGATTGCAATGGACATGATGATCGCGCCGAGCACGCCGAAGCTAAAATAGCCTTCGACAGGCGGAGGCGCCGACACATTATCAGTGCCGAATCCCTTCAATTTGAAGATGTAATCATGCATCACCTCGCCGACTGTCCTCCCCTTCCCCTCCCAAAGCCCGCGAGGCACAAAAAACAGGAGTGCGCCCATAATATTAGAGCCAAATTCCAATCCCTTCATCTCGACCCACATGATCGCATAGCAGAATATATCAAGGCCCGAAAAATCCACGTGGACAAAGAATCGAGAGAAGGTCCGCTGATCCAAAGGCGCATTGGCGTATCGGAACACGGATCCATAGATCGGGGACGCCAACAAGCCTGCAAAGTAAGTGATCAAGAACAGCCGCACGCTTCGCGGGCCGACGACTGCGAGAACGCAGAACACAATGATCGCGGACGCCCGAAAACGAGCGGAGATGAGTGGATTGTTGATGAGAATGCCCAACAATACCAGAATTCCAAAACATGTTACCCAACCCGCATTCTTGCGGGCGAGAGCAACACTGCAGCCAATTACAGGAGCCACCAGGCTGAACGGACGAAAAAACGAACTGATCAGAATGGTGCTCATTTTGCTCGAATCGGCGCTTCCCGACGCGAACGCCTCCCGATTTGCGGCAAACAATGAAGGGCCGAGATAGGCAATCAATCCAAGAGAGATGACAGCGGATAGAGCCGCCAGCAGAGCGTAGTTCGGATTCTGTTCGGCAGCCAAGCTCCTATCCATGAAACCGTTTGGGCAAGCCTCGAAGCGCCGAAAGGACCGATACAGGATGAAGCAGAGCCCTGCTGCGGTCATGAATGCGCACAAGAAGCTTGCGAGGGTTAGCAGTTCGAGATTGTAGAAGATTGCATCAAAGTCATTTCCGATTTGCTGAAGGGGTGCAACGGAGAGGAACAGAAAGGAAAAAATGAAGAAGACGACGAACAGAGGATAGGATTTGGCGAGGGCTATTCGCAGACCGACCACGGCGCCAACCCCATTCATCGCGAGAATGATGGCCGCAACGAGCGATGCGCGCGGATTCCCCCAAGCCTGGGCGAAAGACAAGAACAAATAGATCGCGGCGGAGCCAACGACGAAATAGTCGAAGCCTCGGTCGAATGTCGCGTACGATTGTAGCGGACCTCTGATATTTGTGAGCAGCTTCATATCCTACCGTTCGCGCTTCATTCCTGCCGGAGAGTACTCGCCTTGCGCTTGAAAACTATCTGAGATATTGACAATTGCATAAGTATTCTTGCCCGACTGCGTGTTGCTTAAAACAT
This sequence comes from Bradyrhizobium dasycarpum, assembly GCF_042019905.1. Lineage (NCBI taxonomy): Bacteria > Pseudomonadati > Pseudomonadota > Alphaproteobacteria > Hyphomicrobiales > Nitrobacteraceae > Bradyrhizobium > Bradyrhizobium dasycarpum. The sequence goes on from NZ_CP169574.1 coordinate 3,341,394, forward strand.
TGGTTTCTTCGAAACAAAAATTTGGATTTGCGCCACGATTCATCGAGGTGAATCGTCGCGAGATGCTGTCATTGGCCATCATGATGACAGGAGCCGCGTTTAACCTTAACGCGGCGAAGGCGGTTGTCGCCCCCCAGCGCTACCGGAAAGTCTACGCTCATTGGCACTGGTTCCCGACGTCCTTTGACAATCAACCACGAGAGACCGACGTTTACGCTGACTATCTGTCGCCGGATGGATCTCAAGGCAAGCTCCGCGCAGAAGGGGGCTTCATTCGCGAAAGGCCGTTGCCTCGTCCTCCACGCCCGGAGGCAAATTGGGCGGTACTAGACATGCTTGATGAGATCAATCTGGCGCGCGACATAGGCCTCGACGGCTTTCAATTCAATATGGGAGGCGTAGAAGACCAATCCCCGTATATGATACACTTGCGAAACATGCTCGAGGCGGCGAAGGCTGGACCGAAAGACTTCAAGATCGCCCTTTCCATTGACGCGCTTCTCCTTGCGAAAACGCCAATTGATTCGATCGTCAAGACCATACTAGAGCTTGCACGAAGCCCTCACGTCGAACGTCATCACGATCATCGCCTCATGTTGGGCGCCTTTTCTCCCGAACAGTGGAACGTGGATCGATGGAGGGCGACGCTGAAGAAATTGTCTGAGGGGGGGAAGAGACGGTCTTTTCGCCGACCTTCCTGGACGTCCGTAAGGCTCCCGAATTTCTTGATCTGATCGGGGGCGCCTCCATGTGGGGTGCGGACAAGTTAAGCGACCTCAAGATACTAAAACGGGTTGCAAAGCAAATGAAGCAAGCCGGCAAGACCTGGGCCTCGATAGTTTGGCCACAGGACTTTCGGTCTCATAATCGCTGGTACTCAGAATCCCGCAACAGCGAGTTGTTTCGGGCGTCGTGGGAAGCCGCGATGGAGGTCGATGCTGACTCGGTCAACATATGCACGTGGAACGACTACTCCGAAGGATCCGAAATTCGACCGTCTACAAGCATACAGTATGCATTCTATGACCTCGCAGCATTCTATATTGCGTGGTTCAAGTCGGGCGCGATGCCTGCCATTACCAAGGACGTTCTTTACTATTTCCATCGAATCGAATCGACCGACGCACCCAAGACTGGTACAGCCCAACCTTTCCGGTTCTCGACCGGTCTTGTGAACGGCTTCACGGATCCCCCTCAGAACGACATTGAGCTCCTTGCGTTTTTGACAGAACCAGGCGAGATCACGATCATGACGGAAAAGGCAGCGAACAGCCTCAAGGCGAAGGCTGGGATTACGTCCTTTAGAACTCCGCTAGTCCCGGGAAGAGTGAGTTTTCATCTCAACCGCGAAAGCAGGACCGTCATCTCGCTCGAGAGTGCTTTTGAGATCCGGGAAACGTCGGCTTACCAAGATTTGCTCTATCACGCCGGCTCCTCCGGGCGAAAGCCGGTCTAGCGATCCTCACATTCTCAACGGCCAGGTTAACACCATCTCTTTCAAGATTGGCTCAGATGAACTCCAGAATCGACTCATACTTTTTCCCGGAGGTGTCGGCTGGCGGGTTTTCAAGAATTGACGGGACCGTTGCCTTTTATCAAAGGGTCAATGCCCTCGTAACGGCAACGACAACTATGATTGACTTTGGTGCTGGTCGCGGCGTGGGCCATCTTGAGACCGCGTCTGACTATCGACGCAATCTGTGTAATTTCAAAGGACGCGTCGCGAAGGTCGTAGGCTTGGACGTCGACAGCGCCGTTTTCGTAAATCCCTCGCTCGATGAGGCCCTGCTTCTTGACGCCGATGGACGCGCGCCGCTGCCGTCGAATTTCGCTGACATCATCATATCAGACTGCACATTCGAGCATTTGCCGGATCCCGCGAAGAGCAGCAGTGAACTCGACAGGCTGCTGAAGCCGGGAGGCTGGATTTGCGCCCGAACGCCCAACAGGTACGGATATATAGCGTTGGCCAATCGTTTGATTCCGGAAGCAATTAGCCGGGCAGTCCTTAGGTCAGCACAGCCGGAGCGTCAGGACCAAGACGTCTTTCCGGCCCTTTATCGCCTCAACACGCGCAATGCGCTACGAAGGTACTTTCCTCCTGAGCGTTTCGATCACTTCGTCTATGGCTGGGATCCTGAGCCGGCCTATCATGCGAACAGCCGCACCATCTTCCGTGCATTTCGGGCCGCACAATATTTGACGCCGCCGCCCTTCAAGACCGTCTTGATGGCGTTCATCCAGAAAAAGGCATGTTAGTTTGCCGGAACACTGCACCAGCTCTCAACCCGGCGCGCGGATGGCTGAAGAGCCATCCTCCCGGATTGGACGTGCTTTGCCGAGATATCACTAGAGGCCAAATCTTCTCTACCCAGGAAGAAATAACCTTAAGAACTCAAATGGAGCAAACGACGCTCATCCTTGGCTATTGTGGGCCAAGGTGGCATCTTTCGCGATTGCGCTTAGAGTGGCAGGGATGGGACATGCTAAGGGTCTTTATTCAAGCGATTTGCCTTTTTCTGCCGTGGAAAATCCGCCGGTTGATTTTGAACATGCTTAGGGGCTTTTCCATTCATCGGGACGCCCACATCGGGCTGTCGCTCATCTTCGCGGATGAATGCATCCTCTCCTCAAGAGCTCACGTCGGTCATTTCAATTATATCGGCCGGCTCGACAGATTGTACCTTGGTGAGGATGCGTTCATCGGAAATTTCAACTGGATTGCCGGATTATCGCACCGCCTCAACTCGCCATTCTTCCGAAGCAGGAGCAACCGGCGTTCTGAACTCATCATGGGCGATGCTACCCTGCTGACGCATCAGCATTATATCGACTGCACAGACCGGGTTGAGCTATGCCAATTTTCAGCGATCGCCGGCTATCGTAGTCAACTGATCACGCACGGCGTCAATCCAATGTCGTGCAAGCAGACATGCTCTCCGATTACGATCGGTGCGTATACGATGGTCGGCTCGGGCGCGATAATTTTACAGGGCGTTCACCTGCCGGACCGCTGCGTGGTTGCGTCAGGCTCCGTGGTTACGCACGTCTCCCGTGAATCCTATTCGCTGATCGGCGGCAATCCCGCCGTCCATCAGCGATCAATACCCGAGAAAGCCAAGCTGTTCGCTCGAACAACGCGGACTGTAATGTAGCTCGCATGGTTGAATGCGTTCCCGCTGAGCTTTGAGCAGATACATTCCGACATTATTGAAGTTAGTGCCTCCCGAACAAGGACACCGGCTTGAAAATCCTTCATCTGATCGCCACAGCATCCCCCGAGTCTGGGGGCCCCATCGAAGGACTCCTACGTCAGAACGACGCTATGCCCGGCAGCATGGAAATTGCTTCTCTTGATTCCCGGAATCGGATTTTCTCGTGAATTTTCCAATCAAGATCTATCCTCTCGGGACTTACCAAATCGGAGAAGGATGGCGCCGTTTTCTAAAGCGTTACGGCGTGAGCTATCAATTCCTCAGGTGGCTGAGGCAAAACGCATCCAACTATGACTGCGTGGTCGTCAACGGGCTCTGGAACTTCACAGGATTGGCCGCATCTTTGGCGCTTCCTTCATCGCACGTGCCGTACTTCGTATACACCCATGGGATGTTGGATCCTTGGTTTCGCGTGAACTTCCGATCAAAGCATGTCCTGAAGCAGATTTCCTGGCTTTTCATCGAGGGGAGGCTTCTGGCCAATGCGAGAGCCGTGCTCTTCACGACAGAAGACGAGCGGAATTTGGCGCGGACCACGTATTGGGGCCACAAGTACCGAGAAGCGGTGGTCGGATATGGCACGGCTGACCCACCGCCGCAACGTGATATCCAGGAAATGAGCTTCCGATCTGCCATCCCAGCGTTGGGCAATCGGCGTTATCTCCTCTTCCTCAGTCGTATCCACGAGAAGAAGGGATGCGATATCCTGATACGCGCCTTTGCAGCGGTCGCGGACCGCTTCTCAGACATTGATCTCGTCATTGCCGGCCCCAATCAATCCGGATTGAAAAAGCCGCTTCTGGAGGAAGCTGCTCATGCGGGAGTCGCGAACAGAATTCACTGGCCGGGAATGCTAACCGGAGACATCAAATGGGGAGCATTTCGATCGGCCGAAGCCTTCATCTTGCCCTCGCACAGCGAAAACTTCGGCGTCGTCGTCGCGGAGGCACTGGCCTGCTCGAGGCCCGTATTGATCTCGAACAAGGTGAACATTTGGCGCGTAATCGAAAGCCAAGGTGCCGGCCTCGTGGAGGACGACAACCTTGAAGGCACCGTCAGAATGATTGAGAAATTCCTTGTTCTCCCGCAGGATGATAAACAGCGTATGCAGAGGCGGGCGCGCGAGTGCTTTCTAGAGCATTTCGAGATCAAGAAGATAGCTAGCGAACTCCATCGTCTTCTGAAAGACGAAGTCGGGGACGGGACTCGTGAAGGCACCGACCGCTAGCGTCGGCTCCAAATTGCCACTCACATGCAGAACATGTCTTCAACTATCCGCAACGGCCCGTCTCTCATTTCTGAGAGAGTGAATAGCGGAAGGTCGACATTTTCATCATTCCGAGAATTGTATCGACCCTTTGGTAGCCGTAAACGGTCGCTTCCTTGCAGTGATCGCTGCGGTAATAGCAGATCTTGATCCTGATCATCCGAGAGCAGTTATTCTTGACGCTCACGATATGATCCATCAGTTCGCCGTTCGAATTATGTCCTTTAGCAGCAGCCTCAACATTGAGACAGGGACGATTGGCGGCGTCACGGATTACCGGAGAGTCCGAGGTGTCGGCAGATCCTTGCATGGTAAATCCCGGTTTGGTTGCTTGCGCATGAGCCGCCGAGAAGAGCTGAATCGACACCAAGACAAGAGCCACACAGATCCGATGGATAAGCCGAGCAAGGAATCGATCCATCACCGCCACATCCTTTCGGGCAAATTGACTCCTGGAACAGCAACCCTCACACCATCCTGCGCCAGCCGTTTTGCGAAAGATTCGCGCGCGACGATGTTGACGCGCGCGAGACTCGCCAACAATCTGTCCTTCTGAGGCCATCCGATTCCCATCAGGTTACGTGCCGCATCTTCGGTGAATTCGCTCTCGACCATGCCGGCGAACTCGGCAATGACCTTTTGCTGCAGCTCTCCGGCGAGCGAGGGAAATATCGCGAGCGCCAATTTGTTGCGGCGGAGCGCGATCCATCCTTCATATGGTCCGGCCGCATACGATTGTTCAAGATATCGAATATTTGCCGCTTCGAAACCGCTGCGCTCGTTCGTTACCCAATACAGCATCAACCAAAGGAAGGCGTCGGCCGGATTCAGCATCAGGGATGACTTCAGCTTGCCCTCCGCGTCCGCCAATTTTTGGTCAGGATCTTGGGATCTCCTCGACTGCAATGCCTCCTCCGCAAATCGCACGGCGATCAGCGCCCGGGCTCGCACCAAATCTGGATACTGAGGCGCCGATTGCGAGCGGGCATTGATACGCAATGCTATTGGGTCCAGCACGCCTTGTTTGAACTGCTCACCAACCAATATCCGCGTTGCGACCGAACTTACCTGCGCCTCCGCCCAGAACGATGGCGTGGCGATTAGCGACCAAAGAACTCCAGCAAGACCTGTCGAAAATAGCGCGCCGCGGCAACATTTTCGCCAGAGGTCGTCGAGGCTATTCGGCATAGCCGTAACGGGCATAGTTCTTCTGGTAATAATGACGACCATGATACGATTCGTATCGAGCTAATCGTTTCGTGTCGGCTTTGTTGAGAACCACTCCAAGTAGCTTGTCTTGAATTTCCGGCGAGCCACGCAGGTTGTGGCTGACCACATCCATCAGAGTCCTGCCCCACTCGATGACAAATATATAGGAATCGACGAAGGGTGACGTCACCCGCACGTCGACGACGGGCGCCATGGGTGGCATATCGAGCACGATGTAATCGAACTTTTCCCGCAGCTCCGCGATCAGGCTATGCATTCTCTTCGAGGCCAGGATCTCGTTGGTGTGCAGGAGCTTAGAGGTCGCGCCGGCCGATAGAATCGACAGCCCCGTCTGCGGATCGATCGTGAATGCTTCATGGGCCTCCACCTTCTGCGCCAGGACCTCGACCAGGCCAGTTTGAGCGTCCGGAACAAGAGCGCGAGAAAGCGACGGGTTGCGGAGATCGCAATCCATCAGCAGAACGCGCCCGCCGCCATGGGCCATTAGCTGCGCGACATTGGACGACAATGTGCTCTTGCCCTCGTTCGGCAACGTCGATGTAATCGCTATCACGCGGTTTTGTCGCACGATGGAATTCAGATCGATCGCCACTTTCGTCGAGCGTATCGCCTCCGAAAATCTCGATAACGGATGGTCGACGACGTAGCGCAATAGGCCAATATCGGCGTCTTTTTTGGGTGTCACGTTCAGCGTCGGCAACAGCGCTATGCAGCTCGTGCCGAGCACCTCCTCGACCTGCTGTGTCGTTCGGAAGACTCGATCCATCAATTCACGGACGACCGCCAGACCAAAGCTCAACAGGAGGCCGCCCAACAACGCAGCACCGAGCACGATCAGCGTTTTAGGGTAGCTCTTGACTAGGGGAGTAGTCGCCGCGCTGATTACGCGCGCCTCGCTGATCGGAAAAGATTGCTGTTGGACAGACTCCATATATCGCTGCAGAAAATTGTCGTACATCGCTTGATATGACTGCGCATTGCTGTCGAGTTCGCGCAGCCGGACCTGCGCTTGGTTGGTGAGCTGGGATCTGGAAACTACGGTGGCGAGACTGGTCTTGATACTTTCCTCGCGCGTAAGGGCGATGTCATAGTCGCTCTTGTAGGACTCCTGGATGCGTTTGAGCTCGTCGACGATGTTTCGCTTGATCTCGTCCATCTGGCGACGCAGATTAACTGCCGCCAGATGATCGTGGCCATACTTCGCCGCCCAGATAGCCTCCTTGGCCGCCATGTCCACGTACTGTCCTCGCAGCTTGACAATAGTTTCGTTCTTGAGTGCGTCTGCGACTGCCGCATCCGGGATTTCGCGTTTCAAGATATCGTTGATACGATCAAGCCGCGCCCTTGCCTCAGCCGTGGAGGCATGCGCCCCAACCAGCTGGCTGTTCACTTCGGCGAGCTGCTGCTCATTCATCAAGCGGCCGCCGGTATCGACGATGTTGTTGGCCGTCTTGAAGTCCACTACAGCTTTCTGTGCTGCAGAAGCTTGAGCACGCAATTCCTTGATGCGATCCTGCAGCCAAACGCTAGCGCGTCGCGTCGACTGATACTTGGCTTCCAGCTGGTCGACAATGTAGGCATCAGCGATCGCATTGGCGATCTGCGCCGCTTTCGCTGGATCCCGCGACGTGAAGCCGATCTCCATGACGTATGTGAGACCGAGGCGCTTGATGGTACGATTACTCTCGAAGCGCTGTAGAGCTTTGCGCTGCAATCTGAACTCTGAAACAACGCTGCCGTTGGAAAACAGATCTGAGAAGAAATTGCCGATGGCGCCAATCAAACTACCGCCGCCACCAAGGAACTCCGGGTCCTCCGTTAAATGCAGGTCACGAATGACCGACAGGCTTATATTTTCGGACTTGAGGATCTCGACCTGCGTTTCCACCGACGCGGAATCAGGAGCCATATCTCCGAGCATCGATTGCTGCTGGAAGAGCTGAACTTTGCGGGTGTCGATGACGATTGAAGCGGTCGAGGTAAACTGTGGAGCCTCGGTGAATAGATAAAGAAGCGCCAAAATCACGCACGCGGACATGATCACGACGATTGTCGGAAATTGATGCCGGACGATATCCAAATGGAGAGTCAACGACTGAAACGGTGAGCCCGGCGTCTCGGGGAATCCGCGATTGATCTCCGAGGCGGACTTATTCAGCTGCAACATCCGGTAATTCCCTGAAATCAATCAATGCCGATCACTTGGCGGACAAACGCGGGGCGTCGTGTCCTCATGCTTGTACACTCAGACACAGCTTCGAAGCATCAACGATCGATGACTCACCACGCGCATCATAGCGAGGATGCCGCGAGAGCGTTAGCATATGACCAAAAGGCAGCGCATGAGACGCTGCCTTGGTATATTTTCCGTAAGATTATGCCGCCGGAAACCTGAAATGCTATTGAGTCGGGCTGACAGCTTGATAGGCAGTCGAAGGAGTGACTGAGCCCGTATACGTCGTCGCGCTGTTGGCGTAGTGCAATCCACCGAAATTCTGGACACCGGAGCCAGCACCGCCGACGACTAGACCTTGGCCTGTCGTCGGCCCACCGCTACCAGTGCCGCCGCCGCCCGCACCGCCGCCTGCCGCAGCAATTGCAACGTCGCCTGTTGCCGCCTGGTAAGCGGCAATCACGTCCGGATTGTTCGTCCCCGCAATTGCCGTCTGGATTTCATTGGCAAATGCTTGATCGGTTTGGGCTGCCATCCGGGCCACCTGAGCGAGTCCCGCTACAATCGCGCGCATCTGGTCTTTCGAGGTAGCTGGATTCTTCAACAACTCAATCAGCCCGGGGACGGTCGTTGGATCTGAAGCCCCAAGATCGCGCACGCGCGATATCAGCTGCGGACCCCCGCTGGGATACTGCTGCAACAGCGAGTAGGGGGCACCCTTGAATTCCGAGATAACCTGGGCCTGCAGCTGCCGACTGGGTGGATAAACGGCCGCATTGGCCGCGCTGCACACAAAACCAACCACCCCGATCGCTACAGCGACCCGAACCGTAACCCTGATAAAGCTCATAACTTCCTCGAGAATTGGCTTGGCTTAATGGCCGGAACTAAAAGCGAAGAGAAACTAATTCAAAGCGCAAGCCGTGTCCACCAATTCCAAAATAATAGTTAAGGGGTTAACCTTTTCAAAACAGGACGGTTTTGGCTGATATCTGAGTGCCCCCGCGTTGGCGCTTTATCATCGGCGAGAATTCCGGCTCGTCTCGCCCTTCTCCAGAATGGAAGGATTGAGCCAGGCCGGCTCCCATAAGTGCAAAGTAGGGGATGGTATAGCCAGGTATTTGCAGCGTGAAATCAAGGCAGGAGTGGAGCAGAGCAAGCAAGGCAACGCCAATAGCCGCCAACGGAATGAAGGCATCACGCTTACGGTCGAAAACACCACCCGCAAGCACCACAAGCGCGATGGCCCAACCTGCGGCTAGCAGCAGCGCCATCGGAATCCCCGATTCCAGAGCGATCTCCAACGGAGTCGAATGGGCGGCATTCCAGGTACCGCGAACAGAGATATCGGGACTGCGAAACGCCGGAAAGGCCGACTGGAAGGTCCCAATGCCGCTGCCAAACCACGAATTGTCTGCGATAATAAGCAGTGACGATCTCCACCCCTCCCATCGGCCACCGTCAGTCAGCCCCTGAGTTTCGAAGCGGCTGGCGACACGGCCGCCGAGCAATTCCAGGAGAAAAATCGCCAGCACGACACCGGCGGCCAAGGCAATCCAGATGCCTGTACGCGGCAGGTCCTTCCGCAGGAGAACGACAAAGACGAGGATCATGGAAAGGAGCGAAACAGCCACGCCAGCCCGTGATCCGGTCATGAACATCGCCATGACGCAGATCAGCAGCGCGCTGAATTTGAGCGCCATCGGCCCCTGAGGAATTTTCGCCAGGTCGTGGGACAGATTGCTCCACCGGAAACGCCGTCCGGGTATGTGCCGGCGGACGTCAATCAAGACCAAGATGGTCCAGATGACTGCACAAGAGCCAAAATAGGCAGCCGCGGTATTGCGATTGATGAAGGTGCCGGTGACGCTGCTGAGATAAGCGCTCTTGTCCCGCCACAAGATCATGGTCGGATCGATCAGGAACGATAGCACACCATAGAGCGCGTAAATGCTGCCCGAGATCGCGATTGCCCACACGATCCGCCGCGCCCATGAGCGGTTGGCGCCGATGACTATTCAAGTAGAATGGAAAGCATGTTCGCAAGGGATGCGCCCAACGCGAAGAAAGGCCGATTTTTCTCGATCGATGCCGACGGAACGATGGACACGCCCAGCAGATCCGAAGCTTGTTTCCAGATCGGGTGGTATGGCGCGAAAAATGGGCGGTCGGAGAGTTGCTCGTGCAACACCAAACCGTAGGCGGCTGCGATTGCTGCAACCCCTCCGATTATCCAGAAATGTGGGCCGCGCAGGTCCTGCGCGGGGGCCAGCATGAGTGCAACTCCAAGACAGACGCACCAAAACGAGATCGAGAGGTCATTGGTCGAGCCGAAAGGAAATGGCGCACTGACGATAACGGCAAGCAAAATGACGGCGGCAAAGGAACCGAATGACCAGCGCATGTCGATCGGATGGAAGCGCATCACTTTTTCCGAATGAGCCATTACAAATAACAATCGATTTGATGAATCTGTAGATCAACGTTAAAGTGGCTCTTTCGAGATTGCGCTCGGAGAGAAAATATCACGGTGCCGTCCTGCCCCGCGGCGTCAAGCTTGATTCCAGGCGTAAGCTCGTCTTGCGACAACAAAACTCCAATGTGACGCCTCATAGCGGATATCTCGATTTTCTCCTCACCCTCGCCGAAGCTGCCGGCAAGCTGAGTGACGGTGGCCTTCGGCAGCCCTCGGCGCTGATGGCACTTCTCCTCCTCCCAGATCTTTGTCTGCTTTAGGAGTACCACTCCGACCCGAGGCACCAAAACTCCCGAAAACGCGTAGTCTAGAAGACCGTAAAACCTGCTCTCTCTTGAGTTCGCCGACAACCTGACCGTGAACGATAATGACCCTTTTCTTCCGCGCAGGTGCTCTAGTATTGGGGCATCGGGCTCGGCCGACACCACGGCGTCGATCCGATGGCGAACGCCCGGTGTTGTCTGTCCTAGAGCGGCCCTATTGCTTATCCCAAAGACGATCGCCATCGCCATGAGCGTACAGACAAGCCATCGACGCCGACGATGCATAGGAGGCCCCTCAGAACAATGACATCGCGTCTGACTGGGAGAGTGCCTGCACGCCACTCAAACCTTGTCGCGCAACTGCTCCGCGCTCCAAACGGCCGTGGTGCGCTGCAAATATCCAGATGCGTCGTCTATCTCGTGGATCGGAGGCGGAAAGTTGAACGGCCACGCCTCAAGATTGAGCAGTCGATAGTCCCCTGTAGGGATATTCGAATTGAAGCTTGTGGCTCTGTCTGTCGTCAGCATTAAGTACGATCTCGGCTTCGATAGCACGTTTCCCAAGAGCTTCCGTATATGCTCGAACGAGAGGTGAAAGAGAAGCTCCCGACAGATCACAATGTCGCCGTCCGGAAGCGGGTCTTCGATTGCATCCGCTACGAGAAAAGTCCTGCTAGGGCTCGCATACTCCTTCTTGTTCGTTGCGATGACGGATGCCACCACATCGATGCCGACATAGGCCTGATCGATGCGAACGTGCTGCATCCAAGAAAAATCGCCGCACCCGATATCGATGAGAGTTTTTCCCCCAAGTTTGTTCAGCAGGACGGGTAAGCGACTGCGAAGGGCCCTGGTCCCGGATACGGTCGACCCATGTCCGGAGAGCGGCGTTTGCTCGTCCCCATGCTGCCAGACTCCCGAGTTGTAAATCGCATCGAAGCGATCTGAAATCTTCTCGGCATGCAAATGAGCCATCGATTGTCCTCTCCAGCGCCTCAGCAAGTTTAGAGCGGAGTACACGTTGGTGATGAAGAGAACGTGGCGAATGATCTCGCGCGCGGTGACCGCTATGTTCATGCTCTGTCCATCGCAAATATGTATTCAGCAAAATGGTTGCGACCTGACCTTCAGGTCGAATGACCTCCATTCTGTCCATGATCAATCGGGTGTCAACGCAGCGCAAAGAGCTGATCGGGGTTATTGCTAACGGCGTATCCCCTCTCCGAAAACGACCTCAGCGGTCTGGCGGGAGGCGATGGCGCGTTCCGAATTCGTTGACAGCGCCGATAACCTGACAGGCGAACAATAGAAGGGATTGCGCCTCCCTCGCTCCCCGGTGGGTTGCACCATACAGACAGCCTGCGATTGGCGCGCTTGACGGAATTTATCCATCAATTCCTCAGCCGGCAATTGGGGACGCAAGAGTCCTGTCCGGAAGCCCACAACGAACGTCTCCCTCCGAAAAGACCGTCGCGTTGGCCCTGGAAGGGACATAAGGGGGCGAACCGAGCGATGAACTCGCGACAAGCCACCGCGAGAATCTGCAGCTGCCTCATGAGGAGAATAGATAAAGAACCAACGAAAACGGCACCGGGACAAAGCCCCGGTGCCATAGCCTCTGGTCGATCAAGTCGGCGTCTTACGGGGCCAGCTTGACGTTGTTGCGGAAGATCAGGGCGTCGTTGGAGAGGTTCACGGCATCGCTGCCGGTCGCCATGATCACCCGCAAGTAGTTCAGGAACTTGGCAACTTCGACGTTGCGCGAGTTCGAGACGTAGATGATGTCCTGATTCTTCATCATGACCTTGGTGGCCAGGAAGAAGCCACCCGGATCGCGGAAATTGACCGCGAAGATGACCGGGATCGTCTCCGAGGTGTACTTGCTCACGTCGATGCCGAGCTGGGCGGCAACCTCGCGCGGCTCGCGGCGATAGAGATACACGGCAGCGGGATCGGCCTGACCATCGAGCAGACCACCGGCCTTGCCCACGGCTTCGCCGAGGTTGATGCGCCAGGCATCGAAGTTGAACTCGCCGCTCTGGCCGCTGGCGCCGAACGCCAGAAACTTCTGCTGCTCCCGATAGACGTAGATGCTGTCGTCCGGGCGAACATAGACGTTGTTCTCGGGCGCCATCACGAGATTCTCGAACGGCACGGTGGCCCGCTTGCCGCCGCGCTCCAGCATGACCCAGGTCTCGAAGCCCTGGCCCTTGATGCCGCCGGCGCGGGTGATGGCATCGAGCACGCGGTCCTTGGCACCCGCCGCGCTCGCGGGATAACGCGCCGGCGAATTGACTTCGCCGAGCACGCTGATGAGCTGGGTGCGCTGCGAGGACATCGACACCACGGCCTGCGGCTCGATCGCGCGGTTGCCGATCTTCTCCACGATCGCGCGCTGAATTTGAACCGCCGTCAGGCCCGCAGCCTTGATTTGGCCGGCATAGGGCACCGTGATGAAGCCGTCATTGTCGACCGACTGATCCGGGATCGTCACATAATTACCGGGGCGGACGCCGGCTTCCGCCGGGATGAACAGACCGCCTGCAGCAGCTTCGAAGATGGTGACGCTGACGACGTCGCCGATACCGAACACGATGCTAGCGGGCGGACGGCGATCGGTGAACACGCCGGCGAGCCCCTTCGGCTCATGGGTATGCAGGATCTTCACCGTAGCCGGATTGAGCGGCACCAGCTCATAGGCCGGCGCGTTTTCCGTCTGGATCTTGTTGTTGACGTCGTCGGTAAGCGGTCCCGAGCCGGGATTGGTCGAGCATGCCCCGAGCGCCAAAGCGGCCGCCAGCAACGCAGGCTTCAACACATAGGTCTTGGCAAATGAATGCATGAATCGCGCCCGAGAGTCCCCAATTGACGTAGATTGGTACGGCTTGGGGGGAGGTGCGACAAGGGTTCCCGCTGGTTAACGGAGCGATCCGTGGGCTACTGTTGCGCGTGGGACACGTTTTGGGGCTTGGTTTAACCCATTGTGACCATTTATTGTATTTGGTGTGCTCCGTTCGAGGGCAAATCGCCATCGGTGTGTCGAGAGCGAGGCTTCTTGGCCGCGCCGCCCTCTGCTATTTTCTGAGTTCGCTAAGAGCAGGAAACCCCGTGCCTGGACTCCTTCTGTTCCTTGTTTTGGCAGGATCGCTTCTTGGCGCCACAGACGGCCCCGCCGACCATTTCCTGGACCCGGCCGGTCCCTGCGCGCGATCCTCGTGCCTGAGCGCCCCCGTAGTCGAGGTGGCTTCCCCCGCCTCCATCTGGAAGTTCAGCCGCACGCAAGGGGGCAAGGACGGCGAAAGCTTCGCGGCCATCATGAAGACCGCGGACACCACCCAATCCGACCCGGACTTCGCCGGCCTGATCGTGCGCTGCGCGCCCAAGGGCAAGATCGACGTGCTGGTGGCCTTGATCCGGCCCTTCCCGCCCCGAAGCCACCCCAAGGTCACCATCGCCGCGAGCGGCGGCGGCACCTTGACCGTTGAGGCCAGCATGGCCGCCGCGGGCGCCGCGGTGCTGCTGCCCGACGAGGTCTCGGCCTTTGCCGCCGGCAAGTGGCAGACGACGGCCTCGCTGTCCATCGTGGTCAAAGAAAGCGACAGCGAGATCAAGGGCCTGGTGGCCCTGAACGGCTTGCGCGAGGCCTATCATTCGCTGCTGGCAAATTGCGGCCAATAGGCCAAATTTAGCCATACACCTTAAGGGTCTTTTTAGGGTGGGGAACCTAGGGTCCGAAGCACGGAGTGTTTCGGATGACCGCGCTTTTGATCTTCAGCTTTCTGGTAGGTGCCGTGCTGGGCCAACGCTTTCGCGTTTTGGTGCTGCTGCCGTTGACCTTTGTCATGCTGCTCGCCGCAATCCCGGCCGGCTTGATGCTCGATGTCACCGTGCTCGACAGCCTGAAAGGCGTAATGTTCGCAGCGATCGCCCTCCAGGCCGGCTACCTCTTTGGATCAGGCGCTCGCTTCGGCCTTGCCGCCGCACGGGCCGCCCGCGTCTTCGGTCGCCCGGTCAAAGCCAGCCGCTGAAGCCGATCGCGCCGTCAACGCTGCAACGAGCGCGCAAACGGTCCAAGGTTTAAATGCTGGACCGAGGCATACCTCTGTTTGAAAACCAATCGACGGCTTGTATGGTGACCTGACAGTTTCAGGATTCCGCATCGAGCGCGCCGTTTGTCCCTCGCTTATTTTGCCCTCATCGTTTGCATCGTTTCCGCTTCCGCTCTCGAAATCGCCGGCGCCAAGTTCGGTGCACAGCTCGGGACGATGGCCGCCGCACTGAGCTTGCTGGCAGCCACGCTAAGCGCGCGAAAAGCCGACTACGAGCACTACGTTCGCGCGACCTCCTGGGGCCGCTGGATCCTGATTGCCATGCCGCTGTGCATCGCGGCTCAACTCGTCCCGCTTCCGCTGAGCTTGGCACATCCGATCTGGGCGAGCGCTCATGACGTCCTAGGTGGCCTGTCACTCGGCCCGATCACCGCCGATATCGGCCTGACCGTCAGCGCGCTGCTCCTGGCGGTTGCGGCGATCTCGGCGCTCGGCGTGACCATCCTGGTGGTGCGTGACCGCGGCCGGGCCGAACTGGTCCTCTTCGTCCTCGCTGGCATCGCCGCAGTCTCCGCCCTGACCCTGGATCTGCATCGGCTGTCACCAGCAGGCGCACAGGCCGCCGCAGCTTCCGAGCTTGCAACAACCCTGGCCGGCTTCGGCCTCGTCCTGAACCTGGCGGTCATGCAGCTGGCCGCGGAGCGGGCCGAAACGCATCATTCGCTGCTTCGCTCGATCGTGCTTGGTCTGCTGGGCCTTGTCGGCGCCCTGATCAGCGCGCTTGCGATCTTCGGCCTCTCAGGCCCGAACAGCGCGGTGGCCGCAAGCTTCGGCATCGCACTGATCCTGCTGATCCTCGTCATCCGCAGGCTCGACCTTTCGCCGTTGGCCGCGGGCGCGCTGTCGCTGGCAGCTCTGATTGGAGCAGCGATCGTCCTGACCTTCCTGTTCGAGAAGAGCTCCGGACCGGTCCTGCTGCGGCTGGTGCCGGAGATGGGCGCCGAAACGAGGGCCGCCCTCGAGCGGATGTTGGCCGACACGCGCTGGTTCGGCGCGGGCGCAGGGACCTTTGCCGCGGTGGGGAGGATCTATCAAAGCGACGCTGGAGCGATCTTGACGGCGCCGTCGGCAGCGATGGCTATCTTTGCGGAGATGGGATGGCTCGGTCTGGCGGCCCTGATCGCGGCGAGCCTGCTCGCTCTGGTGCGCCTGGTTGTCGGCGCTTTGCAGCGCGGACGCGACTCGTTTTTCCCTGCGTCCGCCGCGGCCTGTCTGCTCTTTGCGCTGGTTCAGGGCTTCGCCGGCCCAGGATTGCTGCGGCCCGCAGCAATCCTGTGTCTTTCGGTGATCGTGGGACTGGGTCTGTCCCAGAGCGTCAGCCAGTCCGGATCACGCGGCTGATCAGACCGAGCGGTCGCCGAGCGAGGCCCAGTAGTTCGGGTTCTTGGGCGACTGGATGCGGACCCAGCGATAGGGCTTCTTCGACCACGGCAGGATGTGCCCGGAGAGATTGTCCAGCACGAGATCGCCCGAGAAGGTCCGCACCACGACGACGAGATGATGCTCGCCCCAGGTGGTCACGACCTCGCTGAGCAGCACCGCGCGGGCGGGAAAGCCCTTGGCGATCAATTCGTGGCGTTTTGTCACGGCGTAGTCGTTGCAATCGCCGCTTGCCGGATGCAGCAGCCATTTCTCGCCGCGCAGCCCTTCCAGATTGGCCTCGGGACGGATGGCGGTATTGACCTGCCGGTTGACATCCTGCATCTGCGCCAGCCGCTCGGCCGTGAGCTTCAGCCGGCCGCCCCTGAACACGATCTGCTGCGGCCGCGGCCTGCACTCGTCCTTGTACTTCAGGCAAAACAGCGTGAAGGCCATCGGCGCCAGCGTCGGCTGGTCGAACTTGATGTACTGGATGGCACCGCGCAGCCCCAAGGGCGCACCGACGAAAGCGGCTTCGGCGCGCTGCTGCACCCCCGCAGCAACCACGATGGCGGCCATCGCCGCCAGGAACTTTACAACTTTGCGCATGCCGCGCTCCCCGTTCTTGTTGGGGAGACGCTACGCGAGACCTCTTGAAATACGCCTCAAAGGCCGCGCGATCCTTTAATCAAAATGCGGGCGAGTTGGTCGGAAACAATTAAGAATACCGATGTGTGACTTGTTCTGCTAAGAGCGGTCGCGACTTCCGCTCGTGACGCTGGATGCGATTCGACCGACCTGATGGGCCTTTCCTCACGCTTTCGAAAGAAGACCAAGCCGCGGCTTCCCGAGGGCGTCCGCGTCTATGCGATCGGCGACGTGCACGGCCGCGCCGACCTGCTTCAATCGCTGTTAACCGTCATCGACGCCGATCTGGCCCGTTCCGCGCCCGAGCGGGCCATTCAGGTCTTCCTCGGCGACTATGTCGACCGCGGCCCGGACTCGCGCGCCGTGCTCGATCTGTTGATCGCGCGCTCGAAGTCGCATGAGACGGTCTGCCTGAAGGGCAACCACGAGGTCTTCATGCTCGAGGTGCTCAAGGACCCGGCCCGCCTGCAGGAGTGGCGCCATTATGGCGGCCTCCTGACGCTGGTCTCCTACGGCATCACGCCGACCATGAACCCGTCGGCGGAGCAACAGGTCGAGCTGATCGAAGGACTGAGGCGCGCGCTGCCGCCCGAGCACCTCGCCTTCCTGCAGCAATTGCCATCGTCCTTTACCTGCGGCGACTTCTTCTTCGTGCACGCCGGCGTCAAGCCCGGCATCGCGCTCGAGCGTCAGAAGGACGAGGACCTGCTCTGGATCCGCGAGGAATTTTTGGCCTCCGAAGAGCGTTTCGGCAAATACGTCGTCCACGGTCATACGCCGGTCAGCGTGCCCGACATTCGCCCGAACCGCATCAACATCGACACCGGCGCTTACGCGACCGGAAACTTGACGCTGCTGACGATCCAGGGCGATAGTCTGATGGCAATTTAGGATCGCTGCGTTCCTTTCAATCCCGTGTTTGCTTCGCCCGCACAGGCCTCGTCGATTTCCATGAGCCGTATGATCCTGCTTCGCGTCCTCGGCATTTGCACCGCGAGCCTGCTGGCGCTTCATGCTGGCATGGCGTTCTACGGCGATCTCGCCCGACCGAATTTTCGCGCGAGCGATTTGTTCTCGGGCCAGATCCCGCCCGAGAAGGCCAAGCTGGCGGCCGGCGGTGTTCTGGCATCTGTTTCGCTGGATGGAGACCTGCTCGCGAATTACGCGGCGGCCAGGGCCGCTGACGTTCTTCATCGTCCTTCGGCCGATGCGCCCGGAAGGGCAAGCGAGAACGAAGCCGCGCAAGCCGCCGTCGTCGCAGCCTTGAAGGTCTCGCCGATCAGGCCGGCGCTCTGGCTCACGCTCGGCACGCTGCAGGCCCAGGCCGGCCAAGCGGCAACGCCTGCGGTGAAGATGTCCTATCTGACCGGATCGGTGCTGCTCGACGTGGCGATCTCTCGCGTCCGGACCGTGACCTCGGGCGCCGCGGCGAGCGACGAGGAGATCAGGCTGCTGGCGCAATCCGACATCCGCGCGGCGCTCGCCAATCGCTCTCGTTACGAGCCGCTGCTGGTCGCGGCCTACGTGCAGGCTACGCCGCAGGGCAAGTCGCTGCTGCTCGAAACCACGAAAGTGACCGACCCCAAGTTCAACGAGATCTTGCGGCGCTACTAGCTCAGCGCACCGATTTCGGTGCGACCGGCACGAAGTCCTGGTCGCGGCGCGGTTGATCGGATCGTCCCTGGTAGACGAACATGCCCTTCTTGGTCGTGACGATGTCGCCTCGCTGCAGGCTGTCGTCGCGGAGCAGACGTTCGGTCGCGACGAGGTCCGGATCCTCCGGGATCGGCTTGTACAGCTCGGGATGCTCGCGCCGCTCGCGCGAGACCTCCTTGGCGCGGCGCCGCGCCTCCTCGATCCTCTGCCGCCATTCATCGCGCGAGACTTCCGGCTCGCTCGGCGGAAGATAGTCGCTGAGCGAGGGCTCGGGTTCGCTCTGGGCGAGACATGAGGGCGGACCGGCAACAGACACGGCCAGTCCGACCGCGGCAGCCAACAGCACCTTGACCGGTGCATCCCCCGGTATCCGGCGACCTGACAAGGAACTGCGGCGAGTGGATTGCACTCCGATGACTCCAAGGGTTGGGCCACAGCAGTCCGAGGCCGCTGCAACTTCAGCTCATGAGGTTCCCAATTGCAAGAAGCCGGTTCGCAGTCGGCTGCATCGGCCCTTGGGTGCTTCAGACCCCCGCCCCTTCAAAAGTTGAAAAACAACCCCATGCACAGTAGCCGGCCCCAGCCAAATCAATGACTTACGAATCTTCCGAAATACGGATTGCTCGGTCGGGCAAAACAGCAGCAGTATCGCATCGTTCCGAGTACGACCGACGGATGTACTGCTATCCGAGATCCGCGCCACAAGACCGGAAGGGAACAAAGGCTCGTTCTAAGACCTCATTAGCTCATTGCTGCTAGCTTCCGGTTTCCCCTCTGGAGTTGCCGAGCATGCGTGCAAGATCATCGCTGCTGTTGGGCGTTGCCGCGTCCGCAATGTCAGGCCTCGCGGCTCACGCCAGCCCGCTCTGCATCAAGGAGCGAACACCGTTTGCCTTGTCGCATGATACGGTGAGATGGACGATGTCGATCGCGCCTGGCGCGGAGTGCATCCAGGGCCTGCGTTGGTCCTACATGCAGATCTTCAACGTCTCGGTCGTGAGCGGACCGTCCCGCGGCCAATTGGCCGTCGTCGGCTCCGGCTTCCGCTATTCGGCCGAGAGCCAGACGCGCGGCACTGACAAGTTCACGCTGCTGATCTCGGGCAAGAACCGACATGACGCGGGGACCTCGACCTTGGAGGTCGAGGTCAACCCGCAATAGCTAACCAAACGCAATAGCTAACCAAAGAGGTCGCCGCCCGGTGAACGATGGTTAGCGGTGGCTCGACCCGCTGCCACGGGTTCTGTTCCCGTAATAGGGCCGCGCGTGTCCCCGCGTCGTCACGGGGGCTCGATCCGGCTCGGGATGTTCCGCGTCGCGTTGGGTGGCGCCGGCTGCGACGGATTGACGATGGTCACGCTGCGGTTGGGCGTCGAAGGATCGTTGACGCCCTGGGCCCAGGCAGCGGCGGGCATGAGCAACGCGATGGCGATCAGAATTGGTGGTTTCATGAATTATCTCCCGAGCAAGAACGTCAGGGAGGCGATCACCGTTCCTTCACGGTTCCGTTGGGCCGCCTCAGCGGGGAACGGCGACCAGCTTGCCGTCGCGCCAGACGCCCTGTGCCGACTTTCCAGCGGGCAGGCTGCCTGACAGGTTTCGAACGGCGGTCGGCCGCGACGCCGCCTGATTGGTCTGCGCCTTCTTCGTGGGCGTCGTGATGATGCTGGAGCTCGTGGTGTTGGCCTGATCCTTGATCCCTTGCGCAACGGCAGGCGAAGCCAGGAATGTCAAAGCCGTGAAGACTGCTAGAACGCCGCGCATGATCGAACACCGGAATGAGGAGCTCCGCGAAATGTCACAGGTTTTCCTCTAAAAGCAAGCACCTTCGAACGACCGAGCGGGGCGCCGGCAGACCCGGCAATCAGCGGGAGGGCTGCCTCGGTCGTGGCGTCTCGAGGCGGAAAAGCCTAGCGAAATGGCCTCATCCGGGCTACTTGGTCGCCCTTGATGACCGACTCCGGCGAAACTGCGGCCAGCGCCGCCTCGACGCAACAGATCAAGGCCGGCTTTATCCGTCTCCTGTCGAGCCGCATCCGCGCCGTCTCCGACGATCCCCAGCAGATGCGGGAGATCGTCTATGAGCTGGCACGCGTCAAGCTGCTCGAGCAATTCACCCACGCCGACGCGCGGGAATCCCGCGAGCTTCTGCAGGTGCTCGAACGCGCCATCAGGGAGGTGGAACGTTCCTTCGCGCGCAGCGCCGCCTCGGAGCCACAGAATGGTGTGGCGGCAACCGCCGTCCCGGTGCCCCCGCCGATCCCGACCCCCGCTCCCCCCTCAGTTCCGTCGCCATCCGCTTCCGCTGCGACGCCGACCGCGCAGGAGACGGGAGCACCGCGCCGTCCCGTGGCACCGCCGCAATCGCCCGATCCACCCAAGCGCGGCAGCGCCTTCACCTTTCTGGTTCGATTGGCTGTCATCCTGCTGCTCATTGGCGCAGGCGCGACCGTGGCTGTCTATTGGCCCCGGCTGCGGTCGCAACTGACCGCATTGTCGCAGATGGCGCCGCCGCCCGAGCGGGCAGCGAACAGTCCGGCATCGCAACCGAGCCCCAGCCCGCCTGCCGCCCTCGGCGAGGCGGTCGAACGGACGCCGGATAGCGCGAAAGAGCCGGCGCAGGCGGCACAACCCTCGATGCCTCTGCCGACGACGTTCGGAGTCTACGCCTTGAGCGAGGGCCAGCTCCATGAGCTCAAGTCGGTGCCGGGCAAGATTCCGGACCGCCGCGTCGCGATCTCGGCGGCCATCACCACGCCGAGCGCGACCACGTTGATGGACGGCGACGTCAGGTTCATCGTGTTCAGGCCCGATGGTGGTGTCGATGCAACCGGGACCGAAGTTCGGGTCGTCGCGAAAGTCTCGCGAGCCATGGGCGTCGATGCCAGCGGGAAAGCCTCCATGGTCAGCGCGGGAGATTCCTGGGTCATCCGCAGCATGTCCTACCCCTACAAGGTGGGCCCGGTCGACGACCAGCCGAGAATGCTGTTGCTGCAACCGGAACAGGACGGCTTCACGCTCGCTCCCGGGCGCTACGTCGTGGTGATCAAGGGCATGGGCTACGACTTCACGGTGGCCGGAACGGTCACCGATCCCAATCAATGCGTCGAACGCATCAATGCGGCGAACGGCGCGTTCTACTCGCCCTGTCCGCCGCCACGTCGCTAGCCGAGCCTCGATGTCCTATTTGGCCGGCTTGCCGTCCTTGGACGTCTCCGCCGGAGCGTCGTCGACCTTGCCGTTGTTGGCGACGCATTTCTGGAAATATTCGCGCTGATCCTTGCCCGTGCCCTTGGTGCTTCCGGCCGCCGGGTTGCCGATCTGCCTGGGCGGAAAGGCCTTGGCCACCGCCGCATCGCATGCGCGCGCCACTTCGGCGGTAATGGCCGACGCCGTCGCCGGCGCAGCCAGTGTCAGCACGCATGCCAATCCAATCAACCTTCGCATATTTCTGACCGGCACGTCGTTGCTCCTTCGAACCGTGAACGTTTGCCGGATCATAGCAATAAGGAACGAAGCGCCAAACGGCAAAGCGGCGGCGAATTGCTGTCAGCTGTTGAGCTGCGGCGGCTTGAAATCCGGGAAGCGCGTCAGCATTGCGGTCTTGACGAACTTCAGGTGCGCAATGCTGCTCGCCAACTCCTTGAGCCGGCGCTGGCCGTTGGAGATGTCGGCCGCAAAAAGATCCTGGTGATGATTGTCGAGCGCCTCCCGCTCGAGATATTCGTCGGTGCCGTTGCCGAAGGTGACGGATGCACGTGCAAGTGCGTCATCGACGCGCCGGTTGAGGCCGGCCTGCTCCCGCTCCGCCTCCTGCAATGCGGTTTCGATCGCCGCCAGGACGGCACCGATCCGAACCCGGTCGGTCTCCGCATCACGCTCGACGGAGCGCGCCTTGAACCCTTTGTCCTCGCGGCGAGAGCCGAGAAGATTGTGTGCGCGCGCTCTCAGGAACAGCTGAAACATTTGGGCTATCCCCACATTCGAGATTTAAGCCGCTACCTTCGGTCAGGCATAGTTAACAAAGCCTAAATCCTGCGGCCGCTCCGCCTGGCTTCGTGCGATCCACGCCCGCCAGGCTCCTTCGTGCTTGGAATAGAGCTCGAGGCCACCGAGCGTCGTCAACCGCACCCGATGCCTTGCCGAGGCCGGTTTCGGCCGCGATTTGCACCGTCTCCGTCGGCGCAAGATCCAGCGCCTCGAATTCCGCCGTCTCCTCCAGCGAAAGACCGACCAGAACGCGGTGCCCCTGGGCGTCGACGAGATACCTGCGCGGCGCGTTGTGCCGTTGATCAATCATTCGAAGGACCCTCGTTCATGATCCAGGGACCTGCAAGATCTTTCAGATGCCGGCCGAAACCAAAAACAAACACAATCAGAATGAGGACGCAGATCGTCGCGCCCAGCAACGCAATCAGATACGCCATATATGTCCACCTGCGCGCCTCCGAAAAACAGAGGCGGCCAAACGCTCGTCATCAATTGTCTCGTCTTAGGCTGCCTTTCCGAAGCGCTCAAGCACGGCGACGAGTTAACCTAACCGCACATGGTTATTTCGATTTCGCCACGGCTTTCGAGTTGGAGTGCGCGCGTCGTCTACGATGATGGCGGCCGGGTTCGACCGGTCGCCATCGAGGCCGGGGTATAGGGCGCGTAAAGACGATATCGTGCCGATCGCCTCCGCGAGCGCCATGCCCTCACACCATAGCCGCAGCCAAAGCCCGCCGCGAAAATCGAAACCAACACCAAGACAGCCGTCATTTGGAATGTCCCACGTTTGCCGGAACGTTCCTCCCGCGCTCATTTTCATCTTTTCGTTGCGCCGACTTCAAGATCGGCAGCGCCGAAACTTTTGTCAGACGAAGATGAAGTTTGTGCAACGTGGTGCTTGAAGATTGATCGGCACGTGAGGGCAGAGGTGCGGTGAAGAGGCTCCGTTCTTCTTACAGGACTCGACCCGCCGACACCATGAACCCTGGTTCACCGGGATCATACGTATCTCGCCCGCCGATTTTGTCGCGGTAAGGTTGAGCGGTTAGCTTAATCCGCGTTGTTTGTTGCGAAGTCTCGCGAAACGCATATCCATCTTCGCACCGGGCTCCCCCAAAGCCCGGCCCCACCCAAGCAAAGCCGTCGAGCGAACATGGGTCGCTTGGCGGCTTTGTCATTGTGTCGACAAAAGGATCATTTCGGTTATGGCGCGCAAGCCCTGGTCGTTCAAGGAAGACCGCCGGCTCATGGAGTTGGCCAAGTCTTCGGCTTCGCTGGAGCAGGCGGCGAAACTTCTCGGCCGCTCGCCGGATGCGATCAAGCGCATGGCTGTGCGGCTTGGTCTTTCGTTGAAGTCGAAGACCGGCAAGAAGGGCTAGTCCTGGAAAAGTTCGTCGCGGAGGGCAGCTTGTCCGCCCTCGCAGCAATGCCTCCTTCCTCACCTGCAGTTCGTCGCCGTGCAGGGCGGAACCAAGGCAACTGTTGGATGTTGACCAGATCCCGCAGTGAGGTCTGGCAGTGATCCATTTTGCCATTTCCGCGATGTTGATTTGGCTGGCGATTAACATCGCGTTCGTGGTGCTGCGGCTGCGGACCGCCCGCGATTCCGCAGCGCCCCGCATCGACAGATCCGGTGAACCTTATCCGCAGGCCGTCCCCGTCCGCCTCCGGTGAATGCCACCAGGCGCCCTGCTTCAGTCCGCCCGGCCGTTCAGACCTAATTGCGCGTCTTCTTCTGGGAGCCCATCCCGGGGCTGGTTCCGTAGTTCGGTGTCCCCGTCCCCTTGAACGCTCCGCCCATGCTGTCCGAACCGGAATTCGTCGCAGCGCCGCTGCGGCTGGTGGGCTGATTGCCCGCTGGCTGGTCCTTGGTCCCCTGCGCGGAGGCCACCGCGCTTCCGAGGACCAACGACAGGAGGAGGCTTAACGTCCTGATCATACTGCTCAACTTTCATGCTTGGGCCGCGCGGACCATCGGTCAGGCAAATTACGCGGTCGCCCTTCCGGGCCGGTCCGCCCGTTAAACCCTATCTTAGCCCCCGCTGGCTAGGATCAATTGCCAAGATATTCTCAAGGTCATTGCCAAGATCGTCCCCTGCCTCTCCCTGAATTCCGCCCGGACCGGATGAGACACCAGCGACCGAACCTTCCGTTTGTGGCGCTCGTGCTTGCGAGCATGATGGCGTTTGGGCTGGCGGGCCATTTCGCGGCAGAGGCCGTCATTCGCCACCAGCAGGTGCACCAGCTGAACGAGCTGACCGAGGTGGTTCTGCGCCGTTCCGAACTGGCTGTCGATTTCGCCGCAGCCAGCCTCGACGACCTCGCCAAGCGCGATCTTGCCAGCTGCGCGCCGGCGGCGCTGCAAGCCATCCGGCTCCATGTCTACCAGCGCTCGGCGATCAAGGACGTCCGTCTCGTCAATCCGGACGGATCGGTGATCTGCTCGGCCTATTCCGAGACGCCTCGAGTTCGACAAGGGATGGGCGGATCGCCGCGACATGCTGCCCTCGCAGGACCAGCAGCTCGCTTTATTCCGCGTCGAGCAGTTCGGCGGTGACGCATTGGGCGTACTCAGGGACGTCAATCGCAGCTCGGCGCTGGTCGCCATCGTCGGCATCAATTCCGGCCTGTTCGATCTCATGCCCGCCGAGCTGCGCGCGCACAGCGAGGTGATCCTCACCTTGAGCAATGGCGAGAAGCTCGGCGAATTCCGGCTCGATGCCGACAAGCCGCTGCCGGGACCGATCAGCTTCGACAGGCAGTCCGCGCGCCTGCCGCTTCACGCCACGATCCGGCTCGAGCAGGCCGTGCTTTCGAGCTGGAACAGCGAAGCGTATTGGCCGGCGCTCGCGGTCGCGCTTGGACTGGGTGCACTGTTCGGCATCCTGCTGGCACGCAGCCGCCGGACGGAGGGGCCGGTCGCGGACCTCGATCGCGCCCTCGCAGCCGGCGAATTCAAGCCGTACTACCAGCCGATCTTCGACCTCAGGACCGGCCGGATCACCGGATGCGAGGTGCTGGCGCGCTGGGTCCGGAAGGACGGCTCGGTGGTGCCGCCCGTGAACTTCATTCCGCTGGCCGAATCCAGCGGGCGCATCCAGGCGATGACCTGGCAGATCCTGCGATCGGCGCTTTGCGATCTGCAGGCCGTGCTGAAGGCGGACAAGGGCTTCAAGATGTCCGTGAATGTCGTGCCCAAGCACCTGCTGAGCGCCGGCTTCGTCGAGACGCTGCGGCGCACGGTCCTGACGGCGAGAATCTCCGCACGCCAGATCGTGGTCGAAGTGACCGAGCGCGACGAGCTCGACGATCTCGCGCACGCCGCGACCGTGGTGGCGGAGCTGCGTGACCATGGCTTCCGCGTCGCCATCGACGACGTCGGTGTCGGCCATAGCGGCTTGTCGCGGCTGAAGGGGCTCGGCGCCAGCGCAATCAAGATCGACAAGTTCTTCGTCGACACCATCACCGTGGATGCGTCGACCACGACGATCGTCGAGATGCTGGTCGCGCTCGCCAAGGATTTTCGGATGACGGTCGTCGCGGAGGGAATCGAGACCGAGGAGCAGCGCAGCGCCCTGATCGCGTCCGGTGTCGAAGAAGGACAGGGCTATCTCGTCGCCGCCCCGCTCCCGTTCGCCAAGTTCAGCGAGCTGGTCGAGTCGCGCCGCCATTCCGCAGCCGCAGCACCGGGCGGCGACGTCCTGGTCGCCTGACCATCCCCGCCGGCGTTCAAAGGCGCTTTAACGATGTTCTCGTCTTTCGAAGGCGGGACCGCATCCGGGCGGCTATGGTGGGCCATGCGTCGAAATCACCTCATCGCAGCCGCGGCCATCTGCCTCGCCCTCATCGTCTATGCCACCCTGGCAAGACTGGCGGGACGGCCGGCGCTGATGGGGCATCACGAGGCCTATTGGATCGTCGTGATCGAGCGCTTCAGTGCCTATGGCCTGTTGGGCTTCCTGCTGTCCTTCCTGTTGCCCGGCCGGCTCGTTCTGGCCTGCTCGCTCGTCGTGGCCGTCGCGATGGGGCTGGAGGTTCTGCAAGCGCTGATCCCCGATCGCGATCCGGGCTTCCTCGACGTGCTGCAAAAGGCGGCGGGCGGCACCGTCGGTGTCCTCCTCGCCCAGACGATCCTGGCCTTCCTGCCCCGGCCGCCAGCCTGAACGATCACGGCGCCGACAATTTCTTCAGCGCCGCCGGGACATCATCCCTACTTCGTCATCTGCCCGCGCAATTCGCCGCCCGGGTTGGCGGCCGTATGGATGTTCGCGTACCATTTCCCCGCCAACAGATCGGCCGCCTGAGCGTCCGTCAGCGTGGCGCTGCCCTGGATCGGGCTTTGCACCGTCTTGAACGGCAAGACGATGCCGGCGTTCTTGCCCGCTTCACTCGGACCATGGAAATGAGCTCCCATCGCCGGCCCCGACAGATCGGTAAAGGTGACGGTATAGGTCAGGACTTTGGTCTCGCTATCGAACGTGGCCTCAGCCCTGCCTGAACCGGAGGAATTGTTCGGAGGGACTTCATTGCTGCCCTTGAGCTCGGCCTGCAGCTTGATGACCTCCGCACGCGACGGCGCGGCGGCGACCATCAGCAGCGCACCGAGCACCGCCGTTCCCCACAGTGTCACGCCGATCCGATCCCTGGCTGTCCTCATGGCATTCTCCTCGCGGGCTCTATGGCCCGTTGCGGTTGAAACCCCGGCCCCCGGCTGAAAATTCCGGAGACAGGACTATGCCTGATTCGAAAAGACAGTGGAGATCGACGGGCGCCGCTCTTGCGGTGAGCCCGGTAAGGCGCAGCGCTCAGGCTGCACCGCGCTCGCGGAACCCGGCCGGCGCCAGCAGTTCGGCCATTTGCCTGTGCGTGCTCTGGAGCGCGGCGATGGCGCCGTCGAGATCGAAATCCGCTTCGCGGATCGATGCGAAGAACTTGGCCGTCAGCGCCAGGTCAAGCTTGACGCGCGTTGCGCCGTCGCGGCTCTTGCGGCGGTCGAGCGACAGATGGATGGCCCGCATTCTGGCTTCCGCGGACGTGCAGCCGCTGAGGGTCGCCAGTTCCTCGTATGTCATCCAGATCTGAGGCATGTTTCGTCCGTCCTTCATGCGGCCTCATCGTAACGTTCCGCCCCTAAATGCACCGTTGCCGCGGCGCATTCGCAGCCCGCTTCGCTGCGATAGCGTCAACGCAAGGCTAAGACGCGGGAGGCCTCGGAGGCAGAGGGAACTGGCGCGGCCGCGAACGGCTGTCGAGCCCCTTGGGCAATTTGTCATTGAGCTTCACGACAGCGGACCGGGTTTCCACTGCCGGCGCGTCTTCCTGGCAGAAGATCAGCGTCACCTCGAATGGCACGTCGGGCGCCTGCTTGGCTTTGCCGGAGCAGGTCGCCAGCGCTCCGCTGTACACGCCCGCGAGCTCGACCTCGACCTCGTCCGGACCGAACACGGTCGGCGGGCCCTCGGCATACCGCCGCGTGGTCAGGACTGCCGTGAAGTGCTGGTCGTCAGCGAACCGATAGGAGCCGCCATAAGTGAAGAAGCTGTCGCTACCGGAGATCCGTCCATCCGCCAGATGCACGATGCCCGTGCCCTGGCCGCGCGGGGTCCTGAACCAGGCCGCGTATTTGCCGTCTCGCATCATGAAAGCATCCACCGCAATCCTCACCGGTATCTGCAACCCAAGTCTGCGGCGCGACAATGACCGATGCGGCGAGCATTCCGCCACGGTTAATGCCCTGCAAAGCCGACCCGTCAAATTGACCCTGCCGCGCGAGGCGATCGCCGCGGCGCGTCAGAACAATTCTATACCGTCGTCCGCGGTCTCGGCCGCCTCGACCCGGCGCGCGGCGGCGGTCGACTCAAGCCCGATCGTTTGCAGGAAGTCGCGATGAACGTCGCGCTCGCGCTCCATCGTGTAGCGCGCGAAGAGATCGTCGAGTATCGCCTGATCCTGCACCTCCACCTGAAGCCGCTGCGCACCCGCAGCCGCCGTCTCCAGCCGCGTCGCGACCGCGGGCAAGGCTGCCGAGCTTTCGCCGAGCGTGGTCATCAGTCCCTGGGCCGAATTCATCAGCCTCTCGAATTCCGCGCCTTCGTTCACGAGCCGGCTCATCTGCTTGTCGAGCCGCTCATTGCCGGCCTCGACCTCGCGCAGCGCCAGCAGGATCTGCGGCTCGAGCTTGGCAAGCTGCGTGGGGTGACCCTGCACGCGCAGCTGCTTCAGCTCCCCGGCTGAGCGCTCAATCCCGTCGAGCACGGGCCGGAGGCGCGCGGCCCCCGCCGAGACCTGGTCGGCGGTGGCCTTGAGCTCGTTGGCGATGACGACGAAGGCGCTGCCGCGGCTGCCGAGATGGCTCGCCTTGAGGCCGGCATTCATGCCGATCAGCGTGATGTCGACCGTCGCCTCGGCAAGGCCGGCGATCGCCTGGCAAAATTTTGCCAGCGTGTCCTCGAGGATCGCGAGCGCCTCGTCGACCGAGCGGCCCGCGCTTTCGCAGGTGGCGATCAGGTTCGACGCGTGCGCCAGCGCCTGCTTGATGCGCGTCAGGAACGACGAGCCGTCCTCCTCGCCGCCAAACAGCATACGGCCGTGGCCGGCGACGCTGCCCGCATCGCGCAGGATGGCGGTGAGCGCGCCGACGATCTGGCCGATGTCGCCACCGAACTCGCGCTGGGCGTCCCTGAGCTGGGCCGCCTGCAATCGGCAAATCGCGCGCATGACGTCGTCGTTCGGAACAGGTTCCGGGACGAGGCTCGGCGCGGTGACGGGCGCGAGGCCGAGACCGTGGCACACGTGCTCGGACGCTGACGCGTGCTGTCGCCGGCCTGCAGCGAGATGATCGCGCTGCCGACCGCATCGGCGATCTTCCTGGTGCTGGAACTTGCGCGCTCGGCCAGATGGCTGCTCTTGCCGCGCTGCTCGCGCAGGCCGGCATAGGCGGCGCCGAGCTCGGCACTCTCCGACATCAGCTGGGCCCGGTAGCGGCTCTCGAACTCCCTCTGCCGTCCGGAGGCGGTGGCGACCGCTTCCGAGAGGCGCTGCTGGTCCCGCGCGCAGCCTTCGATCGAGCCCTGCACGGCCTTGCCGAGATCATAGGCTTCCTGCGTGAAGGCGAGAAAGCCCTCGCGGTCGCCGTCGAGCGAGGCAGCCTCGATGCGCGCGCTGCGCGCGATGATGGTGATCATCTGGATGTGCTTGAACAGCGGCTTGAGCAGCGAAGACGCCCCCGCCGTGCTCTTGCCGATCGTCTCCAGCAGCGCGCTTTCCGCCGGCAGCGCCCGCGCCAGCTCGCTCAGCCGCGCGGCGATCTCCTGCAGCGCCGTCGCGGCGCCCTCGATCTCGGCGCCGGAGAGCTCGCCCGAGAGCGCAGCCAAGCCCTGGTTCAGCTCCTGGAAGATGAGGTGGCCGCGCCCGAGGTCGCGGCCGACGCGCGCGAAGACGTCCTCAATGCGCGAGGAGACGTCCTCGATCGCAGCGGTCGCCTCAGCGAGCGTGTTTGCAGGAACCAGGGACATGGCCATCAACCCGCCACCGCCGCGTGCCCGGCCTGATACCAGTGCATGATCTCGCGCGGGATCTGATGCAGCGACACGACCTTCTCGACGCCGCCATAGGCGATGGCTTCCTTGGGCATGCCGAACACCACGCAGCTCTCTTCGTCCTGCGCCCGCGTCGCGGCGCCGAGCTTGCGCATCTCCAGCATGCCGCGCGCGCCGTCATCGCCCATGCCGGTCATGATGACGCCGAGCGCGTTGGCGCCGGCGTGCTGGGCCGCCGAGCGGAACAACACGTCGACCGAGGGGCGATGCCGCGACACCGGCGGACCGTCCTTGATCGCGATCTGGTAGCGCAGGCCGATGCGCTGGAGCAGCATGTGCCGGGCCCCGGGCGCGATATAGGCGCTGCCCGGCAGCACCGGCTCGCCATCCTCGGCCTCCTTGACCCTGATCTGGCAGACGCCGTCGAGCCGCCTGGCGAAGGCCGCGGTGAAGCCTGCGGGCATGTGCTGGACGATAACAATGGGCGGGGAGTGCGCCGGCAGCATCTCCAGAACGTCGTTGAGCGCTTCAGTCCCGCCCGTCGAGGCGCCGATGCACACGATGCGCTCCGTCGTCGGCCGCACCCGGCCCTGCACCGGCGGCGGGATGATGGCGTCGGCGGTCAGCTTCTTCTCGATGGCCCGGCGTTCCGCGCGGGGGCGCACCCGCGCGCGCGCCGCCGACTTCACGGCCTCGCGGAGCCGCGTCGAGCATTCGAGCAGCGCCTGCCGCGTGTCGATCTTCGGTTTCGGCACGATGTCAACCGCGCCGGCCTCGAAGGCCTCGAACATCACGTTCGAGCCCTCCTCGGTCAGCGAGGAGCAGATGATCACCGGGATCGGGCGCTGCGCCATGATCTTGCGCAGGAACGTCATGCCGTCCATGCGCGGCATCTCGAGGTCGAGGATGATGACGTCGGGAATCTCGTTCTGGAGACGACGCGCCGCCACGAACGGATCCGAAGCCGTTGCCATCACCTCGATATCAGGGTCATCGTTGAGGATCGTCTGCAGGATTTGGCGCACCGACGCCGAATCGTCCACGATCAGCACGCGAACTTTCTCCTTCGGCATGGTGGTGCGGCGCTCCGATCAAACCTGGAAGATGGTGGGCTGGACCTGCTTCAGACCCGGCACGGCGCTGTGAATCATCGATTCGGAATGGCCGACCAGGAGATAGCCTCCCGGCCGCAAATGGCTGCACAACCGCTCGATGACCTTGCGCTGCGTCTCGCGCTCGAAATAGATCAGGACGTTGCGGCAGAAGATGATGTCGACGTCGCGGTCGACCGGATAGGACGCGTCCATGAGATTCATCCGCATGAAATGCGTCATCCGCCGCAATTCCGGCACCACCCTCACCTCGCCGCGCGACTTGTCCCGCGATGACAGGAAATATCGCTTCACGAACTGCTCCGGCACCGGGGCGAGCACGTCCCTGGTGTAGATGGCGGCCTTGGCGAGCCGCAGCACGGCGGTCGAGATGTCGGTTCCGAGGACGCGGTACTGAAAGCGCGAACCGTTCCGCGTCATGTCGTCCAG
Source organism: Bradyrhizobium dasycarpum (assembly GCF_042019905.1). Taxonomy (NCBI): domain Bacteria; kingdom Pseudomonadati; phylum Pseudomonadota; class Alphaproteobacteria; order Hyphomicrobiales; family Nitrobacteraceae; genus Bradyrhizobium; species Bradyrhizobium dasycarpum. The sequence continues at coordinate 3,372,859 of NZ_CP169574.1, forward strand.
CACCATCGCGGTCGTATAGGCTTCCATGCCGGTGGAGCTTGCCGAGCTCCAGACCTTCAGCTTCGCGTTGTTGCGCCGATGGGATCTGAGCAGAGCGGGCACCGCGGCGTCGCGCAGGAAGGTGAAGTGCTGGGGCTCGCGGAAGAAGTCGGTCTTGTTGGTCGTCACCACATCGATGAGATGGGTGAGCTCGCTGTCGAAATGATCCGGCTCGAACAGGTTCTCGACATATTCGTTGAGGTCGGAGAAGTTCAGCGCGCGCACGCGCTTGTGCAGCCGCCCCTCCAGCATCAGCCGCTTGCCCTGCGGCAGCTTGATGCCGACCTGTCCCTCGATGAGCTCGGCGATGGTCCGGAAGTGCCGGTCCGACAGATGGACGCCCGCATCCTGCACGGCCGGCATCATGGCCGCGTGCCCCGGCCCGGGATCGCCGCCTGTCCTGAATGTCGGGGCGTACGGGCCATCTTCGATCCTAAGGGTTACGCAGCCGTTGAAGGCGGACCGGTTCACCCGTCATAAGGTGGGCCGGTCCGCGGGAGTCCTGACAAGTCCTAGCGCTGGAAATCGGCGTCCCTGTCGTCCCTGCCGTCGTTCATGTCGAAGGCGAAGCCACCGCCGGCCACCTTCGCGGCGCGCGCTGGCCTGGCCGGCACGGCCTTCTTCGCCGGGCGCTCGACGGCCGCCATGGTGGCCGCCTTGGCGCGCAACTGGCTCACCGCCCGGTCGATCGGGGCCGGTGCCTGGCTCTTGGCGGCCTGCTCGATGCGGAAATAGGCGATCGTGGACTGCAGCTGCTCGGCCTGCGAGGCGAGCTCCTCCGAGGTCGAGGACACCTGCTCGGAGGCGCTGGCGTTCTGCTGGCCGACCTTGTCGAGCTGCTGGATCGCCTGGTTGATCTGGGCCGAACCGACGTCCTGCTCGCGGCAGGCCGCGGTGATCTCCTCGACGAGCTCGGCGGTCTTCTTGATGTCCGGAACCAGCTTGGCAAGCATGGCGCCGGCCTCCTGCGCCACCTTCACGGTCTCGGATGACAGCGATCCGATCTCCGCCGCGGCGGCCTGGCTGCGTTCGGCGAGCTTGCGCACCTCGGAGGCGACCACCGCAAAACCCTTGCCATGCTCGCCGGCGCGGGCGGCCTCGACGGCCGCGTTCAGCGCCAAGAGGTCGGTCTGGCGCGCGATCTCCTGCACGATCGTGATCTTCTCGGCAATGGTCTGCATCGCGTTGACGGCGCGGCCGACCGCGGCGCCGGAGGCTTCCGCGTCCTTCGCCGACTGTGCGGCGATCTTCTCGGTCTGGTTGGCGTTGTCGGCGTTCTGCTTCACGTTCGAGGCCATCTCCTCCATCGAGGAGGAGGCTTCCTCGGCGGACGAGGCCTGCTCGGTCGCGCCCTGCGAGAGCTGCTCGGCGCTGGCGGAGAGCTCCTGGCTGCCGGCCGAGACGTTCTGCGCCGCGGTGAGAGCTTCCGACACGATCTGACGGAGCTTCTCCACCATGCGCTCGAGCGCCAGGCCCAGCGTGTCCTTGTCCGACAGCGGCTTGGCTTCGACCGTGAGATTGCCCTGCGCGATCTCGTTGGCGAGGGCCGCGGTGGCATTTAGATTTGCGGTCATCGCGTTGAGAGACGCCACGAGATCGCCAACCTCGTCCCTGCTCGAGACGTCGATCTTCTGGCTGAGGTCGCCGATCGCCACTGCGTTGGCGAGACCGACCGCGCGGGCAAGCCCGCGGCTGATATTCAGCGCAATCCAGGTCGCCGATGCGACTGCAATCAACAGCGCCGCGGCAAGCATGCCGATCAGCAACATCTTCGCGAAGGCCGCGTCCCTGGCGCCCTCCTCCGCGACCTCGGCCATCTGCTTCTCATTTCGCTTGACGTATTGCTCGATGGCGTCGAGGGCCTCGTTGAAGGCCTTGCGTCCGTCACCACCCGCGATCGCCGCCGCCTTCATGTTGCCTGCCTCGAGGGCCAAACGCGTAACATTCTCCACGACCTTCGTCAGGCGGTCCAATTGAGCGTTCATGGCGCCGGCCGTCGGGTGATTGGCCTGAGCCACGGCCGCCTTGAGACTGCCCAGCCGTTGCGTGGTCTCCTTCACGTCGGCATCGACTTCCTGCGCCGTCGTCGCCGTGTAAGTGAGAACGATCGATCGCGCGAGCCGCGCGATCTCGCCACGGGCCGTCAGCAATGCAAGGACCGTACGCTGGCTCTCAGAGCCATTGCCGCCCAGCTCCGCGAGAGCAGCATCCAACATCATGTCGATGTCCTTGACCGCTGCCTGCCCCTCGGACTTCCACAGCTGCGCGGCCCTGTTGTTGGAGTTGAGCAGCGCAAACTTGGCGGCCTGGTCCTCCAACTCGTTCATGCGCTTGATCGGGCCGGCGGCTTGATCGAGCATGCGCCGGCCGTTCTCGCTTGCTTTGCCGTAGAGCTCGCTGTTGAGCTTGAGCGTCTTCTCGCGGCGCGTCAGCATCGCGTTGTAATTGTCCTGGGTGTCCTTGTCCGCGACCGCCTGGATCATGCGGCTCTCGGCCCGCTGCTGCGCCTGGATCGCGCTCATGACGTCGGCAGCCAGCTTGGTGCGATAGGCTTGCCCGACGATGCGCTCCTGCTGCTCGGTCAGAGTGGAGAGGCTGTTGAAGGCGACGCCGCCGGTGATCATCGATAGGACGATGACTGCGCCGAATGCAGAGGCGAGCTTGGCTTTGACGGTGAATCTCATTTCAATCTCGTGGGTTCGAATTCGGATCTGGATGGGTACGCGTGTGCACGCTTCAATCTTACAAACTCAGGCCGCGCGGGGCGCATCCGCGCTGGCGTCGCGTCCTTCCGGAAGCTTGTCGTTCGCCATCAGCTTGGCGAGATCGAAGATCACGACGAACTTCTCGCCCTTGCGACCGATGCCTGCGGCATAGTCGGACTGCCACTTGCCGCCGACCTCGGGCACCGGCTCGATCGCCTGCTCGTCGATGTCGGTGACCTCGAACACGCAGTCGGCGACGAAGCCGACGCCGACCAGACGATCCTTCATCGGCACGTCCAGGATGATGATGCGGGTCGCTTCGGTGGCGGCCACGGCTGGCAGGCCGAGCTTGATGCGGAGGTCGACGATCGGATAGCCGCTGCCGCGCACGTCGATCATGCCGAGCAGGAAGTCCGGCGCGTGCGGAAGCCGCGAGATCGGCCGCATGTCGAGGATTTCGCGGACGTTGCGGATGCTGATGCCGAACGTCTCGCCGGCGAGCCCGAGCGTCAGGTATTGCGAGGTTGCGGCCATGATGCGGTCCGGGGTTCCGAAGGTTGGAAATGAGCACGGTCCGGCACGAGGCCGGACCGGTTGATCAGCGTTGAAACTCGGCGTCGCGATCGTCTTCGCCGTCATCCATGTCGAAGGCGAAGCCACCGCCACCGGCGACCTTCATCGCACGCGCCGTCTTGCGGGCAGGCACCGGCTTCTTGGTGCCGCGGTCGACCGCGGCCATGTGCGCGGCCTTGGCCCGGAGCTGGCCGACGGCGCGGTCGATCGGCTCGGCCGCCGCCTTCTCCTTGCGCACGGCGTCCTCGATCCGGAAGAACGAGATGGTCGATTGCAGCTGCTCGGCCTGCGAGGCGAGTTCCTCGGAGGTCGAGGACACCTGTTCGGAGGCGCTGGCGTTCTGCTGGCCGACCTTGTCGAGCTGCTGGATCGCCTGGTTGATCTGGGCCGAACCGACGTCCTGCTCGCGGCAGGCCGCGGTGATCTCCTGCACCAGCTCCGCGGTCTTCTTGATGTCGGGCACGAGCTTGGACAGCATCTGGCCCGCCTCCTGCGCGACCTTGACGCTTTCCGTCGAGAGCGTGCCGATGTCCGCCGCAGCCGCCTGGCTGCGCTCGGCGAGCTTGCGCACTTCGGAGGCGACCACCGCAAAGCCCTTGCCGTGCTCGCCGGCGCGGGCGGCTTCCACCGCCGCGTTGAGCGCCAGCAGGTCGGTCTGACGCGCAATCTCCTGCACGATGGTGATCTTCTCGGCAATGGTCTGCATCGCCTCGACGGCACGGCCCACGGCAACGCCGCTCGCTTCGGCGTCCTTGGCCGACTGCGCCGCAATCTTCTCGGTCTGGTTGGCGTTGTCGGCGTTCTGCTTCACGTTCGAGGCCATCTCCTCCATCGAGGAGGAGGCTTCCTCGGCCGACGAGGCCTGCTCGGTCGCGCCCTGCGAGAGCTGCTCGGCGCTGGCGGAGAGCTCCTGGCTACCGGCGGAGACGTTGCCTGCCGCGGTGAGAGCCTCCTCGACGACCTGACGAAGCTTCCCGACCATGGTGTTCAGCGATTTCACGAGATCACCGATCTCGTCATTGCTGGAAACATTGATGGTCTGGGTCAGGTCACCGCCCGCCACGGCACCGGCGAGGCCGACCGCACGGCCGAGCCCGCGGGAGATGCTGAGCGAGATCCAGATCGCGGCGATCAGACCGATCACGAGCGATGCGCCCACCGCCGAGACCAGCATGACATGGGCGCGATTGCCGTCCTCATGCGCCATGGCGGCCCGGTCCGCCATGTTCTTCTTGACGTTGTTGACATAGGCGTGGGCGGCGTCCATCGCTTCGCGGACCGCTTTGCGAACCTCGACCGCGGACTGCTCCACGGCTTTCGGCCTGTTCGTCCGGGCGGTCTTGAGCGCGTCGTCCTGAACGGCATTCATCCGGGCGTAGGAGGCGGCGAAATTCTCGATCAGCTTCTTGCCTTCCGGGGAGGCTGCGGCGTGAATCTCCTCTTTCAGCTTGAGAAGCGCCTCGCGCTGCTTTGCGATCTCGGCGACGAAGCCATCCGCTTCGCTATCGGGCGCCAGAAGCAGATTCTTCTCGGACCGAACCTGGGTCAGGATCCCCCTCTCGATCTCTGCCGCACGCTCCATCCGGCCGGCGCGGGACACCAGATTATCGGCAGTCTCGATCATCTCGGTCAGCTTCACATAGGCGAGGCCGCCTGCCGCCATCGAGAGCACCAGGAGCACACCAAATGCACTGGCCAGCTTGGCCTTGACCGTAAATCTCATGTTCAGCCCCCACAGGTCTCGCCCCGAGACCTCAACTTCAATTCAGGATGCGTTCCATGTTCGGAACGATGACGAACTCTTCGCGCCACTTGGCGATGAAGCGGATGAACTCCGGCTTCCAGTGCATGCCGACGCGCGGCGTCTGCTGCACGTCGGTCTGCGATATCTCGGTGACCTCGTAGACCTTGTCGGCGGTGACGCCGACCAGGACCGGCTCGCCGTCGAGCTCGAGCTCGATGACGACGATGCGCGTGTCGGCGGTGTCGTCGAGCTGCGGCATGCCGAAACGGATGCGCAGGTCGGCGAGCGGAATGACGTTGCCGCGCACGTTGATCACGCTGGGAACGAAAGCCCGCGCGCCGGCGACCCTGGTCACGGGAACCGGATCGATGATCTCGCGCACGAGGCCGGCATCGAGAGCGAATTTCTCCTCGCCGAGGCCGATCATGACGACCTGCATCGCGCCCGTCTGACGCTCGCCAGTCAAACCGTCGTTCATCACGCCGCCTCGCTGATGTGCTGCTTTTCCACCTTCGACTGCGCCAGCGCGACCAGCTGCGCGACGTCGAGGATCAGCGCCGCGGTGCCGTCCCCCAGGATCGTCGCGCCCGAGAACATCGTGACGTCCGAGTGCAGCTTGGAGAGCGACTTGATCACGGTCTGGTGGTTACCGATGATCTGGTCGGCGACGAGACCGACATGGGTCTCGCCGGTCGAGATGATGATGGTCTTCTGATGCCGGTCGGGCGCGCCCGATGCGGCCATGATCTCGCGCAGCCGGAGGAAGGGCACGAGATTGCCGCGCACGTTGAGGAAATTGCGGCCGCGGGAGCGTTCGTCCTCGGCGGTCAGCTCGATGCATTCCTCCACCGCGGACAGCGGAATGATGTAGCGGCCCTCGCCGACACGGATCAGCAGACCTTCGATGATCGCGAGCGTGAGCGGCAGACGCAGCGTCACGGTGGTTCCCTCGCCGAACCTGGTCGACAGGTCGATGGAGCCGCGCATGTTCTCGATGGTGCGCTTGACCACATCCATGCCGACGCCGCGGCCGGACAGCGCCGAGATGGTCTGCGCGGTCGAGAAGCCGGGGTGGAACAGGAATTGATGGATTTCGTGATCGGTCAGCACGGCTCCGGGTGCGATCAGCCCCTGCTCTTCTGCCTTCGCACGGATGCGCGCGGTATTGAGGCCGCCGCCATTGTCCTTCACGGTGACCAGGACCTGTGCGCCGGAATGCACGGCGGCGAGCTCGATACGGCCCTGCTCGGTCTTGCCATTGGCCGCACGGGTGGCGGTGTCCTCGATGCCGTGGTCGATGGCGTTGCGGATCAGATGCACCAGCGGATCGGCGAGGCACTCAATCATAGTCTTGTCGAGCTCGGTGTGCTCGCCCGAGGTCACGAATTCGACCGGCTTCGATAGATCGCGCGAGAGATCGTGCACCAGGCGGCGGAAGCGGCCGAACAGCGAGCCGATCGGCACCATGCGCGCGCCCATCGTGGTATCGCGCAAGGACGAGGCGAGACGTTCGATTTCCTCGGCGATCATCTTGATCGAGAGGTCGGAGCCGGACGAAGCGAGCTGGGTCAGACGCGCCTGCGCGATGACGAGCTCGCCCACGCGGTCCATCAACTCGTCGAGGCGCTCGGCCTGAACGCGAACGGTGGCAATGCCGCGATCCTGCTTGGCCTCCTCGCGGCGCGCGGGCGCCGCCTCACGCTTGATCTCGGGCTTCGGTTCGGGCGCGGCTTCAAATTCCGCCTTTGCGAGGGGTTGTTCGACGACCGGCGCGGGCTCGACCGCCGGCGCAGCCGTCTCGGCGACGACCTCCTCGTCGAGCAGCTGGAACAGCGGCGCCGGCGTGGGCGCCTCGGCCTGCTCGAGCGGCGAGAGCGTCAGCTTCATCTCGTCCTGGACGAACATGAAGACGTCGTCGATCGCGTCCTTGTCGCAGGCCGCGTGCAGCTTGACGTCCCACTTCAGATAGCAGTCTTCCGGATCCAACTCGTCGAGGAACGGGACGCCGTCGGTGACCGGCACGACGAAGCAGGGACCGAGCTTGCAGAGATCTTCCAGGAGATCGAGCGGGTTCGAGCCGTTGCGCAGGATGTGGGATTCGAATTCGAGATACAGGTGCCAACCGGCCTGCTTGCTCGCGCCAGGCGCCAGCGGCGGCGCCTCGGCGATGTCCATGACCGGTGCGGCGGGCTGGTCGGCCGTGACGAAGCGCTTGAGGTCGTCGAGGATGGCTTCGCCGATGACGTCGTCGGTCGACTGCGGATCTTCGATCAGCGCGCGGATATAGTCCTTGGCGGCGAGCGCGACCGAGATCAGCTCCTGGGTCGGCTTGATCTCGCCCTTGCGGACGCGGTCGAAGGCGGTCTCGAATTCGTGGGTGAAGGAGGCGACCTTGTCGAAGCCGAACATGGCGCCCGAGCCCTTGATCGTATGCAGGGCGCGGAAGGCGGAATCGACCAGCTCGCGGTCATCGGGACGCAGACCGAGATCGAGCAGGGCTCCTTCGAGCACCTCGAAGAGCTCGCTGGCTTCCTGACGGAATATCTCGGTCGGCTCCATCGCGCTCATGCGCGCACCAATTTGCCGACCACGGCGAGCAGCTGCTCCGGCTTGAACGGCTTGGTGATCCACCCGGTGGCGCCGGCGCTCTTGGCTTCCTGCTTCACCGTGTCGTTCGATTCGGTCGTCAGGAACACGATGGGCATGCCGACCGCGCTCGGCAGCTTGCGCAGGGCCCGGATCAACTCGAGCCCGTTCATGACGGGCATGTTGAGGTCGGTGATCACGAGGTCGAGCTTGCCGGCCTGGGCCTTGGCGAGGCCTTGCGCACCGTCGCCCGCCTCGATCACGCTGTGGCCGGCCGGCTCGAGCACGACCTTGATCATCTGCCGGATGCTGGGGGAATCGTCGACCGTGAGAATCGTGGCCATCAGGTGCCATCTTTCTTTTGCAGGAAATGCTGATCGATCATCGCCTCGCTGGCGAAGCCGGCGCGACGAAGGGTGGTTCGCAGAGACTGTGAGAAGGAGGTCAGGACCACCGGCCGGCCCTGGGCCTCGCCGGTCTTGGCGGTCGACAGCAGCAGCTGGATCGAGGTCACGTCGGCCTTGTCGACGCTGGAGCAGTCGATCTCGAAGCCGCTGTTCGCGCCCGAAGGCCTCGCGAATGAGATCATAGACGCTGCGCACAGCAGCGATGCTGCAATCGGCGGGTAACCGCAGCGACCATTTCGGCTCCGTCGGATCGAGCGCCATCAAAGCCCCGCCTTTGCTAAAATTCCGCTACACGTTTGACGCGAATCCCGTGAGCAAACTCCTAACGCGATGGTCCGTACAACTACGGGTGACATTTGCCCGGAACTCGCGCAGACATATGCAGGCATGCACAGCCTGCTGAAATGACATGCAGCGACGCGCGGCCTCGCAGCGCATTTGCTTCGCGTTAAATCCGCCGGGTTATGCGTCGCGTCCGTGCCTTTGCCAGCGAAGAGAGCCCCGGCCACCGATGCTGACCCAAGCGCTCCTGGTTGACGACAGCCGCTCCGTCCTCAACTTCCTGAAACGTCACATCGAGGCCGAAGGTCTGGTCGAAGCCACCACCTTCCTCGATCCCGTCGAAGCGCTGTCCTGCGCACGCGAGCGCGTTTTCGACCTCGTGCTGGTCGACTACGAGATGCCGCATATGGACGGCATCAGCTTCATCCGCGTTTTCCGTACCCTGCCCGGCCGTGCCGACATTCCGATCGCGATGATCACCTCGCGCCAGACCGACGACGTCAAGATGGAAGCGCTGAAGGCCGGTGCAACCGATTTCCTGCCCAAGCAGCCGCAAAGTGTCGAGATGACGGTGCGTTTGCGGAATTTGATTCAGCTCGGTGCAGCCGTACGCAAGCTCAGCGATCGTGCCGCGCATCTGGCCAGTGAAGTCGCGGCAGCGACGCGAAAGCTCGGCGAGCGCGAGGAGGAGATCATCCTGCGGCTCGCGCTCGCGGTCGAATACCGCGACAACGACACCGGCGAGCACACGCTGCGGGTCGCCCGATACAGCCGCATCATCGCCGAGCAGCTCGGCCTACCGGCCCGGCTCTGCCGCGACATCTATCTGGCCGCGCCGCTGCACGATGTCGGCAAGGTCGCCATTCCCGACAACATCCTGCTCAAGCCGGGCAGGCTGACCGACGCGGAGATGGCGGTGATCCGGACCCATGCGACGATCGGCGAGCGGATCCTGGCGGATTCCAGCTGCGAGCTGATCCGGCTCGGTGCGCAGATCGCCGCAGGTCATCACGAGCGCTGGGATGGCGCGGGCTATCCGAACGGGCTCGAGGCGGACAAGATCCCGGTGGCCGCACGCGTCGTCGCGGTCGCCGACGTGTTCGATGCCCTGACGACGCGGCGACCCTATAAAGAGCCGATGCCGCTCGAGGCGGCGCGCAACTACCTGATCGAGCACCGGGGGCGGCAATTCGACCCGGCCTGCATCGATGCGTTCCTGTCGCGCTGGAACGAGGTCGTGGAGATCGCCGCGGGGCAGCAGGCCACGCCGTTTCAGAAGACCGAAGCCACGCTCGTTCCCGATCCAGAGAGTGCAGCGGAGAGCGGTCCAGCCGCGCCCGTCCCGGCTGCCTGACAATTCGAGCAACAGCTTGCCGCGGCTCTGTTTTTCTCCGGTCGCCGGGTTGAACCTGTTCCTGCTAGACTGGCACCAACAACAAAGAGTGATTCTGGTCACACTTGTCTGGAACCCCTGCTGCTAAGCACCGGACCAGGACGGGGACCGGTCCTACCGTCGGTCGAAAACTGGATGAGAATTCCCATGAAATGCCTGATCGGCGCCGCTGTCGGCGCGTTCTGTGTTGCCGCCCCCGCCTTGGCGGAGACCCCTGCCGCCATCGTCGAGGAGGTGCAAGGCAAGGTCGATGGCATCGAGTTCATGGACTATGTCGCGGCGGGCAAGATCATCAAGCTCGGCCCCAAGGCCAGCATTACGCTCAGCTATCTCAAATCCTGCCTGCGCGAGACGATCAGCGAAGGCGTCGTGCTGGTCGGTGCCGAGCAAAGCACCGTGCAGCTCGGCGACGTGCAGCGCGCCAAGGTGCCCTGCGACACCAAGGCGGCGCAGCTCTCCGAGCGCGAAGCGAACCAGAGTGCCGCGACCACGTTCCGGACCGTGCGCTCCGATGCCAAGGCCGCTCCATCCAGGCTGCCGACGATCTATGGCGTCGCGCCGCTGGTCCAGGCCAAGACCGGCAGCACGCTGGTGATCGAGCGCACCGACGGCAAGGAGCCCACGATCAGCGTGCCGCTCAAGAGCGACGTCATGACCCGCGGCAGGTTCTATGATTTCGCCAAGGCCGGAAAGTCGCTGACCCCGGGCGGCAGCTATCTCGCAAGCCTCGGCAGCAAGCGTTACACCTTCCAGGTCGACGCCAGCGCCACCGCATCGCCGACCCCGATCATCGGCCGCCTGCTGCGGCTCGAATAGCGGACTCGAATAAGCGGAGTTGGCGACGGGGCGATGCGGCGGATCGGGGGACGGGACATCGTTGCAGCGATTCTGATTGCGCTCCTCGCGGGCGCAATTTTCACGTCTCCGCCGCTTCAGGTCCTGCAAGGCCTCTCGCTCGACATCCTCACGGCGCTCCGCGGCAAGCTCATCGGCGACCGCCGCGATCCCGCCAATTCGCCGGTCGTCGTCGTGGCGATCGACGGTGAGACTTACGAGACGGCGCCCTTCAAGGGATCGCCGACGCAGACCTGGACCCGCGAGATCGGCCGGGTGCTCGGCAGCATCACCGAAGGCGGCGCCAAGGTGATCGGCTTCGACGTCATCTTCAAGAACTCGATCGAGCAGTCGGAGATTCCCTTTGGCGACACCGCGCTTGGCGGCCGCATGAAAGGATTCGATCGGGATTACCTCATCGCGCTGCGCCAGATCTCCGACAGCGGCAAGCTGGTGCTTGGCGAAATCCTCAGCAACGACCATCCGGAAGTGCCCTATCGCGCCCAGCAAGTGGCCGTGCGCAACACCGTCCGGGCGCTCAATGTCCACACCGACCACGACGACGTCATCCGGCGAATGCCGCTGAGCTTCGCCATCGAAGGGCGGCCCGTCCCCGCGATGGCGGTCGAGCTCGCCGCGCGCGCGACCGGCGCAAAGCCCGACATTGCGCCTTCCGGCACGACCGCTTTGTCCGGCTACGCGATCCCGAGCGCGGTGCCGAACACGATGACGCTCAACTTCCGGGGGCTGGGAGGCGACATCCCGACCTTTTCTTTCGTCGACCTGCGCGCCTGCGTCGAAAAGGGCGACCGCGACTTCTTCCGCCGCGCTTTCGACGGCAAGGTCGTGCTGCTTGGCACCGTCCTGAATTTCGAGGACCGCAAGCTCACCTCGATGCGCCTGTCCGGCGGTCGTGACGGCACGCCGGCCGCGCGATGCGCCCTGCCCGCGCCGGCAAGCGCGCCGCAGAAATCCCGCAGCGACGTCGCGGGCGTGTTCGTCCACGCCACGGCGGTCCGAAACCTGATGGAGCACGACGCCGTAACCGAGCTCGGCTATCCGATGCGGGCCATTGTCACGATCGCGTTCGCGGCAATCATTGCCTGCGCGGCCTGCGCACTCGCACCCGGGGGCGCCGTGATCGCCTGGTTCGCGCTCACCGCCGTCTACGCCGCAATGGCCGTCGCGGCCTTCGTTCAGGCCCTGGCGCTGCCGCTGACCGAGCCGGCGCTGGCGAGCCTTGCCGCGATCGCGATGATGATCGGCTACCGCTTCGTGCTGGCCGAGCGCGACGAGCGCTTCCTGCGCAAGAGCTTTGCGCTCTATCTCGCGCCCGAGGTGATCGAGACCATGGTCGCCTCCGGCAAGATGCCGGCGCTCGGCGGCGAGATCCGCAACGTCACCATGTTCTTCTCCGATCTCAGCGGTTTCTCGTCCATTGCCGAGACCATGACGCCGGGCGAGCTGGTGACGCTGATGAACGAATATCTGTCGGCCATGACCGACATCATCGAAAGCCACGGCGGTTACGTCGACAAATATATCGGCGATTCCATCGTCGCCATGTTCGGCGCGCCGGCCGACGATCCCGCACACGCAACCAATGCCGTTCGCGCCGCGCTGAAGTGCCACGAAAAGCTGGCGGAGCTCAACGCCGATCACCCTGCCTTCGCCGGCCACGGCCTGTCGCATCGCATCGGGCTGAACAGCGGCGAGGCCGTGGTCGGCAACATCGGCTCGCGCCGCCGCTTCAATTACACCGTGATGAGCGACACCGTGAACGTCGCCTCGCGGCTCGAGGGCGCCAACAAATATTACGGCACCGCGATCATGGCCTCCGAGACGACGATGGCGCAGACCGGCGATGCCTTCGCCTGGCGCGAGCTCGATGCGATCAGGGTGCTGGGCCGCGGCGAGGCCATCAGGGTGTTCGAGCCGTTGGCCGAGACGGGCGCCGAGAGCGGCCAGCAGGTCAAGGTGGCTGCGGTCTATGCGGAAGGGCTGGCCTGCTGGCGCGCGGGAGTTTACGAAGGCGGCTGAATTGTTCGAGCGCGCAGCGAAGAGCGATCCCGCGTCAGCTTTGTTCGCCAAGCGTGCGAGAGCGCTAACGGTGGCTCCGCCGCCGCCGGACTGGACGCCGGTCCACACGCTGGAGGGGAAGTAGCATAGCCAGCTACGGGCGCCACCTTCCCCTCTCCCCTTGTGGGAGAGGGTGGCTCGCCGCGCAGCGGCGAGACGGGTGAGGGTCTCTCTCCGCGCACACTTCTCTCAATGAGTCCGCGGAGAGAAACCCCTCATCCGGCGCTTCGCGCCACCTTCTCCCCAAGGGGAGAAGGGAAGAAGACAAAATCAGCATCGTGCTTGGCGAAATTCGTCACGCTTCAGAACGGCAGCCCCACATAATTCTCCGCGAGCAGGCGCTGCGCCGTCTCGGACGAGAGCAGATAATCCAATTCCGTCTGCTGCAGCCGATCCTCGTAGTCGAGCCGGTCGGGAAAGCGGTGCAAGAGCATCGTCATCCACCAGGAGAAGCGCTGCGCCTTCCAGATCCGGGCGAGCGCCTTGGCGGAATAGCCTTCGAGGCCGGACTCATCGCCGCGCTGATAATGCGCGAGCAGGGCGTGGTAGAGATAGTAGATGTCGGAGGCGGCACTGTTCAGTCCGCGCGCGCCGGTCGGCGGCACGATGTGCGCGGCATCGCCGGCGAGGAACAGCCGGCCATAGCTCATCGGCTCGGCGACGAAGCTGCGCAGCGGCGCGATGCTCTTCTCGATCGATGGACCCGTGATCAGGCGGCCGGCCACCTGATCCGGCAGGCGGCGCTTCAGCTCGGCCCAGAACGCATCGTCCGACCAATCCTCCACCTTGTCGGTCAAGGGCACCTGGATGTAGTAGCGGCTGAGCACCTGGGAGCGCAGCGAGCACAGCGCAAAGCCGCGTTCGTGCTTCACATAGATCAGCTCGGGCGACACCGGCTTGGTGCGCGACAGCACCCCCAGCCAGCCGAACGGATAGACCTTTTCATATTCGCGCAGCACGTCCTTCGGGATCGACTTGCGGCTGACGCCGTGGAAACCGTCGGCGCCGACGACGTAGTCGCACTCGACGCGGACCGTCTCGCCGTTCGATCGGTAGGTCACGTAGGGCCGGTCCGACGTCAGATCGTGCGGCGTCACGTCTTCCGCATTGTGCACGACCTTGCCGCCGAGGCGGTCCCGCGCCTCGTAGAGGTCGCGCGTCAGCTCGGTCTGGCCATAGACCAGCACCGAATTGCCGCCGGAATGCTTGTGCAGGTCGATCTTGGACAGCACGCCGTCATGGGCGATCTCGAAGCCGCGGTGGATCTCGCCCTCGCGGTCCATGCGTTCGCCGCACTGCGCCTCGCGCATCAGCTTGGCGAAGCCATGCTCGAGCACGCCGGCGCGGATGCGCGCGAGCACATGGTCGCGGCTGTATTTCTCCAGCACGATCGTGTCGATGCCCTTGAGGTGCAGCAGCTGGGACAACAGCAGCCCGGACGGCCCGCCGCCGATGATACAGACCTGAACTTTCATTTTTGCGTCCTCCCGTCGGCACTTTTTTGCAGATTTGATGCCGCATACCGATGGAGGGTTTCGTCATTGTCTTGTACTATTCGAACATGAAAGGCCCTGCCCCCGCGATCCGGATCTACAACCTGTTCGGCGAGTCCGGCGACTTGCCCGACGTCGTGCATTGCGAGACCATCGCGTCGCGCTCGGTGCTGCATGACTGGACCCTGGCCGTGCACCGCCACGCCCGGCTGCACCAGGTGCTGCTGATCGAGCGCGGCGGCGGCGAGGCGACGCTGGACGGACGCGTGGTGCCGCTCAAGCCGATGCAGGTCGTCAACGTGCCCGTCGGCCACGTCCACGGCTTCCGCTTCGTGCCCGACACGCAAGGCTGGGTGCTGACCATCGCCGCGGAGATTTTGGACGAGGCGCTGCTCGCCGCCGAGGGCCTGCGCGGCGCGCTGTCGCGCTCGGCCGTGGTGCGCGGCACGCCGCAGATCCGCGCCATCATGAAGCAGATCTTCGCCGAGCACGCCGCGCGCGATTTCGGCCGGGCGCATGTGCTGCGCGCATTGTCGTCCGCCATGATCGGGCTGGTGGCACGCGCGCTCACGAGCGAGAGCGGCGGCAACGGCACGGTCGAATCCGGCCTGTTCCGCCGCTTCGAGGCGCTACTGGAGCAGCATCATCTGGAACGTTGGAGCGTCGCCGACTATGCCGAGGCGCTGGCGGTGACGCCAACCCATCTCAACCGGATCACACGGGCGGCGACCGGCGATACCGCCTCGCACCTCATCCTCAATCGCCTGATCCGCGAGGCGCGGCGGAACCTGGTCTACACCAATCTGCCGGTCTCGACGATCGCCTACACGCTCGGCTTCGAGGATCCCGCCTATTTCAGCCGCGTCTATGCCGCAGCCACGGGCGTGTCGCCGCGCGCCTTCCGCGCGCAGCTCCACGGCGACGAGACCTGAGGCCTCACACGTCGAAGAACACCGTCTCCTCCGGCCCCTGCAGATTGATCGTGAAGGAATATACGACCTTGCCGCCACGCTCACCGCGCTTTGCGATCAGGGTCGAGCGCCGGGACGGCTGTTCGATCAGGTTGAGCACGGGGTCGGCGGCGTTGGCGGCTTCCTCGTCCGAGAAATAGAGCCGCGTGTTGAGGCCGATATTGATGCCGCGCGCGACGATCCAGACATTGACATGCGGCGCGCATGTCCGGCCCGCTTTGTCGACGATCGCGCCCGGCTTGATGGTCTCGAACGTCACGAGGCCGCTCTCGAAGTCGGAGCCGGCGCGGCCCCAGCCGCGAAACTCCTCATCCGGCGCGCCGGCCGAACGATCGGCCGGATGGTTGTAACGGCCGCTGGCATTGGCCTGCCAGATCTCCAGCAGCACGTCGCGCAGCGGCGTGCCGGTGCCGTCGAGCACCTTGCCTTCCAGCGTGATGCGCTCGCCCTGCGTATTCGGCGTTGTCAGGACGTTCGAGAAGTTCTTCTCGAAGATGTCGAAGCCGGCCATCGCCGGGATCAGGCCGATATGGACGTAGGGCCCGGCCGTCTGCGAGGCGGTTTCCTTGAGATAGTTGAGCGGCTGCGGCATGATTGGATTTCCTGGCTCAGTTCCCCGCGGTGCGATTTTCAAAATAGGTGGAGCGCTGGCCGCGCAGCACGATGTCGAAGCGGTAGGCGAGTGAGTCGAACGGCGTCGAGGCGTTGAGGTCGAGCGGTGCGACCAGGCGGTCGAGCGCATCCTTGTCCGGTATCGTCGTCAGGATCGGGCAGATCGGGATCAGGGGATCGCCCTCGAAATACATCTGCGTGATCAGCCGCTGCGCGAAGCCTGAGCCGAACACGGAGAAATGGATGTGGGCGGGACGCCAGGAGTTGACGTAGTTGCGCCAGGGATAGGGCCCCGGCTTCACGGTGCGGAAGTAGTAGTAACCGGAGTCGTCGGTCAGCGCGCGGCCGCAGCCGCCGAAATTCGGGTCGATCGGCGCCAGATACGTGTCCTTCTTGTGCCGGTAGCGGCCGCCAGCATTGGCCTGCCAGAACTCGACCAACGTGTTCGGTACGCCGCGGCCGGTCTCGTCCACCACGCGGCCGTGGACGACGATGCGCTCGCCGATTGGATCGCCGTCCTTGGCGTAGTTGCGGATCAGGTCGTTGTCGAGCGGACCGAGATCGTTGTGGCCGAACACCGGACCCGTGATCTCCGAGATCGAGCCCTCCAGCGACAGCAGCGCCTGCCGGGGCGAGCGCAGCACCGAGGATTTGTAGCCCGGCGCATGCGCCGGCGGATGGATGGAACGGTCGCGCTGGAAGAAACCACCGTCGCCGAGCGGCGGCGTCAGGGGCTCGGGACGGTTGAGGCGGGCATCCCGCAAGGCTGGCGCCTGGGCATTCATCGTGTCTCTCCCTGGGGCGCCCGGTCCGGACGCGCGGCTTGTCGGGAGATCATGACCCGGTCTATTCCCCAGATAAATAGATCGATTATAATATATTGCATGAAAGAAATCGATCATTTGGCGCTCGACGGCCACGCGCTCGAACTGTTCCTCGCCGTGCTGGAGGAGGGATCGGTCACCGCGGCGGCAACCCGGCTCGGCCTGACGCAATCTGCGGTCAGCCACGGCCTGAACAAGCTGCGGCGGATCGCAGGCGATCCGCTGTTCGCGAAATCCGGCCGCGGCATCGTCGCCACCGCGCATGCCCAGGCGCTCGCCGCCAAGGCCCGGGCGCTGATCGACGAAATGCGGAGCTTTGCCGGTGGCGTCACGTTCGAGCCGGCCCGTGCGCAGCTTTCGCTGACGATCGCCGCCAATGACTTCCAACGCGATTTGCTGCTGCCGCGGTTCTTCGCTCATGTCGCCGCACAGGTGAAGGACCTGAGCCTGCGCGTGATCCCTTCGCAGTCGCCCTCGCCCGCGATGCTGCGCGAAAACCGCTGCGACGTCCTGATCACGCCGCTGCCGCCGTCCGGTATCGATATCGTGCAGAAGCGCCTCTTGAGCGATCATTACGTCTGCTACTTCGATCCCAGGATGCGCACCGCGCCGGCCGGCCGCGGCGCCTATCTCGCGGCGCGCCACATCACGGTCGTCTATACCGACAATGAGCGGCTCGACTTCGACCGACGGCTGGCGGCCAACGGCCTTCACCGTGACATCGCGATCTCGGTGCCGAGCTTCTCCGGCGTGCCGTCGTTCCTGCGCGGCTCGCAGATGCTGGCGAGCATGCCGAGCCTGCTGGCGTCCGGGATCATGCGCGATTTCGCGCACACGCGGATTCCGCTGGCGTCCCGCACGCGGACGCTGGCGGAACTGCCGATGTTCATGGTCTGGCACCAGCGCTATCAGAAGGACCCGGCCCATCGCTGGGTCAGGAACCAGCTTCGAGACCGTGGCAGCGACGGCCGCCAAGGCGTGATCAAGGCGTGATAACGATACCGTCTTTCGGAAGACCAGCTCTGGCCAATTCCACTGGTTGCGCGCGGGCCGCCACGCTAGAATTCGCCCATGACAGTGACCGACATTGCGAGCCGGACCTACAATCACAGCTGGCGGCTGGATCCCATCATCCGCAGCCTGCTTGATACCGACTTCTACAAGCTATTGATGTTACAAATGATTCGGGAGACCTACCCGAGTCAGCAGGTGACCTTCTCGGTCATCAACCGCTCGCGCCACGTGCGGCTCGCCGAAATCATCGACGAGAGCGAGCTGCGCGCCCAGCTCGATCATGCCCGCACCATCCGCTTCACCAAAAAGGAGCTGATCTGGCTCGCCGGTAACACCTTCTACGGCAAGACTCACATGTTCTCGGCGGACTTCATCCGCTGGCTGGCCGAATTCCGCCTCCCCGAATACGAGCTGCGCAAGGTCGAGGGCCAGTACGAGCTGCATTTTCATGGACCGTGGACCCACACCACGATGTGGGAGATTCCGGCGCTCGCCATCCTCAACGAGCTGCGCTCCCGTGCGGCGATCAAGGGCCGCGGCCGCTTCGAGCTCGACGTGCTCTATGCCCGCGCCAAGGCCAAGCTCTGGACCAAGGTGGAGCGTCTTCGCAAGCTGGAAAACCTGCGCCTGTCCGACTTCGGCACAAGGCGCCGTCACGGCTTCCTCTGGCAGCGCTGGTGCGTCGAGGCGGTGAAGGAAGGCCTGGGCTCGTCCTTCATCGGGACGTCCAACGTGCTGCTGGCGATGGACAACGACCTCGAGGCGATCGGCACCAATGCGCATGAGCTGCCGATGGTCGCGGCGGCGCTCGCCAAGGACGACGAGGAATTGCGCTGGGCGCCCTATCGCGTCCTCGACCAGTGGCGCCAGACCTATGGCGGCAACCTCCTGATCGCACTGCCCGATGCCTTCGGCACCAAGGCCTTCCTGCGCGATGCGCCGGAATGGGTCGCCGACTGGACCGGCTTCCGGCCCGACAGCGCGCCGCCGATCCAGGCCGGCGAGGAAATCATCGCCTGGTGGGAGAAGAAGGGCCGCAACCCCAAGGACAAGCTGCTCGTTTTCTCCGACGCGATGGATGTCGGCTCGATCGAGGAGACCTATCATCACTTTGCCGGCCGGGTGCGGCTCTCCTTCGGATGGGGCACCAACCTCACCAATGATTTCGTCGGCTGCACGCCGGACGGCTCGTTCAATCTCGATCCGATCTCGCTGGTCTGCAAGGTGTCGTCGGTCGACGGCCGTCCTGCCGTCAAGCTCTCCGACAATCCGGAGAAGGCGACCGGCATACCCTCGGAGATCGAGCGGTACCTGCGCGTGTTCGGCGACGCCGGCCGCGTGCGCAAGCCGGTGCTGGTCTAGCCCGGGGCACGTCCGTCCTCGCCCAAGCAGGGCGCACACGACGAATGCGACCAGTCGGTCGGGCGATTTGACGGCATTTGACGCAATCTGCTGGCGATCATTTCACGACGCCTTCACCCTGCGACGCAGTCCTTCGCACCTTTCAGGCCGAGTTAAGCAACCATCGCTTCTACTTCGCATTGCAGGCGCGGCGCTCCGTTAGGGGCATTGCGCGATTCGGGGAACGCCAGGGTGTTTCGCAGAACAGCGACGTCGATGAAGAGGCGCAGCTTCCTACACGTCGTCAAGCTTGTCTCGCCTTTCGTGATGGTCGTCGTGCTCCAGGCGGCGATCGCGGGATTCAGCCTGGAGGTGATGTCGTCGGTCCGCGCCTATGTCGCAGGCGAAGCATTTTGGTCGCGTTCGCAGAAGAACGCCGTCTATTTCCTCAATCTCTATCTGCATTCCGGCGAGGCCAGCCAGTTCACGCAGTACCAGGCCTCGCTCGCCGTCCCCATCGGCGACGAGTTCGCGCGCTGGGCACTCGAGCGCGATCCGGTCGACGTCGAGGCGGCCCGCATCGGCTTCCTGCAAGGCGGCAACCATCCCGATGACGTCCCGGGATTGATCTGGCTGTTTCGCTACTTCAACCGCGTCAGCTTCCTGCAGGAAGCGATCCAGGAGTGGAGAGCCACCGATCCCATGCTGCTGGAGCTGAGCGTCTTCGGCGAGGTCATTCGGTCCGAGTGGCAGAACGGTCCTCTTCAGGACGCAAGCCGGGTGCAAGCCCTATCGTCGCGGCTCTCCGAGCTCAATTCCCAGTTCACCGTGCATGCCAAGCGGTTCTCGGCCGTCCTCGGCGAAGGCTCCCGCGCCATCAAGCTGACGCTGACCGGCATCAACATCGTCACCGCCGCCGTGCTCGCCCTGCTCCTGATCTGGCACACCAGACGATTGGTGCTGCAACGACAGGCGTTCGAGAACGCGTTGCATGCCGAGAAGGAACGTCTGGCCTTCCAGGCTTCGCACGACTGGCTGACCGGCCTGTCGAACCGCCGCGCCTTCGAGGCGCGACTGCAGGGCGAGTTGGACGTTGCGGCAGCGGGTTCGCTCAGCCTGATCCTGCTCGACCTCGACCAGTTCAAGAATGTCAACGACAGCTGTGGGCATCTTGCCGGCGATCGCCTGCTCTGCCAGGTCGCGCGTCTGCTGCAACAGGATCGGCGTCCGCACGATTTGGTGGCGCGCCTGGGCGGCGACGAATTCGGCCTGATCCTGGCGCAGTGCTCGCCTTACGACGCGGTCGATACCGCCGAACGGCTGCGGCGATCGATCGAGCTGTTCACCTTCGCCTGGGACGATCGCTGCTTTGCGGTGACCGCCAGCATCGGCGTCGCCTGCATCGCCGACAGGACCACCACGCTCGAGGACGCGATGCGACGCGCGGATGCCGCCTGTTATCGCGCCAAGGAGAAGGGACGCAACCGGGTCCAGGTCGACGGCGGCAGACCCGACGTCGTGCTCGTTGCAGCCCGGCCGCGCGAGGCTGCACGGGCCTGAGGCCCAAGCCTCGTTGACCTGCATCGTTCACCGCAAAGGCAGAATGCCAAGGCCGGCGAGATGCACGTCGATGAACTGCTCGACCTGCTGGCGCAGCATCTGGGGCGGCACGGCCACCATGCGCTCCTCGAGACCGAGCGAGATGATGCCGTGCACGGCGGAGAACAGCGTGCGCGACAGCAGCGCGATCTTCACGTCATCCGCATCCGGCAGCAGCCGCACCAGGGGTTGATGCATCAGCGCGAAGGCGTCCATCACCATCTGCAGGATGTCGTCGGGATAGGGGCGGTCATCCTCCATCCGGTGCTCGAACAGCGAGCGCAGCAGTTGGCGTGCTCGGCAAAGAAGTCGAGATAGGTTGCGGCGAGTCCGTAGAGCTGGCGCACGGGGTCATCGGCGGGAACCCCGCGAAGCCGGGCCGTGAGGGCCTGCACGGTCTCCCGATTGACGGTCAGGATCACGCCGTCGAAGTCGCCGAACTCGTTGTAGACGCTGCCGACGGAACAGCCGGCGGCCTCCGCAACGTCCCGAACCTTTAGCGATCTCAAGCCTTTAGTTGCGATAATGCCGCGCGCGATCTCCAGGATCTGGAGCCGCCGCCGATTTTTTTTCCGGTCTCGCAGCGATTCTTCTTGAACATTGTTCATTTTCAAGCTACTCATGTGAACATTGTTCAATTTAACCAGGAGACCTGCAAAATGCAAACCCTCGCTGTTGATATCGCCGCCACCTTCCTCGATGACGCCGCCGCTCTCGTGACCGGCTTTGGCCGAGCCCTGCTGCGGTTCGCCATGGCGCCGATCAATCGCATCGCCAACGCCTGCGACGTCGCCGGCGTGCTCGCCGAACGTCGGACCGCCTTCCGGATGTGGCGCGCCAGCCGCGACCGTGCGCGTTCCGAAGGACGCAGGTTTAGCGTTCTCGGCCGCTTCTCGCCCTTTCGCCACCTCTCCCATCTCACCTGAGGCGAATGCAGTCGTGCCCCTCAAGTTCGGCCCGAATCCCGGACTGGTTGCAACGAAGGACTCACCATGACCGGACATTCGCGGTCGATCTCGCTTACCTCCGTGATGCGGTTCAGGTTTTCTCATCGCCTGGACCCTATCCGGGTCAGCGCGGCTCGTCCGCCGGAGGCGACGCGGCCGCGACCAGATAGTTGCGAACCTAACGAGAGCATTTGGAGACCAACAGGATCGGAAGGACGGACGGGACAGAGCAGGCAGGCAACTTCGTCCCCTGCACTCGTCGTCCCCATACGCTTCCGGTCGTGACGCCTCACCGGTAACAACCTCAGGCTGCCTTTCCAAGACAGGACTAGTCATGATCAGGGAATTGATGTCGTCACGCCGCTTTGCGCCGCTGTTCTGGGCGCAATTCTTCTCGGCGCTCAATGACAACGTGCTCAAGAACGCACTCGTCATCATTCTGCTTTACAGCGCCGCAACCGGCCACGGCGATGCGCTGGTGACGGTGGCCGGCGCCGTCTTCATCTTTCCCTATTTCATCCTGTCCGGGCTCGGCGGCCAGCTCGCCGACAAATACGTCAAATCCGTCGTCGCAAGGCGGCTCAAATTCGTCGAGATCTTCGCAGCCTGCTTTGCCGCCGCCGGCTTCTTCCTGCATTCGGTGCCGCTGCTGTTCGCAGCGCTGGCGCTGTTCGGCACCATCGCCGCGCTGTTCGGTCCCGTGAAATACGCCATGCTGCCGGACCAGCTCGAGCTCGGCGAGCTCGCGACCGGCAACGCGCTGGTCGAAGGCGCGACCTTCATGGCGATCCTGCTCGGCACCGTCGCCGGCGGCCAGTTCGTGGCCGGCTCCGCGCATATGGGCTGGGTCGCATCCGCCGTGGTCGCGCTGGCCCTGCTGTCATGGGCGTTCGCCGCCCGCATTCCGCAGACGACGCCCTCCGCGCCCGACCTGCCCGTCGATGCCAATCCCTGGACCTCGACGCTCAGCCTGCTCAGGACCTTGCACGCCGACCATCGCTTGTGGGACGGCACCGTGATCGTGTCCTGGTTCTGGCTGGTCGGCGCCATCGTGCTGTCGCTGCTGCCCGCGCTGGTCAAGGATGTCGTCGGCGGCACCGAAGGCGTGGTGACTTTGTGCCTTGCCATCTTCGCGATCGGCATCGCCATCGGGTCGCTGTTTGCCGCAAGCCTCAGCCACGTCCGCCCGAACCTCGCGCTGGTGCCGATCGGCGCCATCATCATGGGCTTTGCCGGCCTCGATCTGGCCT
Organism: Bradyrhizobium dasycarpum; assembly: GCF_042019905.1. Classification (NCBI taxonomy): domain Bacteria; kingdom Pseudomonadati; phylum Pseudomonadota; class Alphaproteobacteria; order Hyphomicrobiales; family Nitrobacteraceae; genus Bradyrhizobium; species Bradyrhizobium dasycarpum. The sequence goes on from NZ_CP169574.1 coordinate 3,395,552, forward strand.
GGGCCATCGGCGTGACCGCCAAGGGGCACGAGATCACCGCGTTTGGCTTCGCGACCTCGTTCGCCGGCCTGCGCATGCTGGCCGACTTCATCGCCTTCGCGTTCGGCGGCGGCCTGTTCGTCGTTCCATCCTTCGCCGCGGTCCAGGCCTGGTCGGCAGCATCCGAGCGCGCCCGCATCATCGCCGCCGGCAACGTGCTGCAGGCGGCCTTCATGGTGGTCGGCTCGCTGTTCGTCGCGCTGCTGCAGGCGGCCGGCCTCCGTATCGGCTGGATCTTCTTCGGCCTCGGCCTCGCCAGCTTCGGCGCGGTCTGGTTCGTGATGACCAAGTGGGGCAAGGAAGGCGTGCGCGATGCTGGCGGCCTCTTGTTCCGCGCGCTGTTCCGCACCGAGGTGCGCGGGCTGGAAAACCTGCCGCCTCCGGGCACGCGCATGCTGATCGCGCCCAACCATGTCAGCCTGATCGACGGCCCGCTGCTGCACGCCGTGCTGCCGATCGACGCCAGCTTCGCGGTCGACACCGGCATCGCCAAGGCGTGGTGGGCCAAGCCGTTTCTGCGCGTCGTCAAGCACTACACCATGGACCCGACCAAGCCGCTGGCCGCGCGCGACCTGATCAAGCTCGTTGCCGCGGGCGAGCCCGTGGTGATCTTCCCGGAAGGCCGCATCACCGTCTCCGGGTCGCTGATGAAGGTCTATGACGGCACCGCGATGATCGCGGACAAGGCCGACGCCGTGGTCGTGCCGGTTCGCATCGAAGGCGCGCAGCGTTCATATCTCAGCTATCTCACCAGCAGCCAGATCAAGCGGTCGTGGTTTCCGCGCGTGACGGTCACCATCCTGCCGCCGGTCAAGCTCCCGGTCGATGAAACGCTCAAGGGCAAGGCGCGCCGCAATGCCGCCGGCGCCGCGCTCCAGGACGTGATGATCGACGCCCTGGTCAAGAACGCCATGCTCGATCACTCGCTGTTCGAGGCGCTCGGACACGCCTATCGCGACCGCGACACCGGCAAGGTCATCATCGAGGATGCGCTCGGCACCAAGCTGACCTATCGCAAGCTGATCCTCGGCGCGCAGGTGCTGAGCCGCAAGCTGGAGAACGGCACCAACGTCGGCGAGAATGTCGGCGTGCTGCTGCCGAATTCGGCCGGCGTCGCCGTCGTCTTCATGGCGCTGCAAAACAGCGGCCGGGTGCCGGCGATGCTCAACTTTTCGGCCGGCCCGGTCAACGTGCTCGCCGCCATGAAGGCCGCGCAGGTCAGGACCGTGCTGACGTCGAAGGCCTTCATCGAGAAGGGCAAGCTCGACAAGCTGATGACCGCGATCTCCGCGGAGGCGCGCGTGGTCTATCTCGAGGACGTCCGCGCTTCGATCGGCGCGGCCGACAAGATCAAGGGCCTGCTCGCCGGCACCAAGCCGCGCGTTGTCCGCCAGGCCAACGATCCCGCCGTGGTGCTGTTCACCTCGGGCTCGGAAGGCACGCCCAAGGGCGTCGTGCTGTCCCACCGCAACATCCTCGCCAACGCGGCGCAGGCGCTGGCGCGGGTCGATGCCAATGCCAACGACAAGGTGTTCAACGTGCTGCCGGTGTTCCACTCGTTCGGGCTCACGGGCGGAATGATGATGCCGATGCTGGCGGGCATTCCGATCTACATGTATCCCTCGCCGCTGCATTATCGCATCGTGCCCGAGCTGATCTACCAGACAGGCGCCACCATCCTGTTCGGCACCGACACGTTCCTCACCGGCTACGCCCGCTCGGCGCACGCTTACGACTTCCGCACCCTGCGCCTCGTGATCGCCGGCGCCGAAGCGGTCAAGGACCGCACGCGCCAGGTGTTCATGGAGCGCTACGGCATCCGCATCCTCGAAGGCTACGGCGTCACCGAGACGGCGCCGGTGCTGGCGATGAACACGCCGATGGCCAACCGTCCCGGCACCGTCGGCCGTCTGTCGCCGCTGATGGAAAGCCGGCTCGATCCTGTCCCCGGCATCGAGGAAGGCGGCCGCCTCTCGGTGCGTGGTCCCAACGTGATGCTCGGCTATTTGCGGGCCGAAAATCCCGGCGTGCTCGAAACGCTGCCTGAGGGCTGGCACGACACCGGCGACATCGTTTCGATCGACGCCGCCGGCTTCATCACCATCAAGGGCCGCGCCAAGCGCTTTGCCAAGATCGCGGGCGAGATGGTCTCGCTGTCCGCGGTCGAAGCCATCGCGGCGGCGCTGTGGCCGCAGGCCGCATCGGTCGCAGTGTCGATCCCCGATCCGCGCAAGGGCGAGCGCATCGTGCTGCTGACGACGGAGAAGAATGCCGAGCGCAGCGCAATGCAGACCCAGGCCAAGGCGATCGGCGCGTCCGAGCTGACCGTGCCCGCGGCGATCATGGTGGTCGACAAGGTGCCGCTGCTCGGCACCGGCAAGACCGACTACGTCACCGCGACGACGATGGCGCGCGAGCAGGCGTCGGCGCCGGAGCGCGAGGTGGCGTAGGAGAGATGCAGAAGGCGGCTCGAACGGGGCGGCGTGGCACTCGTCACGCCGCCGTCCGCCGCTCCTGCGCGTAGCGCACCAAGGCGGCAAAGCGATAGATGCCGTGCACGAACTTGCCGTAGGGCATGGTGATGAAGAGGGCGAACACCGCGCCGAGATGCAGCGCGAGCAGCGGCCCCATCGCGGCGGTCTCGCGCAGGACGAGCAGCAGCATGCCCGTGAGGCCGGTCAGGAACAGCATGGCGATGAAGCCGACATCCATGCCGTAGTTGAACTCGTCGAGCAGCGCCGGATCGCGCCGCATCTTGGCCGCGAACAGACCGATCGGGCCGATGATCAGCCCGATGCCGCCCAGCGTGCCCAGCACGACGGGCAAGTCCCACCACGGATACGGCGCCTCGCGGCCGAGCAGATAGTGATACAGCGTCGCCACCGACGTCGCGGCGAAGCACAGGATGAAGCCGTAGAAGGTCAGGTGGTGATACAGCTTGCGCCGGTCGGTCGGCTTGTCGTCCTCGTTGTAGCAGCCGACGCCGCCGCCATGGAGATAGCGCAACTCGCCGGCATCGCGGATCGCCTGGAAGATCGAACCGGCTTCGGCGCGGCCGCCGATCGCAGGACCGATGTCGCGCCAGAAGGCGCGCACGCTCATGACCAGCGCGAGAACGGCATAGAGGAATGCGGCGCCGAACAGGGCGACCATCGCATTGTGTGGCATCAGCTTGTAGAAGGCGCCGGGACCGGTGTGCACGCCGAACAGCACGCTGCGATCGTTGAGGGCGGCAAAGCCAAGGATGAACGCAGCCATGCTGAGCGCAGCGATGACGCTGATGACGAGACCGTTGCGCGCGAACGCACCGGACAGCGCCTGAGGCCAGGCATAGGCCGCGTAGGATTCCGCGCGCGCGACCGCCAGCGTCTTGGGGACATTGACGTTGAATTCGTGTGGCGGCGAGAACTGGCAATCGACGTAGCAGGCGCCGCAGGAATGGCAGAGATTGGCGAGATAGTTGAGGTCGCCGTCGGAGAAAGCGCGGCGCATCTCCATCGCGGGAAACACCGCGCACAGGCCCTCGCAATAGCGACAGGAATTGCAGACCGTCATCAGACGGTCCGCTTCGTCCAGAATCCTAGTTCCGTGCATGTTTTGCCGCTTCCCGTCCCGCGATCCGTCCGAACACGCTGCCGATGGTCATGCCCATGCCGGCGGCATAGCCTTTGCCGAGCACGTTGCCGGCCATGATCTCCCCGGCCGCGAACATGTTGGCCGACGGCTTGCCGCCCTTCATCAGCATCCGCGCCTCCTTGTTCACGCGCGTGCCGAGATAGGTGAAGGTGATGCCGGGCCGCACCGGATAAGCGAGAAAAGGCGGCGTTTCGATCTTGCGCGCCCAATGTGTCTTGGGTGGCGTGATGCCCTCGGTCACGCAATCGTCCAGAATCGTGTGGTCGAACGTGCCGGGCCGCACCGCGGCGTTGAACTCGGTGATGGTCTTCTCCAGCGCGGCCGGATCGAGCTCGAGCTTGGCGGCGAGCTCGGCCACCGTCTGCCCGGCGATCGGCGGGAACAGCGTCGGCATGAAGCTGGTGACGACGGTGGAATCGAAGATGATGTAGGCGATCTGGTCGGGCTGCGCCGCCACCAGCCGGCCCCAGATCGCGTAGCGTTTCGGCCAAATGTCCTCGCCCTCGTCGTAGAAGCGCTGCGCGTGCTTGTTGACGACGATGCCGAACACGACCGAGTCGTGCCGCGTGATGATGCCGCCGTCGAATTTGGGCGCGCGGGCATCGATCGCGACCGCATGGCACTGGGTGGGATCGCCGACCTCCTGCACGCCCTTGTCGAGCAGCATCTTCAGGATCGCGCCGCGATTATAGGGCGTGCCGCGGATCAGGAAATTGTCGGCGGCCTCGCCCCAATATTGCTTCAGCCATTCGATGTTGGCCTCGAACCCGCCGGCGGCGGCGACCAGCGAGGTGGCGCGGATCTCGGTCTCGCCTCTGACCGGCCGCTTGAGGCGTGCGGCGAGGAACATGCCGTCCTCGATCACGAGGTCGGTGACCTCGGCATCGTATTCGACGTCGACGCCGAGCCGCTCGGCGGTCAGATATAGCGCGTTCAGCATCGCGCGGCCGCCGCCGAGGAAGAACGAATTGGTGCGGCCGAGGCTCAGCGTGCCGCCGAGCGAAGGCTGCCAGCGCACGCCCTGCTGCACGATCCAGTCCAGGATGTCCTTGGACTCCCGGATCATGTGGCGCGCCAGCGCCTCGTCGGTCTGCCCGCCGGTGACGCGCAGCAGGTCTTCCCAGAATTCCTCCTCGGTGTAGGGGCCGGTCAGGATCTCGGTGGCGGCATCATGGGCGCAGCGCATGTTGCGGGTGTGGCGGGTGTTGCCGCCGCGATAGAATTTTGGCGCTCCCTCCAGCACCAGCACCGACGCGCCGCCGCGCCGCGCGCTGATCGCTGCACACAGCGCCGCGTTGCCGCCGCCGATCACCAGCACGTCATACTTGCTGCCCATCCCGTTGTCCCGCCATTGCGTACTTTTGTATACAAAGATATACATCGACGGCGCAAGCGGCATCTCCGCATGGAGAGAATGCGTCGCGCGCTGCGAGGACATCATGGCCAGACGCCCGGCAAAGGCAGGCGGAACGATTTTGCGGGGCAGCGGCGTAGCGCTGGGTGAAGCCGTGTTCCGCTCGCTCTGCGCGGCGCTTCAGGCCGGCAGCTACCGTGCCGGCGACCGCCTGCGCGAGGAGGAAGTCGCACAACGGCTCAAGGTCAGTCGCACGCCGGTTCGCGAGGCGCTGGGCCGGCTCGCCGCACGCGGCTTCGTCGAGCCCGCCGCCGGCCGCGGGCTGATCGTGCGCAATCTCGACATCTCGGAGGTGCTCGAGCTCTACGCCATGCGCGAGATCATGGAGGGTGCCGCCGCGCGCCTCGCCGCCGAGCATGCCTCGACGCCGGAGATCGAAGCACTCAGAGACATCGAGCAGGCCTTCGTCGAGGCGTCCACGGCCGACGCCGCCGAGATGGCGCGGCTGAACCGCGCCTTCCACGAGGCGATCTGCCGCGCCGCGCGGAACCGCTATCTCGACAACGCCTCGCGGGAATTGCAGGACTGGATCGCCCTGCTCGGCCCGACCACCTTCACCGTATCGGGGCGCCCCTCGACCAGCCACGACGAGCACCAGGCCATGATCGTGGCGATCGCCGCGCGCGACGGCGACAAGGCGGAAAAGCTGGCGCGCGCGCATATCCGGGAAGCGCTGCGCTGCCGGCTGAAATTGTTGCAGAAACAATAGGCGGCCTAGCGCCTCGCCCGGCGCGCGGGACGCGCGTCTTCAGACGAAGCCGATAAAGCACTGTCGAGCAGCTCGGTCGGGCCACCCAGCGCGCGCGTCAGGCGGGCGGCGGCTTTCAGCAACAACGACGTCATCGCCTTGATATTGTCCCGCGTGAAGCGCGGCTTCGGCCCCGAGAGCGACAGGGCGCCGACGCATTTGCCACCGGGGCCGAACACCGGGCACGCAAGCCCGGCGCAATCGGGATCGCGCTCGCCAAAAGACAAGGCGATGCAGCTCTCGCGGATCGTGTCATAGCTCTCGCCTTTTTCATCGTCGAAAGCCAGGATGACCCGTCCGGCCGCGCCGCGATCCAGCGGCAGCAGCATGCCGGCCTCGACCCGGTCGAGCGTCGAATGCTGGGAGTCGACGCGGAAGACGCAGAGCCGGCGCTTGGCATCATGCCGCACGTGATAGGAAGGGCTTTCGGTGCCGTCCGCCACGAGCTGGCGCAGGATCGGCATCACGCGATCATACAGGTTGTTGCCGCGCTGATAGATCGCGCCGAGCCGGAAGGGCGTCGGCCCGAGATGGTAGCGGCCGTCGGCGAGCTGCAGGAGATAGCCGAACTCCTGTAACGAGGCCATCAGCCGCAAGAGCGTGCTCTTGTACATGCCGGTGCGCCGGGCGAGCTCGGCCAGCGTCATCGGCTCCGGCGCATCCTCGAAGGCCGCAAGGATGGTCAGGGCGCGGTCGACGGCGGCGACACCGGGCATGCAGGCTCCTAGTCCGGGAATCCAGAGGGATCGATGAGCTTGGCGATGACGGGAAAGTACGCATCGCCCATGCCCTTGTCGATCGTCTCCTGGAAGATCGTGCGCATCAGCGCCGCGCCGCGCAGGTCCAGCCCGGCCTGTGCGCCCAGCTCCAGCGCGTAGGAGAGATCCTTCATCGCATACTCGGTCGAGAAGGCCCGCAGCGGGAATTCCTCGGCGACGATCGCCTTCATGCCATGATTGCGCAAGGCAAAACTGTCCGCAGACCCCTTGGACAGCGTTTCAAGCAGCAGCTTCGGCTCGACGCCGCTGTGCTTGGCGATCGCGACGGCTTCCGCCAGCGCATTGACCGTCTCGAACAGCACCATGTTGTTGAGGATCTTCGTGACCTGCCCGGCCCCGGTGCCGCCGCAGAGGGTGACGTCCGTGGCGAAATGGCGGATCAGCGGCTCGACCCGGCCAAAGTGCTCGGGCGTGGCGCCGACCATGACGCTGAGCGTGCCGTCCTGCGCGGCCTGACGTGTGCGCGCGATAGGCGCGTCGATCCAGAGCGCGCCTTTGTCAGCCAGCTGCTTGGCGAATGATCGCGTCTGGCCGACATCGGAGGTGCCGAGATCGATCACGGTCTGTCCGCTTCTGATGGTCGGCAAGATGCCTTCGAAGACCGACATCACATGCTTGGCGCTGGGCAGGCACAGGAAGATCGTCCCGGCGCCGGCGGCGACGTCCTCGACCGACTTTGCCGCCTTCGCTCCGTCGGCCGCGATCCGCGCCAACGGCTCTGCGGCGAGGTCGAACGCCAGCACCGGCCGGCCGCTCTTGCGCAACAGGTTGCGGCAGATCGGCTCGCCCATGACGCCAAGACCGACGAATCCAATCGAACCAGACATTCCGTTCTTCTCCCTCGAACCGTTGTGACCGGGCGGCTGCGGGCCGCCCGGTCACGTCGTTACTTCACCAGCGGGCAGCCGCCTTCGCTCATCGGTCGGAACACCTCTTCGCCCGGCTTGGAGCTGACGACCCGGTAATAGTCGAACTTGTACTTGGATTCTTCCGGCTTCTTCACCTGGACCAGATGCATGGTGTGCAGCACGCGCCCGTCGGGGCGGATCGCAACATCCTTGTTGTACATATCATTGACTTTCAACTCGTGCATCTTGGCGGCAACGGCCGTCGCGTCCGTGGTGCCCGCCGCCTTCACGGCGGCAAGGTAGTGGTGAACGCCGCTATAGACTCCGGCCTGGACCATGCTGGCGACCTTGCCGTCCATCAGAGCGGCATAGCGCTTCGACCAGGCCCGGGTCTGCTCGTTGAGGTCCCAATAGAACGAGGTCGTCACCTGCAAACCCTGGGTGACCTTGAGGCCGAGCGAGTTCACGTCCGTGATGAAAACGAGCAGGCCAGCGAGCTTCTGGCCACCCTCGACGATGCCGAATTCACCCGCCTGCTTGATCGCGGTCTGCACGTCGGCACCCGACGTCGCCAGGCCCACCACGTCGGCCTTGGATCCCTGCGCCTGCAGCAGAAAGGACGCGAAGTCGGCGGTTCCGAGCGGGTGCGCGGCCGAGCCGATCACTTTGCCGCCCGCCGCCTCGATGAACTTGGTCGCGTCGCGCTGCAGCGCGTGACCGAAGGCGTAGTCGGCCGTCACGAAATACCACGTCTTGCCGCCGGCCCGTGTGATCGCATCGCTGGTGAGCTTGGACAGCGCATAGGTGTCGTAGTTGAAATGGAAGCTGACCGGCGAGCACGCTTTTCCCGTGAAATCGGAGGAGCCGGGGCCCGAGATGACGAAAATCTTGTTCTTCTGCTTGGCAACTTCGAGGATGGCAAAGCCGGCCGAGGAGGCCGCGCCGTCCGCGATCATGTCGACACCTTCATTGTCGAACCATTTGCGCGCGGTGGCCGATGCGATATCCGGCTTGTTCTGATGATCGGCCGAAACGATCTCGATCTTCTTGCCGAGCAGCTCGTTGCCGAAATCCTCTGCGGCGAGCTTTGCGGCGGCAACCGAACCCCGCCCGCCATTGTCGGCGAATACGCCGGACTGGTCGTTGAGCACGCCGATCCTGATCACATTGTCGGCTGCAAATGCGGTGCTCGCTTGTGCGGCCAGAATTGCCGCCATGATCCAACGCAACTTCATAAGATAAGCCTCCCGTTTACGAATTTTGCTTGTTGAGGATGTCTTGCAGCACCGGCGCGATGTAGCGCCGGAACTGTTCCGGATTTTCACTCATCGGAAAATGGCCGAGCCGCTCCATCACGGTCGCCTTCGCGCCGGGAATGCCGGCGGCGGTGCGCAGCGTGTCTTCCGGCGTGCAGGAGAAGTCGTATTCGCCGGTGAGGAGATAAAGCGGGCACTGGTTGACGTCGATGTCAGCGGTGCGGCCGCGCAGATCGCCGTCAACGCGATAGAAATAAAGATCGCCCTTGAAGATGCCGGGGCCGCCCTGCTTGTAGCCCCACAGCGTTTCGTTGCGCGAGGCTTCCGGGCCGTTGGGCGCGATCAGCCCGGACACCAGCGCGGCGCAGACCTCCCCACCATGAACATCGGGCCGGTTCAGCCAAGCCGTGTCGTACCAGGGCTGCTGGAAGTCCGCAGCCTCGAGCCCGATCAGGGCGCGAAACTCGCGCGCGTGCTCGATGGCGAGATTGAGCACGATGCGGCCGCCGATCGAGCAGCCCATCACCACCGGGCGCTCCAACTTCAGCGCGTTGCAGAACGCGCGGATGGTCGCGGTGTAGCTTGCGGTGGTCAGTCGGTACTCGGTGCCATACTGGCTGTCGGGCGGATTGGACTTGCCGTGCCAAGGCATGTCGAAGGCGACGATGCGGAAATGTCTGGTGAGCTCGGGATCGGTCAGCAAATGCCGCCATTGCCGCGCGTCAGAACCGGCGGTGTGGAGGCAGACCAAGGGAATGCCGCTGCCGTTCTCCTCGAAATAGATGCGGTTGGTCTCTCCGTTGATTTCAACGTGCACGTAGCGCCCGACGATCGGCTCGATGAAGCCGTTCATGACGCGCCTCCAAAACCGTTCTGTCGGGGCAGCGCCAGGAGATCCTTGAAGTACTGAAGATGAGTCATGAAGGGATGCAGATCCCCTTCAAGGGTCGCCTGTCCCCGCTTGGTCAGCGCGAGCAGATCATGCCAGCCGGCTGGTGGCATCTGCTGCCAATGGGCGGCAAGCGCAGCCGGCGTCGCACGGTAGGCGAACCGCCAGGAGCGCATCAGGACGGGTGCCGGCGTCATGTCCACGATCTGCCCGGCGCGGATGGCAACGTGAAAGGGCTGGGTGGTCGGGCCGAGCAGGCAGTCGACGTCGAGCCAGCGTCCACGGAAGGTCAGAGCGGCATCGCGCGCCAGCAAGTCCGGGATCATCTCGAAGGCGGCGGTGACGGCATCGGGCGCGAACGGCACCGGTGGATCGGTGTCGGGAAACAGATTGGATTGCATCGCCTCACCTCCCTCGTTCTATTGTGCAGAACGTCATTCTATTCTACTCAGATCTATACAGAGCTTCCGCCCGAACTCAAGTGGTGGGGTGCTCAGGAAGCCGCATGCCGTCGCGAGTGGCTTGAATAGGAGTGCATTGTCCCAGGAGTTGGCGGCTCGGGATCAGGCCTCGAAAACGCGCGCGAGCAGCCAATAGCTGCCAAGCAGGCAGATCACCGCGGACAGCGCGTAAACCAGCGCCGGCGCCCTCACCGCTTCGAACCGATCTTCAACACCGGGTCGATCGGCCAGACGGAGGATCGGCAATGCGATCGCGACGATCGCGACCTGTCCGATCTCGACGCCGATGTTGAAAGCTGCCAGCGCGGGCAGGACTGCGTTCGATGGCAGCCCGACCTCGCGAAGCACGCCGGCGAAGCCGAAGCCGTGTATCAAGCCGAACAGGAAAGCCACGCGCCAGCGCCTGTCGACGTCGCGCGAGAAGAAGTTCTCCACGGCGACGAAGACGATTGAAGCCGCGATTGCGGGCTCCACGACGCGGCTCGGGATGACGAGGACATCCAGCGCGGCCAGTGACAAGGTGATCGAATGGGCGATGGTGAAGGCCGTCACGATCTTGACGACGGGAACGAGCCGTCTCGCCCACAGCACCACGGCGACCAGAAATGCGACGTGATCGTAGCCGAGGAAGATGTGTTCGATGCCCGTGAACAGATAACGCTGCAGGGTCGACGATAGCGACGGCGGCGCTGTTGAAAGCGTGATTGTCGTATGGCCGGCGTCGAGCAAGGCCTGTGCCTCCGACCGGCCCTGCGCAATCAGGACGATTTGACGCGCGGCCGGATCCTTCTCGGTCAGCACCGTCGAGCGATAGACGATGTCGCCGGCGGCGTCAGCGCAGACAAATCCGTTGCGATAGAGAATGCCGTCGCCGTCGGCCAGGATCGCCGCATCTCGGGCCACACAGGGCTTGGCACCGCCCGTGACAGCCAGGTGCGTGCTTATATAGGCGAGGATGGCGGACTTGGCTGCTTCGACCGCGGCGGGATCGACCGCGTCTTGTCTGGGGTCATAGGTCCGCATGCCGATCAGGCGATCGACATCGCTGCCCTTCAATCCGAGTTCGACGCTGACTGTGCGATCGGCGTCCAGCGCCACGCGCGCCGTGACAAGGTTGACCTGATGCGCCTCAGCCGGAAGACCGATGCCAAGCAGCACCGCGAGCCACGGCAGAAGCAGCCGCCTCATGACCCCGCTCCATCCTGCTCACGCCAGTACATCCGCAACGACCGCCTTGAGGACATCCCGCACATCGGCTGGCTTCAATCGCACCTGCAAGCCGCGCTGGCCGCCATTGAGATAGACCAGCTCCTGCGCGAGCGCACTCTGCTCGACCACCGTACGCACCGCCTTGCGCTGTCCGAACGGGCTGATGCCACCGACCTTGTAGCCGGTGACGCGCTCCGCCTCGGGCGGCTTCATCATCTGCGCCGACTTCCCGCTTGCCGCAGCGGCGAGCTTCTTCATCGAGACTTCCCGGTCCGACGGCACGACCACGCAGACCGGCTTGCCGTCGACCTGCGCCATCAGCGTCTTGAGCACGCGCGCGGGATCCTCGCCGAGCGCGGCGGCCGCCTGCAGCCCGATGCTCTCGGCGTCAGGATCGTAGTCGTAGGCGTGGACGGTGAAGGCAACACCGGCGGCTGCGAGTGCGCGTGTGGCGGGGGTGACCTTGGACATGGGCCATATCTACCACCGTCATTGCGAGGAGCGAAGCGACGGGGGGGATGGGGTATAATTGCCCGCCACAAGCTGTCGTCCCCGCATGCGCGGGGACGACAGTCGGATTTGGCGGCGCTAGGCTGCCAAACCCGACAAGAACGTCCTACTCCGCCGCGTCCCGCAGCTCCACGCGCTCGGCCCTGGCCGCACAGAACTTGAACTCCGGGATCTTGCCGAACGGATCGAGCGCGGGGTTGGTGAGCAGGTTCGCCGCCGCTTCCGCGTAGCAGAACGGCATGAACACCATGTTCTCCGGCACGTCGCGATCGGAGCGCACCTTGACCTCGACGGCGCCGCGGCGGGTCTCCAGCCGAATGAAATCGCCGGGCGCAAGCTGCTTCCTGCGCATGTCCTTCGGTGACATGAAGGCGACCGCCTCCGGCTCGATCTGGTCGAGCACCTGGGCGCGGCGGGTCATCGAGCCGGTGTGCCAGTGCTCCAGCACGCGGCCGGTCGAGAGCACCATGGGATATTCGGCGTCGGGAATCTCGTCCGGCGGGATCACCTTGGCCGGCACGATCTTGCCGCGGCCGCTCGCAGTCGGGAAGCCCGTGGTGAAGATGATCTCGTTGCCGGGCTTGTCGGGCGCATCGACCGGATAGGTCACCGCGCCTTCGCGCACCAGCCGCTCCCAGGTGATGTTCTTCAGCGACGGCATCAGCTCCGCCATCTCGGTGAAGACCTCGCCGGGACCGGAATAATTCCACGGCAGGCCCATGCGCTTGCCGATCTCCTGGATGATCCAGAGATCCTGCCGCGCATCGCCCGGCGGCTTGATCACCTGACGGGCGAGCTGCACGCGGCGATCGGTGTTGGTGAAGGAGCCGTCCTTCTCCGCAAAGGCCGAGGCCGGCAGGATCACGTCGGCGTGGAACGCGGTCTCGGTGACGAAGAGGTCCTGCACCACGAGATGATCGAGCATAGCGAGCGCGTGGCGCGCATGCTGCAGATCAGGATCCGACATCGCGGGGTTCTCGCCCTCGATATACATGCCCTTGATCTCGCCGGCATGGATCGCGTTCATGATCTCGACCACGGTCAGGCCGCGCACGGGATCGAGATCCTGTTGCCAGAGCTTCTCGAAACTGCTGCGCAGATCGTCGCGACCCACCGGCTGATAATCCGGCAGGAACATCGGGATCAGGCCGGCGTCGGAGGCGCCCTGCACGTTGTTCTGGCCGCGCAGCGGATGCAGGCCGGTGCCGGGACGGCCGACCTGGCCGGTGATCAGCGCCAGCGCGATCAGGCAGCGTGCATTGTCGGTGCCGTGCACATGCTGACTGATGCCCATGCCCCAGAAGATGATCGACGACTTCGCCCGCGCATAGGTCCGCGCCACCTCGCGCAGCGTCTGCGCCGGGATGCCGCAGATCGCTTCCATCTTCTCCGGCGTGAACTCCTTGATCTTCTCCTTGAGGTCCTCGAAGCCCTCGGTGTAGCCGGCGATGTACTGGTCGTCGGTGAGGCCTTCGGTGATGATCGTGTTGATCATCGCGTTCAGCATGGCGACGTCGGAGCCGGGCTTGAACTGCAGATGCTTGGTCGCGTGGCGCGACAGCGTCTGCCGGCGCGGATCCATCACGAACAGCTTGGCGCCGTTCTGCTTGACCGCGTTCTTGATGAAGGTCGCGGCGACCGGATGGTTCACGGTCGGGTTGGCGCCGATCACGATGATGACCTCGGCATCCATCGCCGCCGCAAACGGCGCCGACACCGCGCCCGAGCTCAGGCCTTCGAACAGCGCCGCCACCGAGGAGGCGTGGCACAAACGGGTGCAGTGGTCGACATTGTTCGAGCCGAAGCCGGTGCGCACCAGCTTCTGGAACAGATAGGCCTCTTCGTTCGAGCCCTTGGCCGAACCGAAGCCAGCCAGCGCCTTCACGCCCTTCTCGTCGCGGATCTTGACGAGGCCCTTGGCGGCGATGTCGAGCGCTTCCTCCCAGCTCGCCTCGCGGAAATGGGTGAAGGGATTGGCCGGATCAACCTGGTCGTTGGCATCCTTCTTCGCATTGGGCAGCCGCACCAGCGGCTTGGTCAGGCGATGCGGATGGTGGATGTAGTCGAAGCCGAAGCGGCCCTTGACGCAGAGACGGTTGTGATTGGCAGGGCCGTCGCGGCCTTCCGCATAGATCACCTTCTCGTCCTTGACCTCGTAGGTGACCTGGCAGCCGACGCCGCAGAACGGACAGAGCGAGTCCACCTTCTTGTCGGCATAGGTGACGCGGGTCTGCTTCTCATCTAGCATCACGGCCGGCATCAAGGCGCCGGTCGGGCAGGCCTGCACGCATTCGCCGCAGGCGACGCAGGTGGACTCGCCCATGGGATCGTCGAAGTCGAACACGATCTTGGAATCGTGATTACGATAGGCCATGCCGATGACGTCGTTGACCTGGACCTCGCGGCACGCGCGCACACAGGCCGCACTGGATGCAGGCATCGAGGTTGACGCGCATCGCCGGATGGCTGGCGTCGGTCGCCCAGCGCTCGGCAGCGGGGAAGCGGCTCTCGGTCACGCCCGTGGTCTCGGCCCAGTGCCAGAACTTCGACTCCGGATCGTGGCTGGTCTCGCGCGCCGGCTGGTCGGCGACGAGCAGCTCCATCACCATCTTCTGCGCGGACACCGCCCGCGCGCTCTCGGTCTTCACCTTCATGCCGACCGACGGCGTGCGCTTGCAGGACGCCGCCAGCACGCGCTCGCCCTCGATCTCGACCATGCAGGCGCGGCAATTGCCGTCGGGACGATAGTCGGGCGCCGGCGAATAGCACAGATGGGGAATGTCGCGGCCTTGGCGCTTGGCCACCTGCCAGATGGTCTCGCCGGGTTTGGCCTCGACCTGCTTGCCGTCGAGCTCGAACGTAATCTTGGTCATTCGGCCGCTTCCTTGAACTCGTCAGGGAAATATTTGATCACTGAGGACAGCGGATTCGATGCCGCCTGTCCGAGCCCGCAGATCGAGGCGTCGCGCATCGCCTGGCTCAATTCTTCCAGCAACGCGCGGTTCCAGACCGGCTTCTGCATCAGCAGCGCCGCCTTCTGGGTTCCGACGCGGCACGGCGTGCACTGGCCGCAGCTCTCGTCCTCGAAGAACTTCATCAGGTTCAGCGCCGCCGCGCGCACGCTGTCCCTTTGCGACAGGATCACGATCGCGGCCGAGCCGATGAAGCAGCCGTATTTCTCCAGCGTGCCGAAATCGAGCGGGATGTCGTCCATCGACGCCGGCAGAATGCCGCCGGACGCACCGCCCGGCAGATAGGCATAAAATTGATGGCCGTCGGCCATGCCGCCGCAATATTCGGCGATCAGCTCGCGCACGGTGATGCCGGCGGGCGCGAGCTTCATGCCGGGCTTCTTGACCCGCCCCGAGACCGAGAAGCTGCGCAGGCCGTGCCGCTCGTGGCGGCCATGGCCCTTCCACCAGTCGGCGCCCTTCTCGACGATGTCGCGCACCCACCACAGCGTCTCGATGTTGTTGATCAGCGTCGGCAGGCCGAACAGGCCGACCTGGAACGGGTAAGGCGGCTTGTGCCGGGGCAGGCCGCGCTTGCCTTCGATGCTCTCGAGCAGCGAGGATTCCTCGCCGCAGATATAGGCGCCGGCGCCGCGGCGCATGTGCAGCGTCGGGCCGCCCGGCGGCAGCTTTGCGATCTCGCGTTCCAGGATCTCGCGCGAGGCTGGATATTCGTCGCGCAGATAGATGTAGACGTCGGAGGCCTGCACCACATGCGCGCCGATCAGCATGCCTTCGATGAAGCGATGCGGATCGGTTTCGAGGTAATAGCGGTCCTTGAACGTGCCGGGCTCGCCCTCGTCGCCGTTGATCGCCATCAGCCGCGGACCGGGTTCGCCCAGCACGGCGCGCCATTTGCGTCCCGTCGGGAAGCCGGCGCCGCCGAGCCCGCGCAGCGAGGCGTCGTCGAGCGACTTCAACAGATCGTCCGTCGACAGTTCCCCCGAGCGCAGCCGGCCCAGCAGCTTGTAGCCGCCGCCGGCGACATAGGCGTCGTAACCGACATAGTCGGGCAGATGGGCGTGGGTGTCGCCGCCTTTCGCGGCGGCCATCACGCTCGTTACCGTCGCATGATCGACGAAGTTGTGACCGACTTCCGCAGCGGGCGCGGTATCGCAGCGCCCGACGCAGGGCGCGCGCACGACGCGGATGCCGGGACCTGACGCGCTCTGCAAATCCTCGAGCAGCTTCTCGCCGCCGAGCATCGCGCAGGTCAGGGAGTCGCAAACGCGGATCGTCAGCGGCGCAATGTCAGGCTCGCCCTCCTTCACCACGTCGAAATGGGCATAGAACGTCGCCGTCTCGAACACTTCGGCGAAGGCGAGCTTCATCTCGTCGGCAAGCGCAGCCAGATGCGCAGCCGAGATCTGGTGATATTTGTCCTGAATCAGGTGCAGATATTCGATCAGGAGATCGCGCCGCCGCGGCCGGTCGCCAAGCAGCTGCTCGATCTCGTGCGCGGCGGTCGGATCGACCTGGCGCCCCTTGGGCGTGGCCTTGGCGCGCCGGCGTCCCTCACCGGGATGCTCGAACGGGCGGACCTCATGCACGTCGTGGCTCATCGATTCGTCTCGATCTCGTCTTCAGAACAGGTTCAGTTCTAGCTCTTGGCATGCCAGATGCCAAGAAAATTATCATGCTCGCCGAGGCAGTTAACAGAAGTCCAAGAGCCAGCCTGGATCGCTGCTGCCCGGACAAGGCCTTGCGTTCATCCAACGCGCCAATCGATTGAACGAAGCCTGAATTGGTCCGGAGATCAATAAAGGCTTCCCATGCTGCGATAGCGAAGTCGTATCGGGCTTCTGGCTCCGAGGCTCGAGGTGCCCCCTTCACATGAAATGAACTGCGGGAGCGCGCAGGCCGCGCTCCCGCTCGCGATGATGTGCGATCAGAAGATCTTCACCGCGCTCTCCAGCGTCTTCCAGACGCCCCAGGCCAGCGGCACGCCGACAAAGGCCCAGAACATTGCGGCACGGGCGTCCAGACCGCCCTTGCCGATGCCGAACGAGCCGTGCTGGATCGACGCCGCGCTCTTGGCACTCGCCGCCTGCAATCTGGCGACCTCCTCCTGGCTCATGTTCCACTTCGGATCGACCGGCTTGATCATGTAGTTGCAGATCAGACCGGCGATCAGCATGGCGCAGAGAATGTACATGGTCGTGTTGTAGAGCTGATCGCGTGGCACGCCGGCAGCGAGCTGGAACTCGCGGATGTAGTTGACCACCACGGGGCCGATGATTCCGGCCGTGGACCAGGCCGTCAGCAGCCGGCCATGGATGGCACCGACGAACTGGGTTCCGAACATGTCGGCCAGATAGGCCGGCACCGTGGCGAAGCCGCCGCCGTACATCGACAGGATGATGCCGAAGCCGAGCACGAACAGCAATTTCGAGCCCATCGCCGCGAAGGTCGGCGCCAGCGCGTAGAGCACGATGCCGAGGATGAAGAACGTGTAGTAGGTGTTCTTGCGGCCCATGAGGTCGGACATCGAGGCCCAGAAGAAGCGGCCGCCGATATTGAACAGTGACAGCAGACCGGCAAAGCCGGCGGCGATCGCTGCGATCGCAGCCTTCTGTTCACCCGAAAGCTGGCTGAAGCTCAGCTCCGGATGCCCGATCAGCTTGCCGGCGAAGATTTCCTGGAGCATGGGCGAGGCCATGCCGATCACGCCGATGCCGGCCGAGACGTTCAGGCAGAGCACCCACCAGATCAACCAGAATTGCGGCGTCTTGTGCGCGTTGTTGAGATGCACATGGTGCTCGGTGATCATCGACTTCTTCTCGCTCGGCGGCGTCCAACCGTCCGGCTGCCAGCCGGGCGGCGTCACCCGATACGAAAAGGCGCCGATCGTCATGAAGACGAAATAGATCACCCCCATCACGACGAAGGTCTGCCAGACGCCGACGTCGCTCGCGCTCTTGAAGTAATTGATCAGGAGATTGGCGAGCGGCGCGCCGATCATCGCACCACCGCCGAAGCCCATGATGGCCATGCCCGTCGCCATGCCGCGGCGATCGGGGAACCATTTGATCAGCGTCGACACCGGCGAGATGTAGCCGAGACCAAGCCCGATGCCGCCGATGACGCCGGCCCCGAGCCACATGATCCAGAGCTGATGGACATAGATTCCGAAAGCGCCGACCAACAGGCCGCCGCCCCAGCACAGCGCCGCAACGAAGCCGGCCTTGCGCGGGCCGGCACGCTCGAGCCAGCCGCCCCAGATCGCGGCGGAGACGCCGAGCAGCACGAAGAACAGCGTGTACATCCAGCCGAGGCTCGCGACCTTCCAGTCGCAGGTGGTGGTGAACAGCTCCTGCCACAGCGAGATGTCGGCGCAGGCCTTGCTCTGCGAGATGCCGATCGCGCGCGACAGCGGCAGCCAGAACACCGAGAAGCCGTAGGCCATGCCGATGCAGAGATGGATGCACAATGCGGCCGGCGGCACCAGCCAGCGATTGAAACCGGCCTTCGCGATCGTGCGTTCACGATCGAGCAAGCCGGGAGCACCAACCGGTGCATAGACGGTATCGGCAGTCGTCATAAGCATTTCCTCCCAAGCGCGGCCTTTGCGGGCACATCGGTATGAGACCGGTCATGTGCCGGGCTTGGCGGGCCCGCATGACCGATCGGATTTCATGCCGAAGTGGAATCGTCTGGCGCGCATCGCCTCATGTGCGCCGAGCAAGCAACTGGTCGCGGGCGATGTCTCTTCGCTTCGCAAGCAGTGTTGCAGCGACGGCGATCGCGCCCTCGTCCCCCCTCAACACCCTGTCTTGAGATGAGCAACGCGCGTGCCAGAAATCACATCGTGATGATTCAACGACTTCCCGCAGCGCAATGTGCCGCGGCAGACAGAATGTCCGATGTCCCAGGACAAAATGTCCGATCAGCTCGCTTCCGGCAGCCACATCGTGAATGTGCTTCCGGAACCGAGGTGACTTTCGGCCGTGATCTGCCCGCCCTGGCGCTTGATCAGCGTCTGGCTGATGGAGAGGCCGAGCCCGGTGCCCTGCCGCCGTTTCGTGGTGTAGAAGGGATCGAATATCTTCTCGATCACCTCTTCGCTCATGCCGATGCCGGTATCGGCGACCTCGATGGCGACGCCTCGATGGCCGTCGCGCTCGGCATCGAAGGAGCGGAGCGTCAGGGTCCCGCCATCAGGCATGGCGTGGATCGCGTTGACGATCAGATTGACCAGCACCTGCTGCAGCTCGTTCCGGTTCATCAGCACGAGCCGATTGGCGCGATCCTCCCTGACCACGGCGATCTCGGTCTTGTTCAGAAGATGCTGCACCAGCGGCAGGCAGTCGGAGATGACGCTGGCCGGCGCATGGCGCTCGACATAGCCGGCATATTCCTCCGGCCTTGCAAACTGCAGAAGCTTGGTCACGATCTGGCTGATGCGGTGAATCTGCTCGTCGAGCAGGCGAAACTCGACCTTGGCCTTGTCGGCCTCGGCCCCGAACACGCTGCGGATGACGTCGAGGTTGCCCTGCATCACCGCGATCGGATTGTTGATCTCGTGGGCAACGCCGGCGGTGATCTCGCCGATCGCCGCCAGCTTCTCGGACATGACGAGCTGCTTGGTGGTGGCCTCGAGCTTGAGATTGGCGTGCTCGAGGTCCCGGGTGCGCTCCAGCACGCGGACGTTCAGCTCCTCGTTCCATTCGCGCAGCTGCCGGTCGCGTTCCTGGATCTGGTCGAGCAGGCCGTCGAGATGAACCGCGACGCGGCCGATCTCGTCACCGGACACCGGCATCTTGGTGCGGGCGGACAGGTTGCCGCGCTCCACCTCGGCGATCGTCGCCGTGACGCGCTCCAGCGGCATGAAGATGGAGGTCGCCCAGCGCAGGAAGATCGGTACGGTCGCGGCGGTAATGGCGATGAAGGCCGCGATGATGATCAGCAATGTCTGGTATTTGGCTTCGCTGAACGGCTTCTCCAGAAAGCCGACATAGAGCATGCCGACTCGCTTGCCATAGCTGTCGACCAGCGGCTCGTAGGCGGAGATGTACCAGTCATTGACGACGAAGGCGCTGTCGAGCCAGGTGCGCCCCTCGCCCAGCACGGCCGAGCGCACCGCCGCCGACACGCGCGTGCCGAGCGCGCGCCGCCCCTCGAACAGACGGACGTTGGTCGAGATCCGCACGTCGTCCAGGAACAGCGTCGCGGTGCCCTGGCTGCCCTCCGGCAGGCTCGCGGCGCGATAGACGAGGTCGTTGATCGTGTCGATGAATTCGAGATTCTGGTTGAGCAATGTGCCGCCGACCAGCGCCGCGGCGCTCCCGTCGGGCAGCATCGCCCGGCTCGCCGCATGCACCACCATGCCGCGCGTCTCCGTGCTGCGGTCGGTCGGCACCGCGTTCGGTGTCGGCACGAGGTCCAACCGCGCGCGCTCGGCGAGGGCCGGGGAAATCGCGGCGAGCTCGTCATTGCCGAAAATGTCGACGCCGGTCGCAGCGGCCTGCCCCGACAGCGCCGATGTGATGATCGGCCAGTCGCGTCGCGGTTGATGCTGCAAAGGCGGCGACGAGGCCAGGACCTCGCCGCGATCGTTGGTCAGATACAGGAAGTCGAGACCGATCTCCTTGCGGGCCTCGTCGAGCAGATCCCGCAAGGAGCCGCGCGCATCCGGCGCCAGCACCTCGTGGAAGCGGGCCGACAGGCCGAGCGCGCGGACCTGGACGCCGGTCTTCTCCAGGATGCGGGCGAGATATTGATGGGCGATGGTGAGGTCGCCGTTCACCTTGGAAATCAGGGTCGCGTCGAATTTCGCGTTCCAGCGATAGATCGCGACGCCGAGCAGCAGCGGCAGGATGACCAGCATCGGCAGCAACGCGATCGCAAGCAGCCGGAAGCGGACGGAGCGTCCCCGCACCAGCTCGCCGCTGCGGCCGGCAGCATCAGACATCCCACAACGCGCATTTGCGGTCGATGGTCTTGCGCGAGATGCCGAGGCGCCGGGCCGCCTCCTCGCGATTGCCGCCCACCTCCTTCAGCACGCCGAGAATGTGACGGCGCTCGAGCTCGGCGAGGCTGTCGGCGGGCGCCGACTGACCGTCGTTGCGCGGACCGGCGAAATCGTCGGGAAAGGCCCCGAGGATCAGCGTGCGCTCGATCAGATTGCGCAGCTCGCGGACATTGCCCGGCCAGTCATAGCTTGCGAGCGCCGCCCGCACCGAGGCGTCGATCGGCACCGGCGGCATGCCGAGCTGGACCGACAGCTTGCTCATGAAGATGCCGGCAAGCTCCAGCACGTCGTCACCGCGATCCTTCAGGAGCGGCAGGCGGATCTGCACCACGTTGAGCCGGTAGAACAGATCGGCCCGGAAACGGCCCCTCTCGACCTCCTTCTGAAGCTCGGCATTGGTTGCGAAGATGAAGCGCAGATCGACCGGAACTTCACGCTCGGAGCCGACCGGGCGGACGCGGCGGTCTTCGAGCACGCGGAGTAGCTTGCTCTGCATCGGCAGCGGCAGCTCCCCGATCTCGTCGAGGAACAGCGTGCCGCCATGGGCATGCAGGAACAGGCCCTCACGCCCCGAATCGGCGCCGGTGAACGCGCCCTTGATGTGCCCGAACAGCTCGGCCTCGATCATGTCGGGCGGGATCGCTGCGCAATTCACCGGCACGAACGGCTTGTCGGCGCGGTCGGACAGCGAGTGGATCGAGCGCGCCGCTACCTCCTTGCCGGTGCCGGATTCGCCGGTGAGGAGAACCGAGGTCGGCAGGGGCGCGACCCGTGCGATGGTCTCGCGCACGCGCAGCGTCGGTGCCGACTGCCCGATCAGGTTGTCGCGCAGAAAGGTGCGGTCGGACGAGGCACGCAAGGCATAGCGCAGGACGTAGTTCTCGCGCTGGAGGCGGACACGGTCGAGGCATCGCGCCACCGCGTTGAGGATCTGGTTGGAGCGGAACGGCTTGAGCACGAAATCGGCCGCACCCGCGCGCAGGGCCTGGATCGCGGTGTCGAGGTCGGCAAAGGCGGTAATCAGGATGGCGTCGGCGAAAAAGCCGACGGCGCGCTGCTCGGCAAGCCAATCGACGCCGTTCTTGCCCGGCATGATGTTGTCGAGAATGACGACGTCGTAGCGGTTGGAATCGAGCTTGCGCGAGGCCTGATCGGTATCGGCCGCCTCGTCCACCAGCTTGCATCGCGGTCCAAGCGTGCGCACCAGGAAATTGCGCATGCCCGGCTCGTCGTCGACGATCAGGATGGAGGCCTGCGCCAGCGCGCCGAACTCCGGCCCTGCCGTCGTCTTGCCGGGCTTGACGGCAGGCTCGCGGCCCGCCGCGGCAGGTGCGGCTGCGCTAGCCCTCGATGTTGAGAAAGTCATGCCCGATGTCTTAGGTTTGAGACCATCCACGCAACCGCCCACGCCTTTCGCATTGCAGCGAAACCCGGCTGTCTCCCCGACGGCGCAGCATAGTCAAACGCCGCCGCCGTGAATATGCACCTTTCTACGGGCCGTCGCCCTTTTCGACCAGGAACACGATGCGGGCCTCGTTGCGCTCGGTGATCTCGACCTTGTCGCCGGTCTCGCGGATCAGATTCGGAATGTCAATCACCGACAAGGGATCGGTGCAATGAACCTCGAGCTGATCGCCGGGCTGCAATGGCTTGAGCGCCTTGCGCGTCTTCAGGGCGGGTAGCGGACATTTCAGTCCGGTGAGATCGAGCATCGTTCTGGTCATGGGCGCAACATGGCGGGACGAAGCGATGGCGTCAACGCAGGGCCGCTACAGCAGATCGGCGTAGGACAGAAAGCCGACATCCTGCCCCGGCTCCACGCCCGTGATGCTCTCACCGAGCTCGACGAGGCCCTCGGTCTCGACCAGCGAGGACAGAAGTCCCGCTCCCTCGCGCGGAAACTTGATGGCCTCGAGCCGGCCGTCCTGCGCGCGTCGCAGGGAAACGCGCACATATTCGCGCCGGCCCGCCTTCTTCTTGTAGGTAAACGCGGCGCGCAGCGGGATCGGCGTCAACGGCTCCGGCGATCCGCCCGCTAGCGCCAGCACCGTCGGCCGCACTACATGGACGAAGGTCACGAAGCTCGCGACGGGATTGCCGGGCAATCCGATCAGCGGCGTGCCGTCGATGATGCCCATCGCCACGGGCCGGCCGGGCTTGATCGCCATCCGCCACAGCACCAGCGAGCCGATGCTCTCGACCGCCGCCTTGACATGGTCCTCCTCGCCGGTCGAGACGCCGCCGGTGGTGAGGATCAGGTCGTGGCGACCCGCCACCTGCTTCAGGCCGTTCGCAAGCGAGGTGCGCTCGTCGCGCAGAATGCCGAGATCGCTGATCTCGCAACCGAGCCGGCGCAGCATCGCCATCAGCATGAAGCGGTTGGAATCGAACAGCTGCGAGGGCGCGCGCGGCTCGCCGGGCGAGGCCAGTTCGTCACCGGTCGAGAACACCGCGACGCGAATGCGCCTGACCACGTCGAGGCTGGTCAGACCGAACGCCGCCGCCAGCGCGACGTGCTGCGGCCGCAAGCGCTGACCCGCGCGCAGCGCGACATGTCCCTGCGGGATGTCCTCACCCGCGGGCCGGACATTGGCCCCACGCTTCAGCCCCGGCGGCAGCACGATCCTGCCGGCCGCATCGACGCGGACATCCTCCTGCATGAAGACGGTCTCGGCATCGGGCGGCATCGGCGCGCCCGTGAAGATGCGCGCGGTGTGGCCGGGCTTGATCGGTGCCTGGGCGAGCCCGCCGGCCTGGATGCGGCCATCCAGCGGGAACGCCTGCTCGGCGCCAACAGGAAGATCGGCGCTGCGCACGGCATAGCCGTCGACGGCCGAGTTGGTGAAGGGCGGCAACGGCAGCGGCGCTGCGACGTCGCGCGCCAGCACGCGCCCGTCTGCGTCGGTGAGCGCCACCGTCTCCAGATCGGCGATCGCGTTGACGCGCGTCGTGATCAGGCCGACGGCGTCGTCGACCGACATCATCGGGCCGCCAAAGGCAAAGCAATCGTCCGACAGTTGCGCCATGGTGCCTCGTCAGCGTATCGCGGCGCTTGCCGCCACCACTTCCTCGACCGGCATCGCCGTGCGCAGCAGCAACGCGGCAGCAGCCTCGATGTCGTCGAGATGGACAGTCGGCAGGTGAGTGTCAATGGCGGCGTCGGTCGCGATCCCGGCAATCCCGGGATCGTCGGGAAACAGCAGCGGCTTGCCGTTGGCCGCGCGATGCACCTCGATCTTGCGGTGCGGCTCGCGCTTGAAACCCTCGACCACGACGAGATCGACCGCGGACAGCTTGCCCAGTAATTCCGGCAGCCGCGGCTCTGCCGCGCCGCGCAATTCATGCATCAGAGCCCAGCGGTTTGACGAGGCAACCAGCACCTCGGCCGCGCCGGCCTCGCGATGCCGCCAGGAATCCTTGCCGGGCACGTCGACGTCGAACCGATGGTGCGCATGCTTGATCACCGAGACGCGCAGGCCTTGCGCGTTGAAATGCGGGATCAGCCGCGCCAACAGCGTGGTCTTGCCCGCCCCGCTCCAGCCTGCAAGGCCGATGACTTTCATAACCGTTCGATCTCCGCCAACGGCTCGCTGGCCGATGGAACCTCCGGCTTCTCCCCGTCATTGCGAGCGCAGCGAAGCAATCCGGACTGGCTCCGTGGAAAGATCCTGGATTGCTTCGCAGCGCCTGTCATCGGGCCGCGCTTCGCGCGGACCAGTTGGCTCGCAATGACGAACAGAGGCATTTTGCTCATTCCCCGCCATGCATATATCGGCTTGACCCGAATGTCATGCTAACCTCGCCGCCATGATGAAGATCGACAAAGCTCCGGTGCCCCTGATCGTCCCCAATCCGGACGACCCGCGCCTGACCCAGAGCGTGACCGGCACCGACCAGACCGGCGCCAGGGTCGAGATCAAGGTGCCGATGGAGCGGCCGCTGACGCTCTACCTGAATGCCCAGGAGATCGTCACCATGATGACGATCGGCGACTATCCGGAATATCTCGCGCTCGGCTATCTGCTGAACCAGAACATGCTGAAGTATAACGACGCGGTCACCGAGGTCGAATACGACGACGATCTCCAGGTGGTCGTGGTGCGCACCGAACATCACACCAATTTCGAGGCCAAGCTGAAGAAGCGCACGCAGACCTCGGGCTGCGCGCAGGGCACCGCTTTCGGCGACCTGCTCGAAGCCGTCGAGAGCGTCGCATTGCCGAAGGCGGAGCTGCGGACGTCCTGGCTGTACCAGATGACGCAGACCATCAACACCATGCCCTCGCTCTATCTCGAGGCCGGCGCGATCCACGGCTGCGTGCTGTGCAAGGAGGGCACACCGCTCTGCTACACCGAGGACGTCGGCCGCCACAACGCCGTCGACAAGATTGCAGGCTGGATGTATCGCCACGGCGTCGACGCTTCCGACAAGATCCTCTACACAACGGGGCGCCTCACCTCGGAGATGGTGATCAAGACGGTCCGCATGGGCATTCCGATCCTGGTGTCGCGCTCCGGCTTCACCGCCTGGGGCGTCGATCTTGCAAGGCAGGTGGGCTTGACGCTGGTCGGCCGCACCCGCGGCAAGCGCTTCATCGTCCTCGCGGGCGAGGAGCGCATCGTCTACGACCAGAACCTTGCTTACGTCGAGGAGGAATCGGCGAAGCACAAGCGCAAGGGTGAAGGTGGTGACGACTAAATTTCCGGCCACGCAAGGTGTGCTGCTCGCCGGCGGCCTCGCCCGCCGCATGGGGGGCGGCGACAAGCCGATGCGCACGATCGGCGGCCGCACCATTCTGGACCGCGTGATCGCGCGCCTGAAGCCTCAATGCAGCGGGTTGATCCTCAATGCGAACGGCGATCCCGCGCGTTTCGCGGCCTTCGGCTTGCCGGTCGTCCCCGACGACGTGCCCGGCTTTCCTGGCCCGCTCGCCGGCATTCTCGCGGCACTGGACTGGACCGCGGCGAACCGGACGGGCGTCGAATGGGTGCTCAGCGCCGCCGGCGACTGCCCGTTCCTGCCGCGCGATCTGGTTGCCCGCCTGCATGAGGCACGCGAGCGCGCGAACGCCCAGCTCGCCGTCGCCGCGTCAGGCGAGCAGTCGCATCCCGTCATCGGCCTGTGGCGGGTTGCCTTGCGCGACGAGCTGCGCCACGCGCTGGTCGTCGAAGACCTCCGCAAGATCGACCGCTGGACCGCCCGCTATCCGCTGGCGACGGTGACGTGGCCCGCCGAGCCCCTCGATCCGTTCTTCAACGCCAACACGGTCGAGGACATCGCCGAAGCCGAGCGGCTGGCTGCGCTGGATGACGCGGCCTAAAGCATGATCCGGAAAAGTGCGCAGCGGTCTTCCGAAAAGATCATGCTTGAACAACAACCTGAAGCGCGATGGATTCATCCTCATCGCATCGCGCTTTGGCGGCGTTACGTTTTCGGAAACTCGTTGAGAAGCTGCGCCCAGATGATCGCGAAGGCGATCAGGCCGCAAAGGCCGAGGGCCGTGGTGAATCGCGGCAGACGGCCGATCGCAACCAGCAGCCAGGCCGGCAGAAAGAACGCCCCGAAGACCATGCCGAGCGGAAACACCGCGAGCCATTGAAAGCCGCTGCGGTCTCCCTGCGGGACATTGGCGATGTGATAGAAGGTGTAGAGCCAGAACAGCGTACCGATCGCCGCGACGATCGCAGCGAATTTGCGGAAATTGAGGGGGCGGACGCGGTCATGACTTGGCTCATGCCTCTTGGTCGCGACGGCGGTCACGCAAGTTCATGAGGGTCTACGCGGGCCGGAAGCCGGCCCGCTCCAGCGCCGCGCGCGCCTCGTCCGAGCCGAGGGCATCGAGAAACGCCTGTACCGCTGGACGGCCCTTGCGCGCCGTCACCAACGCAAAGTCATAATGCTCTTCCGCAAGTGGAATGAAACCGAGGCCGGCCGCAGCGGCGACCGGCGCAATGGTCACCCCCCAGTCGGCGCGGTGCTGGGCGACGGCCGCCGCGACCGCGTTGTGCGACCGCGGCTGGTTCCAATAACCTTCCGGCCGCGCGCCGCCGAGCAGCCGATCGATCAGGATGCGCGTGCCGGCGCCCTGATTGCGGTTGACCATGATGCAGGCGGGATCGGCGAGCGCAGCAGCAGCCGCTTGCTTCACGTCCAGGCCTTCGAAACGCGGGTCGCCCTTGCGGAAGACAATGCCCTGCATCCGCCGCCAGCCCGGCACCAGTTCGAGCCCGTCGACAAGATAGGGCGTGTTGTAGGTCTCGCTCGTGTCGTCGAACAGATGGATCGGCGCGACATCGCATTCGCCGCGCTTGGCGGCCGCAAGTCCGCCGAGGCTGCCGACGGCGATCGAGCGCGCGGTCAGGCCGGCATGCGCGAGCCCAGCCGTGACGAGATCGAGGCCGGTGCAATGGCTGCCGACGATGACGAGGTCGGGCACCCGCACATGCGGCGTGAACAGCGTCACCTCGGTTGCGGTCCCGGCCGGCATCTGGTCGGCGAGCGCGTCGATGCGCAAGAAACCATCGGCCTGCGCGAAGGACGTGATCGCGCCGGACCCCTTGCCGGAGGGATAGGCGATCAGGCCATCCCTGCCCTCGACCAGCGAGACCATGACGAACTCGGTGCGACCGAGCTCGGACGCGATGCGTACCGGCACCGTCGCGTTCACCTTCGCATCGGAGCGTGGCGGCAGGCCGGCCAGCCTGCGCAGCACCGGCACGATCATGTCGTGAAAGGTGAACATTGCCGAGGTCGGAAAGCCCGGCAGGATCACCACCGGCTTGCCGTCGCACACCGCAAGGCACAGCGGCTTGCCGGGCTTGAGCGCGACACCATGCGCGATGATGCCGGGCGCGCCGAGCCGGCCGATGATGCGATGGGACAGGTCGCCCGCGCCTTTCGAGGTGCCGCCTGACAGCACCAGCATGTCGGCATCCGCGAGCGCGCCGCGCATGGCCGCTTCGAGCTTGGCTTCGTCGTCCGGAATGGCGCCGAGGAAGATCGCCTCGCCGCCGTTCTCGTCGATCGCGGCCGCGACGATGGCGCCGTTGGTGTCGTAAATCCCGGCGGGGGCGAGCCTCTGGCCGGGCTGAACCAGTTCATCGCCGGTGGAGATCACGGCCAAGCGCGGCTTGCGCGCGACCTTCACCTCGGCGATGCCGCAAGCCGCCAGCATGCCGATCTCGCGCGAGCCGATGATGGTGCCGGCCCGCAGCAGCGCCTCGCCGCGCGCGATGTCGGATCCGGCATAGGACACGAATTGCCCAGGCGAGACGGCACGACGAACCTCGATCGTGTCGGACCCTGCCGGCTGGGTGTGCTCGACCATGACGACGGCGTCGGCGCCACGCGGCAGCGGACCGCCGGTGGCGATCGCCGTCGCGGTTCCCGCCGCAACTTGCAGCCTCGGCGCAGTGCCGCACTGGATCGTTTCGCCGTTCAACACAAGGCGCACCGGCTTGCCTTCGCCCGCCGCAACGAGATCCGCCGAGCGCACGGCAAAGCCGTCGACATTGGAGCGGTCGAAGGGGGAACGTCGACCGGCGCCGTGACGTCTTCCGCGAGGGCTGCGCCGAGCGTATCGGCAAGCTCGCGCGGCTCGGCCGGAATCGAGCGTGGGAACAACGCCGCCTCGAAGCGTGCCAGGGCTTCCTCCCGCGAGAGGATCTTGAGGAACTGTGCCTGTTCGAAACCGCTGCGGTCTTGCGGCGGGGTGATCATCGTCATGCCGAACCCATATCACTCCCGGAGCAGATAGGCATCGACCGGCATTCCTGCCGCAAATCCCTCGCTGTCGCCGGGAACGAGCAGCCATGCGTCCGCACCGGCCATGGTGTGGAACGGCCATTCCCCGACTGCGAGCGGCATCCAGGCATCACGCTCACCGCCCAGCAGAACGATCTCGGCGATGCCGCCGCTGGATGCGATCTTGCGCGCCAGCGGCAAAGTGATGCGTCGGCGTGTCCGGCGCGCCGTCAGGCGATCGACGAGCGGCTGCACCAGCGCGAGCCAGGCCGCGAGCGCAGCATCCGGCGAGCCGGGCAACGCCACGGCGGGAACCTGTCCGAGCCGACCGACCGCGGCAGTACGTCCAGGTTGAAGCGCAACGCCGTGTGCTTTCACCTCGCCCCGCCGGGCCAGCGCCATCACGGCGGCGTCGCGGCGGCCGACGCCGCTGCCGCCGACGGTCAGCACGAGATCACACGAGGAGGCGTCAAGCGCGTCGGCAATCGATGCTTCATCGCGCGCGCCGGCTTCGCGCGGTTCGACGTCCAGTCCTGCTGAACGCGCGAGACCGGCGATCATGTGCATCGTTGCCGTTGCACCCGGCACATTGACGATGCGCAGCCGCGGCCGCCGCACGCCGAGCTTCGCCAGGCCCGCAACACGTGCGAGCAGCAGATCGGCCGCACCGACCGGAGAGCCATCGGCCCCCGCAGGCGTGCGCGCCGCGATGTCGCTGCCGGCGCGCCTGACGCCCTGCCCCGGCACGGCCTCTGCCAGCACCTGCACGAGCGGCCCGGACACCTCCACCGTGTCGGCATCGAGCACACAGTCGCATCCCGCCGGCATCGCGTCGCCGGCCTCGATCCATGCCGGGGCTGTCGTCAAAGGCAGCGGCGAATAAGAGGATGCGCCGACCAGATCATTGGCGCAGAGCGCCCAGCCGTCAGTGGCGGCAATGTCGTGCGGCGGGTGGGCCGCAAGCAACGGAGCGCCCGCCGCGATGCACCCGGCCGCTTCGCGCAGCGGCAACTCCACCGGCGCAAGCGGCGCGAGCCCGCTCAGCAATGCGGCGAGCGCGGTGTCGAGCGGCGTCAGCGAAGGCGGCAGGCGCTGGGTCATGCGCCATGATGGACCATGCATCGCCCGCTTTGGCAACCGCCGGCGATGTGGGCCTCACCCGCCGGACCTGTCCGAATTCGGGAAGAACAGCTGCTGGCCGTCGATCTTGTAGGCGGCGATCGCACCCTGCCCCTCCGGCGAGGTCAGCCAATCGATGAAGGTCTGCGCGAGATCCTTCTTCACGTTGGGAAACTTCGCAGGATTCACCAGCGTCACGCCGTACTGATTGAGCAGCCGGCGATCGCCTTCGACGACGATGTCGAGATCGCCGCGGTCCCTGAACGAGATCCAGCTGCCGCGATCCGACAGCACATAGGCATTCGCGGCCCGCGCGGCCTCGAGAGCCGAGGCCATGCCCTGCCCCGCCTCGCGATACCAGGCGCCCTTGGCGGCCGCGATGTCGATGCCGGCGACGATCCAGAGCGCGAGCTCCGCGGCGTGGGTGCCCGACCGATCGCCGCGGGTCACGAACGGCGCGCCCTTGGCCTCGATCGCCTTCAGCGCGGTCACGATGTCCTTGCCCTTCACCGCCGCGGGATCACTCTTCGGCGCGATCAGAACGTAGTCGTTGTACATCACGTCGAAACGCTTCACGCCAAACCCGTCGGCGACGAATTTCTCCTCCTGCGGCCGCGCGTGCATCAGCACGACGTCGGCCTCGCCGCGTCGCGGCCCGTCGAGCACCTCGTCGGCGCGCCGCGCGATCACGGTCACCTCGATGCCGGTCTTGTCGCGGAAGATCGGCAGCAGATAGTCGAGCAGACCGGATTCCTGGGTCGCGGTCGTCGTGGCGAGGACGATGCTGCGGTCCTCGGCGAATGACGCCGCGATGCCCGCGGTGAGGCCGCAGAACAGCGCGAATGCAACGGACAGGCGGCCCATGATCAGGTTCCCATTGGCTATGACGCGATCATGATGCGGATCGAATGCGCCGCACTCGTGACGCGTTTGCGCGCTCCGCGCGCTCCAATCGGGAAATTTCGGCAAAGCTGCGCGCTTCGGAATCGTTCACCAAAGCAGAAATCGCATGCGAGGATGTGTTGCAAAGCAGCGAGATGATCAGGCATGGTTCCCGCGAACTCTTGAATTGCAGAACTTCCAGCCTGCGTCGAACGTCAAGAAGAAGTAAGAATTTGCAATAGGAATGCAGGATGGAATTCCTGACGACCAGCGAGGCCGCCGACTATCTTCGGCTCGGCGAGCGCAAGCTCTATGAACTCGTCACCACCGGCGCGATCCCCTGCACCAAGGTGACCGGAAAGTGGCTCTTCCCGCGACACGAACTCGATCTCTGGGTGCTCTCGGGCCTCGCGCGTCCAGCCGGCATGCTGATCGCGGAGCCGCCGCCGGTGGTGGGCGGCAGTCAGGACGAGCTCCTGGATTGGAGCCTGCGCGAATCCGGCTCGGGCCTGGGATCGATCAGCGAGGGTAGCATGCGCGGGCTCGAGCGCCTGCAGCGCAACGAGGTGATGGCGGCGGCGGTGCATTTTCACGGGTGGGACCCTTCCGACGATGTCGCCGGCGATGCCAGTGTCGAAGCGCTGCGCGCGGCGCCCGACCTGCATGATGCGGTGCTGGTGGCGTTCGTGCGCCGCGAGCAGGGGCTCGTGCTGCCGCCAGGAAATCCCAAGCAGCTGCACGGCCTGGCCGACGTGCTCGCGCTCGGCGCCAGGATGGCGATGCGGCAACAGGGCACCGGGGCGCAGATGCTGCTCGACGTGCTGCTGAAGCGCGCCGGCGCCACGACGCGGGATTTGCGCCGGGTCGAGACGCCGGCTCTCACCGGCCCGGACCTTGCCGAGCTGGTCCGCGCCGGCCAGGCCGATTGCGGCATCGCGACGCGTGCCAGCGCGCGCTCGGCGGGGCTCGATTTCGTGCCGCTGGTCTGGGAGAATTTCGACCTCGCGATGCGGCACCGCAGCTATTTCCGCCCTGCCATGCAGGCCCTGCTGCGGTTTCTCGGCGAAAGACGGCTGCGCCAGCGCGCCGAGGAGCTGACCGGCTACGATCCCTCCGCCGCAGGCCAGATCCGGTTCGCAGCCTGACATTGACGCCCGCCCCCGAATAGTTGCAAAAGAAACCAATTCAGCCGGGGGCACACCCGGGGCAACACCGGCCAGAAGCGCCGGATCAGGGAGGAGACACGTGAATCCAACGAGATTTGGACTGCCGGTCGCGGCCGGCTTTGCAGCAACGTTGCTGGCTGCGACGCTGATGTCGGGCGCCGCCATGGCGCAGCTATCCGACGACGTCGTCAAGATCGGCGTGCTCACCGACATGAACGGCCCGGCCTCGGCGCCGACCGGTCAGGGTTCGGTGACGGCGGCGCAGATGGCGATCGACGATTTCGGCGGCACCGTGCTCGGCAAGCCGATCAGCGTCGTGGTCGGCGATCATCAGCTCAAGGCCGACATCGGCGCCTCGCTGGCGCGGCGCTGGTTCGACGTCGAGCAGGTCGACCTGATCGTCGACGTGCCGGTCTCGGCGGTCGGGCTCGCGGTGCAGAACATCGCCAACGAGAAGAAGCGGCTGTTCATCACCCACTCCACCGGCACCGCCGACTTCCACGGCAAGTTCTGCTCGCCTTACGCGATCCAGTGGGTGTTCGACACCCGCGCGCTCGCGGTCGGCACCGCCGACGCAGTGGTCAAGCGCGGCGGCGACAGCTGGTTCTTCATCACCGACGATTACGCCTTCGGCCATTCGCTGGAGCGCGACGCCTCCGCGGTCGTCACCGCCAATGGCGGCAAGGTGCTGGGCTCGGTGCGGCCGCCGCTGGCAACGCCGGACCTCTCCTCCTTCGTGCTGCAGGCGCAGGCCTCCAAGGCCAAGATCATCGGCATCGCCGCGGGTCCCCCCAACAACATGAACGAGATCAAGACCGGCTCGGAGTTCGGCGTGTTCAAGGGCGGCCAGCAGATGGCGGCGCTGCTGGCGCTGATCACCGACATCCACGGCCTCGGCCTGCAGGCGGCGCAAGGCCTGCTCCTGACCACCTCGTTCTACTGGGACATGGACGACAAGACCCGCGCATGGTCGAAGCGCTACTTCGCCAAGATGAACAAGATGCCGTCGATGTGGCAGGCCGGCGTCTATTCCAGCGTGATGCACTATCTCAACGCCATCAAGGAGACCGGCAGCGACGATCCGCTCAAGGTCGCCGCCAAGATGCGCGAGAAGCCGATCGAGGATTTCTTCGCCCGCAACGGCCGCTTACGCGAGGACAATCTGATGGTGCACGACCTCTGGCTGGTGCAGGTGAAGACGCCGGAGGAGAGCAAATATCCGTGGGACTATTACAAGATCCTGACCACGATCTCCGGCGACAAGGCGTTCGGCCCGCCGGACCCGGCGTGCCCGCTGGTGAAGAAGTGACGATCGCTTAAAGCGATCGTCATCCCGGGACGGTGCGAAGCACCGAACCTGATCTCGAGATCCGGGTTCGGTCCTGCGGACCGTCCCGGAATGACGACCGACTAAGCGACCGTCATTTCACCACCCCGATCTCGCGATAATACCTCATCACGCCGGGATGGATCAGCTCCATCTTCGGCGCGGCGGCGACGGTGTTCGACGCCGTGGTCTCGCAGGCCTGGGCGAGCTTCTTGCAGAACCTGGCTTCAACGCCGTGCAGCGTCCTCGCCAGGCGATACGCAATATCATCAGGCAAGTCTTCGCGCGTGAGGACAAAACTCCAAGAGCCGAGCGACGCGATCGGCGCGTCCTGCTTCGGATAGCTGTTCGCCGGCACCAGCAGCGGCTTCAGGAACGAATGCTTGGCGCGGATGCGCGTCATCTCCTCGACATCAGGCGCGATGAAGCGCGCGCCCGCGGCGCTCGACGCGACCGCGGCAAAGCCGGGCCAGCCGATGCCGGCGCCCCACAGCGCGGCGACGCGGCCATCCTCGACCATCGCCGGGCCGTCGCCGGCGCGGTCGAGATAGACGGCCTTGAAGTCCTCGTCCTGCTTCAGGCCGATGCCGTCGAGCACGTAGCGCGCCAGGATCGGCAGGCCCGAGCCCCTGGCGCCGAACGCGACAGGCTGGCCGACGAGATCGCGGATCGTCCTGTAGGGGCTGTCCGCGCGCACCACGAATAGGCCGGGATTGGAATAGATCGCGGTGAGGATCTTCAGGCGCACGGGCGCGCGGCCGATGCCGGCGAAGGCCTCATAGGCCGGCTCGCCCGCGACCAGCGCGAGATCGAGCTCGCCCTTCTCCAGCAGCGGGATGTTTTCGCTGCTGCCCTTGGTGTTGCGCGGCGCGATCAAGATGCGCGGATCGGCCGCGTTCATCACCTCGGCGAAGGCATTGCCATAGAGCGGAAAGCCGCCGCCTGGCGTGGCGGTGCCGAGGCTGAGTGTCGGGGTCGGAATGGCCGTGGCTCCGGTTTGAGCGGCAACCGGGCTCGAGAGCAGCGCCGCGCTGACGAGGATGATCGCGAATCGCATGGTCGTTCCTCAAAGGCCCGCGTCAACAGCGACTTGCGGCGATGTAGGCAGCGGCCCGATTTTGTGAAAGCATGCCGCCAAGGACAATAGAACAATGGGGAGATGTCATGTTGCGAATTTTGCGTAACGGTTTGTTGGGGCTTGCAGTCCTCTTAGGTCTTTTTCAGCACCACACCTCCCGCCTCCGCCGCCTATCCCGACCGCCCCGTGCACTGGCTGATCGGATTTTCCGCCGGCGGCCCGGTCGACATCGTGGCGCGGATCATGGCGCAGTGGCTGTCGGAGCGGCTCGGCCAGCAGGTCATCGTCGAGAACCGCACCGGCTCCGGCGGCAACATCGCCGCCGCCGCCGCGATCAGCTCGCCGCCGGACGGCTACACGCTGCTGTTCGTCGCGCCCAACAACGCGATCTCGACCTCGCTGTACAAGAAGCTGCCGTTCGACTTCCTGCGCGACACCGTGCCGGTCGCCAGCATCATGCAGCTCACCAACATGCTGGTCGTGTCCAACGCGTTCCCGGCCAAGACGGTCCAGGAGTTCGTCGACTATTGCAAGGCCAATCCCGGCAAGATCTCCTTTGCCTCGTCCGGCAACGGCACCTCGGTGCACATGTCGGCCGAGCTGTTCAAGGTGCTGACCAAGTGCGACATGGTGCACGTGCCGTATCGCGGCTCGGCGGTCGCCTTCCCCGACATCATCTCCAACAAGGTGCAGCTGATCTTCGACAACCTGCCTTCGGCCATGGAGCAGGTGAAGGGCGGCAACGTGCGCGCGCTGGGCGTGACCTCGCCGCAGCGCTGGCCGAGCGTGCCCGACGTGCCCGCGATCGCCGAGACCGTGCCGGGCTTCGAATCGGTCGGCTTCTACGGCATCTCCGCGCCGAAGGGCACGCCGCCCGAGGTGATCGAGATCCTCAACAAGGCCGTCGGCGAAGCGCTAAAGGACCCCAAGCTGGTGGCCAAGCTGGCCGAGACCGGCGGCATCCCCAAGCCGATGACGCCCGCCGAGTTCGGCAAGCTGGTCGCCGACGAGACCGCGAAGTGGCGCAAGGTGGTGGAGTTCGCCGGCGTCTCGGTGGATTAGCGAAGGACACGGCGGCACCGCCGGCACGACACCGGGAGGGGCTCAGGAGAGCCCCTCCCCTTAAAAGTCGCGAAACAACCCCATGCACAGTAGACGAGGTCAGTGATTTCAATGGGTTAGCGGACCCGAAAAGGGAGCCTTCAGGAGGTGGTTTTGCTTCGTCGGGCAAAACAGGGGTATACAGGCATCATCGCCGATTTCGGTTATTTGAAAACCACCGGCGATGCCGTTCTGGCGATACCATCCGCCCGGGTCAGCATTGCACCCCCGCCGCCATCCCTGTAAACGAACCGCGCACCGTTGCCGGCCGCGACCAAAGCGAGCCGCCGCGCGGCGGGGCCTGTAGCTCAATGGTTAGAGCCGGCCGCTCATAACGGTCTGGTTGCAGGTTCGAGTCCTGCCGG
Organism: Bradyrhizobium dasycarpum; assembly: GCF_042019905.1. Lineage (NCBI taxonomy): Bacteria > Pseudomonadati > Pseudomonadota > Alphaproteobacteria > Hyphomicrobiales > Nitrobacteraceae > Bradyrhizobium > Bradyrhizobium dasycarpum. The sequence continues at coordinate 3,431,104 of NZ_CP169574.1, forward strand.
GCCCACCAGTGAAATCAATTGCTTGTTGGGCGATCAGGTCACACGGCGCTGGATTGACAACCGGCTGGCCTGACTGTCCTCCCCTGACAGGAGTAACCATTTTATTTGGGTAGCCGATAAATAAGCGCCCGTTTGAAGCTCCTGGGGCTTGAACGAAGTCAAGGCACCGGGCCACAATGTTGGGTTGAAGATAGCGGGCGACGGGAGAGTCTTGGCCCTCGCCTTTTTGGGGGGCCCAGTACGTGAGTTACAAACCAAGTTCATTGTTTAGGTTGATCGAAGACATTAATCGAACCATTTTCCTTCCGCATATCCAGCGTCCCTTTGTCTGGGAAGAGGATCAGATGCTACGGCTGTTCGACAGCCTCATGCGCAATTATCCAATCCAAACATTTCTGTTCTGGCGCACTAAGGACGAGATCAAAGCACGCAAATTCATGGAGAAGGTCGAGTGGGACGCCGACCTCAGCGACTTCTACGATCCGGGCAAGAGCAAGAAGGATGTCGAGAAGGTTTTCGTTCTGGACGGCCAGCAGCGTTTGCAGACGCTTTACGCGCTATTTTGCGGCGCAATAATCTCCGTCGATAATCGAAGGGCCGAAGCTTACTTCGACATCACGAGCGGAATGGTCCCGGATGACCGTGGCCTGCTACATCGCGTCCAATTCTCGGCCGAGCCACTTCAACTCCCTTGGTATCGCGTTGCCGATGCGATCACTAGGGACGGACAGAGGAACTCAGAGGAAGTCGCCGACCGCATCAACACTTCCATGGACAACCTGAACGCCACGGCTCCGCCCGATGGGCGGGAAACGCCTCCGCAGGCGAGGGAGCGGGAGAAGCGCGTACGGCGGAACTCTGGCCAGTTACTCTCGCTGCTTCGAGAAGAGAAGCACTTTTGGATTCAAGAACTCGACGGCGTTGCGAACGAGTACCCGTACGACAGGATTCTCGACATCTTCGTTCGCGTAAACTCGGGCGGGACCAAGCTCGACGCGTCCGATCTCATGTTTGCCGCCATGAAAGAGGCTTGGTCGGACATCGAAGAGGTGATCGAGCAGACGACCGAGATGCTGAACGGCACCAATTTGCAATTCGACAAGACGTTCCCTTTAAAATGTCTGCTCGTGGCACACGGTCGCGGCGCGGAAGCATCGCCCGAAAAATTCACCGGGCCCGACGGCGATGCGTTAATGACCGCCATAAACACGAACTGGACGAAGGCAGAGCAAGCATTTCAGGAACTGCGGGACTTTCTAAAGAATGACCTCAAGATCTACGCCGACAAGGTCATTCGAAGCTACAACAGCTTCATTCCAATGTTTGACTTCCTGTATCACAATCCAAAACCCAATGAGGCGACCCGCACACTGCTGAAGGCCTACCATTACAAAGCACAGCTATTTGGTTGGTATTCGCAAGGCACAGATACGGTCGTGAATTCACTTCATACAATCGTTGGCAAACCGAGCGCGGCCGGATTTCCGATGACGGAGGTTAAAGAGTATTTCCGAAAGCGAGGATCAGCGACGGAGCTGACGCGAGCGCATATGAATGAGACACGCTTGCGTTTCATCCTATTGAACCAAATTTACGTGGACCAAATGGGCGCATCGCCCTTCGACGTGAAATTCAAGGGGAACGACCCGCATGTCGATCATATCTATCCGCAGAGCATGCTGAGATCGAAGATGGGTTTGTTGAGCGCGGACATCAATCATCTCGGCAATCTTCGTTTTATGGGCGCGACGGACAACATCCGTAAGCGCGCCGAACTGCCATCGGACTATTTCTCGCGAATGAAATCAGCAAGCATGGACATCACCAAGCACCTTCTCTTGCCTGAATATGCCAGCGATCCAAAGAAGCTCGCGTTCGATATCGCGTCGTATAAGCAGTTCAGAGATCGTCGCTTCGAGCGCATGTGGGACATCTTGTCCAGCACAACGAACCCAGAAGTCACGTGATCGACGAGACCTCTTGCAGGAGCACCAGCCTTCCGGAATGCGTTTCGTGAGTTTGGATATTCTTGAATTGCAATAAACACGCTCCTTCTTCGAGAAACTAAGCCTCGCGGACAACTATTGGACTGGGTCGATAAACCGGCGCCGCTCGGGGACAGACCAGCTGCGGCATTCCGAAAGGCGACAGATTTTACAAGTTGGTTAAGCGATGATAGACACACAACTTTACGGCGATTCTCATCGAGCACGTTAAGAATGACTGCGAAGACAAAATCTGAGCGCCTTCGTAGGCTGATATCGCACGGATATTTCGCCCCAGAGCTACCACCATGCTTCGTGTCGGAAGATCTCGCACGGAATCGAAAATCAATCATCCACGGCATAGAGGCTCTCCCTCCTGTGCGAAACAAACCCGCATTTTATCGCTTCACAACAGAGCCGAGCTGGTTCTACTTTCCTAGATACGGCAAAGACGATCGCAGGCACGGCGTCCCAAATCCTATCTCCTATCTTTTGTTAGCCAAGGTCATTGCCGACAACTATGTTGACCTCAGAAAGAAGGCAAAGAAGTCGGGAATTTCTGCATCTCCGCCTGTTTTTGACTGGAGTGGACCCCGCGCGCTTATGCGCTCAAGCATTGACCTGCGCGACGACTTCCGTGTCGACCTATCATCTCGACGTGAAGAATTTGTCTCAGCCGACATTCGAGCCTTCTTCCATTCAATATACACCCACGCGATTCCGTGGGCAATTTATGGGAAGCCTTGGTCGAAAGCTCATCGCGACCCCGCAGACTACGGCAACCTCATTGATCTTCTTTGCCGAAATAGTCAGGATGGTCAGACGATCGGCCTACCCGTGGGCCCCGACACCTCCAGGTTAATAGTCGAAGTCGTAGCGTCGGCTATTGACACCCAACTTCGGGAAAAACTTAAGATTTCGAGTCGAGATGCATCTCGATACATCGACGATTACACCATTAGTAGTGCCGACGATCAGTCTGGGGAAAGCTTGATTGCAGCACTCCGTCAATCAGCAGCACAATTCGAGCTCGAGCTAAACAGCGAAAAATCGGCTATCTATCCGACATCTTTCCGACACGACACCGGTTGGAAGCAGGCTGTGCGTGCTCAGATCCCAAGAGGCAGTCCAAGCTATTCCGCCATTCAGCAATTCTTCTACGAGATCGGGCGAATCTGTATCGCCCACCCAGATATAAACGTTGAGAAATTCGCGTTGCAGAATGCTCGATCGGCGCTTGTTCGCGCCGACGGCTGGAAGGGCATCCAGAGTAGTCTAATAAGTGCCTATCGAAGAAACTCCAGCCTTATATCCTTCCTCGTCGAGGTGCTCATTCTTAGGCAAGTCGAGCACAACGACGTTGAAATTGGAAACGTGAAGGATTTTATCGAACATCGTATCCCGGTGCTTGCGCAGGCCAACCGAACCGGAGAGATCATCTGGCTTCTCTTTCTTGCGATCAGACTTAACATTAATCTGCCGGCGAGCCGGCTTGCCAGGCTGTTCGAGATGGAGAACTCCATGGTGGCATTGCTGGTCGCGTGCGCCAACTCGCGTCAACTAGTCCAAGGTTCGATAGATTTCCAGCATTGGGACCGCTCATTGAACAGGGACGGGCTGAGAGGACCGATGTGGCTGTACGCTTATGAAAGCGTCGTTGGAGAAATCAACTCACGCACAAATGCGGCCTTCATAGAACAGGACCCATTCTTCTCGTTGCTTCTCGACAAGAAGGTTCGCTTCTTGGCCGTCGAGACAGGGTTCACTTCCATTACGACAACTCTACGGAGCTTGAGGGGCGACAATGACCGTATGAGGCGGCTGAGAGCAGACTTCATCGAAGATTTCGATCTGTCTGTTGATGAATTCGACGATGAGGAGGGGAGTTAGAAGAGAGCGAAGACCTCTATTGAGTCGAGGCGTGTCATGCGATTAGCTTAGCCCTTTGATACGGTCCGGTTGCAGGTTCGAGTCCTGCCGGCCCCACCATCGTGAAATCAACAACTTGCCTGACCGGGCGCTTACTTGTCGTCTCGCCGCCCACAGAAGCGCGTTCACGAAAATCAACGGACGTGAATGGAGGCGAGTGAGTTTGCGTGAACGGATAGGTGGTCAAGACGGTCTTCTTGCCGAGGCAGCTGGCTCCGCAGTGTTACTCTGGAAGCCCCGCCATCCTCAGACCTTCATAGAAGCGATTGCGCTCCTGCCAGAACGTGGGGTTGCGCGAGGATTCCGACGCTTTCAGGCTGCTCACCGTGTGGCCGGGAATACGCTTCTGGTATTCGGTCAGATTGTTCCTGGCTTGCTCGCCGCGACCGTGCAGGGCATCGATCGCCGCCCGCCATTGCCAAGCAAAGCCGTTTTCGGGACTACTGATCGTTGCCTGACGCATGTGCGCGTAGGCAGCTTCATCATGATGAAGGTGAAATTCAGCCATCCCCAAGGTGAAGTAGCCAAGGCTCACCTGTTCAGCATCGATTGGATCAAGACGGAGCGATAGCATGACCGGGGCGGCTACTTCTGCTGGACGGCCCTGTTGCAGCCTCAAGAAACCCAGCCGTTGCAGCGCCCGCGGTTGATTCGGATAGAGTGATAGCACGCGCTGAATCGCCTGCTCCGCATCGTCGATCCGACCTTGCGCGGATAACACCAAGCTTCGCACGTAGTTTGCGCGGGGATCGTTAGGTTGCATCGCCAATGAACGCTCGATCGCTTGCGCGGCGAGCGCGGTCTGCATGTCCGGTGCCTTGCTCCAGCGCGCCAGCACTTCGGTGATGTGACTAAGGGCAAGTCCCGCCAGCGCAGAGGCCGAATCGGGGTCTATCTGCAACGCCTGCTCGAACAGGGCCCGCGCCCGCTGCGGCTCTTCTCGTGTATGGATGCGCTTCAGCAGACGCCAGCCGTGCAGCGTGGGATCGATAGCGGCAAACTTGCGCCCGTCGTAGGGCCGGTCGAAAGGCGTCTCGACCTCGTCAATGCGCACTTTCAGCTCGTTGGCGATACGCGGCGTGATGTCGCGGCGCCAATTCCATCCGGCTTGTTCGGCATAGTCGAACCTACCCGACCACAACAGCGCCCCAGTGGCGCTCGCCTGCAGCTTCAGCACGATCGAGACAGCTTCTCCCTGCCGCTCCAAGCTGCCGCCCAAAACGTAGGCGACCGCCAGTCGGCGGCCGATGCTCTGTGCATCATTATCGGAGCCGGCCGGCGACTGCCCTGCTGGATATCCGATCACGAGTGTGTCTGGCAGGCGGGACACTTCGATGGTGAGATCCTCAGTAACGGCCTCGGCGAGGACAGCTGCGCTGTCACCGCCGATACCTGCAAGCGGCAAAATCGTGATCGTGTTCTTGCTGACGAGGGCGCCGTCTTGTCCACGGTGCAGAAGCCCGAACCAGAGCGCTCCTGCAAGCGCAGCAATACATATGGTCACGAACGCAAGCAGCCACGGAAGTGATCCGCGACGCGGCGCCCCCTGCGCCGCCGAGCCGAGCGAGTTGAGGGCACCCGCACCCTGTCCGCCCCCCTCATCGAGGGGCAGCGTGTCGACGGCAAGCGCGTCCAGCAAGTAACCACGGCGAGGCACGGTCTTGATCAGGCGTTGATCGCTGTCTCCGAGCGCGGCTCGCAGTTCGCTGATGCACTGAACCAGAGAATCGTCGGTTACCGCGACATCGGACCAAACGGCTTCAATGAGCTGATCCTTGGTTAGAAGCTGACCGGGATGACGGGCGAGGTAAACCAAGAGCGCAAAGCTCTTCGGGCGCAAGGCTACCACGGCGCCCCTAACGCGCAATTCGCCACGGCCCGGGTCAACATCAAAGCCATCAAAGTGAAGACCGCCACGGGCAGTCGGGGCCGGCTTGTCGCCACCAGCCGCGTTTGGCTTCGTTTTCGTGCCAATTTCGGCGTTCATTCGGCGCTCTTTCGGGTGTCGTGGCGCCAACGCGCCTAGCCTCCCCCAACCGCACAGAACCGCGGCCATGCCGACGTCGTGCTGGTCCGCAATGCTAGTCCAAATCGGACGCGGCGGGAATGGCGCGCCGAAACGGCCCGGAGGAGCCAACCATGACGATGAACCGACGATTCCTTCTAGGGGCAGCCGCCAGCACCGTCGCGACCATGACCATGAAACCGCCCACCCGGGCTTTCGGCCAAGAGCCCGCCCGTTCGCCCATTTCCGAGCAGCGCCTGGACTACGCTGACGTGAGCGCGTTGCGGTCGCTGCTCGACGCACGCAAGGTTTCGGCGACCGAATTGGTGGAGCAGGCGGTTGGCCGGATCGAAGCCCTCGATTCCCGTATCAATGCCGTTGTCGTGCGCGATTTCGAACGCGCCCGGGCGGCTGCGCGCGAGGCCGATGCCGCGCTGATGCGCGGCGAACGCCGACCATTGCTCGGAATACCTATGACGGTCAAAGAATCCTTCAATGTCGGGGGATTGCCGACCACCTGGGGGCTACCGACGGGTCGCGACTGGCGGGCAGCTGAAGACGCCGTTGCAGTCGCCCGCCTCAAGGCAGCAGGCGCAGTGATCCTGGGCAAGACCAACCTCGCCACCGCGATTGCCGACTGGCAATGCTTCAACCCGATCTACGGAAAGACCAACAACCCCTGGGACCTCGAGCGCACGCCGGGAGGCTCATCCGGCGGATCGGCGGCCGCGCTTGCCGCCGGCTATGTGCCGCTGGAACTCGGCTCGGATCTCAGCGCTTCGCTGCGAGCGCCCGCGCATTTGTGCGGCGTCTTTGCCCACAAGCCGACGTCCAACCTGGTCCCGCAGCGAGGGCACGCGCCGCCCCGATCCCCTCCGCTGGCAACCGATCTCACCAGCGGATTGGGCGTTTGCGGGCCGATGGCGCGAACCGCCGCCGATCTCTCAACTGCGCTCGACGTGATCGCGGGCCCGGATGAATACGAAGCGAAAGCCTATCGCCTTTCACTTCCGGCACCGCGGCATGGGGCGCTGAAAGACTTCCGCATTCTCGTGCTCCACAGTCATCCTCTGCTGCCGGTGGCCAGCGAGATACGCGCCGCCCTTGATCAACTTGCGAATTGGCTGGCGAGGGCAGGAGCAAAAGTCGCGCGGTCCAGCTCGCTGCTGCCTGATTTCGCCGAATCGGCACGCCTGCATACCCGTATGGTGAGAAACTTCGCAGCGTTCGGCCGGCCTCCGGAATTCTTCAAGATGATTCAGGAGAATGTCTCTGCGCTGAAGCCTGACGACGACAGCCTGAAGGCATGGCGAATGCGCGCGCCGCTGCTCAGCCACCACCAGTGGATGGCTGCGGAGATCGCGCGGGCCCGCCTTCGCCAGCAATGGGCCGGTCTGTTCAAGGAATTCGACGTGGTTCTGTGTCCGCCATTTTCTGTGGTCGCGTTCCCGCACGACCAGAAGCCGGAACAGGAAGATCGAACGATCGATATCGACGGCGAAACTCACCCCTATTTGTCGCTGATCGTCTGGGGGACCCTCGCGACGCCTCCGGGCCTGCCCGCCACCGTGATGCCGATCGGCCGCTCCAAGGCAGGGCTTCCCATTGGCGTGCAGATCATCGGCCCGTTATTCGAGGACCGCACCCCACTTGCCTTCGCCCAACTGCTCGAAAGGGAATACGGAGGATTTGCAAGGCCGCCCGAAATTCCGCTTTGATCTACAGGTCCCACAAAAGTGGGGTTCCGCGAAGTGATTGTCTCGCTCGTCAAGCTGACGACACCGTGCAACTACCCGCCCCGGGGCCGGCGTGTACCGCACAAGCTGATTGAATTAGAGCTGAGCTCGTAGCCGCCGCGCCGGTTGCCCGTGGCTCGCATTCTTCACAGCCCTCCGGAACACGTGGACAAGCCAAGCCCTGCGCACCCGGAATCCCTGCCCGTGCTAACGCGCGGAACGATTTGGCGGCGGCCCGGATTCGTCGCATGCGCGGGGACGCGCGGTCGCGCTTGCGCGGCAGCATCCACCGGACGGCGTCTCCGCCGATCAAGCGGTCGTAGAGATCAACGATGTGCTTGCTTCGATCGGCGTGGTCATTCGACTTGGCGCTACGTTTCTCCGCCGGGATCCGACCATCCGGATCCATTTTCAGATACTCACCGCGATCGGTGGTGAAAGCCGTGGTGCTGCGTAACACCAGGCGTTGTCTCATAAGCCCTGTTGGGCCCAAACACGGGAGCCGCGCCGCCAGGGCGTTCCAGGCCCATTCTGCCTGCTGGAGTCAGCTCGCAGTCGTTCAACACATCCCGATCGGGATATTGCGCCTGAAACAAACTCGGATATTGAGTCGCCCACAATGGGCACTGGGCGCTTGCAGAGCTTATCGCGCCAATCGACATAGTCGCTGCAATAACAAAGATCCTGAGTCCAGTCATGGTCGTGCTCCGAACGGCTGTTGTTCTTGTGCGGAGCATTCGCGCTGGCTCGAATCGGCTGCTCTGTTGCGGGCGTTTCCTTCGCGTTTCTTGGATGAACATGAGGTGGGTATGCGCTCGGGAAAAACACGCGGTGAACAATCACGGCTGCGCGAATGGCATGCTCACCATTGCGTGACACACATCCGCATCCCCGCATATCCAAGGTCGTGTCACATCGGACACATTCGCCAAAGTCGCTCCAGCATCGGCTTCTGATGCAGAAGCCGTGCGAGATCGAATATGATCAACCAGTTGTGCCGGGTTTGCAGATTCTCACGAACTTGACCGTTTCCGATACGTCACATGCGCCGTCGCGAACGGGATGCCCGCGCGCCCGGCGCTTCCGCGCACGATGCAGGCACGATCATCGATCGCATAGAACCAATCATCGAAGTTCAGCTTGAACGACTTGCCATCGCCCTGGGGCGTGTCGCGCGTGTACTTCCAGTGGAATGCACAACCGGCCTGCTCGCCGGCGGCTTCACCTTCCAGGCGATTTTCATGACCGGTGTACTGACCTTCGCCCAACTTGTGAATCGTCCAGCGCAGCGTGTCGCTGTGGCCGTCATCGAAGGTGTAGGTTTCTGTCAGGACGACAGTATCGGTGTCCGCGTCGAGCTCGCCATGAGCATTGATCGACGCGCGCTTCAGAAGCCCACCGACGAGACTCTCAACCACCGCCCATCCTTCCAGGCGGCCGACGAAGAACTGCTCAGGGAGAAACACCGGCGTGGTGCCAGCGAACGCATCAATGGCCATGGCGAGTCCTCCGAACCGATGGCGACACAAGTCGCCTCGCGGCGCCTGGTTCCTCAAGGCGAACCTCCTAGCTCCGCCGAGTGCCTGCAACGCATGCAGACCCGCGGCGCACCGCGCGCTCCCCTTCCATGGGAATACGGGGACAAAGCCCAGCCCTGTGGTTCGGGAATCCCTGCTCCGTGCTAACGCGCGGAACGATTTGGCGGCGCCCCGGATTCGTCCCGCAGGAGTGATCTCGAATGCTGATGACAAGGGAACGACGGCCGGCGACCCGGACCTTGCGGGGCTGGGCCACCCACGTGCTGCAGGAGGCCGGCGCGATCTGCGAATGCGAGGAGCATGGCTGGGCCAGGGACCGTGCCGACCCGCATGCGCGGGGACGCGCGGTCGCGCTTGCGCGGCAGCATCCACCGGACGGCGTCTCCGCCGATCAAGCCGTCGCGGAGATCAACGATGTCCTCGATTCGATCGGCGATACCTGTCCGGAGTGCCCTGACGAAAGCCTTTGAGGCCTGCGGCGAGGCGCTTCGCGCACCAGGTGGCATAGGGCGTGGTCCTGGCCATGTGCCGATCCGTCCGGCGTCGCCGGATGCTTCATGCCGATTTCCGCCGCGCCCCTGAGGCCTGCTTCTTCGCGGACGATTCCTTGGCAGCGGCCGCCTTCTTGCCCGCGATCGGCATCAGCATCTCCTTCTGGCCGGTCGCCGCCTTCTTCGGCTTCTTGGCGGGTTTGTCCGCCTTGGCGGGCGTGGCCTCCGGCCTAACCTCTTTCCGGGCCTCCTTGCCGACGCTGCGCCGCAGCGCCTCCATGAGGTCGACGACGTTCTCGCCCTTCGGCCGCTCCTTGGGCCGGATCACCTTGCCGGCGCGCTTTTCGTTGATCAGCTCGATCAGCGCGGTCTCGTAATGGTCCTCGAACTTCTCCGGCTCGAAGCGTCCGGCCTTCTGGTTGACGATGTGCCGGGCGAGATCGAGCATGTCCTTGGTGACTTTCACGTCCTGGATGTCGTCGAAATAGTCCTGCTCGCTGCGCACCTCGTAGGGGTAGCGCAACAGGGTGCCGACGAGGCCCTTGTCCATCGGCTCCAGCGCGATGATGTGCTCGCGGTTGGTCAGCACCACGCGCCCGATCGCGACCTTGTCCATCTCGCGGATGGTCTCGCGGATCACCGCGAAGGCGTCGTGGCCGACCTTGCCGTCGGGCCGGATGTAATAGGGGCGGATCAAATAGCGCGGATCGATGTCCGACCGGGCGACGAACTCGTCGATCTCGATGGTGCGCGTGGACTCCAGCGCGATCTCCTCGAGCTCTTCCTTGGACACCTCGATGTACTGACCCTTGTCCAGCTCATAGCCCTTTACGATGTCCTCGTTCGGCACCTCGTCGCCGGTCTCGGCGTCGACCTTCAGGTACTTGACGCGGTGGCCGGTCTGCCGGTTGAGCTGATTGAACGAGATCTTCTCGCTCTCGGACGTGGCCGGATAGAGCGCCACGGGACAGGTGACGAGGGACAGTCTCAGGAAGCCTTTCCAGTTGGCGCGCGGGGCCATGTACGCAGAACTCCGGTTCGAGGCGACACGGATTCAAGACGAACGGCGGTCCTGGGTTCCGACATGGCCTGTGGAGAAAAAGGCAGCAAAAGCGTAGGACTTCATGTCGCATCGCTCCGCCCTTCCCCGAGCACCCATACGAGGCCGCCGTCCGGCTGCAAGACAGGCCCGATCGACAAGATGTATGCCGGCTGGATGAAGGACGGCGAATAGCGCAAGGCAAAAGCCTACGCCGATCTCGATCTGGCCCGGGCCGTCAAGCAGCTGAAGGAGATCCAGCCGACAAGCTCGCCAACGAGGAGACGTCCACCGCTGCCGTCAGGACCGTCGACGCCAGCCAGACGAACGCCCCATGGACCGACGACACGGAATTGTCGAGAGCACGTTCATCGCTTCTGCAACACGGTCGAGAGCGCCGAACCGTCGTTCAGGATCGAAAAGATCTCCCGGGCGGACAGGTGCGCTGCGGCCTCTTCGAAAGTATCGCTCGCATCGATCCTGGCACAGCCGACCGCCAGGTTCGCGTCGACCGTGGCGGGCGTGGCGGCGCGAGGAGGCGTCAGTTGCGCGAGATGGAAGGCCAGGAGCGCGGCGTCGTAACGCAGTTCCACCAATGCTGGCTTGATCCCTACGTCCGCCGACGCGCTCAATTCGTTCGCTCGCCGCAGGACCGGAGGCGGCTCTCGTTCTTCCGGGGTGGCGAACAATTTGCCGAGCGCGGGTCTGGCGGTCAGCGCCCCCATGGGAACGGCGAATAGCAGTCCTACGATGACCGGCGACATCCAGAGCAGAAGCGGCAGCGAAACCGCGTACGCGCTTGCCGCCATCACGACGCCGCACAAGGTTGGAACGCCGTATTTCCGATACAGCTCGCGGCGCTCCACGGTGCCGTCGTCGCGCCTTTGGGTCTGCCAGCCCGCATCGCGACCGGCCAGGATCTCGACGACAGCGACAGACTGAAAGATCATCATCACCGGCGCCATCAGCGCGGAGACGACGATCTCTGCGAGAACTCCGGCGGTGGCACGCAATGCGCCGCCGAATTGGCGCCCCACCAAGCGGCGCATCCAGAGCAGGACCAGACTGAGCAGCTTCGGCAAAAGCAACAGACCCATGGTGGCGACGAACACCCAGACGGCGAGCACGGGATCCTGAGCGGGCCAAGTCGGAAACAACGAGAAGCCCTTCGGGAAATACTCCGGTCGCACGAAGCGGGCCTGCAGCGAGATCAGCATCCCGAGCAGCAGGAACAGCAGCCATAGCGGCGCCGTCAGATATGCCCCTATACCCACCACGAAATGCAGGCGCGACACCCAATGCAGGCCCCGCGCCGGCACGACAGCGAGATGCTGAAGATTGCCCTGACACCAGCGTCGGTCGCGCGCCGCGAAATCAAGCAGCGAGGGCGGCACCTCTTCGTAGCTTCCACCGAGCGTCGGCAGCATGTAGATGCCCCACCCGGCGCGCCGCATCAGCGCAGCCTCCACGAAATCGTGGCTCAGGATGTGGCCGCCGAACGGCTTGCGGCCGCGCAGCTGCGGCAGCGCGGCCGCTTCCGCGAACGCCTTCACCCGGATGATCGCGTTGTGGCCCCAGTAATTGCCTTCGGAGCCGTGCCACCAGGCGACGCCGGCGGCGATCATCGGTCCGTACAGGCGGCCGGCGAATTGCTGGACGCGGCTGAACAGGCTTCGCGCGTTGACGACCATGGGGAGCGTCTGGACGAGCCCGGCGCTCGGATTCTTTTCCATGGCATGGACCAGTCGGACGATGGTCTGCCCGCTCATGAGACTATCGGCGTCGAGCACGATCATGAAGTCGTAGATGCCGCCGAACCGTGTGACCCATTCGGAAATGTTGCCGGCTTTCCGGGCCGTATTGTCGGCGCGGTGCCGGTAGTACAGCCGTGTTTCGACGACCTGCCGCAATGCGAGGAGCGCCTTTTCTTCGGCGACCCAGATGTCCGGATCGGTGCTATCGCTGAGAACGTACCAGTCGAACAATTCCCCGTGCGAGGTCGCCTCCAAGGACTCGATGATCGCACGAAGCCGCGCCGTCAATCGGTGCGGATCTTCGTTGTAGGTGGGAAGCAGCATGGCGGTGCGGCTTGCGATCGCAGGCAGTTCCGCGTCCGGCGCGAAGGGGCCCCGACGATCGGCCAGCAACACAAAGAAGCCGGCCAGCGCGGAGGCGAATGAGAAGGCGACCCAGGCGAGCAAGACCAGGAATAGCACCAGCACCATGGCTTCAAGGACGGTGACGCCCCCGACCTCCAGCACGCGATACATCTCATAGCCGCCCGCCCCCGTGAGCGCCGCCGTCGCGAGAAGGATCAGGCCGCGCCGCCAAGCCATCGTGGAGGCGACCGGCGCAGGGACACGGTCCGGCACCCCTTTGTTTCCGAGATCGCCAGGAGCCATCGGAAGGGGGGCTTCCCGCGGCAGCAGGCGTTGGGTCGCGATATCGCCGGCAATCGGACGCGGTGCCGTGCTCAGGGTGCCCATCGGTAGACCCAGACTTCAGACAAGGGCTTGTCGCCTTGGGCCAAGAACGCCCGCAGCTCGATGGGCTCTCCCTTCACCTGGCACTGAAAACTCAGCCGCCAGCCACCGGTGTAAGGATTGGGCTGCGTGACGATGTTCTTCACCTCGGACTTCTCCGCCGCGACGATGCCCTTGACGCCCGCAGGATCGACGCCCTTCAGGTTGTCGCCGATCAGATCGAGCACGAAGAGGCGCGCGTCCTCGCCCCTCGCCCCTATCCCGCTTCGCGTGAATCTGGCGAGGGAATGCGGCTTCGGGCTGTCGGGGCCCCAGTGCAGTCGGTAGGTGTAGTTGTGTTCGCCCTTGGCCTGGAGCGGGTTCTTAGGCCGCCAGAATGCGGCGATGTTGTCGTGGACCTCCTCCTTGGTCGGGATTTCGATCAGCGCGACCCCGCCCTCGCCCCAGTCCCCGATCGGCTCCATCCACAGACTGGGCCGTCGCTCGAAGCTGGATTCGATGTCCTGATAGGCAGAGAAGTTCCTCTCCCGCTGCATCAGGCCGAAGCCGCGCGGATTGAGATCCTGGAAGGTGCTGATCTGGAGGTCGCGGGGATTGCTGAGCGGCCGCCACAGGCTTTCGCTCTTCCCGTTGAAGATCGCGAGGCCGTCGGAATCATGCACGGACGGACGAAAATCGTCGATTTCGTTGCGGTCGTTCGGGCCGTAGAAGAACATGCTGGTCATGGGCGCGAGCCCGGCCCGCGGCATCTCGACGCGCGGGTAGACCGACATCTCGACGTCGAAAACCGTCGTGTCGCCGGGGCGCAGGGTGAATCGATAGCTCGCCGCGCAACTCTTGCTGTCGAGCAGGGCATGGATCACCAGCGAGGTCGCACCAGGCGCCGGCCTCTCGAGCCAGAAGGCCTTGAAGAGCGGAAATTCCTCACCCTTGGCTTCGCCCGTATCGATCGAAAGCCCCCGGGCGGAAAGCCCATACGTCTGCCCTTTGGCCACGGCGCGGAAATAGCTCGCGCCCAGGAAGACGCAGACCTCGTCGTAATAGTCGGGACGGTTCATCGGCGCATGGATACGGAAGCCTGCAAAGCCGATGTCGTTGTCCTCGAACGCCGGGACTTTCTCGCCGAAGGAGAAGTCCGCCTTGCGGTACTTGAACTCGGATGCCTTTCCGTCCGCGACCTCGAAGATGTTCACCCTGTTCCTGTAGAAGAAGCCGCGGTGGAAGAACTGCGCTTCGAACGGAAGATTCTTGCCGCGCCAGAGCGCCCGCTCGGGCAGAAAGCGGATCGAGCGATACTGATCGTAGTCCAGGTCCTTCAATCCGCTCGGAAGCTTCTCGTCCGGCGCTTCGTACGGCTTCCCCGCCAGCATACGGGCCAAGTCCCTCACCGTAGAGGGCCCAAACGCGACGTCCGAGGGGGCCGCAAAACCGCCGCCCGAACCGAGCAGCAACGCCGGCAGCATTGCCGACCCTTGAACAAGCTGGCGTCGGTTCACATGCTCTCCTTGTCGCAAAAGCTGCCGCCGCCAAGCAACGACCGCCGCGCGCGCGAGTTCCATCGCCCGGCCATCATTGACGCGATCGGTGACAAGGACGGACTGCATTCGTCGACCGGCGGCCGCAAGGCTCCGAGAACCGGCCAATCCGCTGCCGCACGGCAATTCAGCGGTCTTCACCGGCAAGAACGGGCAATATGAGGCATCCGCTCCGGTTCCGGCTTCGCCCTCTCCCTGGCTCAATCGCCGTCCGATCGGCGAGGATGCCGATCGCCGGCAGCGCCGGCGGCGCGATCGGCGTGATCCCTGCCGATCATTGCGCGCGCCACGCTCTCCTCCAACAGGATGAGGCGAGGCACGCCCCACTGTGCTATGCTCCGGCCGAAACCAGCACCGGAGTCCCCCATGCCCACCAGCGTCAAGCAAATGCTCGAAGCCGCCAACGCGGCGGTGCCCAAGATCACGTCCGACCAGGCCGCCGAGATGATCAAGGCCGGCAACACCCTCGTCCTCGACGTGCGGGATGCGCCGGAGGTCGCCGCCAGCGGCAAGATCGAGGGCGCGGTGCATGTCTCGCGGGGGATGCTGGAGTTTCGGGCGGACCCGGAATCGCCCTATCACGACAAGGCGTTCGACAAGAGCAAGACCGTGATCCTGTACTGCGCCTCCGGCGGCCGGTCGGCGCTGGCCGGCAAGGTGCTGAAGGATATGGGCTACGAGAAGGTCTATAACGTCGGCGGCTTCAAGGACTGGACCGGGGCCGTCGAGAAATAGCCAGACAAGAGGCACGATCCCCGATCGTTGGGGCGGCCCGTTTCGGCCCGTCGATCGGCGCGCTTTATCCCGGCTGCAACAATCAGCCCTCGTTGGCGTTGTTCCGGAGCACACAGCGAGGCGCGCCATGACCAAGCCTACCGCAAGGGATGCCGAACTGACCCCCGACGACTTCCCGCTCGAAGCCGACAAGGACAAGCTCAGGACCCACAAGGGCGAGCCGGTGGCCTCGGCCGAGTCGGAGCAGATTGCCGATGAATTGGCCGAACGGCTCAACGAGCACGCGCACCGGGAAGAGCAGGACCGCTGGTCGGCCTGAAGCGCGAGGCATAGGAACGGAGCTGCGTCCCCAGACATTGGCCCGCGCTGGGATTGTTCGATTCCGGCAAATGGCGGCCTCGGCTCGAAGTCCCCAGCCCCCTGGCCAGCGCCGAGGCCGCCTGACCCGAGGCACAGGAGCGAACATGAAGATATTTGTTGTCGCAGCCCTCATTGCGGTTCTCGCGCAGGCTTCGGCATTCGCGCAAGGCGGCGCGGGCGCGTCCAGAACCGGATCGGGCATCAATTCGACAGGCACCGGCGGCACGACCGGAGCAGGTGCGTCGAGCCTGAACACGTCGTCGGACAACAACAGCGGCGGCGCGAGCGCACCGGCAAGATCCACCACCGAGCAGCCGAGCGCGAACGACCCGCGGCGGACGCAAGGCGGCCAGCAGGCCGTGCCAGGCTCCGGCTCGACGGGCGTGAAGAGCAAATAGTCAGCGGCGAACCACGAGCCGCTCCATCCTCGCGGCGGCGCAATCGGCCGGAGCGGATCAGGCGGAACGCGGCGTGGAGCCGGACTGTCCGTTCGGCTCGTTCAGCAGCCTGCCAGTGATGCTGTTGACGAAGTGCAGCGACATGCAGGCCGGGCACCTCACCGGGACATAGCTGTCCGCCGGCGCGCGCCCCTCGGGCCGCTCGTCGTCGATCCGTTGCTGGACGTTCATGCCGGTGCGCGGGCATCTGAAGAGAATCTGGCGCTGCATGTTTCCTTCATGCGCCCGAATCCGCGCCGGCGAAATTGCGGACGATTCCCTACGGGCCTTTCCCAGGTTTGCGATGGGTCAATGCGCAGGGCCCGCCAACTCCTATTCTTTGCATGGTATCGGGCGCGCTGTCGCTCCGGTGCCGTACGAAGCGGAGCCCGGACTCCTAGGCACTCCGGGCACCGCTTCGCAAGACAGGGTGCAAGCGTCCGCGATCAGGGAGCCGGCTCCGCAAGGGGAGGCTTCGCCGGCAGGTTCGATGGAACGAAGGTCGGTACCGCGGGTTGGATGGCCCAGCCGTTCAATGGCCCAGCCCTGGACAGATCATGCAATCGGCCTCGGTTGCCCGTTGGAAATGCTCCTCGGAAACCGGGGCTGATTGATTTCGCCCGGCCGGCCCGCCACCAGCTCCGCCGCCGGCAACAGACATTCCATCGGGACCGCCTCGCTCAGGGGAAGCAGCCATGATGTCCGCGAAGCTCGACGATCTCTCTACGGCCGTGCGCTACGCGCTCGAGGACAACGCGCGCGACCACGATCTGCCCGTTCCACGGCGAGGTGATCATCCGCGTCGGCGACGACGCCGCCGAGAGCCATGCCTACGAACGTGCCAAACGAATCCTGAAGAGCGACGGGACGCCCTTCGAGGCGGACGCCCTCAGGGAAGAAATCGGCCAGCAACTCGCGGTCGCCGCGGACGGGCGATGCCCGAAATGCGATCGGGCCGGCCCGGCCGGCTAGGGCGCGCTGCCTCCGCCGGTCAGAAAGCCGCGCGCCTGGAGGCCTTCTTGCTCGGCCGGGTGGACACAAGGCTCCGCGGCCGCCCGATCAAATATCCCTGCATCTCGTCGCAGCCTTCCTGCATCAGCAGCGACATCTGTTCCTCCGTCTCGATGCCTTCGGCGAGGACCGGCACCCCAAGCCCATGGGCGAGGCCGATCACGGCCCGGACGATGGCGAGCGAGCGATCGCTCTGGCCGAGCGAGGCGACGAAGGAGCGGTCGATCTTGATGCGGTCCAACGGAAACGCTTCGAGATATGACAGCGACGAATATCCCGTTCCGAAATCGTCGAGGGCGATCAGGATGCCGAGCGCCTTGAGCGACTGCATCGTCCTCTTGGCGCGCGGCATGTCCTCGATCAGGACGCCTTCGGTGATTTCGAGCTCGAGGCGCGCGGCCGGAAGCCCGCTGTCGCGCAGCGACCGGCGGACCTGCCGGTCGAGGTTTTCCCGGCGGAACTGCGCCGCCGAGACATTGACGGCCACCCGCAGCGGCTGATCCCACGACGCCGCTTCCCTGCACGCCTCCATCAGGACCCAATCGTCGATCTGCGCGATCGAGCCGCTTCGCTCCGCGATCGGAATGAACTCGCCCGGCAGGATAATTCCGCGCACCGGATGCCGCCAGCGCACGAGCGCCTCGTAGCCCATCAGCGTGCCATCGCGATGCTGCTGCGGCTGGTACTCCAGATAGAGCTCGCCCCGCTCCACGGCGACCTGCAAGTCGTGCTCGAGCTCACGGCGGTCCCGCAACTGCTGGTCCATCGCGCTGGTGAACAGGCGGACGGCTCCCCGGCCCTCGTGCTTGGCGCGATAGAGCGCGGCATCCGCGTTGGCCAGCAGCGCAACGGAATCGCCGGCATCTCTCGGATACAGCGCGACCCCGACGCAGAGATCGATCTTCAGGGCATGGCCGTCAACCTCGATCGGCTGCTCGAACTGCGCCCGCATCCTGGTGGCGAGCAGCTCCGCCGTTGCCGGCAGCGGTGCTTCATCGATGATGCCGATGAATTCGTCGCCTCCGACGCGCGCCACGTAGGACCTTTGCGAAACCTCCTGCAGACGTCGTGCGGCCTCGCGCAGCACGGCGTCGCCGACGGCGTGACCGAAGCGGTCGTTGATCGCCTTGAAGTGGTCGAGATCGATGCAGAGCACTGCGAAGGCGCTATCGGTGATCTCAGCGCGCTCGATCGCGGCGGAGAGATGCTGGCCCAAGGCGGCCCTGTTGGGCAGCTCCGTGAGCGCGTCGTGACCGGCGAGATAGCTCACCCTTTGCTGTGCCCTGTTCCGTTCCGTCACGTCGAAGCCGACGCAGACATGGGCGGGTCGCCCGTCATAGACCAGCGGCCGGGATTCGATCACGACCTCGATCACCTCGCCGTCGGCCGTCCTGTGCAACTCGCAGTCGCGTTCGGCTGTCGCCTGCTGCTCCGCATGGGCGAGCTGATGCTCGGACATGGCGAGGAGATCCTGGCGGGAATAGCCGTAGTGCCTGCACATCGCACCATTTACGGCGATGAACCGGTGCGTCTTCGCATCGACCACCCACATCGGAAGCGGATTCTCTTCGAACAGCAGGCGGAAGGAGGCTTCCGCTTCTGCCAGCGCCCTCTCGGTGCGATGGCGCTCCGTGATATCCTCGTGGGTTGCGACCCAGCCCTTCCCCATCGGGCGATGCCGGATCCGCACGATCCTGCCGTTGGTCAGCTCCACGGTCGTATCGGAGTTCTCGGCGATCACCGGAGTGCTATTGCGCCAGACCAGATAATCCTGCTTGGGCATCTTCGGGGCGCTACCGGCCGAATAGCGCAGATCGACGATCTCATTCAGCTTCATGCCCGGCCGGACCAGTTTCGGGTCGAGATCGTAGACCTCGACGTACTGCCGGTTGCAGACGATCAGGCGCTGATCGGCATCGAAGAAGCAGAGCCCCTGGGACATGTTGTTGAGCGCCCGGTCGAAGCGCTCCGCAAACGCGGTCGCGGTCTGCTCAGCCGCCCGGGCGCGATCGCCTTTCTCGGACAGCCGTGCATGGGTCTCGACCAGCTCCACGAAGGAGCGGAAATTGGTGTTGATCATCCGGGCGAGCAGGACGAGCAGCGCCAGCAGATTGATCCCGACCGAGATCAGCATCCTATCGCCGGACAGCAGCAGGAGTGTCGCGATCGGTGCGCCGGCTATCAGCATCGTCAGCCGGGACGACGGCGGGAAGCTGCCGAGGCAGTAGGCAGTCCCGACGCAGCCCATGAAGAGCAGCAGGGAGACCGACACGCGCAGGCCGGGATCGACCACCATGAACAGCGCCAGGATCCAGATCACGAAGCTGGAGCTGATCACGACCGTGGCGAGACGGACCCTTACGAGCTCCCGGTAAGCCTCCTCGGCGCTGAAATCCTCCTTCTTCAGCCGCAGCCACTGCGTCAGCCGAAACAGACAGGCCGCCAGGAGCGCGGCTGGCAATGCAAATCGCAGCCATGTCGAGACCGTGTCCGGCAGGAGCAGCCCTACGCTGATGCTGTTGACCAGAAGCGCGGCGTAGAGAACCGGCACCTGCTTGCGGAGCACGCGGAACTGCTCGACGAGCAGCGAACGACCGAGCGGATCGGTCGTGTCACCAATCGCGAAAGCGTCACGGAGCCGCGCGAAGAAACCCATTGAGATTGTCCCAGCCACGTCAAACGCTAGGACAGAGGGGCGAAGGACCCGTAAAGGCGTGTGGTGTCTTTGACCTTAACGCAACTGCCGCAAATCGCCGGAGAAAGGAACCGTTGCAGTTCCCAGCCGGGAACAGCCCTCTGATGATTGCTCTGGCTCTCGCCGATCAAGGTGCAGCCATTAATCGAAGCGGCGTCTCCTTGGATCGAAGGCGTATCTCACTTCAATATTGCGTTCTTCGTCGCGCGAAGAAAGTCGTTCGACAGCTTGGGACGTTCACCGCGCGGGCGAGCACGAGAGCGCCGACCAGGGCGGCGGTCGCGACGATCGCACGGTCGTCGCGCTGCCGGTCGGCCCGCCGGACGCCGCGTTCGCGCGCGGACGGCGGATGAATGTCTTCATGGTGCTGCTGTTCGGCTTGCTGAGTGGCAAGATCATTCGCAAGGCCAAAGGCTGGCGCTGCATATTCGTTCCTGTTCGTGCATCCCGACGGCGGGCAACTCGCCGAGATCGGCGCGCGTCTCGCGGCCGAGCGCATCCGGCCGGTGATCGACAAGGTCTTTCCGTTCGACCAGGCAAGACAGGCGCTTGCCTATCTCGAAAAGGGACGAGCCAAGGGAAAGGTCGTGGTGCAGATGAGGTGACCGCGACCCTCACCCCGCGACCCGCCACAGCCTCCATCGCTCCGGCACGCCCTTGAGCCGGTGCACGCCGTGATCCCTCAGGCTGATCGCAGGCTGCGTCTTCATCAATTCCCTGACCGCGCTCGACACCAGCACCTCGCCGGGGCGCGCCTTCGCCGCGACGCGGGTGCAGATGTGAAAGGCGAGGCCGACCATCTCGCCGCCGCTGATGGTGTATTCGCCGGCGTGCAAGCCGATCCGGATCTCGAGGCCCAGCGTGCGCATGGCTCTCTGGATAGCGCTCGCGCACGCGATGCCGGCGTCCGGCTTCCTGAATGTGGCCAGCACGCCGTCGCCCGTCGTCACGACTTCCTTGCCGCCGCACGTCTTCAGCTCCTTGCGGACTGCGGCGTAATAATGGCCCATGATCTTGGTCCAGCGCGCATCGCCGAGCTTCGCGGCTTTTGCGGTCGAGCCGACGATGTCGACGATCAGGATCGTGGCCCGCGCCTGCTTGAGCTCGGCACTGCGCTCGGCCGATCGGCGCCGGGGCGCAATCGGCCCAGTCAGCGGCTCATAGCGATGATTGCGGCGCCGGGCGATCGCGGCCTTTGCGTAGTCCTGGGCGCGCTGCGCCGTGCCGCAGCGAACGGTCTTCTCCTGCGGCACCCGCGCCCAATAGACCCTTCGCCCATCGCCCGCACCATGAACCTCCACGGCGCCCCACTTCAGGAACACCGACGCGCCAACCCGCCGGACGCACCACGCCTTCGACGTGTACCCCGATACGTTCGACTGATGGACTCCGATGCGAAGAAATTTGGGCATGTGCGCAGCTGATCGCGGGGACCATGGGCTGGTCGCGGTGAAGCGTAGTTGCACACTTCCGCGTTTGCAACAGATGAGCCTTGGCCCGGAATCCCGCCTCCGGCCCGGGGCGTCCATCGCCCGGCCATGGCCGCCTCAGCCGTGATACGCAAACAGCTCGATCGGATCGCTGAAGCCGCGCACCTCGTGCTTGCCGACGTGCTCCAGCTCGAATTTCGGCTGCACCAGCTCTGCAAAATCGCGCGACAGGAGCACCTTCCGTCCCAATTGCTTGGTCAGCGCTTCGAGGCGCGAGGCCATGTTGACGGCGGGGCCGATCACGGTGAAGTCGAGCCGGCTGGCCGATCCGATATTGCCGTACATGACGTCGCCGACGTGAACGCCGATGCCGTAGTTCAGCGGCGCGCGGCCGGTCGCGTTGTTCCGCTCGTTCAGGGCGACCATGGCCTGACGGGCCTCAGTGACGGCATGGAGCAGGTTTGCGCAGGCGTTGGGATCCTGAAGCGGAAAGATGGCGAGCAGGCCGTCGCCGATGAATTTCAGGATCTCGCCGCCGTGCCGCGCGATCGGCTCCGACATCGCGTCGAAATAATCGTTGAGCAGGTCGATGACGTCGTCGCGCGGCCAATTGTCGGAAATCTTGGTGAAATCCCTGAGGTCGCAGATCATGATCGCGGCGCGCACCGTCGTGCCGGTGCCGCGCCTTGTGGCGCCGGCCAGGATGAGCTCGCCGGCATGGGCGCCGACATAGGTCTCCAGCAGGGTGCGCGCCAGGCGGTTCTTGATGCGGATCTCGCTGACCAGCGCCAGCACCGGCAGAAGCTTTTTGAGGGCGACGATATGCGCGGGATCAAAACCGCCTCGCCGGCCGGTCGCGAAGGTGACGATGTGCCGCTTGCCCAGCGTGTGGTACAGCGGCCAGGCGACGTAGTCGGTCAAGCCGCTGGCCCGCATCTCGTCATAGAGAGCGTGCTTGCGGCCGAGCGAGGGATCGCGCTCGAGATTCTCGCGCAGCTCGTCCGCTCCCTCATGGATCTCGTTGGCAGGACTTCCGATATATTCGGACCGCTCGCGAACGTCGTAATCGACCCGCGCGATCTCGGCCCCTTTCATCCCGTCGGCCCAAATCATGCGGGCGCCCAGCCATTGCGGATGATTGATCTGGACGTGAAGCGTCGCCCGCTTGAGCGGAATGCCGGCCTGCTGCAGCCGGATGCACATCTGCGCGAAAATATCGTCGATGAAGCGCTCGTCGCGCGTGCCGCTGGTCAGCCAGTCGATGACACCGTCGGCTTGCGTCGGGGCATTGTTGGTCGGTGCGTTCATGTCCTGCCCCTTACAGCTGTGGCCTGCATCGGGGCAGATATCGTGCCCCGGCTTCGCCGCGTCAACCTGGCCAGTTGCATGGATTGTGCGCAGCGGGCCTTCGGGGCCGATGCCGCCTAGCCGAGAAGCCGGACCGAACCCAGCACCGCCAGGCCGGCCACGAGCGCGAGCGTCGATGCCTCGGTCAAATCAACCCTGAGCGTGCCGGTGCCGGGGATGGCGAAGTCCTCACCATCGAGGCGAACGCGGCAATCGCCGCGCGCGGCGTAGACCAGATGCGTGCCGGCGGCAAGCTGCCGCGTGCCCGGCTCCATGAGCGCCACGAGCTCGATCTCCGCCGCGCCGCGCCGGGCCATCAGGTTCACGACCTCGACCGGACCTTCGTCGAGTACGGTCACGATCTCCATCTCGCCGGTGAAGCGCACCGTCGTAAAAGGTTCACGCTCGTCGAACTCCTGCGTCGGCGACTTCAGCACCAGCCCGCGCCCATTGACGACCATCTGCAGCCGGTCGATGCCGGGCATATGCGAGAACGGACCGGGCGCCACGATCGGCGTGCTCGCAAAGCGCCACAGCAGGCTGCTCCAATCCTTCGTCGCCGCCTCGGTGCGCCAGGCGCCCGCAATGTCGGTGAAGATGCCGCCGCCGTTCTTCCACGGCGAGCGGGTGTAGTCTTCGGGTGTAAGCAGCGTGGTCTTCATGGGAGAGCCTCGAGGTGATGAGGGGACGGAGCGTGTTCGCGTGCCTCGAGCAGCGGCTCGACCGCCTTGCGCACGACGTCCAGATGCGTGAAGAGCGAAACGTGGCCGCCGTCGGGGAGCGCCAGCAGCTTCGCCCGAGGAACGGCCCGGCAGACGTTCTCGGCATGCGCGAACGGCACGACATTATCGGCGCGGCCGTGCACGACCAGAGTTGGCGCCGAGATCGATCCCGCCGGCAGCTGATCCTGCGCGGCAAACTGCGCGATGTCGTTGACGGTCCCCGGCAGCCGGGCGGACAGATGCTCGAACACACTCGACTGCAAGGCGCGCAGGAGCGGACCGGCCTGCGGATGGCGCAGAGTGCGTTCGCGCATGGCGTCATCGGGAATGGCGCGGCGCGCACCGGCCTGCGGATTCCGTTCAGCCCGCCGTTTCAGCAGGCGCGGCAGGCCGGGAAGGCGCGCGAGATGTCGCATCAGGCGCAGGCGCGCTGCTATCTCCGGCGGCGTTCGCAATTGTCCGGTGCAGGCCGATACCAGCACGAGCGAGCGGCAGCGCGAAGGGTGACGAGCTGCGAATTGCAGCGCCGAGGGACCGCCGGCGGAGACCGCGACGACCGCCGCGCTGGCAATCCCGAGCGCGTCGAGCAGCGCTCCATAGACATCAGCCTGTTCGTCGGGTGATGCGCCGAGCGCGAGGCGCGAGCCGAGATAGCCCGGGCGGGACACGGCGACCACCTGCTTGTCTCTGAGCGTCGTGGCGAGGGCGCGCGCCAGCAGCCACGACTGGTCGTGGCCACCCATGCCGCCATGGATGGCCAGGATAGCCGGCCCCTCGCCTGCATTTGCGCATTGGACAGTCCCGCGGGAAGTCTGCACCCAAATCGGAGCAGGCCCCGCGAGAGGCAATACGTCCGGACTTGCGATCATGGCACGGCTTCCGATTGTCTGGATGCGCCGGTCTTGAGGTGACGCAGAAGCGCAGCCGCCTCCATCGGCGGCCGACGCTCGATCCTGCGATAGGCTCGCCCATCGGCCGTGCGGGAAACCAGGCCGTGATCGCACAGCGCGCGGCGGAGCAAGGCATCGTCGGCGAAAGCGTGCTGTCTACTCAACAGCATCTTCACTTCCGCCTCGGCCAGGCTGCACCGCGGCGGGAAGCCGGCCCACAGCACCCAGAGGCTCAGCTGCTGCAGATTGTGGCGGGCCGGCCAACGTAGCAGCCTGCCGTGATCGTCGAAATGGCGCGCCGCGCGTTGCACACGCTTCTGATCGACGGCATCGTGCTGGACCGCGGGACCGCCGCGGTCGTCCACGGGCTTGCCGACCACGTTTGCCCGGAAGTGCTGGTAGTTCTTATGTCCCGTCGCGCGCGCAAGAATGTTGAGCAGCTCGACGTGTCCGGGTGGCGACGTCCGCTGCAAAAGCTGGGCGCGCACGGATTTCGCGAGCGCGGAGATGTCGCCCGCAACAAAGGCAATGGGAGTTCTGGCCATGACCAATCCTCAAAGTGCCGATCCGGATAGGATTGTCGGAGGTCACCGGCTTACGACGCGGCACGAGGTTTGGTGTCGGTTCGATTGAGCCTTGCAGGTTTAGCTTCCCTCGCGGGACGGTGACGCCTGGGTGAACTGCAGACCCACGCAATCCTTACTATAGACGTCCGGCGGGCTCAAGAGCCTGATGTGAAATGCGCGGATGGCACGATTCTCGGACTCGGACGCCGCTATTTCGTCGCCAAGGCTGCCACGGCCCGCCAAGCGGCGTCGGGCGCGGCCGATGCGAGCTGACGGCAGCGGTCGCGCATCAGCTCGGCGGGACGATCGTGGCGGCGCTGTTTCAACACGGCCTCGAAATCGGCCAGCGCAGCGGCGAACCGCCGCGCGCGATAGGCGGCAAGGCCGCGCTCGTAATCCGCGATCCAGCCGATCGCCTCGGCGTCGATGATCTCTCCATCCACCATCCCGATCAGTTCGTGGACCAACAATCCCTCCTCCCGGCCATAGACCGCAATGCTGTCGACCTCACGCGTGATGACGGCGCCGCGCGCCAGGCGTTCGGTCGTCTCGCCGATCAGGATGTGCGTGCCGTAGGCTTTGTTGGCGCCTTCGAGCCGGCTCGCGACATTCACGGCATCGCCGATCACGGTGTAGTTCAGCCGCAGCTCCGAGCCGATATTGCCGACCAGTATGCGGCCCGAATTGATGCCGATCCGGATCTGGAGCGGCTGGCCGAGATCGTCGACCAGACCGGACTCTGCCACGGCCTTGCCGCAGGCGAGCGCCGCGCGGCAGCATCGCGCGGCGTGATCGTCCTGCGGCTGCGGCGCGCCCCAGAATGCCATCACGGCGTCGCCGATGAACTTGTCGATGGTGCCGCCATTGGCGACGATGATCTCCGAGGTGACGTCGAGATAGCGCGACAGCAGCGGCACCACGCGATCGCCGAGCCGCTCCGACAGCCCGGTGAAGCCGGCAATGTCGATGAACATCACGCTGAGCTCCTGGACAGTGCCGCCGGGCCTCGCCTCGACACCCTGGCGCAGCAGGCCGCGGACGAGATCAGCCGGAATGAATTTGCGGAAGGCGGACAGGCCGGACGCCATTTCCGCGATTGCGCCGGACAGGCTCGCGATCTCCTTGAGCCGCGAGGGATGGCGGCGCACTTGCTCCAGCGCGAAGGCTTCGACATGGCGAAGCTCGCCAACGACGCGCGACAGCGGCGCGGCGATGACGGACCGCGCCAGCATCGCCGAGGCCAGCGCCGCGAGCACGGCGCCGATGGCAAGGCCGAGGATCAGGCGGCGCAGCGTCGTCTCGACGGGCCCGAGAAACTCCGCCTCCGGAATCACGGTGGCGAGCGACCAGCCAGGAAACGGCAGCGGCGTCAGCGCGACCTCGTAGGCCGCGCCGCCTGAAATGAGCCGGCTCCGCCACGCCTCCTTGCGGCCGGCCTCCCCTGCCTTGTCGAGCGCTGCGCGCGCCAGCGGCAGCAGCGCCGTGTCGCCGCGCGCCGGATGGAGCTCGTCGGCGTCCCTGTCCGGGGCGGCGACGAGCTCGCCGCTGCCATCGACGATGAACGCAGTCCCCGTGCGCCCGACCTCGAGCTGCGACAGGAAGCGCGCGAGCCTCGTATATTCGATGATGACGGCCAGAACGCCTTGCCGCTCCTGATAGACGTCGATCGGCCCCGCGAACGCGATCGACGGCCGCTCGCCGATCGCGTGCTCCGTCACCCTGAACCAATGCGGTTCGTCCGCGTCGAGCCCGGCCTTGAACCAGGCCTGATCGGCGACGCGGAACGAGGTCGGCTCGAAACGGCGGTTGGCGAACTCGATGTCGCCTGGCACCACGTCATATTCATCGACGCGGCGCTGGCCGGCATGGTCGGTCAGCGAGATCTCCATCATCTCCAGGCGGCGATCGCCGAGCTTGTGCGCGGCGAAGAAGGAGCCGTCGGGCCAGCCGAACGCGACCCAGGAAATCGTCGCCTGCGACTGCAATTGCGAGAGGAACACGAACTCGCGCTTGTCGGCCTCGCGGGTGTCGAGCACGTTCTGCAGGAACAGGGTGCGGATCGCGGTGTGCGCGGCGCGCGCCTCGTCGACGATGGCCGAGACCTCCTTGCGCACCGCGGCCACGATCTGCTCGTTGATGGTCGAGGCGAGTTGTCGGCTGGTCGCCTCCGCCGTGCGCCACCAGAGCAGGCTGGAGAGCGCGGCCGTCAGCAGGATCGCAGCCAGCACCAGCGCCGACACCGCGAGGCGGATGCTGACCGTCAGCCCTGCGATCGCACGAAGCCGTCGTTCGGGATCAACCTTCATCGCCCTCTTCGCCTGCCGGTTCACGCCGAGCCGCTGACCTTGTTCTACGCCGCCGGCGTTCCTCCGTTACGTCTTGCAGGAACGGGCTCCGGCCGCCAATGCGCGGCGGCTACCGTCTCGATAGAGCTAAGGCATTGGCTTTGAGCAGAGGCTTGCCCGCTAATACCGGCCAAGCGCACCGGCGGTGCGCCCGATCCAATCGGTCTCACGGCTTTGTGAGCAGCCTGCAAGTAACGCCGGCTGCGCGCGCAGCGAAGGGGACCACGCGCACATCGCCTGCAAGGCGATGCCATCTCGAACAGGAGAATCTCGATGTCTGCCAAGCATGCCGTCACCTCGCTCGTCCTCGCCGGCGCCATGTCGACCGCGCTCGCGACCCTCGCCGCCGCCGGCCCGCTGACCAAGTCCGAGGCCGACGCTGCCGTCGCCGCCAAGAAAGAGAAGTGTTTCGGCGTTGCGCTGAAGGGCCAGAACGATTGCGCGGCGGGACCGGGCACGACCTGCCAGGGCACCTCGACCGTCGACTACCAGGGCAACGCCTGGAAATTCGTGCAGGGCGGCACCTGCACCAGCATCGAGCTGCCGGGCGGCAAGAAGGGCTCGCTCAAGCCGGTCTAGCGGCCTTCACGACGTCGCCAGCAAGCACGAACGGAGCAGCACGATGAGCACGTCGATCAGGCCGACCCGACCGGCAGCCATGCCGCTTCGCTTCGCGATTCCCATCGGCGGCGTTGCCGGGACGAGCTTCAAGCCGGAGCATCTGCCTGATATCCTCGAGGCCAGGACCTCGGCGTGGCTTCTTCGAAGTCCACGCCGAGAACTACATGGGCGATGGCGGCCCACCACATCGCGCGCTGGAGGCGATCCGCCGCGACCATCCGCTGTCCCTGCATGGCGTCTGCATGTCGATCGGCGGGCCGCGGCCGCTCGACAAGGCGCATCTGGCGCGCTTCCGCAGCCTGGTGGTGCGCTATCAGCCGGCGCTGGTGTCCGAGCATCTGGCCTGGTCGACCCACGACACCAGCTTCTTCAACGATCTGTTGCCGCTTCCCTATACCGAAGCGACGCTGACTTGCGTCTGCGACCACATCGACCAGGTGCAGGAGGCGATCCGCCGTCCGTTGCTGCTGGAAAACCCGTCGACCTACGTCGCCTTCCGCGAATCCTCGATGCGCGAGACCGAGTTCATTCGCGCAATTGCAGAGCGCACCGGCTGCGGGCTGCTGCTCGACGTCAACAACGTGTTCGTCTCCGCCACCAATCACGGCTATTCGGCGCTCGACTACCTCGCGGATTTCCCGCTGTCCCACGTCCAGGAAATTCATCTTGCGGGCCATGCCGAGCAGGCCGACGACGAAGGCGATCTGCTGTTGATCGACAGCCACGACGGCCCGGTCGCGGATGCCGTCTGGAAGCTCTACGAGATCGTGATCCAGCGCCGCGGCGCGGTGCCGACGCTGATCGAATGGGACAGCAAGATTCCGGACTGGCCGGTGCTGCAGGCGGAAGCCGCTGCCGCCCAGGCGATCCTCGACCGTCATCAGTCCGCCGCGATGGCAGGAGAGCGTCATGCGGCCTGAAGCCGGCTTGTCCTTTGCCGCTGCATTCGCGCCGGCGCTGCTGGATCCCGCACGCAGCACGCCTGAAATCGTGACCGGCCCGAACGGTAAGGCCGCCGGCCGGCGCTACGACGTCTACCGCAACAACGTCACCGTCAGCCTGATCGAGGCGCTGGCCGCGGTCTATCCGGCGGTGCAGCGCATCACCGGGACCGGCTTCTTCCGCGCCATGGCACGCTTCCATGTCCGCAGCCATCCGCCCGCCTCGCCGCTGCTGTTCGAGTATGGCCGCGAGTTTCCCGGGTTCATCGAAGCCTATGAGCATGCGCAGGATATGCCCTGGCTCGCCGATGTCGCCCGCATCGAACGAGCCTGGCTCGATGCCTATCATGCCGGTGACGCCGCGCCGCTGTCCCCGGCCCGGCTGTCCGCGATCGACCCCGAACGTCTGGCGGACGCCGTCTTCATCCCGCACCCGGCGATGCGGATCGTTCGTTCGCCATACGCCGCGGTGACGATTTTCGCCGCCAATCGTGGCAGCGCTCCCCCCGCGCGCATCGATGCGTCCAGGCCGGAGGACGCGCTGATCACACGGGCCGCATTCGACGTCGCGGTGCGGCACCTGCCACCCGCCGGCGCCGTCTTTGCCGCCTGCCTCGCATCCGGCCAACCGCTCGGCGAAGCTGCCGCGACCGCCCTGGATGCATCGCCCGACTTCGACCTTGCCTCGAACATCGCCGGCCTGATCGAGGCCGGTGCCTTCACCTCGCTTGCTGCTGGAGACGCACCATGATCACGGACCAACGCATGGCGACCGGCGGCGGCCTGCCGTCGCCCTGGCTGCTCGTCGACAAGGCCAATCAGCTGGTGCAGGCGATCGCCGTCCCCTCGCTCGTCCTGCTCGTGCTGCGCCTCGCGCTGGCGGTGCCGTTCTGGCGCTCGGGGATGCTCAAATGGGACGGCTTCCTCAGGCTCAGTGACACCGCCGTGACGCTGTTCAGCGCTGAGTTCATGCTGCACCTGCCGGGTGGGCCTTACTACTTTCCGGCACCGACCCTGATGGCATTCCTGTCGGGCTGCGGCGAGATCATGTTTCCGATCCTCCTCGTGCTCGGGCTCGGCACGCGGTTCGCAGGGCTTGGACTGCTGTTCATGACAATCATCGTCGAGCTCACGTTGCCCGACGGCTGGCCGATCCACCTCACCTGGGCCGCCATGGCGCTCGCCCTCATGGCCTATGGACCCGGAAACATCTCGCTCGATCATTTGCTTTGCCGCCTCCGTAGCCCGGATGGAGCGCAGCGCAATCCGGGGCAGCCCGTGCGATGAGGCTGCGGTCCCGGATTGCGCTTCGCTCCATCCGGGCTACAGAGTTCACATCCCGCTCAGGCCGCTATCCACCGCGAGCGTTTGCGCGGTGACATAGACGCTTTCGTCGGACAGGAAGAACAGCACGGCGTAGGCGACCTCCCAGGCCGTGGCCTGGCGGCCGAACGGGATGTGGCCCTTGCCGCGATTGGGGCGGCCGGCGCCGGCTTCGCGGCCATTCGGGGTGTCGACGAGGCCGGGATAGACCAGATTGGCGCGGATGCCGCGGCGCGCGCCGAGATGGGCGATGTTGCGCATCAGGCCGCCGAGCGCGGCTTTCGACGAATCATAGACCGCCATTTGCGATCCGGCCTTCAGCGCGGCGATCGAGGAGATGAAGACGATGGCGCCGCCATCGTCGAATTTCGGCAGCGCGGCGCGGCAGCACAGCATGGGGCCGCGAACATTGACGTCGTAGATCCTGTTCCACTCTTCCGGGCTGACGTTGTCGAGGCCGGTCTTGCCGAAGGTGCCGATGTTCAGCACCATGCCGTCGAGGCCGCCCATGGCGCGATGCGCCTGCCCGATCATGCGGATAACATCGGTCTCACGCGTGACGTCGGCGGCAATGGCGAAGGCCTCGCCGCCTTCGTCGGTGATGCGCTTGACGGTCTGCTGCGCGGAGGCGTGGTTGAGATCGGCGACCGCGACCTTCGCACCCTCGCGGGCACAGAGGATGCTCATGGCGCGGCCGTTGCCGATCGGATCGGTCACGGCATCGAACACACGCTGGCCGCCGCCGACGATGAGGATATGGCGGCCTTTCAATCGCCCCCTGCCCGGCGCTTCGCCCAGCGATTCCGCGCTCGGCGGTCGGATAAAGCGCTCCGGCTTGCTCTCGGTCTCCGCCATCCTCAGCCGCCCTGTTTCTTGCCGCCGTCATAGACCGCCATGCCGGCGGCGGGATCGAGATCCGTTTCGGTCGCTTCAGTGAGGCGCGCCATCATCATGTAGAAGCCGAGCGCGACGATGGACTCCACGATCTCCTGGTCGCTGAAGTGTTTTCGCGCGGCGGCAAAGATGGCCTCAGGCACACGGACGTTCTCGACGACTTCACGCCCGAACTTCAGCAAAGCGCGTTCCGCCTCATTCAGCGCGTCCGCATCGTAGTCGCCGCGCTCCACCGCATCGACCTGAGCCCGCGTGCAGCCGACGCCGAGCGCGATCGGTACGTGCTGGCGCCATTCATAGGCGCCGCCCTCGAGCTGCGCGGCCTGGAGGATCAGAAGCTCGCGGTTGACGGACGAGAGCTTCTGCTTGTGCAGGATCGAATTGCCGAGCCGCATCGCCGGAATCATGTTGGCCTCGGCATGGGCCATCATACGGAAGATGTTGAGCTTGACCGGCATGCGGTCGAACGAGGCGCGGATGTCGCCGCGCGTCGTCTCCGGATCAATCAGAGGCAGCCTTGCCACGGTTCTCTCCCTTTGGCTTTCGTTTCTTGTTGTCCGCACTGTTCCCTGCCGCGATCAGCGACAGGAAGAAGTCGAGGTAGCGGTCAATCGCCTCGAGCACCTTCGCCCGCGGCGAAGGCGCTGCGCCCATCACGTAATGCTCGAGACGAATGTAGATCAGGCCTGCCGCGAACAGCCGCGCGGTCTCGCGCGGATCCGGCGTCGACACCAGGCCGGCCAGCGCGAAGCCGCGAAAATAGGCCGTCATCAGGCTCTCTTCGCGCGCGTAGAAATGATCGGCGAATTTGGCGCGGATGCCGGGGACGCGGTTGCGCTCGGCGGTGATGACCTTCTGGAACTGGTGCTCGCGCGGGTCCGACCATTGCTCGACCAGGTCGAGCGCGAACTGGCGGCAGAACGCGGCAGGCTGGCGCGCGAGCTGCTTGTAGCGCGGCTCCTCCAGCCGGCTCGCCGAGCTTGCCGGACCGTGCTCGGCCACGATCGCCTCGAGGATGGCGGCCTTGCCGGGAAAATGGTTGTAGAGGCTGCTCTCGCGGATGCCGACGCGACGCGCGAGCTCGCGCATCGAAGCGCCGCCATAGCCGCTCTGCGCGAACAGGTTGAGCGCTTCGGCGAGGATGCGCTCGCGCGTCGTGGGGACGGCTGCATCCGCAGCTTTGGAGGTCGGGACAACCATGTCGGCTTGACTAACGAACGATCGTTCGCTAGTCAACCGTACGAACGATCGTTCGTTTCGGCTTTTCGAGTGATCGTCGACCGCGACGCAGCACCAAGTCCGCGCGCGGGTGGCATTCAACTCCGTCCGATAAGCGGAGAGCAATTGGGAGACAACGCCATGGCACGCCTCGCCAGCTTCTTGCCCGCGCGGCAAGTCATCGTGACGCTTCGCCTCGTCGCATCATCACTGCTGATCCTGCCCGCGGCAGCGCCCGCATACGCCGAGGATCCGGCCGTCTACCCCACCCACAAGATCAAGATGCTGCTGCCCTATGCGGCCGGCGGCGGCGGCGACGTGGTCGGCCGGCTGCTTGCGGACAGGATGGGCAAGACGCTCGGACAGAGCATCTATATCGAGAACCACACGGGCGCGGCCGGCACGCTCGGCACGCAGATGGTCGCGACATCTGCAAACGACGGCTACACCATCACCGTCGGCGGCATGACCACGCATGTGCTGGCCCCGGCGATCTATCCGAAGCTGCCCTACGATCCGATCAAGGATTTCACCACCATCGGCCGCGTCGGCACCTCCTCGATCATGCTGGTCGCGACCAGGAATTTTGCCGCCAATGACATCAAGGGCCTGGTCGCGCTGGCCAAGAAGGGCGAGCCGGTCCAATACGGCAGCTGGGGCGTCGGCTCGACCGGGCAGTTCTGTGCCGAAATCCTGATGCAGCAGACCGGCATCAAGATGGATCACGTGCCGTTCAACGGCATCGCAAAGCTGGCCGGCGACCTGCTCGGCGGCCACATCTCGCTGGCGACGCTCGACGTCGCAACCGCGACGCCGCTGGTGAAGGACGGCTCGATCAAGGCGCTGGCCGCCTGCGGCGAGCGTTCGCCGAGCCTGCCTGACGTCGCCAGCTACAAGGAGCAGGGCGTGCCGTTCGACCGCAACCTGTCCTGGGCGATGTATGCGCCCGCAGGCCTTGCTCCGCCGATCGCACAGAAATTGTCGGCGGCGCTGAAGGAGGCACTCGGCGATGATCTGGTGAAGGGGAAGCTGCTCGCGCTCGGCATCACGCCGCAATTCGTGCCCGGCGAGGAGCAGCGCGACATCAACGCCCGCGACATCTCGGCCTGGAAGCAGGTCGCCAAGGACGCCGGCATCGAGGTCAAGTGAGTGAGTGGCTAGCAGCTCGCGTGCGGCCATCCTTCAAGACGCCCGCCGTTGGCGGGCCCTCAGGATGAGGTCTCGTTTCTCGGCGAGATATCGGACCCTCATGGTGAGGAGCCCGCAAGGCGGGCGTCTCGAACCATGAGGCCGTGCTCGTGCGCCAGTCTCCCGCTGCTCCAGTCTTCCGCTGCTCCAGTCTTCCGCTGCCGTAGCAATGAAATAGATCGAGAACAGGAGCGCAGACATGAGCCGCATCTTCGGCGCGGTGCGCCAGAACGGATATGTGGTGCGGGACATCCACGCCGCGATGAAGCACTGGATCGAGGTGATGGGCGTCGGACCCTGGTACTACATGGACCGCGTCAAGACCGACTGGTTCCGCCATCGCGGCCAGGACTCTGCCGTCGAGATGAGCATCGCGCTGGCCAATTCGGGCGACCTCCAGATCGAGCTGATCCAGCAGCGCAACGACGCGCCCTCGCTGTACAAGGAGTTCCTGGACGCCGGCCACGAAGGGCTCCAGCACATGTCGTACTGGAGCTACGATTACCAGGCGCTCTACGACAAGGCGCTCGGGCTTGGCTACAGGATCGGCCATGAGGGCCAGATCGGCGGCGAGCGCGGACGCTTTGCCTATTTCGACACGCAGGCCCATCCGGGCACGGTGATCGAGATCTCGGACATCAGCGGCACCAAGGGACCGTTCTTCGAGCGCGTCCGCCAGGCGGCGTTGACCTGGGACGGCACCCGGCCGATCCGCGAGGTCGGCGGCGGGAAATCGTAAGGCGCGATGACCTACTTCGCCGATGTTCGCTGAGAGCGCAACGCCGCGTTGAGGCGGTCTATTTCACATCCTCGCCGGCGCATCCGTGATAAGGTCGGAGCTGACGTCCGAACCTTCAGCGAGGCAAGCATGTCCGACACTGACAAGGTTTTCGCCGGCTCCATCCCAAAGCTCTACGATGAGCATCTCGTCCCGATGATCTTCGCCGGCTACGCCGGCGACATCGCAAGACGCGTCGCTGCGCTCTCACCCTCCGCGCTGCTCGAGATCGCGGCTGGCACCGGCGCCGTGACGCGCGCCGTGGCGGCGGCTTTGCCGCGCGACGTCCGCTACGTTGCGACCGACCTCAACGAGCCGATGCTCGCGATCGCGGCGCAGCGTCAGGCCGGCGATGATCGCATCTCCTGGCGCCAGGCGGATGCGTTGGCGCTTCCGTTCGGCGACGCCGAGTTCGACGTGGTCTGCTGCCAGTTCGGTGCCATGTTCTTTCCGGACCGCGTCAAGGGCTATTCGGAAGCAAAGCGCGTCCTGAAGCCGGGCGGCACGTTTCTCTTCAATGTCTGGGACCGCATCGAGGAGAACGTGTTCGCCGATGACGCAGCGACCGCCCTGCGCAAGCTGTTTCCCGACGATCCGCCCCGCTTCATAACGCGGACACCGCACGGCTATTTCGACCAGGCGATCATACGGGCCGATCTCGCACGCGCCGGTTTCGGCAACGTCTCGATCGAAACGCTGGCAGCCACCAGCCGCGCCCCGTCGCCCGACCTCGTGGCGGTCGCCTATTGCCAGGGTACGCCGCTGCGCGGCGAAATCGAGGCGAGAACCGGCGGCGATCTTCAGGCCGCGACGGACGCTGTCGCCGCTGCGATCCGCGCGCGCCATGGCTCCGGACCGGTCGAAGCCAAGATCCAGGCCCTGGTGATCACGGCGCGGCCATAAGCCTGCGCCGCAGGCAGCCCGGCTTCCCTACCAAAAGCCGCGCTGCATCGGCTGCGCCGGCTGATAGTACTGATACTGGCTGCGGCGGCGCGGATTGCCTTGCTGGACGTAGGGATCGCGCTGCTGGAAGAAGAAGCCGAAGCCGTTGTCCCAGCCGTCGTCGCTCGCGATCATGGCAGGCGCGGTCGGCTTGCGGGTGATGAAGCCGCCCTGCGGCTCGTTGCTGAGCACCGCGACGAACTCGGTGCGATAATTGGTCTCGCTGCTCAGCGGCTCGTCCGAGATGACGATCGAGGAGCGCGGCAATGCGGTCGGCCCGATGCGATCCCACACGTCCTGCGGGATGGTGATGCGGTCGAGGGCGTTGCGGGCCTCGTCGCCGTTCTC
The DNA here is from genome assembly GCF_042019905.1 of Bradyrhizobium dasycarpum. Taxonomy (NCBI): domain Bacteria; kingdom Pseudomonadati; phylum Pseudomonadota; class Alphaproteobacteria; order Hyphomicrobiales; family Nitrobacteraceae; genus Bradyrhizobium; species Bradyrhizobium dasycarpum. The sequence goes on from NZ_CP169574.1 coordinate 3,466,636, forward strand.
GATCGTGACCACGCTCCAGCGCAGGCCCGCATCGGTCTTCGCCATCGCCGTGAAGATATGCGTGCCGATCGGCTGCTCGGGGTTGCGGATCGTGACGGGGACCTCGATGCTGGTGTCGAACACCTCGCCGCCGCCGTCGGGCGCCGGCTTGTGCGTGTTCCGCCGCACGTAAAGCTTCTGCGTGGCGCGGCTGATATAGACCGAGACCGGCTCGCTTGCGAGCTTCGCGTCGGTCGCGGCCTTGACGGCTTCAGCCTTTCTGGCCGCAGCAGCCTTTGCGGCCTCCTTCGTCGCGGCCACGGCATCGCGCTTCGGCAGCGCGGCGGCCTTGGCGGCATCGAGCTGCGTCGCCGCGTCGGCGGCCTTGGCTGCCGCCTTCTGCTTCAGCTCCTCGGCCTTGGCGCGGGCCTGATCGGTCTTGGCGTTCGCGAGCGTCTTGTCGACGAAGGCGAGCTCGGCATCCGCGCGGGCCTTCTGCTGTTCCAGCTTGCGCAGCGCGGCGGGGAGCGAGGCAGCCTCCTTGGCGGCGACGGAAGCAGCCTTCTTCGTCTCGTCCGCGGCCCTAGTCGCCTCCTCCGCCTCGACGGCGAGCTTATCGGCCTCGCGGGGCGCTGCCGCGATGGCCTCCGGCTTCGGCACGAACAGTGCGGGATGAGAGATATCGGTCGGGACCGTGTCGTGCGGTGAGACGATCACGCGCATGCCGATATAGGTCTTGTCGAACACATTCTCGGCAAAGCCGAACGGCATCCGCACGCAGCCGTGCGAGGCGGCGTAGCCGGGCAGCGGTCCGCCATGCAGCGCGATCCCGTTCCAGGTGATGCGCTGCATATGCGGCATCCAGGCATCGTCATACATGCTCGAGCGATGCTCCCGGTTCTTCTCGAGGATGGCAAAGACGCCGGCCGGCGTCTCGCGACCGGTGGTGCCGGTGGACACCGGCGCGCGCACGATCCAGCCCTCGGCATCGTAGAAAGTGATCTGCTGGCTCTTGATCGACACGATTGCCATGATCGGGTCGCCGGCCTGCCGCGGCGCCACCGCCTCGGCCGCCTGGCGCGCCTGCTTGGCCGCGGTCGCCGGCGCGACCGTCGCAAGCAGGGCCACCGCCGCCAGCGTCACAATTCCGGGAAGGCCCCAACACCGCATTGCCCAGGTGGATTGCGCCGTGGTCAGTCGGTTGTTCATGCCATCCTCGGTCGAAAATGCCGGCCTGTGCCGATCATGTCTCAGATTGCGATCATTGAATTAAGAAATCGCAGCCGGCTTACGTTCCGTCTGTGGCGATATTCGGCACGGCCCGGCAACAAATCCCTCATATACGATGGCCCGAGCCGGCGGAAGGTCGGTTGCGGCCGGGGCTGGCCCGAAGCTGGCACCAGTCACTGCGGCAGAATGTCCGCTCTGCCCGCGAGCGAGGACGCCGCTCAGACGCCGAGAGCCCTACGGTTGAAGCTCCGCAGGAACCGCAGCGACAGCGTCCGGACATTGGCGACGTTGAGGAGCCAGGCCGCGAGGGCATAAGCGAGGCCGCCTGCCAGACTGACGATGATGAGCGCGATGAGGCCCGTGCCGCCGGCCTGAGAACGCGCAACGAGGATGGCGGCGGCCATCGCCGCGGCCGAAACCGCGACCCCGGCGAGCCGGTTGAAGTCGAATGGCACCGGATGAGCGCGATGCATCAGGGCGATTGCAACGAGCAAACCGATCGCCTCGGTCGCGAGCGTCGCCAGCGCCGCGCCGTAGATGCCGTAGCCGGCGACCAGCACGACCATCAGCACCACGCTGACGACCAGAGTGAGGAAGGACTGCGCCGCCAGCATGAAGGGCCGCTCGGCGAGCTGGAAGCTGATCTGCACGTAAAACTGATTGGCGATCCCGAACAAGCGGGCGAGCACCAGGGTCGGCAGCAGTGCCGACACGCCGGCACGGAAGTCGACGCCGACGAGCGTGCCGGCAACCTGGTCCGCCGCAAGCGCGAGCCAGACCGCAACGGGCGTGACCACGACGAGCAGGAGCTCGAGGCTCTCGGTCAAGCGCTCCCGCGTCGCTGCGGCGTCGTTCTCGGACAAAGACCGGAACACCAGCGGCACGGTGGCAGCGGCAACGCTGGATGCGATCATGACCATGAACTGGCGCGGCAGGTCGGCCGCGACGCCGAAGATGCCGGCGGCGTCCTTGCCGAGCAGGTAGGCGACGATGAGCCGGTCGCAGGCCGAATAGACCGCGACCGACAATCCGGCCAGCGTCAGCGGCAGGCCGTAGCGCGCCAGCTGCATGAACTGGCTGCGCTGGAAGCGTGCGATCCTGGTGCGGTCGCCGACCAGGTTCAGGATGATCCCGGTCAGCGAGCCCAGACCGAACGCGGCCAGCAGCCCCAATCCGCCCCAGCCGAGCCAGATGGCGATCAGGCCGAACCCGACGCTCGACACGCTGCGCACGATCGAGATCGCGGCGAACCGGTAGGGGCGCAATTTGGCGCGCTCGAACTCCTGGCCGACATCGACGGCATTGGCCATGATCGCGACGAACATGCTGGCGAGCAGCAGCTCGACGCTGACGTCGCTGCGGACCAGGAAGACCAAGGGGGTCGTGGCGCAGAGCACGGCCGCGGTGAGGGCGAAGGCCACCATCGCCGTGCCGCGAAAATCCACCTCCGCCGACATCGCCTGATAGCGCGACACCGACAGCTTGATCCAGGCGAAGAAGATCGCGCCCAGAATGCCGGCGAGGCTGATGCCGACGACATACACGCCGTACTCCGCCGGGCTGAGGAGCCGCGTATAGGCCGTGACCGCGAAGAAGCCCACCGCCGCGGGCAGGATGTAGGCGACGAGATAGATCGAGAAATGGCGGTTCAGCATGCGAGCACGGGACCGTGGGCGGTCTTGCGAGTGTGGCGGCCGTTAATCAATGGGACCTCGGCGAGGCGAACGAACTGCGCCGCAACATCGCTCAAGATTGTCACATAAGTGCGCAGATCGGGCGGCAAATGAAGCCTTCAAGCCGCTTTCGCGCGTTAGCGTTAAATTTGGCCTTCCCTGAACGTCATCATGCGAGGCTATGGCCGGCAAACGGCAGGGGTTAACCCAACACGGCAAAATCCCGGCGTCGCAGCTCCCCGCTTGGTACGATGCTGCGTTGGCTCGAAAAGGACTGCCGTGACCAGGCTCGACAGACGCGAATTCCTCCTCGGCGGCGCCGCAGCCCTGGCGGCGGGAGCAACGGCATCCGCGGCCCCGGCGTCGAAGCTTGCGCAGCGCCGCCCCGGCTTTGGCGCGGCCGCCACGCTCTGGGACCTGCAGGCCGATCCCAGGCTCGGCGAAGCCATCAGCACCTATTGCACGCAGGTGGTGCCGGTGCTCGAGCTGAAATGGCCGATGCTGCGGCCGAACGCCCACACGTTCAATTTCGAGCGCGCCGACGCGATCCTGAATTTCGCGCGCGACAACGACCTGACGATGCGCGGCCACGCGCTCGCCTGGTATCACGACATTCCGGACTGGACCAAGCAGATCAAGGACACAAGAGGCGTCGAGCGCGCCTATGTCGACCACATCGGCACCGTCGTCTCCTACTACAAGGACAAGCTGACGTCGTGGGACGTCGTCAACGAGCCGATCCCGGACAACCCGCGCAGTCCGAAGGACCGGCGCGACACGTTCTGGACGCAGCATCTGGGCCAGAGCTGGATTCCGCTGGCCTTCCGCACCGCCGCCGCGGCCGATCCATCGGTCAAGCTCGCGATCAACGAATACGACATCGAGTCGGCGAAGGACTCGTTCATCGCCAAGCGCGCGGCCTATCGCAATCTCATCATGGACCTGCTCGACCGGGGCGTGCCGCTGCACGCCGTGGGCCTGCAATCGCATCTGCATGCCGAGCTCGAGATCGACACCCACGGCCTCGCCGAATTCGTCACCGAGCTGCGCTCGTGGGGACTGGATGTGCTCGTCACCGAGCTCGACGTCGACGACCAGAAGCTGGCGGGAAGTCCTGCGCAGCGCGACGCCATCGTCGCCAAGCGCGTCGACGACCTGCTGACGGCGATCTCGACCAGCGGCCCGGTGCGATCGATCCTGACCTGGGGACTTTCGGATCGCTACAGCTGGATCAACGGCACCTTCGCCCGCGCCGACAAGCAGCCGAACCGCCCGCTGCCGCTCGACGGCGAGTTTAAGCCGAAGCCATTCCTGGACGTGATCAGCAAGTTCACGAAAGACGCCTGAAGGCGCCGGATCTCAGCGCGTCTTCGGCGCGACGAAGGCGGCCGCGTCGTCGATGTGATCGGGTGCAAGGCCCGGAGCCCGGCGATCGCGCGACGAGAGGCGAAACACCTCGCGGATGTCGTCGACCGAGGTCGACGAATAGGACTGGATGCAGAGCGCGACCTGCTCGGGCGAAGCGGCGCGCATCATGGCTTCGATGGCGGGACGGTCGAGCGGCGTGTCGTCCCAATGCGAGACCGCGATGCTGTCTTCCGTGACCCGGTGATTGGCCAGATGCGCGGGCGAGCTCGCGACGAAATGGCCGTACATCAGGTATTCCGAGAACTTCTTCTTCCGGCACAGCGCCAGGACCCAGTTCAGCCCCGTCGCCGATTTGATGGCGGCGGTCATCGCGCGCGCGGTGTCCTTGTCCCAGACCAAGGCATTGCCGACATAATCGTCGGCGGGAAAGGAGCGGTCCTTGATGCCGAGGAGCTGATCGACCGTCCGCAACCACAGCCCATGCAGCGGGTGGTCGGCGCCGATGTCCTTCGGCGTGACGAACAGCGGCGTCTTCTCAGCGCCGGCATATTGGCCAACGTCGAATTCGCGGAAGAACAGATTGTCGGAATCCAGAATGCAGACGCGCTGCTCGGGCGCGTTGAGAACGCCGGCGATCTTCAGGATCTGCTGGATGTGCCAGCCGTGCACCGGGGACGACAGCAGCGACAGCCAGACCCGCCGCTTGCTGATGAATTGAAGCGCCGGGGGCAGGGCGAACAGCCATTTCGGCAGGTAGCGCGAGGCCGGAACGATGACCCGCTTGTCGGACGCGAAGCGCTCGAACAGCGGCACGTCCTCATCGTTAACGAGAACATAATGCCGCGTGTATCCCGTCAGCCAGGTGTCGATGCTCTCGCTGAGCAGCGAGAAGCGTTCGATATCCTTGGCATAGCTGGCGGTCAGCAGGGCAACGGAATGCATGGAGCGCGCTCAAATGGCCATCAGGCCGCACTCATAGCCGCGCCGGAAGACGGGGGAAACTCACGATCTGAATCAAGGTAAAGCGAAACAAGCACAGGTCTCGAGCTAAAGCGGGTTGAGCGTTCGTCGCTCGCGGCGGCGCGTGCCCGGGACAAGCCCCGGGCATGACGACCGACCCGACAGAGACCTCACCTCGCCTCTTCGAAGCCGGCCAGCACCGAGGTCAGGTTCGCACCCAGAATATCCGAGAGATAACCGCCCTCCTGGACGAACACGGTCGGCAGGCCCATCCTGGCGATGGCCTGGCCGATGCGGCGGAAGCCCGGCGTGGTGACGGCCAGTCCCTTCAGCGGATCGTGTTCGGAGGCATCGAGACCGAGCGCGATGACGAGCGCGCCGGGGGCGAAGGATTCGATCGCCTTGCGTGCGAGCTCCATCGCCTGCATGTAGCCGTCGTCGCCGGTGCCGATCGCCAGGGGAATGTTGAGATTGGTGCCGAGGCCCGGACCTTCGCCCCGCTCGTGCGCATAGCCCCACACATAGGGATAATACGCGATGGGATCGGCGTGGATCGACACCGTGTAGACGTCCGGCCGCGCATAGAAAATGCCTTGCGTGCCGTTGCCGTGATGGACGTCGACGTCGAGGATGACGACGCGCTCGTGCTTCTGCCGCAGATGGCCTGCGGCAATCGCGCTGTTGTTGAGGAAGCAGAAGCCGCCGGCCATGTCGCGATAGGCGTGGTGACCGGGCGGACGGCACAGCGCGTAGGTCGCGTCCTCGCCGTCCATCACCATCTGCGCCGCGGTAACTGCGACGTCGGTTGCGGCACAGGCGGCCGCCCACGTGCCCGGCCCGATCGGCGCCGCGGTGTCGGCGGTGTGCCAGCCGAGCTTGCCGACGATGTGGGTGGGATAGGTCGCGGCATGGCGCACCGGATGGATGTTGCCGATCATCTCCGGGCCGGAATCGCCGAGCGCGGTCCAGGCGTCCCAGGCTTCGCTCAGGAACGTCAGATATTCCGGGCTGTGAATGCGCGCGCGAGGCCCCTGCCCGAAGGTGGTCGGCTCGATCAGCTGGTGCTTGCCGTCCTTCAACCCCTTGAGCAGGCGGTCGGCGCGCTCCGGCTGCTCGGTGGTGCGCTTGACGACGCCGCGAACCAGGAAGAATTGCGGATCGTGGCTGCGGTGCAGTTCGGTATGGACGGCTTTCACTCAAACACTCCGTGGTCGCAGATTCTCTCGACGTGCCACGAAAGTCTTGATCCCCGCGGCGGCCAGATGCAAGCAAGAAGAATGCCGCACGGCGCCGCTGTTCTACTGATGGAAGCAGACCGTCCCCAGGCGGCTCGCTCTCAGCAGCGCCCGCGCTGCAGGCAGTGCTCGCGGCCCTGCTGGTCGGTGCGGAAGGACTCGATGAAGCCGCCCTGACGCTGGGTGACGAAGACGGTCTTGCCGTCGCTGCCGCCGAAGGCGAGGTTGGTCGGCTCCTTGGCCTTGAGTGCGATCTCGCGCTCGACCGCACCATTGGGCTTCAGCAACGCAATCGTACCCTTGAGGATGCGGGCGACATAGAGACGGCCGGCAATATCGGTGCGCAAGCCGTCGACGGTGTCGGGCTGGAATGTCTTGACCAGCTTTGCCGCCGTCAGCTCGGTGCCGTTGATGGCATAGGACCAGATCTGGCCGTTGCTGGATTCCCCGACATAGAGCGTCTTGCCGTCGGGGCTGAGATCGATGCCGTTGGTGGTGCCCATCGCGCGCGGTGACGTCATCGGCTGTCCCTGCACCGTGCCGTCGGCGGCTCTTGCGATCCGCCAGATGTGACCTTCCCTGCCCTTCCAGTTCGGATCGCTCGCATAGATCGTGCCGTCGCGGGCGATCGTGATGTCGTTGGGCTGGTTCATCTCGTCGGAGTGAAACCAGATGGCCGGCGCGGTCGTCCCCTTCGGGATCGCGAAGATGTTGTGCTTCTTGTAGTCGGCGATGAACATGGTGCCGCTGCGATCGAAGCGGATGGCGTTGCCGATGCTGCCCTCGGGCAGTGCCGTGAACGGCTCCGACGCCGTACCGCCCGCGGGCAGCCTGCCGATGGTGCCGGGCTTGCCGAGATTGACCACGAACAGATTGCCGTCGAGGTCCGCCGCGGGGCCCTCGATGCCGAAGGTGTATTCGCCGGCGGGCGTCACCTGCGCGCTTTCGAACAGCTTCGTCTCCGCTCGCGCGGAAGCCGTCGCAAGGGCGAGGAGGACGCTACTGCACAGGCACCAGAAATTCCTGCCGGATGTAATAGCCATCGCCGTCGGTGCACTCGCCGTTCAGGTAGGGGTCGGCCGGCCGGAAGAATCGGCTGAAGCCGGGTTTGTCTACAGCGCTGCTTTGTGTCACGACAACGACCTTCCCAGCCGGTATTTCGCCGCATTCCTTGCCGGTCTTGCCAAAGAACTTGCGCTGCGGCGGGCCGGGCTTGATCCGCATCCGCCCGCCCGGAACCATCTTCGCAACAAGCAGGTCCATGGTGTCGAGCAGGCGCGCATAGCCGGGTTCGGTCTTCGGCAGGCTCTCGCCGCCCGGCGGCATCAGCTTCTCCGCGCCGATGCCGCGCAGGCGCGTGCGCAGCCTGCCGGACGCGGGGTCGCCCGGATAGATCCAGCCGTCCTGCGCGAGCATGAAGCGGAGCACAGCGCCGTCCTTCTCCGCCTCCGATTGCCCCGGCTTCAAGCCGAAATCCGAATGACAGCCGAGGCAGTGCCGCTCGACGAGACCTTTGCGCAGCGTGGTCAGCCGGGCGCTGTTCTGCGCGTTCTGGGCGACGAAGGCCGCAAGCTGGTCGATCATCGCCTCGCTGCGCGTGTCGCACGGCAGCGGTGGCGGCGGATCTCCCGCGGCACGGTCGATGCGGATCACGCTGCGGTTCTTGTCCTCGACCAGCCAGATCGCGCCATCCTCGGCGACCGTCATGCCGACCGGCGCGCCTTGCGGCCGCGCACCGTTGACGCGGTGCCAGCCCGCGATCAGCTCGTCGAACGGCGCGGCGGCGACTTCGCCGGCCTCGGTCCGAAAGCTGCGCGTCGGCTCGGCCGCACAACTGACGTGATAGCGCACCGGTGCCGGGCTTGGCCTCGGGAAACCGCGGTCGTCGAGGTCGTAGACGAGAACGCGGCTGCCGGTCGGGCGATAGCCGTGCAGGCCGACCAGCAGCTTGCCCTCCAGCTCCGGGAATTTGCCGCCGCGATAATACAGCATCGCGAGCGGCGCGCCGTGCGGCGGCAGCAGCGAGAGCGGCGGCTTGTAGAGCGCGCCTGCCGTGCAAAACGACTTGTAGGGCCCGGATTGCAGCACGGTTCTGAATTCAGGGCTCGGCGTCGACAGGTCGTAGCAATAGGGCCAGCCATAATGCCCGCCCTGCACAATCGCGTTGATCTCCTCGTTCGGCTTGAAGATATCGGGCAGGTCGCGGCTGTTCTCGCCTTGCAGGAAGGCGTAGCCGGCATCGGGGAAATTCGGATGCAGCGCCAGAGCCATCGAGTTGCGCAGGCCGCGCGCATAGACGGTGTGCGGCGGATCGGGATCGCCAGGATTCAGCGCCGGGAAGACACCGCCCGCGGGCGGCGCGAACAGCCAGATCGAGGCCAGGGCGGCAGCGCCCTCGGCCGCCGCGCAAGGCCTTGTGATCGGAGCCGGCGTGATGCAGTCGTCACTGTGCGAGCCGACATTGACGAACAGCCGCCCGTTCCTGTCGAAGACGAACGGCTTGAGCGGATGCGCGCTCTCCTCGAGCCTGGTGCCGCCGGGCAATTTGATCCGGCGGCCGGGCAAGTGACGGATGATGGTTTCGACCGTCCCGCGCGGATTGTCGGCGAGCGGATCGAACCGGAAGATCGTCTCGGCGGTCGAGGCGTAGAGCTTGTTGTCCGGGCCGATCGCGAGGCCGAAGGGATATTCGATTCCCGCGAGAAGCTCCTTGAGCCGCCCGCCCTGCGGCGCGCGCGGATCGAGCAGCAGCAGCCGTCCGTCGCCGTGGCCCCAGCCGCCCATGTCGGCCACCACGAACAGCTCGCCGCCCGGCACCTGGACGATCGCGCGCGGAAACTTGAGGCGATCCTCCTCGCTGGCAACGAGCCCGGCGCAAAATCCGGCCTTCATGTCGATCTGGATCCTGGGGAAAGCGAAATCGCCGTTGCCACAGATGTCCGTGCCGACCGCATAGCCGCTGCGGCGGAGCGGCTCCGATGACACCACCGAGCCAAGCCCGAGCACCGCCGCCAAGGCCGCCGCACATGCGTGCAGCCTTCGGCGTTCGCGCTGAGATGTGAAATAGCTCACAGCGGCCTCCCGGACTTCCCTGCAAAAAGCTGTTCCATGCCGTGGAAATGCCGTCCAGTTCAACATCACCCGCCTGTGATTAAACCTGTAACGACCTTGGGGCCGACCAATATCCGTAACTTCCCTGACCGGGTTCAACCCGAATGTTTCGCGAAGGCGTCAGGTGGTATCGCTTTGCCATCCCAGTTGCTCCGCCAGGAGGCGCATATGGTCCAGGTCTATTTTCACTGCTCCAACACCGAGGGCACGCTGATCGACCGCTACGGCGCCGCCGTCTCCAATCTGACCGAGGCGCGCGACCATGCCTCTCAGATCATGCGGTCGATGATCCTGACGCCGAGCAACGAGGACTGGCGCGACTGGGTGATCCATGTCAGCGATGACGACGGCGAGGAGATTTTCGATCTCCCCTTCACCGCCATGCTTGGCAAGCCGCATTGAGGTGATGCCATGTTGATCGCTTCCCTGAGCCTCCTTCGCCACCCCCTGAGCTTCGTCGCCGCCAAATGGCAGACGCTGGTCAGGGTCGCCGGCGACCCCTACCGCCCCGAGCTCCACTATATGCGCGGGCCCGGCCCGAAATGGCGCGCCAAGTATCAGGCCAGCCGGCTGAACCGCGGGCTGTGACGCTGCGGTCTCCGCTGCTTCTCGTTAGTCTCCGTCTCTCCTTCGTCATGGCCGGGCTTGTCCAGGCCATCCACGTTCTGGAGATGCGGACACGAAGACGTGGATGCCCGGGCCTTCGCCTCGCCGAAGCGGCTTCGGCCGCGCAGGCGGGACAAGCCCGGGCATGACGGCTGGGGGACAAGCGCGCTCCTGCCCTACCTGCCCGTAAACCTCGCCTTGCGCTTCTCGACGAAGGCATTGCGGCCTTCGACCGCATCGGCGCTCTTGCGGATCACCGCCTGAAGCTCGATCTCGCGGCGGAACTGCGCCTCGTAGGTCGCATGCTCGCTCTCCTCGATCAGCAGACGGGTCGCCACCAAAGCGCGCGTCGGGCCCTCGGCGAGCCGGCGCGCCAAAGCAAGCGCCTCGTCCATCAGCTTCGCGTCGTCGACGACCTGCCGCACCAGGCCGATCTCCTGGGCACGCTCTGCCGTCAGCGGCTCGTTCAGCAGCATCAGCTCGAGCGCGCGCTGCCGGCCGATCAGCCGCGGCAGCAGCCAGGTCGAGCCGAGATCGGGCACCAGCGCGATGCGGCTGAACACCTGGATGAAGCTGGCCGACCGCGCCGCGACGATGATGTCGCCGGCCATGGCGAGGCTGAAGCCGCCGCCGGCCGCCACCCCGTTCACGGCGACGACGACGGGCACGCGGCACCCGCGGAGCGCCTTGAAGGCCGGCCAGTAGAAACGCATGACGCCGGCCGCGATATCTTCGCCGAGCGCCTCCGACGCCTTCAGATTCTGTCCCGAGCAGAAGCCACGTCCCGCGCCGGTCAGGATCAGGGCCCGAATAGTCTCGTCCTGCGACATCTCGCCGATGGCGGCGGCGAGCGCGCCGAGCAGATCCGGCGTCATCGCATTCAGGCTCGCCGGCTCGTCGAGCGTCAGGATTCCGACCGCGCCATCCCGCGCCCTTTTCACACCAGCCATGTCGCGCCTCCCTTTGGATGTTCTCGTTGGCTGCAATGTGCCATTGTCCGCGGGCTTCGCCAATCGCGGAGCAAGTCAGCGCAGCGAAGCCAGCTCAGAACATCAAGACGACATCATGCCTCATCAGTTCAGCCTCAACCAGATCGTCCGCAAACCCGCCGTCACGTCCAAGGGCGGCATCGTCGCCTCGCAATCGCGGCGGGCGGCCGAAGTCGGGGCGCAGGTGCTGGCGGCGGGCGGCGACTGCGTGGACGCGGTCGTGGCCACGACCATGGCGCTGAACGTGCTGGAGCCCTGGAACAGCGGCATCGGCGGCGGCGGTGCGATGGTGCTCTACCGCGCCAAGGAAAATCGCTATGAGGTGATCGATTACGGCATGTGCGCGCCGCAGAGCCTGCGCGTCGCCGACTATCCGCTCAGCGGCGAAGGCGCCGCGTCCGATCTCTTCCCGTGGCCGCGGGTGAAGGACGATCGCAACATCCACGGTCCCGGTTCGATCGCGGTGCCCGGCGTCGTCGCCGGGATGGAGGAGGCGCATCGCCGCTACGCCAAGATGCCGTGGAAGGATCTGGTCGCGCCGGCAGCCGCGCTTGCCGGCGAAGGCCTGCTGGTCGATTGGTGGACCACGGTGACGATCTCGGGCTCGGCCGCCGATCTCAGGCGCTATCCCGCCAGCGCGGCGGCGTTCCTGAAGGACGGCCTGCCGCCGACCGCGCCCTGGGGCATCAAGGCCGAGACGCGGCTGCCGCAGGCCACGCTGAAGGCGACGCTGGCGCATCTCGCCGAGACCGGCCCGCGCGACTTCTACCAGGGCGATCTCGCCCGGAGCATCGCCTCCGACATCAAGGCTGACGGCGGCTCGCTGTCGGTCGAGGACCTCGCCGCGTTCCGCGCGCATGTGCGCGACCCGCTGGCGATCCCGTATCGCGGCGGCAAGGTGTATGCGACGCCCGAGCTCACGGCCGGGCCCACCATGGCGCACGCGCTGCGCCTGCTGCAGCAGAGCCTGACGCCGGCAGGCGCGCCGGACGCGGCCGCCTATGCCGAATATGCACTCGCTCTGCAGGCGGCCTTCCGCGAGCGGCTCAAGGACATGGGCGATGCCGACGGCAAACGCTCGCTCGGTGCCGAATATCTGGCGCCGGCCTGCACCACGCATTTTTCCGTGGTCGACCGCCACGGCAACATCGCCGCGGTGACGCAGACGCTGCTCTCGTCCTTTGGCTCGCGATATGTGACGCCGCACACCGGCATCGCCATGAACAACGGCATCATGTGGTTCGATCCGACGCCCGGCACCACCAACTCGCTCGCGCCCGGCAAGCGCTGCCTCTGCAACTACACGCCCGTCATCGCCGAGACCAGGGACGGCAAGCGCCTCGCGGTCGGCGCATCCGGCGGCCGCCGCATCCTGCCGTCGGTGCTGCAGCTCGTGTCGTTTGCGATGGATTACGGCATGGATCTCGACGCCGCGATCCATCAGCCGCGCATCGATGCCAGCGAAGGCGCGGTGGTGATCGGCGATGCCCGTTTGCCGGAGGACGTGCGCAAGACCCTGGCCGCGCGCTTCGACTATGAAGAGACCCGCGTGCAGACGCTGCCGCAGAAATTCGCCTGCCCGAGCGTGGTGATGCGCGAGGGCGACACGAATTTCGGCGCGGTCGAGATCTTTCAGCCCTGGGCCGACGCGGTGGCGGAAGGCTGAGTGCGAGGGATCGCCGCGCGATTCTGCCAGCGCGCGTTGAGCTGTCGCGCGATTACGCATCCAGGCGAGCATCATGACTCCTCCACATTCGCGGGGAACTTAGCTAGGCACGGTTCGTTCGCTCAACGGACAAATGCGCTCGCCCCAGTGGAGGACATGATGAAGAAACTTGCGCTCGCCGCGTCGCTGATCATCGCGGCCGGGTTTACATTGACAGGCCCTGCACTGGCCAAGGGCGGTCATGGCGGCGGTCATGGCCATGGTCACGGTCATTCGATGGGCCATCATCACCATGGCAAGTCGTTCGGATGGTACCATGGTCGCAAGGTCGGCTGGCGCGGTCACAGCTGTCCGCCCGGCCTGTGGAAGCAGGGCCGCTGCTGACATCCTATATCCAACATAATGCATGGCGCCGCTCCTGATCGGGCGGCGCCGTCTTCATATGCCGAGCCGGTCCCGCACCCGGCCTGCGATCACGGCGGTCGTTACCCCGACTGGCCAGAACGCGTGCATCGGAATCGGCTTGATGCCGGTGATGGGCATGTCGATCTCCGCCCTGGCGCCGCCGATCAGCCGGCGCGCGAGCTGTGCGCCCATCGCGGTCGCGAGCGCAACGCCGCGGCCGTTGCAGCCGAGCGAGATCAGGACGCTCTCGGCCGGCTCATGCACATGAGGGTAGTGATCCCCAGTGATGGCGAGCCGGCTGTTCCAGCCGTGGGTCCAGGCAACGTCCTTGAGCTGCGGCCATAGTCTCTCCGCGTACCGCATGAGATAGGCAACATCGTACGGCGACTTGATCCAGCGCATGGGGCCGCGGCCGCCCATCAGGAGACGATTGTCCTGATCGATGCGGTAATAGACCGTGATGTGGCCGCTCTCGTAGAGCACCGGACGGGTCGGCATGATCGAGCGAGCCACCGCATCGGAGAGCGGCGCGGTGGCGGCGATCGAGGAGAACACCGGCACGATGGTGCGGCGGAGCGCCGGCCAGAGATCCCCGGTGAAACCGTTGGTGGCGAGCAGCACCTTGTCGGCATGCACGATTGCCCGCGGCGTCTCGATGCGCCAACGGCTGCCCTCGCGGCGCAGCGACAGCGCCGGCGTCTCGCCATGCACCTTCGCGCCGGCCGAGATCGCGGCGCGCGCGAGACCGCGGGCGTAGCTGAGGGGATGCAGATCGCCGCCGCGCGTGTCCAGCATGGCGCCGATGTAGCGGTCGGTGCCGGTCATCGCGCGGAGCTGCTCGCGGTTCAGATAGGTCACCGGCATGCCGCGGCGGATGCATTGCTGCGTTGTCTTCTCGATCGCCGCGGCGCTCGCCTCGTTGTACGCCGCGCGCAACGTGCCGTTCTGCCTTGCCTCGCACGGGATCTGGTAACGGCGGATCAGATCATGGGTGAAGTTGGTGGTGCCGTAGGCGAACGCGATCATGCGGCGGCCGAGCTCGGGGCCGAAATCGGCCTCGATCTGATCGGGGTCGTGCTTCAAGCCGGGATTGGTGTGGCCGCCATTGTTACCGGACGCGCCCCAGCCCGGCTCCTGCGCCTCCAGCACCAGGGCCTCGACGCCCTGCTCGGCCAGGTGCAGCGCGGTCGAAAGGCCGGTGTAGCCGCCACCGACGATCGCAATCGAGACATTCTTGTCGACGTCGAGCGGCGGCGTTGCCACCGGCGCGACGGCGGTGTCGGCATAGAGCGAGGGCGGCAGAGGCAGGCGCGACATGGCGAGGACCGGTCAGAGCGGATGCAGCACGCGGCGGAGAAAATCCTGCGTCCGCGGATGCTGGGGTTGATTGAGGACGGTCCTGGCCGCCCCTTGCTCGACGATGACGCCGCCGTCGATGAACAGCACGCGGTCGGCGACGTCGCGGGCAAAGCCCATCTCGTGGGTGACGACGACCATGGTCATGCCGTCGTCGGCGAGCTTGCGCATGACGCCGAGCACGTCGCCGACCAGTTCAGGGTCGAGCGCCGAGGTCGGCTCGTCGAACAGGATAGCCTTGGGCTGCATCGCGAGCGCCCGCGCGATCGCGACGCGCTGCTGCTGACCGCCGGAGAGCTGCGGCGGATGCGCATCGGCCTTCTCGGCGAGGCCGACCTGGGCAAGCAGGGCGCGGCCGCGCTCCAGCGCCTGCGCACGCGGCTCCTTCTTCACGAAGAGCGGTCCCTCGATCACGTTCTCAAGCGCCGTGCGATGCGGGAACAGGTTGAAGCGCTGGAACACCATCGAGACCTGGGTGCGGATGTTCACGATCGACGGCGCCTCGCGGTCAACCTTCAAGCCCTCGATGCTGATCTCGCCGCGATCGTAGCTTTCCAGCCCGTTGATGCAGCGCAGGATGGTGGACTTGCCGGAGCCGGAGGGGCCGACGATGCAGACCACCTCGCCCTTCTCGACGGAGGCCGTGATGCCCTTGAGCACCTCGACCTTGCCGAAGCTCTTGTGGACGTCGTTCAGCTCGATCATCGCTTGCCGGCCCGCTTCTCGAAGTGACGGACCAAGAGGATCAGCGGAATGCTCATGGTGAGATACATCAGCGCCACCAGCGTGAACACGCTGGTGTTCTTGAAGGTCGAGGATGCGATCAGCTTGCCTTGCAGCGCGAGCTCCGCGACCGTGATGGTGGAGGCCTGCGAGGAATCCTTCAGCATCATGATCATGACGTTGCCGTAGGGCGGCAGCACGATGCGCACGGCCTGCGGCAGCACCACGCGGCGCATGGTGAGCCACCAGCCCATGCCGATCGACTGCGCCGCCTCGATCTGGCCCTTGTCGATCGCCTCGATTCCGGCGCGGAAGTTTTCCGCCTGGTAGGCCGAATAGGCGATGCCGAGCCCGAGGATCGCCGCCTGCAAGGCCGACAACGTGACGCCGAGTTCGGGCATCACGAAGTAGAGATAGAACAGCAGCACGATGATCGGGATGCCGCGGATCACGTTGATCAGGCTGGCGCTGAGCATCGTCAGCAGCTTGATGCCGGACACCCGCATCATCGCCCAGACGAGGCCGAGCACCGTCGAGAGCAGCAGCGAGCCGATGGTGACGACGATCGTCAGCGCGACGCCGCTCATCAGGATCGGGAAGAATTCGGCGGCGTCGTGCCAGAAGCCTTTCATCGCGCAGCCTTCATCGATCCGTCGCTGACGATCAGCACCTCTGGATCAACCCTGGGCCTTCAGGCCCCATTTATCCAGGATCTTCTCGATGGTGCCGTTGGCCTTCAGCTTCGCCAGCGAGGCGTTGATCTTGCCGAGCAGCGCGGCCTCGCCCTTGCGGACGCCGATGCCGACCGAGCCGACCGTGACGGGCTTGTAGCCGTCGACCAGGCGCACCTCGGGGAAGCCGCCCTGCTTCAGATTGTAGGCGAGGATCGGATAATCGGCGTAGCCGGCCTTGAGTCGCCCGGTGTTCACGTCGCGCAGGATGTCGGGAATGGTGTCGTAGGCCTTCACCTCGGCGAACAGGCCGGTCTTCTTCAACGCGTCGACGAAGGCGGTGCCGACCTGGGCGCCGACCGTCGCGCCTTTCAGGTCGTCCTGCGTGGCGTAGGCCTTGGTGTCGGTCTTCGGCACCACGAGGCCCTCGCCATAGCTGTAGATCGGGTCGGAGAAATCGACGACCTCCTTGCGCGGCGGCGTGATGAACATCGCGGCGGCAATGATGTCGATCTTGCTCGAGGTCAGCGACGGGATCAGGGCCGAGAATTGCATCGGCTCGATCTGGACGTTGAAGCCGGCGTCCTTGCCGACCTCGGTGATGAGATCGACCATGATGCCCTGGATGGTGTTGGTCTTGGTGTCGAGGAAGGTGAAGGGAATGCCCGTCGGCGTCGAGCCGACCTTCAGCACCTGTTGCGCCGAAGCCGGCACGACGGTGGCAAGTGCGAGTGCCGCGATCGCGGCCAGACCAAAACGCTTCATCGCATCCCCCTTTGGACCCGGCCGGTGGCGGCGCTCGCGCATGTCGTGATCAGACGTTGCGGGCCGCGCCGTTTCGGCCTATTTTCACCAATATGAAAATTTGGTCACACTTTCGCTGACGATGCAAGCGGTTTTCATGCACATGAAGGAAGCGGTTTGACGTGAGCGGTGGCAAGAGAATGCGCAAACCGGCCGCTACGAAGCCGGCGAAGCGGGCGAAGTCCAAGGCCGTGACCAAACCGGCGGAGCCCGCGATGGACGTCGCGGTCGGCCGCCGCATCCGGGATCTCAGGCGCGTCAGGCAATTCTCGCTGGAGACGGTCGCGGCGCGCACCGAGCTGTCGATCGGCTTTCTCAGCCAGATCGAGCGCGGGCTGTCCTCGCCGTCGCTGCGGGTGCTGGCGACGCTCGCCGACGTGCTCGGCGTCGGCATCGCCGCATTGTTCGGCGCCAGCCCGAGCGCCGACGGCGCCTCCGATCAGGTGGTGACGCGCGGGCAGCAGCGGCCGGAGCTGAAGCTGTGGCGCACCGGCGTGTCGAAGCAGCTGCTGAGCCCGGCCAGCGCCGACAACAAGCTCAATTTGTTCCTGGTGCATCTGGAGCCCGGCGGCTCCACCGGGGATGAACTCTACACCCATGACGGCGAGGAAGCCGGCCTCGTGCTCGAAGGCGAGATGATGCTGACGGTGGACAGCGAGACCTGGTCGTTGAAGACCGGCGACAGCTTCCGCTTCGCCAGCCGGCGGCCGCATCGGTTTTCGAACCCGGCGCAGGATGCGAAGTCCGTCGTGCTGTGGGTGAATTGCGTGACGGGAGCGGGGTAGCCAATTGCTGTCATTCCGGGGCGATGCGCAGCATCGAACTATGGTGCGCAATTGCGCACCTGAGAATCTCGAGATTCCGGGTTCGCCTCTTCGAGGCGCCCCGGAATGACAGCGTCAATCACCCAAACCGGTGCTTGTACCGCTCCACCGACAGCGCACTGACGTCGATCTCAGGCTTCTTGCCCGAGAGCATGTCGGCGAGCACGCGGCCTGAGCCGCAGGACATGGTCCAGCCGAGCGTGCCGTGGCCGGTGTTGAGGTGGAGATTGGCGTAATGCGTCCGGCCGATCACAGGCGGGCCGTCCGGCGTCATCGGACGCAGGCCGCTCCAGAATGTCGCCTTGGCGAGATCGCCGCCGCGCGGGAACAGGTCGGTCAGCGAATGATCCAGCGTGGCGCGGCGCGCATCGTAGAGCTTGTCCGAATAGCCGGAGATCTCCGCGGTGCCGCCGACGCGGATGCGATCGCCCAATCGCGTGATCGCGACCTTGTAGCTTTCGTCCATCACGGTCGATTCCGGCGCGCCGGAGGCGTCCTGATCGGCACCGTGATCGAATAGCCCTTCACGGGATAGACCGGCAGCGAGATGCCGAGCGGCGCTGCGAGCCGCGACGACCAGCTGCCGAGCGCGAGCACGTAAGCGTCCGCCTGCAACAGCCCGGCGCTGGTCGCAACGCCGCTGACGCGGGCACCCTCGGTGACGATGCGGTCGATCGAGGTGTTGAACATGAAGCGCACGCCGAGCGCCTGGGCATGCTTGGCCAGCGCCTGCGTGAACATGTGGCAGTCGCCGGTCTCGTCCTGCGGCAGGCGAAGGCCGCCGACAAACTTCTCCTTGACGCCTGCCAGCGCCGGCTCGACCGCGATGCAGCCCTCGCGGCTCAGCACCTCGAACGGCACGCCATATTGCTTGAGCACGGCGATGTCCTCGGCGGTGCCATCGAGCTGGGCCTGGTAGCGGAACAGCTGCAGCGTGCCTTGCGCGCGCTCGTCATATTGAATGCCGATGTCGCGGCGCAGATGGCGCAAGGAATCGCGGCTGTATTCCGCGATCGGAATCATCCGGCTCTTGTTGACCGCGTAGCGCGCGCTGGTGCAGTTGCGCAGCATCTTGAGCAGCCAGACCCACATCACGGGATCGAGCTTCGGCCGGATCACCAGCGGGCCGTGCTTCATCAACAGCCACTTGACCGCCTTCACCGGCACGCCGGGGCCGGCCCAGGGCGAGGAATAGCCGGGCGACACCTCACCGGCATTGGCGAAGGACGTCTCCAGCGCCGGCTCGGGCTGACGGTCGACGACCGTCACCTCATGACCAGCACGTGCGAGGTAGTAGGCAGAGGTGACACCGATGACACCGCTGCCGAGGATCAGAACTTTCACGCTTCGTCAAACTCCCGCGGCATCACGCTCGCCGCTGCAAGGACACAACTCGCAACGGCGAGAGCAATTATCAGGCCACCTTCTTGATGGCGTCGCCGAGGATCGAGACCATCTGGTCGATATGGCTCTTCTCGACGATAAGCGGCGGCGACATCGCGAAACTGTCGCCGCTCATGCGCAGGTAAAGGCCGGTGTTGAAGCAGTCGACCATGACGTCATAGCCGCGCGCACCGACGGCGCCGTCGCGCGGCGCCAGCTCGACCGCACCCATCAGGCCGCAATTGCGGATGTCGATGACGTTCGGCAGGCCCTTGAGCGAATGCAGCGCATCGCGCCAATATTCGGCCATCGAGGCACCGCGCGTGAGCAGGCCCTCGTCCTTGTAGATGTCGAGCGTGGCGATACCGGCGGCGCAGGCGGTCGGATGCGCCGAATAGGTGTAGCCGTGGAACAGCTCCATCATGTTTTCCGGGCCGACCATCATGCCGTCATGCACCTTGCGGCTCGCGAACACCGCGCCGCAGGGAATGGTGCCGTTGGTGATGCCCTTGGCCGTCGTCATCAGGTCCGGCGTGACGCCGAAGAAATTGGCGGCGAACGGCGTGCCGAGGCGGCCGAAGCCGGTGATGACCTCGTCGAAGATCAAGAGGATGCCGTGTTTGTCGCAGATCTCGCGCAGGCGCTGCAGATAGCCCTTCGGCGGCGGCAGCACCGCGGTCGAGCCCGGCACCGGCTCGACAATGACGGCGGCGATGGTCTCGGCGCCATGCAGGGCGACCAGACGCCTCGAGATCGTCGGCGAGCTCGGCGCCATGCTCCGGCTGATCCTTGGCGAAGGCGTTGCGGCTGAGGTCGTGGGTATGGCGGATGTGGTCGACGCCCGGCAGCAGGGTGGTGAAGGCGCGGCGGTTGGCGACCATGCCGCCGACCGAGGTGCCGCCGAAGCCGACGCCGTGATAGCCGCGCTCGCGGCCGATCAGGCGGGTGCGGCTGGCTTGGCCGGTGGCGCGGTGATAGGCCAGCGCGATCTTCAGCGCGGTGTCGACCGACTCGGAGCCGGAATTGGTGAAGAAGATGCGGTCGAGGCCCTTAGGCGCGATCTCGGCGAGCCGCTCGGCGAAGTCGAATGCCAGCGGATGGCCCATCTGGAACGACGGCGCGAAATCCAGCGTCATCAGCTGGCGCTCGACCGCGGCGGCGATCTGCTTGCGGCCATGGCCGGCATTGACGCACCAGAGGCCGGCGGAGCCGTCGATCACCTTGCGGCCGTCGACGGTGGTGTAGTGCATGCCCTCGGCCGAGGAGAACAGGCGCGGCGCCTTCTTGAACTGCCGGTTGGCCGTGAACGGCATCCAGAACGAGTCGGTCTTGATAGTGTTCGGAATCTGATGAAGGGTCACGGCCGCGCTCCTTTGCTGACGTCATAGCAGAGGCACGGCTTGGCATGCGCAACAAGTCCTTTTCTGGTGCGCCGCAAGCTATTGATTTGTCTAGACCTGCCGGTCCATATTTGCGCGATCCGCAACACTCGCAACAGGGACCTGGGCTCATGAGCGTCGACATCGGTGGACGGCTGCGATTCATCCGGGCGCGCCACAAGCTGTCGCAGCGCGAGCTGGCCAAGCGCGCCGGGGTCACCAACTCGACGATCTCGCTGATCGAATCCAACCAGATGAACCCCTCGGTCGGCGCGCTCAAGCGCATCCTCGACGGCATCCCGATGGGTCTCGCCGAGTTCTTCGCCCTGGAGCCGGAGTCCAGGCGCAAGATCTTCTACCGTGCCGAGGAGCTCACCGAGGTCGGCAAGAAACCGATCTCCTACCGTCAGATCGGCGACAATCTGTTCGGCCGCAACCTGCAGATCCTGAAAGAGCGCTACGAGCCCGGCAGCGACACCGGACGCGTCCACCTCGTCCACGAGGGCGAGGAAGGCGGCATCGTGATCTCGGGCAAGCTCGAAGTCACCGTCGAGGACGAGCGCCGCATTCTCAACCCGGGCGACGCCTATTATTTCGAGAGCCGCCGGCCGCACCGCTTCCGCTGCGTCGGCGGCAGACCGTGCGAGGTGATCTCGGCCTGCACGCCGCCGACGTTCTGACGCGCAATCGGCCGCATCCGGGAGGATAAGAGGCCCCGCCTTTTCCGAACCAGATTGAGCCAGCTCAATTTCCGGCGGCCAAATCGCCTCTATATTTTGAAGCATAGCCGAGCAGCCTGCCGTAGAGGTGCTGAGGTTATGGCCCCGGGCTCCTAGGCTCTCCGGGGCCGCTTCGTAGACGGAGCTCGCGCATGAAGACCACCCTCGCCAATACCGAAGCCGCACTCCACGACGTGCTGAGCGACGCCGACCAGCTGCACTCGCGAGAGCTGCGCGCGGCCCTCGAGAAATACATCGCGGCGCTACGAGCGCAGATCAAGTCGCTCCGCAAAATGATGAACTGACACCCGGCGGAGCGAGGGAACCTCGCCGCGCCTGCCGCCTCAGCGCGGCGTCAGCAGCTCCTCGATCCGGATCGGAAACTTGCGGACACGCACGCCGGTCGCATGCCAGACCGCGTTGGCGACCGCGCCGGCGCTGCCGGTGATACCGATCTCGCCGACGCCCTTGATGCCGAGCGCGTTGACGTGCGGGTCGTGCTCCTCGACCGTGATGACGTCGAGCGGCGGCACGTCGGCATTCACTGGAACGTGGTACTCGCCGAGATTGGCATTCATGATGCGGCCGGTCCGGCGATCGGTGATGGCCTCCTCGTGCAGCGCGAACGACAGGCCCCAGATCATGCCGCCGAACAGCTGGCTCTGCACCATGCGCGGATTGACGATCCGCCCGGTGGCAAACGCCCCGACCATGCGGGTGACGCGGACCTGGCCGAGCTCGGGATCGACCTTCACCTCCGCGAACACCGCGCCGTGGGCATGCATGGCATATTCCTCCATCGCGGCAGGGTTCGGCGCGCCGGTGCCGCGGGCCTCGACCTCGGTGACGCCGGCACGCGCCAGGATTTCGGAATAGCTCTCGCCGCGGCTCTCGTCGTCGCGCCGGACCAGCCGGCCTTCGCGCGCGATCACGCCGGCATTGCCGGCGCCGAACAGCGGCGAGCGTTCGTCGCCGGTCGCGAGCTCAGCGAGCTTCGCAATCACGGCCGCACCGGCGCTGTGGATCGCAGCTCCCGCCGTCGCGGTGTGCGCCGATCCGCCGGCGATCCCGGCATCGGGCAGGTCGGATGTGCCGGCCTTGAACGCGACGCGGTCGATGTCGAGGCCGAGTTGGTCGGCCGCGATCTGCGCCAGCGCGGTCCAGGCGCCCTGCCCCATGTCGTGCGCGCCGATCTCCATCACGCCCGAGCCGTCGCGCCGGATCGCCGCGCGGGCTTCCGCCTGGAACATCAGCGCCGGGAACGTCGCCGTGCCCATGCCCCAGCCGACCAGGAGGCCGGCATCGTCGCGCATCTGCCGTGGCTGCAGCGAACGCTTGGCCCAGCCGAAGCGCGCTGCGCCCTGCTCGTAGCAGGCCAGCAGCGCCTTTGAAGAAAACGGCTTGCCGCTGATCGGCTCGACCTCGGCGTAGTTCTTGAGGCGGAAGGCGAGCGGATCCATGCCGCAGGCCCAGGCCATCTCGTCGATCGCGCTCTCCAGCGCAATCGAGCCCGTCGCCTCGCCGGGCGCGCGCATGAACAGCGGCGTTCCCGTGTTGACGCGCACGGCGTCATGCGAAGTGCGGATCGCTGGCGCCGTGTAGAGCGTGTGCGAGGCATCGGCCGCGGGCTCGTAGAAATCGTCGAACGTGCTCGACACGGTCCGCGCGTGGTGATCGAGCGCGGTCAGACGTCCCTCGCCGTCAGTGCCGAGGCGCAGGCGCTGGCGCGTCGGCGCACGATGGCCGACCGGGCCGTACATCTGCTCACGACGCAGCACCAGCTTGACCGGCTTGCCGACCAGCTTTGCCGCCATGATGCCGAGCACCTGCGGCCCGCCGATCAGCCCCTTCGAGCCGAAGCCGCCGCCGAGGAATGGACTGCGGATATGGATCTTGTCGTGCGCGATGCCGAACAGTTCGGCAATGCGCGCCAGCGACAGCTTCAGGCCCTGGGTCGGCATGTCGATCGACAATCTGTCGCCATCCCAGCTTGCGACGATGCCGTGCGGCTCCATCGCGTTGTGATATTGCGGCGGCGTCTCGTACGTCGCCTCGATCCGTTTCTCGGCCGCGGCAAGTCCGGCCTCGACATCGCCGCGGTGATTTTCGGTGGGGTTGCCGACGCCGACGACCGGCGGCACGAAACTCGCGCCGGCGTCGAGCCCCACCAGCGGAGGCAACGCCTCGTAGCGCGGCGCCAGCAGCACGGCGCCTTCCGTCGCCGCCTCCAGCGTTTCCGCGATCACGACCGCGATGGGCTGGTTGGCGTAGCGGACTTCGTTGCTCTGCAACGCCTCCATCCGGAACACGAACGGATTGGTCTTGATCTCCGGATCGATCGCCAGCTGCGGCCTGTGCTCCGGCGTCATGACATCGACGACGCCGGGATGGCGTTTTGCGGCGGCGACGTCCAGCGAGACCACGCGGCCATGCGAGATGCTGGAAACAGCGATCACCGCGAACAGCATACCGGGCGGATGATTGTCGGCGGCATAGGTCGCCTGCCCCGTGACCTTGAGGACGCCGTCGCGGCGGGTCAGCGGCTGGCCGATGTTCGAACCGTGCCTGATATGGGCAGGTGCGCTGGTGAGGTTGAGCTCAGGCATGAATGGCTCCGGACGTGGAAGCAAAGGGAGACGCCGGCAGCGCGGGGATGCGCACGGGCGTACCGGCGGCGGCGAGGGTCAGCGCACGCACGACGATGCGGCGTGCGAGCTCGATCTTGAAGGCATTGTCGCCGGACGGCTTCGCGTCGGTCAGCGCACGCCAGGCGGCCTCCTGGAAGACGTCTGCCGTGGGCGCGACGCCTCTCAGCACGTCTTCCGCGGTGCGGGCCCGCCAGGGCTTTGCGGCAACGCCGCCGAGCGCAAGCCGGGCGTCCGCGATCTTGCCGTTCTCGATCCGCAACGCGGCGGCGGCGGAGACGACTGCGAAGGCATAGGACGTGCGCTCGCGGACCTTGAGGTAGCGCGCATGCGCCGCGAATGTGCGCGCCGCCGGCGGCAGGCGCACCGCGACGATGAGGTCGCCGGGCTCGAGCGCGGATTCGCGCGCGGGCGTGTCGCCGGGCAGGCGATGCAGCTCGTCGAGCGCGATCTCGCGACGGCCGCTCCTGCCCTCGATCTCGACCATGGCGTCGAGCGCGACCAGCGGCACGCAGAAGTCGGACGGATGCGTGGCGATGCAGCTCTCGCTCCAGCCGAGCACGGCGTGGCTGCGGTTCTCACCCTCGCGGGCATCGCAGCCGCTGCCGGCCTCGCGCTTGTTGCAGCGGCTGGCGGTGTCGTAGAAATACGCGCAGCGCGTTCGTTGCAACAGATTGCCGCCGACGGTCGCGGCATTGCGCAATTGCGCGGAAGCGCCGGAGAGCAGCGCCTCGGCGACGGCGGGATAGGACTTTGCAAAGGCCGCATCATGCGCGAGATCGGCATTGCTCACCAGCGCGCCGATGCGCACCGAGCCGTCGCCGAGAGTCTCGATGGCATCGAGCCCGTCGAGATGGGTGACGTCGACCAGGCGATCCGGGCGGCTGACGCCGCCCTTCATCAGATCGAGCAGATTGGTGCCGGCAGCGAGGTAGACCGCACCCGGCTGAGCGGCGGCGGCAACGGCTTCGGCGACCGTCGCAGGCCTGATGTAATCGAACGGTTTCATGCCGAGCGCCTCTGATTGGATTGGTCCATCTGTCCTTGCGCATCGAGCACGGCATCGACGATGCCGGCATAGGCGCCGCAGCGGCAGAGATTGCCGCTCATGCATTCGCGGATGCGCTCGGGCTCGTTGCCGGCCTGCGCCTCCTGCATCATGCCGATCGCGCTCATGATCTGGCCCGGCGTGCAGAAGCCGCACTGGAATCCGTCATGGGCGATGAAAGCGGCCTGCACCGGATGCAGCTGGTCGCCGCGCGCGACGCCCTCGATGGTGAGGATGTCGGCGCCGTCATGGCTGATGGCGAGCGCGAGACAGGAATTGATGCGCTTGCCGTCGACCAGAATGGTGCAGGCGCCGCACTGGCCGCGATCGCATCCCTTCTTGGTTCCGGTGAGATGGAGGCGCTCACGCAGGAGATCGAGCAGCGTGACGCGCGGATCGTCGAGGACGAAGTCGCGCCGCGCACCGTTCACGGTGAGGCTGATGGAGTGGTTCATACAAGGCTCCGATCAGAGATGGGCATGAGTCATCGTGCAGCGCGCCACCGCCGTGGCCGCCGTCGATATGCGCCGACCGGGGGAAAGCCGGTCAGCAACCAGGCGAAGATACGGAGGCACCCTCCGCTTAACAAGAGCCGGTGCGAAAATATCTGGAATTCGTCAAAAGCCCCTGCGTCACCAACGCGATGCAGCCCTGCGAAGGTCCGGCGAGGGTTCAATCTAACCAATTCGTGATCTACATTGCCCGCCATGGACGACCACGCCGATCACACCCGCAAGCCCCGCGCCGATGCCGTGCGCAACCGCGAGCGCGTGCTCGAGGCTGCGAAGGCCGTGTTCAGCGCCGGAGGCCCCGAGGCCAGCCTGGAAGCCGTGGCAAAACGCGCCGGCGTCGGCATCGGCACGCTCTATCGGCATTTTCCGACGCGCGAGGACCTGTTCGAGGCGGTGTACCGGCGCGAGGTCGACCAGCTCAGCGAGCTGGCCGAGCAGTTGAAGAACGCCAAGGACCCGGTCGACGCGTTGCGGCGCTGGCTGCGCTCCAACGTCGAATTCGTCGCCACCAAGAAAGGCATGTCGGCCGCGCTGGCGCTGACCTTCCAGAGCTCGTCGGAGCTTGCGGCATTCTCGATGGACCGGCTGACCAAGGCGATCGGCTCGCTGCTCGACCGCGCCGTCGCGGCCGGCGAGATGCGCGGCGACATCAGCCCGGAAGATCTGCTGAGGGCGCTCGTCGGCATGTGCTACATGCACGACCAGCCCGGCTGGCAGTCCTCGGTGCTGCGCATGCTCGACGTGTTCGTCGACGGCTTGCGCGTGCAGTCTGGGGCCAAGGCACGCGTCGCCAAGCCCGCGAAGCCGACCGCAAAGCGGAGGCGGTAAAAGATCATCCCGTCAGGATAGGCTTCAGCGCGTCGCGCTGCAGCACGATGAACTCGAAGAACGCCGCGATCCGCGGCACGCGCCTGAGATCGGGATGCGTCAGGATACGCCAATTCCGGGTCAATTCCGGGATAGGCCCGAGCACGCGTACGAGGTCCGGCTCGGCGTCCCCAAGCGCAATCGGAAGCGGCCCGATGCCGACCCCTGACTTGATCGCGGAGACAAGACCAAGCACGCTGTTGATGCGCGCAGACATCCGGGCATCCGGCGCAACCTCCTTCAACCATTTGACGGCACGGTGATGGGCCAGCGATTCGTCCAGGCCGACCAGCAGATGCCCCGCGAGATCCTCGATGTGCTGGGGCTTGCCGTGCCGTTCGAGATAGTCGCGGCTGGCGTACACCGCCCAGATCGACTCGGCGATCTTGCGCCCCACCAGTTCATCATCGGTATCGCCCGAGCGGAAGGCCACGTCGACCTCGCCCTTGGACAGATCGAGATAGCGGTCGCTCATCACGAACTCGACCCGAAGCGAGGGATGCTGCGCGTGAAAAACGTCGATCAGGCCAGATTGGATCAGCCGGGCAACGATCGGCTCCGGACAGGTCACGCGGATCACACCTTTCATGTCCTGCTCAACGTCGTTGGCGCGCCGCGCGAAGTCGCCGATAGTGGCTTCGACGCGCTCGGCATATGGCAACATCGCATGGCCAAACTCGGTCAGGCGGTAACCGGTCTGCTGACGCGCCACCAGTGCCCGACCGAGCCGCCGTTCGAGTTCGTCGAGCCGGCGATGCACGGTCGACTGGCTGATGCCGAGCGCCTTGCCGGCGGCAATCGTGCTGCCGTGGCGCGCGACCGCCAGGAAATATTTGAGATCGTTCCAGTCGAACATGGAGAGATTATGCACTTCTGCGGCCGCCCCCCGCAATGTTGCGGCTCCCGGGCCTGAACGACCGCCCCTAGGCTGCTGCACATTCGCGATCCGCAATGGAGCCTGAACATGCGCCCTCGCCTCGTCCTCAGCACCGCAATCGTGCTGGGCTGGACCGCCGCAGCCGTCGCTCAAGGCCACGATGCGCATGGCGTCGCCAAACCAAACCTGGTGCTGCAACAAGCGGTTGAGGGGCTGCCGAAGGATGAGAAGCAATCGGTGCGGGTGATGACCGCATCGTTCAAGCCGGGCGACAAGACCGTCTATCACACCCACCGTTTCCCGGTGACCGTGTACGTGCTCGAAGGCGCCTTCACCCTGGAGCTGGCCGGCAAACCGCCGCTCACGGTCAGGGCGGGCGAGGCCCTGGTCGAACCGCCCAACGTACCAATGACCGGCTACAACCGCACAGACGGGGAGACCAGGGTCGTCATCTTCTATGTCAGCGCGGTCGATACGCCCTTCCTGGACCCGCTTGCGCCCTGAGGGAGCCTAGGTCGCGAAACCCGGGCCTGCCTTCACCGCGCTCATCCGCGAGCGGATCAGCAGCAGCACGACGATGCTGATGTTGAGCGCGTTCCAGGCCACGCCGTTGGCGAACGCCGCGCCGTAGGAGCCGGTGGCGTCGAAGATCACGCCCGACACCCAGCCGCCGAACGACATGCCGAACACCGAGGCGAAGATCACGATGCCGACGCGCGTCGCCGCCTCGCTCGCCGGCATCGCCTCGCGCACGATGATGGCGTAGCTCGGCACGATGCCGCCCTGGAACAGGCCGAACATCGCGGAGATGAGATAGAGCGAGGCGAGGCTGTCGAAGAACAGATAGAACACCAGCGCAAAGCCCTGCGCCAGCGATCCCACCAGCAGCGTGCGGATGCCGCCGATCTTGTCGGCGAGATAGCCGGAGCCGATCCGGCTGATGATGCCGCAGCCCATCATCAAGGACAGCATCTCGGCGCCGCGCGCCACGCCGTAGCCGAGATCGCCGCAATAGGCGACGATGTGCACCTGCGGCATCGCCATGGCGACGCAGCACGAGATGCTGGCGATCGAGAGCAGCACGGTCAGCGTGTTGGTCGACAGCTTGAGATCGACGCGGGGCGGCGGCGCATTGGCATGGTCGCGGACATGGTCGTCGCCCATCTGCGCGCGCAGGACGAGGACCAGAAGCGCCATCGTGCTGGCACAGACGATGCCGATGCCGATATGGGTGTAGCGCCAGCCGATCGTCTCGGTGCCCCAGCTCACGATCGGCGGCCACATCGTTCCCGCGACGTAATTGCCGCTGGCGACGATGGTCACGGCAAGGCCGCGATAGCGCTCGAACCAGTGCGAGGCTTCCGCCATCAGCGGCGCGAAGGTCGCCGAGGTGCCGAGGCCGATCAGGAAATAGGCGGCGACGAACTGCCAGAGCTGCGTCGACAGGCCCGCGAGCACATTGGCGATGCCGAGAAAGGCAATGCTGATCGCCATCGCGAGCACGATGCCGAACCGGTCGGTGATCTTGCCGGCGATCACCCCGCCGAGCCCGAAACCGAACATCATCAGCGTGAAGGCCAGCGACACGGCGCCGCGCGTCGCCCCGAACTCGGCCTGCACCACGGGAATCACGACCACGACGGCCCACATGCCGACGGCGCCGATCGAGCCGATGACGAGCGCAAGTACGAGGCGCACCCAGGCCTGACGCGAATCAGGCGTGAAGGAGGCCGGTCTCTGTCCTGGATGATTTGGCGCGAGCACGGCCGGAACATGTTCGCTGGGCGCTTGATGGTCAAGCATCGTGGCGCGATATTGGGCATGCGCTGTGCACTGCGGTAACAAGGTGCTTGGCGGCCGCCACTTTTGCGATTAGCTTGCAATCAGCGCAGGCACCATCGCCGCGTTGGGAACCTGACGACGCAATGTTGCTGCGATTGAGACGATCGGTGCGGATCAGGGTGGGGCGCCTCATTGCCCTCGCCTATCTGTTCTGCGTGCTCGCGCCGGCAGCAAGCCTCGCCTTGAGCAACGGCCCGGCGCCCTGCCTCGATGAGGCCGTGCTGGCGGACGCCGTGCCGGCGCATCATCAGATGCCTGCCGGCCACGGGCATGAGGCCACCTCGCATCAGCCCGCTGGACCGCACTCGCATCACCAGACCGCCGAACGGGATGCACCGGCGCCGCATCATCATGACGGCCAGGGCACGGTCGGCCCCTGCTGCGCGATGATGTGCGTGAGCGCATTGCCGGCCGATCTGCCCAGCGTCGCCATGCCGCTTCTGCCTGTCACCGCCTGTGCGCCGGAGATCGTCGCCAGCCTGCACAGCGCGGCGCCGCCCCTGCACTACCGCCCTCCCATCGCCTGATCTGACGCGACGATTTCGGGCCGTTGCGCGCTCTCCGCGCGCGCGGGCCTGTGGTCCTTCAGATCAGGGATGAATCATGCTGACGCTTTCCGGGGCGGAGTCCGCCGCAACATCTGCGGTGCGTGGACGACACTTTCGATTCTATTGGCCGGCGCTGGCTTTGGTTGCGCAGGCGCTGTCCGGCTGCATGCCGGCCACCACGCAGGTCGCGGCCGCCGATCCGGCCGATCCGGCGGCGAAGGTCGTGCCGGTCGGCTATCGGTCGACCATCGCGCCCTACACCAGCCTGCGGCCAGCGACACCGGCGCCATGGCGCGGCCGCAACGACGCGGTGACGCCGCAGCCGAAGCAGGACCGGTAGGAGCGCGCCATGTCATGCCATCTTGCGCGAGGCCTGCTCGTCCTCACCGCGTTCAGCGTCTCCGGCTGCGCCGCGTTCTCGCCCGACAGCGGCATGAGCGCCGTCTCCGAGCTGACCAGCCGGGCCATCAACAAGGACGTCGCCTTCGTGCGAACGGCCGACGGCGCCGGCGCGGTCGAGGCGCGCGTTCAGCAATTGCTGGCGCGCACGCTGAGCGTCGAGAGCGCGGTGCAGATCGCGCTGCTCAACAACAAGGGACTGCAAGCCGCCTATAACGAGCTGGCGTTGGCCGAGGCCGATCTGGTCGAGCAGAGCCTGCCGCCCAATCCCGTGTTCGCGGTCTCGCGCATCACGGGCAATGGCGCCAGCGAGATCGAGCGCCAGGTGGTCGGCGATATCCTCGCGCTCGCCACCCTGCCGTTCCGCTCCGAGATCGCCCGCGAGCATTTTCGTCAGGCCCAGCTGCGCGCGGCGCTGGCAACGCTGAGGCTCGCCGCCGACGTCCGCCGCGCCTATTGGCGCGCCGTTGCCGGCAACGAGATGGTGGCGCTGCTGACCGACGCCAAGGCGACGGCGGAATCGACCGCACAGCTCGCCGGCAAGCTCGGCGAGACCGGCTCCCTCAACAAGCTCGACCAGGCCCGCGAGCAGGTGTTTTACGCCGAGACCACCGCCGACCTCGCCACCGCACGCCAGATGGTAGCGAGCTCGCGCGAAAGACTGGCACGCCTGATGGGGCTGTGGGACGGCGGCCTCGACTTCCGCCTGCCGAACGCGTTGCCGGCGCTGCCGCGCCGCCCGCTGACCTTGCCTTCGATCGAGACCGACGCGGTCGCCCATCGCATCGACCTGCAGATCGCGCGGCTGGAGCTGGTGGCACTGGCCAAGGCCTTGAACCTCACCGAGGCGACGCGCTTCGTGACCCTGCTCGACCTCGCCGGCATCTCCCGCCGCACGCAGGATCCGGAAGCGCCGCCTTTCCGCGAGCGCGGCTTCGACGTCCAGTTCCAGATCCCGATCTTCGATGGCGGCGAGGTGCGGGTGCGGCAGGCGGCGGAGACCTACAATCTCGCCTTCAACCGCCTGACCGAGCGCGCCGTCAACGTGCGCTCGGAAGCGCGCGACGCCTATCGCGTCTATCGCTCGACCTACGACGTCGCCAGCCACTACCAGCGCGAGATCATCCCCTTGCGCAAGATCATCACCGAGGAGATGCAGCTGCGCTTCTCCAGCATGCAGGTCGACATCTTCGCGCTGCTGACCGAGGCGCGGCAACGCCTGGCCTCGCTGCGCGGCGCGATCGACGCCAGGCAGCGCTTCTTTCTCGCCCAGGCCGACTTGCAGACCGCCGTCAACGGCGGCGGCGTGCCGGCCGCCGGCGGCGACAATCCAACCGCCATCGCCGCGGCAGCGCCTGCCGCCGGCGGCGGCCACTGACACGGAGACCGAGATGTTTTCCCGCCGAGGATTTTTGGGAACCGCCGCGCTCGTCGGCGCGTCTGCGGTTCAAGGCCGCGTGCAGGCCGCGTCGATTCCGGAAGCCCCGCACATGGACAAGGTGGTGATGCAGCCGCCGCTCCATCCCGCCAGCGGACCCGACTATCGCCCCGTGGTGACGCTGAACGGCTGGTCGCTGCCGTTCCGCATGAACGGCGACTGGAAGGAATTCCATCTCGTCGCCGAGCCCGTGGTGCGCGAGTTCGCCGAGGGCATGAAGGTGAATCTGTGGGGCTATAACGGCCAGTCGCCCGGACCGACGATCGAGGCGGTCGAGGGCGACAAGCTCCGCATCTTCGTCACCAACCGCTTGCCCGAATACACCAGTGTGCACTGGCACGGCATGATCATTCCCAGCGGCATGGACGGCGTCGGCGGGCTGACCCAACCGCATATCCAGCCGGGCAAGACCTTCGTCTACGAGTTCGAGATGAAGAAAAGCGGAACCTTCATGTACCACCCGCATTCCGACGAGATGGTGCAGATGGCGATGGGCATGATGGGCATGGTCGTCGTGCATCCGCGCGACCAGAGCTTCCGGCCGGTCGACCGCGACTTCGTCTTCGTGATGAGCACCTATCGCGTCGATCCCGGCACCTATCTGCCCCACGTCAACGAGATGACCGACTTCAACATGTGGACCTGGAATGCGCGGGTGTTTCCCGGCATCGATCCCTTGCCGGTCCGGCTCGGCGACAAGGTGCGCGTGCGCATCGGCAATCTCAGCATGACCAACCATCCGATCCACCTGCACGGCCACAGCTTTGCGGTGACCTGCACCGACGGCGGCTGGATCCCGGAGAGCGCACAATATCCGGAGACGACGACCGACGTGCCGGTCGGCGCCGTCAGGGTGTTCGACGTGCTCGCCGACAATCCGGGCGACTGGGCATTCCACTGTCACAAGTCGCATCACACCATGAACGCGATGGGGCACGACGTGCGCAACCTGATCGGCGTGTCGCGCAAGGATCTCGCCAAGGCCGTCGGCAAGCTCGCGCCCGACGGCATGGCGATGGGCTCGACCGGCATGGCGATGGGCAACATGGAGATGCCGACGCCGGACAACACGCTGCCGATGATGACCGGCACCGGCCAGTTCGGCCCGATCGAGATGGGCGGCATGTTCACGGTGATGAAGATCCGCGAGGACCTCGCGCGCGACGATTATCGCGATCCCGGTCCTTACAAATTTCCGCAAGGCACCGTTGCCTACGAGGTCGCGGCGCCGGCCGCGGAGCCGGCGCGGCCGACACCAGGCCGTCCGCCGATGAAGCACAAGATGTGAGCGTTTCGATGAACCATCAACTGGAGATGACGATGAAGACGATCAAGCTCGGCCTCGCGCTGGTTGCGCTGTCGGCCGCGCCGGCCCTTGCGCATGACAAGCAATCTCACGCGACCTTTTCGGCCGGCGAGCCCGGCGATCCCAAGAAGCCCGCACGCACAATCGAAATTCTGATGAACGAGATGGACTACACGCCTGCGAAAATCGAGGTCAAGCGCGGCGAGCAGATCCGCTTCGTGCTGCGCAATGTCGGCAAGGAGGACCACGAATTCCTGCTCGCCACGACCAAGGAGAACCTCGCGCATGCGGAGCAGATGAAGAAGCATCCGCACATGGAGCACGACGAGCCCAATGCGGCCCGGCTTGCACCAAAGAAGACGACCGAGATCCTCTGGAAGTTCAGCAAGCCCGGCACCTTCGAATATTCGTGCCTCATTCCCGACCACCGCGAGTACGGCATGGTCGGCCAGGTCACCGTGAAGTAAAGCGAAAGGAGATCCACATGAACCGCATCATCGGTATCGCTGCCGCGCTGGCGCTGACCGTCGGCCTTGCGACTGCAACCCTCGCCGCCGAGGGCGCCTCGATCAGCGGCGAGGTCAAGAAGATCGACGAGAGCGCCGGCAAGATCACGCTCAAGCACGGTCCGGCGAAGAGCCTCGGCATGGAGGACCCCATGACCATGGTCTATCGGGTCAAGGATCCCGCCATGCTCAAGCAGGTGAAGGTCGGCGACAAGGTGACCTTCGAGGCCGAGGAGGCGGCCTCGGGGTACACGGTGACGAAGATGCAGAAGGCGAAATAGCCTCTCCTGTCATTCCGGGGCGCGCCTCTTGGCGCGAACCCGGAATCCATTTCTCCACAACGCCTGCGGCCCGATGGATTCCGGGTTCGATGCTTCGCATCGCCCCGGAATGACGCTTTGGGGACCGAAACACCCCGCCCGCCCCACTTCCCACCCTCCGTTAACCCTTTGCTAACCATACACCCGGCAAGAATTGCCGGGTGAAGTCGAGTGTCGTCGGCCGCGTAGAACGGGAGGAACCCCGTGGACGCCAGTGCGGTGCCTCACTTTCGGAACGGCGGCCCTTCGGCCGCCGCGCAGACGTTGGGGCGCGCGGACGGCAGTCGCGCGGGGAGGCAGCTACCATGGTCGACGTCACCGCAGGACAGGGCGTAGGCAGCACGAGGCCCTCGATCCCCTCCCTCAACGACATCGTCACCGTGCTCAAGCGCGGCGACATCGCGCTGGCGCTCGGCGTTCTCACCATCCTGGTGGTGCTGATCCTGCCGCTGCCTGCGATCGTGCTGGACGTGTTCCTGGCGATCTCGATCACGCTCTCGATCCTGATCCTGATGACCTCGCTGTTCATCCAGACGCCGCTGGAATTCTCGTCCTTCCCGACCGTCCTTCTGATCTCGACCATGCTGCGCCTGTCGCTCAACATGGCCTCGACCCGCCTGATCCTGTCGCACGGGCACGAGGGCACGGCCGCCGCCGGTCACGTCATCGAGGCGTTCGGCAACTTCGTGATGGGCGGCAATTTCGTCATCGGCATCATCGTCTTCGCCATCCTGATCATCGTCAATTTCGTCGTCATCACCAAGGGTTCGGGCCGCATCGCCGAAGTCGCCGCGCGCTTCCACCTCGACGCCATGCCCGGCAAGCAGATGGCGATCGACGCCGACCTCTCGGCCGGCCTGATCGACGAGAAGGTCGCCAAGGAGCGCCGCAAGGAGCTGGAGGACGAGAGCGGCTTCTTCGGCGCGATGGACGGCGCCTCCAAATTCGTCCGGGGCGATGCCATCGCCGGCCTCCTGGTCGTCTTCATCAACGTCGTCGGCGGCATTATCATCGGCGTGGCCCAGCAGGGCATGTCGTTCGCCGACGCCGGGCGCACCTACACTCCTGACCGTCGGCGACGGCCTCGTCACCCAGGTGCCGGCGCTGATCGTCTCGACCGCGGCCGGCCTGCTCGTCTCCAAGGCCGGCGTCTCCGGCGCCGCCGACAAGGCGCTGATGAAGCAGTTCTCCGGCTATCCGCAGGCGCTGGCGATGTCATCGGCGGTGATGCTGGTGCTGGCGGCGCTGCCGGGCATTCCGACCCTCCCGTTCCTGGCGCTCGGCGCCGGCGCCGGCGTGCTGGCCTGGAACGCCCGCAACCGCAACCGCGTCACCGCCAGGGCCGAGGAAGCCGCCAAGGCCGCACCCGCTGCGGGAACGCCGGGTGCGCCGGGCGCCGCCGCGGCGGACGAGCCGATCTCGGCCGCGCTCAAGATCGACGACCTCAAGATCGAGCTCGGCTATGCCCTGCTGCCGCTGGTCAATGGCCCCGACGGCACCGACCGCCTCACCGAGCAGATCAAGGCGCTGCGCCGCTCGCTCGCGATCGAGATGGGTTTCGTGATGCCGGCGGTGCGCATCCTCGACAACGTCCAGCTCGAGGCCAACACCTACATCATCAAGATCAAGGAGGTCGACGCCGGCACCGGCAAGATCTGGCCGAACCAGTTCATGGTCATGGATCCCGGCGGCAGCCAGGTGCAGGTGCCCGGCATCCACACCACCGAGCCGACCTTCGGCCTGCCCGCCACCTGGGTCGATGCCAGCCTCAAGGAGGAGGCCTCGCTCAAGGGTTACACCGTGGTCGATGCCGCCACCGTGCTCTCCACCCACCTCACCGAGCTGCTCAAGGCCAACATGTCGGACCTGCTCTCCTATGGCGAGGTGCAGAAGCTGCTCAAGGAGCTGCCGAAGGAGCAGAGCGAGCTGGTCAAGGACATCGTGCCGGGACAGGTCACGGTCTCCGGCATCCAGCGCGTGCTGCAATTGCTGCTCGCCGAGCGCATCTCGATCCGCGACCTCTCCACCATCCTCGAAGGCATCGCGGACTCGCTGGCCTTCTCGCGCAATCCCGCGACCATGGTCGAGCATGT
Source organism: Bradyrhizobium dasycarpum (assembly GCF_042019905.1). Classification (NCBI taxonomy): domain Bacteria; kingdom Pseudomonadati; phylum Pseudomonadota; class Alphaproteobacteria; order Hyphomicrobiales; family Nitrobacteraceae; genus Bradyrhizobium; species Bradyrhizobium dasycarpum. Next base: position 3,502,118 of record NZ_CP169574.1, read on the forward strand.
GCGGGCGCGCCTGGCGCGCCAGATCTGCGCCCAGAACACCTCCTACGCCGGCTATCTGCCGCTGATCGCGCTGTCGGCGAAATGGGAGCAGGCCTTTGCCGAATCCATCATCGGCCAGGGCGAGGAGCGCAGCCTTGCGATGCAGCCCTCGAAGCTGTCGGAATTCATGACCGCCGTGCGCGAAGCCTTCGAGCGTGCCGCGCGCGAGGGCGAGGCGCCGGTGCTGGTCACCTCTGCGGCCATTCGCCCCTTCGTCCGGTCCCTGGTGGAGCGGTTCCGGGCCCAGACCACCGTGCTGTCGCAGGCCGAAATCCACCCCAGGGCGAGGTTGAAAACGGTCGGAAGCGTCTGATTTGCCTTAAGAAGCCGTGTGTTTTTCGGCACAGGCAAATGCTTTTTGGGTTCCTGGCGCCTTGTGGACCAGCTGCCGAAAAGATGCCTGACGGGCACATTACAGCTTTGAAATAATTACAGAAATGCACAATCAGGGGTCGCTTTTGATCGCGACCTATCACGTCCTGTCACGCTCTTGTGATGGCCTCTTGGGAACGAATCCCCCCAATACTAGGTTGTTGGGCACCGGAAGCATGAACCTGCCCAAATACGCAGGCGACTACTTCGGGTAGATGGCGGCAGGAGCCTTCCATGAACCACTCGATTTACAGCGCAGATCGCTCGACCCATCTGAAGATCGTGGTCGTTGCCCTCGTTGCCGGCATCGCCATTGCGGGCCTTGGCATCACTGCGCGCGCGACGAGCTCAGACGAAGGCCTCACCCAGACCGCACGCGTCATGAAGGCCGGCAAGCCGGTCACCATCACCAGCGCGAACACCTCGCTCGTTCGCTAAGGAGAACATGAGTTTCAGGAATTCACGCGGCTCTTTATCAGCCCCCCAAAGTCGCCACGTGGATATGTAGACGACCCCAACCCCAAGTCGACTACAGAAAGCGCCCGCCCCCCACGGGCGCTTTCTCATGTCTGGGGTCGCGATTGCTTCCGGTTGCATACGCCCCAAATTCAGCATGGCCTCCCGACGCACCCCTTGACGGAGCGTGTGGCGGCGGCAATGCATGAATCGAATGTCCCGGACGCGCTGCAACGCGCAAGCGTTGCTGCGCAGAGCCGGGACCCAGCAGGCCACGGCACATGCTGCTCCATGGGCCCCGGCTCTGCAGCGCATCACTTCGTGCTGCGCAGCGTCCGGGGCACGAGAGCGTCGGGGAATGATTGACATGGGATTGCATCCTCGCGGCTTTTGCTCGCCCGAGCTTTGCGTGTCGCTTCGCCCTCATCAATGAAGAGGGCGCAGGGAAGGCCGGGAGCCGGTGGCTCCCGCGGACCGCCATGCCAAGAGCAGACTGCGTGTGCTTCGTGCATAGCGGAGAACAGGGCAACCGGAGACATCCCGGCCTTCCCTGCGCAGTGGTTTGACGGCTTATGTCGTGCTCTCCCCGGGGAGCGTTGCACTATTGCCCCCGTCGCCTTGCGGATCATCGATGCGCGGGCCCGGTTGGGCCGCCACATCACCGCAACACTTGGCGCACAGACCCCGGGCGCCAGGACCACACGATTTTGCCGTACGCCGATTGCACCGGTCGTGTGCGCGAGACGCTTCGCTCACGGCTCTCCGCCCTGCGAAACCCGTCGCGCCGATGCCATCGGCGTCCACCGCCGCCCGGCCCGCGTTCGTGACGATCGCGATACGCCCCTCTTCCTTGGGCCGGGTTGCGCGACACATACGCCATTTCCGAATTTCTGGAAAGAAGAATATTTTCGGCGGCGCAGATTGACCTATGGCTCGGGTGTTTCGCCCGTCAGGCAACGCAAGATGTTGATGCGTTGGGTGGGTTAGCGGGCGGCCGCGCGCAAGCGCGGGCGCGGGCGTTACCCACCGACCGGTGCCGACTTGGGCAGGAAGCGGTGGATTACGCTTCGCTCATCCACCCTACGGTTTTGCTCACGCCTCGCGCAATTCCGACGGCGTCGCGCCAAAACGCTTGCGGAAGGCGCGGTTGAAATAGGAGAGATCGGCGAAGCCCGAGGAATGTGCGATGTCGCTGATCTTGCGCGCCCTGGCGCGGGGATCGCCGAGCAGCTTGCGTGCCTGCAGCAGCCGCTGCTCCAGCACGAATTCGGTGAAGGTCGTGCCGGCCTGCTCGAACAGACGTTGCGCCTGACGCGGGCTCAGCCCCGAGCGCGTCGCGACCTCGGACAGGCACAGATCGTTGCGGCCGAGCGCGGCCATCACGTCGGCGCGCATCAGGTCGAGCCGCGCCGCCGCATGGCCGCGGCCGCGCGCGGGACTCGCGTGCTCGGCATCGGTGCCGAGCAGGAGGCCGACGAGATCGACCATGTGCTGCGCGGTCAGGCGCTGACCCACCGCGTCGAGATGCGGCGCGTGATTGGCGGCGAGCGCATGGTAGCGGAAGATGGTCTCGGCGACCGCGCCGTCGGAGAGCACTTGCGACAGCTTGCCTTCGGCGCGCGGATTGATGTCGAGCAGCGCGCGGCGCGGCATGCGGATGGTGGTGAAGCGGTTTTCGTCGGTGTGCCCGACGGTGCCGGTGATGCTCATGTCGACGAGCACCATCTGGGCGGGCGCAAGCTCGACGGTGTGGCCGTTCTGCCCGACGCGGACGCGGCCAGCATGGGCGGCGATCAGGACGAGGTCGTCGCTGCCGTCGGCGAGATGGCTCTGGGTGCGGGAATATTGCGCGGAGGCGCCTTCGGGAATGGCGAGCGTGATGTTGTCGACCACGCTGACCTGGAGCCGGCAATCGATGCTGTCGCCATGGCTCGGTCCGATGTCGAGGCCGCAGGGACCGAAGGCCCGCTCGCGCCAATGCTCGAACGCCGCCCCCTGCGGCAGTCCCGTATATTGGTGAACGACGATGCCCGGCGTTTTCGCTGCATCCATTTGATCTCTAGCCCCTCTTTCGGCTCCGCGATCGGCGGCGCCGACTGCAATTTCCGGAAATTTGACGCCACGGATTGCGGCGAGGTTCAAATCGGGGGCCGATTCAGGGGGCTTGTCGGGATGCGACGGCAAAGCGGACCGTAGCGACGGTATCGTAGCCCACATGAGCGTGGCGAGATGCGGGAGCGGTCCCGGATTACGCTGCGCTCCATCCGGGCTACGCACCTATTTCTGCGCGGGCGCCTGCGGCTGGGACGGCGGCACGGTCTCGATCAGCTTGCCGGAAAACACCGGGTCTGAGGTCGGCCGGCCATCGGGCGAGCCGCCGGCCTGCTCGACGGTGACGGCGTAGGTCGCGCCGTTGACGATCTCGGCATCATAGGAGGCGAGCAGCGGACGCGCGGTGAAATCGCCGGAGCCGATCACGCCGAGTGAGCGCGGGCGCGGCAGCTTGTCGGAGATCAGCCAGAGTTCGAAGCTCTTGCCGGGCTCCGGCGTCGCACCGACCTTGCGCACCGTGAAATTCCGCGTCGCGCCGTCGACGGTGAGAATGAAGGCGGGCCCGCCGGCCTGGCCCTGCAACAGCGCGACATATTGCGCGGACGCGGCGAGCGGCGCGGCCGGCGCCTTCACTTCCACGGTCTGGATGCGCGGAGCGGGACGCAAGCCGTTCGGCAGCGCGTCGGGCAGGAAGATCTGGAGCGACAGCGTCACGAGCAGCGCCGCCGCGAGCGCACCGGCAACGGATGCGATGGAGCGCCAGCGCTTGACGCGGCCCTCGAGGCGAATCACGTTGCCATCGTCGACGACCGCCGCCTGCGGCGCGCGCGCGACGGCAAGATCCGGGGCATGGACCTGCGGGATGAATTGCGGCGCGACGTCGGGAAGCGTATCCGGCTCCGGACGCGGCATGTCCGGCGGCGCGATGTCCGGCGGCGCGGCCTCGGCCTGCGACCCCGCCGGGATCGGCGCAGTCTCCGTCGCCGGCTCTGCCGCCTCCGAAGCGGGCAGCTCCGGTGCAGGCGGAGGTGGCGGCGAAGCTTCCGCAAGCGCGGGCGGCTGCTGCGCCCGCGCCGTGCGCGCGATCTCGGCCCTGATGTTCTCCCACACGATCGGCCGCGGCTCGATCGAGCCGACCATCTGGTTAAGACCGCCGAGCCGGAAGGACCAGGCCTGCACGATCGCGGCGAACGCCTCGTCCACCGCCATCATGGTCTCGACCTGCGCGCGCTCGTCGGCATCGAGCGTGCCGAGCGCATATTCCGCGGCGAGCGCGATATGGTCCTCAGTGTAGGCCATCAATTGCGATCCAGAACCATCCTCACGATCGAGCCATTCATAGTCCGAGGCACTCCCGGATATCCAACATGCTGCGCCGGAGCCACGTCTTCACCGTGTTGACGGGGGCTGCGAATTTCTCCGCCAATTGCTCGCGGCTCCAGCCGTTGTAATAGGCGAGAAGCACGAGCCGCTGACGGTCCGGCTCGAGGCCGGCCGATGCATTCCAAGAGCCGCTTCAGCTCTTCGGTCATCTCCCGGCGCGCCAGCGGATCGGGACTGTCGGCTGCAACCTCCATCGCCTGAGGCTCTTCCTCGATGGACGTTTCCGACTTCTTGCGGACGACGTCGATCGCGCCGTTGCGCGCAATCGAGGCCATCCACGTGATCGGCGACGACAGCGCCGGATTGAACCGGCCGGCGCCATTCCAGATCTTGACGTAGGTCTCCTGAATGACCTCCTCTGCGAGATCCTGTCGGCGCAAGATACGGAGCACGACGCCATAGAGTTTCGCGCGCGTGGCGGCGTAGAGGCGCTCGAACGCGGCCTGATCGCCCTTCGCCACCGCCTCAATCAACCCGACCAGCTCTGCTGGCGTCAGCATTCAGCCCCCTCATCTTCCTCCCTCTCCCCGCCCGCGGGGTCGGGACGAGCTACGCTCGCCCTGAGAGGGTCGGGGTGAGGGAGTCTGCGCGAGAAAGGTTGCAGACGAACTCGCGGAGAGTCCCCCTCACCCGGATCGCGCCGGACGATGCTACGCATCGCAGGGCCGATCCGACCTCTCCCCGCAAGCGGGGCGAGGTGAACCAATCACCACCATAGCGCGCGGCCAAGCCGACCACCAAGGGGCGCGGCGCCATGCTGTGGACAGCACATGCGAAAACCCGGACCTTGCGGGTCCGGGTTCTGCGGGTTTCTTGGTAGCCTTGCTTGTCGGCCGTCAGGCGACGGCGCCGATACGAGCGCGCATCAGGCCGATGCTGTCGAGGTCGGCCTGCTCGCGGGCGTTCTCTTCGGCGCGCTCGCGGGCCTGGTCGCGCTCGTCGAGCAGCTCGACCTTCTTCAGCTCCTCGAAGGCCTCGGCCAGCGCGGCCTTGGCCTCGTCGAGCTGGCCCTTGAGCTCGTCGGCCGAGCGGGTCAGGTTCTCGCGGCGCTGAATCGCGGCCTTGGCGTAGGTCGGGTAGGCGAAGTGCGAGGGATCGTTGATCCCGGCGCGCTCCTGCTCGGTCTGGATCTCGCGTTCGAGATCGACCGACATCCGCTGGAAATCGGCGATCATGGTCTCGATCTGGGTGACCCGGCGGCGCTTCTCGTCGACCTGAAACTTCTTCAGGCGAATGAGGGTATCTCGTGACTTCATCGACTCGTACTCCCCAGAAGTCCCCCCGCTGCACGTGGGACGATACCGGTCACCCCACGGGCCCGATGGAGGCCCAGACCGGCTCTGCTACTCTGTGGGGTCGGATGATGACCGGACAAAGTTAGCGTTCCGTTTCCAAATTACCGAGGATTTGCGCCAACTGGCGGTAGCCGTCCGCAAGCGATGCATTTTCGTCCTTGCGCTGGCGCAGGAAGGCCTCCAGCGGCTCGTGCAGGCGGATCGCCTCGTCGACTTCCGGGCTGGAGCCGGCCCGGTAGGCGCCGAGCCGGATCAGTTCCTCCATGTCGGCATAGGTCGCCATCACCTGGCGCGCCCGCTGGATCACGGGCCAGAATTGCGGATCGGCCGATTTCGGCATGGTCCGGGAGACGGATTTGAGGATGTTGATCGCGGGATAGCGGCCGCGCTCGGCGATCGAGCGCTGCATCACGATGTGGCCGTCCAGGATACCGCGCACGGCGTCCGCGATCGGCTCGTTGTGATCGTCGCCGTCGACCAGCACCGTGAAGATCGCGGTGATGGCGCCCTCCCCCAGGCCCGGGCCGGCACGCTCCAGAAGCTTCGGCAGCTCGGTGAAGACGGTCGGCGTGTAGCCCTTGGCCGTCGGCGGCTCGCCGGCGGACAGGCCGATTTCGCGCTGCGCCATGGCAAAGCGCGTCACCGAGTCCATCAGGCACAGCACGTCCTTGTTCTCGTCGCGAAAATATTCGGCGACCGCGAGCGTCAGATACGCCGCCTGGCGCCGCATCAGCGCCGGCTCGTCGGAGGTCGCGACCACCACGACGGAGCGCGCCAGGCCCTCCTCGCCGAGGTCGTCCTGCAGGAACTCCTGCACCTCGCGGCCGCGTTCGCCGATCAGCCCGATGACGCTGACATCGGCGTCGACGTTGCGGGCGAGCATCGACAGCAGCACCGACTTGCCGACGCCGGAGCCGGCGAAGATGCCCATGCGCTGGCCGCGGCAGCAGGTGAGGAAGGTGTTCATCGCGCGGACGCCGAGATCGAGCGGGCTGCCGACGCGCTTGCGCGAATGGGCCGGTGGCGGCGTATTGCGGAACGGCATCGGCGAGGCGCCTTGCGGCAGCGGTCCCTTGCCGTCGATCGGCTCGCCCAGCGCGTTGACGACGCGGCCGAGCCAGGCCGACGAGGGCCGCACCAGATTGGCGGCATTGGCGATGACGGCCTTGCAGCCGCGGCGCACGCCGTCGAGGCCGGCGAACGGCATCACGACAGCATTGTTGCCGGAGAAGCCGATCACCTCGCAAGGAATCGAACGGTTGGCGCCGGTCTCGATCACCAGCCGCGCGCCGACCGACATGGCATGAATAGGACCGGCCACCTCGACCATCAGGCCGCGGACGCCGACCACCCGGCCGTAGATATTGATGCCGTCGATGTCGCCGATCTGTTCGGCAAGAGCCTTCATCGGGAAGCCTTCATCAGGAGCGCGCGTTCGACATGAGGGCCTTCATATAGTGCTCGCCTTCGCAAATTCCGGATCGCCCGAGCGATCCCCGGGACTTCACGGAGGAAACCTTAAGTTTCGCCATATTTCTGAACGCCGCTTAACTTCGTGTTTACCCGCATCATTAATCATTGCGTCACTGTCTTTGTGACTGAGCGTGACTCCCCTTCAGAAGAAGGCTGAGTCGCGGGAGTCGGTTAGGCCCGTCTCTTAAAGTGGAACTTGAACGGAGCTGGGTGACGAAAGCTGCTTCACCGCAAGACCTTAGGGCGATTCGACAAAAATTGCACCCGAGGGACTTGCGTTCCAGAATCAGGATTTGTTAACCATCTGTTGTCAGGATCCGAATCAGTTGTTCAAAGGCGTTTTGTTGAGTGCCGCGAATGCGGCCGACCTGACGCCCAGGAGCGGCGACTATGGGGAACTGGCATGCGCGTTTTGCTGATTGAAGATGACAGCGCCGTCGCGCAGTCGATCGAGCTGATGTTGAAGTCGGAGAGCTTCAACGTCTACACGACCGATTTGGGGGAAGAAGGCGTCGATCTCGGTAAATTATACGATTACGACATTATCCTTCTCGACCTCAACCTGCCCGACATGTCCGGATACGATGTGCTCAAGCAGCTCCGGGTCTCCAAGATCAAGACACCGATTCTGATCCTCTCCGGCCTCGCCGGCATCGAGGACAAGGTCAAGGGTCTCGGCGTCGGCGCCGACGACTACATGACCAAGCCCTTCCACAAGGACGAGCTGGTGGCCCGCATCCACGCGATCGTGCGCCGCTCCAAGGGCCATGCCCAGTCGGTCATCCAGACCGGCGACCTCGTCGTCAACCTCGACACCAAGACGGTGGAAGTCGGCGGCCAGCGCGTGCATCTGACCGGCAAGGAATACCAGATGCTGGAGCTGCTCTCGCTCCGCAAGGGCACCACCCTCACCAAGGAAATGTTCCTCAACCACCTCTATGGCGGCATGGACGAGCCCGAGCTGAAGATCATCGACGTCTTCATCTGCAAGCTGCGCAAGAAGCTGGCCAACGCCTCCGAGGGCCGCAACTTCATCGAGACCGTGTGGGGCCGCGGCTACGTGCTGCGCGAGCCGCACGAGGCCGACGAACGCATCCCCGCCTGACCTTTTGGGTTACGTCGCGAGCCGCAGGGCTCGCTCCTCCCAGCCTGGACCCCGCCGCAAATGGCGGGGTTTTGTTTTTTGGGGTTCACCCTCTCTCGCTTGCGGGAGAGGGCCGGGGTGAGGGTGTCTCCGCGGGGGCACAATCCCCGCGTGGAAAGACCCCCCGGCGCTTCGCGCCGACCTCCCCCGCAAGCGGGAGAGGTTGCACCGACCCTGCCGAGACGACTTCATCCCTCGCTTAACGTTTGAACCGCTATCCTTCCCCGGGCGACGAATGGTCGCTGCACGACGGGGGAACGATGATCCTGCAATCACTGGCCGGCCTGCCCGCCTTCCTGGTCTATTTCTGCACCGGACTGATCGCGGTCGTGGCCTATCTGTTCGTCTACACCCGCATCACCGCGCATAACGAATTCCAGCTCATTCGCGACAACCAGCCGGCCGCGGCGATCGCGCTCGGGCTCAGCCTGCTCGGCTTCGTGGCGCCGCTGGTCAGCGCCATCGCCCATTCGGCCAACGTGCTGGACTGCCTGATCTGGGCGACCATCGCGCTGATCGTCCAGGTGATCGTGTTCTATCTCGTCAAGGTGCCGGTGCCGAACCTGTCGACCCGTATCGATGCCGGCGAGCTTGCGCCCGCGATCTGGCTCGGCCTGTCCTCGCTTGCGGCCGGCCTCCTCAACGCTGCCAGCATGATCTATTGAGATGGCGGACAAAGCTTCCAAGAAGGAATTCGGCAAGCGCCGGCCGGTGGCCGAGAAACCGCCGCCGCGTCCGCCGGTGAAGCGATCCGGTCATGTCGCGCTGCTGGTGATGGGCACGCTCGCGGTCGGCACCACCGCCTACACCTTGATGCCGCGGCAAAACTGCGAGCCGACCCCTGGCGCCGTGCCGGGGCAGACCACCACGACCTGCAGCAGCAGCAGCGGCAGCTCTTCAGGCAGCAGCTCGCGCTGGTCGTCGCGATCGAGTTTTTTCAGCAGCGATTCGTCGTCCCATTCATCGTCGGCAACCTCGTCCGATTCCGGCCACAGCAGCGTGAGCCGCGGCGGCTTCGGCTCGTTCGGCCATGGCTTCTCCGGCGGCGGCTGAATCGACTGTGTGATTGAGACACGTCAAGTCCGGACCTGCCACCGGTCTTTATGGTGAAGCCTCGATGATGATGCGCCCACGTGGCGACCAAGATCGAGGTGCAATGATGCGTGTGATGATGACGTCGGCACTGGCCCTGTTAGCGCTGGCATCACTGTCAGCGAGCGCGGAAGCCGCGCCCTGCCCGACCGGCATGGTCCAGGTTTGCAAGCCGCAACCGCAAGACCGTCCGCCCATGAGTCCGCCCCGCTGCCGCTGCGAGAACGCGCCCGGCAGTCCGACCTGGGGCGGCAAGGCCGAGATCCACAAGAAGAACGTACCGACGGTGAAGCCGAACAAGTCGCCCGGTCCCAACGACTGAAGAAGACGCAATGAAACAGCGCGACGACAAGGCCATCGCGCTGTTTCGGTTCGCGCATGACCGCGCGCCAGCACTTCGTTGGCCGAGACGCGGCGCCTCTAGTGCAACTTCTTCGCCGTGTCCGGCCGCGGCGGCTCCGGCTGCGGGTTGAGCCAGTTGCCGCCCTGGATGGGCTTGTTGCCGGACGGCGACGGCGGTTCGGGCTGCGGATTGAGCCAATTCGTGTGCGGGCGCTCTACCTTTGATCTCTTGGTCTTTGTCTTGCCAGTGGTCTTCGTGTGGGTCGGCGCGATCTGCTGCGTTCCGGCCTGCACTGAGCTGCCGCCCGAGCTGGCTGCGCCGGCCGCCGTCCCTGTAGCAGCGCAGGCAAGGCTTGCGAGCGCGATTGCTGTGACGAACATTGCACGCCTCATGAGCTTTCTCCTTTACCGTTCAATCTGCCGCCGAATGCTCGTGCGGACTCGAGTGGGGCGCACTGGTTTCCATAGGCAATGATCCTGATGAAACACCCACCCATATCTGAAGCCCGATCTCCGCCGTCGGGAATTGAGCGGGGTCAACAAACGTTCGATTTCTCGAATTGAAGCGAGACCCGTGGAGGTCCTTACAATGCAACCTTCAGCGTGATCGCGACGATGCCGAGCCCGCGACTCGAACGCCACACCTCTCGGCGTTGACACACATCAACCAGCGGCCCGCCTACGCGGGCATCCTTGCCTGCGTTCATGAAGGGCCCGGTCATGAGACGCGAGAAGACATCAGCGTTCGCCGCCGCGATCCGTGCCGTGCTCGTGTGTGCTGCTGTGGCGATCCCCACTGCGGCCCAGGCCAAAGGACACTGTCCGGCAGGCCAGCACTTCCAGTGCACCACGTTCGCCACGTCTCGGGAGAACGGCGCCTGGTATGACGCCAAGACGGGTCAATGGTACAATAAGTCATGCAGCTGCCGGAGCAGCGGAGGATCGTCCGCCGGAGGAGACGGCTCCTACGGTCATGCCGAAATCCACAGGAAGAACGTACCGACCGTCAGGCCGTCCGGCGTCGGTCCACAAAATCTTGCCGGCCCATCCCTGCGACTGGCGCCGCGTACGCCGATGCGCGTAGCCCCGTCCGCGACCTTCCGGCCGGCGCGGACATTCTGATTGTCGGCGCTGTGCGGGACTGATCAAGCTCGGCAGCACCTGCCCTTGCCGAGAGCCACTCATCTGGTGGAAACTGTAGGTTCAGCACCAGAGAGTCGGAGACTGAATTGCCATGAAACGTCGAGACGTCATGCTCAACATGACGGGCGGTGGTCAAATCATCCAAGGGCACAGCGGCGGTTAGCGGATGCAACGTATCACCTGCCTCGAAGCGCGACGACTGGCGAGAGACCGCAGCAAAATGCGGCTTCGTCTTCCACACCATCGACGGCGAACGCTATTGGGACGAGCGCGCCTATTACGGCTTCACGCTCGACGAGATCGAGCGCGGTATCGAAACGCCGACCGGCGAGATCGAGGCGATGTGCCTCGAGCTTGCCGGCCGCGTCATCGGCGACGAGCGCTATTTGCGGCGCTTGAAGATACCGGACGCGTTCTGGAGCCTGATCGCCGAAAGCTGGCAGCGCGACGATCGCAGCCTCTATGGCCGTCTCGATCTGAAGTTCGACGGCAAAGGTCCGGCAAAATTGCTCGAGTACAACGCGGACACGCCGACCTCGATCTTCGAGGCCGCGGTGTTTCAATGGACCTGGCTCGAACAGGCGATCGAACGCCGCGTCATCCCCTCGCGAGCCGATCAGTTCAATTCCATCCATGAGCGATTGATCGCGGCGTGGAAGGAGATCGCTGCCGGGCGCCATCTCCATCTCGCCGGCATCACCGACAACGCAGAGGACGCCGGCACGCTCGCTTATCTCGAGGACACCGCACGCCAGGCCGGGCTCTCGACCAGGCTGCTCGACATCGAGCAGATCGGCTGGCGCGGTGAAGGCGGCGGCTTCGTCGATCTCGACGAGAACGACATCGCGCTCGCCTTCAAGCTCTATCCCTGGGAGTGGATGTTCCACGACGCCTTCGGCGCCAAGCTCAAGGGCGCGCCGACGCGCTGGATCGAGCCGCCGTGGAAGGCGGTGCTCTCCAACAAGGGCATCTTGCCGCTGCTGTGGGAGATGTTTCCGAACCATCCCAATCTGCTGCCGGCGTTCTTCGAGGATGACCCGCGCGCCGCCGAGCTCGGCACGTCCTATGTGCGCAAGCCGCTGCTGTCGCGCGAAGGCGCCAACGTCACGCTGGTGTCCGGCGGGATGCCGCTCGACGAGCAGGCGGGCCCCTACGGCGCCGAAGGTTTCGTGCGCCAGGCCCTGGCACCGCTGCCGAATTTCTCAGGCTTCTATCCGGTGGTGGGAAGCTGGCTGGTGAATCACGAGCCGTGCGGATTGTCGATCCGCGAGGACGAGAGCCCGATCACGGGCAACCGCTCGCGGTTTCTGCCGCATGCGATTCTGTAGAAGGAGCTGTCTTCTGACCCTCTCCCCTTCTCACGCTTTGAGTTTGCCGAAACAACCCCTCATCCGGCGCTCCGCGCCAGCTTCACCCACAAGGGGAGAAGGAAGAAAGATCACTTCGCCGCGGCGAGCTTCAGCGGCTGCGGCATCAATCCGCCCATCGGGCGGCCGGAGCGGGCGGGATTGAGCTGGTAGAGACCGCGGCGGTCCGCGATGGGACGGAACGCGTCGGTGATGCCGACGACGGATTCGGCGGCCCCCAGCAGCAACGTGCCGTCGGCCTCCAGGGCCTTCGCCATCCGCTCGAAGATCACGGCCTTGGTGTCCTGGTCGAAATAGATCAGCACGTTGCGGCAGAAGATCACGTCGAACGTGCCGAGATGAGAGAAGTCCTGCAGCAGATTGAGCTGGCGGAACTGCACCATGGCGCGAATGTCGGCATTGAGCTGCCAGAGCTCACCGGTCTGCTTGAAATATTTGACCAGCATCTGGATCGGCAGGCCGCGCTGCACCTCGAACTGGCTGTAGACACCGGCCTTCGACTTCTCCAGCACCTCCTGTGACAGGTCGGTGGCGACGATCTCGGTGCGCCAGCCGGCGAGGGCCGCGCCCATCTCCTTCAGGCACATCGCGATCGAATAGGGCTCCTGCCCGGTCGAGGACGCCGCCGACCAGATGCGCAGGCTCTTGCGCGCCGCGCGCGCCTGGATCAGGCCCGGCAGGATGGTGTCGCGCAAGTGATCGAACGGGATCTTGTCACGGTAGAAGAAGGTCTCGTTGGTGGTCATGGCCTCGACCACGTCGGTCGCAAGCCGGCCGTCGCCGTTCCTGATCTTCAGCACCAGATCGGGAATGCCGGGAAGGCTCGCCTTGCGCGCCAGCGGCAAGAGCCGGCTCTCGACCAGATATTGCTTGTCCGCCGAGAGATCGAGCCCGGAGCGCTCTTTCAGGAACTTGCGCAGATAATCGTAATCGGTGGGCGTCACGAGCGGTCTCCCGCAAACAGGCGGTTGACCTTGGCGCCGATCTGGTTGAGCGGCAGGATGGCCGCGCAGATGCCGGCATTGGCCGCCGCGCCCGGCATGCCCCAGACCACGCTGGAGGCCTCGTCCTGCGCGATGACGCTGCCGCCGGCGGCAACGATGTCCTTGCCGCCGCGCATGCCGTCCGAGCCCATGCCCGTCAGGATCACGGAGAGAATGTTGCCGTGCCAGATGTCGATGGCGGAGATGAAGAGCGGGTCGACCGCGGGCTTGCAGAAATTGACGGCGGGGCCGTCGTCGAGCGCGATCACGGTGTCCGCGCCGTTACGTGCGACGCGCATGTGCTTGCCACCGGGCGCAAGATAGATCCGTCCCGGCTTCACCGGCTCGCCGTCGACCGCCTCGGCTGCCGGCCGGCGGCTCGAACGCGCCAGATGTTCGGCGAGAATGGTCGTGAAGGTCGGCGGCATGTGCTGGGTGATCAGCACCGGGAAGCGGTCGATCACCGGGCCGAGCTCGGTGACGAGCGCCATCAGCGCCTGCGGACCTCCCGTCGAGGAGCCGATCAGCAGCACCTTGGGAGCCTGATTGGAGAAGGGGCGAAGCGCCAGCGATCCCGACGGCGCGGCCGGCACGGTCGCAGCGGGCCGCGCAACGGGACCGCGCGGGGCCGGAGCCGGGCTCGCGGGCGCCAGCGGTGGGCTCGCGACTGCGGACTTGCGCCGCAGCCGCGCGCCGAGATGACGGATCTTCTGGATCAGGTCGTGATGAAAGATGTCCGCGGCCGACGCCTCGCGGGTCGATTCCGGCTTCGGAATGTAGTCGGCCGCCCCGAGCGACAGCGCCTTGAAGCTGATTTCCGCGTTGCGGCGGGTCAGCGTCGAGGCCATGATGATGACCAGATCGCGCTTCTTCGCCAACAGCCTCGGCAGCGCCGAAATGCCGTCGAGCTCGGGCATTTCGATGTCGAGCACCGCGACGTCAGGGTTGATGCGTTCGATCTGGTTGACCGCCTCGAGCCCGGTCCGCAGCGAGGCTGCGACCTCCATGTCGTGCTCGGCACCGACCCAGCGCGAGATCAGACCGCGGATGACGACGGAGTCGTCGACGATCATCACCCGCAGCGGCCCTGCTTCGCGCGACGCCGTCGTGGCCGAATTCCCTGCGAACGCAACACTCATTACTCACCAACTCAGACTGAAAGGGTACAGTTGAAAACGGGCGGCGAAGAATCCGGTCGGCCACCGGCCGATCGCTCAGATAAGGCCGACTTCCTGGAATTTCGCCGTCACGATATCCTTGTCGAACGGCTTCATGATGTATTCGTTGGCGCCGGCATGCAGCGCGCGCGCGATATGCGCGACGTCGTTCTCGGTGGTGCAGAACACCACCTTGGGCTGGTCGCCGCCGGGCATCCGCCTGAGATGGCCGAGGAACTCGTAACCGTCCATCACCGGCATGTTCCAGTCGAGCAGCACTGCATCGGGCAAGCCGCGCTTGCAGGCCTCCAGTGCCTTCTCACCGTCCTCGGCTTCGAGGATCTGGAAATCGAGGCCCTCCAGGATGCGGCGCGCAACCTTGCGGATGACGCTGGAATCATCAACGACGAGACAAGTGCGCATGTGAACCTCTGCTTCCTCCCCCGTTGGGGGCACTTCCAATGACTGGCACGTCGGCGGTGAGGCCGCGGTATCAGGCCGCCATCATCTCGGGCGCGAGCTCGAGGACGCGATCGACGTCGAGGACGACCATGAGCTGTCCGTCGAGGCGGTGGACGCCGCCGGCGAGCTTGGCCATGCGAGGATCGAGGTTGACGGGGTTTTCCTCCATGCCGGCTTCGGGCAGGCGCAGCACCTCGCCGATCTGGTCGATCAGAAGACCGTAGGATTCGCCGCGCAGATCGACGCCGACCGCCATCGGCACCTTGCCATCCTCGGGCTGCGGCAGGCCGAGACGGGCGCGCATGTCGACCACGGTGACGATGCGGCCGCGCAGATTGAGCACGCCGGCGATCTCGCGCGAGGACAGCGGCACGCGGGTGACGCGCTCGGGCATGAACACGTCCTGGACGCGGGAGATCGGCAGGCCGAACAGCTGGCCGCCGATCATCGCGGTGACGTATTCGACCATGGCGCCTTCGCTGGACTGCATCTTGTTGTTGGCCATAAGCCTGTCTCCTGATCCCCTGGGTTACGCTGCGGCCCGGCTCAGCTCGGAGGCGCCGGCGGCGCCCGCGGTCTGCTCCTTCAGCGCCGCGATCAGGCCGGGACGGTCGAACTTGGCGACATAATCGTGGAAGCCGGCCTGCCGGCCGCGCTCGATCGCCGCCGGCGACACCAGCGCCGACAGGCCGATGATCGGCATCGAACCGAGATTGTTGTCGGCGCGGATGGTCTCGGCGAACTCGAACCCGTTCATGTCGGGCATCTCGATGTCGGTCAGCACCACGTCGAAGCTCTGCGCGCGCAGGGCAGCGAGGCCCTCCTGCGCGGTCGGCGCGGTGCGGACGCGGTAGCCGGCCGCCTTCAGCACCGGGGCCAGCATGTTGCGGAAGAACGCGCTGTCGTCGACCAGCAGCACCGACTGCGAGTGCAGCGACGGCTTCATCTCCTTGCGGGTGAACCAGTCGGAGAACGCCATGGGCAGGAAGTGGCCGACGTCGATCACCTCGGTGGCCTGGCCCTTGATCACGGCCGAGCCGAGAATGCCGGAGGAGGAGCCGCCGACCTCGATGTTGAGGCGTTCCTCGACGATGTCGATGATCTCGTCGACGACGAGACCCATGGAGCGGCCGTCGTCGGCGAACACCAGGATCGGCTGGGCACCCTGGCTGGCGATGGTGACGCCTTCCATGGCAACGAGCGGCATCAGCTGCTCGCGGTACTGCACCATGTAGCGGCCGTTGCTGAACTCGATCTTGTCGGCGGGCAGCTCTTCCAGGCGGGTGACGAGGCCGAGCGGGACCGCCTTGGGCTGCGAGGAGCCGGCGCGGAACACCAGCAGCGAGGTGGTCTGCTCGCCCGAGCCGATGTGATGGGCACCGTTCTCGTCGCCCATGTCATGGGCCGAGGAGCCGGCGGCGCCGAGCGCCTTGGCAATGCCGTTGGGGTCGATGATCATGATGACGGCGCCATCGCCCAGGATGGTGTTGCCGGAGAACATGTCGATGTGACGCAGTTTTGTGGACATCGGCTTGACCACGATCTCTTCGGTGTGGAACACGCCGTCGACCACGATGCCGAAGGTCTGGCTGCCCACTTGAGTGACCACGATGAAGCCGTTCTCGGGATCGGAGGCCGCGCCGTCGTCGATCTTCAAGAGCTTCTTCAGGTGGATCAGCGGCAGCAGCTTGTTGCGCAGGCGCAGCACCGCGGTGTCCTTGATGCGCTCGATGCGGTGCTCGGAGTTGGCGCGGGCCCGCACCAGCTCGACCACCGAGAGCTGCGGGATCGCGAAGCGGTCGCCGGCAGCTTCCACGATCAAAGCGGAGACGATGGCGAGCGTCAGCGGGATCTTGATGGTGACCGAGCTTCCTTCGCCGGCCACCGACTTGATGTCGATGGTGCCGCCGATCTGGTCGATATTGGTGCGCACCACGTCCATGCCGACGCCGCGCCCCGACACCGAGGTGACGGCGGCCGCGGTGGAGAAGCCGGGCGCGAAGATGAACTTGTGGATCTGGGCCTCGCTCATCTTCTCGAGCTCGGCCTCGGTGACGAGACCCGAGGAGATCGCCTTGGCCTTGATCTTCTCGGTGTTGAGGCCGCGGCCGTTGTCGGCGATGCAGATGATGATGTGGCCGCCCTCGTGATAGGCGGAGAGGCGAATGGTGCCCTGCTCGCCCTTGCCGGCGGCGAGGCGCTCGGCGGGGGTCTCCAGGCCATGATCGGCGGAGTTGCGCACCATGTGGGTGAGCGGATCCTTGATCAAATCGAGCACCTGGCGGTCGAGCTCGGTGTCAGCGCCGTGCATCTCCAGTTCGATCTGCTTGCCGAGTTCGGATGAGAGGTCGCGGACGATGCGGGGCAGCTTCTGCCAGGCATTGCCGATCGGCTGCATGCGCGTCTTCATGACGCCTTCCTGCAGCTCGGCGGTGACGTTGGACAGGCGCTGCAACGGCACCTTGAACTCGGTGTCCTCGTTGCGGCGGGAGATCTCCAGGAGCTGGTTGCGGGTCAGGACCAGCTCGGAGACCATGGTCATCAGATGCTCCAGCGTATCCACGTTGACGCGGATCGACTGGTTGGCGATGGAGGCGCCCTCGCCGGCGCCCTCGTCGGCCATCGACTTCTTCGGCGCGGCCTTCTCCTTGGCGGGTTTTGCGTCCTTGGCAACGGGGGCTTCGGGAGCGGGCTCGGCCTTCACCTCGGCCTTCACCTCGGCCTTCACTTCGGCCTTGGCAACCGGCGCAGGCACCGGCGCTTCGATCGCGGTCTCGCGGAAGGCGCGCTCGAGCTCGTCGAGCGAGACCTCGCCGGGACGCAGCGGACGCTCCAGGGTCTGGTCGATCAGCGTGCCCGTGGCCATCTCCTTGGCGGGTGCGGCAGCCGGAGCTTCCGGCACCAGCGGCGGGGCGTCGGCGACGGGAGCCGCCGCAATTGACGCTGACATCGCGGCCATGCCCTGCTCGACCATCGCTTCCAGCTGGTCGATGAGGTCGCGGTCGTTGCCCTCGGGCTCGGCCTCGGTGGCTTCGAGCCCTGCGAGGATCTCCTTGATGCGGTCGATCGAGGACAGGATCACCGTCACGGCTTCGGCCGTCACCGGCATGCCGTCGCGGAATTTGCCCATCAGGGTCTCGCCGGCATGGGCCAGCGCTTCCAGCCGGGGCAAGCCGAGGAAGCCGCAGGTGCCCTTGATGGTGTGGACCAGGCGGAAGATGTTATCCAGGATCTTGGCGTTGTTCGGCTCCTGCTCGAACTTCACCAATTGATTGTCCACGGTGTCCAGGCTCTCGCTGGTCTCCGTCAGAAACTCCCGCAACAGATCATCCATGAAAACAGGCCTTCATAAGGAAGGGCGCGCACGAGGTGTGATGCGCCATTTCGGAATGATGCCAGCTTCACCGCAAAGCGTTTAATATTGGTTGAGTATGTGCAAAAGAACGGAACCAACAAAGAGATAAGGCGCTCCGGACAAGCCGAAGCGCCTCGTAAAGACTTGCTTAAGAGGCCGGGCGCGACGCGCCGTTTACGAAGCGGTAACGGTGATGGCTTCGCCTTCCGGCGCGAGCTTCACGGTGAGCCCGCAGGCCTGCGCCAGCAGCCGCGTATAATAAGGCTGGATCGCGTGCGCATCGGCGGCCGGCCCGCGCTCGCCGCTCAGCAGCTCGGAGATGTTCTGCGGCAGGCGCGCGTTATGACCGGTCGCGGTGATGCGAAAGCTCATCGTCTCGCCCTCGCCGATCGGGTCGATCGTCAGCATGCCGCCGCGCGGGATCGTATGCTGGGCGACGACCAGCATGTTGAGCAGCAGCTTGACGCGGTTCTTCGGCAGGAGGAGCCGCGGCAGATTCCAGGTGATCGAGCACTTGCCGTCCTCGATGTGGCCCTTCGCCATGGTCTGGGCATCGCCGAGATCGATCTGCGCGCCGGAGGAGCCGGCCGCGCCGAAGGCAAGACGGCAGAACTGGAGCCGGGCCGAGGCGGTCTTGGCGCTCTTGCGGATCAGGTCGAGCGCGAACTCGCGGTCTTCGGGCTTGGGATCGTCGTCGAGCACCTCGAGCCCGTTGACGATGGCACCGACGGGGCTGATGAGATCGTGGCAGACCCGCGAGCACAGGAGCGCGGCGAGTTCGAGCATATCGGGAGCAGTAGCGGTCGCGGGCGACGAGGCGTCAGACATATAAAGGGGTCCTGGAGGGTTCCTGGAATTGCACGGCGCTGGACGCCGCGAATCACGCATGCTTGACGGATGCTGCGGGTTCTAACATTCGCCAGCCCGCGGCAGCTAGCTTGCGATCGGGTCGAGGCGGACATAAAGCCCAATCGATCGATCGGGCCGAATCAGTCGAGAAGGAACGAATTGCCGATGATTGAGGCATCCAGGTGAAGCGGATCATCGACGGTGCGGCCGCCTCCGGGCTGATGGAGCCGCTGACGGCGCTGGTCGTGAAGGCCGGCGAGGCGATCCTGTCCGTCAACCGCGCGGCAATGCGGGTCGACGGCAAGCAGGACGGCTCGCCGGTGACCGAGGCCGATCTCGCCGCCGACCGCATCATCGCCGAGGGCCTGGCACAGCTCGCAGGCGACGTGCCGACGCTCTCGGAAGAGCGGGCCCAGCTCGCCTCGCCGCCGTTTGAGGCCAGCTTCTTCCTGATCGATCCGCTCGACGGCACCAAGGAGTTCGTCGCCGGTCGCGACGAGTTCACCGTCAACCTCGCCCTGGTGACGTCAGGCGTGCCGCTGCTCGGCATCGTTAGCGCGCCCGCGCTCGGCGTGCTCTGGCGCGGCATCGTCGGCCGCGGCGCCGAGCGCGTGAGGCTTGACGGCGCTACCATCGGCGCGGCCGAGCCGATCCACACCCGCAAGCTGCCGGCGCGGGGCGAGCCCTGGATCGCAGCGGTGAGCCGCTCGCATGGCGATCCCAGGAGCGAGGCCTTCATCGATGACAGGCCCAACGCCGTGCGAAAGACCTGCGGCTCGGCCGTGAAATTCGGCCGGATCGCGGAAGGCAGCGCCGACATCTACCCCCGCTTCGGGCCCACCTGTGAATGGGACGTCGGGGCCGGTGCTGCGGTCGTGACCGCGGCCGGCGGCAGGGTGACCGACGGCAAGGGCGGCGAGCTGCGCTTCGGTGCGCAGCAGGCGCGCGGCTTCATCATCCCGGAATTCATCGCCTGGGGCGACCCGCAGGCGGTAGGCCGCTACTGACCGAGCTGTTCCAGAAGCGCCGGCCAGCGCTTGCCGACCTCATAGAGGAACCGTTCGGGATTGGCGGCGAAGGCGTCGCGATTGGCTTCCCGGCTGAACAAATAGAGCCGCTGCGCCGCGATCGCGAAGAAACGGGGATTGCCGGGGACAGTGACGCCGCGGGCGATATCGGCAGGATCGTAGCCGCCGAATTGCGGCCCATAGATTTCGGGATGCGCCAGGAAGGAGGCGCGGTTGCCCTCGTTGCGGAAGCGCCAGACCGCGCCCCACAGGTTCGCCTCGAACTCCGCCGTGCCCTGCACCGCCTGGCCATCGACGAAATAGGCGACGGGATCGAAGCCTTCGATGGCGACGCCGGTGAAGCGATTGACGACGACCCGCTCGGTGGTGGCAGCCACGGCCGGCAGCCCCGAGCCGGCGATCCATATGCCCGACAGCAGGCAGACGAGAAACCCGATCAAGGCGATTCCGGGGCGCAAAGGGCTATCTTCCTGCCGTTGTGCCGTCATAGTTGCTGCGGATAACATCCGAGTCGAGGGGACATCCGGCGCAACCTAGAGCCATGCCTGTTGGCGTCAGGTTAAGGAAGCGACCGGATTCGGTACCAGGGGTTCTTTCATGACTTTCGCATCACGCCTTGCTGCGCTCGCGCTTGCCGCGATGGTCGGCTGGATCGTGCCGGCTTCGGCCCAGACGGCGCCGCCGCCGGACCTGCCGCCGCCGCAGCGGACCCCAACGCCCACGACCTACGGGCCGGACGAGCTCGTCACCGCCGGCCACCGCTTCTTCGGCAACGTCTCGCGCGGGCTCGCCTCGATCATCGAGAAGGCGGTCAGCCAATGGGGTCTGCCCAACGGCTACATCCTGGGTGAGGAAGGCTCCGGCGCCTTCGTCGCCGGCCTGCGCTACGGCGAGGGCACGCTCTACACCAAGAACGCCGGGGATCTGCGCGTCTACTGGCAGGGCCCCTCGCTCGGCTTCGACTGGGGCGGCGACGGCGCGCGCACCATGACGCTGGTCTACAACCTGCCCGCCACCAACGCGATCTACCAGCGCTTCGCCGGTCTCGACGGCTCGGCCTATATCATCGGCGGCTTCGGCATGACGGCGCTCACCGCCAACAACATCGTGCTGGTGCCGATCCGCTCCGGGCTCGGCCTGCGGCTGGGAGCCAATATCGGCTATCTCAAATACACCCCGCGGGCGACCTGGAACCCGTTCTAGGCCCTTCTGCTCCCATCCGGTTACGGATCAAGGTTAACGACAGGCCGGGGCTGGCTTTCTGCCGGCGCGCCATGGCATGGTCGTTGGTAAATTTTTCCTTAGCTCCGGGAGTTCTGCCCCATGGTCGAGCCGATCATGTACCTGGCGATCGGTTTCCTGCTGTCGATGCTGTGCGGGCTCGCCATCGTGCCGCTGGTGCATAACCGCGCCGTGCGCCTGACCACGCGCCGGCTGGAGGCCGCCACGCCGCTGTCGATGGCAGAGATCCAGGCCGACAAGGACCAGCTCCGCGCCGAATTCGCCATGTCGGCGCGGCGGCCTCGAGATGAGCGTCGACCAGCTCAAGAACAAGACCACGAGCCAGCTCGCCGAGCTCGGCAAGAAGAGCGACGCCATCAACCGCATGAAGATCGAGCTCGGCGAGAAGAACGCCACGATCTTCGCGCTCGAAGCGCGCGAGAAGGCGGTGAAGGAGCAGCTTCGCGCCACCGAGGAGGAATTCAACACCAAGACCGCAGCCTTGCGCGAAGCCGAGATCGCGCTGGCCGACAAGCAGGCCGAGCTCGCCAGGATCAACTCTGAACTCTCCGACCGCTCGATGATGGCGGAGAGCCGCCAGGTCGAGCTGCTCGCCGTGCGCGCGCAGATCGAGGAATTGAAGAACCGGGTCGGCGACGCCGAGAAGGAATTTGCCGCCACCCAGGCGCGCCTCGCGCAGGAGCGCACCGAATCCGAGACCGCCTCGCGCGAGCTCGGCGAGGCGCGTGGCCGGGTCGAGAATCTCAGCCAGCGCGTCACCGAGCTCGACCGCCAGCTGCTGTTGCAGGTCAAGGAAGCCGAGATGCTGTCCGGCCGCGTCGCCGATCTCGAAGGCCGCCTCGCCACGCAGGGCAAGCTGCTCGCCGAGCGCGAGTACGAGAACAACCAGCTCCGCCAGGCCAATGAAGCGGCCGAGCGCACCATCAAGGAGCTGCGCGTCGACATCGCCGGCTTGAGCAGCGCGAAGTCGTCGGCCGCCGTCGAGACCCTGCGCGCGGAAAAGGCCGCGCTCGAGGCCCAGCTCCGCACCGCGCGCGACGAGCGCGCCAAGCTGCAGCGCGACGTCAACGCGATCCAGCAGCAGGCCGAGAGCTCCTGGGCGACCGAGCGCATGGAGAATGCGCTGTTGCGCGAGCGCATCAACGACATCGCCGCCGAGGTGGCCAAGCTCGCGATGCAGCTCGAAGGCCCGAACTCGCCGATCGAGGCGCTGCTGGCGGCCGAGGCCGGCCAGCCGCCGAAGCCGGCGCCGCGCCCGGCCAACGACGCCGCGACCAACGGCACATCGAGCCTGCCCGAAGGCGGCGGAACGCTGGCCGAGCGGATCCGGGCGCTGCAGGCCCACGCCTCCCGCGCCCGCCAGCAGGGCGCGTAAGCGGCCCAAATCGCGCCTCGGTGGCGCATCGGGTGACCGGGGCGAGGTTTTCCGCCCCCGCAGCGCCTGAAAACTTGACACCTCAAGCCCGCACTTCTAAATCGCGGGCTCCGATGCGCCGGCTGGCCGACAAGGTCCGGCCGCCTGCATGATGGTCCCGGGCGCATAGCTCAGCGGGAGAGCGTTCCCTTCACACGGGAGAGGTCCAAGGTTCGATCCCTTGTGCGCCCACCACGCTTCGCCAAAAGGCTTCGCGTGGCGCAGCCACCGCCAAGAGACTTCGCGTGGCGCAGCCACGTCCAATCAGGGCGAAGCGGATCCGGCGTAGCTCGAAGCGTGTCGACGGACTGGGGCGTTTGCTCCCGCTCCGGCAAAATCTCGAAAACAACCCCATGCACAGTAGCCGGCCTCAGTCGAATCAAAGGGTTACGGCATTCCGAATTGGCCTCTGGAGTAGCCCATGGCGACCATCTTCATCACCGGCAGCACCGACGGCCTCGGCCGGGCGGCGGCGCAATCGCTGCTCGATCAAGGACACCGCGTGGTGCTGCACGCGCGCTCGGCCGATCGTGCCGACGCGCTCGGCGAACTGGAGGTCGCGCTGCGCGAGTGTCGCGATCGGCGATCTCGGAAGCGCAGCCGCGACAAAGGCTGTCGCCGAGCAAGTCAACGCGATCGGGCGCATGGACGCGGTCATCCACAACGCCGGCGTCTACACGCGGCCAGCCCGTGGCACGACGCCGGAAGGCCATGCCGAAACGCTCGCGATCAACACGCTTGCGCCTTACATGCTGACGGCGCTTATCGAACGGCCGAGTCGATTGGTGTATCTCAGCAGCGGATTGCACCGGGGTGGAGAAGGTTCGCTCGACGACCTCGACTGGACCAGGCGTCCCTGGGATGCGGCCAAGGCCTATGCCGAGAGCAAGCTGCATGTGGTCGCGCTCGCCTTCGCGCTGGCGCGGCGCTGGCCTGAGGTCCTCTGCAACGCCGTCGATCCCGGCTGGGTGCGCACGAAGATGGGCGGCGCAGGCGCGCCGGTCGATATCGAGACCGGGCAACGGACGCAAACCTGGCTGGCGGTCAGCGAGGATCCCGCGGCCCTGGTCAGCGGGTGCTATTGGCATCATCTCGCGCGGCAGCAGCCGGCCAGCGAGGCGGCGGATCCGAAGTTTCAGGACGCGCTGATCGCGGAATTGGGGAAGCTGACAGGCGTTGTGCTGCCGGCGGCGTAGGGCACGTCATTGACGGTGGAGAGAGAGCGGCGCTTCAGGCGGCCGGCTGCGTCCGCCAGGCCGTGTAGAGACCGATCAGGGTCCCGATGGCGACCAGCGCGGCGGCCAGCAGCAGCTGCAATTCGCCATCGTCGGTGGGGCCGACGGACGACACCAGCCGGGTCACGATGACGAACAGAATACCGACGGCGGCCGCGGCTCCGACGCAGAGATAAGCGAGCTCCCGCATCAGATTGCGGCCGAGAAGACCGAGCGCGGTGAAATACATCGCGCAGGCGTTGGGATGAATGAACAGGGCGATGCGCGCGTAACGACCGTAGGCATCGAACAGCGATTCGCATCGGCGCAGGGCCGCCTTCGAGGCCACCCGCTGCAGGAACGGCCTGAAGAAACGAGCCTGTCCGTAGCTGAGAACGGCGCCGAGGATGATGGCGAGCCACGCCACGACGAAGACGGAGCCATCCACCTTGGGATTGAGCGCCACCGACATCAGGATCAAGGCCGTTCCGGGAAAATAACCGAAGTACGGGAACACCGCTTCCAGCAGCACGCAGACGAACATGAAGGCCGGAAACCATGCCGACCCGGTGGCGCCGTGGACGATCGCGTTCAAGTCGAACAGGCTCGTCCTGTACAGAACGAGGTACATGCACACGGCTAGGCCGGCCAGCGCGTAGAACGGCAATGCTCCCGATAGAAACCGTCTCATCCAACCATCGCGCTTCGTTTGGCGGAGACGACGGCCTCGCGCTGTTCCGGATCATGCTTTAGGCGAATGAGATCGCTCCTGTCGATAGCGCGCATTGCTACGCGATCGACAAAATCTCGATCTCCTGCGCGCCTGCCCCGACGACATCGCCAACCGCCTTGCCCATCAGCGACCGCGCCACCGGCGCGACGAAGGAGATCGTCCCCGCCTTCGGATCGGCTTCGTCCTCGCCGACGATGCGATAGGTCTGCACGCGGCCGTCCGCGCGGCTGAAGGTCACCGTGCTGCCGAAGGCGACGACATCGTTCGACACCGGATCGGGAACGACCTGCGCCGTGCGCAGCCGCTCCGTGAGATAGCGGAGATCGCGCAGGGGCACGGCCGATTGCCGGCGCTTCTCGTTGACGTCATCGATGGCTTGCGCGGCTTCATAGGCCTCGCGGGCTTCTCGAAGCTGCGTCTGCAACGCCTTGAGGCCGGCTTCCGTCACGAGGTTGGGGTGCGGCGAGATCGGGCGATCCGGCAACAGCGTCTCGGACGCGGTCTCGGCGCTTTCTTCCTTGGTAAAGGCGACGCTCAATGCACAATCCTGTCGAACCGTTCCGGGGGCGGCGCCAGGCGACGCCGCTGGCCCCCGGACTATATCTCAAGTTCGACGAAACGACGGAGCTTGAAGACGATATCCGGCAAGGCCTGACGGAACCGCGTTGCATTCTGGAAACTGGTCGAGAACGGCGCGAAGGTGATCATCGCGTTCCATTGCCGGTAGCCATAGACCGTGATCGAGGCCCCGGTCGCCGGAAAATCCTCCAGCTTGCGCAACTCGCCCAGCACGAGATCGGCGATCGCTTCGGCAGGCAGCAGTTGTCTGCCATCCCGCGTCGTGACGATCTTTGCAGGCTGCTCGACCGGCTCCATTCTGGCCGGTGCAGCGTCGGACGCATCCTCTTGCCGGATCGAGGTCGCCTCGGTGACGGGCGCCGAAACCGGTTCCGCTCCGTTCGCGGGCATTGTCGGCGGCGCCTCGGCGAGCGGCGGCGGTGCAACATTCTCTGCGCGCTTGTTGCCTCCGAGGATGCTGCTGATCATGGCCACAAGGCCAGCATCCTTCACGTCGTCGCTCATCATTCCCCCCGGCTTCGGCCTACTCTAGCACTGCTCCCGCAGACCGCCACCGGGGATCTGCGAGCGGAGTCCTCCTGGCAGAGGCGGTTCGTCGCAGACCGTTGGTCGGAGGGCCCGGCTGTTCGAAAGCCCCGTTCTCAAGGTCGCAGCAGCGCGACGCCCAGCATCCCGCCCGTGCGATCCGTCACCGCTTATCGAACGGAATATATTGGTGGTATTGCTTGGGCACCGAGCTGCGATAGCGCGCGGGCACGGTGCCGGTGTCGACGGAGTGATCGATTTCCTGCTGCCGCGTCATCTTCTTCTTCGCCGGCTTCTTCGATGCGCTCTTCTTGGCGTCGGTCGGCTGGCTGGCGCTGTCGGTGGTCGCAGCTGGTGCCGGTGCCGCCGTCGTCGCCGGCGTAGTGGCCGTCGCCGCAGGCGCGGCGGTCCCGCCGGCGGCGGGCGCGGTCTGGGCCAGCGCGAGCGGTGTCTGCATGATGAGCGCCAGCGCCGCGGTCGCGGCCAGCAAGTATGACTTTTGCATCAGAACCTCCAAAATTGCCTGATCCCAACGGGCCGAAGCTAGGCCTGCGGCATCGACGCGTGCAAGTCTGTCAACATTAGGTCCGATCCCACACGAGGACTGTGGCCGAGATCACATTGCTCGCCAGTCCGCTGCCGGTCTCGGACGACACGGCGACCATCAAGGTCACCGGCAAGGCAGCGGGTCGTCGGTGGTCACCCGGAGCGGGTCCTGCCGGCATGATTGCGCCTGCTACCCCGCGACGCCGAGGCCGGCCTCCGCGAGCCGCGTCGCGAACCAGCGCGACAGCGTGTCGTCGGCAGCGCTGCTGACATAGACTTCCGACATCGTCACCCGGTCCTTGTCCAGCACCAGCAGCACGCCGATCCAGTAGGGAAACCAGACGTGCACGTCGGTCAGGGCCCTCAGCTTGTGCTGGTCGTGCTCCAGCGGCGTGTGATTGCTCGCCTTGCGGATCTCGACGGCGAGCAGATTGTTCGGGATCTCGCGCTGATGCACGACCACATCGGGGTAGATCGATTTTCCCAGATGATCGTCGGTCGAGATGATGGTGCCGTGCGGTAGATGCAGCGTGCGCTCGCCGAGCCGGTCGTAATTGCAGTCGACCGACCAGCCGGCGAACTGCTTCTCCAGATGCACGGCGAAGCGGTGCGTCAGCGCGCGCTCGCCGATGTCCTTCTCGAACAGGAAGCCCTCGTGGGCGTAGAAGTCCCGGAGCGCGGCGATCACCTTGGTCAGCTCGGTCTGCATCGTGCCTCCGGGCTCTCGGCGCTCCGCGTTGCGTACAGCCCTACATCTGGACTTCGATCAGCCGCGGCCCGGGCTCGGCGACGGCCTCAGCCAGCGCCTTGTTGAACTCGTCGGCATTGGTGACGGCGCGGCCGGGCACGCCCATGCCCTTGGCCAGCGCCACGAAATCCAGCGTCGGACGGTCGAGCCGCAGCATGTCGTTGGCGCGCTGGCCGGGCTCGCCGGCGCCGACATTGTCGAACTCGCCGCGCAGGATCTGGTAGATGCGGTTGGCGAATACGATGGTGACGATGTCGAGGTTCTCGCGGGCCTGGGTCCACAGCGACTGGATCGTGTACATCGCGCTGCCGTCACCGACCATGGTGATGACCTTGCGGTCCGGGCAGGCGATCGCGGCGCCGATCGACAGCGGCGTCGAGAAGCCGATCGAGCCGCCCATGTTCTGCAGCCAATCGTGGGGAGCCGCCGCCGCGGTCGGCGGGAAGAAGCCGCGGCCCGTGGTCAGGGACTCGTCGACCATGATGGCGTTCTCGGGGATCGCGCAGGCGATCGCCTGCGCGATCGAGGCGAAGGTCAGCGCGCCAGTCGGCTTGACCAGTTCCTGCAAAGCCTGCGGCTTGACGTCCCTGGCGCTGGCCTTCACCGCGCCGGCGAGCGCCTCGAGCGCGGCGACCGAGTTCTCGCCCCAGGACGTCATGCGATGGACCTCGCAGCCTTGCGGCTTGAGCATGCTCGGCTTGTTCGGATAGGCGAAGAATGCCACGGGGTCGTCGGACTCGACCAGCACGATGTGGCGGAACTTGGCCAGCATCGGCAGCGCCTGCTCGATCACGTAATGGATGCGGTCGATCGAGAAGCGGCCGCGGCCGCGCGCCATCTTGGGCCGGAAGGTCGGGCCCACCACGGTGCAGCCGGTCTTGTTCGCGATGCGCTCGGCGAACGCCAGGCCCTGCTCGCTGAGGGCGCTGCCGGTCATCAAGAGCAGCGTGCCCTCGCCGTCGCCATGCAGGACCTTTGCCGCCTGCTCGACCGCCTGCGGCGAATAGCTCGCGCGCTGCTGCTCGGCCGGGACCTCGGCGATGCCGTCGGCCTCGTTCCAGGCGGTGTCGGCGGGGAGGATCAGGGTGGCGATCTGCGGCGGCGCGCTCTTGGCGGCGGCAATGGCCGCGGCGCCGTCAGCGGCGACCGATCTGGCATCCGGCGAGGTCCGGACCCAGGACGACATCGGCCGGGCGAGGCCCTCGATGTCGGACGTCAGCGGCGCGTTGTAGCCGATGTGGTAGACCGCGTGCTGGCCGACGATGTTGACGATGCCGGAATTGGCCTTCTTGGCGTTGTGCAGATTGGCAAGGCCGTTGGCGAGGCCGGGGCCGAGATGCAGCAGGGTCGATGCCGGCGTGCCCTTCATGCGGAAATAGCCGTCGGCAGCGCCCGTCACCACGCCCTCGAACAGGCCGAGCACGCAGCGCATGCCCGGCACGCGATCGAGCGCTGCGACAAAATGCATCTCGGAAGTGCCCGGGTTGGTGAAGCAGACGTCCACCCCGCCCTTGACCATCGTCCGCACCAGGCTTTCCGCACCGTTCATTCTTTTTGCTCCGCAACCGGCCGCTTCCGGCGATCCATGCGATCAATCATTGTTCGCTCGGCCCGTCAAAGCAAGAGCCGGCATCGCGGCCCTGCCCCGCATGACGATGCGCGGGTTTGGCCAATGCTCCGTTCCGGTGGATCCGGAACGGGGCATCAGCGTCTCGTCCCGACGCGTGTTCTTGACGCCGACCGGGCGCCGCCTTGCTTGACAGCGCTTCGACGTTTTTGCGCAAATTGACGCGGTTGCCGATTTGGCGACACCATCCGTTAAGGATGCCCTGCCTCACGCGCCCGTGGCTTGCGAAATGCCCGTAAATATGGCCTGTGGCCTTTGTTGAATCGATTTTTTTCTGGGGGAAGCAATGATCCGGTTTTTTGCCGCGCAGATCGCCGCAATGGCGCTCGTGCTGGCCGGCGCGGTCGCCGCATCCGCGGCGGGAATGATAGACTTCACGGGCACCAGTCCCTCCGGCTTTCTCGGCAGCGGCGCCAGCCTGATTCCCCGCACCACCGTCATGTACAACGGCAATTATGCGCCCGGCACGATCGTGGTGAACACGGCCGAGCGCCGGCTCTATCTGGTGCTCGGGAACGGTCAGGCGCTGCGCTACGGCATCGGCGTCGGCCGCGACGGCTTCCGCTGGGGCGGGATGCACAGGATCACCGCCAAGAAGGAATGGCCGGACTGGACGCCGCCCTCGCAGATGCTGGCCCGCCGCCCCGACCTGCCGCGCCACATGAAGGGCGGCATCGACAACCCGCTCGGCGCACGCGCGATGTATCTGGGCTCGACGCTCTATCGCATCCACGGCTCCAACGAGCCGGAGACGATCGGCCAGGCGGTCTCCTCGGGCTGCTTCCGCATGACCAACGACGACGTCAGCGATCTCTACAGCCGCGTCGCGGTCGGCACCCCCGTGGTGGTGCTGAACAACTGACCAGAGGCAAGCCCTCGTAGGGTGGGCAAAGGCGCGAAGCGCCGTGCCCACGATCTTTACGATCGGCCACAGAGGCGTGGGCACGCTCCGCTTTCCCCACCCTACGGCACTGTCATTCTCTTGCGACAGACAACGCCGGGAACCGCACGACGTGCGGCCTCGCACCCTTGTGCGCGCGGCGTGAATGCGGCAGCGTCGCACCATGATGAGCGCATCGAATTCGTCCTTGGCTGCCCTTCGCTCCGCCCTGCTGGCGTTGGCAGCGCTCACCTGCGCGCCTGAGATCGCTCCCATTGCCGCCGCCGGCGAATTGCCCGCAATCTCCTCGCGCCAGCGCGCCGAGAAGAAGAGCTTCACTGACGGCGAGATCGTCGACGGCTTCCTGAAGACGGCGTTCGGCGCCGAATATCACCTCGCCGGCCGCGTCGACCGCATCCGCAAGTTCGACGGACCGGTGCGCGTCTACGCCGAGAGCGACCGCGCCGATCGCAAGGCGCAGCTGGCCAAGGTCGTAGCCGACATCGGCAAGCGCGTGCAGCATCTCGACATCGCCATGACCGCGACCTCCGAAGCGGCCAATGTGCGGGTGAAGCTGGTGCGCGATCGCGACGTCTACCGCACCCTCACCAGCTTCTACGGCGCCGCGAAGGCGCGCGAGATCCGCTCCTCGCTCGACCCGCAATGCCTATCCGGCTTCCGCAAGAACGACAATTTCGAGATCGAGCATTCCGACGTGATCCTCACCGTCGACAACGGCGATTTCGTCTTTCTCGACTGCGCCTATGAGGAGCTGCTGCAATCGCTCGGGCCGATCAACGACACCACGAGCGTGCCCTGGACCATGTTCAACGACAACGTCTCGATGGGCTATTTCGACGTGTACGACCAGTACATCCTCAATCTGCTGTACGACCCCCGCATCAAGGCAGGCATGACCCTCGCCGAGGTCAAGGCCGTGCTGCCCGCCGTGCTCACCGACGTGCGCGCCTGGGTGAAGCAGGTGAATGAGCTGAAGGAGTGAGGTGTTGCTTACCCTCCCCTGGAGGGGAGGGTAAGCACGGCGCCCGCTCCGACCCTACTGCACCAGATCAGCCACAGTCGTCGCGGTCTTGAGCCCGGTGCCGGTGAGGACCGCGACCGTGGTCTCGGTCAACTTGATCGCGCCGGCGGCTGCGAGCTTGTCCAGTGCCGCCGCCGCGCTGGCGCTGGTCGGCTCGACGAACAGGCCCTGGCGCGCAAGGCGGCGCAGCGCGGCGACGATCTCAGCTTCCGTGAGCGCAACGGAGCCGCCGCCGCTCTCGCGCAGGGCGGCGATGATCTCGCGCAGGCGCAGCGGATGCTTGATGGCGGTGCCTTCGGCGATTGTCTTGCTCACCTCGCGCGCGACGGGCGTGTCGACGCCGGCTTGAAAGCTCGCATCGACCGGCGAGCAGTTGAGCGGCTGCGCCGCGAACAGCCGCGGCAGCTTCGATATCTGCCCGGCCTTCTTGAGCTCGCGGAAGCCGAAGGCGCAGCCCAGGAGGCTGCTGCCGGCGCCGACGGGAACGATGACGTTGTCGGGCGCGCGGAAGCCGAGATCCTCCCAGATTTCATAGGCGAGCGACTTGGTGCCTTCGAGAAAGAACGGCTGCCAATTGTGGCTGGCGTAAAAGGTCTGGCTCGACTGGCGGATGGCCTCCGCCTCGGATTCCTCGCGCGGGCCTTCGACGAGCTGCACCGCCGCGCCATAGGCGCGCACCTGCGCGATCTTGGCCGGCGAGGTCGAGGCCGGCGCAAGAATCTTCACGCGCATGCCGCCGGCGGCCCCTAAGCCCGCCATTGACGAGCCGCCATTGCCGGAGGAGTCCTCGAGAATGGCCGAGATGCCGATCTGGCGGAGGAACGACAGCATCACGGAAGAGCCGCGGTCCTTGAAGCTGCCGGTCGGGTTGAACCATTCCAGCTTGAACAACGGGCGCAGCTGGCCCCAATTCTGCTGAACCAGCGGCGTGCAGCCTTCGCCGAGCGTGATCGGGTTTGCAATCTCGACCGGCAGTGCGGCCCGATAGCGCCAGAGCGAGCGCGTGCGGCTATCGATATCGCCACGCGAGATGCCGGCTCCCGGCGTCACCAGCAGCGGCGTGCGCTCCTCCGAGCACCAGCGCGGCTGGTCGAGGGGATAGAGCTGTCCGTTGCGGGGGTCGATGTAGCTGGCGGGCATGGGGGTCTCCGGAATAGAGCCGATCCGGTCGATATGTCCGAAGCCGCAGGTTTTATCCAGTCACCTGTTCGGGCCGCCAAGGCACCGGGCACCCCTTCAAAAATGACAGCAATTACATAGATATAGGAAACATTCTGGCGCCGTTCGCCGCTCCGGACGAGCGCGGGAAGGGGTCCCGGGCGCCGCGCACGATTAACTTGTCTGTCGCTCGCCGGGGTTACAATATGTTGGATTGAGCTTGCGTCGCCGGCTGTTCCGAGAGCGGTGCCGCAAGCGAGCCAGGCCCGTCCGAGCGGCGGGCCGTTGGCTTTTTGGGAGCCTGGACATGAGCCGCGCGAACCGTACCGACCACATCCGCCTGACCTCCCATCCGGAGCCGGGCCGGACCTCCGCCTTTCCGATCCACTGGGGCGCAGGCGAGGCGCGCGCCCGTGGGCCGGTCATCGGCACGGTATCGCGCGCCGGCGATCGCAACGTGATCGGCAGCCATGGCGGCTCCTACGCCATGTACCGTGCGCTCGCCGTCTCCGCCCGCGCGCTCGATCCGATTCGCAGGCCCGACCTCACCAACACATTTCCGGCTGCGACCATCGGGCCGTTCGAGCAGTGGCAGGATCCGGCAAAGATCGTCGCGCTCGATCCCTGGGGGCATCTGGTCGCGGAAAACTTCCGCCAGGAGATCGCCGAAGGCGCCGACATCCGCCCCAGCATCGCGGTGACGCGGGCAAGGCTGGACCTGCCGGAGATCCGCGAAGCGCTCGCCGCGAAACGTCTGCGCGCCGACGGCGAGGTCGTGCACGCCAATGGCAGCGTCTCCGTGGTAAAGATCGCGATCGATCCGGTCTGGTACCTGCCCGGCCTTGCGACGCGCTTCGGCACCAGCGAGACCGAGCTGCGCCGCACGCTGTTCGAGCAGACCGCCGGCATGTTCCCCGAGCTGGTGACGCGGCCGGACATGAAGGTGTTCCTGCCGCCGATCGGCGGCACCACCGTCTACATGTTCGGCGACGTGACGAAGCTGCCGGACCATCGCACCAGGATCACCTGCCGCGTCCACGACGAATGCAACGGCTCCGACGTGTTCGGCTCCGACATCTGCACCTGCCGGCCCTATCTGATCCACGGCATCGAGGAATCCGCCCGCGGCGCGCAGGAGGGCGGCCTCGGGCTCGTCGTCTACAACCGCAAGGAAGGCCGCGCGCTCGGCGAGGTGACCAAATTCCTGGTCTACAACGCGCGCAAGCGCCAGGAGGACGGCGACGCCGCCGCGGCCTACTTCGAGCGCACCGAATGCGTTGCGGGCGTGCAGGACGCGCGCTTCCAGCAATTGATGCCGGACACGATCCACTGGCTCGGCCTCAAGCGCATCGACCGCTTCCTGTCGATGAGCGACATGAAATACGATGCGCTGACCTCGCAGGGAATCGACATCGTCGAGCGTGTGCCGATCCCGCCTGAGCTGATCCCGGCCGACGCTCATGTCGAGATCGCCGCGAAGAAGGCCGCCGGCTATTATTCGACCGACATCGCGCCGGAGCAGGACGTCGATGGCGTGGTCGGACGTTCGCTGGAAAAATACTGATCGCGCGATGGCGGACGCTTTGGAACGACAGGCCCGCTCCCTGCTCAGCGCAGGAGCGGTGCGCGCGCGTGCCGGACAGATGCTCGATATCGGCCTTGCCGGCGGCCTGCGCCACTTCACTGTTGATCTCGATCGCATGGATGGTGTCGCGGAGGCCGTGCTCGCGGTGACGCGACAGGCCTATCCGACGCTGGAGCTTCCGTTCCATGCGCGCTGGCGCCATTTTGTGACCGGCGGCGTCGACCGCTGGGCGCGGCTCGCCGACGCGGCATCGTGGCCGGACCGCGAGGCACGGGCGCGGGCGGAATTCGACCTTGCCATCGTCAGCGTGCTGCTCGACGCCGGTGCCGGCGCGGCGTGGCGATATCGCGATGCGACCAGCGGCGCAAGCATCGGCCGATCCGAGGGACTCGCGATTGCGAGCCTCGACATGTTCGCGGGCGGCCTGTTCTCGGGTGACGTCCGTGCGCCGTTCAGGGCCGATGCGGACGTGCTGGCAAGACTGCCGCTCGCCTCCCTCGCCTCCGCCTTTCAGGTCAGCGACGCCAATCCGCTGCTCGGCCTCGAGGGACGCGTCGACCTGCTGCAGCGTCTGGGCACCTTGGCGGCGGAGCGCGCAGACGTGTTCGGCCTGCGCGACGCGCCACGGCCGGGCGGCCTGTTCGATCACATCGCGGCGCAGGCGAAGGGCGGCGCCGTTGCCGCGCCTGCGATCCTCGCCGCAGTGCTGAACCAGCTCGGACCGATCTGGCCCTCGCGGCTCGAGCTTGCAGGCGTCCCGCTCGGCGATTGCTGGCGCCATCCGGCGATCAAGGCCGACGACGCGACGGCAGGCCTCGTGCCGCTGCACAAGCTGTCGCAATGGCTGAGCTATTCCCTGATCGAGCCGCTGCAGCGCGCCGGATTTGGCGTCACTGACATCGATGGCCTCACGGGGCTTGCCGAATACCGCAATGGCGGCCTGTTCGTCGACCATGACGTGCTGCGCCTGCGCGATCCTGCCGATGCTGCGCGCGCGCATGCGGTGGATTCGCTGCTGGTCGTGGAATGGCGCGCGCTGACGATTGCGCTGCTGGACCGGCTCGCGGACCTGGTTCGCGCCAAGCTCGGCCGCACGCCGGAGACCTTGCCGCTTGCCAGCATTTTGGAAGGCGGCAGTTGGGCCGCGGGCCGCGCCATTGCATCTTCGCGTCGTCCCGATGGCTCGCCGCCGATCAAGGTGATCAGCGACGGCACGGTTTTCTAAACCCTCTCCCCTTGTGGGAGAGGGTGGCTTCGCAAAGCGAAGCCGGGTGAGAACCCTCATCCGGCGCTTCGCGCCACCTTACTCCCATAAGGGGGAGAAGGAAGAAAGGCATCCCATGGAAGGCGTCACGATCGTCGATCATCCCCTCGTGCAGCACAAGCTGACCTTGGTGCGCGACAAGTCCATCTCGACCAAATCGTTCAGGGAGCTGATCAAGGAGATCGGCATGCTGCTCTGCTACGAGGTGACGCGCGATCTGCCGCTCACTGACACCGTGATCGAGACGCCGCTGGCGACGATGCATTCGGCCAAGATCGCCGGCAAGAAGCTGGTGTTCGTGCCGATGCTGCGGGCCGGCACGACCTTCGTCGACGGCATGATGGACCTGGTGCCGACCGCGCGCGTCGCCCATATCGGGCTCTACCGCGAGCCGCACAGCTTTGCCGCGGTCGAGTATTTCTTCAAATCGCCCTCCGACCTCAGCGAGCGCCTCGCCATCGTGGTGACGCCTGTCGTCGCGACCGCCAACACGGCTGTCGCCGCCATCGACCGGCTCAAGGAGCGCGGCGCCAGGGACATCCGCCTCGCCTGCCTGATCGCAGCCCCGGAAGGATTGGAGCGCCTGCGCGGACTGCATCCGGACGTGCCGATCTGGACCGCGGCGGTGGACGAGGGCCTCGACGAGAACGGCTTCATCCTGCCCGGCCTTGGCGATGCCGGCGACCGCGCCTACGGAACGCGATAGGTCTCTCGGCGGCGTTTTGCCCGCTTAGGAACAGCTTCGATCGCGCGCGGTTCTCCTGCTTTCAGGATGGAGAACTCGATGACCTATCAGGACAATGACCGCAGGGCCGACAGAGCGCGCCGCAACAGCCCGGCCGGCTGGGCGATCGGCGCGATCTTCGTGATCGCCGTGATCGCAACCGTCTTCTTCTACAATGGGCGCGAGGTCGGACCGCAGGCGACGTCGACCAGTCCGAACAATGCGCCGAGCGTCACCACCGGCTCGAACGCACCGGCTGCGCCGGCGAAGTGATCGGCCGGCTGTTCACACCTTCCCGCTGCCGCAAATCAGCTTCAGCGACTGCCATTCCTTGTCCGTCAGCAGCGGCGGGCCGGAGGCCGGGCGGTCTTCCCTGGTCATGCGGGCGAGGCGGTCTTCGGTCAGCGGGTGGCTGGCGAGGATCGTCGTGAGCGTCGAGCCGCCTTCCTTGCCGGTGATGCGGAACATCAATTCGGCGGCGGGCTTCGGCGAGCGGCCGAGCTTGTGCATGACCTCGATCGCGAACGTATCGGCGGCGGTCTCGGCCTCGCGCGAATAGGAGGCTTCGACCAGGCTGCGCGAGGCGAAGATCACGGCGGACGAGCCGGTGACGTCGCCGAACAAGAGGCCGATCAGGAACGAGGTGCCGCCGTTGTAGATCAGCCCGCGCATGTTGTCGTAATGCTTGAGATGACCGAGCTCGTGCGCGAGGATGCCGGCGAGCTCGTCGGGACTTTCGGCCTTGTCGAGCAGGCCTTTCAGTACGAACACCTTGCCGCCCGGCAGCGCGAACGCGTTCGGCACCGAGGTCGGCAGCACGCCCGCGGTCATGGTATCGTCGTCGAGGCCGGCGGCATCGCGCAGGCGGTTGACGAGCTTGGTGAAGGCGGCCTTGCCGGCGGGATCTTCGCACGCATTGCGGCCGAAGATGGTCTTCACCTGCACTTCGGCAGCGTCGCCGATGCGCCGTTCGACGGGTTTCGGCACCAGCGGCGCCAGACGGTCGGCCGCGAGCGGCACGCCGAACAGAACGACGCAGACGATGGAGACGGCGGCGGCCACCGACCAGCCGACGATCTTCGCGACACCGCGGCGCGAGGTCCTGTGCTCATCGAGCCGCATGCAGCGCGCCGTCACGTCGGCGGCGAGCGCAGCGTCGCGGATTTCCAGCCGCGCCAATGGCGGCGCGGCGGTGCACGAAAGGCGCAAGATACCGGACGGACTGTCAGCGCGGCGAATGTCGGCGTAAGCCCAGCGAACCGGCGCCCCGCCCTCCTCGGCAATCTCCAGCGTATCACCGAACCTCAGCGTGACCTGCCGCCTCCGGCTCGACGTTCCGTCGAAGAAGATGGTCGGCTTCGCTGACTGCGCCGGCGCCGCGGCAAATGTTTCACTCACAGCCTAGAATCCCGCGACATCGAGCCCGTCGGCAAAACCTTCGCCGAGCGCGCTGGCAAGCTG
The DNA here is from genome assembly GCF_042019905.1 of Bradyrhizobium dasycarpum. Lineage (NCBI taxonomy): Bacteria > Pseudomonadati > Pseudomonadota > Alphaproteobacteria > Hyphomicrobiales > Nitrobacteraceae > Bradyrhizobium > Bradyrhizobium dasycarpum. Next base: position 3,538,852 of record NZ_CP169574.1, read on the forward strand.
GCCGCTGCCGCGCACATCCGCCGCGGCCGCGATGTCGTGCACCTCGACGGTCTCGAGCACCTTGGCCCAGAGATCGCGCTGGAGATAGACCCGCATCACGATGTTGATCGCGAGCGCCAGGGCGAAATAGCCTGCTACCATCATCACCACCATCGGGATGCTCTTGGTGCCGTTGTCACCGGCGAAGATCTCCTCGGCCGGAACGCCGCTCAGCTGAACGAGCAACAAGCCGCCGACGGCCATGTAGGCAGCGAAGGCGACCGTGAGCAGCATCCACCAGCCGATCACCTTCCAGTACAGGCCGTAAAAGGCGTCATGAGGCAGGTCCGAGGACAGGCTGACGCCGCCGATGCGGATGCCGTCGAGCCACCAGCGCCATTCGCGCGCCTTGAATTCGGCATAGAAGAACGGCGCGAGCGGGAAGATGACGACCGCGATCGGACTGAGCAGCCATAGCCACCAGGCGCGCTTGAAGAAGGTCCAGCCATCGCCCTCGAAATCGCCGCGGAGATCGCCGTAATGGCTGTGCTGCATCTTGTAGCGTTCGAGCGCGGCCTCGCGCCACGGCAGCGCCAAGCCGAGCGTCAGCAACACCAGCAGACCCCAGGCCATGGCGCGGAACGAATAGGCCCAGCCCGAGCCGTCCATCCAGAACCGAACGCCGCGCCAGACCGTGCGCGTCAGCCGGTAGCGTCGCGCGCGAAAGATCGCGAACTGGCCGAAGGCGAAGAAGCCGATGAACAACGGCACCGAGGCAAAACCCTGCCAGCGCTCGAACTCGATGCCGATCAGGAAATAGGCGAGGTAGATCGGCACCAGGATCGCGAGCGCGAACAGGAAGCCGACCAAAAGCTCCTGGCCCGCCCGGTATATTCGGCGGCATCGCCGTCGATCGCAGTGTGCGCCCACAGATGACGGCGAATGTCGGTGACCAGCCAGAACCGGTAGAAGCCGAAGGTGACGAGCTCCAACATGGCACCCTTGGTGACCATTTTTCGGAACTCGGAGCGGTTGCCGGAAAACTCGACCCGCGTCGGCGGCAGCGGCGGCGGAATGGGCTCGGAGCCGATCGGGCTCCATTGCATGTCGTTCACGGCGGCAACCTCGAGATGTCGGTCTGTTCCAATCAAACTATAGATCAGAGATTGGTCGATCCCCAACACGGCCGGGTTCGATGTACCTCGATTCCAATCGGTTTCTGGCACGATTTCACGACGAACGGTGTGCGAGGGATCACGCTGATCGGTCGCCCGGATGGAGCAAAGCGCAATCCGGGATGTTGCCCCAAGCGACGCCGGCCCCGGATTACGCTTGCACTCCATCCGGGGCTACGCGTCTGCCCAAGCCCTCTCGCAAGGGTGGGATGTGGCGAAACTCCCCCTTGCTCCGGCGCAGACAACCGGCTGTAATTACAAATCAAATACCGCAGCGCAGAATTCAACGAGAACGCGCGGTTCGTGCCAGGGAGAACGGTCATGCATGGGACCATCAGCGCGGCCAAGCTCGACGCATTGCGTGATCGCGCCAATTCATTGCCGCTGGAGCAATTCGATCCGGGCGACCCTGAATTGTTCAGGACCGATACGTTCTGGCCCTATTTCGATCGCCTGCGCCGGGAAGACCCCGTGCATTATTGCAAGGACTCGATGTTCGGGCCGTACTGGTCGGTCACGCGCTACAACGACATCATGGAGATCGAGACCAACCATTCGGTGTTCTCCTCGGCCTCCGCGCTCGGCGGCATCACGATCCGCGACGTCGATCCGGACCTGCGCCGCGAGAGCTTCATCTCGATGGATCCGCCGCGCCACGCCGCGCAGCGCAAGACCGTGGCGCCGATGTTCACGCCGACGCACCTGGACAATCTCGCCATCAACATCCGCAAGCGCTCGGCCGAGTGCCTGGATAATCTGCCCCGCGGCGAGGTGTTCGACTGGGTCGACCGTGTCTCGATCGAGCTGACCACGCAGATGCTGGCGGTGCTGTTCGACTTTCCCTGGGAGGACCGCCGCAAGCTGACGCGCTGGTCCGACATCGCCACCACGATTCCCGGGCCTGACGGCCTCGTCGCCACCGACGAGGAGCGATTGGCCGAGCTTGGCGAATGCGCGGCCTACTTCTCCCACCTCTGGAAGGAACGCGCCGAGCAGCCGCCGAAGAGCGACCTGCTCTCGATGATGGCGCATGGCGCCGCGACCCGCGACATGGATGCAAAGAACTTCCTCGGCAATCTCATCCTTCTGATCGTCGGCGGCAACGACACCACGCGCAACACCATGTCCGGCTCGCTTCTCGCGCTGAGCCAGCATCCGGAACAATATCGCAAGCTGCGCGAGAATCCGGCGCTGCTCGACAGTTTCGTCCCCGAGGTGATCCGCTGGCAGACCCCGCTGGCGCATATGCGCCGCACCGCGCTCTCCGACTTCGAGTTCCGCGGCAAGCAGATCAAGAAGGGTGACAAGGTCGTGATGTGGTACGTCTCGGGCAACCGCGACGAGGAGGCGATCGAAAAGCCCTACGATTTCATCATCGACCGCGCCCGCCCGCGCACGCATCTGTCCTTCGGCTTCGGCATTCACCGCTGCGTGGGCTTGCGGCTTGCCGAACTGCAGCTCAAGATTATTTGGGAAGAGATTCTTAGGCGGTTCGACCATATTGACGTGGTCGGCGAGCCCAGGCGGGTCTATTCGAGCTTCGTGAAGGGCCTGGAAGAGCTGCCGGTGAAGATTGCGGCGTGAGTCAACTCCTTCTCCCCACTAGCGCGGAGAGGCGAAGCAAGAGAACAACTGGAGCCACGACGATGAACATCCAAGCGCCGGTTAAGGTGGACAAGGCCGAACGCATGCGCAGGGCCCGCGAGGAGGCCTATGCGACGCCGCTGTCGCAATTCCATCCCGGCGCGCCCCGGCTGTTCCAGGACGACACGCTGTGGCCGTGGTTCGAGCGGCTGCGCAAGGAAGAGCCGGTGCATTACTGCACCAACGCGCCGATCGAGCCGTACTGGTCGGTGGTGAAATACAACGACATCATGCATGTCGACACCAATCACGGCATCTTTTCCTCGGATTCGACGCTCGGCGGCATCTCGATCCGCGACGTGCCGCAAGGCTACGACTGGCCGAGCTTCATCGCGATGGACCAGCCCAGGCATTCGGCGCAGCGCAAGACGGTATCGCCGATGTTCACCCCTCAGCACCTGGACGAGCTCGCCAAGCTGATCCGCCAGCGCTCGCAGGCCGTGCTGGACAATCTGCCGCGCAACGAGACCTTCAATTTCGTCGAGCGCGTCTCGATCGAGTTGACGACGCAGATGCTCGCGACGCTGTTCGACTTCCCCTGGGAGGAGCGTCGCAAGCTGACGCGCTGGTCTGACGTCTCGACCGCGCTGCCCAAGAGCGGCATCGTGGCCAGCGCCGAGGAGCGCCGCCGCGAGATGGACGAGTGCTATGCCTATATGTCGAGGCTCTGGAACGAGCGCGTCAACTCGGAGCCGCGCAACGATCTGCTGTCGCTGATGGCCCATAACGACGCCACGCGCCATATGGATCCCGACAATCTCATGGGCAACATCATCCTGCTCATCGTCGGCGGCAACGACACCACGCGCAACACCATGACCGGCTCGGTGCTGGCGCTGAACGAGAACCCGGAGCAGTACGACAAGCTGCGCGCCAATCCGGAGCTGATCGACTCCATGGTGCCCGAGGTGATCCGCTGGCAGACGCCGCTCGCGCATATGCGGCGCACCGCGCTAGTGGACACCGAGATCGGCGGCAAGCCGATCCGCAAGGGCGACCGCGTCGTAATGTGGTACGTCTCCGGCAACCGCGACGAGGAGATGTTCGACAAGCCGAACGAGTTCATCATCGACCGCCCGCGCCCGCGCACCCACCTCTCCTTCGGCTTCGGCATCCATCGCTGCGTCGGCATGCGCCTCGCCGAGCTGCAACTCAAGATCGTGTGGGAGGAGATGCTGAAGCGCTTCGAGCGCATCGAGGTGGTCGGCGAGCCCAAGCGGATCTATTCCAGCTTCATCAAGGGGTATGAGACGCTGCCGGTGCGGATTCCGGGATAGGCTCTCTCCTCCGTCATTGCGACGACGGCATCTCGTTCGCTCGTGTCCCGGACGCGACGCAGCGCCATAGCGCGCCGAAGACGCGCGTGAACGCGCTTACGGCGGTGCGGCGCAGAGCCGGGACCAAGCGCCGATCCCGTTGCGACATGGGCCCCGGCTCTGCAGCGCATCACGCCGGACAATGCTTCGCATCGCCGGGCGTGCTGCGCTGCGTCCGGGGCACGCGAGCGGTAAGTCGGCCGCTCCAGCTATAAAATTCCGGCATGACAGCTCGCGCCAGATGCGAAGGCAAGTCGTCGCCCGAGTGTTCTACGACGTCGGCACATCTAACTCAATTTGATGTCCCACACGCCGTCCTTGCGGCAGGCGGCGACCTCCTCGCGCAGGAGCGCAGTGACGGCGAGCGAGGCCGTCGAGACCGGCCGGTCGATCGGAGAAGCGAAAATGAGCTCGCGCGTCATCGGCTTTGAGACGGAAGCGGTTTCCAGCCGGCCCTCCGCGACCTCGCCATGGACCGACGAAGGCGGCAGCAGCGCGAAGCCGAGGCCTTCCTCGACGAGGCTCGTCAGCACGCGGAAGGAATCCGCCTCGAGCTGGACGTTGAGCTTGATCTTGCGCTGGGCGGCTGCGTGCTCGATCAGCGCGCGGAGGCCGTGCGAGTGAGAGGGCAGCACCAGCCGCTGCCGCAGCAGCCAGCCGACATCGACGCTCTTCTTGCGCGCAAGGCCGCAGCCGCGCGGGCCGACCGCGACGATGTTGTCGCGCCCGAGGCTCTCCACGTTGAGATGCAGGTCGGCGGAGCGGCCGTAGAGGATGGCGAGGTCCATCTCGCCGCGATGCAGCCATTCGACCAGATGGCCGCTGTAGCTCTCGACGATGCGCAGCGAGATGCCTGGAAACTTCTCGACGCAGCGCCGCGCAAAGCGCGCCGACAGCACGCAGCTGACGGTTGGAACGAGGCCGAGCACGACCTGGCCCGAAGGCGGCCCCTGGGACGACTGGATGTCGTCGCGGATCTGGTCGATCTGCCGCACGATGCCGGAGGTGCGCGCCAGCAGCAGCCGGCCGGCTTCGGTCAGCACCATGCCACGGCCGTTGCGGGTGAAGAGTTCGGTGCGCAGCTCGTGTTCCAGCAGCTTGATTTGCCTGGAAAGCGCCGGCTGCGCCACGCGCAGCGTGTCGGACGCCTTGGACAGGCTGCCGAGCTCCGCCACGCAACTGAAGGTCCTGAGCTGCCGGAAATCCATGCTTGCCAATCCTGGAAGGCTACTCCATACGCTATAACAAATGAGCATAGGGGGCTGGCATTGTTTTCACAACGCCAGAGGATCGGCCGGCGTTATCTTAACTGCCGCTACCAACGGGAAACGCCATGAGCGATGAACACCACACCGAAGATTACGCCGATATCCGCGACGCCGTCGCAAAGCTCTGCGCCCAGTTTCCCGGCGAATATTGGCGCAAGCTCGATCGCGAGATGGCCTACCCGACGGCCTTCGTCGATGCGTTGACGCAGGCCGGCTATCTCTCGGTGCTGATCCCCGAGGAATATGGCGGCGCGGGCCTGAAGCTGTCGGCGGCCGCCGCGATCCTGGAAGAGATCCAGCGCGCGGGCTGCAACGGCGGCGGCTGCCATGCCCAGATGTACACGATGGGCACGGTGCTCAGGCACGGCAATGCCGAGCAGAAGGCCAAGTACCTGCCGAAGATCGCGAGCGGCGAACTGCGGCTGCAGGCCTTCGGCGTCACCGAGCCGACCAGCGGCACCGACACCTCCTCGCTGAAGACCTTCGCGCGCAAGGACGGCAACGACAGCTACATCGTCAACGGCCAGAAGATCTGGACCAGCCGCGCCGAGCATTCCGACCTGATGGTGCTGCTGGCGCGCACCACGCCGAAGGAGCAGGCCAAGAAGCGCACCGACGGCCTGTCGGTGTTCATCGTCGACATGCGCGAAGCCAAGAACAACGGCCTCGAGATCCGCCCGATCCGCACCATGATGAACCACGCCACCACCGAAGTGTTCTTCACCGACATGAAGGTGCCGGCGGAGAACCTGATCGGCGAGGAAGGCAAGGGTTTTCGCTACATCCTCTCCGGCATGAATGCCGAGCGCATCCTGATCGCCGCCGAATGCGTCGGCGACGCCAAATGGTTCATCGCCAAGGCCACCAACTACGCCAAGGAGCGCAGCGTGTTCGGCCGGCCGATCGGCCAGAATCAAGGCATCCAGTTCCCGATCGCCAAGGCCTACGCCTCGATGCGCGCGGCCGAGCTGATGGTGAAGGAGGCGACGCGCAAATACGAGGCGGGGCTCGACTGCGGCGCCGAGGCCAACATGGCCAAGATGCTGGCGGCGGACGCGTCCTGGGAAGCGGCCAACGCCTGCATCCAGACCCATGGCGGCTTCGGCTTTGCCGAGGAGTACGATGTCGAGCGCAAGTTCCGCGAGACGCGGCTGTACCAGGTGGCGCCGATCTCGACCAACCTCGTGCTGTCCTTCGTCGCCGAGCACGTGCTCGGCATGCCGCGCTCGTACTGAGGTCCGGCCATGGGAGCACTTGACGGGATCAGGGTGATTGCGGTCGAGCAGGCGGTGGCGGCGCCGTTCTGCTCCTCGCGCCTGGCCGACGCCGGCGCGGAGGTGATCAAGATCGAGCGGCCCGAGGGCGATTTCGCCCGCGGCTATGACGCGGCGGCCAAGGGCCAGAGCAGCTACTTCGTCTGGCTCAACCGCGGCAAGCAATCGGTGGTGGTCGATCTCACCACCAAGGAAGGCCGTGCCGAACTGGAGAAGCTGATCGCCGGCGCCGACGTACTGATCCAGAATTTGAAGCCCGGCTCGATGGACAAGCTCGGCTTCTCCCGCGAGCGGCTGTTGAAGGACTATCCGAAGCTGATCTCCTGCACCATCACCGGCTATGGCGACGAGGGTCCCTACGCGCATCGCAAGGCGTATGACCTCCTGATCCAGGCCGAGAGCGGGCTGGCCTCGATCACCGGCAATCCTGATGGCGCCTCGCGCGTTGGCATGTCGATCGTCGACGTCGCCACCGGCGCCACCGCGCATGCGGCGATCCTGGAAGCGCTGATCGCGCGCGGGCGCACCGGCAAGGGCGCCGACATCCGCATCTCGATGTTCGACGTCATGGCGGACTGGTGCACCGTGCCGCTGCTCAATTCGGAAGCGGGCAATCCGCCCAAGCGCATGGGCCTGCGCCATCCCTCGATCGCGCCCTACGGCGTGTTTACCTCGAAGGACGGCAAGGACATCCTGATCTCGATCCAGAGCGAGCGCGAGTGGAAGACGCTGTGCGCGAAGGTGCTGGACCAGCCGGATCTGCCCGCCGATCCGCGCGTCGCCAACATGGTCGAGCGCGTGCGCAACCGCGACTTCACCGACCAGACGGTGGCGGACATCTTCGGCAGGATGACGCGCGACGAGTTGTTGAAGCGGCTGTCGGACGCCGACATTGCGTTTGCCGAGGTCAACACCATGGCCGACCTTTCCCACCATCCGCATCTGCGCCGCATCGAGGTGGACACGCCGAACGGCCGTGTCAGCTATCCCGCGCCGGCGCCGATCGTCGTCGGCGAGACGCGCAGCTACGGCGCCGTGCCCGCGATCGGCGAAAAGCCCCAAGCCAGGAAATAGCAGAGCGAGGCATCATGACCGAGAAGCTCGACATCGATCATTTGCGGCAATGGATCGGCCGCAGCACGGAGGCGACCGACATCGTCACCGCGCAGCTCGTCATGGGTCTGCGCGCGACGCTGTTCCAGGACGTCGGCGAGCCCAGGAAGGGCGACGCCGCGCCGTTCACAGTGCATTGGTGCCTGGCGCAGCCGGTGTTTCCGATGTCGATGCTCGGCCCCGACGGCCACCCCACCCGCGGCGGCTTCCTGCCGCCGGTGCCGCTGCCGCGCCGGATGTGGGCCGGCGGCGAGATCGAGTTCCTGCAGCCGCTGCGCGTCGGCGATGAATCGACCCGGACCTCGCGCATCGCCGATGTGCAGGTGAAATCGGGCTCGACCGGCACGCTGTGCTTCGTCTCGGTCGAGCACAGCATTTCCTCGCCGCGCGGCACCGCCATCCGCGAGCGGCAGGACATCGTCTATCGCGAGATGACGAGCAGCGCGCCGGGAAGCGCGAAGGCTCCGCCGCCACCGCCGAAGGCGCAGCACCGCGAGACCCACGTCTCCGATCCCGTGCTGCTGTTCCGCTATTCCGCGCTGACCTTCAACGGCCACCGCATCCATTACGACCGCGACTACGTCACCAAGGTCGAGGGTTATCCGGGCCTGATCTTCCACGGCCCGCTGCAGGCGGCGCTGATCATCGAGCTGGCGGCCAAGCTTCACGGCGGCAAGGCGCCGAAGAAGTTCAGCTATCGCGGGCTGCAGCCGCTGTTCGAGGGCACGGAGTTTTCGGTCAATGCCAACGAGACCGCTGATGGCATGGAGCTGTGGACGGCGAACGCGGAGGGGCAGCCGACGATGAAGGGCACGGCGGTGTGGTGATGGATACACCGTCATTCCGGGACGGTCCGCAGGGACCGGACTATGGTGCGCAATTGCGCACCTGAGAATCTCGAGATTCCGGGTTCGATGCTGCGCATCGCCCCGGAATGACATTAGTATCCCCGGCGTCATTGCGAACTTAGCGACGATCTGGGAAGTTGGAGCCTCACCCTGAGGAGCGCGCCCCTTCGCGCGCGTCTCGAAGGGCGAGGCCACCAGCCGGGCCTTCATCCTTCGAGACGCGCGAAGACGCGCTCCTCAGGATGAGGAACTAGGAAAGGACGGAAACCATGGCCAGGAACGGCAAGACCGGCAGCAAGTCCGTCACCGTCAAGCAGGCGACGCTCGACCTCTTGCGCGCCTTCGGCATCACAAAGGTATTCGGCAATCCCGGCTCCACCGAGCTGCCGTTCCTGTCCGACTGGCCCGACGATATCGACTACGTGCTGGCGCTGCAGGAGGCGTCCGCCGTCGGCATGGCCGACGGCTACGCGCAGGCGACGCGCAATGCCGGCTTCGTCAATCTGCATTCGGCGGCCGGCGTCGGCAACGCGCTCGGCAACATCTACACCGCGCACCGCAACCAGACCCCGCTGGTGATCACCGCCGGCCAGCAGGCGCGCTCGATCCTGCCCTTGCAGGCGTTCCTCTACGCCGAGCGCGCCTCGGAATTTCCGCGGCCTTACGTCAAATACAGCGTCGAGCCAGCGCGGCCCGAGGACGTTCCGGCCGCGATCGCGCGGGCCTATTACACCGCGATGCAGCCGCCGTGCGGTCCGACCTTCGTGTCGATCCCGATCGACGATTGGGCGCATGCGACCGCCCCGGTGGAAGCGCGCAAGGTCAGCCGTGAGATCGGCCCTGAGCCGGACGCGATGAAGGCGCTGGTTGCCGCGCTCGCCAGCGCAAAGCACCCTGTCCTCGTGGTCGGCCCCGGCGTCGACCGCGCCGGCGCGGTGGACCTGATGGTGCGCGTGGCCGAGAAGGCCAAGGCCAGTGTCTGGGTCAGCCCATTCTCGGCGCGCTGCTCCTTCCCGGAGCGGCATCCGCAATTCGCCGGCTTCCTGCACGCCTCGCCGGCGCAGCTGTCCGACGCGCTGCGCGCGCACGATCTCGTCGTGGTCGTCGGCGCGCCGGTATTCACCTTCCATGTCGAGGGCCATGCCGCGATCTTCGACGGCGGGGCGACCATTTTTCAGATCACCGATGATCCGGATGCCGCCGCGGTGACGCCGGTCGGCACCAGCATCATCGCGACGATGAAGCCGGCGCTGACCATGCTGCTCGAGTTGCTGCCGGAGAGCAAGCGCGCGGCACCGAAGGGCCGCACCCTGCCGCCGGCGCCGCAAGCCGCCGATCCACTGCCGGTCGAGTTCCTGCTGCATTCGCTGTCGCAGGCGATGCCGGATCGTGCTTCCCTCGTCGAGGAAGTGCCCTCGCACCGGCCGGCCATGCAAAAGTTTCTGCCGATGCCCGGCCAGGACAGTTTCTACACCATGGCGAGCGGCGGCCTCGGCTATTCGCTGCCCGCCGCGGTCGGCATGGCGCTCGGCAAGCCGAAGCAGCGCACGATCTGCCTGATCGGCGACGGCTCGGCGATGTACTCGATCCAGGCGCTGTGGACCGGCGCGCAGCGCAAGCTGCCGCTCACCGTCATCGTCATCAACAATTCCGGCTACGGCGCGATGCGCGCCTTCAGCCAGGTGATGCAGGTGCGCAACGTGCCCGGGCTGGAGCTGCCGGGAATCGATTTCGTGCGGCTCGCCGAAGGCATGGGCTGCCATGCGGTGCGGGTGAGCAAGGCCGCGGAGCTTGGCGAGGCGCTGAAGCGCGGGATGGCGTTCGAGGGCACGAGCCTCGTCGAGGTCGTCGTGGATTCCGCGGTGCCGGTGCTGTACGGGCAGAAGCATTGAGGCGCGCGTAGCCCGGATGGAGCGCAGCGCAATCCGGGAATCACGCCGCAAGCGAAGTCGGCCCCGGATTGCGCGGCGCTCCATCCGGGCTACGAAAGCTACGACGCCAGGAAGCCCCCGTCGGCCGCCAGCACATGCCCGACGACATACGACGAGGCATCCGACGATAGCCACACCACGGCCTCCGCAACCTCCTCCGGACTTCCCATCCGCCGCAGCGGCAGGCCGGCGCTCACCGTCGCGACGTCGCCGACGCCGGCGCGCAGCATCATGTCGGTGACGACACGGCCGGGCGCGATGGCGTTGATGCGGATGCCGCGCGGGGCGTTCTCCAGCGCCGCCGAGCGCGTCAGCGAGATCGCGGCGGCCTTGGAGGCCGAATAGAGCGAGAAGCCGGGATTGGGATTGCGCACGCCGCTGACCGAGGTGTTGACCACGATGCTGCCGCGCCCCTGCGCCAGCATGACAGGCAATTGGTGCCGCAGGCACAGGAACAGCGCGCGGACATTGGTGTCGAACACGCTGTCGTAGGTCTCGGTGCCCTGTTCTTCCAACGGTGCGCGGCGCTCCTGAAATCCGGCATTGTTGAAGGCGACGTCGAGCCGGCCGCAACGCGCGACGGCCGTGCCGACCAGTCGCTCGACCTCGTCCTCGCGCGTGATGTCGGTCTTGAGCGCGATCGCCTGCGTGCCGAGCTCGCGGCATGACGCGGCGGTCGCCTCGATCTCGGCCTCGCGCCGGCCGGCAACCAGGATCGCTTCGGCGCCCTCGGCCGCCATCCGCAGCGCGGTGGCGCGGCCGATGCCGCTGCCGCCGCCGGTGACCAGGCAGACCTTGCCCTTCATTCGCTGACCTGCCGGCAAAGCTCCGCTCATGGTCCACTCCAAAACGCTTGCGCGCGCCGTTGCGCCCATATAGTTGTATGATACAACTATATGCCGGGAGTCAAGGATGACGGAGCTTGCGCTGATCGACGACATCCGCGCCGCCTCGCGGTTGATGGTGCGCGAGCTCGGCTTCATGGATGCGACGGTGGCGGCGTCGGACTATCCGCCGTCGGCGGTGCACACCATCCTGGAGATCGGCATCCGCGGACCCATGACCTCGGGCGAGCTCGGCGATTTCCTGCGGCTGGAGAAATCCAGCGTCAGCCGCCTGGTGCGCAAGCTGATCGATTGCGGCGAGCTGCGCGAGACGCCGGACGAGACGGATGCGCGCAGCAAGCTGTTGTCGCTGACGGCGAAGGGCCGGCGCACGCTGGAGGCGCTGCACGCCTTCGGCCGGCAACAGGTGCGCGGCGCGCTGGCGGCGCTGACGGAAGCCGAGCAGCGCAAGGTGCGCGAAGGCATGATGCTCTATGCGCGGGCGCTGCGGCAGAGCCGGGTGGGGAGCGAGGCGGAGTCGGCTGCTTGACCACCGCTGTCGTCCCCGCGAAGGCGGGACCCATACCGCGTGATCTATCGGCTACACACCGGTATCAGCACCGAACAACTGCCAATCTTCGCCAAACGTCTCCCTGTGGTTATGGGTCCCCGCCTTCGCGGGGACGACAGCGAGTGTTTGGCGCAAATGTGCTTCAACCGCCTCGGGATGACCTCACGGTCACTTCCCGAACTCTTCCCGCATCCTGGCCTGGATCTTGGCCATGCCGCCGATCCAGCGGTCGTAATTCTCGGTCTTCTTGCGCATGTAGCCGAGCACCTGGGGGTGCGGCAGGATCAGGAAGGTTTCCTGCTCGAGGCCGGCGAGCACGTCCTTGGCGACCTGCTCGGGCGAGATCGCCGTCGCCGGATTGCGGGCCCTTCGGGATCGAGCGCAGCATGTTGGTGTCGACGCCCTGCGGGCAGAGGATCGACACCTTGATGTTGTGGGCCTTGTGCGAGATCGCGAGATTCTCGGCAAAGCCGACCGCGGCGTGCTTGGTCGTGGAATAAGCGGGGCTGCCGACCTGCGACAGCAGGCCCGCGGCCGAGATCGTGTTGAGGAAATAGCCGCCGCCGCGCGCCTTCATGCGCGGGACGAGATGCCGCGCCGCGTAGACATGGGCCATGACGTGGATCGCCCAGCTGCGCTGCCACGGTTCGTCGGAGGCGCCGCCGGCATTTTCCGACATCGGATCGAAACCGCCGCCGATGCCGGCATTGGAGCAGAACAGGTCAATGGGCCCGAACTGCCGTTCGGTCTCCTCGATGACGTGCGCAATGTCCTTCTCCTGCGCGACGTCGCATTTGAAGGCCGCGCCATCCACCATGGCGGCGACCGCCCTGGCATTGGCGGCATCCATGTCCGCGACCACGACCTTGGCCGCGCCCGCATTGTGAAACGCCTCGCACAGCGCCTTGCCGATGCCGTTTGCGCCGCCCGTGACGACCACGACCTTGCCGGTCACCTGCATGCGACGTCTCCTCTTGTCTCATACCGCTTGACACCGCGCGCACTTATTCCGCGGCGCGGAGCTTGCTCAGCTCAACACGAGGTCGAGCACCGCGGTATAATGGCATGCCGCGCCGGCCAAGACAAAGCCGTGCCAGATCGCATTCTGGAAGCGCAGCCGCCGCCAGGCGTGGAAGATCACGCCAAGACTGTAGAGCAGTCCGCCGGCCAGGATGAAGCCCAGCGCCAGCGCCGGCAACGCCCGGACCACGGCGTCGTAGAGCATCACCCCGCTCCAGCCCATCGCAAGATAAATGCCGACCGAGACGCGGTCGAAGCGGCCGGGGTAGCAAAGCTTCAGCACGATGCCTGATATGGCCACGCACCAGACGCCGGCGAGCAGCACCAGCGCAAAGCCGCTGTCCTTCACCTCCAGGATGAACGGCGTGTAGGTCGCTGCGATCAGGAGATAGATCGCGGAATGGTCGAACCGGCGCAGCAGCCATTTGGCCGGCGACACCGGCCAGAGATTATAGGTCGCCGACAGCACCAGCATCGAGAGCAGGCCGGCGATGTAGATAGAGACGCCGACGACGTCGGTCGCGTCGGCATAGATCGCCGTCAGCACCACCAGCACGGTGGCCGCGACGATGCCGGCGAGCACTCCGATCGCGTGGACGATGCCGTCGGCGATGAGCTCGGCGCGGTCGTAGTGCCAGCCCATCGCGTCGGCCGCGGCGTGGACAGAGCTGGATGCAAGCTGTTTCAGTTGGAAGACGGTCATGGCAATCCGCAAAAAGAGGTAGTGCCCTCTGCTATGGGTGTTTCGGGATCGGCGCGTCGTTCAAACGGCTGATTCTCCGATAAAGGCGGTGGAAGTATGGAGCTTGATTTTCCTCACGCAATTGCCACTTTTGTGAACGGCCGCACATTCCTCCCGCCCCGGATCCTCTAACGTTCAGATGGCATTCAGTTTCCAGGATATGGTCGAAGAAGCGCGGCTGTCCGCGCAGGCGCTGATCGACTATGGCGAGCACTTCTTCAATCCGACGGTGCGGTTAGGCGTTACCGGCCTGTCGCGGGCCGGCAAGACCGTGTTCATCACCGCGCTGATCCACGGCCTCACCCGCGGCGGACGGTTTCCGGTGTTCGACGCCTATGCCTCGGGCCGGATCGCGCGGGCGCATCTGGCGCCACAGCCCGACGATGCCGTGCCGCGCTTTGCCTATGAGAGCCATCTGCGCGCGCTGGTCGAGGAACGGCGCTGGCCGAATTCGACCGTCGACATCAGCGAGCTCAGGCTCGTCATCGAGTACCAGCGCCCGAACGGCGCCGACCGCACCTTGACGCTCGACATCGTCGACTATCCCGGCGAATGGCTGCTCGACCTGCCGCTGCTGCAGAAGAGTTTCGAGCAATGGTCGGCGGAGAGCCTGGCCTTGTCGCGCGAGGCGCCACGCGCGCATCTCGCCGGCGAATGGCACGCCCATCTCGCAACGCTCAAGCCCGACGCGCGCGAGGACGAGCAGGCGACGCTCGCCGCCGCGAAGCTCTTCACCGATTATTTGCGCGCCTGCCGCGACGAGCGCTTCGCCATGAGCCTCTTGCCGCCCGGCCGCTTCCTGATGCCCGGCAATCTCGCAGGCTCGCCGGCGCTGACCTTCGCGCCGCTTGACGTGCCCGTGAGCGGACAGGCACCGGACGGATCGCTGTGGGCGATGATGGTGCGCCGCTTCGAGGCCTACAAGGACGTCGTGGTGCGGCCGTTCTTCCGCGATCATTTCGCCCGGCTCGACCGCCAGATCGTGCTGGCCGACGCGCTCGCCGCGTTCAACTCCGGTCCCGAGGCGCTGCACGATCTCGAAGCTGCGCTGGCCGGCATTCTCGATTGCTTCAACATCGGCCGCAGCACCCTGCTCTCCAGCCTGTTCCGGCCGCGCATCGACCGCATCCTGTTCGCGGCGACCAAGGCCGACCATCTGCATCATTCCAGCCACGACCGGCTTGAGGCGGTGCTGCGCCGCGCCGTCTCGGGCGCCGTAGCGCGCGCGGAAAGTACCGGTGCCACCATCGACGTGGTGGCGCTGGCCGCCGTGCGCGCCACGAGGGAAGCGCAGGTCGCGCGCGGCCGCGACAAATTGCCGTCGATCCTGGGAACGCCCGCCGCAGGCGAAAGCGCCGGCGGCGAGTTCTTCGACGGCAACACGGAAGTGGCGACCTTTCCGGGCGACCTGCCGCTGGATCCCGAGCCGCTGTTCAACGGCACTGATACGTTCCGCGGCCTTGCGACCGAGGCTGCCGAGAGAAGCGATTTCCGCTTCCTGCGCTTCCGCCCGCCTACCCTCGAGCGCGACGGCACCGAGCCGCCGACGCTGCCACACATCCGCCTCGACCGCGCCCTGCAGTTCCTGATCGGAGACAAGCTCGCATGAACGACCGATCGAAGCCACGGCGGCCGGCGACGTTCCGGCTCGACGATCCCGGCGTCGTCGTCACCGAAACCGACGAGACGGCGCGGCTCGGCCGCGCCACCATCCAGATCACGCCGGAGCACGATCCGCAGGCGCTGCCGGTGCCGATCGCGGCCGCCGTTCCCGCACGGCGCGGCTTTCCCTGGGGCGCGCTGTTCTGGTCGGGGCTCGCCGGGCTGACGCTGCTCGGCACCGGGCTCGCCGTGGTCCATCTGATCGAGGATCTGTTCGCGCGGAGCGAAACGCTCGGCTTCGTCGGCCTCGCTTTCGCCTCCGTCACCGCGCTGGCGCTGGCCGTGGTGATCGGACGCGAAGCGTTCGGCCTCGCGCGTCTTGCGACGATCGAGCAACTGCACCAGCGCGCAGCCGCCGTCCTTGCCAGCGACGACCGCAAGGAGAGCCGCGTCATCGTGCAGGACCTGCTCAAGATCGCGCACCAGAACCCGCAGCTCGCGCGCGCCCGCGCGACGCTGGAAAGCCATGCCGGCGAGATCATCGACGGCGCCGACATGATCCGGCTTGCCGAGCGCGAACTGATGTCGCCGCTGGATGCCGAGGCGCGGCGGCTGGTGTCGTCAGCTGCGCAGAAAGTGTCGATCGTGACCGCGGTGAGCCCGCGTGCCGCGATCGACGTGCTGTTCGTGTTCGTCGCCGCGCTGCGCCTGATCCGCCAGCTCGCTTATCTCTATGGCGGCCGCCCCGGCGCGCTCGGCATGATCCGCCTGCTGCGCCACGTCATCGCCCATCTCGCCATCACCGGCGGCATGGCCGCGAGCGACAGCCTGGTGCAGCAGATGCTCGGCCATGGCATCGCGGCGAAGCTGTCGCAGCGGCTCGGCGAAGGCGTGCTGAACGGTTTGCTGACGGCGCGGCTCGGCCTCGCCGCGATCGACGTCACGCGCCCGCTGCCGTTTGCCGCACTGCCGCCCCCCAAGCTGTCGGATCTGGCGACGGATCTGCTGCGGAAGAAGGATGGGGAGGAGTAGCGGCAAGAGGGTGAGAGCTCTCTCCGCTAGACCGGAATCGTAGGGTGGGCAAAGGCGCACTTGCGCCGTGCCCACCATCTATCTCGATCGCAACAAATGCGTGGGCACGCTTCCGCTTTGCCCACCCTGTACCCTTCTGGCGTTCGGAGGCCAGTCGGTTTGGTGTAGGCTGGTCGGCCGGGCCGATCCGCCGGGAGCCGCCTTGCCCACCTGTGCCTTTGAGCACCGACGTAGGACCCGCGCCCCGGCGGAGCGGCTGCGATCGAGATCCACTAGGAGGTTTGCGCCGCGAGCGCCGGTACAGGGATTGATCAGGATCGCAGTTGGCCCGCCTTTTGGAAGCGAAGGAGGTCCATCAATGGTCGAGAATGTGCACTGGTTTGTCGGGATCGACTGGGCGAGGCAAAGCCATCGTGTTTGCTTGCTCGATGCTGAAGGAAGACGGCTGGGCGAGCGAGAGTTCGTCCATGGCGGAGCCGGTCTGGTGGAGCTGCGCGACTGGCTGCTCGAGAAGACGAAGGCTGCACCGGCGCAGATCGCGGTGGCGATAGAGATGCCACATGGTCCTGTGGTGGAGATGCTGCTCGAGCATGGGTTCCTGGTCTTTGCCATCAATCCTAAGCAGCTTGATCGCTTCCGTGATCGCTTCACGGTCGCAGGTGCCAAGGATGACAGTCGTGATGCTCTTGTCCTGGGCGGTTCCTTGCGTACCGATCGCAAGGCCTTCCGGCAGCTTGCCATCGACGATCCGGCGGTGATCAAGTTGCGCGAATGGTCGCGCTTGCTGGATGAACTGCAGCAGGAACGGACGCGTCTGTCTAACCGTCTGCGTCATCAGTTGTGGCGTTATTACCCGCAAGCGGCCGAGCTGGCCGATGATGTCGCAGACGACTGGTTCCTGAGCTTGTGGCAGAAGGTGCCGACACCTGCTGCGGCCGCCAAGGCCTCGGAGAAGACGATTGCGCGCATCCTCAAGGAGCACCGTATCCGCCGTCTCGACGCCGCCACCGTGCTGCAGACCCTGCGCAAGACGGCCTTGTTCGTCGCCCCAGGTACCACGGAGGCCGCCTGCGTCCATATCCGCAGCCTTGTCGCGCGCATGCGCCTGGTCAATCGGCAGATCAAGGAGGCCGGCGCTGCCCTGGACGGCCTTTGCGATAGTCTGGCGGCACAGGACGAGGAGAACTCGTCGGGGCAGAGCGATGAGCAGCGTGACGTGGCAATCCTTCGCTCCTGGCCGGGAATCGGCAGGATTGTTCTCGCCACGCTGCTCACCGAGGCAGCGCAACCGCTGCGCGCCCGAGATTACCACGCCTTGCGGGCTCTGGCAGGGGCCGCCCCGGTCACACGGCAAAGCGGCAAGCAACGCTTCGTGATCCGGCGCTTTGCCTGCAACAGGCGGCTGCAGACCGCTGTCCATCACTGGTCACGCGTTGCCGTGCAGCACGACCCGGCCGCTCGGCAACGCTATGACGCCTTGCGGCAGCGCGGCCACGGCCGTGCACGCGCCTTGCGAGGCGTCGGCGATCGCCTACTCTCGGCCTTGTGCGCAGCCCTCAGGAACCGAGCGCTGTACGACGCCAATCACGGGAGTGCTCAGGCCGGCACCAGTCAGTAAGCCTCATTCCTTTGTTCGGCCGCCTGTGACCATTCCTTCGTCCCGACTTGTCGAGCCCCACAGCGCGGCGCGATGTCGCTGTCCAGGATGCCATCGGCACCGGCGGAGCCGGCGCGAAGCGTCCTGGACAGCGGTGAGCACCGCGCTACCCTGATTGCACCAAGGCACAAAAGCTCTTGACCAAGGCTAGGAGGTCCTACGATACTGCCCGTGTGGAGAGATCACGCCGCTGGGCGCGCGCTCGCTTCAAATTCCCCCGCCAGCACCTTCCACCAAAACAGCGGCGAATTCTTCGGCGGTGACAGCTCCGGGGTCCAGCCGGAGAGCTTTTCGATCGCGTAGGTATCCATCACGAGGCCGCGCCAGCGGCGTTCGACCTGACCGAGCTGTTCACGTTTCGCCGGAATGTTCTGCCATAGCGGCGAACGGTTGTCCGGCTCGCGGCCGACATAGATGCCGGCGCGGCCCTTGATCCGGTCCATGCCGGGATCGGCGAAATCCTGGAAGCGGCCGCGCTCGTTGATCTCGATGACGGGCACGCGCCCCCTGAACAGCCAGCGCATCATGGCGTAGGTGCGGTAATCCGTCGTGGCGATCCAGGTCGCGCCGGTCTCGTCCAGTGCGGCCTGTGCGCGGGCGGCGACCTGCTCATAGCCGGCCTCGGCGCCGATGGGGTCGATCCTGCCGAGCAGATTCCAGGGCGCGGCGACGTAATAGAGGAACACGATGACGACGAAGGCGATGCCGGAGACGATGGCGGTCCTCGCCCAGAACAGCGACGATCTCAGCATGCGCGCCGACCAATCCTCCTTCATCATCGCCACGAGGTTCACGGCAGCAGCGGCGAAGCCGACCGGCCACATGAACATCGGCCAGGTATCGCCGACCCGCAGCGTGGTGGACTTCGCGAGGAAATACAGGAACGGCACCAGCACCGCGGTCGACAACAGGATCGCGACCGGCTCGCGCGTGCGATAGCCCCGCCACGCCGTCAGCACCAGCCCGGTCAGCACCACCGGCAGCATGACGAAGCCGACCAGGCCGAACTGCAGGCCGATGTAATCGCCGAGCGTCCTTAGCGAGATGCCGTAATTGG
Source organism: Bradyrhizobium dasycarpum (assembly GCF_042019905.1). Classification (NCBI taxonomy): domain Bacteria; kingdom Pseudomonadati; phylum Pseudomonadota; class Alphaproteobacteria; order Hyphomicrobiales; family Nitrobacteraceae; genus Bradyrhizobium; species Bradyrhizobium dasycarpum. The sequence continues at coordinate 3,557,905 of NZ_CP169574.1, forward strand.
CGGTGGCGCGCACGCCCTGGAAACGAAACGAGGCCCAGTCGTGCTGCACGTTCCAGATCAGCACAGGCGAGAACACGAGGGTGGCAACCAGCACGGCGAGATACGGATAGGGACTGCGCAGCCAGCGCCAACGCCAATCCGGCACCAGCAGAAAGGCGGCAACCGCCGGCGCGAACATGATCGCGGTGAATTTCGACAGCATCGAGAGGCCGGCGAACAGGCCGGCCGCCAGCCACCAGCGTCCGTCGCCGCTCTCCGACAGCCGCACCAGTGACCACATCATCGCCACCGCAAACGGGATCATGGCGACGTCGGGCGCGACCTTGGCCATCAGCAGGCCGTAATAGAGCGCGGCCTCCGGCATCAGCGCCGCGAGCACGATCGCGCGCACATCATGGGTGAGGCGGCGGACGATGTCGGCGAGCAACAGCTGCGTCAGCAGCATCGCGACGATGCCGCCGAAGCGGACACCGAGCGGCGTGTCGCCGAAGATCGCAGTGCCGAGGCGGATCAGCCAGGCGATGCCCGGAGGATGGTCGAGGAAGCTGAGCGCGCCCTCCTTCGACCAGGTCCAGTAATAGGCCTCGTCGGTACGCAGCTCGATCGCAGACGCGTAGACGATGCGGAGCAGCGTCATCGCGGCGATGACGAGCACGGCAACAAGGATGAGACGGCGTTCGGCGCCGTCTGGCTTCACAGGGATATCGGCAGCGATCGTCACGGCCGCGCTTTTCGCCAACCCGGGAGGGGGAGTCAATGCGGGGAGCCCCAACCTGGGTGTCGTCCCGGGCAAGCGAAGCGCGACCCGGGCCCCATAGCCCCAGGGAGGAGTCTGGCGAAGCCTCGTGGTTGCCAGCCGACCCCAACATCTCCCTGGGGCTATGGGTCCTGGATCCGCGCGCCCGGGGCTCGCTTGTCCCGGGACGACGGCGGTGTGTGGGGCTCCCTCCCAGGCATGTGATCCCGAACCTGTCCACATCGGGAATTAACCGCTACGCTGGGCGCGCTCCTCTCTGAGCTGATACAACCGAATCATGGTCACCGCTGCTGCACAGATGTCCGAACTCGTCCGCGCGACCAGCGTGCGGCAGGTGCGGCTCGTCTGCGGGGTGATCCTGTTCTGTTATGTGATCAGCCATTTCCTCAACCATGCGCTCGGCAATATCTCGGTCGAGGCCATGGAGGCCGGGGTTACCTACCACATCCTGTTCTGGCAGTTCCTGCCCGTCGCGATCGTGTTCTATACCGCCGCGTTGACGCATATGGGGCTCGGCATCTACGCGCTTTATCAGCGCCGCCAGTTCCGCTGGCGGACGACCGAGCCGCTGCAGCTCGCGCTCGGCTTGAGCATCCCTGCTCTGGTCATGGGCCACGTGGTCGGGGTGCGGCTCGGCTACACGCTGTACGATCACCAGAAGCTCTACCCTCAGGAGCTCTACCTGTTCTTCGTCGCCGCGCCCGGCCGGCTCTGGCAGATGACGATCCTGCTCGTGATCGCCTGGGTCCATGGCTGCATCGGCATCTATTTCTGGCTACGCCTCAAACCGTTCTTCACGCGCGCGGCGCCCTATCTGCTCGCCGCCGCCGTGCTGATCCCGACGCTGTCGCTGCTCGGCATCTACCAGGGCGGCCGCAACGTCGTGCTCGAAGCCGATGACGGCGAATGGCGCGCGCAAAATCTCACCAGACGCCAGGTCGGCACCTCGGCCGAGGCCGCGACGCTCGATCGCATCACCGGCGGCTTCACCATCGCCTATTTCGGGCTGCTGGGCCTGGCGCTGGCGGCGCGCGGCGTGCGCGCCTGGCGCGAGCGGCGCGGCGGCGTGATCGCGCTGTCCTACGGCAACGGCAAGACGGTGCGGGTTCCCAAGGGCCTCTCGGTGCTGGAGGCGAGCCTGCGCCACAATCTGCCGCATGCCAGTGTCTGCGGCGGCCGGGCCCGCTGCTCGACCTGCCGCATCCGGATCATCGGCGATCATGCCGCCCTGCCCGAGCCGTCGCAGCGCGAAGCCTTCGTGCTGACGCGCGTCGGCACCAACGATCCCTCGATCCGGCTGGCCTGCCAGTTGCGGCCGACGTCGGACCTCTCCTTCTTCCAGCTCTTCACCCCGCAAGCGACGACAGCGACCGCGCACGCCTCGGCGCCGGCGAGCATCGGCCAAGAGCGCTATCTCGTCAGCCTGTTCGTGGACATGCGCGGCTCGACGCAGCTCGCCGAGAAGCGGCTGCCGTTCGACACCGTGTTCATCGTCAACCGCTTCCTCGGCGCGGTGTCGCAGGCCGTGATCGAGAATGGCGGCCAGCCCAACCAGTTCGTCGGCGACGGCATGCTGGCGCTGTTCGGGCTCACGGCCGACCCGCAAACCGCCTGCCGGCAGGCGCTGAAGGCGGCAAGCGGCATCGCCACCCAACTCGACGAGCTGAACCGGCTCCTGAGCCATGATCTTCGCCAGCCGATCCGCTTCGGCATCGGCATTCACGGCGGCGAGGTCATCATCGGCGACATCGGCTATCGCGATCACATCGTCTTCACCGCGCTGGGCGATGCCGTCAACGTCGCCGCCCGCCTCCAGGACATGACCAAGACGCTGGGCTGCGAGGCGATCGTGTCGGACGAGATCAGCCGCAGCGCGGGCCTGGCCGACGATGCCTTGCCGCACCAGGAGGTCGCGATCCGCGGCCGCGACGAGCCGCTTGCCGTGCGGGTGGTGGCGGATGCGAGGGAGCTGGCGGCGCTGGTCGATCGCAGCCAGCGCGTCGCGGCGTGATGTTCGCCTCTCCCCGCTTGCGGGGAGAGGCCGACGCGCGCAGCGCGGCGGGTGAGAGGGCCTCTCCGCGAGTCCAACTGCTTCCTCCCTTGCGGAGACTCCGCCTCACCCCAACCCTCTCCGCGCAAGCGGGGCGAGGGAGCACATTGCCGTCGCGGCTACACTTTCGTTCCATCGCGTCACAGGCGTAACACCGGCCTGCTGCGACGCAGCGGCATGGGCCAGCTGCGAAAGCACGAATTGACTTCGTTCCGATCGTTGCAGCAGATGAGCGCGGGTCCGCGGTGATGACCGCTACGGAAGAAAGCTCCGGGAGGAGACGAGGATGTTCGATCGACGCGACCTGCTCAAGGGAGCGGGCTTGACCGCACTTGCGGCCACACTGAATTCCACGAGGGCGGCGGCCCTCGACACCATCACACTCCCGTTCGCCAATGGCGAACGGCCGCTGGTGAAATACCCGCAGAAGCGGCCGATGATCGGCCTGACCAGCCGGCCGCCGCAACTCGAGACGCCGTTTGCGATCTTCAACGACGGTCCGATCACGCCGAACAACGCGTTCTTCGTGCGCTATCACCTCTCCGACCTGCCCTACGATCTCGACCCCGACAAGTTCACGCTGGAGGTCAAGGGCAAGGTCGACAAGCCGCTCAAGCTGTCGCTGAAGGACATCCGGAAGATGAAGGCGACGGAGATCGTCGCCGTCGCGCAATGTTCCGGCAACAGCCGCGGCTTCTTCGAGCCGCGCGTCGCCGGCGGCCAGCTCGCCAACGGGGCGATGGGCTGTGCGCGCTGGCGCGGCGTGCCGCTGAAGTCCGTGCTGGCGATGGCCGGCGTGCAGAGTGGCGCCAAGCAGGTGACGTTTGGCGGCATGGACGGACCGGTCAGCGACAAGACGCCCGATTTCGTCAAGGCGCTCGACGTCGATCACGCCAATGACGGCGAGGTGATGCTGGCCTATGGCATGAACGGCGAGGACCTGCCGTTCCTCAACGGCTTCCCGCTGCGCCTGATCGTGCCCGGCTATTTCGGCACCTACTGGGTCAAGCACCTCAACGAGATCACCGTCATCGACAATGTCTATGACGGCTTCTGGATGAAGTCGGCCTATCGCATTCCGGATACACCGGACAATTCGATCGAGCCCGGCACCGCGCCGAAAGCGACCATCCCGATCAACCGCTTCACCATCCGCTCCTTCATCACCAGCGTGGCTGACGGCGCCAAGCTGAAGGCGGGAGCTGTGACGCTGCGCGGCATCGCCTTCGACGGCGGCAAGGGCATCAAGGAGGTCCAGGTCTCCACCGACGGCGGCAAGAGCTGGACGAGCGCCAAGCTCGGCAAGGATCTCGGCAAATACGCCTTCCGCGAATGGAGGCTGCCGGTGAAGCTCGCGGCCGGCAGCGTTGAACTCAAGGTGCGCGCCACCGGCAATGGCGGCGAGACGCAGCCGGACACGCCGCGCTGGAACCCGGCGGGTTATCTGCGCAACGTCGTCGAAACCACCCGCGTGACCGTGGCCTGAGGGAGAATGATCATGCAGCGCACCGTTCTCCTCGCCGTCTCGCTCGGCCTTGCCGCGATGCTGGGGCCAGCACTTGCAGCGCCGGTCAACTACAAGACCCCTGATGAGGTCGCAGCGTTCGAGCCGGGCCCCGGTCTCGAAGTCGTCAAGGGCAATTGCAGCGCCTGCCACTCGGCCGACTACATCAAGACACAGCCGCCGATGAAGGACAAAAAGGGCTTCTGGCAGGCCGAGGTGACCAAGATGATCAAGGTCTATGGCGCACCGATCGACGATGCGGATGTCGGCAAGATCGTCGATTACCTGGCCGCCACTTATTGAAGGCAGACGTCAGGCGCAACTGCTCTGACACCCTCCCCTGGAGGGGGAGGGTTAGCAAGAACCGCCGCTCTTCCCTCTTCCGCAGCATGGTTTGCGGCGTGCGGGTCATTTGACCGCGAAACGGGCAAAACCGGCAAAAGCGCCGCGAAGTTGAGCGGAATTCGGCGAAATGGCGATGTGGTTTGAGCTACCAAGCCCGCCACATTCCGCGTATCCTGTTAGGACCGAACCGGCCGGTTGGCGGGGACTGGCGGTTCGGAGATTTCGGAGGAAGACCCGCGGAGAAGTCGTGATGGCTAAAGGTACGGTCAAGTGGTTCAACCCGACGAAGGGTTATGGATTTATCCAGCCTGCGTCGGGAGGCAAGGATGTGTTCGTGCATATCTCGGCAGTGCAGAAGGCCGGTCTGTCGACCCTGAACGAGGGACAGACGGTGGAATACGAAGAGATCGCAAACCGGGGCAAGACTTCCGCAGAGAACCTCAAAGTATAAGCCCGCCAGCCTTTGCTGCCTCCCGGAACACCTTCCGGGAGCGGGCCAAGAAAATTTCAGAAGACGGCCAGTGCATTCGACGACCGGCGTTGCGATTGCACGAGGATAGCTATTTTTCCTGGGAAGACCGCACGTTCAACGCCACAGCAATGACAATCGCGACGGCATTTCGTCAGCCCACCGGCAACGGTGCGTCGCGCTTGATCTCTTCCATCACCGCATAGGTCCGCGTCTCGCGCACGCCCGGCATCGCCAGCAGGGTCTCGCCGAGAAAGCGTCGATACGCCGCCATGTCTGCCAGCCGCGCCTTCACAAGATAGTCGAAACCGCCGGCAACCATGTGACACTCCAGAACTTCAGGCGCGAGCTTCACCGCGCGCGCGAACCGTTCGAAGTTGTCGGGCGTGGTCTTGTCGAGCAGCACCTCGACGAACACCAGAAGGCCAAGGCCCAGCCGGTGCGGGTTGAGCCGCGCGCCGTAGCCCTCGACGAAGCCCTCGCGCTGCAGGCGCTTCAGCCGCTCGCCGATCGAGGTCGGCGACAGCCCGATGCGCTCGGCGAGGTCGACATTGGCGATCCGCCCATCCTCCTGCAAAATCGAGAGGATTTTCCGGTCGACGCGATCCAGTTCCATATCTTCTGAGGCCATTTTGGTGTCGATCTTCATTTTCTAAGGCAAATGAGCTAGATTGTCTATCGAACTGCGGTCACGCGGGCATTATCCTGAATTCAGCCACAGGACACGCCATGCCGAACATCCCGCCTCCCTTTGCCGCCCCCTACGCGCCGGACGATGCCGAGCTTGCCGCGCAGCTGTTGCCGGCGGCGCATCTCGCCCCGCCGCAGGAGGCACGGATCGACCGGACCGCGACCCGGTTGATCGAGGCAATCCGCAAGCGCGACGACCGGCTCGCAGGGAATCTTGGTGGCGTCGAGGACATGCTGCGGGAGTTCGCGCTCTCGACCAAGGAGGGCCTCGCGCTGATGGTGCTGGCCGAGGCACTGCTGCGCGTGCCCGACGCGCGCACCGCCGACCAGTTCATCGAGGACAAGCTCGGCGAGGGTGACTTCATCCACCACGAGACCAAGTCCACGGCCTTCCTGGTCAACGCCTCGGCCTGGGCACTCGGGCTGTCGGCACGGGTGATCCAGCCCGGCGAGACGCCGGACGGCACCATCGGCCGCCTCGTCAAGCGACTGGGCGCGCCGGCGGTACGCACTGCGACGCGCCAGGCGATGCGGCTGATGGGCAACCATTTCGTGCTCGGCGAGACCATCGAGCAGGCGCTGGAGCGGGCTCAGCCGCGCTCCGGCCAGAAGTCGCGCTATTCCTTCGACATGCTCGGCGAAGGCGCGCGTACGGCGGCCGACGCGACGCGCTATTTCGATGCCTATGCCAGCGCGATCGAAACCATCGGCAAGGCCGCAGGCACTCATTCCCTGCCCGATCGGCCCGGCATCTCGGTCAAGCTCTCGGCGCTGCATCCGCGGTTCGAGGCGATCAGCCGCGCGCGGGTGATGGCCGAGCTGGTGCCGCTGCTGCTCGATCTGGCGCAGCGTGCCAAGGCCCACGACCTCAACTTCACCGTCGATGCCGAGGAAGCCGACCGGCTGGAGCTGTCGCTCGACGTGATCGCAGCAACGCTCGCCGATGCCTCGCTCAAAGGCTGGGACGGATTTGGCCTTGCGATCCAGGCCTATCAGAAACGTGCCGGCGCCGTGATCGACCATGTCGACGCACTCGCGCGCGCGCATGACCGCAGGCTGATGGTGCGCCTCGTCAAGGGCGCCTATTGGGACACCGAGATCAAGCGCGCGCAGGAGCGCGGGCTGGACGGCTATCCCGTGTTCACGCGCAAGGCGATGACGGACCTGAACTACGTTGCCTGCGCGACGAAGCTGCTGGCCTTGCGGCCGCGCATCTTCCCGCAGTTCGCCACCCACAACGCGCTGACGGTCGCGACCGTGCTGGAGCTCGCCGCAGGTAGCGGCGGATTCGAGTTCCAGCGCCTGCATGGCATGGGCGAGGCGCTGTACGAGCAGCTCGCCAAGGACCAGCCCGACATCGCCTATCGCACCTATGCGCCGGTCGGCAGCCACCGCGACCTGCTGGCCTATCTGGTACGGCGCCTCCTGGAGAACGGCGCCAACTCCTCCTTCGTGGCGCAGGCTGCCGATTATCGCGTGCCTGTGACGGCACTGCTGCAGCGTCCGGCGGATGCCATTGTCCGGCCGGAAGCGGCGGCCCATTCCAAGATTCCGTTGCCGGCCGACCTGTTCGCGCCGGAGCGGCGCAATTCGCGCGGCGTCGAATTCGGCGCGCGCCTCGCGCTCGACCAATTGCTGGCCGACGTGAAGGCTGCGGCCGTGGACCTCAAGCCCATCACCGATGCCCCGCCGGATCAGACCGATGCGGCAGCCGCTGCGGCGCGCGGGGGCTTTGCCGCCTGGAGCCGGACGCCGGCGGCCACGCGCGCGGCGGCCCTGGAACAGGCGGCGCATCTGCTGGAGAGCCGCAGCGCCCGCTTCATCGCGCTGCTGCAAGCCGAGGGCGGCAAGACGCTCGACGATGCATTGTCGGAGCTGCGCGAAGCTGCGGATTTCTGCCGCTATTATGCCGCGCAAGGCCGCAAGCTGTTCGGCGCTGATACTGCGATGCCCGGCCCGACCGGCGAGAGCAATGCGCTCGCGATGCGCGGCCGCGGCGTCTTCGTCGCGATCTCGCCATGGAATTTCCCGCTGGCGATCTTCCTGGGTCAGGTCACGGCCGCGCTGATGGCCGGCAACAGCGTGGTGGCAAAGCCAGCCGAGCAGACGCCGCGCATCGCGCGCGAAGCCGTCGCCCTGCTGCACGAGGCCGGTATCCCCAGAAGCGCGCTGCATCTCGTCACCGGCGACGGCAAGATCGGCGCGAAGCTAACCGCACATCCTGACATCGCCGGCGTCGTCTTCACCGGCTCGACCGAGGTCGCCCGCCTGATCAACCGGACGCTCGCCGCCAAGGACGGGCCGATCGTGCCGCTGATCGCCGAGACCGGCGGCATCAACGCGATGATCGCGGATGCCACCGCGCTGCCCGAGCAGGTCGCCGACGACGTCGTCACCTCCGCGTTCCGCTCCGCCGGCCAGCGCTGCTCGGCGCTGCGGCTCCTGTTCGTGCAGGAGGACGTCGCCGACCGCATGATCGAGATGATCGCGGGCGCCGCGCGCGAATTGAAGATCGGCGATCCCTCCGATGTCGCGACCCATGTCGGCCCGGTGATCGACCTCGAGGCCAAGCAGCGCCTCGATGCGCATGTCGCGCGGATGAAGAACGAGGCGAAGCTGCACTTTGCAGGCGACGCACCGGAGGGCTGCTTCGTCGCGCCGCACATCTTCGAGCTCAAGGACGCCGGCCAGCTCACCGAGGAGGTTTTTGGCCCGATCCTGCATGTGGTGCGCTATCGTGCGGAACACCTCGCGCGCGTGCTTGCTGCGATCGAACGCACAGGCTACGGCCTTACCCTCGGCATCCATTCCCGCATCGACGACACGATCGAAGCCATCATCGACCGCGCCCAGGTCGGCAACATCTACGTCAACCGCAACATGATCGGCGCCGTGGTCGGCGTGCAGCCGTTCGGCGGCAACGGCCTCTCTGGAACCGGCCCCAAGGCCGGCGGCCCGCACTACCTCGCGCGCTTCGCCACCGAGCAGACAGTAACCATCAACACCGCTGCTGCCGGCGGCAATGCGGCGCTGCTTGCGGGTGAGGAGTGAGGCCCTGCGCCTGGCGCCGTTGCATCCCCGCAAAACATCGGTCTAATGGCTCCCACCACCGGCCCGCGCCAATTCCAGCGCGCGGGAAACGACAAGAGCTGAGGGAGCGACGCCGCGATGGAAAAGGGCATCTTTTCGGGCCTGAAGGTTCTGGACTGCGCGAGCTTCATCGCAGCGCCCGCGGCCGCGACCGTGCTGTCCGATTTCGGCGCCGATGTCATCAAGATCGAGCCACCCGGCGCCGGGGATCCCTACCGCAATCTGCCCAACCTGCCGGGCTATCCGACCGGCGAGCACAATTTCGCCTGGTTGCTGGAAGCCCGCAACAAGAAGAGCATCGCGCTCGACCTCGCCAAGCCGGAGGCGCAGGCCGTGCTGTACAAGCTGGTGGCCGAAGCCGACGTCTTCATCACCAACATGCCGCCGCCGGTGCGGGCCAAGCTCGGCATCACCTATGATCATCTCGCTCATCTCAACGACCGGCTGATCTACGCTTCCTTCACCGGCTATGGCGAGAAGGGCGAGGAGGCCAACAAGCCCGGCTTCGACAGCAACGCCTATTGGGCGCGCTCCGGCCTGATGGATCTGGTCCGCGCCGACACCGACACCACGCCGGCGCGCTCGGTCGCCGGCATGGGCGACCATCCCTGCGCCATGGCATTCTACGGTGCCATCGTCACCGCGCTGTATCAGCGCGAGAAGACCGGCAAGGGCTCGCATGTCGCCTCCAATCTGATGGCGAACGGGGTATGGGCGGCGAGCGTGCTAGCGCAGGCAAAGCTGTGCGGCGCCAAGTTCGGCGAACGGCGCCCGCGCGAACGCGCGTTGAACGCGGTCGCCAATCACTACCAGTGCAAGGACGGCCGCTGGCTGATCCTGTCGCTGCTGAACGAGGAGAAGCAGTTTCCGACGCTGGCCAAATGCCTGGGGCGCGAGGATCTGATCAATGATCCCCGTTTCGTCACCAAGGCCGACCGTCACGCCCGCTCGGTCGAGCTGATCAAGATCCTGGACGAAACCTTCGCGACGAAAGATCTCGCCGAATGGCGAAAAATCCTCGACGGCAGTGGCCTGGTGTTCGGGGTCGTCGCTATTCTGGACGACATCCCCAACGACAAGCAGATGCTCGACAACGAGGTGCTGGTGCCGTTCGAGAACGACACCATGCTCACCATCAACAGCCCGATCTGGATCGATGGCGCCAAGAAGGTGCAGCCGCGCAAGCCGCCCGCTGTCGGCGAGCACAGTGACGAGATCTTGCGCGCTGCGGGGTACGACGAGGGGGCGATCAAGCAGCTTCGGTCGAACGGAGCGGTGGGATAGGCCGGCGCGCCGGCGTTACTTCCGCGCGAGCAAGCCGCCCACCAGCTCCAACAGCTCCGCCTTCGCCTCACGGCGGAAGCCGGCCCTGGGCGTGGCGAGTTGACGAAACAGCAAGCCGATCAACGCCGAGACGAACAACTCGGCGTGAGGGCGTGGGTTTGGCGACTTCGCGGCCTTCAGCGCAAGCTCCGCACTCTGCCGCCACGTGTCAAACCACTCGGCGACCACGGGCCGATAGCAGGGTTGCCTCGCGGCAGCCAGGAAAGCTTCATAGCAGGCGATATGCGTCTCGGCGTCCGTGCCGAGCTCCCGGACATAGAAGTCGACCAGCGCATCGATCCAGGCCTCGACCTCGAATGCCTTATCCTGAAGGCCGAGGGCCAACGCACGCAGCCGGCCGACCTCGCGCGCCAGAGCAAACTGCAGCGCCGCCTCTACCAGCGCATCACGGGGTCCGAAATGATGCGTGACCGCACCGAGCGAAACCCCGGCTTCGGCCGCGACCGCCCGGTGGGTCACGCCGTCCAGCCCATCTCGCCCGATGATGCGCAGCGTCGCCTGCATCAGGGATCGCTCGCGCTCGCCCGACTCTGTTTTTGAATCCCTGCTCATCCGGCCCAGCATCCAGCTCTTGACCAACGACAGAACAAATGTTCTGTTACGCGGATCATATGTAATATCGTCGTCCAGGCCGCCGAAGGCAAGGAGCGTTCAATGCCCAGCTACCGCCTCCACTATTTCCCCGAGTCAGGCAACAGCTACAAGCTCGCGCTGATGCTGACGCTGTGCGGCGAGACGTTCGAGCCGGTCTGGACCGACTTTGCCGGCGGTGTCACGCGCACGCCGGAATGGCGCAAGGCGGTGAACGAGATGGGCGAGATTCCCGTGCTCGAAATCGACGGCGTGAAGATGACGCAGACCGCGCCGCTCCTGCTCAGGCTCGCCGAGCGATATGGCCGCTTCGGCGCCGAGACCGAGGACGAAAACTTCGAGCTGCTGCGCTGGCTGTTCTGGGACAACCACAAGCTCACCGGCTACATGGCGACCTATCGCTTCCATGCGCGCCTTCACCGAGAAGAACGATCCGCAGGTGCTGAAGCATTTTCGCCGCCGGCTCGAGGATTTCCTCGGCATTCTCGACGGGCATCTTCAGCACAACGACTTCGCGATCGGCGCAAGGCCGACGGTCGCCGATATCTCGATGATGGCCTATCTGCACTATCCGAGCGACGAGCACGGCTTCGACTTCGCGGCGAGCCATCCCGCCATCCACGCCTGGCTCGGCCGCATCGCCGCCCTGCCCGGCTGGAAGCCGGCGTACGAGCTGCTGCCGGGCAAGCGGATGACGAACCACGCCAAGTGAGCGGGCACTCTTCTTCTCCCTCTCCGCGCTTCGCGTCGGCCTCGCCCCGCAAGCGGGGTCAGGCGAATCTCGCGGCTCGCTCCGAGACTCAGTCGACAGAGATCCTACCGCAGCGACAGCCAGCCGAGCGTGAACAGGATGCCGCCGACGACGACGGCCATCGCGATCGCCCAGACGCTGACGCGGGCGCTGCCGGCGACCTGCTTGGCTTCTTCGTTCTGCGCGATCTGGCGATTGCGCGCCTTGTTGGCGTTGCCGGTATCCGTCATGAATCATCCAAATCGCTTGTTGGCTAACGCGTCTTGATGAAGCACATGCCGATGCGGCGCGAGGCCGCGGCGGCCTGACAGCTGAGACCGTTAGCACAGTTCCATGACGTAAAACTCTTGTCCGGCGTTCGCGATCCCGCATCCTCAGGGGAACAATGCGCGCCCCAGCCGTCCTGATACTCGCTTCCGGCGAGCTCGCGGCTGCCGCGGGTCTGCGGCCGACTGGCGAATCCGCGTGAGAAATCAGGACGTTTGCCCGCGGCGAAGGCGGTCAGGATGTCGCGGCGACGCAGCTGATCGCCGACGAAATGCGGCGAGGCCGGCACGATGGCGGCATTGGACGGCTTGTCAGCGAGCCAGTCGACGCCAGGAAAATGGAAGCCGCCGATGCCGCGGGTCTGGTGGCATCCTGAGCAGGTGACGTCATTGAGACGACGCTGAAAGCCCGCGACCGAGCGGATGTTCTGCATGTCTCCGCGCGCGGCGGCCTGCTTCAGCGCGCCGACCACGTCGTCATCGGTGAAGACCGGGTCGCCGCCCTCGCCTTTCTCCTCTCCTTGCACCATGCCGAACTCGGGCTGCAGCGCGGAAGCGTCGAGGCCGGCGGGCGTCGGCACCACCGCAGCCTTGGCCAGGAATCTTTCCGGGATCAGCACCGTGCCGCGATCGAATTCGCGCAGATTCCCGGGCGCGAGCAGCCAGTGCTTGAAATCGCGCCGGAGCGCATCGTCGGCGAGGATGCGGTCGCGATCGATCTGGTTCTCCAGCACCGCTTCAGCAAACGTCTTCGTCGCGGCGTCGTACTTGAACACCTTGAGCAGATAGTCGGAGCGGAAATCGTGAAGCGCCGATTTCGGCGCGACGGAGATTTGGATGTTGGTCTCGATGCGGTCGAGCATGGCGTCGTCCCGGCCGCGGATCAGCTCCTGCCAATTGCCGTTGTCGAGCCAGCGCCGCGCGATCTCGGCGCAGGTGACCGGCTTGCCGCTCCCCTCCGTCCGGCGCGCATCCCGCGCCTTCATCACCAGATTGAACGTCATCGGCAGGCGCGTCGCGGGCTTGCCACCGTCGAACCGCGCCAGCCGGTAGATCAACCGGATCTCGCCGCAGGATTCTTCGGCGACATAGGCGCGGTCCATGCGATTGATGATGCCGGCCAGCACGAAGCGCGTGTCGGGCGATGTCAGATTGGCCTGATCGAACAGCTGCACGTCGAAACCTTCGCCGGTGCCGATGGTCTCGGTCGGCCAAGCCGCCTTCTGCCTCGCGATGTAGCGCTCGAGCTCCGCGTCGATCGCGGGAGGAATGTCCTTGAGCTGCGGCAGCGACGCGAACAGCCGGTCGGTCGTCAGCGGACCGTCCGCCTTGCGCTCCGGCGCCAGCAGGCGCGCGATCGTGAGGACGTCGCCGTCGTCGAGCTTGCGCAACAGATCGGGATCGGTGATTGCCGTGCCGCGCGTCAGCTGTGCGGTCTCCGCGGCCGACGACGAGGCGGCGCCGCCAAGCACCACGGCGGCAGCAACGAGAATTCGCAGCGCGCGGCTCATGCCTTAGGTAACACCGCGCCGGGATGCCTATTCAAGCAAAAAAGGCGCCTCACGTGCTGGTGAAGCGCCTCTTTGACGTCGGAGATCGAAACCCTCAGCGTCCGAAGATGAGCCCTCTGCTGGTGACGACCACCCAGCGGCCGTCCTGGCGGCGGATCGCATCGACGCGGCCGACGCCGGGAATGGGATCGCCGGGATAGACCTCGTAGAGGCCGTCGCGGCCCTCGATCAGCGCGCCGCCATTGCCGGCGCTACGCAGCCGCCAGCCTTCGATCGTCGGCAGACGGCCGACCTCGGGCTTGGGGGCGGCAGCCACCGGAGCCGGTGCGGCGGTGGTCGCAACCTGGGTCGGCGCGACCGAGCCGGTGATCTCCTTCGCGGGCGCCGCAGCTGCGGCAGCCTGCGTGGGCGCGGCCGGCGGCGTGACGCGCAGCTTGTCGACCGCTTCCGACAGCTTTGCGATCCTGGCGAGCGGCTCGGCCTGCGCCTTCTCGAGCTTGTCGAGGCGGTCATTGGCGCGATTGAACTGGCTCAGACCCGTCTTCGAGCTGTGCTCGACATTGGCCTTGAGCGCGACGAGATCGGCATCGATCCGCGCGACCGAAGCATCGAGCGCGCTGGTATCAGTGACCTGCACCGGCGTCTGGGCGGGGCTTGCGAAATGCATCATGCCGGCGGTTGCGAGCGCGCCGCTGATCGCGCCGACCCCGGCTGCGATAGCCACCACCGCGGCCATCGCCGACAGGCGCCGCTTGCTGCCGGCCTCGCGCGGCTCGTCCGCCGTCACATGTGGAGCAAAATCCTCGCGGTCCCAAGAGCCGTTCCACGAACGCTCCGAGGGCGCCATGACGATGAGCTTGCCGGGCTTCGGCTCGGGCTTGGTCTCGGCTTTGGCTTCGACCTTCGGCAGCTCGATCCTCGACGCTTCGATCTTCGGCGGCTCGACCGGATCCGGCTTGGGCGGCGCCTCGTGGTCAGGTGCGATCGAGGGGGCGTCGATCCCGGCAGCCTCCACAGCCTGCGGCGCGGTCGTCCCGGCTTCGACGACGCTGTTGTCCTGGGCAGCCTGCTCAGCCATTGGTTCGCTCACGGTTCAAATACTCCGCTCTGGATTGACCTTTTGGTAACTTTCATTGCTTGCGAAATCCTTACCTTGGGACCCGCTTACCGAAGTTTTAGGAAATTATCAGGGGCCGAATTAGGCCGGGAAGATGGAACCGGTGTGGCGGGCGTGAAACAATTTGTAACCGGGGCAAGATGAACGGCGGAGGAATGAGGCTACGCGCCGGTGACAGATCGAGCGCCCGCTCTAGCCACATCGTCGTTGCGAGCGCAGCGAAGCAATCCAGGAATCTTTCCGCGGAGGCAGTCTGGATTGCTTCGTCGCAAGGGCTCCTGGCAATGACGCAGCGAGCAGCACCCGCCCCTCACATCACAGTCCGTCACATCACGACCGGCGCATCCGGCAGCTCGTTGGCAGGCGAGGCCTGCGGCGGAAAATGCCGCGCCAATTCGCGCGACACCGCTTCGATGCCGCCGATGACGCCGCGCTCGAACTGGCCGGAGGCGAACTCCGCCTCCATGGCGTGACAGATGCTCTCCCAGCCCGCCGCGCCCACCTTCGCGTCGATGCCACGATCGGCGATGATCTCGACGTCGCGATCGGCGAGCAGGAGATAGATCAGGACGCCGTTGTTGTGCGCGGTATCCCAGATGCGCAAGTGCGAGAACACGTCGAGCGCACGCGCCCGCGCCGGCTGGTTGCGAAACAGCGGCACGCCGTCGAGCGCGCCCTCGACCACGAAGCGGACCTGGCCGGAATGGGTGGCTTCGCCGCGCCTGATCGCCTGCTCGATGCGGGCGAGGACGTCTGGCGGAAAGATCTGCCTTGCCCGCCAATGATACTGCACGAGATGTCTGGCAATGCGCTTGATGCTCATGACCGCTACCAGCTCCCCGAGGCGCCGCCGCCGCCAAAACTGCCCCCGCCGCCGCTGAACCCGCCGCTGCTCGACGATCCGCTGCTCCAGCCGCCTCCCGACGAGCCGCTCGACCAGGAGCCGCTGCGCGAGCGGCCGGTGCCCGGCGTGATCGCCGAAAACAGATCGGCGATGAAACCGATGATGAAGCCGAGGACGCCGACGGCGGCGGCGAGCGCTGCGGAGCCGAGGATGACCCAGGTCACCGCCGCGATGATGCCCCCGGTCACCAGTGATCCGAGCAGCCGTCCCAGGATCGCCCGGAAGAAGCCGCCCACGCCGATCGAGGCAAACAGCGCCACGGCGAAGACCGGCACGAGGTCGTCCAGATTGTGGGCGAAGTTCGCGGTGCGCGAGGGAGACGGCAAGGGCTCTCCTTCGATCACCCGCATCATGCGGTCGACGCCATCGGAGATGCCGCCGGCGAAATCGCCTGCCCTGAACTTCGGCGTGATGACTTCATCGATGATCCGCCGCGACGTGACGTCGGTCAGAGCGCCTTCGAGGCCGTAACCGACCTCGATGCGCAAGTGCCGGTCGCCCTTGGCGACGACGAGGATCGCGCCGTCGTCGACCTTCTTGCGGCCGATCTTCCAGGCCTCCGCCACCCGGATCGAGAACTGCTCGATCGTCTCCGGCTGCGTGGTTGGCACGATCAGGACGGCGATCTGGCTGCCCTTGCGGCTCTCGAAGTCCTGCAGCTTTTTCGACAGCGCGGCGATGTCGCTGCTGGAGAGCGTGTCGGTCTGATCGACCACGCGGCCGGTGAGCTGGGGAACGGCGACGTCGGCGGAGGCGGGGAGCGCGAAGGTGAGCAGCAGCGCGAGTACCACAATCGCCGACCACACTCTCGCTGTCGTCGCCCGGCTTGCCGCCTTCGCTGAAGCTTCGGCGCGCCGAGCACCGGTGTGAGCCTCGGCGTAGCCTTGGCGAAGCCGGGACCGGGCGATCCAGTATTCCAGAGACGCCAGCGGGATACGGCGGAGCCGCGGCGTACTGGATTCCCCGCTTCCGCGGGGAATGACAGCGGTGGGTTGGGCGCGCATCTGAGTCGGACGCGCCGCTATTTCGACGGCGCGGGAGCGGTGTTAAAATCCACCTTCGGCGCGGTCGAGATTGCCTTCTCGTTCTCGACCGAGAAGTTCGGCTTCTCCTTGTAGCCGAACACCATCGCGGTGAGGTTGCTCGGGAAGGAGCGGATGGTGACGTTGTAATCCTGCACCGACTTGATGTAGCGGTTGCGTGCTACCGTGATGCGGTTCTCGGTCCCCTCCAGCTGCGACATCAAATCCTTGAACAGGGCGTCGGACTTCAGCTGCGGATAGTTTTCGGTCACGACCAGAAGCCGCGACAGCGCGCTGGAGAGTTCGCCCTGGGCGGCCTGGAACTTCTGGAAGGCGGCGGGATCGTTCAGTACCTCGGGCGTTGCCTGGATGCTGCCGACCTTGGCGCGTGCGTTGGTGACGCCGAGCAGCACGTCCTTCTCCTGCTGCGCAAAGCCCTTCACCGAGTTGACGAGATTGGGCACGAGGTCGGCACGGCGCTGATACTGGTTCACGACCTCGGACCAGGCGGCCTTGATCTGCTCGTCCTCGCTCTGGATCGCGTTGTAACCGCAATTGGTGAGGCTCAGCGAGGCCAGCGCCGCCAGCACGGTCAGGATCTTGCGCATTAAATTTCTCCCGGTGGAATCTGGCGCAAACTACCAGATGGGACACGCAAGACGCCAGCCTCCCAACGTCATTCGGGGCGATGCGTAGCATCGAACCCGGAATCTCGAGATTCCGGGTGCGGTTCGCGCCCCGGAATGACGGCGACAAACAGTTGCGCACGGCAGCCCCAGCCGGCTGACGCAAGCCTCTTGCCTATCCCCGACCGACATAGTCAACTCTCCGCAACAAGACGAAAATCGTCAGAGGGAACGCGATGACCTCGTTCGAGACCATCCTCGTGGAGCGGCCCGAGCCGGCGATCACCCGGGTCGTGATGAACAGGCCCGAGGCGCGCAACGCGCAGAACCTGCAGATGACCTACGACCTCAACGCCGCCTTCGACGCGGCGGTGCAGGACGATGCGGTCAAGGTGATCATTCTGGCCGGCAATGGCCCGCACTTCTCCTCCGGCCACGATCTGCGCCCCGGCGGCAAGAATGCGGCCGGCGTCGATTTCCCGCCGATCGGAAATTGGGGCGGTTTTGCCGAGCCGAACGCCCATGGCCGCTTCGCGCGCGAGCAGGAAATCTATCTCCAGATCACCCGGCGCTGGCGCAACCTCGCCAAGCCCGTGATCGCCGAGGTGCACGGCAAGTGCATCGCCGGCGGGCTGATGCTGGCCTGGGCCTGCGATCTCATCGTCGCCAGCGACGATGCGCAGTTCTGCGACCCCGTCGTCACCATGGGCGTCTGCGGTGTCGAATGGTTCGTGCATCCCTGGGAGCTGGGCCCGCGCAAGGCCAAGGAATTCCTGTTCACCGCCGACAGCTGGAGCGCGCAGGAGGCGCACCAGCTCGGCATGGTCAACCAGGTCGTGCCGCGCGCGGAGCTCTCATCGCGCGTGCTGGAGCTGGCGCGCCGGATCGCGGCCAAGCCGTCCTTCGCGCTGAAGATGACCAAGGAAGCCGTCAACCGCTCGGTCGACGTGATGGGCCAGCCCGCCGCGATTGATCAGGCCTTTGCCTTGCATCAGCTCTGCCACGCCCACAATCTTCAGGAGTTCGGCATGATCGTCGATCCCTCCGGCCTGCATCCTTCCGTGCGCAAGCCGCCGGCGGCGGCGGAGTAGACAACATGGATCTCAATCTCAGCGACGAGCAGAAGCTGCTGCGCGACAGCGCGGAGCGCTTCGTGGCCGGAAGCTACGATGCCGCTCACCGCCGCAGGATGGCGAACGATCCGCTCGGCTTCAGTCCCGCGGTGTGGAAGCAGTTCGCCGAGCTCGGCTGGCTGGCGCTGCCGTTGCCCGAGGAATTCGACGGGCTCGGTGGCGGCGCGGTCGAGATCGGCATCCTGATGGAGGCCTTCGGCCGCGGGCTGGTGTCGGAGCCCTATGTCGCGACCGTGGTGCTGGGCGCCGCACTGATCGCCAGATGCGGCAGCCATGAGCAGAAGCAATCGAGCCTGCCCAAGGTCGCCGACGGATCGCTGAAGCTTGCGTTTGCGCATTCCGAGCGCGCGGCACGGTTCGACCTCGCCAAGGTCGCGACATCGGCGACCAAGACGGCGCAGGGCTGGCGCCTGTCCGGCAGCAAGATCGCGGTGCTCGACGGCCATGCCGCCGACGAGATCATCGTCTCCGCGCTCATGCACGACCATCACGGCCCTTCGGGGCGGATCGGCCTGTTCGCCATGCCGGCAACGGCGCCGGGCCTTGCTATCTCCGACTACGCGCGCCTCGGCGGCGGGCGCGCCTGCAATATCGAGCTGTCCGACGTGCATCTGCCCGAAGACGCTCTGCTCGGCGACGGCCATGACGCGCTGCCGGCGATCGAATGGGCCGTCGATCGCGCCATGGCCGCGCTCGGTGCCGAAGCCGTCGGCATCATGCAGACGCTGCTCGACACCACGCTCGAATACACCAAGATCCGAAAACAATTCGGCCGGCCGCTCTCGGCCAACCAGGTCATCCGCCACCGACTCGCCGACATGGCCATGCAGGTCGACGAGGCGCGCTCGATAGCGCTGCGCGCCGCGCTGAAGGTGGATGCTGCGCCGACCGAGCGCGCCCGGGCGGCGTCGGGCGCGAAGGCGAAGATCGGCAGATGCGCCCGCTTCGTCGGCGAGCAGTCGATCCAGCTCCATGGCGGCATGGGGGTCACCGAGGAGCTGGAGGTCGGCGCCTATTTCAAGCGCCTCGTCGCCTTCGACACGCTGTTCGGCGGCAGCGCGCATCAC
This sequence comes from Bradyrhizobium dasycarpum, assembly GCF_042019905.1. Taxonomy (NCBI): domain Bacteria; kingdom Pseudomonadati; phylum Pseudomonadota; class Alphaproteobacteria; order Hyphomicrobiales; family Nitrobacteraceae; genus Bradyrhizobium; species Bradyrhizobium dasycarpum. Next base: position 3,577,142 of record NZ_CP169574.1, read on the forward strand.
TATGCCCGCCACGCCGAACTCGGCCGCAAGGCCTGACACCGGGAGAGCATCATGGACCTCAGTTTCAATGTCGAGGAGCGTGCCTTCCAGAACGAGGTGCGCAGCTTCATCGCCAGGAATCTCACCGAGGAGATGAAGCGCGCGACCGCGCTGACGCCGTCGGTGTTCTCCGATCCCGATATCGGCATGGCCTGGCAGCGCGCTCTCCACGAGCAGGGCTGGGGTGCGCCGGGCTGGCCGGTCGAGTACGGCGGGCCGCCCTGGACGCCGGCGCAACGCTGGATCTTCGAGACCGAATGCGCGCGGGCCGGCGTGCCCAATGTCAACGTGATGGGCGTGAAGATGGTCGGGCCGGTCATCATCGGCTTCGGCTCGCCGGAGCAGAAGAACTTCTACCTGCCGCGGATTCTCTCCGGCGAGGATTATTGGTGCCAGGGCTATTCCGAGCCGGGCTCAGGCTCCGACCTCGCCTCCCTGAAGACGCGCGCCGTGCGCGACGGCGACGATTACATCATCAACGGCACCAAGATCTGGACCACGCACGCGCACCATGCCAACCGCATGTTCGCGCTGGTGCGCACCGGCGACGGGCCGCGGCAGCAGGACGGCATCAGCTTCATTCTGATCGACATGAAGACGCCGGGCATCACCACCCGTCCCATTCTCACCATCGGCGGCGACCACGAGGTCAATCAGGTGTTCTTCGACGACGTCCGCGTGCCCGTGGCCAACCGCGTCGGCGAGGAAGGCAAGGGCTGGACTTACGGCAAATATCTGCTCGAGTTCGAGCGCGGCTCCGGCATCGCATCGGCCAAGCTGCGCGAGGGCTTGAGGGCGATCGCGGACCTTGCCGAGTCGGACCTGACCGGACGCGCCATCGACAGCCCCGATATCGCAACGCGCATCTCCGAGGTCGAGGTCGACATCAACGCGCTGGAGATGACCGAGCTGCGCGTGCTCTCGGCGCTGCAGACCGGGCAAAATCCCGGAGCGGTGTCCTCGATCCTGAAGCTGCGCAACAGCGAGATCCGCCAGGCCGTCACGCGCCTCGGCGTCGACGTGATCGGCCACGACGCGCTTCACGTCGAGCCGATGCGCCCGCTCTACAAGCTCAACCACGAGCCAGCGATCCCTGAGGAGATGCTGACGATGGTGCCGGAATATCTCAACGGCCGCGCCTACACCATCTTCGGCGGCACCTCGGAGATCCAGCGCGACATCATCGCGAAGATGATGCTGGGGATTTGAGGACGAACAGGGGCCACATCCTCAGTGTCGTCCCCGCGAAGGCAGCGACCCATAACCACAGGCAAATGTGGTTATGGGGACTCAGTTACCAGCTTCGCACAACACCACTCTCTGTGGTTATGGGTCCCGGGCTCGCGCTTTGCGCGCCCCGGGACGACGAGTTGAGTTTGGCGCAGTAGACTGCGTAACAATGACCCGCACTTATCCCGCCGCCTTCGCGTCCCGGATCGCCTGCCAGATCTTCTGCGGCGTCAGCGGCGTGTTGAGCTGGGTGATGCCGAGCTCGGCGAGTGCGTCCATCACGCCGTTGGTGACGCAGGGCGGGCCGCCGATGGCGCCGGATTCGCCGCAGCCCTTGGCGCCGAGCGGATTGGTGCGGCAGGGCGCCGAATCATCCAGCGTCACCACGATCGGCGGCACGTCGTCGGCGCGCGGGATGCAATAGTCCTGATAGCTCGCGGTCAGCAGCTGGCCGTCGGCGTCGTAGGACACGCCCTCATACAGCGCCTGGCCGATGCCTTGCGCGACGCCGCCATGGATCTGCCCGGTGACCAGCATCGGGTTCACCGCGACGCCGACGTCGTCGACGGTGGTGTAGCGCACGACCTTGGAGACGCCGGTCTCGGGGTCGATCTCGACTTCGCAGATATGGGTGCCGTTCGGCCAGCTGGGACCATCCACCTCGCCCTCGGAATCGACGCTGAGCTTGGCGCCGCTCTCCTTCTCGGCGAGATCGAACAGGCTGATGCGGCGGTCGGTGCCGACCACGGTGAGCATGCCGCCCTGATATTCGATGTCCTCGACCGAGGTCTCCAGCACGTTGGCCGCCTTCTCGCGCGCCCTCTGGATCAGATCGTTGGAGGAAACCGCGACCGCCGTGCCGCCGACGAACAGCGAGCGCGAGCCGACGCTGCCAAAACCCGTGGCGAGATCGGTGTCACCCTGGACGACGTCGATCTTGTCCATGGGAATGCCGAGCGTGTCGGAGATCATCTGGGTGTAGGTGGTCTGCAAGCCCTGCCCCATCGCCATGGTGCCGGAATGCAGCACGACCCGCCCTTGCGAGGTCGCTTGCAGCGTGACCTTTTCGGTATGCGCGCGGCCACCGGTCCATTCGATGTAGGAAGTGAGCCCGCGGCCGTAGAGCAGGCCCTTCTTCTTGGCCGCCTTCTTGCGCGCGGCAAAGCCGTCCCAGTCGGCGAGCTTCACCGCGCGGTCGAGCATGTGGGCGAAGGCGCCGGAATCATAGACCTGGCCGGCCGCATTGGTGTAGGGCAGCTGCGCCGGCTTGATGTAATTGGCCTTGCGGATCGCGCGCGGATCCATGCCGATTTTGCGCGCCGCGGCGTCGAACAGGCGCTCGACGATGAACACCGCCTCGGGACGGCCGGCGCCGCGATAGGCGCCAACCGGTGCGGTGTGGGTCATCACCGACTTCACCTCGAAATGCACCAGCGGCAGATCGTAGACGCCGGTCTGCACGAAGGGGCCGAGCACCAGCGGGATGATGTTGGCCGCTCCGGAAGAATAGGCGCCGGTGCAGCCGATCGACTTGACGCGATAGGCCAGCACCTTGCCCTTCTCATCCAGCGCGAAAGACGCCGTCGAGGTCAGATCGCGGCCATGGGTGCCGCCGACGAACTCGTCGGTGCGGTCACCGCGCCAGCGGATCTTCTTGTTCAGCTTGGTCGCGGCATAGGCGACGAGGCCGTCTTCGGGATAGAGGTTGGTCTTCTGGCCGAAGCCGCCGCCGATGTCGCCGACCAGGACGCGGACGCTGTCCTTGGGACGCTTGAGCACCGCTTCCGCCAGCACGTCGCGGGTCGAGGCCGGCGTCTGCGACTGCACGTGCAGCAGCAGGCGTCCGGTCTTCTTGTCGATCTCCGCGATGGTCGAGCGCGGCTCCATCGCGGAAGGCACCAGGCGCTGGCTGACGAGATCGAGCTCGACAATGTGCGCGGCCTTGGCGAAGGCCTCGTCCACCTTGGCGGCATCGCCATAGCTCATCGCGCCGACGATGTTGTCCGGTGCCTCCGGCCACACCACGGGCGCGCCGGGCTTGACGGCCTCGACCGGATCGACCACTGCGGGCAGCACGTCGTACTCGATCACGATCGCTTCGGCCGCGCTCTGCGCCTCGACCCGCGAGGACGCCACCACCGCGGCCACAGCCTCACCGGCATAACGCACGACCTCATGGGCCAGCAGCCGGCGCGGCGGCACCGTCATGGGCTTGCCGTCGGGGCGCTTGAAGATGTTCAGGGTCGGGATCGCGCCGATGTCGTCCTTGACGAGATCGGCGCCGGTATAGATGGCGGTGACGCCGGGCATCCCGGCTGCGGCGGCCGTGTCGATCGAGACGATCCTGGCGTGGGCGTGCGGCGAGCGCAGCACGTGCAGCCACAGCGCGCCGTCGGCCGGCTTGTCGTCGATGAACTGTCCCTTCCCGGTGAGCAGTCTCTGGTCTTCCAAACGCTTGACGGGCTGCCCCGCTCCGAAACGCAAATTGCCGGGAAGAATGTTCATTCCGCTGTGTCCTCGAAATCCGCAAAAACGACCGCGGCGGTTTTAACGGATTTTGCGGGCCAGACAACCGAGCCCCGGCACATCTGCAATGCGCGCCCGTGCCCCATGCGGCTGCTGCGGACCGGCCGGCTAGGACCGGTCGATATCGATGATGCCTACATTCACGTCACGGCTTTCGGAGCCGCGCTTGACCGTGAGCCGGACGGTCTTGCCGGCTCCGGCCTGCTCCAGCGCGTCGGTCAGGTCGGAGAGGCGCCGCACCGGCTTGCCTTCGGCCGCGATGATGATGTCTCCGACCGCTCCCGTCGAAAAATTGACACCGCGAATCCCCGCCCGCTCTGCCGGGCTGCCGGGGGCGATCCGCACCACGATCACCCCTTCGACGCCGAGCCGGGTGGAAACATCCTCGCCGGCCGCCACGATGCCGATGCCGGGCGTCGGCACCCGGCCGCTGCGGATGAGCTCGGGGACGATCCGGTTCACGACATCGACCGGCACCGCGAAGCCGATGCCGGCGTTCGAGCCGGACGGCGAGATGATCGCGGTCGTGACGCCGATCAGACGGCCGGCGGAATCCAGCAAGGGTCCGCCTGAATTGCCCGGATTGATCGCGGCATCGGTCTGGATGACATTGGCGATCTCCCGGCCGCCATGGGTCGGAAGCCTGCGCTTGAGCGCGCTGATGATGCCACTGGTCATCGATTGATCCAGCCCGAACGGATTGCCGATCGCAAAGGCGGCTTGGCCGACCTTCAGGTCGCTCGAGCTGCCGAGTCCTATTGGCGCCGGCAGCTCGCGCACGCTGCGGATCCGCAGCACCGCGAGATCGTAGTTGGGAGCCCTGCCGACGAGGTCCACCTGCGCGACCTCTCCCGACGCAAAGCGCACGGCGATCTCGCTGCCATTGGCGACGACGTGATTGTTCGTCACGAGATGACCCTCGCGGTCCCAGACGAAGCCCGTGCCGGACGCGCCGCCGCCCTGGCCTTCGTCGCCCATGAGAGGGTTGACGGCCGATTTCACAGCGACCTGAACGACCGAGGGTGACACGCGCTCGAAGATGTCGATGGTCGCCTTTTCGCCGTCCGACAGGGGCCCGCGCTGCTCGATGGCGCGCGCGGAGGGCGCCCCCCACGGGACATAGGAGATCGGGACATGCAGGATCTTCGCGGCCGTGACGGCGAGCAGCAGGGCGGCGAAGGCTGCCGCGGCAATCGCATAGCGACGGTTCATGGGTGATCACCGTGTCTTGTGCTGGATGCGGGCTCTGAGACGCAGATGCGTGGGCGACAGAGGTCGCTCACGCGGCAACGCCGCAAGCGCAGGGAAGTTTCTCCGTCAGGTAAGAGCCATTTTGCTCCCGACAGGGCGCCGGGGCAAATTGCCGCGTGGCAAACGCTATGTCAGCTCGCGCAAAGCCGTCTCCACGACCTTGCGGGCCTCGGCGGTCAGCGGTGCCTGCGGCGGGACGGGATCGCCGACGTCGTAGCCCTGGATCGCAAGCCCGGCCTTGATGCAGGCGGCAAGGTTAAAGCGCGCGAAGGCTTCGTTGATGCGCCACAGCCTGCGCTGGAGGACCATCGCCTCGTTCCAGCGACCGGCCTTGCAGAGCTCGTAGAGCGCAACGCTCTGGCGCGGAATGATGCAGGCCGGGCCCGCCATCCAGCCGAGGCCGCCGATCAGCATCACCGCGGCCGGGATATGGGCGGAGGCCGAGAACACCCGCAAGGCATCCCCGCAGCGGTTCATGATCGAGAGCAGCCGGCCGGTGTTGGTCGAGGCATCCTTGATGTAGCCGATGCGCGGATGCGCGGCGAGGCGCGCGATGGTGTCGAGGGTGAGATCGGAGCGCTGGAATTGCGGGTTGGTGTAGATGACGACGGGAATGTCGACGGCATCCGCAATGGCGCGGAAATAGGATTCGACCTGGGCGTCAGTGAGCGGGAAATACGCTTCCAGGATCGCCAGGATGCCGTCGGCCCCACACTTCTGGTAGGCCTTCGCCTGGGCCACCGCATCCACGGTGGAGGTCGAGGCGACGCCGGCGATCACCGGCACGCGGCCCTTGGCGGCCTCGATCGTGGTCTGCACCACGGAGACGCGTTGTGCGGCATTGAGATAGGCGAATTCGCCGGTCGAGCCGAGCGGCGTCAACCCATGCACGCCGGCGCCGATCAGGTCGTCGCAGAGCCTGCCGAGGACTTCGGTGCGCACCGTGCCATCGGCATCGAGAGGCGAAACGAGGTAGGGGAAGACACCGCGAAAATCGGACATGGCAGGCAAATTCCCACGCATCGAGGCGCGCACGGCGCCATTGGCCGCTGCTAACACGCGGAAAATCCGCCAGCAAGCATTCCATTGACCACTTCTTAAGGACGTTGCATATCGAGCCGTCGTGCCGCGCCTCGCATCCAACCCTTGTTAGGAAGATGGAGCGATGGTGCCGGCCATGCCGCTGACAATGTTGTCCAGGTATCTGCATCCCGATCCGCGTATCCGGCGCGAGCTCGTCGATCTCCTGTACACGTCATTGCCGCAAGTGTCCGCCATCGGCGTGACATCCGTAACGGGCGCTGTGGCGCTGACGGCCATGAGCGGTGACATAGGCTATGCCGTCATTTCGGGATTAATCTTCGTCACCGCGGCCGCCCGCGTCTATTCCCTGCTTCGCTACAAATCTCGCGCCACGCAATTGTCGGACGCAGACGTGGTTCGCTGGGAGCGGCTCTACGGCGCCGGCGCGTCGGCGTTCGGCCTTGCGCTAGGCCTGCTCTCCTATCGTGCGCTCGAACTCGACGACGACCCAGGCGCGTGGATCGCGTTCGGCCTCTCGATGTCGTTCTGCGTCGGCATGGTCTCGCGCGCCGCGATCCGCCCTTGGATCATCCTGAACACGGCCGCCATCCTCCTGCTGCCGACGATCGTCGGCGGTCTGCTCCGACCCGAATTCGCCTACAAGATCGGCGCGATCATGCTGGTGTTCTTCTGGCTGACCCTGCGCGAGGCATCGAAGCATCTGTCTGCCGCGTTCGTCGAACGCGTCGAGGCCAAGCATCGGCTGGCGCGGCAGGCCACGCACGACTTTCTCACGGGATTGCCGAACCGCGCCGCGTTCTTCCAGGCCCTGGCCGAGACGCGCGGCGATTTCGCGATCGTCGCCCTCGATCTCGACGGCTTCAAGCCCGTCAATGACCGTCACGGCCATCAGGCCGGCGACGATCTGCTGCGCCAAGTGGCTGAGCGGCTGGCGTCCTGCGTCGGCAACACCGGCATCGCGGCACGCTTTGGCGGCGACGAATTCATGATGCTCCGACCTGTCAAGCCCGGCGAAGCCGGTCGTGAGGAGGCGCTCGCGCTGGCGCGGCAGGCCATTGGCAAGCTGTCGATGCCGTTCCTGCTGATGGACATTCCGGTCTGCATCGGCGCAAGCGCCGGCATTCTCGTCAGTACCGATGTCACCACGGGCTCGGCCTCGCAATTGCTGGAACGAGTCGACCGCGCGCTCTATACGGCAAAGCGTGCGGGAGGCGGACGTTGCGTCTGGTCGGACGAATACGCTGGCGTCCAACGCGCGGCAGGTTGAACAGCTATCAAACCTTGAGCAAGCGTATGCGCGTGCCCCAGGGATCGACCGCCTCCAGGCCGTCCGCAAGCGCCGTGACCTTCGCGCCGGCCTTGCGCAGGCGCAGCTCCTGGGCGGCGACAATGTCAGGCTTTTCCGTGACGAGCGAGAACCAGACAAGGCCGGTCGTCTGATCGTCGCGCTGGCCCGCGCCCTGGCTCTGCCAGACGTTGATGCCGAGGTGATGATGATAGCGGCCGGACGACAGGAACGCTGCGCCGCTGCGGCTGCGGGTGGGATCGAGACCGATCGCACCATGATAGAAATTGCCGGCCTGCGCGAGATCGCCGACCCGCAGATGCATGTGACCGATGCGCAGGCCCTCGGGCGCCCCGGCATAGTCGGGCACACGCGGATTGGTCAGCGACAGCAGGTCAGGAATGTCGAGCTCGTCGGTCGCCATCTTCACGCTGCCCTCACTCCACTGCCATTGCGAGGGATCGCGATCGGCATAGACCTCGATGCCGTTGCCTTCGGGATCGTCGAGATAGACGGATTCGCTGACGAGGTGATCGGCAAAGCCCGACAGCTTCACGCGGTGCGAAGCCGCGTGGACCAGCCAGCGCGCCAGGTCCTTGCGGGTCGGCATCAGGAAGGCGGTGTGATAGAGGCCGGCGGCGTTGCGCGGCTCGATCGCTGCATCGGGGCGCCCCTCCAGCACCACCAGCGTGACGCCACCCGTGCCAAGCTTTGCCGCAGTCGCCGACCGCTCCATCACGGTGAGGCCGATCACGTCGCGATAATAATCCGCGATCGTGTCGAGGTGCTTCACCCGCAGCGTCACCATGCCGACCCGCATCGGCGTGCGGCTGGCATAGGTCGGGCCCCCGCCCTGCGGCGTGCCCTCGGCGCGCGCCGCCGCCGCGGCGGCCGCCGCAAGCGAGGTGGCGCCGGCGAGTTGCAGCAGGGTGCGGCGGGTGAGGTCGACGGTCATGACGGCTCGCAATTCTTGAGGCCACGGGGCGCAATCCCGGGATTGCTACACGCTCCCGTGAGGCGCTCCCAATCACATGTTCGTCGGCCATTGTCTTAACGAGGCCGTCCCTGTCCTGGCCACCCGGCCAGTTTCGCAATTCCCCGCGACATCCCAGATTGAGGGTAACCACAGGAGCACGCCATGACCGATCCTAGCCCCCTGTCGTCACTGTCATCCGCCCTCGCGGACGTGGTGGCGCGCACCGCACCCTCGATCGTCTCCGTGCGCTCGCATCGCTTTCGCTCGACCGGCTTCGTCTGGAAGAGCGGCCTGATCGTCACCGCGGACGAGTCGCTGGCCGACGAGGGCGAGGTCGAGATCGGCCTGCCGGACGGCCGCACGAGCCCAGCCACGATCGCCGGCCGCGACCACACCACCGATATCGCGCTGCTGCGCGCCGACATCGCGTCGACCCCGGCCAAGCTCGCCGCAATTGTCCCGCCGCTGGGCGCATTGGCGGTCGTGGTCGCCACCAACCGCGACACACCGAGCGCGGCGCTCGGGATGGTGTCGGCCTCTGGCAAGAGCTGGCGCTCCCTGCGCGGCGGCGAGATCGATGCGCGGATCGAGCTCGATGTCCGCTTGCGCGACAGCCAGCAGGGCGGCCTTGCGCTTGATGCCTCGGGACAAGCCTTCGGCATGGCGGTGCTCGGCCCGCGGCGCGTGCTGGTGATCCCGGCCGCGACGATCGAGCGGGTCGCGGCGCAGCTGGAGGCGCGCGGCCGCATCGCGCGCGGCTATCTCGGCCTCGGGCTGCAGCCGGTGCGGCACGACGATGGCGTCGGCGCGATGGTGATGCATGTCGACAAGGCCGGACCGTCGGCCGCGGCCGGCATCCGCCAGGGCGACGTGATCGTCGCGGTCAACGGCCAGAAGCTGTCCGGCGTGCGCGCGCTGTCGCGGACGCTTGGACCTTCGAGCGTCGGCGCGGTGATCGATCTCGCGGCGCGCCGCGGCGGCGAGCCGGCCGACTTCAAGGTCACGGTCGGCGAGAGGCCGGAGACGTGAGTGAGGACAGCTCCCCGGAGATCGTGCTGTCCCTGGAGATCGACGATCCCGCGCTCGCCGACCGCCTGGCGAAGCTGCTCGGTAACGTCACAGGGCTACGCCTTGCCGCGCCCGGCGAATCTGCCGCGGCGACGATCGTCGCGCGTGATCCGCGCATCATGCCTGATGACATCGCACTGACGCAGCGCGAGCTCGACGTGCTGGCGCTGATGGCCGAGGGTGCCTCCAACAAGATGATCGCGCGCCGGCTCGGCATCTCCGTGCACACCGTCAAATTCCATGTCGGCTCGCTGCTCGACAAGCTCGACGCCACCGGCCGCACCGACGCGGTGGCGCATGCCGCCCGCCGCGGCGTGATCGAGCTGTAGAGTCAGCGCGCGCTGATGGGATCAGGGCGCCTTCGCGGCCTGAAGGCGCGCTTTCAGGGCTGCGGCGCCGACCGCGCCGGGGATCACGCTGTCACCGACGACATAGCCGGGCGTGCCGTTGATGCCGAGCGCCGAAGCGAGGCGCATGTTCTGTTGCAGGGCCTCGCTCACCTCGGCGCTCGCCGCATTCTTCTCGATCTCCCCGGCGTTGAAGCCGAGATCGGCCGCGACCGCGAGCGCCGCGGCACGATCGATCCGACCCTGCGTCGCCATCAGGCGGCGATGAAATTCGAGCGATTCGGCGGCGCTGGGATGATGCATCTGCAGCGCGATCGCGACCTTGGCGGCTTCGACGGAGTCGGGGCCCAGGATCGGGAGCTCCTTGAGCACGATGCGCAGGTTCGGTTCCTCGGCGATCAGCGCCAGCGTGTCGCCCAGGGCCTTGCGACAATAGCCGCAGTTGAAGTCGTAGAACTCGACCACCGTGCGGGCGCCTTCGGCGGCGCCGAGGGTCGTCTGCAGCGGCGCAGTGTACAGCGCCTTGGCGTTGTCACTGATCACCTGCCTGATGTTGCTTGCCGCAGCCGTCGGTGCGGTCTGCGCGGCGGCGTTGCGCTTGGCAATGAGGGCCATCAGCGCAGTGCGGACCGCCTCGGGGTGATCGGCCAGGTATTTTTCGATTGCCGGGCCGAGGGCTTCCGGGTGCGCGGCGAGATATTGCTGGATGGCCTCGTCGACGTCCTTGCGTTGCATCTCCGCGTGCGCCGTGCTCGGCACCGCAATTGCGGCAGCGACGAATATGCCCAGCGCGGCTCCGTGGAGCCGGCCTGACGCAAGCCTTGGTCTGTCGATCATTGTAGGCATTGCCGAATTCCTCCACTTACTCTCAAGAACATCCTAGCGCTCCCGTTGCCGCACAGGCGGCACAACACGGCCGGGCTGAAGCGGCGCAACCCGGCGAGGTCCGACCGGCAAGCAGCGCTTGCCGAACGGCCCGCGGACGGTTCCGGGCGGACAGCTGATCGGACGAATCGTCGAAGGCTCACGCGCTTCAGGAGCCTTCGGCTTCGGGGGACGCGGCACGGGAACGCGCGAAGGTGTGACCGGCACAGGCTTCGGCGTGCGCGCCACGCAGGTGCCCTTGTCGTCGCGCGTTTCGCCCGCCGCGCAGGGTTGCTGCGGGGAGGCCTTCTTGCCGCTCTGTGCGACACATTGCGAGCGATCGTTCGGATTGACCGGGGCGGGACAGCACTCGCCGCTCGACGTCAGGTTTCCGGCCGCGCAGCACTTTCCCGCCGCGGTTGGCACGTAGCCGGCGGCACAACAAAGCGAGATCTTCGGAATCTTGAACGTCGGTTGGCATTGCGTTCCGTCGGCGCTCGGAGTCTGGCCGACCGGACAGCACACACCCTTCGAGGTCGCCTGGCTCTTCAGGCAACATTTGCCCGCGATCTTCACGTAACCCGGCGAACAGCAGTCCAGGCATAAGCCGCCCGGAATCTTGGGAATGAATTGCTGACACTTGCCGTTGACCAGAGCACCCGCGCAGCAAAGCTGCGCCCCGCCCGAGCCGGTATAGATGTGATCGTTCTCGCAGCACTCGTGGTTGGGACCGATCGCCGTTTGCGTCGTTCCGCACATCGGCTTGCCGATGTCGGTCGAGGGATTGCCGCAAGCGCCGCCGGGCCGAAGATCGACCGCTGAGCAGCACTTGCCGTTGACCAGAGTCTCGGACTTTGCGCAGTCCGAGGCACAGGCGCCCTTGCTCCACACTTGATTGATCGGGCATACGGGCTTGCCCCGGGGCCGCACATGGGTCTGACAGGCCCGGAAACTCGGCGGCGGCAGCGGCACGCCGACAGGGGGCATGCCCGGCAGAAGTTGCGCCGGCTGTTCGGCGCAGGTGCGCAGGATGACGATGTCTCCCAGATGTCCCCGTGCGGACAGATCCGGCGGCGCGTCGGCATAGTCGATGAAATAGCTGAGCCGCGGCGGCGCGTCGTCACGGCGGATGCGCCAGGCCGGATTGCCCTGCAGCCCGTCGATTGCAAGCATATCGCTCTGACCGAGCTGTGTGACGAGCTTGGGATCGGTGGCGTGTCGCAACTGCTCCCCGGTGGTCCAGACGAAGCCGCCGCAGGAGCGCGGATTGATGTTGCCGTGCCCGTCGTAGCTGTAACCGATGGCGACGCCGCCATTGTCGTTGCGGAAGGTCTCGGGAAAGCCCACCGCATATTCGTCCGGCACGGCCTGCCAGATCGGCTGCTTTGCCTCCGTGACGCCGATCACCGTATAGCGCAGCACGCGGCCGATCGACGGCACCGACAGCGCTTCGAAATCCTGGGCGCCGGTCGGCGCCGGCCGCTCGGCGAGATACATCCGTCCTGCGTCGTCGAACGTGATGCGCGATATCTCGGTGGCGCCGGCCGCGGGCGGCGCGGCCACCTCGATCCTGATATCCGGGCCGAACGAGCCATCGGCGTTGAGCCCGACCGACCAGACCCGCAATCCCTCGGCGACCGCGTAATAGAGCCGATGATCGCGCACGGCGAGGCCGAACACGCGACGTCCCGGCGCGGCGTAGCCCCAGGTCTCGGGCCGCGCACTGTCGAATTGCGGGCTGGTGAGATCGATGCCGGACCCGGCAGCTGCCGGCAAGGGCGCAATCCCGACGGCGGCGGTGCCGGTTGTGCCGTGATCGTAGACGCCGAGATCAGCGCCATTCATGCCGAAGCGATGGATGAGACCCGTCTCGCGGTCGGCGACGAACAGCGACTTCGTAGCGGGATCGTAGGCCAGTCCGCCGAGCGCTGCGCCCGAGTTCGCCCTTCCGGCGGTGACGACATTCGCAAACAGCTTCACTTCGCCGGTAAGGCCGTTGATCTTCCAGATCGACCCGGGCCCGCCTCCGGGTCCCCACTGCGCCGGCATGAAAGCCGCACCGTTTGTCCCGAACCTGATGTGCTGCGGCTTGCCATCGCTTCCGGGCGCAACGATCGACAGCCCGTAGGCCGAAGTCGCCGCGACATAGATGTTGGCGGGCGATTGGTCGTCCAGGGCGACGCCGAACACCTGCCCGATCCATTTCGCGCTCACCGTGAAGGGCTTCGGCGCGCCGACGAGCTGCGCCTCCGGTGGACCGCCCATGCGGCTGAGATCGACGACGCGCAGCGACGGTCCGTCGGGATTGATGAAGGAGCGCGCATCGGCGTCCTGACCGGGCTCGATCTCGAAGGGCCGGAGCCCACCGGAGAAGCCGGTGACCGCAGCCTGGCCGGGCGCATAGATGCCGCGCGGCGCCTGAGCCGAGGCCGCACTGCCCAGCGCTAGAACCAGGCTCGATGCGATGGCGATGCAGCGCATCGCTGAGACGACGAACGACTTGTGTCGGCGAGGCTTCATGATCGCAGCCCCTCACTTCACGATTGGCTTCGGCACGCAGGTGCCGCTGTTCGAATCGGGCATCGTCCCTGGCGGGCAGCATTGGCCGCAGGTCGTCATCTGCGCCGGGTTGCAGCAGCTGCCGTCGAACGCCATGCCCTGGGTCGGATCCGCGCACGGCGTCACGCATTCGCCGCTCTTGCCGATGCGTATCTGTCCCGTGGGACATGCCGGCGGCGGGCACATGCCGAACGGCGCGAAGCCGAAATTTGCCGGCTGATTCGTGTTGTCGCAGAGGCACTGTGACAGCCCGTTCGGCAGGATCGGGCCGGGGTGCGTCTGGTGATCCGGATTATCGGCTTCATACGGGCAGTCGCAGGCGAACAGCCAGCGATGCACATCGGTCCCTGGGTTGGCCACCTCGTGCCAAGCCGGAACCATCGGCTTGGGGCAGAAGCAGGATTGCACGGGATCGCAGCCGGTGTTCTCCTGCGTCGGCGGCAGCCAGATGGCCAGCGTTCCGTCCTGCGTCTCCGCTTTCGCGACCGTCGGGCTGTTGTCGCCGTATCCGCACTTCTGCCAGTTCGGATTGCAATTGGAGATGGAGCTGTACGGAATGCAGGCCGGATCCTTCATCTGGTCGAAGTGACCCATGGGTTGGCAATGCTTGACGTCAACCGACCCGCAATAAGCCTTCTGCGGCGGAGGCCGCGTGCAGTTGCACCCAATCCCCAACCCGCCGCACAGCAAATCCTGAGCGCATTCGCCGAGGTCGAAACCAATGGAATTCGTGCTCTGCTCGGTTTCGCAGGAGCATTTCGCGATCTTTTGGGCCGAGCTGTTCTCCTTCAGCTTCTTGTAGATGTCGGCCGGAATGGAGCTGCCGAATATCGCCTGCAGCTTGTCGGCGATCACGTCGCCGGAGCCCGTCGCCTGTGCGCAAAACTGATCGACCAGGTCTTGGCCCTTGCCCGTGTCCGAGCCCTGGATCGCCACGCCGGCGAGGGCCAGATCCAGCGCGATCGCGAGGTCGCAGTTGGTCTCGCTGTCGGAACAGAGCGACTCGCAATCATATGTTGCCTTGAGCGTGCCGTAGAAAGACTTGCCGAGGTCCTCGAGGCTGCACCCGGCGCGCACCGGTGACGCGAACAGCAGCATCGCGGCGATGACCGCCGCCCCATACATTCGCCAGCCGGTTGGAATTTCGATGCGCATCGGCCCTCCCGCAAGCTGAAGCAGCAAGATTGCGGTCGAAGGCTAGGCCGATCCGCCTCGGCCCGTATTGAGATGGCTCAATGATCCGCGATATGCAGACGCTGATCGGCATCAGCGCACCTCTAACCTGTGCGCGACGGGCATCGCAGTTGCACCATAAGTCCCGGCGCGTTGTCGCGCAGCGCGATCTCCGCACCGTGGAGGCGCGCGACGGCCGCGACGAGGCTGAGGCCAAGTCCATTGCCAGGCGGGCGACGTTGTCGCTGACCTGCAATGACGACGTGGATGGAGCCTGGCCTATGCCAGGCGCTCGGCTGCTACACCCGCTTGCCGCCGTTCTTCTCGGCCGCGCGGCGCAGCGCTTCGGCGAGGGCGCCGCCGCCGGAAGAGGACTCCTGCTTGCGCGGGGCCGACGAAGTCATGCGCGAAGGGTTGCGTGCGCCGGTGTCGCGCTGCATGCCGGGGGCATCCTTCTTGGCCCCGACCTCGTCGTCGAGGCGCAGCGTCAGGGAGATGCGCTTGCGCGCGACCTCGAAGTCCAGCACCTTGACCTTGACGATGTCGCCGGGCTTCACCACCTCGCGCGGATCCTTGATGTAGGTCTTCGACATCGCCGAGATGTGCACGAGGCCGTCCTGGTGCACGCCGATGTCGACGAAGGCGCCGAACGCGGCGACGTTGGTCACGGTGCCCTCGAGGATCATGCCCTTCTTGAGGTGCTTGATTTCCTCGACGCCCTCCTTGAACACCGCGGCCTTGAACGCCGGGCGCGGGTCGCGGCCGGGCTTTTCCAATTCCTTCAAGATATCGGTGACGGTCGGCAGGCCGAAGGTCTCGTCGACGAAGTCCTTCGGCTTCAAGGTGCGCACGATCTCGCTGGAGCCGATCAGCGCCTTGATGTCGCTCTTGGTGGCCGCGAGGATGCGGCGCACCACCGGATAGGCCTCCGGATGCACGCCGGAGGCATCGAGCGGGTCCTCGCCGCCGAGGATACGCAGGAAGCCCGCGCACTGCTCGAACGCCTTGGGCCCGAGCCGCGGCACGTCCTTCAGCGCCTTGCGCGACTTGAACGGTCCGTTGGCGTCGCGGTGCGCCACGATGCTCTGCGCAAGGCCCGAGCCGACGCCCGACACGCGGGCGAGCAGCGGGGCGGACGCGGTGTTGACGTCGACGCCGACGGCGTTCACGCAATCCTCGACCACGGCATCGAGCGACTTGGCGAGCTTGGCCTGGCCGAGGTCGTGCTGATATTGGCCGACGCCGATCGCCTTAGGCTCGATCTTGACCAGCTCGGCGAGCGGATCCTGCAGACGCCGTGCGATCGAGACCGCACCGCGCAGCGTGACGTCGAGCCCAGGCAATTCTTCCGAAGCGAACGCCGAGGCCGAATAGACCGACGCGCCGGCTTCGGACACCACGATCTTGGACATCTTCAGCTCGGCGAGACCCTTGACCAGCTCGGTCGCGAGCTTGTCGGTCTCGCGCGAGGCGGTGCCGTTGCCGATCGCGATCAGCTCGACCTTGTGCTTCATCGCGAGTCGGCCGAGCGTCGCCAGCGACTCGTTCCACTGCCGCTGCGGCTCGTGCGGATAGATCACGCCAGTATCGACCACCTTGCCGGTGGCATCGACAACCGCGACCTTGACGCCGGTGCGGTAGCCGGGATCGAGCCCCATGGTGACGCGGGTGCCGGCGGGCGCGGCCAGCAGCAGGTCGCGCAGGTTGGACGCGAAGACGCGCACCGCCTCGGTCTCGGCCGCGTTCCACAGCCGCATGCGAAGGTCGATGTTCAGATGCACCTGGATCTTGGTGCGCCAGGCCCAGCGCACGGTGTCGATCAGCCAGCGGTCGCCGGGACGCTTGAGGTCGGCGATGCCGAACCGCTTCATGATCTTCAGTTCGTAGGCGCCCGGCACGCCGGCCGGCGGCGGTTCCTCGGCCTGGATCTGGAGATCGAGAATCTCTTCCTTCTCGCCGCGGAACATCGCGAGGATGCGATGCGAGGGCAGCTTGGTCAGCGGCTCCGAGAAGTCGAAATAGTCGGCGAATTTTTCGCCCTCGGTCTTCTTGCCGTCGCGCACCTTGGAGGCCATGCGCGCATTGGTCCACATGTCTTCGCGCAGTGCGCCGATCAGGTCGGCGTCCTCGTCGAACCGCTCGACCAAAATGGCGCGGGCACCGTCGAGCGCAGCGGCAGCGTCGGCGACGCCCTTCTCGGCGTTGACGAAGGCTTCGGCCACGACCTTCGGATCGCTCGTCGGCTCCGCCATCAGCTGGTTGGCGAGCGGCTCGAGGCCGGCTTCCTTGGCGATCTCGGCCTTGGTGCGGCGCTTCGGCTTGAACGGCAGATAGATGTCTTCGAGGCGCGCCTTGCTGTCGGCAGCCATGATCGAGGCTTCGAGCGCGGCATCGAGCTTGCCCTGCTCGCGGACCGATTCGAGGATGGCCTTGCGGCGGTCCTCGAGCTCGCGCAGGTAACCCAGGCGCTCCTCCAGGGTGCGCAATTGCGCGTCGTCGAGGGCACCGGTCGCTTCCTTGCGGTAGCGCGCGATGAAGGGAACCGTGGCGCCGCCGTCGAGCAGCGTCACCGCCGCCTCGACCTGCTCGCTGCGGACCCCAAGCTCCTGCGCAATTTTCTGGTTGATATTTGCCACGCGAGATTCCCTCTATCCAAACACGCCGTGCGGCGGCGAACCACCGGCCACGGGACGCCGCTTATGGACCAACCGGGGCCGATTCATCAAGGTACGGCGGACGACCGTCGACAGGGGATTTTTTCTCGAACCGATGCGATCTCGCCACATTCGTGGGGAGGCGCGTGCTGCTGCTTCGCGCGTCCCGGACTGCGCTGCAACGCGGATAGCTTTGCAGCAGAGCCAGGACCCAGGAGGCGGCACAGCTGTAGCGAGATGGGCCCCAGCTCTGCAGCGCACGCCGAAGCGACGCTGCGCTGCGTCCGGGGTACGGTCGGAGCGTGCGCCTGCTCTCTCCTCGACGTCATTGCGAGCGAAGCGAAGCAATCCAGAGTCTTTCCACGGAGAGATTCTGGATTGCTTCGTCGCAAGGGCTCCTCGCAATGACGGAGTATGAGGCAACACTTGGTTCTCCGACTTCCGCCGTCATTCGTCGCAACCCGGCGGGCGATGGCAGCGAATGTGAGGTTGCAATTGTCACAGCGCTGCCGGATTGAGACGGCGGGCCCCCGCGACCCCTCCGCCCCGCGCAACCCTGCCCCTCGCGCCGGCTCAGTTGATTAAGGCCCTTCCTTGCGAAAAAGCTGGCGCCGCACCTTGAAGGGATTTGATTTCATGACGTTGCCGATGAGCTGGAATGAATGGGCGCAGCACGATGGCGTCGCGCTGGCGGGCCGCGTCCGCAAAGGCGAGCTGACGGCGAAGGATCTGGCGCGCCAGGCCGCCGCGGGCGTCGCCAAGGTCAATCCGGCGCTCTCGGGCGTGGTCGAGCTGTTCGAGGACGTGATCGCCGATCCTGCCAAGGACGGCGCCAATCTCGCGGGCCCCTTCGCCGGCCTGCCCTTCCTGATGAAGGATCTGGGGCCGACCATGAAGGGCCGGCTGCAGGAAATGGGCTCGCTGCTGATGCGCGGCAATCGCGCCGCTGCCGATACGTTCCTCACCGGTAAATTCCGCCAGGCCGGCCTCAACCTGATCGGACGCACCACGACGCCGGAATTCGGCGTCTGCTCTTCCGCCGACAATCCCGCCGTCTACGTCACGCGCAATCCCTGGAATACCGACTACACCACCTGCGGCTCGTCCGCGGGCAGCGCCGCCATGGTTGCCGCCGGCGTGGTGCCGATCGCACATGCGACCGACGGCGGCGGCTCGATCCGCATTCCCGCCGGGGTCAACGGCAATATCGGATTGAAAGTCTCGCGCGGCGTATTCTCGCTGGCGCCGCACATGTCGGACCTGACCGGCCTCGTCTCGATCCAGGGCTGCCAGTCGCGCAGCGTGCGCGACACCGCCGCCTTCGTCGATCATGCGAGGGGACCTGCGCCCGGCGAGTTCATGCCGTTCTGGACCACGGCGCAGCCTTATTCCGAGATGATCAAGCGCGATCCGGGCAAGCTGCGCATCGCGCTGTCGCACAGCTGGGGCGACTATACCGCGACGCCCGAGATCGCCGCCGAGCTGGAGAAGGCCGGCCGCTTCCTCGAAGGCCTCGGCCATCACGTCGATTATGCCCTGCCGGCGATCGATCTGCCCGCCGCATTCGACGCGCAGACCACCTGCTACATCTCGAACTTTGCGGTGGTGATCTCCAACATGCTTGCGGCGCGCGGGCTCACGAGCCCGCCGGAGGATTTGATCGAGCCAATGAACATCCGGATCTGGGAAGCCGGCCGCCACACGACCTTCGCCGAGCGGGCGAAGATGCAAGGCGTGTTCAACACCACCTCGCGCGGCTTCGGCGCCTTTTTCGAGCAGTGGGACGTGATCCTGACGCCGATCACCGCGCTGCCGACGCCGAAGGTCGGCACCAGGGAATATCTCACCATCTCCGACAACCCTGATGTGCGCGACTGGTTCGAGAATCTCTGGCGCTTCTTCGCCTTCACGCCGCTTGCCAATCTCTGCGGCATACCGGCGATCTCGATGCCGATGGCTGCCCAGGACCACGGCCTGCCGCTCGGCATCCAGGCCATCGCCAAGCAGGCCAATGACGGCCTGTTGCTGCAACTCGCCGCTCAGATCGAGCGCGCGCTGGACGGCAAGTGGAACGGCGGCAAGAAGCCGAAGGTGCATGTGAGCTGACGGGCTGCGATCGCAGCAACATGCGATCGCGCTCCTGCCTCAGTTCTTCACCGCCGGAATCTCCTCCGCCATCGGCTGCTTCTGGCCCTGCTGGTACATCGCCAGCGCCTTGTCGAGCGCTTCGCGCAGCGCCAGCGCCGCGGCGACACTGCAACGCAAGTGCGCGGTCTGGACCACGTCGACCCTGACGGCGGCGCCGACCGGCATCAACAGGTTCGCGGCGAGCTCGATCTGGATCGCGCCGTTGTGATGGCCGAAGCAGGACGCGCCGTCGAAATAGACGATCGGCGCCCGCTCCGCGCTGGAGCTCGAAATGATGACGGGCCCCTGATTGGCGGCGGGCGTTTCGGGGTCGGCCATGGGCGCTCCTTGCAGTTCGTTGGCGTACGAAGCGCCCACCATCGGCGCTTCGGCCCGCTCTGTCGAGGCCAAACCGCCTCCGGTGCGGGAATCCATCCGGGGCTTTTGCGCGGCGGCCGACACTGGTCTAGAACGTCCCCATGAGCACCACACCGACCACGCTCCCGTTCGAGGAACTCGCCGAGGCGATCAAGGGCCGCCGCTCCGACTACGGCCATATCAGCGGGCTCCAGCTCGACCGCTTCGCGCCAGCCGAAGCCTGGTCGAGCCTGCCCTACCGGCCCGTCTTCGTCGGCGACACCGAGACCGGGGTGCTGCATGGCGGCGTCGTCACCGCGATGCTGGACGAGAGTTGCGGCATGGCGGTGCAGCTTGCGCTCGACGGCACGCGCGCGATCGCGACGCTGGACCTGCGCATCGACTACCAGAAGCCGGCGACGCCGGGCCTCGACATCAAGGCGCATTCGGTCTGCTACCGCACCACGCGCTCGATCGCCTTCGTGCGCTCCACCGCCTATCAGGACTCGGAAGACGATCCGGTGGCGACCGCGACCGCCTGCTTCATGATCGGCGCCAACCGCACCAACATGCTCGCCGATCGCCAGATGGATGCACGCAGCATCCCGGCGCTGGAGGCGCCGGACGATCCGGACGGGCCGTTCGCGCGCAGCCCGTTCGCACGCGCCCTCGGCATCCGCGTCAACGACGACGGCACGCTGACGATGCCGTTCTCGCCGCAGATCATCGGCAACCCGATCCTGCCTGCGATCCACGGCGGCATGACCGGCGCCTTCCTGGAGACCACCGCCATCATCGGCGTCGCGCGCGAGCTCGGCGCCGCCGCACCGCCGAAGCCAATCGGCCTCACCGTCAATTACCTCCGGTCGGGGCGCGCGATCGATACGTTTGCCAATGTCTCGATCGTGAAGCAGGGCCGGCGCATCGTCGCCTTCGAGGCGCGCGCCTGGCAGCACGATGCTACGAGGCCGATCGCCACCGCCTTCGGTCATTTCATGCTGCGCCCCACGCCGGGAAGTGAAGACGAATAAGCGCATTTTGACTTGACGGCCGTGGCTGCGGCCACAACGATAGCGCGTCCCTTGCGAGAGGTATTGGATTGCGGCATCCGCTCGACATCGTCGCCATGTTCGCCGCACTCTGGCTGCTGGCCTCGATGATGCTCGACGCGGTGACGCCGAAGGAGCTGACCGCGATCACGATCGCGGTCGCGATCGGTCCCGCGATTGTCATCACCGCCGTGTTCTACTACCTGCGCTGCCCGCGAACGGACTTCGCGGTGATGTTCGCGGCGCTCTGGCTGATCTCGGACATCGCGATCGCTTTCGTCTCATCGAAGGATCTGCCGCATTTCCTGATCGTGCTCGGCTTCTTGCCGGCGCTGGCGGTCGGCGCCGTGCTGCACTGGCAACGCCTCCAGCGCCGTGAGCAGCGGCTGCCTGCGCCCTCGGTCAAGCGGAGTTGAGATTGCGCGCGGTGCTAACCTCTCCCCAACCCTCTGCCGCGAGCTTGCGGGAGAGGGAGCGCACCGGCGCTGTGGCGTCAATCTTGATTTCATCGCGCGCTAGGCGCGGCAGCAGATTCGTCTTCGCAAGATCCAGCACCTCGTCGCCGCGGCCGTTCATCACCGCGCGCAAGACCCAGAGGCTGAAGCCCTTGACCTGCTCGGCGGTGATGGTCGGCGGCATCGACAGTTCCTGCTTGGCGGTGACGACGTCGAGCAAGGCCGACCCGTCATGCGCCAGCATCTCCTTGACCGCCCCGGGAAGCTCGCCCGGATCCTCGACGCGTTTGGCAAAAATTCCCATCGCACGCGCCATCGCCGCGAAATCGGGATTCTCCAGGTCGACATTGGTGTCGACGAAGCCGGCCGCCTTCATCTCCAGCGCGACGAAACCGAGCACGCCGTTGTTGAAGACAACCACCTTCACCGGCAGCTTCTCCTGCGTCAGCGTGATCAGGTCGCCCATCATCATGGTGAAGCCGCCGTCGCCGGAGAGCGAGATGACCTGCCGGCCGGCCTGGGCCGCCTGCGCACCAATCGCCTGCGGCATCGCATTGGCCATCGAGCCGTGCACGAAGGAGCCGATCAGCCGGCGGCGGCCGTTCATGTCGAGATAGCGCGCGGCCCACACCGTCGGCGTGCCGACATCGGCGGTGAAGACCGCGTCGTCGGAGGCATGGTCGCTGATGACCTTGGCGAGATATTGCGGATGGATCGGCTTGCTTCCCGGCGTGCCCCTGGCGAGCAGATCCAGGCCTTCACGCGCCTTCTTGTAGTGCGCGACGGAGTCGTCGAGGTGCTTGCGCTGCGTCTTCGATTTCAAGAGCGGCAGCAGGGCCTCGATGGTGAGCCTGACGTCGCCGACGAGACCGAGATCGATCTTGCAGCGGCGGCC
Organism: Bradyrhizobium dasycarpum; assembly: GCF_042019905.1. Classification (NCBI taxonomy): domain Bacteria; kingdom Pseudomonadati; phylum Pseudomonadota; class Alphaproteobacteria; order Hyphomicrobiales; family Nitrobacteraceae; genus Bradyrhizobium; species Bradyrhizobium dasycarpum. Next base: position 3,599,041 of record NZ_CP169574.1, read on the forward strand.
AAGGTTCTCCGGGCGGATGTCGATCTGCGCGATCCGGCAGTCGGTCGGGAAAAACTGCTTGTAGGGAAAATCGGTGCCGAGCATCACCAGGGTGTCGCAGGCGTGCATGGCGGCATAGCCCGAGGAGAAGCCGATGAACCCGGTCATGCCGACGTCGTAGGGGTTGTCGTATTCGACGTGCTCCTTGCCGCCCAGCGCATGCACGATCGGGCTCTTCAGCGCCTCGGCGAGCTGCATCAGGGGCGCATGCGCGCCGGCGCAGCCGCGGCCGCAGAACAGGGTGACGCGCTCGGCACTGTTGAGAAGATCGGCGAGCGCCTCGAGCTCACCGGCCTGCGGCACCACCTTCGGCGCCGCCACGCCAAGGCCGCGCGTCGTCGACAGCGCACGCTTCGGCGGGCTGCGGAACGCGACGTCGCCGGGCATGGCGACCACGGCGACGCCGCGCAGGCCTACCGCCGCGCGGATCGCGTTCTCCAGCACAAAGGAAGCTGGCTGGGGTCGGACACCAGCTCGCAATAATGGCTGCATTCGCGGAACAGGTTCTGCGGATGCGTCTCCTGGAAATAGCCGCCGCCGATCTCGGCGGTCGGGATCTGCGCCGCGATCGCCAGCACGGGCACGCGGCTGCGATGCGCGTCGAACAGGCCGTTGATCAGATGCAGATTGCCGGGACCGCAGGAGCCCGCGCACACCGCGAGGCCGCCGGTCATCTCGGCCTCGCCGGCGGCGGCGAAGGCTGCGACCTCCTCGTGGCGAACATGGATCCATTCGATCGTGCCGCGGCGGCGCAACGCCTCGGTCAGCGCATTCAGGCTGTCGCCAACGATGCCGTAGATGCGCTTGACACCGGCCTGCTCGAGCGTTGCCACGAACAGATCGGCCACGTTGTTGATCGCCATGTCGGTCTCCTGCTGCGCCGGTCACACTGCGCGATGCGTCAACATCGGCATTGCGGCAATATGAGGCACATTAGGCGGTGCCGGGTTCACAGCTGGTTTATTGCGGCTCAGCCTTTCGCAATCGCCCGATCGTAGGCTTCGACCGTCGCCTTGGCGCGCGCCGCGACATCGGCGGCGCTCATGCCGGGCTTGTAGAGGCTGGAGCCGAGCCCGAACGCGGTCACGCCGCCCTTGATGTATTCGGCAAAATTCTGGTCGGAGACGCCGCCGACGGCGGCGATCATCACGCCTGAGGGCAGCACGGCGCGGATCGCGGCGATGCCGGCGGCACCAAGCACGCTCGCCGGAAAGAATTTCAGGCCCGATGCTCCGGAGCGCGCGGCAAGCAGCGCCTCAGTCGGGGAAAACACGCCGGGCAGCGTGACCATGGCGTATTGATGTGCACGCACCAGCACCTGCGTGTCCACGTTCGGCGAGACCATCAGCCTGCCGCCGACGTCGTTGAGGCGATCGACATCCGCGGTGGACAGCACCGTGCCGGCGCCGATCAACACACCTGATGGCGCCTGCTTCACCGCCATTGCGATGGAGCGGAACGGATCGGGCGAGTTCAGCGGGATCTCGATCGCGGTCAAGCCGGCTTCGATCAGCACGCCGACGATGGCCTCGGTCTCCTCGGGCTTGACGCCGCGCAGGATCGCGATCAGCGACCGCTTCATCGACGGAAAGGCAACACTCATCTTGGGTATCCTTCTATTTCGTCCAGATCGCAGCAGCCGCCATCGACAGGCCGCGGCGGACGGCTCCGTCCGCATCGACCGGCTGCACCGTGACCGACAGTGCATCGAAGGCTTGCCGGTACAGCATCGCAAGCCGGCCCGAGGCAATCAGCACGACACCGGCGTGCGGCACCGCGCCGGAGAGGCCGGCGGCCAGCTCGGCGCCGATCAGCGTGCCCGACAGCGTCTCGCGCGCCGCGGCCGGCGTGCCGCCGAACAACAGCTGGCGCGAGCGCACCGTGAACAGAAGATTCGCGGCGAAGGCCGGCGCCGCGTACGCCGCCTTGACCGCGGCATTGAAGCTCGCGACATCCTCGGCCTCGTCGGCGCCGGCGACCGCAAGCGACAGGATAGTCTCCCGCGCAATGACGCTGAACAGCTCGCCGGTCATGAAGGTGGAGAAGCGTTCGACGATGCCGCCCCTGACGCGCACCCATTTCGAATGCGTGCCGGGCATGCAGACCAGCGCCTCGCCCGCCGCATCGAGGCCGAGCGCGCCGAGCAGCTGCGTTTCCTCGCCGCGCATGACATCGGGCGCGGCCGCATCGCGCTGGGCGATGCCAGGCAGGATGCGGATGTCGCGCGCCTGTCCGGGCACACGCACGGCCTGGTTCAGGATGGCCGGGAGCGGGGCCGGCGTGTCGACATAGCCGGCCTCGACCCAGCCGGTCTTGGCGCCGGCCATGCCGCAGACGAGAACCGGCAGATGATCCGGCGCCTCGACCGCCGCGAGATGCGATTGCAGCACCGCGGGAAAGCCGGTCTTGGCGGCGGCCAGCATGCCTTCATCGCTGCGGCGTTCGGCCAGCACCTGGCCGGCACGATCGACCAGCCACAGGCGAAAGCTGCTGGTGCCCCAGTCCACCGCGACATAAGCGGGTTCGGTCATGCGAAGCTGCCCTTGTCTCACCTAGAAATTCTTGTCTCACCTGCAAGACGACGTCTCGCGACAATGAGACGATCTCGTGCGGGCCTTGGTCGAGATACCGGCTATTGCGCGGGCAAACCAGCCCTTTCTCTCCAATTCGAGGCTCCACGGCGCTGGCACAGCGCTTGCTGAAGCCTCCCCGCTCAACTCCGTCAACGCGCGACAAGACGCGTCAACATCAGATGAGGAAACCCATGGAGATCGGCTATTTCACGATGCCTTCGCATCCGCCGGAGTGCGGCCTGAAGGAAGGGAACGACTGGGACCTGCAGGTCATGCGCTGGCTCGACGAGCTCGGCTATCAGGAGGCCTGGGTCGGCGAGCACCACACCGCGCCGTGGGAACCCAATCCCACGCCGGATCTGTTGATCGCGCAGGCGCTGCTGCAGACCAAGAAGCTTCGCATCGGACCGGGCGGCTTCCTGCTGCCCTATCACCACCCGGCCGAGCTCGCCAACCGCGTCGCGATGCTCGACCATCTCTCCGAGGGCCGGCTCAATTTCGGCGTGGCGGCCTCGGGCCTGCCAAGCGACTGGGCGATGTTCAACGTCGACGGCATGAGCGGGCAGAACCGCGACATGACGCGCGAGGCGCTGGAGATCATCCTGAGACTGTGGAGCGAACCGGCTCCCTTCACCCACAAAGGCAAGTTCTGGACCGTGACCAAGCCGGACACGATGTTCGACTTCCTCAAGCCGCACATCAAGCCGCTGCAGGCGCCGCATCCGCCAATCGGCGTTGCGGGGCTCTCCAAGAACTCGGACACGCTCAAGCTCGCCGGCGAGCGCGGCTTCATCCCGATGAGCCTCAACCTCAACCCGGCCTATGTCTCGAGGCCATTGGGATTCCGTGGAGATCGGCGCCGCCAAGACCGGGCGCAAACCGAACCGGCAGGACTGGCGGCTGGTGCGCGAGGTGTTCGTCGCCGACACCGATGAAGAGGCCTGGAGGCTCTCGACCGGCGACATGATGGGCCGGATGATGAGCGAGTACTTCCTGCCGCTGCTCGGGCATTTCGGCTTCAAGGACTATCTGAAGCACGCGCCTGATGTGCCCGACAGCGACGTCACCGTCGAATATTGCGCCAAGCGGAACTGGATCGTCGGCTCGCCCGCGACCGTCGCCGAGAAGATCGAGAAGATCTACGACGAGGTCGGCGGCTTCGGCGTGCTGCTCGTATTCGGCTTCGACTACAAGCACAAGGCCGAGGCCTGGCATCACTCGCTCTCGCTGCTGAAGAACGAGGTGATGCCGCGCCTTGCGCATCTCGGCTCCGCGAAGAAGGCGGCTTGACCGAATGCGGGTGCGGCAGGATCGTGCTGCACCCGCATTCATTTCGGAGATTTGCGCGTGACCGTCGATGCCAAGGACTTCAAGCAGGCGATGCGACAATGCGCCGGCGCGGTGGCGCTGGTCACGGTGGGGGCCGAGCACGGCAAGCGCACGGGCCTGACGGTGACCTCGGCCTGCTCGCTGTCGGACTCACCGCCCTCGCTGATCGTCTGCGTCAACCGCAATGCCAGCGCCCATGCGCGCATCCGCGAGGAAGGCGCGTTTGCGATCAACTTCCTGCACGAGGATCACGCGCTGCTCGCGCTCACGTTCAGCGGCCAGAAGGGCGTCAACGGCGACGACCGCTTCGCGTTCGGGCAGTGGACGCGCGGCGCAACCGGCGCCCCGGTGCTGACCGACGCGGTTGCCGCGTTCGACTGCGTGCTGGCGCAGGAGTTTGAGACCAGCACGCATTCGATCTTCGTCGGCGAGGCGCGCGGTGTCTCGCATTCGGCCATGGCGACGCCGCTCGTGTACTTGCGCAGCAACTTCCATACGCCGCGGGAGCTGCGCGAGGGCGTGACGATCGGCGACCTCGACGCGCGGCATTTGAGCTGGACGGATTTCTCCTGACGATGCCGTGGTCGATGCCGGATCGGCGACCTAGAACAGCTCATAGCCCGGAGTGAGAAGCTTGCCGGGGTCATGCCTCTCCTTGGCTTCGCGCAAGAGCGACCATCGCGCACCGAAATGATCCGTCCAATCGCTGGACGACATCGGAAACGCGCTCACTGGATACAACACCCCACCTGCGCTGCGAATACGCGCATAGAGCTCGCGGTTTCGCATGACCAGCCGCTCCGCATTCGCTCTGTCTGCCGACGCCGGGATACGGATCAGATTGAACGGAAACACAACGTCTTCGTCAGGAAGCCGAAGCAGAGGCGTGCGGCATCGGTCAGTGAACATCGGATAGTAGGTGATGCGCCCGAATGGGCCCAGATCATCGCTGTTCAGCTCGGCAATGACATCGCTCGCGATCTTCAGCGCCTTGCTGCCCGGCAGATAGGTCAGGAGCCAGGGATGCGGATTGAGCCATTGGCCGTTCGCCCGCAGGATCTTCTCGAGCTTGGCGAACGCGTTCGCGTCCTCGCCGAAACTCAGGTCGGAGACGGTCTCGCGCTTGTCTGCCAGGCCCGCGAGCAAGGCCCCGTCATCAGGAGGCATCTTGCCGTCGTAGAAGACGCCCGCCTCCAGTTGATAGCGCCAGCCGCCGGTGCCGCCAGGCACGACAGCCCCCTGCAACTGATCGAAGCGCGCCTCTTCCAGAACGCGCCGTTGATCTGCCGTGAGTGAAGCAAGGTCGGGATAAGACAGCTGAAATCGGCGAACCCGCTCGGGTGCGCGCATCAACCGAAGCGTTGCTCTGACGATGATCGCGCATTGCGCAAGTCCGGCTCGAACGGCATCGAAGAGTTCGGGATGCGAGCTCGGCGAACAGGTCAGTTCCACGCCTTCGCCGGTAACGACGTCGAGTTCCAGAACCTGATCGGTCTGGAGACCGTGCCGGGATGAGGATCCCCCGATTCCCCCGACGGCAAGCGTGCCGCCGACGGACAGTTCGAGGTAATTGGTCAAGACCGGCGGAACGAGCCCTTTGGCCAGGGTCGCATCCACGACCTTGTGCCAGGTCGCACCGGCATCGACCACGACGCGATCCGGCTCGATCCGATGGATCGTGGCCAGCATGCCAAGATCCATCACGATGCCGTCCTCGGCCATGGCCCGGCCGTAGGTTGCGTGACCCTGCCCGCGCGCCGCAACCTTCAGCCCCTGGTCTTTGGCCCAGCGCAAGATGTCAGCCACCTCGCCGCTCGTCGCCGGCTTGCAGACGGCCCGAGGCCGTCTATCCACGATGTGGCCGAAATCCTGCGCGGCCGCCGCGCGAGATCTGCATCGCTCGCGAGCAGGGGCCCGGGCGATTGCGAATCGCGCGTGCCGGACGGCTGTCCGGCAAGAGCAGCGGAAGCCAGCGTCGCGGTGACGCCGACGCCCGCATGGAGCAGTGTCCGTCTGTTGGGAGTCATGGCGCAGTCCTTCTCGCAGGGCGAAAGTGCCCTTGCGCGTCAAGCTGCGATGGCCCCGGCGCCGGGACAACGGGCGCGGCGCGAGATAGAGATTCCCACCAAGCGGTAGAATGCGTTCCGGACGTCGCTCAAAGCCGCTCGAGCTTCAGCCTCTCGGCCAGGAGATCGACGAAGAGATGCGTCTTGGCCGGCGGTATCGCGCTGGGTGGAAACACTGCACGCACGGGCGTTCGCGGTGCCTCGAAATCCGCGAGCACGATTTCGAGAGCCTCCTGGTCGACGAGATCGCGGATCTGCCAGAACGGACCATATCCGACACCGATGCCATGACGAGCGGCAGCATGCGCCGCCGTGGTGCTGTCGGTGCGAAAGCGACCATTCACCTGCACGGTGGTCAAGCGGCCATCGATCCGAAACCGCCAAATATCGGTTTCGCCCTGGGCAGTCCTGCGCAGGATGCATTGATGATCGGCAAGATCGCCGGGCTGACGCGGGCGGCCGTGGCGTTTGAAATAATCGGGCGCGCCGTAGACAACCGTGCGCAACTCTCCCAGCCGCCGAGTCTTGAGCGAGGAGTCCGGCAATTCCCTGATCCGGACGGCGAGATCGAAGCCGTCCCCGACGACGTCGACGGGCCGGTCGGACATGTTGACGTCGGCCTCGATCTGCGGAAAGCGCGCCATGAACTCGGCAATAGCCGGCACGACATGGGTGGCCCCGAACTGGATTGGCGCGGCGATCCTGAGCAACCCCGACGGCTCGATACGCCGGTTGGCCGCCTCCAGACGCGCTTCGCCGATCTCGGCAAAGGCTGGCTTGACGCGGCGATAGAACGCAAGCCCCGCCTCCGTCGCCACCGACTGCCGCGTGGTCCGCCGCACCAGCTCGACCCCGACACTGCGTTCCAGCGCGGCCAGCGCCCGGTTGACCGACTGGAGCGAGCGCCCTAACCGCCGCGCAGCCGCGGTCTGGCTGCCGGCCTCGACGACAGCCAGAAAGACTTCGATCTCCTCCATCGAGCCGTCTCCTATTCTCCTGCGATGCGGGGACATGTATGTCGGAAGCCCGCAGGCGGCAGCAGGGCGGCCGGCCAGCAAACGCCGGGAACTCGCGCATGGACCTCGCATGGAGCGTGGCGATCCACCGCGCCGATCAGTCAAGTGCGCCGTCTCGGGTGGTTCGTGCTCGGGTCCCAGCGGGGCGCCGCCTGCCCAAGTCAGATCGCAGGTCAGACGGACCTAACCCCGCCTCGCTTGCCAGCGGCCGCTGCAGAAGCCTGCAGACCCGCGGCCGCTCCAGCGGCCGCTGCCGAAACCAGCCCCGAGCTTGCCGCGACCGTTGGCGTATGAACCACCGGATGACACCCGCACGACGACCGCGCCGTTGCGGCCGACGCTGCCGGCGACCTCGGCCATACCTCCCGACAGCAAACGCCCACCCGCGATCTGGACAGGAAAACCATAGGTGCGATCGCATGCGCCGGCTTCGGTGATGATGAGGACATTCCAATATCCGTCGTAACCGGCACCCAACCTGGAGGTCGGTGCCCGGTGCGCCTGCCGCGCCTCCGCGGCACCGACGCTGGCAGCGGCCACCACGAGCATGATCCGCAACAGAGCCCTACAACTCAGTCGAGCGAGGAATCCAGTGTTCATTGCCGCTCACCGTCAAGCATCCGCGATTGTGTTGCTGGTCCTGTGCTGCCGACGCAGAAGCGCGTTTTGCTCGCGCAACAGAGCAAGTATCCTCTCGTTCTGTGCCTCGAGCTTCGGCAAGATCGACATGACCGGTCTGGGAGGCGCCGCCTCGGGAAGGCTCGCCAATACGCGCCCCATGTGGTCGAGCATTTTCTTGTTCACCCAATCGCCGGCTGCGCGCGTCACAGGATGGCGCGTCTCGACCGGAATACACCGGAGTGCGATGGTGCCGCCGACTGCGGCCAACCCAAGCACGGCAAATTTTGTCACCCAGGTCATCCTAACCTCCCGGTGCGGTGGGGTTACCAGCTGGCTACGGAAATTCCGTTATTGACGAAGAGTTTTCCAGAGCAGGTAGCCGCCAAGGACGATTAAGATAATGGGCATCAACGGCAGGGACAGGGCAACGAGATCCCAGACGCCAGCCGCGAGCATGATGAGTCCGACGATCACACCAAACATCTCGATCTTCAGACCTTGTTGCCGTCGAACGATCTGTACGCCCGTAATGAGGACGCCGACGCCCACGAGGAACCAGGCCCAGGGCATGCTCGCGAGCATGACAACACCGACCCAGATGAAGAACACGGCCCAGGCGGCTGAATCGATCTGACGCGCGCGTTCGTCTTGGCCTGAAGGTCTCGATGAATCCGTCAAAGGCGACTGCGTGATGGACATTTCACACCTCCTTGAGAGAACTGGCGCAACCGCGGCCTACGGATGCTGATCTGAATCTTGCCCTTCGCCGAGTGGACTGCGGCGGATGCCTAAGGCTGCGGTCAGATCAGCGCCCTCCTGGCGGATGTTGCGAATACCACTGTCGACAATACTCACCCCGGGGTCCGGGATCGCACGGCCATCGCGGTACTTGCGGCGGCGGCCGCCGAGCCCTGTGCACCCGATGCATCCGATAAAGCTCGGACGTTGGGTACATTCGATCGTATTCATGGCTCCGACCATAATGCCGGGCAGACGCCGGCGTTGGACTCGCAGCAACGGTCATGACTGCCAGCAAGGTCGCAAATAGCCCGAAAGCCAAGTTTCGCATTTTTGACTCCTGCAGAAGTTCAGCGCCAGACGGAATGTGCCGGCCCGAAGGCCGGCACACCACGCACTCATTCGATATGCGTGCGATGTGTCGGGATCAGCCGACAGTTTGGCGGCGTTCCCTGCATGCCGCTCGGGCAGTGGCGCTGGATCCGTCGGCAGTTCGGTGGCGTACCGACAGTCCCGGTGGGACAGCGCCGCTCGATGCGACGACAGTTCGGCGGCGTGCCCACCATCCCCGCGGGACAGTGCCGCTCGATGCGGCGACAGTTCGGCGGCGTGCCCACCATCCCCGCGGGACATTGCCGCTCGATGCGACGGCAGTTCGGCGGCGTGCCGACCGTCCCTTCCGGACAGACGCGCTGAGGCGGCGGCTCTTCGCGACCGCAACGCTTGCCGGTCCAGGGCTGGCCCGGAGGACAGCACATGCCCGCGATCGGCGTCGGTGTCCAACCAGGCCGGCACCGTTCGGCAGGCGGCGGCTCTTCCCGGCCGCAACGCTTGCCCGTCCAGGGCCGGCCGGGAGGACAGCACATCCCCGCGATCGGCGTCGGAGTCCAACCAGGCTGACACCGCGCCGGCGGCGGCGGCGACGGCCGCTCGCCGCACTGCCGGCCATTCCAGGGCTGGCCGGGCGGACAGCACACGCCGGCGATCGGCGTCGTCGTCCAACCCGCCGGGCAGCTCGGCTGCCGTGGGTCGCACGTCCCGCCCTTGGCCACGTAGCCGGGCGGACATGTCGGCGGTGGCTTTGGCGCCGGCGGCGGCGGGGGCGGTGGCGGCGGCGCAATCGGGGAGATCAGGATCGGACAAATGCTGGAGGGCACGGCGAGCGTCGCCAATCCGACGTCGTCAGCGGCATTGCTGTTCTGCGCACTCCCACTGGCGGGGAAGACGATCCTGGCCTCGTTCGGGATCATACAACCCGGAACATGACCGGCTGCTGCGAGCGGCAGCCGAACATGCATCACGAGATGCACCACGCCGCCTGGCGGAATGTTCGCGCCAGGGAGCGTACAGGTGTAGGTCGGCGGCCCGCCGCCGCAAATCCAGGGCGGCGCGCCGTCAAAGTAGGCCATCGTGCCTGCGGGCACGGTATCGGACACCGTGACGTTGCCGGAATATGCACCAGGCCCGGTGTTGTGGACGATGATGGCGAAGCGGCAATCGAGCATGCCAGCGGCGGACGTACAGTCCGTTCCCGATTTCGTCTTCTCCATCTGGAGGTTCGTACCTCCACAGTTCGGACCGGGCACGACCATGCTGTCGCTGTCGGCGTCGTTGCCGGGATTGATGTCGCCCCCACCGGGCGGCCAGGCGATGACCGCATTGTTGTTGATCGAGCAGCCGGTGAAGTTGGGAGACAGATGCACCGATACGAGCAGATCGACGCTGTCGCCCGGATGCAGCAGCACCGGAGGATGCGTGCAATGAATACCCGGACCGGCTGGCGCGCAGGCCCACGGCGGCAGGCCATGCACGGTCGCACCGGGAGGCAGGCCGGGAAGGGTATCGTCGACCGTAATCGGGCCGAAATAATCGCCCGGACCGAGATTGGTGACGCGCACGGTGAACAGGCACCACAAGCCCGGTCCCATATGATGGACGCAAGACGTTGAGTGCGCACTCTTCTCCAGCCGCAGGTCGAAGGGCGGTGGCGGCGGTGGCGGCGGCGTCCAATCCGGTGGCAGCACCGGCCAGTAGATCGCGCCACCCCAGAAGCCGAACATGCCGAGGTCGCCGAAGCCTTCGGGCAACGCGGCACCGCCGCGGTCGCAGACCTGCCAGATCTCGACATCGCCGAGGTGACCGGCACGCTCGGGATCGCCGAACGTGCCGTCATAGTCGACGAAGTAGCTGGTGGTGGGCGGCATGTTCTGCGGCCGCACCAGCGTCACCGGATTGCCTTGCAGACCATGCACCTCGAGCGGTCCACCGGCAGCGAGCGCCGGGTTGTTGCGCAGGTTCTCACCGGTCGACCATACGAACGACGAACAGCTCTTGTTGAGCGTACCGGATGGCTCATGGCCATAGCCGAGCGCCACGCCGCCATTGGCATTGCGGAAAGGCTCCGGGAAACCGATCGCGTATTCTTCCGGCGCAGACACCCAATAGCCCGGCGTCGCCGGATCGTTCGGCACCTCGCGGCGGAAGCGCTTGACGTCGGTCTGCTTGGTCGTTTCGGCGAAGACGGAATAGTCGTAGCTGCCGCGCGGTGCGCCGCGCAGCGCCACGAGAAGCCGGCCCTGATTGTCGAAGGCGAGATCGGTGATCAGCGCCCCGGCCGGCACGCCCGGCACGTCGAACTCCCAGCGCGGATCGTTGGCGAACTCGCCTTCGAGACGGATACCGATCGACCAGATCTCCGGCTTGTCAGCGACGGCGTAATACAACCGGCCGGCGAACACCGCCATGCCATAGACCATGCGCGGCCGCGGCGTGAATCCCCATGTCGCCGTACTCTCGCTGTTGAAGGCGGGATCCTGGATCATCATCCGCTTGCCGTCGTCCGGCACTGGCGGAAGACCGCGAACAGGCCGTCCGGCGAGGCCGTGATCGAAGCTGTCGAGAAGCTGGCCGTTGATGTCGACGCGCTGGATCAGGCCGGTGTCGAGATCGGACACGAAGAACTGCTGCGTGACCGGATCGTAGACGACGTCGCCGAGACCTGGTCCGGAATTGTCGAGATTGGCAAACAGCGATGCTGCGCCGGTCTGGCCGTCGATCCGATAAATGCTGCCCGGTCCGCCGCCGAGCGCGGTGCCGAACTGGCCGACCATCCACTGCGCAGAGGGGGCGCCGAAGCGAATCCGCTGCGGTTGCCCGGTCGGGTCCGGCATCACGATCTGGATGCCGAAGGCCGAGGTGGCGCCGAGATAGATGTCCGGCACAGCCTGCGTTGAGCCGGGCGCGGCGTTGACGGGCGGCGCCAGCGTGACGGCGAAGACCTGCCCGATCTGTCCTGCATTGACCTGCATGACCGGCTGCGCCGGGATCAACTGCCCCTGCGGCGCTCCGTCCGGCTGCAGCCGCAGCACCTGCATGGAGCTGCCTTCGGCGTCGATGAAGAAACGCGCAAGGGGATCAGGCGGCGCGCCTTGCATGTCGATCGGCTTGAAGCCGGAGAAGCCGGTGACGACGGCATCTCCCGGCGTCATGGGACCGCCTTGAGCGAACGCCGGAGCAGATAAGGATGATATTCCAAGCAATGCGGCTGCGATCAGAGGGCAGACGAGCCGGAGCAAACGGCTGCAGACCTGAGAGTGGGAACCGCTGGGATCGACAATGACGTGCGATGACACGGACCATGCCCCAAAAATGCGCTGCAGCGTAGGACAGGCTAGGCTCGAACGCTCACGTCGCACATTGACTCAACGCAAGGTTTCGCGCGGCAATATCCTGCCGAAGGATGGCTGCAGAACAGCCTTCGCGAGGCTTGAGCTTGGTCGAGTTTTATTTCGAGGGAGCAATCAACCGATTGATACCGAAGAAATACTCGCGTCCCCGCGCGAGACTGCCAATGGAATTCGCGGCGGTTCCAACCGGTCGATCTACCGCGAGCTCGCGTCGATCCTCATGAGCTTGATCTTCCGGTACAGCGTGGCGCGGCTGAGTTTCAGCGCGCGCGCCGCTTCGGTGACACGGCCGCCATGCTGACGCAAGGCTGCAACGATGGTCGCGCGTTCGGCATTCGCAAGATCCGGCTCAGCCGTGGTGCCGCCGAACGGCGGCAGATCGAGGTCCGCATCGGTGATGACGGCATTCTCCGCCGTGCAACCGGCGAGCCGCAGGACGTGGCGAAGCTGGCGCATATTGCCGGGGAAAGGATAGGCCGCAAGCTGCGTCCATGCTTCCTCAGAGAGGCGGCAGTCCGGCGCTTCCTCGCGCGCGATCTGGCGGATGATATCGTCCCTGTCCGCGCGCTCCCGCAGGGCCGGCAGGCGCACCGCGATGCCGCGCAGACGGAAGTAGAGATCGGCGCGGAAGGCGCCCTCCTCCACCATGCCTCCGAGGTCGCGATGGGTGGCGCTGATCAGGCGGATGTCCACCGCCACCGGCTTGAGCGCGCCGAGTGGCCAGACCTCGCGGTTTTCCAGGACGCGCAGCAGCCGCGTCTGCAGCGCGATCGGCATGTCGCCGATCTCGTCGAGGAACAGGGTGCCGCCATGGGCCTGCACGATCAGGCCCTTCGAGCCGTCGCGGCGCGCGCCGGTGAAGGCGCCGGCCTCGTAGCCGAACAGTTCGGCGTCGATCAGGCTCTCCGGCATCGCCGCGCAATTCAGCGCGACATAATTGCTGCGCGCCCGGTTGCTCGCCGCGTGAATAGCGCGCGCGAACACGTCCTTGCCGACGCCGGTCTCACCCTGCAGCAGCACCGGCAGATCGCGATCGATGACGGCCCCGAGCCGCTTCACGCTCTTGACCAGTTCGGGATCGCAGCCCGCGAGCCGATGCAGCGCATCGAAGCGATCGACGGGCGCATCACGGCGCGGCGTGATGGGCCTTGCGCGCATCGGCGGCGCCACATGCCCCTGGCCCAACGGACTGCCGTCCGCCCGACGCAGCTCGACGAGCTCGTCGGTGACGCGCACGGCCTGATGATCGACATGGATGTAGCGGGACACATCGATGCCGGAGTCGATCATGCCGTCGGTGAGGCCCAGCAATGCGCGCGCGGAGCGGCAGGCGCCGACGACGCGGCGGTCGTCGTCATAGGCGATGAGGCCGCTGCCACCGTCACCCGGCACGGTGGCGATCCAGGCGCTGCGGAAATGGGCCCGGAAGATCGCGCCCTCCATCCGCCGGGTCGCCTGCATCGTCACCGCGAGCGCGAGCTGATGCGCGGTGCGCTCCAGATCCTCGCGGCAGGAGGTGATGTTGACGGCGCCGGCAAGCCGGCCGGCCTGGTCGAACAGGGGCGCTACGGCGCAGGAGAACATGTGCCACTGCGCGCGGAAATGTTCGTCGCGATGCACCAGGATCGGCTTCTCCTCGGCCAGCGCCGTGCCGAGCCCATTGGTGCCCTCGAAGGTTTCGGCGAAATTCGAGCCCGTGTAGATCTTCCAGTCCAGAAACATCCGTGCGTCGGCTTCGCCCGGCAGGCGGCTGAACAGCATGGTTGCATTGGCATCAGCAAGATTGACGCAATAGCCGGCGTCGCGCAGCGCACGGGCGAGATCATCGAGCTCGGGCGTTACGAGCCTGATCGTCTCCTCCATCGGCTCGGCGGCATGCCGGACCTCGGCCTCGGTGAAGGTCTGCGGCGGTCCCTGCCGCGCCGGATCGAGCTTGTGGTTGACGAGGCACCGTCGCCAGGAACTGGCAATTCGCGAGGAGGCATCGACGTCGGCCACATGATTGGCGACGGACAAGACGCGGGCGACATGGTTCGAGGCCGACAGGCTGGCCATCGCGGACGTCTCCACCCTGTATTATTGTGCAAAGTCTGGCACCACAGGCGGGGATGTCAATCGGGAACCGGGAATGGGGACTCTTTGTGCTGTCTCTTCTCGTCATTCCGGGGCGATGCGAAGCATCGAACCCGGAATCTCGAGATTCCGGGTTCGGCTCTTCGAGCCGCCCCGGAATGACGGGGGTCATCGAATTTGCTGCACCGCCCTCACCACGTGTCGATGCACGGCCGCTTCTTCCCCGTCCGCGCCGGCGGCTTCGGCACCGTGCGCAAGCCGGCCATGATCCAGCGCCGCGTCTCGGCGGGGTCGATGACGTTGTCGATCTCGAACACCGAGGCGATCGAGACCGCTTTGCCGTTGGCGTAGAGCTCGGCGACCTTGTTGCGATAATAGGTCTCGCGCTCCTCGGGATCGGCGATCGCCTCCATCTCCTTGCGGAAGCCGAGGCGGACATAGCCTTCGAGCCCCATGCCGCCGAACTCGCCGGTCGGCCACGCCGCGGTGAAGAACGAGGCATGGAAGCCGCCGCCGATCATCGACTGCGCGCCGAGGCCATAGCCCTTGCGCAGCACGATGCCGAACAAGGGCACAGTGAGGCTCGCGCCGGTCACGAACATGCGCGAGACGTGGCGCACGATCGCGGTCTTCTCGGCCTCCGGGCCGACCATGAAGCCGGGCGTGTCGCAGAGCGAGACGATCGGCAGATCGAAGGCGTCGCAGAGCTGTAGGAAGCGCGCGGCCTTGTCGCCGGCATCGGCATCGATCGCACCGCCGAGATGGCGCGGATTGTTGGCGATCAGGCCGAACGGTTTGCCTTCGATACGGATCAGCGCGGTGATCATGCCGACGCCGTAGTCGCGCCGCAGCTCCAGCACGCTGTCCTTGTCGGCGACGAGGTCGATTACGCTGCGAATGTCGTAGACCCGCAGCCGGTTCTCGGGGATGGCGCGCCGAAGCAGGCGCTGATCGGCGGCCTCCCACTCCGTCACCGCGCCCTGGAAGTAGGACAGATATTTCTGCGCAACACGCGTTGCCGCCTCCTCGTCCTCAACCAGGATGTCGATGACACCGTTCGGCGACTGGAACGAGACAGGGCCGACCTCGGCCGGATGATAGACGCCGAGGCCGCCGCCCTCGATCATGGCGGGGCCGCCCATGCCGATCGAGGCGTTCTTGGTGGCGATGATGACGTCGCAGCAGCCGAGCATCGCAGCGTTGCCGGCGAAGCAATAGCCGGAGACGACACCGACCACAGGAACGAGCCCGGAGAGCCTTGCGAACTGCACGAAGGACGGGCCGTCGAGCCCGGTCATGCCGAGCCGGTCGGTGTCGCCGGGCCGACCGCCGCCGCCTTCGGCGTAGAACACCAGCGGCACCCGCCAGTCTTCCGCAAGGGTCAGCATGCGGTCGATCTTCTTGTGATTCATGTGGCCCTGCGTGCCCGCGAGCACGGTGTAGTCATAGGCCACGACGATGCAGCGTGCGCCCTCGGGGCCGAACTTCTCGCCATTCACCGTGGCAATGCCCATGACGAGGCCGTCGGCCGGCGTGTTCTTGATGAGGTCGTCGAGCTTGCGCCGGCGCCGCTGCGCCGCAATCGCGAGGCTGCCGTATTCCATGAAGGAGCCTTCGTCGACGAGCTGGGCGACGTTCTCGCGCGCGGTGCGCTGGTTGGTGTTGCGGCGGCGCTCGACCGCGCCCGGGCGGTTCGCATCCAGCGTGTTGGCCTGGCGGGCGATCAGCTCGGCAAGATCCGGGCGGATGTGATCGAGATCGATATCGGCTTCGGCCGTTGCGCGATCAGCCGCAACGTCGAGCGGCTCCAGATACAGGATCGGCTCACCATGCAGCAGCGTGACGCCATCGCCAGCAACAAGCTTCATGACCCGGCCGCCCTGCTCGGCCATGACGAGATGCTCCATCTTCATGGACTCGATCACCGCGAGCTGCTGGCCCGGGCGCACGATCTCGCCTTCCTTCACCTGAATGGTGACGATGGTGCCCTGCAAGGGCGCCGCCACCATCACCGCGCCTTCAGGCACCGCTTGCGCAACATGCGTCTCGGCAGCGTGCGCGCCGCTTCGTTCCGCCGCCGCGAAGTAGAGCGGCTTCGCCGCGCCATCGGCGGCCTCGACGAGCTCTGCGATGTTGCGGTCGATGAAATCGGTCGCGATGCGGTTGGTCCTGAAATCGGGATGCGCCAGCACCGCCTGGAGGAAGGCGATGTTGGTGACGACGCCGTCGATGCGGAACTCGCGCAAGGCACGCGACGCCTTGGCGACCACGTCGTGCCAGGCTTCGCCGGGCGTATGCACGATGACTTTTGCCAGCAGCGAATCGAAGGCGGCGCTGGTCTTGTAGCCGGCATAACCGAAACTATCGACGCGCACGCCCGGCCCGGAGGGCGGCTCGAACACGCCGAGCACGCCGCCGGTCGGATGGGTCGCGCCTGACACGTCCAGCGTCTCCATGTTGACACGGAGCTGCATGGCATGGCCGCGGGGCCTCGGGATGGATTCCTGCGCGAGGCCGAGGGAAGCCAGCGAAGCCCCCGCGGCGACGGCGAGCTGGGCGCGGACGAGATCGAGGCCGAGCACCTCTTCGGTCACGGTGTGCTCGACCTGAAGCCGCGGATTGGCCTCGATGAAGGCAAAGCTGTCCTCGGCGGTGCCGTCGATCAGGAACTCGAACGTGCCGAGATTGTCGTAGGCTGCGGCCGTTGCCAGCTGCCTCGCCGCATCGATGATGCGGCCGCGCAGGGGATCGCTGAGCGAAGGGCTCGGCGCCACCTCGACCAGCTTCTGATGCCGGCGCTGGATGGTGCATTCGCGTTCCCAGAGATGGGAGATGGCGCCGTGGCGATCGCCGATGATCTGCACCTCGATATGGCGCGCCTGCCGGATCAGGCGCTCGGCATAGACGCCGTCGAAGCCGAACGCGGCCTTGGCCTCCGACTGGCAGCGCGCATAGGCCTCCGCGAGGTCGGACGCGTTCTCCACCACGCGCATGCCGCGCCCGCCGCCGCCCGCCATCGCCTTGATCACGATCGCCGCGTTGCTGCCCAGCGAGGTGAAGAACGCCGTGATCTCCTCGAGGCTCGACGGCCCGCTGGTGCCGGCGATGATCGGCACGCCATAGCGCTTTGCCAATTGCCGTGCAGCGACCTTGTCGCCGAACAGCTCGAGCGCCGCCGGCTTTCGGGCCGACGAAGGTGAGACCTGCGTCGGCGCAGGCCTTTGCAAAGGCCGCGTTCTCGCTGAGGAAGCCATAGCCGGGATGCACGGCGTCGCAGCCGGCGCCTTTCGCCGCCGTCACCACGGCGTCGATGTCGAGATAGGCCCGCGCGCCGCGACCGGGAATTTCGACCGCCTCGTCCGCAACACGCACATGCAGCGACAGCGCATCGTCGGCGGGATGGATCGCAACCGTCGCGATGCCGGCATCGGCCGCAGCACGCGCGATGCGGATAGCGATCTCGCCGCGATTGGCGATCAGGAGCTTCTTGAACGACATGATATCTCTCACTCAGACGGCAGCAGAACGATTGGGATCGAGATCGTGCCCTTCGGCCAGGCCTTGTCCCACGGGCCGCGCAAAGGTGGCGAGGTCATCCTTCTCGTCGCAGCCCGCGTTCATGACGTTCTTCCCGTGTTGCTTTTCTTCTCGCGATGGCACGCAGGTGCCGTCGATTGACGTCGTTACACGTCGAGCACGCCAGAGGTCATGTCAAGAAAAACAGCACGGGCGTCGCAGCCGATGCCGCGGCGCGGAAATATCAGGCGTCACGCAGTACGTTTCGCTACGCCGCGCGTACGCCCGCGACGAAGGTGCTGACCTCGTTTTCCAGGGATTGCAGCTTCTGCGTCAGCCGCCCGCTCGATTGCAGCACGAGCCCGGCGGCCTGGCCGGTCGCTGCGGTGGCCTCGGTGACGCCGGAGATGTTCTGCGAGACCTGGTCGGTACCGGACGCGGCTTCCTGCACGCTGTGGGCGATCGCCTGCGTGGCGGCGCCCTGCTCCTCGACGGCGGCGGCGATCGACGAGGAGATCTCGTTGACCTCCATGATGGTGGCGCGGATGCTTTCGATGTTGCCGACGACCTGATTGGTTTCGGCCTGGATCGCGGTGATCTGCGCGCCGATCTCGTCGGTTGCCTTCGCGGTCTGGCTCGCCAGCGATTTTACTTCGCTCGCGACCACCGCAAAACCCTTGCCGGCCTCGCCCGCCCGTGCCGCCTCGATGGTGGCGTTGAGCGCGAGCAGATTGGTCTGCGAGGCGATCTGGTTGATGAGGTCGATGACCTCGCCGATCTTGTGCGCGGCCGCAGCCAGCCCCTGCACGGTGTCGTTGGTACGCTGCCCGTCGGCGGCGGCCTTGTCGGCCACGGTCGCGGCCTGCGCGACGCGCTGGCTGATCTCCGAGATCGAGGATGACAGCTCACCGGCGGCGGAGGCCACGGTCTGCACGTTCGTCGATGCCTGCTGGCAGGCGGATGCGACGACGCTGGCGCGGTCGCTCGCCTTGTTCGCGGTCTCCGACATGCCCTGCGCGGCCTGCTGCATCGCGCGCGCCTCGTTGAAGACATCGCGGACGACGGCCTGGACGCTCGCCTCGAACCTGCCGGCGAGGTCGGTCATCGCCTTGCGCTTCTCGTCATCGGCTTTCCGCTTCATCTCTTCTTGTTCGGCATGCATCTGGCGAACGGCCGACGCATTGTCCTTGAACACGGCGAGTGCCTTGGCGAGGCCGCCGACCTCGTCGCGACGATCGATGTAGGGCACCTCGAAGGCGCTGTCGCCGGCGGCGAGGCGCTCGGTCAGCGCGGTGATCCGGGCCAGCGGTCCGGTGACGCTGCGGCCGATCAGGAAGGAGGCTGCAAGGACCACGACCAGCACCGCCAGGCAGACATAGGCGAAAGTCATCGCGTTCTGGCGGAACGCCGTGTCGACATCGTCGAGATAGATGCCGGTGCCGATGATCCAGCCCCAGGGCGCAAAGCCCTTCACATAGGAGATTTTCCCGACCGGCTGGTCGAAGCCGGGCTTGGGCCAGAGATAGCTGTAGAAGCCCGCGCCCTGCTTCTTGACCACGTCGACGAAACCCAGGAACAGGGCGTTGCCGGCGGGATCCTTCATGCCGGACAGATCCTTGCCGTCGAGCTCCGGCTTGATCGGATGCATGACCATCTTGGGGGTCATGTCGTTGATCCAGAAGTATTCGACCTTGTCGTAACGCAAGCTCTTGATCTCGGCCGTTGCGGCGGCCTGGGCCTGCTCGCGCGACAGTTTTCCTTCGCTCTCGAGCTTCTGATAATGGGCGAGAATGCCGTAGCCGACGTCGACCATCTGCTCCGTCTTGGCCTGGCGATCGGCCACCATCTGGGTGCGCAGCGTCGACAGCGCGATCGGCGCCAACGCGATCATGCCGAGCAGGCTGATGCCGACAATGAGGATCAGCTTGAAACTGATACGGGAGAGGATCATCGGAGCTCGCAAATTTGACGGTACAGATATGCCAATTTATCCCGGCCCCCTTTGCAAAGGCTTAAGCATTCCGGTTCCGCCGGCGGCCGCCGCGGGCCTGCCGCGCCATCGCTTTCGTCGTCCGACGACCTAGCCCCTGCATTCGAATGTAAACCTCTTCAAATCTAGAACACCTCGATATCGGCCTTCCGCGCGTTGACTTGGCGGGGGCCCTGGCAGAACGATCGATGCAGACAACCAGCGCCAGCCGTGGCGTGACAGCAGCCAAGGGCCCGAGGCTCCATGCATCCATCGACATCACCAAGGTCTCTCGACCTGCCCGCGCTGAGCGCGGCGGAACGGCTCTTTCTCTGGGGATTCCGGGCCAAGGCACGCAGCGGAGGTGCCGTTCCGACCGCTACCGACATCCAGGAAGTGTACGACCATTTTCGCGTGGGCGGTGCCGTGGCCTCGCTGGAATCCATCATCGAGATATTCGCCTGCACGGCCCATACGGCCATCGAGGTGCACTGCCCGACCTGCCCGCGCGTGTCGGACAGCGAGCGGGAAATCTTGCATGCCATCGCCGCGGCACAACAGGAACGCATCGACCTCGTGCGCGAGCGGTTCGAGAGCTGGCTGCCGCCGGTCGGCGCCGATTGGGCGCTGGCGCCCGTGCGGGGCCTCGCGACGATCTTCCGCATGGCCGGCCTTATCCTGCCCGACCGCCAGGTGCAGTCTTTCGACCGTGACCGCACCATGGCGATGAAGAGCTGGCTGGTCGGAAGCCCGACGCTGCACTGACGAGATCGTTCATGCCCCCTGATACTTGCGGTTCCGCGACGGCCCCGGACGCCGGTCAGCCGCGGCTCTGTCCGCTCAGGGCCGCGCTTGCGGCACACCCTTGCGTCGAAAGCTGCGACGAGTTCTGCCGGGTCGCACTGTCGCTGTTCCGGTTCATCGGGGCGGCCTATACGACCGGCGCGTCCGATTGCTGGGAAGCGGCCTATCGCTTTGCCGACGAGGCGCCGGGCGTCTCCGACAGTCCGCTGCTGGTGGCACGCGCCGCCGCGCTGGTCCGCATCCTGCGCAGCGGCCGGCCATGCGAACTGTGCTTCATGCCGCCGTCCTGCCGGCGGCTGTCGAAGGACGAGGCCGGATTGATGCAATTGCTGGCGGTCGCGCGCCGCAAGCAGCCGGGTGAGCTCGAATCCATCGTCTGCCAGCTGGTCGGCTCCGGCAAGGAAGACGCGGCGACACGGGCGGTCAACGCGCTTGCCCTGTGCTGAGGCCTCTACGGGCTCTGGACACATCTCTCCCTCTTGAGAATTTTCGGCCGCAAGGGTCTGATGGGCATGCTGCAGATCGAGGTGGATGTGATCATCGCCACCATGATCCGGCTCCGCGGCGTGCACGAGGCGCCGCCGGTCCATATGGAAGACACCTGCCGAGCCGGAAGGGGGAGTGAGATGGCCGCATTCCGGGGGAGCTGCCTGTGCGGCGAGATCGCGTTCGAGGTCGAGGGTCCGTTCGATCGCTTCCTCAATTGCCATTGCTCGCGCTGTCGCAAGGCGACCGGGACGGCGCATTCCTGCGAGGTGATCGTCAAGGCCGAGGCGCTGCGCTGGCTGCGCGGCGAGGCGTCCGTCACGCGCTTCGACCTGCCCAACGCGCGCAGCTTTGCCACCGCATTCTGCAAGTTCTGCGGCAGCCCGATGCCGCACCTCACGCGCAGCGGACGCGAGGCGATCATCCATGCCGGCGCGTTCGACGAGAGACTGGATGCGAGACCCGACCGCCACGTGCACTGGACGTCGCGCGCCGATTGGTATGTGCACGGCGATACGCTGCCGGTCGAGGATTGAGGCGTCGCCCGATTTGAGCTGACGGACGCGCCCGCGATCGGCGCGCATCGGCCTACTCGCCCACAACGCACGTCGCCATGATGCCGTCGAGCTCGGCGCGCGAAAGCACCCCGAGCTCGGCGATGAAGACGATCTGCGCGCGCGGCACGCCCGGCGCGGGCGCATCGGCAGGGGCGAGCGTGGCGCGGCCGCCGGCGAATTGAAACACCATCCGGCGGCCGGGCTGCTCGACCGTCTCGAACAGGCCTTTCGCGCGCGCCAGCTTCGGCGCCAGCGTGGCGATCGCCTGCTGCAGGCGCGGCAGCGAGAGCGGATGCTCGGAGATCCAGCTCAGCGTCTCGAAACGCTCCTCCGCCGGCCGTTTCGGCCCGGGGCTGCGCGGCGCGGGCGCGCGGTCGACATGCGCGGGAAACAGCAGCGCGGACGGGATTGCGCCGTGTGGCGCATCCACGACCACGGCGGGAACGCGTTGAGCGCGAATGGCGGCGCGCATCCGCGCCCCCGCGCCCTCGTCCGCCAGATCGAGCTTGCTGAGCGCCACGATGTCGGCGACGCGCAATTGCGAACGCTGGAGGGCATCGTCGAGGGCGGCCGGCGGTGTACCGGCGTCGATCACGCACAGCACCGTCTCCAGCAGCGCTTCGCGCAGGATCACCGGATCCATCAGATTGCGGACGATATCGGCGGGATCGGCGACGCCGCTGGTCTCGATCACGATATAGTCGGGCTTCGGATCGCGCCGCAGCAGCGTCGAGAGCGTGCGCAGGAGATCGCCTTCGAGCGAGCAGCAGATGCAGCCATTGGCGAGGCTGACCACGCCGTCGCTGGCGCCCGCAACCAGCTCCGCATCGATGTTGATGGCGCCGAAATCGTTGACGACGGCGGCGATGCGCCGTCCTTGCGCATGCGCCAGCAGATGGTTCACGACAGTCGTCTTGCCCGCCCCCAGAAAGCCCGTGACCAGCAGAATGGGGACCGGCATGGGTCAGCCCTCGACGACGGGGCGGCGCACCGGCTTTCCCGGCCGCGCCGCGACGTCGAGAATGCCGTCATTGATCAGCACCTCGCCGCTGACGATCAGGTGCCGCACGCCTTCGGAGGGACGGTTCATCGCCGTGAAGGTGGCGCGGTCCGAGAGTTTTTCGTAGTCGAACACGACGATGTCGGCATCGGCATCTTTAGCAAGCCGGCCCTTGCTGCGCATCGCCGGCGTGCTCTGCGACAAGATCTCGGCCGGGATCAGCGCGCATTTGCGCACGCCTTCCAGCAGCGACACCGTCTTGCGCTCGCGCACCCATTCGCGGATGAATTTCGTGAAGCAGCCGGCCGAGCGCGGATGCGAGGTGGCATCGTCAGGCAGCGGCCAGGCATCGCCGGTGTAGGTCTTGCCGTCAGAGGTCGTCCACGGCATCGCGTCGGAGGCGAT
This sequence comes from Bradyrhizobium dasycarpum, assembly GCF_042019905.1. Lineage (NCBI taxonomy): Bacteria > Pseudomonadati > Pseudomonadota > Alphaproteobacteria > Hyphomicrobiales > Nitrobacteraceae > Bradyrhizobium > Bradyrhizobium dasycarpum. The sequence goes on from NZ_CP169574.1 coordinate 3,621,919, forward strand.
GGCGCCGTCGGGATAGAGCACCGACATGTCGAGCAGGTCGCGGTGATGCGCATTGTGCTCGGTGTCGAGGATGTGCCAGAGCACCAGCGCGGACGGCTCCTCCGCCTGCGCCTTCAGGAGCTCCTCGCGGTCGTGGAAGCGATAGCCGTCGGTGACGCGCTGCACGGAATCGTAGCCGGTGCCGTTGCGCTCGACGAATTCGGGGTCGCTGAAGAAGGCGGCGGCCAGCACGGTCGAGCCGGTGCCGTAGGGATAGGCCTCGACCGTGATCGGCAGGCCCTGTCCCTGCGCCTTTTCGATCAACGCGCGGCAGCGCTCGACGTCGGTCTTGCTCGACGAGTTGAAATGGCAGATGTGCATGTGCGCGCCGGTGGCGCCGGCATAGCCGATCAGGCGGATATAGGCTTCCACCGCGCTCTCGGGGTCGATCCGCGACATGAAGGCGACGTGGGTGAAGGTCGGCACGTTCCTGGCCGCGGCCAGCTGGCAGACCGCGGTCAGCTCCTGCACGCCGGCGCCCGGCGCGTAAGCATTGAGGATGCCGATACCAATGCCGCCTTCGTTGAGCCCTCGCCCGAGGCGCTCGAGAATGCCCGAGACCTCCGCCTCGGTCGCGACATTGTCCATCCAGCGGCGGTCGCGCATGGCGTTGCCGAACGCCTCCAGCGAGCTCTCGGCATTGGAGCCGGTCATCGCGCCGATCCGCGCGAAGGCCCAGTTGGTGGCGGCGCCGTAGTTCAGCACGCGCCCCTTCCGGGCCTGCCGCTCATACCAGGACCCGACCGGCAGCACGCCGGCTTCGAGATCGAGCGTGGTCGTGACGCCGTCGAACGCCTGCATGCGGTCGGCGGGGATCGACTGGCCGTGCGCGTGCAGATCGATGAAGCCGGGCGCGACCACGAGCCCGGTCGCGTCAATCACCCGCTCGGCGCCACCGAGCGATGCGCCGACCGCGGCGATCCTGCCGTCCACCACCGCCACATCCCCCACGGCATCCATGCCGCTTGCGGGATCCACCACCCGGCCGCCAGAGATCACCAACCCGCTCATATCGTCACTCCGAAAAGCTTTTGCCAAAGCCGCCAAAGGCCCGGCAGCAGCTTTGGAGGCGGAGACCGGCCGCATCGCGCACCGTCCCGGCGCGTATAGAGGCAGATTTTCGGGGTAACGACTACCGCCGCCGATGCCGACGCATCATGCGGAATCGTGCGCGCCGTCAGAGCCCGTCAAACCAGGATTTCCACTTAGGCACGGCCGTCGCGAAGGTGCCGCGATGACTGGTGCTGCCGGTCGAGACGGCTTCGACTGCCGGATTGCCGGCGCCGATCGCGCGCTGGTAGGTCATGGCGAGCTGGCCGAGACCCACGGTGATGGCTTCGTCGGTGTCGCCAAAATAGTTGCGGACCGGGCTTTTGACGATCCAGCGATACGCCTGTGTCTGCGCGACGAGCCGGCCATAAGCCGATGCCGCGAAGAACTGCGGATCGAAATAATCGGCGCGGATCAGCTTGCGCAGATCGGTCGGCACGTCCGCAGCGTTGAACGGTTCGCGCATGTAAGCCTTGCGCGACGCGTCATAATAGGCGTCCGCGATCAGCGAGCGCGCGAGCCCGGGAACACCGTAATAATTCTCGAAGGAGAACGCCGTCAGGATGAACAGCGAATTCACCCAACTCGCATCGTTCTTGCGCGGGAAGCTGAGAAAGCCGTTCAGCGCCACGAACGCGTCGACCGGCGCGCTCGCGGTCGCCGCCGCATCGACCTTGACGCCCGATTGCTCGAGCTTTTCGAGCATGGCCATGGTCACGAACCCGCCTTGCGACCAGCCCGCGAGATACAGCTTGGTCGTGGCGAGCCTGAGATGATCGAGCACGGCGCGGCTTGCCATCAGCATGTCGTAGGTTGCCTGCTGGTGGCTCGCCTTCACCATGTAGCCTCCCGGCTCCGACGACGTTCCGAGCCCGAAATAATCGGCGCCGATCACGGCGTATCCCTGGCCTGCGAACTGGGCGATCATCAATTGCGTTTCCGGAGACTGCTGCGGAAAGGAGGGGACCTCCTGCTTCCCGTAGACCGTGCCGTGCTGATACGACACCAATGGGAACGAGGTGCCGCTGTCCTCGGGGATCGCGAGAAGTCCGGACGCGATCGTCGGCTTGTTGCCGCGCTCGGGCACGACGGACGAATAGGTCACGCGATAGAGGCGAACGGCGTTGCGCGCCGGGCTGTAGGCTGTCGTGATGCCGGCGAAAGCCGGCGTATCGACCTGCAGGATCTTGTTGAGCTGCTCGGCATCCCAGCGCGCGATGCGCTGGTATTGATGCCGGCCGACAATTTGACGACCTGACCCTCCTGCGCGTGGGCGGAAACCGCCATGAGGAATTGGACGACAAGCAGGAGAGAGAGACGCCAAGCCGATTTCATGCAAGAGACCCGTGGTAGGAGACCGCAAATGACAAAAGAGAGGCCTACGCGGGTACGGTTGAGATTCTGTTGCGCCTGGCCTCGCGCCAAGCCGAAACCGGCCCGTGAACCGTGCACGATTGTCGCAGGTCGATCGGGCACGCGGTCGCGCCCTCGCGGCATGATTTGCCCGAGCTTTGCTTCTCTTCACACCCTCTCGAAGGAAAGGGCGCAGGGAAGGCCGGGCGCCGGCCGGCACCCGTAAAGACCCCCGTGCTGAACAGATGCACACGCAGTGCACAGGGGAGACACAGGGCAGCCGAAACCAGGCCTTCCCTGCGCGATGGTCTGACGGCCTATGCCGTGCTCTCCCGGGAGCCGAACTTTCCTTCTGGCCTCCCTCGCCCCGCGAATTGGATGATGCAGTCTGCCCGGTCGGGCTCGCTGGCATCTCCGCGACAGGCTTGACCGTAGCAACGACGGCCAGGACCACACGGTTTCGCCGTACGCAGGGGCGCCGTTCGTCCTTGCGGGTCACGCATGCTCACGAGGTTCATCTCGCCCTGCACGCGCAAGCTCCGCCTTTAACGCCGCCCGCGTCCATCGCAACTCCCAGCCCGCGCTCGAAACGACGTACGACCGCCCCTTTGGTGGGCTGGGATGGTCGATACATACGACAAATCCGAATTTCGGTAAAGTGGAATATTTTTGGACGGAGGGCTTGACAGAGATTGGGGTGTTTTGCCCGACGGCGCCCAGGCCCTGACGAGATGCCGAATTGGTATCTCAGCAAGATACGAAGGTCTTGAAATACGTATCTCCAAGAGCTTCGGGGGGAAATTGGCCGAAGCGATTCTTCAGGGCCGAACGACCCCGAAGGGTTTTCCGTCACACCTCGCAAAGATCGCGCGCCGAAAGCTCATTATGGTGGACGCCGCCGATCTTCTCGAAGCCCTCAGGTCGCCTCCCGGCAACCGCCTCGAAGCTCTCAAGGGCAAGTTGGCCGGCAAGCACTCGATCCGCATCAACGATCAGTGGCGGATCGTGTTCAGATGGACGAACGCGGGCCCAGAAGACGTCGAGATCATGGACTATCGTTAGTTCGACAGGTCAAGTGTGGCCAACGGAAAAGAGTTCGCAGATGGCACGGAAACTCCCGCCGATTCATCCCGGCGAAATCCTGCGCGAAGAATTTCTCGTTCCGCTCAAGCTGACGCCCTACGCGGTCGCCGCCGCGCTGAACGTGCCCCGCACCCGGCCTCGAGCGCATCGCGCGCGAAGAAAAAACTGTCACGGCCGACACCGCGCTGCGGCTGGGAAAATTCTTCAAGACGGGTGCGGCGTTCTGGATGAATATTCAAACCCGCTTCGACCTCGAAACGGCGGAAGACGCGCTCGCACCTCAGATCAAGATTGCATCTTGCGAGGGCGTTTGAAAGAATTGCAGCGGCGATAGGCTCGCGTGTATCCAATGCCCGTAGAATTCAAAGACATCCTCCAGGCTTTCGAGTTCGCCGACGTCAGCGGCGGCATGGGGGAGTGTCACACCTTCGTCTGCAGGGAGACGGGAAAGATCTACTACCAATTCGACGACGACAGTCTGCAGGACCTGGAGGAAGAGGAACTGCCTGACGATATCGATGACGAGACCAAGTACTTGCGGATCCCGAACTCCCGCGACTTCGACCTCGGCAAGCCGCTTGTGCTGGCTTTCGTCCGCGAGTTCCTGCCTGACGATTTGGACGAGGTTCGCTACATCTTCAGCAGACGCGGCGCCTACCAGAAGTTCAAGGCCCTGCTCTCCCGACGGAGAGCGATCGATGCTTGGCATGACTATCGGGACAAGGCGACGGAGCAGGCCTTGCGGGATTGGTGCGAGGTCCATTCGATCGACATCAGGGACTGACCGGGAATTCACTCGAACGCCATGACGGGCGAGGCGGCTCCGCCGTCTTCTCGCCCCCATTGTCCTTCAGGGGAGAGGCGGGGCGGCGTTACGGTGGGCAAGTTCCCGAGGGTTCCGTGTGATCGTCCGACCTCTTCTGCAACGAGACTCCCATCATTCCATGTCGCGCCGCGCTCTGCTCGGCGGACTCTATCGGCGGGCAGTGCCCTGGCGCTCGGCGGATGCGCCGGGCTCGGTGCGACCGGCGCGCGCTACGATGCTTCCTCGCTCTCCGTCGACTCCACATTGCTCGTCGCCACGACGCGCAAGCCCGTGAATGGGGCGCGCGCCAAACCCTGGTTCGGTCCGGAGCGCGCGACGAGCATGACGGTGGCGCGAGCCAAGCTGGCGGCGCCCGACGAGAGCCGCCTGTCGCTCGCCTCGGTCGGACTTGGCGGCTGGCGTCTCGATCGGATCGAGCCGATGCCGGCCGACGCCGGCGATCTCGCGGCGCAGGCCGGCGGAGGCGACGTGCTGATCTATGTGCACGGCTTCAAGCAGACGTTCGAGACGGCGGTGCTGGACGGCGCCTATCTTTCCGATGCGGTCAAGTTCCGTGGCCGCACCATGGTGTTCGCCTGGCCCTCCAAGGCCGGACTGTTCGACTACGCCTATGATCGCGACAGCGCGATGTGGTCGCGCGACGAATTCGAGCGCGTGCTTTCGTCGCTGGTGTCGGCCCCTGGCACGGGCCGCGTGCACATCGTTGCGCACAGCATGGGAACCATGCTGACGCTCGAAAGCCTGCGCCAGCTCCATGCGCGATACGGCGAGACGGTGACGAGCAAGATCGGCGCGGTGGTGTTCGCCGCGCCCGACATCGACATGGACGTGTTCTCGTCGGCGGTCCAGCGCATCGGCCCGCTGGCCGGCAAGATCACGGTGATCGCCTCGACCAACGATCGCGCTCTCGCGCTGTCGGGACAGCTCGCAGGCGGAATGACCAGGGTCGGCGCCGCCGAGAAGGCCGCCATCGCGCAGCTCGGCGTGCGCGTGATCGATGCGTCCGCGGAAGGCTGGGGCATCATCAACCACGATTTGTTCCTGTCGAATGGGGAGGTGCAGAAGGTGATCCGGCGGTCGATCGACGGGACGACGGCGTGAGGGGGTGGCGGTGGGGCATCAGGTTGACGCAGCGTGATCGATGACGCCAAAAGCGACAGCAATTACGGCGGCAACCTCCGTTCGGCGATGATCCGCACCGGAGGAAAAACGACGCAGTCCGCCACGTCGAACAGCACTTCGATGCTGCGATCAAACGCACATGCAAAGGCCATCACCTCATCGCGCCGCTCATCGGCAACGGCGGTGCCGAGCGTGCAATGGGGGGTCCAGGCGCCGGGCCGGTAATGAGGGCGACAATGCGCTGGATCGATTGCCACGCTGATGGCGGCGTGGATACGAGCCAGGATTTCGTTGGCCTCCGGCTCCGCCCAGAGAACGAGCGGCGGACCCTCGAACCAGCGAATTCGTTTGAACTCGATGCGCAGTTGCCTCTGGCCGGCAACAGCTGCCAGCATCGCATCCCACGCGGCCTTCTCGTCAACCGCCGGCGAGTCGTAGATCGCAAATGTAAAATGAGGCCGATAGCCGAGGGCGCGCATCGAGGGCTCAACCTCGAATACGGCAACCTGATCCCAGAGCCGCTCGATCTCGCCGGCTGACTCGTTGTCGGCCCGGATATTGATCGCCAACGCCACAAGTTCACCCAAGGGGTGGAACATCAAATCGAGATCAGAGGGAAGGACTGGCTTGAAGACAGTGGCGCTCCCTAGGGGAATCGAACCCCTGTTTCAGCCTTGAGAGGGCCGCGTCCTAACCGCTAGACGAAGGGAGCGTGAGGGCTAGCCAATAGCCTCGAAATTTGTCCGCCGCAAGGACCCCGACGGGCCTTTTACGGCTCATTGGCGAATTTCAGCCGTCCGGCCGGCTTCAGGGTATGGGCGTCGAAGGTCCGGATCTCGATGACCCCGCCGAGATCCAGCGTGACCACGAGGCGGTCGCCCGCAACGCCGGTGGAGACGATCCTGGCGCCCTTGGGCAGGGTGGCGGTGACGTCGCCGGCCGCCTCGGGTGCCCTTCCCTCCGACTTGAAAAGGCGGTAGCCCACCGCGATCAGCACGGCGCAGATCGCCAGCGCCGTGGTCAACCCCGCGATCAGCATCATCCGCCGCACCCGCGCGAACAGCGCGGCCTGCTCGGGGGTCGGTTCGGGAACAGCGGTGTCAGACGTCGTCATGGAAAGCCCGGGTTCAGCGCAGAGGTTAGAGGTCGTGGTCGCCGGCGACGAGGGCTCGGCCCGGCTCGACCGCGTGCTGGCGGCGCGCCTGCCGGAGCTGTCGCGGTCAAGGCTCAAGACCCTGATCCTGGCGGGCGCGGTGAGCCTGAAGGCGGCCCCGGTCCGCGACCCCGCTTATCACGTCGCATCCGGCGATACGATCACAATCGACGTGCCGGAGGCGGCGCCGGCCGAGCCCAAGGGCGAGGAGATCGCCCTCGACATCGTGTTCGAGGACGACGACATCGTGGTGATCAACAAGCCGAAGGGGCTGGTGGTGCATCCTGCCGCCGGCCACGAGACCGGCACGCTCGTCAACGCCCTGATCGCCCATTGCGGCGCCTCGCTGTCGGGCATCGGCGGAGTGCGCCGGCCCGGCATCGTGCACCGGCTCGACAAGGACACCACCGGGCTGATGGTGGTCGCCAAGAACGACGTGGCCCACGCCTCGCTGTCGGCCCAGTTCGCCGATCACGGCCGCACCGGCGCGATGCGGCGCGGCTACATGGCCTTTGCCTGGGGCGTGCCCGGCCGGCACCGCGGCACGGTCGATGCGCCGATCGACCGCCATCCGCATGCGCGCGAGAAGATGGCGGTGCGCCAGGGCGGGCGCGAGGCGGTGACACATTGGGAGATCCTGGAGAGCTTTGCCGGGCGCGACGGCAAGCCCGTGGCCTCGCTGCTCGCCTGCGAGCTCGAAACCGGGCGCACCCACCAGATCCGCGTCCACCTCGCCCATATCGGCCATCCCCTGATGGGCGATGCGGTCTATGGCCCGCATTTCAAGACCAAGGCGAACCAGCTCGGTCCCGAATCGCAAGCCGCCCTCGCCGCGCTCGGACGGCAGGCCCTACATGCTTACCTTCTGGTATTGGAGCACCCGAGGAGCGGAGAATTACTGCACTGGGAGGCGGCTCTACCAGAGGATTTGCTTCTCCTGCAAAGCACCCTGAAAGCGGCGCTATGACGCAGCCGCTTTAGGAAAGGCGTTACATTACAAAAAGTTATAGCGGCCACACGGGGACGTGACGTCAGCAATCCTTCCCTTTTTGCCCCCCGATGGAGTATATTGCGCCTGCGTTGGAATGACCGACGCGGAACATCGCAGCCCGACCGGCTTTGACACAGCGGTCGTCTGCCTGGCCCGCCGCTATCGGGGGCCTGAACCTTTGGAGGGCGCACCATGGCCCGTACCGCTGCTTTGCCGGTCCTCAATGGAGAATCCGGCCTATCTCGCTACCTCGCCGAGATCCGCAAATTCCCGATGCTGGAACCCCAGCAGGAATACATGCTCGCCAAGCGTTGGCGCGAGCATGACGATCGCGACGCGGCGCACCAACTCGTCACCAGCCATCTCCGGCTCGTCGCCAAGATCGCCATGGGCTATCGCGGCTACGGCCTGCCGATCTCCGAGGTCGTCTCGGAAGGCAATGTCGGCCTGATGCAGGCGGTGAAGCGTTTCGAACCCGAGAAAGGGTTCCGTCTCGCCACCTACGCCATGTGGTGGATCAAGGCGTCGATTCAAGAGTACATCCTGCGTTCCTGGTCGCTCGTGAAGATGGGCACCACCGCGAACCAGAAGAAGCTGTTCTTCAACCTGCGCAAGGCGAAGAGCAAGATCAACGCGCTGGACGAAGGCGATCTGCGCCCCGACCAGGTGAAGGTCATTGCCAAGCGCCTCGGCGTCACCGATCAGGACGTGATCGACATGAACCGCCGCCTCGGTGGCGACGCGTCGCTCAACGCGCCGATCCGCGACGACGGCGAAGCCGGCGAATGGCAGGACTGGCTGGTCGACAACACGCCCAACCAGGAAGCCATGATGGCGGAGCACGAGGAATATGATCACCGCCGTGAAGCGCTGAACGGCGCCATGGGCGTGCTCAACCCGCGCGAACGCCGCATCTTCGAGGCCCGCCGCCTCGCCGATGAGCCGATGACGCTGGAAGACCTTGCCGCCGAGTTCGGCGTGTCGCGCGAGCGCGTCCGCCAGATCGAGGTCCGCGCCTTCGAGAAGGTGCAGTCCGCGGTCAAGGGCACGATCGCAAAGGCCGAACAGGCCGCGCTGGAAGCCGCGCACTAAGCGAAGCTCCGCGCGAAGAGAAATTGGCGGATCGAAAGAGACAGAAAGCCGGCGGCGACGCCGGCTTTTTTGTTTGTGGGTGTGAACATCGTTTGGATGCGAAGCCAGCCCACCCCTCGCTGTCATGCCCCGGGCGTTATCCGTCCGCGCGTGAAACCGCCGCAGTCCACACCCCTCCGCCGTCATAGAACCGGCTCGCCTTGAACCCGCGCTGCCGATCGCCCGACCCAGAATGATCGGACCGATAGCAGCGAGTGGACAAGCGCCGTGTCGATCATCCTGCAATCCACCGTCGGCGGCTTCTCGGCCGAGTTCCTGCGCAAGCTGCCGCTGGTCGAGCAGGCGATGCGCGAGCACGGCCTCGAGCCGTCGGAGTTCGTGATCTCGAAGGATTATGCCGGCACGGCGACGATCCCGCTGATGGGCCCGTTCTTCTACAGCTACAGCGTGTTCTTCGGCGAGGATCAGTTCACCGTCACCGAGCCGAACGACATGGTTTTCCTGGACTACTTCTTCAAGCGCGTGCTGGCCGCGGACGCGCCGCCGGAATTGCCGCGCCGGCCGGGACTGATGACGCGGCTGTTCGGCTGGATGTCGCAGCCGGTGTGAACTCCGTTGTCATTCCGGGGCGCGCCTCTTGGCGCGAACCCGGAATCCATCTGGCCGCAGAGTTGGTGGATGAGTGGATTCGGGTTCGCGCTGCGCGCGCCCCGGAATGACGGTTCTCACTCCCCCCACATCCGCGCCAGGGTCGCGAGCCAGCAGCCTTCGCAATAGCGCGCGTCCTTGTAGTCGATCCAGTTGTGGGCATAGACGCGGTCGAGGGGGATGTCGTAGCGCGTGCGCAGCACCTTCACGAGGATCTTCCACGCCGCGACCTGCGCCTCGGTCGGGCCTGCGGCGACGTCGGGATAATTGCCGGCGAACTCGACGCCGATCGAATTGTCGCGCACCACCTGGCGGTAGGTCGGGCCGTTGTCGATGTATTTGTTGTCGTTGCGGTTGGCGCCGTCGCCATGGGTCGGCACCAGGTTCTCGGCGACCGCCCAATAGACCGTGCCGTCGGTCTCGACCCACACCGTGACGCCGCGGCGGGCCGGGGCCTTGGCCTGCGCCAGCGCGCCGCCGCGCGCCGAGCCCGCCGGCCCTTCGGTCTGGTGCACGATGATGTTGCGCCAGGGCCTTGCGTCGCGGACCTCACCCCACGGCGCCAGCCAGACCATCTTCAGGCCGGGAAGCTCGGGCGTGCCGGAGGCGCGCGCGAGCCTTGTCAGTTCGGCGTCCTCAGCGACGGCGGGGAAGATCAGACAGAGAGCGGCGAGAGCGGCCGCGAGCAGGCGGGCAATCATCATGCGGGGTCCAACGGGGGCCGCAATCTAGCATGGCCTCAGGCGAAATAGTGCGAGGCCTCGCGCGAGTCGTTCGGCTCGGGCGACAGCGGCGGCGCCGGATCGTAGACGGCGAAGTCGTTCTTGCCGTTCTTCTTGGCGGCGTAAAGGGCGTGGTCGGCATTGGCCATCAGGCGGTCCGGGAACGCGCCGATGTCGTGATCCCATTGCGCGACGCCGATCGAGATCGCGATCGGGATGTCGTTGCCGGTGCAGGCCTCGGCATCCTGGCGGCAGACCTCGAGCACGCGGCGGGCGATCATTGCGGCCTCGCGCAGGGACGAGGACGGCAGCACGACGCAGAATTCGTCGCCGCCGGTGCGGGCGAGCATGTCGCCGGGCCGCAGCCGCGTCTGCGCCATCAGGGTGAAGTGCTTCAGGCAGGCGTCGCCGGCGGCATGGCCGTGGGTGTCGTTGATGGTCTTGAAGCCGTCGAGATCGATCACCAGCAGCGAGAACGGCTGATGGCTGCGCTCGGAGCGGGCGCATTCCTCGGTCAGGCGCTGCAACAGGTGCCGCCGGTTGGCGACGCCGGTGAGGTCGTCGAGCAGCGCGAGGTCGGCGACCTCGTTGCGCAGGCGGTCCATCGCCATCAGCAAGAAGCCGAAATTGAGCGTCATCGACAGGAACAGCAGCCCCAGCACCATGACAGCATGGGTCTGGCCGCCGGCCTTCGCCGACAGATCGTGGCCGAGCAGATTGCCGATCGTGCGGACCATGAGGATCGCGATGATGGCGAGGATGACGATGCCGGACAGCCGCGCGCCCGGGCTGACGCGCCCCTCGGGCGGCCACAGCAGCAGCCGCAGCGCCAGCACCAGCGGCAGGGCCTGGCCGAGCGTGTAGCTGAGCATGCGCAGCTGCATGTGCTCGAAGCCGATCATGAAGACCACGACGCCGGCAAGGCTCAGGCCCCCCGTCGCCAACATCAGGCGCCACGAGACCGGCCGGTCATAGAAGCGCTGAATGCCCATGGCGGCGAGGCAGCTCGCCGCGATGACGCCGGCCGCGCCGAGCAGAAGCGGCAGGGGAGAGGAGACGAACAGGCGGATCAGAGCCGTCATCGCCCCGATAGCGCCGACGAAGCACGAGGCCATCCAGAACCGGGCGGCGGCGAATGTCGGATAGGACCGCGTCACGTAAGCCCAGATCACGCCGAGTGCCAGGAAGTTGACGACGAAGACGGTCCACAATGTCATTACGTTCAGCATGGCGCGTGCAGCACGCGCAGCGCCGCGCCCCCCGTCCCTGACAAACGTCCGTACATACCCGCCCCCGTGTTCTTGCGGAGGATCATGCGCGCGGCGCGCTTAATGGAGTCTCACCGCAATCGCGCAAACTCCGGCGTTGGTTTTGGATTGATGAATCCCGCGAGCGGCTCCGACATCGTTAATCAAGCCCTGCCGCTGACGCGCGGGCCGCGCCGCGGCGGCGCGAAGCGGATTCGCGCGGCAAAATCACCTGAAAATGCATCTGAGCTGTGGATAACGCGATGACATGGATGTGACAGCGCGGGGCAGAGACCTGCGAATCTGCTGAGTTCGTCGTCGAGGATGTTGCGAGGCTGGCCCTCCGCCGAGCATCCCTCGTGTCGCGTTTCACCATTAACCCTTAAGAGGATCCTATGGCTAAGAAAGCGAAGAAGGCGACGAAGAAGAAGGCGAAGAAGGCCAAGAAGGCGAAGAAGAAGTAACGAGGCTTGTTCTTTGCCCGGGTGGAGCCTCGCTCCGCCCGGGCGTCGGGACGAGGGTTTGATGTGGCGGGCGCGAGCCCGCTTTTTTATTGGCCGGAGGGCTACCTCTCCGCAAACGCCAGCTTGGCGCCGAGTGCGGCAAAGCCGGCGGCGAAGCTGCGGCGCAGCCAGGCCATGACGCGGGGGCGCGAGATGACGCGCTCGCGCACGGAGGCGGCGCAGAGGCCGTAGACGGCGAACACCGCGAAGGTCATCGCCATGAAGGCGCCGCTCAATTCCAGCATGCGCGCCAGCACATGGGCCTCGTCCGCGGCGATGAACTGTGGCAGGAAGGCGAGGAAGAAGATCGACAGCTTGGGATTGAGGATGTTGATCAGAAAGCCGGTGACGACGACGCGGCCGCTCGAACGCTCGCTGATCCCACCCTCGACCGAAAGCGCCCCGCTCTCGCGCAGCGCCTGCCAGGACATGTAGAGCAGATAGGCAACGCCGCCCCATTTCAGCGCGGCGAAGGCGAGCGCGCTGGTGTGGAGCACGGCGGCGAGCCCCAGCATCGCGGCACACATATGCGGCACGATCCCGAGCGTGCAACCGAAGGCGGCGGCAAGGCTGGCGTGCGAGCCGCGCGTCAGCGCCACAGCCAGCGTGTAGAGCACGCCGGTGCCGGGCGAGGCGACGACGATGAGCGAGGTGAGCAGGAAGGACCAGGACATGGGCGGACCATACCATCCCGCCTCGCGACGCGGAAGCGAGGTCCCGACCTCAAGAGCACGAGCTGAGAGCCGTCCTGTCCCACCAACAAGACAACTTGAGACCGTCACCTGAGGTGCGCGCTCTGCTGAGCGCAGCGCTGCAGAGCAAGCATCAAAGGGCGACGGCCCGGCTGCGTCTCGGCCGCTCATCCTTCGAGGCTGGCGCCACGACTCTATCGCGCCGCGACGCGCGCGCCTCAGGATGACGGATCGAGGATGGTCAAGACAGCTGCGCGAGCTCGGCTTCGCGCAGCACGTCGAGCGGCGCCCAGGGTTTTGCCCAGAACTTCGCACCCTGGGGCAAGGGCTGCTTCAAGGGGCGGCCGGAGGTGACGACGACGTCGAGCCTGGGATTGCGATCCTTGGCGACATGGGCGAGCTCGACCCCGTTCATGCGGCCGGCGAGCTGCACGTCGGTCATCATCAGGCAGAGCGCGCCGGCGCTCTTCTCGAGCACGCGCTCGGCGGCCTCGGCGCTCTCGCACTGGATCACCTGATAGCCGCTCTCTTCCAGCAGGAGACATAGCATCTCGCGCTGCATGACGTCGTCCTCCACGATCAGCGCGGTAGCTCGGAATGGTTGCGCTTGTCCCATCGGCGTCTCCAATGCTCGCTTGCGTAACGTATGTTAAGGAGCAAATTCGCGTGGAGTTCGGTTCCATCATGAAAAAATGTAAAGCATAGTTCCATCTGGGGGGATCGGACGGGGGAACATCATGACAGCGATTCGCGGCGCCGCCGCCATCACGGGAGCGGCCAGCGGCATCGGCCGGGCACTGGCCATCGAGCTTGCGCGGCGCGGCTGCGATCTCGCGCTCGCCGATCGCGACGAGGCCGGGCTGAAGACGCTGGCGGCAGAGATTGGCTTGACCCGCAAGGTCAGCGTGCATCGCGTCGACGTCGGCGAAGCGGGCGACATCGTGCAATTCGCGGCCGAGGCGATTTCCGCGCATCCGGAGCTCGGCATCCTCGTCAACAATGCCGGCGTGGCGCTGATGGGCTCGTTCGAGGAGATCGACCAGGCGCAGATGGACTGGCTGTTCGACATCAATTTCTGGGGCGTGGTGCACGGCACGCGCGCCTTCCTGCCGCATCTGAAGACGAGGAGCGAAGCGCATATCGTCAACCTGTCCTCGATCTTCGGCATCATCGCCCCGCCCGGACAATCGGCCTATGCGGCGGCGAAATTCGCTGTGCGCGGCTTTTCCGAGAGCGTGCGGCACGAGCTCAGCGTCGCGGGCAGCGCGGTCCGGCTGTCGGTCGTGCATCCCGGCGGCGTCGCCACCGCGATCGCGCGCAATTCCCGCACCGGAATCGGCGTCACCGACAATGCCCGCCGCGCGCAGTCGATCGAGCGGTTCGAGAACGCGGCCAGGACCTCGCCGAAGGACGCTGCGTTGCGCATCATCAAGGGTATCGAAAAGAACGAGCCGCGCATCCTGATCGGCAACGACGCCCGCTTCATGGACCTGCTGCAGCGCTTCCGCCCGGCGACGTATTGGGCGCCGTTGCAGCGGAAGCTGGAGAAGATGGCGAAGGGGACGTGAAGTCGTAGGATGGGTAGAGCGAAGCGAAACCCATCATGTTTCCGCAAGGAGGGGCGATGGGTTTCGCTTCGCTCTACCCATCCTACAAACTGCGCTGTCGTAGGGTGGGCAAAGGAACTTGCGCCGTGCCCACCATCTCTTTCGATCACGAAGAATGCGTGGGCGCGCTTCGCTTTGCCCAACCTACGAGTTCAATGCCTCACTGCCCCGCCAGCCGATCCGCGAAATAACCGATGGTCTTGCGATACACCACCGCCCTGTTCCATTCGCGCATCGCCTCGAAATTGGCGGTGCCTTCGCCGTAGGGCTGGCCCATCTTGAAGCCGCTCACGTGCAAGAGGTTCGCGGTCGAGGCGAGCACGTCGGGGATGCTGTGGCGGAGGTCGACATGGCCGTCGCCGTCGAAATCGACGCCGTACTTGATGTAGGACGAGGGCAGGAACTGGGTCTGGCCGATCTCGCCGGCAAAGGCGCCGATCATGTCGCGCAGCGGCAGGTCGCCGCGCTGCACGATCTTGAGCGCGGCGAGCAGCTCGCCCTGGAACAGATCGGTGCGGCGGCAATCATGCGCCAGCGTCGCCAGCGTACGGACCACCGGCATCTTGCCGATGTCGCCCTTGCCGAAATCGCTCTCCAGGCCCCAGATCGCGACCAGGATGTACCTGGGCACGCCGAACTTCTGCTCGATGCGCGAGAGCAGCGCGGCGTGGCGCTGCAGCATCGCGCGGCCGCCATTGATGCGGCCCGGGCCGACGCGGGTCGAGACGTACTGCTCGAAGGTCTTGTTGAAGGTGTGGCGCTGGCGGCGGTCGAAGGCGAGCACCGCGGGGTCGGGAGCGACACCGCTGAGCGCCGCATTGGTGACGCTCGCCGAGACGCCGGCCGCCTGCGCCTCCTGGGCCATGGCGGCGACGAAGGTGTTGAAGTCGCCGCCGCAGCGCGCGGCCTGCGCCGAGCCGCCGGCCAGACACAGCACCGACGCGGCGGCGAGAAGCAGTCTCAGCATATGGAGCAATCCCCTGAAAAAACTGGCGCGAAGCAGCGCGCGGATCATGCCCGGGAAAGCCGCGAGGGTCAAAGCGCAACGCTCGAAGCACAAATCTTGAACCGCAAGACTTGATCCGCAAGACTTGATCCGCATCAAACCGTCTCACGCGACGTTTCCTAGATTGCAACCGACAGCAGCCGCCCAGGAGACGCGTCCATGACCGGAATTACCCTGACCACCGAGCAGATCCGCAATGCGCCCGCAGCGGTGCGGCAATGGATCGAGCAGGAGGTGATCAGCTCGCTTGGCCTCAGCCCCCGCGCGCCCGTGACGATCCCGCCCCAGGCGTCCCATCTCGTCGCCTGCAGCGTGGAGAACGTCGCCGGCGTGCTCGAGCATATCAGGGGCGTGCTGCCGGCGGTCAACGTGCTGCTCGAGCTCGGCCGTCCCGGCATCAGCTTCGGCCAGCCCGCGGTGATGACGTTCCGCCTGATGGACATCCTGCACCACGCCCGCCTGCACAACGTCGGCGAGGTCATCACCTGCCTCGAGATGATCAACCAGGCGCTGGTCGAGGTGAAGCAGGATCCGTCGGTGCGGTTCTGCGGCTTCGACAATGAAGGCCATTGCCTGATCGCACCGCAGACGCAAGCGAGCATCGCCACGCTGTGGCAAAAACATGATGGAGCGCCAGCAGGCCGCGCAGCAGCACGCATCCGCCGGCCGGGCTGCGCCGGCGGCGTGAGGGGGATGACCTCGCCGCACTTTCCCGTCGTCATTCCGGGGCGCGCGTAGCGCGAACCCGGAATCCATCGAGCGGCAGAGACGGTGGCGCGATGGATTCTCAGGTGCGCAATTGCGCACCATAGCTCGCGACTTCGTGGCGCCCGGAATGATGGATGAGAGAGTTGGCGCTATGATATCGTTGCTTGCGCCGCACCGCCGCGCGACGCGTTGAGCCAGCATAAAGCCACCAGCCATGAGCAACCATCAGCAGCCTCATCCTCCCCGCTCCCTGCTCCGCATTCCCCTGTTCCGCCTGCTCGCCATCAACCTTGCGATCGGCGCCTGCGCCGCGGCGCTGCTCGTCGGCGGGCTGCTCTGGCTCAATCCCGGCCATCTGCGCGAGCTGATCTTCGCCGATGCTTCGCCCGGCGTCGCGCTGGGGCTGCTGCTGGCGTCCTTCCTCATCACCTTCGGCTCGGCCGCGATGGGCAGCGCGATCATGGCGCAGGGGCGCAAGGAGGACGGCGGCGAGAGCGGCGGGCACGGATCGCGGCTCGCCGTGCAGGAGGTGGCGCGGCGCACGCGCACGCATTGAGACATGCGCGGCGACGACGGAGCTGTCTTGCGCCCGTCGGATCACAATATCTGCACGCAGGCGGGAAGACGTGCAGGCTGATGCGCCTTCCGCACGTCACGCGCTACGTTGCGGGCCCCGCGACGCCAAGTGGTTCGATAATCCAAACAATTGCTTCGACGCGTGTAGGAACCGGATATCGCAACCGACGCATATCTGATGCGCTCGCTGCGACACCGACGCGCCACGATTTGCCTTGCCATCGCAGGGCGCCTTCGATAACCTTCTATCTTAAGTTGTCGCCCCGCCAGCCCCGGGCGACACTGAAGACCAAAAAATAAACGGCGGGCCTTGGCCCGCCGTTTATGGACGCAGGCGTTATCCAGGCACCGCCTCGGCTCACGCCGCAAGCCCCCTCGCGCAGCAGATTTTCAATCAGCCGCATCAGATCGGGTGGTTCTCGGCCTGCAACCGAGGTTGATCGCCGCCAAAGTCATTTGACTGCGGCCCGCCAATCGACGACAAGCCGCCATGGCCAAAAAACCCGGAACCAATCCCAAAGGCGAATTCGCCTTCTTCAATGTCGTCTATGAGGACGATTCCCAGCGCTCCAACCGCCGCGTCCCCGCCGAGCTGCTCGGCGGCCTCGACGGCGACGAACCCGCCCGCGGCTTCATCATGGAGCAGGACCGCGAGATCGCGGAAAAGAGCGGCCGCCCGGCGCTGGAGATCAAGCGGCTCGAGCGGGTCGGGGCGAAGAAGAAGTAGGGGTGGCTGCCCCACGTCATTGCGAGCGCAGCGACTTGTCCGCCGAAGCCTTAGCGAAGGCGGAAGCAAACCAGAAATGTCTCCGCGGAAAGACTCTGGATTGCTTCGCTACGCTCGCAATGACGGCAAAGCAAAAACGGCGGGCCAAGGCCCGCCGTTTTGCTTTGGATCGCTGCCTGCGATCAATTATCCAAGAAGCTCCGCAGCTTCCTTGACCGCGACGGATGCTTCAGCTTCCGCAGCGCCTTCGCTTCGATCTGGCGGATACGCTCGCGGGTCACGCTGAACTGCTGCCCCACTTCTTCCAGCGTGTGGTCGGTGTTCATGCCGATGCCGAAGCGCATGCGCAGGACGCGTTCTTCGCGCGGGGTCAGCGAGGCCAGCACGCGCGTGGTGGTCTCGCGCAAATTGGACTGGATCGCGGCGTCGATGGGCAGGATCGCGTTCTTGTCCTCGATGAAATCACCGAGATGCGAATCCTCCTCGTCACCGACGGGCGTCTCCAGCGACAGCGGCTCCTTGGCGATCTTGAGGACCTTGCGGACCTTCTCCAGGGGCATGCCGAGCTTTTCGGCGAGCTCTTCCGGGGTCGGCTCGCGGCCGATCTCGTTGAGCATCTGGCGGGAGGTGCGCACGATCTTGTTGATCGTCTCGATCATGTGCACGGGGATGCGGATGGTGCGGGCCTGGTCGGCGATCGAGCGCGTGATCGCCTGCCGGATCCACCACGTGGCGTAGGTCGAGAACTTGTAGCCGCGGCGGTACTCGAACTTGTCGACCGCCTTCATCAGGCCGATGTTGCCTTCCTGGATCAGGTCGAGGAACTGCAGGCCGCGGTTGGTGTACTTCTTGGCGATCGAAATCACGAGACGGAGGTTGGCCTCCACCATCTCCTTCTTGGCCTGGCGTGCCTCGCGCTCGCCCTTCTGCACGGAGTGCACGATCTTGCGGAACTCGACGATCTCGAGGCCGGTCAGGGCAGCGAGCTGATGCACCTCGTGACGGAGGTCCTTGATGCGGTCCTTCTCGTGGTGGACGAAGTTCTTCCAGCCCTTTGCCGACAATTTCGAGACGCGGTTGAGCCAGCGCGGGTCCAATTCAGAACCCGTGTAGTTGCGCAGAAAATCCTCGCGCGCGACGCCGTGGCTGTCGGCAAGGCGCATCAATCGGCCCTCGTGCGAGACGAGGCGCTTGTTGATGTCGTAGAGCTGCTCGACGAGTGAGTCGATACGCGCCTGGTTGAGGCGCAGCGACTTCACCTCGACGATGATCTCGTCCTTCAGCTTCTTGTACTTGCGCTCCTGGTGCGGCGAGAGCGACTCGTTCTGGAGCTGGTTCTGGATGTCCTGCTCCTGAAGCTTGCGCAGCTTCTTGTAGCTGTCGGCGATCTTGTCGAAGATCTCGACCACTTTCGGCTTGAGCTCGGCCTCGATGGCCGCGAGCGACATCTGGTTCTCGAACTCGTCGTCGTCCATGTCGGATTCGGCGGCGGCCTCGGCCGGATCCTTCTCCTCGGTTTCGGCGGCACCGGGCGCAGCGGCGGCACGGAACGGGGTCGGCGCCGGCGGCGCCGCCGGCGGGGCGACATGGGCGGGCGCGGCCGCGGAGGCGGCCTCACCACCTTCGGCCGTGGCTTCGCCGTTCTCGCCGGTGGGACCTGATATCATCGCAGTGTTCATGCCGGCCTTGGCGTCGGGGCCGGCATAGGTGGCTTCGAGATCGATGATGTCGCGGAGGAAGATCTTGCCCTCGTTGAGCTCGTCGCGCCAGATGATGATGGCCTGGAAGGTCAGCGGGCTTTCGCACAGCCCTGCGATCATCGCCTCGCGGCCGGCTTCGATGCGCTTGGCGATCGCGATTTCGCCTTCGCGGGAGAGCAGTTCGACCGTGCCCATCTCGCGCAGATACATGCGCACGGGATCGTCGGTGCGCTCGCCCGGCTCGCTCTTCTTGACCTCGGTGACGGCCTTCTGGGTGACTTCGACGAGCTCGTTGTCGGTCTCGTCCTCGCCCTCGTCCTTCTCTTCCTCGCCTTCAGTGTCGTCGGCTTCGGTGACGTTGATGCCCATGTCCGAGAGCATCGACATGATGTCCTCGATCTGTTCGGGCGAGGTCTGGTCCGACGGCAAGACTTCGTTGAGCTGATCGAAGGTCACGAAGCCGCGCTTCTTGGCCTGCTTGATCATCTTCTTCACGGCGGCGTCGGACAGGTCGAGCAAGGGCGACGGCGCGTCCTGGGAGTCCTTCTCCGGCGCGTCCGCTGCCTTGTCGTCTTTTTCCTTGTCCTTCGCCTGCAGCGTCTTTGCCTTGGTGGCCATCCATTGCTCCTAAACGCGCTTCATGCGAGGCGCTTGGCAGCGCCTGCCTGAATTCACATGAACCTGTTGCTCGACGCTCTCGCTTCGGCAGCTCTCGACACGGAAAGGGCGGCGCACATGTCTCTCGCCACCCCCAACTTTCTCTCGCCGGAATTGCCTAACGCTTCGTCAGCCTCTTTGTCGCAGCGGATGCAGGTGTAGTGCCAACAGCGATTGCGCGGATTCATTCCTGACGCGTCTGTTCTGCCTGCGGCCGCCTCTGGGCCAAAGTGCTACAAGACCGTTAAGCCTCGATTAACCCTGTTTTTGCCGCCAAACCCAAGATTTGGCGAGTCTTTTAGCGGTTCCGGCCGCGGCCGTCCGCATGATTCTTTGCATCACATGCTCTTCTGGAACCGACCCGACAGCTCGCCAAAACCCTCGATCAGAGCTTCGGTGCCGTCGACCTCGCCGATCCGAGCCTTGACGTCACGCAACCACGCCAAATTGGCCTCGCTGGGGTCCTCCCCCAAGGCCAGCTCGGCGTCCTTCAGCTCTCTAAGTAGTGAATGCCATTGCCGATGCAAGGCAACCAGTTGATGCCAGGTGGCGAGAACATCGTCCCGCGCCGCGCCCTCGCGCGCGCCCCACACCGCCGCGGTGGTGATGCCGTTCTCAACCCTTTGAAGGAGTTGCGAAAATCCACCCTTTGCGAGGTCCGACCGCATCTTCTCGGCCTGCTCCTCGGGGTCGGGCGAATGGTGATGGTCGTTGGCGAAGGCGGCGATGATGCCGGCCCTGAGCTTGTGAGCCTCGGGATGGGCCAGCTCCAGGGCCGCGACCTCCTCGAGGTGGTCGTGCAGCAGCCAGGGGTGGTTGATCAGGCATTGCAGGATCAGCGCCTCGCGGCGGGAGATGGCGCTGCGCTGGCCCTTCATGATCGGGCTTGCCGCCAGTTGGGGGCTGGCGGCCTGATAGGGGCCTGACGGTAGCGGGGTGGGGGCAAACGTACCGCGGCCCCTTCCTCCGAATCCCTGACCGCCGAATCGATTCTGCCGCTCCGCCCCTGGGCTGGAATTGGCGGCCGCCACCGCCCTGGCCCTGGCGGAAATTGCCCCGGCCGTTGAAGCCGCCGCGGCCGCCCTCGGGGGCAAAGGTGCGCTGCAGCCGCTCGACGAACTCGTCGCGGTAATAGCGCCGCACCACCTCGTCGCGGATGCCGTTGGTGAGCTCCCTGATGCGCGCCTCCAGCGCGGCACGGCGCTCGGGCGTGGCGAAGTTGCCGCCTTCGAGCTCGCGCGACCAGATCATGTCGGCGAGCGGGCGGGCCGCGCCGATCACCTCCTCGATCGCGCCGCGCCCGCCGGAGCGCGCGAGATCGTCGGGGTCCTGTCCTTCCGGCAGCAACGCGAAGCGCAGGCTCTTGCCGGGCGCGAGGAAGGGCAAGGCGAGATCCGCGGCGCGATAGGCCGCCTTCTGGCCGGCGCGGTCGCCGTCGAAGCAGAGGATCGGCTCGTCCGCCATCTTCCAGAGCAGCGCGAGCTGGCTCTCGGTGAGCGCCGTGCCGAGCGGCGCGACGCTGCCGGCAAAGCCCGCGGTGACCATGGCGATGACGTCGACATAGCCCTCCACCACGATCAGCGATGCGCCGTCATGGGTGGCTTTGCGCGCGGTCTGGTGGTTGTAGAGATTGTCGCCCTTGTGGAAGAGCGGCGTCTCCGGCGAGTTCAGGTATTTTGCCGGAACGTCCTTCTCCAGCGCGCGCCCGCCGAAGGCGATGACGCGGCCGCGTAGGTCCGTGATCGGAAACATCACGCGATCGCGGAAGCGGTCGTAAGGCACGGGAATGTCGTTGCCGGCGACCAGCAGGCCAGTCTCGACCATGTCGTCGACGGAGACGCCGAGCTTGCCGAGATGCTCCTTCAACGCGAAGCGGTCCGGCGAGGCATAGCCGAGGCGGAACTGCAATTGCGTTGCCGGCGAGATGGCGCGGTCGGCGAGATAGCCGCGGGCCTTGGCACCCAGGCGCGAGGCCAGCGTCTCCGCGAAATAGGTCGCGGCGAGGTCCATGACGTCATGCAGCGTGCGGCGCCGCTGCTCCTGCCGGGCCGCATCCGGCGTCACCGCCGGCAGCGCCAGGCCGGCCATGCCGGCGAGCCGCTCGACGGCCTCGGCAAACGGCAGGCCGTCGGTCTCCATCACGAAGCTGATGATGTCGCCGTGCTTGCCGGAGGAGAAGTCGTGGTAGAAACCCTTCTGGTCGTTGACGTAGAAGGACGGCGTCTTCTCCTGCTGGAACGGCGACAGCCCCTTCCACTCCCGCCCCGCCTTCTTCAGCTTGACGCGCTTGCCCACGACTTCGGAGACCGAAAGCCGGGCTCGAAGCTCGTCGAGGAATTGAGGCGTGAAGCGCATGGGCTGTGTCTAGCGCAATCCGGAGTGAGGTGGGCTGGGATCAGGGATATAGGTGCGGGGTGGGCAAAAGTCAGGTTTGTCGGGCTTATACGCGCTGTTCACAGCCCTCCCTTCATTCCGGGGCCCCGCAGGGCGAACTACGATGCGCAATTGCGCACCTGAGAATCTCGAAATTCCGGGTTCGATGCCCCGCATCGCCCCGGGATGACGGGAAAAGCTTGAACCCGCCCCGGTTCCACGCTTCCATAGGCCATGTTCAGGACGTTTCGAGGCGGCCAGAGCGGGGGCTGGCGCGTGACCTCGATTGCACCGGTGACGGGCGAGCCCCTGCCCTTCGTGCCAGCGCTGTCGGCGACCGACAGCGAGGCCGTGTCGTTGCCGCTGGTGCCCTCGCGCAATGCGTGGCGGCTGGTCGGCGTTGCCAGCAGCCTGCGCTACACCGAGCGGGCCGAGAAGGAGAAGCTTGTCGCCGTGCAGGCCGGCCTCGGCCGTCCCGAGGCAACCTCCGCAGCACTGATCCCGATCCGCAAGTCGCAGGCCTGGTGGGAGCTGACGCAGGAGGAGCGGCGCAAGATCTTCGAGGACAGATCGCACCACATCGCGAGCAGTCTTCGCTTCCTGCCGGCGATCGCGCGCCAGCTCTATCATTGCCGCGACCTCGGCGAGCCCTTCGATTTCCTCACCTGGTTCGAATTCGCCCCCGCGCATGCCTCGCTGTTCGAGGAGCTGGTCGCAATGCTGAGGCGGACCGAGGAATGGGCTTACGTCGAGCGCGAGGTCGACGTGCGCGTGGTGAAGGAAGTGCTGTCGGCCTAATGCTCCAGGAAACGTCCGGACTCGATGCGCGGCAGATCGGTGGCGGGCCAGTTGTAGACATAGGTCCAGGCCTTCTCCGCGGTGCCGTCGGGCAATCTCACCTCGATGAGCTGGCGCAGATATTCGGTCGGCTCGGGAAAGCCTTCGCCGCAGGCCTCGTACATGTCGAGCTCGCGCAGCAGCTCGTCCGGCACGCGCATCCGAAACAGCTCGCCATGGACGAGCTCGGAGGCCGCGCCCGACAGCAGCAATCCCGGATAATGCTTCACCAGAACGAGCCGGCCGCGGCAGGTCGCCTCACCGAGAAAATCGGCGTGCCCCGCCAGCAGCCGCGCCATCGGATGGTCGAAGCCGCGCATCAGGGTGCCGTAGACGAAGAGGCGATCGGAAGTCATGCTGTTCTAACGTTGCGACGCCGGGGCAATATCGTTACTCCGTTTAGACACGTAATCGTTTCATAGGCAATCGGGATGGACCTGCATACGGCCGAGGCGGCCGATCAACTGCTCGGCGAGGGCGACATTCCGCCCGTGCATGAGGTGAATGCGCGAGGGACGTCGCCTTTCCTGCTCACCTCGGATCATTACGGACGAGTGCTACCGCGTGCGCTCGGCGACCTCGGCGTCACCGAGGCCGAGCTGACGCGGCACATCGGCTGGGACATCGGCATTGCCGGCGTCGCCGAGCACCTCGCAACGCTGCTGGATGCCCATCTGATCGCGCAGCGCTATTCGCGGCTCGTGATCGACTGCAACCGCCCCCTGCCGCGGCAAGCTCGATCCCGGTCATCTCCGAAGCAACCGCGATCCCGCGCAACGAAGGCATTTCGGATGAGGAGCGCGCGGCGCGGCGACGCGAGATCTTCGAGCCCTATCATCGTCGCATCGATGCCGCGATCGACCGCCGCGTGCGCGCCGGTCAGCCGACCGTGCTGGTGTCGCTGCACAGCTTTACGCCTGTCTATGCCGGCGTCGCGCGGCCCTGGCACATCGCCGCGCTCTACAATCGCGACACCGTGCTGCCGCAGCTGCTGCTGAAGCATCTGCGCGCGGACGGCGACCTCGTCGTCGGCGACAACGAGCCTTATGCGGTGAGCGACCTCACCGACTACACCATCCCCGTGCACGGCGAAGGGCGCGGCCTCGTCAACACCGGCATCGAGATCCGGCAGGACCTGATCGCGGACCACACGGGCCAGCGGCAATGGGCCGAACGGCTGGCAGGGATACTTGCAGCAATACTTGGCGAGATTGCGGTCCGGCCGACCGCAGGGCGGCCGGCATAGGGCTTACTTCGCCCGCGTCAGCGCCAGCCAGATGCCGCCGCCAATCATGAAGCCGCCGGAGATGCGCGACATCATCCGCGTGCGGCGCGCCGAGAAGAACTTTCGCGCACGGCCGGCGGCGATGGCATAGAGCGCGTCCGTCATCACGGCGGTGACCATGAAGGTGGCGCCCAGCAGCGCGACCTGCGGAAAGTGCGGCTGGTTCATGTCCATGAACTGCGGGATGAAGGCGCCGAAGAACACCAGCACCTTCGGGTTCGACAGCAGCACCAGGAATCCCTGCAGGAAGAAGCCGCCGCGCGGCGGCGGAGGCGGCGTGTCGACGTCGACGCCCTCGACCGGCGCCAAGATCAGCTTGATGCCGAGCCAGATCAGATAGGCGGCGCCGGCAAAGCGCACCCAGTCGAACCAATAGCCCATGGTCGCCATCAGCGAGGTCAGGCCGATCGCGACGATGCCGATGACGATGGCAAGTCCGGCCTGGGCGCCGGCCACGTTGGTGAGCGCGGCGCGCGTGCCGTGGCGCAGGCCGTTGGCGATGACGAGGGTCACGATCGGCCCCGGCAGCAGCGCCAGCGCAATGCAGGCGGCGACGAAGGCGAGATAGGCTTGCATGGACATCATGGGATGGACTCGGCTGAAAGCGGTTTGGAGCCATTAATGCATGCGAGAGGCGGAAACGGAAGCCGGATGAGCGCAACGCTTGCGCCCCACCGCTGGTGTCATACCCGCGAAGGCGGGTGATGACAGCGGAAATGGGGGAAAGATCGTGTGCAGCCACGCCGCATCGTCAATTTTTCGGCAGGCCCGCGGCCGCGCGCGCTGCCCCGGTCAGCTCGAGGATGTGCAGGCCGGTATTGGCGCGGTCGACGATGTAGATGTAGCCGCGGTCGTCGGTCTCGACATTGTTGGTCTGGATCGCCACCTTGCAGCGCTCGCCGCCTTCGATCGGAATGCAGCGCTTGTCGGTCGCAGCGGTGATCGACGGAATGAAGTGGCCGACTTCCCTGGGATGAAAGGGATCGCGGATGTCGAGCGCGCGCACGCCGGCATTGAAGAAGGCGATGAAGGCCATCTTCTTGTAATAGACCGGCGCCATGCTCTCGTTCGAGGAATGCGCGCCGAAGCGGCCGCCGCGCTGGCAGAACTGCCCGCTCGCCTCCGGCACGGTGTAGCCTCGAGATCATCATCGGCCGCGTCTCGGTGGTGACGTCGGCGAACCACACCATCTGCCGCGCCTCGCCGCATTCGTTGAGGATCGCTTCATTCACGATCATGACGATGTCGCGGGTCTTGCCGTCCTTGTCCTCGGAAAATTCCGCGATCGGCATGTCGAGCATCGGAAACGTGGTGTGGGCGCCGTTGAAGGCGGACATCGGCAGCCGCGCAATCTCGGGATAGCGCAGATTGTCCGGCGTCGGCTCCTTTGCCCCGCTCAGGAGCTTGCCGCGGTCGACGATCTGCAGAATCCCGCCCTTGTTGGTGCCGTAGCCGAAATAGACGCGATTGCCGTTGGGCCCGGTCGAGATCGGCCCGTGCAAGGCGGTCGGCACCGCGCCGCTCGAACCGGGCTCCTGGCCCGGCAGACCAAAGTCGCGGATCTTGTGCGGCCGCGCGGGATCGGAGAGATCGTAGACTTGCGTCATGCGCCGCGTGCGCCAGTCCGGCGGCCCCGAGACGAGATAGGCAATGCCGGTGTCGCATTCCCACCAGCTCTTGTGCGTGTCCTTCAAGCCGCCGAGGCGCGTGATGAGCACCGGGCTGGCGGGATCGGTGACGTTCCAGATCTCATGCGCCTCGCTGCCGAAGGTCCTGAGCATGTAGACCGCATTGGGATCGCCCTTCGGCAAGGCCTTGCCGTCGCAGACCCGCACCATCTGCGCGCCGCCGGATTCTGTACTTGCCCTCCTGCCCCGGCAAATGCCGCAGATACTTCGGACGCGCGGGATCGGTGACGTCGACAATGGACGTTCCGTTCGGCTCGGCCTTGCCCGTCATCGGGTTGACGGGCGCGGGCACATCCTCCGTGCCGCCGTGATGGCCGATATAGGCGATCCAGCGGTCGCCCTGGCGATGGATGGTCGGTTGATAGGCGCTGCGAGCCTGGAGGTCGTGATGGCCGACGAGCTTCATGTTGGACGCTTCAGGCGGCGCGCCGACGGTCTGCATCTGGGCGTGGACCGCGTTGCTGCAGGCAAAGAGGACGACGGCGGCAGCAAGTGAAACGCGACGGAACATGAAAGTCCTCCCGGAACCAGTCTGCGCTGGCTGAGATGAGAAGCTAGCACGGCCGATTGCACGCCACAAAAGGCTCGGCTCCTCGAGTTGTCATTCCGAAACCGCGCAGCAATGATCCGGGATCTCGAGATTCCGGGTTCGCGCTTCGCGCCCCGGAATGCCGTTCTGCTTGACATGCAACCATTTGGTTGCCTATTATCGTTGCCATGGACGAGGTCTTCAAAGCGCTCGCCGATGCATCGCGACGCTCGCTCCTGGACCGGCTTCACGCCAGGAACGGCCAGACGCTGAACGAGCTTGGCGAGGGCCTTGCGATGACGCGGCAGGCCGTGACCAAGCACCTTGCGATTCTGGAGGAGGCCAATCTCGTCACGACCATCAGGCATGGCCGGGAGAAGCTGCACTACCTCAACCCGGTGCCGATCCACCAGATCGGCGAACGCTGGATCAGGAAATTCGAGCGCGGCAAGCTCATCGCGCTCGGCGAGTTGAAACGTCAGTTGGAGAAGCGCGATGAGTAAGCCGGACTTCGTCTACGTGACCATATCGGAAACCGGCAAGGCGCCGACGATCCCGCCCGCCGCGCTCGGTATCGAAGGGGTTCGGTGATGAATATCGATCAATTCAAGCCGCTGACCGTCTACACCATCTACATCGCCTCCACGCCGGAGCAGGTGTGGCAGGCGCTGACCTCGGCCGAGTTCAGCCGAAAGTATTTCTCCGGCTTTGCGGTGGAGATGGAGCCGAAGCTCGGCGGCAGCTTCATCGTGCGTGCGCCCGACGGCTCCGAGCACATCTGCGGCGAAGTGTTCGAATACGATCCGCCTAAACGGCTCACGGTGAGCTGGAACGTCAATTGGCCCGACCTCGTGGAAAAGCTCGGCACCACGCTCGTCACCTACGAGATCGAGACAGCCGGCGAAGCCGTCCGCCTCACCATGAGCGAACGCCACGACCGCGCGCTCAGCGACGACATCCTCGAAGGCGGCCGCACCGGCTGGCCGGCGATCCTCTCCGGATTGAAGAGCCTGCTGGAGACAGGCAAGGCCCCGCAAATCAAGATGGCCCCGCCGGCGAAGATGCTGGAAGCGTTGAAGGCGTTGGGGATCAAGACGCCGTAGGCGTGCGCGCTCCGCTTTGCCCACCCTGCGGCACTGCCCAAGGGACGAAGGCGGCGAGCTACACCGGCGCCACCAGGCGCCGGTAGAGGTGCCAGGTCGCATGCCCGAGCACCGGCAGCGTCACGATCAGCCCGAGAAAGTAGGGCAGCGCCGAGACGATCAGCAGCATCACGATCACGGCGGCCCACGAGATCATCGGCAGCGGGCTCGTCACCACGGCGCGCACGCTCGTCACCATCGCCGTGACGAAATCGACCTCGCGGTCGAGCAGCAGCGGAAACGACACCACGGTCAGCGAGAACAGGATCAGCGACAGCACGGCACCGACCGCATTGCCGATGCCGAGGAACAGCAGGCCCTCGTTGGTCGTCAGCACCACGGTCATGAACTCCTGAAGGCTGGAGAACGAGGCGTTGAGGCCGAGCAGCAGCGCGATCAGGAGCCGCACCTGGTACATCCAGACCACGAACACGAACAGCGTGACGAACGCCATCCAGCCGATCTCGCTGCGCGAGCGCACCGCCGACCAGATCGCGCCGAAGGAGACCGGCTCGCCGCGCTCGCGGCGGCGGCTGACCTCGTAGAGGCCGATCGCCACGAACGGTCCGATCAGCGCGAAGCCTGCCGCGAGGGGATAGACCAGATAGACCATGCCGAAGGCGGTCAAGCAGAGCATGATGGCGATGCCGCCGGCGGCATAGAGCGCGCCGAAGCACAGACCGTAAAGCGGCAGTGCCTGGAAATCGCGCAGCCCCTCGACCAGCGCTTCGGCGATGTCGTTCGCCGCGACGGGACGCACCACCGGATCGACCTTGCCCGAGACGGACATCAGCATCCTCCACAGATCGGCGCGATCTTGCGTCGCGCGCGGCCTGAACACGATATTAGCGCCACTGCGCGCAGGTGCAACTTAATGCCGGATGACGGGAAGGAGCGGCGGCCAGCAGGGCCACGCCTCGAATTCTTTAGTCTTCCATGTGATTTTCGAGCAGATTGCTATGGACTGAGCCGACAATGGTCCGCAAATTTTACCTTCGAACCAACGCGCGATGATCAGAACGGACCGCCCAACAGATGAGCCTGCGTACCCGGTTACTGATCCTCGTCATCGCGGCCATGCTGGTACCGGCGATTCTGGTCGGGCTGCGGTTCATGCAGAACCGGGCCAGCGAGATCGACGCGGCGCTGGCCATTCTGGCCGCGTCCGCCGACGACATCGCGAGCGATCTGGACGAGAAGATCCAGGGCACCGCCCAGCTTCACTATGGTCTCGCCCGTGCGCGCGACCTCGATACGCGCGACAAGGCGGCGTGCTCGGCGTTTCTGTCCGATGTCCGCGAGGAATATCCGCAGTTCACGGGCATCCTGACCATCGATCCTGACGGCAGATTATTTTGCGACTCGCTGCGCACCAACCGCACGCTCGACTTGAACGACCGCGGCTATTTCAAGGAGGTCAAGACTCTTCAAGGCGTCGTCGCGGTAGAGCCGGTGTTCGGCCGCCTCACCGGATTATCGGTGCTCCAGATCGCCTATCCGGTGCGATCAGAGACCGGCGCGCTGAAGTTCGTGCTGCTCGCGTCGTTCAACCTGAACAAGTTCGCGGAGTTTCACGACAAGCGGCTGCTCGCCGAAAAGGATATCCTCTTCGTCGATGCCAAGGGTACGGTCCTGGCCGCGCCCAAGGGCGGCGGCTGGCGCGAGCCCGTCGGCGGATCCATTGCGGGCTCCGACCTGTTTCGCTTCGCGGCAGCGCCCGACGGCGAGCCATTTCGGGAGGTCACCGACCGCGGGGGCCACACGCAGATCTGGGGCGTTGCCCGCAATGCCTCGATCCGCAAGGCCGGCCTCTACATCCTGGTCGGACGTTCCAAGGACGGACTGGTCGCGGCGGCAAACCGCCGGCTTTACGAGGACATGGCGATTCTCGCGGTGGCCTTGCTGCTGCTCCTTGCCGGCTTGTGGATCCTCACCACGGTGAGCATCGGGCGCCAGGTCGGGCGGCTCGCCGTCATGGCGAAAAGGCTCGGGCGCGGCGATCTCAGCGCACGAATTCCGCCGCCCCATCCGCGCGGCGAGCTCGGCGGATTGATGACCCTGCTCAACGGCACCGCCGAGTCGCTCGAGCAGCAACGCGCCGCCATCGCCGACCTCAGCCACAAGCTCAGCCAGTCCCAGAAGATGGAAGCCATGGGCCAACTCACCGGCGGCGTGGCGCATGACTTCAACAATCTTTTGACCGTCATCCTCGGCAATTCGGAGCATCTTGCCGACAGGCTGGCGGGCAACAGGGAATTGCAGCGGATCGCCGCCGACATCGCGACCGCCGCCGAGCGCGGTTCCGACCTGACACGCAGCCTGCTCGCCTTCGCGCGCAAGCAGCCGCTCCGGCCGAGGGAGGTCGACATCGCCGAAAAAGATCCTCGGCATGGAGCAGCTGCTGCGCCGGACCCTGGGCGAGCACATCGAGTGCAAGTTCACGTTCGCGCCGGATTTGTGGCTGGCCAGCGTCGATCCCGGCCAATTGGCAACCGCCGTTCTCAACCTCGTGCTCAACGCGCGCGACGCGATGCCGGAAGGCGGCAAGCTGACCGTCGAGGTCCGCAACAGCTCGCTCGGCCAGTCCGACCTCGACGTCAACGGCGAGCCGCGGCCCGGCGACTACGTCATGGTGGCGGTCACGGATACCGGCAGCGGCATGAGTTCCGAAGTGGCGAGCCGCGCGTTCGAGCCGTTCTTCACAACCAAGGAGGTCGGCAAGGGGACCGGCCTCGGCCTGAGCATGGTCTACGGGTTTGCACAACAATCCGGCGGACTCGTGCAAATGCACTCGGAGCCGGGACAAGGCAGTGTCGTCAGGCTGTACTTTCCCCGTCTCGCAACACCGCCGAGCGAAGATCCGCCGCCCCCGGAGCGGACCGTCACACAGGCGGAGCGCGAGACCATCCTCCTCGTCGAGGACGACGACATGGTGCGCGCCTATGTCGAGAACGAGCTGAAGACGCTCGGCTACCGCGTCATCACCGCCTCGAACGGGCCCGCGGCGCTGGAATTGCTGCACCGAAGCGGGGAGATCCGATTGCTGTTGACCGACGTCGTGATGCCCGGCGGCATGTTCGGGCCGGAGCTCGCAAGACAAGCAACGGCGCTGCGGCCCGATCTCAAGGTGCTGTTCACCTCAGGCTACAGCCAGGATCCCGTCAAGACGCCGGACGGGATCACCGCCCGCATCCTGACCAAACCGTTCCGGCGGCAAGATCTTGCCGCGATGCTGCGGTCCGCCCTGGCAGCGCCGCCGCGATAGCTAAGCATGATCCGGAAAAGTGCGCAGCGGTTTTCCGAGAAGATCATGCTCAAACAACAACCTAAAGCGCGATGACGATTCATCCTGATCGCATCGCGCTTTAGAAGCGCGATGCGAGCAGAAGCGTCACTGCGAGATTGGCCGCGAACAGGCCCGCGTCGATGACGAAGATCCTGAGCATCGGGCCCTTCAGCACCGGCCAGTAGGCGACCCCGACCCGGCCGCCGCGCATCAGCACCGGAACATTGTAGGCGAACTGGCTGAAATGGCAGGCGGCGAAGAACACGAACAACACGAGCTGGGCTTCGGCCGGCTGGAAGAAGGACGGACGCGCCGCCAGAAGATAGAGCGACAACAGCCCGATCGGCAGGTTCATTCCGCCGAGGAACGCAACGCTGGCCGCCAGGGTCGGCGCGATCGGATTGCTGCGCTCTTCGCGCGGCAGCAATATCTTCAGCGTGTTGGTTTGCGCGATGCTGAACTGGATGAAGGCGCCGACGAACCAGAGCGTGTTGAGGAGCAGGACCATATCCGAAACACGCATGGTCATTTTCCGTAGAAGGCTTCGCTGCGAACGACGCGGCCGGCATTGTCGAAATCCATGAACTCGCTGGCGCGAGTGTCGCCAAGCTGCCACCACACTGTCAGCCGCGCGATCGTATCGTCCCAGCTCCAGCTCAATATCTTCAGGTCCGCGCTTTCGATGTGGCCATAGGCCTTCTTCCAATAGGCGCGGATGTTCTCGGCCCCCGCCACGACCGCAGAGCCGGTCAGCGTCAACGCCAGAGGGCTGCGCATCTGCGCGTCGGCGGCAAGATGCGCGACGACGGCGTCGATATCGACCTTGCGCCAGCTCGCGCACCATGCCGCGACGAAGGGCTCGGCGGCCGCGCGATTCATCGTCCGCCCGGTCATGACACGGCCCTCCCCTCGCTTGTTAGCGAGGAGAGTGGCAAAGCTGACCTTTCATGTCAATTATGTTGACTTGAGAAATCGTCAATTGTGGTCGGCAATCGCCTCCATGACGGCCATCCAGGCCGCGGCCCCGGGCGCCCCGACGCGATCGAACGCCTCGCGCATGACCTTGCGCTCGTGGTCCGAGGCCCGTTGCTCGATGCGCTGCCCGGCAGCGGTCAGGCGCAGCAGCTTCGAGCGATGCTGCTCGGGCGCGCGCTTCGAGGTCACGAGCTTGCGCTCCAGCAGCAGATTGAGCGGCCGGTTCAGCGCCTGCTTGGAAATGCCGAGAACCTCGAGCAGCGCGCCGATCGCGATATCGGGCCGGCGCGCCACCACGTAGAGGATGCGATGGTGCGGACGCGACAGGCCCTGCTTGGCAAGATATGCGTCCGCCTCAAGCGTCATCCCGCGCCAGCCGTAATACATGAGCTCGAGCGCCGCATCGAGATCGTGCAGCTTGTCGAGCGAGGCGCGGTGAAGTCCCGCAGCTTGAGGCGCCTTTGCCATGATCAACGTCAGCCCTTGGCCCGCAGCTCGCGCCGCAGCACCTTGCCGGTGGCGGTCATCGGCAGCGTCTCGGCGAATGCGACGAAGCGCGGATATTCGTGCGCGGCGAGCTGCACCTTGACGAACTCCTGGATTTCGCGGGCGAGCGCATCGGTGCCGGTAAAGCCGGGACGCAGCACGATCCACGCCTTGATCGATTCGGTGCGGATCGGATCGGGGATGCCCACGACCGCGGCCATCGCCACCGAGGGATGCTTCATCAGCGTGTGCTCGATCTCGGACGGACCGACGCGATAGCCTGCGGTGGTGATCACGTCGTCCTCGCGGCTGACGTACCAGAAATAGCCGTCTTCGTCCTGCACGCCGAGATCGCCGGTGAGCAGGAATTCGCCGGCATATTTCTTCGCCGTCGCCTCCGGATTGCGCCAATATTCGAGCATGGTGACGGGGCACGGCTGGCGCACGCCGATGATGCCGCGCTGACCGCGCGGCAATTCCTCGCCCTTGTCGTTGACGATGCGGACGTCGAAGCCCGGCGTCGCCTTGCCCATCGAACCCGGGCGGATCGGAAACAGGTTGGAGTTGCTGCCGATCACGAGATTGCACTCGGTCTGGCCGAACACCTCGTGCGCGTCGATGCCGAAGGTCTCGCGCACCCAGCCAAGCAATTCGCCGCCGAGCGATTCCCCGCCGGTGAAGATGCTGCGCAGCTTGACGCCGGCATGCTTCACGCCGGCCTGCCGCATCAGCTTGAGCGCGGTCGGCGGCAGGAAGACGTTGCGCACGGAAAGGTCCGCCATCATCTGCATCGCCGCCTGCGGCTCGAACTTGCGCGCACGATGGCCGACCAGGGGGATGCCGTGATACCAGAACGCGAGCAGGCCGTTGACGAGGCCGCCGATCCAGGCCCAGTCCGCCGGCGTCCACATGAGATCGCCGGGCCTGGGCAGGAAGTTGTGGCACATCTCGACGTTGGGCAGGTGGCCGAGCACGACGCGGTGCGCATGCAGCGCGCCCTTGGGATTTCCTGTCGTGCCCGAGGTGTAGATGATCAGCGCGGGATCATCGCACGAGGTGTCGACCGGCGCGAAGTCGGGCGAAGCGGCCTTCACCGCATCCCAGAACGATGTCGTGCCAGCCGGTGCACGCGTGCCGACGATATAGACATTCTTCAGCTCCGGCAGGCGGTCGCGGATCTTCGCAAGCTTCTCCCAGCCGCCCTCGTCGGTGACGATGGCCTTGGCCTCGGAATTGGACAGGCGAAATTCCAGCGCGTCCTCGCCGAACAGGGCGAACAGCGGGATCGAGATCAGGCCGGAGCGAAACGCCGCCATATGCGCGATCGGCAATTCCAGCGACTGCGACAGGAAGACCGCGATGCGGTCGCCGCGCGCCAGACCGTCCGCCTTCAGCACATTGGCAAAGCGGCGCGACATCTCGGCGACCTCGTCGAAGGAGGTGCGGCTGGTCCCGCCGTTCTCGTCGACATAGATCAGCGCGAGCCGCCCGGTGCCGTCGGCATGGCGATCGCAGCACGCCTGCGCCATGTTGAAGCGCGCCGGGATATCCCAGCGGAAGTTGCGGACGAGTTCGTCATAGGTCGCGGCTTCGGTCAGCATGGCTTGGCGTTTTCCGGCAACTCCGTCATGGCCGGGCTTGTCCCGGCCATCCACGTTCTTCTTGCGTGGTCAGTCAGTTTAAGGCCGCGGATGCCCGGGACAAGCCCGGGCATGACGATGCAGCGTCATTCCGGGGCAACCCACAGGACCGAACCCGGAATGAGATTCCGGGCTCGACGCTGGCGCGTCGCCCCGGAATGACAGTGGAGGCTACCGCACCGTCGCGAAGAATTTCCTGACATCGCGCACGAACAGCTCCGGCTGCTCGAAGGCGGCGAAATGGCCGCCCTTCTCCATCTCGCTCCAATGGGTGATGTTGGGAAAGTTCGGCTGCATCCAGTGCCGCACCGGCGTGATGATCTCCCTGGGGAACGCGGCGACGCCGGTCGGCACCTCGACCACAGGCCTGGTGCGGCGCTTGCCAAAGCTTTCCCAGTAGAGCCGCGCCGAGGAAGTCGCCGTCTCCGTCGCCCAATACAGCATGACGTTGTCGAGCAGCTCGTCCTTGCTGAAGATGTTCTCGGGGTGTCCGTCGCAATCGGTCCAGGCCCAGAATTTTTCCAGGATCCAGGCCGCCTGCCCGCTCGGGGAATCCGTGAGGCCATAGCCGAGCGTCTGCGGACGCGTCGATTGCTGCTTGGAATAGCCGGAGTCGAGATCGACATAATGCTTGAGGCCGGCCAGCGCGCGCTTCTCTTCCGCCGTCGGCTCGCCCTCGATGCGCGGCGGTGAGTTGAAGGACAGCGTGATGTGGATGCCGGCGCAGTGCGCCGCATCCTGCGCGCCGAGCGAGCTCGTCACCGCCGAGCCCCAATCGCCGCCTTGCGCGCCGTAGCGGATATAGCCGAGCCGCTCCATCAGCTTCGCCCAGGTCGCGGCGATGCGATCGACGCCCCAGCCGGTCGTCTTCGGCTTCTCGGAGAAGCCGAAGCCGGGAAGCGAGGGACAGATGACGTGAAAGGCATCGGCCGGATTGCCGCCATGCGCGGCGGGATCGATGAGCGGCGCGATCACCTTCTGGAATTCGACGATCGAGCCCGGCCAGCCGTGGGTGATGATCAGCGGCAGCGGGTTCGGCTCCTTGGAACGGGCGTGGATGAAGTGGATGTCGAGCCCGTCGATCTCGGTGGTGAACTGCTCGAAGCGGTTGAGCTTCGCCTCGCGCGCACCCCAGTCGTAGCCGTTTGCCCAATAGCCGCAGATTTCCTGGATCCACTTCAGCGGCGCGCCCTGGCTCCAGTCGTCGACCAGCTCGGCATCCGGCCAGCGCGTGCGGGCGAGGCGTGACTTGAGGTCCGTGAGGACGTCGTCGCCGACGGCGATGCGAAACGGCTTGATGGCGGTCATCGTGCCTCCTCTTGTTCTTGTTGTCATTCCGGGGCGCGCGTAGCGCGAGCCCGGAATCCATTTCGCAACGGAGTCGGCGGCGCGATGGATTCCGGGCTCGACGCTGACGCGTCGCCCCGAAATGACAGCTCAGCCCGACAGTGCCGCCTTCACCAAACCGCTGGCCTTGCCGAAATCCATCTGGCCCGCGTACTTCGCACGCAGCACGGCAATCACCTTGCCCATGTCCTTCATGCCGGCAGCACCGGTCTCGGCGATCGCATCCGCGATCGCCTTCTTCACCTCGTCGTCGGCCATCTGCTTCGGCAGGTAGGCCGAGATCACCGTGATCTCCTCGCGCTCCTGGGCTGCGAGCTCGGCGCGGCCGCCCTTGTCGTAGAGCTCGACCGCCTCCTGGCGTTGCTTGATCATCTTCTGGAGCACACCGAGCAGGTCGGCGTCCGACAGCGGCGGCTTGCCGTTGCCGCGAGCGTCGATGTCGGCGTTCTTGATGGTCGAGTTGACCATGCGCAGCGTGGACAGCTTGCGCTCGTCCTTGGCCTTCATGGCCTCCTTGACCGCATTGTTGATGTCGTCGCGCAGCATGATCGTGGTCCCTTCGATATCTGACGCCTGATCTAGGCGGTTCGCGGCCCCTAGACAACCTCGGTTCCGAGCCATTCGGTGAGCGCGCGCGCTGTCGCGTCCGGCTGCTCGGCTTGCGGCAGGTGTCCGCAGCGATCGAGGATCACGAGCCTTGCGCCGGCGATGGCCTCGGCCATCTCCTTGGAGAACGCATTGGGAATCGTGTTGTCGGCATCGCCCGTCAGCACCAATGTCGGACAGCTGATGGCGGACAGCGACGGGCGCGAGTCCACTCGCGCGATGATCGCGGCCTGCTGCCGCAGATAGCCTTCGACGCCGACATCCTCGTCCTGCGCATGTACGAGCTCGAGGATCCCGGCATCGTCGCGCCGCGACGGATGGACCAGCTCCGGAAAGCTCTCCTCGCGAATGGCGCGAAGCTCGCCGCGCCTGGCGCGCTCCATCAGGCCGCGGCGGCGTGCGGTCGCCTCCGGTGTATCGGGCCGGGCCTGGGTGTTGATCAGCGCGAGCTTCATCACCCGCTCCGGCGCCCGGCGCATGATCTCGAGCGCGATGTAACCGCCCATCGAATGGCCGGCGAGCGCGAAGCGCGGCGGCGCCTCGCTCAGCACCCGCGCGGCGATATCAGCCATATTGTCGTCGCGGATATGGTTGGCGATCATCACGGGGCCAAGCCGCCATAGCGCCGGGATAACGGGAGCATAGATCCGGGCCGAGGAGGCCAGCCCCGGAACCAGAAGAATCGGGGTGATCTGGTCCATTATTGCCTCGCAAGCCCTTCAAATTGCCGGAAATTATGCGGCCGAGCTTAAGGGCCCAAGGAGGCCTGTCAAATATGCAAAAACGCATGTGAATCCAGCTTCTGGCGCTTTGACGGCGGCGCCCGCGGGGACTATGAAACGCGCTCATGACACAACATGACAACGATCCCGCCTGGCCGGACCACAAACCGACCGCGCTCCTCGTGCTCGCCGACGGCACGGTGCTCGAAGGCTTTGGTCTCGGTGCCGAAGGCCACGCCGTCGGCGAGGTCTGCTTCAACACCGCGATGACCGGCTATGAGGAGATCCTCACCGATCCCTCCTATGCCGGCCAGCTCATCACCTTCACCTTCCCGCATATCGGCAACGTCGGCACCAACGACGAGGATATCGAGACGGTGAACATGGCGGCGACGCCGGGTGCGCGCGGCGTGATCCTGCGCACCGCGATCACCGATCCCTCGAACTACCGCGCCACCAAGCATCTCGACCAATGGCTGAAGGCGCGCGGCATCATCGGCCTCTCCGGCATCGACACCCGGGCGCTGACCGCGCTGATCCGCAGCAAGGGCATGCCCAATGCCGTGATCGCGCATTCCCGGACCGGCGAGTTCGACCTGCATGGCCTGAAGGAAGAGGCGCGCGAATGGCCGGGCCTCGAGGGCATGGATCTCGTGCCGATGGTCACGAGCGGCCAGCGCTTCACCTGGGACGAGACGCCCTGGGCCTGGGAGAAGGGCTTTGGCCGCCAGGACAAGCCGGAGTTCAACGTCGTCGCCATCGACTACGGCATCAAGCGCAACATCCTGCGCCTGCTCGCCGGCGTCGGTTGCAAGGTGACGGTGGTGCCGGCGACGACCTCGTCCGAAGACATCTTGGCGATGAAGCCGGACGGCGTGTTCCTGTCCAACGGTCCGGGCGATCCGGCCGCGACCGGCAAGTATGCCGTGCCTGTGATCCAGGACGTCATCAAGTCGGGCACGCCGACCTTCGGCATCTGTCTCGGCCACCAGATGCTGGGCCTTGCCGTCGGCGCGAAGACGAAGAAGATGCATCAGGGCCATCACGGTGCCAATCATCCCGTCAAGGACGAGACCACCGGCAAGGTCGAGATCACCTCGATGAACCACGGCTTTGCCGTGGACGAGACGACGCTGCCGAAGGGCGCGACGCAGACCCACATTTCCTTGTTTGATGGGTCCAATTGCGGCATCCAGCTCGACGGCAGACCGGTGTTCTCGGTGCAGTACCATCCCGAGGCCTCGCCCGGCCCGCGCGACTCGCACTATCTGTTCCAGCGCTTCGCCGACCTGATGCGGCAGAAGAAGAGCGCGTAAGGCGACAACACCGCCCGGCGGATAAGTCCGCCGGGGCTCGGCTCCCTCACGGACGCATGAACATGAAGTCCGTGTCCGGATCGCAGTTCTCGGCGATGAAGCGCAGCTCTGCCTGGATGTCGGCGACCGACCTCGTCTCCAGATATTTCGAGATCACCAGATTGAGCAATGCCCGGCAGACCGCCTCGTGCCCGAGGCCGGCTGTCTCCGCCTCGTCGATGGCCGCTGAGAAATGACGCTGCGCAACGTCGGATGCGTACATGGCGTTCCCTCGTCTTCGCTCGAACTTGCGTGCCCGCCAACGGCCGCCAGTGCCTTGATCTCGGTCAAGCCGGCGTATGGAGTGTCGTCAGGAACAAGACGGCTTGCGCCCGCTTGATTCCGGTCCGTTGCCAGTGGGAGTCCCCATGTCCGTCGTCCGCGACCATGCCGAGCCGCTCGCCATCGTGTTCGAGGACGATGGCCTCGTGCCGAACAACATCCTCCCGTTCCTGGTCTACCAAAGCGCGGTGAAGCTCGATCCGAAGCACCCGGAAGCGACCATCGAAGACCTGTTCGAAGGCAATGGCTGGGGCGGCACATGGCGCAATGGCGTCTACGATTATCTGCATTATCACGCGACGGTGCATGAGGTGCTCGGCGTCGCGCGCGGCAGCGCGCGCGTCCGTTTCGGCGGCGACCACGGCCAGGAGCTAGACATCAAGGCGGGCGACGTCGCGATCCTGCCCGCCGGCACCGGGCATCAATGCATCAAGGCGAGCGACGATTTCTGCGTGATCGGGGCCTATCCGCCGGGCGCAAAGATGGAGATCACCCGCGCGACGCCGCAGAACCACGCCAAGGCGCTGACGACGATTCCCCAAGTCGCGCTGCCGCCGGCCGATCCCGTGACGGGGAAGGATGGCGCGTTGATGCGGCTGTGGCGGTAGTTACAAATACGGTGCCGTAGGGTGGGTTAGCCAAGCGTAACCCACCACTGTCAATATCGGCGGAAGCAGATGAGGTGGGTTACGCCTTCGGCTAACCCACCCAGCGTGCCTACGCCGCGTTGCTGCCCTCCTGCCGCGTCGCCTCGAACAGGAACCAGGTGCGGCGCTCGGTCTCGTCGATGAAATTTTCCAGGATGCTGGCGCTGGCGACATCGCCGGCCTCGTCGCAGACCTCGTGGGCCTTGCGCATCGCGGCCGCGACGTGCTTGTTGTCCTGCATCAGCTCGCGCAGCATTTCCCTCGGCGGGACGTAGTCCTCGTTGTTGTCCTTGATGGTCTGGAGCTTTGCGACCTGGCCGATCGACTTCAGGGTGGTGCCGCCGATCTTGCGCACGCGCTCGGCAAGCTGGTCGGTGGTGGCGAAGATCTGGTCGGACTGCTCGTCGAGCAGCAGATGGTAGTCCCGGAAGTGCCGCCCGCTGATGTGCCAGTGGAAATTCTTGGTCTTCAGATACAGCGCGAAGGCGTCGGCCAGAAGCACGTTGAGCGCCTCCGAGACCTTCTTGACCCCGTCGGGCGACAGATCGGTGGGGGTATCGAGATCGGGCGAGACCTTGTTGTTGGTTTTGCTCACGGGAGACCTTCCTGTTAGGACGCGGACATTGACGGCGCGCCGTCGCACCCCTAACGCAAGGCGGGCAGCGCCGGTTCCCGATCAGGAACCGTTTGGCCGGGACCTTCGGATACCATGGACGATTGGATCGATTATTACGACTCCACGCATACGATCTATGTCAGCAAGCTGCATCGCGACTTGCACTTCCAGATCATCGCGCGGGACATCATCGGCTACATCTCCTCGCCCGACGCGGTGGTGCTCGACTATGCCTGCGGCGAGGCGCTGTCGGCCAACCAGGTGGCGGCCGCCTGCGGCCAGCTGATCCTGGCCGAGCCCGCGCCAGGGGTGCGCGGCCGGCTGATTGCGCGCTTCGCCCCCAACACCAGGATCCGCGTCCGCTCGCTCGATGACGTCCGCAACATGCAGGACCAGTCGATCGACCTCGTGGTGATGAACTCGGTCGCGCAATACATGGCGCCGGACGAGCTCGACGCCGCGCTGCTCACCATCCGCCGGATCCTGAAGCCCTCCGGCAAGCTGGTGCTGGGGGACATCCTGCAGCCCAATGTCGGCATGTTCAGGGATGTCATGGCGCTGCTCGGCTTCGGCCTGCGCCACGGCTTCCTGAAGGACGCGCTGATCGGGCTGATCAGCACCGCGCTGTCGGACTACCGCCATCTGCGCACGCGCATCGGGCTGCAGCGCTACAGCGAGGACGAGATCACCGCCAAGCTGAGGGCCGCCGGGTTCGCGGTCCAGCGCGCCCACGGCAATATCGGCCATAACCGCTGGCGCATGACCTTCATCGCCCGGCCGCCCCTGGTTCGTTAAGCTTAACAATTAGCCG
Organism: Bradyrhizobium dasycarpum; assembly: GCF_042019905.1. Lineage (NCBI taxonomy): Bacteria > Pseudomonadati > Pseudomonadota > Alphaproteobacteria > Hyphomicrobiales > Nitrobacteraceae > Bradyrhizobium > Bradyrhizobium dasycarpum. The sequence goes on from NZ_CP169574.1 coordinate 3,662,048, forward strand.
TCGTAGCTTGTCGCACTGCAATCGGTCATGATCGCCGCGGCCCGGTGGCGGAAGCGTCTACGCGAGGGCGGTGCAACGCTCTTCATCCTGGTTCAAATCCAGGCCGGGTCTCCAGCCTTCGCTGGCTCCGCCAGCTTCGGCTCGGCAAGCCCTATCGTGGCGAAGGCTGCCGCGGCGAAGCCCGAAGGGCGAAGCCGGGCGCGCCCGGCAGCCTCCCCTAACCCGCCAAAATTGCCGGTTGATGGGCATTTTTCGGGGTTTCGCCGCCCCGAAAACTGGTCTAAGACCCACCCGCGCGCGAGGGAGACCACCGCGCTCTCGGCCACAGGGACGCGCAGCAGCGCGCCCTTTTTTGTGCCCAAATTCCACTTCGGCGAGAGTTGATGCCCAAACGTACAGACATCACCACCATCCTGATCATCGGCGCCGGCCCCATCGTGATCGGCCAGGCCTGCGAGTTCGACTATTCGGGCACCCAGGCGGTGAAGACGCTGAAGGAAGAGGGCTATCGCATCGTCCTCGTCAATTCCAACCCGGCCACTATCATGACCGATCCGGAATTGGCCGATGCGACCTATATCGAGCCGATCACGCCCGAGATCGTCGCCAAGATCATCGAGAAGGAACGTCATGTCATTCCCGGCGGCTTTGCGCTGCTGCCGACGATGGGCGGACAGACCGCGCTGAACTGCGCGCTGTCGCTGCGCCGCCAGGGCACGCTGGACAAGTTCGACGTCGAAATGATCGGCGCCACCGCCGACGCCATCGACAAGGCGGAGGACCGCCAGCTGTTCCGCGAGGCCATGACCAAGATCGGGCTCGAGACGCCGAAGTCGCGGCTCGCCAACGCGTCGGCCTTGAAGAAGTCGTTCCGCGACAAGTACCTCGCCGAGCGCGAAAAGCTCTCCGGTGCCGCGCTCGAGGAACATGAGCGGCAGTGGACGCTGGGCGAGAGCGACCGCCGCAAGCGCTACCAGGAGTACGCGCTCGGACAGGCGATGATGGCGCTGTCCGAGATCGGCCTGCCCGCGATCATCCGCCCCTCCTTCACGATGGGCGGCACCGGCGGCGGCATCGCCTACAACAAGGAAGAGTTCCTCGACATCATCGAGCGCGGCCTCGATGCGTCTCCCACCAACGAAGTGCTGATCGAAGAATCCGTGCTCGGCTGGAAGGAGTACGAGATGGAGGTGGTGCGCGACAAGAAGGACAATTGCATCATCGTCTGCTCGATCGAGAACCTCGATCCGATGGGCGTGCACACCGGCGATTCCATCACGGTGGCGCCGGCGCTGACGCTGACCGACAAGGAATACCAGATCATGCGCGACGCCTCGCTGGCGGTGCTGCGCGAGATCGGCGTCGAGACCGGCGGCTCCAACGTGCAGTTCGGCGTCAATCCGGAAGACGGCCGCATGGTCGTCATCGAGATGAATCCGCGCGTGTCGCGCTCCTCGGCGCTGGCGTCGAAAGCCACCGGTTTTCCGATCGCCAAGGTCGCGGCCAAGCTCGCGGTCGGCTACACCCTGGACGAGATCGCCAACGACATCACCGGCGGCGCCACGCCGGCCTCGTTCGAGCCGACCATCGACTACGTCGTCACCAAGGTGCCGCGCTTCGCCTTCGAGAAATTCCCCGGCGCCTCCACCACGCTGACCACGTCGATGAAATCGGTCGGCGAAGTCATGGCGATCGGCCGCACCTTCCAGGAAAGCCTGCAGAAGGCTCTGCGCGGGCTCGAGACCGGCCTCACCGGCCTCGACGAGATCGAGATCGAGGGCCTCGGCCGCGACGACGACAAGAACGCGATCCGCGCCGCGCTCGGCACGCCGACGCCGAACCGCATCCTTCAGGTCGCCCAGGCCATGCGGCTCGGCTGGTCGAACGAGGACATCTTCAAGTCCTGCAAGATCGATCCCTGGTTCCTCGGCGAGATGCGCGGCATCGTCGACATGGAGGAGAAGGTCAGGAAGCACGGCCTGCCCGGCAACGCCTTCGGCATGCGCACGCTGAAGGCCATGGGCTTCTCCGACGCGCGGCTCGCGGTGCTGGCCGAGACGACGGAAGCCGAGGTCACCGCGAAGCGCCATGCACTCGGCGTTCGCCCCGTCTACAAGCGGATCGACACCTGCGCGGCCGAATTCGCCTCGCCCACCGCCTACATGTATTCGACCTACGAGGCGCCGTTCGCGGGCGCGCCGGCGGACGAGAGCACCCCGTCCGACAAGAAGAAGGTCATCATTCTCGGCGGCGGGCCGAACCGGATCGGCCAGGGCATCGAGTTCGACTATTGCTGCTGTCACGCCTGCTTCGCGCTGCATGATGCCGGTTACGAATCCATCATGGTCAACTGCAATCCGGAGACGGTGTCGACCGACTACGACACTGCCGACCGGCTCTATTTCGAGCCGCTGACCGCCGAGGACGTGCTGGAGATCATCGCCAAGGAGCGCAGCAACGGCACGCTGCACGGCGTGATCGTGCAGTTCGGCGGCCAGACGCCGCTGAAGCTGGCACGCGCGCTGGAAGCCGCCGAAGTGCCGATCCTCGGCACCTCGCCCGATGCCATCGACCTTGCCGAGGATCGTGACCGCTTCAAGCGCGTGCTCGACAAGCTTCGCCTCAAGCAGCCGAAGAACGGCATCGCCTATTCGGTCGAGCAGGCCAGACTCGTCTCCGCCGATCTCGGCCTGCCGCTGGTGGTGCGGCCGTCTTACGTGCTCGGTGGCCGCGCGATGCAGATCATCCGCGAGGAGAATCAGCTCAACGACTACCTGCTCGGTACCCTGCCGGAGCTGGTGCCGGCCGACGTCAAGGCGCGCTATCCAAACGACAAGACCGGGCAGATCAACACCGTGCTCGGCAAGAACCCGCTGCTATTCGACCGCTATCTGTCGGATGCCACCGAGATCGACGTCGACTGCCTCTGCGACGGCAAGGACACCTTCATCGTCGGCATCATGGAGCACATCGAGGAAGCCGGCATCCATTCCGGCGATAGCGCCTGCTCGCTGCCGCCGCACTCGCTCGAGCCCGAGATGATCGAGGAGCTGGAGCGTCAGACCCGCGAGCTCGCGCTCGGGCTCGACGTGGTCGGCCTGATGAACGTGCAATACGCGATCAAGGACGGCGAGATCTACGTGCTCGAGGTCAATCCGCGCGCCTCCCGCACCGTCCCCTTCGTCGCCAAGGTGGTGGGTACCCCCGTCGCCAAGATCGCCGCGCGCATCATGGCGGGCGAGAAGCTCGCCGATTTCAAGCTGAAGAAGGCGAAGCTCAAGCACGTCGGCGTCAAGGAATCGGTCTTCCCCTTCGCGCGCTTCCCCGGCGTCGACACGGTGCTCGGCCCGGAGATGCGCTCGACCGGCGAGGTCATGGGCATCGACCGCAATTTCGAGGTCGCCTTCGCCAAGAGCCAGCTCGGAGGCGGCACGCGGGTACCGCGCAAGGGCACCGTATTCGTCTCGGTGCGCGAGAGCGACAAGACGCGGATCGCCGAAGCGGTGCGTGAACTGCATTCGCTCGGCTTCAAGGTGCTGGCGACCTCCGGCACGCAGCGCTTCCTGACCGACCAGGGCATCCCGACCGAGAAGGTGAACAAGGTGCTGGAAGGACGGCCGCACATTGTCGATGCCATCACCAACGGCGACGTCCAGCTCGTCTTCAACACCACGGAAGGCCCGCAGGCGCTGGCCGACAGCCGTTCGTTGCGGCGCGCGGCCCTCTTGCATAAAGTGCCGTATTACACCACTCTTTCCGGGGCCGTGGCGGCCGCGCAGGGCATCCGGGCCTATCTGGGCGGGGACCTTGAGGTTCGTACCCTGCAGAGCTACTTTTCGGAAACCTGATCGCTAGCGGCGGTGAAACCGCCGCTAAGTGATTGGCAATGAAGCCACAATGGCCGGAGGAACTGTCCGGCCATGTGGGTTGTTCTGTTCCGGCACCAGACCCACATAGCTCCCGGTGGGCGCGGTTAAGCCCCGGGAATACCGACGAATCAAGGTTGCCGCGCCCCGGTCTTCGTGGGGCGCGCAGCTGAAGGACGAGAGAAGAGATGGAAAAGGTTCCGATGACCCAGGCCGGCTTTGTCGCGCTCGGGGAAGAATTGAAGAAGCGCCAGTCGGAAGATCGTCCGCGCATCATCGAGCATATCGCGGAAGCGCGCTCGCACGGAGACCTGTCGGAGAACGCGGAATATCACGCCGCGAAGGAAGAGCAGTCGCATAATGAAGGCCGTATCGCCGAGCTCGAGGACAAGCTTGCGCGCGCCGACATCATCGACATCTCGAAGCTGTCCGGCGACACCATCAAGTTCGGCGCCACCGTGACCTTGGTCGACGAGGACACCGAGAAGAAAACGGTGTGGCAGATCGTCGGCGAGGTCGAGGCCGACGCCAAGAAGGGCCGCATCTCCATCACCTCGCCGCTGGCGCGCGCGCTGATCGGCAAGAAGAAGGGATCGACCGTCGAGGTCAACGCACCCGGCGGCGCCAAGGCGTATGAGATCACCAAGGTGGAGTGGCGGTAAGGACTTGTCGCTGCACCGTGACGTTCGAAAAAGGCCGCGCGATCTGCGCGGCCTTTTTTGTTGCGGGGGCGTGAGCGCGGTAGCCCTCTCCACGCGTCATTGCGAGCGCAGCGAAGCAATCCAGACTGCCTCTGCTCGCAATGACGGAGTTTGGCGCAGCAACGCCCTCCACTCTCGTGTTCCGGACAGGCTGCAACGCTTCAGCGGCGCGGCGCAGAGCCGGGACCCAGCGTGCGCGCACATCGTTGCTGCATGGGCCCCGGCTCTGCAGCGCTGCGCTGCGTCCGGGGCACGAGATCGGGCGCCCCTATCTCCGCCCCTTCACGTCCAGCGGCACCGCCGCCTCGTATTTCGAATTGTGCAGCACCAGCGAGGTCCGCACGTTGCGGACGTGGGGCGCCGCCGTCAGATGCGTGACGAAATCCTGGAACGTCGCCATGTCGGGGGCGACGCATTTAAGGATGAAATCGACCTCGCCCGACAGCATCCAGCACTCGCGCACCAGCGGCTCGGCGCGGACGAAGTCCTCGAAGGCACGCAAATCCGCCTCGGCCTGGCTGGACAGGTGCACGGCGGCGAACACGGTCACGTCGAAGCCGAGCTTGCGGGCGTCCAACAGGCCGCGGTAGCCGTGGATATAGCCCTCCTCCTCCAGCGCCCGGACGCGGCGCAGGCAGGGCGGCGGCGAGATGCCGACGCGCTTGGCCAGCTCGACATTCGTGATTCGACCGTCGGCCTGAATCTCGGTGAGAATTTTCAGGTCGATCTCGTCTAGGTTCCGCGACACGTGATTGGAACTCCTGGCCTTTACAGCGGTATTGGGTGGCTTGTCGTAATCCTCATAACCAGTCTGCGGCGCCAGCGCAATTTTATTGCGCGTGCATCGCAATCGACTTTTGTTCCCTGTTGGAAAAATCCGCCGATAGGGAATGCAATTCTTGCATAGCTCACCAGAAGGCTTAGATTAGCTCTGACATTTCAGCGCCCCGCAACGCCTCCCGGCATGTTCCGCGCCCGCGCTGCAAATCCCCCGTGAAAGGCGTCCATCGAAATGTCCGCTCCCGTTCATGCAAAGGTCGTCATTATCGGCTCCGGCCCCGCCGGCTACACGGCGGCGATCTACGCCGCGCGGGCGATGCTTGAGCCGATCCTGATCCAGGGCATCCAGCCCGGCGGCCAGCTCACCATCACCACCGATGTCGAGAACTATCCGGGCTTCGCCGACGTGATCCAGGGCCCCTGGCTGATGGAGCAGATGGAGAAGCAGGCGGTCCACGTCGGCACCCGGATCGTCACCGACCTGGTCACCAAGCTGGAGACGGCGCAGCGGCCGTTCCGCCTCACCTGCGACTCGGGCGACGTCTATCTCGCCGATGCCGTCATCCTCGCCACCGGCGCGCAAGCCCGCTGGCTCGGGCTGCCGTCTGAAGCCAAGTTCCAGGGCGGCGGTGTGTCGGCCTGTGCCACCTGCGACGGCTTCTTTTACCGCAACAAGGACGTCGTCGTGGTCGGCGGCGGCAATACCGCGGTCGAGGAAGCGCTCTACCTCACCAACCATGCCTCGCAGGTCACCATCGTGCATCGCCGCGATCATTTCCGCGCCGAGCGCATCCTGCAGGAGCGCCTGTTCAAGCATCCGAAGATCAAGGTGATCTGGGACTCCGCCGTGGACGAGATCTGCGGCACCGAGAACCCGAACAAGGTCACCCATGTCCGCCTGAAGAACGTCAAGACCGGCGCGCTGACGGACGTGAAGACCGACGGCGTCTTCATCGCCATCGGCCACGCGCCGGCAACCGAGCTCGTGAAAGACCAGATCAAGCTGAAACCGTCGGGCTATGTCGAGGTCGCCCCGAACTCGACCGCCACCTCGGTGCCCGGCCTGTTCGCCGCCGGCGACGTCGCCGACGAGACCTATCGCCAGGCCGTGACGGCCGCAGGCCTCGGCTGCATGGCCGCGCTCGAGGCCGAACGTTTCTTGGCCCTGCGCGCCAGCGAGCGCGCGGCAGCGGAATAACGATCATGCCTCGAACACGCGACGGATTTACGGATATGGACTGGGACAAGCTGAAGGTGTTTCACGCAGCGGCGGAAGCGGGCAGCTTCACGCATGCGGGCGAGCAGCTCGGCCTGTCGCAATCGGCGGTGTCGCGCCAGGTCTCGGCGCTGGAGCAGGAGCTTTCGGTCTCGCTGTTCCACCGCCACGCCCGCGGCCTGATCCTTACCGAGCAGGGCGACCTCCTGTTCCGCACCGCGCATGACGTGTTCATGCAGCTGCAGGCGGCGCGCGCGAAACTCACCGACAGCCGCGAGCGGCCGAGCGGCGACCTCAAGATCACCACCACGCCCGGCGTCGGCATCAACTGGCTGATCCCGCGGCTCGGCGAGTTCACCGCGCTCTATCCCGAGATCCGGATCTCGCTGATCGTCACCGACGAGGAGCTCGATCTGTCGATGCGCGAGGCGGATGTCGCGATCCGCACCCGCAAGCCGACGCAACCGGATCTGATCCAGCGCAAGCTGTTCGCGATGGGCTTCCACGCCTATTGCTCGCCGGAATACATCAAGCGCTTCGGCACGCCGCGCACGCTGGAGGAGCTCGACTCCCACCGCATCATCACGCTCGCCGACGGCCACTTCGCGCCGCATCTGCAGAACCGCAACTGGCTGGTCGAAGCCGGGCGCAATGGCTCCGGTCCGCGCGAGGCCTATTTCAGGGTGAACAACATCCTCGGTCTCGTACGCGCCTGTCAGCAGGGCCTCGGCATCGCCGCCCTGCCCGACTACCTCGTCGAGGAACAGAGCAAACTCGTGCAGCTGTTCGGCGAGTCGGATTCGATTCAGCTCGATACCTATTTCGTCTATCCCGAGGAGCTGAAAACGGTGGCGCGCGTGCAGGTGTTCCGCGACTTCGTGGTCAGCAAGGCGCAGCGCTGGCCGTCCTAATTTCCGCATGACTGACATGCGGCCTCGGCTGTTGCTGGAGGCCGCTCGTCAAGCCCATACTGCTTGCACGCTGAGCCTTCGCGTTGCGCATTTGTCCCCCTCCTCCAGTGGCGCGGGAGTTCAGTAATCCCTCTTGGAAGGTGATTGTGTCGGCCTCACGTGGCCAATACCTAAGCCGGGCCCTTCGGGTCCGGCTTTTTTTTCGTTCGGATCGGCCTTCGCCCTCCGCGTGTATTGACAGTTCCACGCATACCCCGCATCATTCGCAAATGATCACGAAGTCGTGCGCAATCTCGTTCGAGGCCGTCGCCTCGAAAAAGGCCCCCATCCCGGGGCCTCGGATTTTTGCGCGCGCTAGCCAAGCTTCGTCATCGCCGCAAATCTTCGAAAACCCCGCCGCCTGGACGGGGTTTTTTTCATGTGCCCTCCGTCTCAGGTTTTTTTCCCGAGAAGGAGATGGAAACATGACTGGACTACACGGACAATTGCACGGGCTGTGGCTGCCGCTGGTGACGCCGTTCCACAACGGCGCCCTCGACGAGCGGTCGCTGCGGCGGCTGACGCGGCACTACAGCGCGCAAGGCATCGACGGCTTCGTCCTGGGCGCGACCTCCGGCGAAGGCATGACGCTGCGCGAGGCCGAGCTCGAACGTCTCGTCGCGGTCGTGAGCGAGGAGATGGCGGCCAGCCACCGCACCTTACCGGTCTGCCTTGGCCTGTCGGGCGCCGACACCGCGCGGCTGCAGGAACGTCTCGACGAGACCGCGGACTGGCCGATCGACGGTTATCTGATCGCGAGCCCCTATTACGTGCGGCCCTCGCAGCGCGGCCTGCTGGCGCATTTCGAGGCGCTCGCCGATCACGCGGCGTGGCCGCTCGCGCTCTACAACATTCCCTATCGCACCTCCGTGAACATCACCAACCAGACCATGCTGCGGCTCGCCGAGCACAGAAACATCGTGGGCCTGAAGGATTGCGGCGCGAGCCGCGAGCAATCCATCGCGCTGCTGCGCGACCGCCCAAAGGAATTCCGCGTGCTCACCGGCGAGGATGCGAATTATTTCGAGGCGCTCACCGACGGCGCCGACGGCGGCATCGTGCTGTCGGCCCATGTCGAGACCGCGACCTTTGCGGCCGTATATGCCGAGCACAAGCGCGGCAACCACGAGGCGGCGCAGGCGCGCTGGCAAGAGGTTGCCGAGTTGACGCGCCTGCTGTTCACCGAGCCGAGCCCGGCGCCGGCGAAGTACTGGCTGTGGCGATGCGGCCTGATCGACAGCCCCGAAGTGCGCCTGCCCATGGTGGAAGTCAGTAGCGAGCTCGCCGCCGCGATCGATCGCGAGATCGAGCGGCGGACGAAGGTCGCGGCGTAGCGGACTTCTCACGCCACCCCCGTGTCATTCCGGGGCGCGCGCAGCGCGAACCCGGAATCCATTCATCCGCCAACTCAGCCGCCCAATGGATTCCGGGTTCGCAACTTCGTCGCGCCCCGGAATGACGGCGGTCGGGCGACAGAGCGCCGCCTGTGGTTAACATCATCCCAACGGCCTTCGCGCACGCCGCATGCCGCATCCACGCCTCGTTTACGCATCTGTTCCTATCGTTGTCCTCTCAAGGCTTCTGACAGGGGGAATGACAATGGGGCATCGCATCCGGCCGACGGCCGCCCGGCAATTCGCGCCGGCCGATCTTTTGCAGGGAATTCTCGTCGTTTCGTCGTTCGGGTTCTGGGCGGTGATGCTCGGCCTGATGCCGGCGCTGCTGTTTCGAATCTGGCTGGCCTAAGGCGGCAGCGCGCGCGGATGGTTAAACGGCCGTCACAAATGCGTTCAAAATGCGCAGCAGCCTGCAAGCCGGAATCTTAAAACATCCCGGGTATCATTCACGCCCATAAGCGAAGAAATCGCGGGGGCGTATTGTGAATAGTCAGAATGAAATGGCGTCGCATTTCGACGCCGGATACGGCAAGCTGTCCACCGAGCAGAGCTTTACCACCGAGGACATTCTCTGGGCCGTCGGCATCTGGTCGGTGATCCTCACGCTGTCGCCGGTCATCGTGTTCTACATGCTGATGGTGGCGTAGGCCTTCAATTCGTCATTCCGGGATGGCGCGATAGCGTCAGACTCGGAACTCGAGATTCGGATTCGCCCTTCGGGCGCTCCGGAATTTACGAGTGAGACCTGAAAACGCAAAACGCGCGGACACCGCGCGTTTTTCGTCCGGGGAATGATTTATAAAAAATTACGCTGCCTGCTTGTGCATTGCGCCGGATGCCGACGCCGTGCCGCGAATGGCCTTCACTGAACGCTCGATCGCCGCCCACAGCCTTGCGATTTCCTGGGCCGCACGGCTCTCGGCCTGATACTCCCGCGCGCCCTCGCCGTGGCTCAACGCCATCAGCAGATCCGAACGGTTGGTGATCTGGCCGCCCCACACCGGCGCACGGAATTTCGCCAGGGCTTCGCGGGCGATGGTGACGATCGGGCTCTCGGCTTCGTCGCGCTTGGCCGGCGCACCGTTGAGCACGACCGCATAGGGCTTGCGCGCGGCGCGGCACATCTGGATGGTCTCCTGCACCGCGTTGACGTCGAACACGCCGGGACGGGCGGGAATCACCACCATGGTGGCGTTCTTGATCGCGTCGTCGACCACGGCCGAGAGGTTCGGCGGCGTGTCGATCAACACCCATTCATAACCGTCGCGCTTGGCAGCGGAGACGATGCCGCTGACGGAGTTCACGGCCGCCTTGATCGGCGGTTCGTTGGTGCCGCGCAGCTTGTGCCACAGCGTCAGCGAGCCCTGCGGGTCCGCGTCCACGAGCATGACCTGCTTGCTCGCCTTGATCTGTGCGGCAAGATGTGCGGCGAGGGTACTCTTGCCCGAGCCGCCTTTACGCGATGCAAAAACAATAACGTTCATACCTTCGGCCTCCAGATTGACCCCAGGCCGCGAAAATGAATCACCGCGCTGATTCGTGAAAGATAAATTTATCGAGAGTTGCGCTGCGGTCACGAAATAACAAGGCGTGCTGGCTTTTGAGTCACACTGCGACTTGCGAGGCGCGACACCAGACGCAGTCAGACACTGTGTTGTGTGCGTTTCTTGAGCATTCGTTCGGCACCAAAGCGGAATGCAACTTCACCGCGCATATCCGCTCCCGACTCTTTTCCGTCGCGCCTTTCCGTCAATGTCGCAAGCTGGCGCCAGCCTGCGCGAACAAAAGGAGTCCATTACCTTACGAGGTTTCGAGAGAGGACGAGGCCGCCGCACACTCAGCCGTCGCTGGTCTTCTTCTTGGTCGTCGGCTTGGCGGTCTTCTTGACGGTTTTGGGCGCGATGTTGGTCGGCTTGCCGGCGCGCTGCTCGCCCGGCTCGGGTCCGGGACGGAAGAACACCCGGCATGGCGGCGAGAGCTGCGCCTTCTTCCGGATCATGCAGGCGGTGATGGCATCGACGTTCGGAACGAACTCGCTGCACAGCCGCATCGCATCCGGCGTGCAGGCCTGCTGCTCCTCCTGGGTGTAGGCGAAGCCGGCGCCGGGCTGGACCAGCACGGCCAGGGCCATGGCGAGTGTTGCAGCAGCCAAGGATGTCTTGAAGCGAAGCGCCGGCATTAAGTCCCCCACATGTCGAGTCGAAGGGGATAGTGGGTGAACGGTGGTTCGTTGGCAACGAGGGCGGATGCGAAAGGTCGGAGCTGTGCGGTCTCGGCAACAGGGCGGTTAAAGGTCCTGTGTGCACTTTGCGGAGTCGTGCCAACCGACAGCTGTCATCCCCGCGACGGCGGGGATCCAGGATTCCAGAGGCGCCGGACGTTCCCTGAGAAGCCGCGGCGTACTGGATCCCCCGCCTGCGCGGGGGATGACAGCGGTACGCGGCGGAAGAGCGCCGACCCCGCCAAACAAAAATCGCGAAAACAACCCCATGCACAGTAGCAAGTCACGGTAATCGCTCGGCAATTATTAGGATTAAGCGAAGCCCCGTTTGACTTGTCGGGCAAAACAGGGGCATCATGGCAGGATCAAGAAGATGCGCGTGGGGCGGCCGGCTTGTCTCCTGCGCCGGTCGAAAAGCGCACGCGAGGAGAAGGTTGCATGGAAGGGAACGAAGCGGAGCTGCCGCTGTCGGGCGTCACGGTGGTCTCGCTGGAGCAGGCGATCGCGGCGCCGCTGGCGAGCCGCCACCTGGCGGATTGGGGCGCGCGGGTGATCAAGATCGAGCGGCCGGGCACCGGGGATTTCTGCCGGGACTACGACCACGTGATGAACGGCCTATCGAGCCAATTCGTCTGGACCAACCGCTCCAAGGAAAGCCTTGCCATCGACATCAAGAGCGAGGACGGCCGCAAGGTGCTCGACGCCCTGCTGCCGCAGGCCGACGTGTTCATTCAGAACCTCGCGCCGGGCGCGGCGGAGCGGCTCGGCCTCGATGCCGAATCGCTGCTGCGAAAACACCCCCGGATCATTGCCTGCGACGTCTCGGGCTACGGCCCCGGCGGCCCCTACAGCGACAAGAAGGCCTATGACCTCCTGGTCCAGTGCGAGGCCGGCGTGCTCGCCATCAACGGCACCGAGGCGGAGCCGGCCAAGGTCGGGCTGTCCGTGGTCGATATCGCCACCGGCATGTACATCCTCAACGGCGTGCTGATGGCGCTGTACCGCCGCGAGCGGACCGGCAAGGGCACGGCGTTCCAGGCCTCGCTGTTCGATTCCATCACGGACTGGATGAGCTATCCCGCCTTCTACACCCACAGCACCGGCCGGCCGCTGCCGCGCACCGGAGCGAAGCACGCCACGATCGCGCCCTACGGCCCGTTCCGGGTCGGCGACGGCACGACCGTCTTCTTCGGCATCCAGAACGACCGGGAATGGCGCTCGCTGTGCCGCATCGTGCTCGGCGATTCCGACTTCGCGGACGATCCGCGCTTCCGCACCAACCCGCTGCGCATGCAGAACCGCGACGAGCTGCAGGCGCATATCGAGCAGCGCTTTGCCGCCATGACCGGCGAGGCGGTGCTGCGGCTGCTGGACGAGGCCGGGGTCGCCAACGCGCATCTGAACTCGGTCGAGGCCTTCCTGAAGCATGAGCAGCTGCATGCGCGCTCGCGCGTGCAAAGCGTGGGATCGCCGTGCGGGCCGGTGATGAGCTTCCTGCCCGCGCTGACCATTCCCGGGCTGAAGCCGCGGATGGATCCGGTGCCGGATGTCGGGCAGCACAACGCGGCCATCATCAGTGAACTCGGCCTGGTGAAGGAGCCATGACGATGGCGCAGCAGCGGCCCACGCGGGCCTACCTCGCCGTCCCCGCGCATCGCGCCCGCCTTGTGGCCAAGGCGGCGGCCTCGATGGCGGATGCGGTGTTCATGGACCTCGAGGACGCGGTGCCGCCGTCGGAGAAGAGCCTTGCGCTTGGCGAGGCCGTGCAAGCCCTCGCCGCGCTCGACTGGGGCGACAAGCGCGTCACGGTCAGGATCAACGCGGTCGACAGCCCCTTCATCACGGAGGAGATCCGCGCGCTGGCGGCGCTGCCGCGGCTGGATGCCGTGATCGTGCCGAAGGCGGAGCGCATGAGCGACATCGTCTCGATTGCCGAGCAGTTGCGCGCGGCCGCGCCGGATCGCGCCGCGCCTGTGACGCTGGAATTGCTGATCGAGACCGCGCTCGGTCTCGTCAATGTCGACGCGCTCGCCGCCTGCCACGACAGCGTCGCCGCGCTGCATCTCGGCGTCGGCGATTTCGCAGCGTCGATCGGCGCCCGCACCTCCGACATCGGCGTGTCGCCGGACGGCTACCGCCATGTCGGATCGGCGCAAAGCGGCTATGCCACAGCGCCGCTCGACCTGTTCGCCTATCCCATGATGCGCCTCTTGGTCGCCGCCCGCGCGCGCGGGCTGATCGCCATCGACGGCCCCTGCGGCGCGTTCCGCGATGCGAGGCTGACCGAAAGCAGCGCACAGAAGGCAGCAGTGATGGGATTCGACGGCAAGCAGGTCATTCACCCCGACCAGATCGAGCCGACACTGCGCGCGTTCACGCCGACGGCCGCGGAGCTGACGCAAGCCCGGCGGATCGTCGAGGCCATGGAGCAGGCGGAGGCAAACGGCCAGGGCGCGGTGACGCTGGACGGCAAGATGATCGACTATGCCAATGTGCGCATGGCGCGCCGGATCATCGCGCTGGGATCGTAGTCAGGGATCTCGCATTTGAGAACTATTCCTGCGGCCATCCTTCGAGACGCCCGCTTTGAGCGGGCTCCTCAGGATGAGGACGGAGTGCGTGGCTGCAGTTCAAAAAGGCACTTACGCTTATTAGCCTCATCCTGAGGAGGCGCGTCAGCGCCGTCTCGAAGGACGAGGCGTGCGCACCTGCCGCCGCGCCAAGTCATATGCGATAGTCCTGGGAGCATAGCTGCGCATGGCCACCTTGCTGATCGTCGCGCCGGTGTTTGCGCTGATCGCCGCCGGCTATGCCGCGGTGCTGTTTCGCTTCGTCTCGGATAGCGCGCACAAGGGCATCAGCGAATTCGCCTTCAGCATCGCGATCCCCGCCCTGCTCTTCCGCACCATCGTCGTCTCGGAATTCCCCGACGTCAGCCCCTACCGGATGTGGGGCGCCTATTACGGCGCGCTGGCCCCTGACCTGGATCGCGGCGCTCGCGATCTCCGCCCTGCTCCGCGCGCGACGCGAGGACCGCGAGGTCGGCGTCGTGTTCGCGATCGGCTCGGTCTACGGCAACATCGTGATGCTCGGCATTCCGCTGGTGCTCTCCGCGCTCGGCAACGAGGCCGCAGGGCCGATGGCGCTGATCCTGTCGGTGAACACGCCGCTGCTCTGGCTCTGCGGCATCCTGCAGATGGAGCTGGTCAGCCGCAAGCGCACCGGCTCGCCGCTCTCGGTGATCCGCCCCGTGCTCGCCGACCTCGCCCGCAACCCCTTGATGCTGGCGATCGGCTTCGGCGTGGTCTGGCGCCTTGCCGGGCTCGGCCTCACCCCCGTCGTCGACAGGACGATCGAGCTGCTCGCGCAAGCGGGCTCGCCGACCGCGCTGATCGCGCTCGGCATCAACCTGTTTCGCTTCGAGGTGAAGGGCGAGAAGCTGAGCATTTTGGTGATGTGCGCGCTGAAGCTCGCCGCCATGCCGGCCGCGGCGTTCGTGCTGGCAAGACTGCTCGACCTGCCGCCGATCGCCGCCGGCGTCGTCGTGTTGTTCGCGGCGATGCCGACCGGCGCGAATGCCTACATCTTCGCGGTGCAGTATCAGCGGCTGGTGAACCCGGTCTCGGGCGCGGTGGCGCTGGGCACGCTGCTGGCGGCGATGACGTTGCCGGTGGTGGTGGTGTGGGTGGTGGCAGGAGGGACGTAGGCGGCTTGTCGTTTGCCGACACCGCTATGCGACAGCCTGGCCGGCGCGCCAGGCCATCTCCCAAAAGTCTGCCTCCAGGCGGGTGGCTTCCCTGAAGATCGCGATCAGCTCGGCCTCGCGGGCCGGCGTGGCGTAGCGATCGGCGAGATGCTCCATATGCGCCCGCGCTTTGGCCGCGACCTCCTGGTACGGCGCGCCGGCATATTCGTCGATCCAGACGCGATAGGCGTTCGTCGCAGCATCCGCACCGGGCCGCGAGGCGAGCCGCGTCGCGATCTCCGCGTACCCGATCACGCAAGGAGCAAGCGCGACCTTGAGCGCCAGCAGATCGCCGCGCATTCCCGCATCCAGCACGTAGCGCGTATAGGCCAGCATCTCGGCCGCCGGAGGGGCCTGTTCAAGATCGGCCGGGGACAGGCCCCATTCGGCACAGAGTTTTACATGCAGGTTCATCTCGACATCGAGGATGGCCGAGAGGCCGGAAGCTGCTTCACGCATGTCGGCAAGCCTGGGCGACTTGTAGACCGCGAGCGCGTAGGCGCGCGCAAACTCGATGAGGAACAAATAGTCCTGAACGAGGTAGTGACGAAACGCCGTTTCGGGGAGCGAGCCGTCCGCCAATCCGTTCGTGAAGGGATGCTCCGTATAGGCCCGCCACTCAGCGGACGCGGCTGTCTTGAGGCGCTCGAAGAAACTCACGATGTTTTCCGCCTGCTTGCTTGTCCATCAAACGTCATTGGCTCGCTACCGATAGCGCATTGCGAACGAAGGAGCTACGGTGGCGGCGGACAAAGCCGGCTTTGAGCGACGTTGCGGATGGGCCCCGCTTCGAGCCGCACTGATCGCTTGGCATCAACCTGCCCCGCTTTCGCGGTGAAGAGCGAGAAGCTGAGCATCCTGGTGATGTGCGCGCTCAAGCTGGCGGCCATGCCAACCGGTGCGAACGCCGACATCTTCGCGGTACAGCATCAGCGGCTGGTGAACCCGGCGTCAGGCGCAGTGGCGCTGGGCACGCTGCTGGCGGCGGTGACGCCGGTGGTGGCCTTGGGTGACGCGGTGAGGCGTCGAAGGTTTGGCCGGCGCCCCTGCACGGCCTCCCCCGCGCCCAAACAACAATCAGCGCAGGCCGAAGAACGAGAGCACCGCAGCAATTACCACGACCAGCCCGATAATATAGATGATACCGTTCATAGCTCAGCTCCCTCAGCTTTTCAGTCCTGCCGCAGCTACAAACACCCGAGGGTCTGGAAAGGTTCGCCGGGTCCGGCCGCTGTTTTCTGGCGAAAGCGCGGAACGAAAACGAGCGATCCCGCCCGGCCCCCGAGCCATCGCGCCGTCGTCCAAGTCCGTTTTGCCTTTGCACGCAAAGGTCGCTAAGCTGCCCCGATACACATTGCAGGGAGGGGCAGATGGCAAACCGCGAAGATGTGCTCGCATTGATCAGGGCCGCCTACGCCGCGCGCGACGGTGGTGACACCGACAGCGTGGTGTCGGCCTTTCATCCCGAGGGCGCATTCACCCTGATGGGCAACAAGAGCGCGCTCGAATTGACAGGAACAAAGCAGGGCCACGCGACCCTGCGCGAAGCTTTCCGTCAGTTCACCGAAGGCTTCGGCTTCGAAGGCCGCGAGATCCTCGCCGAGCTGGTCGACGGCGATCGCGTCGCCGTCCACTCCCGCGTCACCGTGCGATACAACCCGACCGGAAAGGCGGTCGGCACCGAGATCCTGGACCTGTTCAGATTCCAGGACGGCAAGATCGTCGAGCTGATCGAGTTTGCGGATACGGCGCAGATCAAGGCGATGGTCTCCTGACGTGCGATGAGATGGATTGAAGCGTCCTTGCGCTACGCCAGAAGATGAATGTCGGTCGGCTCTGGTTCTGCACCCGCTGCCGTCAACATCGCGTGGACCTGACCTCGATGGTGGGCCTGGTGGTTGAAGAGTTGAACAACAACGAGGGTCTTCGGCTTCTCGATCCGAGTTGAACCGTCTCCAGGATACCAAACAAGCATCCCGTTCAGGTCCGCGTCGCGCAATCGCGCCACCCACGTTTCGATTTCTTCATTCCGTTGCAAGCGGAGCGCCTTGAAGGCCTCCCAATCCGAGGGACTTGTGAGGGAGTGCTTGATGGTTTCCTCGGGACGCGCGTTCCCTTTCAGTCGCTCCAGTATCAGGGCATCAGCCCAATAGAGATGGTTCAATGTAGCTGCAATCGACTGGAAGAACGCCCCTCGATCCTTCCAGCGATCCTCGTGCGTCAGCCCGTCGGCGGCCGCTACCAAAGAGGCGTTCTGCCAAGTGTTGTAGCGGGCCATGAGCCGGCAGTATTCGGCTGAGATCATTTTCTCAGGCTCCAAAGGTTGTCGATGTTGGCTGATCTCGGGTTGTTGCCCTAGACGTGAGACAGCTACAGCTACGGTGACAGTCCAGCGCGTAGGATGGGTTGAGCCCTCCCGAAACCCATCTAGCCTGCTTCGTCATAGCGACACATCACGACAGCGTACCGTCGCGACTTCAATTCCGGCGGATGCTTTTTCACCGTCAATCTGGCGGAGCCGAAGCTACCGACGCACCATGCCGCGCGTCGGAGAGCTGAAGCCGAGAAGAGATGGGTTTCCCAAGGGCTCAACCCATCCTACGTGCTGGTTGTCGATGAACGTCCTGGGTGCGCTACCGATATCGCAATGAGAAGCGGGGAGCCACGGTGGCTACGGACAAATGACGTGCCCGGGGGGTGATGGTGGGGCGTTGACGAGGTGGCAGTCTCGACTTCCGAAGGGCAAACTCAAGCCGGAAACGGTCTTCTTGCTGAGGATTCAAAGCACTATGCGCCTGAACCAGGCTTGGCTACAATCCCTGCGGGAAACGGAGGGGGCGGTATGAGCGACGAAGCAGAAGCAGAGCCGAAGGCTGCTAAGGGAAAGAAGCCGGCGAAGAAGGGAGTCAGGAAGACGAAAAAAACGAAAAAGGCGGTCGTTGACCCAAATAGTGCGAAGGGCAAGCCTTGGACCTTCCCGAAGAATAGCCTTGAAGATGCTATCCGTATTCCGAAGGAGATCGAGGAGAAAAATGCGGGTAACCCAATGCCCGTCGATGATCTAGTAACTGCCGTCGGTTTTAGGTTGGTCAGCGATTGGCGCTTCCAAGACTTGCTTCGCTCCGCTGACCAGTACGGCCTCGTTGAACGCACCGGAGGTACGGTGAGCCTCACAAAGCTGGGCCAAGACGTTGTCGCGCCGAGTTCGCCGAGCCAACGCTCCGAGGCTCTGCTCTCCGCATTCCGGAGCGTCAAGGATTTCCAAGCCGTTGAACAGTTCTACGGCGGAAAACGCATTCCCGAAGACGAGTTTTTCTTGAACACTTTGACGCGAGAATTCAGCATTCCGCGTGATCGCGTGGATACGTTCGCCAAAATTTTCGTAGAGAATCTGAAGTTTCTTCGCGCGTTTAATCCATCGAATGTCACGGATACGCAATCACTCCCTGACGAGGTAATACCGGGGACGACTCCGCCCGATAAAATTCCTTCGTCGACGCCGCCGCGCGAGCCACGCATTCGCGAATTTCTCGATACTTGTTTCGTGATGATGCCGTTTGGATCGTGGTTCGATCGCTACTACCAGGAGATCTATACGCCAGCCATTAAGGAAGCTGGATTTGAGCCCGTCCGGGCTGACGAGCTGTTTACGACGGGCAGCGTGGTTGAGCAAATTTGGGAACAGATTCAAAAAGCAAAAGTGTTGCTGGCCGATCTATCAGGAAAGAACGCCAACGTGTTCTATGAGTTGGGGCTCTCGCATGCCGCAAAGAAACCTGTGGTATTTACATCGGGCCTAGTGGATGACGTTCCTTTCGACCTAAGGCACCTCAGAGTCATTATTTACGACATCCGTGAACCTGAGTGGGCCCCTCGCCTCCGTAAGAGCATTTCAGATTACCTTCGCAATGCGATGAAAGAGCCGGAGAAATCGATACCGCATCCCTTCCGCTTCATGGAAGAGGCAGGACAAGCTCCCACCCGCTTAGGAAGACGCTCATAGTCCTTAACGCGCTTCCGCTAAGATTACGAGGGCGGTGCACTTAATAAGCAACTTTTCCGGTTGCTTGGCTTGGCCGACGCCACCCCCGAAACGGCCCAGAGCAATGTCCAAATCGTGCGTGAAACACCGTTCGCTAAGCGGTTTTCCGATATCGCGTCAACTGGCCATCGAACCGCGAGTAGGAAGTTCGGGACTCAGGCCTTCGTTTTCGGTTGAACCGCCGGGCCCAAGAGACTTTTATGGTTTTCGCTGACGTCTTCACACTTCTTCATGCAGTTGCAAATGGCGTTAGCAACATCACCACGAAGCTTGGACACCATCGTGAAGACGAAGCTTCAGCAACGGTTTCGCCCATAGCAAGCCTCCTTAGGTGTTACCTGCGCACGCTCCTAGAAACCGTTGAGATCCGATGACCAAAGTTTCAGGCAATCAGAAATCGCTCGATGATTGGTACAGTTGGGTGGGCTCGAACCACCGACCTCCTGT
This sequence comes from Bradyrhizobium dasycarpum, assembly GCF_042019905.1. Lineage (NCBI taxonomy): Bacteria > Pseudomonadati > Pseudomonadota > Alphaproteobacteria > Hyphomicrobiales > Nitrobacteraceae > Bradyrhizobium > Bradyrhizobium dasycarpum. Next base: position 3,681,413 of record NZ_CP169574.1, read on the forward strand.
TCCACAGACAGGCGCTCTAACCAACTGAGCTACAACTGCATCCTGGCGAGCCGCCCTCAAGGGGGGCCTGAAAAGGCCATCGACCTAGGGGGGCTGGACGGGGCGGAAACTAGGTGCAACGGCCCGGTTTGGCAAGGCCGCAATGGGGTGAAAAACCGGCTGAGATCACGTTCGGTGCGATGGAATCGGGCGCGATGGCGGGCATCGAGGGCTGCGCTGCCCTGCCGCCTACTCCCCGGGCGGAGAGAACCCTCACCCGCCGCCCTGCGATGCTTCGCATCGCCTGGCGCCGGCCTCTCCCGCGCGCGGGAGAGGCGAAAAAAACCGGGCCTTTCGGCCCGGGTTTCCTGAAGTTCAAACCTGCCTCACCGCTCAGGCGGCGGACGGAATGTACTTGGAGGCCGAGGCCTTGATCGGCTCGGCAGTCTCGGCGGCGACGCGCTGGGTCAGCTCGACCAGCTCCTTGGCCTGGGACTGCAAGGTCTCGAACTGCTTGCGGGTGTGGCCGGTCCACAGCTCCAGCGCTTCCGACGGCGACTTGGCGCCGAACAGCTGCTGGGCGAAGTCGAGCTGGGCGTTGCTGTTGGCCTTCATGAACTCGACCAGCTTGGCGGTGTACTCGCTCGCGCCCTTGGAGGCCGAGGTGAACACGGCCTCGACGGTGCCGTTGTGGGTCTCGGCGGCGTCCTTGAACTTGGCGTAGCTTTCGCGGGCCTGCGACACGCCCTTCTCGGCGAACGCACGCATCTGCTCGGGAACCTCGAACGGAATGATCGAGGCAGAAAACGGATCAGTCGCACCTGTCATGGTTGTCCCTCACGCTAATTGAAAAAATGGAGTGAGCCTTCTGGCGCGCCCGCCGGCCCCTCATCGGGCCCTCGCATTCAGCGGGTACGAAGACTGGAAACGCGAAACGAATGAGATGGCTCGCCCAGCGCCCAGCACTATGGCTCCCTATCATGTCAATATTGTGCAGCGCAACGCGTCAGGAGGGTGCGTTGCGATAATTTAATCTCGGGGAGGGCGAGGTCCCGGTCAGGGGGAACCGGGGGTTGAGGTGGGGAAAGTGGCCGCCGCCGTCATTCCGGGGCCCCGAGCGAAAGCGAGGGAGCCATGGTGCGCAATTGCGCACCTGAGAATCCATCGGGCGGCAGAGCCGGAGGATGGATGTTCCAGGTTCGCGCTGCGCGCGCCCCGGAATGACGAGCTGTGGGGAGGCTGGCAGCCAGCGCTACAACCGATGCTCTGGAGGCCCTGCCCCTCTCGAATCCCTTGGATGCACTCGGCCGGCGGCTTGCGGGGGTGGCGGGATTAAGGTTATCGCGGCTTTGGGATACCGGCGGAGGGGCGAGCCGTGGACCTGCGCGCGGGCGCGGGCGATACTAACCCTTTCTTAAGGCTGTCATTCCCGGCAGCCGCCAGCGTCCAGCGTGAGACTCAAGCCGGTCGGATGACAAGTTCGGATTTCCAGTTGCGAGGGGTGGGCGATCCGCGGCTGGCCGTGCATGCGACCTCCGCTTTGCCGGCCTGGCTGTGGTCGATCGACGGCGCGCGCGTGCTATGGGCCAATCCGGTCGGCGCAAGGCTGTTCGGTGCGGCGCATAGCGCGGCACTGGCGGGCAAGGTGTTCGGCCCGGCGGACCCGCATCGCCGCCAGGTCGCCCGGCTCGCGCGCCAGCTGCCGGCGAACGGCAGCGTGCGGCTCGAACGGCTGCGCGGCTTCGGCGCAAGGCTCGGCACGCTGATGACCTGCGCCTGCAGCCGGCTCGACTTTGCCGACGGCAGCCATGCCGTGCTCGTCACCGCGATGGATCCGAGCCTGCGCGGCATGCCGCTGATCGAGCGGCTGCATCGCCTGGTGGAAGGCGCGAAAATGCCGATGGCGGCGTTCGCGCCCGACGGCCTGTTCGTCGGCGCCAGCGACGCCGCCCGCGCCCTGCTCGGCTTCCGCGATATCGGCGCGGCCGGGCTCGAGCAGGCGCGCAGCGACGCACTGCGCGACGGCCGCGCCGAGACGCCGATCGGGATCGGCCAGATGGTGCTGCAACGGGTCGGCCGAGGCGCCGATGTCGGCCTGGTCGCGCTGATCGAGCCGGCGGCCGCCGCGCAGTCCGGGCCTGCCCGGCATATGCCGGCCGAGCCCGTGCCTGAGAGCAAAGCAGATAGCGCGAGCGAGGCGCCGGTTGAATCCGCGCCGCAAGCCGCCGCGACCACACCGAGCGAGCCGCCATCGCCGCAGGACGCCTCGGCCGGGATCTCCTTGTTCGATGCGTTCGCCGAGCCGGCCGAGACGTCCGCAGCCGAGACGATCGCGCCCGACGTGCAGGAGACGGTCGAGCGCGCGGTCGAACCGACCGAGCGGGATCCGGCGCATGAGCTGGCCGGCCAGGCCGCCGACATCGCGGCAAAGACTCCTGGTTGAAAACCCGCCGGAAGCCATCGTGCCGCCGCAAGCCGCGCCGATCACGTCCGGCATGGTCGAGCCGCCGTCGGGCCAACAGCCGCCCGCACCGCGTCAGCATCCGCTGCGCTTTCTCTGGCAGACGGATGCGGAGGGCCGCTTTGTGCTGCTCTCCGACGAGTTCATCCGCCTGATCGGCGCGCGCACGGCTGGCGGCTTCGGCCGTCCCTGGCGCGAGATCGCCGAGGCGTTGTCGCTCGATCCGGAGGGGCGCATCGCGCAGGCGCTGGCAAGCCACGACACCTGGGCCGGCATCAATGTGAACTGGCCGACCGACGGCGGCGCGCAGCTGCCGGTCGAGCTCGCCGGCCTGCCGACTTACGATGCCGCGCGCAATTTCGCCGGCTTCAAGGGCTTTGGCGTCTGCCGCGATCTCGACGCCCTCAACCGGCTCGATGCGCTCCGGCGCTTCGAGCTGATCGCCGAGCCGCCGGCGCAGCACGGCCCGGCCGCCGATGTGGTCCAGCCCGACGCCGAGCCGGCGGAAGAGCCCGAGCCGGTGGCGGAGGTGCCGCCTCCGCCGATCGAGCCGCCCGGACCCGAGCCGACCGCCGAAGCCGAAGCCGAACGACCCGAACCCAGCAGCGACGCGACTTCACAGCCAAAAGATCCGGACATCCCAGTGGAAACGCCCGTCGAAACCCCGCCCAATGTCGTTCCGTTCCGCCCGGCCGGCGATGTCAGATCAGCCAGCGATCAGAGGTCGCCGACGCTGACGCCGGTCGAGAACAGCGCGTTCAACGAGCTCGCCCGGCAATTGTCCGAACGGCCTCGAGCGCGAGCGCGAGACGATCGCGGACGCATCCGAGCCCGTGACGGAGATCACGACCGAGCCGCCGGCGCCGGAGCCTACGCCGCCGCAGGCTGCAGCCGAATGGCTGACCGAGCCGGCGCCGCCGCCGCGCGGGATGAGCGCGCGCGACCGCGCGCTGCTCGACCTGCTGCCGACGGGCATCCTGATCTACCGGCTCGACCGCCTGCTCTACGCCAACCCTGCGTTCCTGGCGCGCATGGGCTATGCCGACATCCATGCGCTGGAGGATGCCGGCGGGCTGGACGCGCTCTATGTCGAGCCCGGCGTGTCCGCGGCGAGCAGCACCTCGCAAGGCGGCACGCCCGTCACGATCAGCGCGACCGTCGCCAACGGCGACACGCCGCTTCCGACCACGAATGCGCATTTGCACACGATCGACTGGGACGGCGAGAGCGCGCATGCGCTGATCTGCGCGCTGCCGCAGCCGGCACCCGCCGTCGCTGAGCCTGTCATCGCGGAGATGGTTGTCGCAGAGACGGTCGTCGCCGAAACCATTGTCCCGGATCCCTTCGCTTACGCTCCCGAACCCGAGCCCGCGGTCGGCGAAGCCGAGGCGGAAGATCTCGCCGCGATCCTCGACACCACGGCCGAGGGCATCGTGATGTTCGATGCCGAAGGCAACATCCACGCCTGCAACCGCAGCGCAGAAGCGCTGTTCGGCTATGACGGCACGGCGCTGCTGGAGCAGAATTTGCTGACGCTGTTCGCGCCCGAGAGCCAGCAGATCGTCGTCGACTATCTCGAAAGCCTCAAGAGCCAGGACATTGCGAGCCTGCTCGACCACGGCCGCGAGGTGCTGGGGCGCGAGAAGAAGGGCGGCGTCATTCCGCTCGCGATGATCATGGGCCGCACGCGGCCCGACGGTCCGAACTTCTTCGCCGTGTTCCGCGACCTCTCCCAGAGCAAGGCGGGCGAGAGCGAGCTGGCGCAGGCCCGCCGGCTCGTCCACAGCGCGGCCAACGCCAAGGCCGACATGCTGGCGCGGATCAGCCACGAGATCCGCACGCCGCTCAACGCCATCATCGGCTTTGCCGAGGTGATGATCTCGGAGCGCTTCGGCGCGCTCGGCAACGAGCGCTACGGCGAGTACATGAAGGACATCCGCGCCTCCGGCGAGCGCGTCATCGCCATCATCGACGATCTGCTCGAGCTGTCGCGGATCGAGACCGGCAAGCTCGACCTCACCTTCGCCGACCTCAACCTCAACGACCTCGTCGAAGCCTGCGTGACGGTGATGCAGCCGCAGGCCAATCGGGAGCGCATCATCATCCGCACCTCGCTCGCGCATGCGCTGCCGCAGGTGACGGCCGATGCGCGCGCGATGCGGCAGATCACCATGAACCTGATCTCGAACTCGATCCGGCTCGCCAGCGCCGGCGGCCAGGTCATCGTCTCCACCGCCACGACCGACCGCGGCGAGATCGCACTTCGCATCCGCGACACCGGCCACGGCCTGTCCGAGCGCGAGGTCGCGGCGGCGATGGAGCCGTTCCGCACCCCGCCGCCGGGCGACGCCGCGGACAGCGCGGCGCTGAACCTGTCGCTGACCAAGGCCCTGGTCGAAGCCAACCGCGCCCGCTTCAACATCAAGAGCGCCGGCCACGGCACGCTGATCGAGGTGGTGTTCGCACCGGTGCCGGCGAAGGCGTGAGGCGCTCACTGGCTTGCGGGCAGACCGCGCGCCAGTACCGCCGCCTGCTGCAGGCTGACGCCATTGGCGAGCGGATCGGCGTGGCGGTGCGCCAGGTGCCACTCGCTTCCCACGCGCCGGTAGACGAGCGTCACGCGCAAGGCCCATTCCTGCGCGGGCAGCCCTCCGACCTCGACGCTGTCCCGCTCGATCAGCGCCAGAACGACCATGTCCTGCGAGCCATAGGTCTGGACGACCTCCTGCCTGTGCGTGCCGTTGCGGAAGAACCGGCCCATCCGCTCCCACCTTTCGGGCGTGTACTCAGCGGCCTTTGACGGCACCCCGCCGAACGGCGACATCAGCACGAAATCGTCGGTGATGGAGATCATCTGCCGATAAGCCGCGACGTCGCCGCGCATCAGCGCCGCGTTCGACTGCTGCGTATGAGCAAGCAGCTTTGCGATCACGTCGTCGGCCGTCGCCGCCTCGGCAACGACGAGCGGCATGCACGCCATCCCTGCGAGCGTGTGACGCCTGGACATGGCAGCGGACGCGGCTGCGCGATGCGGATCTTGACGGTTCTTCATGCGAGGGCTCCGGTGTTGACGGTTCATGCGGTTGCACGAGGCGTGAATGCCGCTTTGATCGTGATGAAGCCAGTGATAAGATCTCAGCACTATGCTGAATCCTGCTCAGCTTGCCCGTGTCGACGTCAGCCTGCTCGTGGTGTTCAGCACCGTGCTGGAGGAGCGCCAGGTCCTGCGCGCGGCCGACAGGCTCAATCTCACGCCGTCGGCAGTGAGCCACGGACTGCGGCGGCTGCGGCGCATCTTCCACGACCCTCTGTTCCTGAAGACGCCGAATGGCGTGAAGCCGACGGAGCGTGCGCTCGCGCTTGCCGGTCCCGTCGCCGAGCTCCTGTCGCGCCTCGACGCGATCGTATCGTCGGCCGCACCCTTTGACGCAAGAACGGCGAGGCGTTCGTTCGCGATCGGCGCACCGGATGCGCTGGCCGCCGTCTTTCTCGGCTCACTCCTCGAGATCCTGGCCCGGGAAGCACCGGGGATCGACATCCGGCTGCTGCAATTGATGCCGCAACGTCAGGGCAAGTCGTCGAGTGAGGTCTGGCAGGACACGCTGTCTGAGCTCGATCTGCACCGGCTCGACCTCGCCGTGCTACCGACCGGTCCGCTGCCGTCGCGTTACGCCGAACGACTATTGTTCGAGGAGGACTTCGTCGTCGCCATGCGCAAGGGCCACCGCATGGCCCGCAAGGTCACGCTCGCTGCCTATCTGGCGGCACCGCATATGCTGGTCTCAGCGATCGGCGATGCGCTCGGCATCGTCGATGTCAGGCTTGCCGAGCGCGGCCGTTCCCGCCGCGTTGCGCTGACCGTGCCCAATTTCATGATGGCGCTGGCGCAACTCGCCGAGAGCGATTTCATTGCGACCTTGCCGCGTCATCTGGTCGAACGCCATGCCGCGCGCTTCGATCTCGTGATGCGTCCCGTGCCGTTTCCGTGGACGCCGGACCCGGTGCGTGTGGTCACCTCCCAAGCCGCGATCGCGGATGCCGGTGTCGCCTGGCTGTTCGAGACGGTGGCGCGCTGCATAGGTGCAGTGTCGCATGCAGCGCCCAAGCGTCGCGCCTTCGCCTGATGCCGGATAACAAAAAGGGGCACGGCTTGCGCCCTGCCCCTTTGCGTTGATCAAGGCGCCTTGTCTCAGCTGTAGATCTCGAACAGGCCGGCGCCGCCCTGGCCGCCGCCGATGCACATCGTCACCACGCCCCACTTGGCCTTGCGGCGGGCGCCTTCCTGCAAGAGGTGGCCGGTGAGACGGGCGCCGGTCATGCCGAAGGGATGGCCGATCGCGATCGAGCCGCCGTTGACGTTGTACTTGGCGGGATCGATGCCGAGCTGGTCGCGGCAGTACAGGCACTGGCTGGCGAAGGCCTCGTTGAGCTCCCACAGATCGATGTCGTCGATCTTCAGGCCGGTGCGCTTCAAGAGCTTCGGAATCGCGAACACCGGGCCGATGCCCATCTCGTCGGGCTCGCAGCCGGCGGTGGCCCAGGCGACGAAGCGGCCGAGCGGCTTGAGGCCGCGCTTCTCGGCGTCCTTGGCTTCCATCAGCACCACGGCCGCGGCGCCGTCGGAGAGCTGGCTGGCATTGCCGGCGGTGACGAACTTGCCGGGCCCCTTCACCGGCCTCGAGCTTGGCGAGACCTTCCATCGTGGTCTCGGGCCGGTTGCACTCGTCGCGGTCGACGACATAGTCGACGATGCTCTCGGCCTTGGTCTGCTTGTCGACCACCTTCATCCTGGTCTTCATCGGGACGATCTCGTCCTTGAACTTGTTCGCCTGCTGGGCCGCCGCCATGCGGCGCTGCGATTCCAGCGAGAACTCGTCCTGGTATTCGCGGCTGAGCTTGTAGCGCTCGGCGACGATGTCGGCGGTGTCGATCATCGCCATGAAGATGTCGGGGGCGACCTTGAGCAGTTCCGGATCGACCGATTCCTTCGGCGTGCCGCCGCCGGGAATCGAGATGCTTTCGACCCCGCCGGCGACGATGCAGTCGGCACCGTCGGAGCGGATCGAGTTGGCGGCCATCGCGATGGTCTGCAGCCCCGAGGAGCAGAAGCGGTTGACCGAGACGCCGGCGGTGGTCTTCGGCAGGCCGGCGAGCAGCGCGGCCTGGCGGCCGATGTTCGGCGCGCCATGGGCGCAATTGCCGAGATAGCAATCCTCGACATAGTCCTTGTCGACGCCGGCGCGCTCGACCGCGTGCTTGATGGCGTGGGCCGCCAGCGACATCGGCGGCGTGATGTTGAACCCGCCGCGGCCGGATTTTGCGAGGCCCGTGCGCGCATAGGAAACGATGACGGCTTCACGCATGTGTTTCTCCCTTGTCGAACGATTTTGAACGGAGCGTCCTGATCCCATTGGTACACAAAGTCGGGAGATCGCGGGGAAAATAAAACGCCGCCTCCGGCGAAGGAGGCGGCGTTGTTCCGCGGGTCGGAATATATGCTGTTCGTCATTCCGGGACGGCTCGAAGAGCCGAACCCGAAATGACGATTGATCAAAACGTCAGCGCCTTGGCCTGCTTGACCTGCGGCAGCGCCTGCACCTTGGCGAGTAGGTCCGCTGGCACCGCGCCGTCGACCTCGACCAGGGCGATGGCATCGCTGCCGGGCGCGACGCGGCCGAGATGGAAGGTGGCGATGTTGAGCTTGGCGTCGCCGAGCAGGCTCGCGAAGCGGCCGATGAAGCCCGGCTTGTCCTCGTTGGTCACGTAGATCATCGACTTGCCGAACTCGGCGTCGACCCGGATGCCCTTGATGTCGACGAGGCGGGGCTTGCCGTCGGCATAGACGGTGCCCGAGACCGACCGCTCCTGCCGCTCGGTGGTGACGGTGACGGTGATCAGGCTCTCATAGTCGCTCTGGGCGGCGCGCACGATCTCGTCCACGACCATGCCGCGCTCCTTGGCGACGACGGGCGCCGACACGACGTTGACCTCGCCCAGCATCGGGCGCAGCAGGCCGGACAGCACGGCCGAGGTGATCGCCTTGATCTTCATCTCGGCGACGTGGCCCTCGTAGGTGATCTCGACCTTGAGGATGCCGCTCTCGGTGAGCTGGCCGGCGAACGAGCCGAGCTTCTCGGCGAGCGAGATGAACGGCTTCAGCTTCGGCGCTTCCTCCGCCGTGATCGAGGGGAAGTTGACCGCGTTCGAGATCGCGCCGGTGAGCAGATAATCCGACATCTGCTCGGCGACCTGGAGCGCGACGTTCTCCTGCGCTTCGGTGGTGGAGGCGCCGAGATGCGGCGTGCAGATCACGTTGGGATGGCCGAACAGCACGTTCTTGGTCGCGGGCTCCTCGACGAAGACGTCGAAGGCGGCGCCGGCGATGTGCTTGGAGTTGAGCGCATCGACCACCGCCTGCTCGTCGACGAGACCGCCGCGGGCGCAATTGATCAGGCGCACGCCCTTCTTCATCTTGGCGATCGCGGCCGCGTCGATGATGTTCCTGGTCTTCTCGGTCAGCGGGGTGTGCAGCGTGATGAAGTCGGCCCGCTTGAGCAGGTCGTCGAGCTCGACCTTCTCGACGCCGATGTCCCTGGCGCGCTCCGGCGACAGGAACGGGTCGAAGGCGATCACCTTCATGCGCAGGCCGAGCGCGCGGTCGGCGACGATCGAGCCGATATTGCCGCAGCCGACGACGCCGAGCACCTTGCCGGTGATCTCGACGCCCATGAAGCGGTTCTTCTCCCACTTGCCGGCCTGGGTCGAGGCATCGGCCTGCGGGATCTCGCGGGCGAGCGCCAGCATCAGGGTGATGGCGTGCTCGGCGGTCGTGATCGAATTGCCGAACGGCGTGTTCATCACGATGATGCCCTTGGCCGTGGCGGCGGGGATCTCGACGTTGTCGACGCCGATGCCGGCGCGGCCGATCACCTTCAGCTTCGCCGCCTTCTCCAGGATCTTGGCGGTTGCCTTGGTCGCCGAGCGGATCGCAAGGCCGTCGTAATTGCCGATGATCTCGGCCAGCTTGTCCTTGTCCTTGCCGAGGTTCGGCTGGAAGTCGACCTCGATGCCGCGATCCTTGAAGATCTGTACGGCGGCGGGCGAGAGCGCGTCGGAAATGAGAACTTTGGGTTTGGTCATGGGATGATCCGTGGTGCGTGCTGCATTTACGGCACGTCATCCGCGGGCTCGACCCGCGGATCCATCTCTCTTGATTGATGGATGGCCGGGTCAAGCCCGGCCATGACGAGGATTGGGTTTGCTTACGCCGCCTTGGGCAGAGCGGCCTTGGTCTCGGCGAAGGCCCAGTCGATCCACTGCGTCAAGAGCTCAACGTCCCTGGCTTCGACGGTGGCGCCGCACCAGATGCGCAGGCCCGCAGGCGCATCGCGGTAATAGGCGAAGTCGTAGCCGGCGCCTTCCTTCTCGACCAGCGCAACCAGCTTCTTGGAGAACTCGGCTTGCGCGTCCTCGGACAGCGAGGTGATCGCGGGATCGGTGAACTTGAGACACACCGAGGTGTTGGAGCGGATCGAAGCGTCCTTGGCCAGGAAGTCGATCCAGGGCGTCTTCGCCTTCCAGTCGGCCAGCACCTTGGTGTTGGCGTCGGCACGCGCGATCAGCGCCTTGAGGCCGCCGATCGACTTGGCCCAGTTCAGCGCATCAAGATAATCCTCGACGCAGAGCATCGAGGGCGTGTTGATGGTCTCGCCGACGAAGATGCCCTCGTTGATCTTGCCGCCCTTGGTCATGCGGAAGATCTTCGGCAGCGGCCAGGCCGGCTTGTAGGTCTCGAGCCGTTGCACCGCGCGGGGCGACAGAATCAGCATGCCGTGTGCGGCTTCGCCGCCGAGCGCCTTCTGCCAGGAGAAGGTGACGACGTCGAGCTTGGCCCAGTCGAGCGGCTGGGCAAAGGCTGCGGACGTCGCGTCGCAGATGGTCAGGCCTTCGCGGCTCGCGCTGATCCAGTCGGCATTCGGCACGCGTACGCCGGAGGTGGTGCCGTTCCAGGTGAAGACGACGTCGCTGTTGGGATCGACCTTGGAGAGATCGGGGATTTCACCATAGGCTGCGTTGAGTTTGGTGACGTCCTTGAGCTTCAATTCCTTGACGATGTCGCTGACCCAACCTTCACCGAAGGATTCCCAGGCGAGCGTGGTGACGGGCCTTGCTCCGAGCAGCGACCACAACGCCATCTCGACCGCGCCGGTATCCGAGGCAGGCACAATGCCGATGCGGTAATCGGCGGGCACCTCGAGCACTTCGCGGGTCAGATCGATCGCGAGCTTGAGCTTGGTCTTGCCGACCTTCGCGCGATGCGAGCGGCCAAGCGCTGCGTCCTTGAGATTTTGGGCGTTCCAGCCGGGGCGCTTGGCACAGGGGCCGGAGGAGAAGTGCGGCACGTTCGGCCGCGAAGCGGGCTTCGCTACAGTCATCGTCTACCCTTCCAGATAGTAAGCCTCCCGTTGGGGGGAGGTGTCCCGCCGCGGCTGATACGGGAATCGGGCAGAGCAGTCAAGGAAGTTCCGGCGTCTCACGCTGGAGTGAGGGCGCGTCCGGTGCGATATCGGGGGATTCCACGACCGCGAGCGCATTCAGCAAGTCCGTGGCCTCGCTGATCAATTGCGCGGCGCGGCGGCGGCTGCCGACCTTCAAAATGCATTTGTCGTTGGCCTGCACGACATAGTCGTTGCCGACCTTGATCATGGAATAGCTTGTCATCGAAATCCCCGAACCGACCGAGCCCGGTTTCTGACGCTGCGTAGCACCGTTCGTTCCTTCATCAACGTGAACGACCGGCGGGTAGTTTACCGCCTCTTAACACGAACGAATGCGCGCTCTGAATTTGCTGATCGTGCAACGCTCGCGCGCTGCTGGCTCAAAAGCGGACGGTCATACCGACGTGACTCGCCGTGAATCCAAGCCGCTTGTAGAAGCGCTGCGCGTCGGTTCGCGTCTCGTGCGTCAGCAATTCGACCAGATTGCAGCCGCGTGCCTTGGCCTCCGCCACGGCCCATTGCACCAACTGCTCGCCGATGCCGCGGCTGCGACAATCGGTGGCAACGCGCACGTCTTCGAGCAGGCCGCGACGGCCGCCTTGCGAGCTGATGCCCGGCAGGATCGCGAGTTGCAGGCAGCCGACCACCCTGCCCTCGGCCTCGGCCACCACCAGCGCGAGATTCGGATCGCGCTCGACCCGCGCGAACGCGTCGTAATAGGCGGCGGGCAGCGGATCCTCGACGCGCTCTCGCGCGCGGCCGAGATGATCGTCGGCCAGCATCGCCACGATCGCGGGAACGTCGTCGCGGCGTGCGCCGCGAATGGAGACGGTGCTCATGTCGAAAACTCCAAGCTCAGCGCGCCGGCGGAAGGCCGAGAAACGCCTCGACGTCGCCGATCCAGCGGCGGACGGAGGCATACTTGCCGAGGTCGAAGCCGCCTTCGTGCGCCACGCGGGTATAGGCGAGCAGCGAGACGTCGGCGAGCGAAACCGCTTCGCCGGCGAAGAAGCGGCTGGCCGCCAGATGCCGCTGCATGCGGTCGAGCGCCGCATAGCCGCGCTTGACCTTCTCGGGGTCGAGCTCGGATGCGTCCTTGCCGAGATAGACGAGCAGGAAGCGGCACACCGCGATATAGGGCTCGTGGCTGTACTGCTCCCAGAACAGCCATTCGTCCATCTTCGCGGCCGTAAAGACGTCGCGCGGAACGAGCGCGCTGTCGCGGGCGAGATAGCGGATGATGGCATTGGACTGCGCCAGCGTGCGGCCGTCGTCGAACGCGACCGTGGGCACCTGGCCGGCGCCGTTCATCTCAAGGAATTGCGGCGTGCGCGTCTCGCCCTTGCGCGTGTCGATCTCGACCCATTGGTAGGGCAATGCGAGATGATCGCAGACCCACTTCACCTTCAGACAGTTTCCGGAATTGCTGTCGCCGTAGACCTTCATCGCCGCCGCCCCGTTATGGAGCGACAGAGCATCAGGACGGGGCGAAACTGTCAACCGCGGCGCGGCGACCTCGCGTCAGAACTTGTAGCCGAGGCCGGCGCGGACGGAGTGGATGTTCGATTCGATGTCGGACGTCACGCGCTGATATTCATATTCGGCACGGGCGAACAGTCCGCCGACCAGCATGACGTCGACGCCGGCGCCGGCGGAGTAACCGTAGACCAGCTTGGTCTTGGTTGCGAACGACGTCGGCGCTGGCGGCAGGGTCGGTACCGGCGAAGCCGAGACGGTGCGCTCGACGGTCTGGCTGCCGAGGCCGCCACCGAAGAAGGCGTAGGGCAGGAAGCATCCCCAGGCGTAGCCGGCGCGCATGCGCAACGAGCCGAAATCGGAGATGCCGACGACCGCCGATGAATCGGTGGTGGCAAGCAGCGCGCCCGTGGTGGAGTCGAATCTCTGGCCGACCGATCTTGACGTCGACTTGAAGCCGCCATGAATGTAGTTCGCCTCGACGCTGAGAACGACATCGTCCCATTGTCCGTTGTTGCCGGCGAAGACGCCCCAGCCGGCGCTGCTGCTTTGCGCGCTGGCGAGACCCAACCAGGGGTAATTCCCGGTCGGCCTCCAGGTTGCCTGAAGGTCGCTGTTGATGCTCGAGGCGATCTTTGATGTGACCGTGCCGTACTCGCCCTGGCCGCCGACATAATAGCCCTGCCAGTTCGGCCGGACATTGGTCAGGCCGTCGGTGAAGCTGCCGCGCAGGATCGGCAGGTCAGGCATATCGGCCGCGTGCGCGGCAGACACCGTCCCCAACATCGCTGCCGCCACCATCAGCCTACGCATAGAACGCTCCATCCGACTCGAACAGTTGCGATGATCATCGCCTGTTAACCTTAACCAATGGTTGCGTCAGGCGCGCTCGTCGCCGTCGGACCATGAAAAATGCGCACAGCAAAACGGCGCGGGATGATCCCGCGCCGTTAAGAGACGTTAAGCGATTGAGCTGCCGATCAGCCCTTGGTGACGAGCGGCGGCGGCATGTAGGCCGGCGGGCTGTTGAGATCCCAGCGCACGCCGAGCTTGACGTCGTGCGAGGTGATGTCCTTGATCTTGATCGAGGTCGCACCGGAGGCGCTGTTGTCGAACAAGCGATAATTGCCGGGCGCGCCGTCGCCGAGGTTCATGTAGCTGTAGGCCAGTTCGACCGTGAAGCCGGGATTGACCTTGTAGGCCAGACCGGCGTGAGCGGCCCAGGCCAGGTTCCACTTTCCGTTGTCGGCGAAGTAGGCGACGCTGTTGTTGAGACCGGGGCTGTACGAGACGCCGTCGTCGCGGAAGCCGCTGATCTTGTTGTAGGAGCCGCCAACACCGGCGCCGATGAACAGGGTGATGCACCACCAGGTGCCGAGATCGACATAGGCGTTGGCCATGACGACCCACTCGGACTTGCTGCCGCTGTAATTATTGACGCCGACGAAGCCGGGTCCGACGACATTGTCGCTGCCGTGCAGATTGGCCTTGCCGCGATACTGGCCGATCACGTCGGCGCGGAACCAGCTGTTGAAGCGATAGCCGGCGCCGAGACCGAACAGCGGCGAAGAGTCGAAGCCGAGGCCTTCCGTCGTCTTCGAATACCCGGCCGGCAGGGCGCTTTCGATGCGCTTGGCGCTCTGGTTGGTCATGCCGATGTCGCCGCGCAGATACCAGCCGCCGAAATCGGCGGGCGGAGCGGGCGGAGCGTACATGGGAGGGGGCGCCGCGATCGGCATATCGGCGGCGAAAGCCATCGACGAGATCAGGGTTGCCGCACCCGCGGCAAGGAGAGACTTAACGCTACGCATTGGCTTCGTCCTTTTGGCCGGTGAGGCAAATACGCAGGCCTCACGTTCTGGAAACTCACGGAGCGGACGATGCCAGCAAATGTTTAAGCGCCACTTAACCCTAATTTTTAAGGTTGATTTTTTCTCTACTCTCGCGCGCACGGCGCCTGAGCGTTGCAGGAATGCCGCATCACGTGCGGCGGCTCGAGCGCAATTGCTAACGATCGGTGAAAGTGCTCTGCAGCGGGAGAGGAAGCGTTAACGGGTGTGCCGCGGCAGCTTGGGCAGGAACACCGCAAGCAGGCCGATCGCCGGCAGATAGGCGCAGACCTGGTAGACGAACTCGATCGAAGTGTGGTCGGCGAGCTTGCCGAGCACGGCGGCCCCGAGGCCTCCGATGCCGAAGGCGACGCCGAAGAACACGCCGGAGATCATGCCGAAACGATGCGGCACCAGCTCCTGCGCGAACACGATGATCGAGGACGTCGTCGAGGAGATGATCAGGCCGATGACGATGCTGAGCACCGCGCTGCCAACGAGCCCGGCATAGGGCAGCGCCAGCGTGAACGGCAGCGCGCCGAGGATCGAAATCCAGATCACGATCTTGCGGCCGAAGCGATCGCCGAGCGGGCCACCGAGAAACGCGCCGACCGCGTTCGCCGCGAGAAAGATGAAGAGATAGATCTGGGCTGCCTGCGTCGACACACCGAAGCGGTCCATCAGATAGAAGATGTAGTAGCTCGACAGGCTCGAGACGTAGAGCTGCTTCGAGAACAGCAGCGCCACCAGCACGAGCAGCGCGACGGCGACGCGGCGCGAGCTCGGCGCCTCGGGATGCGCCTGAACCGCAGCCGTTTTCTTCGCCTTGATCTGCGGCGCGTACCAGCGGCCGATACGCCACAGGATGAGGATCGCCAGGAACGCGATCGAGGAGAACCAGGCGATGCTGCCCTGCCCGAACGGCACCACGATCAGCGCCGCCAGCACCGGCCCCATCGAGGTGCCGAAGCTGCCGCCGAGCTGGAACACCGATTGCGCAAAGCCGTAGCGGCCGCCGGAGGCGAGCCGCGCGATGCGCGCGGACTCCGGGTGAAACACCGCCGAGCCGAGGCCAACCAGCGCGGCGGCGACGAGGATGACGAGGTATTGCTGCGCGGCGCTGAGCAGCAGCAGGCCGAAGAAGGTCGAGGCCATGCCGATCGCCAGCGAGTAAGGCTGCGCCTTCTTGTCGGTGTAGTGCCCGACCACGGGCTGCAGCAGCGAGGCCGTGAACTGGAAGGCCAGCGTGATCATGCCGATCTGCGCGAAATCGAGCGCGTAGGTGTCCTTCAGGATCGGATACACCGAGGCGATCAGCGACTGCATGGTGTCGTTGAGGAAGTGCGAGAAGCTGATGCCGGCGAGCACGATATAAGCCGGCCCCGCCGCCTTGGCGGCGGGTGCCACGTCAGCGACGACGACGGGCTCGGTCAGCGTTTCCTCTGAGACGACGACAGGCTTGTTCAATGCAGCGATCCCGGCGCGGCGTACCGCCGCGACCTGCTAGGTACGATGCTGGCGGCGGCCGATCCACCGTCAATCGCAAATGGCTGGGATGCGCGGGTTTCTGACCGATCCGGGACTGCTTTACCCTCCCCTGGAGGGGGAGGGTAATAAGAACGATCTCACGCCGCGGCCTGGCCCAGCGCGGAGACGATGGTGTCGACGACGTCCTCGACCAGGATGCGGTCCTCGCCCTCGCCCATGACGCGGATCACCGGCTCGGTGCCGGAGGAGCGGATCAAGAGGCGGCCGTGGCCGTTGAGCCGCTTCTCGCCGTCGGAGATCGCCGACTTGACGTCGGAATCGTCGAGCGGCTTGCCGCCCTTGTGGCGGACGTTCTTGAGAATCTGCGGCAGCGGATCGAAGCGATGGCAGACCTCGGACACGGGACGGCGCAGCTTCTGCACCACCGCCAGCACCTGCAATGCCGCCACGAAGCCGTCGCCGGTGGTGGCGTAGTCGGACAGGATGATGTGCCCGGACTGCTCGCCGCCGAGATTGTAGCCGCCGCTCAGCATCTGCTCGAGCACGTAGCGGTCGCCGACCGGCGTGCGGACGAGATCGAGCCCCTGCCCGTTCAGGAAGCGCTCGAGCCCGAGATTGGACATCACGGTGGCGACGATGCCCGGCCGCGACAGCCGGCCGTCTTCCTTCCAGCTCTGCGCGATCACCGCGAGCAGCTGGTCGCCGTCGACGACATGGCCGCGCTCGTCGACCAGGATGACGCGATCGGCATCGCCGTCGAGCGCGATGCCGATGTCGGCGCGCATCTCGCGCACCTTCTTCGACAGCGCTTCCGGCGAGGTCGAGCCGCAATCCTTGTTGATGTTGAAGCCGTCGGGCTCGACACCGATCGGCACGACGTCGGCACCGAGCTCCCACAGCGCTTCCGGCACCACCTTGTAGGCGGCGCCGTTGGCGCAATCGATCACGACGCGCAGGCCGTCGAGCGAGAGGTCACGCGGCAGCGTCCGCTTGGCGAATTCGATGTAGCGGTCGTGCACGCCGTCGATACGGCGAGCGCGGCCCAAGCTGGCACTCTGTGCCAGCCTCTTGTCGAGCGATTCGTCGAGCAGCTGCTCGATCTGCCGCTCGACGTCGTCGGAGAGCTTGAAGCCCTGCGGGCCGAACAGCTTGATGCCGTTGTCCTCGAACAGATTGTGCGACGCCGAGATCATGACGCCGAGATCGGCGCGCATCGACTTGGTCAGCATCGCGACCGCCGGGGTCGGCATCGGGCCGACCAGCAGCACGTCCATGCCGACCGAGGTGAACCCGGCGACCATCGCGTATTCGATCATGTAACCGGAGAGGCGGGTGTCCTTGCCGATCACGACACGGTGGCGGTGGTCACCGCGCTGAAACGCAAGGCCTGCAGCCTGGCCGACCTTGAGGGCGAGCTCCGGCGTGATCAGTCCGTTGGCGCGGCCCCGAATCCCGTCCGTCCCAAAATATTTGCGGCTCATATCGTCCCCCAACGCAACGATCAGGGAGTCCCCTCGACAACCACGGGCTGCCCGAACAGGCCCCGCATCCCTGATTTGCTGGGGTCTTATAATGCCTGCAGGGCTAACTTGGCTTCAAAAAATATGATGAATCATTACGGAACCAAGCCCGCCGCGATTCCGATAACGTCTTGTTAACGCTCCATTTCCCGCGATCCTGCCGGAATCGGGCGGAACCGGCTAGCTGCTGCGTTTGACGTGGCCGTCCTCCCGGCTCGGCGCCGGCTGGGTGACGTTGACGGGGTCGGAGCCCGGAAAGGTCTCTTCCAGCCCCTCCTCCAGCGCTTCCTCGAGATCATGCTTTTCCTTGATCTCCTCCGGTGAAGGTCCGGCGTGCGGCTTGGTCATGGCGGCCTCCTGCAAAACCTCGCGCAAACGATTTGGCTGTGCATCCAACCATGCTAGATGACCTCGAAATCTTCCGATGCAAGACGCTTGGGGGCCGGGGAAACGAGCATGAAACATATCACCTGTATCGACGACCTTCGCGCCCTGCATAAGCGCCGCGTGCCGAAGGCGTTCTTCGACTATTGCGACCGCGGCTCCTATGCCGAGGAGACGCTGCGCGCCAACCGCGAGGACATGCAGGCGATCAAGTTCCGCCAGCGCATCCTGGTCGACGTCTCCAGGCGCGACACCTCGACCACGATCCTCGGCGAGCCCTCGACCATGCCGCTGATGCTCGCGCCCGTGGGCCTGCTCGGCATGCAGCACGGCGACGGCGAGATCCACGCCTGCCGTGCCGCGCAGGCCGCCGGTATCCCCTTCACGCAATCGACCATGTCGATCTGCTCGATCGAGGACATCGCCGCCAGCGTCGAGAAGCCGTTCTGGTTCCAGCTCTACGTCATGAAGGACCGCGGCTTCATCAAGGAATTGATCCAGCGCGCGATCGCGGCCAGGTGCAGCGCGCTGGTGCTGACCGTGGACCTGCAGGTGATCGGCCAGCGCCACGCCGACATCAAGAACGGCATGACGGTGCCTCCCGAATGGTCGCTGTCGAAGCTGCTGGATTTCGCCAGCAAGCCCAGCTGGGTCTCCGGCGTGCTGCAGGGCAAGCGCCGCACCTTCGGCAACATCGCAGGCCACGTGAAGAACACCGAGGACCTCAACCGCCTTGCCGAATGGACCGCGTCGCAGTTCGACACGTCGCTGAGCTGGAAGGACGTCGAGTGGGTCCGCAGCATCTGGCCGGGCAAGCTGATCATCAAGGGCATCCTCGACGTCGAGGACGCCGAGGAAGCCGCCAAGACCGGCGCGCAGGCCCTCGTCGTGTCCAACCATGGCGGCCGTCAGCTCGACGGCGCGCCGTCCTCGATCGAGGTGCTGCCCGAGATCGCGGATGCGGTCGGCGAGAAGATGGAGATCATGTTCGACGGCGGCATCCGCTCCGGCCAGGACGTGATGCGCGCGCTCGCGCTCGGCGCCAAATCCTGCATGATCGGCCGCGCCTATGCCTATGGCCTCGGTGCCGGCGGCCAGGCCGGTGTCGCCAAGGCGATCGACATCATCCAGAAGGAGCTGCTGACCACCATGGGCCTGTGCGGCGTCAACCGGATCGACGAGATCGACGATCATATCATCGCGATGTGAGCGCGCAGACGCCGTCGGGCCCACCACCTTGAGTGAAAAAAGACGTGGGCACGGCGCTGGTGCGCCTTTGCCCACCCTACGACGCTACGGAAGCGTCCCTCGCCTCACATCGGCGGCGTCAGGCCGTCGCGGCCGACGCTGACGCGGCTGGTCTCGAACGAACCATCCGGCAATTGCTTGATGAAGGCGATGACCTTGGCACCCGGCTTCAACTCGGATTTGTCGCTCGGCACGAAGGTCACGACCGGCGTGTTGTCGGCGACGAACACCTTCTTCTCGCCGTCCTTGTACTTGACCAGCAGCGTATGACCGTCATTGCTGACGACGCTTTCCGCTACCGTCGCATTGGTCATGCTGGAATTCGGCTTGAGGTCCCAGGGCCGCGAGCCTTCGCCGGTGCCGCGCATGCTCTCCGGAAACACGTGGACCTCGACCGCGTTCTGGCTGCCGTCGGGCCCCGGCACGGTGGTCGCGCCGATGAACGAACCCGGCTTGACGTCGGCGAGTGAAATCCTGGTGATCCCCGATACGTTCACGTCGGAAGCGAGGCGGAGTTTCACCTCCTCGCCGCTGCGTGACTTGACCTGCAGAATGTCGTTGCTGACTTTCTCGATGGTGCCGCGCACGCGCGTCGGCACCGGCGCTCTCTGAGCAAGAGCGCAGTAAGTCGATATGGCCACCATCGCGACGGCGATCAGCGGACGGGTCAAAGTTGCACGTTGCATAGACATGACGGTCTCCGATTGTCCCCACGGAAGGAGAACTCCGAAGCACCTGCGCTATTCTCTCAAGTCTTTGTGAGATCGGCCTCGACCAACGCGCGCAGCTCGGCCGTGACTTCGGGCCGGCGGCCGAACCACAGTTCGAAGCCGCGCACCGCCTGATGCAGCAGCATGCCGAGTCCGTCGGCGGTCCTCAGGCCGCGCGCTGCTGCGGCGGCGAGCAGCGGCGTCACCAGCGGAACATAGACGAGGTCGGCGACGACGGCCGCCTGCGGCAGGCGCGCGACATCGACATCGAGTGACGGCTGGCCGTGCATGCCGAGCGAGGTCGTGTTCACGAGAAGTTTTGCGCGCGGCAGGACGTCGTCGATGCCATCCCATTTCACAGCATGCACGTCGGGCCCGAACTGCTCTGCCAGCGCCTCGGCCCGGGCGACGGTGCGATTGGCAACATGCACGCGCTTGATGCCGCGTTCGAGCAGCCCGAATACGACCGCACGCGAGGAACCGCCGGCGCCCAGCACCAGCGCCTCCTCGGCCGCATCCCAACCGGGCGCGCTGGCGTCGAGATTGCCGATGAAGCCTTCGACGTCGGTATTGGTCGCGTGCAGTTCGCCATCGGCAAACCACAGCGTATTGGCCGCGCCCACGGCCTTGGCGCGGGCGTCGGGCGTCGACAGCGCCAGCACGCTCTCCTTGTGCGGGATGGTGACGTTGGCGCCGACGAAGCCGCGCAGCGACAGCCGCAGCACGAAATCGCGCAAGTCCTCGGGCGGAACCGCCTCGATGACGTAGCCGCCTTCGATGCCCAGCGTGCGCAGCCAATAGCGATGGATCAGCGGCGAGCGCGAATGCGCGGCCGGCCATCCGATCAGACAGGCTGCAGGCGTTCTGGGCGCGGTCATCTTTCCCTCGGGGTCGTATTCCGAGGCGATCCATTTCGCGTCGCGCCCGCTCTGTCAAGCGGCCGCCACGAGCCCGGTCAGCCCGGCCGGTGCGTGAACGGCCGTGCCGTCAGCGCGCGGCGCTCCTCGCTTGCGCCGCCCTTGATGTCGGCGATCGCGCGCTCGAGGCTCTGGCGATAGCGCGCGCGCGGCGGCGTCACGCCATGGGTGAGCAGCGCGCGGCGGACGGTCGGCGAAGCTCCCGTGATGAACAGCCTGATGCCCTCGCGGTGGGCCTTGGCGGCGACGCGGCCGAGCACATTGGCCGCCGTCGAATCCAGGAACGGCACCGCGGCGAAGTCGACCACGAAGGCCTTGCGCTTGTCGGCGACGGCGTCGAGCACGCTTCCGATGGCCGAGGCCGCGCCGAAGAAGAACGCACCGGTGATGCGATAGACCAGCACGTCGCGATCGACCGCAAGCGCGGGATCGTAGGGAACGCGGTCGCCATTGCCGTCGTCGGGACGGTCGGCGACGGCCAGCGGCGAGCGCTCCTCGATGCCCGCCATCTCCGCCATGCGATGGATGAACAGCACCGCGCCGAGCGCGAAGCCGACCAGGATGCCTTCGGTCAGGTCGCGGAAGATCGTCAGCAGGAAGGTCGCGAGCAGCACGACGGCATCGCCCCACGAGGAGCGCAGCAAGGTGCCGAACTCGTGCTTCTCCGCCATGGTCCAGGCCACCACGACCAGCACCGAGGCGAGCGCGGCGAGCGGGATGTAGCTCGCAAGCGGCGCCGCAATCAGCATGAACAGCAGCAGGAAGACCGCATGCAGCATGCCCGCGAGCGGCCCGCGGGCACCGGCGCGGATGTTGGTGGCGGTGCGCGCGATCAGGCCGGTGACGCAGATGCCGCCGAACAGCGCCGAGCCGATATTGGCCGCGCCTTGCGCCACCAGCTCGCAATTGGAGCGGTGACGGCGCCCGGTCATGCCGTCGGCGACCACCGCAGACAGCAGCGATTCGATCGCAGCCAGCAGCGCGAACGCGATCGCGTCCGGAAGCACGGCGGTCGCCTTCGCAACCGAGAACGCGGGCAAGGCCGGCGAGGGCAATTCGCGCGGAATGCCGCCGAAGCGCGAGCCGACGGTCTCGACCGGGAGCGAGAACACCGCGCACGCGACGGCCGCGAACACGACCGCGATCAGGATACCGGGCCAGGACGGCCGCCAGATCCGCAAGGCCGCGATGATGGCGATGCTGACGACGGCGACGGCGACCGCGGATGGATTGAGGGTATCGAGGCCGCCGGCGAGCGCGAGCAGCTTGGGCACGAATTCGCTGGGCTCTTTGCCCGCGAGCGTGATGCCTGCGAGATCGCGGAGCTGGCTGGCGAAGATGATCACGGCGATGCCGGCGGTGAAGCCGACCGTCACCGGATAGGGAATGAACTTGATGTAGGTGCCGATCCGCAACAGCCCCGCGGCGATCAGGAACAGGCCTGCCATCATGGTGGCGAGGATGACGCCGTCGACGCCATGGCGCTCGGCGGTCGCGGCGACCAAGACGATGAACGCGCCGGCGGGGCCGCCGATCTGGAACCGGCTGCCGCCGAGCAGCGAGGCGATGAAGCCGCCGACCACGGCGGTGTAGAGGCCGCGGTCCGGCGTCACGCCCGAGGCGATCGCGATCGCCATCGACAGCGGCAGCGCCACGATCGCAACGGTCAGGCCCGCGAAGACGTCGGCGCGGAAATCCTCGAGGCCGTAGCCTTCACGCCAGACGGTGACGAGCTTCGGCAGATACAGTTCGGCAAAGGTCGGCTGACGCGGCTGGTGCAGCCGTTCCGCGTGATCGCTCGTGATGCTCATCTCGGCAAATTGCTCCGCTGCCCCTCGTTGCTCCCAAGCATCGTGCGTCCCGTGTTGCGACCGATGCGCCAGCCATCCTGATCCCGAGCACGATCGACGCGCCCCGATCATGCTCCGACACGGCGCGGCGGTCCGGGCTCCCTCAGGCGAACGCCACGCCCGCCGCCGTCGCTGCGGACCTGCTCGCCGATCAGCTCGACGCCGGCCCGCTCGAACGCCTCGACCACCTTGATCAGGGTCTCGACCACGCCGCGTACGTTGCCGGTCGAGGCCTCCATCCGCTGGATGGTCGGCAACGACACACCGGCAAGCTCGGCCAGGGTTTTCTGGTCAATGCCGAGCAGCGCGCGGGCTGCCCGCATCTGAAATGACGTGATCACCTCGGCCTCATTTACCAGGACCCATAAATGATATCTAGAACGTATACAATGATATAAAATACATCATCTCGCGACGAGCGCAAGGGGCTGCCCGTCTGTCTCCTCCGTCATTGCGAGGAGCTCTGGTGACGAAGCAAATCCAGGCTGTTTCCGCAGAGACAGCCTGGATTGCTTCGGTTCGCAATGACGGTGGTTTGGCCGCCGGCGCGGCCTGAATGAGAGGCGCGCTTGCAGAGGCAGCCCCTCTCCACGCGCTCTCCTCGTAAGAACGGGGAGAGCGTGAGAGAGCGGAGCCTCCGCTTACTGCGCACCTCTTACGAGGCGAGAGACAGATTCACGCCGCGTGCTGATGCGCGGCGATGATCTGGTCGGCGGCGCGGCCGGTGACTTCGGCCATGTGGTCGAACTGGCGCGTGAAGCTGCCGGCGCCGGCGGTGGCCGAGCGCAGCTCCACGATCAGCTCGCCGATCTCGGCTTCCGGCATCATGGCACGGACGCAGTCCCAGCCGCTCCAGCCCTCGCGGGTGTCGAAGCCGAGGATCTGGCCGCGCCGCGCCGACAGGATCGCGTTGATCCTGGCGGTGGCCTCGGTCGGGCAGACGATCTCGACCACGTGGATGGGCTCCAGCAGCACCGGCTGGCATTGCGGCAGGCCTTCGTTGAGCCCGATCCGCGCCGCCGTGCGGAAGGCGAGATCGGAGCTGTCGACGCTGTGATAGGAGCCGTCGGTCAGCGTCACCTCCACGTCGGTGACGGGGAAGCCGAGCGGACCGCGCGCCAATCCGTCGACGACGCCTTCTTCGACCGCCGGGATGTAGTTGCGCGGCACTGCGCCGCCCACCACCTTCTCGGCGAACTTGAAGCCGTTGCCACGCGGCAGCGGCTTGATGTCGAGCACGACATCGCCGAACTGGCCGTGGCCGCCGGACTGCTTCTTGTGACGCCCGCGCTGGGTGATCGGCTTGCGGATGGTCTCCTGGTAGCCGATCGCGGGCGGATGCGAGGTGACCTTGACACCGAAGCGGTCGCGCAGCCGCTCGCCGGCGACGCGCAAATGCATCTCGCCCTGGCCCCACAAGACCGTGTCGTGGGTCTGGGCATTCTGCACCACGACCAGGGAGGGATCCTCCTCGTGCAGCCGCGCCATCGCCTGGCCGAGCTTGACGTCGTCCTTGCGATCGGCCGCCGCGATCGAAATCGCGAGCACCGGCGGCGTCGGCTCGATCGTGATCAACGCCGCGGGCGGCGTCTTGCCGTTCGAGATCGTGTCGCCGGTCTTGATCGGATCGAGCTTGGCAAGCGCCACCGTGTCGCCGGCCTCTGCCGCGGCGCGCTTGGTGTCGTAGGCACCGTTGACGGCGAGGATGCCTGAGATGCGCCCCGCACCGCCGGAGGACGATTGCAGCGTCGCGCCGTCGTCGAGGTGGCCGGCGAGCAGCCGCGTCAGCGACAGCTTTCCGCCATGCTGCGAATGCAGCGTCTTGAAGACGTAGCCGAGCGCGTCCTTGCTCTCGGGCACGCCGAGGCGTCTTGCGGTCTGTGCGATGCCGGGCGCCTCGTGACGCAGCGCCTTCATCAGGCGCAGCACGCCGTTCTCGCGCGCGGCGGCGCCCAGCAGCACCGGACAGATCAGCCCATCGCGCAATTCGCGGGCGAGATCGTCGAACACCGCATCACGCGGCGGCTGGATGTCTTCGAGCAATTGCTCCATCAGGGCATCGTCGTGATCGGCGAGCTTCTCCAGCATCGAGAAACGGGCTTCCTTCTCGCGATCGAGATCGCCGCCTTCGAGCGCGACCACCTCGGAGGCCTTGTGCTCGCGATAGATGAAGGCGCGCTCCAGCGCGAGGTCGACGAAGCCCTCGATCAGCTCGTCCTTCCAGATCGGGATCTGGCGCAGCACCAGCGGCACGCGGGAGGCGGGCTGCAGCATCGCGAGCGTCTCGCGGATGCGCTGGCTGGCGCGGTCGATCTTGTTGAGGAACAGGAAACGCGGGACCTTCAGCTCCTCCAGTTCGCGCAGGATGATCTGAAGCTGCGGCAGCTTCTTTTCGTCGGCCTCGCAGACCACGATCGCCGCGTCGACCGCGGGCAACGCGGCGCGCATGTCGTGGGCGAACTCGATGGAACCGGGGCAATCGAGAAAGGTGTAGCTGTCGCCCATGAAATTCGTGGTGGCGGCAGTCAGCCCGACGGTCATCTTGTGATGACGGGCCTCCGGCGTGGCATCGCCGACGGAAGTTCCGGCATCGACGCTGCCGGCGCGCGGGATTGCGCCCGTTCGCGCCAATATTGCTTCGAGAAGTGTGGTTTTACCGCTTTGGAAAGGGCCCACCAGCGCGATGCACCGTGGACCTCGGGGACTTCTGACGTCTTGTCCCATTTCGCCGCCTCCTTGGTGTGGAGCTCGGCCCGTGATTGGGTCGGCAAACGCGGATGCTCTGCCCCCTCCCCGAGATTTGGCAAGCATCAAACGTCGCTGCGGTGCGTCGTCAGTTAGATCAAGTCTTATAATTCTACGGAGCAGGCTCGGTGTTCCAACTCTTCCCGACGCGGAGAGGTGAAGCAGCAGCGCCCCAGGCGCTCAACGGCCCGGACGGAGTTCCAGGCTCTCGAGGCCGGCGGCGATGTTGAAGCCGACCTGGCCCTGCACGCTCAGCGGCTGGAGCGCGATCGAATTGTTGGAGCCGCCGACCAGCACGTTGCCGCCCAAGCCGACGCCGACCGAGGCGCTGCCCTGCGCGCCTACGTAATTGCCGGAGAGGTCGCCGGGGCCGAGGCGGTCGACCGGTGCGAACACGCCCCAAGCGAGCGCGGTCTCCTGGGTGATACCGATGTCGAGGCCGACCTTGCGGATCGTCGCGACATAGCGGTCATCGGGCAAGCCGTCGGCGCGCAGCACGCAGCCGAGATGAGTCACCGATCCCACGATGAAGCCGACGCTGGCGCCGCCGCGGCATTCGAGCACGCCGACCCGGGCCATCCGCTGCTGCGCGCCACTGTTCGCGACCGAGGCGACGAGGCTGGCGGCGGTGAGTCCGGCGAGAAGGAGCGAACGGCGCATGAACAATATCTCCGGCGATGATGTGATGCGAGCAGAGAGAGCGTCACCCGCGTTGCGCGTCTATGCCACAAGAGCCGTGATCGTGCCAGATCCTCCGTCATTGCGAGCCATTGGGCCGCGGTTCGCGCGGACCCGTTGGCTCGCAATGACGGGGATAAAGCTGCACCTCTTGCCCCGAGTGAATCTTCACCCGTCAGAACAAAAAAGCCCGCCGAAGCGGGCCTTTCCGATTTGCACTGTCGCGATTGGCTTAACGCAGATTGCCGCAGAAGCGCTGGATGCGCTTGCAGGCGTCTTCGAGATCCGAGGTCTTGGTCGCGTAGGAGATGCGGAATGCAGGTCCGAGGCCGAAGGCCGAACCCTGCACCACCGCGACGCCTTCGGTCTCGAGCAGCTCGGTGACGAAGTCCTCGTCATTGCCGATCACCTTGCCCGACGGCGCGGTCTTGCCGATCGTGCCGGCGCAGGACGGATAGACGTAGAAGGCGCCCTCGGGACGCGGGCACTCGATCCCCTTGGCCTGGTTGAGCATGGAGACGACGAGGTCGCGCCGCTCCTTGAAAACCTTGTTGTTGGCGGGGATGAAGTCCTGCGGACCGTTCAGCGCCTCGACCGAGGCCCATTGCGCGATCGAGCACGGGTTCGAGGTCGACTGCGACTGGATCGTCGACATCGGCTTGATCAGCTGCGCCGGACCGCCGGCATAGCCGATACGCCAGCCGGTCATGCAATAGGCCTTCGAGACGCCGTTCACGGTGAGGGTGCGGTCGTAGAGTTTCGGCTCCACTTGCGCGACCGTGGTGAACTGGAAGTCGTCATAGACGAGGTGCTCGTACATGTCGTCGGTCATCACCCAGACATGGGGATGCTTCACCAGCACGTCGGTGAGCGCCTTCAGTTCCGAACGCGTGTAGGCAGCTCCCGTCGGGTTCGACGGCGAGCACAGGATCACCCATTTGGTCTTCGGCGTGATGGCGCGCTCGAGCGCCTCGGCCTGCAGCTTGAAACCGGCCGCGGCGGTGCAGACCACCGGCACCGGCTCGCCGCCGGCGAGCGCAACCATCTCGGGATAGCTGACCCAATACGGCGCGGGAATGATCACCTCGTCGCCCGGATTGATGGTGGCCATCAGCGCATTGTAGAGCACCTGCTTGCCGCCGGTGCCGACGATGATCTGGTTCGGCTTGTAGGTGACGCCGTTCTCGCGCTGAAACTTGGCGATGATCGCCTCCTTCAGCTCGGGAATGCCGTCGACCGCGGTGTACTTGGTCTTGCCGGCTTCGATGGCGCGGATCGCCGCCAGCTTGATGTTGGCGGGCGTGTCGAAGTCGGGCTCGCCGGCCCCCAGGCCGATGACGTTGCGGCCCGCCGCTTTCAGCGCGCGTGCTTTATCCGTGACCGCGATGGTCGCGGACGGCTTCACACGGTCGAGCGCAGCGGCAAGGAAGGACATCGTCATCTCCTGACAAGCGTCGTGAAACCATTCGCCTCACGACTCCGATTGTGGGAATGCAGCCACCCTAAAACGTGAGCCGCTGCACCGCAAGAAACTTCGGCCCGATCCGAGAAAGTTTACGGATCTGGCGCGGGTCGAGGCAGGATTTCCGCAATTTTCCGCAAACTTGCCGTGCAAACCCCTCATATCCGGCAAGGCTTGTCCTCGGAGCAATTTCAGACCGTTCGCGATCGAGCAGACGGCACATGCCTGGGCCCGCCATCTTCACTGGAGCTTGGCTGGCCCCGACACCAAGGCGTCGAGTGCAACCTCGACGTAACGGGGTCAGGGCCGGCCAATACGATGTGGAGGTTTCAGCGTCTCGTCACTTCTGCTCAGCCATTCACACAAGCGCGCGCGACGATACGTCCACGCGTTGACGCAAGCGTGAACTGATGTGCATGGCCACGCGGAAATGATCTTTCGCTGCATTGCAATGCGGTAGGGTTTTCGAGTTTTTCTATTGGCTGACCCTTGCAGCGGATTCGCATCGGCATCATTGTTTAGCCGCGCTCAGGGGCAACAAGCGCCGCGTCTCCCGTCTTCGGAATCGAACTCCAGAATGTACAAGCTCTATTCGATGCAACGCTCCGGCAACAGCTACAAGGTCCGCCTTGCGCTGGCGCTGCTCAATCTGCCCTACGAAGCGATCGAGGTGGACATTCTGCGCGGCGAGAGCCGCACGCCGGACTTTCTGAGCAAGAACCCGTCAGGACAGGTGCCGCTGCTCGAGGTCGGCGATGACCGTTATCTTGCCGAGTCCAACGCCATCCTCTGGTACGTCGCCGTCGGCACCCCGCTTGCGCCCGAGAATCGCATCGACCGCGCCGAGGCGCTGCAATGGATGTTCTTCGAGCAGCACGCGCTCGAGCCGAACATCGGTGCCGCCTATTTCTGGCTGTCGCTGGTCAAGGGCGGCCGCGACCTGCAGACCCATTCGCTGGAGGACTGGATGGAGCGCGGCTATGGCGCGCTCCAGGTGATGGAAAATCACCTGAAGACCAACGCCTATTTCGCCGCGCGCCAGCTCACCGTCGCCGACATCGCGCTGTACGGCTACACCCACCTGGCCGACCGCTGCGACTTCGATCTTTCGACCTTCCCGGCGATCCGGGACTGGCTGAAGCGGGTGGAAGCCGCGCCCGGCTTCGTGTCGATGGACTGGCGACCGGCCGACGTCGACAACCCCGCCAGCATTGCCGCCAGCGCATGACGGCACCGCCCGCTGTCCTGGGGAATAGCGGGCATAAAGGTATTATTTGCCGCATTCCGGCCATTTTCAACAGGATGGCCGCCGCAATGTTGCCGGCTCAAGCTGGGAAATTGTGGAAAATCGCGGGTGATTCGCTCGCGCGTTGAAGGATTTAGACCATGACACGGGCGTCCGGCACGGCCGGCTTTCAGGGCCATCCCGCTACCGTTGCGTCTTCCCGGCTGACCAACGCGGTTGCGGCCTCGCTCGCCGTCGCCGCACTCTCGCTGTGCCTGATCGTCGCCCTGACGGTGCTGTCGACCAAGGCGACCATGGCGATGGGCCTGCCGGTCTGATTCCCGTTTCATCCCGGTCCTGTCTTCAAGGCGCCGCATGCCCCGCGCCGGCCGGCATCGTGACAGGACGTTGATGAAATCACCTGTGGTAGTCGTTGCAATCACGTTGACTGCGGCCATCCTGGTCGCGGCGTCATTGTTGATCGTCGTCGGTACGCGCAAGGCGCCGGGAACGTCGACACTGAATGCGCCTGCGCTGCAACAGCCGCTCAAGCACACGCACTTGGCTTAAAATCATCCGAAAGCCTTAGGCTTGCGAGCAAGCGCGCCCTAAGCACACCGCACGAATCCGCATCGCAGCAGCGCAACGATCAGTCAGACTTGCGGTCTTACCTCCGTCGTGAGGGCGAGACTGTCCATGCGGTTCGGATGGCGTGCGATCTCCGGTCCGGTGCTGACGGCAGCAACCCTGCTGCTGGCGATGCTGTTTGATCGCTTGATCCCCACGCCGGCTCCGCTGCTCGTCGGCATCGTGGCGCTCGCCGGTGCATTGTCGGGTCTCGCCTCCGCCGTCACCAGCGCAGCCATCGCGGTGATCGGTGCAACGCTGCTCGTGCTCGGCCGCCACGGCGTATCCGCCTCCATCGCCGATCTGGTCCAGCTCGGCCTCCTGGCCGTCGCCGCTGCCGGCACCGCTGGCATCACCGGCCTGATGCGCCAGCGGCTGCTCGGCACGTTCGCGGCCGAGCGTCGCAGCCACGCCACCGCCGCGCGGCTGTCGGCCGCGCTCGACCAGGTCGATATCGGCATCGTGCTGCTCGATGCCGAGACACGCGCCGAGTTCATCAACCGTGCGTTCCGCGATTATTTCGCCGTACCGGACCAGATCGCCGACGGCAAGCCGCCCTTCATCGCGCTGATGTATCACGGCCGCGACACCGGTGCGTTCGAGCTGCCCGAAGACGAGCTCGGCACTTTCATCGCGCAGCGCATGGAGATGGTGCGGACCGGCGATGCCACGCCGATCAACATCGCCCTGCGCAGCGGCGACGTGCTGCGCTTCGTCTGCACGGCACTGCCGGACGGCGGACGAATGCTCAGCTACACCCCGGTGACCGATCTCGTGCGTCACACCGACGCGCCGTCACGCGCCGACTATTACCGCTCGCTGCGCGATCCCACCGGCCGCGGCCTGATCCGGTATCTGCGCGTCGCGGAGTGATGCAACTGCGCGATTGATCGCAGCACCCATCATCCGTATGAAAGACGCTTCGTCGATCGCGGAATCCAGATGTCGCTCACCGTTCGCTCCGTCACCAGGCAGGACCATGATCAATGGCTGCCGCTGTGGGACGGCTACAACGCCTTCTACGGCCGCTCCGGCCCGACCGCACTCGCTCCCGAGATCACGCGCATGACGTGGCAGCGCTTCTTCGATGCCTATGAGCCCGTGCATGGCCTCGTCGCCGAGAGCGACGGCAAGCTGCTCGGCATGACAAACTACCTGTTCCATCGCAGCACCACGGCGATCGAGCCGTCCTGCTATCTGCAGGATCTGTTCACGCTCGAAGCCGCGCGCGGCAAGGGCGTCGCCTCGGCCCTGATCCACGGCGTCTACGAACGGGCAAAGTTGGCGGGATCGCCACGCGTCTATTGGCAGACGCACGAGACCAACCTGACGGCGCAGCGCCTGTACGACAAGGTCGCGGAGCGTTCCGGCTTCATCGTCTATCGCAAGGTCTTCTGACCCCCGCACGCACCCTGTGGATAAGTACCGCTGTCACCCGCGCGTAACATAGCGGGGCTACGGTGCAGCTGCGTCTGATCAGGCCCCGTCACCGGTCAAGCGCTTCAAAGCGGTCCCCGTCAGTCGCCGCGTCTGACAGGGGCCGCATTTTTTGTCGGCCTCGTCAGCGGCAGCCGGCGGCGCTATTTGGCGCCGCGTCCCACCGTCTGCATCACCTCGAAACCTTCGAACTGGGGATGGCCGAGATAGAGCGGCTTGTTGTCGCCTGCCCTGTGATGCGCGGCGCGAAACGCCTCCGACTTGGTCCAGGCCTCGAACGCCGCGTGGTTCGCCCAGACCGTGTGCGAGGCGTAAAGCGTATGGTCCTCGGCTTCCGGCCCGCGCAGCAGATGGAATTCGACGAAGCCCGGCACCTTGTCCAGGTGCGTGTCGCGCGAAAGCCAGACCTGCTCGAAGGCGGCCTCGGAGCCCTTGGCGACGCGGAAGCGGTTCATGGCGATGTACATGGGTGTGGTTCTCCTGATGCTCGGCCCATCATGTCGTCATTCCGGGACGCGCCGCAAGGCGCGGGCCCGGAATCCATTTTGCGTCAAAACGTATGGTGAGATGGATTCCGGGCTCGCGCTTTGCGCGCCCCGGAATGACGGCGGCTGCTATGATGCCACCAATCCCCTCATCGGCTTCGCGCTCGCGCTATCCGGAAACACCGTTTCCGCCAGCACGCGATCGGACAGGTCGAACTGTCCTTGCAGCACGCCCTTGATCACCGAGCGCAGGTCCGTGGTGGGCTTGAGGTCGCGGCCGTCGTGGAGGTTCGCAAGCTTGAGGCCCGGCCACTCCGCAATGACGCGGCCGCCCTTCACGGCGCCGCCGGCGAGCAGCGCGATCGTGCCGGTGCCGTGATCGGTGCCGTCGGTGCCGTTGATGCGCGCGGTGCGGCCGAATTCGGTGGCGACGACGACGACAGCGTCGCGCCAGCGCTCTCCCAGGCCGCTTTCGAATTCGGCGAGTGCGCCGTCGAGCCCGCCGAGCAGGAAGGCGAGACGGCCGACCGGGCCGCCTTCATTGGCATGGGTGTCCCAGCCGTCGAAGGCGAGCGCGGCGATGCGCGGGCCGTCATCCGTCGCCATCAGCTTGGCCGCGCCGCGCGCGACCTGGCGCATCTGCGCCACCGCGTTGCCGGGCTTGCGTTTCATGTCGTCGCCGCTCGCGGCCTTGTCGAGCTGGAGGCCCTGCGACAGCGCCGCCGCCAGTGCGGGATCGCGGTGGCGGTAGAGATCGACGAGGCGCATCGCGGTGTCGTCATCCGCCTGCGGCAGCGCCACCGGCGCCCATCCGACGGTCGGTGCGTTGCCGCGCAGCACCAGCGGCGTGGTCGGTCCGACCGCAAGACCACTCGATACGCGCTCGCCGCGCGGCAGCGCCTCCAGCGCGCGGTTGAGCCAGCCGGACTGCACGCGGCCCGGCCCGGCATAACCGCTCTCGAGCACGTCCTGGCCGTCGAAATGCGAGCGGTCGCGATAGGGCGTCGCCACCGCATGGATCACCGCGGCGTGCCTGTTCCGATACATGCGCGAAAATTCCGGCATCGCCGGATGCAGCGCGAAGAAGGAATCGAGCGGGATCGCGGGATGGGCGCCGTCCGCGGCGAGCGCGATCGAGCCGTGCAGGCCGGCATAATCGGGATCGCCGATCGGCGCGACGGTCGAAAGCCCGTCGAGCGCCCCGCGCAGGATCACCACGATCAGCCGGGGATCACGCCCATCGGCCGCGCGTGCGAATTTCGGCAGGTAAGCCCAGGCCGCGAACGAGGCGCCGCCGAGCAAAAGGCTGCGGCGCGAGGTGAGGAGCCGGTTCTCGACGCAGTCGATCATGATCATCTCCTCTGCATTTCCGGCGACATCAGGAGCAGCGCCAGCGCCTGCTGCCGCGACTCCGCCCGTTCGACGGTTCGGCGCGTTTCGATCGAGGCCGCATCGGCCGCCACGAATTCGAGAAGGTCGAGCGGGTCGATATTGTTGCCGAGCCGCGCGCCGATCTGCGCGGCGATATCGAGCCTGAGCTTGATCCCTTCGGGCGCGGCCCAGGCGGCGCTGGTATCCGGGAAACCGTTCGGCCCTGCCGGCGACCACAGCGGCTGGCCCAGCAGATTGAGATTGTTCAGATAGGCGCCGGGGTCCTCCGGCACGCGCGCGAGCAACCGTCCGCTCGCGACGAGGAAATCGTAGGGGCTGCGCATCTTGGTCAGCGGCGCCTTCCAGGCCGCGTCGGAATCGACCAGCGCGGTCGCAAGCGCCTTGAGATCGCCGTCGGTCTTGACGAAGACGTCGCGCAGCCGCGCAACCAGCGCCGGCGGCGGATCGTCGGCAACGAAGTGACGGACGAACTTGCTGGCGATGAAGTTCGCGGTCGAGGGATGCCGCGCGATGTCGGCGAGCGCGGCCTCGCCCTGCGCGAGCCCCGCCGCCTCGTAGGTCTTGCCGAGCAGCGTCTGCGGTCCCGGCTGGTGCGCATTGGCGTTGAACACGAAGGAGCCGGGGGCCCGAGCTGGCCCTGTCGTCCGGCGAAGGTCCAGCCGGTGATGATGCGCGCGAGCGAGGTGACGTCGTCCTGCGTATAGCCGCCGCCGACGCCGAGCGTATGCAGCTCCATGATCTCGCGCGCGAGATTTTCGTTCAGGCCGCGCTTGCGGTTCTGGCCGGCGCGCGAGTCCGGGCCGAGCGATTGCTGGTTGTCGAGAAAGAACAGCATGGCCGGATGCTGTTCCACCGCCCTCAGCATGTCGGCGAAGCGCCCGAGCACGTGCGGCCTGATCGCCTCGCGCTCGAACGCGCCGGCCCAGATCCGGGCTAGCTCGCCCTTGCTCGCGGAGATGCAGAAATGGTTGGACCAGAACACGACGAGCCGTTCGGTGAAGCCGCACTCCGCCAGCGTCGCGCGTTGCAACCGCGCCAGCGCTTCAGTGCGGAAGGTCTTCTGGATCACGTTGAGCGGCTGCGGCGCAGGCTTCTGTTCGTTCGGCGCCGGCATGTCGGCGGGCGCGGCGGTCTTCGCCGCCTCGCGCGCCTGCTTGACCTGATCCTGATAGGCGAAGACGGCCTGCCCGAGCTGCTGCGTCGATTGCAGACCGGGCGCCTCCAGCAGCACGCCCCTTGCGCGCGCGAGCTCCGCCTTCACAAAGCCGCGCGGATCGGAGCTGGCGTTGATCAGATCGCCCGAGGCGCCGCCGCGCGCACCGAGGCCGAAGCGGTTGAGCGCAACGAGCGCGGCTTGCGAATCGCGGGCCATCGATTTGTCCTTCGCGTGCCGGGAGCCGCTTTCCGAGTCCGCGTGCGAGGCCTAATATACCGCAACGACCGATGAACCCGACATGAAAATCACGGCGAAGCTTCGACGTAGATCATGACAAATCCGAAAGAATCCTCACCGCCGGAACCGCGCCGCCTCGCCTCGCGCGCGCTGCGGCACCGAGTTTGGTTGCGATCTCTCGGGCACATGCTGGTGCGCAGAAGAGGTTGCGAAACTACCGATGCCGGTCGAGGGCGAGGATTGCCTGTGCCGGGAGTGTTTGCGCAAGGCAGCAGCAACGGCAGTACCGTAGGGTGGAGCGCAGCGTGCCCACCCATTTTTGGCGATCGAGAGAGATGGTGGGCACGGCGCTCCGCGCCTTTGCCCACCCTACGAAGCCTATACTTGATAGCCCGGCGATGTCCGCGCCATGCCGCCGAAGGCGTCGAGCAGTTTTTCCCGCCAGGCATGGATCGGATCGTCCGCCTCCAGCAGCTTGAACGGACTCACCACGCGCGCCCATTGGAAGCCGCCGAACACGATATAGTCGGCATAGTTCGGCGCCTCGCCGCCGATGAAAGGCTGCTTCTTGAGCGTCTGGCGCATCACCTCGAGCGATTTGCGGAAGCCGGCCACGCCGGTGTCGCGGCTCGACATGACATCTTCCAGGCTCTTGCCGCCGAAGCGCGCCTCGCGCGACTGCCGGAAATAGCCCGCGTCGGTCTCGCCGAGATTGTTCGGAATGTCGGCGACGATCAGCGGGAAGATGCCGCCGACGATGGCGATATCACCCCATGCATTGATCATGCGCGCCATGGCGCGGCCGCCCTCGCCGCCGAACAGCGACGGACGATCCGGAAATTTATCTTCGAGATAGGTCGCGATGGTCCAGGAATCGACGATCGGCTTATCATCGTGCAGCAGCACCGGCACCTTCTCCGAGCCGTGCGGCACAAGTGTGCCCTTCTCGGTGAAGCGCCAGGGCAGCGATTCCGCCGACAAGCCCTTGTGCGCCAGCGCCATCCGCGTGCGCCAGCAATACGGGCTGAAGGGACGCGAGGGGTCGGTGCCGACGAGTTCGTAAAGTTTGAGTGACAAAGGCGCCTCCACTGGCTCCGTCATTGCGAGGAGCCCTTGCGACGAAGCAATCCAGACTGCCGCCGCGGAGATATTCTGGATTGCTTCGCTGACGCTCGCAACGACGTTGTGGAGAGATGTGTGTCAAACTCCCTGTCATGCCCCGCGCAGGCGGGGCATCCAGTACGCCGCGGCGGTCGTGAGAAACATGACTGCTGGCGATTACTGGATCATCCGCCTTCGCGGATGATGACAGTGAGGACGCGGAGCAAAGGGAAGAGTCACCGCCCGTTCGTGCGCAGCAACCTCTCGCCGTCCTCCGTCACCGCGATGACCAGCCCGAGACCTGCAATCGTCTCGCGCGCGACATAGCCGCGCTCAGCGGCGTCTTCCCAGATGGTGAGACGCGGGCACGAGGTCTTCCAGGTCGAGATCACCTCGGCATAGGCGCGCGGCTCGCGCGCGACCCATTCGACGAAGTCCAGCACCAGCGGATCGGCAGTCTCGCTCATTGCAAACCTCCCTTGTCGAAGGCGGCCAGCACCGGCGCGCGAAGCAACAGCCAGCCGCCATGGGCGATGTAATAGCAGGCAATGGTGGTGATCAGCCTGTTCGACCAGGCGATGAACTGCTGGTCGGTCATGGCCTCCAGGATGCGCCGCGCCAGCGTGGTGCCGAGCATCGAGGCGGCGATTGCGACGCCGGCGAGCACAGGATCGAGGCTTGCGGCCTGATCGATGATGCCGCCGAAATAGATCAGCTTGGTGAAATGGCTGACGACCTGGCACATCGCTTTCGTCGCCACCTTCTCGCGCCGGCCAAAATTGCCGCCGAGGAAGAAAGTGTCGAGCAGCGGGCCGGAGACGCCGGTCATCAGCATCAGGCCCATGCAGATCGTGCCGTAGACCGTGCCCTGCCAGAGGCGATCGGGATCCGGCTTGATGTTCGCGGGGAGGAGCCGCGCCATGAACGGGGTGACCCCGAGCAGCAGCAGCGCCATCGGCTTGTCCGGCACGTAGCGCGTGAGCGACCAGGCCGCGAGCGCGACGGCGGCGCCGACCATGTAGTTCGCGACCGGCCGCCAGCGGATATGCGCCCGCCACAGCAACGCGCGCCAGCCGTTCGAGGCCATCTGCGTGATCGCGTGCAGCACCATCGCGGTCGGCAGCGGCATCAAGGCCAAGAGCACGCCGATCAGGATCAGTCCGCCCGCCATGCCGAACAGCCCCGACAGGAACGCGGTGGCGACCATCAGCAATCCGAGGGCAGCGATCATGAGGGGCGTCACGAGCAAAATCTCCGCGGTGCATGTAAGGGACGTGAGCTGCTCATTGCCCTCGCCCCGCTTGCGGGGAGAGGCGAAGAGGCCGCGCCCGCGCTCCGCCAAATCAGCAGGAATTGCGCTCATTCTAGTGCCTCGCTTGCTCGTCTCGCGCAAACTGAGTTATCTTGCCCTGGCCTCAGCTTTCCTGAGGGTCTGGCACAAGGGTCCTGCATTTGCGGCGGCTGCTGTTTCTCAACGGCATCAAGGCATTCGAGGCGGCGGCGCGGACCGGCAGCTTTGCCGCAGCCGGGCTCGAGCTGAGCGTGTCCGCAGCCGCGGTCAGCCGCATGGTGCATCTGCTGGAAGAGCGACTCGGCGTCGCGCTGTTCGAGCGCAAGGCCAACCGCCTGGTGCTGACGCAGGCCGGCCGCGCCTATCAGAGCGGGCTGACGCCGATCTTCGATGCGCTGGCCAGCCTCACCGCGCAGGTGACGGCGCCCGCGAGCGTCCGCGTGCTCACCATCGGCGTCGGCCACACCTTTGCGATGCGCTGGCTGATCCCGCGCCTGTCGGAGTTTCGCAGCGAGGAGCCCGATATCGAGGTGCGCTTCACCACCGGCGGCGCGTCGGTGCCGTTCGGCGAGGATTGGAGCTGCGGCATCAAGCTCGGCACCGGCGACTGGCCCGGCCTCGTCGCCGAGCCGCTGTTCGCCGGCGACCTCACGCCGGTCTGCGTGCCCCTGTCTCGCGAGCGGCCTGAAGCGTCCGGCCGATTTGAAGGGGCCGAGCCTGATCCGCGTCGCGCACTCGCCTGAGGACTGGCCGATCTGGCTGAAGGCCGCCGGTGTCCCCCGCATCAACGCGCGGGGACCGGAGTTTCAGTTCTACGGCCAGGCGCTGCAGGCCGCCGCCGACGGACTCGGCATCGCCATGGGCATCCGCCCTTATATCGACGACGACCTTGCCGCCGGCCGGCTGGTGGCACCCTTCGACCTCTCGGTGCCCAAGGGCATGCGCTGGTATCTGCTCTATCGCAGCTTCCAGACCGAGCAGCGCGACTTCGCCGCGTTCCGCCGCTGGATCATGCGGGCGGCGGCGGAACCCGCGGCCCGGCCGGTGAAGCGGAGCGGCCGCTCGGCGGCACGGAACTGACGCCGGACGGCAAAAAAGCCGACGGCTTGTGAACGGCTTCACATCCCGAACATCGCAAACATGGTCCCCTGACCCTCCAACAAGACACGTACGGAACACTTTCGGGGACGACCATGACGACCCTCTACGACGGCTTTGACATCGAATCCTTCGAGGCTGGCAAAGGCCTCTGGCACGCCCGCATCCGCCGCGCCGATCTCAGCCCCTCTCGCCATCGACGGCGTGCTGTTTCCGGCCATGGAAGTCGGTTTCGCCTGGCCGGATCAGAACGCCGCGATCGCCGACGCCAAGCACCACATCGACCGCTTCCGCCGGCGGACCGACAGCGACGACGAATGAGCGGGCCGGGCGGCAGCCAGCCGGGGACAGCGCAGGTCAAGAAGGGGCAATCGGCCATGTCAGTTATCGAATTCGAAGACCCGTCGCGGCCGAGGATCTACGCCCGCGCTGTGCAGTCCAACTGCCCGGAATGCGACGGCGATCTCACCGTGCTCCGCGTCATCGGCGGGCGCGCCGGCTGCGAGTACTGGGCCATGCGCTGCACCGATTGCGGCGGCATCCATCTCGACATCCTCGAACCCTATCAGGCGAGCGAGGACGGCGAGGGTCCGCTGCCGGCGGCGTAAGGTTCCTTCCTGCTGCCAACCTGCTGTCAGCAGCCTGCATGGCGACGGGCATTCGCCCTTTATCGGGAGGCGGACTCGTCCCATATTCGCCTGATGGCGAAGAAACCTGCATCCTCCGAAAAATCCGGCAAATCCCCGAAATCCAAAGCTCACCGGCCCGACGTGCAGCCGATCGGGCCGGCGCTGGCCGAATTGCTCAATCCTGCGATCAATCGCGGCGATGCGGGCCTGGGGTCGGGCACCGGCCTGCAGCCGCCGCCGGACAATTCGCGCGACCGCCGATCCGGCGGCGAGGCCGCGGCGCATCGCGCGCGGGCGTCGACGCCGAAGGAATTTCCGCAGGATCATGCGCGTCCTATGCCGCTGCGCCCCAATCCGCAGCCGCCGGGCGCCCGTCAGTCCGGTGAGCTTGCCGGACTGGAGGAAGCGCCGCAGGCCAATTATGGCACGGCGGCCACCATCCCGACGCTCGATCCGGAACTGGCGCGGCAGCTCGGGCTTCCCACTGAGGAGGACGATGCCGAGGCGCTGGCGCGGCCGCCGCGCAGCAAGATGGAAGCGCTCGGCGTCAAGGCCACCGCCGATGCCCTGGAATCGCTGATCCGCGAGGGCCGGCCGGAGTTCCGCAAGGACGACGGCTCCACCAAGGTGTGGACCCCGCACCGGCCGCCGCGCCCGGAGAAGTCCGAAGGCGGCGTGCGCTTTGAGATCAAGTCGTCCTACGAGCCGCGCGGCGACCAGCCGACCGCGATCGCCGAGCTGGTCGAGGGCATCAATCGCAACGACCGCA
The DNA here is from genome assembly GCF_042019905.1 of Bradyrhizobium dasycarpum. NCBI lineage: Bacteria > Pseudomonadati > Pseudomonadota > Alphaproteobacteria > Hyphomicrobiales > Nitrobacteraceae > Bradyrhizobium > Bradyrhizobium dasycarpum. Next base: position 3,720,105 of record NZ_CP169574.1, read on the forward strand.
CCCAGGTGCTGCTCGGCGTCACCGGCTCGGGCAAGACCTACACCATGGCGCAGGTCATCGAGAAGACGCAGCGTCCGGCCCTGATCCTGGCGCCGAACAAGACGCTGGCCGCCCAGCTCTACGGCGAGTTCAAGAACTTCTTCCCGGACAACGCGGTCGAGTATTTCGTCTCGTATTACGATTACTACCAGCCGGAAGCCTACGTCCCGCGCACCGACACCTATATCGAGAAGGATTCCTCGATCAACGAGCAGATCGACCGCATGCGCCACTCGGCGACGCGCGCGCTGCTCGAACGCGACGACGTCATCATCGTCGCCTCGGTGTCCTGCATCTACGGTATCGGCTCGGTCGAGACCTACACCGCGATGACCTTCGCGCTGAAGAAGGGCGAGCGCATCGACCAGCGCCAGCTGATCGCCGACCTCGTCGCGCTGCAGTACAAGCGCACCCAGGCCGACTTTACCCGCGGCACCTTCCGCGTGCGCGGCGACGTCATCGACATCTTCCCGGCGCACTATGAGGACCGCGCCTGGCGCGTGAACCTGTTCGGCGACACCATCGAGACCATCGAGGAGTTCGATCCGCTCACCGGCCACAAGCAGGACGAGCTCGAATTCATCAAGATGTACGCCAACTCGCATTATGTGACGCCGCGCCCGACCCTGGTGCAGGCGATCAAGTCGATCAAGTCGGAGCTGAAGCAGCGGCTCGACCAGCTCCACAACCAGGGCCGCCTGCTGGAGGCGCAGCGGCTGGAGCAGCGCACCACCTTCGACTTGGAGATGATGGAGGCGACCGGCAGCTGCGCCGGCATCGAGAACTATTCGCGCTATCTCACCGGGCGCCGCCCCGGCGAGCCGCCGCCGACGCTGTTCGAATACGTGCCCGACAACGCGCTGATCTTCGCCGACGAGAGCCACGTCACCATCCCGCAGATCGGCGCCATGTTCCGCGGCGACTTCCGTCGCAAGGCGACGCTGGCCGAATACGGCTTCCGCCTGCCCTCCTGCATGGACAACCGTCCGCTCCGCTTCGAGGAATGGGACATGATGCGGCCGCAGACCATCGCGGTCTCGGCGACGCCGAGCGGCTGGGAGCTGAACGAGAGCGGGGGCGTGTTCGTCGAGCAGGTCATTCGCCCGACCGGGCTGATCGATCCGCCGGTCGACATCCGCCCGGCCCGCACCCAGGTCGACGATCTCGTCGGCGAGGTCCGCGCCACCGCGCAGGCCGGCTATCGCTCGCTGATCACGGTGCTGACCAAGCGCATGGCGGAGGACCTCACCGAATATCTGCACGAGCAGGGCATTCGCGTCCGCTACATGCACAGCGACATCGACACCATCGAGCGCATCGAGATCATCAGGGATCTGCGCCTCGGCGCGTTCGATGCGCTGGTCGGCATCAACCTGTTGCGCGAGGGCCTCGACATTCCCGAATGCGCTTTGGTCGCGATCCTCGACGCCGACAAGGAGGGTTTTCTGCGCAGCGAGACCTCGCTGATCCAGACCATCGGCCGCGCCGCGCGCAACGTCGACGGCAAGGTGATCCTCTACGCCGACCAGATGACCGGCTCGATGGAGCGCGCCATCGCCGAGACCAACCGCCGCCGCGAGAAGCAGGTCGAGTACAACAACGCCAACGGCATCACGCCGGAGAGCGTGAAGAAGCAGATCGGCGACATCCTCAACTCGGTCTACGAGCGCGACCACGTGCTGGTCGAGGTCGGCGGCCACGACATGACCGACGACGTCATCTCGATCGGCCACAATTTCGAAGCCGTGCTCGCCGATCTCGAAACAAGGATGCGCGAGGCCGCCGCCGACCTGAACTTCGAGGAAGCCGCGCGCCTGCGCGACGAGGTCAAGCGCCTGCGCGCCACCGAACTCGCTGTGGTCGACGACCCCACCGCCAAGCAGCGCACCGTCGCCGGCAAGGCCGGCGCCTATGCGGGTACAAGGAAATACGGCGACGCGGCCAACCTCCCCGTCAGCGCCATGAAGAAGAAAACCGTCAGCTCCGCGCTGAAGGCGAGCGGCGGCGGCGGCTCTGGCTCGAAGGTGCACAAGCCGCATCTCGACGAGATGCACGGCCCGGAATCGCTGCCCTATCGCGAGAAGCCGAGCCTGCCGGCAAAGCCGTTCGGCAGCACCAGCCGGATCATCCAACCGACGGATTCGCGGCAGTCCGGGCCGGAATTCGGGCCGGCGCCGAAGTCGACGGGTGGGATGCCGGGGCGGCGCGGGGGGTGGAAGAAGAGGTAGGCGTAGGTTCATTAGCGCCGCTCGTGGTGATGGATTCTCAGATGCGCAATTGCGCATCAATGCTCGCCGCTCTGCGGCCCCTGAAATGACGGGGGCCATCCTACCCCACGCTCGCCGTCACCACGGCCATCACCGACAGCAGCAGCACGATGGTCACCAGTTGCAGCGAGGCGACCGGCTGGGTGCGCCATGCCGTGATCTTGTCGGACAGCGACAGATGGGCCTCGAAGAATTTCGGTTCGTAGACGGTCTTGAACAGGTGCGGGAGGCTCGGGCCAAACGTCACGGCCAGCAGCGCGTGGGCGAGCGAGGCGATGGCGACGAAGATGGCAACGCCGGGGTCGCCGGCGAGGTCGCGATCGCCGCAGAGCTTGAGCAGGAAGGCGGCCAGGGCGAAGGTCGGGAAGCTCTGCAGGATCGTGGTCAGCGCGAGGCCTTCGAGCGCATTGTGCAGGCGGGACTTTCGGACTCTGGCGATGGCAGCCATGGCACGTCTCCCTGGTGACATGGGATGACGCTACCCCCTGCGGGCCTTGGGTGATGTGAGGCGGGTCACGCCCCATAGCCGGCCTGTCGCGCGATGGATTCCGGGCTCGCCGCTCCGCGGCGCCCCGGAATGACAAACTACAATTACCCCTGCCCCCACTGGGCGCCTTGCGGTTCCGGGCGGCTGCGCGGGGCCGCGTTGCGCCATGGGCATGGCGCGCCACGCAGCCGAGCTGGCACGAAATTCGCGCTGCCAATCCACAGCTCGACTTTTAGTTGCATGCCATGAACCTGGCATTGCGCCGGCGCGTCATAAGGTCTGCAACATCCCTGTGATTTTGCGGATTGCCGGTTCGCGGGACCACGCGCTAGCGTTGCACAACGGCCAAAAAGGGACGGGCGGAATGACGGTCGAGAAGCTCAATCGCCAACGCGTGCTGAATCTGCTCGACGCCTTCGTGGGCGGCGATATCGAGGCGGCGCTGTCCTGCTGCACCGACGACGTCGACTTCCTCACCCACGCGCCGATCGACGTGCTGCCGCATATGGGCCCCCGGCACGGCAAGGCCGAGCTGCGCGAGCTGTGGCAGACGATCTGGTCGCGCTATTCGGAAATCCGCTACAAGGCGCCGCGCATTGTCGCCGAGGGCGAGGCGGTCGCGACCTACATGCAGACCTATTTCAGGAAGCGCAGCAACGACCGCATCGTGCAGTTCGACATGGCGGTGTTCTATACCTTCCGCGGCGGGCTGGTGGCCGAGATCCGCGAGATCATCGATTCCTACGATCTGGTGCAGCAGGTGCTGGAGCGCGAGATCGGGCCGTTGATCACGGGTGTGCAGGCGGATTGACCCGTCTTGCCTGGAACCCGGTTCCGAACCCGGAAGATTACGGGGTTCTATTGTAAATCTCACAAAATCCATTCAATGGTGCATTGCAAAAACGTGAATTGCGTTTTGGCCGAAGCTCGCTACATTGTTCGTATACAAATGAGTTGACCCCCGCCAGCTGACTGCGCGTGGGGTGTTTTTCGTTTTCTTTTCGCAAGCCAGCTTCAGGACTGCCCAAAATGACAGAGCACAGCCTCTGGCGTTTCTCGCGCGCGTTGCACCGCGCGATCAACGACCAGTATTTCGGGGATATCGAGGCCCTGATCGACGAGGACGTCGAGTGGGCGCTCTACGGCCCGATCGACATGTTTCCGTTCCTCGGCGCACGCCGGGGCAAGGCGGCCGTGATCGAGGTCATCCACCAGCTCGCCGACAATTTCCAAGTCCACCGCTTCGACCGCGAAAGCATCATGCTCGGCGTCGATTCCGCCGCCTCGATGGTGCGCTATTCGCTGACCGCCCTGGATTCCAACAAGCCGATCAGCCTGCGGGTCGCGCAGTTCGCCCAGTTCAGGGCAGGCAAGCTCGTCAGCATGCGGGTCCTGATCGACACGTTCGATCTGGTCGAGCAGGCCCTCGGCCGCGCCATTCATCTGCCGAAGATGACCCGCGTCGGCTGACGCACGATCCGGACCCGAAGGGCCGCGTTAGCGCAAAGTGCGCAGCGGTTCTCCGAAAAGATCATGCGCAAACGACAACCTGAAGCGCGATGATGATCCTCGCGCTTCAGGAGACACCAACGGGCCCCATCGTTCGGGACCGATGACGATGCCGGCTGCGACGTCCTGGCTTCCAGCCCCGCCGGATGCCGTCGCGCCAGAAGCTCGTCATCGGGCGCGCGCCTTCCGCGCGGCCCGTTGGTTCGCCGCCTCAAATCCACCGCCACAATTTCGCAACGATGGATCAGCATTTTCCGCGCGGAATGGCGCATGGTCTTTGCCGACGGCCGATATATATTGTCGGTCAGCATGCGCTGGGGCTCGCGGGCAGGACGATGGAATTCTCGACAAGGTTTGGCTGGGCCAGGCTGCCGACGCTGGCGGCCGCATTCATTTTGGGCTCGGTATTGACGGTCTCGGCGCAGATCCTCCCGCCCTTCTCCGCCAGCGCGGCCGCACCTGACGACGAGGCCGAAACCGAGGCGGCAGAGCCGGTCGACGTCAACGATCCCGACGTGCTCAAAGGCATCGACGTCGACAAGCTCGACTGGAGCCAGCTCGCGGTCGATGCCGGCACCGGCATCGACATGGCCGCCAAGAAGCGCGCCCAGGCCGCCGCCAGGGACGGGCTGGACTGGTCGTCCAACGCCAACCCGAACGGCTCCTCGGCGGTCACGGTGAAGCAGTCCGTGTCCCCGTTCTGGGACACGCGGATCGGCGCCGACATGACGGTGACGAGTGAGCCGCGGACGATGTCCGAGCTGCTGGCGCAGAGGGCCAGCAACGGCGGCAACCTGCCGCAATCCTCCGGCAGCGCCTGGGCGACGGCAACCGCGCCCGGCGCGGGTGCGATCTGGGACAAGACCGCGGTGGAAGCCCGCGTCGATCCCGGCGCCGAGCAGAGCAAGATCGGGGCCTCGCTGACCAAATCGGTGCCGCTGTCGGGCGACACCTCGCTGACGCTTCAGAACGGCTACAGCGTCAACCAGCAGGGCACCGGCGCCGTGCCCGGCATCGGCGGCCACATCATCCGCAATTACGAAACCGACCAGGCCGCCAAGGTCACCCTCACCGACACCGGCACCAGCATCACCGCCGGCCAGACGCTGTCGACCACCGACGACAAATGGCTGCGCAAGGTCGGCGCCGAACAGAAGCTGTTCGACAGCGTCACCGTCTCCGGCTCGGTCGGCGAGACCTCGCAAGGCGCGATCAACAAGAGCGTGACGGCCGGCTTCAAGAAGAGCTGGTGACTCTTTCGCCTCTCCCCGCAAGCGGGGCGAGGGAGCAGACCGCCGGCCTGGCTGGAGCTTCGCATCCCCGCAATGGCGTTCACACTCTCCTAACCATACGCCACGGCAAAACCCCCGAATGGTCCGCCCTTGCCGCATCTCGGCCCATTTGCGGTCAAAATCGGACGCCCTGATAAGGAAGCCTCACAGACGTCGTCGTGCGGGGGACACTCGCGCTGCGCTCAACGCGAACAGGGGAACAACGATGAACGCCATGCGTCCGGAAAAGATCGAAGCCACTGAGACCGAGACGGTCGACACCAACCTCGCCGCCGTGACCGAGGTCGAGGCCGGCATCCGCGACTTCGTCCGCAACGATATCGCCTATCTGCGCCGCCCGGCGGCGACCAACACCACCGACGCGCCGCCGCTCGACCCGAGCGCGGAGGCCACCGTCAACAACGTCAACTCGCTGATCCAGCGCGTCGCCGGTACTTCGCTCGCCGAGATCGAGAACCTGATCTCCGAGCTCGAGAGCCTGCGCGACCTGCTGCATGCCGAAGGCCAGCGCGTCCAGCGCGAGATCTCCGGCTATGCCCAGCTCAGCCAGGCCGCGATGAAGTCGACCCGCATGATCGCCGACAACGTCGCGCAGTGGAAGCGCGCCGCAGACGGCCTGCGCAACAGCTGATCGTTCACCGAAGCATCACCGAACCGCCGTGTTTCCGACAGGGAGCGCGGCGGTTTTGATTTCGTCGGTCTCGTACCCCGGACGCGGTGCGGCACGCCGTGACGCACCGCAGAGCCGGGCCCATGGCCCGGATGCATGCGCGGCAAGATGGGCCCCGGCTCTGCGCAGCAGCGCAAGAGCGCCGCAGCGCGTCCGGGACTCGGCGTGCGCGTTGAACCCTGCGCTCCTCCCCAGCGACCAACGCCAAGCGCCCGTGCCGCCGTGGCCGGGCCTGGGGACATTTCAGATGGAAAGCATTCGGCCCGACACCACGGACCCGATACCGTTGCGGCCCGCGCCGAATCAATTCGGCACGATCATGATGCGCTTTGTCGGGCTGCTGGCGGTTGCGATCGCCATCCTGGCGTTCGTCTATAGCCGCTGAGGCGCGGCCGGATGCCGACCGCGAAAGATGAACGAAGTGTTACCGGGTCGCGTCGGCGGCCGAGACTTCCAGGGTGTAGGCGCCATCGGCATAGCCCTTCACCACCATGCCGGCGACCAGCATCACTGCGAGCGTCGCGGTCGCGAAGATAAATCCAACAAACTTGAGTGCGCCGCGATCTGCCATGGTCCTCGTCCCCTGTCGTCTGCCAATTCGTTTCAAATAGACAGCGACAGGTTCATAATTAGTTAGCAACTCACTGGTTCCGCAGAAACGCTTCGCGGTAACCATGTTGCGCAGGCTTATGGCAGCCGCCCCGAATCGCGTCCATAGCGCGCGGGCAACACTCGCGCATCATTTGGACCGTTCATCTTGGAACAGGTCTAACCGCCCTTCCGCCTCGGCACGAAGGCTGAAGCGGTGATGGAATAAACGTCTTCACCGCGCTGGTTGGTGCCGGTGGTGCGGGCGGTCAGGATGCCCCAGCCGGGGCGCGAGGCCGAGATGCGCTTGTCGGTGACGACGTTGACATACGCGACGGTGTCTCCGGCGAGCACCGGCCTGATCCAGCGCAGGTCGCGAAAGCCCGGCGACGGGCCCCATACCGCGACCTCCTCGCCGCGCGAGGCGGCCTCGCGCGCCAGACGCTGGCCGTCGGCGACAAGCAGGCTCATGCAGGCCGAACCGACATGCCAGCCCGAGGCGGCAAGCCCGCCGAACAACGAGTTCTTGCCCTCCTCCTCGTCGAGATGAAAACGCTGCGGATCGAACTTGGCGGCGAATGCCTTGATCGCCTCGGCCGTGAACGTATAGGTGCCGATCTCGCGGCGCTGGCCGATCTCGATGTCGTCGAAGAACCGCATCAGACCGCTCCCTCGCGCCGCTTGATCAGGATTGGCGACGTCATCTCGGCGAGCGCCGCACCGTTGGCGTTGCGCACGGTGAATTTGAACTTGACGATGCCGAGCTCGGGCCGGCTCTTCGAGGTGCGCGCCTCCACCACGTCGACATCGAGCATGAGATCGTCGCCGGGCCGCAGCGGCGAGAGCCAACGCACCTCGTCGACGCCGGGCGATCCCAGCGATGCGGCGCGTGTGATGAAGCCGTCGGCCATCATCCGCATCATCAGCGAGCAGAGATGCCAGCCCGAGCCGGACAGGCCGCGCAGCATGCTTTGGCCGGCAGCCTCCTCGTCCAGGTGCATCGGCTGCGGATCGAACTCGGCGGCAAAAGCCAAAATCTCGTCGCGGGTGACATGGCGCGGGCCGAACGTGCCGAACCGGCCGGGCGGGAAATCTTCGAAGGTCAGGGTCATCTGGGGAAAGCTTTGCGGGAATGACAGATTGTGGCCGCACTTTGCGGCAATCTCAACCCGCCGGCCCGCATGGCTCGTGCTACATACCGGCTGGCGGCGTTGATCCGAGTCGGATCGACCGAGGGCCGCGATCCGTTTATCAAGGCCCAGTGCCCTGGGGGAGAGCAATGTTTTCATTCAGCGACCTTTTCCAATGGGACCGCTTCATCACGCCGACGATCATCAAGACCTTCTATTGGCTGGTGATCGCGCTGATCTGCCTGTTCGGCCTCTCCGGCATCTTCTCCGGGCTCGCCGCGATGGCGATCAGCCCGTTCGGCGGCTTCCTGGTGCTGCTGTCCTCGATCGCCAGCGTCGTCGTCGGGATCGTTTTCTCGCGCATCCTCGCGGAGCTGATCCTGATCGTGTTCCGCATCAACGAGCATCTCGGCGCGATCCGCGACCAGGGCAGCGGGATGCGGTAGCGCCGTCATTCCGGGGCGCGCGCAGCGCGAACCCGGAATCCATCGGGCCGCAGAACAAGTGGACGAATGGATTCCGGGTTCGCGCCAAGAGGCGCGCCCCGGAATGACAGCTTTGGCTTACGTATTGAACCTGAAATGCATCACGTCGCCGTCGGCGACGACGTATTCCTTGCCTTCGAGGCGGAGCTTGCCGGCATCGCGCGCGCCGGCTTCGCCGCCGAGCGCGACATAGTCCTCATACGCGATGGTCTCGGCGCGGATGAAACCTTTCTCGAAATCGGTGTGGATCACGCCGGCCGCCGCGGGCGCCTTGGTGCCGCGATGGATGGTCCAGGCGCGCGCCTCCTTCGGGCCGACGGTGAAATAGGTGATGAGGTCGAGCAGCTTGTAGCCGGCGCGGATCAGGCGATCGAGGCCGGCCTCGTCCAGGCCGAGCGTCTCCAGGAACTCGGCGCGCTCTTCACGCGAGATGGTGGCGATCTCGGATTCGATCTTGGCGGAGATGACGACGGCGACCGCGCCTTCCTTGGCGGCCTGCTCCTCCACGGCCTTGGAGAACGCATTGCCGGTCGCGGCCGAGCCTTCCTCGACGTTGCAGACATAGAGCACCGGCTTGGAGGACAGCAGGCCGAGCATGGCGAAGGCGCGCTCCTCCTCCGCCTTGCGCTCGACGAGGCGCGCGGGCTTGCCCTCGCGCAGCAGCACCAGGGTGCGGTTGACCAGGTCGAGCTGCTCCTTGGCGTCCTTGTCGTTGCCCTTGGCCTTCTTGGTGAGGTTGTCGACGCGCTTCCTCGAGGCTTTCGAGGTCGGCGAGCATCAGCTCGGTCTCGATGGTCTCGATGTCGGCGAGCGGGGCGATCTTGCCCTCGACATGGGTGATGTCGGAATCCTCAAAGCAGCGCACCACATGCGCGATCGCATCGACCTCGCGGATGTTGGCGAGGAACTGGTTGCCGAGGCCTTCGCCCTTGGAGGCGCCGCGGACCAGGCCCGCGATGTCGACGAAGGTCAGTCGGGTCGGGATGATCTGGCCGGACTTGGCGATGGCGGCGAGCTTCTCCAGCCGCGGGTCGGGCACGGCGACCTCGCCGACATTCGGCTCGATGGTGCAAAACGGATAATTCGCGGCCTGCGCCGCGGCCGTCTCGGTCAGCGCGTTGAACAAGGTCGACTTGCCGACATTGGGCAATCCGACGATCCCGCATTTGAATCCCATGGTGTCCTCTAACGCAGTGCGTAGGGTGGGTTAGCCCTCCAGATGCGCGAGGCGCATCTGCGCGGCGTAACCCGCCAATATTTCGGTCGTGGCACGGTGGGTTACGCCTTGCGTCTTCGCTTGTCGAAGCTTCGCGGACGTGGTCGGCTAACCCACCCTACTCCTTGTCGTCCTTGGTCAAAAACCCCTTCGCCTGCATGGCCAGATGCACCCTGTTGGCGAAGGTCGCGTCCGTGCCCTTGGCAACCAGGCCTGCGTGCTCGGCCACGGCCTCGCACAGCGTCGCCACCCACTCGTTGTCGGCCTTGGCGAAGTCCGACAGCACGTGGCCGTGCACCAGCTCCTTGACGCCGGGATGACCGATGCCGAGGCGCACGCGGCGATAGTCGTTGCCGATATGCGCCGAGATCGACCGCAGGCCGTTGTGGCCGGCGATACCGCCGCCGATCTTCACCCGCACCTTGCCCGGCGGCAGCTCGAGCTCGTCATGGAACACCGTGACGTCGCCGGGCGCGATCTTGAAGAAGCTCGCCGCCTCCTGAACGCTGCGGCCGGACTCGTTCATGTAGGTCGTCGGCTTGAGCAGGATCACGCGCTCGGATCCGAGCGTGCCTTCCGACGTCTCGCCCTGAAAACGACGACGCCATGGCGCAAAGCCATGGCGTCGCGCGATCTCGTCTACAGCCATGAAGCCGATATTGTGCCGGTTACGTGCGTATTTCGCGCCGGGATTGCCGAGCCCAACAAAGAGTCGCATGACGCGGCGCGCCCCTCAGCCAACGCGCGATCAGGGACCGCGCGCCAGCTCTCTCGAGATTACTTCTTCTTGTCGCCGCCGGCGGGAGCCTTGGCAGCGGCGGCAGGCGCAGCAGCGCCCGCAGCCGGAGCCGCGGCGCCAGCGGCCGGAGCCGCCGCAGCAGCGCCCGGAGCCGCAGCCGCAGCCGCGGCCTTCTGCTCTTCGGCGTAGCCGGACGGCGGCACGATGGTGACGAGGGTGGCGTCCTCGCGGGTCAGCGCCTTCACGCCGGCCGGAAGCTTGACGTCGGACAGATGCAGCGAGTGACCGATTTCGAGCGCGCCGACGTCGGCCTCGATGTACTGCGGAATGCTCTCGACGCCGCATTCGAGCTCGATCGCGTGGGCGACGATGTTGACGGTGCCGCCGCGCTTCACGCCCGGGGAGGTTTCCGCCTTCACGACGTGCAAGGGCACGCTGATGCGGATGGTGGCGCCTTCACCGAGCCGCATGAAGTCGACATGGATCGGGAAGTCCTTGACCGGATCGAGGTGATAGTCGCGCGGAATCACGCGGTGCTTCTTGCCCTCGAGATCGATGTCCACCAGCGTGGTCAGGAACCGGCCGGCGAGGATGCGCTGGCGCAGTTCGCGATCTTCGATCGAGATCGTCACCGGGGGCTGGTTGTTGCCATAGATCACTCCGGGCACGCGCCCGGCGCGACGCTCAGCCCGGGCGGCCCCCTTGCCGCTCTTCGGACGTGCGGTCGCCTTCAATTCCTTGACGGTCGTCGCCATGTCGTTAAGTCCTTGTTTTTGCAAAGTTAATGGGCCGCAGCGCGGCCCATGGCATAGCTCGCAGCAAGCCTCCAGGGGTGCGGGGGCCACGAACGTGGCGGGCTTTTACCCGGAAGCTGCGGAAATGACAAGGAAATGCGGGGATTTTTTGCGGGCGCCGGTGTTGTCCCCGTACCCGTCGTTCCGGGGCGATGCGAAGCATCGAACCCGGAACCTCGAGATTCGGGTTCGCGACTTCGTCGCGCCCGGAATGACCCCGAGATGGGTTACCCGCCGAGCTTGGCCTCCAGCGCCGCGATGCGCGCCTTCAGCGCCTCGTTCTCCTCGCGCGCCAGGCGCGCCATGTCCTTGACTGCCTCGAACTCCTCGCGCTTGACCAGATCCATGTCGCGCAGGAATTTCTCCGCCTGGGTCCGCATCACCGTGTCGAACTCGCGCTTGACGCCCTGGGCGGCCCCGGCGGCGTCGTTCATCAGGCGGCCGATCTCGTCGAAAAACCGATTGTTGGTCTGGGTCATGGCGGGCCTCCGATAAACTTTGCGCGAACTCTCCGAAACACAATGGCAATCCGAACGGAGCGGTTCAAGAGCCGCGGGGTGGTAACCTTGTCATGCCCCGGTGTCCTTGCAATCGTCCTCGACGTCCCTGCATAAGAAGAATCACAGGGCGTCTGCCGGCGCCGACCGCCGCGATTGGCTTGGACATAGAAGGCGCGATGCAGCTTCTTCTGATCGACTTCCCCGCCTTCAAGCCGATCGCGCTCGAGATCGGCCCGTTCGCGATACGCTGGTATGCGCTGGCCTATATCTGCGGCATCGTGTTCGGCTGGCTCTATGCGCGCTCGCTGCTGAAGAGCAAGCGTCTGTGGGACGGCCCGGCGCCGATCTCGCTGCTCCAGATCGACGACTTCATCCTCTGGGTGACGCTCGGCATCATCCTCGGCGGCCGCACCGGCTACGTGCTGTTCTACAACCTGCCCTTCTTCATCGATCATCCCGCCGCGATCTTCAGGCTATGGGAGGGCGGCATGTCCTTCCATGGCGGCTTCCTCGGCTGCGTCGTCGCGGTGATGTGGTTTGCCCATCGCAACAAGATCCCGATCCTGTCGCTCGGCGACATCACCACCGCGGTCGCCCCGGTCGGGCTGCTGCTCGGCCGCATTGCCAATTTCATCAACGGCGAATTGTGGGGCCGCGTCGCCGATGCGAGCCTGCCCTGGGCCATGATCTTCCCGAACGATCCGACGCAGCTGCCGCGCCATCCGAGCCAGCTCTACCAGGCCGGCATGGAAGGCATCCTGCTGTTCACCGTGCTCGCGGTCATGATCCGCTTCGGTGCCCTGAAGCGGCCCGGCATGATCCTCGGCGCCTTCATCCTGGTCTATGGCTTGGCCCGGATCGCCGGCGAGCATTTCCGCGAACCGGACGCACAGCTTGGTTACCTCTGGGGCGGCTTAACCATGGGCATGCTGCTGTCGATCCCGATGCTTATCGTCGGCCTCATCCTTATTGTATTGGCAGTCAGGCGCGGTTCGCCGCAGCCCGCCCAGGCCATTCGTTAATTCATTTCGAGAAAGTACGCCGTGACCGACCAGCCGCTACTCGACGAGATCAAGGCGCTGATCAAGGCGTCGGGCCCCATGCCGGTCTGGCGCTACATGGAACTGTGCCTGATGCATCCGCGCCATGGCTATTACGTCTCGCGCGATCCGCTCGGGCGTGAGGGCGACTTCACCACCGCGCCCGAGGTCAGCCAGATGTTCGGCGAGCTCCTGGGCCTGTGGACCGCCTCGGTGTGGAAGCAGATGGGCTCGCCGCAATTCCTGCGGCTGATCGAGCTCGGCCCCGGCCGCGGCACCATGATGGCGGATGCACTGCGCGCGCTCCGCGTGCTGCCGCCGCTGTACCAGGCGCTCCATATCCACATGGTCGAGGTCAATCCGGTCCTGCGCGAGCGGCAGGGCGCGACGCTGTCCGCCGTGCGCAACATCTCCTGGCACGACAGCATCGACGACGTGCCGGACGGGCCGAGCATCATCCTCGCCAACGAATATTTCGACGTGCTGCCGATTCACCAGATGGTCAGACTCGAAAACGGCTGGCACGAGCGCGTGATCGAGATCGACGGCAACGGCAAGCTTCAGTTCGGCGCGGCGCCGGAGCCGACCCCGCGCTTCGACGTGCTGCTGCCGCCCCTGGTGCGCGCCGCACCTGTCGGCGCCGTGTTCGAATGGCGGCCCGACGGCGAGATCATGAAGCTCGCCACCCGCGTGCGCGACCAGGACGGCGCGGCCCTGATCATCGACTACGGCCATCTGCGCAGCGACGCCGGCGACACCTTCCAGGCGATTGCCCGCCACACCTTCGTCGATCCCCTGAAGGCACCCGGCCAGGCCGACGTCACCGCCCATGTCGACTTCCAGGCGCTGGCGCGCGCGGCCGAGGACGTCGGCGCGCGCGTGCACGGGCCGGTGACGCAAGGCGACTTCCTCAAGCGCATCGGCATCGATACGAGGGCCGCCGCTTTGATGCAGAAGGCGACGCCGGAAGTCGCCACCGACATTTCGATCGCGCTCAAGCGCCTGACGGACACCGGGCGCAGCGGCATGGGCTCGATGTTCAAGGTGCTCGGCATCTCCGAGCCGCGGCTGACGGGCATCGCCGGCCTCAGCGATTTCGAACAGGCCGGAGGCAATTGATGACGCTCACCTCCTCGCTGCTGGCAGCTGTGCCCGGCCTGCGCCATGCCTTCTTCACGCGTGAAGGCGGCGTCTCCGGCGGAATCTATTCCGCACTCAACGGCGGGCTCGGCTCCAACGACGATCAGGGCCTCGTTGCGGAGAACCGCCGCCGCATGGCCGAACATGTCGGTGTCGGCGCGGACCGCTTCCTTAGCCTGCACCAGATCCACTCGCCCGACGTGGTGGTTGCCGAGACACCATGGCCGAGCGGGCCGCGGCCGAAGGGTGATGCGCTGGTGACGAAAACGCCCGGCATCGCGCTCGGCGTCTCCACCGCCGATTGCGGACCGGTGCTGTTCGTCGATCCCCATGCACGCGTGATCGGCGGTGCACATGCCGGCTGGAAAGGCGCGCTCACCGGCGTCTTGGAGGCGACGATCTCGGCGATGGAGGATCTCGGCGCCACGCGAGGCGGCATCATCGCCGCGATCGGGCCGCTGATCCGCCAGGACAGCTACGAGGTCGGCAACGAGTTCGTGGCGCGCTTCATCGAGGCGGATGCGGACAACGCCATGTTCTTCATCCCGTCGGTGCGCGAGGGACACGCGATGTTCGATCTCGCCGGCTTCATCCGCCAGCGGCTCGAGGCCGCCGGCATCCTGATGATCGACGATCTCGGTCTCGACACCTATGCGGACGAGCGCTTCTTCAGCTATCGCCGCTCGGTGCATCGCAAGGAGCCGGATTACGGCCGCCACGTCCACGCCATCGCGCTCGAAGCGTGAACACAAGGGCAACCCCGTGTCATTCCGGGGCGATGCGAAGCATCGAACCCGGAATCTCGAGATTCCGGGCTCGTCCTTCGGACGCCCCGGAATGACACTGTGTATCCGTGTCGCCGCCGCCCTAGACCTTAATCGATTTTAACGATATCGCTGCCCTCCATAATGAGGGACGCGTCATTCATCCTGGGCCGTGCGGGTTCGCGCGTGCTGGCGGTCATGCTGCTGGCGGCGGCGACCGCGCTTGGCGGCTGTGCCGGCGGTGGCGGCGCCGCCAATTCCTACGCGATGGCGCCGACCACCGGCTCGGGCGCGACGGTGGCGTTCGAATCGATCGACGGGCCGCCGCCGCAGGTGTTCGACCGCATGGTCGGCGTGCTCGACAGCGAATCCAAGCTGCGCAGCCTGTCCGTGGTCTCCCGCGAAGGCTCGGCCGCCTACCGCGTGCGCAGCTACCTCTCCGCCCAGATCGTCCGCGGCAAGACCGTGATCGCCTGGGTCTGGGACGTCTACGACGCCAATCAGCAGCGCGCGCTGCGCCTGTCCGGCGAGGAACCGACCTCGGTCAAGGGTGGCCGCGACGCGTGGGCGGCTGCCGACGATCTGGTGCTGCGGAAGATCGCCCAGGCCGGATTCAGTGGACTTTCCAACATGATCAACGGCACACCGGACACGCCTGGCGCAGCGCCTGGCTTGCGGGGACCGGCGGTGGCGAGCGTGATTCCCGAGGCGCCGGCATCGGACATGCCGTCCTCCGCGCTCGGCTATGCCGAGCGATAACCCCCGCTAAACCACGGCCTCAAGTTGCGGCCAAACCGTTGGCCCGACTCAGGATTTTCGAAGGGAAAACGTAGCCTTCCGGGTTGCCATCGCAGCCTCCCGCCTGATATTTCCTCGCCCGTCGTAACCGTGCTTCCAGTGGGATCTGAGATGTTGAACGTCGTATCCAGCAAAGCGCGGGAGGAAGCGTCTATGTCGGCCAAAAACGGCTCCATCAAGCTCGTCGCCGGCAACTCCAATCCGGCCCTCGCGCAGGCGATCGCGCAAGGCCTCGACCTGCCGCTGACCAAGGCGGTGGTGCGGCGCTTCGCCGACATGGAGATCTTCGTCGAGATCCAGGAGAACGTCCGCGGCTCGGATGCCTTCGTCATCCAGTCGACCTCGTTTCCCGCGAACGACCATCTGATGGAGCTCCTGATCATCACGGACGCGCTGCGCCGCTCCTCGGCGCGCCGCATCACCGCGGTGCTGCCCTATTTCGGCTACGCCCGGCAGGACCGCAAATCGGGCTCGCGCACGCCGATCTCGGCCAAGCTCGTCGCCAATCTGATCACGCAGGCCGGTGTCGACCGCGTCATGACGCTCGACCTGCATGCCGGCCAGATCCAGGGCTTCTTCGACATCCCGACCGACAATCTCTATGCGGCGCCGCTGATGGTGCGCGACATCAAGGACAAGTTCGACCTCTCCAAGGTGATGGTGATCTCGCCCGACGTCGGCGGCGTGGCCCGCGCGCGCGGCCTTGCCAAGCGCATCAACACCCCGCTCGCGATCGTCGACAAGCGTCGTGAGCGCCCGGGCGAATCCGAGGTCATGAACGTGATCGGCGATGTCGCCGGCTACACCTGTATCCTCGTCGACGACATCGTCGATTCCGGCGGCACGCTGGTGAATGCGGCCGACGCACTGCTCGCCAAGGGCGCCAAGGACGTCTACGCCTACATCACCCACGGCGTGCTCTCCGGCGGCGCGGCCGCCCGCATCTCCGGCTCCAAGCTGAAGGAGCTGGTGATCACCGACTCGATCCTGCCGACGGAGGCCGTGACCAAGGCGCCGAACATCCGCACGCTGCCGATCGGCAGCCTGATCTCGGATGCGATCGCGCGCACGGCGGCGGAAGAATCGGTGTCGAGCCTGTTCGACTGATTTTCACGGCAGTCATTCCGGGGCGGCGCGTCAGCGCCGAACCCGGAATCCATCTTGCACCAATCCGTATCGATCAATGGATTCCGGGCTCGCGCTGCGTGCGCCCCGGAATGACCAGACCTACCCCACGATCCCCGCGGCGACCTGACCGCGCAGGCGCTCCAGGCCGAGCAACGTCTCGGCACAGGCCTCGGCGACTTCCACGCCCTTGATGGCAAAGTGCTTGCGGAAGAAGTCGTAGTGCACCTCGGTCTCGTGGAATTGCTGCGGCGTCAACACCGCTGAGAACACCGGCACCTCGGTGCGGAGCTGCACGTCCATCAAGGCCTTGATCACGGTGTCGGCGACGAATTCGTGGCGATAGATGCCACCGTCGACGACGAGGCCGGCCGCGACGATCGCGGTGTAGCGGCGCGTCTTGGCGAGGACCTGCGCATGCAGCGGGATCTCGAACGAGCCCGGCACCTCGAACACGTCGACATGGTTGAGGTGCCGCGCCGCGGCCTCCTTCATGAAGGCGATGCGGGCCTCCTCGACCACGTCGCGGTGCCAGCGGGCCTGCACGAAGGCCACCCGCTGCGGCTTGGCGAAGCGTGGATGCTCGGTCGCGGGTCCTTGCGGAACCGGCGGCGGTTGGACTTCTGAGTTTTGGACTTGGGGGTCTTGCAACATCTGATTCATGGCTTTCCTCGGTTTAAGGACCAGAATCAGGGCACACGGAACGACAAGCAGCCGCACCTTGCGATGCGTCTGCTACCGACCGTTCTCTTTCATCCGGACTTTGACCGTCGGCTTCGGAGTTGCACCGAATCTGCTGACCCTTCCCGTCGGGTTACCCCCTCGGGGAAGGCGCTCGCGGGCTTGGGCCTTTCGGCCCTTACCGCCGGTGGGGACTTTCACCCCGCCCTGAGAACATCGGCCGCTCGGGATGAACGGCCTGGGTGGAAATATGCCGCCGACGCGCCGGCGCGGCAAGCGCGTTCCGCATGGGCAAATCGCATGGTCCCATGCCGGCGTAGAGGTCCTGTTGGCGGTCCGGCCCTCGCGGGACGGAATTAACGATTGCGCCCCCGAATCCGATTCCGGTTTGTTCTCCTCGCTCGGGATCCGAGACTTTCCACGTTAAGAATTGTGGCGGAGATGAGCTGTGGACGAACGAGTCCTGGCTTGTGGACGGACTCCGGACCCCGTTGCGCAGATTCCGCAAATCACATCACTTGATCCGCGACAGGTCCGCGCTGATCCGAGGGGATCGCAACAGCGACCTTGGGATCGCGAGAGCGACCCTGAGGGATCGCAGCAGCGACGTTGAGGGAGCGTGCCGGGCCGACCGCGTGCGTATCAAGGACAACAAGAAGGCAAGAGGTCGAGACGGCATGTCCCTGCTCGAAGGCACTATCGATTCCAGAAGCCATCCGCTCGCGGTGGTCGAGGATATCGCTGCCAGCAACAACTGGCCGTTCGAACGCTCCGGCGAAGACGAACTCACGATTGTCTCGAAGGGACAATGGACCGACTACCAGCTCTCCTTCACCTGGATGGGCGAGATCGAGGCGCTGCATCTGGCCTGCGCCTTCGACATGAAGATTCCGCTCGCGCGCCGCGGCGAGGTGCAGCGGCTCGTCGCCGCCGTCAACGAGCAGCTGTGGGTCGGTCATTTCGATCTGTGGACCAACACCGGCATGGTGATGCACCGCCAGGCCCTGGTGCTGCCGGGCGGCCTCACCGCCTCGACCGCGCAATGCGAGGCCATGCTCGCCGGCGCCATCCATGCCTGCGAGCGCTATTTCCCGGCGTTTCAGTTCGTGGTGTGGGCGGGCAAGACCACGACCGAGGCCATGGACGCCGCGATGTTCGATACGGTCGGAGAGGCGTAGGGCGCTCCTCGCCCTCCGCTGTCGTCCCGGACAAGCGCGCCCCAGGCGCGCGCCGATCCGGGATCCATACCGCGTGATGCCCCTCGTGGCCCGCGGCTTGTTGCTAACACCTTCATCCATTAAGACCACTCGTGGTTATGGGTCCCTGCGTTCGCAGGGACGACACCTTTGTTGATGGTGACCACAGTGGTAGACAACAACCCTCTCCAGGACATCACCGGCACCATCCTGCTCGCCGGCGCCGGCAAGATGGGCGGCGCGATGCTGACCGGATGGCTCTCGGGCGGGCTCGACCCGCGCCGCGTCGCCGTGATCGATCCGCATCTCTCGCCCGAGATCACCGCGCTCGCCGCCAGGGGCGTCGCGCTCAATCCCGATGCGACGACAGCAGGCCCCGTCGAGATGCTGGTCGTCGCGGTGAAGCCGCAGATGTTCCGCGAGGCCGGCGCCAGATTGAAAGCGTTCGTCTCGGACAAGACCTCGGTGGTCTCGATCATGGCGGGAACCACGATCGCCTCGCTGCAAGAGGTCTGCGGCGGCGCCGTCGTGCGCGCGATGCCGAACACGCCGGCCGCGATCGGCCGCGGCATTACCGTGGCCGTCGCGGCCAACGACGTCAGCACCGCGCAGCGCGCACTGGCCGACGCGCTGCTGCGCGCCACCGGCGCGGTCGAATGGGTCGAGGACGAAGGCCTGATGGACGCGGTGACCGCCGTCTCCGGCTCCGGGCCGGCCTATGTGTTCCTGCTCGCCGAGGAGCTGGCACGCGCCGGCGTCGAAGCCGGTTTGCCCGAGGCGCTCGCGACGAAGCTCGCGCGCGCGACGGTCGCGGGCTCCGGCGAGTTGCTGCACCAGTCGGAGCTGCCCTCGAGCACGCTGCGCCAGAACGTCACCTCGCCCGGCGGCACCACGGCTGCGGCGCTCGGCGTTCTCATGGGCCAGCCTGGCCTGCGTGAGCTGATGATCCGCGCAATTGCGGCGGCGACCAAGCGATCGAAGGAATTGGCGAAGTAGGAAGATCAAGAGCGCTTCGGCCCCCGATCCAGGCGGCCGAATGCGAGGCGGTCCGGGCTGTTGCCGGCAGGGAGAGCGATCGTGAACCTCTACGCGAAACTTCTCGAGCGACAGGCCGAGCGGCGTCCGATCAAGATCGGGCTGATCGGAGCAGGCAAGTTCGGCGCAATGTACCTGCATCAGATTCTGCGCACGCCGGGCGTCCATCTGGTCGGAATTGCAGACCTGTCTCCGTCGCGCGCCCGGGAAAACCTGAACCGGGTTGGCTGGCATCCGGAGCGATTCGCCGCGACCTCGCTCGACGATGCGCTCAAGAGCGGAACGACCTTCCTGACCGACGACTGGGAAGCCCTAGTGAAGTGCGAAGGCATCGAGCTGATCGCCGAATGCACCGGCAATCCCGTCGCGGCGGTCGAGCATTGCCTTGGCGCCTTTGGTGCGGGCAAGGCCGTCATCAACGTCACCGTCGAGGCCGACGCCTTCTGCGGACCGATCCTCGCGCATAGAGCCCGGCAGGCCGGCGTGATCTATAGCCTCGCCTATGGCGATCAGCCGGCCCTCGCCTGCGACCTCGTCGATTGGGCAAGGGCCTGCGGTTTCCCGGTCGTGGCGGCGGGCCGCGGGCACAAATGGCTGCCGCATTATCGGGAGTCGACCCCTGAAACGGTCTGGGATCACTGGGGACTCACCGCGGAACAAGCTGCGCGCGGCGGCATGAATCCAAAAATGTTCAACGCGTTTCTCGACGGCTCCAAGCCTGCGATCGAATCCGCCGCGATCGCGAACGCAACCGGCCTGGAAGCGCCATCGCAAGGCCTCGCATTCCCGCCGGGATCGGTCGACGACATTCCGACGCTGATGCGCCCCCGTTCCGAGGGCGGCATCCTGGAATCCAAGGGCCAGGTCGAAGTCGTGTCCTGCCTGACGGCCGAGGGCAAACCGATCCCCAACGACATCCGCAAGGGCGTCTGGGTCTGTTTCGAAGGCGACAGCGATTACATCCGCAACTGCTTCCAGGAATACAGCGTCGTTACCGACCCGAGCGGTCGTTACATGTGCTCCTACAAGAAGTGGCATCTCATAGGTCTGGAGCTTGGAATTTCAGTAGCCTCGATCGCTCTGCGCAACGAGGCGACAGGCGTTGCAACGACGTTCAACGCCGATGTTGCCGCGACAGCGAAGAAGGACCTGTGCGAGGGAGATACGCTGGACGGAGAAGGCGGCTACACTGTTTTCGGCAAGCTGACGCCGGCCAGCACGTCGCTTGCAGAGGGTTATCTGCCGCTCGGACTGGCACACAATGTGCGATTGACCAAGGCGGTGGCAAAGGACTCCTGCATCACCTGGGCGGATGTGGCGATCGACGAGACGTTACCTGCCGTGCGTCTCCGCCGGGAGCAGGAAGCGTTCTATCCGTCGCCGGGAGCGCGCAAGTTGGGTTAGGCGAAGGCTCGCTCAGCAGGCTGCACTACGCCCCCAGCCGCTTGTTGAACATCTCGACATTGACCAGCCCGCGCGCGTGGCGGCCTTCGCCGAGCTTGCGCGTACCCTCGAAAGCTTCGACCTCGAAGCGGATGACGCGGCGCTCGACCGCGACCACCCTTGCGGCGGTCCGCACCGTCGCGCCGACGAGGGCGGCCGCGAGATGGCGGATGTCGACCTCGGTGCCGACGGTGACCCAGCCCGGCTGCAGCGCGGCGCGGATCGCATCGCCCGAGGTCATCTCCATCTCCAGGATCATCATCGGCGTCGCATAAACCATGGGCATGCCGGGCACGAAATGCCCGACCGTGCGCTCGGCCGGCACCACCAGCGTGCGCTCGGCGCTCATGCCGATCATGATGAAATCGCGTGCGTCCATGGGTCTTGCTCGTCATTCCGGGGCGGCGCGTAGCGCCGAACCTGGAATCCAGAAATTGGCGGCGCGAGATTCCGGGTTCGCGCTCGCGCGCCCCGGAATGACGCTAACGCGTCACTTCTTCGCCGCCGCCGCGCGTTCCACGAAGGTCTTGCCGCCCTTCATCTTGTGGCGGAGCGGGGCTTCGTTGATCTGGATGACGACGGCATCGGCATCGACGCCGAGATTCTTCACCAGCGCCTGCGTGATGTCGCGCATCATGCCGGCCTTCTGCTCGTCGGTGCGGCCTTCGGCCATGCTGATGGTGATCTCAGGCATCGTTGTCTCCCTGCTGCTTTCGTCATGGCCGGGCTTGTCCCGGCCATCCACGTTCTTCCCATCAAACAAGACGTGGGTGCCCGGGACAAGCCCGGGCATGGCGGCCAGCCGGAATGGCTATCCCCACTTTACGTCATGGCGGGCCAGGACCTCGCGCACTTTCGCGACGAGATCGACTTCGCTGCACGAGAACTGCGCCGGGCGGCTCTCGCGCCATTCCTGGTTGGAGGCGATCGCGGCGGCCGCCTTGGCGCCTTCGATCAGGTCCTTGATCTGCAGCTCGCCGCGCGCCTTCTCGTCGGAGCCCTGGATGATGACGCAAGGCGAGTTGCGGCGATCGGCATATTTGAGTTGGTTGCCCATGTTCTTGGGATTGCCGAGATAGAGCTCGGCACGGATGCCGGCCGTGCGCAATGACGCAACCATCTTCTGGTAGTCGGCGACGCGGTCGCGGTCGAACACGGTGACGACGACGGGACCGAAGTCCGGCTTGGTGTCGAGCTTGCCGAGCAGCGTCAGCGCGGCCTGCAAGCGTGAGACGCCGATCGAAAAACCAGTCGCCGGCACCGGCTCGCCGCGGAAGCGCGAGACGAGGCCGTCATAGCGCCCGCCGCCGCCGACCGAGCCGAACCGCACCGGGCGGCCCTTCTCGTCCTTGGTGTCGAGCAGCAGTTCGACCTCGTAGACGGGGCCGGTGTAATATTCGAGACCGCGCACGACGGAGGGATCGATCTTGATGCGGTCCGCACCGTAGCCCGACGCCGTGACCAGCTTGGCAATCTCTTCCAGCTCGCTCACGCCGGCCTGACCGACCGGGCTCTTGGCGAGGTAGGTGTCTGCGGCGGCAACGGCCTCTTTCCAGTCGTCGCGCGGCTTGGTGATGGCGAGAACGACGTCGGCTTCGGCTTCGCTCAAATTGGCGCCCTTGGTGAAGTCGCCCTTGCCTTCTTCGCCGCCGTCCCAGCGGCCGGGACCGAGCAGCTTGCGCACCTCGTCGGCGGAAAACTTGTCGAGCTTGTCGATCGCGCGCAGCACCGTCAGCCGGCGCGACGCGTTCTCCTCACCCGCGAGCCCAATGGCTTCCAGCACGCCATCGAGCACTTTTCGGTTGTTCACCTTCACCACGTACTGGCCGCGCGCGATGCCGAGCGCCTCCATCGTGTCCGCCGCCATCATGCAGATCTCGGCGTCGGCCGCCGGGGTCGCCGAACCCACCGTGTCGGCGTCGAACTGCATGAACTGGCGGAAGCGGCCGGGGCCGGGCTTCTCGTTGCGGAAGACGTAGCCGACGCGGTAACTGCGGTAGGGCAGAACCAGCGCGTCGCTGCCGTAGCGCTCGCCGACATAGCGGGCGAGCGGCGCGGTCAAATCGTAGCGCAGGCTGATCCATTGCTCGTCATCGTCCTGGAACGAGAACACGCCCTCGTTCGGACGATCCTGGTCGGGCAGGAACTTTCCGAGCGCGTCGGTATATTCCATCGCCGGCGTCTCCACCGGCTCGAAGCCATAGAGCTCGTAGACGGCGCGGATCTTCTCGACCATCTCGCGCGTCGCCCGGATCGCAGCGGGATCGCGATCCTCGAGCCCGCGCGGCAGGCGCGCCTTCAGCTTCTGGGGTTTTTTGGGTTTCTCGGCCATGCGCGGCGTTTACCAGCCGGGGCGCGAGGCGGCAACCGGGGCTTAGAGGGGCGACGTCATTCCGGGGCTCGCGAAGCGAGAACCCGGAATCTCCGAGATTCTCAGGTGCGCAATTGCGCACCATAGTTCGCCCTTCGGGCGCCCCGGAATGACGCATCACGTTTACGGCTGCTCCATCCGCGCCCGCAGTGCATCGGCGTCCGCCTTCGGCAGCGATTTCAGCGTCGGCTTGATGGTTTCGCCACCGACGATCTTGCCGTTGCGCATGAACATCCAGTCCGAGATGTCGGCCTCCGTGAACGAAACCTTGTCGCCGGCATGCTTGCCCGGCAGATCGCGCGGCTGGTTGGCAAACAGACCGGTAAAGGTCCCGTCGGGCTGCTTCTTCACCTCGCCGATCCAGATGTGCTCGCCGCCCTCGCGGGTCGAAAAACGCACCTTCAAGGCGTGCCCGGTCTCCGACCGCTTCTGCGCCTCGTAGGAGGCCCAGAAGGCCGGCAGCGTGCCGCGGGCCCGCGCCATCGCCGCATTCATCTCGGGATCGCTGGTGCGCACGTCGACGATCGGCGAACGGTCTTGCGCGACGACTTCGTGCGTCGGGCCGATGGTCAGAATGCCGAAAACCGAGATGCCGGTGATTGCGGCGAGAACGACCCGTTTCACGGGTTGGGAGAGTCTTGCTGCCATGATCGCGATACCTAGGATGCCTTGATGCGTCCTGGCTTTGTCGCGAGATCATGGCGGGGCGTTCATGGTGTCAGCCCTTCGCCTCTCCCCGCTTGCGGGGAGAGGGAGACACTCAGAACACCTTGCGGATCCAATTGTGCGGATCGTTGGTGCGGCCGTACTGGATGTCGACGAGCTGCTTGCGCAGGCCCATGGCCACGGGGCCGGCGGCGCCGCCGGAGATCTCGAAATCGCCGCTGACCGAACGCACCTTGCCGATCGGCGAGATCACGGCGGCGGTGCCGCAGGCAAAAGCTTCCTTCAGGCGGCCGCTGGCGGCATCCTTGCGCCACTGCTCGAGCGAATACGGCTCCTCGCGCACGGTCTTGCCGGCATCGCGGGCCAGCGTGATGATGGAATCGCGGGTGATGCCGGGCAGGATGGTGCCGAGCGGCGGGGTCGACAGCGAGCCGTCGTCGAACACGAAGAACACGTTCATGCCGCCGAGCTCCTCGACGTAGCGGCGCTCGATCGCATCGAGGAAGACGACCTGATCGCAGCCGTGCTGCATCGCCTCGGCCTGCGCGCGCAGGCTGGCGGCATAATTGCCGCCGCATTTGACCGCGCCGGTGCCGCCGACCGCCGCGCGCGTGTAGTTCTCCGACACCCAGATCGAGACCGGCGCAGGACCGCCCTTGAAATAGGAGCCGACCGGCGAGGCGATCACCGCGAAGATGTATTCGGACGACGGCTTGACGCCGAGGAAGGTCTCGCTCGCGATCATGAAGGGCCGCAGGTAAAGGCTCCCCTCGCCGCCCGGCATCCAGGCGCGATCGATGCGCACGACCTGCTCGACGGCCTCGATGAAGACGTCTTCCGGCAGCTGGGCCATCGCCATGCGGTCGGCCGAGTCCCTGAAGCGCCGCGCATTGGCGTCGGGCCGGAACAGGTTCACGCCGCCATCGTCGCGCTTGTAGGCCTTCAGGCCTTCGAAGATCTCCTGCGCGTAGTGCAGGACGGCGCCGGCCGGATCGAGCTGGAAATTGGCGCGCGCTTCGATCTTCGCCTCGTACCAGCCGCCCTTGGCCTGGTTGTAGCGGACGATCGCCATGTGATCGGTGAAGACCCGCCCGAAGCCGGGGTCGACCAGCTTGGCGACGCGGTCCTTCTCGGGCGTCGGATGGATTGCGGGCTGGATGTCGAATGTCATGCTCATGTCCTTGGCTCCCGCTGCCGGTAACGGCGCTGTTTCTCGCGCCCGCCCGCCCCCGTCGGGGCCGGCCGGCTTGATTGGTTTCTGGCTGGACCCCGTCGCCAGCCTTGTTACGGCCGGTTTCCCGTGGCCAGCATGTCGCTGAGGACATGCTTTTGCGGGAGGCGGAAGTCCAGTATGTTTTGCCGAAATGCCGCTCGACAATCGCACGGTAGATCTGATCCGGCCGTCGTCGCCTGTCCGGCTCCTTCCGCCGTCCCGCTTCGATGCCGTCCGCCGCGAAACGACCTAAAATTTCGTGCGGGCTGTTCGTTTTGTAACATTGAACCCAAGATACGTCAATATGCCTGACATAAATTTCGCGAGTCCCGCTGAAGACGCCGCCGAGCCTCGGCCGGCGGCAGGCGATGGAGGCAATTTGCGCTGGGATATCATCGAGCTGCTGTTCTTCGCCTATCGCGATTTCGTCGGCGATCCCGACCAGGAGCTGGAGGCTTTCGGCTTCGGCCGGGCCCATCACCGGGTCATGCACTTCGTCTACCGCTATCCCGGCCTCAAGGTCGCCGATCTGCTCGATGTCCTGCGCATCACCAAGCAATCGCTCGGCCGCGTGCTCAAGCAGCTCCTGGACGAGGGTTACATCGTGCAGAAGACCGGTGACAACGACCGCCGCCAGCGCCTGCTCTATGCGACGCCGAAAGGCGAAGCGCTGGTGCAGAAGCTCGCCGGGCTGCAGACCACGCGGATCACCAAGGCGCTCGCCGAGATCGGTCCGCAGGACGCCGAGACGGTCAAGCGCTTCCTGCGCGCGATGATCGATCGGGACGATCCGGACAAGGTGCTCGAGACCATCTTCGCTTCCGTCAATCAAACCACCAAGGAGTGACCGTGTCGCTCGCTGCCACTCTCGCCCGTCCGCCGGCGCGCCCTGCCGACGACGCGCCGCATCTGCTGCTGGTCGACGACGACCGCCGCATCCGCGATCTGCTCTCGCGCTTCCTTGCCGGCGAAGGCTACCGCGTCACCACCGCCGCAAGCGCCGGTGATGCACGATCGAAATTGCTGGGTCTGCATTTCGACCTCTTGATCCTCGACGTGATGATGCCCGGCGAGACCGGCTTCGATCTCGCCCGCTTCATCCGCACATCCTCCTCGGTGCCGATCGTGATGCTCACGGCGCGGCACGAGGCGGAGGCCCGCATCGAGGGCCTGCAGATCGGCGCCGACGACTACGTGGCAAAACCGTTCGAGCCGCGCGAGCTGGCGCTGCGCATCAACAACATCCTCAAGCGCGCCGCTCCGCCGCCGCAGGCCACGACGATCGAGAAGATCGCCTTCGGTCCCTACATCTACCACCTCGAGCGCGGCGAGCTGCGCCAGGGCGAGGAGGTCATCCACCTCACCGACCGCGAGCGCGAGATGCTGCGCATTCTCGCGGAGACGCCGGGCGAGACCGTGCCGCGCAGCGCCCTGACCGGCAATGGCAGCGTCAACGAGCGCGCCGTCGACGTGCAGATCAACCGCCTGCGGCGCAAGATCGAGACCGACCCAGCCAATCCGCTGTTCCTCCAGGCGGTGCGCGGCATCGGCTACCGGCTGGTGGCGTCGCCATAACTCAAGTGAAGCGCGCCAGATGAGCACGATCGACACCGGCCTGACGCTTCTGAAGAGCGCCGCCGGCCGCGTCTCCGCCGCCAATGGCTGGATGGGCAACGCGTTCAAGGGCTGGATGCCGACCGGCCTCTACGCCCGCGCGCTCCTCATCATGATCGTGCCGATGGTGGTGCTGCAATCGGTCGTCGCCTTCGTGTTCATGGAGCGGCACTGGAACACGGTGACGCGCCGCCTGTCGGCCGCGGTGGTGCAGGACATCGCCGCACTGATCGACGTCTACAAGGGCTATCCGCAGGACAAGGACCGCGACCAGATCCGCCGCATCGCCCAGCAGCGGCTCGGCCTCGTGGTCGATTTTCTGCCCGCCGGCGACATGCCGCCGCCGGGACCGAAGCCATTCTTCTCGCTGCTCGACCAGACCCTGTCGGTGCAGCTCGGCCGCCAGATCGGGCGCTCGTTCTGGATCGATACGGTCGGCCGCTCCAATCTGGTCGAGATTCGCATCCAGCTCGACGATGCCGTGATGCGCGTGTTCGCACAGCGCAGCGCCGCCTACGCCTCGAATTCGGAGATCTTCCTGTTCTGGATGGTCGGCACGTCCTCGATCCTGCTGATCGTCGCGGTGCTATTCCTGCGCAACCAGATCAAGCCGATCCTGCGGCTTGCCGACGCCGCCGAAAGCTTCGGCAAGGGCCGCGAAGCCCCGAACTTCCGCCCGCGCGGCGCGCGCGAGGTGCGGCGCGCCTCCGTCGCCTTTCTCGAGATGAAGTCGCGCATCGAGCGCACGATGGAGCAGCGCACCGCGATGCTCGCCGGCGTCAGCCACGATCTGCGCACCATCCTGACCCGTTTCAAGCTCGAGCTGGCGCTGATCGGCGACAGCCCCGAGCCTCGAGGGCATGCGCAAGGACGTCGACGAGATGTCGATGATGCTGGAGGATTACCTCGCCTTCGCGCGCGGCGATTCCGGCGAGCAGTCGCAGCCGACCGACATGGCGCAGGCGCTCGAGGAACTGCGCAGCGATGCCGAGCGCCATGGCCACACCGCGACCGTCGCCTTCCACGGCCTGCCGGTGGTGACGGTGAAGCCGGCCTCGTTCAAGCGCTGCCTCGCCAACCTCGTCACCAACGCGGCGCGCTACGGCAAGAGCATCGCCATCACCGGCCAGCGCGATCATCGTTATTTGACCGTGACGATCGACGACGACGGCCCGGGCATTCCCGCGCATTTGCGCGAAGAAGTATTCAAGCCGTTCCTGCGGTTGGACAACGCCCGCAACCAGGACGAAGGCGGCACCGGCCTTGGCCTTGCTATCGCCCGCGACATCGCCCGCTCCCACGGCGGCGACATCACGCTCGGCGACAGCCCGATGGGCGGATTGCGGGCGAGCGTGCGGATCCCGGTGTAGGGGAAGCGGCCCGGCGAGAGGCGCACCAATCCTGGGGGTTAGAGGAAGCATGAACTGCACGGACGGTTTCGTCGCCAAATTCGTCTCACCGTTCGATGAGAGCGCAGTCATCATCGAGGATGATGGCAAGGTGGCCTATGCCTACATGCTCGATCGGAACGGGAAGATCTGTAGCGACGTGTGGCTCTACAATCGCTGCCCCGCCCCGATTGAGCCTGAGTGGCACGACGCGGCGAACCTTCCGTTCGCCAATCCGGCGTCCCTCGTCAATAAAAAGCTCTCGCTTCGCCCCTCCCGACACGACAAACGATTTCACCGTCGCGTGGGATGAAGTCGGCGGCCGTCTCGCCGCCAAAATCCTTCTGCGCGATGACTATCTCGCGAGATTGGAAGCCGGAAGCAAGCCGGGCTGGTCAGCGCTTGCGGCCATGGACGGCCCGTTGGCCCAGGCGTTGAAATAACACCTGCCCTACTTCGGCAGCAGCGCCTTCAGCTTGTCCATGTCGCGCACGTTCATCTTGAAGCCGCCGGGCATCACGACGTCGCCGGGCTTCTGGTCCGGCTTGCACGCCCCCAGCCATTTTGCTTGCAGCGTCATGGTCGTATCGCGTCCCGCCGCGCCGGCGGCGCCGCCTTTTGCGTGCGAGGTGGTCTTCACTGTATAGGCCGAGTTGAAATCGCCCGTGATCTCGGCGTGCGAGGTGGTGTTGACGCCGGCGACGCTGCACTCGGAATCGCTGACATAGCCGGTCGCGGTCTTCTTGATCTCCTGCTTGGCGCAGATCTGCTTGGCCATCGGGGAGACGTTGTTGCTCATCTCCTTGTCGACGGTCTCGTCGGTGCAGTGCTGCATGGTCATCTCGGGCACGGGCGAGCCTGAGGTGGCCAGCTTCATTTCCCAGAGGCCGGCCTTGCGCACCGGCAGATCGTCGGCAAAGGCACCGCCCGCCGACACCGCGAGGCAAAGCACCGAGCCGAGCAAAGCGAGTTTGCGCGTCATGGGGTCTCCCAACTGAGAGATTGCGGCGTACGACACCGCCTCAGTAAAGCGTGCGGATCGGCTGCTCGGCGGCGCCGTAGGGCACCCAGCGGCAGGAGAACGAGATGTAGCCGCCCTCATAAGCCTGCACGCCCAGGAATTTGACCACCTTGCCGTAGCGCGCGCAGTGATCGACCGCGACCTGACGTGCGTCGACCTGGATGGCCATCGAATAGGCGATGATGCCGCCGGTGTCATTGCCCTTGAACGGCGGCACATAATCGGCACGCGCCGACTGGCTCGCCGTCATACCCGAGGCAACCAGGCTGGCGAGAAGACCCGCGGCCGCAATGATTCGCATTCCCGTCACTCCAATTGGCTGGCCGCCAGTCTACGGTGCCGGGATGGAAGTGGAAAGAACCGAAGCCGTGCCGACCGCGACGTTGTGGTCAAGTCCTGGCGAAGTGTTGCCGCGCTGCACTTGACCTCCCTGGCCTTCGCGGCACCGTCCGACCTTCGCAAGACCTTAGCTGTCCGGATTATCCATGCGCGCCCCCTCCCTGAAATCATTCCGCTATGCCGCCGTGCTCGGCCTCATGCTCGGGGCGGTATCGCTCGGCGAGGCCAGGGCCGCCAATCCGCTGGAGATGAATTTCTGGCTGAGCGGACCGCGCTATGACGGCGCCGTCGCCGGTTGCGACCGGGCGCTGCCGACGATCGCGACCCAGTTCTGGGAAAAGGAAAGCACGTTCTGGAATTCCTCGTTGAAGATCACCGGCTTCTCCGCCGTTCACGAGACCGCGTTCCGGCCCTGGCAGTCCGACAACATCCCGCGCCGCTATTGCAGCGCTGACGCCATGCTCACCGACGGCAAGGTGCGCAAGGTGCACTACTCGCTCATCGAGGATGGTGGATTCGCCGGCTACGGCAGCGGCGTCGAATGGTGCGTGGTCGGGCTCGACCGCAACTGGGCTTACAATCCGGCCTGCCGCGCCGCCAGACCTTGAGTCCGAGGCGCCCCTGCGTCGGCCATCAGCGGTCAAACGGCGGTCACCGGAATTTTGTTCTTGAAATGTTCTTGTCGCCTGCTAGGCTTCCTTGCACAGTCTAGTTGAGGGGCGTTGCCATGTTTCATCCCGGATTGCATTCCTTCTCTCGCCTGGTGATCTCGCTGGCCCTTTCCCTGATCCTGGCAGCCGGCCTGGCCTCGTTCGCCGGCGACGCCATGGCCCAGGACAAGCGGCAGAACGCACCGGGCGAGTTCGATTTTTACGTGCTGTCGCTGTCATGGTCGCCCTCGTTCTGCGAGGAGGCGGCCGAGCGTGGCGGCCGCTCCCAGCTCCAGTGCAGCGGGCGGCCCTACGCCTTCGTGGTGCATGGGCTGTGGCCGCAATATGAGAATGGCTTCCCGGAATATTGCCAGCGGCCCGCACCGCGGCTGAACCGCAGCATCGTCTCCTCGATGCTCGATCTGATGCC
The DNA here is from genome assembly GCF_042019905.1 of Bradyrhizobium dasycarpum. Lineage (NCBI taxonomy): Bacteria > Pseudomonadati > Pseudomonadota > Alphaproteobacteria > Hyphomicrobiales > Nitrobacteraceae > Bradyrhizobium > Bradyrhizobium dasycarpum. The sequence goes on from NZ_CP169574.1 coordinate 3,750,735, forward strand.
GGCGCCGGGGCTGATCTTCAACGAATGGGACAAGCACGGCACCTGCTCGGGCCTCGCCGGTCGCAGCTATTTCGAGGCCATCCGCAAGGCGCGCGCCGCGATCAAGATTCCGGCCGAATATCTCGATCTGTCGCAGACCAAGACGGTGGCACCGGCGGAGGTCGAGGAGGCCTTCATCAAGGCCAATCCGGGGCTGAGCAATGCCGCCGTCTCGGTCACCTGCAACCGCACCCGGCTCTCGGAGGTCCGCATCTGCCTCAGCAAGGACCTGCAATTCCGTGCCTGCGAGGAAACCGATCGCCGCGCCTGCCGCCGCGAGCAGGTGACGATGCCGCCGATCAGGGGCGGGTAGGATTGCTCCGCCGTCATTGCCGGGCGCGCGGAGCGGAATCCATCTATCCGCGTCACCGATAGCAAAATGGATTCCGGGTCCGGTGCGGGCGCACCGCCCCGGAATGACGGCCGTTACTTTCGGCGCGCGATGTCGTAACTCTCCACCATGAACTACCGCCACGCCTTCCACGCCGGCAACTTCGCCGATGTCATCAAGCACATCGTGCTGGCCCGCATCATCACCTATCTGCAGGACAAGCCGGGTCCGTTCCGCGTCATCGATACCCATGCCGGAGCCGGCCTCTACGATCTCGACAGCGACGAGGCGCGCCGGAGCGGCGAATGGCTCACCGGCATCGCGCGGCTGATGCAGGCCCGTTTGTCGAACGAGAGCGCGGCGCTGACCAAGCCCTATCTCGACATCGTGCGCGCCTACAATCCGAAGGGGGAGCTCAAGGCCTATCCGGGCTCGCCGCTGATCGCGCGCGGCCTGCTCAGGCCGCAGGACCGGCTGGTGGCCTGCGAGCTCGAGCCGAAGGCGCGGAAGGCGCTGATCGGCGTGCTGCGCCGCGACGAACAGGCCCGCGTGGTCGACCTCGACGGCTGGGTGGCACTGCCGGCCTTCGTGCCGCCGAAGGAGCGGCGCGGCCTCGTGCTGATCGATCCGCCGTTCGAGGCCAAGGACGAGTTCGAGCGGTTGGGCGAAGCCTTCTCCACCGCCTTCGCGAAATGGCCGACCGGTATCTATGTCATCTGGTATCCGGCCAAGAGCCGGCGTGCCACCGACACACTGGCCCAGACGGTGGCACGGCTCGCAGCCGCAGCAAAACCACCGGGAAAATGCCTGCGCCTCGAATTCAGCGTCGCGCCCCAGCTCGATGGCGGGGCTCTTTCCTCTGCCGGCCTGCTGATCGTCAATCCGCCCTACACGCTGCAGGGCGAGCTCAAGACCATCCTGCCCGAGCTGGAAATGCCGCTCGGCCAAGGCGGCGCTGCCAGATTCCGATTGGAGGTACCCAAGCCCTAGAGCAAAGCCGTAACACTCCGGCATTCTTGGGAAAAATATGCAGGAGCGGTAGTCAATCCGCAGAGAACCGTATTATGCTGTTTCTGTGACTGGCTTTACGTTCCGCTTCCGCGAATGGTTGCGGCGGAGTGAAGGCCTAAGAAAGATCCGGCCGGACCGTCAGGGTCCGCCCAAGGATGGCCAGCTCTCCCGGGCTTCGTAAGGCCCGGTCATGTCGCGACGTGAGTCTGCGTCGCGGCGGAGGAGCAATGAGGGGGAGTTTCCCGATGGCCATGACGGGAACGGTCAAGTTTTTCAACGGCGAACGCGGCTACGGTTTCATCAAGCCTGACGACGGCGGCCGCGACGTCTTCGTGCACATTACTGCTGTGGAGCGGGCCGGACTGAAGGACCTTGCGGAAGGACAGCGCATTACTTTCGAAGTCGAACCGGACAAGAAGGGGAAGGGGCCGAAGGCGGTCAACCTGGTCATCCTCTCCTAGCGGGCCTGACGCAAAGCACGCCGCGCAATATTTCGTGCAAAAAAAATCCCGGCCGCGAGCGGCCGGGAAGGTGTTGTCCGGTATTTTCTTCTTCAGCTATCAGAAGCGATAGTTCACGCCTGCGCGAACGACGCTGGCGCTATAGCCGTTTGACACCCCCGTAATCGCAAACTGGCTGGTCGACAGGTCGATGTAGAGATATTCGAGCTTGGCGCTCCAGTTCGAAGTGAGGCCGACTTCCGCGCCGCCGCCGATGGTCCAGCCTGCGGTGGTGTGCGATTCCGCCCAGCCGAAGGTCTGTCCACGCAGCTCGCCGAACGCAAGGCCCGCGGTGCCGTAGAACAGCACGTTGTTGAAGGCATAGCCGGCGCGGCCGCGCAATGTGCCGAACCACGGATTGGAGAACTTCCACGGCGCGAAAGTGTCGTCGGCACCGCTGGCCTGGATATCGCCCTCGACACCGAACACCCAAGGGCCGTTCTGGAAATTGTAGCCGGCCTGCACGCCGCCGACGAAGCCCGACGGCTTCGAGGGATTGTTGTCGACCGAGCCCCATTCGTAGCCGATGTTGCCGCCGAGATAGGGACCCGCCCAGCTATAGGCATTGAGCGGCTGGTTGACGGTATAGGGGGCGCGCTGCCCGTAATTGAGATCGGCGGCCTCTGCCGAAGCTGTCCAGCCGGCTGCAACCAACGCGGCCGCGCCCACAACGAGCCTCTTCATCACTCACTCCAACGCAACTGCCGTCGCCGCTGCGGCGCCTGCGCTTGCCGCGCGAGGCAAACCGCATGGTTACGGAACCACCACTTTTTCGCGCAGGATTTATCGAGAGTTTTAGCTTAAAGGGCTGTTAAGCCGGGTTACCGCGCTGTTAACAGACTTAAGGAAGCGTTACCGCCGCCGTCCTGTGCGTGCCGCACGGCCGGAACTTCAAATCGGCACCCCGAGCGCCTAGATCGCCCCATGGTTCACGATTCCACCGACAATCCGGACGAACGCGCGCGCAAACTGCCGCGCGCTGCGGCGAGCGACGTGCCGCCGGAGACGTTGACGGCGCCGGACGTCGATCCCGCCGCCCCGGGCGGCGACGACGAGGATGATTCGCGGCTGCCTGATATCCTGGAGGAAAGCGGCGCGGTCGGCGAGGAGCCGCTGGCGACCGGCCATGAGGCGATCGAGCGCGCGGTCCGCCTCGCCCCGACCTCGCCCGGCGTCTATCGCATGCTCAACGCCAATGCCGACGTGCTCTATGTCGGCAAGGCCAAGAACGTCAAGAAACGCCTGTCGAGCTATGCGCGTCAGAGCGCGCCGCAGCCGGCGCGCATCCTGCGCATGATCGCCGCCACCGTGACGGTGGAGATCGTCTCGACCAACACCGAGACCGAAGCGCTGCTGCTGGAAGCCAATCTCATCAAGCAGCTGCGGCCGCGTTTCAACGTGCAGCTGCGCGACGACAAGTCGTTTCCCTATATCCTGATCACCGGCGATCATTGGGCGCCGCAGATCCTGAAACATCGCGGCGCGCAGAGCCGGCCCGGACGCTATTTCGGTCCGTTCGCCTCCGCCGGGGCGGTCAACCGCACCATCACGGCGCTGCAGCGCGCGTTCCTGATCCGCTCCTGCACCGATTCCTTCTTCGAGAGCCGAACCCGGCCCTGCCTGCTGTACCAGATCCGCCGCTGCGCCGGCCCCTGCACCCGCGAGATCGACTTTGGCGGCTATACGACGCTGGTGCGCGAGGCGAGCGACTTCCTGTCCGGCAAGAGCCACGCGGTGAAGCAGGAGCTCGCCGGCGAGATGGAGAAGGCGGCGGGTGAGCTCGAGTTCGAGCGCGCGGCGCTCTACCGCGACCGCCTCGCTGCACTCTCGGCGATCCAGTCGCAGCAGGGCATCAATCCGCGCACGGTCGAGGAAGCCGACGTGTTCGCCATCCACCAGGAAGGCGGGTTCTCCTGCGTCGAGGTGTTCTTCTTCCGCACCGGCCAGAACTGGGGCAACCGCGCCTATTTTCCGCGCGCGGAGAAGTCGTTCACCCCCGAAGAGGTGCTCGGCTCCTTCCTCGCGCAGTTCTACGACGACAAGCCGCCGCCCAGGAACATCCTGCTCTCTCACGAGATCGAGGAGAGCGATCTGCTCGCCAATGCGCTGGCGATCAAGGTCGGCCACAAGGTCGAGGTCACTGCGCCCAAGCGCGGCGAGAAGAAGGAGCTGGTCATCCACGCCCTGACCAATGCGCGCGAGGCGCTCGGCCGCAAGCTCGCCGACACCGCCACGCAAAGCCGGCTGCTGGAGGCCATGGCCGCGACGCTGAGCCTGCCGCATCCGCCCAAGCGCATCGAGGTCTACGACAACAGCCATATCCAGGGCACCAATGCGGTCGGCGCCATGATCGTCGCCGGCCCCGACGGCTTCGTGAAGAACCAGTACCGCAAGTTCAACATCAAGTCGGAAGGGATCACGCCCGGCGACGACTTCGCCATGATGCGCGAGGTGCTGGAGCGGCGCTTCAAGCGCCTGATCAATCCACCGGAGGATGCCGCCACCAAGGCCAAGGACGACGATTTTCCGCAATGGCCTGACCTCGTCATCATCGACGGCGGCCGGGGCCAGCTCAACGCCGTCCGCGAGATCTTCGCCAATCTCGGCCTGAGCCAGGTGTCGCTGATGTCGGTGGCCAAGGGACCGGACCGGGATGCCGGCCGCGAGACCCTGTTCATGCCGGAACGCGAGGCCATCAAGCTGGAGCCGCGAGACCCCGTGCTCTATTTCATCCAGCGCTTGCGCGACGAGGCCCACCGCTTCGTCATCGGCTCGCACCGCAAGCTGCGCAAGAAGGACATCCGCGAGGCGGGTTTGCAGGAGATCCGGGCATCGGTCCGTCACGCAAACGTGCCTTGCTGCATCATTTCGGGACCCTGAAGGAGATCGAGCGCGCTTCGATCGCCGATCTCGGCAAGGTTCCAGGGGTGAGCGCCGAGAGCGCGCGCAGGATTTTCGAGTATTTCCATCCCCAGCCGGGATGAACTAAAGGGGACCCAAAGGTAGCCTCGGTCATATGGTCGTCGCATCCCGCACCCCATCTGGGGAGCGGAACGGTTGACCTTCAGGCTGCAGCGGTATTGGTAGGACGGATGAACATCGCCACGACACGAGGGACCACCAGCCGCGCGATGTCCCTCCCCAATCTCCTGACCTATGGCCGGATCGCCGCGATCCCGGTCGTGGTCGGGTGCATCTATGCGCAGTCGATCCTGGATCAGCCGCTGTGGCTGCGCTGGGTTGCAGTCGCCATTTTCATCGCGGCCGCGGTCACCGATTACCTTGACGGCTATTATGCGCGGATCTGGAATCAGCAATCGGCCTTCGGCCGGATGCTGGACCCGATCGCCGACAAGCTGCTGGTCGCCTCCTGCCTCTTGATGCTGGCCGCCGACGGCATCATTCATGGCTGGTCGCTGTGGGCCGCCATCGTGATCCTGTGCCGCGAGATCCTGGTCTCGGGCCTGCGCGAATATCTCGCCGCGCTCCGCGTCAGCGTGCCCGTGACCAAGCTTGCGAAGTGGAAAACCACGGTCCAGCTCGTCGCGATCGGCTTCCTGCTCGCCGGACCTGCCGGCGACGAGGTGGTGCCCGTGGTCTCGATGATCGGGTTGGCGCTGCTGTGGGCCTCGGCGATCGTGACCATCTACACCGGCTACGATTATTTCCGCGCCGGCATCCATCACCTCATCAAGGAGGACGAGGGATGAAGGTGAAGTATTTTGCCTGGGTGCGCGAGCGCGTCGGCAAGGCGGAGGAGACCATCGAGCCGCCGCCGACCGTGCGCACCGTCGAGGAGCTGATTGCCTGGCTGTCCGGCCAGAGCGAGGCCTATGCCTACGCGTTCGAGAAGCCGAAGGTGATCCGCGCCGCCATCGACCACGCCCACGTCAAGTCCGACGCCGCGATCGCCGGCGCCCGCGAGATCGCGTTCTTCCCGCCGATGACCGGCGGCTAGGCCCATGACCTCCGCTGTCGCCACCTGCCCCGTCACCATCCGGATTCAGGAAGACGATTTCGACATCGCCCGCGAGATCGCGGCCCTGACCCGGAGCCGGACCGACATCGGCGCGGTCGTGAGCTTCTCCGGCATCTGCCGCGCCGACGATGACAGCGCGAAGGTCGCGGCGCTGACGCTCGAGCATTATCCCGGCATGGCCGAGGAAGAGATCAGGCGTCATGCCGACGAGGCCGTCTCGCGCTGGCCGCTCAACGGCGTCACGGTGATCCACCGTGTCGGTCGCTTCATGCCGGGCCAGAACATCGTGCTGGTGCTGACCGCCTCGCAGCATCGCCAGGCCGCGTTCCAGGCGGCCGAGTTCCTGATGGATTACCTCAAGACCAACGCCCCGTTCTGGAAGAAGGAAGAGAGCGCCACCGGCACCGGCTGGGTCGAAGCCCAGGCCCGTGACGACGAAGCCGCCGCACGCTGGACCAAATCCTGATGGCAAGAGCATCCAAGAAGACTGCGCGCCGGCGCGCCGCGCCAAAGCTCGCGAAAGTGGGGCGCGGCGAGCTGCTCACGCTGCTCGATTTCGTCCGCTATGCGGTGAGCCGCTTCAATGAGGCCAAGCTCGCTTTTGCCCACGGCACGACGGATCCGGTCGCCGAAGCCGCCTTTCTGGTCTGCGAGGCGCTGCATCTGCATCCCGAACAGCCTCGAGAGCTTCGCCAACGCGCGCGTCACGGCCGCGGAAAGCAAGACCGTCCTCGATCTGATCCACCAGCGCGTGACCACGCGCAAACCGGCCGCCTATCTCGTCAACAAGATCTACATGCGCGGCCTGCCCTTCTATGTCGACGAGCGCGTCATCGTTCCGCGCTCCTTCATCGGCGAGCTCCTGGATTCGCATTTCGGCGGCGACGGCGAGGCCGGGTCGCTGATCGACGATCCCACCGCCGTCGGGCGCGTGCTCGATCTCTGCACGGGGTCGGGGTGCCTCGCCATCCTCGCCGCGCATCATTTCCCGAACGCCGTTGTCGATGCCGTCGACATCTCCAAGGGCGCGCTCGAAGTCGCCGCCCGCAATGTCGGCGACTACGGGCTCGAGGAGCGGATCAACCTCTATCGCGGCGACCTGTTCGCTCCCCTCGGTGACAGCAGGTACGATCTGATCATCACCAACCCGCCTTACGTCGATGCCGAAGGCATGGCCGCGCTGCCGCCGGAATGTCGGGCCGAGCCCAAGCTCGCCTTCGATGGCGGCGCCGACGGCCTTGACGTGGTGCGCCGCATCCTGCGCGAGGCGCCCGATCACCTGACGCCGGATGGCGGGCTGATCTGCGAGATCGGCCGCGGCCGGGACCTGGTCGACGAGGCTTTCCCGGACCTGCCGCTGCTCTGGCTCGACACCGAGGAGTCCGAGGGCGAGGTGTTCTGGGTCGCGGCCGCCGATCTCGGCTGATTCATCGCGGCGAACGGAGCGCGGTCGGAACAAGTCAAATTCGGCCACGTTCATCCTCCGAACGAATTTTGCCGCTCTCGGAGGATGTCCAGATGCTCGCGCCATCGGGCGAATTGCTGCGCGCCGGCATGGCGCTGAAGCTCAATCACGTCAAACGGGCCGCGCAATCCTATCTGCGCGACCAGACCAGCCAGGCCACCGGCAAGGTGACGTCTTACGCCGTGGCCGGCGGGCTGTTCGCGGCCGCGGGCCTGTTCGTCATGGCGGCGTTCTTCGTCGGCCTGATCGCCTTGTACCGCTGGGTCGCCATCAGCTACGGGCAGTTCTGGGGTTTCGGTGTCGTCGCGGGCGTGCTGCTGGTGCTGGCGGCGGTCTGCGCCGGCGTGGCGATGGCGCAAACGAAGCGCAAAACCAAGCCGATCGTGCCGCTTGCCAGCCGGTTGCGCGTTGCCATTGCGACCCCGCGGATTCCCCGCGGAACGGTCAAGGAGGCCGTGAAAGAGGTCGCGACCACGACTCCCCTTGCGCCGCTGGCGCCGGGCGAGCGCCGCCATGGCGCAGGAGCCTGGCCGGTTCGCACCAACCGACCCGTGCAGCTTGGCCTAATGCTCGCGGCGATTGGACTGGCGGGGTATACGGCGGTGCGCCGCAGGCGGCACGGTCATCGATTGGACGCTTGATGCTGCCGCGGCGCTCCGAGCAGATCGATTCCTGGCTGCTGGTGGCGGCAACAGCCGTGTTCGTGCTGACGGCGGAGCGCTACTTCCAGGGCTCGGGCCTGGTCGGGTCGGGCCCTCCGCAAGACCACCGCAAAGGCGAGGCGAATTCACCGGAAACACACCCGGCGCGCGCGGCCGTGCAGCCCGGGCACGGCCGCCGTGCGAAGAGCCCGTTCTCGATCCCGTGGGCCGGCTGGAAGGACATCTTCTGGCGGACCTATCAGCGCATCGACGAGGACCGCCTGCTCGCGACCGCGGGCGGCGTCGTCTTCTTCGGGCTACTCGCGATCTTTCCGGCGGTCACAGCACTGGTTTCCTCTTACGGCCTGTTCGCCGATCCCGCCACGATCAGCGCCAACCTGCAGACGCTGGCGACCATGCTGCCCGAGGGTTCCTTCCAGATCGTCGAGGACCAGGTGGCGCGCGTGGTCTCGAACGGCAATACCACGCTGGGCGCCACTTTCCTGTTCGGCCTCCTGCTGGCGATCTGGAGCGCCAATGCCGGGGTCAAGGCGATCTTCGATGCCCTCAACGTGGCCTATGAGGAGCGTGAGAAGCGCAGCTTCATCAAGCTCAACACGGTGTCGCTCGCCTTCACGATCGGCGGCATCGTTGCGCTGCTGGTGATGGTGGGGGTTGTCGTCGCCTTCCCGCTGGCACTCAATCATCTCGGCATGGCGCCCGAAAGCAAGCTGATCGTGGCGCTGGCACGATGGCCGCTCATGTTCCTCGTCCTGCTGGTCGCGCTCGCGATCCTCTACCGCTTCGCGCCCAGCCGCGACGCACCACGCTGGCAATGGCTGAGCCTCGGCGCGGTGACCGCCGCCCTGCTCTGGATCGCCGGCTCGGCACTGCTGTCCTGGTATCTCTCCGAGTTCGCCAATTACAACGCGACCTATGGCTCTCTCGGCGCCGCGATCGGCCTGATGACGTGGATGTGGATGTCGGCGATCGTCATCATGTTCGGCGCCGAGCTGAATTCGGAGATCGAGCGGCAGACGCTGAGGGACACGACCGAGGGGCAGCCCAAGCCGCTCGGCACCCGCGATGCGGTCTCGGCCGACACCGTCGGCGCCGCCGCGCCGGCCTGACGCCGCGCCATTTTAGCCAATGACGACGATCGGGCCGGAACTCACCCGGCCCGATCGAGCGACATGTCAGCGCTTGGTGATGACGGCTTCCAGATATTCGCTGTGCACGACGATGGTGCCGTCGTCGGCATGGTTGAACTCGCCGAGCAGCGCCAGGAGATCGCGCCTCAGCGCGGCCTGCCCGCTCTCGTCGAGCGCGGCAAACGCCTTCAGCGTCGGCCCGTAGAAGGTCTTGAAGACGTCGAGCCAGTGCTCGGGCGAGCGATAGCGGAACACAAACATGCGCGGCTCGGCCGAAATATCCGAGGCCTGGCTTGCGAACATCTCCTCGAGCCGCGCCGGCGTGCCCCATAGCGCCGGAGACTTCACCCCGGCTGGCGGCGGCAGATGCTTGCCGATGGTCCTGAACAGCTGGCCGATGAAACCCTGCGGGGTCCAGTTGGCAAGGCCGATCTTGCCGCCGGGTTTGCAGACGCGTGCAAGCTCGAAGGCCGCCTTTTCCTGGTCCGGTGTGAACATCACGCCGAAGGTCGAGAGCACGACGTCGTAGCTCGCGTCCGCAAACGGCAGCGCTTCGGCGTCAGCCTCGCGAAATTCGACCATCAGATGGTCCGCCGCCGCGCGCTCCTGGCCGCGCTTGAGCAGCGCCGGCACATAGTCGGTGGATGTGACGTCACACCAGCGCCGCGCCGCGGCCAGCGTCGCGTTGCCGTTGCCGGCGGCGACGTCCAGCACCTTGCTGCCGGCGCGCAAATCGACTGCCTCACAGAGCTGTTCGCCGACGATCTGCAAGGTGGTGCCGACAACGGCATAGTCGCCCGACGACCAGGCACCGTGCTGGCGCAGCTTGACGGCGGCAAGATCGGGCTGGGATGTGGGCTGTTTGAGGGCTGCGGATGTCGACATGGGCAAATCTCCTGGGGTTAAAAACGCCGGGACGATAGGGCGCATGCGGTCCGCTGGCCTTGAGAGAAGCGTTATTTTGCGCTGAGAGCGCCTTGATTTGCTGATGGGAGCCGCGACGAGCCTGCTGCAGGCCGCCAGACAGTCACTATCCCCTCGAATCAGCAATGATGTTAGGGTCATGCATTGCTTGGGGAAGCATGAGCCGCGACGGGTTCGAACGCGACCCGTGTTTTCCCGGGGAAAGCAGTCAGCTCTTGAGGCGTAACGCGCGGCATGATTCTGCATTTCGACGATTTTCATCGCCATTTGCATGGTTCTGGTCGCGGCCTCGCTCGGGCTTGTGCTCTACGCCGTCGCCGGTATCAGCGGAACCGAGTCCGCGATCGTGGCGCTCACCGCGCTGACCTTCCTCATCCTCTACAACGCCGTGTCGATGCGGCTGCGTGACCGCAGCGACGTCGGCGGCCAGATCACGGATCTGTCGCGCGGCACCGCCGACCTCGCCCGCCAGGTGGCCGAGTTCGGCCGCCGCTTGGCCGCGATCGAGGCACGCATCGCCTCGTCCAATTCGACCAACTCCGACCGCATCCAGTCGGTGGTCGGCGAGATCAACGAGCTCGGCGGATTGGTCAGACAGCTCGCCACCACCGTGTCGGCCCATGAGGACATGCTGGCCGGCGGCGCGGCGGCGCCCGCCCCGGTCGCCAGGTCCGAGCTCAAGTCCGAGCTCAAGTCCGAGCCGGAGCCGCCGATCGAGCTGGTTGCGCCGTTCGAGGAGCGGCCGGCCGCCCCTCCCCCGCTTGCCGCAGCACCTCCGCCTCCGTCGGCATCGGCGCAGCCGCGGCCAGCGCCGGCGGTCCAGCCCCCGGTCTCCAGCCCGATTCAGACGGCCACCGGGCGCAACCAGACTCAATTGCTGGCGACGCTGCGTAATGCCATCGACGAGAACCGCATCGATATCTTCCTCCAGCCGATGGTGACGCTGCCGCAGCGCAAGGTGCGGTTCTACGAGGCGGTGACGCGCCTGCGCGACGAACGCGACCAGCTGGTCGCAGCGGAGGAGTTCATCAGCATCGCGGAGGCTTCCGGGCTCATCGGGCGCATCGACAACATGGTGATGCTGCGCTGTGTGCAGGTGCTGCGGCGCCTGATGGTGCGCAACAAGGACGTCGGCGTGTTCTGCAACGTCGCGGCGTCCACGCTCGGCAATTCCACCACCTTCGCACAATGCCTCGACTTCCTCGAAGCCAACCGGGCGCTGGCGCCCTCGCTGGTGCTGGAGTTCAAGCAATCGACCTTCCGCAATCTCGGCCCGACCGAGACCGAGAATCTCGCCGCACTCGCCCAGCGCGGCTTCCGCTTTTCGATGGACCACGTCACGGACCTGCGCATCGAGCCGCGCGAGCTGGCCGACCGCGGGGTGCGCTTCATCAAGGTGCCGGCCGCGCTGCTGCTCGACCCCAGGCGGGCGTCGACCTCGGACATCCATCCCTCCGACCTCTCCGACCTGCTCGGCCGCTTCGGCATCGACCTGATCGCCGAAAGGATCGAGGGCGAGCGCGCGGTCGTGGACCTGCTCGACTATGACGTGCGGTTCGGCCAGGGCTTCCTGTTCGCGCCGCCCCGACCATTGCGGCCGGAAGGGGCATCTGCTACCGGCGGGGCCGCGCCGAACCAGGCGCAGGACACGCAAGGAACCAATGGCTCCGCTTCCCCCAGCCAAGGCGCGACATCTGGCGCGGCCGCTGCTCCGGCACAACGCATCACCGGCAATGCGGCGCTGGCGCGCCGCATCTGATCGGCCGCACCTATCATGACCACGCTGCATTTCGCCGAAAGCCTGCGCGAGCTCGTGGGCGGTGTGGACGTCGTTCTCAGCGACATCTGGGGCGTCGTCCATAACGGCCTCGAATCCTTTCCCGAAGCTTGCGAGGCGTTGCACACCTATCGCAGCCACGGCGGTACGGTGATCCTGATCACCAACGCGCCGCGGCCGGCGGATTCCGTGCAGCGGCAATTGCGCAAGCTCGGCGTCCCCGACGAGACCTACGACGCGATCGTCTCGTCGGGCGACCTGACCCGGCTCTATGTCGCCGAGCATCCCGGCCGCAAGATGTTCTGGCTCGGGCCCGAGCGCGACAACTCGATCTATCGCGGCCTCGATGCGAAGACCGCGCCGCTGGAGGAAGCCGACTACATCGTCTGCACCGGCCTCTATGACGACGAGACCGAGACGGCAGAAGACTATCGCGGCATGATGCTGAAGGCGCGCGAGCGCAAGCTGACGCTGGTCTGCGCCAACCCCGACATCGTCGTGGAGCGCGGCGACCGGCTGATCTACTGCGCCGGCGCCATCGCGGAGCTCTATCGCGAGCTCGGCGGCGAGGTGATCTTCTACGGCAAGCCGCACCGGCCGATCTACGAGCGCGCCATGGCGCTCGCCGGGGAACGCCAGGGCCACCAGATCGACCGGAAGAAGGTGCTGGCGATTGGCGATTCCGTCCGCACCGACTTAACCGGCGCGCGCGAATTCGGCATCGACTGCCTGTTCGTGACCCGCGGCATCCATGCCGAGGAGTTCGAGGGCCTCGACCAGCTCGACCCGGCATCGGTACTGGAATTGTTCGGCCACCCGCCCAAGGCGCTGATGCGCGAATTGAAGTGGTGACGGCCTAAACTTCCGTCATTCCGGGGCGCACGAAGCGCGAACCGCGGAATCTCGAGATTCCGGGTTCGGTGCTGGCGCACCGCCCCGAAATGACGAACCAAAAGCAAAAAGGCCCGGGACGAGCCCGGGCCTTTCGAATTCACCTGATGCTTCGATCGCGCTTTACGCGCTGGCCATGTCCGGGAACACCGCCTCGATCTTGGTCTTCAGTGTCGCCGCGTTGAACGGCTTGACGATGTAATTGTTCACGCCGGCCTTCTTGGCCGCGATCACGTTCTCGGTCTTGGATTCCGCCGTGATCATGATGAAGGGCGTGGTGGCGAGGTTCGGATCCGCGCGCACTTCGCGCAAAAGGTCGTACCCCGTCATCGGCTCCATGTTCCAGTCGGAGATCACGAGCCCATACTTCTTGCCGCGCATCTTGTTCAGCGCTGCCGAGCCGTCGCTGGCATCATCGATATTCTCGAAGCCAAGCTGCTTCAGCAGATTCCTGATGATGCGGATCATGGTGCTGTAGTCATCCACCACCAGAACCGGCATCGACAAATCAACCGCCATCTCGACTCCCCCAACGCATACCCAGGAATATTTAAGATCGAACCTGCCGGGCCGGGGCCCGCCTGTTCCAGATGCAAGGACTAGCACCAAGGCGTTAAACAGCGCGTTAATTGGGGGCACCCCGAAAGAACTGAAATTGCGTGGGATTCGGCGCTCCCCCTTCCGCTTGACTTCATCGGGCCGGTCGCGCCACGGTCCCGGCCGGTCCCGCCGGTTCGAGAATTTCCCTGATGGCCCCGCATTTTGACGTTATCCGCGACACCACGCCCGTTTCCGCGATTCCAAGGGGCGCCGTGGTCGCCATGGGCAATTTCGACGGGGTTCATCTCGGTCACCGCGCCGTGATCGCCGCCGCCCTGGAAATGGGCCGGACCCATGGCCGCCCCGCGCTGGCGCTCACCTTCGAGCCGCATCCGCGGCGATTCTTCAGCCCCAACACCCCGCAATTCCGCCTGACGGACGAACAGGCCAAGCTGCGGCTTCTGGCCGGCACCGGGCTTGCCGGCGCCGTGGTCATGACCTTCGACAAGGCCCGCGCCGGAACCAGCGCGCAAGATTTCATTCACCAAGACCTGATCGGACGGCTCGGCGTCAGCGGGATCGCGGTGGGTTACGACTTCCATTTCGGCAAGGGTCGGGTCGGCTCGCCGAGCCTGCTGGTCAACGAGGCGCCCCGGCTCGGCATCGAGGTCGACGTGCAGCCGCATGTCGATATCGACGAGCGGCCGGTCTCCTCCAGCGCGATCCGCATCGCCCTCGCCGAAGGCCAGCTCGACGAGGCCACCACCATGCTGGGTGCGCCCTGGTTCATCACCGGCGAGGTGATCCACGGCGAGAAGCGCGGCCGCGATCTCGGCTATCCCACCGCCAACATCCGCCTCGATGCCAATTGTGGCCTGAAGCACGGCATCTATGCGGTCCGGGTCGGCCGCGGCACGGAGCGGCTGGACGGAGTGGCAAGCTTCGGGCGCCGCCCGACCTTCGACAATGGCGCCCCGCTGCTGGAAATCTTCCTGTTCGACTTCAAGGGCGATCTCTACGGTCAGTCGCTGGATTGCGCCTTTATCGGCTTCATCCGCGAGGAGCTGAAGTTCGAGGGCATCGAGGCCCTGATCCGGCAGATGGACGACGATTCCGCCCGCGCCCGCGCCATCCTGGCCGCCGCCCCGGACGCATTTCCGCGGCTCGGCGCCGTCGATTGAGCCCCGAATCCGGCCTTCCCGAACCTTTGCGCTTCCCTTTTGCGCTTCTCTTGGCCCCCTGCTATGGAGAGCCCATGTTTGCGCGGCGCATCATAGGGATTAGCGGCCCGGCTTCCGCCTGAGCTTAAGGGCTCGGCGCAAGACCGGGATTTGGCCGTTTCACCCCCGCGATTCCGCATCGCCATCCGTTCCCGCGCCATTCCGAGCCAGTCAGCCTCATGTCCGAAAAGCCGCAAAAGTCCCAAAAATCCGAAGCCAAAGACTATTCGAAGACCCTGTTCCTGCCGCAGACCGAATTCCCGATGCGCGCCGGCCTGCCGCAGCGCGAGCCGGAGATCCTCAAGCGCTGGTACGAGATCGGTCTCTACGAGAAGCTGCGTGAGGCTGCCCGTGGCCGCGCCAAGTTCGTGCTGCATGACGGCCCGCCCTATGCCAACGGCAACATCCATATCGGCACGGCGCTGAACAAGATCCTCAAGGATCTCGTCACAAAGAGCCAGCAGATGCTCGGCTTCGATTCCAACTACGTCCCCGGCTGGGACTGCCACGGCCTGCCGATCGAGTGGAAGGTCGAGGAGGAGCACTATCGCAAGAAGGGCAAGCAGAAGCCCGATTTCCGCGACAGCGCCGCCATGATCGACTTCCGCCGCGAGTGCCGCGCCTACGCCACGCATTGGCTCGGCGTGCAACGCGAGGAGTTCAAGCGCCTCGGCGTGATCGGCGACTGGGACCATCCCTACGCCACCATGAGCTTCCCGGCCGAAGCCCAGATCGCGCGCGAGCTGATGAAGTTCGCCGCCAACGGAACGCTCTATCGCGGCTCCAAGCCGGTGATGTGGAGCGTGGTCGAGAAGACCGCGCTGGCCGAGGCCGAGGTCGAGTACGAGGACCACACCTCGGATACGGTGTGGGTGAAATTCCCGGTCACCTCGCCCGCGCACGGTGCGCTCGCCTCCGCAAGCGTCGTGATCTGGACCACCACGCCCTGGACGCTCCCCGGCAACCGCGCCATCTCGTTCTCTCCGAAGATCGCCTACGGCCTTTACAAGGTGACGGATGCGCCCGCCGACAATTGGACCAGGGCCGGCGATCTCCTGATCCTCGCCGACGCACTCGCTGAAGAGGTCTTCAAGCAGGCGCGCGTGACCGCCTACGAGAAGCTCCGCGACGTCCCCGGCGACACCATGGACGCGATCGAATGCGCCCATCCGCTGAGGGCCTTTCCGGCGGCTACGACTTCATCGTGCCGCTATTGCCCGGCGATCACGTCACCGACGACACCGGCACCGGCTTCGTGCACACCGCGCCCGGCCATGGCCGCGAAGACTTCGATGTCTGGATGGCGCAGGCACGCGATCTCGATGCGCGCGGCATCAACACCGCGATCCCCTACACCGTCGATGAGAACGGCGCCTACACCGACCATGCGCCGGGCTTTACCGGCAAGCGCGTCATCACCGACAAGGGCGAGAAGGGCGATGCCAACGAGGCGGTGATCAAGGCGCTGGTCGAGAAAGGCATGCTGCTCGCGCGCGGCCGGCTGAAGCATCAATATCCGCACTCCTGGCGCTCCAAGAAGCCAGTGATCTTCCGCAACACGCCGCAATGGTTCATCGCGATGGACAAGGACGTGGCTCAGGGCGGCAAGGCGAAGAGCGGCGACACGCTGCGCGCCCGCGCGCTGCACGCGATCTCGGTGACGCAATGGGTACCGCCGTCGGGCGAGAACCGCATCAACGGCATGATCGAGGCGCGGCCCGACTGGGTGATCTCGCGCCAGCGCGCCTGGGGCGTGCCGATCGCCGTATTCGTGCGCGAGAAGGGCGACGGCTCCGCCGAGATCCTGCAGGACGAGGCGGTCAACACCCGCATCGGCGAAGCGTTCGAGCAAGAAGGCGCCGACGCCTGGTACGCGACGGGCGCGCGCGAGCGCTTCCTCGGCGCGCGCGCGCGCGAGGATTGGCAGAAGGTCGACGACATTCTCGACGTCTGGTTCGATTCCGGCTCGACCCACGCTTTCGTGCTCGAGGACCCCGAGCAGTTTCCCGGGCTCGCCGGCATCAAGCGCAAGGTCGACGGCGGCACCGACACGGTGATGTATCTGGAAGGCTCGGACCAGCATCGCGGCTGGTTCCACTCCTCGCTGCTGGAGAGCTGCGGCACGCGCGGCCGCGCGCCTTACGACATCGTGCTGACCCACGGCTTCACCCAGGCCGAGGACGGCCGCAAGATGTCGAAGTCGCTCGGCAACACCATCGAGCCGCAGGCGGTCATCAAGGAATCCGGCGCCGACATCCTTCGGCTGTGGGTCGCGTCCTGCGACTACACCGACGACCAGCGCATCGGTCCCGAGATCCTGAAGAACACGGTCGAGACCTATCGCAAGCTGCGCAACACCGTGCGCTGGATGCTCGGCACGCTGCATCATTACAAGCCGGCCGAGGCGGTCGCGCCCGCCGAGATGCCCGAGCTCGAGCGGCTGATGCTGCACGAACTGGCGGTGCGCGCCGCCGCCATCGACAAGGCCTATCGGGAGTTCGACTACAAAACCGTGGTCGCGACCCTCTCGGCCTTCCTCAACAGCGAGCTCTCGGCGTTCTATTTCGATATCCGCAAGGACACGCTGTATTGCGATCCGCCGTCCTCCCTGACACGCAAGGCGGCGCTGACGACGATCGAACTGTTGTGCACCTCGGTGCTGAAATGGCTGGCGCCGATCCTCAGCTTCACCGCCGAGGAAGCCTGGCGCATGTACCGCCCCGGCGCCGAGCCGTCGGTGCATCTGACGCTGTTCCCGACCGATCTCGACGGCTTGCGCGACGACAGTCTCGCCGCGAAATGGGAGACGATCCGCGACGTCCGCCGCGTCGTCACCGGCGCGCTCGAGCTCGAACGCGCCGCCAAGAACATCGGCTCGTCGCTGGAGGCCTCGCCGGTGATCTATGTCTCCGACCGCGGGATGCTGGCGACGTTGTTCGACATCGATCTGGCTGAAGTCTGCATCACCTCGAATTACGAGGTGCGTGAGGGCGAGGCGCCGGCTGCTGCGTTCCGTCTCGAAGCGGTGCCCGGTGTCGCGGTCGTGGTGGAGAAGGCGGTCGGCACCAAATGCGCCCGGTCCTGGAAGATCTCGCAGTTTGTCGGCGACGATCCTGAGTACCCCGACGTCACCCCGCGCGACGCCAAGGCGCTGCGCGAATGGAAGGCGTTGGGAGTGGCGGTCTGATTCCCCCCATGACCCCGCTTG
This sequence comes from Bradyrhizobium dasycarpum, assembly GCF_042019905.1. NCBI lineage: Bacteria > Pseudomonadati > Pseudomonadota > Alphaproteobacteria > Hyphomicrobiales > Nitrobacteraceae > Bradyrhizobium > Bradyrhizobium dasycarpum. Next base: position 3,768,412 of record NZ_CP169574.1, read on the forward strand.
GCGCCGGCATCCTCGCGGCAATTGTCACGCTCGTGGCCGACCAGGCCTCGAAGCTCTGGCTGCTGAACGGGTTCGACCTCGCCCGGCGCGGCGTCGTCAAGGTGACGCCGTTCTTCGACCTGGTGCTGGCCTGGAATATCGGCATCAGCTTCGGCTGGCTCCAGCACGACAGCCAGGCGGCGCAGCTCGCGCTGATGGCGGTCAAGGCCCTCGCCGTGGTCGCGCTGGCGATCTGGATGGCCCGCTCGCACACCAGGCTTGCCACGGTTGCGCTGGGCCTGATCATCGGCGGCGCCCTCGGCAACGGCATCGACCGCCTGATCCATGGCGCGGTGGTCGATTTCGCGCTGTTCCACATCGAGATCGGTGGAAATACCTATAATTGGTACGTGTTTAACCTCGCCGACGTGGCGATCGTTGCTGGGGTGGCGGCGCTATTGTATGATTCCTTCCTGGGGGTACCCGCCGCAAAAGCGCCCTGATCCCGGCCGATACGGACCGGCAGGCGGAACCCGTTTTGCGAGGGACTGGCCGCGTTTGAGCGGCGATCTGCCACAATATGGAACAGGTATCGTAATGCGCAGCTCGAAGACCAGCGGTTCAATGGTTCGAGACTCCCAATGGGGGTTCTGGCGGGCTTTGAAATTGTCCGCTGTCGCGCTCGGCATTGGCCTCGTCATGTCGACCGGCGCCGCCCGCGCGGGTGACGACGAAGACGACGACGACATGACCTTCGAAGAGAAGCTGATCGACAACCTGATGTCCGGCCTCGGCGCCAAGAGCATGGAGAAGCCCGGCATCGAATACCGTGAGCGTTCGCCGCTGGTCGTGCCGCCCAAGCTCGACCTGCCGCCGCCGGCCACCGCGGAGGCCGCGGTTGCGCCAAACTGGCCGAAGGACCCCGACGAGAAGCGCCGCAAGGACGCCATCGCGGCGCGAAAGAAGGGGGCGGCGACAAGGCAGCAGAGTATTTGAAGAATGCCCGGCCGCTCTCGCCCGCCGAGATGAACGCCCACAAGACGGCGGCAGCCGACAAGACCAGCAATGATCCGCTTCAGCCGGGCACCAACACCACCAATCCGACTCTCAGCCCCGCCCAGCTCGGATACACCGGCGGACTGTTCAAATTGTTCAAAGGCAACGAGCCCGAGTCGAAGCAGTTTACGTCGGAGCCGCCGCGCCAATCGCTGGTGGAGCCGCCGCCGGGATACCAGACGCCCTCGCCGAACTACGCCTACGGCTCCGGGCCGGACAACTCGAAGCGAACCTATTTCGACGTCCTGTCCGGCAAGGAGAAGGTGCAATAGCACTCCTGCCCGGCCCCGAGCATTTCGGATCGCGGAGCTGGCTGCCGGCCCCTGCATGGCTTCGGCCTGACTTGCTCACGCGTTGATGGCGTTCTCTGCTTCGTGACGCGAAGTCTCAGCCGCACGGTGTAGCATGCGGCGCCTCCGAGCCGGAGATCCGGACCTCGGCGTTCCAAAAGGATCATGATGCCCTCTTCCCGATCGGCTGCCTGCCTCCTTGCCGCGCTGCTCTCGACCAGTGTCCTGACATCAGGTGCGGCCCTCGCCCAGACCACGGTCACATCGGCCCCGCCCGCCAGCTTCACGCTCAGCAACGGCATGCAGGTCGTGGTGATCCCGGATCACCGCACGCCCGTGGTCACGGAGATGATCTGGTACAAGGTCGGCTCGGCCGACGAGACGCCGGGAAAATCCGGGCTCGCGCATTTCCTCGAGCACCTGATGTTCAAGGGCACCTCGAAGCATCCCGCCGGCGAATTCTCCCAGACCGTGCTCCGCGTCGGCGGCAACGAGAACGCCTCGACCTCGGTCGACTACACCAATTACTACCAGCGTGTGCCGAAAGAGCAGCTGCCGACCATGATGGAGTTCGAGGCCGACCGCATGACCGGCCTGATCCTCAAGGACGAGAACGTGCTGCCCGAGCGCGACGTCGTGCTCGAAGAATACAACATGCGCGTCGCCAACAATCCCGACGCGCGGTTGAACGAGCAGATCATGGCTGCGCTCTACCTCAATCATCCCTACGGCCGGCCGGTAATCGGCTGGCATCAGGAGATCGAGAAGCTCGATCGCGAGGACGCGCTCGCCTTCTATCGCCGCTTCTATGCGCCGAACAACGCGATCCTGGTGATCGCCGGCGACGTCGACGCCGCCGAGATCCGCCCGCTCGTCGAGCGCAATTTCGGCTCGATCCCGGCGCAGCCTGCCATCCCGGCACGGCGGGTACGTCCCCAGGAGCCTGAGCCCGCCGCCCCGCGCACCGTGACGCTGGCCGATCCCCGCGTCGAGCAGCCGAACATGCGGCGCTATTACCTCGTCCCGTCGGCGACCACGGCCGCGGCCGGCGAGAGCGCGGCCCTCGACGTGCTGGCGCAGCTGATGGGCAGCGGCAGCAATTCCTATCTCTACCGCGCCCTCGTCGTCGACAAGCCGCTCGCGGTCTCCGCCAACGCCAGCTATTCGAGCATCTCGCTCGACCCGACCCAGTTCGCGATCTCGGCCGCGCCGAAAGCCGGCGTCAGCTTCGCAGAGATCGAGCAGGCGGTCGACGGCGTCATCGCCAACGTGGCGCAGAACCCGATCCGCGCCGAGGATCTGGAGCGCGTGAAAACCCAGCTCATCGCGGAAGCGATCTACGCCCAGGACAACCAGGCGGTGCTGGCACGCTGGTATGGCGGCGCGCTGACCACCGGCCTGTCGATCGAGGATATCAGGAGCTGGCCCGATCGCATCCGCGCGGTCACCGCCGAGCAGGTCCGCGCCGTCGCGCAGAAATGGCTCGATAAGAAGCGCTCGGTGACGGGCTATCTGATCAAGGACACCAGTGCTGCAAAGCGCGAGGAGAAGCGTTCGTGACCTATCCCTTCCTTCGACGCGTTGCATTCTCGTTCGTCGCCGGGGCCGCACTCGCACTGGCGGCGGTGTCGCCGTCGCACGCCGCCGCAAAGATCCAGCGCCTGGTCTCGCCCGGCGGCATCGAGGCCTGGTTCGTGCAGGACGCGACCGTGCCGCTGATCGCCATGGAATATTCCTTTGCCGGCGGCTCGGCCCAGGATCCCAAGGACAAGCCTGGTGTCGCCAATCTGGTCGGCGACCTGCTCGACGAAGGCTCCGCCGATCTCGATTCCAAGACCTTCCACGAGCGGCTCGACCGCCGCGCCATCGAGCTGTCCTTCAGCGCCACCCGCGACACCTTCCGCGGCAGCCTGCGCATGCTGCGCGACAACAAGGACGAGGCCTTCGATCTCTTGCGGGGCGCGCTGACCTCGCCGCATTTCAATCCCGCCGACGTCGAACGTATCCGCTCCCAGGTCATCTCGGGCCTGCGCCGCGAGACCACCAACCCGACCTCGCTGGCGAGCCGCAAATTCCTGGAAGTCGCCTTCGGCGATCATCCCTACGGCCGGCAGACCAACGGCAACCTCGACAGCGTGCCGACCATCACGATCGCCGACATGAAGGATTATGTCGGCCGTGTGCTGGCCAGGGATGGGCTGAAGATCGCAGTCGTCGGCGACGTCGATCCGGTGGCCCTCGGCAAGCTGCTCGACCACACCTTCGGCGCCCTGCCCGCCAAGGCCAACCTCACGCCGGTCCCCGACGTCGAGGCCTCAAAGCCGCCGCAACGCGCCTTCGTCACCCTCGACGTGCCGCAGACCGTGATCACCTTCGGCGGGCCCGGGGTGAAGCGCAGCGATCCCAACTTCATGGCGGCCTATGTCGTCAACCACATTCTCGGCGGCGGCGGATTGTCCTCGCGCCTCTATCGCGAGGTCCGCGAGAAGCGAGGCCTCGCCTATTCGGTGTTCGAATCGCTGCTCTGGATGGAGCATTCGGCGATCTTCATCGGCAATACCGGTACGCGCGCCGACCGCGCCGGCGACACCATCGATGCCATCGAGAAGGAAGTGCGCCGGATCGCCGAGGAAGGCCCGACGCAGAAGGAGCTCGATGAGGCCAAGTCCTACCTCAAGGGCTCGCAGATGCTGGCGCTCGACACCTCCTCCAAGCTGGCGCAAGCGCTGCTGCAGTACCAGCAGGACAAGCTGCCGATCGACTATATCGAGAAGCGCAACGCCATCGTCGATGCCGTGACGCTGGACGACGCCAAGGCGGCCGCCAGGCGGCTCTGGGGCCAGGGCCTCCTGACCGTCGTCGTCGGCCGTGCCCCGCAGGCCGCGGCGCAACCGGCGGCGGCACCGGCGACGAAGTCGAACTAAACAGCTGTCATTCCGGGGCGATGCGAAGCATCGAACGAGGGTGCGCAATCGCGCACCTGAGATCTCGAGATCTCTGGTGCGCAAAGGCGCACCATAGTTCGCCCTCTGGGCGCCCCCGGAATGACGAACCCCATCTAAAACCGCTATTGTGCGCACCCGATTCTTTTCCTGGTGCCATCATGCTGCGGATATCCCGCGATCTCGTCATCGACGAGGACGACATCGAGATCGGCTTTGTCCGCGCCTCCGGCCCGGGCGGACAGAACGTCAACAAGGTCGCGACCTCGGCCCAGCTGCGTTTCGACACGCGCAAGCTGACCTTGCCGGAGGATGCGGCGCTACGCCTTGCCCGCATCGCCGGCCAGCGCATGACCAAGGACGGCGTCATCGTGATCCACGCGCAGCGCTTCCGCACCCAGGAGCGCAACCGTCAGGATGCCATCGACCGGCTGGTCGAAATCCTGAGCGAGGCCATGGTGCGGCCAAAGCCGCGGCGCGCGACAAAACCGACCTTCGGCTCAAAGCAGCGCCGTCTCGAGGGCAAGAAGCGCCGCAGCGATATCAAGGCCGGACGCGGCCGAAGCTTCGACGACTAAAGCGCGAAGAGACTGGCTTGGCTGCTGCAACGCAGGTGCGCCCCCTCCCCCGCTTGCGGGGAGGGTTGGGGAGAGGGTGTCTCCGCAACGGGACAATCCCCAAGCGGAAAAAAGCCCTCACCCGTCGCTCCGCGCCATCCTCTCCCGCATGCGCAATCGGAAGAGGTGAACGATCCGCCGTGGTGATCGCTTCAACCTCAAGCCATCTGCGTCAGTAACGCTTGGACGGGGCTGCGCCGGTCGCGGCATCGTCGGCCGTCCCCTTGTGCGTAGCGCTGCCCGTGGTGCCGGCCGTGCCTCGGGTGCTTTTGGTCGGCTTCATGCCGGTCTTCTCGCCCGCTGCGCCCGGCTGCGCATTCATCTCCTCGTCGCCGCTGCCCATCGTGCTGCCCTGCATGGGTTTGCTTTGCACGGTGCCGCCCGGCTTGGCGGTGGGGGCGCGCTTTGCGCGAGAACGGGCGTCGCAATGAAAGCCGACAGAGCGCATGCGATCATCGAGGTCTTGACCAACTTCATCCATTTCTCCTGGATTTTCCGCGATGACAGTCCAATGGTTCCCAGCGCCGTTCGCCTGGATCGGACCGTGACATCGCGTCAAGCGTGCGAACGGCGCGGTGCTCATCCAAGCCGTATCGTGTGTTGATGGTTTAGGGATTTCGCGGCGGTTTCGCGGAATTGTACTCCTCACATGCGGCAATGCGCGAGCGCGCGCCGCATTCGTCAACGACCGGTGAATGCTGGAGATTCCCACATCTGGTATGTGGGAAGCGCAACCTTCCCCATGCATTTGTTGCGAGGGGGCGTTAGATTGGGATATTCGCCGAGTGAAGCTCATGCCCGTCCGCCAACTTCCAGAGCAAGTCGTCAACCGCATCGCCGCCGGCGAGGTGGTCGAGCGCCCCGCGAGCGTGGTCAAGGAACTGGTCGAGAACGCGATCGATGCCGGTGCGAGCCGGATCGACGTCTTCACCGATGGCGGCGGGCGGCGGCGGATCGGCATCACCGATGACGGCAGCGGCATGTCCGCGAAAGACCTCGCGCTCGCGGTCGAGCGCCATGCCACCTCCAAGCTCGACGACGAGGACCTGCTCCAGATTCGGACCCTTGGCTTCCGCGGCGAGGCGCTGCCCTCGATCGGCTCCGTCGCGCGGCTCTCCATCACCACGCGCCACGCCAGCGAGCCGCATGCCTGGGCACTGACGGTCGAAGGCGGCGAGAAATCCGAGATCATGCCGGCCGCGCTGGCGCACGGCACGCGCGTCGAGGTCGGCGACCTCTTCTATGCGACGCCGGCGCGGCTGAAATTCCTCAAGACCGACCGCACCGAAGCCGAGGCGATCCGCGAGGTGGTGCGGCGGCTCGCCATGACGCGGCCCGACATTGCCTTCACGCTTGCCGGCGAGGAGCGCGCGCCGGTGACCTGGGCAGCCGCGCTGCCCGGCGCGGCCGGACGGCTGACCCGGCTCGGCGACATCCTGGGCGCGGAGTTTCGCAGCCACGCCATCGAGGTTCATGCCGAGCGCGAGGGCATCGTCGTCGCCGGCTATGCGGCGGCGCCGGCGCTGACCAAGGCCAACGCACTCGGGCAATATCTCTTCGTCAACGGCCGTCCGGTGCGGGACAAGCTGATTCTCGGCGCGGTGCGCGCGGCCTATTCCGACTATCTGCCGCGTGACCGCCATCCGGTGCTGGCGCTGTTCGTCACGCTCGATCCGCGCGAGGTCGACGCGAACGTGCATCCGGCCAAGACCGAGGTGCGGTTCCGCAATGCCGGCCTCGTCCGCGCGCTGATCGTGCACGGATTGAAGGAAGCGCTGGCACGCGAGGGCCGGCGCACCGCCGCCAACAGCGGCGAGAGCGCGCTGTCCGCGTTCCGGCCCGCTTTCACGCCGCGTCCAGCGAGCTGGGACTGGCGCGCCTCGCCCGCCGCGCCTGTCGCGCCGATGCCGTCATTCGAGGGCGCCGCGGCATCCGTTCTTGCGGAGCGCGCGCAGGCCGCGTTCGATGTCGGTGCTCCCAGCGCGGATGTGCGGTTCGAGACGCAGCCGGTGGCGGACCTCGTCGACCGCCCGCTCGGCGCGGCGCGCACGCAGATCCACGAAACCTATATCGTCTCGCAAACCCGCGACGGGTTGATCATCGTCGACCAGCATGCCGCGCATGAGCGCATCGTCTATGAGCGGCTGAAGGCGTCGCTGGCGACGAACGGCGTGCAGCGGCAGATCCTCTTGATCCCCGAGATCGTCGAGATGGACGAGGCCACGGTCGAGCGCCTGCTGGAGCGCAGCGAGGAGCTCGCCTCGTTCGGCCTCGCCATCGAGTCCTTCGGCCCCGGCGCGGTCGCCGTGCGCGAGACGCCGTCGCTGCTCGGCAAGACCAATGCCGGCGGCCTGTTGCGCGATCTCTCCGAGCACATGGCCGAATGGGACGAGGCGCTTCCGCTCGAACGCCGCCTGATGCACGTCGCGGCGACCATGGCCTGCCACGGCTCGGTGCGCGCCGGCCGAAGGCTGCGGCCGGAAGAGATGAATGCCCTGCTCCGGGAGATGGAGGCGACGCCGAACTCCGGCCAGTGCAATCACGGCCGGCCGACCTATGTCGAGCTGAAGCTGAGCGACGTCGAGAAGCTGTTCGGGCGGCGATAGTTCCGGTCGTGTAGGATGGGTAGAGCGAAGCGAAACCCATCAATTCCACCCACGCGGTGAGACGATGGGTTTCGCTACGCTCTACCCATCCTACGGCTTCCGCAAAAACACGAACTCCGTGTCGTCATACGCCCGCCGCTCTAGCTCTTCGTAGCCCGCCGGTGTCGCGAACTGCGCGGCCTTGGCCTCCTCCACCACCAGCAGCGCGCCCGGCGTCAGCCAGCCGCCGTCGCGCAAGGACGCCAGTGCCTTCTCCGCAAAACCCTTGCCATAGGGCGGATCGAGGAACACCAGCGAGAACGGCTCGACGGGATGCGCAGGTCCGAGATCGGTCGCGTCGCGGCGATAGACCTTGGTGACGCCACCCAGGCCCAGCGTCTCGACATTGCTGCGCAACAGCGCCCGCGCTTCCGCGCCATTGTCGACGAACAACGTGAACTTCGCCCCGCGCGAGACCGCTTCGATGCCGAGCGCCCCGGTGCCGGCGAACAGATCGAGCACGCGCGCATCGGCAATCGGATCGTCATAGGCGTGCACGAGGATGTTGAACACGGACTCGCGCAAGCGGTCCGCCGTCGGGCGGATGTCGCGCGAGGACGGCGAGGCCAGATTGCGCCCCTTCAAGCGACCGCCGACGACGCGCATTACACGACTCCGTCATGCCCGGGCTTGTCCCGGGCATCCACGTTCTTCAGTAGTCGACGCAAGCAAGACGTGGATGGCCGGGTCAAGCCCGGCCGTGACGACCTGTTGCGCGGTGTCGGCGTCGCTCCAAGCATTGAAGCTTACTCGCCATCCCGCGGCGTCAGGTCGCGCTTGCCGTGATAGCCGCGCTTGGGACGGCGCGGCGGGCCGTAACCGCTGGCCTGTTCCTCGTTGCGCTCGCGCGCCTCCTCGCTGCCGGTGCGCTGCACCAGCACGCGGCGGCCCTTGCGGTCGTTGATCACGGCGCGCTTGCTGGCGGGCTTCGTCTCGCGCGGCGCATCGTCCTCGCGCGCGGCCGGCTTCGCGGGCACGTCGAACTGCGCCCCCGACTTCTCGATCACCTTGTCGCCGAGCTGCTCGCGCAGCACCCGCGACTTGATCTCCTCGACCTGGCCTTCCGGGACCTCGCCGAGCTGGAACGGGCCGTAGGAGACGCGGATCAGCCGGTTCACCTCGAGGCCGAGATGGGCGCAGACGTTGCGCACCTCGCGGTTCTTGCCCTCGCGGATCGCGAACACCAGCCAGACATTGGCGCCCTGGTCGCGCTCCAGCGTCGCCTCGATCGGACCGTATTTGACGCCCTCGATCTCGACGCCGTTCTTGAGCTCGTCGAGCTGCGCCTGGGTGACGTCGCCGTGGGCGCGGACGCGGTAGCGGCGCAGCCAGCCGGTATCGGGCAGCTCCAGCGTGCGCGCCAGCCCGCCGTCGTTGGTGAGCAGCAAGAGGCCCTCGGTATTGAAATCGAGCCGGCCGACGCTGATCAGCCGCGGCAGACCTTCCGGCAGATTGTCGAACACGGTGGGACGCCCCTCGGGATCGTCATGCGTGGTCATCAGCCCGCGCGGCTTGTGATAGAGGAACAGCCGCGTGCGCTCGCGCTCCGGCAACGGCTTGCCGTCGACCATGACGACGTCGTTCTTGGTGATGTCCAGCGCGGGCGAGTTGATGACGCGGCCATTGACGGTGACGCGGCCCTGCGTGACCATCTCCTCGGCGTCCCGGCGCGAGGCGAGGCCCGCACGTGCCAGCACCTTGGCGATGCGCTCGCCGGCCTTCTTCGGCTTCGACTCTTCGTCCCGGCGCGGCCGCCGGTCGACGTCACGATCGCGCTCGCGATAGGCACCGCGGCCGCCGAAGGCGGGACGTCTCTCGAAGATCCTGCTGTCATCCTCGTTCTCGCGGCGCGGGCGATCGCCGAAACGGCCTTCGCTGCGCGGATGCTCGTGCCAATCGGAACGGCCCTCAGACCGCTCGCGCGGACGATTGAATTTCGGCCGGTCGCCGCCACGCCCGCCGCGGTCGCCATCGCCGTCACGACGGGGCCGGTCGAACTTTGGACGATCCTCGCGCGGACGGTCGAATTTGGGCCGCTCGCGGAACGGGCGATCGCCCGATGCGCGATCGTCGCGTGAACGCGAGAACCGCGGACGATCCTCGCCGCGGCCGCCGTCGCGACTTTCGTCGCGCTTCTGCCAGGGCTTGTCTCCGCTGCGGTCACGGCCGCCGAAATCCTTGCGCGGACCCTTGCCAAAATCCTTGCGCGGCGGCCGATCGCCGCGCGGGCGGTCGTCGCGCTTCTGCCAGGGCTTTGACTCGCCGCGATCGCCACGGTCGCGATCCGGACCGCCCCGCGAAAACTTCCGCTCGCCGTCGAACGGACGCTCCGGACGGTCGCCGCGCGGCGAATACGGCCGCTTGTCGCCGAACTTCTTGTCGCCGAACCGGCCGGCGGGACGGGACTCGCCGCGATCGCGGCTGCGCGGCGGACGATCGTCACGGCCTTGGGACGGGCGGTCACCGCGCGGCTTGAAGGAGCGCTTGTCGCCATCGCGTGATCCACGATCGGAGAATGGCCGGTCGCCACGCGGCTTGAAGCTGCGCTCGCCGCGGCCTTCGCTGCTGCGATCGTCGCGCTTGAAGCGCGGACGGTCGGACGAATCGCGGCGCGGGGCATCGCCCTCCTCGCGGCGGCGGAATGGGCGGCTGTCGCGATCGCCACGGGGCGGGCGGCTGTCGCCCCTCCCTCGCTCTTGCCCTCGAAACCGCGCTTGGCGAACTTCTTCTCGGGGCCGCGCGCCTTGCCGCTGCGGCCGCCTTTGGGCGGGCCTCGCCGGCCGCGGGAATCGTTGTCTTTGTCGCTGTCGCGCGGCATGAATGATCTCACTTGGGGGTAGCGCGATGAGCATTGCGCGCGCTCGTTCCGAGCCGCATGCTCAGGCAAAATCGGTATCCACTCTTGCTGAAGGCGGAGCTACTAGCAGGTTTCTGGCGATGATACGAGGCTTGAAAGCCCCCTCTTTCATGGATTTGGCGCTCAAAACGGCGGAAAACGCCGGAAAGGCGGGCGAAGTTCCGATCGGATGCGTGGTGGTCCGCAATTACGAGGTGATCGCCAGCGCGGCGAACCGGACGCTGACCGACCATGATCCGACCGCCCACGCCGAGATCATCGCACTGCGCGAGGCCGCAGCGAAGATCGGCAGCGAGCGCCTCGTCGACTGCGACCTCTACGTGACGCTGGAGCCCTGCACCATGTGTGCGGGCGCGATCTCGTTTGCAAGGGTCAGGCGGCTCTATTACGGCGCCGCCGACCCCAAGGGCGGCGCGGTGGAATCAGGCGTGCGGTTCTTTGCCTCCCCGACCTGCCATCACGCGCCGGACGTCTATTCCGGCGTTGGCGAGAGCGAGGCGGCGCGGCTGCTCAAGGAGTTCTTTCGGGAGCGGCGCTGAGTGGTCCACACTCCGCTGTCATGCCCCGCGCAGGCGGGGCATCCAGTAAGCCGCGGCCTATCGAGTGAACCACATTCGTCTCGGAGTACTGGATCGTCCGCCTTCGCGGACGATGACAGTTGAGTGTGTGGCGGAGGGCGGTGCCTAGGCCAAGAAGAACTCCCGCAACGCCTTCGCGGTCACGTCCGGGTTCTCCTCCGTCAGGAAGTGCCCCGAATCCACCGGCATGCCGTCGACGTCGGTGGCCCATTGCTTCCACGTATCGAGCGGCGTCGCGGCGGCTTGGGCCACGCCGGCATTGCCCCACAGCGCCAGCATCGGGATCGTGATCTTCTTGCCGGCCTCGAAATCCGCCTTGTCGAGGTCGTAGTCGAAATAGGCGCCGGCGCGATAATCCTCGCACATCGCATGGATGCGGGCGGGATCGCGGAACGGGGCGAGGTAATGTTCGAGCGCCCGCTCATCGATCGCATCGAGCGTCCTCGATTTGGTCTGGCTCGCCATCTTGAAGCGCAGGAAGAACTCGCCGTTGCCAGAGATCAGCGTCTCCGGCAGCGGATAGGGCTGCGCCAGGAAGGTCCAGTGATAGATCTTGAGCGCGTAGGCGCGGTTCATCCGCTCCCAGTAATTATAGGTCGGCAGGATATCGAGCACGGCGAGCTTCGACAGCCGGCCGGGATGGTCGAGCGCGAGGCGGTAGGAGACGCGGCCGCCGCGGTCGTGGCCGGCGAGCGCGAAGTGCACGTGGCCGAGCCGCTCCATCATTTCGACCATGGCCTTGGCCATCGCGCGCTTGCTGTAGGGGATGTGCAGCGCGTCGCTCTCGGGCATGTCGGACCAGCCGTAGCCGGGCAGATCGGCGATGATCAGCGTGAAGTGCTCGGCCAGTTCAGGCGCCACCTGGTGCCACATCACGTGGGTCTCGGAGAAGCCGTGCAGCAGCAACAGCGGCGGTCCCTTGCCGCCGACGCGGGCGAAGATGCGGCCGAACGAGGTATCGATCCATTCGGCGGCAAAGCCAGGATAGAGGTCGGCGAGATCGGACATCTTGTTGCATCCTTGAGGGGTCACTCGGGGCCGGCCCCCGACACCAAAAAGTGCGAAAACAACCCCATGCACAGTAGCGGTATGATCATCGGGGTCACTAAGCCCAATGATTGATTAGATATTCTGAAGCGCAGGTGTGGCGATCCGGTGACGCCAACGTCGAGATTCCGGATCGGCGCGCTTGCGCGCCGTCCGGAATGACGCGCTAATTCCTGGCTTTCTCCGCCTCCACCGCCTGCCAGCCGATGTCGCGGCGGCAGAAGCCTTCCGGCCAGCGGATGCGGTCGACGGCCTGGTAGGCCCTCGCCTGCGCTTCCGTCACGGTCGCTCCCAGCGCGCAGACATTGAGCACGCGGCCGCCATTGGCGAGGATGGCGCCATCCTTCGCCACCGTGCCGGCGTGGAAGATCTCGACATTGTCCACCTTGGCCGCGTCATCGAGCCCCTCGATGCGCGTGCCCTTCTGGTAATCGCCGGGATAGCCTTGTGCGGCCATCACCACGGTGAGCGCGGATTCCTTGTGCCAGCGCAGATCGAAATTCTTCAGCTGGCCATCACATGACGCGAGCAGCGCCGGCACGAGGTCGCTCATCATGCGCAGCATCAGCACCTGGCACTCGGGATCGCCGAAGCGGACGTTGAACTCGAACAGCTTCGGGCCCTGCGTCGTCAGCATGATCCCGGCATAGAGCACGCCGCGGAACGGGGTGCCGCGCTGCTTCATCCCCGCGACCGTCGGCAGGATGATCTTGGCCATGATCGCGTCGTGGATGGCAGGCGTCACCAGCGGCGTCGGCGAATAGGCGCCCATGCCGCCGGTGTTCGGGCCGACATCGTGGTCGAACACGCGCTTGTGGTCCTGCGCGGAGGCGAGCGGGATCGCGGTCTCGCCGTCGCACAGCGCGAAGAAGCTGATCTCGCGGCCAGGCAGAAATTCCTCGATCACGACCTCCGCGCCGGCCTCGCCGAAGGCGCCCTCGAACATCATGGCGATGGCGTCCTCGGCCTCGCGCACGGTCTTGGCGACGACGACGCCCTTGCCGGCGGCAAGGCCATCGGCCTTCACCACGATCGGCGCGCCCTGGCTCTGCACATAGGCGCGCGCGTCATCGGCCTTGGTGAACCGCTTGTAGGCCCCGGTCGGAATGCCGAACTCGGTGCACAGCGCCTTGGTGAACCCTTTGGAGCTTTCGAGCTGCGCCGCCGCCTTGCTCGGCCCGAACGCCTTGATGCCGGCGGCGGTGAGATCATCGACGATGCCGGCCGCCAGCGGCGTCTCCGGTCCGACCACCACGAGCTCGACCTTGTTCGCCTTGCAGAAGTCGATCACCGCGGCATGGTCGGCGACATCGAGCGCCACGCACTCCGCCTCCCTGGCGATGCCGGCATTGCCGGGCGCGCACCAGAATTTGGTCACCAGGGGAGAAGCTGCGATCTTCCACGCCAGAGCATGTTCGCGGCCGCCGGAACCGAGCAGGAGAATGTGCATCGAGGGCTCAGGATGAGGGTTTTGCTGGGGCGGAGGTCGCACGAATCGGGGCGGGTGTGAAGGGGGGTAGGCTATACGGATCAACCGCCCACCTCGCGAAGCCCGGCGGGCGAACCCTTAAACGAAGTTGTCTTATCGTGGCTCACGCAGGGTAAAGGTCGAAAGGCGGGACAGGCGTGGTCTGCAAGGTCAAAAGAGGAGCGACTTCGTCTTCGGCCGTTAGCCAACTAGCGTAAGTCTGCAGCACCGAGACCAATCGGCCGCGCTGATTTATCGGATAATTGTGAAGTTGGGCTTTGCACGTCACTCCAGCTCTCGCCCTTCTCCAGCTCTCTTGAAACACCTCCATCAGCACGAACTCGAGAATATCGAGAGGGTGCGCAAAGAAAGAAACTAGACGCGGAAGCTCTTTAACTTGCCCTACAAACTGTGTGTGAAGTGTTGGGTGACCAAGCTTGTTTGGATGGATATCAAAGTGACACTCGGTGCAATCAGGATTTTCGCCGTCCCATCGCAGCTTAATGCATGTTCCCCCCGATGAGACGATTAGTCGATTGTCGTCATCATCAGCTAGCGTGCCCGAAAGCTTGAATGAGATTTCGGCAATCAACGGCTTCGCATAAGTGCCGTGACTTCGGTAGCTGGTGCTTGGGCGCGTGCGGATAGGCCGATCATCGCCGCCGTGGCTGGTTGTCCAGTGGACCAGCCGGTCGCCTTGTTTTGCGTTCGTAGCGGCGGTGGCCAGCTGCGCCTGCAGCTCATTCAATCGGTTCCCATTTGCAAGGAATCTAGCGCTGGCTTTCGCAAACGCATTTAAATCACTCTGCATCAAGCGAATGTCAAAAACGACGGGCAAAGTTCGATCCCCCTAATCTAAATCATTTGGATCGGCCATCGCCTTGAGGATCGGATCACTTCGGACCTCGGCCCTCAACATCCAAGGCTCAAGCGCTTCCGCCGGCCACCCCGGCGGGTGTACCTGGATTGCTTCTTCGATTGAAACTATCTGCGATCCAACGAAGTCCTCATTACAAACTACTACGTGAGAGGATGAGGATTTCGTTTCGCTTATTTCAAAACCGGGGACGAGCAAGGATAAGGCCGCCTTCCTACTTCCGGCAGACGTTGCCGCCTCATCAAGAAGCCAAACCATTTGATCAATTCCCGCTCGCCACCAGCGGCGTCCCATGAATTCATCCAATGGGCCGATATATTCGGAGCGGTCCAACTCCTTGAGCCATTCACCCGAGCGCTCCTGATCTGCAACGCGCCGAAAATCCTCGACCGATAAGCTCAAAGCCCATGCAGCGTAGTGATCGGACAAGAAGAGTCCGGGATAAGGCAGTGCTTTATGACAAAGCCACCTCACAACTTGTGATGCGCCGCGGGTCGAATCTAGGGAGATGTTCTCCTTTTGGTTTACCGGAGGCCTTGCATTCTGCAACTCTTCGATGGCTTTATCAGACCATACAGCGTCAGGGATCTCTAAAGCGCTGCTCAAGTCATCCAAACTTACGCCATCGTCTCCAATTTCGTCTGCAATATTCAGAAATGCCTCCGCCAAGTCTCGCAAGTTCTCAGTCGCACGCTCGCCGTCTTTGAACTGGATCCACTCGACGTCGAGAGCTGGTGCTAGCCGGTGCTCTCTCCCCACGAAAGTGCCCATTATCGGGACGGCGGGGCCAACCGCCGGTATCTCGTTGGCGAAAACCTCAGGATCGTTTGTGAACATTACAATCGGCGGTAGTGGCTGGTTGGCCCTGCGCGACCACGACCTCAGATGAGATACAAAGCTGGAGCCGTCTTGAGCATCCAGCGAAATTGAAACGGGATTATCGACAAACTTCTGATCCAGTACGATCAAGCAGGCCTCGGTCGCTTGCTCCGAGACCGATTTGGCGAACGCCTCTCGCTCCGAATTCGGGTCAACGACTTCTAGAGCAAAACCTTCGGGCAACTTGGGCAGGACTTCGTTTTCATCGTCGTCGATGACAAGGATTAGCGGTTCGGAATTCATGGTGCCGGTATCCGTATTTCAATGGCAGTCGCGTAAGGTTTGGACGGTTTGACGAACTGGATTGTGCCTCCATATTCTTGAAGTAAGCTTCGGGTGACGGTCAGTCCAAGCCCCATTCCCTGCCCCAGTGAATCATCAACCTCCGAAGTGGACGAGCGAAAGGGTTCGAACCATTTCTCAGCCGTCCTTAGATCGACGCGAGCCCCGGTATTTTCAACCCGGATCACCAATTCGTCCTCCTCAGGAGTAGCCGACACTTCCACTCTGCCACTTTCGCCTGCGAATTTTATAGCGTTGCTCATCAGATTGTTGAATATGGCAGAGACCTCGGCCGGAAACATTGCTGGCGTCTTTAAGGTAATCGGAATGACGCTGCGAACTTCCACCCCCCGCTTCTCGATTGAGGCGCGATAAAAATCTGCGACCTTTTGGAAGCGCTCTAGGAGCGGTTGTCTAGAACGCCTGCGGCGACCTTCAATTCCGGTCATATCGGCGAGATACACAGCGTTCCGTCGAAGTCTGTCGCGTATATCGCGAGAGTCCTTCGCAATCGAGTTGATCCGCCGGGAAAGCTTCTGCTCTTTGGTGGTCTTAGCTAACTCTTCAAGCGACAGTGCGACCCCCTGCGACAGCACGGCTAAGGCGTTCACCTCGTGTATGAACGCTGCTTGCTCCAGTCCCATTGAAGCCAGCACTCTATACATTGTCGCCTCCGAGGCATTCTCTCCAATAAGTTCCTTTGCTGATGATATTGCCCGTTCGACGGAAGTCAGCGTGTCGTTCGCGGTTTGGGTGTCTCCACGAGAGAGTGCTGCGCGAGCCTCGCGCAGCGATCCAAGAGCGTCAGTTTGCAAGCTTCCAACAAGGAAGGAAGTAGGCGCTTCATATGAGGACGAAGAGCTCGCCGCGCGTTGCTGACGCTGTTGATCGTTCTTTCGCGCCTGCGTTACGACCGTTCGCGCAGAGTAATTCTGACGAATCTGTAGATCGATCCCGAGCCGAACCATGTCGATAATGAATTCAAACGTCTGGCCTGGAAGGAATCCCTCGCGGTTGACGAGCATTTGAAGGTCGCCGGCGCGCTGTCTTGTGATGAAGACGGCGCCAAACCACATCTTGTTTCCTTGAAGGGTCAATCCCTCTCTCGGATCGCCGTCGGGAAGCTTCCAGCCTGAGAAGCGGCGGAGCCTGCCAAGCTCGCCTCTGCCTCGAGAGCGGTAGTCTCTGTCTAGATCGAGCCAATCGTCGCTGGGATCCCCGTAGGGCAGCACGCGAAATCCTTCATAGTAAACCCTTACGCCGGCCACGGCGTTGGGCCACGCGGTGTGTTGCCGTTGGAGTATCCGCGCTTGGAAGCCGATCCGCGGAACAGTCGAGTCAAGTGTTCTCTTCAGGTAAAATGGCTCGGCACCAGGAAATTCCTTGCAAGTCGCTTTCGTGGGAACAACAGCAATCCTAAGAACGCGAGTTTCCGAGTCGCAGTCGATCTCGATTATCCAAGCGGCACTCTCGACTGTGCCCGCAATATCAGGCTCCTGCAATGAAAACTCGCCTGCGAACTCGATATTGAAGCCGGCTTCACGTTGCGCATCACGAACTGCAACGTCGGGCAATATTGAGGTCCCGTCGATGAGGTTCTTGGGCAGCGGATCAGCTAGAGCTCTCGGTGGGGTAAGTGTTATCACTTCGCGAAAAAAAGTAGCGAGCACGCGACTGCTCCACGCGCGGCGGAGCTTCTTCAAAATAAGACGTGTGCCTGCAGAGCGACCCTTCAGTTCTTGTTGCGGAAGAACGTGCGCGGCTACTGCTTTCGACTTCGCGACTTGTGCTAACGTCTCAAGCCTCTCCACCTGATCCCAGTCGATGGTCGCTCTAACGCCTTTGGAGACAAGAAAACCAGTTAATGCGCTTCGTTTAGAGCCATTCCACTTCCTTGAGATTACTTCAAGATTGCAAGCTAGCTTATGAGCTGCAAGGCGTCCGACGCCTTTTTCACCAGTGAAGCGACGTTTGAACCACGGGGACCGACGGTCACTTGTGTTCTTAGTTCTTCCTGCGATCCGAAGAAATCCGTTTTCGAAATCGTCGATGTCCATTCCGACGCCGTCGTCCTCGACGATGATTGCACCCTTGTGTGGATCGCTAAGGTTCTCGCCGAAAATTGTTACCTTGGTTGCGTCCGCGTCGTACGAGTTCTTGATCAGCTCGACGACGGCTGTCGAATCTCGACCGACGAGTAGTTCGCCAAGTTCGCGAAAGAGTTTCGTATCGACAGTAAATTCAGCCATGCGAATCCTTGGTCGAACCGTTAGGGTATCCGAATCTCATTGAGAAATCGCTTGTAGCATCTAATGAACCCGCCCTTCACCTTGGGGGCGATGCCTTCGAGCGCTCGTGCCAAGCGGCCATCACTTAGTGAGCCGTAAAGCGCTTCAAGCTGCTGGTCGCCTGCAAAGATAGCGTAGACGCCATGAGACGGAATTGCTCCGGAACGGTCAATCGCGATCCTAGGCACCTTGGCCAATTCTGGAATCAGCAACTTTGGCCTCGCCCACATCGATGCTTCAACACGATCAATCGTCTTGTACCAGGGAGCGCCATTCCGGACTATGGAGCGCTTGCTGAGTATTGACTTAAATCGCTTTAAGCGCGCGGCCAGCATCGGGTAGTTTTCCAGAGCGATCAGGCCGTTGCGGTCGTGCATGGCGATAACACGCTTGCCGCTCATATGAATTTTGCCTTCGAGGATCTCAGGCGGTTCAATCCAAGGACGCAGCAATTCGGCCTCAACATTGTCTTCGTCTGGTTGGAGAACAAAGGCGGCCGTGTGCCCCAGTGCGGGACCAACCTTCACGATGAAGCCCGCCTCGGCGATAGTTCTCTTAGTAGAGCGTAATATCTGAGGTGGAGGCGTCGCGCTAACTCGTGCCGCCACAAAGACGGTTGGATACGCATCGACGCTCTTCTCGAAGGCAGTTCCAGCTGCGAGGCGAACTTCGGAGATCATGTGCAGGCGAGGAAGCCACTTCCTACGAAAAGTTTCTGCAAACGCCATGAACCTCCACCGATCAGAGCAAACGAAGCCGCACTTCCCATCTTGCCCTAATTGTTCAAGAGAACGATCAAGAAACGGAAGAAATAGATCGCCACCCGTCGTTCCTCGTGGCAGCGCGTGCTTGTACGTTCGCTGTAAGTGACTCGGAATTTTTGACCAGCGAACGTATGGAGGGTTCCCGACCACGTGCGTGAACAAGTCTCCCGAATGCGGAGTAAGGAGAAAGTCGGCGCAAGTGATCCACCGCTGTGCTAGCGCGCTCGCCGTGGCAGGGTGCACGCTAAGTTGCTTGAGGATGCGCGATACCCTTAAGCGGGCGGCCTTTGCTTCGCCGGGATGAAGCTCGAACGAACGAATGCAGTGACCAATCGTTGAGACCCGCGGCGCTACGCCGAATGCCGTGCATGACAATATCAAGCGCCGAGCTGCTTCAATCAGGAACGCTCCGTCGCCGGCAGCTGGTTCAAGGAGTCGAAACCGAAAGAGTTGAGCGTCGGCAAGCCATCCAACACCGTCCAAGATGTTCCGGACGACTTCAGGTTTCGTGTAGATTCCGCACTTTTCGTGGAGTTCCTGAATTTCAGCTCTTTGGATCAGAGCAGGCACTTTCAATGAGCTTGCACTAGATACCTGTCGATAGCTCACCGCTGGCATGCTTGATCCTGGTAGACTCACTGGGGGCTGGGCAGATACACACGTAAACAGTGTATTACTATCGCTCTTAACAGGTTAAGAAAATGCGGGTTGCCGGGCTTTTTTCAGGGATCGGGGGGTTCGAACTGGCTTTTTCGCAGGCCGGCTTTGAAGCGATCCTCCTTGCCGAAATCGATCCGGCAGCGCTTGCCGTCCTTGGGCGTCATTTTCCGGACGTGCCGAAGTCCGCCGACGTTGCGACCATCCACAGCTTACCACCGAAGACATCGATCCTCGTCGCAGGCTTTCCCTGCCAAAATCTGAGCATGGCCGGAGACAAGGCCGGGATCGGGGGAGCGAAGTCCGGGGTTGTAGAGAGAATGTTCGAGTTGATTGAGCGGTCTCAGGTGCCAACGGTGGTCATCGAGAACGTCTACTTCCTATTGCAGCTGGATTCCGGAAACGGCATGCGCTGGCTCGCGGATCAATTTGAGCGTCGCGGATACATGTGGGCGTATCGCGTACTGGACACAATGGGATTCGGTCTGCCCCAGCGGCGGCGACGCGTGTACATCGTCGCGAGCCGCGATATTGATCCGAGGCGTGTGCTGCTGGCGGACCAAGCGACCTCACCTGCGACGCATGAGAAGACTCTTGAGAAGCCCCTTGGGTTCTATTGGACTGAAGGACGTTCGGGCATTGGCTTCACCGTCGACGGTATTCCGCCGCTTAAAGTGGGCTCGGCCCTGGGTATTCCGTCGGCACCAGCCGTATTGTTTCCTGACGGCGAAGTATTGATGCCGAGTTTGCCTTCATGCGAGCGGTTGCAGGGGTTTCCGTCTGGCTGGACAAGCGTGAGCACCGTGCATACCGGAAGAAAGCCGGAATGGCGAATGATCGGCAACGCAGTTTCAGTGCCTGTTGCTAATTGGGTAGCGAGGCGCATAAAGGCGCCCGGTGAGCCCCTTGATTTCCCCGTGACCGCTATTCGAGATGGCAAAAAGTGGCCCGACGCTGGCTACAATATTGGAGCCGGGAGGATTGGGGTCCTCGCAAATGATCAACCTATTTCCGTCCCTAGGCGGTCTATAGCTACATACCGGGACGAAACTTGGTCGCGCCTCTCGGATAGGGCTTTAGACGGATTTATCAGGCGAGCGGAAGAGGGCGGGCTCAGGGTGCCAAACGGGTTTCTTAATGCCTTGCGTAACGCGAGGCGAAAAACGACGCGAGCAGCGTAGTAACTCCGTGGCACGCCGAGACGACATTCAAAGGAGCCGAACTAGATCGAGGTTCGCTGCGGGCACAGTATCCGCCGCTCGGTCGGCACTTATGTCTCGGATCGGGGCAAAGAATTCGCGCCCTGAACTGATTGTAAGGCGTGTAGCTCACAGGTTGGGATTTCGGTTCAGGCTGCATCGTCGCGACCTGCCCGGAACGCCTGACATCGTTTTTCCCGGAAGCCGCCGTGCTGTATTCGTGCACGGCTGTTTTTGGCATCGACATCCGAACTGTACGCGCTCTACCACCCCCAAAACACGCGCCGAATACTGGGAAAATAAGTTCGCGGAAAACGTCGAGCGCGATATCAGAGCTATTGAGGCCCTGCGTCGTCTTGGTTGGAAGGTGTTGGTGATCTGGGAGTGCGAGACTTTTGAAGAAGCGAGAATTGAAGGGCTCCTGAGGAAATTTCTGCGGAGCAGGCGAAATGCGTGATAGGCCACCAAGGCTGTCGGTTGCGAGTGGTAACAAGGCTTACTAGCACTAAGTCTGACAGCGGAGTCTTGTGCCTCTGAAATTGCCTGGGTTCCTGAGCTGAACGCATTGCGGACAAGGGCTGGAGAGAGGGTGGATCCTCAAAGAAACAATATTCAATAGGCTAAGTCCCCCTTACCCCCGCCGCAAGCGGGAGAGGTGAACGATCCGCAGCAATCCCTTCGAGCCGAAGCCAACCCGCTAGGACGTGTGCTCATAAGCGGCTCGGCGCGTGAGGTCCACTCAGACCCGACAGCGGCGGAGAAGCAGCAAACTTCCAAGGTCGCACAAGGGCCAAACGCAGACGTCGCCAGTAGTCGCGACAGTTAACGCCATTCGATTCCGTATGCATCAATGGGCTGCTGAAAGCCTTTCAGATGGTAGGCACCCAAGCCTGACACTTGCGCGCGATCCCGGATGCAATCCTGTACAGCCTTTGACACCAGAATGGCATCGGGGTCGGCCAACTGACACAAACGAGCGGCCAGTTGAACGGTCGCACCGAAAAGGTCGTTGCTGTCAGCAATCGGCTCGCCGACATCGATGCCAATTCGCACCTGAAGCTTTTCCTTGCTTGCCAGATTGAAGGCTTCAAATGCACGCTGGATGGCGCGGGCGCATTGCACGGAGGCAGAGGCGTCGGCAAAGGATGCCATGATACCATCGCCGGTGTGCTTCACCACATGCCCGCCCTCGTCCTTCAAGGCCCGGCGCACCAGCGCGTCATGAGCCCGAACCATCTCCACTGAACGGGCATCGCCAAGACGCTCCGTCATGCTGGTCGAGCCAACGATGTCGGTGAACATGATAGCTCGCAGCGCTGAATCGAATTTGACATCGTCTGCCCCGCCGCCAAGGACCGGGTCGGACACCCTCCCCAGAAACGCCTGGACCGCCGAGAGGTCCACTTCGATGACATCTTTCGCTACGTCGCCGTGAGCTTCGTCATGAACCCTCATCGCCGTTCGGATATCCGGTGCGTCAATGAGACAGAAGCCCGTCCCGCGCGATTCATCAAACCAGTACGTCAGAAAACGAACGCCGTAGCGATCTTGCACTTCCAAATCTTTGCGATGCGCCTCGGCGATATCGGCGGCCGTCAGCCCCGAGAGATCGTGTCGATCGAGGAAAATTGGCATCGGCAGCACCCTATAGAATTCTTCGAAATATGGCCTGAAGTCTGCACCAAGCTTGTAGTTCCCGAAAGGGCCAATTCCTGCGTCCTGATGTCAGCTCCGGGGCCAACAGGCGAAATTGGAGCCGCCGCAATGCCTGGACGTGGCGATTCCAGGAGAAGCCTTCGAGGGAGTCCCTGTGATATCATGATCCGATGCAGCTTATTTTCATCTATGGGCAAGTCGCCTCGGGAAAACTGACTATCGCGCGCCATCTTGCCTCCCGGACGGGGATTGCGCTGTTTCACAACCACCTCGTCGTCGACGCAGTTGGCGCGGTGTTTCCGTTCGGCACGGAGGCATTCTCGCGTTTGCGCGAGCAGTTCTGGATGGCCGTGTTCGAGGAAGCTGCAAAGCAGAGGCGATCGTTGATATTCACATTCGCCCCCGAGCCGACGGTGGCTGGAGACTTTCCGGTCCGGGTACAGGAACTGGTGGAGCGGAACGGCGGCGAGGTCATCTTCGTGGCACTTCACCTGGAACAGGCAGAGCAAGAGCGACGCCTGGTCGATGAAGATCGTGCCGCATTCGGCAAGATGCGGGATCTGTCGCTACTGCGCGCACTCCGACCGCAGTTCGACGCCTGCATGCTGTCGATGCCTCAGCCCGCAC
This sequence comes from Bradyrhizobium dasycarpum, assembly GCF_042019905.1. Lineage (NCBI taxonomy): Bacteria > Pseudomonadati > Pseudomonadota > Alphaproteobacteria > Hyphomicrobiales > Nitrobacteraceae > Bradyrhizobium > Bradyrhizobium dasycarpum. Next base: position 3,791,120 of record NZ_CP169574.1, read on the forward strand.
TCACCATCGATGCAGGTCATCTGAAGCCGTCCGAGAGTGCCGAGGCTATCTCACGCCTGATCTCGGTAAAGCCTGAGCGAGAGAGCTAGACTAAAGCGTGATGAGATCAGGTTTGATTGCGGCCTGGATTCACCGTTCTTGTTTCTCTTCTGCGCTTTTTCCATCGGAGCTTTTCGAGCGCTCTTCGAAACGATCAGCCCCCTTGGCTAGATCGTGCCCCATCTTGCTCTCGTTCTTCGCTTCTTCCTTGGAAGCCGCTTCACGCAAGCCTTCGGCGGCCTGTGCTCCCGCCTTTGATGATTTTCGTTCGCCATCCATTTGGTGGGCTCCTCCTGATAAGACGCCTCCCAGGAAATTCGCTGCTCTATCCCGGATTGACGTACCAACGTTCCAATCAGATCGCCTGGACATTGTTCCCGGTTTCGTTGAGGCTCTGCGTGGAGCCGCGGCACGTACCAGCCGAACAGGCCGGGCCGACTTCGCTGCGTCATTCAAGCTTCCATGCGGGCTTATTAGCGCTGGAAATGTCTGTCCTGGGTCCGGGGCGCGCGCAGCGCGAAGCCGGAATCCATTGGGTCGCAGCTTCGGCGGAGGGATGGATTCCGGGTTCGCGCCCAAGAGGACGCGCCCCGGAATGACTGCGGAGACTACACCTGCTTCCCCGCAATAATCTCCTGCAAGGTCGCCACATGCCGCGCAAACGCGCCGCGCCCGGCAGCGGTAGCCGTCACCGTCGTCTGCGGCTTCTTGCCGACAAACGCCTTCTCCACCGACACGTATCCCGCCTTCGCCAACGTCTCGATATGCGCCCCCAAATTGCCGTCGGTCGCCCCGGTCAGCTTCTTCAGCCGCACGAACTCCAGGCCGACCTCCGCGGGCAACGCGTTCAGCGCCGCCATGATCTTCAGCCGCAGCGGCTGGTGGATGATGTCGTCGAGCTCAGCCATCAGTTCCGCCGCATCCAGAGGCCGCCGATGGTGAGGCCGCCGCCGTTGACGGCGGCCATCCACAACTGCAGAGACAGGCCGGGAATGAAGTAGTAACCGATCAGCGTCAGCGCGATGATGGTGGCGCCGATCACGAGGAACGCAGTGCCGAACCAGACGCCCGCCATCATGTAGAACAGCATGATGTAGATCGGCCAGAACGCCGTCTGCTGGCGCGGCGTGAACTGGCCGAAATAGCAGACGAAGATGCCGAAGGCGGCGATCAACAGGAACGTCAGCAGATACCGGCGATCGAAGACGCGAAGGCGGCTGCGCGACCGGTGATAGACGCCGATGGCGACGAAACCGGCGATCGATACTGCGTAGGCGGCGATCCAGAAATGGAGCCCATAACGCGGCCAGAACCAACCCGCGATGTTGGCGACGAACGCGAGCACGCCCCACATCAGCAGAGCAAGGCTGGACACCTGATAGATCATCGACTGGCGCACGCGGCGGACAGTCTCGTCGATATCGGCCATCGCGTCGGTGGCCCGCTTGCTGTCGATCACGATGGCGCTCCATTCTGCCCGGCCAGGGCGGCGGACGCGATAGGTGCCTCTGACGGAGGCTGATGCTTCCGGATCAGGATATAGGCGATCGTCATCGTGACGAGCGACGCGGCAAGCGCAATCAAGACGACCTGCTCGCGTGTTGCCAGCGGCAGTAGCCGTGTCGAGACGTTGGTGAGTCCCGCCGAAACCGGCGACACGTAGGACCAGGCGATGAAATTGTAGTGGATTCTTCGCCAGTTCGACGGACGCGGCGTGCGCAGGAGCGGGACGATCGCCAGCACGATCAAGATGAAGTTCACGATCGCCGCGACGTGGAACGCGTTGAACTGGCCGGTGAACCGATAGAGCAGCAAGGTCGCGGCGTCCGCGACCAGCATCGCGTAGACGTAGAAATAGCCGCGCGCGCGATGACCTGCGCCGCGCTTCGGGCGCAGAAACTGGACCAGCCCGACGACGAGGCACAGCAGCGCCAGCACCGCATGAATGGCCCCTATTGGTGTCAAATGCGCAAACATGATCAGCTCCCCGCCGCCCCGCGTGTCGCGACATCCTCGGCGATGACCGAAAGCGCCTTCGGATTGGTGACGATGCCCATGTGGTTGACGCCGTCGATGATCCTGACGTCGATCGCCGGTTTGATCGCCTGCACCGTGTCCGCATATTTGTCCGAGATCATCATCTCATCCTCGGCGCCGGCAATGATGGTGATCGGTCGTGTGGTTGCCGGCAGATCGAGCCGATAGCCGCGCGTGGCGAAGTTGCGCATCAGACGGTCGGAATAGGTGGAGACGAGAAGCTTCTCCATGTTCGGCCGCACCGCGAAGGCGAGCACCGGGAGCTGCGTGCAGCAATCGATGCCGAGCCTGCGTAGCGCGGTCAGGCCCAAGAAACGCGGAATGTCGACGCTGACCCAGCCGCCGTTTCCGGGCTTGTTGGTCGGCGCGTCATAGCCGAGATAGGGCGCGAGCAGCACGGTGCGAACGAACATGTCCTGCATGATCGGCGTCGCGGCGACGCGGCGACGCGGAGCGAGAAGCCGGCGCCGGCGGAATGGCCAATCAGGGTGAGCGGCAGGTCCGGCGCGCTCTTGCGCACATGGGCGACGAAATCGATCAGGTCGTCCTCGAGCTGGCCGACATAGGAGATGTCGCCGCGGGTGCCGGAGCCACCATGGCCGCGGATGTCGAGCGCCCAGGTCTCGACGCCGCGCGCAGCGATCGCATGGGTCAGCACATGGTTGACGGTGGCGCTGGAGCCGGAGGAGCCGTGGATGAAGATTGCGCCGCCGCCGGTCGCAGGGCCGCCCGGCGAATAATGGCGATAGCCGATCCAGGTGCCGTCGCGGGCCTGGAAGCGCTCGAGCGGCGGCAGCGTGGACCAGTCGATCCCCTTGGCGGAATCGGAGACCGAGCGCATCTCCGGCGGCCGCTGCAGCGGCGTTGCGATCATGGCGGTCAAGGTCAGCGCCACGGCGCCGACGCCACACAGGGCCCATTTCAGGCCGTTCAAGACGCCGCGCAGCAATCGGATGGCCATAACGCACTCCCAATTTATCAATTAATAGAGAACTCTGTACTACAGAGTACTCTTTCGATCAATCCCTTGATTGGCGCTGGCCTGCGAAAATCCTTAACGTCGTCCTCGACCCCAAAAAGCCGAATCGTTTGCCGATGCCGCCTGCGGAACAACTCAACAACGCCTTCGAATTCACCGTCTCCGAGCTCTCGCAGTCCCTGAAGCGGACGGTGGAGGACACCTATGGCCACGTCCGGGTCCGCGGCGAGATCTCGGGATTCCGCGGCGCCCATTCCTCCGGGCATTGCTATTTCGCGCTCAAGGACGAGAGCGCCAAGATCGAGGCGGTGATCTGGAAGGGCGTGCACGGCCGCATGCGCTTCAAGCCCCAGGAGGGGCTGGAGGTGATCGCCACCGGCAAGCTCACCACCTATCCGGGCTCCTCGAAATACCAGATCGTGATCGAGGCGCTGGAGCCCGCCGGCATCGGCGCGCTGATGGCGCTGATGGAGGAGCGCAAGAAAAAGCTCGCCGCCGAGGGCCTGTTCGACGAGGCGCGCAAGCAGCTCTTGCCCTGGCTGCCGGAGGTGATCGGCGTCGTGACCTCGCCGACCGGCGCGGTGATCCGCGACATCCTGCATCGCCTCGAGGACCGCTTTCCCCGCCGCGTGCTGGTGTGGCCGGTCAAGGTGCAGGGCGACGGCTCGGCCGAGCAGGTCGCGGCCGCGATCCGCGGCTTCAACGCGCTGCCTGAAGGCGGCAAGATTCCGCGCCCCGACGTGCTGATCGTCGCGCGCGGCGGCGGCTCGCTGGAGGATCTCTGGTCGTTTAACGAGGAGATCGTGGTGCGGGCGGCGGCCGAGAGCATGATCCCGCTGATCTCCGCGGTGGGGCACGAGACCGACATCACGCTGATCGATTTCGTCGCCGACAAGCGCGCGCCGACGCCGACCGCGGCGGCCGAGATGGCGGTGCCGGTGCGCAGCGAATTGTTCGTCGAGGTCGCCGATCTCGGCCGCCGCACCCGCGCCTATTGGCAACGCGCCCAGGAAAGCCGCCGCAGCGAGCTGCGCGCCGCCGCACGCGCGCTGCCGGGAGCCGGCGATCTGCTCGCCATTCCCCGGCAGCGGCTGGATTCGGCCGGCGCCTCCCTGCCCCGCTGCCTCAAGGCCAACACCCACGCGCATTTCCGCAGATTCACCGCCGCCAGCTCGAAGCTGACGCTGCGAGTGCTGCACGGCCAGATCGCGCAGGCCGATCATCGCCTGACCGTGTGCGGCGAACGGCTTGGCCTGTCCGCGCGCTCGCTGCTGCGGCAGCGGCGCGACCGCTTCGCCGGGCTCCAGATCCGCCTGCGCGCCTCAAAACTCTCCAATGCGCAGGCGCAGCGCAATGCGATTCTCCGCCAACGCGAGCGCACGCATCGCCTGGCGGAGCGGGCGCAACGCGCGCTCGCCACGCTGCTGCACCGGCTCGATGCCCGCGTCGAGAACAGCGGCAAGCTGCTGTCGGCGCTGTCCTATCGCAGCGTGCTCGCGCGCGGCTTCGCGCTGGTGCGCGATGAGGCGGGACATCCGCTGCATGCGGCGGATACGATCGGTCCTGGCGCACGCGTCGAAATCGAGTTCGCCGATGGCCGCGTCGGCGCGACCGCGGATGCGGATCGACCGGCGCCGGCGGCCAAGCGCACGCCGGCGCAGCCAAAGCCGGCCGCGGCGGATGCCAAGCCCGCACCGAAGCGCGTGGCCAAGCCGGTGGATCAGGGCAGCCTGTTCTGAGGCGCGAGGGCGGCGCTCCACCCTCGATGTCATTCCCCGCCGAATGCGGGCAATCCCGTACGCCGCGGCGTCTCGGTGAACCACTCATGTCTCGGAGTCCTGGATCGCCCGGTCAAGCCGGGCGATGACAGGGAGTGTGTGAGACGCGTGCATCCACCAACCCCGTCATTGCGAAGAGCCCTTGCGACGAAGCAAGCCAGAGTCCTTCAGCGGAGAGATTCTGGATTGCTTCGCGGAGCCTGTCATCGGGCCGCGCTTCGCGCGGACCCGTTGGCTCGCAATGACGGCGTGCGTGGAAACAGCTCGCCCTACCGGCAGGACAATCCCGCGTCGATCGTGGTCCAGAAGCCGCAATGGTCCGGCGCGCGCTGTTGGCCGGCATGGGCCTCGTACAGCAAGAGCGCGACGGTGAAGACGACCAGTGCGGAGAAGAGGACGATGCGGTTGCGCATGGGACCTGCGTTGAATCGATATCGTGGCCGAACCAAGGCGCCGTCACCTGCTGAAACCGGCGTCCTGTGCGATCGGTAGATTCCAGGTCGGCCGCGCTTCACGTTGGTCACGGTAGCCCGGATGGAACGCAGCGTAATCCGGGGAAGTACTCCACGCTCCACTATCCCGGATTTCGTTGCGCTCCATCCGGGCTACGGCGTTACCTTCAGCGCGCCAGCCACTTCACGACGTCCTTCTGCGACTCCGCGCGCGCCTGCGCATCCATGCCGGAATGGCCGCGCTCGGGCGCGGCGGCATCAACGCTCCCGGCGGCGGCGTGCAGCGGCGTGGTGGCGCGGTCGAAATCGTGATCGGCGCCGGGATAGACCACGATGCGCGCGAGTGCGCTGCGGCCATGCGCGCCTTCGACCATCTGGCGGCAGGCGGGCGGAGACGAGACGTCGTCATCGGCGCCGATCAGCACCAGGGTCGGCACCCGCGTGCTCCAGCCGAGGCCGGCGGAAATCCGGCAATCGGGATAGAACGCGATCGCGGCGCGGAAATCCGGACCCAGGTCCCGCGCGGCACTCTGCGGACGCACGGCCCAGAGCAGCGCGCTGGCGCCATTGGCCCAACCCATCAGGCTGACGCGGTCGCGCGCCACCCAATTCTGCTTCATCAGCCAGGCCCGCGCCGCCGCGATGTCGCCGACGCGCTCACGTCGCGCCTTGACGTGCATCTCCTTGACGCGGCATTGCGGTCCGAGTTCGCGCGAGCCGTAGCTGTCGGGCCACAGCACCGCATTGCCGGCTTTGAGCAGGCGCTCGGCCCAGTCGCGATAGCGCGGCAGGACGGACTCGGAATGGCCACTGAGGCCGCCGCAGCCATGCAGCGCGATCACGGTCGGAAACGGGCCTGCGCCGTCCGGCTTGTAGAGCTGGGCATGGAGGACGCCTGACGGCAGCGGAATCTCGACCGGCTGCGGGGCCGGCGCGGCACGCGCGGCCGACATCAGCAGCGTCACGAACAGGGCGGTCAATCGAAGGCGCATCGGACTCTGTCCGCAGGAGTTGCTGAAACCGGCGGCCCTCGGATCGAAGTCTCTCCTTCGTCGTCATTCCGGGATGGTCCGAAGGGATCGCGAAGCGACCCTGCGGACCAGACCCAGGATCTCGAGATTCCGGGTTCGATGCTGCGCATCGCCCCGGAATGACGGAGAGCTCCATTGCGCGGGAGCGGCGGCAAAACATCACAAGCCGGTGGGTTTACCGGGCGGACAAGCCGCCCTATCTATGCTACATCCCGGCCAACACATCGTGCCCTCCAGGGGTTTCCCTGGGAGCGGCCTTCCACGGAGACTTTCGACCGTGCTGAACAAGTTCGGCCCCTCTGGCCATGGCGAAGCGCAAGTGCAATATCTCGACGGCGATTTCCGCGTGATCTCGCCGGGGACCTTCGTGCGCTGCGCGATATCAGACGTCCGGATCCCGCTCGACGAGCTGAAGTATTGGAGCGTGGACCTGCAGGAGGCCTACGCCACGCCCGCCGCCGTCCTGCAGCGGCATTTTCCCGGCGCGCCGAAACCGCAGGAATCGTGATCTCGCAGCAATCATCGAACTCTCCGATCGTCCGAAGATCGATAGAAGCCTTGCGATGAATGTCGGCTGAATGGTGAGATGCCGCAGGGTGGGCAAAGCGCCGTAGGGTGGGTTAGCGGAGCAGATGTGCGAAGCGCATCTGCTCCGCGTAACCCACCGTGCATCCGCAAACGCGGGACGAAGATGGTGGGTTACGCCCGGCGACTTCGCTTCGCGCAGTCGCCGAGCTAACCCACCCTACGAGATCATCGCCCCGAGAATCGCCGCTCGCGCGCCTTGTAGAGCTGCTCGCTGATCAAGCGCTCGAGCTTGGCCGGCTCATCGAACTCGAGATGGACGGCGAACGCGACGATATCGTCAGGCACGCCCTCGCTGCCGCGCAGGCGTGCGAGGTCCTTCTCCGTCGTCACCAGCGTGAGCTGCTCGCGCAGGGCCTCCGCCGCGAGGGCTGCGATCTCCTCACCCGAGAACATGTGATGATCGGCGAAAGCGCGGGTGCGCGCGACCTCGATGCCGCAGGCGCGCAGGGTGCGGAAGAAGCGCTCGGGATCGCCGATGCCGGCGAAGGCGAACACTTTCCGGCCGAGCAGCCGCGCGAGCGAGGCCGCATCCGGTTTGAGCCGCGCGCGCAGCTCCGGCTTGTCGCGCTTGGCGAGCTCGGCAGCGACGTCGTTGGCGGCGCGGCCATCGCCGATCAGCACCAGCGCATCGGTGCGCGCGAGCTGCGCCTGCAACGGCGCGCGCAAGGGGCCGGCGGGAAACACCTGGCCGTTGCCGAGGCCGCGCTCGCTGTCGATCACGATCAGCGAGGCGTCCTTGAGCAGGCGCGGATTCTGAAAACCGTCGTCCATCACGATCATCGTGGCGCCTTGCGACTTCGCCAGCGCGACGCCGTCGAGGCGGTCGCGCGCGACCGCGACCGGGACGTCGCGCGCCATCATCAGGGGCTCGTCTCCGACATCGACCGCGGTGTGGCGTGCGCGGTCGACCATGACAGGGCCCTTCAGGCGCCCGCCATAGCCGCGGCTGAGCACCACCGGCGTCTCGCCGAGCGCGCGCAGCAGCTTCGTCAGCGCCAGCACGGTCGGGGTCTTGCCGGCGCCGCCGACGTGGTAGTTGCCGACGCAGATCACGGGAATGCCGGCGTCGGCGCCCTGGCGCAGCATGCGCCATTCGGCGATCGCGCCGTAGAGCGCTCCGAGCGGCCATAACGCATTTGAGACAACAGAACGTGGCCGGTACCAGAAGGCCGGCTCACGCATTGGCGGCCCCCATCTCGATCCGCAATTGCAGCAGATAGGGCTCGAGCGCCGTCATGGTGCGATCCAGTGCGCCGCCGAGCTGCTCGACCACGCCGGCGCCTGCGCGCTGCATCTTGTCGCACACGGTCGGCTCGGCCAGCAGCAGGCCGAGCTGCTTGACCAGCGCCTCCTGTGTATCGGCCTGCCGCGCCGCGCCGCTCGCATCGAGCGCCTCGAACACTTCGGCGAAGTTGAAGACGTGCGGACCATGGACGATGGCGGCGCCAAGCTTGATCGCCTCGATCGGATTCTGCCCGCCGTGGCGGATCAGCGATCCGCCCATGAACACGATCGGCGAGAGGCGATAGAACAGGCCGAGCTCGCCCATGGTGTCGGCGACGTAGATGTCGGTGGTCGCGGTCGGCAGCTCCTCGCGCGAGCGCAACGCCGGCGTCAGGCCCGAGGCCGTGATCAGGCCCGCGATCGAAGAGCCGCGATCGGGATGCCGCGGCACGATCACGGTGAGGAGCTGCGGGAAGAAGCCGACCAGGCTGCGATGCGCCGCCACCAGCATCTCGTCCTCGCCCGGATGGGTCGAGGCCGCGACGATGATCGGCCGGCCGCGCGTCATCGCCATCAGCCGCTCGAGCCTGGCGGGATCGGCCGGCGGCGCCGGCACGTCGAGCTTGAGATTGCCCGTGGTGACGACATCGCGGCCGCCCAGCGCGGAGAAGCGCTCGGCATCGACCTTCGACTGCGCCAGGCAAATGTCGAACCGCGACAGCAGAGCCGAGATAGTGCTGTGCATGCGCTGCCAGCGCGGGAAGGAGCGCGGCGACATCCGCCCGTTGATCAGCACCATCGGCACCCGGCGCGCCGCGCCGGCCAGGATCAGGTTCGGCCACAGATCGGATTCGATGAACAGTGCCAGCGACGGCTTCCAATGGTCGAGGAAGCGCGCGACGTAGCGCGGCGAATCGTACGGCACATATTGATGGATGACGTCGGGCGGAAAGCGCTTTGCGACCACCGCGGCCGAGGTCACGGTGCCCGAGGTGAGCAGGATGCGCAGGTTGAGATCGCGCAAGCGCTCGATCAGCGCCGCCGCGGCCAGCACCTCGCCGACACTGGCGCCGTGAATCCAGACCAGCGGGCCATGCGGCCGCACGTCGCGGGACAGGCCCCGCCGCTCGCCGACGCGCGCGGGGTCTTCCTTGCCCTGCCTCAGCCGCCGCTTGATCAGCGCAGGCGCAAGCGGCACCAGGCCCGCGGCCAGGCGCCGATACATCCGCAGCGTCATCGGCAGTGCAATGGGCAGCGATTTAGCCATCTTGCGGCCCCGGGCGGCCGAGCTGCGCATAGGCGCGACGGGTCGCCTCGTTCAACGTCTCTTCCAGCTCCAGCCGCAGCGCTTCCATCGTGGCCGCGTCGGCATCTGCGGGAACGTGGATTTCCTTGATGCCGACCAGGACGCCCCGCCCGAACGGCAGGTTGATAGTGGTGCGGTCCCAGTTCTTCAGCCGGATGGAAGCGGCTGGTCGCCATCGCGAAAGGCATGATCGGCCGCCCCGATTCCCGTGCCAGCATGATGATGCCGAGCCCGGCCACGCGCGCGCGCTTGGGGACATCGGCAGTCAACGCGACATTACAACCGTCCTGGAGCGTCCGCACCATTTCCTTGAAGGCGCCGACCCCGCCCTTGCGATGGAAGGCGCCGCCATGATCGCCGGAACCGCGGATCAGGCCGATGCCGAGCCGCTCCACCGCGATGGCGTTGAACTCGCCGTCGCGGTGGCGGGAGATCAGGACCTTGGCCCGATAGGAGGCCTTGTCCTGATTCTTGATAAAGGGCGTCAGGAAATGCTGGCCGTGCCAGAACGCGAAGATCGCGGGGAGCTGCGGCTCGACGCGTCCATAGACATCAGGCGGATCGAACGTGAACTTGTTGGTGCGCCAGACCAGGCGCAGATATTCGGCCGCCAGAACCCCGACGGCACGCTGAAACCAGCTGCTCCGCAGCGTATTGCGAAGCAGTCTTTTCAACGTGCCGGTTCTTGATTCGGGTCGAGCAGCCGATGGAGATGGACGATGAAATAGCGCATCTGCGCGTTGTCGACCGTCGACTGCGCCTTGGCCCGCCAGGCGGCGTGGGCGGTCGCGTAATTCGGATAGAGGCCGACGATCTCGACGTCGTCGAGATTCTTGAAGACGTTCTGCTCGAGATCGACGAGCTCGCCGCCGATGACGAGGTGAAGCAATTGTTGCGGGGCACTATCTGGCATCAGTTCTGTTCCTAACGGGCCGCCCGGCAAAGCACTGTTCGACAAGCACAGTGTTCGACAAGCACGACGACGGGCGCTTCAGGCCAGGGGACGGTTTCGAAAATGCGCGACAATGCCCGCATGACGATCGCGTCCCGCTGCCACCAGCACCCCGTGCGCCACTTCCCGGCGGTTATAGAGGATGGGTTCTCCGGAGAGGTCGCTCATCCTACCATCGGCTTCCTGCACGATCAAATCGGCCGCCGCAAGGTCCCAATCGTGGCTGTTGCCCCCCGCAAAAGCCGCATCCAGCGCGCCATGGGCGACCCGGCACAGCCGCAGCGCCAGCGAGCCGATTCGCGGACGCAGCTTGATGTCGCCGAGCGACGGCTTCAGGCGCTCGACCAGCGGCTTCGGCCCGGCGACGCGGGCGAAATCCAGTTCGGCTCCGGAGGTCGCCCGCACCGGCTTGTCGTTGAGCGTCGTGCCCTGGCCTCGCACGGCGAAGAAGAACTCGCCGGTCGTCGGTGCGAACACCGCGGCCAGCACGGGAGTGGCATCCTCGACCAGTGCGACGCTGACGCACCAATCGTCATGGCCACCCAAATAGTTGCGGGTGCCGTCGATGGGATCGACGATCCAGGTCAGCCGCCGCGACAGCCGGGCCGCATCGTCGGCGCTCTCCTCCGAGAGCCAGCCATAATCCGGCGTCGCACTGCGCAAGCGCGTTTCGAGCAGATCGTTGACGGCGATGTCGGCCTCCGACACCGGCGAGGACGCGCCCTTGGTCCACTTCTTCAGCTCGGTGCGGAACATCGACTGCGCCAGCGCGCCCGCCTCCCGCACCGTGTCCCGCAGCAGCGCCGCGTCGCGCATCAGAATCGTGTCGTTCGCGTCAGCGTCCGCCAAGCGTCAAGCCCTCGATGCGCACCGTCGGCGCATTGATGCCGTAGCGGAATTCGAGATTGTTCGCGGGCTGCATCGATTTGAAGATCTCGAACAGATGGCCGGCGATGGTGACTTCGCTGACGGGATAGGTGATCTCGCCGTTCTCGATCCAGAAGCCGGAGGCGCCGCGGCTGTAATCGCCGGTCACGCCGTTGACTCCGGAGCCGATCAGATCGGTGACGTAGAAACCTTGGCTGATGTCGGAGATCAGCTCGGCCGGGCTCGGCGTGCCGGGCTCCAGATGCAGATTGTAAGGCCCCGGCGAGGGCGAGGAGGAGACGCCGCGATGGGCGTGGCCGGTGGTGACGAGACCGAGCTCGCGCGCGGTGGCGCAATCGAGCAGCCAGGTCGTCAGCACGCCCTCGTCGACCAGCGCGGTTCTCTGCACCGCGACGCCCTCGGCATCGAAGGTCTGCGAGCGCAGGCCGCGCTTGCGCAGGGGATCGTCGACGATGCGGATGTTGTTCGCGAACAGCTGCTGGCCGAGCTTGTCCTTCAGGAAGCTGGTCTTGCGCGCGATCGAGGCGCCGTTGATGGCGCCGACGAGATGGCCGACCAGGGAGCCGGCAACGCGCGGATCGAACACGACGGGGACCTTGCAGGTTTCGACCTTGCGCGGATTGGAGCGCGCCACAGTGCGCTCTCCGGCAGAACGGCCGACGGCTTCCGGCGACAACAGATCGGCGGCATGCGGGGCCGAGGTGAAGTCGTAATCGCGCTCCATGCCGGTGCCCTCGCCCGAGATGGCGGTGGCCGAGATGCCCTGGCTGGAGCGCAGGTAGGAGCCGTGGAAGCCGGTCGAGGTGACGAGCACCATGCCGCCGATGCCGGCCGAAGCCGAGGCACCGCCGGATTTTGTCACGCCCTTCACCGCGAGAGCCGCGGCTTCGGCCGCGAGCGCGCGGCGCTCGAGCTCGCTGGTTGCGGGCACATCGGGATCGAGCAGGTCGAGATCGGGGAAATCGCGCGCGAGCAGCGCGGGATCGGCGAGGCCGACATATTTGTCGTCGGGCGCAACGCGCGCCATCGCGACCGCGCGTTCGGCAAGCTTGGTCACGGCATCGCCGCTGACGTCGTTGGTCGAGACCACCGCCTGGCGCTGGCCGACCAGCACCCGCAGGCCGACATCGTCACCCTCGGATCGCTCGGATTCCTCGACGCGGCCGTCGCGCACCTCGACGCCCTGCGAGACGCCGCGCACCGCGACCGCATCGGCCGCGTCCGCGCCCGCGCGCCTGGCCGCCTCGACCAGCCGCTGCGCGAGATCGGAGAGCGCGGACTGATCGAACAGGTCGCGATTGGCTGTGGTCGAGCTTGCGGACGGAGAAGAGTTCACGAACGAAATCCTGTTGGGGCGGAGTGCGGGGACCGGAACCCACAGATGTGCCCTGATCACGCGGACTTCAAGCATTTCAGCCCACCAAAAGCTCAGATTCGCACCATCGGCGCAACGTCTCGTCAATCATGCGCGCCAAGGTCTTGTCAATCATGAGGAGCAGTGACGGTGGGTTAACCAGCCTTTTTAAGCGGTTTCGGAAGGGCGCGCGCTAAGGTCCTCGCATCGACCGGGAACATAATCCCGGCGGGGAGAACGAAAGCCGTGAGGCGTCAAACAGCAACATGCGGGGCCCACCCCGCCGGGTCGAGCCGCTCGCTGCGGCTCGACCCTCTTTCCCTTCCGGTCCGCTTCGATGCGCATGACCCGCGCGCCGACGGATATGTCAGGCAGATCGAGCTTCATCGCGAGCGTGTCGTGCTGCGCCGTGCCGTCCGCGGCATGCAGATGGCGATCAACGTCCGCGTCAGCGACTTCACCGGCGTCGCGCTGCGCGGCAACGACGAGGCCCAGGCCCTCGTGCTGGTGCATCGCGATCCCTCGCTGTCCGTGCCGCTGCTGGTCGGGGCCGACGGCGACGAGATCGCGCAGGCCTGGGCGGTCTGGAGCGAAATCTTCGCGCTGCCGCAGCTCGACGAGGGTGCCCGCAAGCCCGCCCCGCGCCGCCGCCGCGCCAACGCGATCCGCGCCCGCCGTCCGAAATTCCTGATGCGCCGCCGCGTTGCGATGGCGCGCGAACTCACCGTTCATCAGGGCGAACGCGAGATCATCGCGCGGAATTAAAGGTGCCGTCGGGTGGGTTAGCCAAAGGCGTAACCCACCTCTTATATTTCCGCGGCCACGGAAGTGGTGGGTTACGCTTCGCTAACCCACCCTACGAGAGCTACGCCGACCGCATCACCGCGTCCGCGAGCAATCCGGCGAACAGCAGTAAGCCCGCATGCTTGTTCGACTTGAACAGGCGCAGGCACAATTCCGGATCCTCGATCCGCAGGCGCATGATCTGCCACGCCAGATGCACGGCGAAGGCGGCGAGCCCGAGCCAGGCCGGCCAGAGCGCATCGGCGGAAGCCAGCGCGACGCCGATCAGCATCACCGCGAGCCCGTAAAACAGGATCAGCGCCTGGTGCGTATGCGCGCCGAACAGGCGTGCGGTCGACTTGATGCCAATCAGCGCGTCGTCCTCGGCGTCCTGATGCGCGTAGATCGTATCATAGCCGATCACCCAGCAAATCGCGCCGGCATAGAGCACCAGCGCGGTGACATCGAAGCGGCCGAAGGTGACGGCAAATCCCATCAGCGCGCCCCAGGAGAAGGCAAGCCCGAGCACGATCTGCGGCCACCAGGTGATCCGCTTCATGAAGGGGTAGATCGCGACGATCAGGAGCGATGCGATGCCGGTCGCGATCGCGAAGCGGTTGAACTGCAGCAGCACCACGAGACCGACCAGCGCCTGCACGACCATGAAGGCCAGCGCCTGCTTCGTGCTCACCTGCCCCGACGGCAGCGGCCGCGAGCGCGTGCGCTCGACCTTGTCGTCGAGATCGCGATCGGTGATGTCATTCCAGGTGCAGCCCGCGCCGCGCATCACGAAGGCGCCGATGAAGAACAACACGATGGTGAGCGGCAGCCCGCGGACGTCATGCGCCATGCCGCTTGCAAGCGCAGCAGACCACCAGCATGGCATCAGCAGCAGCCAGGAGCCGATCGGACGATCGAAGCGGGACAAGCGGAGGTAAGGCCGTGCCCAAGGCGGCGCGAGCGTATCGACCCAGTTGCCGGTGGAATCGGCAACGCGGGCGGATGCGTCGCTCATCGGGTGAGGACGTTGCCGTTGAGCGTGTCGAAGGTGCTGCCGCCCTTCTTGCCGGCATTGGCCTCAGGCGCCGAGGCCGACCCAAGCACCTCGCTCAGCGACGGGCCTGCGGGGCGCGCCTGCTGTTGCTGCGCGACGTTGCAGACCTTGTTGGCCATAGACTCGGTGTTCTTGTGGCCGTCCTTCATCTGCGCGCCGACCTGCGGCGGAATTCCGCATTTGGCGGCGTGAGTCTCGATGTACTTGATCATCTTGCTCTCGGCCTGGCTGAAATTGCGGAGCAGCTTGCAGGCCTCGTCAGGCGGCGCGTGACGGTCGCTCGCGGCTTTAATCAGCTTGCCGCGCTTCTCGGCTTCTTCGCGCAGGGGCATGAACGCCTTCATGCAATCCTCGCCGGGACCGGCTTGCGTCGGCGGAGCCGCGCCGAAAGCACCGGCACCACCGATCGGCGCCGCGCCGTTCACGGGAAATGACGATTGCGGAGCCGTACCGACCGACGCGGTCGGCGCCGCACCGTTCACCGGCGGAAACGGCGAACTGGCGGGGGCCTGATTGGGCAAGGGAGCCGGGAACGCGCTTTGCGCATAGGCACAAGAGGCGCCCATGGTGACCATGGCGGCAGCGATCGGAACCATCAAATGACGGATCATCAAGAAAATCTCTCCGGCAGGAGCTTACGGGGTCCAGCGTCTTCCAATCGAAGCGCAACCAGCGTGCTCGCGATTTTACGATTCCCGCCGGCGCTTAACAACCCGCCGAATAGGGCAAGAGCGCGGCGCACCGACGCGGCGGCTTGGCAATATTTACCCCCGAAATGGCCGCTTTCGGTTAATAACGGCGCCAAATTGGACTTTTGACCGATGCCCTCCCACGATTTTCGAGCTCCCCGCCTGTTCGTCGATGCCCCCTTGCCCAGGACGCCAGGGTCGCGCTCGACCGCGACCAGAGCAATTATCTCGGCAACGTGCTGCGGCTTTCCGCCGGGGCCGCGGTCTTGGCGTTCAACGGCCGCGACGGCGAGTGGCAGGCCGCCATTGAAGGCCGCAAGCGGCCGGACGGCCTCGTCATCCTCCAGCAGACCCGGCCCCAGGACCGGCTTGCCGACCTCGCCTATGTCTTCGCCCCGCTGAAGCATGCCCGGCTCGACTACATGGTCCAGAAGGCCATCGAGATGGGCGCCGCCGCGCTGCATCCGGTTCTGACCCGGTTCACCCAGGCCTCCCGCGTCAACACCGAGCGGATGCGGGCCAATGTCGTCGAGGCAGCCGAGCAGTGCGGCATCTTGAGCATCGCCACTGTCGCAGAACCGGTCGCCCTGGAGCGCTTCCTCAGCCAGCGCCCGGCCAACCGCCTGCTGATCTTCTGCGACGAGGCAGCAGAGGTCGAAAACCCGGTTCAGAGCCTGCAAGCCGTGCGCGCGGCCGGACAAGGTGTCGACGTCCTGATCGGCCCCGAAGGCGGCTTTGCCGAGGACGAGCGGGCCCTGCTGCTGCGGCAGCCCAAGATCCTCCGGCTCGCCCTGGGCCCCCGGATCATGCGGGCCGACACAGCCGCCGTGGCGGCGCTGGCGCTGGTCCAGGCGGTATTGGGCGATTGGGGCAGTAAAGGGGGCTAACTTAGATCGTGTCCCGCTCGGCGCGGCGCAGGGTCTCGGATGGCAGCTCTCCGAAGGCCGCCTTGTAACTCGCCGCGAACTCGCCCAGATGCCCGAAGCCGTGCGCAAGCGCGCAGGCCTTCACACTGCGGTGCCCCCCACCGTCGCCCAGCTGCTTGCGCACCGACCAGAGGCGCAGAACCCGGCTATAGCGATGCGGGCTGAGGCCGCAAATGGCCTGGGTCGCGCTCTGGAGCGTGCGGACGGAGACGCCCACCTGCTCCGCGAGCTCGGGCGTCTTGTGCCAGATCGTCAGATCCTGCCGGATCAGCCGTTCCATGTCTGAGACGATGCGCCGATAGCCATCCATCGTGGACGACACGGGTCTGTCCTTTGCGCTGCTGCTCAGCGCAGCTTCCATCGTGCTGAGTAGAGACTGCTCGACGGCGGTCAGCGACATCGGCTCGTTGAGAAAGTCCGGATCATGCGCTGCGATTTCGAGGGTGACGCAGACCAGACGGCGCAACGAGGCAAGGACGTCCGACGCCGGGTTCACCAGATAGTAGCCGTCACCCATTTGCGTCCAGGGCTCGCGCCGGGGCGGGGTGAAAGACACGACGGCTACCAGCCGGCCCTCCGGCTCGTGCACCAGGCAATCGGAGACGCCTCTCAGAACCACGACGGAACGCCCTATCGATTGCCCGTTGATACGGGCCGAGGTGACGTGATCCATCGGCACCACGACGACGGCGGCATTCGTCAATTGATAGCCACGAATGATCCGCGGAAAGGTCTTCACCAGGGACAGGGTCAGGCTCGGCAGGCCGAGCCGCGCACGCATGATGGCCGTCGCTCCCGGCGACAAAGGCATGCTGGACGCGCCGGCATATCTCTCCGTCTCGCCGAAATGGTCGATGTCATAGGCTCGGAGCTCGAGCGCTGACGAGGGCTTGAGACGCTGGAAGGACGTCGAACGGCTGCCCGCGGTCTTTTCCGCTCCGTTGCGCGCGATATCGAGATCGCCCCGATTCATGTGGTGCCGCTTGCTTTGCTTTCCTTGCCGCAGCCCCCCTTGGAAGCGCGCAGATCATCCGGCCCGGTGATGCCGGCACGCCTGAGATCGCGAAGCAGCTTGGTCAGCAGCAGCATGTTGGTCTTCTGCAGTTCGTGGTTGTTTCCGAACCTGAACGCGTTCTGCTCGGTCACGATGAGTCCTGCCTTGGTCTCTTCGAGGATCTTCCGCCGCTTCAATCCCGTGACGCGGCGGCGGACCGTCTCGAGCGGCAGGCTGAGGAAGCGAGACAGTGCGGCACGAGAGACGCCCTGCTTGATCACGTCCGGCTCGACCGCGTGGATGCTGGAAAACTTCTCGTCCAACACCGGATCGTTCATCACATGAATGACATTCGCGTTCAGGACCGCATGAATGATCAGAAGGTCCAGCGGATCGAATTCGTCATAGTGCCGGAACAGCTCGCTCATCGAGAACAGCATGTAGGCCAGCGTGTGTCGCGAGACCGTCCGGATGATATCTGAAGTATTGCGCATGAATCGGATACCAACATTCATCTTGTAAACGATGGCTGCGGCGAACGGATCACTCGCCATACCCAAAATGAGTATGCGGCGGCTTGCCAGCAGTTCTCAATTTCTCAATGTGACGCCGGACCGTCGGCCGCATCGACCCATCGTGCGTCGATGCGTTCGCGAACAGCGCGGGTCACATCGAGGTGACGATCGCGAAGGGAGAGACAAGGCGATGAATGACGATGTCGTGCCGGACGCGAGCCGGTGCGAGGAGCTCCGCCTCATCAGGGCCTTTCTCCGCCTCACCGACCCCGGCAGACGACAGAAGGTACTCGAATGCGCAGAGCGGCTGGCTCAGGCCGCGTCCGCGGCGGCCACACCAGCCTTTGTCGCGACCGATGCCTCGGAGCCGATCAGAGACGTCGCTCGGCCGAGCGAATAACGCCGGCTCGCCAGCCGCAACAAGAAACCGCGGTATTATGTTACTTAAGTCGAATCGAGGGCCGACCTTCCTTGCGGACCTGACCGACCGGCCCGCTTCGCGCCAAACTCGTTAAGCGATTGATCCTTTGGAGGTCGAAACCGCTTTCGGGCCATGCTAAGGGCTGCGCAATTCCTGTCCTTACCTGCCCTGCCCGGTTCCACCGGGACGATGGACCTCCGTCATGACCGCGACTGCCACCTCAAATGCTGCCGGCTCCGCCGCCTGGGCGGATACGCTGCTCTTGTCGTTCGCGCAGGCCGGCTATGTCAGGGCCGAGCCGGCGATCCTGCAACCGGCCGAGCCGTTCCTCGACCTCTCCGGCGAGGACATCCGCAAGAGCCTGTATCTGACCACGGACCTCACGGGCGAGGAGCTGTGCCTGCGTCCGGACCTGACCATTCCGGTCGCCCGCGACTACCTCGCCTCCAGCCGCGCCGGCCAGCCGGCCGGGTTCAGCTATCTCGGCCCGGTGTTTCGCTACCGCAGTGGCCAGGCCAGCGAATTCCTGCAGGCCGGCATCGAATCGTTCGGCCGCCAGGACCGCGCCGCGGCCGACGCCGAGACGCTGGCACTGGCACTGGAGGCGACCGCGGCCTTCGGCGTCCGCGACGTCGAGATCCGCACCGGTGACGTGGCGCTGTTCAACGCGCTGCTCGACGCGCTCGACCTCTATCCGGTCTGGCGCCGCCGCCTGGTCAAGGATTTCAACCGCAAGATCAGCCTGGAGCAGGACCTGGAGCGGCTGGCGGCTGCGACCACCGCGACCCGCAGCGAATATCAGGGCGTGCTGGCCGCGCTCGCCGGCTCCGACCGCAAGGCCGCGCTCGCCTTCGTCACCGACCTCATGTCGATCGCCGGCACCACCAATGTCGGCGGCCGCACCACCGCCGAGATCGCCGATCGCTTCCTCGAGCAGTCGACGCTGAAGGGCGGCGCGCTGCCGCGTGAGGCGATCACCGTGCTCAAGCGCTTCCTGTCGATATCAGGCAATCCCGACGATTCCATCGCCGCGCTGCGCGCGCTCACCACCGATGCAAAGCTCGACCTTGCTGCGGCCATCGACCAGTTCGAGAGCCGGGTCGGCTTCATGGCCGCGCGCGGCATCGACGTGAAGCAGACGCGCTTCTCGACCGCGTTCGGACGCGGCCTCGACTATTACACCGGCTTCGAATTCGAGCTGCATCACCGGGGCAACGGCGCCGAGCCGTTGGTCGCCGGCGGCCGCTATGACGGGCTGATGACCCAGCTCGGGTCGGCTGAACCCATTGCCGCGGTCGGCTTCTCGGTCTGGGTGGATGCACTGACCAGGATCGGCCGCAAGGTGGGGGCTTGATCATGAGCGCGCCGTTCGTTCTGGCCGTTCCCTCCAAGGGCCGCCTGCAGGAAAACACCGAGGCCTTCTTCGCCCGCGCGGGTCTGAAGCTGTCGAAGGCCGGTGGCGCCCGCGACTATCGCGGTACCATCGCCGGCCTCGACGATGTCGAGGTCGCCTATCTCTCGGCGAGCGAGATCGCATCGCAATTGTCGCGCGGCTTCGCGCATCTTGGCGTCACCGGCGAGGATCTGGTGCGCGAGAACATCGCCGATGCCGACAAGCGCGTGTCGCTGATCGACGGGCTCGGCTTCGGCTTTGCCGACGTCGTCGTCGCGGTGCCGCAGGCCTGGATCGACGTCCGCACCATGGCCGACCTCGACGACGTCACTACGGGTTTCCGCGAGCAGCATCACATGCGGATGCGGGTTGCGACCAAGTTCGTCAATCTCACCCGCGCGTTCTTCCAGAGCCACGGCATCACCGATTACCGCATCGTCGAAAGCGCCGGCGCGACCGAAGGCGCACCTGCGGCCGGCAGCGCCGAGCTGATCGTCGACATCACCACGACCGGCGCGACGCTCGCCGCCAACGGCTTGCGGGTGCTCGACGACGGCGTGATCCTTCGCAGCCAGGCCAATCTGGTCGCCTCGAAGGAAGCCGACTGGTCGCCGCAGGCGCGGGAGACCGCGCGCATCATTCTCGATCACATCGCCGCAAGGGCGCGGGCCAACAAATACCGCGAGGTCCGCACCCGCTTCCGGCAATGCGACGCCGCCCTGCTCGGCGAAGCCCATAGCCGGTTCGGCGTCCAGGCTCCGTTCGGCGGGCCGACCTCGTCAGGCATGCTGACGTTGCACTGCCCGCCGGGGCAGCTATATGCGCTGGCGAGCTTCCTGCGCGAGCATGGCGCCGACACCGTCTCGGTGGTCTCGCTGGACTACGTGTTCGACCGGGAAAACCCGCTGTTCGCGAAGCTCGAGGCGTTCCTGCGGCGGTGAGCCCCAGGGCCGGTTCGGCTTTTCCGTTCAGCTTTGCGACAGCAACCGGCAGCTACCATATGCTGTTGAGATGACTTTGAACGCCTCTGGAACCTCGATCGATGATGCTGGGCTCTGACGTATCAGGCATGACGACCACCGCGAGCACCGCCGCCGCGAAGGGACTGTCAATTGTCGTCCCCGTCTACAACGAGGCGGCGGGCCTTGCCGGCCTGCATCAGCGCATCTGCGATCTCGCGCGAACCTTGCGGGAGCGCTATCGGCTGTCTTGCGAGATCGTCTATGTCGACGACGGCAGCAAGGATGCGACCTTGGCGATCGCCCGCAGCCTGCCAGCCGATGCGATCGACGTCCAGGTGGTGTCGCTATCGCGCAATTTCGGCAAGGAGGCGGCGCTGATGGCCGGCCTCGACCATGCCCGGCTCGGCGCCGTCATGTTCATGGACGGTGACGGCCAGCATCCGCCGGCCCTGATCGAGCAGCTGGTGCGGCACTGGATCGAAGACGGCTATGACGTCGTCTATACCGCCAAGGCGCATCGCGACAACGAGAGCTTCCTGCGCCGTCTCGCCGTGCACGGCTTCTACGCGCTGATCAATTGGGGCGCACGGCAGAAGATCCCCGAGGACGCCGGCGACTTCCGCCTGCTCTCCCCGCGCGCGGTCGCCGCGCTCAGGCAATTGCCCGAGCGCAACCGCTTCTTCAAAGGCCTCGCCAGCTGGATCGGATTTCGCCAGATTCGCGTCGATTACGAGCCCGCGGCGCGCGCTCATGGCGTCACGACCTTCAACGCCGCAAGCCTGCTCGGCCTGTCGATCGAGGGCCTGACCTCGTTTTCGGTGGCGCCCCTGCGCTTCGCCAGCCTGTTCGGCGTCATTCTCGCCGGAGGCGCCTTCCTGTTCGGCCTTTCGATCCTCTGGGAGGTGCTCACGACCGGCAAGCAGGTGCCCGGCTATCCTTCGCTCGTGATCGGCCTGATGACGATCGGCGGCGTGCAGCTCATCATGATCGGCATCGTCGGTGAATATATCGGCAAGATCCTCTCCGAGCTGAAGGCGCGCCCGATCTACTTCGTCGCCGAGCACAGCGAGAAGCACTTCGAGGCGGGCAAGGCCGACGACGATGCCAAGAGGACGGCGGCCGAATGAGCGCGGCCGCGACCCTGCGGCGGATCTGGCTCTGCGCCGACGATTACGGCATCAGCCCTGGCGTCAACCGCGCCATCCGCGACCTGATCGAACGCGGCCGCCTCAACGCCACCTCTGTGATGATGGTGGGACCTGCGATCGCGCGCAGCGAGATCGAGGCGCTCCAGGCCGCCGCGACAGCCAGCCCGCACTGCGCGATCGGATTGCACGTGACGCTGTCGGCGCCGTTCCGCCCCCTCACCATGCATTTCCGTCCGCTCGACGGCGACATGTTCATGCCGTTTCCGAAGCTGTTGCGCGCGGGTGTTTTACGGCGGCTCGACCGCGAATTTGTCCGCAACGAGGTGAAGGCGCAGCTCGTCGCCTTCGCGGAAGCGTTCGGCCGCGCGCCCGACTTCGTCGACGGCCATCAGCATGTGCAGCTCTATCCGCAGGTGCGCGACGGCTTCGTCGATGCGGTCATCGATGCCGCCCCAAGCGCCTGGGTGCGCCAGGGCGGCCGCGACCTGCCGCTCAGGGCGCGGCTGGCCACGCCCAAGGCCATGGTGCTCGATATCCTCAGCGCGCAATTCCGCCGCCGCGCCGGCAGCGCCGGCCTCAGCTTCAATCCCGGCTTTGCCGGCGCCTATGATTTTACGCGGGCGGCCGATTTCGGCGCGCTGATGCGCCAGTTCCTGGAAGGGCTCCCCGACGGCGGCCTCGTGATGTGCCATCCCGGCTTCGTCGATGACATCCTTGCCGGCCTCGACCCGATGACGGATGTCCGGGAGCGCGAGCACGCCTATCTCGCAAGCGACGCCTTCGCGCGCCTGCTGGCGGACAGCCGCGCCACGCTGGGGTGAAAACGGCGGAAGGCAAGCCGCGGGGCAGCTTGTCGCATACCGAAATTTAATCCGGCCGGCACTGTTGGGGCCACAATGGAACCCTACATCTGGCTCGCGCTTGTTTTGCGCGAGGGAGACTGATCATGACGCCGCAGGAACGCCAGCTCGTCGACGACCTTTTCGACCGGCTCTCAAAGCTGGAAAATGCACCCCGCGATCCCGATGCGATCGCCGCGATCTCCGATGGCCTGCGCAAGGCGCCCGGCGCGGTCTATGCGCTGGTGCAGACCACGCTGGTGCAGGACGAGGCGCTGAAGCGAGCGAATGCCCGCATCCAGGAGCTGGAAGCGGCGCATGCGCCCGAGCAGGCACAGTCCGGCGGCTTCCTCGACACAATGCGTGACACGCTGTTCGGCGGCGGCCCCCCGCGCGGCTCGGTTCCGAACGTGCCGCCGCGCGACTCGCGGCCGACGTGGAACACCGGACAGGCGATGCAGACCCAACCGGGCTACGGCGCGCCGCCTTACGGACAAGGTCCGGGGCAAGGTTACGGTGCCCCGCCCGTGGGCGGCGGTGGCGGCGGCTCGTTCCTGGGCACCGCCGCGGCGGCCGCAGCCGGCGTCGTCGGCGGCTCGCTCTTGCTTTCCAGCATCCGCGGCATGATGGGCGGCGGATCGCACCAGCAGGGCTTCGGCGACGGCAATTCGCTCGGCGACCGCAGCGCCGGTGGCAGTCCTTGGGGCGGCAGCGACCAGTCCGACGGATCGCTCGCGCGCGATGCCGGCCTCAACGACATCGGCTCGAACCGGGATTCCCGCCAGGGCTTCTTCGACCAGGCGTCGAACGACGACCGGAGCAACAGCGATCACAGCTACGATGATCACGGCGACAACATGGACATGGCCGACGACAGCGATTTCGGCGGCGACGACGACGGCGGCAGCGACTACGCGTGACGTCGGCCGATAGCCGCACAAGCAAAGACGGCCGCCCAGATGGCGGCCGTTTTCATTTCGCAACTCAGGCGATCACATCACCACGACCTTGGTGCCGACATTGACGCGGCCATAGAGATCGATGACGTCCTCGTTGCGCATGCGGATGCAGCCGGAGGAGACGTTGGTGCCGATGGTCCAGGGCTCGTTGGAGCCGTGGATGCGGTAGAGCGTCGAACCCAGATACATCGCGCGGGCGCCGAGCGGATTTTCCGGGCCGCCTTCCATGTGCCGGGGCAGATCCGGCCGGCGCGCCAGCATCTCGGCCGGCGGCGTCCAGTCCGGCCATTCGCGCTTGGCCGTGATCGACTTCACGCCCGACCAGGTGAAGCCGGGACGCCCGACACCGATGCCGTAGCGCATCGCCCGGCCGTTGCCCTCGACGAGGTAGAGGAACTTGTTCGGGGTATCGACCACGATCGTGCCGGGACTTTCCTTGCCGCTATAGTCAACGAGTTGTTTCTCGAATTTCGGATCGAACTGGCGCTGCCGCGGATCGACCGCGTCCTGCTGGAGCGCGCCCTGCTGATATCCGCCCTGTTGATACCCACCCTGTTGATACCCACTCTGTTGATACCCACTCTGCATCTGCGGCTCGCCCATCGGCGGCAGGCGGCGCTGATCGTAATAGGCCGGCTGCTGCTGATACACCGGCCGCTCGGGCGCGTAGGCCGGACCGCGGCCGGGACCGTCGCCGAACAGGAATTCGATGAAGCCGCCGCCCATGTTCGAATTGGAGGCGACGCGCACCGGCGCCGGCGGCAGCTGCGGCGCATAGAGCACCGCGGGCGGATCGTTCGGCACGCTGTTGTCGAAGGCGCTGGCGTCGCTCGCGCCGGCCATGAAGGTGCAAGCGCTGCCGAGCAGCGCGACAGACATTTTCTTGAACATCGACGTACTCTGCACTGTTTCGTCTAGATCACATGCGTCGTGGAGAGCCGGTGGCTGATCCGCGCCCTTCGACGTGGTCAATAAAAGGCAAAAGCCGTTTTGTTTGGTAAACGGAAGGCGCGTTTGGATTCACCACGTCGCGAGCGCAGCGGCAATTTGGCGATCAGCGTTTATTTTCGATGAACGCGGCGCGGCCATGGTTAATCGCTTCTTTGCAACGCCGCGCGCGACGCCGCACAACAGTTCCGGCTGTGAACTTCGTGTTAAATCGCTTCTGCCTACAAAGACGCGTGTGTGAGGTGGGGGAGTATCCTGATGGCTGTTCACCGCAAGCGTTTTCGCGTCGAGGACATCGTCGGTGGCGAGATGCCTATTTTAGACGTAACCGAAGAGGCAGGCCCGATGCATAGCGAGATCATGGCAGAGCTACGCGCGATCCGCGCGCAGATGGCGAAGGGCACGGCCCCGCTGTCCGGCAGCGCGGCCATGGCGGCGATCGACGCCTCCACCGCCCACGAGCTTTCCGAGGCGCGCACGATGCTCGAGACCTATCGGGCCCAGATCGAGCAGTGCGAGAAGCTGAAGGTCGAGCTCGACCTCATCCACGACGCCATCGACCGCACCAAGCGCGAAATCGCGACGCTGCACGGCAAGAGCTTCGACGGCGGCGAAATGGCCAAGGTCAATGGCGAGCTCGGCGCCGTGGTCGGCGGCACCGAGCAGGCGACGCAGCAGATCCTCGAAGCCGCGGAATCGATCGACCAGGCCGCCAGCGCGATGTCCAAGGTGGACTCGATCGACCAGCAGAAGCGGCTCGCCGACGACATCCAGGAACGTGTCATCTCGATCTTCGAAGCCTGCAACTTCCAGGACCTGACCGGCCAGCGCATCAGCAAGGTCATGACCACGATGAAGTTCATCGAGCAGCACATCAATGCGATGATGGACATCTGGGGCGGCGTCGACGCGATCAAGTCCCACGTGCCGGCGCATGTGGACAATCGCAGCGAGGACGAAAAGCTTCTCAACGGTCCGAAGCTCAACGGCGACGTCGGTCACGCCTCGCAGGACGACATCGACGCGCTGTTCGACTGAGCGGACGCGGCAGGCAGAAAACAAAACGCCGGCCTTGGGGCCGGCGTTTTTGTTTTATCTCACGCTGTCATTCCGGGGCGGTCCGCAGGACCGAACTCTGGTGCGCAATTGCGCACCTGAGATCTCGAGGTTCGGGTTCACGCTTCGCGTGTCCCGGAACGACAGAAGCTAAGCCCTCGGTGCGCAGCGGACGTAGACCATGTTGCCGTAACGGGTGGCGGCGTCCTTGTCGATGAAGCGGGTGATCAGGACGCGGCCGTCGAAGGAGATGATTTCGCGGTCCTGGTCGCCCGGGGTCGGCCCCGCCGGTCCGATGTAGTTCTTGCCGCTCGGCGAGCCCTTCAGCCGCAGCTCCTGGGGCGTCGCCTGGTCGGCCAGATGCATGATCACGCCGCCGGAGGAACCGGCGGTGATCACGTAGGATTCTTGCACTGCGCCCGGGCGGCCGCCTCGGTGCGGGCGCGGTCGGCCGGGTTCTGGAACGAGGCCAGTCCCCAGCGGCCCACGATCTCGTCGGCGCGAATGGTCGCAGGCATTTCCGGGGCGACGCCCGGCTCCGCTTCGGGCGGCGGCGCGGACGACGAGAAGGGCGGCAGGCTCAGGCCGCCGCCGCAGGCGCCCAGCAACAGCGCCAGACAAGAGGCGGCCGCCAGATTGGCAACCGCGCGCGCGTGAGCTGAACTGATCATGGCATTCCCCCGAGCAAGACCATGGCCGCACCCCTCCTGCAGCCAAGCGCAAAAAAAGCTGCCGGAGCAATGACGTCCTTTGACACGTCGGCGCCCCGAACAAGTTTCCAATGCCACCATCCTATATCCGCCTCACCAATCGCTTAACCACCTTTGCTTGACAGGATCGCGGCCAAGCCATATTTCCGAGCCCACTATTAGCACTCGGAAAGCCCGATTGCTAAGCGCGCCGTTCGATCTTCGGGATAGGGGATGGACGGAAGCGCCGCCGCACCCACTTCCACTACTTCCGAAGCGAGCCTCCAAAGGGAAACGTCATGGCTAAATCCAAATTTCGTCCGCTGCATGACCGTGTCGTGGTCAAACGTATCGACGCCGAGGAAAAGACCAAGGGCGGCATCATCATTCCGGACACCGCCAAGGAAAAGCCGTCCCAGGGCGAGGTCGTCGCCGTCGGCCCAGGCGGCCGCGACGAGACCGGCAAGCTGACCCCGATCGACCTCAAGGTCGGCGACCGCGTGCTGTTCGGCAAGTGGTCGGGCACCGAGGTCAAGATCGACAACGAAGAGCTCCTGATCATGAAGGAGTCGGACATCATGGGCGTGCTGGCCTAAGGCCATCCGCCTGAACAGCCGCTGAATGTCGCCACTGTCATGCCCGGGCAAAAGCCCGAAGCGCGTCTTCGCGCTGGACGACCCGGGCATCCGTCCTTGTTCGCAAGAAGATGGATCGCCGGGCCTACGCCGCGCCGAAGGGCCTTCGGCCCCGCAGGCGGGTCAAGCCCGGCAATGACGGAGAGAGCGCAACCCAGCACACAACAAGACACATCACGAAACACGAGGGATTGCAGAAATGGCTGCCAAAGAGGTCAAGTTTTCCGGAGACGCGCGCGATCGCATGCTGCGCGGCGTCGACATTCTCGCCAACGCCGTCAAGGTGACGCTCGGCCCGAAGGGCCGCAACGTCGTCATCGAGAAATCGTTCGGCGCGCCCCGCATCACCAAGGACGGCGTCACCGTCGCCAAGGAGATCGAGCTCGAGGACAAGTTCGAGAACATGGGCGCCCAGATGGTGCGTGAGGTCGCCTCCAAGACCAACGACCTCGCCGGCGACGGCACCACCACCGCGACCGTGCTGGCCCAGGCCATCGTGCGCGAGGGCGCCAAGGCGGTTGCCGCCGGCATGAACCCGATGGACCTCAAGCGCGGCATCGACAGCGCGGTGGCAGCCGTCGTCAAGGACATCGAGAAGCGCGCCAAGCCCGTCGCCGCCTCCTCCGAGGTCGCCCAGGTCGGCACCATCTCGGCCAACGGCGATGCCGCCATCGGCAAGATGATCGCCCAGGCGATGCAGAAGGTCGGCAACGAGGGCGTCATCACCGTCGAGGAGAACAAGTCGCTCGACACCGAAGTCGACATCGTCGAGGGCATGAAGTTCGACCGCGGCTATCTCAGCCCCTACTTCGTCACCAACCCCGAGAAGATGACCGCCGAACTCGAGGACGCCTACATCCTCCTGCACGAGAAGAAGCTCTCGGGCCTGCAGGCCATGCTGCCGGTGCTGGAAGCGGTGGTGCAGTCGGGCAAGCCGCTCGTCATCATCGCGGAGGACGTCGAGGGCGAGGCGCTGGCCACCCTGGTCGTCAACCGTCTGCGCGGCGGCCTCAAGGTTGCCGCCGTCAAGGCGCCGGGCTTCGGCGATCGCCGCAAGGCCATGCTCGAGGATATCGCGATTCTGACCGGCGGCCAGCTGATCTCCGAAGACCTCGGCATGAAGCTCGAGAACGTCACGGTCAAGATGCTGGGCCGTGCCAAGAAGGTGGTGATCGACAAGGAGAACACCACCATCGTGAACGGCGCCGGCAAGAAGCCCGACATCGAGGCTCGCGTCGGCCAGATCAAGGCCCAGATCGAGGAGACCACCTCGGACTACGACCGCGAGAAGCTCCAGGAGCGCCTCGCCAAGCTCGCGGGCGGCGTCGCGGTGATCCGCGTCGGCGGCGCGACCGAGATCGAGGTCAAGGAGAAGAAGGACCGCGTCGAGGACGCCCTCAACGCCACCCGCGCCGCGGTGCAGGAAGGCATCGTCCCCGGCGGCGGCGTCGCGCTGCTCCGCGCCAAGAAGGCCGTCGGCCGCCTCTCCAACGACAATGACGACGTCCAGGCCGGCATCAACATCGTGCTGAAGGCGCTCGAAGCCCCGATCCGCCAGATCGCCGAGAATGCCGGCGTGGAAGGCTCGATCGTGGTCGGCAAGATCCTGGAGAACAAGTCCGAGACCTTCGGCTTCGACGCCCAGAACGAGGACTATGTCGACATGGTCGAGAAGGGCATCATCGATCCCGCCAAGGTGGTGCGCACCGCGCTGCAGGACGCCTCCTCCGTGGCCGGCCTGCTGGTGACCACCGAGGCCATGGTGGCCGAGACGCCGAAGAAGGAAGCCCCGCCCGCCATGCCCGCCGGCGGCGGCATGGGCGGCTTCTAAGTCCGTCTTTGCATTACAATGTTGTGAAGGCCGCCTCCGGGCGGCCTTCTTTTTTGCCGACCCTGCCTTCAGCTTTCCGATTCAACCGACGGCCGAAACCCACTACGGTGGCGCGCCGATTCTTGATCAGGGATTTTCGCGATGCGCGCGCTTCCGGTTTGTCTGACGATTGTCCTGGCGGCCCTGCTTGCGGTTGCGCCTGAGGTCGCCTCCGCCCAGATGAAGCTGTCGCCCAAGACCACGGCGCCCGGCGGCGTGGAGACGCGCTATTTCACCTCCCTCGACGGGTTGATGGACGGCAATGCCGACGTGATCCTGAAGGAGACGCGCCAGGGCAAGACGGTCACCGCGGCCGTGCTCGACGTCTGTTACCCGATCGCGAAGAATTCCGACCGCAAGGACCGCTTCGTCGTCAATCTCCAGGTCGCTGGCCAGACGCTGACCGGCACCACGCAGAGCGTCAATGAGAAGGCGCCCGTCAGCGTCAAGCTGCTGCGCAAGCAGAGCGGAGACAGCTTCGAGTTTCGCGGCCAGATCAGCATCGGCCAGGCGGTGACCGAGGTCACATCGCCCGACAATTCCGATCTCAGCGAGAGGGAATTCCTGGACAACCAGACCTCCGACGACGGCATCACGCCGCAGCCGAAGGATTTCACCGACGTTTCGCCGGAGGCGATCGCGGTCAAGGTCAAGCTCGAGGCTGCGACCGACTTCCTGAAGAGCCTGAAGGGCCAGGAGGTCGAGGTGACGCTGGCCAGCCTCAATGTCGGCTGCGACGCGCTGCGCGCGGGCGAGCAGACCATCAACATGTCGGTCGATCCCGAGCGCGCCGGCGCGCTGCTGGCGAAGTTCAAGGCGATGCCCGGCGTCACGGCCGCAGGCTGGACCGCCGGCATGACCGAGATGGACCGCACCATCCGCTTTGCCGCGGCCGACTGGCGCGAGGGCGACAAGATCAACCGCAGCAAGCTGGCGGCGGCCGTCTCGAACGTCTTGAGCAGAACGCTCGCAGCCAAGCCGGTCTCGCAGACCTTCAACTCCGCCACGGGCAAGCTCATGCTGGTCTTCAAGCGGCCGAACCAGGATTTTCCGGCGCCTCGAGCTGACCGACACGATCGAGGTCGCCGGGCTCGTCTCGCCGGACAAGCCCGGCACGACCGACAAGCTCATGCTGTGGATCGGCAGCCCCGCCACGACGACGGCCGACGAGAGCAGCGGCGCCAAGCTCAAGCTCTCCGACGATGCGAGCCTGGACGAAGAAGGCGATCTGCCGGACGACAACGGCTCGATCGAGGCGCTTGTCAAGGAGCTGAAGGGGCAGCGCTGGGACGCCGACAAATCGGAATGGAAGTGACGTAGTCATTCCGGGGCGACGCGTCAGCGTCGAACCCGGAATCTCGAGATTCTCAGGTGCGCAACTGCGCACCATAGTTCGCGCTTCGCGCGCCCCGGAACGACCTGACGGTCAATTCCCCGTGGTGCGGAAGCGCAGCGGCTTGGGGCCGATCAGCGTCAGCACATCGCCCTGGCGCTTCCAGGTCTCGACGCTGGAGAGCGCTGCGACGAGCTCATCGTCGGCCTGGGCTCTTGCCGGCGGGCAGGAGCGGTCCTGGATCTGCCCGGGAACGAAGATCACGGTGTTGCCGGCGACCGAGAACTGGCCCTTGCCGCCCTTGCACCAGAGCTCCAGCACGACCTCACCGTGGTCGCCGATCTCGATGTTCGGAATCCGCTTGGAGCCGGCTTGCGGCAACGCTTCCAGCGTCATCTCGGTGCCGAACGGAAAACCGTCCTCGGCACGCGCGGGCGTGGACATCGCGACCATTGCAACCGCCGCACACACCAACCGCTTGAACCCAACCATGAGACCTCTCGTCCGAGCTGATTTTCCGCACCTTCTATAAGACGGCGGCGCCATTGAGAAGGTTCGCTCAATCAGGATGCAAAGATCCCCGCGAGGGCGAACCTCGCGGGGATCTGCGTCGAAAGCCGGACGTGGCCCGCTACTTCAGGACCATCGCCGTGAACGGCCAGACATAGGCCTGCAACGTCACGAGCACGCCGACGAGGCACGCCAGCACGATCGAGTGCCAGAACACGAAGCGCAGGATGGTGCCCTCATGCCCGTACCAATTGGTCGCGGTGGAGGCGACCACGATCGACTGGGCGTCGATCATCTTGCCCATCACGCCGCCGGACGAGTTCGCCGCGCTCATCAGAATCGGCGACAGGCCGAGCTGCTCGGAGGTGATCTTCTGCAGGTTGCCGAACAGGATATTGGACGACGTATCCGATCCCGTCAGCGCCACGCCGAGCCAGCCGAGCAGCGTGCCGAAGAAGGGATAGAGCACGCCGGTGGCCGCGAAGGCGAGGCCGAGCGTCGCGTCGACGCCCGACAGGCGCGTCAGCGTGCCGATCGCGAGCATCGCCGAGATCGTCACCAGCGAGATCGCACAGAGCCGGATGGTCCGGGCGTATTCGGTCAGGAGCCGGCCGGGACCGACCCCCATCAGGACGCCGGAGATGATCGCGGCGATCAGCATGCCCGTGCCGGTGAAGGAGAGATAGGTGAAGGCGAACACCGCGCTCTCTTTGGTCGGCCCCGGCGCGACCGGCGGCATCTTGTTGATCATCTGATGCAGCTCGGGGACGGGATAGTTCCAGACGAAAATCGAATTCGCCCAACCCTTGAAGGCGCCGTTGCCCCAGATCAGCATCACGATGCAGACGATGGCCCACGGCAACAGCGCGCTGAACAGCTCGCTCTGCGTCAGCGGCGTCCGGTCGAGCGGTCTTGCGGCCGCCATGGTGGCCGCCGACTCGTCGCGGCCGCGCAGCGCCGGCGACAGCCAGAGCTCCCTCGGCCGCCAGACCTTCAGGAACAGGATCAGCGCGCCCATCGAGATCAGCGATGCGCCGATGTCGACGATCCAGGGATTGATGTAGTTCGAGATCACGAATTGCGGGATTGCGAACGACACGCCGGTGACGAGGATCGCCGGCCAGACATCCTTCATGCCCTTCCAGCCCGCGAACGCCCACACCACCCAGAACGGCACGAGCAGCGAGAAGAACGGCAATTGCCGTCCGACCATCGCGCCGAGGATGTAGGGATCGAGCCCGGTGACCGAGGCAAGGCCCTGGATCGGCGTGCCCAGCGCGCCATAGGCGACCGGCGCGGTGTTGGCGATCAGCGACAGGCCGGAGGCCGCGAGCGGCGAGAAGCCGAGCCCGATCAGGACGGCGCCGGTGATCGCGACCGGCGTGCCGAAGCCCGAGGCGCCCTCGAAGAACGCCCCGAACGAGAACGCGATCAGCAGCAATTGCAGCCGCCGGTCCTCGGTAACGCCGCCGACCGCGCGCTTGAGCAATTCGAAGCGGCCGGTGTTCACCGTCACCTGGTAGAGGAAGATGACGTTGAGGACGATCCAGCCGATCGGGAAGAACCCGGTGACGATGCCCAGCACCGAGGCGCGGATCGACATGTTCGCCGGCATGGTGAAAACGAAGATCGTGATCAGGTTGGTCACGATCACGGCGACGATAGCCGCGATATGGGCCTGGACGCGGCCGCTCGCGATCAGGACCAGCAGCGTGACGACGGGCACTGCCGCCGCAATCGTCGACAGCACCGGGCTGTGCAACGGATCATAGATTTGATTCCACATGGTCTTCTCCCCACGCATGTTGCGGCAGGCGGCCCGCGTGGAGAGCCGATCCTGCTTGATGTTCGAAGCGATACCCCGAGGCGAATACCTCGCGAATGCAGCGGTTCCCGTCCGCTCACAAGGTCGCGAAATCCCCGAGCGCCCCTGGCCCGCGCCGTCGAATGCCATGCTAGGGTTGCGGGGTGCGACAAGACAACGCAAATTGCAGAACTTGCGACTTTAGTCTAAGCGCGCCGCTTTCCGCCAGGGTTTCAAGTCCTTGGCTCCGGCCATTTGTCCACATTCCCCGAGGAGACCCCGCTCTGTGAAGAACATCAGCGCCACGCTCGCGATCGTCTGGCGAATCGCCGCTCCCTATTTCCGGTCGGAGGACAAATGGGCCGGCCGCGGCCTGCTCGCCGTCATCGTCGCGATGGAGCTGGTGCTGGTGGCGATCAACGTGCTGCTCAACCAATGGCAGAACCGGTTCTACAGCGCGCTGCAGGCCTACGATCTGCCCGAGTTCGTCAAGGAGGTCTGGATCTTCCTTGGCCTTGCCTTCACCTTCGTCGCACTGGCGGTCTACAAGCTCTACCTGAACCAATGGCTGCAAATCCGCTGGCGGCAATGGCTGACGCGACATTATCTCGGCGAATGGCTCGACGGCGCCACGCATTACCGCATGCAGCTCAAGGGCGACGCCGCCGACAACCCGGACCAGCGTATCACCGAGGACGTCAAGACCTTCGTCGAACAGACGCTGAGCATCGGCCTCGGCCTGTTGTCCTCCATCGTGACGCTGGCCTCGTTCATCGTCATCCTCTGGGGCCTGTCCTACAAGGCGCCCTTGTACATTTACGGCACCGACATCATCGTCCCCGGTTTTCTGGTCTGGTGCGCGGTAGCCTACGCGATCGCGGGCACCGCGCTGACGCATTGGATCGGCGCCCCGCTCATCAACCTGAATTTCGAGCAGCAGCGCTTCGAGGCCGATTTCCGCTTCAACCTGATCCGCGTGCGCGAGAATTCGGAGCAGATCGCCCTGTTGAAAGGCGAGAACGCCGAGCGGGGGCGTCTGCTGCAACGCTTCGGCTTCGTCATCGGCAATTGGTACGAGATCATGAGCCGGACCAAGCGGCTAACCGCGTTCACGGCAAGCTACGGTCAGGCCGCGACGCTGTTTCCCTATGTGGTGGTGGCGCCTGCCTATTTCGCCAAGCGCATCCAGCTCGGCGACATGATGCAGACCGGCTCGGCGTTCGGCAGCGTGCAGGACGCGCTGTCGTTCTTCGTCACGGCCTATCGCTCGCTCGCCGAGTGGCGCGCCGTGATCGCCCGCCTCGACGGCTTCGAGATGTCGGTCAGCGCCGCCGCCCGCGGCGCGACGCTCGAACCGGCTATCGACGTCGTGCCATCGAGGGCCGAGGCCATCACGCTCGAGCAATTGCTCGTCAAACTGCCGAACGGCGCGCCTCTGGTCGCGGCCGATGCCTTCACGATCCAGCCGTCGGAGCGGGTGCTGGTGACCGGCGCGTCGGGCTCCGGCAAATCGACATTGTTCCGGGCCATGGCCGGCATCTGGCCGTTCGGCACCGGCACGATCGCCATTCCCGAGAAGGCGAAGCTGATGATGCTGCCGCAGCGGCCGTATTTCCCGATCGGCCCGCTTGGCGACGCCGTCATCTATCCGGCCGGGCACGGCTCGATCCCGCCCGAGAAGATCCGCGACGCCCTGGTCGCGGTCGGGATGCCGCGCCTGGCGGACCGGCTGGACGAGGACGCGCATTGGAATCGGACATTGTCGCTCGGCGAGCAGCAACGCCTCGGCCTTGCCCGCGCATTGCTGCACGTGCCCGACTATCTCTTCCTCGACGAGGCGACCGCCTCGCTGGACGAGCCGTCCGAGGACCGGCTCTACCGGCTGCTGACGGAGAAGCTGCCGCAGGCCACCATCGTCTCGATCGGCCACCGCTCGACGCTGGATGCCTTCCATACCCGCAAGGTAGCGCTGGTGGAGGACGGTGCGATTCACGTCCTCGGCGGCGGCGCGCTGGCCAGCAAGCAGCCGAGCGCAGCGGGCTGAGGCGGCGCTCAGGCTCTTACATCGTCATGCCCGGGCCTGTCCCCGGGCGTTCACGTTCTTGGGTGCGGCTGCGCGGATGGCCGGGACAGGCCCGATCATGACCGGCATCTGGAGCGGCAGTCAACGCAAGCGGCTCCCACAAAGCAAAAGGGCGGCAGGTTGTCCTGCCGCCCTCGCTAAGTCGTTTCGGAAGAAACCTACTTCAGGTTGGTCATCGCCGTCAGGTCGAACGAGAGCTTGGCGATACCGGTCGCACCGCACCAGCTGGAGCCGACGCCCGAAGGATTGATGGGCGTCAGGTACGTGCCGGTCGAAGCCGTGAGGTTGCCGCGGGCCGAATAGTCGCTGGTGAAGGCGTTGCAATCACCCTTCGACAGATCGGTGTCGGAGTAGCGCAGGTCCAGCGTCATCACCTTGTAGGTGAAGCCGATGCCGACGTTCCAGGTGTTGTAATCGGCGTAGTTGATGCCGTTCGGGAAGGCCAACGTACCGTAGAAGCTGTCGGATGTGCCGAGCCACTGACGGCCGAACTCGCCCGACACGTACATGCCGACGCCGCTCGAACCGAACACCGTGCTGGGTGCAGTGTACTTGCCGACGATCGAGGCGTAGTTGCCCCAGGCGCCAGAGTTCAGGAAGCTCGGGGTGTAGTATTCGGTGACGCCGAACGACCAGTTGTCGTTCACCGTGTAGGTCATCTTGCCGTAGACTTCGAAGAAGCTCAGGTCCCGCTTGATGACGTTGGTGTTCAACAAGGCCTTCTCGGCGCACTCGGCGCCCTGGAAGTTGCCGGCGAAGTCGACGCCAGGCGCGCCGTAATAGCAGGTCCCGCCCGGATACAGGTAACCCCAGACGCCGATGTCGAAGGCGAACGCGCCGAAGGTGGGGCGGATACCGCCGTAGATGTCGATTTCGGCCGCAGCGCGGTTCGGGAAGGAGATGCTCTCGCCGGCCACGCCGATATAGAGCTGGAGGTCCTTGGTGACGTTGTAGCGCGGCTCGAAATAGGCCGCGACCGACGGCTTGTTGTTCGACTGCGTGATACCGCGGAAGACGTAGTTGCTCATGATCGCGCCGCCGAAGGCGATATCCCACGGATCGAAGGCGGGCGGCGGCGGGGCCTTCAACGCCTTCACGCGCAAGTCTGCCGCGAAAGCCGAACCCGTCGTCACGATTGCCAGCGCCGTTGCCAACAAAGCCACTTTCTTCATTTCGATCCCCATCGCCAGTTCTACGCAGTCGGATCCCGGAAGCCCCCCGGCGAACGACCTGTGTGCAAAATCACGTTACTGCGACAATCTGGATGGTGGGATGGGGCCCGTGAAGCAAAAATCACGGGCATCTGCCGCCTTTTTGGGCGTTTTGATCATTCCACGAAAGGTTGTCGGCCTGTGTGTCTTCTTGATCACATCATTTGCATGTCAACGTGCACGGAGCGGCCCGTGCAAGTACGGGGAGGCGCTCGCGTGGCAATCCGGCTACGAATCAGCCACGTGGCAGGGGACGCCTTGCCGGAGATCCCTGTCGCGATGCAAAAAGGCCGCAGCGTCACCGCAGCGGCCTTCGTTTAGCAATCGCGGCTATCGGCCGGGACCTCAAGCGCGATGAGATCCGGACGAATGGTCATCGCGCTTCAGGTTGTTGTTTGCGCACGATGTTTTCCGGAAAACCGCTGCGCACTTTTCCGGATCGTGCTTTAGCGTTGCTCCTCGGCCGGCGCCGCTTCCGCAGAAGACGAAGGCATCGCCCAACTCGTCTCCGCTGCCGGCTCGGGAGCCGGGGCGGCCGACGGTGCTGACGGCTTCGGCGCGGGAGCTGCCTTCGCCTTCTTCGGTGCCGCTTTCTTCGCGGCTTTCTTCGGTGCAGCCTTCTTGGCGGCCTTCTTCACAGCCTTCTTGGCCGACGTCTTCGCAGCCTTCTTCCCGGCCTTCCTGGGAGCGGCCTTCTTCGATGTCTTGGCAGACTTCTTGGCAGATTTCTTGGCCGACTTCTTCGCGGACTTCTTGGTTGCCTTCCTGGCGCTCTTCTTCGCCGCTACAACCTTCTTGGCCTTTTTGGCCTTCTTGCTTTTCTTCTTCTTCGCTTTCGCCATCGTGGTCCTCCTGTTGCCGCCGAACAATGGTCGATCGGGCGTCTTCAGTCGTCACCTCGGGAGGAAAGTTCAGGCTCTGAAAGCTCAAACTGACGCGTTCAGTGCCGGCCGCGACCCGCCCGTCGCCCAATCGAGAAGCTCAATCGTGTGTACGACCGGAACTGACGTGCCACTGGCAATCTGCACCATGCAGCCGATATTGCCCGCGGCAATCATGTCCGGCTTGATGCTCGCGATGTTGGCGACCTTGCGATCGCGCAACCGGCCCGCAAGCTCGGGTTGGAGAATGTTGTAAGTCCCCGCCGAACCGCAACACAAATGGCTCTCGGGCACATCTTTCACCACGAATCCATTCTTGGAAAGCAATTCTTTCGGAAGGGCTGTGATTTTCTGCCCGTGCTGCAACGAACATGCGGAGTGATAGGCGACAACGATGTTGTCCTGGCGCGCGGTCGGTTCGAGTCCGAGGCCTGCAATATATTCGGTGATATCCTTGGCGAGCGCAGACACCTTCGCCGCATCGGCCGCGAACGCCTTGTCTTCCCGCAGCAGATAGCCGTAGTCCTTGATCACGGTGCCGCAGCCGGAGGCCGTCACCAGGATGGCGTCGAGCCCCTCGCCTGCCGCTTCCTTCTGCCAGGCCGTGACATTGGCGCGGGCGCGGGCCAAGGCGTCGCGGTCGTCGCCGAGATGATGGGTCAGCGCCCCGCAGCACTGCTCGTCCTTGACCAGGACGACCTCGATGCCGTGACGGGTGAGCAGGCTGATGGCGGCCTGGTTGATGCGCGGCGCCAGCACTTGCTGGGCGCAGCCCTGCAGCAGCGCGACCCGGCCGCGCTTCTTGCCGAGCGCTGCGAACACGCTGCCCGGCAGAGGCCCCGGTGACGGCAGCCGCTGCGGGGCCAGCGCCAGCATCGCCTTGAGGCGCTGGATCAGGCCGGGCGTGGCCGAGGGGCGCGGCGTCGGCAGGAACACGGCCAGCGGCCGGGCCAGCCGCGCCAGCATCATGCTCCAGCGAAAGCGCTGCGGGTCCGACAGGACGAAAGCCAGCACCCGACGCAGCAGCCGCTCGGCCAGAGGCCGCTGATAGCGCTGCTCGATCCTGACCCGGGCCTGGTCGACGAGGTGCATGTAGTTCACCCCCGAGGGGCAGGTCGTCATGCAGGCCAGGCACGACAGGCAGCGGTCGACATGCTTGACCACTTCGGCCGTCGGCGCCTGATCCTTCTCCAGCATCTCCTTGATCAGGTAGATGCGGCCGCGCGGACTATCGAGCTCGTCGCCGAGCAGCACATAGGTCGGGCAGGTTGCGGTGCAGAAGCCGCAATGGACGCAGGCGCGCAGGATCTTGTCGGCCTCCGCGATGTCGGGGTCGGCGAGCTGCGCCAGGGAGAATTCGGTCTTCATTCGGCAGCGCTCCGCGTGAGCCGTCCCCGGTTCAGGATGGTCTTCGGATCGAAACTGGCGCGGACCCGCTCGCTCAGGGCGGCGATGCCGGGCGCCTGCGGATGGAACACATCGACATTGCGCCTGACCTCCTCGGCCGCCCGGATCAGCGTAGCGTGCCCGCCGAGCGCGTTGGCACGGGCGCGCACCGCCGGGCCATGCGCGTCGTCCTTCGGCGGCAGCGCCGCCCAGATCAGGCCGCCGCCCCAATCGTAGATCACCTCGCCGCCGGTCTCGCGCGCCAATTGCGTGCCGAGCACAGCACCCGAGGCGGGCGGGCAGACGATCCGCCACACCGGCCAGGCGCCGAGCGCGCCGCTAGCCGCGAACGGCAGCACGTCGCGGATCGCGGTCCACAGTGCCGCGGAGGCAGAGTCCTCGATCAGGTCCGCGGTTCCAAACGGCGCCAGCAATTCGCGCAGCGATCCGGCGCGGTGGGCGGCGGAGGCCGTGATGCCCTCGAGCCGCAGCGCGGTCAGCGCCTCGCCCTCCCCGGCGAGATCGCCAAGCCCATCGGTCTTGGCGCGGAACGCCTGATATGGCAGATGCGCGGCGGCGGAGACGTCGAAGGGCGAGCCGAGCGCCGCGGTCATGGCCTTGTTGGCCGTGGCATCGTCGAGCCCGCGCAGCAGCAGCGTCCGCTCCGCCTCGGGCTTGGGCATCACCTTCAGCGTGACCTCGGTCATGACGGACAGCGTGCCCCAGGATCCCGCCAGCAACTTGCAGAGGTCGTAGCCGGTGACGTTCTTCACCACCTTGCCGCCGGTCTTGAAGCTGTCGCCGAAGCCCGAGACGGCGTGCGCTCCCAGCAGGTGATCACGCGCCCCGCCCGCCCTGATGCGGCGCGGACCGGCGAGCCCGGCCGCGATCATGCCGCCGATGGTGCCTGATAGCGCCGTGCCGAGCAGCGGCGCGGTATCCATCGGCTCGAAGGCGAACTGCTGGTTCTTGGCATCGATCAGCGACAGCACGTCGGCCAGCGGCGCGCCGGCCTGGAGCGTGATGATCAGCTCGTTGGGCTCGTAGGAGGTGACGGCATTGAGCGCGGAGACGTCGAGCACCGCATTGGTCGCCATCGCATGACCGATGCTGCGCTTGGAGCCATGACCGACGATCTCGAGCGGCTGCTCGTTCGCGATCGCCGCGCGCACGACCTCTTCGACGTCTTTGGCGTCTCTGACCTTGAGCGTATCCACGACTGAGCGGGTATCCAAGTTTAGAGCGAAAGGCAAATTTCGCGCATGGCAGCGATCGAGGCTAGAACCGCGGAATATCCGGAAACGCCAGCTTGCCCGCGTGAACATGCATGCGGCCGAGCTCGGCGCAGCGGTGCAGGGTCGGGAACACTTTTCCGGGATTGAGCAGCCCTTGCGAATCGAACGCGCATTTCAGCCGCTGCTGCTGGTTCAGGTCGATCTCGCTGAACATGTCAGGCATCAGGTCCCGCTTCTCGATGCCGACGCCGTGCTCGCCGGTGAGCACGCCGCCGAACTCGACGCAGGCGCGCAGGATGTCGGCGCCGAAGGCTTCGGCGCGCTCGATCTCGCCGGGCTTGTTGGCATCGTAGAGGATCAGGGGTGCAGATTGCCGTCGCCGGCGTGGAACACGTTGGCGCAGCCGAGCTGGTACTTCTCCGAGAGCTCGCGGATGCGCGCCAGCGCCTTCGGCAGCGCGCCGCGCGGAATGGTGCCGTCCATGCAGAGATAGTCGGGCGAGATGCGGCCCACCGCCGGGAACGCAGCCTTGCGGCCGGCCCAGAACAGATTGCGCTCGGCCTCCGAATTGGAGATCTGCAGCGTCACCGAGCCGCAGCCTCTTGCGATGCTTTCGACACGAATGATCAGCTCGTCGACTTCGATCTTGGGGCCGTCGAGCTCGATGATGAGCAGCGCCTCGACGTCGAGCGGATAGCCGGCGTGGACGAAGGCTTCCGCGGCGTGGATCGCGGGCTTGTCCATCATCTCCATGCCGCCGGGAATGATGCCGGCGCCGATGATGCGCGCCACGCATTCGCCGGCGGCCTCGACCTCGGCAAAGCCGACCATCAGCGCGCGCGCCGTCTCCGGCTTCTGCAGGATGCGCACCGTGATCTCGGTAATGACACCGAGCAGGCCCTCGGAACCGGTGATGACGCCCATCAGATCGTAGCCCGGGTTCTCGCACCCCTTGCCGCCGATGCGCAGGATCTCGCCGCTCATCAGCACGATCTCGCAGCCGAGCACGTTGTTGGTGGTCATGCCGTATTTCAGGCAGTGCACCCCGCCGGAATTCTCCGCGACATTGCCCCCGATCGAGCAGGCGATCTGGGAGGACGGGTCGGGCGCGTAATAGAAGCCGGCATGGGCCACCGCCTGGCTGATGGCGAGATTGGTGACGCCGGGCTCGGTGACGACGACGCGGTTGTCGAAATCGATCTCGCGGATGCGCTTGAACTTGCCGAGGCCGAGCAAGACGCCGTCCTCGAGCGGCAGCGCGCCGCCTGATAGCGAGGTGCCGGAACCGCGCGGCACCACCTTGATGCCTTGCCCTGCACAATATTTCAGGATCAGCGAGACCTGCTCGGTCGTGTCGGGCAGGACGACGACCATCGGCGGCTGCCGATAGGCCGTGAGCCCGTCGGACTCATAGGCCCGCATTTCGGCAGGCGTATCGATCACGCCTTCGCCGGGCACGATGGCGCGCAGCGCAGCAACGATCTCGGCGCGGCGTGCGAGCACGGCCTGGTCGCTTGCGGGCATCATGATGGCCATTTTCAGAAGCTTTCGTCCGCCAGATGGAAAAGTCGCAGCAAATCAATCATGTCTTGCCCGCTTTGGGTAGGTCCTCCGAAGGTCGCATTGCTTTGTTGCAGCGCAAGTTCTCTCTGGGACAAGCCTGCTAGCAGGAAACCTGTCAAGGTTTCGCGG
Source organism: Bradyrhizobium dasycarpum (assembly GCF_042019905.1). Classification (NCBI taxonomy): domain Bacteria; kingdom Pseudomonadati; phylum Pseudomonadota; class Alphaproteobacteria; order Hyphomicrobiales; family Nitrobacteraceae; genus Bradyrhizobium; species Bradyrhizobium dasycarpum. The sequence goes on from NZ_CP169574.1 coordinate 3,831,764, forward strand.
CTTGTCCACTTGCATCGGACCTGCCAAAACACGGCCCTCCATCTGACCCGGGAAGAGACGAAGAGCACACTTATGACAAAACTGACTTTTGGCGCGCTAACGATCCTCACCGTGATTGCCACCGCACCCGCCGCGATGGCGCAGGATGTCGCGGCCGGCAAGACATCGTTCAACAAATGCCTGGCCTGCCACGCGATCGGCGAAGGCGCCAAGAACAAGGTCGGCCCCGAACTCAACGGCCTCAACGGCCGCAAGTCGGGCACGGTCGAGGGCTATAATTACTCGGACGCGAACAAGAATTCCGGCATCACCTGGGATGAGGCCGTGTTCAAGGAATACATCAAGGACCCCAAGGCCAAGATCCCCGGCACCAAGATGGCGTTCGCCGGCATCAAGAACGAGACCGAGATCAACAATCTCTGGGCCTTCCTTGCCCAATACGACAAGGACGGGAAGATCAAGCAGTAAGCTTCGCCTGAAACGGCCGCCGCAGCTTCGGTTCCGATCGCATCGGGACCGGAGCTGCGGCTTTTTATTGTGACGCAGACTCTCTTCACGTCATTGCGAGGAGCTCAACGACAAAATTGCGAAGCAATTTTGCGCAGATGCGACGAAGCAATCCAGGACTGCCCCCGCGGAGCGATTCTGGATTGCTTCCGCCTTCGCCAAGGCTTCGGCGGACAAGTCGCTGCGCTCGCCATGACGGAGTGTGACGCAACGGTTCCGCTCTTCCCGCACCATCTCGCTTGCAGACACGCCTTCTTGTTCTCGCGGCTGAATTCGCCCGAGCTTTGCTTGCGTCTCCACCCTCTGATCCAAGAGGGCGCAGGGAAGGCCGGGTGCTGACATCGCACCCGCGGTCTGCTGCGCAAAATGCACACGCAGAAGAACCGCACAGCAGCATACAGGTGGTGCCGATCACTCGGCCTTCCCTGCGCGATGGTCGGACGGCTTATGCCGTGCTCTCCCGGGAGCCGAACTTTCCTTCTGGCCTCCCTCGCCGTTCGAATTGGCGATGCCGTCTGCCCGGTCGGGCTCGCGCGCATCTTCGAAAAGCTTGACCGTAGCAACGACGGCCAGGACCACACGGTTTTGCCGTACGCACGGCCCGCCATTTCGCCGCAGTATTCCCAGCCCTGTCGACGAAGCCGGAAACTTACAGGCGAGACGAAGCCTAGCAGCGCCGCTCGTCCGCACGCGGTTACGGACTCACAGGGATTACCCGCCCTGCCCGCACCTCTCGTGCCGACGCTGCCGCGTCCACCGCAAGCCCGGCTCGCGATCAAGACGACCTCGAGATCGCCCCTCTTGGTTGAGCCAGGATGGCCGACACATACGCCAAAACCGAATTTCGGTAAAGTGGAATATTTCAGGAAAAGCGATTGACAGCGGGCGACACAGGCATGTTGCCGTAGCCCGGATGGAGCGCCAGCGTAATCCAGGACGGTGCGAGCGGCCCCGGATTGCGCTTCGCTCCATCCGGGCTACGGGAGCATCACCCCGCCCGCAAGAGCTCTAATCGGCGGCCGCCTGTGCCGGGACGATTCTCCCGATCATTGCCTCGATCTCCGCCTTCACGCGGTCGGGCACGGCATTCTGCACCATGTGGCCGAGATCGGGCAACACGATCAGCTTCGCATTCGGCACCGTGGCCGCGAACGGGCGGGCGTGGATGTTGGTTTTCACCGTCTTGTCGGGCTCGCCGGCGATGACCGTCACCGGCGCCTCGATCTCGCCATAGCGTGCGACTTGCGCCGCGACCGCCTCCTTCAGCGTCACCAGATCGTAGGCGTTGGCGATAAACTCGCGCGGGCGCAGCAAGAGCGGCGTCGCGGAATCCCGCACGAATCCATCAGGCATCATCTGCGGCAGGAATACGCTGCGCGCGCCGGGTTCGGCGAGAAAGTAACCGAGCGGCAGGGTGATGGTGTAGGCGAGCAGCGGGCCGATCACCGGCGTCGCGATGATCTCGTTGTAACGGCCGACGCCGCCGCGCCAGGGATGGGTGACAGGCGCGAGCATGACGAGACCCGCTACGCGGCCGGCATGATCGAGCGCAAGCCGCGCGCCGAGTGCGCCGCTCCAGGAATGCACCACGAAGACGGCACGCTCGATCCCGAGCTTTGCAAGCGCCTCGTCGATCATCCGCGCCTGGATCTGCGGCGTGGAATCCTGGCGCCGCGCACGCGTGCTCCAGCCATGGCCGGGGCGATCGACCAGGATGACGCGATGGTCCTTGGCGAGGATGTCGCCGAGCGGGCGCCGCATCGCTTCGAGATTGGAGCTCGCGCCGTGCAGCATCACGATCGGCACGCCCGCATCGCGCGGGCCGATATCGACGACGTGAAGCGTCGCGCCGTCGACGTCCACCATCTCGCCCTGCGGCGGAAAGGCGCGCTGCACGGCGACGATCCCGGCCTGCGTGACCAGCGCCAGCAGAACCAGCGCCGTCACGACTGACATCACGATCATGGGGAGAATCCGGGTGATCCTGGGCACAGGGCAGTTACGGGTCTGGAGGGCGGCAGTTTCGCGCCCCCGGCTTTCCGTGTTCCACCGAAAATGCCGGGGCTGTGGATATGTGCACAATTGCAGAAGGTAAAAATTCAATGGAATCAACAATATTACGCGGGCATACGCAAGCCCGGAACGGCTTCATGCAGCCGTCATCGCGGTGTCCATATAATCGCCATGGTCGGTTCCGCCATCTAGGCGCGGGTGGGCGCCGATCCTCCTCGCAGGCCTCAGGGGATGTGGGAAAGACCGGCAGACATTGTCCTGGTTTGAACCGGAGGATTTTCGATGAGCTTCAGATCGAACGACACTGCGATCGACGAAATCGTCGCGAGCTGCAACGGCGACCTGCGCGGCGCCGTGCGGGCGCTGCTGCTGATCAACGAGCATCTCGAAGCGGAGCTGGCACGGGCCTACGCGGCAGCGGCCGATCGCGGCCTGGTCGAGCGCGGCGGCAGCGTCCTGCATTGAAGGCAGGCTAGTTCGTGCCGTCCTCGTCCTTTTCCTCGTCCGGCGTGAGCGCGGGACAGACGCGGATCGTCGAACGGGCAAGCTTGGCATCGGCCCTGGACTTGTAGGGACCGTCGCCGAACCAGATATCGCCGATGATGACCGGATTGCTGGTCACGATGTTGCATTTTCCGGTGGCGCGGTTGCCGACCACCCAGAACAATCCGTCGGCCAGACTCGCCGTCCCCGACGCGAGCAGCAAGCATCCCGCAAAGATCAAACGCTTCATGACTTTCGCTCCTGCCATGCAGGTAGGCCTGCGGCGGCCCGGGCAATAGTCCTCACGATGCCGCGCCTGCGATCGTGGTTAATCCGAAGACGCCACGCTCCCTCAAGAAATGATCGAGTTGTCGGCTAAAGCATGATCCGGACAGGTGCCCCGCAATTGTCCGGAAAGATCATGCGCAAAGCACCAGCCCGGAGCGCGATGACGATTCGTCCGAATCTCATGCGCTTCAGATATCGCGGCCTTCGACCTTCTCGGTCAGCGCCTTGACCTGATCGGGGATCTTTTCGAGGTGCGGATTGACGGCGAGCGCCTTGCGGTAGGCGTCGAGCGCGCGCTTCTCGTCACCGACCTCCTGCATGATCATGCCGAGGCCTGCGAGCGCGCCGAAATGGCGCGGCTCCCGGATCAGCACCTGCTGGATGTCCGCAAGCGAGCGGCCATAATCGTTCTGCATGTAATAGAGCGTGGCGCGCCGGTTCCAGGCCTCGATGTAGTCGGGCCTGAGCTTGATGACCGAGTCCAGCAGCTTGATCGCGACCTCGATCCTCTTGGCGTCGACCGCGGTCTTGGCGCGCGCCATCAACAGCGCCGCGGTGTCGCTGGGGGTCTGGAGCCAGATCGCCCAGATCCGCGCTTCGACATGCTTGGCGCTGACCTCGTCGGGCGCCGCCTTCAGCGCGCCGAACAGGAAATCCAGATTCTTGGTGCGATCGACCTTGGGCAGCTTGGCCGGCGCCTCGGGCAGCTTCTTCTGCTTGCCGGGCGGGTTCGGCGGTTCAATCTGCTGCGCCAGCGCCGGAGCGAGCCCGACGGCTCCCAGCACTAGGGCCAGACATAACGTGCGCGGATGCGGGAATCTCACTGCCATGGTGAAAGTCTAAACGCGCAAAGCCGCCCTTGCAAAGCAAAGGCGGCGTCAAACTCGTGTGAGCCGTGGTGTTGCGGGAACGCGCGAGGGCGGGCCGGGCGCGATCAGCCCCCCTAGATCAGCCCCTTAGATCAGCCCTGGCGCGCCTTGAAGCGGCGCTGCACCTTGTTGATCACATAGACCCGGCCCTTGCGGCGGACCAGGCGGTTGGCGCGATGGCGACCGCGCAGCGATTTCAGCGAGTTACGGACCTTCATGGCGGAATCCTGAACGTTCGAAAGGCCGTGTTCGGCACTACCGTTGCGGCACGCGCGAATGTGGCAAAATGAGATTTTTCCCGCTGGCGGACGACCGCCCGGGACGGGGCGGTTCTTAAGGCATGGCGGCAGGTGATGTCAATGTTCACTGCCGCCTTCCGAACCGGCAAATTCTCGAAAACAACCCCATGCACGGTCAAAGCGGCCGGATCGGCCCGATCTGCCCTCCCGACCGGCCGAGGGGAGTCAGGACCGCTTGCCGACAACAATGTCGCCTCCAGCGACGCCTTGCCAAATTCGTTATATACTATAATCAATTCGGCAACCGGTCGGGAGGACACCAATGCCGAAGCTGAAGCTGCCTGATATCGAGAAGGTCGTCGCCATCGACATCCATACCCATGCCGAGGAGCCCTGCGGCTGCCATCCCGACGACGGCTATGACGACTTCCAGGCGCAGATGGCGGAGTATTTCAAGTCGCCGAACAAGCATCCGCCGACGGTGCCGGAAACCGCGGCCTATTACCGCTCCAAGAACATCGCCGCGGTGATCTTCCCCGTCGATGCCGAGCGCGAGACGGGCTTCCGCCGCTACAACAATTACGAGATGCTGGAGGTCGCCTCCGATCATCTCGACGTCCTGATCCCCTTCGTCTCGATCGACCCGCACAAGGGCAAGCTCGGGGCGCGCGAGGCGCGCAAGCTGATCGAGGAATACGGCGTGCGCGGCTTCAAATTCCACCCGACCATGCAGGGCTTCTACGCCAACGACCGCATGGCCTATCCGCTCTACGAAGAGATCAACAATGGCGGCGCCATCGCGCTGTTCCACACCGGCCAGACCGGCGTCGGCTCGGGCATGCCCGGCGGCATGGGCATGCGGCTGAAATATTCCAACCCGATGTACATGGACGACGTCGCGGCCGATTTCCCGGACCTCAAGATCATCCTCGCGCACCCGTCCTTCCCCTGGCAGGAAGAGGCGCTGTCGGTCGCGACCCACAAGCCAAACGTCTATATCGACCTCTCCGGCTGGTCGCCGAAATACTTTCCGCCGATCCTGGTGCGCTACATCAACTCGATCCTGCAGGACAAGATGCTGTTCGGCTCGGACTGGCCGGTGATCACGCCGGACCGCTGGCTGTCGGACTTCGCCAAGATCGACATCCGCGACGAGGTCCGGCCGAAGGTGCTGAAGGCCAACGCAAGGAAACTGCTGGGGATCTAGCCTCGGACTCGTCATCGAAAAGAGGGCTTCGGTCCCATGATCGAAGCCCTCACCCTCAGGCGCTTGAGGCTACGCCAGCCCTTCGTCGACACTCCCGGCCGGGTCGGAATTGCAGCCGACAACCGACATTCGAGTAACTGCCACGGATGGTCGAGAAGGGCCAGAAGCGGAAGAAGAAACCGAGCCTAGTCAGGTATCCCCCAGTTGGCACGCACAAATAAACGGGCCGGCGGCAGCACGGCGTCCAGGTCAACCGGGGCGCGGTCCAACTTGACTGCAACCAGATCGTAGATCGCACCACGCTCGCTTGTCGTGTCCCTTAGCATTACACCGTCCGCGGTGCGGCATCGGCTTGAATGTCCTTCGCGGAAGCGTTTCTCGGAGACCATGCATGTCTCGCCAAGGATCGTTTCAGTTCGGCTGCTTTCCGGCAACGTCTGATCGGCAAATGCCCTAAGCGCCTTCTGGACGCTCAATCGTAGCGGCTCGCCGGCCGCGTCGTTTTGAAAAAAGACACTGAGCCGCTCTACCTCATTTTTGAACGTGATCTTACGCCCCCCTTTTCCATCCACGTCCTCGGTGTAAGTCCAGGGATAGTGTCGTCGGATTGTACGCGTCTGGACCCACAGATCCGGGCTCGCGTTGAGCCTACTCTGCATGATCACGGTAACGTCTCCCGGCGAGTTGGATGGTCTCGGCACGGTTGGTGTCGCAAGCCAGGACTTCAGTTCAAGCTTATCGCCGGGCGGTAGCACTTCATCAGGAGTTACTGGTTTTCGCACCATCTCGATAATGTCGAAGGACGTGCCCGGCAGGAAGTCGCCCTCAATCCGGGACCATAGCTCGATGCCGTCGGGGGTCACGCAGCTCAAACGTCTGGCATTGGGGCGGCCAAGGGTCTTCGACAAGTTCCAGACTTCGCAACCTTCGCCGAGCACCGTTTGGCGTTCACCGGTCTTGAATGGGCTATCACCCCACCGAACGAGATGGGCTGTGGCGGGACCGCGCATGATATGCAACCAGTCGTGGCCCTCGCTTTGGGCAGTCGGCTCGCGAGCGAAGGTGATGAACAGTCCTCCGGGACCGAAATAGCTCGTCGAACGATAGGCCTTTTGGTCGAAACTCCCATCGATCCGCATCCAGCCGTCGTGGAAAGTACGAATTTCCCTATAGGTTGGCCCATGGGAGAGTTTCACGAGAATCGTGGCAACATAATCTGGCGCATCAGGCAAAGGCAGAAACGGAGCTTCGGGGGCAGCGGATGCGATATGCGGCCAGATCAACGCAATAAAGAGCGCCCACTTTTTCATTCTCGTTCACCTTGCAGAGGAGCAAGCAAAGCTCGCGCGGCTGAGTGCGCATCTGAGCGGCTCCCGTCACGCCGATAAACTGCTCCCAAGTCTCCAATCTACAGAACAAGAATACAGGAATCGAATACCGAAAAGTTCAGGGGAAGCATTTGGCCACAGTTAAGCATGACCGCTTCGGGTCATAAGCGGCGCTCAGCGGGCATCGCTATGTAGGTTACCACCGACCGAGTGCGGACTTTTAAAAGTTCTGCGCGTTCCACCAGCCTCGTACATTAGAGAACAGCCGTCCGAAAATGAACAGCCCAGTAGCAGTGAGGAGCACGGCTGTCGCGAGAGCTGATACGAAGGTGATTGGGTCGCTTTCAAAGCTGACGAGTCTTGACCAGCCCATCCAACCAGGGCCGTAACCGCGCGAGTAGAGTTCGCCTGTCGTGAATACGCGACATATTTGGGCTAGCCCCAGCCACATCCCGAAGGCGAAGAAAGGCAGACCAAGCGCGAGTGCGGCTATTGTTTTACCGGTTTGCAGCAATTTCCGCATTCGAACTCGTCGGTTTCCCCACACTACGATGATCTCTTAAACGGCGGCCTTCCACAAGGCTAGTTGTAGGGAAACCGACAAACAACCTTTGAAGGCTCACGAAAAGCGCTACATCGATAAAGAAACCGTTAAGCGCAGCGATACCTCGACCGGCCGCTCGCCGCGAAACTTTCGCTGCTAGTCGCGGTCCGCCTTGGGTCACGAGCCGCCGATCACACTTGCAGTGGCAGACTTCCGCTTTGCTCTGGTAAGCTGACGATGATGCGCACTCCCTGAAGCGGAGTTCTTGTGACCGCAACTGCCTGGAAGGACAGCCCATGAGCATCAAAGCCGTCGTGTTCGACGCCTATGGGACGCTGTACGACATCCAGTCGGTCGCCGACGTCACCGAGGATGCGTTTCCGGGCTATGGCGGGATCATCACGCAGGTCTGGCGCATCAAGCAGCTCGAATACACCTGGCTGCGCTCGCTGATGGGACGCTACCAGGATTTCTCCGCGGTCACCCGCGACTCCCTCGCCTATACGCTGCGGATGCTGGGACTTGCCTATGAGAACGAAGCGTTCGAGCGGGTGATCGAGAGATATCTGCATCTCGATCTCTATCCGGATGCAGCCGCCGCGCTCACCGCCTTGAGGCCGCGGCGACTGGCCATCCTCTCCAATGGCAGCCCGGACATGCTGAATGCGCTGGTGCGCAATTCCGGGCTCGACCGCCTGCTCGATGCCACCATCAGCGTCGACGCCAAGAAGATCTTCAAGCCGAGCCCGGCGGCCTACGAGCTGATCGGCGAGGCGCTGGGCACGGCGCCGAACGAGGTCCTGTTCGTGTCCTCCAATCCCTGGGACGCGGCGGGGGCAAAGTCGTTTGGGCTCAACGTCGCCTGGATCGAGCGGGTGACGCCGGAAGCCATGGCGCTGGCTTGCGTCGAGACCGAACTCGTGGCACCGCTGACGATGTTCAAGGCGATCCGCACCCAGATGGACGAGCTTGGCTTTGCACCGGACCACCGCGTCCGTTCGCTGTCCGAGCTGCCAGGGATCATCCACGGATGACCCAGGGATTGCTCAGGCATCGCCGCCCGCACGTCTGACATGAGCTGCCTGGAATGAGCCTGGAATCCGTTCGCGCCTTCTTCGCCGAGAAAGCCCCCGACATCACCGTGATGGAATCGCCGATCAGCTCGGCCACGGTGCCGCTCGCCGCCGAGGCCTATGGCGTCGAGCCCGGCATGATCGCCAAGACCCTGAGCTTGCGCGTCGGCGAACGCGTGATCCTGATCGTCGCCGCCGGCACCTCGCGGATGGACAACAAGAAGGTCAAGGCGCAGTTCGGCGGCAAGCCGAAGATGCTGGGGCTGGAAGAGGTCGCCGCCATCACCGGCCACGAGGTCGGCGGCGTCTGCCCGTTCGGCCTGAAGTCGCCGCTGCCGGTCTATTGCGACGTCTCCTTGAAGGCATTCGACGTCGTGGTGCCGGCCGCGGGCTCGACCCACAGCGCGGTGCGCATCACGCCGGAGCGGATGGCCGAGCTCACCGCGGCCGAATGGGTCGACGTCTGCGAGGTCAGGCCGAACGGCGGCACCGGACAGGATGCCTGATGCATTTGCCGGCCAGGGAGGCTAGCATGGCGACCATGACCGACGACAAGGTGAAGCGACGACTGACCACCGTGCTGTGCGCTGACGTGTACGGCTATTCCCGTCTCATGGAAGCGGACGAGACCGGAACGTTGGAGACGCTGCGCCGCTACCGCACGGCGATTGCGCGATTGGTCGAGCGCCATGACGGCCGCATCGTGAATACCTGGGGCGATGCGGTGATCGCCGAGTTCGCCAGCGTGGTCGAGGCCGTGCAATGCGCGGTCGAGATTCAGCAGGAAATCTCCAGTCAGGCCTCGGACGCGCCGCAGGCGAGCCCGATGCAGTTTCGCATCGGCATCAACCTCGGCGACGTGATGGTGGACGGCTCCGACATCTATGGCGACGGGGTCAATATCGCATCGCGGCTGCAAGAGCTGGCCGAGCCCGGCGGCGTCGTGATCTCGAGCTCGGTCTACGACCAGGTCCACAACAAATTGTCCGTCGGCTTCGACTGCCTCGGCCAGCGCCCGATGAAGAACATCGCTCCCTTGACCAGTTATCGCCTGACCTTGGGCGGCCAAGCCGCACACCGGAGCTTCCCGACCGAGGCGAGCGCGGCTCCCTCAGAGGGTGCGCGTGCTGCGCGGATGGAAAACAGGGGCCTGCCAATTTCGGCGACGAATGTCGTCTCGGCCTGGCTCGCAAGGCTGCCCCGTCCGGTTGCGGCGGCCCTGACGGTGTCGGCCTTGCTGATTGTGATCAATCTGCTCACCAGCCGCACGATCTGGTTCCATTGGCCCGTTGCAGCCATTCTGTTCGGGGCGGTCATGCGGATGGTGCTCGGAAACCGACCGGAATCGGACAGCAGAACGGAGCGTTGAACGAGGCGGCACGGCCGGATCTGCGTCCGTGCCGCGCGCGGTTTCGCGATCAAGCTTTCACGAGTCTATTCGTCATCATAGGGACGATCATAAGGACGCGGCTGTGCCGGCGCAGCTGGCGGCGGCGCAGCATTGTAGCGCGGCGGCGGTGGCGCGGCGCGCCCCCGCGGAGCCTGCTGCTGCGGCGGCATCTGGTTGTTGGCCTGGAACACCGCGCGGCAACCGCCTCGAGAGCTGCGGTGTGTTCTGCTGCAGACAGGCCGTGATGCGGCCCACGTCCGGAATCTGGTCGCTGCACAAGCGCCACACATCTGGTGTGCAGGCCATCTGCTGCTCCAGAGTTCCGCGATATTCTTCGGCGAATGCTGCGCCCGGCGCGACCATGCCGCCGATCGCGAGCACGACACCCAGCGCAATCCGCTCTGTTCGCATGTCCCGATCCTTCTCGATTCCCGTCGACTTTCATCAATCAATGAGGCGGGAGCCGGTTCTGGACCAACAACAAAATGTGAAAACGGCTTCGGAACCTATTCCACCTTGCCGATCTTCTTCACCGCCGCGATCAGCCGCGCGCTGTCCGCGGCGACGAACTGCGCGAAGGCAGGCGCGTCCTGATAGGCGACGAGACTGCCCGAGGTTTCGAACACCTTGAGCACGTCGGGACTCGCCATCACCTGCGCCATCGCCTCGCGCAGGCGGGTCGCGATCGGCGCGGGAAGCGCGCTCTGCGCGAACAGCCCGGCCCAGATGTAAAACTCGACGTCCTTATAGCCGAGTTCCTGGAAGGTCGGCAGGTCGGGAAAGCTCGCGATGCGCTGCGCGCCGCAATTGCCGAGCACGCGCAGCTTGCCGTCGTCCACCTGCGGCTTCAGCGTCCCCGGCGCGGCGGCGATCGCCTGCACGGTGCCACCGAGGATCGCGGTGAGCGCGGGACCCGCGCCGCGGAACGGCACGTGCAGCAGCTTGATGCCGGCGCTGCTGGCGAACATCTCCATCGCCACATGCAGCGTGCCGTACGGCCCTGACGAACCGTAGGTGATCTGGCCGGGGCGCCTCTTCGCATCTTCGACGAAATCCTGCGCCGTCTTCCATGGGGCCGAGGCCGGCACCGCCAGCAGCGTGGGATCGGCGAGCACCCGCGCGATCGGCATGAACTGCGAGACCTCGTAGGTTGCGGGACGGTCGAACAGCCGGTCGGCCTCGGGCAGCACCGCGAGCGAGGACAGCGTCATCAGCAGCGTGTAACCGTCGGGCTCCGCGCGCGCCGCCGCGGCATTGCCGACCGATCCGCCGCCGCCGCCGGCCCGATTGTCGACGATCACGGGCTTGCCGAGGATCCGCTCCAGCGCCATCGCCACCGGACGCGCCGCGAGATCGGCCTGCCCTCCGGCCGGAAACGGCACGATCATGGTGATGTTGCGCGAGGGGTAAAGAGCTTGGGCAAAGCTTGATTGAGAGCAAGCTGCCTGTGCCAGCGGCAGCATGGCAGCGGCCTTCAGGAGTTCGCGGCGGTTCATTGGTTGGTACCTCCCCGATTGTTCTCGTTGTTGGCAGGCAGCCTAGCCGAAATGGATTGTGTTGCGATAGCCGTGCGCCTGCACCCCACTCGGAGGGGGCCTGGAGGGGGGCGACGGGTTGGCCGGATCTCCTCAACTACTGCGACTGCAACAAGGTAGGCAGGCTCTTGTCGAGGACGTTGCCGAGCAGTTGCCGCGTCGACGCGCGCATCACTGGGTTGTTGGCGGCTTCCGGCGGTTCTGGCCACTGCGCCCAATCGATACGCAGCGTCGGCGGCCCGGTCATAAAGTTGCTTCCGCTGATCGAGCCTTCGCCGCTCTTCAGAATATCGAAGCTTTGCCCGTCATGAACATAGATCCGTATTACCGCGTAGATGTCGGCCATGTTGTACAGCGGGCTGCCCTTCATGACACCGATGCCGAAGAATCCACCCTGGCGTATTCCCTTGATCACGACGACATAGCGTTTGCATCCGGCCTGACCGGCAATTTGTCGGACGATGGCGCCGGCCTTGTCGCTGCGAGCGAACATGCCAAGCCCGGGATCGTACGAACTGAATGCGGATTTATCGGCGGCGATCCTGCGGACGACAAGACCGGATCCGACCGCGGCCCTCACACGCTCGACGACGAGGTCATCGAGCCCGAAACCCTCGACCGGAACCTCCTTGTTCTCGTTGCCGAACACGGTCACGCCGATCTTCTTCACGATGAAGCGATCGCCCAGCAGCGATATCACGCCGACGCACGGTCCTGCAGCTTGCGGCGTGGACCGCGAAGCAGGTGCCGGCTTGGAAAGGGCGTTCTTTGCCGGCTTGGCAACCGTCGCCGGCTGGGTGGTTTGCGCCTGCGCGGGACCGGCCAGGCAGAGTGCGAGCAGGATGAGGCAAACAAGACGAAGCATCATGTAGCGGTCGATCGGGTTGTTGAGAAACACGAAGCAGGAAACAAAACGCGGCGCGGATATAGACAACAAAGTTTATGACCGCAACGCGATGGCGCCTAGCGTTTCTTCGCCTTGGCAAACTGCTTGGTTGAAAACTCCATCAGCAGCAATGAAGCAGCGGCGCAGGAGATCGCGTCGATCCATGATGGTGCCTCCCCTGATTTTCCTTGTTTGGCTGCCAGCCTAACGCGCCGAGCGGCGAGAACAAGACGTTTACGAAGCGTTAGCCATCTCCGGCTTCGCCTGGAACGCATGTCTGGACCCGCCGTTGCCCGATCGAGGAGAGTGAGCGATGCGGAATCCGGCGACCATCGACGTCGCGCTCGACGAGATGCTGGTGAATCTCGCCGCGATCGTGTTGCGGCTTGCACAGCCCGAATTGACGCGGACGCCGGAGGCGCGGCGCGCCCTGACGCAATCGGTCCGTCAATACGGCGTGTGCGCCGCACGATCGCGCGACCCGCGCGTTCACGAATTGAAGGCGCAGCTCGACGAGACGCTGAAGCCGAGCTTGCGCGTCGTCGCGATCGACGGCGTGAAGGTGTCGTAGTCGAGCACGTGGGCACGCTTCATTGCGAGGAGCTCTTGCGACGAAGCAACCAATCTCTCCCCGGAGACACTTTGGATTGCTTCGCTCCGCTCGCAATGACGAGCGTCGAAGCTGCTCGCTCTCTTACGACGCCTTTGCTCTCACACGCGGCCGCCGCTTGCATGTGCCCGGCAGCTTGGCCGCGAGGAAGTCGCCGAGTGCCTCGACGCGCGCCGGCCTGGGGCCGCCGGGCGGCGTCACCAGGTGCACCGCGCCTTCGGCCTGTTTCCAGTCCTTCAGGATCACTTCGACGGCGCCGGAGGAGATCGCCTCGCCGACGATGAATTCAGGCAGCTCGGCGATGCCGAGGCCGGCGATCAGCGCCGGCATCACGGCTTCGCCATTGTTGACGCGGAGCTGTCCACCCGGCCGCACGCTGGCCTGCTCGCCGGCTGAATTGGTGTAGTGCCAGACGTTCGGTGTCGACATGTAGGCGTAGCTGAAGCATTTGTGCGCGGCCAGATGCATCGGGTGCGTCGGCCGACCATGGCGCTTGAGATAGGACGGCGCGGCCACGGTGAAGCGCGGCATGGTGAAGAGCCGCCGCGCGATCAGTGAGGAGTCCGGCAGCCGCGCGATCCGCACCGCCATGTCGAAGCCTTCGCCGATCAGGTCGACGGTCGCATCGCTCAAGTGCAGATCGACCGAAACTTCCGGATAGGTCTCGAAGAATTCCGGCAGCAGCGGCGCCACCGCCTTGACGCCGAACGTCATGGGCACGGCGAGCCGCACCAGGCCGCGCGGCGCCACCGACTGCGCCAGCGCCTCGTTCTCCGCCGCCTCGCCGTCGGCCAGAAGGCGCGTGGCGCGCTCGGCCAGCTTGTGGCCGGCATCGGTCAGCGCAAGCCGGCGCGAGGTGCGGTTGAACAGCCGCGCGCCGAGCCGTTCCTCCAGGCGCGTGACCGCCTTGGACACCGTCGCCTTGGACGTCGCCAGCTCGCTCGCGGCTCCCGCAAACGACCGCAATTCCACGACTTTTGCGAAAATCGCGAGGGCCTCGAAATCCGGGAGTTTCGCCATGAGAGCAATGCCTGGGTTATTCTAGGAAACAATGTGTTTCGATAGTTTCTATTTCTATACCACGGCCCACGGCTTATCCAAGGGGTCAACCGCAGACCAAAGCAATGGAGAAATCCAAATGACCAAGAAGCTCTCAGGCAAGGTCGCCCTCGTCACCGGCGGTTCGCGCGGCATCGGCGCGGCCTCTGCCCGCGCCCTCGCTGACCAAGGGGCGGATGTCGCCATCAGCTATGTCGCCTCGCCGGACAAGGCGGAAGCGGTCGTCACTGAATTGAAGGCCAAGGGCGTCAAGGCTCGCGCCTTCAGGGCCGACCAGGCCTCGGCCAGGGACGTCACGCAGCTCGTGAACGACGTCGCCAGGGAATTCGGCCATCTCGACATCCTCGTCAACAATGCCGGCGTCGCCGCCGGCGGCGCCATCGACGATGCCAAGGCCGACACGGAAGCGCTGGCGCGCCAGGATCAGATCAACGTGCATGGCGTGATCGCGGCGATCCGCGCCGCCTCGCAATTGATGGGTGAAGGTGGCCGCATCGTCACCGTCGGGTCGATGCTGGCCGACCGCGCGTCGTTTCCCGGTCTTGCCGACTACGTCGCCACCAAGGCCGCGGTCGTCGGCTACACCAAGGGCGCGGCCCGCGACCTCGGCCCGCGCGGCATCACTGTCAACGTGGTGCAGCCCGGCTCGATCGATACCGACATGAACCCGAAGGACGGCGGCGAGTTCGCCGAGACCCAGCGCAAGCAGCACGCGCTGCAACGCTTCGGGCGTCCGGAGGAAGTTGCAGCCGGAATCGTCTTCCTCGCAAGCCCCGAGGCCTCCTTCGTCACCGGCACCGTGCTCAACGTTGACGGCGGATTTGGCGCATGATCAAGGCGCCGACCGTTCAACTCAAGGAATCACGCAGATGATCGAACTCAGACCTTTCGACAAGCTCGGCGGCGCCGACCATGGCTGGCTGAAAGCAAAACATCATTTCTCCTTCGCCAGCCATTATGACCCCAACAACATGGGTCACGGCGCCCTGCGGGTGTGGAACGACGACGAGATTGCGCCGAACACCGGCTTTCCCGCCCATCCCCACGCCAACATGGAAATCATCACCTATGTGCGCGAGGGTGCGATCACCCACCAGGACAGCCTCGGCAACGAGGGCCGCACCGAAGCGGGCGACGTGCAGGTGATGAGCGCCGGCGGCGGCATTCGCCATTCCGAGTACAATCTGGAGCCGACCAGGACGCGCATCTTCCAGATCTGGATCGAGCCGACGCAGCGCGGCGGACAGCCGACCTGGGGCTCAAAGCCGTTTCCGAAGGCCGATCGCTCCGGCAAGCTCGTGACCATTGCGAGCGGCCTCGAGGGCGATACCGACGCGCTGCCGATCCGCGCCGATGCGCGGGTGCTCGCCACCACGCTGAAAGCCGGCGAGAGCGCGGAGTACGCGCCGCAGCAATCGCGGCACCTCTATCTGGTGCCCGCGGCGGGGGCCGTGGACATCAACGGTGTGCGCGTCAACGCCCGCGACGGCGCCGCGATCCGCGACGAGGCGCACCTGAAGATCACGGCGCTCGAAGACACCGAGTTCGTGCTCGTCGACGCGGCGTAGCACGTAGTCTGCCGTCATTCCGGGATGGCGCGAAGCGCCAGACCCGGAATCTCGAGGTTCTCAGGTGCGCAATTGCGCACCAGGGTTCGATGCTTCACATCGCCCCGGAACGACAGAGTGAAAAACGAACACCATCCCCAACGGAGACCACCATGACCAAAGTTCTCGTCCTCTATTATTCCGCCTACGGCCATATCGAAGCGATGGCCAATGCCGTCGCCGAAGGCGCGCGCGAGGCCGGCGCGACCGTCGACATCAAGCGCGTGCCCGAGCTGGTGCCGGCCGAGGTCGCGAAAGCCTCGCACTACAAGCTCGATCAGGCCGCTCCCGTTGCCAAGATCGATGACCTCGCCAATTACGACGCGATCATCGTCGGCACCGGCACCCGCTTCGGCCGCATGGCCTCGCAGATGGCGAACTTCCTCGATCAGGCCGGCGGGCTCTGGGCCAAGGGCGCGCTGCACGGCAAGGTCGGCGGCGCCTTCACCTCGACCGCGACCCAGCATGGCGGCCAGGAGACGACGTTGTTCTCGATCATCACCAACCTGCTGCATTTCGGCATGGTCGTGGTCGGCATGAATTACGGCTTTGCCGGCCAGATGAAGCTCGACGAGGTCACAGGCGGCGCGCCCTACGGCGCCACCACGATTACCGGCGGCGACGGCAGCCGCCAGCCCAGCGCCAACGAGCTCGCCGGCGCGCGCTACCAGGGCCGCCAGATCGCGGAGACGGCCAAGAAGCTTCATGGTTGAGCTGCGCGGTTGAGCTGCACGGCCGCAAGGCCGATGCGTCGCGGCATTCCCATCCGGGAATGCCGCTTCAGCGTATGCCTTTGCCCATGGCTCGCGCCGCAAGAGCGGCGGCCGCGGGATAGCGACGCAGGCCTTGCGCGGCATGATCGCGCCACGCAAAGGGCAAGCCTCGCCATGACAGCGCGACACTGACGTCGGTCAGCGGCACCCGCTGGGCGCCGAAGCGGCGCTTGTAGTCCTGGTTGCCGATGCTGAGGTCGAAGCGGCGCACGCCCTTGCATGCAGCGCCGCCATGGTGCGTTCGATGATCAGCAGCCCGGGCGAGCAGCTCGACCAGGAATCGCCGGCGTGACTGATGCGCAGCAAGTAGTAAGTCGCGCCTTGCCTGATGCCGAACGAGGTGCCGATGACACCCTCGTCGCAGACCAATGCCGAAACGACGGCATAGCCTTCGCCAAGGCCCTGACGGACGACATCGCGATAGAACCGCGCGTGGGTCTCGTCGTTGAGAACGAACGGCGAGCCAAGCTTCTGCATACGCGCCTGCTGCTGCACGTCCATCACGTCCAGCAGCTCACGCGCGCGCGCAACGTCCGTAGCGATCTCGAACCGGGCGCCCTGGTGCCGGTTGAAGACGCGCCAGCAGCGCGGCATCTGCATGCGCTTGATCGACGCCTGATAGGTCCCGTAGTCATCGCCCATCAGCACGAGATTGCCGTTGAGCGAGCAGGATCCGATCCGCCCGAGCGTCACCAGCGGGTTCGGCTTGCCGCTGACCTGGGCCGGCATCTTCCTCAGCCGCAGCAGATCGAAGCGGTCCGGCAAAGCGCGCAACGCCTCGACCAGCGCCATGCCGATTGCATTCGCCGCCGCCGCGTCCAACGCGGCATCGGGCGCCACGATCGGCGCATTGTTGTCGGAAACGCCGAGATCGGCAAATTCGACGATGCGGATGCCGCGCCTGACATGGCTGATCATCGGCACCATCGCGATCTCCTTGCCGGTGGCGGCATCGCAGATCACGGCAATCAGCGGCACGACGTCATCGAACGCCTGATACCAGGCATCGAGCCAGTAACCATGCTGGAAGGCGGTGCGATGCCCGGCGCTCAGGCGGGAAGCGGCCTGCCGCCAGTCACGCACGAAATCGATCGCCAGTCCCGACGTGGTGGCGACAAGACCATCCAGTTGCTCGACGCCGAGACACGTCATGGCTTCGGATCCGCTTGCGCAACGCATTGAAACCTGGCCAGGAAGTGCAGGCCGGCCACGGCCAGCGCAAACATGAACCAGATCGGATTTCGCCGTTCGAGCAGGAAGGTCTCGGTCGTGCCGTAATACAGGCCGAACAGCCAGACGGTCAGGAACAGCTTTGCCAGGGCGCCACTGCGGCTGTGGGCCTGGGCCGACTGGAAATTGCCGAGCGGTGCGAGCACGAAGACCAGGATCACCAGGAGCAGCCCCGGCAGACCGATGGTCACTGCGAGGTCGAGATAAGCGTTGTGGCTGTGCGCCGCGGACGTCGCCCATTCGGCGCCCTGCGCGGTCTGCCGCGCCGTGACGTCGTCCCAGAACGCCGCATAGCCGTGACCGGTGATCGGCTTCTCGGCGACGGCCGCGAGCGCGAACTCCCAGATCGCGGAGCGGCCGGTGAAGGTGGGATCGAGCGGAAGCAGCCGCGTCATGGACCCGAGCGCCGGGCTCAGGACGCTGCCGACGGTCAGCAGGTTCATCGCGATCAGCGGCACGAAGCAGATGATCCGCTTCAGCCACAGGCTGGGGGTGACATAGACCAGCGAGGCGAGCGCATAGATCGCAAGGCATAGCACCGACGAGGTCTTGCCACCGGTGAAGATCAGGAACAGGCCGGCCAGCGCGGCAATCGCAGGCCCCATCACGAACGAGCCGACGGCGGACAGATAGATGCCGACATAGACCAGGATCGTCATCACGGGCGAGGCGACGTTCTTGTGGCCGAAGCTGCCGCGCCAGTCGCCGGCGAGCTGCGGCTCGGTGACATCGAGCGCGGTGTGGATCGAGTATTGCGGCGCGAGCAGGACGCCGAGATAGCAGAGCGCGAGCAACACCAGCGCGGCAGCACCCAGGCACAGGTTGAAGCTGCGCTGCGTCGGCGGCAGCAATGGCAGCAGGACGGCGAGCGACGTCATGCTGACGAGGAGCACGAAGCGCTGCATCGACACGCCGCGGCTCTCGGACAGGACGATATTGATCAGCAGCCAGCCCAAGAGACAGAGATGAAGCGGCGTCACCAGGGTCTTCAGCGCGGGCGCATCGGTGCGAGCTGCGAACAGCACCGCGACCGCGGCCAACAGACCCCAGGAGACGTAGGTCAGGGCCATTCGACCGCCGACGATCGTGGTGACGTCGGGATTGCGCAGGTCCGGGAACGGATCGAGCGTCACCAGCACCAGCAGCAGCGACGCGACCGCGACGAGGCAGCGCCCGGCCCGCGCCGCGTTCAGCTCCGCCAGGCCATCGCGCAGGACACCGCCCAGCGATCGGGTCTCGAGGTCGGTCATATCGGCGATGCTGCGGTCCATGCTGCGGTCCATCGCTCAAGACATCTGGAGACGCCGGGGGGCTCCGGGTCCTGGCTCAGCGCCGTCGAGCGGCCGTCAACAGCCGTGCCGGAGCTCTGCGCAGCGTGCGGCCGCACGATGCTCCGCGCGATCTCGTAATATTGCAGCGCTCGCTGCTCGAGGCGTGAGGTTGTCCAGGATATAGCCGCGCGGGTCGAACGCGCCCGCGGCACAGCCGGCCCAGAACTCGTCCCATCCCGCTTCG
The DNA here is from genome assembly GCF_042019905.1 of Bradyrhizobium dasycarpum. NCBI lineage: Bacteria > Pseudomonadati > Pseudomonadota > Alphaproteobacteria > Hyphomicrobiales > Nitrobacteraceae > Bradyrhizobium > Bradyrhizobium dasycarpum. The sequence continues at coordinate 3,850,920 of NZ_CP169574.1, forward strand.
AACCCCGCGATGTCGACGAACTTGGCGCCGCAGCGCTGGTCCCAATAGGGCACCGAGGACACCGGCGCGAACTGCACGCGGTGCGGATAATAATCGGGGTCTCGCCACGGCCCGCCCGGATCCCAGGCGAACACCGGTATGCCGCAAGCCAAAGCTTGCTGATAGGCGATGCCCTGGCTTTCGCTCTGGCACAGGAAGATCATCGCGCGCGAGGCCGCCAGCGCCTCCCGATATTCTTCCTCCTTGTAGCTGCCGTAGCGCAACTCCGTGAACGAGTGTCCCTCCTGGCGAGCCGGGCACGGACCGGCTCGATCAATTCCGGCGCATAGCGCGCGCGATCCCAGTGGACCTTGTCGTAGATCAGCACGTCGACGGATTTCTGCGCGGCCTGCGACGGAGTCCACAGATCGGTGTCGATGCCGACCGGCCAGGCCTCGGTGTCGGGCCAGTACGGCCGGTACATGTCGACGTACCAGGAACCGGGCACCACGACCTTCTTGACCGGCAGACGCTTGAACAGATCAGGATCGTCGAGCGGATGATTGTGGGCGGCGACACCGAGCAGGATCGGATTCTTCCACGCGAACTTGTCGAGCAGGAAGGTCCGTCCGATGATGCAGGCGAGCTCGTCGGGATGCTGCGCGATGTAGCGGTAATCGTTGACGCGGTAGCGGATACCGAGCCGGTCGAGCCCCGCGCAGAGATTGAGGAACACGCGAAGCTGTCCGCTCATGCGCGGCTCGCCGAGCAGCAAGCGGCGCGCCGTGCGCCGCAGATGCCGGTCGCCGGGAAACCAGCGATCGTCCTTGTCCTCGTAGAAGAGGTTGAGGATCATCGCATCGGGGTCGTATTCGAACGTCTTGGCGGGCACTGGATCCATCCGCGGCAACCGTATCCGCATTCTCGCATGGGACCGGCTGACGCCCTCTTCCAAATTTGCCACAGGCTTAATGCCAGCGGCTTAACGCTAATTGACGAAAGCACGCCGACATACGCCTTCGCGTCAACGATCAGGCCGTAATGCGGGTATCATTCGCAAGGGGCCAACGCTGCGCTCGATCGTATCGTCCATTCAGCAGCCGCGCCCTGGTTAACAGACTCTTAAGGGCGAACCGTGGTTCAGATCACCGCCGAACAGGTTCTCGACTTGCCGGCCTCCACCCGCATCGTGCCGGCTTCGCGCCAGCCGCTGCCGTCGAGCCCGACCACATCGGTATCTGTCGTTATTCCCGCCAAGAACGCTGCCGCCTATATCGGCGAGACCCTGGCCAGCGCATTGGCGCAGCGCGAGGTGGGCGAGGTGATCGTCGTCGACGACGGTTCCACCGACGACACCACCGCGATCGTCCGTGCCATTCACGACCCGCGACTGCGCCTGGTGACGAATGAATCCGCCGGCGTATCGGCCGCGCGCAATCTCGGTGCACGATATGCCGGCGGCGAATGGCTGCTCTTCCTCGATGCCGACGACCGCCTCCGCCCCGGCGCGGTGGCTGCACTCCTGGCAGCGGCGCGCGGCGCGCCGCGGGCGGTTCTGGTCTATGGCGACTACAACACGATCGACAGCGACGGACGCCAGATCGGCCGGCGCGGCCTCCTGAAGGGACGCCGCAAGCCGTCCGGCGACGTGCTGACGCGGCTCGCGGCCGGCAATTTCATCGTCAACGGCGGTATCGCGCTCGCGCGTGCGGAGGCGTTCCGCGCCGTCGGCGGCTTCGACACCTCGCTGCGATATTGCGAGGACTGGCATTGCTGGTGCCGCCTCGCCGCGATCGGCGAGTTCGAGTTCGCGCCGCAGTTGCTGCTCGATTATCGTCTGCACACCGCCAACACCATGAACGCCGCGGTCCGGACGCCGAAGGACTTCTTCCCGGCCATCGCGCGGGTGTTCGACGACGGGCTGATCCTGGCGAGACTACCCGCGGGCACCGCACCCGGGTTGCGCCTTGCCGCCGAACTGCACCTCATCACCTATGCGGCGATGCAAGCCGTACGCTTCGGCAGATATCGCCAGGCCTTCGGCTATCTCGGAATGATCGGCCGGCGTTCGCTCAAGGCGCTGCCGCGCGCCGCGGCGAGGACCGCCCTCGCCCGCTTCGGCATCTAGCCGTCACGACACGATCTTGGAAGCCTCGTAGGGCTTCGGCGCGAAGCCGAACGCCGCGAGCATGGAGCCGAGCGCCACCAGCGCCGGATGCATGGCCACGACCGCCGTCGACGTCGCCAGCAGGCGAACGGACCGGACCAACGACAGCGGCAGCCGTCCGAGCATCCGCGCAAATACCCATGCGCGCCCGCCGGCGCTTCGAGCAGCCTTGTACTGCACGCGATAATTGATCGCGCCGATGCGCAGGCCGCGCTTTGCGATCCAGCCGAGGCTGGTGCGGCTTTGCGGCACGGTCTCGGTGATGACGGCCTCCGCCGTCCAGTGGAATGTCATCCCGGCATCACGGCACCGCACGAAGAAGTCGCAATCGCCGCCGCCGAGGAAATTGAACCGCAGGTCGAACGCGGGACGCCCGAACCGCTCGAAGACCGCGCGCGTGATCAGGCAATTGCCGCAGCCGTAGATCAGCGGCACCGCGCCGGAATAGTCGTAGGCCGGGCGGAAGGCGGGATGACGCGACAGCCACGGCTTGCTGTCATCCTCAAACACCGGCAGCACCGGCCCGCCGACCACGTCGGCGCCGGTCGCCTCCGCGGTGCGGACCATCAGCTCGAGCCAGTCGGGTGAGGCGATCTCGTCGTCGTCGATCATCAGGAAGCGGGTCGCGGCGGGAAACAGCGCCTGCGCGGTCTCGAACGCAGCGTTGATCGCCTGGCAATTGCCCTGCCGCTTCTCGACAAGGCACACGCCCTGGAGCCGGCTGGCGGCCAGAAACTCGGTAGCGACCGGCGCGCTTTCGCGCCGCGCGGCGTCGTTCTCGACCATGACGACGGCAAAGGAACGCGGAGTACGCTGGTTCGCCAGCGATTCCAGCGTCAGCCGCAGGTGCTGCGGCCGGCGGAAGCAGGGAATGCAGACGACAATGCCGACCGACAGGTCGATGACGCGGGAGCTCGCCGCGATCTCCCGGTTGGGATCGCGCACGGCATCGGAGATTTGCGTGGCGGACAGGTCTGTCGGGATCAATGTCATGACGTTCTAGATGTCCGAGATATGTTGAGAAAGCCCTGCTTCGATCGTGCATCCCGCGACGGCACACCGCCGCGGGACAGATGCGTCCCAAAATGGGCAGCCCGGCGAAGGCGCGTGCCGAGGCCTCGCGCCGATCCGCCGGCCGTCCTGAAACAACATCGCGCGCTTGACCGCGTTCGCCTGCTTCTCCCGCGCGATGATGCGTGCGTGATGCTGCAATTCGCGGTCCACGCGCCGACAGAGCCCCAACATGAACAATGCCGTAGTTAATGCGTGTGCGCATTAACCCAACCGTAAGCACCGCAACCGGTGAGACGGCGCGGCATCGGATTTGCTCTTCGGGCAAGCGAGTCTTTTCCTGTAAATTTGATTAGAACAAGCGCGGTCAGAAAATATGAACAAGCCAGCCACGATCGATTTCGCGACAGCCACGGCGATCCGGATCCCCGCCACTGCACCCGTCCAGGCCCTGCACGATCTCGTCCCCGGCGAAGCCCGCGACAGCCTGCTCGCCGTGCACGAGGTGCTGCGCGGCGAGCTGCCGAACACTGAACTCGCCATCTACGAAGCCGGCGGCGGTTCGTGCAGCGTGCTTCCGCCGGAGTTGCTCCGCCGCAGCAAGGTCACCGTCGTCGACATCGACGAGGACCAGGTCCGCAACAACAGCTACGCGGACGAGGCGATCCTGGGCGACGTGCAGACCTATCGTTTCGAGCGCGAGACCTTCGATCTCGTGATCTGCTACAACGTGATCGAGCATCTGCCGCAGGTCGACGCCGCGCTATTGAATTTCCGCGACGCGCTCAAGCGCGGCGGCCTGATCCTGATCGGCGCACCCAATCCCCGCTCGCTGTCCGGAATCGTCACCAAATATTCGCCGCACTGGTTCCACGTCTGGTTCTACCGGCACATTCGCGGCATCAAGGATGCCGGTCTGCCCGGCGAGCCGCCATTCCCGACCTTCTTTCACCCGCTGGTGACGCTGCCCCGGCTGGAAGCATTCGCGGCCGCCAACGGCCTCGAGATGATCTACCGCCGTGAGGTGGAAAGTCCGCGCTATCCCGAGATGCGCCGGCGCAAGCCGCTGTTCGCGGCTCTCGTGGACGCCGGCGCCGCGGTACTGAACGCCATGCTTCCGCGCGGCGTCGACGTCCGCCGCGGCGACTATCACGTCATCCTGCGGAAAAGCTGACCATCGTGGCGCGCACGCGGCCCATAGCAGAGCAAGCGGAGTCCCGCGGCAGCGCCGTGCGCGGTAACGAACCGTTAATCTCCGGAGAGCCCCCGCGGCTCGAACGTCACAAGGGGACTGTGCTGGCCGGCAGGCGCTTAAACGCTTTGTTTGCCATTTCGGTGAATAGTCCCTCAATGAGTATGGTTAATTTTCCCTGTTGCGTTGATTGGGCACCTATATCCCGGGTGCGTGGCGTAGAGCGAAGAGTAACCCCTCAGCCTGCGGCACTCGGAATGAAAGCTGGGGATCATGCTTGACTATAACCAGCCGATAGATCGGGCGAGACCCGAGCTTCCGCATCAGCGATCCCAGGCCGGCTTCAACGTGCTGGAGCTCGCCCATCTGCTGTGGCGGCGCAAGGTCGCGATTGCCGCGGCCGCCCTGCTCGGCGCAACGCTTGCCGTCACCATCGGCAAGAGCCTGACGCCCCGCTACACCGCCACCGCCCAGCTCTATGTCGACCCGCGCGAGCTTCAGCTCGTCGACCGGGAGCTGACGCCGCGCGCGCAGGACGTCTCGGGCATGTCCATGGTGGTGGAGAGCCAGGCGCGCCTGATCACCGCCAACAGCGTCCTGCTCAAGGTGATCGAGCAGGCCGGTCTCGACAAGGATCCGGAATTCGGCGGCGGCGACGGCAGGAGCCTGATGTCCTCGCTGCTCGGCCTGATCGGCCTTCAGTCCCGGGCGCCCTCCGCTGCGGCCAACACCGAGGTGCAGCTTGCGGCGCTCGAGGCGCTGAACAGGCACATCACGATCCGCAAGACCGAGAAGAGCTTCATCGTCGACATCGAAGTCTGGTCGACCGATCCGGCGAAGGCGGCGATGCTCGCCAACACGCTGACCAATGCCTATCTCGCGGAATCCCGCAATTCGCAGGCTTCGGCCGCACGGCGCGCCACCAGCGATCTCTCCGGCCGCCTCAAGGAGCTGCGCGAGCGGCTGCGCAACGCCGAGACCGCGCTCGCCACCTACAAGGCGCAGAACAATTTCGTCGGCACCCAGGATGCGCTGATCAGCGACCAGCAGCTCTCCGCCAGCAACCAGCGGCTTTCCGCGGCGCGCGCCGCGACGATGGATGCCCAGGCACGGCTCGACCAGATCGAGGCGAGCCGCCGGACCGCGGCCGATGCCGGCGCGATTCCGGAAGCGCTGCAATCGCCGACGATCGCGAATTTGCGCGCGCAATATGCCGATGCGCGCAAGAAATACGCCGAGCAGGCCGGCGAGCTCGGGCCACGTCACCCCGCGCTGCGCCAGACCGAGAAGCAGGTCGAGGACCTCAAGCGCACCATCAGCGAAGAGATCGACCGCTTCGCCCAGGCCGCCAAGAACGATCTGACGCGCGCCCGCGATTATGAAGCTTCGCTCAACCGGGCGCTGGAAGCGCAGAAGCGGCAGAGCGTCCAGCTCAGCCAGGCCGCCGTGCGCCTGCGCGAGCTGGAGCGCGAGGCCGATGCCAGCCGCGACGTCTACCAATCCTTCCTCAAGCGCTCCCGCGAGACCGAGGAGCAGGAGAGCCTGAACACCTCGGCGGCCCGCGTCATCGGCGAGGCGACCGTGCCGCAGCGGCGCTCGTTCCCGCCCGCGATGAGCCTGTTCGCCATGATCGGCTTCATCTTCGGCGCGCTTGCGGCCTCGAGCTGGTTCGTCGCAGTCGAGCTTCTGTCCGCCGGCGCAACCGCACCGATGCCCGCGCCAGCCCGCCGTGAACGCAAGCCGGCGCCGGAGACAACGCGCGCTCCCGAGCCTTCGCGGGCCTTGGAAGCTTCGCGGTCCGAACCATCGTCGCGGGCCCCCGAGATCGCGCAGATCCCGCCCGAGCTTGCCGCGCCACCGCTGCAGCCCGCGATGGTCGAAGGCCCCTCGATCGAGAAGCCGCTGATCGCGCGCCTTCAGGAGGCCGACGTCATCCACACGCTCGGCGCCATCCTCGCCACCGGCGGCGGCGTCGATCTCACCCGGCTGGGCTGGCCGACGCTGCGGCCCGGCTTTCCGCTGACGAAGCTGCTCAACGCCTGGCGCGACATGCGCACGGCCGCGGCCCGGCGCGCCGGCGACAAGCCGATGCCCGTCATCGCCCTGGTCGGCAGCGGCGAGACCGCCAGGCGCAGCGTGAGCGCGCTGAACTTCGCGCTCGCGGCTGCGCGCGACGGCGCCCGCGTGCTCATGATCGACGCCGACCATCGGACCCACGCGCTGTCGAACAAGGTCGCCCGCCCCGGCAGGAACGAACCGAACAGGCTCGGCTGGCTCTCGATCGGCAGCAAGGCCGCACGCGAGCTCAAGACGGTCAACGGCATTTCGGTGCTGCCGGCCGGCGAGGGCGACGCCGGCAAGGCCGCCGACGCGATCCGCAAGGCGATCGCGCAGGCGCGCGCCGCGGGCGGCTACGACCTCGCGATCCTCGACGGCCCCGCGATGCCGCTGCTTGCCGGCAGCCGCAAGCTGCTCGACGACACCGACGCGCTGGTGGCGGTGCTGCCGACCAGCCTCGACATCAACGACAGTCTCGAAGAGATCCTGACCGCGCTCGGCCACGCCGAGCGCAAGCTCGTCGGCGTCGTGCTCGACGAGCTCACCCCTGCAATTGAAGCGCGTCAGCGAGGCAGACAATATGCTTGAGCGCCGCGTCAACCTCGATGGACGGGCAGCAACTGCCGACGTGCCGCGGATCACCGTCGGCGGGCTTCGCATGGCCGCGATCGATCTGGAAGAGACCGCCGATTTCATGATCGAGGCGACCGATCCCGACAGCCGCATCGGCCGTCCGCTGTTCCTGACCTCGGCCAATGGCGAGGTGCTGGCGCGCTGCTCGACCGAGCCGCAGACCGAGCACCTGTTCCGCGCCGCCGATCTGATCAACGCCGACGGCCAGCCGCTGGTCGCCGCCTCGAAGCTGCAATCCTGGTTTCCGCTGCCGGAGCGCGTCGCAACCACGGACCTGTTCCACGTCGTCGCGCGCAAGGCGGAAGCGCTGGGCCGCACCTTCTACATGTTCGGCGCCAGCGAGGCCGAGAACACCGCCGCGGTCGAGAACGTCCGGAAGATGTATCCAAATCTGAAGATCGTCGGGCACAGCCACGGCTATCTGCGCGGCGAAGAGCTACGCGCGAAGGTCGAGGAGATCAACGCGCTTGCGCCGGATTATCTGTGGGTCGCGCTCGGCGTGCCTAACGAGCAGGCATTCGTGAAAGAATTCACGCCGCATCTCACCAATGTTGGCGTTATCAAGACATCCGGCGGCCTCTTCAATTTCTTGTCAGGCAGCCGTTCCCGCGCGCCGCTATGGATGCAAAAAGTCGGACTCGAATGGGCCTGGCGCACCTGGCTCGAGCCACGCCGCCTGCTCTGGCGCTATTTGACCACCAACCCCCGCGCGCTCTATCTTCTCTTCAGCCGCAACCGACCCCTCTGCTAAGAGAAGAGCACCAGACGACATGACCGACCGACCGACCGTCCTCGTCACAGGAGGCGCGGGCTATATTGGCTCGCACGCCTGCCGCGCATTGACCGCCGCCGGCTATCAGCCCGTCGTTTATGACAATCTCTCGACAGGCCATCGCAGCTTCGTCGCCGGTCCCCTGGTCACCGGCGATCTGCTCGACGGCGCGGCGCTGGCACGCGCCTTCGCCGACCACAACATCACGGCGGTGATGCATTTCGCGGCGGCGAGCCTGGTCGGCGAGTCCATGACCGACCCGCAGAAGTATTATGTCAACAACGTGCAGGGAACGCTGTCGCTGTTGCAGGCGATGCGCAACGCGAACTGCCATCGCATCGTGTTCTCCTCGACCGGCGCGGTCTATGGCAACGCCGATTCCAAGGAGCTGCCGGAAGACTTCCCCTGCGCGCCGATCAATCCGTACGGCGCATCGAAGCTGATGATCGAGCGGATGCTCGCTGATTATCGCACCGCCTATGGTTTCGGCGCGTTCTGCCTGCGCTATTTCAACGCCAGCGGCGCCGATCCGGGCGGTGGCATCGGGGAACTGCGCGACAACGAAACCCATCTCATTCCGCGCGCGATGATGGCGCTTCAGGGACATGTCGACTTCGCGGTGTTCGGCGACGACTACGCCACACCCGACGGCACCGCGATCCGCGACTACATCCACGTCACCGACCTCGCGGCGGCGCATGTCGCGGCCCTGAAGCTTCTGGAAGGCGGCCATGCCGGCGGCAGCTTCAACCTCGGCACCGGCTCCGGGTTCTCGGTGCGCCAGATCCTCGACGCCATCCGGCAGGAGACCGGGCGCGAGGTGCCGCACACCGTCAAGCCGCGCCGCGCCGGCGATCCCACTTATCTGGTCGCAGATCCGTCGGCAGCGAGAAAGGTGCTGAACTTCGTGCCGCGCCACTCCGACCTCGCGACGGTAATCCGCACCGCCTGGGCCTGGCACCAGAAGGCACACCCGTTCAGGGCGCGATAGGCGACCGACGCGCCCGCGCCTTGCTCCGGCGGGGGCGGACAGCCGCAGCCGTCAGACGGCGGCGCGTTTCAGCCGTGCCGCCGCGGCTTCCATCGCGGCTTCCCTGGCGGCAGCGTCCGGCTCCGGCTGGAGCGGCGGGGCGACAGGCAGAACCATCGGCCGCAGCAGCTCGGCCATCTGCCGTGCCGGCAGGGGTTTCGAGACGAGGAAGCCCTGCATCTCGTCGCAGCCATGAGCGCGCAGGAACGCCTCCTGCTCGGCGTTCTCGACGCCTTCGGCGACGACCGTCATGCCCAGCGCCTTGCCCATGCTGATGATCGCCTGCGCGATCGCCTGGTCTTCCGAATCCTGCGGCAGGTCCCGCACGAAGGAGCGGTCGATCTTGATAGTGTCGATCGGGAAGTGCTTCATCAGCGACATCGACGAATAGCCGGTGCCGAAATCGTCGATGGCGAGGCGAATGCCGCGGCTTTGGATGGCGTCGAGCACCTTGAGCGCGCGGCCGACATTGCGCATCATCATGCTCTCGGTGACTTCGAGCTGGAGCAGCACCGGCGACATGCCGCTGGCCGCCAGCGCCTCGTCGACGTCCTGCAACAGATGCTCGTCGGCGAACTGCCGCGGCGACAGGTTGACCGCCATCGACAGCGGCAACAGGCCGCTGCGCTGCCAGGCCATGGCCTGCGCGCAGGCCTCGTTGAGCACCCAGCGGCCGATCGGCACGATCAGCCCGGTCTCTTCCGCAAGCGGAATGAACTGCGCCGGCGAGACGTTGCCGAGATCGGGATGTGCCCAGCGCAGCAATGCTTCCACGCCGGTGATCTGGCCGGTCTCCATCTCCACCTTGGGCTGGTAGTTCAGCGAGAATTGCCCGCGCTCCAGCGCCCGGCGCAGCGCGCTCTCCAGCGACAGCCGTTCGATCGACTGTGTCTTCACTTCCTTGGAGAAGAAGCGATAGCCGTTCTTGCCGTCTTCCTTGGCGAGATACATCGCCATGTCGGCGTTCTTGGTCAGCGTCTGCGCGTCGGCGCCGTTGGCCGGATACATCGCGATGCCGATCGACGCCGTGGTATGGCACTCGTGGCCGGCCAGCTCCATGGGCTTGGCGAGCGCCGCCAGAAGCTCGGTCGCGATGCGCTGGACGTCGTCGATCCTGCCGCACTGGTCGAGGATCACCACGAACTCGTCGCCGCCGAGCCGCGCCACCACGTCGCTTGCCCGCAACGCGCCGCGCAGGCGGTTCGCCACTTCGAGCAGGAGCAGGTCGCCGGCCTCGTGCCCCAGCGAATCGTTGATGACCTTGAAGCGGTCGAGATCGATGAACAGCACCGCAAAGCGTTGATCGTGACGCTCTGCCGTGGCGATCGCCTCGCGCAACAGCCCGTTGAAGGTCTCGCGGTTCGGAAGGTCGGTCAGGCTGTCATGCGAGGCGAGGTATTCGATCCGCTCGTCGGCCTGGTTCTTGGCGTCCGCGCGATCGAAATTCTCCATCGCAAAGGAAACGTTGTCGGCGAGACGCTGCAACAGCTCGACGAACTCTGCCGTGAAGGTGCCGGGCTCGGTCGACATGTAGATCATGACGCCGACGGCCTGGTCGTGCACGATGAGCGGAAACGCCGCGCCCGAGCGCGCGCCGTCGCTGCGCACGATGGCGTGGAAGGCGCGGACGCGATCATCGTTCAGATAGTCGTTGCTGATGCAGGGCTGGCGCGTGCGGAACGCGGTGCCGCTCATCCCGCGCCCTTCGGGCCGCTCCGGATCGATGGAGAGGCGGACGTTGCGCGTGGTATCGGCAGACGGGCCCGCGCTCGCCACGATTTCCAGCTGATCGCTCTCGGCCCTGGCCAGCGCGATGGTCGTCGAGGTGAACTTGGCACCATTCGAGGCCGCGAGACACACGAGATCGAACAGCTCGGCGCGCGACTTCGCCCGCATGATCGCCTCGTTGGTCGCGCTCAGGGCCGCGAACATGCGCGTCAGCCGCTCCTTTTGGCTCTCGGTGCGGGCCTTCTCCTCGGCCCGGTCGAAATTGTCGAGCGCGAACGACACGTTCTCGGCGAGGCGGCCAAGCAATTGGACCAGATCGGGCGTGAACGTGTTGTCTTCGGTCGCAAGGAAAAGCAGGATACCGATCGGCTCCTGGCCTGCCTTCAGAAGCGGAAAGCTGGCGGCAGCGCGCGTTCCGTCCTCAATCGCCTTCGTCCGCCAGTGCATCGAGCGCGGGTCGTTGAGATAGTCGTTCATGACGCTGGGCCGGCGGGTCCGGATCGACATCCCGATGATGCCCTGACCCTCGGGATGGCCGGCGGCGAGATTGCAGGTGCGCCCGACCATCTGCTCCCGCAGACGTCCCTTCACCGCGGCGACACGAAGCACTTCGTTGTCCCTGTCGATGATGCCGATCGTGGCCGAAGCGAACACGTCGCCGAGGACGCCAGCCTGGCAGGCGGCCTCGAACAGCTCCTCGCGCGTCTTGGCGCGGATGATGGCCTCATTGGTTGCGCTCAGTGCCTCGAACATTCCGCTCAGGCGATTGCGCTGCCTGTCGGCCTGCGCCTTCTCCTCGGCGCGATCGAAGCTTTCCAGGGCGAAGGCGACGTTGGCCTGGAGCCTGCTCAGCAACTCGACGAATTCGTCCGTGAAGGTACCGACCTCCGGAGAGTTGAACAGGAACACGCCCTCGAGCCGGTCGCCGCTGAACAGCGGCAAGGCGGCGGAGGATGCGATTCCCGTGCGGCGCGCGCTGGCGTGCCACGGCGCAATGCGCTCGTCCGCGAGCACGTCGTTGCTGACGGCGGGCCGGCGCGTACGATAGGCGGTGCCGGTCAGGCCGCGGCCTTCCGGCACCTGCTCGGAGGTGGAGAACTTGAAGTTGCGAACCTCGTTCGCATTCGGCCCGTAACAGGCGACGACGCGCAGCAGCTCGGCCTCATGGTCGACCAGCGCGATGTTGGCCGAGGTGAACTTGGCGCCCTTGGCGGTCGCCTCGCAGACGAGATCGAACAGCTCGGTACGCGAGTGAGCGCGCAGGATGGCTTCGTTGGTGGCGCTGAGCGCGGCATACATGCGCGCCAGGCGTTCCTCCTCCACCGCAATCCTGGTCTTCTCGGACTCACGATCGAAATTGTCGAGAGCAAAGCAGACGTTTTCGGCAAGCCGGAGCATCAGCGCGACGACTTCTTCGTCCTTGGCCCAGGACCGGCTGATGAAGGACAGCATGACGCCGACGCTCTGACCATGCTTGATCAGAGGCGCTGCGACGCAGGCGGCGACGCCGGTATTGATGTTGGCTTGCTCCCACGGCGTCCCCTTGATCCGGCCGGGCAGATCGTCTTCCAAGCACGGCTTCTGCGAGCGGAATACTTCCCCTGTAATTCCGCGGCCATAGGGATTTGCCGGATCGACGGAATACCGGGTTCGAGCAACCAATTCCAGGTTCTGGCCGGTACCCGCAACCGGCTTCAGCCAATCGGAATCCGGCTCCTTCAGCAAAATGACGGTCGAGAGCGATTTGCCTCCATGAACTGAGGCGTCGCAGACGCGCTGATAGAGTTCCTGCTCGGTCTTGGCGCGCAGGATTGCCTCGTTGGTGGCGCTGAGCGCGCCGAACATGCGATTGAGCCGCCGCGTCGCCCGTTCGCTGGTCTGCCGCGCGGTCTCACGCGCGAAATTGTCCAGCGCATAGGAAATGTTGGCCGACATGCGCTCGAACAGCGACACCATCTCGTCGTCCAGCGAATTGGCCTCGCTGCGGGTCACATAGAGCACGCCGACGCTCTTGCCGTTGCAGAGCAGCGGCAGCGCGGCAGCCGCGCCGATGTGGGCTGAAGCCGCGCCCTCGCGCCATGCCAGCGAGCGCGGATCGTTGAGATAATCGTTGCTGATGCACAGCTTCTGCTGGCGAAACGCCTCGCCCCCGACGCCCGAACCCTCGGGCGTGCCGGCCTCCGTGGTGATGACGATCGAGCGCAGTCGCGGGAGGTCGTCGCCGGAGCCGGCCGCGAACCGCAAACGGCGGCCGTCCGGTTCGACCAGGAACACGGCGACGGCCACGAAATCCCCGCTGGAGAACCCGGCGTCGCAGACCTTCTGGTACAGCTCGTCCGGCGATGTGGCATAGAGAATCGCTTCGTTGATGGCGCTCAGCGCCGCAAAGGTGCGCGCGAGTGTCGTCGTCACGATCTCAGCTCCCGGGGCATTCTGCCAGTTTTTCCCAGGTGACTTTATGAACGCCCATCGCCTAAATGGTCGTTATTGCGCGCTGCAAACCGTCAATCAAAGTGAACGAGCTGCGAACGACCGCGCCAGACTGCCGGAGAATACCGCAGCGCGGACGATTCCTCCACCGAAGGCGGTCTCTTTGGGAATTTGCAGCCCTGTATTGGTTTACGGCCGGTTGATATCGCAACTGCGCTTTGAGACGATGGCCTCAACAACCATTGTCCGCCAAGGGCAAGAACCTCCGGGAACGCCATGCCGATCGCCAAGGCCGATCGTCTCACGCACGTCAGCGCGGCCCTGCTCCGCCAGGCGTCTCCTATCCTGGCGGGATCGCGGGCCTGCGTGCGCAGGATCGAGGTCAAGGGTGCCACGTGGCAAAAGCTGCCCGCTGGCGCAGGACTACCGGCGCGACACCGTCCTCGACGTGGCGTGACGGAAGGGAGAACAGCATGACGCGACAGATGGTCCTGGTCGGCTTCCTCCAGGCGCAGAACTGCACCAACTTGCCGAGCTCCTGGCGGCATCCGGACTCGCGCGACGATTCGATGTCGGCGGATTATTATCAGGAGATCGCCAGAATTCTCGAAGCCGGCAAGTTCCACATGGCCTTCTTCGACGATCGCCTGGCGATGCCGGACCGCTATGGCAACGACCACGCCCACACCGTCGAATACGGCATCCGTTGCGTGAAGATGGATCCGCTGATCGTGCTGACCACGATGGGCATGGTCACCGACAAGCTCGGTCTGGGCGCGACCTGCTCGACCACCTATTACGAACCCTTCGACGTCGCGCGCCGTTTTGCAACGCTCGATCTGATGTCCGGCGGGCGTGCGGGCTGGAACGTCGTGACCTCGCTCAATGACGGCGAAGCCCTCAACATGGGACGGGATTCGCATCCCGAACACGATTCCCGCTACGACCGCGCCGACGAGTTCATGGAGGTTGTGCTCGGTCATTGGGACACCTGGGAAGACGGCGCGCTCATCGTGGACAAGCAAAGCGGCCGCTTCGCCGATCCGAGCAAGGTGAAGCGGCTCGATCACAAGGGACCGGCCTTCAAGTCGCGCGGCCCGTTCACGGTGCCGCGCTCGCAACAGGGCCATCCCGTGATCATCCAGGCCGGCGCCTCCGGCCGCGGCCAGCGCTTTGCGGGCCGATGGGGCGAGGTGATCTTCACGGCCGCGCGAAATCTCGCCGCGGCCAAGGAGGGCTACGCGGCCGTGCGCAACGAAGCCGCCAAGGCCGGCCGCGATCCCGACCGCATGTTCCTCTGCAATCTGACGACGCCGGTCTGCGCAGCGACCCGGGCGGAGGCCGAGGACAAGATGGCGCTGATCAACAAGCTGCCGCTTGAGATCGACGCCCTGTCGCTGCTTGCCGAAGCGCTCAACTACGACTTTGCCTCCAAGGACCTCGACGAGCCGCTGACGACGGACGAATTGAAGAGCATGCAGGGCATTGTGGGCATCCGCGATGGTGTGCTGAAGGCGTCCGGCAAGAGCAATCCGACCGCACGCGACTTCGTCACCTTCTCCGGCCGCGGCCAGGTCCAGGATGCGATGGTCGGCGGCCCCAAGGAGATCGCCGACAAGTTGGAGGAGATGTTCGTCGAGCGCGGCTGCGACGGATTTGTCATCGCCGCGACCTGTGTGCCCGGCTCCTACGCCGATTTCGTCCAGCATATCGTGCCGGAGCTGCAGCGCCGCGGCCTGTTCCAGACGGACTACCGTGGCAAGACACTCCGGGAGAATCTCGGGCTCGAGCGGCCGGCGGCCGGTGCCTGGAAGGTCCGGCCGCGCGATTAGCTCGCAGAGCGAAGGCGGAAGCCTGCCAACCACTTTCGCAAATCAAGGCGAGATGATGGGCACGGGGCGAACGCGCCTTTGCCCAGCCTACGGCACCTCCCGCGTCTCAAAACGGCAGCGCGACGCTCGACTTGATCTCCTTCAACACCACGTTGCTGCGGACATAGCGGATGCCGGGGATGCGAAACATGAACTCGTCGAGGAAGCGGTTGTAGGCCGCCATGTCCTGCACGACGACGCGCAGATGATAGTCGGCATCGCCCGTGGTCGCAAAGCACTCCAGCACTTCGCGGCGCCTCGTGACCCTGGCGACGAATTCGTCGACGAACTTCGCGTCGTGCCGCTCCAGCGAGACGTGGAGGATGGCCGACATCGCAAACCCTGCCTGCTCGCGCGCGACCAGGGCCGCATAACCCTGAATGACGCCAGCCTCCTCCAGCGCACGCACCCGGCGCCAGCAGGCGGAGGTGGACATGCCGACCTCCTCCGCCAGTTGCTGATTGGTGGCGCGGCCGTCCTTCTGGAGGTGGGCAAGAATCCGGGTGTCCTGGTCTTCAATCATGGGACCTCACAATCCAGTCAACCCTACCAAAATCCGCCCTCCCTTGAAAAATTATACCATAAACTGGCTTCGATGCGAATGAATAGGTAAGAACTACCAGGGCTTCGGGCATACCCTTCCATTGTTCGGGGGGTGCCGCGCGAGGTCTGCCATGGACGCCATTTCGTCACTCGACAGCTATGAGCTCTCCGACCGCTATGATCGCGACGAGGGCCGCGTCTTCCTCACGGGCACGCAGGCCATCGTCCGCATCGCACTCGACCAGGCGAGGCGCGACCGTGCCGCGGGTCTCAACACCGCCGGCTTCATCTCCGGCTATCGCGGCTCGCCGCTCGGCGGCATCGATCTCGAACTCTGGCGCATCCAGGAACGCCTGAAGCGGGACCGCATCGAATTTCTGCCGGCCGTCAACGAGGACCTTGCGGCGACCGCGGTGCTCGGCTCACAGCAGGTCGAGACGCAACGCGACCGCGAGGTCGATGGCGTGTTCGGACTCTGGTACGGCAAGGGCCCCGGCGTCGATCGTTCCGGCGACGCGCTCAAGCACGGCAATGCCTACGGCTCCTCGCCCTATGGCGGCGTGCTGGTCGTCGCCGGCGACGACCATGGCTGCGTTTCCTCCTCGATGCCGCACCAATCCGACGTCGCCTTCATGAGCTGGTTCATGCCGACGCTGCATCCGGCCAGCGTCGGCGAGTATCTCGCGTTCGGCGAATATGGTTACGCGCTGAGCCGCTTCTCCGGCATGTGGGTCGGCTTCAAGGCGATCTCGGAGATCGTGGAGTCAGGCGCATCGGTCGCGCTGCGCCCACCGCGCCTCTTCCGCGCGCCCGAGTTTACGCCGCCCCCTGATGGACTGCACTACCGCTGGCCCGACTTGCCGGGCCCGCAGATCGAGGAGCGGCTGGAGGCGAAGAAGCACGCGGTCTATGCCTTCGCAAAGGCCAATCCGATCGACCGTCACATCTACGATATTCCGGACGCCACCTACGGCATCGTCACCACGGGCAAGGCCCATCTCGATCTGATGGAGGCGCTGCGATTGATGGGCCTCGACGAGGCCGCCTGCCGTCGCATCGGGATCGACGTCTACAAGGTCGGCATGGTCTGGCCGCTGGCGCTGCACGACGCCATGGCCTTCGTAAAAGGCAAGCGCGAGATCCTCGTGGTCGAGGAGAAGCGCGGCATCATCGAGAGCCAGTTCAAGGAGTATTTTTACGACTATCCCGGCAGCAAGCCCGAACGCATGGTCGGCAAGCACGATGAAACCGGGGCCAGGCTGATCTCCTGGATCGGGGAATTGTCGCCGCGCGCGCTCGCCGGCGTCCTGGCCCGCCGGCTCGATCCGATGTTTCCGGGCCTCAATCTCGCTGCCCGCGCAGCCGCGCTCCTGGCGGAGGCGGCACGCAGCATCAACGTCGCGGGCGCAACGCGCTCGCCCTATTTCTGCTCGGGCTGCCCGCACAACATTTCGACGAAGGTGCCCGAGGGATCGAAGGCGCTGGCCGGCATCGGCTGCCACTTCATGGCGAGCTGGATGGACCGCGAGACCTCATCGCTGATCCAGATGGGCGGCGAAGGCGTGAACTGGGCGGCTTCGTCGAGATTCACCGGCCGCAAGCACATCTTCCAGAACCTCGGCGAAGGCACCTATTACCATTCCGGCTCGATGGCGATCCGGCAGGCGATCGCGGCCGGGACCAACATCACCTACAAGATCCTGTTCAACGATGCCGTCGCGATGACCGGCGGCCAGCCGGTCGACGGTCCCGTCAGCGTCCATGCGATCGCGCACAGCGTTCGCGCCGAAGGCGTGAGGCGCATCGCGCTGGTGTCGGATGATCCCGCGCAGTTCTCGCCCGCCGACCTTCCGGCCGGCGTCACCATCCATCCGCGCGAGGCGATGGATGCCGTGCAGCGCGAGCTGCGCGACATCCCCGGCGTCTCGGTCCTGATCTACCAGCAGACTTGCGCCACGGAGAAGCGGCGCCGGCGCAAGCGCGGTCAGATGGCCGACCCCAGGCGCTTCACCTATATCAACGACCTCGTCTGCGAAGGTTGCGGCGACTGCTCGGTGGAATCCAACTGCCTCAGCGTCGAGCCGAAGGAGACGCCGTTCGGCCGCAAGCGTCAGATCAACCTGTCGGCCTGCAACAAGGATTTTTCCTGCCTCAACGGCTTCTGCCCGAGCTTCGTCACCGTCGAAGGCGCGACGCGCCGGACCAAGGCCGCGAGCCGGATCGATGCCATCGGCCGTGCGGCTACGCTTCCCCTACCCGTCGCTGCCGCGCTCGACCATCCCTACGACTTGCTCGTGACCGGCGTCGGCGGCACCGGCGTGATCACGGTCGGCGCGCTGATCGGCATGGCCGCACACCTCGAACGCCGCGGCGTCTCGGTGCTGGACTTCACCGGCTTTGCGCAAAAGTTCGGGCCCGTGCTGAGCTATATTCGCCTCGCACCGGATCCCGAGGCCCTGCACCAGGTGCGGATCGACCAGGGTGCGGCCGATGCGCTGATCGGCTGCGATGTGGTCGTCAGCTCCTCGCCGAAGGCATCCGGCACCTACCGCCGCGGCACGCGGGCCGCGGTCAACACCGCGGAGATGCCGACCGGTGACGTGGTCCGCTTCCGCGATGCCGATCTCGCCTCCGCCGCCCGGCTGGGCGCGATCGGCCGGGTCGTCGGCGAGCACAATCTCGCCACGATCAACGCCAACGCGCTGGCCGAACGGCTGCTCGGCGATGCCGTCTATGCCAACATCATCATGCTCGGCTTTGCCTGGCAGGGCGGGCTGGTCCCGATTTCGTTGCAGGCGCTGCTGCGCGCGATCGAGCTCAACGGCGTCGCGGTCGAGCGCAACAAGCAGGCCTTTGCCTGGGGCCGGATCGCGGCTTCCGATCCCGGCTTCCTGCCGAAAATGACCGAAGCGCCGGAGGTCGAGACGCTCGACCAGATCATCGACCGTCGTGCCGACTTTCTCACCGCCTATCAGGACAGCGCCTATGCGGCGCGCTACCGAACCACGATCGCAAGGGTTCGCAGCGCGGAGGCTGCCCTGAACAGCGAGGCTCTGACCGAGGCGGTTGCACGCGCCCTGTTCAAGCTGATGGCCTACAAGGACGAGTACGAGGTGGCGCGCCTGCACATGCAGAGCGGCTTCCTCGACGAGCTGAAGCGCGAATTCGAGGATGGCTTCAGGGTCCGATATCACCTCGCCCCGCCATTCCTCCCCGCGGAGCGCGACGCGCGCGGCCGCCCGCGCAAGCGCGCTTTCGGCCAGTGGATCCAGATGCCGCTCGCCATCCTCGCGCGTTTGAAGGGGCTGCGCGGCACGCCGTTCGATCCGTTCGGCCATACCCGGGAACGGCGCACCGAGCGCGACCTGATTGCGTGGTATGAAGCGCTGATCGAACGGATGCTCGGCGAGCTCGACGCGGCGCGGCTTCCCGATCTCGTCGCGATGGCCAGGGCGCCCATGGAGATCCGCGGTTATGGACCCGTGAAGGAGGCCGCGATCGCCTCGGTCAAGTCGGAGGTCGAGTCCCTGTTGGTGCGGCCGACGGCGCGGCGAGCGGCCTGACCGCAGGCCTCACGAATAGGGATTGATCAGCTTCTGCTGCTCGGCGCTGTGATGCACGATCAGGTCGATGAAGGTCCTGACCTTCGCCGAGAGATGATGACGGTGCGGATAGACTGCGTTCATGGACAGCTCGACCGTCCGATATTCCGGCAAGAGCCGCACGAGGCGGCCGGCTTCGAGATCGTCCTGAATGAGAAACCCAGCCGTCAGGCAGACGGCCGCACCCTCCAGCGCGACCTTTCGCAGCGCTTCCCCGCTGTTGGTGACGAAGCTGCCCGAAATACGGACGGAGGCCGGCGTGCCCTTGCGATCAAGGAAGCGCCATTCGTCGCCGAACGGATAGTTCAAATGCCGTCCGCAATTGTGCCCCGTGAGCTCGTCGAGCTTCTGCACCTTGCCATGCTTCTCGATGTAATCATGGGAGCAACACAGCACGTGACGCCAGGTCGCAAGGCTCCGCACGATCAGGCTCGAATCCGGCGGCGGGGTCATACGCAAGGCGACGTCGTAGCCTTCCTCGATGAGATCGACATCGGCCTCGCCCATGCGCAGATCGACCTTGAGCTCCGGATAGGTCGAGAGCAGCTTCGCCACGACCGGCGCGACGAACGGCACCATATGGGTGGCAACGTGAATGCGCAGCGTGCCGCGAGGCACCGACTGCAATTCGCTCGCGATGTCGTCGGCCTGCTCGAGATCGGCGAGAATTTGGATCGAGCGACCGTAATAGGCCTTGCCGATTTCGGTGAGGCTCACCTTCCGCGTGGTGCGGTTGAGCAGGCGCACGCCGAGCCGGTCCTCCAGCGCCTGCACGTGATTGCTGACCATGGTCGTCGACATGTTGAGCCGGCGGGCGGCGGCAGAAAAGCCGCCATTTTCAACCACATGGACGAAGGCGGTCAGGCTGGTAAAGCGATCCACGGCCGAGATTATCCACTTCTACTGGACAATGCTTCCATCAATCCAGCAATTATCACAATGACTGGGACAGCGCATCTTACAGGCACCCACAGCGCACCATTTCGAAGGAGCGTCTGGAAAGCCCGAGGATGCCATGTCGAACACTGCTTATGTCGCTGAAAACAATAAAAAAATAGGCATGCTCCCGTCCCGGCACGCGATCAGGCGCGCAGCATTCGGTCTGGCGCTGGCGATCGGCGTCGCGGTGGCCGGCGACTATGGCTACGACTACCTGAAAACAGGCCGCTACCTGGAATCCACCGACGACGCCTATGTGAAGGCGGACTCCACGATCATCGCACCGAAAGTCTCGGGCTACATCGCGAAGGTGCTTGTCAGCGACAACGAGAGGGTCAGGGCAGGCCAGCCGCTGGCCAAGATCGACGACCGCGACTTCAAGGCGGCGCTCGACCAGGCCAAAGCCGACGTCGCTGCCGCCGAAGGCTCGGTGCGCAACATCGACGCCCAGCTCGAACTGCAGCAGCCGATCATCGAGCAGAGCACGGCCGATGTCGCTGCGGCGGACGCCAATCTGAAATTCGCGCAGCAAGAGCGTGCCCGCTACGACGATCTGATGAAGTCGGGCTCAGGCACGATTCAGCGTGCGCAACAGACCGACGCGGCGCTGCGCGCCAGCAGCGCGCAATTGCAGCACGCCAAGTCCGGCCTCGTGGCTGCGCAGCGCAAGGTCGACGTGCTTACGACCCAGCGCGCTCAGGCAACCGCCCAGCTCGAGCGCGCACGCGCGGCCGCGCAGCAGGCGGCGCTGAACCTGTCCTATACCGAGATCACCGCGCCGGTCGAAGGCACGGTCGGCGCCCGGAGCTTGCGGGTCGGCCAATACGTCCAGGCCGGCACGCAATTGATGGCAGTGGTGCCGCTCGATGCGGTCTACGTCGTTGCGAACTTCAAGGAGACTCAGCTCACGCATATGCGACCTGGACAGCCGGTCGAGCTGCGCGTCGACAGCTTCCGCAACAAGACCCTGCGCGGCCACGTCGACAGCCTGTCGCCGGCGAGCGGGCTCGAATTCGCGCTGCTGCCGCCGGACAACGCGACCGGCAATTTCACCAAGATCGTGCAGCGCGTTCCCGTGAAGATCGTGCTTGACGACCACAGCCTCAGCGGCCTGCTGCGCCCCGGCATGTCGGCAGTGCCGACCGTCGATACGAAAGCCACGGTGCTTGCCGAGCGCGAGACTGAAAAGCGCCTCGCCGGCGACACCTCACGCGCGAACGGCGGCTGAACCATGAGCACGCTCCAACCGACCGTCAACGTCGCCGGCCGCCTCCCCGCCGCTGCTCCCGCCGCGCCGGCAATCTCCGCAAGAACCTGGATTGCGGTGATCGGCGCCACGCTCGGCGCGTTCATGGCGGTGCTGAACATCCAGATCGTCAACGCCTCGCTCGCCGACATCCAGGGCGCGATCGGCGCCGGCATCGACGACGGCGGCTGGATCTCGACATCCTATCTCGTCGCCGAGATCGTCGTGATCCCGCTCTCCGGCTGGCTCGCGCAGGTGTTCTCGATCCGCATCTATCTCCTCACCAATGCGATCCTGTTCCTGCTGCTGTCGGCCGCCTGCGCGCTGGCGCAGGACCTGTCCCAGATGATCGTGCTGCGCGCCGTGCAGGGGTTCACCGGCGGCGTGCTCATCCCGATGGCGTTCACGCTGATCATCACGTTGCTGCCGCGCGCAAAGCAGCCGGTGGGCCTGGCATTGTTCGCGCTGTCGGCAACGTTCGCGCCTGCGATCGGCCCGACCATCGGCGGCTATCTCACCGAGAATTTCGGCTGGGAGTACATCTTCTACGTCAACCTCGTCCCCGGCGCGGTCATGGTCGGCATGCTCTGGTACGCGCTCGAACCCAAGCCGATGAGGCTCTCACTGCTGCGCGAGGGCGACTGGGCCGGCATCGTCACCATGGCCATCGGCCTATCGGCATTGCAGACCGTGCTGGAGGAAGGCAACAAGGACGACTGGTTCGGCTCGCCTTTCATCGTCAAGCTCTCAGTGATCGCGGCCGTTGCGCTGATCACCTTCCTGATCATCGAACTGACGGTGAAGAAGCCGCTGCTCAATCTGCGCCTGCTCGTCCGCCGTAATTTCGGCTTCGGCATGCTCGCGAACTTCCTGCTGGGCATCGCGCTATACGGCTCTGTATTCATCCTGCCGCAATATCTGGCACGCATCCAGGGCTACAACGCCGAGCAGATCGGCATGGTGCTGGCTTGGACCGGATTGCCGCAACTCGTGCTGATCCCCCTGGTGCCTCGCCTGATGCGGAAATTCGACGCGCGGATCATCATCGGCATCGGCTTCGTCCTGTTCGCGGCCTCCAACTTCATGAACATCTATATGACCAGCGACTACGCCGCCGATCAGCTCATGTGGCCCAACATCGTTCGCGCAGTCGGCCAGGCGCTGGTGATGGCGCCGCTGTCGGCCGTCGCGACCGCCGGCATCGAGCCGGAGAACGCGGGCTCGGCCTCCGGCCTGTTCAACATGATGCGCAATCTCGGTGGCGCCGTCGGCATCGCGCTGCTGCAAACGGTCCTGACCAAGCGCGAGCAGTATCATTCCAACGTGCTGATGCAGTCGGTCTCGGTATTCGAGCAGGCCACCCGCACCCGGCTGGAACAACTGACGCAGTATTTCGTCAATCACGGCATCCTCGATCGTGCGGACGCCGCGCATCGCGCCTATGTCGCGATCGGCAATATCGTGCAGAAGCAGGCCTATATCCTCGCCTTCAGCGACACCTTCTATCTGCTCGGCATGGCGCTGATCGTGGCGCTGCTCGCCGTCTTCTTCCTGAAGAAGCCCGGCCAGACCTCGGCCGGTGGCGCTCACTGACCTCACCCCAAGAAGGAGACGATCATGAAGCCCCGCATGAACTACTTCCAGGCCGCGCCCGATACGATGAAGGCGCTGATGGCGCTGGATCAACAGATCCAGTCCACCGGACTTGAGAAATCACTGATCGAGCTGGTCAAGATCCGGGCGTCGCAGATCAACGGTTGCGCCTTCTGCATCAACATGCACACCGAGGACGCTCGCAAGCGCGGCGAGACCGAACAGCGCATCTACCTGCTCAATGCCTGGCGCGAATCCCCGCTCTACTCCGACCGCGAGCGCGCGGCCCTGGCCTGGACGGAATCGGTAACGCTGATCTCGCAGACCCACGCGCCCGACGATGTCTACGAGCAGGTTCGCGCGCAGTTCTCCGAGGAAGAGACGGTGAACCTGACCATGCTGATCGGCGCCATCAACGCCTGGAACAGGATCGTGATCGCGTTCCGCGCCGTGCATCCGGTGAGGATGAAGGCGTCGGTGGCGTAGGCTGCCAGGAGAGGTCTCGTAGGGTGGGCAACGCGGGGCGTGCCCACGTTCTGTGGCTGACAGGAGAGAGGACGTGGGCACGGCGCTTCGCGCCTTTGCCCACCCTACGACAGCTGCGCGTGGCTCAGACCGCCGTGGCCTTGGCGAACTCCACGTAGATCTCGCGCAGGCGCGTGGCCATCGGGCCCGGCTTGCCGTCGCCGATCTTCTTGCCGTCGATCGCAACCACCGGCTGGACGAACAGCGACGCCGAGGTGGCAAAGGCCTCCTTGGCGGCAAGCGCCTCGGCGACCGTGAACGAACGCTCCTCGACGCGGAGCTGGCGTTCCTCGGCGAGCGCCACCACGGCCTTGCGGGTGCAGCCCGGCAGGATCGCGTTGGAATTCTTGCGGGTCACGATGACGTCGTCCTTGGTGAGGATGAACGCCGATGACGAACCGCCCTCGGTGACGTAGCCGTCTTCCAGCATCCAGGCCTCGCCTGCGCCGGCCTCGGCCGCGGCCTGCTTCGCCAAGACCTGCGCCAACAGCGCCACGCTCTTGATGTCGCGCCGCTCCCAGCGGATGTCTGGCACCGTGATGACGCTGATGCCGGTCTTGGCCGACGCGGCATTGATGATGTCCTTTTCCGAGGTGAACATCACCAGGCTCGATTTGACGTCGCCCTTGGGGAAGGCGAAGTCCCGGCCCTTGTCGGCACCGCGCGTCACCTGGAGATAGACGAGACCGTTCGCGAGCTTGTTGCGCGCGATCAGCTCCTTCTGCAGCTCGGTGATGCGCTCGAGCGTCTCCGGCAACTTCAGCTTGATCTCGCCGACCGACCGCTCCAGCCGCGCCAGATGCGAGGCGTTGTCGACCAGCTTGCCGTCGAGCACGGCCGAGACCTCGTAGATGCCGTCGGCGAACAGGAAGCCGCGATCGAGTACCGAGATCTTGGCTTCGGAAAGCGGGACGAATGAACCATTGACGTAGGCGATCGGGTCCAAGGCAGGTCTCCTGGGAGAGAATGAGGGATTTAGGCTGGTTATACGCGACTCGGGGGCGCCGATCACCCCTGGTTCCGTCATTCCCGGGCATTCGCGCAGCGAATGAGCCCGGAATCCATCTCACCCCGGTACTGCCGCCCGACGGATCCCGGGCTCGCGCTGTGCGCGCCCGGGATGACGACCCTCTAGTGGGAGAGAATCTTCGACAAGAACTTCTGCGCGCGGTCGCTGCGGGGCTTGCCGAAGAAGTCCTCCTTCGCCGCGTCCTCGACGATCTCGCCGCGGTCCATGAAGATGACGCGGTTGGCCACCTTGCGGGCAAAGCCCATCTCGTGGGTGACGACCATCATGGTCATGCCTTCGCGGGCGAGATCGACCATGACGTCGAGCACCTCGCTAACCATTTCCGGATCGAGCGCCGAGGTCGGCTCGTCGAACAGCATGACGATTGGGTCCATCGCAAGCGCACGGGCGATCGCGACGCGCTGCTGCTGGCCGCCGGAGAGCTGCGCCGGAAATTTCTGCGCCTGCTCCTTGAGGCCGACACGCTCCAGCAGCTGCATGCCCTTGGTGACCGATTTGTCATGCGGCCGCCCGAGCACCTTCTCCTGCGCGAGGCAGAGATTGTCGATGATCTTGAGGTGCGGAAACAGCTCGAAGTGCTGGAACACCATGCCGACGCGCGAGCGCAGCTTCGGCAGGTCGGTCTTGGGATCGTTGACCTTGGTGCCGTCGACCAGTATGTCGCCGCTCTGGAACGGCTCCAGCGCATTGACGCATTTGATCAGCGTCGACTTGCCCGAGCCCGAGGGGCCGCAGACCACCACGACTTCGCCCTTGGTGACGCTGGTCGTGCAATCGGTCAGCACCTGGAAGCTCGGCGTGTACCATTTGTTGACATGGCTGATTTCGATCATGAGCGTCTAGCCCTAGCGAATGATGGCGATCCGCGCCTGCAGCCGGCGGACGGCGAAGGACGCGATACAGGAAATGGTGAAGTAGACCACGGCTGCGAACAGGTACATTTCGACGAGGCGCCCGTCGCGCTGCGCGACCTTGCTCGCCGCGCCCAGGAAATCCGTGATCGAGAGGACGTAGACCAGCGACGTGTCCTGGAACAGCACGATGGTCTGCGTGATCAGAACCGGCAGCATATTGCGGAACGCCTGCGGCAGCACGACGTAGCGCATGGTCTGGGCGTAGGTCAGCCCCAGCGCACTGGCGGCGGCCGGCTGGCCGCGCGAGATCGACTGGATGCCGGCGCGCATGATCTCCGAGAAATACGCCGCCTCGAACATGATGAAGGTGATGAGCGAGGACGCGAAGGCGCCGACGCTGATCGGGCGCGAAGCACCGGTCACCCACTGCCCGATATAGGGCACCAGGAAGTAGAACCAGAAGATCACCAGCACCAGCGGCAGCGAGCGCATGAAGTCGACATAGACTCCGGCGATCCGGCCAAGGATCTTGAAGCCCGAGAGCCGCATCATGGCGAGGGCCGTGCCGAAGATAAGACCACCCAGCGCTGCGAGGCCCGTCAGCGTCAGCGTGAACGTCATGCCCTCGAAGAACAGATAAGGCAGCGCGCGGCGGATGACGTCGAAATCGAGATTGCCGAACATCACTATTTCCCCGTGATGTAGCCGGGGATCGCGACCCAGCGCTCGAGGAAGCGCATCGCGGTCACGACAACGGCGTTGACGAGGAGATAAAGGATGGTCGCGGCGGTGAAGGCCTCGAACACCTGGAACGAGAATTCCTGCATCGAGCGCGCCTGTCCGGTCAGCTCGAGCAGTCCGATGGTGATCGCGACCGCCGTATTCTTGATGGTGTTGAGGAATTCAGAGGTCAGCGGCGGCAGGATGATGCGGAACGCCATCGGCAGCAGCACGTAGCGATAGCCCTGCGCGGTGGTCAGGCCCAGCGCCGTCGCGGCCATCTTCTGCCCGCGCGGCAGTGAGCCGATGCCGGCCTGGAGTTGCACGGCAACGCGCGCCGACATGAAGAAGCCGACGCCGATCGCCGCCGTCCAGAACGGCGCGTTGGGCAGCTGCTTCAGCCAGGTGCCGGCGCCTTTCGGCAGCAGTTCCGGCAGCACGAAGTACCACAGGAAGAGCTGCACCAGCAGCGGCATGTTGCGGAAGAATTCGACATAGGCAAAGCCGAACCAGTTCGCCCCCTTCGACGGCAGCGTGCGCATCACGCCGACGAGCGAGCCGGTGATCAGCGCGATGACCCAGGCCAGCGCCGCGGTCTTGAGGGTCAGCACCAGGCCCGACAAGAGCATGTCGAGATAGGTGCCGGTCCCCATCGGGTTCGGCTGGAAAAAGATTCCCCAGTTCCAGTTGTAGTTCACGTGTCCCCCGCGCGAACGCGCCAGCTATGGATGTCCCGGCGCCTATGCAAATGTCCGGCCACTCCAGTGTCAAGAGTGGCCGGACATGATCCCGATCGAAAGATCGAGGTTTGCTTACTTGTAGTCGTCCGGATTCGGCGAGTCCGTCGGCTTGGCGAACTCGTTCTTCAGCTCGGCCGAGATCGGGGTGTTGAGGTTCAGGCCCTTCGGCGGGATCTTCTGCGTGAACCACTTGTCGTAGATCTTCTGGGCTTCGCCCGACGTATAGAGCGCGGCGGTTGCCGCATCGACCACCTTCTTGAAGGCAGGATCGTCCCTGCGCAGCATGATGCCGTAAGGCTCGGGCTTGGAGAAGGCGTCCTTGGAGATCTCGTAGTCGCCCGGCGACTTCGAGCCGGCGACGAGGCTCGCCAGCAGGATGTCGTCCATGACGAAGGCGACCGCGCGGTCGGTCTCGACCATCAGGAAGGCCTCGGCGTGGTCCTTGGCGGGGATGATGTTGGCGCCGAGGCCCTTGGCGACATTGGCCTCGGTGAGCTGCTTGATGTTGGTGGTGCCGGCGGTCGAGACCACCGTCTTGCCCTTGAGATCGTCGATCGACTTGAGGCCGCTGGACTTCTTGAAGACGTAGCGGCTGGCGGTCAGGTAGTGGGTGTTGGTGAAGGCGACCTGCTTCTGGCGCTCGGCGTTGTTGGTGGTCGAGCCGCATTCGAGGTCGATGGTGCCGTTGGCCATCAACGGAATGCGGGTCGCCGAGGTCACCGGGTTGAGCTTGACCTCGAGCTTGTCGAGCTTGAGCTCCTTCTTCACGGCGTCGACGATCTTGTAGCAGATGTCCATCGCGAAGCCGACGGGCTTCTGGTTGTCGTCGAGATAGGAGAACGGGATCGAGGAGTCGCGGAAGCCCAGCGTGATGGCGCCGGTGTCCTTGATGTTCTTCAGCGTGCCGGTCAGCTCCTGGGCGCCGGCCTGGCTGACGACGAAGGTCGCGGCGAGCGCGAGCCCGATGTGGCGGAAATGTTTCACGTTCTTCTTCCCCTTTCGGATGATGCGGCCCGGATGCAAGCACAAATCGGGCCGGATTAGAATGTTACTTTTGGCTGGATCAAAGGCTCAGGTTAACGGGCCCGTCAGCGGCTTTGGCAACTCACCGAGATCCCAGAACAGCCCGGCCATCACCGTCAAGGCCTCTTCCGTCAATGGCAGCAGGATGTGCTCATTGGGCGCATGCTGGGAGCAGCCGGGATAGGAGTGCGGCACCCAGATCGTCGGCAGGCCGAGGATTTCGGAGAATACGTCGTTGGGCAGCGAGCCGCCGAAATTCGGCAGCACCGCGGGTGCTTTGCCGGTGGTCGCTTGCACCGAATCCGCCGCCCATTTGATCCACGGGCTGTCGAAATCTGTGCGCGATGCAGCAAAACTCTGGGCCGCCCGCACCTCGACCATCGGAAAACCCTTTGCGACCAGATGCGAGCGGATGGCCTCGACCAGGCCCTCGATCTTCGTCCCGACCACGAAACGCAGTTGCAGCACGGCATTGGCATGGCCCGGAATGGCGTTGGCGGGCTTCTCGATATTGCCCGACGACATCGCCAGCACTTCCAGCGTATTCCAGGCGTAGAGCCGCTCGGCGGCCGAAAGACCCTCCTCGCCCCAGTTTTCCGCAAGTGCGGGCTCGTCCGCGCTCGGCACCACCTGCACATCGGCCAGATAGGAGCGGATCTGGTTGGTGAGCCGCGGCGGCTTCAGCGCTTCAAGCTGGAGCCGGCCGTGGCCGTCGACCAGCGTCGAGATCGCGTTGACCAGAATGGTCGCGGGATTGGCCAGAACGCCGCCCCAATTGCCGGAATGATGGCCGCCGTCGCGCAGGTTCACATCCAGATGAATGCGAATGCCGCCGCGGCAACCGAGGAACAGGGTCGGACGGTCGGCGGACAGACGCGGCCCGTCGGAGGCCATGAACAGGTCCGCCTTGAGCGCGTCGCGATTGAGGTCGCAGACCTTGCCGAGATCGGGCGAGCCGATCTCCTCGCCCATCTCCACGATGAACTTGGCGTTGAAGCCGAGCTTGCCGCCGCGGGCATCGCGCACGGCGCGGAGCGCCGCCATGTTGATGCTGTGCTGACCCTTGTTGTCGGCGGTGCCGCGGCCGTAGAGCCGCGCGCCCGCAACACTGGTGCGCCATGGATCGCGCCCATCGCGCCACTCGCCTTCCATGCCGTCGACGACGTCGCCATGGCCGTAGATCAGCACGGTCGGCGCGGAGGCACCCTCGTGATGCTCGGCGAGCAGGAACGGCGCCTTGCCGCTGGGGGACTCGACGATACGGCTGGTGAAATCCAGCGCGGCGAAGGCCGGCTGCATCTCCTGCTCCAGATAGGCGCGCAGCTCGGGGCCGCGCGACGGGTTCTGGCTCTCGGTCTTGAAGGCGACGCGGCGGTCGAGCTCGGCGAGGAATGCGCCGGATCGAAAATCCTCGCGGGCGCGGGCGATGGCGTCGGCTCTGGTCATGACTTGCTTTTCGGGACTTCAGGACGAAGGACCTTACCCGATACGGGTTGGCCTCCGAAAGTGGCAGGGGGTTGGATCGATCTTGTACTTCGCTTGCAGTTCTCTTGTACTTCCAGTTCTCTTGTACTTCTCTTGGGATTTCGTCCTTGCTTGCTTGAGATTGGCTTGCCAGGCCCAGCAGCGCCACCGATTTGGGCCTTGCCAAGCGCAAGCGATATGCAAGAACTTCGCCAAGTCAGGCGTCAAGTTCGGACGCACCTCTATCATTCGAAGAGCGCTCAGTACAGTGCGCCGGGAGCCAGCATGGCCAAGCAGATCAGACTCAACGCCTTTGCGATGAATTGCGTCGCTCATCAGTCACCCGGCCTATGGACCCATCCGCGGGACCGCACCGCCGACTACAACCGCCTGCCCTACTGGATCGATCTGGCCAGGACGCTGGAGCGCGGCCGTTTCGACGGGCTGTTCCTGGCCGACGTGCTCGGGGTCTATGACGTCTATGGCAACAGCCCCGACGCGGCCTTGCGCAACGCGGCACAGACGCCGTCGAACGAGCCGCTGCTGCTGCTCTCGGCGATGGCCGCGGTGACGCAGAATCTCGGCTTCGGCGTCACCAGCAATCTGTCCTTCGAGCCGCCGTATCCGTTCGCGCGGCGGATGTCGACACTCGATCACCTCACCGAAGGGCGGATCGGCTGGAACGTCGTCACCGGCTATCTCGACAGCGCCGCGCGTGGCGCCGGCAAGGACAAGCAGACCGGGCACGACGACCGCTACGACATCGCCGACGAATATATGGAGGTCGTCTACAAGCTCTGGGAAGGCAGCTGGGAGGACGACGCCGTGCTGCGCGACCGCAAGCGCGGCATCTTCACCGATCCCAGCAAGGTTCACCGTATCAATCACGAGAGTGCGAACTATCGCATCAACAACACCATCCATCTCAGCGAGCCGTCGCCGCAACGCACGCCGGTGCTGTATCAGGCCGGCACCTCGCCGCGCGGCCGGCAGTTTGCGGCGAGGCACGCCGAATGCGTGTTCATGTCGGGACCGTCGGCCAAGATCATTGCGCCGCGCGTGTCGGCGATCCGCCAGGAGGCCGCCGCACTCGGCCGCAACCCGGCGGAGATCCTGATGTTCAGCATGATGACCATCATCCTCGGCAACACCGAGGCCGAGGCGGCGGCGAAATATGCCGACTACCGCTCGCACATCAATCCGGAAGGCGCGCTGGCGCTGATGTCGGGATGGACCGGCATCGATTTCTCCGGCTACGAGCTCGACCAGCAGGTGCGTCACGTCCAGAACGATGCCGGTCGCAGCGCACTGGACAACGTCACGCGCGGCGACCCTGACCGCGTCTGGACCGTGCGCGACGTCATCGAGCATGTCGGCATCGGCGGCGCCGGCCCGGTCGTGGTCGGCACGCCCGAAAGCGTCGCCGACAAGATCGAGGACTGGTTGGAGAAGACCGACGTCGACGGCCTCAACGTGGCCTTCGCGATCTCGCCCGGCGATTTCGAGGACATCGCCGACATGCTGGTGCCGGAGCTGACCAAGCGCGGACGGTACAAGAAAGAATACGCAAAGGGCACGCTGCGGGAGAAGCTGTTCGGCGAAGGCCGCGCGAGGCTCGATGCGCCGCATCCGGCGGCAGGACATCGCGTGGGGAAGAAGGGGTAGCTGTCACAAAGTCGCTGTCATGCCCCGGCTTGACCGGGGCATCCAGTACGCCGTGGCCTCTCGAGGAATCACAATCGTCGCTGTAATACTGGATCGCCCGATCAAGTCGGGCGATGACCGTTGAGTGCGGGAGGCAGCGCCGCCCTACACCTTCCCGTCCACCATCACCTCGATCAGCTTGGTCCCCGGCCGATTGAACGCCGACGCCAGCGTCGCCTTCAGCTCGCCGGGATCGCTGACCTTGATCGCCTCGCAGCCGAGCGCTCGCGCGACGCCGGTGAAATCCACCGGCGGATCGGCGAAATCCATGCCGACATAATTGTCGTCGCCGTGGAAGGCGAGCAGGCGCTGCTTGATGATGCGGTAGCCGCCATTGTTGGCGATGACGACGTTGAGCGGCAGCTTGTGATGCGCCGCCGTCCACAGCGACTGGATCGAATACATCGCGCTGCCATCGCCGGAGAAGCACACCACCGGGCGATCCGGATTGGCAATGCTGGCACCGACCGAGGCCGGCAGGCCCCAGCCGATGCCGCCCGAGGCAAGGCCGTGATAGCCATAGCGGTCGCGATGCGGGCGCAGCGCCGTGATCTGGCGGCTGGAGGTGAGGCCTTCGTCGACCAGGATGGCCTTCTCCGGCATGGCCTCGACCATCTGCAGCACCAGGTAGTCCGGATCGATGGGGCTGCGGCCCGCGCTCTTGCCGATCTGCTCGACCAGCGCGGCGCGGCGTGCGGTCCAGTTGTCCGGCGCGAGCTCGGCAAGGCGCTGCTTGGCGCGGTTTGCAAGTGTTGCACCGCCCATCTCCTTCAGCACCGGGATCAGTGCGCGCAGGGTTTCCTTCAGATCGGCCTTCAGCGCGATCTCGGCGCCGTAATTCTTGGCGATCTCCCAGTCGACAAGGCCGATCTGCACGATGCCGAGCCCGTCCGGCAACGCATCGACTTCACTATAGACCGACATCCGCAAGGGATCGCCGCCGAGCGCAATCAGGAGGTCGTATGGCGCCAGCGTGTCGCGCGCGACCTTCTGCACGCGCGCCAGCGTGCCGACGAAGCTCGGGCTCTCCGAGAGGAAGTGCGATCCATACGGCGTCGAAGACTGGTAAGCGGCCGCGCCGAGCAGCTCGGCGAGTTCGGCCGCCTCCTTCAGCGCGTCGCTCTTGACCACCTCGTCCATGGTGACGATGACGGGGCGCTCGGCCTTGAGCAGCCGCGCGGCAAAGGCCTTCAGCGCTTCGTCTGACGGCTTCACGCGGGCGTCGATGCGGGTGGAGCGGCCGAGGTCGATGCCGGCCTCGCTGTTCAGGATGTCGCCAGGCAGCGAGATGAACACCGGCCCGGTCGGCGGCGTGGTTGCGATCTTGGCCGCGCGTCGCACGATCCGCGGCAGATCCTCCAGCCGCGTCACCTCGACCGCCCATTTCACCAGCGGCTCGGCCATGCGGACCAGCGGGCCGTACAGCACCGGCTCCATCAGGCCATGGCCCTGCTCCTGCTGGCCCGCGGTCAGGATCATCGGCGTGCCCGTGAACTGGGCGTTGTAGAGCGAGCCCATGGCATTGCCGAGGCCGGGCGCGACATGGACGTTGCAGGCGACGAGCTTGCCGGAGGCGCGGCTGTAACCGTCGGCGATCGCGACCACCAGGCTCTCCTGCATCGCCATCACATAGGTGAGATCAGGATGGTCCTTCAGCGCATGCATGATCGGCAGTTCGGTGGTGCCGGGATTGCCGAACAGATGCGTGATGCCCTCGTCCTTGAGCAGCGCAAGAAAGGCGGAGCGGCCGGTGATCTTGTTCTTCATGTTTCCTCCAGGAGCGGACGTGGCCGCAAGGACGGAAGGCATGATGGCCGAAATCGAAGGAGGCGCGCAAGGAAGCGCGGTCATGGCTGCGTTGCGTCGGAGCCTCACTCTCGTGTCCCGGACGCGACGCAGCGCGAAGCGTTGCGACGCAGAGCCGGGACAGACTCGCTCCGAGTTCTTTAATGCATGGGCCCCGGCTCTGCGGTGCGTCACTTCGTGCCGCACCGCGTCCGGGGCACGAGAGTTGTGCGCCCAGCCCGCGCTACATCTCCTCCCGTCCAAGCTCGAACGGGTCCTCGCCGCCGGCGCGCTTCTTCTTTTTCGAGCGCTGCCAGACCACGCCCGGAAAGCCTTTCAGCGGCACCAGCGGCTCGCCGGTATAGGCCCATTCCTGCAGCTCCTCGATCGCGATGTGATAGAGCGGCTGGCGGCCGGTGCGCTCCCGAAACAGCGCGCGGGGGATATTGACCACGTGCGGCCCGCGCGGACGTTCATAGGCGATCGGGGTGCCGCAATGCGAGCAGAAGCTGCGGGTGGTCCTGGTGGCCTTGTCCTCGTAACGCGTGAGCGCGGTCTTGCCCGAGGTGATGCGAAAGCGCTTCTTCCAGCTGCCGACATAGGTCGCGTAGGCCGCGCCATGGGCCCGGCGGCTGGCGGCGGAGTGATCATGCCAGGCCCAGCGTGCGGGGACGTCGATCTCGAAGCTGACCTTGCCGCAGAGGCATTGGCCGGTGGCTATCCCTGCGGCGGCTGCGGCTTTGGCCATGGGAGTCTCTCCGTCGTCATTGTGGTGCAGACGGAGCGACACGATAACTCCGTAGCCCGGATGGAGCGAAGCGTAATCCGGGAAAGTCTCACCGGCGGAGAGGCTGACCCGGATTTCGCTTCGCTCCATCCGGGCTACGGCAGCGCCTACGCCGGCGTCAGCTCGTCATACACCGGATAATCCGTATACCCCTTCTCCTCGCCACCGTAGAAGGTCGCGCGGTTGTACGGCGTGATCGGATAGCCGTGCTCGAGCCGCCGCGGCAGATCGGGGTTGGAGATGAAGATGCGGCCGAAGGCGATGATGTCGGCATGGCCGTCGGCGATGGCCGCGTTCGCGGTCTCGCCGGTGAAGCCGCCCGCGGTCATCAGCACGCCGCTGTAGAGCGGCCGGAACAGCACCATCGCCGACGGCACGTTGTCCCAGTGGACGTCGGCACGGCCGGCGCCGCTGGAGCGCGGCTCGATGAAATGCAGATAGGCAAGACCGAGCTTATCAAGCGCCTTCACGACGTAGGTGTAGAGCGGCATCGGATCCGGCTCGCCGGAATCATTGGCGATGCCGTAAGGCGAAAGCCGGACGGCGACGCGGTTCGCGCCAAAGACATCGATCGCGGCCTGCGTGACTTCGAGCAGCAGCCGCGCGCGGTTCTCGATCGAACCGCCATATTGATCGGTGCGCTGGTTGCTGCGCGACTGCAGGAATTGCTCGAGCAGATAGCCGTTGGCGCCGTGGATCTCGACACCGTCGAAACCGGCCGCGAGCGCATTCTTCGCACCTTGCCTGAAGGGCTCGACGATGCCCTTAACCTCCCCGGTCTCCAGCGCGCGCGGCGTCTCGTAGTCCGCGATCTTGCCGTCGGCGGTCATCGCCTTCATGCCCTCGGCCTTGATCGGGATCGCCGAGGCCGAGACCGGCAGCTCGCCGCCATGAAAGGAGGAATGCGAGACGCGGCCGACATGCCAGAGTTGGAGGAAGATGATGCCGCCCTTTGCGTGCACCGCATCGACCACCTTGCGCCAGCCGTCGATCTGCGCCTGCGAATAGATGCCGGGCGTCGCCGGATTGCCGCGGCCGTGCGAAAGCACCGGGGAGGCCTCGGCGATGATCAGGCCGCCGGGCGTGGCACGCTGGGCGTAATATTCCGCGTTCAGCGGCCGCGGCGAAAAGCTCTCGCGCTCGGCCCGCATGCGCGTCAACGGCGCCATCGCAACGCGATGCGCAAGCTTGTACGGACCGACCTGCAACGGTTTGAACAACGCCGGAAATTTCATGCTGGCCCCGATTTTCTTTGGAAGGATGCTGATCATATAGCGCGGGGCGGCCACCGGAAAGTCGCCGCCCCACAAGAAGCAGATATTCCCCCTCGCGGAACGCGACGAGGGACAAGCCTTACGCCGTCTTGATCCAGACGGCCTTCACGTTGAGATATTCCTCGACATGCTGCTTGCCGGACTCGCGGCCGTAGCCGCTCATCTTGTAGCCGCCGAACGGCACGGCCGGATCCATCGCCTGATAGCAGTTCACCCACACCGAACCGGCGCGCAGTCGCTTCGCCACCGCATGCGCCTTGCTGACATCGCGCGTCCACAGGCCGGAGCCGAGGCCGAAGGTGGTGTTGTTGGCGCGCTTGACCAGTTCGTCCATGTCCTTGAACGCGATCGCGGAGATGACGGGGCCAAAGATCTCCTCCTGCGCGATGCGCATGTTGTCCTGGACGCCCGCGAACACCGTCGGCGAGACGAAGAAGCCCTTCGACAGTGCGCCCTCGGTGACCCGGCCGCCGCCGGCGAGCGCCTTCGCGCCCTCCTTCTGACCGATGTCGAGATAGCCGGTGACGCGTTCGAGCTGCTGCTCGGAGACCAGCGGGCCGATCTGCACATTGGGATCGAGACCGTTGCCGACCTGCAGCTTCTTGCCGAACTCGGCGACGCGGCCGACGAACTCCTCGTAGATCGCCTGCTCGACGAACAGGCGCGTGCCGGCGCTGCAGATCTGCCCCGAATTGGCAAACACCGCCATCGCCGCGCCAGGCACGGCGGCATCGAGATCGGCATCGGCGAACACGATGTCCGGTGACTTGCCGCCAAGCTCGAGCGAGACGCGCTTGAGGTTGCCGGCGGAGGCGCGGATGATCGACTGTCCCGTGACGTGCGAGCCGGTGAAGGCGACCTTGTCGACGTCGTGGTGCGAAGCGAGCGCGGCGCCCGCGGTCTCGCCGTAGCCGGGCACGACGTTGACGACGCCGGGCGGAATGCCCGCCTCCATCGCCAGCTCGGCGATGCGCAGCGAGGTCAGCGGCGCCTCTTCGGCGGGCTTGAGCACCACGGTGCAGCCGGTCGCGATCGCAGGACCGATCTTCCAGATCGTCGCGGTGAGCGGCCCGTTCCAGGGAATGATGGCACCGACGACGCCGATCGGCTCCTTCAGCGTGTAGGAGAAGATTTCGCCAGGCAGCGAGTTCTCGATGGTCTCGCCGTGGATCGCGGTGGTCTGGCCGGCATAGTAACGCAGCATGCCGACGGCGCGCAGGCGATAGGCGCGGGTGCGGCTGAGCGGCGCGCCCATGTCGAGCGTGTCGAGCTGCGACAATTCGTCGAAATTCTTCTCGACGAGGTCGGCAAGCCTCAGGAGCAGGTTCTGCCGCTCGAACGGCTTGACCTTGCTCCAGGGCCCTTCGAAGGCGCGGCGTGCGGCGGCAACCGCACGATCGATGTCTTCCTTGTCGCCCTCGGCGACGGTTGCGAGCAGCTCGCCCGTTGCAGGATTGCGGGTCTCGAAGCGCTTGCCCGAGGCTGCATCGACCCACTTCCCGTCGATCAGCATCTGCTTGTAGGACCCATTCGCGAACGGATGGCGCGTGATCGGAATAGCCTGCGATACAGCCATGGCTGCACTCCCTGTCAGGTGATTGATTGGTTCGATCTGGGCGGGATCGTTCGTCGGACAGGGTACAGCCGGGCCGTAGGGGCGTAAAGACGGCATGGAGCGAAGACCTCCCATGCCGACTTGTGCAGGGTCGAACGGAGCGCGTGCTATAACGCGACCGAGCGCAACTTTAGCTTCGCCGGAGTTCAGCCATGTCGCATCCCGCCATCGTCAAAGACAACGTTGCCGTCATCACCGGTGGCGCAGCCGGAATCGGGCTTGCCGCCGCCGCGGCGTTTGCGCGCACCGGCATGAAGGTGTGCATCGCCGATGTCGATCAGGGACGCCTGGTCGAGGCCGCAACAAAACTGTCATCCATCGCCGGTGCCGCGAACGTGATGACGGCCGTGGTCGACGTCAGCGAGACAGAAAGCCTGACGGAACTCGAGCGCGCCGTGCGCGAGCGGTTCGGCGGCACCGACATCCTCATGAACAATGCCGGCATCCAGCCGGGCAGCACGCTGTTCGGCGAGCCCGATCATTGGCAGCGCATCATCGCCGTCAACATGTGGGGCATCATCAACGGCTCGCGCATCTTCGCACCCAACATGATCGCGCGCGGCAGGTCGGGCCTGATCATCAACACCGGCTCCAAGCAGGGCATCACCACGCCGCCGGGCGATCCCGCCTACAATGTCTCCAAGGCCGGCGTGAAGGCGTTCACCGAG
The DNA here is from genome assembly GCF_042019905.1 of Bradyrhizobium dasycarpum. Lineage (NCBI taxonomy): Bacteria > Pseudomonadati > Pseudomonadota > Alphaproteobacteria > Hyphomicrobiales > Nitrobacteraceae > Bradyrhizobium > Bradyrhizobium dasycarpum. The sequence goes on from NZ_CP169574.1 coordinate 3,887,903, forward strand.
GCGCTCCAGCACGAGCTGCGCAACACGAAGAATTGTCGCGTCACGGCGCACCTCTTGATTCCGGGCTTCGTCTTCACCGGCCTCACCGCGAAGGGGCGCACGGAGAAACCGGCCGGCGCCTGGACGCCGGAGCAGACGGTGGATTTCATGCTGGCGCGGCTTGAGGCCGGCGACTTCTACATTCTCTGCCCGGACAACGACGTGCCGCGCGCACTCGATGAGAAGCGCATGCTGTGGGCCGCCGGCGACATCGTCGCGAACCGCCCGCCGCTGTCGCGCTGGCATCCGGATTATGCTGATGCGTTCAAGAAGTTCGTGGAGGGGGAGTAGCCCTCATGGCGAGGAGCGCGCCCTTGCGCGCGTCTCGCACCATGCAGGCCCGGCCGAGGCAATCCGGCCTCAATCCTTCGAGACGACCGCTTTCAGCGGTCTCCTCGGGATGAGGGGTTAGAGTGTCGCGGCGCGGCAAGCTGGGCAGGCGCCCTACAACGTCTCTTGCTGATGGCCGCAATTCTTGCAGGCGAACTTGACGCGGCTCTGGCCCTTTTCCGCCTGCACCCGGTTCGGGGCGCCGCACTTGCCGCAGACAGCCTCAATGCGGGTCGTGCCCTGCTTGACGACGATGGACTTCTTTTCCATCGATTCGCGGATCAGGCGCTCGGCCTCCTCGCGCAGCGATTGTTTCGACAAAGCTGGTCTCCGCCTCTGAACGCGCGAGAGCCATATCGCACCTGCAGCCGTAGCACAATGCGGGATGCGGATTGCAGCCATCAAGGCGTCATCCCCGATGGTTGCGGACGCGAGAGCCGCGGCGCGTATTGCTCCGCGGATCTCCTGCTTGTCTCCCGGATCGGCTCAAGGCTTTTCATGCGGCCTTGGACACCTCCATCAAGAGCCGCTCGGCCTTCGCATCTTCGATGCGGTTCACCAGCCGGCTGCTCTCGTGATTGTCGCGCACGGTCTTGGTCAGGGTGATGCAGGTCTGAACCAGCATGACGATACCCATGGTGAGATAGCCCTTCATCCAGACGTCGACCGGCAGAAAGAATACGCCGATGGCGACGAGAAAGGCGGAAGCTGCGAAGGACGCGTACGTGAAGGTCACCCAGGCGCTGCTGTGGGGCTGGCCGTTCTGGTTCATGATGGTCTCCTGTGAGTACGAATGATGAGGGGGTTGCGATCAGGCCGACGCCGGGCGCTTGGACCTCAGCCGCGCCAGCACGTCGTCTGCGGTCGTCTTCAGCCGCGGGCCAAAGCCCTGCTCGGCCAATCTTTCTGCGACGGCGATGGGACCGGTGGCCGCATCGAGCTCGACCAGCGCATCGTCGGCCGCCTGAGCTTCCATCTGCCGATCGCGCAGACGCCGCAAGGTGCTCTCCGCTTCCGGCAGCGTGGATTCGTACGGACGCGCGGCCTCGATGCCGCTGCGGCGTAACGAGCGGACCGCTTCCGAGGCACGGGCAACGCGGCGGCCGCGATCGAGCTCGGTGATGCGGGCCTGCGCGTTTGCGACGTGCCGCTTCAGCCGCGCGATCTCGGTCGCGAACAGCGCGCGGGCCGTCATCGCGGCATCGCGGTCCGCCTCCAGGCCCGCGATCGCTTCGGCGGCGTCCCTGGCGAGATCGTCACGGCCGCCGTCGAGCGCCGCCACCGCGCGGGTCTCGAGATCGGCGATGCGGGCGAGAGTCGCCTCGAGCTTGCGGCCTTCCTGCTGGTCCTGCGCGATCGCCAGCGCCAGCGTCCGCTTGCTGCGCTCGACGGCGGCAGCCGCATCGCGCATCTGCTGGTCGAGAATCAGCAGGGCCGTCCGGTCTTCCAGCTCTTCGCCCGCGGCGGCCACGCTGCCGCGGAAAAGCGTCACTACAGTCTTGAACATCTTCAGCTCCCTGTTATGAGCGTTGCTCACATATGCTTTGTAGCAAGGAATTTGAACAAGGTTCAAGAAAAATATGAGCAGCGCTCAAGATTTTGGCTAGCATGTCTAAGGCTTTGGAACGACGAGAGAAATTCAGGTCCGACCTGATCCTGGCGGCGGAGCGGATGATTGCCGATCGCGGATTGTCGGGGGTGAAGACCCGTGATCTCGCCCGCGAGATCGGCTGCGCCAATGGCGCGGTCTACAACCTCGTGGCCGACATGGACGAGCTGATCCTGCGCGTAGGCTCGCGCACCCTGCACCGGCTCGACCAGGCGCTCAGCGCCGCGGAGAGCGCGGGCGAGCCGTCGCCGCAGGAGACGCTGGTCCGCATCGCCCTCGCCTATTGCAATTTCGCGGCCGACAATCTCCAGCTCTGGCGCGCGCTGTTCGAGCACCGCATGGAAGCCGACAAGGTCGTCCCCGACTGGTCCGTCCAGGATCAGATGCAGCTGTTCCGCCACATCTACCAGCCGCTGGCCGCATTGTTTCCGAAGCGCAGCCGCGAGGAGCTCAGCATCACGGCGCGCAGCCTGTTCTCGGCGGTGCATGGCATGGTGGCGCTCGGACTGGAGCAGAAGCTGGTTGCCGTGCCGCTGCCGGCGCTACGCAAGGAGATCGCGGCCCTGGTGCGCGCGATGATCGACGGATTGATCGCGCGGGAGACGTAGAAGCGCGAATTGAATCTCGAGCTCGGTTAGGAACGAACATTCCGAGCACCGGTTGACGCGCATCGTTTCCCTCACAGCGCGAGTCATTCCATGTATCACCACGTCAAGAAGCTGATGTTCACCGTGCGCGTCGACGAGCCCGACCCGCGCTTCGGCAATATGCTGCTCGAGCAGTTCGGCGGCGCCAACGGGGAACTCGCGGCTGCGATGCAATATTCGATTCAAGGGCTGAATTGCGAGGACCCCGATCGCAAGGACCTCTTGATGGACATCGGGACCGAAGAGCTCAGCCATCTCGAAGTCGTCGGCTGCCTTGCCCGGATGCATCTTGCGCCTTCGAAGAACGACCGTCAGGCAGCCGAAGCCGATCCGCTCATCGCGATCGCCGGCGGAGGTGGTGTCAACCTGTTCAACTCGCAAGGCAATCCCTGGACCGCCGACTATCTCAAGATCACCGGCGAGCTCGATGTCGATCTTCGCAGCAACATCGCCGCCGAGGCGCGGGCGAAGATCGTCTACGAAAGGCTGATCAATTTCTGCGACGACGCCGGCTCCAAGGATGCGCTGCAATTCCTGATGACGCGCGAGATCACGCATATGAAGGCCTTCGCGCGCGCGCTCGAAAGCCTGTCCAAGCCTGCCTTCAGTGTCGGCAGGATTGCGCCAACGCCCGGCCTCGTGAACCAGTACTTCAACGACTCCACCGGCAGCGGCGACCACGGCGAGATCGACACCCGCGGCCCCTGGAACGAAGGAGAGGACTGGGTGTTCACGGAATCGCCGGCGCTTCAGTCCTCGGATCCCGGCATAGCCAGCCCGATCGTCGCGGAGAGTTCGTCGCCCGTCGACGAGGCCGGGCTGACCGATCTCCTGCTCCACGAGCTGCGTGACATTCTCCATGCCGAGAAGCAATTGACCAAGGCGCTGCCCAAGATGGCGCAATCCGCCCGCTTCGACCAGCTGCGCGAACTGTTCGAGCAACACCTGGCCGAGACCGAAAATCAGGTCGAACGCATCAACGAATGCTTCGAGCTGCTCGGCGAGACCGCTCGCGCCAAGCCTTGCAAGGGCATGATGGGCCTGATCGAGGAAGGCCAGGAGGTCATGAAGGAAGGCCAGGAAAAGGAGGACGCAGCTGCCGACCTCGCGCTGATCTCGGCGGCCCAGCGCGTCGAGCACTACGAGATGTCCGGCTACACCACGGCACGCAACCTGGCGCAGCAGCTCCGGCATAGCGCGATCGTCGCCCTGCTCTCCAAATCCCTCGCCGAGGAAGAGAACGCCGACCTCCTGCTCAATCAGGTCGCACGGTCCTTGATGTCGGTGGCGAAGATGCCGGCGGCACTGGAGCAGGCGGAATAGGACAGCCGCGACGACAGCACTCGATCGCCTCGCGCCATCATGCGCGGGGCGATACGTGGATCAGCCCCGCTTATTGCTTCTCTGGAGCGAGGCGGCCCCCGCCTTCTCGGACAGAAGGCCCCTCGTCAGCCTCGTCTCACTCGCGTGCAGCATGGCCGCGTCGAGCCTGCCCTGCCGCGCCCCGTCCAGGGCACAGGCAAAGACGCGATAGAATTGCGCGCCGTCATAGGCGACCAGCAGCAGATCGACGCCGCCATTGATCGCCTCGACCACGGCCTTGCAGACGTCGTTCTGGTAGATCGCGCCCATCACGAGGTCGTCGGTCATCACCACCCCCTGGTAATTCCACTTGTCGCGAATGATGCCCTGGACGACGGATTTCGAGTGCGAGGCGGCGCGATCGGGATCGACGGCAGTGAGCGTGACGTGGCCGACCATCAGCGCGCTACGCGAATGCGATAGCACCTCGCGGAACGGAAGCCAGTCGGTCGCTTCCAGCTCCTCGACCGGCGTGTCGAGATTGGCGCTGAAATGATGCGTGTCGGCGCGTACGCGGCCGATACCCGGAAAGTGCTTGAGCGTGGCGCCGACGCCGGATGCTTCCAGCCCGCGCACATAGGCGCTCGCGATCGTACTGACGACGGCCGGATCGCTCGCGATCGCGCGCTGGCCGATCAGCGTGTGGAAATCGAGCCGGTTGCGCCGCGCCGCGGGCTTGAGATCGAGCACCGGGGCGAGATTGAGATTGACTCCGAGCCCGGCGAGCTCGCGGCCATGGATGCGGCCGAACTCCTCCGCCTTGGCCTGCTGGTCGTCGGGAGCAAGCCCGGCGAGCGTCGCCAGGGCCGGCACTTTCGTCAGCGGCGGCGCGAGATGCCCGACGATGCCACCTCCTCCTGGTCCGCGGCGACGACCAGCGGCGGCAGGCCGGCTGCGCGCCTGATGTCCTGGAGCGCGGCGATCTCGCTCCGGAGCAACTCGACCGTGCCGCCGCGGATGTTGTGCCGGGTGACATAGACGCCGCCGATCAGTCCCTGCCTGGCAAGGCGCGCCACTTCCGGGAAGGATGAATAGCCGACCATGAAGTGGGCCCCGAGCTGGCGCGCCTCGGCGGCGCCGGCGCTGAGAACGTCGTGCCTGCGCAACTCGAACTTCAGATGCGCCGCGGACATCAGCACCGGCGGCAGGCACCAGAGCATGACGAGCAGCTTGCCCGCGATGATGCGCCAATGTCCCCGCCGCAGCAGAACGGCGACGATCAGGAGGCTTGCGGCGACAAGCGCGATGTTTCCGGCGCCGCGCAGCACGAGCAGATAGGGATCGTTCTTGTTGACGGCCGCGAACGCGACCACAGGCGCGGCAAGCCACAGCAGAACGAGACCGAGACGACGGAGGATTTGCATGATGTACCACATGCTATGAGGGCGAACGCTTCGCACCTATCAAAGCGATTGGCGCTGCGCGAGAGGCAAAAGCGTGCCTGCACGAAATCTGCAAAAGACTCCTGAAGCCGTGCAGACGATGGTCCCGCCTTCTGCACGAGAGGCGTTCACAGTTCGTCGTGCCAACCACCACGAAAGGTCTTCTGGACATGACGAGCCTGGCTTCGACGATGGCAGAGGAAATCAAGCCGATCGGTCATTCCTCGATCCCGGCCAAGGTCGGCCTCGCGCTGGTGCTCGCCGCGCTCGCCGACTGGCTGTTCTACGGGCAGCGGGTCGGGCTGTCGCTGGCGCTGTTTGCGATCGCGACCGCCGGCGTGTCGGTGCTCTTCAATCATGCGACCCTGAACCTGCGCCGCGCCATGATCGGCTCGGCCGTTCTCGCCGCCGGTCTCGTGCCGGTCATCGAGGAGCTCAGCACGCTGTCGTTCCTGATCCTGGTCACATCACTGATGATCGCGCTGCTGCTCGCGACCGATGTGGAAGCGACCGGGCTCGCCGACCGCGGCCGCGCGCTGCGCAACTTCGTTCTGCTCGGTCCCTTCAGGTTCTTTCTCGATGCGCCCCAGGCGTTCAACGCGTCGGCGCTCACAAGCGGCATCGCGCGCTGGCTGCTGCCGGCAGCGCTCAGCGTAGTGTTCGTCGCGCTGTTTGCCGCCGCCAATCCGGTGATCGAGCAATGGGTGTCCCTGCTCAATCCGAAGCTCATCCTTCATTATGTCAGCATCCCGCGCGTCCTGTTCTGGGCCTTGATGCTGGCATTGGTCTGGCCATTCATTCACGTGCGCTGGCGGCGCAAGCCGATCGTCAACGCCGCTGTGGCCAACGGCCTCGTGCCGCCGCCGCTCCCACCCGTTGTCGCAGCCGAATTCCTCGGTCCCTCGACCATCCTGCGCTCGCTGATCCTGTTCAACCTGCTGTTCGCGGCGCAGTCCGTTTTTGACGGCATCTATCTCTGGGGCCATGTGGCACTGCCCGACAATCTGACCTACGCGGGCTACGCGCATCGCGGGGCCTATCCGCTGATCGCAACCGCCCTGCTCGCCGCGGCCTTCGTGCTGGTGGCGATGCGCCCGGGTGGGCCTGCCGAGAACTCGACGGTGATCCGGCCGCTGGTCTATCTCTGGGTGGGACAGAACGTGCTTCTCGTCGCCTCCTCCATCTTGCGCCTCGATCTCTACGTGAACGTCTACATGCTGACCTACTGGCGCATCGCGGCCTTCATCTGGATGGGGCTGGTCGCGCTCGGACTGGTCCTGATCGTGGCCCGCATCGCCCTCCAACGGTCCAACAAATGGCTCGTCGGCGCCAATCTGATCGCACTCGCGACCGTGCTTTATGGCTGCTCGCTCGTGAACTTCGATGCCTTCATCGCCGACTATAATGTCACGCACAGCCGGGAAGCGTCGGGCAACGGCCTGCATATCGACATCGACTATCTCCTGACGCTCCCGGACCACAGGCGCTGCCGGCCATCGACAGGGCCATCGCGCTCCGGCCCGGCTCAAGCGAGAGCTGCCTTGTGTCGCGACGCGACCGCCTTGTAGAACAGCAGCGCCAGGATCTGGCCTGGCGGAGTTGGGGCTTTCGGAGCTGGCGGCTTCAGCGCAGGCTCGACGCGCTGGCGAAGGATCAGTCCGGCAGCCGGCCGGCGGGGTGAGCGGAGAGTTTTCTTGGCGCATCGCATTCTCATCGTCGACGACGAGGGCCACATCCGCGAGGTCATCCGCGTCGCCCTGAAGAAGGCCGGCATGGACGTGATCGAGGCCCGCGACGGCAAGGAGGCGCTCGGCCGGGTGGCCGCCGACAAGCCCGACCTGATCGTGCTCGACATCGGCATGCCCGAGTTCGACGGCCTCGACGTCTGCCGCGAGATCCGCAAGACGTCCGACGTGCCGATCCTGTTCCTGTCGGCACGCGACGAAGAGATCGACCGCATCCTCGGCCTCGAGATCGGCGGCGACGACTACGTGACGAAGCCGTTCAGCCCGCGCGAGCTGGTAGCGCGGGTCAACGTCATCCTGCGCCGGCTCAACCCGCGCAACGGCGAGACCAAGGCTGGCCCCGCCGCGCTGACCCAGGGCGGACTGCTGATCGACCCCGAGCAGCATGTCGCGACCTTCGCCGGCACGCCGCTGAAACTGACCGCGATCGAGTTCGGCATCTTGCGTGCGTTCCTGACCCGGCCGACGTCGGTCTTCAATCGCGAGCAGCTGATGCGGGCGGCCTATCAGCTCAACATCCAGGTCTCCGACCGCACCATCGACAGCCACATCCGCAACATCCGCGCCAAGCTCGCGGCGCTTGCCTGCGACAACGCGATCGAGACCATCCACGGCGTCGGCTTCAAGCTCGGCCGCTGCGAGAAAGAGGCATGAAGGCGGCGCCCGACAAATGGCGGCCGTCGCTCGGCCTCGTGATCTTCACGGTGCTGGCCACCGTCGCCGTGCTGCCGCTGGTCGGCCTGTTCTTCTTTCGCCTCTACGACAATCAGCTGATCCGCCAGACCCAAGCCGAGCTGATCGCGCAGAGCCGCGTGCTGGCGACGATCTACGCGCAGGAAGTCTCGGTGCGGCTCGACAGCGGGCTGACGCTCGGGGCCGAAGTGCCGCCGAACGTGCTGCCAGATCCCGGCGACCCGGTGACGCCGATCCGGCCCGCGCTCGATCTCACCGCCAACGATCTGCTGCGGCGCCGACCGGATGCGCTGCTCGCATCGCGCCCTGCGCAGCCCGGCTATGTCGAGATCGGCGCAAGACTGATGCCGATCATCCGCGAGACCCAGAAGGTGACGCTGGCGGGCTTTCGGATCCTCGATCCGCAGGGCGTCGTCATTGCCGGGCGGCAGGAGGTCGGGCAGTCGCTCGCCCATATCGAGGAGGTCGCGGACGCGCTGCACGGGCAATACCGCGCGACGTTGCGCAACCGCGTGCCGGACAAGCCGCCGCCGCCGATCTATTCCTTCAGCCGCGGTCTCGGCATGCACGTGTTCTCGGCCATGCCCGTCATCGTCAACAACCGCGTCGCGGGCGTGATCTACACGACGCGGACGCCGAGCAATATCTTCGACCATCTCTACCAGGAGCGGGCCAAGTTCGTGCTGGCCGGTCTCGCCGTCATTCTCGGCACCATCGCGATCGGCCTCGTGTTCTCGCGCACCATCACCCTGCCGATGCGTGAGCTGATGGACCGCGCTGCGCGAATCGGCCGTGGCGACCGCGAGGCGTTTCGGCCGCTGCGCCATTACGGCACCCGCGAATTCGCCCAGCTCTCGCACAGCTTCCTCGGCATGGCCGAGCAGCTGGCGCGGCGCTCGGACTATATCGCGACATTCTCGGCCCACCTCACCCACGAGCTGAAATCGCCGCTGACCTCGATCAAGGGCGCGGCCGAGCTGTTGCAGGATTCGGTGCAAGGCAAGGCAGGCAGCCTGACGCCGGCCGAGCAGAACACCTTCATCGCCAACATCCTGTCCGACACCCAGCGGCTGGAGGCGATGGCGCAACGGCTGCGCGAGCTCGCCCGGGCCGAGAGCCTGCCGCAGAACGAGCGCACCGAGCTCGCGCCTGTGATCGCCGATCTCAGGAGCCGGTTTCCGGAAAGCGCGATCGAGGCCAGCGGCAGCCTCGACCGCTCCATCGCCATGTCAGGCGAAAAGGCGCTGATCGTGCTATCGCATCTTGCCGACAATGCGATGCGGCACAAGGCGAGGAGATCCGGTTGGAGGCGGCCTTCGAGCGCACGACCCTGCGTCTGACGGTGAGCAATGACGGCGAACCGATCTCGGCGCCGAACCGCGACAGAATTTTCGATGCGTTCTTCACCACCCGCCGCGACCAGGGCGGCACCGGGATGGGACTTGCGATCGCCCGCGCGGTGATGGCGAGCCATGGCGGCTCGATCAGCCTCAAGCCGACCGAGAAGGGCGCGGCCTTCGAGCTCCAGTTTCCGGCGACCTGGAGGTGCGATGAGATCATCACACCTCAGTTTTCTAGCTTGGGCATGATCTATCCGGAAAACCGCTTCACACTTTTCCAGATCTGCTTAGATCGCGAACACCCAGGCGGCGACGATGGTCCCGATGGTGACCAGGCCGGCGATGGTCCAGCCGGCGGCATATTCCAGCTCGGGATGACCGGTCGCCCGCATGATCTCTGCCGGATCTGCGGTATGCTTCTGTGCCATGACAGCCTCTCGCACGTTACCTCCCGCGTCCTATGTAAGTCGCTTGGGGCGGCAAAAGGTTCCGTCACGGAAATGCGAGGAATGACCCAGCTCGGATTGTTCACTGAGCCGGAAGCAGGGCCTTCCGGGCTTCGCCATGTCGACAATTTTATCGAGGCCGCCGTCGAGCAGGATCTGATCGGCCGCATCGCAGCATTGCCGCTGCAGCGCTTCCAGTTCGGGGCGTTCGAGGGCAACCGGCGCGTGGCGTCGTTCGGCTACCGCTATGACTATTCGCTGCAGCGGCTGGCCGAGGCGGAGCCGATCCCGGACTGGCTCCAGCCGATCGCGCGCCGGGTCGAGGCCTGGGCGGGGCTGCCCGAGGCCGGCGTCCGGCAGGTGCTCTGTACCGAATACGACATCGGCGTCGGCATCGGATGGCACCGGGACAAGCCGCAGTTCAAGGAGGTCCTCGGACTGTCGCTGGGCTCGGCCTGCAAGTTCCGCTTCCGCCGCCGAAGCGGCGACAAATGGGAGCGCCACACGCTCGAGGCGCAGCCGCGCTCCCTTTACATGATGCAAGGCGAAGCGCGCTCGCAATGGGAGCACAGCATCCCGCCGGTCGAGGCGCGCCGTTACTCGGTCACGTTCCGGACCATGAAACGGGCCTGACGGGCCCTCCAAGCTAAAAATACGAAAACAACCCCATGCACAGTAGAGCGCAAGCGCTCTCTGGCCTCGAACGTGCCTTTCTGGCGCGGCCGCTCGCCGCACCGGCAGCCCGTTCCGCGCCGGCCGCGGATCGGGGGGAGGTGCCGCGAATTCGCCTCAAGGCCAGCTGACTAATGAGACGAATTGAAAAGACGGGCCACATCAGCGGGCCGAATTGGGTCCCGAAGGCCGGCATCGCCATGAAGAATTGTCTGACACTTTTCCTGCTTCTGACCATGACGGCGGCGTCTGCCCATGTCGTATCGCCGGCAAGGCTGGCAGGCCCTCAGATCTCGTCCGGGTCGGCCTCACCGATTCCGACACCACCGCCGGCGGCACCGCGCGGCTGTGCGAGCAGGTCACCTTCACGCGCGGCCTACGCTACGGCGAGAGCGAAGCCAACGTGCTCGATGTCGCCGCCAGCGCCACCAAGGCGGACACGCCGCGGCCGGTGCTGCTGTTCGTGACCGGCGACACCTTCACGGGCGACCACGCCGCGCCGGAATTGTCGCGCCAGATCCAGGACCAGGCGATGTGCTTTGCCGCGCGCAACGACATGATCGGCGTACGCGTCAACTACCGGCTGGCGCCCTCAGCGACATGGCCGGCCGGGGCGACCGACGTGGCGGCGGCGCTGTCCTGGGTTCACGGCAATATCGACCTGTTCAACGGCGATGCCCGCGAGATCGTCGCGGTCGGCTACGGCGCAGGAGCCTTCCATGTCGCCACCCTGCTGGCGCATCCCGAGTTTCAGACCGATGGCGCCGATGTCGCCGCCGTTGTGCTGGTGTCCGGCATCTACCGCGCCGGCAAGGATGCCAGCGACAGCGAGAAGGCCTATCTCGGCAGCGACGCCGGCCAATACAACAAGCGCTCGGTTTTCCCGGGCATCCTCAACGTCGATGTGCCGATCGTGCTGGCCTGGGCCGCCGACGATTCCGCCGGCACCGTGGCACAGGGCGAAACCTTGAAGAAGACGCTCTGCGGCGCCGGCCACTGCCCGCGCAGCACGCTGCTGCGGAGCCGCGAAGGTATCGCGAGCGCCTTCGGTCTCGACGGCTCGGGCGACAGCCTCGCCGAGCCGACGCTGCTGCTGGTGAAGCAGCTGGAGGCACGGGGGCTGCCGTAGCGGCCGACCGGGCACCCTCACGCCGGCTTGAGCGAAGCCAGCGCGTTCTCCAGCAGCGTGCGGACGCGGGCGGCATCGCCTGACTTCACCACCGCGGGGTCGAGATAGAGCTCGAGCCCCGGCGCGCGCTCGGTGATGATGCCGCTTCGCTCCGCCGCCCCGTCATCGAGCGCATCGACCGAATAGGGAATCACCTCGCGGCTGATGCCCTTCATCGTGATCGCCGGCAAGGCGTGGGCGCGGACGATGTCGCTGACGAGCGCGAAGGTCTCGTAGCTCAGCACGATGCCGCCGGGCTCGGCGATCGACTGCAGGCGCGCGGCGAGGTTCGCCTCGGCGCCGATGATGGTGTAGTCCATGCGGTCGGCGCTCCCGAAATTGCCGACATTGCAATAGCCCGAGTTGATGCCCATGCGCGAGCGGAACGGCTGCTCGATGCCGGACGCCCGCCATTTCGCATTGAGCTCGGCGAGGCGCTGCTGCATGCGCCAGGCCATCTGGAGGCAGGCCTGCGCATCGGCGCGGTCGCCCTGGTCTCGGGATCGCCGAAGAAGATCAGCATGGCGTCGCCGATGAACTTGTCGATGGTGCCGCCATAGTCGTGGGCGATCGCCGACATCTCGGTGAAATATTCGTTGAGGAGCTGGGTCAGTTGCTCCGGCTGCAGCCGTTCGGCGGTGGCCGTGAAATTCTGGATGTCGGAGAAGAAGATGGTGAGCTTCTTGCGCTCGGTGTGGATGGTGACGTCCTTCTGGCCGGAGAAGATGCTCTTGTAGACCTGCGGCGGGATGTAGCGGGAGATCTTCATCGAGAGCGAGGCCAGGAAGTCGTTGGCGGATTCGAGCTCCTTGTTCATGCCCTTGATGCGACGCGCCTGACGGCGCTGCAGCGACAGGAACGCCAGACCGCTACCGGCTGCGATCACGAAATAGGCCAGCAGGAACTTGAACGAGAAGATGTTGGCGGCGATCGGCTGCGCGATGATCACCTCCTGGATGCCTCTGACGTCGCCGACCTTCCAGTCCTTCTTCGGGCTCTCGGGGTGGCTGTTGTGGCAGCTCACGCAGGCCGGGCCCATCGTGACCGGCGCGACCAGGCGGACCTTGTCCGAGAACAGCGAGGTCTCGGTGTCCACAATCTTCTGCTCGGGATCCTTCCTGAGCGAATCGAGTGCGTCCTTCTCGAACTTGTCGAGCTGGTGCGCCGCGCGGTTCTGGAACGGGAAGTCCGAGACGAATCGGTAGGTGATGTTCTCCTGCTGCGCGCCGATCACCCGTCCGAGCTCCAGCGACAGCGTCGCCGGAATCGGGATCGCGCCGGGAACGGATTCGTAATTGTGCACGACCTTCGTGGTCCCGTCGGGATTGGCCAGTACGCGCCCGACCACGTTGGAGGCGTAATAGCCGCGCACGCTCGTGATCACCGAATTGAGATCGATCGCCTGGCGGCGCAACGCCGTCTTGCTGAGCTCGGTCAGGTCCAGCCACACTGCGAGCGGCAAAGCGAGCAGGAGGAAGGCGATCACGGCCCCGGTGAGGATGCCGTTCTTGCGCTGCTCTTCGGAGATCTCTCGTTTCACGCCGTGGCTCCGTTCTGTGCGAATTTGTCGCAAATCCTTTTGGAATCCGCGGCAAAGCATGCGGCGGCACAGAGCCAAGAATTGCCGGCCGGCGCAACCCCATTTTATGGTGGTCGCAGCAAATGGCTTTTCGTTTGATCACGGATGCTTAAGATCGGCATCGATCTGCATCCACCCCGGCCGGGAGAAGCCCATTGACCGAAACCATCCGCATCAAGCGCTTCCAGGCGCGCCCCGTGATCGTGCCGATGAACCTGCCGCTCCAGACCGCGACCGGCGCGGTCGCCAAGGCGCCGCTGGTGCTGATCGATTGCGAGACCGATCAGGGCGCGGTGGGCCATGCCTATCTGTTCTCGCTCACGCCCTCGGCCCTGAAGCCGCTGGCGGCGATGGTCACGGAGATGTCAGATCTCCTCGCCGGCGACGAGTTGCTGCCGTTCGAGATCGAGCGCAAGCTGACCCAACGCTTCACGCTGCTGGGCCTCGCCGGCCTGCAACGACTGGCCCAGTCCGGCATCGACATGGCGGCCTGGGACGCGCTGGCGCGTACACGCGGCCTGCCGCTCGCGCGCCTGCTCGGCGGCGCGCCGAAGCCGGTCAAGGCGTACAATTCGAAGGGGCTCGGCATCATGCCGGCCGGCGCCGCCGTCGAGGAAGCCCACAAGCTGCTGGCCGAAGGCTTCCAGGCCGCCAAGATCCGCGTCGGCCGGCCTGATGCGCGGGAGGATCTTGCCGTCGTGCGTGCGGTCCGCAAGGCCGTCGGCGATCAGGTGACGCTGATGTGCGACTACAATCAGGCGCTGACGGTGACCGAGGCCATCCGCCGCGGCGAGATGCTCGACGACGAAGGCCTCACCTGGATCGAGGAGCCGATCCGCCATGACGATTATGCCGGCTGCGCCCGCATTGCGGACGCGCTGCATACGCCGGTGCAGATCGGCGAGAATTTCGACAGCGCCTTTTCGATGCAATCCGCATTGTCGGCGGAAGCCTGCGACTTCGTGATGCCGGACGTCCAGCGCATCGGTGGCGTCACCGGCTGGCTGCGCGCCGCTGCACTCGCGCATGCTGCCGGCATCGAAATGTCCTCGCATCTGTTCTCGGAAGTCAGCGCGCATTTGCTCTGCGTGACACCGACCGCGCACTGGCTGGAATATGTCGACTGGGCCGACGCGGTGCTTTCGACCCGGCTGCAGATCAAGGACGGCTTTGCCCTGCCGAGCGAGACGCCCGGCAACGGGATCGAATGGGACGAGGCGGCGGTGAAGAAGTATCTGGTGGGGTAGGTCGGGGCGGAGGCTCTCAACATGTCCGTCATTGCGGCCAATATCCTCGTATGAGGGCGACTGCATTGCTGTCGCCGGTGATCTCTTCAAGGTGATCTGGGTGCGATACGCACGTCCGGTGCAACGCGGTCGCTGGGATAGACGATCACCTCTTCACCAGGGGCGAGGCCGGAAGCGACGGCCGCGAAGCGGCCGGAGCGGCGCAGGAGCTCGATTTGGCGCAGTTCGGCCCGCCCGCCCTTCGCAACATAGACATTCCAGCCTTCGCCCCGACGAAACAGCGCGCCGGATGGGACGACCGTGGCTTCGTCCCGCGCGAGGACGGTGATCTGAACGTCCACCCGATAGCCATCTCCCAGTCGGGCCCACTGCTTCGCGGGCGAGAGGATGTCGATGAGGACATTGACCCTTTGCTCCTCGACACCGAGCGTGGAGATCTTGGTGAAAGCTGCCGGCTCGACCCGGCGCACCCGACCCGTCAGTTTTCCCTCCCCACCCCAATGGTCGATGCTGACATCGGCTCCGGGACGGATCTCGACCGCATCGGTGCTGAGAACGTCGGCCACGATCTCGAGATCGCTGGCGTCACCGACGTCAAGCAACAGCGTACCCGGCTGCACGATCGTTTCGCTTTCCTGCGCGACCTTCAGCACCACGCCGGCGACAGGCGACACAACGTTCCAGCTATCCGGGTGCCCGTTGCCTTCGTTGCCGTACCGGGCCAGCAATGCACGCATCTGGCTGATCTCATGCTCGGCGGCATGATTCTGAAATTCTGCCGCCCGCAGATCCCGGTCGGCGAGACGCACCGCAAGCTCTGCACGTTCGAGCGCCTGCGTCGTCGCGGCGCCTTGCTGGACCAGAGTCCGCGCCCGGGTCAAATCGGTATTGGCTTGATCGCTCTGGGCTTTAGCCCGTTCGACGACCGCCCTGGCGCGCTCCAGATTGGCTTCGGCCACTCCCAATCTCTCCTCGACCTCCCGGCGAGTCCGCGAGTCCATCAGGGGAGCTGGAGATGGGGTGATCGTGGCGACGGCGTCGTCGACCTGAACTTGATCGCCAACCTTGAACCGGATTCGGCTCAGCCGCCCCGCAAGCGGCGCGGCGACCGCGTACCGCTCGCGGACGCGCGTCTTGCCATCCTCATCGACGGTGGCGGTGAACCTCCCTTTTGTCACAGCTGCAGTCTCGACCGGCACTGAGGCTGGAATCAGGAGCCAGGCCGTAAATCCGGCGGCGGCCAGGAGTCCGGCAACAATTCCGATATGACGGCCCGTGACGTGCATGTTCATTCCCTGGTCTTGAGAGCCGCGACCAAGTCGATTCGATCAACACGGCCTTTGACAATGCCGGCGCTGGCGGCAGCCGCAGCAAGGACGACGCCGACGGCAACGAGATAAGTCTGCGGGGCGATCACGGCAGGTATCTGAAAGCTCTCGTTGGAGTGAAATCTGGCGATCAGTCCGATAACGGCATGAGAGAGCGGCAGGCCGATCAGAATCCCCAGCACGATCTCGATAGAGAACTCGGCAAACAGGATGCTCGCGACCTCGCCGCGCGTAAAGCCCAGCACCCTAAGGCTGGCCAGCTCCCATGCGCGCTCCTGCAAGCTGATGCGCGCGCTGTTGTAGACGACCCCTACCGTGATGATGGTGGCGAAGGCCGCAAGGATGCCGGCGGTCACGAAAACGAGATCGGCGATCTTCTCCATGAACGACGTGAGCGCATACGCCTTCATCGTCACTGATTCGATGGTCGGCAAGCTCTTGAACTTTTCCCCCAAGGCCATCATCGCAGTCGGCTCAACGTACAGGCTCGCCGCGGAAATCACGGCACCCTCGTCGGTAAAGCGATTCAGGGTCTCGATCTCCATGTAAGATGCCATTCCGATCGCCTCGTCGACGACGGCACTGACCGGCAGATCACGCTTGCGTCGTCGTCCTTCCATCGCCTCGACCGCGAGGACGTCGCCGGCCTTCGCGTCGAGCCGCTCGGCAAGCCGCCGGGTGAGCGTAATCCCGTCGGGGCTTACCGCGATCGGGCGCAGCATCGCATCATGCGGCCGCCGCAGCTCATCTCCCGCGGATAGACCGATCACCGAGGTCAGATAACTCTGCTGCCCGGCGCGTAGCCGCACCGGCACGATGCGCTGTCCCTCCACCGCCAGGACACCGGGCTCACGAGCCAGGTCCCGCATTATGGTCCGGTCCATGGGGTGCGGAAACGTCACCGTCGTGTTGCCGCGCTCCACCAGGTTGAACTGCAGGTCGATCATCTCGTTGATCGCGTCGCGCCAAAAGATTCCCAGAACCATCATTGGGACGGCAAAGGCCACCCCGGCGATCGTCAGCAGCGAACGAAGTGGCCGTCCGGCGGTGTTCCTCAAGATCATCAGGAGGCGAGATCGAATCCGGTTGCTTGGCAGAAGTGCTTCGATCCACGAGCGGCGAAAGCCCAGCGGCGCCGCCGGCCGCATCGCGACCGCCGGCGCCAGCCGGACGACCTGCCGCAGCGCTGTCAAGACGCCAAGCGATGCCGCAGCCAGGCTGATCGCAATCCCGAGCGCCAGCGACCACGGCGTCAGCCGAAACGGCAGGTCAGGCAAGCGAAAGAAGCTTTGGTAGCTTGCAATCATCGCTTTCCCGAAGCTCCAGCCGGCTCCTATGCCAAGCGCAGATCCAATCAGCACGATAACGAGAATGAGCTTGAGATAGTGCACGGTCAGCGCCGAGGTTGGAAAACCCAGTGCCTTCAACGCGGCAATCTGCTCGCGTTGGACCACCACGATCCGCCCCAGAGCGCTGTTGAGCAGGAACGCCGCAACCCCGAAGAAAATGAACGGAATCGTAATAGACATCACCTTCTGCTGGTTCAGTTCATCCTCGAGGAAGCGGTTGGAAGGCTGATCTCGCCGTTGGACGGCGCCGACCGATCCGTACTGTTCAAGCAACCGGTCCAATTCATCGATAACCGGCTTCGGATCGGTGCCCGGCGCCAGCGAAATGACGGCGTCATTGAAGGCTGCCTTCATATCGAAGGCGGCTTCCGCCGCACTGCGGTCGACCCAAAGGATCGCATAGAGCCGATCGTCGGGAATCGGCAGGCCCGGCTTGACGGCATAGACATATTCGGGCGAGAGCGCGATGCCGGAGACGTGAAAAGCTTCCACCTTCCCGTTGAGCAGGACGCGGACGTCGTCTCCGGGGTTCACTCCGTTGACTTCCGCGAACGCTTCGTTAATCGCTGCAGTTCTCGCAGAGCCCGGCTCGGGCGCCGCGCCTCGGCGCAAATGAAGTCGGGCGAGCCTTTCGTCGCCCGCACGGCTGAGCGACACCATCCGCGCCGACACCGGCTGGGCTGCAGCCGGCCAATCGACGATGACCTCACGAACGATACGGGGCTCAACCGTGGCAACGCCGGCAATTGCTTCAAGTTGCGGGACGATCGACAGCGGTGCCCGCTTGAGACTCACGAAGATCTGCGGGAACCGCGCAGCCGCGTAGAAGCGCTCCACGGCCGCATTGAGCGATTCGTAAGTCGAGACAGACCCAATGAAGACGGCGACGCCGGCTGCGACCAGCAGCGCGATCGTCAGCACCTGCCCTCGCATCGCGCCGATGTCACGCAGCAGTTTTCGATCGAGCAGGCTCACCAGTGCACCTCGTCCGCCGAGAGCCGATGCGCATTGCGCTCCTCACCGACGATCCGTCCGCCGCCGAGCCGCAATACGCGATCCGCCATACCCGCGATTGCAGCATTGTGCGTGATGATGATCGTTGTGGTGCCGAGGCGCTCGTTGGCTCGCGCAATCGCCGCCAGCACCACCTTGCCGGTCTCGTAGTCCAGCGCACCCGTCGGCTCGTCGCACAAAAGCACATCCGGCGACTTGACGATGGCACGGGCAACCGCGACGCGCTGCTGTTCGCCGCCGGACAGCTGCGAGGGGAAGTGATCGGTCCGCTTTTCGAGCCCGACGAGCGTAAGCACCTCCCGGGGCTCGAGCGGCTTGTCCGCAATCTCGGTGACCAGCGCGACGTTCTCAAGCACCGTCAGGCTGGGAATGAGGTTGTAGAACTGAAAGACGAAGCCCACGTGCTCACGTCGGTACCGGGTCAACTCCGCATCAGTCGCGCCGACCAGATTGTGATCGCGCCAATGAGCCTCGCCCGAACTCGGGCTGTCCAGCCCCCCCAGGATATTCAGCAGGGTCGACTTGCCCGATCCGGACGGCCCCAGGAGCACGACGAACTCGCCTTCGAAGATGTCGAGGTCGACATCGCGCAGCGCATGCACCTCGATCTCTCCCATTCGATAGGTCTTCGAAAGACCCCTGGCATGAAACACCGGGGATTTCTTGTTCTCCTGTTCGAACGGCTGGGCGTCCATGGGCATAATCCGCTCGCCGCCTTCAGCGGTTTTTCTGCCCGAAGCTGCCAGGCACCTGAACATGAATTTCACAGGAGATCGTCGCGACGCGGGCGTCGAGGAGAGCAGCCAGCAATACGGCGCGGTCGATCACCACGACTGGGGTCGGGTGAGGATAGCTGGTGAGAGCGAGCAAGACGTCCTGGACTGCCATTTGAACTCTCCGAACTGATGCTGACTGAGCATATTCACGCGAGTTCCGGACAGCTTGATCTAGCTCAGAGTACCGGCGGCTTGCTCCCTGGCTATGAGAGGCTGCGGCCGACCACGACCTTCTGGCACTTCGGGAGAGGCCTTCTCGTCGATCTGCCGTTATTGGATATTGAACAGAGCCCCCGGGCATTCGTTGGTTTCGGTCGTTGCGACCAGCTGGGCGGCGAACGAGGTCGCCTTCGGGATTGCGACGATCTTCCAACGTCCCTGCTTGTTGAGCCAGAACCGTCCTGTCGTGGTCGCGACGCGGCGCTCGGTGTATTTTTTTGTCGAAAACAACGGGATCTTCGTCTTGGGCGCGGGAACTTCCTTCCAGCCGTCGGAGGAATAGAATTCCTGGAAGAAACGATGCCATTCGATTTTTTGATATTCATGGTGCGAAACGACGACCTCGACAAATGGCTTTCCCGTAAGCCATTTCGGACTGAATGGATCGGGTTCGACCTGCAGGCACCTCGTGTGGAGCGGTTCCTGGACCTGAAGCAGATTCAGTCTCTGACTTTGCGAAAGCATCGCCGAGGTCACTGGCTGCCCCACATTTGGGTCGTTGGCCGGCCCTGAGCAAATAGGCACCGTCGACGGGCCTTGCCCGGTCCAGGGATTGTTGCTGCAATAGACGTAGCGCGACCAGGACGACCAGCCCACGGACACCTTCTCCTCCGCTTTGCCCGTCTCGCGGTCCCAAACGCTGCTGAACTTGACCGTCTTGTTCGGCGGACAGGCCGTCTCCTTGGGCCCGGTCCACCAATGAGTGGTTTCGAACTCGTAGATGGATTGGCTCGGATATGAGTACGTCACTACTTTGGCGCTGGTCAGGGCATGGTGCGCCGAACAATCCACACCCTTGGTGTCGATCCAACAGACGATCTTAAAGCTATCGCTCGGCCAGCAACCCGCATGCACCGCGGACGATCCCAGAAGGCCGATCACGAATGTCAGCGCTAAGAGACAAGCACGCACGGCCATTCCCCCAGTTTGCGCCTGCTCGTTGAGCTTGCCCCATTTGGTTGCCACTACCTTGATCAGGATCAACGCATTGATCCCAGCGACGGAGCTGTGCCGCAAAGGGGATGGCTTCGCTGCGCTCGCAATGGCGGAGCAAGCAGCAGCCGCCTCGCTTTCAACCCGCTCTACCCTCGTTGCGAAAGCTGATGAGACGGCCTAACCATGCCTCCATGACCACATGGCGCCCCCATCCCCACATCCGCGTCGTCGCACTCGGCCTGCATTGGCGGGACGGGCGGCTGCTGGCGGCCGAGGTGCGCGACGATGCGGGGCGGATCAAGGGCGTGCGGCCGCTCGGCGGCGAGATCGAGTTCGGCGAAGGCTGGCAGGCTGCGCTGGTGCGCGAGTTCAAAGAAGAGCTCGGCGTCGACGTCGCCATCACGAGCGAGTCGCGGGCGATGGAGAACATCTTTGTGCACGAAGGCTCGACCGGGCACGAAGTGACGTTCATCGCGGAGATCGCGTTTCCGGATGGCGCATTCGCCGGCCAGGACCGCATCGACTTCCGCGAGGACAATGGCGAAGAAATTGTCGCGCGCTGGTTCGACCTTGCTGATCTCGACGTAGACGGCGGTCCGAGCCTCTATCCGACCGGGCTGAAGGACATGCTGCTCGGGAGCAAACTCTCAACTTCGTCATCCTGAGGTGTGAGCGGCGCAGTGCGTCCGCACTGCGCTGAGAGCCTCGAAGGATGAACGACCCCCGATATAGCGGGGGCCGTCGTCCTCGAGGGCCGCTGAAGAAGCGGCCACCTCAGGGTGACGGTTACGGATTCGGACGAAGCGCAGAAAGATTCTGGATTGCTTCGCTGCGCTCGCAATGACGGAATGTGAGGCGACAACATGGCGCTCAACGCTACCACACCTCCGCGCCCGGGATCTTCTTCCGCACCGCGACGCGCTGGATCCCGATGCAGCGCCGGACGGATCTGTTGGAGCGTCCGACCGCGGAGATGCCTTCGCCGGCCTGAAGCAGCGGCGCCACGCTCGCGCGCAGCTCGCGGCAGCGCTGGAGCTCGGCCTGCCAGTCGATGATCGCGGCGTCGGCGCGCGAGGCGATCGACGCCAGGATCGCCACGGCGAGACAGATCGTCCGCATCGTTCCCCTCACTGCGATCCGCCTCCATCGCGCCGGTAGCGGAAATCGCAATGAGGCGCGCCCTGCATGATGGTCTGCGTGCGCGTGAGCCTGACGTCGGGACCGAACCCTTCCGCGGTGGCGAAATCGGCGGTGCAGACCAGGAGAAAGCCCAGCTCCGGCTCGCCGAGCGCCTTGTAGAACTCGGCGTAGGCGCAACGCGTCACGTCGAAGGCGAAGGCGTCGTGCGACTGCTCGATGACATCATAGGCGAGCGCGTCGTCGCGCGCGTAGGTCCTGAAGGCCGATGAGACCGCCCTGCCGAGATCGGCGTCGTTCTCGTCTTGATTCTTGGCCTTCCAGAATTGCTCGCCGAAGCCGCGATAGAGATCGCCGAGCGCCTTGCGCACCATCGCGTTGGCGCGCGCCTCGCCGAGCTCGGCCTGGAGCGCCCTAACCAGCGGCACCAGCACCTGCGCCTGGATCTTGGCTTGCTCGATGACGGATATGCTCATGGCCGGGCTCGCGTCGGATGGCCACATCGTAGCCAGGGTGCATCGTCAGCATAACCTCGTGGGCGAGAATTGGCTAACTCTCGGCAGGGTAGGTCAGGTGGCCGCCAGCTGCGACCCGCGCCGCCGGATTGATTTCGGCCGGTTTGACCTGCCCGGGTCCGAGAATGTGAAACACCGTCTCGCCGGCGGCGAGCAGATAATCCGTGATGATCCGCCGGTGGCATCGCCACCACAGCGTCTCCGCACACATGATGGCGCAGCGCTGCACCTGCCCGAGCGCCCGCAGATGCGCGAGCCCTTCATGAAAAGCCGCGCTCATGGCGTGGTCGGCATAATTGTGGAAGCTGCCGTTCTGCCAGAACGCATTGGTCTCGCGCGGCACCTCGCGCTTGCGGCTGCGCAGGCCGCCAAGTGAGGCAATGTGCTCGTAGCCGATCGAAAAGGCCGCGAGCGACTGAGGGAGGGTCTCGCGATTGTACTGCGGGTTGGTGCGGGAGCGGGGCACGGTGCGAACGTCGGCCACGAAGGTGACCGCGCTGTCCTGCAGCAGCCCGACGAACTCCTCGATCGAACGTGTGGCATGACCGACGGTGAAGAACGGATGAGCCATGGACGCCTCGCCGACTCGGCTCACGGGGCCGTCAGCTCTTCAACAGCCGCAAGGCGCGGCCCTTGTGCAGGGCGACGTGATCCGTCTTGTCGCTCTTGATCTCATATTGCGGATCGTCAGGCCGGGCGTGGTGGGTGTAGCCCTTGTAGTCGACGTCCCTCCTGTGCACGCGCAGGATACGGCCGCGCACACGGCCGGCCTCGGAATTCCAGCTGACGTGATCGCCACGCTTGAAGGATTTTGTGGAGGGCTTCGGCATGAATGACCAATGCCGGGGGCGCAGCGGCGTTCCAGATATCGAGCAGGAGACTCCAGTCCGTCTACGCTCTTCGAGCTACGCCGGACACGCTTCGCCATGTGATTCTCGGCTTGCCGAGCCGAAGCTCGCGGCGACCAGCCCGCCTGCGCCCTTTGGGCTTCGGCGCGGCATCCTTCTCTCGCTATCGCGAGCGAAGGATGGTGGGCGCGACAGGGATCGAACCTGTGACCCCTACCATGTCAAGGTAGTGCTCTCCCGCTGAGCTACGCGCCCTAATAGTCCACTTGCGTCGGGTGGGGTCCCTATAACGGCTCAAGGGACCCTGTGCAAGGACGGAACGGGGCCTATTCAGGCCGCCAGCATCTTGTTCACTTCGCTGACCAATTCGCGCAGGTGCACGGGCTTGGACAGCACCTTGGCGTTCTTGGGAGCGTCCGAATCCGAGTTCAGGGCGACTGCGGCAAAGCCGGTGATGAACATGATCTTGATGTCCGGGTCGAGTTCCGAAGCCCGGCGGGCAAGCTCGATGCCGTCCATCTCCGGCATCACGATGTCGGTGAGCAGCATCTCGAACGGCTCTTCCCGCAACCGCTGATAGGCGGCCATGCCGTTGTCGTGGGACGAGACCTGAAAACCGGCGTTTTCCAGCGCCTTGACCAGGAAACGGCGCATGTCGTTGTCGTCTTCGGCGAGCAGGATCTTTGGCATGGCAGGAATCGTCGCATCCCCAGAGGATATCAGCAGAGGTCACTAAGCCCGACAGAGGGTAAATTTGGGGTGAAAATCTTTACCCTGGGCCGGCTGCGCTGCCGCACTCTTGTGAACCGGAAAGCGGCTCGAATCAATCGAGCCGCGCCGCCGCGTCCCCGCTTCCCTGCCCGCACGGTTAAGACGTGTTCCAATGGACCGGTACATCTTTTCGCTTGGCAGAATGGTTGCGATTCCGGACAATGACGACACATAAGAGCCGCATCCGTCGGCCGAATCAATGCGGTCTGGCTCCCTGCCAGATCCCGGCGCGAAGGGACGAAGCCTGAGAAGATGACCCGGTTTGACGGCGAGACGTCGCCAGCCTTCGAGATCGTGGAGCCCGCGCAATGGCGCGCGCCGGTCATCTTCAACTCGCCCCATTCCGGCTCGACCTATCCGGACGAATTCCTCGCGGCCTCCAGGATCGACCTGCTGACGCTGCGGCGGTCCGAAGATTCCTTCATGGACGAGCTGATCGGCCACTTGAGCGAGCGCGGTTTTCCGACCGTCAGGGTCAACTTTCCCCGCTCCTATGTCGACGTCAATCGCGAGCCCTATGAGCTCGACCCGCGCATGTTCACCGGGCGGCTGCCGAGCTTCGCAAACACCCGCTCGATGCGGGTCGCCGGCGGCCTCGGCACCATTCCGCGCGTGGTCGGCGACGGCCAGGAGATCTACCGCGACCGCATTCTCGTCGACGACGCGCTGGGGCGGATCGAGACGCTGTACAAGCCTTACCATCGCGCGCTGCGCCGGCTGATCAACAAGGTGCACCAGATGTTCGGCACCGTGGTGCTGGTCGATTGCCACTCGATGCCCTCGGTCGGCGTGGCCCGCGACGAGCCGCGCCGGCCCGACGTCGTGATCGGCGACCGCTACGGCACCAGCTGCACGCCGCTTCTGCCCGACCGGGTCGAGGAGACCTTCACCGGCCTGGGCTATTCGATCGGCCGCAACAAGCCCTATGCCGGCGGCTTCATCACCGAGCATTACGGCAATCCCGCGAGCGGCCTGCATGCGGTGCAGCTCGAGCTCAACCGCGCAATCTACATGGACGAGCGGCGGCGCGAGCGCGGTCCACGCTTTGCGCAGGTGGCGACCGATTTCGGCGTTCTTGCCGACGTGCTGGCGACCACGATTCCGTTCGGCGATCTCGGCCCGTTCCAGGCGGCGGCGGAATAGTCGCCGGCTTCTCGCTTCAATGACGATGTTCTGAGCGCGATCGCGTTTTCGCTTCGCAAGCTTGCGCGCCCAAAAACGAAAACGGCGGCGGCAAAAAAAAAGGGCCGCTCGCGAATGACGCAAGCGGCCCAAGTCTAGGGAGGAAACGCCCAAGGAGGGCAGCGGTAACGCCAAGCGCTACCGCACCGCAACAATATGCGACCGCGCCGCACAAAGTGCAAGGACTTTTGAGCCATTTCCCATGCAATACGCACATGGCTCAGTTGCTTCCAGGGAAACCCAGATTCAGTTTCTTTGATAAGGAATTTCAATGGGTTGATAGATGTTTGCATACGAACGAGGCAGCGACGGAACTAAGTTTTCAACGTCGTGATCGATATTTGGCCAAGGGATGACTGAAAGGGATGGCTATGAGGAGCGACGCGCTGCGGCATCCAAAATACCAGGGTGCAAAGCCAAGACACCGCTGCCCGCGGGAGGCGAATTGAGCTAGGCAGGAGGCGAGCTTCATCCAACTTTCGCTTCGAGGATCTGGCCTGTGACGGTGATCGACTTCTCCGCCTTCATCGGACGGCTCGCCACCGCCTCCGGCGAAACCATCCTGCCGTTCTTCCGCACCTCGCTGTCGATCGACGACAAGAGCAAGACCAAGGATTTCGATCCGGTCACCGAAGCCGACCGCGCCGCGGAGGCGGTGATGCGCCGGCTGATCAAGGCCAATTTCCCCCAGCACGGCATCGTCGGCGAGGAATTCGGCAGCGAGCGCGAGGACGCCGACTATGTCTGGGTGCTCGATCCCATCGACGGCACCAAATCCTTCATCGGCGGCTTTCCGATCTGGGGCACGCTGATCGCGCTGCTGCACAAGGGCGCGCCGGTGTTCGGCATGATGCATCAGCCCTTCATCGGCGAGCGCTTCTCCGGCGACAACGGCTCGGCCAATTACAAGGGCCCCTCCGGCGAGCGCCGGCTCCAGGTCCGCCGCTGCGCCTCGCTCGCGGAAGCGACGTCCTACACCACGAGCCCCCTGCTGATGAACGAGAGCGACCGGGCCATCTTCGGCCGCATCGAAAAGGGCGCGCGGCTGTCGCGCTATGGCGGCGACTGCTATTCCTATTGCATGCTGGCCGCAGGTCACGTCGACCTCGTGGTCGAGACCGAGCTGAAGCCGTACGATATCGCGGCGCTGATCCCGATCGTGACCGGCGCCGGCGGCGTCGTCACCACCTGGGAAGGCAGGCCGGCCCAGGGCGGCGGCCGGATCATCGCGGCCGGCGACGCCAGGGTCCACGAAGAAGCGCTGAAGCTTCTCAACCAGTAGCAGACGCGAGCGGGAGGCTTGCATGACGATCTCACGCAGGCTTCTCCTTGGTTTATTGCTGCTGCTGCCGTCGGCGGCGGCGGCGCAGAATTTTCCCGCAAAACCGATCAAGCTGATCGTGCCGTTTCCGGCCGGCGGTCCCAACGATATCATCGCGCGTGTGATCGGCCAGCGCATGTCGGAGTTCTCGGGCCAGCCGGTCGTGATCGACAATCGCGGCGGCCAGGGCGGCGTGCTCGGCACCGACGCGGTCGCCAAGGCGCCGCCCGACGGCTACACCATTGCGATCTCATCGGCCGGCGCGCTCGCGATCAGTCCGAGCATGGAGAAGGTCGCCTACGACACGCTGACCGACCTTACGCCGGTGACGCTGGTTGCGACCGTGCCGGAAATGCTCGTGGTGGCGACCAACGTTCCGGCGAAAGACATCGGCGAATTGATCGCGCTCGCCAAGGCGCAGCCCGGAAAGCTCAACTTCGCCTCGTCCGGCCCCGGCAGCCTGCCGCATTTGGCCGGCGAATTGTTCAAGCTCACGGCCAAGATCGACATCGTGCACGTGCCCTATCGCGGTGCCGCGCCGGCGGTGAACGATCTGCTGGGCCAGCAGGTGCAGATGACGTTCCTCGATCTTCCGGTGCTGCTGCCACAGGTCAAGGCGGGCGCCTTGCGCCCCATTGCGATCGGCTCGGCCGCGCGGGCGCCGGCCGCACCTGAGGTGCCGACCACCGCGGAAGCGGGATTTGCCGGCCTCCACATCGAGAACTGGTACGGCATGGTCGCGCCGAAGGGCACGCCGAAGGAGATCGTCGCGGCGCTCCATGCGCTTGCGACCAAGGCCATGGCGGATCCCGCGGTGAAGGAGAAGCTCGCGGCCCAAGGCGCGACGCTGGTCGGCGACGAGCCGGAGCATTTTCGCGCCTTCATCGCCGACGAGACCGCGAAGTGGGCCAAGGTGATCAAGGACGCCGGGGTGGAGACGGCGAAGTAGGCAGGATGCTCGCAACAACCGCCGCCGGGTTCCCTTCCCCCTTCCGGGGAAGGGTTAGGGAGGGGTCCACACGGTGACTCCATCGAGAGCGAAGACTTCTTCGTGACACCTTTTGCTGGGTACCCCTCTCCCCCACCTTCCCCCGCAAAGGGGGAGGAAGCGCAGTTGTGTGCATGGCGGCAGCGTAGATTCACAACAAGAGGCGCGAGGACACAGGCTCAGATCAGTGTGCACGACTTCCTCACACCGCCGCCGCACGCAAATGCTCCACCAGCATCTTCGCCGGCCGGGGCAGCGCCTTGAAGCTGCGCGCGCAGATCACCAGGCGGCGATTGGCCCAGGCGTCGCGCAGCCGGACAAGTGCGAGCGGCATCAGCTTGGCACAGCGGCGGGCGGCGGATTCCGGCACCAGGGCAACGCCGACCTCGGCGGCGACCATCTGGCAGATCGCGTCGAAATCACGCAGGCGCGCGCGGAAGTGCGGGCGCATGCCGAGCCGGGCCGCGTGCTTCGAAATGTGCATCTGTAACGCGGTGGCGCTGGTCAGCCCGACAAAATCGCAGGCTCCGGCCTCCTGAAAATCGATCTGGCGCCGACCGGCGAACGGGCCGCGGCGCGCAGTCACCAGCGTCAGGCGGTCTTCGCTGAACACGAAGCGCTCGATATGGTCGGGCAGCGCGTGCTCGGCGGCGAAGCCGAGATCGGCCGCGCCCGCGGTGATCGCCGCCGCGATGTCGGTGCTCTCGCGCTCCTCGATGTCGACGGCGACATCGCGATGCTCGCGCAGGAAGCCGGCCAGCGCCTTGGGCAGATGCTCGGACAGGCCGGACGTGTTGGCGAGAAAGTGCACGCTGGCCCGCACGCCGGAGGCAAAGCCGGCGAGATCGCCGCGCATGGCCTCGATCTGGTGGATGACGAGCCGCGCATGATCGAGCAGGCTCTCGCCGGCCGCGGTCAATTCGACGCCCCTGCGGCCGCGCTTGAGCAGCGCGACGCCGAGCGCGTGCTCGAGCCCCTTGATCCGCGCGCTGGCCGAGGCCAGGGCCAGATGCGAGCGTTCCGCGCCGCGGGTGATGCTGCGCTGGTCGGCGACCGCGATGAAGAGCTGAAGGTCGATGAGGTCGAAGCGCATGGCAGGTCTCCCAGCCTTCGCTTCAAGCGAAGGCTTCCTCCGTAACCTCCAGATTGTGCGCCGGCGCGGCTTCGGTCAATGTGCCCGATATGATCGACCCGCTCCTCATCCTCATCGCCGCCGTCTTCCTGATCGCCGGATTCGTCAAAGGCGTGATCGGTCTCGGCCTGCCGACGGTGTCCATGGGCCTGCTTGCGGTGAGCATGACACCGAGCCGCGCCATCGCCATCGTGATCGTGCCCGCCATCGTCACCAACATCTGGCAGACCTTCGTCGGCCCGTATTTGCGCGACATCCTGCGGCGGCTGTGGCCGCTGATGCTCGGCACCGTGATCGGCTGCTGGCTCAATGCCGGCGCGCTGACCGGCCCGCATGCGCGCTACGGCACGATCGTGCTCGGCGTCCTGCTCGTCGTCTATGCGGTGATCGGCCTGAACAAATTCAAATTCCACGTCGCGCCAAGGAACGAGAAATGGGTCGGCGGCGTGGTCGGTGTCGTCACCGGCGTGATCTCGGCCTCGACCGGGGTCCAGGTGATCCCCTCGATGCCGTTCATGCAGGCGATCGGCATGGAAAAGGACGAGCTGGTGCAGGCGCTCGGCGTGTTCTTCACCACAGCGACGCTGGCGCTCGCCTTCAACCTCACCGCCGTTGGGCTGTTGACGCCGAGCAATGCCGTGCCGGGCGCCGTGGGCCTCGCCATGGCCTTTGCCGGAATGTTCATCGGCCAGTCGGTGCGGGCGCGAATGCCGGCCGAGGCGTTCCGCCGCTGGTTCCTGATCGCAATGATTTTGCTCGGCTTTTATCTGGCCGGCAGCGCGCTGGCCAACGAGCTCGCCTAAACCTACGATTTCGGCTCGTAGCCGGGCACCCATTTCTCGTGCTGAGGCAGATCGTCCCTGATCGTCCACCATGGCGCGCGCGAGGAGGTGAAGACATGCAGGCGGGGCCTGACTTGCGGATCGTCGTCGAGCAGGCCGGCGGGAACGCTGATTGTCGGAAGATAGCTCGCCTTGCCCGGCGTCGGGCAACCGCAGGTCTTGCAGCGATGGCGGAAACTGCCCGGCGAGGATTCGTAAGCCACGGTCGCGTCCTCACCCGCGACGAAACGAAACTTGTCGGCATCGACATGGGCGTAGGTCGCGAAGGCGGCGCCGGCCAGCTTGCGGCAAATGGCGCAATGGCAGTGCGTCAGTGCACGAACCTTGTCGATCTCGAACCGCACGGCACCGCACAGGCAGCTTCCACGAATCATCGAAACCTCCCGAGATGCGGCCTCGATCGGGGCCGCGTCGCATCCGTTCGAACGAATTACCGGCTCTCCAGCATGGCGACGCGGATGCCGAGATAGATGAACAGGCCGCCGAGCGCGCGGTTGACCCAGGCGATCGCGCCCTCGGACTGGCGCAGCCGGTGGGCGGCTTTCGCCGCGAACGCCGCCAGCACCAGGCACCACAGCGTTCCCGTAAAGATGAAGATCAGGCCGAGCGTCAGGAAGGCGAGCGGCTTTTGCGGCGCATCGGCCGCGACGAATTGCGGCAGGAAGGCCAGGAAGAACAGTGCGACCTTGGGATTGAGCGCGTTGGTGAAGACACCCTGGAGGAAGACCCGCCGGAGCGAGCTGCGCACCGGCTCGTCGATCGCCGCTGCCAGCACCGGACGCGACCACAGCATCTGAAGCCCGGTCAGGACGAGATAGGCCGCACCGACCAGCTTCAGGATCGAGAAAGCGGTCGACGAGGCCATCAGCAGGGCCGAAAGGCCGATCGCCGCGGCCGCAACATGGACGAAACAGCCGCAACTGATGCCGAAGGCGGCGGCGGCGCCGCCCCGCCAGCCCATCTGCATGCTGCGGCCGATGACGTAGACGGAATCCGGCCCGGGCGTGACGTTGAGCAGCACCCCCGACAGGATGAACAGCCAGATCTCGTGAATGCCCAGCATGTGAGGTGTCCCTGCCGCCGTCCAGGCGGTCGCCCACCACTTAGTCGGTTCGTCCGCCTCCGTCCACCGCCGGAACTGCGTGGGATTTACCTCGAATTTGCAATGCGGATCCTACTATCGCCCGGCTGCATCTGCTCTATAAAGGCAGGGTTCTTGAAATGCGGGATTCGAGGCGACTGCCACGCCGTGGCCGGTCTGTCCTCCCTTGGAGCTGAGAGAATATGGAAAGACGTCTGGCTGCCATTGTCTGCGCCGATGTCGCCGGCTATTCGCGCATGATGGGCAGCGACGAGGCCGGTACCCATGCTGCCTTCAAGGCTCATCGTGCCGCGATCCACCCCATCATCCTCAATCACGGCGGCCGCGTCGTGAAGAACACCGGCGACGGCTTCCTGCTGGAATTCCCCTCCATCGTCGGCGCCACCGAGGCCGCGATCGCGATGCAGACGTTGATGGCGGAGCGCAACCATCATCTGCCCGCCGACCGCGCCATGCAGTTCCGCCTCGGCATCCACATGGGCGACGTGATCGCCGACGAGGACGAGGTGTTCGGCGACGATGTCAACATCGCCGTCCGCCTGGAATCGGTGGCAAGCCCCGGCGGCTTCGCCATCTCGGCCAAGGCCTTCCGCGAGGCCAGCAAGCATCTCACCGTGCCGCTGGTCGATGCCGGCAACCACCGCTTCAAGAACATCAAGGATCCGATCGGCGTCTTTACCTGGACGCCCGAGGGCGCCCCGGCGCTCGCCCCCGAGCTCCGGGAGGCATCCGCCCTCTCGCAACAATATCGCACCGCGATCGTCGGCGTGCTGCCCTTCGCCAATCTCAGCGACGCCCAGGACGAATATTTCTCAGACGGCCTCACCGAGGATCTGATCCACGCATTGTCGCTGCAATCCTTCTATCGCGTGCTGAGCCGCAACTCGACCTTCGCTTTCAAGGGCAAGAACACCAGCACGCGCCTGATCGCGCGCGAGATCGACGCCACCTATCTGATCCAGGGCTCGGTGCGTCGCGCCGGCGCCAAGATCCGCGTCACCGCCGAGCTGATCGCGCCGGAGACCGGCGAGCAGCTCTGGACCGGGCGCTACGACCGCGACATCGGCGACTTCTTCGCGATGCAGGACGAGATCACTACCAACCTGTCAGCCGCCATCGCCACCGAGATCGTCCGTGCCGAAGCTTCCGCGCCGGCGCGCCTGTCGACGGACGTGACCGCCTGGGACCGCTTTCTCAAGGGATTGTCGCACTACTACCGGCTGACCCAGGAAGACTCGGCCGCCGCCATCGACCTGTTCCGCGAGGCCATCCGCCTCGATCCCAAACTGTCGATCGCGCACGCTTATCTCGCCACGATCCAGATCCAGAGCATCCAGTTCGGCTGGGTCAAGGGCACCCGGGAGATGTGGGCGGAGGCGATGAATCTCGCCGAAACCAGCGTCCGGCTCGATCCGCGCTCCTCCTTCGCGTTCTCGATCCTGTCCTGGGTCCACGCCATGGAGGGCCATTACGAGGCCGCGATGGACGCCGCCAAGCGTGCCGTCGCGCTGAACCCCTACGACAACGGTGCACGCGGCGTGCTCGGCATCTGCCATTTCGTCATCGGCGAGCACCGCGAGGCGATCGAGCTGTTTTCAATGGCGTCGCAACGCGACAACAGCGACCCGCGCTATCAATGGGCGGCGCTGAACGCCTTCAGCCACTATCTGTTGCGCCAATATGACGCGACCCTGTCATGGGCCCGCGAGCAGCTCTACATCAACCCCAACCACATGCAGGCGCTGGCGATTCGCGCCGCCGCGTTGGCGCAGCTGGGACGAAGCGACGAGGCAAGCGAAGCCGCCCGCGTGCTGATGAGCAACTACCCGACCCTCAACGTCGACCGCCACCTGCGCAATTTCCATTGGAAGAAGCCCGAACATCTCGCTCATTATCGCGAGGGCCTGCTGAAAGCCGGCGTGCCGCTCGGCAAGCTGACCCTGGTGCAGAGCGACGTCAAACGCGCCGCCGAGTCCTGACGGACGGACCAGGGACACCCATTCCGGTCCTTGGCGGCCTCACGCCTGCTCTTATTGACACGACAGTGAAATCGGCCACACTTCGTCACACGCTGAAGTAGTATATTGTGCTGTCGGTTTGTTAGGACTTTCTGCGCTTGATCGGCGCGCCATTTCACGA
This sequence comes from Bradyrhizobium dasycarpum, assembly GCF_042019905.1. NCBI lineage: Bacteria > Pseudomonadati > Pseudomonadota > Alphaproteobacteria > Hyphomicrobiales > Nitrobacteraceae > Bradyrhizobium > Bradyrhizobium dasycarpum. The sequence goes on from NZ_CP169574.1 coordinate 3,919,761, forward strand.
TTCGCTGTTTTCAGGATTTGGGCCATGCACGATCCCGCCGCGAAGCCTCCCTTCGATCCCTCGATCCCTGTCTCGCCGAACAATCCATGCCCATTCCTGCGCGGCCTCGTCGGTGAAGGTTTCGTCGCGGGCGGCACTGTCCCGCTCGGCAAGCTCTCGGAGACGATCGCGAATGCGACCGGCGAGACCGGGCTGAAGAAGGCCTCTGCCCGCCTCCAGGTCCGCGGCGTTGCGCTGATCGCCAACGGCTTCAAGCACATCCTGAAGAGCATCTTCTCGGGCGCGCAGCTCGACGCGCTACGCGGCGGTCCGCTGGACAAGCGCGGCGCCGGCTCGCGCATCCTCGGCGTCGACGGCAAGGTCAACGAGGACGAGATTACGCGGTTCGCGAGCTTCGGCCGGACCTACACCGATCCGAACGGCGGCGCCGAGCTCGGCCTCAACGCCTCGGATATCAAGCTCTTCATGCGCGACAATCTCAAGCGCGCCGGCAGCGCTGCGCGCTGGTACTACCCGCTGCTGATGAAGTTCGAATGGCCGATCCTCCTGAAGATCATCGGCAAGGGGACAGGCGAGGATCGCTATCTCAGCGTCGCCGACGTGCGCACGCTGTTCAACGAGCGCCAATTCCCTGCGCGCATCAACCAGCTTCTGGTCCCGCCGGTGCTATCGACCTGCCAGCGCGTGGTGCGGGGCGCCCTCAAGCTGGCGGCCGTGCTGATCGCCATTGGTCTCGTCGCCCTCGTCGCGGTCGCCGAATTCCCCAACCAGGTCCGCGCCATGCTGCCCCAGAAGGGCATCCTCGTGAACCTCCTGCCGCCGCCCTTGCCTGCAGTCCCGGAAACGAAGGCCGCCTTCTGGCTCGAGCAAAACTGGTCGCTGAAGGACCGGCACTGGTTCCATCATGCCAGCCAGGGTACCGCGACCTTTCCGGTTCCCTATGAGTGGTTCGTGGCGCTGGAGCAGCCGCGTCTGCATCTGTTCTCGAAGCCGGGCCTGATGAAGGACAGCAGCTATCTCGAAGGCTTCGGCTTCATTCCGAGTCCGCAGTCGATCCAGACCGACACGACGACATTGCGCCGCTTCGGCTACGCCAATGTCTACGAGACGACGCAGGTGCCGGACTGGTCGACCAGGTGGACGCCGGCGGAGAATGTCGACGGCCTCCCGGTCGGCTTCGCGCGGATGACCGGCGTCGTCGATCCCGCGACCGGTCGCCGCGAGGACGACATGATCGGGCTGACCTGCGCGGCCTGCCACACCGGCCAGATCCACTACCAGGGCGTGGACGTCCGCTTCGACGGCGGCCCGGCCATGACCGACCTGAAGAAGCTGGAGCTCTCCACCGGCCTGTCGATCGCCTATACGCTCTACGTCCCGTTCCGCTTCCAGCGCTTCGCCGATCGCGTGCTCGGCCCCAATGCCAGCAAGACGGACCGCGCCGCCCTCAAGCAGAAGCTCAGCGCGATCGGCACGTTCCTGATCGACTGGCAAAAGACCTACGAGGCGACGATCGAGGGCAAGAAGACCTGGGACGGCAAGAAGCAGCAGGACACCGTCGAAGGGTTCGGCCGTCTCGATGCCCTCAACCGCATCGGCAATCAGGTCTTCTCGCAGGATCTGGCGCTGAGCGGGGTCAAGGGCTTCGAGAAGAACCTGCACGCCCAGGACGCGCCGGTCAGCTACCCCGCGATCTGGACCGTGCCCTGGTTCAAGTTCGCCCAATACGACGCCTCGATCGAGCAGCCGCTGATCCGCAATGCCGGCGAAGCGCTCGGCGTGACGGCGCTGCTCAACCTGTCCGACGCTTATCCGGAGGAGAGGATTTGGCGCTCCTCGGTCAATATCAGGACGCTCGGCTGGATCGAGGACATGCTGAGAGGCCCCGATCCGTTCAAATCGCCCGGACCCAAGAAGACGTTCGGCGGCCTGCTCGCGCCGCAATGGCCGTCACAGATCCTCGGTGACGCCTGGAGGATCGATCAGAAGAAGGCCGACAACGGCCGCAAGATCTATGAGGAGATGTGTTCCGGATGTCACCTTCCGGCCGTCAACACCGACGCTTTCTGGTCATCGAAGCACTGGGAGCCGAGCGGCGACAGCAAGGTCCTGAACGCGGTGACGATTCCACTCAAGGAGATCGCCACGGATCCCGAGCAGTCCCTGATTCTCAGCAACAGGGTCGTCGACGTGCCCGGCTTCCTGAAGGTGAACACGGCCGACCTCCAGACATGGTGGCAATGCGAGGTCCCGACCGCGAGCAAATCGCCCAACGAGATGGTCTATGCGCTCGGCCTCATGACGGTGGTCGACCTCGTCGCCCGCAAATGGATGGACGACGAGAAGGTCTCGGACGCCGAGCGGGCGAGATTGTGGAATCTGGCGCGCAAGAACTGTCTCAATCCGGCGCCCGATCCGCGCTATCGCGCGCGGCCGCTGAACGGGATCTGGGCCACAGCCCCCTATCTGCACAACGGCTCGGTGCCCTCGCTGTACTGGCTGCTGAAGCCCGCAGGCGAGCGCCCGCAAAAATTCTGCATGGGCCGCCGCGACTATGATCCCGTGACCGTCGGCTTTGCGGTCACCGAAAACGAAAGGTGCAAGACGGGTGAAACGGAGTTCTCTGCGACGGGATCCGACGGCAAGCCGATCCAGGGCAACAGCGTGCTCGGCCATTCCTTCGAGCGCAAGGACGGCGAGCCGAAGCGGCCGGGCGTCATCGGCCGCGAATTCAAGGACGACGCAGAGCGCTACGACCTGATCGAGTATCTGAAGACGCTGTAGTTCGTCATTGCGAGCGCAGCGAAGCAATCCAGACTGTCTCCGCGGAAACAGACTGGATTGCTTCGTCGCATCGGCGCAAAATTGCCCCGCAATTTTGTCGCGAGCTCCTCGCAATGACGGAGAACGAGGACACTCCTCACCGGCCCCTCACTTGAACAGCGGCGTGCCCGGCACGAAGGCGTCGAAGGCGGCCCAGAACTGGGCGCGGTAGCGATCCTGCTCCTGGAGGATCTCATGCTTGGCGCCGGCAATCACGAGATGGGACCCGGCGCGAAGATGATAGGCGAACTCCTCGATCGCCGCGGTCGAGACCACGGAGTCGTTGGAGGCCGCCAGCATCAGGATCGGCTGCCGGATCTCGGAGGGATAGTTGGCGCGCTTGAAGGTGTGCATGGCGCGGAAGGCGGTATCGGCCCAGGCGACGGTCGGCGACGCCAGGCCGAGCGTCGGGTCCTCCTCCAGGATCGCGGCATTGCGGGCATAGCGCACGGGATCGCTGGTCACGGGATTGTTGATGAAGGGATCGAGCCCGGTGAGGCGATCGCTGCCGCCGGGGACATAGCGGCCGCCCTGCCCGAGCAGGCGCATCGTCTTCAGCAGCGCACGGACCGGAAACGAGGTGGTGCGGCCGGGCAGGTCGATCATCGGGGCCGACAGCACCATGCGGTCGAACCAGCGCTTGCCGGCATGCGCCACCCGCAGCATCACCGTGCCGCCCATGGAATGGGCCAGCGCGAAGAACGGCGGCGGGCAATCCGGCAGCACCACCTGCTGCACGAAGGCTTCGACGTCGATCTCGAAATCGGAGAAATCACGCACATAGCCCTTGCGCGGGTCGCGCAGGCGGCGCGAGGAATGGCCCTGCCCGCGCCAGTCGATCATCGCCACCGCAAAGCCGCGGTCGCGCAGGTCGCGCACGGTCTCGAAATATTTCTCGATCTGCTCGCTGCGCCCGGTGAAGACGCAGACCGTGCCCTTGCGGTTCGCCGGCGGGGCCCAGCGCGCAAAGCGCAGCTCGACGCCATCGGGGGTCTTGATGGTGCCGCTGACGACGTCTTCGGGGACGGGGTTGGACGGGATCGAGACCAGCGTCATTTGGGCGTGCTTGGGCGGGAAGTGCTGCGAATCAAGGGGCCTAAGCGCCGAAAAGGCGCAAATGCCGCCCTCTTGAACGCCGTCTCGTTTCACCCATATCACCTTCGTGCAGGCCGCTACCAGTGTTTCGGAACCGGAACATCAGGCTGCACACAGATGAAAGCCCGGCCCGATTGGCGGGCGGGTTACCCAACAGTCGCTCAATGGAGGACTTGACCATGCGTAGCTACGATCTCACCCCGTTCTATCGTTCCACCGTCGGCTTCGACCGCCTCTTCAACCTGCTCGACCAGGCCGGTTCGGACGGCAGCAGCCCCGGCTATCCCCCCTACAACATCGAGCGCACCGGCGAGAACGCCTACCGCATCACCGTTGCGGTTTCGGGTTTCGCCAAGGACGAGCTCTCCATCGTCGCGAAGGAAAACACGCTGACGATCAAGGGCGAAAAGGTCGCCAACGAGAACAGCAAGAACGAAGTGCTTTACCGCGGCATCGCCGCGCGTGCCTTCGAGCGCGCCTTCCAGCTCGCCGACTTCGTGCAGGTGAAGGACGCCTCGCTCGAGAACGGGCTGCTTCACGTCGATCTCGTCCGCGAGATTCCCGAGGCGAAGAAACCGCGCCAGATCGCGATCAACACCGGCGCCCCCAAGGCGCAGGTGATCGAGAACTCGGCCGCGCAAGCCGCCGCGTAAATCGCGCCACTTCCAGGTTACGAAACGCCCCGGTGCCCCGGGGCGTTTTATTTTGCGCTGCATCACAGAGCGGTGAGGACGCGTAACGCGGCCGCCGCGCGCTCCGTCCTTTGGGCATCGACCCCAAAACGAGACGGAGAACGATCATGTCACTTTGGCGCAGCCTTTTCGTCGCCGCGAGCCTTCTGGCGGCTCCCCTCAGCCTCGCGCAGGCGCAGACACCGCAAACCGTGAAGGCCAGGAACGTCGTACTGGTGCACGGTGCCTGGGCCGACGGCTCGAGCTGGTCGGAGGTGATCCCGATCCTCCAGGCCGCAGGCCTGCACGTGACCGCGGTCCAGAATCCGCTGTCGTCGCTGAGCGATTCCGTCGAGGCAACCAGGCGCGCGCTGGCCGAGCAGGATGGTCCCACGGTGCTGGTCGCGCATTCCTGGGGCGGCACCGTGATCAGCCAGGTCGGCACCGATCCGAAAGTGACTGGCCTCGTCTATGTCGCCGCCCGCGCGCCCGATGCGAACGAGGATTTCGTCGCGCTGTCGAAGCAGTTTCCGACCGGCCCGGTCCGCGCCGGCATCGTCGAACGCGACGGCACCACCAAGCTCTCGGAAGCCGCCTTCCTGAAGTACTTTGCCAATGGCGTGAAGCCTGAGCAGGCCAAGGAGCTCTATGCCGTGCAGTGGCCGACCGCGGCCTCGATCTTCGCCGGCCGCACCACGGAAGCGGCGTGGCACAGCAAGCCGAGCTGGTACGCAGTGTCGAAGAACGACTACACCATCAACCCCGATCTCGAACGCTTCCTCGCCAGGCGCATGAACGCCACCACGATCGAGCTCGATGCCGGCCATCTCTCGCTGGTGTCGCATCCGAAGGAGGTGGCGAATCTGATCCTGGAAGCGGCGGGCTATCCGCGGAGCTGAGGTGAACCGCCGTCATGCAAGCGCCCGGAATTTTCGGGCGCTTTTTGTTTTGATCAATCTCTCTCCGGCGTCGTCCCTCCGAACGCACTAGGGCATGCACATATCTGGTGCGGCGGATTGACTCGGGTCCGCCTTGGGGGATTCCAGAATCGGAAGTCTGTGTGATTCCTATTGCTGCACTCCATGGTTCGGACGGGGTGCTGCGATGTTGTCACGGATTGACTGGACGCTGGGCCGGTTCGGGGATCTTCGTCTCGATAAAGGGGGCGGCGTTCGTCGAACGCATGGTTGCGGGCAGAACTGTCTGCCTTCGACAGCTCTCCAGGGGGAACCGCGCGCTGGAAGTGCGGTTCAACCGCTTTCTTGGCCATGACAAGGTGACGGTGGAGCGGATCATCGAAAGCTGGAGCGATAGCACGGTCGCTGCGGTGGAAGGCCGCCACGTGCTGGCCATCCAGGACACCAGCGAGGTCCACTTCAACACCACGCCGCAAAGCCGGCGCGGGCTCGGAGAAATCGGCAAAGGCAATAGCCACGGCGTGCTGCTGCACCCGCTGCTGGCTGTGGATGCCGATGACGGCAGCTGTCTTGGGCTTGTGAGCGGGCAGATATGGACGCGCGCAGGTCGCCGCACGACCTCGCACGACGATCGGGAATTATCGGACAAGGAATCGCAGCGCTGGATATCCTCTGCCGTGGCGGCGCGACCACTGCTTGCCAAGGCCGCGGTGGTGACGTTGCTGGGGGATCGCGAGAGCGATATTTTTGCCCTCTATGCCAGCTCGGCTGAGCAACACTTCCACATCATCGCGCGCAGCATGCATGATCGCAAGCTTGCCGACCGCAGCAGTCTGTATCAGGTCAGCGATGCCATGGCTGCGGTGGACCGGCGTACGATCCAACTGCCTGCGCGCGCCGCGCGGCCCGCTCGCCTGGCCCACCTCGAACTTCGCTTTGACGCAATCGAGCTTGCCCGCCCACAGACTAAGTTCCTGCACCATCTGCCGAAAAGCTTGCCATTGACGGTGGTCGATGTGCGAGAGGTCAATGTCGAAGCCGGCGTAGAGCCGCTGCACTGGCGGCTTCTCACCTCTCACGAGGTTGCCGGCATCGAGGACGCCTGGCGCATCGTCCAATGGTACAAGCAGCGCTGGATTATCGAGCAGTTCTTCCGCACTCTGAAGACGCAAGGCCTCAAGCTCGAAGACAGCCAGATCGGATCCGCCGATCGGCTTCTCAAGCTGGTCGCAATCGCCGCCAAGGCGGCCGTCATCACCATCCAGCTTCTGCAGGCCCGCAATGGTAGTCGCCAGCCTATTGGCGTTGCCTTCGACACCAGCCAAATTGGCGCGCTCATTGCCCTCAACCAGCAACTCGAAGCCGCGAGCAAACGACTAAAGAACCCATATCCGCCCGACCGCCTCGCTTGGGCCGCCTGGATCATCGGCCGTCTCGGTGGCTGGGATGGCTACCCATCGTCCAAGCCGCCGGGCCCCATCACCTTCAAGAACGGCCTCGAATACTTCCACGCCGTCGCGGCGGGATGGAGCCTCAGAGATATGTGCATGCCCTAGTGCGAACGCAGGGACCCATAACCACAGGGAGCAGTCTGGCGAAGGCTCGTGGTCCGGTACTCGCACCTCATCCCCGCCGATCAATCACGCGGTATGGATCCCCGCGTTCGCGGGGATGACAGCGTCGGAGGAGGCCGACGCCGTCGCGCCAAACTCGCAGCGCTAATCCAGCCCCTGTGCGGCCGGCATGTCCTGCGTGGGCAGGATCGCCGGGGCAGGCTTGGCCTGGCCGACGGTCGGGGCGGCGGCTTCCGGAGCGGCCCCGACAGGCTTTGCCTGCGCGGCCGCGGTCTGCTGTGCGGGAGCCTGCGGCGCTCGAGCCTGCTGTGTCGCGGGCTCGGCCGGCCTGGCGACGGCGGCCGGTGTCTCGCCGCGTCGTGGGGCGGCCCTGGGCAGCGGCACGGAGCGGCTCGCCACGTGCGGGATCGGGGCCGGCGGGCGCGGCGGGCCGCTGCGGACCATGGTTGGCGGCGGCAGCGCGGTTTGCGGCCCGTAAGGGGCGACCGCGCGGTCCTCATCGGCGGGCGCCATGCCGTAGGCGTCAGTGGCCGGCAGGAAGCGGATGATCCGGCCATCGCGGGCGTCGATCATCAGCCGGCCATCGTCGCCGCGGCGGTCGATCACCGCGATCGTGTAGACGCTGCCGCGCAGGCGCGGAATGCCGAGCGGCGAGAAGCCGTTGTCGCGCAGAACCGCATAGACCTCGGTGGCCGGCAACAGCGCAGGCGCCGGGCCGCGCTCCTCATAGCCATAACCGTAGCCGTAACGAGGCGGCGCGGGTGGCGCGGCTTCGTCCGGCACGTACGGTCCGTCGAAATCCGACACCACGACATAGTCCCCGCCCCCGATACCGACGGATGGAACCTGGGCCCGAGCAATGGTTGCGGCCAGCACCAGCGCGGCAGCGGCCACACATCCTGTGAAAAACTTCATGGTCGATACGCTCCTGTCAGGCCCCCGGAGGCCTCGCGCTCTTTCGCTTCTTGCGGCGTGGCGCTCGGTTCGAAGGGCCGAGGCGAAGCTTCATTGGAGATTCCGGCGCCCACAGGGCCGGAACAGGGCGCGTTTTCTTCAAAACAGCGGCTGCGCAACTTTTGGAAAGCGATTGATCGACTTGAGGGGAATCGGGACTTCCGCACGCTTGTGTGCTAGACAAAAATTTGGCAAGGTGATGGTTAGGACAGGAAGACTGTCTCAATTTTGCTCGCGATCCCGGCACAGGGATTGCAGCGAATCCTGGTGCTCTCGGGACCCAGGAAGGTACCAGGCAAAGCCGTTCTCGGGGACGAAGAACGCCTAGGCCTGAATTTAAGAAAATGCGGCTCGCAACGGACGAGCGGTAACCCAGAGGCGGGTGCCGCGGAACGCCCAAGGTGCGCCGAAGATGGCGGTGAGGCAGCTTGCCGCATGGAGAGGACAGGAACAATGAACGGGTCGCAATTCGAGCGCGCAAGCATCGTGGCAGAACAGCTGTCGGCGACGGCCGCCTCGAAAACGACCGATCCGATCACCTCACCGATTCAGGAGCACAATTCGCGCCCCGAAGCCGAAGGCCTGTACGATCCGAGCCTGGAGAAGGATTCCTGCGGCGTCGGCTTCATCGCCAACATCAAGGGCAAGAAGTCGCACGAGATCGTCTCGGACGCGTTGAACATCCTCTGCAATCTCGAGCATCGTGGTGCCGTCGGCGCCGACCCGCGCGCCGGTGACGGCGCCGGCATTCTGGTGCAGATCCCGCACGCCTTCTTCAGCCGCAAGGCCAAGGAGCTCGGCTTCGCGCTGCCGGCGCCCGGCGAATACGCCATCGGCGCGCTGTTCATGCCGCGCGACACCGCCTGGCGCAACGTCATCAAGAGCATCATCGCCGACCAGATCAAGGAAGAGGGCCTGACCCTGCTCGGCTGGCGCGACGTGCCGACCGACAATTCCTCGCTCGGCGTCACCGTGAAGCCGACCGAGCCCGCCTGCATGCAGGTGTTCATCGGCCGCAACGGCACCGCCAAGACCGAGGACGAGTTCGAGCGCCGGCTCTACATCCTGCGCAAGTCGATCTCGCAGGCGATCTACCAGCGCCGCGACCGCGGGCTGGCGGGCTATTATCCCTGCTCGATGTCCTGCCGCACCGTGATCTACAAGGGCATGTTCCTCGCCGACCAGCTCGGCAAGTACTATCCCGATCTGCACGAGAAGGACTTCGAGAGCGCGCTCGCGCTCGTGCACCAGCGCTTCTCGACCAACACCTTCCCGGCGTGGTCGCTGGCGCATCCCTACCGCATGATCGCGCATAACGGCGAGATCAACACGCTGCGCGGCAACACCAACTGGATGGCGGCGCGGCAGGCTTCGGTGAGCTCCGAGCTCTACGGCAAGGACATCAACCGGCTCTGGCCGATCTCCTATGAGGGACAGTCGGACACCGCCTGCTTCGACAACGCGCTGGAATTCCTGGTGCAGGGCGGCTACTCGCTGCCGCACGCCGTCATGATGATGATTCCGGAGGCGTGGGCCGGCAATCCGCTGATGGACGAGAAGCGCCGCGCCTTCTACGAATATCATGCCGCGCTGATGGAGCCGTGGGACGGCCCCGCTGCGATCGCCTTCACCGACGGCCGCCAGATCGGCGCCACGCTCGACCGCAACGGCCTCCGGCCCGCGCGCTATCTCGTCACCAAGGACGACCGCATCGTGATGGCGTCCGAGATGGGCGTGCTGACCATCCCTGAGGACCAGATCGTCACCAAGTGGCGCTTGCAGCCGGGCAAGATGCTGCTGGTCGACCTCGAGCAGGGTCGCCTCATTCCCGACGACGAGATCAAGGCCGAGCTTGCCAGGAGCCATCCCTACAAGGAGTGGCTGGAGCGGACCCAGATCGTGCTGGAGGAGCTGCCGAAGGTCCCGACCACAGGCGTGCGCTCCAATCTGTCGCTTCTGGATCGCCAGCAGGCGTTCGGCTACAGCCAGGAAGACATCGCCATCCTGATGACGCCGATGGCGGCCACCGGCGAAGAGGCCGCGGGCTCGATGGGCAACGACACGCCGATCTCGGCGCTGTCGGACAAGGCCAAGCCGCTGTTCACCTACTTCAAGCAGAACTTCGCGCAGGTCACCAACCCGCCGATCGACCCGATCCGCGAGGAGCTGGTGATGAGCCTCGTCTCCATCATCGGACCGCGGCCGAACCTGTTCGACCTGCAGGGCATGGCCACCACCAAGCGTCTCGAAGTGCGCCAGCCGATCCTGACCGACGCGGACCTGGAGAAGATCCGCTCGATCTCCGACGTGGCCGACACCCACTTCAAGTCGCGCACGCTGGACACGACTTTCCACGCCGGTCTCGGCGCGGCCGGCATGGACCAGGTGCTGGACGAGCTCTGCGCGCGCGCCGAGAGCGCGGTGCGCGAGGGCGTCAACATCATCATCCTGTCCGACCGCATGGTCGGCACCGACCGGGTGCCGATCCCGTCGCTGCTGGCCTGTGCCTCGGTGCATCATCACCTGATCCGCACCGGTTTGCGCACCTCGGTCGGCCTCGTCGTCGAATCCGGCGAGCCGCGCGAAGTGCACCACTTCGCCTGTCTCGCGGGCTACGGCGCGGAGGCGATCAATCCTTACCTCGCGTTCGAGACCATCATCGCGATGAAGGATCGCCTGCCCGGCTCGCTCGACGACTATGAAATCGTCAAGCGCTACATCAAGTCGATCGGCAAGGGCCTGCTCAAGGTGATGTCCAAGATGGGCATCTCGACCTACCAGTCCTATTGCGGCGCTCAGATCTTCGACGCGGTCGGCCTCAAGGCCGACTTCGTCGCCAAGTTCTTTGCCGGCACCCACACCCGCGTCGAGGGCGTCGGCCTTGCCGAGATCGCCGAAGAAGCGGTGCGGCGTCATGCCGACGCGTTCGGCGAGGCGCAGGTCTACAAGAACGCGCTCGATGTGGGCGGCGAATATGCCTATCGCAGCCGCGGCGAGGACCACGCCTGGACCGCCGAGTCGGTGTCGCTGCTGCAGCACGCCGCGCGCGGCAATTCGCAGGAGCGCTACCGCGCCTTCGCCAAGATCCTCAACGAGCAGTCGGAGCGTTTGCTGACGCTGCGCGGCCTGTTCCGGATCAAGAGCGCGGAGGAAGAGAAGCGCAAGCCGATCCCGCTCGACCAGGTCGAGCCGGCCAAGGACATCGTCAGGCGCTTCGCCACGGGTGCGATGAGCTTCGGCTCGATCTCGCGCGAGGCGCACACCACGCTCGCGATCGCCATGAACCGGATCGGCGGCAAGTCGAACACCGGCGAAGGCGGCGAGGAAGCCGACCGCTTCAAGCCGATGCCGAACGGCGATTCCATGCGCTCGGCGATCAAGCAGGTGGCCTCGGGCCGCTTCGGCGTCACCACGGAGTATCTCGTCAATTCCGACATGATGCAGATCAAGATGGCGCAGGGTGCCAAGCCCGGCGAAGGCGGCCAGCTGCCCGGCCACAAGGTCGACGCGACCATCGCCAAGGTCCGGCACTCGACGCCGGGCGTCGGCCTGATCTCGCCGCCGCCGCACCACGACATCTATTCGATCGAGGATCTGGCGCAGCTAATCTACGACCTCAAGAACGTCAACCCGACGGGCGACGTCTCGGTCAAGCTGGTCTCCGAGATCGGCGTCGGCACGGTCGCCGCGGGCGTTGCCAAGGCGCGCGCCGACCATGTCACCATCGCGGGCTTCGAGGGCGGCACCGGCGCTTCGCCGCTGACCTCGATCAAGCATGCCGGCTCGCCGTGGGAGATCGGCCTCGCCGAAACCCACCAGACCCTGGTGCGCGAGCGGCTGCGCAGCCGCATCGTGGTCCAGGTCGACGGCGGCTTCCGCACCGGCCGTGACGTCGTGATCGGCGCGCTGCTCGGGGCCGACGAGTTCGGCTTCGCCACCGCGCCCCTGATCGCGGCCGGCTGCATCATGATGCGCAAGTGCCATCTCAACACCTGCCCGGTCGGCGTCGCGACCCAGGATCCCGTCCTGCGCAAGCGCTTCACCGGCCAGCCCGAGCACGTCATCAACTACTTCTTCTTCGTCGCGGAGGAAGTCCGCGAGATCATGGCCTCGCTCGGCTTCCGCACCTTCAACGAGATGGTCGGCCAGGTGCAGCTGCTCGACCAGACCAAGCTGGTCGCGCACTGGAAGGCCAAGGGCCTCGACTTCTCCAAGCTGTTCGTCAAGCAGAAGGAAGAGAAGGGCCAGAAGATCTATCACTCCGAGCGCCAGAACCATCATCTGGAGGCGGTGCTCGACCGCGCGCTGATCGAGCAGGCCCAGCCTGCGCTCGACCGCGGCGCGCCGGTGAAGATCGAGGCCAGCATCAACAGCACCAACCGCTCGGCGGGCGCGATGCTGTCCGGTGCCGTCGCCAAGATCTACGGCCATGCCGGCCTGCCGCACGACACCATCCATGTCAGCCTCAAGGGCACCGCCGGCCAGGCCTTCGGCGCCTGGCTCGCCCACGGCGTCACCTTCGAACTCGAAGGCGAAGGTAACGACTATGTCGGCAAGGGCCTTTCGGGCGGCAAGATCATCGTCAAGCCGCCGAGGAACTCCGGCATCGTGCCGGAGGAGAGCATCATCGTCGGCAACACCGTGATGTACGGCGCGATCGAGGGCGAGTGTTACTTCCGCGGTATCGCCGGCGAGCGCTTTGCCGTGCGCAATTCGGGCGCGGTCGCCGTGGTCGAGGGCGCGGGCGATCATTGCTGCGAATACATGACCGGCGGCATCGTGGTCGTGCTCGGCAAGACCGGGCGCAACTTCGCGGCCGGCATGTCCGGCGGCATCGCCTATGTGCTCGACGAGACCGGCGACTTCGACAAGCTGTGCAATCTCAGCATGGTCGAGCTCGAGCCGGTGCTGTCCGAGGAGCTGATCAACGCCGGCACCTATCACCATGCCGGCGACCTCGAGGCGCACGGCCGGGTCGACGTGTTCAAGAACCTGCTCGCCTCCGACGTCGAGCGGCTGCACGTGCTGATCTCGCGCCATGCGAAGGCCACCGGCTCCAAGCGTGCCGCCGACATCCTCGCCAATTGGAAGGAATGGCTGCCCAAATTCCGCAAGGTGATGCCGGTCGAGTACCGGCGCGCGCTGCGCGAAATGGCCGCCAACGCGGACGCCGAGCCGAAAATCGCGATCGGGGCGTAGTTTCCAACTCGCGTCATTCCGGGGCGCGCGCAGCGCGAACCCGGAATCTCGCAAAGATAACCTCGAGGTTCCGGGTCTGCGCGCGACGCGCGCATCCCGGAACGACGGTAAAGAAAACTAAGCGGCAGGGACTTCGGGTTTAATGGGCAAGATCACGGGTTTTCTCGAAATCGAACGGCGCGACCGCAAGTACACCCCGGTCGCCGAGCGCGTGAAGCATTACAAGGAATTCGTCGTTCCCCTCTCCGAGAAAGAGGTGCGCGACCAGGCTGCGCGCTGCATGAATTGCGGCATTCCCTATTGCCACGGCACCGGCTCGGTCGCGCCCGGCACGCCCGGCTGCCCCGTCAACAACCAGATCCCCGACTGGAACGACCTCGTCTACCAGGGCAATTGGGAAGAGGCCTCGCGCAATCTGCACTCGACCAACAATTTCCCGGAGTTCACGGGCCGCATCTGCCCGGCGCCGTGCGAGGCCTCCTGCACGCTCAACATCGACGACAACCCGGTCACCATCAAGACCATCGAATGCGCCATCGTCGACCGCGCCTGGGACAATGGCTGGCTGGAAGCCTGAAGTCGCCGCGCACAAGACCGGCAAGAAGGTCGCCGTGATCGGCGCAGGGCCGGCCGGCATGGCCTGCGCCCAGCAGCTGGCACGCGCCGGCCACGACGTGCACGTCTACGAGAAGTACGCCAAGGCCGGCGGCCTGCTGCGATACGGCATCCCCGACTTCAAGATGGAGAAGGGCGTCATCGACCGCCGGATCACCCAGATGGAGGCCGAAGGCGTCACCTTCCATTACAACAGCCATGTCGGCGCGGACGGCAATGTCGATCCGCGCGAGATGCTCAACGAGTACGACGCGGTGGCGCTGACCGGCGGCGCGGAAGCCCCGCGCGACCTGCCGATCCCCGGCCGCGAGCTGTCCGGCATCCACTACGCCATGGATTTCCTGCCGCAGCAGAACCGCCGCGTCTCGAATGAGCCGCTCGGCGGCGTCCAGGAGATTTTGGCCGGCGGCAAGCACGTCGTCGTCATCGGTGGCGGCGACACCGGCTCCGACTGCATCGGCACCTCGCTGCGCCAGGGCGCGCTTTCCGTGACCCAGCTCGAGATCATGCCCGCTCCGCCCGAGCGCGAGAACAAGGGCCTGACCTGGCCGAACTGGCCGCTGAAGATGCGGACCTCCTCCAGTCAGGCCGAAGGCGCGGTGCGCGAATACGCCGTGCTGACGCAGAAGTTTTCCGGCGAGGACGGCAAGGTCAAGAAGCTGCACTGCGTGCACGTCGACGAGAAGTTCAAGCCGATTGCCGGCACCGAGTTCGAGCTCGAGGCCGAGCTGGTCCTGCTGGCGATGGGCTTCGTGCATCCCGTGCACGAGGGCCTCTTGAAGCTGCTCTCGGTCGAGCTCGACCCGCGCGGCAACGTCAAGGCCAACACGCTGGACTACCAGACCTCGCGTCCCAACGTGTTCTCCGCCGGCGACATGCGCCGCGGCCAGTCGCTGGTGGTCTGGGCCATCCGCGAGGGCCGGCTCTGTGCGCGGTCGATCGACACGTTCCTGATGGGGAAGACGGATCTGCCGCGGTAATCCCGGTCATTCCGGGGCGCGCGAAGCGCGAGCCCGGAATCCATCTATCCACATGCGCCGACGCTCGATGGATTCCGGGTTCGCGCCAAATGGCGCGCCCCGGAATGACAATCGGAGAAAGCGGTGACTTCGGCCTCGTCTCACGAGACGCGCAAACAGCCGCCCCTCAATTCTGCAGCCTCACCCCGACCAGCACCACCGTCCCCTGCGAGCTCGAGCCCGCGACGCTCGAATCCAGGATGTCGTGGCGTAGCGTGCCCTTGACCCAGATGTTGCGGTTGAGCTTGTAGATCAGATTGCCTTCGAGCGAGTAGGTCTTGTCGTTGCGGTTCTGGCCCTGGTAGTCGAGCGTGCCGTAGGTGAACTTGCCGATTGCAGTGAGCCAGCGGCGGAAGTCGTGATCGACTTCGGCCGAATAGGTCCGCACCAGGACGCCGGAGGAGCCGGCGACCGTGGTCTCCGCGATCTGCGTGTCGGTGAAGAACTTCACCGTGGTCAGCCCGCTCGCATTCCAGACCAGCGAGCCCGAGGTGAGAAAGCCTGCGAGCTGGCTGAGACGCGGGTCGGTGTAGTTGCGCGCGGAATAGCCGACCGAGATCTCGCCGGTGAGGATGCGCGAGAACTCGAAGGACGAGCCGACCTTGGCGTAGCCGCCGTTTGAATCGCGGAAGTAGCCGTTGCGGTCGGCGGCCTGGTCGTGAACGCGGGTGTCGCCCTGGATCTCGACGAACGGCTTCAGCCCCGGCTTCAGATCGTAGGAGAAGCGCCCGACGCCGCCATACTGGTTGAAGTTGCGGTCGTCGTTGCTGAAGGTCGAGCCGTCGGTGAGCTTGGAGTCCGTGTAGGCGGTGCGATCGACGGTGGCGCCGGCGGCGACCTGGAAACGATTGAAGGTCTGGTCGAAGCCGACCGTGGTGCCGTAAGCGGCATAAACGGGATATCTTTGCAGGCCGGCCTGCACGTTCGGGCTGCCGGGATTGTCGGTGGCGAGCCGCAGGCGCAGCTGCGAGGTCAGCTTGAGGTCGCGATCGACGTCGAGCCGGCCGTCGACATGGCCGGTGAAATCCGGGCGGTTGGCCTCGACCGGCGACGGCGAGGCAGAACCGTTGATCGTCGCCGGCATGTTGTTGGTGTAGCCGGAGAACGAGCCGCGCAGATCGGCCACCAGCGCGTGGCGCTCCCAGTCGGACATCACCAGGAGATCCGGTGCAACGACGTAGACCGGCGATCCGACCGGCCTGTTGAGGCGCGTCGGATTGGTGTCGTAGCCGGTGGAGAGCTCGAGCCCGCCCTTGATCAGGAAGCTGCCGGCATAGTCGCCGACGGCTCCGAACGGATCGTCATCCGCCTTGAGGCGGCGGCGCAGCGGCTGGCCGGGCACGGTGCCCGCCATCGCCGCCGGCACCGGCGCCTTGTTCGCGGACGCAGACGGCGGCGGTGCAATCTTCGGCAGGCCGAGTGTGGGCGGCGGCGGCGCCGTGGTCGGCACCGGCGAGCCGGGACCGGCCGCGCGCTTCGGCTTCGGCTGGCCGGGATAGAGCTTGGGCTGCTGTCGCTTGCGGTTGAGCGAATCGTAGCCGGAGCCGCTCGCGCCGGTGGCGGCGGGAAGGCCGTAAGTCGGGACCTGGCCGATGCGCGAGGCCGCCGGCCTCTCGCGCGCCTTGCGCGGATCGGCACTTGGATCGGGCAACGCCGGCAACGCATCCGACGGCGCCTGCGGCACGCCCGCCGTGCGGCGGGTCGGCAGCGTCTCGGGCGAGGCGAAGCCGCCGCGGTTGGGATTGAACAGATCGGGCGTGAGGCTCTGGGCAGCCGCGGGGGCAGTTTCGAGGGCCGTCAGCGCAAGGCAGGGGACAAGACACGGCAAAGCCGCGCGCAGGACTTGCGCGCGTTTGCTCCGGCCGATGCCAGGAGACGACCCCACGATGAATAACTCCAACGAAATCAAATACTTTCGCGATCGCGCCCACCGGCTGGCGGGAACCATCGTTAATGGAGTTAAAACAATTATGGTTAATGACCGGTTGAGGGCCCAGGCGCGCGCGTCGCCTCCGGAGCCCCGGCGTGCTAATGAGGCGCCGACGGGCGAACGCCCCCTCCTTCCTGGACCAGAGCATGCCGAGTTCGAAACCGCTGATGACCGCATCATCCGGCCCTCTCCCCGACAGCGTCGAATCCGCACTCCGCACCCTGGAGACGGAGAGCAGCGGCATCAACGCGCTCGCAGCCGCCCTACGCGGCCCGCTGGGCGAGACCTTTGCCAGGGCGGTCGAGCTGATCCGCAACGCCAAGGGCCGCGTCATCGTCACCGGGCTCGGCAAATCAGGCCATATGGGGCGCAAGATCGCCGCGACGCTGGCCTCGACCGGGACGCCCGCCTTCTTCGTGCACGCCGCCGAGGCCGGCCATGGCGATCTCGGCATGATCACCACCGACGACGTCATCATGGCGCTGTCCTGGTCCGGCGAGCAGCCTGAGATGAAGAACCTCGTCAACTATTCGGCGCGCTTCGCCATTCCCATGATCGCGGTGACCTCGAACGCGTCGTCGTCGCTGGGCCAGGCCGCCGACATCGTGATCGAGCTGCCAAAGGCGCGCGAGGCCTGCCCGCACAATCTGGCGCCGACCACCTCGACGCTGATGCAGGCGGCGATCGGCGACGCGCTCGCGATCGCGCTGCTCGAAGGCCGCGGCTTCACCGCGCTGGAGTTCGCGCATTTCCACCCCGGCGGCAAGCTGGGCGCGATGCTGAAATTCGTCCGCGACTACATGCGCACGGGCGCGGAAATCCCGGTCAAGCCGCTCGGCACCAAGATGTCGGACGCCGTGGTCGAGATGTCGGCCAAGGGCCTCGGCTGCGTCTGCATCGTCAACGATGCGCAAGAGGCCGTCGGCATCATCACCGACGGTGACCTGCGCCGCCATATCAACATGCGGCCCGACCTGCTGACCATGGCGGTCGACGACATCATGACCAGGCAGCCGAAGACGGTGCCGCCCTCGATGCTCGCCACCGAGATGATCGAGGTGCTGAACACCCGCAAGATCACGACGCTGGTCGTCACCGAGGCGGGCAAGGTCGTCGGCATCGTGCATCTGCACGACCTGCTGCGGGCGGGCGTGGCGTAGTTCAAGAACCGTCATTCCGGGGCGATGCGAAGCATCGAACCCGGAACCTCGAGATTCCGGGTTCACGCTCCGCGCGCCCCGGAACGACGGCGAGGTATGGCCGCCGCAGCTCCTTTCTCGGCATTGCAGGCGCAATGACGGCGATCAGAGCGGCGCCGGAAACCGCGCGGCCTTGTCTTCCAGCGGCAGCCGCAGCCCGTTCGCCAGGTACGACACCGTGCGATAGAAGCCGCACAGCAGCATGATCTCCAGGATCTGCGCCTCGTCGTAGTGGGCGGAGAGCGCGGCGAATTCCCCGTCGGTGAACGTCGCACGGACGTGCAGCGCGTCGACGGCTGCGATCAGGGCCTGCTCCGCCGGTGACCAGCAGGCCGACATCGCATCGCCGTGCACGGTCGCGCGGATCTCGTCCTCGGTGAGCTTCGCCGGCGCGGCGAAGACGGCGACATGCACGCCCCATTCATATTCGCACTTGTTCAGCGCACAGGTGCGGTCGATGACGATCTCGCGCTGGCGCAGTGAGAGCGGGCCGGGATCGAGCAGGCCGCCGGCACGAAACTTGTCCCAGGCGCGGCCGTGGCCCGCCATCACCCGGAACAGCAGCAGCGGCGGCGCGCCGCGCATGATGCGGTCGAACTGCGCCTGGATCTCCGGGGGATAAGGCGGGGTGAGCGGCGCGATGCGCGGCGTGGATGGGGACATCAGCCGTCCTTCGTTGCTACAATTACCGTAGCATAACGCTACATTATTTGTAGCAAACCGCAAGAGGGCAGGATGGCCAAGCAGGCAGGCACGACGACACCCCGGGTGCGGGGATCGCGCACCGGACGGCCGATCATGGCGCTGCTCGACCTGCTCGGCCGGCGCTGGAGCCTGCGGATATTGTGGGAGTTGCGCGGCGGGCCCCTCACCTCCCGCGCATTGCGCACCGCCTGCGACGAGGCCTCGCCGACGGTGCTGCAAGCGCGGCTGACGGAGCTGCGCGAGGCGGGGTTCGTCGAGCTTGGCGAAGGCGGAGGTTATGGGCTGACGGCGCTGGGACGGGACCTCTGCGAGATGGTCATGCCGCTGCACCGCTTTGCGGAGAGGTGGAAGAGGTAGCGCCTCGCTTACCTCCCCTGGAGGGGTCCGGGACGAGCGCAGCTCGCCCGTGGGTCGGCTCACATGGAGCGGCAGCGAAATGTGGGACGGGGTGGGGTGAAGGTCTCTCGACATCGAACAGTGCCGGTGTGGAGAGATCAGCCCACCCCGCTCGCGCTTCGCGCGATCGACCCTCGCCCTCCAGGTGAGGGTAAGCGACGCTACGCCGCGGCGACCGTCAGGTTGGCACCGTCCACCTGCACCACCTTCACCCGCGTTCCCGCGGGCGTGTCGGGGCCTGCCACGCGCCACACCGTGTCGCCGATGCGCATGGTGCCGCTGCCGTCGATGATCGGCTTCTCCAGCGTGAACTCACGCCCGAGCAAGGCCTCGGCGCGCTTGTTGAGGAAGGGGCTGGTGCTCGCATCCGGCTTCGGCCGGGCCAGGCGGCGCCACACCGGCACGGCGGCAGCGGCGAACACAGCGAACATCACCAGCTGCAGCTGCCAGGACGTGGTCACGGCGAACGAGATCAACCCCACCAGCAGTGCGGCGAGCCCAAGCCAGAGCAGGAATATGCCCGGCGCCAGCACCTCCAGCGCCATCAGGATGAAGCCGAAGATCAGCCAGTTCCAGGTGCCGAGCGATACGAACATGTCGGTCATGACGCGACCTTCCATCATTGGCGCAAGCCCTGGCGAAGGGTCATGCGCCGGTGACTATCCCTGCCGCGGCGGCACCGCCGGCGGCGTGCTGCCGGTCGGGGGCACTGAGCCGGGGCGGCGGGCGGCAGCGGACCCCGCGGCCGCGCTCTCGCCGAACGTCGCCTTGGCGATCTCGCCGATGCCGGCGAGCGAACCGAGCATGCTCGTGGCCTCGATCGGCAGCATGATGATCTTCTGGTTCGGCGCCTCCGCAAACTGACCGAACGCCTCGATATATTTGTCGGCGATGAAATAGTTCAACGCGGCGACGTCGCCCTTGGCAATGGCTTCGCTCACCATCTGCGTGGCCTTCGCTTCCGCCTCCGCCGAACGCTCGCGCGCCTCGGCGTCGCGGAACGCGGCTTCCTTGCGGCCTTCGGCCTGCAGGATCTGGCCCTGCTTGGCGCCCTCGGCGCGCAGGATCTCGGACTGGCGCTGGCCTTCGGCTGCCAGGATGTCGGCGCGCTTGACGCGCTCGGCCTTCATCTGCCGGCCCATGGCTTCGACGAGGTCGGCGGGCGGCACGATATCCTTGATCTCGATGCGGTTGACCTTGAGGCCCCAGGGCGAGACCGCGGCATCGACAACGCGCAGCAGGCGCTCGTTGATCTCGTCGCGATGCGACAGCACCTGGTCGAGATCCATCGCGCCCATCACCGAGCGGATATTGGTCATGGTCAGCACGGTGATGGCCTGGGTCAGGTTGGAGACCTCATAGCTGGCTTTCGCGGCGTCGAACACCTGGTAGAAGGCGACGCCGTCCACCGTCACGGTGGCGTTGTCCTTGGTGATCACCTCCTGCTCGGGAATGTCGATCACCTGCTCCATCATGTTGATCTTGCGCCCGACGCGATCGAAATAGGGCACGATCAGATTGAGACCGGGGCTCAGCGTCTGCGTGTACTTGCCGAACCGCTCGATGGTCCAGTCATAGCCCTGCGGCACCGTCTTCACGCCGGCCACCAGCGTGACGATGACGAGCAGGACGAGAACAATCGCGAAAATGTCGAAACCGCTCATATTTCCTCCAAGGCAGGAAAAGGCCTTTCCCGCGCTGTCATTGGTCGGGAACACGACCATACCGGTTCAGCGGTCGCGCGTAACGTTGGCATCAGTGCAAATCTGCACAAGACGGACGGAGGGGAATGGCGGCGATTGTGTAGTTTGGAGGAAGGCTCCTGAAGGATGCGGAAGCAAACCTAGCGGCAAGGGTTAATATTGGGGTGCAGGGCGCCTGTCATATCCAGCCCTGGAGCTCGCGCAGCACCAGGCTGCGGATCACGTCCATGCCGGGCTGGCTGTCGTTGAGGCAGGGAATCGCGGAAAACTGCTCGCCGCCATTGTGTTTGAAGATCTCGGCGTTCTCCTGCGCGATCTCCTCCAGCGTCTCCAGGCAGTCGGCGGAAAAGCCCGGCGTCACCACCGCGATGCGGCGCACGCCTTCCTTGGCGAGCCGCTCCATAGTCTTGTCGGTATAGGGCTGTAGCCACTCGGCATTGCCGAAGCGCGACTGGAAGGTCAGCAGCAGCTTCGTCTCGTCCATGCCGAGCCGGCGGCGCAGCGCCTCGGTGGTGGCGATGCAGTGCTGCTGATAGGGATCGCCCTTCTCGACATAGGATTTCGGCATGCCGTGGAAGGATGCCACGATCAGCTCCGGCTTGAACGGCAGGCTCGCCAGATGGGTCTCGATCGAACTCGCGAGCGCCTCGATATAGGCCGCGTCCTCATAATAGGGCGGCGTCACCCGCAGCGTCGGCTGGTTGCGCAGGCGGGCGAGCACGCGGAACACTTCGTCGCAGACGGTCGCCGAGGTCGAGGCGGAGTATTGCGGATAAAGGGGCACCGCCAGGATGCGCTCGCAGCCTTTCGCGATCAGGGCGTCGATGCCTGACTTGATCGACGGATTGCCGTAGCGCATCGCCCAGTCCACCACGACGTGGGCGTAGTCGGACAGCGAGGCCGCCAGCTTGTCGGCTTGCGACCGCGTGATGGTCTTCAGCGGCGACTCGTTCTTCTCGGTGTTCCAGATCTTCTGGTAGTCGAGCGCCTTGGTGCGGGGGCGACTGCGCAGGATGATGCCGTTCAGCACGGCTTTCCAGATCAGGCCCTGGTCCTCGATGACGCGGGCGTCGCTGAGGAACTCCTTCAGATAGACCCGCACGCCCGGCGCATCGGCGGTGTCGGGCGTGCCGAGATTGACCAGGAGCACGCCGACGCGCGGCAAGGCGGATTGAGCGGCGGGTCTTCCGGTCTCGATGGGGACGACGCTGGTCATGGCTGTGTGGGTCGCGCTTTGGTTCGAACTTGTCAAGATGAAGCCGATTTCGTTAGGGTCGCACCCAGGCCGAGGAACGACGATGACACTCGCGGAATGGTGCGTCTTTGGAGCGCTGCTGCTCTATCTGTCTACGATCGCCGCGGTCAAATGGATCAGGTTTCGCCGCTTCGACAATTCCCGGCCGCGCGACCCCGCCTTCTACGAGGACCCCCTCTCGCAGCGTGCGCTCGGCGCGCACCAGAACGGCATCGAGACCTTCCCGTTCTTCGCCTTCGCGGTCCTGCTCGCCGAATACAGGGATTCGCCGCAACGCCTCGTCGACGAACTCGCGGCCCTCTTCCTCATCGTCCGCCTTGCCTATGTGCTAACCTATCTCGGCAACCGGCCGACGCTGCGCTCGATCCTATGGACCGTCGGCTTTGCGATCAATCTCGGGATCTTCTTCATGCCGGCCCTGAAGCGGTTCCTGCCGGTGTGAGGTCTGTCGCCGCCAGATGCCGCTCCCGCATCGCGATCAGCGCCCGCATGGATGCCGGGATCGTGACGGGACGGTGGGTCTCCTGGCTGGTGTAGACCCAGACGATCTCGCCGGTCACCAGCGCCTCCGTGCCGCCCTTCAGGAAGATGGCGAGCTCGAAGACGAGACTGGAATTGCCGATCCGCGCCACCCGCACGCCGACGTCGAGCTCCCAGTCGAAGCGGACCGGCGCCTTGTATTCGATGACGGATTTGACGACGTGGAAATCGATGCCGCTCGCCTGAGCGTCGGCATACTGGTCGAAACCGAGCGCGCGGAAATACTCGGTAATGGCCGTGTCGAAATAGGTCAGGTAATGGGCGTTGAAGACGACGCCTTGGCCATCAATCTCGGAATAGCGCACCCGGAACGGATGAAAGAACCAGAAATTATCGCGCGACATGGAGGCTCCCGAGATGTTCTTGTTGGTTTGGCGAACTAAATAGCGGATGGGAGCGAGTTCGCAAAGGTGCAGCTCTCGTGTCCCGGACGCGCTGCAACGCTCTTGGCGTTGCTGCGCAGAGCCGGCCCAGAAGGCCGCGTCCTGCCGTAGGGAGGGATGGGCCCCGGCTCTGCAGCGCATCGCTACGCGCTGCGCGGCGTCCGGGGCACGAGAGCTCAGCTTAGAAACACGTCGTCCGCTCGGCGGCGATGTAGCCGAGCAGCAGGCCCGCGCCGAACAGCAGCACGACGCCGGCGGCCGCGAATTCGATGCCGCGCATGAACAGCGCGCCGCCGCCGTCGCGTCCGGCGCTGAGGCGCGCGGCGATGTCCTTGGCGGAGACGGCGACGACCGCGATGGCCGCGACCGTGATCGCGGTGCCGAGCCCCATCAGGAAGGTCGCGGCGATACCGGCCCAGAACAGGCCCTGCGCCAGCGCGAACACCAGCACCAGGATGGCACCGGAGCAGGGACGGATGCCGACGGTGAGGATCGCGGCAAAACCACGCCGCCAGCCGCCGGGGCCGGAGAGCTCGCTCGGCGTCGGGCCGTGGGAATGGCCGCAATGCTCGTCGTGAACATGGTCATGACCATGATGGGCATGGGCGTGCGCATGGCCGTGATCGTGGTGATGATGACCGCGATCGTGATGATCGTGGGCATCATGATGATGGTGATGATCATGATGGTGCGGCACGCCGGCGATCGCCGGCACCGGCTGGGCCGCCTGCAGCGCCCGGAAGAAGGTGCGACCCTTGACCCAGACCAGGCGCAGCCCGAACAGCGCGATCAGGGCGTAGCTCGCGATCTCGATCACCCCTTCGGCCTTGCACATGGTCTTGGCGGTCGCATTCAGCACCCAGGCCGAGATGCCGACGATGAGGATCGCCACCAGCGACTGCATCAGCGCCGAGGCGAACGACAGCGCGATGCCGCGCCGTGCGGTCTCGCGGTTGGCGACGAGATAGGACGCGATCACCGCCTTGCCGTGGCCGGGGCCGGCGGCGTGGAAGATGCCGTAGGCGAACGAGATGAAGAGCAGCGTCCACACCGCCGAGCCGTCGGATTTCGCGGCACGGATCGTGGACGACATCTGCCGATAGAATTCCGACTGTTTGGCCAGCAGCCAGCCGATGATGCCGCTGGCTTCGGGCTCGGCGGCCTGCGCCGGGCGCGGCGCGCCGAACGGATTCTGCGCGAGGACGGCGTGGAGCGCGGCATCGGCCACGCTGATCGCCAGCAGGACGGCGGTGCAGGCGAGCAGCCAGCGGGCAAGCGGCGGGAGTGGCGGCTTCAAGGGCAATCCACCGTGATCTTGTTGGCGAACATCGCGCCGAAATTGGTGTTCTCGCCGTTCATGAAGGTCTGCTCGTTGAGCTTCTGCGCGGTCGCGGTGCCGTCGCCCGGCCGGTCAAGCTTCATCTGGCAGCCGGCGGGCGCGCCGACCAGCTTGACCGGATGGTCCTTGGCCATCTTGAAGTCGATGAAGAAGGAACGGTCGAACACTTCGAGCACCAGCTGCTTGGGCTTGACCGGGTTCTTCAGCGGCAGCGTGAAGTGCAGGGTCAGGACCGTGTCCTTGTAGTCGAGGAAATAGTCGACCGGCTCCTGAAATCGCTCCTTCTTGCCGTCCGCTCGCGCGAAGGTGAAGTAGGCATATTCCTTCAGCGACTCCACATTGGTCTGCGCCAACGGCCCCAGCTCCTCGCGCGTATAGGCGCCCTTGGTCTTGCTCTCGAGCCCCTGCACCGCATAGGTCGAGAACATGTCGTCGAAGGTCCAGGCGTGGCGGACGCCGGTGATGGTGCCGTCCGCAGCATAAAGCAGCTCGCTGGTAGCGGTGATCCAGACATGCGGATGCGCGCTCGCCGCGCCGGCGGCGAGCGAGAGGCCGGCGGCCAGCAGCAGTCCGGACAGATGGCGCATCGTCGTTCTCATCAGGCAGCCTTGGCGTTGTCGAGCAGGCCGCGCCGGCGCAGCAGCGCGTCGGGTTCGGGCGGGCGGCCACGGAAGGCCTCATAGGCGGCTTCCGGATCGAGCGATCCGCCCGAGGCGTAGATGTCGTCGTGCAGGCGTTTTGCCACGGCAGGATCGAAGATGTCCCCGGCCTCCTCGAATGCGCCGAAGGCGTCGGCGTCCATCACCTCGGACCACATGTAGCTGTAATAGCCGGCGGCGTAATGATCGCCGGTGAAGATGTGGCCGAACTGCGTGGGGCGGTGACGCAGCGCGATCTCCTCGGGCATGCCGATCTTCTCCAGCTCGCGTCGCTCGAAGGCGCGGACATCCTGCGCGGCGGCGGCCGGCTGGGTGTGGAATTCGAGGTCGATCAGCGCCGAGGAGACGAACTCGACCGTGGCAAAGCCCTGGTTGAACTTGCGCGCGGCAAGGAAGCGCTGGAGCAGGTCGTCCGGCAGCGGCTCGCCGGTCTGGTAGTGGCGGGCGAACTTCTGCAGCACCTCGGGCCGCTCCTGCCAGTGCTCGTAGAGCTGCGACGGCAGCTCGACGAAATCGGTGAACACGGCGGTGCCCGACAGCGAGGGATAGGTCACGTTGGAGAGCATGCCGTGCAGGCCGTGGCCGAACTCGTGGAACAGGGTGCGGGCATCGTCGGGCGACAGCAGCGAGGGCTCGCCATCGGCGCCCTTGGCGAAATTGCAGATGTTGAGAACCAGCGGAGCGACCTCGCCGTCGAGCTTCTGCTGGTCCCGCAGCGAGGTCATCCAGGCGCCGGAGCGCTTCGACGGCCGGGCGAAGTAGTCGCCGTAGAACAGCGCCTTGTGCTTGCCGTCCCTGTCCTTCATCTCCCAGACCCGGACGTCGGGGTGCCAGACCGGAACGTCGTTGCGCTCCTCGAAGGTGACGCCGAACAGGCGCGTGGCGCAGTCGAAGGCGGCTTCGATCATGTGGTCGAGCGCGAGGTACGGCTTGATCGCGGAATCGTCGAAATTGGCGCGCTGAAGGCGCAGCTTCTCGGCATAGAAGCGCCAGTCCCAGGGCGCGAGCTTGAAATTGCCGCCCTCCGCGGTGATCAGCGCCTGCATCTCGTCGCGATCGGCAAGCGCCCGGGCGCGCGCCGGCTTCCAGACCCGCTCCAGCAGGCCCCGCACCGCGTCGGGCGTCTTGGCCATGGAATCCTCGAGCCGGTAGGCGGCGTAGGTCGGATAGCCCAGGAGGTTCGCGCTCTCCTCGCGCAGCTTCAGGATCTCGACGATGGTTGCGTTGTTGTCGTTGGCATTGCCGTTGTCGCCGCGGACGATGAAGGCCTTGTAGACCTTCTCGCGCAGGTCGCGCCGGGCCGAGCTCTTCAGGAACTGCTCGACCGAGGAACGCGACAGCGTGACGATGGCCTTGCCGTCCATGCCGCGCTCTTCCGCCGCAGCCTTGGCGGCGGCGACGAAGCTCTCCGGCAGGCCCTGGCGGTCGGCCTCGCCCAACTCCATGACCCAGTCCTGCTCGTCGCCGAGCAGATGATGGCTGAAGCCGGTGCCGAGCTGGGCGAGCCTCTCGTTGATCTCGGCCATTCGCGTCTTGGCCTCCTCGGACAGGCCGGCGCCGGCGCGGTGGAAGCGGATGTAGGTGCGCTCCAGCAGGCGGAGCTGCTCGGGCGAAAGGCCGAGATTGGCGCGGTTCTCATGCAGCTGGGCGATGCGACCAAACAGCACGGCATTCATCATGATCGGATTCCAGTGCCGCGCCATCCGCAAGGAGACCTCCTTGTCGATCTCCAGGATGGTCGGATTGGAATGCGCCGAGACGAGGTCGTAGAACACCGCCGCGACCTTGCTCAGCAGCTTGCCCGAGCGCTCCAGCGCCGTGATGGTGTTGGCGAAGTCTGGTGCGGCCGGATCGTTGGTGATCGCCGCGATCTCGGCGGAATGGTCGGCGAAGGCCTGCTCGAACGCCGGCAGAAAGTGCTCCGGCCTGATCTCGTCGAAGGGCGGGGTCGCAAACGGCGTCACCCAGGCCTTCAGCAGCGGATTGGTCTCGGAGTCCGTAATTTGGCGGGGTTCTGACATCGCAAGTCCCGGTTTTCATGGCTCGATTGTTGCGGCCAGCTATAGCACGCGATGGGGCTTTTTTGGGCCATTTGGCCTTGCTCCCGGCCGCCTTTTCGAGGAGATTGCGGCCCTCGATGGACCACGGACCCCTTAAGCTCATGAACGCGCCTTCCTCGTCTTCCCGTCAGATCGTCTGGCCCAGCGTCATCACCGTCATCAGCGCCGCCATCCTGATCGGCGCCGAAGTGTTCGGCGCGGCGTTCGCCGGCGGCTGGGCGCTCGCGATCCTGTTCGGGCTCGGCGACCAGGGCGCGCACATCCTGCAGGCCGTGCTGTTCGCACTCGGCGTGCTCGTGATGACGGCCTTCGTCCGCGCGGCTCAGCGCATCGAGCCCTTCACGAAGCGCCGCTGACGCGTCTCGCGCGAGAGACACGCGCGCTGCCACGGAAAACTTAACGCCCGTTCATCTTCCGCGTCGCTCGCGCAACACTGCGCAAGCAGATGTTAGGCAATTCTGTTCGCAGCCTAAAAAAATTCTTGCGAAGCCGAGTCAAAACACTTATGTGCGGACTTGCCCAATTTCGCACGTGCCTGTGGTCGTGTGTCAGTCGGTAGGTATCCGGACAAGAGGCCGGACAGCCGCCAAGGGGTGAAGAAGCCGAGGGGCTCTTCGGAAGTGTGGAAGTCGGAAGGCCGAGGTCGCAAGACACGAAGGTCGGACGACAAAGCAAACCCGGAGTGCCCAGCATCTCTCTCAAAGAGATGCCTTTGTCGAAGGTGACTTCGCTCTTTGCAACCGTGACTGGCAGCCGGAGGCGAACCGGCGCACCCCGCTCTCAACGGGGGACGCGACTTAAAGCAACGACGGATCGGGCTTTTTGGTCTCTACCGGCAGTCCAACGCCGGCGCGGGCTACTGAAAAGGCTTGTCCTTCATTGCCAGGTGTGCGGGCGGGAACACTCCCAACCAATCCACGGCAGCACAGTCTGGTTTGAGTCTTTTGGCTTCGTCGCGCCTCCATCGCGCGATCCGGCCAGAGCACTCTTATCCGACGTCATGTTTTGAACGGGCCCGTCGCTGGGCCGTTTGGGAGAGTGCCATGACCGAACGTATCCAGGAATTCCTGCGCAACCGCCGCAAGGATGGCCTCGACACCGAGCCGTGCCTCGTGGTCGACCTCGAGGTCGTGCGCGACAATTATCAGAGCTTCGCCAAGGCGCTGCCCGACAGCCGCGTGTTCTATGCCGTCAAGGCGAACCCGGCGCCGGAAGTGCTGTCGCTGCTTGCCTCCATGGGCTCCTGCTTCGACACCGCGACGGTCGCCGAGATCGAGATGGCGCTGGCTGCGGGTGCGACGCCCGACCGCATCTCCTTCGGCAACACGATCAAGAAGGAGCGCGACATCGCGCGTGCCTTCGCGCTCGGCATCCGGCTGTTCGCGGTCGATTGCGCCGCCGAGGTCGAGAAGGTCGCCCGTGCCGCCCCCGGCGCGAAGGTGTTCTGCCGCATCCTCTATGACTGCGCCGGCGCCGAATGGCCGCTGTCGCGCAAGTTCGGCTGCGACCCGGAGATGGCGGTCGAGGTGCTCGACCTCGCCAAGCGCCTGGGGCTGGAGCCGTGCGGCATCTCGTTCCATGTCGGCTCGCAGCAACGCAAGGTGAAGGCGTGGGACCGCGCGCTGGCGATGGCCTCGCAGGTGTTCCGCGACTGCGCCGAGCGCGGCATCAACCTGACCATGGTCAACATGGGCGGCGGTTTCCCGACCAAGTACCTGAAGGACGTGCCGCCGGTGGTCACCTACGGCCGCTCGATCTTCCGCGCGCTGCGCAAGCACTTCGGCAACCAGATCCCGGAGACCATCATCGAGCCGGGCCGCGGCATGGTGGGCAATGCCGGCATCATCGAGTCCGAGGTCGTGCTCATCTCGAAGAAGAGCGACGAGGACGAGGTGCGCTGGGTGTACCTGGACATCGGCAAGTTCGGCGGTCTCGCCGAGACCATGGACGAGTCGATCCGTTACGCCATCCGCACCCGTCACGACGGCGCGGACATGACGCCGTGCGTGCTCGCGGGCCCGACCTGCGACAGCGCCGACGTGCTGTACGAGAAGAACCCGTATCCGCTCCCGGTCACGCTCGAGATCGGCGACAAGGTTCTGATCGAGGGCACCGGGGCCTATACGTCGACCTACTCGTCGGTGGCCTTCAACGGCATCCCGCCGCTGAAGACGTACCACATCTGATCCGCCTCTCTGTTCTAGAGGCCTGACGAACCCGGGAGCCGGCTTGCCGGCTCCCTCCCTGACATCTCGATTCTGACGACGTCTTGGACCGGCGTGCTGCTCGCACGTCCGTTCAAGCGAGGACTGACGCGCCATGACTGCTTTTCGGAAGCCACAGATCGCCCTCACCTCGAAAGCCGCTCCGTTTGCGATCCGCAGCGAGCGTGCCGTCGACGTCGCCGCCCGTGAGGCGCTGCTGGATGCCTGCTTTGGCGAGGACCGCCATGGCCGCACCTGCCAGCGCCTGCGCCACGGACGCGCGCCTGCCGCAGGCCTCGCCTTGTCGGCTGTGCGCGAGGGCAGGCTCGTGGGAACCGTGCGGCTGTGGCACGTCAGCGCCGGAGGCAGGCCCGCACTGGTCCTCGGACCGCTCGCGGTCGATCCTGCCTGCCGCGAGCTCGGGATCGGCGCCGCGCTGATGCATCAAGCGCTGGCCGCCGCCCGGGCGCGCGGGCATGGCGCCGTGATCCTGCTCGGCGACGCCCCCTATTACGCCCGCTTCGGCTTCTCGGCGGAAAAGACGGCTGAGCTTGCGCTACCCGGCCCGTTCGAACGGGACCGCCTGCTGGCGATCGAGTTCGCCGACGGTGCGCTGGATGGCGCCGGGGGGATGATCGTCCCGACCGGCGCGGCCCTGCCCAAACGGAGGTCGGTTCGCGCACCTGTGGCGCGCGCGGCCTGAGGGATCGCTTCCATCGCGACGACCCAAGCCGCGCTGAGCGGCAACGCCCGGCCGCGCCTGCATCACGCCCGTTCCTTTGGGGTTGCGCAGGCGCCAGAAACGCCCTTTAACCCCGCCAAACATCCTTCAGTCGAGGCCCCAAACCATGCCCCGTCGCCTGATCTCCACCGGCTCGCCGCTCGAGAAGACCGTCGGCTACAGCCGCGCCGTGATCGACGGCGATTTCGCCTTCGTCGCGGGAACCACCGGCTATGACTACAGCACGATGACGATGCCGGCCGACGTCACGAGCCAGTCACGCAACTGCTTCAAGACCATCGAGGCCGCCCTGACGGAGGGCGGTTTCGAGATGGCCGATATCGTCCGTGCGACCTATTACGTCACCGACCCCAGCTACATCGACGACCACTTCGCCGTCTGCGGCGCGGTTCTCGGCGACATCAGGCCGGCCGCGACCTTGCTGGTCGTCAGCGCCCTCGCCAAGCCCGAGATGAAGGTCGAGATCGAAGTCACCGCCAAGCGCCGCAGCGTCGACAAGCGCCGCAGCGCCTGATCCACCCACCCTTTGCCTGCCAGCACGTTCCGGAGAAACCGTCCCATGAGCCCTCCCTCGCAGATCTACGCGAAGATCACCGGTCCCATCGTCATGGTCGGCTTCGGCTCCATCGGCAAAGGCACGCTGCCGCTGATCGAGCGGCATCTCGATTACGACAAGTCGCGCGTCACCGTGATCGATCCCAAGGACGAGGGCCGCAAGGCGCTTTGCGAGAAGCACAATGTCCGCTTCATCCAGAAAGCCGTGACCAAGGAGAATTATCGCGAATTGCTGTCTCCGCTGCTCACCGAAGGGGGCGGCCAGGGCTTTTGCGTCAATCTGTCGGTCGACACCGGCTCGACCGACATCATGGAGCTCTGCAACGAGCTCGGCGCGCTCTACATCGATACCGTCAACGAGCCATGGCTCGGCTTCTACTTCGATTCGTCGAAGGGGCCGGAGGCCCGTTCCAACTACGCGCTGCGCGAAGTGACGCTGGCCGCCAAGCGCGCCCGCCTGCCGGGCTCGACCACGGCCGTCTCCTGCTGCGGCGCCAATCCCGGCATGGTCTCCTTCTTCGTCAAGCAGGCGCTGCTCAATGTCGCCGCGGATCTGAAGCTCAATGCCCCCAAGCCGAAGACCAAGGCCGAATGGGCGGATCTGATGCGGCAGGCCGGCATCAAGGGCATCCACATCGCCGAGCGCGACACCCAGCGCTCCAAGAAGCCGAAGGAGCCCGACGTCTTCGTCAACACCTGGTCGGTGGAAGGCTTCCTCTCGGAGGGCATGCAGCCGTCGGAGCTCGGCTGGGGGACCCATGAGACATGGATGCCCGAGAATGCGCATAGCCACGAAGCCGGCTGCGGCGCCGCCATCTACCTGATGCAGCCGGGCGCCAATACGCGCGTGCGCACCTGGTGCCCGACCCGCGGCGCGCAATACGGCTTCCTGGTCACCCACAACGAGTCGATCTCGATCGCCGATTACTTCACGGTGCGTGACGCATCAGGCACGGCGATCTACCGGCCGACCTGCCACTACGCCTATCATCCGGCCGACGACGCCGTGCTGTCGCTGCATGAGCTGTTCGGCCGCGCCGGCAAGATGCAGGAGAAGCACCACATCCTCGAAGAGGACGAGATCGTCGACGGCATCGACGAGCTCGGCGTGCTGCTGTTCGGCCACGACAAGAATGCCTATTGGTACGGCTCGCAGCTTTCCATCGAGGAGACCCGCGAACTCGCGCCCTACCAGAACGCCACCGCCCTGCAAGTGACCTCCGCCGTGCTCGGCGGCATGGTGTGGGCGCTGGAGAATCGAACGAGGGCATCGTCGAGGCCGACGAGATGGATTTCGACCGTCTCCTGGAGATCCAGCTGCCCTATCTCGGCCCGGTGAAGGGTTTTTACACCGACTGGACGCCCCTGACGGACCGCCCGGGACTGTTCCCGGAAGACATCGACACCAGCGATCCCTGGCAGTTCAAGAACGTCCTGGTGCGGTGAGGGGCTCCCACCGGTCATTCCGGGGCGACGCATAGCGTCGAGCTATGGTGCGCAATTGCGCACCTGAGAATCGATCGGGCGGCAGAGTCCGTAGAGAAATGGATTCCGGGCTCGCGCTTCGCGCGCCCCGGAATGACGAAGAGACTTACTTCTTCTCCATCGGCGGCGCGATCTTCTCGGCCGGTGCCGGCGGCAATGCTGGCTTGGCCGCGCCCGCCGCGCCTTGCGTCTGGGGATCCGGCCGCGCGGGCTCGGGCGCCGGCGTGGTCGGCCGGTCGCCGCCGGGCTTGGCTTCCGCTGGCACCTTGCTCTGCTCGTCGGACGGAGTTCCCTGAAGCGGTTGCGTCGCCTGCGCCATTTGCACACGGCTCTCGGCGCGGATTTGGGCGAGCGACATCACCGCCACCACGACTCCCGCCGCGAACAGCGAGGCCGCGATTGTCAGGTCGAGCTTCAGGCTGCGCTTGTCATGTTGGCCGGGC
Organism: Bradyrhizobium dasycarpum; assembly: GCF_042019905.1. Taxonomy (NCBI): domain Bacteria; kingdom Pseudomonadati; phylum Pseudomonadota; class Alphaproteobacteria; order Hyphomicrobiales; family Nitrobacteraceae; genus Bradyrhizobium; species Bradyrhizobium dasycarpum. The sequence goes on from NZ_CP169574.1 coordinate 3,952,226, forward strand.
ATATCGATCACCGCCTTTATCCACGGGATCAACGAAATCACCCGACCGGGGTTCCATCCCCGGCAAGACTGGAACGGCCCGTCTGCGCGCCAAAACGCCGCGCTTACTCGGTCGTGCTGGCTTCCCAGGTGGCATGGCGCACGCCGGGCAGATGCTGCAGATCGGTCGCCACGGCGTTCAGCTCGTTCGGGTCGATCGCGCTCGCGACCAACTTGGCGACAATCTCCAGCATGTCCTCGCCGATCTCGACGACCTCGAGACCCGCCACGGGATATTTCGCACCCTCGAGCTTTTCGACGAGGCGGTCGCGCATATCAGGCAAGGCATCGGCCGCGACCGCGAGCTTGAAATAATAGCTCGCCTCCAGTGCTTTCTCGTTCAGCGGGATGCGGTTGATGGCGTTGACCAGCGGACGCAGCATGGTGTTGCCGGCGATGACGAAGACCGTCAGCGCGCCCGCCTGCGCGATCATGTCGGCACCGGCGCAGGACCCGACCGCGGCCGAGGCCCACAGCGTCGCCGCGGTGTTGAGCCCGCGCACGTCCATGCCCTGCTTCATGATGACGCCGGCGCCCAGGAAGCCGATGCCCGAGACGACATAGGCGATCACCCGCACCGCGCCCTCTGCATTGTCGAGCTGCATGGCGAGATCGACGAAGGCGGCAGCCCCGACCGCGACCAGCACATTGGTGCGCAGGCCCGCGGTGCGCTGGCGGTATTGCCGCTCGGCGCCGATCAGCGTGCCCAGCACGAAGGCGGTGATCAGGCTGACCAGCGTGTCGGCAAAGTCACCCCACTGGAAGGTCGTGAGAAATCGCATGAATGTAAGCTGCCGTAGGGTGGGCAAAGCGAAGCGTGCCCACGGCTCCCGTTCAACGCAAACAGATCGTGGGCACGGCGCAAGCGCGCCTTTGCCCACCCTACGACCTGGAGGATGACAGATTAAAGCTCCAGCAGGCCGCCGTCCCCATTTTCATCGGCGAACGCCAGCAGCGTGCCCTTGGCGTTCCAGGCGATCGCGGCGACCGGCGGCGTGCCGTTGCGGCGGACCAGGATTTCGGCGCCGTCCTCGAGACGCACCATCAGCACGGTGCCGTCGCTATAGCCGGCGGCGAGGATGTCGTTCTTGGGATGGCAGGCGACGACCGAGACGCGCGCCTGCAGCGGTGCCAGCATCGCGGGCTCCTTGCCCATCGGACCGTCCTTGCTGCCGAACGGCCAGATGATGACGGTGTCGGCGCCCGAGGTCGCGAGCCCCTTGCCGCCCGCGCTCCAGGACATCGAGCGGACGCGGCCGGGATAACCGGACATGCGCATGTGCCTGTTGTCGGCGAGCCGCCAGCCGTGCAGCGCCGGCTCGTGCATCGCGGTCACCAGAAACTTGTTGTCGGGGCTGAAGGTGACGGCGTGATGCGAGCCGGCCCAGGGCAGGAATTCGGCCGATCCTTCCATGTTGGGAAACCACAGCGTCACGCCGTTGTAATGCGCGATCGCGAGCCGCAGCCCCTTCGGCGCGAACGCGAGCCCGCCGACGGTCGAGGGCACGTCGAGCGACTTCTCCTCGCTCTTGCCGCTCTTGACGGTGGCCGTCTTGCCGGCGGACCAGGCGAAGGCGCCGTCGGCGTGCAGCGCCACGGCGTCGATCCAACGCCGCTTCGGGTCGGTGGCGAGCAGCGTCACCTCGCCCCTGGCGTCGAGCGAGACGACCTTGCCGTCGTCGCCGCCCATGACGAGGCGCTTGCCGTCGAAGGCGGTGGAGAGAATGCCGCCGCTGTGCACGGCGAGCTTGGCGACCTCACCCTTGGCGTCGACCAAGGCGACGTTCTCCTCGCCGCCGACGAAGGCGGCACGATCCCCGAGGAAATACGCCGAGGTCACGGCCATGCCGAGCGCAACGGGCTTGACGCGGTCGGTGACGGAGACGATCGAGGCGGAATCGGAAGGCGGCGTGAACTCTTTCATCACGAGACGATGCAGCTCTCGAAACCCTTGCGAATGGCCTCTTCCGGCAATTCGCGTCCGATGAAGACGAGGCGGCTCTCGCGCGGCTCGCCTTCCTTCCACTTCCGCTGGTGGTTACCCTCCAGCATCATGTGGACGCCCTGGAAGACGTAGCGGTCGTCGTCGTCGTGGAAGGCGAGGATGCCCTTGGAGCGCAGGATCTTGCCGCCCTCGACCTGGACCAGGTTCTGCAGCCAGGGCATGAACATATTGGGATCGAGCGGCTTGTCGGTCTTGAGCGACAACGACTGCATGTCCTCGTCGTGATAGTGCTTCAGGCCGTGGCCGTGATCATGATGATGATCGTGGCCATGATGGTGGTGATGATCATGGTCGTGGTCATGATCGTCCGCCGCCAGGAAATCCGGCTCGATGTCGAGGATGCGGTCGAGATCGAACGCGCCGCGGTCGAGCACGTCGGCCAAGGCCACCGAGCAGCGCTCGGTGCGATGCAGCTTCGCATAGGGGTTGATGGCGCGGATGCGGGCCTCGACCTCGGCAAGCTCGCCCTTGCTGACGAGATCGGTCTTGTTCAGAACGATGACGTCGGCGAAGGCGATCTGGTTCTTGGCCTCGGGCGCGTCCTTGAGCCGGTCGGACAGCCATTTGGCATCGGCCACCGTCACCACCGCATCGAGACGCGCGTTCTTCTGCACGTCCTCGTCGACGAAGAAGGTCTGGGCGACGGGCGCGGGATCGGCAAGGCCGGTGGTCTCGACGATGATGGCGTCGAACTTGCCCTTGCGCTTCATCAGGCCGTCCATGATGCGAACGAGGTCGCCGCGCACCGTGCAGCAGATGCAGCCGTTGTTCATCTCGAACACTTCCTCATCGGCGCCGATGATGAGGTCGTTGTCGATGCCGATCTCGCCGAATTCGTTGACGATGACGGCGTATTTCTTGCCGTGGTTTTCCGACAGGATGCGGTTCAGCAGCGTGGTCTTGCCGGCACCGAGATAGCCGGTCAGGACGGTCACGGGAATTTTCTGGGAGGTCGCTTCAGACATAACAACTCCGGCTTCGGGCGATTTCCGCGCGACGCGAGGCGGGGTGGCCCCTGCCCTAATGGTCAAGCGCGCTGGTCAGGGCCTTTATATTGTGCCTGACCATGTCAATGTAAGTGGGTGCAGGCCCCTTTTCGCCGGTCAAACCGTCTGAAATCAGGGTCCCGCCGACCTTTGCCCCGGTCTCTGCGGCGATCCGCCGGATCAGCCGGTCATCGCTGATATTCTCCAGAAAAACGGCCGGGATTTTCTGCGCCTTGATCTGACCGATGATGTTCGCGATGTCCCGGGCGCTGGGCTCGGTTTCGGTGGAGACCCCCAAGGGGGCGACGAACCGGATACCGTACTCGGCGGCAAAATAGCCGAAGGCATCGTGGGTGGAGATCACCTTGCGCCGCGCGGTCGGGATTTTGGCCACGGCCTCGCGGACCTCGCGGTCCAGCGTTTCGAGCTTTTCCAGATAGGCCTTGGCCTGGGCGCGAAAGAAGTCGGCCTCGTCGGGGTCGGCGGCGGCCAGGGCGTCGGCGATATCAGTCACGTAAACCTTGGCGTTGGGCACCGACTGCCAGGCGTGCGGATCGGCCGCCGAGCCCAGCTTGAGGGGGCGATCCCGGCGCTGGCGGTGACGACCTGCGCCTTGCTGCCGGACGACTGCACGAGACGCGGCAGCCAGCCCTCCAGCCCAAGCCCGTTGACGATGACGAGCTTCGCCTCCGCGACGCGCTTCGCATCGGCGGGCGGCGGCGTGTAGACGTGGACGTCGCTGTCGGCGCCGACCAGCGTGGTCAAATTGATCCTGTCACCGCCGACGTTGCGGACGAAATCGGCGAGGATCGAGAAGCTCGCGACGACGTTCAGCCGCTCCGCGGCCTGAAGTGGCGAGGCGATCAGCAACAGCGCACAGAACAGGATGAACCGCATCGTCATGCTTCCAGATGCCGGCCGGGAAACAGTTGCCGGACGATGCCGCCGACGCGGCCGAACAGGACGGAGACGATGTAGAGCACCGTCGCCACGAGAATGATCGCGGGGCCCGAGGGCACCCGGGTCTGGAACGACAGCACGAGGCCCGCATAGCCGGAGAGCGCGGCAGCGACCACGGCGATGCAGATCATCACGGTGAGGTCGCGCGACCAGAACCGCGCGATGCCGGCCGGCAGAATCATCAGGCCGACCGCAAGCAGCGTGCCGAGCGCCTGAAATCCATTGACGAGATTGATCACGACCAGGGCGAGGAAGGCGAGATGCGCAGGGCCCCCGGCGCGACTCACCGTGCGCAGGAACAAGGGATCGACGCTCTCGATCACCAGCGGGCGGTAGATCACGGCGAGCACCAGCAGCGTCACCGTGGCGTTGAATGCAACCACCAGCAATGTCTGGTCGTCCATGGCGAGGATGTTGCCGAACAGCACGTGCAGCAGGTCGATATTGGTGCCCTTGATCGAGACGATGGTGACGCCGAGCGCCAGCGAGGCCAGATAGAAGGTGGCGAGCGAGGCGTCCTCCTTCAGCCCGGTCGAGCGCGCAACCACGCCGGCGAGGATCGCGACCGCAAAGCCTGCGATCAGGCCGCCGGCCGTCATCGCGAACAGATTGAGACCGGAGAGCAGGAAGCCGACCGCGGCGCCCGGCAGGATCGCATGGGCCATGGCGTCACCAACGAGGCTCATCCGCCGCAGCATCAGGAACACGCCGATCGGCGCGCCGGCCAGCGCCAGCGCGATCACGGCGGCGAGCGCGCGCCGCATGAACTCGAATTCGGTGAACGGGCCAATCAGCGCGTCATAGAGCATCGGATATCAGGCCGCCCGCGAGCCGATATCATCGGCGGCGCAGGCCGCGGCGCTGTCGTCGAAGGCCTCGCACATCCGCATCGCGACCAGCAGATTTTCCGGCGTCAACACCTCGGCCGTCGGTCCCCACGCCACCGGGCCACGCGCCAGCACCAGCGTCTCGCTGAAATGGTTGCGCACCATCTCCATGTCGTGCAGCGCGGCGAGCACGGTGCGGCCCTCGTCGTGCCATTGCTTGACCAGCGCGAGCAGGTCGGCGGTGGTCTTGGCATCGATGGCGTTGAAGGGCTCGTCCAGCACGATCAGGCTGGCGTCCTGGAGCAGCACGCGCGCAAACAGCACGCGCTGCATCTGGCCGCCGGAGAGCGTGCCGATCGGGCGATTCTCGAAGCCGTTGAGGCCGACGGACGCGATCGCGCGAAGAATCTTTCCGCGCGCGGCCTTGCCGATGCCGCCGAACAGGCCGGCATCGCGCCACAATCCGGTGCCGACGAAGTCGAACACCGAGATCGGGAAGCTGCGATCGATCTCCGCGCTCTGCGGCAGATAGGCGATGTCCCTGCTGTCGAGCCCACCGAGATGGATGCTGCCGTCGAGCGGCTTGAGGATGCCGACGATGCCGCGCAGCAGGGTCGACTTGCCCGCACCATTCGGTCCGATCACGGCGACCAGCGCACCTCGCGCGACCTCGCCGCTCAGATGGTGGACGGCGGGATGCCGGTCATAGCCGAGCGTGACGTTGTGAAAGTGCAGCGCGGCCATCGTCACCTCATCGCCAGCAGAACCACGCCCCAGAGCACGGCGCAGACGGCGAGCGCCGCCACAAGGCGCGCGGCCATGGTCATGCGCAGGATCGACCAGGGCGCCGCCTGGGCAGGATGCGGCGAGGCGGCATCGTGGGTGTGGGTGTGGGTGTGATCGTGCCCATGCGAATGCCCGTCGCCATGGGAATGGCCGTGAGCATGGGCATGATGACGGGCGTGGGACGCGGCGGGAACCATGGCAGGATGTTATATTATAACATTACTCCTGTCCACGACCGAGGTGTCATGCCGGGGCGATGCGAAGCATCGAACCCGGATCTCGAGATTCCGGGTTCGAGCCGCCCCGGAATGACGGTGGATGGAGGCTCCAGCTCACGGCTTGCCGATCACCATCGCGATGGCGGCGGCCACGAACGGGAATGGCACCGAGACGGCACAGCGGAACCAGACGAACCGGGCCGGCATGAACGGGATTTCCCACAAGATCACCCGCTGGAACGCAAACAACGCCCAGGCGACGACATAGGCCACCACCTGCGGCATCCCGCCGCCCGACTTCAGCGCCACGGTGCCGATGGAGAAGCCGACCACGGGGCCGCCCGGCGTCGCCGCGCCGGCGAGGACGGCGGTCGCAACGCCGAGCCAGCCGCTGTCCGGCCCGAGCCAGCCGGTGATCACCTCCTGCGGGATGATCGCTGCGATGTAGCCGGAGCCGATCACCCCTAGCGCGATCCGCGGCACGATGTTGATGAAGTCCATCGAGCCTTCGCGCAGCGAGGCTTTGAACACCGAGGGGCCGCGGCGAAAGGCGATCAGCCCGACGCCGAGCACCGAGCCCCACAGCAGGATGTCGATCAGGAGCGCGGCGCTCATGCCGCGTCCTCGTCGCCGGCGCGCTTCGGATAGAGCCGGACATAGACGAAGCGCCCGAGCGCACCGGCGAGCACCGGCAACGGCAGCGAGATCACGATCCGCCACAATGTGAAGTCGGTGCCCATGATCGGGATTTCCCAGGCCACGGCCCGGCCGTAGCCGATCAAGGTCCAGCTCACGACCATGGCGATGGTGGCGCCGAAATCGGCTCCGACCGCGAGCAACGCGCTCGCCACGGGATAGGCGGTGAAGGGCCCGCCCGGCAGGATCGCGCCGAAGGCGGTGCCGATCAGAAGCCCCATCAGGCCGGATTTCGGCCCGAGCGAGCGCGAGACTTTTTCGTGCGGCAGGATCTCGGAGATGAAGGCGCCGAGCAGACAGCCGGCGAGCACGCGCGGAAGGATGCCTGAGAACAGCGAGAGATCGTGGGTCAGGATGTCGAGAACGCCGTCGGTGCCGTCACGCCGCCAGACCAGCGCTGCGCTGACCGCGACCAGAACGGCGATGATGATGGTCGACCAGCCGATCGGCTTGCGCACCCGCCCGGGCCGCGGCTCGGACTCCGCATCCTCGGCCGGCGCCGTGGTTTTCGGGGGAAGTTCTGACAACGGGCTTGTTGGCTCGAGGGCGATGCCCGTCCTGATTAAGGGCGGTGCCCGGACGATGCAAACGGTACGATGACAGACCCATGCGCGCATTGCGCAGGGCAATTCCGCACAGCAAAAAGGCGGCCGCTGATGCGACCGCCTCTTTGTCATTCCGGGGCGGCGAAGCCGAACCCGGAATCTCGAGATTCCGGGTTCGATGCTGGCGCATCGCCCCGGAATGACGAGGTGAGAGCTCAGGCCTTCTCGAACAGGGACTCCACGTATTCCCAGTTCACGAGGTTCTCGACGAACGCCTTGAGATAATCGGGGCGGCGGTTGCGATAGTCGATGTAGTAGGAGTGCTCCCAGACGTCGCAGCCGAGGATCGGGGTGGCGCCGTGCACCAGCGGATTCTCGCCGTTCGGGGTCTTGGAGATCTCGAGCTTGCCGTTCTTGACCTGGAGCCAGCACCAGCCGGAGCCGAATTGGCCGACGCCGGCCGCCTGGAAGTCGGTCTTGAACTTCTCGAAGCCGCCGAGATCCTCGTTGATCTTCTTCTCGAGCTTGCCCGGCAGCTTGGTGCCGCCGCCATTGGGCTTCATCCAGCTCCAGAAGTGGATGTGGTTGTAGTGCTGGCCGGCGTTGTTGAACACCGCGGGGTTCTTGCCGAACGAGCCCTTGACGATCTCCTCAAGGGATTTGCCTTCCCATTCGGTCCCCTTGAGCGCGTTGTTGCCGTTGGTGACGTAGGCCTGATGATGCTTGTCGTGGTGGAATTCCAGCGTCTCCTTCGACATGTACTGGCCGAGGGCGTCATAGGCGTAAGGGAGTGGGGGCAGCGTAAAGGTCATGGCTTCTTGTCCGCAACTGGGTGGAGAACGGGTTCTAACGGTCACCCCTTATAGAAGGTTCCGCAGCCGTTAAATACCGCCAATTTGCGAAAGCGCGTGATGCCGCAGCACGGCCGGATTGCATAAAATCGACGCAAGCGCTCACATTGCCTGCAGGCATGATGGGTTGCCGCAAAATATCATTGCCTTTGAAGCGCTTATGACAGAACGAATGCACCACGAAGCGGAGCTCCGAAGAACGAAGCCATGAGCATTGAGATCGACATTCTGAACGGCGACGCCTCGTGGCCGATTGCGGAGCCGTTGCATCAGGCGGTCTGGGGACCGCATGTCGTCGCTGACAAGCCCTGGGCTCACGTCAAATGGGCCAATGCCGATCTGCGCGTCCTGATCGAGACCCCCGAGGACGGCCTGGTCTGCCATGTCGGCATCTACTTCCGCACCGTCACCTGGAATGGGCAGAAGGTCCATATCGGCGGCATCGGCGGGGTCTGCACCCGGGAGGACCAGCGCGGCCGCGGCTATGCGACCGTGGCGATCGACGCGGCGGTCCACACCATGCGCGCCAACGAGGCCGTTCGCTTCGCGCTGCTGTTCTGCGAGCCCCACAATGTCTCGTTCTACGAGACCCGGAGCTGGCTGCCGTTCAAGGGTGAGGTCTATTGCGAACAACCGGAGGGGCGGATCCGCTTCACCCACATGGCGCCCTACGTCTTCAACATCGTCCGCGCCCCGACGCTGGGCACCATCGACCTATGCGGCCTGCCCTGGTGAGCCCTGCGTGAGCGAGGGCTGGGCCGCCTGCCCCGGGCCTTATAATATGTCGATCATCATTTAAAATGTCCGCCCGGTGAACATGACGATCGACGCCCCCATAGACGCCGTCCCGCCGCGGCCGCCGGTCGCCTCCAACATTACGAGCCTGCTGACGGCGCCGATCCTGCCGACGCTGCTCCGCCTCGCGGTCCCCAACATGATCGCGATGGTCGGCAGCACGCTGGTCGCGATCGCCGAGACCTCCTATATCGGCCGGCTCGGCACCATCCCGCTCGCCGCGATCGCACTGGTGTTTCCGTTCGCGATGCTGACGCAGATGATGAGCGCGGGCGCGATGGGTGGCGGGGTCTCGTCTGCGATCAGCCGCGCCCTCGGCGCCGGGGATCGTGCCCGCGCCGCGACGCTGGCGCTGCATGCGGCCATCATCGGCCTCTGCGGCGGGCTGTTCTTCACGGTGATGATGCTCGGCTTCGGCCGCTGGTTCTTCACCCTGCTCGGCGGCCGCGACCGCGTCCTGGAGGAAGCCAGCGGCTACTCGCAGGTGCTGTTCTCCGGCGCGGTCGCGATCTGGCTCGTCAACACGCTGGCCTCGGTGATCCGCGGCACCGGCGACATGCGCCTGCCCTCGATGATTCTGATCGGGGCGAGCGTGCTGCAGGTCGTGCTCGGCGGCACGCTGGGTCTCGGCCTGTTCGGCGTGCCGCAATTCGGCATGCCGGGGGTCGCGAGCGGCCAGTTGTTCGCGTTCAGTTGCGCGGCGGTCTTCTTGCTCTGGTATCTATGGTCCGGGCGCAGCCGGCTGCAGCTCGACTTCCGCGCCTTCCGTTTCGAGCGCGCGATGTTCCTGGACATTCTCAAGGTCGGCGCGGTGGCCTGCCTGTCGCCGCTCCAGACCGTGCTCACGATCCTGATCTTCACGAAGATCCTGGCGACCTTCGGCACCGAGGTGCTGGCCGGTTACGGCATCGGCTCGCGGCTGGAATTCCTGCTGATCCCAATCACCTTCGCCTTCGGCATCGCCTCGGTGCCGATGGTCGGCCTGGCGATAGGCGCCGGACACCCGAAGCGGGCGCGGCGTGTCGCCTGGACCGCGGCGGCGGCCTCCGGCCTCACGGTCGGCCTGATCGGGCTCGTCGTCGCGCTCGATCCCGCGCTGTGGGTCGCGCTCTTTACCCAAGACCCCGGCGTCACGGCCGCGGCGCACAGCTATTTCCGCTGGGCGGGTCCAGCCTTCGTGTTCTTCGGCATGGGCGTATCGCTCTACTTCTCGTCGCAAGGCGCGGCCCGCGTCGGCGGACCGGTGCTCGCCTCCACCGCGCGACTTCTGATCGTCGCGATCGGCGGCATCGGCCTCATGACGGCGCAGGCGCCGGCCTGGACCTTGTTCGCGCTGGTCGGCGGGGCCATGGTCGTGTTCGGCCTGTCGACGGCGGCCTCGGTCGCGTTTGTGCGCTGGGGCAAATGAGCGCAGCAAAAGCGCAGGAATGCGATTGCAGCCGCTCGGCACACCGTCACTGCGGGCCGCAACGCGTCCGGGACACGGGAATCGGCTACGCCGCCATCGCCTTCAGCGCCGTCGCTGCCGAGGCATAGCCGCCCCGGGCGCCGTCGATGAAGTGGACGTGGTCGCTCCGCAGCGCCGAGGGTGCGAAACAGGTCATCATGGCAGCGTCCTGCTGATGCAGGCCGTAGCGCACGATGCCCTCGCGCGCGGCGGCCGCGAGGCGATCGCTCAACGCGCGCCTCGAGCTGCGGGGTGCAGTCGAGAACCATGCGCAGGCCGTCGTCATACTTCCTGAAGTCCGAGTTCTCGACGACCTGGCGCTTGTAGAGGCTGGGCACGAAGCCGCCGACCTTGATGTCGAAGCGCATGATCAGATAGGCGAACAGCGTATAGGCCAGCACGCTGGCTCGGCGCGCAAGCAGCGGGCCGCCGCGCCGGGTGCGCGCTTCGTAATCCAGCCCCTGCGGCGGCCATTTCAGCGGCGGTCCCTGCGGCGGCACCGGACGGGCGCCGTCCGGGCTGCGCTCGACGAGATGGATGACGTCCTCGATCACCTTGCGGAAGGCATGCGGATCGGCGCCGCGCGCCGGCATCACCAGCACCGACAGGATCAGCCCGCGCGAGGCCGGCATCGTCTCGAAGCGGCAGGACAGTCCGGACAGGTCTGGCTGCGTGCCCGCCGGCGCCTCGGCGACCGCGAACTCGCCGCGTTTCATCGCCGCGTCGGCGAAGGCGAGGCCGCCGCCGGAGAACATCGCATAGGACAGGTTCGCCGACGGACCGAAGCGCGCGACACGTACGTCGAGGCCGTGCGCGCGGATGGCGCTCACCGGGACCAGCGCGACCCGCATCCTCCAGGTCGAGATCCTCCCGCACCCAGGTGGCGGTCGCGGCGAGCGCGGCGCGCGCCGCATCGAGATCGCCGGGCGCGACCGCAAAGCTCGCACCGTCGCCGCCGAACACGAAGGGGAATTCGCGTCCCTCCAAGGCGTTCGTCACCGCCGCGATCACGGCCGCACCGGCCATATTGACCGCCTTGTAGCGCTGCGCGGCGATCGCCTTGGTGGAATCGACGATATCGGCAACGCCGATGCTCCAATCGTCCGGAAGCGGCGCATAGAGCGCAGGGTCCATCAGGCTGGTGAAGCCGCGGAAGACCGGAATGCCGCCATAGAAGGATTCGCCTGAGTTCATCGGGGATGCCGGATGGTTGGAATGCGCAAACAAATACGTGGCAGGATCGATCCGGGTTCGCCGGCCGCCGGCCCCTTTCGATCATTTGGCTGAAATGGGCCGGAACAACAAGACGCCGGCCCGCCGGGCAATGCCGCGGGGGTCATTGATCGGCATCAAACGACCCGCCGGGGAGTGCGGCTATCCTCGTTCAGCTCCACGGCCTTGCATGGGATGATCGAGGTGTCCGACTTCGGCAACAGGGACTCCACCTCTCCGGTCCGCCGGCGCACCGGCGTCGACCCGATCAGCGCGGTCAAGATGCCCGAGAGATTGACGGAAGCCGTCGATGCCTGGGCTGAATCCCACCGCTTGACCCGCTCGGATGCCATCTGCAAGCTGATCGAGTTGGGCCTGAAGATCGCGCCGCCGGCGCTCCCTCCGGAGCACCCGATCACGTCAGAGGCGATCAGGATCGAGGAGATCGCAGTCCACGAGATCGAAACGCTGCTCGATCCCGCGTTGCCGGAGGACGAGCGCGAGCGCCGCATCCGCCGCCTCACCGAAGGGCCGCCCGAATTCTCACATGAACGAATTGACCTGCCGAAGGCCTCGCCGAAGCACGGGACGTGACGGCCAAAGCATGACCCGGAAGTGCGCAGCGGTTATCTAGTGCAGCTTCGCGTCCTGACGCTTGCGCGAGGTGTCGAGCGACGCGTCATGGCAGCCGACCAGCCGGACGAATTGCTGCGGGTACATCTCATAGCCGTGATCACCGGAATTTTGATGCGCCATCGGCGGACAATGGACAACGTCCGGCTGGGCTTGCTCCGTCCGGCCCCGGATTGAAGCGGCCGTGTTTGGCAGGGCCATGGACTGCTCCTCGTCGATTAGGGCAGATCGATTGACGTAACCCGATCGATTGCGGGGCATATTACGACCAATCCGGGCTGAATGTCATTGCGCCCGATCAACGCAATCATGCCGGCCGAGTTCCGCTCACGCCGTATTGCCCGCATCGATGGTGAACACGGTGCCGGTAACGTTGCGGCCGCCGTCCCCCAGCAGATATTCCACCATGCGCGCGACATCGTCTGTCTCCGGCAGCCGGCGTAGCGCGCTGCGTCCGGCGATGCGCTTGCGCCCCTCGTCGGAGAGATTGTGGGTGAGCTCGGTATCGATGAAACCCGGTGCGATCGCATTCACGGTGATGCCGACCTTGCCGACCTCGCGCGCCAGCGAGCGGGTGAAGCCGGTGGCAGCCGCCTTGGTCGCGCCGTAGACGGACAGGCCGTTATAGCCGGTGGTCGCAATGATCGAGGAGATGTTGATGATGCGGCCGGCGCCGTCCGCCATCATCTGCCGCGCCACGTATTTGGTGAGGATGATCGGCGACAGCACGTTGAGCTGGACCAGCGATTCGATCTCGGAATTGTGCATGGTGGCGAGCAGGCCTTCGGTACCGAGGCCGGCATTGTTGACGAGGCCGTAGACCGGGCCGAACTCGTCGCGCACGAGCTTTGCGAAGGCCGGGATCGCGTCGATCACGGCAAGGTCGCAGGCGCGGAAATGCAGGCGCCCCTCGGATTTTGCGATTGCGCCCTCGAGCTCCTCGCTCTGGCGCCGTGCCACTGCGATCACGTTGTAGCCGGCACCGGCCAGGCGCCTGCCGATCGCCAGACCAATGCCGCGGCTGCCGCCGGTGACGAGAACGTTATGCATCGGTGCGCGCCAGCTTGCCGGCCGGGGTGACATCGAGCGCCTCGACGAAGCGGATCACCGCCGGCACCTTGTGCGAGGCGAGCTGCGCACGGCACTGAGCCAGGATCTGGTCGCGGATCTCTTTCACGCGCGCCTGATCGGTGCCGTCGGCCAGGACCACGTCGGCGACGACGATGCCGCCGGTGATCGGGCTCTTGCGCGATTTCGCCCGCGACATCCGCACGTCGGGATGACGATTGATTACCGCCTCGATCTCCTCGGGGTGGACCTTCAACCCGCCGATATTGATGATGCCGCCACGGCGGCCGACGAAATAGTAGCGGTCGCCGCGCAGCTCGACGATGTCGCCGCTGTCGACGAAGCCGTCGTCATCGGTGAGCGCCGCGACGCTGCGCCCGACATAGGCGTGCGCGGTGCGCGTCGAACGGATCCGCAGCGAACCGTCGACCACCTTCATCTCGACGCCGTTGCGATTGCCGAGATAGTCGGCCGGAAAGCCTTCCAGCCCGTCATTCACGGCGAAGCCGACGCCGGCCTCGGTCGAGGCATAGGCGTGACCGACGGAGGAATTGGGGAATGCTGCCTTCAATCCGTCGAGCACCGCCTGGTCCGCGATTTCACCGGACAGGCGGACGTAAGCCGGGGCGAATTGCGTGGCCGAGCCGCTCATCAGGAGCTTGCGCCAGTGCGACGGCGTGCCGGAGATGTGCGAGATGCCACGCGCCTTCAGCCGCGCGACGTGGTCGCCGAGCGCCTCATGCGGGTCCGACAGCACCATCGAGCCGCCGGACAGGACGGCGCGGAGGAATATCTGCAGGCCGCCGTAGCGGCGGATGTCGTAGAACGTCGCCCACACCGGCGCAGGTCCGCGCGCGGGGCCCTCGGCGACGATGGCGCCGGTCAGCGCTTCCAGCGTGTGACCGACGATTTTCGGCACGCCTGAGGTGCCCGAGGTCAGCATCAGCCATTCCGTGGCGCGCTCGGTCTTGGCCGGCGCGGCCGCCTCGAGCGGCAATTGTGCCGTCACGACCAGCGACACGACGGAATCGGCCCAGCGACCGGGTTCGTCGGTGACGACGGCATCGATCCCGGCATCCGCGATCAGCGCGTCGAGATGTGCCGGGTTGAGATCGGGTGGGCACAGCAGCATGCGGCTCGCGATGCCGTCGAGCTCGATCATGGCAAGGCCCGACCGGAGCTGGTCGGCCAGTTTGAGCAGCACGGAGCGGCCCGACAATTCGCGCAGGCGGCCGCCCAGGACCGTCTGCGACAGGATATCGGTCAGCGACACGACATCATGCGCGTCGGAGATCGTGCGGCCTTTCAACTCCGCGCTGAGATAGTCGCGGAGTGCAAAGATCTCACGCGGGGACATTTTCGTAGGCCCGCACGAAATCGCCCACGGTGGCGGGGAATGCTGCGTCCTCGGAAATGGTGAAGGGGTCGACGCCGGTGTCGTCCTCGAGACGCGCCACCAGGATGGCGAAGGCGAGCGAGTCGAAGCCCGTCTCGTGCAGAGACAGATCGTCCGACAGCTCCGGAAGCGCGACGTTTTGCTCCTTGGCGATCTGCCGGATCGCCTCGATGACCTTTGACCTTACCGACATGGCTGGCTCGCTTTGTTATCGTTGGTGTTGCGGCGGCTCTTGTTGGCCGCCTCCCCATGGCCGCCTGTTTACCCGAGAGAAGTAAATGGCTTCTTGGACAATTCAGATAAAATTGGACCTATCTGCCGATTTTGGCGGGTCACAGCCTGATCGAGCCGCCCAGGATTGCCGCATAAGCCTCGGCATCCAGCGGGACATAGGCTCCGGATTTCGAGTCGGCCATGAATAGCGGGTCGGGGATCGCGGCGGGATCGAAGCCTTCCCGCAACAGATCGCCCTTCTTCTGCTTGAACGTCTCGGTCGCATCGATCTCGCGGCAGATGCGGATGAAGACCGGGCGTGCATAGGCCGGCAGGCGCTGCGACAGATGTGCGGGCAGTGCCGCAATGTCAAAGCCCTCGTTGACCACGATCGCGCTCATGCCGGCGCGGCCATCGGCGCCGGGGATGCTGACGCCGTAGGTGGTGGCGTCGACCACGCCGGTGAAATCGCGCATCACCTCGTTCACCTCGGAGGTCGCGACGTTCTCGCCTTTCCAGCGGAATGTATCGCCGATCCGATCGACGAAATGGAAGAACCCCTTGTCGTCGATCCGCATCAGATCGCCGGTGCGAAACCAGGCATCGCCCCTGGCAAACACATCGCGCAGGATCTTCTTCTCGGTTTCGCCGGCGTCGGTGTAGCCCTCGAAGCGACCCCCGCCCTCGTCGGCGGTGCCGATGCGGCCGATGGCTTCGCCGGCCTCGCCGCGGGCGCAGGCGATGCAGAAGCCCTTTTCATCGCGCAGCGGCGCGCCGTTGTCCGGATCGAGCCTGACGAGATTGGCAGGGAAGCGATGCGCCAGCAGCGGCGGGATGCGGCCGATCGCGCCCGGCTGGCCCTCGACGTTGAACAGCGAGAAATTGCCTTCCGTCGCCGCATAGAATTCGAGGATACGGGGAATGGCGAAACGCGCCTGAAAGTCCTCCCAGATGTCGCCGCGCAGGCCGTTGCCGCAAACGAGGCGGAGACGATGGCGGTTCTCGTATTCCGAGGGCGGAGCCTTGAGCAGGTAACGGCAGAGTTCGCCGATATATTGAAACAACGTGCAGTCATGGCGGACGATGTCGGACCAGAAGTATGACGCCGAGAATTTCTCGGCGATCACCACCGAGCCGCCGGCGGCGAGCATGCTGCACGGCGCGACGATGCCGCCGACCGAGTGGAACAGCGGCAGGCAATCATAGAGCCGGTCTTGCGGACTCGCGCCGGTGAGACCGGCGAACCAGAAGCCCCAATTGAGAATGCGGCGGTGGCTGATGCTGGCGGCCTTCGGCAGGCCTGTCG
Source organism: Bradyrhizobium dasycarpum (assembly GCF_042019905.1). Classification (NCBI taxonomy): domain Bacteria; kingdom Pseudomonadati; phylum Pseudomonadota; class Alphaproteobacteria; order Hyphomicrobiales; family Nitrobacteraceae; genus Bradyrhizobium; species Bradyrhizobium dasycarpum. Next base: position 3,968,208 of record NZ_CP169574.1, read on the forward strand.
TGCCCGAGGTGTAGATCAGCAGCGCGCGGTCGTCGATGGTGACCTCGCCGTGCTCCTCCGGCGACAGCGGCGCGTCGTCCAGCGCCGCAAGCGCGACGTCGATCGCGCGGTCGCCGCGGGCGTCGCCATGCGTCCACACCTTGGCCTGACTTTTCAGATGCGGCGCGGCTTCCTCCAACATCTCCGTCAGCTCATGCGCCACGATGATGTGGGAGGGCTTGGCGACGTCGATGCAATGCGCGAGCGAGGGGCCGACCAGCTTGGTGTTGAGAAGCGCGACCACGCCGCCGACCCGGCTGATGCCGAGCCACGCCGCGACATAATCGATGCCGTTCGGCATGATCAAGGCGACGAGATCGCCCTTGGCCACGCCGACCGAGCGCGTCCAGCGCGCGTAACGATTGATGCGCTTCGACAGGCCGGCATAGTCGAGACTAGCGTCGTCCGTCAGCAGCGCAACGCGGTCGGGCTGACGCTGCGCCCAATCGTCGATGACGTCGGCGAACAGGCGTCCCGGCAGCGTCTCGATCCGCGCGGTGAGCTCGATCGCCTTCAGCCATATCTTTGAAGCCGAAGGGGTACGCCGGGCTTTCGGTTGCTCGATGACAGCGGTCGTCATTTGCCGTTCATTCTTTCGGAAGGTGTCTGCTGGCTCCCCAAGCTTAGCCCGCACGTCCTGCCCAGGTGTTAAAGGACAAGGTAAACCCGGTTAGTGCGGGATTAACGCTAGCCATCCTTTACCGGGCCGACGCTTCCGACGGCATGCCGTCAGCGCGGGCCGATCGCCGGCGCAAGATGGGGGAAGCTGTCGGGACAGAAAAGACGGCGGCTTGCGAGCGCGCAATCCCGCGCCAGGGATGCGGCTGGCCCTCACATCATCTTCGCAAGCGGAACGTGCCTGGCCTGGTGGCGAGCGTAGTGGCCGCTAGCCGCTGCGCTTGTGACGCGGGCGCTGCGAAGGTGCGTTGGACTGATAATACGGATTGAGATCGCAGGTCGCGGCGCGGCCTGAGGCTGTGGCGCGGCACTGCGGCATCGAGGTGAAGGAGCAATCATACCAATTCAGGCCGCCGCGACCGGCATAGACGTGCATGCAGACGGGATAGCGCGGATCGTAGGTCTGCGCATGCGAGGCGGTGGCCGCGAGCAATGCCGCGACGACCACGATGGGATACAACCAAAGACGCACGACAGGTCCTCCTGCACGGCACATCGACGATCTAATGCGGCTTCTTGTGGCGCCGCCGCGGCGGCTGCTCGGGCGCGTAATAGGGATTGACGTCACAGCTCGCCGCACGCCCCGACGCCGAGGCCCGGCATTGCGGCATCGAGGTGAAGGAGCAGTCGAAATAATCACCGCCACTGCCGCCGCTACCACCACCGGTGTAAACATGCATGCACACGGGATAGCGCGGGTCGTATCTCTGAGCATTGGCCGGTGCCGCAACGAACAGCCCGGCAATCGCGATGAGGCTCACAATCGGCAGGCGCATGAACTAGTCCTCGATCGACGACGGGTCTGTTGCCGACGACCCGCTATGGCATAACACGAGGCCGGCGGCGACTGTTCCCAGGGACCAATGACGGCAAGGTGAGCGCTGCGGGCTGCGGCGCTATGCGCCGAGCCCCTGCAACACCAGCCGGTTCAATCGCGCGGCAAACGCCGCCGGATCTTCCGGCAACTCGCCGTCCAGGATCTGCGCCTGCTCGAGCAGGAGCAGGCTGAGATCGTCGACGGTCTTCGAGCCGGCTTGCGCCTTGGTGATCGCCGTCACCAGCGGATGACGCAGGTTGATCTCGAGGATCGGCTTGGTGCGCAGGCCCCGGTTCTGCTGCGACAGGATGCGCTCGAGCTCGCGGCTCGGGCCCTGGCTGTCGGCGACGAGGCAGGAGGCCGAACTGGTGAGGCGCGTCGAGGCCTTGACGTCGCTGACGCGCTCGCCGAGCGCGGCCTTGATCACGGCGACGGTGGCGGCCTCATCCGCGGCCGGCTCGTCCTTCTTCGCCTCGTCCGCCTCATCGACGCGCGGGATCAGGTCGAGATTGAGATCGCCCTGGCTCAGCGACTTCAGCGGCTTGCCCTCGAACTCCTGGGGCATCGAGGTCCAGAACGCGTCGACGGGATCGGACAGCAGCAGCACCTCGATGCCGCGCGCGGTTGCCGCCTCGAGCCGCGGATTGGACTTCAGCCGCTCGATGCTGTCGCCGACGAGATAATAGATCTCGGTCTGGTTCGGCTTGAAATCGGCGATGACCTGCTTCAGCGAACGCTTCTCGCCCGACGTCGTGGTGAAGCGCGACAGGGCCAGCAGCTTTTCGCGCCGCTCGAAATCCTCGTAGATGCCTTCCTTGAGCACCGCACCGAACCCGTCCCAGATCTTGGCGAAATTGTCCGGATCCTTGTCGGCAAGGCTTTCGAGCTCCGACACGACCCGGGTCGCCACCGCCTTGCGGATCTGCGCCAGCTGCGGATTGTTCTGCAGCATCTCGCGGGAGATGTTGAGCGGGAGATCCTCGCTGTCGACGACGCCGCGGATGAAGCGCAGGTAGCCCGGCAACAGATCGGCATCATCGGTGATGAAAACCCGGCGGACGTAAAGCTTCACGCGGCCCTTGCGGTTCGGCTCGAACAGGTCGAACGGCTTGGTCGAGGGCGCGAACAGCAGCACGGCGTAGGAATAGCGCCCCTCGGCACGGTAATGCAGCGTCATCGCGGGATCGTCAAAGGCGGACGCGATCTGCTGATAGGCCTTCTTGTAGTCCTCCGGCGTCAGCTCGGATTTCGAGCGCTGCCACAGCGCGCTCGCCGAATTGATCTGGCGCGGCTCGCCTTCTTCCGGCACGAGCTCGATGGGGAACAGGATATTGTCGGAATAGGCGTGAACGATGCGCTCGATCTCGAAAGCCTCGAGATATTTCCGGGCATCGTCCTTCAGGTGCAGGACGATCTCCGTGCCGCGCGTCACGCGCGCCGCCTCCTCCTCGCTGGCGCGGGCGATCTCGAAGCCGGAGCCGCCGGAGGACGTCCAGGTCCAGACATCGCTCTCGCCGGCGCGGCGGCTGATCACGACGATCTTCTCGGCGACCATGAAGGCGGAATAGAAGCCGACGCCGAACTGGCCGATCAGGCCGAGGCCGTCCTTGGCCTCCTTCAGTTTGGACACGAACGCCTTGGTGCCGGAGCGGGCGATGGTGCCGAGATGATCGATCAGCTCCTGCCGCTCCATGCCGATACCGTTGTCGGCGATCGTGAGCGTATTGGCCGCCTTGTTCGGGGTGATGCGGATCTTGAGCGCGTCGCCCTCGCCCAGCAGCGCCGGGCTGGCAATCGCCTCGTAGCGAAGCTTGTCGCAGGCGTCGGAGGCGTTGGAGACGAGCTCGCGCAGGAAGATGTCGGTCTCGGAATAGACGGAGTGCACCATGAGGTGCAGAAGCTCGGAAACCTCGGCCTGGAAGGGCTGCGTATGCACAGCCGTGTCTGACGTCGTCATGCGTTTACCCGGTCAAAACGAAAGGGAAGAAACCCGGGATATAACGCGAGGCGAGGGGGATCAAGTGGACGTGAAAAATCGCCCTCCCGGCGGGAGGGCGATCTGTCCGATCGCTCGGCGGATCAGGTGACGCAACGACCGGGCTGGAGCAGCTTTGCGACCTCGGTCAGCGAGCTGACCATGGGCTCGCAGGCAATCGTCGGCTTGGCGCGCACCTTCTTCTGGTTCTGGAGCAGTGCCGGCGGCTTGGCGTTGCCGGTCTCGATCGCGGCGGGGACCCGCAGCAGCACCGACGTGGCGGCGAGGTCGTTCAGGCGCATCGAGACGGTGCGGGTGGGAACCGCGGCCGGCTTGAGCTCGGCAAGACGGTCGGTCTTGCCGGCGCGATTGACGTTGTGACCTGGGGCGTCTCGCAAGCTGTGGCTGGGCAGATCGGCGACCGCCTGCCAGCGATCGGCCAGATCGTGGCCGGAGGCCAATTGCACCGCGCCAAGCGTTGCGGCAATCGCGATTGCGCCTAAAAATATCTTATGAATCTGTGACATGGACGTCGATCCCTCGCCCCATGGCGATCGCGGGAACAACGCGAGCGGAGGACCGGGGGTTCTTGGCCGTGACGATCACTTAACCGTGTCCGGCAAACGCAACAGCGGACGCAAAATATTTCGGGAGGCGTGGAACGTCTCGCTTGGACAGGAGTCGTCTCAGCAGCCGGCTATTCCCCCTGCCCCATAAGCCGGCGACGTAGGGCGCGACTGTGGTGATGCCAGTCGCGCCTTACTTTTGTCTGGGGCTCACTTTGGCTGGACTTGTGCAGCCCTCCCCGCGAGCCAATCCCGCCCCTCGCCGTAGAGCTGCTCGACCTCGGGCCCGGTCAGGCCCGGCATGTCGCGCTTGACCTTGTAGCCGATCAGCTCCTGCATGTAGGCGAGATGGCGATAGCCTTCGGGCAGCGCGGCGAGCGCTTCCTGGTCGAGGCGGAGCGTCGCGGCAGGATCGACCGGGTCGATGCGGTCCTTCTCGTAGATCGGCTGGCGCCGGACGATGCCCCATTTCCCCTCCCTCTTCTCCAGGAAATCGTAGAAGCGGCCGGTGCAGACGACGTCGCAGAGCACGTCGTGCACCGGGGCGCGCTGCGAGATCGTCATCTTGGTCTGGGCGATCGCCCGCGCGCCGGAAAGATCGATGCTGGTGCCGCCGAGGAAATGCAGGATGCGAACGCCCTTGGCGAATCCCTCCTGGCTGACGCGCATGAACTCCCGCGCCGGTCCCTGAAACCAGGTGGCGGACATCCAGCCCTCCTCGTGCCAGACCGTGGCAAAGCGCTCCCAATCGCCGGCATCGCGCCACACCGCCCAGTTCTCGACGAGGTCGCGGATGGCGAGGCGGTCGAGCAGTTGCTGGTCCATGAGCACATCTCCGACGAGGATCATGCATGACGTATGAGCGGCGTCGCCGATGCGCGTCAAGGGCGGGCAACCGGCGCGAAAAACCGGCGTGCCTTGCAGCACGCCGGTTCAGATCATTTCGCGAATGTCGCCTGCCTTACGCCGCAGGCGCCTTCGGCGTGCGGTTGCGCGAGTTGCGCTGGAAGAACAGGGCCTGGCTCGCCACCGCCGACACCATCGCGGGCTGGAACGGCTTTGAGATCAGGAACGCCGGCTCCGGACGCTCACCGGTGAGGAAGCGCTCCGGATAGGCGGTGATGAACACCACCGGCACCTCGAACGTGCGCAGCAATTCGTTGACGGCATCGAGGCCCGAGGAGCCGTCGGCAAGCTGGATGTCGGCGAGGATGAGCCCGGGCCGCTTGTTCTTGGCCAGCGCCACTGCATCGGCATGGGTGCGCGCGACGCCGACGACGTTGTGGCCGAGATTCTTCACCAGGCTCTCGAGGTCCATGGCGATGAAGGTCTCGTCCTCGATGATGAGCACGTCGGTCGCGATCTCGGCCGCCATCTCGCGTCCGGCGGTGTCCGCCAGCCGCCGCGTCTCGGCGACGTCGGTGCCGAGGATGAAGGCGACTTCCTCCTCCGAGAATCCCTCCAGCGAGAGCAGCAGGAAGGCCTGCCGCGGCAGCGGCGTGATGTTCGACAGGCGTCGCTCCGGCGGCATCGGCAGGGTCGTCACCTCCGAATCGTCGTTGACGGAGACCGAATTCCAGATCTGGGTGAATAGCCGGAACAGCCCGACGCGGGGGCCGTGGCTCTCGTCGAGCACACTGGGATCTCCGAGCATGGCTTCCAACATGGCTGCGACGTAGGCGTCGCCGGATGCCTGGCTGCCCGTCAGGGCGCGCGCGTACCGGCGCAACAACGGCAAGTGTTCGGCAACGAGCTGTGAACGGGACATCCCCACTCCATTCATCTTCGGGCCAAACCTGGCAACGCGGGGGGCCCGGGTTCCCCTGCTGGCTGTTTACGCCTCAGGCCAAGAAAAGTTCCGCCAGAGGCGGAACTTTTTCTCGAACCTGGAATTGTGCCTATCCAGGGAACGGCTCCCGGTTGAGAAAACTTCTCGATTTTACAGTAACTTAACTCGGGGAAACGTGGAACAGGTCATGAAAGATCTCAAGTCTCAAGCAACCAGAAGCACGACCCCCGGCAAGGGAGGGCTCACTCCGGAGATTCAATCCCGGATCGGGCATCAGCTGCGCGCCATGTACGACGACGTGGTACGGCAGGGGGTTCCGGATCGGTTCGCAGAACTGATCAAGAAGCTTGATGCCCAGGGAGCCACACCCCAAGTGGAAAATGACGGGGGATCGAACGACAACACCAATGGGAGGGATTAATGCCTCTCACGGACTCCCTGCGTAACGACATCCTGGCAGCCGTGCCCAGTCTGCGCGCCTTTGCCATCTCGCTCAGCGGCAATGCCGACCGCGCCGACGATCTGGTGCAGGAGACGCTGCTCCGCGCGCTCGCCAACATCGACTCGTTCCAGCCCGGCTCCAACCTGCCGGCGTGGCTGTTCACGATCCTGCGCAACCTGTTCCGCTCGGACTATCGCAAGCGGCGGCGCGAGGTCGAGGATGCCGAGGGCAATTACGCCAAGACGCTGAAGACGCAGCCCTCGCAGAACGCGCATCTCGAGTTCGAGGAATTCCGCACTGCGCTCGACAAGCTTCCACAGGACCAGCGTGAAGCGTTGATCCTGGTCGGCGCCTCCGGCTTCTCCTACGAGGACGCGGCTTCGATCTGCGGCTGCGCCGTCGGCACGATCAAGAGCCGCGTCAACCGGGCCCGCTCGAAGCTCGCCGCTCTGCTCTACGTCGACGGCGCCGAGGATTTCGGGCCGGACGAGACCGTGCGGGCCGTGATCGGCGGCAGCGGCGGCTGACCCGGCGTTCTTGAGTTCAAGACGACAGGAAGGCGGCCGCTTCTGCGGCCGCCTTAGCATGCGCGCGCGAACGACGCCGCCCGCGCCGATCACTCCTCCACGAAAGTGACGGTCTCGGCCACGCTTGCACGCGAGGTGCGGTAGCTGTTGACCTTGTGGGCATGGTCGGCATAGCCGAACGAAATGCCGCAGACGACGCGGCGATCGTCAGGCAGGTTGAAGTGGCGGCGGATCAGGCCGGAGTGCCGCGCCAGCGCGGCCTGCGGAATGGTGCCGAGCCCGAGCGCCTGGGCGGCCAGCATGAAATTGGAGACATAGGCGCCGCAATCGATCGCACCGTAAATGCCGAGCGGCTCGTTGGTGTGAATGATCGCGACATGCGGTGCGCCGAAGAAATTGTAATTCTCCAGCGCCTGCCTGGCGTAGGCCATCTTGTCGCCGCGGGCGATGCCGAGCGTGTTGTAAAGCTGAAAGCCGCTCTCGCGGCGGCGTTCGAGATAGACGCCGACATATTCGCGCGGCGGGGTGAAGTCGTAATCGTCGCCGAGGCCGCCCGAGGCCTCCTTGTAGATCGCCTCGCGAAAGCGCTCCTTGGCCGCGCCGCTGGCGATGACGACCTGCCAGGGCTGGCTGTTGCACCAGGACGCGGTGCGCTGGGCAGTGGCCAGCACATGCTCGATGGTGGCGCGGTCGACTTCCTTGGGGAGGAAGGCGCGGACCGAGTAGCGCTCGTTGAGGAGCTCTTCGAGCACGTCGATACGGTCGGTTTGTTTGACGGGTGCGTCCATGGATCAACTCGCTCTTCGTAGGGTGGGTTAGCCGAAGGCGTAACCCACCTCTTTTTGTCTCCGCATTGACAGAAGTGGTGGGTTACGCGCAGCGGATCGCGCTTCGCGCATCCGCTGCGCTAACCCACCCTACAATGCCATCACCGCCCCTTGGTCGGGATCTTGTTGTACGGCACGTCCTTGTCGACGCGGATGTCACCGGGCAGGCCCAGCACGCGCTCGGCGATGATGTTGCGCAGGATCTCGTCGGTGCCGCCGGCGATGCGCATCGAGGGCGAAGATAGCAGCATCTGCTGGAACTGGCCCTGCACAATCTCCTCGTCGCTGCCGGTGAGCACGCCGGCCGCGCCCTGCAGGTCCATGGCGTAGGTCGCGATGTCCTGCAGCATCATGCCGGAGACGAGCTTGCCGATCGAGTTCTCCGGACCCGGCCGCTCGCCCTTCGACAAGGCCGAGATGGTGCGGTAGCTCGTGAATTTCAGTCCGTTCGACTTCGCCGCCCAGCTCGCCAGCTTCGAGCGCACGGCGGGATCGTCGATCGCCAAGCCATCCTCGAGCATGAGGTTGGAGCAGAACTCGAACATCTCAGGCACGCCGGTCGCAAGCCGCGCGCCGATCGACATGCGCTCGTTCATCAGCGTCGTCAGCGAGACGCTCCAGCCATCGCCGACCGCGCCCAGCCGCTGGCTGTCGGGGATCACCACGTCGGTGAAATAGACCTCGTTGAACTCCTGCATGCCGTTGGCCTGCTTGATCGGGCGAACCTCGACTCCGGGGCTCTTCATGTCCAGGAAGAACATGGTGAGACCCTTGTGCTTGGGCACGTTCGGATCGGTGCGCGCGATCAGGAGGCCGTAATCGGAATAATGCGCGCCCGAGGTCCAGATCTTCTGGCCGTTGACGATCCAATTGTCGCCCTTCTTCTCCGCGCGGGTGCGAAGCCCCGCAACGTCCGAGCCGGCGGACGGCTCGGAGAACAGCTGGCACCAGATCTCCTCGCCCGAGGCGAGCTTTGGCAAGTACCGGCGCTTGGCCTCTTCGCTGCCGAACGCCATCACGGTCGGGCCGCACATGCCCTCGCCGATCTGGAACGGCTGCGTCAGCTTGCCGTAGACGCCCTCCTCCTGCTGCCAGATCACCTTCTCGATCGGCGTGGCGCCGCGCCCGCCATATTCCCTAGGCCAGTGCAGGCAGGCCCAATTGCCCTCGAACTTCTTCTTCTGCCAGGCCTTGCCGACCTCGACGATGTCGCGATTGGCGAGGCGGATACGGCCGAGCGAAGATTTCGACAGCTCGGCATGCAGCTCCTTCGGCGCATTGGCGTCGATCCATTTGCGCGCGGTGTCGCGGAATGCGGCTTCCTGCGGCGTGTCGTCGAAATTCATGGCGCTTCCTTTCTTGTCATTCCGGGGCGCGCGCAGCGCGAACCCGGAATCTAGAGCGTGCATACTCATTTCGAGATTCCGGGTTCGATGCTTCGCATCGCCCCGGAATGACGGCTAATTTCTTCCCTTGGTCGGGATCTTGTTGAACGGCACGTCCTTGTCGACGCGGATGTCGCCGGGCAGGCCCAGCACCCGCTCGGCGATGATGTTGCGCATGATCTCGTCGGTGCCGCCCTCGACGCGCGTTCCGGGCGCGCGCAGGAGCATGGCCTGGAAACGGCCGGCGAGCTCGGCATCCTCGCCGCTGATCACGCCGCTCGCCCCCTGCAGATCCAGTGCGTAGGTCGCGACGTCCTGGATCATCGAGCCCGCCACCAGCTTGCCGATGGAGTTTTCCGGCCCCGGCCGCTCGCCCTTCGACAGCGCCGAGATCGCGCGCATGCTGGTGTATTTCAGCCCGCTCGCCTTCACGGCCCAGTTCGCAAGCTTGGAACGCACCGCGCGGTCCTCGATCGCTGGGCCGTCATCGAGCATCAGGCTGGAGCAATATTCGAACAATTCAGGGAAACCGGTCGAGACCGCGGCGCCGATCGCACTGCGTTCGTTCATCAGCGTCGTCAGCGAGACGTTCCAGCCGTCGCCGACCTCGCCGAGGCGCTGATGGTCGGGGATACGGACATTGGTGAAATAGACCTCGTTGAAGTCGGAGGCCCCGCTCGCCTGCTTGATCGGCCGCACCTCGACGCCGGGGCTCTTCATGTCCAGGAAGAACATGGTGAGGCCCTTGTGCTTGGGCACGGTCGGATCGGTGCGCGTGAGCAAGATGCCGTAGTCGGAATAATGCGCGCCCGAGGTCCAGATCTTCTGGCCGTTGACGATCCAGTCGTCACCGTCCTTCTCCGCACGCGTCCGCAGCCCTGCAACGTCGGAGCCGCCGGCGGGCTCGGAGAACAGCTGGCACCAGACCTTCTCGCCGGAGGCGAGCGGCGGCAGATAGGTGCGCTTATGCTCCTCGCGCGCGAACGCCATCATGGTCGGCCCGCACATGCCGTGGCCGATGATGAACATGCGGGACAGCTGGCCGAATGGCCCCTCTTCCTGCGACCAGATCACGCGCTCGATCGGCGACGATCCGCGGCCGCCATATTCCTTCGGCCAATGCAGGCAGGCCCAGCCGGCATCGGCCTTCTTTTTCTGCCAGGCCTTTGCGACGTCCAGGATGTTGGCGTTCTTGAGCACGGTGCGGCCGAGCGAGGATTTGCGCAGCTCCTCCTCGTATTGCTTGGGCGCGTTCGCCGCGATCCAGGCGCGCGCGGTGGCGCGGAATTCGGCTTCCTGCGGGGTGTCGTCGAAGTTCATGTCTCTCATCCCTCGCGGCGTCGTAGGATGGGTAGAGCGAAGCGAAACCCATCTCCAAGACCACCTGCGTCATGATGGGTTTCGCTTCGCTCTACCCATCCTACAAATCACCAATCGTTACGCCGCGTTCTTCTTGCGCATGCGGTCGATCAACTGGTCTTCCCAATAAGTGAGGCTGCCGAGCCCGAGCGCCATCGCGTTGGCGCGCCGGTAGTACATGTGGCAGTCGAACTCCCAGGTGAAGCCCATGCCGCCGTGAACCTGGATGTTGTTCTTGGCGCAATGCTGGAACGCCTGCGTTGCGCTGATGCGCGCGGCGGCCGCTGCTTCCGGCAGCTCGGCGGCATTGGTCGAGAGCGCCCAGGCACCGTAATAGCTGTTGGAGCGCGCCAGCGTCGCCGAGACGTACATGTCGGCCAGCATGTGCTTGACCGCCTGGAACGAGCCGATCTGGCGACCGAAGGCGATGCGGTCGAGCGCGTAGTCGCGGCCCATCTCCAAGGCACGGTCGGCGCCGCCGACCTGCTCGAACGCGCAGAGCACTGCGGCGCGGTCGAGCACCTGGGTGAGGATGCTCCAGCCGTCACCGGCGGCGCCGAGCGGCTCCGCCTTGGCGTCCCTGAACGTGATCTCGGCCTGCCCGCGGGTCGGATCGAGATTGGTGAGGCTCTTCACCTCGACGCCGCCGCCCTTGAGGTCGACCACGAACAGCGAGATGTCGCTGTCGCGACCGCTCGAACCGGTGCGCGCGGCGACCACCGCGAAGTCGGCGATGGCGCCGTCGGCCACCGGCTTCTTGGTGCCGTTCAGCGCGCCGTTCGCAGCGGTGAGCTTGACGTTCTTCGGCGCGGGGTTGCCCTTGCCCTCGAACAGCGCCAGCGTGCCGATCGCCTCGCCCGAGGCGATCGCCGGCAGCCACTTCTTCTTCTGCGCGTCGCTGCCGGCGATCAGCAGCGCTTCGGCGGCGAGGTAGACGGTCGAGGAGAACGGCACCGGCGCGTTGGCCCGGCCCATCTCTTCCGCGATCACGCAGAGCTCGAGATGGCCGGCGCCGGCGCCACCGTATTCCTCGGGGATTGCAACACCGAGGAAACCCATCTCGGCGAGGCCCTTCCACAGCTCCTTGTCGTAAGGCGCCTTGCCGTCAAGCACCACGCGCACCGCCTTGGGCGAGCACTTCTCGCTGAGGAACTTGCGCGCCTGGTCGCGGAGCTGCTTCTGGTCGTCGGAGAAATCGAAGTTCATGGGCGGCTACCTTTGTTCATTCGTCGTATTCATTGAGACCGTCATTCCGGGGCGCGACGAAGTCGCGAGCCCGGAATCCATTTCGCCTCGTTTACGCGGCCCGATGGATTCGGGTTCGCGCTACGCGCGCCCCGGAATGACGAATGGAGAGAGACGGACTTCATCGCAGCACGATCACATCTTCATCCGGCCTGTCCGCATAGAGCCGCTCCACCAGCGCGGCGCGGCGTTCGAGGCCGGCGCGCTGGTTGATGTAGCCCTTGTCGGTGAGCTCGTTGCCGTCGATGGAGGGCGGCTCGGCCATCAGCATCGCACGCGCGATGATGCGGCTGCTGGCCCCCTCGCACTCCCGGTTGTGCGCTTCGAGGCCGCGGCGGAAGCAGGCAATCACCTCGGGGTGTCTTACCGCGTCGGCAAAGCTGAGATCAGGATTGCCAACGAGCTGCCGGCAGGCGTGCAGGTTCGGCCAGGCAAGCAGGCCGATGAATGGGCGGTCCTGCCCGGCGACCAGTGCGTCATGCACCACTGGCGTTGCGGCTGCGATCGCATCGGTGCGGAGCGAGCCGACATGCACGAAGGTGCCGGTGGTGAGCTTGAAGTCTTCGACGACACGGCCCGCGAAGATGATGCCCTTTACCGGATCGGAATCGTCGACGAACACGCCGGCATCGCCGATGCAGTAAAACCCTTCCTCGTCGAACATTTTCTTCGTCAGCTCCGGCTGGCCGAAATAGCCGGGCGTGACGTTGACGCCGCGGAGCCGCAGCTCGTATTTCGAGCCGCACGGCACCATCTTCAATTCGACGCCAGGGAACGGCAGGCCGATCAGGCCGACGCGCTCGGTATCCCAATAGGTGCCGGTCGATGTCGGCGCGGTCTCGGTCGAGCCCCAGCCGGTGTAGAACACGATGCGCTCGCCGGTGGTCTTCACCGCCAGCGCCTGCATGCGCTCGTAGAGATCGTCCGGCAGTCGCGCGCCGCCATAGGCCATGATCGACAGGTTCTTGAAGAACGAGCGGCAGAGCGCGTCGTCCTTTTCCATGGCGGCTGCCAGCGCGGCGTAGCCGGCGGGGACGTTGGCGTAATAGGTCGGCGAGATCTCGCGCAAATTCCGCAGCGTCTCCTCGAACTGGCCCGGCATCGGCCGGCCGTCGTCGATATAGAGCGTGCCGCCATCGATCAGGATCGGATGGAACGCCGCGTTGCCGCCCATGGTGTGATTCCACGGCATCCAGTCCAGCATGGTCGCGATCGGACCGTCAGGCGAGCGCGGCCGCACCTGCATCATCATCGCAGCATTGGCGCACATCATCTCCTGGGTGTTGATGACGGCTTTCGGCATGCCGGTCGAGCCCGACGTGAACAGCAACTTGCCCACGGTCTGCGGCGTAATTCTTGCGATCGAATCCGCGACGTCCTTCGTCACCGGCGTGGCCGCCAATTCGGCAAAGCTGACGCTTGTGATGCCGTCGCAGGGCCGCGCGACGTGAACCACGGTGACGCCGGTGAGATCGAGCGCTTTCAGCGCCTTCTCGAAGGTCGGACCGTCCTGCACCATCAGCACCGCCGGCTTGATCAGGTCGAACAGGTACTTCAGCTTGACGTGATCGTGGCTCATCAGCGAGTAGGCCGGCGACACCGGCGCCGCGGGTGAGCGTGCCTGCATCGCGGCCTGCGTCATCAGCGCATGCTCGATCGAATTGCCGGAGAGGATCGCAACCGGGCGACCCTCGATGCCCAGATCAAGCAGACCTTGCGTCAGCGCATCCACGGTGCGCTTGGCGTCAGCATAGGAGACCTTGCGCCATTCGCGGTTCGGGCCGCCGCGCTGCGCCAGCCAGATGCGCTCTGGCGCTTCCTTGGCCCACTTCGCCAGCGACGCCGGAATGTGCGTCTCGTAAGGTTGCAGCGGAATGCGCGACTTCAGCACCACCGTGCCGTCGGCGCGGCGCTCGACATCAATGTCGCGCGTGAGCCACTCGACCTTGCGAAAGGCGGGCTTCGTCATCACCGCCGCCGCGCTTCCACTCATTTTGCGTCTCCCGGAATTACTCGTCCTTTACGGATCTTCATGGTTCAGCGCTTGATATAGACAGGCTTTCGCTTCTCAAGGAAGGCCCTGATGCCTTCTGAGAACTCCTCCGAGCGGCTGCACAGAACCTGGTTGCGATCCTCCATCGCGATCGCAGCTTCCAACGATCCCGCATCGACACTCATGTTGAGACATTCCTTGGAGAGGCGCAGCCCCACGGGCGACGCCGTCATCATCGCCTCGACATAGGGTTCGGCCGCCGCATCGAGCTTGTCCTCGTCCACGACCTCCGAGACCAGGCCGACCGCAAGCGCCCGCTCGGCGCCGATGAAGCGCCCGGTGAGGATCAGTTCCGATGCAACGGAGACGCCGACGAGCCGCGGCAGAAAATAGCTGGTGCCGATGTCGCAGCCCCCGAGCCCGAGCTTGATGAAGGCGCAGTTCATCCGCGCCGATCTCGTCGCGATGCGGATGTCGGACGCCAGTGCCAACGCAAAGCCGCCGCCGGCGGCCGCGCCCTGCACCAGCGACAGGATCGGCTGCGGACAACGCCGCATCAACATCACGATGTCGGCGATGCGGCGTTGCGAATCCAGCGACTCCGTGACGCCGGGCGGCTCCTGCTGCCCGGCACGGCGCGCCATCGCCGCCTTGAGATCGAGGCCCGCGCAGAAATTCTTTCCTGCACCCTTCAATACCACCACGCGCGTATCGCGATTGCGTTGCAGGCCCTGGAAATAGTCGTTGAGCGCATCGACCAGCGCGGGATCGAGCGCGTTGAGATGCTCAGGCCGGTTCAGCGTCACCCGGTCGACGCCGTCGTCGTGCTCGATCAGCAGCGGTTGGGACATGGGGCCTCGCATTTCAGTCATGGGCCGGACTGCCACCCTCCCCTGGAGGGGGAGGGTCGATCGCGCGCAGCGCGAGCGGGGTGGGGTGACGGTCTGTCCCCGCCGAACAGTGCCCGAGTGGAGAGATCACCCCACCCCGGCGCTTCGCGCCGACCCCCCCCCTCCAGGGGAGGGTTAAGAAGCAGCGCCGCTCCTACCGCGGAGCCATGCGGATGGCGCCGTCGAGACGGATGGTCTCGCCGTTCAGCATCGGGTTCTCGACGATGTGCACGGCGAGCGAACCGTATTCGGCGGCATCGCCGAGACGCGAGGGATGCGGCACCTGGGCGCCGAGGCTCTTGCGGGCCTCTTCGTTCAAGCCCATCAGCAGCGGCGTAAAGAACAGGCCGGGCGCGATGGTGTTGACGCGGATCTTCTGGCTGGCGAGGTCGCGCGCGGCCGGCAAGGTCAGGCCGACGACGCCGCCCTTCGACGCCGAATAGGCGATCTGGCCGATCTGGCCTTCGTAAGCCGCGACCGACGCCGTGTTGATGATGACGCCGCGCTCTTCGCCGACCGGCTCGATCGTGACGAGACGTTCGGCGAACAGGCGCAGGCAGTTGAAGGTGCCGATCAGATTGACGTTGATGATGCGCGCGAACTTCTCGAGGCGGATAGACGCCGTCGCGGCCGACGATGCGCTGCGAGCCGCCGATGCCGGCGCAATTCATCAGCACGCGCGCGACACCATGTGCGGCTTCTGCTTTCGCGATTGCCGCCTTGATCTGCTCTTCGCTGGTGACGTCGGCATGCAGCGCGACGCCCTTCACTTCGGCGGCAACTTTTTCGGCGTTCTCCTTGTTCTGGTCGATCACGCCGATCTTGGCGCCCTTGGCCGCCATGGCGCGGGCGGTGGCTTCGCCCAGGCCCGAACCGCCACCGGTGATGAGAACGGCTACATCTTTCAACTGCATCGCTTGTACCTTTCCTTGGACGTTTCTTCTCTAGACTTTGAGAGCTTCAGCCGGATCATCCGGCTGCAACGGCTTCCCCGGCTTGCGTGAGGATGCCGCCACAGATCAGCGTTTCCATGTGCTTGATGTATTGCCGGCAGACGTCGTCGGTGACCGGACCGACGCCGGTCGCGCGGGACATCGCGTGCCGGCCGAAGAACAGGTGATCGCAGGCGCCGATCAGGCTGGTGTAGAACAGCACCGGATCGGTGGCGCGGAATTCGCCGCGGCTAACGCCCTCCGCGAGCAGGCGGCGGTGGAAATCCAGCAGCGGCGCGACGAAGAACTTCGAAACCTCATCGGCGGAATCGGCACTGGTTTCATGCAGAAGATAATGGATAAGCCGGTTCATATAGGGGAACCGGTGATAGGCGCGGATGATGCCGGCGATGTGCAGCTTCAGCTTCGCCGTCGACGTGATCGGCTGCGCCAGAAGGTATTCGAGGTTTGACATTTCGGTTGCGGCATCCCGCGCCAGCAGCGCCAGCAGCAGGCCGTCCTTGTTGCCGAAATGATATTTGACCAGCGCGGCATTCGCGCCCGACTTCTGCGCGATGTCGGACAGCGAGATCTCGATCGAGGAGCGTTCGATCATCAGCTCGCTCGCGGCCACGAGCAATTTCTCCGCCGTGGAATTCTTCCCGCTCGGGAGCCTGTTCGGTACGCTGGTAGCCACGGAGATTCCTGTTTTCGCCGCTCGAAGCGGGGCGCAGATAAGCCCAAGCAGCGCCTCATCACAAGAGTTAATTGATCGATTGACTAAACGATCTCACGTCCCTTAAATCCGTCCCCGACACCCAACCTCAATCAAGAATTCAGGGAGAAACCGACATGGCCGAGGCTTATATCGTCGCCGCTGCGCGTACCGCCGGCGGGCGCAAGGGGGCCGCCTCGCCGGCTGGCATCCGGCCGATCTCGCCGCGAAGGTGCTGGACGAACTGGTCGATCGCACCAAGGCCGATCCTGCCCTGGTCGAGGACGTGATCATGGGCTGCGTGATGCAGGTCGGCGAGCAGTCCAACAACGTCGCGCGCAACGCGGTGATGGCCTCGAAGCTGCCGGAAAGCGTGCCGGGCACCTCGATCGACCGCCAGTGCGGCTCCTCGCAGCAGGCCCTGCACTTCGCCGCGCAGGCCGTGATGTCGGGCGCCATGGATGTCGTGATCGCAGCCGGCGTGGAATCGATGACGCGCGTGCCGATGGGCCTGTCCTCGCAGCTTCCGGCCAAGAACGGCTTCGGCAATTACAAGAGCCCGGGCATCGAGAAGAAGTATCCGAATATCGTATTCAGCCAATTCACCGGCGCGGAGATGATGGCGGAGAAGTACGGCCTCTCCAAGGATGAGCTCGACCAATATTCCTACGACAGCCATCAGCGCGCGATCGCGGCGACGCAAGCAGGTCACTTCAAGAAGGAGATCGTGCCGCTCGAGATCACCCGCGCCGACGGTTCCAAGGACACCCACCACATCGACGAAGGCATCCGGTTCGACGTCACGCTCGACGGCATCAAGGGCGTCAAGCTGATCGCCGAGAACGGCAAGCTCAGCGCCGCCAGCGCCAGCCAGATCTGCGACGGCGCCTCCGGCGTCATGGTCGTGAACGAGAAGGGCCTGAAGCAGCTCGGCGTCAAGCCGCTGGCGCGCATCCACCACATGACCATGACCGGCGGCGATCCCGTCATCATGCTGGACGCGCCGCTGCACGCGACCAAGCGCGCGCTGGAGAAGGCCGGCATGAAGATCGGCGACATCGACCTGTTCGAGGTCAACGAGGCTTTCGCCTCGGTGCCGACCGCCTGGCTCAAGACCACCGGCGCCGATCCCGAGCGTCTCAACGTCAACGGCGGCGCCATCGCGCTCGGTCACCCCCTCGGCGGCTCCGGCACCAAGCTGATGACGACGCTGGTTCACGCCCTGCACCAGCGCGGCAAGCGCTACGGCCTGCAGACCATGTGCGAAGGCGGCGGCATGGCCAACGTGACGATCGTGGAGCGGCTGTAAGAAAAACAAAGAGAGTCGTGAGTGGCGAGTAGCGAATGGTGAGTAGGCGAAGAACGGTTTGCCCTTCTTCCCTCTTCGCCACTCGCTACTCGCCATTCGCTTTTTGAGGAAACGCCATGACCCACCCCTCCATCCACGCCCGCACCGCGCCCGACAAGATCGCCTACCAGATGGCCGGCACCGGCAAGGCGATCACCTATCGCGAGCTCGACGAGCTTTCGAGCCAGGGCGCGCATCTGTTCCGCTCGCTCGGGCTGAAGGCCGGCGACCACATCGCGCTGCTGATGGAGAACCGTCTCGCCTTCATGGAGCTGTGCTGGGCCGCGCAGCGCAGCGGGCTCTACTACACTGCGATCAGCCGCTATCTGAAGCAGGACGAGATCGACTACATCATCGCCGATTGCGGCGCCAGGGTCGTGATCACCACGCCGAAATGCGCCGACCAGATCAAGGGCCTGATCAAGGGCGCCGCCGGCGAGCCGATCTTCTACATGATGGACGAGCCGCTGCCCGGCTTCCGCTCCTACGACAAGGAGGCCGCCGCGCAGCCGACCACGCCGATTGCCGATGAAGTCGCCGGCTACGACATGCTGTATTCGTCCGGCACCACCGGCCGGCCCAAGGGCGTCAAGAAGGCCTTCGAAGGTAAAGCGATCGACGAGCCGAATCCGCTTCTACGCGTGCTCTGCGCCGACATGTGCGGCATGAACACCGACAGCATCTATCTGTCGCCTGCGCCGCTCTATCACGCCGCTCCTTTGCGCTTCAACATGATGGCGATCGTGCTCGGCGGCACCTCCATCATCATGGAGCACTTTGACGCCGAAGAGTTCCTGAAGCTGGTCGAGAAGTACAAGGTCACCCAATCGCAGCTGGTTCCGACCATGTTCGTGCGCATGCTGAAGCTGCCGGACGAGGTCCGCACCAAATATGACGTCTCCACCCTCAAAGGCGCCATTCACGCCGCCGCCCCGTGTCCGGTCGACGTCAAGGCGAGAATGATCGAATGGTGGGGGCCGATCCTGATCGAGTATTACGCGGGATCGGAGGGCAACGGCGTCACCGTCTGCAGCTCGCAGCAATGGCTGGAGCATCGCGGCAGCGTCGGCCGCGCCGTGGTCGGCAAGGTCAAGATCCTCGACGAGAACGACGAGGAGCAGCCGGTGGGCGAGATCGGCACGGTCTATTTCGCCGACGCGCCTGCATTCACCTATCACAACGACCCCGAGAAGACGAAGAAAGCCTATAATGCCAAGGGCTGGTCGACGCTCGGCGATGTCGGCTACCTCGACAAGGACGGCTTCCTCTATCTCACCGACCGCAAGTCCTACATGATCATCTCCGGCGGCGTGAACATCTATCCGCAGGAGACCGAGGACGTGCTGATCACCCACCCTGGCGTCGCCGACGTCGCGGTGTTCGGCGTGCCGAACGAGGAAATGGGCGAAGAGGTCAAGGCGGTGGTGCAGCCGCACGACATGAGCCGCGCCGGCAAGGCGCTGGAGGCTGATTTGATCGCCTATTGCAAGGGCCGCCTCTCCGCCATCAAGTGCCCGCGCTCGATCGATTTCGAGCCCGAGCTGCCGCGCACGCCGACCGGCAAGCTGGTGAAGCGGCATCTGCGCGACAAATATTGGCCGAAAACGGCGACGAAGATTTAGAAAGATCTTGTGTCCCGGACGTGGCGCAGCGCGCAGCGTTGCACCGCAGAGCCGGGACCCATCTCGCGGCAGCGCTGGGCCCCGGCTCTGCAGTGCGTCACTACGTGCCGCACTGCGTCCGGGGCACGAGACCGTTGCCCTCAATCAAACAGACTCGGCGTGTGGTTCACCAGCGCGCCTTCGATCTCGAGCATCTTCAGCTTGGTCACCACGCCGCCATTGGCCGAGAAGCCGCCGGGCTTGTTGCCGGCGGCGAGCACGCGATGGCAGGGCACCACAATCGGGCACGGATTGCGGCCGAGCGCCTGGCCGACGTCGCGCGACAGCTGAACGCCGCCGAGCTGCTTGGCGATATCGCCATAGGTGATGGTCTTGCCCGGCGGAATCGCGCGGGCGATCTCATAGACGCCGCGGTTGAAGTCGGGCACCCCGTCGAGATCGAGGGCAATGTCGGTGAGGTCATCCGGCTCGCCCGCGAGCAGTTTTGTCATACGGTCGATCGCCGCCTTCACCTCGGCGGTCGGCTCGGTCTCGATGGCATCAGCATGGCGCTGGCTGATGCGGGTGCGGATCTTCGGCTCGCCACCCATCGGCAATTGCGTGCCGTTGATGCCGCGCGGGCCCCAGGCGATGGCGCAAAGGCCGATCGGGGTGTCGAACAAGGCAAAATGCTGGTCGGTCATGGCTTGATTCCTGGCTTGCGTCCTCAGCGCATGCCCCCATCGTGATCTCGGCCCAAATCTAGGCTTGGAAATAGTTGCGATCCACCCGGTTTCCGGGAATCTTGCACAGGAGTTCCGCCCGCCTCGCGAGTCCCGCATGCAAAGCCTCCACGTCAACGGTTACGACATGCCCTATCTCGACGTGGGCGATGACAGGGGCCGGCCGCCGCTGCTCTGCGTGCACGGCTCGCTCAACGACTTCCGGGTCTGGGGCTGCGTGCTTGGACCGCTGACGCAGCAGCGCCGGGCAATCGCGGTCAGCTTGCGGCATTTCTTTCCGGACCGCTGGGACGGCATCGGCGACACCTATTCGATCGCCCAGCATGTCCAGGACGTCATCGCCTTCATCGAGAAGCTCGACCTTGGACCCGTCGACCTGATGGGCCATTCCCGCGGCGGGCACATCTGCTTCCGCGTCGCGCAGCAACGCCCCGATCTGCTGCGACGGCTCGTCCTGGCGGAGCCGGGCGGCGAGCTCGATGCCAGCCTCGATCCCGATTACGTCGGCGGCCCCTCGCCGCTCCTGGCGCGCTTCACGGCCTCGGCCGAGAAGATCGCAGCGGGTGATGTCGATGGCGGGCTCGCCGTCTTCGTCGACACGCTGGAAGGCGCCGGCACCTGGCCGCGGCTGCCGGCGATGGTGAAGCAGAACCTTCGCGACAACGCCTATACATTGATCGGGCAGGTCCGCGACAACCGCCCGCCATTCTCGAAGGCGGATGCCGAATCGATCAGGATGCCGACATTGTTCATCCTGGGGGCGCGGACCAAGGGCCTGCTGCCGAAAGTTCTGCATGCGCTCGCCGCGCATGTGCCCTATTCCAAGACGGCGATCATCCCGAACGCGACGCATCCGATGTTCGAGCAGGCGCCGCAAAAATACTCCGAAGTGGTTCTCGACTTTCTGGCGAGCTGATCATGCAGACATTCCGCGTCAACGGTTACGACATGGCCTATATCGAGGTCGGAAGCGGCCCGCCGCTGGTCTGCGTGCACGGCACGCTCGGCGATTTCCGCACGTGGTATGCGGTGCTCGGCCCGCTGTCGAAGACCCATCGCGTGATCGCGGTCAGCCTGCGGCATTTCTTCCCCGAGCATTGGGACGCCGTCGGCGACGACTACAAGATGGCGCAGCACGTCGCCGACGTGATCGCGTTCATCGAGCAGGTGAAGCCCGCGCCGGTGGACCTGATGGGCCATTCGCGGGGCGGCCACATCGCGTTCCGCGTGGCGCAGGCGCGGCCGGATCTGCTGCGAAAGCTGGTGCTGGCCGAGCCGGGCGGCGATCTCGACGCCAGCCTGCCGCTGCCCGAAGGCACGCCCGCGCATCCGCCGCTGGCGGCGCGCACGGCGCGCTCGGTCGAGATGATCCGCGCCGGCGATATCGAGGGCGCGCTGCAGAATTTCTACGAGGGCATCGAAGGCGACGGCGCCTGGCGGCGCGTGCCGGCGGCGGCGAAGCAACAGCTGCGCGACAACGCGCTCACCTTCCTCGGCCAGATCAACGAGCAGCGCCGACCCTACACGCTCGCCGACGCGCAGGCGATCCGGACGCCGACGCTGCTGATCGGCGGCGGCGCCACGACAGGAAGCCTGTCGGTGTTGTGGCGCGTGCTGGCTGCGCAAATCGTGGGAGCTGAGACGGCGGTGATTCCGAACGCCGGCCATTGGATGTTCGAGCAGGCGCCGCTGGAGTTCGGCGACGTGGTGAACCGGTTCTTGGCGAAGTAGCAGGGCTCTTTGCCTCTCCCCGCAAGCGAGGAGAGGCATAGAAGAAGACCTCACACTTTCCACCCACCGACCGGCATCTTGACCGTTGCGTTCAACCGGTTCCAGACATTGATGGTCGCGATCGACAGGATCAGCGTGGCGAGCTCGCGTTCGTCGAAATGCTTGTCGGCCTCGCTCCAGACCGCATCCGGCACCGGATCCTCGCGATCGGCCAGACGGGTGACGGCCTCGGTCAGCGCCAGCGCGGCGCGCTCGGCCTCGGTGAAATAGGGCGCCTCACGCCAGGCGGACACTGCGAACAGGCGCTCGTCGGTCTCGCCCAGCTTGCGGGCGATCTTGGGATGCATGTCGACACAGACACTGCAACCGTTGATCTGGCTGGCGCGCAGGTGCACCAGTTCCAGGAGCTTTTCCGGCAGGCCCTGCTTGGTCAGGCTGCCGAGGGACTGCAGGAGATTCATGGCCTCGGGAAGGACCATGACGGGGTGATTCATGCGGGCGGGCATCATGTTCGTCTCCATCGCTCGAATTTCGAAGTTCCGGTCACATCGGCCGGATTGGCTTCGTCATGGGCATGACGGATCGCGACGAGGGAATGTGACCGATGACCGAGCAAAATCTTCTCACTGAACAGTTCGAGGCCAGCAGGGACCATTTGCGCGCGGTCGCCTACCGGATGCTGGGTTCCCGCGCCGAGGTCGACGATGCCGTGCAGGAGGCCTGGCTGCGGGTCAGCCGCTACGACATGTCCGACATCGCCAATCTGCGCGGCTGGCTGACCACCGTGGTCGCGCGCATCTGCCTCGACATGCTGCGCGCACGGAAGTCGCGCAAGGAAGAGCCGATGGGCCCGGATGTGCCGGAGCCGGCCGACGAGACGCCGCTGCGCGAGGCTGAGATGGCCGACTCCGTCGGCGCGGCGCTGCTCGTGGTGCTGGAAACGCTGCAGCCTGCGGAGCGGCTCGCCTTCGTGCTGCACGACATGTTCGCGGTGCCGTTCGAGGAGATCGCGCCGATCGTCGGCCGCTCGGTCGAGGCGTCGCGGCAGCTCGCCAGCCGGGCACGGCGGCGCGTGCAGGGCGCGCCGGTGCCCGAGACGGACCTGTCGCGTCAGCGCGGAATCGTCGATGCCTTCCTCAAGGCGTCGCGCGAGGGCAATTTCGAAGGGCTGCTGGCCCTGCTCGATCCCGACGTGGTCTTCCGCGCCGACGAGGCCGCGGTGCGGCTCGGCACGCTGCCTGAGATCCGCGGCGCGGATGCGGTCGCGCAGCTCTACAAGGGCCGTGCCCGGGCGGCGCGGACAGCGCTGGTCGACGGCGAGATCGGGGTGGCCGTCATCCTCGGCGGGCAACTGCGCATCGCGCTGCGCGTGACATTCAAGAACGACCGTATTGCCGGGATCGAGGCCCTGGCTGATGCGGAGCGGATCGCGACGCTGGAGGTCGAGGTGCTGGAGGGCTGAGGCCGAACGCAATATTACGAAAACAACCCCATGCACAGTAGATGGGCCTAGCGATATCAATGGCTTAGCAGAAGCGACGAAAGGACATTTGCGTCACCCTCCGATACCGCTTGACGGCATCACCTGGGGAGCTTACCCTCGAACACGGAATTCCGTATTCCATTTGCTTTTTCGGAGCTGCCGGCGTGATCCCTCTCGACCCGCTCCCGAACCTGATCGATCAGGTCTATGCGCGCATCCTGGAGGCGATCTCCGACCGCACGCTCGAGGCCCGGCCGGCGCATCCGCCAGAATGAGCTTGCCGACAAGCTCGGCGTCTCGCGCCAGCCGGTGTCGCACGCGCTGCATCTGCTGCACCGTCAGGGCCTCGTCGCCGAGAGCGGCAAGCGCGGCTTCGAGGTCACCCAGCTCGACCCTGCACGCATCCGCCAGCTCTACGAGGTCCGCGGCGCGATCGATGCGCTGGCGGCCCGGCTCGCGGCACGACGCGCAGGATCCGACGCGGCCGGCCGCGCGCGGCTGGAAGCGGCGCTCGCCGCCGGAGGCCGTATCGACAGCGCGACGACGCTGGCCGAGCTCATCGTGCTCGATGTCGATTTTCACCGCGCGATCTATCAGCTCGCCGGCAATCCCGTGATCGAGGAGACGATCGCGCCGCAATGGCCGCATATGCGCCGCTCGATGGCGACGGTGCTGTCGGAGCTCGACTATCGCGGCAGCGCCTGGGCCGAGCACGCCGGCATCGCCGGGCATATTCTCGCAGGCGATGCGAGCGCGGCCGAACGCGCCGCGCTGGCGCATGCGCACACGGCGGGGCGGATGACCGAGGAGAGATTGAGGGCGACGGAGGCGGCGGCGTAGTCGCAACACACGCCGTCATTCCGGGGCACGCGAAGCGTGAACCCGGAATCTCGAGATTTCGGGTTCGATGCTTCGCATCGCCCCGGAATGACAAAACAAGACGAAGGAGGACGACCCATGAGACTGTCTCAGGAGCAATTGGAGTTCTTCCACCGCGAGGGCTGGCTGTTCCTGCCCGAGCTGTTTGCCCAAGAGGAGGTCGATCTGCTGGCGCGCGAGGCGGTCGGCATCTATGGCGCCAACCGGCCTGAAGTCTGGCGCGAAAAGAGCGGCGCGCCGCGCACGGCCTTTGCCGCGCATCTCTACAACGAAGCGTTCGGCATCCTCGGCGCGCATCCGCGCATGATCGAGCCGGTCGAGCAATTGTTCGGCGAGCCCGTTTACATGCACCAGTTCAAGATCAACGCGAAATCGGCCTTTACCGGCGACGTCTGGCAGTGGCATCAGGATTACGGCACCTGGAAGCGCGACGACGGCATGCCGGAGCCGCGGGCGATGAACATCGCGATCTTCCTCGACGAGGTGATGCCGATCAACGGCCCCCTGATGCTGGTGCCGCGCAGCCAGAACGCCGGCGATCTCGAGGCCTCGCACGACCTCGCCACCACCTCCTATCCGCTGTGGACGCTGGACGAGGCGACGGTGACGCGCCTCGTCGAGCAGGGCGGCATCGTTGCGCCGACCGGCAAGCCCGGCGGCATGCTGATGTTCCACGGCAATCTCGTGCACGGATCAAGCGGCAACATCACGCCCTATCCGCGCAAGATCGTGTATCTGACGCTGAACGCGGTCTCGAACTACATCCGGACCCCGACGCGGCCGGACTATATCGCCCATCGCGACTTTACCCCGATCAAGACGGTGGACGACGATGCGCTGCTGCGGCTCGCCCGTGCCCCGCGGCAGGCGGCGGAGTAAGAAGGTCTCGTGACCCGGACGCAGCGCAGCGTCTCTTCGACGATGCACTGCAGAGCCGGGTCCCATGCCACACGGTTAGTTTCCCTGTCGTCTCCCGGGGTCCCGGCTCTGCGGAGCAGCGTTTCACGCTGCACCGCGTCCGGGACACGATAGTTTAGCAGGATATCCCCATGAACCTCTTCCGCCTCCTCCAGGCCCGCGCCTCCGCCGGCAAGCCCGTCCGTGTCGCATTGATCGGTGCGGGCAAATTCGGCTCGATGTTTCTGGCGCAGGTGCCGCACACGCCCGGGCTGAAAGTGCCCATCATCGTCGACATCGACCGCGAGCGCGCGCGCGAGGCCTGCCGCACTGTCGGCTGGGACGCGGAGCGGATAGCGGCGACAATGTTCACCGATGACGGCGCGCGCGCCATTGCCGGCGGTGCGATGGACGTGGTGGTGGAGGCGACCGGCAATCCCGCGGCCGGCATCAGGCATGCGCGCGCCGCGATCGCCGCGGGCAAGCATATCGTGATGGTGAATGTCGAAGCGGACGTGCTGGCGGGCCCCCTGCTCGCCGAGGAAGCGCGCAAGGCCGGCGTGGTCTATTCGCTCGCTTACGGTGACCAGCCGGCCCTCACCGCCGAGATGGTCGACTGGGCCCGCGCCACCGGCTTCCGCGTCGTCGCCGCCGGCAAAGGCACGAAATACCTGCCGGCCTACCACGACGTGACGCCTGACGGCGTCTGGCAGCATTACGGCCTGACCGCGGGCGAAGCGCAGTCGGCCGGCATGAATCCGCAGATGTTCAACTCGTTTCTCGACGGCACCAAATCGGCAATCGAGATGGCCGCGATCGCCAATGCCTGCGCGCTCGACGTACCCGCGGACGGCCTGCTGTTTCCGCCCTGCGGCGTCGACGATCTGCCCCACATCATGCGGCCGCGGTCGCGCGGCGGCGTGCTGGAGCGGTCTGGCGTGGTCGAGGTCGTCTCCTCGCTCGAGCGCGACGGCCGGCCGGTGTTCCGCGACCTGCGCTGGGGTGTCTATGTCGTGCTGGAGGCTCCGAGCGATTATGCCGCCGACTGCTTCCGGCAATACGGCCTGAAGACCGACGCCAGCGGACGCTATGCCGCGATGTACAAGCCCTATCATCTGATCGGGCTCGAGCTGAACATCTCGGTGCTGTCGGCCGCGCTGCGGGGTGAGCCGACCGGCCAGGCCATCGGTTTTCGCGGCGACGTCGCGGCAGTCGCCAAGCGGAATTTGCGCGCGGGCGAGATGCTCGACGGCGAGGGGGGCTATACGGTGTGGGGCAAGCTGGTACCGGCGGCTGCGAGCCTGAGGGCCGGCGCCTTGCCGATCGGACTCGCACATCGCGTGAAGCTGAAACATGATGTCGCCCATGGCACGGTGGTGCGCTGGAGCGATGTCGAATTCGATGCCGGCAACGAAACGGTGCAGACGCGCAAGGCCATGGAAACCGCATTCGCAGCGCAGCATTGACCGGCTTGCCAAGGCACAACCAAAGCGCGCTTGATTTGCGGTTCCCCTTTGGTCATGCTGCCTGCGATCCGGGAATACTGAATTTCGGACATACATAAGGAAACGTCGGCCAGCGACGAAGACGAAAGCGGCACCAAGACCGCGATCCCTCGTCGAGGACTCGGCATCACAGGAGGGAAACGCATGGAACGTCGTAAATTCCTGACGGCAGGCGGGCTGGGCCTTGCCGCAAGCGCAGTCGCAGCGCCAGCTATCGCGCAATCGATGCCGGAGGTGAAATGGCGGCTCGCCGCGAGCTGGCCGAAATCACTCGATACGCTCTATGGCGGCTGCGAATATTTCTGCAAGCGCGTTGCCGAGATCACCGACAATCGTTTCCAGATCCAGCCCTTTGCTGCCGGCGAGCTCGTGCCTGGCCTGCAGGTGCTCGACGCCGTCGCCAACGGCACCGTCGAGATGGGCAACA
>NZ_CP169574.1:4005000-6966653 GCF_042019905.1 Bradyrhizobium dasycarpum
CCGCCTACGGCACGCCGATCTTCGCCTCCGGCAACGGCGTGATCGAGAAGGCCGGCCCCGAGGGCGGCTACGGCAAGTACATCCGCATCAAGCATTCCAACGGCTACGAGACCGCCTACGGTCACATGTCGGCCTTCGCCAAGGGCATGGAGGCGGGCAAGAAGGTGCGCCAGGGCCAGGTGATCGGCTTCGTCGGCTCGACCGGCCAATCGACCGGCCCGCATGTCCATTACGAGATCCTGGTCAACGGCCGCTTCGTCGACCCGATGCGCGTGAAGCTGCCGCGCGGCCGTTCGCTCGAGGGCCCGATGCTCGCAAGCTTCGAGAAGGAGCGCGACCGGCTCGAGGGCATGATGAGCGGCCGCGGCGGCGCCATCGCGCGCATATCCGACGCCACCGGCGGCCCGCTGCAGGTCACCAACCGCTAACCGCCACCGGCCTTCATCGGCCGGACATTTTCAAACAGAATTTCAAACACAGACGCTGCGCAGCGAGGCCGCGTCGCGGCCTCACAACGCCAAGTTTCGTTTGCCAAAGCGGCGTGAGCGGCGAATACTTTCCAAAAAACGGGAGGTCTCGCCATGAACAACAGGCTCGCCTGCGCAGCCCTGATCGCCGCGCTTTTCGCCACCACGAGCGCGTCGGCGGACAGCTGGGAGGTCACGAAGCTCGTTCCTGGCTCGGCATTCCATGGCGTCCACGGGCTCGGCGTCGACAAAGCCGGCCACCTGTTCGCCGGCAGCGTCGCCGGCGCGGCGCTCTACGAGGTCGACATCTCTGCCGGTAGCGCCAAGGTTGCAATCCCCTCCCCAGTGGGCATGGCCGACGACATCGCGCTCGCGCCCGACGGCACCATGGCCTGGACCGGATTCTTGACCGGCGATCTCTATTCCCGCAAAGGCGACGGCCCGATCAAGAAGCTCGCATCCGGCCTTCCCGGCATCAACTCGCTCGCCTTTCGCAAGGACGGCCGGCTCTACGCCACCACCGTCTTTCTCGGCGACGCGCTCTACGAGATCGACGTCGAGGGTGTGAAGCCGCCGCGCCAGATCATGGAGAAAATGGGCGGCCTCAACGGCTTCGAGTTCGGTCCCGACGACAAGCTCTACGGTCCGCTCTGGTTCAAGGGCCAGGTCGCAAAGGTCGACGTCGACAAGGCCGAGCTCACCGTCGTCGCCGAGGGTTTCAAGATCCCGGCCGCGGTGAACTTCGATTCCAAGGGCAATCTCTTCGTGATCGACACCGCGCTCGGCCAGCTCGTCCGGGTCGATCCCAAATCGGGCGCCAAGTCCACGGTCGCGCAGCTGAAACCATCGCTGGACAATCTCGCGATCGACGACAAGGACCGTATCTACGTCTCCAACATGGCCGACAATGGCATTCAGGAGGTCGATCCCGCGACCGGCCAAGCCAAGCAGATCATCATCGGCAAGCTGGCTTTGCCCGGCGGCATCGGCGTCACCTCGGAGAACGGCAAGGATACGATCCACGTCGCCGACGTGTTCGCCTACCGCACGGTGAATGGGACGACCGGCGAGGTCACCGAGAAGGCGCGCATGCACGCCGCGGGCACCACGCTCGAATATCCGATGAGCGCGACGGCGAACGGCAACGACGTGGTGCTGTCGAGCTGGTTCACCGGCACCGTGCAGGTGATCGACGCCAAGACCGGCACCACGCGCGACATGCTGCATGGCTTCAAGGCGCCGCATGACGCGATGGTGTTCGCGGACGGCAGCATTTTGGTCGCCGAGCTCGGCACCAAGTCGCTGGTCAAGGTGAGCGGCGAGCACGGCAAGGACCGTGCGACGCTGATCGGCGACCTCGAAGGCCCGGTCGGGCTGGTTCGCGGCAAGACCGACGAGGTCTACGTCACCGAGGCCTTTGCCGGCACGGTGTCCCGGATCGACAGCAAGGGCGGGAAGACGGTGCTCGCCAAGGAGCTGAAAATGCCGGAAGGCATCGCGCGCAGTCCCGATGGCCAATTGATCGTAGCGGAAGTCGGCGCCAAGCGGCTGATCGCGATCGCGCCGGAGAGCGGCACGGTGACGGAGATCGCGGCCAACCTCCCGATCGGCCTCCCGGGGACGCCCGGCGGATTGCCGAGCAATATTCCGACGGGTGTTGCGGTCGGGGCGTCGGGAATCATCTACTTCAGCTCGGACGTCGAAAACGCGATCTACAAGGTCGCCAAGAAGTAGGCTTGGATTGCACGCGTTGCCCGGGAACCGGTGGGCCGGTTCTCGGTTGGAGGCTGACGAAGCCGACAACAGGAGGGCTGCCCATGACGCACCTCTCACGCGACGATGTCGCCAAGGCGGTAGACGGCGCAGACGATGTCACCATTGCCCGGATTATCGGAACCGGCGCAACCGCCGAGGAGCTTGCAGAAGCCAGGGCCTGGCTCGCCAACGACGAGCCGATGATCAACGATCTGCGGCCGCTGGCGCAGGGCCGCGTTCGCGAGCTTGTCGATATTCTCTCCGATCTCGATGAAGACGACGAGGAGCAGGGCCCTGTCGATCCCGGCTCCGCATCAGCACTCGGTTAACCGGAGGGCCGTCTGACCCGTCAAACGCCCCGGAGAGGTTGACCTCTCCGGGGCGTCCGGTTGCTTTCGAAGGCCAACCCTCAGTTCAGCTTGCGCTTCGCCACGGGCGCCTCGAACTGCGTGATCTCGGCTGTCTGCGGCGCCTTGCCGTTGAAGGTCAGCACGTTGCCTTCGGACGAGATCGCGACGCTGTCGCCGTCCCTGACGTCGCCGGCCAGGATCATCTCGGCGAGCGGATCCTGGAGGTGGCGCTGGATCACGCGCTTCAGCGGACGTGCGCCGTAGGCGGGATCCCAGCCCTTGGCGGCGAGCCAGTCGCGGCCGGCCGCGTCGAGCGTCAGCGTGATCTTGCGATCGGTCAGCAGCTTCTGCAGCCGCGCGAACTGGATCTCGACGATCCGGCCCATCTCGCTGCGCTGCAGCCGGTGGAACAGGATGATCTCGTCGACGCGGTTGAGGAATTCGGGGCGGAAATGCCCGCGAACCATTCCCATCACCTGCTCGCGCACGGCCGAGGTGTCCTCGCCCTCGGGCTGGTTCACCAAATACTCCGACCCGAGGTTCGAGGTCATGATGATCAGCGTGTTGCGGAAGTCGACGGTGCGGCCCTGGCCGTCGGTCAGGCGGCCGTCGTCAAGCACCTGCAACAGGACGTTGAAGACGTCAGGATGCGCCTTCTCGATCTCGTCGAACAGCACGACCTGGTAAGGCCGGCGCCGCACCGCTTCGGTAAGCGCGCCGCCCTCGTCATAGCCGACATAGCCCGGAGGCGCGCCGATCAGCCGCGAGACCGAGTGCTTCTCCATGTATTCGGACATGTCGAGGCGGACCATCGCGGTCTCGTCGTTGAACAGGTACTCGGCGAGCGCCTTGGTCAGCTCGGTCTTGCCGACGCCGGTCGGCCCCAGGAACATGAACGAGCCGGTGGGGCGGTTCGGATCCTGCAAGCCTGCGCGCGAGCGGCGGACGGCGGTTGCGACCGCACGCACGGCCTCGGCCTGGCCGACGACGCGTTGCGCCAATTGCTCCTCCATCTTGAGGAGCTTCTCCTTTTCGCCTTCCAGCATCTTGTCGACGGGCACGCCGGTCCAGCGCGAGACCACCTGCGCGATGTGGTTGGCGGTGACCGCCTCCTCCACCATCTCGCCGGAGTTCTCCTTGGCTTCGATATCGGCAAGCTGCTTCTCCAGTTGCGGAATCCGGCCATAGGCCAGCTCGCCCGCCTTCTGGAATTCGCCGCGCCGCTGCGCGTTGGCGAGCTCGACCCGCAGACCGTCGAGCTCGGCCTTCAGCTTCTGGGCGTCGGAGAGCTTGTTCTTCTCCGCGCTCCAGCGCGACGTCAGCGCAGCCGACTTCTCCTCGAGCTCGACCAGGTCCTTCTCCAGCGTCTGGAGCCTCGACTTGGAGCCGGGATCGGTTTCCTTCTTCAGCGCTTCCTGCTCGATCTTGAGCCGGATGATCTCGCGGTCGAGCAAATCCAGCTCTTCCGGCTTGGAATCGACCTGCATCTTCAGCCGGGCCGCGGCCTCGTCCATGAGGTCGATCGCCTTGTCGGGCAGGAAGCGATCGGTGATGTAGCGGTTGGACAGGGTCGTCGCCGCCACCAGCGCGGAATCGGTGATCCGCACGCCGTGGTGCTGCTCGTACTTGTCCTTCAAGCCGCGCAGGATCGAGATCGTGTCCTCGACCGAGGGCTCGCTGACGAAGATCGGCTGGAAGCGCCGCGCCAGCGCGGCGTCCTTCTCGACGTGCTTCTGATATTCGTCGAGCGTGGTCGCACCGATGCAGTGCAGCTCGCCGCGCGCGAGCGCCGGCTTGAGTAGGTTGGAGGCGTCCATCGCGCCGTCGCCCTTGCCGGCGCCGATCAGCGTGTGCATCTCGTCGATGAACAGGATGAAGGTGCCCTCGCTGCCAGTGACCTCCTGCAGCACGGCCTTCAGCCGCTCCTCGAACTCACCGCGATATTTCGCGCCGGCGATCAGCGCGCCGAGATCGAGCGACAGCAGCTTCTTGTCCTTCAGGCTCTCGGGCACGTCACCGTTGACGATGCGCAGGGCGAGGCCTTCGGCGATGGCGGTCTTGCCGACGCCGGGCTCACCGATCAGGACGGGATTGTTCTTGGTCCGGCGCGACAGCACCTGGATGGTCCGCCGAATCTCCTCGTCGCGGCCGATGACCGGATCGAGCTTGCCGTCGCGCGCCGCCTGGGTCAGGTCGCGGGCATATTTCTTCAGCGCATCATAAGCGTTCTCGGCGGTCGCGGAGTCCGCGGTTCGGCCCTTGCGCAGCGCCTCGATCGCCGCGTTGAGGTTTTGCGGGGTGACGCCGCCCTTGTTCAGGATCGTGCCGGCCTCGCTGGACTTCTCCAGCGTGAGGCCGAGCAGCAGCCGCTCGACGGTAACGAAGCTGTCGCCGGCCTTCTCGCCGGCCTTCTCGGCGGCGTCGAAGGTGCGGGCGAGCTCGGGTGCGAGGTAGATCTGGCCGGCGCCGCCGCCGGAAACCTTCGGCACCTTGCCGAGGGCGTCCTCGGTTGCCTTCAGAATTGCACGGGAATTGCCGCCGGCGCGGTCGATCAGGCCGGCAGCCAGCCCCTCATTGTCGTCCAGCAGGACCTTCAGCATGTGCAGGGTCGAAAACTGCTGATGCCCCTCGCGCATCGCAAGCGACTGCGCGGACTGGATGAAGCCCCTGGAGCGTTCGGTATATTTCTCGATATTCATCTTTTCTGTCCCTCGGCCTGCCCTTGGGGCCCTCTCAGGCACCCCAATACGGCATCTTCATTGGGTTTCGACTGACCGCATTGAGGATTCTCAAGCGGGAACGATGGTCTTTTGCCGGCTTGGCGCCGGCCTGAGGCAGATGTGGGAAGCGGTCCGGTGGAAGGAAAGAGGCGCGTTCACAATTTCGTGCGCTTCTCGGCTGCTTGGCGCGGGCCGGCCGAATCCTCTAAGTAACGGCATGACAGCCAGCCAGACCGCCGAGATCACCGGCCTCTACCGCTACCCGGTCAAGGGCCTGACGCCGGAGCCGCTGCGCCGCGTCCCCTTGCGACCGGGCCAGACCCTGCCCGCCGACCGCCGCTACGCCATCGAGAACGGCCCGAGCGGTTTCGATCCTGAAGCGCCCGAATGGAAGCCGAAGATCCAGTTCCTGATGCTGGCACGCAATGAGCGGCTGGCCGAGCTCGACAGCCATTTCGACGACGCCAGCAATGTCCTGACCATCCGCAGGGATGGTCAGGTCGTCGCCAGCGGGGACCTGGAGACCGCGGCCGGGCGGGCGGCCATCGAGCGCTACGTCGCGGAGAACTTTCAGCCGGAACTCAAGGGCCCGCCGAAACTGCTGTCCGGCCGCGACCACAGCTTCTCCGACGTCGCCCGCAAGGTGGTTTCCATCATCAATCTCGGCAGTGTCCGCGCCATCGAGGCCATGCTGGGCGGCACCGCCGTGCATCCGCTGCGCTTCCGCGCCAATCTCTACGTGAAAGGCTGGCCGGCCTGGTCGGAACTCGATCTCGTCGGCCAGACGCTTGCGATCGGACCGGCGCGGCTGAAGGTGGTCAAGCGCATCGTCCGCTGCCCCGCCACCAATGTGGACCCGGTGACGGCCAAGCGCGATCTCGAGGATCCCGCCGACGCTCTCGCGCCATCTCGGCCACATGGACTGCGGCATCTATGCCGAGGTGATCGAAGGTGGCGAGGTCGGTATCGGCGATGCGATCGCGGTGGAGCAACCGAAGCTGCTGTGAGCTTCATAGGGTGGGTTAGCCGAAGGCGTAACCCACCATCGTCTGTCACCGCAGAAGCCGAAGAGGTGGGTTACGCCAGCGGACCGCGCTTCGCGCGCCCGCTAGCTAACCCACCCTACGCACCGCCGTAGGGCGGGCAAAGGCGCCCTGGCGCCGTGCCCACCACTTCTCTCAGCTGGCAGAAGCCGTGGGCACGCGCTTCGCTTTGCCCACCCTACGAGACCGTCGCTGTCGTTACCTCAATTCGGCATCACATACGCATAGATGCGGCCGCGCGAGACCGGTGCCTCGCGAACGCGGTTGCCGTTGTTGCCGGAGATCATGATCGGATTGCCCTGCGCATCGATGCCGGTGACGATGCCGACATGGCCGCCGCGGCGACCGCGCGACATCACCGCGATGGCGCCGACCTGCGGACCGGAGACGCGCGTGCCGTAGCGCGCAAACGAGCTCGCCATGTCCGATCCGGTGCCCTGATGACCGGTGTGCTGCAGCACCATGTTCATGAAGCGCGCGCACCACAGCCTGCCGCGCCCGGTCGGATTGCCGCCGATGTAGCGGCGCGCCTCGGACACGAGGCCCGAGCCGCCACCGAAGCCGCCGCTGCTCGTGGCAGAATTGGACATGCCGTTGCTGGCCGTGCCGCCATTGGCGTTCGGGTCATAGGCTGCGAAACTGTTGCCGAAGCCACTCGCCTGCAGCTGCGCAGCGCTGCGCTCGAAGCGCGAACTGCGTGCATGGTGGCGGTGATGATGATGTCTGGCGTGGTGCACGTGAGCGTGCCGCTCTGCGCTATGACGATGATGCGGCCGCGCTGAGGCCGGAGAACCGAATGCGGCAAGAGCCGCGGAGAAGATCGCCAGCGCAACAACACAACGCGACAGGCGAGACGCAAACAACTCAAACATTCTTCATCCTTCGTTGACACCCCACTTCCCGCCGGCTCGTGCAAGAGCCGACATCCGTCCGGCCGTTAAGCCGCCCGATGTGGCGAGAAAAAGACGCCGATAACCCGCGAATAGCTGCGATGATTTTGCGCCGACACTGGTCCGATGCTTGCCGCATTGCGGACAACAGCATTAACTGCAATCCTGCAAAGGCGGCTTGAACAGAGGGAAACGGTTAATGCCCCACGCCACGACCAGGGACGACGTCCGCATCTATTTCGAAGAGGCGGGTCAGGGAACGCCAATCATTTTTCTGCACGAGTTCGCGGCCGACTACACCAATTGGGAGCCGCAGATGCGTTACTTCTCGCGCGGCCACCGCTGCATCACCTATTCGGCGCGCGGCTACACGCCGTCGGACGTGCCCGCGGGCGAGGTCTACAGCTACACGCATTTCTACAGCGACGCCCTCGCGGTGCTCGATCATCTCGGAATCGAGCGCGCGCATCTCGTCGGCCTGTCGATGGGTGCCTACTCGTCGCTCCAGATCGGATTGAATGCGCCGCAGCGCGCGCTCTCGATGACGCTGGCCGGCGTCGGCTCGGGCTCGGAGCTGGAGAATTTGGCGGCCTGGCGTCAGCAGTGCCGCGCCAATGCCGAGCAGTTCGAGACGCTGGGCTCCGCCGAGGTCGCCAAAGTCACGCGCGAGGCGCCGAGCCGGATTCCCTTCCTGGTGAAGGATCCGCGCGGCCACGCCGATTTCTACGCCGCGCTGGCGCGTCACGACGCCCAGGGTTCGGCGCGCACGATGCGCGGCTTCCAGGGTGGGCGGCCGTCGATCTACACGATGACCGATGCGATCAGGAAGGCGACGACGCCGGCACTGATTATCTGCGGCGACGAGGACGATCCGTGCGTGGGCCCGAGCCTGTTCCTGAAGAAGCACCTTCCCGCGGCGGGGCTCGCGATGTTTCCGAAGTCCGGCCACGTGCTCAATCTCGAAGAGCCCGCGCTGTTCAATGAAAGCGTCGAGCAGTTCGTGACGCTGGTGGAAGCGGGGCGCTGGCCGGCGCGGGATCCGCGGTCTTTAGCTCCACACTAGCTGTCATTCCGGGATGCGCCGAAGGCGCAGGCCCAGGAATCCATGGGGCCGCAAACTGTGGCGCGATGGATTCCGGGCTCGATGCTTCGCATCGCCCCGCAATGACGGAGAGAGTTCATTTCCCCCCGCCCCTGCTCAGCAAGAACACCGCCTGCTCGCCGAACATGTTCCACACCCACCAGGGCAGGTTCAGCGGCACCGGGCGGCCGTAGAGATCGAGCGCCACCGAGCGCTCCATCTTGACGTTGATCTCGTCGCAGAGCTGCACGAAATCCTTGATGGTGCAGAAATGGATGTTGGCAGTGTCGTACCAGGTCGCCGGCAGGTTCTCGGTGCGCGGCATGTGGCCGCCGACCAGCAGCTGGAGCCGCATCTTCCAGAAGCCGAAATTCGGGAACGAGACGATGGCTCTTCGGCCAATGCGCAGCAGGTTTTCCAGCACCACCCGCGGCTGCCGCGTTGCCTGCAGCGTCTGCGACAGGATCACGTAGTCGAAGGCGTCGTCGGGATAATTGACGAGGTCGGTGTCGGCGTCGCCCTGCACCACCGCGAGGCCCTTGGCGACGCAGCGGTTGACGCCCTCGCGCGACAGCTCGATGCCGCGGCCGTCGATGCCGCGCGTCTCCAGCAGCTGCAGCAGGTCACCCTCGCCGCAGCCGACGTCGAGCACCTTCGAGCCCGGCTTGACCATCTCGGCGACCAGGAGGTGATCGGCGCGAAACTGGCCGGACTGCCTCGCCGCAAGGCCGCCGAGCGGCAGCACTTCCTGTACAGACATCGCTAGCCGTCCTTCCTGCCGGTGAGCCCGCGCGCCTTGCCTGCCGATTGCAGGAAGGCGCGGGAGATGTCGAAGAATTCGGGCACGTCGAGCAGGAAGGCGTCGTGTCCGCGATCGGTCTCGATCTCCGCGAACGACACCCGCGCACTCGAGGCGTTCAGCGCATGCACCAGCGCGCGAGATTCCGAGGTCGGAAACAGCCAGTCGCTGGTGAAGGAGACGACGCAGAAGCGGGTCTTGATGTCGGCGAACGCTTTCGCCAGCACGCCGCCATGGTCGGCGGCGATGTCGAAATAGTCCATCGCGCGCGTCAGATAGAGATAGGAATTGGCATCGAAGCGCTCGACGAAGGAGGAGCCCTGGTAGCGCAGATAGGACTCGACCTGGAAGTCGGCGTCGAACGAGAAGGTCGGCAGCTCGCGATCCTGCATGCGCCGGCCGAACTTGCGATGCAGCGCCGCGTCGGAGAGATAGGTGATGTGCGCCGCCATGCGCGCCACCGCGAGCCCGCGATGCGGATGGATGCCGTGATCGGCATAGCCGCCGCCGTGCCAATCGGGATCGGCCATCACGGCCTGGCGGCCGAGCTCGTGGAAGGCGATGTTCTGCGCCGAGTGCCGCGTCGCGCAGGCGATCGCCAGCGCGGAGAACACGCGGGCAGGATAGGCCGCGGTCCATTGCAGCACCTGCATGCCGCCCATCGAGCCGCCGACCACCGCAAACAATGTGTCGATGCCGAGCCGGTCGATCAGCATGGCCTGTGCGCGCACCATGTCCGGAATCGTGATGACGGGAAAATCGAGCCCCCAGACCTTGCCGGTGGCGGGATTGATCGACGCCGGCCCGGTCGAGCCCATGCAGCCGCCGATCACGTTGGAGCAGATGATGAAGTAGTGCTTGGGATCGATCGGACGGCCGGGGCCGACCAGGGTTTCCCACCAGCCGGGCTTGCCGGTGACGGGATGGACATTGGCGACATGCTGATCGCCGGTCAGGGCATGACAGATCAGGACCGCGTTGGAGCGATCGGCATTGAGCTCGCCATAGGTCTGGTAGGCGATCTGGAACGGGCTGAGATCGACGCCGCAATCGAGCCGCAGCGGCTGCTCGGCGCCGAAATGCGCAACCTGCGAGCTCGGATGATCCACCTCATGCGACCGCTCGTCGGCGCTGATCGCAGGACTCGGTATCGACTTGACGCCACCCATCTGACCATCGACCTCGTTTGCGATCAAACGCTGACCGCCACTTGCATCAGGCCATGAAAAACCCGGCCTGAACGATAGGTTCGGCCGGGATCGGAAGCGTCCCCGGCCTGTTTAGCGAGTTTTTTAACGTGGCTGCAAGCCGGCCGGCTCAAATGACCACGGAACGGGCAAAAGCTACCGTCTTGGGCGGTTTTCGTCAAGTCGCGGCCCGGATCGGCTCAATTCGCCTCTGCCGCGTCGCCCGGGAAGGACGTCATTTCTCTTTGCTTTCGCCGCCTCGACTGCCTAATCAGGGCATCCCCCATCGGAACGATCGACAGTCAGACATGTCCCAACGTCCGCCCGCGCCGCCATCATTGCAGGAATTGCGCAAGGAGATCGATGCGATCGACGAGGCCATGCATCGCCTGCTGATGCAGCGCGGCGACATCATCGACCGCCTGATCCAGGTGAAGCAGACCCAGGAGGTCGGCTCCGCGTTCCGCCCGGCGCGCGAGGCCTCCATGATGCGCGAGATCGTGCAGCGTCATCGCGGCATCCTGCCGCTCGACACGGTCGAGAGCATCTGGCGCGTCATCATCTCGACCTTCACCTATGTGCAGGCGCCGTTCTCCGTGCATGCCGACATCTCGGTGAGCGAGCCGGCGATGCGCGATTCCGCGCGCTTCCATTTCGGTTTCACGGTGCCTTACGTCGCGCATTTCAGCGCGCAGGCCGCGGTCGAGGCGGTGGCGAGATCCAAGGGCGATCTGGCGCTGGTCTCGGCGACGTCGAGCCGCACGCCGTGGTGGCTGGAGCTGGAAGCCGCCGGCGCGCCGAAGATCATCGCGCGGATGCCCTTCGTCGAGCGTGCCGACCATCCGGCGGCGATGCCGGTGTTCGCGGTCTCGCGTGTGCCCGACAGCGCCCTGGTGACGGAGGTCGAGACCTTCAGCGTGCGTGTGTCGGGCTGGAACGCCGAGGTCGCGCGCGCCCTGTCGCCGCTCGCCGAGATCGTGGCGGTGCCCGACACGGCCTTCGACGGCGCGGCGCTGCTGGTCTCGGTTACCGGCGCGACCAGCATCGACAAGATCAGGGCTGCCCTGATCGAGGCGGGGGCCTCGGTGCGCTCCGTGGCCCTCGTCGGCAGCCACGCAACGCGCTATACGGTGCCCCCGACCGGGGCGAAATCGTAAACCACGCGCCACGCCCTGCCATTTTCGGAGTTCAAGATGTCCCGCCCCGTGCCGAATCCCGGCATTCTCGATATTGCGCCCTATACGCCCGGCAAGAGCCCGGTCGCCGAACCGGGCCGCAAGGTGTTCAAGCTCTCGGCCAACGAGACGCCGTTCGGGCCCTCGCCCAAGGCGATCGAGGCGTTCAAGCGCGTGGCGGACCACCTGGAAGACTACCCGGAAGGCACCTCGCGCGTGCTGCGCGAGGCGATCGGCCGCTCCTTCGGGCTCGACCCCAACCGCATCATCTGCGGCGCCGGCTCGGACGAGATCCTCAATCTGCTCGCCCACACCTATCTGAGCCACGGCGACGAGGCGATCTCCACCACGCACGGCTTCCTGGTCTACCCGATCGCGACCATGGCGGTCGGCGCCAAGAACGTCATCGCGCAGGAGAAGGATCTCACCTGCGACGTCGATGCCATCCTCAAGGCGGTGACGCCGAAGACCAAGCTGGTCTGGCTCGCCAACCCCAACAATCCGACCGGCACTTACATCCCGTTCGACGAGGTCAAGCGGCTGCGCGCCGGGCTGCCGTCGCACGTGCTGCTGGTACTGGATGCCGCCTATTGCGACTATGTCTCGCGCAACGACTACGAGATGGGGATCGAGCTCGTCGCCACCACCGAGAACACGGTGGTGACGCACACCTTCTCCAAGATCCACGGTCTCGCCGCGCTGCGCATCGGCTGGATGTTCGGCCCCGAGCACATCATCGACGCCGTCAACCGCATCCGCGGTCCCTTCAACGTGTCGACGCCGGCGATGTATGCCGCGGTCGCCGCGATCGAGGACACCGCGCACCAGGCGATGTCGAAGCAGTTCACCGAGACCTGGCGCAACTGGCTGACCGAGGAGATCGGCAAGCTCGGATTGAAGGTGACGCCGAGCGTCGCCAATTTCGTGCTGATCCATTTCCCGACCGACAAGGGCAGGACCGCCGACGACGCCGACGCCTTCCTCACCAGGCGCGGCCTCGTGCTGCGCGGCCTGAAGAACTACGGCCTGCCGCATTCGCTGCGCATGACCATCGGCACCGAGGAGGCCAACCGCCTCGTGGTCGACGGCTTGCGCGACTTCATGGCCGGCAAATGAGCGAGCAGGCGCACTTCCAGCGCGTGGCGCTGATCGGCTTCGGCCTGATCGGCGGCTCGATCGCGCGCGCTGCGAAGCTCCAGGGCCTGGCTGGCGAGATCGTCACCACCGCGCGCTCGGAGAAGACGCGCGCGCGGGTGATGGAGCTCGGTATCGTCGACAAGGTGGTGGCGACCAATGCGGAAGCGGTGAAGGATGCCGATCTCGTCATCCTCTGCATTCCCGTCGGCGCCTGCGGGCCGGTGGCGCAGGAGATTGCCGCGCATCTGAAGCCGGGCGCTGTTGTCTCCGACGTCGGCTCGGTCAAGGGCGCGATCGTCAGGGACATGGCGCCGCATCTGCCGAAGACCGTTCATTTCGTGCCGGCGCACCCGGTGGCGGGCACCGAGCATTCGGGGCCGGATTCAGGCTTCGCCGAGCTCTTCATCAACCGCTGGTGCATCCTGACCCCGCCCGAAGGCGTCGATGCCGCGGCGACCGATCGCCTGCGGGCGTTCTGGGCGGCGATGGGTGCCAAGGTCGAGGTGATGACGCCGGACCATCACGATCTCGTGCTCGCCATCACCAGCCATCTGCCGCATCTGATCGCCTACACCATCGTCGGCACCGCCGACGAGCTGGCGCAGGTGACGGAATCGGAGGTCATCAAGTTTTCCGCCGGCGGCTTCCGCGATTTCACCCGCATCGCGGCCTCCGATCCGACGATGTGGCGCGACGTCTTCCTCGCCAACAAGGAGGCCGTGCTGGAGATGCTCGGCACCTTCACCGAGGATCTCGCCAAGCTCACGCGCGCGATCCGTCGCGGCGACGGCGAGGCGCTGTTCGACCACTTCACCCGCACCCGCGCCATCCGCCGCGGCATCGTCGAGATCGGCCAGGACTCGGCCGCGCCGGATTTCGGCCGGCCGCTGGCGGCGCTGAAGAAGCCGTAGAGGCGCCTCCTCATCTTCCGTCATTCCGGGGCGACGCGCAGCGTCGAACCCGGAATCCCGAAATTGATGCGCGAGATTCCGGGTTCACGCTACGCGTGCCCCGGAATGACGCAAGTCAATACAGTGGCGGGATCTGGCCGACCTTGACCGGGCCGAGCAGCACGGCGCCGTCGACGAATTTCAGCGGGAAGCTGCGCGCCTTCCTGCCTTCGAGCGTGCTCTCGCTACCGATCGAGTTGATGCCGGCGGCGACACCGGCATTGGCGTTCTGCTTGATGACCTTGCCGAGGCCTGGAACGGCGCGATCGAGCGCGCCGAACAGATTGGTGAGGTCCTGCGACTTCACGCCGGGCGCGACGCGGTCGAGCGTTGCCTGCGGCACGCCCTCCTCCAGCATCTTCTCGATTCCCAGCGCGGGGATCACGCGTTCGAGGCCGGTCACCGTCATCTGCAATTCGCCGTCGAGCCGGCCGCTCGCCGAAAGGCCGAGCGTGCCGGCCGCAATCGCGATCATCTCGCCCTGCTGGATCCGCGACTGCACGATCTCGATGTGACCGCCGGCGGCCTGGATCTCGCGGAAGCGCTGCGGCCACGGCTTTGGCGTGAGGTCGGAGAGGCCGGTGACCTTGGCGCGCGTGTCTGCCTCGAACGGCTCGGCGAGCAGGGGATGAACGCCCTGGATGCTGCCCTGCGCGACATGGACCACGGTCTCGATCACGGGGTGATCGGACGGTGATCCATCCGCGAGTCGGCCGTGCAGCTCGACCTGCTTGGCGCGCGCAAGCGGCACCTGCACGCTGCCGTCGACACGGTTGAGGGCGGGGTCGTCGAACACGATGGAGGCGCGATCCGGCACGGCAGGCAGACCGGCCACGCTGGCGCGGCCCTTGCTCCAGTTCACCACGAAGGTGTTTTGCGTGATGCCGTCGGTCAGCGTCGCAGGCGCGGAGAACTCGGCGATGACGCGCTTGGGATCATAGACCTGGGCGACGACCAGGATGTTGTCGAGCTTCGCCGTGAACGGCGTCCTGCTTGCGTTCTGCGACACCAGGGCGACGCTGGCGCCGGAACACTGGACCTCGAAGCGGAACGGGAAGCCCGCGATCGAGCGCTTGGCGCAATCATAGATGCGGCCGGACTTTGCCTCCTGCGCCCGCCAGGCGTCTGCGGCCGTTTCGGCCTGCGAGGCCGCATAGAACCAGAAGCAGCTCCACGCGACGGCGAGGATCACGACGAGAATGGGGGCGACGAAAAGGCCCCAACGGGAGCGGCGGCCTGCGGCAACGGTCATATTGGACATGCGGCGACCCTTTGATCCCAGATTCAGGCAAATGTAAGCGTGGTGCGGCTGCGGCGAAAGGCGGAGAATTCGCTTCGCTTGGGACCTTCATTCTGGTAGCCGTGCCCGAAATGTCGGAAATCACCCTCCCCTCCGTCACCACCGCCAAAGGCGACCTCTGGGTGTTCGGCTACGGTTCGCTGATGTGGCGGCCGGGCTTCGACTTCGAGGAGCGCGTCCCGGCGCGGCTGGTCGGCGAGCATCGCGCGCTCTGCGTCTATTCCTTCGTGCATCGCGGGACGCCGGAGAAGCCGGGCCTGGTGCTCGGGCTCGATCGCGGCGGCGCCTGCCGCGGCATCGCCTTCCGCGTCGCTGAAAGGAATCGCACCGAGGTCGTCGCTTACTTGCGCGCGCGCGAGCAGGTCACCTCGGTCTATCGCGAGGTGATGCGCTCGGTGTGGCTGGAGAACGACGCGCGCCAGCGCGTCTCCGCGCTCACCTATGTCGTCGACCGCGGCCATGCGCAATATGCCGGCCGCCTCTCGCTCGCCGAGCAGCACCGCCATGTCCTCCAGGGCCATGGCCAGTCGGGCGCCAACCGCGACTATGTGACCGCGACGGTGAAGGCGATCGAAGCCGAAGGCTTTCGCGACACGCAGCTGCACCAGCTTGCATTGATGCTGCATGGCGATGCGCATTCCCTGCACGCGGGTCAAAACGAAGACCGCGAAAGCCGCTAGCCCTCTGCCGGCCTGTAGCTCGGCGCCGAGCCGATCAATTGCTCCTGCTCTTTCCGGCCTGCTTCGACGAGGCGGCCGGTCGCATCCTCGATGGCCGTCTGCACGCGGGAGAGAAACTCGTCTTTCGGCAGGCCCGGCGGCAACGGATCGAGGAACTCCACCACGAGCGTGCCGGGATAGCGCAGGAAGGTGCGGCGGGGCCAGAACAGGCCGGAGTTGAGCGCGACCGGCAGGCACGGCACGCCGCAGGACGAATAGATCTGCGCAAAGCCGGTCTTGTAATCCGGCGGCGCGCCGGGCGCGCGGCGCGTGCCTTCCGGAAAGATCACGAGTTGCCGGCCGCTGCGCACCGCCTCGCGCGCCCGCCGGGTCATGTCCAGGAGCGCCTTCACGCCGGCATTGCGATCAATCGCGATCATGCCGGTCTTGACCAGGAACTGACCGAACACCGGAATCTGCATCAGCTGACGCTTGAGGATGAAGATCGGGCGGTCGAAGAAGCCGGGCAGCACGAAGGTCTCCCAGAACGACTGGTGCTTCGCCACGATCACCAACGGCCCCTGCGGGATCTTCTCCGTCCCCCGGAATTCCACCTTGATGTTGCAGACCACCCGCATCAGGACCAGCGTCGCCTTCGCCCACCATTCGGCGACCGTCAGCATGGCGCGTGGCGGCAATGCGAAGGTCGGCAGCGCCACGATCGCAAGGCATACCAGCACGGCGTAGAACAGCACGTTGAACACGAGCGAGCGCAGGAAAATCAGGAACATCGATGGTCCATCAATTTGCCGGTCAACTGGCGTCTCAATTGGCACGTCAATTGGCTTGGGCGGTGGCGGGCCGCTTTGGCTGCCGACCTGCAGGCTGCTCCGATATCTCGGGCGAAAGGTCAATCCCGAAATCCTCCAGCCGCACCCTGAGCTCGGCCGCGAGGTACTTGACATATTCCGACAGCAGCAGCCGCAAGGTGGACGCCGAGGTCCACCACGGTTCCTCGCGCCATTTGTCGCCGACCACCGCGAACGGGATCAGCGCCGTCTCCGGCATCGCATGCGAGAATTCCACCAGCGCGCGCGGCATGTGGTAGTTCGAAGTGACCACGATCAGCGACTTGAAGCGGCGCCCTTCGGCCCAGCGCCGCGCCTCCGCCGCGTTGCCGCGGGTCGAGAGCGCGGTGCGGTCGAGATCGACGCAACAGGTCATGAAGGACTGGTTCTCCGGCAACGTCCTGGAGATGTCGTTCGCCGTCGAGGTCGGGTGCACGCCGGAGATCAATAGTCGCCTGCCGTAACCAGCGGCGAGCAGCGCCATCGCATCCGAGACCCGTGAGGAGCCGCCGGTCAGGACCACGATGCCGTCAGCCTTGCGGCTCGGTGCGATCTCGGCGCCGCGCAATTGCGACAGGAACGCGACGAAGCCCGCCGCGGCGCCGACGAAGGCCAGCGCAATCGCCGACACGATTGCCGCGCGCAGCCAGCCGCGCGGCAGTTTCGGCGATCGATCGTCGGTCGGCGAGGTCATGCGATGTCGGTGATCCCTTCCCTGACTGATTTTAGGATGTTTTGAGGCGAAGTGGAGTCCGGTATCTCAACCCTAGTCGACGTCGTTCAAGGTCGCGAACAGCGTCTGGCGCGAGGCCACCGCGGTGATGGCGCCGATCAGCACGGCCTGGACCGCAAGCACGATGTAGCCGGATGGCCGCAGCGAGAAGGTGCCGAGCAGCGCGGCGAACTGGTCGCCGACGGGGGTACCGGAAAACCAGCCGGCGATCGACTCGGAGAAGCCGAACACCAGCATGGCGGCGCCGCCGCCGATCACCCCGCCCTCGAGGCCGAGCCTGAGGAAATGACGCAGGAAGTGATTGGCGATGTAGCGGTCGCCGGCGCCGACGAAGTGCAGCACCTCGACGATCGGGCGGTTCGCCGCCATGGCGCCGCGGGTCGCGAACGAGACGGAGATGATCGTCGCGACGATGACGAGCGCGAGGATGCCGAGGCCGGCGAGCACGGTGGCGTTGGTCATCGAGCGCATGCGCTCGATCCAGGCGCGGTGATCGTCGACGCTGGCGCCCGGCGCGACCTGGTTCACCCGCGCGCGCAAGGCCTCGAGATCGAGCGGCGTGCCGGGTTGCACGCGCGCGATGATCATGCGCG
This sequence comes from Bradyrhizobium dasycarpum, assembly GCF_042019905.1. NCBI lineage: Bacteria > Pseudomonadati > Pseudomonadota > Alphaproteobacteria > Hyphomicrobiales > Nitrobacteraceae > Bradyrhizobium > Bradyrhizobium dasycarpum. The sequence continues at coordinate 4,022,688 of NZ_CP169574.1, forward strand.
GCACCGGCAGATCGTCCATCGACAACCCGGTGCCGAGCCAGGGTTCGAGCAGCTTGCCGCTCTCCTCCTTGCTGAACGGCTTGACCTCGACGACGCCGGCTTGCGCGCGCATCGCCTCCGTCACCGCTGCGGTGTCGCGTTCGAGATCGCGCCCGGTTTGCGGACGAACCTGGATGGTGATCTCGCTCGCCACGTCCGACTGCCATTCCGCGGCGGAGGCGCTGACCAGCAGCACGGTGCCCGTGGCCATCGACGCGAGGAAGGTCATGATGGCGACGACGGCGACCAGGGCCCGGCCCTGGATCGAGGCGCGCGGCACGATCGGCGACATGTTGCGCGCCTTGGCCGGCAGCTGCGGACGCTCCTGCCCGAGGTCGACCATCACGCCGCGCTCGTCGGTCCTACTCATAGACGTGCAACCGTCCCTGGTGCAGCACCAGCCGCCGCGCCTCATACTGGTCCATCAGGCCGATGTCGTGGGTCGCGATGATGACGGCGGTGCCCGATTTGTTGAGCTCGATGAAGAGCCGCAGCAGGCGGCGTCCGAGCGTCGGATCGACGCTGCCGGTCGGCTCGTCCGCGAGCAGCAGCTGCGGCCGCGAGATCACGGCGCGCGCGATCGCTGCGCGCTGCTTCTCGCCGCCCGACAGGATCGGCGGCAGCGCGTCCATGCGGTCGCCAAGCCCGACCCAGCGCAACAGGTCGATCACCTCCTTGCGATAGCTCGACTCGCTGCGGCCCATGACACGGAACGGCAGCGCGACGTTCTCATAGGTCGTCATGTGATCGAGCAGGCGGAAATCCTGGAGCACGATGCCGATGCGCTTGCGCAAATCCGCGATCTCGTCCTTGCCGAGCTGCGAGATGTCGTGGCCGAACAGATTGACGAGGCCCCGCGTCGGTCGATGCGACAGGAACAACAGGCGCAGCAACGAGGTCTTGCCGGCACCCGACGGGCCGGTGAGGAACTGGAACGAGTGCGCCGGGATCTGGAAGCTGAGGTCGCGCAGGATCTCCGGCCCCAGGCCGTAACGCAATCCGACATTTTCGAACCGAACCAAGTTCAGCTCCGTTCGAGAGGGGGCGCGGGTCGCGTGGCTGCGCTCCGCCGGCGCGATCAACGGGTTTTGCCGCCGTTATGGTTTCCGGTTCGTTAACGGTCGGCCAGTAGCATATTGGCAGCATCCTGGCCGCCCGGTTCTTCCGGCGGGGTCAGGGGCAAGACCTCGTTCAATCCTGGTTCATGCATCAAGGCTCGTCCATGCATATCGTCTGCCCCCATTGTATGACATCCTACGCCATCAAGCTCGCGAGCCTTGGGGCGAACGGACGGGCGGTTCGCTGTTCCCGCTGCAAGGAGACCTGGATCGCCCATGCCGAGGATGCCATCGAGGAGGCGTCCGTCCCGGCCATGGCTGCAGCCAGCCAGGCTGATGACCAGTCCGACCTCGCCGAGCAGTGGAATTCCTATGCCACGGACGATAGCGCCACCGATGCGCCTGTCGTCGACAGCCCCTCGATCGCCAGTGACTGGCCTGAGGAAGAAGCCAGGGAAACCGAGGACGAGTGGTCGGCAGCGGCCCGGGAGGCCGAGCAAGAGGTCGCCGGCGCGCAGCACCATTCCTGGTTCCGCGGCCTGTTCCACCGCCGCGGTGCGCGGGTCAGCCGCCCGGTGGCCACTGCTGCCCCGCGAAAATCCTATTTCGGCCTGCCGACCGCCTGTGCCGCCATGGGCGCGCTGGTGCTGGCGCTGGTGATCTGGCGCGGCGACATGGTGCGGCTGCTGCCGCAGACGGCGGCCTTCTACAAGCTGGTCGGGCTCGAGGTGAACCTGCGGGGCCTCGCCTTCAAGGACGTGAAGCTGTCCAGCGAGACCGTGGACGGTAAGCAGGTGTTGGTGATCGAGGGCGTGATCGTCGGCGAGGGCAAGAAGCCGCTCGACATCCCGCGGCTGCGCTTTGCCGTGCGCGACGCCCAAGGAGCGGAGATTTACGCCTGGAATACGGTGCTGGAGCAGACCGTGCTGCGGCCCGGCGAGCGCGCCTTCTTCCGCTCGCGTCTCGCCTCGCCGCCGCCGGAGGGCCGCAATATCGACGTCCGCTTCTTCAACCGGCGCGACATTGCCGGCGGCAGCGTATAATCAACCTCGCAAGGCCCGCGCGGAGTTGATCCCAAGGTTCCTCTCATGCCGAAAATCCTGATCGCCGACGACGAGGATTCAATGCGCACGCTGGTGGCGCGCGCCATTGCCATGGACGGCCACGAGACCGTCACCGCGCAAGACGGCGCCGAGGCGCTGGAGATCCTGAGCCGCGAGGACGGCGCCTTCGACCTGCTGCTCACCGACATCCAGATGCCAATCATGGACGGCATCGCGCTGGCGCTCTCCGCCGCGCGCGACTTTCCCGACCTGACCATCTTGCTGATGACCGGCTTTGCCGACCAGCGCGAGCGCGCCTCGAACCTCAATGCGCTGGTGCACGACGTCGTAACAAAGCCGTTCTCGGTCGCCGACATCCGCACCGCCGTGGCGGATGCGCTGGCGGCGAAGAAGGGGTAGCGGCAGTTGCCACATATTCCCCTGTCATGCCCCGGCTTGACCGGGGCATCCAGTACTCCGCAGCCTCTCGGCTGAATCAAGGCGGCCTCTGGAATACTAGATCGCCCGGTCAAGCCGGGCGATGACACCGAGTGTAACGCTAGAAATCCTTCAGCAGGCGCTCGATGTAATCGAGCTCGATCTGCGGGCGCGAGCTGTCCCCTAAGCGGCGGCGGAGCTCTTCGAGGATGCGCCGGACGCGCTGGGCGTCGATCTCGCCGGGGATCTTGACGGTGTAGTCGTCGCTGAGATCGCGGCCGTGAAGCGGGCGCCCCAGCGGATCGGTCTGATTGCCGCCGCTCTGCTGACGGCCGGCCCGATTGCCGGGGCCATCGCCCTGCCCGTCGCCGTCGCCCTGCTGCATCGCTTCGGCCATCTTCTGCGCGCCCTTGCGCATCGCCTCGAGGGCCTTGCCCTGCGAGTCCACGGCACCGTCGGCGTTGCCCTCGCCGAGCTTCGAGCCGGCATCGCCCATGGCGCCGTCGGCGGCGTCGAGGCTGCCGTCGTCATCGCCCTGATCGCCGTCCTGATCGCCGCTCTGACCGGGGTCGCCCTGCTGGCCTTTCTGGCCCTGCTGCCCCTTCTGGCCCTTTTGTCCCTTCTGGGCGAGACCGCGCTTGGCGAGCTCGTCCTGCAGCTTCTTCAGGCGGTCGCGCAGCGACTGCTGATCCTGCTGGAGGTCCGACATCGACTGATCGCCCTGCTGCTTGCCGCGCGAACGGTCACGCCGGGAATCCTGACCCTGCTTGAACGTCTTGTCGCGCAATTGCTGCTGCTTGCGGATCATGTCGCTGAGCTCGTTGAGCGCCTGCTCCATCTCGCTCTCGCCGGATTGCCCCGGCTGCGCCATCTGGAGATTTTCCATGATCTGCGCGAGCTGCTCGAGCATGCGCTGCGCTGCCTCGCGATTGCCCTCGCGCGCTGCCTTCTCGATCTGCCGCAGGAGGTCGTCCAGATCCCGCTGCGTGATGACGGAGCGATCGCGACTGGAGGATTGGCTCCTCTCCGTGGCCCGCTTGTATTCCTCGAGCTTCTGAATGGCGTCGGACTGATTGCTCAGGCTCTTGCCGGATTCCCTCTGCCTGAGGCTGTCGCCGGACTCCTGCATCGCCTTTTCGGCGCTGTCGAGCAGAGCATCGGGATCCTGGTCCTGCTGGGCCACGACGGGAGTCACGCTTCCCAACAGGAAGGCGAGGCAGGCGACCGATATCGCCTGCAAGACTGGCACGCGTGCTAGCTTCCGCATTTCCGGTCCCGCGTAAACTGGTTGGTCCTGTCGTCCCCCGCCTTGTTGGCACGGCTGTTGGCCGACTTCCGATAGGCCTGAAGCTGCTCGCGCAAGGTGTCCTGCTGCTGCGCCAGGTCTGCAAGCTGCTCGGGCGTCGCATTCTGGGTCTTCTGTCGCAGCTCGATCGCCTTGTCGAGGATGAGCTGGACCTCGGCGGGGAACGGCTGCCGCGCACCGAGCGGATTCTGTTCGGCGCGCCGCGCGAGATCGCGCACCTTGCCGGCCATGGCCTCGCGAAGCTTCTGCGTCAGCACCCTGATCTCATCCTCGCTGGCACCGCGGTCCAGCGCCGCCTTGAGCGCATCCTGCGCCGAGCGCAGCGCGGCGTTGACGCTGCCGGCGACACCGTCGTCCTCGATGGTGACCGCGAAGGCCCACATGCTCGCCACCACGTTGCGCAGGGCATCGTCGGTGCGGGCGGCCTCGAGCTGGGTCGCGAGGCTGCGCAGGCCGAGATAGCAGCCGGCGTCCGGCGTGAACAATTCGGGTGCGATCAACAGGGCGTCGAGCGCGGTGTAGACGTCCGAATTCCTGTTGGCGTCGAGCGCGAGGATGCGGCGCTGCTCGATCAGTGCGCGCGCCAGCGAGTTGGTGAAAAGACGCTCGGGCAGGCGCATGTTGAACGGTTCGCTTCTGGCCTCGTTGCCGGCCTCGTCCTTGGCGGTGAGTGTCAGCGTGACGTCGGCGCCGGCATAGGGATCCTCGCTGAGGTCCTTCACCGTCTGGCCGACACCGTTGCGGGTGCGCGCGTTCGGCAGCACGAGCGGGAATTGCGGCGGCTGGAACAGCGGCCGCGGCGCGGCCTTGCTGTCGGAATCCTTGCTGCCATCCTTGACGGCATTTTTGGCGTCGTCGGGGCGCAAGCCGATCTGCGCCTCGGCGCCGGTCACGCCGTAATCGTCCTCGATCTTGTAGGAGAGCTGGAGGCCCCCGCGCGCCTGGCGCTCGGGATCCTTGGCGAGCACGATCGTCGGCGCACGATCCGGCGTGGCCGCAAACGCCCATTGCGGCTGGCCGGAGGGCGCGCGCACATGCGCGGTGCCGTCGGCGCTGATGGTGAAATGCCTCTCGTTGGTCCCCTTGGGCGCGGCTTCCGCAGGCGCGACCTCCTTGAGGCCGCCGGAGACGGTGACGTCCAGACTGCCGCCGGAGGAGCGCACGATCAGGGTCGAGCCGGCGGGAACGGCAAGCGGACCGGAGGCGGGCAGGGCCGCGGCCTCCTTGTTGGCGGCCGACAGGATGACCGGCGGCTTGCCGGTGTAGAGCGGCGGCGTCACCCAAGCGTCGACGCGAACATTGGCGGGCGCCAGCACGCCATTCCAGTCGAAGGCGGCCCCGAGCCGCATCGCGCGCTCGTCGCCGGCGGCGAAGAAGGTCGCGACCAGCATCACCATGACCAGCGCGCGCAGCGCCCAGGGATCATGCAGCGCGAGCCGCGGATGCGGCAGACCGGCGCGGATGCGCTTGATCGATGCCAGCGTGCGTTCGCGCTGCGCCTGCCACAGCGCCTGTGCGACCGGATCCTGCGAGGACAGCGTGTCCGTCAGCGTCGTGGCCGGGCGATGACGGATACCGGAGCCACGGTCGAGCCGGCTCAATGCCTCTTCGCGGCTCGGCCAGCGGAAGCGAATCAGGGGCAACAGCACCGCAATCGCAATGCCGCCGAAAACGACGAGACCGATGGCACGGGCGATGAAGGGCAGCGCGAGCCAGAGGCCGGCCCAGGACACCACCAGGAACAGGCCGACGACGGTCAGAAGCCGCGCCAGATGTGGCCAAGCACGCTCCCACGCGATGGCATAGAGGGCCCGGTCCAGGGCCTGCGCCAGCTTCAGCCGCGACAGAGCATCACTGTTGCGGATCGGGTCTGACGGGTCGGGGGTGACGCCGTTCAATCAACTCTCCAGGTTGCCCGGTAGAGAGGAGCCTATCACAACGGCAGCACTGAGGCATCCGTTCCGGTACGGGAGATACCCCTTTTCCCGCATAACACGAGGACGTGACTGGCCCGGCCCAACCCCGTAATTTCCGCGCGCCAGCTCAGGGAACACAAGGGAAGCAAGGGAAACGCCATGGACAAGAAGATGCACGACAAGGGCCTGGAAGTCCGCAAAGCGGTGCTGGGCGAGGCCTATGTCAACAACGCCCTGAAGAACGTCGACGACTTCAACCGTCCGTTCCAGGAGATGCTGAACGAATATTGCTGGGGCACGGTGTGGGGCCGCGAGGAGCTGCCGCGCAAGACCCGCAGCATGCTCAACATCGCCATGATCGCGATCCTCAACCGCCAGCACGAATTCCGCGCCCATCTGAAGGGCGCGCTGACCAACGGCGTCACCCGCGAGGAGATCCGCGAGATCCTGATGCAGGTGGCGATCTATGGCGGCATGCCCGCCGCGGTCGACAGCTTCCGCATCGCGCGCGAGGTGTTCGCGGAGATCGACGGCAAGGCGTGAGATGCAGCGCCAATCTCCGCTGTCGTCCCGGGGCACGCGGAGCGCGAACCCGGGGACGACAGCGGGGATGGAACGAGCACTTTCCCGACACCAAAAAAGAAAGAAAATAAGGAAGCACCATGGACATCGGATTCATCGGCCTCGGAAACATGGGTTTCCCGATGGCGCGACGCCTGATCGAGGCAGGGCACAGGCTCGTCGTGTTCGACACGCGCAACGAGGTCGCGGGCAAGCTCGTGGCCCTCGGCGCGACGGCCGCGACATCGCCGAAGGACGTTGCCGATCAGGTCGAGACCGTGATGGCGAGCCTGCCCTCGCTGCAGGCTTCGCTCGAGGTTGCGACGGGAGCCAACGGCGTGATCGAGGGCAGCCGGGCAAAACGCTTCGTCGACCTCTCCACCGTCGGCTCGGCGATGGCCGTGAAGATTCACGGCCTGCTCGCCAAGCGCAACATCGTGCAGATCGACTGCCCCGTCTCCGGCGGCGTCGGCGGCGCCGAGAAGGGCACGCTGGCGGTGATGGTATCGGGCCCGAAAGCGGAGTTCGAGCTGCTCAAGCCCGTCCTCGACGTGATCGGAAAAGTGTTCTTCATCGGCGAGAAGCCGGGGTCGGCACAGACCATGAAGCTCGCCAACAATTTGCTGTCGGCCACTGCGATCGTGGCAACGTCGGAGGCCGTGGTGATGGGCGTCAAGGCCGGGCTCGACCCCGCCGTGATGATCGACGTCATCAATGCCGGCTCGGGCATGAACACGGCCAGCCGCGACAAGTTTCCGCGCTCGGTGCTGCCGCGCAGCTTCGATTTCGGCTTCGCCACGGGACTGATGGTGAAGGACGTGCGGCTGGCGCTGGAGGAGATGAAGCAGCTCGGCCTGTCGATGGAGGTCGCCGACGCGGTCGGGCGGTTGTGGGAGACGATCATCAGCGCGGAGGGTGCCGAATCCGACTTCACCGCGGCGATCAAGCCGATCGAGACGAAGGCGGGGGTCGTGGTGGGCGGAAAAAAATAACGCAGATCCCGTAGCCCGGATGGAGCGCAGCGTAATCCGGGATTGTTACGGCTCGACCAGAACCCGGATTTCGCTGCGCTCCATCCGGGCTACGATCACCGCCTCACAGCCACGGCGCCGGCTTGTCCATCGCAATGAGCTGCTCGACCTCGATGCGCGGGCGCACCACGGCGTACTGATCGTCCTTCACCAGCACCTCCGGCACCAGCGGCCGGGTATTGTAGGTGCCGGCCTGCACCGCGCCATAGGCACCTGCGGTCATGATGGCGAGGAGATCGCCGGGCGCGGGCGTCGGCAGCGTGCGGTCGAGCGCGAGATAGTCGCCGGTCTCGCAGACCGGGCCGACGACGTCGGCGATGATGGTTGCGGCGCCTCTGGCGGGCTGCTTCACCGGCAGGATGTCGTGATGCGCCTCGTACAGCGTCGGGCGAATGAGGTCGTTCATCGCAGCGTCGATGATGACGAAATTCTTGCCGTCGCCGTGCTTCACATAGATCACCCTGGCGACCAGGATGCCGGCATTGCCGACGATCATGCGGCCCGGCTCGAACATCAGCGTGCAGCCGAGATTGTGGCTGACGCGCTTGACCATGGCGGCATAGGCGGCCGGCTCCGGCGGCGCCTCGCGGTTCATGTCGTAGGGAATGCCGAGGCCGCCGCCGAAATCGACATGTGAGATGTCGTGGCCGTCGGCGCGCAGCGTCTGCACGAACTCGGAGAGGATGCGGAACGCGGTCTCCATGCCGGAGAGGTCGGTGATCTGGCTGCCGATATGCACGTCGGTGCCGGTCACCTCGATGCCCGGCAGCTTGGCGGCGCGGGCATAGACCTCGCGGGCGTGCACGATCGGGATGCCGAACTTGTTCTCGGACTTGCCGGTGGAGATCTTGGCGTGGGTGCCGGCATCGACATCGGGGTTGACGCGGAGCGAGATCCGCGCGGTCTTGCCCATCTCGGTCGCAAGCCGCGACAGCAGCTCGAGCTCGGGTTCGGATTCGACGTTGAGGCAGAGGATGTCGGCGGCGAGCGCAGCGCGGAGCTCCGTTTCGGTCTTGCCAACGCCGGAGAACACGATCTTGCTGGCGGGAATGCCGGCGGCCAGCGCGCGCTTCAACTCACCGCCCGAGACCACGTCGGCGCCGGCTCCGAGCTTGGCCAACGTGCGCAGCACCGACTGGTTCGAGTTCGCCTTCATGGCGTAGCAGACCAGTACCTTCTCGCCGGCGAAGGCATCCGCGAAGACGCGATAGTGCCGCTCCAGCGTCGCGGTCGAATAGCAATAGAACGGCGTGCCGACGGTCGCTGCCAGCTCGGACAGGTTCACCGCCTCGGCGTGCAGCACGCCGTTGCGGTAGTCGAAATGGTTCATGGCTTAGGCTCGGTTGTCCCGGCTCATTTCTTGCCGGGAGGTTCGTCCAGGAGCGGGTCGAGAATAAACGATTTCTTCCGGCCCTTGGCCGCCGCGGGCGCGGCATCCGCACCGGAGGTGGGGTTGAACACGCTCGGCGTCCTCTGGGCTTCGGTCTCGGTATCAACCGGCGCGGCACCGTTGACCGTGGAGGCATTGGCGGTCGGCGGCAGATCGAGCGGTCCCTTGCGGCCGCAGCCGGCAAGCGCGAGCGCCGTCAGGCTCAAGACAATGATGGCCCACCCCGAACCGGCCGGGCGAAACTTTGACGTCACGACGAAATCCCCACTACGCGGCCGCACCATACAGAGATTGGCGCGCTCTGGCGAGAGCCGGATGACCATGAAACATCAGCGAAATTTTATCCTCAGCCCGATTTTCGCTCTTTTTCCAGCCGCTTCGCCCAAGCCTTGGCCTGGGACGCCACGTTCTTCGGCGCGGTGCCGCCGAAGCTGGTGCGGCTCTTCACCGACGATTCGACCGAGAGCACGCCGAACACGTCTCTGGTGATCTCAGGCTCGATGGCCTGCATCTCGCTCAGCGACAGCTCGTGCAGCGCCACGCCGCCCTCGGCCGCCTTGGCGACGATGCGACCGGTGACGTGATGGGCCTCGCGGAAGGGCATCTTCAGCGTCCGCACCAGCCAGTCGGCGAGATCGGTCGCGGTGGCATAGCCCTCGCCGGCAGCGGCCTTCATCTTGGCTTCGTCGGGAACGAGGTCGCGGACCATGCCGGTCATGGCGCGGACCGCGAGCGACAGCGCGGCAAAGCCCTCCATGGCGCCCTGCTTGTCCTCCTGCATGTCCTTTTGATAGGCGAGCGGCAGGCCCTTCATCACGATCAGCAGGCCGTTGAGCGCGCCGATGACGCGGCCGGTCTTGGCGCGCACGAGCTCGGCGGCATCCGGATTGCGCTTCTGCGGCATGATCGAGGATCCCGTGGTGAACTTGTCGCTGAGCCTGACAAGGCCGACCAGCGGCGAGGTCCAGATCACGATCTCCTCGGCAAAGCGCGACATGTGCACGGCGCAGATCGAGGCCGCCGACAGCGTCTCCAGCACGAAGTCGCGGTCGGAGACGGCATCGAGCGAATTCGCCATCGGACGGTCGAACAGAAGCGCCTTCGCAGTTGCGTGGCGGTCGATCGGGAACGAGGTGCCGGCGAGCGCAGCCGCGCCGAGCGGCGATTCGTTGAGACGCTTGCGCGCATCCTGGAACCGGCCGCGATCGCGCGCAGCCATCTCGACATAGGCGAGCAGATGATGGCCGAAGGTCACCGGCTGTGCGGTCTGCAGATGCGTGAAGCCGGGCATCACGGTTGCGGCGTGCTCCAGCGCACGCTCGACCAGCGCCTGCTGGAACGCCGCGAGCGCCGCATCAGTCTCGTCGACGATGTCACGGACATAGAGACGGAAGTCGGTCGCGACCTGGTCGTTGCGCGAGCGCGCAGTGTGCAGGCGGCCGGCGGCGGGGCCGATCAGCTCGGACAGGCGGCTCTCGACATTCATATGGATGTCCTCGAGCGCGCGCTTGAACTCGAAGCCGCCCTTGCCGATCTCTGACAAAATCGTGTCTAGACCCCTGGCGATATTTTTCGCATCAGAACCCGTGATGATGCCTTGGCTGGCGAGCATCGCAGCGTGGGCCTTGGACGCGGCGATGTCCTGGGCGTAGAGGTGACGATCGACGTCGATGGAGACGTTGATCTCTTCCATGATCTCGTCGGGACGTTCCGAGAACCGGCCGCCCCACATCTTGTTGCTCATGATCCCCTGCTCACGCCTCGATTTGCCGCACGTTTGCCGGCCGCAGCCAGCCGTATTAAGAGGCCCCTGATAGCCATATCTGCGACCGGATGACAAACGATATGCTCGACCAGAAGCCCTCCGCCACGCGCCGGGTCCCCCTCGTGATCGCCATCGTGGCGATCGGCGGCCTGGCCGGCTTTGCCGCGCTGTACGGGCTGGGCCTCGGCCGGTCGCCCGCAGGCGATCCGACCTGTCGGCCGGCGGTGGCGACGGCGCAGAAAATCGCCCCGCTCGCCCATGGCGAGGTGGCGGCGCTGGCCATGGCGAGCGCGCCGCTGAAGCTGCCCGACCTCGCTTTCGAGGACGCCGATGGCAAGCCCAAGAAGCTGTCAGACTTCCGCGGCAAGACGCTGCTGGTGAACCTCTGGGCGACCTGGTGCGTGCCGTGCCGGAAGGAAATGCCGGCGCTGGACGAACTGCAGGGCAAGTTGTCGGGCCCGAATTTCGAGGTGGTGGCGATCAATATCGACACCCGCGACCCCGAGAAGCCGAAAAACTTCCTGAAAGAGGCCAACCTGGTCAGGCTCAGCTATTTTAGCGATCAGAAAGCCAAGGTTTTTCAGGATCTTAAGGGCATAGGCCGGGCCCTAGGCATGCCGACCTCGGTGCTGGTCGATCCGCAGGGCTGTGAGATCGCGACGATCGCGGGGCCGGCGGAATGGGCCAGCGAGGACGCGCTCAAGCTGATCCGGGCGGCGACGGGCAAGGCCGCCGCAGCGCTCTAATTGGTGTCAGGCGGTGACGTTGAGATTGCCGCCGACGCCAGGGCCGACATTGGCGAGCGAGGGCTGGCCGGCGCCAAGCAGCGTCAGGACGGTGGATTTCTCCATATCCGCGTTCTGCTTGGTCAGCGTCGCCGCGATATTCGACTGCAGCGCGCCTTGCTGAGCGGCCAGCATGCTGCTGACCATAGCCATCATATCCATTACGCGAACCCTCGTACCGGTCGTAACCTAGGGGCGAGGGGTTAATGGGACATGAATTGTCGCAGTCAGCGCGTCGGCACCGGCTTGGCACCGCGGTAATCGTAGAAGCCGCGCTGGGTCTTGCGGCCGAGCCAGCCCGCCTCGACGTATTTCACCAGCAGCGGGCACGGGCGGTATTTGGAGTCGGCGAGGCCCTCGTGCAGCACCTGCATGATGGAGAGGCAGGTATCGAGCCCGATGAAATCGGCGAGCTCGAGCGGGCCCATCGGATGGTGCGCCCCGAGCTTCATCGCAGCATCGATTGCCTCGACGTTGCCGACGCCTTCATACAGCGTGTAGATCGCCTCGTTGATCATCGGCAACAGGATGCGGTTGACGATGAAGGCCGGAAAATCCTCGGAGACCGCGACCTGCTTGCCGAGCTTGGCGACGAATTCCTTGGACGCCTCGAAGGTCGCATCGTCGGTGGCGATGCCGCGGATCAATTCCACCAGCTCCATCAGCGGAACCGGATTCATGAAGTGAATGCCGATGAAGCGCTCGGGCCGGTCTGTGGCGGCGGCAAGCCGCGTGATCGAGATCGAGGACGTATCAGAGGCGACGATCGCCTCCGGCTTCAGCACCGCGCAGAGCTCGTGGAAGATCTTGCGCTTGACCTCTTCCTTCTCGACCGCGGTCTCGATCACGAGATCGCAATCGGCGAGGTCGTCGAGCTTTTCGGCCGGCGTGATGCGCGCCATCGCCTTGGCCTTGTCGTCCTCGGAAACCGCCTTCTTGGAGACCTGGCGCGCCAGATTGCCGTTGATGGTGGCCATGCCCGACTTGAGGCGGTCGGCCGAGATGTCGTTGAGCACCACGTCGAAGCCGGCGAGCGCCGCGACATGCGCGATGCCGTTGCCCATCTGACCCGCGCCGATCACGCCGACCTTCTTGATCACTGCCGCCATATTGTCATCCACCGGAACCGCGCGACGCGCGCGCCCTTGCCACTACCCCTTGAGCCGGGAGGTCCGATTTAATCAGAACCTTGGCTCGAAACCTAGATTGGATCGCGCCGAAGGCGTGCCCCACGCCAAGAAAACGGCTCAAAAAAGCAACACCGGCGGGAGTTTATACCTCCGGCCGGTGTTTTCGACGTCTTTACTTGCCGAGCTTGCCGAGTTCGGCCGTCAGCTCCGGAACCGCCTGGTAGAGATCGGCGACCAGGCCGTAATCGGCAACCTGGAAGATCGGCGCATCCTCGTCCTTGTTGATCGCAACGATCACCTTGGAGTCCTTCATGCCGGCCAGATGCTGGATGGCGCCGGAAATGCCGACGGCGACATAGAGCTCGGGCGCCACGACCTTGCCGGTCTGGCCGACCTGCCAGTCGTTCGGCGCATAGCCGGCATCGACCGCCGCGCGAGAAGCACCGACACCGGCCCCGAGCTTGTCAGCGAGCGGCTCGATGTACTTGGCAAAATTCTCGCGGCTCTGCATGGCGCGGCCGCCGGAGACGATGATCTTGGCCGAGGTCAGCTCGGGACGGTCGCTCTTGGCGACCTCCTCGCCGACGAAGGTCGACAGGCCGGGATCGGCCGCAGCCTGAACGGCCTCGACCGGCGCACTGCCGCCCTCGCCCGCAGCAGCGAAGGTCGAGGTCCGCACCGTGATGACCTTCTTGGCGTCCTTCGACTTCACCGTCTGGATGGCGTTGCCGGCATAGATCGGGCGCTCGAACGTGTCGGGCGCGACCACCTTGATGATCTCCGAGACCTGCATGACGTCGAGCAGCGCGGCGACGCGCGGCATCACGTTCTTGAAGCGCGAGGTCGCGGGCGCGACGATCGCGTCATAGCCGGACGCCAGCGAGACGATCAGCGCGGCCAGCGGCTCGGCAAGATCGTGCGCATAGAGGTCGCCGTCGGCGAGCCGCACCTTCTTCACGCCGGCGAGCCTGGCAGCGGCATCGGCCGCGGCCTTGGCGTTCTGGCCGGCGACGAGAACCTCGACATCCGCGCCGAGCGCGGCCGCCGCGGTCAGGGCCTTGTTGGTCGCATCCTTGAGCGACGCATTGTCGTGTTCGGCAATCAGAAGCGTCGTCATCAGAGCACCCCGGCTTCGTTCTTGAGTTTCGACACCAGCTCGGCGACGTCCTTGACCTTGACGCCAGCCTTGCGGCCCGCCGGCTCGGTCGTCTTGAGGACCTCGAGACGCGCGGCAATGTCGACGCCGTAATCGGCGACGGTCTTATCTGCGATGGGCTTCTTCTTCGCCTTCATGATGTTGGGCAGCGAGGCGTAGCGCGGCTCGTTGAGACGCAGATCCGTGGTGACGATCGCCGGTCCCTTCAGCTGCACGGTCTGCAATCCGCCGTCGACTTCGCGGGTCACCTTGAAGTCGGACCCTTCCACCTCGAGCTTGGAGGCGAACGTCGCCTGCGACCAGCCGAGCAGCGCAGCCAGCATCTGGCCGGTCTGGTTGGAATCGTCGTCGATCGCCTGCTTGCCCAGGATGATGAGACCCGGCTGCTCTTCTTCGGCGACCTTCTTCAGGATCTTGGCGACCGCGAGCGGCTCGACTGCGCCTTCCGCTTTCACCAGGATGCCGCGATCGGCGCCCATGGCAAGACCCGTGCGGATCGTCTCCGACGCCTGCGCCGGCCCGATGGAGACCACCACGACTTCGGTCGCCTTGCCGGCTTCCTTCAGGCGCAGCGCTTCCTCGACCGCGATTTCGTCGAACGGGTTCATCGACATCTTGACGTTGGCGAGTTCAACGCCCGATCCATCGCCCTTGACGCGGACCTTGACGTTGTAATCGACCACCCGCTTTACCGGCACTAAGACCTTCATCGATCCTCTTTCACTCAATTTGGGAGGGGGGTTATCAACTGGCGCGGAACCTAAAGGCCTGATCTGCCCCGGTCAACGCGCGAACGGGCCTAAATTTGGCCTCCTGAAATGCGGACGGCGCGATGGTCAACGGTTCTGGCCGGGAACCCAAAGCACGTCACCGGCGCCATTGCCGTTGGCGGTCCGGCTGGCCACGAACAGGAAGTCCGAGAGGCGATTCATATATTGGATGCCAGCTGCGCTGACCGGCTCGCCGGGCCGGGCCGCCAGTTCCACGATGACCCGTTCCGCCCTGCGGCATATCGTGCGCGCCACATGGAGATGGGCCGCAGCCGGCGTGCCGCCGGGAAGCACGAAGGAGGTGAGCGGGGCAAGCTTGTCGTTGAGCGCGTCGATGTCGCGCTCGAGCCGCTCGACCTGGCTCGCCACCACCCGCAGGCGCTCCGCCTTGCCTTCACGCTCGGGCACCGCGAGATCGGCACCGAGATCGAACAGATCGTTCTGGATGCGGCCGAGCATCGCGTCGAGCTCGGGCAGGTCTTGCGTATGGACCCTGACCACGCCGATCGCGGCGTTGGTCTCGTCGACGGTGCCATAGGCTTCGATGCGCAGATCGTATTTCGGACGGCGCTCGCCGGTTCCGAGCGCGGTCGTGCCGTCGTCGCCGGTCTTGGTGTAGATGCGGTTCAACGTGACCATGTCAGCGCCCCATCGCCCAGACCGCGAGCATCGCGATGATGATCGCCACGAACTGAAGCAGCACGCGCCAGCGCATCAGTTTCTGCGAGGTGTTGGGCGAGCCGCCGCGCATCATGTTGATGAGGCCGAGCAGCAGCACCAGAGCCACGGCGCCGGCCGCCGCCGGCAGGATGAAAGTCGTCAGGAGAGATGCCATCGGGGGTGATAACACCGTGCGCGCCGGTCCGCCATCTCCTCAGTTTCGTCATCCCGGGGCGATGCGCGGAGACCGCGGAGCGAGGCGCGGCGTATCGACCCCGGGATGACGGCGCGGCGCTTCGCGATCTGGCTTTTAAGCCGATAATGTCAGAAGCTGGCTGTATGATTTCCGATTTGCATCCGGCATCGACCGTCTCCCCCTCTCCCCGCCTGCGGGGTGCGGGAGCAGTACGGGGCATCCAGTGAAAGCCGTCCGCTACATTTACTGCGTCCTGGAGGATGCGTTCTACACGTTCCTGGCCGACGACGGCTGGGCGATCGCAAGCCACATCGCCCTGTCGACGCTGATGGCGCTGTTCCCGTTCCTGATCGTGCTGACCTCGCTGGCCGGCTTCTTCGGCTCCAAGGAGCTCGCCGACCAGGCCGCAAGCCTGATGCTCCAGGTCTGGCCCAAGCAGGTCGCCGATTCGATCTCGGGCGAGGTCCATGACGTGCTGACGACGACCCGGACCGGACTGCTCACCATCGGCGCGGCGCTGTCGGTCTATTTCGCCTCCAACGGTGTCGAGGCGCTGCGGGTCGCACTCAACCGTGCCTATGCGGTGGTCGAGATGCGGAGCTGGTACTGGCTCCGGCTGGAATCGATTGCCTATACGATCATCGCGGCCTTCACTGCCCTTGCCATGGCGTTCCTGATCGTGCTCGGCCCGCTCATCATCGAGGCGGCGCGGCGCCACATTCCCCTGTTCGTCGAATCCAACGAAAGCATTCTTACCTGGGTGCGCTACGGCATCTCCATCGGCGCGCTGGTGGTGGCGCTGCTCATCCTGCACGCCTGGCTGCCGGCGGGGCGCCGCAGTTTCCTCCAGATCCTGCCGGGCATCGTCTTCACCATCGTGGCATCGCTGATCTCGAGCATCGTGTTCGGACAATATCTGGCGCGCTTCGCCAACAATTACGTGACCATGTATGCCGGGCTTGCCTCGGTCATCATCGCGCTGGTGTTTCTGTACTTCATCGCCGCGATCTTCGTTTACGGCGGCGAGCTCAACGCCGCGATCATCAAGTCGCGGCTTCCTCACGGCGTGTCGCTTCAAGCAGCGCAGTCGCTAAAGCCCTCGGAGACACAGGCTTGACCAGGAAGGCGTCGGCGCCGGCTTCGCGCGAGGCCGCTTCGTCCTCGCCGCGGCCGGACACCCCGATGATCGGGATCTGAGCCAACGGCGCGTCCATGGTGCGGATGCGCCTGATGGCCTCGACGCCGTCGATGCCCGGCAGCACCATGTCCATCAGCACCGCATCGAACGCGCCTTGCGCCAGCCGGCCGACGGCGTCCTCGCCGCGCCCGATGAACTCGGCATGATGGCCGAGCTCGGTCAGGATGGTGTTGAGCACGACACGGCCGAACGGGTTGTCCTCGACGCTGAGGACGCGCAGCGCCGCGGCCGCATCTGTCCCGGCTTCGTCCTTCGCCTTGCTGGAATTGCCCGGTCCGGTGGCATCCAGCGATATCGTCAGGGTGAAGGTGGCGCCGCCACCGCGCCGCGGCGCGACGGTGATGTCGCCGCCCATCGCCCGCGCCAATTGCTTGACCGAGGATAGGCCAAGGCCAGCACCGCCGAAGCGTGAGGCGATGGTGACATTGGCCTGCGTGAACGGGCGGAACAGCCGCTTGATCTCGCCCATGGTGAGGCCGATGCCGCTGTCGGACACCGCGAAAGCAACGGCGACCCTGTCCTTGCCTTTGGCCTTGCCCTTCTGTTTGCCCAAGGTGGGAGCGACCGCGAGCGCCACGGCGCCCTGGTCCGTGAATTTGACGGCATTGTCGATCAGGTTCTCGAGTGCCGCGCGCAGGCGGACGGGATCGCCGACCACGAGGCCGGGAAGCTTGTCGGAGATCTCGACCTGGGCCTGGAGACCCTTGGCCGCGGCGCGCCCCGCAAGCGAATCGCCGGCGCTGCGGGCGAGCGTGCGCAGATCGAACAGGTCCTGCCGCAGCGTGCTGCCACCCTTCACGGCCCCCTTCCCGCTTCTGGCAGCATCCACGAACAGCGTGGCAAGGCTCGCCAGATGCTCGGCACCGGCCTTGATGGTGTCGGCCCAGCGCCGCTCCCGTTCGCCGAGATCGGAAGTCGCGAGCAGGTCGCTGATAGCCAGGATGCCGGTCAGGGGCGTGCGAACCTCATGTGCAAAGGCGGCGAGCGCCGCCTGGACCACATCAGGCGCGACCGTCCTGGTGCTGCGCTTGCGCACCTGCCCAGTCGCCCCGGACCGCTTCCGAGGCGGTCGCCTGGACGTCTTCGTGGTGCGCGCTGGGCGCTTCTTGGCCGCCATGAATCCCCTTCGAAGTATCCCCTTCGGACCGCCGGGCTGTTGCCGAGCATGCCACGGCGAAACACCCGGGTCACGGCGACGTTTCGCTAACCCCCAGAGAAACTTAACCTAATCCCACCAGCTGGCGGATGCCGGCAGGCGTGACGCCGGCCGCGCGCAAGGCGCGCAGACCGGTCGAGCGGCTCGATTTCGACAGCTTCCGCCCCTCGCCGTCGCAAATCAGCCGGTGATGGCGGTAGGCCGGTTCGCCCAGGCCAAGCAGCACCTGGAGCAGGCGATGGACGGACGTTGCGTGAAACAGATCCTGGCCGCGCACGATCTCGCTGACGCCCTGAAGCGCGTCGTCGACGACGACCGACAGATGGTAGCTGGTCGGAATCTCCTTGCGGGCCAGGATCACGTCGCCCCAGGCCTGCGGTCGCGCCGGGACCGTGCCGCGCTCGCCGTCGGGCCCCTCGCCCAGCTCGTTCCAGCTCAGACGGGCGGCACGGCGGCAGGCGGCCTGCATGTCGAGTCGAAGTGCATAGGGCGCGCCTGATGCGATCAAATGCGACCGCTCGTCAGCCGACAATAATCTGGCATCGCCAGGATAAAGCGGCGCGCCGTCTGGATCGCGCGGCCACGGTCCGTTGGCCTCGCGCACAGCAACGAGCTTTGCGATCTCTGCCCGGCTCTCGAAGGCGGGATAGACCAGGCCGAGCGCGGAGAGCCTTTCCAGCGCGGCGCGATAATCGGCAAGATGCTCGGACTGCCGGCGCACCGGCGTCTCCCAGTCGATCCCCAGCCAGGCAAGATCCTCGTAGATCGCCGCCTCATATTCCGGCCGACAACGCGTCGCGTCGATATCCTCGATCCGCAACAGCAGCCGCCCGCCCGTCTCCCGCGCGCGCTCGAAGTTGAGCAGCGCGGAAAAAGCGTGGCCGAGATGCAGGTGGCCGTTGGGGCTGGGGGCAAATCGGAAAACGGGTGGTGCCATCTGATAGATCTCGTCATGGCCGGGCTTAACCGCACGGCTGTCATTCCGGGGCGGTCAAGGACCGAACCCGGAATCTCGAGATTCCGGGTTCGATGTTCCGGGTCGCGCTTCATGCGACCCGTCGCCTCGCCCCGCAATGACGGAGTAAGATATTCAGTACCGGGTCAAGCCCGCGCAGGACGCCGGAGAGAGATTGCCGACCACCATGACCCTCCACCTCGAAACCCAATCCGATCTCGAAGAGGCCGTCCATGCGCTGATCAAGCGCGATCCGCGGCTGAAGCCGGTGCTCGAGATCGCGGGCATGCCGGCGCTGCGGCGGCGCGAGCCGGGCTTTGCGGGGCTTGCCCACATCGTCTGCGGACAGCAGCTCTCGACCGCGAGCGCCGCGGCGATCTGGGGTCGGCTGTCGGCGGCCTTCGATCCGTTCGACCACGACGCGGTGCGCCGCGCCCGCGCCGACCGGCTGGGGCGGCTCGGCCTCTCGGCTGCCAAGATCAAGACGCTGAAGCATCTGGCGCGCGAAATCGCCGCCGAGCGGCTGAACCTCGACGTGCTCGCGGAGGAAGATGCCGATGCCGCCCATCACACGTTGATCGCGCTGCCCGGCATCGGCCCCTGGACCGCCGACGTCTACCTGCTGTTCTGCCTCGGCCACGGCGATGCCTGGCCGGCCGGCGACCTCGCCGTGCAGGAGGGCATCAGGATCGGCCTCGGCCTCAAGACGCGGCCGACGGAAAAGCAGATGGCGCCGCTCGCCGAGCCCTGGCGGCCTCTGCGCGGCGCGGCGGCGCATCTGTGGTGGAGCTATTATCGCGCGGTGAAGAAGCGCGAGGGCGTGCTCGCGGGCCAAGCGTGATCATGACAGATGCGGTGTCCCGGACGCGGTGCGGCACGAAGTGACGCGCCGCAGGGCCGGGACCCATGAGCATCGCGAAGTGGATGCATGGGCCCCGGATCAGCAGCGCAACACTGCGTGCTGGGCTGCGTTCGGGGCACGAGACCCTAACCGCGCAGCCTCGCGCGGTCGGCCCGGGCGCATTCGGCGACGAAGTCTACCACGGCGCGCACCGCCGGAAAGCTCGACGAGGTCGGGATGGGCCAGCAGCCATAGATCCGCGACGCTGGCGAGCTTCTGCGGGGCGACGCGAACGAGATCGGAATAGGCTTCGGCGACGAAGCACGAGAGCGCGGAGATTCCGATCCCGGCGCGGACCGCCGCCAGCATGTCTCCCTGGGACGAGCAGCGCATCACCACCCTCGCCTGCCGCGTGACGACGTCGCTCCAGCGCGCGAGCTGCGCATTGGACGTCTGGTCGGCGAAGCCTATGACGCTGTGCTCCTTCCACTCGCCACGCCGTTCGGGCAAGGACCGGCCGGCGGCATAGTCACGCGAGGCATAGAATCCCGTACCGAGACGGCCGATCTTGCGGCCGACCAGGTTTTCCTCACCGCTGTCGAAGGGCCGCAGCACCACGTCCGCCTCGCGACGGCGCACGCTCGCCGGAAACGGATGGGTGATGATCTCGAGCTGGATATGATCGTGCGCACGCAGGAAGGCGGGCAGGCGCGGCATCAGCCAATGCGAGGCCAGCGTCGCGCCGATCGACAGCTTGACGATGCCCCGCGCCTTGTGTCCTCCCGCCGCGACCGCGGTCTCGGCCCGTAGCGCCGCGGCCGCCATTGCCTCGGCGTGCTCACGCAACGTCCGTCCATCCGCGGTCAGCGCCAGGCCATCGGCGGCGCGCGCCACCAATCGGGTGCCGAGCTGGGCTTCCAGCGCCGCGATCTTGCGGCTGACGGTGGGATGGCTGGTGTGCAGCCGGCGGGCGGCGGCGGTGAAGCTGCCGGTATCGGCCACCGCGACGAAGGTCTTGCAAAGGTCCCAGTCCATCGGACGCCCTGTTCACATCTGAATGACGATCCGTTCATTATTGAACGGCCGGAGCGCGCCGTCCAACCTTATAGTGGGATCAAATCCACGAACGCGGGCGGCCATCCGGCCGCGCGACAATCAACAGGGAAACGCCTCGTCATCCGCCCGCCGGCGGGGCCGCGTTTCAGGAGGACATGATGGCGCTGCCCACTCTCTTGAAGGATTCGCTCGAGCTACCCGTCGTCGGCTCACCCCTCTTCATCGTTTCCGGCCCGGAGCTGGTGATCGCCCAGTGCAAGGCGGGCGTGGTCGGCTCGTTTCCCGCGCTCAACGCCCGTCCGGTCGAGAAGCTCGACGAGTGGCTCAGCCGGATCGAGGACGAGCTCGGCGAATACAAATCGCGCAATCCCGGCAAGAAGGTCGCGCCCTACGCCGTCAACCAGATCTGCCATGCCTCCAACGACCGGCTGATGAAGGACATGGAGACCTGCGTCAAGCACAAGGCGCCCATCATCATCACCTCGCTGCGGCCGCCGGCCGAGATCGTCGAGGCCGCGCATTCCTATGGCGGCCTCGTGTTCCACGACGTCATCAACGTCAAGCACGCGCGCAAGGCCGCAGAGCAGGGCGTCGACGGCCTGATCCTGATCTGCGCCGGTGCCGGCGGACATGCCGGCACGCTGTCGCCCTTCGCGCTGGTGCGCGAGGTCAAGCAATGGTTCGGCGGCGCGATCCTGCTGTCGGGCGCGATCAGCGACGGCTTCGGCATCGCCTCGGCGCTGACGCTCGGCGCCGACCTCGCTTATATGGGCACGCGCTTCATCGCCACGCAGGAGGCCAACGCCGACGAAGCCTACAAGTCGGCGCTCACGCAACATGCCGCGCACGACATCGTCTACACCAACCTGTTCACCGGCGTGCACGGCAATTATCTCGGCCCTTCGATCGCCGCCGCCGGGCTCGATCCGGACAATCTCCCGGTCGCCGACAAGTCGAAGATGAATTTCGGCTCCGGCGGCAACATGAAGTCGAAGGCGTGGCGCGACATCTGGGGATCGGGCCAGGGCATCGGTCAGATCCTGGATGCCCCGCCGGTCGCCGAGCTCGTGGACCGGATGAAAGGAGAGTTCGACCAGGCCCGGCAGGATTTCCTGATGCGCGCGAGCGCCTGACGGCGCGGTCCGACGACGAGACTGGACTGACAACGACAACGGGAGGACACCATGAAGCTGGCAGCCGCACTGATCGGCCTATCCTTGCTGGCGCTCGCCACCGGCAGCGCCCATGCCGAAGGCAGCGATGAGATCCGGATCGGGCAGACCCTGCCCTACAGCGGTCCGGCGTCCGGCTTCGGCGCGATCGGACGGACGCAGGAGGCGTTCTTCGAGAAGGTGAATGCCGAAGGCGGCATCAACGGCCGCAAGATCAAGTTCATCACGCTCGATGACGCCTACTCGCCGCCGAAGACGGTGGAGCAGACCCGCAAGCTGGTGGAGCAGGACGAGGTGCTGATGATGTTCGGCTCGCTCGGCACCGCCACCAACAGCGCCGTGCAGCGCTACCTCAACGGCAAGAAGGTGCCGCAGCTGTTCGTGCTCTCGGGCGCGACGAAATGGGCCGATCCGCAGAAATATCCGTGGACCATGCCCGGCATGGCCGCCTACGAATCCGAGGGCGTGGTCTACGCCAAGCACGTGCTGCGGACCAAGCCCGGCGCGAAGATCGCCATCCTGTCCCAGAACGACGATTTCGGCCGCGACTACGTCGCCGGCTTCAAGCGAGCGCTCGGCGACAAGGCCGCTGGCATGATCGTCGCGGAGCAGACCTACGAGACCAGCGCGCCGACGATCAGCTCGCAGCTCTCGACCCTGAAGGCATCGGGCGCCGACGTGCTGTTCGGCGTCGTGCTCGGCAAGTTCACCTCGCAGATGATCAAGGGCGTGGCCGAGATCGGCTGGAAGCCCGATCTGTTCTTCGTGCCGACGTCAGCTTCGTCGATCTCGTTCCTGGAGCCGGCGGGGCTCGACAACGCCGTCGGCCTGATCTCGTCGAGCAACCAGAAGGACACGATGGATCCGCAATGGGCCAGCGATCCCGGCGTGAAGGAGTATTTCGCCTTCATGAAGCAATACATGCCGAACGCGGACCTCTCCAACTCCAACTACGGGGCCGGCTACCACTACGCGACGCTGCTCATGACCGTGCTGAAGGCCTGCAAGGGTGATTTCAGCCGCGACAATATCATGCGCCAGGCGGCCTCGTTGAAGGACGTGAAGCTGCCGCTGCTGCTGCCGGGCATCACCGTTTCGACCGGGCCAGACGACTATCTGCCATTCCAGCAGCTTCAGCTCCGGCGCTTCAACGGCAAGAGCTGGGTGGGCTTCGGCGACGTGCTGGACGATCGCTAGCTTCGAACGGAATAGGACAGACCATGATCATCAGCGGCGAACGCCGGATCGGCTATGACGAGATCCAGGCGCGCATCAGACGCGCGGCAAGCGGGTTTCGCGCGCTCGGTCTCGTCGAGGGCGCCCCGGTCGCCATGATGCTGCGCAACGACTTCGCGCTGTTCGAGGTGGTTGCGGCCTCGGCCGCGTTGGGCAGCCCGGTGGTGCCGATCAACTGGCATCTCAAGGCGGAGGAGGTCCGTTATATCCTGACCGATAGCGGCGCGAAGATCCTGGTCTGCCACGCCGACCTGCTGCCGCAGATTCTGCTCCGGCGTGCCGGAGGAGGTCGGTCTTCTCGTGGTCCGAACGCCGCCCGAACTCGCGGCGACGTTCGCCCTGCCCGCCGCGCTGACGGAAATCCCCTCGGGACTGATGGATTGGGACCACTGGCGCGACGGCCATCCGGAAACGCAGGAGCCGCCGCGCCGGGCCGCGGCGATGATCTACACGTCGGGGACCACGGGCATGCCGAAGGGTGTGCGGCGCATGCCGATGCAGCCGGAGCAGGCTGCCGCCTCCGAGCGGGTCGGCGCGATCGCCTACGGCATCAAGCCGCGCGAGGACCAGGTCGTGCTGATCAACGGGCCGATGTATCACTCGGCGCCGCATTCCTACGGCATGATGGCCTTCCGCAACGGCTGCACCATCGTGCTTCAGCCGCGCTTCGACGCCGAGGAACTGCTGGCGCTGATCGAGCGCCACCGTGTGACACATATCCACATGGTGCCGACCATGTTCGTCCGCCTGTTACGCCTGCCCGAAACGGTCAGGCAGCGCTACGACCTGTCGTCGCTGCGCTTCGTGGTGCACGGCGCCGCGCCCTGCCCGCCCGAGATCAAGCGGGCCATGATCGAATGGTGGGGACCGGTCATCAACGAATATTTTGGTTCGACCGAGACCGGCATCCCGGTCTGGCACTCGGCCGAGGAGGCGCTGAAGAAGCCCGGCACGGTCGGCCGCGCCATCGAGGGCGGCATCGTCAAGATCTTTCGCGACGACGGCAGCCGCTGCGGCGCTGGCGAGGTCGGCGAGATCTTCATGCGACAGACCGCGGTGCCCGACTTCGACTATCACGGCAAGGCGCAGGCCCGAGCGGAGGCGGGGCGCGACGGCCTCGTCAGCGTCGGCGACGTCGGCTATCTCGACGAGGACGGCTATCTGTTCCTGTGCGACCGCAAGCGCGACATGGTGATCTCGGGCGGCGTCAACATCTATCCCGCCGAGATCGAGAGCGTGATGATTGGAATGCCTGGTGTGCGCGATTGCGCCGTGTTCGGCATCCCCGACGCGGAATATGGCGAGCGACTGTGCGCCTGCATCGAGCCCGACACCGGCGCGCAGCTCTCCGCCGGTGCTGTGCAGGCCTTCCTGCGCGAGCGGCTGGCCAACTTCAAGGTGCCGAAGGAGATCAAGTTCCTGGATGCGCTGCCCCGCGAGGCGACCGGAAAGATCTTCAAGCGTAAGCTGCGCGATCCCTACTGGACCGACGGCAAGCCGGGTGGACCGCCTCCGGCAGCCCTCTAAGGTGGATTCAAGCGTCAGCGGCCTATTCCGTCCAGGCAGGGCGATATGCCGCCATTGCTCGGGTGACCGGCTGTCGGCGGTCTGCGAAAGCGTATAGCCTCGACCAGAGGAAACGCCGCGAAGACGGCCACGAGGTCGCGCATGCTGGACAGGACGAAGGATATTGCCGCATCCGCGCAGGGCTGGCTCGACGCGTTCGAGCGAACGCTGAGCGAGCCCGAGCCCGCCGCGCTGGACCATCTCTTCCTCGCCGACAGCTTCTGGCGCGACGTGCTGGCGCTGAGCTGGAACCTGCAGACGCTCGCCGGCCGCGACCCGATTGCCCAAGCGCTGGCCGTACTCGCGCCCAAGGCGGCACCAGCCAATTTCAAGATCGCGCCCCACCGCGCACCGCCGCGCTGGGTCACGCGCGCCGGCCGCAACTGCGTCGAGGTGATCTTCGATTTCGAAACCGCGATCGGGCGCGGCAGCGGCATCGTCCGGCTCGCACCCGACGGCACCGACGACGACGGTCTGAAAGCCTGGACGTTGCTGACTGCGCTCGATGAACTCAAGGGCTTCGAGGAGCAGCTCGGCACCTCGCGCCCGCGCGGCCAGGCCTATTCGCGCGATTTCCGCGGACCGAATTGGCTCGATTTGCGCAACGCCTCGCGCGATTATGCTGACCGTGATCCGGCCGTGCTGGTGGTCGGCGGGGGCCAGGCCGGACTTGCGATTGCAGCGCGGCTGAAGCAGTTGCAGGTCGACACGCTGATCGTCGATCGCGAGACGCGGATCGGCGACAATTGGCGCAAGCGCTATCATGCGCTGACGCTGCACAACCAGGTGCAGGTCAATCACCTGCCCTACATGCCATTTCCGCCGAGCTGGCCGACCTATATTCCCAAGGACAAGCTCGCCAACTGGTTCGAGGCTTACGTCGATGCGATGGAGCTGAACTTCTGGACCGGCACCGAATTCGAGGGCGGCGCCTATGACGAGGCGAAGGGACGCTGGACCGTCACGCTGCGCCGCGCCGACGGCAGCGAGCAGACCATGCATCCGCGCCACGTGATCATGGCGACGGGCGTCAGCGGCATCGCCAACATTCCGGAGATTCCGAGCCTCGCCAATTTCAAGGGGACGCTGCTGCATTCCAGCCGCTATGAGGACGGCGAGAGCTGGGCCGGCAAGCGCGCGATCGTCATCGGCACCGGCAACAGTGGTCACGACATCGCCCAGGATCTGTATTCCAGCGGCGCCGAGGTGACGCTGGTGCAGCGTTCGCCCACACTCGTCACCAATATCGAGCCCTCGGCGCAGCTCGCCTATGCGACCTACAATGAAGGCACGCTCGAGGACAACGACCTGATCGCGGCCTCGATGCCGACACCGCTCGCGAAGAAGACGCATGTCATGCTGACCGAGCAATCGAAGCAGCTCGACAAGGAGCTGCTCGACGGCCTTGCCCGCGTCGGCTTCAAGCTCGACTTCGGCGAGGCCGGCACCGGCTGGCAATTCAAATATCTCACCCGCGGCGGCGGCTATTATTTCAACGTCGGCTGCTCCAACCTGATCGTCGAGGGCAAGGTCAAGCTCAGGCAGTTCGACGACATCGAAAACTTCGTCAGGGAAGGTGCACGGATGAAGGACGGCTCCACCATTGCGGCCGATCTCATCGTGCTCGCCACCGGCTACAAGCCGCAGGAATATCTCGTTCGGAAGCTGTTCGGCGATGCCGTGGCCGACCGCGTCGGACCGATCTGGGGCTTTGGCGACGGCTTCGAGCTGCGCAACATGTATGCGCGCACCAGGCAGCCCGGGCTCTGGTTCATCGCCGGCAGCCTGGCGCAGTGCCGCATCAACTCGAAATATCTGGCGCTGCAGATCAAGGCGATCGAGGAAGGGATTTTGGGCGGGTCGTAACCACAATCGTCATTCCGGGGCGCGCGTCAGCGCGAACCCGGAATCCATGCAACTCCGGAACCCGCGGCCCGATGGATTCCGGGCTCACGACTTCGTCGCGCCCCGGAATGACAGGAGGAGAGATTGATGCCAGCGATTCTCGGCAGCGGCGAGCACCGCTATCGCGTCGTCGAAAACTTCGCAAAGCTCCCTGACGGCTGGCAGCTCACCGACGTCGCGTCGGTCGCCGTCGACAGCAGGGATCGCATCTACGTCTTCAACCGCGGCGCCCATCCGATGGTGGTGCTGGACCGCGAGGGCAATTTCCTGCGCAGTTTTGGCGAAGGCCTGTTCACGCGCGCGCACGGCCTGCACATCGATGCGGACGACAATCTCTATTGCACCGATGACGGCGACCACACCGTGCGCAAATGCACCACCGACGGCAAGGTGCTGCTGACGATCGGCATTCCCGAGAAGCCGTCGCCGTTCATGAGCGGCGAGCCGTTCCACCGCTGCACGCATACGGCGCTATCGCCGAAGGGCGAGATCTACGTCTCCGACGGCTATGGTAATGCGCGCGTGCACAAATTCACGCCGGACGGCAAGCTCATCAAGAGCTGGGGCGAGCCCGGCACCGATCCCGGCCAGTTCAACATCGTGCACAATATCGCCACCGACGCCGACGGCTGGGTCTATGTCGCCGACCGCGAGAACCATCGCGTCCAGGTGTTCGATGGCGAGGGCAGGTACGAGACGCAGTGGAATAACCTTCACCGGCCCTGTGCGCTTTGCTGCTGCGGCGGGGCGAAGAACCCGACTTTCGTGATCGGCGAACTCGGCCCCGGCTTGGCCGTCAACCGCAAGGTGCCCAATCTCGGCCCGCGGCTGTCGATCGTGAACGACAGGGGCGAGCGCATCGCGCGGCTCGGCGGCGAGGCCGGTCCGGGCGTCGCCAGCGGCAAATTCCTGGCGCCCCATGGCATCGCGCTGGATTCGCGGGGCGATATCTATGTCGGCGAGGTCGGCGTCACCGACTGGAAGACCAGCTTTCCGGACCAGGAGATGCCGGCCGTCGTGCGCGCAACGCGGTGCTTGCAGAAGCTGGAGCGGGTACGGGAGTAGCCGCAGCGGCACGCCACGCCTTCGGGGACAAAAGCAGTTCCGTGCTCGCCCCAGATCGCGGCGTTTTGAGCGCCTTTGCCACCCCGGCGCCGCATTGCTTGCGCCTGAATAAGTCGCTCAACAGGCTTCACAATCCCGTCACGCTGCATGTAGTATGTCAACACATGCTGCTTCGCAGCGTATATTGGAGGCCGGGAGCGTTACTTGAACGCACATGTCTCGCAAGGCAGTTGGCCGGTGTTGGTGCTGAATGCGGACTTCCGGCCGCTGAGTTACTACCCGCTGTCTCTCTGGTCGTGGCAGGACGCGATCAAGGCGGTGTTCCTCGACCGCGTCAACATCGTCGCTCACTACGACCAGGCGGTCCACAGTCCCACCCTGCAGATGCAGCTGCCGAGCGTCGTCTCGCTCAAATCCTTCGTCAAGCCGACCACCCACCCCGCCTTCACCAGGTTCAACGTCTTCCTGCGCGATCGTTTCGCCTGCCAATATTGCGGCTCGCCCGAGGACCTCACCTTCGATCACATCATCCCGCGCAGCAAAGGCGGCCAGACCACCTGGGAGAACGTGGTCGCGGCGTGCTCGCCCTGTAACTTGCGCAAGGGCAACCTGACGCCGGCGCAAGCCAAGATGTTTCCGCGCCAGAACGCATTCGCGCCGACCGTGCACCAGCTCCACCGCAACGGCCGCCTGTTTCCGCCGAACTACCTGCACGACAGCTGGCTCGACTATCTGTACTGGGATACGGAACTGGATCCGTAAGGGGCGCCAGTTCTCGCCTCATCCTCGCTGCAAGGCCAGCGTCACGCCGCCGAGCGTGAGCGCCATCGCCGCCCATTCGCGGTAGCCCAGCGGCTCGCCGAGAATGATCGCGGCGGAGACCACGCCGATCACGGGAACGATCAGCATGCCGGTCGAAGCCGTGGTCGGCGGCAGACGGCGCAGCGTCTCGAACCAGGTGACGTAGCAGACGCCCATCGGCACCAATGTCATGTAGACAAAGCAGCCGAGCCCCAGCGGGGTGATCGCGGTGACGTCGGGACCCTCGAACAGCATGCCGAGGACCAGCATCGCGGCGCAACCGAGGCCGACCTGCCAGGCGACCACGACCAGCGGGGGCATCGGCAGCGGCTTGCGATTGAGCACGTTGCCGAGCGCGAACAGGATGGCGCAGAGCAGCGCCAGCGCAATCCCGATCAGCTTGTCGGCGCTGAACGCAAAACCGTTGCCGCTCAAGAGCAGCGTGACGCCGGCAACGCCGAGGACCAGCCCGAACATATCGCGCGGCGTCGGCCGCGTGTGCAGCACCGGCCAGGCGAACAGCATCGCCCAGATCGGCATGGTGTAGGCGAGCAGAGCGCCCTCGCTCACCGTCACATATTTCATCGCGACCGTGCCGAGGCCCATCCATGCGAAGACATTGGTGAAGGTCGCGAACGCCAGCCGCGGAATCGCCTCGCGCGGAACGGCGAACGATTCCTTCCGGCTCAGCACCAGGGTACCGAGAATGAGCGAGGCGCAAACGCCCGCAAGCCCGCGCGCGAACAAGGGCGGCCATTGCTGGAGCAGCAGCTTCATCAGCGGCCAGTTCAATGCCCAGCCGAACGCCGTCACGCCGAGGCAGAGAGAGCCGATCGTCCTGTCGCGTCGTGCCGGATCCATCGGTACCGCTTAGCAGCCCGGCGCGGCCCGCTCCACCTCGGCCGGCGCATGCGGGCCATCGCGCAGAACGGAACCGGACCGCCTGGCGGTCGTTCAAATTGAGCTCACGCATCGATGCGTGCCGCAGCACAACCCTTGGAGGCCATCATGGCTGCAGCTGAAAAAGATCATGTCTATAAGATTCTGGATCTGGTCGGATCGTCGGAGACCTCGATCGAGGACGCAATCCAGAACGCGATCAGCCGCGCCTCGAAGACCATTCGCGAGATGAAATGGTTCGAGGTGGTGCAGACTCGTGGCCATATCGAAAACGGTGCGGTCGGCCATTATCAGGTCACGCTGCGCGTCGGCTTCACGCTGGAGGAATGACGACGCTCACCGGCCGAAGCGAATGCTGCCCTTGCCGGCGCAGCTGCGGGTGACGCTGAAGGGCTCGCCTTCGAACGTCATTGCCATCGACCCTCCGTTGGTCCGTTTCGGCGGTGCACACGCAGCTTTCCCAAGTCTGACGTCTCCAAGTCTGACGTCTCCAAGTCTGAGACGTCTCCAAGCCGAAGACCTCTCCCGGGCCTGAGAGAGCGTCTGCATTTGCTGCGCTGCGACACGCGACGAATATGCGGCTCCCGCAAACAAAAATCTCGCCGACATCCAAAATGCGACATCGCGCAGCTTGTCGGATGCCGGCATTGCGTCCAAACTGTGATCAAAGTCGCTGGAATGCGGCATACCTCCAGCGGTCATAAACGAAGCGCACCAAGCGCATTCGAACAATCCAGGCCGCCAGGGAGGACGTCCATGACTGCTAAGTCTGAAAAGACCAGAACGACTCGTCGCAAATTCCTGCTGACCGCCGGCGCGACTGGCGCTGCTGCCATCGCCATGCCCCAAGTGAGCCGGGCGCAGACAGCGACCTTGAAGATGCAGGGCTCGTGGGGCAAGGCCGATGTCTTCAACGAGATGGCCGAAGATTATGTGAAGCGCGTCAACGAGATGGCCGGGGGCCGGCTCCGCATCGACTATCTGGTCGGCGGGTCGGTCGTGCATCCGTTCCAGGTGTTCGACGGCGTTCATGGCGGCCAGATCGACGCGGCCCACACGGTGACGGTCTATTGGTACGGCAAGCACAAGGCAGCGTCGCTGTTCGGGACAGGTCCCGTGTTCGGCTTTAACGCCAACGAAGGCCTCGGCTGGATCCACAACGGCGGCGGCAAGGAGCTGTTTGAGGAGCTCCAGACCAAGATCATGAACGTCAACATCAAGAGCTTCTTCGCCATGCCGATGCCGACCCAGCCGCTCGGCTGGTTCAAGAAGCCGATCACCAGCGACGCCGATCTCAAGGGCTTGAAATATCGCACGGTCGGCCTTGCCGCCGATCTCTTCCAGGCGATGGGTGCATCCGTCGCGCAGCTACCGGGCGGCGAGATCGTGCCCGCGATGGAGCGCGGCGTGATCGACGGGTTCGAGTTCAACAATCCGACCTCCGACCGGCGCTTCGGCGCACAGGACGTCGCCAAGAACTACATGATGGGCAGCCACCATCAGGCGACGGAATATTTCGAGATCATGTTCAACCGAACCAAGTTCAACGCGCTGCCGAAGGAACAGCAGGCGATCCTGCAATACGCCGCCGAAGCCGTGTCCTCCGCCAACGAATGGAAGGCCATGGATTATTATTCCAAGGACCTGCAGGAGCTGATCAACAAGGACAAGGTCAACGTCCAGCGGACGCCGAAGTCGGTGTTCGACGCGCAGATCAAGGCCTGGGACGGCCTGATTGCCCAGCTCGGCTCGGATCCGTTCATGAAGAAGGTGATGGATTCGCAGAAGGAATGGGTGCGCCGCGTCGTCTACTACAACATGAACAACGCGACGGATTACCGCGGCGCTTTCGAGCATCACTTCCCGGGCGTGCTCAAGGTCTGACCGCTGTCGCAGCGCATCGCATCGGGCCGTATCGTGAGGGGCGGCGCAATTGAAGCGCCGCCCGCGACTTGGGAGGGGGACATCCGGATGGTCTGCTCGCAGCGAGTTCAGCTCGCATGACGAAATTCCTGTTCTTCATCGATGAGCTCAGCACGTGGGTGGGCAAGGCGTTCGCCTGGCTGATTCTCGTCCTCACACTGGGTGTCAGCTACGAGGTCTTCGTGCGCTACGTGCTGCGTGCGCCGACCACCTGGGCTTTCGATATCAGCTACATCACCTATGGCGCGATGTTCCTGATGGCCGGCGCGTATACGCTCTCGCGCAACGGCCATGTGCGTGCCGACGTGGTCTACCGCCTCTGGTCGCCGCGCACCCAGGCGACGATGGACCTCGTCCTGTATATCCTGTTCTTCCTGCCGGCGATCGCCGCGCTGATGTATTCGGGCTGGAACTACGCCCAGATGTCGGTGCGCTTCCGCGAGGTCAGCATCTTCAGTCCGGCCGGCGTGCCGGTGTTTCCGCTGAAGGCGCTGATTCCGCTCACCGGCTTCCTCCTGTTTCTGCAAGGGGTCGCTGAGATCATTCGCTGTGTGCTGTGCATCCGCACCGGCCGATGGCCGCAACGCCTGCACGACGTGGAGGAGACCGAGAGCCTCGTCATCCGCGAACATCAGCAGCACGCGGCCGAGCCGCAGAGCGAGAAGGCACCAGGCGCATGACCGATCCTCAACTCGGCATGTTGATGCTGGGCCTCTTCATCTTCATCATCATGCTCGGCTTCCCGATCGCCTTCACGCTGATGGCGATGGGCGTCTCGTTCGGCTACTACGCCTATTACACCCCCGGCCAGGACTTCTTCCAGAACCGCATCTTCACGCTTCTGGTGCAGAAGACGTTCGAGGTCACGTCCAGCGATGTGCTGGTTGCGGTTCCGCTGTTCCTGTTCATGGGCTATCTGATCGAGCGCGCGAACATTCTCGATCGTCTGTTCTACTCGCTGCAATTGTCGATGAAGAACGTGCCGGGCGCGCTGGCGGTGGCCACGCTGATCACCTGCGCGATGTTCGCGACCGCGACCGGCATCGTCGGCGCCGTCGTCACGCTGATGGGCCTGCTGGCCTTGCCGGCGATGCTGCGCGCCGGCTACGACACCAAGCTGTCGGCAGGCGTCGTCTGCGCCGGCGGCTGCCTCGGCATTCTGATTCCGCCGAGCATTCTGCTGATCGTCTATGCGGCAACCGCCGGCGTTTCGGCGGTCAAACTTTATGCGGCCGCTTTCTTTCCGGGGTTCCTGTTGGCCGGACTCTACGTCCTCTATGCGATGTCGCGCGCGATCATCAATCCCGCGCTGGCGCCGAAGCTGCCCCCTGAGCAGACCAACGTGCCGCTCAGCACGGTCATCTGGGCGCTCGCCACATCGTTCCTGCCGCTGGCGCTGCTGATCGTTTCGGTGCTCGGCGCGATCCTGTTCGGCCTGGCGACGCCGTCCGAGGCAGCCGCGGTGGGCGCCCTCATGAGCATCGTTCTGGCCGCCGCCTATCGTTCGCTCAACTTCACCATGATGCGCGAATCGGTCTATCTGACCGTGCGTGCCACCGCGATGGTCTGCTACCTGTTCATCGGATCGTGGACGTTCTCGGCAGTGTTTGCCGTCCTCGGCGGACAGACCGTGGTCGAGCAGTTCTTCGCCGCGCTGAACCTGTCGCCGATCGGCTTCCTGCTGTTGACCCAGGTGATCATCTTCCTGCTCGGCTGGCCGCTGGAATGGACCGAGATCATCATCATCTTCGTGCCGATCTTCCTGCCGCTGCTGCCCCAATACGGCATCGATCCGATCTTCTTCGGCATCCTGGTGGCCCTGAACACGCAGACGGCGTTCAACACGCCGCCGGTCGCGATGGCGGCCTTCTACCTGAAGGGCGTGGCACCGCCTCAGGTGAAGCTGACCGACATCTTCTCCGGCGCGCTCCCCTTCGTCGGCCTGGTCTTCCTCACCATGGCATTGGTCTACATCTTCCCGGGGATCGCATTGTGGTTGCCCACCTATCTCTATGGATCGCGATGAGCGCGCCTGGCAGACCGCCGAGAGGCCGCGCATGAGTCTCAGCGCGCTCGGCCTCATCGAAGCCGCGGCCGGCATCCGCGACGGCCGATTCAGTTCGGAAGAGCTCGTCGGCGACTGCCTCGAGGCGCATCGACGCGGTCGATCGCGATATCCAGGCGTGGGCGTTTCTTGATCGCGACCACGCGATGCGGCAGGCCGAGGCTGCTGACGATCATCGCAAGCACGGCAAGGCCATAGGCCCGCTGCATGGCGTGCCCGTGGGCATCAAGGACATATTCGACACCGGCGACATGCCGACGGAGTTCGGATCGGAGCTGTGGGCCGGACGCACGCCGCGGCGCGATGCGGCGGCCGTGGCGCGTCTGCGGGCGGCCGGCGCCGTGATCCTCGGCAAGACGGTGACCACCGAGTACGCGTACTACAATCCGGGCAAGACCCGAAATCCGCACAACCCGGATCACACGCCCGGCGGATCGTCCTCGGGCTCGGCCGCGGCCGTCGCGGCGCTGATGGTACCGGGTGCTGTCGGCTCGCAGACCAACGGCTCGGTGATCCGTCCTGCCGCCTTCTGCGGCGTGGTCGGTTTCAAGCCCTCGCATGGCCTCATCCCGCGCAGCGGCGCGCTCGAATTGTCGCGCACGCTCGACCATGTCGGCGTGTTCGGGCGCAGCGTGGAGGACGTGGCCCTGCTGTCCGAGGTCATGGTCGACCTCGACCCGGAGGATCTGGACACGCGGCCTGTTGCGCGCCCGCCATTCTCTGCGGTAGCGGCGAGCGAGCCGCCGTTGCCGCCGCGATTTGCCTTCGTGCGCTCTCCGGTCTGGGATCAGGCCGAGCCGGCGACAGGTGAGGCCTTTGCCGAGCTTGTCGAGGCTTTGGGCGAGGCGTGCAGCGAAGTCGAGCTCGGGCCGAGCTTCGACAGAGCCGTCGATATGCACCGCATCATCATGGAAGCCGATATGGCGCACAATCTGCGGCGCGACTATCAGCGAGGCGGCGACAAACTGAGCACGCGCCTGCGCCAGGCGATCGAGCGCGGCCGCGCGCATCTTGCGGTGGATTATTGCGGCGCTCTGGCCGGGATTGCGCCGCTCAACCAGGCTCTGGACCATGTTTTCGACGAATACGACGCCGTCCTGACGCCTGCGGCGCCGGGTGCGGCGCCCGGCATTGAAACGACCGGCAACCCGGTTTTCTGCACGCTCTGGACCTATCTCGGCGTGCCCGCCATCAGCCTGCCCTTGATGCGTTCCGAAGCCGGCCTTCCGCTGGGCGTGCAGCTCGTCGGCCGCCGCGGCAACGATGCCCGCCTCTTGCGCACGGCGCGCTGGCTCGTCAAGACGATCGGGCGCACGCGTGGCAGCGCTCGGCGCAACGTGCCGGGCGCCGGGACGAATTCGACTCCCCGCGCGGAGAAAAGGAACGTGCGATGACCAATCTGATCACTGGACTCATCGGCCTCGCGCTCATGATCACCTTTCTTGGGATCCTGCTGGTTTGGATCAAGGCCGTTCCCCTCATCGTCATTGTGGTGGGCGTGGTGATCCTGGCGGTGATCGATTTCGTCCAGTCACTGCGGACGACGAACGGCACGCCTCGCTGAGCGCCATCGCAGGTTCGTCCCCGCAAGGCAGTCGCGCCGCACCTTCACGCCAGGTGGCAGGCCACGAGGTGACCGTTCGCCCCCTCCTTCAGCGCCGGTGCGCTCTCCGCACAGCGCGGCTGGGCGATCGGGCAGCGGGTGTGGAAGTGGCAGCCCGAGGGCGGCTTCATCGGGCTCGGCACGTCGCCCTTGAGACGGATGCGCTCGCGCTTCAGCTTGGGATCGGGCACCGGCACCGCCGACAACAACGCCCTGGTGTAGGGATGCTGCGGATTGCGGTAGAGATCGCTGGCTTTCGCCAGCTCCACGATGCGTCCGAGATACATCACCGCGACGCGGTCGGAGATGTGCTCGACCACCGAGAGGTCGTGCGCGACGAAGAGATAGGTGAGGTTCAGCTCAGCCTGGAGGTCTTCCAGCAGATTGATGACCTGGGCCTGGATCGACACGTCGAGCGCCGACACCGGCTCGTCGCAGACGATCAGCTTCGGCTCGACCGCGAGCGCCCGCGCGATCACGATGCGCTGGCGCTGGCCGCCGGAGAATTCGTGCGGATAGCGCCGCATGTGCTCGGCCTTGAGCCCCACCTTGACCAGCAGGCTGGCGACGCGCTCCTCGCGCTCCTTTGCCGAGGATCCGAGCTTGTGGATGACCAGCGCCTCGCCGAGAATCGCACCGACCGTCATGCGCGGATTGAGCGAGGCGAACGGATCCTGGAACACCAGCTGCATGTTCCGCCGCATCGCGCGCAGATCATCGCCGCCCAGCTTGCGCACGTCCTGGCCGTCGAAGGTGACCTCACCGTCGGTCGGCTCGATCAGGCGCAGCACGCAGCGTCCCGTGGTCGACTTGCCGCAACCGGATTCCCCGACGAGACCGAGCGTCTCGCCGCGGTTGACCGAGAACGACACGCCGTCGACCGCATAGACGGTGCCGACCTGACGCGACAACAGGCCGCCGAGCACGGGGAAATGTTTCTTCAGGCCGCTGACGCGGAGCAAGGGTTCGCTCATGACGCAGCTCCCACGCTCAGATCTCCCAAGTGACAGGCCATGCGGTGGCCCGGCGCGATCTCGCGCAGCAGCGGCTCCTTTTCGGTGCAGACATTCATGGCGAACTTGCAGCGCGGCGCGAAGCGGCAGCCGACCGGCGGATTGATCAGGATCGGCACCGAGCCGCCGATCGCCTCCAGCCGCGTCTTGTGCTCGCTGTCGAGATCGATGCGCGGGATCGAGCGGATCAGGCCCTGGGTGTAGGGATGGCGGGGATCGCCGAAGAGATCGTCTACGGGGGCTTCCTCGACCACCTTGCCGGCATACATCACGACGACGCGCTGGGCGGTTTCGGCGACGACGCCCAT
This sequence comes from Bradyrhizobium dasycarpum, assembly GCF_042019905.1. Lineage (NCBI taxonomy): Bacteria > Pseudomonadati > Pseudomonadota > Alphaproteobacteria > Hyphomicrobiales > Nitrobacteraceae > Bradyrhizobium > Bradyrhizobium dasycarpum. The sequence continues at coordinate 4,058,695 of NZ_CP169574.1, forward strand.
GGCATGGGTGATCAGCATCACCGCCATGCCGAAGCGGTCCTTCATGTCCTGGAGCAGATCGAGGATCTGGGCCTGGATGGTGACGTCGAGCGCCGTGGTCGGCTCGTCGGCGATGATCAGCTTCGGCTTGCAGGCGAGCGCCATCGCGATCATCACGCGCTGGCGCATGCCGCCCGAGAATTGATGCGGATAGTTGTGCACGCGGCCTTCCGCGTTCGGGATCTGCACCAGCTTCAGCATCTCGATGGTGCGCTCGAGCGCCTGCTTCTTGGTCAGCGCTTCGTGCCGGCGCAGGCTTTCGGCGATCTGCTCGCCGATGGTGAGCACCGGGTTGAGCGAGGTCATCGGCTCCTGGAAGATGAAGCCGATCTCCTTGGCCCTGATCTCGTCCAGCTGATTGCTGGTCAGCGGCACCAGATCGCGTCCCTCGAAGATGATCTGGCCAGCCGCGATCCGGCCCGGCGGCATCGCGATCAGCTTCAGGATCGACATCGCGGTGACGGTCTTGCCGCAGCCGGACTCGCCGACGACGCAGAGCGTCTCGCCGCGGTTGATGGAGATATCGACGCCGTCGACGGCCTGCAGGATGCCGTCGTCGGTGGAGAAGTGGGTCTTCAGACCCTTGATCTCGAGCAGCGGCGCCATCAGATCACCCGTCGCGCATCGAGCGCGTCACGCAGGCCGTCGCCGATGAAGTTGATGGCGACCACCGCGATGAAGATGGCGCCGCCCGGAAACAGCGCCCAGTGCGGGCCGATGTCGAGAAAGTCCTTGGCGTCGTACAGCAGCCGGCCCCAGGTCGGGGTGTCCGGCGGGAAGCCGAGGCCGAGGAAGGAGAGGGTCGATTCCGCGATGATGGCGGCGGCGACGTCGATGGTGCCGGCGATGATCACGGGGCCGAGCGCATTGGGCAGGATGTGGCGCACCACCTGCCGCACCGGGCTGGCGCCGAGCGCGCGTGCAGCTTCGACGAACTCCTTCTCGCGGATCGACAGGAACTGCGCGCGCACAAGCCGGGCCACCGGCATCCAGCGCAGGCCGCCGATCACGAGCACGATCAGGATGAAGATGCCGCCCTCGGGTCCGAACGCCTGCTTCAGCCCGTCGCGGAACAGATAGATCAGCAGCAGCAGCAACGGCAGCTGCGGCAGCGACAGGAACAGGTCGGTCAGCCACATCAGGCCATGACCGAGCGCACCGCGCGACATGCCGGCGAGCGCGCCGATCAGCACGCCGACCAGGACCGAGACCAGCATGGCGGCAAGTCCGACCGCCAGCGAGATGCGCCCGCCATAGATCATGCGGGCGAGGATGTCCTGCCCCAGATCGTCGGTCCCGAAGGGATGGGCCAGCGAGGGCCCCTGCATGCCCGCGACGATGTCGATGTCGTCCATCTTGACGCGCCAGACGAAGGGGCCGAGCACCACTGCCAGGATCAGAACGAGGAGCAGGACCGCACTCACCACCGCAAGCTTGTGCCGGCTATAGCGCCGCCACGTCTCGCGCCAGGGCGAGTAGACGCGCCGCTCAGCGGAAGGAGATGCGAGGGTCAAGCCAGCCATAGAGCACGTCCGCGATGAGGTTGAACAGAACGACGAGGCACGCGAAGACGAAGGTGACGGCCATCACAACCGGCGTGTCGTTGGAAAGAATGGAAGAGATCAGCAGCGAGCCGATGCCGGGGATTCGGAAGATCTGCTCGGTGACGATCGCGCCGCCGAACACCGCCGGCATCTGCAAGGCGATCAGGGTCACGACCGGGATCATGGCGTTGCGCATGACGTGCTTGACGATGACCTTGGCCTGGCCGAGGCCCTTGGCGCGCGCCGTGGTGACATAATCGAGACGGATCACGTCGAGCATCGCCGAGCGCACGAAGCGCGTCATCGACGCCGCCTGGAACAGGCCGAGCACCGCCACCGGCATAATCGCCTGGCGGATCATTTCCAGCACCCAGCGGATACCGGTCGCCTTGATGTCGGTGGTGTAGACGAATGGCAGCCAGTCCAGCGTGATCGAGAAGATCAGGATGAACAGAATGCCGGTGAAGAAGGTCGGAAGCGAGAAACCGACGAAGGCGAGCGTGTTCGCGACCTGGTCGAACAGCGAATAGGGCTTCGTCGCGGCGTAGACGCCGACGGGAATGGCGATCAGCAGCGCCAGGATCTGCGCCGAGCCGATCACATAGAGTGTGGCCGGCAGGCGCTGGAGGATCAATTGGTCGACGTCCATCCGGCTGACGAAGGAGAAACCCCAATCGCCGTGCAGCATGGCGTTGAGCCAGTGCAGATAGCGCAGGTAGATCGGGTCGTCGAGGCCGAACTTGGCCCGAAGCGCCGCCTGCACTTCGGGCGGCACGTTCGGGTTGGTCGCCAACTCGGAAAACGGATCGCCGGGCGCGAGCGCGAGCACGACGAACAGGACGACCGAGATTCCGAGCAGGCTTGGAATCGCGATCAGCAGGCGACGCAGGACGTATTGGCTCATGAGGGAAAGCCCCGTCTAGTTTTGGGGGATCATTCCTCGCGATACCAGTCGAACAAGTTGTCGGTCTCGTTGGCCCAGCCGGAGATCACCGGGCGCAGATTGTTCGCAGCCACCTCGACCTTGAGGCGATGCATCACGGGGATGAACACCGTGTCCTGCCACATCAGGTCGTTGGCCTTGATGTAGTGCGCGGCCCGCTTGACCGGATCCATCTCGCTGTCGGCGGCCTCGATCACCGCGTCGTACTCTTTATTGACCCAGCGCGGAAAGTTGGTGCCCTGCCACTTGTTTTCCTTGGTCGCGACGTTGCTGGAAAGGTAGCGACGCATGTGCTGCGACGGATCGGGCTGGCTCAGCGGGATCTGAAACATCTCGATGTCGGCATAGAATTTCGGATAAGTGTCGGGATTGGCGACGTCCGACGAGAAGAACACCGAGGCCACCACCGACTTCAACTCGACGTCAATGCCGGCCTTCTGACAGGCCTGCTTGACGATCGCCTGGGTCTTCTGGCGCGGACCGTTGATCGAGGTCTGATAGACGATTTTCAGCTTCTTGCCGTCCTTCTCGCGGATGCCGTCGGCGCCGGGCTTCCAGCCGGCGTCCTCGAGCATCTTGGCCGCCTTCTCGATGTTGAACTCCCAGCTCGTGTTCTTGGAGACGAACTTCTCCGGACCGTTGAGGAAGTTCGCGGTCGTGCGCCCGGCGCGGCCGTAGATCGCCTTCTTGACGGACTCGCGGTCCACCAACAGAGACAGCGCCTTGCGCACGACGGGATCCGAGAACAACGGATGCTTGGTCTTCATCGAAGACCGCTCGCCGTCGATCTCGACGTTCGGATCGGTGAAGTTGAGCGCGATGAACTCCGTGTCACCGCCCACGGCGTAGACGGTCTTGCCTTTGCCGCCCTTCTCCAGGCGCAGCAGCACGTCGTCCTCGACCTGAATGTTCCAGCCGAAATCGTACTCGCCGGTCTGGATCACCGCACGAGCGGCCGAGACGGCGTCGCCGCCTCCCTTCATCTCAAGCGTGTCGAAATAGGGCCGGTTGGCCATGTGATAGTCGGGATTGATCACGCCGCGGATGAGATCGCCCGGCTTGAACTCGACGAATTTGTAGGGACCGGTGCCGACCGGCGCGAGGTTGGTCGGGGCTTCGCGCGATTTGGAGCCGATGAAATCGGCGAACAGGTGCTTCGGCAGGATCTGGCCGGTCGCACCGACGAAGGCGTCGGCCCAGAACGGCGTCGGCTTCGGGAAAGTGATCTTGACGGTGAGATCGTCGATCTTCTCGACCGTGAGATCGCGATAGGTTGCGATGGTCACAGCCGCAGTGGCCGGATCCTTGATGTACTGCCATGTGAATACGAGATCATCGGCCGTGAACGGCTTGCCGTCATGCCATTTCACGCCGGGCTTCAGCTTCCACGTCACCGACTTGCCGTCGGCGGCGAGCAGGCCGTTCTGGATCGAGGGGATCTCCGCCGCCAGCACCAGCTTCATGTTGCCGTCCGGATCCCAGCAGGCGAGCGGTTCGTAGAACAGACGCGAGCCGTCCTGGTCCTTGGTGCCGGTGGCGAAATGCGGATTGAGCAAGGTCGGTCCTTGCCACCACAACAGCTTCAGCGCACCGCCGCCGCCGCGCTTGGTCGGCTTGTAGGTCGAGGCGCCCTGGGCCATCGCGACGCCGCCGAGCGCGAGGATCTGGTTGGCCAGGGGAGCGGTGAGGCCGACCGCGGCCATGTGCGTGATGAAGGCGCGGCGATCCATCCGCCCGTCCTTCACCTGCCCGATCATCGAACGCAGTTCTTTATCCAGCATGGTTGTCCCCCGTCTGGTTCCCATCGTGATGAAGACGGCCGGCAAAGGCGGCCGCCCAAATAGCTGGCAGTAGATGGCACACCGAATGGGGGGCGCGTCAACTGGGACCGTGTGTATGCAAACGGTCTTCTGGCTGTCTGTTGGGCAAAACTGCGTTCCGCAGCCCATCCGTTCGGCAATCCAGCATCAAAACACGCTGGATTGCACGCTGCACTGCGGAAAATTTGTTCGCCCGATCAGACGAAGTATCGAGGCAAAATTCTACGCGATGGACATGTCGAGCGGCGGCTCGACGTGATCTGGCAGCGGACAGACATAAGGTGTTCTCGCGGTGCGCTTCTTCAGGTCGGCCTTGGCCGCCTTGATCAGCTCCGGATACATCAACGCCTTGATGCCGAGACCGGCCATCGCCTTGGCCGCCTGCACCATGGCCTTGTGGGCATGCGGGCTCTTGCCCTGCGCCACCACCTGCCAGGTGTGGAAGGGCGTGCCGATCGCGACCGTCGGGGCGTGGACCTGCACGGTCGGCACCACCCAGCTGACGTCGCCGACGTCGGTCGACCCGACCAGCGGGTTGCGCTTGGCATCGAGCGGCACCAGGAAGTCGGCCAGCGGCCGATCGGTCGGCTCCATGCCGATCGCGTAATAGACCGACGCAATGTCCTTGTCGCTCAGCGTCGCGCGGATCTGGCCGGCAAAGCTCTTGTCGGCATCATCGAAATGCGGCGGCCCGAGCTCTTCCATGACCCGGTGCAGCGCCTGCTCCAGCGGCGCGTTCGGCAGGATGTTGGAGACTGCGGAGATGATCTTCATCTCCATCTTGGTTTCCGTCATCAGCGCCGCGCCTTGCGCGATCTTGGACACGCGCTCGACCAGCTCGTTCATGCCGGGCAGATCACGCGCGCGGATCGAATAGCGCACCCGCGCATGGGCCTGGACCACGTTGGGGGCGATGCCGCCGGTATCGAGCAGCGCGTAATGCACGCGCGCGTCGCTCGGCATGTGCTCGCGCATGTAGTTCACGCCGACATTCATCAATTCCACCGCATCGAGCGCGGAACGGCCGAGATGCGGCGAGGCCGCGGCGTGCGAGGTTCGGCCCGTGAAGATGAAATCCGCGCGCGTGTTGGCGAGCGAGGGCGTCACCGCGACCTCCCAGAAGCTGTGCGGATGCCAGGTGATGGCGATGTCGGCGTCCTCGAACGCGCCGGAGCGCACCATGAACGCCTTGGCCGCGCCGCCTTCCTCGGCCGGGCAGCCATAATAGCGCACGCGGCCGGGCACCTTGTTCTCGGCAAGCCAGTCCTTCACCGCGGTCGCGGCGAGCAGCGCGGCGGAGCCGAGCAGATTGTGACCACAGCCATGGCCGTGCCCGCCGGCCTCGACCGGACGATGTTCGGCGACACCCGCTTCCTGGCTGAGACCGGGCAGCGCGTCATATTCTCCCATGAAGGCGATGACCGGACCGCCCTCGCCCCACTCGCCCATCACCGCGGTCGGAATGCCGGCGACCTTCTCGGTGACGCGAAAACCCTGATGACGCAGCTCGGCGAGATGCTCGGCGGCGGACCGCGCCTCGGTGTAGCACACCTCGGGCATGCCCCAGACCCTGTCGCTGAGGTCGATGAAACGCGCTTTGATCGTGTCGACGCCACGCCAGATGTCGCTGCGGTTGTCCATTGTCTGTTGTCCGTGATCTCTTGGTCAAACCAAGCGGCAATGGTTAGCAGCTCCACCGCACCCCGCCTAGCAGCGACGGGGGCATCAGCCATGCGACGCATGCCGGATTGAGGGGGCCCGCCGCTCGTATGCTGGGCGTTCCTGCGCATTTCGAAGATTTCACGCGGCGCTCTTGCGAATAGTTGGGAACGAGGCTTTCAAGACGGCCTCTCACGGCCTAAATTGTCCATGCATCGCGCGTCGTTCCGCCAGCACGGCAGCGATGTTCTCAGCCAGGAGAAACTCCATGTCCACCCTGACCGAATGGAGAGTGCCGCCGGCCAATCAGCCGCGTGCGAGCGATTACGGTTTCGACCTCGACCGGGCGCTCGGATCGATCGTCGGCCTGCACGCCATCATCCCGCCCGACGCCTTCAGCGCCGAGACGCTGGGCACCGAACGCGCCGGCAACGGCGTCGTAATCGACGACGGGCTGGTGCTCACGATAGGTTACCTCATCACCGAGGCGGAATCGGTGTGGCTGCACCGCGCCGACGGGCGCGTGGTGGAGGGTCATGCGCTCGGCTTCGATTCCGAGACCGGCTTCGGCCTGGTGCAGGCGCTCGGTGATCTTGATATCGAGCCCCTGTCGCTCGGCAACTCGGCCGACACCCGGCTCGGCGACCGCGTCGTTGTCGGCGGTGCTGGCGGCCGCACCCGCTCGGTCGCGAGCCAGATCGTGGCCAAGCAGGAATTCGCCGGCTATTGGGAATACCTGCTGGACGAAGCCATCTTCACCTATCCCGCGCATCCAAACTGGGGCGGCACCGCGCTGCTCAACGAGGGCGGCGAGCTGATCGGCATCGGCTCGCTTCAGCTGGAGCGCGAACGCGGCGGCAAGGCCGAGCACGTCAACATGATCGTCCCGATCGACCTGTTGAAGCCAATCCTGGAGGACTTGCGCAAGTTCGGCCGCGTCAACAAGCCGGCGCGGCCCTGGCTCGGGCTCTACTCGACCGAGATCGACAATCGCGTGGTGGTGATCGGAATCTCCGCCAACGGTCCGGCCGCGCGCGCCGAGCTCAAGGCCGGCGACGTCATCCTCGCCGTTGACGGCGACAAGGTCACCAGCCAGACCGCGTTCTACAGGAAGATGTGGGCGCTCGGCGCCGCCGGCGTCGACGTGCCGCTCACCGTGCACCACGAAGGCGTCACCTTCGACGTCACGGTAGCCTCGACCGACCGCTTCAAGCTGCTGAAGGCGCCGAAGCTGCATTGACTCTCCCCTGAAGGAAGCCGCGATGAGCGAGGCCGTGATCGACGACATCGTGGCCGTGCTGCCACCGCTGCTCAATGCGCTGGAGGCGCTCGGATTCTTCGCCCGGCATCTGCACCCGCCGGCCTTTGCGTCCGTGATGAACGCGGTCGGTGCCCCCGACGAGGTGCTGCGGAAGGCACGGGCTTCGACCGGAGATTGGCCGGACCAGTTCGCCGGCCTGCGTGAGCGGCTCGATACGGCCTGCGACGAGACGCTCGCGGCCTTTGCCGGCCTCCGTGAGGTCGAGCGCGGCAACGGCGATCTCGTCGCGGTGTTCCGCGCGCTGCGCCACCTGCCGCGCGCGCAGGAGGCGCTTTATCCGCTGGCAATGCAATTTCCGCCGGTGAGCAGCTTCTTCCTCGACGCCGCCAATCGCGACAATGCGGACGTGCTGTCTCGGCTCGAAGCCGGCGCAGGCGAAGATACCGGCATCTTCCACGATCACAACGAACCCGGCAGCCGCGGCGGCTTTTCGGTCTACGTGCCCGAATATTACCGGCCCGACCGCGCCATGCCGCTGGTGATGGCGCTGCATGGCGGTAGCGGCAACGGACGCGGCTTCCTGTGGAGCTGGCTGCGCGACGCGCGCAGCCTCGGCGCCATCCTGGTGGCGCCGACCGCGACCGGCCCGACCTGGGCGCTGATGGGCGACGATGCCGATACGCCCAATCTCGTGCGTATCCTTGAGACCGTGCGCAGCCGCTGGGCCGTCGATGCCTCGCGCATGCTGCTGACCGGCATGAGCGACGGCGGCACTTTTTGTTATGTGAGCGGGCTCGACGGCGCCTCGCCCTTCACCCATCTGGCGCCGGTGTCCGCGACCTTCCACCCGCTGATGGCGGAGACGGCCGACGCCACGCGCCTGCAGGGGCTGCCGATCTTCATCACTCACGGCAAGCTCGACTGGATGTTTCCCGTGCAGACCGCGCGCCAGACGCAGGCGGCGCTCGCGGCCGCCGGTGCCGACGTCACCTATCGCGAGATCGACGACCTCAGCCACACCTATCCGCGCGAGATCAATGCGGAGCTGGTGCAGTGGCTGAATGGAAAATGAACAACCCGTCCTTAGATGCGCCGCATCGCCGCGGAACCATCGTGCCGCGCCCGACGTTATCGGCGCGTCACCGGAGGTTCGCTATGAGGACGTTTTTGGAATGATTTTGGGCGCGCTGCTTCTTGCCGGCGGCGTCTACGTCTATGACTCGATGCAGACCTCATCCGTCGCCAATGGCGAGGTCGCGGTCACCAATCGCACCATCGTGAACTGGGACGTCGCCAAGGCGGATTGGGATGCGTTGCGCGATCGCGCACACAAGGACTGGGTCCGGATCTCGTCGAAGTAACGACGCTCTATCATGAACAGGCGCCGTCGCGGACCCGCGGCGGCGCCTTTGTGTTGGCTGCGATCAAGGCTGCGTCAGTTCATCTTGGCCTTGCGGGCATCGGCGATGACCTGCTCGAACTCGGCCATGCTGAGCACGCCCGGCACGCGGTACTTGCCGACGATGAAGGACGGGGTGCCGCGGAAGCCGAAGGCTTCGGCCTGATCATTGTTGCGCTTGAGCAGGGCATCGATGTCGCTGCCACGGCCGGCAAGATCGCGTTTCAGCCGGTCCATGTCGACGCCGGCCGCCGCCAGCAGCTCGTTGATGCGCGGCTCGGTCAGGCGCGAGCTGACGGCCATCAGGGCGTCATGCGCCTGGTGATACTTGTCCTGGAATTTCGCCGCGAGTGCGGACCGCGCCGCCGTGACCGAGACCGGCCCGAGGATCGGCCAGTCCTTCATCACCAGCCGCACCTTGCCGTCGTCCTGGACGACCTGCCGCAGCTCGGGCTCGAGCTTGCGGCAATAAGGACAATTGTAATCGGACCATTCGACGATGGTGACGTTGCCATTGGGATTGCCGGCGACGGGCGTGTCGGGATCGCGCAGCACCTTGGCTTCGGTCAACACCTCGTCGTCACCGGCGGCTGCCAGTGCCGGGGTGATGCGGCCTGCCGCGAGGGCGCCCGCTCCGATCAGCGTCAGCGCCGCGCGTCGCGTCGGCACCAGGCCCTTATTCCCAGATCCAGCCATATCTCGTCCCGTTTCGGTCCCATCTTCCCGAATACGGTTCGGGGTCGGGAATTGTTACTGGTCATATAGAGCGTCACGGCGGCGATGTCATGGCACCCGCAGCGTGAATGCGCGGAAGCATCGCCATCAACGTCCCGGTCATCGTGGCAATCAGCGTGGTCTTGCCCTCATGTTCGGCAAACGCTCTGGCCTCGCAGAAGGTCAGCGTGCGGCCGGGCTTGACCACCTCGGCCTTGAAGACGAAGCGCTCGCCCCTGGCCGGCGCGGGCAGCGTGGTCTTGAACTCGACGGTAAGGATATCCGCCTCGCGCGGCATCAGGGTGAAGGCGGCAACGCCGCAGGCGTTGTCCAGCCCGGCGGTGACGATGCCGGCATGGACAAAGCCGTTCTGCTGGGTGAAGGCCGCCGAATGCAGCATCGCCAGCTCGACCTCGCCCGGTGCGAGGCGGACGATCACGATTCCGAGCGTGTGCATCGCCGGCTGGCGATCGAACATGGCGATGGCCGCCGCCCGATAGCCCGGGTTCTTGGGCTCGAACGCAGCCATGGCTCAGGCCTCGGCCGACCCAGCGGGATGCCGGCGAGCGATCTCGCGGACGGCATGAGCGAAAGATGCGGCTTCGCGCCGGCCTCGGTCCATGTGCACGCCTCTCCCTGGCTTTGCTGATACGGTAGCGTATCAAGCGCGCGAGGGGTTAGCAATACGGCACCGTATCAGAATCCGAGAGACTTCCTTCATGAGCGACGGCAAGGGCGATGTCTGGGTCGAGGCGGGTTTTGCCGAGCTCGCCCGCTCGGGGGTCGAGGGTGTCAGGGTCGAGGTGCTCGCCAAGAATCTCGGCGTCACCAAGGGCGGCTTCTACCGACGCTTCGCCGACCGCGGCGCACTGCTCGGTGCGATGCTGCAACGTTGGCGCGAGGGACGCGCTGCATCGGTCGCGCAGCAGACGCGCCTCGACGGTCAGACGCCCCGCGAACGGCTGAAGGCGGTGATCCAGCTCTATTCGGAGCGGCTCAATCCGGAAGCCATGGCGATCGAGCTCGCGATCCGGCAATGGGCCCGCTCGGACGAGAACGCCGCGGCGGCGGTGGCAGGCGTCGACGCCGCGCGGCTCAAGCACGTCGCCGAGCTCTATCGCGCCACCGGGCTTGCGGCCGAGGAGGCCGAGGCGCAGGCCTTCCTGTTCTACTGCTTCATCTTCGGCCAGAGCCTCTTGTTCGTCGAGCGCGGCCCGCGCAAGCGGTCGCAGCTGGTGGCGAAATCGGCCGAGAAGCTGCTGGATTAGACGAGCTGCTGGACCAGATGAAAAGGCCGGAGCGTTGCCCCGGCCTCCGCATCACGTCCAGGCTCAGGCGGCGCCCTTCAGCTTCTTGGTGCATTCGCTGTAATAGCCGCCGCCCTTCTGGATCCACTTCAAGCCGCCATTGCCGTTGGTGGTCTTGTTGGCATTGTACTGGTCGACGCAGGTGTGCAGGCGCGCCTTGCCGGGGGTCTCCTTGGCGTATTTCGGATCGACCGCGTTTGGATAGACGGCGGGACCGGCCGGCAGGGTCGGCGCGGCGGCAGGGGCCGCCTCCTTCTTCGCTTGCTTCGGCTCGGCCGGAGTCGCGGGCGCAGCCGCGGTCGGCGCAGCGGCCGGCGTCGCATCCGCGCCGCATTGGGCCTTGCGGAAGTCATTCCACTTCATGGTGCCGAGCGAGCCGTCCTTCTTGGCCGCCTGGTATTTCGCGCTGCACTCCTGCGCGGTCAGCGCCTGCGCCGGCGCCGACAGCGCGAGCGCAGCGAATCCCGACAAGGCAATCGCGCACAGCAATCTCGATCGGATGGTCATCCCTGGTCTCCTCGTTGATCTTCCCCCGATGGGGAGTGAAATAACAATTGCTATCCTAGCGTGCCGGCCGCTTGCGACAAGAACGCGACGGCGCTTGCTGCCAAAATATAGTGAGCGCCTTGCTCGGATTATTCATGTCGCGTTCAGCAAAGCGAGCCGAGGTTCGCGCCCCTCGCAATGCTTGCAAGATGAGTGCAACACCATGACCCTCGCCTCTCGCCTCGCCGCCGTCGCTCTCGCCTCCCTGCTCGCAACCGCGACCTGCTTCGCGCAGACCGCCGCGCCGGCCGCCAAGACCGACGTGAAGACCGATGTGAAGACCGACGTGACGACCGAGGCCGCGAAGGCAGCGAAAGAGCGCACGGCCGAGTCGATCGAATGCTCGAAGCAGGCGGACGCCAAGGGGCTGAAGGGCAAGGAGCGCAAGAAATTCCGTCGCGAGTGCAAGAAGGAAGCGAGGGCTGGCACCGCCGCGCCTGCCGCGACCGCTGCCCCTGCCACCCCTGCCGCGCCCGCCGCCGACAAGAAATAACCCTCGCGCCCCTCCGCGCGCGACGGCGAGGCGCACGCATTGCGGCATGAGGAGCCTGCAATTGTGCGCCTGCCGCCGATTTGCGATAAGGCGGCGTGAAGCACATCACCACCTCCCTGCCGTTCGAATGGCCGAGCCGTGCCAAGCTCTTGAGCACGGCGGAGACGCTCGTCATCGGCACCGCCGGAGGCCTGGTGTTTCTCCTCGCCGGGCTTCCTGGCGGGCTGATCTCGGGCTCGATGATCGCGGTCGCCATCGCCGCCATCGCCGGCCGCCAATTGGCGCTGCCGCCGCTCCTGACCCAGGCCGTGCTGGTGCTGCTCGGCATCTCGCTGGGCTCGGTGGTCTCGCGCCATTTGCTTCAGCAGGTCAGCGACTATCCTCTCACCATCGGCCTGCTCGCGCTCGCCACCTTCTGCTCGACGTTCGGCTCGAGGCTATTACCTCCAGCGCGTCCATGGCTGGGACCGCACCTCGGCCTTCCTGGCCGGCAGCCCCGGCGCGCTGTCGCAGATCACGATTCTCGCGGTCGAGCGCGGCGCCGACCTGCCGGGCATCGCCGTGGTGCAGACCATGCGCGTCATCATCCTCACCGCGGCGCTGCCGATGGTGCTCGCGATTGCGGGCGTGGTCCCCTCCGCCGCGCCGCCGATGACGACGACGATTGCCTCGCCGCTCGACCTCGTGGAGCTGGTCGCGGCCTCGCTGGCCATGGCGCTGGTGCTGCGGCTGATCAGATTTCCCGCGAGTTGGATGTTCGGCGCCATGATCGCCTCCAGCCTGCTGCATGGCGCCGGCTGGGTCGAGGGCGGCCTGCCGGACTGGGTGCGCGGCGTCGCGCTGGTCGGCATCGGCGCGCTGATCGGCAGCCGCTTCGCGCGGATGCGGATCAAGACGCTCGCCGGCCACATCAACGCGGCACTGGGTTCGTTTGCCGTGGCCATCGCCGTCTCCGCCATCTTCGTCGGCATCGTTGCGCTCACCACGCAGGTCAAGTTCTCCGACATCGTGGTCGCCTTCGCGCCGGGCGCGATGGACGCCATGCTGGCGCTGGCGCTGACGTTGCACATCGACCCGATCTTCGTCGGCGCCCATCATTTGTCGCGTTTCGTGTTCGTGACGATCGCAACGCCGGGCATCGTGCATCTGTTCGGGCGCACCCAGGACGACGTGGACGATTAGCAGAGCGCCGCTCTCGTAGGGTGGGCAAAGGCGCGCAGCGCCGTGCCCACGCTCTCTCAATCGTCAATGGTGGTGGGCACAGCGCGCGAAGAGCGCGCCTTTGCCCACCCGACGGCACCTACGAACGTTTCGCCGTCTTCGCAAATCCCCACGCGGCGATCGCGGCCATCAGCAGCGAGATCAGCACGTTGTAGCCGGCGAGCGAGAGGCCGAGGAAGCGCCACTGCACTTCGTCGCAGCGCACCACCTTTACGGTGTCGAGCCGTGAAAACAGATCGCCGGCATTGCCCAGATTGACGACGGCACCGCTGCAATCGGTCGGCCCCTTCCAAAACCCCCACTCGACCCCGGAATGGTAGGCGCCGAGGCCGGCATTGGCGAGCGTCGCCAGCGCGAGGATCGCGAGCCCCGCCAGCAGCAGCGGCCGCGGCGCGCGATTCTTCGCCGCAAAAGCCGTGAGCGCGCCAAGCGGAATCGCGAGGTAATAGGCGTAGCGCTGCTCGAGGCAGAGCGGGCAGGGCAGGATCTCCAGCACCAGCTGGAAGAACCAGGCGCCTGCGATGGCCGCGGCCGCGATCAGCGTGACGAGCAGCGAGGCCGTCAGCGCGGGGCTCGCGGCCCTCGGCCTGAATGCAGGTATTGCGGCACTCTGGGTCGTCACGGCGGCCTCTTCCGGATGGGGCGTGGCCTTAGCCTCTAGCCCCGGTCCAGGCAGCTGTCGAGAACGGCGGACATCACTTTGGCGCGGGTTGACCCCGCTTTGTCCATGGCTATAGTCCGCCGGCTTCGCGACGCTCCCTTCAAGAGCCGACCGAAGGCCCCTGTGGCGGAACTGGTAGACGCGCTCGACTCAAAATCGAGTTCCGCAAGGAGTGCTGGTTCGATTCCGGCCAGGGGCACCAGCCTTCGCTGCTTCGCAGCTACGGCTAGGCAAGCCAATCGCAACTCTATCCATGCGAAGCGGCGAGGGCTGTCGCGCCGAAGCCTTGGCGAAGGCGGACTGGCTCAACGAAGATGCTCTCTACCCTTCCCATCCCATCCCCGCCTCCCCACTTTATCAACAAGACATGCCTCCACGCTCTCGCGGCGCCTGACGCCCGAGCTTTGGGCTTCTCTCGACGCCCCTTGCTTGGAAAGGGCGCAGGGAAGGCCGGGCGCCGGCTGGCACCCACGATAGCCCCGGGTTATTCAACTCTGCCGCTTGCAGGAGAGGGAGCGCACCTCCGATTGCGGCGGCGATCAAACGTCTCCAGTCTTTCGTTCGAAGTCCGCCCGGCCGCGCGGACGTTGTTCGCCGTATTCAAGGCACTGCCGTTCCGAGCGTTGCTGCGAGCAGATCGGCCAAGCCGCGTCCGGCGCGGCCGTCTTCGTCCAGGCGCGGATTGTAGATGGTGATCTCGAGGCCGACCGCCTTGCCGCTCGCCAAGGCCGCCCGGAGCGCGGTGGCCAACTCGTCCCACGACAATCCGCCCGGCACGCGAAAATCGACGGCCGGCATGATGGCGTCGTCGAGACAATCGGCGTCGAGATGGATGAAGAAGCCGTCCAGCTCCGCTCGCGTCAGGTGATCGACCGCTTCGCGTGCCGCGGCCTCGATGCCCATCGCCCGCACAGCCGGGAGGTCAAGCACCTTGAGCCGTTCGGGAAGCGGCTGGCTTCCGTACTCCTCCTGATCCCGGTGATCGCGAAACGCGAAGGCGACAGCGTCTTCAGGGCGGACCAGAGGACCGCGACCTTCGATGTCGGCCAGGAGCGGCGGGCCGCAGCCGGACACGAAAGCAAGATCCATCGAGGCGCCCTCACCATTGGGCTCCGCCTCGGGCTGGAAGAAATCGGCATGGCCGTCGATGAAGAACAGCCCGTAGCGGCCGCGCCGTCGAAACGCGAGCATCGAACCCAGCACGATCGTGCAATCGCCGCCCAGCACCACCGGAAACTCGCCGGCGTCGAGCACCGCCTCCACCGCGTCGGCGAGCTTGGGCGACCACGCCGCAATCGCCCCGGCATTCAAGGTGCCGGTCTCGGGATCGGGCACAGGGTCTTTCGGAGGCACCGCCAGCCGCCCGGCACGGCGCGCGCCGATGCGCTCCGCAAGTCCAAGGTTCAGCAGTTGCTCGGGCAACCGCTCCACTCCGTCGGTCGCCAGGCCCAGCGTCGAAGGCGCTTCGATCATTGCATAGGGCATGGTCCGCATGAGCGTCCCGTCATGCCAATCTTGCCGAATAGGTCACGGCCTCGATCTTGTGACCGTCTGGATCACGGACGAACGCGCCGTAGTAATTGAGATCGTAATTCGGCCGCAGCCCCGGAGGCCCATCGTCGCGGCCACCGTGTTTCAATGCCGCGGCGTAGAAACGATCGACCATCGCGCGGTCTTCGGCGGCAAAGGCGATATGACTGCCGTTGCCCACGGTCGCAGGTCGTCCGTCGATCGGAACCTGAACGCTGAAGTGAAACGTGCCGCTTCCGTAGCCCAGTCCGCCCTCGTCCTCAGCCATCGGCATGATGCCGACGATGGGCAAGACGGCATCGTAGAAGCGCTTCGAACGTTGAACATCATTCGTCCCGACCGAGACATGGTGGATCACAACGACCTCCCGTTCCGGTGTTGCCTCGTAACGGCGAGCGTCCTGCGGTTGTTCCGTCGCCGAGCGATCCATACGCCCGGGAACCCCGCTCCACAGGTCGCTTTATCTACGAAGGAAGCAGGACATGGACACACGCGTCAGGCATTGCAGGGTTCAGATCGGACCCGTGGACACATTCTACCGGGAAGCAGGACCGGAAGGCGCACCCGTCGTCCTCCTGCCGCACGGCTATCCCTGTTCATCCTACGAATTCCGCAATCTGATGCCGCGGCTGGCCGACAAATGGCGGCTGATTGCTCCGGACTATCCCGGGTTTGGCTATAGCGGGACACCCGATGACTTCGATTACAGCTTCGACGGCTATGCCGCGTGGCTCGCCCGGTTCGTGACCCATCTGAAGATCGAGCGCTTCGTGATCTACCTGCATGATTTCGGCTCGCCGATCGGGGCCAGGCTGGCAATCATGCGGCCTGAGCGGGTGGTGGCTCAGGTCATTCAGAACGGTGACATACCTTACGAAGATGCGCTTGGCCCGAAATACACCGACATCGAAAAGTCCTGGTCGCTGCCCGACCAGGAGATGCGTGCGGCGATGAGGCAGGCTGTCACCGAAGAGAATTTCCGCGACGAGTTCCTGAATGATGTGCGCGCGGATCTGGCTCGCCTGATCACGCCGGACCTTTGGCAATTGCACTGGTCGCTTATGACCGAGCGGCGGAAGGACGCCGCCGCAGACGTTCTGTTTGGCCTCAAGGCGAACCGTCAATGGTTTCCCGAGCACCGCCGATATCTTCAGCAGCATAGGCCGCCGACATTGATCCTGTGGGGGCCGCAAGACCATTACATGCCAGAGGAGTCAGCGCGAGCCTATCTCCGCGACCTGCCCGATGCCGAGCTGCATCTCCTGGATGGCGGCCATTGGCTGCTCGAAACCAACCTCGATGAGGTTGTCTCGCTCATGCGCCCATTTCTCGAGCGGTTGAAATCCTGACGAGCAACGGGAGCAATCTGCTCCTGTCGCCAAGGCTGCCTACCCGCTTCCAACCCGCATCCAAGGAATTCCTCGTCCCTATCCGTAGTCGCGTGGTGGAGAGCCGCTCCGGCAATGCCGGCGATTGCGTCCCCGGCGCGGGCTAGCTCCCCCAAGTCGCCCGGGCTTCGTCAAGTTATTCCCTATGCCAAGTTATTCCCTATATCGTGGGGCATGATTGGTGATGCAGCGGATAGCTTCGATGGCCAGGAGACGCACGACGGATACGGACGCCGACGATCTGCCGCGCTATCTGGTCTGGGTTCGGGGCCTCGAGGGCCCTGAGCCGCAGAAATGGATGGCGATGGATTTCGGTGTCGGCGACTGGAAGCGACCGCTGGTGCTGGCGTATTTGGAGTTGCCGGCGGACGAACGGCGTCTGTCGCTGTCGATGCTGGCCCGGCGCTACCCGCCGCCGCGGGTCGATCTTCCTTGAAAGCAGCGGCGGCTCGGCGACCGTCCATCATCCGCAGCGCCGCACTTGGCAGTCCCATAACTTGGCAGTCCCACAACTTGGCAGTCCAATGACTTCCCCGCCCCCATGATTATGGGTGTCACGGCATCCCCGCTGCGGCTAAACTTGCCCTTGCGCCGCGGGGGACACGCGGGTGCGGGACCTTAGATCATGACCGAACAGGGCGAGACGGGTGACATCATCACCATCCTCCTCGTCGAGGACGACGCACCGACCTGCTGGCGGCTTCAGGATGCGCTGGTCAAGGCGGGCTACGAGGTGCGCAGCGCCGCCGCGCTCGGCGAAGCCCGGTCTGCGCTTGCCGGCGGCGCGCCGCGTGTGCTGCTGACCGATCTGCGGCTGCCCGACGGCCACGGCATCGAGCTGATCCGCGAGATGAGGCAGCGCTTCCCCGACACCGAGATCATGGTGATCTCGGCGCTCGGCGACGAGGAAAGCGTGATCTCCGCGATCACGGTCGGCGCCACCGGCTACCTGCTCAAGGACGCCTTCCCCACCGACATCGCCACCACGGTGCGCGACCTGGTCGCCGGCCATTCGCCGATCTCGGCCTCGATCGCCCGCTTCATCGTGCGCAGGACGCAAGGCGCGGCGCAAAGCTCGGCAGAGCCGCCGCCCGGCCCCGTGCTCAACACCGCCAGGCTGACGCCGCGCGAGATCGACATCCTCTGGGGCATCGCCAAGGGCTTCAGCTATGCCGAGATCGCGAGCCATCTCGGCCTGTCCAAGCAGACCGTGCCCGGCCACATCAAGAACATCTATCGCAAGCTCGAGGTGCACACGCGCAGCGAAGCGGTGTTCGAGGCGGTGCAGCAGGGCCTGATCAAGCTGTGAGCGAGATTGCGGCCAAAGCACCTGCGAAGGCACCTACGAAGGCAGCCGGCAAAGCCGCGCAGCGCCGGCTGCTGGCCTCGCGCCTCGTGCCCTATCTGCTGCTCCAGGCCCTGATCGTGATCGTCACCATCCTCGGGCTTCGGCAATTACAGCCGAGCGATCCCGAAGACTTCGCGTTGATCGATTTTTCGGCGCGGGAAGACGGCCAGATCCGCCCCGTGACGCTGCCGCATTTCACGTCGTCGCGCTACTCCCTGGCTGATCCGCCGTTCTATGCCGGCGCCTTCACGTTCCCCAGCGGCGAAGCGGCAGCGGGCTGGTCGGTATACCTGCCGCGCTTCAGCAACGCGGTGGAGGTCGCCGTCAACGGCGTCGTCGTGCTCGACTCCCGGCGCGACGCCAATGCCAACAGGCCCGACCGCAACACGCCGCAGATCGCGGCCATTCCCGCTTCGCTGCTGCGCGAGGGCGGCAACGAGATCACGGTACGGCTGTACGTATGGGGACCGCTCAAGGGGTTTCTCGACACCGTCTATGTCGGCCCGGACGTCGCCCTGCGCCCGGCCTATGAGACGCGCACGCTGCTGTTCGTCACGCTGCCGGTGGTGTTCTCGGCCTGGCAGGCGATCCTGGCCGTCATCCTCGCGATCATGTGGCTGATGCGGCGTCATGAGCCGGTCTACGGCGTGCTGGCCGCGGCGATGGTGCTCGGCGTGGTGCAGGCGTTCGCGCCGCCGCCGGTGCCGCCGGCCGCCACCTCGCGGCTTGCCGCCGTGCTGCTGGCCTCCGCGCCGATCGAGAGCGCGCTGATCGTCGTGTTCGCCGTGCTGTTCTTCGGGTGGCGCTGGCCGCGCTACGGCACGCTGCTGTTCGTTCCCGGAATCGTCGTGTTCGTGGTCGGGCTGATCGGGGGCCCGCCGCTGCCGCGCATCCTTTTCCTGGTGCTCGGCATTCCGACCGTCGGGCTTTGCCTGGTCCTGATGGCTTGCATCACGGCCACGGCGGTGGTGCGGCGGCAGGACGCGGCGAGCTTCACGATCGGATGCGCCGTGACCATCGTGCTGACCTGCTGGATCCAGGACATGCTCACGGTGCTCGAGATCGCGACCAACGATCGCATCTTCGTCTCGCGCCTGTCCTATTCGGCAATGCTGGTCGCGATCGGTGCCGGACTGACCTGGCGCTTCGCCCGCGCCTTGAACCAGGTCGACAGCTTTGCCGGCCAACTCGTGACGCGGGTGCGGGAGGCCGAGGAACGGCTGAAGGCGAGCTTTGCCCGCGAGGAGGAGCGCGCCCGCGCCGCCGCGCTCGCCAACGAGCGCACGCGCCTGATGCGCGACCTGCATGACGGCCTCGGCGGCCAGCTCGTCAGCATCGTTGCGCTCTCCGAGCGTGGCCATGAGGGCGCGATGATCACCGATGCGGCCCGTGCCGCCTTGAAGGATCTGCGTCTCGTCATCGATTCCATGGACGACATCGGCGGCGACCTGATGCTCGCCCTCGGCTCCTGGCGCGAGCGCACGACGGCGCAATTGCGGCCGCACGACATCACGCTCGACTGGCGCGTGGCGACACCGCAAGGCGTGCCGCTGCACCCGGAACTGCGGCCATGGCACGTCATCCAGATCGTGCGCATCCTCGACGAGGCCGTGACCAATGCGGTCAAGCACGCCCAGGCCCGCCGCATCGCGGTCACCATCGACACGTTCGACGCCGGCCAGGGGCCTTATGGCGTGATCAGCGTGATCGACGACGGCCGCGGCTTCGCGCCGGCCGGCAATAGCGAGGCCGCTCGCAACGGCCAGACCGCGCGCGGCCTGCGCAACATGAAAAGCCGCGCTACGCGCTGCGGTGCCGTGCTCGATCTGAGCTCGGACTCGTCCGGCACGCGTGTGCGGCTGCAATTGCCGCAGCGCTTTCCCGACAGCGACATGGCTACGGGCTGAAAGGCCCCCTCCCCGAACGTGTGGGGCGCACGGAGAGAGGGGACGGGCCGGGAAGCTGCCTGCGGAGGACGGGGGTGTTCGTCCGCAGGCTCCGTTGGCCCGAAGCAATGCAATCAATTCAATGGGAAATATCAGCGCCGGCCGACGCGGTTGACCGGGCCGCCGCGATTCATCGGCGTTCCCGCGCGCACGCCGACACCGGGCGCGCCGACGCCGGGCGTTGCGACCGCCGCGGCGGCGACCGGCGCTCCCGGCGCCACCACCACCGCCGCCGTCGGTCGCACCACGCAGCCCTTGGGCACGCCGACCGTCTTGCAATAGACCACCGCCTGCGCCGGGCTCGTGCCCAGCGACACCATCGCCGCGCCCGCGAGTGCCATGACCGTCAGCGCCGCGCTCAGCGCTCCAGCTCTCTTCGACATTCCTGCTCTCCTGCTTCCCGGTGGCGTCCCGATGCAATCACCGGGTTTCGCAGCCTAGGTATAGCCTGAATGGCAAAAGACGGCGCACGAATACATGCCATGAAGATGGGGGTACCGCAGCCGGGAGGATTTGCCGGTGCCATGAACATGGCATGGACCGGCGGCCGGCCTTTGCGGGATGGTCCGGCCCGATTGATCCCGGTCGGGACCAACGAGGATTCCAAAGAGGTGCCTTATGAAGATTTCGGTTCTTGCCGCGCTGCTGCTCGCTGCCGCCGCTCTGCCCGCTGCCGCGCAATCCGGTCCGTCGGTCCAGGAGCAGATGGCCTGCCGCGGCGACGCCAGCAAATTCTGCGCCGAGCATATCGGCAAGCCGCCGCAGATGAACGCCTGCCTGCGCGACAACAAGTCGAAGCTCTCGGATTCCTGCCGCAAGGTCGTTGAATCGCGCGGCGGCTAGTCCGTCGTCGTTCTTCCTGAAAGACGACAACGAGGGCGGCGCACCGCCGCCCTCACGATGCCAGCGCCGCTACTCCTCCATCATCTCGCCGCTGCCGCCGAACTCGGCCGGAAAATCCTTCAGCTTGGGCAGGCCGTCGCGCATCGGCAGCACGGTCTCGGCATAATTGACGTGAACGCCGGGCGCGAAGGCGAGCGTCGGGATGGTGGCGCTGAAGACGTCGACCAGACCGAGCGGCGGGTGATTGGTCATGAGATGACCGCCGCACTTCCTGCAATATTTGCGCTGGCTGAGCGGCGTCTTGACGAAGGTCTCGACATTGCCGGCGCCTTCGGTGACACGCACGGCCTCGGGCTTCCACAGGCTGAAGGCGTTGACCGGACCGCCCGACCACGACCGGCAGGAGCGGCAATGGCAATAGCCCATCGCCTCCGGTGCGCCCGTGACCTCGATCGTCACCGCGCCACAGAAGCAGTTTCCGACATGTTTCATTGCATCGTCTCCGTTGATGAAGGGAAAGATCCTCTCCCCGCTCCTCGTCCACGATATGTCGGGACAGATGGGATGCGGGGAGAGCTGTCGCGGTGAAGGGACATCACCCCGGCGACGTGGAGGGGCAGACGCGTGAGATGCTCGCGGACCCCACCGGCCGAGGCCACGCGTCCTCCGCTCGGCGGGCGCGCGGTGCCGCACCGAGGCTAAAGCGACCGGCGCCAGGGAATAAGCATCGAGACCCGCTGCTTGTAGTCCCGGTACTCGTCACCAAAGAGAGCGACGAGGTCGTGCTCCTCCAGCGCGATGCCGACGAAAATGTAGAGCGTGGTGACGGCCGCGAACAGCAGATGGCCCGCGGTCATGGTCGGCGCCGCCCAGAACGCGACGATGAAACCGAGATAGATCGGATGGCGGACGAAATTGTAGAGCAGCGGCGTCTTGAAGCGCGGCGGCGCCATCTCCTTCCCGATCAGATGGTTGGTCACCTGATGCAGTCCGAACAATTCGAAATGATTGATCAGGTACGTGCTGGTGAACACCAGGATCCAGCCCGCGAAGGACAGCGTGACCAGTGTCACGGCGAGATCCTGGTTCTCGACGTTCCATACGACCGCAGGCAACGGTCGCCACTGCCAGAACAGGAGGAGCAATGACAGGCTCGCGAACAGCACATAGGTCGAGCGCTCGACCGGCTTCGGGACGAACTGCGTCCACCACGCCTTGAACTGCTTGCGCGCCATCACGCTGTGCTGAACGGCGAACAGCGACATCAAGAGCAGATTGATGATAACCGCCTCGACTGGCGGCGTGTCGGTTCCGGTGTCAATGGTCTTGGGGACCATCACCCCCATGACGAAGCCGATGGCGTAAAGAATGGTGACGAAGAACACGAGATAGGCCGTAATTCCGTACAAAAAGGCGACGAGCTTGAAAATGCGTGTGCCCGTAACCTCCGGGCCTATGGAATGGGCTTGGTGATCAAGTTGGGTCATGAAACGCTCCGTTGTGCCGAGACATCGACACTGTTTGGTCTTGGCACCATGTCGGATCGGACGCCCCAAGACTTTCGCGGGCGGTTGATTTTCGCCTGAGACGACTTTGATTTTTGCTTGAGACGACAAAACCGTGCGATTCTGCTTTGAAAACAACGTGCTCGACGGCACCCTGCGGGAACTCACCCGCGGCGGGGCGCCCGTGCCGTTGCAGCCGCAAGTGTTCGATCTCTTGCTCTATCTCGTCGCGCAACGCGCGCGTGTGGTCAGCAAGGATGACCTGATCAGCCAGATCTGGGCCGATCGGATCATCTCGGATTCCGCGCTGAACAGCCGGATCAACGCCGCGCGCAAGGCGATCAGGGACGATGGCGCGACCCAGCGGCTGATCAAGACCATTCCGCGCAAGGGCTTTCGCTTCGTCGGCGAGGTCCGGGAAGAAGCCGCAGCGATCGTGCCGGCCGAAGCCGCGCCCGCTCTCGCGCGCGTGGCGGATCGCCCGGCGGTCGCGGTGCTTGCCTTCGAGAACATGAGCGGCGATCCCGCACAGGACTATTTCGGCGACGGCATCAGCGAGGACATCCTCACCGCGCTGTCGAAGCAGCGCTGGTTCATGGTGATCGCCCGCAACTCATCCTTCACCTACAAGGGACGTGCCGTCCATATCGGGCAGATCGCGGAGGAACTCGGCGTCCGCTACGTCGTCGAAGGCAGCGTGCGCAAGTCGAACAACCGGGTTCGCATCACCGCGCAACTCAACGACGCCATTTCGGGCGGTCATCTGTGGGCCGAGCGCTATGACCGCGAGCTGGGCGACGTCTTCGCCGTCCAGGACGAGATCACCAACGCAATCGCGGCGGCGATCGAGCCGCAGATTCACGCAGCGGAGAATTTTCGCGCGCACAGCAAGACACCGCCGAGCCTGGACGCATGGGATCTCCTGATGCGGGCGCTGTCGCATTATTGGCGCGTGACCCCGCGCGATCACGAGACCGCACGAACGCTGCTCGAACGCGCGATCGGGATAGATCCGACCTACGGCCGGGCGCTGTCGCTGCTGGCGGCCAACCACATGTTCGGCGTGCATCTCGGCTGGAGCGAGCTCGCCATGGTGGCGCCGGAAGCGGAAGCCGCCGCGCTGGCCGCGGTGCGCTGCGATCATGAGGATGCCTGGGCGCATGTCGCGCTCGGCAGCGTCTGCTTCTCGACACGCAGGCTCGCGGACGCGCTGTCCGAGTTCGAGCAGGCGCTCGCGCTCAACCCGAACTTCTCCCTGGCGCAGGGCTATTACGCGCTGGCGCTGTCCTATGCCGGACGGCCGAAGGATTCGTTCGAGGCCGCACAGCGTGCAATCCGGCTGTCGCCCCGCGATCCCTCGCTGGCGCTCTATCACGGCATCGCTGCCTATGCGCGCTTCACCGAACGCCGATATGACGAGGCCATCGCGCTCGCGCGCGAGGCGATCCGCCATCGCGGCGATCTCACCGGCGCTTACCGCGTGCTCGCGGTCTCGGCCGGCATGACCGGCGACGACATGCTGGCGGAGACGGCGCTGGGCGAGCTCCGCCGCGCCCAGCCGGGCATCTCGCTGCACTGGATCGCGACGCAGCTGCCGTGGGCCAACGACGCCGATCGCGCGCACTATCTGGAAGGGTTCCGCCGGGCGGGGTTGCAGTGAGACTCTTACCCTCTCCTGGAGGGGGGGGTCGGCTCACGTTGGAGCGAAGCGAAATGTGAGACGGGGTGGGGTGACGGTCTCATCGACCCTCCCCCTCCAGGGGAGGGTAAGAACGGAGGGTCAGCGCGCAACCGCTCTATGTTCGCTTGCGGCGCAAATGGACGATGACGTCGAGCCGCGCGATCTCGTGGCCGGGGAGCGCCTCGGGGATCTTGGTGAAGGAGAGGCCGTCGGCAACGTCGACCAGCACGTCCTCGCCTTCGAGGTAGAAGTGCGGATGCACCGAGGTGTCGGTGTCGAAGAACGACTTGATGCCGTCGGCCGCGATCCGGCGCAGCAGGCCGGCCTCGGTGAACTGGTTCAGCGTGTTGTAGACGGTCGCGAGCGACAGATAGGCGTTCGCCGCCATCGCCTCTTCATAGAGGCTCTCGGCGGTGACGTGACGGTGGCCGTTCAGGAACAGCAACTGGCCAAGCGCGAGACGCTGGCGCGTCGGGCGGAGGCCGGCATTGCCGAGCAGCTGCAGGCAGTGCTGCACGCCCGGATCCGGCGGTGGCTCGATGCCGGCGACATCAGGCCCGTCATCGTCAAGCGTCGGGATATGGGTGGCCTGGATGTCCATCGATCGTCTCACGGGCTCAAGGAAGCAGGACAGGCAGTGCCGCCGCCAGTTGCTATTGGATCGCAAAGGCGGCGGCCCGACTTTGATCCAGGTCAAATCCGCAGACGCCTCTGACCTATCGCAAGGCGGCCCGGTCTATTCCCGGCCAGGATCGGCCGGTATCAACGAGGTTTGCATGTCCAGACCGGTTCCAGACAAGGCAGAGGTCGCGCTCGAATATCCCGACAAGTTCTATGTCGGCACTTTCGAGCATTCGTCGCGGTTCGAGGCGCGGCTCGACGGCAGCGGCGTTGCGCTGACGCTGCAGCATCCGGGCGCCGCCGACGAGCGTAAATCGGTCCACCTGCACATCAATTTCGGCCTGCTCGCCAGCATCCTGCGCGAGCTCGCCGGCAGCGTCGCGGGCATCCCCAAGGACGATATCGCGCACCGCGAGCAGCTCGCAGAGGCGCTCGACGAATTGCGACGGGCGCTGAGCGCATCATGACGGCCTGATGCCTTTGGTCGCAGGCGCAAGCTTGTGCACCGCCTCCGCTAACTCTCGCCACGGCTGAAGCCTCCTGATTGCTCCGCGCGCGAAGGCCTGCGGGGAAAACAGGACGCGCTGTACATTTTTTGTGCTGATACTGTCGAGACTTTCATCTTGCGGCGCCGAACGAGACTGTGTGAGCCTCGATATCGGATGGGGACTGGGACGGACTGGTCGTAGCTTTGCGCGCGAGAACGTTGCGAAGCGTTTTCGGCTGGCCTCGCTTGAGAAAGTTACGACATGCCGAAACGAGTGTTGCTTGGTATTCTCCTGGCTTGCGGCTTTGCGGCCCCTGCATTGGCGCAAGAGCCGAAAACGGGGGTGTGATCAATGCCGTGATCCAGCCCGAGCCGCCCGGCCTGATGCTGGCACTGGTGCAGAACGGCCCGACCCAGATGGTGTCGGGCAACATCTTCGAGGGGTTGCTGCGCTACAGCCCCAAGCTCGAACCGCAGCCGGAGCTCGCCGAGAGCTGGAGCGTCAGCGAGGACGCCAAGACCTACACTTTCAAGCTGAGGAAGGGCGTGACCTGGCACGACGGCAAGCCCTTCACCGCCGCGGACGTCTTATTCTCGATCGAGATGCTGAAGCAAACGCATGCGCGTGCCCGCACCAATCTGGCGCAGGTCGACAAGGTCGAGGCACCCGACGCCCATACGGTGGTGTTCACGCTGAAGCAGCCGTTCGGCCCGTTCCTCGGCATCTTCGAGGTCGGCTCGATGCCGATGGTGCCGAAGCATCTCTATGACGGCACTGACTTCAAGACCAATCCCTACAACAACGCGCCCATCGGCACCGGCCCTTTCATGTTCAAGGAGTGGCAGAAGGGATCGTTCATCCGCTTGGTCAAGAACCCGAACTATTACGAGAAGGGCAAGCCCTATCTCGACGAGATCTACTGGCAGATCATTCCCGACGCCGCGGCGCGCTCGGTGGCATATGAGACCGGCAAGGTCGACGTGCTGCCCGGAGGCTCGGTCGAGAATTTCGACGTGCCGCGGCTGTCCAAGCTGAAGGACACCTGCGTCACCGGCGCCGGCTGGGAGTTCTTCTCACCGCTGGCCTGGCTGTGGCTCAACAACCGCCAGGGTCCGCTCGCCGACAAGCGGGTCCGCCAGGCGATCATGTATGCGATCGACCGCGATTTCGCCAAGGACGTGATCTGGAACGGGCTCGGCAAGGTCGCGACCGGCCCTTCCGCTTCGACCATCAAATATTACACCGACGACGTGAAGAAATATCCGTACGATCCGGCCAAGGCCAAGGCGCTGCTGAAGGAAGCCGGCTACAAGGGCGAGAAGATCCGCCTGCTGCCGCTCGCCTATGGCGAGACCTGGCAGCGCTGGGGTGAAGCCGTGAAGCAGAACCTCATGGACGTCGGCATCAATATCGAGACCATCGCCACCGACGTTGCCGGCGGCAACCAGAAGATCGGCGACTGGGACTACGACATCGCCTTCACCTATCTCTATCAGTACGGCGATCCCGCGCTCGGGGTCGGCCGCAACTACATCTCCAGCAACATCGCCAAGGGCCAGGTCTTCAACAACGTCGAGGGCTATTCCAACCCGGAGATCGACAAGCTGTTCGCCGACGGCGCGGTCGCGACGCCGGATTCGAAGCGCAAGGAAATCTACGAGAAGGCGCAGAAGATCCTGGTCGAGGACGTGCCGGTGGCCTGGATGCTCGAGCTGCAATTCCCGACCATCACGCGCTGCAAGGTCAAGAACCTGATCACGACGGGGATCGGGGTCAATGACGGCTTCAAGGACGCATGGCTCGACAAGTAGTTTCAGTGCGCGCCTGTCTCTGCCACGGCTCCCGCCCCATGAGCTCCGATCGAGCCGCAAACTCGCTGCACCTCCCCCGCTTGCGGGGAGGTCGACGCGCTCGCAGAGCGCGGCGGGAGAGGGCTTTCTCCTCTTGGCGTCCTCTCTGCGGAAACACCCTCTCCCCTGCCCTCTCCCGCAAGCGGGAGAGGGAGCGCACCGCGATTTTGGCTGCGTTCAACCTGATCCGATCGCCATCTGAATGCTCTCCTTCATCTCCCAGCGTGTCCTCAAGGGCGTGATCGTCCTGCTCGCGATCGTCGTCCTCAATTTTTTCCTGATCCGGCTCGCGCCCGGCGACCCCGCGATCGTGATGGCGGGCGAGGCCGGCGCCAGCGACCAGGTCTTCGTCAAGCAGCTCCGGGAAAAGTTCGGCCTCGACAAGCCGCTGCCCGAGCAGCTCTTCATCTACGTCAAGGGCGTGGTCAGCCTCGACCTCGGCTTCTCCTTCCGCCAGCAGGCGCCGGTGGCAAAGCTGATCGGCGAGCGGCTGCCCGCGACGCTGCTGCTGACGCTGACCGCGTTTGCTATTTCGCTGATGCTCGGCATCCTCTTCGGCACCTTCGCCGCGCGCTTCGCCGGAACCTTCCTCGACACCGCCATCACGGTCTTTGCGCTGGTCTTCTACGCCATGCCGATCTTCTGGGTGGCGCTGATGGGCATTCTGCTGTTCTCGGTCACCATGGATTGGCTGCCGAGCTTCGGTTACGAGACGGTCGGCGCCAACCTCACCGGCTTTTCCCACGCGGTCGACGTCGCAAAGCACCTGATCATGCCGGCGATGACGCTCGGTCTGTTCTTCATGGCGACCTACACCCGCATGACGCGCGCTTCGATGCTGGAGGTGAAGCGGCTCGATTTCGTCAAGACGGCGCGCGCCAAGGGCCTTTCGGATGCCGTGATCCAGCGCCGCCACGTGCTGCGCAATGCGCTGCTGCCGGTCGTGACGCTCGCCGGCGTGCATTCCGGCACGCTGATCGGCGGCGCCGTCATCACCGAGACCGTGTTCGCCTGGCCCGGCATCGGGCGGCTGATGTACGACGCCCTGCTCCAGCGCGACTACAATCTGCTGCTCGGCGTCTTCGTGATCTGCTCCGCCATGGTGCTGATCTTCAACCTCATCACCGACCTCGTCTATCGCCTGGTCGATCCGCGCATTGAATTCGCCTCATGAGACAGTTCTGGAAATCGATGCTCAGGAGCCCGAGCGGCGTCATCGGGCTCATCATCCTCCTGCTCGCGATCTCGGTCGCATTGTTCGGACCGATGCTGTTTCCGAACTCGCCCTGGCGCATGGTGCAGCGGCCGTTCCTGCCGCCCTTCACGCTCGGCGCCGTGCCGCTCGGCACCGACGCGCTCGGCCGCGACGTCTTTGCCGGCATGATCTTCGGCGCGCGGGTCTCGCTATTGGTCGGTCTCGTCTCGACACTGGTCGCGCTGATCGTCGGCATCCCCATCGGCGCGATGGCCGGCTATTTCGGCGGCAGGGCCGACGACGCCCTGATGCGTTTCACCGAGTTCTTCCAGACCATCCCGAGCTTCGCGCTCGCGATCGTGCTGGTCGCGATCCTGCAGCCTTCGATCTATTCGATCGTAACCTCGATCGCGCTGGTGAGCTGGCCGCCGGTCGCACGTCTCGTGCGCGGCGAGGTGCTGTCGCTGCGCACGCGCGAATATGTCCAGGCGGCAATCGTCACCGGACAAAGCAACAGCTGGATCATCCTGCGCGAGATCCTGCCCAACGCGCTGTCGCCGGTGATCGTGCTGGCCTCGCTGATGGTGGCGACGGCGATCCTGCTGGAATCCTCGCTGTCCTTCCTCGGCCTCGGCGATCCCAATCTGATCTCCTGGGGCTACATGGTCGGCGCCGGCCGCACCGTGATCCGCCAGGCCTGGTGGATCACGGTGTTTCCCGGCATCGCTATCCTGATCTCCGTGCTCGGGCTGAACCTGATCGGCGAAGGCCTCAACGACGCGCTCAATCCGCGCCTGTCGCGGGAGGGACGCTGATGACGATCGCCCCGCCTGCCGTCTCCATCAGGAATCTCAGGATCGCGCTGCCGAAGGACGCCGAGCGGCCCTTCGCGGTCGACGGCGTCTCGCTGGACTTGCACCCCGGCAAGATCGTCTGCGTCGTCGGCGAGTCCGGCTCCGGCAAGTCGATGTGCGCGCATGCACTGATGGGCCTGCTGCCTGATACGGTATCCATCGCCGCCGGCGAGATCCAGTTCGAAGGCCGCGACCTGCTCAAGCTCGATGACGCCAGCTGGCGCGACCTGCGCGGCCGCCGGCTGGCGATGATCTTTCAGGAGCCGATGACCGCGCTCAATCCCTTGATGCGGATCGGCGAGCAGATGGCGGAGATGTTCGAGGCGCACGGCCTGCTGACGCCAAGGGAGCGGCGCGCCAAGGCGCTGTCGCTGGCGCGCGAGGTCGGCCTGCCCGATCCTGAGCGCATCGTGCGCGCCTATCCGCACCAGCTCTCCGGCGGCCAGCGCCAGCGCGCCATGATTGCGATGGCGCTGGCGCTCGAGCCCGCAGTGCTGGTTGCGGACGAGCCGACGACAGCGCTCGACGTCACCACGCAGGCGCAGATTCTCAAGCTGATCCGCAACCTCCAGCGCAGCCGCAACATGGCCGTGATGTTCATCACGCACGATTTCGGCGTGGTCGCCGACATCGCCGACCAGGTCGTGGTGCTCCGCCATGGCAAGGTCGTGGAGGAAGGCCCGGCCTCTGCCGTCTTCAACGAGCCGCAGCACGACTACACCAAGGCGCTGCTCGCCGCCGTCCCCTCGATGGATCCGCCGGCGCGCAAGCCTCTCGACGGTCGGGCCAGGGCGGTCGAGGTGATCGGTCTGGACAAGACCTATGTGACATCAGGCGGCTGGTTTCGCGAGGACCGCCGCGTCGATGCCGCGCGTGCGGTCAATTTCAGCATCCTCAAGGGCGAGACGCTCGGCCTCGTCGGCGAATCCGGCTCCGGGAAATCATCGGTGGCGCGTCTCGTGATGAGGCTGATCGAGGCCGACCGCGGCACGGTGCGGATCGGCGAGACCGATCTCACCTCACTCTCCGGCAAGGCGCTGCGCGCCGAGCGCCATCGCATCCAGATGATCTTCCAGGATCCGTTCGCCTCGCTCAATCCGCGCCGCAAGATCGGCCACATCATCGCCGCCGGCCCGATCGCGGCCGGCATCGATGCGAAGATCGCCTTCGATCGTGCCCGCGACCTGCTCAAGATGGTCGGTCTCGATGCCGGGGCGCTCGAACGCTATCCGCACGAATTCTCCGGCGGCCAGCGCCAGCGTATCGGCATTGCGCGCGCGCTGGCGCTCGAGCCCGAGATCATCGTCGCCGATGAAGCCGTCTCCGCGCTCGACGTCTCCGTGCAGGCGCAGGTCTTGAAGCTGCTCGAAGACCTCAAGGCGCGCCTCGGTCTCTCCATGCTGTTCATCACCCACGATCTGCGCGTCGCCGCCCAAATCTGCGACCGCATCGCGGTGATGCAGCGTGGCGCCATCGTCGAGCTGAAGCCGACCGCGCAGCTGTTCGCCGCGCCGGAGCATGCCTATACACGGGAGCTGTTGGCGGCGGTGCCGGGATGGAAGGAGCGTGCGCCGGCGGCGTGAACCGTGACTGCATCGGATCACCAAACCGCGCGTTAGTTCCAAAAACTTGCGTGCCCTGAACGAGAAACATATTCGAGCTAACGGCATTTGCTTTCCGGAATGATCCTTGCTGATGCAGGCAAGGAGCAAAGCTGACACCGGCATTTGCACGCTGGCCGGAGAGCCTTGCAAGCGAATCCAAGGTGGTGAGCGACTTCTCGAGCAGCGCATGAACGGCGCTGGAGGTGTCGAGATGCCCGGGTGCGCTCACACGTATTTTATTCCGTCGTGATCGGCCGCGCCGCTTCAAAGGCGAAGCCGGCACCACAGATCATGATGGAATGATTTTCGTCATCTGATGACGGATGCCAATTGATACGGAGCCAACATGGGTGAAGTTATTCGATTTGTCTCGAAGTCCGAGCGCGAGCGCATGCGTCTCATCCAGGAGGCACGCGCCATCTACGACAGCATCTTCCCTTCGGCTGATCCGGCCGGCGAAGGTCAGGATAAGGTGCCGCCTGGCCGGGCGTTCGTCGGCGACGGGAGCACCCGATCGTGATCAAGATCATCGCGGTGCTTTGCAGTCTCGCTTCTCCGAACAATTGTCACGAGCAGACCGTCACCACCTCGGATTTTGCCGAGGTCTCGGTGCAGTCCTGCCTGATGGGCGCACCGCAGCTCGCCGACTGGATGAACCAGCATCCGACCGAGCGACTGGCAGCATGGCGCTGCGTGATCGGGCAACAGGCCCGCCGCGGAATCTAGCTATTCGCCTCGCCGGCAAGCTGATCGGCATCGCTCTATCGGGTGGTGTTGCTCCAGGTCGGAACGGAATTGGTCACGCCGACCGACGGCCAATTGTAGGATCCGATCGACGGCGCCGTGACCGTGCCGACCGACGGTCCGGACGAGCCGTAGGAGGCTTTTGGCTGTGCCGCCGGCGATGCACCGCCGTAGTTCGGGGCCACCACGCCAGCGCTGTAATGTCTGCTCGCGCGCTCCTTTTTCGCCTCTGCCCCGACCGGCGCGAGCAGAAGTCCGGCCCCGATGACGGCGGCAATGGCGAATTTGAAACCCATCATGGCTGATCTTTCCGAAGCTGGCGCCCTCGTCGCCATGTGTCCATTCGGCGGACAATGTCCAGGGGCGCCCCGTTCATAACTCCGTGCGCGGGGGTAAGGTGCCGGGAGCGGACGGTCCGCCTTCGGATGGACCCGAATCAGCGTTAGTGCATTGGCCTCACCGAGTTCGCGGATTGAGGCGACATGACCGGCCCTGAACTGAAACAACTCCGCGCCGACCTGTCCGACGCCCTCGGGCGGAAGCTCACCGCGCTCGACATGGCAAAGCTCTGCGGATTGCCGGAAAAAGGCGGCGCCGACACCATCCGGCGTTGGGAGGTGAGCGGCCCGACGCCCTCGGCGACCAAGGTGCTGCACGTGCTCGCCATGGCGAGCGAGCGCTATCCGATCCTGGAGAAGTTCGACATCTTCGATCGCCACGACGTGCGCGAGGAGGACCGACCGGCAAAGCGCGCGGCGTTCCGGCAGCAGATGCGGGACGAGGCGCTCCGGCGGCTAGGTTAACGAAGTGCCCCCGGAGGTTACCGAAACGCTGCGGCGTTAAACCTTCCTTCAGCATTTCTTAAGCCCGCATTAAGCACGAAAATCATTTGCAGCCCAATAGGTTGGGTTGGGTCCCGCTGTGCCATGCATGTGACAGCATTTTCATCAAAAGCGAGCTATCTGCAGAACCAACGCCGGCGCGGACAGCGCGCCTGCCGGGGACATTGAGTGCTGGAGTTCAAGACGATGAAGAAGATTCTGTTTGCGACCGTTGCGCTGCTCGCGATGGGCGCGGCTGCGCCGGCCGTCGGTGCCGATCTCGGCAACCGCAACTATTACAAGTCGCCCGCGCCGGCCTATGCCGCGCCGATCTACAACTGGACCGGTTTCTATATCGGCGGCCATGTCGGCGGCGCGTTCTCCAGCGACAACAATTTCAGCGGCCTCTCCACCGGCAACAACGGCAACGGCCGTTTCCTCGGCGGCGTGCAGGTCGGTGCGGACTGGCAGTTCCACCCGAACGTCGTGGTCGGCGTCGAGGGCCAGTATTCCTGGCTCTCCGGCAGCGTCGGCGCCGTGTTTCCGGGCGGCATCGCCTACACCAACGACCAGCGCGGTCTCGGCTCGATCACCGGCCGCATCGGCTACACCTGGGGTCCCGGCCTCGTCTACGTGAAGGGCGGCTACGCCTATTCGGACAACAACGAGAAGGTGACCGTCGGCGGCGTGCCGGCCGCCTTCGTCATCACGGGCGATCACCGCAACGGCTACACCGTCGGTGCCGGTCTCGAATACATGTTCGCCCCGAACTGGTCGGCCAAGGCCGAGTACCAGTATTACAATTTCGGCGACGCGAGCTTCACCGCGGGCCCGCTCGTGGGCACCGGCAGCTTCACCACCGACGACCACACCATCAAGGCGGGCGTCAACTACCGCTTCAACTGGGCAGGCCCGGCGGTCGCACGCTACTGATCGGTTACCGCAACTTTACCAAGAGGAAGGGCCGGCGCTGTCGCCGGCCCTTCTTTTCGCGCTGCGGAACAGATGCAACCGTTTGCGGGTATTGCGATTTTTTAACCCGGCCGTGCCGATACTGCCGGCCACAAAGAGAAGCAAGAACGCTGGGGGAATTTTCGATGGCGATCCGTCTGGGCCTTGGCCCTTTGCTTGGTCGATTCAAGCCTCGATTCAAGATGCCGACATGGGGCGTGCGCGGCAGCCTGTTCGCGGCATTCGCGGTGATCGCGGGCATGGGCCTCGTGATCGCGGCCGGCGCCGGCCTGGCGCTGCAGAATCTCGGCGGACGCATGACCGAACTGAGCGGACGGGACATTCCGCGCCTGACCGCCAGCCTGCAATTGTCGGCGCTGAGCGCAAGCCTTGCGGCGCAGGGACCGGCCCTGCTCGCGGCGCAAAGCGAGGAGGCCCTCAACGAGCGCACCAAGAAGCTCAAGGAATTGCAGGAGCAGACGCAGCAGAAGCTCACCGAGATCATCCAGCTCGGCGGCGACAAGTCCGTCGTCGCCGGACTGAGCGAGACGATGAAGAGCATCAACGAGGCGGCGCAGAGCCTCGCCAAGGCCGCCCGCGAGCGGCTGGATATCGCCGCCCTTCATGACAAGCAATATGACGCGCTGCGCACCGCGCAGGGCGCCTTCGTCGGCGCGGCCAGCCCGGCGATGCTCGACGCGCAGACCCGGGTCAACGCCATTCTCGGCTCGGCCGACCTGTCCGCCGCAGATGCTTCCGACGCCGCGCAGACCGTCGGCCAGCTCGGCAACGTCGTCGCCAGCGGCAATCTCGCCGCCGCCAACATGAGCGCGGCGCTGTCGGCCAACAGCAGCGACAAGCTCGACGATATCCAGAAGGAATTCAAGACGGCGCAGGGCCGCCTGCGATCCAACCTCGACCTGCTGCCGGACAACCAGGGCAACAAGATGCTGCGCGAGACGGCCGAGAAGCTGCTCGCGCTCGGCACCGGCAAGACCGGCGTGTTCAATCTGCGTGAGAAGGAGCTCGACTCCATCGACTACGGCCAGACCATCCTGGACGAGACCCGCAAGCTCAATGTCGGCCTCGGCATCAGCGTGCAGCAGCTCGTCGACGGCGTGCAGAAGGAGACCAACGCCTCGACCTCCCAGGCGCAGCAGGAGACCTCGCTCGCGACGTCCGTGATGCTGGCGCTCGGCGCCTCGATGCTGGTCGGCTCGGCGCTGTTCGTCTGGCTCTATGTCGGCCGCAACATCCTGCGCCGCATCCGCGAGCTTCAGCGCGCCATGCAGCTGCTCTCGGCCGGCGATCTCGACACCGAGATCGCGCGCGCCAAGCACAAGGACGAGATCGGCGCGATGAACGACACGTTGACCGTGTTCCGCGACAGCATGATCGAAGCCCGGGCGCTCGCCGCCGAGCAGGACAAGGACCGCATCGCCAAGGCCGAGCGGGCCGCGCGCATGGAGGCGAAGATCGCCGAATTCGAGAACACGGTGCGCACCGCGCTCGACAATTTGGCGCAATCGGCCAATTCGATGCAGTCGACCGCGCAAAGCATGTCGACCACCGCCGACCAGTCCAACGCCCTGGTCAACGCGGTCGCCTCCGCCGCCGAGGAGACCTCCGTCAACGTGCAGACCGTCTCGTCGGGCACCGAGCAGCTGTCGTCCTCGATCGAGGAAATCAGCAAGCAGGTCGTGACCTCGGCCGCGATCGCCAAGAAGGCCGTCGACGAAGCCGGCGCGACCGACGCCACGGTGCAGAGCCTCGCCGACAGCGCGAGCCGCATCAGCGTCGTGGTCGATCTGATCCAGACCATCGCCTCGCAGACCAATCTGCTGGCGCTCAACGCCACCATCGAGGCGGCGCGTGCCGGCGAGGCCGGCCGCGGCTTCGCCGTGGTCGCCTCCGAGGTGAAGAGCCTCGCGAGCCAGACCGCCAAGGCGACGGAGGAGATCCGCACCCAGATCGCCAGCATGCAGGACATCACGACCTCGGCGGTCGGCGCCATCCAGGGCATCGGCCGGATCATCGGCGAGATCGACAACGTGACCACGACGATCGCGGCCGCGGTCGAAGAGCAGGGCGCGGCGACGCGCGAGATCGCCCGCAACATCCAGCATGCGGCCGGCGGCACCAGCGAGGTCTCCAGCAACATCGTCGGCGTCTCCACCGCCTCCGCCGAAGCCGGCGCGGCAGCGAATGAGGTGCTGGACGCCTCCGACGCGCTCCGCCGCGAAGCCGACATGCTGCGCGGAGAGATCGACGCGTTCCTCAACAACATGCGGGCGGCCTGATCGTCATTCCGGGGCGCCTCGTAGAGGCGAACCCGGAATCTCGCGCAACAATCTCCAGATTCCGGGTTCGCGCTCCGCGCGCCCCGGAATGACGACTTTTTCTTTGCCGCCACGACCGGGACACGGAAAAACGCCGCCCGGTATGACGGCCATGCGGGGCCCGCCAGCCAGCCTTTTTCGGCTGGCGCCCCGCCCGCGCTGGGTTTAAGCGGATAGGATGAGCTCAAAAACCGACACCGCGCCGTCCTCGGCCGAGGCGCTGCGCTATCCCTGGGACCAGCATCCCGGCCACGACGAGATCGTCGAAGTCAGGCCCGGCGTGTTGTGGGCCCGGCTGAAGCTGCCGTTCCGCCTCAACCACGTGAACATCTACCTGCTCGCCGACGGCGACGGCTATGCGATGGTGGATACCGGATTCGGCAACGAGGAGACGATCAAGGCCTGGACCAAGCTGTTCGACGGGCCGCTCAAGGGCGTCACCGTCACGCGCCTGATCGTCACCCACTCCCATCCCGACCACGTCGGCCTCGCCGGCTGGGTGGTCGAGCGGTTCAACTGCCCGCTGGTGATGTCGCAGGTCGAGTATCTGCAATCGGTCTATCACCAAAATCGCGGCACCGCGGAGCGGCAGGAAGCGCAGCGGCTGTTCTTCCGCCGCCACGGCATGGACGAGTCGCTGACCGAGAAGCTGCTGGGCCGCGGCCAGGATTATCTCAAGCGCGTCTCGGTGCTGCCGCCCTCCTACCGCCGCATCTCCCATGGCGACGACGTCGTGATCGGCACGCGCCGCTTCAAGGTGATCACCGGCGGCGGCCATGCGCTCGACCAGGTCATGCTGTATTGCGCCGACGACAAGCTGTTCCTCTCCGCCGATCAGGTGCTGAGCAGGATATCACCCAATGTCAGCGTCTGGGCGGTCGAGCCCGACCAGAACTCGCTCGGCGAATATCTGGCCTCGCTCGCCAGCCTCACCACGACGCTGCCCTATGACGTGCTGGTGCTGCCCGGCCACGGCGTGCCGTTCTATGGACTGAAGACCCGCATCAAGCAGCTCGCCGACCATCACGAGGAGCGCTGCCGGCTGATCGCGGAAGCCTGCCGCGAGGTGCCGCAGACCTCGCGCGCCCTGGTGCCCGTGGTGTTCAACAAGCATGTGCTCGACGAGCACCAGATGGGATTTGCCGCCGGCGAGCTGGTCGCCCACGTCAATTACATGATCGTCGAGGGCCGGCTGACCGCGGAGACGAAGGACGGCGTGCTGCAGTTTCGGACGACGTGAGACATTGCTTCACCTCGCCCCGCAAGCGGGGCGAGGGAGCACACCGTCACGGCAGCAAAACTCACGTCATGTTCGCGATCGCGTGCAGCGCCGCGATGTAGCCGAACGGGCCCAGGCCACAGATCACGCCGGTCGCCACGAACGAGATCTTGGAGTGGCGGTGATACTCATCGCGGGCGTGGATGTTGGAGATATGGACTTCCAGCACCGGGCCCTCGAACGTCTTGATCGCGTCCATGATGGCAACCGAGGTGAAGGAGAAGCCGGCCGGATTGATGACGATGGCGTCGGCATCCTGCCGCGCCGACTGGATCAGGTCGACGAGCACGCCTTCATGGTTGGACTGGTGGAAGGCCAGCTCGAGGCCGAGCTTGGCGGCGGCAGCCTCGCAGCTCGCGTTGATCTCCGCGAGCGTCGTCGTGCCATAGATATGCGGCTCGCGGATGCCGAGCATATTGAGGTTGGGGCCGTTGAGGATCATGACACGTTTCATCGGGCGTCCTTTCGCATGAGCTTGGCGGGCACCGATCCGCGCCCGGACGAGAACAAGACGACGAGATCGGCGCGACCAGCTCGGCCATCATGGACGCAGGGCGCCCCATGGACAAAATGTCCAAGCCGGCTGCAGCGGTCTGCGGCTTTCGCGGGAGCCGCCATCCGCGGCGGCGGGACGCGTTAGGCGTTTGATCCACATCAACTATCGCCTGCGAGACGACGCTATCAATATACCCGCGCGCCGCGCACCAAATGTGTGCTGGCGCATAGACATTGGAGCTGGAAAAGCTCTAAAAATGGGTGGCCGCCTTGGCCGGGTTCCGTTGCAGGTTTTGCCGATGGATTACAACCAGTTCTTCGATTCCGCCCTCGATCGTCTCCACGCGGAGCGGCGCTACCGCGTGTTCGCCGACCTCGAGCGCACGGCCGGCCGGTTCCCGCACGCGGTCTGGCACTCGCCCAAGGGCAAGCGCGACGTCGTGATCTGGTGCTCCAACGATTATCTCGGCATGGGCCAGCACCCGAAGGTGGTCGGCGCCATGGTCGAAACCGCGACGCGCGTCGGCACCGGGGCCGGCGGCACCCGCAACATCGCCGGCACCCATCATCCGCTGGTCCAGCTTGAGGCCGAGCTCGCCGATCTCCACGGCAAGGAAGCCGCGCTGCTGTTCACCTCGGGCTATGTCTCGAACCAGACCGGCATTCCGACCATCGCAAAGCTCATTCCGAACTGTCTCATTCTGTCGGACGAGCTCAACCACAATTCGATGATCGAGGGCATCCGCCAGTCCGGCTGCGAGCGGGTCGTGTTCCGTCACAACGATGTGGCGCATCTCGAGGAGCTGCTGAAAGCGGCCGACCCGAACCGCCCGAAGCTGATCGTCTGCGAAAGCCTCTATTCCATGGACGGCGACGTCGCCCCGCTCGCCAAGATCTGCGATCTCGCCGAGAAATACGGCGCGATGACCTATGTCGACGAGGTCCACGCCGTCGGCATGTACGGCCCGCGCGGCGGCGGCATCGCCGAACGTGACGGCGTCATGCACCGCATCGACGTTCTCGAAGGCACCCTCGCCAAGGCGTTCGGCTGCCTCGGCGGCTACATCGCCGCCAACGGCCAGATCATCGATGCCGTGCGCTCCTATGCGCCGGGCTTCATCTTCACCACCGCGCTGCCGCCGGCGATCTGCTCGGCTGCGACCGCCGCGATCAAGCATCTGAAGACCTCGAACTGGGAGCGCGAGCGCCACCAGGACCGCGCCGCCCGCGTCAAGGCGATCCTCAACGCCGCCGGCCTGCCCGTGATGTCGAGCGACACCCACATCGTGCCGCTGTTCGTCGGCGATCCCGAGAAGTGCAAGCAGGCGTCCGACCTCCTGCTCCAGGAGCACGGCATCTACATCCAGCCGATCAACTATCCGACTGTCGCCAAGGGCAGCGAGCGGCTGCGCATCACGCCCTCGCCCTATCACGACGACGGCCTGATCGATCAGCTCGCCGAAGCTCTGCTGCAGGTGTGGGACCGCCTCGACCTGCCGCTGCGCGCCAAGTCGCTCGCGGCGGAGTAGGCCTTTCTCTTACCCTCCCCTGGAGGGGCAGGGTCGGCTCATATGGAGCGCAGCGAAATGTGAGACGGGGTGGGGTGACGGTCCTTCCACCTCCAACAGTGCCGGTGTGGAAAGATCACCCCACCCCGCTCGCGCTGCGCGCGATCGACCACGGGCGAGCTACGCTCGTCCCGAACCCCTCCAGGGGAGGGTAGGCGCCCGCGGCGCACGCTTGCACCTTAACGACAGCCGCAGTTGCTCCCCCCGCACGGCATTTCGCTGTCGCTTGCGTCCGCTCAACGCGCTAGGTTCATGGGGAAAATGAGCTCGGGCGCCGCCGGTGCCCAGGGAGACGCGTGCTCGCATGCTGCACGATTGGGGCGTGATCGCCGCCGCCTTCGGCTATATCGGCTTCCTGTTCCTGGTGGCGAGCCATGGCGATCGCCGCTCGCCGGCCGGGCGCGGTCGTGCCCCCGGGCTGATCTATCCGCTGTCGCTGGCGATCTATTGCACGTCCTGGACCTTCTTCGGCTCGGTCGGCTTCGCCACTCGCACCTCGACCGACTTCCTCGCCATCTATGTCGGCCCGATCCTGATGATCGGGCTCGGCGCCGGTGTCCTGCGCCGCGTGATCCAGCTGGCGAAGGCCCACAACATCACCTCGATCGCCGACTTCATCGGGGCCCGCTACGGCAAGAGCCAGGCGGTGGCGGCGACCGTCGCCGGAATCGCGATCATCGGCTCGGTGCCCTACATCGCGCTTCAACTCAAGGCGGTCGCCTCCTCGCTGGAGACGATCCTGAGCGAGGACCAGGCCTTCTCCCACATCCCGCTGATTGGCGACGTCGCGCTGATGGTGACGCTGGCGATGGCGGCCTTCGCCGTGCTGTTCGGCACCCGGCAGACCGACGCCACCGAGCACCAGCACGGCCTGATGCTGGCGGTCGCGACCGAATCCATCATCAAGCTGGTCGCCTTTCTCGCCGCCGGCATCTTCGTCACCTTCTGGATGTTCTCGCCGCAGGAGCTGATCGAGCGCGCCATGAAGACGCCGGAGGCGGTGCGCGCCATCAATTATTCGCCCTCGATCGGCAACTTCCTCACCATGACGCTGCTGTCGCTCTGCGCGATCATGCTGCTGCCGCGCCAGTTCCACGTCAGCGTGGTCGAGAACTCCTCCGACGCCGAGGTCGGCCGCGCGCGCTGGCTGTTCCCGCTCTACCTCGTGGCCATCAATCTGTTCGTGATCCCGATCGCGCTTGCCGGCCTCATCACCTTCCCGTTCGGGGCGGCCGAACCCGACATGTACGTGCTGGCGTTGCCGATGGAGGCCGGCGCGGATCTGCTCAGCGTCGTCGTGTTCGTCGGCGGCCTGTCCGCGGCCACCGCGATGGTGATCGTGGAGTGCGTCGCGCTCTCCATCATGGTCTCGAACGACCTCGTGGTGCCCCTGGTGCTGCAGCGGCGGCCTGAGGGGCGCACCGGCGGCGCCGATTTCAGCAACTTCCTGCTGCGCTCGCGGCGGCTCGCGATCTTCGCCATCATGGTGATGGCCTATTTCTACTATCGCGCGCTCGGCAGTACCCAGCTCGCCGCTATCGGCCTGCTCTCCTTTGCCGCCATCGCCCAGCTTGCACCGAGCTTCTTCGGCGGGCTTTTATGGCGGCGCGCCACCGCGCGCGGCGCGATCGGCGGCATGCTGGTCGGCTTCGCGGTGTGGCTCTACACGCTGTTCATGCCGAGCTTCATGGATTCCTCGACCACGGGAATCCTGCTGCTCCAGCACGGCCCGTTCGGCATCGAGGCGCTGCGGCCGCAGGCGCTGTTCGGCGCCGACCTGCCGCCGCTAATGCACGGCGTCATCTGGTCGCTGTCGCTCAATATCCTGACCTATGTGCTGCTGTCGCTGGCGCGAAGGCCCTCGTCCATCGAGCTGTTGCAGGCCGACCTGTTCGTGCCCGATACGCTGGCGCCGATCTCCCCCAGTTTCCGCCGCTGGCGCACCACGGTCACCGTGCAGGACATCCAGACCACCGTGGCGCAATATCTCGGACCCGACCGTGCGCGGCACTCCTTCGAGGCGTTCTCCGCGCGGCGCAATCTGCGGCTCGAACCGGGAGCTCCCGCCGATTTCGAGCTGTTGCAGCACGCCGAGCACCTGATCGCCTCCTCGATCGGAGCTGCCTCCTCCCGCCTCGTGATGTCGCTGCTGCTGCGCAAGCGCACGGTCTCGGCCAAAGCCGCGCTCAAGCTGCTCGACGATTCGCACGCGGCGCTGCATTTCAACCGCGAGATCCTGCAGACCGCGCTGAACCACGTGCGCCAGGGCATCGCGGTGTTCGACGCCGACCTGCAGCTGATCTGTTCCAACCGGCAGTTCGGCGATCTCCTCAATGTTCCCCCGCACATCGTCCAGTTCGGCACGCCCCTGCGCGAGATCCTGGAATTCATGGACGCGAGCGATCCGGACCGTCAGGCCAACAGCGAGGCGATGATCGAACAGCGGCTCGCGGCCTACACCACCGACAGCGAGCCATATCTCGAACGCCTGCCGGAACGCCACATGGTGATCGAGGTGCTCACCAACCGCATGCCAGGCGGCGGCTTCGTCATCACCTTCACCGACGTCACGCCCAGCTTCGAGGCGGCCGAAGCGCTTGAGCGCGCCAACGCCACGCTGGAAAAGCGCGTGCGCGACCGCACCGAGGAGCTGACGCGGCTGAATTCCGAGCTCGCCCTGGCCAAGAGCGCGGCGGAAGACGCCAGCATCTCCAAGACCCGCTTCCTCGCCGCCGCCAGCCACGACATTCTCCAGCCGCTGAACGCAGCCCGGCTCTATGTCACCAGCCTGGTCGAGCGCCAGCACAACGGCGAGGAGACGCGGCTGGTCGAGAACATCGACGAATCGCTGCAGGCGATCGAGGAGATCCTCGGCGCGCTGCTCGACATCTCCCGGCTGGACGCCGGCGCGATGACGACCTCGATCTCGAGCTTCAAGATGGCCGATCTGATGCGCTCGCTGGAGATCGAGTTCGCGCCGGTCGCGCGCGCCAAGGGCCTCGAGCTCGTCTTCGTGCCCTGCTCGCTGCCGGTCGAATCGGATCGGCTCCTGCTGCGGCGCCTGCTGCAGAACCTGATCTCGAACGCCATCAAATACACTCCGCGCGGACGCGTGCTGGTCGGCTGTCGCCGCCAGGGCCCCTCGCTCAAGATCTGCGTCTACGACACCGGCGTCGGCATCCCCCGGTCAAGCGCGGCGAGATCTTCAAGGAATTCCATCGCCTGGAGCAGGGCGCGCGGATCGCGCGCGGCCTCGGCCTTGGGCTCTCGATCGTCGAACGGCTGGCGCGGGTGCTCAAGCATGGCATCGCCATCGACGGGACTGCAAGCGGCGGCTCGGTGTTCTCCGTGACGGTGCCGACGGCGAAGGCGATCACCCACACCGCCGCCGTGACCAGTGCGACGCCGCTGGCGCGCACGCCGATCTCGGGCGCGCTGATTGTCTGCATCGAGAACGACGCGGCGATCCTTGACGGCATGCGGACGCTGCTGAAAGCGTGGGACGCCGAGGTGATCGCGGTCGCCGATCCCGAAGGCGCGATCGCGGCGATCGAAGCGGCCGGCCGCCGCGTCACCGGCCTTTTGGTCGACTATCACCTCGACCGCGGCAACGGCATCGCCGCGATCCGCGAGATCCGCCGCCGTTTCGGCGACGGCATTCCCGCGATCCTGATCACGGCCGACCGCAGCCCCGCGGTGCAGGCCGCCGCGCGCGACGAGAAGGTCGCGGTGCTCAACAAGCCGGTCAAGCCGGCCTCGCTCCGCGCCCTGCTCGGCCAGTGGCGCACGCAGCAGATGGTGGCGGCGGAGTAGAGGCGCAACACGCCGTTAACTCCGTCATCCTGAGGTGCTTTTTCTGCGCTGCAAGCGCGGGAAAAGCCTCGAAGGATGTAAGGCCTGGATGCGACGGGGCCGTCGCCCTGCGAGGCTCTTCATGGGCGCGCTGCGCCCATGAAGAGTGCCTCAGGGTGACGGTCGGAGAGTAGCGATCGCTGCAATACTTGGTTCATATGTTAGGACACGCGCTCGCCTTCTCGCGGCGCGTTTCGCCCGAGTCTTGCGCTTCTCGTCACGCCCTTCCGGAGAAAAGGGTGCAGGGAAGGCCGGGTGCCGGCTGGCACCCGCGGTCCGCTGCGCGAAATGCGCACGCAGGAAGAACCGCACAGCAGCATACAGGTGGTGCCGAACACACGGCCTTCCCTGCGCGATGGTCGGACGGCTTATGCCGCGCTCTCCCGGGAGCCGAACTTTCCTTCTGGCCTCCCTCGCCTTGCGGAAGTCGCCGGCATCGCCGCCGGTTGGCGCCATGTCGCCTCCACAAGGCTTGACCGTAGCAACGACGGCCAGGACCACACGGTTTTGCCGTACGCACACAGCGCCGTTCGTACAACGCGGCTTGCGAAGCGCTCACGGGGCTCGGCTCAATCCATCACCCCGCCCTGCGTCTCACATCCGCGACGGCGCCAATGCGTCCACCGCAGCCCGATCCGCGGCTCGTGACGACGTACGACCGCCCCTTTCGCCGGACCAGGATGGGTCACATCTACGACAAATCAGAAATTCTGTAAAGCAGAATCTTGGCCACTGGTCGATTGACCCAGACGTTGCTGTTTTGCGCGACGACGGCCCCATCCCTTGGGTGCCTCGGGCATGTCCCCGCGAATCATGTCTCGAGGAACGCGGCACATGGTGTCATCTCCAGCAGCCGCGCGAAAAGCGGAAGTGCCTCGGCGGACGTCCCTTAGTTCTTGGGCTGCCCGAGATCGAACACCGGCGGCGGCAGCTCGATGTCCGGAATCTCGATCTTGATCTTATCCAGATCCGCCTTGGTCGGAGCGTCCAGCAGCCCGGTGACAGTGATCGGGAATGCGATGACGACCGCAACCATGATCGCCTGCAGGCCGATCCAGGGCATTGCGCCCCAATAGATGTCCGAGCTCTTGACCTCCTTCGGTGCCACGCCACGTAGATAGAACAGAGCGAAGCCGAACGGAGGGTGCAGGAACGAGGTCTGCATGTTGACGCAGAGCATGACGCCGAACCAGATCAAGGCGGCGTCAGCCCCGACGACGGGCATGAGCAGCTTCTGTGCGATTGGCGCGATCATCGGGATGATGATGAAAGCGATCTCGAAGAAGTCGAGGAAGAAGGCAATGAAGAAGATGAACAGGTTCATGAAGATCAGGAAGCCCCAGACGCCTCCCGGGAGCGACGTCAGCATGTGCTCCAGCCAGACGCCACCATTGCAGCCGAGAAAGACGATCGAGAAGCACGTCGATCCGATCAAGATGAATGTGACCATGCAGGTGATGCGCATGGTGGTCTCGTAGCCCTGCTTGACCAGGTCGCGCAGGTCCGGAATCCTGACCGCTTCGAGGCAGACCCAGGCGACCGCTAGGTAGGAGATCGCGAAGGCGATCTTGAACGCCAGGTTCGGCGTGAAGTAGATGCCGATGATGGTGCCGACTCCCGCCGCGGCAACGCCGATGAGCAAAATCTTGTGTCCGGCCGAACTAAAATCCTTGTGATGGATCACGGCCAGGACGATCGCGCCGACGGCGCCCATCGCGCCCGCTTCGGTCGGCGTCGCGAGACCCAGCATCATCGTGCCGAGCACCACGAAGATCAGAACGGCGGACGGAATGATGCCCAGAAGGCATTTGCGCCAGAGCGCCCAGCCCTTGAGCGTCCTCGCTTCCTTGGGCACCGCCGGGACATGGCTCGGCTTAACGATGCTCAGAACGAAGGTATAGCCCGCGAACAGCGCGATCTGGAGGATCGATGGCCCCCAAGCGCCGAGATACATGTCGCCCACCGACTTGCCGAGCTGGTCCGCGAGCACGATCAGAACCAGCGAAGGGGGCACCAGCTGGGTTATGGTGCCGGAGGCTGCGAGCACGCCGGTGATGTAGCGCACGTTGTAGCCGTAGCGGATCATGACCGGCATCGAGATCAGCGCCATCGCGATCACCTGCGCCGCCACGGTGCCTGTGATGGCCCCAAGGATGAAGCCGACAATGATCACGGAATAGCCGAGACCGCCGCGAACGGGCCCGAACAGCTGCCCCATCGAATCCAGCATGTCCTCTGCGAGGCCGCATCGTTCGAGGATCGCTCCCATGAACGTGAAGAATGGGATCGCCAGGAGCAGCTCGTTGGCCAGAACGCTGCCGTAGATGCGCTCCGGGATCGCTTGGAGGAAGCTGAACCCGAAAAACCCCAAATGGATCGCGAGAAATCCGAACGAAAGCCCGAGGGCGGCCAGCGTGAAGGCGACCGGAAAGCCGATCAGCATCGCCAACACAAGTCCGCCGAACATCAGCGGC
Organism: Bradyrhizobium dasycarpum; assembly: GCF_042019905.1. NCBI lineage: Bacteria > Pseudomonadati > Pseudomonadota > Alphaproteobacteria > Hyphomicrobiales > Nitrobacteraceae > Bradyrhizobium > Bradyrhizobium dasycarpum. The sequence continues at coordinate 4,103,678 of NZ_CP169574.1, forward strand.
GGCATCATCTTGATCGTGATCATTGGGTCGGCCGCTCGTATTTCGCATCGATGGTGACTTCACCGCGCAAGGCAGCAATGCGTTTGATCACCTCCGAGACGCCTTGCAGAGCCACCATGAAGAAGCCGGCCGTCAGGACAAACTTGATCGGCCAGCGGAGAAGACCACCAGCATTGTTCGACATTTCGCCGATGATGAACGAGTTGTAGAACATGGCCCACGACAGGTAGCTGAGGAGCAGGCAGGCCGGGACGAGGAAGACCAACGTCCCGATCAGGTCTAGCCACAGCTGGCCGCGTTCGGAGAGCATGAGATAAAGGATCTCGACGCGGACATGCTCATTGCGCTTGAAAGTATAGGAGGAGCCGAACATCACGATGACGGCGAACATGTACCACTGCGTTTCGAGCCAGCTGTTCGAGCTGTAGCTGAACGCATACCGGATCATCGCATTGACAGCACTCACGACGCAGGCCGCGAGCACCAGAATGTTGCAGACGTTGCCGACCTTTTCGTTCAGCCAGTCGATAGCCGTACTCACCGCCAACAATGGGCGCATCGATGTCTCGTCCCCGCTCGCTGGGTGCTCAGCCCAAACGAGTAGGACAGGCCGCTGGATCAGCAGCCTTCGGGTCCTGCGCGGGAGCTAGTCCACCCCTCCTGATGCTTCCGCCCGTTCTTGTTGTCGGTTTTCGGCAAGACATGTTCAGGTCTCACCCGCCGCGTGAAGCAGGGCCACCTTTACCGTCGGCCAATTCCCGGTCAACAGGAAAATGGACAATTTGCCGCAGCAATGTCTAAGTTGGCATCACTGGGCTTAATTGGGTTGACCTTCGGGACTTACCGGCGACGCAACCGGCGGAGGACAACCTCCAGCGAGATATCACTGCTCCGGAGGAGGATTTCGTGATCGGCGCATTCCTAGTCGTCTTGTCGATCGCTCTCCTCTGGGTTTTCCTGCCTCGCAACGGGCAGTCACATCGTTGGATGGAGCTGCCATTCTTTGAGACAGGAGTCCCCCTGGTGATCACATGGCCTTCTCAGCTGGTCTGACGATGGTGATCGACCGCATCTTCTGACCGGTGTCGGCTGTCGAGGCGCGCCTAACCCTCGACGTCGTACTGCTTGCAGAGGTGATCGCCGATCTGGACGAGCATGGCGACGCATTCCGGGTAGCCCGGCCGATCAGAGGTCGCCTGATCAGCGCTGGCTCGAAACTCCCAGGATTTCCCGTCGCGGAGGATGGAAATCGTCATTCCATCGGGACAGTCGGCGTGAACCTTCAATTCGGCCTTCGCCATAGCAATCAGCTCGCTTTCAGATTTTACGGGCTTGCTCATTCGTTGGCCCTTGGTCCCCTAGCGAACAACGCCGGCCGCATCGTCGTCGTTGGGCATCACCCAATCGAGGGCGAGCAAGCAAGCTTCCAGCAGAACGAAAGCGACAAGGCCGCCAACCACACCAAAAAACACGACGGAAAAGGTCCCCAGTAGAAGCGCACAGAAGGCATCTGCAAGCACCTTAGAAGTGCGATCGGATTGAGTTTGGTTGGATGTGAAATACGGCATCTTCATCCTCCGGAGCTTGACGCCAACTTAGCCAAATCAGTCCCCGGCCGTCTATTTCCAAACGGCGGCTCAGCGGTCCAGCTAATCCGTCGATCGAAATGTCCGCAACGGGTCAAACCGCCGAAGCTCTCATCGCACAGAATGACTCCGCTCTGCCTCAAGCCCGGACATCCGCCAGTTAGCTCGTAAGCGCTAGCCCGTCGGCGTGCCCTGCCTCCACTGGCCGCCGGCGATCTTGGCGGCCGCGATCACGGCCTGGGTGCGGCTCTCGACGCCGAGCTTTTGCAGGATGGCCGAGACATGCGCCTTGATGGTGGCCTCGGAGACCCCGAGCTCGTAGGCGATCTGCTTGTTGAGGAGACCCTCCGACAGCATCATGAGGACCCGGACCTGCTGCGGCGTCAGCGTCACCAGGCGGTCGCGCAGGCGCGTCATGTCTGGGTCGCCAGCCGCGGACAGGTCGGTGTCGGCGGGAACCCAGACGTCGCCTTCCATCACCTTGAGGATGGCGTCGCGCAACGTCTCGACGCCGAAGCGCTTTGGAATGAACCCGGACGCACCGAAATCGAGCGAGCGGCGGATCGTGGCGCTGTCGTCGGAGGCCGAGACGATCACGACCGGGATCGCAGGATATTGCGCGCGCAGATAGATCAGACCGGAAAAGCCGGAGATCCCGGGCATCGAGAGGTCGAGCAGGATCAGATCGACGTCCGAGGACTGTTCCAGGAGCTTGGTCAGATCCTCGAACGACCCGGCCTCGTCGATTTGGGCCGAGGTCAGGACGCCGGCCACCGCCTGTCGCAGCGCATCGCGGAACAGGGGATGGTCATCGGCGATGACGAGATGGGTCGATGGAGCGTTCATCGTTCTCTTGCTGTCGTTCGCAGGCCGGCGGACCGATCCCGGGTGCGGCAATTCTTCCCTGAGCGGCCGTGGCATGCAAGTGCGCATTATCCCTTTGCCGCAAAGGGGTTAATCCCGGAGCCTCCCGAAGATCGCGCACCGGCGCCCGATACCGCGCATCAGCTGCGCGTCAGTGCGCAAGGCCGAAAGTCGTATTGGGGCGGGTTTCACGCCGATGTTACCTTATGGGCAAGTCCTGGATTGATCCGGCATGTCCGGACATCCGGGGGCGCGAGGAAACACGTTTCGGGGAGCGACTCAACATGTCGACAATGGCTGTATCTCAAACAGGCGCAGGAGGGATGACGAAGGACGAACGCTTCGTCATTCTCGCTTCCTCGCTCGGTACCGTTTTCGAATGGTATGATTTTTACCTCTACGGTTCGCTGGCCGGCATCATCGGCGCGCAGTTCTTCTCGGCCTATCCGCCGGCAACCCGCGACATCTTCGCACTGCTTGCGTTCGCAGCCGGCTTCCTGGTCCGTCCGTTCGGCGCGATCGTGTTCGGCCGCGTCGGCGACATCGTCGGCCGCAAATACACCTTCCTCGTCACCATCCTGATCATGGGCCTGTCGACCTTCATCGTCGGCCTGCTGCCCAACGCTGCCACCATCGGCATCGCGGCTCCGATCATCCTGATCGTGCTGCGCCTCGCCCAGGGCCTGGCGCTCGGCGGTGAGTATGGCGGCGCGGCGACCTATGTCGCGGAGCATGCTCCGAACGGCAAGCGCGGCTACTACACCTCCTTCATTCAGACCACAGCGACGCTCGGCCTGTTCCTGTCGCTGCTGGTGATTCTGTTCACCCGCAGCGCCCTCGGCGAACCTGAATTCGCCGCCTGGGGCTGGCGCATTCCCTTCCTGGTCTCGGTGCTGCTGCTCGGCATCTCGGTCTGGATCCGGCTCCGCCTCAACGAATCCCCGATCTTCCAGAAGATGAAGGAAGAGGGCAAGGGCTCGAAGGCGCCGCTGACCGAAGCCTTCGGCAACTGGCAGAACGGCAAGCTCGTGCTGCTCGCGCTGCTCGGCGGCGTGATGGGCCAGGGCGTGGTCTGGTACACCGGTCAGTTCTACGCGCTGTTCTTCCTGCAATCGATCCTGAAGGTCGACGGCTACACCGCCAACCTGCTGATCGCCTGGTCGCTGCTGCTGGGCACCGGCTTCTTCATCGTGTTCGGCGCGCTCTCCGACAAGATCGGCCGCAAGCCGATCATCCTCGGCGGCTGCCTGATCGCGGCACTGACCTTCTTCCCGATCTTCAAGATGATCACCACCAACGCCAACCCGGCGCTGGAAAAGGCCATCGAGCAGACCAAGGTCGAGGTGGTGGCCGATCCCGCACTCTGCGGCGACCTGTTCAACCCGGTCGGCACCCGCGTCTTCACCGCACCTTGCGACACCGCACGTGCGTTCCTGTCGCAGTCGTCGGTCAAGTACACGAACACGCCGGGCGCGGCCGGCTCGGGCGTGAAGGTGGTGGTCAACGGCAAGGACATTGCCTACACGAACGCCAAGGATAGCAACCCGGCTGTCCTGGCCGCCGTGCAGGCTGCCGGCTATCCGAAGGCCGGTGACGCCGGTATCGTGAAGATGGCACATCCGTTCGACATCTTCCGTCCGCAGGTGGCCGCGATCGTCGGCCTGCTCTTCATCCTGGTGCTGTTCGTCACCATGGTGTACGGCCCGATCGCGGCGATGCTGGTCGAACTGTTCCCGACCCGCATCCGCTACACCTCGATGTCGCTGCCCTACCATATTGGTAACGGCTGGTTCGGCGGCCTGTTGCCGGCGACCGCCTTTGCCATCGTGGCCTCGACCGGCGACATCTATGCCGGCCTCTGGTACCCGATCATCTTCGCCTCGATTACCGTCGTGATCGGCTTCTTCTTCCTGCCCGAGACCAAGGACGTCGACATCAAGGGCACCTGATCGAACCGATCCCAACCAGCACCAACCGGCCGCGGTCTCCCGCGGCCGGTTTTGTTTTATGTCAGCTTTTGCTTCGTTTCTGGACGCGCGCCGGCGCCCGCCTGGCTCGGAAACGCTCTACTGATTGCTGCCGACGAATTGCAGCACCACCTCGCGCCGGTGCGGGCGCTTGCGATGCTCGATCAGATAGATCGCCTGCCAGGTCCCGAGTGCGAGCCTGCCGTCCAGAACCGGGACCTGAAGCGAGGTCCCGGTCAACATCGTCTTGACGTGGGCCGGCATGTCGTCCGGTCCTTCGGTGTCGTGGGTCCAGCCGGCATTCTCCGGCGCGAGCCGGGACAGCGCCGTGGCGAGGTCAACGAGCACGGAAGGGTCAGCGTTCTCCTGGATCGTCAGTGAGGCCGAGGTATGGCGGATGAACAGCGTCAAGGCACCGTCGCGGGCGCGAACCTCGTCGATGAATCTTGCAGTTTCGCTGGTGAGATCGGTGAAGCCGTGGCCCGATGTCTGCACCGTCAGCAGCGACGACGCGACCGTGGTAGCCTGCACCGACGATGGCGCCGAGCGGGTGATTGATCTGGCCGATGTCATGAAGCGCCTCTCAACTCGCAAAGCACTGTGGGTCTCTCAACCCGGAAAGCCCCCGTAGGGTTGGGCAAAGGCGCAGTTGCGCCGTGCCCACGATCTTTCCCGATCGTCAAAAATGGTGGGCACGCTTCGCTTTGCCCACCCTACCGCAGCTCGTCGCGCTTCAGATCTTTCCCGACACGTCCCTCTGCACGCGGTTGGCGATGTCGATCAGCCGCCGCCAGGCCTTTTCAAGGAACGACATCACGCGATCGATGTCCTGGTCGCTCGGCAGCGGGATCTCGATCTTGCGCTCGCCCTCGGCGCTCCGAGGCTCGACGTTCTTGGGCTCGGCGCTCCTGGGCTCGGCTTTCTTCAGCGGGTCGGATTTCGGCAGCGCCTCGTCGACCTTGCCCGACACCGTCGGCCCCGCCGCGAGCTGCCCCTTCAGCTTCTCGACCTCGGCCTGGAGCCTGCCGATCTCGGCGTCGAGCGCGGTCCGTTCGTCGGGCACCGCATAGCAGGCCCAGCCGGCGTCGTTCTTGGTGCAGGTCGAGACCGTGCCGGTGCGGGTGTCGAGCCGCAGCACGCCCTCGGGGATGGGCGTCATGCTGTAGCGACCGTTTTCGCCGTCGGGTGCGGATGGCGCAGCCATCAGGCCGCCGCCGATCGCCATCGCCGCGGCGAACGCCGCCGCCGCAAGCCAGGATGCTGGGAAGGATGTTGTGGATGACGTCACGGGTCTCATCGCGCTCTCCGCCACGACGCGCACGTGGCAATCCAATAGATTCTACACCCCGGCAAAGCGATCCGCCGCCCAAAATGCACACCGACATCAACGATCGCGGCAGCGTCTTCGATCCCGACAGCGCGGCGAAAGGGCGGCCGCAGCCGCCGATCATGCGGCGCGCTGCTGCGGTGCGGCGTCACGCTGTGTGCAGCGCTGCCGTTCGTGCCAATATTGCCAAATAAATCAGTCACATAACCGAAAGCGACGCAATCGTGACTTGGCTTGACTTGATTATAGGCCATCAGTATGGTCCGCGCGGCTTTTGAGGGTGGCGGGCGTAATTTCCATTCAGCCGCAGCGTTTCGGGTCTTTGTTGCATGACACAGGGCACGGGACACGGCGGGAATGGAGATCGCGATAGATCGTCCGAGGAAGCTGCGCTTTCCGAACGGCTCGGAAGTCTTGATCACAGGTTGTCCGAATTTCGCGACCGCCGGATCAAGACCGAGCAACCCGCAGGTGACGGTGGAGACGGAGCGGCCAGAGCCTCGGCGATGGCGCTTGGTTTCCGACTATCCTCGGAGTTGATCGCCGGTGTCGCTGTCGGAGGGGGGATTGGCTGGGGCTTCGACCGCTTGCTGTCGACCTCGCCTTTCGGGTTTATCGTGTTCCTGTTGCTGGGCTTCGTCGCCGGCGTGGTGAATGTGGTGAGAACGGCAGGCGCGGGTCAGAACAGGCGCGGTGGATCTTAGCCGATCCGCACCAGCAGAGTGATCGTGCCGGTCTTGCCGGCACGGGCCGGCCCGGCCGGCAGACCGAGACCCGCCGGCATAGCCCGGCAGACCAAGAGATGCCGCGCTGATGAAAATCGATCCGATCCACCAGTTCAACATCGAGCCTCTCTTCACGCTGGGCCATATCGGCAATCACACGATCGCCTTCACCAATTCGTCGCTCTATATGCTGGTGGCGGTGGCCATCATCTCGATCCTGATGCTCGCCAGCGGAACCCAGCTGGTTCCCGGGCGCCTGCAGTCGATCGCCGAGATCTCCTACGAATTCGTCGCCTCGACCATCCGCTCGACGGCCGGCGCGGAAGGCATGAAGTTCTTCCCGCTGATCTTCTCGCTGTTCATGTTCATCTGCGTCTCGAACCTGGTCGGCATCATCCCCTACACCTTCACGGTGTCGAGCCATCTGATCGTCACCGCGGCGCTCGCGCTGCTGGTCTTCTTCACCGTCCTGATCTACGGCCTCTACAAGAACGGCCTGAAGTTCTTCAAGATTTTCGTTCCCCACGGCGTCCCCATCTACATCCTGCCGCTGGTCATGTTCATCGAGATCCTGTCGTTCTTCCTGCGGCCGGTCTCCCACAGCGTCCGTCTCTTCGCCAACATGCTGGCCGGCCACATCGCGCTGAAGGTCTTCGCGGGCTTCGTCGCCATGCTCGGCTTCTCGCTGGGCGCGCTCGGCTGGGTCGGCGGCGTGCTGCCGCTCGCGCTCACGGTCGCGCTGACGTCGCTGGAGCTGCTGGTCGCGTTCCTGCAGGCCTACGTGTTCGCGATCCTGACCTGCATCTACCTCAACGACGCCATTCATCCGGGACACTGAACGGTCCGGGGAATTTCCACCCACCACCCAATCTTTCTTCCAAGGAGTCTAAAATGGATCCGGCAGCAGCAAAACTTATCGGCGCGGGCATCGCGTGCATCGGCATGGGCGGTGCGGGCGTCGGCGTGGGCGTGATCTTCGGCAACTACCTCGCCGCAGCCGTCCGCAACCCGTCGGCCGCTCAGGGCCAGTTCGGCAACCTGATCTTCGGCTTCGCCGTGACCGAAGCGCTCGGCATCTTCTCGCTGCTGATCGCGCTGTTGCTGCTGTTCGTTCCGCTCTGAGGACGACGTTTTTCGCGCCGTTCCAGTCCCTGGGACGGCGCGTGTGACAGCAACAGGAGAACTCCATGGCTGAGAGTCATGGCGGCGCAAAAGGTCCGGCGGGCGCTCATACCGAGGCTGACGGTGGTCACCACGGTGGCGGCTTTCCGCCGTTCGAGAGCAGCAGCTTCGCTTCACAGCTGGTGTCGCTCGCGATCTTCTTCGTCCTGCTTTACGTGATCGTGTCCAAGCTCGCTCTGCCGCGCATCGGCGGTGCGATCGAGGCGCGTCAGAACAAGATCGAGGGTGACCTCGCCGAGGCGCAGAAGCTGAAGGATCAGTCCGAGGCGGCGCTGAAGGCCTACGAAAGCGAGCTCGCTGCGGCGCGCGCGCGGGCGCAGGCGATCGGCAACGAATCCCGCGACAAGGCGAATGCGCAGGCCGAGGCCGAGCGCAAGGCGCTGGAACAGCAATTGGCGGCCAAGCTCGCCGAGGCGGAGAAGACCATCGCCTCGACCCGCGCCACCGCCATGAGCAACGTCCGCGGCATCGCGGCCGATGCGGCCGGCCAGATCGTGCAGCAGCTGACCGGCGTCGTTCCCGACGCCGCCTCGGTCAATGCCGCGGTCGATGCGTCCCTGAAAGGTTAGTCGAGATGGTCTTCGAACCTGAATTTTGGGTCGCCGTCGCCTTCGTGATCCTGATGGTCGTGTTCGGCTATCTCGGGGTCTTCAAGACGGCGATGACCGCGCTCGATCATCGTGCCGCCCGCATCAAGGCCGAGCTCGACGACGCCCAGCGCCTCAAGCAGGAAGCCGCCAAGGTGCTTGCCGACTACAAGGCGCGCACCGCCTCGGCCGAGCGCGAGGCCGCCGAGATCATCGCCAACGCCAGAAGCGAAGCCGAGCGCATCGCGACTGATGCCAAGGCGAAGGTGGAAGACTTCGTCGCCCGCCGGACCAAGACTGCGGAGAGCAAGATCGCGCTCGCCGAGGCCCAGGCGCTGGCCGATGTCCGCGCCGCAGCCGCCGAAGCCGCCGTCCAGGCCGCCTCGACGATCCTGTCGCAGTCGGTCAAGGGCCAGGTCGCCGACGATCTGCTGGCCAAGGGCATCAGCGAAGTCAGGCAGAAGCTGAACTGAGGGTCTTGCCTTCACCAATCAGAAAGCCGGCGCGATGAGCGCCGGCTTTTTTGTTTGTCGAAAGACTCTCGTGTCCCGGACGCGGCGCGGCATGAAATGACGCGACGCTGAGCCGGGACCCAGTATGCCGCGGCATGGGCCCCGGCTCTGCAGCGCACCGCTGAAGAAGCGCTGCGCTGCGTCCGGAGCACGAGATTGCGCCCTATTTCTTCTTCCGCCCCTTCGGCTCGGGCGCGAGCGCCTGCGGGTCGAAGCCGACATAGAAAATGTAGTTATCGGCGACCGCGGGTGCTGGCACCGGATAGGTCATGTCCTCGATAACGAAGGTAAAGGGCACACTGCCCCCTGGAGTCATGTCGACCGTGGTCCGGTAGGCCTTCGAGGCGATCACCTTCTCGCCGACGCCGCCCTGCACGACGGCGAAGCGCAGGGGCACCTCGACGGAGGCAGGCGCACCGGCGGGACCGGCGATCACGCGGCCTTGGATGCCAATCCGGGCCGTGATGCCGGCGCTGCTGCGGGCACATTCGCGCGCCATCTTGGTGATCGAGGCCTGGAAGCGAATATCGTTGCCGACGGCCGGCTTGCCGGCGGTGCCGACCGCATAGGTCGAGGCTCCCGCACGCACCGTGACCTGCGGGCAATCGAGCTCGTCTTCGGCCGGCTGGCCGGGCGCAGGCGGCGGCTTGGGCTCGGCCGGCTCGTCGGACTTGCCCCCGAACAGGCTCTTGAAGCGGTCGGTCAGAGACTGGGCCTTCACCGGCGGGACAGAGGCGAGCACAACCGACAACGCCAGCGCGATTCCCCTCCCAGCCGCAACGCATTCCGCGATGACCGAAGCTGCTGCACCATCAACGCCTATACTCCAATGACAATTGTCCGGCCGATCGCCGTCCGGGGCATGCGGTTATATCGCCAAAATCGGCGAACCCAAGGCAGCAAAAAGGGGGACTTGGCCGCATGAATCGGGCAGTTCAGCCGCGGAAATCCTCGTGCAGGAGGCCGAACAGCAAATGATCCTGCCAGACCCCGTTGATGCAGAGATAGCGGCGCGCCAAGCCCTCACGGGAGAAGCCGCACTTCTCCAGCACCCGGATCGACGGTGCATTGGTGGGGATGCAGGCGGCCTCGACCCGGTGCAGATTGAGCTCGCCGAACAATGTCGGCAGCAGCACCCGCAGCGCGGCCGTCATGTAGCCGCGATGGGCATGAGGCTGCCCGACCCAATAGCCGATGGTGCCGGCCTGCACGATGCCGCGGCGGACATTGGCCAGCGTGATGCCGCCGACCATGGCGCCGTCGAGCTCGCGGAAGATCAGAAAGGGATAGGAACGGTCCGCGGCGATGTCCTCCGCATAGCGGCGCAGACGGCGGCGGAAGCCCGAGCGGGTGAGATCGTCCGAGGGCCAGATCGGCTCCCACGGCGTCAGGTAGTCGCGGCTGGACTCGCGCAGATGAGCCCATTGCAGGAAGTCCGACATCTGCGGCGCACGCAACAACAGCCCGTTACCGCGCGGTGCGAGGGCGGCGGGTCCACTGGACGGCAGGCGAAAGAGGGCCATGGTGATGCTTCCGTGGGCGGGCGCCCTTGGGCGGCTCCTAGTGCAGCCGAGCCTTGGCGCGCGCCCGGGTCAATCCTTCCGCAAAAGCCACCGCCGTGTCCAGACCCCTGCCACTGCCCAATGCGACAACGGCAGGCCGGCTCCGTGACAACAGCGCACGCGCCGCGTCCCGGGTCGATTCGACGCTGACGGCGTCGATTCGCCCGACCAGTTCCTCGACCGTCTGCGGCCGGCCATAGGCGAGGACGTGCCGGGCGAGCTGCTCGGCGCGGGAGGAGCAGCTCTCCAGCGCCATCAGCAGACCCGCCTTCATCTGCGCCTTGGCCCGCGCGATCTCGGCCTCGGTCAGCGTCTCCACCGAATCATTCATGATGTCGACCACGACCTCCATCATCTCCGGCGCATCGGCCGGATCGGTGCCGGTGTAGAGGCCGAAGAACCCGGTATCGGTATAGGGCGCGTGGAACGAATAGATGGAGTAGCAGAGGCCGCGCTTCTCGCGCACCTCCTGGAACAGGCGCGAGGACATTCCGCCGCCGAGGACGTTGGTGAAGACCTGGAGCGAGAACAGCGCCGGATCGTTCTGCGGCACGCCTTCCAGCGCCAGCGTCAGATGCGCCTGCTCCAGCTCGCGATGCACCACCTTGGCGCCGCCCTTGCCGAACTGAGCGGTTTGCGGCTTCGGGCCCGGCGCCGCCTCGAAACTGGCAAAGCGCTTCTCGGCCTCGGCGACCACCTGATCGTGATCGACCGCGCCGGCCGCCGCCACCACCATGTCGGGCCCGCGATAGTGCGTCGAGAGGTAACCGCGCAGCATGTCGCGGTTGAAGCTGCGCAGCGTCTTGGCCGTGCCGAGCAGCGAGCGGCCCATCGGCTGGTCGGGATAGCAGAGCTCGTTCAGATGCTCGAACACGACGTCGTCGGGCGTATCCTGCGCGGCGCCGATTTCCTGCACGATGACGTTCTTCTCGCGCTCCAGCTCGTCGGGCTCGAAGGCCGGATTGGCGAGGATGTCGGCGAGCACGTCGAGCGCGAGCGGCACGTCGGCCTTCAGCACCCGCGCGTAATAGGACGTGGTCTCGGTCGAGGTGCCGGCGTTGAGGTCGCCGCCGACCGCCTCGATCTCCTCGACGATCTCGCGCGAGGAACGCTTCGTGGTGCCCTTGAACGCCATGTGTTCGAGCAGATGGGAAATGCCATGCTCGTTCGGCTTCTCGTCACGGCCGCCGACGCCGGCCCAGACGCCGAGCGCGGCGGTCTCGAGCTGGGGCATCTTGTCGGTGACGACGGTCAGGCCGGAGGCAAGCTTGGAAATCTCGACGCTCATCCGGCAACTCCCTGCTTTGCAGCGCGGCTGACCGACAGCACGAACTGCTCGACCTCGGCCTGATCGTTCTTCATCACCTTCATGTGTTCGGATTTGGTCATCAAACCGTCGAGCCAGGCCGGCAGTTGCGGCCGCTGGCCGCAGGCCGCTTCGACGGCGTCGGGGAATTTGGCCGGATGGGCGGTGGAGAGCACGATGCTCGGCACCCGCGTATCCGTGGTGTCGCGGTCGGCGACAGCGAGCGCCACCGCCGTGTGGGGATCGACCAGCTCGCCTGCCTCGCGCCAACCGGCGCGGATCGCAGCCGCGGTCTCGGTCTCGTCGGCGCGCCCGGCGTCGAACTCCTCGCGGATGGCGGCCAGCGTCGCATCGGGCAGCACGAAACGCCCGGACTGCTTCAGCGAATCCATCAGGCGACGCACGCCCGCCGCATCGCGCCGCCCGGCCTCGAACAGCAGCCGCTCGAAATTCGACGAGATCTGGATATCCATCGACGGCGACGCCGTCGCGTGCACCTCGCGCACTTCGTAGATCCCCGTCTTCAGCGTGCGCGCCAGGATGTCGTTGACGTTGGCGGCAATGCGCAGGGTCCGCACCGGCAATCCCATGCGCTTGGCGACGTAGCCGGCAAAGATGTCGCCGAAATTGCCCGTCGGCACCACGAAATCCACCGCGCGCGCTGGCGCACCGACGGCAACGGCCGAGGTGAAATAATAGACCACCTGGGCGACGATGCGCGCCCAGTTGATGGAATTGACGCCCGAGAGCGAGGTCGCATCGCGGAAGCGATGGTTGTTGAACATCCCCTTCACGAGCGCCTGGCAATCGTCGAAATTGCCCTCGATGGCGAGCGCATGGACGTTGGCCGCGCCCGTCGTCGTCATCATCCGCCGCTGCACCTCGGAGATGCGGCCGTGCGGAAACAGCACGATCAGGTCCACGTTCTCGAGGCCGGCGAAAGCCTCCACAGCGGCGCCGCCGGTATCGCCTGACGTCGCGACCACGATGGTGGTGCGCTGGCCGCGCTTGGCCAGCACATGGTCCATCAGCCGCGAGATGAGCTGCATCGCGACGTCCTTGAAGGCGAGCGTCGGACCGTGGAACAGCTCCAGCACGAACTGGTGCGGCGACATCTGGCGCAGCGGCACGACCGCCGGGTGGCGGAAGGTCGCATAGGCCTCGTTCGCCATGCGGCCGAGCTCGGCGTCGGTGATCTCGCCACCGGCAGAAGGGACGAATCACATCGACCGCGACCTCCCAATAGGGACGGCCGAAGAAGCCGGCGATGGTCTCGGTCGACAGCTGCGGCCAGATGGTCGGCACATACAGGCCGCCGTCGCGCGCCAGCCCGGTCAACATCACGTCGCAGAAGCCGAGTTCGGGGGCTTCGCCCCGGGTCGAGATATAACGAGTCAAACTGCCCTCCAAAGGCGGGGCAGCCTGAGCCGCCCTTTAAGCCTTTGATTTTGCGAAATTACTTGTTAGCGGCCAGAGGCTTTGGGCCACCATAAAGTGTTTTGCGGCATCAGGAAACCGCTTCCCGCCTTGAGCCGATCCAACGAAAAAGGGGCTGCGGTTTGCCGCAACCCCTCTCTTGGAAGGTCTGTCGTTGATGTGTGCAGACCGGTTTGCCTATCGGGGTCACCGACCCGTCAAAACTTGTTCGCGCAACCTTTCGTCGCCTGTCACGAAACCGTCAAGGGCGAAAACGACCAGGGGACGAAAATGTTCCTATTTTTCCCGACAACAATCCCGCCCTTGGCGCACGCAGCCAAGCGGCAGCGCGCCGCGTTTGCCGTTATTTCCTGAACTCTTGGAGGTGCCGGGAACGAATGCCGTCTCTCACCATTGGAATCGGCGGATAGGTGTCAGCGGTGTCCATGCATTGCCCGGCTGCACGCTGACACCGATCCGTTCCGCCGAACCGGCTGCGTCGTGGAGCGGCCGGTTCGGTGCTTCCGGGGCAGCAATGCCCAGGCCGTCAGTGCCCGGGTCGCCAGTGCCCGGCCCGTCAGCATCCGGACCTCAATTCATGCCGATTTCCACTGCGATCCTGATCAGGTCGGAATGGTTCTTGGCCCCCAGCTTCTGCTTGAGCAGGGACGTGGTGTTGGCGACCGTCTTGTAGGAGATGCCAAGCGCCTCAGCGACTTCCACGATCTTGTCGCCGCGTCCGAGCAGGCGGAGAATTTCGAGTTCCCGCGGCGTCATCTGCGAGGCCGGGTTGGCCTTGATCGCCGCCCCGGAAAACGTCACGGCTTCCGCCAGTTGCGGTGAGATGAAATTGTCGCCCGCGACCACCTTGCGCACCGCTTTGAGCAGGATCCTGGGATCGTCGCCCTTGGAAACGTAGCCTTGCGCCCCAAGCTCGACGGCCCGCACCACGAAGGCCGGATCGTCATTCATGCTGAACATGATGATCTTGGCGTCGGGATCGTCCTTGCGGATTCGCCGCATCAGCTCGAAGCCTGAGACATCCGGCAGGCTGATGTCGATCACCGCGACGTCCGGCCGCTTGCTGACATAGGCGCGATGCCCGGATTTGGCGTCCGTCGCCTCCTCGATGCGGATCGAATGGTCGGAAGCGAACAGGGTCCGGCAACCCGACAGCACCACGGGATGGTCGTCGACAATCAGGACCCGGGTCCCCGGCTTGGCAGTTTCTTGCATCGCGCGCTCTCTTGTTTCTCGATTCATAGACCGGCGGGAACAAATGGAAAGAGCAAATTCCGCCGATGCGCGTTAGAATTGACCTAATGTGGCAACGACTCTCGTTCAGAACGCAACTGTTTCTTCCGCTCGGCGCGAGTTTTCTGGCGGCGCTGGTCCTGGGCGGCGTCCTGCTCCAGATATTCGCGACCAGCCAGCTCGCCGACGAGCACGAGCCCGCGCGACGGTCCATCCGAACCATCGCGACCGCCCTCAACGACACATTGCGGGCCTCGGACAATCCGCAGAAGACGCTTGACGCCTTTGTCCAATCCTTGGCCGGATCCTCGGACATCCATTTCCGTTCCGCGGAAGGCAGTCCTGCGTCCTCGCCCAAGGACGCCGTGCGAAATCTCCAGGGGGTGCCGCAATGGTTTGTCGAGCTGCTCATGGTGCCGGAGACGGACGCTGCGGCTCCGGTGCTGATCGACGGCAGACATATCGGCGATATCGTGTTCTTACCGGACCTGTCAGCCGACCTGTTCGAGAAGTGGATCGGCTTCCTCGCGCTGGCCGGCCTCGTCGCCGTGCTGATGCTGCTCACCGGGATCATCGCCTACATCTTCGCGGGATCTGCACTGCAACCCCTGCAGCAACTCGGCGAAGGCCTGACGCGGATGCGGCGCGGCGATTACGCAAAGCCGATCCCGGTCGGGGGGCCGCCAGAGATTCGGCGGAGCTGTGAGGAAGCAAACGCGCTGGCTGCGACGCTCGCGCAATTGAGCCAGGACAATCGCGATCTGATGCATCGCCTGGTATCGCTTCAGGACGACGAGCGGCGCGATCTCGCCCGCGAGCTGCACGACGAGCTCGGCCCGCTGCTGTTCAGCATCCGCGCGGGCGCGATCGCGCTGGTGGAGGCCGCGCCGTCGGCGGGAAATCTCGGCAACCCGGTCGAGCAAGTGCTGCAATCGGTCGAGGCGCTCCAGCAGACCAACCGCCGCATCCTCGATCGGCTGCGGCCACTCTACATCGAGGAGCTGGGCCTTGCGACCAGCGTGCAGACGCTGCTCCGGAATTTTCGCAAGCAGGCCCCCCACATCACCCTGACGGATACGATCGATCCGGAGCTCAACGTGATCGACGGAGCGCTGGCCCGGACCATCTATCGGGTGATCCAGGAGGCGCTGACCAACGTGCTGCGCCACGCCAAGGCCGGCGCCGCCCATGTCCAGGCGACCATCGCCGGCGAGACGCTGGTCATCGAGATCTGGGACGACGGCGGCGGCTTCCCCGCCGACAATGTCTTCGGCCGCGGCCTCACCGGCATGCACGAGCGTGTGCGCGCGCTCAGCGGATCGCTGTCATTGCTGCGGGTGGACGAGCGGACCTATGTTCGCTGCCGCCTTCCGGCCGCACCGACACGCGAGGCGGCGGTCAACCGCTGAAGCATGATCCGGAAAAGTGCGCAGCGGTTTTTCAAACAATAACCTAGCACGCGCAGCCGTGATGCGCGTTCTGCCGCGCGGGCTCGCACAGCGTGCTGTGGATCTTGCCTTCCGGACTGAAGCGAAACGAGGCGCGAATGCGCAGCGCGCCGGCGACGGAATATTCGAGATCGACGCCATGCGGCATCGGGTGGATTTCCTCCAGCCCGAAACCCGCCAGCGAGAACGCGCTGAGCCGCGGCTGCCAATAGGCCTCGAGCTCGCTCCGGCCGCGGTAACGCCGCGCGCCGTTGCACGTGCATTCGACCTGGGCGTCGTCGGCATAGAGGTCGAGCAAGGTCATGAGGTCGCCGTTCCGGCAGGCGTCCACCCAGTCGACGACAATTCCCATCTGATCGAAATCGCTCACGCCGCAATCCTGTCTGCCGCGAAAAACCACCGGCGACTTAGGACCACACTCGTGAATGTGCGCTGAATAATAAACCCCGGGCGATACCGGGTTCCGGCGCAAGACCGACCGGCTCAGCTCCGTCGCCGGCCTCTGGCCCACACCGCGAAGGCGATCAGCACGGCGCCCGCGAGCAGGAACCAGGTGATGGCGTATTGCAGGTGGTCGTCCTTCAGATGCACGGCGAGCGGCCCCGGGCGCGGAATTCCGTTCTCGGGCGCCGGCTGCTCGAGATCGACATAGAACGGCGCCACCGCGCCCCAGCCGAGCGCGCTCGCGATGGCCGGATGGTCGCGCACGAACCACAGCCGCTTGTCGCGGTTTTCCGCGGGCGTCAGCCAGCCGGGTGCCTCGGGAAAGCGCAGATAACCGGTCAGCACGACCGGCTGCCCGGTCACGAGCTTCTTCACCGCGCGATCCTCGACGCCGCGGTCCTGCATCGTGTTCTCGACGAAGCCCGCGTCGATCACGACCGTCTCGCCACTCGGAAGCCGCGCCGGCAGGAAGGCCCAGGTGCCGGGGCCGGAGGCGTCCTTGCGTACCGCCGACCCGGACGAATAGACCATCGCATCCGGCAGAGCCGCGTAGGTCGCGGTGAAGCTGACGCGGCGAAACTCGTCGCGTGCGGGATTCAGCTTGCCCCATAGCGTGGGCGGCGGCAGCGGGACCGGCGCTAGGGCCAGGCGCTCGGTGAGCGCCGCCACCAGCTCGTGCTTGGCGGTCCGCCGCTGCAACTGCCAGACGCCGAGTGCGACGAAGACGGCCGTCAGGAACAGCGTGAACAGCGCGAAGCCGGCCACGCGGGGCTTGCGCGCAGGCTGGTTCATTTCGCGCGGTCGACCAACCGGCCTGGCGCCGCCTTGTGGTGGAATTGCAGCGCGATCAGCAGCGACTTCATCGCACGCAGCGGCAGCAGCGTGGTGGCGAGGATCAGCGGCAACCACAGCACCGCATGCAGCCAATACGGCGGCTGGTATTTGACCTCGACGATGAGCGCTGCCGCAACGACGATCCCGCCGGCCAGCATGATGATGAAGATCGCCGGACCGTCGCCGGTATCGATGAAGGCGTAGTCGAGGCCGCAGCGGTCGCAGGCGGGCGCGAGCGTCAGGAAGCCCGCATAGAGCTTGCCCTGGCCGCAGCGCGGACATCGGCAGGCAAGCCCGCGCAGCGCGCTCTGCAGGACGGTGGTTTCGGGCTCGGGTTTGCCGGCGGTGTCATTCATGATGGCGGACCTTATCACAGTTTTCGCCGAAACTTTCCGGCGGTCCAAAAGCGAAAGGGCGGCCCTGCGGCCGCCCTTTCTGGTCGATTCCTCGCGGCTCAGTGCGCGGCGGCCATGGTCGCGGCGCCGCGTCCCCAGACGTAGATGCAGAGGAACAGGAATAGCCAGACCACGTCGACGAAGTGCCAGTACCAGGCGGCGAACTCGAAGCCGAGGTGCTGCTTCGGCGTGAAGTGGCCGGCGTAGGCGCGGAACAGGCAGACCAGCAGGAAGATGGTGCCGACCAGCACATGGAAGCCGTGGAAGCCGGTCGCCATGAAGAAGGTCGCACCATAGACGTTGCCGGCGAAGGAGAACGCCGCGTGGCTGTATTCATAGGCCTGCACGCAGGTGAAGAGCGCACCAAGCACGACGGTAAGGATCAGGCCGTACTTGAGGCCCTGGCGGTCGTTCTCGAGCAGCGCGTGGTGCGCCCAGGTCACCGTGGTGCCCGAGGTCAGCAGGATCAGCGTGTTCAGAAGCGGCAGATGCCAGGGGTCGAAGGTTTCGATGCCCTTGGGCGGCCAGGTGCCGGGGACTGCGCAGGCGCCGGGCTGGGTGCCGAGGCCGCAGCCGAACACCGCGTCGCGGGTGGCGTGGACGGCGTCGGCCGGGAACAGCGCCGCGTTGAAATAGGCCCAGAACCAGGCGACGAAGAACATCACCTCCGAGGCGATGAACAGGATCATGCCGTAGCGGTGATGCAATTGCACGACGCGGGTGTGGTCGCCTTTGTACTGGGCTTCCTTCATCACGTCGGTCCACCAGCTCGCCATGGTGTAGAGCACGCCCACGGTGCCGACCCCGAACACGATCGGCGCGGCAGAGAACATGTGGTGCATCCAGGCGACCGCGCCGACTGCCATGATGAAAGCGGAAAGCGAGCCGACGAACGGCCAGGGAGAGGGATCGACCAGGTGATAGTCGTGATGCTTGGTGTGCGCCGTTGCCATTTGCGGTCTCTCTCCTCAATCCCGTGCCTGCCAGGCACTTGTCCCCTCGTTTTCCGACCCTTCGAGCAAGAGCCCGGCGGTCAGAGATTTCCCTTGCGCTTGTCGCCTTCGCCCGATGCCAGCGGTTTCACCACGGGATCCTTCACCGGATAGAAGGTGTAGGACAGCGTGATGGTGCTCAGCCCGTCGTTCTCGTGATCGTCGGCGATCGACGGATCGACGTAGAACACGACCGGCATCTCCCGCTTCTCGCCCGGGGCCATGGTCTGCTCGGTGAAGCAGAAGCAGTTGATCTTCTGGAAATAGGAGCCGACCGTCAGCGGAGCGACGTTGTAGGCGGCCTGCGCGGCCGTGGTGCGCGCGGCTTGATTGGTCACGGTATAGAAGACGGTCGTGACCTCTCCGATATTGACCTCGATCTCGTTCTGCTCCGGCTCGAATTTCCAGGGCAGGCCGGGCGCGACGTTGGAATCGAAGCGCACCGAGATCTTCCGCGCGATCGGCCCCGTGGCCGGCGCGGAGGTTGCGACCTGGGTCGTGCCGTTGAACCCGGTGGCGCGGCAGAACCAATTGTAGAACGGTACCGCCGCGTAGGAAGCGCCGACCATCAGCGCGACCACGCCGCCGCAGATCGAAGCAACCACCGCATCGCGTCCCAGCCCGCGGCGTGTGGCCGGCTTGCGATCGCCCGGCTTGGCGCTGTCCTGCGATATGGTCGGCTCCTGATTCATCTTCTACATCGGCCGCACGAGAACCGCCGGTCCCTTGACCATGGTGACGGCGAAGAACAGCACCACCAGCACGCCGAGCGCGAGTGCGATCGCGATCGAGCGCTGACGACGGCTCTTCTTCTGCGCCTCGGTGAGGACGATTCCGCCTGTCTCGGGTTTGTCGGCCATCGCTGTGATCATGCGCCCCCTACCATCGGAGCCAGCGCCCGGACCACGACCTCGACCAGCAGGGTCGCGAACAGTGCGAACAGATAGAGGATCGAAAAGGCAAACAGCTTGCGGGTCGCGCGCAGCGACGCAGCCCGCTCGCGACGCAGATAGACGTTGATCGCGAGCACCAGCATGCCGGCGCCCAGGATCAGCGAAGCGATGCCGTAGACGGCGTCGAAATAGCCGAGCGCCCAGGGTGCGGCGGCGACCGCGATCAGCACGATTGTGTAGAGCAGGATCTGGAGCCGCGTCGCATCGGGACCGGCGACGTTGGGCAGCATCGGAATGCCGGCGCGCGCGTAGTCGTCGGAGCGGAACAGCGCCAGCGCCCAGAAGTGCGGCGGGGTCCAGAAGAAGATGATGGCGAACAGCAGCAGCGGCTCGACGTCGACCGTGCCCGTGACGGCGGCCCAGGCCACCACCGGCGGCAGCGCGCCGGCGGCACCGCCGATCACGATGTTCTGCGCGGTCCAGCGCTTCAGGCCCATCGTGTAGATCACGACGTAGAAGAAGATGGTGAAGGCGAGCAGGCTGCCGGCGATCCAGTTGACGAGGATGCCGAGCGTCATCACCGAGAAGAAGGACAGCGTCAGGCCGAAGGCCATCGCCTCGGGGCGGGTGATGCGGCCGCGCGGGATCGGCCGGTTCGCCGTGCGCGACATCTTGGAGTCGATGTCGCCTTCGAGCGCCATGTTGAGCGCGCCGGAGGCACCGGCACCGACGGCGATGCAAAGCAGCGAGGTGAACGCGAGCACGGGGTGGAAGTGTCCCGGCGCCATCGCCATCCCGACCAGCGCGGTGAAGATCACCAGCGACATCACCCGCGGCTTCAGCAGCGCGATGTAGTCGCCGACCTCCGCCTCGGAGATGCGCGGATTGATGTCGATGGCGTTCTGGTCGAGGACGGACACGAATTCAACTCGCTTCGTTGGAAGAGCCGCGGCGCCCGTCACGGGCGCCGCGGTGATCGCTCACTGCACGCGGGGCAGCACTTCGAACTGATGGAAGGGCGGCGGCGAGGGCAGCGTCCATTCCAGCGTGGTCGCACCCGCACCCCACGGATTGTCGCCCGCCGGCACCTTCTTCATGAAGGCGTCGACCACGCAGTACAGGAAGATCAGCACGCCGAAGCCGGAGATGTAGGAGCCGAGCGACGAGACCAGATTCCAGCCTGCGAACGCATCGGGATAGTCGACGTAGCGACGCGGCATGCCGGACAGGCCGAGGAAGTGCTGCGGGAAGAACACCAGGTTGACGCCGATGAAGGTGACCCAGAAGTGCGCCTTCGCGAGCCCTTCATTGTACATGTAGCCCGACATCTTCGGGAACCAGTAGTACCAGCCGGCGAAGATCGCGAACACCGCGCCGAGCGAGAGCACGTAGTGGAAGTGCGCGACGACGTAGTAGGTCTCCTGCAGCACGCGATCGACGCCCGCGTTCGCCAGCACGACGCCGGTGACGCCGCCGATCGTGAACAGGAAGATGAAGCCGACCGCCCAGATCATCGGGGCGCGGAATTCGATCGAGCCGCCCCACATCGTGGCGATCCACGAGAAAATCTTCACGCCGGTCGGAACCGCGATCACCATCGTCGCGGCGACGAAATAGGCCTGCGTCGCCGAGGACATGCCGACCGTGTACATATGGTGCGCCCACACCACGAAGCCGATGCCGCCGATCGCGACCATGGCGTAGGCCATGCCGAGATAGCCGAACACGGGCTTGCGCGAGAAGGTCGAGACGATCTGGCTGATCATGCCGAAGCCGGGCAGGATCAGGATGTACACCTCGGGGTGGCCGAAGAACCAGAACAGATGCTGGAACAGCACCGGATCGCCGCCGCCGTCGGGGGCGAAGAAGGTCGTGCCGAAATTGCGGTCGGTGAGCAGCATGGTGATCGCGCCGGCGAGCACCGGCAGCGACAGCAGCAGCAGGAACACCGTCACCAGGATCGACCACACGAACAGCGGCATCTTGTGCAGGGTCATGCCGGGGGCGCGCATGTTGAAGATCGTGGTGATGAAGTTGATGGCGCCGAGGATCGACGAGGCACCCGCCAGATGCAGCGACAGGATCGCGAAGTCGACGGCCGGACCGGGATGCCCGGAGCTCGACAGCGGCACGTACATGGTCCAGCCCGCGCCGACGCCGTTGGCGCCCGGCTCGCCCTCGACGAAGGTCGACATCAGGAGCAGGGCGAAGGAGGCCGGCAGCAGCCAGAACGAGATGTTGTTCATGCGCGGGAACGCCATGTCCGGCGCGCCGATCATCAGCGGGACGAACCAGTTGCCGAAGCCGCCGATCATCGCGGGCATGACCATGAAGAAGATCATGATCAGGCCGTGCGAGGTCACGAACACGTTATAGGTGTGGGTCTCGTGGAAGACCTGCACGCCCGGATACATCAGCTCGGCACGGATCGCGATCGACATCGCCAGGCCGATGATGCCTGCGATGACCGCGAACACCAGGTACATCGTGCCGATGTCCTTGTGGTTGGTCGAATAGACGTAGCGGCGCCATCCGGTCGGATGGGCGTGCTCGTCATGTCCGTGGGCGTGATCGCCGTGTGCCGCTGCGCTCGTTGCCATGTTCAAATCCTGCCTTGCGTCCCATTCGGACCTCCAGGAGGTCCCGCCCTTCTATCGCTTCCAGTGCCTCAAGCCGTCATCCGACGCTTACTGCGTCGGACCGGCCGCGGAGGCGTAGGTGCTGGCGCCGCCGCTCGCATATTTCTTCTTCGCCGTCTCGACCCAGGAGGCGAATTCCTGCTCGCTCACCACGCGCACGGCGATCGGCATGAAAGCGTGGTCCTTGCCGCACAATTCCGAACACTGGCCGTAATACATGCCGGTCTTGGGGGCCTTGAACCAGGTCTCGTTCAGGCGGCCCGGAATGGCGTCGATCTTGACGCCGAAAGCCGGCACCGCGAAGGCATGGATGACGTCGGCGCCGGTGGTCTGGACGCGAATCACCTTGTTGACCGGCACCACCATCTCGTTGTCGACGCCGAGCAGACGGGGCTGCTTGTCCTGCGCCATCAGCGAGTCGAACTCGAACTTGCCGTTATCGGGATAGGCATAGGACCAGTACCATTGCTTGCCGGTCGCCTTGATGGTCAGATCCGCTTTCGGAATGTCGAGCTCCAGGAACAGCAGCCGGAACGACGGCACCGAGATGCCGACCAGGATCAGCACCGGAACGAGCGTCCAGGCCACCTCGATCAGCGTGTTGTGGGTGGTCCGCGACGGCACCGGATTGGCCCGCGCATTGAACTTGACAACCACGACCACGAGCAGCGCCAGAACGAACAGCGTGATCAGCGTGATCAGCACGAACAGGAAGTTGTGGAACCAGACGATGTTGTCCATCACCGGAGAACCGGACTGCTGGAGCGTCCACTCCCACGGAGCCGGCTGCCCGACCTCGGCGAATGCCGCGCCACCCGTCGCCAGCGTGACACCAGCCGCCACCACGGCGATGGTGGCCAATTCCAGCAGATGCTGGCCCACCCGACCCATCGACATCCTCATGCCGTTCGCGCTCCCCTTACGAAATCACCCCAAGTGCGCTCCCCTGTGTCCGGGCAACGCTTATTCGATCCGCCCGCCTGACAAACCGCCGCGCAAGAATACCTCTAAGAGGAATTCGGGCCAGATCGCTAGAACGCCGAAATCTAGCCTCTCAAACCATAATTCTTGATCTATCGCAATGCAGTCTTGCGCCTGATCTGCCAGCCATCACCCGCAGGATAATTCCTAGTAACATCGGACAAAAATACCGTTTGCCGGGATGCTGCCGCTTGACAGCGGAATTGCCCGCGTTAGGCACTGGCAGATGGCCGCGCAGGAACCTGATTCGTGCGGGCGGCGGCGGTGCGAGGCGGCGCGGAATTTGCTTGGCAATCGCCTTCAAGACGCCGTCATTCCCGTATCAGTCCGCCAGATGAGTCCGCCAAGCGCGAGCGAGGAAGGCGAGCGGAGGGACCGACCCGATGGGGTTTTCGATATCGATGGCAAGACCGGCGACAAGGCCGCTTAACCGCCTCCCGGTGCTGGCCACGTTGCTGGCTGCGCTCCTCCTCCTGGCGCTTCCCGGCCTTGCCCATGCGCAGGGCGCGGTGCGCTCTGTCCATGGCGACTGGCAGATTCTGCTGCGACACGCCGCCCGGCGCCCAGACCGAGCAATGCGCGCTGATCCAGAGCGTGGTGGCGGAAGACCGCTCCAATGCCGGCCTGACCGTGATCGTGCTGAAGACCGCCGACCAGAAGAGCCGGCTGATGCGCGTGGTGGCGCCGCTGGGTGTGCTGCTGCCCTCCGGTCTCGGCCTCAAGCTCGACAACCAGGACGTCGGCCGAGCCGGGTTCGTGCGCTGCCTGCCCAATGGCTGCGTCGCCGAGGTCGTCATGGACGACAAGCTGCTCGGCCAGCTCCGCACCGCCAAGACCGCCACCTTCATCATCTTCGAGACACCCGAAGAAGGCATCGGCTTCCCGCTCAGCCTGAACGGCCTCGGCGAGGGCTATGACAAGCTGCCGTAGGGGCTGCGCCCAATCGCAGGCTATCGAATTCCCGTCATCCTGAGGCGCGAGTTCGGCAGCGCAAGCTGCGCTGCCGTGCGAGCCTCAAAGGATGAACGGCCGAGCTGCTGGCGGTGCCGTCGTCCTTCGAGGCTCGCCCTGCTTTGCAAGGCGAACACCTCAGGATGACGGTGATGGATTATCGTTCGCCACAAGCTCGACCACTGGGTCCCCAGCGGCGAAAGCCAGCGCGCTTTGATATCGTCCTCGGTCAACGCCGGAAAATCATCGAGGATTTGAGCGTAAGTCCGACCGGCATCCAGCCAACCGAGCACATCCGCCACGGCAATCCGCATGTGGCGGATACAAGGTCTCCCTCCCCGCTTATCCGGTTCGATAGAGATGACACCTCGCCGGCTCATCAGGGCACCACAGCATGGACTGAGGCGGCGCAGCGGTGCGCCCTTCCTATCGTTTCCGTAATGTGACGCCCCGCCCCTCGCGGAACCGATCCGAAACCATTATCTTGACCCACATCTTCCGCTAATGGATGGACGCATGACCAATCCTGCCACGACCTCCCTGCTCGACCGCGCCAATCTCGACCGCGACCAGGTTCGCCACGAGCTCGCGCGCGGGCTTTCCGGCGCCGACGACGGCGAGCTGTTCCTGGAGTACAGCCAGACCGAAGCGCTGATGTTCGACAATGGGCGGCTGAAGCAGGCGACCTACGACACCTCGCAAGGTTTTGGCCTGCGCGCGGTCAAGGACGATGCGGTCGGCTACGCGCATTCCTCCGACGTGTCCCTGCCGGCGCTGATGCGCGCCGCGGACGCGGTTGCGGCTGTGCGCGGCGGCTATTCCGGCAGCTTTGCCGCGCCGCCTCCGCACACCAATATCCGGCTCTATGGCGACGACAATCCGCTCGACGCCCCCGGCTTCGAGACCAAGGTCAAGCTGCTCGCCGAGATCAACGCTTACCTGCGCGACAAGGATCCCCGGGTGCGGCAGGTCAGCGTCAGCCTCGGTGCGACCTGGCAGGTGGTCGAGATCCTGCGGCCGGACGGCGAGAGCTATCGCGACATCCGTCCGCTCGTCCGCGTCAACATCTCCGTCGTGGCCGGCCAAGGCGACCGCCAGGAGAGCGGCAGCAAGGGTTATGGCGGCCGTGCCGGCTATGCCGAATTCATCGAGAGCCGGAATTGGCGCGACGCCGCCGACGGCGCGCTGCGCGAGGCGCTGGTCAATCTGGAATCGATTCCGGCCCCGGCCGGCGAGATGGACGTCGTGCTCGGCGCCGGCTGGCCCGGAGTGATGCTGCACGAAGCGGTCGGCCATGGCCTGGAAGGCGATTTCAACCGCAAGAAGACCTCTGCATTCGCCGGCCTGATGGGCCAGCAGGTCGCGGCCAAGGGCGTCACCGTGGTCGACGACGGCACCATTGCCTCGCGCCGCGGCTCGCTGTCGATCGACGACGAGGGCACGCCGACCAATCGCACCGTGCTGATCGAGGACGGCATCCTGGTCGGCTACATGCAGGACCGTCAGAACGCACGGCTGATGAACATGAAGCCGACCGGCAACGGCCGCCGCCAGGGCTATGCCCATGTGCCGATGCCGCGCATGACCAATACCTACATGCTCGCGGGCGACCGCGATCCGGCCGAGATCCTCGCCTCGGTGAAGAACGGCGTCTTCGCCGCGAATTTCGGCGGCGGCCAAGTCGACATCACCTCGGGCAAGTACGTGTTCCAGTGCACCGAGGCCTACAAGATCGAGAACGGCAAGATCGGCGCGCCGCTGAAGGGCGCCATGCTGATCGGCAACGGGCCGACCGACCTGCATCGCATCCGCATGATCGGCAACGATCTCGCGCTCGATACCGGCATCGGCACCTGCGGCAAGAACGGCCAGGGCGTGCCCGTCGGCGTCGGCCAGCCGTCGCTGCTGATGGAGCGCATTACCGTGGGTGGAACCGGCGCATGAGCGTTGAGAAAGAGACCGTCACCTCCAAGCAGAAGGGCAGCGGCTGGGGCGGGCAGCTCGTTCAGCTCGCCGGCATCGTCGTCGCCGTGTTCATCGCCAAGGGCGCGCTTGCCGAGCCGTTCTACGTGCCGTCGGGCTCGATGGAGCCGACGTTGCTGATCGGCGACGCGCTGCTCGCCTCCAAATTCCCCTACGGCTACGGCACTTCCTCGCTGCCGATCCAGATCAGCCTGCCCGAGACCGGCCGGGTGTTCGCGGAAACGCCGAAGCTCGGCGACGTCGTCGTGTTCCGCTGGCCCGGCGATCGCTCGCAGGCCTGGGTCAAGCGCGTCGTGGGGCTGCCCGGCGATCGCATCCAGATGCGGCAGGGCCAGCTCTTCATCAACGACCGCCCCGCCGAGCTCAAGCCGGACGGCGTCGGCGCTGCCGAGGACGACAATGGCGGCAACGAGCCCGCCTACCGCTATGTCGAGACGCTGCCGAACGGCGTCTCGCATCTGATCTTCAAGATGCGCGACAACGGACCGCTCGACAACACGCCGGAAGTGACGGTGCCGGCCGGTCACCTCTTCGTGCTCGGCGACAACCGCGACAATTCCTCCGACAGCCGCGTGTCGCTGCGCTCCGGCGGCGTCGGCCTGTTGCCGATCGACAATCTGATCGGCCGTGCGGATGCGGTGCTCGGCTCCTGGGATCTCGGCATGCGAAGCCAGCCGGTGTGGACCTGGCTGTCCGGCTTCCGGCTGGCGCGATTCTTCACTGCCGTGCATTGATCCGCCTCGTCTCACGATGAACCGTGACGAATTCCTCGCACTCGCGCTGAGGAATCCCGTCAACGTCGCGATCATCGATGAGCTCGATCGTCACGCGCTGCCGGATGCGTGGCTGGTTTCGGGATGCCTGGTGCAGACCGTGTGGAACGTGCTCACCGGCCGCGCGGTCGATTTTGGCATCGCCGATTACGACGTATTCTAGTTCGACCCCGACACCTCGTGGGAGGCGGAGGACGCGGTGATCCGCGAGCTGGACGCGCGGCTCACGCATCTCGGCGTCAAGGTCGAGATCCGCAACCAGGCGCGTGTACATCTGTGGTACCCCCACAAGCACGGCCTGCCCTATCCGCCCCTGACGCGCGCATCCGATGGCATCGACCGCTTCCTGACGCAGAACACGCAAATCGGCGTGAAACGCGGAAGAGATAGCTACGAGGTCTACGCGCCACACGGCTTTGACGACGTCGCGGGACTGATCGCGCGGCCAAATCCAGGACCGAATTTCTCCGCGGCGAATTACGCGGCCAAAGCCGCCCGCTGGAAGGCGCTGTGGCCGGAGCTCACGGTGATCGCGCCGGAGTGAGGTGCGGCAGGGTGGGCAAAGGCGCGAAGCGCCGTGCCCACGATCTTTCCGATCTGGCCACAGACGCGTGGGCACGCTTCGCTTTGCCCACCCTACCGCACCTGCGTCCGGGGCACGAGCCCGAGCGCTACCGCACCACGCCCGACGTGAAGCCCGCCTTGCGGCGCGGCGGCTTGATTTCCTTTTTCAGGAAGCAGCGCGCCTCGCGTCCGGTGTAGCCGGGGCGGGCATAGGTGAAGGCACGGCATTTGTTGTCGACGGTGCAGGCGGCCTTGCAGACCTCCACGCCCTCGCCGTCCTTCAGCTCGAAATTGCGCAGATCGCCGCCGGGGCGGTCGATCGACGTCTCCACGCCCTCGACCCTCGGCTCGATCACGCCGGCGCCGCGCACGCCGGAGATACAGCAGCTTCCCGGCACGCGCGCCGGCACGGTGTTCTTCAGCCAGCACACCGCCGAGCCGCCCTCGACGTCGGGATAGCTGAAGCTCCACGAGCGGCAGCGGCGATCGCGCTCGCACAGCAACGCGCAATCCTCCGGATCGCCCGAGGCGACCGGTGTGCTGAAATAGTCGCCGCCGGGCCGATCAAACGCGGTCTGGGCGTGCGTCGGCGCGTTCGCGAAAGCGAGCGTAAGCAGCGCGGCGCATGCCACGACCTTTGCCATGACGGCGCCGGACAGGCGGCCCTTCCCCATCGGAACAGCTTTCGAGTTATTGACGACGCTCAGGTTTTTCGGCCGGTCATTTGATCGCCGCAAACCTGTATGGGCGATGAACGGCTGAAAGCCCGGTCGTTGGTCTATGGTCTAGAAAGCGTATTCCGCGTAGGCGGGTTCCACTGAGCCCTTCCAGGGGCCGTTGAACTTGTCCAACATTTCCTCAGCCGGCGTCCGGCCGGAATCGATGATACGGTCGAGCGGCTCCAGATGCCGCGTTTCGTCGCGGCCGACCTGGTCGATCCGGGCCCGCCGGCGCAGGCCGGCATGCGCCAGAACGAGGCATTCCTTGGCGATCTCGAACAGATAGCGATCCCTGATCCGCGCCTTGAAGCCCATCCGCGGCACGTCGTCGCGCAGGGCCTGACGCTCAGGCGCGGTCCAATGCTTGACGATCTCCCAGGCCGCATCGAGCGCAACGTCGTCGTAGAGCAGCCCGACCCAGAACGCCGGCAGCGCCGGCAGCCGGCCCCCACGGACCGCCGTCGGAGCCGCGCATCTCGAGATAACGCTTGAGCCGCACTTCCGGGAAGATGGTCGAGAGATGATTGGCCCAGTCCGACAGCGTCGGACGCTCGCCGGGAAGGTTGTTGTTGCGGCCGTCGAAGAAGGCGCGGAACGAGGAGCCCGACACGTCGATGTAGTCCTCGCCGCGCTTGACGAAATACATGGGGACGTCGAGCGCGTAGTCGACATAGCGCTCGAACCCCATGCCGTCCTCGAACGCCCACGGCATCATGCCCGAGCGTGCATTGTCGGTGTCACGCCAGATCTCGGAGCGGAAGGAGAGGAAGCCGTTCGGCTTGCCTTCGGTGAACGGCGAGTTGGCAAACAGCGCGGTCGCGACCGGCTGCAGCGCCAGCGACACGCGCAGCTTCTTGACCATGTCGGCTTCGGAGGAGAAGTCAAGGTTGGTCTGCACCGTGCAGGTCCGGTACATCATGTCGAGGCCGTATTGGCCGACCTTCGGCATGTAATTGGTCATGATCTTGTAGCGGCCCTTGGGCATCATCGGGATCTCGGCGCGCGACCAGGACGGCGTCATGCCGAGGCCGAGGAAGCCGATGCCGAGCGGCGTTGCGATCTCGCGCACCTGCGCAAGATGCGCCATCAGCTCGCTCTGGGTCTGGTGCACGTTCTCGACCGGGGCGCCTGAGAGCTCGAACTGTCCGCCGGGCTCGAAGCGAGATCGCTCCGCCGCCGGTGACGTCGTAGAGGCCGATGATGTTGCCCTTCTCCATGATCGGCTCCCAGCCGAGCAGGAGCTTCATGCCCTCGAGCAATGCACCGATGCCTCGCGCGCCTTCGTAAGGCACCGGACGGTGGCCTTCGAGCGTGAACGGCGTCTTCTCGTGCTCGGTGCCCATGCGGAATTCCGACGGGTCCTTGCAGCCGGCCTCGAACCACGCGACGAGCTCGTCGCGCGATTGCAGCGGCGTCATATCGATCTGGTCTCGCGCCATATCAAACTCTAATCAAGGGCGCTTCGGTCGAATGCGCGCGGGTGACGGGGATGGTCCGCGAACCCACCGGGCGCACGGACGAGCTGGTGTGCCGTGCGGTCATCGCGACGGCGCGTTTTCGTTGGCGTTGGCGACGGGCGGAAGCTTCATCTCGCCGCAGGAGCAGCCCAGGCGGTCGAGCAGATCGCTGAGCTTGACGGCATCGGCATCGGACAGCTTCGAACCGACATATTTCTCGATCGCGGCCGAATAGGCGCTCCACATCCGCTTCTGCAGCTCGCGGCCGGCTTCCGTGATCTCGACGAACTGGCCGCGCTTGTCGATCTTGCATTCGCGCCGCGAGGCGAGGCCCTCGTCGACCAGGCGGTCGATCAGGCGCGAGGTGGAATATTGCGGAATCAGCATCTGCCGTTCGAGTTCCACCGGCCGCAGCTCGCCCGTCGGCGCCCGCGACAATTCGAGCAGCGCGTCATACCAGGCCAGCGGCGGGAAGCCGGCTCGCTTCAAGTCCTGCTCGACGCAATCGAGCACGCGGCTCTGCACCCGCATCAGGCGGATCCAGGCGGCAGTTGCCTCGGTCGATGGTTTGCGTTTCATGGTCCCGCTCAAGCTCGTCGTCCGTGTCTTACCTCATTTGATGCAGCTGCATCAATCTTGACTATTTCAAGCAGTTGCATGTAATCGCTCTTTCGGCCGAACCAAGCTCAAGAGAAGGAAATTCCATGAAGCTGTATTATTCGCCCGGTGCCTGCTCGCTGTCCCCCCACATCGCCCTTCTGGAAGCCGGCCTGCCCTACGAGCTGGTCAAGGTGGATCTCCGGGCCAAGAAGCTCGAAAATGGTGAGGATTATCTGAAGCTGAATCCCAAGGGCCAGGTGCCTGCGCTGGGCCTCGACAGCGGCGAGATCGTGACCGAAGGCCCGGTGATTGTCCAGATGATCGCCGATCAGGCCTCAAGCAAAGCGCTGGCGCCGGCCCACGGCAGTTCTGAGCGCTACAAGCTGCAGGAGTGGCTGAACTTCCTCACCTCCGAGGTGCACAAGAGCTTTGGCCCGATGTTCGCGCCGGCGCTGAACGACGAGGCCAAGGCCTTCTTCAAAGACCGCGTCATGGGCAAGCTGAAATATATCGACGGCCAGCTCGCCGGCCGCGACTACCTCATGGGCAAGCAGTTCACGGTGGCCGACGGCTATCTCTTCACGATGCTGACCTGGGCGGACCGGATGAAGTTCGACCTCTCGGCGATGCCGAACCTTGCCGCCTACAAGACCCGCGTCGCGGCGCGGCCGCAGGTGCAGGAAGCACTGAAGAAGGAAGGGCTGGCCCAGGCGAAGTGAGGCGAGGCCCGACAGACGGAATGATGGAAGAGCCGGATCG
This sequence comes from Bradyrhizobium dasycarpum, assembly GCF_042019905.1. NCBI lineage: Bacteria > Pseudomonadati > Pseudomonadota > Alphaproteobacteria > Hyphomicrobiales > Nitrobacteraceae > Bradyrhizobium > Bradyrhizobium dasycarpum. The sequence continues at coordinate 4,134,398 of NZ_CP169574.1, forward strand.
ATGATCCGGCTCTTTTTTGCTTGAACCGGTTGCGCAAGCCCGGATGTTCGAGATGTCCGGGACATCAATTTTACGAGCATTGTCGGAGTTAACAATAATTCCGCGTGATGTGCGCGGCGGAGGTCAGCATCGTTGTGACGGCGATCCGGGTGGCTCAAGCTCAGCCATCGACTGCGATATGGACCTGCGAACCGGGAAGCTCTGGTGACAACCATATTCCTGCTCCTGCTCGCGAGCATGATCGCTGGATTGTCGACGGGACTCTTCTTCCGAGTCTGGACTCTCTTATTGGTTTCGCCGGCGACCGCGATCCTTGCTGCAATAGTGCTTCAGACCTCGGGCTTCGGATTCTGGACCGGAATCCCACTCGTCGTTGGCTGCCTGATTGTCGGCCAGGTCGCCTATCTGGCGGCCTCGCTCTACATGCACAGAGGCGAGCTTTCAGTGCAGGACGACATCGACGGCGACCCAGGCAAGCACGGCCATCGCCACATCGACGACGAGAACGAGTAAGGCCAGGCCGACCCATGAGGGCATTTTTCTGCGCAGCCTCAAGAGCCTGCGGCGGGGCCACGGCGGCCCCATCAGGGAGAGCGGGGCGTATCTTACGGCAACGCCGGCTGCGTTGAGTTGAGACACCCTTGAGGTCATTACGGGACACTTTCAATGCTGATGGTCATCCGTTGGATCCGTCAGCAAAAGCGGTGCCACCGCGAAGCGAGCCGGCCGTCGACGATGCGGTGCCAGGTCGCGCGGGCTCGCCATTCGGCGATGGAAAACAAAAAGGCCGGATCAATGATCCGGCCTTTCTTTTTCTGGGTAGCGCGCCTTAAGCCGCCGCCTTCTTCGGCGCGAAGCGGCCGTAGAAGGTTTCGCCCTTCGCCGCCATCTCCTCGAGCAGCTTCGGCGGCGTGAAGCGCGAGCCGTACTTCGCCTCGAGCTTGCGGCAGAGCTCGACGAACTTCTTCGTGCCCATGAAGTCGATGTAGGACAGCGTGCCGCCGGTGAACGGCGCGAAGCCGAAGCCGAGGATCGAGCCGACATCCGCTTCGCGCGGATCGGTGATGACGTGATCCTCGACGGTGCGCGCCGCTTCCACCGCCTGCACCACCAGGAAGCGCTGCTTCAGCTCCTCGACGTCGAGCGTGTCGGGGTCGAGCTGCTTCGGCTGCAAGGCCGAGAGGCCCGGCCACAGGCTCTTCTGGCCCTTGCCCTTCTCGGGATAGTCGTAGAAGCCCTTGCTGTTCTTGCGCCCCAGGCGGCCCTGCTTCTCGACCATCTCCACCATCAGCTTCTTCTGATCGGGGTTGATGGCGTTGGGGCCGAGATCGGCCTCCGTCGCCTTCATGATCTTGAGGCCGAGGTCGAGCGCGACTTCATCCGAGAGCGAGAGCGGGCCGACCGGCATGCCGGCCATCTTGGCGCAGTTCTCGATCATCGCCGGCGGCACGCCTTCGAGGAACATCTCGTTGCCCTCGGCGACATAACGGCCGACGCAGCGGTTGGCGAAGAAGCCTCTGGAGTCGTTGACCACGATCGGCGTCTTGCCGATCTGGCGGACATAGTCGAGCGCAGCCGCGATCGCGAGATCGCCGGTGTTCTTGCCCTTGATGATCTCGACCAGCATCATCTTCTCGACCGGCGAGAAGAAGTGGATGCCGACGAACTTGCCCTGGTCCTTGAAGCTCTCGGCCAGCGAGGTGATCGGCAGCGTCGAGGTGTTGGAGGCGAAGATCACGTCCGGCTTCAGATATTGCTGCGCCTTGGCGAAGGTCTCGGCCTTGACCTTGCGGTCCTCGAACACGGCCTCGATGACGAGGTCGACATCCTTCAGCGCAGCGTAGTCGGCGGTCGGCGTGATGCGCGCGAGCAGCGCTTCGGCATCCGCAGGCTTGGCGCGGCCCTTCTTGATCTGCTCCTCGATCACCTTCTGGGCATGCGCCTTGCCCTTGTCGGCGCTCTCCTGGTCGCGGTCGATCAGGACGACGTCGAGGCCGGCACGGGCCGAGACGTAGCCGACGCTGGCGCCCATGAAGCCGGCGCCGATCACGGCGATCTTCTTCACCTTGGTCGGCGGAACGTCCTTCGGGCGGCGCGCGCCCTTGTTGAGCTCCTGCATCGACAGGAACAGGCTGCGGATCATCGCGGCCGCTTCCTTCGAGCGCAGCACCGAGGTGAAGTAGCGCGACTCGACCCGCAACGCGGCGTCGATCGGCAGCTGCAGGCCCTCATAGACGCAGCTCATGATCGCGCGCGCGGCGGGATAATTGTCGTAGGTCTCGCGGCGATAGATCGCGTTGCCGGCCGGGAACATCATCATGCCCGCCTTGGAGAACACCGGACCGCCGGGCAGCTTGAAGCCCTTCTCGTCCCAGGGCGCGACGGCCTTGCCGCCGGCCTTGATCCAGTCCTTGGCGGCCTTGATGAGATCGGCGGCCGGAACGATGGCGTGGATCAGGTTCAGCGCCTTGGCTTTGTCGACCGTGACGGGGTCGCCCTTGAGCAGGATCGTCATCGCGTCCTGCGGCGGCACCAGGCGCGGCACGCGCTGCGTGCCGCCGGCGCCCGGGAACAGGCCGACCTTGACCTCGGGCAGGCCGAGGCGCGTCTTGGGATTCTCCGCGGCGACGCGGTAATGGCAGCACAGCGTGATCTCGAAGCCGCCGCCGAGCGCGAGGCCGTTGATCGCGGCCGCCCACGGCTTGCCTGAGGTCTCGATCGAACGCAGTACCAGCGAGAAGCGGCGGCTCTGGTCGAACAGCATCTGGTTCGCCGCGGTCTCGCCCTGCTCCTTCAAGACCTTCGCGTAGGCCTGGTTCATGCCTTCGAGCATCGAGAGGTCTGCGCCGGCGCAGAACGCTTCTTTCGCCGAGGTGATGACGACGCCCTTCACCGCGGCGTCCGCCGTGGTTGCCTTGACGATTGCCTCAAGCTCGTTGGTCGAGGTCTCGTCGAGCACGTTCATGGAACGGCCCGGGATGTCCCAGGTGACGAGCGCGATGCCGTCTGCGTCGGTCTCGACCTTGAAATTCTTGTACGACATGTTGGTTGCTCCTCGGTGCCGCAGCCGATGCCAGGCGCGGCGGTTGATGGGGTCTCGTAGGGTGGGTTAGCGAAGCGTAACCCACCAACTTTGTTGACGTGGCACGGCGGGTTACGCCTTCGGCTAACCCGCCCTACGGACCTACACCCGCTCGATGATGGTCGCGGTGCCCATGCCGCCGCCGATGCACAGCGTCACCAGGGCGGTGGACTTGTTGGTGCGCTCGAGCTCGTCGAGCACGGTGCCGAGGATCATCGCGCCGGTCGCCCCTAGCGGATGGCCGAGCGCGATGGCGCCGCCATTGACGTTGATCTTGGCGCTGTCGATGTCGAAGGCCTGGATGTAGCGCAGCACGACGGAGGCGAAGGCCTCATTCAGCTCGAACAGGTCGATGTCCGACTTCTTCATGCCGGACCGCGCGAACAGCTTCTCGGTGACGTCGACCGGGCCGGTCAGCATCATCGCGGGCTCCGAGCCGATATTGGCGAAGGCGCGGATCTTCGCACGCGGCTTCAGCCCGTACTTGCTGCCAGCCTCCTTGCTGCCGAGCAGCACGGCACCGGCGCCGTCGACGATGCCCGAGGAATTGCCGGCATGGTGCACGTAATTGACGCGCTCGATCTCGGGATGGGACTGAATTGCGACGCCGTCGAAGCCACCCATCTGCGCCATCATCGTGAACGAGGGCTGCAGCTGCGCCAGCGACTGCATCGTCGTCGAGGGACGCATATGCTCGTCCTTGGCGAGGATGGTGAGACCGTTGATGTCCTTCACCGGCACCACCGACTTGTCGAAGCGGCCCTCGTCCCAGGCCTTGGCCGCGCGCTGCTGGCTTTGCACGGCGTAGGCGTCGACGTCGTCGCGCGAGAAGCCGTATTTGGTGGCGATCAGATCGGCCGAGACGCCCTGCGGCATGAAATAGGCCGGGACCGCCATCGACGGATCCATCGGCCAGGCGCCGCCGGACGCGCCGATGCCGACACGACTCATGGATTCGGCGCCGCCGCCGATCACCAGCTCATGCTGGCCGCTCATCACCTGCGCGGCGGCGAAGTTCACCGCGTCGAGGCCGGAGGCGCAGAAGCGGCTGATCTGCACGCCGGGCACGGCTTCGCCGAGACCGGCCTTCAGCGCGGCGAAACGCGCGATGTCGCTTCCAGCCTCGCCGACCGGGTCGACCACGCCGAGGATGACGTCGTCAACGGAATCCTCCGGCAGGTTGTTGCGGTCCTTCAGCGCCTTCAGCGGCACGGTCGCGAGCGCGAGCGCGGTGACTTCGTGCAGCGCGCCGTCCGCCTTGCCGCGGCCGCGCGGGGTGCGAACGTGGTCGTAGATGAATGCCTCAGGCATGACGCCCTCCTGATGTGATGTTTGATGCGATTGGGAGCAGGCAGCGGAAGCAGGCTCAGAACGCTTCCGCCGGCAATTCCATGATGGTGGCGCAGCCGGCCTGGATGCGCGCGAGATTGGCGGCCGTCTCCGGCAGCATCCGCTCCATGAAGAAACGGCCGGTGACCAGCTTGGTCGAGAGATAGGGCGTCGCCCCGCTCTCGGCAATCTTGGCGTTCGTCACCTTGGCCATCTTCGCCCACATGTAGCCGAGCGCGACGAAGCCGAAGAGATGCAGGTAGTCGGTTGCGGCGGCGCCGGCATTGTCCGGTTTCGCCATCGCGTTCTGCATCAGCCACGTCGTGGCCTGCTGGAGATGACCGAGCGAGGTCGAGAGCGGGGTGATGAACGGCTTCAGCGCCTCGTCGCCGCCGTTCTCCTTGGCGAAGGCCATGACCTCGCCGAAGAACGCCATGATGGCACGGCCGCCGTCGCGCGGCAGCTTGCGGCCGACGAGATCGAGCGCCTGGATGCCGTTGGCGCCTTCATAGATCATCGCGATGCGCGCATCGCGCACGAACTGCTCCATCCCCTGCTCGGCGATGTAGCCATGACCGCCATACATCTGCTGCGCCTGCACCGCGTTGGCGAAGCCGTAATCGGTCAGGAAGCCCTTCAGCACCGGCGTCATCAGGCCCATGTGATCGTCGGCGGCCTGGCGGTCCTTGGGGTCTTCAGAGCGGTGGGCGACGTCGCTCTTCAGCGCGGTCCACATCACGAAGGCGCGCGCGGCCTCGTTGAAGGCGCGGATCGACAGCAGCGTGCGGCGCACGTCGGGGTGCACGATGATCGGGTCGGCCGGCTTGTCCGGCGCTTTCGCGCCGGTGAGCGAGCGGCCCTGGATGCGCTCGCGGGCATAGGCGACCGCGTTCTGATAGGCGACCTCGGACTGCGCGAGACCCTGCACGGCGACGCCGAGCCTCGCCTCGTTCATCATCACGAACATGCCCTGCATGCCCTTGTTCTCTTCGCCGATCAGCCAGCCGGTGGCGTTGTCGTAGTTCATCACGCAGGTCGAATTGCCGTGGATGCCCATCTTGTGCTCGAGCGAGCCGCAGACGACGCCGTTGCGCGCACCCACCGAGCCGTCGGCGTTGACCAGGAATTTCGGCACCACAAACAGCGAGACGCCCTTGATGCCGGCGGGCGCGCCCTCGATGCGGGCGAGCACGAGGTGGATGATGTTCTCGGCGAGGTCATGCTCGCCGGCGGAGATGAAAATCTTGGTGCCCGTGATTTTGAAGCTGCCGTCGGCCTGGCGCACCGCCTTGGTGCGGAGCATGCCGAGGTCGGTGCCGCAATGCGGCTCGGTGAGGTTCATGGTGCCGGTCCACTCGCCCGCCACCATCTTCGGCACGTAGGTCTGCTTCTGCTCGGGCGAGCCGTGAACGATCAGCGCCGCGGTCGCGCCCATGGTGAGGCCGCCATACATCGAGAACGCCATGTTGGCGGAGATCTGGAATTCGTTGACCGCCTGCGAGAGCGTCACCGGCAGGCCCTGGCCGCCATATTCGGTCGGCGCCGACAGACCGAGCCAGCCGCCCTCGGCGACCTGCTTGTACGCCTCCTTGAAGCCCGTCGGCGTGGTGACGCTGCCGTCATCGGCGCGCTTGCAGCCTTCGAGATCGCCGACGCGGTTGAGCGGTTGCAATACCTCTTCGGCGAGCTTGGCGGCTTCGCCGAGGATGGCTTCGCGCACGTCGCTCGAGGCGTCGGAGAAGCCGGCGAGATTGTCGTAGCGGTCGATCTGGAAGACGTCGTTGAGCAGGAAGTTCACGTCTTCGACGGGGGCTTTGTAGATCGGCATGGGGTTCTCCCGGCAATGGCCTTGAAGCGGTGATGTCAGTGATTCCTGCAGGCAGCCTGGCCCGCGAGCTTAGCGGGTTCCGCAACCTCAGGGCAGGGTCATGATTGGGCGGCAAGCTGCTCCGCCATCAGGCGGTGCAGCATGTTGATCGCCTTGAGCGGACGCACCATCACCTTGAAATGGGTGATGCGTCCCTCGCTGTCGAAAGTGATGATGTCGACACCGTTGATCTCGATGCCGTCGATGACATTCCTGAATTCGAGCACAGCGCCATGGCCGCTGCGCCATTCACCGACATAGGTGAAGCCGGGCCCGCCGAGCACCTTCTCGGCACTGGAGAGGTATTTGAAGGTGATGTCGCGGCCGCGCTGCGGCGAATGCACGACCGGGCTTTCGAACACGGCGTCGGGATGCAGGAGATCCCAGAGCGCGGCGCGGTCGTGAGACTTCATGTAGGCGTACCAGGAATCGAGGCCGGTCATTTGCAGCTGCCTCCCTAAAGGCCTGGACAAAAAGTGCAAAAACAACCCCATGCACAGTAGCGTGGCGATTGATTTCGCTGGGTTTTTCGGATCGGATCTTGCGCCCGGCCGAAGTGCCTTTCCATATGCACATTGACGCATATGCGCCAATGCGCATAAAGTCAAGCATGATGGTCGAGGTTGAAACAAGGAGGCCGGCGATGGCCCTGGGCGACGCGATCCTCGCATGCCTGACGGAACGTCCGATGACGGGCTATGAGCTCGCCAAGACATTCGATTCCTCGATCGGCTTCTTCTGGAAGGCCGACCATCAGCAGATCTACCGCGAGCTCTCCAAGCTGCGCGACCGCGGCCACATCCAGGGCCGCGAGGTCGTGCAAACGGGCAAGCCCAACAAGCTGGTTTATACGCTCACTCCGGAGGGGCGAACAGCGCTGCGGCACTGGGCCGCGCGGCCAAGCACGCCAGCCTCGACCAAGGACGACCTCCTGGTCCGCCTCCACGCCCTCGATAGCATCGACATCGAGCCGCTGCGCACCGACCTGATGGCGCGCCTGGAGCACCACCGCGACCGCCACGCCAATTACGAGCGCATCCTGAAGAAGCGTTTTCCGGAGGGCACCGCCGAGGGCCGGCTCGATCTCGGCAATCTGCTGCTGCTCCGGCTTGGGGCCCGGCACGAGCAGATGGTGGCCGACTTCTGCGAGGAGGCGCTTCAGGCACTCTCTGCGATGAGCGGCAAGGCCACCGTGGTGCCGCTGGACGAAGGCAAGCGCGAGGGGAAGGGGTAGAGCGCTGGCGCGGCTGTCGCCACCGCCGTCATCGCCCGCGAAGGCGGGCGATCCAGTATTCCAGAGTCGGCGCGGCTAGAACCGAGGAGCCGCGGCGTACTGGATGCCCCGCTTTCGCGGGGCATGACACCGGTTATTGGGCAACGGGACGAGCGCCGCAACGACCACCCCGGTTCCCCCGCCCAACTTTAAGACAGCCGCGCCGCGTTCCTTAACTCGTTATTTACCGTAACAGGAAAAAGTCGGTTTTCGAGGCAGACGACCCGCGTCAAATTCGGTTGTGTTTGCAACTGGCGCGCGTGGGGAGGCTGGAGGCGCCGGGTGGAGCGCCGGAGTCGGAACCGGACAGAGTTGTCATGAATTCGCGCGTATCGTGGAGTGTGGACGGCATCGATCCATCCGTCAGGGAGCGGGCCGAAGCTGCTGCGCGTCGCGCGGGTATGTCGCTGAACGATTGGCTGAACTCCACGCTCGGCGAAACTGCCCCGCCGAACTTTCGCGGACCTTATGATCAGCGTCCGCAGCAGATGCCGGCTCAAGCACCGAGTCAGGAGAGCCGCGAAGTCGCCGACATCCACCAGCGGCTCGACGCGATCACCCAGCAGATCGAACGGATTTCAAAGCCCACCCCGCGCCAGGATTCCTCAAGGCCGGACGTGACGCGCGAGCAGGGCGTCGCACGCCAGCTCAACGACGCGATCTCGCGGCTCGATGCGCGGCTGTCGCAGATCTCCCGCCCGCAGCAGCCTCAGGCGCCGCGTCCGGCGCCCGCGCCCTCGCCCGTCGAGACGCGCCAGCGCCAGGCCGATGCGGTCGAGCGTGCGGCAGCGCAGGTCTATCGCAACGCCCCTCCCCTGAGCCCCGCTTCGTTCGACGTCGCCGTCGCCGAGATCACCGCGCGGCAGAGCGAGCTCGACGGCTTTGCGCCCCGGCAGATGCCGCCGCGCGCCGCGCCGCCGATTGCGCCTTCGGCTGCTCCCTATACGCCACCGATGGCACCGCCCGCCCCTGCCTATGCGCCACCGCCGCCCGGGCCGGATTTCTCCTCGCTCGAGCGCCATCTGCTCAAGATCACGAGCCAGATCGAAGCGCTGCAGCGCCCCGACAATACCGAGCAGGCGATCAACGCCTTCCGCAGCGAGCTCGCCGAGATCCGCACCGCCATCACCGAGGCGATGCCGCGGCGCGCGATCGAATCGATCGAGAACGAGATCCGCTCGCTGCATCGGCGCATCGACGAGACGCGGTCCAACGGCACCGACGGCCAGGTGCTGTCGGGCATCGAGCATGCGCTGTCCGACATCAAGCAGGTGCTGCGCACGCTGACGCCGGCCGAGCAGCTCACCGGCTATGACGAGGCGATCCGCAATCTCGGCGCCAAGCTCGATCTGATCCTGCGCGCCAATGACGATCCCTCGACGGTGCACCAGCCTCGAGAGCGCGATCGCGGCGCTGCGCGGCATCGTCTCCAACGTCGCCTCCAACGAAGCGCTGGCCCGACTGTCCGAAGACGTGCAGCTGCTGTCGTCCAAGGTCGACCAGGTCACCCGCGCCTCCGGCCAGGGCGACAGTTTTGCAGTGCTGGAGCAGCGCATCGCCGCACTTACCGCCGCGCTGGAGACCCGCGAGCGGCCGCAGCCGTCGGAAAGCACCGAGCATCTGGAAGCTGCGATCCGAGCGCTGTCGGACCGTTTCGACCGCATGCAGGTCGGCAACGATTCCGCCTCGACCTTCGCCCATCTCGAGCAGCGCGTCTCGTATCTCTTGGAGCGGATCGAAGCCGCCTCCGACCCGCGCAACGGCAATCTAAGCCGCGTCGAGGACGGGCTGCACGACATCCTCCGGCACCTGGAGCGGCAGCAGGCGACTTATTCCGCGCTGGCCGAGAGCCGCAATTCGGCCCCTGTCGATTCCGGCATGGTCGATCTGGTCAAGCGCGAGCTGTCCGACATCCGCTTCAGCCAGGCCGAGACCAACCGCAGCACCCAGGACTCGCTCGACGCCGTCCATAGCGCGCTCGGCCATGTCGTCGATCGCCTGTCCATGATCGAAGGCGATCTGCGCGCGGTGCGTACGGCCCCGCCGGCCGCTGCGCCGCAGCCGACGCCCGCTCCCATGCCTGCTTCCATGGCTGCTTCCATGCCTGCTGCCATGGAGGCCGCGCCTGTCGCGCGCGAGCCGCGGCCGCCAGCGCAGCAGCCGAAATACGATCAGCAGCCGAAATACGATCCCAAGCCCGAGCTGCCGAATCCCGCTGCGACGCAGAGCGCGCAAGCCGCCTTCGCCGCCGCGCCGCGTGAATTCCATGCCGCCGCTCCCGCCGCGCCGCCGCCGGTGCCGCCGGTTCCGCCGCGTGCGATCAGCGAGATCCTGGAGCCGCATACGGCGCCCGCCCGCGCCGCGCTCGCACCGGAATTGCCGCCGGATCATCCGCTCGAGCCGGGGACGCGGCCGGGTGGACGTGCCGCCACGCCGTCGGAGCGCATCGCCGCCTCCGAGAGCGCGATCAGCGGCATTCCTGCTGCGGCGAAAGAGCCGGTCTCGTCGTCGAGCTTCATCGCGGCCGCCCGCCGCGCGGCCCAGGCCGCCGCCGCGCAGCCGGAAAAGCCGGCGCGCGGTGCCAAAGCCGGCGCCGATCGCGGCAAGGACAAGGGCAAGGACGGCAGCTCGACCATCACTTCGAAGATCCGCTCGCTGCTGGTCGGCGCAAGCGTGGTCGTGATCGTGCTCGGCACCTTCAAGATGGCGATGAACCTGCTCGAGGGCAGCCCGCCGCCGGCGCCGCAGGCCATGGACAACACCACCAGCCAGCCCGCGCCGCAGGTCCCGTCGCCACCGCCGGCGATCGAGAACAAGCCCGCCACGCCCGAGCAGGTCACGCCATCGATGACCTCGCCGACGCCGATCGGCCGGCAATCCCAGAACAATTCCGCGCCGGCGCCCGCCAATTCCGGCAACTCGGCCTCGGTTGAAATTCCGGCGGCGCCCGCCGCAGCAGTGCCGCCGGCTGCGAACAGCGACATTACCGGCGCGCTGTCGGGCACGAGCCGCGCCAAGCTCGGCCTGATCCAGGTGCCGCCGAGCGAGAAGCTGCCCGACGGCATCGGTGGCCCCGCCTTGCGCAGCGCCGCGATGAAGGGCGATCCGACCGCGGCTTACGAGATCGGCTTGCGCTTTGCCGAGGGCAAGGGCGTTGCGACCAACTACGACGAAGCCGCCAAATGGTACGACCGCGCGGCACAGGCCGGCGTCGTGCCCGCCACCTTCCGCCTCGGCACGCTCTATGAGAAGGGCCTTGGCGTGAAGAAGGACGCCGACATCGCCCGCCGCTACTACACCCAGGCCGCCGAGCGCGGCAACGCCAAGGCGATGCACAATCTCGCGGTGCTCGATGCCGATGGCGGCGGACGCGGCGCCAATTACAAGAGCGCGGCGCAGTGGTTCCGGAAAGCGGCCGATCGCGGCGTCGCCGACAGCCAGTTCAACCTCGGCATCCTCTATGCTCGCGGCATCGGCGTCGAACAGAACCTCGCCGAGTCCTACAAATGGTTCAGCCTGGCGGCCGCTCAGGGCGATGCCGACGCCGCCGGCAAGCGCGACGACGTCGCCAAGCGGCTCGATCCGCAATCGCTGGCCGCCGCCAAGCTCGCGATCCAGACCTTCAGCGCCGAGCCGCAGCCGGACGATGCCGTCAATGTTCCGGCCCCGAACGGCGGCTGGGACAGCGCGCCGCAGGCGAGCGCCAAGCCGGCGCCAAAGCCGGTCGCGGCCAAGCGCTCGGCATCGGCGGCGCATTAAAGACCAATAGCTTCAAGCAGACAGAACGAGCCACGGGCTCGGTGCACCTCTCCCGCTTGCGGGAGAGGTCGCAGAGCGAAGCGACGCGGGTGAGGGCTTTCTCCTCTGGGAGAGTCCCACCACGGAGGCAACCCTCTCCCCAGCCCTCCCGCAGGCGGGGCAGGGAGCGCAGCTTCGTCGTGGCGGGCATTGCGGATTTCACGGCACTTGCGCACCCATTCACCACGCCGGAAATTCTAGGGTCCCTCCCCGCGCCGAATTCCGCTATTGAGGGGCGCGGCAATCGTTCCGACCGTCCGGCGGGCATTTGCGCAATCGGTCCGTCTCGCCGGAGCGTGGTCCCTCGATGCAGCTTTATCTCCCGATCGCCGATCTTCCCGTCAACGTCTTGCTGGTGCTGGCGATGGGGGCCGCGGTCGGCTTCGTCTCGGGCATGTTCGGGATCGGCGGCGGTTTCCTGATGACGCCGCTGCTGATCTTCATCGGCATCACGCCCGCGGTCGCGGTCGCCTCGGTCACCAGCCACATCGCGGCCTCCTCGTTTTCCGGCGCGCTGTCCTATTGGCGGCGGCGCGCGATCGATCCGGCGCTGGCGAGCGTCCTGCTCTGCGGCGGCGTGACCGGCACGGCGCTCGGCGTGTGGACCTTCACCCAGCTGCGTGCGCTCGGCCAGCTCGATCTGATGATCGCGCTCTCCTACGTCGTGCTGCTCACCACCGTCGGCAGCCTGATGTTCTCGGAAGGCCTGCGCGCCCTGATGCGGACCCGTCGCGGTGCGCTGCCGCCGCGCCGCACGCACAATTGGATCCACGGCCTACCGCTGAAGATGCGGTTCAAGCGCTCGAAGATCTATCTCTCAGTCATCCCGGTGGTGGTGGTCGGCATCGTGATCGGCTTCATCGGCGCCATCATGGGCATCGGCGGCGGCTTCATCCTGGTGCCGATCATGATCTATCTGCTGAGGGTGCCGACCTCGACGGTGATCGGGACCTCGATGGTGCTGACGCTGGTCACCATGCTGTTCGCGACCATGCTGCACGCGGCGACCAATCACCTGGTCGACGCCGTGCTGGCGCTGATCCTCATGATCGGGGGCGTCACCGGTGCGCAGTTCGGGGCCCGCGCCGGGCAGAAGATCCGCGGCGAGCAGCTGCGCCTGCTGCTCGGCCTGCTGATCCTCTCGGTCGGAATCCGCTTCGCAATCGAGCTGGTGATCCAGCCCTCGGACCTCTTCACCATCCGCGAGCTCGGAGTGAGCGGATGATGCGCACGCTTCTCGCCATCCTTCTCGTCCTGCTGCTCGGCGGCGCCGCACGCGCCGAGCGGCTGATCGTGTCGGTCTCCAACCACCGCGTCACGGTGACACCGAACTATTCCGGCGAGGAGCTGGTGCTGTTCGGCTCGGTGGAGAAGGATGCCACCACGCCTGCCGACCGCACCGCCTACGATCTCGTCGTCACCGTGATGGGCCCGCGCGCCGACATGGTGACGCGGCGGAAAGAACGCACCTTCGGGATCTGGATCAACACCGATTACCGTCAGTTCCTGCAGGTGCCGAGCTATCTGGCGCTGTTCGCCAACCGTCCGTTCGAGACCATCACCTCGCCCGAGATCGCACGGCGGCAGCAGATCGGGCTGAACAACGTGCTGCTGACGCAGCGCGTCAGCGGCGACTTTGCCGACGTGGTGCCGAACGACGCGTTCCGCTCGGCCTTCATCCGCCTGCGTACCCAGCGCGGGCTCTATCGCGAAGACGGCAGCGCCGTCACGTTCCTGACCCCGACCCTGTTCCGCACCGGCATTCCACTGCCGGCCGAGGTGCCGATCGGCACCTATGAGGTGGAGATCAAGCTGTTCGCGAACGGCGCGTTCGTCGCCAAGACCGAGACCGCGTTCGAGATCGTCAAGGTCGGCTTCGAGCAGTTCGTCGCCACCACCGCGCGCCACAACGGTTTGCTGTACGGTCTCGCCACCGTGGCGATGGCGCTGATGACGGGATGGATGGCGTCGATCGTGTTCAGGAAAGACTAGCCGCACACTTGAGGCGCCACTCTCTCCTCTCGTCATCGCCCGGCTTGGCCGGGCGATCCAGTATTCCAGAGACGCTCGTTGGATAGCTCGCCTTCACTACAACCGCCGCGGCGTACTGGATGCCCCGGTCAAGCCGGGGCATGACAGTTGAGATTGTGGCGTCCTCACGCCACCACCTTCGCCGGCCGCGTCACCAGATAGATGCCGAGCGCGACCGGGATGATGCCGAGCAGGTCGCGCGCTTCGACGTGCTCGCCGAGGGCAAGATACGCGAACAGCATGCCGAGCGGCGGCATCAGGAAGTGATAGGCGCTGGCGGCGGTGGCGCCGCACATTTTCAGCAGATGAAACCAGAGCCAGTAGGCGAGGATCGAGCCGCCGAGCACGAGGAAGGCGAAGGCGCCGATCAGGCTCGGCGTGACATCGATGGCGTGGATGTCGGCGAAGGTGAGCGCGATCGGCGCGAGCACGATGCCGGCGGCGAGGTTCTGCACGCCGTTGCCGATCCACAGCGATCCCTTCGGCGCGAGCAGCTTGAACAGGATGGTGCCGGCGACGATCGAGGCCAGCGAGGCCAGCGTGAAGACGATGCCGTGCATGCTGTCGGTGCCGACCGACAGCCGGTGCCAGACGATCGCCGTCACGCCGACGACACCGAGCACGAGGCCGCTTGCCTTGCGCCAGGTCATGCCTTCGCCAAGCAGCAGCGCGGCGAGGCCAGCGGTGAATACCGGATTGGCCGAGACGATCAGGCCGCCGAGGCCGGCGGAGACCGATTGCAGGCCGGTGTAGCCGAGACCGAGATAGAGCGCGTTGTTGGCGATGCCGAGCACGACGAAGATCGCGGCGTCGCGCCAGGAGAGTGACCAGGCCTCGCCGCGGATCAGCGTTGCGCCCAGGATCAAGATGCCGGCGAGCGAAAAACGCGCGGCAAGCAGAAGCAGCGGCGGGCAATGGGTGACGCCGATCTTGCCGGCGACGAAGGCGTAGCTCCAGAGCAGGCAGAACAGGCCGATGGCGAGCGGCAGCGTGTTGAAGCGGGTGGCTGGGGCTGGGATCGAGGGGGCGAGCGACATGGGGGCATTCTCGGGGTTTTTGTTCCGGCCCTCGATCTAGGGACGCCGCTTGTCATTTGGAAATTAAATGATTAACTTCCGATCAGTCGATTTTCGAATGGAAGCGGCAATGCTGGATCTCGAGCTGCTGCGCAGCTTCGTCTCGGTGGTCGAAGCCGGCGGCTTCACCCGCGCCGGCGAGCGCGTCCATCGCACACAATCGACCGTGAGCCAGCAGATCAAACGGCTGGAGGACGACATCGGCCAGGTGCTGCTGCATCGCGACGGCAAGAGCGTGCGGCCGACCGAGGCCGGCGAGCGGCTGCTCTCCTATGCACGCCGTCTGCTCTCGCTGGCCGAGGAGGCGCGCGACGTGCTGCGCCGGCCGGATGGCGAAGGTGCGGTCCGGCTCGGCATCCCCGAGGATTTCGCGGCGTACCGGCTGACCAAGCTGTTGGGCGCGTTCGCGCGCTCGCATCCCGGCCTGCGGCTCGACGTGCGGGCCGACCAGAGCAAGCATCTGGCGCGCGATCTCGAGCGCGGCGAGCTCGACCTTGCGCTCTACAAGCGCGAGGCCGGCGCGAACGGCGCGATCGCGGTGTGGCCGGAACGGGTGCACTGGGTCACCAGCAAGAGCCATCCCGTCGACGTCGACGTTCCCTCGGTGCCGTTGATCGGCTTTCCGCTCGGCTGCATCTACCGCGCCGGTGCGATTCATGCGCTGGAAAGCGCCGGCCGGGCCTGGCACACCGCCTATACCTCGTCGAGCCTCGCCGGCATCCAGGCCGCGGTCGCCGCCGGCATGGGGCTGAGCATCCTGTCGGAGATGTCGATCCAGTCCGACCACCGCGTGCTGACGGCGAAGGAAGGTTTTGCACCGATCAACAAGACCGAGGTCGCATTGATGGCTGCGCCGGATGCGAGCCCGGCCACGCTGCGGCTTGCCGATCGTCTCGCCGAGTTTTGCGATGCGGTGCAGGCAAAGGCGGCTTGAGCCCGCTTGAGGTCAGGGCGCTCAATTCGCCGCCGACAGCAGTTTGTCCCCGCACGCATTCGCGTAGAACTTGCCGCCGCATTGGCGCTTGATCGCAGCGCAGCGAGCCGCAGGCGACGCCTTTTGCGGGGCCGTGAAGCCGCAGCTGAGGCCATCGGCGCTGCGGCCGGATTTGCCGGTGGCAAACGCCGCGCTGGAGGCCCCGATGCAGACGACGAGCAGGGCTGCAGCGGCGATTTCAATCACCAGTCTCATGATCGTCTCCTCTCCACACTGATGGCTGAATTGTTTCGTAATCTAGCACCGAATCCCGGTTTCTCCGTGCTCACCCGGGTTCCCAATCCGGCCCGTTCCTTGCATAAATTAGCGCCAGCGCAATGCACGGCCACAGTTCCGGTGCAAGGGCACGACGCGCAGATTGGTAAGAGTTCGACCTAGGAAATGACGGCTTTGCAGGATTCATCGTTCCAACCCAGTTTTCCGGCCCCGGGGCAGCCCATCGACGAACTCGCGCTGGCCGAGATCAAGGGCGCGATCCTGGCGAAGCTGCGGCTTGCCATCGGCAAGGATGCCGGCATGGCAACCAAGCACGACTGGTATCAGGCCGCAGCGCTGGCGCTACGCGACCGCATCGTGCATCGCTGGCTCACCGCGGAGAAGCATAGCTACGACGCCGGCCGCAAGCGCGTCTATTATCTCTCGCTCGAATTTTTGATCGGCCGTCTGTTCAGCGACGCGCTCAACAACATGGGCCTTTTGAAGATCTTCGAGGTCGCGCTCGGCGATCTCGGCGTCTCGCTGCCGGAGCTGCGCAAATGCGAGCCGGACGCCGCGCTCGGCAATGGCGGCCTGGGGCGCCTCGCCGCCTGCTTCATGGAGAGCATGGCGACGCTATCGATCCCCGCGATCGGCTACGGCATTCGCTACGATTACGGCCTGTTCCGCCAGATCATCAATCAGGGCTGGCAGCAGGAATATCCGGACGAATGGCTGAGTTTCGGCAATCCCTGGGAATTGCAGCGACCCGAGGTGATCTACGACATCAATTTCGGCGGCGGCATCGAGCATGTCGACGACAAAGGCCGCGACCGCGCGATCTGGCATCCCGCCGAGACGGTGCAGGCGATCGCCTATGACACGCCGATCGTCGGCTGGCGCGGCCAGCACGTCAACGCGCTGCGGCTGTGGTCGGCGCGCTCGCCCGATCCATTGAAGCTCGACGCCTTCAACAAGGGCGATTATGTCAGCGCCAGCGCCGAGCAGTCGCGCGCGGAGGCGATCTGCAAGTTCCTCTATCCGAACGACGAGAGCCCGGCGGGCCGCGAGCTGCGCCTGCGCCAGGAATATTTCTTCGTCTCGGCCTCGCTGCAGGACCTGGTGAAGCGGCATCTGGCCTCCGACGGCCAGCTGCGCAACCTCGCCGGCAAGGTCGCGGTGCAGCTCAACGACACCCATCCGAGCCTTGCCGTCACCGAGCTGATGCGCATCCTCGTCGACCTGCACAATTTCCGCTGGGACGAGGCCTGGAAGATCACCGTCGCCACGCTCTCCTACACCAACCACACGCTGCTGCCCGAGGCGCTGGAGACCTGGCCGGTCGAGCTGTTCGAGCGGCTGCTGCCGCGGCATCTGGAGATCATCTACCGCATCAACGTGCAGCACCTGGCGCTCGCCGAAGCGCGCTGCCCCGGCGACATCGACTTCCGCGCCTCGGTCTCGCTGATCGACGAGAAGAGCGGCCGCCGCGTGCGCATGGGCCAGCTCGCCTTCGTCGGCTCGCACCGCATCAACGGCGTCTCGGCGATGCATTCCGACCTGATGCGCGAGACCGTGTTCCACGACCTCAACCATCTCTATCCCGGCCGCATCACCAACAAGACCAACGGCATCACCTTCCGCCGCTGGCTGATGCTGGCCAACCCGAAGCTGACCGACCTGTTGCGCGAGAGCTGCGGCGAGGCCGTGCTCGACGATCCCACCCAGCTCTCGCTGATCGAGGCCCGCGCCAGCGACGTCGAATTCCAGAAGAGGTTCCGCAGCGTCAAGCTTCACAACAAGACCGCGCTGGCGCGCCTGATCGGCGAGCGGCTCGGCATCAAGGTCGACCCGACCGCCTTGTTCGACGTGCAGATCAAGCGCATCCACGAGTACAAGCGCCAGCTCCTGAACGTCATCGAGACGGTCGCGCTGTATCAGGCGATCAAGGACGATCCCAATGGCAATTGGGTGCCGCGGGTGAAGATCTTCGCCGGCAAGGCGGCGGCGAGCTACCGTTACGCGAAACTGATCATCAAGCTGATCAACGACGTCGCCGAAATCGTCAACAACGACCCCGCGATCGCCGGCAAGCTCAAGGTCGTGTTCCTGCCCGACTACAATGTCAGCCTGGCCGAGGTGATCATTCCCGCAGCCGATCTCTCCGAGCAGATCTCGACCGCCGGCATGGAGGCCTCCGGCACCGGCAACATGAAGCTGGCGCTGAACGGCGCCATCACCATCGGCACGCTCGACGGCGCCAATATCGAGATCCGCGACCATGTCGGCGCGGAGAACATCGCGATCTTCGGCATGGAGGCCGGCGACGTGATGATCCGCCGCAAGCAGGGGCTTGACGCCTCCGACGTGATCCGCAATTCGCCGAAGCTGCAGCGCGCCATCAACGCGATCGGCGGCGGCGAGTTCTCGCCCGGCGATCCCGGCCGCTTCGAATCCATCGCGCACGCGCTGCGCTATCTCGACCATTACATGGTCAGCGCCGATTTCGATTCCTATTACGCTGCGCAGCGCGCGGTCGACGCGCGCTGGCAGGTCTCGCCGGCCTGGACCCGCGCCTCCATCCTCAACGTCGCGCGCATGGCCTGGTTCTCCTCGGACCGCACCATCCGCGAATATGCCGAGGAGATCTGGAACGTGCCGGTCAACCCGACCACGCCGCTGCTGCCGGATCTGCGGAACGTCGCGGGCTGATTTTCCGCGGCGTGGAAGCGGGATTACCTGCGAGGTTATTTGCATCTCGCAAGGCCGATGATGATATGACTGCCATCATCCCCAAGGCGGAGTCGGTGAACCGACGCCGCCACCCAATGCCGTCACTGCGAGCGCAGCGAAGCAGCCCAGAATCTTTCCGCGGAGACAGTCTGGATCGCTTCGCTGCGCTCGCAATGACGGGTATGGCGACACCGAGGACTCCCATGCACGCCAAGCTCGCGCACCCGTTCGATGAAGCCACCCGCATCACCGCCGGTGACTCCAGCTGGCAGGGGCACACCAGCGACGATTACTGGGCCTTTGTCGGCCCGTTCGGCGGCGCCACGGCCGCGACGATTCTCCGCGCGCTGATCGAGCATCCGCAGGCCGCCGGCGATCCGCTGGCGCTCACCGTCAATTATTGCGCGCCGATCGCCAAGGGGGCGTTCGATCTCGACGTGCGGCTGGTCAAGGCCAACCGCTCCAGCCAGCACTGGTGCGTCGAGCTCAGCCAGGGCGGCGGCGAGGTCGCAACGCTCGCCACGGCCGTGTTCGCCGAGCGGCGACCGTCCTGGGAGCACCGGGTGGCGCAATATCCGGAGGCCAAGCCGTTCGAGGAGACCATGCCGTTTCCGAAGATCCAGGCGTCCTGGGCCAACCAGTACGAATTCCGCTTCGTCGAGGGCGAGATGCGGATCGGCCCGCAGCAGGCCGAGCCCGCCAGCACCTATTCGAAGATCTGGATCAGCGACCGCACGCCGCGCAAGCTCGACATGCTGTCGCTGACGTCGATGTCGGACGCCTTCTTCGGCCGCATCTTCCATGCAAGGCGCGAACTGGTGCCGTTCGGCACGGTGTCGCTGACGACCTATTTCCACAGCGACAGCGAGGAGCTCGCGAGCGAGGACATCACCCGCGTGCTGGCGACGGCGGATTCGAAGATCATGCACAAGAGCTACGCCGACCAGAACGCCGAGCTGTGGTCGCCGAACGGCCGGCTGCTCGCGACCACGACGCAGATCGCGTATTTCAAGGCGTAGGTCATCAGCGTCATTCCGGGGCGCGACGAAGTCGCGAACCCGGAACCTCGAGATTCCGGGTTCGATGCTTCGCATCGCCCCGGAATGACGGTCTCACCCTACTCCGCAGCGAGCTTCACGTCCGGGGCTGCCGCACGCACATCGGCGTCAACCTGGGCTTCGAACTTGGCGAAGTTCTTCTGAAACATGCCGACCAGCGCGCGGGCGGTCTTGTCGAACTCGTCCTTGTCCTTCCAGGTGTTGACCGGGTTGAGGATCTCGCTGGGCACGCCGGGCAGCGCGGTCGGGACCGCGAAACCGAAATATCTGTCGGTGCGGAATTCGACGTTGCGCAAGCTTCCGTCGAGCGCGGCGGTGAGCAGCGCGCGCGTCACCTTGATCGGCATGCGCGAGCCGACACCGTACTTGCCGCCGGTCCAACCGGTGTTCACCAGCCAGCAATCGACATTGTGCTGGGCGATGAGGTCGCGCAGCATGTTGCCGTAGACGCTGGGATCGAGCGGCAGGAAGGGCGAGCCGAAGCAGGTGGAGAATTCCGGCTGCGGCTCGTTGCCGAGACCGCGCTCGGTGCCCGCGACCTTGGCGGTGTAGCCGGACAGGAAGTGATACATCGCCTGCGCCGGCGACAGTTTTGCGATCGGCGGCAGCACGCCGAAGGCGTCGGCGGCGAGCATCACCACGTTCTTCGGCTGCGGCGCGCGGCCGGTGCGCGAGGCGTTCGGGATGAAGTCGAGCGGGTAGGCCGAGCGCGTGTTCTCAGTCTTGGAGCCGTCGTCGAAATCGACCACGCGGGTGTCCTCGTCGAGCACGCAATTCTCGAGCACCGCGCCGAAGCGGGTCGAGGCCGCGAAGATCTCGGGCTCGGCTTCCTTCGACAGCTTGATGCACTTGGCATAGCAGCCGCCCTCGAAATTGAAGACGCCGTTCGGGCCCCAGCCGTGCTCGTCATCGCCGATCAGCGTGCGGTTGGGATCGGCCGACAGCGTGGTCTTGCCGGTGCCCGACAGCCCGAAGAAGATCGCGGTATCGCCCTTGGCGCCGACATTGGCCGAGCAGTGCATCGGCATCACGCCGCGCTCGGGCAGGTAATAGTTGAGCGTGGTGAAGACCGACTTCTTCATCTCGCCGGCATAATAAGACCCGCCGATCAGGACGATCTTGCGGGCGAAATCGATCGCGACGACGTTCTCCGAGCGGCAGCCGTGACGTTTGGGATCGGCGCGGAAGCTCGGCATGTCGATGATGGTGAGCTCCGGCACGAAGGTCGACAGCTCGATCGCCTCGGGCCGGATCAGAAGCGTGCGGATGAACAGCGAGTGCCAGGCGAGCTCGGTGAAGACGCGCGTCTTGATCCGGTAGGCCGGGTCGGCGCCGCCGTAGAGGTCCTGCGCGAACAGCTTCTTGCCTTCGGCGTGCTTGAGGAAATCCTGATAGAGCGTCTCGAACTGCTCCGCGGTGATCGACTGGTTGCCGGCCCACCACATCTTCTTGTCGGTGGTGGCGTCACGCACCGTGAATTTGTCCTTCGGGCTGCGCCCGGTGAACTCACCGGTGTCGGCGCAGAGTGCGCCGTCAGCGGACAGCACCGCCTCGCCGGCCGCGAGCGAGTACTGATAGAGTTGCGGCGCACCGAGGTTCCAGTGAACCTGCTTGAGATTCTTTAGACCGAATTTGTCGGCGCCGAAGGCACCGTTGCGCACGCCCGTCTCTTGCACGAAAAATCCTCCTAGAACCCACGACATTCAGCGGACCAAGTTTGGCGCCGTCGCGGTCACCGTGATCAATGGGCCATTCGGCCTCGGCCGAACGACCTAATAATGATGAACGTTGGCGTTGCCAAGCTGATCCCGCAGGATTTGGTTTATTCAAGGACCGCGCCAGACCTCGCGCATGTCAGCTCTGAGCAGACGCACCACGAAATCGCCGATGATCGCGCAACCAAACGGGCGTTTGCGCGTTACGTCAGGTTATTGCGGCGCACAATCGCGCGGCACCTTTCCTATCTCACCTCACCTTCGCCGATCAGAGCGAACGGCCCCCACATGGCGGGGTAGGCGTTGCGCGGCGAGGAGGTGTCGTCAACAAATGTCAACATCGCGCGGCGCAAGGCTTCGGCACGACCAATCTTTGGCTCGTTCTTGAGCAACTCGAATGTCGAAATGGTCAGGCGGGTGGCGGCTTCCGAATCCACGGCCCAATGCGAGACCAGGAGCGCACGGGCCCCTGCATAGAAGAACGAGCGCGCCAATCCCGACAGCGCCTCGGCGCCGGGCTTGTCGCCGGCGATGGTGTTGCAGGCGGACAGCACCACCCAATCGGCGTTGAGCTTGAGCTGCGCCACCTCGCTCGCGGTCAGAAGACCGTCGTCGAACTCCGACGGCTGATCGGGAATGGACAACGCGAGCGAGGGCTCGGCCAGTCCCTTGACGTCGCCGGCGACGAGACCGTGGGTGGCGAAGTAGATGATGCCGTATTGAGCAAGCGCTGCACGCTTCAGCGTCGTTTCGCTGGCATCGCGCCCGAGATGGATGTCGGCTTTGGCCGCGCCGACGTCCCTCGCCACCGCATTCAGCTCGTCGGCGGTATCGGGCAGTTGCGGCAGCGCCTGCGCCAGCCGCGCGCGATCGACGCCGGCACCGCGCCAGAAATCGGTGTAGGCGATCGTCGCAATGCTGCGCGCGGCGACCTTGCCGCCGGCTGCGCGACGGTCGGCCGGATCTTTGGCCGCGGGGTTGAAGACGGGATCGCCGAAGCCGGTCATCGGCTTTACGCTCTGATCCTTGCGGGCGAAGGCACGCAGCGATTTCAGGGAGATCGCCGACGGCAGCACCGAGACGGCCTGACGCCGCAGCAGCCAGGCGGCCTCGCGATAGCCTTCGAGCCGGTCCGGAATGGCAGCCTGGGGCTTCTCCGTCACCAGCAGATGAAACGGCAACGCCGTCAGCGCCGCCGAGGGCACCACCAGCAGATTGCGCTTGTCCTTTGTCAACGCCTCCACCGGGCCGAGCAGCGCCGCATAGAGCTCATGGGCCAGCGCGAGGTCGAACAGGCCCGACTTGCCGGAGGCATCGCGCGCCTTGCCGACATCCAGCCCCTTGCGGAAGGCGGCGACCTTCTGCGTCACCGCATCCGCGCCGAGCGGGACCTCCTTCCAGTCGGCGCCCTCGCGCGTGATCGCGATGACATAGCTCTGCTTGTCGACGACGGAATAGATCACCATCGCCTCGTCGGCCGACAGCAGGGGCTGGATGTCCTTCACCGCCAGCGGCAGCGGGTTGGAGAGCGAGGCGTAGTCGGGAAACTCGAGCGTGAGAGCCTTCTGCAATGTGCTGCGCTCGTTTCCGATCGCCGCGATCCTCGTGCGGCTGCGTTGCTCGAGTGCGGGGTCGCGCTGAGCGGGTGGCTTCGACACCGCCGCGACGATCGCCTTGTCGAGGGCTTCGGATTCGACGGCGAGATCCTGATCCTTGCGCACGAGCTCGGCGAGCCGGTCGCTGCCGGCGGCCATCCGCACCGCGAGCTTGTTTACGGCAGCGGCGGCGGAGGATTGCGTGCCGCGCTGGATCGCCGCGAGCGCCTCGTCCAGCGCCTTGTCATCCCCAAGCAGACGCTGCTGCCGCGCGGCGAACAGGATGGGCAGCACGACGCGCAGCTGCGCGCGATTGCCGGCGAGCGTCCTCTGTGCGAACGGCAAGGCGTCGGCGGTCCGCCCCGAGGCCTGAAGGAAATTGGCGAGATTGCTGGTCGAGGTCGCGACATCGGGATGGTCGGGTCCAAGCGCACGCTCACGGATCGAGAGGGCGCGGCGATACAGCGGCTCGGCATAGGCATAGCGCTGCTGATGCTCGTAGAGCCCGGCGAGATTGTTCAGCGAGCGCGCGACGTCGGGATGATCGGACCCCAGCACCTTTTCGCGGATCGCCAGCGAGCGCTTGATCGGCGCCTCGGCTTCGGCATCGCGGTTGAGATCGCGATAGACCTGGCCGATGTTGTTCAGGACGGTCGCGACCGCGGGATGCTCGGGCCCGCCGACCTTCTGATAGATCGCAAGCGCACGCCGGAACAGCGGCTCGGCCTCGGCATGGCGCTGCTGCTTCACATAGTAAGTGGCGAGATTGTTGAGGGACTGGCCGACGTCGGGATGCTCGCGCGACAGCGCCTGCTCGCGAACGGTCAGCCCACGCTTGAACAGCGGTTCGGCTTCAGTGAAGCGGCTCTGCCGCTGGTAGAGCGCCGCCAGATTGTTCAGGAGCGGCGCGATCTCGACGCTACCCTGACCGGTCCCCTTCTCCATCAGCGCAATGGCGCGCTTGTACAGCGGCTCGGCCTGATCGTCGTGGCCCTGGTCGGCTTCGATCTGCGCCAGATTGTTGAGCGCCGCGGCGAGGTCGCGGTTGTTGCCGGTCTTCTCGAGCGAGGCCACCATGGCCTGCGCCAGCGGCAACGCCTCGGAATATTTGCCGGCGCTCCGGAGCGCATTGATGCGCGCGCTCTGCGATGACAGATCATGCTTCTGGGCAAGGCTAGGCGTAGCCAACGACGTGGCGATCGCGAGCGCCAGACCCGCAGCCAATGCAAAACGACGACGCGTCATGAACCCTCTCGCTGCGAGCCTTATAGACCTATCGTCTTAGGTCGCAGCGATGGGTCGCGGCGTTCAAAACGTTGCGTTCTTGGGCGTACTCATAATCCGGCGCTTGGTTTGGGCGCTCTCGCGTGTCCGCCCCCCTCAAAAGCGGTACAAAACCGGCCATCGCCGGACGTCGCTGATGGGCCAACAACAGACAACGGCTCGTCGCCGTACCCGGCTATGACGAACTCTTTTTTGTAGTTGCCCGAAGGGAACTGACGATGGCTCCTGCGGCATCCTGAAGGTCGCTCAAATGTCGGGCCGCAAACTCTTCCACTGTGAATGCTGTCTTTATCCAGCGAATATTAATTGAACCATGAATACGTCGGCCGTCGAGCAGCGGCACAGCAATTGCGGCTGCCCCGTCATCGTAAAGCCCCTTTCCGTATCGACCGGACCGATAGCTGGCATCGCGTGTCGCATAACCCCGCCGACGCACCTCGGCGAGAATTCTCTCGAATTTCTTGGGATCGCTCGCCAACCAATCATGAGGGTGGTTGGATTTTCGGAGTGTGCGCAGATTGCTTCTCGCTCTTTCTCCGGGCACCACGCGAGGTACGCACGACCGACGCCCGTCATCAGCCAACCGACTCTGCCACCCACGCGGCTTTGAGGCCCCTGCAGCATGAATGGACTCTGCGGCATGTTCGTCTCGCGCCGCTCCATACTGTCACCTGCAGGCACAAACAGATCAGCGGGCCATTTCACGGTCTCAAGCAGTTGAGCGAGAACAGGCGCCGCAGCCTCGGCAACTCGATCGTACCGGTCGAGCTTTCGCACCACATCGGTAAAAAGACTGAGCCGATAGCGGCCGTCAGCTAGACGGCGCGCTACCATCCCGGACTGCTCCAACGTGTTCAGGATGCGCAAAAGGCTGGGCTTGGAGATCGAAGTTGCTGTGTAGATCTCGTGAAGAGACGAAATCGGCTCGGTATGCAGAAACTTGAGGACCTGCAGTCCGCGTTCCAGTCCCTTGATTGTCTCAAGCTTCGGCATGGTCCGCGTCCCAATGGGAAATCCAATTTGATCACTGCTTGCAGGTCAAGTCCAGCATTCCGGATTGCGGAATCGATAGTTCCGACAAGCGGAAAGCAGTCCGATTTTACTGGCTTTCCAAGCGGCTTTGCGCGCGAACTACGAAATATCGCCATCGCTGAGAGGCTAAAATGGCAAAGCAAGCATTTCGTCAAACCGTCCGTTTGTTCTCTCTCTTACTGACCGCCGCAACGACGGTAGCACCGGCGACTGCGCAGTCCTGGCCGTCTGCTCCGATCCGTATCGTCGTCTCAGGCGGGGCCGGCGCGCCTCCGGACATTATCACCCGCATTGTCGCCAATGAATTGATGCAGAGCGAAGGCTGGCGGATTGTCGTCGAGAACAAGCCGGGGGCCATTACCACGCTTGCAGCCGGCGAGGTGCTCAAGCAACCGTCCGACGGACATTCCATTTTCGTCTTCTCGATGGCCGCCTCGGCCGCTCCCGCCCTTCTGTCGAACGTCCCCTTTCGCTATGACACAGATTTTGCACCGGTCATCAAGGTCATGACCGTGCACAATGTTCTGGTTGTGAATCCGTCCATGGGCGCCACGTCGATGGGAGAGCTTGTCGCCTTGCTGAAAAGCCAGCCCGACAAGCTCAGGTATTCATCTGGCGGGAATGGCACGCCGGCGCATCTTGTGGGTGAGCAATTCAGGCTTCGAACCGGCGTAAGCGTGACTCACGTCCCCTACCGAGCCTTGCCGCAGGCGATCGGAGATCTCCTAAACGGCACCAACCACTATCAGTTCATCACACCGCTTCCCGTTCTCGAGGCTAATTTCCTCCGGAAAGCTGCGCGCGCTTGCCGTCACGGCGCCGAAGCGCCTGGCAGCGCTGCCCGATATTCCCACCGTGGTCGAAGCAGGATTCTCCGAACTCGTCACTGAAGATTGGCTTGGCTTCGTGGTGAAGAGCGGCACGCCCGATGCCATCGTCAGCAACCTTAACCAGGCGGTCAACAAGGCGTTGGCGAAGCCCGGCGTGCGCGAGGCCTTTGCAAAAATTGCGGTGGAGCCTGCCGGCGGCACGGCCGCTGAATTTGGCACCCATATCAAGGCTCAGCTCGCGCACTGGGCCAAGGTCGTAAAGGATGCGGGGATCAGGCCGCTCGAGTGAGGCTTCGGCCGCGCGGCGATCTTGCAGCTGGATTTTCCGCGTTGGGGTCATCGGCGATAATGCTCTCCCTGATCAAAAGCTTCCGCTCGGCGCTCAAAGCCGACCTCAAATTCAAGAGTCCACGTCCTGGTCGTCCACCTTGCCGCGCGCTTCGCCAGCAAGGCGTACCAGCATCTTGCGTAGCGACGTGCCGTCGGTCACCCGCTCCGGGAAGTCCAGCCGCAGCGCGATCTGGCCGTCCTGCAGGTCGAGGCCTTCCGGATCGCAGCCGGTGCAGCGCCAGTCACCCGCGCCGGCACCCAGGAGCCTCGTCGCATAGAGGACCATGGTCTCCCGATGGTCGGCATTCATATGCGCGACGGCTGCCTCCTCCGCCGCCAGCAGATCCTCGGCCCCGGTGAGATCCGTGAGGAACCGCTCGGGCTTGAGATCGACGATCCGGCCGAAACCGGCGACCAGATGGGTTCCCGTCGGGCGAATCCGGAAGAAGGAAAAATCCTTAAAGGAGACAAAGCCTTCCGCCGAGGGATGGGCATTGAGATACCGCCGCTGTACCAGTTCCTTCTCGGCGTCGACCTGCTCCGCCCGGCCGGACAGCATGATCCGGGCGCCTTCCAGCGGATCGCCTTCCGCCCGCTCGTCCAGCATCAGCGAGACCCGGCTGTCAGCAAGAATATTCCTTGTATGCACGGCAAGGCCCGAGATCAGCAGAATGGGCGAGCCGTCGGGATGGCTGGCCAGATTGACCAGGGAACAATAGGGGTCGCCGCTGCCGGCCATGAGGGTTGCCAGCGCCCCCTGGCGCGATCGTCGCAGCAGGGATTTTGCGAGCTTTGCGGGGTCGAAATCAGCGGTCGGTTGCATCGGCTTTCTCGGCTCAGGTGGTTGCATCGGAGGCCTTTTTTCGGGTAAACGGGGGCCTGGTTATGGGTCGACATGCGGCGAATCTGCCGTGTTTCGTGGAACTTGGTCACACTTCAGCCCAGCTTGCATTGCTCGGTGACAAGGTTCGAACGCCGATTTCGGCACCCATGTATGCGGCGCATCAGTGGATTGCTCGCCGTTTCAAGCCACGACCCAAACGGAAAGCAGAAAGCAGAGGCTCATGCCCACAATCGCTTTGGTCGACGACGACCGCAACATTCTCACATCCGTCTCGATCGCGCTGGAAGCCGAAGGCTATCGCATCATGACCTACACCGACGGCGCCTCCGCGCTGGACGGTTTCCGCACCACCCAGCCTGATCTGGCCATCCTCGACATCAAGATGCCGCGCATGGACGGCATGGAGACGCTGCGCCGCCTGCGGCAGAAATCCGACCTGCCGGTGATCTTCCTGACCTCCAAGGACGAGGAGATCGACGAGCTGTTCGGCCTCAAGATGGGCGCCGACGATTTCATCCGCAAACCGTTCTCACAGCGCCTCCTCGTCGAGCGCGTCAAGGCGGTGCTGCGCCGCTCGGCGCCGAAAGACCCGACCGTCGCGCCGAAGGAGAACGACGCCAAGGCGCTCGATCGCGGCCTTTTTGCGCATGGACCCCGAACGGCATACCTGCACCTGGAAGAACGAGCCGGTGACGCTGACCGTCACCGAATTCCTGATCCTGCAGGCGCTGGCGACCCGGCCCGGCGTGGTGAAGAGCCGCAACGCGCTGATGGACGCAGCCTACGACGACCAGGTCTATGTCGACGACCGCACCATCGACAGCCACATCAAGCGGCTGCGCAAGAAGTTCAAGGTGGTCGACAACGAGTTCGAGATGATCGAGACGTTGTACGGCGTCGGCTATCGTTTCAAGGAAGCCTGAGGCGGCAGGCAGCTTCACGAACGGACGACGAGCATCGCCGGTTCTGATTGCATCGGGACCGGGATCGCTCCAAAGCGCGATGAGATCATCGTGCTCTGGTTTGTTTCTCGAGCATGATCCTTTCGGAAAACCGCTGCACACTTTTCCGGATCATGCTCTAGAATGTGGGGACCTTCTCAACGCCGTCTGAACACGGGCGTAAGCATTGCTGGACCGAACGCAGCCTGATCCGAACCAGAGCGCCGGCGACGTCGCATCCGACGGCGTTCAGGAGCCATTTGCCGAAGCCAAGCCGCAGGGCTTCCGACCGCTGAACTGGCTCAAGCGCGCCGGGCAGTTCTTCTTCGCGCTGTCCTTTTCCAGCCTCACCCGCCGCATCGTCTCGCTCAACCTCGCCGGCCTCGTCGCGCTGGTCGCCAGCATCCTCTATCTGTCGCAATTCCGCGCCGGCCTGATCGACGCGCGGGCGCAGAGCCTGCTGGTGCAAGCCGAGATCATCGCCGGCGCGATCGCGGCCTCCGCCACGGTGCAGACCAACGCCATCACCATCGATCCCGACCGGCTGCTCGACCTCAAGCCGGGCGAGACCTATGGCGGCTCGGACGAATATTCGCCGCTGGACTTCCCGATCAATCCGGAGCGGGTGGCGCCGGTGCTGCGCACGCTGATCTCGCCGACCAAGACGCGCGCCCGCATCTACGATCCGAACGGCAGCCTGCTGGTGGACAGCCGCAACCTCGAAAACGTGCTGCGCTACAACCTGCCGCCGCCGGCCGAGAAGCCCGGCATCGTCGAACGCGGCATGGTCGCGGTGCGCACCTGGCTGAACCGCGGCGACCTGCCGCTCTATCGCGAGCTCGGGCCCGAGAACGGGAACGGCTATGCGGAGGTGGGCGATGCGCTCCAGGGCCAGAAGCGCTCGATGGTGCGGGTCAATGCCCGCGGCGAGGTGATCGTCTCGGTCGCGGTCCCCGTGCTGCGCTCGCGCGCGATTCACGGCGCCTTGATGCTGTCGACCCAAGGCGACGACATCGACCAGATGGTCACCGCCGAGCGCCTCGCCATCCTCAAGGTCGGCGGCGTCGCGGCCGCCGTCATGATCATGCTGTCGCTGCTGCTCGCGAGCACGATCGCAGGTCCTGTGCGCCGGCTCGCCGACAGCGCCGAGCGCGTCCGCCGCCGCATCAAGGCCCGCATCGAGATTCCGGATTTCACGCGCCGCCGCGACGAGATCGGCCATCTCTCGGGCGCATTGCGCGACATGACGAGCGCGCTCTACAGCCGCATCGAGGCGATCGAGATGTTCGCCGCCGACGTCGCCCACGAATTGAAGAACCCGCTGACCTCGCTGCGCTCGGCGGTCGAGACGCTGCCGCTGGCGCGCAACGAGACCAGCCGCGCGCGCCTGCTCGAGGTGATCGAGCACGACGTCAAGCGGCTCGACCGCCTCATCTCGGACATCTCCGACGCCAGCCGCCTCGATGCCGAATTGCAGCGCCAGGACGCGATCCCGGTCGATTTGCGCCGCCTGCTGACGACGCTGGTGTCCGTCGCCAATGAAACCAAGCTCGGCCATGACGTCGCGGTCGAGACGCGCTTCGAGGGCCGCAGCCCGACCGACACCTTCGCGGTGACCGGCCATGATTCACGACTCGGGCAGGTGGTCTCCAACCTGCTCTCCAACGCGCAGTCGTTTTCTGAGCGCGGCAAGAAGGTGCGCCTCACCTGCCGCCGCGTGCGCGGAGAGATCGAGATCGTGGTCGACGACGACGGCCCGGGCATTCGCGACGACGCGCTGGAGCGCATCTTCGAGCGCTTCTACACCGACCGTCCGCATCAGGGTTTTGGCCAGAACTCCGGCCTCGGCCTGTCGATCTCCAAGCAGATCGTCGACGCCCATGGCGGACGCATCTGGGCCGAGAACCGTGCAGGCCCGCCGGATGACGAGGGCGTCCCGACGATCGCAGGTGCGCGCTTCGTGGTCAGGCTGCCGGCGCTATGAGCCAGGGTGGATTGAACGACGGCAGCTTGAACGAGGCCGGCCCGAGCGTTCACGCCTCCGCGGTCAAGGTCGGGCCCGTAGCGGTGCTGATCCGCGGGCCCTCGGGCTCGGGCAAATCGCGCCTTGCCTTCGATTTGATCATGGCGGGACGCGCGGGCGTGGTCGATAGGGCCGTTCTGGTCGGGGATGACCGTGTCCATCTGGCGACACTCGGCAATGAAATTGAGGTCCGCCCGGCGCCGCGCCTCAAGGGCCTGATCGAGATCCGGGGCCTCGGAATCCGCCGCTGCGACTTCGTGGAGCATGCGACCGTCGGTCTCGTAGTCGACCTCGACGCCACGGACGCCGAGCGCCTGCCGCCGGCCGAAGCCCTGAAAACCAGCATTTCTGGTGTCGAAATACCGCGAATCCCGGTGACCCGCGACCATTCACCCCTCCCCTTGGTTGTCGCGGCCTTGACCACTACCAAGAGTTCATCTTCCGTTAACCCTTCAGGCGATTGTTTGAAGGGAAATGGTAACCATATGAACCCCACTATCGCGACCGAATAGACCGGCGCAGCTCCCCTCATCCATCCGTCTAGATTCAGGGAGATACGCAACATCCCCTCTTGCGCGGGGGCTCTGGATGGTCAAAGTGGCGCGTTCGTGCGGTGCACCAAAAGCGCCCGCGAGGAGTTTTCCGATGATTGGTCTAGTACTTGTGACCCACGGGCGCCTTGCCGATGAATTCAAGGCAGCGCTTGAGCATGTCATGGGCCCACAAAAGCAAATCGAAGCGATCACGATCGGCGCCGAAGACGATTCCGATCTCTGCCGAAGCGACATCATCGAAGCGGTTAACCGCGTCGATTCCGGCGACGGCGTTGCGATCCTCACCGACATGTTCGGCGGCACGCCGTCGAACCTTGCAATATCCTGCATGAGCCGGCCCAAGGTCGAAGTGCTCGCGGGCATCAACCTTCCCATGCTGGTGAAGCTCGCCAAGGTGCGCGAGGAGCGTCCGCTGCCCGACGCGATCGCGATGGCCCAGGAAGCCGGCCGCAAGTACGTCACCATCGCCAGCCGCGTGCTCGCCGGCAAATGACCGGCGAGGCGTCACAAGCGGGGACAGGCGTGCCCGCGGGCGCGATCTCCAAGGATCTCCTGATCATCAACAAGCGCGGCCTGCACGCCCGCGCGTCGGCAAAATTCGTCCAGGCGGTCGAGCGCTTCGACGCGCAAGTGTGGGTGACGCGCGGCGGCGAGACCGTCGGCGGCACCTCGATCATGGGTCTGATGATGCTCGCCGCAGGACCCGGCACCACCATCACGGTCGCCGCCGCCGGCACGGATGCCGAAGCCGCGCTCGCGGCGATCACCGAGCTCGTTGAAAGCAAGTTCAACGAGGAAGGGATCTGACGTCATTCCGGGATGGTGCGTTAGCACCAGACCCGGAATCTCGAGATTCTCAGGTGCGCAATTGCGCACCATAGTTCGATGCTGCGCATCGAACCGGAATGACCTTTGGTCATTTCCCCGGCGGTACGATGTAAACATTCCAGCTCATCGACGGGCCGGCCTTGCCGTGGGTGAAGCGGCGCGTGGTCATCACGAGGCGCTCGGCGTTCGGCGCGGTCTCGGATATCCATTTCTCGAACTTGGGCAGGCGTTCGTCGCTGGCATCGACCACGCCGATGAAGCCGTATCGCTTGACGTCATCGAGCGAGGTCAGCCCGGAGGCCCAGGCTTCGTTCGGCGTGAACGGGCTGGGGTGATCGGCGCTGTAGAACACCATCGGCTGGATCGTCTCCATCGTGCCCGCAACGACGGCCCAGCGCGAGGCGAAGCGCGCGTGCCAGGCCTGGGTCAGCTCGCGCGCGAGCTCGAGCGCGCGCCATAGGTCGCGGTGTTGCCGGCATTGGCTGTCATCTCGCGCGCGGCGATCCAGGGCGAGGCGACGAGCGTCGCGACGCTGAGCACGAGCCAGATCGCGGCGATGTTGAACAGGCTCGCGCTTTGCACGCGCAAGGTGGGGATCGCGACCAGCGCCAGCGGCACCAGGAAGAACAGCGAGATGCCCCAATCGGTCTTCATGTAGATGCTGAAGACCAGCGCGCCGAGCGGCGGGCCGAACGCGACGACGATCTGGATGATCCAGACGTTCAGCGCCTGCGAGACATTGACGCCCGAATTGGCGCCGCGCCGCCACGCCCGCGTGACGATGCGCGCGGGCGCGCGCGCCAGGAGCGTCAGCCACGGCGGCACTAGCGCCATCGCGAGCCCGGCGAGCGCCACCGGCAAGGCCAGCAAACCGAAATTATGCAGGAGGTAGCCGGCGACGAGCTGATGCACCTGGCTCTTGTCCTGGAGGCTGTAGGTGTCGCCGGCATAGGTCAGCGGCACGAAATGCGCCTCGGCCAGCCAGACGATATGCGGGATCATCGCCAGCGCCATCGTCGCGATCGCCACCCATGGCGCCGGCGAGAGCAGGAATCTCATCCGATCCGGATGGATCAGCGCGGCAAGCCCGATGGCGCCGATCATGGTCAGCACCCAATATTTGGTCATCAGCGCCAGCGCGCCGGCGAGCCCGAGCAAGACGCCGGACTGCCAGCTCCGCTTCTCGAACGCGTTGAGATAAGCAAGCACCAGCAGCGGCAGCGTGACGAGCTGCAGCAGATCCGGGTTGTACTTGAAGCCCTTGAAATTGAAGATCGGGTAGAGCGCCACCATCACCACGACCAGGAAGGCGCGGCGCGCATCCACCACGCGCAAGGCCACCAGCCAGCAGATCACCATGCCGACGCCGACGGTCGCCATCGCCAGCGCATAGGTCGCCCAGTCCGCCGCCGGGAACGCGCTGAACCAGAGGCCGGCCACCCAGCCCGACAGCGGCGGGTGCTTGCCGTAGCCCCACAGGAATTTCTGGCCCCAGCCATAGGCTTCCGCGACGTCCATGTGAACGTCCTGCGCCGCCTTGAGATTGATCAGGATGAAGGTCCAGAGCACCGCATGCAGGATCGCGAGCTGGATCACCAGCCACAATCTCGCCTCGGGGCGAACCGCGCAGGCAACCAGCCAGGCCCGGACGCGGGCAAAGCTCAGGCGGGACTTCGCGCGCGCCCTTTGGGTGGGAAGAGACGTGATCGACATGGGCCGTTGCTAGCGCGTTTTGGGCGATCGTGGAATCAGCTTGGCGTGAACAAAGGCCCTGAAATTACAGCAATATGGTTGCCGCAGGGGGATGTGAGTGGTATCCCGCGCCCATGACGACCGTCCCCATTTCCAACATCCGCAATTTCTCCATCGTCGCCCATATCGACCATGGCAAATCGACGCTGGCCGACCGCCTGATCCAGATGACCGGCGGGCTCTCCGACCGCGAAATGGCGGGCAAGGAGCAGGTGCTCGATTCCATGGACATCGAGCGCGAGCGCGGCATCACCATCAAGGCGCAGACGGTGCGCCTGTCGTACCGCGCCAAGGACGGCAAGGACTACATCTTCAACCTGATGGACACGCCCGGCCATGTCGACTTCGCCTACGAAGTGTCGCGGTCGCTGGCGGCGTGCGAAGGTTCCCTGCTGGTGGTCGACGCCAGCCAGGGCGTCGAGGCGCAGACGCTCGCCAACGTCTATCAGGCGCTCGACAACAATCACGAGATCGTCCCGGTCCTGAACAAGGTCGACCTTCCCGCTGCCGAGCCCGAGAAGGTCAAGCAGCAGATCGAGGACGTCATCGGCATCGACGCCTCCGACGCGGTGATGATCTCGGCCAAGACCGGCCTTGGCGTCCCCGACGTGCTGGAGGCGATCGTCACGCGTCTGCCGCCGCCGAAGGGCGACCGCGACGCGACGCTGAAGGCGCTGCTGGTCGACAGCTGGTACGACGTCTATCTCGGCGTCGTCGTTCTGATCCGCGTCGTCGACGGCGTCATGAAGAAGGGCCAGCGCGTGCGCATGATGGGCACCGGCGCGGCCTACGACGTCGAGCGCGTCGGCTTCTTCACGCCGAAGATGCAGCAGGTCGACGAGCTCGGCCCCGGCGAGATCGGCTTCATCACCGCCGCGATCAAGGAAGTCGCCGACACCCGCGTCGGCGACACCATCACCGACGACAGGAAGCCGGTCACCGAAATGCTGCCGGGCTTCAAGCCCGCCATCCCCGTCGTGTTCTGCGGCCTGTTCCCGGTCGACGCCGACGACTTCGAGACGCTGCGCGCCGCGATGGGCAAGCTGCGGCTGAACGATGCCAGCTTCTCCTTCGAGATGGAGACCTCGGCCGCGCTCGGCTTCGGCTTCCGCTGCGGCTTCCTCGGGCTTCTTCACCTCGAGATCATCCAGGAGCGGCTGTCGCGCGAGTTCGATCTCAACCTGATCGCGACCGCGCCGAGCGTCATCTACAAGATGAAGCTCACCGACGGCAGCGAGCTCGAGATCCACAATCCCGTCGACATGCCCGACGTGGTCAAGATCGCCGAGATCCAGGAGCCCTGGATCGAGGCGACGATCATGACGCCCGACGAATATCTCGGCAGCGTGCTGAAGCTGTGCCAGGACCGCCGCGGCGCGCAGAAGGAGCTGACCTACGTCGGCTCCCGCGCCATGGTGAAGTACGATCTGCCGCTCAACGAAGTGGTGTTCGACTTCTACGACCGGCTGAAGTCGGTCTCCAAGGGCTACGCCTCGTTCGACTATCATCTCACCGATTACAAGCCGGCCGATCTCGTCAAGATGCAGATTGTGGTCAACGGCGAGCCGGTCGACGCGCTCTCGATGCTGGTGCATCGCACCCGCGCCGAAGGCCGCGGCCGCGCCATGGTCGAGAAGATGAAGGAGCTGATCCCGCCGCACATGTTCCAGATTCCGATCCAGGCGGCGATCGGCGGCAAGGTGATCGCCCGCGAGACGGTGCGCGCGCTGCGCAAGGACGTCACCGCGAAATGCTACGGCGGCGACATCACGCGCAAGCGCAAACTTCTGGAGAAGCAGAAGGAAGGCAAGAAGAAGATGCGGCAGTTCGGCAAGGTCGACATCCCGCAGGAAGCCTTCATTGCGGCGCTGAAGGTGGACAGCTGAGCGACCTCCCGAACTGAGCCGCCGATACCGACCATCGTCATGCCCGGGCTCGTCCCGGGCATCCACGTTCCTGGCGCCGTGAAGACGTGGATAGCCGGGTCAAGCCCGGCCATGACGGCGGAGAAGCGAGACCGGATGTCGTGGCTGGATCAGCTCGGCGCGAGCCATTGGGACTCGCCAAAACCAAAAACTGCGAAAACAACCCCATGCACAGTAGCCGTCCCATTGGCGGCATTGCGCTTTTTCGGTTTGGCGAAATCCGTTTGCCCTGTCGGGCAAAACAGGGGCAGGTTGGTAGCATCGCAAGGGTGCGTAATGCCGGCGTCCGGCAGCACGTCCGCGTCCTGATCATTCACCGCGTCCGCTTCGCCTCGACATATCTTGCGAAATTGTCGAGGATCGCCTGCCAGCCGCTCCGCTGCTGCTCCTCCGAGTGCGTCGTTTCGCCATCGAAGACGACACGCACGACAACGCCCTTCACGCCCGGCACGAACTCGACCTCAGCCTTCCGATCGCCGAACGCATATTCGATCCGCTCGTGCTCGACGATCCTGGTGTAGGTGCCGGCGAAGTCGAAGCCCATGCTGCCGTCCTTGGCCTCCATCCGGGACGAGAAGGCGCCGCCTTCGCGCAGGTCGACCGCCGCCCTGGTCGTATGCCAGTCGTCGGACGCCGCATTCCACTTCACGATGTCGGCGGGCGTCGTATAGGCCTGCCAGACCTGATCGATGGGGGCGGCTACGCTGGTCTCAACGGTGATCCTCATGGGCATGCTCCAGTTCAATTCTTTCAGGCGGGGCACCATCATGTCCGGCATGCGCAGCCATCGGCAGCGCTTTTCGGGATTTGCAGACCAAGGACGATCGAACCTCGCCGGCGCCGACAGGGCCGCCGCTAAAATCTGCGAGCCGAGACGCCCTCAGCCCATCATTGCCCGAGCTGTTGCAGCACGGCGGACCACAGCGCGAGCGGCTCCCGCATTCCTCCCGGCTCGGACGGCTTCTGGCGAACGGCGGTGTGCACCATGACGAGCTTGGAGGCCGGATCGACCAGGATGACCTGACCGCGGATGCCGAGCAGGGCAAACCTGCGCTGCTCGCCAGGGAGGAGCCACACCTGATAGCCGTAGCCGAAATAGGGCGTCGCGACCCGCGGCGCGAGATGGCCATCCTCTGGCCTGACGGTCGTTGCATCGAGCAGCCATTGCCGGGGGATCAATTGACGGCCTTCCCAGGCACCGTCATGGGCGAGCAAGCGGGCAAGGCGCGCATAGTCGCGCAAGGTGGAGTTGAAGCAGCAAAAGGCGACCTCTTGCCCGCTGCCGTCGATCGCCCACGAGGCATCCGCTTCGGTGCCGATGGGGTCCCAGATGCGGTCGTGAAGATAGTCGGCAACCGGCGTGCCCGTGGCGGCGCGCAGGACCAGGCCGAGGATTTCCGTTTCAACGCTGGCATAGTGCCATCTGGTCCCCGGCGGTGCGGTTCGGGTATTGAATTGCGCGACAACGGCGACGGGGTCCTTCGGCTCGCCGACGAACAGCGCCCGCCCGAGCCGGGCAATGTCGTCCTTGCCGTCATAGACTTCCGAGAACGCGACGCCTGAAGACATGTTCAGCAGGGCACGGATGGATGTGTTTCCATATTCCGTTCCTGCAAGGCCGGGAACGTAGGTCGAGGCGAGGTCGTCGATCGACTTGATCCGCCCCTCCGAGACCGCGATCCCGACCAGCATGGCCACCAGCGTCTTGGCCATGGACTGCGAGACAAAGCGGTGGCGGTCGGTCCGTGCATATTGATAGTGCTCGAACAGGATGGTGTCGTCGCGGGCGATCAGGAGTCCCGTCACCGGGTTGCGCTTGAGGTAGTCCGCGATGCTCAGCCGCTGATTATCGAAACTATAGGCAATCGACGGCTCCGGCGCGCGCTTGAATGGCCAGGCCACCGCCGCACGGCGAACCGGGCGCGAGCGGTACAGCTCGTCGAAATGGCTGTAGGCCCCGACCAGCTTGTCAAGCTGGGGGCGCCCCCGCGTGTGCCGACCGGATAGCCCTCGGCCGCGCCGTAGAGCTCGGCATCCGGGCCGCTATCCGAAAACACCGGCCCCGGCTCGCGGGCGGAGCTGCGGCCGTCGTCTGCGCAGGCTGGGGATGCCGCGACCGCGGCGGCGAGCATGGCTGACAAGACAAGCCCACGGCAATTGCGCGGCCTGCAGAGCGCTTCCCATGTCATTGGACTTGCCTCCTCACGCGTTCTTGCGGATGCGTTAGTGAGAACAACAAAGCAGGCCGGTGGCGAGCGGAATGCTATCATGACGCGCAGGCGGTGTCAGCCGTGCGCCCAGCGCGCCTTGCTCTCCGGAAGCGGATGGGCCACGATCTCTCCCGCGCACCACCAACAAAACCAACAGCGCCGAGGAAACGCATGAGCAAGCCGTCACGCTTCGACTATGGCTGGGTCGTTGTCGCCGCAGGCGCGCTGATGACGTGTGTCGGGTTCGGCACGATGCTGTCGCTGGCGGTGTTCCTGCAGCCGATCTCGGACGCCATGGGCTGGTCGCGCGCCGGGGTATCGGCGGCGGCGACGCTGGATTTCCTCTTCATGGGATTTGCCGCGTTCCTGTGGGGCGCGCTGTCGGACCGGTTCGGCACGCGCATCGTGGTGCTCGCGGGAAGCCTGTTGCTGGGGCTCGGCCTCGTCACCGCGAGCCAGGCGACGAGCTTATGGCAGTTCCAGCTCTGCTTCGGCGTGCTGATCGGCATTGCCGCCGGCAGCTTCTATGCACCGATGATGGCGCTGGCGAGCGCCTGGATCGAGAAGAACAGAAGTCTCGCCGTGGCGCTGGTTTCGGCCGGCATGGGCGTGTCGCCGGTGACGATCGCACCGGCCGCGAGCTGGCTCATCACGGCCTACGACTGGCGCACCGCCATGCTGGTGATCGGCTGTGCCGCCTGGGCGCTGCTGATCCCCGCCTGCTTCCTGGTGCGTCCGGCACCCGCGGCCGCGGTCGACACGCGTGCAGACGCGGCGCCGGAGGTCGAGCTGACCGCGGCGCAGGCGTTGCGCACGCCGCAATTCATTGCGCTGGCGGCGGCGCATTTCGCCTGCTGCGCGGCGCATTCCGGCCCGATCTTCCACATGGTGTCGTACGCAATGGTCTGCGGCATCGCTCCGCTCACGGCGGTGACGGTCTACAGCGTCGCCGGCGTCTCGGGCCTCGGCGGCCGCCTGCTGCTGGGCGCGCTGGCCGATCGCATCGGTGCCAAGCCCGTGCTGGTCGGCGGGCTCCTGGTGCAGGCGATCTGCATCGCGACCTATCTTGCGGTGGCGCAGCTCGGCGAATTCTACGCGCTGTCGGTCGTGTTCGGCCTCGCCTATGGCGGGGTGATGCCGCTCTATGCCGTGCTGGTCCGCGAGTTCTTCGGCGCGCGTATCATGGGCACGGTGTTCGGTGCGGTGTCGGCTTTCGCCAGCCTCGGCATGGCGCTCGGACCCTGGGCCGGCGGACTCGTGTTCGACAATTTCCAGCGCTACACCTGGCTGCACGCCGGCTCCTTCGCGATCGGGCTCGCCGCCGTCGCGGTGGCGCTGAGCTTCCCGACCAGGCGCAGGCCATCGCTCGCCCTCGGCCGCGCCGCGGCCTGACACCGGAAGCACGCGCCCGCGTATTCGACTTGGCTCACAATGACTAGAGCGTGTGCTACATTTTGGTTCGATCCAGCAGAAGTTTCATACTTTGAGAGCCTATTAACCTGCCATGACTTCAGATCAAATCGAGCGATCCCTTGTTAACGTCCTTACTCATCCTGACACGGTATTGTTCGTCGGATCAGGCATCTCCGTTTGGTCAGGCTTACCGAGTTGGAATTCGCTGCTCTCCGGCTTGATCGCTGCATGTGAACGCCGTGGCCGGAGCGCACTACTTGCCCAAGACGCCTTAGCCTCGAGGCGACCTATTGGATTCGGCTGACAAGCTCGCAGATCAGATAACTCCTTTGGAGATCGCATCGACGCTGCGAGAAGACCTTGGCTTTGCTAAGGCGCGCCCTCACGAAATTCACGAACTCATCACGAACCTTGGCCCAGAACGATTCGTAACCACCAATTTTGACTCGCTGATTGAGCAGCAACTCGGCCTGCAAAATCGCCTTGGTGAGTTCCGTACAGTAACCAACCGGCAAGTTGCCGATCTAGCCGACATTCAGAAGGCCAGTGCAAACCATTTCATCTTTAAGCCACACGGAGACTTGTCAGAGGCTGAAAGCCTTGTTCTATCTTCAACACAATATGATCGCATACTGTTTGGATCTGCAAACCTCGTAAGGGCGACCCTCGATACTCTATTCGTCAGCAGGCCTGTGCTGTTTATCGGATACGGGCTACGCGATCCGGATATGCTGATCCTCCTTCGTTCCCTAAAAGAACGTTACAACGGGAACGCGGGAGAGTTGTGGGCCATCGTTGCGGACGCGAGCAACGAACTAATGGAGTACTACTGGCGCCAGTATCGGCTGAGAGTTGTCGGCTACCCCACCACTTCGAATGGAGCGTCTCATCAAGAGCTGATAAGCCTGCTTCGAAAGCTTCGTCCCCAATTGAACCGAAAGCTTGCCTCCAACTTCCCAACAAAATCCTCGGACCAAGAGCGCGAACTGATCCGTTATGCAGCGCGTCTAATCCAGCCCACCTCCGGAGCCACCTTTCCACTGAAGGTCCTGTTCGGAAGCTGGCACAATCGTGGTCGCTTTCCGGAGTGGATACAGCGTTTCCACGGAGCTAGCCTAGCAAGTCTCTTAGAAGAGTTACCTGCATCTTTTATTCTTCAGGGACCGGCGGGCTCTGGAAAATCATTTGCTCTGGGCGAGCGTATCGCGCGGGCTGGACGCAAGCTGCTCGATTGGTGTTTGTCCGATGATAAGCAAGGCGACGCTCCCGATATTCCGATCCTGTTGGACGCCCGCCTCTACAGAGGGCATTTTGACTCTCTTGTGGCCGCCACCGTTCCCAGATCACTTGATCTCGCTACGCTTTCTCAATCGCACACCATCATTCTCATCGTCGACTCGCTAGACGAGATGCCCTCGGAATATTTAGACTCCGGACAGTGGCGCTCAGAACTCGAAAAGCTTATGGCCAGCCTCGATGGTGCCCTGATTCAATTTGGGACACGCCGGGCCGATCTAGCGCCAGATCCTAGCTTGCCCGTATTTCTGATTCATAGTCTAGACGATCAATTCGTCCGGTCTAATTTAGAAGAAATGGGCCGATGCAAGGAAGATGTTTCACCTGATCTGTTCAACGCTCTAAAGACCCCATTCGTTCTGACGCTTGGAAGACGTTTGCTTGGATACCATCGAGATATTGCTTCGGCTCCGGCGCTGTTTTCGAGATTTCTCACTCGCTCACTCGAAGCGGCAGCTCCTACTAGTCCGGATGATACTCTCAAACGCCTTTCGAAACTTGCAGCTGACGTGTTGGCGTCTGGATTTGACACGATTCCTATCGAGCACGTTGCGTTCAAATTGGGGACCAACAAAGATCAACACACATCGATATCCAAAGACGGACGGCGATTTCTCGATCGTCTAGTCAGCGTCGGCATATTTGTTTCTGAGATCGACGAACACGTGCGATTCGCACATCGTTCGATTACCGAATTCCTTGCGGCGAATTATCTTGCTAACTCTTGGCGCAGCAACGACGCCTCACTAGAAAATGTCCTTGCCGTCAGAAGATGGGACAATGCAATAGCTTGGGCCGCCGCCCTGCTAAACGATCCTGAAGCAGAGCAACTATTGCGCGACGTTTATATCATGGATGCGGAACTAGCAGCAGCGATCGCTCATGCTGCGGAAATCGGAAAAGACAACCTTTGGAGCACCTTTGTCGACCTCCTGATAAGTTATCCACTCTCTGACGAGCGGCAGCGAGAGCTTGTCTATGCAATGGAGAATTGGACCATCCCGGACAGCATCGTCCCTAAACTTAAGTCATTGACCGATCGTGACGATGAGTTGGGCGGATGGGCTGCTGCGATGCTGCTGCCCTTCCAAACCGGCGAAGACATCTGCACGTGGATTGACCGACTACGCAAAAATAGAAAGGGCTTCAACTTTCTCAACTGGTTCAGCCCGGCCCTCGGCGAGCGGATCGACAATGATAAATTGCTTTCGCACCTTCTCACTGCTCTCGAAACGAGCGACGCGGAAGCGAGCCAAATGAGCGACCGCGCTAAATCGGACCCTGATCGAGTTCAATTCGACTACAGTGGGCTAATAGGTAACATTCCAAAGCCGCAACGAGACGCGCTACTGGCATGGTCCCGAAAGAAGTCGACACATATTAGAGGCATAATCTGTAGCGGTCTTCGCGAGATCAACAACGACCTTACTGTACAAAAGTATCTTACAGAGCAATTCGATAGAGGCGTTCCGCAAGCCGTCTTCTCACTGTATCTGGGACTGAGATACGGCAAGGGCACATGGCGGTGGTGGTCTCCTCGCTTCACAGTTCGACGCAACAAGATGCTCGTCGCGCCAATTAGAGAAAATGCTCCTTCCCGCTGGGAGATGGAATTGCTTAGGAGCCTGGCGGAGCGAGATGCCGACTGGAGGCTCGGGCTCAAAGAAACTGCAAAAGGTGAACGCAACACGGCTCTGCGTCGTATACTGCTTGCGCTTGCATCAAGTCCAAAGAGTGCGGGCGCAAAATCTATCGTGGTCGACGTCCTCAAGAAGCCTGATTTTGCTTCCGAGGCGGAGTTAAATTTTTGCTCTCTAGCGACAGACTATGAATTCGAACTGGAGGAGCCGCTGGTTTTGGCAGCTTTGGGCAAAAACGTTCGAAGGGTCTTAAAAATCCTGAATGACTTATTCTTGGGTGGCATCCACGAAAAGATTGAGTTGAAAATAGAGCGCGCCCTGGACTGGATTGCTATCATCCATTCGGAATTTAGGGAGGACGAATGGCTAACTGACGGACCACTCTCTTTCGTGTGCCGGCACTTAGCACGAGCCACGCCGATCTCTGATCATCAAACGCTGATAAGCATGGCTAATGACCCTAAGGATCATCGTAGAGATTTTATCCTAAGCATGATATTGTTGCATATTGTTGGAGTGACAACAGATCAGCTCAACAAGCCAGCAGCACTTCGTCTCCTGGAAATGTACGTAAAGGGCAAAATGGAACCCGTACCTTCGCCTGGTGAAGTCGCTACAGAAAACTTTATTGCTGAGATTGTCTTGCCATACGCAGAAGCAATTGGAAGCGATCCTTGGGAGCGCAGCGCAGTTGAACAAATACTGCTAGATGCTGGACGTCGTCACGATCGACGTTATCAAGCGCCTTGGTTTTCGACCATAGCATCCGGGACAGCACACATCGATCGTGTTTGAAGATCGATTTCATTCACCAGGGTGCGACCTGTATCATCCATTAGTCGGCGAAGGCCTTCG
This sequence comes from Bradyrhizobium dasycarpum, assembly GCF_042019905.1. Taxonomy (NCBI): domain Bacteria; kingdom Pseudomonadati; phylum Pseudomonadota; class Alphaproteobacteria; order Hyphomicrobiales; family Nitrobacteraceae; genus Bradyrhizobium; species Bradyrhizobium dasycarpum. Next base: position 4,176,901 of record NZ_CP169574.1, read on the forward strand.
AGACAGTATATCGCATGGCTGGCGCGGCACTCACCCAAATGCGACCTCCCGCAATTCAAGCAGGGAGAGAGGTGAGTGGCGCGCTCACGCCACCAGCGCATCCTCGTCGCCGTCGATGCCGCGCTGTGCGGCGAGCAGGCTGACGATCTCGATATTGGGCCGGGCCTTGCTGAACAGAAAGCCCTGGCCTTCGTGGCAGCCTTCCGCGCGCAGGCAGCTCAGCTCGGCTTCGGTCTCGACGCCTTCGGCGGTGATGGTGACGCCCAGGCCTTTGCCGAGGCTGACGATGGAGCGGATGATGGCCTGCGCCTCGCGGTTGGCGCCGAGATCGCGAACGAAGGACTGATCGATCTTGATCTTGTCGAAGGGGAAGCTGCGCAGGTAGCTGAGGCTGGAATAGCCGGTGCCGAAATCGTCCATCGAGATCCGCACCCCCAGAGCGCGCAAGGCATGCAGCGTCGCCAGCACCTGCGCGCTCTTCTCCAGGAGCAGCGTCTCGGTGATCTCGAGCTCGAGCCGCCGCGGCGGCAGGCCGGAAATCTTCAGCGCGTCCGTCACCATCGAGAGCAGATTGCCGCTGCGGAACTGAAGCGGCGAGAGGTTGACGGCGACGCGGACGTCATCCGGCCAGGCCGCGGCATCCAGGCAGGCCCGGCGCAGCATCAGCCCGCCGAGCGGATTGATCAGGCCAGTGTCCTCGGCGACCGGAATGAACTCGGCCGGCGAGACCATGCCGCGCTCGGCGTGCGGCCAGCGCACCAGCGCTTCGAAGCCGGTGATGCGGCCGCTCTGGAGGTCGATCAGCGGCTGATAGTGCGGACGCAGCACGTCGCTCTGGATCGCGTCGCGCAACTCGACCTCGATCTTGCGGCGGCTCTGCGCTTTCGCATCCAGCGCGGCCTCGAAGAAGGCGAAGCTGCCCCGCGCATCCTGCTTGGCGCGCGACAGCGCCATGTCGGCGCCCTTGAGCAGCTTCTCCAGGAATCGTCGCCGTCGCCCGGCGCCATCGCGATGCCGATCGAGGCGCCGATCACCACGGAATGACCGTCGAGCAGATAGGGATCGGCGATGGCCTCGAGCAGGCGCTTTGCCAGTCCCACCGCGTCCTCGGGCCGCATCAGGCCGCTCTGCACAATCGCGAACTCGTCCGAGTTGAGCCGCGCCAGCGCGTCTTCCTCGCGAAGCGTCGAGCGCAGCCGCTTGGCGACGCCGCGCAACAGCTTGTCGCCGACCGCGTGTCCGAGCGTGTCGTTGACCGCCTTGAAATTGTCGAGCCCCAGCATCAGCAGCGCGACCTTCTCGGGGCTGCGCCGCGTGTGCAGCAGCATCTCGTCGGTCTGCTGGCGCAGCAGGGCGCGGTTGGGCAGGCCGGTCAGGGCGTCATGCTGGGCCATGAAGGCGAGCCGCGCCTCGGCGCGCTTGCGTTCGGTGATGTCCATCAGCGCCAGCAGCACCGCGGGCCGGTCGGCATAGGTCAATTCGCGGAAATAGATCGCAAGGTCGATCAGCGCGCCGTCGGCCTTGACGTGCTTCCAGGTGCGGCCGGCCAGCTCCTCGCTGGAACGATCGGCAGTCCAGGGCGGCTCGCTGTCGAAGGCCTGCAGGGAGCGGATCTTCAGCCGCTCGAACTCGGCGCGGCTGTAGCCGTAATGCGCGACCGCGGCATCGTTGACGCCGAGGATGCGCTCGTCGTCCAGCGCGCAGACGATCATCGGGACGGGATTGCCGTCGAACAGCAGGCGGAACGAGGCTTCGCGCTGCTTCAGCTCGGTGATGTCGACGCGCAGGCCGACCACGCCGCCGTCATCGGTCAAGCGCTCGTCGATCAGGACGACGCGGCCGTCCGACAGCTTCTGCTCGTGGCGCGCGCCGGGCTGATAGAGCTTTTGCAGGCGCTCGGCGATCCAGGCTTCTTCATTGCCGATGGCCTCGGGATAGTCGCCGCGGGCGACGCCGATGCGCAGCGTGTCTTCGAGGCGCGCGCCTTCCTCGAACAGATCGGCGGTCTTGCTGTAGATCTCGGCGTATTTCTTGTTCCAGAGGACGTAGCGGCCTTCGGCATCGAGGAACACGATGCCCTGCGGCAGGATGTCGATGGCCTGGCGCAGCCGCTCATGGGATTTGCGCGCGTCCGCGATCGCGGCTTCCGCCTCGGCGCGACTGCGCAAGACCTCGTCGTGTTCGGACAGCGGTCGCGGTGCGCACGCGAAGCGCGGCTTGCGCGGCGATCGGCCGGCCCGGGCAGGCACGCCTTGCCTTCGCTTTTTTGCTTTTCGAGACTTCAAACCCAACTTCACTCGTTCCCGTCGCGCCCGCCCGCGCAAGTCCTGAATGAAAAAGTCTTGGGGCAAGTGTCTGAAAAAAAAGTAATCTCGCCCGGCCGCGGTCGGCGCCAGGCGGACCTTGCTGCCTGTTTGCGCGGCGTGGCCATGGCGGCAGGCGCCATCAAACCCTGTCCGAAGCCGCAATCGTTGGTCGGCCTGATGCAAAATTGCGCGCGCGCTTGTTTCAGTTCCGAAATCACGCACGATTGCATGCGATCCGCGGATTTTCCTCGCGCCGCGCACGAATTTTGGTCAATGCAGGATACGGTTATTGCCGCCTTAAGAAACGCGGCCTGAGACACGATTTAACGAGCAGCGCCGAGCCGGCCGCCGGCTCCAGCCTCATTCTTACCCCTGATGCGGCATTGGGCTATAAGGACGTCTGCATGAGTCGCCGCGGCATCATCCTCCTCCTGCTCTGGTTCGTTCCCCTGGCCGCCGGCACCGCGCTGGCCCAGGACAAGGGCAGCGTGAATCCGAAGCCGCTGCCGCCGCTCGCCAATCCGAACGACCCTGATCTGGCCGCCAAGGAGCTGTTCGCGCGCAAGCTGCTGCCGTCCAAAGGCCCGGCCCATGTCATCGGCTCCTACACCAAGGGCTGCATCGGCGGCGCACAGCAGATGCCGCTCAACGGCGATCACTGGCAGGTGATGCGGCTGTCGCGCAACCGCAGCTATGGCCACCCCGAGATGATCGCGCTGATCAAGCGGCTCGCCGCCAAGGCGCACAAGGACGCGCGATGGCCGGGCATCCTGGTCGGCGATATCGCGCAGCCGCGCGGCGGCCCGGCGCTGTCGGGCCATGCCAGCCACCAGATCGGTCTCGACGCCGACATCTGGCTGACGCCGATGCCGGACCGCCGCCTCTCCCGCGAGGAGCGCGAAGACATGTCGGCGGTGATGATGGTGCGTCAGGACCGGCTCGACGTCGACACCCGTGTGTTCACGCCGGGCCATGTGCTGGTGCTGCGCGATGCGGCGCGGGAGCCGGCGGTGCAGCGCATCTTCGTCAACGCCGCGATCAAGAAGGCGCTGTGCCGCGAGGCCAAGGGCGACCGCGCGTGGCTGTCGAAGATCCGCCCCTGGTGGGGCCACGACTACCATTTCCACATCCGCATGCGCTGCCCGGCGGGTGCCGAGGAGTGCGAGGGCCAGCCGTCGCAGGCCGAGGAGGAAGGCTGCAAGCCCGCCGATCTCGCCTATTGGTTCTCCGACGCGGTGCTGCACCCCAAGCCGCCGCCGGAGCCGCCAAAACCGAAGCCGCCGATGACGCTGGCGCAGATGCCGGCGGCCTGCAAGGCGGTGCTGAACGCAGGCGATGCGAAGCCGTAAGAGTATGCTGGTCGCCACGCTCTCGGTGTCGTCCCGGACAAGCGCGCCCTAAGCGCGCGGAGATCCCGGACCCATTGCCCCAGGGAGTGGTTTGGCGAAGACTCGGAATTGCCGGCGTCGCTCCACAGGCATGTTCTCGAAGTATGGGTCCGGATCGGCGCTCCGCTCTGGACAACGCTGCGCGTTCTCCAAAGCTGCGCTTGTCCGGGACGACAGTGGTGATTGGGGTGCGCGCCCCGGGATGACGCACCGGGTTTGACCTTCCGACCTGGCCTGCTATCTTCGCTGCTGCGATATCCCACGCTGGCCGTAAGCCACCGTGGAGCCGTGGAACGGCGCGTCCGCCCGTCGCATCTGACCCACCCAACGCCAGATTTGCGTGCGCCGCCTGCGCGCGCGAGCTCGCACGGAGCGCATCCATGTTTCGTCTGTCCGGACTTCTCACCGGCTTCGTGATACTTTCCTTCATGATCCTTGCCGCCGCCCCCTCTCGCCGGCCGCGGCCGAGGACAAGACCATCACGGTGTTCGCCGCCGCCTCGATGAAGAACGCGCTCGACGAGGTCGATGCCGCCTACACCGCCAGGACCGGCGTCAAGTTCTCGGTCAGCTATGCCGCGAGCTCGGTGCTCGCCCGGCAGATCGAGCAGGGCGCGCCGGCGGACGTGTTCGTCTCCGCCGACACCGACTGGATGGACTACGCGATCGCCAGGAAGACCATCAATGAGCCTTCCAGAGTCAATCTGCTCGGCAACAGCCTCGTGCTGATCGCGCCGAAGGATTCCAGGATCGACAACGTCGCGATTGCCCGGGGCTTCGACCTCGCCAAGCTCGCCGGCGACGGCAGGATCGCGACCGGCGACGTCAAGTCGGTGCCCGCAGGCAAATATGCCAAGGCGGCGCTTGAGAAGCTCGGCGCCTGGCAGGCAGCCGAAGCGAAATTCGCGATGGCCGAGAGCGTGCGCGCCGCGCTGACGCTGGTGGCGCGCGGCGAGGCCAATCTCGGCATCGTCTATGCCACCGACGCCAAGGTCGAGCCCGGCGTCAAGATCGTCGGCACCTTCCCGGCGGACTCGCACCCCGCGATCATCTATCCGGTTGCCGCGACCACGATCGCGAAGGCCGGGACCAGCGACTATCTCGCCTTCCTGCGCACCTCGGTGGCCAAGTCCATTCTGGAAAAGCACGGCTTCAAGTTCCTGATCAGCCCGACAATCTGATATTCAGCATTTGATGATCGAGATCTCTCCCGCCGAATGGACCGCGATCCTGCTCTCGCTCAGGGTCGCGGTCATCGCCACGCTGGTCGCGACGCCGTTCGGCATCGCGCTGGCATGGCTGCTGGCGCGGCGTGATTTCTGGGGCAAGTCGGTGCTCGACGCCGTGGTGCATCTGCCGCTGGTGCTGCCGCCTGTCGTCACCGGATATCTGCTGCTCCTCACGTTCGGCCGGCGCGGCCTCGTCGGCGGCTTCCTCGCCGACCATCTCGGTATCGTGTTCTCGTTCCGCTGGACCGGCGCGGCGCTCGCCTGCGGCGTGATGGCGTTTCCGCTGCTGGTGCGCCCAATGCGACTGTCGATCGAGGCGATCGACCGCCGGCTGGAGCAGGCCGCCGAGACGCTCGGCGCCGCCCCATGGAAAGTGTTCTTCACGGTGACGCTGCCGTTGGCGCTGCCCGGCGTGCTCGCCGGCATGGTGCTGGGCTTTGCCAAGGCGATCGGCGAATTCGGCGCGACCATCACCTTCGTCTCCAACATTCCCGGCGAGACCCAGACGATCTCCTCGGCGATCTATTCGCTGATCCAGACGCCGGACGGCGACGCCGCGGCCGGCCGGCTCGTGATCGTCTCGATCGCGCTGGCGCTGGGCGCGCTGATATCGGCCGAATGGTTTGCCCGCCGCGCCACCGCGCGGCTGCACGGGAATTGACCATGCTGCGCGTCGATGTCGAGAAGAAGCTCGGCGATTTCTCGCTTCAGGCATCCTTCACCAGCGAAGGCCGCGTCATCGGCCTGTTCGGCGCGTCGGGCGCCGGCAAGACCTCGCTGGTCAACATGATCGCAGGATTGTTGCGGCCCGACCGCGGCACCATCGTGATCGACGGCGAGACCGTGGACGACATCGCGGCCGGCATCCACGTGCCGACGTATCGCCGCCGCATCGGCTACGTGTTTCAGGACGCGCGGCTGTTTCCGCATCTCGACGTCGCGCAGAATCTCGACTACGGCCGCCGCATGAACGGCCTTGCGCCCGATCCTGCCCAGCACAGGCGCATCATCGACCTGCTCGATATCGGCGCCCTGCTCGATCGTCGTCCCGGAAAACTCTCCGGCGGCGAGCGCCAGCGCGTCGCCCTCGGACGCGCGCTGCTGTCACGGCCGCGCCTCTTGCTGCTCGACGAACCGCTCGGCGCGCTCGACGAGGGCCGCAAGCTCGAGATCCTGCCCTACCTGGTGCGGCTGCGCGACGAAGCCAACGTGCCGATGGTCTATGTCAGCCACGACGCCGCCGAGCTGCGCCAGCTCGCCACCCAGATCGTGATGCTGAAGCAGGGACGGGTGACGAGTTTCGGCGGCGTGAAGGTGCTGACGTGAGGGGCCCGGACGCGACGCAGCACGCAGTGATGCGTCGCAGACCCAGGGCCTACACCGCGCCATGGGTCCCGGCTCTGCGCAGCAACGCTTGCGCGTTGCAGCGCGTCCGGGACACGAGTCATTGCGAGCGTAGCCGTCGTAGGGTGGGCAAAGCGAAGCCTGCCCACCGACTCTCTCAATCATAGTCAAATGGTGGGCGCGGCGCTACGCGCCTTTGCCCCACCCTACGGCTGCGTTACACCCCCGCCACCGAGGTCCACATATCCGAAAGCTTCTTCCGCAGCGCCTGCGCGCGGGTCAGCGACGGGGGCGTCTCGTCTTCTTCCGGCAGGCGCAGGCCGACGACGCTGACGCGGCCGCCGGAGATCCTGCGCGCGACCAGCACGATCTCGTCCAGGGCGAGCTCGGCACCCTCCTTCGGCGCGTGGTCGAGATGGACGTCGAAATAATCCGCGAGGGTCAGTTCGCCCTCGTCCGCGCCGATCCGGACGCCGTAGATCTCCGCCAGCTCGGCGAGCGTGTGCTCGCCGGAGACCATGAAGTCGCCGAGCAGATGCGGATCCGGCGCCGAGCTCGGCTGCATGTCGACGAAGAAGCGGTCCAGCGATTCGGCCTTTTCCGGCGGGGCCAGCAGATAGATGTAGTCGCCGGGCGCGATCGGATCGGCCTCCAGCGGCGTCAGGATGTTCTCGTTGCGGATCACCAGCGTCGGCTTGGACCAGGACGGGATCAGGCCGCGGCGGAAATACAGGCTCTTGGGCCGCACCGGATAGCCGACCAGCTGCTGCTCGAGCTGGCCGGGCAGATCCAATTCGACACGGCGCGGGCCGCGCTCGGCGCGCGGCAGCGCCACGTGGAGCTTGCGCGCGGCCGGTGCAAGGGTCCAGCCCTGCAGCAAGAGCGAGATGATGACGACGACGAAGGCGACGTCGAAGTAGAGATAGGCCTTGGACAGGCCGACCAGCATCGGGATCGAGGCCAGGAAGATCGCGACCGCGCCGCGCAGGCCGGTCCAGGCGATGAAGATCTTCTCGCGCCAGTTGAAGCGGAATGGCGCAAGGCACACGAACACCGCGATCGGCCGCGCCACCAGCATCAGCATGAACGCGACGGCGACCGCCGGCACGATGCTGGCCCCTAGCCGGCTCGGCGAGACCAGCAGGCCGAGCAGCACGAACATCACGATCTGCGCCAGCCAGGTCGCAGCATCGAGGAAGGCCACGACCTGGTTGTGCGCGCGCGTCGGCCGGTTGCCGATGATGATGCCGGCGAGATAGACCGCGAGGAAGCCGGAAGCATGCATCATCTGCGCGCCGCCGAAGATCACCAGCGCGCCCGTGGTCACGAAGGGCGCATGCAGGCCCTGCGGCAGCGCCACCTGGTTCAGCGCGATGACGACGAGGCGTCCGCCGATGAAGCCGACGATGGCGCCCAGCACCGCCTCCCGCATGAACTCCATCAGCACGTGGCCGGGCGAGCTCGAGGCCGACCGAGATGTACTCGACCAGCATCAAGGTGAGGAAGATCGCGAAGGGGTCGTTGGTGCCGGATTCGGCCTCCAGCGTCGCGCCGACGCGCGGGCGCAGGCGCAGGCCCTGGGTGTGCACCAGCAGGAACACCGCGGCCGCATCGGTCGAGGCCACCACGGCGCCGACCAGCAGCGATTCCGTCCAGTTGAGATCGAGCGCGATCTGGCGAACGGCGCCGTGATCAGCGCGGTCAGCAGCACGCCGACGGTCGCGAGCACCACGGACGGCGCGAGCACGGTGCGGATGCTGGCAAAGCGCGTCCTGAGGCCGCCATCGAACAGGATCAGGGCCAGCGCGACCGAGCCGACCAGATAGGTGGTGCGGACGTCGTCGAACTGGAGCTGGCCTGGACCGGAATCGCCGGCGAGCATGCCGACCGCAAGGAAGACCAGCAGCAGGGGCGCGCCGAAGCGGAGCGCAAGCAGGCTCGACAGGATACCGGCCATGACGAGGACGGCGCCGAGCAATATCGCGAGGCTGACGGAGTCGAGAGAGGCCATCCACCTTCCGGGTTAAAACAGCTGGAATGGCATCCTTATCGTCGGCAGACTCACGCGCCAACCCATTTTCGCGTCTCGCGGCAATCTGCCCGTTTTTACGGCCTTAACGTCCATCACATGCCGGTGTATCGGTGGCCCGGCCGCGCCCTTTGTGGGATTCTGCGGCTCCCTCGAATCAAATCCTCCCCGCTTGCCGACGAGACCGATGGACATGGACCTCAAGGACTTCATGGAGTTCGTGCAGACCACCGCGCGCAGCGTCGGGGCGGAGGTCTCCTCGCCCTGGTTCTACCTGCAATTCGGGCTCATTCTGGCCGCCGCCGGCATCGCCTATGCGGCGGAGGCCGGCATCCGCAACCGGGTCGACATGACCGCGCTGACGATGCGCTGGCCGCTGCCGCTCCGGCACTTCGCCCGGGTGATGGTCTCCAGCGCCTCGACGGCGGTGTTCACCTTGCTCGTGATCATCTCGCGCCTCGTGATGTACCACGCGACCTGGCCGAGCCGCTCCTATCTGCTGATGGTCGCCGCCAAGCTCGGGCTGGCCTGGCTCGCGATCCGGCTCCTGACCTCGGTGTTGCGCAATGCCTTCATCGTCAAGCTGGTGTCGATCACGGCCTGGTTCGTCGCCGCGCTGTCCATCCTCGGGCAGTTCGATACGACCGTCGACCTGCTCGATGCCTACGCGATCGTGCTCGGCGGCCTCAGGCTGACCCCGCTGCTGGCAATCAAGGCGGGCGCGCTCCTCCTCATCGCGCTCTGGGCCACCAACATCGCCAGCAATTTCGCCGAGAGCCGGATCAACGCGACCACCGACCTGACGCCGTCGGTGCAGGTGCTGCTGGTCAAGATCATCCGCATCGGGCTTCTGGCCGTCGCCATCGTCATCGCGCTCGGCGCGGTCGGCATCGACCTGTCCGCGCTCGCGGTGTTCTCCGGCGCGGTCGGCGTCGGCATCGGTATCGGCCTGCAGAAGATCGTCGCCAATTTCATCTCGGGCATCATCCTGCTCGCCGACAAGTCGGTGAAGCCCGGCGACCTCGTCACCATCGGCGACAATACCGGCCGCATCAGCGCGATGAAAACGCGCTATATTTCCGTCGCCGCCGGCGACGGCCGCGAGTTCCTGGTGCCGAACGAGGATCTGGTGACGCAGAAGGTCGTCAACTGGACCTATACCGACAAGAACACGCTGGTGAAGATCGCCTTCGGCACCAATTACGACGCCGACCCGCGGCTCGTCTGCAAGCTCGCCGCCGAGATCGCCGCCGCTCATCCCCGCGCGCAGAAGGGCAAGCCGCCGAACTGCATTCTGACCGAGTTCGCGGAGGCCGGCATGAAGTTCTCCCTCACCCTCTGGCTCGCGGACCCCGACGGCATGGACACCGTCAAGAGCGACGTGATGCTGGCGCTATGGGACGCGTTCAAGCGCGAGGGCATCCGGGTTCCCTATCCGGTCCGCGAAATCCGCATCCGCGGCGGCGCCCTCCCCGTGGAAACCACCGTAGAAGTCCCGAATTAGGCCGCGTTCGGGCGCAAGGCCGGTAAGGGCCCTTGTTTTGACGCGTTTTCTTCACGCGAACCGGTAGCCACTTCGCGCGAAAACGCTCTGCCTCGGCTTGCATGAAAGCCCGCAATCATTAAATTAGGGCCTGAAATCAAGCCCTTCCACCGACATCGAGATCAGCCCGGGAAGACCGCACAAGCATGAGCTACGTCGAAGCCACCGATACCTCGCTGCGCAAGACCGGACAGATCAAGCTGCACGGGCCGGCCGCCTTTGCCGGCATGCGCAAGGCGGGCGCGCTGGTGGCGAAGTGCCTGGACGAGCTCACCGACATCGTCGGGCCCGGCGTGCCGACCGAGCGCATCGACCAGTTCGTCCGCGAGTTCGCCTTCAGCCACGGCGCCTATCCGGCGACCTTGATGTATCGCGGCTATCGCTATTCGACCTGCACCTCGCTCAACCACGTGGTCTGCCACGGCATGCCCGGCGACCGCCCGCTCAAGGAGGGCGACATCGTCAACATCGACGTCACCTTCATCGTCGACGGCTGGTACGGCGATTCCAGCCGGATGTATGCGGTCGGCCCGATCGCCCGCAAGGCGGAGCGGCTGATCGAGGTGACGTATGAAGCGATGATGCGCGGCATCGCCGCGGTGAAGCCCGGCGCCACCACCGGCGACATCGGCCATGCCATCCAGAGCTTCGTCGAGCCGCAGGGCATGAGCGTGGTGCGCGATTTCTGCGGCCATGGCCTCGGCCGCATGTTCCACGACGAACCGAACATCATCCATATCGGCCGCCCGGGCGAAGGCGTGCAGCTCAAGCCCGGCATGTTCTTCACCATCGAGCCGATGATCAATCTCGGCAAGCCGCATGTGAAGATCCTCTCCGACGGCTGGACCGCCGTCACCCGCGACCGCTCGCTGTCGGCGCAGTTCGAGCATTCCGTCGGCGTCACCGCGACCGGCGTCGAGATCTTCACCCTGTCGGAGCGGCACGGCGAGAAGCCGTGGGCGGCAGCGTAAGCGCCGCCTCTTTGTTGCAAATCGTTCTCAAGACCGCGGCCTGACTGCGTCATCTTGCCGTTCCCTGCATGACGATCGCCATGGAATAGGCCACGCATCGCGGTGTCGAACCATCGCGGGCGCACTCAACCCATGTAAAGCGCTGTCCGAGGATTCACTCACAGGGAGCACCACAATGTTCGAGATTTCACGCCGGGATCTGGTCCTCGGAAGCACCGGGGCAGCACTGGTCTTCGGCCTCAACGGACCAGTGTCTTTCATCGGTGCCGCTTCTGCACAGCGCGCCGCCGACAGCCTCAAATACAAGGTCGGTGACATCGAGGTGTTCAGCCTCCATGAAGGCTCGATCGAACGGCCGGTGACGGAGGGCATGGTCAAGAATGTCGGGCTCGACGAGGTCAAGAAGGCGCTGACCGCAGCCGGCATCGGACCCGACAAGATCGACAACCCCTTCACGGTCACCGCCATCCGTACCGGCGGCAAGGTCGTTCTGTTCGACACCGGTTTCGGCGCCAACGGCCCTGCCAGCGTCGGCAAGCTTGCGAGCAACATGAAGGCTGCCGGGCTCGATCCGGCGACGGTATCGACGGTGGTGATCTCGCATTTCCATCCCGATCACATTTCGGGCCTGTGGGTGAAGGAAACCGACGCGCAGGTATTTCCGAACGCGGAAATCATGATGCCCGAAGTGGAGTACAAGTTCTGGACCGATGCGGCCCTGGTGGAGAAAGTGCCCGAGGCCAACCGCCCCCACGTCAAGCGGATTCAGGCGACCTTCCCGACCTGGAAGAACATCAAGCAGTATGGCGACGGCGCCGACCTCGCGCCCGGCGTCAAGGCCATCGCCACGCCGGGTCACACGATCGGCCACATGTCCTTCCTGGTGGCCTCCGGCGGGCAGCAGCTCTTCATCCAGAGCGACGTCACCGGCATCTACCAGCTGTTCGTCAAGAACCCCGGCTGGTTCTCCGGCTTCGACAGCGACGGACCGAAGGCGGAGGCCACGCGGCGCGCCTTCTTCGACCGCGTGATCGCCGAAAAGGGCATGATCGCCGGCTATCATTTCGGCTTTCCGAACGTCGGCACGCTGACCAAGGACGGCAACGGCTACGCCTTCGCCGCCGTCAAGGCCTGATCGCCCCGCACGCCGCGAATGCGAAAGGCGCCGTGTTCGCGCGGCGCCTCTTTTCTTGCCGCCGCGGCGTCGTCGCGCAGCACTTCAGAGTTGCAAAAACCGCCCGGCACGGCATCCTTGCGCCGATGCCCCGCAAGACCGACCAGCCAGACAATCCATCCGCCGAGGCGCCGCACTATCACGGCCATCGCGAGCGGCTGCGCGAGCGCTTCTACAATGCCGGCGCGGATGCGCTCAGCGATTACGAGCTGCTCGAGATGGCGCTGTTTCCGGCGCTGCCGCGGCGCGACACCAAGCCGCTGGCGAAAACGCTGATCAAGACCTTCGGCTCGTTCGCCGAGGTCGTGCACGCGCCGGTGGCGCGCCTGCGCGAGGTCGACGGCATCGGCGAGTCCGCGATCAACCAGATCAAGCTGATCGCCGCCGCCGCGCATCGCGTCGCCAAGGGCGGCGTCAACAGCCGCAATGCGCTGTCATCCTGGAACGAGGTGATAGATTATTGTCGCACCAGCATGGCCTTCGCCGACAAGGAGCAATTCCGCCTGCTCTTCCTCGACAAGCGCAACCAGCTGATCGCCGACGAAGTGCAGCAGACCGGCACCGTCGACCACACCCCGGTCTATCCGCGCGAGGTGATCAAGCGCGCGCTGGAGCTCTCGGCGACCGCGCTGATCCTGGTGCACAATCACCCCTCCGGCGATCCCTCGCCGTCGCAGGCCGACATCCAGATGACGAAAGCGATCATCGACATCGCCAAGCCGCTCGGCATCGCCGTGCACGACCACATCATCGTCGGCAAGAACGGGCATGCGAGCCTGCGCGGGCTGCGGCTAATCTAGGCCAAATCAGAACGCCTGGTTCCTGGCAGCTTTCAGGTGCTCTTCCGCGGCCGTGATGCCGGCGAATGCCTTAAGCGTCAGGGCGGTCGGTTGCGGCTTCCATGCGGCAACCAGTTTCTCGGCCTTCTCGAGCTCAGGCTTGGACAACATGGAAGCCATCTCGTTCACGTTCTTCGCCGGCGCCACCTTCGAGAGTTTGAAATAGGCGTACGACAGGGACAAGTCTTTCGGCGTTCCCTTGCCGGCCGAATAGGCGCGAGACAGGCTGAAGAGGGCTTCGGGAAGCCCCTGATCGGCAGCCGTCCTCCACCATTTCAGCGCTTCTTCCGAGTTGCCTCTCCTGTCATACATCAGGGCGACATCGTGCTGAGCGCGCGCATAGCCGGCCCTGGCGGACACGAGCTTGTATTTCAGTGCTTGATCCGCATCGGTCGCAACAATGCCGGCACCTTGCCCGTCATAATAGCAACCGAGCTTGTAGGCCCCCAGGGGGTTGTTGCCCGCGGCCGATTTCTGAAACCACTCGAATGCCTGGCTACGATCCTGCTGTGTGCCGATGCCGTTATTGTGCATCATGCCGACATGATATTGCGCCTCGGCATCTCCGCGATTGGCCAACACGACCATCGCATCAAAGGTGCGCGTATCATTCGCGCTGGCGGGCATCGCGAGCAGCAGAAGGCACGAAAAAGCCAGGGCAACGATTTTCATGTCAAAGCCCGATCGCATTTGAGCCATTCCGTCTTGGTCGCCCGAGGCGCAGGAAAAGTTCGAATGCGGCAAGAACTCCCAAACCAGCGGATTTTGGCCCGTCCGAGTTCGTCCCGTCACGGCTCGATCCAGCGCTGCACGGCTTCGGCGGTGTCAGCGGGGGTCGTGTTGAAGCAGATCGCGGCCTCGGGCGCGAGGCGGTGGACGAGGTTGAGGACCTTCTCGAACAGCACGAGGCGCTCCTTCGGCTCGCGCAGGCCGGCGCCGATGACGATGCAGTCGAAGCGCTCCTCACGCAGGGCGGCGGTCACGGCGGCCTCGGCCGTCGCATCGAGATCGATCAGGCAGCTCGTGACCTCGAAGCCGAGGCCGCGCAGACGCAGCAGCTGGGCCTCGATGTAGCTGCGGACATGTTCGGGCGAGAGCTGAGGAAACGCGCTGTAATCCGCATTGCCGGGCTCGATGCCGATCGCGAGGATGCGCTTGGCCATGCCGGATCTCCCAACGAAATCACCTCTTCCGTCAACGAGATGCCCGGTCTGCGGGTTCCGCCTTCGCGCGGCGGCGGTCGGCGGCGAATGCCGGGCCGCCTACTGCCGCAGCATGATCAGCGGATCTGCCGTGTCGGGGACGCGCCGCCATTGCGCGTTGTCGTCGGCCTCGAACTGCCAGGCATCGCCCGATTTCGACATCAGGATGATCTGGCCGCGCTCGAGCCGCCATTGCGCCGGATTGAACTGGGCGATGGCGGCGTCGCATCTCGGCTTGAGGAAGACCTGGAAATTGTCGGGGCCCGCCTCGGTGTTGGTCAGCGTCAGCCCGCACACCGGCTGGCCATTGCCGCGCACCATCGCCCAGTCGCCGATCATCTGGTCCATCGACTTGGCCATCGAGCGGGCCGCGGCGAGATCCTGCAGGATGTAGACGCCCTCGCCCTGGCGCAGGCCCTCGAAGATGCCGGCCTCGACCTCGGTGAAGTCGATCACGGCTTCACCGGTCGCGTCCTGCAGGCGCACGATGTCGAGGCCCCTGACGCTCCAGGCGACGATGTCCTTGGTGAAAGGCAGCGCGGTCTTGCAGGCCGGCTCCAGCTCCAGCTTGTAGCCCTGGCCTGCGGCATCGCCCTTCATCGTGACGACGCAGGTCTTGCTGCGCTCGGTGGTCGACAGCTCCCACTGCCCGGGCATCGATTTCTTCAGGCTCGCCGCATCCTGCGCATGGGCAGCGCCGATCGCGGCCAGGCAGGCCGCGGCGGCGAATGCAACGGCCCGAAGACTACGCATCAGCGTCCCCTGAACGGCGTCTCGGCCACCGGCGTCAGCGGCGCCTTGCCTGAGAACCAGGATTTGAGGTTGTCGACCACGAGCTGGTCCATCGCATTGCGCGTCACCACCGAGGCCGAGCCGATATGCGGCAGCAGCACGACGTTCTGCATGGCCTTGAGCTCATCCGGCACGTTCGGCTCGGCCGCGAACACGTCGAGCCCTGCGGCGAGGATGGTGCCCGACTTCAGCGCCTGCACCAGCGCCGGCTCGTCGACCACGGAGCCGCGCGCGACGTTGATCAGAACGCCGCGCGGGCCGAGCGCCTTGAGCACCTCGGCATTGATCATCTTGTTGGTCGAGGCGCCGCCGGGCACGATCACCATCAGCGTGTCCACCGCCTTCGCCATCTCGATCAGGTCGGGATAGTGCTTGTAGGAGACGTCCTTGGACGGGTTGCGCGAGTGATAGACCACCGGCACCAGCGAGGCATCGAGCCGGCGCGCGATGGCCTGGCCGATCCGGCCCATGCCGACGATGCCGACCTTGCGGTCGCGCAGCGAGCCGACGCTGAGCGGATAGTTCTGCGTCTGCCACAGCCCGGAACGAACGTAGCGGTCGGCCTTGATGAACTCGCGCAAGGTGGCGATCAGAAGGCCCATCGCGACGTCGGCGACCTCCTCGGTCAGCACGTCGGGCGTGTTGGTGACGATGATGTTGTGCTCGGCGGCGTATTTGGCATCGACGTGGTCGTAGCCGACGCCGAAGCTCGCCACCATCTCGATCTTGGGCAGCTGCGCCAGTGCTCCCCTGTCGGCCCGCACGGTGTGATAGGTCACGGCGACGCCGCGGATCTTCTCGCGGATCGCCGGCGTCAGCCGCTCGAGGTCGCCGTGCGTCTCGGCCTTGTGCACGACGAAATGATCGGAAAATCCGTTCTCGAGGATCGGCCGCACCGGCCCATAGATCAGAAGGTCGATCTTTTCGGACGAAATCGAACCGGCAGCCATCAGTTTTCCTCTCCAAGCGCGCTTTCATGCCAGCGCCGTAAAACGAGGTGCGAAACTAGCGCCAGCACCCCATAGATGACAATCCCGGCCAGCGACAACAGCAGCAGCGCTGCGAACATGCGGGGTATGTTCAATCGATAGCCGGATTCGGCGATCCTGTAGGCGAGCCCGGAGCCGGCGCCCGCGGTTCCCGCCGCGATCTCGGCCACGACCGCGCCAATCAGCGACAGGCCACCTGCGATGCGCAGGCCGCCGAGAATGTAAGGCAGCGCCGCCGGCAGCTTGAGGAAGCGCAGCGTCTGCGGTTTTGACGCGCCATAGAGCTGGAACAGGCCGGCGAGGTTGCGATCGACCGAATTGAGCCCGAGCGTGGTGTTGGACAGCACAGGAAAAAAGGCGACGATGAAGGCACAGACCACGACCGCGGTCTGCTGTTCCAGGTAGATCAGCAAGAGTGGCGCGATCGCGATCACGGGGGTGACCTGGAGCACGATCGCGTAGGGGAACAGCGAGTATTCCACCCATTTCGACTGGTTGAACAGCAGCGCCAGCGCGATGCCGCCGATGCTGGCCGCGACAAAGCCTTCGAGCGTGGTCAGCAGCGTGGTCGCCAGCGATTGCGACAGCACCTGCCAATCCTTGATCAGCGTCAGGATGATGATCGAGGGCGCCGGCAGCACGTAAGGCGGGATCTCCTTGAGGCGGACCACGAGCTCCCAGGCGATGAGGCCGGCCGCGAACACGATGACGGGAAGCACCAGGCGCAGCGCACGCTGCGCGCCTCGCGGCCTGGAAATGCTCTCGGACTGGGCGCTCATAACAGCGGCCGCCCCGAATAGGACGGCGCCAGCGCGCCGGAGACCCTGCGGCAATAGTCACCATAAGCGGTCGACGTGCGAAATTCTTCGCCGCGCGGCTCGACCGTCTCGATGCGGATATCGGCCTGGATGCGGCCCGGCCGTGCCGTCATCACCACCACACGCTGCGACAAATAGACGGATTCGAACACCGAATGGGTGACGAAGATGACGGTCTTGCCGAGAGCTCGCCACAGCGCGAGCAGATCGTTGTTGAGGCGGAAGCGCGTGATCTCGTCGAGCGCGGCGAACGGCTCGTCCATCAGCAGGATGTCGGGATCGGTGACCAGCGCGCGCGCCAGCGACACCCGCATCTTCATGCCGCCGGAGAGCTCGCGCGGAAAGGCATCGGCGAAATCGGCAAGGCCGACGCTGGCCAAGACGGCGTCGGCCCGCGCGCACCCCTCGGCCTTCGCCACGCCGCCGAGCTTCAGCGGCAACCGCACATTTTCGCGCACATTGGCCCAGGGCATCAGGGTCGGCTCCTGGAACACGAAGCCGATGCCGTGACCCGGCTGCAGCTCGCCCTCGCGGCGCGCCACCCTCACGATCCCAGAGGACGGCGCGCTGAGCTCCGCGATCAGCCGCAGCACCGTCGACTTGCCGCAACCGGACGGGCCCAGCAGCGAGATGAACTCGCCCTTGCGCACCGCGAGGTCGAACGGGCCGAGCGCCATGACGCCGTTGTCATAGGTCTTGGTCACGCCGCGCAGGCTGACGGCGAGAGCCGTCAGGCTGGCCTCGACGGCGGACGAGGTCGAGCGCTCTACCATCAATCGATGACTGCGGTGTTTCGGGCGCCCTTCCCCTCTCCCCATCGCGGAGAGGTGAAACCCAGCTGAACCGGCGTGCCAAATCTCAACATGCGTTACGGCTTGTTCGGACGCAGCTCGAGGCCAACGCCCTTGTTGACGAAGCGGAGCGTGTAGGATTTGCGGAAGTCGAGATCCGCCTTCACCACGCCGGCCTTGACCATCTTGTTGAAGAACGAGCTGTAGCGCTCGTCGCTCATCGCGCCGATGCCGTTCTTCAAGGAATCACCGGAATCGACGATGCCGTGCTCCTTCATCTTGGCGACGGAATAGGCGAGCAGATCGTCGGTCATTTCTGGATTGAGCTGCTTGATCATGGCGTTGCCGGCCGAATTGTCGCGATAGAGGTAATTGTACCAGCCCACCATGGAGGCATCGACGAAGCGCTGGACCAGATCGGGCTTCTTCTCGACGATGTCGCGGCGGGTCTCGATCAAGGTCGAATAGGTGTTGAAACCATAGTCGGCCAGCAGCAGCACGTTGGGCTTAAAGCCCGCCGCCTTCTCGACCGCGAAGGGCTCGGAGGTGACGTAGCCCTGCATCGCGCTCTTGGGGTTGGCGATGAAGGGCTGCGGATTGAAATTATAGGGGCGGACGTTCTTCTCGCTGAAGCCGTATTCGGACTTCAGCCACTGGAAATAGCTGCCCATGCCCTCCTTGGAGACGAACAGCGTCAGCGGCTTGAGGTCCTCGAGCTTGCCAACCTTGGCGTCCGGCTGCGTCAGCATCACCTGCGGGTCCTTCTGGAAGATCGCGGCGATGGTCACGACGGGGACGTTGTTGGCGACCGCGTCGAACGACATCAGCGTGTTCGCGGCCATGAAGAAATCGATCTTGCCGGCGATCAGCAGCATCCGGTTGTTTTCGTTGGGACCGCCGGGGACGATGGTGACGTCGAGGCCGTATTTCTTGTAAGTGCCGTCGGCGACCGCCTGGAAGAAGCCGCCATGCTCGGCCTCGGCGACCCAATTGGTGCCGAAAGTGACCTTGTCGAGCGTCTCGGCCCGCGCCGGTGCGAGAGCGACGAGAGCGGCGAAGAGGCCCGCCGTGAGCGTCCGCCGCAGATGAAAATGGGTCATAATGGCACTCCGTCGTTCGCTTGAAGCCCAATCGCGTCTGGCTCATACGAGCGCGACGCGATAGAACCGCATGACATCAGGGGACGCGAGCCCGCCGGGTCCGCATCCCCTGATACCCAAATTACGTGACAAATTCGGGCAAAGAAACCTCGATGACGCCGTCCCGCGACTGGACCGAGATCCGCTGGACCGGTGTGCCCCCGGCGGAGACGGCGCGCTGGATCGCGGTGCTGCCGCTGGCAGCGACCGAGCAGCACGGCCCGCATCTGCCGCTGACGACAGACGTGCTGATCGCGGACGCCTATCTGGCGCGCACGCGCGAGCTGTTGCCCGGAAGCGTCCCAGTGACGTTCCTGCCCGTTGAGCCGGTCGGGATCTCCACCGAGCATATCGACTATCCGGGCACGCAGACGCTGCCGACCGAGGTCGCGCTGAAGCGATGGACCGGAATCGGCGAGGACATCGCGCGGCGCGGCGTGAAGAAGCTCGTCATCATCACCAGCCATGGCGGCAACAGCGCGGCGATGATGCTGGTGGCACAGGATCTTCGCGCGCACCAAAGATTGTTCGTGGTGACGACGTCGTGGTCGCGGCTGTCGGGCGCCGACAAGCTGTTTCCGGCGGAGGAAGTGCGCCACGGCATTCATGGCGGCGCGATCGAGACCTCGATCATGCTGGCGCGCTATCCCGATCAGGTGCGTCAAGCCGCGATCGCCGATTTCGCCGCGAGCAGCATTGCACTGGAAAAGCAGTATCGCTGGCTGTCGACGCAGCGGCCCGCGCCGTTCGCCTGGCAGGCCCAGGATCTCAACGCCAGCGGCGCAATCGGCAACGCGACATTGGCCGAGCCGGCGAAAGGCGAGCAGCTGCTCGACCAGGGCGCGCGCGCCTTTTGCGAGTTGCTGAACGAGGTCGATAACTTCGACGTGAACAGGCTCGCCAAGGGGCCCCTCGGCTAGCCACTATAGTCCTGGAATCATTCAGGAAAGGGCGCGGCTCCGGCAGCGGATTTGCCGCTTTCGAACCGGACGCGAGGAGCCTCCGTCCAACTGGGCACGCGGGCCACAACGGACCGCCTCAACCCGGATGGAGTTTCTCATGTCGATCAAGACCAAGCTTGCCGCCGTCGCTCTCGCCACGCTCGCCCTGACTGGCAGCATCGTGTCCACCACCTCGCAGGCCGAGGCCAAGCAGCCCGGCTGGGTCTGGGGTGTGGGCGCCGGCATCGCCACCGCCGCCGTGGTCGGCTCCGCGATCGCCGCCACCAACGACCCCTATTATCACGGCTATCGCCGCTGCGGCTGGGTCGCCCAGTACAACGCCTTCGGCCAGTACGTCGGCCGCGTTCGTACCTGCTACTGATTTGAGTATCTGAGGCCGATCTCCCGTGGATCCTGCGTCCGACACGGGCGCCTCATCCACCCCGTGTCGTGCCCGCGACCCCGCCCGGCTGTCCCCCCGGGCGGGGTCATTCATGTTGGAGCCCGCTGGATTGTTGCAGCCTCGTCATACAGCGGTGCGATCCATCCTCAGTGGCGATCCGGATTTAGTTGTTATTGCGAATTAGTCGCAATAAGACTTGTCTTGAGTTCAGGAGCTTGGGACGAAGGCGGCTCGGGCCGAGATCATCTCGGCCGTGCGCGGGCCTAAGACTGATGACACGGCCGCCGCGAATCGGCAGGGATGTCGCGGTGGATGGATGACATTCGCGTTTGGGGGCGTGCGTTTTGACGTTGAGAGATCACCGCTACAGGTACTTGCGGACGGCCGCGGCGATTGCCTCGGGCGTGCTGGCTTTTCCCGCAACAGGCCGCGCGGCCGATCTGCCGCTCAAGGCGCCGGCGCTGAAGGCGGTGTACGACTGGACCGGCCTCTATATCGGCGCGCATGCCGGCGTCACCCGCGGCACGTCCTCGGCGACACTGACCGATCCCGCCTTGGCGACCGACAATAACGTCTTCACTGGCGCGACCGGCGGTGTCCAGGCCGGCTACAATTGGCGCCTCGCTTCGGGCCTGTTGCTCGGCGTCGAAGGCGACATCTCCTTTCCGAATTATCTGCCCTCCAACCACGTCGTGTCGTCGACGGGGACCGCGCTGTCCTTCGCGGAGGAACGCTGGGACTATGTCGCGAGCCTGCGCGCGCGGCTCGGTTACGCCAATGGCAATTGGCTGTTCTACGCCACCGGCGGCGCGGCCTTCACCGGCGAGCGTTTTCTCTCGACGCCGAACAGCGGCGTGGAAGAAAAGGTGCTGCACACGCGGTTGGGCTGGACCGCGGGCGGCGGCGTCGAATATGCCTTCGCGCCGCATTGGACGGCGCGGCTCGAATATCTCTACAGCAAGTACGACAACGCCAGCGTCACCTTCCCCTCGGGCGGGCAATATTCCTCGTCGATGGATCTTCACAGCCTGCGGCTCGGCCTCAATCGCAAGATCGACTGGCCGGGCGTGCCGACCTACAACCCGAAGTCGGATGTGACCGACACCGAGTCCAGCCGCTGGGAGATTCACGGCCAGTCCACCGCGCTGGGCCAGGGCTACCCCGCGTTCCGCGCGCCCTATACCGGACCGAACAGCCTGCTCCCGTCACCCGATTTTCAGCAGACCTGGAGCAATTCGCTCTATCTCAATGCGCGGCTATGGGACGGCGGTGAGATCTACTTCAACCCCGAGCTGCTGCAGGGTTTCGGTTTCAACAACACGACGGGCGCCGCCGGCTTCCCCAACGGCGAAGCGCAGAAATCCGGCTTCCCCTATCCGCACTTCAACGCCTCGCGGCTGTTCGTGCGACACACCTTCGGCTTCGGCGGCGAGCAGGAGGAGCTTGCCTCCGGCCAGCTTCAGCTCGCGAGCAAGGTCGACGTCTCGCGCCTGACCCTGCAGGTCGGCAAGTTCTCCGTGGTCGACGTGTTCGACGGCAATGCCTACGCGCACGATCCGCGCAAGGATTTCATGAACTGGTCGATCTGGGCCTCCGGCGCCTTCGACTACGCCGCCGACAAGCTCGGCCTCGGCTACGGCGCCACGGCCGAATTGAACCAGAAGCAATGGGCCCTGCGCGCCGGCTATTTCCTGATCGGCGCGGAATCGAACTCCAGCAATTTCGACATGAATGTCGGTCGCCGCGGCGAGTATGTGGCGGAGCTCGAGACCCGCCATTCGCTGTTCGGCCAGCCCGGCAAGCTGCGCGTGCTCGGTTTCGTCAACAGCGCCTTTGCGGGCAGCTATCGCGAAACGCTGGACAATCCCGCATTCGGCGTCGACATCAGCCAGACCCGCCGCGGACGCGTCAAATACGGCTACGCGTTCAACCTCGAACAGGCCATCACTACCGACATCGGCGTGTTCGGCCGTTGGAGCTGGAACGACGGCCGCAATGAGATCATGGCCTTCACCGACATCGACCGCAGCCTGTCCGGCGGCGTCTCGGTCAAGGGCACGACCTGGGGCCGGCCCGACGACGTCGTCGCCCTGGCCGGCGCCGTCAACGCGCTGTCGCAGGATCACCGCGACTTCATCGCCGCCGGCGGCCTCGGCCCGCTGATCGGCGACGGCCGGCTCAACTACCGCAGGGAACGCGTGCTGGAAACCTATTATGCCTACGCGCTGAACAAGGCGCTGACCTTCACCGCCGATTACCAGCTGATCGTCAACCCCGCCTACAACGCCGACCGCGGCCCGGTGTCGGTGTTTTCAGGACGGCTGCACGGCGAGTTCTGAGTCGCCAGAGCTCAGAACAGGAGCGCGACACCCGAGACGAACAGCAACGCCAGCACGATCTTGCGAAATGCGGTCTCGTCGATCCGGCCGAACAGTTTCAGTCCCAGCCAGGTTCCGGCAAACAGGAACGGCAAGCCGAGCGCGAACAGCTTTGCTGTGTCGAGTGTGAGGGATCCGTTGACACCCAGCCAAAACGCCGCCGTGGTGAACACCACGACTGCGACCGGCTGGAACGTCGCGCGTTGCACCTCCTTGGGAGAGCCGCGCAGATTGCACCAGATGGTGATGATGATGCCGGCAAGCCCAGTGAGCCCGCCTAGCAGGCCGTTGGCGAAACCAACCGCAGCATCGGCGGCGGGTGGAACAGCGGCTGCGAGCTTGAGCTGCGGCCGAAACAAAGCATAGAGGCTGTAGGCGATCAGGACGACGCCGATGGCAAGGCGAAGGCTGCGCGGATCGGTCGCGGTCAGGAGCCACACGCCGACCGGCACGCCGAGCATGGCGCCGATCACAAATGGCCATAACCGGTGCCAGTCGAGCGCGGCGCGCAGCTTCCAGACCGAGTAGCTCTGCACCAGAAGGCCAAAGCCGACGATCAGGCTGGCGCTCTGAACCGGCGTCAGCACATAGAGCCACAGCGACGCTGCGACCAGGCCGAAGGCGAAGCCGGAAAGACCGGCCACGAATGCGCCGGCAAAAGTGGCCAACAGGAAGATTGGAAGCTCGACAGCGATCCCGTCCATTGCTCGCTCCATAGGTCAGCGAGCAGCGCTTGCGTGGGATCACCACTTGACGGGGAGGCCGCGACATCCCCGTGTCGTAAGCCTAGGTGAAGCCGCTTCGTTCCACAACCGCTTTCTACGCCGCGCGGATCGCGTCGAGGAACTTGCCGACCTCGACCTTGAGACGGCTGCTCTCGCCGGACAGCGATCTCGCCGACGTCAGCACGTTGGCCGATGCCGAGCCGGTCTGGCTCGCGCCGCGCTGCACGTCGACGATGCTGGCGGAGACTTGCTGGGTGCCGCGCGCGGCCTGCTGCACGTTGCGGGAAATCTCCCGCGTCGCCGCGCCCTGCTCCTCGACCGCCGAGGCGATCGCGGAGGCGATTTCCGACATGCGGGTGATGGTGTCGCCGATCGCCTTGATGGCGCCGACGGATTCCTCCGTCGCGGTCTGGATTCCCGAGATCTGCTGGCTGATCTCGCCGGTCGCCTTGGCGGTCTGCTCGGCGAGCGCCTTGACCTCGGAGGCAACCACGGCGAAGCCGCGCCCGGCCTCGCCGGCGCGCGCCGCCTCGATGGTGGCGTTGAGGGCGAGAAGATTGGTCTGGCCGGCGATCTGGCTGATCAACTCGACGACATCTCCGATCCGCCCTGCAGCCTTGGCGAGCTCGCCGACATGGTCGTTGGTCCGCCCCGCCTGCTGCACCGCCTCGCCGGCGATACGCGCGGAATCCTGCACCTGGCGGCTGATCTCGTCGACCGAAGAGGCCATCTCCTCGGCCGCCGAGGCAACGGTCTGCACGTTGGTGGACGCCTGCTCGGAGGCGGCCGCGACGGTTGCGGTGACCTTCTCCGATTGATCGGCCGTGCTCGTCAGCGTGCCCGCGGATGCTTCCAGCTCGGACGAGGCCGACGACACCGTGTTGATCACATCGCCGATCATGGCTTCGAACTCGCGCGCGATCTGATCCATGCGCTGGCTGCGCCGCAGCTTCGCCTCGGCCTCGGCCGCAGCGGCCTCGTCGGCGGCCTTCTTGGCGAGCAGCGAATCCTTGAAGTGCTGCAACGAGCCCGCCACCTGGCCGATCTCGTCGTTGCGACCGGTGGTGGGGATCTCGACATCGTGCCGTCCGGCGGCAAGCGTTCCGATCACGTCCGCGATCCGGCCGAGCGGGGTCACCACGCGCTTGCGCAGCATCAGGGTCACGCCACCGAGCGTTCCGAGCAGGGCGAGCACGGCGACGCCGGCCAGCGCGAGCATCGCCAGGGCGCCGTTCCGCGCAGCCGTGGCGCGCTCGGCCGCTTCGGCCAGCGCGGCGTCGCGCACGCCGTAGAACATCTGGATGGCGGGGACGATGACCTTCGCCAGCTCCTCGGCGTTGACGCCATACTTGCCGTCGCCGCGGGCCGCGGGCATTTCCTGATCCACGACCGGAGCTGCTTTTCCGAAATAGGCCTCCGTCGCCGCCTTCAGCGCCGCGGCGATCCGGGGCGGATTGCCGAGCTGCTGCATGCCGGCCTCGATGCGCTCGCGGTCGGCTTCGACGCGTCCCTGCATGCGGTCCATCAAGGAGAATTCGGCCGCCTGCAGCGGGCGGCGTGCCGACAACGCCGGCGACAAGGTGGCGGCGCGGCTGCCGGCCGAGACACGCAGATCCTGCGCGGTTCGCGCCAGGCCCAGGAGCGCTGCCAGAGAGGAATCGGCGTTGACGATCTGCCCTTCGAGCTGGTTCATGATCGGCTCGATATTGCTGATGACCTCGGCAACGGCGGGAAGGAAGCCCTTGACCACAGCGCTGTCGCGCGCCGCCAGGGGAACAGCCATCGCGCGATCTGCCGCCGTGTAGACGTCCTTGAGCCGTCGGGCGGCGCGGTCCAGGGCGTCGATCATCGCTGCGCTGTCATCGAGCACCAGGATGGCGCGCCTTGCCGCCTCGAATCCGGCATCGGCCGCTTTCGCGGCCTTCCCGGCAGCTTCGATCTGGGCCGGGGTCGCAGCGCCTTCCTGGAAGATCGGGGAGATGTAGGGCGCACGAAGTCCGGCGACGTGCTGGCTGACGGTCAACATCGCACCAAAGGCGTCGACCGTCTTGATTGCGTCGGAGCGGTTCGTGAAGATGCGCGTCTGGGGTATCAGCACCTCGGCGCCGAGGACGACCGCAAAGACCGTCACCGTCAGCATCGACAGCGCAAAAAGTTTCCCGATTCGCATCTTAGGGTCTCCCGAATACATTTCTGCTATGTCGAAAACTTAGCTGCCGGCCATGAAGGGGTCGTTAAGCATCGATCCGTAGTTCCGCGGAGGGCCAGCTCGTCGCTGATGCCCGGGGATTTCGTCGCGTATGGGTTCCGTCGGGCGGCGGATACGGCAAAATTGACGGCATTTCCGCTCCGAATACCTATATCGAGGCAGGTGCCGTTCATGCGGCCACACTCCCTTACCTCGGAATCTCAATGCTCTCGGTCGAACTCGTCATTGTCGTCGTCCTGATCGTGATCAATGGCCTGCTGTCCATGTCCGAACTGGCCGTGGTCTCGTCGCGTCCAGCGCGGCTGTCGCTGCTGGCGGCCAAGGGCGTGCGCGGCGCCGAGCGGGCGCTGGCGCTAGCGGCCGATCCCGGCAAGTTCCTCTCGACGGTGCAGATCGGCATCACGCTGGTCGGCGTGCTCTCCGGCGCGTTCTCGGGCGCGACCCTCGGACAGCGGCTGACGCAATGGCTGCTCGAGCTCGGCCTCTCCAAGGGCATTGCCGACATCGTCGGGGTCGGGCTCGTGGTCACGCTCATCACCTACGCCACCCTGATCGTCGGCGAGCTGGTGCCGAAGCAGGTGGCGCTGCGCGATCCCGAAAGCATCGCGGTCCGCGTCGCGCCCGCGATGCATGTGCTGGCGAAGATATCGCTGCCGCTCGTCTTCCTGCTCGACGTCTCCGGAAAGCTGATCCTCACGCTGCTCGGCCGCGGCGGCAGAACCGTGGAAAAAGTCTCGGAGGACGAGATCCATCACCTCGTCCGTGAGGCCGAGAGCGCGGGCGTGCTCGAGCCGGGCGAGAAGGAGATGATCGCCGGCGTGATGCGGCTCGGCGATCGTCCTGTCGGCGCCGTCATGACGCCGCGCACGGAGGTCGACGAGATCGACCTGAACGCCCCGCCTGAGGAGATTCGCGAGATCATCGCCAACAGCCCGCACTCGCGCTTTCCCGTCTCCGACGGCGACCGCGACAAGCCGATCGGCGTGCTCCAGGCCAAGGACTTGCTGGTCGCCTATATGAACGAGCGCAACCCCGATCTGCGCGCACTGGTGCGCGAGGCGCCCGGCATCCCGGCGTCGGCAGACGCGCGCGACGTGCTGACCATTCTGAGAACCGCTCCGGTTCATGTCGGTTTCGTCTACGACGAATACGGTGGCTTCGAGGGCATGGTGACGGCCACCGACATCCTCGAGTCGATCGTCGGCGCCTTCCATTCCGAGGCGGGACCGCCGGAGCCGGCCTATGTCAGGCGCGCCGACGATTCGTTGCTGATCTCCGGCTGGATGCCGGTGGACGAATTCGGCGATCTGCTCGGCGTCGAACTGCCGCCGCACCGCTACAACACGGTGGCGGGCCTCGTGCTGCAACAATTCAGCGCGCTGCCCGATGCCGGCGACGCCTTCGACTTCGGCGGTTGGCATATCGAGGTGGTCGATCTCGACGGGCGGAGGATCGACAAGATCCTGGCGAGCCGGTTGAGTGAAGTCGAGACGGGATGAATTGAGCGATAGCGCGAGTGCGCGCCGATTTCGCCCCCTGCGACCTTACCTGAACTCACCCCTCACCCGAATCTCACGCCGATCCGCTTCTCCTTGCGCCAGACCACCGTGCAAGCGAGATGCTTTGCGTCGACCGCAACGAACAGAGTGAAATGCTCGGGAATGCCGAGGGGGCTGGTGACGTCGAGCGCGGCGCCGGTGTCGGACAGGTTGCGCACGGTGCAGTCGATCGCGCCGCCGCCGAACTCGATCGTTCCGGCCTTCAGCACGCGATGCCTTGCCTTGTCGCGCCGTTCGTCCATGGGCCCAATTTACACCCAAAGTTGAACCAACCGTTAAAGCCCGCTCAGCTCCCGCTGCGCCTTGCGCAGGCCGGTATCGCGGTGGGGCAACTGCTACAGCGCCGGCTGGAACGTGTCCGCCCGTGCCATCCGCCAGGCGTCGCTGAAGCGCGGGTCCGCGGTGCCTTCGAGCAGCTCGCCCGGACGCAGCTCCGGATAGAGCTGGGCGAAGGATCGCACCTGGGTCGTCGAGGTCCGCTGGCTGAAATGGATCGGGCGCAGCTGTTGCGGATGCTCGAGACCGGCCGCGGCGATCAGCTCGGTGAGCGAGTGCAGCGTCGCGTGGTGATAATTATGCACGCGGTCGATCTTGAGCGGCACGTAGAGCGCACGTGCGCGTGTCGGATCCTGCGTCGCCACCCCGGTCGGACAGCGGTCGGTGTGGCAGCTCAGCGACTGGATGCAGCCGAGCGAGAACATGAAGCCGCGCGCCGAGTTGCAGTAGTCGGCGCCGATCGCCATGGCGCGCGCCATGTCGAAGGCAGTGGCGATCTTGCCGGAGGCGCCGATCCTGATGCGGTCGCGCGCATTGATGCCGATCAACGCGTTGTGGACGAAACTGACGCCCTCGCGCATCGGCATGCCCAGATGATCCATGAATTCCAGCGGCGCCGCACCGGTGCCGCCTTCATTGCCGTCAACGACGATGAAGTCCGGATAAATGCCGGTCTCGAGCATCGCCTTGCAGATCGCCAGGAACTCCCAGGGATGGCCGATGCACAGCTTGAAGCCGGTCGGCTTGCCGCCCGAGAGGCGCCGCATCTCGGCGATGAACTGCATCATGCCGGTTGGGGTGGAGAACGCGCGGTGCGAGGCCGGGGAGATGCAGTCCTCGCCCATCGCGACGCCGCGGATCTTGGAGATCTCCTCCGAGACCTTTGCCGCCGGCAGCACGCCGCCGTGGCCGGGCTTGGCGCCCTGGCTGACCTTGAGCTCGACCATCTTGATCTGGTCGTCACCGGCGACGCGCGCGAACGCCTCGGGATCGAAGGTGCCGTCGAGATGACGGCAGCCGAAATAGCCGGAGCCGATCTCCCAGATGATGTCGCCGCCCATCTCGCGATGATAGGGGCTGACGCCGCCCTCCCCGGTGTCGTGCGCGAAGCCGCCCTTCTTCGCGCCGGCATTGAGCGCCCGCACCGCGTTGGGGCTGAGCGCGCCGAAGCTCATCGCGGAGATGTTGAACACCGAGGCCGAATAGGGCTTCTTGCAATCGGGACCGCCGATGGTGATGCGGAATTTCTCCTGCGCATGCGTCTTCGGCGACACCGAGTGGTGCATCCACTCATAGCCCTCGCGATAGACGTCCTCCTGGGTGCCGAACGGACGCTTGTCGAGTTCCATCTTGGCGCGCTGATAGACCACCGCGCGGGTGTCGCGCGAGAACGGCATGCCGTCCTTCTCGCTCTCGAAGAAATATTGCCGCATCTCGGGGCGTATCTCTTCGAGCAGGAAGCGGATATGCGCGGAGATCGGATAATTGCGCAGCACCGCGTGGCTCTTCTGCAGCAGATCGCGCACGCCGAGCAGCGTCAGCGCGCCGAAGATCAGGATCGGCACCAGCATGATGTCGAAGATCTTGCGGTCGGCGAGGCCGATGCCGATCAGGAGCGCGGTGACCACCGCGCAGATCGTCAGCACGATGAAGCGCGGCGAGAAGGGCAGCAGCAGGGTCTCCATGATCCCCTCTTCCGCCAGCGGCAGGCGTTTGGGGGCTTGCTGCGTCTTGTTGTCGTCGGCCACGATTCCCATCCTCTCGCCAGCATGAGGCGGTACGATACGCCTTCGCCTGTCATACGGATATGACGCGGCCCTTGTTTCAGGCTAGCGAATTCGGCCGAGACAAATCAATCAGCCTGACGGCGGGGTTTTGCGGTGCAGCAAAGGGGGTGGGAGGGAAGATTAGTCGCGGAGCTGAGCGGATGCCCTATCGATCGCCAAAGGGGGCACACGCGCTTCCCACCCTCAGCTGTCGTCCCGCGCAAGCGTCAGCGCAAACCCGGGATCCACAGTCACGGGATTTGGAGCCTGGGAAAGCCGTCACTCCGAATCGTCGCACAACCACGGCCGGTGGTTCTGGGTCCCGGATCGGCGCTCCGCTTCGCTGCGCTTGCCCGGGACGACGAGTTGAGTGTGGCGCGCGATCACGCCACGTGTTCAACAGAAAGCTTACCGCTCGACGAACGCCTTCTCGATCACGAAATGGCCGGGCCTGTTGCCGCTGCCTTCGATGAAGTCGCGGCTCTCGAACATCACCTTCAGCTCTTCCAGCATCGCCGGGCTGCCGCACATCATGATGCGGTCGGTTGCGATGTCGAGCGGCGATTGCCCGATGTCGTTGAAGATCTGCTCGGAGCTGATGAGGTCGGTGATGCGGCCGCGGTTCTTGAACGGCTCGCGGGTCACGGTCGGATAATAGACGAGCTTGTCCGCGAGCAGCTCGCCGAACAGCTCGTCCTCGCGCAAGGTCGCGACCAGCTTCTCGCCATAGGCGAGCTCGGAGACCTGGCGGCAGCCGTGCACCAGCACGATGGACTCGAACTGCTCGTAGACCTCGGGATCCTTGATCAGGCTCGCGAACGGGGCAAGGCCGGTGCCGGTCGAAAGCAGCATGAGCCGCTTGCCGGGCAGAAGGTTGTCGGTGATCAGCGTGCCTGTCGCCTTGCGGCCGACCAGGATGGTGTCGCCTTCCTTGATCTTCTGCAGACGCGAGGTCAGCGGGCCGTCCTGCACCTTGATCGAGAAGAACTCGAGCTCTTCCTCATGGTTGGCGCTCGCCATGCTGTAGGCGCGCAGCAGCGGACGGCCGTCGACTTCGAGGCCGATCATGGCGAACTGGCCGTTCTGGAAGCGGAAGCCGGTGTCGCGCGTGGCGCGGAAGCTGAACAGCGTGTCGGTCCAGTGCTGAACGGAAAGAACCTTTTCTCGGTAAAACGCGCTCATGATTTTCGATATTCCGAATAATTGCGGTTTTCGGGCAACAGCGTTGCCCGGCCCCGGAAAACAGGGCGGACACCATTGCCATGGCGGAGGATTTCGCGTGTGTGATCTACGCCATTGAGACCAATAATCAACCTCGTTTCGGCTGCAATTGATGCCGATCAAACCGGCATTTGCGGCGGAATTGGACGCATCATTAACGAATCTGCTGCCCCGCCTTCGGGCAGGGCAATTTCTTTTCCCTCCGGGGCTCGATTGCAGCACTTAATTTCCGTCGCGCTCGCGAGAATTTCATTAAGAATAGCTCTGATTTTCCGCGCCATTGACGCCGTTGCCCGCATTTTTGCGGCTTTCGGCGACGGGAACGACGCAAGGCATGACAGGCGATTTGGCAAGCGGCGAGCGAATCTTCGTTCAGGCAATCCGGCGCTATTGCGCCGACCACGGCATCGCCGTCGATGTCCGCGCCGGCGGCTGGCTGATCGCGATGCGCCGGGGCCAGCTGCGCCGCTTCGCCTTCGGCTACGACATCGGCCTCAACAGCGCGATCGCGCACCGTCTCGCCAACGACAAATCGGCCACCGCCGAGGTGCTGACGGCGGAGCGCGTGCCCTGCGTTCCCCACCAGCTCTTTCTCAATCCGAAGCTGGGTAGCAACGTGGTCGACGCCGGCTGGCGGGAGGCCATGCTCGAGCTGCTTGGCGACAATCCGCAGGGCGTGGTGGTGAAGCCGAACGAGGGAACATCGGGCCGCTCGGTGTTCAAGGTGGCGACCGAGGCAGAACTCGACCGCGCGGCCAGCGAGGTCTTCTCGATGAGCGCGGGGCTCGTGATCTCGCCCTATGTCGCGATCGAGGACGAAGTTCGCGTGGTGCTGCTGGATGACGTGGCGCGGGTCGTCTACAGCAAGCGGCGCGGCACCGATTGGCGACACAATCTCGATGCCGGCGCAAGGCCGGTGTTGCTGGAGGATGGCGATGTCCGCAGGGCCTGCGTCAAGCTCGCGGTCGACGCCGCGCGCGCCATCGGCATTGTCTTTGCGTCGATCGACGTGGTTCGGGTCGACGGTGCATGGCGCGTGCTCGAGATCAATTCCGGCGTGATGATGGAGGCCCTGGCGAAGCTGCATCCAGAGCTGGTGCAAGCGACATACGACGCGGCGCTGGACCGGATCTTCGAGGCAGAGCGCTGAGCCCCACGTGCTGGCCGCCGATATCCTGCGACAGCAAATCGGCAAAATAGAACGAGGCCCGGAATACCGAGCCTCGTTACCTTAGCAACTGCATCGAGGTTTCAGAGAGAGCCGCCAGGTTTCAAGACGCTATCGTAGGTCCTGCTCGTGTCGGTTGCGCCAGCGCAAACAACAGTAAAATGCGGCGGCGCGCACGCTGCGATTCTCGCAAGATCGCATCGGCCGCTGACAGGCTCCCGGCCCGCTAGATCAGGCAGGTGAGATAAACGACCGCCCCGCTGAGGACGACTGCGACGGACCAAAACGCTGGGTCGAACGGCTCGGTGGCAACGCCGCTCTCGATTCTGCTCACTCGCATCGCGGATCTCCGGGTCAGGGGGCGGCAACGATGGACAAACCGCTCAGAACCACCGGCTTGCCGGGCTTGAATACGGCGGTTCTCTCGACCGATAAGGTTCTCACGTCGGCGTGGAGCGAAACGACAAGACCGGCGACAGCCGCGGTAACCAGCAACGCGACGATGACGATCCTCGCGTGAGTGGCGCGGTCGGCACTATAAATCGAATGATTCATTGGGCTCTCCGAACTCTGTTCCGCTCGGCATTGTTAAACGGAACCGCCGGGCCGCGCGATTGCGCGGCTTACCTTAGGGCGGGTCCCCTAAGTAGTCTGCCGGAGAGAATTCAACCTCCGAAGTTGTGCAACATCAACGTCACACCGTCCGCTTCGCAACTAGAAATCCGCAGCTCCATCTTTCGAAGTGCGGACATGAACGAAGCGCACCAATTGGCTCTGGCGATGTTCGTCCTCGCCTGTACGGCCGCGACACTGGTGGCTGGGCAGCTTTATATGCAGCAGAGCATGGATTCGCAGACTTTCGCCGGCAGACACGTGCCGGCGCGATCGCTGGGCGTTTCGCCGGTTGCGAAGATGCGCGGTCAAGAACCAGATTTCGTCGTGACGAGGCGGCCCTGAGTTCGACGGCGGCGAGCAGCCCGGCCGCCGGAGAGCAGGATGTCGGTGTCCAGCCGTTGGCAGGATGTTCCCGTTGTGAAATCGAACGCGGCGCTCTAGCCTTCGTGCGGCGCACAACACATGCGGCCTGCACGTCTTGTTTGCGGCGGCTGCATCAATAATCGTCAAGACATCAATGAGGGAAACGCCATGAGCGGCAACGCCAATCGCCAGATCCTGCTGGTCGAAAAACCCGGCGGCAAGCTCGGCCTCGAGCATTTCAGGATGGTCGACGGCGCAATGCCGGAGCCGAAAGACGGCGAAGCCCTGCTGCGCGTGCGATACATTTCACTCGACGCCGCCAACCGCGCCTGGATGCACGGCGCGACCTATCGCTCCGCGGTCGAGGCCAACAGCGTGATGGCGGGCGGCGCCATTGCCGAGGTCGTCAGCTCGAAGGCGCCCGAGCTTGCGCCCGGCGACATCGTGTTCGGCGACACGGGCTGGCAGGAATATGCCGCGGTGCCGGCGAAGCATCTCACCAAGATGCCGAAGCCTCGAGCCGATGACGCATCTGCTCAGCGTGTTCGGCATCGCCGGCCTCACCGCCTATTTCGGCCTGCTCGAGATCGGCAAGCCGAAGGAGGGGGAGACCGTGGTGGTCTCGGCGGCGGCGGGCTCGGTCGGCTCGATCGTCGGGCAGATCGCCAAGATCAGGGGATGCCGCGTGGTCGGCATCGCCGGCGGCGCTGAGAAGTGTAATTGGCTGACCTCTGAGCTCGGCTTCGATGCCGCCGTCGATTACAAGGCCGGTGCATTGTTCAAGGCGCTGCGCGCCGCCGCGCCGAAGGGCATCGACGTCTATTTCGACAATGTCGGCGGCGACATTCTCGAAGCCTGCCTGCCGCAGATGAACAATTACGGCCGCATCGCCTGCTGCGGCGCGATCTCGCAATATGACGGCGTGCCCGCAGCGCACGGCCCGCGCGGCGTACCGGGACTGATCGTGGTCAAGCGGCTCGTCATGCAGGGCTTCATCGTGATGGACTACATGAAGGAGAGCCAGCGCGCGCTCGCCGATCTCCAGGCCTGGGTCAAGTCCGGCAAGCTGAAGGTGCAGGAAGACATCATCGCCGGCCTCGAGAATACGCCGAAGGCGCTGATCGGATTGCTCGCCGGCGAAAACCGCGGCAAGCGCATGGTCAGGCTCTGAACCACGCCGGCACATCGTCGCCGCGCCGGCACAATCTGCTTGCGGTAGCAACCGAAGCAGCCAATGATATTGCTCGCGAAGCATCACTCGCGACGATTGCGCGCGACCTTGATGAAGCGCCGAACGATATCGACAGGGGCAGGAATTCATCCGGATGGTCAACACGTTGAAACAAGTCGCAACGCGCACGGCGTTGCTGGCGGCGGCACTCGCAACTGCAACAGGTGCGTTCGCGCAGGCGCCGACCGACGCCCAGAAGAGCGCCATCCGGTCCGCGTGCCGCTCGGACTTCATGGCGCATTGCTCGAGCGTGACGCCCGGCGGCACGGAAGCGTTTCAATGTCTGCAGAAGAACGTGTCGAGCCTCTCGTCGGGATGCCAGACCGCGGTTCGCGCGATCACTCCGCCGGCCGCGCCAAAGACCGAGGCTGCTCCCACCCCGCCGAAGACCGAAGCTGCACCCAAGGAAACGGTGAAGGAAACGGTGAAGGAAGCGGCCCCCAAAGCCGAGCCGGCACCTGCCGCACCGAAGGCTGAATCCGCTCCCGCTGCGAAGCCGGCCGCGGCGCCACCGGCGCCGAAGGCTGCTGCGCCCAAGCAGCCGAGCAGCGCGCAGTTGGCTGCGATCAAGAGCTCCTGCCGCGGCGATTATCCCAAGGTCTGCGCCAGCGTGCCGCCGGGCGGAACGGCCGCGCTCGAGTGCCTGGAGAAGAACAAGGCCAAGGTCTCGCCAGCCTGCGAGAAGGCCGTCACCGCTGCGACCGGCGCTGGCGCGGCCGCCCCCACTGCGCCGACGGGGGCCGCAGCAGCCGCGCCTGCCGCGGCGCCGACCGTGCTCGTGCTGCGCCCCTTGCGGCCGCGCGAACAGCTAATGGTCGCCCAATCGGCCTGCGGCGCCGACATCCGCACCATCTGTGCCGGCGTCGAGGCCGGCGGCGGCCGCATCATTCAGTGCCTCGCCAGCAATGCCGCCTCGCTGTCACCGGCGTGCAGGGACGTGCTGGCGCCATTCGCGGCGCGATAGCTGGTCTGATCCGCGAATAGCCAAGCCGGCGCGGTTTGGCTATGATTCGGATCTGACGGTTCGGATGCGCGTAAAACGTGTGTCCGACGATGAGTTTCGGCGCCCGCGCTCGGCGGATAATTCCGCTGGCGCCCGGCGTCGGAGCACATTAGTCTACCCCTAGATAGTAAGTATACTGTCAATTAGGGAGGCAGACGTTGCGGATCGCCGTGATTGGCGGGGGCCCCGCTGGGCTCTATTTCGCCTATCTCTGGAAGAAGCGTCACCCCGAGGATCAGGTCGACCTGTTCGAACAGAACCCGGCCGACGCGACCTGGGGCTTTGGCGTCGTGTTCTCCGACCAGGCGCTGGAATTCCTGCGCGCCGACGACCCCGAGACGGTCGACGCGATCGCGCCGCATATGGAGAGCTGGGAGAACATCACGCTGAACCTTCATGGCGACAGCGTCGCCATCGACGGGGTCGGCTTCTCCTCGATCGGGCGGCTGGAGCTGCTCCGCTTCCTGCAGCAGCGCGCGCTCGACGTCGGCGTCACGCCCCGCTTCGACACGCAGATCCACGCCATCGACCAGCTCCATGGCCACGATTTGATCGTCGCCGCCGACGGCCTGAACTCGCTGGTGCGCCGCGCCTATGAGGGCGATTTCGGCACCTCGCTGTCGTACTCCTCCAACAAGTTCGTCTGGTACGGCACCTCCAAGCGGTTCGACACGTTGTCGCAGACCTTCGTGAAGACCGATCGCGGCGCCTTCAACGCTCATCATTACCGCTACTCGCCGGCCATGAGCACCTTCCTGGTCGAATGCGACCACGCGACCTGGCAGGCCTATGGCTTCGCCTACAAGGACGTCGAGCAGTCCAAGGGCGTCTGCGAGGAAGTGTTCGCCGACACGCTGGGCGGCCATTGCCTCGTGTCGAACAAATCGGTTTGGCGCAACTTCCCCTGGGTCTGGAACGAGCATTGGTCGTTCAAGAACATGGTGCTGCTCGGTGACGCCCTGCACTCGGCGCATTTCTCGATCGGCTCGGGCACGCGGCTTGCCATCGAGGATGCCATCGCGCTGGTCAAGGCGCTGGAATCGGATGCGCATCTTGCCACCGCCCTGCATCGCTACCAGGCCGCGCGCAAGCCGGTGGTGCAGAAGCTCGTCAATGCCGCGCGCACCTCGGCGTTCTGGTACGAGCACTTCGCCCAGCACATGAAGCTTCCGCTGATGGATTTCGCCTACAGCTACATCACCCGCTCCGGCCGTATCGACGATTCCCGGCTGCGCGCGATGTCTCCGGCCTTCATGGCCCGCTACGAGGCGGCCAAGGGTGGTGAAAACAACGGCGGAGACGAGGCATGAGCGACGAGATTCGCGACCGGGTGCCCGCCGATTGCGCGGGAGCCCGCGAGATCGGTTTTGCCGTTCCCGAGATCTACAACGCCAGCCGGGTGCTGTTCGACAACCTCGCCAAGGACCGCGGCGGCAAGCTGGCGCTGTTGGGGCCCGCGGGCACGCGGACCTATGCCGAGCTGTGCGCGGATGCCTGCCGCTGGGGCAACGGCCTTGCTTCGCTCGGCCTGAAACGCGGCGATCGCGTGCTGCTGTTCCTCGACGACACGCCGGCCTATCCGGCCGCGTTCTTCGGCGCGGTGCGCGCCGGCTTCGTGCCGCTGCTGATCAACACATTGACGCCGCCCGACCTGCTGCAATTCTATCTCGCCGATTCCGGAGCTGAAGTTGCGGTGGCGGAGTCCGAGTTCTGCGCGCGCTTCAATGCGGAGGCCTGCAAGGACACCAGGCTGCGTACGCTGATCGTCGTCAACGGCGCGGTGGGCGATCACGCGGCACCGAGAGCGATCGCGGCGGCCGACTGGCTGGCGCAATTCCCGACCCAACTGGCCGAAGCCTCCACGCATCGCAACGAGATGGCGTTCTGGATGTATTCGTCCGGCTCGACCGGCCGGCCCAAGGGCATCGTGCATCTCCAGCATGACATGGCCTACAGCGAGCTCGCCTTCGCGCAGAACATCCTGCAGCTGACGCCTGACGACATCTGCTTCTCCGTGCCGAAGATCTTCTTCGCCTACGGCTTCGGCAATTCCGTCACCTTCCCGTTCTCGGCGGGAGCTGCGACGCTGCTGCTGCCGGGCCAGCCGAAACCCGCGGCGATCTTCGCAGCGATCGCGCAGCACAGGCCCACGGTCTTCTTCGGCCTGCCGACGCTGTATACGGCGCTGACCAAGGCCGAAGGCGCGGACAAGGCCGACTTCTCGTCCCTGCGCATGGCGCTCTCCGCTGCCGAAGTGCTGTCGGCCGAGGTCTTCAACGGCTGGAAGGCGCTCACCGGCCTTGAGATCGTCGAAGGCCTCGGCTCCACCGAGGTGCTGCACATCTATCTCTCCAACCGGCCCGGGCAGAAGAAGCTCGGCGCCGCGGGCCTGCGCGTCCCCGGCTACGAGGTCGCGCTGCGCGACAAGGACGGTCGCGAGGTCGCCGACAACGAGGAGGGCATCCTGTGGGTCCGCGGCGATTCCAACACGCCGCTGTACTGGAACCGGCCGGACAAATCCGCCGAGACCATCCGCGAGGAAGGGTGGATCTACACCGGCGACCGCTTCGTCAGGGATGCCGACGGCTTCCACTTCTTCCGCGGCCGCGCCGATGATCTGATCAAGATCTCCGGCCAGTGGGTCTATCCGCTCGAGGTCGAGCTCTGCCTTGCCGACCACCCCGAGATCCGCGAATGCGCGGTGTTCGCCGCCGAGCTGCCGGATCGCCGCATGACGCTGAAGGCGGTGGTGGTGATGAACAACCGCGCGGCCAACC
The DNA here is from genome assembly GCF_042019905.1 of Bradyrhizobium dasycarpum. NCBI lineage: Bacteria > Pseudomonadati > Pseudomonadota > Alphaproteobacteria > Hyphomicrobiales > Nitrobacteraceae > Bradyrhizobium > Bradyrhizobium dasycarpum. The sequence continues at coordinate 4,214,089 of NZ_CP169574.1, forward strand.
AGGGTGAGACGACGCGGCGGCTGCAGGATTACGTCAAGGGCAGGCTGCTGCCCTACAAATATCCGCGCGAGGTCATCTTCATCGACGAGCTGCCGAAGACCGGCACGGGGAAGATCGATCGTCAGGCCTTGCTGCGGATGTAGCAATACCAAATTCGGTGTCATCGCCCGCGAAGGCGGGCGATCCAGTATTCCAGAGGCGGTTGTGATTAGGCCGATGGGCCGCGGCGTACTGGATTCCCCGCCTTCGCGGGGAAGGACAGCGGAGGGAGAGGCGGCGGCATCGCCCCCTCACCCCGCCTTCCCAAGATGCTCCAGCGCATCCTCGGCCCGCAGCGGCACGCGTGAGGCCTCGTTGTTGAGGTCGACGAGCTGCGACAGGAGCCCCATCAGCGTCTTGCGATCCGCCGGCTTCAGTGGCTCCAGCATGCGCGCCTGGGCGCGCTCGACGGCGGGGATGATCTCGCGCAGGATCGCGGCGCCGGACTTGGTCAGATAGAGCAGCTTGATGCGCTTGTCCTCGGGCGCCGGCTTGCGCTCGACATAGTCCTTGGCCTGCAGCCGCTCGATCACGCTGCCGAGCGTGGAGCGGTCGAAGGCGATCACCGCCGACAGCCGCGTGGCGTCGATGCCGGGATGGGTGTGGATCGCGATCAGCGCCGCATATTGCACCGGGGTCAGGTCGAACGCCTTGCACTCCTCCATGAAGATCGAGACCGCGATCTGCTGCATGCGCCGGAACAGATAGCCCGGCGCGGCATAGACTGCGTCGATCGTGATCGGAGCGGGCGGCTTACTCGGCATCGGGCTGCTTCTCCGGCGCGGCCTCGGCGAACGCCGGCAGCGCCTTGGCGGCGGCCTCGGCCTTCAGCAGGCGCGGATAGGCGGAGACGTCGACGCCGAAGCGGCGCGCATTGGCGAGCTGCGGCACGAGACAGAGATCGGCCAGCGTCGGCGCATCGCCAAAACAGAACGGACCCGGCTCGTCCTTGATCAGGATCTCGCAGGCCGCCAGGCCTTCGCGGTTGACCCAGGCGGCCCAGTCCTGGACCTTGTCCTCGGGCAGGCCGAGCTCGCGCAGCCGCGCCAGCACTTTCAGGTTCTGCAGCGGATGGGTGTCGCAGGCGATCGCCAGCGCAAACGCCCTCACCTTGGCGCGCTGCAGCGCATCCTTCGGCAGCAGCGGCGGACGGGGATGCGTCTCGTCGAGCCATTCGATGATGGCGACCGATTGCGTCAGCACCGCACCGGCATCGTCCTCCAATGCCGGCACCAGGCCTTGCGGGTTGATGGCGAGATAGGCGGGCGTGCATTGCTCGCCCTTGCGCAAATGGTGCGGCAGATGCGCGGCCTTGAGGCCCTTCAGGTTCAGCGCGATCCGCACCCGGTAGGCGGCGCTGGAGCGGAAATAGCCGTGCAGCTTCATCGAGACCTCCCTCGTTCTGTCATTCCGGGGCTCGCGAAGCGAGAACCCGGAACCTCGAGATTCCGGATTCGATGCTATCGCATCGCTCCGGAATGACAGCAACAACATCTGCCAGCATTGACGCTACCTAGATCGTCAGTATACTGTCAATCAACAAACGATCGGGAGCGCCGCCATGGAAGCCGTGACCAAGACGCCGGAACGCGAAGCGTTCTACAGGAAGATCGACGGCGAAAACCTCACCGCGCTGTGGACGGTGATGAGCGATCTGATCACGCCGGAGCCGAAGAGCGCCTGCCGGCCGCATTTGTGGAAGTTCGACGTCATCCGCGATTACATGATTGAGGCCGGCAGGCTCATCACCGCCAGGGAAGCCGAGCGGCGCGTGCTGGTGCTGGAGAATCCCGGCTTGCGCGGCCAGTCCAAGATCACGACCTCGCTCTATGCCGGCGTGCAGATGGTGGTGCCCGGCGACGTCGCGCCGGCGCACCGGCACAGCCAGTCGGCACTGCGCTTCGTGCTCGAAGGCAAGGGCGCGCATACCGCCGTCGACGGCGAGCGCACCGCGATGGAGCCGGGCGACTTCATCATCACGCCGTCGATGACCTGGCACGATCATTCCAACGAGACCGACCAGCCGATGTTCTGGCTCGACGGTCTCGACATCCCCCTGGTGCAGTTCTTCGACTGCTCCTTTGCTGAAGGGGCCAAGGAGGACCAGCAGAAGATCACAAGGCCCGCCGGCGACAGCTTTGCGCGCTACGGCCACAACCTGCTGCCGGTCGACGTGAAGCGCTCATCGAAGACCTCGCCGATCTTCAGCTATCCCTATGCCTATACGCGCGAAGCGCTGGAGAAGGCCAGGACCAGCCAGGAATGGGACGCCTGCCACGGCCTGAAGCTGAAGTTCAGCAACCCCGAGACCGGCGATTTCGCGATGCCGACGATCGGCACCTTCATCCAGCTGCTGCCCAAGGGCTTCAAGACCGCGCGCTATCGCTCGACGGATGCCACCGTGTTCTGCCCGATCGAGGGCAAGGGCCGCAGCCGGATCGGCGATGCCGTGTTCGAATGGGGCCCGCGTGATCTGTTCGTGGTGCCGAGCTGGCAATGGGTGACGCACGAGACGGACGACGACGCGGTGGTGTTCAGCTTCTCGGACCGCCCGGTGCAACAGAAGCTGGATCTGTTCAGGGAAGATCGCGGCAACGCGTGAGGCGCCGCTCTATCCTCCGTCATGGCCGGGCTTGTCCCGGCCATCCACGTGCCGCTACGCCCGAGGAAAGACGTGGATGCCCGGGTCAAGCCCGGGCATGACGACCTGATTTGTGGCGCTCGCCTGCGTCCTCATCATCTTTGCGTTCGCGGCTACCGCCAGTGCAACAACCTCGTTTCCAGCCAGCCGATCACCTTGCCGATCGCCAGCCCGAACACCGACAGGATGACGACGCCGGCGAGCAGCTGATCGGTCTGCATGAGATTTCCGGCCTGCAGCACGAAGGCGCCGATGCCGTATTGCGCGCCGATCATCTCGGCGCTGACGACCAGCAGCAGCGCGACGGAGGCGGTGATGCGGAAGCCGGCGAGGATCGCGGGCAACGCGCCGGGCCAGATCACCTTGCGCACGATGGTGGCGAAGGGAACGTTGAAGCTCTGCGCCATGCGGATCAGGTTGCGCGGCACGGCGTCGACGCCGCTATAGACCGAGATCGCGGTCGAGAAGAACACCCCGAGCGCAATGGTCGCGATCTTCGGCTCCTCGCCGATGCCCAGCCAAAGGATGAGCAGCGGCAGCAGCGCGATCTTCGGGATCGGGAACAGCGCCGAGATGAAGGTGATGCCGACGCTGCGCGCCAGCCGCGACAAGCCGATGGCAAAGCCGACGGCAACGCCGGCGGCGGTACCGAGCAGCCAGCCGACGCCGATGCGCAGCAGCGAGGCGGACACATGCTGCCAGAGCGCCCCCGAGATCGCGAGCTGATAGATCGCCCGGACGATTGCAGCGGGCGTCGGCAGAAACAGCGCATTGACGAGACCGGCGCTGCCGGCGGCCTGCCAGATCGCGATGACGAGGGCGAGCGCGATCCACCCGCCGTAGCGGCTGCTCGCGGGCACGAAGCCGGCGCCGCGGAAACCGACGCGCCGCGTCGCTTCGTCCTTTGCGGGGAGACCCGCCCGATCAAGCATGCTGGACCTCGCGCTCGGCGTCGATCGCCTCGTTGCGGATCAGCGACCAGATCTGGGTCTGCACCGCCAGCAGCTTCTCGCGCGCCGCGGCTTCGCCGCGCTCGGTGCGCGTCATCGGCACGGTCACGACCTCGCGGATGCGACCGGGCCTGCGCGACAGCACCACGATGCGATCGGCGAGCCGCGCCGCCTCTTCGAGATTGTGCGTGACATAGACCGCGCCCATGCCGCCATCGGCGAGCAGGCGGACGAAATCCTCCATCAGGAGCTCGCGGGTCTGCGAATCCAGCGCCGACAGCGGCTCGTCCATCAGCAGGATGGCAGGTCTCACCGCCAGCGCGCGCGAAATGCCGACGCGCTGGCGCATGCCGCCGGAGAGCTGCTTCGGATAGGTCTTGCGGAAATCGGTCAGCCCTGTGCGGTGCAAGGCATCGTCGACCAGCGCGCGGCGCTGCGCCGCCGAAAGCTGGGCATGCAGCAGCGGGAATTCGACGTTCTGCTCGACCGTGGCCCAGGGCAGCAGCGCGAAATCCTGGAACACGAAGGTCAGCGGATTGAGGCTGTCCGCCGGCGGCGAGCCGCGCAATTCGGCGGCGCCCGAGGTCGACTGCAGCAGCCCACCGAGGATCGACAGCAGCGTGCTCTTGCCGCAGCCCGAGGGCCCGACGACCGCGACCACCTCGCCGGCGCTGACGGTGAAGGAGACGTCGTCGAGCACGGCGAGATCGCCGAAGCGGTGGGAGATGTGGCTGGCGATCAGGTCCATACGGTCTCGTCTATCCTGTTCTCCGTCGTTCCGGGATGGTCCGAAGGACCAGACCTCAGGTGCGCAATTGCGCACCGGGGAACCTCGAGATTCCGGGTTCGATGCTTCGCATCGCCCCGGAATGACAGCAAACATCAATCCGCCTTCACAAATTCCTTCGCGATAATCGCCTCCGCGTCAAAACCCTTGTCGGCAAAGCCCTGCTCCTGCAGCCATTTGATCTGGTTGTCGACGTTCTTCACGTCCAGCTTGCCGTCGGGATCGATATAGGCGCAATTGCCGACCACCTGCTCGACCGGCAGATTGGTGTACTTGGCGATGATCTCCAAGAGCGGCTTGGTCTTGTCGTTGATCGGCGCGACACCGTCCTTCATTGCCGCGAGGATGACGTCGTAATATTCGCGGTCGGCCTTGGCCAAGGCGCCGAGCAGCTTTGTCACCAGCGCCTTGTTGGTCAGCGTCTTCGGCGAGGCGAACACCGCGCCCAGCTGCCAGGGCGTCTCGTCGCCGACCCAGCCGAGGAATTTCGCGCCGCCCTCGTCCATCAGCTTGCGCGCGGTCGAGATCGGCAGCAGCGCCGCATCGACGGTCTCGCCCTTCAGCGCCGCCGCCGCATTCGACAGCGATTGCAGCGGCACGATCTTCACGTCCGCGAGCTTGAAGCCGTATTTGTCGGCGAGCAGGCCGAGCGAATAGTGAAAGCTCGATCCGACCTGAGTCATCGCCACGCGCTTGCCGGCGAGGTCCTTTGGCGTCTTGAGGCCGGCCGCATAGGCGTTGTTGCTGGCGAAATAACCGATCAGCGGATAGCCCGCCTTCTCGCGGCTCATGCCGCCGATCACCTTCAGCGTGCCCTTGCCGGCGAGATTGTAGAGTCCCGCGGTAAAGGCGGTGATGCCGAAATCGACGTCGCCCGACGTGGTCGCGACCGCGATCGGCTGGGCCGCGTCGAAGAACTTCAGCTCGACCTCGAGGCCGGCCTCGCGGAAATAGCCCTTGTCCTGCGCGATGAAGACGGGCGCGGAGGAGGACAGGCGGAGCACGCCGATCCTGGCCTTCAGCGCGTCCTCGGCCCTTGCACCGCCCATCGCCGTGATCGCCAGAAGGCCCGCAAGCGCGAGCCGCACCATTCCGATCATCCCGTTTCCTCCGCCGTTGTTCTATTGCCGCCCGTCACAATCCTTCCGGCACCCTTTGGTCCCGGCCGATGAAGGCCCCCTGTTGTTTCAACGTTTCCTGCAACTTTTCAATGGGGATTTCGCGTGGAATCCGGTTTCCTGAGAGCGCCAGCGCGGCGGCGGAGCCGGCGGCCTCCCCCATGGCGAAGCAGGCCCCCGACACCCGCGCCGCGGACTGGCCCTCATGGGTCATGGAGGCGCAGCGGCCGGCAACCAGCAGGTTGTCGACGCCTTCGGGCACCAGCATCCGATAGGGCAGCTCGTTATAGCCGCGGGATTGCGGGATCGGCGGGAAGGTGAAGACGACGTCGCCGGGCACATGGGCCTCGATCGGCCAGCTATTGACGCCGATGGAGTCATCGAACGAGGCGCAGCCGAGCACGTCCTCGCCGCTGAGCTGGTAGCCGCCCTTGATGCGGCGGGTCTCGCGGATGCCGAGCTGCGGCGGCAGGTCCACGATGTAGGACTTTTCGAAGCCGGGCACGGTGCGCAGGAACTCGAAGGCGGCGAGCGCCTGCTTGCGGCCCTCGATCTCGCCGCGGGTGAGATCGTCGGGCTCGACGCCATTGATGGCATGGCCGTCCTCGCGCGCCACTTGCGTAAAGTTCACCCGCCATTCGATGCCGGATTTCTGCGGCCGCACGATCGCGCTTTTGCGCGGAAATTGATGCGTGCCGGCGGCGAGGGCCTTCTCCATCAATTGCGGAATGGTCCGCCAGGCTTCGCCCGCCCGCGCGGGATCGATGCCGTTGAGACGGAGCATCATCGACGGGTACATCGGATGACCGTGCGCGTCGCCGATCTCGAACGGCGCGCCGGCCCAGACCGCGAGATCGCCGTCGCCGGAGCAGTCGATGAAGATCTCCGCCCGCACCGCCTGCCGGCCGGCCTTGGTCTCCACCAGCAGGGCGTCGATGCGGCTGCTGTCGGCCATCACGACGCCGGCGCCGAGTGCGTGGAACAGGATGTGCACCTTGTGACTGGCGAGCAGCTCGTCGGCCGCGATCTTGTAGGCGGCGGTGTCATAGGCCTGCGCAAACACCTTGCCGAGGATCAGGTGCGGCGTGTTCAGGCCGTTCAGATGGTCGATCCGCGCCAGCAGCTCGGAGGCCATGCCCTGCACCAGCCGCCGGTGCTCGCCATGGACATTGCCATGCAGGCCGCAGAAATTGGTGACGCCGGCCGCCGTGCCCATGCCGCCGAGGAAACCGTAGCGCTCGATCAGAAGCGTCTTCCGCCCGGCGCGCGCGCTTGAAGCCGCCGCGACGATACCGGCGGGGCCGCCGCCGAGCACAACGACTTCGTATTCGCCATAGAGCGGCACCTGTCGTGCCGGTTCTTCGATTGTCACGGCCCGCATGGCGCGTCCCTTCCCAAACCCTTTGAACGGGATCACGGCTTAACCGGCAAGCGCCACCGTCGCAAGATCGCGGTTGCCCGCCGTCGGTGAACCTGAGACAAAGCGGCCATGGATTCGATCAACGTCAGATGCTGTTTCGCCGCTCTGCTTGCCGTTGCGATCTTCGCCGCCACGCCCGCCACGGCCGTGGAGCAGAACTGCCGCTTCATTCAGGCCAAGCCCGAGCGCGAAGCCTGCTACAAGCGGCAGGAGGACGAGCTCGCGGCCAGGCGCAAGCCTGCGCCCGCGACCGGCGCGAGCAGCACGCTCGAAACGCTGCGGCAGATGCGACAGGACGACGATGCGGTCTATCGCAGCATCAACAACATCTGCCGCGGCTGCTGACGTTCAGCTCTTCCCGCCGCCCCACCTCGCCGCCCGCTTCTCCGCGAACGAGGCCAGTCCCTCCGCGGCCTCCGCGCTCTGCCGCTTGAGCGAATGCAGCTGCACAAGCCGGGTGCAGGCGGCATCGTCCACCGCCATGCCGCCGAACGAGCTTTCCAGCGCGAGCTTCTTGGTCTCGGCCATCGCCTCGGGGCCGTTGGCGAGCAATTGCTCGACCACCTTGCTGCCGGCAGCTTCGAGCTCGGCGAGCGGGACGACCTCGTGGACGAGACCGATGCGGCGGGCGTCCTCGGCGCCGAAACGCTCGCCGGTGAGCGCGTAGCGGCGGACCTGGCGGACGCCGATGGCGTCGCAGAGCTGCGGGATGATGATCGCCGCCGTCAGGCCCCAGCGTACCTCGGTGATCGAGAACAACGCGTTGTCCGCGGCAATCACGACGTCGCAGGCCGCGATCACGCCGGTGCCGCCGCCGAAGCAGCCGCCCTGCACCAGCGCGACGGTCGGGATCGGCAGCGTGTTGAGCCGCTGCACCGCCTCGAAGGTCGCGCGCGAGGCCGCTTCGTTCGCTTCGGCCGATTGCGGCCGAACGCCGTTGATCCATTTCAGATCGGCGCCGGCCTGAAAATGCCTGCCGTTGCCCTTGAGCAAAACAACGCGCAGGTGAGGCTTCGTCCCCAGATCATCCATGGCCGCGAGCACGCCTGATATCAGCGCGCCGTCATAGGCATTGTTGACCTCCGGGCGGTTCAACGTGACGGTGGCAACCCCACGCTCATCAAGGGTCCACAGGACGGGGCTGGCAGTCATCGGCAATCCTCCGGTCGTTTGATTGGCGTGCACTATGACCGAGGCGCTGCGTCCCGATCCATATCTTTCCAGCGTGGGGCGGTCGCGCCCATCGCATGGCGGCTTGTGTCATGCTGCTACCCGGGTGGCACCAACGGACAGGCAAGGGACAGGACGGAATCATCATGCGCATCTGCATTTTCGGCGCGGGCGCCGTCGGCAGCCACATCGCGGTCCGGCTCGCCCGCGCCGGCCATGACGTTTCATGCGTGATGCGGGGTGCGCATCTGGAGGCGGCGCGCGCAGGCGGCCTCAAGCTGCGGGTCGGCGATTCCGAGGTCGGCGCCAAGGTGAACGCGTCCGGCGATCCGGCCCAACTCGGGCCGCAGGACGTCGTGATCTCGACGCTGAAGGCGACGGCGCTGCCGGGGCTGGTCTCCAGCATCAAGCCGCTGCTGCAGGACGATACCGCCATCGTGTTCGCGCAGAACGGCATTCCCTGGTGGTACGGCATCGGCCTGCCGCCGCGGCATCCGACGCCGCCGGATATTTCCTTCCTCGACCCCGGCGGGCGGCTGCGCGCCTGCATCCCGAAGGAGCGCATCATCGGCGGCGTCGTCTTCTCCTCCAACGAGGTGACCGCGCCGGGCGTCGTGCACAACCTCACGCCGGACCGCAACCGCCTCCTGATCGGCGAATGCGACGATCGCCATTGCGAGCGCATCACCAGGCTGCGCAATGTCTTCAACGACGCGCGGCTGGAATCGCCGCCGGTGGCCGATATCCGCGAGGCGATCTGGTCAAAGCTGCTGACCAACATGTCGCTGTCGGTGCTGTGCCTTCTCACCGGCCAGACCGCGCGCGGCGTGCGCGACGACCCCGCTTTCGCCGAGGTCATCCCGCGCATGCTGAACGAGGCCAACGACATCGCCCAGCACTTCATTCCCGAGGTCAAACGCGTGACCCGCAGCGGCCCCGCCCCCAACCACAAGCCCTCGCTGCTCCAGGATTACGAGCTCGGCCGCGCCATGGAGATCGACGTGCTGGTCCGGGCGCCCGCCGCCTTCGCACGCATCGCCGGCCTGTCGACGCCAACCCTCGACCTGATCGCCGCGCTGGCGATCCAGAAAGCGCGCGACAAGGGGCTTTACGCGGCGTGAGCCTCAGGCGATTCGATCGATCCAGGCCGCGAGCGTGTCCAGCACCTCGGTCAGCGCCTCGTCGTTAGTGCGGCCGGACTTCTTCAACACCGCAAACGAATGGTCGCCGCCTTCGATCTCATGCAGCGTCGCCTTTCCCCCCAACGCCGCGATGACGGGCCTGAGATGGCCGAGATCGGCAAGCTCGTCGCGCGTGCCCTGCAGGTACAGCATCGGGATCGCGATGCCGGCGAGGTGCTCGGCGCGCTCGGACGACGGCTTCTTGGGGGCATGGAGAGGAAAGCCGAGGAAGGCGAGGCCCTTCACATCAGGCAGCGGTGCCTTCGACTGCGCCTGCGAGGTCATGCGCCCGCCAAACGACTTGCCGCCGGCGATGAGCGTCACCCCGCGGCACAGCCGTGCCGCTTCGGCGACCGCCGCGCGGATCGCGGCGTGCGCAACCGCCGGCTGGTCAGGACGCCCCTTCTTCTCTTCCATATAAGGGAAATTGAAGCGCAAGGTCGCAATGCCGCGGCTTGCGAGCCCCTCCGCGACCTTCTCCATGAAGGAATGCCGCATATCGGCGCCGGCGCCGTGCGCCAGCACGTAGCAGGCGCGCGCATGGTCCGGTCGCGTCAGGATCGCCGAGACCGTACCGATGCGTTCGATGTCGAGCTTGAGCTCGCGCGCTTCGAGCAAGACCGAATGTTCCCGATGAATTCTCTCAATGGTACCTGCGGGACCCCGATCTGAAAACAGGAAACCTCACGCGCGTCCCGCGAGCGAAGGCCCTAGCTGACCCGCCGTTCCCGGCCCTCCCAGAACGGCTTGCGCAGCTCGCGCTTCAGCACCTTGCCGGCGCCGGACAGCGGCAGCGGCGCCTCGGTGATCTCGATGCTGCGCGGACATTTGTAGCCGGCAATCAACGTCTTGGTGAACTCGATCAGCTCGCCGGGCGAAACCTCGGCACCGCCGCGCTTGACCACGACGGCGTGGACCTGCTCTCCCCATTGCTCGTTGGGAACGCCGATCACTGCGCATTGCAGCACCGAGGGGTGCTGCGCCAGCGCATTCTCGACCTCGACCGAGTACACATTCTCGCCGCCCGAGATGATCATGTCCTTGACGCGGTCGACGACATAGATGAAGCCGTCCTCGTCCATGTAGCCGCCGTCGCCCGTGTGCATCCAGCCCTCGACGACCGCCCGCGCGGTCTCCTCCGGCCGCTCCCAATAGCCCATCATCACGGTGTCGCCGCGCACCACGATCTCGCCGACAGTGCCCGTCGGCAGGGGTTGATCGTTCTCGTCGACGATCCGCACCTCGCAGCCGAGCGTGGCACGGCCCGCGCCGCGATGACGTCCCTTCCTGCGTCCCTCCCCGACATGCTCGTTGGCATGCAGCAGCGTCGCGATCGGCGACAATTCGGTCATGCCATAGGCCTGGGTGAAGCGCACATGCGGCAGTGCGCGCGCAGCACGGTCGAGCACCGCCTCGCTGATGGGCGAGGCCCCATAGATGATGTGTTTGAGCGAGGACAGGTCGTAATTGCCGATCGCGGGGTGATCGACCAGCATCTGGATCATGGTGGGCACCAGCAGCACGTCGGTGACACGCTCGTTCTGCATCGCAGCCATCACGCCTTCGGGCGTGAAGCCCTGAACGATCACGTTGGAGCCGCCGGAGAGCAGCAGCGAATACATCGCCGCGCCGTTGGCGAGGTGAAACATCGGCGCCGCGTGCAGGTACATCGTGCTCGCCGGAAACAGTCCTTCGCCGAGCGCGTTGAGCGCATTGGCCATCAGATTCTGGTGGCTGAGCATCACGCCCTTGGAACGCCCGGTGGTGCCGCCGGTGTAGAAGATGCCGGCGAGATCCTCGCCCTTGCGCATGGCATCGGCGACGGGCGCGCTGCCCGCGATCAGATCCTCATAGCTCTCCATTCCGGCCGGCACCTCGCCGTCGTCGGCATAGATCAGCTTCAGCCCCGGAATGGCGCCGGCGAGCTGCGCGCCGACCTGCGCAAAGGCCTTGTCGACCAGCAGCACGGAGGCGCGGCAGTCGCGCAGCGCATCCTCGTTCTCAAGGGCGCTCCATCGGATGTTGAGCGGCACGATCACGCCGCCCGCCCAGCCGGTCGCGAGATAAAGCTCGAGGTAGCGATCCGAGTTGAAGGACAGCACGGCGACGCGATCCCCAGCACTGACGCCGCGCGAGCGCAGGCCGCCGGCCAACCTTGCAACACGTTCGCCGAGCTCGCCCCAGCTGCGACGCCGCTGGCCATAGACGGTGGCGAGCCCCTTCGGGTTGATCTGCAGCGCGCGCCGCAGCCCGTGCGTGATGTTCATCGCGTTCCTCCTCCTGTACGCTTCTTCCCTGCTGTCTTGCGTCCTGAGTTGCGCCGCTGCGGCGCCCTCGGCGTCTTCTTTGTCATCTGCTGCCGGCTCTCGGTCGCGAGGCCTTCCGTCAGGCGAACCGTGAACTCGTCGGCGATTTCGCTCGGCGACAGCGCGCCGTCGCGACGATACCAATGGCCGATCCAGTTGAGCGCGCCCGCGATCGCGAAGGCTGCAAGCTTGGGATCACATGGCCTGATCGAGCCGTCGGCCGTGCCTGCGGCGATGTAGCGACGGAAGGTGGCGTCGATGCGCTTCTTGGCAGCACGTGCGACGGCGGCGTTCCGCTCGGTCAGGTCGCGCAGGTCGAAACGCACCAGGCTCGCGCCGAAATCGGTCGCCATGAGCGCGGCATAGGCGTGCACCAGCTTGCGCAGCTTGGCGAGCCCCGAACCGCCGCCGGCATTGATCTCGGTGATGACGCTGTCGACGAGTTCGGCGCCCATCGACCAGCATTCGAACAGGATTTCGTCCTTGCCGCGGAAATAATTGTACAGCGCCGGCTTGGTGATGTTCAGCCGCTCGGCGACCTCGTTCAGCGTCACGCGATGATAGCCCTGCTCCAGGAACAGCTGTACGGCTGCGCGCAGCACCGCCTCGCGCTTCTCGTCGCGGGCGCGGCGGCGGCTCTCGAACGGCAGCCAGGGCGACGACGACGGCAATGAGGGCGGAACGGGCGGCGCTGAATCCATGCTCGGTCGGTTGACTCTCGTGGGCATCGACCGATATGTTACCCAAGGGTAAGAAAAAGTCCAACGGGTAATTTATTTGGAGGAAGCGATGTCTGACGTCATCGTCGCCGGGGTCGGCATGATCCCCTTCGCCAAGCCGGGAGCCAGCGCGCCCTATCACGAGATGGGCACGGAGGCGATCAAGCTGGCGCTCGCCGATGCCGGCCTCGGCTACGACAAGGTGCAGCAGGCCTATGCGGGTTATGTCTATGGCGATTCCACCTGCGGGCAGCGCGCGCTGTACCATGTCGGGATGACCGGCATCCCCATCGTCAACGTCAACAACAATTGCTCGACTGGCTCCACCGCGCTGTTCATGGCGCGGCAGATGATCGCGAGCGGCGCCTTGGACTGCGTGCTGGCGGTCGGCTTCGAGCAGATGAAGCCCGGCGCGCTCGGCAGCGTCTATACCGATCGCCCGAGCGCATTCGAGGAATTCGACGCGGCAGCGGACCAGCTGATCGACGCTCCCGGCATTCCGCTGGCGCTGCGCTATTTCGGCGGCGCCGGGCTGAGCCACATGAAGAAATACGGCACCCCGCTCGACGCCTTCGCCAAGGTGCGCGCCAAGGCGAGCCGCCATGCCAAGAACAATCCGCTCGCACTGTTCCGCAAGGAGGTCACGGCGGACGATGTCATGAACGACCAGGTGATCTGGCCCGGCGTCATGACGCGCCTGATGGCATGCCCGCCGACCTGCGGCGGCGCAGCCGCGGTGCTGGTCTCCGAGCGCTTTGCCGACAAGCATGGCATCGCCAAGGAGGTGCGCATCGCGGCGCAGGCCATGACCACCGACACGCCCTCGACCTTCAAGGCCGGCGACATGATGCAGCTGGTCGGCTACGACATGGCAAAGGAGGCGGCAGACCGGGTTTATGAGAGCGCCGGCGTTGGGCCGGACGATCTCGACGTGGTCGAGCTGCACGACTGCTTCGCTCACAACGAGCTGATCACCTATGAGGCGCTCGGTCTTTGCGGCGAGGGCGAAGCCGGCAAGTTCATCAATGACGGCGACAACACCTATGGCGGCCGGATCGTGACCAATCCGTCCGGCGGATTGCTGTCGAAGGGACATCCGCTCGGCGCCACCGGGCTTGCGCAGTGCTACGAGCTGACGCGGCAGCTGCGCGGCACGGCCGGTTCCACGCAGGTCGAGGGTGCCAAGGTCGCGCTGCAGCACAATCTGGGCCTCGGCGGCGCCTGCGTCGTGACGCTCTACAAGCGGCACTGACATACATGGTCGATCAGTCCGCCGTAGGGCGCAGCTTCACGCCCGTCACCGCGCGTGTAGAGCCGGGCCGCCTCCGCTACTTCCTCAATACGCTAGGTGAGGAGAACCCCGTCTACCGCAACGCAGATGCGGCCCGGGCAGCCGGTTTCATCGGCATGCCGGTGCCGCCGACCTATTTGTTCTGCCTCGAGATGATGGACGTCGACGACCCCTTCGAGATGTTCACCGCGCTCGGCATCGACCTTGCCCGCGTGCTGCATGGCGAGCAGAGCTTCGTCTATCACGCGCCGGTTCTGGTCGGCGACACCCTGACGTTTCGGCCGAGCGTCACCAGCGTGACGGAGAAGAAGGGCGGCGCGATGACGCTGATCGGCGTCCGATGCGAGGTGACCAACCAGGACGGCGTGCATGTCGCCGATACCGCGCGCACCATCGTCGTCCGCAACGAGGTTGCATCATGACGGTGTCCGCAGACATCAAGGCCGGCGACCGCATCGTCCACAAGGTCTTTCCGCCGATCACCCGTCACACGCTCGCGCTCTATTGCGGCGCATCGGGCGATCACAATCCGATCCACGTCGATATCGACTTCGCCAAGGCGGCCGGATTCCCTGACGTGTTCGCCCACGGCATGCTGGTGATGGCCTATCTCGGGCAGGCGCTCACGGATGCGGTGCCGCCGTCGAAGCTCCGCAGTTTTGCGACCCGGTTCGTCGCGATCACCCAGCTCGGCGCCAGGCTGACATGCGAAGGCACCGTGACCGAGCTCTTCGCGGAGGATGGCGAGCGCCGCGCACGGCTCGCGCTCACCACCAGGGACGATCGCGGCGAGGTCAAGCTCGAAGGCAGCGCCATCGTCGCGCTGTAACAGGAAGAGGAATCATTCAAAATGGCAAAGCTGCAAGGAAAGGTCGCGCTCGTCACCGGGTCAGGCCGCGGTATCGGGCGCGCGATCGCACTGAAGCTCGCGCACGAGGGCGCCAGGGTCGTCGTCAATGATCTCGATGCCGAGCCCGGCAACGCCGTGGTGGCGGAGATCAAGGCGCTCGGCGGCGATGCCGCCGCCGTGAACGGCAGTGTCGCCGAATCCGGTTTCGCCGACCGCTTCGTCGGCGCCGCGCTGGACAAGTTCGGCGGCCTCGACATCATCGTCAACAATGCCGGCTACACCTGGGACTCCACCATCCAGAAGATGACGGACGAGCAGTTCCAGGCCATGCTCGACGTCCACCTCGTCGCGCCGTTCCGAATCCTGCGGGCGGCTGCCGAGCCGATCCGCGTCTTCGCCAGGAAGGAAGCCGAGGAGGGGCGCGAGGTGTTCCGCAAGGTCGTGAACATCTCCTCGATCGCTGGACTCTACGGCAATGCCGGACAGGCGAGCTATTCCTCGGCCAAGGCCTCGCTGATCGGGCTGACCCGGACCATGTGCAAGGAGTGGGGCCGCTACAAGGTCAACGTCAATTGCGTCGCCTTCGGCCTCATCAACACCCGCCTGACCCAGCCGATCGAGGCGCAGCAGAAGACCATCGACGTCGCCGGCCGCGACATCAAGGTGGGCGTGCAGCCGCACATGCTGGAAGCCATGTCGCGGATGATCCCGCTCGGCCGCGGCGGCACGCCGGAAGAGGCGGCCGACGCCGTCTATCTGTTCTGCAGCCCGGAATCCAATTATATCAGCGGCCAGGTGGTCGTCGCCGGCGGCGGCCTGATTGTCTGAGAGCGAGGCGCTGATGCAATACCGATCGTCGTGGATGACCGAGGAGCTGGACACGTTCCGCGACCAGTTCCGGAAATATCTCTCCAAGGACCTGGCGCCGCATGCCGAGAAATGGCGCGAGCAGAAGATGGTCGACCGCTTTGCCTGGCGCGGGCTCGGCGAGATGGGCGCGCTACTGGCCAGCGTGCCTGAGGAATATGGCGGCCTGGGTGCCACCTTCGCCTATGACGCCGCGGTGCTGGAAGACCTCGAAAGCACGGTGCCGGAGATGACGACCGGCGTCTCCGTGCACAGCGCCATCGTCGCGCATTACATCCTCAATTACGGCTCGGAGGAGCAGAAGAAGCGCTGGCTGCCGAAGATGGCCTCCGGCGAGATGGTCGGCGCCATCGCCATGACCGAGCCCGGCACCGGCTCGGACCTCCAGGCCGTCAAGACCACGGCGAAGAAGCAGGGCAATTCCTACGTCATCAACGGCCAGAAGACCTTCATCACCAACGGCCAGGCCGCCGACCTCGTCATCGTGGTCGCGCGCACCGGCGAAGCCGGCGCGAAAGGCATTTCGCTGATCGTGGTCGAGACCGCGGGCGCCGACGGCTACAAGCGCGGGCGCAACCTCGACAAGATCGGCCTGCACGCCTCGGACACCTCGGAATTGTTCTTCGACAACGTCACGGTGCCGCCGGAGAACCTGCTCGGCAAGGAGGAAGGCCAGGGCTTCGTCCAGCTAATGCAGCAATTGCCGCAGGAGCGCCTTGCGCTCGCGGTCGGCGCCGTCGCTTCGATGGAGCGCGCGGTCAAGCTCACCACCGAGTACACGAAGGAGCGCAAAGCCTTCGGCAAGCCGCTGATGGATTTCCAGAACACCGCCTTCACGCTGGCCGAGCGCAAGACCGAGGCGATGATCGCGCGCGTCTTCGTCGACTGGTGCATCGAGCGCCTCGTCGCCGGGGATCTCGACACGGTCACGGCGTCGATGGCGAAATATTGGTGCTCGGAGAAGCAGGTCGAGACCGCCGACGAATGCCTGCAGCTGTTCGGCGGCTACGGCTACATGCAGGAATACCCGATCTCGCGCATCTTCATCGATTCCCGCATCCAGAAGATCTATGGCGGCACCAACGAGATCATGAAGCTGCTGATCGCGCGATCATTGTAGATCATCGCGCGCGCCAGTCGCGTGGCCGGCAGCCGAAGCGCTGCTTGAAGCGCCGCGTGAAGTGGGAGAGATCCGAAAAACCCCAGTCGAACGCGATGGCACCGATCGCACGATCCGTCATTGCGGGATCGCTGAGATCCCTGGCCGCGCCGTCGAGCCGATGGTCGATGACGTAGTCGGTGAAGCTGCAGCCCGATCGCGCCAGCAGCTTGTGCACGTAGCGCTCGCTGATGCCCACGGCGCCGGCGACATCGGCGACCGCAAGGCCGGGCTCGCGGAGCCGCCGGTGAATGGCGCGCTTTAACGCCAGTGTGGTTGCATGGGCGAGACCCTCAGTCTCCGCAGCACCTGCCCGGCCACGCCGCGACAGGCTTACGGCGACCAGCTCGATCAGCGCCCGGAACAGCCTCGTCCCCTCGTCTTCGGTCATCCGCAGCGCGCCGTCGGCGAGCGCGCGCGCGGTCTCGACGATGAGGTGGCCGAGGACGGCATCGTCGGAGACCCGTGCCGCAGCGACGTCGAACGATCCCGGCAACCGCTCCCGCAAGACCTCGGACGGTACCCAGAACGAGGCGACGCGCAATTGCGGACCGCGGTCGTGCAGAAGTGCAAACTGCCGATCGCTGTCGAAGATGCCGACCTGTCCGGGCGACAGGCTGATCTCGCGATTGCCCTGCTGGATGCGACAGCGGCCGGCCAGCTTCAGATTGAGGTAGAAGCAGCTGCGGTCGGACGCCGCAATGTCGGCCCCAGAGCGCCGCACCACATGCTCGGGAAAGCTGACGCGGTTGATCGCGGCATCGCCGAGCCGGATGTGGTCGACGCTGGCGGGAAAGCCGGGCGCGGCCGCCGGCTCGGGCGTCAGATTCATGAAGGCCTGGCAGATCGCCTCACGATAATAGGCAAATTGCTCGGCCGGCCGGAGCCCTGCAGTATCCCAGGCCGATTGGCGTGACGGCATGGCGCGCTCGACCTGCTGCATCGGTTCACTCCGAGACCAATCCTGTTCGCATCCAGCCAAGCGCCAAATCAGCCGCCAGTCCACAATTGACGCGCGGCAGCACCGCTGCCGGCCAAAGCGGCGCGGCGTCAATCTAATCACAGTCTCGGGAGGAGCCACAACATGTCGACCTACGTCCTCGTCCACGGCGCCTGGCATACCGGAGCCGAGTTCGAACCTGTCGCGGCACCGATCCGCGCGGCCGGCCATCAGGTCCACACCCCCACCATCAAGGGCAACCGTCCGGGCGATGCCAAGACGACCGGGTTGAAGGAAGCGATCCAGTCGATTGCCGACTACCTTGTCGAGAACGATCTGAAGGACGTGATCCTGCTCGGCCATTCCTATGGCGGCATGATCATCACCGGCGTGGCCGACCTTACGCCCGATCGCATCCGCCGTCTGGTCTACTGGAATGCCTTCGTGCCCAACAATGGCGAATGCCTCAACGACATGGTGCCGCCGCACTATGTCGGGCTGTTCGACGCGATCGCGGCCGAGCGAGGCGATGGCTCGGTCGTGTTGCCATTCCCGGTCTGGCGCGAGGCCTTCATCAACGACGCCGATCTGGAGACGGCGCAGCGCGCCTACGACGTCCTCAATCCGCATCCGCTGGCGACCTTCACCGACAAGATCACGCTCAAGAGCAATCCGGCGGAGATGCCGCTGGCCAAGTCCTACATCAACTGCACCGAAGACACCGCGCTGCCGCACAGCCATGGCTGGCATCCGCGGCTGTCGGAGAAGCTCGGCCTGTTCCGCCTGGTGCAGGTGGCGGGAAGCCACGAGCTGTGCTTCTCCGATCCGGCGCGCCTCGCCAAGGCGATCATGGAGGCAGGGCGCGACTGACAGCGCGTCCTGTGCACGCCCGCGATCGCGGGGCGCTTCAATTCGGGTGCCACCAGCGGCCGCCGATGACGACGCCCTCCGAGACGATCTTGCGGTCGCCGATCAAATGCTCGCCGACGACGTCCTCGTAGTCGAACTGGCCCTGCTTCACCGTAACAAGCGTGGCGTCGCCGACGCTGCCGGGCTTGAGGCTGCCGAGCTCGGGGCGGCGCAGCGCCATCGCGGCGTTCACGGTCGAGGCCGCGATCACGTCCGGCAGCTCCATGCCCATGCACAGGAATTTCGACAGGGTCGTGACCTGGTCAAAGGCCGGGCCGTCGATGCAGAGCTGATGGATGTCGGACGAGATGGTGTCCGGATAGAAGCCGTTGGCGAGCATCGCGCGCGCGGTCTTGAACGCGAACGATCCCTTGCCGTGGCCGATGTCGAACAGCACGCCGCGCTCGCGCGCGTCCAGCACCGCCTTCTTCACCGTGCCCTGGGCGGTCGCCGGCGTGTTCGGGAACGGACGGAACGCGTGGGTCAGCACGTCGCCGGGCCGCAGGCGGGCCAGCACCTCCTCATAGCTCGGCGGCGGATGGTCGATATGCGCCATCAGGGGCATGCCGACCTCGTTCGCGACCTCGAGCGCGATGTCGAGCGGCACTGTGACCGAGGTGCCCGAGGAATGCAGTCCGACGCGCACCTTGATGCCGACGATGAGGTCGCGATTCGCATCGGCCACCTTGGCCGCCTCGATCGGATTCATCAGTCGCAACTCCTCGCTCTCGCCGACCATGATCCGGTGCGAGAAGCCGAAGATGCCGGCGTGCGAGACGTGCAGGTAGGCGAGGATGCGGACCTGGCTCGGCTCGATCACATGCTTGCGGAAGCCGGCGAAATTGCCGGGTCCTGCGCTGCCGGTGTCCACCGCCGTGGTGACGCCGGAGAGGCGGCAGAACTCCTCGGCGTCGATGCCGAGCGAGGTGCCGCCCCAATAGACATGGGTGTGCAGATCGATCAGCCCCGGCGTCACAATGTATTTCGAAACATCGCGCACCTCCGTGCCCGGATCCGCCTTGAGCCCGGCGCCGACGGCGGCGACCTTGCCGCCGGCAAAGCCGACATCGGTCACGGCATCGAGCTTCTGCGACGGGTCGATGACGCGGCCACCGCGCAGAATCAGGTCGAAAGGCATTGCGGTCTCCGGGATTGGCAGGGCGTGGCAAGGCTGGTGCGGGCGAGCCGCTCCCTGCCTCGATCGGATCGCCTATAGCAAATCTTGCACCAACCAGGCAAAGCGCGGGAATCGCCGAGACCGGAGCCCGGCATTCACCGGTCAACCGTGCCTGCGCCACTCCCTGAAATCACCTTCGACGAATGCCGCAGCAGCCTTTGCGGCAGCATGGAGCCAACTATCGCCGCGCTTTCTCAGGTCTGCGGCGATCCTCTCCGATGCGCCTCCGGCGGCGTGAATGGCGCCAATGTCGAAGCCCATGACGTTGAGCAGATCGAGCTCCACCTCCATGTTCGCGTGATCCCCAAGATTGATCTTGCGGGAATCGGGCGCAAGGCGCCGGATCACGAAGCCGCTCTGGCGCCTCGAGCGCGAGGTGCGGATCGGGCGCGCGATATGGACCTGTTGCGAGGTCGAGAAAGCGCAGTCTGCCCTGCTGGCCATGCGCCCAATCCCAGGCTGACGGCACCAGCGCCTTGGCCTCCCTGACGACTTGGCCGCCGCGCCATTCGGCGATGGCGACGAAACGCGGCCGGCCCAGGCTGCCGGCACCTGCCACGCGCCTCGCGAAGCGACCAAACGAGGCATCGGGCGGCAATTTGCTGCGAAGCGCGGCGGCAACAGGGGATCGTGGCTTCGCCCGCGGATATTTCCCCACCTCGTCCCAGAACTCTTGGCGTTCGTCGTCGGTACATGCCACGTAAGCGCGCATCCAGCTCGCCTGCTCATCCAGGAGCGAGGGCCGCGGCCGCGTCAGACCCTTCTTGTAGCCATCGAGAATCGCCTTGGCGGCGTCGCCATTGCCGACGTGGGTCATGGCCCTCGCCTTCCTCTTCTTGGCCTTCGGGGCGAGCCGCGCGCTCGTCGCAAGGCGCACCAGATCGAAGGGATAGGCAATGGTCGCGGCCTCGTCGAAATCGTTGACGCCCCAAACGAGACGCCCCTCCACGTCGCGCCAAGTCCCGAAATTTTCGATATGGGTGTCGCCGATCGACGGCACGCGGGGCGCGTCCTTCAACTCCGGGCAGATCGTTTCGATACATCTGGCCCAGCGGAAGAAGGTTGCACGAAGGAAGACGAACGGGTCGTCCTTCATCTTCTTGTGCTTTTCGCCGAGGTCGCGCGCGACGACTTTGCATTCGGAGCGCAACCAGCGCTCGAACTCTTTGTTGTCGTCGAGAAATGAACGCGGCGCGATCCCGCCGGTTCGGTTAGATGTTTGCTTGATCACGGCGAGAGCTTCCCGAAGCGAAAGATGGCGAGCAGGCCCGCGAACATGACCTGCGGCACGCTGCTGCAAGGAACGAGACACTCGACCATTCAACCAGAGAGCGAGCAGAATAGCCGCGCCGTTGCTCGTCCGCCAGCCGGAATGATCCGACCTCGCCATCGTCGCCACGGGACGACAGGTGAACAGGCGGCTGGCTCCAGAGGATGGGGAAGATGGACGCAAGTCGCGCCCGGGGTCGGCCGGCAATCACGTCACGCATCTGAGACAATGGCGATCCCGGGAAGACTCGAACTTCCGACCTACGGTTTAGGAAACCGTCGCTCTATCCGGCTGAGCTACGGGACCGCGGAACCCGTGGGTACGGGTTCGATCCCGTCATAGCAGAGTAAAATGCGGTTCGCCAGCCGTCAGGCGGGCCAAGCCATCGTCAACCTGAACGGGGCGGCTATACAATCGCTTGCAGGTCCCTCTCGGCGGAGCAGCCCACATGATCGAGAGCATCAGCGCCATCACGCTCGGCACCCATGACATGGCGTGCGCCGTGCACTTCTACCGCTCGCTGGGGTTCGAGCTTCTCTATGGCGGCGAGGCCGCGGCATTCACGAGCTTTCGCGCCGGCAGCGGCTATCTCAACCTGACGGCGCAGCCGGACGACAAGCGCTGGTCCTGGTGGGGCCGCGTCATCTTCCATGTCGCCGACGTGGACGCGACCTATCAGCAGGCGCGCGCTGCGGGATGGCAGCCGTCGACCACGCCCCGCGATGCAGAATGGGGCGAGCGCTACTTCCATCTCACCGACCCCGACGGCCATGAGCTCAGTTTCGCACGGCCGTTGCGAAAGGCATGACGAGGCGGTCCCGCGCCCTGACGCGATGATCGGCGGCAGCGCCAGAGCGGCTCTCGGTCCGCGAGACCTTTGGTTTGCCGTCAGAAGCCGCCCATGAACGGCGAGGAAATCGCCTCTTCCCTCGTCATAGGGGTCTGACCTTCCACCACTTTTGCAAGCAAGCGGAACGAGCCTTGCGTTGCGCAATCCGGGGAGGCATGCTCGGCTCCGTCGTGCCGGAGATCGAGACCCCTTGAGGTGAGCTATGAATCTTCCGCAAGAGCCAGATCTTCTGATTGAGAAGGATGCGGACGGGGTTGTTCGTGAGTTGCGCCACCTGCAGACCCCGGCGGTGGCCGACCCTGACGTATCGGCGCAGCGAGCCGCGGTCGCGTATCTGAGGCTGGCGTCCCACCGCGATCGGCGTTTGCTGCCGCTCAGCGACAAGGATTTGGACCACCTCGACCACACGGCCGACTCAAACGGACCCGGGCGATCCGACAAATCAAGATTTCGATGGTCACGGCCGCGCGAGCTGAAGCGCAACGGCGATGTCGAGACGACGGTCGTCTGGTGTCGGCAAACAATTCCGATCAGGGTCAAGGGTATTGATTTCGTCCCCGATGTTCAGGGTGGCAGCATACGTCTCGTCGCACATCGCGGGCGGCAGACCGGCCGGTGGCAGATCACCAGCGCCCGATCAACGTTACTCATGCATGCCAATCTGTCGATCAAGCCGGGCTTCGCGGAAAGGGCATTTCGCGATTTCAATCCGGAGTGGGCCGACAGCCTTGGCGCGGAACAGCTCGCAGGCTGGCTCGGTCCTGCCCTAGGCTTTGTGCCGCCGGACGCGATCGCAGATGGACGACTCGTTGCGTATCATCGAAGCGAGCCCAGCACCGTGTACGAGAATGGCGGGCTTGGCTTGGCGGCCAGCGCCACGGTTTTCCTGCCGGTGGCGAGCGGCGGCTCGATTGCGCACCGGGTCCTTTTTGATCCTCTCGCGGCCAGGCTTATTCGCAAGACCCCAATCGCGTCGGCGTGTGCTGGGTATGCCTTCCTTAGTGATCCCTCCAGCAAGACAGGCGCGTTCGACATACGACCTGACAGCGGCGGCGCCACTCTCGACCAACAGCGCGACCCCGTTGCACTGCTTGACCTCGAACACGCCGGTGGCGGACAGCTCAGGCTGTCCGGTCCGCGGGTAACGGTCCGCAAGCCGGCTGCGCTCGGCGAGAAATACGATCCGCCGGAGCAGGTAGCCCCATTCGCCTTCTCGGCTCGAACGAATGAATTCGCTGCGGTCAGCGCCTACTGTCATTGCGATTCCATGATGCGGCTGATCCGCGGATTCGGCTTCGGCCTGCAAGATCACTTCCATGATGTCAGACTGCCTCTGACCGTCGACCATCGGGCCAAGCTCCTGGCGGGGCCCGGCGCACGTGACGGCCGCGGCATCAATGCCTACGTAACGCCGTTTCTGGGCGACACGGCACAGCGGCCCTGGAACGTCGCGATGCTGTTTGCGCTCGCAGATCTTTCGGACACCTGGAAGCACCCCTTGGGGCTCGTCGCCGACGTGCGCTTCGTATGGCACGAGTTCTGTCATGTCCTGATCCTTGCCGCGACCGGGTCCACCGAATTCGATTTCGCTCACAGCGCCGGCGACGCGCTCGGAGCGATTATGTGTGATCCGGCGTCGAAGCTCCCGAAGGCGTGGCGTGGGGTGACGTTCCCCTTTGTCCAGCTGCCGTTGCGGCGGCACGACCGCAAGGTCGAGCGAGGCTGGGGCTGGAGCGGTGCGCTCTATGAGAAACCCGCACCCACTTACGGCGCCCGTGATCCCGCCGGCTACAATTCCGAGCAGATCCTGTCGAGCACTCTGTTCCGGCTCTATCTCGCCGCGGGCGGTGATGCGGTTCTCAGCAATCCGGCACGCGAGCCGGACCTCGAGCGCCGCCGGGCGGCCGCATATTACACTGCTTACCTCATCGTCCGCGCCATAGCTTCGCTCGGGGCCGTTGAAACGGAGCCGACGGGCGAAGCGACCCAATTCGCGACCGCCCTCATGGACGCAGATGTCGGCACGCCGGATCTCGACTATGAGGGATCGACACGGCGCGGCGGAATGCTGCACAAGGTTGTCCGCTGGACTTTCGAGCAACAGGGTCTGTATCAGGCCTCTTCGCCCGGCCAAAACAAGCCGGGTAGCGCACCGCCGATCGATATTTACGTCGACGATGGACGCAAGGGAGAATACCACTACAGCGACACTTGGTCAGCGCTTCCCGAGGTTCTATGGGTCCAGCACAGCGAGGGCGACGGCGCGCCACATGAGGTGCCGCGCCCGGGCTACGTCAACTATGTCTACGTCATTCTCCGCAACCGCGGCGCCCAGCCGGCGAACGGTGCGACGGTCAGCGTGTTCGCGGCCACTGACGATGCTGCCGATGTCTGGGATACCGCATCGACCGGCTGGGAGCTGCTCGATGGCGACACGACGCAACGCGACGTACCCAATGGGGCCTCGGTGAAATTCGGCCCCTTCAGATGGACACCACAGGCCGGGAAGAGAAACACTTTGCTCGCTCGCGCGACGGGCGCAGGCGACCGCAGCAACATCGATACGGGGTCCACCCTGCCATGTGCTACCGGTCCCGTGGTCGTCGCGGATCTTGTCCGCGCCGACAACAATCTCGGTTATCGGGAGTGGACCCTTTCGTAGAGCCTGCGCCGGTCTGGACCGGCGTTGCCGCAAGATCGACCGTCATGACCTCCGGCAATGCCGCTTAGACCGGAGCGGGCGCGGGCGTTGGCTGGCTCCATTCCTTCTTGGCCTCCGCGAAAAGTTTCTTGATCTTGGAGGTGGCGGGCAGAGCCATGATCTTTGCCTTGCACTTTTCGGCAATGAACTTTCCTGCCTCAGTATCGCTTCGATAGTGCACCCCCGCTCGCTCGCGGTTCACTGCGACTCTTTCAGCAAGCCATTCGAGTTCACACTTGTAGGAACACGCGACCTCCTCCAGGAACAGAGACATGAGCCAGCTCTGCAAGGAATGACCGCTTGGAAATGAAGCATGTGCTGGGGGGCCGAAGGCCGGCAGCAAGCCTGGGCAGGCGTACGATGGCCGCGGTCGCTTGTAGTAGTCCTTGTAAAACGCCGCCACGATCTGGCCGATTCGGACGGCAAGATTCATGACCACCAGCGTATGGTGGTGCTCACCATTATTTGCCGCCATCAGGCTCACCCAGTATCCGGGCGCATTGTCATGCTGCGCAACGATTTCGCCCATGTAGCGCTCGCGATCGGTCTGCATGAGCAGCTGAAGTTGCATGATCTCGCAGGCCACAAAATCCTGATAGTCCGGCTTGCTCGGGTGCCAGGCGAGCAGGGTCGGCCGCTCCGCGGCGATGTCCGTGTAGATCGTGTCCCAATCGGTATCCCTTATGAACTCCGTGAGAGAAAGCAGACAAAGGACGTCGGGATCCGATGGGCCGACCCTGTCTTTCCAGCATTCCTTGAGCAGCAATTTCTCCGGAAAGCTCGGGTCCGTGTTCGGCCCGAGGTCGTACTGCAAGGTCAGGGGTCGGAAGCCGAGTTCGGGTGGTGTGGCACCGAAGGCCATCCCCATCCCCATGCCCATGCCCATGCCCATCCCCATACCCATACCCATACCCATCCCCATCCCCATACCCATCCCCATGCCCATACCCATGTCATCCTCCAGAGCTGTTCTGCGGGAACCTGTATCTTGTAGGAAGCCACCAAGATCTACGGCGCACTTATCGCGCCGTCAGCGAGGCAACCCAGCTTCAATCAATCGTTCAGCAAGTAGAGCGAGCCGGTCCGGCTGCTTGATCGGGTACCAACTGCAATATTTCTCAACCGAGAACGTGGGATCGATCCTCATGTGCGCGGCGCCAACTTCGCGCGCCCGCTCGAGAGAACCGGCGGCCACGAGGCTCGCGGCAAGAAGCCGCAGATTCGCGGCAAACTGCGGAGCAGCTGCCATGACCTTCGTGCCCCAATACACGGCATCGTCGAAGGTCTCATTGGTGTAGTGCGCGTTGGTGAGCGCCGACTGATAGAAATAGGCGTACGGATCGAGCGGCGACAGCGATATGCCGTAAGATGCGCGCGCCACGGCACGCGGTCCATCGCCGAGATAGCAGTATGTCGATGCGCTCAGGGACCACGCAATGGCGGAGTTGGGCGTTCCCCCGATTGCACGGTCGAAAGCATCGAGGGCGCGGTCATACGCGCCGAACAAGAACGAATTGATGTGACCGAAGATCGCGAGCGCCACTGGGTCCGACGGTTCGAACTCGAGCGCGCGCGCCGCAAGCCGCAATGCCTCACAGGAATCGGCTTTGAAGTCGGTGGAATGACCCTCGCCAATGTGCAGGATGTACCATTTTGCCATCAGGGCATAGGCCGTCGCATATTGCGGATCATGATCGAGGGCGAGTTCGAACAGGCTTCGCGCCGCAACCATGTCGTCATGACCGAGGCGATACAGGCGATACATGCCCTGCAGGACCAGGTCGTAAGCGTTCATGCTCTGCGGCGCCTTGCGCTCGGCATGCTGCAGCTCGGAGATATGGATATGCGGCAGGAGCGCGTATGCGATACTCGTTGCGATCTTCTCCTGCACATCGAACAGCTGGCCGATCGACGCCTCGTACTGATTGGTCCACAGCATGGACCTCGTATCGACATCGATCAACTCAACCCGCATCCGTAGTATCTCGCCGTTACGCTTGAGCGTTCCCGTGACGAGATACCGCACGCCAAGACGATGGCAAACGGCAGCAGGGTCGACCGTGGGGTCGGTGAACCCAAGTGTGGACGTGCTGGATACGACGAACAATTCGCGAATACCCGCCAGCGAGGCGACGATATCGTGGACGATTCCCTGCGCCAGATAGGCATCCGCCGCCTGAAGGCCGAGCATCT
Organism: Bradyrhizobium dasycarpum; assembly: GCF_042019905.1. Classification (NCBI taxonomy): domain Bacteria; kingdom Pseudomonadati; phylum Pseudomonadota; class Alphaproteobacteria; order Hyphomicrobiales; family Nitrobacteraceae; genus Bradyrhizobium; species Bradyrhizobium dasycarpum. Next base: position 4,240,627 of record NZ_CP169574.1, read on the forward strand.
GCAGTGGCAATACCGCCACGGACGGCTTGAGCGAATGAGCCACCGAGATTGTTGGAGCTCGCAGGTCGTGGTGCGCAATCTTGAATGCCCGGATGCGCCGTTCGATATTCTTGAGCGTGAGGAATCCCAGGTCGGCGGCTTGGTAGCGCAGATGATACTTAACCTGATCGTGAATGGCTCCGGAAATCACGATCCCGCCCGGGCCGGCGAATTCCTGAAGCCGGGCTGTAATATTGACTCCGTCCCCATAGATGTCGTCACGCTCAGCGATGACGTCGCCAACATTTGCCGACATCCTTAACTGCAGCAGATTACCGCCGGCAGATGACGATTCCGCCAGATGGATCTGCGTGTCGAGTGCAAACCTGATTGCGTCAACCGGATTCCCGAACTCCAGCAGTAAGCCGTCACCGGTACTCTTGATTACCTCGCCAGCACATGAAGCGACGCGCGGCTCGATAATGTCCGATCGCATCGACATCCAGCGTTGATGCGTGCCCTCCTCGTCGCTTCCCATCAGCCGGGAATATCCGACGACATCGATGAAAATCGTAGCTGCGGTACGCCTTCTCGGTCGCCCTTGATCCGAGCCGTTGTCCGGGAACGTGTTGTCGGCTCTGATCATCATCACAGACGCAACAACTCTGGGGCAGCCACAACCATTGTGGCGCCGAAAGATTGTAGCAGACAAGGACAGTCAGGCAAATGCAAGGCGTGCTAGGCAGAGTCCCTCGGTTGAACCACACCAATCGCCTGAACCATTACGGAGAGCGGACCAAAAAGCCACGCTCCACAAGACGATGAGAACACCCGTTTGGCCCTTTACGCCCTGATATTGTTGTCCTTCACCACCTTGCCCCAATAGGCGACCTGCTTGTCGAAGAAGGACTTGAAGGCGGCGCCGTCCTGGAGCAGCAGCGTCATGTGCTGCGTCTCCTTCAGCTGGGTGGCGGTCGCGGGCTCGCTCAGGATCTCCTTGGACGCGGCCGCGAAGGCTGCGACGACGTCGGGCGGCGTGCCTGCGGGCGCGAAGATGCCCCACCAGGCCAGCGTCTCGAAATCGGGAAAGCCCGCCTCGATCGCGGTCTGAGTATCAGGCAGGGCCGCCAGCCGCTCGCGGCCGAGCTGCAGGATCGGACGCAGCATGTTGGTGCCGAGCTGGGCGGCGACCAGCGCCGCCGATCCCGCGATGAGATCGACATGGCCGCCGAGCACGTCGTTCATCGCCGGCCCGCCGCCGCGATAGGGCACGTGCGTGATCTCGACCCCGGCCTTGCTGCCGAGCACCGTCATGGCGAGATGGCCGAGCGTGCCGATGCCGACCGAGGCGTATTTCACCGCGCCCGGGCGCGCCTTGCAGGCGGCCACGACGTCGGCAAAGCTCTTGTAGGGGCGGTCGGCCCCGGCCGCGATCACGTAGGGCGCGGTGCCGATCAGCAGCACCGGCATCAGCTCGCGCTCGACATCCACCGGAGGCTTGTCGAGGATCGACGGGATCACCGCATGGGAATCGAACGTGACCAGGAAGGTCGAGCCGTCGGCCGGGCTCTTGGCGACCTGCGCCGCGCCCAGCGCCCCGGCGGCGCCCGATTTGTTCTCGACCAGGACGATGCGACCGAGCTTGGTTTGCAGGTTGCTTTGCAGCAGCCGCGCCATCGCGTCGGTCGAGCCGCCCGGCGGGAACGGCACGACCAGCGTGATCTTGCTCCCTTGCGCCATCGCCGGCGTCATTGCGAGAATGGCCGGCGCGGCCAGGAGCGTGCGTCGTGTGATCGTCATGGTCCCCTCCCTTTGATTTCAGCGCCTGGCTTTTTTTGCTCTTTGGCGCCGGAGCGTGATCCGGAAAAGCGTGCAGCGGCTTTCCGACAAGATCATGCTCAAAAAATAGCTTAAAGCGGGAAGCGCTTCAGCTCGTGCCGAAGCCCGACCCCGCTTTCTTGTATTCTGGCCGAGGCGGACTGAAAATGTCCAGCACCCGGGCCCCATCGGCGCCGGCGCGCATGGTGTGCGGCACGTTGCCAGGCGTGCGCCAGAAATCGCCCTTTTTCACCGGAATTTCCTCATCGCCCTGGACGCGGATGGCGGAGCCGTCCAGCAGCACGCCCCATTGCTCCTCGGGATGATGGTGCAGCGTGCCCTGCGCATGCGGCGCCAGCGTCACCACCGACAGCATCGCCTGCTCGCCGGAGAAGATGCGCGTGGTCACGCCGGCGGCGAGCTCGCGGAAGAGGCCGTCGCTGGGATCCTCGATGTTGTGGAATTCGTCCTTCTGGCTCACGCCATCCTCCTTCATTCTCGTTCGATCAGGACTTGCCGTAAGAGCCCTTGTAGCGGCCCTCGCGGATCGCCTTCAGGGTCTCCTCCTCGCGCGCGACCTGGGTCCGCACGGCCTGCAGCAGCGCCGCGGCCCCCGCGGCGGGAAACGACACCACGCCGTCCTCGTCGCCGACCACGATGTCGCCGGGCGCAATCACGCTGCCGCCGATCGACACAGGCACGTTGATCTCGCCCGGACCGTTCTTGTAGGGACCGCGATGGATCACGGCGCGGGCGTAGCAGGGAAAGTCGTCGGCCGCGAACGCGGCGACGTCGCGGATGGCGCCGTCGATCACGTAGCCTTCGGCCTTTCGCCATTGCGCGATGTTCTTCATGATCTCGCCGACCAGCGCCCGCGTCTCGTCGCCGCCGCCATCGACCACGATGACGTCGCCGGGGCCGACCAGTTCGAGCGCACGATGGATGGCGAGATTGTCGCCGGGACGGGTGCGCACGGTGAAGGCCGCGCCCACCAACTTGCCGCCGCGATGATAGGGTTTCAGCCCGACCGCGCCCGGCAGCCGGGCCAGATTGTCTGAAATGACCGAGGTCGGCGCATCCCGAAAACCCTCGATGATCTCGGCCGGCGGCTTCGGCACGCTGTTGGCGGCGATGGTGATCGTCATATTCTTGGATCCTTCCTTCTCACTCGGCGGGCACCCGCGCCTTCACCGGCCAAATCCGGAAAGCACGCCCTTCCTTCATCCACCCCGCGCGCTCGTCGCGCAACAAGGTTCTGCGAACCTTGCCCGAATCATCGCGAGGCGGGACGCTGACGAACTCGAAACTCTCGGGATGCTTGTAGCGGCTGAGCCGGTCCTTGAGGAAGTCGGCCATGCCGTCGGCGATGGCCTGGCCATTCGCATCGCCCTCCGGCTCGATGATGGCATGCACGCGCTGGCCCAATTCCGGATCGGGCAGTCCGACCACGACGCAGGAGCGCACCCCGGGAGCCGCCGAGACCGCGGCCTCGACCTCGGCCGGATAGATGTTGGCGCCGCCGCGCAGCACCATGTCAGCGAGGCGATCGCCGAGATAGAGATAGCCGTCTGCATCCAGCCGGCCGATATCGCCGAGCGATTCCCAGCCGTCGGCGCGGCGCTTCGGCTCGGCGCCGAGATAATGATAGGTGGCGTTCGCACCCTCGTTGTTGAGGAAGTAGATCTCGCCGGTCTCGCCCGGCGCGACGTCGTTGCCATCCTCGCCGATGATGCGCAGCTTCGCCATGTCGCCGATCTTGCCGACCGAGCCCTTGTGCGTCAGCCATTCGGTGCCGGAGATGATGCAGGCGCCCTGCCGCTCGGTGCCGCCGTAGAGCTCCCAGATCCGCTCGGGTCCGAGCCAGGCGATCAATTCTCCTTCAGCCACGGCGGCATCGGCGCGGCCATGTGGAAAACGGTCTGCAGGCTCGACAGGTCGTAAGAGTTGCGCACGTGCTCCGGCAGCGCCCAGATCCGATGCATCATGGTCGGCACGAAATTGACCCATTGCACGCGCTCGCGCTCGATCTGCCGCAGCGTCTCCTCCGCGTCGAACCTGGCAAGACCGGTGAGCTTGCCGCCGGTGAACAGCGCGTAGTGCGACACGATGAACGGCGCGTTGTGATAGAGCGGGCCGGGATTGAGCAGCGAGACTCCAAAGGGGATGTTGAGCGGCGGCGGCGCGACGGTGTCGGTCACCGCCGGATGATGATCGAGGATCACTTTTGGCCGCCCCGTCGAGCCGCCCGAGGTCATCGCCTTCCAGTAGCGTGCCACCGGGGGATTGAGCGGCTCGTCCGAAAATCCCTCCGGCACGAAATCCGCCGGCAAACGGTTCGGCGCGTTCCAGTCGGCTTCGCCGCCGACCACCAGCGCGGGCTTGAGGATGTCGAGCACCGCGGCGGCCTCGCCGCGCGGCAGCCGCCACGACAGCGAGGTCGGCGTTGCCCCGCACTTCCACACCGCGAACGAGGTCTCGAAGAACGCATTGCCGTTCGGCAGGCCGATCGCGACGAAATCGCCGGGCTTGACGCCCTTGGCCGCGAACGCCCGCGCGCGCCGGTTGGCGCCGCGCTCGAGCTCGTCCCATGTCAGCGTGTCCTGCCCGTGACGGACGGCGATCGTGCCATGTGGCTTGCGTTCAGCGTACCAGCGCGGCACGTCGGACAGGGGCAGCAGCATCGGGCGTTTCCATTTCGCGTTCTTGGTTCGTGTTATTTGGCGTCGCCTCAGGTGAGGCGCCCGCAAGGCGAAGTGTAGCAGCCGGCCAGCACGACGCTGTGACTCCTGCGCCACGTCAAGCACAAAATGTCAGCATCGCAGCCATGAAATTCCCGGGTTCCACGGGTGACAAGCCGGCGATAAAGAGGCAAAAATCCGACTCGACTCAGTTTGGGTTGAGTTTTGCAAGGAATGCTCTCGTAGAATGTCGTCCGTGATCGCATTGCGTCGTGCGGCGCAGTTTCCCGTAGCCGCAGCAGGATTTTTTCTGCTGACGCTGCCGCATGCCCAGGCACAATGGTGGAAGCGCGCGCCGGTCGATTTCGAGGAATGCGCCGACGCCGCCGAGAAGGCCGCGACGAAGGCCGAGAAGACATCCGCGCTTGCCGATTGCAACGCCAAGTTCGCCGGCCGCCGCAAGCCGGGCGGCGGCTATTCCTATTACGACTTCCTGCAGGACCGCACCTTCGACATCGCCGGCCCCAATCCGACGCCGGAGGAACAGAAGAAGATCGACGAAGCCTACACCGCTTACCTCGCCAGAGAGCGCCGCAACAACGAAGCGGCGCAAGCGACCGCGCGTCAGCAGCGCGAGCAGCAGGAGCAACAGGCGCGGCAGATCCAGCAGGTCGCATTGAGAACCGAGGTCGAGCGCGTGCCGATGCCGGTCGAGCGGCCGAAGGTGCAGCAGACCGTCGGCCAGCGCAAGGGCGCGCCCTGCGCCAAGGGCTCCTTCTCCTGCGAATGGCCGCGGCTGTCGGAAAGCTTGAACGACCTGAAGAAGCTGTTCAGCCCAACCCCGAGCAAGCCTGCGAAGAAGAGCTGAAGCCGCAGACTTGTAGGGTGGGCAAAGGCGCGCAGCGCCGTGCCCACTATCTCTCTCGGTCGCAAGAATACGTGGGCACGCTTCGCTTTGCCCACCCGACGAGAGCGTCGCACTTAGTTCGTGCGCTTCTTCTTGCGTTGCTTTGGCTTGGTCACCGGTGCATCCGCAGGCGCTATTGTCGCCGGCGCGCCACTGAGCGCCTTGCGGCTCTCCTGCAATCGGGCATCATAGCCGGGAGAGTTCTGGACTGTCGGCGGCCTTGCATGGACGAGCGTCGAGGCGCCGCAGAGCATCGCCAGCGCCAGTCCCATCATCCAGCAACGCTTCATCGCACTTCTCCTCGCGCTCAAGTCCCGCCGCGGATCTGCCGCGGCGTCAGGCGCGGCGGTCCGTTGCCGGCCGCCTCGGCCTCCCTGATCAGCGCAACAATACGGCGCATCAGCGGCACCTCGACATGGTTTTGCTCGGCGAGTGCGATCACGGCGCCCTGGAGATAGTCGATCTCCGTCTTGCGGCCCTGTTTCAGGTCCTGCCACATCGAGGAGCGCGCCTCGGGATCGATCTTGATGGTCCGCCTCAGGATCGCGCTGAAGATCGCATCCGGCAGCCGCAGCAAGGTCGGAGACCAGCTCATCGGGATCGGCGTCGAAGACACCGGCGTGATGCCGGCGGCCTTCAGCGCGGCAAGTCCCTCCGCCATCTGGTCGGCGAACAGCCTGCGCCAGTCGCGATGGGCCAATTGCGCGGCGAGCGGCATGTCGGAGAGCGCGCTGAGCGCGTTATTCAGATTGATGACCAGCTTGCCCCATTGCACGCCGGTGATGTCAGCGCTTGAGCGCACGGCGAGGCCGGGCACCGTGAGCGCAGCGGCCGTGTTCGCGGCGTCTTCGTCGATATGGATGTCGCCGGAGGTCGAGCGGTGGAAACGGCCCTCGCCCATCGCGATCACGTTGAACGGCACCATCCCGGCGAGCACGCGGCGGCCGCCGAGACGTTCGCGCAGCACCGCGACATTGCCGATACCGTTCTGGAGCGAGACGATGACGGCATCCTCGGGCGCATGCTGCGCAATCTGATCCGCGACGGCGTCGGTGTCGGCACTCTTCACCGTGACCAGCACGATGCCGGCACTGTGAAGATCGAGGGCTCCTCCGCCAGCGCCAGTTGCCCCGCGCCGAGCCTCTTCTCGGAGCCGTCGAAATCGGTCAGAAGCAGGCCGAACCGCTCGATCTCGGTCTTCACCCGCGGCCGCACCAATAGCGCGACACGGCGGCCGCCGGCCGCCAGCATGCCGCCGACGAAACAGCCGATGGCGCCGGCGCCGGCCACCACGATCGGTCGATCCGTCATCGCTGAGCTCGCTCCCTGAATGGCGAGCCTTCGATAGCAGAGGCAAAGCCCGCTGCCCATCGCGTCGCAGCTGCCTTGTAACGGTCATGACCGCCCCATATGTTTTCGCCCCGGGGGCAGTCAGCGGCGAGCGCTCGCCGAACGAGACGCCAAAGGAGAGCACCATGGGTCTACTCGACGTCCTCAACGGCATGCAGAACGGCCCGCGCGGCCCCTCTACGCCGAACACGGAGAAATCCTCCGGCGGCATGTCGCCGATGACCATGGCGCTGCTCGGCCTGCTCGCCTGGAAGGCGTTCAAGCACATGACCGCGAACCAGTCCGGTACGGCACCGCAGCCGTCGCCGACGCCGGCGCCCCCGCCGGTCAACACGAACACCGCCGACAGCGGCGGTCTTGGCGGTCTCGGAGGCCTGCTCAAAGGCGGGCTCGGCGGCCTGCTCGCAGGCGGCGCCGCCGGCACCGTGCTCAGCGGCGGCCTCGGCGACCTTCTCAACCAGCTGCAGCAGGGCGGCCATGGCGACGCCGCGAAGTCCTGGGTCGGCAAGGGCGAGAACAAGCCGATCGCGCCAGGCGATCTCGCCAGCGCGCTCGGCGCCGACCAGATCGACAGCCTGTCCGCCCAAAGCGGCCTGCCGCGCGAGGAGCTGCTCAACGGCCTCAGCCAATATCTGCCGCAGGTGGTCGATCATCTGACGCCGGATGGACGGCTGCCGACCGAGGACGAGCTCTCGGGCAGGATTTAATCAGACCTCGATCGACGCGGTTTCGGGAAGGGGAGCACAGTCATGAGCATGGGCGGCCTGTTGTGGATCATCGTCGTCGGCTTCATTGCCGGCCTCATCGCGCGCTGGCTGGCGCCGGGGCCGAACAATCCGAGCGGCTTCATCCTCACCACCATCCTCGGCATCGCCGGCGCGTTTATCGCCACCTGGATCGGCCAGGCTATCGGCCATTACAGTCCCGACCAGGGCGCCGGCTTCATCACCGCGACCATCGGCGCGGTGGTGGTGCTGTTCATCTGGAATCGGCTGGTGGCGAGCGGCGTCATCAAGGGGTAGCTTGCTGTCATTCCGGGGCGCGCAAAGCGCGAACCCGGAAGCTCGAGATTCCGGGTTCGATGCTAACGCATCGCCCCGGAATGGCGTCCTGTAGCGTCACGTCACCAAATGCATCCCCGCGTCCATGCGCACGACCTCGCCGGTCATATTGCTGGACGCCGGCATCGCCAGGAAGCAGACCAGCTGCGCGATGTCCTCGGCGCTTGAAGCGACCTTCAGCGGCACCTTCGCCACCACGCTGTCGCGCACCTGCTTGGCACCGGCCTCGCCGCGGCCCTTGGTGAACCAGGGCGTGTCGATATAGCCGGGACACACCGTGTTGACGCGGATCAGCGGCGCCAGCGCGCGCGACAGCGACAGCGTCATGGTGTTGAGCGCGCCCTTGCTGGCGGCATAGGCGATCGACGAGCCGACGCCGCTGATGCCGGCCACCGAGGACACGTTGACCACGGCGGAGGGCCGCCCCGAGGCTTTCGCGCCGGCCTCGAGCAGGCTGCGCGCGGCGCGCACCATCTGGAACGGGCCGATGGTGTTGACGCCATAGACCCGCTGGAAATCCTCAGCCGACAATCCGTCGAGATCGGCGTGAGCGACATGCTTGGTGGTGCCGGCATTGTTGACCAGGATATCGAGCCGGCCCCATCCGCTGGCGGCCGCGACGATCTTGCGGCAATCCTCGTCCTTCGAAACGTCGCCCTGCGCGACCAGCACCTCCGCCGCGCCGGCCTTGCGGCAGACGTCCGCGGTGGCCTCGGCCTCCTTCTGGCTCGACGAATAGTTGATGACGAGCCGCGCCCCGCTGCGCGCGAGAATTTCGGCGGTCGCCGCACCGAGGCCGGAAGCAGACCCCGTCACGATTGCGCACAGATTGTCCTTGGCCATCTGATTTCCTTCCCCGTGGCTCTGATCGTTCGAGCCTTGTTTAGCGAGTTTGCGGCGCCCTGCAAATCGAGCAAACTCCGCTAAGCGGAATTAGCTTCCCCTCGATCCTTGCGCCCATGCCCGCGCCGCAGGTTGACCTGCGATCAACGCTTGTCAGGGCCATGGCTTTTTCGGATCATCGGGCGCAAGAAGACCTGCGCGCCCGCATAGCCTGGTGGGAGGCGCCAACGGCAAAACACGGGGAACGCTGTGGCGGAGAGTGACAACATCGTCGTCGAGACCGCGGAGAAGATCTTCGCCGATCTCGCCGATCCGCAAACCATCAACAACGACAAGAAGGGTGCCTGGCAGGCGCCGCTGTGGCAGGCGCTGAGCGAGGCCGGCCTGCCATTGTCCTGGGTGCCCGATGAGCTCGGCGGCTCCGGCGCGAGCCTCGCCGACGGCTTTGCCCTGCTCAATGCCGCCGGCCGTTTCGCCGTCGCGGTTCCCCTGGCCGAGACCATGCTGGCGGGCTGGCTGCTGGCGCAGGCGAAGATTGCTTCCCCCGAGGGCGAGATGACGGTGCTGCCGGCCTCGCCGAAGGACCGCATCATTCTCGATGCCGACGGTTCGCTCTCCGGTCGCGCCCGCGGCGTGCCTTTTGCGAAGGCGGCGAAGCATTTCGCGGTGCTGGCGCATGGCAAGGATGGTGTCGCGATCGCGCTGGTCGACGCCGGCAAGGCGCGCATCGAGCCGGGCCTCAATGTCGGCTACGACCACAGCGATACCGTGACGCTCGACAAGGTCCAGCCCTTCACGCTCAAGCCCGCGCCTGATGGCGTTGACCAGACCCATCTGATGCTGATGGGCGGCGTTGCGCGCAGCCTGCAGATCGCGGGCGCGCTGGAATCGATGCTCGACATCTCCGTGCGCTATTCCAACGAGCGCGTCGCCTTCGAGAAGAAGATCTCGAAATTCCAGGCGGTCCAGCACAATCTCGCCCGTCTCGCCGGCGAATCCGCCGCGGCCCTTGCAGCCGCAACGTCCGCGGCCGACGCCATCGCGAACGCCGGGACGTTCAACGACGAGGTCTATCTCGAAGCGGCCTCCGCCAAGATCCGCTGCGCGGAAGCCGCGGAGAAGGGCGGCGCCATCGCGCATCAGGTGCACGGCGCGATCGGCTTCACCATCGAGCACATCCTGCACCGCTATTCGCTGCGGGCGCTGGCCTGGCGCGACGATTTCGGCTCGGAAAGCCATTGGGCCGTCGAGCTCGGCAAGCTGGTGGCGAACCGCGGCGCCGACGAATTGTGGCCGCTGGTGGCGTCGCGCTGATCAGGGAGAGAAACACATGACCGCTGCGCTTCGTTTCGATCCGATCCGCCTGCCCGAAAAGTGCGAGCAATTGCGCAAGGAAGTACGCGCTTTCCTCGCCGAGGAGATCGCCGCCGGCACCTTCGATCCGCACAAGCCCAATCGAGAAGATACCGACGCGCCTGAATTCTCCCGCCGGGTCGGCGCCAAGGGCTGGCTCGGCATGACCTGGCCGAAGAAATATGGCGGCCAGGAGCGCTCCTTCCTCGAGCGTTACGTGGTGACCGAGGAAATGCGCGTTGCCAACGCGCCGACGCGCCGCTTCTTCGTCGCCGACCGCCAGAGCGGGCCGGTGCTGCTGAAATATGCGCCCGAGCATATCAAGATGGAGATCCTGCCGCGGATCTGTCGCGGCGAGGTCTGCTTTGCCATCGGTATGAGCGAGCCGAACTCCGGCTCTGACCTGTTCGCGGCGAAGACGCGTGCGACCAAGACCGACGGCGGCTATCTCATCAACGGCACCAAGATCTGGACCTCGTCGGCGCATATCGCCGATTACATGATCGCGATCTTCCGGACCTCGCCGCCGACCAAGGAAAACCGCCGTCACGGCCTGACCCAGTTCCTGGTCAAGATGAAGCAGCCGGGCATCAAGGTGAACCCGATCGGCCAGATCACCGGGCAGTACGAGTTCAACGAAGTCGTCTTCACCGATCACTTCATTCCCGACGACCACGTGCTGGGCGAGGTCGACGGTGCCTGGAAGCAGGCGACGAGCGAGCTCGCCTATGAGCGTTCGGGCCCCGAGCGTTTCCTCGAAACCTATTATGTGCTGACCGAGCTGGTGCGCGCGGTCGGCCCCAACCCGGATACCCGCAGCGCCGAAGGCATCGGGCGCCTGGTTGCGCAGCTGCACACCATGCGGCGCATGTCGGTCTCGGTGGCCGGCATGCTCGAGGCCGGCAAGGAGCCGGTGGTCGAGGCCTCCATCGTCAAGGACATCGGCACGGTCTGGGAGCAGCAGCTTCCGCACCGCGTCCGCGATCTTGCCGCCTTCGTCGAGGAGACCGCGACCAACCGCGAGACTTTGGAGCGCCAGCTCGACTTCGCGATCAAGACCGCACCGAAACTCACCATCCAGGGCGGCACCACCGAGGTGCTGCGCGGCATCATCGCCCGCGGCCTTGGCCTGCGCTAGTCGCGCGGACTTGGCTTGGGCTAACCAATCGAGGACATCATGAGCACGTTTAAAGACATCGGCGTCGAGAAGGTCGGGCATGTCGGCACCATCGAGATTCGCCGCCCACCGCTGAACTTCTTCGACATTTCGCTGATCAATCAGATCGCGGACGCGCTCGACGAATTCGACCGTGACATCGAGATCCGCAGCTCCGTTCTCTCCGCGCAGGGCAAGGCGTTCTGCGCCGGCGCCAACTTCCAGGATCCGGCACGGCAGGCGCAGGAGGCGCGCGAGGCCGAGAAGAAGGGCGACCCCGCCGACAGCCTCGGACCGATCAACCATCTCTACATCCAGGCCGTGCGCATCTTCCGCGCCAAGAAGCCGATCGTCGCCGCCGTGCAGGGCGCCGCCATCGGCGGCGGCCTCGGCCTCGCGGTCTCCGCGGATTTCCGCGTCACCTGCCCCGAGGCGCGTTTCTCGGCGAATTTCACCAAGCTCGGCTTTCATCCCGGCTTCGGCCTGACCGTGACGCTGCCCGAGCTGATCGGCAAGAACAACGCCGAGCTGATGTTCTACACCAGCCGCCGCGTCACCGGCGAAGAGGCCTACAAGTGGGGCCTCGCCAACGAGCTGGTCCCGCAGGACCAGGTCAGGGCGGCCGCGATGAAGCTCGCCGGCGAGATCGCCGAATGCTCCCCGCTCGGCCTGCTCTCGACCCGCGCCACGATGCGCAACGGGCTCGCCGACCGCGTCATGGCGGCGACCAACCACGAGCTCGCCGAACAGACCCGCCTGCGCGCGACGGAGGATTTCAAGGAAGGCGTGAAGGCGACGGAAGAGCGGCGCGCGGCGAATTTCAGGGGAAGGTGATTGCGGCGACGCCGTTGGGTGGGCACAGGCGCGGAAGCGCCGTGCCCGCGATTGTGCTCCCAAAGGAAAAACGGCGTGGGCACGCTTCGCTTTGCCCACCCTGCGCTTCGCTCACTCAGCTCACGCGAAACGTCACGCCGCCGAGCAAGAACTCATTCCCCGCCACCGCATGCCCCTTCGCTCGCGCGGCATGCAGCACGCGTGCGACGTCGGTCACCCTAAACTCCAGCGCACTCATGATTTCGCTGGCGCCCTTAACGAAGCGGAAGCTGGCGTTGGGCAGCTTCAGCGCGGCGCCATCAGCCGCAACTCCGATGATCTTGCCCCAATGCGCCGCCAGCCCGTGCGGATCGGGACTCTGCATCTCCACGGCCGTCAGCGCCTGCGTCACGTCCTTGCGGATGAAGTTCTGCCAGTCCGGCCCGGCCGGCGGATACGCGCCCAGAATATCGTCGCTGCCATCGGTGTGGTTGAACTCGATGAAGGCGGCGCGGCAATCGCGGGGGTGGAGCTGCACACCGTGATAGGGCGCGTGGTCGATGACGTTGGCGGTGCGCACGCCCATCGCGTTCGCATGGCGTCCGCGCTCGTCGGGATCGTTGCAGCAGAAGATCGCCATATAGCCGCCGCGACCGCCGGTCTTCTCGATGAAGCGGCCGGCCGTGGTGCCGTCCTTGAACGGGGCGACCACCTCCAGCAGGATCGTGTCGACCGGGAGCAGCGCGTTCTCCAGGCCGTATTTGGCGACATTGCCGTCGCGGTAGCAGACGGCAAGGCCCATGATCTCCGCGATGTCGGAGACAACGGGCGCGAGCTGCGGCGCGACGAGGCAGATCTGCCGTAGCCGCATATAGGGTGCCATGGTCATGCGCCCTTGAAGGTGGGCTTGCGCTTCTCGACGAAGGCCTTGGCGGCCTCCTTGTGGTCCTCGGTGTCGCCGCAGCGGGTGTGATGGATAGCCTCGCCGTCGAAGCAATCCTCCAGCGCCAGATGCTCGGCATTGTTGATGTTGCGCTTGATGAAGCCGAGCGCGATCGACGGCCCTTGTGCCAGCGACAGCGCAAGCTCGTGCGCGGCGGCGTCGATCTCGGCGTCGGGCACGACCTTGGTCACCATGCCGATCGCATGCGCTTCCCTGGCCGTGAGCACCGGCGACATCAGATAGAGCTCGCGCGCCCGCGCGCTGCCGAGCAGCTGGGTGAGGAAATAGGTGCCGCCGTAATCGCCGGAGAAGCCGACCTTGGCGAAGGCGGTCGTGATCTTGCAGGATTCCGACGCGACGCGCAGGTCGCATGACAGCGCCATCGACAGGCCGGCGCCGGCCGCAGCGCCGTCGAGCTGCGCCACCACGGGCTTGGACATCTGGTGCAGGATGCGCGAGACCTCCATGCCGCGACGCAGGTTCGCAAGCTTCTGCTCGAACGGCAGCGGCGCGCGGCCGGCCGCCATCGACTTGACGTCGCCGCCGACGCAGAACGATCCGCCGGCGCCCTTGAACAGCACGGCGCGGACCTCGGGATCGTCGGCCGCGCGGCGCGCCGCCTCGACCAGCCCGACCACCATCTCCGGATTGAGCGCATTCTTCCGCTCCGGGCGATTCATGGTGATGGTGAGCAGCCCGCCTTCGAGCTTCTGCAGGACCATGTCGTTCATGGGGCGTCTCCTCAGTCGTTGTCTACCTTCGTCGTTCCGGGGCGATGCAAAGCATCAAACCCGGAACCTCGAGATCCCGGGTTCGCTTCGCGCCCCGGGATGACGGCGTGACTTACGTCAGGCCGTCACTTCTTCACCAGCGGACAGCGCGACTGCTCCAGCGGCTGGAACGCCTCGTTGCCGGGCACCGTGGCGAGCAGCTTGTAATCGTCCCAGCGGCCCTTCGACTCCGACGGCTTCTTCACCTCGAACAGGTACATGTCGTGGATCATGCGGCCGTCCTCGCGGATCTTGCCGTTCTTGGCGAAGAAGTCGTTGATCGGCGTTTCCTTCATCAGCTTCATCACGGCCGCAGCATCGGTCGTGCCGGCCGCCTTCACCGCCTTCAGGTAATGCGTGACGGAGGAGTAGACGCCGGCCTGCGCCGAGGTCGGCGGCCGTTTCACGCGCTCCTGGAAGCGCTTGGAGAAGGCGCGCGTCTCGTCGTTCATGTCCCAGTAGAACGCTTCCGCCAACAGCAGCCCCTGCGCGGTCTCGAGGCCGATCGAGTCGATGTCGGTGACGAAGACGAGCAGCGGCGAGACCTTCTGGCCGCCCTTCATGATCCCGAACTCGGCCGCCTGCTTGATGGCGTTGACGGTGTCACCGCCGGCATTGGCGAGCCCGATCACCTTGGCCTTGGAGGCCTGCGCCTGCAGCAGGAAGGACGAGAAATCCGAGGTGTTGAGCGGATGGCGCACGCTACCCAGCACCTTGCCGCCGGTCTTGGTCACGACGGCACTGGTGTCCTTCTCCAGATCCTGCCCGAAGGCGTAGTCGGCCGTGAGGAAGTACCAGCTGTCGAGGCCCGTCTTCACCGCCGCAAGACCGGTCACATTGGCCTGGCCGTAGGTGTCGAACACGTAGTGGATGGTGTAGGGACCGCAGGCCTCGTTGGTGAGACGGATCGAGCCCGGGCCGTTGAACATGATGATCTTGTTGCGGGCCTTTGCGATCTCGCCGGCCGCAAGCGCGGTCGCGGAGGCCGCGACGTCGTAGATCATCTCGACGCCCTGATTGTCGAGCATGTCGCGGGCGATGTTGCCGGAGAGATCGGCCTTGTTCTGATGGTCGGCTGCGAGCACCTGGATCTTGCGCCCCAGCACTTCGCCGCCGAAGTCTTCCACCGCCATCTTGGCCGCGGTCTCGCTGCCGGCGCCGGTGATGTCGGCATAGAGGCTCGACATGTCCAGGATGCCGCCGATCTTGAGGGGCGGCTTGTCCTGGGCCTGCGCGGCGCTGGCATTGAGGGCAAATGCGGCAGCGAAAATGCCCGACAAAATAGTCTTCATGGAAAACGATCTCCCTTATCGCACCGTGCTCTGATGGCGGCTTGGTTATTGCTCTTGGTTGGTTCTTGGCATCGCTGTTGCCGCAATGCTGTTGCCGCAATCATGCCGCATGCGCAAGAGCGCAGCAAGCGCGAGCGGCGATACAAATGAATGATCAATCGTGCGCTTTCCGCAAAACGGAATGGCGAGATGCGGGAGGATGTTTCCGCGTCATTGCGAGGAGCTCTTGCGACGAAGCAATCCAGAGTCTGTCCGCGGAAGTAGTCTGGATTGCTTCGCTGCGCTCGCAATGACGGAGCGTGAGGAAACCTCTTCGGGACCCACCACGCATGAGTTATGGTTGACACACAACGCAACCTTTCCGGGTCACGTGACGCAACTGCTTCACCTCAGCGTCGTCTTCCTTCTCATCGCGGGTCACACCGCGTCCGCTGCGCCGTGCCAGTTCGAGTCCCAGGGCGAGGGCCGCGTTGCCGCCATCGTCGATGCGCGCAGCCTGCGTCTCGACGACGGCCGCGAGATCCGTCTCATGGGGATCGAGCCCATTGCGACGACGAAGCAGGCGCTGGTGTCGCTGCTCGCCGGCCGCGACGTCAGGCTCCGCGGCAGCGACGACACGCCGGACCGCTATGGCCGTCAGGGCGCGCTGGTCTTCATCGGCGACAGCGACGGTCCGGTGCAGGCCATGCTGCTGGCCCAGGGCGAGGCCATGGTCTCCGCCGAGATCACGGACAAGGACTGCGCGGCCGCCCTGATGGCGTCGGAAGCAGCGGCACGGCGCCAAAAAAAGGGCAGCTGGGCTGACCCGTCGGCCATAAAAAACGCGGAAAGTCCGGACGATATTTTGGCAGGGATCGGGCGCTTTGTGGTGGTTGAGGGCAAAGTCCTGTCTGTCCGACAAGCTGGGGCAACGACCTACCTCAACTTCGGACGAAGCTGGACACGGGGCTTTGCGGCGACTATCTCCAAACGCACGCTACCGGCGTTTGAAAGCGCTGGAATTTCCCTTAAGTCCTTGGAGAACAAGCGTATTCGAGTTCGGGGCTGGGTCGAGGGGAATACGGGGCCGCGCATCGACATACGCCTCGTAGGACAGGTCGAGTTGCTGGGCGCAAACGAGCCGACAGGGGTAAGGCCTTAAAGCAGGCCGGACACGGGTTAAGCGACGTGAATGGGGTGCTAGAACGGCACGGACGAGGTGATGGCCGCCGCCTGCGGGCTGCGTCGGCTGCGCTTGGCCTTGTCCTAAGCACAGCGCTGGCGGGTTGCGGCGATATGGGCCGGTTCCAGGCTGCCGCGACCCCTCCGGCTGTCGCGATGCCCAAGCCCAAGCCGGCCGTCGCGCAGACCCCCGCCACCGAGAAGGAGCACGAGCGCATCCTGGCGAGCTATGGCGGGACCTATGACGATCCCAGGCTCGAAGCACTCGTCAGCAAGACCGTCGACCGGCTGGTCGCGGCCTCCGACCGTCCCGACCAGGGCTACAAGGTCACCATCCTCAATTCCGGCGCGGTGAACGCCTTCGCGCTGCCGAACGGCCAGCTCTATGTCACGCGCGGGCTGCTTGCGCTGGCGAGCGACACCTCGGAACTGTCCTCCGTGCTCAGCCACGAGATGGCGCATGTGCTGTCCAAGCACGCCGCGATGCGCGAGGACCAGGCGCGCCAGGCCGCGATCGTCACCCGCGTCGTCACCGACATGAGCAACGATCCCGATCTCACCGCGCTGGCGCTGGCCAAGACCAAGCTCACCATGGCGAGCTTCTCGCGCAAGCAGGAGCTCGAGGCCGACGGCATCGGCGTCGGCATTTCCGCCAAGGCACATTTCGACCCCTACGGTGCGGCGCGCTTCCTCTCGGCGATGGAGCGCAATGCCGAGCTGAAGGCCGGCAAGTCTTCGCTCGATCCGCGCGCGCAGGATTTCACCTCGTCGCACCCGGCAACCCCGGAGCGCGTGCAGAACGCGCAGAACATCGCACGGCAATACACTGCGCCCGAAGGCGCCGAGCGCGACCGCGAGAGCTATCTCGCCGCGATCGACAACCTCGTCTACGGCGAGGACCCCAGTGAAGGTTTCGTCCGCGGCCGCCGCTTCCTGCATCCGAAGCTCGGCTTCACCTTCCAGGCACCGGACAATTTCACGCTCGACAACACCGCCCAGGCGGTGATCGGCGTGCGCGAGGGCGGCGCACAGGCGATGCGTTTCGACGTGGTGCGGGTGCCGGCGGAGCAATCGCTCGGCGACTATCTGAACTCCGGCTGGATGGAGGGTGTCGAGAAGGCGTCCACCGAGGACCTCACCATCAACGGCTTCCCGGCCGCGTCCGCTACCGCCAAGGGCGACCAGTGGCAGTTCAAGGTCTACGCGCTGCGCTTCGGCAGCGACGTCTATCGCTTCATCTTCGCGGCAAGGCAGAAATCGACCGAGAGCGAGCGCAACGCGCGCGAGACCGTCCAGTCGTTCCGCCGCCTGACGCTCGACGAGATCCAGGCCGCCCGCCCGCTCCGCATCAAGGTCATCACGGTGCAGCCCGGCGACACCGTGGAATCGCTGTCCCACCGCATGTCCGGCGTCGATCATCCCGCCGAGCGCTTCCGCGTGCTCAACGGCCTCGATCGCACCGCGCAGGTGAAAGTGCGCGACCGCGTGAAGATCGTGGCGGATTGACGTGCGCTAGGCGCACGTCATCCCGGGGCGCGCCTGAGCGCGAACCCGGGATCTGGAGCCGCAAACTCCGCTTCTATAGGGTGGGCAAAGCGCAGCGTGCCCACCACCTCTCAATGATGGCGACAGATGGCGGGCACGGCGCGATGCGCCTTTGCCCACCCTACGAAGCTGTTGTGGAGATGCAGCTCGTACCTAATCAGCGCCCCGCGTCCATGTCGCCCGCCTCGCGCTGGCCGCTGAGCCAGAGCGCGAGCAGGGTCCAGAACGCGCCGGAGAGCAGATACGCACCCGAGGCGATGACGCCGAGATTGGTGGCGAGCAGCAACGCGACCAGCGGCGCGAAGCCGGCGCCGAACAGCCAGGCCATGTCCGAGGTCAGCGCCGAGGCGGTGTAGCGATAGGCCTGCTTGAAGTTCGAGGCGATCGCACCGGAGGACTGGCCGAAGGACAGGCCGAGCAGGATGAAGCCGATCACCATGTAGATCGTCTCGCCGAACGCGCCGGCATCGAGCAGCTGCGGGGCAAAGCCGCTATAGATCGCGATCGCGATCGCCGATCCCATCAGCAGCGATTTGCGCCCCACGCGGTCGGCGATGATGCCCGAGATCACGATCGCGCCGACGCCGAACACCGCGGCGACGATCTCGATGATCAGGAAGCGCACCGGGCTTTCGCGGGTGAACAGGAACACCCAGGACAGCGGAAACACCGTGACCATGTGAAACAGCGCAAAGCTCGCCAGCGGCGCGAACGCGCCGAGCATGATGTTCTGGCCTTCGCGCGCGACGGTGTCGGAGATGCGCGCCGGCTGCAATTCGCGGGTCTCGAACAGCGTGGCATATTCCTCCGTCGTCACCATGCGCAGGCGCGCGAACAGCGCCACCACGTTGATGGCAAAGGCAACGAAGAACGGATAGCGCCAGCCCCAGTCGAAGAAATCGTCGGCCGACAGATTGCCGGCGAAATAGGCGAACAGCGCGCTCGCCACGATCAGCCCGAGCGGAGCGCCGAGCTGCGGCACCATCGCGTACCAGCCGCGCTTGGAGGGCGGTGCGTTCAGCGCCAGCAGCGAGGCCATGCCGTCCCAGGCGCCGCCCCAGGCGAGGCCCTGCGCGATACGTGCCAGTGCCAGCAGCCAGATCGCGGCGACGCCGATCTCGTGATAGCCGGGCAGGAACGCCAACGCGACCGTCGCGGTGCCGAGCAGGAACAGCGCCGAGATCAGCTTGGCGGTCTTGCCGTAGGCACGGTCGACCGTCATGAAAATGACGGTGCCGATCGGACGCGCCATGAAGGCCAGCGCGAAGATCATGAAGGAATAGAGGGTGCCGGTCAGCTCGCTGGCGAACGGGAATACCAGGCGCGGGAATACGATCACCGAGGCGATCGCGAAGACGAAGAAGTCGAAGAATTCCGAGGTGCGCCCGATGATGACGCCGATGGCGATCTCGCCGGGGCTGGCCTGGTCGTGGCCATGCTCGCCCGTGTGGAGGTCTGCCATTGCGGGGGTCTGTGCCGTCGCCATGCGTGCGCCCTTAACGTCCTGAAAACCAAAGCCGACCGCCCGGCGGGCGCCGGGCGATCTGGTCCTGTCTGACCGAACCTCCCGCACTGCAACATTGGACAAATTGTCCAATGTCCGGATTGTTGCGCCGCAGCTACCCATTGGTCCCGCAAAAGAAACTCATTCTCAAAGGCTCGGCCCGTGTCTCGTCTCAAGATCCTGGCGCTACTACCTCTGGCTGCTGCACTGAGCGGCTGCGACTACGTCGTGCTGGCGCCAGCCGGCGATATCGCTGCCCAGCAGCGCGACCTCGTCGTCATCTCCACCGTCCTGATGCTCCTGATCGTCCTCCCGGTGATGGCGCTGACCGTGCTGTTCGCCTGGCGCTATCGCCAGTCCAACACCGCGGCCCGCTACGAGCCGGAGTGGGATCACTCGACCGCCCTCGAGCTCGTGATCTGGTCGGCGCCGCTCTTGATCATCGTTTGCCTGGGGGCGCTGACCTGGATGGGCACGCATCTGCTCGACCCCTATCGCACGCTCGGCCGCATCCATGCCGACCGCGCCGTGGACCAGTCCAAGGCCCCACTCAAGGTCGACGTCGTCGCGCTCGACTGGAAATGGCTGTTCATCTACCCCGACTACGGCATCGCCACCGTCAACGAGCTCGCAGCTCCGGTCGATCGCCCGATCAACTTCCGCATCACCGCCTCCTCGGTGATGAACTCGTTCTACATTCCCGCGCTCGCTGGCCAGATCTACGCGATGCCGGGCATGGAGACCAAGCTCCACGCCGTGGTGAACCACGCCGGCACGTATAAGGGCTTCTCGGCCAACTACAGCGGCGCCGGCTTCTCCGGCATGCACTTCAACTTCCGAGGCCTCGACGACAAGGGCTTTGACGCCTGGATCGCGCAGGCCAAATCCGCCGGCGGCGCGCTCGGCCGCGCCGAATATCTCCAGCTCGAGAAGCCCAGCCAGAACGAGCCGGTGCGGCGCTGGGGCACCGTCGATGCCGATCTCTACCGCCTGATCCTCAACATGTGCGTCGAGACCGGCAAGATGTGCCACAGCGAGATGATGGCGATCGACGCCAAGGGCGGCAACGGCCATCAGGGCCTCAACAACACCCTGCCGCTGGCCTACGACAAGTACGCCCGCCGCGGCACCGCGCTTGGACCCGAGCCGAGCTTCGTCGCCGGCACCTGCACGCCGGATGCGCCGCAGGGCAGGACGACCGCGTCCATCACGGCCCCGGTCGACGCCGCGCCGCTGCTCGGCGCCGGCCTGAAGCGGCCCTCGTTCACGCCGCTGAAGTCCTCGTCCTTCTTCCTCGGACAACGTCCCAAGTCCGACTCCTGAAGTCAGACTCCTAAAGAGAATTCACATGTCTCCTGATCTTCTCAAGCTCATCTTCGGCCGGCTCGGCTTCGAATCGCTGCCGCTGCACGAGCCGATCGTCGTCGGCACCTTCGTCGTGGTCGCGCTCGGCGGCGCCGCGCTGCTCGGCGCCCTCACCTATTTCCGCCTCTGGGGCTATCTCTGGCGCGAATGGTTCACCACGGTGGACCACAAGCGCATCGGCATCATGTACATGATCCTCGGCATCGTGATGCTGCTGCGCGGCTTTGCCGACGCGCTGATGATGCGCGGCCAGCAGATGCTCGCCTTCGGCGGCTCCGAGGGCTATCTCAACGCCCATCACTACGACCAGGTCTTCACCGCCCACGGCGTGATCATGATCTTCTTCGTGGCGATGCCGCTGGTCACGGGGCTGATGAACTACGTGGTGCCGCTGCAGATCGGCGCGCGCGACGTGTCGTTTCCGTTCCTGAACAATTTCAGCTTCTGGATGACGGTCGGCGGCGCGGTGCTGGTGATGGCCTCGCTGTTCATCGGCGAGTTCGCCCGCACCGGCTGGCTGGCTTATCCGCCGCTGTCGAACATCGGCTACAGTCCCGATGTCGGCGTCGACTATTATATCTGGGCGCTCCAGGTCGCCGGCGTCGGAACGACTTTGTCCGGCATCAACCTGATCTGCACCATCGTCAAGCTGCGCTGCCCCGGCATGACCATGATGAAGATGCCGGTTTTCACCTGGACCTCGCTCTGCACCAACGTGCTGATCGTCGCCTCCTTCCCGGTCCTGACCGTCGTGCTCGCGCTGCTGTCGCTCGACCGCTACGTCGGCACCAATTTCTTCACCAACGACTTCGGCGGCAGCCCGATGATGTACGTGAACCTGATCTGGATCTGGGGCCACCCCGAGGTCTACATCCTGGTTCTCCCGGCGTTCGGTATCTTCTCGGAGGTGACCTCGACCTTCTCCGGCAAGCGGCTGTTCGGCTACACCTCGATGGTCTACGCCACGGTGGTCATCACCATCCTGTCCTACCTGGTCTGGCTGCATCACTTCTTCACGATGGGCTCGGGCGCCAGCGTCAACTCGTTCTTCGGCATCACCACGATGATCATCTCGATCCCGACGGGCGCGAAGATGTTCAACTGGCTGTTCACGATGTATCGCGGCCGCATCCGCTACGAGCTGCCGATGATGTGGACCATCGCCTTCATGCTGACCTTCGTGATCGGCGGCATGACCGGCGTGCTGCTGGCGGTGCCGCCAGCCGACTTCGTGCTGCACAACAGCCTGTTCCTGATCGCGCACTTCCACAACGTGATCATCGGCGGCGTGGTGTTCGGCGCGTTCGCCGGCATCTCCTACTGGTTTCCGAAGGCGTTCGGCTTCAGGCTCGATCCGTTCTGGGGCAAGCTGTCGTTCTGGTTCTGGGTCACCGGCTTCTACCTCGCCTTCATGCCGCTCTACGTGCTCGGCCTGATGGGCGTGACCCGCCGCCTGCGCGTGTTCGACGATCCGTCCCTGCAGATCTGGTTCGTCATCGCCGCGATCGGCGCCGGCCTCGTCCTGCTCGGCATCATGTGCATGCTGATGCAGTTCGCGGTCAGCTTCCTCAGGCGCGAGCAGCTCAAGGACGTCACCGGCGATCCCTGGGATGCCCGCACGCTGGAATGGGCGACCTCCTCGCCGCCGCCGGACTACAACTTCGCCTTCACCCCCGTCGTTCACGACAACGACGCCTGGTGGGACATGAAGCGCCGCGGTTACCAGCGCCCCCTCACCGGCTTCAGGCCGATCCACATGCCGAGCGGCACCGGCACCGGCATCATCCTCGCCGGCCTCGCCACCGCGATGGGCTTTGCTCTGGTCTGGTACATGTGGTGGCTGGCGGCGCTGAGTTTCGTCGCGATGCTCGCCGTCGGGATCGGCCACACCTTCAACTATCACCGCGACTTCGACATTCCGGCTGAAGACGTCATCCGGACCGAGGACGCGCGCACCAAACTGCTCGCCGGAGCCAAGTAAATGACTGTCGCCGTTCATCCCTCGCAGACCGGCGAGCCGGTCTTCTACCTCGCCGACGAGCATCCGCATCCGGAGGGCTGGAGCACCTCGCTCGGCTTCTGGATCTACCTGATGAGCGATTGTCTCATCTTCGCGATCCTGTTCGCCACTTACGGCGTGCTCGGCGGCAATTACGCCGCCGGACCCGCGCCGAAGGACCTGTTCGACCTGAACCTGGTCGCGGTGAACACCTCGATGCTGCTGCTGTCGTCGATCACCTACGGCTTCGCGATGCTGACGATGCAGCAGAACAAGGTCGCCCAGACGCAAGTCTGGCTGGCGATCACCGGCCTGTTCGGGGCCGCGTTCATCGGCATCGAGCTCTTCGAGTTCGCCCACATGATCCACGAGGGTGCAACGCCCCAGCGCAGCGCCTTCCTGTCCGCCTTCTTCACCCTGGTCGGCACCCACGGCCTGCACGTCTCCTGCGGCCTGATCTGGCTGGTGACCTTGATGGTGCAGGTCGGCAAGTTCGGCCTGATCGAGGCCAACCGCCGCCGCCTGATGTGCCTGTCGATGTTCTGGCACTTCCTCGACGTGGTCTGGATCGGCGTCTTCACTTTCGTCTATCTCCTGGGAGTTCTGCGATGAGCACCAATCATCATGCCGCCCACGCCGACGATCATCACCACGGGGACGGCCACGCTCACGGCACGTTCTCGAGCTACATGCTCGGCTTCGTGCTCTCGGTCGTGCTGACCGCGATCCCGTTCTGGCTGGTGATGAGCGGCGCGCTGCCGAGCAAGCAGGTCACGGCGCTGGTGATCATGGCTTTCGCGGTCGTGCAGATCGTCGTGCACATGATCTACTTCCTGCACATGAACACGGCGTCCGAGAACGGCTGGACCATGATGGCGCTGATCTTCACCGTCGTGATGGTGGTGATCGCGCTGTCGGGTTCGCTGTGGGTGATGAGCCACCTCAACAGCAACATGATGCCGATGCACCAGATGAGCGGAATGAAATGAGCGAGGCCGGGACCGTGACGGACAGGGAAGGTGCGCCGCGCAGCAAGGCTGCGCCCGGCCCTTCCCTGTGGCTCACGGTCCTCTCGCTTGTTGCCTTCGTCGTTCTGATCGCGCTCGGAATCTGGCAGATCGAGCGCCGCGCCTGGAAGCTGGCCCTGATCGACCGCGTCGAGCAGCGCGTCCATGCTCCGGCCCAGCCGCTCCCCGCGCCCGCGTCATGGCCTGCGGTTTCCGCCGCCACCGACGAATACAGGCACGTCCGCCTCAACGGCCGCTTCCTGCATGACCGTGAGACGCTGGTCCAGGCCGTCACCGAGGAAGGCCCGGGCTATTGGGTGCTGACGCCGCTTCTGCGCGAGGACGGCACGCAGGTCCTGATCAATCGCGGCTTCGTGCCGTCGCAGCGGCGTGACGCATCGACCCGCCGGGACGGCAATCCCGACGGCCAGGTCGAGATCACCGGCCTGCTCCGCATCACCGAGCCCAAGGGCGGGTTCCTCCGAGACAACGTGCCCCAGCACAACCGCTGGTATTCGCGGGATGTCGCCGCGATCGCGGCGGCCCGCGGCCTGCACGACGTCGCACCTTTCTTCGTCGATGCCGACGCCCGATCACAATCCGCTGGCGGTCCCGTCGGCGGATTGACCGTGGTGCGCTTTCCCAATAACCACCTGATCTACGCGCTGACGTGGTTTGCCTTGGCCTTCATGCTGGCCGGCAGGCTTGCCGTCACATTCGGCGGCGGGCTGTTCCGCCGCAGCAGAGCCCTGAATGGCTTCGTCCACCAACCCGCCGGCGGCCCGGATGCCGCCGCGCGCAGGACGGGATCAGATGCTGGAACGATCGTCGAGTCGACCTGACGACGGGAAGACGCTTCCCCACACACTTGCTCATGACGGCCTGGCCGTCACGCTGCAATCGCAGGCGGACGCGCGCAGCGAGCTGATCGGCCCCACTCCGGCCAGCGACGAGACCAATCGCAAGAACATGGCGCTGCTGATCCAGCTGCGCTGGACCGCGGTGGTCGGCCAGATCGTGACCATCGGCGCGGTGCATTTCGGCCTCGGCATCCCCCTGCCATTGGAGCGGATGGGCGCGGTGATCGGCGCGCTGGTGCTGCTCAACGTCTCCAGCCTGATCTGGGTGCGCCATCGCGCCGCGATCACCAACAACGAGCTGCTGGTCGCCTTGATGCTGGACGTGGCCGCGCTGACCGCGCAGCTCTATCTCAGTGGCGGCGCCACCAACCCCTTCACCTCGCTGTTCCTGCTTCAGGTGACGCTCGGCGCGGTGCTGCTCGATGCCCGATCGACCTGGTCGCTGGTCGCGCTGACCTGCGCGAGCTTTGTCTGGCTGACCCTGGCGTACCGGCCGCTGGATTTGCCGCCCAATCCATTGAGCGAGACCTACACCCTCACCGTGGCAGGCATGTTGCTCGGCTTCGTGCTCAACGCCGTGCTGCTGGTCGTGTTCGTCACCCGCATCAATCGAAACCTGCGCGAGCGCGACGCGCATCTGGCGGCGCTGCGCCAGCATGCCGCCGAGCAGGACCACATCGTGCGCATGGGCCTGCTCGCCTCGGGTGCGGCCCATGAGCTCGGCACCCCGCTCGCCTCGCTCTCGGTCATCCTCAGCGATTGGCGCCGCATGCCGGCTCTTGCCGCCGACCAGGAGCTCGCCGAAGACCTCGCGGAGATGGAGACATCGCTGCAGCGCTGCAAGTCGATCGTAACAGGCATTCTGGTCTCGGCCGGCGAAGCGCGCGGCGAAGGCTCGTCGCCGACCACGGTGACGGCGTTCGTGACCGCCCTGGTCGACGAATGGCGCAACGCGCGCTCGGCCCGGACGCTCTACTTCGTCAATACGTTCGGCGCGGACGTTGCCATCGTCTCCGACATCGCCTTGAAGCAAGTGATCTTCAACGTGCTCGACAACGCCTATGAGGTCTCCCGCGACTGGGTCGAGCTCGTGGCCGAGCGCGAGGGCGACAACCTGGTGCTGTCGATCTCTGACCGCGGCCCCGGCTTTGCGCCGGAAATGCTGGCGCAGCTCGGCAAGCCCTACCACTCCAGCAAGGGCCGCGCCGGCGGCGGGCTCGGCCTGTTCCTGGTGGTGAACGTGGTGCGCAAGCTGGGCGGCACCGTCATCGCGGAGAATCACAGGAAGCGCGGCGCCACGGTACGCCTGACGCTGCCGCTGGCAACGCTGGCGATCGGAGGGAATTTTGACGCCTGACCGTTCACTCATCGTCGTCGAGGACGACGCCGGCTTCGCGCGCACGCTGAAGCGCTCGTTCGAGCGCCGCGGCTACGACGTCGTGCTGGCCGCCTCGATCGAGGAGGTGCGCCAGGTGCTGGAGCAGCGCTCCTTCGGCCATGCCGTGGTCGACCTCAAGCTTGGCGGCGCCTCGGGACTCGCCTGCGTCGAGCTGCTGCACGAACACGACCCCGACACGCTGATCGTGGTGCTCACGGGCTTTGCCAGCATTTCGACTGCCGTGGAGGCGATCAAGTTGGGCGCCTGCCACTATCTCGCAAAACCCTCGAACACGGACGACATCGAAGCTGCCTTCACCAAGGCCGCGGGAAACACCGAGGTCGCACTCGACGCCCGGCCGACCTCGATCAAGACGCTGGAATGGGAGCGTATCCACCAGACCCTGATCGAGACCGATTTCAACATCTCGGAAGCGGCGAGGCGATTGGGCATGCACCGGCGCACGCTGGCAAGGAAGCTCGAGAAGCGGCCGGTGAAGTAGGCCCTCATCATCTCAGCGCTGTCATTCCGGGGCGTGCGAAGCACGAACCCGGAATCCATCGGGCCACAGAGACGGTGGTTGAATGGATTCTCAGGTGCGCAATTGCGCGCATCTGCAGCCGTACCCCACCCTCCGAACTCAACAAAAAAGCCCGGCCGAACGGCCGGGCTTTTGATCTCTTGCGGTCGACGCGAGCCGCTTACGCGGCCTCGTCGGCGACGGTGGTGTCGTCGCCATCGCTATCGTCGGTCTCGCCCTCGGCATCCGCTTCGCCTTCGGCGGCTTCCGCCTTGGCATTGCGGCGCGGGCTCTTGGCGAGCTGGGCTTCGATCTCCTTGACCGCTTCGGTCTCGGTCGAGTGCTGCACCACCGCGATCTCGCGGGACAGGCGATCGAGCGCCGCTTCATAGAGCTGGCGTTCGGAGTAGGACTGCTCCGGCTGCGATTCCGAGCGATAGAGGTCGCGCACGACCTCTGCGATCGCGACGATGTCGCCCGAATTGATCTTCGCTTCGTATTCCTGGGCGCGGCGCGACCACATCGTGCGCTTGACGCGGGCGCGGCCCTTGAGCGTCTCGAGCGCCTTCTTCACCAGCGTCGGCTCGGACAGCTTGCGCATGCCGACATTGGCGACCTTGGCGGTCGGCACGCGCAGCGTCATCTTGTCCTTGATGAAGTTGATGACGAACAGCTCGAGCTTCGCGCCGGCGATCTCCTGCTCCTCGATGGCCAGGATCTGGCCGACGCCATGAGCCGGATAGACGACGAATTCGTTGGCCTTGAAGCCCTGGCGCTGGGTCACGACCTTCTTTTCCTCGACCTTCGGCGCAGCAGCGGGCTTCGCGGCCGGCTTGGCAGCGACGGGAGCCTTGGCAGGAGCAGCAGCAACGGGAGCCTTCGGCGCGGCGGGCTTGGCAGCGGGAGCCTTGGCGGCAACGGGCTTGGCGGCAGCAGGCTTTGCAGTCACAGACTTGGCAGCAGGCTTGGCAGCGGTCGCTTTCGCGGCCGGTTTGGCAGTCTTGTTAGGCATTGCGCTTCTTTTGTTCTTCGAGGACTTTGCAGCCGGCGCCTTCGTCGCGGTCCGACCCTTGGATGCGCTACGGCTGGCCGCGGCGACTTTTTTGGCCTCCTTATGGGAAGCCCTCGCTGAAGTACTCTTTTTACGCGTTTTCTGTGACACAGCCTGCGCGCGGAAACTGCCACGCCCCTGTTCGACATTGGTTTCACGGGAACCCAGAGGGGCCAAAGGGGCTGACGGGGTTCGGCTTAATGTGCCCAATATAGCACATTTCCCGCAAAAATCAATGATTTAGGGGTCTTCAGGGCTGGTTTTCGGCGGCGACGCCGCTATTAGGGTTAAGTTTGGGACCGATTTAGTCGCCGGAGCCGGGGTTCGGGGAAAAATATTTCTCGAACTTGCCTTCCATGCCGTCGAATTCCTTGGCGTCGGCAGGTGATTCTTTCTTCTGGGTGATGTTCGGCCAGCTCTTGGCGTAGTCGGCGTTGACCTGGAGCCACTTTTCCAGACCCGGTTCCGTATCCGGCTTGATGGCGTCGGCGGGGCATTCCGGCTCGCACACGCCGCAATCGATGCACTCGTCCGGGTGGATGACGAGCATGTTGTCACCCTCGTAGAAGCAGTCGACCGGGCAGACCTCGACGCAGTCGGTGTACTTGCACTTGATGCAGTTTTCAGTGACGACGTAAGTCATCCAACGCTCCGAAAAGCTCTTTTAGAAGTCGCGGCTTGCCTAGCGCGGATGGCCCGGCGCCGCAAGGTCGGGAAGGCTCGATCATGACGGCTTTGCGTGTTTGATCGACCAAGAAATGAATGCGATGCGCAATTAATTGCGCATCCCGAGCTCCTCGTAGAGCACGCGGGCCGCGGCAGCATCGCCGCGGCGCTCGCTAAAGCTTGTCACTTTCAACACGCGCACCGTGCGGTCGAGCGCGATGGTGAGCACGTCGCCGACCTTGACCGCATGCCCCGGCGAGGTCTCGCGGGTGCCGTTGATGCGGACATGGCCGGTGACGACGAGCTCGGCCGCGGAGGTGCGCGCCTTCACCACCCGCGCGTGCCACAGCCATTTGTCGAGGCGCTGCCGCTCGGTCGTGGGATCACTCCTTGCGGCCGGACAGCTGCTCTTTCAGCGCGGCGAGCTTGGCGAACGGCGAGTTCGGATCGGCGGGCCGGTCGCGCTCGCGCGGATTCGCGCCTCGAGGCGTAGGGGCGCAGCGACGGACCGGACTCGCGATCCCGGCGGTCGCGGCCCTTGTCGCGGTCGCGGCCACGATTGTCGCGGCCCTTGTCGCGGTCGCCGCCGAACTTGCCCTTGTCGCGATCACGCCCCTTGTTGTCGCGATCCTTGCCCTCGAAGCGGCGCTGCTTGTCGTCGCGCCCCTCGGGACGCGGCGCGCCTTCGCCGCCACCTTCGCGCGGCTTGCGGAAGTCTCTGCCGCCGTCCTTGCGATGGCCGCCGTGACGATGGCCCGGCTTCGCGCCTTCGGCGGCTTCGCCGGGCGCAGCGCCGGCCTCGCCACCCGCCTGCGCACGCTGGTTGTTGTGATGACGCTGGTGGCGGTGGCGCTCGTGGCGCGGCTTGCGGTCGTCGTGACGGCCACCGGGACGCCAGACCTCGACCAGCTCGGGCTCGGCCGGCGTGGCCGCGGCCTCAGGCGCGGCAGCGTCGGGCGATGCAGCGGCTTCCGTTGCGGCGGCTTGGGCGGCAGCAGCCTCAAGGCCGGCAGCCTCTGGGGACGCTGTGGGCTCGTCCGCCGGCGGCGCGATGCCGGGGGCGTCTTCCGGCGTCACGGGCGCCGCGGCGGCGGCTTCCGGCGCGGGCGCGGCGTCGTGAGCCTGCTCGTCCTGCGGCTCGATGCCGGGAGCATCTTCGACGGTGACGGCCTCAGCGGCAACTTCGGTGGATGCGGCCGGCGCCTCGGGCAGCCCGGCAACGGCCTCCGCTGCGGTCTCGGTTGAGGTCTCGGTTGAGGTCTCGGCGCTGCCTTCAACCGGCGGCGTCTCTGCCGCGACCGTTTCCGTCACGACCTGCTCCGTCACGACCTGCTCGGCAACGACGGGCTTTGGCGGCAGCGGCGGACGCTTCTCCATGCGATAGCCGAGCGCGCGCAGCACCGAGGCAAAATCCTCGCCGGCTGAGCCGGTGAGCGAGGTCATCGCCTGCGTCACGACGAAGCTGCGGCCGTCGAAGGCGCCGGCGGGCTTCTCGCCGGAGGCGTTCTCGCGCCAGGCCAGCGCCGGGCGGATCAGATCGGCCAGACGTTCCAGAATGTCGACGCGCACGGCGCGTTCGCCGGCCTGCTTGTAGCCGAGCACGCGATAGGCATCGCGCGGCAGCGCCTTGTCGACCGGGAACGAGGTGCGCCCCGAGGAGGCCAGATGCTGCGCGCCCGACAGCGAGGACAGATCGACATTGTCCTGCTTCAGCGCCCACAGCAGCGCCGCGAGCGCGCGCGCGGCGGGCTTGAGCAGGCCGGGGAAATAGATGTGATAGGCGCCGAAACGGACGCCGTATTTGCGCAGCACGGCACGCGAGGACTGGTCGAGATCCTTCAGCTCGTTGGCGATCTTCGGACGCTCGAGCACACCGAGCGCCTCGACGAGCTGAAAGGCGATGCCGCGGGCGATGCCGGTGACGTCCTCGGCCTTGGAGAGCTCGAACATCGGACCGAGCAGCTTCTCGATATGGGTCTTGAGCCAGAGCTCGAGCCGCGCCTGCACCTTGTCGCGGGGGCGCCGGTCAGGCGCTCGTCGGAGATGATGCGGATGCGCGGATGCAGCGCGTCCTCTGCGGCAGACAGCCGCGCCACGGCGTCGCCGGTCCAGCGGATGATGCCTTCCGAGGTCAGCACGAACTGGTCGTCCGGCGCGTTGCCGAGCCGTTCGGCGCGCATGTTGATCTCGCCGGCGAGCACCGCTTGCGCTGCAGCCTGCAAGGCTTTCGCATCGGAGCCGGCTTCCGCAGCGTCCGGTGCAAAGGTGAAGCCGTCGAGGCGGCCGATGACATGGCCTTCGACGATGACTTCGCCGGTCTTGCCGATTTCAGTATTCAAGCTCGTGTTCTCCCGCAGGCGGCGCATCAATACACTGGTCCGGCGATCAACGAAACGCTCAGTCAAGCGTTCATGGAGCGCATCCGATAATTTATTTTCGACTTCCCGCGTGATTCCCTGCCAGCGCTCGGGGTCTTTCAGCCAGTCCGGGCGGTTGGCGACGAAGGTCCAGGTGCGGATCTGCGCGATCCGGGCCGACAGCGTGTCGATATCGCCGTCGATGCGGTCGGCCTGGGTGACCTGGGCTTCATACCAGGCATCGGGGATGCAGCCCTTCCGCATCAGGAAGCCGTACAGCGTCGTCACCAGCTCGGCATGGGCGGCCGGCGACAGTTTTCGGTAGTCGGGGACCTGGCAGGCCTCCCACAGCCGTTCCACCGCGATCTTGCCATGCGCGATATCGCGCACCTCGACGTCGCGGGCGGCATGGTCGAGCACGCGCATGTCCTCGGCGACAGGCGCGCGCGTCAGCGCCTCGTGGCCGGGCGCGAGGTTGAGCGACACCTGCAGCGCGCCGAGCGAGGAGAAATCCAGCCTCGAATTGCGCCATTGCAGCATCTTCACGGCATCGAAGGTGTGGTTCTGCAGCGCGTTGACGAGCTCGGGCTCGAACGGCGCGCAGCGCCCCGTGGTGCCGAAGGTGCCGTTGCGGGTGGCGCGGCCGGCGCGGCCGGCGATCTGCGCGAATTCGGACGGCGTCAGCCGGCGGAACTGATAGCCGTCGAACTTGCGGTCGGAGGCGAAGGCGACGTGGTCGACGTCGAGATTGAGGCCCATGCCGACCGCGTCGGTGGCGACGAGATAATCGACGTCGCCGTTCTGGAACATCTCGACCTGCGCGTTGCGCGTGCGTGGGCTGAGCGAGCCCAGCACCACGGCGGCGCCGCCATGCTGGCGGCGGATCAGCTCGGCGATGGCGTAGACTTCATCGGCCGAGAACGCGACGATGGCGGTGCGGCGCGGCTGCCGCGTGATCTTGCGGTCGCCGGCGAATTCCAGCTGCGACAGCCTGGGACGCGTGATCATGGAGACGCCGGGCAACAGCCGCTCGATGATCGGGCGCATGGTGGCAGCGCCCAAGAGCAGCGTCTCGTCGCGGCCGCGGCGGTTGAGGATGCGATCGGTGAAGACGTGGCCGCGTTCGAGATCGGATGCGATCTGCACCTCGTCGACGGCGAGGAAGGAGAGATCGAGGTCGCGCGGCATGGCTTCGACCGTCGAGACCCAATAGCGCGGATTCCTGGGCTTGATCTTCTCCTCGCCGGTGACGAGCGCGACCGCCTCGCTGCCGACCCTTGCGGCGATCTTGTTGTAGACCTCGCGCGCGAGCAGGCGTAGCGGCAGGCCGATCATGCCCGAGGGATGCGCGAGCATCCGCTCGATGGCGAGATGGGTCTTGCCGGTGTTGGTGGGACCGAGCACCGCGGTGACGCCAGCGCCGGGCACACGATCGGACGCTGCGCGCTCGGAAGCGAAGGGGGAGGAGGAAAAAGCCATGTCTGAGGGATTAGGTAGTGGCGATTTGGGCGAATGTCAGTGCTGGATTGGGGCGGGGAGGTGCATGGCGCCAAATGTGTGTATCGCCGTCATCGCCCGGCTCGACCGGGCGATCCAGTACGCCGCGGCGGTTGTGACGAAGCCGAAAGACCTCGGCGTACTGGATGCCCCGGTCAAGCCGGGGCATGACAGCGGAGGGTTGGGAAGCATTGCCGAGAATCCCCCGCAACTGTCTCACTTTGCGACGCTTTTCCTGTCCGTCTTAAGCTTCGGAACGACTCTAGAACGAATCGCGGCCGAATCGCTGACTCCAGATTGAGTCCCGTTCCGTTCACGCAACATGTCGCGCCAGTCCTATCGGCAATGACTAGATGGAGTTTTCGGCCGCTGGACAAGTGAGGTTTCGCGGGCGGAAAGCCTTAAGTTGGGGACGGCGCGGAGTCGAATCAGAATCGGGAAGGAGTCAAATGGATTCCCGGATGGAGCCTCCCCAACCCATTTTTTGCGAAAACAACCCCATGCACAGTAGAACGGCCATTGAATTTGTTTGCTTTTTCTCGTCTCTCCCTCCCCGTCATTCCGGGGCGCGACGCAGTCGCGAGCTACGGTGCGCCATTGCGCACCTGAGAATCCATCGGACCGCAGGGACGGTCGCCCGATGGATTCCGGGTTCGCGCCAAGGGGCGCGCCCCGGAATGACGGCGGAGGAGAACGCGCTGCGGCCAAAAGGCCTACTGCGTCTTCGCCACGCGCGGCGGCTGGGCTGTGGTGACGAAGCTGGTGGCTTCCAGCATGGCCGGCCCCAGCGGGGTCGGCACCTTCAGCCAGAACGGGACCAGGATGCGGGTGCCCGCCACCGGGGCGAAGGCGATCTCGATGTTGCGCTGGGCGGCGAGGTACTTGATCACGGGGCGGTCGGGGATGTAGCCGGCGACCGGCACGAAATAGAGCGAGCAGACCACCACCGGGCCGCGATAGCCCTTTTCCGCCTTCACGGTCTCCATGCGCTTGAAGTCGAGCTTGAGGTCGTAGCGCATGCGGCCGTCGAACACCGGGGCCGAGCTGTGGCAGGCCTCGGGCGTAACAGGGTCGCCATTGCCGGGCACGCGCAGCAGCGAGGCCGTCATGGGGTCCCAGACGCCGCGGCGATGGGCGTCGGTGACGACGATGCGATCGGGGTCGACCGGGGGTTCGGGGAGGATGGAGAAATCCTTCACGTTGCCCTTGTCGAGCGTGATGCGGATCTCTTCGGTCTTCTTCTGCGTGGTGGTGGAGGCCTGGTAGCCGGTCGCAACCAGCGCGCCGTTGACGATGCGGCCTTGGCTGGCGCCGGTGCCGGAGCCGCCGGTGAACGACTTCAGCAGGCCGGTGGTGCCGCCGGCCGCGGCGGCCGAATACACGTCGTCCTGGATATCGATGTTCCAGCCGCCCTTGCCGACGGGAATGCCCGACAGCGAGGCCTCATATTGCGCCTCGAGCTTGCCCTGCGCCGCCGCCGGCATCGCGCCCCACGCCATGCCCAGGCCGCAAAACGCCGCCAGCCAGCCGGCCAGGCGCGGCCGGAGGGAGCGCAATGTGGGCGCAGACAAGGGCGATATCAGCACGAAACAATCCAATCGGGCCGCGATACGCTGTTACTTAAACCAGAAATCGCGGCAAACAATGTGTCCGGGCCTGTCGAACCGGGAACTCCACCGGACTCTTCGATCGCGAATACGCCCTTTATATGATGGTAAGGCGCGACAAACATTGCCGTTTTGGTGATGAGGGGGAGAGGTAGCCGCGGCCTCCTTACCTCTCCCGCTTGCGGGAGAGGTCGCGCGGAGCGCGGGTGAGGGTTCTCTCCTCTGGGGGACACCATCCATGCCAACATCTGCCCCCCAGAGGAACGAGCCCTCTCCCCCACCCTCCCCCGCACGCGGGGGAGGGAGCGCACCGCCCGGGCGGCCCCAAATCCCCGCCCGAAAACTTGACGTCCCGCCCCTTCCCCCCTATACGTCCGCCCGCTCCCTGCAAGGACGACAGAATTTGCCCCCGTGGCGCCCAAAATGGCGGCCGCACCCGTTGGGGGTTCGAAGCATAAGGATTTCTACCATGTCTCGCCGCTGCGAACTGACGGCCAAGGGCCCCCTCGTCGGCCACAAGGTCAGCCATTCCAACATCAAGACCAAGCGCCGCTTCCTGCCGAACCTCGTCAACGTGACGTTCATCTCGGAAGCCCTGGAGCGCAACGTGCGCCTGCGCGTCTCCACCAACGCGGTGAAGAGCGTCGACCACAATGGCGGCCTCGATGCCTTCCTGCTCAAGGCCAACGCCGACGCGCTCTCCCCGCGCGCCCTCGAGCTGAAGCGCGCCATCCAGAAGAAGGTCGGCCCGTCGACCGCGCCGGCGAAGAAGGCGAGCTGAGTTTTTAGAAGACAGGGCGGGGGCTAGGTTGCGTCGCGTGGCGTAGGCTTAGCCGAGTAAGAGTTTGAGTGGCGGCCGGATCGGAAGATCCGGCCGTTTTTGTTTGTGGGTGCGTACCGAGGGTCTTCGAGTTGAAGCACACTTCAGAATCACCGAGTATCTGCGCATACAATTGAAACGTGCATTGTTGTGCAAGACATGCGGTTTTTTGCTGACGGCCCCAGTATCCCAGAAACATTGCTTGAGGATCGCGACAACGGAAACGTCGTCTTCTTCTGCGGCGCAGGCATCTCACGTCCAGCAGGCTTGCCCGGCTTCATCGAACTGGCCGAACAGGTTCTGGAGGAGCTTGGCCCACCGCCTGAGGCCAAAGTACGGGAAATGGTTGCACGCGCCAGAGAGGAGCCAGATGGAGCAATCTCGCTCGATCAAGTCTTCAGTCTGCTTCAGCGCGACTATGGCAGGGACAATATTCAGGAGATTGTTAGTAAACTCCTCAGCCCTGCTCCATCAGCGAGCTTAGACCATCATTCGACGATACTACGATTATCTCGGAGCGCCGCTCGCGATCTCCAGGTGGTAACAACGAATTTTGATTTGCTGTTTGAACGCGCAGAGAGCGGTATTCGGCGCCACGTCGCGCCAGCTCTCCCGGACCTATCTAGTGGTCAGCCCCTAACAGGACTGGTGTATCTTCACGGGCGACTGCATTCTAACGAGGACTCTTCCGAGCAGCTTCAATTGATATTGAGTAGCTCTGACTTCGGCCGCGCATATTTGGCCGACGGGTGGGCAACTCGATTTGTCCGCGATCTATTGAATAACTACGTCATCGTATTGCTTGGCTATTCCGCAAGTGACCCTCCAATACGCTATCTGCTAGAAGGGCTCCATGCGAAGAGCACTGGTAACCCCGCAAGGATTTTTGCATTTGACCAAGGCACCGAAGGTGAAGTGCTCAGTAGGTGGCGGGATCGCGGCGTTACGGCGCTAGCCTACCCGAAATCCCCTTCTCATTCCGCTTTGTGGGATACATTGCGCGCGTGGGCAGCTAGATCTGATGATCCGGACAAATGGCGCCATTCAGTCTTGGACTTGGCTTCAAAGAGTCCCCGACAACTAACCCCACATGAGAGAGGCCAGGTTGTTTCGCTCGTCAGCACCATCGAAGGCGCTCGACTTTTTGCGGAATCGGCGACCACTCCTCCCGCAGAGTGGATATGTGTATTTGACAGAAGCGTGCGCTACGGAAAACCGCAGAGGGGATACGGCGAAGAGGAGGCGGCAGATCCTCTCCAACTTTACGGTATTGACGACGATCCACCTCGCCCAAGAAGCGACGAAGGAGACAGCCATCGGCAAATTGTCGATGTTCTGGCTTCCACTTCTCTTGAGGGGCAGGGTCAACAAGTTGCACGACTGGCGGGTATTCACGACTTTGAGGCAACTCGCCTCCCCTCTCGCTTGTTCTTCATCGCTCGATGGCTTGCGAGAGTTATGGATCAGCCCGCATCAGCTTGGTGGGCAGGTGGGTACTATTCACTTCACCGGGGTCTAATCTTTCAAATCGAATGGTATCTCAATCAACCGGACGCGAACAAGAATGCGAGAGCTAATCGGCTGTGGAGTCTCCTTCTTTACAAATTCTCTAATTCTCCAAAACGCGAAAATTCACAGTATCAAAGCATTGCAAAAATCAAGAGAAGAGGTTGGTCGACACTACTTCGATATGAGTTCGAAGAATCTATTAGGCCTTTCCTTGCGAGCAGGCGACCGTTCAGGTCAAGTTCAATTCCGCCAACAGACAGTTGGAGCGATCTAGACGATGGCGCAGTTGTTGCCCTTGACGTTAAATTTCCAGCACAGGGAGTCGAGGATCTCGAAGTTGCGCCAGAAGAGCTTTATTGCCATTTCCGCGCCGTACGCAGCGGATTGGAACGCGGCGCCGCGCTACTTGGCGCTCTGGAAGTACGCTATTGGCGAACGTCAAGTTTCGAGACTGACTCAAGGCCCGGCGAACGATATCTAGGTGGTTCCGATCGATACCTCCAATGGACAGGGCGGCTCTTCGATAAATTGTCGATCACGGATCCCATTCGTGCGCACGCCGATACTCTTCTGTGGCCGCAAACCGAAGAATACTTCTTTGACAAATTGAAACTACACGTTTGGACCAAATCTCTATTTTCAGGCGAAGAGGTTGCAGACGGCGTGCTCAGGCTCCAAGAGCAAAGCTTCTGGAATGGATACAATCGCAGAGAGCTGCTCCGTTTGCTCAAGAGCCGCTGGAACGATCTTCCTCAAACCTACCGCGAACAGATCGAGGCTCGCATAATAGGCGGGCCGCCCCCACGCTCGGACGAAGACCCTCTCGCTGCAAGGACGCGCCACGCTGGTACCGCGGCTGCAATGCTCGGCTGGTTGAGCCGCAGCGGGTGCAATCTCTCAGAAGCCACGATGAGCCGTCTTCCAGAGCTACGAGCTCAGGATCCAGATTGGAATGATAGATGGGAGGTGACTGCTGATTATAGTTTAGATGGAAGGACCGGATGGGTTTCAGTTAAAGATGATCCGAGAAGAATTATCGACCTTCCGATTCCGCAGGTCATTGCGGCCGCCGAGCAGAATTCTACTCGGCCTTCTATGGAGTTCATTGAATACCGTCCATTTGAAGGACTAGTTAAGCAGAAGCCCCAACGTGCACTCGCCGCGTTAGCTTTTGAAGGGAGGCTCGGCAAATTTCCGGTGCGTCACTGGCAGACTGCTTTGTCCGAATGGCCAACGTCGTTGCCGCCCCGACTTCAATGGTTGTTCGCGGAGCGTCTCTCACGTTTGCCGTACGAGGTAATTGGTAAGCTGGCTGCTTACGCTCCTAGGTGGCTAAAGAAGATCCTACCTCAGCTTGCGAGCATGAATGCTAGCAGAGCACTCCGTATTTGGGATTCGGTGTTGATTGGCTTGACTGCTGGAGCACCAGAGTCACTTCAAAGTGGGCTTGGAGACACCTTGATTGAGGGAGAACCACAGGGTTATTCGCGCCGTACATATGATCACGCGATCAATGGACCGATTGGTCAGATGACCGAAATTCTGTATGAGTTACTGGACAGCCGAAAGATTGGAGCTGGCGCAGGTATTCCTGTCGACATCCGAGGCCGGATCGAGGCTGTCCTCAACGTGGCGGGCGAAGGTGGAGATCATGCGACTTGTGAAACGGCGATCCGCCTCGCATGGCTTCACGCTCTCGATCCAGACTGGGTAAGGGTTCGGATTCTACCTCTCTTCTCACTCACCCACGATTTAGCTCAGCCAGCCTGGAACGGCTTTCTTCATAGTCAAAATTTCGTGGTGCCGGAGCTTTTTGCGTCGCTAAAGGCCGATTTTTTGGAGCTCTTCGCAGTCTTCCAGGGCTGGAGATGGGACAATCAACCTATCGAGCGCCTACACGAATTCCTCGTTATTGCTTGCTATTGGAACACCGATTCGATTCGATACGTGGAATTTCCGGAAGCGCGCCTCGCCCTTCAACGTTCTAATGATGATGGCAGATCTCAAGCTATCTCGCTTCTCAGCTCAATAGTCGCCGAACAGAAGGCTTGGCTCTCCTTTGGGAAGCCGTTCATTTTGAAGGCATGGCCACGAGAAACTGTCTATCAGACACCACAAACATCTCGTCAGTTCGCAACAATCGCGGAGAATTCCGGCGATGATTTTCCTGACGCTGTTCGGACTATTTCGCCATTACTTGTACCAACTAGTCAGCTTGATCTGTTTGTCTATCGAGCACGGGATCCGGAGGACGAGAGTAACGGTTCGACAAGCCTACCTCGAAAGTTTCCGAGCGATATGGTCGCCCTGCTCAGCCGGCTTGTTCCGGAAGACCCCGCTCTCGCTCCTTATGATCTTGCGGGTCTTCTGACCACCCTCGCTGAGGCTAGCCCCGGCTTGCGACAAGATGCAAAGTGGAGACGCCTGAATCGCATCGCACACTCCCGTTAGTCGCTCGAAAATTCGCGCCAAAGTTCAACTTCGATAATTAGCTCTTCCACGATTCCCGCTATACTCGCCCCGGTAGCATCACCCGGAGGCGCATCCCATGGACTCCGCCCACACCACCGATCGCAAGCCCGAGCCGAAGAACCTCGTCATCTGCTGTGACGGCACCGGCAACGAGATCTCGGAGAACATCTCCAACGTCCTGAAGCTCTATCGCTGCCTGCGCAAGACCGAGAAGACGCAGCCGCGGCAGATGGTGTTTTACGATCCCGGGGTCGGCACGGTGACGGAGCCGACGACGTGGCACCGCCTCAAGGCCAACGTCAACCTGGTGCTGGGGCTCGCCACCGGCTACGGGCTCGATGACAACGTGCTCTCGGCCTATTGCTTCCTGGTCGAGCATTACGCGCCGGGCGACAAGATCTATCTGTTCGGCTTCTCGCGCGGGGCCTACACGGTGCGCGTGCTGGCGGGGCTGATCCACAAGATCGGCCTGATCAGGCCGGAGCAGGCGAACCTCGCAGGCTCGGGCCTCGTCGCCTACAAGCAATATTCCGGCACCGGGCGCGGCAACGATGTCAGGGATCTCGAAGGCGTCGCGTTCGACGACCAGGGGCCGCTGCCGAAGGACGAATTCGACCTCGCCGCGCAGTTCGCGCGCATCACCTCGACGCGCTGGCCGACCATCCATTTCATCGGCGTGTGGGACAGTGTCGCGAGCGTGATCGTGCCGCGCGCCGACCGGCTGTTCTGGCCGAGCCTGGAGGAGCTCGCCTTCACGCTGCGCAACCCGAGCGTCAGGATTTTCCGGCAGGCGATCGCGATCGACGAGCGGCGCTGCATGTTCCGACTCAAGAAGTACGAACAGCCGCAGGAGTTCTGGAGCAACCGCTACGTGCCCGACGAGAAGAAGGTGCCGCAGGACATCCTGCAGGTGTGGTTCGCCGGCGTGCACAGCGACGTCGGCGGCGGCTATCCCGAGGTCGAGAGCGGGGATTCCAAATATCCGCTGCTGTGGATGATCGAGGAGGCGGAGAAGGCGGGGCTGAACTTCAACCCCGCGAGCATCAAGCAGCTCGCCTGGGGCATCCAGCGCAAGAACTCGCCGTTTCAATACGTCGCGCCGGCCTACACCGGCAAGACCGGCATGCTGCACGATTCCATGAATGCGGGCTGGCGGCTGCTGGAGTTCGTGCCGAAGCGCGCGAAGTACCGGGAATGGCCGGAGCGGAAGGTGTTTTGGGGCTTCTACATCCCCGATTGCGAGCCCCGCCTGATCCCCGACGGCGCGCATGTGCATGAGAGCGTGCTGAAGCGGATGGCGGTGGAGCCGGACTACCGGCCGGTGAACATGCCGAAGGACTACGTGACGGTGCCGATGCCGGTGCCGCCGCGGGTGGAGCCGGCGGCGGAGGAGAGCGTGACGGGGTGATGGGAGCGCTTACCCTCCCCTGGAGGGGGAGGGTCGGCTCGCATCGCGTAGCGAGGCGAGACGGGGTGGGGTGACGGTCCCTCCGCGGCCCCACGGCCCGTGTGGAGAGATCACCCCACTCCGCTCGCGCTTTGCGCGATCGACCCTCCCCCTCCAGGGCAGGGCTATCGCATATGGCGCTTTGCGAGACCTGAGCGCGCGCCTCGTCCTTCGAGACGACCGCTTTCGCGGTCTCCCCAGGATGAGGCTAAGCAGCATTGGTGCTCGTTGAAACTGGTGCCGCGCACCTGGTCCTCATCCTGAGGGCCCGCCAACGGCGGGCGAAGGATGGCCACAGGCGAGATCGCTCCCATATGCGATTGCCCTGCCCTCCAGGGGAGGGTGGCCCGCTACCGCTACATTCTTCCTTCGCCGACACTTTTCATTAAAATTCTCCCGCGCGGCTTAGCCGGATCGCATCTTCTCTCTTCCATCATCGTCGCCATCGACTGCGAGCCTTGTGGCTCGGCATGATCTTTCCGGGAAACCGCTTCCCCTTTCCGGATCATGCCGTGAGCGGAGCTGGAGGAGACGTGCCGCAATTCCCACGCAAATATGCCCGCGTGAAGCCGGCCGGGCTGGTATCGCGCCAGGCCAAGATCATCACCGATGCGCGCGCGCCGGTGATTCCCTGCACGCTGATCGACTATTCGCCCGGCGGGGCCTGCGTCGATCTCGGCGGCCAGGTGAAGATTCCCGACCGCTTCGAGCTCTTGCACGTCAACACCAGGAAACGCTGCCGCATCGCCTGGAAGCGCGGCACGCGCGTCGGCGTGGTGTTTTAGCGGGCGCTTCTCACTGCTGAACAAAGGTGGCGCGGCGCGCTCCGCCCGGCTGCGCGTGGCGCGATCGTTCTTCCAAAAGAACCTAATACTTCCGCATCCTGGCCTTGGCGCCGGCGATGATCTGCATGGCGACGCCGGCGATCCAGCCGGCGAAAACGAGCCAGGTCCAGCCCATGTGCGGATCGATCCGCAGCACGATGACGACGACGGAGACGAAGGCGGTGACCGTTGCGAACAGCGTGCCGGCGGCGCTGAGGAATTCCGCAGCGTCGATCTGGCTATGCGCGTCGTCGAACGGCATCTGCGGCGTGTCGATGCCGAGATAGAAGCCGATACCGCCGAGCAGCATCATCAGCAGCAGGAAGCCCTGCGTGGTGAGCTGCGGGATCGCCGATCCCACATAGGCGCCGATGAACAGCCCGCAGGCCGCGCCCGCCAGCGCAAGGCCCACGCGCTCGAACACGTGAGCGGCTTTGCGGACAGGATAACGCATGGCACGGCCTCCGCGCGGAGTGAACTTGCGGAGAGGTTAGGCCAGATTTGCGCGGCGTGGAAGCCGAGGAGATTTACGGAGGGGTGGGAACGAGGAGGCGCAGCTGCCCGCCACATCCGTCAAAGCGAGCGCAATGACGGAATGTGTGGCGCTGTCGTCGCCTCACAGATGCAGCGGACGCGATGCGCCCCCTCTACCTTGCCCCGAACGTGGTCTTGCCGAACAGCGCCTTTTGCGTGGAGGGCTGCGAGCGCCAATATTGCGGCGGGGCTTCGACCTCGCCGCCGAGCTCGGCGGCGGCGTGCCAGGCCCAGCGCGGGTCATAGAGCATGCCGCGGGCGAGCGCGACCATGTCGGCCTTCCCCGATGCGACGATCTCCTCGGCCTGCCTCGCTTCCGTGATCAGGCCGACGGCGATGGTGGCAAGGCCGGTCTCGCGCTTGATGCTATCTGCGAACTGCACCTGGTAGCCGGGGCCGAGCGGGATCTTCTGCAGCGGCGAGACGCCGCCGGAGGAGGCATCGATCCAGTCGACGCCGCGCGCCTTCAAGGCGTTGGCGAATGCGATGGTCTGCGCCAGGTCCCAGCCGCCCTCGACCCAGTCGGTTGAGGACACCCGCATGCCGACCGGCTTGCCCGCGGGGAATGCGGCGCGCACCGCGTCGAACACCTCCAGCGGAAAGCGCATGCGGTTCTCCAGGCTGCCGCCATATTCGTCGGTGCGCTTGTTGGAGATCGGCGAGAGGAATTGATGCATGAGATAGCCGTGCGCGCCATGGAGCTCGATGGCGTCGATGCCGAGGCGCGCGGCGCGCTTCGCGCTGTCGACGAAGGCCTCGCGGATGCGCTTCAGGCCCGCGGCATCGAGCGCGAGCGGGGCGGCCTCGCCCTCCTTGTGCGGCACCGCCGACGGCGCCACCGTCTGCCAGCCGCCCTGGCTTTCCGGAATCAGCTGGCCGCCGTCCCAGGGCCGCGCGCTTGAGGCTTTGCGGCCGGCATGGGCGAGCTGCATCGCGATCGCGGTGGAGCAATGCTTGCGCACCGAGGCGAGGATCGGCTCGAGCGCGGCCTCGCAGGCATCGCTGTAGAGCCCGAGGCAGCCCGGCGTGATGCGGCCGATCGCCTCGACATGGGTCGCCTCGATGCAGAACATCGCCGCGCCCGACAAGCTGAGATTGTTGATGTGGGTGAAGTGCCAGTCATTGGCGACGCCGTCCTCGGCCGAATATTGGCACATCGGCGACACCACGATGCGGTTCTTCAAGGTCAGGCCGCGCAGCTTGATCGGGGAAAACAGGACGCTCATGCGGGGAGTTCCGGGGGATGAGAGGGAGATCGGATCAGTGTAGTGACGGATGCGTGGAATGCCAGCGGGACGCGGGAATGGCGGGTCGTAGCGGCATGCATTCCGGCGCTCGTTGGGTGGCGAGATGCGCCGCGAACTCCGCCCGTCATCCCGGGGCGCGCCTAGCGCGAGCCCGGGATCCATAGCCACGAGATGGAGTCGTGGAGCGAGCTCCCACGCGGAGTTATCGCAAAACTCCTGCCTGTGGGTATGGGTCCCGGGCTCGCGCTGCGCGCGCCCCGGGACGACAGCGGAGTTCGCCGTATGACAGCCGCCCTACTCCGCCAGCGTGAATTGCAGCAGCAGGGTCCTCTGCAGCATCGAGAAATTGTCGTCGGAGATCAGCGTCAGCACGGTCTCGCCTTCGGGCGTGACGTGGGCGTCGATGCCTTCCATGTTGTCGATCTCGTGGCCGAGATCGGCGACGAACAGCGCGGGGCCGTCGACCAGCGCGCCCGGCGCGATCGCCTTCAGCTGGAGCGAGCGGATGCGGATGTTGACGCCGGTGAACCAGGAGAACTTGCGCTCGAGGATCAGCAGCTCGCCGGACGGCAGCAGCACGGCGTCGCTGATGTCGTATTTCTCGATGCGGCGCACGCTGAACTGGCCGGGCGTGGGCCCGCCGATCAGGAACGCCGTGAGATTGCCGTCGGCGTCGAGGCCGCGCTCGGAGAAGGCGATCAGGGTGCCCGCCAGCGGCAGGTTCTGGTCCTTGCCTTTGGGCACCGCGACCAGCGCCTCCAGCCCCTTGTTGGAGGGCAGCTTGCGCACGCCCGCCGGCACCGGCATCACCTCGCCGCGGGCGCGCGTGCCGCCCTTGGCAAAATCATAGCGCAGGATCTGGTTGACGCGCTCGAGCCCGACATAGACGA
The DNA here is from genome assembly GCF_042019905.1 of Bradyrhizobium dasycarpum. Taxonomy (NCBI): domain Bacteria; kingdom Pseudomonadati; phylum Pseudomonadota; class Alphaproteobacteria; order Hyphomicrobiales; family Nitrobacteraceae; genus Bradyrhizobium; species Bradyrhizobium dasycarpum. The sequence goes on from NZ_CP169574.1 coordinate 4,283,850, forward strand.
GGCTGCCGTCGCGCGCGATCGCTTCCGAATCCCACCACAGCCGCTTTTCGGTGATCGGCCGGCCCTCGGCGCCGAGCAGCGGCGCGGCCTCGACCTCGTCGAGGCCGGTCATCTTGCCGTCGGCATAGCGGATGCGGCCGGTGAACCAGCCGCCCTGGTCGGACACCGCGAGGAAGCGCTCGCCCCTGGAATCGAGCCGGATGCCGGACAGGCCGCCGAAGCCGCGATAGGGCGAGGTCAGCACCAGGCCGCTGCGATACTCCAGCGAGCCGAAGCGCGTGCGCGTGCGGTCACGCGGCTCGAAATTGGGAATGGCGCGCGCATTGACCTCGACGCTGACCGGATCGGTGACGGCGTTCTCGATCTGAAGCGCGCGCGCCGGCGGCTCGGCCGCGGCTTGCGCCAGCGCGATGCGGGAGGCTGCGAGAGTGGAGAATCCCGCCGCAGCAAGCCCGAGGAAGCTGCGGCGGGATGAAAGCGCGCTCACGAATGCAATTTGCGTCGCGGCCGGGCGGGTGCTTGCGTGGGCGCCGTGGCGGTCTCGCTGAACAGCTCGGCGAGCTTCTCGGTGATGGCACCGCCGAGCTCCTCGGCATCCACGATCGTCACCGCGCGGCGATAATAGCGCGTCACGTCATGGCCGATGCCGATCGCGATCAGCTCGACCGGCGAGCGGGTCTCGATCTCCTCGATGATGTAGCGCAGGTGCCGCTCGAGATAGTTGCCGGGATTGACCGACAGCGTGGAATCGTCGACCGGCGCACCGTCCGAGATCATCATCAGGATCTTGCGCTGCTCGGGCCGGCCGAGCAGGCGCTTGTGCGCCCAGTCCAGCGCCTCGCCGTCGATGTTCTCCTTGAGCAGCCCCTCGCGCATCATCAGGCCGAGATTTTTTCGCGCACGACGCCACGGCGCATCCGCCGACTTGTAGATGATGTGGCGGAGATCGTTGAGGCGGCCGGGATTGGCCGGCTTGCCGGCGGCAAGCCACGCCTCGCGCGATTGCCCGCCCTTCCAGGCGCGCGTGGTGAAGCCCAGAATCTCGACCTTGACGCCGCAACGCTCCAGCGTGCGCGCCAGGATGTCGGCGCAGGTGGCGGCGACCGTAATGGGGCGGCCGCGCATCGAGCCGGAATTGTCGAGCAGCAGCGTCACCACGGTGTCGCGGAACGTCGCTTCCTTCTCGTGCATGAAGGACAGCGGATGATAGGGATCGGTGACGACGCGCGACAGCCGCGCGGGGTCCAGAATGCCCTCTTCGAGGTCGAACTCCCAGGCGCGGTTCTGCTGCGCCATCAGGCGGCGCTGCAGCCGGTTGGCGAGACGGGCGACGATGCCTTGCAGATGCGCCAGCTGCTTGTCGAGATAGGCGCGCAGCCGCTCCAGCTCGTCATGGTCGCAGAGATCCTCGGCGGCGATCACCTCGTCGAACTTGGGTGCGAAGGCGTGGTATTCCGGCCCGCGCGGCTCGTTCTTGCCGTGCTGGTTCGGACGCGTCGCCTCGCCCGGCGTCTCGTCGTCGCCGAGCTCGCCGTCGTCGAAGCTGTCGGAGGTCGAAGCCTGCGCGCTTTCCATCGCGCTCTCGCTCATCTCCTCGCTGGACGCCTGGGCCTGGTCGGCGCTCATCTCCTGGGCGGCATCGGAATCCGGCGAGCCCTCGGCGCCGGACTGGTCGTTATCGCCGTCCTGGTTCTCGTCGTCGTTCTCGTCGTCCTCGCTGTCGGCGTTGCGCTCGTCGCCGAGCTCGAGCGCGGTCAGCAGGTCGTGCACGGCATCGCCGAACCTGGTCTGGTCCTCGACGAGGCTGTCGAGCCGGTCGAGCCGCTTGCCGATCTTGTCCTCGAGGATCGGACGCCAGAGGTCGACCATCTTCTTCGCGGCGGTCGGCGGCGCCATGCCGGTGAGGCGCTCGCGCACCAGCATCGCCAGCGCGTCGGCGAGCGGGGCATCGGCGCGGTCGGTGATCTCGTCGAACTTGCCGCGATGGAAATGGTCGTCGAGCATCGCGGTGAGGTTCTTGGCCACACCCGCCATGCGGCGGGCGCCGATCGCCTCGACCCGCGCCTGCTCCACCGCCTCGAACACACCGCGCGCCTGCGGATTGCCCGGCATCAGCTTGCGATGCAGCTTGGCATCGTGACAGGCGAGCTTGAGCGCGATGGAATCGGCATGGCCGCGCACGATCGCGGCATCGCGCTTGGTCATCTTGCGCGCCGGCTCGGGCAGCCGCGCCTTGCCGGGCGCGAGGCCCGGCCGCTCGGCGGCGAAGGAGACGTCGAGCTCCGGCGCCTTGGCGATCGCCTTCAGGCAGGAGGCGACCGAGCGCTTGAACGGCTCGGTCGGCGCTTCCTTGCTGCTGCGGAATTTGGAGTTGGAGGTGGTGCTCATCTCGATCTCACCGTCGTCCCAAGCTCAACTTGAGCCGTCGTCCCCGCGAAAGCGGGGACCCATAACCACAGGGAGCAGTTAGTGAGATACTGACGGCCCCGTTCTTCGCAAAACCACGGCCTGTGGTTATGGGTCCCGGATCTGCGCTGCGCTTGTCCGGGACGACATCCCACACCTCAGCTCAGCGCCACGTTGACCGCCGATTCCGGCAGCTCGGCGTTGAAGCAGCGCTGATAGAACTCGGCGACCAGGGGACGCTCGAGGCTCGTCGCACTTGTTGAGGAAGGTGACGCGGAAGGCGAAGCCGATATCGCCGAAGATGTCGGCGTTCTCCGCCCAGGTGATCACCGTGCGCGGGCTCATCACCGTCGACAGATCGCCGTTGGCGAAGGCGTTGCGGGTGAGATCGGCGAGGCGCACCATCTTGTTGACGATGTCGCGGCCTTCGCTGGTGCGGTAGTGCTTGGCCTTGGCCAGCACGATCTCCACTTCCTCGTCATGGCTGAGATAGTTCAGCGTGGTGACGATCGACCAGCGGTCCATCTGGCCCTGGTTGATCTGCTGGGTGCCGTGATAGAGGCCCGAGGTGTCGCCGAGGCCAACCGTGTTGGCGGTCGCAAACAGCCGGAACGCCGGGTGCGGCTTGATCACCTTGTTCTGGTCGAGCAGCGTCAGGCGTCCCGAGACTTCGAGCACGCGCTGGATCACGAACATCACGTCCGGGCGGCCGGCGTCGTATTCGTCGAACACCAGCGCGACGTTGTGCTGCAGCGCCCAGGGCAGGATGCCGTCGCGGAATTCGGTGACCTGCTTGCCGTCGCGGACCACGATGGAATCCTTGCCGACGAGGTCGATACGGCTGATGTGGCTGTCGAGGTTGACGCGCACGCAGGGCCAGTTCAGGCGGGCCGCGACCTGCTCGATATGGGTGGATTTGCCGGTGCCGTGATAGCCGGTCACCATCACGCGGCGGTTGCGGGCAAAGCCCGCGAGGATGGCGAGCGTGGTGGCGCGGTCGAAGCGGTAGTCGGAATCGACTTCGGGCACATGAGGATCGACTTCGGAATAGGCCGGCACTTCGAGATCGCTGTCGATCCCGAACACCTGGCGCACCGACACCTTCATGTCGGGCAGACCGGAAACTTCCTCAACTTTGGACATGGCGGCGGTCGTCATCAATCCTCCGAGGTCCCGGGCGGTCCCGAAACCGGTTATTCGCACGTTGGCTGCGGCTGGGTGCTGAAACTCAACCTAGCAGAGACAGATGGCCGGCAGAAGCCCGCCCGCCAATCAAAGTTCCGTTGTCTTTTCATTTAGATAGGCAAGGAACGCAGTTTTTGGAGGGCTGCCTTGCGAATCACGCCCAAATTCGGGCGGGTTCGCGGGGGGAGCCGCCGCCGCGAATGGCACTTTGGCCGCGCGCCCTTACTTATGTAGGGTCGGAAAGGCCCGTACTCCAGCCCGCCAGAGACGACGTGACGTCCTTTCTCGATCCCCTCATATCCTTCGTCTCCGCCCATCCGTGGCTGGCCTATCTGACCCTGTTCCTGGCGGCGCTGCTCGAAGCCGTCCCGGTGGTGGGCTCGGTGATCCCCGGCTCGACCATCATCCTGGCGCTCAGTGCCCTGGTGCCGGGCGGCGAACTCAAGCTGCAATGGGTGTTGCTGGCGGCCGCGCTCGGCGCGGTGCTCGGCGACGGCTCGGCCTACTGGATCGGGCACCGGCGCCAGCGCGAGATCCTCAATACCTGGCCGCTGACCAACTACCCGCGCGTGGTCGCCGAGAGCGAGAGCTTCTTCCACCGCTTCGGCACCTGGGCCGTGTTCTTCGCCCGCTTCGTGCCGCCGATCCGGGCTTTCGTGCCGGTGACCGCGGGCGCGCTGGGAATGGCGCCCGCAAGATTCTACGTGGTGAACATCCCGGCCATCCTGGCCTGGGCGCCCGCCCATGTACTGCCGGGCGTGCTCGCGGTGTCGGCGCTGCACGAATATGCCGGGCTCCATCTTCATGGGCATGTCGGCAAGCACATCTGGATGCTGACCGTGGTGGGGGCCGCGATCGTGGGGGGCGTGGCGGTGTGGATCTATCGCAGAAGGAATGGCGGCAGTGTCGCGGCGGCGAAGCCGCGGCGGTGATAGCCCAACAAGACCGCTTCTTGTCACCAGGTCCGTAACGCGACACAGTGTAACGCGTTACAAAGGGAATATCCCGATGACGGCGCCTGCAGAGCGAATGAAAATGATGCGCCAGCGGCGACGCGCCCGCGGATTGCGCGAACTGCGCCTCGTCGTGGCCGATGCCCGCTCGCGGTCAGTTCGACGACGGGTGGCGAAGCAGGTCGCCAGCCTCGATCCCGAACGCGAGCACGGCGCGCTGCAGTGGATCGAGTCGATCTCGGAGCTTGATGCAGATGCGACGCGGTGACGTGGTGACCGTGGCTACGACCGGCGATTACGGCAAGCCTCGTCCGGCGGTTATCCTGCAGAGCGATGCGTTCCCCGAAACCCATGCCTCCATCTGCCAGCTCACCTCCGAACTGGCCGACGCCCCGGACTTTCGCGTGACCATCGAGCCAACCCGCGAGAACGGATTGCGACTCAGATCGCAAGCAATCGCCGACAAGCCGACCACTGTAAGACGCGAACGGATCGGACAGAAGATCGGGCGTCTCGGCAACCAGGACATGGCTCGACTCGGGAACGCATTGGCGTTCGTGTTGGGGCTTGCTGACTGAGCGCGCTCAATCGATGACTGCACGGTACGTATCTTCGCTGTCCCAAAACGGCCGCAGCGGCTCTAACCATCGGCCCCCGCCCGCCGGCCCGGCGCCGGCCCGACATACCTTGCCCTTGGCCTGATCAGCTTCCCGAACTGCAACTGCTCGCTCGCGTGCGCGATCCAGCCGACGCTGCGGGCCATCGCGAACAGAGCGAGCTCGCTCCCGGCGGGCAGGCGCAGGGCGTGCACGAGCACGGCGAGCGCATAGTCGATGTTGACGAACTCGCCGGTGGCTTCCGCGATCCGCTCCGGCACCTCGCGGGTGAATTTGCGCGGCGCGCCGGCGCGTGACAGCGCGTTGAGCAGCGACTGCGCGCGCGGATCGCCGCGCTTGTAGACGCCGTGGCCGAAGCCGGCAAAACGCTCGCCGAGCGCGACGCGCTCGCGCACCATGGGCTCGACGTCGCGGTCGATCAGCGTCTTGACGAGCTGCGAGGCCAGCACGCCGGCACCGCCATGCTGCGGCCCTTTCAGCGCGGCGAGACCGGCGATCACGGCATCGTACAGGTTGAGGCCGGTCGAGGCCGCGCAGCGCGCGGTGAAGGTCGAGGCGTTCAGCTCGTGGTCGGCGAGCAGGACGAGGGCGCGGCGGATCAGGTCGGGCGCATGCTTGTGCTCGGGCGCCCAGGCCTTTGCGATCTGCTGATGCAACGGCTCGGCCGCGGGCTCGGCATTGAGCATGGTCGCCACCAGCAGCCGGACGATGCGCGCGCCGACCATGGCGCGGCCGTCGGGCGCGCGGGTAAAGGCGCGGGGATCGGCGCTGGCAGCCAGCGCGAACACGGCGATGGCGCGGTCGATCGGCGCCGTGCGGCGTGCGGCCGTGGCGATCGCGCGCATCTCCTCGGAGAGCTCAGGTTGGTTGTCGGGGGCGAAAGGATCGACGTCGGAGACATCCCAGAGCAGCGTCGCGGCGTGCTCCAGCGTGCCGTTCTCGGAGAGATCAACGCAGTTGACGCCGCGGTAGATCGCGCCCTCCTCCGTGATGGTCGAGATCTCGGTGTCCATCACCGGCAGATCGGCGTCGAAGCTGCGCAGGCCGCGCGGCTCCGGCGACGGCACCCGGCGCTCCTTCAGCGCCCGGACGTCCTCGGCACGGTAGCGGTTCTTCCGCGAGTCCGGCGTCGGCTCGGAGCGGATCAGACCGCGGCTGACATAGGCGTAGAGCGTGGCCGGCGAGATCGCGAGCTCGGCCGCGGCCTCCCGGGCGGAGAGATAGAGTCCTTCCGGATTTTTCATATTGATTGATGTAATCAAGATTGATCAACGTGTCGAGAGGCCTGATCTTGTCTGCTCCGTGAACAGGAGATTTGGGCCATGAATATCCACCTCACCAAGAGCCAGATCGGGTTGGACGGCGTTCCCGCGGCCGAGACCGTGCTGAGCCATGTCGATGGCGAGCGCGGCGAGCTGATCATTGCCGGCGAGCATGTCGGCCGGCTGGCGAGCCAGTCGAGCTTCGAGGGCGTCACCGCCCGGCTCTGGAACGGCGCCAGCGGGACCAGCTTGAGCGAGGCCTATGTGCGCGCAAGCCTGGGCGCGGCGCGCGAGCGTGCCTTGGCACGCCTGCCGGACCTGCTGCCGGCAACGCGCGGCATGGACATCATCGACGGATTTCGCGCCGCGGTCGCGGGGCTTCGCGCTGAGCACGGCCTTGCGCATGAAGCCACCATCGTCGGCGCGTTTCCGGTGATCGCCGGCGCGCTGGTCCGCCGCGCCAAGGGACTCGAACCGGTCGCCCCCGATCCGAATGCGAGCCATGCCGCCGATACGCTGCGCATGCTGCGCGGCTCCCCGCCGGAGGCGCGCGAGGTCGCCGCGCTCGACGCCTATTTCGTCACCGTCTGCGATCACGGCATGAATGCGTCGACCTTCGCCACGCGCGTGGTGGCCTCGACGCAGGCCGATCTGTTCGCCGCCGTCACGGCCGGTTATTGCGCCCTCACCGGTCCGCTCCACGGCGGTGCGCCGGAGCCGGTGCTGGAAATGCTCGACGCGATCGGCACCAGCGAGCGGATCAAGCCGTGGGTCGATGCAGCGCTGGCGCGCGGCGAGCGGCTGATGGGATTCGGCCATCGCGTCTATCGCGTCCGCGATCCGCGCGCCGACGTGCTGAAGGCGGCGATCGAGCGACTCTCGGCTGATGGCGCCGACCTGCCCTTCGCCGGCGAGGTCGAGGCCTATATCCGCAGCGCGCTGCGCAAGAAGAATCCGGAGCGGCCGCTGGAGACCAATGTGGAGTTCTTCACCGCGATCCTGCTCGATGCGCTGGCGATTCCGAGGCAGGCGTTCACGCCGATTTTTGCTGTCGCGCGGGCCGCAGGCTGGACCGCGCATGCGCGCGAGCAGCAGCGGACAGGACGCCTGATCAGGCCGAGCTCGTCCTATGTGGGCGCGATGCCTGCGGACTGATCGCGAGCGACCTCCGGCCTGCCGAATCCGTCAACCGGGCTTTCTGCGCGCATGCGACGAAGGTTCAGCAGGCGATCCGGAACGATAGCGCGCGCCGCGCATTCATGCTTGCCCCGAATGCCTTCAGGGGCAAGCAACAAAGGAATGATAATGAAGAAACTCTCCTACGCCCTCGCTGCAGGAACGCTGCTCGCTCTGTCGTCACTCGCAATGCCAGCCCATGCGCTGACGGCTCATCCGATGCCCAGCGCTGCTGTCTCAGCGGACGTCGTGAACGCTCGCTATCATTACGCCCCGCGAAGGGTCTGCACGGTACGCACTGTCGTCAAGCGCGGCTATCACGGGCGCCGCATCGTCAAGCGTGTACGCGTCTGCCGGGTGAGGTGACGTCGATGGTGCCGTCCGCTTCCGGGCGGACGGCATTCATCATGAGCGTGGAACGCATCGGTGGAGGCTAGGATGCCTCCCGCACCTTACGCCTCCCGCACCACCGTCTTCAGATAATTATACGCCTTGATGATCTCGATCAGGCGGTCCTCGGTGGAGCGGTCGCCGCCATTGGCGTCGGGATGGTGCTGCTTCACCAGCGCCTTGTACTTGGTCTTGACGTCGGCGAGCGTAGCGCTGGGGCCGAGGCCCATGACCAGCAGCGCCTTGCGCTCGGCGTTCATCACCTTGCGCGTCTCGGCCTTGGGCGCGGCTTCGGGGCCCTTGCGCCAGCTGGCGCGGCCGTTGATCTCACTGAACATGCTGAACGGATCGGACGCCATGTCGATCTCGGCTTCCGCACCCTTCTTGCCGCCATTGGCGCCCATCTTCCAGGTCGGGCGGTGACCGGTCAGCGCATCCTTCTGGTAGCGCGCGACGGCGTCGGCATTCATGCCGGAGAAGAAATTGTAGTTCTGGTTGTACTCGCGCACGTGATCCAGGCAGAAGTGCCAGTACTCGCGCTGGTTCTCGCGGCCCTTGGGCGCACGATGCGCGCCCTTGTTCTGACACCCCGCCCACTCGCAGCCGACGGCGGTGTCGCGCGGCTTCACGTCCGGCTGCTTGCCCCGCGGCTTGACGCGGATGGAGTCGAAGAATTTTGATGAATCGATCGGCATGGCTGACTTTGACTACGCAATGCAAGAACGTTCAAGTCTTGACATTGCAATTCGCCGCAAACCCGGCAATTAACGGGGCGAGATCTCTGCACCCGAATGGCACAACATGGCTATGCGCGACACTATCAGCAACAAGTTGCAGGAAGCTTTCACGCCGGAAAGCCTGCAAGTCGTCGACGAGTCACATTTGCATGAGGGCCATTCCGGCCATCGGCCGGGAGGTGAGACACACTTCCGCGTCTATATCGTGTCTGCGGCATTCAAAGGGAAGAGCCGGGTCGAGCGCCATCGCATGATAAATTCGGCGCTGGCCGCGGAACTCGCCGGCGGTGTGCATGCGCTGGCGATCCAGGCCAAGGCACCCGGGGAAGGCTAGCCGTCATTCCGGGGCGCTGCGAAGCATCGAGCTAGGGGGCGCAATTGCGCCCCGAGATTCCGGGTTCGCCCTTTCGGCGCCCCGGAATGACGATGCAAGAACAACTAGGCAAGAACAACTAGAACGACGTCCCCGCCCGTCTCGGCTTCGCCTCTTCCAGCTCCGCCTCGCGTGCGACCGGTGAAATACGGAGCGCGGTGATGCGGTTGCGCTCGCGGCGGAGCACGCGGAAGCGGAAACCGTGGAAGGTGAAGCTCTGGCCGCGGTCGGGGATCGAGCGCGCCTCGTGAATGACGAGGCCGGCGACCGTTGTTGCCTCTTCATCGGGCAGGTGCCAGTCGAGCGCGCGGTTGAGATCGCGGATCGGCACCGAGCCGTCGACCACGACGGAGCCGTCGGGCTGGCGGCGTACGCCGGCGACCACCACGTCGTGCTCGTCGGAGATGTCGCCGACGATCTCCTCCAGAATGTCTTCCAGCGTCACGAGGCCTTCGACCTCGCCGTACTCGTCGACGACCAGCGCGAAATGGGTCTTGCGGCGGCGGAACGCCTTGAGCTGCTGGGAGATCGGCCGCATTTCCGGCACGAACCAGGGCGGCAGCATGATGGTGGTGACGTCGATGCGCGAGGTATCGCCCTCCGAAGCGCGGATGGCCCGCAACAGGTCCTTGGCGTGCAGGATGCCGATGATGTTCTCCGACTTGTCGCGCCACAGCGGAATGCGGGTGTACTCGGTCGCCAGCACCTCACGCACCAGCTCCTCCGGCGGCAGGTCGGCGTTGATCATCACCATGGCGGTGCGATGAACCATCACGTCGGACACGGTCAGCTCGCCGAGGCGAAAGACGTTGTGAATGTATTCGGCCTCGCCGCTCTCGATCTTGCCGTGCACGGCCGATTCCTCGACCAGGCCCTCGATCTCGGAATCCGTCAGGATCTCGTGCTGCGAAAACTCCTGGACCCCGATCAGGCGCAGGATCGCGCTCGACGCCGCATTGAGACACCAGCTCAGCGGATAGAACACCAGGTAGGAGACATGCAGCGGATAGGCGATCCACTGCGACACCGGCATCGGCTCCCTGATCGCAAGCGTCTTCGGCACCTGCTCGCCGATGATGATATGCAGCGACGAGAAGACCAGGAAACCCGCCACGAACGAGACGAAGTGCAGCGTGGCCTCCGTCAGGCCGAGCGGCTCGAGGATCGGGCTCAGCAGCGCCGACACGGTCGGCTCGCCGATCCAGCCGAGCCCGAGGGACGCCATGGTGATGCCGAGCTGGCAGCAGGCGAGATAGGATTCGATATTTCCCATCATCGTCTGCAGCAGGCGGGCGCCGAAGCGATTCTGCTCGACCATGGCCTTGACGCGAAAGCCGCGGCTCTTCACGAGCGCAAATTCCGCAGCCACGTAAAACGCGTTGGCGGCGAGCAGGAGGACCGCCAGCAGCAGATTGATCGAGATCGAATTCATGTTTGCCTCGCGACCGCCTCGGCATTCCCCGCCGTTTCGCGGGCGGCCGGCCTGAACGGTCCCGCCATCACTGCGATAATTTCGACTGCAGGAAGTCGCGCACCGGGGCCGGCTCGACATCCTTCGCGATCACCGCGCGTCCCACCGCCTCCAGCAGGATGAAGGTGAGCTTGCCGCGCTTGACCTTCTTGTCCTGCGCCATCAGCGCCATCAGCGCGTCGGCATCGGCAAGCCCCTCCTGCGCGAAGCCCGCGATATCCTGCAGGCGGGTCGGCAGGCCGGCCTCGATCAGATGCCGCTCGACGCGCGCGGCGTCCTGCTCGCCGATCATGCCGAGCTTCGCCGAGAACTGCGCCGCCAGCGTCATGCCGATCGCGACGCCCTCGCCGTGGAACAGGCGGTCGGAGAAGCCGGTCGCCGCTTCCAGCGCGTGACCGAAGGTGTGGCCGAGATTGAGCAGCGCGCGCTCGCCGGTCTCGCGCTCGTCGCGTGAGACCACGCCGGCCTTGGCGCGGCAGGAGGTCGCGATCGCGTGCTCGCGCGCGGAGCCGCCCTTGACGATGTCGGAATGGTTCTTTTCCAACCAGGAGAAGAAGGCCTCGTCGCCGAGCACGCCGTATTTGGCCACCTCGGCATAGCCGGCGCGGAACTGGCGCGGCGACAGCGTGTCGAGCACGGCGGTGTCGGCGATGACCAGCACCGGCTGGTGGAAGGCCCCTAACAGGTTCTTGCCCTGCGGCGAGTTGATGCCGGTCTTGCCGCCGACGGAGGAATCGACCTGCGCCAGCAGCGAGGTCGGCACCTGCACGAAATCGACGCCGCGGCGCAGGATCGCCGCGGCAAAGCCGGCGAGATCGCCGACCACGCCGCCGCCGAGCGCGATGACGAGATCGTTGCGCTCGATCTTGGCGGCGATCAGGGCTTCGCTGACCTTCTCCAGGCCGGCATAGGTCTTGGAGATCTCGCCTTCCTCGACCACGATGCGCGAGGTCGGGATGCCGCTGGCTGCGAGCGAGGTCTCAGTGGGCTCGATCCAGTATTTCGCGACGGTGCGGTCGGTCACGATGGCCGTGCGCACGCCCGGCCGCAAGGCTGCGACCCGCTCGCCGAGCGAGGCCAGCACGCCGCGGCCGATGACGATGTCGTAGGCGCGGTTCTCCAGCGCGACCTCGACCTTGACGGGATCGGAATGTTTCAACGGCGCAGTCATCTCAACGCACTCGCTACGTCGGCGGATGGGGGAGCGGCCTGTTCGCCGCAAAGATGGGCGCGCAGCGCCTCGATGCATTCCTCGACGATCCTGTCGTGCGGCACGTCGCGCGAGGCGATGGTGAGGTCGGCACGGCCATAGACCGGCTCGCGCTCGGTGAGCAGGCGCGTCACGGTTCCTTCGGGATCGGCGGTCTGCAGCAGCGGGCGGTCGGCGCGGCGGCGCACGCGGCGCATGATGACGTCGTGGTCCGCCTTGAGCCAGATCGACACCGCCTTTGCCGCGATGCGCCTGCGCGTCTCCTCGCGCATGAAGGCGCCGCCGCCGGTCGCCAGCACCACCGGCCCGCCGTCGAGCAGCCGCGCGATCACCCGCGCCTCGCCGTCACGGAAATAGGCCTCGCCATGGCGCTCGAAGATCTCCGGAATGGTCATCTGGGCCGACGTCTCGATCTCGGTGTCGGCATCGACGAAGGGCAGCTTGAGCCTGAGCGCCATGCGACGGCCGATGGTGGATTTGCCCACTCCCATCATACCGACGAGCACGATCGAGCGCGATCCCAGCGCCGACAGGATGTCGGCTTCGGGCGAAGCTGGTGTCGGCAACGCGGCGTCGGACATGTCTTGCTCGATTGGATCCCGCTCGATCTGCCGCAAAGGGCGGCGCGCTGGCCACTTAAGGGCTTGGGCCACCTATACGACCCCGGAAGGGGCCTCGCCAGAGGACTCTTGCCAGGAAACGGCGAACATGTTGGATGATTTCATTGGTTAATTTGCCCGTCTGGACCTTCCCCGAGACCTTGCCCGATGCCCAGCCTGTTCCGCTTCCTGACGGTCGTCGCCGTGATCGCCGGCATCGTCTATGGCGTGGTCTTCGCGCTGGCAAACTTCGTCACGCCGAAGCCGCGGGAAATGACGGTGACGATCCCGCCGGATAAGTTTCTCAAGAGATAGGCGCTCGCTGCGAGCCGTCAGCTGGCCCGCTTGCTCCGCGTCAGGGCCTGGCGCATCAGGCGCAAGAACAGCTGCGTATCTTCGAGGAGATTGTGGCCGGCGACCTGCGCTTCCTTGATGCCTTCCATCGCCGCCACGATGATGCCGGCCAGCTCGGTCGGTGAAGCCTTGAGATCATCCAATGTGATCGCATCGCTTGCTTGCGCATCGGCCAGTACGCGAGCCAGCAGAGTCACCAGCCGGGCGCGCGCGGCCAGCGTGATGTCGTTGGCAAGCGCCATATTGGCATCGAACAGTTCAGCGGCGTCCGCGCTGCCGGCGAATGGCGCGATCAAATCGCGCTGGAACGCTGCAATCGCCCGCTCGATCCGGCAGAAAACGTCGCCGTCCCCGGCGAGTGCGGCTTCGACGCTCTGCATCGTCCTGGCATGCGCGCGCGCCGAACCCGCCCGAAACAACTCCTCCTTGCTGCCGAAGCTCAAGTAAAGCGCCGCACGCGAGATGCCGGCCGCGCGCGCAATGTCGGCCATCGATGTCTTGCGAAAGCCATGGCGGACGAACACGGGCAAAGCCGCGTCGAGAATAGCCCCAGCTTTTCGATCGCTTTCCTCCATCGAGACATATTGACAGTTAGAGTCCAATTCGTCAAAAGACAATTAGACAGTTACAGTCCAGTTGTCTAAGTCGTTCCTCCAAAGCTCAAGAGATCGGATCAAATGGATTCTCGACCCGCTCAATCGGCCGCCACGGTGCTCGTCACCGGGGTCAGTGGATTTCTCGGTGGCCATGTCGCGAGGCAATTGCTGGCGAGCGGCTACCGCGTGCGCGGCATCGTGCGCAGTCTTGACGCCTGCGACGGGATCCGGCGGCAGCTTTGTCCAAGCGCGCCCAACGAGGCGCTCAGTTTCACCCGTGCAGACCTGCGCGCGGACGTTGGATGGGACGATGCGCTGGAGGGCTGTCGCTATGTGATTCACGCGGCCTCACCATTCCCGCCGGCTTGCCTGCCAACGCAGACGAGCTGATCCAGACTGCGCGCGAAGGTACGCTGCGCGTGTTGCGTGCGGCCCGTAACGCCGGCGTGTCACGCGTGGTGCTGACATCCTCGATTGCCGCCACCAATCACGGCAACGGCCAGCCTCCCTACACCGAGAACGATTGGACCGATCCTGCCAGCCCGCGGGCGACGCCCTATTACAGATCGAAAACCCTGGCCGAGCAGGCGGCGTGGAGCTTCGCGCGCAGTCACGGGCTCGATCTATGCGTGATCAATCCCGGCATGATCTTCGGACCGCTGCTGGGCCCGCAATACGGCACGTCAGTCGGATTGATCCAGCAGATGATGAGCGGCAAGTTGAAGCGTGTCCCGCGCTTCGGCTTTGCGATCGTCGACGTGCGCGACGTGGCCGACGCCCATATCCGCGCGATGACCTGCCCAGACGCCGCCGGACAGCGCTTCATCGCCGGCGGAGGTTTTTTCCGGTTGAGCGACTTGGCCGCGGTGCTGGCGAAATCGTTCCCGGACTATGCGATGCGCCTGCCGCGCGGCGACGTGCCGAACTGGATGGTGAGGGCACTGGCTCCGTTCAGCGCGCGCTCGCGCATGATCGTGCACGAGCTCGACCGGGACCTCAGCGTGAGCGCCGCCAAGGCGCATCGCGTGCTGAACTGGAGACCGCGGCCCGACGAAGATTGCATCCGCGCCAGCGCCCAAAGCCTGATCGACCATCGCTTGATTGCCATGCCGTAGCACGGCCGCAGACTGGCTCACTCTCGCAGAATTGGAGACCATCAATGACGACGCACGTGACGGACATGGGCTCACCGGAAGCCGAGCACATCCGCAATACCGAGCGGGCGCGGCTGCGCGCATTGGTTAACGGAGACATCGCGCAGGCGGAGCCGCTTCATGCGCCGGAGTTTCAGTTGATAACGCCAATCGGCATGCCGCTCTCCAAGGACGAATATCTAGGTGCAATTCGGAGCGGGCAGATCAAATATCTGATGTGGGAACCCGGCGCGATCGCGGTCCGGGAACACGAAGACCATGTCGTGATCCGATATCGCGCCAGGCCTCGAGATCGTCTTTGGCGGCCATCGCGTTGCCCCGGCGGATTATTGGCACACTGACACGTACGAGCGTCGTGCCGGGCACTGGATGGTGGTGTGGTCGCAGGCGACGGCGATCAGCGAAAAGCGCTAGAGGCGTGTATACGACAACCCGAGATGCTAGTGAGTTTCTCAAGAAATAGGAGCTAGCCTGACGGGCATGCCGACCCAGCCCTCAGACGCCAGACTCACCGGCCTGTTCCTCGACATGCTCGCGGCGGAACAGGGCGCCGGGCCCAATACGCTCGACGCCTATCGCCGCGACCTCACCGATTTCTCGGAGTTTCTCGGCCGCGTCGGCCGCAGCTTTGCCGACGCCGAGACGCAGACGCTGCGCGACTATCTCGCCGATCTCGACAGCCGCGGCTTCAAATCCACCAGCGTGGCGCGGCGGCTGTCGGCGCTGCGGCATCTCTATCGCTTCCTGCTGAACGAGCGGATCCGAGCTGAGGATCCCGCCGCGATCCTGTCCGGCCCCAAGCGCGGCCGCGGCCTGCCGAAGGTGCTGTCGATCGCCGATGTCGACCGCATGCTCCGCCGCGCCAAGGAATTGAGCGAGGCGGAGGATGCCTCGCCGTCAAAGCGACTGCGTGCCTTGCGGCTCTACTGTCTGCTCGAGGTGCTCTACGCCACCGGCCTGCGCGTCTCCGAGCTGGTGGCGCTGCCGCGCTCGGCGGCCAAGCGCGATGCCCGCATGATCGTGGTGCGCGGCAAGGGCAACAAGGAACGCCTGGTGCCGCTCAACGAGGCCTCGCGACAGGCGATGGCGGATTATCTCGCCGCGACCGACGCCGCCAAAGCCGACAACAAGGCCGACAAGAAGAATGGCCTCGCCGCCTCGAAATGGCTGTTTCCCTCGTTCGGCGAGAGCGGACACCTGACGCGGCAGCATTTCGCCCGGGACCTCAAGGAGCTCGCGGTCGCCTCGGGCCTGCAGGCCCGGCTGGTGTCCCCGCACGTGCTGCGCCACGCCTTCGCCAGCCACCTCCTGCACAATGGTGCGGACTTGCGCATCGTGCAGACCCTGCTCGGCCACACCGATATTTCCACCACCCAGATCTACACCCATGTCGTCGAGGAGCGGCTGAAGAGCCTGGTGCGCGACCTGCACCCGCTGGCGGAGAAGTAGTCTTCCGTAGACCGGATGGAGCGCAGCGCAATCCGGGATTCCGACTCGCGGATAGGCCGCTCCGGATTGCGCTTCGCTGCATCCAGGCTACGGGCTGAGCCGGGGCCCATGCCGCTTGCTGGGTCTCGTCTCTGCGCAGCAGCGCTCAAGAAGCGCTGCAGCGCGTCCGGGACGCGACATCGGGGTCGGGACGACAACCGAAACCGCCTTGACTTCGGCCACATCTCCGCAGAAAGAGCCGTGGCCTCACGCATGATTTGGCTCCCGGTCCGGAGTGCACAAGCCAACTCATTGACAACGCTGCCCTTCTTCCCACGGCCCCGACCTCGCTTCGCCTCTTAGCCCCGTCCCCCTATATTGAGTTGATGCAAGACCAGATGCGCAGCTATCTCGACTTCGAAAAGCCGGTCGCCGAGCTCGATTCCAAGCTCGACGAGCTCAGGACGCTGGCGGCCTCCGGCACGGATATCGCTGACGAGATCGGGCGGATCGAGGACAAGGCGGCGCAGGCGCTGGCCGACCTCTATCAGAACCTGACGCCGTGGCAGAAGACGCTGGTGGCGCGGCATCCGCAGCGGCCGCATTTCAACGACTTCATCAAGGGACTGATCACCGAATTCACCCCGCTCGCCGGCGACCGCAAGTTCGGCGAGGACGAGGCCCTGGTCGCCGGCTTCGGCCGCTTCCGCGGCGAGCCGATCTGCGTGATGGGCCAGGAAAAGGGCGATTCCACCGAGAGCCGGATCCGGCACAATTTCGGCATGGCGCGGCCCGAGGGCTATCGCAAATGCGTGCGGCTGATGGAGATGGCCGAGCGGTTCGGCCTGCCGGTGCTGTCGCTGGCCGATTCCGCCGGCGCCTATCCGGGCATCGGCGCCGAGGAGCGCGGCCAGGCCGAGGCCATCGCCCGCTCGACCGACGCCTGCCTGGCGCTGACCGTGCCGAACGTCGCGATCATCACCGGCGAGGGCATGTCGGGCGGCGCCATCGCCATCACCACCGCCAACAGGGTCCTGATGCTGGAGCACGCCATCTACAGCGTGATCTCGCCGGAAGCGGCGTCCTCGATCCTCTGGCGCGACGGCACCAAGGCGCAGGAAGCCGCCAACAACATGAAGATCACCGCCCAGGACATGCTCCGTTTCGGGGTGATCGACCAGATCCTGAAGGAGCCGGTCGGCGGCGCCCACCGCGACCCCGCCGCCATGATCGCCACCACGGGTGAGGCCATCGCCAAGGCCTTCGACGAGCTGCGCGGCCTCGACGGCGACGCCATCCGCAAGCAGCGTCGGCAGAAATTCCTCGAGATCGGCCGGAAACTGGGCTGATTCGGGCGGCTTGCCGTGTCCCGGACGCGCTGCAGCGTGAAACGCTGCTGCGCAGAGCCGGGACCCAGCGGGCCGCATAGCTCACCCGCGCCATGGGCCCCGGCTCAGCAGCGCACCGCCAAGGGGCGCTGCGCTGCGTCCGGGGCACGAGGCCTCCACGGGCCGCCACCCCCCGGTAACCCCGCATTAACCCTTTTTTTGCCCAAATCGGCGATCTCTGTGGTGGCTTGGCCGCATGGTCCAAGTTCCGGCCCAGTTTAAGTCTCTGTTGACCACACCTTTGGGCCAACGCCCTCGTGATCCCCGCTCGGGTTGCGACCACATGACCCAGAGGTTAGAATTTTAATCAATGGCTTCAGGGCACAAGCGCTGGGGCGTGAGCTGAAAAAGCCCGTCACTGACGGGTCCGGTTCGCCGGTCGGATCATGCGCCAAACGAATTGGGGTTCGCGCATCAATGCCCGGCACGGTGTGGGGTCCATCTTGATTTCTCGTTCGCTTGCTCGCGCGCTCTTGGCTTCGGTTGCGCTGATGACGGCCGGCGGTCTGCTGGCCGGCTGCAACACCGACCAGGTCTCGCTCGCGACCAACGCCAAGGCCAATCAGCCGGTGCCGCCGAAGCTGATCGCCGCGATGGCCGAGAAGGACATGGATCTGCAATCGCCGATCCTGGTGCGCCTGTTCAAGCAGGAGGCCGAGCTCGAGATCTGGAAGCAGACCCGCTCCGGCCAGTTCGCACTGCTCAAGACCTACCCGATCTGCCGCTGGTCGGGCGACCTCGGCCCCAAGGTGCGCGAAGGCGACCGCCAGGCGCCGGAGGGATTCTACTCGATCAATCCGAGCCAGATGAATCCGCAATCGGCCTATTACCTCTCCTTCAACACCGGCTATCCGAACGCCTTCGACAAGGCGCTGGGCCGCACCGGCTCGCAGCTGATGGTGCACGGCGACTGTTCTTCGCGCGGCTGTTACGCGATGACCGACGAGCAGATCGCGGAGATCTATTCGCTCGGGCGCGAATCCTTCTTTGGCGGCCAGAAGGCGTTCCAGCTGCAGGCCTATCCGTTCAAGATGACGCCGGTGAACATGGCCAGGCACCGCAACAATCCGAACATGCCGTTCTGGAAGATGATCAAGGAAGGCTATGATCATTTCGAGGTAACGCGGCAGGAGCCGAAGGTCGATTTCTGCGAGAAGAAGTACGTCTTCGACGCGGCGAAGCCGGCGGACGCCAAGCGCGATCCGGTGTTCGATGCCTCGGCGAAGTGCCCGGCCTATGTCATCCCCGAGGACATCGTCGCCGCCGTGCGGGGCAAGCAAGCCAAGGACGAGGCCGAATACGCCAGGCTGGTCGCCAAGGGCACGCCGGTGGCGCGCATGAACACCGGCATCGACGGCGGCATGAACAAGGTGTTCGCCGCCAAGATTCCGGAAGGCTCGACCGGCCTGTCCGAGGGCGCCGAAGGCAGCACGCTGCAGATGCTGGCGATGGCCAAGGCGCCGGGCACGATCCCCAGCCACGTCAATCCGCCGAAGCCGAATCTCGACGCGGTGGCGTCCGCGCCGGCGCCGCAGGAAGAGCCGGTGGCGGCCGTGCCCGCGAGCACCCGCATCGCCTCGGCCCAGCCTGCGGAAAAGTCCCCGGAGAAATCAGGCGAGAAGTCCGGCGGCTTCTTCTCGAATCTCGGCCGCAAGATGGGCATCGGCTCATCCGACACCACGGCGACCACGCCGCCGCCGCAGGCCACCGCATCCGTCGCCCCGGCCGCCACGACCACGACACCCACGACCGCGGCGTCGCGGCTGAAGGCCGCCGTGAGCCGGTTCGTGCCGGGCAGCGACAAGAAGGATGCCGCGAAGGACGCGCCGAAACCGGCCGTCGCCGCCGCCAAGCCCGCCGAGCCGGCCAAGCCCGACACCCGCCTCGCCCAGACCCGGCCGGCGCTGAAGCCGTCGGTGAGCGACGGCGCGGGTGAAGCCACGCAGATCATGGGCGCCGCGCCGGTGATCTCGTCGAACTCGTTCGACAGCCGGTTCTCGGCGGTGAAGTAAGGGACGAGACGCCGCGCCTTCCGGATTAAGCTAAACCTGACAGCACGGTCGATCTTCCCCCGGTTGGACTCGCCGCTGCACTGGCAAGTCCAGCCTTGCGCCTCTCCAATGCCTTGATACGCTTCGTGCCTCGAGAGGCAGAAGCTTGGACCCCGCGCCCATCGAAGGCATTGCAGGAACACCTTGGACGGAGGCTGAGATCTCCGCCGTGGTCGACAGTTATTTCCGGATGCTGGCCGCCGAAAAGGCGGGCGTTGCCTACAGCAAGGCTGACAATTGGCGCCGGCTCAAAACGCGCTCTTCATGATGCCAACCGCGTATTCCGCGGTCCCACGATGATTTCACCTGTTCGGTCGCCCACGGCCAACTCACCGGATAAGCACCAGACTTCCGGGAGTCCAGAAATTCGGACAATACATATTTCTCTTTACCCGAAGCGCGACACACCCTATACTCCCCTGCCATCTCATCCCGCCGGGAAGGGGCGGGTCGCGATCGTCACGGTTCGTGGGGTGAGTTGCGGTGGACGCGGGCGGTTTGGCGCCAGGTGCGGTCGCAGGGCGGGTAGCCCCCGTGAGCGATCAGCGGGCGCGTGTACGACAGGCCGGCCGCGTACGGCAAAATCGTGTGGTCCTGGCGCCCGCAGGCAGGCGCCAAGTGCTGTGGTGGTGTGGCGGTCCGACCGGACGCGCGCATCAGCGATCTGCAGGATGACGGGGGCAAAAGTGCATCGCTCCCCGGGGAGAGCGCGACATAAGCCGTCAAACCATCGCGCAGGGGAGGCCGGTTATCGGGCTGCACCTGTGTCTCCCCCTGTGAGCGTCTATCCACGCATCATTGCACAGGGGCTCGCGGGTGCCAGCCGGTACCCGGCCTTCCCTGCGCCCTTCCGATTCCGAGGGGCGCCAGCTGCCGAAGCAAACCCCGGGCGCGGAAGCGCTGCGGGATCGCGATGTCACGTTCGGCTGTTTGACAGTTGAATAGAGGAAGGTCGCGGCAATCGCCGCTGTCATCGTCCGCGAAAGCGGGCGATCCAGTATTCCAGCGACGGCTGTGATTCAGCCGAGAGGCCGCGGCGTACTGGATGCCCCGCTTTCGCGGAGCATGACAGCTGAGGTCTGTGTGAGAGCGGTGCGCTTCACACGCAGCCCCTACGGCGCCAGATACCGCATCAGCTCCGGATTGCCCCGCACCTGCCCCGCCTCGCCTTGCAGCGCGACGCGGCCGCGGTCGAGCACATAGGCGTAATCGGCGACGCGGAGCGCGAGGTCGAGATGCTGCTCGACGATGATGACGGCGATCTCCTTTGCGAGCTCGATCAGGCGCTCGGTGATCTCCTCGATCACGCCGATCCAGACGCCTTCGGTCGGCTCGTCCAGCAGCAAGAGCTTGGGATCGCCCAGCATGGCGCGGCCGATCGCCAGCATCTTGCGCTCGCCACCGGACAGCGTGCCGGCGGGCTGGTCGAGGCGCTGGCCGAGCTTCGGGAAGATCGTCAGCACGCGGTCGACTGCCGAAGCATCCTTCTTCGCGAGCGAGCCGACCGCGAGATTGTCGCGCACCGACAGGCGGGCGAACACCGAATGCTCCTGCGGCACGTAGCCGATGCCGGCGCGAACGCGCTCCTGGGTGGCGCGGCGGCTGATGTCGCGGCCGTCGAAGGCGACCTCGCCCTTCCACGCCGGCAGCTCGCCGACGATGGTCTTCATCAGCGTGGTCTTGCCGGCGCCGTTGCGCCCGAGCACGGCGACGCCGCCGCGCCAGGGAATGCCGAGCGTGACGTCGAACAGGACCTGGCTGCGGCCATAGCCGGCGTCGAGATGCTTGATGTCCAAAAATTCAGGCACGGCGCAGATAGATCTCCTGGACGGACGGGTTGGCCTGGATCTCCGGGACGGTGCCCGAGGCCAGCACCCTGCCCTGGTCAAGCACGGTGAGACGATCGCAGATGTCGCGGATGAAATCGAGGTCGTGCTCGACGATGACGAGGGAGCAATGCTGCTTGATCGGCTGCAGCAGCTCGCCGGTGACGCGGCGCTCCTCCAGGCTCATGCCGCCGGTGGGCTCGTCGAGCAGCAGCAATTTCGGCTTGCCGGCGAGCGCCATCGCGATCTCCAGCCATTGCTGCTGGCCGTGCGACAGCGCCGCCGCCGCCTCGAAGGCGCGATCGGCCAGGCGAAACTGCGTCAGCATGGTCATGACCTGGTCGTGCAGCGCGCCCCGTGTGCGCGAGAACACGAGGTCGAACAGCGAGGACTGCGCCTGCAACGCGAGCAGGATGTTGTCGTACAGCGTCAGCGACGGGAGCACGCTGGTGATCTGGAACTTGAGGCTCATGCCGGCGCGCGCGCGCTCGGTCGGCGTATACGCGGTGATGTCGGTGTTGACGAATGAGACTTTTCCCTGCGTCGGCACCTCGGCGCCGGCGATGCATTTCATCAACGTGCTCTTGCCGGAGCCGTTGGGTCCGATCAGTCCGTGGAATTCGTTCTCGCCGACGCTGAGCGCCGCGTCGTCGAGCGCGGTGAGCTTGCCGAAGACCTTCTTGATGCCGGCGGCTTCAAGGAGCATTGCGCATCTCCTTGACGTTTTCCTTGGGTCTCGCGCCGAAGCTGCCGACCCGTTCGCGCTCGCCGAGGAGGAAGCTGATCAGACCGAGCGGGCGGAACAGGATCACGAGCAGCAGCAGCAGTCCCAGGATGATCGGCCAGATGTCGCGGTAATTGTCCGAGAGCCAGAAGCTGACGCCCTCGACGATCACGGCACCGATCACGGCGCCGATCAGCGTGCCGGAGCCGCCGAACAGCACGTAGAGCACCACTTGCGTCGAGACCACGACGCCGACCATGTTGGGCCAGACGAAACCTTCGTGGAAGGCATAGAGGCTGCCGGCGAGGCCGCCACGGCGCCGCCGATGGTGAAGATGATCGCCTTCAAATGCTGCACCTTGTAGCCGAAGAAGGCGATGCGCTGCTCGTTCTCACGGAGCCCTGCGAGCGCCAGACCGAATTGCGAGCGCACCAGGAAGCGGCAGAGCAGGTAGACGGCGACGAGAATGCCGAGCACGAGATAATAGAACGCCGGCCCTTCGGTGAAATCGTAGCTACCCAGCGACATCGGCGCGATCGAGGGGATGCCGTTCTGGCCGCCGAGATAGTACCAGCCGCGCGCGAGGCGATCGGCGGCGTAGGAGCCGGTCAGCGTGCCGAGCGAGACGAAGATCACGCTGGAGGGATGCCGGCCCAGCAGCAGGAAGCCGCCGAGCAGCAGCGCGAAGGCGAGGCCGATCAGCGTGCCCGCCGGCAGCACCAGGAAGATGTTGGTGACGTTGAGGTCGCGCGCGAGCAACGCGACGCCATAGCCGGCCGAGCCGAAGAACAGCGCCTGGCCGAAGCTCATGATGCCGGCATAGCCCCAGACCAGGTCGAACGACAGCGCGAACAGTGCCAGGATGATCACGCGCGTTGCGAACACGGTGAGATAATCCTGCAGCACCAGCGGCGCGAGCAGCGCCGCGACCAGCACGACGGCCTCGACGATCGGCAGGATCTTTCGTCCTGCCTTGACGCGGTCCCTGGCCTGTCCCGCCGCTGCGCCCTCAGCCATCGCACCGTCCGCTTCGTCGCCCATGTCGGTGGCGATGGCTTCTCTTACCACACTCATCGGCTTCAGCATTCCACCTCAGCATTCCTTGGGATCGACGAGGCCGCTGCTGCGCGCGACGATCTCGTAATTCCCGCCCTTGGCAACCGCGGTGTACATCTTCATCTTGCAGTGCCGCTTGCCGGGGACCATCTCGGCAGGCCCGCCCGGACCTTCGGCGATCTTGGCATGGTCGAGCGCGGCGGCGACCGACTCGCGATCGATCTTGCCGGCTTCCTTCACCGCGGCTTCCCACAGCTTGAGGCCGCGATAGGTGCCGGTCGCGGCGCTGCCGGCCGCGAACAGGAAGTTGCCGGGGAAATCCTTCTCATAGGCCGCCTGGATCTTGGCGTCGAACGGGTTCTCCTTGGTCAGGACCTTGAAATAGTCGAGGCAGCTGGCGAGGCCTTCGATCTCGGCGGCCTGGTTGATGTTGAGCGTGTTCTCGTCATAGTAGACGCAGGCGAGACGCCCGCCGTTCTTGAGGAAGCCCGCTTCATAGAGCTGCTTGAAGAACGGGCCAACGCCGGGCGGGATGACGGTGTTGAAGACGACGTCGACCTTGTTGGAGATGATGCGGTTGACGGTCGCGGAGAAATCGACCTGGTCGAGCGGGTAATATTCCTCGAACACGACCTCGCCGCCGTTGGATTCGATCACCTTGCGGGCGTAGACGTTGAGCGTGTGCGGCCAGACGTAGTTGGCGCTGGGGAGCGCGAACTTCTTGCCGCCGTTCTTGATCAGCCAGGGGATGAACTCGTCGCATTGCTGCGCCGGGGTCGGGCCGGTGCAGAACAGGTAGGGCGTGCACTCCTTGCCCTCGTAGAGCTGCGGATAAATGTAAAGCGTCTTGCCGCGCGCCACGATCGGATCCTTGATCGCGTTGCGCATCGACGAGGTGATGCCGCCCAGCACCATGTCGACCTTGTCGCGCTGGATCAGCTTGCGGACGTTGCCGACGGCGACGGATTCGTTGGAGGCGGTGTCCTCGATATAGAGCTCGAGCGGACGGCCGAGCAGGCCGCCGGCGGCGTTGATCTCCTTGATCACCATCTTGGCGACGTTGGCATCGGCATTGCCTGCATAGGCGATCGGACCGGTGAGGTCGGTGGCGATGCCGACCTTGATCGGGGCTTCGGCCGCATTGGCCCAGGGCGCCGGGATCACCCAGCTTCCGACCCCGGTCGCGACCGCACCGGACGCAAAGGCGAAATTGGAGAGGAAGCGGCGGCGTGAGAGCTGCGTATGATCGAACATGTGATTAAACCCCTTTTCCAGCGATGAGGCCCTGCGGGCGGAATTTGATGAAGACAATGGCGAGCACGAAGACGAGGACGTCGGCGACGACGGGCGCCATGATCCACGGCAGCGCGGCGCTGAGCGTGCCGATGACGCCGGCACCCGCAACCGGCCCGATGAAGGAGCCGACGCCGCCGACCATGACCGCGACAAAACCCTGGATCAGGAAGCGGAGGCCGAGATCGGCATAGAGGCTGAACACCGGGACGATCAGCGCGCCGGCGAGCCCGGCAAGTGCGGAGCCGAATGCGAAGGTGGCGCCGTACATCAGGGGCGTGGAGATGCCCGAGGCCCGCGCCAGCGAGGGATTTTCCAGCGTGGCGCGCATGCGCAGGCCGAAGCTGGTGCGCGACAGCAGCAGGTAGCAGCCCGCCATCACCAGCAGCGTGATGACGATGATGGTGAAGCGCCAGGCCGAGATGTGCATGGCGCCGATGTCGATCGAGCCGCCGATCGGCTCGGGCACGGTGAGATAGAAGCCGCCGATCAACCCGCGCACGGCTTCGCGGATGATCAGGCCGAGCGCATAGGTGCCGAGCATGGCGACGATCGGCGCGGCGTAGAAGCGGCGGATGATCAGCGCCTCCAGCGCGAAGCCGAGCGCGCCGACCACGAAGGGCGCCGCGACCATGCCGGCCCAGATCGGCATGCCCTTGGCGTAGGCGAGATAGGTGATGTAGGCGCCGAGCAGGACGAACTCGCCCTGCGCGAAATTGAAGATGCCCATCATGCTGGCGATGATCCCGAGCCCGAGCACGATCAGGACGATGATCGCGCCGAAGCTCAGGATCTCGAACGCTGCGACGAACGCGTTAGCCATGCGTGGCGGTTCCAGCGGTCTGCATCAATGCTCCGCTCACATCTTCTTCCAGTCGCCGATCTGCTCGAAGGCGTGGGCGGCGCGATAGATGGTGGATTCCTCGAACATGCGGCCGACCAGCATCAGGCCGACCGGCAGGCCGTCGACCATGCCGCAGGGCAGCGACATCGCGGGATGATGGGTGATGTCGAACGGCGCGGTGTTGGAGATCATCTCCAGCGCGCGGGCGACGTATTCCTCGCGGCTGGCGTTGGGCTCCGGCAGCTTGGTCGCCTTCATCGGCGTCGTGGGCATCAAGAGCAGATCGTAGTCCTTGAAGGCCTTGTCGTAGGCCGCGGTCAGCCGGCGCGAGATGTTGAGCGCCTTGCCGTAGAAGCGCGGCCCGAAATTGTTGTTGATGTAGGTGCCGATCATCATGAACAGCTTCGTGGTCTCCGACAGCGAATCCGCCTGCCGGCGCCAGCCGCGATGGAAATCCATCAGCGAGGTCGAATAGAGATCGCCGCGGGACAGGCCGTAGCCGTCGCCGAACATCATGGTCTGGGTCAGGCCTTCGGTCCCGATCGGGGTCCAGATCGCGCCGCCCAACAGGTGCATCGGGATCGAGACCGTCTCGACGGTGGCGCCGAGATCCTTGAAGCGCTTTGCAGCCTCGCGCACGCTTTCATTGACGGCAGCCTCCGCGACCGGCTGCTCAAAGCCTTCCTTGACGATGCCGATCTTCATGCCCTTGACGCCCTGGCCGAGCGCCTTGGTGTATTCCTCGACCTTGGGCGCCTTGATGCGCGGATCGTAGCCGTCGTCGCCGGCGAGCACTTCGAGCAGCAGCGCATTGTCGGCGACGGTCGCCGTCATCGGGCCGGTATGGTCGACATAGATCTCGATCGGCATGATGCCGGTGTAGGGCACGAGACCCCAGGTCGGCTTCATGCCGTAGGTGCCGCAGAACGAGGACGGCATCCGGATCGAGCCGCCCTGATCGCCGCCGATCGCCATGTCGACCTCGCCGAGCGCGACCACGACGCCCGAGCCCGACGACGAACCGCCGGCGGAGTAGCCCATCTTGTGCGGATTGTGCACCGCCCCGTAGGAGTTGGTGTGGCTGCCGCCGGACAGGCAGAAGTGCTCGCAATGCACCTTGCCCTTGATCTCCGCGCCGGCATCCAGCATGCGCGTGACGATGGTGGCATCGAAATCGGGCACGAAACCTTCCAGCGTCGAGGAGCCGTTGGTCATGGGCACGCCGGCCAGCATGATGTTGTCCTTCAGCGCCACGGTCTTGCCCTTGAGCTTGCCGCTGGCGGCGCCCTTCACCGTCGACTTGCGGTACCAGGCATTGCGCGGGTTCTCCTCGGCCGAGGGGCGATAGCCCGGGGTGCGCGGATATTTCACCTCCGGCAGTTCGTCCGGCATCGCGGCAACGAGATTGTAGGCTTCGATCGAGCCCTGCATCAGGCCGCGGAAGGAGGCGACGTCCTCATCGGTGAGCGAAAGGCCGCATTGCTCGGCGACACTGCGAAGCTGGGCTGGCGTGGGAAGTGCAACTGTCACGGCGCTCTCCTGAAGTTTTTCGAAACGTTGGGCGTGGCCGCCCCGGCGCGACGCACGCATCAGCGGCTTCGCCGAAACATTCAAAACGGAAATATTTTCCTTTTCAAGTATTATTTTGCGTCTCGGCCTGCCCGCATTGCCGCGGCAAGGGTCAGAGCGGCTTGATCAGCTTGAAGTCGAGACCCTCGGCCTCGGCGAGATGCATCGGCATCCGCGCGCGACCGTCGCGGACGATGACCGGGCCGCGGGCGCCGCTGTAGACGATGTTGCGGCCGGCCGCGAGCATCGGCCCCATCGACAGCGAACCGGCCTTGTTTGCGACGGTTTCGAGAAAACGCAGGCCTTCGTAGCTGGACTGTCCGACCGAGCCGATCGGCGGCGCGTTCGGCCCGAACATGGCGTGATAACGGCTCTGGAAGTCGTCATTGGCGCGCGCGCCCGTGCCGGTGAAATAGCCCGAGGCGCAGAACATGTTCTCGCTGTTGTCGGCGCCGATGCCGAGCAGCACGGTCTCGTCCATCGCCCCCGCCAGGCGCAGCGTGGTCGCGCCGAGACCGCATTCGCCGAAGGCGCGGTTGAAGGTGATGCTGTCGGTGCCGATCAGCGAGATCAGCACGACGTCAGGTTTCGCGGCGCGGATCCGCGCCAGATGCGGCTCGTGGTTGTCCTCGCCGAGAGGAACGAACTCTTCGCCGACGATGTGGCCGCCGGTTTCCCTGATGTAGGTCTTCACCGCGCGATGCGACTGCCACGGCCAGACATAGTCGCTGCCGATCAGGTACCAGCGCTGGGCCTTCTTGACGTCGGCAAGCCAGTGGATGGCGGGGCGGCTCTGCCAGCGCGGCGTCTCGCCGATCGCCATCACGCCGGGCGTGCGCTCGCCGCCCTCGTAGACCGGCGTATAGATGTAAGGGATACGATGACGCGTGGTGACGTCGCGCAGGCCGACGCGGACGGCGCTGGTGTGCAGGCCGACGATGAGATCGATCTCGTCGAACGCGATCGCCTGCTCGGCGCGGTCCAGGACCTCGTCCATCGGACCGCCGGCGTCGTAGATGGAGAGCTCGATCTCCCGGCCGAGGATGCCGCCGCGCTTGTTGATCTCGGCGACGGCGAGCCGCGCGCTGTTGGTGGCGCAAGGCCCCCAGACGCCGGGCGAGCCGGTGCAGCAGATGAAGCCGCCGATGCGAAGCTTGTTGGCGCCGCGCCGTTTGAACAAGGCATGATCGCGCGGCAACAACGCACCGTCAGCCGCCGATGACGACAGATTCCTGAGCAGCATGGACGGCGGCAACGCCGGACCGCCGTAAGCCGGGAGGTTTACCGTCGCGCGCACGCCAACTCCTGTCTGGCCTCAGACCTGGAAGCACATTCTGCGGGCGGCCGCGGCATCCGCCCTTTTGTTGGGCAATCATCCTATTTTGAAAATATTGAAAGTTCAACAATTGAAGTGCATATAGATGCAGCATTGATTGCAAGACATTCACTCATTTGGGTCAAGACGAAGTCTTAGCCGTGGCAAAACCGACCAAAGCAAACACCCCGATCACCGAACACCTCGCCTATCTGCTCGCGCAAGCTAACCGCGAGATCAACCGGCAGCTCGAACTGCGGTTGAGCAAGGAGGGGGTTCCCGTCGAGCAATGGCGCATCTTAAAGGTGCTGTCGGACGGCAACGGCCATTCGATGGGCGAGCTCGCAGAGGCCGTGCTGCTCAACCATCCGACGCTGACCAAGATGATCGACCGCATGGTCTCGGACGCGCTGGTCTACCGCGTGCAGGACCCGAACGACCGCCGCAAGGTGCTGATGTTCATCTCGGACCGCGGCAAGGTGCTGTGCAAGAAGCTCAACTCGCTCGCGGTGGACCAGGAGGAGCACATCCTGGAGAGCTACGGCGACAAGTCGACCAGCGAGTTGAAGCGGCTGCTCGAGAGCCTGATCGACAGCTCGAACTGAAACATGATCGGAGCGTCGGGTCAGAGCCTCAAGCCTTGCTCATCCCTTTGCGCGTGGAGCGGTGATGCTCGTCGCGCGCACGCTTGACGTGCCAAACGAAGCGCATGCGAGCCTCGTTGAGTGCGTGAGGCTCGCCGTCACGTCCATGCGCAGGCTGAACCGGCGACGCAATTGCATCATCGCCAGCACGAGAGCGAATAGCGCTGGCGGTTCCACGTTGTCCAGCCCCGGGTTTTGTTGCTGACCGGTTTAGCCAGGTACCATTTGTTGCCGTCAGCGTGCTGGAAGTACAGACCGCCCTGGGTACCGCTGCGTGGATTTGTCAGCGCCACCCATCGCGAGCCATTGTCTGAAAAGCTGCCTGACCAGCGTGCTCCCGAGGTGCTGCTGCAGATGTTTCCGTCGCAGGTTGTCTGACTGTCGTCCACGGCGGCCCATTTCATCCGGGCCGGCCGGCCGTCGATGTTGCAAGACCATGCTCCGCCCCACCATCCGGCGACCTGGCTCGCAGGAGCAGAACCGCAGGCGCAAAAGCTGAATGCAAGAACACAAAAGGCAGTTGGCAGCGCACGTTTAGACATTGTCTGGGCTCCATTTTGTCGGGCCGCGTGATGCGTCTCAATCACAACACGGATCGAGCCTTGTTGCGGTGATCCAGTTCACAAAGAGCGGCGACAAAAAATGGATGGTCTACCCGGCGGATTCTCAAAGCGCGATCCAGCGCTTTTGGGGCGTGGATAGTGCGAAGGTTGCGATACAGCCAATCCAACAAGGGTTGTCCTCCCGGCGTAGGCCGGGACGACGATGTGGAAAGGGTTGTGCACCCTACCCACAACCGTCATCGCCCGATTCAATCGGGCGATCCAGTATTCCAGAGACGGATGCAATTAAGCCGAGATGCCCCGGCGCGCTGGATCACCCGGTCCTCGCGCGCAATTGCGCACTGGCCGGGCGATGACAACGGAGAATGAGGCGCGAGAATCGCGGCTCACAAGCACATTAGAGCCCTACGCGTACCGCCCGTGGCAATGCTTGTACTTCTTGCCGCTTCCGCAGGGACAATCCTCGTTGCGGCCGACCTTGCCCCAGCTGGCGGGGTTCTTGGGGTCGCGCAGCGCGGCGTCGGAGGCCTGGGCGCCGAGCGTGACGCTCGCGAGCGCCATCTCGTCCTCACCGGTGTTGGGATCGAACTTGTGCGCCTCCATCGGCGGCAGGGCGGGGGCTTCCTGCTCCGGCGGTACGATCTCGACCCGCATCAGCTGCGCGGTGACCGCCTCGCGCAGATGGGCGCTCATCTCCTGGAAGAGATTGAAGGCCTCGGTCTTGTACTCCTGCAAGGGATCGCGCTGGCCGTAACCGCGCAGGCCGATGACCTGGCGCAGATGGTCGAGCATGATCAGATGCTCGCGCCAGAGATGGTCGAGGGTCTGGAGCAAAATGGTCTTCTCGACGTAACGCATCACGTCGGGGCCCCATTGCGCGACCTTGGCCGCCATGTGCTCGTCGGCCCTGGTCTCGATGCGCGAGAGCAGCTCCTCGTCGGCGATGCCCTCTTCCTTGGCCCATTCGTCGACCGGCAGGTCGAGATCGAGCACGCGCTTCAACTCGTCCTTCAGGCCTGCGACGTCCCACTGCTCGGCATAGGCATGCTCGGGCACGTGCTTGGCGACGAGGTCGTCGATGAAGGCGTGCCGCATGTCGGCGACGGTTTCGGCGACGCTCTCGTCCTTCATCAGCTCGACGCGCTGGTCGAAGATCACCTTGCGCTGGTCGTTCTGGACGTTGTCAAACTTGAGCAGGTTCTTGCGGATGTCGAAGTTGCGCGCCTCGACCTTCTGCTGCGCCTTCTCGAGCGCCTTGTTGATCCAGGGATGGATGATGGCCTCGCCCTCTTGCAGGCCGAGACGCTGCAGCATGCTGTCGAGACGGTCCGAGCCGAAGATGCGCATCAGGTCGTCTTCCAGCGACAGGAAGAACTTCGAGCGGCCGGGGTCGCCCTGACGGCCGGAGCGGCCGCGCAGCTGGTTGTCGATGCGGCGGGATTCGTGACGCTCGGAGCCGATGATGTAGAGGCCGCCGGGCTTCTTCACGGTCTTGGCCGGCTTGGACCCCTTCGCCGGCTCGATCTCGACGGTCTCCTCGGCCTTCAGCACGATATTGCGGAAGGTCTCGATGTCGGCCTTGATCTGCTCGATCTTCCTGGCCTTCTCCGCTTCGTCGGTGATCCCGACGGTCTCCTGCTGGATGCGCATTTCCAGCGAGCCGCCGAGCTTGATGTCGGTGCCGCGGCCGGCCATGTTGGTGGCGATCGTGATGGCGCCGGGAACGCCGGCTTCGGCGACGATATAGGCTTCCTGCTCGTGGAAGCGCGCGTTCAACACCGCGAACAGCTTCGCCGGCTTGCCGGCGCGGGCCGCCGCATAGAGCTTGTCGAGGGCGTGCTCCTTGCCGAAGTCGATCTGCTTGTAGCCGTTCTTCCTGAGGAATTCGGCGAGCACTTCCGACTTCTCGATCGAGGCCGTGCCGACCAGCACCGGCTGCAGCCGCGAATTGGCGCGCTCGATCTCGGCGAGGATCGCCTGGTATTTTTCCTGCTGGGTGCGGTAGACCTCGTCGTCCTCGTCGAGACGGGCAACCGACAGATTGGTCGGGATCTCCACGACCTCGAGCTTGTAGATGTCGAACAGCTCGTCCGCTTCGGTTGCGGCCGTGCCGGTCATGCCGGCCAGCTTCTCGTACATGCGGAAATAGTTCTGGAAGGTGATCGAGGCCAGCGTCTGGTTCTCGGGCTGGACCTGGACGTGCTCCTTGGCCTCCAGCGCCTGGTGCAGGCCTTCCGAATAGCGGCGGCCCGGCATCATGCGTCCGGTGAACTCGTCGATGATGACGACCTCGTCGTCGCGGACGATGTAGTCCTTGTCGCGCGTGAACAGCGTGTGGGCGCGCAGCGCCTGGTTGATGTGGTGCACGACCGAGACGTTCTCGACGTCGTAGAGCGACTCGCCCTTGAGCTGGCCGGCATCGCGCAGCAGCGTCTCGATCTTCTCCATGCCGCCTTCGGTGAGCGTCACCGTGCGCTGCTTCTCGTCGACGTCGTAATCGGTCTTGTCGAGCTTGGGCAGGAACGAATCAATGGTGTTGTAGAAGTCGGAGCGGTCGTCGAGCGGGCCGGAGATGATCAGCGGCGTGCGCGCTTCGTCGATCAGGATGGAATCGACCTCGTCGACGATGGCGAAGAAGTGCGGGCGCTGGACCATGTCCTCGAGCCGGTACTTCATGTTGTCGCGCAGATAGTCGAAGCCGTATTCGTTGTTGGTGCCGTAGGTGATGTCGCAGGCATAGGCCGCCTTGCGCTCGGCATCGTCGAGGCCGTGCACGATCACGCCGGTGGTCATGCCGAGGAAGCCGTAGATCTGGCCCATCCAGCCGGAGTCGCGGCGGGCGAGATAGTCGTTGACGGTGACGACGTGGACGCCCTTGCCGGCGAGCGCGTTGAGGTAGACCGCGAGGGTGGCGACCAGCGTCTTGCCTTCGCCGGTCTTCATCTCGGCGATGTCGCCCTCGTGCAGCACCATGCCGCCGATCAGCTGGACGTCGAAATGGCGCTGGCCGAGGGTGCGCTTGGCGGCCTCGCGCACGGTGGCGAAGGCCGGCACCAGGAGATCGTCCAGCGTCTTGCCCTCGGCAAGCTGCTTCTTGAACTCGGCGGTGCGGGCCTTGAGCGCCTCGTCGGAAAGCTTGGATACCTCGGGCTCCAGCGCGTTGATCGCGTTGACGCGGGACTGATATCCCTTCACCCGCCGGTCGTTGGCGGAGCCGAAAAACTTGCGGGCGAGCGCGCCGATCATGCCTGGTTCCTGTGTTCGCGATTTAACCGCGTTGGGCCCGAGAAAGTTGTCACCCGCTTGCCTATCAACTCACCGTGACGCCTGATGGCACCTGCGGCCCGGACTGCGGGGTCCTCCGCCATATGGGTGGGAATTGGGCAAGCCTGGGTTCAACGGCCAAAAACGCAGCAAAATAAACGCCATCGCCATGGTCGCGACCGGGCAGAGATATGGCCCGGTCGGGGCCTTGTCAACGGCGGGCGCATTGCGGCTAATTCATCATTTTGACAGACTTTTCGCGTTGCCAAGCCCCCTGAATTGGGCGAGTGTCCGCCCCGCTCGAGCAGCCCCTGCTTCAACATAAGGATTTTCCATGACCAGCTCGTTCCCGGTAACCACCGGCCAGCGTTTCCGCCTTGCGACCGCCCTGGCTGGCAGCCTTGCTCTGGCGCTGTCGCTGGCGTTCGCGGGCCCGCTCCGGGCCGCCGACGATCCGGTGCTGGCGAAGGTCAATGGCGCGGAAATCAGGAAGAGCGACGTCGCCATGGCCGAGGAGGAGCTCGGGCCGAGCCTCGCCCAGATGGACCCCGCGACCAAGGACGAGAACGTCCTGTCGTTCCTGATCGATATGAAGATCGTCAGCAAGGCTGCCGAGGACAAGAAGGTCGCCGACAGCGAGGAGTTCAAGAAGCGCCTGGCATTCGCCCGCAACCGGCTTTTGATGGACAGCCTGCTCGCCAATGAGGGCAAGGCCGCCACCACCCCCGACGCCATGAAGAAGGTCTACGAGGAGGCCTCCAAGCAGATCACCGGCGAGCAGGAGGTGCGCGCCCGCCACATCCTGGTCGAGACCGAGGACGAGGCCAAGGCGGTCAAGGCCGAGCTCGACAAGGGCGCCGATTTCGCCGAGCTGGCCAAGAAGAAGTCCAAGGATCCGGGCTCGGCCGATGGCGGCGACCTCGGCTTCTTCACCAAGGAGCAGATGGTGCCGGAATTCTCCACCGTCGCCTTCGCGCTGGAGCCGGGCAAGGTCTCCGACCCCGTGAAGTCGCAGTTCGGCTGGCACATCATCAAGGTCGAGGAAAAGCGCAGCCGCAAGGCGCCGGACTTCGAGCAGGTCAAGGCGCAGATCGAGCAATATGTGACCCGCAAGGCCCAGGCCGAGTATGTCGCCAAGCTCCGCACCGAAGCCAAGGTCGAGCGGCTGGACCAGCCGGCGGCGGGCGCCAAGTCGGACGCCAAACCGGCCGACCCGGCCAAGCCGTCCGACAGCAAGATGGCGCCGCCCGCGAAAAAGTAAGAATTCGCTGTCACTTCGCGGACGCCGAGAGTATCTAACGTCGCAATGGCCGGGGATCCCCCGGCCATCTGCATGTCCAGACCCCACCAAGGCGCCCCGCGATGTCCTCCTCCGTTTCCCCGCTCGCCCCGAAGACCGTCCCCGATATGCCCGTGATCGCGGGCGTCCGCCTGGCGACCGCCGAGGCCGGCATCCGCTACAAGAACCGCACCGACGTGCTGCTGGCGGTGATGGACAAGGGAACCGCGGTCGCCGGCGTCTTCACCAAGTCGAAATGCCCCTCCGCACCGGTGGAATGGTGCCGCGCCAAGCTGAAGGGCGGCGGATCTTCTAAAAAAGGATTGGCACGCGCCCTCGTCGTCAATTCCGGCAATGCCAACGCCTTCACCGGCAAGACCGGCCGTGCCTCCACCGCGCTGACCGCCAGGATCGCGGCCAAGGCGGTCGGCTGCAGCGAAAGCGAGATCTTCCTGGCCTCGACCGGCGTGATCGGCGAGCCGCTGGACGCCACCAAATTCGACGGCGTGCTCGGCCGGCTGGCCGAGACCGCGGAGCCCGGCGACTATCTCGCCGCGGCCAAGGCGATCATGACCACCGACACCTTCCCGAAGGTCGCGACCGCGACCGTCAAGCTCGGCAAGGCCAAGGTCACCATCAACGGCATGGCCAAGGGCGCCGGCATGATCGCTCCCGACATGGCGACGATGCTCTCCTTCATCTTCACCGACGCGCCGATCGCGCCTGCGGCGTTGCAGGCGCTGCTCAAGTCCGGCGTCGAAAACACCTTCAACGCGGTGACGATCGACGGCGACACCTCGACCTCGGACACGCTGCTGGCCTTCGCCACCGGCGCTGCCGCCGCGCAGGGCGCACCAAAGATCAGCCGCGCCAGCGATCCGCGCCTGAAGGCGTTCGTCAAGGCCTTCAACCAGGTGCTCGCCAACCTCGCCGAGCAGGTCGCGCGCGACGGCGAAGGCGCACGCAAGCTGGTCGAGATCATTGTCGAGGGCGCCAAGACCAAGGCCTCGGCGCGCAGAATCGCGATGTCGATCGCCAACTCGCCGCTGGTGAAGACCGCGATCGCGGGCGAAGACGCCAATTGGGGCCGCGTGGTGATGGCGGTGGGCAAGGCCGGCGAGCCGGCCGATCGCGACAAGCTCTCGATCTCGTTCAACGGCATCCGCGTCGCCAAGAGCGGCGCGCGCGATCCGTCCTATGACGAAGCGCAGGTGTCGGAGGCGATGAAGGCCCCGGAGATCGCGATTCTGGTCTCGCTCGGCCTCGGCAAGGGCCGCGACCGCGTGCTGACCTGCGACCTCACCAAGGAGTATGTGGCGATCAACGGGGACTACAGGTCGTAGCCTCCGCGGCTGACCCGCAAAACCGCATCACCCCGAGATCCGGGCGTCCGCGACGGCTTTCTTGAACAGCGCGTTCATCGCGTCCGAGATGCCCTGGGTCGGGCTCACCTCGAAATACAGCCCTGGCGAAGCGCAGCTCTGCATGTTCTGCGCGATCTCGCTGTTCGGCGACGGGCCATAGGGGCCGGCATTGAACGGATCGACCCATTTCATGTACCAGCCGTTGGTTGGCAGCGCGAGATAGGTCGTGTACAGCACGGCGACCTTGACGCCCCGGTCCTTCATCGCCTTGCAGAGCGATGCGTTGAGCGGCGATTGGCACCGCGTGGACCCCGAAAGCGGCTTCAGGCAGCCCGTATTGCTTTCGTCGGCGACACCGTCGGAGACGAAAAAGAGATACTTCAGGGGCGCGTTGGATTTACCGCTTCCGGGATTGGGGATCTCCTTGTCGATCGCCGGAAAGATGGTGCTGAACGGCGTGTCCTGATCCTTGGTATAGCTGTCGTTGTTGCCGTAGACGCCCATCAGGTCGATGTTGCCGGCGGCCGTCTTCGCGCTCGACAGATTCGAGGACAACGGGAAAAGCGCACGCAAGCCGATCGTCTTGGACGCCGAGCCGAAATCGTAGATCGCCATGCGGAACTGGTTCGAATAGGTCTGGCTGGCGGCAGCCGTGTCCATCAGCGATTGCGTCGCGCTGCGCAGCACGTCGATTCGCGTGGTCACGCCGATGCTCTTGGCCAGATTGTAGTAATTGTTGGAGTCGTTGTAGTCGTGACAGGCGAAGGCGCACTGGTCGTTGGGCTTGAAGCTGCTGCCGGTGGTCGCGTTGACCAGCTTGGTCACGTCGGCCGGCGTCGCCGCCACGCCCATCGACGGCGAATTGTCCAGCAGCAGGTAGAAGTCGACATAGAGCGGCATGCTCGCCGTCGCCGTCGACGTACCGGTCACGGTTACCGCGGACTTGCCGATCACGCCGAGGAACATGGTGTTGATGGTGCCTTTGAACGCAACGGTCGAGGTCACCGTCGAGCCGTTCTTGACCACTTTCGGCGTGACGCTGTCGAGCGTGTAGCCGGTCAGGTTGGCGACGTTGGCATTGAAGATGTTCCTCGCGTCGGTGACGCCCGCCGGGATCGCACCGTCAGAGTTCATCGTGCCCGCC
Organism: Bradyrhizobium dasycarpum; assembly: GCF_042019905.1. Classification (NCBI taxonomy): domain Bacteria; kingdom Pseudomonadati; phylum Pseudomonadota; class Alphaproteobacteria; order Hyphomicrobiales; family Nitrobacteraceae; genus Bradyrhizobium; species Bradyrhizobium dasycarpum. The sequence goes on from NZ_CP169574.1 coordinate 4,320,085, forward strand.
GCCTTGAAGGCCGGCGATGCCTTGGCGACCGCACCGACGCTGGCCGCGTCGGCGGCGGCTTGAAGCTTGGCCTGCATCTGCGTGGCGCGGGAATAATCGACCGCGCAGCCAACCGCCGTGATCAAAGGGACGCAGGCGAGCGCGAAGATCACCGCGATATTGCCGCGCCGGTCGCGTAGGAATCGGCGGAGGGTGGTGCGAAGCACAGCGCGCATGAATTGGGCCTGGAATGGTTTAAATATGTTCCCACTCTAGGAACCCTTGATTAAATATGACTTATGGAAGCCAGATACGTGGCCCTCTCAACGGGATTAACGGATCCTTGCGAACGACCTCAGCGAGCGACATTCCGGCATGGCCGATCTCAAACTGACATTGGTGGTGGCCTGCGCACTCGTGGATGCCGACAAGCGCGTCCTGATCGCGCAGCGCCCCGCGGGCAAGACACTGGCCGGCCTCTGGGAATTTCCCGGCGGCAAGTGTGAGCCGGGCGAGCGGCCGGAGCAGAGCCTGATCCGCGAGCTCTCCGAGGAGCTCGGCATCATTGTCGCCGAGCCGTGCCTCGCGCCGCTGACCTTCGCGAGCTACGCCTACGAGAGCTTCCACCTGCTGATGCCGCTCTACATCTGCCGGCGCTGGGAAGGGATCGTGACGGCGCGCGAGGGCCAGGCCCTGGCCTGGGTCCGCGCCAACAAACTGCGCGAATACCCGATGCCGCCTGCGGACATTCCGCTGATCCCGCATCTGATTGACTTGCTGATGTGACGCGCGGCGTGCCGCGGACGCAGCGCGGCAGCGTAAGAACGCTGCACCGCGTCCGGGACACGCGTCACTCTTTCCCCGCCTTCTTCACCGCCTCCGCGAGACTCGCCTTCGCCGATCCCGGCTTCAGCGGCTGCTGCTGGCTCGCATGCGGGGCCCAGCCGGACAGCCAGATGATGTCGAACGTCGCCCGGATGCGGCCGTCGGCATCGGCAAAGCGCTCGGCGTAGATTTCGGCCATCCGCAGCAGCGTCGCGCGCCGCGACGGCGAGCGCCGCCGCTCGATCATCACGTTGGCCGCGCCCATGCGGCGGAGATCCTGCATCAAGGCGAACGCATTGGCGTAACGCACCACGACGCGATCGACATCGGTGACCGGCAGCGCAAAGCCCGCCCGCTGCAACAGCGCGCCGATATCGCGCAAATCGGCGAATGGCGCCACGCGCGGCGACGCGCCGCCCTCGCATTCGGCCTCGGCCGCGGCAAAGGCCTGCCGCAGCTCGGTCAGGCTGTCGCCGCCGATCATCGCGGCGAGCAGCAATCCGTCCGGCTTCAGCGCGCGGCGGACCTGCGCGAGCACGCCCGGCAGGTCGTTGACGAATTGCAGCGCCAGCGCCGAGACGACGAGGTCGAGGCTTTCCGGAGCGATCGGCAGCTTTTCCCCGCCAGCCGCATCGGGCGTGATCCGCTCGAGCGATCGCAGCCGCGCGCGCAGCGCGGCGAGACCCTCGCCGGGTGTCCAGAGATCGGCCGGTGCGTGAAACTCGCGCATCACCGCAGCCAGCCGGTCGGACATGTCCTCGGCAACACGGTCGAGCAGAAAACTCACGGCGCCCTGCGCCTGCGCGCGCCGCTGCCGCGCATGCAGCAGGGCACGGTCGAACAAAGCGGGCGGGATTTGCGGGGTCGGCGCCATGCCGCTGGTTACGCCGATCATGCTGATGATTGCAATCACTCTCGTGTCCCGGCCCTGCAGCGCATCGCACCGGACGATGCTTCGCATCGCCGGGGACGCTGCGCCGCGTCCGGGGCACGAGAGCGTGGCTTGAGCCCGGAAGCGCGGAACGCTAGCCTCCCCTGCATGGAAGCCGACGCCGCCCCGACCCGCTCCATCGCCGCGCCCGTCCGTGCCGCGTGGACGGCCGGCCGCCATGTGCTGTCGCGGGCAGCTCGGCTCGCGCTCGACATCGCGCTGCCGACGCTGTGCGTGTCCTGCCGCGAGCCGGTCGACGGCGAGGGCGTTTGCGCCTCGTGCTGGGCGCGGCTGTCGTTCATCGAGCGGCCCTATTGCCCGCGGCTCGGCATCCCCTTCGTCTACGACCCCGGCCCCGACATGCTGTCGATGGAGGCGATCGCGAGCCCGCCGGCCTACCAGCGTGCCCGCGCGGCGGTGCGCTACGACGACGTCGCGCGCACGCTGGTGCATGCGCTGAAATACCAGGACCGCACCGATCTGGCGCCCGCCATGGGTCGCTGGATGGCGCGGGCGGGTGGCGAACTGCTGGCCGGCGCGGACATGCTGGTGCCGGTGCCCCTGCACTGGCGGCGGGCCTGGCGCCGCCGCTACAACCAGTCCGGGGCGCTGGCGCGCATCATCGCGCGGCAGAGCGGGGTGAAGGTGCAGGGCGAGGTGCTGCGCCGGGTGCGCGCGACCGAGCAGCAGATTGGCCTGTCGCGGGCCCAGCGCGCCACCAATGTGCAGGGCGCATTCCAGGTATCTTCCGACCGTCAGGCTGAAGTCCAGGGCCGCCGCATTGTCCTGATCGACGATGTCCTGACTTCGGGCGCAACGCTGGATGCCTGCGCGCGGGCCCTGCTGCGAGCCAAGGCCGCCCAGGTCGACGTGCTGGTCTTCGCCCGGGTTGTGGAGGTCAGGCAAAGTCCCATATAATTCAATGAATTCATGACATGAGAGCGCCAGACGAGATGAACGCTGCTGTCGAGATCTACACCAGGCCGGGCTGCGGCTATTGTTCCGCCGCCAAGTCGCTGCTGACCCGCAAGAAGGCGGCCTTCACCGAATTCGACGTCGCCAAGAATCCCTCCTGGCGGGCCGAGATGTACGACCGCGCCGGCCAGGGTTCGACCTTCCCGCAGATCTGGATCGGCGGCACCCATGTCGGCGGCTGCGACGACCTGTACGCACTCGACCGCGAAGGCAAGCTCGACGGCATGCTCGAAGGCGTGAAAGCCAGCTCATGAGCGAGAACCGCACGTTCACCGCCGCGATGGTGCAGATGCGCACCGGGCTGATGCCGGGGCCGAGCCTCGAACAGGCCAGCAGGCTGATCCGGCAGGCGGCAGCCAACGGCGCCGACTACGTGCAGACGCCCGAGGTCAGCAACATGATGCAGCTGAACCGCAAGGCGCTGTTCGAGCATCTGCAGAGCGAGGAGGACGACACCTCGCTGAAGGCCTACCGGGCGCTCGCCAAGGAGCTGAAGATCCATCTCCATGTCGGCTCGCTGGCGCTGCGCTTTTCGCCGGAGAAGGCGGTCAACCGCTCCTTCCTGATCGGGCCCGAGGGCAATGTGCTCGCGAGCTACGACAAGATCCACATGTTCGACATCGAGCTGCCGGACGGGGAGAGCTACCGCGAATCCGCCAATTACCAGCCGGGCGAGACCGCGGTGATCTCCGACCTGCCCTGGGGCCGGGTGGGCCTCACGATCTGCTACGACGTGCGCTTCCCCGCGCTTTATCGCGCGCTGGCCGAGAGCGGCGCGTATTTCATCACCGTGCCCTCGGCCTTCACCCGCAAGACCGGCGAAGCGCATTGGCACGTCTTGCTGCGTGCGCGCGCGATCGAGACCGGCTGCTTCGTCTTCGCGGCAGCCCAGGCGGGCCTGCACGAGAACAAGCGCGAGACTTACGGCCATTCGCTGATCATCGATCCCTGGGGCGAGATCCTCGCCGAGGGCGACGTCGAGCCCGGCATCATCATGGCCGAGATCGATCCGGCCAAGGTCGAGACCGCGCGCCGCGCGATCCCTCGCTCCAGCATGGCCGCCGTTTCGGCGTGTCCGACCCCAAGGCGGGGCCGGACCACCTGCACCTCGTGCGGGGATCGGCATGATCCGCTACGCGCTCCGCTGCGACCGGGACCATGACTTCGAGAGCTGGTTCCAGAGCTCGTCGGCCTATGACCAGCAGGTCAAGCGCAAGCTCGTGACCTGCCCGATCTGCGGCTCGGCCAAGGTCGAGAAGGCGATCATGGCCCCGCGCATCGTCGGCAAGAAGGGCCGCGGGCGTGCGACGCCGCCGCCGGAAGCAATTGCTGCGGCCGCGCCCGAAGCCGCGCCGTCAGGTCCGACCTCGCTGCTGATGGCGCAGGAGAAAGAGCTGCGCGCCAAGCTGAAGGAGCTGCGCGATCACATCGTCAAGAATGCCGACAATGTCGGCGAGCGCTTCGCCAACGAAGCCCGCGCGATGCATTACGGCGACAAGGAGCACCGCCCGATCTACGGCGAGGCCTCGCCGGAGGAGGCGAAATCGCTGATCGACGAGGGCATCGAGGTCTCGCCGCTGCCGGCGCTGCCGGAAGACCGCAACTGACGCGCGGAGCGCGTCATCCCGGGATGGTCCGAAGGACCAGACCTCAGATGCGCAATTGCGCATCGGGGGATCTCGAGATTCTCAGGTGCGCAACTGCGCACCGTAGTTCGATGCTGCGCATCGCCCCGGAATGACGATTACACTCCCACCAGCAGCGCCACGCCGATCACGATCAGCGCGATGCCAAGCATTTCGCGCGGCGCGATCGACTGCTTGAACGAATAATACGCCACGGCTTGCGCGAACAGCACCTCGATCAGAGCGAGCGTGCGGACATTGGCGGCGGCCGTCAGCGCGAACGCGAGAAACCAGAACTGCGAGGCGAAGGCGCCCGTGAAGCCCGCCAGCATCGAGGGCCGCCATCGGTTGAGGATTCCCCGCAGCACGTCCGGCGCGCGCCAGAGCAGGTAGATCGTCAGGATCAGCGTCTGCACGAACAGGCCGAGCACCAGCGTGACCGACGCCGCGGTCACGAAGGAGACATCAGGCACATTGATGATGGCGCCGCGAAAGCCGACCGCGGAGAGCGCGAAGGCCGCCGCCGCCACCAGGCCGGTGATGGTCGGCTTCAATTCCGCAAAGCCCTTCTCGCCGCCTGGCCGCAGCGCCGTGATGACGACGCCGATGGTCGCAATCACGATCGCCAGCACCTTCAGCCAGGTCAGGTGATCGCCGAGGAAGACGAAGCCGAAGATCGCGGTCTGGATCGCCTCGGTCTTGAGGTAGGCCGTCGTCACCACGAAGGAGCGGTCGTTCATGGCGAGCAGCATCAGGCCGGTGGCAACGATCTGGCTGAGCGCCCCGAGCAGCAGCCACGGCCAGAATACAGTCGGCGGCATGCCGAGACGGTCGCCGGTCGCAACCAGAACCACGCCCAGAAACAGCACCGAGAACGGGAAGCCGAACAGGAAGCGGATATTGGTCGCGCCCCAGGTCCCCAGCGGCTTCGTCAGCGATCGCTGCATCGCGTTGCGCGCGACCTGCCCGAGCGCAGCAATGATGGTGAAGGGAATCCAGAGGCTGGCGACGGTGAGCATGGGGGGTGGAGCTGATGCCGGGACGATTCTGCCCAACCTGCAAGCTGCCGCCCACGCGGTCAACCGCGGCGACGTCATGGGAGCGATGCTCACTCACAAACTCAGCTGTCGTCGCTGCGAACGCAGGGACCCATTACCCCAGGAGCAGTTTTGCGAGGACTGGTGGCCCGCGCATCTCACACCATCCGCTCACCGATAGATTCCGCGGTATGGGTCCTGCGTTCGCAGGGACGACAGGGTTTGCTGGGCAGCGTCAAACCGTCAAACCAGGAGATCGCTTAGGTCATGCCACTCCGGATTATCGCGCTCGATCAGCTCGATCTTCCAGTCGCGCTTCCAACGCTTGAGCTGCTTTTCGCGGGCGATCGCCTCCTCCGCTCGCTCATACGCCTCAGTGTAGACTAACCGATACACCCCATAGCGCTTCACGAACTCCGAGCCTTTGCCGGCGCGGTGCTGCTCCAGGCGCTTCTGGAGCGAGTTGGTGATGCCGATGTCGAGCGTTCCGTGATGACGGCTGGCGAGGATGTAGACGTAGTACATGCTCGGGCGCTTGTCTTGGCTAACGACGACGGCCGGTGGTTATGGGTCCCTGCTTTCGCACTAGGGCATGCACATATCTCTGAGGCTCCATCCCGCCGCGACGGCGTGGAAGTATTCGAGGCCGTTCTTGAAGGTGATGGGGCCCGGCGGCTTGGACGATGGGTAGCCATCCCAGCCACCGAGACGGCCGATGATCCAGGCGGCCCAAGCGAGGCGGTCGGGCGGATATGGGTTCTTTAGTCGTTTGCTCGCGGCTTCGAGTTGCTGGTTGAGGGCAATGAGCGCGCCAATTTGGCTGGTGTCGAAGGCAACGCCAATAGGCTGGCGACTACCATTGCGGGCCTGCAGAAGCTGGATGGTGATGACGGCCGCCTTGGCGGCGATTGCGACCAGCTTGAGAAGCCGATCGGCGGATCCGATCTGGCTGTCTTCGAGCTTGAGGCCTTGCGTCTTCAGAGTGCGGAAGAACTGCTCGATAATCCAGCGCTGCTTGTACCATTGGACGATGCGCCAGGCGTCCTCGATGCCGGCAACCTCGTGAGAGGTGAGAAGCCGCCAGTGCAGCGGCTCTACGCCGGCTTCGACATTGACCTCTCGCACATCGACCACCGTCAATGGCAAGCTTTTCGGCAGATGGTGCAGGAACTTAGTCTGTGGGCGGGCAAGCTCGATTGCGTCAAAGCGAAGTTCGAGGTGGACCAGGCGAGCGGGCCGCGGGGCGCGCGCAGGCAGTTGGATCGTACGCCGGTCCACCGCAGCCATGGCATCGCTGACCTGATACAGACTGCTGCGGTCGGCAAGCTTGCGATCATGCATGCTGCGCGCGATGATGTGGAAGTGTTGCTCAGCCGAGCTGGCATAGAGGGCAAAAATATCGCTCTCGCGATCCCCCAGCAACGTCACCACCGCGGCCTTGGCAAGCAGTGGTCGCGCCGCCACGGCAGAGGATATCCAGCGCTGCGATTCCTTGTCCGATAATTCCCGATCGTCGTGCGAGGTCGTGCGGCGACCTGCGCGTGTCCATATCTGCCCGCTCACAAGCCCAAGACAGCTGCCGTCATCGGCATCCACAGCCAGCAGCGGGTGCAGCAGCACGCCGTGGCTATTGCCTTTGCCGATTTCTCCGAGCCCGCGCCGGCTTTGCGGCGTGGTGTTGAAGTGGACCTCGCTGGTGTCCTGGATGGCCAGCACGTGGCGGCCTTCCACCGCAGCGACCGTGCTATCGCTCCAGCTTTCGATGATCCGCTCCACCGTCACCTTGTCATGGCCAAGAAAGCGGTTGAACCGCACTTCCAGCGCGCGGTTCCCCCTGGAGAGCTGTCGAAGGCAGACAGTTCTGCCCGCAACCATGCGTTCGACGAACGCCGCCCCCCTTTATCGAGACGACGATCCCCGAACCGGCCCAGCGTCCAGTCAATCCGTGACAACATCGCAGCACCCCGTCCGAACCATGGAGTGCAGCAATAGGAATCACACAGACTTCCGATTCTGGAATCCCCCAAGGCGGACCCGAGTCAATCCGCCGCACCAGATATGTGCATGCCCTAGTGCTTTCGCAGGGACGACACCGTCTGTGGAGGAACGGCTCGTGCCATAACGCAGCCTCACACCATCGCTTCGGCGACCACCATGTAATTGACGTCCATGTCCGACGAGAGCGACCATTTGTCGGCGAAGGGTGAGTAGACCACGCCGGTCTGCTCGGTGATGACGAGACGATTGTCGAGCAGATATTTCGTCAGCTCGTCGGGGGTGACGAACTTGTTCCATTCGTGAGTGCCGCGCGGCAGCCAGCGCAGGACGTACTCGGCGCCGACGATGGCGAGCGCGAAGCTCTTCCAGTTGCGGTTCAGCGTCGAGACCACCATGAGGCCGTTCGGCTTCAGCATTGCCGCACAGCGCTTCAGGAAGACGCCGACGTCGACGACGTGCTCGACAACTTCCATCGCCAGCACGATGTCGAAGCGCTCGCGCGGATCGATCTCCTCGACCGTGGTGCAGCGGTAGTCGATCGCAAGATGACCCTTGTCGGCATGCAGCTTCGCCGCGGCGATGTTGCTCTGGGAAGGATCGACGCCGATGACCTGCGCGCCGAGGCGCGACAGCGGCTCGCACAACAGGCCGGCGCCGCAACCGATGTCGAGCACGCGCAGGCCGGCGAGGCAGTTGAGGCTGCGCACATTGCGTTCGAACTTGCGGCAGGCGGCATCGCGGATATAGCCGAGCCGCAGCGGGTTGATCCGGTGCAGCGGCGCCATCTTGCCATTGGGGTCCCACCACTCCGCCGAGAGTTTCGAGAATTTGGCGATTTCGGCGGCATCGACGGTCGAGCCCGGCTGCGGGCCAGCGGAGACGGAAGTATTTTGCTGCATGCTCATGGTTGCGCGCGGTCCTACCGCGTGGTGATCGAACTACGGAAGGCGAGCGGCGAGGCGATGGTCCTGATCGTCTCGATGCCCTCGCCGACGCCGCGAATCGTCACGTCGCCGTAGTTGAGAATACGTCCAAGAATGGTCTGGTCGACGTCGACACTCTCGACCTTGTCCAGCGCCATTTCGAAGGTGCGGCGCTTGATGAAGCCGGTCTTGTGCACGACCCGGAGATTGGTGACGTCGGTCTCGGTGGTGAAGCGGTGGAACCAGCCCTTCACGGTCCAGTACAGCGCGGCCAGCGCCACCAGGCCGGACGCGCCGAGACAGAGCAGCACGAGCCCCTCGACAATGGTTTGCCGGGACAACACGAACAGCGCCAAGGCCACGATCCAGGCCAGGATGGCCGGAAGATAGAAGATCCAGTGCGCATTGGTCGAATACAGCACCCGCTCGCCCGGCTGCAGGATCTCGTCGATATAGCGCGCCATGACCTCGATTAACCCATTGCCCGGATTGGCCGGAGCAGGAACCCGCTTGCCCCCGGCCCCGCCCCTCTGTATACGCGCGGTCGGTGTCCGCCAGGCCCGTCCAGTGCGGGCCACCATACTGATCCTTATGAGGGAATGCACGCGTCGTCATGAGCCGCCTCGTGATGAAATTCGGCGGCACATCCGTCGCCAACATCGAACGTATCCGCAACGTCGCACGCCATGTGAAGCGTGAGGTCGACGCCGGCCACGAGGTGGCCGTGGTCGTCTCGGCGATGTCCGGCAAGACCAACGAGCTGGTGGCCTGGTGCACCGAGGCCTCGCCGATGCACGACGCGCGCGAATACGACGCCGTCGTCGCCTCGGGCGAGCAGGTCACCTCGGGCCTCCTTGCCATCGTACTTCAGGGCATGGGCATCCAGGCCCGTTCCTGGCAGGGCTGGCAGATCCCGATCAAGACCAGCGACGCCCATGCCTCGGCCCGGATCGAGGACATCGACGGCAGCGAGATCATCAAGCGCTTCAGGGAGCGCAAGGAGGTCGCGGTCATCGCCGGCTTCCAGGGCATCGAGCCCAAGACGGGTCGTATCACCACGCTCGGCCGCGGCGGCTCGGACACCTCGGCCGTGGCGGTCGCCGCCGCCGTCAAGGCCGACCGCTGCGATATCTACACCGACGTCGACGGCGTCTATACCACCGACCCGCGAATCGTGCCGAAGGCCAAGAGGCTCGACAAGATCGCGTTCGAAGACATGCTGGAACTGGCCTCCCAGGGCGCCAAGGTGCTCCAGGTCCGCTCGGTGGAACTCGGCATGGTCCACAACATGCCGATCTTCGTCCGCCTCGAGCTTCGACAAGCCCGAGGATATCGACCCGCATGCCAACCAGCCGCCCGGCACGCTGATCTGCAGCGAGGAGGAGATCATGGAAAGCCACGTCGTCACCGGTATCGCCTTTTCCAAGGACGAGGCCCAGATCTCGGTGCGCCAGATCGAGGACAAGCCGGGCGTTGCGGCCTCGATCTTCGGCCCGCTGGCGGATGCCAACATCAACGTCGACATGATCGTGCAGAACGTCTCCGAGGACGGCAAGACCACCGACCTCACCTTCACGGTGCCGGCGGCAGATTATACCCGCGCCAAGGACACGATTACCGCCGCCAAGGACAAGATCGGTTATGCGCGGCTCGATACCGCCACCGACGTCGCCAAGATCTCGGTGATCGGCAGCGGCATGCGCAGCCACGCCGGCGTCGCCGCCCAGGCGTTCTCGGCCCTCGCAGGGCGGAATATCAACATCCGGGCCATTACAACCTCCGAGATCAAGTTCTCGGTGTTGATCGACGCCGCCTATACCGAGCTGGCGGTGCGCACGCTGCACACGCTCTACGGTCTGGATCAGGCCTAGGCGAATTTTCTCTTAGCGGTCGCAGCAAACGCGGAGGTGTCCACACTTTCGCGTTTGGCAGGCGTTTTGCTTGGCAAAACAAGCCCCAATTCGCTATACGGCGAACAGGGTGGGCTGCCGGAAACTGTGCCCCAGTTCAGGCGGTGCTGATTCGGCTGAGGCAACCGCCTGAGCCGGCGCCGGACGAGCAAATTTGTTGTTTTTCTGGATACTGGGCGAGCAGCCGCGGCCCCTTTCGGCCCCGGCAGACGGAGGAGATTGACGGTTCATGCGGAGCGCGTCGGGAGGTCCCCGCGTCTTGTTGAGACGGCTCCGCGAAACCATGGCGGAGCAGGTCTCGGCCCAGGAGCGGCTGGACAAGATCGTGGTGCTGATCGCCGCCAACATGGTGGCCGAGGTGTGCTCGGTCTATGTGCTGCGCATCGACAACACGCTGGAGCTCTACGCCACCGAAGGCCTCAACCGCGAGGCGGTGCACCATACCGTGCTGAGCGCCCATGAGGGCCTGGTCGGCCTCGTCGCCAGCGAGGCAACGCCGCTCAACTTGAGCGATGCGCAGAGCCACCCGGCCTTCTCGTTCCGCCCCGAGACCGGCGAAGAGATCTACCATTCCTTCCTCGGCGTGCCGATCCTGCGGGCCGGCAACACCCTCGGCGTGCTGGTGGTGCAGAACCGCGCCAAGCGCAATTATGTCGAGGAAGAGCTCGAGGCGCTGCAGACCACCGCGATGGTGCTGGCGGAGCTGATCGCCTCCGGCGAGCTCTCCGCGCTGGCGCAGCCGGGCCAGGAGCCGGCGGCGCGCCATTCCGCGCAGAAGGTCGGCGCCATTCTGTCGGAAGGCATCGCGCTCGGCCACGTCGTGCTGCACGAGCCGCGCGTCGTGATCAAGGACTACATCGCCGAGGACCTGCCGAAGGAGATCAAGCGGCTCGACACCGCGCTCGCCAAGCTGCGCGCCGATCTCGACCGCATGCTGGAGCGTGGCGACGTCGCCGAGGGCGGCGAGCATCGCGAGGTGCTGGAAGCCTACCGCATGTTCGCCAACGACCAGGGCTGGTCGCACAAGCTGCACGAGGCGGTCGCCACCGGCCTCACCGCGGAAGCCGCGGTCGAGCGCGTGCAGTCCGACACCCGCGCGCGCATGCTGCGCTCGACCGATCCCTACTTGCGCGACCGGCTGCACGATCTGGAAGATCTCGGCTACCGCCTGATGCGGCAGCTGGTCGGCCAGGACCACGCGCCCTCACGCGAGCAGCTGCCCGACAACGCCATCGTCATCGCGCGCGCGATGGGCCCGGCGGCGCTGCTCGACTACGACCGCAAGCGCCTGCGCGGCATCGTGCTGGAGGAAGGCACCGCCAATTCCCACGTCTCGATCGTGGCGCGCGCGCTCGGCATCCCCGCGGTCGGCGAAGTCCCGAACGCGCCCGGCATCGCCGATCCCGGCGACGCCATCATCGTCGACGGCACCTCCGGCTCGATCTATGTCCGCCCCTCGCAGGAGGTCGAAGCGGCCTTCGCCGAGCGCGTGCGCTTCCGTGCCCGCCGCCAGGCGCAATATCTGGCGCTGCGCGACCGGCCCTGCGTCACCAAGGACGGCCAGAAGGTCGAGCTGATGATCAACGCGGGGCTCGCCATCGACCTGCCGCATATCGAGGACACCGGCAGCGCCGGCATCGGCCTGTTCCGCACCGAGCTGCAATTCATGGTGGGCCAGAGCCTGCCGCGCACCAGCGACCAGCTGGCGCTCTATCGCACCGTGCTGGATGCCGCCGGCAACAAGCCCGTCACCTTCCGCACGCTCGACATCGGCGGCGACAAGGCGCTGCCCTACATGGAAGCCGTGATCGAGGAAAATCCCGCGCTCGGCTGGCGCGCGATCCGGCTCGGGCTCGATCGCCCCGGCCTGTTGCGCGGCCAGATCCGCGCGCTGCTGCGCGCCGGCGGCGGCCGGGCGCTGCGCATCATGTTCCCGATGATCTCGGAGGTCGCCGAATTCGACGCGGCCAAGGCGCTGGTCGAGCGCGAGCTCACTTACTTGCGCCAGCACGGCCACACGCTGCCCGAAAGAATCGACATCGGCACCATGGTCGAGGTGCCCGCCCTGCTCTATCAGCTCGACGAACTCCTGCGGAAAGTCGACTTCATCTCGGTCGGCTCCAACGATCTGTTCCAGTTCCTGTTCGCGGTCGATCGCGGCAATGCCAAGGTCTCCGAACGCTTCGACACCATGTCGGCGCCGATCCTGCGCGCGCTGCGCCAGATCGCGCACAAGTGCCATGCCGCGAAGAAGTCGCTCTCGCTCTGCGGCGAGATGGCGTCGAAGCCGATCGGCGCGCTGGCGCTGATTGCGCTCGGCTACCGCTCGCTGTCGCTGTCGGCGACCGCACTCGGCCCGGTCAAGGCCATGGTGCTCGACGTCGACGCGAAGAAGGCCGAAGCCATGCTCGGCCCGCTGCTTGACGCGCCGGCCGGCAGCGTCTCGATCCGGCAGAAGCTGACGGAATTTGCCGAGGCCGAAGGCCTGGCCTTGTAGCGGGCCTGTCGCCGCTTCCTGCCGCCTCGCCTCCTCCTGCCATTTGAGACTGAACCGATGTCGTCATTGCCCGAAGCCAAACTGGACGTGCTGCTTGCCCATCATGCCTCTCTCGAGGCCGAATCGCTGGGGCAGCTTGCCTCCGAGCGCTACGTGCAGATCACGCGCGAACTCGCCGAGATCACACCGCTGATCGAAGCGGTGAAGGCCTATCGTTCCGCCGTCAAGGAGCTCGCCGACACCGAGGCGCTGATCGCCGATCCCGCGACCGATGCCGAGATGCGGGCCATGGCGGAAGCCGAACGCGACGAGCTGGCGCCGAAGATCGAGGAGCTGGTCCAGAAGATCCGCGTCGCGCTGCTGCCCAAGGACGCCATGGACGACCGCAACGTGGTGCTGGAAATCCGCGCCGGCACCGGCGGCGACGAGGCCTCGCTGTTTGCCGGCGACCTGTTCCGGATGTACGAACGCTTCGCTGCCCTGCAGGGCTGGAAGGTCGAGGTGATCTCGGCCAGCGAAGGCACCGTCGGCGGCTACAAGGAAATCATCGCGGAGGTGCAGGGCCGCGGCGCCTTCTCCAAGCTGAAGTTCGAATCCGGCGTGCATCGCGTCCAGCGTGTCCCCGACACCGAGACGCAGGGTCGGATCCATACCTCCGCGGCCACGGTCGCCGTGCTGCCGGAGGTCGAGGACGTCGACGTCGACATCAAGAACGACGATCTGCGCATCGAGACGATGCGCGCGCAAGGCGCCGGCGGCCAGCACGTCAACAAGACCGAATCGGCGATCCGCATCACCCACATCCCGACCGGCATCGTGGTGATGATGCAGGACAGCCGCTCGCAGCACAAGAACCGCGCCTCCGCCATGAATATTCTGCGCTCGCGCATCTACGACGCCGAGCGGCAGCGCGTCGACGCCGCGCGCTCGGCCGAACGCAAGGAGAAGGTCGGCTCCGGCGACCGCTCCGAGCGCATCCGCACCTACAATTTTCCGCAAGGACGCGTCACCGACCACCGCATCAATCTGACGCTCTACAAGCTGCCGCAGGTGATCGCGGGCGAAGCGCTCGGCGAATTGATCGACGCGCTGACCACCGAGCACCAGGCCGCGCAGCTCGCTGCACAAGGCGCGGCGGCGTGACGCGTGAGTAATCCCCTCGCCGGACAATCCATCGAGAGCGCGCGGCGCGCGCTGGCCGGACAGCTGAGATCGGCGGGGGTCGAGGAGGCCGAGCTCGACGCCCGTATCCTGGTCGGCGCGGTCCTCGGCCTCGATCTGACCGGCCTGATTGCACAGGCAGCGCGGCCGCTCACCGAAGCCGAGGCCTCGCGGCTCGCCCAGCATGCACGGCGCCGCATCGCCGGCGAGCCGGTGGCGCGCATTCTCGGCACACGCGAATTCTGGGGCCTGCCGTTTCGCCTGTCGGAAGCAACCCTGGTCCCACGCCCCGATACCGAGACCGTGGTCGAGCTTGCGCTCGAGATCCTTCGCGAGCGGAAAGCCGCAGCGCCTGTTCGCATCGCCGACATCGGCACCGGATCGGGCGCGATCCTGCTCGCGTTGTTGCACGAAATTCCCGATGCGTTCGGCACCGGCACCGATATCAGCCTGACCGCGCTCAGCACGGCGCGCGACAATGCCGTCGCTCTCGGCCTCGGCGGCCGCGCCGCTTTCGTCGCCTGCTCCTATGCGGCAGCGCTCCGCGGCCCGTTCGACCTCATCGTGTCGAACCCGCCCTATATCCCCTCGGCCGAAATTCCGACCTTGAGCGTCGAGGTGCGCGAGCACGATCCGCATCTGGCGCTCGACGGCGGCAACGACGGATACGACGCCTACCGCGCCCTGATCCCGCAGGCGAGCGAGCGCCTCGCCCCCGGCGGGGTGCTGATCGTCGAGGCCGGCCGAGGCCAGGCGAGAAATATTGAAACCCTCATGGCGGCAGCGGGGTTAACGATGGACAGGCCACCCAAGGCCGACCTGGCGGGCATTCCGCGGGCCGTTTCGGCCCGAAAAATGCCCCCATAAAAGCCGGATTGGCTTGCAAAAAGCTCTTGGAATATCCCTTGGGAACGACTACGTTCCGATCAACACATCGGTGCCGGCCCCGTAGACTTGCGGGTGAAAGCCGGGCTCTCGGGCGAGAGCTTTACTGATTATAGGTTCCAAGCCGCAGGTCCTGTGAAGCGCGATAGCCAGTGGAGCTGCGCTGCTCTCCGACCGCAACGTGAACGAAAGCCTGATATTGCGCTTGAAGACTTACGCAACACCGCTGGGCTTGTTTCGGCAGGCAAAATGAATGGATTCGCTGGCGATCAATGCTGGCGGGTGGGGAACGCGTCCTTGTTGAACGCGACGGTCGACGAACATCGGCAGGGTTGGATCCGCTCTTGCGCGGGGTGCGCGAGTGCGACGTGAAACCGCTGTCACCAGGTCACTCCTAGCAATCAGTAATGCGTGCAACCTTTAGGGCTGGAATTAAAGGCAGGACATGAGAAACGGTCAGAACAAGCAGCGGATGCGCAACCGCAACAACAATAACAACAACAATCGGCGCAGCCAGAACCCGATGACCCGGGTCTACGAGTCCAACGGACCCGATATCAAGATCCGCGGCACGGCTTCGCACATCGCCGAAAAGTACCTCCAGCTCGCGCGCGACGCCCGCTCCTCCGGAGACCCCGTTGCGGCGGAGAACTACTACCAGCATGCCGAGCATTATTTCCGCCTGATCGCGGCGGCGCAGGAGCAATTCCGCCAGAACCAGCAGCCGCGCGGTGACGAGCCCATCAGCAGCGCCAGCGGCGACGATGAAGACGACGGCGAGAATTTCTCGAATTTCGGCCAGGAGCCAGGCTTCGTCCCGCAGCCGCCGCAGCAGCCTTTCGCACGCGACCGCGACGGCCAGCACCAGCGTGATCATCAGCCACGCGACAACCAGCAGCAGCCCTATCAGCGCGACCACCAGCCGCGCGAGCACCGCGAACGCGATCATCGTCCGCAGCCGCAATATCAGCCGCAGCCGCTGCCGGCGAACCAGCCGCAGCCCGTCATCGCCGACGCCGGCGGCGTCGATCGGCTGCCGTCTTTCATCACCGGCCCGCAGCCGCAGGTGAATGTCGGCGCAAATGGCGGCCAGCCCGGCTTCGAGGGTGGCGGCGGTGGCGAGCGGTTTCCGCGCCGTCGGCGCCGGCCCCATGGCCCGCGCCCCGAGCGCGAGGCAGCGCCAGCCGCCTCGAGCGACGATCTCGCGCCCGGCGAGTAAGCTTTTTCTGCTGTTCTGATTCGAACTCGTCCCGGCCTCGCGCCGGGACGATTTTTTTCAGCCGCGCGTCACGGTCGATGACGGCACCAGCACCGGCTTGGCGAGCGAGGGAATCAGCCGCGCCCGCTCGCGCTTGGCGGGGATCGCACGATAGACCTGCTTGGTGGCCTCGACGATGTGCACGCCGGCAAAGGGCAGCGACAGCGCTGCACCGGCGCGCTCCCACATCTGTGCCGATCTCAGCACCCAGCCGCCGGCATAGGGCGGCATGAACAGCGCCTCGCCCCAGGCGGTCGGCGTGAACCAGGTCTGGCGCAACAGATCGGTGATCTGCGAGCGCGAATAGGGCCGGCCGTGACCGAACGGCGTGCTGTCGGTACGGGTCCACACCCCGCGCCGGTTCGGGATCACGGCGATCACGCGGCCCGAGGGCGACAGCACGCGCCACACCTCGCGCAGCAGCGCGGCCGGATCGTCCGACATCTCCAGCGCGTGAACCAGCAGGATGCGGTCGACCGCGGCGTCGGCAAGCGGCAACGAGAACTCGTCGACCAGCGAGGCCAGCGCCGGCCGTCCCGTCGGCCATTTCAGCACGCCCTGGGCCGCGGGCATGAAGGCGATGCAGCGCTCGGCATCCTCGCGGAACAACCCCAGATAGGGCGTGGGATAGCCGAGGCCGAGCACGCGCTGGCCCTCGACCCCCGGCCAGCGCTCCCTGATGCCGCGATTGATCATTTGTCGCGCCACGATCCCGAGGCGACGCGAATAGAACTCGCGGAGGTCGACGACGTCGATGGTCATGACCGCAATGTAACATGCGCAGGGCTGCGCCTGCGCGCGGAATATTGCATTGCCTGCGCAACGTTAACGCCATATTTGTCTGGCGGGGCTGAGCCCGATGGAGATGACATGGCCGCCGAAATTCGTACTTTCACCTGTTTAAACGACAATTTCGGTTATCTGATCCACGATGTGGAAACCAAGGCGACGGCGTCGATCGACGCGCCCGAGGCCGGCCCCATCATCAAGGCGCTGGAGCGCGAGGGTTGGCAGCTCACCGACATCCTGATCACCCATCATCACGGCGATCATGTCGGCGGGGTCGCCGAACTCAAGCGGAAATACAATTGCCGCGTCGTCGCGCCGCACGACAAGACCACGGGAATCGCGAACGTCGACCTGCGTGTGGCCAATGCCGACGTGGTCAAGATCGGCAATCTGCTGGCGCGCGTCCTGGAGACGCCCGGCCACACGCTCGACCACGTCTCCTACGTGTTCGACACCGAGAAGACGGTCTTCGCCGCCGACACGCTGTTCTCGATCGGTTGCGGCCGCGTGTTCGAAGGCACCTATCCGATGATGTGGGATTCGCTTCTGAAGCTGCGCGCCCTGCCTGACGACTTCAAGCTCTATTGCGGCCACGAATACACGGCCTCCAACGTCAAGTTCGCGTTGACCGTCGAGCCCGACAATGCGGCGCTGCAGGCCCGCGCGGCGGAGGTGGCGAAGCTGCGGGCCGAGAACAAGCCGACCATTCCGACGCTGCTGGGCGAGGAGAAACGCGCCAACGTCTTCCTGCGCGCCGACGAGCCACAGGTCGCCGCCAAGCTGCACATGAAGGGCGCGGAGGCCGCCGCGGTGTTCGGCGAGCTGCGCGAGCGCAAGAATAAATCCTGATGCACACGTCCTGACGCACAGATCCTCACGGGGTTCGATGCCGACCGCAGCCGAGATCATCGCGCGCCTTGAACTGCGGCCGCATCCCGAAGGCGGCCATTATCGCGAGACGTTTCGCGATCAGGCCACCGACGCCAACGGACGTTCGCGCTCGACCCTGATCTATTTCCTGCTCGCCCGCGGCGAGCGTTCGCACTGGCATCGCGTCGATGCGGTCGAGACCTGGCATTATTATGCCGGCAGCCCCTTGCTGCTGCGCATCGCCCATGACGGCTGCTCGCAGCACGAGGTACGGCTCGGCACCGACCTCGCGGGCGGCGAACGGCCGCAGGCCATCGTGCCGGCGCAGGCCTGGCAGATGGCGGAAAGCACCGGCGATTGGACGCTGGTCGGCTGCACCGTGGCACCGGCGTTCGAATTCGCCGGCTTCGAGCTCGCACCGCAGGGCTGGGAGCCGTAGGTCGAAATCCACCGCGGCACCAATGACGCGGATCGATGGATTCCGGGTTCGCGCGTCGCGCGCCCCGGAATGACAATCATCGCTTCCTCAGCACCATGTCCTTGGCGGCGATCAGACCGCCTCCGGCAATCAGGATCGCGGCGATGGCGATGTTGGCGCTGGCCTTGGCAAACCCGGCGGCGATGAGGAAGCCGGTCGAGAGTAGCGGGGTCGCGTAGGAGGCGGCGCCGAGCACGCGGATGTCGCCGCGCTTCATGCCGATGTCCCAGGCGTAGAACGCAGCGCCGACGGGGCCGATGCCGAGCGCGATCACGGAGAGCCATTGCAAGCCCGTCTCCGGCCACACCGTGGTTTCAAGCAGGCCGTGCATCAGCGCGGCCAGCAATGCTGTGGCCAGGCAGAAGCCGGCGACCGCATCGGTCGGCACCGCCTTCAAACGGCGCGACAGCACCGAATAGGTTGCCCAGACGAACGCAGCAATGAAAGCCGCGATCAATCCCGGCACCGCTCCCGGCGCAAACCCGCTGGTGTTGCCGGCAAACAGCAGCACGGTGCCGACGAGGCCGAGCACGGCGCCGACGATGTGATGCAAAGCGAGCCGTTCGCCCGGCAGGAACGACGAGAACAGCACGATCAGCAATGGCCACATGTAGTTCAGAAGGCCGGCTTCGGCCGGCGGCGCGAAGCGCAGTGCGAGGAAATACAGCGCGTGATAGCCGAACAGGCCGCCAACGCCGACGACCCAGACGACCAGCGGCTGACGCAGGCTCTTCGCCGCATCGCCGCGCCCGATCCAGGTGAGCAGGCCGACCAGGCCGCCGATCGCGAAGGTCATTGCGGCGAGCTGGAACGCCGGAATCTTTCCGGTCGCCACGGTCATCACCGAGAGCAGCGACCACATCAGGATCGCGGTCAATCCGATCAGCGTGGCGGTGCGGGGAGTCATTCCAGGGAGCCTCGTCATTCCGGGGCGGCTCGAAGTGCCGAACCCGGAACCTCGAGATTCCGGGCTCGCCGCTGGCGCGGCGCCCCGGAATGACAGGGGATCATGCCCGGGACAAGCCCGGGCATGATGGTGTCGACAATATCAAACCACGTGATGCGATCGCATCACACCATGTACTGGCCGCCGTTGACCGTCAGCGTCGATCCCGTAATGAAGCCGGACTCGTCGGCCGCGAGGAACACAACGGCGCGCGCGATCTCCTCGGGCTCGCCGAGCCTGTTGGTCGGGATCTGCGGGATCACGTTCTTCTCCAGGACGTCCTTCGGCACCGCCTGCACCATTTCGGTGTTGATGTAGCCGGGGCAGATCGCATTCACGGTGATGCCGCCCTTAGCGTTCTCCAGCGCCAGCGCCTTGGTGAAGCCGATGTCGCCGGCCTTCGCCGCGGAATAATTGACCTGGCCGAACTGCCCCTTCTGTCCGTTGATCGACGAGATCGAGATGATGCGGCCGAACTTGCGCGCGCGCATGCCCTCGATGACCTGGCGCGTCATGTTGAAGAGCGAGCCGAGATTGGTGTTGATGACGGCGTTCCACTGCTCGAGCGTCATCTTGTGGAAGGCGGTGTCGCGGGTGATGCCGGCATTGTTGACGAGCACCTCGATCGGGCCGAGATCGGCCTCGACCTTCTTCACGCCTTCGGCGCAGGCCTCGAAGCTGCTGACGTCCCATTTGTAGACGGCAATGCCGGTCTCGGCCTTGAACTTCTCCGCCGCCGCGTCGTTGCCGGCATAGCTCGCCGCGACCTTGTAGCCGGCCGCCTTCAGCGCCTTGCTGATCGCAGCACCGATGCCCCGCGTACCCCCCGTGACCAATGCAACACGTGCCATGTCGTATTCCTTCCCTTGGACTCTTCCTTGGACTCTCGGACGCTTCTGGAGTGATTGTTTTTAACGTTGGATTATGCGGTTGGTTTGACGGACATCAAGAACAAAACGCCCGGCGTCGAGCCGGGCGTTTGTATTTAGTCGAGGCTTGCGCGATTGCGAAGAATATTTGATTTGCAGCCGCTGCCTTTTTAGTCGCGTGCAACGCACTCACTGAGGTGTGCAGCGCACCCGCAAACTGCGCGCAAGCTGCACGTCAGCCATCGTCAGTCGCGCGCGATGCACATCGCGATACCCATGCCGCCGCCGATGCACAGCGTGGCGAGGCCCTTCTTCAGATCGCGCTTCTGCATTTCATGCAGCAGCGTCACCAGCACGCGCGCACCGGACGCACCGACCGGATGGCCGATCGCGATCGCGCCGCCGTTGACGTTGACCTTGGAGGTGTCCCAGCCGAGGTCCTTGTTGACGGCACAGGCCTGGGCCGCGAAGGCTTCGTTGGCCTCGATCAGATCGAGATCGCCGACATTCCAGCCGGCCTTCTTCAGCGCGGCGCGCGAAGCCGGGATCGGGCCCGAACCCATGATCTTGGGATCGACGCCGGCCTGCGCCCAGGAGACGATTCGCGCCAGCGGCTTCTTGCCTTCCTTGGCCGCCTGCTTGGCGGTCATCAGCACCACGGCGGCAGCGCCGTCATTGATGCCGGACGCAGAGCCCGCGGTGACCGTGCCGTCCTTCTCGAAGGCGGGACGGAGCTTGGCCATCGCCTCGAGCGTTGCGCCGTGACGCGGATATTCGTCGGCGCTGACGACGACGTCGCCCTTGCGGGTCTTGATGGTGACGGGGACGATCTCGTCGTTGAACTTGCCGGCCTTCTGCGCCGCCTCGGCCTTCTGCTGCGAGGCGACCGCGAACTCGTCCTGCTGGGCGCGGGTGATCTGCCACTGCCGCGCGACGTTCTCGGCGGTGTTGCCCATGTGGTAGCCATTGAAGGCATCCCACAGACCGTCCTTGATCATGGTGTCGACGAACTCGACAGGCCCCATCTTGACGCCGCCGCGCAGATACTGGGCGTGCGGAGCCATGCTCATGGATTCCTGGCCGCCGGCAACCACGATCTCGGAATCGCCGTTGAGCAACGCCTGGTAGCCGAGCGCAACCGTGCGCAGGCCCGAGCCGCAAAGCTGGTTCACGCCCCAGGCCGGGCTCTCCACCGGGATGCCGGCGCCGATCGAGGCCTGACGGGCCGGGTTCTGGCCCTGGGCGGCAGTCAGGATCTGCCCCATGATGACCTCCGAGACCCGACCGGGCTCGATGCCACCGCGCTCCAGCGCCGCCTTGATGGCGATGGCGCCGAGATCGTGGGCGGGAAGGGTCGCGAACGCTCCGTTGAAGCTACCGACCGGGGTGCGGGCGGCGCTGACGATGACGACATCGTCTGACATGGGCATCTCCTGAGGCTTGTGGTTCTTTGAATGGGGGCAGGCGGGGCTTTACGAAAGCAGTTCGCCAGTGTCGTGAGCCATCCTGTTAACGTCGTTGAGGCATGTCAATCGGCCGGCGACCGAATTCATGCCGCAGCGCATTCAAAATAGCGTTCTTGGCGCTTTCGCAAGCAAGATTTTGCTCTGCGATTAACCGTGCCGCACAAAACGGTAGCGTGACCCCTTTGAAAATGCTTATTTTGTTGCGTTGCGTACTCTTCCCGCCCTGCGGCATGGCCCGCCGGGTTCCCGTTCTCCGCGCTTGCAAGTGAGAGCCCATGGCGAAATCAGACCAACCCACCACCATCAAGAAATACGCGAACCGCCGGCTCTACAACACCGGAACGAGCACCTACGTGACGCTGGAAGACCTCGCCGCGATGGTCAAGGAAGGTGAGGATTTCCTGGTCTATGACGCCAAGACCGGCGACGACATCACCCGCTCGGTGCTCGCCCAGATCATCTTCGAGCAGGAGAACAAGGCCGGCCAGAACCTGCTGCCGACCACCTTCCTGCGCCAGCTGATCCGCTTCTACGGCGACAGCATGCAGATGGTGGTGCCGAAATATCTGGAGCAGTCGATCGCGACCCTGACCCAGGAGCAAGAGAAGTTCCGCAAGCAGATCGCCAACACGCTGTCCGGCACTCCTTTTGCTCCCTTGGAAGAACAAGTCCGTCGCAACATGGAGCTGTTCCAGCAGACCTTCTCGATGTTCAAGCCCTTCGTCCCGCCGCGCCCGGCGACCGCCGCCGAGGCGGAGCCCGAGGCGAACGCCGAAACGCCGAAGGACAGCAACATCGACGATTTGCGCCAGCAGATGAAGGAAATGCAGGAGCGCCTGGAGCGGATGTCGAAGAAGGAAGAGTAGCCCTTCCTTCGTCCCGGCCACCGATTGAGCCGGAGGATGCGAAATGTCCGACCGAAGCTCTCATTGGGACAGCGTCTACGCCACCAAGGGCGAGGACGAGGTCAGCTGGTTTCAGAATAGCCCGTCGACCTCGCTCGCGATGATCCGGGCGAGCAATCCCGATCGCGGATCGGCCATCATCGATATCGGCGGCGGCGCTTCGCGTCTGGTCGATGCGCTGTTGGCGGACGGATATCGCGACGTCGCTGTGCTGGATCTTTCCGCCCACGCGCTTGAGGCGGCGAAGAAGCGCATCGGCGCCGCCGCTTCGACGGTCGACTGGATCGTTGCCGATGCCACCACTTGGCAGCCGGCGAAGACCTACGACGTCTGGCACGACCGCGCCGCGTTCCACTTCCTGACCGACCCGCGCGACAGGGCGGCTTACGTCGCGCGCCTGCGGTCGGCGGTTGCGCCCGGCGGCCACGTCATCATCGCGACGTTTGCGCCCGATGGTCCGGAGAAATGCAGCGGCCTGCCGGTGCAGCGCCATGACAGCGCCAGCCTCGCAGCCGAGCTCGGGCCGGAGTTCGAGCTGATCGAGGCGCGCAGCGAGACGCACCAGACGCCGTGGGATTCGACACAGGCGTTTCAGTTCAGCCGGTTTCGACGACGCCGTTAGAAACAGGTGTCATGCCCCGGCTTGACCGGGGCATCCAGTACGCCGCGGCCTATCGAGGAATCACAACTGCCTCTGGAATACTGGATCGTCCGATCAAGTCGGGCGATGACTGCGGAGTAAAGCCACCTACGCCGCCAGCTGCACCGCATGCGCGAAGTCCCAATAGAGCTGTCGCGCCCTGGCGTAGAACGGACCCGGCTTCAGCTCGCGCTCGTCGATGCGGATCACCGGGGCGACCTTGGCGAAATTGCCGGTGGAGAAGATTTCGTCGGCCGCGAGGAAATCGGCATAGCGCAACGTCTTCTCGACCACATCGACGCCGGCGCCGCGAAGCAGGCCGATGACGCGCTGGCGCGTGATGCCGTTGAGGAACGTGCCGTTGGGAGCCGGCGTATAGACCACGCCGTCCTTGGCCATGAACACGTTGGAATTGCCGAACTCGGCGACGTTGCCGAGCATGTCCAGCATCAGCGCGTTCTGGAAGCCGCGCGAGGCGGCTTCCGCCAGCGCGCGCGAATTGTTCGGGTAGAGGCAGGCGGCCTTCGCCTCGACCGGCGCGCATTCGGCGGTGGGCCGGCGGAACGGCGACAGGGTGATGGCGTTGCCGACCGGCTTTGGCATCGGCGCCTCGTAGATGCACAGGCACCAATTGGTGGTCTCCGGGTCGAACAGCACGCCGCCGCCCGAGCCGTTCTGCGCCCAATACATCGGACGGACGTAGAGCTCGGCATTTGCCGCAAAGCGCGCAATGCCTTCGGTCGCAAGCCCGAGCCAGGTGGCGGTATCGACCACCGGCTTGAGGCCGAAACTGACCGCGGATTGATTGGCGCGCGCGAGGTGGCGGTCGAGATCGGGCGCGACGCCCTCGAACGCGCGCGCACCGTCGAATACCACCGAGCCGAGCCAGGCCGCGTGCGTGCGCGGGCCCATGATCGGCACGTTGCCGTCGTGCCATTTGCCCTCGAAGAAGGTCCAGCTCGGCGAATATTCGATCGGCTTCTTGATCTCGGCCATGACGGCCTCCCCTGGGACATATCCGGGCACTATTGTCCCAATTCCTAAATGATTTGCTGCCGGACCAGCCCCATCTCCCGGCGGGTAAAACGCGCCGAACAGGCTATAATGCGGGCAATGATACGGAGATTGCCATGCCGCTCGATCCGCTCGCAAAGCGCTTGTTGACCATGATGGCCGCGGCTGCGCCGCAGGCGAAAAGCCGGCCGAGCGTGGAGGCGCGGCGGCAATCGCTGGCCAAGCTGATGCAGTTCGCGCGCGCGGATGCGCCCGATGTGACGACGCGCGACGGCGTGCTGCCCGGCCGCGACGGCGAGCTGCTTTATCGCCTCTACACGCCCGCAAATGCCGACGAGGTTGCACCGGGCTTCGTGTTCTTCCACGGCGGCGGCCTCGTCGCCGGCGGCATCGCCACGCATGACCGCATCGCGGCGGCGCTGGCGCATGCCACCGGCTGCCGCCTCGTTTCCGTCGATTACCGGCTCGCGCCGGAGCACAGATTTCCAGCCGCCGTCGACGATGCCATCGCCGCCACCGAGTGGGTCGCGCGCGAGGCCGCATCGCTCGGCATCGACGCGGACCGCCTGGTGGTCGGCGGCGATTCCGCCGGTGCAACGCTTGCTGCGATCGTGTGCCAGGAGGCGGCGCAGACCGCGGGCCTTGCCATCGCCGCACAATGCCTGATCTGCCCGGTGCTGGATTTCGAGGAAACCTCGCCGTCGCGCGAGGCCTTTGCCGAGGGTCATCTGATCGACCGCGTCACGATCGAGGCCGATCTCTCCGACTATCTGCCTGAGGGCATCGACACGGCCGATCCCCGCGTGTCTCCGCTGCGCGCCACCCGGCTCACAGGCCTGCCGACCGCGATCATCCACACCGCCGAGTACGACCCGATGCGCGATGAAGGCAATGCCTATGCCCGCAAGCTACTCGCCGCAGGCGTCGCCGTCGAGCATGTCTGCCACGACGGCATGGTTCACAATTTCCACGCCATGGGCGCGATCCTGCCGCAGGCACAGCTCGTGCTGTCACAGATCGGCGAGCAGGTGCGGCGAGCGGTGGAGAGGTAGATCACACGCGCGCGCCGAGCACGGCCCTGGCCGCCATGACATAGTCAGGCCAATGCGCGTCCGCATAACGCTCCGCCTGGCGGGCGCAGGTGACGTCGGGCGCATGCGCTGCGGCGATCATGCGCGCAAAGCGTTCTTCGGCAACCGTCGTGTCATCGCGCGCCGGCGCGGGTACCGCGGCCACGGCGGCCGGAGCGACGGCGAGTCCTGCCATTCCGGCGAGCAAGATGCGGCGTGACGTGGTCATGGCTGTCGTCCTCCATTGTTCCGGCCTGCTCCGGCCGGCGAGCGGGTCGGTGCAGTCACGACAAGGTAGCCGTGCCCATCGATGCAGTCCATGGCTTGCGGATGGCGCTTGACCGCGGCAGCGATCACGTTCCATCTAGCGCGCGATTTCGCCCGCGCGTCGGATTGTCTCGTGCCTCCTCACCGCCCATCGCATCGTCCGAGCTTGCGCGCTACCGCGATGGGACTGGCCTGCCTGACGATTTCGGCCGGCGCCGCCTTCTCCGCCGAAGATGAGGAGGATGCAGCAGCAAAACCTGCCGTCCCGAACCTCTATCTCGATCTGCGCACGAGCTATGCGTCGGTTCCGGCAGGGACGCTCGGACTCGGTTTCGGCACCACCTCGCTATCGGCCGCGCTGCAAACCCTGGCGGTGCGCAGAGGCGCAACGCTGCCGAACGGCCTGCCGGCCGCGAAATCGATTGCCGTCGACCTGCCGCTCACCGTCGACGTCGACGACCGCGTCTCGCTTTATGGCGGCGTGTCGGGCTCGACGACCGACATTGGCGATGGCTGGTCGAAGTTCGACATTACGAGCTGGAACATCGGCGTGCAGGCCGACCTCTACCGGCAGGACGGCGGCGCAATCCCGACCATCACGCTGCAATCGACCTTGACGCAATCGGTGCCGAACGATCACGGCATGACGAATTCGCTGAACAACATCCTGGAATTCGACTACGCGCTCGACGAGGACGAGACGCGGGGCTGGCTGACCGGCGTGCAACATACCACCACCATCATCGCCAGCCCGCTCGCCAGCATCCGGCCGAACACGATCCTCTATGCCGGCGGCTATTACCAATGCCCGAGCAATTGGAAATTCACCGGGCGTCTTGGCATGCAGTCGTTCGGCGGCGCGCAGCTGGCGGGGCGGACGCTTGCGGAATCCTTCACGCAGCCGATCCTGCGGCTGGACCTTGATCGCATGGACGACAACGACAACCGCCTGTTCGGCATCACCGCACAGATCGCCTGGACGCCGAAGCCGTCTTACCAGCTGACCTTGCGAACGCCGCTCTACGCGATCCGCAACTGACTCGGAGCATGGTGGATAGCTGGTAAAGCGAATCTCCCGCTTTGCGGACATCGCACGGCGGTCGCAACAGCCGGGCATTGAAGATGAAGGACTTTCGCATCCGCTGCGGACCCCCGAGCAGCCCTTCCGAGCGTTGGCGCGTCGCCTGGTTCCCTCGCCAGAGCCCCATCCAGTTACCTCTCGGCAATATGCTTGCGACAGACTGCGTCGGAGCACACGGGAGGCTGCGAATGTCCCATCTGGTTCCGGAAAGGACGCTACTTGCTGGGAAGATCTTCTTCAATTTCGGCCAGTCGTCGATCGATTGCGTCGTGCGCCGGCTGACCGAAGAGGCGGCGACGCTCGAGATGGAGAGCGGCCTCGGCGTGCCCGAGCGCTTCCAGCTCAGGCTGGCGGGGCGCGAGGTCCTGACCTGCGGGGTGGTCTGGCGATCGGACCGCCAGGTCGGCGTCGCCTTCGAACAGCCGGGCAGCGTTGAGCGCTTCACCGGCGAGGAGCGGGAGCGCTCGTCCGACGCGTTGATGCGCGGGCAGATGCTCGCACTTCGCGCAGCGCTTGACTTCGTTCCACTCGGCATCGTGCTGCTGGATGCAAAGCTCCGCGCAAGGTTGATCAACCGCGCGTTCCGGCAGATGTGGCTGTTGCCGGATGAAGTCGCCAATAGTTGTCCGTCGTTCGTGACGCTGATGCATCACGGCCGCGATACGCTCGCTTACGAGATTCCACAGACCGAGCTCGATGCCTACGTCGCCGAGCGGGTCCGTCAGGTCCAGGCGGGCGACGCCTCCCCGCTCGATCTGCGCCGCTCCAGTGGAGACGTCGTTCGGATGCAATGCACTCCGCTGCCCGACGGCGGGCGAATGCTGACCTATACGCCCGTCACCGACATCGTGCGCTATTCCGATGAGCTGAAGTTGCTGCGCGACGCGCTGGAAACCGTCGAGGATGGCGTGCTGCTGCTCGATCGCGACCTCAAAGCCAGCTTCATGAACCGGCGAATGCGCCGGTTCTGGGACGTCAGCGAGCAAGAGGCGGAGAGCCGACCGTCCTATGCATCACTGGTGAGCCGGGTCCATCGCGCCAGCGCGCCGGATCTTCCGGCAAATGAGCTGACGAAATTTCCAGCTAGGCGGGTCGCAGAGGTCAAGGCCGGCGACCATGTGCGCGACCTGCAGACCCCGGACGGAAGGCGCATCAGGGCTCATTGCACCACGATGTGGAACGGCGGCCGCATGCTGACCTATGTCGACATCACCGACCTGATGCAAAAAGCCGCGATGCTGGAGACGCTCGCCACCACCGATCCGCTCACCGGCCTCTACAACCGCCGCCACTTTCTCGACAGCCTCGAGGCCGAATGGAGCCGGTTTCAGCGCTATTATCGCTCCGTCTCGGTGCTGATGCTGGACATCGACCACTTCAAATCAGTCAACGACCGCTACGGCCATGCCGTGGGCGACGCCGCGATCAGGGCGGTTGCGGCCGCGTGCCTCGACGGCAAGCGCAAATCGGACATCGTCGGTCGCCTCGGCGGCGAGGAGTTTGCGGTTCTGCTGCCGGAGACCAGCCTCTCGCGCGCGAGGACGGTGGCCGACCGCATCCGCAAGCGCGTGATGGACGCGCAGATCGTCGCCGGCGAGATCCGGTTCGGCGTCACCGTGAGCATCGGCATCGCAGAGGCCACCGTCAGCATGTCCGGCATCGACGCGCTGATGGGCGCGGCCGATCACGCGCTCTACCAGGCCAAGGCCGAAGGCCGCAATCGCTGCGTTGCCTTCGTGCCCCCGGCGCCGGCACGCAAGGCGGCGGAGTGATCGAACGACGCCGCTATCGTGGCGGCGGAACGTCGAATACGCTTTGGGGATTTGCGACGTCGTCGATGGCGAGTTTCAGCGGCTCACCGGTCGCAAGGAACGACGACAAGGTGGCCTCGAACGGCGCCGGATCGAGCCCGCGCGCCTTCAGCCATTCGGGCTCGTAATAGGTTTGCCGGTAGCGCTCGCCGGAATCGCAGATCAACGTCACCAGCGACCCCACGATGTTTGCCTGGCGCATCTCCGAGGCCAGCCGGCACAGCGCCAGGAAGTTGGTTCCGGTGGAGCCGCCCACCGGACGGCGCAGCCGGCGCGACAACACGTTCATCGCCGCGATCGTGGCCGCATCCGGAATCTTCATCATGCGGTCGACCACTTCAGGCACGAAGGAGGGCTCGCAACGCGGCCGGCCGACGCCTTCGATCAGCGACGGACGATCGCAGACGTGAGAGCGCTCCTGCGAGCGGAAGCAGTCGAAGAAAGCGGAATGCTCGACATCGGCAACGCACAGACGTGTCGGATATTGCCGATAGCGCAAATAGCGCCCGATCGTGGCCGAGGTGCCGCCGGTCCCGGCGCCCATCACGATCCAGTCCGGCAGCGGGCGCCGCTCGCCCTGCAATTGCGTAAAGATCGACTCGGCGATGTTGTTGTTGCCGCGCCAGTCGGTCGCGCGCTCGGCGAAGGTGAACTGGTCCATGTAGTGACCGTTCAGGCGCGAGGCGAGCGCGGCGGCTTCCGCATAGAGCGCGCGGCCATCGTCGATCAGGTGGCAATTGCCGCCATAGTGCTCGATCGCGGCGATCTTCTCCGCCGAGGTGGTGCGCGGCATCACGGCGTAGAAGGGGACCCCAATCATCTCTGCGAAATAGGCCTCCGACACCGCGGTCGATCCCGAGGAGGCCTCGACCACGGGCGTGCCTTCGCGGATGTGGCCGTTGCAGAGTGCGTAGAGAAACAGCGAGCGCGCCAAGCGATGCTTCAGGCTGCCGGTCGGATGGGTGGACTCGTCCTTCAGATAGATGTCGATGCCTCGACAACGCCGGCACGATCAGCCGGATCAGATGCGTATCGGCGGTGCGGCACTGGTCGGCCTCGATCGCAGCGACGGCCTCGTCGACCCAGCCGCGCCGATAGGCAGGCCCGGCCGGGTGGCGGAAGGGAGGCGGCTCCATCGGCATGACCAGGCGATTCCTCGAAAACTGATGTCCATCTAGCACGCGGGCGCTTCGTGCACGCCGCTCAAAATTCCAGCGGCGCGTTGTCCACGACCTCCTTCATCACGAAGAAGGTGCGGGTCTGGCGCACGCCAGGCAGCGCGATCAGCTGCTCGCCGTGGATGCGGTTGAAATCCTCCATGTCGCCGACGCGGATCTTCAGGAAATAGTCGAAGTCGCCCGCGACCAGGTGGCAGTCGAGCACGAATTTCAGCCTGGCGATCGCCTGCTCGAAGGTGGCGAAGCTCTCCGGCGTGGAGCGGTCGAGCACGACCCCGACCATCACCAGCGTGCCCTTGGCCACCTTCTTGGGGGCGATCATGGCGCGGACGGCCGCGATGAACCCGTCTTCGAACAGGCGCTGGGTCCGGCGGTGGCAGGTAGCGGGGCTGATCGCGACGGTGTCGGCCAGCTCGGCATTGCTGAGCCGGCCATTATTCTGAAGCAATCTCAATATCTTAAGATCAATACGGTCGAGCCGGGCGGACATGAAAGAAGCTTCCATTACTTGGCGATCTTCTGGAAGAATTATCGTCGTCTGACGTCAGAAGTGTAGTTCGTGACGCAATATCGGCGCAACATTCGAGAGCACATTTCGTTTGAGCGATGCTAGGCAGCTGCCGCCATCAACGCCAATCGGGATGATCCATGAAGCTCGACAAATTTCCGCGCTACAAGCTGACCTTCGGCCCGACGCCCATCGAGAAGCTGGAACGGCTGTCCAAGCATCTCGGCGGCAATGTCGAGATCTATGCCAAGCGCGAGGATTGCAATTCCGGCCTCGCCTATGGCGGCAACAAGCTGCGCAAGCTGGAATACATCATCCCCGATGCGATCGCCTCCAACGCCGACACCCTGGTCTCGATCGGCGGCGTGCAGTCCAACCACACCCGCATGATCGCCGCGGTCGCGGCCAAGATCGGCATGAAGTGCCGCCTGGTGCAGGAAGCCTGGGTGCCGCACGAGGACGCCGTCTATGACCGCGTCGGCAACATCATGCTGTCGCGCATCATGGGCGCCGACGTGCGCCTGGTCGACGACGGCTTCGACATCGGCATCCGCAGGAGCTGGGAGCAGGCGATCGAGGACGTGAAGGCCGCGGGCGGCAAGCCTTACGCCATTCCCGCGGGCGCTTCCGTGCACAAATATGGCGGGCTCGGCTATGTCGGCTTCGCCGAGGAAGTGCGCAAGCAGGAAGCCGAGCTCGGCTTCAAGTTCGACTATATCATCGTCTGCACGGTGACCGGCTCGACCCATGCCGGCATGCTGGTCGGCTTCGCCGCCGACGGCCGCGCCCGCAAGGTGATCGGGATCGACGCGTCCTTTACGCCTGCGCAGACCAAGACGCAGGTGCTCGAGATCGCGCAGAACACCGCTGAGCTCGTCGAGCTCGGCAAGGAGCTCGTCACTGATGACGTCGTGCTGATCGAAGACTACGCCTATCCGGCCTATGGCGTGCCCTCGGAAGAGACCAAGGAAGCGATCCGCCTCACCGCGCGGCTCGAAGGCATGATCACCGATCCCGTCTACGAGGGCAAGTCGATGCAGGGCCTGATCGACCTGGCGAAGAAGGGCTATTTCGAGAAGGGCGCCAAGATCCTCTACGCCCATCTCGGCGGCGCCCCCGCGCTGAACGGCTACGCGTACGCGTTCAGAAATGGGTGAGTCATAAGAGAGGCGAGACGAATCTCGCCTCCCTTCGCAGCCCGGATGGAGCGAAGCGTAATCCGGGATTCCCACCATACAGAGTGACTGTCCCGGATTGCGCTTCGCGCCATCCGGGCTACAGCGGCCGCGCTCGTGGCTACCGCGTCTTCACGATCTGCAGCAGCTCGTCACCGTAATGCTCGAGCTTCTTGTCGCCGATGCCGGGGATATTGCGGAGCTCGTCGAGTGTCGTCGGCCAGGCCCGGACGATGCCGTCGATGGTGGCATCGTGCAGCACCACATAGGCCGGCACGCCGCGCTCGCGCGCGACCTCCGAACGCCACGAGCGCAGCCGCGCGCGCAGCTCGGGATCGACATCGCCTTCCGCGGCGTCGGCGGCGGGCGCAAGGTCGCCGCGGCGGGATTTGCCGCGGCTCGCGCGAATGCGCGTGCCGGGCGCCTCCTCGCGCAGCCACACTTCGGTCTCGCCGCGCAGCACGCCGCGGGCGGTCTCGGTCAGCTTGAGCGCCCCGAACGCTTCGCTGTCGCTTCGCAAGTGGCCCATCGCCACCAATTGGCGCAGCACGGTGCGCCACTGCTTTTCGTTGAGCTCGCGCCCGATGCCGAACACCGACAATTTATCGTGGCCGAACTGCGTCACCTTCTCGGTCAGGCGCCCCACCAGCACGTCGATCAGGTGCATCGCGCCAAAACGCTGGCCGGTGCGGTAGACGCAGGACAGCAGCTTCTGCGCCAGCACCTTGCCGTCGCGCATCTTGGGCGGCGTCAGGCAATTGTCGCAATTGCCGCAGTTCTCGCCCATCGCGATCTCGCCGAAATAGGCGAGCAGCCGCCGGCGCCGGCAGTGCGGCGTTTCGGCCAGGCCGACCAGCGCATCGAGCTTGCCGATTGAGACCCGCTTGAATTCGTCGGAGGCGCTGGACTCGTCGATCATGCGGCGCTGCTGCACGATGTCCGAGAGTCCATAGGCCATCCAGGCGGCCGACGGCTTGCCGTCGCGGCCGGCGCGGCCCGTCTCCTGATAGTAGGCCTCGATGCTCTTGGGCAGGTCGAGATGGGCGACGAAGCGCACGTCGGGCTTGTCGATGCCCATGCCGAAGGCGACGGTCGCAACGATGACGATGCCGTCCTCGTTGAGAAAACGGTCCTGGTTGCGCGAGCGCACGCTGCCATCGAGCCCGGCATGGTAGGGCAGCGCCGCGATGCCGGCGTCCTGAAGCGCGGCGGCGACCTCCTCGACGCGGTTGCGCGACAGGCAATAGACCACGCCGGCATCGCCCGCATGCCGCTCCCGGATGAACTCCTTCAGCTGCGACACCGCGTTGCGCTTGTCGACGATCTCGTAGCGGATGTTGGGCCGGTCGAAGCTCGAGACGAATTGCGGCGCATCCGCGAGCTGAAGCCGCGCGATGATCTCCTTACGCGTCAGCTCGTCGGCGGTCGCGGTCAGCGCGATGCGCGGCACGTCGGGAAAGCGCTCGGCGATGATGGAGAGGCCGACATATTCGGGGCGGAAGTCATGGCCCCATTGCGAGACGCAATGCGCCTCGTCGATCGCGAACAGCGCCACCTTCGTTTGCGCCAGCAGCGACAGGCAGCGCGGCGTGACCAGGCGTTCCGGCGCGACATAGAGCAGATCCAGATCGCCCGCGAGCAGGCGGCGCTCGATATCGGAGGCTTCCTGCGGCGTCAGCGACGAGTTCAGCGCGGCAGCGTTGACGCCGGCCTCGATCAGCCCGGCGACCTGATCGCGCATCAACGCGATCAGCGGCGAGACCACGATGCCGCATCCTTCGCGCAGCAGCGAGGGAAGTTGATAGCACAGCGACTTGCCGCCGCCGGTCGGCATCAGCACCAGGCAATTGCCGCCTTGCGTGACATGCCGGACGATCTCGCCTTGCGCACCGCGAAAACCCGGCAGGCCGAACACCGAATGCAGCACCGACAGCGCGTCGCGGCCGTTGGCCGGCGCAGGCAGCGGGACGGTGGAGGGAACGGACATGAGGGAGCTGGAACCTGGACCGTGAGATTGTCACAAGGCCAGTCGCATGACGGCGGGGGGCGTGGCAAGTCCATCTTCTCCCTCTCCCCACCCGCGGACGGGGGAAGCGCATATGGCATTTCGCGACTCGAGGGCACGCCTCGTCCTTCGAGACGACCGCTTTCAGCGGTCTCCTCAGGATGAGGCTGAGCAGCATCGGTGCTCGTTGAAGATGACAGCCGCGCACTCGATCCTCATCCGGAGGGCCCGCCACGGCGTCTCGAAGGATGGCCACAGGGGAAATCGATCCGATGTGCAATCACCCTGACGCGAGCGAGGAGAGATGAAGAGCTACGTCCCGATTCGCCGCAACGCCTCTGCGACCGTCACGATCGGCATGTTGCGCCTTCCGGCGGCCTCCAGCGCGTGACGCATCAGGTCCGGCGTGCAGCCATAGGGGCTCGGCGCGCTCGCAACGTCGTGACCATAGAAGATCAGCCATCCGCCGCTCGCGACCGCTTCGTCGAAATAGCGATCGATGCCTGCCCGATCTGTCTCGCAATCGACCAAAGGCGAGGCGCGCAGGAATTGCAGGTCGATGACGCCGCTGTTGACGCCGGGAAGGATGCCACGGGCCGAACGGAAGGCCTTGGCGAGCTGCGGCTTGCGCCAGACCGAGGCAAGCCCATAGGGATAGGCGAAGTTCTCCAGCCTGATCGAGGAATCGATCGCGCGAAAATACGCGCGGTTCCGCTCGATCTCGCGCGCCATGGCGGCCTCGTCGAGATCGGCCGAGCTCTTGTGCGAGAAGGTATGGCAGGCAATCTCGTGACCGGCGCGATGAAGCCGGACGATCGCGTCGTCCGACAAGCCATGCCAATGGTCCGACGGCTGACCGATCAGGCTGCCGGCGAGATAAAACGTGCCCCGCCCGCCGTGCTTCTCGAGGAGCGCGGCGCCCTCGCCTGCGGCGCTGTCGGGCGCATCGTCGAAGGTGAAGCTCACGATCGGCGTATGGGACGCAGGCAGCCGGTGCGGCGCGGCACGGAAATGCCGGGCCAGCCGATTGCTCACGCGTCCCTGAAGTGCCGACCACACGACTGCGTTTCCCGTGATGTGTTTATTTCCGCACTGAAACATTCGCGCGCCGGCCGAGGCAAGCCTAACGCTCGGGTAATCCTAACGCGGACCCAATATTCATTGGCTAGCCCGCGGGGACCGGCCCACCGGCTTCCACGCTGAGATACCGCAACCAATTGCGGAAAAGCACTGCCGCCGCGCTGCCGGCACCGATATCAGCGCGCAAATTCAGCCCTGGCAGCTCGTTGGTGAGCGCCGGATGGCGCTGGTGCGCTGCTTTCTTCTGGAAGCGGACGAGTTTCTCCTCCGTCGCTGCGTCAAAATAGCTCACGGGCAGCCGCGGATAAGTCTCGCGCTCCCGCGCCAGATAGCGGCCGATGTCGCGCAGATATTCGCGCTGGAGCGACAGCGCGTCGTATTCCGGATGGCCCTGGAAGAACACGAAGCGGCTGGCATATTGGCGAACAAAAACGTCGACGCCGGCCTGAGCCGAGCGTGTCAGCACCTGATAGCCGGACTGCACCAGGTCGCTCTCCACGATCTCGTTCAGCCGCGAATGCGAAACCTTCAGCGGCGCCGGCGCGGTGCGCGTCAACGGATCGCGCCTCACCAATTCGCAAT
Source organism: Bradyrhizobium dasycarpum (assembly GCF_042019905.1). Taxonomy (NCBI): domain Bacteria; kingdom Pseudomonadati; phylum Pseudomonadota; class Alphaproteobacteria; order Hyphomicrobiales; family Nitrobacteraceae; genus Bradyrhizobium; species Bradyrhizobium dasycarpum. Next base: position 4,354,823 of record NZ_CP169574.1, read on the forward strand.
CGAAGATGCCGTGGCATTTGGCCGGCAGCGGCCGCCGCGCGATGCCGTCCAGGTGCAGCACCGCCGCGTGCGCGGCAAGGCACGACCAGATCGTCGAGCGCGTGTTGGCCTTGGCCCAGTCGATCAGCTCGGTGAGGTCGCGCCAGTACGGCTCCTGGTCGAGCTCGGCCGCGACGGGCTCCGCGCCGGTCACGATCAAGCCGTCGAATTTCTGGCGCTTGAGGTCCGAGAGGTCGGAATACTCGCTCTCGACGTGCCACCTCGCTTCCGGCGAACGCTTCACGCTGGGAAGCGAGAAGCAGTGGAAGCGGATGCGGTGCGGGCCGGCGGCGGCCTGCAGCAGCTTCATGAACTGCCGCTCGGTCGCCTTCAGCGCCGGATCCGGCATGTTGTTGACGAGCCCGATGGTGAGCTCGGCGCCGTTATCTCGCGCGAGATCGCACTCGGTCGGCACCAATGCCGGACCCGAGATGACTTGATCCCTGTCGATCAGGATCGTCATGGGCGCGGCCGCCTACTCCGCGGCCTCGAGGCGTGCCGACCGGCAGGCCTTGTCCAGCGCCTGGTCGATGTCCTCGATGATGTCCGAGACGTGCTCGATGCCGATCGAGAGCCGGATGGTCTCCGGCAGCACGCCGGCAAGGCGCTGCTGCTCCGCCGACATCTGGCGGTGCGTGGTCGAGGCCGGATGGCAGGCCAGCGACTTGGCATCGCCGATATTGACGAGGCGCGTGATCAGCTTCAGCGCATCGTAGAAGGTCTTGCCGGCCTCCATGCCGCCCTTGATGCCGAAGGTGAACAGCGAGGAGGCGTTGCCGTCGAGATATTTCTGCACCAGCGGATAATAGGGGCTGTCGGGAAAGCCGCTGTAGTTGACCCAGGCGACGCGCGAATCCTTGCGGAGGAATTCGGCGACCTTGCGGGCGTTCTCGACATGGCGCTCCATGCGCAGCGCCACGGTCTCGATGCCCTGAAGCAGCAGGAAGGCGTTGAACGGCGACAGCACCGAGCCCATGGTGCGCTGATAGACGCTGCGCGCCCGCTCGATGTAAGCGGTGCGGCCGAAACGCTCGGCATAGATCAGGCCGTGATAGGAGGCATCGGGCTTGTTGTAGGCCGGGAAACGTTCGGCATACTTGGCCCAGGGGAAGTTGCCGGAATCGACGATGGCGCCGCCGAGCGTGGTGCCGTGACCGCCCAGGAACTTGGTCAGCGAGTGCACGGCAATGTCGGCGCCGTAGTCGAACGGCTTGAGCAGGATCGGCGTTGCGACGGTGTTGTCGACGATCAGCGGCACGCCATGCGCATGCGCGACCTTGGCCAGCGCCTCGATGTCGCAGACGTTGCCGGCGGGATTGCCGATGGTCTCGGCGAACACCGCACGGGTGTTCTCGTCGATCAGCTTCTCGATCGCCTCCGGCTTGTCGCTCTCGGCGAAGCGGCCGGTGATGCCCTGCCTCGGCAGAATGTGCGAGAGCAGCGTATGCGTCGTGCCGTAAAGCTGCGGCACGGAAACGATGTTGCCGCCGTGATCGGCGACGTTGACGAAGGCGAAATGCAGCGCCGCCTGGCCGGTTGCGACCGCGAGCGCGCCGACGCCGCCTTCGAGCTGGGCGATGCGCTTCTCCAGCACCGCGCTGGTCGGATTGGCGATGCGGCTGTAGCGAAAGCCCTCGGTCTCGAGATTAAAGAGGGCGGCGCCGTGATCGGCGCTGTCGAAGGCATAGGCCGCGGTCTGGTAGATCGGCACGGCGACCGCATGCGTGGTCGCTTCGGGCTCGTAACCGGCGTGAATAGCGATCGTCTCGTTGCGCATCGTGCCACCTCCGCGTGGGGCGGGCCGCACTTATTGGCCTAGAATGAGGCATGTGCGTTGTCCGCCGCTCCTCTGTTAGAGGCGGGTGGTAAAGCGGGCAATAATTCGCATAGAGATCGAGGAAGTAACCCTAATGCTTGTTGGCGAGTTGGCTGGAATTCGGGTTAAAGCGGATTAACGAAATGGCGAGCCTGCTTCAGCACTCGCCATGCCATTCCTACGCGGGGAGAGCGGATCGCCGCCCAACCCCCTTTCGCCGATCGTGCGGGGCACCTTGCCGCTACGCCATCCGCTCCCACAAGCGATGAGCAAGCACGCCGGCGCGCTTCTCGATCGCGGCCGCGGCATCGAGCGCAAGATCCTCGCGATAGCGACCGGCAATGAGCTGCACGCCGATCGGCTTGCCGTCGTGGAGGGCCACCGGCACCACGGCGCCGGGCAGGCCCAGCACGTTGATCGCGGAGATGAAGCGGATCTCGCCCCAGAAGATCTCGCGCACGCGCTCGGCGCTGACGGTGTCCTCGCGCGGGCCCGGCGTCGGCTTCACCGTGGTCGGCGCCAGCACGACCGGATAGTCCTCGAAGAACAATTGCCAGGCGCGGATGTGGCCGTTGCGCGCGGCGGTCGCCTGCATCCAGCCCTTGAGATCGAGCACATTGGCCTTGGCTTTCATGCCGCCCCAGGCCTTGTGAAAGTCCTCCGAGGTCACCTTCAGCATGCCGGCTTCCTGCATCACCACGGTCTCGTTGGTGATGATGTCGCACCAGGTCTGCCAGACGCCGTCGATGTCGGGCACCTCGACCTCGCTGACGCGATAGCCGGAACGCTCGAGATGGTCCGCGGCCTGGCGCAGCGCCGCCGCGACGGACGGATCGACGTCCATGTCTCCCGGTATCTTGGCCAGCGCGACCTTGATCGGCCCCTTCGGCTTGGGTCCGATCAGCGGCGCCGGCACCCACCAGGGATCGCGCGGATCGCGCTGGCTCATCGCCTCCAGCGCGAGACGGACGTCGGCGACATGGCGGGCGAGCGGCCCCTGCGCCGACATCAGATGCGCCAGCATCGGCCGCTCGGCCGTGGCGCTTGCGTTGAACGCGGGGATGCGCCCCTGCGTCGGCTTGATGGTGGCAACGCCGTTGCAATGCGCAGGCCAGCGCAGAGAGCCGCCGATGTCGTTGCCATGGGCGATGGTGCCGATGCCGGCGGCGACCGCCGAACCCGCGCCGCCCGACGAGCCGCCGCAGGTGATGTCGGGATCCCAGGGATTGAGCGTCAGCCCGTGCAAGGGATTGTCGGTGAAGCCGCGAAAGGAGAATTCCGGCGTGTTGGTGAGCCCGATGACGATCGCGCCCGCCTTCTTCAGGTTGCGGACCACGGGCGCATCCGACGGCGCGATCAGGCCCTTGTTGGCGGGCACGCCGTTGAAGTTCGGCCGTCCCTCGTAATCGACGTTTTCCTTGATCGTGATGGGCACCCCGTGCAGCAGGCCGAGCGCAGCACCCTTGGCGCGCTGCTTGTCAGCGGCATGCGCAGCCTTCAGCGCCTCCTCCGAGAGATCGACGACGACGGCATTCAGCTTCGGATTGACCGCGCGCATCCGTTCGAGATGTGCCTCGACGGACTCGACCGCGGAGATCGCGCCGGAGCGGATTGCAGCGGCAGTCGCCACCGCCGACCATTGCCAGATCGGCCCAGACGGGCGCCGCGGCCTGGCCGATTTGCCGGCGGCGGCCTTTCCGGCCGGCTTCGCGGCACGTCCCTTGCGGGCCGCGGTCTTCGTCGCGGCTTGCGCCTTCTTCCCTGCAGTCTTGCTCCTGGTCGCCGTCTTCTTCGCCACGCCATATCTCCCAAAAATTGCGCGGCGGAGGTTAGGGACGGCTCCGATCCCTGTACAGGTGCGATTCTGCATCGCTCACCTCGGGATCAACATCGACATGGAATGCGGCTGGCTCGCGCTCGTGCTGCAAGCCGGACGGGACTGGCAAGAGGACGTGGTGGCGTATAGCCGATGGCGGAGAGAGTGACCGCCTCCGCCTAACCCGTTAGGGCCCGGAGAGGCTCAGCAGTAACGTTAAAACCTAGCATTTTTCGGCCGTTTGGCCTTCTATATTTACCGGCAAGCACCACTGTGGATCGGTAAAAACCGGCCTCCAAGCCGGGGGTCAAGACGGGGGTCTGAGTTGGCGTTGAGCGTTAGGCGTGTTGAAAATCTTAAAAAACCGGGACGATACGGAGACGGTCAGGGTTTGTACCTTCAGATCACCACCGCCGGCTCGAAATCATGGCTCTTTCGCTACGAGCGGGACGGCCGGGAGCGTTCGTTGGGCTTGGGCCCCTCTCACACTGTAGGTCTTCACGCCGCCCGCGAGCGAGCGCGGAAAGCTCGCCAACAGCTTCTCGACGGAATAGACCCGCTCGAAAACCGCCGAGCCGAACGCCTGAAGAGAGCGTTGGAATCGAGCAAGGCCGTGACCTTCGAGGCAGCTACCTTAGCCTATTTTGACGCCCACCAAGCGAAATGGAAGAACTCAAAACACCGAGCGCAGTTTCTCTCGACTATGCGGGAATACGCATTTCCAAGGTTGGGCAAGCTCAGGGTCGCTGACGTCGATCTCGGCGCGGTCCTCGGAGTTCTAGAGCCGATTTGGCCGACGAAGACTGAGACGGCCAGCCGTGTGCGCGGCCGAATTGAGGCCGTTCTCGATTGGGCGACCGTTCGCAAGCTTCGGACAGGCGACAATCCAGCGCGCTGGAAAGGCCATCTTCAGCATGTGCTACCGGCCCGGGCCCGGCTGGCCAAGCCGATCCACCACGCTGCTCTCCCATATGCGGAGCTTCCAGAGTTCATGGGTGCACTGCGAAAGCGCGATGGCATAGCTGCCCGCGCTCTCGAAGTTCACCATCTTGACGGCCGCTCGGACGGGCGAGGTGATCGGCGCTCGGTGGGACGAGGTCGATTTCATAGCCAAGTCGTGGATCGTACCCTCGTCTAGGATGAAGGCCGGGCGGGAGCACCGTGTGCCGCTTAGCACTCCAGCGATCGAGATACTGCAGTCACTTCCAAAGGAAGAGGGAAATCCGTACGTATTCATTGGTCCGAGAGCCGGCGGTATAAGCAATATGGCGATGGCTACCGTCCTGCGGCGAATGGATCGTTCGGACATCACCGTTCATGGCTTTCGAAGCACGTTCAGAGATTGGGCTGCAGAGAGCACCGCCTTTCCCAATCACGTGGTGGAAATGGCGCTGGCGCACACCGTCGGCAACAAGGTGGAAGCCGCGTATCGACGTGGCGACCTCTTCGAAAAGCGTCGTAAACTGCTAAACCAATGGAGCCAATATTGCTCAAGATTGTCGGCCGGAGAAAACGGAAGCGTTCATCCAATCAGATCGATTGGCTAAGCCTACTGAAGTTACAGATTGTGTAATTGACCTATGATCTTCTCCGCGACCGAGAAGGCTCGAGTTCGAACCGAGCACGACAATCGTTAGGCAGGCGCTCCAAACCTAGTGTCTCGCGTAGTTTTGGAAGAAACTGCCGGGGTTTCGTTCTAAGGCGACGCTGTATTGCACGAATTGCTGCAGGACGATTCGTTTTGAGAGGCGAATATTTCTCAATTTCCTCCTCAATGCAGCGCAACTCGAAACCCGCGAAGACTCGCCGTATATCGTTGTCCTCGCGACACAGATGTTTTTTTCGCGACACTCCAGACGCAGCACACCGAATCGCTCGGTGATATGGTGACTCCGATCGCCCCGGTGGCCTGCCTGGGCCGCGCTTCTTTAATTCGGCTGAACGGAAGCTGTCGATCTTCAACACGCGTGCACTCTCCGGCAAACAGATCCTCTATCTGCGATACTAGGGCCTGACGCAAGCGACGTCGAGAATAATTGAATGCACATTTGGTACAAAATATTCCGAGCCATATTTTGTACCTTTCTTGCTGAGCTTTTCACAGTCTCATTAGCAACCGGTGAAAGCCGGCAAGCCGCCGGTAAGCCTTTTAGGGAGCCGGTCAATGAGACAAGCCCGGAACATTATTCGCCTCCATAGCCTTCCAGAGCTGACGGGACTTAAACGCACTCGCATTCAAGAACTCATTGCGAGCGGAGAATTTCCAAAGCCATTCGCGCTAACCGATGGTGGGCGCGCGAAAGGCATTTTCGAAGACGACCTCATCGAGTGGCAAAGGCGGAGGAGTTCGGAATCTAAAACCGTCACGCGGGAGCGCGTGCGATGAGATGGACCGATCCCGCGTTGCCTTGCGTCGACACGCTTGTCGTCTTTATCGAAGAGCTCGAGGGTCCTGGGGCGTATTGGCGCGTCAAGTTTAACAGGAAAATCATCGTTCCGCGCAGCGCGCTGCCGACATTGGCCGCGTCCCGAAAGCTACACGACATGGGCTACCCGGACGACTTCTATTTGGTCTCAGTTCGTCCTGGTGACCCATTTGCAGACGGTCAGGGCACATTAGGCGTCCTGAGACGATTGAAACCGCAACAGGACACCGGCGCTGGCCCAAGACTCGGCATGCTTGAGCCATGGCCATCGCCTGCCGTCGTCAAACGCTTGCTGGAATATGAACTCCGGAACGGCATCCCGCACGATGTGTCAGATCACCCGCTTCGACCGTTTTTGAACTTTTCGGAGCTCGGCTCAACACGACAGCCAAAGAAACCTCAGGTTCGCTCACGGGAGTGCTTGCGATGAGGTCGCGAGCAGCTCACGTACTGAAGCCGACCCGTAATAAGGATTTCAAGAAACGGGAGACCGTAGTCGTCACTCTCGAGTTCGTGGACCGCTACGGGAATTGCAGCGTCACTCTCGGAACGACCGTCATTGTCAAGCGAAGTAATCAGCCGACATTAGCGGCGGCCTCGAGCACTACATAAGCTGGGATATCGAGACGAGACGTTTTTGGTCTCCGTCCATGCCGGTTCAGGGACGCAGTCGGGCCAGGGCACGGTCGGCGGTCTACGACGGCAGAAGGTGCGTGAGGACGCCAAGACGAGTCCACGCTTCGTCAAGCATGAACCATGGTCGTCCTCCAAGGTCGCTAATGGCAAGAAGCAAAAGCTCCGGACTGCCGAAGTTGCTGAACCTGCGAACATGCCCACCGCGTCCCCGGACCTGAATCTGCGGACGGCGGTTCGAAATCGCTTGGGAAATCCTAAAGCCGAAGAGGGTGAGGTTCGGGCTCGCCTCAAACGCTCTAGGTAGAGTGCCGCAGCGCGAACTCGCTTAAAGTTGCAGAGGGAAGGCCTTTTGCCGGTTCCCCTCTAGCGAAGGGGCCCGTGGCGGGGCCCGGTCAGAGGCTTCGAGCCGACCAAAACGTACAGGCTGGGTGCACCTACCCCAGCTCGGGGCAGAGCGCCCTTTTGCCCGACCCAGGCAAAAGTGGCTGGGGGCCGGCCCGGTGGAGGCGATTGAATGAAATGCTTGCTCGAACTCTACCTGAATATCGACGTCCTCGACTGGAATAGGCACGGCCATTTCGAGTCACCGTGCGTCTTTGAAAGGACGTGGCATCAAGACGGAAAATTGGTAGCTCGACTCTTCTGCAAAATCGGGCGTCGTTCGGTGGCTTTGTACAGCCGGACCAGCAATTTCTATGACACTCGGAGTGGTCAGGAACAGCAAATCGAAGTTGCTTGGACCGCATGTCGTTATGGCGGCGAACGTCCGTGGTTCGAATGTCCAAGCAGTTGTGGTCGCCGAGTCACCAAGCTTTACGCTCTCAATTCCTGGTTCGCATGTCGGCACTGCCACTGCCTCGGCTATTCCAGCCAGTATCAAGCAGCGGGCGAAAGAAGCGCGTGGAAGGCACACCGGATCAGAAGGCGACTGGCGGCCGAGGGTGAGATTTCTGACGACTTCCCTGAAAGACCTAGAGGAATGCATCGGCGTACGTTCAATCGATTACGCCGCATTCATGACGAGGCAGAAGAGGCGGCTGCACAAGGCCTGTTCAACGCTATTGCACGAACGATCCAAGCGACGGCGAGCAAATGAGCTGGCGATTGGAGAAGACGGGCACCAAGCCTGTCAAGTTTCGTCACTACTTGGACACGGTCGCGTACTTTTTGAAAATGCCGCTTCCACGTGCCGACTGGTCCTCGATCTGCAGCTTGTACGGGGACACACCTTATCGACGCAGAAACGAGCTCGGCATGTTCGTCGCGTTTCAGTGCCCCCAGCCCGCGCTTCTCGAAACGCTAGCAGACCTGTGCACACGCTATCGGGGAAATCTCACCCGCTTCGACATATCGTCCGACGCAATCGGCCCCGCAGAACAGAACCTGATCTTTATCAAGGAACACCTCCTGCTAATTCGCCGCAAAGCAGGTCCGATACAAACGTTCGAAAACCTGACCGGAGGAGAGGGCGCAATCTACTGCCCCTTTGAAGCGCCACGAAACGTCGCGGTCTACGCTGACTTTCCTTCAAAGCTAGATCCGAAGGGACCCAACAACGCAAAATTCGACCTGAGATCAAGAGGCCCCGCAAAACTCGGCGTCGACCATCACAGCATAAGACGGCTGAATCCCGGCGAATTCATTCTGAAGCATGTGCGATTTGTCGATTACGATCGCCAGCAATTTGAAAGACGCACGTTCAAAAAGATTTCGAGGGACACTCCAGAGCAAGCTAAGGCCCAAATCGCGAAGTTAAAGCGACATGCGCAATTCGATTTCGTGCAACGTGCACACGACTTTTCTCCGCGCATTCGGCTCAACACCAACAGCGCTCTCGTCTGCTTTCAGCAAGAGCTTACGTGGGGAGCAATGAGACGAAGCGTAGCTAAGAAGGACTTGTCTAGTGAAATCAACATGATTAGGGAGGATAATGCTTAAACAGGGGCTCTTAACATGGGCCGGGGACGTTGGCACCCCGCATTGAAGGGCTGTTGCGCCTTGGGAGCTGATTTAGTGGGTTGGATTGCGCATTTGCTCCGCAGGCCCGACGTCGGTCTGCGTCCTCGGGACGGCGCAAAGGTGGACTTACAGCCGCTATCCGAGCGCGGTGGTCAGTGGCTGAAGCACAATCTATTTCGCTTCCCAGGCGCGGCTTGGTCTCGCAAACGCGGGTGTGTGGAGTTGGCCGAGGGAGACGTGATTGCGCTTCATCTGGTGGTCGAGCGGCTGAAAGAGGCCGGGATTCGGGTGCGGTTCTACGGGCGACTGCGGCGCTGGGACGGCACGTCGCCGGTTTGGACGTTGCTGGCACGAGGGAAGCTCTGACCCGGCGGCTTCGGAGCCATTGACTAACCTTGCGCTTCGACTTTCGCTACTCCGCCTTCTCCGCAATTTGATAGGCAGCAACATCGGCAAAGGTGCATCTGAGGGTAGTAACCAGTAAGGCTATCCTGCCACAGAACCGAGTCGCCTTCCCCGCTTCGTCTCTGAGGCTGGCGCTGCGGCGGCACGCTGCGCATGGATCCGCTCCAGCAGCGCGCTCGCCGGCTCCTCGTTCGGGTCTTGCGGCACCAGCTCGCCTTTGAACGCCTTGGTTAGGATCTCCGCTTCCAATCGGTCGATCAGCGCGCGTGCGCGCGCCGCTTCGGCTTCGAGGCGGTCGGCGCGGGCCATGGCGCTGCTGATACGAGCAAACATTTCCGCCTGCTCCTCAGCCGGGGGCAGAGGAATCCCCAGGGCTTTAAGCTTAGATCCATTGACGTTGGCTTGGCCAACCTGCTGGCTCGCCACTTGATCGATCCAACGACGCGCAAAAGTCGAGTTCAAATAGTACGCGAGCAGTTGGGCTGGCATGCCGATTGGTCGAAGCTTGATCAGGTAAGATGCGAAGGATGCCGGTTGGTCAAGTTTTCCTATGGCCGCTGTCTTTCCGACCAACTCAAAACTATTGGTGCGATTGAACACAACATCGCCCTCTCGAAGCAGGAGGTCGGGAAATTCATCATGGTCCTTTGGCAGATACTTTAGCTCAGTCCAATCGATCTTGCCGCGTTGAATGTTTCCCATCCGCAGCACTGGTACGCCGCTATCGTCAGATGACGTTTTGGCAGAGGACCCATATTGAACTTCTGCCACGAGTTGATCGATTGAGACCCAGCGCCACGATCTTGGGAGATCGACGGCTGGCCTCCAGTCAATCTCTGTTACAGGCTTCTTTCGCCTGAAGCCCATCTCTGCTGCATAGGCGCGGCTGAGTTCGTCATCGGTTGCGGACAAAATTCCCTCATTGGACGCGCGCCAATTTTCAGTAAGCGCACCGTCAAAGGCACTGGTGATGCACTGCTGTCGGAGATTATCGGCCAACGTCGGGACACGATCCAGCTCCGACCGCGCGCGCGCCAAGCGCGCAAAGACCGCATCCAGCTTAGCGACTATGCGGCGCTGCTCGCCCACAGGGGGAAATCTGATCGTGCAACGTCCGATGGCGGTCAGGGTCAAACGCCGGATAGCCGATCCACTCATTGCCCCGAGCAAAGAGTTCTGCCCCTCAGGTGATCGTATCCAGTAGCAGAGATATTTGTTGTCGATAGCCGCGGAAGGACGGAGAAGAGCTACACTAGACAGCATAGAGAATGGATAGTCTAACTCGTTTATCGTCGCGATGCCGGTTGTTGCGCCATCTTTGATCAGAAGCACATCGCCTCGTCTAACTGGGCATCGTCGATAGATCAGCTCGTGGTCGGCGGCGCTTACGTAGGTAAGATTACTGACGTTTATCCCCTCCCATTTTATATTTTTCGCAGTTATATACGCAAAATCCCCCGAGGGATCGTTCCTTGGAGAATGGTGAGTTCCGTCAGTCAGCAGCTCGCAAATTTCCCCGAGCCCGCCCGTTGTCCATCCCTGCAAACTCACTCTGCCGCCTCCTCGGTGACGGCGGCAACGACAACTTCGCCCACGAGCTCATCGATCAGCCCCCGTACTTCTTCCAGCGCCGCGGAGAGATGCCTCTCGATCGCCGCAGCGATATCCTCTGGCGCTTCGAGTCCATCTTCTAGGTCGCCGCTTGTATCCTTCAGCCAGGTGACGTCGAGATTGTCGCCACGCGCAGCGATCTCGGCGCGGGTGAAGCGGCGAAAGCGGCCCTGCTCGCCGTGGTCCTTACGCGCGGCGCGGCCATGAGGGTCGCCGCCGAAGGCGGCCACGAACTCGTCGAAGTCGGACAGCTTCAGCGGGCTGGTCTTACCATAGGCCGGCGCGCCAGAGCGCATATCGTAGACCCATACCGCCTTGGTAGCGTCCTTCGCTGGCGCTTCTTCCTGGCTTCGTGTGAAAAACAACACGTTGGTCTTGACCCCCTGCGCGTAGAAGATGCCGGTCGGCAGCCGCAGGATGGTATGGAGGTTGCACCAGTTCATCAGCCGCTGACGGAGCTGCTTGCCCTTGCCGTCGTCGAACAGCACATTGTCGGGCACGACGATGGCGGCGCGGCCACCGAGCTTGAGCGCGCGGATGCAATGTTCGACGAAGGGTAGCTGGTAGGACGACACGCGATCGGTGATGGTGAGATCGTCACGGGTCGGCGGCCCGCCGGCCGGACCGAACGGCGGGTTGGTCAAGATCAGGTCGGCATTTTTGAACCTCTGCTGCATGCCGCTCGGCGACAGCGTGTCGGCAAGCTCTAGATGATCCGGGTCGATCTTGTGCAGATGCAGGTTCATCAGCAGCAGGCGGAACGTATCCTGCACGTTCTCGATGCCGCGCAGCGCCGACTGGAGCTGGAAGGTCTGCTGCTTTGGCGACAGCTCGAAATAATCGTCGGTCTTGGCACGCATGAAATGATCGGCTGCGATCAGAAAGCCGCCAGTGCCCGCCGCGGGATCCTGGATCACCTCGCCGGGCTTCGGCTGCATCAGACGGACCATCACATCGATCAGCACGCGCGGCGTAAAATATTGGCCGGCGCCGCGCTTGGTCTCTTCGGCCATCTTCTGAAGAAGGCCTTCATAGGTGTCGCCGAAGGCATCGCGCTCTGCACTGAACCAGTGCAGGCCGTCGATGGCATCGATCAGCCTGCGCAGATTGACCGGCTCGCGGATGATGGTCGCGGCATTCTGGAAGATCGCGACCACCGAACGGTCGGCGATCGTGGCGCCGTCACCGAGATCGATCAGCGCCTGGCGATAGCGCTGAAGCACCTCCGTCTCGGGCGCCGACTTCAGTGCGTTCCATCGATACTTCTCCGGGATACGGCTCTCGTCCTTCTGCTCCGAGGCCATCTTCAGGAACAGCAGATAGGTCAACTCAGTGACGTATTGCTGGTAGGTGACGCCGTCCTTGCGCAGCATTGCGCACAGGCGCCAGAGCTTGTTGACGAGATCGGTCGCTGGATTCATGTCTGTTCCATCTCAGGCGACGTGGTGATCCCAGATCGCGCCATTGAGGTCCTTCAATATGTCACCTAGCCCGTGATCGAAGGCCTGATCAATGACCTCGAACCCACCTGCCTGTGCAAAGAGCGGATCGGCTAGGATATCGGGATCACCAACTGGCTGCGCCTTGAGCGCACGGCCGATCCGCTCCAGCCAGCGCTTCTGTGTCGCCGTCCAGGGCCGGCTGGCGAGGATGCGCTTGACGCCGTTCTCGACCCTAGTTTCGTAAGGCACGAGGGGATCGCCGAGCGCGGCCTGGCGGACGAAGCCGATGATGTGGGCGGCGATATCGGCGTTGCGCACGCGACCATAGGCCTGGCGCAAAGACGCCTCGGAGAAGCCGTTGGCGTCGAGCAGCACCGCGAGCGCCTTCAGTTCCTTGCGTGTCAGCTCGCGCGGCTTCTGAGTCGCGGCGATCAGCGCCGACGCCGCGTTCATGTTAGCCTTCACGAAGGCTTCAAAGCTCTCGATATAGTCGGCTGGGCTGGCACGGCCGCCGAAATCGTCCTCGAGGCTGATCAGTTCGTCTGGATGTTCGGAGATGTAGGTCCCGTCGCGCGGGCGGCTTGGGCTGGAATTGTCGAGAATGCCCGCGAGCAGCGGGTGTTGCTTGAACAGCGCCAGTGTGCTCGCCGGAGACGCGTCGCGCAGGCGGTCCGGTAACGCGGCCAACGGGCCGAGCACGGTCTCCAGGGTCTCGCGCGGCTGACCTTCGAGGTATTTCAGCCGCTGGCGCAGCTTGACTACGATCTGGTCGCGAACGAAGACCCGGTCCTCCTCGGTGGCGGCGCGTTCGAGATCGCCGATCAAGGTCGCGAACGACAGCGCGGGGTTGACCACCACCGGCCGCATGTCGCTGACCTCCTGCAGATTGGCATAGATATCGACCGCATCGAAGATGCGGAAGTATTCCTTGCCAATCTCGTCGCAGCGCCGTGTGGCACGGCCGATCATTTGGTCGTAGAGAATGCGGCTGTTGACCCGGCGGACGAAGACCAGATTCGTGATCGCGGGAACGTCCACGCCGGTCGTCAGCAGATCGACCGTGACGACATATTTTGGCCGCGGGTCGTTCTTGAATGCCTTGATCCGGTCCAGCGGCTTGTCCACAGAGCCCGTGATCTTCTCGACGATGTCGTGCGGCTGTGGGCCGTATTCCTCGGTCAGCGCGTCGCGCAGCGTGTTCACCAGCGTGTCGGCATGGTCGTCCCGACTGGCGAAGACCAGCGTCTTGCCGCGTTCGCTGGGCGGGCATTCGCGCGCGATCGCATCTGCGACGGCGCGGTTGAAGGCCGTGGTCAGCACCTTCTTGTTAAATTCGGCGACTTCGAAATCGACCTGATCATCAAGATTGAATAGGTCGATCTGGCCGGTGCGGGGATCGATGATGTTGACGTCTTCGCCGGCTTCGAAGCTGATGCCGGTCTGGCTCAGCGCAGTGGTAACGCGCCGCGGCGGCCGGTGGTCGATCAGGTAGCCGTCGATCACGGCCTGCCGGTAGCCGTAATGAAACACAGCAGGGCCAAAGATCTCGCGTGTGTGCAGCGCTGGCGTCGCGGTTAGCGCGATTCTCGTCGAATCGAAATAGTCGAGCACCCGGCGATAGGCTGAGAGATAGTCATCGAGGTTGCGGAAGCCGAGATCGTCTTCGCGCAGCTCGGCATCCAGGGTATAGCCGCGATGCGCTTCGTCGACGATGATGAGGTCGTAGGTGCCGGGCGTTGGTCTGACAGCGTCCGGATTCTCAAACACACGGCGGATCATCGCCTGCACGGTCGCAACCTGCACCCGATCGGTCGCCTCCGGGAACTTCTTGGCGAGATCGGCGACCGGAAAAACTTGATCGAATTTCAAAAAAGCCAGCCGTGTCGGTCGTGCTCATGGCGTCCAGGGTCTGGCGCCCGAGGGCGTTGCGATCGACCAGAAACAAAATGCGCCGGAAACGCTTGCGGCGCAGCAGCTCGTACATCAGCGCGATAGCAAGCCGGGTCTTCCCGGTGCCGGTCGCCATCGCCAGCAAGATATTCTTCTGGCCGGCGGCAATCGCGGTCTCGACCGCCGTGATGGCTTCGGTCTGATACGGCCGTAAGCCCGTAACGCCAAGCTCGCGCTCGGCCAGCGCGTCGAAATCCTCGGTCTGCTCCAGACGCTCGGTAAGGTCCTGCGGTGAGAACCATTCCGGCAGAGCGCGCGGATTGCCTCCCGTCGGGCGCGCATCCCAGAACCAGATGCCGGACTTGATCTCGAACTGCTTTACGTACGGCCGGCCGTTGGTGACGAACAGGAACGGGACGGAGAAACGGTCGAGCCCCTGGAGCCATGGGCTACCTAGAATGGTCTCGTCGGCAGTTAAGCGGATGTCGCAGGCATAGCGTTTGGCCTGCCCCAGTCGACCCGGGACATCGGAGATCCCCCGCTTGGCTTCGATGACGCCAACGCAGCGGCCGTCAATGAACAGAGCGTAGTCGACCGGGCCGCTTTCGGTCGGCCATTCGGCAATGGCGATCTTCTGACCCGATTGCGGGCGCGTCCCGGCCGCATATCGGAGCGTCGGTGTGTCGACGGTCCAGCCGGCTATGCGGAGTTGCTCGTCAATCAGGAGGCGTGTGGTAGCCTCGTCCAGCTCGACCTGTTGCGCCTGCCGGTTGGCGAGCTGCGCTAGCAGATCGAGCTGCTGTGGTGGTGCGGCTTCCGCCGCAGCCTGTGCGGCCTTCAATGCGGCCTCAGTCTTGCGCAGGCCGGCTTCGGTTTCAGCGGCGTAGGTTTCCCAGAATTCCTTGTCCTGCCTGTGTGCCTCGACCTCCGACAAAGCCTTGAGCCGCGCCTCTTCGGCGTCACCGGCGGCGAGCAACGCTTTTGCCGCCTCGTCCGAGCTGGCGCGGACTTGCTTGCGCAGCGCCTCCAACTCGGCGGCTAGTGCGACCGTGGCATCAAGCGGCGGTCGCGGTGGAACGAACGGCCCGGCCTTAAAGTTCGGCTTGCCCCCATAGCTCTGGTGGAACCAGACCGCGGCGCTGCGGGCGAGCTTCAGTGCAAACAGCGCGTTGGCGGCTGTGCCGATGTCCTCATGAACGGCTTCGTTGCCGAGCCGTTTCAGGTTGGACAGAAGGTCGGCAATTTCACGCGGAAGGATGGCGCGCAGTCTCAATGTGCGCAGCACCTCGTCGAAGGTGATGTTACTGGAAGGCAGGAGGCCGTGGCGAGCGGCCACCTCCTTTGTCAGGAATTCGGCGAGTTGGCGCAGCTTGATGAGTGCCGAGGGAGCGTCGTCAATAAAATAGCGCTCGGCTAAGGCGCCGAGCCTCGCTAGGCGCTCATCTTGATTCGCCAAGAAATCGAAATTGCTTATCACCCCCATCGATCGAGAGAGTACCAACCTTTGCTCTCAAGTTCAAAAGAGTTGCGCCCGCCCGCCCGTACTACTTAAGTGAACCGCCCGAGCCTCAAAAATGGGGGTCGGGTCGCGCACCGCCCGCCGCGCCCGGACAGGGCAAAATAGCCTGAATTGGGTGCAGGGGTAGTATGGGGTACCTGCGGGGGCCCCAAACGCCCGTGTGGCCGCACGGGGCGGGGGCAAAAGGGCTACCAGGCCGCCCGGCCGCGCAAGCCCGGGTTCAGGGTTCCGACAAACCGCCTTGTCCGTCGGTATCCCGGCTAATTGGCGGTCGGCCGGTGGGGCCGAAAAGGTGCCGCCCCCGCGGGCATACGGCTTCGAATGGGCGAGCGTTAGCCTGCCGTATGCCTCGGGGTCGGTGCTCACCGCAGGCCAAATCTCCCGACGCTTGGGACTGTCGCTCAAGCAGCGAGCTTCCCGAGGCCCCCCGGACGACTGCAGCGGCTTGAAAATCGTATAGGTGTCCTTGCGGCGCTCCCGTTAAAATTCACCACTCTGGCTTAATCATATCTGGAAACGTTGATGCCTACGATGCCCCCACAGAGCACCGGGCAAACAAAATGATCAGCCAACCGTTATCGCGCCTTGAGCAAATCGATCTCAAAGACGTCTGGTCTCATGAAGCCAGCTCCTTCACACCCTGGCTAGCTCTGGAGCAAAATATCGCCCTTCTTGGCGACACGCTAGGGCTAGAGCTCGAAGTCGAAGCGCAGGAGAAGGCAGTCGGGCCCTTTCGGGCCGATATCTTGTGCAAAGACCTTCAGACAAACACGTGGGTCCTTATCGAAAATCAATTAGAGCGAACCGATCACACGCACTTAGGTCAGGTACTCACTTACGCCTCTGGGTTGGGCGCAGTGACTATCGTTTGGATCGCAGCCCGGTTCACTGAAGAACACAGAGCGACATTGGACTGGCTAAACAAAATAACGGATAGGAGCTTTCGCTTCTTTGGCATTGAGGTCGAGCTGTGGCGTATTGGGGGCTCCTCACCTGCCCCTAAGTTCAATATCATATCGAAGCCGAATGATTGGTCTCAATCTGTCGCAAGAGCTGCACGAGCCCTAGACGAGACGGACCTCTCAGACACAAGAATCATGCAGCGTGACTATTGGGCTGGATTGAACACTGCGCTAACTGCCGAGAACGGCCCGGTTTCAGGTAACAAGAAGCCCCAGCCTCAGTCTTGGATGTCATACCCGATCGGACGATTTGGCTTTTATCTCACGGCCGCCGTTGCAAAGAGCAAACGCCAAATTCGAGCCGAGCTCTACCTGCATGGAGAAAGAGCCAAACGCTTCTACTATCTTCTCGAAACACAGCGCGCAGACATCGAACGCGCTTTGGGCTACGCGCTGTCGTGGGAAGAGCTGCCCGATGGCCAAGACTCACGCATCGCATGCTATAGAGATGACGTCGACCCAGCCGATGCAACTGCTTGGCCATCCCAGCACACTTGGCTGTCGACAAAATTGAACGAACTTCATCGAGTCTTCGCATCACGGGTAAAAGTGCTTCAAGTCGATGAGCCTGCTGCTGGCTATCAGCCGGACGAGGCTGCCTAACCGTAAAACGACGCTCTTTTGATGCGAGCGGAATCATTGGCGGCGCAATGAAGATCAGCTTTAGTCGCAAAGGCTTTGACAGCAGTGCCGGGGGCGCCGCTTCTCCCATTATTGACGGGCGACCGATAAGCCTGCCGATCCCGACTCGCCATCGGTCCGTTACGAGCTACGCCGAGGTCGGACTTGGTGACATAGTAGAGCGTGTGACGGGGGTAGAATATCTGCCTCGCATCTTTGCCACCGCGACCCAATGTTTCAGGACAGGTGTTGCGCATTCGGTCAAGTCGCTGCTGCTCAGTCGCACCTGGAGAACCACAATTTTGGCGTTGGCGACATATTCCTGTTCTTTGGCCTGTTCTCCGACGAGGATGGCCGCGACAGGCATCACCGAATATTTGGCTACCTGAAGGTTACCGAAAAGCACGCCTTGGGGCCCAAGCCGCGGGAACCGTTAGCTTGCCTTGAAGGCCTTCAACACATTCATCCACACACCGTGGGGGAGTGGAACGGCAATAACACACTCTATTTCGGGGATGGAAACCTGGCTCGCACCGCAGAACACGAACTGAGACTTTCGAAACCTGGGACAGTTTCTTCTTGGCACATTCCACCATGGCTCCGCGAAACGACTTTGTCCTACCATTCGAATCCGGCACAATGGCAAGTTGACGGCGAGCTGGCGGGTCGCATCTCGAGGTCAGGAATTCGTGACCGGAGAAATTGGCGACTGCCTTGCTGCCCGCGCCTGGGTCGACGAAGTAATTCAACGAATCGATGGCGCATGTTGAAGTATCCTCGGGTCATCATCGTCCTTCTCCGGCGGCCCTCAGCTACCGCAACTGAGAGACGCGACGATCCCTTTGGGAGTTCGGAAGTTTCGGGTGCACAGGTTGCCACAACCGGAATCTAATGAATCCGAAGCGAGCTCACGAGCTTAACGGTGCTCGTTTGGCATTTGTACAAGGCGGTCCCCTGGGCTTTCGACTTGTCCACGTGACGCCCGCAATCTGGATTGAGCCAACATGGCGTGGAGTTGAGGCCCGCTGGCGGAGTGGTCAAATGCCGCTCCGCTATAGCTCGGCTCCTCTAGTGATCGACAACAATAGCGCCACCGACATACCATTGCTCGCGGGGGCGAGTGATGGGGTCGATCGATCTACCGCCGTCGCGCGTTTCGCTAGCGCATTTAGAAGCCGACGAACACCAGTAGCAGGTGAGATCGGAGCTGCAATTGTTGCGTGCTATCGCAAGGCTCGGACCACCGGGCGCATCGCGAAGTCGTATACGGACGCTATGCCTCGCCCGCCCGCGATCGTCGAGCCCAATCGTCGGAGACGATACCAGTCGCTGCGGCGGCGGCCGCAATCCTCCCCGGCTCATCGAAAGCCGTGCTGCACTGCCAGCGCTCGCCGGTCGTGAGACCCGGCAAGTCTGTAACCAAACTGCGGTTTGAGAGACGCGCGACTGTCACCCACGGACGACGAGATAAGTTACGATGGTCAATCCCACGATTTCGTCGGCGAAGCTAACGCTGGCCGGGCCGTCTGCGCACCAGGTCGTTGTAGCGGCGCCCTGCGATCAAAACCTTCTTTATGCCGCCATGGCTATCGCGGTTTTTGTATTCGCGAGGAACACCGGCGAGGTCGGCCAATTTGCGCCATGTATGCCTAAACTGAAATCCAACCCAAGGGAGCGCAGTAGATTCGCAAACGACAATCGGCCCAGAGTCTGGCTTTTTGCCATGATTTTGGAAACTAAGAAACTTGATCAGACGATCAAGTTCTTCGTGCACCATCGGCGCCTTTTTCAGATCAATCGGCTTATCGCATGTCGACCCGCGATGTATGAGAATATAATCGGCGTCGATCTGCTCCCAACAGAGTCCGCCAACCCAAACCTTGTCGTTGAGCTTGGTAGGAATTCCGTTTCTAGCTTCTGAGCGCGGCAACCATTCTCCGATGACCTCTCGCTGAGGCAACATGAGTTCGTATTGGAAAGCTTGAGCTAGGGCTATGGAGAAGTAGCCAATTTCTCTCGCCTTCGCCCGTACTGCGGTGACGTGCTCTTCCGTCAGTAACCTATTGCGCGGCTTGGTGCTGCGAGTGCTAACGTTATCGAGCGCGAAAAGCAGGCGGTAGCAATCATCGTCTTCCGCCGTAAGGAGGCCATGCCTGACGATCGCTCTTAGTTGGCCGATGAACGCGTTGCCGACTGCAAATTTTCGCCCATCCGTCCACTTCCGGTACCAAATTCCTATCGTTCGCCCGTTGATCGAGGATAGGAGCCGTTCCCCGAACTCCTCTTCTATGCGCGACAAATAGCGCTCACGGTCAACGCGTACATTGAAACTTAGCTTGTGATGACCGGAATTTTCGTCGGCTTTGTATGCTCTGATTAAGTCAGCGATGGTTCGAGACATTGGCGACAACTCAGTAAAACATGGCCACGGCAAGCCAAGAGGCAACCAATGGATACAATAAGAAGATCAAGGAAATCGCCACAATTGCTCCGACGATTCCCGCAACGCCTTCACCCTGTATGCGAGTACCAAATGCTTGAACTTCGAAACGAGGATCATTCGTCACGGCATGGTTCTCCTGTCAAAAAACGAGAACCCGCTGGACGCTTGACTCCTAATGGATGCCGCCTCTGTCAAATCTTGGCAAGCAAATCTCATCGCTTTTCAAGAAATGCTGTTGTTTCAGGCGGTTATGCTCATTCGTCTTAGCCTGTCGCTCCAGAAAAAAGAGTGCGGGGCTTGGATTGAGCGAAGTTATTGGTCCTACATTATTGTACTGATTGAAGAATTCATGAGCGATTTGGCGAATCGCTGCCCGGGGTCCCAAGAGTTTGAACCTAATCATTCGGCGCAACGGCTGTACGGAGACCGTAGCTCACGGCGCTTCCACGGAGGAGCAGACAAGCGAGAGGCGGTCGGATACCTGTTCACTGGCCGGCGGCCGAGTGGTCATGTGACGACCTGCCATTATGCCCGCCTCTTATCCCGTTGGCTCACCGACATCGGACTGGACCCGCACTTTTCGGAACGCCGGACCAAGGCGACCTTGAAGCTTCGAGCCGTACAGCTCCTTCTGGGACATACGAAGTTTGAGAGCACCGTTCGGTATCTCGACTTCGAGGTCGACGACGCGCGATAGCAGAACAAGTCGACGTCTGACTTCGGGGCAGAGCAGACGCGCTCTGCGCTGTCCCTCACGGACGGCTCCGGGGCCATGAGCGGCCATCTGTTAGATTCCGCAATGCTCCAAAAATCGAACAGTTCGCAACGAGTTCTTAACCGTCGAACTCCACCGAAACTCAATCTGTTAGCGCGACACTTTGGCACGACTTCTTAGAGGACGCGATGCTCAACAAATTGGTTGCCCGGAAAAGCGGATTGCCCGAGGGCGCAATAGCAAAGCTGCAAGAACAGATATTGGCAGAACCCTCTGCGTTCGGGCTGTATGGAGTTGGCTTCGGCTTCGCCGCCGCGGTCCTCTGGTCGCGAACGCACGACATTTGGCTCGTTTCTCTAGCAGCTTTGATGACGGTTCTTTCAGTTAGTAGAATGTTCATCGCTTTGACTTTGGCACGCCTCAACAGCCGCAACGGAAGGCCCAGTTTGACGACCTGCTGGGCGATCATCGTTGGTATTGGGTGCCTATTGTCCTCACTTCTGGCCGCTCTAGTAATTCGAGCTGCTTATTTAGAAGATGCGGTATCTATAGAGATTGCAGCGATTGGAGCTGCTACGGCTGTGATTGGTTTTGTAAGCCGTGGAGCCGGTGCGTTTCCGAGGGCCACGATAGTTCATTCATCCTTGTTGTTCGGCCCACTCATCGCCACAGCGATAGCTGCTGGGACCCCCGAGACCTTCTTTCTCGGCGTGATTCTGACGTATTTCTTGATGATCATCGCCAGGACAATCTACGTTGTCCACGAGCGGATGAAAGCTCAGGTGCTGGCTGAGTACCGGCTTTCTATGGTGGCACGAACGGACCACTTGACCAGCCTGACAAATAGGGCCGGGTTCGAAGAGCGGGCTCAAAATGCTCTAGAAAAGAGTTATTCTACCCAATCCAATTACGTTGTCGCATTCATTGATCTGGATGGTTTCAAAGCAGTCAACGACACATATGGACACGGAGCCGGCGACGAGCTCCTAAAGGGGTAGCCGACCGCATCAGGAAAACGCTCGGAGCCAAGCATCTCCCCGCTCGGCTCGGCGGTGACGAATTCGCTGTCTTGTTTGCCCCTGAAATCGACCTCGACAAAGCAGGAGAGCTGGGCAAGAATTTGGTGAGAGCCCTGAAGCCCCCTACACAATCGGCACGATTCAGGTCCAGATTTCTGCAAGTGTCGGCCTTGCCTGCCTTGAGAACGCTGCTGACACATTTGCTTCGATAAACGAGCGAGCGGACAAAGCGCTTTACCACGCAAAGAGCGCCGGTAAAAATCAGGTCCAGTCGTCAAGAATTGTCGGGACTGATTGTGGGTGCGTTTTTGGTTTGGACAACGCGGATAGCCTTACTCCAACGAATGTAGCCGCATAGCCGACGCCAATGACTGCTTCGCGGGCGAACCGCCGACTGGGTCGGCTCAGAATAATGCTCTAGGTGGATGTTCTGGTCGGCTTGAATGTCACCGTTGGCTCAATCGCGTCATTCTCGACCCAGGCCCCAGATGGCCGCTTGTCTCCCGACAGCGGCGGAATAGAAGACATCTTTCAACTGCCGCATAGGGCAGAAGCAGACCTCAGTCGCTTGACCGCTATCGGTGCGAGAGATCGAGGGGCCTGTCCACGAGCAAACGCTCAAGAACGCTCTTCCCGCTTGCGATCTGTTCGTCGAACTCCCTCACGGAGTAGTCCTCGCCCCGCGGCTTATCCGAGGAACAGAACGCTATCCAAGCGGTAAGCCCGTCCCGACACGCCCGCGTGGAACATCCTCCGTCGAAACCGCAGCGAACTGCATAGTACCGGCTTATTCGTCTGTCGCCTTCATCCAGGAACCTGATGAACATCGTTTCCCCGGTGCTCTTCGAGAACTCCTGCCGTGTCCAGCCATACTGGTCGGGCGCCAAGTTGACAGCAGCGTCCCGAAGGCGGGACCAGCCGGCCTGCCATGCCTCGCAGTTCTTATCCACGCCGACAAGGAGACCGGCCCGGTTCACTCCTCTCGCTACGGGAATGCCAATGATCTCGCACGGAGGGTGGCTCGGCGAGCCCACGCTCACAACTCCATTCCAACGAGCGCAATCTGGCTGCCAAACGTTTCGGGTCATGTAGAAGGTCGTTGAGATAGAAATGAAGCGGGCTGCGGCCTGGCGGGATTGATTACGCAAAAACCAGTCTGCTGGTTCTTCGGATCCTCATCCGGCAGCGCAACGGTACACGCCGTTCAAGTCAACGAGGTATCTTCCGTCCGGGGCTCGTTTGATCGCTTCTTCGCCCGCGCGGTTGATATCGAACTCGTCGCGACGAGTACGGTAAGACGGCGCTCTTCCGGAGCGTGCTCATGCGGCTACTCCGGCCTCGACCATTCTCGGCTTTGGGTACGAAATTTTTCGGGTGCATGCGGAGCGCAACGTCAACCGTGGGCTCGACCGATGCTCAATTTTCGATGAACAGCAAGGTCCGCAACGGGTCAAAATCGGCGGTCCAGACCGCTGCAATCAGTTTCCGCTCCACACCTGACAGCCGACGCCCCAACGAGCATTCCGCTGGGCAGCAATGGGCCAAAGTCAGACATTGCTTTGCCACCGCTACGGAATGCCAGCTTGAGAAAGTGCCTGATAGAAAAACCTTTTAGGGTCCGCCGGGCGAATTGGCTCTAGGGGTAGCGCAGAGAGCGTGATCTTCGGAAATACTTGCTTCAGAAGCTGCGCCGCGGTGCGCGCAGGTAGCGGAGACGAAGTCTGGGGGTTGACGTTTCATAGGTCGCATCAACAGGGACATTTTGAACAAGCGGAATTGCAGTCCTTGATGCCGTTGTCAGTCCAGCTCGACAGTACGGCGCAGATTGCCAGCATCCTGGGAGTGGCGCGCGGCGCCGCAGCGCTTTCCGCATTTGACGTTGCAGGTAAGGCAGCGCTTCTGCTCGACCGGACGGGCGAAGTAGTTAGGGCGAACGAGGCTGCCGAAACGCTGTTGGACGACGACGTCAAGATTGAAAAGCGGAGGCTATCCAGTTCGGATCGTGAAGCTACCGGCCGTTTTGACCGATCGATCAAGCGTTTGCTGTGGTCTGGTGATCGGGCTGGGGTATCCCCGATATCGTTTCCGCGGGGCGGACGCAGCCCGGTCCTGGTCTATCTCATGCGCAGCTTCCAACTGGCGGACACGCCCCTGTCTGCCTATCACGCGATTGCGGTGTTGGTCGACCCGGACGAGAGGTTGCGCCCGACCAGCAAAACACTACAGCAAAGTTTCGGACTGACGCCCGCGGAGGCGAGGCTGGCGTTGATGTTGCAGTCGGGCGAAGACTTGCAGGCGGCTGCTGCCAAAATTAAGGTCTCGACGGAGACCGTTCGGAAACAAGTCAAATCGATTTTTGCCAAGACCGGCATCAAGCGGCAGGTCGAGCTTGTGGCACTGATTTCCAATTTGCTCCCGAACATCTGACAATTCAGGGATCGCGAGCGGCGCGGTATCATCAGGAAATTCCGAGATAGCCCCAATGCACTATCCGCTCATCCCTGATCAGCCCTCCCGATCCGAGCGGAGAAATTCGAGTGAGGGTATGGTCTAACCTGGATTTTTGCTTTGTAGAACAAAGCAAGAACAAAAAGATCAAGCCGAGCGATGAGCGAGCGCATCGATGTTCTCGTTAGTTAGCTGAGAAAGCTTCAAAAAGAACCACCGCGCAATTCCACGCCGGGGGTGGAGCCGGGGGTCAAACCCGCCATAGCCAAAATTGGTCAACACTATCAATTATGCGTGGCGGAGGGAGAGGAACCCGGAGCGAACCTTCTCCGGTTTGCCGCAGCGGTAAGTAGAAACCAGCTGTAGGTGGTGGGCGCAGGATGGGCATCCGCCTAAATGGCGATCCTTGCAGTCAGCAGCCTGGTCCAGGGTCTTCGGCCGTGGCAACCGGCTTCTTTCCGGTCACCCTTTGTCGCCGCGCAGGTCGGTGCCTTTTTACCGTTTGGGTACGCCGAGAATCGGGCCGCTTGGCCGCCTTTTGCTCAATTGGAATTCGTCGCATTGACCTGGAGCGGGTCAATCGCTCTCGTCTTCGCGTGTGTCACTGACGCCCATAACGCAGGCAAGGACCAGCTGAGCTGGCTCAAGCGCAGAATAGACAGCTGAGTCCAAGCCGCTCGTTTGCGAGGCCAGACGACGGCAAGGTCTTGTCCGCTGGTTTCAGTTGCAGGCTTGCCCCGGCCACATCTGGCGCCAGGGCGCCTTCAGACGAGGACAACGGCTCCACCTCCTAACACCGCAGCACCCTTGGACGAAGGGGATGCGATGCCAGCAATCGCTCTCTAGCGACAGCAAAAGCTCTGGGGCAATCGCACGCCAGATCCGATAGCTGTCAGGGGTGGCACACCCAGCGATGAGCGTCTGTCACCAGTCGCCGAACGCCGCCGCAGCATAGTGCTGCGATCTGAACGGCGCGACTCCCTAGGACGAAGCGCTAACACTGAGCTGAACAAGGAGCTTTCAACATGAATGAGATGATCCGAACTCCTCAGACAACCATGAATTTGGACGACACGCAGCATGCAGAGGGACCAGAACTCGACGAGCTGGTTCCCTCGCGGTACGCGCTGAAGGTCGGCGACATCGACGTGCTGGTGGTCAGCGACGGCATGCTTTCGCTGCCAACGAAGATGTTGGCACACGATACCGACCCCACGGTCAGGGCGGCTTGGCTGGAGAACATGTTCCTGCCGCCGGAAATGATCGATTGGCCGCTGAACGTGGTCGTGGTGCGCAGCGGCGGACAGACCATACTGGTCGATGCTGGGCTAGGGGTGAACCCGAACTTGCCGCGGGCCGGGCGGACGGCCCAGCGGCTGGAGGCCGCCGGGATTGATCTGGCTTCCGTGACCGATGTGGTGCTGACCCACATGCACATGGACCACATTGGCGGGCTGCTCGTCGATGGGGTGAAGGACCGACTCCGTCCAGACTTGCGGGTTCACGTGGCGGCCGCTGAGATCGAGTTTTGGGCGACACCCGACTTCTCCCAAACGTCGATGCCGGACGGCTTTCCAGATGCGCTTCGTGCAACGGCCAACCGCTTCTTGAGCGAATACCGCAGTCAGCTGCGGCCATTCGATGAGAAGCAGGAGGTGGCGCCAGGGGTGGTCGCCTGTCGCACGGGCGGCCACACACCCGGCCACAGTGTGGTTCGCCTAGCCTCGGGCGCCGACCGGTTGACGTTCGCCGGTGACGCCGTGTTCACGGTCGGGTTCGATCAACCCGAGTGGCACAACGGCTTCGAGCATGACCCCGAGGAAGCTGCTCGCGTTCGGGTCCTTCTTCTACGCGAGCTAGCGGCAAGCGGTGAGCTGCTTGTTGCCACTCACCTGCCGTTTCCTTCAGTAGGCAGGGTAGCGGTCACGGGCGACGTCTTTCGTTGGGTACCGATCATTTGGGACTACTGACCCTTAAAGACCGAACTAGGGCGCGTCCTCATGGTGTTGGCGAGTTCACGCCCTAGCTCAACTCATTGTCTTTGCAGGTGCTCACGGGACTCGCTGGCAGCGGTGTCGCGCTCGCACCCTCTCGCAGTTCGAACACCTAAACCGGCTGGAGAAGAAAGATGAACTGGAAGATTTTCAATCCCTGGGCAATCGGACGAGCTTTGGCACGCTCGTTCACAACCTCAGATTTTGTCCGGAGAGGGACCGAAACCTTGGCTGACATCGCAAGCCTTCTTCGGAACTTATGGTTGGATGTACGCGATAGTTATCGGCCCGAATTGCACTACATGCGTGGCCCGGGACCAAAGTGGCGTGCCAAACAGCAACACCGGGTCACTTCAGTTCTGAGCGTGTCATATCCGCAGTACCGCACCATGCTGCGCAACCCCCATGCAGCGATCGCGCTGACCTCCGGCACACGAAATGAGACTAGTCCCCTCGGAGGTTCTGTCGGCAGGTGCAGAGAGCACTGCAACTACAATGCGGTTCAGAACGTCTCGAGCTACCGCTTTCACTCTGGTCGATGAAAGGCAAGCATTCGCGCCGGCTTTTCGCAGGATCTTGCATGGTATGTGGGATTCGGAAAGGACGCCCATGGTGCTCTGACCCAGAGTTATCTCGTAAGTTAAGTATCGAGGTCCGGCCCTGCCCAAGCTTTTTAGCGGCGCTGCTAGCCCCGCATCCATCGTCGCTGCCATGAAGAAGGCAGCTGATCTTTCGCGAAAGGGACGTGCGAGCTTCGCCAGCGGTCGGTGTGTTCGCGGCACCTATGTCCCATCAGATCAGGCCAGGGAAATCACAAGATCGGTCAGCTTTACCAAGCCATCACGCGTGCTCGCGCGTTTCTCGGTGGACAGAGGCTTCGACAAGAAGAACACCATGCTGCGCGGCTTCAGCTTCCGGATCGGCAGCGCTGGCCAGCACTCGGAAATCTTCACGCAGAACGCCCCCGTTCATTTCGCGAGGACCGTTGATCAGATGTTCGCCTACCTCCAGGCGCACTTTGCGCGACCAGACGGTAAGCCGGACGTGGAGAAGATCAATTTATTCTCCGCCGCAAATCCCGAGACTCTCAATCAGGCCAGTTATATCGCCGCGCATCCACCGGCCGAAAGCTTTGCCTCCACAACCTATTGGGGGGTACACGCTTTTCCCGCAACAAATGCCAAGGGTGAGACAAGATTCATCAAGTTTAGGATCGATCCGGTGGGCGAGCAGGCGATTGGGCCTAAAGGCAAGATCAGGTTAAGGCCTGCCGAACTGCTGAACGACGAGCTCGAATCCCGGATCTCGGCTCGGGAAGTCAGGTTCAGCGTAATGGCGCTGCTGGACCGGCAAGGCGACCCTGTCATGGATGTAACCGTCCGGTGGCCCGATGAGGACCACCGCGAGGCGGTGCGGCTCGGAACGATTGTGATTACAGGGGTTGAAGCAAACGAAGCCTGCGACGATGCCGGGTTCAATCCAGCCACTCTGGCTGAAGGCATCGGTTACCCGCCCGACGAGATATTTGCGGCCCGCCGCGCAACCTACACACTCTCACAGAAAATGCGTCCCTAAACGAACGAGCCCTGCTTTGGCTCTCTCATAGCTTTCCGACGCGCCCTGCGTTTCGCGACGCCATACTCCCGGGCTGACGCCGATCACGGAAGTAAACACACGCGTAAAGTGACTCTGATCAGCAAATCCCGCCGACACCGCTATTTCTGACAGAGGCAGGTCGCGGACCGTCATCAACTGCGTGGCCGCTTTTACGCGCTGGCGCAGCAGCCACTGGTGCGGCGGCAGGCCGGTGGAAATACGAAAAGCGCGCGAGAAGTGGCTAACCGAGAGATCGAGTTCTGCTGCGATCTGTTGCAACGAGAGGGTCCCGCCCAGGTCGGCCGCCAGCCTTTCGCAAGCGCGCTTGAGCTGCCATGGCGCAAGCCCGCCACGGGCCAGCTCGGTATTGCGTCGAAGTCCACCGTAGGTCTTGGCGACGTGCGCGGTGAGCGCGAGCATCATGTGATCGATGAAGAGCTGGTTAGTCTCGCAGGGTCGCCGCAATGCCTCCAGGAACAAGGAGCCAATGTGATGGATGATTCGGTCGTCGTGGCCGACCCCGATCTCACATGCAAGGTCGCCAACACGCTGGACGGCGAACTGTTTTGCGATGCTGTCGAGCGCCGAGCGCGGGATATGGAAAAACAAGGAATGAAACGGCTTGTCAATCACATAGCGCGGATCGCGCTTCAAGTCGTACAGATAGGTCGCACCCGCCCGGACGTCCCGCTTCATGATGCACTTGCCCTGCTCCCAGAGTTCGCAGTCCGGATAATCGTGAAGCTTCAGACTGACCAGAAAGGCATCCTCCGGCATCAGAGAACCGGACAGACCTGGTGTGGGGTTGTCATCGCGCGTTTCGGTGACGGCAAGTTCAACGCCGCGAAGTGAACGCGTGACCAATGATGGTGGCGCATTCTTAAGGTGCAGGAATTTTCCAAGCCTTGCGCCGAAGGCGTCAGCAACTGTCATGGGACGATCGAGATTCTAGATGGATTGGCTATAGTCGCGCGTTGGGTGGCCACTTTTTGGGACCAGCCGGCGAACGATCTAGTTCCTGCACTATCGTACCTCTAGTCACACCTCCGTGACAAACCCTGAGCCTCAACAAAGTCAGTGTGTTTGACTATTCACAACCCTTTCTACTTCCGCTTTTTTTAGCAGCAGCAATCAGCGAATGCCTAAGGGCCTGCGCGATTTGGTCGCGCGTGGGCGCCCTTCCGCCCCTAGCAGCAGAATCAGACAAAGCATCAGAAGTTTGAGCAAGAAGTTCGGCTTATGCACCGTCTAGAACACCGGCTTAGCTCCTAACGGCAATTCTCGGCACGGGGACAGCTTCATGAGCCAGCAGATGTTGCACGAAGGTTCCTGCCAAAATCACCGAGACGCTTTTGAAACGAAACAGCACGGCTCGCCGATTGGTGAGCGCCGATCTGCGGATGTGGAGATGGCGCGCGTGCTTCACACCAAACCGGTCAGCATGGCTTTGGATCCCTCCGGCAGCGCGATCGCACATTGGAAACACGATCCATTGCACGACGTCGTTGAGCCTATGAGCCACCATGTCATCATGGCCTACAATGGATCTATGCAGCGCATGGAGCGGCGAACAGGCCGATCGGTCGCGAGAGGAACATTTCGACGCGGCGTTTTGATTATCATTCCAGAAGGATCAACCTCACGATGGGATATTCCAAGACCTGTTGATGTCATCCAGCTCTACCTTCCGCACACCGTTCTCAAGCGCGTCGCTGATGAAGCCGCAACGGCCAAGCCGATCGATCTTCTGGAGCGAACGGCGCATCCCGACCCGATCACATCCCGACTGCTGTTGAGTGCGGCGGATGTCCTGGAGAGCAATGACACCTTGGATACGCTGTTCAGACATCAGTTGATAGAACTCCTGACCACCCGCATTTTGGCTGCACATACAGGCACACCAACGACGATCCACCCGGCAATAGGGGGCTTTCTCCGAAAGTCTTGGCAGGCGCACTTGAGCGATTACGCTCGGATAGCGACGCGGACGTCTCGCTCGCTGCCCTGGCTTCGGATGCTGGTCTGTCACGATTCCATTTCTGCCGTGCTTTCAAGGAAAGCACCGGGCTTTCGCCACATGGTTGGCTGCGCCAGCACCGGCTCGAGCAGGCTATGAATATGCTGCGCGACACCGACGAGGCAGTTGTCTCGATCGCAGCCGACCTGGGCTATTCCTCTCAGACCGCCTTCGCTGCGGCGTTCAGAAAGCAAACTGGCGAAACGCCGAGCGACTGGCGACGGCGCGTGCGCTAACGCCCCTCTCCCCAGCTACCAACTCTGCAACTGTCCGTGGCAACGTTGCATCGCGCAGAGAATCTGCTCGCAACGATTTTCGGCTTTCAGGAGGACCTCGCGAAGCTCTAAGCAGGCGGGGCAAGCTGAGAGCGAATTGCGCGCGGCTCTTGCAGGATTCGGCTCGTCGTTCTCCGACACATCGCGGCTTGACGGTCGGAGCACCGCTCCGCGCGCCTAAAAGGCGTGAAGTCTGTGCCGTAGCTAAACGCCGAGACTGGCGGGCCGGCAACGCACCAGCAATTCCTCTACAGGTACGGCAATCGCTCTGGCGCGCCCGCAGATTGGGGCGGGTAGCTTTTCACTATGCCCACTTTACGACAGCGGGAGACAACAATGATCTGGAAGACTCCAGCCCCATTAGGAAGGACGTGGCGGCGCAGTGCAGTCACTTCCGCAGTTCTGTACGGACTTTCACTTTCTATTCGCTTCACTTCAGCAGCGGGTGAAGAGATCGAAGTGCCAGTGCAGACCGTCGAACGATCTCATGGAATTCTTTCCATTATGAATGACGGCGAACACGCCTCCGAGACGAATTGGTCGGGGCGAACCGCTGTGCCGCTCGCTTTCCATCGCGGCTCGCCGAAAATCACGGCAGGTGCGACACCGAATTCGTCGTCGAACTGCTTTCCACCCTAGAAAGCGTCGACGCTCCAAATCTTCGCGCGCTTTTCGATCTAAGCTCGCCCGCCAATGATGAGCGGCGGCAACGACCCGGTATTCAGAACCAACCACAGGAGATCATATCATGCGTCTCGTCATCATCGGCGCTGGCTTCGCCGGCATGTATGCTGCACTTTCCGCCGCCCGCCTACGCGACATCCAGGGCGCATCGCCCGAGGAGCTCGAGATCGCGCTGGTCGCACCAGAGCCGACCTTAGTCATTCGCCCTCGACTCTATGAACAAAGGCCTGAAACTCTGACAGCGCCGCTGCTGGACGTCCTCAAGGCTATCGATGTCGTCTACGTGCAAGGTAGTGCCGAGACAGTCGACACCAAATCCCGCATGGTGCAGCTCGCGACCACCGAAGGGACGCGAAAGTCGATCTCTTATGATCAGCTTGTGGTGGCAACTGGTAGCCGGCTGTTCAGGCCAAACATTCCGGGGCTTGCTGAGCACGGCTTTTCGGTGGACCAACTCGAAGACGCGGTCACCCTCGACAAGCATCTGCACAGTCTGGCCGACCGACCGGCAACGAACGGGCGCGACACCGTTGTGGTAGCAGGCGGGGGTTTTACCGGCATTGAGGCCGCAACCGAAATGCCGGCGCGGCTTCGCGAAATTCTGGGCAAGGATGCCAAGCCGCGCATCATCATCGTGGATCGCAATCCTGCAATCGCGCCCGATATGGGTGAAGGCTCCCGCCCGGTTATCGAGCGGGCACTTCGTAAGCTAGGCATCGAGACCCGGCTCGGCTCTGGCGTTGCCTCGCTCGATGGATCCGGCGTTACGCTCTCGAATGGCGAGCACATTGAAGCTGAGACGGTTATCTGGGCGGCCGGCATTCGCGCAGCGCCTCTCACTGCGCAGATTTCTGCTGAACGCGACAGCCTCGGCCGGTTGCTGGTCGATCGCAATCTCCGCGTACCTGGAATCGACGGAGTCTTTGCAACTGGCGATGCCGCTCGCGCCGCCTGCGACGACGCTGGTAACTATGCACTGATGTCTTGCCAGCACGCCACACGCATGGGTGCTTTCGCCGGCAACAATGCCGCGGCCGAACTCCTTGGCGTTCGCCCCAAACCGTATCACCAGGAGGGTTACGTCACCTGCTTGGACCTTGGCGAGGCCGGCGCGCTGTTCACGAGCGGCTGGGAACGCAAGGTCAAGATGACAGGCGATATCGCGAAGAAAACTAAGCAGGAGATCAACACCGTATGGATCTATCCGCCAAAGCCGGAACGTATCGTGGCTTTAGCTTCCGCCGATCCTGAGCGCGTCACCGACGTGAGCGGCTTTTGAGCCGGTACGGGCCGCGCTCTCAAGCCCAAGAGCGCGGCTCGCCGATTGTCGGGTCATTTCAATGTGGTGAATACAAAGCGACCGCGCGCAAGCCTTCTCCAAGCCGATCCGTTTTCCGATCGGCCTCGGGGTAGCGGGTGAACTTGTAGTGGTTCTGTGAAACCGCACGGGTTCGCTTGGAAGTGCAAGCGGCGAAAGGTCGTCAATGAAATATCGGAGGAGCGAACGGAATGAATCCGAGGAACAAGAGGATTGTAGGGCTTGGGCTGTGCCTTGGCGCCGTCGCCCTCGTGGCCGGCGGCTGGGCATATGCTCGTTCAAACGAGACGTTCACCGATAACGCCTACATTCGTGGTGAGTTGACTTCGCTTGCACCCAAGATCGCGGGCTACGTCACTGCCGTGGAGGTTCGGGATAATCAGACCGTTCGCGCAGGCGACGTTCTGTTCCGCATCGACGACCGGGACTACCGCGCTCGGCTTGCGCAGGCGGATGCCAATGTCGATGCGGCCCAGGCCCGCCTCGCCAATGTCGATGCGGAGATGCAGCTGCAGCACGCGCTGATCCGCCAAGCCGAAGCGCAAAAGCTTGCAAGCGTGGCCGAGATGAACCTTGCTCGCAAAGCTTCGGATCGCCGTCGAGAGTTGATCCGCACCAGCGCCGTCAGCCAAGCCCAAGTCGATGAGAGTGATGCGGCTCTATTGAGAGCCGAGGCTGGAGTGGCGGCTACTTCGGCGACGGTAGAAGCCCAGCGACAGCGCATCGCTGTTCTCGCAAGTCAGCGCGGAGCTGCCGTTGCTGCTGTGGCGCAGGCACAGGCCGCACGCGATCTCGCCCAGATTGATCTCGACCACACAGTGGTTCATGCGCCAATTAATGGCGTTATCGGCAACCGTCAGGTCCGCGTCGGCCGGCTTGTCGCACCTGGAACGTCACTGCTCGATATAGTACCGGTGGACAACGTCTGGGTAGTAGCGAACTTCAAGGAAAGCCAGATCGAACACATACGCCCTGGCCAGCATGCTCTGATCACTGTGGATGGCTACCCAGACCAGGTGATCAATGGCGTGGTGGATAGCTTTGCGCCCGGCAGCGGATCTGCGTTCACCCTGCTGCCTACCGACAATGCAACAGGCAACTTCATCCGGGTTGTGCAACGGGTTCCGGTGAAAATCCGCTTGGTCAGGAACCCGTTGCCCGGCCGGGTCG
Organism: Bradyrhizobium dasycarpum; assembly: GCF_042019905.1. Classification (NCBI taxonomy): domain Bacteria; kingdom Pseudomonadati; phylum Pseudomonadota; class Alphaproteobacteria; order Hyphomicrobiales; family Nitrobacteraceae; genus Bradyrhizobium; species Bradyrhizobium dasycarpum. The sequence goes on from NZ_CP169574.1 coordinate 4,387,644, forward strand.
TGCCTGGCCTCTCCGCGCGCGTCGAAATCGATCGAGGGAGCGGCACGTGACCGGGATTTCCTATGCCGGATCAGGCGGCACCAAGCATGCAGGCAGCCTGTTTGTCGCGGGAATCGTGCTCTCTGCGCTGACAGAGGCGATTGCAAGCACCGCGCTTTCTCTCGCACGTAACGATATCATTGGCGATATTTACGCAACGCCGGATGAGTTTGCGTGGCTCGACATCGGGTATACCGCTTCGAAACTGGTTGGCTTCATGGCGGCCGCCTGGCTCATGACTCACATCAATCCGCGCACCCTGATCATTGCATCGACGCTGATTATGGGTGCGGCCTGCGGCATTGCCGCCGTCACATATCAATTGCACCTACTGATCGCACTGCGCATTATCCAAGGCCTTTCCGGCGGAATCTTACTTGTCGCCGGCCAGTCCGTCATCTTTCTCGTTTACCCTCATTCCTGCCAACCGATCCTGCAGGCGGTTTTTGCAATGGGATCCGTTGTTGCTCCTGCGACCATAGCGCCAGCGCTCCACGGATGGTTGATCGATAGCCAGTCCTGGGTCTGGATCTTCTTCAGCGTCGTTCCGGTGACCCTCGCCGCGGTTGGACTTCTGCTGAGCGGGGACACACCGAAACGCTTTCTCGCTACTCGCCTTCCGTTCGATTGGACCGGATCCGCGCTAGTGACGGTTACATTCTTCTGCCTGACCTATGTTCTTAATCAAGGCAGCCGATGGCGCTGGTTTGAAGAGCCGCGCATAGTTTGGATCACCCTGATCGGCGCAGCCGCTTTGCTGACGTTGCTTGGTCAACAGGCGCTGGCGAGACGCCGAGGTCTGTTCGACTTCACCTTGTTTCGGTCGAGCGATTTCGCCTTTGCCTTCATTGTCAGTTTCGTCGCTGGCGCGGCCCTGTTCGGAAGCGCTTTTCTAATCCCCTCATTCGCCGTCTCCGTCCTGGCGTTCACGGCCACCGATGCGGGACAGCTATTGCTTCCAAGCGGAGTGTTTTTCGTCGCCGCGCTACTCGTAGCCGCATTCCTCATGCATGCTTGCGGCGCGCCACCAATCAGCACCGTGCCCTTTGGCATCCTGATGATCATGGCGGCGATGTGGATGCTGTCCGGCTCAACCAGCGAAAGCGGTCCCGGGGACATGATGGCCGCCATGCTCTTGCGGGGCTTTGGACTCGGCTTTCTCTTCCTATCGATCACGTTGATCGCCTTCAGTGAGCTTAGTGATCAAAACCGTACAGCCGGCATTGGCCTCTTCAATGCTGGACGCCAGTTCGGCGGACTGCTGGGAGTTGCCGGGCTACAGACTATGATCGACTACAATGCCGCCGCCAACGCGACCGTGCTTGGGGCCAGTGTAACTGCCGGTACTCCTGCGGTCGGAGAGCGGCTCGGGGCGATGAGTGCCATTCTCGCGACAAAAGGATTGGACAGTGTGGCTGCCGGCCGGGCTGCGATGGGTCTGCTCGGCCGGACCCTCACTGGTCAGTCCACCGTGCTTGCGTTCGATACCGCGTTTGCTGCAATCGCGCTGCTGTTCGTCGTCGCCGCGCCGGTGCTGGTCTCGATCAAGGTCGCTTTCGCCCTGCATGCAAAGAGGCGCGCCGCTCCGCTATCCCAGACTGGGGCGCTCTGCACAAGTCTCGCGATGAAGCCTCCTCGAGAAATCAACACCGTAGAGAGATCCGAGCTACATGAAGACATAGTCCTCTCGGTCAGCCAAGTTCTCGCTCGCGCCTGCGACGCGCCCGTCGATCTGGATGGAATTCTGGATCGGGCTGGACTGTCGAAGGCAGAGGTCCTTCGGGCGTTTCGAAGTAGCGACAATCTCATTGTCGCGATCGCCGAACACAAGGCGACCTTGATATCGCAACCGTTGGTCACGAGAGCGCGACCAAGCACCATAGAGGACGCACGCGAGACCCTCAACGAGTTCGGACGGGTTGCCTGGAAGGAGTACTCGACCACCCTCGTCGGATTCATTCGAATGTTGATGACCGAAGGTGCAAGCAATCCTGCCCTCAAGCGGCGGGTGCATGACGCGGGTCAGCTAGCAGTCGTCATCGAGCTGCGGAAGTTTCTCTCAACAGCGAGCGAACGTGGGATATTCTCGGTAACGGATGCTCAGCTGTACGCGGAGCAGTTGCTGGGAATGCTGAGGGAGCCACTTTACCAAACACTCATGCTGAGCCCTGCACCACGGCAGGAGAGAGCAGCAGCTGACCGCGTGGCAGCTAGCATCGAAAGCTTCATTGATGGCTGCTCTAGCTCAAGGAACATCATCCGATGAGTGGGGGTAACGACATTGGCTGGCCGAGGTGGTCTTGGCTGAGACGCCTGAGGGATAGGCCTTCCAGTGAGACTCTCCTGGGCGACGTCCCGCCAGACCTGGTCAGAAACATCGACGAGAATGGATCTTTGGTGACCGTCGATGCCGCCGATTGGCTCGTTTGTTTCGTGCCCGGCCTTACACGGCAGTGGTGGCATCGCTTCGTCCACCCCAGACACAAACACGTGTTCGCGATGCGTCCGACGGGCACGGGGAGCTGGCTCCTTGTGGAGCCGTGGTGGACGCGGATGATGGTAACGATCCTGCCCCCAGCCGATGCGGTGCGATTTCTGCGCTGGGGTGCGACTGGCGATATCCTCCGGGTACGTGAAGCGGTACCAGGCACAGCGAGCCAAATTCGTGGTTGGTCCAACTGCGCGGTTCTGTCGGCGTTCCTGCTTGGGCGCTCGAGCTCGGTATGGACGCCGCACGGCCTTTATCGGCAACTGCTTCGGGAACAATCAACCTGCCATGTGGACGTGCACGAACTTCTAGTAGATCAATTCACCAAGGTTGTCAGCCAATACTCGTCGAACGCACTGTGCGTCGGTGCCGATCAGCTCTCGTTGCCGCTACCGGAATTGCTTGTCATCATTGGACGCAATCTTCTTGAGACGATGATGACTCCGCCGTTACTGGAAGTCTGCTACACGGCCATTCTTGAAGCGGATCGCTTCCCGGCTGCCACTCGGGCCTACGTCCAACATGGTCCGAAGCGGGCCATTGCGGTCTTGACCAAAATTCTGGAAAGATCGAGACAGAATGGAGAACTCGGCCTTGCGGATTGTGAGGCCGGCGCCCGCCAATTTGTAGCGATGCTTCACGGCAACATCCATCTGGAAGCCATTCTTCAGCTCCGCGACATACCAACTCTTTCCGAGATCGATCTGCGGGCCCGGGCCGCGGTGGCCACCTTTCTCGACGGCGTCGCGCCTCTCAAGCTGAAGCCAATCCCGCGAACGACATCAACGGACGCCCTCCTGGAGATGTGGCTGTGTTTCATCGAGGAAGCTAACTCAGGACAGTGAAACGTCGGCTTCGGGTCAACACACGAAGAACTCAGGTTGAGCAAATGTGGTCGGTTGTTACGCTATGAGTGGACCTCCGCCAGACAGGCGCAACTTCGCTGATGGGCTGCCATTAGCCGATGTTGCCTTGCCTTCACTCATCTAGAGTCTTGGGGGAGAGTATTCCGCCTGAAACGCATCTAGGTCACAACATGATGCCTTGGACGTCACATCCAGAAGATCGCGCTGAGTGCACCGCGTCACTCACCCCTGGAGCGCAGCGCAGCTTGTTCGGGAACATTGGTTTATGGCAGCCGCTCCACCTGCGGCCTTTGAGCGACCTCGAGAGATGCCCGCTTTGCGCCGCTGTTGGCGGTTGATCGAACATCCGGCGGCCGGCTGCTAATGAGTACACAGCATAGATGGCTCGATAACCACCTGCACCTCGCTATCCTTCTACCGAACTATCTTCGCCACAAGATTTGGGTCGAAACCTTCGGATTCGAGGGCTGTAACCGAGCTTTCGTAGGCTTTAGACAAGCTTTGGCCAGCGGCGATCGCATCATAGAATCCCTTGGCGAATACTAACGATTCGTCATCATCGATTTCATCAACCATCGCGATCACGAGAGGCGCAAAAGCCGTATTGATACCTTGCATTGCGCTACACGCATTTATCACGACGCATTTCAGTCCTTCTTGTCCCGCGAGCATCTTTCCAAAAGCGTCGAACGCCAGATTGTGAACACCACCTTCACCCAGCAATTCCAATCCTTCCGCGTCGGCGTGACCAGCGAAATGAATGACGTCGTAACTGTTTGAGAGAAGCTCTACGCGCAGACTATCGACCGTTGCTGCAGTTAAGGTCTCCACGTGAATTCGGTCGCGCGCTGTACCAAGCCTAATCCTCTCCCGGATAGTGCTGATTTCCTTATCTAGGCGGATAGCTTGATTATTCTCTCCCCGAGGATTGGCCGTCACAACCAGAATTCTGGTGTCGAGAATTTGGGTGAGTTTACCGAGAGCAGGCTGTTCGTTTTCGAGCGATCGTTGAACGGCCGGGTCTGCCTTTAGCCAAGCTTCCTTAAGTACGTCAAGAACATGGGCCGTGATAGGGTGCGCGACTGTCCCGCTCAGCTGCTTCTCCCGACCCAGCTCAACTGCCAGCGCAAGCAATTTATCGGCGGTCTCTTTGTGATGCTCCTCCAATGCATGAGCTAATCGAAACGCAAGCTGAGTCAGCGCCGAGTTCATGTCTCCCCGGTCATAAGGCAGGTGCTTGGCTAGAGTGGGCACACGACCAACACTCTCCAGGACGATTTCAGCAGTCTTGCGGCCCGCAGCATCGAATTGATCTGCGTCCAAAATCCGGGAAACGCTAATTGGCATTTCCTTCGCCATACGACCGACCGTTGCCGGCGGCACAGTCGGACAGACGCACACTTGAGCTCCGCAGGCAATGCAAAGACCCGGGTATCGGGACAGAAACTCTAATTCGTAATCGAACGCTTCTCCCCGCTCCGAACATTGGAGTGCATACTCGTTAGCCAGCCCCATAAGATAGGAGAAGACGTCAGCGGCCTCTCCATAAAAGTAATGAGGATATCGGTCGAAAACACGAACTGCCTCGGCCAACTCACCCAGTTCTTCCAAGAGGGCTATAGTGCTGAACCCACCCGCGGTGTTCAGAGAGCGTGGATAGATCGCATCGAACATCTGCTGCCATTCGTTCAAACTGGCCGGTCGGGTCTCCCAATTCTCCTCAGTTAGTTTGCGAACTTCTTCATGCGACAAAACTCCTTCCGTACCCCGGACCAACTTACATTGGTTCTCGACGTGCGGGGATTTCCGGCAGTAAGGGCAGACCCGCGGATATTTCGTAAAAAGCAAACCCTCGACACTTTCCACGCCCATTTTGGCCAGCAGAGGAAAGTACCAACCGAGCGCCTTACAGAGTGCTCCTGGAAAGTCTACCCGATCCCGCTTCTTCTTCCGGTCTAGGAGGGTCAGCATTCCGCAGACTTCAACGAAATGGAGCAAGGTCGCTTCGCGGCTTCGCCCTAAATTTGCATCATGGTAGATGAAAGATGTCATGCGGTAGATGTCGTCCAGCCGCAGCCTTAAATCCGCCCTCCTCAACTCCGATGTCCCGTGCACTTCACATCTCCATCGAATAATATAAATGGAGATTTCTAACTAGCGCGCGCGAGAGTTGCAATCTTACTATGGTTGGACTGCTCAATGGATGCGGCTTGACCTACGCATTGTCCAGTCTGCTATTTCAGCGTGGCGTCCGTGAGCCTACTTCTGCAACTCCCCGCTTCTCGTCGGGGGGCTCTGATCGTCCTGCCACCGGATAGTGCCGGACCTCGCCAAGTGCTTGCTGATCATACTCGAAGCAGAGCGACATCACCGGCCAAAACTCATCAAATGAGTTATTTCCTAGACAATCCCTTGAACGAGCTGGCGCGGAGCAGGCCTTCGGAGGTGATGTCGCGGTATTCGATATCGGCGTAAAACTTCGGCTCGACCCAGGTAGCCATCGGCTTCTTGATTGGCTTGGTGAGCTTCTGCTTTGGGCTAACGACCGTATCGAGGGCGTCTCTGATTTTGCGTGATGTGGTTCGGCTCCAGCCAGTCCCGACCTTGCCCATGTAGACCAGGTCTTTCCCGTCATTCTTGCCGAGGTAGAGAGCGGCAACCCCTGTTGGATCCTTGATGAACCCGACCACGGGGAATTTCCCTTTTTGGACTACTTTGATTTTCTGCCAGGCTTCGACGCGCTCTGAACGGTAGGGAGCATCAACGCGCTTGGAAACGATGCCCTCATAGTTGAGCTTGCTCGCGGCTTCGAACAGCGCCTGCCCGTCACCTTCATGGTGCTCGCTGTAGAAGATGGGCTTCTTGAGCTTGTTGCTTTCAATCAGGTCCTTCAGCAGCTCCTTGCGGGCAAGCTGCGAGAGATTCCGCAGATCCTGACCATCCAGCCACAGGAGGTCGAAGGCGAAGAACAACAAGCGGTCTTGGTCGCCTCTGCCCAAGTCTGCCTGCAGCTCAGAGAAATTGGTGCGGCTCTCATGGATGACCACCACCTCACCATCAACGATGGCCTGCCCTTCAATGTCGAAGGCGCCGGCAATGACAGAGAACTTCTGCGTCCAGTCGAGACCGTTGCGGGTGAATACCTTCCGGTCGTCGCCATCTATATGGAGCTGGATGCGATAGCCGTCGTACTTGACCTCATGAATCCATTGAGCCCCAGAAGGTGCCTTCATCTTTAGGGTAGCAAGCTGGGCAGCAATAAACCCCGGCAACGAGACGCGCGGCTTTTTCGCCGGTGCCTTGGTACGCTTCGCCATAAACGCAACTCACAAAAAGCCCGCGGTCGAGGGGGCCAACGGCGGGCAGTCTACCTACCTTACTCACGACTTTCCAACCTGGGAAAGGAAGCGGCGTTCCGATAGCGTACTCACATACAACCGCAAAAGCTTTTCTCGGTTGTATTTTCAACGTCAATGAGAACGGCCGCCGAACGGCCAGGGAACGCGATGTGATAAAGCGTTCCTCGTGGCGAACACCTTTCAATACTGCGGCCGCTTCAAGAGCTCCGGAAGGCGCGAAATAGCCTTCGCAATTCGCCTCGCCTCCTCCCGTGAGAGAAAGTCGTTGGCGTACTGGTAGCTGCGCTGGTGCAGGTCCTCGCGGTGCGGGACGGCGCAAATGAAAGATCCGCTGGCGTCGAAGACGCGGAAGCCGTCCCTGTCCTCCTTCATGACCCAAGGAGCCGGGAAGCGCCGGAGATTGTCCATCAGGCCCTGCGGCGCGCTGGTGTGCCCTTCAGAGGTTTACCGGACGCGTAGGTGGGTCCCTTAGCCTTCTCCTCGCCTGCCAGGCGGTCACGGTCGGTGCATAGCCTTTCGACCTTCGCCTGCATCCTAGTCAGGAGCGCCTCGGCGGATGCGGTGGAGATAGCACGTTGGAGCTGGAGGATTTCTTTACGCTGCCGGCCAATCTGCGAGCGCTGTGCTCGATCTCCGAGCGCAGGAATTCGAGTGTGGGCATGGTCCAACCTGGGATTTTGCCCAATAGAACAAAGCAAGAACCGAGAGTCAATGGATGCGCAGAGCAAGCTCAAACGTTGTTCTACTTAGTTAACTGGGAGATTCTTCAAAACAGCCACCGCGCGAGTCCGCGCCGGGGGTTCAGCCGGGGGTCAACCCCGCCATATCCGGAATTGACCAATATTTTCAACATCGCGTGGCGGAGAGAGTGGGATTCGAACCCACGGTACGGTTTCCCGCACACACGCTTTCCAAGCGTGCGCCTTAAGCCACTCGGCCATCTCTCCGGAGCGCCCTCTCTTGAAGGGGCGCCGACGATTTTGCAAGGGATCGCGAGGAAAACCGACGAAATTTCCGCAAGCCATTGTATTTACATGATAATATTCGGCGCCGCGGATGCTCTGATCGGCCTTTAGGCTGAACCCATGACGGGTTTGCCGCGACGATTCAGGTGAGGATGCCGAGCACGACCGGGGGAGCCATGACCATCCGCAAGACCATTGTCGCTCTTGGCCTGATTTCGGCCCTTGGCTCCACCCTCGCGGCGTCCGCCGCGGCCCAGGTCTGCACGCGTCAGGGCGTCGACGTCAGCTGCGACGACGGCCGGCGCGGGATGTTGTCGGGCAATGCCATCATCTGGCCGGACGGGACGCGCTCGAGCTCGGCGCCGCATCCCACGGTGATCATCGGCAACAAGAGCTCGGTGCATGTCGGCACCGGCGTGTTCGTCGGCCAGGGCAAGGGCATGGTGCCGATGGACGATCCCAACGCGCCGAACAAGCGGCAGTGCGCGATTCTGGAGGGGGTCTCGTATTGCCATTGAGGGTGCGCTTTTCCTTCTCTCCTTGTGGGAGAAGGTGGCGCGAAGCGCCGGATGAGGGGTATCTCTCCCCTCGCAGCATCGTGCATGAGGACAGATACCCCTCACCCGGCTCGCCGCTGGCGCGGCGAGCCACCCTCTCCCACAAGGAGAGAGGGTGAAATCGCGCAAGCTTAAATCAACCGCACGCCTGAGATCGCCGACTTCAGCCAGCGCAGCGCTTGCGGCGGTTGCGTGGCCAGCGGGGCAACGGCGGCCTTTTCGGTCCTGCACTTCTCGAGCGCGGCAACGAAGTCCGCCGACCATTGCTGGATGGTGTGGCCGCGCAGCTTCTTCATCATCGCGTCCCAGCGCATCTTGCGCTCGGTGAGCGGCATTGCGGCTGCGACCGCGATCGCGCGCGCCATACCGTCGATGTCGTGCGGATTGACGAGCAAGGCAGTGTCGAGCTCGTTGGCTGCGCCGGCGAACTTCGACAGCACCAGCACGCCGGGATCGGCCGGGTTCTGGGCTGCGACATATTCCTTGGCGACGAGGTTCATGCCGTCATGCAGCGGCGTCACCACGCCGACCTGCGCAGTCCGGTAGAGGCCCGCGAGCACGGCCTGGCTGAAGCCCTTGTTCAAATAGCGGATCGGCGTCCAGTCGACCTCGCCGTGGCGGCCGTTGACGTCGGTAACGAGGCGCGCGACCTCGTTCTGGAGATTGCCGTAGGCCTCGATCGCACCGCGCGAGGGATTGGCGATCTGGAGCAGCGAGATGCTGCGCGCAAATTGCGGCTGCTCGGTCCAGAGCCGGTCGAACGCGCTGATGCGGTTGACGAGGCCTTTCGAATAGTCGAGGCGGTCGACGCCGATCGCGAGCCGCTCGCCGTTGAGGCTGCGCCGCAGCCGCGACACGTCCGGATGCGAGGCCGACTTGGCGGCATAAGCCGCGAACTTCTCAGCGTCGATGCCGATCGGAAACACTTCACAGCGCGTGCGGCCATGCTGCGAGACCGCAACGCCGTCCTCGACGGCAAGGCCGAGCTCGCCGCCGACATAGCCAAGGAAATTCTGGCGATCCTCCTCGGTCTGGAAGCCGAGCAGATCGTAGGCCAGCATCGCCGTGATCAGTTCGCGATGGTTGGGAACGCCTTGCATCACCGCGGCGACGGGCCAGGGCGTATGCAGGAAGAAGCCGATCGGGTCGTCGACGCCGAGGTCGCGCAGCTCGGCGCCGAGCGCGAGGAAATGATAGTCCTGCACCCAGAACGCGGTTTTTGTTTTTCGGAAGCGCATCAGCGCGCGCGCCATGAAGGCGTTGACCTCGCGATAGCTGACATAATCTTCGCGCGAAACGCGAATGAGGTCGCTGCGCGAATGCAGCGCCGGCCACAGCGCCGAATTGGCAAAGCCCTCGTAATAGCCGCCGTAATGCGCCGCCGGCAGATCCAGGGTCGCGATGGCGCCTGCGCCGAGCGCTTCGATCTCGGCGAACGGTTCCTTCTGATGGCCGTCCCGTACCCGGCCCGAAGACCCCACCCAGATCGCACCCGAATGTTCCACAACCGGCAGCAGCGCCGCCGCGAGGCCGCCCGTCATGGGCTCGTTAGGCTTGCCGCGGGCGACGCGATTTGAAACGACGACTAAGTTCACAGGTCGTCCCCTCCTGTTTCATTCCACCCCGTTTAACTGCCGTTCATCAATATGGTTCCTGATCATCGTTTCAACCAATTGAAACCAAAATCGGGCGGGCGCGTTGGAACTGGTTTCGCTTGCGGAACCCCGACAATTTTCGTTGCGACGATACCTCGTGCGATCGGGTTGCGTAACAGGTATTGCGTCGCGTAGCGACGCCGATCCGCTTCTCATTCTACCTGCGACAGGGCGCTGCCTTGGTTTCACCTTGGATCGAGCAGGTGCGCGAGGAAGGCACGCACGTCGCTCGGCGTGTCGAAATGGCCGTTCACGCCCATGGCGCGGCGCCCGACCGAGAAGGCAAGCCCGTTCATGTCGGGCATGATCGCGAAGACGGTTTCATCGGTGACGTCGTCGCCGATGAAGATCGGACGCCGTCCCTTGAACGGCTCCCGCTTCATCAATTCGCGCACGCCGGTCGCCTTGGTGAATCCGGAATGCTTGATCTCGCACACGAACTTGCCGGGGAGCACCTCGATTGGCGCGTTGGGCAGATCGGCGCGGATCACCGAGACGGCTTCGTAGATCGCCTTCTCCGCATGCGGCGCGAGGCGGTAATGCAGAGCGAGCGAATAGCCCTTGTCCTCGAGCAGAATGCCCGGGCTGAGCTTGGCGATGGCCGCGAGCCGCCGCTTCAGCTCCTTGTCCAGCGGCGGCGCATGCACGGCATCGGCCTCATTGTCCACCGACAGCCGCATCTCGGCGCCGTGGCCGGCGACGGCACGAAACACCTCGGGCGCGAAGATCAGGTCGATGTCGTTGAGCGAGCGGCCGCTGACCAGCGCCAGCGCACCGGACGTGCGCTCGGTCAACCGGTTCAGCGTCTCCGACAGACCCGGCGGCACCCACACCTCACGCGGCGTCGGCATCAGGTCGAGCAGGGTCCCGTCGATGTCGAGCAGAATTGCGGTCTCGTCGAGATGCGGCACCAGCGCATGCGGCACCGGCACCGTTTCGGGCGCCTCATCGTCGAATATTGTGGGCTGCTGGTCCATCGCCATTTCTGCAAGTTCCGATTTCATCAGTCTACTCCATAAAGGCGAGCGGCCGCGCGATTTGTTCGAGCGATTTGCGCTCCGCCGAGACGGCATAGCGCCACGCCACGATCGCGGCCGCGAGCATCAGGACTGCCCCCAGCAGATAGCCGGCGAACACGCTGGTGCGTGATCCCGTGTCGATCAGCGCACCGAACAGCGCCGGCCCGATCACGCCGCCGATGCCGGTGCCGACGGCGTAGAACACCGCGATCGCCAGCGCGCGAACTTCGAGCGGAAAGGTCTCGCTGACGGTGAGATAGGCCGCGCTAGCGGCCGGCGAGGCAAAGAAGAAGATCACCATCCAGGCGACGGTCTGTCCCTGCGCACTGAGCGCGCCGATGGAGAACAGATAGCCCGACAGCGCCAGCAGCAGGCCCGACATGCCATAGGTGAACATGATCATGGTGCGGCGTCCCAGCGTATCGAACAGCCGGCCGAGCAGCAGGGGCCCGAGGAAATTGCCGGCGGCGAAGGGCAGCAGGTACCAGCCGACGTGATCGGCCCTGATGCCGTAGAAATCGGTCAGCACCAGCGCGAAGGTAAAGAAGATGGCATTGTAGAAGAACGCCTGCGCGCTCATCAGCACGAGGCCGACCACCGCGCGCTGGCGATACGTTGAGAACAGCGTGTGCACGACCTCGCGGATCGGCGTGTGATCGCGCATCTTCAGCCGGATCTTGGGGAAGCGCGCCTCGCTGATATCCTGATCGTGCCCGATCACCGAGCGTTCGATCTCGTCGACGATCGCATGAGCCTGGTCGGGACGGCCATGGATCATCAGCCAGCGCGGACTTTCCGGAATCCACATGCGCATCAGCAGCACGACGAGACCGACGGCGGCACCGATCAGATAAGCGAGCCGCCAGCCGAAATCGGGCGCGATCACGGCGGGATCGAGCAGCACGATGGCCGCCACCGCGCCCATCGCGGCGCCGATCCAGAAACTGCCGTTGATGACGAGATCGGTCCAGCCGCGATAGCGCGCCGGCACCAGTTCCTGGATGGTCGAGTTGATCGCGGTATATTCGCCGCCGATGCCGGCACCGGTGAGGAACCGGAACAATGCGTAGCTCGCCACGTCCCATGACAGAGCGGTCGCGGCCGTGGCCGAAAGGTAGAGCGCCAGCGTGATGAAGAACAGCTTCTTGCGGCCGATGCGGTCGGTGAGCCAGCCGAAGCCGAGCGCGCCGAGCACGGCGCCGGCGAGATAGGCCGAATTGGCGATGCCGAGATCGAGGTTGGAGAATTGCAGCGACGGACTCTGTTTCAGTGCGCCGGACAGCGCGCCGGCCAATGTCACCTCGAGCCCGTCAAGGATCCAGGTGATGCCGAGCGCGAGCACGACGCGGGTGTGAAAGCCGCTCCAGGGCAGCGCGTCGAGCCGCGCCGGAATACTGGTCTCGACGATGCGGTCGGTGACGGCCGCCGACACCGTCGGTGCGTAGTTCAGCGCTGGGCTTTGCTGCAATTCCATCAGGCTGTTGCGCTCGATCAATGGCTGCGGCCCCGGTCAGGATGTGAACGGGGTTGGTCCGATCGTCGGGGTGCGGCATTCCGCCTGCCCCTGCGACAACGCCTGCGGCGAGGTCGGGTTCCCGCAGGAACGGCTCCGGGGTCCGCTCGTTTCCGAAGCAGCCGCAGGGAGTTGACGCATGGCTCATGTCAGAAAGAGGACACATTCTCGAAACAGCGGCCCACGCAAGTCCGGCGGCCGGAAGACGAGCACGCGGCGCAGCACGATTGCGCGCAAGAGCACCAAACGCGCGGCGCCGAAGCGCTGGTCGCAACGTGTGACGAAAGAGAGCGACGCGCTCGACCTCAAGCAGGGCGTGTTCAAGCTGACCAGCCCGAAGAAGATCGCGATCTCGTTGAAGCAATCGGCCGAGCACAGCTCACGACGCAAGACCGGCGCCTATCGTTCGGCGCTGTCGATGCTGACCTTCTACATCAACCGCGCCGGCAAGACCTTGCCGAAGACACAGCGCTCGCGTCTGGAGAAGGCAAAGGTCGAGCTGAAGCGGGCATTCGGGAGGGAGTGAGATCAGGAGGGTGGGTTAGGCGAAGCCGTAACCCACCACTCAACGCTCGATGCGCGATTCGAGGTGATGGATTACGCTTCGCTCATCCACCCTACGCGTTCCTTTCGCAGCTTACGCCGCGCGGATATTGGCCATGAAGCGATCGAGCTCGGCGCGCAGGCGGGTGCTTTCGGACGACAGCGTCTTGGCCGAGTGCAGCACCTCCTCCGAGGCCGAGCCGGTCTCGGCCGCGCCGCGGTTGACCTGGCCGATATCGGTGGCCGCGGTCTGGGTGCCCTGCGCCACGGTCTGGACGCTGCGCGCGATCTCCTGCGTCGCCGCGCCCTGCTGCTCGACCGCGCTGGCGATCGACGTCGAGATCGACGAGATCTGGCCGATGGTCGCCCCGATCTCCTTGATCGCGGCAACCGATTCGGCGGTAGCGCCCTGCATGCCCGCGATGTGCGAGGAGATCTCGTCGGTCGCCTTCGCGGTCTGGCTCGCCAGCGACTTCACCTCGCTGGCGACCACGGCAAAGCCGCGTCCGGCCTCGCCGGCGCGCGCCGCCTCGATGGTGGCATTGAGCGCCAGAAGGTTGGTCTGCTCGGCGATCGCCGTGATCAGCTTGACCACTTCGCCGATCTGCTGGGCCGCATGCGAGAGTTTTCCGATGCGCCCGTCGGTCTCCTTGGCCTGGACCACGGCGGCCTCGGCGATGCGGCTGGAATCGCGGACCTGGCGGCCGATCTCCTCGACCGAGGCGGACAGCTCCTCGGTCGCGGTGGCGACCGACTGCATGTTGGAGGAGGCCTGCTCGGAGACGCCGGCGACCTGGCTCGACAGGCTCTGGGTGGTCTCGGCGGTGCGGGTCAGGGTGGAGGCCGCCGATTCCAGCTGCACGGCGGAGGCCGAGACGTTGGAGACGATGGCGCCGACCGCGCTCTCGAAATCGTCGGCGAAGCGGATCAGCTCGGCGCGGCGGCTTGCGGCCTGCTCCCGGTTCTGGACCTCGCTGGCGGCAGCATCGCGCTCGGCCTTGGCCACGGCCTGAACCTTGAACTCCTCGACCGCGCCGGCCATCTCGCCGATCTCATCCTTGCGGCCGAGGCCCGGCAGCACGACGTCGAAATTGCCCGAGGCGAGCTCCCGCATCGCCTTGCACATCGCGATCATCGGACGCGAGATGCCGTTGCCGAGCATCAGGGCGAGCACGGCTCCGATGGCGAGGCCGCCGAGCGCCAACATCATCATCAGCCGCTCGGTATCCACGATCGTCGCATTGGCGCTCGCTTCGATGCGCTGCTGATCCGCAGTCAGCTCCGACCGCAGCTCGTCCGAGAGCTTGAGGATGGTCGCCGCGGTCTTGGTCATCTCGCCGTTCAGCTTGACGATGATCTTCACGTTCTCCGACAGCTTCGTGAACGAGCTGCGGTACTGCTTCAGCAGATTGCCGATCTCGGTCACGCGGTCGGTGATCTTCTGGTCGTTGGCATAGATCGAGACCAGCAGGGTCTCCAGAAATTTGACGCGGGCGATCACGCCATCGGCGGTCTTCGGCTCCGGCTTGGCGACGAAGGCGCTGACCGAGGTGGAGACCGCCAGATATTGCGAGGTGATGTCCTTGGCCGTGGTCTGGACCGATGCCAGCCCTGCCAGCGCGGCAGTATCGGCGAGATCGTCGAACTTGAACCGGATCTTGTTGCCGACGCTGTTGAGCTCTTCGGAAGCGATCTTGTTGTTGTCACGCGTCAGCGTGATGATCTCTCCGAACACCTTCGTGAAGCGCTGGAACTCGGCCTCGAGCTTGCCGACCTGCTCGCGGCGCGCGGCGCCGGTCGTGGCGGCGACCGACTTGGCGATGGCGCCCTTCAGATTTTCTTCGGCGGCCTTGGCTGCGGTCTCGTCGTCCGCCGCCCCCGTCAGGGTGTAGGCCCGTGCCAATCCTTGATAGGCGATCAGTTCGCGATCGACCGTCCGCGCGAGGTCGGCTTCCGAGACGCTGGTGCGATAGGAGGCCACGGCACCGGCAATCCGCTCGAAGCCGAAATAGGCGAAGGCCATGCTGACGGCGAGGATGGCCAGCACCGCCACGAAGCCGAGGATGATTTTTGCGCGAAACCGCAGAGTTGGCAGCTTCGATTGGTTCGACTTGGACTTGACCGACATTTCCCCCACCCCATTCCATTCGCGGAAAACCAGGCGCAGCCTGAGAGCAGCCCGCTCTCCGACTCGCCCGCACGGTAATTGGCAAAGGATAAGCTGTGGTAAACTTGTGGCGCCGCAACTGGCGGTTAGTCCCGTAAGGGAGTTGTTAAGGTGTGCTTTCCGGCGCCATGACATTTCCGGCACCATGACAATTGAGGACCGCGCCGATATCCCGCTAGCGTCCCGGACGTCGCGCAGTGAGATCAGGGGGTGGGTTAGGCGAAGCCGTAACCCACCGCTCGACGCTCGATGCGCGATGCGAGGTGGTGGATTACGCTTCGCTCATCCACCCTACGCCTTCTGCGCGTTCCTTTCGCAGCTTACGCCGCGCGGATATTGGCCATGAAGCGATCGAGCTCGGCGCGCAGGCGGGTGCTTTCGGACGACAGCGTCTTGGCCGAGTGCAGCACCTCCTCCGAGGCCGAGCCGGTCTCGGCGGCGCCACGGTTGACCTGGCCGATGTCGGTGGCCGCGGTCTGGGTGCCCTGCGCCACGGTCTGGACGCTGCGCGCGATCTCCTGCGTCGCCGCGCCCTGCTGCTCGACCGCGCTGGCGATCGATGTCGAGATCGACGAGATCTGGCCGATGGTCGCCCCGATCTCCTTGATCGCGGCAACCGATTCGGCGGTGGCGCCCTGCATGCCCGCGATGTGCGAGGAGATCTCGTCGGTCGCCTTCGCGGTCTGGCTCGCCAGCGACTTCACCTCGCTGGCGACCACGGCAAAGCCGCGTCCGGCCTCGCCGGCGCGCGCCGCCTCGATGGTGGCATTGAGCGCCAGAAGGTTGGTCTGCTCGGCGATCGCCGTGATCAGCTTGACCACTTCGCCGATCTGCTGGGCCGCATGCGAGAGTTTTCCGATGCGCCCGTCGGTCTCCTTGGCCTGGACCACGGCGGCCTCCGCGATGCGGCTGGAATCGCGGACCTGGCGGCCGATCTCCTCGACCGAGGCGGACAGCTCCTCGGTCGCGGTGGCGACCGACTGCATGTTGGAGGAGGCCTGCTCGGAGACGCCGGCGACCTGGCTCGACAGGCTCTGGGTGGTCTCGGCGGTGCGGGTCAGGGTGGAGGCCGCCGATTCCAGCTGCACGGCGGAGGCCGAGACGTTGGAGACGATGGCGCCGACCGCGCTCTCGAAATCGTCGGCGAAGCGGATCAGCTCGGCGCGGCGGCTTGCGGCCTGCTCCCGGTTCTGGACCTCGCTGGCGGCAGCGTCGCGCTCGGCCTTGGCCACGGCTTGAACCTTGAACTCCTCGACCGCACCGGCCATCTCGCCGATCTCATCCTTGCGGCCGAGGCCCGGCAGCACGACGTCGAAATTGCCCGAGGCGAGCTCCCGCATCGCCTTGCACATCGCGATCATCGGACGCGAGATGCCGGTACCGAGCACGAAGGCGAGAAGCGCGCCGAGCAGTGTGCCGCCGACGGCAAGGATCAGAACCAGCCGCTCGGTCCGCCCGATGGTCGCTTCCGACTCCGAGTCCAACCGTTGCTGTTCGGCGACGAGGTCCGCCTTCATGGCGCTGGCGCCTTGCAGGATCGCACCGGCCGAGCCGCTCATCTCCGTGACGAGCTCGTCGACCAGCTTGGCTTTCGCAATCAGCTTTTCCAGCGCGTCGCGATAGGCGGCGAGAAGCGCCTTGGCCTCCTTCAGGCCGGCGACGACCTTGTCATCCATGGAATAGACTGCGCCGAGCGAGTTCTCGACGAATTTCAGCCGCGCCATCGCACTCGCCCCGACGGCCTGGTCCGAATTGAGGATGAAGTTGCTCGCGGCTGCACTCGCGGTCTGGAATTGGGCGTTGACCTGCTTGGTGCCGAATTCGATCGCCTGCGCCTCGGAGTCGGAGGCGTTGTTGCCGATGTCGTCGAGCTTGTATTTCAGCAGGTTGGCGTTGCGCTGAAGCTGATTCTGGACCAGGAGCGCGCTGTCACGCTTGGCCTGCAGGATCTTGGCGAAGGTCGCCGAGAAGTTGGAGAATTCCTTCGCGAGCTTGTTGAGGCTTTCCAGCCGCGCCGGCTGCTTGGCGTTCTTGATTGCCTGATCGATCGCATTCTTCAGGCTGGCCTCGGCGTCCAGCGCCGCCTTGGCGTCGTCCTCCTTGCCGGTCACCACGAAATAACGGGCCGCCGAACGATAGCCGAGCAGCTCGCGATCGATATTGCGGGCGAGATCGGCCTCCGAGACGCTGCTGCGGTAGGATCCTACGCCTTCAGAAACGCGCTCGAAGCCGAAATAGGCGAAGCCGAGGCTCACCGCGGAGATGGCGAGCACGACCGCAAAGCCCAGGATGATCTTGGCGCGGAACCTGAGCGTGGGAAATAGCGCGCGCTTTGACGGCGAATTGATACGCCCGGACATTCCCACCCCCAGATCGGCTCTTGCAAAATGCAGCACGGCCGGGAGCAGCCCCGCCCGACCCGCGATGAAAATTAGGGCAGAATCGTCAAGGGGCGGTAAATTCCCGCCCGAACGCCACAGGTCGCGCAACACACGTTCCGCGGATTCGGCCGCAATGTTGCGACCAGACGAAAAAGGCCATACTCTTTGGGCACTTGTCAGGCACTCGGCATCAGACCGGGCAGGTCCTTGAGGGAGAAACGGAGTGGGGCAAACCGACTTTCGGTTTGGCGGTGCGTCAGGCGTTGCCGTCGCGAAGTCGAAGGCCGCGGGCGTCGCGCAAGCCGTTGCCGACCTCGCCGCTCAGCTCCCATCCGACGAGCTGGCGCTCGTCCTGCTCTTCGTCTCCCCATGCTACGATCCGCAGCAGTTCATCGCGGAGATCAGCCGGCAATTCGACGGGACCCAGGTCTGCGGTTGCACCACGGCCGGCGAGCTGGCGCCTGACGGCTGGGACGAGAACAGCGTCGTTGCTCTCGCCTTCAGCCGCGCCGACTTCTCCGCCGTGGTGCGGCCGATTCTCAATCTCGACGGTTTCCGCGTCGAGGACGGCCGCAGGATCGGCACCGAGCTCCGGCAGGAATTGCTGCGGGAATCGTCCCAGGGCGAACGCGGAAATCCGTTCGGCCTGGTTCTGATCGACGGCCTGTGCCGCCGCGAAGAAGCCGTGATGTCCGCGATCTATGCCTCGCTCGACGACATTCCCATCGTCGGGGGATCTGCGGGCGACGGCATGCGCTTCGAACGCACCTGGGTGTTCTTCGACGGCAAGGCCTACACCAATGCCGCCCTGCTGATCCTGTTGAGCACGTCGCTGCCGTTCCGGGTCTTCAAATGTGACAATTTCGAACCGCGGCCCCAGAAGATGGTGGTCACCGAGGCCGACACCGAGAATCGAACCGTCAGGGAGCTGAACGCCGAGCCCGCGGCCGAGGAATATTCCCGCGTCGTCGGGATCATGGACGAAAAGCTCGACCCGTTCTCGTTCGCCTCGCATCCCGTTCTGGTCCGGGTCGGCGGCTCCTACTACGCCCGCTCGATCCAGCGCGTCGAACCGGACGGCTCGCTGCACTTCTTCTGCGCCATCGACGAAGGCATGGTGCTGACGGCCGCGACATCGCGCAGTCTGGTCGGCACGACGCGCGAGGCCTTCGCGGAGACGCGCGACCAGATCGGCGAGGTCTCGCTCTATATCGGTTTCGAATGCCTGCTGCGCCGGCTCGACGCCGAGCAGCACCAGCTCGCCCGCGACATGTCCGAGCTCTACCGCCAGAATCGCGTCGTCGGCTTTCATACCTACGGCGAGCAGTTCGGCTCGATGCACGTGAACCAGACCTTCACCGGCGTCGCCATCGGCAGGCGTCCCGCGTGACCGGGCTGTGGCAGGACCCCGATACGGTCGAGCAGCTGCAGCGCGAAGCCGCGAAGCTGAAGAAGATCAATGCCGCGCTGATGTCCCGCGTCGAGCGCTCGATGGACCAGCAGCTCAACGCCTTCTCGCTGTTCGAGACCGCCATCGCGCTCGACCGCCAGGTGCGGGACCGGACCTACCAATTGCGCGAGGCGCTGCATTCGATCGAACGCGCCAATGAGGGTCTGTATCGCGCCAAGCAGCAGGCCGAGGCCGCGAGCTCACTCAAATCGTCCGTCCTGATCTCTGTCACCCACGATCTGCTGCAGCCGCTGAACGCCGCGCGCCTGACGCTGTCGGCGCTGGCCGAGATGATGGAGGCGCAGGAGGCGGGCCTGCTGATCGACCAGGTCGACCGTTCGCTGGTGACGCTGGAGGATCTGTTGCGCTCGTTGCTGGAGATCGCCAAGCTCGACGCCGGCGCGCTCAGACCCGACGTGCGTCCGCTGGCGCTGGCGCCGCTGTTCGAGCAGCTTCGCAACGAATTCGCGCCGCTCGCTGCGCGGCAGGGCCTGTCCCTGCGCATCCGCAGCTCGCCGGTCGCGGTGTCGTCGGACGCGATGATGCTGCGGCGCGTCCTGCAAAATCTGCTCGCCAATGCCATCCGCTACACCCGCAGCGGCGGCGTCGTGATGGGGTGCAGGCGCCGAGGCGACCGCATCTGCGTCCAGGTCTCCGACACCGGGCCGGGAATTGCGCAGACGCAACAGGAGGCCATCTTTCGCGAATTCCAGCGCGGCGAAGCCAGCGCAACCGACCAGGCCGGGTTCGGGCTCGGTCTCTCCATCGTTCGCCGCTTCGCAACCGTGCTCGGACACGAGGTGCGGCTGTCGTCGCAGCTCGGCAAGGGATCGACGTTCGTCCTCGAGCTCGAGCCGGCCGATCTCGCCGAAGTCAGCGACGAGGTGCACGAGCCCAAGCTCAGCGAACGTCAATATGGCGGCCTCGAAGGCGCCAAGATCCTGCTGGTCGAGAACGATCCATCCGGCTCCGAGGCCATGGCCGCCCTGCTGGAAGGGTGGGGCTGCGACGTCGCGACCACGCCGTCGGCTGCGGACGCGCTGCTGCGGCTCAGCGAGCTGGGCGGAGCGCCCGACGCGGTCATCGCCGATCTTCATCTCGATCACGGCGAGAGCGGATTGTCGGCGATCGCCGACATCCGGGAACACCTCAAGCTCGACGTGCCCGCGATGATCATCACCGCCGATTATTCCGAGAAGGCCGCCAAGCAAGCGAGCCTCTCCGGCCTCGAGATCTTGAAGAAGCCGGTCAAGCCCGCCGAGATGCGCGCGCTGCTCTCGTTCCTGCTGAGCTAGCTGCGCACGGCGGACGCGGAAACCCAAATATCGCAAAACAACCCCATGCACAGTAGCGGTAACAAATTACATTCCGCCAATGGCATGACTTGTTTGTCGATTCACCGAGGTCGCGGCACCGACCTGCGACATGGGACCGGTGCAATCCGCCTCACTGCTGATCCGTCTGTGCGCGATCGTGCTTGGCCCGGGCCCCGTCGCTCGCGAGGGTCGCGAAATCGATTCGCGACATCTCGACGATCGCCTTGGTGCGGCTCACGACGTTCAGCTTGCGCAGGATGTCGGAGACATGGACCTTCACGGTGGTCTCGGAAATCTTCAGCTCATAGGCGATCTGCTTGTTCTGAAGGCCGCGCTTGAGCATTTCGAGCACCCGCAATTGCTGCGGCGTCAGATCGTGCAGCCGCTTCAGCAGATCATGGGCGGGACTTGGGGCCCGCTGCGGCCGCAGCGCGCGATAGGCATCGGGCAGGCAGACGAGACCCTGCAGCGCCTCGCCGATCGACTGGGCCAGTTCCTGCTTGGAGCAGGATTTGAAGATGTAACCGGCGACGCCCAGCGACAGCGCGCCGGAGATGATTCGGGGATCCTGATGTCCCGACACGATGACGACGGGGACCTTCGGGAAGGCCTTGCGGATGCGAACGATGCCCGAGAGGCCGGTCGTGCCCGGCATCGACAGATCGAGCAGCAGGAGATCGAGCTCGGCGCCCGCGGCCAGCTGCTCGAGCGCACCGTCGACCGACATCGCCTGCAGGATCTCGGCCCCGGGCGCCACCATTTGCAGCGCGCCTTCGAGCGCCTCGCGAAACAACGGATGGTCTTCGACAATCAGAAACCGGGTCACGCGTCAGCCATCCCCAAATCGTTGCCGGATGTCGAGCTTGGCCCGAGGATGTCCCGGCCGGCGCGAGCCGGCTTGATCGAGGTCAACAAGGCCGATCATTGCGGCCTGCCGCGGTCGGCCCGCACATAGGGCCGGTTCCTGGGGTCGGGCAGGTCCATCTTGCCGATCTCGATGATCGCCTTGTTGCGGCTGAACAGGCCCAGTTTGCGCAGGATCTCGGTGATGTGCGCCTTCACCGTGGATTCGGCGAGCTGCAGCTCCTGCGCGATCTGCCGGTTCGGGTAGCCGCGGCGCAGCAGGTCCAGAACCCGGATCTGCTGCGGCGTGAGCTCGCGGAGCTTGACCTCGAGGGCCTTGCTGGTCTCGGCCTTGCGCCGCTGCGGCGTCGCCACGAAATCTCGCGGCACCGACACCGACCCCGAGAGCACGCCCTCGATCGACTGGGCCAGCTCGCGCTTCGACGTCGACTTCGGCAGGTAGCCGGCCGCGCCGAGCGCCAGCGCCTCGCGGACCACGTGCTGGTCCTCCTCGCTCGATACGATGGCGACCGGCAGGCGCGGATAGGTCTCGCGCAAGCGGAGGAAACCGGAGAAGCCGGTCGCATCCGGCAGCGACAGATCGAGCAGCGCAAGGTCGATCCCCTGCTCGGCCGACAGGATGTCCAGCGCATCCCCGATCGACATCGCCTCCAGGATGCGGGCCTCCGGCAAGGCCAGCCGCACGGCGTTGCCCAGAGCTTCGCGAAACAGCGGATGATCGTCGATGATCAGGAAGCTGGCCATGGCGCCTTCCAAAGGATCCGCCGCACCCGGCGGCAGCAGCGCACCCACCCGTGCCGGTCCGGCGCCGGAAAGATGCAGCATGGACGCTACCACATCTTGCCGGCCCCGTCCGTTCAGTCGTTCGATTCGACCTGGACCGTCAGCAGGAAGGAATAGATGCTGTCGAACTGGTTGTCGGTGAAGACCTCCTTCCACGCCGGCATGCCCTTGGCCGGTCGCCCGTCATGCACGGTCTTCAGGAAGGTGTCGCGCATGTCGTCGCCGTAACGGTGACGCAACAGCCGCAGGTCGATCTTCCGCTCGCTCTGGATGGCGTCGGGGCCGTGGCAATGCGCGCAGGTTCCGTTGAAGATCTCCTTGCCTGCACGCGCGGTCTCCGCATTCGGCGCCGCTGCATCGCCCTTGGTCTCGGTCGCCACCACATTTGCGACCTGCCCTACGGCCGCGCCGGGCCCCGCTCCGGTCGTGGTTCCCGCCGGCGCGGCCTCGGCCGTACCGAAGCGGATGACGGGCTGTCCGGCCGGCAGACCGTATTTCACCGCGAGAGCGGCGATCGTCGTCCGAAGTGTCGGCAGGATCGCGTCGACGCGATCGCGGAGCTCGGTCGATCCCTTCGCGAAGCCGATGGCGGCATCCCATGACAGGCCTTCGCCTTCGGTGAGCCGGATCTGATAGCGATCGTTGTAGGCGGTCATGTTCAACCAGCCGGCGACGGGCCCCCAGATGAAGGCGACGTCCGCCCTGCCCTGATCGAGCGCCTGCATGGCTTCCTCGGGTGACAGCACGGTCACCTTCCGGATGTCGTCACGCGTCGCGAGCAGATTTTGCGGCGTGCTGGCGTACTGGACGGCGACCCGTTTGCCTCTGAGGTCGTCCACGCCGCCGATCGCCTGACCTTTCGCGGCGACCAGCGCATAGCCTTCCTTGGCGATGGTGCCTGAGAAGATCACGGCCGACCCCATGAAATCCTCGGAGCGCGGCAGGCCGATCATGGCGTCGCATTGCCTGCCCAGCAGCGTGACCCGCACGGTCCGCTTGCCGAAATAGGATTTGTACCAATCGTACGTGATCGGTTGACCGAGCGCCTGCGCCAGCGCCTGGCCGATTTCGACATAGAAGCCCGGCTGCGATGGATTATCGCTCGAGAACGGCAGATTGGTCGGATCGGCGCACAGGCGGAATGGCTTCGTCTCGTCGGCATGAACGGCCGGGGCCGATGCAATCGTCGCGGAGATTGCGACCCATGCGAGCCGTCCCGCAATGCTGTGATGTCGGCGCTTGCCGTTTCCTGGATTGATCGGACGCATCCTCGTCTCCGGCAGTTGGGAATGGGTGGATCAGGCGTTGCGGCATGGGGTCTGAGCCGAGGACAGGCCTGTGCCGTCGCCGCGCGATGTCGGAAAGCGCGCGCGTATCCCGTCACCTTTGGGATACGCGCGCGAGTCGTCACTGGACGGAGAACACGAAGAGCGAACCGCCCTCGGGAGCTGCGGCCGTCATCTTCTTTCCAATATCGCCCAGGAACGCAGGTATCGAGGCCGTGCGACCGACGACGATGGCGACATATTGCTTGCCGCCGACCTCATAGGTCACCGGCCCCGCGCCAATGCCGGAGCCGAGATTTCTGCTCCAGAGCACCTTGCCGCTCTTCGCATCGATGGCGCGGAAGTCGCCGTGAAGGTTGCCGGCGAACACGAGGCCGCCGCCCGTGGTCAGCGTGCCGCCGTTGAACGGCAGGTCTTCCTTGATCGACCAGACCTTCTTCTGCGCCACCGGATCCCAGGCCACGAGCTCGCCGAGGAAGCCGCCGGGACCTTCCTTGGTCGGGAATTCGGCGCCGAGATAGAACACGCCGCGCTTGTAGGAGACGTCGGAGACCGACCAGTCCATGCAAACGTTGTTGGAGGGAATGTAGACGAGGCCAGTCTGCGGATTGAAGGACATCGGCTGCCAGTTCTTGCCGCCGATCAGGTTCGGGCAGATGTCCTTGGCGGGATGGCCCGGCCCCGGACGCTTATCCGGGTCTTCCACCGCGCGCATGGTGTTGACGTCCCACTTCGTCGCCCAGTTGGAGAAGACGTATTTCTCCGCCGAGAGCACCTTGCCGGTCTCGCGGTTGGCGACGAAGAAGTAGCCGTTGCGATCCGCCTTCATCAGCGCCGGAACGGTGTTGCCGCCGATCTTCAGGTCCGCGAGCACGGCCTCGTTGACGCCGTCATAGTCCCAGGCGTCGGCCGGCGTGGTCTGGATGTGCCACTTGATCTTGCCGGTGTTGGGATCGAGCGCGAGCGTCGAAGCGGTGTAGAGGTTGGTCAGCTTGCCGAAATTGCCGTCGCCGGTCGAACGGACACCGGTGTTCCACGGACCGGGATTGCTGGTGCCCCAATAGACGGTGTCGGTCTTGGGATCGTAGGAGCCGACCAGCCAGGCCGCACCGCCGCCATGCTGGGCGGAATCGCCCTTCCAGGTGTCGCCACCGGGCTCGTCCGGACTCGGGACCGTGAAGGTCTGCCACAATTGCTTGCCGGTGTTGATGTCGAAGGCCTGGAGCGAGCCGCGCACGCCGTATTCGCCGCCGCCGAACCCGGTGATGACCTTGTCGCGCACGACCAGCGGAGGCGAGGTGATGACCGAGCCCTGCTTGTAATCGACGACCTTGGTGGTCCACAGCGACTTGCCCGTGGCGGCATCGAGCGCCGTCAGCTTGCCGTCGAGACGGCCGACGAAGATCTTTCCGTCCGCATAGGAGACGCCGCGATTGTTCACGTCGCAGCAGGCATATTGCAGCACGTCCTCGGGAATCTCGGGCTCCCAGGTCCACTTGCGCTGCCCCGTCGCGGCATCGAGCGCATAGACGTATTTCGGGCCCCAGGAGCTCGACACGTACAGCGTGTTGCCGATGACGATCGGCGAGGATTCGTTCGAGCGCAGCGACGCCAGCGAGAACGAATAAGCAAGCGTCAGCTTGCCGGCGTTCTCGGTGTTGATCTGCTTGAGCGGGCTGTAGCGCGTATTGGCGTAGTCGTGGCCGGCAACGGCCCACTGGTTTGACTCGGATTGCGCCTTGATCACCGAGTCGTTGGCGCGAACGCCCGAGTTCACGGCGGCCAGCACCGCAATCATCGAGATGCCAGCCAAGAATCCCTTCGTTCCAAAGGTCATGTATTCCCTCCACGATGTTGTTGTGCACGCCACGTTGGACGCCTGAGCGCGTTGCGCTCGCGATGCGCAGTTCGTCTGCGAACCATCGTTGGAAATTACAGCATCGGCTTCTCGCGCTTAGTATAGGCGGAAGGTAGTAGTGCAAATCATTGGCGGCTTTGGCCGCTCATCTCGTTGTCCCGCCTCGCGTCTTGCCCTTGTTTTGCAGCTCGAAACGCGCAATCGAATTCAGGCGGCATCGCGCCGCGATCGCGCATCGGTCACGATGACGGCGCTACCAATGCGGCGAAGTTGTCGAAGAAGCTCGCGGCAAGTTTTCGCGATGTCGACTCGATCAACCGCGCGCCGAGCTGCGCGAGCTTGCCGCCGATCTGCGCGTCGGCTTCGTAATGCAGGATGGTGACGTCCGGCGACTCGTCGGCGAGCCTGACCTTTGCGCCGCCCTTGGCGAAGCCGGCGACGCCGCCGGCGCCCTCGCCGACGATGCGGTAGCCGTTGGGCGCATCGATATCGGTCAGCGTGACCTTGCCGCTGAACGTCGCCTTCACCGGGCCGACCTTCAGCACCACGATGGCCGTCATCTCCGTGGGCGACGTCATCTCCAGCGATTGGCAGCCGGGAATGCAGCGTCTCAGAATCTCGGGGTCGTTGAGCGCGGCCCAGACCTTCGCTTTCGGCGCCGGGATGCGCTGGCTGTCGTTCATCTGCATCGTTCCGCCCTCCATTGTGCTCGGTCAGCGCGGATAGTGCGGCACAAGCCGTCGAACAATCGCCAGGAAGTAGGAGGCGAGCGCACGCGGCGCGAGGCGGCGGGGTGCAACTCCCATCGCCTCAGAATATCAATAGCAAAATCAATTAGTTATAATTCAGCCGCATACTACCAAGATCGCGATTACAAAACCGCGGCCACGTGCTCCTATTGACGGCAAGGAACAAGACATCGAGGGGAGAACGACGTGCGACAGGGCTGAACTCGCGCGCGAGCGGCGGCGATACGCGGCCTCGACGCTGCGACATTGCCACGGAGGCGATGCCGAATTTCCAGACCTGCCTTGCGCTGCGCCACGTGGTGGCGGCGGCTTGGAGCGCCATGACCGAATCGCGCGCCGCGACGATGACCTTTCCATGACGCGCGATCATCAAAATGCCAGTTGCAAAGTTCCGTTGCGCTGTCTCTAATTAGAACCAATCAAAATCACTTTGGGAGGACTTCAAGTGTCTACAGTCAAACTGACGGTGAACGGCAAGGCCGTTGCCGTCGATGTCGAGGACCGCACGCTGCTGGTCCAGCTCCTTCGCGATCACCTCAACCTCACCGGGACCCATGTCGGCTGCGACACCAGCCAGTGCGGGGCCTGCGTGGTCCACATGGATGGCAGGGCGGTGAAATCCTGCACCATGCTGGCGGGTCAGGCCGACGGCGCCACCATCACCACCATCGAGGGCATCGCCAAGGGCGACGAGCTGCACCCGATGCAGGCCGCCTTCCGCGACAATCATGGCCTGCAATGCGGCTATTGCACGCCGGGCATGATCATGTCGGCGATCGACATCGTGCATCGCCATGGTGGTCAGCTCGACGAGGCGACCGTCCGCAGCGAGCTGGAAGGCAATATCTGCCGCTGTACCGGCTACCACAACATCGTCAAGGCCGTGCTGGATGCAGCCCGGCGCATGAAGGTCTCGCAGGCGGCCGAGTAAAGCGGCGCGCCTCGAAAGAAGAATCACCGCCTGCTGCTTTCGAAGGAAAGCGCAGCCATAAAATTTCCGGTCGGGAGGACCAGACATGGGTGTTGAAGGTATCGGCGCGCGCGTCGTGCGCAAGGAAGACAAGCGTTTCATCACCGGCAAGGGCCGCTACGTCGACGACATCAAGCTGACGGGCATGACCCATGCCCATTTCATCCGCAGCCCGCACGCCCACGCCAAGGTCAAGAAGATCGATTCGTCGGCCGCGCTGAAGATGCCGGGCGTGGTCGCGGTGCTCACGGGCCGAGAGATCGTCGACGACAAGGTCGGCAATTTGATCTGCGGCTGGGCCATCACCTCCAAGGACGGCAGCCCGATGAAGATGGGCGCATGGCCGGCGATGGCGCCGGAGACGGTGCGCTTCGTCGGACAGGCCGTCGCGGTCGTGATCGCCGAAAGCAAGAATCTGGCGCGCGATGCCGCGGAAGCGGTCGTCGTCGATTATGAAGAGCTCCCCGCGGTCGCCGACGTCCAGGCCGCGATCAAATCGGGCGCGCCGCAGCTTCATCCCGAAGCGCCCGGCAACCAGGTCTATGACTGGGTGATCGGCGACGAGGGCGCCGTGAATGCCGCCTTCGCCAAGGCCGCCAATGTGGTGAAGCTCGACGTCACCAACAACCGCCTCGCCCCCAATGCCATGGAGCCGCGGGCGGCGATCGCCGATTACGATGCCGCCGAAGAGCACTTCACGCTCTACACGACCTCGCAGAACCCGCACGTCGCCCGCCTCGTGCTGTCGGCGTTCTACAACATCGCGCCCGAGCACAAGCTGCGCGTGATCGCCCCCGACGTCGGCGGCGGCTTCGGCTCCAAGATCTTCATCTATCCCGAGGAGATGGTGGCGCTGTGGGCCTCAAGAAGGTCGGCCGTCCCGTGAAATGGACCGGCGACCGCACCGAGGCCTTCCTCACCGACGCGCATGGCCGCGACCATGTGACCCATGCCGAGATGGCGTTCGACGCCAACAACAAGATTACCGGCTTCAAGGTGAAGACCTACGCCAATTTCGGCGCCTACATGTCGCTGTTCTCGTCCTCGGTGCCGACCTATCTCTACGCGACGCTGCTGTCGGGCCAGTACAACATTCCGGCGATCCATGCCGAGGTGATCGGGGTCTACACCAATACCACGCCGGTCGACGCCTATCGCGGCGCAGGCCGTCCCGAGGCGAGCTATCTGATCGAACGTCTGATGGAAACGGCGGCGCGCCAGCTCAAGGTCGATCCGACCGAGCTGCGGCGGACGAACTTCATCACCCAGTTCCCGCACCAGACGCCCGTGATCATGGCCTACGACACCGGCGACTTCAACGCGTCGCTCGATGCCGCGATGAAGGCGATCGACTATGCCGGCTTCCCCGCCCGCAAGGCCAAGGCGAAAGCCGACGGCAAGCTGCGCGGCATCGGCGTGTCCTGCTACATCGAGGCCTGCGGCATCGCGCCGTCGAAGGCGGTCGGCAGCCTGGGTGCCGGCGTCGGTCTGTGGGAATCGGCCGAGGTGCGCGTCAATCCGGTCGGCACCATCGAGATCCTGACGGGGTCGCACAGTCACGGCCAGGGTCATGAGACCACGTTCTGCCAGCTTGTCGCGGAGCGGCTCGGCGTACCCATCAGCCAGGTCTCGATCGTCCACGGCGACACCGACAAGGTGCAGTTCGGCATGGGCACCTATGGCTCGCGATCGGCGGCCGTCGGCCTTACCGCGATCCTGAAGGCTATGGAGAAGATGGAATCGAAGGCCAAGAAGATTGCGGCCCATGCGCTGGAAGCTTCCGAGGCCGACATCGTCATCGAGAACGGCGAGTTCAAGGTGACCGGCACCGACAAGGCGATCGCACTGCCGATGGTCGCGCTCGCGGCCTACACCGCGCACAATCTGCCCGACGGGATGGAGCCGGGCCTGAAGGAGAGCGCCTTCTACGATCCGACCAACTTCACCTTCCCGGCCGGCACCTATATCTGCGAGCTCGAGGTCGATCCCGGCACCGGCAAGACGTCCTTCGTCAACTTCGTCGCGGCCGACGATTTCGGCCGGCTGATCAACCCGATGATCGTCGAGGGCCAGGTCCATGGCGGCCTTGTTCAAGGCATCGGGCAGGCCCTGCTCGAGCATGCGATCTACGATGCCAACGGCCAGCCGGTCACGGCCTCGTTCATGGACTACGCCATGCCGCGCGCCGACGACGTGCCCTCCTTCAACCTCTCCCACACCACGACGCTGTGCCCGGGCAATCCGCTCGGCATCAAGGGGTGCGGTGAGGCCGGCGCGATCGGGGCGTCAGCGGCCGTGATCAACGCGATCACGGATGCGATCGGCAAGAACAATCTGGAAATGCCCGCGACCCCTGACCGGGTCTGGCGCACCATCCACGCGGCTTAGCCGTTCATCATCGTCATTCCGGGGCGACGCGCAGCGTCGAACCCGGAATCTGGAGCCACGAATTCAACCTCGAGATCCGGGTCTGCGCCTGCGGCGCATCGCGGAATGACAGAGAAGAGATTTCAGGAGCAACCAAGATGTACCAGACCACCTATCATCGCGCTTCTTCGGTCGACGAGGCCGTCAGCCTGTTCGGCAAGAGCAGCGAAGCGAAGTTCCTTGCCGGCGGCCAAACGCTGCTGCCTGTGATGAAGCAGCGCCTCGCAAGCCCCTCCGACGTCATCGACCTCGGCAAGATCAAGGAGCTGCAGGGCGTCGAATTGTCGGGCGACACGCTGACCATCAAGGCCGCCACGACCTATTACGACATCATGACGAACGCCGACGTGAAGAAGGCGATTCCCGCGATCGCTCATCTCACCTCGGTGCTGGGCGACCCTGCCGTGCGCTATCGCGGCACGATCGGCGGCTCGATTGCCAACAACGATCCCGCCGCGGACTTCCCGGCCGCGCTGCTCGCGCTCGGCGCCACCGTCAAGACCAACAAGCGGTCGATTGCGGCGGACGACTTCTTCAAGGGTCTGTTCACCACGGCCCTGGAGGACGGCGAGATCATCACCGCCGTGTCGTTCCCGGTGCCGGCGAAGGCAGGTTACGAGAAGATGCGCCATCCGGCCTCGCGCTTCGCACTGACCGGGGTGTTCGTGGCCCAGACCAAGGCAGGCGAGGTTCGCGTCGCAGCGACCGGTGCCTCGCAGAGCGGCGTGATGCGGGTGCCCGCCATCGAAGCCGCGCTGAAGGCGAACTGGTCACCATCGGCGATCGACAACGTGACGATTTCGGCGAGCGGACTGCTGGCCGATATCCACGGCACGGCGGAGTACCGCGCCAATCTCGTCAAGGTGATGGCCCAGCGCGCGGTCGCCGCTGCGCGCTGATAGCGTCTCGACACAAATTTTCCGCGGCGCGCACTTCGGTGCGCGCCGTTTTATTTTGGCCATGCGGCATGAAAACCGCTTGCCTCGCTGGCGCGAAGGCGAGAAAAGTTAATCGGCCGATTAACTTGCCCGACAAGAGACCCACAAGAGAAATGTCAGCGACGATTGCCGGATCACCGGCATCCGCCCGCGACCCGAGGAAACAACAACGTGCTCGATCAACCAGCCCAACAAAAATCGGAAGCCTCGTCCGTCCGCATCTCCGGCCCGCTCTCGGGCTTTCGCATCGTCGAATTCGCCGGCATCGGGCCCGGCCCGTTCGCCTGCATGATGCTGGCGGACATGGGCGCCGACGTCGTCACGCTCGACCGCGTCGGTGCGAAGAAGAACATGAAGTCGGTGGCGGGTCGCGGCCGCAAGGTGATCGAGCTCGACCTCAAGGACAAGGCGGCGATCGCGCAGGTGCTGGATCTGCTGGCGAGCGCCGATGCGCTGGTCGAGGGTTTCCGGCCCGGCGTGATGGAGCGGCTCGGCCTCGGCCCGGATGTCGTGCTCGCGCGCAACCCCAAGCTGGTCTATGGCCGCATGACCGGCTGGGGCCAGGACGGCCCGCTCGCCAACGCCGCCGGCCACGACATCAATTACATCTCGATCACCGGCGCGCTCGCCGCCATCGGCACCAAGGAAGCGCCGGTGCCGCCGCTCAACCTGGTCGGCGATTTCGGCGGCGGCGCGCTCTATCTCGTCGTCGGCGTGCTCGCCGCGCTGCTGGAAGCGCAGAGATCCGGCAAGGGCCAGGTCGTCGACGCCGCGATGTGCGACGGCGCGGCCTCGCTGATGTCGTTCTTCTTCGACATGACCAATATGGGGCGCTGGACCGAGGGGCGCGACCAGAACTTCCTCGACGGCGGCGCTCACTTCTACGGCGTCTATGAATGCGCCTGCGGTCATTTCATCTCGATCGGCTCGATCGAGCCGCAATTCTACGCGCTGCTGCGCCAGCACGCCGGCCTGACCGACGCCGATTTCGACGCGCAGATGAACCCCAAGGCCTGGCCGGCGCTGAAGGAGAAGCTCAAGGCGGTGTTCAAGAGCAAGACGCGCGAGGATTGGTGCAAGATCATGGAAGGCACCGACATCTGCTTCGCGCCGGTGCTGACCATGTCGGAGGCGACAAGGCATCCGCACATGGTCGCCCGCAACGTGTTCATCGAGCGCCACGGCGTGAAGCAGCCCGGTCCCGCGCCGCGCTTCTCGCGCACGCCATCGGCGGTGCGCGAGCCGGAGCCGGCGGAGATCGCCGCGGTGACGACGGCCTGGAAGACGCGGAATTAACCGCTGCTCCGCCCAAACCTTCGCTGTCGTCCCGGATCTACGCGCTTAAGGCGCGCTTGTCCGGGACGACGCCCGGCGGAAATCGAGGGAACTACGTCATTCGCGGCCGGCGCGCGATCTGCGATGATCGTGGTCGATCCCGGAGATTTGCCATGGCCCTCCAGCTTCGGCCGAACTGCGAATATTGCGACCGCGACCTGCCGCCAAACGCAACGGACGCGCGGATCTGCTCCTACGAATGCACGTTCTGCGCGGACTGCGTCGAGACCAGGCTGTCCAACGTCTGCCCAAACTGCGGCGGCGGCTTTGCGCCGCGCCCGATCCGGCCGGCGCAGGAATGGCGGCCGGGGGTCTGCATCGCCAAGCAGGCGCCATCCGACAAGCGGGTGCACCTGAAATACAGCATCGAGGACGTCGCCGCGCATTGCGCACGCATCAAGGACGTGCCGCCAGACAAACGCTAGGTCTCGTAGGTGGGCAAAGCGGAAGCGTGCCCATCATCCATCGCGTGGGCACGGCGCTATCGCGCCTTTGCCCACCCTACGAGACCGAGACCGCGGCCTACTCCGCCGGCAGAATCGTCCCCTCGACCTCGCCGAAGCCGACGCGGTAGCCGTTGCCCTGGCACCAGCCGCGCATCACGAGGCTGTCGCCGTCTTCCAGGAACGAGCGCCTGGCGCCGCCGGGCAGCTCGACCGGCTCGGTGCCGTTCCAGCTGATCTCGAGCAGGCTGCCGCGCTGGTTCTTCTCCGGGCCGGAGATGGTGCCGCTGCCGAGAAGGTCGCCGACATTCATGGCGCAGCCTGAGGAGGCGTGGTGCATCAGCTGCTGCACCGAGGACCAGTACATGTACTTGAAATTGGTGCGGCTGATGCTGGCGGGCGCATTGGCGCCGGCGGCGCGCAAGGACACGTCGAGCTCGACATCGTAGTTCTGCGGCTTGCTCTGCTTGAGATAATCGAGCGGCACCGGCTCCTGCTCCGGCCCCTTCAGCCGGAACGGCTCCAGCGCCTCGCGCGTCACCACCCAGGGGCTGATCGAGGTCGCGAACGCCTTGGCGAGAAAGGGCCCAAGCGGCACATATTCCCATTGCTGGATATCGCGCGCGCTCCAGTCGTTGAGCAGCACGAAGCCGAAGATCATCTCCTCGGCCTGCTGCTCGTTTAGCATGCCGCCCATCGGCGAGGGCTGGCCGATCACGACGCCCATCTCCAGCTCGAAGTCGAGCCGCTTGCAGGGCGCAAAGCTCGGCACATCCACATTCGGCGGCTTCAGCTGCCCGCGCGGCCGCTTCACCTTGGTGCCGGAGACCACGACGGTGGAGGCGCGGCCGTTATAGGCAATCGGCATATGCAGCCAGTTCGGCTGCAGCGCATTGTCCTTGCCGCGGAACATCACGCCGACATTGGTGGCGTGTTCCTTCGAGGAATAGAAGTCGGTGTAGCCGGAGACGGTGAAGGGCAGATGCAGCCTGGCATCGCGCATGGGAACGAAAGCGCGCGAGCGCAACTGCTCGTTATCGCGAAGCTCCGGATTGTCGTGCCGCAAGAGCTCGCTGATGCGCGCGCGGGTTTTAGACCAAACCTTTGGACCCAGATGCATCAGGGCGTTTAGTCCTGCAGCAAATGTGCCGGGATCGCCCGCACTGATCAGGCCATCTTGCTCAAGCTCCCAGAGATCGAGCACGTAGTCGCCAATCGCTACTCCGAGACGCGGTGCGCGCTCGTCGTTTGTCGAGAACACGCCGTAGGGCAGGTTCTGGATCGGGAAGTCGGAAGAAGGATCGACGTCGATGAAGGAGCGAAGGCTGGGATCGTTGGGGTGGGGCATTGGTTTCCCGTGCGCAGCGGTGGCGATGTCACCCTCCCCTGCAGGGGGAGGGTCGGCTCATATTGAGCGCAGCGAACTATGAGACAGGGTGGGGTGATCTCTCAACACAGGCAGCGCTCCTTGCGGAGAGACCGTCACCCCACCCCGCTACGCATTCCGCTTCGCTGCATGCGTAGCGACCCTCCCCCTGCAGGGGAGGGTAAGAGACATCACGGCTTGCCCGGATCGAACTTCTTCTCCAGGCCCTTCCAGCAATCGGCGTAATCGTCCTGTAGCGTGGAGGCATTGGCCGCATGTGCGGTGACGCGCTGCGGGTAGCGGGTCTCGAACATGAAGGCCATGGTGCCGGTCAGCTTCACCGGCTTCAATTCGCCGTTGCTGGCGTGCTCGAAGGCGTCGCGGTCGGGGCCGTGCGGCAGCATGCAATTGTGCAGGCTCATGCCGCCGGGGACGAAGCCTTGCGGCTTGGCGTCGTAGACGCCGTAGATCAGGCCCATGAACTCGCTCATGATGTTCATGTGATACCAGGGCGGACGGAAGGTGTTGTCGGCAACCATCCAGCGCTCCGGGAAGATGACGAAGTCGATATTCGCGGTACCCGCGGTCTCCGACGGCGAGGTCAGCACCGTGAAGATCGAGGGATCGGGATGGTCGAACCCGATCGCGCCGACCGGCGAGAAGGTGCGCAGATCGTACTTGTAAGGCGCATAATTGCCGTGCCAGGCGACGACGTCGATCGGCGAGTGCGCGAGCTGCGTCCTGAACAGTGCGCCGCCCCATTTCACATAGAGTTCGGTCGGCGTGTCCTTGTCCTCGTAATGCGCCACCGGCGTCAGGAAGTCGCGGGCGTTGGCCAGGCAATTGGCGCCGATCGGCCCACGCTCCGGCAGCGTGAACGCACCGCCGTAGTTCTCGCAGAGATAGCCGCGCGCCGGACCGTTCGGAATCTCGACCCGGAACTTGACGCCGCGCGGGATCACCACGATCTCGCCGGGCTCGGCATCGATGCGGCCGAACTCGGTGACGAGGCGAAGATTGCCCTGCTGCAGCACGAACATCAGCTCGCCGTCGGCATTGTAGAAATGCTGGTCCACCATCGACTTGGTGATGAGGTAGACATGTGCGGCCATGCCGGCCTGCGTGTTGACGTCGCCGGCCGTCGTCATGGTCTGCACGCCGTGCACGAAGGTGACCTCCTCCTTCGGCAGCGGCGTCGGGTCCCAGCGCAGCTGCGCGATCGGCAGATCGTATTCATGGCACGGCGCCGAGCGCCACAGCCCGGCATCGACCTTCTCGAAACGACCGGAATGCTTCACGGAAGGGCGAATGCGATAGAGCCAGGAGCGCTCGTTGCTGCCGCGCGGCGCCGTGAAGGGCGAGCCGGACAATTGCTCGGCATAGAGCCCGTAGGCGCAACGCTGCGGCGAGTTGCGCCCGATCGGCAGAGCGCCGGGCAGCGCCTCTGTCTCAAAACTGTTGCCGAAGCCGGACATGTAGCCCGGCGTCACCTGGGCCGAGCTGCGTATGATCTGATCGGGCGAGGTGTTGATGTTCATGACTATCCTCCTCCTTGCAGGGCGGCCCACATCTCCTGGTCGCGCTTGTCGGTCCAGATCACGGGATCGTCGATCCCCGACGCCTCGTCATAGGCGCGCGAGACGTTGAATGGCAGGCAGTGCTCGTAGATGGCGAAGCTGGAGAACTTCGGATCCATCACCTCGCGGGTCGCTGCCATCGATTCCTTTAAGCTGCGGCCCCTGGCGACGGAGATCTCGGCGGCGCCATAGAGCGAGGTGACGAAATCGCGCGTCATCGCGATGGCCTCGCGCACAGTGGCCGCGCCCTTCAGCGCGTCGCCCCGGCCCGGCGCGATGGCCTTGGGATTGAAGTTGCGGATCTCGTTCAGTGTCATCGGCCATTCGCGCAAGTGAGCATCGCCGCAATAGCAGGCCGAGTGATATTCGATCAGGTCGCCGGAGAACATGACTTCGGCGTCCGGCACCCAGGCGACGATGTCGCCGGAGGTGTGGCCGGCCCCGAGTTGCATCAGCCGCACCTCGCGCTTGCCGAGGTAGATTGTCATCTCGCCTTCGAAGGTCAGCGTCGGCCAGGTCAGGCCGGGAATGCTCTGCGCATCCTGAAACAGCCGCGGGAAGCGACCATATTCCGAGTCCCAATCCTGCTTGCCGCGCTCGGCGATCAGCCGATGCGTCTCCTGCGATGCAACGATGCCCTGCGCCTTGTAGGCGGAGGCCCCCAGCACCCGCACGGCGTGATAATGCGACAACACGACATATTTGATCGGCTTGTCGGTCACGGTTCGGACGCGCTCGATCACCTTGTTGGCCATCGCCGGCGTCGCCTGCGCGTCGAACACCAGGCAGCCGTCGTCGCCGACGATGACGGCGGTGTTCGGGTCGCCCTCGGCGGTGAAGGCATAGAGATCGGTGCCGATCTCGGAGAAGGTGATCTTCTTCTCGGCGAGATCGCCGGTGGATGCGAAGTTCTTCGCCATCAATTCGTCCTTTGAGTCCTGAGGTTATTGCTGCTGTTGTTGCTGCTGCTGGCCGTCGATCATGCGGCGCTTGGCGAGCCCGATCGCCTCGCGCAGCACGTCGATGTCGCCGATGTGATTGGCGAGGATCAGCACCAGCGCCGCGTCGAGATCGGCGCTCTGCTCCTCGGTGAGCCCGCGATGCGCTTCGACGACGGCGCGAAAGGCATCGTCAGGCCGCGCGAAATTGGAGTCGGTGGAGAGCGGCATGCAAACCTCGATTCAAGCCGTCAATTCAAACCTTGGGCGCGCGACAGCGCCGCAGCCACGGCTTCGCGTGTCGGATGACGGAAGCGCGCCGTGACGTAGCCGTCGGGCCTGAGCAGATAGGTCGTGCCGGGCCGGGCATCATAGCGCTTGGCGACGAGGCCGGCGGGATCGGCAAGCCCACTCTCGCCGCCGATCCGGATCGCCTTGACGCCGGCGGGCGGATCGATCGCGGCGCCATTGCTGAACGACAGCAGGGTGAAATCCGTTCCGCCTTTGCGAAATGCATCCGTCAGGTAGGCCTGCTCGGCGATCGGCGCATCGAGCATGGAGCAGCCGGGAGGCGGCCCGCCGTGCCAGGCATCGGCATCCGGCGACGACAACGGAGAATCGTAGCTGCACGGCACCGACAGCCGGCCGCCATTGACCATGCGCTTGCCGAACTCGGTCTCCTTGGCGAGCGACAGCACCGCTTTGCGCAGCCGCGCTTCCTGATGCGAGTTCGGCGCCATGAAATCGGTGGAGCGGGTGGATTGGCGGATGTTCTCGTCGGCCGCCATGCTGCGCTCGGCATGATAGCTTTCGAGCAGGCTCGCCGGCGACGTGCCGCGCAGCACACGGTCGAGCTTCCACGAGAGATTTTCCGCGTCCTCGAGCCCGGAATTGGCGCCACGCGCACCGAACGGCGAGACCTGGTGCGCGGAATCGCCGGCGAAGATCACCCGGCCGTGGATGAATCGATCCATCCGCCGGCACTGGAACTTGTAGAGCGAGATCCATTCGAACTCGAACTTGTCGTGGCCCAGCATGCGCGCGATCCGCGGCCGCACGTTCTCGGGCTTCTTCTCGACCACGGGGTCGGCATAGCGATTGAGCTGAAGATCGATGCGCCAGACGTCGTCGGGCTGCTTGTGCAGCAGCGCGGAGCGGCCGGCATGGAACGGCGGATCGAACCAGAACCAGCGCTCGGTCGGGAATTCCGCCGTCATCTTGACGTCGGCGATCAGGAACTGGTCCTCGAACACCTGCCCCGCGAACTCGGCGCCGACCATCTGCCGCAGCGAGGACCGCGCGCCGTCGCAGGCGATCACATACAGCGCATGCAGGCGATAGGCGCCCTCCGGCGTCTCGATCGTCAGCGCCACGCCATCATTGCGCTGCTCCAGCGCCGTCACCTTGTTGCGCCAGCGCAGGTCGATCTCGGGAAGCTCGCTGACGCGATCGACCAGATAGGCCTCGGCGTAATATTGCTGCAGGTTGATGAAGGCCGGCCGCTTGTGGCCGTCTTCAGGCAGGAGGTTGAACTGGTAGAGCTGGGACTCCCCGTGAAAGATCCGGCCGACGCTCCACACCACGCCCTTGGCAACCATGCGGTCGCCGACGCCGAGCCGGTCCCAATATTCCAGCGACCGCTTCGAGAAGCAGATCGCGCGCGAGCCTTCGCCGATGCGGTCGGCGTCATCCAGCAGGACGACGCGCTGGCCGCGCTGGGCCAGATCGATCGCAAGCGACAGCCCGACCGGGCCGGCGCCGACAACCACGACCGGATGCTCGGCCGGGCTTTGGCTGGCGCGGTCCTGATCGGGATGGCGGCGATAGCCGAACTGGGCTTTTGCCTGATGCGCCTTGACCTCAAGTGTCCTGGCCTGCGCCATACACGAACCTCGGCTCTGGTCAGAAGGGGACCAATCTGCTAGATAGTCTCACGTGCAACTATTTTGGACCGGAGCCGGCCGGCCGTCAACTGGAATTCGGAGCACTGTCTTGGCGAGGACATCCAGCGACACCGCACTGAAGGCGCGCGAGGCCGATCAGGCCTCAGTGCAGCGAGAGGCGCGGCTCGACCTGTTCAAGTTCGTGCCGTTCCGGCTCAACCGGCTCGCGGCCGAAGTCAGTGCCGCGCTCTCGGTCGAGTATCAGGAACGCCACGGTCTCGATATCCCGGCCTGGCGCGTGATCGCCACGCTCGGGTTCCGCGTTGATGCCTGCAGCGCGCAGTTCATCGCGCAATGCACCCGCACGCACAAATCCACCATCAGCCGCGCGGTGACCACGCTGCTCCACCAGGATCTGATCGAGCGGGTCGAGAACCAAGCCGACCGCCGCGAATTCCGCCTGCGACTGACGGCGAAGGGCCGCTCCCTCTACGAGCAGCTGTTCCCGCAATTGCTGCGGCGTGAAGACGAGATCCTCGCCTGCCTCTCCGCGCAGGAGCGCAAGCAGCTGTCCGTGCTGCTCGGCAAGATCGAGCAGAGCCTCGATCTGATCCAGACCAGCGAAGAGGCGGATGCGAAGCAGGCATACTAGCCCTCGCTGTCATTCCGGGGCGCCGCGGCAGCGGCGAACCCAGGAATCTCGAGATTCCGGGTTCGCGCTATGCGCGCCCCGGAATGACGGCTTCGCCGTCATTTCGCAAACGACCGTGACGGCGGCAGGTGCAGCGCGAAGGCGTCGACCTTGTCGCTGGCACGCGGATAGATTTCCGTCACGATCGGATCGTGACCAGGAATGAATCGATCAGGATGGCCGGCGAGTCGCTCGATGGTCTCCCAGCCTTGCGCCATGTCGCCGACATTATAGACGATCGGGAACGGGCTTCTGCGTTGCAGATTGGCGTAGTAATGCGCGGCATCGGACGCGAGCACCACCGGGCCGCGCGCGGTTTCGACCCTGATCACCTGCAAGCCGTCGGAATGGCCGCCGACACGGTGCACGGTGACACCGGGCGCGACCTCGCCGTCGCCGGAATAGAAGGTGACGCGCTCGCCATAGACGTGGCGCACCATCTGCGTGACGTGCTCCACCGAGAACGGATGACGCAGCAGGCCGTTGCACATGCAGCGGCCGGTCGCGTAGGCCATCTCGCGCTCCTGCAAATGGAAGCGTGCCTCCGGAAAACAGTCGAGATTGCCGGCATGGTCGTAATGCAGATGCGTCACGATGACGTCGCCAATGCTTGATGCCGCAACGCCGAAGCGCTCCAGCGCATCGACCGGGTTGAGCGTCAGCTTGCGCGCCCGCGCGCTCGCCTCCTCGGCATTGAAGCCGGTGTCGACCAGGATGTCGCGGCCGCCGCCGCGGATCAGCCAGACGAAATAGTCGAGATCCTGCGCCGCGCTGTCATGCGGATCGGGCACCAGGAAGTTCATGCTGGGGGTGCGCGGCGACATCGTCGCATAGCGCAGGGCGTAGATCTCGTAGGCGTTTCCCATGGTTCTTGCTTTTCTCAGTGGGTCTTTAGGGGACGATCCAGCGCAGCAAGCCATTGTCCGCAGCAAAGGTCAAACCGCGCGCGGTGCGACCGAGGCGGGCCTTCAATGTGAGACCCATCACGTTTCCGGCGGCGGGCTTGCCCTACCATGCTGCCGACAGGATCGAGCCGGATCACGACGAGGACAGCCATGACACCCGATTTATTCCCCTTGCGGCGCACCCAGGCGTTGCGGTCAATCGTCGCGATAACACCGAATCTCAAGCGGTTGACGCCCCCCGCCCCCGGTTTGATAATGAATGAAGCGTAAGTTAAGGTCGCCGCGGCGCAAGCTGGGAACGGCGCCTTTTTGGCTGGACCGCGCTGATTATGAAAATTCGCTTCTTTTTTCTTCTGCCCTTGCTCATCTCGCTCGTCCCGACTGCGCCCTCGCTCGCGGCCGGTGATCGTTTTGCGCTGGTCATCGGCAATGCCAAATATCCGGACGCGGATGCTCCGCTGAGGGAACCTATCAATGACGCGCGCAACGTCGCCGACGAGCTCAAGCGCGACGGCTTTGCGGTCGATATCGGCGAGAATCTGACCGGCGACGGCATGCGCCGCGCCTTCGACAAGCTCTACAGCAAGATCAAGCCGGGATCGGTGGCGCTGGTGTTCTTCAGCGGCTTCGGCATCCAGTCGGCGCGCCAGAGCTACATGCTGCCGGTCGATGCGCAGATCTGGACGGAATCCGACGTGCGCCGCGACGGTTTCAGCCTCGAGACCGTCCTCGGCGAGCTCAACACCCGCGGCGCAGGCGTCAAGATCGCACTGATCGACGCCTCCAGGCGCAATCCGTTCGAACGCCGGTTCCGCAGCTTCTCGGCCGGCCTGACCCCGGTCATCGCGCCGAACGGCACGCTGGTGATGTATTCGGCGGCGCTGGCCTCGGTGGTCTCAGACGCCGGCGGCGATCACAGCCTGTTTGTCCAGGAGCTCCTGAAGGAGATCCGCGTCCCCGACCTGATGGCCGAAGAGACGCTGAACCGCACCAAGATGGGCGTCACAAGGGCTTCGCGCGGCGAGCAGGTGCCGTGGATATCCTCTTCATTGGCCGAAGATTTCTCGTTCAGCCCGGGAGCCGGCGGATCGCGTCCGGCACCTGGCGCGTCGCCTGCGCCGCCCGCGCCGCCGCCGGTCGCCGTCAACAACCCGCCGCCGACGCCGCCCGCGCCGCCGACATCGCCTCCGCCGCCGAGGCCGGCCGACATTGCCGCAGCACCCGCGCCTGCGTCTCCGCCTGCGCCCGCACCCGCGCCGGCTCCCACGCCGAAGCCGCAGGTCGAGGCGGCCCTGCCGCCACCGCCACCGCCACCGCCGGTGACGCCGATCGATCCCGCGCCGGCGCCGAGCGCGAGCAGCGGGCCGAGTGCCGCGGTCCTGGCCGACGATCCCACGATCAAGAGCCTGACCTCCAAGATCGCCGCCAATCCGGACGACGTGAACGCGCTGTACCGGCGCGGCCAGGTCTACGCCAGCAAGGGCGCCTACAACCTCGCCATCAAGGATTTTGACGATACGCTTCGGATCAATTCGAAGGACGTCGAGGCGCTGAACAATCGTTGCTGGACCCGCACCGTGGTCGGCGACCTCCAGGGCGCCTTGAAGGATTGCAACGAGGCGCTGCGGCTGCGGCCGAATTTCGTCGATGCGCTGGACAGCCGGGGGCTCGTCAATCTCAAATCGGGCGCGGTCAAGAACGCCATCGCCGATTTCGACGCGGCCCTGAAGATCAACCCGCGCCTGACCTCCTCGCTCTACGGACGCGGCCTCGCCAAGCAGCGCAACGGCTCCGCCCAGGAAGGGGCGCTCGATATCGCCAATGCCAAAGCAATGGATCCGAACATCGTTCAGGAATTTGCAAGCTACGGAGTGCGCTAGTATTTTCTTGAGCTGAGGCCGGCGGCGCCTCGAACCCTGGGGGGCCCAGGCAAGACTAACGAACGGATGCCGCAGGCGCCCCCGGGGGCTCATTGCAGGAATTTCGAACAGCGCGAGCTGGCTGCACAGGAGGGACTGGCTATGAAATCGGCTGCAAAAGGACTTACCGCGATCCTGTCCATCATCGCGCTTGGCGCCGCCCTGTCGCTGCCGGCCCCGCCCGCATTCGCCGGCGATGACGGCAACAGCAAGAACGTCACCGAGGACGACATCGTCCGCGCGCTGGCACCGGCGCCGAAGAAGCCCCTGACCCGCGGCCTCTCGATCGCCCCGCCGGCCAATCCCGCGCCGAACGCGGCGGAGACCAAGCTGATCCAGTCGGTGCGCGGCCGCTCGACGCGCTCGTTGTCGTCGACCGAGCGCGAGGAGATCGCGTCGGTCGCCAAGGACAAGCCGAACATCGATCTCGAAATCACGTTCGACTACAACTCCGCCAATATCAGCGCCAAGTCGATGCCTTCCGTGCAGGCGCTCGGTCGCGCGCTGACCAGTCCCGATCTGAAAGGCTCCACCTTCGTGGTTGCCGGTCATACCGACGCCGCCGGTGGCGAAGCCTACAATCAGGACCTGTCGGAGCGTCGCGCGGACGCGATCAAGCGCTACCTCGTCGACAAGTACAG
Organism: Bradyrhizobium dasycarpum; assembly: GCF_042019905.1. NCBI lineage: Bacteria > Pseudomonadati > Pseudomonadota > Alphaproteobacteria > Hyphomicrobiales > Nitrobacteraceae > Bradyrhizobium > Bradyrhizobium dasycarpum. The sequence continues at coordinate 4,429,535 of NZ_CP169574.1, forward strand.
CATCTCGGCGACCGATCTCGTCACCGTCGGCTACGGCAAGAGCAAGCTGAAGGATCCGAGCCAGCCGATGGCGGAGGTCAACCGCCGCGTGCAGGTCGTCAATATGGAAAACAAGACCACCGCATCGAAGTAAGCACGACGCAATCCTTTGAAGTGATCGGTCGTGATGTGGTGTAAAGTCTCGCTTCCAGAGCGCGTCCCGCAGCCTTGCGGGACGCCGCTTCGTTTCAGGGAAACGTTCTCGATGGGCCTCGCGCGGACGGCCGTGTGCCAGGCCAGGATGATCCGGCGATGAAGCTCTCCGAATACCTCAAGCCTGCCGGAACCGTGGTGTTCGTCGCGGCACTCGGCATCGGCTATTATCTGTTCGAGCATCGCAAGCGCCCCGAGCCGAAGGAGACGCAAAGCGACGCGCTCGTCATCGTGACGAAGTCGACCAATGCCTGCTTCTCCGACCTGGTGCGGGTGACGGGCTTCTTCGTGCCGCGCCGCGAAGCCGTTGTGATCGCCGACCAGGAAGGCTCCAGGGTCACCGACCTCCTGGTCACCGAGGGCGCAATCGTCGCCGACAACCAGGAGCTGGCGCGCCTGACTGCGCCGCCGCAGATCCCGGGCCAGCCGCAGCGACCGGGCCCGCAAGGACCGATCTCGCTGAAGGCGCCAGCGCCGGGCCTGGTCACCGAGGTCCGCACCATCGTCGGCGCGCCGGCCTCGCCGCAGGCCGGTCCGATGTTCCGCATCGCCGTCAACAACGAGATCGAGCTCGATGCTCAGGTCCCGGCGGTGCACATGCCCAAGCTCAACGCCGGCGCCACCGTGCGCATCAGCCGCGACGACGCGCCCGATCTGATCGGCCGGGTCCGGCTGGTCGCGCCCGAGATCGACCGCGCCACGCAACTCGGCCGCGTCCGCATCAGCGTCACCAACAATCCCTCGCTGAAGGTCGGCGTGTTCGCGCGCGCCTCGATCGACGCCAAGCGAAGCTGCGGCGTCTCGATTCCCAAGACCGCGATCGACCATCTCACCATTCAGGTCGTCAAGGGCAACACCATCGAGACGCGCAAGGTACGGGTCGGGCTGTCGTCCGACAGTGCCACGGAAATCCTGGAAGGGCTTCAGGTCGGCGAGATCGTCGTCGCCGATGCCGGCTCTTCGCTCCATGACGGCGACCAGATCAAGACCATGTTCGCCGATGAACTCGATCGCACGCGGGTACGCTGATGGCTCTCAATATCTCGGCATGGTCGATCCGCAATCCGCTGCCGTCGGTCGTCTTCTCGATCATCCTGCTGATCCTCGGCTGGGTCTCCTTCACCAAGCTCGCAGTGACGCGGCTGCCGTCGGCCGACATCCCCGTGATCTCGGTCGTGGTCTCGCAATTCGGCGCGGCACCCGCTGAGCTCGAATCCCAGGTCACCAAGACGGTCGAAGACGCCGTCTCCGGCGTCGAGGGCGTGCGGCACATCACCTCCTCGATCACCGACGGCGTGTCGGTCACCACGATCCAGTTCGCGCTGGAGACCAACACCGACCGCGCGCTCAACGACGTCAAGGACGCGGTGACGCGCGTGCGCTCCAACCTGCCGCAGAACGTCACCGAGCCGCTGATCCAGCGCGTCGACGTTATCGGCCTGCCGATCGTCACCTATGCCGCGATCTCGCCCGGCAAGACGCCGGAGCAGCTCTCCTATTTCGTCGACGACGTGGTCAAGCGCGCGCTGCAGGGCGTCCGCGGCGTCGCCCAGGTCGAACGCATCGGCGGTGTCGAGCGCGAGATCCTGGTCTCGCTCGACCCGGACCGCCTGCAGGCCATGGGCCTGACCGCCGTCAATGTCAGCCAGAGCCTGCGCGGCACCAATGTCGACGTCGCCGGCGGCCGCGCCGAGATCGGCAAGAACGACCAGGCGATCCGCACGCTCGCCGGCGCCAAGACGCTGGGTGACCTTGCCGGCACCATGATTCCGCTGTTCGGCGGCGGCGAGGTCCGGCTCGACGATCTCGGCACCGTCACCGACACTATCGCCGACCGCCGCACCTTCGCCCGCTTCAACGGCGAACCGATCGTCGCGCTCGGCATCAAGCGTTCCAAGGGCGCCAGCGACGTGAAGGTGGCCGAGGCCGTTCAGAAGCGCATCGACGCGCTCAAGGCCGCCTACCCCGACGTCGACCTGAAGGTGATCGACACCTCGGTCGAATACACCAACGGCAATTACCACGCGGCGATCTCGACCCTGTTCGAGGGCGCCATCCTCGCCGTCATCATCGTGCTGCTGTTCCTGCGCGACCTGCGCGCCACCATCATTGCCGCGATCTCGTTGCCGCTGTCGATCTTCCCGGCGTTCTGGGCGATGGACCTGCTCGGCTTCTCGCTCAACCTCGTCAGCTTCCTCGCCATCACGCTGTCGACGGGTATCCTGGTCGACGACGCCATCGTCGAGATCGAGAACATCGTTCGGCACATGAACATGGGCAAATCGCCCTATCGCGCCGCGCTCGAGGCCGCCGACGAGATCGGCCTCGCGGTGATCGCGATCTCGCTGACCATCATCGCGATCTTCGCACCCGCAAGCTTCATGTCGGGCATCGCCGGACAGTTCTTCAAGCAGTTCGGCATCACCGTCTCGGTGCAGGTGTTCTTCTCGCTGCTCGCCGCGCGCTTCGTCACGCCGGTGCTGGCCGCCTACTTCCTCAAGCATGGCCATCACGAGGAGCCGCCGCCGGGGCGCATCTTGCGGTCCTATCATCGGATCGTGGCCTGGTCGGTGAAGCACTATTTCATCACGGTGCTGATCGGCTTCGGCGTCTTCGCCGCCTCGATCTGGAGCATCACGCTGCTGCCGCAGGGCTTCCTGCCCGCACAGGACAGCGCCCGCTCGCTGCTGGCCCTCGAGCTGCCGCCGGGCACCCAGCTCGCCTACACCGAGAAGGTCACCGAGGACATCGTCGCGCGCCTGCGCAAGCGGCCCGAGGTCAAGAGCATCTTCGTCGACGGCGGACGCGTCCCGCCGGGGACCCAGGAAGTGCGGCGCGCCGCCCTGATCATCAACTACACGCCCAAGGGCAGCCGCGACATCACCCAGCGCGAGCTCGAATTCTCGATCAGCCAGGAGCTGGAGAACGTTCCCGACATCCGTTTCTGGTTCCTGGACGAGAACGGCCTGCGCGCGATCTCGCTGGTGGTGACCGGTGTCGACCCCAACATCGTCAACAACGTCGCGAGCGAGCTCGCGACGCAGATGAAGCGCATTCCCACCATCGCCAATGTGATCTCGGAGACCTCGCTGGAGCGTCCCGAGTTGCGCATCGAGCCGCGCGCCGATCTCGCAGCACGGCTCGGCGTGTCCACCGAAAGCCTGTCGCAGACCATCCGTGTGGCCACCATCGGCGACGTCGGCCCTGCGCTCGCCAAGTTCGACGTCGGCGATCGCCTGGTACCGATCCGGGTGCAGCTCGAGGATACCGCGCGCAGCAATCTGAAGACGCTCGAACAGTTGCGCGTGCCGCTCGGCGAGCGCGGCGAGAAGGGCGGCGTGCCGCTCGCGGTCATCGCCGACGTCAAGCTCGACCAGGGTCCGACCAGCATCAACCGCTACGACCGCGAGCGGCAGGCCACCGTCGCCGCTGACCTCGTCGGCTCCGCCGCGCTCGGCGATGCCACCAAGAAGATCTACGACCTGCCGGTCATGAAAACCCTGCCGAAGGGCGTAAAGGTCTCGCCCTCCGGCGACGCCGAGAGCTTGAACGAATTGTCCGAGGGCTTTGCCACCGCGATCACGGCCGGCCTGATGATGGTCTATGCCGTGCTGGTGCTGCTGTTCGGAACCTTCCTGCAGCCGATCACCATCCTGTTCTCGCTGCCGCTCTCGATCGGCGGCGCCATCGCGGCCCTGCTCCTCACCGGCAAGCAGCTCACCACACCGGTGTGGATCGGCATCCTGATGCTGATGGGCATCGTCACCAAGAACGCGATCATGCTGGTGGAGTTCGCGATCGAGGCCATTCACGCCGGCAAGCCGCGCGAGGAGGCCATGATCGACGCCGGCATGAAGCGCGCCCGGCCGATCGTGATGACCACGATCGCGATGGCCGCAGGCATGATGCCGAGCGCGCTCGCGGTCGGTGCCGGCGGCGAGTTCCGCTCGCCGATGGCGCTCGCGGTGATCGGCGGCCTGATCTTCTCGACCATCCTATCGCTGGTGTTCGTGCCCGCGATGTTCATGGTGATGGACGATTTCGGCGCCCTGATCTGGCGCTTCGCCAAACGGCTGATCGTGCATAGCGAGGACGCCGAGACGGACGGCCAGCACGGGGCGGCGACGGAAGCGGGGCCAGCACCGAGGACTATGGTGCATCCCGCGGCGGAGTAGGGTTCGAAAGGCCGCGGTGGTGCACTGGCGAAAGGCGAACGGATAAGCCCTACTCGTTGCGCGCAATCGCCGTCAGCTTGGTCATGTTCCGCAGCAATATCCGGCCGCGCTGCAGGTCGAGGATCGCCTCCTTGCGCCAGGCCTGCAACTGACGGTTGACGCTTTCGCGGGCGGCGCCGACGAAGACGCCGAGCTGCTCCTGCGAGATGTGCACCTCGGAGCCGAAATCGGCGGCGAGCGCGCAGAGCCGTCGCGCCAGGCGCACCGGCAGCGGCTGCAGCATGGATTCCTCCATGCGCTCGCTCTGCCAGCGGATGCGCTGGCACAGCAGCGCGATGATCTTGATCGCGACCTTCGGCTCGCGTTCGAGGAAGCTGAGAAAATCTTCGCGCCGCAGCACGAACAATTCGCTGGCCTCGCCCGCGGTCGCATCCGCGGTGCGATTCTGGCCGTCCAGCACCGCGACCTCGCCGAACAGGTCGCCCGGTCCCATGAAATTCAGCGTCAGCCGGCTGCCGTCGGCGGCGCCGGTCTCGATCCGGACCTGGCCACGGCGCACGCCGAACAGCGCGTCCCCGGGGTCCCCTTTCTGGAACAGCACCTCGCCATTGCCCAGATGCTGGGTGTGGCAGAGGTTGGACAGCCGCTGGAGCTCGTCTGTACCGAGATCCGCGAACATCGCGTTCATCTTCAGAATGACCGCAAATTCGGCCTGCTTGCTCATTTCAATGTCCTTGTGAACGTTCCGGTGCGTTGTCTCGGCAAATCGCTTGAAACCATCACCATCAGGATCGCGTAAAACCGCGCCGGAGAAGTGTGTCATAAGTCACATAACTTTGCAGCACCCCCTGACTATTTTTACGCGCTTGGAGCCGCTTCCCGTCCGGGGATAAACTCAAGGCGCGAAGGATGGGTGGCCGGCGGGATTCGACGCCGACTGTCCGTCGTTGGAAAGTCGACATGAGAGCAGTGAAATTCGCCGGCGCGGCTTTGGCCGCAATCATCATCGTGATCGCGACCCTGCTGGTGATCGGGATCCCATCGGGCTTCCTGACCTCGACGATCGCCTCGCGGGTCGAGAGTGCGACCGGCTATCGGCTGTCGATCGACGGCACCACGAAGATCAGCCTGTGGCCGACGCTGAACGTCACCCTGAACGACCTCACGCTTGCCGACCCCAGGGATCGCAGCGGCATCACGCGCCTGACGGTCGACAGCGTGCAGGCCGAGATGTCGTTCTCCAGCCTGTGGTCGGGCCGTCCCGAGATCAGCGAGCTCATCGTCACCCGTCCCGTGCTCTACCAGCCGCTGCTGCGTGAGCGCCTGCCCAATGCCGGATCTTCCGCCAAGCCGCCCGCGCTCAAGGTCGACGGCGCGTCGATCGACCGCGTCAAGGTCACCGACGGCGAAGTCGCCTTCTCCCGCCTGCGCGATCGCGTCGAGGGCCGCATCAGCGCCATCAGCGCCGAGGCGATCGTCGGCCGCGACCGCAAGGTCGACGTCACCGGCACCGCGCGCGTCGGCGACCACCCGACCAAGTTCGACATCAAGGCGACCGCGCCGGCATCGTCCACCGACCGCCCGACCATCCCGGTGGATTTCGCCATCGACATGCCGAGCGTGCTGAAGTCGCAACTCACCGGTCACGCCGAGATGCGGATGAGCGGCGACGTCGTGATGATCAACGGCGTCAACGGCCGGCTCGGCGACGGCGCGTTCAACGGCTGGGCGTCGGTCGACATCGCGAGCAAGCCGCTGGTGAAGGTCGATCTCGACTTCCAGCGGCTGGCGATTCCGCTGGCGAAGTCGCCGCAGGGTGCGTCCGGGCAACCCTGGAGCAATGCGCCGATCGACGTCTCCGGGCTCAATTATGTCGATGCGCAGGTGAGGATTTCCGCGAACGAGGCCGTGATCGGCGATGCGCGCATCGCGCCGCTGGCACTCGATGGCAAGCTCGCCGGCGGCGTGCTGAAGGCCGGCACCGCCAATCTCGGCGCCTATGGCGGCCAGGTCTCGGGCGAGGTGATCCTGGATGCGACCACGGGCGCGCCGAGCTTTGCCATGCATTCCGATCTCGTCGGCGTGCGCGCGCTGCCGCTGCTTCAGGGCCTTGCCGAGTTCGACCGCATCGACGGCAAGCTGCAGGCCAAGCTCGCGCTGCGCAGCGCCGGCACCAGCCAGCGCGCCCTGATGGCGAACATGCAGGGCACCGCCTTCGTCAATTTCCAGGACGGCGCCATCCGCGGCATCAACGTCGCGCAGATGATCCGCTCGCTGACGTCGGGCACGCTGTCGGGCTGGCAGGACAGCCAGAGCCCCAGTCAGGAGCAAAGCACGGATCTGTCGCAGCTCTCCGCCTCGTTCCGCATCGACAAGGGGCAGGCGGTGACGACCGATCTCAATCTGATCGGGCCGCTGGTGCGCGTCACCGGCGCCGGCACCATCGCGCTCGACACCAAGATGATGGGTTTTCGGGTCGAGCCGAAGCTGGTGATGACCACCGAAGGCCAGGGCCGTGCCAATGAGCCGGTCGGCTTCGGCATTCCCGTGATGATCCAGGGCTCCTGGTCGCAGCCGCGGATCTACCCCGACATGGCCGGCATACTGGACAATCCGGACGCCGCCTATGCCAAGCTGCGCGAGATGGGCAAGGGCCTGTTCGGCCCTGACGGCGCCGGGCTCGGCAACATTCTGGGCAGCCTCGGCGGCAATCTTGGTCTTGGCGGCGCCACTGCGCCGGGCAGCGGCAATGCGGCCGGCAATGCCAATCCGCAGGCGCAGCAGCCCGGGCAGAACAATCTGCTCGGCGGCTCGCTGGGCGAGGCGCTCGGCAATTTGATCCAGCAGGGATTGTCCGGTGGCGCGGGAAGCAGCACCGGCGCCGCGCCAGGCAGTGGCCGCAGCCGCAGCGTGCCGGTCACGCCCTCCACGCCGGCGCCGCAGGCTTCGCCCGCGGCCCCGACCCTGGACGACCCGCCGGTCGCGCAGCAGGACAGTCAGCCAATGAACGACGTGCTGCGGCAACTCTTCAACCGCTGATGGGGCTGCAACGATCCATCCTTCCACCCGCCCCGGCGTCCGCAGCGGGTAACCACGCCGGCTCGTCCCCGGGCCGCGCGGCGGTCCTTTGGCCCAAATTGTGATAGAACGACCCCGCACGGGCCCTGCGGCCCGTAGCGTCGGCGTCGATGGCGGCGCGAGAGGATCGGGATGGCGGGAGCGAACGACAAGACACGATCTCTGCGCGGGGGCCTGTTCGCCAAATACGTCGTCTCCCTCGTCGGCCTCGTCGTGTTCGTCCTCGCGGTCAACGGCGCGATGGAGACCTGGATCTCCTACCGCGCCACCAGGACCCAGCTCACCGACGGTCTGGAGGACAAGGCGCAAAGCGCCGCCCGGAGGATCGAGCAGTCGATCTCGGAGCTCGACCGCCAGATCAGCTGGGTGACGCGGGCGAGCCAGGATACGCCTCGAGAAGCGCCGCGCCGACTACGCCTCGCTGCTGCACCAGGTTTCGGTCGTCAACCAGCTGTTCCAGCTCAACGGCGAGGGCCGCGAGGTGCTGCGCGTCTCGCGCCAGTCGACCACGACCGGCAGCAACGCGGACCTCTCCCGCGACATCCGCTTCACCGAGACGGTCGCCCGCGGCGTCAGCTACGCGCCGGCCTGGTTCGCCGACGGCACGCCCATGATGTCGATCTCGGTGGCGCATTCCGGCTTCAATGCCGGCGTCACCGTGGCCGAGATCGACCTCGGCTTTCTCTCCGACCTCCTGTCCGACGCGCAGGTCGGCAAGGCCGCCTTTGCCTATGTGGTCGATCCGCGCGGCCGCGTGCTGGCGACGTCGTCGAAGGGGCCCGAGATCGGCAAGGACCTGTCGAAGCTGCCGCAGGTCGCGACCGCGATCGCGCCCGACCACGCCGCCGACACGTCCGGCACCGACTTCAACGGCCATGCGGTGATGAGCGCCGCGAGCATCGTGCCGAAGCTGGGCTGGAGCGTGCTGTTCGAGCAGCCGACCACGCAGGCCCTGATGCCGATCCGCGACCAGCTGGTGCGCATCGCGCTCTTGATCGGGATGGGCCTGATGGTCGCGATTCTCGCCGGCACGCTGCTCGCCCGCCGCATGATCATCCCGATCACGGCGCTGCGCGACGGCGCGCAACTGCTCGGCGAAGGCGATTTCAGCCACCGCATCGACGTGCACACCTCGGACGAGCTGGAGGACCTCGCCAGCCAGTTCAACCGCATGGCCGACCAGATCCAGGAGACCTATTCGAACCTAGAGACCAAGGTCGAGGAGCGCACGCGCGATCTCGCGCAGTCGATCAACGAGCTGAAGGTGCTGGAGGAGGTCGGCCGCGCGCTCGCCGCCTCGCTCGATCTCGACGCCGTGCTGCCGACGATCGCCGCGCGCGCGATCGAGATCACCCATGCCGATGCCGTGCTGATCTACGGCTTCGACGCCGAGCGGCGCCGCTTCACCCTGGTCGAGGCCGGCGGCATCGACAGATCCGCCGACGGCGCGCATGTCACCATCAACGAAGGCGACAACATCCTGAGCGATGCCGCCAGAAGCGGCGAGCCGATCGCGCTCGCCGACCTCGATCAGGCGGCCGAGCAGCCGCTGCGCGAGGCCGCGCTCGCGGCCGGCTTCCGCTCGGTGCTGGTGGTGCCGCTGGTCGACCAGCAGGGCACGCTCGGCTCGCTGGTGGTGCTGCGCCGCGCCGGCGGCGAGTTCGCGCCCAGCCTGATCGGCCTGATGCGCACCTTCGCAAGCCAGGCGGTGCTGGCGATGCGCAATGCGCGCCTGTTCACCGAGGTCGACCACAAGGGCCGCGAGCTCGAGGCCGCCAACGCAACCGTGCGCGCCCAGGCCGACAAGCTCAAGCTGCAGACCGAGCAGCTCAAGGACTGGAACAAGTCGCTGGAGGAGCGGGTCAGGACCCAGCTCGGCGAGATCGAGCGCATCCGCAAGCTCGAGCGCTTCCTGGCACCGCAGGTGGCGCAGCTGATCGCCTCCTCCGACAGCCCGGAAGGCTTGCTCACCAGCCAGCGCCGCGAGGTCACCGTGGTGTTCTGCGACTTGCGCGGCTTCACCGCGTTCACGGAAGCGACCGAGCCGGAAGAGGCGATGAACGTGCTGCGCGAGTATCACGCCGCGCTCGGCGGGCTGATCTTCAAATACGAGGGCACGCTCGACAAATATGCCGGCGACGGCGTGATGATCCTGTTCAACGCGCCGATCCAGTTCGAGGACCACACCAAGCGCGCCGTGAAGATGGCGGTGGAGATGCGCGACACCATCGGCCCCCTCACCGAGCGCTGGCGCAACCGCGGCCACAGCCTGGGGTTCGGCATCGGCATCGCGCTCGGCTATGCCACGCTGGGCCAGGTCGGCTTCGAGCAGCGGCTGGAATATGCCGCGATCGGCAGCGTCACCAACCTCGCCTCGCGCCTGTGCGGCGAAGCCAAGCCCAACCAGATCGTGGTCAGCCGCCGCGTCTACGGCATGGTCGAGCCTTTCGTCGAAGCCCGCGCCCTCGACGATCTCCAGCTCAAGGGGTTCAATCACCCGGTGCTGGCGATGGAGATTTTGAGCTGGAACGAGGAGCCGGAGAACGTGGTGGATGCGGCGGCGGTGCGGCGAAGGGGCTAGCCTCCTGGACGGTGCCGTAGCCCGGATGGAGCGCAGCGAAATCCGGGGCCGCCGTCGCTTGCCGAACGACCCGGATTGCGCTTCGCTCCATCCGGGCTACGGGCTCTTATATCCACAGCCTGTCGCGATCCCGCGGCGGATTGCGCCCGGGCTTTGCTTCATCTCGGCACCCTTCGAAAGTGGAAGGGCGCAGGGAAGGCCGGGCACCGGCTGGCACCCGCAAAACCCCTGTGCGTGAGTGCGTGATAGTCGCTCACAGGGGAGAAACAGGTGCGGCCAAATGCCCGGCCTTCCCTGCGCGATGGCTGAAACGGCTTATGTCGCGCTCTCGCCGGTGAGACGATTCTCTGTTGCCACCGTCGCCTTGCGGCTTTCATGGGATGCGATGTCCGGTCGGACACGCGCACCGCTGCAAGACTTGACGCCAGAAATTCGGGCGTCACGACCACACGATTTTGCCGTACGCAAGCCACGCCGTCGTACACGCGCCCGCTGATCGCTCACGGGGACACCCCGCCCTGCGACAGCATCTGGCGCCGACGCTGCCCGCGTCCACCGCCCCTCACCCCACGAACCCTGACGATCGCGATCCGTCCCTTACCATGGGATGAGTTGGAGCGGATCATAGGGTGTGTCGCGGTTCGGGTAAAGAGAATTTTTGCTTATTCGAAGAACAAGGACTGACTGTTTCTTAAAATGTCGAAAACAACCCCATGCACAGTAGACGGGGCTAGCGGGATCAATGGGTTACAGGGGGGACGAAGCGCAAGGTAACAAAGCCGTTTAACACGTCGGACAACAGGCCGGAGGAATGGCATCATCACATGGAGTAAGAGAGCGACGCCGCTGCTATGAATTCTCGTAACCGCGCTTGATGAAAAGGCATCGCGCGCTCAAGATCTTCCGATTTGGAGAGCGTAATGCCGCGGCCGTCAGCGACACCTCGGCATGCCGCTTGGCGTCGTTGACGCTGGGCAAGTTCCGGGGCTAGGAAGGTGAAATTGGACATGCAGGCGGCGCCCTCGACATCAGGCCGCGACGTGGCGCCGGCTCGGCGCGTTGTCACGTGACATTGCACCCGACGAGCGACCGCGATCTGAGATCGCCGCCCAGCAATCATTTCGAGAAGCTGCGCGGCCATCTCGACGGTTTTCATTCGATCCGCGTCAATGACCAGTGGCGGCTGGTGTTCCGCTGGAATGGGCGCGCGGCGAGGCGACCGACCTCTATCTCGACGATCACAGCTACAGCTGACTCATGTTGATGACGAAGCGCAAGCCGGCCACGGTCGGCGAAATCCTCACCGAGGAATTCATGAAGCCGATGGGGCTGACCCAGGGCGCGCTGGCCGAGGCCATGGGCGTGCAGCGCAAGCACGTCAACGAACTCTGCAACGACCGCCGCAACGTCACCGCGGCCACCGCGCTGATTCTCGCCCGTGTGTTCGGCAGCAGCCCGGACTTCTGGCTGAACGTGCAGCGGCGTACCGATCTATGGGAAGCGATGCATTCGGCCCGCGACCGCAAGCGAATCGAACGGGCGCGACCGCTGACGCCGGCGGCGTGACGATTACACACGCTGGAGCTTGAGTGGTCGCGCGCCTGCCCTCACGCCCCCCGCTTCGGCCCGATCGCCTCGAAACCCGCCTTCTGCTCGTCGCTCAGATCCGCCTCGAAATCATCGAGCGCGTCGGTGACGCCGTTGACGGCTTGCAGCATCGTCTGCAGCCGCGCCTTTGCGGCGGTGAGGCGGGCTTGGGGCGTGGCGGCGGGCTCCGACGGGCAGGCGCTGAGCGTCTGCAGGGTGCGCAGGGCGGTGTCCTGGAGCACTTCGAGGCGGGCGCGGGCGGTCTCGTCGAGGCGCAGCGTGGCGGCGATGTCGTTCGCAGGCCATTGCTGCTGCACCAGCTGCTCGTATTGACGCTGCAGCTTCTCGTCGTAGCGGGGATCGCTGTCGGCACTGCAGGCGGCGGCCGCCTGCGCATCCTTGCTCGGATCCTTGTTCGCTTCCTTGCTCGAATCCTTGTTCAGATCCTTGCGCTGCATCGATGCCAGCGCGGCGCGGCGCTCGCTCCCGAGCGCATTGAGCCGGGCCTTCTGTTCGTCGTCGAGCAGGTCCGTGAACTTCGCAAGCGGCGGCGCGACGGCGTCGATGGCCTTGATCATGGCGTCCAGGCGCTCGCGCATCAGGCCGAGGCGCTCGGCGGCCGCGGCCGGCGCCTGCGCCGGACAGGCGGCGCGAATGATGTCGCGCGCATGGGTCCAGGCGGAGGCGAGCTCGTCGAGCGCGGTGCGCTGCAGTTCGTTGGGTGCCACGGCCGCAGCGATGCGGTCGACCGGCAGGCCGCCGCTGTCGCTGGCCTCGCACAGAGTCTCGGCGGTGGGGACGCGCCGGCCGCGCCGGCCCTGCGGCGTGGTGTAGGCCGCGAGCTCGGTCGCCGCATAGGGCGCGAAGATCGCGGCATAGATGTCGCCATAGCCGTAGAGCGAGAGGCTGGTCGCATCGCCGAGGATGATGGCGTTGGTGAGGTCGTCGTGCGCGAACGGCCAGAACACCGGACCGACCCAGCCATAGCTGCCGTCGGGATGACGCCACCAGCCTTGCGGGCGGCGGCCGCCCTGCCAGCCCGCAAGCGCGGCCTGCGCGGTGAGCGCCGCGCGCAGCACATAAGGGTTGGCGAGCCGGCCACGCTCGGCGCCGCGCAGGTCCTGACGAGGATCCTGCGACCGCAAGGCCGCGGAGCGATAGCGGCTGCCGCGCACCGCCATGCGGGAATGGCGCAGCCGCGATAGGCCCATCATGTGGCCGACGGCGAAACGCGCCACGCCGATCGGACCGCCGCGGATTCCGAATTGCGCCTCGGCTCTCTCGGGCAGCAGCACGGCCGCAATCAGGAGGGTCGCGCCCGTCAGCGCCAGCCCCATGCGTCCCGACATGACCGCCGACATGACCAATTGGGCCTCCCTCCCAGCTGCCCCAGCGCGCACTGCGTCGCACGGGACATGACGCGCCAGGGAACCAATTGTTCCCAGGAGGCACAGGGCAAAGCGTCGCGGGCGACCTATCGCCGGGCCTGCACAATGACGCTTTGGCAGCGGCCTGCGCGCGCGCCTCGTCCTTCGAGACGCTTGCTGCGCAAGCTCCTCAGGATGAGGCTAAGCACCGTCGAATTTGCCACCCCACGCTCAGTCCTCATCCTGAGGGCCCGCCAAAGGCGGGCGTCTCCAAGGATGACCGCAGGCGAAGCTCCCGCTCACTCCGGCTTTTGCGGCACCACGAAAGTCTGGCCCGGATAGATCAGATTGGGGTTGCTGATCTTGTCGCGGTTGGCGTTGAAGATGACGGCGTAGCGGGCGCCGTCCCCGTAGGCGAGCCGGCTGAGCGCCCACAGGCTGTCGCCGCGGGAGATCACGCGGCTGGCGCCGGCCTCCGCCGGTGCCGTGTGAAGCAACTCGGCCGGCGAGGCCGATGCCACCGTCGTGGTGGCGGCGGGCACCCGCGCCATCGCCCTGGGCTTCGGTCGGGGCGCTTGCCGGTCGGGCACCGACGCCAGACGCGGCGAGGCCGACGGCAGCGCGGCCACGACGTCCGACTTGTCATCGGCCTTCTCGGCCTGCTTCGGCTCCGGCTTGGTCTCCTGTCTGGTCTCTTGCCGCGCGACCTGTGCCGGGCGCGCGGGCGGCGCCGCCTCGGCGATGGTCACCGGCATGGTCTTGCCAGATTGCGTGACCGTGCCATCCGGCGCCTTGGCCCGCAGCGTCAATTCATAGGAGCCGGCGGGAAGCTGCGGCGGGGTCATCACGAACTGGCCCGAGGCGTCGGCGATCACCGTATCGAGCGGCTTGCCGTCGCGCAGCAGCTCGACCTTGGCTCCCGGCGCGGCCCGGCCCGCGATCACCGCCGCCTCGCCGTGATCGTCGACGCGGGCGACGTCGAAGCGGGGCCCGGTGTCGGCGGCCGGCGCCGGCGGCTTGACCGGCGCGAGATCGGGCAGCGCCGCGGCCTGCTTCTGGATTTCGGCCAGCGTGCTCGGCTTCGGCTCGGGGGCCGGCGCAGGGACCGCCGGCGCGGGCTCAGCTGCGGGCGGCGCGACAGCAGCCAGCTTGGGCTGATCCAGTTTCGGCTGTTCCGGTTTCGGCTCGGGCGTGAGGTCGGCCTTGAGGTCGGGCTTGAGGTCGGCCTTGGCCTCGACTTTGGGTTCGACCTTGGTCTCCGGCCTGGCTTCCGGCTTAACTTCCGGCTTGGCGGCGATTGCGGTCTTGGCCCCGTCCGGCAGCATGCGGCGCAGCTCGGTCGGGCCGATCACCAGCGCCGTGCCGACCAGCGCGAGCAGGCAGAAAGCAATGAAGGCCTTGGATGCGGTGATCATCGGAAAAACCTTGGATGGCAAATCAACCGAGGCCGGCAAGGTGCGCCGATTTGGCCGCGGCAGCAAGCCGGTCGAAGGGATGATCGCCGGCTCGTTCCCGTGCGGCACGGATGAACCAGCGCCGTCCGCTTGGCGTCAAGACAGCGAGGCCGCGCCTGGGTGCGGCGCGGCTGCGTGACTCCGCGCGATGGGCCTCGACTCCGCTCCCATTCATATTTCCCTAACCCTCGATGGTAACGGGGTCTTGTCGTTTTTGCCGCATCTTGCATCCCACGGGAGGGCTGGATGGGCGCATCGATCCGATGGACCGCGCGGCTGCGCGTGTTGCTTCGCCGTTGGCAGGGAGCCCCGCTGACCTGGCTGATCGCTGGCGGCTTCGTGCTGATGGCCGCCACTGCGATCGGCACCGCGCTCACCGTCGACCGCTTCCGGCAGAACGCGATCGAAAGCGGCCGCGACCAGCTGGAAAGCTCCGTGCGCCTGCTGGCCCGGCATTTCGACCGCGAGTTCGAGAATTTTGCGGTGCTGCAGAAGAGCATCGTCGCCGAGCTCGAGAGCCGCGCCATCGAATCCGCCGAAAAGTTCCGCAGCGAGATGGGCACGCTGGCCGAGCACGAGGTGCTGCGCGCGAAAGCCAGCGGGTGGACGGACGTCGCCGGCGCCAATCTGTTCGATTCCGGGGGCATGCTGATCAACTCGTCGCGGCAATGGCCGGTCGCCGACATCTCGGTCGCCGACCGCAGCTATTTCCAGCGCCTCAAGACCGATCCGGCCGCGCAGGAGGAGATCGAAGTCGTCCAGGGCCGGCTCGGCGGCGGACCGGCCATCGTGCTGGCGCGGCGCGTGTCCGGGCCGCACGGCGAATTCCTCGGCGTCGTCTCGCGTGCGATCGCGCCCGAGCAGCTCGAATCCTTCTTCGCCTCGGCCGGGCTCGGCGAGGAATCCTCGATCGCCATGCATCACCAGAACGGCCAATTGCTGGCGCGCATCCCGCGCGTCGATGCGATGATCGGGCAGAATTTCCGCAAGGGCACGCCGGCGCAGATGGAGGTGTTCCAGCGCACCTTCGTCTCGACGCAGCTGGCAAGCCCGATCGACGGCAAGGACCGCATCGTCGCCTCGCGCCTGCTCGCCGGCGTGCCGCTGGTCGTGGTCGCGACCAAGTCGCTGGACGCGGCGCTGGCGACCTGGCGCACGCAGACGAAATTCTTCGTCACCATCGCCGTGCTGTCGATCAGCCTGCTGGTGCTCACGCTGTTCCTGAT
Organism: Bradyrhizobium dasycarpum; assembly: GCF_042019905.1. Taxonomy (NCBI): domain Bacteria; kingdom Pseudomonadati; phylum Pseudomonadota; class Alphaproteobacteria; order Hyphomicrobiales; family Nitrobacteraceae; genus Bradyrhizobium; species Bradyrhizobium dasycarpum. The sequence continues at coordinate 4,445,195 of NZ_CP169574.1, forward strand.
CTTCCGCCAGGTGACGCACCGGCTTTCGCTGGAGAAGCAGCGGCTCGACACCGCGATGAACACGATGACGCAAGGGCTGCTGATGTTCGACCGGCACGAGCGGCTGATCGTCTGCAACCGGCGCTACATCGAGATGTACGGCCTGTCGACCGCCGTGGTGAAGCCCGGCGCCGCGTTCCGCGACGTCATCCAGCATCGCCATGACACCGGCTCGTTCCACGGCGACGTCGCATCCTATTGCGACGACGTGCTCAGCAGTGTCGGCAGTACCCAGAGCTCCATCGTGGAAACCGCCGACGGCCGCCTGATCGAGATCAAGAACCAGCCTGCCGCCGCCGGCGGCTGGCTCGCGACCCACCAGGACGTCACCGACCGCATCCGCGCCGACGAGCGCATCGCCCATATGGCGCATTACGACGCGCTGACCGACCTGCCCAACCGCGTGCTGATGCGCGGGCATCTGGAGCGGCGCGTCGCCGAGCTCGGCGAGGGCAAGCCGTTCGCCATCCTCTATATCGACGTCGACGAGTTCAAGGGCGTCAACGATTCGCTCGGACACGAGGTCGGCGACGAGCTGCTGCGCCAGGTCGCCAACCGCCTGCGCGCCTGCGTCAGCGGCAACGACCTGGTCGCGCGGCTCGGCGGCGACGAGTTCGCCATCGTCAAGGCCGGCACGCGCGACCGGGCCGAGCTGACGGCGCTGGCGGAGAACATCCTTGCGGCGTTGCGCGCCCCGGTGGATTGCAAGGGCCAGGACATTCCGATCGACGCCAGCATCGGCATCGCGATCGCGCCCGACCACGGCGACAATCCCGACGACCTGCTCAAGCGCGCCGATCTTGCGATGTACGCAGCGAAATCGGAGGGACGCCGCACCTGCCGCATCTTCGCGCCCGAATACGACGCCAAGGCGAGGCAGCGCCGACAGCTCGAGCTCGATCTGCGTCAGGCGCTGCTCCGCGGCGAGTTCGAGGTGCACTACCAGCCGCTGGTCGACCTCGCGGCCAACGTCGTGACCGGCTGTGAGGCGCTGCTGCGCTGGCGCCATCCACAGCGCGGCATGATCTCGCCGGCGGACTTCATTCCCGTGGCGGAGGACACCGGGCTGATCGGCGAGATCGGCGAGTGGGTCTTGCGGCAGGCCTGCCTCGAGGCCGCCTCCTGGCCCGGCCAGATCCACATCGCCGTCAACGTCTCGCCGGTGCAGTTCCGCTCGAGGACGCTGGCGCTCAAGGTCGCCGCCGCCCTCGCCGAGTCCGGCCTTGCACCCGGGCGGCTCGAGCTTGAGATCACCGAGACGGTCCTGATCCGCGACGACGAGGAGGCGCTGACGATCCTGCAGCAGCTGCGCGAACTCGGCGTGCGCATCGCGCTCGACGACTTCGGCACGGGCTATTCGTCGCTGAGCTATCTGCACCGCTTCCCGTTCGACAAGATCAAGATCGACCGCAGCTTCATCAGCGACATCGGCGAACCCGAGGATTCCTCGCCGATCGTGCAGGCCGTGGTGCACATGGCCGCCGCCCGCCGCATGGCGACGACCGCGGAGGGCGTCGAGACCGAAGCGCAAGCCGAGGTGCTGCGCCAGCTCGGCTGCAGCCAGATGCAGGGCTGGCTGTTCAGCCCGGCGGTCCCGGCGGCGAAGCTGAAGCAATTGCTGGCGGCGCAGGCTGCAGCGGCCTGAAGCGCGATGCGATCAGGATGAAGCGCCATCGGAAAACCGCTGCGCACGTTTCCGGATCAGGCTTTGGCGGACGCGATCATTTCGGAACGCGGGCGAAGACGGCGTCGGCTTCGACAGGCCCGGCAAGCTGCATTCGTTCACCCGCCAGGCGGGCGAGCGCGCGTTGCACGGCGAGCCAGCTCAACAGCGCGATCGCCAGGCCGGCGATGACGTCGCAGAAATAATGGCTTCCATCCACCGGCGTCGCCGCGATCATCGCAACGTTGAGCAGGGCGGCGATTCCGCCGACATATCTCACCGGCCACAGCGCCAGCAGGAACAGCAATCCGAGCGCGGCATGCAGGCTCGGGAAGCTGATGATGCCGTCGGCGCCCTCCGCGACCAGCTGACGGATGGTTCCGTCGCGCAAGCCAAAGAACACGGGAAGCGGCAGATCCCGCGTAACAGGCACGATCGCCGGCGAGTTGACCGGCGACAGATCCAGATAACCCCAGACGCCCTGCGCCGGCATCAGGGTCGACACGCCGATGGTCAGAAGCGTCGTCAGCACGAAGCTCAGCATGAAGACGCGCAACCGCAGGGCATGCCCCGCGGCGGCCAGGACGAGAACGATCGCGGTCGCTTGCACGGCAAAGCTCGCATAGGCAAGCGCCAGCGTTCGATGCAGAAGCGGCGCGGCGTTCATGGCATCGAGCCACGCCATCCAGTCGAAGCCGAGGCGCCGGTCCAGCGCGGCGAACTCGCTGTCCCACAGCGGCAATGCCGCGCTCGCCGCGACGTAGGACAGCGGAGCCGCCACAGCCGCAAATGCAATGAGCTGGGCCGCCGCGATCAACGCGCCGGCGAGAGCCGCGTCCTTGCGGACGGTCGTGTAGAACCAGCTCAGGGATAGGAGCAGGCCGCCGACGAGGCCAGGTTTCCAGAACGAGATCCATTCGATCCGGAACGGCCCCAGCATCGCCGCGATCAGCACGACAGCGGCCGTGAACCCGATCGCAAGCCAGGCGATCCGATCGGCGTGCTTCGACTGATCAGGGGCGATGGGGTGGCTCATGGGCGGCGATCGTCCGGGGCGGCAACGGGAACGACCGGCGGGATGAGGTACAAAAATGCGGCCCCGCCAGATGGGCCAGCTTTATCGGACGAAGATTAAGAGAGTCGTTCTCCGGACCCTTCAATTGCCTTCAGCCGGCAGTGCTCGACCGGAGCCGCCGTCCGAAAAATGGGGGCAAACCACCGTAGATGCGGTGATTGCCCTCTGAGATCGGCGATCTTGCTTGATGACAGCCCGCGGGCTCAGAGCTTCTGTTTTGCCGCGGTGATTTCGACGAACTCGGCGTCGGGATGGCTGACGATGGTGGCGACCCAGATGCCGCTGATGATCAGCGACCAGGCAGTGTTCCAATAGATCCAAAACACGAGCCAGCCTCCATTTCGACCGCCGTCCGCGGCATCAGGATCGCGACACGGCCGTCGGCGCTATCCTAGGCGCTATTTGGTTTATTTTGACTTGGTCGGCGGTGGGGCATGATCGGTTTGGCCGGTGTGGCGCTTTGCCACGACGTCCTCATCGCGCTCGCCCAGGTTCGGGCGCGGCGGCGACTTGGGGAGGCCGGCCTGGCCGCCATGCTTGCCGCCCATGTCGGGCTTACCTTCAAGATCGTTTTCGCGGGGCATGCGGGTTCAATGCGCTGGCGCGGCTTTGGTTCGCATGGTGCCGGCCAATTTGACTGTGAACGATCTCGTGGGATGGCCGCGCTTTGCAGTGCACGACGGAATGCCCGGGACGTCGATGCAGCCACCGATACGATTTCGGCATCGATCAATTCCCATTCGAATTTGGTGCGGCGGCACGCTGCTCGCTATCCTCATGGGCAAAAGCACAAGGCCGCGACGCAGCCACAGGAGGGAGCCCATGTCGAGACCGCTCCGAGGCAGCGCAGCCAGGGCGTTCCGCGCCGCGATTGCCGTCACCCTGTTCGCGTCCCCCACCCTCATTTCTGGAGTCCGCGCCGGCATGGCCGAAACCTTCATTTATGTCGGCAACGCCGACAGCAACGACATCAGCGTGTTCAGGATGGCGGAGAGCGGCGAGATGGTTGCGGTGCAGACGGCCGCCTTCAAGGGCGTCGACAAGCCCGGCTCCTCGACGCCGCTTGCGATCACGCCCGATCGCCGCGTGCTGATCGCCGGCGTCCGCTCGGAGCCATACGTCGCCGTGAGCTTCGCGATCGATCCCGAAACGGGCGAGCTCAACCCTGTCGGCAGCGGGCCGCTCGCCGACAGCATGGCCAATATCGCCGTCGACCGCAGCGGCAAGTTCCTGTTCAGCGCCTCCTATGGCGGCAACAAGGTCGCGTTGAATCCATTGAACGCAAGCGGCGTCGCCGGCGAGCCGAGACAGGTGATCCAGACGGGGCTGAACGCACACGCCTTCCTGCCTTCGCCTGACAACCGCTTCGTGTTCACGACCAATCTCGGCTCCGACCAGGTACTGGCCTTCGCGTTCGATGCCACGACCGGCTCGCTGACGCCGAGCGATCCGCCGGCCCGCAAGATGCCGGACAAATCGGGGCCGCGGCACTTCGTATTCCACCCCAACGGCAAGTTCGTCTATCTCGTCCACGAGCTCAACGGCGACGTCGCCGCGTTCGCCTATGAGGCGAGGAGCGGCGCCTGGAACGAGATCCAGCGCACCACCGCGCTGCCGGAGGGTTTTTCCGGCAAGGAGCCTGACAAGAAACCCTGGGCCGCCGACATCCACATCACGCCGGACGGCCGCTTCCTCTACGCCTCCGAGCGCACCACCAGCACGCTCATCGCCTACAAGGTCGACGCGAGCAGCGGCAGGCTGACGACGATCGGCAGCGTGCCGACCGAGAAGCAGCCGCGCGGCTTCCAGATCGATCCCTCCGGCCGCTATCTCGCCGCGGTCGGCGAGCTCTCCGACAGCATGACGGTCTATGCGATCGAGCAGAGCAGCGGCGCGCTGGCCAAGCTGAAATCCTATCCGACCGGCAAGAAGCCGAACTGGGTGGAGTTCGTGGCCCTGCCGTGAAGGGGGCGTCCAACGACCTACGTAAACATCCGTAATTTCGGAAGGCGCGCCTTGTCGTCATATCCATCGGTATGGACCGCCAGATCGTCTTCAGATGCCCGCAGACGGGTATGAATGTGCAGCATCGGCTCAGCAACGAGCCGACCGACCGCACGCACGAGTCGGTGTCCTGTCCAGCCTGCACGCGGCTGCATTTGATCGACCGGGCCAGCGGCAAGCCGCTGGGCGAGCGCCGCGGCTGACGGCCGCTTACGACTTGGCCGCGACCTGCGCCGTGACGTCCTCGACGTGGTGCAGCAGGTAGAGCAGACGGCCCGCCGGGTCGTGGATCGGCGAGTTGATCGGCTGCCAATGGCGCTCGACGAAGACGCCGCCGGGATCCCGGATGTCGTAGCGCTGGATTGCCATGGCGTGCGCCTGCCCCGTCTCGGCCACGATCCTCAAGCTGCTGTAGAGATTGCTGACGCCATCGGCGAGCGGATCGTCGGGATTGTCAGGAAATATCTCGAACAGCGACCGGCCGGCGATTTCGGCCCGGTCGGTCAAGGTCGCCGCGGCATAGGCATCGTTGATGTCGACGATCAACAGGCCCGGCCCCGGGTCCAGCAGCATGTAAGGATGCGGCGAGGCATCGAATTCGGGCTGGAATTGCCGCCGGATCGTATCGGCGTCACCGTGCAGCCGCCGCCGCTGTTCAAACGGCGTCGTATCGGCGCCTGATTCCGCCGAGCTCAGCAAGGCCAATTGGCGCTTGGCCGATGCCAGCAGCCCCCGCACCGTATTCTGGACCGTCGGATCGGTCGCTTCATGGAGCAGCCGCTCGAAATGAGCGATATTCTGCTCGCAAACGAACCGTTGCATCCCACCTCAACCATGAGCTGTGCGCGGCGATACCGCGTCATTCTGATCCTACTCCCATACAGGCGACTCTCGCATGTGAGAAGACCGTGATGGTCGCACTTTGGAAGTAGGGCCGATCGCGGCGCCCGCCCGGCAAAAAGGCGAACCTGTTCTCCAATCCCGCGACTAATCAAGGACTTGCTGCGACAACCCGGGGCGGCATGACCGGCCTTTGTGGGGGTCATGGCTGCCGTAGTCCGCGACCCTGCCATCTGCTATCGATTGGAAGCATAGAACCCGTGGAATTTCCGATGCGTCATTTGCCCCGTGCCGTTGTTCGAAGCCTGTGTCCCGCAGCCGTCGCCGGCGTGCTTGCCCTCGGTTCATGTCCGGCAGGAGCCGCCGATGACGAGGCGCCCAAGGGGCCGGCGGTCACGGTGCTCAAAGTTGCAAAATCCTGCTTCTCCGACATTGTCGAGGCCACCGGCACGATCATCGCGCGGGAGGAAACCTCGGTGCGGCCCGAGCGTCCGGGCCTGAAGGTCACGGAGGTGCTGGCGGAAGCCGGCGACACCACCACCGCCGGCCAGGTGCTGGCGCGGCTGGCGTTGCCCGAGGGCGGCACGCTGCAGGTCACCGCACCCGTGGCGGGCGTGATCGCGACATCGACCGCCCAGATCGGCAATTTCGCCTCGGCCAAGGGCGAGGCACTGTTCACGATCGTGGCGCGCAGCGAATACGATCTCGTCGGCCTCGTCGCGACCTCCGACGTGCGCAAGCTCGCCGTCAATCAGCCGGCGACGGTGCGGATCTCAGGCAGCGGCGACATCGACGGCAAGGTGCGCCGTATCGGCGCGACCATCGAGCCCAACATCCAGCAGGGCATGGTCTATATCGGCATCTCGTCGCAGAAGCGGCTGCTGCTGAAGGCGAGCGGGCGCGCGCTGATCAAGACCGGGCAGAGCTGCAACGTCGCGGTGCCGCTGACCGCCGTGCAATATTCCTCCGCCGGCACCGTGGTGCAGGTGATCCGCCGCAACCGCGTCGAGACCAAGCGTGTCGAGGTCGGCTTGATGTCGGGCGGCAACATCGAGATCCGCGACGGCCTCAACGAAGGCGATGTCGTCGTCGCCCGCGCCGGCGCGCTGCTGCGCGAAGGCGATCCGGTCCGCCCGGTGATGGCGAGCGCGGAAGCTGCGAAGTAATCCTAGCGGTCAGAGCGCACAATCGTAGGGCGGGTTAGCCGATGGCGTAACCCGCCTCTTTGCTTTCAGCGCGGACGACAGAAAAGCGGTGGATTACGCCTTCGGCTGATCCACCCGACATTCTTCGGAAGACCCAGCCTTAGGGTGGGCAAAGCGCAGCGTGCCCACGTCTTTTATCGAAAGCTTGCAAGGATGGTGGGCACGGCGCTTTGCGCCTTTGCCCACCCTACCGCAGCTGCGATTGCTGCAAGAAGCTAGCCGCCGGCTTCGCCGAAACGGACGTCTTCGAGCAGCGAGGAGGAGACGGTCGGGACCTGGTCGCCTTCGCTGGCGCGGGAGATGGCGAGGCGGGTCTTGTTGAAGACGCTTTCCGCGCTGCCCTTGGCATTGAGGTTGCTGAGGAACTCGCTGACCAGCACGCTGTGCTCGCCCTTGCCGTCGTCGACGACCTTGCCGGGCGAGGCCGAGGAGAGGATCAGCGCATTGTCGGACGCGCTGATCGGCGCGAGACCGTGGCTGTAGGAGCGGAAGCGGCGCTCGTAGGGGTTACGGCGGGAGGCGTCGACGACGACGAGCTTGGCCTTGGCGCCCTGCTCCTTCATCATCTCGAGCACGCCGTCGATCGAGACGCCCTGGCGGCGGACGTCGCTTTCCTTCCAGATCGCGGCGTCGACCGGCAGCATGTAGCTCTCGCGGCCGGCCTGCACGCCGTAGCCGCCGAAGAACAGCATGACGACGCTGTCGCGCTTGATCCGGGACTTCAGGCGGTTCACGGCGCGGACCATGTCGTCCCGGGTCGCGTCTTCCACCATGTCGACGTCAAAGCCGTCCTTGCGCAGGGACGAGGACAGCGCGCGGGCGTCGTTGATCGACTGCGTCAGCGGCGCGCTGGCGTCGGGATAATGTCCATTGCCGATGACCAGCGCGAGGCGCGAGGACTGGCCGATCGGGCCGGTGATCTGGTCGGTCGAGACGGCCTTGGCGGCATCGATCGCACGCATGTTGAGAGCAGCATGGGCGCCGATCACCAGCGAGACCGTGCCGATCAGGGCCGCGGCCACCGCGATGGTGCGTCGGGAAAGGTCGAGCTGCTTTACATTCATCTCGGTTCGTTTCCTGTGCCAAAGACCAGCCAAGCGCGCGCACACTGTTTGAGTAGCGCGATAGCGTCTTTAGGTTTGAGGGATTGGCCGGGGATGTGCCCCCGAATTGCGCGCAATTTGCGGCGCCGCACCAAACAAACCTTTAACCGGATATAGGGGGCCCGGCAACAGATTGCTCAAAATTTCAGCTAAGACGCTGAAGATACTTGATAATTCCGTCGCCTCGATATCTGCATTTTCTGCTCTCCCCGTACCCTTCCGGGTCTGATCATGCAGCCTTCGTGCCGGCCCCTTCCGTGACCTTCATCACATTTGTATTTCCTGCGAATCCGGGTAGCCTTTTCAACGACTTGCAGGGGGTGGCGCGCGGCTGGGAGCGCGCTGGCCGGCCCCTGGCCGAAACCCGCCAAAGTCCCCGCGACCAGGTACTTCATGAGCTTTCATTATTTTGCCGGCGCCGCCTGCCGGGCGCTGCTGGCGCCGAAGGACGGCCCCTCGCTTTACGACGTCTGCGATCCCGTCCTCTCGGGCCCGGCCGGCGGCGATCCGCATCTGGCCAAGTTCTACAAGACCGCGCTCGGCAATCCCGCACTGCGGGTGCTGCTGCGGCGGGCCGGGCTGCCCGAGCTGCGCAGCGAAGCCAAACTGACGGCGCTGCGCGCGGCGCTGGTGCGCGCCCGCGACGAGACCGAGCCCGACTGGGCGGCGGTCGGCCAGCCGGTCGCCGGTCTCGTCGACAGCATCGCGCTCGACCACCCCAAGCCGCCGCCGGCAATGGCCCCCGGCGCGGCGCCGCCCGAGGCGCGGATCGACGCCGTGATCCGCGACTGCGCGCAGCATCTGCTCGGCTCCTACCGCAAGAACGGCTTCCTGCCGACCTATGCCGCCTTCAATCTGATAGGCGATCCCGATTTCCGCGGACGCGAGCTGATCATGGCGCTCACCGGCCTCAATGCCCGCGGCTACAAGAATTCCTCGCTGCTGTTCAACCTCGCCCGCGTCTTCATCGCGCGCTCGCAGGCCCGGGCCGTCGTCAACCCGCCCTGGCGCGGGATCGCCGAGCCGATGTGGGAGCCGGTGCAGATCCGGCACCGCTCGGCTTATTACGATGCGTTCTTCATCGAGGCGCTGCTGAGCTATGGCGAGAGCGGCCTCGCCTCACCGGCCGACAAGGTGGCGGCACAGCGCGCCATCGCCGACATGGTGAATTTCTGCATCAACATCAGCCGCGAGGAGGTCGAGGGCATCGACGGCGCGCGCTTCAACGTCGTCACCGCGCTGGCGCCCGCGCCGCATCCGCGCTTCTCGCGCTACTTCGCGCAGATCAAGCAGGATCTCGGCTTCGGCATCTACGTGCCGGATTGCGACACCACGGCGTGCTCGATCTCGGCGGCGACGCAGGCCGGCTGCCTTGATCCGATCATCGACCAGCCGCTGCTCGACTTCTATTCCGGCTACCAGGTGCGTGCCGGCATCAACGCACCGCGCGTGACCGTGCCGCTCAACGACAATATCGATTACGAGGGCGGGGTTGCGACCTGGATCGACAACCTCGAGGGCGAGCGGCCCTACGGCAACGATCTCGATCCGACGCTCAATCTCGACATTCTCGAGGTGAGCTTTCGCAACCTTGGGCGCTGGAAAGTCCTGGAGACGCCGTCGCGGCTCGCCACGGTGCATCGCATCATCGGCTTCCAGAAGCGGCTGGCGGCGAGCGGCGCCTTCGCCAATCCGCGTTCCCACATCTATTACCTGCCGGAACTCTACAGCGCCTATTTCGGTCGCTGCTATGCGGCCTTCCTGGCGCTGCCGCCGGCGGCGCGCGCCGCGATCGATCCCGGCGGCGATTTCGACTTCATCCGCCATCGCGTGCTGTCCTACGTCAAGAGCGAGCTGATGGCCGCGGAGATGAACGTGTTCGACGCCGCGCTGGCGCTGATCGCGCTCGGCCATCTCGGCGCCGCCCCGCACGACTTCGCGCCGGCGCTGAACGTGATCGTCGGCGCCGTCGGCGAGGGCGGACGCCGCGGCCCGTTCCGCGCCTATGAGTGGAACAAGATGAAGACGCCGACGCGGATCCTGGTCGGCGGGCCGGAGGTGACGTCGGCCTTCGTGCTGATGGGGCTGGCGCTCGCGAAGCGGGCCATGGCGCGGGGATGAGGTGGTTTCTCTTACCCTCCCCTGGAGGGTAAGCAAGCCATCGGGCAATGACGGGAAGTTGAAAGCTCATCGTCAGGCATAAGCTGGCCGGCAGGCCAAAAGCCGACCACAATTGCGCGTTCTATCGAGAGTTCATCACACGCGGACCGGCATGTTGGGAAAATTCCTGATTGCGCTTGCTTTCCTCGCCCCATCGCTCGCGCACGCCGCCGACATCACCGGCACGGCGAAGGTTCGCGCCGGCGATGCCGTGGTGATCGGCAACACGCGGATCCGGCTCGGCGGCATCGACGCGCCCGCGATCGATCAGCTCTGCCTCAACACCAAGACCGAGCGCTGGACCTGCGGGATCGCGGCGCGCGACGAGCTCGCCAAGCATGCCGACGGCAAGACCTGGGTCTGCCACACGAGGTCGATCGACCGGCGCGGCCGCACCGTGGCGCGCTGCGAGGTCGGCGGCGAGGACATCCAGAAATGGCTGGTGCACAGCGGCTGGGCGCTGGCCTACACCCGCATGTCCCATGATTACGAAGCGGACGAAAAGGCCGCGCGTGAGGCCAAGGCCGGGATGTGGCAGGGCGCCTTCATCGCGCCCTGGGACTGGCGCGTGCGCAACAAGAAGACCGTCATCCTCGGCGCCACCAAGCCCCCCGACGGGGCGCATGCGGTGCTGCTCGCCTCGGCCTCGGGCCCGGTCGCACCGTCCCCGGATTGCACCATCAAAGGCAACGTCAACAGCGCCGGCGAGTGCATCTTCCATCAGCCGACCAGCCGCTGGTACACCCAGATCAAGATGAAGATCAGCAAGGGCACCCGCTGGTTCTGCTCGGTCGAGGAGGCCGAAGCCGCCGGCTGCCGCGAGACGAAGCGATAACCAGACCTGCGTTTTACGTGCTTTTCTCAAACCCAGGCCGCGCGTAGAACGTGATTCAGCAACCCACCATCCTGTTCTCTGGCAACAAGGACCGACAGCAATGACCGTTCGCGCGGGCCGGGAGTTTCTGGCCATCCCCGGGCCCACCACGATGCCCGACGAAGTGCTGCGGGCGATGCACCGTCCGGCGATCGACATCTACTCCAAGGAGATGCTCGACCTGACCGAGAGCCTGCTCGGCGACATCTCCAAGCTGTTTGCGACCAAGGGCAAGTCCTACATCTACATCGCCAATGGTCACGGCGCCTGGGAGGCGGCGCTCAGCAACGTGCTGTCGCGCGGCGACAAGGTGCTGGTGCTGGAGAGCGGCCGTTTCGCGATTGGCTGGGGCAATGCGGCGGCGCTGATGGGCGCCGAGGTCGAGGTGCTCAAGGGCGACTGGCGCCGTGCGGTGCGGCCGCACGAGGTCGAGGAGCGCCTGCGCCGCGACAAGGAGCACACCATCAAGGCCGTCGTCGTGGTCCAGGTCGACACCGCCTCGGGCGTCCAGAACGACATCGAGGCGATCGGCAAGGCGATCAAGGCGAGCGGTCATCCCGCGCTGTACATGGTCGACACCGTGGCCTCGCTCGGCTGCATGCCGTTCGAGATGGACAAATGGGGCATCGACGTTGCGATGTCCGGCTCGCAGAAGGGCCTGATGACGCCGCCCGGCCTCGGCTTCGTCGCCGCCAATGCGCGTGCGCTCGAGGTGCACAAGAAGGCCAACATGTCGACGCCCTATTGGAGCTGGAGCGAGCGCGAGGGCACCGAGAATTATCGCAAATATGCCGGCACCGCGCCGGTGCATCTGTTGTTCGCCTTGCGCCGTGCGATCGACCTGCTGCACGAGGAAGGGCTCGAGAACGCCTTCCGCCGCCACAGCCTGCTCGGCGAAGCCGCGCGCCGCGCCGTTGCCGTCTGGGCGGAAGGCCAGGTGCTCGGCTTCAACGTCGCCGAGGCGAGCGAGCGCTCCAACACCGTGACCACGGTGACCATGAGCAACGGCTACGATCCCGCGGTGCTGCAACGCTATTGCAAGGACAAGTGCGGCGTGGTGCTCGGCACCGGCATCGGCGACCTCTCCGGCCAGGCGTTCCGCATCGCCCATATGGGCCACGTCAATGCGCCGATGCTGCTCGGCACGCTCGGCGTGATCGAGGTCGGCCTCAACGCGCTGAAGATCCCGCACGGCAAGGGCGGGATGGAGGCTGCGGTGTCGTATCTCGGCGACGAGGTGGCGGCGTAAGGCGGAGCCACAATCACGGCTGTCGTCCCGGACAAGCGGAGCGCTGGCAACGCGCAGCGTTGTCAGCGTGGAGCGCAGATGCGGGACCCATAGCCACAGGAAGTGGTTTGGCGAAGACTCGGAGTTGCCGGCGCGCGCGATAACTTCTCCCTGGGGTTATGGGTCCCGGATCTGCGCTTCGCTTGTCCGGGACGACAGCGGAGTGCTTGGCGACTACTGTGGCACACGATACGCCTCGACCTGCGCCTTCAGATCATTCAACGAGGAAAGGGGCACCTTCGCATCGACGCGATAGGCCCCGTTCGCCAACCATCTCAGCACCATGGCGTCCACCACCGGCGAATGGTGGATGACGTCGCCGTAATTATCGAGGTCGTGCGTTACCTCCTTGATCGCGCGGAAATCGTGCAGGCGCACATTTGGGAGCTGCGTCAGGCGCCGCGCGATGGCGGCCGTGAGATCGGTGACGATCTTCAGCGTCTCCGGCGAGGCCTCGCGCATCGCAACGAATTGCAGGATCGAATAGGGCGGGAAGTAGATGTCGAAGGTGACGTCGGGGTGACGCGCGATCAGGCCGACGGCATCCTGCTCGAAATGCCGGACCATGGCCTCATAATTATAGCCCTCGCCGAGGAAACGGCTGCGCGTGGGATTGGTGATGTAGGTGAAGGCCGCGAGCGTCTTCTTCGCATTGTAGTCGCGCGCGACGTCGACATCCCGCGGCAGCGCGTAGATGTCGTCGACATCGGCGAGCGCGAATTTCACGGGCAGGAACGGCGCCGCCCGGGTCAGCGGCGGCCGCAATGGCGGAACCGAGCGCAGCAGCGCGAACAGGGATTCCTTCGCCATCGCGGCGCTGAACAGATAGGACGCAATCCCCTTCGCCGTCCCGCGATAGAGATCGACGGAGAGATAAGGGTCGGATTCGATATCGGCGGCATCGATGAAGATGAAATCGTCCATCGCCCAGATCACGCGCTTGGCGCCGCGCCCGATCGCCTGCTCCAGCACGAAACCCTGCTGGCGCGAGTTTGAGCCGGTCATCGCCAGCTTGAGCGAATGCCCGCCGAGCGCGCGGTCGATGTCGCTCTGGCGGAAATGGATCGCAAGCGAAGTGCCCATGAACGCCGTGTCGAACGACTGGCTGCGGATCAGCCCGGCATTCTGCACGCGGGTGTCGTCGGAATAGAAGGCGAGACGCGAAGGGCGGAACAGCTGCAGGGGATCGACGGCATAGGTGAGCAGCGCGGCGCCCAGCACGCACACGATGCTCGCGAGCAGAAGACGCACCAGATGTGTGAAAGCCCCGCGCATCAGAACCGGAAATAGATGAATTCGCTGTGGCTCTGGATGCCCAGGATTCCGAACGCGAGCACCAGCGACGCCGCATAGACGACCAGCGGCCGCATCCGCCCTGCCCGCAAGGCTTCGCCGACCCTGCGGCCTGCGTGATCGTATCCCATCAGCGTTTGCGTATTCGGCGCCAGCCATACCAGCGCGGCGTAGACGGCGACCATCACCAGCGCCGCGATCTCCTCGCGGCCGAAGACGATATTCGAGGGATCGGCCATGGCCTGGAGCACGCGCAGCGCCCATTCCACACTCGCGGCACGGAAGAAGACCCAGGCGACCACGACAGCGAGGAACGTCAGCGCAGCGCCTGCGATGCGAGCTGGGCGTGCAAGCAGCGGCGGAACGTTCGGCACCAAGGCATTGAAGGCATGATTGACGCAGAGATACGCGCCGTGCAATGCGCCCCAAATGACAAACGTCCAGGCCGCGCCGTGCCAGAGCCCGCCGAGCAGCATCGTGATCATCAGGTTGACGTAGCGCAGCACGCGCCCCCTGCGATTGCCGCCGAGCGGGATGTAGAGATAGTCGCGCAAAAATTGCGACAGCGTCATGTGCCAGCGGCGCCAGAACTCGACGATGCTGGTTGCCTTGTAAGGCGAGTTGAAGTTCACGGGCAGGAAGATGCCGAACATCAGCGAGATCCCGATCGCCATGTCGGAATAGCCGGAGAAGTCGAAATAGAGCTGGAACGTGTAGGCGAGCGCACCCAGCCAGGCCTGGTCGAAGCTGGGCGAGCGCGCCTCGAAGGCGAGCGCGACCAGCGGCTGGATGCCGTCGGCAAGACAGGTCTTCTTGAACAGGCCGATCGCGAAGATGATGGCGCCGCATAACATGAGGTGCCCGTCCGGGCGCTTGGTCTCCTCCCGTTCGAACTGCGGGATCATGTCCTTGTGGTGGAGGATGGGCCCGGCGATCAGATGTGGGAAGTAAGTCACGAACAGCGTGTAATGCGGCAGCGCGTAGGCCGCGACCCGGCCGCGATAGGCGTCGATCAGGAACGCGATCTGCGTGAACGTGTAGAAGGAAATGCCGACCGGCAGCAGGATGTGGACCGCGACATGCGTGCCGAGCAGCGCGTTGACGTTCTCGGTGACGAAACCGGCATATTTGAAGATGCCGAGCACGATGAGATCGCCGGCGACGCCAAGCGCGAGCACCGCCCTTCGTCGCGACGGGACGAGCTCCGATACGATCAGCAGATGGCCGACGCCGTAGTTGAAGGCGATCGACAGCAGCAACAGGGCCACGAACTGCCAGTTGCCGATGGCGTAGAAGGCGAGCGAGGCCAGTGCCAGCCAGATCACCGGCATGAGATTGCTGCGCCGCCCGAGCCAGAAATAGCCCGCCAGCACGAGGGGCAGGAACAGCAGGATGAACGGGTAGGAATTGAACAGCATCAGGCTGGACCGGCGGCGGGGATATGGTCCGTAAAGCATGCAGGGGGCCGATCAACAACCCGGCGATCGCTAGCCGGCGTGCTGGCAATTCGGGTGCCCGTCGCCATATGATGGGCGACCAGCCGCCTTTTACCGTCATTGCTAGGCTTGACCCGGCAATCCATCGCCAAAGATTTCGTCCTTGATGGATGCGCGGGTCAAGCCCGCGCATGGCGAGATGAATTTCGGTGACACGAACGAGGACCGAGTGACCCAAGCCAAGATGCCTTCTCAGCCCCCCGTCGCCCCGCGCCGGCCGCATTCCTTCACGCGGCACGGGATCACCGTGAGCGACGACTATGCCTGGTTGAAGGACGCGAAATGGCAGGAAGTGCTGCGCGATCCCGCGGTGCTCGATCCCGACATCCGCAACTATCTGGTTGAAGAGAACAGCTACACCGAGAGCCTGCTCGGCCATACCGCGCCGCTGCAGAAGACGCTGGTGCGCGAGATGCGCGGCCGCATCAAGGAGGACGATTCCAGCGTGCCGTCGCCGGATGGTCCGTTCGCCTATTTCCGCAGGTTTCGCGAGGGCGGGCAGCACGAGCTGTTCGGCCGCATGCCGCGCGAGGGCGGCGACGGCGAGATCGTGCTCGACGGCGACGCGCTCGCCAAGGACCACGCATATTTCAAGTTCGGCGGCAGCCGCCACTCCTACGATCACAAGCTGCAGGCCTGGAGCGCCGACACCAAGGGCTCGGAATATTTCTCGATCCGGGTTCGCGACTGGAGCACGGGCAAGGATTTCGACGACCTCGTCGAGGAGACCGACGGCGGCGTGGTCTGGGCCAAGGACTGCAAGAGCTTCTTTTATGTGAAGCTGGACGACAATCACCGGCCGATGCAGGTGTGGCGCCACAGGCTCGGCACTGGGCAGGCCGAGGACATTCTGGTCTATGAGGAGCAGGATGCCGGCTGGTTCACCCATCTGCACGAGAGCACCAGCGGCCGTTTCTGCGTGATCGCGGGCGGCGACCACGAGACGAGCGAGCAACGGCTGATCGATCTCGCCAATCCCGAGGCGCCGCCGCGCCTGGTCGCCGCGCGCGAGGAGGGCGTGCAATATTCGCTGGCTGATCGCGGCGACGAGCTCTTCATTCTCACCAACGCCGACGACGCCATCGACTTCAAGATCGTCACCGCGCCGCTCTCTGCGCCCGAGCGCAAGAACTGGCGCGACTTGATCCCGTATAGGCCCGGGATCTACATCATCGACCTCGACCTTTATGCCGGCCATCTGGTGCGGCTGGAGCGCGCCAATGCGCTGCCGTCGATCGTGATCCGCGATCTCGCCTCGAACGAGGAGCATGCCATCGCCTTCGACGAGGCCGCCTATTCGCTGGATACGATGGGCTCCTACGAATTCGAGACGACCAATCTGCGCTTTGCCTATTCGTCGATGACGACGCCGTCGGAGGTCTACGACTACGACATGGTCAAGCGCACGCGCACCTTGCGCAAGCGCCAGGAGATCCCGTCCGGCCACAACGTGGCCGATTACGTCACCACGCGCATCATGGCGAAGGCACATGACGGCGCCGAGGTGCCGGTCTCGATCCTGCATCGCCGCGGGCTGAAGCTCGACGGTTCGGCGCCGCTGCTGCTCTACGGCTACGGCTCCTACGGCATGGCGATGCCGGCCTCGTTCAACGCCAACCGCCTGTCGCTGGTCGACCGCGGCTTCGTCTACGCCATCGCGCATATTCGCGGCGGCGCCGACAAGGGCTGGGGCTGGTATCTCGACGGCAAGCGCGAGAAGAAGACCAACAGCTTTGACGATTTCGCGGCCAGCGCCCGTGCGCTGATCGATGCCAAATACACCAGCGCCAAGCGCATCGTCGGCCATGGCGGCTCGGCCGGCGGCATGCTGATGGGCGCGGTCGCCAACCGCGCCGGCGAATTGTTCGCCGGCATCGTCGCCGAGGTGCCGTTCGTGGACGTGCTCAACACCATGCTCGACGACACGCTGCCGCTGACGCCGCCGGAATGGCCGGAATGGGGCAACCCGATCGAAAGCGAGGAGGATTTCCGCACCATCCTGTCCTACTCGCCCTACGACAATGTCGCAGCAAAGGACTATCCGGCGATCCTGGCGATGGGCGGCCTGACCGATCCGCGCGTCACCTATTGGGAGCCCGCCAAATGGGTCGCACGCCTGCGCGCCACCATGCGTGGGGGCGGCCCTGTCCTGCTGCGCACCAACATGGGCGCCGGCCACGGCGGCGCCTCGGGCCGGTTCGACCGGCTCGACGAGGTAGCGATCGTCTATGCGTTCGCGCTGTGGGCGGCAGGGATGGCGGAGGCGTGACGTCGTAGCCCGGATGCAGCGGAGCGCAATCCGGGATTCGCGCAGACATCAAGACTGTTCCCGGATTACGCTCCGCTGCATCCGGGCTACGAGAGCGCTACCGCCCGTTCTTCTTTCGCCACTCCGCAAAGTCGGTGAGCGTCTGCGGGTCTGTGGCGGGATAGAGGCCGAAGATGCCGCGGCCCTTGCCGACCTCCTCGGTGACGAAATCCTCGAATGCGGTCATCTCGAAGGTCTCGTTCGCGATCTCGTCCGCGAGATGCGCGGGGATCACGATGACGCCGTCGGCATCGCCGAGGATGACGTCACCGGGAAACACCGGCGCATCGCCGCAGCCGATGGGGACGTTGATCTCGATCGCCTGGTGCAGCGTCAAGTTCGTCGGCGCACTGGGGCGGTGGTGATAGGCGGGAATGCCGAGCCTGGCGATCTCGGCGGAATCGCGGAAGCCGCCATCGGTGACGACGCCGGCAACGCCGCGCTTCATCAGCCGCGTCACCAGGATGGCACCGGCCGACGCCGCCCGCGCGTCCTTGCGGCTGTCCATCACCAGCACGGCACCGGGCGGGCAATCCTCGACCGCCTTGCGCTGCGGGTGCGAGCGATCCTTGAAGACGTCGATGGTGTTGAGGTCCTCGCGCGCCGGCATGTAGCGCAGCGTGAAGGCCTCGCCGACCATGGTCGGCTGGTTGGGGCCGACGGGATGGACGTCCTGGATCATCTGGATGCGCAGGCCGCGCTTGAACAAGGCGGTGGCGACCGTGGCGGTGGAGACGGATTTGAGCTTGTTGCGGGTGGCTTCGGAAAGTTTGGTCATGGGGCTCTCTCTCGTTCGTCATTCCGGGGCGATGCGTCAGCATCGAACCCGGAATCGCGAGGTTCCGGGTTCGCTTCGCGCCCCGGAACGACGGTGTTAGTAAATCGACGGCTCGCCGATCGGCGCGCCGAAATCGGTCTCGAGGAAGTCGAAGTCGCAGCCGTCATTGGCCTGCTTGATGTGCCTGGTGAACATCCAGCCATAGCCGCGCTCGAAGCGGCGCTCGGGCTGCTTCCAGGCGGCGCGGCGCTTTGCGAGCTCGGCTTCGGGGACGTCGAGATTGATGGTGCGGGCGGCGACGTCCAGCGTGATGCGGTCGCCGTTCTGCACCAGGGCAAGCGGGCCGCCGATGTAGGATTCCGGCGAAACGTGCAGGATGCAGGCGCCGTAACTGGTGCCGCTCATGCGCGCATCCGAGATGCGCACCATGTCGCGCACGCCCTGCTTCACGAGCCTGGTCGGAATCGGCAGCATGCCCCATTCCGGCATGCCCGGCCCTCCTTGCGGCCCCGCGTTGCGCAAGATCAGGATGTGGTCCTCGGTGACGTCCAAATCGGGATCATCGACCGCCTGCTTCATCGAGGGATAATCGTCGAACACCAAGGCCGGCCCGGTGTGCTTGAGGAAACGCGGCGCACAAGCGGAGGGCTTGATGACGCAGCCGTCGGGCGCGAGATTGCCCTTGAGCACGGCGAGCGCGCCCTCCTTGTAGATGGGATTGTCGACGCCGCGGATCACGTCGGCATTGTGCACCTCCGCGCCCTCGATGTTCTCACCCAGCGTCTTGCCCGTTACAGTGATGCAGTCGAGATGGAGATGCGGCTTGATCTGACCCATCAGCGCCGGCAGGCCGCCGGCGTAGAAAAAGTCCTCCATCAGGTAGGTGTCGCCGCTCGGCCGGACGTTGGCGATGACGGGCACCTTGCGGCTGGCGATCTCGAAATCGTCGAGCCCGATGTCCTGGCCGGCACGGCGGGCCTGCGCGATCAGGTGGATGATGGCATTGGTCGAGCAGCCCATCGCCATCGCCACCGCGATCGCGTTCTCGAACGCCTTGCGGGTCTGGATCGTCTTCGGCGTCAGGTCTTCCCACACCATCTCGACGATGCGGCGGCCGCATTCGGAGGCCATGCGGATGTGGTTGGCGTCGGCGGCCGGAATCGAGGAGGCGCCCGGCAGCGTCATGCCGATCGCCTCCGCGATCGCGGTCATGGTCGAGGCCGTGCCCATGGTCATGCAGGTGCCGTAGCTGCGGGCGATGCCGGCCTCGATGTCGAGCCAGTCCTTGTCGGAGATCTTTCCAGCGCGGCGCTCGTCCCAATATTTCCAGCCGTCCGAGCCGGAGCCGAGCGTCTTGCCCTTCCAGTTGCCGCGCAGCATGGGACCTGCCGGCAGATAGATCGCCGGAATGTTCATCGAGGTGGCCCCCAGCAGCAGCGCCGGCGTGGTCTTGTCGCAGCCGCCCATCAGCACCACGCCGTCGACGGGATGGCTGCGCAGCAGCTCCTCGGCGTCCATCGCCAGCAGGTTGCGGTAGAGCATGGTGGTCGGCTTGAGCAGCGATTCCGACAGCGACAGCGCCGGCAGCTCCAGCGGCAGGCCGCCGGCCATCAGGATACCGCGCTTGACGTCGTCGACGCGCGACTTGAAGTGCATGTGGCAGGGCTGCGCGTCCGACCAGGTGTTGAGGATCGCGATAATTGGCCGGTCCTTCCACTCCTCCGGCGCGTAGCCCATCTGCATGGCGCGGGAGCGGTGGCCGAACGAGCGCAGATCGTCGGGCGCGAACCAGCGCGCGCTACGGAGCTGATCGGGTGTTTTCTTCTTGCTCATGATTGGGTGCCCCATTTCTGAACCGTGTTCCGCTCGATGGCGCGGAAGATCAGGTTCTCGACAAAGAGCCCGATGATGATCACGGTCAAGAGGCCCGCGAACACGGCGGGTATGTCGAGCAGGTTGCGGTTCTCGAAGATGAACCAACCCAGCCCGCCCTGGCCGGAGGAGACGCCGAACACCAGCTCGGCCGCGATCAGCGTGCGCCAGGCAAAGGCCCAGCCGATCTTCAGGCCGGTGAGAATCGAGCCGAACGCCGCCGGAATCAGGATCTTGGCCACGTATGGCAGCCCGCGGAGGCCGTAATTGCGCCCGACCATGCGCAGCGTGCTGGAGACGCTCTTGAAGCCGGAATGGGTATTGAGCGCGACCGGCCACAGCACGGAATGGATCAGCACGAAGACGAGGCTGCCATTGCCGAGCCCGAACCAGATCAGCGCCAGCGGCAGCAGCGCGATCGCCGGCAGCGGATTGAACATCGCCGTCACAGTCTCGAGGAAATCGGTTCCGATACGGGTGGAGATGGCGAGCACCGTGAAGAGCGCGGCCAGCACGATGCCGGCCGAATAGCCCATGAACAGCACTTTCAGCGACGCCCAGGCCCGCATCGGAATGGTGCCGTCCTTGACCCGCTCGAACAGCGTGATCGCGGTGTCGTGCAGGGTCGGGAACAACAGCGGATTGTCGAGCGCGACGCCGTAGGCCTCCCAGACCGCCGCCAGGAACAGGATGATCACCGCCTTGCGGACGAAGCCGTCGTTCCAGAGCAGCTCAAGCACGCTCAGCTTGCGCTCGACCTCGCCTGCGCCCGAGACAGCGGCCGGCTCGGCCCGCAGCAATATCCTGGCTTCACCCATGACAGGCTCCTTCAATGCGCGGCGGCTTCGCCGGCGAACAGGAGATCGTGGATCTCCTTCTCCAGCCGGCCGGCGCTGCCATCCCCGCCGGAGACCTTGTCGACATCGACCACCTCGGCCTTGACCCGGCCGGGATGCGGCGACAGCAGCAGGATGCGGTTGCCGATGCGGATCGCCTCGGCGATCGAATGGGTCACGAACAGCACGGTGAACCTGGTCTCGCTCCAGAGCTGGAGCAGCTCGTCCTGGCAGGTGCGGCGCGTCAGCGCGTCGAGCGCGGCGAACGGCTCATCCATCAAGAGGATGTCCGGCTCCATCGCCATGCCGCGTGCGATCGCGACGCGCTGCTTCATGCCGCCCGACAGCGTGTGCGGATAGGCGTCGACGACGCGGGTCAGGCCGACCTTGTCGATATAGGCCCGCGCGCGCGCCTCGGCGTCCTTGCGCGACAGCTTGCGCGCGGTCAGCAGCGGAAACATTACGTTGGCGAGCACGCTCTTCCAGGGCAGCAGCTGGTCGAACTCCTGGAAGATCATCATGCGATCGGCGCCGGGACCGTGGATCTCGCGATCGTTGATGGTCATGCGGCCTTCGCTCGGGCTCATATAGCCGCCGACGGCCTTTAGCAGGGTCGACTTGCCGCAGCCGGAGGGACCGAGCAGCACGAAGCGGTCGGACTTGTCGACGGTGAACGAGACCCTTTCGGTGGCGGTGACGACGGCGCTGGAGGTCTTGTAGCGCAGCGTCACCCCGCTGACGTCGAGCAGCGCCATCAATTGCCCTTCAGATCGTGCGCGACGGGCAGATAATAGTCCGTCCATGCCTTGGGCTGGGTCTTCAGCGTGCCGGTCTTGAACAGATGGGCGGCGAATTTCATCGTGCCCTGCGGCTCGAGATTCCACTCCATCATGCCGGGCTCCTTCAGGAGATCGAGCAGCTCTTCCACCGAAGTCTTGTCGCCGGTGATCTCCTTGTAGATCTCGACCGCCTGCCTGGTATCGCGGCGGATCAGATCCTGCGCTTCCTTGGTGGCGTCGCGCACGGCCTGGACGATCATCGGATTGGCGTCGGCGAATTTCGTGGTGGTGAAGAATTGCGCCTGGCTGAGCGGCCCGCCCATCACGTCCGGCGACGACAGCACGACATGCGCGCCCGGCACGTTCTTCAGCTCCAGGAACGTAAAGGGCGGGATCGAGAAATGGTTGTGCACCTCGTGCTTGGGATTGGACAGCGCCGCATAGGCGTCGGGATGGCCGAGCTGCACGGTGTTGGCGTCGAGCTTCGACCATTGATCGGCGCCGAAGGCCTCGGCGGCCGCGATCTGCAGCACGATCGCCTGGGTCGAAACCTTGACGGTCGGCACCGCGATCTTGTCCGCCGGACCGAAGTCCTTGATCGACTTGATGTTGGCATCGCGGCTGATCAGCGTCATCGGCTGCGCCGAAGTGGCGACGATGCCCTTCACGCCGCCGCGGGTGCGGTCCCATAGCAGCAGGAGGTTGCCGGTGCCGGTGTTGAGGATGTCGACACCACCCGCCAGCAGCGCATCGGTCTGCGCGCCGCCGCCGGAGAAGGTGATCCATTTGGTGGTGACGCCGGAGACGCCGAGCGAAGCCGCGTGCTTCTCGATCAGCTTCAGCTTCTCCATGATGTGGCTCGGCATGTAGAAGATGCCGGGCTGGCGCGACAGCGCGATCTCGGATTTCTGCTGCGCGCCCGCCGGCAGGGCCGCCAGCACGGTTGCGGCGATCAGGGCGATGGCGGCGGCGCCGCGCTGAAATGGCTTGATCATAATTGTTGGTTTCCTCCGGCCGCCATTGACGAGTGACGTAGCTGATGCACTAATGCATTAGTGCATCAAGCGCAAGCCCGCCGGAGCTGTTCGCATGGAAACCGCCCATCCCCCGCCCCGCGCGTCCGTCCGCCGCGGGCCACGGCTGGACCGGGCCCGGCAAGCCGCGCCGCAGGTGTTCGAGCGGCTTCGCAACGCCATTCTCGCGCTCGAGCTGCCCCCGGGCGCGCCGCTGTCGCGCACCGATCTCGCCGCGCAATTCGGCGTCAGCTCGACGCCGATTCGCGACGCCTTGATGCGCCTCGAGGAAGAAGGGCTGGTCGAAGTGTTTCCGCAGCACGCCACCGTGGTCAGCCGGGTCGATGTCGGCCGCGCCGAGCAGGCGCATTTCCTGCGCCAGGCGCTCGAGCTCGAAATCGTCCGGCTGCTCGCGGAGCGACCCGACCAGGCCCTGGTTCTCCGCCTCGACCACGCCATCGCGCTTCAGCAGCAATTCGCCAAGGCCGGCGATTTCGAGAGCTTCATCGCCGCTGACAATGATTTTCACGCGCAGCTGTATGCCGCGGCCGGCAAGCAGGAGCTGTGGACGCTGGTGCGCAGCCGCAGCGGACATATCGACCGGCTGCGCCGGCTGCACCTGCCCTCCCCGGCAAGGCCCAGAACATCCTCCGTCACCACCGATTGATCACCCGCGCGATAGAGGCCGGCGACCCCGAGGCCGCGCAACAGCATCTGCGCAAGCACCTGTCGGGCACACTGAGCGAGCTCGACAAGATTCGAAGCCATTATCCGGAATATCTGACCGATTAGACGGCGCCCCGCCCTTTATGCACGCAACCGTGCATAAGCATGCCGTGCTTCGGCTTGGCTTAGGCGAGCGTTCACCGGCCCTTCGCGAAGTGCTTGAGGCCGGGCGGAATCCGCGCAACAATTTCATCTTTGATGGTTTGATTTGCGCCGATGGGAAAGTCCCGTCCGGCGCGGAGGAATTCAGACGTGGCCAACATCCTGATCGTGGATGACGACCGGGCCGTTCAGATCACGATCCGGCTGCTCCTGGAGAGGGCCGGGCATCACGTCACCCTCGCCGGCGATGGCCGCAAGGCGCTTGCGCTGTTCGAGGCCGGGCGGTTCGATCTGCTGTTCCTCGACATCTTCATGCCTGGCATGGATGGGCTGGAGACGATGCGTCACATCCGGGCGTTGGCCCCGGCCATTCCCATCATCGTCATTTCCGGCCGCTCGGCCGCGCCGGATGCCTATGCGGAACCCGATTTCCTCAATATGGCGACCAAGCTCGGCGCGGTGGCAAGCCTGCAGAAGCCATTCCGGCCTGGCGCACTGCTCGCCGCAGTCGATGGCTGCCTGAAGGCGGGCGAGCCGGAGGGGTCCGATGTCAGCTCCGGCCGCCGATAACGAGGGCTCCTCTGCTTCAGGCCAGACCGGCCGCGATCACCCGGGAAGTCCTGTGAGCATTCCCATGACACTCGCCACGCGGCTGGCCGTCGCCATGATCCTGCTGGTGGCGGTCACCGTGGCCGCGGTCGGCTGGCTGGGCTATCGCAACACCACGCAGGCGGTCATTCCGCGGGTGCTGGAACGGGTCGAGGCCCAGTCGCGCCTGCTGGCGGCCAATCTGGAATCCTACGTCTCCGGAACGCGCGGCGACCTGATCGGCTATCGCGCTGCCGCGGCCATTCAGGGCCTCATCCGCGCTCACACCGGCGGCGGTACCGATCCTGCCGACGGCGTCTCGGAACAAACCTGGCGCGAGCGTATCGCCACGCGGCTCGCGGCCGAGATCGAGGCCAAACCCATCTACGGGCAGTTTCGGATCATCGGCATCGATAACGACCAGCGCGAGCTGGTCCGTGTCGATCGCTCCGGACCGGACCGAACAGCCCGGATCGTCCCGGACGACGAGCTGGAGAGCAAGAGCGACCGACCGTACTTTCAGCAAACGATCCGGTTGCCGCCTGGCGAGATCTATGTGTCACCCGTCGATCTCGCCACCCGCCAAGGGGGCACCACGACTCCTCACATCCCGACTCTCCGGGTGGGGACACCGCTATTCGCACCGGACGGCAAGCCGTTCGGCATCATCGTCGCCAATATCGACATGCGGCCGGCCCTCGACCAGGTCCGCGCGACGGCGGCCTCGGGAGGAGAGATCTACGTCGTGAATTCGCGCGGCGACTATCTCGTTCATCCCGATCGCGCGCGCGAATTGGGCACATTGCGCGACCGTCCCGGCGACTGGCGCAACGACTTCCCCTATTTCGCGGCTCTGACGGGCACGCAGGACGTATCCACGCGGCTCATGACCGATGGGTCGGGCCGGCCGAGCGGCGCGGCCATTGCCCCTGCGCTGCTTGCCGGCAAGGAATGGGTCGCCGTCATCGAGACCATTCCCGCGCCCGTGTTCGGCCTCGTGCCGGCAGCGATCCAGAAGACGTCCCTGCTGGTTGGCATATTGGCCGTTGTCGCCGCAGCTGTGCTGGCGGTGCTGCTGGCGCGCTCGCTCACGCGTCCGATCGGCCGCTTGACCGCGGCGGTCCAGGCCATCGGCAGCGGACGTCCGGCGGACATCCCCGTCGATGCCGGCGGTGAGACGGGCGTGTTGGCCCGCGCCTTCGCGCAGATGGTCGAGGAAACCCGGGTGAAGACGGCTGCGCTCGAACGCGAGATCGAGGAGCATCGCCGCACCGAGGCCGCGCGCAGCCATCACGCGGCGCGCGAGCGCCTGTTCAGCGCCGCGATCGAATCCTCCGACGATGCGATCGTGATGCAGACGCTCGATGCCGTCATCACGGGTTGGAATCCGGCCGCCGAGCGTCTGTACGGCTATTCGGCGGACGAGGCGATCGGCAAGCCGACATCGATCATCGTGCCGGCGGACCGCCGCGAGCAGGGCAAGGACTATCTGGCGCGGATCGCGCGCGGCGAGCCGATCGAACGCTTCGAGACGGTGCGCGTGCGCAAGGACGGCACGCCGGTCGAAATCTCGCTCAGCCTGTCGCCGATCAAAGGTCCGTCGGGCGAGATCATCGGCGTGTCCGGGACCGCACACAGCCTTACCGAGGCGCGGCGGGCCGAGCGGCAGCTCCAGCAGCAGCTCGAGGAGCGCCGGCAGATCTTCGACACCTCGCAAGACCTGATCATGGTCATGGACTCGCACGGCCACATCGCGCAGATCAGCCCGAGCAGCGAGACCATTCTCGGCTACAGGCCGGACGAGATGATTGGCCGCAGCGGAGCCGACTTCATTCATCCCGGTCATCTGGAGGGCTCCCGCGCCGAGATGCGCGCGCTGCGCCGCGGCGAGCGCATCAAGATTGCCGACACCCGGTGCCTCCACCGCAACGGACACGAGGTCTGGCTATCCTGGCTCGGCAGCTGGTCCGAGCAGGCGCAGCGCTACTTCTTCGTCGGGCGCGACATGACGGAGGCGCGGCTCGCGCAGGAATCGCTGCGCGAGAGCGAGCGGCTCGCCCGCAACATCATCGAGACCTCGCTCGACGCCTTCGTCCAGACCGACGAGACCGGCAGCATCCTGAACTGGAACTCGCAGGCCGAGCAGCTGTTCGGCTGGCCCCGCGAGGAAGTGCTCGGCAAGAGCACGATCGACCTGATCGTCGCCGCGAGCGAACGCGAGCGGGTCAGGGCGGGTCTGACCCAGTTCCTGGCGAACGAGAGCGGCAGGACGCTGAACCGCCGCCGCGAGCTGATGTGCTGCCGCCGCGACGGCAAGGAATTCAAGGCCGAGCTGAGCGTCACCGCACTGAAGCGCCGCGAGGGCCTGCTGTTCAACGTCTTCTACCGCGACCTCACCGACAAGATCGCCGCCGAGGAGCGCATCCGTCACGCCGAGAAGATGGAGGCGATCGGCCAGCTCACCGGCGGCGTGGCGCACGATTTCAACAACATCCTCACCGTCATCACCGGGACGATCGAGATCCTCGCGGAGGCCGTCGAGAAGGAGCCGCAGCTTGCGGCCATCACGAAGATGATCGACGAGGCGGCCGCGCGCGGCGCCGACCTGACCCAGCACCTGCTCGCCTTCGCGCGCAAGCAGCCGCTCCAGCCGCGCGAGATCGACATCAACTCGCTGGTGGTCGACACCGCGAAGCTGTTGCGGCCGACGCTGGGCGAGCAGATCCAGATCGAATCCGTGTTCGAGGACGAGAATTGCGTCGCGATCGTCGATCCCAACCAGCTCACCACCGCGATCCTCAACCTCGCGCTCAATGCCCGCGACGCCATGCCCGGCGGCGGCAAGCTGATCCTGGAGACCGGCGCCGCCTATCTCGACGAGGCCTACGCCAACGCGAACGACGTGCCGCCGGGGCACTACGTGTTGATTGCCGTGAGCGATACCGGCACCGGAATTCCCGCGAACCTGCTGACCAGGGTGTTCGATCCCTTCTTCACCTCGAAGGGGCCGGGCAAGGGCACCGGGCTCGGCCTGTCGATGGTCTACGGCTTCATCAAGCAGTCCGCGGGCCACATCAAGATCTACAGCGAGGAAAGCCACGGCACCACGATTAAGATGTACCTGCCGCCCGGCAAGACGCCGACGGCGGCCGGCGAGGGCGTGACGCCGGCGGCCATCGAGGGCGGGCACGAGACGATCCTGGTGGTCGAGGACGACAGGCTGGTGCGCGATTACGTGCTGGCGCAGCTGCATTCGCTGGGCTACGTCACCCTGCAGGCCGCGAACGCCGCGGAGGCGCTCGCGATCGTCGCCGCCGGAAAGCCGTTCGACCTTCTGTTCACCGACGTCATCATGCCCGGCAAGATGAACGGACGGCAGCTTGCCGACGAGCTGATGAAGACGCGGCCCGATCTCAAGGTGGTCTACACGTCGGGCTATACCGAGAACGCGATCATCCATCACGGCCGGCTCGATTCCGGCGTGATGCTGCTGGCCAAGCCCTATCGCAAAACGGATCTGGCGCGGATCATCCGCAAGGCGCTGAGCGGGTGATGTTTGGGAGTCATTCCGGACGCGCGCAGCGCGATCCGGAATCTCGAGATTCCGGGTTCGATGCTCCGCATCGCCCCGGAATGACGAAAAAATATCCGCAATACAGCCAGCCTTTACGACGCGCGCTGGGCCGCGGTCATCACGATGCGGATCAGATCGGCGGCGTTGCGCGCGCCGAGCTTCTTCATGATGTTGGCGCGGTGATCCTCGATCGTGCGCGGGCTGATGCCGAGCGTGCGACCGGCTTCCTTGTTGGACGCGCCGGAAGCAAACTGCTCGAGCACCTCGCGCTCCCTGCGCGTCAGCGGCTCGCGTCCGGGGAAATGCAGCGAGCCGAATTTCGGCGAGGCGTTCTCCGCCTGCCTGCGTGCATAGGCGCCGATCGCCTCGTCGAGCCGGCCGACGATCTCGCTGCCGCGGAACGGCTTCTCGATGAAGTCGAGCGCGCCGCTCTTGATCGCGCCCACCGCCATCGTGATGTCGCCCTGTCCGGAGATCATGAAGATCGGCGCCGGATAATCCTCGCCGTGCAGCTCCTTCAGGATGTCGAGCCCCGACTTTCCGGGAATGTGCACGTCGAGCAGGATTGCAGCCGGCGTGCGGTTTCGTGCGACGGAGAGCAGCGCTGCGCCGTCCGCGAAACAGATCACCTCATAGCCCGCCGCCTTCAACACCATCGACAGGGTGTCGCGAACGGCAGGGTCGTCGTCGACCACGAAGATTTCACCGCGAGAGCTTTGTTCGGCCATGTGCCACATCCGGTTGGCATGAAGGACTCGCGTCCGCGCCAACCGTTATGGCGTTCGGCGCGGATTCGGCCCACCCGTATTTGTACGGGACATGGACTTAACGCACAAGTAGCGGCAAGGTGCCTTATTGCGGGGGACGGAGAATATCCATGCTAAATTACGCTGGCACACCCCGCTCGCCGCGATGGCTGACACCGACAGCCGTCAGTTGATTGCAGCCGAACTTCGCTCTCTGATCGCGCGCATCGAACTCAGTATGCGTCTGATCGACGCGGCCATGGAGGAAGAAGACGCCGGCTGTGTTTCGGGTTCCAGCGAGATTGTGGTGCTCGACGACGTTACGCCCCGTTTTGCCACGGCCAGCGCCGCCCTCAACGCCTGCCGGGCTGAACTCGGCCAAGCCCTGCGACAGCTATCGGAATTCAGCAACCCGACATAGAGCGCGATCGGCGCTGAACGCCGACCGCATCGCATGGCAGCTCCGCGAGGCCTAAGCGCGGTGCCGTTCCACGATCGCGTCGGTGGCGACACCGCCCCAGGTGTGGATCGCGGGAAGGCCCATCGCGATCTTGCCCAGATTGGCGAGGCTGATGCGCAGGGCCGCGAGGTCGAGCGGTTTCGGCAGGCTCTGGAGCTCGATCCCGACGGACCGAGCAAAGCTGCGAGCGGCGCTGCGGCGCTTGCCGTCCATGCCGCTGATGACGATCACGGCGCCGCCGAACTTCGCCGCTGCCATCTCGCGCAGCACGTCGATGCCGTCGCCATCCTCCAACACGAGATCCAGCGTCACGCAATCGAAACGGGCGGTGCGCAGCTTCTCGATCGCATTCGCCACGGACGGCGCCACGGTGACTTCGTGGCCGGCCTGGTTGGCGGCGACGGTGATCAGGCTGCGCTGCGTGGCGTCGTCATCGACCACCAGAAGCTGAAGCGCACGCCGTTCGGCGCCGTCGGGCAGGTTTGACGTCATGGGCGAAAGAGGACTTCTGGGCATTTCCGTATCCTGAGATTGAGACGGTCAACGGATACAATGTTCGCGCTGAGGCCACGTAAAGCTGCCGGCGCGAATTCGCTTCGAAATCTTCAGAAAGTGTGAAGCAAGAGATCGGAAAGGACGGCAACGGACGCGGGCGGATCACGCCGCGGCGTCATGGCCGCCGGCCGCGCCGCGCTTCTTCCTGTTCTTGCCGCGCAGGAACTGGATGTCCATTTCGGCGCCGTTGACGCGGACCAGCTCGCAGCGGCGATAGGCAAGGCCGGTGGACGACAGCAGCAGGAAGAACTCCTTCAGGTTCAATCCCTGGATCGAGCCCTCCACCGTGAGAATGGCGTCGGTGTCGGAGATCGCGTTGAGCTTGCAGTCGCGGCGCCAGGTGCCGTCGATCGCCATGATGCAGACATCATAGCCGCGACTGAACGTCACGCGTTCGGTACCCTTGCCATCCTCGGCCATGTCTATCGTCCTGCCATCACCGCGAGGCGCGGCGCCGCGCCGGCGAGAACCGGCTTGGCGGCTGCGGCACGCGGATCGTTCGGCTTGTAGAGACCGCGCCGGTCCGCAATCGGGCGGAACGTATCGGTCAGACCGACGACGGTTTCGGCCGCGCCCAGCACCAGGAAGCCATCGGGCTCGATCTGGCGCGCCAGCCGGTTGAAGATGTTGATCTTGGTGTCCTGGTCGAAATAGATCAGCACGTTGCGACAGAAGATGACGTCGAAAGTGCCGAGCTGGGAGAAGTCGTGCAGCAGGTTGAGCTGGCGATGCTGAATCATCGCCCGCAATTCGGGATTGACCTGCCAGGTCTCGCCGGTCTGCTTGAAGTATTTGACCAGCATCTGGATCGGCAGGCCGCGCTGCACCTCGAACTGGCTGTAGACGCCGGCCTTGGCCTTCTCCAGCACCTCCTGCGACAGATCGGTCGCGATGATCTCGATGCGCCAGCCGGTGAGGGCCGCGCCCATCTCCTTCAGGCACATCGCCAGCGAATAGGGCTCCTGCCCGGTCGAGCCGGCGGCGCACCAGATCCTCACGCTGCGCTTGCCGGCACGCGCCTTGATGATCTCGGGCATGATGGTGTCGCGAAAATGATCGAACGGGACCTTGTCGCGGAAGAAGAAGGTCTCGTTGGTGGTCATGGCTTCGACCACGTCGGTGATCAGCTGACGCGAGCCGCCTTGCAGCTTCTGCACCAGCTCGGCGATGCCGGAGAGCCCGGCCTTGCGGGCCAGCGGCAGCAGGCGGCTTTCGATCAGATATTGCTTGTCTGCGGACAGGTCGAGACCGGAATTGTCCTTCAGGAACTTGCGCAGGTACTCATACTCGGTCGGGGTCACTGGTAGCCTCTTCGAAGCAGTACTGGAACATTCTGGCCAAATGCGCGGGGCCAGAGTCGCTCAGGCCATGGCTTGTCCGACCGGGAGCAAGCCGACTTCAGCAAACTTGTCGGCGATGATGTCTTTGTCGAAGGGCTTCATGATGTACTCGTTGGCGCCGCCGCTGAGCGCCTGGGCGATATGAGCCACATTGTTCTCGGTGGTGCAGAACACCACCTTGGGCTGGTCGCCGCCGGGCAGGCGGCGCATGTGGCCCATGAATTCGAAACCGTCCATCACGGGCATGTTCCAGTCGAGCAGCACCGCGTCGGGCAGCTGCCGCTGGCAGATCTCGAGCGCCTTCGAGCCGTCCTCGGCCTCTGTCACTTCGAATTCCAGGCCCTCCAGGATCCGGCGCGCGATCTTCCGCACCACGCTGGAATCATCGACCACCAAGCAGGTCTTCATTTCGGTTCTCCGGCTCCGATGTTTCGTTGGCTCACGCGGCCATCTGCACTTTGGTTTCGAGCTCGAGGACGCGATCGACGTCGAGGACGACCATGAGCTGTCCGTCGAGGCGGTGGACGCCGCCGGCGAGCTTGGCCATGCGGGGATCGAGGTTGACGGGGTTTTCCTCCATGCCGGCTTCGGGCAGGCGCAGCACCTCGCCGATCTGGTCGATCAGAAGGCCGTAGGATTCGCCGCGCAGATCGACGCCGACCGCCATCGGCACCTTGCCGTCCTCGGGCTGCGGCAGGCCGAGACGGGCGCGCATGTCGACCACGGTGACGATGCGGCCGCGCAGATTGAGCACGCCGGCGATCTCGCGCGAGGACAGCGGCACGCGGGTGACGCGCTCGGGCATGAACACGTCCTGGACGCGGGAGATCGGCAGGCCGAACAGCTGGCCGCCGATCATCGCGGTGACGTATTCGACCATGGCACCTTCGCTGGACTGCATCTTGTTGTTGGCCATAAGCCTGTCTCCTGATCCCCTGGGTTACGCTGCGGCCCGGCTCAGCTCGGAGGCGCCGGCGGCGCTCGCGGTCTGCTCCTTCAGCGCCGCGATCAGGCCGGGACGGTCGAACTTGGCGACATAATCGTGGAAGCCGGCCTGCCGGCCGCGCTCGATCGCCGCCGGCGACACCAGCGCCGACAGGCCGATGATCGGCATCGAACCGAGATTGTTGTCGGCGCGGATGGTCTCGGCGAACTCGAACCCGTTCATGTCGGGCATCTCGATGTCGGTCAGCACCACGTCGAAGCTCTGCGCGCGCAGGGCAGCCAGGCCCTCCTGCGCGGTCGGCGCGGTGCGGACGCGGTAGCCGGCCGCCTTCAGCACCGGGGCCAGCATGTTGCGGAAGAACGCGCTGTCGTCGACCAGCAGCACCGACTGCGAGTGCAGCGACGGCTTCATCTCCTTGCGGGTGAACCAGTCGGAGAACGCCATCGGCAGGAAGTGGCCGACGTCGATCACCTCGGTGGCCTGGCCCTTGATCACGGCCGAGCCGAGAATGCCGGAGGAGGAGCCGCCGACCTCGATGTTGAGGCGTTCCTCGACGATGTCGATGATCTCGTCGACGACGAGACCCATGGAGCGGCCGTCGTCGGCGAACACCAGGATCGGCTGGGCGCCTTGGCTGGCGATGGTGACGCCTTCCATGGCCACCAGCGGCATCAGCTGCTCGCGGTACTGCACCATGTAGCGGCCGTTGGAGAACTCGATCTTGTCGGCGGGCAGCTCTTCCAGGCGGGTGACGAGGCCGAGCGGGACCGCCTTGGGCTGCGAGGAGCCGGCGCGGAACACCAGCAGCGAAGTGGTCTGCTCGCCCGAGCCGATGTGATGGGCGCCGTTCTCGTCGCCCATGTCATGGGCCGAGGAGCCGGCGGCGCCGAGCGCCTTGGCAATGCCGTTGGGGTCGATGATCATGATGACGGCGCCATCGCCCAGGATGGTGTTGCCGGAGAACATGTCGATGTGACGCAGCTTGGTCGACATCGGCTTGACCACGATCTCTTCGGTGTGGAACACGCCGTCGACCACGATGCCGAAGGTCTGGCTGCCGACCTGAGTGACCACGATGAAGCCGTTCTCGGGATCGGAGGCCGCGCCGTCGTCGATCTTCAAGAGCTTCTTCAGGTGGATCAGCGGCAGCAGCTTGTTGCGCAGGCGCAGCACCGCGGTGTCCTTGATGCGCTCGATGCGGTGCTCGGAGTTGGCGCGGGCCCGCACCAGCTCGACCACCGAGAGCTGCGGGATCGCAAAGCGGTCGCCGGCGGCTTCCACGATCAAAGCGGAGACGATGGCGAGCGTCAGCGGGATCTTGATGGTGACCGAGCTTCCTTCGCCAGCCACCGACTTGATGTCGATGGTGCCGCCGATCTGGTCGATATTGGTGCGCACCACGTCCATGCCGACGCCGCGGCCCGAGACCGAGGTGACGGCGGCCGCGGTGGAGAAGCCGGGCGCGAAGATGAACTTGTGGATCTGGGCCTCGCTCATCTTCTCGAGCTCGGCCTCGGTGACGAGACCCGAGGAGATCGCCTTGGCCTTGATCTTCTCGGTGTTGAGGCCGCGGCCGTTGTCGGCGATGCAGATGATGATGTGGCCGCCCTCGTGATAGGCGGAGAGGCGAATGGTGCCCTGCTCGCCCTTGCCGGCGGCGAGGCGCTCGGCGGGGGTCTCCAGGCCATGATCGGCGGAGTTGCGCACCATGTGGGTGAGCGGATCCTTGATCAAATCGAGCACCTGGCGGTCGAGCTCGGTGTCGGCGCCGTGCATCTCCAGTTCGATCTGCTTGCCGAGTTCGGATGAGAGGTCGCGGACGATGCGGGGCAGCTTCTGCCAGGCATTGCCGATCGGCTGCATGCGCGTCTTCATGACGCCTTCCTGCAGCTCGGCGGTGACGTTGGACAGGCGCTGCAACGGCACCTTGAACTCGGTGTCCTCGTTGCGGCGGGAGATCTCCAGCAGCTGGTTGCGGGTCAGGACCAGCTCGGAGACCATGGTCATCAGATGCTCCAGCGTATCCACGTTGACGCGGATCGACTGGTTGGCGATGGAGGCGCCCTCGCCGGCGCCCTCGTCGGCCATCGACTTCTTCGGCGCGGCCTTCTCCTTGGCGGGTTTTGCGTCCTTGGCGGCCGGCGCTTCGGCAGCGGGCTCGGCCTTCACCTCGGGCTTCACTTCAGGCTTCACTTCGGCCTTGGCAACCGGCGCAGGCACCGGCGCTTCGATCGCGGTCTCGCGGAAGGCGCGCTCGAGCTCGTCGAGCGAGACCTCGCCGGGACGGAGCGGACGCTCCAGGGTCTGGTCGATCAGCGTGCCCGTCGCCATCTCCTTGGCGGGTGCGGCAGCCGGGGCTTCCGGCACCAGCGGCGGGGCGTCGGCGACGGGAGCCGCCGCAATTGATGCTGACATCGCGGCCATGCCCTGCTCTACCATCGCTTCCAGCTGGTCGATGAGGTCGCGGTCGTTGCCCTCGGGCTCGGCCTCGGTGGCTTCGAGCCCTGCGAGGATCTCCTTGATGCGGTCGATCGAGGACAGGATCACCGTCACGGCTTCGGCCGTCACCGGCATGCCGTCGCGGAATTTGCCCATCAGGGTCTCGCCGGCATGGGCCAGCGCTTCGAGCCGGGGCAAGCCGAGGAAGCCGCAGGTGCCCTTGATGGTGTGGACCAGGCGGAAGATGTTATCCAGGATCTTGGCGTTGTTCGGCTCCTGCTCGAACTTCACCAATTGATTGTCCACGGTGTCCAGGCTCTCGCTGGTCTCCGTCAGAAACTCCCGCAACAGATCATCCATGAGCTACGCCTTACTGACCTGAACATTGACTCGATCCGGACTTCGACGCCTGAGCCATCCTCGGCACGGACGGAAGTCCTCCTCTGGATCGTTAGACAACCCCTTTCACAGTCCCGTTAATTTCATCCTCCGTGCTAATACGGATATTGAAGAGAAGTTTGGGGTTCGGCGGAAGGCAGCAGCGCTTTTCGGCAAATCCGGCGGCGCGCCGCAGCGGCGGGAAGCATGCGGTGACGCGCCGACGGCAGCGGGGCGAAGCGCGCGGGAAAGTCCTGCTCGTGAAGGACCATAGGGCGAGCGTGCGGAACGTTGCACCGGGCCGACCGCAGGCGGGAATGCGCT
This sequence comes from Bradyrhizobium dasycarpum, assembly GCF_042019905.1. NCBI lineage: Bacteria > Pseudomonadati > Pseudomonadota > Alphaproteobacteria > Hyphomicrobiales > Nitrobacteraceae > Bradyrhizobium > Bradyrhizobium dasycarpum. Next base: position 4,479,999 of record NZ_CP169574.1, read on the forward strand.
CGCACTCCCGGTTTCGCGTTGTCGCCGCGCGCTGCAGGACCGGCGTTTGAGGTAAACGAACGGTTACCTCGTCGTCATGACGGCCGGCGTCGCGCTAACCCAATCGCGCGGCCATGCCGTCGTCGGGACGACGCTCCGCCAGGCAATCATTGATGGCGGCGAGCAGCGCGTGCGGCGTGAACGGCTTGCGCAGACAACGCGCGGCACCGAGCTCCAGCGCCATCCGGAGAAAGTCGGGTGCAGGCGAATTCAGATCGGCGAAGGCGTAGCCGGACATCGCGATCAGCGGAACGACCGGCGCGCGCTCGTGGAAGATCCGGATCGATTCGAACCCGCGCATGTGCGGCATGAAGATATCGACGATCATCAGGTCGACCTGTCCATGTTCGAGGGCGCGCAGTCCGGCTTCGCCTCCATCGGCAATCGTCACTCGAAAATTGTTGCGCTGAAGATAGACCTCGATGGCCATGCACACCATCGGGTCGTCGTCGACGACGAGAATATGGTGTCGACACCCGGTCCTCTCCTGAGCTTCCGGCTCCGGCGATTCAATCATTGGACCGTGAGACACGCCTTCCTCCTTCGCTTTTGATCAAGAGAGAGATGGCCGCCAACGTCATTAGGGACCGAGGACGGAGACGACCGAGATGAGATGCGCGGCGCGCCGGGGTTCAGAGCCCTGTGGGATGATCATCACTGGTTCGACGGACGTCACGGGTCACCAGGCGCCCAATCGCGGCACGGATGCCATGCTTCCGGCTCATGCGGCCCCCTTACCGCTTTTCCTGCACGCCCTTGCAGGCGACGCGCCCGCTCACGAGCGAATCGATATCCCTCTCATTTCGGCCGCAAATCAGACGGCTTGTCTGCCCTCTAACGGGTATATGGACGCCGATACAACCTTTACAATAATTTGTGTTCACCGCGCAATTGGACAACGAACGTCCGCAGAATAGTTCCAACGACCCGCCGGATTGACCTCATGACCGCGAGCGGCCCCCCGCCCAATCAGCTGCTGCAATCGCTCGAACCGCCGGCTTTCGAGCTGCTGCGTCCGCATCTCGCGACGGTCGAAATGGTCAGGAAGTCTGTCTTGGGTGAAGCGGGTGCGGCGCTGAGATACGTCCACTTCCCGCATGGCGGCTCGGTCTCGATCACGGTCGGCCTGGCCGACGGCCAGACGATCGAGATCGCGATGCTCGGCCGCGACAGCGTCGTGGGCGGCGGCGCCGCGCTGGCCGACGGCATCGCGCTGTCGGACGCGGCCGTGCTGTTTTCCGGTACCGCGTCCATGCTGGAAATCGCGGCCTTCCGCTCCGTCGCGGCCGCGAGCACCTCGTTTCGCGAGCTGATCATCCGCCACGAGCAGTTCTTGCTCGCGCATGCGCAACAATCGCTGCTCTGCAATACGCTGCACCCGGTCGAGGCGCGGCTCGCGCGTTGGCTCCTGCGCGCCCGCGACCTCTCCCCCGGTGAAATCCTGCCGCTGACCCAGGAGGCGCTGGCGCAGATGATCGGCGTCCGGCGAAATGCCATCTCGTTGGTCGCGCATGACCTCCAGCGCGCCGGCATCATCCACTACAGCCGGGGCCACATCGAGATCCGCGATCTGCGGGCGCTGCAGGCGACGTCCTGCGAGTGCTATGCGACGGTGAAGGTTTGCCACCTCCGCCTCCTGGGAGAGGAGCCGTGACGACGGCTGGCGCCGTCGATCGTGTGCCGGCAGGAACGCCACCTCCGGGAACGAACGTCGGAGCGGACATCTTGTCCCAATTGCCAACATATCCCGAGGGGAACATGATGGAAGCTGCTGCGCCGCACGAGACCTTGGGCATCGCGCGATTCGATCGGCAGCACACGGGAGGCAGCTTTGGAAACGATGGTGCGCTCGTCCAACGGTTTCCTGTCCGCACTTCCGGCAGACGATTATGAATTGATCCGCCCGCACCTACGAACAGTCGATCTGCCCCATGATGCCGTGCTGGTCGAGGCCGGCGAGACGCTGAAGCGCGCCTATTTTCCCCACCGCGGCGTTATCTCGCTGGTGGTGAAACTCGCCAGGGGCGAACACGTCCAGGTCGCCATGATCGGCCGCGACAGCTTGCTCGGCACGCTCTCGACCATGGGCGATGCGTGCGCGTTGAACACTGCCCTCGTGCTGATTCCGGGCCTTGCGTCGGTGATGGATCTCGACCGGCTGCGGATCGCCGCCGACCAGAGCAGCACCCTGCGCACCGCGCTGACGCGCCACGGGCTGGCGGTTTATGCCCAGGTCCAGCAGACCGCGGGCTGCAACGCCGCCCATCCGGTGGAGTCGCGGCTGGCGCGCTGCCTGTTGCACACGCATGATCTGTCCGGCGATTACAGGCTGCTGCTGACCCAGGAGGCCATGGCACAGATGATCGGGGCGCGTCGCAACAGCGTGTCGCTGGTGGCCAATACGTTGCAGCAGGCCGATTTCATCCATTACAGCCGCGGACACATCCAGATCCTCAACCTCGACGGCCTGCGCCAGACGGCCTGCGAATGCTACGCCACCGTGAAGGCGCAGTACGACCGGCTGCTCGGCGCGCGCTGATAGCGGCCCGCATGGTGAACCGCCAGCTAATGCCGGCCTGCAAACACCTCATGTCCCGCTATCGGAACTGAAATTGGCGTGCGGTAGACACGGGAGACCCTCGCGCCGGCACGTGCCGCGCGACAAATGACCCGTGATCAAGGCAGCAAGGCCATGTTTGACGTCACCGTCGCACCCGCGCAGAAGGCGCTTGATGCCGAGCCCGCGCGCGAGCCGCGCGCATACGAAGCGCTGGTGCGCGAGATCTGCGAGGACGGGGCCCGTGAAGTGCGCGAGGTGTTCTGGAGCGAGACCGCGGCACGCCTGCGGCAATTCCGGACGCTCGCGCTCGCGCAGCACCACGGCAGGATCGCGCGCGAAGCGCATTCGCTGAAGAGCGCCGCCGGAACGTTCGGCTATGTCAGGCTGGCGGCGCTGGCGCTGACGCTGGAGAAGACCGCGGAGAGACTCGGCGATGTCGAATTCGGCGATCTCCTGGACCTGATGGATGCGGCTTACGCCGCCGCCCGCGCCCAGGAGCCGCGCTGACCACCCGCGCGTGCATTCCCGCCGTACTTCTACGGCTTGGGATATTTAGAGATGGCTAATCATAGGTGGCGATAGTCGCGGCAAACCAGGAGGGTTGTCCATGTTCACCTTTGAGACTGCGGACCAGAAAGAGGTTCGCCGCTTCCGCATCGCACAGTTCAACGGCCGGATGGCAACGGTGAAGGCTGGCGACTCGACGGTGACGGGCTTCGTGCGTTCGGTACTGGAGCAGGAATCGAGCATGCCGCCCCGCTGGACCATCACGATCATCCCGAACGAGCCGAAGGAAATGATCAAGCCGCTGCGCCCCGCCTCGCGCGCGCGTCCCTTCGCCGAAGACTATTTCTGAGCGCGACCGGGTTTCGCCGAGCCCGGGCCGCCACCGGCCCCCTCAGTCGATGGAATGCAGCAGTGCCGCGCGGACCAGGTCCGCGGTGTTGCGCGCACCGAGCTTGCGCATCGCCTCGGCACGATGGCTCTCGAAGGTGCGCGGGCTGATCTGCATCCGAAGCGCACCCTGCTTGTTCGAGTATCCTTCGCTGATCAGCCTCAGCACCTCGCGCTCGCGCTTGGTGAGGCGCTTCTGGCCCGTCAGGCCGAGCAGTTCGGCGCTCGGCACGCGCGGAGCCTGCTGTGCCCGCGGAGCCCTATTGTCCGCGACGCTGGACGGGACCGACAGGCTGCCCTTGTCGGGGCCGGCAAGCTGCTTGACCAGGGCGCAAACGCGCTCGGTCTGCGCCAGCGCATTCTCGACCACCCGCTGCAAATAGGCACGGTCGGCGCTCGCCGGCGCCAGCTGATCGCTGTGATGCTTGATCTCGCCCATATAGAGCAGCAGCGCAGTCAGGGGGCCGTTGAGCTCGCGGGCGATGGCAGCTGCCATCTCGTCGGCCGCCTTGGCCCGGGCGGCACTCAAGCGGACCAGATCGAGCTCTTCGGTTGCAGCAGCGCTGCTGTCGTACCATTCCGAGGGCGGCGAATCGGTGGCCGTATCATTCTGTGACCCCATGTCACTCATTTAGCGGAACCGGGGCCGGCCTGTGGTTAACTTTTTGCTCCGTAAGACTACGGTGATTTCGGCGGATTTGCGCTGAAATGACGGCATCGGCACAATTTGTGCCTGCGCGAGGTCGCGGCCGCCCCGCGAAGGTTGAATTCAGCCGGAATTGGACCAAGAGGCGGGCCATAATCGCCCGGCCCGGCCGCGGCCCCCCTGATTTTACGGAATAATTAACGGCGACTTGCTTCTCTTGGCGAGGTTGAGAGCGCGCAAATGCCTCCACGCATTGGGCCTGCACGCCCGCGGGAAACGCTGCGAAAGATTGCGTGCCATGAACGAGATCGATCGGCTGTCGGAATTCTTGCAGAGGCTGACGCCGCTGTCGCGCAGCTGTCTGCTCAGCGAGCTCGAGCGGCTCGAGCTGTGCGGTATCGACATGCCGGGTTCCAGCGAAATCCAGTCCCGCTTGCGCGCCGAATTTCGCAAGGACGGATCGACCCAGGCGCGCGCCACCAGTCCTTCGCGCTATTTCTTCGCGCCGCTCGAGCTGCTGCTGATCGACGGCGCGCCCGAGCACGGCAACATGGGACGGATCTCGCGCAATACCCTCACTCCGATCTGGGAGTGGATCTGCCGCGACCTGCTGCCGACCATGGCGCGCGACTACATCAAGGCGATCAACGACCAGATCGCCGTGAACAACCAGAAGGAGGTCCTGAAGGTCGCCTCGACCTTCCAGACCAAGGTCGTCAAGGTTCTCGAGGAGCACCTTCGCCTCAGTGGACAGCACCGAGTTCGCGCGCGCCAAGCTCGCGCAATACACGGCCTCGCGCAGCGCCTTCGACGACGTCAGGAAGATGCTGTATGTGCTGCGCGCCGGCGATGCGCTGCCCAAGTTCAACGAGAAGCTGCCCGAAAGGATCGCGAAGTTCGACGACGGCCAGGTGGTTCAGATCACCGCACAGCTCGACGCCTTCAAGAAGGCGCACCCCGAAGCACTGCCCTTCGCGCTGGCGCTGGTGGCGAGGCGCCTGACGACGTCCTGGCAATTGGTGCGGCTCGCCACCAAGGCTGCCGCAAGCAAGAGCGCCAGTGATGTCGCCGCCACGCCCTATGCCTGCGTCGTTCACATGGTGCTCGACCGGCTCGACGACAAGCGCCTCGCGCTTCGCGTCGCGCTCCGGCACAACCGGGTGCTGATCGCCCGCGACCTGCTCACCGATATCTACGACACCGAATATGCGCTCAAGGTGCGCATCGACGGCATCGAGAATTGCGAATGGGGCGTCCGCCTTCAGCAATTGATGGACGCGATCGCAACCCTGGTGTCGGCCGAGGTGAGCCGCTTCCCGTCCAACGTCGGCCATATCCTCGGATCGCGGCGATTGCGGAGCCACGACACGCTCTCGGGCAAGCTGACTTACCTCGCCTGGAAGGGACGCGACGTGGTGCACGACGGCGCCGCGGCGTTTCGCAAATTGATCGGGCAGAGCTGATCTCTGCGCCTATTGCGCGCGCGGCAGGCACAGGAAGCGGTCGAGGAATCGCCCCGACATCACGACCCGGAACCACCAATAAGCCATTCGCCGTGTCGTCATGGTCGCAATCCTCGACAGCCCACCACCGGCTGCGCGGAGCAATAGCGCAAGTGCGGCAATCCGCGTGTAATGCGCTTCACATTCGCGGCCGCGGGCGCGGCTGCGATGTCGCAGGACCATCGCGAGCGTCAGCGAGACATGCCCGCCTTGCGCGCATGCGGGCGGTTCGGCGCCGCTGTCGCTCGCCCCAACCCGCCGCGGACGACGCGGTCCTGTTCACCCATCCTTGTCGAGCGCCGCCAGCCCGCATTCAGAACGAGTGCCTGCGATTAATCTTCCGATGCGTCGCTGGTGCCTCGAAAGGGCACACCACCTCGACGCCGCCTGCATCGGCCGAGGAACAGACGCTCCCGATATCGTGTGCGAGAGATTCTGCAAGCGTTGCAGTCGTTGCGCGTGCGGTGCTGGGGTGTGCGAATTCTTTTCGAACAGACTGTCGAAAAATTAGCTCGAATTGCAGGGCTTAACGTTACTCAGATAATTCAACAACGATGTGAAGCTCTCCTTATTTGAACCCACGCTCGCCGTTTAAGAAACCGTCACGGAACGGGAGTGGTGTAGATGAACGATGGGATGATTGAACTCCTCGGACGAAGGCCTGTGACCTTCGGGCGAAGAAAGGTGACGCCGCGGGCCTGCGTGGCCGACAGCAAGCGTCACTTGCGCGCCTTCCTCAGCGAAGTGCTCGAGGATCTCGGCTTCGTTACCAGCGAATGCGCCAGTGCGGACGAATTGCAGACGGTGCTCGCCAGCGAATTGCCGGATCTGATCCTGCTCGGCGTCGCCACCGACGGCATCGAGCCGGGACGGTTTCTGGAGATATTGGTGCGTGAGGCCTTCACCGGGAAAGTTCTGGCGGTCGGCGCGCGCGAATCGATCATCGTCAGGGCCGTGCGGCAGGTCGGCGAGGAATATGGCCTCGCCATGCTGCCGCCGCTGACCACGCCCTTCGCCGCGGAGACGCTGCGCGAGCGCGTGGCGATGCTGCTGCCGGAAGAGCCGGCGCCGAGCCCGGCCGTCCATGTCGGCGAAGCGCTGCATGCCGGCTGGCTGGAGCTGTGGTACCAGTCCAAGATCGACGCGCGCACGCTGGTCCGCAGCGGCGCCGAGGCGCTGGTGCGGATGCGGCATCCGACCTGGGGCGTCGTGCCGCCGGCCTATTTCATTCCGGAGCCGCATGATCCGCATCTGCGCGACCTGTCGGAGTTCGTGATCGACCGCGCCATGCAGGACTGGCACTATCTGCTGGAACAACAGAGCCCGGTCGATCTGTCGATCAATCTTCCCGCCTCCTATCTCAGGGAGCCGCAGGCGGTGCGCGATCTCTGCCGCCGCGTGCCGACGCATCCGGCCTTCGGCGGCCTGACCGTCGAGATCGACAGCGAGGAGGCGATCCGCGACCTCGATCTTCTCACCGAGGTCGCGCGCGAGGTCGGCCTGCACAATATCGGCCTGTCGATCGACAATCTCGGCGCCAACTGGCCGGCGCTGATGGAGCTGGACCGGATTCCCTTCGTCAAACTGAAGGCCGACCGTCAGTTCGTCACCGGCAGCGGCAACGACCGGCTCAAGCGCACGGTGTGCCGTCACATCGTCGAGCTCGCGAAGGGTTATGGCGCGCGGGCGGTGGCGCAAGGTGTCGAGAGCCGCGCCGACCTCGTCGTCGCCAACGAGCTCGGCTTCGACCTCGTGCAGGGCTTCCTGTTCGGCAAGCCGATGCCGCTGAAGAAGTTCGCCCGCTCGGCGCTGACGAAAACGGTGATGGAGTAGCCGTAAGGCACAACCCTCACGCAAACCGCCGCGCGAAGAAGACGCAGGCGACCACGAGCATGGTCGCGGCGATCATGCTCCAGGCGACGGGCTCGTGCAGCAGAAGCCCAGCGAGCGCGAGGCCGAAGAACGGCTGGAGCTGCTGCAGCTGGCCGACGCGTGCGATGCCGCCGAGCGCGAGGCCGCGATACCAGAAGATGAAACCGACGAACATGCTGAAGATCGAGACGTAAGCAAGCCCGATCCAGGCCGGCACGCTGACGCCGCTCCAGGATGGCGGCCAGCTCAGGATCGCGACCGGCACCATCAGCGGCAGCGCCAGCAGCAGCGCCCAGGAGATCACCTGCCAGCCGCCGAGCCGGCGCGACAGCGCCGCGCCTTCGGCATAGCCGAGCCCGCACAGCACGATCGCGGCGACCATCAGGAGATCGCCGATCAGCGAAGCCGATCCATCGCCGGACAGGGCGAAGCCCACCACGGTCGCGCTGCCGAGGCCGGCGAACAGCCAGAACAGCGGCTGCGGCCGCTCGCCGCCGCGCAGCACGGCGAAGATCGCCGTCGACAATGGCAGCAGGCCGATGAAGACGATCGAATGCGCGGACGTGATGTGCTGGAGCGCCAGCGCGGTCAGCAGGGGAAAGCCGACCACGACGCCGACGGCGACGATGGCGAGGGACGCGAGATCGCTCCGCTGCGGCCGGACCTGACGCAGCAGGCCGAGCACGGCGAAAGCGATCAGCGCGGCGATCACCGCGCGCATCGAGGTCAGGAACAGCGCGGAGAAGCCGCCGACCGCGACGCGCGTCGCCGGCAAGGAGCCGCTGAAGATGATGACGCCGAGAAGTCCGTTGCCCCAGCCGCTGGCGGAAGAGTGCATGTTGGTCTCGCTTGGGTGGGCGGCGGATCGCGTGCCGCGGCGCTCGAACGCCTCGCCTTCTGCCATGGACCATCAAAAGTGCGAAAACAACCCCATGCACAGTAGACGGGGGTTGCAAGATCAATGGGTTAGGTGGGGGGTGGGAAGAGGGGCGGATCGGGCAGGAGTTCGGGATGCGAAAGGTCGGGAGAACGTGGTTTGACTCGCCTGTCCGGCACACTGAAGCGGGCCGCCGGGAATTGGCGGCGGTCGTTGCGGCCCATTCCGAATGACGTCCTCCCGTGATTTGCTTCGTCGGGCAAAACAAGGAGCATAGTGGCATTGTCGCAAGAGGGCTGACAGGCAGAGTTCTGGCTGGGCCTCACGGAGGCGAGCGAGGTGCCCGCCGAAGCTATAGGACTTGTTTTCTCCGACGTTGGCATTGGATAGTCGGAGTTACGTGCACTGTCACCGTAACGGCTGGTTTGACTCGTCGGGCAAAACAGGCGCACTATGGCAGCATTAACACTCGCCTGATTGGCGGCCCGATGAGGGCCATTGTATGCCGAGATTGAGCGCAGCGTGTTCGCTCATCTCAAGGCTGACATCACAATCCTCATCCGCGGATCTTGTCCTGTAGCTGGCCACGCATATCACGATCGCCAAGTTGCTTCTCGACCATGATGAACAAACCGTTGCCGCCGCTACTCTGCTCCCACAAACGGCCGATCGTGCGCTTTTCATTTGTATCGTCCACACCGCTACCCGCTAGAAGGGCGCCCTTGTATTCGATCACCATCAAGCGGTCGTCGTTGAGCTGAGCCACGAAATCTGGATAGAACCTCCCCGTGGCAGTTGGCAACCAGAATGACTCGGCGCTCCGGGCAACATTCCGCAGCCAGAATTTCACTTCAGACAGGCTATCGATCACCTGCGCACATTGGAATTCCTCGCCTTCTTCAGCCCCATCGAACGCGGGTAAGCCATCCGCCCCTAAGAAGTGTTTGCGTGGCCGCCATCGACCGCCGCGATGTTTCTTAACATCGAGGTACATGCCGTCGCGAAATTGGAATCCATTCTCGAATGACACCTGAACACGGGCATCCGGAGCGAACAGGTAACGATCGTAGACCGCTTGTTGCTCCGCTAATCGTGCCGCAGCGAGGCGTTCGCGTAGCTTGCGGGCAAGAATGAATTTCGTCCGCATCAACGCGGCAATATGAATCTTACGAGGCCCAGTCAAATGGCCGATGGCATCGGTAAGCCATCGCAGCAGGTCCGACTGGTTGATGTCCGGCTGACGCAACTGGCGGTCAAGCCACAGCACCAGATTTTGCGGCGACCACCCGTCCACCTCGACGTCGAGCGCAAGTTGTTCATCCTCGCTAGCGAACTGGTAGGCAACACGATTGCCGTCCACGTCGATTTCAAAACTACGTGCCGTCTCGCGAATAGCGAACGCCGCTTCATCCAGCCGCGCCGGATGGGAGGTAAGCGACCAGTCGTGGAACTCCATGAAAACATCTGGATCGGCAAATTCGAAGCTACCCTGGATCTCGGAAATCAGCCGAGGCACGCGGAAAACTTCACCTTGCTCGGCAGGCGTGAGTTGGCCCCGAGTATCGGCGCGATATTTCTGAACAGCTTCCTCGAAACCCTGTCGAGCTTGAGGTGGAATAACGGCCGCAATCGCCGCTTCAAGCTCCGGCCCAACGTCACCTTCCACGGCGATTTCGACGACGCCATCCTCCTGAGCGGCAACCGTCACCCCATCGCTGGTGCCAACCGCGGCAAGAGCGTCGATGACATCAGGCGTCGCGACCACACGGTGGCGAAATATTGGGCGGGGCCGCTCCCGCGGCGCGAACAAGCCGGTATCATCGAAATGACCCTGCGCTGGTTCAATGATCTCTTGGGCTTCTTGCTCATCGAAACCCATCGCCACAAGTTTATCGGCCAGCGCCGAAGCGGCGACGCCGAATGATGGTTCCGAAACGTGCGCAAATGCCCGGTTCAGAGCGTCGTCCTTGCGGCGTTGCGCGTAGGGCATCCGCAGCACTCTGCCTAGCAGTTGCTCCACATCAGTCGCGCTTTGGATCCGCGAAACTGAGCAGAAGACATAGGCAAAGGAGCAGTCCCAGCCCTCTTTCAGAGCCTCGATCGTGATGATGAATTCAATGCGGCATTTCGGATCGAACAGATCAATCCCATCGAGCTCACGTTGATCGCCGGTGGCAATGGCGATTCTATCCTCGGTGATCTGCTCTACTTCGATGAGATGCTTTTTCAGCACCTCGATCGTCACCTCTTGATTGCGGGGTTGCGCCTGGAAAAGAACGATGGGACGAATGTAGTCCGGCTCTCCTTTAGCCGCCTCCGCAAGGGCCGCACGACTCGCGATCGCACCGTTCACTGCAGTTTGCCAACTGTCGTGTTCAGCCAAGATGATCGGTAGCTTGATCATCTCTGCCGCTTTCAGTTCCTGCGCCGTGACGCTGTACAGAATGTTCGAATCGAAGCGCGGAGTTGCCGTGAATTCTATGATGGCGCAAGGATTTACGCGCTCCTGCATGTCGCGCGACAGCCCGGTGACAGCATTATGGGCTTCGTCCACGATCATTAGAGGCCGATGAACATGAAGCAAATTAGCGAAGGAGAAGCGAGGATTGCCGGCCGCGTCCGTGGAGCCGCCGATCTGCTCGAGTCCCGTCATTGTCTTTGGAACCGCGCTAAAATGCGGCTCCATGTTTTCGTTATGCGCGTAGACTTTGCGGCCTTCGGTATTGTTCACACGCAGCGTCTGGATGGTGCTGACAACGATGCAGGCGTTGTCGCTAATATCGTGCGGCCGAATCGTCGTGAAGTCGGCGATGTCGAAAACCCGTACTCGTCCCTCGAATTGGTCGTCGAGCGCCTGGCGATACGGATGTCGCGTGTGACGCAGGGCTTCGACGGTTTGCTGCCGGATGGTGTTCGAGGGCACCAGCCAGAGCACGAGCGGATAATCCTTTTCTACCCAGGCGTCGCGTGCCGCGCCGACAGCGTGTGCGGCGAGAATGGTCTTGCCGCCACCAGTCGGTAAACGCAGGCAGACATATGGCGTGCCCGGTAGCCCTTCGAGCGTTTTGTAGTCGGTCCGGTAGCGCCCAAGCCGCTTGGCTAGATCCGGTGTCTTGGTGATAGCGTCATAGGCGTTCTTCGGGCCGGCAATCCGTGCATCTTCCAGAAAGACGCGAAGGATATCGAGCGTTTCGGTCTGATATCGTTTGAGCTTCATGCCCGATCCTCAACGCCGTGCTTTTACGTCATAGGGGGTCTGCTTGAATGTCACCGCCTCGCGGTCCAGCGTAGACGCGGTGATGCGGGATTGCTCGCCATAGACAGTGATTGGTCCTGCAAACGTGCAATCAACCTTGGCGATGGCCCCGCGGATCAGTGCCAGCGTCGCGCGAGTCAGAACATTGCCGCCCTCGGGGCGCTTGTCGCCGAGGACGCCGTTGTAGAGCAGCGCAAACGCGCGTCCGTCGTGAATCCCAAGGAAGGGCGTGCGTCGCCTCGCAGTCCAGGGTGTCGCAGTTTCACTGAACCAAATGTGCGCGGCGAGAACCGGGAACGCGATGTCACCGCGGATACGGCCCTCCTGGTCGAATACCGGCGGGCCGAGACGATAAAAGCGAAAGCCGCCGCCACCTTTCCAGCCAACGCTTTCCGAGATGCCGCCCTGTTCGCCCTCAATAACTTTCGTCAGGCGCGGGGCGCAGTGCGTGACGGCGTGTTCGCCCATCTCGATACCGATATAGCGGCGACTCATCTTGTGCGCTACGGCAGCAGTCGTGCCAGAGCCAAGGAAGGAATCGAGAACGAGGTCGCCAGGACTGGTTGCGATGTGCAAGATGCGCTCCAGTAAGCGCTCGGGCTTTGGTGTCATGAAGTTCTCAGCACCAAATAAAGCAACTACTTCTTTCTTAGCCTCTTGCGTATTCCCTACATCAGTATTCATCCACATCGTTTGCGGTACGACGCCTTGTTTAACTTCCGTGAGAAATCGCTTTATGCGCGGCGTGTTGTTTCCATCAGCACCCCACCAAATGCGACCATCTCTGTCCATTTCGAGGAATCTATCCTTAGAGACCCTCCAATACATCCCATTCGGCGGCCCCGTGATGACACGGCCACTTGGGCAGGTAATGGAATAGGTGCCTGCACCATAGAAGTTTCGCGCTGAAAGGTCCCCTGATGTCCATGCGCCTCGTGGATCGTTGTCTGGGTTGCGATAACTCGCATTCATGCGATCCGATCGGGGCATATGGTTTGGCCGCCAGGGCTCAGCATTCTTTGCGTAGACAAGAATGTGATCGTGATCTTCGGAAAAATGTTTTGCGGTGTTTTTCGGCGAGAATACCTTCTGCCAAAGGACGTTCGCGATGAAGTTGCTGCGCCCGAGCACCTCGTCCATGATGACTTTGAGATAGTGACCCTCGTTATCGTCAATGGACACCCAAATGCTGCCGTCTTCCGCCAGCAACTCACGCAGAATTTCGAGTCTCGGCCACATCAGCGCCAACCACTGGGCGTGTTCGAGATTATCGTCGTAGTGTTCAAACGCCGATCGCGTATTGTAAGGTGGGTCGATGTAAATGCACTTCACCTGCCCAGCATAGAAGGGCAAGAGCGCCTTAAGCGCGTCCAGGTTGTCGCCCTGGATCAGCATATTTCCTCCCGCCGGATCACCCACTGACAGGTTGGATACCTCCTCTAACAAGCGGTACGGCACAAGCCGCGCGGCTCGAATGTCAACGTCTCGGGTGAGCCAGTTCAGGAGGGGCATTCAACTCTTCTCGTTCCGGGCCTTCGGCCGATCTGCCATAGGCTCCCCATCCTCGCGCGCAATGCTCGGAGCGAGAACGGCTGCCCTACGCTGTGTTTCTCTATTAGCTGAGATTCGGCAAGAGCGGGGATCGCGCCCTGGTGGAAAAGCGTCCTCCGACGACGCAGTGGCAGAGAGGGAGGGATTCGAATCCGCGCTGGGCTTGCACCTATGCCAGATTTCGAGTGCGGTGCATCCAACCACTCTGCCACCTCTTCTGAAGGCGCCATATAGGAGTAGCGGCCCCCGTAGTCGGGGCGTTGATAGGCGAGGATGGCGGGCTGGACAAGGCGGCCGGGGCAAAAGTCAGACTGGATCTAGGAGCTGGCAACGCCATGTCACGGCGAAGATGCCGGTCGCCGCAGCTTTTCAGCGGCGGTTTGAAAGAATTGGGCACATGGCCGACCATCGCAGCGGCATGCCCCCGGGCGACCGAGGGCTTGGACGCGACCGAATCACACATGCCCGGGAGAGGAGAGGGTGTTTTCGCGTGGGACAGTCTCCAAGAGGAGAAAGCCCAAACCCGGCGCCGCGGCAATCGATCTATCCAGCCCCTACCCCCTAATACAGCGGCTCCTCATACACCCGCTCCCCCTCAAGCAGCAGCCGCTTGATGGCGGCGCGGCCCGAGGGCAGCACGGCGGCGACGATCCGCAGCTTCTGCTGGTTGCGGGCCTGCTCGAGCTTGCCGCCCTCGCCTTGCGGCACGAAATAGCTTTCGAGACCGTATTTGATGGTCAGCTTGTCGCAGAAGGTGCGGCCGTTCGATCCGCAGGAATAGCTGACGCGGCCGCGGATCAGCACCTCGGGCGCCGCGACCGGCACCGGCTCGGCATGCACTGAAACGGCCGTGTAAAGGCCCTCGGCATTGGGCGCGAGCTTGACGAACACGGTCGGATTGCGCGCCTCAGCCGGCTTGCCGGCGAGGCTGCCTGCCGGCACTTCCGAGATGAGGTAGCGGAGCACGACATAGTCGCCGCGCAGGAGATCGCGCGGATCGACCGGCTGCGTCTGCAAGGTCACCTCGACCCCTTCGCGCAGGATCTGCACGCGGTCGACGACCATCAGCATCAGCAGCAGGCATTGCACCAGGACGGCGAGGCCGAACAGCACGGCTTTCGGGATACGCTGCCAGAGCGCCGACAGGGACGTGACCAGCTGGCTCATCGTGCACTCCTCGGCAGCGCGCGGTTGAGCGCCGTGGCAAAGGCAACGGCGACGACACCGGCCGCCGCCAGGAACGCCGAGCGGGCGAGCAGCGAGCCCTTCACCGCCCAGGTGATGCCGGCGATCACGCCGGCGATGCCGAGCCAGCCGGCGACGATGCGCGGACGGACCTCATCGAGCATGCCGGAGACGACGAGGCACAGCATGGCGCCAAGCAGCGCGGCATAAGCCAGCCAGGGCTCGCCGGCCGGGGCGACCGGCCAGAACGGCGCGGCAAGCAGCACAAGCCCGATCGCGCCGGCGGCAAGGATCTCGCCTCTGCGCCTGGTGAGCGTGGCGGAGACGAGGGCGAGGATCACCCCCGCCGCTCCGCACAGGATCGCCCACAGCGGCTGAGCCGAGGCTGCGCGCGTCGTCCGCAAGTGAATGATGTCGTCGGCCGTCGTCACCTCCAGGAAAGCTGCAGCGGCCAGCGCGAACGCACCGTGGATCGACAGCACGCTGCCGAGCCGCGCCGCCCGCGGGTTTGGCATCGCGGCGACCGCAAGCCCGGCGCCGAACAGCAGGGCCGCGCCGTTGGCGAGCACGAAGGACGGCTGGGCGCCGTCGAGCTCGAAGCGCAGCGAGGTCGCGATCCACCACGGCAGCACCGCGAGCGCGACGAGATGGGCCGCGACACGTGAATTCCACGCCAAGGCAAGGCCTGCTGCGATCAGCCAGACCGCCACGTAGGGAAGATGCAGGATATCCGGCGAATCGTGGATCCGCATGCAGGTCCAGATGCTGGCGGCGACGAGGCCGACCGCGAGCGCCCCGCGCGAGCCGGTCAACAGTGCGGCGGCAAACGCGCCGATCGACCACAGCAGCATGCCGCCGGCAAAATCCTCGCCGAGATGATACATCTGGCCGACCAGCGCGATGCCCGCGCCGAAGATGATCGCGCCAATGCTGGCGCAGAGATCGGCAAGAACGTCGCGGCCCCGCCCAGCGAACCAGGCGCCGAGCGCGCCTGTCGCGACCATGCCGGCGATCAGGATCGCGAACCGCGCCAGCCGCGCGATCTCGGTCCAGTGCGCGGCGACGAAGGCGAGGAACGCGGCCGCGATCAGCAGCCCGCCGACGATGCCGACCACCATTGCGATGTTGATGCCCGCGGGCAGCGGCGGCAGCGCATTGCGGATGGACGCGGCCGCCGCCGGCGCAATTACGCCTTCGGCCTCCCATCGCGCCAGATCGGCTTCGAGGCGGTCGCGGTAAGTCTTGTCGAACATCGGGTGTGGTTACCTCGGTCCCGCCGGAGGGCGGGGTAGTGCTGGGTCGGAGCGGGCGGGGATTGGGTTCAAGCGGGTGCCGCCGTGCCAGACGTCTTATGCCCCGGACAACAATAAACGCGAAAACAATCCCATGCGCAGTAGACGGCGGCTGAAAGATCAATGGCTTACGCGAGCCGGAATTTTCCTGCCTCGCCAGCGAGATGTTCCGGCCGGCTGCCGACTAGTTCGCCTTGATGCCGGCATCGCGGATGAGCTTGCCCCATTTGGCGCTTTCGTCCTGAATGAAGCGGGCGAACTGTTCGGGCGACATGGGGCTAGGCTCTGCGCCGAGCGTCCTGATCTTCTCGACCACCGACGGGTCCTTCAGCGCCTTCGTGAAGGCCTCGTTCAGCCTGCTGATGACGTCGGCAGGCGTGCCTGCGGGAGCAACGAGCCCGAACCAACCAACGGATTCGAAGCCCGCAATGCCGCTCTCCGCGAGGGTCGGCACATCGGGCAAGGACGCAAGGCGGCGCGCCGAGGAAACGCCGATCGCGTTGAGCTTGCGCTCCAGGATCAATTGCCGCGATGCCGGGATATCGAGCACCGCGAACGGAATATGGCCCGCAAGCACGTCGACCGTCGCCGGTGCGGTGCCGCGATAAGGCACCAGCTCCATCGCGATCCCGGTCCTGTGCGTGAACAGCGCGGCTGTCAAATGCATCGCAGTCGAGTTGCCGCCATGTCCGATCGACAGCGCGCCTGGCCTCGCCTTGGCCAGCGCGACCGTCTCGGCCATGTTGTGCGCGGGAATGTCGGCGGCGGCGACGAGCACGAAGGGGATTTCCGCAAGCAGGGTGATGGGCGCGAGATCCTTCAGCTCGAACGGCATCGACGCGTTGAGATACGGGTTGACCGTCAGCGCACCCGCCGGTGCCACGCCGAGCGTGTAGCCGTCCGGCTTCGCCTGCGCGACCGCGGCCATGCCGATGTTGCCCCCTGCTCCGGCGCGGTTCTCGATGACCAGGCCCTGTTTGAGCTCGGCAGTGACCAAGGGTTCGAGCGCGCGGATGACCGTGTCGGCGCTGCCGCCGGGCGGAAAGGTCACGATGATCTTGATCAATTGCTCCGGATAGGCTGCCTTCACGGCATCCAGCGGCAGCCCGACGAAAGTCGCGGCCGTCAGCACGGCCAGAATGCGGCGCCTTGCAATGCGAAACACGTTCTCCTCCTCGATGCGTTTTGTGTGAGCCGCCTGGCGTCGTCGTCAGGCCGGCAGCTTGATCTTCTTCACGCCGCCGCGCCGGTGAGCCGCGCCAGCAAGCCCGGCGCATCTTCGGGTGCAGCCTGCCCGCGCCAGGCGATGTGCTGGTCGGGCCGCACCAGCACCAGCTTTTCGGCATAGGCCCCATTTGCCTCATCCGGCGCGACATCGACCAAGGCCAGCGGCATGCCACGCGTCTCCGCTGCGGATCTCAGCGCCGCCACGTCGATCGCAGGGTCCAGCCGCAGCAAGGTGTAGCCAACCCCGAAGGCGTCGTAGAGCGATCGTCCGTCGCGCAGGAACAGATGCGGCGCGCGGGCGCCCGGCACGGTGGAAGGCGTGAAGCTTCCCATCGTGTAGGCCGGCGGCGTCTCGCCGTCATAGGCGATGATCGGCGAGGCATCGTAATAGTAGCCGAAATTCAATCCTGCGCAGCAATATTGCTGCACGTTGAGATCGTAGGCTGCCCTCGCCAGCGCCGCGCGCGCCGCCTGGCCGCGCGGCGTGTCGTCCTCGATCTCCGCCGAGACGCCGCCGCGCTGCGCCATCATCTTCATGGCGTGGTCCATCGCAAAGCGCGACACCTGCTCGGTGATGGGCTGGCGCTCCGCTTCATAGGCATCGAGGATCGACGCCGGCGCCCAGCCGTTCAGATGCGCCGCCAATTGCCAGCAGAGGTCGACGGCGTCGGCGATGCCTGCATTCATGCCATAGCCCGCATAGGGCATCCACAGATGCGCGGCGTCGCCGCAGATGAAGACCCTGCGATCGCGGAAGCGATCGGCCACCAGGCGCCGCCCGACCCAGTCCTCCTTGCTGAGCACACGATATTCAAAGCGCTCGTCGACGCCGAGAATGGCGCGAATCGACCAGTCGCGATCCACCGAGTCGAATTCGGGCTCGTCGGGCTTGAGGTGATTGTGGATCAGCCAGCGATCGTGACCGTCGATGGCAACGGTGGTGCCGGAGCGCCGCGGGTTGAGCGAGAGCACCATCCAGGCCGGCTTGTGCGCGCCCATCAGCTCCTTGAGCTGCGGCGCCTCGATAAAGGTCGATTGCACACGCTGGATCACCGGCGTGCCGGACAGGCTGGCTCCGATCGATTTGCGAACCAGCGAGCGGCTGCCATCGCACCCGATCACGAAGCCGGCGTCGATGCGAAGCAGGCTTCCGCTGTCGAGGTCGCGCGCCAGCACGACCACATGATCGTCATGCTGCTCGATCGACACGACTTCCGTGCGCGCCAGAATGGTGATGCGCGGCTGCGCGGCGGCATGATCGAACAGGATCGGCTCGAGATAGACCTGGTTGATCCGGTGCGGCGGCTCGGGCGTCGGCCACCAGGTATCGGGACCGCCGGTTGCGCTGTAGCGACGCGCGCGCGAGGGAATATCGATGCGGCAGAGCTCGATGCCGGTCGCCGTGGTCCGATAGGAGCAGTCATTGGGAAAGTCCGCCGGAAGTCCCGCCTCGCGCAGCTTGGCGGCGATACCGAGCCTTCGGAATATCTCCATCGAGCGCGCCGAGACGTGGTTGCATTTGACGCTGGGTGGATCGCCGGCATGGCGGGTCTCGGCGATCACGACGTCGATCCCGCGCGAAGCGAGGTCCATGGCCGCGGTCAAACCCACGGGCCCGGCACCCACGACCAGCACCTGTGTCCTCATGCTCGTTTCATCCCCCTAGGCAGCTGCGGATTCGTCGTCCGCGCAGCATGCATTTTATTGCAGGGTCGTTTATGAGATAAGACAGAAAGAACTCATCAACTCATGAGTTTTGCATATGAATGTCACCTTGCGGCAGCTACGGACCTTCGCCGGCGTGTACCGCACCCGCAGCATCACGCGGGCGGCGCGCGAGCTCGGGATCACGCAATCGGCGGCGAGCCTGTTGATCCAGCAGCTCGAGGGCCAGCTCGGCGTCAGGCTGTTCGACCGCTCCACGCGGTCGGTGCAACCGACGCTGGCCGCCCATGAGGCATTTCACGCCGCCGAGCGGATGCTGAGCGATGCGCAGGGCCTGTCGCGGCGCATGCACGACCTCGCGCAAGCGCGCGCCGGCCGCGTCGCGTTCGTCGCCTCGGCCGGCGCCGCATCGGCGCTGCTGCCCCAGGTGCTCGCGACATTCCGCGCCACCCATCCCGACATCGAGATCGACATGCGCGATGTCGCTGCCGACGATCTCGTGCCGCGCCTGATCGCAACCGACGCGGAATTCGCGATCGGCAGCGTGGAAGGCGAGTTCGCGGAGATGACGATCGAGACGCTGACGCGCGGACGCTTGAGCGCGATCGGCCGCCGCACCACCGAGTTCGCCGCGCGGCGTTCCCTCACATGGGACGAGCTGGCGCAGCTGCCGACGATCGCGATGCGGCGCGAGACACGGATCCGGATGCAGATCGATCAGGCGCTGGGCGCGCAGGGCAAGCGTCTGTCGCCAACCTATGAAGTGACGCTGATCAACACCGCGCTCGCCATGACGGCCCAAGGCCTGGGCCTCGCCATCCTGCCCGCGACGATGCTGCCGGCTGACCAGTTTCCGACCCTGATCGCCAAGCCGCTGGTGCGCCCGGCTCTCACTCGACCGGTGTGTCCGTGCTGCAGCGGCAGGGCCGCACGCTGTCGCCGGCGGCGCAGGCGTTCGTAGCGACGGCGCGAGCGGTGCTGGCGGAGCGATCGGGGTGAGCTTTGCCGATATGGTGGAAACAAACTGCAGCACAGCAAGCAGCATGTCTCCCGCGAACATGATGGCCATCGCAATGGTCTGCTTGCGCGACATTTGAGCACGAACCACCTGCTCCTCCCATCGACAGCCGCGGAAGCTGAGATGGTAACGGGAGACGGTCAACCAGACGTCCGACCCGGCTTGTGACCGCGACATCGCATCGACGACCTGTTGACCAGGATCAACTTCCAACGAGGTGCGGTCGTACACACTAGCCGATAAAATATCGGCGACCACGCCACACCGAGGGCATTCCAATGGCACACAAGCAGGTTCTGTTCCATTCAGCGGCTCGCGAGAAAGTTCTGCGCGGCGCTTCGCTCCTGGCGGACGCGGTGCGGGTCACGCTCGGCCCGAAATCGAAATCCGTTCTGATTCAGAAGGGATGGGGGGCGCCGATCGTGTGCAACGATGGTGTCACCATCGCGAAGGAGTTCGATCTCAAGGATGCCGAAGAGAATCTCGGCGCCCAGGTGCTTCGCCAGGCCGCCGAGAAGACCGGCGACGTCGTCGGCGACGGCACCAGCACCTCGACCATCCTTGCGCATGCCATCCTGTCGGACGGGGTTCGCAACGTCGTTGCCGGCGCGAGCGCAATCGATTTGAAGCGCGGCCTCGATCGGGGGACACAAGCCGCAATAGCGGCGCTGCGGGCGATGGCAAAACCGGTGAAGACCAGGGCCGAGAAGGCGCAAGTCGCGACGATCTCGGCCCATAACGATACGTCGATCGGTGAACTGGTCGCCGACGCGATCGAGAAGGTCGGCGGCGACGGCGTGATCTCGGTCGAGGAGTCCAAGACGACGGAGACGCTCCTGGATGTCGTCGAAGGGATGAAGTTCGATCGTGGTTTCCTCTCCCCCTATTTCGTCACGGATGCAGACCGGATGGAATCGGTGCTGCAGGATCCGTACGTTTTGCTCTGCGACCACAAGATCGGTGCATTGCGCGATCTCGTGCCCCTGCTGGAGCAGGTGGCCAAGAGCGGCCGATCGCTCCTGATCATCGCCGAAGACATCGAAGGCGAGGCTCTGGCGACGCTTATCGTCAACCAGCTTCGCGGCGTGCTCAAGGCGTGCGGGGTCAAGGCGCCCGGGTTCGGCGATCGGCGGAAGGCGATGCTGGAAGACATCGCAATTCTGACCGGCGCGCAGGTGATCTCGGAAGAGATCGGCCTGAAGCTGGAGAATGCGACTCTGCAGCAGCTAGGCCGTGCCGCGCGCGTGGTTGCCGACAAGGAGAACACCACCTTGATCGGAAGCGGCGGCGACCGTTCGCGCATCGACGCGCGGCTGGCGCAGATCCGGGTCGAGATCGAGAAGACCACCAGCGACTACGACCGGGAGAAGCCTCGAGGAGCGCCTCGCCAAGCTGTCCGGCGGCGTCGCCGTGATCCGGGTCGGGGCACCGACCGAGGCCGAGATGAAGGCGAAGAAGGAGGCCCTCGACGACGCCATCAGCTCGACCAAAGCGGCCGTCGCAGAAGGCATTGTGCCCGGCGGTGGACTTGCGCTGCTTCGAACGGTGGCAGCCGTGGCCAAGGAAGAAGCGGCCTGCGAGGGTGACGAGCGAACCGGTGTACAGATCCTGAGGCGCGCGCTCGAAGCGCCGGCGCGCCAGATCGCCGAAAATTCTGCTGCGGACGGCGGCGTCGTGGTCGCGCGGATGCTCAGCAGCGAAGGCGATCTCGGCTTCGATGCCGCGCGCAAGGTCTATGTCGATCTGGTCGAAGCCGGCATTGTCGATCCTGTGAAGGTCGTGCGGATCGCACTGGAGAACGCCGTCTCGGTGGCCAGCGTCCTGCTTTTGACTGAGGCGACGATGACGGAAATTCCGGAGCCGAAACGCGAGCGGTTGCCGGAACACGATCTGGCGATGTAGCCGCGTCAGCTTTCCGCTTCCCGTCTGACAGGAGACATCGGGATGCCCTACCGATCAAACAGCGAGCTTCCATCGGGCGTGCGGCACCACCTGCCACCTCATGCCCTGGACATCTATCGGGAAGCGTTCAACCATTCCTTTGCCTCGCACGCGGGGGACCTTCGTCAGGAGGAAATCGCGCACCGAACGGCATGGGCCGCCGTGAAGCGTTCCTATGTGAAACGTGGCGATCAGTGGCTGCCGAAATGGCCCGATGCGTAGATATCAAATTTCGCCAGCACCTCTTTTTCATTTGAGAAGGATCAATCAAAGCCCGATGGCTCGGCCTATTCTTTCTCGCGACCGGATGGTCAAACTTCAATGGAGTAGGCGATCATGGCAACCGAAACCAAACTACCTGTCACCAAGACGTCCACCGCGCCCGCCGTTGCCGGCGAGACTTGGCAGCCGTTTCAGGCGCTGAGAAACGAGATCGATCAGCTCTTCGACGATTTCGGCAACGGCTTCTGGAACCGGCCGTTCCGGTCGCTCGCCCGGCTGGAGCGTGACCTGTCGAAGAACTTCAATGCGCCGGCCGTCGATGTCGCCGAAAGCGACAAGGCTTACGAGATCACTGCGGAGCTGCCCGGCCTCGACGAAAAGAACATCGAGGTCAAGCTCGCCAACGGCGGTCTCACCATCCGCGGCGAAAAGAAGGAAGAAACCGAGGAGAAGAAGAAGGATTATTACGTTTCCGAGCGCCGCTATGGCTCCTTCGAGCGCTACTTCGCGCTGCCGGACGGCGTCAACGCCGACAAGATCGAGGCGACCTTCAAGAATGGCGTGCTCAAGGTTACGCTCCCCAAGACCGAGGAAGCGCAAAAGCCGGCCAAGACGATCAACGTGAAAGCCGCCTGACGGCCTCGCTGGCGCGGGGCGGCCCTGGCCGCCGTCTCGCGCCTATGCTGCCGTCTGACCGCGTCATCAGCCTTCCGAGGAGTCGAGCATCGGCAGGCCTGATCCTCTCGTTGCGAACCAGGTTCGCATGAAAGCTGCCGCCTTTATTGCACCGCTTCGTCGAGCCGCATTTTGCCGCCTAGTGAGACATGAGGACGCAGATCCTGGCGTCGCGCAGGAGACCGAGCGTCATACCTCCGAATATCCATTCACCCAATCTGCTATGGCCGTAGCCTCCTGCAACAATGAGATCGGCACGAACGTCCTCGGCAAGGCGGATGAGATACCCGGCATCAGCCTCTGCCGTATGCACCCGGATATCGGACTCGCAATTGGCTCCATGTTTCTTGAGATAGTCCGCGACATCCCGCACACGACGGCGTGCCGCGTCCTGCTCGTCCGGGGTGCAAATTTCGGTGATGATGACCTTTGAAGCGCGGGTCAGGAACGGCATTGCGTCGCGAACGGCGCGGCGCGCCTCGCGAGTATCCTTCCAACCAACCACGATCTGGTCTCCGGACAATTCCGTCACGCCGTCGGGTACCGATAGCGTCGGGCGCCCCATCCGCAGCATGGCTTCTGCCGGATCGAAGAAGTGAGACGGACTGGCTTTGGGCGGTCTGCGCTTGACGACGACGAGATCTGCCGCCCTCGCCTGCTCAATCACGAAGTCGGTCGGATCCTCGATCGCCCAGCGCCATTCAATCTTTTCGCTCGTCGAACGCACAACTCTCCTGAACCAGCTCTCCTTTTCCGCAAGAACATTTCGCATGCGCCTGACGTCGTCCTCGGTGGTCTGCTCAATGATGACGCCTTCCGCCACGAACGGCGGCTGCACGGCTATAGCGGACACACCCAGAATCGAGGCCTCGAACCTTGAGGCGACACCATCCGCGACGGCGACTTGTCCCGCTTCTTGCTGCTCGGTGTCGACGTAGACCATGACGCTGGCGATTGACATGAGACTCCTCCGGAAATGTGCGCCGTCTTCTTTATCCGCTCGGCGGATAACTGGCCCGTCGAGCAAGATCAAACCTCGGACCCGGGGCAGCCGGCCGCATCAACGCGGCTACCGCCCCTATCCCTGAAGATGCTTCTCGATTTCGCCGACCGGGTGCTTGGTGAGATCCTTGTCGAGTTCGCCGATAATCCGCCGTTTGACATCGTCATGGAAGGCGGAGCGAAGCTCTGCCAAGGTCCGGGGCGGCGCGACGACAATAAGGGGCGTCGACTGCTCGCTCCGAATCAGCTGCTCGGCGGCCGCCGCGACCTGCCTCGCGAAGCGGCTTTCCTCGAGCTCGTGCCAATCGGTGCTCTCCACGGCACTCCGGTGCGAGGAATGGGAAGCTTTACTGACCCGACCCGGCCGGTCTGTTCCTTGCGAATGCGCCGGCGGGTTCTCGTGCTCCAACACCGCTTGTGTTTTCAGGTGCGGAAACTTCTCGTCCCCTTCGTTGCGCAGGAATAACGCCTTCCGTCCATCGCCCACGAATACGATTGCCCGATGCGGTATCCTGACCATCTCGGCCTCCATGGTGAATACTGCAAATTGCTATCGCTTCATCGAAGCGGACCTTTTGATCAGAATCAAGCCAGAGGATTCACAGGCTGGCACATTGCAAAAGACACGGAACCGACAAGGAGCATGTTATGCAAGCACGCGACATCATGATGTCCCCGGTCGTGACAGTTGGCCCGCACGCGTCCGTTCAGCAGGTCGCGAAGATCCTGCTGGAACGCCGGATCAGTGCGGTACCGGTGGTGGATCCCGACAACAAGCTGCTTGGAATTGTGAGTGAAGGCGATCTCATTCACCGCGCCGAGAGCGGTACCGAGCGCTCCTATTCCTGGTGGCTGCGCCTATTGACCGGTGACGCCGAACAGGCCGCTGATTACGTCAGATCGCACTCGGCCAAGATACAAGACGTCATGGTCAAGGACGTCGTGACCGCGTCGCCCGAGACGCCCTTGAACGATATTGCGATGCTGCTTGAGAAGCAGCAGATCAAACGCGTCCCGATCGTCAACAGAGAAGGTCAGCCCGTCGGGATCGTCAGCCGCTCCAATCTGCTTCAGGCTATCGCGAGCGCCAAGCCGAAGCTCGAAATATCTCTTCCGGATGCCGCCATCAGGAAACGGTTCTTGGACGAGCTCATGAAGCAGCCCTGGGCTCATACGCTCAATGTGAATGCCACGGTCCAGAACGGTGTGATGGAGCTCTGGGGCTTCGCGCCGTCACTCGCTGAGCGCAAGGCTATCCGCGTGGTCGCGGAAGCCATCCCTGGCGTGCAAACCGTCAACGATCACCTGCTCGAAACCCCGGTCTTTGTCTATTGATCGCCGTGGAAGGCTTGCCATGGCCAATTGCGGCGCATGGCCTTGCCTCCTGGCTGACGTCAATCCAGGGTCACCAGGGTGATAATGAGGTGAAACAGCTCCCATCCGAAGGCGACCAGCAGGGCTCCCACGATCAGTATCTTTCCGTACCACGAGACCTTGGGGCTGATGCGAACCCATCCTCGGGAAGCCTTGTTCGCTAGCGGCACTTGACGCTCTGCCGCCAACGAATCCGGTGCGCGATGATCACCCGGCTTGCTGATGGCACTGCTCTTCGTTCTGGCTTCCATAGCTAGATGACCGCCGAAGCGGACGGCGGCGCCTTGATGTTGGTCAAGGAGGATATCGCCTTGTTTTCCCTCCAAGCTTCCTCTCCGAGCTTTGTTCAGGTGATGGGAACGGCGACGAAGTTCATGGCGCCGGCACGTTTGATCCGGACCAAAATGGTTCGCCTGGATTGTGCACGGGCCTCGTTGACGATCCTATCGAGGTCGGCGCCGGCGACAATGGGCTGTCCTCCGATGCCTATGATGATGTCGCCGACCTGAAGGGCGCCATTGGCCGCCCCGCTGCCCGGCCTGATTTCGAGCACCACTATACCGGTGTCACCGGCACCTGGGACAAGACGCGCCGGCGCGATTGTGAGGCCAAGCTCCGCCCGTTCCCTCAGCTCCGCCTGCTTGTCTTTAGGCAATTCTCTCGCGCGGGGAAGTTCGCCCACGGTCAGTTCGATCGACATCTCCCGCGCGTTCCTGAGGATGCGGAGATGGATGACGGTGCCTGGGGTGATCTCAGCTACCCTCCTAGCGAAGTCGCGAGGATTTTTCACCTCAAGATCATTCACGAAGGTAATCACGTCGCCAGGCTCTACACCTTGCTTGGCTGCGGGCCCTTCATCGAGTTGCGCAACGAGAGCACCCCGGGTGCTCTTCAGGTTCAGCGCGTCGGCAATGCCGGTCGAGACCTCTTGAAGGTAGACTCCAACCCAACCTCGAGAGACGTAACCTTTCTCCCGCAGCTGGCGGACGACCGATCTCACCGTCTCCGCCGGAACATCAAACGCGACCCCCACCGATCCGCCCGAGGGCGAGTAGATCACGGTGTTGACCCCAATGACCTCCCCTCTCACGTTGAACGATGGCCCGCCGGAATTGCCCTTATTGACCGGAGCATCGATCTGGATGAAATCGTTGTAGGATTCTCCGCCGATGTCGCGCCCAAGCGCCGAAACGATCCCGGCGGTGACCGTGCCGCCGAGCCCGAACGGGTCGCCGATAGCAAGCACCCAGTCGCCTATCCGGGGCCCCACCGCAGCAAAACGCACGTAGGGCAGTTCACCTGAGGGGGAGATCTTGATCAGCGCGAGATCGGTCTGCGGATCACTGCCGATGAGCTTGGCCGAGTAGACCTTTCCGTCGTCCATCGTTGCCTCGATGTCGACGCTCTTGGCTACGACGTGCTCGTTCGTGACGATGTAGCCGTCACCGGAAATCAGGAATCCCGCGCCAACCGTGACGTCGGACCCTGGAGCCGGATCGGAGGGAATCTGTACGCCGAACTGCCGAAAGAGCCGATCCAACAGCGATCCGGGCGGCGGTAGCTGCGCTCGCTCGCCATCGGCACTTCCCTGCTCGGTCTTCACCCGGATGCCTACAACCGCCGGTCTGACCCGTTCAATGACCTCTGCAAATCCCACCGGAGCGGTGACGCCAGCGGCGTCAACCTCGGCGGCGACCGCATGCCCCGTTCCAACCAAAGCAAGCGTCGCCCCCAACATCGCGGCGCACAGGCTTAATGCGACGAGTTTGCCGGCACAGGCGACCGTCGCAACCCGCGCACCATCGTTGACGGGACTCACTTGTCTCACCTCGTTTCGCGGTCATCACGGCTGAGCTTGGCTGGCTTTCGCACCGGCACGTTGATTTGCCTCAACCGAGCTGACGCATCATGTAAGCTGCAACAGGGCTGCGAGCGTGTTTCGGACATGGCCATCGTGGCCGAGGCCAAGACCAATACCCCAAAGCCCGGCGCGCGGCGCCTCATCGCTATAGCGGGCAGATCAGGGCCGGGACAGAAGCAGCGTGAATGCGCTCTGCCGCCGCGTTCACCCTGGTCATGGTCTTCGTCAGCTCGTCGTAGACCTGGTCCTCGATGGTGACTATGCCGAAATTCGAATCTTCGCCGTCAAATCGTCCCTGCGCCGGCTCATCGGCGTGCTCGAACCAGTGATAGCCGACCACATTCGGCTTGCTGAGGGCCGCCGCAACATAGCCCTCGAAAGCTCGGGCGCGCTCCGTCTGGGTCGCCACCCGGGGTCCCCCTCCCTTCGTATTCGGCAAGCCTGCGTCGTCGCCTCGAAATGAGAATTCAGTAATGAGGCATGGCTTCCCGGCGACAGCGTAAGCGTCAATGACCGGACCGGGGTCGAACTCGTAGCAATTGAAGGAAATGACATCGAGATGGCGGCCGGCAGCGGCGATGACGCCTGCCGGCGGCTGATAGCCGAACCGGGATCCGAGCACGAGATGATTGGGATCGGCCGTCTTGATGGCCGAGACGCACAGTTCGAAATATTTGTCAGCCACGACGGCCACGAAGGCATCGCAATCTGCCGAGAAGGCCTCGCGGCAGGGATCTGCCAGATTGGCCTTGGTCTCGAGAGCGTCGTTCAAGACGCCAGGACGAAGCCTGACGAACGGTGCCGCGACATGTTCGATTCTGCCGAGCTCCTGCCAGGATCGCGCCTGAGTGCGCCAGACCGCATTGAACTGATCAAAATCCCGGTAGCGCGCCTGCAGTCCCGCGATAGCGGCGTCCCTGCCAGGTCGACGAGACGGCAGGTTCAGGAATAGCGTCAGAAGCTCGTCGGTATTACGCCAGTCGGGTGACCAGTAGAGCTCGTTATCGATGAAGGTCCCGAGCAAGCCGGGATCATTGCGGCGATGCCGGCAACGCTGATCGGCGCTCGCGCGGATATGCGCCCAGAATTCGGGATCGAAGACATCAGGGAAGACTTGATCGCGCCGGTGCAGGCGGAAGGACGCGCCGAGCTCCGCGATCGGCGTGGTTGCCAGCAAGTGCGATCCGGAACTGGCGACGAACTCGTCCGACCAGCAGCCGACCGTGTTGAAGGCCCAGCTTGCCAGCCGGTCAGACACGGCGGTGCGCCAGATCTGCAGGCTGCCATATTTGGCCCGGCAGGCCTCGGCATAGGGCACGCGCTCGCTCCCCCCAATGCGTTCCTGATCGAAGCGGATCGTGTTGACCCCCTTCGAGAGGAAACGGCCTCCGTCCGGATCGACGAGCCAGAATACGCCATTGCGCTCGGCGACGCGAAAGTAGCCGCTCCCGCTGAGGTCGCCGTCAACGGCCCCGCCCCATCTGGTTCTCTGCAATTGCGGCCCCCCGGCAACGGTCTTGGAATGTCGATCCTTTGCACGGCCGCGGCGGAACCTGTTGAGCTATCTCAAGACCGTCCAGAACCAGCATGATTACCAATGTCACGACATTCACGGCGGGCTGGAGCAAGCAGGTCGTTCATGGCGACAACGCAACTGGCGAACACCACGAGCCTGCGCCCGGATTTCATCTGGGGCGTTTCCACCTCGAGCTTCCAGATCGAGGGCGCGACGCGGGAGGACGGCCGCGGGCTCAGCGTCTGGGATATCTACTGTCAGAGCGGTGCCATCAAGAATCACGATACCGGCGATGTCGCGTGTGACCATTATCATCGCTATCGCGAGGATGTCGGCCTGATGAAGGCCCTCGGCGTGCAGGCTTACCGGTTCTCCGTGGCCTGGCCGCGCGTGCTGCCGCAAGGGAGCGGCTCCGCCAACGAGGCTGGCCTTGCATTCTACGACCGCTTGATCGACGCGCTCTTGACCGCCGGAATCGAGCCATGGCTGTGCCTCTATCATTGGGACCTGCCCCAGGCCCTGGAGGAGCGGGGCGGCTGGCTGAACCGGGAGTCCACGACATGGTTCGCCGACTACGCGGCTCTGGCCGCCAGGCGCTTTGGCGACCGGGTCAAGCGGTTTGCGACATTCAACGAGCCGTCCATGTTCACTCTCTTCGGCCGCTCGCTCGGCAAGCGGGACCGCGGAAGCGAAGATGAGCTCCACCGCATGATCCACCACGTCAATCTCGCGCACGGGGCTGCTGTGGACGTGCTGCGCGCGAGTGTCGCTGGCGCCTCGATCGGATGCATTCACAATCGGCAGCCCTGTCGGCCCTCCACCGCAAGCGAAGCCGATGCGGCTGCGGCGGCGCGCCTGAGCATTTATTGGAACGATGTTTTTCCCGATCCGCAATGCGTTGGCGCTTATCCTGCGTCGATGCGGACAGCGATCGAGCCGCATATGCAACCCGGCGATATGGCGCGCATTTGCCGCCCGGTCGATTGGTTTGGGCTGAACCACTACAGTCCGGTCTATGTGAAGGAGAACGCGGATTCGATGCTGGGTTACGACTTCGGCGACAAGCCTGCCGGCACCGCCTTGACGCCGATCGGCTGGCCGATCGATCCCGAGGCTTTCCGGCAGACCATCCAATCCGTTCACGCGCGTTATGGGCTGCCGATCTACGTCCTCGAAAACGGATACGGCAGCTTCGACGAGCCCGACCAGACGGGTTCGGTGAACGATGGCGACCGAATTGAATACCTGAAGGCCTATATCGAGGCGATGAATGGCGCCGCCTCCAGCGGAGCCGATGTGCGCGGCTATTTCATCTGGTCGCTGCTCGACAATTTCGAATGGGATTCTGGGTACAGCAACAGGTTCGGCCTCGCCTATGTGGACTATGTCTCGCTGCGGCGGATACCGAAGGCTTCATTCGGCTGGTACGCCGAACTCATCAAGGCGAGGCGCTCGTCATGACGGCCACTTCTTCGACAACCGCCATTCTGCTCGCAGACATCGGGGGGACCAACGCTCGCCGGGTCATTTAGAATCTCCTGCTTAATTGATTACTTGCATGGATCAGGAAAACTCCATGATCACCGCGTCGACCGCCAGCGTGGCGCCGGCGGCGGCGTGGATCTTCTTGATCTGGCCATCGCGCTCGGCGCGCAGCACGTTCTGCATCTTCATCGCCTCGACCACGGCGAGCGTCTCGCCGGCCTTGACCTCCTGGCCGTCGGTCACGGCGATCGACACCACCAGGCCCGGCATCGGGCACAGCACCTTCTTGCCGGTGTCGGCCTTGTCGCCTTCCTTCATCCAGCGCGCCGCGGTGGCCTCGCGCTCGGTGAAGACGTTGACCGCGACCTCGTAGCCCTGATGCGCCAGCCGGAAGCCGTTCGGGATGGCGCGGACCTGCATCGCCACCGGATGGCCGTCGAGCGTGCCTTCCCACACCGGTTCACCCGGGATCCACGACGACAGCAGCTGATGCGGCGCGCCGAGCGAGCCATCGGCCTCGACGAAGCGGACCACGAAGCTTTCGCTCTCGCGGATGATCTCGAGCGGAATTTCAGTGCGGTCGAGCCAGACGCAGCGGCGGCGCTCGCGGATCACCGCCCGGCCGATCATCTGGCCGCTGATCTTGCGCTTGCGCTCGCCGATGACGTGGTCGATCGCGGCGCCGACCGCGGCGATGCAGCGGGCGACCTCGCCCTCCGGCGCGCGTGCGCAAAAACCTTGCGGGAATTCCTCGGCGATGAAGCCGGTCGACAGCCGCCCCTCGCGCCAGCGCGGATGCGTCATCAGCGCCGACAGGAACGGAATGTTGTGGCGGATGCCGTCGACATAGAACGCGTCGAGCGCGTGCGCCTGCGCCTGGATCGCCGCGGCACGCGACGGCCCGTGAGTCACCAGCTTGGCGATCATCGGGTCGTAGAACATCGAGATCTCGCCGCCCTCCTGCACGCCGGTGTCGTTGCGGATGGTGATGCCATTGGCGTTGCTCTCGGCCGGCGGACAATACTTCACCAGGCGGCCGATCGACGGCAGGAAGTTGCGGAACGGATCTTCGGCGTAGACGCGGCTTTCCACCGCCCAGCCCTTCAGCGTGACGTCCTTCTGCGCGATCTGCAGCTTCTCGCCGGCAGCGACGCGGATCATCTGCTCGACGAGGTCGATGCCGGTGACCATTTCGGTGACCGGATGCTCGACCTGAAGGCGGGTGTTCATCTCGAGGAAGTAGAAGCTCCTGTCCTGGCCGGCGACGAACTCGACCGTGCCGGCCGAGTCGTAGTTCACCGCCTTGGCCAGCGCGACCGCCTGCTCGCCCATCTTGCGGCGGGTGGCCTCGTCGAGCAGCGGCGACGGCGCCTCCTCGATGACCTTCTGGTTGCGGCGCTGGATCGAGCATTCGCGCTCGCCAAGATAGATCACGTTGCCGTGCTTGTCGCCCAGCACCTGGATCTCGATGTGGCGGGGATCGACGATGAACTTTTCGACGAAGACGCGGTCGTCGCCGAACGAGGCCTTCGCCTCGGCCTTGGCGAGATTGAAGCCTTCGGCGACCTCGGCCTTCGAATTCGCGATGCGCATGCCCTTGCCGCCGCCGCCGGCCGAGGCCTTGATCATGACGGGATAGCCGATTTCGTCGGCGATCTTGACCGCGTGGTTGCCGTCCTCGATCACGCCGAGATAGCCGGGCACGGTCGAGACCTTGGCCTTGGCAGCCGCCTTCTTCGATTCGATCTTGTCGCCCATCGCCGCGATCGCGCCGGGGTTGGGACCGATGAAGACGATCCCGGCCGCCTCCAGCGCGCGCGGAAACGCCTCGCGCTCGGACAGGAAGCCGTAGCCGGGGTGCACGGCTTGCGCGCCCGTCTTGCGGCAGGCTTCCACGATCTTCTCGATCACCAGATAGCTCTCGGCAGCCGCCGGCGGGCCGATCAGCACGGCCTCGTCGGCCATCTCGACATGGAGGGCTTCGCGGTCGGCCTCGGAATAAACGGCCACGGTCTCGATACCCATCAGGCGCGCGGTCTTGATGACCCGGCAGGCGATCTCGCCACGGTTGGCGATCAGATCTTCTTGAACACAGCTCTTCCTACAACGGCATGTTGTCGTGCTTCTTGGCCGGAATTTCCGTCTTCTTGTCACCCAGCATGACCAGCGCCCGCGCGATGCGGCGCCTCGTTGCATGCGGCATGATGACGTCGTCGATGTAGCCGCGCTCGGCGGCGACGAACGGCGACAGGAAGCGGTCCTCGTATTCCTTGGTGCGGGCGGCGATGTTGTCGGGCTCGCCGATGTCGCTGCGGAAGATGATCTCGACCGCACCCTTGGCGCCCATCACCGCGATCTGGGCGGTCGGCCAGGCGTAGTTCATGTCGGCGCCGATCTCCTTGGAGGCCATGACGTCGAAGGCGCCGCCATAGGCCTTGCGGGTGATGACGGTGACCAGCGGCACCGTGCATTGCGAATAGGCGAACAGCAGCTTGGCGCCGTGCTTGATCAGCCCGCCATATTCTTGGCTCGTGCCCGGCAGGAAGCCCGGCACGTCGACGAAGGTGACGATCGGGATGTTGAAGGCGTCGCAAAAGCGGACGAAGCGCGCGGCCTTGCGTGATGCGTCGGAGTCAAGCACGCCGGCCAGCACCATCGGCTGGTTGGCGACGAAGCCGACGGTGCGGCCAGCGATGCGGCCGAAGCCGGTGACGATGTTCTTGGCAAAGGCTTCCGCGATCTCGAAGAAGTCGCCCTCGTCCACGACCTTCAGGATCAGCTCCTTCATGTCGTAGGGCTTGTTCGGATTGTCGGGGATCAGCGTGTCGAGCGAAAAATCCTCGCGCTCGATGTCGTCGAAGCTCGGCCATTCCGGCACGCCTTCGCTGCTGTTGGCCGGCAGGAAGTCAAGCAGCCGGCGCATCTGCAGCAGCGTCTCGACGTCGTTCTCGAACGCGCCGTCGGCGATCGACGATTTGGCGGCGTGCACCGAAGCACCGCCGAGTTCTTCCGGCGTCACCACCTCGTTGGTCACCGTCTTCACCACATCGGGTCCGGTGACGAACATGTAGCTGGTGTTCTTCACCATGAAGATGAAGTCGGTCATCGCCGGGGCGTAGACGTCGCCGCCGGCGCAGGGGCCCATGATGACGCTGATCTGCGGGATCACGCCGGAGGCCTGCACCACGCGGCGGAACACGTAGGAGTAGCCGGCGAGCGCCGCGACGCCCTCCTGGATGCGCGCGCCGCCGGCGTCGTACAGGCCGATGATCGGCGCCCGCGCCTTCAGCGCCATGTCCTGCAGCTTGGTGATCTTGGCCGCGTGGGTCTCGGACAGCGAGCCGCCGAACACGGTGAAATCCTTGGCGAACACGAACACCTTGCGGCCGTTGACGGTGCCCCAGCCGGTGACCACGCCGTCTCCCGGAATTTTGGTGTTCTCCATCCCGAATTCGGTCGAGCGGTGCTGGACGAACATGTCCATCTCCTCGAACGAATGCTTGTCGAGCAGCAGGTCGATCCGCTCGCGCGCGGTGAGGCGGCCGCGCGCATGCTGCGCGTCGATGCGCTTCTCGCCGCCGCCGAGTTTGGCACCGGCGCGACGTTGTTCAAGGGCTTCGATAACGGACATCGATTGGGTCAACTGATCTACCGGTTTCTGGCGATTGGAGGCACGTCGGTGCAAATGCCCTCATAGACCTCGGCAGCCATGCCGATCGTCTCGCCGAGGGTCGGGTGCGGGTGAATGGTCTTGCCGATATCGATCGCGTCAGCCCCCATTTCGATCGCGAGGCAGATTTCCCCGATCATATCGCCGGCATGCGGTCCGACGATCACGCCCCCGACGATGCGACCGGTTTCGACGTCGAACACCAGCTTCGTCATGCCATAGGACGCGCCCGACGCAATGGCCCGGCCGGACGCGACCCATGGGAATTTTGCCGAACGGATCTTCCCTCCGGATTCGGCGACATCACGCTCGGTCTTGCCGACCCAGGCGATCTCCAGGATCGGTGTAGGCGACATTGGGGACGATCTTCGCCGCAAAGGCCGCCGGCTTCCCGGCAGCTACTTCCGCGGCGACGTGCCCCTCGTGAACGGCCTTGTGCGCCAACATCGAACCGCCGACGACGTCGCCGATGGCGAAGACGTTGCGCGCCGTCGTTCTCATCTGCTCGTCGACCTGAATGAAGCCGTTCGGATCGATTGCAACGCCGATCCGTTCGAGACCGAGTTCGCCGCTGTTGGGAACGCGGCCTGCAGATTGCAGCACGAGATCGTAGGATCGTGTCTCAACTGACGCGCCCGTGATAGCAACCGTTACGCCGTCAGGCGTCACCGCGGCAGTCGATACGCTGCTGTCAAGGTCGATATGCTCGAAGCGATGCGCGTTGCGCGAACGCCAGATCTTCACCGCATCGGCATCCACGCCCGCCAGGATATCGGGAAGCCTTTCGACAAGATCGATCTTGGCGCCGAGCGCGCTGTAGACGGTCGCCATCTCCAGCCCGATGATCCCGGCTCCGATCACGAGCATGCGGCCCGGAATGCTTCGCGGCGCGAGCGCGCCGGTCGAGGTCACGACCCGCTCGTCCTTGGGAAGCACCGCCAACTTCACCGCGCGCGAGCCCGTCGCGATGATACATTGTCCGAAATCGATCTGCTGCGAGGTTGCCCCCTCGCCGGCAATCTCGAGCCGCGTGGCGGAGACGAATTTCGCGGTGCCGCGGATCACCGTGACGCGGCGCGCCGCCGCCATCTGGTTCAGCCCATGCGTCAGCTTCGTGACGGTGCCGTCCTTGAAGGCACGCAGCGCCTGCAGATCAATCTGCGGCGCGCCGAAGCGAATGCCCATGTCGGCGATCCGCTCGGCTTCCTCTCTGACGGCCGCAACATGAAGCAGCGCCTTCGACGGGATACATCCGACATTCAGACAAACTCCGCCCAAGGTGCCGTAGCGTTCGACGATCGCGGTCCTCAGTCCAAGATCTGCGGCCCGAAACGCTGCTGAATAGCCGCCCGGCCCGCCTCCGATCACGACGAGATCGTAGCGCGTATGATCTGTTGCGCGCTGGCCAGCATCGGCCTGATCCGCCGAGACCGTCTCGCCTTGCGCGCCCGCTTCGTCCGACGCCGACGCCGTGCCAATCATGGAGCCTTGAGACACCTTGTCTCCAACGCGCAGCGAAATGCTCGTGATCACCCCTGCAATCGGCGACGGAATCTCCAGCGTCGCCTTATCGGATTCCACGGTGATCAAAGCCTGCTCTCGCGCGACGACGTCGCCCGCCCCGACGTGGACCTCGACGACTTCGACGTCTCGGAAATCCCCGATGTCGGGGACCCGGATCTCCTCTGTCCGCATCTGCGTCCTCACAATGCGAAGCGCCGCAGATCGGAGAGCACCGACGCGACGAAGCCCAGGAACCGGGCCCCGGCCACGCCGTCGACGACCCGGTGATCCCACGACAGACTCAGGAGAAGGACGAGCCGCGGTTCGAATTCCCGTCCATTCCAGACTGCCTCGGTGGCGGCACGACCGGCTCCGAGGATTGCCACCTCGGGCGCGTTGATGATGGGCGTAAATCCCTGACCGCCGACGCCTCCCAGAGACGACACCGAGAAACAGCCACCCTGCATCTCGCCCGACGCGAGCTGCCCCGCGAGCGCCTTGTCGGCGAGCGAGCGCATCTCCGCGGCGATCTGCCGAAGGCCCTTCTTATCGCAGTCCCGGATCACCGGCACGACCAGACCTTTCGGCGTGTCGACGGCGAAGCCGATGTGGACGTAGTGCTTGAGGATCAGCTCATCGCCATCGAGCGACGAATTGAAGCGCGGGTATTTCTGCAGCGCCAAGGCCGCGGCCTTGATCAGCAGCGACACCATGGTGAGCTTCGCCGTGTCCTTCGCGGCCTCGGCATTGGCGAGCTGACGAAAGGCTTCGGCGTCGGTCACATCCGCTTTGTCGAAATTCGTCACATGGGGAATGACGTTCCAGTTGCGCGAGAGGTTCGCGCCGGTCAGCTTCTGGATCCGCGTCAGCGGCAGGCGCTCGACCGCGCCGTACCTCCTCGAAATCCACCTTGGGCCAATCGACCGGCGCGTCGGACGCAGGCGCCATCGCCGGTCCCGATCGCACCAGTCCGTTGACGAAGGCCGCCACATCCTCGCGCAGAATCCGGCCCTTGGGGCCGGTGGGCACGACAGAGTCCAGCGCCACGCCGAGCTCACGCGCCAAAGCGCGAACCGACGGCGACGCATGCGCGGCCCCGCTGGGCTGCGGCTGCTGTGCACGTGCTGGCGAGCCATCGACTCGAGCGGCGGGCGCCGGCTGGGACAGCGCCTCCTGCTGCGAGAACCGTCGCTCCACCTGTGGCGCCGACGCAGCCGCCGGCGGAGGCGCGGTGGATTCACCGCGACCTTCGAGGATCATCAGGACCGAACCTTGAGAAACCCGCGCCCCGACGTCGATCATCAGTTTGGCCACCGTGCCTGCGGCCGGGGATGGCACCTCCATCGTCGCCTTGTCGGACTCGATCGACAGCAACGGCATGTCGATCGTGACCTTGTCGCCGACCGACACATTGATTTCGACGACCGGAACATCCCTGTAGTCCCCAATATCCGGCAGAACGACTTCAATTGAATGAGACATGCGCGCTCCGCCCTCTGTCAGCGAGACCAAGGCGATGCAACGCCGGTCGGCAATTCGTAGCTGGCGATGGCCTCGGCGACCTGCTCACGCGCCACTTCACCCAATTTTGCCAGCGCCGACAGCGCCGCAACGACGATCTGCTTGCGATCGACCTCGAAGAAAGATCTCAGCGCGGCGCGTGTATCGCTGCGCCCGAAGCCATCGGTGCCCAGCACCGTATAGGGCGCCTCGATGTAAGAACCGATCAGTTGCGGATACGCCCGGACATAATCCGATGCCGCGACGATCGGCACCTTGCCGCCGAGGCATCGTGCGACGTGGCTCTCGACCGGGGTCGACAGCGGCGAGAGCCGATTGGTTCGCTCCACCTCACGCGCCTCCCGCGCCAGCTCGGAAAAGCTCGTTGCCGACCAGACTTCACTGGGCACTTTCCATTCGCTTTGCAGCATCGCCGCGGCGGCGAGCGCCTCCGGAAGAATGGCGCCCGAGCCGACCAGCCTGATCTTCGCCGGCCCGTCAGCGCTCGGCAGCACCCGATAGAGACCCTTGATGATGCCGTCGCGCGCATCGTCGGGCATCGAGGGCTGCGCATAGTTCTCGTTCATCGCCGTGAGGTAATAGAACTCGTCGTTGCCCTGCTCGAGCATCGACCGCATGCCGTGATCGACGATGACGGCCACCTCGTAGGAGAATGCCGGATCGTAGGCCCGACAGTTCGGAACGGTCGCCGCCATCAGATGGCTGGACCCGTCCTGATGCTGCAAGCCTTCGCCGCCGAGCGTCGTCCGGCCGGCCGTCGCTCCGATCAGAAAACCACGCGCGCGCTGGTCCGCCGCCGCCCAGATCAGATCGCCGACCCGCTGAAAGCCGAACATCGAATAGTATATATAGAACGGCAGCAACGGGAAGTTATGGATGCTGTAGGAGGTCGCCGCCGCGGTCCAGGACGAAATCGCCCCCGCCTCGGTGATCCCTTCCTCCAGCAATTGACCGTCGATCGCTTCCTTGTAGTACAGCATCGAGCCGGCATCTTCCGGCTCGTAGAGCTGCCCCGCCGGCGAGTAGATGCCGACCTGCCTGAACAGGTTCGCCATTCCGAAGGTGCGGGCTTCGTCGGCGACGATCGGAACGATGCGCGGGCCGAGCGTCTTGTCCCTGAGCAAATTGGTGAAAAGCCGCACGATCGCCATCGTGGTCGACGCCTCCTTGCCGTCGCCGCGCAGCGCGAACTTCGCGTAGGATTGCAGCGGCGGCACCGGCAACGCCGCCGAAGCGCGTCGCCGCGCCGGCATGTAGCCGCCGAGTGCCGCGCGACGGGCGCGCAGATACTGAATTTCCGCGCTGTCTTCCGCTGGCCTGAAGAATTCCAGATTCTCGACTTGCTCGTTGCTGAGCGGCAGAGCGAACCGGTCGCGGAACGCATACAGCGCGTCGACGTCGAGCTTCTTGGCCTGGTGCGACGTCATGCGCGACTCGCCGGCACCGCCCATGCCGTAGCCCTTCTTGGTCTTCGCCAGAATGACGGTCGGCCGACCCTTCATGTCCTTAGCGGCAGCAAAGGCCGCGAACAGCTTCTTGAAGTCGTGGCCGCCGCGCTTCAGGCCGTCGATATCCGCGTCCGACATGTGCGCAACCAGCGCCCGGACCTCGGGGTCCTCGCTGAAGAAGTTGGCGAGGTTGTAGGCCCCATCCTTGGCGCCGAGCGTCTGATATTTGCCATCGACGGTGTCGGCGAATTTGCGCAGCAGCGCATGCTTGCTGTCGCGCGCGAAGATATCGTCCCAGTCCGATCCCCACAGCACCTTGATGACATTCCAGCCGGCGCCCTGGAAGAGAGATTCGAGTTCCTGAATCACCTGCCCGTTGCCGCGGACCGGCCCGTCCAGGCGCTGCAGGTTGCAATTGACGACGAAGGTGAGGTTGTCGAGATTTTCCCGCGCCGCCAGGGCGAGCCCGGCGATCGATTCCGGCTCGTCCATCTCGCCGTCGCCGAACACACCCCAGACGTGGCGACCAGCCGTCTGCACCAGGCCGCGATGCTGCAGATACTTCATGAACCGCGCCTGGTAGATCGCGCTGATCGGGCCGAGGCCCATCGACGCCGACGGCACCTGCCAGAACTCCGGCATCAGCCAGGGATGCGGATAGGACGACAGACCGGGGCCGCTCAGTTCCTGGCGATACAGCTTCAGATTTTCGTCCGACAGTCGGCCTTCGAGATACGCTCGTGCATAGACTCCGGGGACGAATGCGGCTGGAAATACACCAAGTCCCCCTCCGACTCGGAGCTTGACGCGCGAAAAAAATGATTGAAACCGACTTCGAAAATCTCTGCGGCCGAGGCGTAGCTGGCGACGTGCCCGCCGAGTTCGCCATAGGCCTTGTTGGCACGGACCACCATCGCGAGCGCGTTCCAGCGAATGATCGCCGTCAGGCGGGTCTCGATCGCGATGTCGCCGGGGTAGGGCTTCTGCTGCTCGAGCGGAATCGAATTGCGATAGGGCGAAAACGGCGGAGAGTCCGGCAGAACGCCGAGCTCCTTCGCACGCCGATCGAGCGCAGCCAGGATGTATCGCACGCGCGCGGCACCGGCGCTGTGGTGGAGCGATCAAGCGATGCGAGCCAATCGGCGGTTTCGACCGCGTCCTGATCGGCGTTGACGGCCTTGCGTGGCGGATCGATGTGTGCGGTCATGCGTCGGGCTCCCAGAAAGCCCGCGCTTGGTAGCATCGGGTGCTGTGGCACGTGCTGCTGAATACGGCCGCGTTCCGACGGATTGCCCGGCTCCGGAGGGACGCCGAGGTTCGCATCGCAGCATTCTCTGCTGTTGGTTTAATCAGGCAAGTGATCGAGCCGTGGGCCGCCTGACAGGTGCTTGGCGCTCACGCCGCAGTAGCGGGCATCTTGTCGCAGATCAGCGAACTCGACGGCTCGCCGCGACTAGTGACCTGACCTTTCAAAACAGCTAACCTCGGTTAGCAGCAGGATCTGCATCAAGGCTTGACTGACTTGACGAATTGGCAGGATTGAAATGCCGCCCGAGACCGAGTTCGATCGCGATTTTGCGCGAATGGATCTGCCCGATCTTCGGATCAATTATGATCCGGTCGATCCGGATCAGTTCGATCGTCCCGTCACTTCATTCTGTCTCGAAACCAGCAAAGACAACGACGACCTGCCGCTGCACTCACACCGCAAGGGCCAACTGGTCGTCGCATCTCATGGCTCTGTGATGTGCCGGGCGCCTGGCGGCTTGTGGATCGTGCCTCCGCAAGGCGCGGTATGGATCCCGGCCGGCGTGCAGCACAGCAATTGCGTGGCCGATTTCGGCAAGCTCTACACCGTGTTCATCGATCCGCAGGTCAGCATGCTGCCGCGGACCTGCTGCACGCTGATGATCACGTCGCTGGTGCGCGAATTGATCCACCGCCTCTCGGTGTTCCCACCGCTCTATCCGCTGGAAGGACCGACCAGCCGTCTCGGCCGGGTTTTGCTCGACGAACTCGTGCAGATGCCGACGACGGATGAAATGTATCTGCCGATCTCCCCCGACGCCCGTCTTCAACACCTCGCGACCTCCTTGTTGAATAATCCGGGCGACCGCAGCACGATGGACGAAGTCGCCTCGCGCTACGCGATGAGCGAGAGTACGTTCGCACGCTTCATCGCCAAGGAAACAGGGATGACCTTCGGGCGCTGGCGCCAGCGTCTCCACATTCTGATCGCCATGCAACGCCTCACGGCGGGCAGTTCGGTCCAGGCCGTGTCGCTGGAACTGGGCTACGAAACGCCCAGCGCGTTCATCACGATGTTCAAGAAGACGATGGGACAGAGTCCCCGCCGCTTCCTTGCCGAGCGGTCGCGCCTGATCAATTCGGACAGCTTGTCCTAGCTCGCACGTCGCTGCCTCCGCATTTGACGACCGCGACCCTACGACGCTTTCGCGGGGCCGCACGTAGCGACGTCAGCGTTTGCTGTAAGGCGCAAGCGGATACTCGAGCGACGCTTCCGCGATGGCCTTTGGAGCCACCACCCGCGGCCTGCCTTTCAAACCCTGCAGCATCACCATCGAACAGTGGATGTTCTGGCCGGTCTCGTCGAACTTGGTGTTGTCGCCGTACATCAGGAAAGGCTTCATGTCGGTCGTCTTGAGCGCGCCGTGAATCGCGGGCGATTCCGGCGACGCCGCCCGCGTCACGGCGTCTGCGACGATCTGCACAGCCTCGAACGCGCAGCCCGCATTGGCATCGAACCAGTCGTTCGGGTAGTCGGCCGCGAACATCTTCATGATCTTGTCGGTCTCGGCGCCCTTGGGATTGAGCCACAACGCCGACAGAATCGGACCGTCACCGTACTTTCCGAGCGCGTCGTGATACGCCTTGTCCGACACGCCGTTGGAGTTGGGTGAAAACACCATCTTGGGATCCCAGCCCTGCTTGATGCATTCGCGCGCGATCATGATCGCGTCGTTGACGCGCGTGACCGAGATCAAAGCATCGGCACCCGACGCTTTCGCCTTGGCGACCTCTACCGACAGATCCTTGGCCTTCTCGTCATAGGCAACGTACTGCGCGATCTTGAGCGGAACAGCCACTTCCTTCCACGCCTGATCGATGCTGGCCGCCGTCGACTGCCCCATCGTGTTGTTGAGATGGAGAACGACGGCGCTGCTCGGCGGATCCTTCAGCGTGCCGAGCACGGACTTCAGCTCGGTCAGCGATTGCCGCACGATGGTTAGCGACGTGGGGTAATAGCGGAACACTTGGGTGAAGCCCTGCGAAGTCACCTGGGTCGCGCTCGCGATGTGGACCACCATCGGCACCTTGGCGGCCTCGCAGGCCTGCAGTGCCGAAATGGTGGCGCCGGAATCCCACGCGCCGATCAGCACGGTGCAGCCCTGCCGGATCAGGCTCTCTGCGGCAATCCGGCCGTTCTCCGGACGGCTTTGCGTATCGGCGTGAACAATCTCGATGTCGAGGCCGAACTTCTCACGCGCGAATTTGGCGCCGAGATCGATGCCGCGCACGCAGGCTTGACCGGGAAACGCCAGCACGCCGCTGCTGGGCATGATCGCTCCGACCTTCACCTTCGTGGTTGCCGCAAACGATGGCCTTGATACCAGGCCTGCCGCAATTCCCAACCCGCTTCCGACAATCGTCCGCCGCGTGATTCCGCTTCGCTTGGTCATCTCGATGTCCTGTTGCTGAAGGAGTGAACTCTAGCTCGACTAGTAGCTTCGTACGTTTGGGGAGCGGCCGCCGACGTCAAAGGCCCATCTCGGCCTTGATCAGCTTTTCCTCGGTTTCGTCGTAGAGCGACGCGATCAGCGATTGATAGCGCTCGTTGATCTGCTTGCGACGCTTCTTCCGCGTCGGCGTCATCACGCCGTTCTCGAGCGACAGCTCCTCCGGCAGAATGCGGAACGCCTTGATCTGCTCGGCTCGCGCCAGCCTTCCGTTGGCCTTGCCGATCTCCGCCTCGACCAGCCGGTTGACGATCTCGGAGGCTGCCAGGTCGGCGTAACTCGCGATCTTGTCGTCGCGCGACTTCGCCCAGTCCATTGTGGCGGTGGCATCCACTTCGATCAGGGCGGTGAGATATTTTCGCCCCTCGCCGATGACCGCCGCCTCGGAGATGAAGGGGCTGTGCCTCAGCTCGTTTTCGATCTGAGTTGGGCTGATCGATTTGCCGTTCGACGTGTTGATGATCTCCTTCTTCCGGTCGACCAGCTTGAAGATTCCTTCCGGCGACACTTCGACGATGTCGCCGGTGTAGAGCCAGCCGTCGCGAAGCGCCGCTTTCGTCTCGTCCGGCTTGTTCCAATAGCCCGCGAACAATCCCGGTCCACGGACGATCATCTCGCCGTCCTGGAGCACGGCGGTTTCCCAAGCCGGATCCGGCAACGGGACCCCGACGTTGCCGGCCTTCGGCCACTCCGCCATCTGCACCAGATTGGCACCGACCAACTCGGTCTGGCCGTAGCACTCCTTGAGCTGCAAGCCCCACAGCTGCCACAGCGACATCAGCTCGGACGGCATCGCCGCCGACGAGGTGAACGCGACCTTCAGCTCGTCGAAACCGATCTCCGCGAGCAGCGGCAGGAACACTTGCTCGCGGCAGGCCGCGAACAGTTTCGAGACGAAGGCATCTTCGTGGCCGCCCTGACGGTCTTCGAGCGCCCTGCGCGCGATCGTCATGGCGAGCGCGTAGTTCTGATCTCCCGCAGCGCCGGCGGGATGCACCTTGCTGAGAATTTGCGTGGCAAAACGCTGATAGAACCGCGGCGGCGCCATGTAGTAGGTCGGC
This sequence comes from Bradyrhizobium dasycarpum, assembly GCF_042019905.1. Taxonomy (NCBI): domain Bacteria; kingdom Pseudomonadati; phylum Pseudomonadota; class Alphaproteobacteria; order Hyphomicrobiales; family Nitrobacteraceae; genus Bradyrhizobium; species Bradyrhizobium dasycarpum. The sequence continues at coordinate 4,522,620 of NZ_CP169574.1, forward strand.
TTCACCTCTTTGATCGTCTGGGCGAAGTCCGCGGTCGTCTCGCCGAAATAAGGAACTGCGTCGGCGATCAGCGGCAACGTCGTCGCCTGCCCGCGCGCGACGGTGTGCGACATCGGCAAATGCACGACCACCCGGTGTTCCTCTTCGCGCATGCTGGGGCCGAACAGGGTGATGCAATGAGCGCCGGCGAGAATGGAAAGGTGCGTCAGCATGGCGCCCTTGGGGTTTCCGGTCGTCCCGGACGTATAGCCGATGCTGACGACATCGGACGCCTTTGCTGTCGCGCTCTCCTTCTGCAGAAAATCATGCGCACCGACATCGTGAGCTCCGACAAAGTCGGCCAGCGACTTGATCGACGCCGTGGCCTCGCCGGTCCAATCCGGGTCGAGCACGATGATGCCGCGGAGCTGCTCGGCCCGACCGGAGGCGATCACGATGCGAAGCTGCTGCTCCCCGCCGACGAACGCGAACTTCGCGCCTGAATCCGTGAAGCAGTAGGCCACTTCTTCGGGTGACGAGGTGAAGTACACGCCCACCATGACGCCACCGGCGCACATCGTGGCCATGTCGGCGATCAGCCATTCCTCGGACGAATCGCCCATGATCGCGACCCGATCGCCGCGCTCGAGACCGGCACGCCGCAGCGCGCTGGCCAGGTTCACGACACGCTGCGCATAGGCGCCCCACGTCATGGCGGTCCAGGCGCCGTGACGCTTTTGTTGCAAGGCGATCTTGTCGGGCCGCTCCGCGAGCCGCGCAGCCAAGAGCTGCGGGACGGTCGTATCGGCCAACTGGGCGCCGGATGTAATCGCAGCGACGTTCATCTCAGCGCTCCGCGAAACGCTTGCGCTTGGCCGCGAATGCGGCAACCGCCTCGGCCCGCTCGGGCGACTTGAAGGTCAACATCTCCAGCGCCGCAGAAGTGTCGAGCAGCAAATGGGCGTACTGCTTGACGATCTTGTTGACGCTGTACTTCGTCCACACGATCGATTCCTTCGGCCCGCTTGCCAGCAGTTCGGCGTATTCGATCGCGGCATCGAGAACGTTGCCGTCCGCGACCACCTCGTTGATCATGCCGATAGCAGCCGCTTTCTCGGCGGAGATGAATTCGCCGGTCATCAGATAGTGCTTCGCGCGCACCGGCCCCATCAGCAGCGGCCAGATCACCGCGCCGCCATCGCCCGCGACGACGCCGGCATTGACGTGCGTGTCGGCGAAACGAGCTGTCGAGCTCGCATAGATCACGTCGCAGAATAGCGCGAGCGTGGCACCCAGGCCGACCGCGACACCGTTGACGGCCGCGACGATCGGCACTTCGACTTCCAGCATGTTGCGGATGAGGTGGCGACCGCTGCGCGTCGGGGACGGGAGCGTTCCCTTATCCAGCGACTTCTGATCGCCACCGGAGCAAAATCCGCGGCCCGCACCGGTGAGAACGATCGCGTTGACAGAACTGTCGTGATCCAGCTTGAGAAAGACGTCTTCGAGCTCCTCGTGCATCTCCCAGTTGATCGCGTTGAGGATCTCCGGGCGGTTCATCGTGACGATCGCGACGCCGGTGGCGCGTTGTTCGACGATCAGGTACTTGTAGCCGTATTGCGACATTGACTTCACCGCTGCATTACTTGTTCTGGGTCCGCATCAGCCGGATCTGCCCGAGGATCTCCTCGGTCGGCCGCACGACGTTGTTTCTGTCGTTGAAATGCGGGATGACGTAGCGACCGACCATGTCGATCGCCTCCATGATCTTTTCGTGCGGGACTGAGTCCATGTGCAGCAGCACCTCGTCGATCCCCATGGCCTCGAACTTCTCGATCTGACGAATGACCGTATCGGGGCTGCCGCACACCGTCGTGGCCGACTCGTTGACTAGATAGTCCCAGTCGTTGGCGGCACGCTGCATCGACGGCACGCTATCTCCCATGTATTTGTAGTCGTCGGCAATCGCCGCGAGACGCGGATAGGCATCGGTCGAGATCTTGGCATAGTGCATCAGCGGGCCGGCATAATCCGCCTTGGCCTGCTCGTCCGTTTTCCCGATGCCGATGAACAGCGGAATGCCGATACGCGGACGCTGCAGCGGCCCCCTCCTCGTCGCGCTTCCAGTTTTTTTGATAGGCGCCGATCAGCTTCTGCTGAGCTTCCCAGCCCTGATAGATGTTGCTGCTCATCACGGCGAAGCCCTGCGAGGCGGCCCAGACGTGACTGCGCTCGCTGGTCGCCGCGATCCCGATCACCGGATGCGGCTTCTGCAGCGGCTTCGGAACCAGCTGGCGCGGAGGGATCTGGTAGTACTTGCCGTCAAACGTGAAGATGTCCTGGCGCATCGCCGTTTTCAGCAGCGCCAGTCCTTCTTCCATCTGCGCCAGCGTTTCGTTCGGATCGACGTTGAACGCCCGCATCGCGATGGTGGTGTTGGCGCGGCCGCCGTAGAATTCCATGCGGCCGTTGGACAGGATGTCGGTCACCGCAAGCCGCTCGGCCGAACGCAAGGCGTGGTTGATGCGCTGCGGCATCAGCGTCACCGCCGCGCGCAGCTTGACCCGCGACGTCACCGCGGCCAGATAGCCGAACACCACTTCGGGCGCCGAGCTCGAGATCCCGCCCAGCGCCACGTGCTGCTCGGAGAGCGCGACGCAGTCGAAGCCGACCTTCTCGGCCAGACGGACTTCGTCGACCAGTTCGTGAAGCCTGCGCGAGTAACTGTGGCCGACCTGGGTTTCCTGTTCAGACCAGAACCCGAACGTAAGTGCCATGTCTCAATCCTCTAGCTTTCGAGATGGCACAGGGTTTCATAGGCGGGGCGATATTTTCGCCCGAAAGCCGCCTTGCGCAGTCAAGCTTTCCGAATTTTATGCTGTCAGTATTCGCAACATGGCAGACGCCGCGGGAAGCGTCGCCCGCGCAGCGGACGGACTGACCGTCAACGGCGGGCGACTCCGGCCTCGCTATCGAAGGTCTCGATCAGCAACTCGGCGACCGCCGCGAGGCACGCTTCGCCGATGTTGTGGCTTGAGCCGAACGGACTGCCGATCACGCCGTTATGCGAAACCGATCGGATGCCGTTCTTCCACATCAGCTCGAGATCAGCCTCCGACAAGCCGCCAAGATGGCCCACCTCGAAGCGGTCCGGTCTGACGCTGTCGGGCCGAATGACCATCATCAGCGACGTCTCGGCGATATCGGCGTGGCCGCCGACGGCCGACACGTCTCCTCCGGCTTCGCGCACCGCATCGCGCCACGTGTCGATCCATTTCGTCGAGTCGACGAACGCCTGGATCGCAACATCCGAGGGGACGGCCTCGCGCAAGCGACCGAGCATGTCCTTCAGGACCGGAAAATTGCCGATATGGCCCGAGTGAATCAGGATGCGCTTGAAGCCGTGCCGCGCCAGGCTTGTGCAATAATCGACACAGATCGCTTCCAGCGTCTCCGGCCGTAGCGAGATCGTACCCGGGAATGGCAGATGATGAGACGAGCAGCCGACCCTGATGGTCGGCGCCACCAGCGTGTTGCCGCGGCTGCGCGCGATCCGCTCGGCCAGAGCATCGGCATGATCCGCATCCATGCCCAAAGACAAATGCGGTCCATGCTGCTCGACGGCCCCCAGCGGGATCACCACCGTCGTGCATCCATCGGCCAGCGCCGCGGCGACTTCCTCGTGGCTCATCTGCTCCAGATAGATCTGATCGGGATATCCGCGCGCCATTGATTCAACCCTTGCTGCTCTTTGACAGAAACCTCGCACGCACGTTAATTGAACTCTCGGCTGTGACATAGGCGTCGAGGTCGGCCACGGTCATTTCTTCGAGCGCCTGATCGCTCATTTGCGCGGTGAGATTGAGCGATCGTTTGATGGCGTGGAACAGCTTGCGGTCTTTCTGCCGCAGCGCGCCGCACACGTCTCGCGCACGGGACGCGACCTCCTCGGTCGCGACGATCTCGTTCACGGCGCCGATCGCCATGGCGCGCTCCGCGCCGACGAGCTCGCCCCAATACAGCAGCTCTTGTGCCGCCCGCACGCCGAGCTTCTCGACGGCCCGGCGCATGCCCTTGGTCACCGGCAGCAGGCCGTGGTTGATTTCCGGGAACCCGATCTTGCACGCCGCATCGGCCACGACGTAGTCCGCGTGCAGCAGAAACTCCAGGGCGCCTCCGACCGCATAGCCGCGGACGGCGCAGACGATCGGGGCCGGATAGTTCTCCATCGCCACGAGGAGTTCGTGGAAGAACCGGATGCGCGGCCTCGCGACATCGATCCCGACGACTTCCTTGATGTCGCCGCCTGCGCTGAAGAAGCGGTCGCCGCTTCCGGTGAGCACGATGCCGGGCGGATTCTCGTCGTCGGCAAAGCGCCGGATCGCCTCCAGCAACTCGACGATGAGTTGCGCATTCAGCGCATTGGCCGGCGGCCGGTTCATCGTGATCGTGACCAGGTCTTGATCACGCTCGATCAGGAGAGAAGTGGCAGTGTTCATAAGTGAGACCCAAGCGAGAGCGGCTGCAACAGCCGGGGAGCGGTGGACCAAACGGCGGCGCGACGGGAGCGGCAACGCCCGACGCCTCGCCGCGACGGCGCACCTCACAATCCCAGATAGGCGCGCTGGACATCGGGGTTCTCGAGCAGATCGCGGCTCGATCCGTGCAACACCACGGAGCCGTTCTCGAGCACATAGCCGCGGCTGCTCAGCGCGAGCGACTTGGCGACATTCTGCTCGACGAGAAGGACCGTGATGCCCTGCTCGTTGAGGGATTTGACGACGCCGAACATTACGTCGGTCAGCGCCGGCGAAAGCCCGATCGACGGCTCGTCGAACATCACGATTTCTGGCCTCGACATGATCGCCCGACCGATCGCCAGCATCTGTTGCTCGCCGCCGGAGAGCGTGCCGGCGAGCTGGTCGCGGCGCTCGCGAAGTCGCCCGAACAGCTGATAGACGGAATCAAGCGTGTTGGCCCGGTCGTGCCTGGCCCGCTTCAGCGAGCCTCCGATCAGCAGATTGTCCTCGACAGAGAGCGCACCGAAGATCTGGCGGCCCTCGGCGACCTGAGCGATGCCCATTTCGCAGATGTCCCACGGCGGTCGCCGCGAGATATCGACTCCGTTGAACCTGACGGAACCGCCCGACGACGGCACGATCCCCGCGATTGATCGGATCAGAGAGGTCTTGCCGGCGCCGTTGGCGCCGACCACGCAGATCAGTTCACCCTTGCCGATGCGGAGCGACACGCCGTTCAGCGCATTGGAGCCGTCATAGGCCACGCACAGGTCGTCGATGGCGAGAAGCGCGTCGTCAGGCATGGAAGCCGGCTCCCAGATAACTTTCCAGCACCGCGGGATCCGCCACCACCTCTGACGGCTTGCCCTCGGCGATCTTGGCGCCGTGGTGAAGCACCACCACGGTCGACGCCACCTCCATCACGATCCGCATCACGTGCTCGACCAGCAGGATCGTCAGTCCGCCCTCGACGAGCCTGTGCAGCACGCCGACAACGCGGGCCGCTTCGGTCGGACGCAGCCCCGCCATCACTTCGTCGAGCAGCAGCAGCTTGGGGCGGGTCGAGAGCGCCTTCGCCGTCTCCAGCATCTTGCGATCGGGCAACGTCAACTGATCCGTCCGGGCATTCGCCTTGCCGGCGAGCCCGACATTTTCGAGCGACTCATACGCCTTGTCCCGCGCCTCCTTGACGTTCGTCGTCCAGCTGAAGGCGCCCACCATGGCATTCTCGAGCACCGACATATCTTTCATCGGTCGGACGATCTGGAAGGTGCGGGCAATGCCCATGCGGCACACCGCTTCGGGCGGCTCGCGATCGAGCGAACGCCCCTCGAACAGTACCTGCCCGGCGGTCGGTCTCAGCGCCCCGGCGACGAGATTGAAGCAGGTGGTCTTGCCGGCGCCGTTCGGTCCGATCAGGGCGGTGATGCGGCCCGCCTGCAGTGAGAAGCTGACGTCATTGACCGCGACCAATCCAACGAACGTTCTGGTCAGGTTCTTCACTTCGAGCAGCGCGGTCATTCCTCGACCTTCCGCAGTTGTGGGATCTGGCCGCGCGCCGGCAGCTGGATCGCCCCGTAGAGCCGGACCATCGCCGGCCAGATGCCGTCGGGCAGAAACCACACGACCAGGATCAGCACCGCCCCGTAGGCGACGCTGTTCAGTCCGGGAAGCCCCAGGGCGTCGCCGAGAGCTCCCATGGCGTGATGCAGCGGGATTGCGGCCATCGAGCCGATCAGCGGGCCGAACGCAGTGCCCAATCCGCCGACCACGGGGCCGATAAGCACGTCGACCGAGATCGCCATGCCCATGATCGAATCCGGAAAGATCGCGCCCTGCACCAGGCCCAGCACCCCGCCGCCGATCGCGGCCGTCGCGGCCGATATCGAGACCACCAGCACCTTGTGGCGAAACGTCCGCACCCCCAGCGCGCGGGCGGCCTCGTCGTCATCCCGCATCGCCCGCCAGACATAGCCCCAATAGGACCGCGAGATCAGCTCCGTTCCCGCGACGCCGATGGCCGCAAGCGCGAGCGCGACGAAGTAGTAGAACCGCGCGTCACCGCGCAGCATCCCGAGGTCCATCGCGCCGCTCGGCGCCTGATAGAACAGGCCCTGCATACCGCCGGCATAGTCCCACCCCCCGAACATGATCCGGGCGAATTCGGCGGCTGCGATCGTGAGCAGCGCGAAATAGATGCCACGAACCTCGAAGCGGAAGCTCAGCCACGCCAGCACCGCGCCGACGAATCCCGCAATCACCGCGCCCAGCAGCAGACCGATCCACGGGGTGATGCCGTATTTGATGTTCAGGATCGCCACCGCATACGCACCGATTCCAACGAACAGCGCGTGACCGATGGAGAGCTGCCCGCCGATCCCGAGCATCAGGTTCCACGATTGTCCCATGAAGGTGAACAACAGGACGATCGTCAGAAGCGAGATGACGTAGGCGTTGGACATGCCACCCACCACGGCCAGGGCGGCGAAGACCAGAGCGCCGGCGCCCCAACGCTTGGTGTCGCTGGCTTGATCAGATGTCCTTTGCACCGAAAAACCCCCTCGGACGGAAAATCAGGATGATGATCAGGAGCGCGTAAGGGAGTGCTGTTTTCATCGACGGCGTGAACATCAAGGCCGCGATCGCTTCGGCGACCCCGATCGTCAGGCCACCCAGAAGAGCGCCGCCGAAGCTGCCGAGACCGCCGACGATCACCGTCACGAAGGCCAGCAGCGTGAAGTCGACGGCGAGATAGGGCTGCGCATCGAACAGCGGCGAGATCAATGCGCCGGCGACGCCAGCGCAGGCCGTTCCGATGCCGAAGGTCACCGCATAGACCCGAGGGATATTCAGCCCGACAACCAGTCCGCCCAGTCGATTATTGGCGGCGCCCCGCAGCGATCGGCCGAATGCGGAGTACTTCAGATAGGCTCCCAGTGCGGCGATCAGCAGTCCGGCCGTCGCGGCCGCCTGGATGCGGGCCCAATCCAAGGTGAGCGGTCCCACGCTCACGGTCTGGAAGGACAGCTGAGACGCCGTCGGCCGCGGATCCGGACCGAACGACATCAGCAATACGCCGCTGAAAAGCAGTGAGAGGCCGATGAAGACGATGAACTGATAGTGATGCGGCCGATTGACGAACCGCTTCACGACGAGCGTCTCCAGCAGATAGCCGAACACGAACATGACGACCGCGGCGATCGCGGCGGCTAGAGCGATCGGGACGTCCCAGATTCGAACGGTCCAGTATCCGATGTAGATCCCGAACACGACCATCTCGCCATGAGCGAAATTGACCACGCGCATGACGCCGAAGATGATCGTGAGACCGAGCGCGACGAGCCCGTAAACCAGCCCGATGAGCACCCCGCCGGCGATTACATTGAGCCAGAGCGACAGCATCAGCGACCTACCGCTGATGGATGCGCGATGGAAAGTCTTCGTCTTCCTTGCATGCTGATCGGTTCCATCTTGGCTGTAGCGGAAACGTAGCGGCGTCGGACGTCGTCCTGTGTTTCAGACCGCCTTTGGCGCGGCGAAACTTCCGTCGATATAGACGAGCGACTCACATCCGGCTCTCATCGTCTGAGCCACCACCTCTCCGGTGAAGATGGTGTGACTAGCGTCGCTGTAAGCATTCACCACGCGGCAATCGAAGCTGCAGACCGCGCCGGCCAGACTTGGTGCTCCGGTTTTGAGATCGCACCACAAACCCTCGCCGAAGCGGATATCGCCCTTGCTGCCGTCCTGCCCGGAAAACTTGAGCGCCAGATCGCGATGCTCGACCCCCAGAATATTCCAGCAAAACGACCCACTGCTGAGAATGGTGTCGTGCGCACCGGCAGATCGATTGACGCAAACCAGCACGGTGGGCGGAGCCGCCGACAGCGAGCAGCCCGCCGTCAATGTGAGACCATGGCGGTTCGGAGCCCGGCCTGTCGTGACGATCGACACGGTGCCCGGCACGTTGCGCATCGCAGCGCGGAATGCTGCGGCATCGAGGGGGCCCGGTTCGGACAGCGGCGGTGTTGCGGACGACATGGCTACGACTCTTGGATTCATGGGATGGATGCGCCCTATTTGTCTGGTTGTGAGTCCGGGCATGCAGCGCTGCCCCGGTGAACGTCTGAGCTATCCGGCTGCTTGATAGAACTGGATGACGTTGCCGCCCGGATCCCGCACCTTCACCGCACGGCCGTGACTGGCCATGTCCCGAACCGCGCCGACTTGCGCACCCATGGCTGCGGCACGCTCCATGGCGGCCTCGAGGTTGTCGACATCGAAGACGATAACGGCATCCTTGAGTTGTTCCGACGCGGACTCCATCGGTGCGGCGACGCAGAACGCAGCCGCATCGCTCACGAACTGGATCCACTTGCCGGGATCAGCGAAGCGCACCTTCAGACCCAAGCCTTCGTAGAACTCGGCCAGGCGTCCAGGATCGTTCGCTGTCAGATAGACTTGCTTCAGTTTCACGCTCGACAATCCAACGTTCCGCCGCCCTAGTGCGATCGTGGATCAATAGTCGCTCGAGCCTCTCAGCATTACTGCTTGAACAACGCGTGTCGCAGAAGCTTCATCAGCATTTTATGCTGCAGCGACTTGTCGGGTCGCTTGATCCAGCTCTGCGTCCGGCCGATCCTTGCCATTTTCTGGTCGTCGAGGGTGGGCTGTCGTTCCTGCCGAACCACTTGTCACGCGCAACGCCGGCGGTGTGGTCAGCGACGTGGGACCACGGCCACTCGCGGCTAAGGGTGGTCGTACGAAACAGGGCTGCAGAGTTGCGACGCTCGACACCGAAGCTCTGCTGCACATCCCGTCAAGTGCCGGGGGGGCCACTCGATGAAGCGCCGGCCGTTACATCGTGATCGATCCGTTGGATCAACATCGGCCTGCATATCGCATGTGCAAAAAATGTATCGCAATTAGGCAACTAACCCTCTGATCGCAATGCACAATCCGAAGATTGACGGTTTTTCGATACAAGTCGGCGATTTGTCGAAATCCCACAGGCGCAATTGCGGTTAGCGTTTACCACGCGATTGTCATCGCCCCGCAAACGATGGTGATAAGCGCCGCAAGAAGACTGCCAGATTTGGGAGACACGCGATGTCGACAACCTCTCTCGACAGAATAGATATCAAGATCCTCAACGAGCTCCAGCAGAATGCGAGCTTGACCAATGTCGAGCTCGCATCACGCGTCAATCTCTCGCCGTCGCCGTGTCTGGCTCGCGTCAGAACACTCGAAAAACTCGGCGTGATCGATCGACGGATCGCCCTTCTCGATCCCGCCGTGCTCGGCATTGGTGTAACGGCTTTCATCCAGATCAAGCTGGAAAAGCAGGTCCAGACGTCACTCGAGAGTTTCACCCGATCCATCGACCGGCTGGCCCAGGTGATGGAATGCTATCTGATGACCGGTGAGAGCGACTACATGCTCCGCGTCATGGCGGCCGACATCGAAGATCTCGAAGACCTCATCGTCAACAAACTATCCCGTATCCCCGGCGTCAGCAGCATTCGATCAAATCTGGCCCTCAAGCGCATTTCGCACAAGACGGTGCTGCCGATCGACACCAATCGACCGGTCACCGTGAAGGCTTGCGCCAACGCCTCGCGCCCTCTGGAGCGCTCCCCAAGACCCCGATACGACGCAGCTGGTCCTTTGCTGTCCGACGCGCCGATCGGTCTCGACACCAATTGTCCCAGCTACAGCGTGGAAAGACTATGAGGCGCCCCGCCATGGGCTCCGGCCAGTTGGCAATAATGGTGAAGTCAAGATCGGCAGAGTGCTCGAGCGGCGCTCTGAGCCTGACAATCCGCACACGACCCAACGCGAGCACACGTCGGCTCCACCGAGCGGAGCGACCGAGATGACGGCATCGATCGAAGCGGCCCTGCAGGCGTTCGCCGACGGCGACGGTCCCGGCAAAGTTCGCGGGCTTTCCAATATGATCCAGCAGACCGAAACCTCAGAATTGATGGCCGCCATCGATGAGGCTGCTTCCATCTCCGCTTAGCACGATCCGGCTCCGCCACGATGACGATTGGGAACAGCCGGGGGGCACTCCGGACAGATATTGCTGAAGCGCTACGCCGCTTCGGAGCTCTGTCTCTCTTCGCTCCGCTTCTGATTGATGAGATTCAACAACTGCGCCGAGGCCCGCGCGTCGCATAGGGCGCGGTGGTGATTGTCGAGCGATATGCCGTATTCTTCGCAAAGCTTCCCGAGTCCGTAGGACTTGTGCCCCGGATAACGCCGCCGCATTCCGGCACACGTGCAGAGCTTTGGAAATTTGAAGCGCCGCCCGAGCCGTTCGAATTCGTAGGCGATGAAACCGTAGTCGAAGCTGACGTTGTGGGCGACGAAGATGCCGTCGCCCATGAACTCCATGAAGCGATCCGCCACCTCGGCGAACAAAGGCGCGTCCCGAACCATTGCGTTGGTGATACCTGTCAGCTGGACAATCTTGGCCGGAATGGAACGCTGCGGGTTGAGAAGACTGTGCCACTCGTCCACGACGCGGTGGTTGCGCACCTTCACCGCGCCGATCTCGGTGATGCGGTCGCCGTTCGACCATGAGCCGGTGGTCTCGATGTCGACCACCACGTAATCCTGCTCAGGGTCGAAGCGGTAGTCGACCCTGCCGATCTCGGCTGTGATGCCGGCGGCGCCGAGTTGGTGGAGGCGGGTCAGTTGGTTGCGGCGGATCACATCCCCTTCCGCCTTGACCTCTATGAAGGACGCTTTGCCGTCCCACACCAGCATCAGGTCGGGAAAGCCGTCTCGCATCCCGCGGAAGTCATCGCACATGCTGCGGACGATACTGGCGACGCCGACGGGGTTGGATCCCTCGAGCAGCGCGCGCAGCGCCTCCACTTGCACATGATCCCAGCTGAAAATCCCGTTCGGGCGGCCCCATTTTGCTGCGATGGTGCGGAGTACCAACGGAAGGGAAGCTCCGGATTCGATAGCCGTCAGCTTCTCGTTGATGGTCTCCGCGAAAAGCCGACGCAAGCTGCGGTCCTTCAGGCAGTGAGGTAGCCAATCGAACCCGCTGGGCATGCGGGTGCTCTCGAACAGCTCGTCCCAGAAGAGCAGGCCGAACAGGGTGTGCCACAACACGTTCTCGGTGAAGAAAACCTTCGTGCCCTCGCGCCGCAGCACGCCGGCGACGCCCGCTTCGGGATTGCTGCGATGGGTATCGTCAACGGTGATCGTGCGGCCGGACCGCAAAAGTTCGGTGTAGAGACCTGTACGCCTGCCGCCGAACTTACGGGCATAGAAGTCGGTGGCGAAGAGGTGCTCGCCATCGCTGGCGGGATCATCGATCATCCGCTGCAGCAGCGTTTCGGCCTCGGCCTTTTCACCCGTGTTGTAGAGCAGGCGAACCAAGCGCTCGTTGCAGTCGGGAGAAGGCCCGGCACGGTAGAGCTGCAGGGCAAGATCGTTCTCGCCCGTCTTCTCGAAGAAAAGCCCGGTCTGATGCGCGGCTCGGCTGCGGAGATCGGCGGCGAACTGCGTCGTGCAGGCAGGCCCGGCCAGTACGTCAATGGCGGCCCGTCTGTGGGCAGTTTCTGATCCGTCTTCCAGGCTGTCCAGTACCTGGCTGTAGTGGAACGAGGCAAGCGCCTCCTCGGCATCGGTGAATCGCGCGCTGAACGAGGTCTCGCGGTTGGTGCGGAGAATTCCCAAGTCGCGCAGCGCGAAGTTCTTCAGGCTCACCTCGGTCTTGCCGAAATACAGGTAGAGCAGGAACTCGATCGGACGCATCCCGTCCAGCGCGATGAAGTTGCGGGCGCCACAATGCTGCGCGGCCACCGAAAAAGGGATGCTTTGCAGATAATAGTCGATGAACTTCGGCTTCGACCAGGATTTGCGGACGTCTCCTCGCCCGGCCGCCTGTGCTCCGGTGACGAGGACGTCCTTTGGCAGGCAGGAGACGAAGGCCGCATAGTCCGCCTCGCCGAGCTCACGTGCGTGACCGGCCGCGGTCAGATCGGATGCCGCCCGCTCGACGTCATCGATCTCGGGGTAGCTGAACAGGGATCGGTTGAATATGGCACCGCGCCTGTTGATCATCCGGACCAGCAGGCATCGCGCATCTCTCGGTAGGCCCTCGAACCGCGCTATGAAGGCGTGATGCTCCGGACCAAGCACGGGGGCGTACGTCCGCTGCACGAACCCGAGCATTTCGGCGAAGTGGTCGAGATAATAATAGACGGGCAGTTGAGGCAGTTTGGCCAAGCGGACCTTCACGGCAGAATCGATCGTTCTATTTTTGTTCGAGCGCCGCCCTGAGAGTCAAGCGCTTCGACGGACGATGGCGGCCTGGTTCGTGGTGATCGAATACAGATTGCACAAGGTGGTCAGCTCGCCAGATCCGGATGGCGGGCCCGCTGCGCCAGCTGTAGCAGCGTGGCCGTCGGCCGGCGATTGGCCTTGGCGCAGATGGCGCGACGGCACTGAGACGCGCGTCGGTCTTGCGATTCGTATTGATAGTTTCCGCCTGCCATGCAGGTTGCAGCCTGCCTAGGCTACACCCTGGGGCTACACCAGAGATCTCTGGCGTGCAGTAAGACCTGATTTTACGGGGCTTTCTCGAAGCCGTTTTATTATGGCGGGAGGATTTATTATGGCGGAGAGGGAGGGATTCCCACCACCCCCGTTGAGCCAACCCGCTGATATTTCGAATTTTATCGGCGGAATAAGGGCTTCCTGCATGTCCTGGGGCTACACCAAGGGGCTACACCGTGGGAAGCAATCGCATGCCAAAGCCGGTCCGCAAGAAAAAGAACAATAAAGAGACGAAGAGCGACGTCTGGTGGCTCCGCAAGAAGGTCTCGGAGCGGTTCCGCGCCGTCGTGGGCCGGCGCGAGGTCTGGCGCTCGCTCGAAACCACCGACTTCAAGACGGCGGTGGTCGCGTGCAACAAGCTCAGCCTGGAGCTGGACAAAGAGTGGGAGGACCGGCTCCGCGCCGCCAAAGCCGTCGGCAGGACTGAGGGGGCCGTCCCAGCGGCCCGGACCATGTCCGACTGGGACCTGAGCGGCCTCCAGCGTGTCGTCCACGAACTGGACCGCGGAGCCCAGATCCGCAATCCCCCGGCCGGGGCCAAATGGGCCCAGGGCACCCAACTGCGCGACAAGGAGCAGAACGACCAGGAACGCGAATTCGACGAGCAGGCGCTGGATCGGTTCCTGAGCCGGACGGGGTACTTCCTGACCGAGGCCGACCGGACCCGCTTCCTACCCATGTTCGTGGAGGCGCAGCGGCAGGTCTCCATCGACCTCACCCGGGCCGCAAGGAAGCATGACTACTCGGAATCGGAGGCCTTCGCCAAGAACGCGCCCTCGCTCTCCAAGCGGATCGACCTCCTCCAGGCATTCGAATTCTATTGCGACAAGGCCGGCATCAAGGGCGGCGCGACGGGTCCGACCGCGAAGCGTTGGCGCCCCAAGATCAAGGCGTTCTGCGAGTTCGCCGGCCACTCGGACCTCTGCCGGATGACCCGCGACGACGCCTACAGATGGGTCGATCACCTGACCAAGGAAGACGTCGCGAAAAAATCGATCCGCGAGGTCTGGCTCGCCTCCTTGCGGGCGGTAGCCGGCTTCCAGATCGAGCGCGGCAGACTGACGACCGAAAACCCGTTCTCGCGCATCCGCGTGCGGGGCGTCAAATCGACCAGGGATTCGAACAAGAAAGGCTTCTCGGACTCGCAGGCGGAGAAGATCCTCACGGCGACGCTGGCCACCTTCTCTCACCTGACCACGGTCGAGACCCGCGCCGCTCGGCGCTGGATCCCCTGGATCTGCGCCTACACCGGCGCCCGCGTGAACGAGATCACCTCGCTCCTCCCCTCCGACATCCGGGTCGACGAAGAGACCGGCATCGTCTGCTTCTATCTGCGGCCCGAAATGACGAAAGGCGCCTACGAGCGCGTGATCCCCGTGCACTCGCATCTCGATGAGCAGGGATTCCTCGCCTTCGTCGAGAAGCGCCGGAAGGCGGGTCTGCCGCTGTTCTACGATCCCAGGCGTGCGGAGGGCGGGGAGAACGCGAATCCGCAATGGCAGAAGGTCGCCGAACGGCTCGGCGAGTGGATCGTCAAGAGCCTCAAGATCACCGGCGTCAAACCGAATCACGCCTGGCGCCATCGCTTCAAGTCGGTGTCGCGCGAAGTCGGCATGCACCCCGAGGTCGAGGCCTTCATCACAGGCCACGGCGGATCCGACGATCCCGAGAGAATCCAGAAGGTGAGCCTCAGCTACGGCGACCCCTGGGTGAAGACGCTCAGGAAGACCATCGAGATGTACCCGCGCTACGAGATCGCCGCGTTGGACCGATCGCCGGCGCCGCACCGACGCGTCCGCCGCAGTCCGGAGCAGATCGCCGCGGATCGGGCGGCCCGGCGCGCGAAGGCCGAACTCCCCGGTCCCGGGTTGAGGCGGGAGGTGCTCCGATGAGCGAACATATCTTCAAGGCGCGCGTGCCCTACCTGCAGGAATTCGTGAAGAAGGGCTGCCGCAGCACGACGAGCGCCTGGTTCCTGGAGGACGGATATCTGCGCGTCGAGGAGATCGATCCTGCGGCCGCAACCGTGGCCTACATGGTAAGCGCCCGGCCGCACCAGCTCTTTCCGGACGACTCGCCGCGGCACTACGCCGTTAGGGAGTACGGCGGCTCGCTGTGGTGGCCGATGATGCACGACCGGGGCTGGCTCACGCCCGCTCGCCTGATCGAATGGGCCGCCGCCGGCGACCCGAAGGCGATGCTCGCGCTCGATCCATCGAATCCTGCATCTGCCGAGAAATGGCCCTCGGGCGGGTTCGACCCATCCTCCGTCCGGAAGGTCGGACTGTCTGAGATGGGTTTTCGCCTCGGCCACGCGCACGCCAACGCGCTGCGGATGGTCTTCTGCGGGGACCAGGTGCTGGTGAAGGCCGGCGAGCCGATCTACTGCGCGGTGCAGTCCCGTTCCGCGGGCGGCGTCGAGATCGTCGCCTCATTCTCCGATCTGGAGCGGCAGACGGTGAACTGGTGCGGCGTGCCGGGGCCCGACCGCGACAAGCGCCTCGAGTGCGCCCGGCGCGGGCTGACGTTCGGGATCGACGACATCGAGGAGGCAACGAGAATCCTGAACGACCGCGGAGACGGCGTCGTTGTCAGGACGGAGATCGAGACCGTCCAAGTCCGCCATCGCCCGGAAACGGCGACGATGTTGTGTGCCGAGGCGCTGGCCGAATTCCTAAGGGCCGCCGCGCGGAAGGACGGATACTGGGGTCTCGCGCTCGGTCAGAACATCCCGGCCCTCGCGGCTCCCAAACCGGCCGACCGCGGGTACGCCGGACCTTCGCACCTCGAGTTGCTGCAGCAACTCGTCGACTGCCGAGCCCCGGCCGTCGTCAACGAGTTCTTCCGCGAGGTGCGGGACGCACGCGACATTCTGGCCCGTTCAAAGCGTTTCATCGACACCACTTTGACCGAAGCCGACGAACTGGCCCTGTCGGATTTGGCTCCCCAGGCGGACTGCACGCCTACGGCAACGGAGCGGACCAGCGGGCACCGCACCGGCGGGTCCGCAGGCCGAGACAGCGAAGCGGGACACTCGCTTTGATCGACGGCTTCACGCATCAACGAACCGGAAGGACTGCGACATGACCTATACGCTCTATCGGAAGACGGAAGCCGGCGAAAACAACGTCGCCGTGGCACACATCCGGGTCAGGCACGCGTTCGGCGCCAAATCAGCGCAGCCTACTGTGAGGCGTTTCCCGCCGAGCTGAAGGACAATCGTAACTACTTCTTGCCAACCACTGGAACGGAAACGAGTTCAAGGGCCATGACAGAGATCAACGATTTCGAAACCGAACTGTTCGAAGCGCGGAAAATGCTTTCCGAAAGACTCGGGGTGCAGCTTCCTCCCGAGTTGCGGTTGCGCCAGACGACCCCGCCGCCCGACGAGACCACCCTCCTGTTTTGCCGATCTGCGGGCTTCGATCGTCTGGAATATCTCGATGTGAAGCCTACTCCGGCAGCTCGGCCCGGCAGGTCGTACGACAACGTACGCGAGCACATGGTGCGCCGCGGCGGCTGCGTGGTCCACGGATGGATCGTGCGCGCCGTGCCGATGTTGTTCTACGAAGCCGAATATCATGCCATATGG
This sequence comes from Bradyrhizobium dasycarpum, assembly GCF_042019905.1. Lineage (NCBI taxonomy): Bacteria > Pseudomonadati > Pseudomonadota > Alphaproteobacteria > Hyphomicrobiales > Nitrobacteraceae > Bradyrhizobium > Bradyrhizobium dasycarpum. The sequence continues at coordinate 4,539,291 of NZ_CP169574.1, forward strand.
CAGAGTCCCGAAGGCGCGCTCGTGGACATCACACCGCAACCAGGCGATGAAAGCGGAGTATTCTTCGCGCCAGTCGGACATCCCGAGCCTGCACCGTCGGGGCCGCCGCCCTGGCCCGCCAAAAAGAGAGCCAGGATTTCCGATCTGGAAGATGCCAAACCGGCCGAACAACGCGTGTCGCCACTGAGATTGCCGCCAGGGCAGGAGCAGCGCTTGGCAGCGGCGCTGGATAAGTTCTTGGTCCTGGCGGACCGTCATGACGGCTTTGTCGCGAGAATGGGGGCGCGGGCCGAATCGCCCGAATACGTCACCCTCGCCAACGATCTCGTGGAGGCGAAGGTGAGGATTTTTCTGATGGTCGAGGGACTCATGATGTCTTCGATGGCCAACACGCGTGCATCCGACAAAGGCCCATCGGCTCCGTCCCCTTGAGATCTATCGAACAACAAAGAATTCCATTGTGAGGGCAAGATCCCAAGGGTGTCACACGCAGGCAGCCCCGGATTCGAAGATCGCAAGTGCGCTAGTTTCACGTTGGCTACGATGGCGAAATTGGCATTCTGATCCGATGGGAATTCCAATTCCCAGACACGACCGATGATTGTGAGAGAATACGGCGCCGCCTGCCCGTGACCTCCAGATGCGCCCTTGTATCTCGACCTCAGGCTTTCCGAAACTTCAGGTGGGGATTGCGATCGGCTCGCTACACGGTGGTCAGAAACGCAAGGGCTCAGCCCGGGCCGGTTTAGCTCGCATCTTCCCTCAACTTTCCCGTCGCGTAGAGCCAGGACAATGGCTTCCGGATGCACCATGCCGATTTCCGACCTATTGGCGCCGGAGCCTGACTCCCTCACCTGTCGATTTGCTCGCGAAGATGAACTCGACAAGCATCTCATTCTCCATCTTCGTCTTCATCTGTTCGAGCACCCGGCGCCGCCTCGGATCGACAGGGCCCGGCTGCGTGGTTTCGATGAGCGCGATGGTCTTGCGGGAGATGCCAAGCCGTCCGGCGAGGGCTTCTTGGTCGTAACCTAGCAGCGCACGCGCCGCTTTGATGAGAGTCGGCGTGAGAAGTTCGTCGCTCAACCTGTCCCTCGCGTCGCTCTTAACCATCCCGGTGATTTCGGTAACAAAACGCTACCAAAGCCATATCCTCCGTGCTATGTGATATATCGCATAACGAGAGAAATGGCGACGAATGAACTACTGGCGTCATATCGCGAGCGAGAGGTGGCGGAATTCGCCGGTCCGGCTGGCCGAGCTGAAGGAAGCCGGCAACCGCTGCCGGATCTGCTTCCGTCCCGGCACGAAAGCGTCGCCCATCGAGGCCCATCACGCCACGTACATGCACCTCGGCCGCGAACAGCGGGGCGAATTGTTGGCGGTCTGCCGCGATTGTCACGAGGAGGTCACCACATTCCTTCGCCGACGCGGCTACCAGCGGAAGCGCGCGCGTCGCGCCGACGTGCCCTCTCTGCGCGACCCGCGCAATTCCCTCGTCGACCCCACCTCGAAGTAGGAGAATCGAAATCATGCACGCCGAAAGCATCCGGCTTCGCATCACCGGCACCAAAAGACTCGTCATGCATTGCGGCCGTCTGGCCGATCCGCTCGATCCCATCACCAAGAACCTGATGCGGCTCACGAAGAAGCGCTCCAAGACCGAAGCCGATCACGAGCAGATCGGTCGCGTCGAATGGTTCGGCGGATTGTGGCTGGCCGACGGCTCCCCCTGCATCCCTGCGAAGGCGTTGATGGCCTGCTTCGTGTCCGCGGCCAAGACGCGACGCCGCGGCGACGAAGCGAAGGTCGGCATGATCGTCGAGCATCACGCTCCCCTGGTCTACGACGGCCCCGCCGATCTCGACGAGTTGTGGAAGGACAAGAAGTTCAGACTTCGCGTGGGCGTGAGGGTCAAGGGCGCACGGACCATGCGAACGCGCCCTTGCTTCAACGACTGGAGCACCGAGTTCACGGCGCTGTACTTCCCCAGCATCTTCGACCGCGAGACGATCCACGAACTCTTCGTCGTCGCGGGATTCATGAAGGGCTTGGGCGACTGGCGCCCGATCAACGGCAACTTCTCGGTGGAGATCATCGAGTAGTGGACACCCACGGGTGGGGCGTGGCCCGGCGAGCTAGTGGCAGGTCCCGGCGTGGTGTGGCGAGGCGGAGGGCATAGGCGCTCTCCCGACGGGTGGAGAGCTCTTCGGAGCTCTCCACCCCCAAGTCTAGGTGCGGTGGCGCGATGCCGCTCGATCGGAATTCCGGAGGCGAAAAAAACATGAATGAGGGCATCACGCGCCGCCGCAGGGCGCACCGCAAATCGAGCGTCGGCCGCGCGAAGTCCTCCCTGGCTTGGTGGCGCTCCATGGCGGCGCCCGACTTCGGCCCTGCGGCTATCGATGCCATGCGAGGCACGATCGCCAAAATCGCAATGCTCCACGAGCGGCGCTGGCGCGATGCCGTCGCCGGTGACGCCACCAGCGCCTTCGAAATCGCGCTGTCGATGGATCCCGCAGGTCCGTGCCATTCGAGGCTCGACCTCGCTATGACCGCTCTGGTCATCTGCGCGTATGAAGGCAGCCCCGCCGCGTGCGTCGTGGTCGCAAGCGTCCTCAGCCGTCTCCCGCGCCTCCGCGGGAAAGAAGACCTGGCCGATTCCTGGGCGCTTCGCGCCTCCGCGGTGTTGGCGGGCAGACCTGCTCCCGACTAGTCCACGCGTGGTGGCGCTTCGGATCGGCCATGCGAACTGCAGCCGGCACTGAGCCACTCGGGTCCCGAGCCGGGGTTCGGCTGCTCCCCCTAACCAACCGTTAGGCATATCGGCAAGTTCGGTTACTTTAAGCTACCAACCTCTCTGGATATCTGTTATATGATTTATCACATGAGCGGCTTCGGATCGACAGCCGCAGCAGGAGAGTAGAGTGAGCACCCAGCGTAAGACCTCCTACCGCAACACCGGCCCTGACTTCCGCGCGATCGAGGAGCGCTCCTGCAGGCCGCTCGGCTGGTGGCGGAACACGCGTGCGGACAACTTCCACACACCGGCCCTGAAAGAGATGAAGGCTGCAGTCGCCGACATCGCGATGCTCGCCGAGCCCCGCTGGCGCGACGCGGCTTCCGGCGACGCCGCCGCGGCCATCGCTCTCGTGCTCGCGATGGGCCCGGAGAACTCCCACGCGCTGAAGTTCGACATTTGCATGACCGCTCTCGTCATCTGCGCGTGCGAAGGCGACGCCGCATCTTGCCTCGTCGTCGCCTGGGTGCTCAGGCGGCTCCCCAAGGCGAAGACCCGTGAGAAGCGCATCGCCACCTCCTGGACCGTCCGGGCGATGCGTCCGCTCCTCGCGCGCGCCGGACGGGATACCTGGAGATGCGGCTGCAGATCATGAGCGACCTGCACCTCGACCAGACCGGCAGCGGCGGGGCGCCGCCGCTGGCCGACGGCGTCCGCATGATCCTGGTCGCCGGCGACACCTGCCAAGGACTGGTCGATGCCGTCGGTCAACTCCGTCGCGCCTACCCGGCGCCGACCGAGGTCGTCATGGTCGCGGGCAATCACGAGCTCTGGTCGAAGAGCAGGGATTTCGAAGAACATTGGGAGGAGGGCCTCACGGCGGCCGAAAGCGAGGGCGTCCACCTTCTGGAGAACTCCGTCCGAACCGTGCGGGGCGTTCGTCTGCTGGGCTGCACCCTCTGGACCGACTACGGGCTGTTCGGAGCGCACATGCGCGAGTTGGCCATGAACACCGCAGCCCAGACCATGCTCGACCATCGCAGAATAAAGTGGACGCGCCAGCCTTGGCGGCGGTTTCGTCCCGCCGAGGCTCGCCTTCTCCACCATCGGTCGCGGTCGTTTCTCGAGACGGAGCTCGCGAAACCACATGACGGGCCGACGGTCTGCATCTCGCACCACGCCATGTTGCCGGAGGCGGTCGCGCCCGCCTTCCGGGACAGCATCGTCACGGCCGCATACGCTTCCGAAATGTCGTCCCTCATCGATCGCTTCCAGCCCGACTTGATCGTGTCAGGCCACACGCACTACCCGATGGACATTACCCGCGGCCGCACGCGCCTTCTCAGCAACCCTGGCGGCTATCCCGGGGAGAACCGGTCCTTCAATCCGGCCTGCGTCGTTGAACTGCCTGATTCTTAGTCGGCCCGTACGCGTCGCTACAAGCCAACCGAAAGCAAAGAAGTCGATGACCACCTTCTCGAGTTTCGAGATCATGCACCAACTTTCCGCCTTGGGCGGACAGGCGTGTGAATTGCCGGCATCGGCGTTGCTCGTCGTCGGTGCCGTCGAGAGGCCGTTGAGAGTGCGTTCGTTCCGCCCGACGAGCTTGCCCATGCCGTCGGCTCATCGGAGGCGCAGCCATGAGCAATGATGACGAACAGAATGAGGCGAGCAAGGTCGGGGGCTTCTCCCGTTTGGCCGCCGGCGCGACTCGACGTGAACATCTGGAAACTCTGGAGGATCTCGACGACGATCCGTGCGACGACTCCGCCGCGGATTCGACGGAAGACATCATTCCCGATTCCTTCACACCACGCGAGACCCTGGTATCCGCCGCGCTCGCTGCCTGTCTTACGCCCGCCATTAAAGAAGGCCTGAAATCTCCTTCCTCCCGGGCGCTCGTGATCTCGGTTCCGTCGGTGGCTTGGATTTCGCCCGTAAGAGATCTTTTCGCGCGGCGCCCCTTCGGACGAAAGTGGACGTGCATTGCTCGCGACGGATCCGACCGCCGAGGGCACCAGCCGTCCTCCGGTAACACGGAAGCCGCCACCGCTCTCGCGGCGGGAGCCTCGGTGGTCGGCATCGCCGTCGCTCCCGAACAGACTCTTCCGTCTACGCTGATCGGAGCTGCCGATTTCCGGCTGCCGCTCAAGTTCGACTCGAAGGTCGTCGAGGAAGCGATCAGGAAGATCTTCGGAAGCGCCACGCAGGTCCAGGAACGAGATCTCGTCGGTCTCGATCTCGAGGACGTGGTCGCGGCCATGCGACGTGGCAGCACCGAGCAAGAGGTCAAGACCCGTTTGTCTGCCGCAGCGAAGACGCGCCTCGGACAAACCAGCGCCGACGACGTGCCGCTCCTCGAGACGGCCGTCGAATACGGCGCCGCCAGGGATTGGGCTTTGGCTCTGGCGCGCGACCTGCGTGACTATCGTGCCGGAAATCTTCCATGGAGCGCGGTCGACAGAGGCGCGGTCTTCCATTCGGCGCCCGGGATGGGCAAGAGCGTTCTCGCAAGAAGCATCGCCCGCGCGTGCGAGTCGACCCTGATCGTCGGCAGCGTCGGCGAGCTCTTCGCCACCAGTTCAGGATATCTCGACGGTGTGATCAAGGCTCAGCGAGAGCTTTTTGCCAAGGCCGTAGCCGCCGCGCCGTCGATCCTGTTCCTCGACGAGATCGACGGCCTGCCGTCCAGAGATTCTGTTGAGCTCCCGAGCGCGCGAATGGTGGATGCCGATCATCGAGGACTTTTTGTTGCTGCTGGATGACGCCACGAGCGCGCGGCGCGAAGGCGTCGTCGTGATCGGCGCCACGAACCGGATCACGGCGGTGGATCCGGCGATTCTGCGGCCCGGGAGGCTCGAGCGCGCCATCGAGATAACGGCCCCCGGTCCGGAGGGGATCCTCAATATCCTTCGCTTTCACGTGCGTGACAGTCTGCCGGAGAAGGATTTGCGCTCCATGGCGGAGATGTTGGACGGTTTCACGCCGGCGGAAATCATGGAGACGGTGAGAAGCGCGCGCCGCATGGCACGAACTTCCGGACGCGATCTTTCTCCCGACGATCTCAAGCGTGCCGTCCTGCCGGCGACGACCATCCCGCCCGCGTCGCTGAGGCGGATCGCATTCCACGAGGCCGGACACGTGGTCGTCGCAATTGCCACCGGCGTGGGCACCGTCAGATCGGTCAGGATCGGCGGTCGTCAAGGCAGCGGCGGTCTGACCAGCATCGACCCCATTTCGAGCGATCTCCCCACGCGTCGGTCGATCGAAAGGCAGGTTGTGGGCATCCTCGCGGGGCGTGCCGCGGAAATCGTGCTGCTCGGTGCTCCTTCGGCAGGAGCCGGCGGAAGCGAGCGGTCCGACTTGGCGCTCGCGACGCGCCTCGTGGCAAGCATGGAGCTCTCTCTCGGATTAGGGGAGAACGGCTTGGCCTATGTCGGCGACGCCGACGCGGCCCTCGAGGAGCTGCGGCTCGATCGGACCATCCGGCATCGCGTCGACGAGAGGCTGCACCGGCTGCAAGCCAAGGCCTGCGAGATCGTCGAAGTGCGTCGCGATCAGATCGTAGCCGTCGCCGATGCGCTCATCGAGAGGAGCTTTCTGTCGGGCGACGAGATCGAGAGAATTCTCGCTGGCGCCGGCCTCGGGGATGGATACGTTTCCGACACGGGGGACACCGGGAGCTCCCACACGTGATACCGGAGGTGACAAACTCAAACGAGCTGGAGAAGCTCGCGGCCAGGCTCGAAAGCAGTGGCGAGTACCGGATCCTCAGGCGATTGCGCCTGGCGGGCGCCGCGCCGCCTCCGGTTGGAGCGACGATGCGGCGTGGCGTGCTCGTGGATGTCGAAACGACAGGTCTGGACTCGGCGTCCGACGAGATCGTCGAATTGGCGATGCTCGCCTTCGACTACTCGATGGATGGCTCATTCGTTACATTTGCGCGTGCGCGACCCCGGTCGATCGATTCCGCCTACCGTGACCAGGTTAACAGGCATAACGGACGAGATGGTCTCCGGCCAGAGTATCGACCCATCTGCCGTGGAAGCATTCATTGCGGATGCGAATCCAGTGATCGCGCACAATGCCGACTTCGATCGCAGATTCTGCGAACGGCTCATTCCGTCGTTCGCGGCCAAGCCGTGGGCCTGTTCGCTCCGCGAAGTGGATTGGGCCTCCGAGGGCTTCGAGAGCGCGCGCCTTTCGTTCCTCGCGGCCGGCCACGGTCGCTTTTTCGATGGGTATCGCGGCCTGCACGATTGCGAGGCTGCGCTCGACGTGCTTTCGCGCCGGCTGCCGCGCACAGGACGGACCGCCTTGAGCGTCCTTTTGGAGTCCGCCCGCCGCCCCAGGTGGCGGCTTCGCGCGGAGCGCACTGCCTTTGCCGCCCGGGAACGCCTGAAGCTTCGGGGCTACCGGTGGCGGCCGGGCAAAGGCGTTGCGCAGGGCGCTTGGTGCACGGAAGTCGACGAGCAACGTTTCGAAGCCGAATGCGAATTTCTTTGCACCGAGATCTATCTCAGGCCGGCGCCGCCGATCGGCTCACGGCTCCTGACTGCTTACGAGCGCTATTCCGTGAGGTCTGACTGACCATTGACGGGCAAGCCGGCGCCACGCTCGACATCACTAAGCAGATACTCGCGTAATGGTCAGGCGGCCCACGGCCGGATTTTCACTCTGAGTCATGACGGCTCGTCCACCGCAGCCAGCGCGATGTCTGCAGTTAACATGGAAGCCCGACGTAGTCGCGCGAGCTGCCCGTTGCAATCCGCATCGAGGCGCTCACCTCCCGTCTTGACAAACCCGCGCCCCAATCCTCCGAGTTCAGAGCGCAAATTGCCAGCTCAACGCCGCCTTCTGGATGCGCAAAACTGAGGTCTCCGCCTCGACATCCGAGATGCCCGGGCCGGCGAGTTCCTGCCGCAGACTGGGATGCGCCTTGCTAGTCGACACGATGCCGGGTCGCCAGCAGGGTCTGTCACTGTCGGTTTATTCTGCCAGATTGTGCTGCTGCCAGCGCAGCAGGTAGGCCTGCAGTCGCCAGATCAACGCGGATAGCGCAACGCCGACCAGCATCAACACGATGACCGCGACCATCATTCCCGAGGCCTCCGCGCGCGCCTCGGACTCGATGATCAGGCGCCCGATGCCCCGTTCCGCTCCGATGAACTCGCCGACAATCACCCCGATCAAGGCGAAAGAAATCGCTGGTGTCAGCGAGGCGAAGACCCAAGCCATGGTCGAGGGGATCACCACCGTGCGGGTGATCTGCCACTCGCTGGCGCCGAGCAGCCGGGATGCGTTGACAAAGCCCTCGTCGATCGAGCGGGCGCCCTCGAACGTATTGAAGAACACGAGGAAGACGACCACGATCCACGACGTCACGATCTTCGAGGTATCGCCGATGCCGAAGGCGAGCACGATGATCGGCGCCAGCGCGATGCGGGGGATTGAATTCACCGCCGTGATGAACGGCTGGAAAATGGCGCTCAGCCGATCGGAACGGCCCAGCACGAGTCCCGCGGCAAAGCCGCTGCTGACGCCGGTCACGAAGCCGAAGAAGGTGTTCTTCAGGGTGACCGCGGTGGCGATCCAGAGATTGTTCTCGGAGCGCGCCATGCAGCGGGCGAATTCGCCATTGAACCAGCCGTTGAACATTCCGAGCTTGGATTTGAGGCAGCTCAGGATCAGGAAATGCTCGAAGATCTGGGACGGCTTGGACACGAAATAGGGGTCGAGCAGATCCGGCACCAACCAGGGAAGGCGGCTGTGCAGTTCGTATCCCCACTGCCAGATCGACAGCAAGCCGGCGCAGATCAACATCTGCCAGGCCAGGGTTCTGCCGGAGTGGCGACCTCGTCTCATGGCTTGCGGCCCTTGATGAATTCCTCACCAAGCGAGTGCCAGATCAGTTGGAACAGCTCGGCATAACGCGGCGTCTCCCGGATCTTCACGGCGTTACGTGGGCGGGCGAAATCCACCTCGAAGCTCTCCTTGATCCGCCCGGGTCGGGCGGAGAACAGGATGATGCGGTCCGCCAGCGTCAGGGCTTCGCCGAGATCATGGGTCACGAACAGCACCGTCTGCTTTTCCCGCTCCCAGATGCGCAGCAGTACGTCGTGCATGTCGATCTTGGTGTGCGTGTCGAGCGCGCCGAAAGGCTCGTCCATCAGCAGGACCTGGGGTTCGACGACCAGCGTTCGCATCAATGCCGCGCGCTGGCGCATGCCGCCCGACAATGCGGAAGGGTAGGCATCACCGAAACCCTCCAACCCCGCCTGCATCAGACAGGCGTTGACGCGCTCCTTGCGCTCGGCAACCGGGACGCCCGCGAGCTCCAGCCCATAGCCGATGTTGTCGGCGACGGTGCGCCAGGGAAACAGGGTATCGCGCTGGAACACATAGCCGACGTCAGGCGTCGCCCGTCCGGGAATGACGGGCACACCGTCGATCAGAATCTGGCCGCTGGTCGGCTTGACCAGTGTCGCGATCATGTTGAGGACGGTGCTCTTGCCCGAGCCGGATGGTCCCAGAAGAGCAACGAATTCGCCGCGCCGGACATTGAAGGAGACGTCGCGCACCGCCTCGATGGCCGCGCCCGCCAACTGGAAGGTCTTGGACAATCCGCGCACGTCGATGCGCCGCATCTCGGGCGGCGTATCCACCTGGGGTGCGTGTAGGGCCTGCGCACCTCAAGCCGGATAGGCCTTGCGCGCGGCTTCGATGAAGCTGGTGTTGACGACGTCGGCCATCGCCAGCGGCTTGATGCCGGTCATCTCCCGAAACCAGACCTTCTGGCCGCGTTCGAAGCTCGCCGCATCGATGATGCCCTCGTAATCGGTGAGCTTCTTCATGACGCCCGCGTCGAAAATATTAGCATCGCGCGACGTGCTCCCGACATAGGGCTCGATCATGTCGAATATCTCTTCGGGACTGTGCCCCTTGATCCACTGGGTTGCGCGCCACAGCGCCGTGACGAACGCCTGCATCTTCTGCGGGTCCTTGTCGATCGTCGACTGCAGAGTGAAGTGAGACGTCACGGGGACCTTGCCGCCGATGTACTTGGCCCAGACCGTCTCGTCGGTTCCATCGAACAACAGCGCGCCCCAGCCCTGCTCAATCGAATCCTTCAGGATCGACGGCGAGTTGATGAGAACATCGACCTGCTTGGTTTTCAACGTGCCCATCATGGTGTCGACATTGCCGGTGCCGATCCAGGTCACCTTGTCGTCCAAGCCCATGGTTTCCATGTAATAGGAAGCCCAGACGTGATTTGTGCCGCCCAACGATGATACCGAAACGATCGGCTTGCGTCCGTCAGGCCGCTTCCACTTCGCCAGTGCCTCCAGCGTGGTGATGCCCTGATCGAACAGATCCCTGCGGATGATGAAGATCGCGGCGTTGCTGCGGGTATCGACCGGCATGAGGACCCGCGCGTTGCGACCGTGATTGCTCAGCTGCATCGGGTGGGTGATATCGCCGATGCCGATATCGCCCTGGGACGAGGCGACGATCTCGCGCGTCTTCACGCCGCTGCCGCCCTGGATCAGCTTGCAGTCGAGGCCGGCCTCCTTGAAGAATCCGGCCCGATCCGCGACGAATTGAGACTGATAGATCGGAATGGCCACCGGATAGATCACGCGGCCCGATGGGGTGTCCGCCCACGCTCGCCCTGCCGCCATTGAGGCACCGGCGCCGGCGACGATCGTCAACGCGGCCCGTCTGGTGACCCGAATTCTCATGACGCGTGCTCCCTCTCTCTGCCGACCACCTTGTCGAGCGCGTTCAGCACCGCATCGCCCATCTCCTGGGTCGAAAGTCTTTTTGCGCCGGGTTCGGCGATATCGGCCGTTCGTGCGCCGGCAGCCAGCGCCGTGTCCACGGCCTGCTCCAGCAGCGTGGCATCATCGGGCCGATTGAGGGTGATGCGCAACATCATCGCGACGCTGAGGATCGAGCCGAGCGGATTGGCGATGCCCTTGCCCGCAATGTCAGGCGCACTGCCGTGGACCGGTTCATAGAGCGCCTTGCGGCGTCCCAGCCGGTCCGGCGGCCCGAGCGAGACCGACGGCAGCATGCCGAGCGAGCCCGACGCCATCGCGGCGCAATCGGAGAGAATGTCGCCGAAGATGTTGCAGGTCACCATCACGTCGAACTGCGATGGCGCCCGCACGATCTGCATGGCGGCGTTGTCGACATACAGATGCGTCAGCTCGACATCCGAGAATTCCGCTTCATGCAGCGCGGTGACCTCCTCGCGCCACAGCACGCTGGTTTCCAGCACATTGGCCTTGTCGACGGAGCAGACCCGGCGCTTGCGCGTCCGCGCCAACTCGAACGCGGTACGCGCCACCCGGCGGACCTGGCTGGTGGTGTATTGCTGGGTGTTGAAGCCGCGGCGCTGGCCGTCGGGAAGGGTTTCGATGCCGCGCGGCTCGCCGAAATAGATGCCGCTGGTGAGCTCACGGATGATGATGAAGTTGACATCCTTCAGCACCGCGGCCTTGAGGGGCGCGGAATCCGCCAGCGCCGGATTGGCGACGATCGGCCGGAGATTGGCATAGAGATCGTATTTGCTGCGCAGCGACAGCAGGCTTCCCGCCTTGCGCGCGGCCGGAGGCACTTCCGTGGTTTCCGGGCCGCCGGTCGCGCCCCAGAGAATGGCGTCGGCCTCCTCCATCGCCGCGACGGTGTCATCGGGCAGCACCTTCCCGGTCGAAAGGTAAGGGATGAGACCGTATTGCGCTTCGCGCAGAGCGACCGGGATACCGCGCCGGGCCGAGAACCATTTGAGAATGCGATGCGATTGGTCGGTCACCTCCGGACCGATGCCTTCACCGCCGACCACCGCGACCTTGATCATGTTCGAAAGCGTATTCATGCCTGATGTGTCCTGACGATTATCTTGCCGATTATCCTGCAAAGTGAATCCACGGCCGCGCGTCGCGGTCGGATGCCTGGAAGGCGCGAATCTCCTGGTCTCGCCGCAACGTCAGCGAAATCTCGTCGAGGCCTTCGAGCAGCCCCGCACGCCGGCGCGGGTCGATCTCGAAGGTGTGCCGGACGCCCGACGGTGAGGTGACCGTCTGCTCCTCCAGGTCGATACCGAGACGTCCCGCGCCCTGGCTCGCTTCGATTTCCGCGGCGAGGCCGTCGATGACGGCCTTGTCCAGCACCACCGGCAGGATGCCGTTCTGGAAGCAGTTGGCGAAGAAGATGTCGCCGAAGCCGGATCCGATTATGGCGCGGATCCCCATTTCCTGCAGCGCCCACACCGCCGCCTCGCGCGACGAGCCGCAGCCGAAATTCGGACCGGCGACCAGGATTTCCGCACCGCGATAAGGCTCGCGATTGAGGATGAACTCCGGATTGTCCGAGCCATCAGGCAAATAGCGGAGCGAACCGAACGCCCATTTGCCGAGACTGCCGCGGACGGAATTTCCGATCATGCGGTTGATGCTGATGATGACATCGGTATCGACATTGGTGCGCATGATCGGCGCCGCCGTCGCGGTCAGTTTTGTGAAGGCTTGCGCCATCTAGCGCTCCATCGTTCGAACATCGGCGATTGTGCCGGAAATCGCCGCCGCCACGGCCATGGCCGGGCTTGCCAGATGGGTGCGAGCCCGAGGCCCCTGCCGGCCGATGAAATTGCGGTTCGACGTCGACACCGAGCGCTGGCCCGGCGGCACGGTTTCACCGTTCGCGGCAAGACACATCGAGCAGCCGGGTTCGCGCCATTCAAAGCCCGCGTCGATGAAGATCTTGTCGAGCCCTTCGGCCACCGCATCGCGCTTGACGGTTTCAGACCCCGGCACGACCCAGGCGCGCACTCCAGGGGCAACCTTGCGACCGCGCGCGACTTCCGCCGCGGCGCGCAGATCGCTGAGGCGGCTGTTGGTGCAGGAGCCGATAAAGACCCAATCGACCGGCGTGCCGGCGATCGGCGCGCCGGGCTTCAGGCCCATATATTCGAGCGCGATCTCGATCGCGCCGCGGCGCGCCGGATCGGCGATATCGGCGGGATCCGGGATGCGGCCATCGACGCCGAGCACATGCTCGGGACTGATGCCCCAGGTGATCTGCGGGATGATGGTCCCGACGTCGATCGAGACTTCTCGATCGAACACCGCGTCACTGTCGCTCCGGAGCGTCCGCCACGCTGCGACGGCGCGGTCCCACATCTCGCCTTGCGGCGCGTAGGGACGGCCGCGGATATAGGCGAACGTCGTCTCGTCCGGTGCGATTAGCCCCATCTTGGCACCGAGCTCGACCGACAGATTGCAGATGGTGAGCCGCCCTTCGACCGGCAGGTCCCGGATCGCACTGCCGGCATATTCGACGGCATAGCCGGTGCCCCCGGCGGCGCCGACACGGCCGATCAAGGCGAGGATGAGATCCTTGGCGGTGACGCCGAACGGCAGCCGCCCGTCGAATGTCACGCGCATGGTTTTGGGCCGGCGCTGGATGATGGTCTGGGTCGCCAGCACATGTGTGAGCTCGCTGGACCCAATGCCGAAGGCGAGCGCGGCGAGCCCGCCATGGGTGCAGGTATGGCTGTCGCCGCAGACGATCAGGCAGCCGGGCAAGCTGAGACCGAGCTCGGGACCGATGACATGGACGATGCCCTGCCCGGGCTGGTCGAGGTCGAACAGCCGGATGTTGCTGGCGAAGGTCTCGGTCCGTAACGCCGCCAGCAGATCCCACCCGGTCTTGATGGTGCCGGCACGCCCCGCCGCCGTCGAAATCGCATGGTCCGGCGTGGCAAAGGTCAGTTCGGGATTGTGGACCGGAAGGTCTCGGCTTTTGAGGTCGATCAGGCCGCGGGAGCCGCCGAGGTCATGCAGCAGATGGCGATCCACGTGAAGCAGATCGGTATCATCGCTGAGCTTCGCGATGACATGCTGGTCCCAGATTTTGGCCAGCAGCGTGCGACCGTGCGTGTCCACGATCCGTCCTCCCGTGTTCGGCATCTGATGTGCCGTATGTGCTGCCGATCATGCCGACCGACAGCGTTCTTGGGAAGGAGGATAGGAGAGCGACCCGCAAATGTGCAGTGACGGTTTGGCACGGTGCCATCGCGGCCGGCGATGGCAGGCGTTGACAAGAGAGATGTCAGCTTCGGCCGCGCACGACCGTCAGCCGGTCGGAGACGCCGCCCGTGGCGAGGCGCGCCTCATCCTGGGTCCGCAAATGGTCCACCAGCAGCTTCGTGACTGGGGGCAGCGACTTGTAATCGCGCACTCCCATGACGAGCTCGCGCCGGGCCCAGGGCTCGTCGAGCGGGACGGTGACGAGGCTGTCGATGCCGTACCGGTCGCGAACGATTTCGAGCGGCACCACGCCGACCCCCATCCTGGCATCGATCACGCGAAACAGCGCATCGAAACTGCTGACCCGGATGCGCACCTTCATGTGCTGCCCGAGCGCCGCGGCGGCCCTGACACACAGCGTCTCGATCGAGCTCCCCTTCTCCAAGCTGACGAAGTCGAAATCGACCAGCTCGCGGAAGCGAATGTTGCTGCGGCCCGCCAGCGGGTGGTCGCGCGTGACCAGGGCGACCAGGCTGTCGCTGCGGTAGGACAGCAACTCCAGATCCTGTCCGTCGATGTTGCCGCCGAAGATGCCAATGTCGGCCCGGTTCTCCATCACCGCGCGCACGATCGCCGGGCTGAGATCCTCCTCGATCTCGATGTGGACCAGCGGATGCCGCTCCAGGAACACGCTCAGCTCGTCCGCCAAGGCTTCGAGAATCGCGGACTTGTTGGCACAGACCCGGATGAGACCGCGCTTGCCCTGCCGGTATCCCGTCAGCTCGGTCTCGAGCTTGCTCAGATTTCCAAGGATGATGCGGGCGTGCTCGAGCAGCGCGAAACCGGCCGGTGTCGGCTCGATCCCTTTGGAATGGCGGTGCAGCAGTTCGACCTGGAAGCGGTCCTCGATATCAGAGATGCGGCGGCTGACCGCGGACGCAGCGATGCTCTTCTTCTCCGCCGCCTTCGCGATACTCTGCTCCTCGACGATCGCCACGAACAACTGCAGCGTCAGCAGATCGATTTTGGCCGTCATCCGCAAGATCCTCGCGCGGGTCTCTGACGCACACATTGTGAAGAAGCTTGGCAGCTGGTCGCAAGTCCGGTGTTAGATCGCGCTTCACTCGGGACAAGCCAATTCAATTTGCGGGGTACACCTTTCAACGGCGTTTGACATGGCGGAAAAGAGACGGAATTTTGGGACGTTTTATGCCGTTCTGCCGATTTCCTGAAAAATGGGAGCCGGCGGGTTGTGGCCAACAGCATCGACGGCATCGCGGACCACTTCGATGATAGCCGCTGCAGAACGCGCGGATGTGTCCCTCGCGTCCAACACTTACCTCCGGGCTTCGACGGACTCGACTCCAACGTTCTTGTTATGTTCTAATGCGGCATGACTGACCGACCTGCCAGCTGGCGCATGCCGACCCGGAAGCAAATGGAGAAGATGGCCGCTGCCGTCGCCAGAAAGGGCCCTCCGGGACCCGTACTGGCTCTGAACGAGGATCTCCCGCCCGAATACTGGCGAGCTCTATTGGAAGACGCCCGTGCCCACGGCGGTTCGTTGAACGATGGCGACGCGGAGTCCGGACGCGGCTGACCCAAATTCCCCAGCATTTACTGAGGGTAGGTTGTCGGCGCTGCGGCAGAACCGTCGAAATCCAAAAAGCTGACGCGGCCCGCCTGTACGGTCCGGACGCGATCTGGAAGGACGTCGGCCAGCGTCTCCTGGACAACACCTGCACGCAGCGGACCGGCCGCCATGAGGAAGACGGCTGCTGGCCGGCCTACGACGTCCCCTAGGCAGTCCGGACGCCGTGGCCCACAAGCACCATCCGACGCCCCTCTCCGGAGGTGACCGCAAGGCCCTCGCCAAGGAGCTCGGCACGGCCCGAGCGATGACGACGATTCTGGCCGCGCAGTCCGCCGAGGCCAGGGCCAAGGGCGAGGCTCTGATCCGGACGGCGGACAAGCTGCTTGCGGAAAGCTGGAACGAGCGCATGTGCTCGGACGGCGAGCCGATCGACCCGTCCCCGACGATCGACCAGGCGATCAACGGTAGCTATAGATGGCGCCAGATCGAATGCTCACGCTGCAAGGCCGCCCGCAACGTCGATCTGGCGACGCTTACCCATGCATCGACGACATTCGTGCACGACCTGGCGAGCCGCTTGCGTTGCCGGGAGTGCGCCAAAGCCGGGGAAGCGACCGGCTGCCACCCTGCTGCAGCTGTCGCAGCGGGCCCGGCATCCTGATCCGGAGACCTGACCTTGTGCAATCTGTACTCGATCACCACCAATCAGGCCGCCCTCAGCGCGCTGTTCCGCGTCGTGAATCGGTACGTCGGTAACCTCGCGCCGATGCCAGGCGTCTTTCCGGACTACAAGGCGCCGATCGTCCGGACCGGCGCCGAGGGCCGCGAGATCTCGACCGCGCGCTGGGGCATGCCGTCGTCGTCGAAAGCGCTAATGGACGCCACTAAGAAGCGCGCCGAGAAGCTACAAGCGAAGAGCAAGACCGTCGATTTCAAGGAATTGCTCCGGATGGAGCCGGATTCTGGAACTACCAACATCCGCAACGTGAAGTCCAAGCACTGGACGCGATGGCTTGGTCCGGAGAACCGCTGCGTGGTGCCGTTCAACAGTTTCAGCGAGTTCAATAAGGCGGAAGGCGGCGACATCTGGTTCGCGATCGACGAGACCCGCCCGCTCCTCTGCTTCGCCGGCATCTGGACCAACTGGACGTCCGTTCGGAAGGTCAAGGAGGGCGAGACCACCAACGATCTCTACGCTTTCCTGACGACGGAGCCTAACGCAGAAGTCGGCGCAATCCACCCCAAGGCGATGCCCGTGATCCTGACGACGCCCGAGGAAGTTGAAACCTGGATGACCGCGCCTGCGGAGGAAGCCCTGAAACTGCAGCGGCCGCTTCCGGACGGAGCGCTCCAGATCGTCGCCCGGGGCGTCAAGGAAGATACCCCGGCTTAGCCTTCCTGACTTCCCGGACACCGAGCGATCGGCGAGTAGGCAGCTGGAGCCCGAGGCACTTGACTTCACTCACAGCATTCGAAAAAAATAGAACAAACGATTCCTGCCGCGACGGTCCGCTTGGCCAAACTGCCGCAACTGCCCGTCTATTATTATCTCGACCATTTCGCCGAAATGCTCGGGTTCGTGCAGCGAACGTACGAACCCGTTCTTGGCCCGGATCATCACGCTTTCATCGCGCGCTTCGAGGGCTTTTCGAGAGATGCCCGATGCCTGTTGATCCCCATGATCAACCGGCGTGGTGCGATATTCAATCGGTCCCTGTTCGACTACCCCGAGATCGAAGATATCGAGCAGGCGACGTCGGATCTGATGATGGTCGGTCATGCCCGGGGGATCGGTGAAATCGACTATGCAGGGTTCGTCGCGTGTCTTCCCAAAGATGTCCTCTTCACCGGTGCACAGGCGGCTGGGCGCAAAGACGTCCGCAAGTCCCGGGCCAAAGCCAAGTTCACCGACTATTATCTCGAACAGATCCCATTTTCGACGGCCGCGCAGCACTGCGGCGCGCGGAAATATCGCTCTCGACGGCACGCGGCCAATCGAATTCCTGCTCTAGGGGCGTGGCGATTTTTGAGCACCTCGAAGGGTTCACCGTCCTATCATAACGCTCTTTAAGACGGCCGAGTCTCCGTTTCGCAGAACGTGACCTTCTTCGGCGATTTCGTATCGTAGTCACGCTCCGCTGGAACGGAGGCTTTTCGCTATTTCCCGCAACGCGTCCTCTCGGCATCTGCGAATCTGCTCGACGGGGGCGTGTTTCCGTCGTCCGTAAGTCCAGGTCTGCGACGATAGATTTCGTACTCCCAGCGTCAGCGGGACGAAGTGATCGGGTTACTCGATTTCGAAAGTCGCGTAGGTTTCGTAATGGTTCTCCCGGCCGAAATTGAGTTGCTCCAGCAAATGCTTCTCCCGATCGAAAAACCGGAGGAGACCGGCTAGGCCTTCGATGACGTTGTGCCCTCTCCCAAGACCGAGATCTAGATCGACCAGGGGAGTGGATGACGCACCAGACGGGCGCGACCCGCCTTCGAAGCCGCAGGTCAGCCGCCGCCAAAGTAGGCGCGACGATCTTACCAATCATCTCCACCACCAGCATCCCAACCTCGGCTTCCATGACTCGATGGAAGCCACTGTGGACCCTTATCCCGGGGTCCCGATTGGATGCCGATCACCCCGAAAACGGGGTCCTTATTCCATGCCGAAACACAAAAGGAGAGCGTAAGCGGACACCGAACGAATGGCCACGCCGAGCATATACGCTGGCTTGCATATAGGCTGGCCGACAGGCGTTGTGGTGATTGCCCTAGGAGTAAGCACGGCTAGACGGTGACGAATGCCTCACCCGCCAACCTGCGGCGTTATCAGTCCGGAGCCCTGAAATCGTACGAGATGCGTCCGGCCGGCAGATAGAATAACGCGATCACCGCGCCTCCTCTGACCTCGGGATAGTGCCGACTTCCTGGATCGGGCGCCGTCCAGCCAGGGCCTTGCCAGCCCTGCAAACCCTTCAACTCCGCGCCCTTGGTCAATGGCACCACAAGATTGAGCTCACCATACGGGTGCCCGTGATACTGTCCGCGCAAGACCTCGCGGTCATCCTCATCCTTAAACCGTTGCGGGTCGGTGCTGTTCATGTAAACGGCCGTGATGCTGAACTGGAACGTTTCCGGCGTCGGCTCCAGGATGCGGCTGCGCCGGTAGTTCGGGCCATCCACCTCCTGGTTGGCCGCCCAGCCCTCCTCGATCCCGATTTTGATCAACCGAGCGAGATCCTGATAGAGCGCACTAGTCTCGCCGTACGTCTCGTTGAGCCAACGCTCCATCTTGGCTCCCGGCGTCATGTCCTTGACTTCGCGGAGAAACGGAATACTGCGCTGAACCAATTCTTCTCGATTTCCCATGGTGATCTCCTCTTCCAATATTTTTACGATTCGAAACCCAGGAACGTTGCGAACTCGTCAATATCCGCCCTGGGCATCAGTCTTTCCTGACTCTCAACATTGGCTTTCCCGATCGAGATGCCGCACACGACGATCTGCTCCGCTGGAATGGCGAGCATGTTGCGCAAAATCCGGTGATACTTCGAAAACGTCTCCTGAGGACAGGATTGAAGCCCACGTCCTGCCGCGGCGAGCATCACGTTCTGTACGAACATTCCGAGATCGAGCCAGCTTCCAACTTCCAGCCGGCGGTCGATGGTCACGATGAATCCGACCGGCGCGCCGAAAAACGTGTAGTTTTTTCCAGTTTGTCTGCTTCGAGCTTCGGAATCGGCTCTCGCAATTCCGAGCGAATCGTAAAAGAGCCGTCCGAATTCGTGCCGTCGCTTAAGATACGGCTCGGGCAAGTCGCTGGCGTAATACTTGTATTCGGACACGTGCTCTTCCGGCGACATTTCGTGCGCTTCCACCAAAGCTGCCGATACGCTGTCTTTTGCGGCGCCTGTCAGCACATAGACGTGCCAAGGCTGGATGTTCGCACCACTTGGTGCGAACCGCGCCACACGAAGGATCTCCTCGATGATCGACCGCCGGACGGGGGCATCGGAGAACTCGCGGCACGCAAACCGCCCAGCCAGGAGTTCGTCCGTGGGGTGCCGCGCAGCCGAGCACTCCTCCTGTGCGCCAATCACGGCAGCATCGAGCGCGGACATCCAACCTCCATAGTTTCAAGGCGACGGGAACACGCACAAAAGCTTTGTTGCTGTTTCCTTGGGCGGCTGACTTGGAACAGATACATCTCACGGAAACTCTACATCACAGCGGGCATGGCCATTGGTCATGAAGTTGTTCAGGGCGTTTCACCCGATTTGTTGAGGCGGCGGGTCCATCCAGCGTACCGGCGTACTCGATGGAACGTCGCGGACGAAGACGACAAACACCGGCTTGCTTCCGCTCGCGCGTGATCGCAAAATCGGCGGCCCTTTCACGCGCGGATTCCCTCGAACCTTCGTTCTCGATCTTTACAGTCCGACGTCGTGCCTGCATTGGTGTTCACCCGGGGACGAGTCGACTGAGCGTGCCAAAATCTTCTGCTTGCAAATCGTCCATGAGCACCTGCGCCGCGATCATTGAGCGCCGTCCCCTTTGTCCTCATAGAGCGAGGACATATCACTCAGCGACGCCAGATCGGCCTGCCCGTCCTTGCGCACAGACCTCGCTGTTACTGCCGGAGCCGAGAGGCGAGGACTACCTTCAAATTGAGCTCGATCGCCTTGGACTCCATCAATTCACCTCTCCAAGAGAGGATAGAATAGTAACGCTATCCTTCCCCTGCGGAAGTGAAACGATTGCATAATAATCCTGAAGCGCGTTCAAGTCGCTCGCCACGATCGCAAAGCTGGACTTGGCTCTTTCGACGGCATCTCATCCGCGGTCGCGGTGCGCTTTGTAAAGTAGGACATGCACAAAGGACTATTCGCGACCGGTACAAGCATGTGAGGGATCAGGAGCACTTGGATTTGGGTGACATCCCCCCAGAGCGGCACGGTCGGCCCGATTAGTTCAGTGCGCGCCTCCAACGATCGGCCGGTGGTCGGGCCAAGACAGCGCCGGGGAAGAGGTGTCAATCCGGTGTTGCTGATAGCTTTGCCTGTCAACCGGGCCAGCGCGAGGATCGAATGACGTCGCAGAAATTGCCGCGATGAAAATGCGGGTCCTTGTCGGCGATGACATCGGCATTGACGTTGCCAAAGGTGGTCTCCGCCTTATGCTTGTTACCATCGTAGAAGGCCTGGATGATCTCCTCCTTGAATTGCGGCGGTCGGGGAAAGAGCGTAACAACTTCGTCTCGGTACACGTGCTGGAATTCCTCGTAGGCGATTCCCAGCACGTCCATCTCCACGCCGGCGGTGACGAGCGCGACGACTGGATGCATGTGGACCGGAATACCCGGCGTCGTATGCAGGGCTATCGCAGTCCACACAAGCTCGATGTCGCTTGGCGCGACGCCACGACCTCTGAGAAAGTCGCGTGCAGCATTTGCGCTATCCACCTCGAAGCGCTCCATTTGGCTGGAGTGCTTGGAAGTCAGGCCCATGTCGTGGAACATGGCGCCCGCATAGAGCAATTCGCGGTCGAAGTTGAGACCGCGGCGCCGGCCGGTCAGCGCACCAAAGTAATAGACGCGATTGGAATGATTGAAGAGCAAGGTCGATTCGGTGTCGCGAACGAGTTCGGTGATCTCGCGACAAAGCTTGCTGTCGGGAACAGTGATTCCGTCGATTGCAGTCATTGGTAACTCCGTTGTTCAGTGGTTCTGGCGTGTCACCGGCACAAACGAGGCGGCCCGTCGATCATTTCTCAGTCCCTGGCCCAGAACGAAGGGCAATTGGCATTTGGATTCCGGTTGAACCAATGCATAGCCCGCAAACTGCACTGAGAATGTACGCAGAATAGAGAGCAACTGTAAGTGAATTGATCTCAGCTCCCAAATGCACGGTTCGCAGATGTCGATCACGCCAACAGACCGCTGCAAGACGAGTTAAGAGAACGACGATCAAGGCCGCTCATTGCCGCCGAAATGATCTCATTTGCGTCGTCGCACTGCCACGCCAAGCATCGCTCCTAAGGCTCTTTGACGAAAAACCCACGGGTCGAGCGAACAACAGCAAGCGATGCACACTCAAGCAATCTGACAAAACAAGGTGAGGCACGTTGAACGAGAGTGTTTGCGGAAAGAACGCAATCGCCGTTGTGGTGACGAGTTCACCTGCCGCGAACGTCCGCACGTACTGCCGCGCAGGCGCTCGCTTCATCCTGGAACAGAAACTATTCAAGAAGCAGCAATGTCGGGGCCGCGATGCCCGGACACATCGATCACTGACGGCGGAATTTCCTTCCGCCCTTCCTTCCAAGCGAGCCGCCTCGTCCTTCCGCAGAAGCCCGCTCATCTTGCCGCGCCCAAGCCGACCTCGATGCGGGTGCAAAAGGCTTCTTACCGATTCTTCACGCGATCACGCCTTACTCGCCAAGCGGGTGCGCATCGACAGACTCGAGCCTGCACCAACTCTACAGGACTGGAAACCAACTACTCTTATCCGCCGGCTCAAGGGACAGCCTCGGTCATCGTCCGGTTGCCCAGGGCGCGTTCCGCATTAAACTGCTGAAGTCCCTGCGCCGAAAATTAGGATCCTTGTAGGCCAATACATCAGCCAAACCCGTGCCTTGAGTTGTTTCGGGCCGGTGCTTGAGGCTGTCATAGAGGGTCTGCAGGAAGCCTTCGGCGAATTCCGGCGGACGCGGGTAAGCCAATTCGACAGCGCTTCGCTGCTCCGCACTAAAATCGTTAAAGCCGGCGCCAACAAGGTCCATGTTAGCTGCTTCGGCCAGGAGTGCTGCGATCGGGTACAGATGCGGGGAAATCCCATTTGTGGTATGCAGCGCGATTGCCAGCCAGACCTTTTGGCGATCATCTTCCGACATACCTTCGCTCTGCAAAAATGCACGTGCGGCGTTCGCGCCGTCCACTTCATAGCGCAAGTGGCTTTGGCCGTAGCCTGCAGTCAGTCCGTAGTCATGGAACATCGCCGCTACGAAGAGCAGCTCCGGATCAAACATCAGGGCCTTGCGCTTTCCGGCCAAGGCAGCCCAACAGTAAACGCGCATGGAGTGCTGAAAGAGTAACTCGCCTTCACTACTGCGGATCAGCTGAACTGCGTCGCGAACCAACTTGGTGTCGGGCAATGTAATCCCCGAAACGTCAATAATCTTCGGAGGTTCCCCCGCTGCCGCGGGCATTGCGGTTTCGGCTTGGCTCCTCGGCACCGATGCGATTCCGACCATGATCGCAAAGGCGGCGCAGGTGAGAGTGGTACTAAGCTTCATGACGTGCTCCATCTGCAGTCGAATGAGGCATCTACGTTTGGACTAGGACTGTGTCCCTCAGCCGTTCGCAGAGCTTGCTATCAAGGCATTAGCGATTGTGCGCTCCACGGGAGCGAGCTTTTGCCCCATTCCTGCTACGAGTCCGTGCTTTCCTTCCAAGCTGGCGGCGGGATTGTAGGTGACATAGGTTTTCCCATGCTCCCCCTCTCGGACAAGTAGCCGCAGCGGAAGCTCTAGCGCGAAGTCCGGAGCGCTCAGCATCAGAGGAGTGCCGCTGCGCGGATCACCGTAGATGAGCACGGTTGTCGGCGGCATAACCATTTCGACAGACTGAGCTGCGCCGCGGTGATCGATAGTGGCGAAGATCCTGAAGCCCCTGGCTTCAAGGGTTGATCGCAAGCGA
This sequence comes from Bradyrhizobium dasycarpum, assembly GCF_042019905.1. Lineage (NCBI taxonomy): Bacteria > Pseudomonadati > Pseudomonadota > Alphaproteobacteria > Hyphomicrobiales > Nitrobacteraceae > Bradyrhizobium > Bradyrhizobium dasycarpum. The sequence goes on from NZ_CP169574.1 coordinate 4,562,342, forward strand.
GCGAGCGTAACAGCAAATGGGTAACTACTTTCGAGTCTCACGGCTTTCTCTCTTCCAGTGCTTGCGACAGCTAACCAAGCAAGGGGCAGATAATGAAACAAGCTGCAAACAGTCTGAGCTATCCGCAGCCAGAAGGAAGTGAAAGAAGTGCAATCGATGCATGAGTATGCTGCACCTCCGCGATACAGCCTCCATACCGATGCGAAGCCAGACGGCTGACCGGGATGGTTAAAAGCCGTCAGTTCGCCTAGTTCATCGCGAAAGCGGCGCGCTGATGACGATGAGAACGCGTGACTTGTGCAGCTATACTCGTGGTGCAGCCAAGGAGAACGCCGCGCTTGGCCGCACATAGCCCATGGGTCGAATCTCTAAACTAAAACAAGAGCGTGGTCGCGATTGTGAAGCCCACTTCTAAAGAACGCAAAAATTCGACGCGCAGGATCCCACTATTCATCCGACGGCCATTGAGCGTCCTTGCCCGCTGATCGCGATTCCATAATTGCCCGCGCTATTGACCGCGGCGTCAATGCCCTCACGAGCTTTCTCTGCAATGTCGAATAAAACAGATACCGCGTCTGCTTCGCTACACATCACGCTCGGCCTACCCTCCTCCGAGCCGGTCAAACCTAGACGCTAGAGCTTCAGCCTCAGCTCTGTTCCCAAGCTCGTCTGTTCAGACCGGGAAAACATGCGGTTACTTATCGTCGGGACGCTTTAATGGCCATCAATCCACTTCCAGGTCACTGGATCGTGCAACGGGTCGGCGCCGGCCGAGAGGCGTTCGTCCAAGGTGCTGGAGAGAAATTGTACCAAGTCAGTATCAGCGCGTTCCACCCAGCTGAATTGGGTTGCGAACTCGTCTAACTTGAAGCGCCTGCGCGTTTGCTGCGATCGACATCGCTGAGAGATGCCGTTGAACCTCGGTTAGTCGGCGCGCGACGTCACCTGCGACCGCACTCGAGTGACATCCCTAGCTTCAATGGCAGGAGAAGCAGATCCCCAGCTATTTCTCACGTAATTGAGAACCGCTGCGATCTGGTGATCGTCGAGCTGTCCACCGTACGATGGCATACCTGGAGCGGTCGGCTCGGCTTTGGTGCTTACGCTACGCGCACCCCGAAGCAATATCCGGATCACTGTGGTGGGGTCATCTGAGCGAGCTATCGCGGACGCGCCAAGCGAAGGAAAGAGATAGGCGACGCCTTTGCCTTCAATGCCGTGACAGGCGGAGCACTGGTCACGATAGATAGCTTTGCCCGCGGTCATCATGTCGCCATCGGCTGACGAGGGCGCCCTTCCCTCCGAACCTTTGCCTGGCAGCGATTTCAAGTATTTGGCTATCGCGATCGTGTCCGCATCCGTCATCTTGGATGTGGAGAGCTCGACGGCTTCTGCCATCGGCCCGGTCGCAGCGGAAAAGCGATTGTGTCCTGTCTTTAAGTAGAGCACGACATCCTCGGCTGTCCAGCTGCCCAATCCTGTACGAGGGTCGTTGGTAATATCTGGTGCCGACCAGCCCTGGAGATTCGCGCCCTGCAGGTACTTATCCTTCTGGTCGCCTCCCAGTATGGTCTTGGGCGTATGACAGGCGCCGCAATGCGCGGGCCCGTCAACAATGAACTTGCCGCGATTCCATTCTTCCGATTTCGCTGGGTCAGCGTCATATTCGGCGGCCGTGAAGTAGAGCTTGTTCCACACTGCCATCAGAGAGCGGACATTAAACGGAAACGGGAGCGTATTCGGATTGCGCGATTGACGAACTGGTTCGAGCGAGCCGAGATAGGCTCGAATGGCCAGAACGTCGTCGCTCGACATCCGACTATACGCATTGTAAGGCATGGCCGGATAAAGATGCATTCCCGTCCATCCGATGCCTCGTCTGAGCGCGTCATCAAATTGCTTGTCGCTCCACGCCCCGATGCCAGTCTCGAGGTCCGGTGTAATATTGGGCGATACAATTTTTCCAAATGGCGTTTCGATCGGGCGACCACCAGCGAATGGCTTGCCACCGCGAACCGTATGACAACCGCCGCAGTCCGATAGGATCGAGAGGTAACGTCCCCGTTCGATCACAGTGAATTCTTGCTGGTCGGCCGAGCCGGCATATGCGTCGCAGACCAGGATGGCTGAAAGAAGGATTGCCAGTCCGAAAGCTGGAGCGCGATGATCTCTATACATCGAGGAGCCTTCCAGGGCTCTTAAGGTACTGACTCCGGATCGCAGCGGCCGACCAGTAAGCAAGCGCTCCCACCGTGAGCGTGGGATTGTAGCCGGCGTTCTGCGGAAACGCGCTTGCGCCCATGACAAACAGGTTTGGCACGTCCCAGCTCTGCAAATAGCGATTCAGAACGCTGGTCTTGGGGTCGGTGCCCATCACTGCGCCGCCGTTGAGGTGCGTCGTCTGATAGGCCGTGATATCATAGGGGGCTGTGCGATACTGGACCGCCAGCTTCTCTGCTCCCATAGTTTTGATGATTTCCGCGAACTTGTCGGTCAGAAATTTATTTTGCTTGATCTCATTTTCCTTGAGATCCATCGTAATCCGCATCAGTGGACGTCCGAAGCGGTCTTTATAGGTCGGATCAAGATCGAGGTAGATGTCGCGGTAGGCGTAGAAGCTTCCGTGCACGCCGGCGCCAGGCTTCACGGTGCTGAGATAGTTATCCTTGACTGCCTTCTTCCAATCGACTCCCCATTTGGGCGTCCCTGGCGGCACCAATGTACTCTCGATCGGACGGGCACCTGTCTGCACCTGCCCAACATAACCACCTCCGACAAAGCCAAGCGGTCCATGATCGAAGTTATCGCCGTTGAATTCGTCGATGCACATGCCGATCGATCCCGACCCGATGAAAGGATTGAAATTGAACTTTTTGTTATCGAAAAACCCATTCACGGTTGACACCGTCTGGTGTGTGTAATTACGCCCCACGACCCCCGTGTTCGTGACGGGGTCGTAGGGTTGGCCGATCTTGGAATGCAGAAGAAGCTGGACGTTGAACAAAGCATAGGCAGATAGGATCACCAGATCCGCCGGTTGCTCCCACTCATCTCCGCTAGAGTCCACGAATGTCACGCCGGTCGCATGCTTGCCTGCACGGTCGAGATTGATTCGAATGACCTCCGAATTGTCTCGCAGGCTGAAGTTCGACTTCCGAATGAGATATGGCAGTATGGTGGTTTGTGGACTTGCTTTCGAGTAGTTGCTGCAGCCAAACCACTCGCAAAACCCGCAATAAGTGCATGGTCCAAGCCGCATACCCAATGGATTTGTGTACGCCCGGGAAAGATTGCCGGAAGGCTGCGGAAATGGCTTATAGCCCAGCTCGCGGGCGGCTTTGCCGAATAACGTATGGCTGAAGGGCTGTTGCTGCGCCGGAGTCGGATAGGGACGTGACCGCGGCCCCTCGAACGGATTGCCGGCGTCCTGAATTTCGCCCCCCAGATTTCCTGCGGTGCCCGACGTGCCGCAAAGATACTCGAAGCGGTCGTAATGCGGCTCAAGATCGTCGTAAGTCACGCCCCAATCCTGAATAGTCATATCAGACGGCAGAAACGACTTACCATAGCGGTCAGTGAGGTGTGTCTTCAGCACGAAGTCGCTCGGCAAAAAGCGCCACATCTCGCCATTCCAATGGACGCCGCCGCCGCCGACACCGTTCGGCGGCATAAAAGCGCCCCAGCTCCGGATTGGAAGAGCAGTCTGGCTCATCCTGTTACGAAATGTGAATGTTAGCTGATCTGGGCGCAGGAACAGCTCGTGGCGAATGCGATAGCGAAGCTCGTCCTGCATGTAGGTTGGCGGAAAGTCTGTCGGGGCGTCACGCCAAGGACCGCGCTCGATGGCAATGACATCCAACCCCTCGTCAGTGAGCTCGTTCGCCATTATCGCCCCGGTCCAACCGAAACCGACAACGACGACGTCTTTTCTGGGAAGCCTTTTGACCATGCTACGACCTCGTCCACTCGGCGTTGCCGGTAATCCCCACTGGCGGGAGAGGAAAGCGCTCGTTGTGGCGATTGACCCAGTCGAGGTAATTGTAGCGGGCGCCAGGGTACCCAATCATTTTCCATCCAGCCATGTCTCGGTTTCCGCCATAGATTGGGTCTGCAAAGAACCCCATCTGTACGTCCTTGACTGTCTGTTCGAAGAACGACTTTCCATCGACGCCTTGAAGCTTCAGTTCGCCGGCTTCTATAACTTCCAGGAACACGATCCGTTCGTCAGCAGGAAGATCGGCGAACGCTCTTCCGCCGTAACGTTCCTTGCAGACGCTATCAATCGCAGCCAACCCGGCCCTGTAAGTTTCTGCTGGTCCCATGTCCGACTGATGGCCCTGATTTTTGGCGCCAGACAGAAACGGCGGCCGCTGATAAAGCCCCTCCTGCCTGCCGTAGGGTCCTGCCAACTGGCGGTCGATGAAGACAGCGCAGCCCGCATCCTTTCCACCCGGCGTCTGTAAGTCTGACGGAATGATGGTGTCGGCAAGTGCCTCCATTGCGCGGCCCTCGTCGCCGGTAAAGAATTCCCAGGGCCCCAATTTGAAAGGCCGCGGTGGAGCGCCAGCATTTGGGGCCCAGGGCAGTCGACCAGCTATTGTCGCAGCTCTGACACCGGTTACGGTGAACAGCAGAGTGGCTGCCCCCGCAAGAAGATCCCTGCGACGAACGTCTGTCATGTATCGCCCCTTTTGTGCCGCTCACTTGCGCGAACATTCAAACAGGAACCAAATTCGCTTTTCGGCCTCGTCGATCCAATTCTCTAGCGCGCTTGCGGACGCAACATCTTCGTTTCGCTCGCAGAGAGTATGAGCATGCAGCATAAATTCCCGGAGCCGGAGGTTGTCAGCCCGCAGCTCGCTCAGCATCGCACCTGGGGAGAGCTCCTGGACATCAGAGTCCTTAAGCCGCTGCCGGCGGGCGACTTCGCCCACCGACCGAATCGTCTGACCGCCGATTTTGCGGCATCGTTCAGCCACCGCATCGACCATCGCGAACACCTGGTCGGCTTGCTCGTCCAGTAGCAGGTGATAGTCCCGAAAGTGGGGCCCCGACATGTGCCAATGAAAGTTCTTAGTTTTCACATACAACGCGAAAATGTCTGCAAGTATGTTTGTCAGCGCACCGCTGATATCAACAACAACGTCCGAAGGAAGGCTTTGCTCGACACCAATGACAGCAGAAGCACTTCTGGATCCTAGTGTGGTGCCCATCTCAATTCCTCTTTCGTTGTTCACCTCGCCACCGTGGTATGCGCCTTCATCGGCATAGTCAGAAGTGAAACTCCTTCACTGGCGAGATGACGTGATTGCAGTCAACTGCAGCGCCATATTTTTCTGGAGCTCTCGCGCAAAAAGCCGCCCGTCGCGTCCAAGGCGCGACGGGCAAGAGTCAGGGAGGAGTTACCAGCAACGCAGGTCGACCACCTCGATGCAAGTGCACTGTATTCAGGACGCGAATGACTAGGTCGAGATCAGTGGCGCATGGACGTGATCGCACTGTCTACCAGCATCGATACGGCTTGGTGATAGGCCACCGAACGGGCTGCCGCTTCCGCGCTCTTACGTGAGACTCGCGATTCCTACGGACTCACAAGGTCGTCGCAAACCGAAATCGATATCGTCTGGGCCGCCATTGCGCTGCACGCGACCTGCTATCCGACTGCACATGCATCCGGTGGCAGCCCTCGTTAAGACTGGGGTCGAAATGGATGTGCTGGGATTGGGTACGATGAATTCTCCGATGCACAGCGCCTCGAAATTGCTTCCGAACACCCGCGCACGCCGCGTTTCGAAACGATATTATCGATACGCTCTATAGCGGAATAAAGCACAAGCCCAATACGACATCCAATAGTGTCAAAGCCGACGTTCTCGCGAACAAGGGATCCCAATTCTACGCCCATCAATTTCTGCAGCGTCATTCGGCATTCAAGCTGGGACGGATAGCGGATCTCGGGGTAATCGCCCGCCCAACTGAGTCTGCTGGTCCGCCGGCATTTGAGAACTGAGACAGGGCGGCCGCGATCTCTTCTGTAAGCATCGGCCAGCGCACCACGTCTGAGATACCGGCAGCCAACAATTTGTCGGCGTCTATGTCGGATGAAGACCTCGCTGCAACAATAATCGGTGTGGCAGGGAGCGCCTCGTGGAGGTCGTTGGCGACTTCAAGGGAGTAATCCAAAGAGCCAAGTTGCCCCACCACCACGAAGTCGAAGCGATCCGGGCATGCCTGGCATGCCTGTATTGCCGCCTCTGCCGTCAAAAACCCTACCGCTTCGTAGCCCAATGCGGCAAGCTTCTCCTCTTCTCCAAGCAACCGATCCTTGTCAGGCCCTATGACCATGACGACCTCCCCTTGGCCGGGGATGTGAGCCTTCACCCGCTCTTTAGCTGACGGACCGGCCGGCGCAGTGGAGACGCTGGCAGGCAACCAAACCTCAAACCTGCTTCCCTCACCCGGGAGGCTCTCAACATTGATCCCACCACCGTGTTCGCGGACGATCTCGCGTACTGTGGCAAGCCCGAGCCCATTGCCATCTAGCTTCGTGGTGAAGAAAGGTTCAAATAGGCGATCGAGTACGGTCCCATCCATCCCAACTCCCGCGTCAACCACGGAAATCCTGACATAATCGCCGGGCTCGATCTCATCGTGGCTGAGGGAACTCGCGCTCGCAATTTGGCGAAGTTCGACATCGACTTGAATAGGGCCCGTGCCTGCCATTGCGCTCGCAGCGTTCCGGCAGAGGTTCATGAGGACCTGCTGCAACTGAGCAGCCTCTCCATCGACAATCGCATCGCCAGCACTCGACGTCATCTTCAATTCCACTCCTGTGGCTAACGACAGTTGTAAAAGCGAGATCGTCTCCTCGATCAGATCAACAATGCTGACAGGCACCCGGCGGATCTCGCGGCATCGACCGAACACCAAAATTTGGCTGATCAGATCGCGCCCGCGTTCCGCGCTTTTCCGCATGCCACTGAGATGACGCGCCTTATCCGCCTGGCCCCCAACTAGCTCTTCCATCATCTCGGCATGTCCCAAAATGCCTCCAAGAATATTGTTGAAGTTATGGGCGATACCGCTCGTAAAGGTTCCGATCTTTTCCATTCGACTCGCATGCTGCACGCGCCTGTGAAGACGGACACGCTCCTCCTCAACAGACCTGCGGTCGATCGCATGGATAAATATGTCCAGCAACATCCGCAGTAAGACGAGTTCTCCGGATTTGGGAAGCGAGCCTTCTTGAGAAAGTACCTCAAGGCCTAACGCGATCAGTCTCCCGTCGCGATCAATGCCGGTCGTGCACGTCCATCCACTGATGCCGAGTGCCTCCAGAAGAGACTTGCTGCGCCCTGCAGGCAGACGGCTCACTTGCCGGACGCTGATCGCACAGTCTTCACCGTCTCGCATTTGCATTGCGATTTCCGGAGCCGCTTCCGGCCAGCCAGGTGGAAAAGGCGCTTCCGTCCGTTGCCAGAGGTATGGATTCGCCCTAGTTCCCGGCACCACGAGGTAAGCCCGATGACAGCCGACATGACGTGCGAATTCCGCTATGGCGTGTTGGATCTGTGTGTCGATGCCGTCTGGCTCCGCGTTTACAAACTGCATCGAAACGTCGGCGAGGAGGTGCTCAAGGTGACTCGCCTATGGAGGTCGTCCACAAGGGTTTTCAAACGCACTCCGAGCTGAACAAGGAAGCCCAGCAACACCAATGACGTGATATATAGCAGGGCTCTGTAAGATCGCGCCCTATTCCTGGAAGAGAGTTGGCGCAGCTGGATGAGCCGGCGAAGAGTGTTCAGGTCAGCCTTTTGGGCCAATACCATCGCCTCCTTCAACGAGGTGTCCACCGAGGGTAGGAGCCTGTGCAGTAGACTTCCATGCGCCAGTAGCGGCTGAACTGCAACAGATTGCCCGGTTCGTTCCGCTTGGCGCTTGAGATCCTCGAGCCGCATCGCCGCTTGGGCAATTGCGTCAGACGATGTGTCCAGAGAGAGGTGAAGAATTGCTGTCGCAGCAGCGCCGACCGCAACATCCAGCTCGCGCGACTCTGAACGGTTCGCAAACCGGGCAAAGAATGACAGCGAGTTACGAAGGACCGCGTTCTCGCGCTTGAACGATTCCACGAGTTGCTCCTCCCGATCAATCGACGTGCTTAAATGACTTATCGCGGTCCCGATCTGCCCATCGAATGACCCGATTTCCTGCAGGTGAGCGACTGAATGACGTAATGCATTCATCTCGTTCACAAGCGGGTCGTAGTTTCGCAATAGACCGATGCGCGTCGCAAGAAGATCCCGGTATAGGGTATCCTGAACGAGTCCGAGGTGATCGAGTTCGTCCAGCGCCCGATCGAATTGCTCCGCGTGAGGGTTGATTGCACGCCACGATAGCCAGGTGAGCAGCAGTAGAAGGCCGACAACGATAGTTACCGAGCGAGCGACGCTCATGGCGCGCTGCTCGCGACTGGCCTGCCCCTGAAGTTCCCTGTCAAGGTCTTCAGGAACGCTACGACTGAGCCAACCTGATCGTCGGTCAATATGCGGTCGAGTTGGGCGGCGGCCATTCGTTGGACGGCATCCTCGAGGGTCGGTGCGCTGCCATCATGAAAATACGGAGCGGTTACTTCCACATTGCGCAGACTAGGGACACGAACCTGCCTGGGCCCAGATAACACGAGGGGTACGAAGATCCCCTGGCGCGTAACTAAATTGGCTCCGACGTTGACCCCTTGATGGCACGAACTGCAGCCAAGCTCGTTGAACGTACTATAGCCCTGGATTTCGTCTGGGGTGAGAGCTGATGCGTCGCCCTGAAGCCATCGGTCGAAGCGGCTGCCAGGCGTAAGCAGCGACCCCTCAAACGTCGCAAGCGCATCAAGAACACTCTCGCTATTGATGGAGCCTCCATATGCCGCGCGGAATGCTTCGCTCAGGGCCCTATCTGCTCTCAGTTTCGAAACGGCTTCTTCGATAGTGCTGTGCATGCCCGAGGCGTCAGCTATCGACGCCGCGGCCTGCTCGGAAAGAGTGCGTGTATTTCCCTCCCATGTAAGGCGATAGCTCAATGCGGCGTTGAACACAGTCGGTGTGTCGAGATGCTTGGATCCTTCCAACTGCCTCTGATCGGGGTAAGCTCCATTCTTCGTAAGATCATGGCAGCTGGCGCAGGAAAGCCGTTCGTCGGCGGACAGTCGGGCATCGCCAAACAGTCTCTCGCCCAAGGCCAATTTGCGCGCGTCAACTTGGGGAGGCAGTGGAATGGGCGTGATTGGACCAGTGTCCCGCCATATCTCCGGAGAAAACGAAGCCCCGCTTCGCGGTGTCTGAGCGATCTCAAGGTGGACCAGCAAAGCTGATAGCGCCGCGACCGCAATCACGGGGATCAAGAGCATCTGCGGATTGCGCCAAATCATCATTTTCACGTGCCCCAACGCTTTGGGTGGGGGACCGCTCTGCCTTCTCGAGGCACCCATTTCCTCGAGACGAGTCTCGCATAGATGTGCTCGGCGGAAGCAAAAACGATATTGGCCACGGCGGACAAGCAGATTGCGAGTAACAGGTAGGGACGAGGCCCCGCAGCGAAGCACCCACACCGACAAGCAAAATATAAAAATTGTACCGATAACTGGGCTCGACCCGCCTCCATACTCCAGCTTGACAATACTTTTAATCGTGATCGACGATGTGGCAGCATTGACATGGTCGAATTGGCCTTCGTCAGTTTCCGCAAGCCCTCTACTGCCGAGCGACCAACAAACCTAAAATCTGCCCGCATATCTCTCTCCTAGTATCCGGATATACAGTCTCTGCGAGCCCTGTGTTTTCCAAGGATTACCGCGCGTCAAAAGACGGCTACATCGGCAACAGGTCCCGTCGCAGAACTCAGTCTTTCGCGGCCTATTCACTTCCACTCCAGCTAGAGCCGCTCCACAGCCAAAGCAAAGACATACCCAACACCCCGCTCGGTACGGATTATGGCGGGCGCGCTAGGGTCGGCTTCAAGCTTGCGGCGCAGTCGAAGCACCTGCACATCGATACTCCGGTCGTAAATATCCTCGTGGACGCGGGTTGCCTGCAGAAGATATTCGCGAGAGAGCGGCCTCTGCGGCGCATCAAGGAACGCTGTTAGCAGCGCGTACTCGCTCTTCGAGAGTGGAGTGTGTTCGCCGCAAGAGCTGGCCAGACGTCGAGTTCGCCTATCAAGCTGCCAGGTGCCAAAGCGCCAAAGGCCCTTCTCATCCCGTTTAGCCGGGACTGCGTCTCGGCGCCTGAGAACTGCTCTGATTCGCGCGAGGAGTTCTCGCAAGCCAAACGGCTTTGTTAGATAGTCGTCGGCTCCCAGTTCCAGCCCCACCACTCGGTCGATCTCGTCCCGCCGATGACCAGTCACAATGATGACTGGCACATCGGATTGCGCTCGGATCTCGCGCAACAGGTCTAGACCATCCTCGTATCCAAGGCGAAGATCGAGAACGACGATGTCCGGCCCGTGCCGCGCAAGGCTTCCGAGCACTTCCTCTCGTTGCGACGCCGAGGTTGTGCGGATGCCATTCTCTTCCAGATAGTTCGTGACCAGTTGCCGCATCGTCACGTCGTCTTCGACGACCATGCATGTCAGCGTCTGCCTGCGAGCGTCATGTTGTTGCAATGGATTTCACGAAGAGCTCGTCCCTGTCAGTCGGTCGCACCTTGGTCGGACCGATCGTTGCTCCTACCGTCCGGCCCGTCTGGATATCTGCCTACGATGAGAGCGGCTGAAAGGCCCCGCCCGCTCAGGTCGCCTGCAACGATCTCGCCAGCCGAACACCCCCTTCCAGTGGCAGATCAATCGCCCGACGGGCTCAGCAAAGCTCGCGTTGCTTCGGCTACATTGGTTTGGCGCATCAGACTTTCTCCGACCAGGAAGGTTGATATGCCTATCCGCGCAAGACGGGCGATATCATCTGCGGTGGAAATCCCGCTTTCGCCGACGATCAGCCGATCCTTAGGGACGTGCGGGGCCAACTCCTCGCTGATCGCGAGCGACGTTTCGAACGTGCGAAGGTTTCGGTGATTAATCCCGATCATCGGTGATTTTAGGCGCAAGGCCCTGTCGAGCTCGGCGCGTTCGTGTATTTCGATTAGCACATCCATGCCCAGCTGGAAGGCCGCCGCTTCGAGCTCGCTTGCGGCGCCATCGTCAAGGGCGGCCATTATCAGCAAAACGCAGTCCGCACCATGGGCGCGCGCCTCCACCACTTGATAGACATCAAACATGAAGTCCTTGCGAAGTACCGGCAGAGGGGTCGCCGCGCGAGCCAAGGCCATGAATTCCAGCTCGCCCTCAAAGGACGGCCTGTCGGTCAAGACGGAGACGCAAGCGGCACCACCTGCTTCGTAGGCTTGAGCTAAAGCGAACGGATCAAACTCCTCTCGGATGAGACCTTTGGACGGAGACGCCTTCTTGATCTCCGCAATCAACGCATGTTCCCGCGCCGCATGCTTTATACGAATGGCCGAGACAAAGCCTCTGACGGGTAATGCAGATGTTGCACGCGCCAGCATCTCTGCCAATGGATGCGCGCGCTTGGCTTGCTCAATCTCTTCGCGCTTGTACGCCTCTATTCTCCTTAAGATATCGGGAATCATATCTTTCGGCCTTAGGTATGAGTGGATAAACAGACGTTGGGTGAGCTAACCATCAACGATTTTTGTGCGACGCGGCGCCTGCCTCGGAAATAGAGCGGCCCGCTTTTCCCTGTCTTGCAGCGGAGGATGGTCGGGCCGCCCAGGCATTTGACAGAGGACACATCTACTAGCATTGGAGGCAGTATCGCACAGTGAATTCGATCATCTCACGATGCTGAACCCCGAGATTGCGTAGTGTGCAGTCATCCAGGCGAGCCAACGATCGCGTCGCATTTCTTACTACGACTTCGCTTGTCCAGTACGCTCTCAGTTCCGTTATCAAGTTCGACGGCAATGTACCGTTGGAGCACCCGACGTCATCCCCTACATTGTCCCGCGCCATCTTGGCGTGCATTGTCATAGCACCGAATCCTACTTGTCTACGCGGACGGTCCGCGCCGTACCTAGGATTGATGATAAACCTGTATCGCTACGAGCTCGCTACTCTGCTCCAGATTCTGATTTCAATTGAAACCTCATTCCGCATTTTTGCCACGAAGAGCTGCCCCGTGCGCCGATGATGCGGATGACTGATACGCCCGCTGCTCGAGTGTCCCTACTTGCCACTCTCAGCGTCAGGCGCGGTGAGAGGTTGGTCGCCGGCCCTGACGACAAACACGGCCAAAAGGCTGGCGGGCTCGGAATCGCTTGCGTTTTCGCTCACCAAATGGTGCGCTCCCGGCTCTTCATAGAAACTCTCGCCAGCCCGGTAAATTCGAGCGGGCTCGCCACCGACAGCGCTTCGGATCTCACCGGAGAGTACGTAAGCATAGATGAAGGCGGAGCTTGCATGGTGATGAGACCGAGACCTTGCAGCAGGCGGGTAATTCACGAGCACTGCGATCAATTCTCTGTCAGGCAAGTTAGGGATCTGGCGACGGAAGATCGGCTTTACGCTCTCAGACGGGCTATCGGACATCGCAGCTCTGACCGTTGCGTTGACCGCCGGTCCCGAAAGTGGCATTTTGGATGACTGCAAGGTTGCGATCTTGACGATCGAGCCGGTCACTTCGGCCGCCCTCTGGGGCAGGCAACATGTAACGGGTACCGCATTATCTGCCTGATCTTTCGTAGACGCCTTTGCGGGAGCCGAGACACATACGGTGATGGCGGCGGCTTTGGCAAAGCGCACTGCAATCGATCGAGATGATAGCATTCCGTACTCCTGTGATGAATGCGCCATCTATCGATTGTCTCGGCTTTCAGCATGGCGCAATACGAACGAAGGCTCACCCGTTTGGGGCTACAGTCACATCATTGTAGTTCTGGGCTTGCGTTCCCCGAACCCGACCAAAAGAAGACTTCAGGTTCTTCATTAGCCGGTATGTGCGTCTATGGAAGTGAAAGTCTCTCAGCAGTAGAATGAGCCAGACGCAGGTTAGATAGCTGCTGAGACCCGTACTGCGTCGCGCTCGCCCATCAGACCGGATCTTCCGACTTCGTGACCTGATCTCTGTTCATGGCGTGGCTGCGCAATTGCCATTTAACTTTCACGCATGCGTGCTTTAGACACTGGCGGCTTCTTCCACATAAGCCGGAGAAGCGTCGGATGAATGACCTATATCATTGGCTTTCGGGACAGCACCACGGATTGCAAACATTTCAGCTCTTCCGCCAGAAGCTGACAACACTCGCTGTTGATGAGCCGAACCACAAAGCCTTGTATACGCTGCTAAGCCTGCCGACAGCACGCTACATCGAGGCCTTCGATGAAGAACCGGTTCCAATATCGATTGCCGATCGCGCCTATGACAATTTGTTGCGACTTGTGGCCAGCCTCAACTTCGCCGCGCCTGCAGAGGACCAACTGAACGATCTCAATCGTATTGCTGCGACGGACCTTCTGGATCCATCATCTGAGCGCGACTGTGATCCGGCCCCTCATTTCAGCTCACGAGGCGGACTCGGCATAGACGGGCGGCAGCGCTTGGCCTGACCGGCCTTGCACGAACGGTATCAAGCAAGGTCTTGGGGATTGCTATACCCAGGATACGGCTCGAGGTTGCAAGCCGGCGTGAACGAAATGAACTTTGCAGTTGCAGCCGTTTCACTTCATGCGCTTTCTGCCGACTGGTAGGACATGCTTTCCTCTTACCGACTGGCCGCCTGGTGGATAACGTCCTACTAGATGCCCCCATTAGTGCCTTCAGCCGGCGCGCCGCATCCGATTGGAAGATGACCGACTTACAAGAATTGGAGTTACAAATGGTAGATAACAGCGCCACGCGTCGTACGCCGCCGATGGAGATGAAAGCGTGGCGCGTGCACGCCTTCGGCTCGCCGGAAAATATGACTTTCGAAACCGTTCCCCGACCGAATCCTGGCTCCGGTGATGTACTCTTGAAGGTGCATGCAGCAGGTGTAGGGCCTTGGGACTCATGGATACGATCCGGTCGCAGTGCTTTGCCCCAACCTCTCCCGCTGACGTTGGGGTCTGACCTAGCTGGAGAAGTGCTTGAGCTGGGCTCAGGGCCCGTCAACCTGGCCGTCGGTGACGAGGTGTTCGGCGTAACCAACACGCAGTTTCTAGGTGCTTATGCTGAGTACGCGGTCGCATCCGCTTCGATGTTAGCTAAACGGCCGACGTCGCTTTCGCCGATTCAAGCAGCATCGGTCCCCGTCGTTGCGGTGACTGCTTGGCAGGCTCTTTTCGATTATGCGCGATTGGAATCTGGCCAGACGGTGCTTATTCATGGAGCCGCGGGAAGCGTCGGCAGCTACGCGGTGCAGTTGGCTCACCGAGCGGAAATCCGTGTCATCGCAACAGCGGCAAGCGGCGATACCGAATACCTCCGCGGTCTTGGTGCGGCTCAGGTCATTGACTATCGAAGGCAGCGCTTCGAAGACGAAGTCCGGGAAATCGATGCAGTCGTTGACCTCGTCGGCGGGGAAACGCAAGTACGTTCCTTCGAGGTCATCCGCGAAGGCGGAAAACTGATCTCCACAGTATCTCAGCCAAACCAACGATTGGCTGCGGATCGTAATGTGGCCGCGGAATTCTTTCTCGTGGGCGTAACGACTGAGAGGTTGAACCGAATTGCCGAGTTCATCGACCGCGGTGACTTAAAGCCGGAAGTGGGCACGGTGCTTCCGCTCTCAGATGCGTGGAAGGCGCACATGATGCTCGATGGCCACATTTCGCACCCAAGAGGTAAAATTGTGCTTCGGGTGGATTCGCGCGAATAGAGCAGCTCCCTTCGCGGCCACGCAACAACGCAACGGAGCTGGAGTGCGAGGAAGCAGTACCATAAGTACGCTTTGGCCGGGGCCGGGCGAAATCGAGACTCAAAGCGTCGGCCACAGCTCCGAGGGGTCATCCTACTTCCTGATTTTATGATTGGGCTCGCCGATGCCAAAAAGGTTTGAAAAGCGTGGTCTGGGCCCGTGGTCTCGCAGCTCACGAGACTCGTGCACGACGGCCGCGTCCTATTCTAAGCTGAACCTAGCTCACGGAGGTGAGCGCCGACTATGGGTTCGATTGTGTTTGGGTGCAGTTGGGATTAACTAAATCCGCTCAGGGCAACGCGGATGCCTCGCCCATGCCAGGAAATGCAGCCGTGGCGCTATCGTTTAATACTTTGGACCTGAACCTTTTGAAGGTATTCGATGCTGTCATGCAGGAACGAAGCGTTCTGCGTGCAAGTCAGAAGCTCGCGCTGAGCCAATCCGCCGTAAGCCATTCATTGGCAAGACTGCGAGAAATGCTGGACGATGACCTATTTGTGAGAACGGCTACCGGAATGCAGCCAACTTCCCGCGCACTGGCTATGGCATCTCAGGTGCGCGAGGCACTACGCACCCTTGAGGCGGCTATCGAGTTACCCACGTTCAATCCAGCCGTATCAACTAAGCTGTTCACTCTCGCCGCCAACGACTTCACCACTCACGTGCTGGGCCCTCCTCTCGTGAAGCTGCTTCATCGTGAGGCGCCCTCGATTGATCTTGTGATCAAGCCGGTGACGCGAATTGACCTCGCCGAGCAACTCGATCTCGGTCGCATAGATGTCGCAATAGGCGTGTTCTCTTCTCCCCCGAGCCGTTTTCGGACCGCGCCGCTGTTCAAATACGACGACGTTCTGATTATTGGCGGAAGCAACAAGCTCGGACACATCGATAAAACCACACTCGAACAGCTGTCACTCGTTGTGGTCTCGTTTGGCGGAGAGCAAGACGGCGCAGTTGAAGGATTTATTTCCGAGCGCGGCTTGGCTCGGCGATCCGAAATGTACGATCGTGCAGCGCTTGAGAAGATGTTCGGCGGGAGCGACCAGCTGCCGCGAATGGCGATTACTCTGCCACATTTTCTCGCGTTGCCGGCCCTGATCGAAGGCAGCGATCTCGCAGCGATCGTGCCCCGTCCGCTGGCGACCGTCTTCGAGCGGACGTATGCAGTTGCAATCCACGAGTTACCCTACGCGACAAATTCGCTCGAAGTTCGGCTGCTCTGGCATGAACGTCTTGAGGAAGACCCTTCCCATCAATGGTTACACGAAATTCTTCAGCGATCAACGGAGCGCGTTTGTGATGCTGGATAGCACATCGTAAAAGATTCGTACGGGATAAGGACCGCCGCAAATGGCGGCGCGTCTAGACTGCCTTTCAGGCAACCGGCGGCGGATAGCAAGCACGTTAGCTTCAGCCACCTCATTCCAAATGCATCAAATCGAATATCCACTTGCAAGATCTTCACACGAGTCGGACCTTCAAAGCAGTCGGAGACAGTCTATCTACATCGACGGGAGAGCTCCGGCCTGATCAGACGGACGGCTTCCGGGCAAGTGATCCATGTACCAACGAAAAGCTAAGAGGTGTGCGGCATGGCCGACGAGATTTCCGGGATCAAGATCCCCGATAGCAAGATCGCACGCGAGGCCGCCGAACTGGTGAAGCAGCACGAGGGTGAAATGTTGTTCAATCACTCGGTGCGAGTGTTTGTGTTTGGGGCAATGAAAGGAGTGCGCCAGAAAGTGAAGTTTGACGCCGAACTGCTCTACGTTGCGGCCCTCTTTCACGACCTTGGACTAGTCGACCCGTATCATACTCAGACGAATCGATTTGAAGTCGATGGTGCAGACGCGGCTCGTGATTTCCTTAGGAGCCATGGCATACCTGACCCACAAGTAAATCTGGTCTGGGAAGCTATCGCTTTGCACACCACTCCAGGTATCCCGCAATTCATGCGACCAGAAATCGCTCTCACCAATGCCGGGGTCTTGGTGGACGTCGTCGGGATTGGATACGACGAGTACACCCCAGAGCAACGCGAAAAAGTCATAACCGCTTTGCCGCGCGGCGATTTCAAGAACGAGTTTGTGAAGGTTCAGACGTGCTCGGCACTGAAGAAGCCTCAGACGACGTTTGGAACGGTAAATTTCGATTACATCGAGTATCACGAGCCTTCATTTCGCAAGCCAAACGCGTGTACGCGGATTCATGGTGCGCCTTGGCCGAGCTAGGCGCTTCAGGTTCGTACTGGGCGGGGGCGGGCCGCTTCGCCTCAAAAGAATGAGTGAAAAGATTGCGGAGCCGCTGCCCGCGAACAATATGTTTGGCCACGACCTGCGGCTCCAGGACGCTTCATCTCAATCTCTTCGGCTTTCGGCAGCCTCTCAACAAAATCCCTTCAAGGGACATCTAAGTGTCTCACAGTAAACTTCTTTGGCTAACGCTCGGCGCCTTTTCCATCGGCACTGAGGGCTTCATGATCGCGGGCTTGCTGCCCGATCTCGCACGGGACTTGAACGTCGGTCTCCCGGCTGCAGGACATCTCGTCACGGTGTTCTCGTGCGCTTACGCACTGGGCGCTCCGGTCATTGCAGTGCTGACCGCCTCGATCGAGCGACGAAGCCTTCTCGTCGCTGCGATGCTATGTTTTGGCCTGGCCAATGTGTTCGCCGCAGTGACACCGAACTACACCGGACTACTGTTGGCTCGCCTACTACTGGCATTCTCAGCAGCTGGCTTCATGCCTGCCGCCAGCGGATATGCCGCTGCCGTTGGAGGCAGCGAGCGACGGGGACGCGCGCTCTCTGTCGTCACAAATGGACTCACCCTGGCAATCATCGCTGGCGTCCCGCTGGGCGTGCTGATCGGAGCAAGGTTTGGGTGGCGCGCCACCTTCGCAAGCGTTGCCGGGCTGGCAGTCGTTTCCCTGGTCGGGATCTTAACCCGAATGCCGCGCCAGCAGCCGGGCATCATCTCGACGCTCGCTGAACGCTTCGCGCTCGCCAAGCGTCCCGATATGCTGGCGGTGTTAGTGACGAGCGTCTTGACGGTGGCGAGCACCTTTACGATGTACACCTATCTTAGCGTCTTTCTGGTAGCGGTCGCGGGTATTGGCGCTGCCGGCCTTATCACGGTATTCTTGGCATTCGGAGTTGCCAGTGCGATTGGGGCATGGCTTGGCGGCGCCAGCACTGACAGGTGGGGGGCAGGCTTTACAGTTTTGATTGGATGCAGCCTGACACTGTTCGCCTACGCCGTACTCTCGCTCGCTCCTGGGCTCCCGTCGAGTAAAGCCATCTTCGTACTTCTGCCCGCCGTGCTTGTTTGGGGGGCGACCAGCTGGGCGACGATGACCGCACAACAAGCTAGGCTAGTGGCTCTCGCGCCGACGTTGGCATCCGTCAGTCTGTCACTAAACTCATCGGCGATCTATTTGGGCAGCGCTACAGGAGCAGCAGTTGGGGCGATGGTTGTCGCTGACGGAGCCGTTGTGTACCTCGGCCGGCTCGCAGCGCTCTTCGGTGCGGCCGCCCTCTTGACAGTGCTGATCGTGCGTCAAATCTCTCAGAGACAACGAGTAGCATCCTGACGCCAGCATCGCATTTGTCAGAAGGTACCAAGCACCGAACTATGGCAGCTCCGGTCAGTCTGACAACGTTCATGCATTCTACCGTGGAAAGCCGCCCAATTTGGAACCGAGCTGCTACGAAGCGAAGATGGGAGTCACTAGCGGTATTTAGGGAGTTCGGCGCCCTTTGCACTCGCGATCTTCGGAATCGGCAGGGCGCTTGAACGAGGCGATGGAATTCAACCCGACGGCTTCGGATGCACCATCGATAAGTATCGACGATCGATCGCATCGATCCTTGCACCCGCTGTGCTGGATAACAGCGTTAGAGCCCTTCCTACTCGAGTGAAGAAGCCGATCATTCGCTCCGAGCAGGGTGGGGCTGGCACCACAGTCTTCGCCGGTATTCCAACTCTCGAACCACAACGGAGGCACTTGCCAAAAGTTCGTGTTGATCTGTGTGCAGCAGAAATCGATACTCGGACATGATGGAGCCCCGGTCACTTGAACATTGTCTTGTGCCGCTCCAGCCCCGTTCGTCAATCGCACTTCCTCTGACTCGGTATTCCGAGAATAGCCCTTGCCAGGGCTTTACGATCGATGTTCCCGAAAGGGTCGCGGGGCACAGCGTCAACGGCGGTCAGTAAGTCGGGAAGTTTGTGTTCAGGCAGACGCCCCCTGGCCGCCGCCAGTATCTCATCGATTATGGCATCGTCACCTTCGTGTTCGAGCTCGACAACCGCTGCCACACGCTGCCCTAACACCGGATCCGGCGCACCAAACGCGGCCGCATCCTTCACCATTGGATGCGTGAGCAAAGCGCTTTCGACCTCCGCCGGTGAGATGTCGAGTCCTGCACGAACGATTACATCCGCATTGCCGTTTGCAAGACGTGCCACACTTCTAAATTCTATCAAACGCGCCATTTCTGTTTCCCATGCTCCAGAACTCTGCTTCTCGCAGACCGATCGAAATAATTGCTCTCAATGTAGATCCACCTCCTTTTGAGACCGAGTGACCTTCCTGCAGCTTCCTTATTCAAGAACTGCAGTTCAGTTGGGTCTCCAGATCACGAATATCGGGAGCTTGTGCATTTTAGATCCAAGGCGAATGCTCGCGGGCAGCATGGCCATCAGTCGCGGCTCGCGCAGTCCTGCAACGATCCAGGCATGACGAGCACAGCCTGTAACGATGCTCCATCGTGTGTAGGACAAATTTCCGGATCGCTACGTGAACATGCATGATGATGACGAACGTAGCGCGATCGCCGCGATCCGACACCGTACTGCAATGGGGCGGATGAAATCTCTCATTGCAGTCGGTCGGCTGCAGTCATACCCGAGTAGCCGCTCCTCTTGGGCGGCGGGAGAAGCAGGATCAATGAAAATCGTCATCGCCACAACGCCAGCGCCGGGGCATGTCAATCCGATGCTTGGGCTCGCGCGAATTCTCTTGGCCGAGGGCCACGAAGTGCTTGCATTCACTGGACGCGCGTTTCAAGAGCGTGTCGAGGCGATCGGAGCGACGTTCCGCCCGATTCCTGCCAGCGCAGATCAAGACGTTGTCGATCCGTTTTCGAAATATCCTGAATTCAAGACGCTGCCTCCTGGGTTGGAGCTGCTTCGCGTCATTCTCGAACGATTGTTCGTCGACCACATTCCTGCGCAGCACCGAGCATTAGAGCAGGTGCTAAGGGATGTCCCGGCCGACGTTGTCGTTGGGGACGACTGCTTCCTCGGGCTGTTGCCGACGCTCCTTAAGCCTCGATCAACTCGACCGCCCGTCCTGTGCTTTGGCACCTCCATACTGCATTGGCCGCGCGAGGACGGAGCGCCCGACTTTCTCGGCTTGCCACCCGCAGCCAGCCCGACCCAACATGCCGCAATCATTCAGGAACACGACAGGATCGTCCATCAACCGCTTGCGCACCGCTTGAATGGATGTCTGGAACGTCTGGGCCTGGGTTCGCTTGCAAGTCCGCCATTTGAAGCGATGGTGAGGCTCGCCGACGTCTACTGGCAGCTAACGGTGCCAAGTTTTGAATTACCTCGGACGCTACCGAGTTCCGTCAAGTTCATTGGCACTCTGCCCATCATACCAAACCAGGCACCGCTTCCGCCATGGGCGGCAGACTTGGACGGTAAGCGCAAGGTGGTGCTCGTCACTCAAGGAACGGTCGCGAATCACGATTTCAACCTCCTGATCGTGCCGACCCTAGCTGCGCTGGCCGACGAGCCAGACCTCCTCGTTGTTGTCACGGCTGGTGGACGGCCAGTGGAGGCTATCCCCGGTCCGATCCCAGCCAATGCGCGCCTGGCCAGCTATCTACCATTCGAGTGGATCCTGCCCAGGACGGACGTTTTCGTCACGAACGGCGGCTATGGCAGCGTCAACCAGGCCATGAGCTTTGGCATTCCATTGGTGTGCGCCGGGCTGACTGAAGACAAGGCCGATGTGAATATGCGCGTGGGGTGGTCCGAGGTCGGGATTGATCTCAAGACAAACACGCCGGCACCTGAGGCCCTGCGCGCAGCCGTGCGCGCTGTTCTCGATACCGATAGGTATCGCCGAGGCGCCTTGCTGATGTCTGAAGAGTTCCGCATGACCAACGCCCCAGACGAGATCGTACGCGATATCAGCCGGTTTTCCAAGGAAGTGGCTGACGGACCAGACGCGGCAGCGATTTTGGCGCAGCAGCAATCGCCGCTGCCGACCTTATTGCAAGCAGCGCGGGATGCATGATCGTTGGCCCGCGCGGTTCGAGCAGTTCGTGACCGCGCGGGCCGCGGGCTAGGGTACCGTTGGGCCTACTCCACTGTGTGACGTATCGGCCGCCGATTACCCTTTGGTATGAGGCTGCGCGCGGATGCAGCAAGCGCATCTCGCGACTGAAATGGTTTCACTTCCGCTCGAGTTCGAAACCACACACCATCTTGACGGTCGCTATTTCCGCGCTTTGCGAACGGTTGCACGGATAGCGTGATCATCGATGCCGGACCCAAGTCCACGACGATGATGTTGCTCATGTCGCACCACTGGAAACACCGCTCATGGACCCACTCTCGCGTCGTCAAATGCTTGCCGCGACCGCTGCCGGCAGCCTGCTAACAACAACTGCGCTCGCACAGGCGCAGTCTGGCGGGGCGATCCCACAGCCACAACGACCGGGTCGAGGCGGATCGGATCCTGGGCCGCGCAATCTGGCGCGGGATCAGCAGAACCCTGACATCCTTGTGCCACCTTCGACGGATCACGGCTCCCTGCCCAACCTGCGCTTCTCATTCTCCGATGCTCATATGCGCCTGGAGACCGGTGGCTGGACACGCCAAGTGACGCGGCGTGAGCTGGGCATCGCAACCGCACTTGCAGGTGTTAACATGCGCTTGAATGCCGGCGGGGTGCGCGAGCTGCATTGGCATAAAGCTTCCGAGTGGGCCTACATGCTCAATGGAACTGCCCGGATCACCGCAGTCGATCCCGACGGCCGCTATTTTGTCGATGACGTCGGTGTTGGTGATCTTTGGTTTTTCCTTCCGGGACGCCGCACTCGATCCAAGGACTCGGACCGGACGGCTGCGAGTTTCTTTTGGTATTCGATGACGGCGATTTCGATGAAGACAACACGTTCATGATCAATGACTGGTTCAAGCATATACCGAACGAAGTACTTGGTAAGAATTTCGGAGTGTCAGCTTCGGTGTTCGGTCACACCCCTGAGGAAAGTGACCGCTATATTTTTCCGGCACCTTTGCCGGGCCCACTAAGCTCCGAGAGCATCCGCGGCGCAAGCCCGGTAGAGAAAAGCTATACATGGCGACTGATGGCGCAGGAGCCCACCCGAACGAAGGGTGGCACGGTACGCGTCAACGATTCTCGCCTTTTTCCGATCAACACTACGACCGCCGCGGCACTCATAGAAGTGAATCCAGGTGCAATGCGGGAGCTCCACTGGCATCCTAATGGCGACGAATGGCTCTACGTCATCGAAGGTCAGGCGCGCATGGGCGTATTCGCCGGCCAGGGGCAGGCCCGCACCTTCGATCTTACGGCGGGCGACGTCGGTTACGTTCCGGCCGCAATGGGTCACTATCTCGAGAATACAGGATCCGGTCCATTTCGCTTTCTTGAAACATTCAAGAGCCGCTACTTCGTTGATGTTTCTTTGGACACTTGGATGGCATCGACCCCTCCAGAGCTCGTTGATGCGCATCTTAACCTGCCGAAAGAGGTGATGGATGGGCTGCGGAAGACGAAGGCTCTAGTAGTACCTGAATAGTGTCTTCTGGACGTACCCCGGATCGCATGTCGCCGGTTTAAGGTCGATCACTGCGCTGTCGCTCGAGCAGAGTGCCGGGTTGCGACGAGCACAATGGCTTCTAGCAAACCGTTAGAGTCGAGGTTTCCGTGCATTTACGAAAGAACACCGCCGAAAGCAGCTTATCCCGGGTGAGGTCGACTGGCACGTCAGCTATCATCTCCCAGCGAGCACGGAGCGACAGTAATGAATGAGAAAACTGGGAAGACCTTACTCAGACGCGATCTGCTTCGCTTCGGCATCGTCGGAGTTAGCTCAGTAATGATCGGATCGCAGGTGCCGGCACCCGCATCAGCAAGGTCCCTGAATCTCAAAGACAAACGCAGGGCTCGCTATCGAGCGAATTCCCCAGAGGTTCGCAACTTCTATCGTGTTAACAGCTATCCTGCTCGATGAGGGGCCGCTCTTGTGTTGATGAAAGCAGCAGAAGGACGTTCTGGCAAACAGCTTGAACACGGTGAGACGTCACTGTCCCGCTCAGAGTTGGAGCGTCGAGCTTTTCTAAGAGGCGCAGGTGTAGCCGTCGGAGCATTGGCCACGCTTGGCACGCTACCGCTAACGAATATCCGCAAGGCACAGGCAGGCACGCCTCCGGCACCGGGCGCGCCTGCTACGACCCGCAAGAATATCTGCACGCACTGCTCCGTTGGATGCTCGGTGATCGCAAAGGTCTCGAACGGGGTCTGGATCGGACAAGAGCCTGATTACGATAGCCCGATCAACCGCGGCTCTCATTGCTGCAAGGGAGCCGCAGTCCGCGATGATGTCTTGAGCCAGCGCCGCTTGCGCTATCCTGTCAAGCTCGTGGATGGTCAGTGGACCCGCATCTCCTGGCAAACGGCAATCAGCGAAATTGGGGACAAGTTACTCGACATCCGAAAGCGGTCGGGACCCGATTCGGTCTACTGGCTTGGGTCGGCCAAATTCACCAACGAAGCCGCTTATCTCAACCGCAAGCTGGCGGCGTTCTGGGGAACGAACAATTCGGACCATCAGGCGCGCATCTGTCACTCTACCACCGTCACGGGCGTAGCCAATACCTGGGGCTATGGCGCGATGACAAACAGTTACAACGACATCCGCAACTCAAAGACTATTTTGGTCATGGGCGGCAATCCCGCCGAGGCTCATCCCGTCTCTCTGCAGCATATATTGGAGGGGAAGGAGCTCAACCGCGCCAACATGATCGTAATAGACCCCCGCATGACGCGGACAGCCGCTCATGCGACTGAATATGTAAGGGTCCGGCCCGGCACCCACATCCCCACAATCTACGGCATGCTGTGGCACATCTTCCAGAACGGTTGGGAGGACTCGGAATTTCTTGCCCAGCGTGTACACGGCGTCGACGAAATCCGTCAGGAAGCGAAGAAGTGGCCGCCGAAAGAGGTTGAACGTGTCACCGGCCTTCCCGAGGGGCAAGTCAAGCATATCGCCGAGCTGTTTGCCAAGCAGAAGCCTGCAACCTTGATCTGGGCGATGGGGCAGACACAGTTCACGACCGGCACCGCCAACGTGCGCGCAAGCTGTCTTCTGCTGCTCGCCACCGGGAATGTCGGTCAGCCGGGCGCCGGTGCGAACATCTTCCGCGGTCATACCAACGTGCAGGGCGCGACGGATCTCGGCCTCGATGTCACATCGCTCCC
Organism: Bradyrhizobium dasycarpum; assembly: GCF_042019905.1. Classification (NCBI taxonomy): domain Bacteria; kingdom Pseudomonadati; phylum Pseudomonadota; class Alphaproteobacteria; order Hyphomicrobiales; family Nitrobacteraceae; genus Bradyrhizobium; species Bradyrhizobium dasycarpum. Next base: position 4,586,768 of record NZ_CP169574.1, read on the forward strand.
GCTCTACTACGGGCTCTCTGATGAGGCTTGGCAGCATTGGTGCCGGGTGTGGGATGTCGACTATGAATGGATGTCATCTCGTTTTCCAAGCAAGACGTTGATGGAAACGCCTGGAATTCCAAGCACGCGCTGGTTCGACGCCACCTTGTTGCCCAAAGATCAGGTCGATCAACCGAACCCGGTCCAAGCCATGTTCATCATGGGCCATGGCGTCAACACGATCACCCGGATGCCGGAGGCGATACGCGGGATCGAGAAGCTGGACCTTTTGGTGGTATGCGATCCGTATCCGACCGCCTGGTCAGTGCTATCCAAGCGCAAGAACGGCATCTATCTCCTGCCGACGTGCACCAGCTTCGAGATGGAGGGCTCACGGACGGCGTCGAATCGCTCATTGCAGTGGGGTGAGAAGATCGTCGATCCGGTTTTTGAGTCAAAGAACGATTACGACATCATGTATATGTTAGCCGTCAAGTTTGGCTTTGCTGACCGGATGTTCAAGAACATCAAAGTCGACAAGGGATCTGTGTCGGCCGAGGATATCCTTCGCGAGATCAACCGGGGCGGCTGGTCGACCGGCTATTGCGGCCAATCTCCGGAGCGGCTCAAAGCTCATATGAAGAATCAGGCCAAGTTCGATTTGGTCACGATGCGAGCACCGAAGGATGATCCTGAGGTCGGAGGCGATTATTACGGTCTCCCGTGGCCGTGTTGGGGGACGCCGGAATTCAAGCATCCGGGAACGCCCATCCTCTACAACACCAATCTTCCCGTCAAAGAGGGTGGTGGCACCTTCCGAGCCAGATTCGGGGTGGAGCGAATCGTCAAGCGCAAGGTGCTGGAGAATGGGCAAGAGGTCGAGCGCGAGGACCACGACAACCTTCTTGCCGAGGGCTCCTACTCCGCTGGTTCGGAGATCAAGGATGGCTATCCGGAGTTCACGCTGGGCGTGTTGAAGAAGCTTGGCTGGGACAAGGATCTCAAGCCGCAAGAACTGCAAGCGATACTGCGCGTCAATGCCACCAGACCGGATGCGGTGTCATGGTCGACGGACCTCTCTGGTGGCATTCAGCGGGTGGCTATTGAACACGGGTGCTCGCCCTACGGCAACGCCAAGGCTCGCATGATTGCCTGGAACCTTCCCGATCCAATTCCTGTGCACCGCGAACCGATCTACACTCCTCGGCCGGACCTCGTCGCCGACTATCCGACATTGCCCGACGCCAAGCAGTTTCGCGTGCCAAATATTGGCTTCTCCGTACAGAGAGCGGCCGTCGATGGCGGCATCTCGATGCAGTTTCCGCTAATTCTTAGTTCGGGCCGGCTGGTCGAATACGAAGGAGGCGGCGAGGAAACCCGCTCCAACAAATGGCTTGCCGAATTGAAGCAGCACATGTTCGTTGAAATAAACACCGCAGATGCGGCCGAACGCGGCATCAAAGACGGCGGCTGGGTGTGGGTAACCGGCCCGGAAAGCGGCTCGCGGGCCAAAATGAAAGCGCTCGTGACCGAACGGGTCGGCAAGGGCGTTGCTTGGATGCCGTATCATTTCGCAGGCTGGTTGGAAGGCGCCGATCTAAGAGCAAAGTATCCGAGCGGTAGCGACCCAATCGTGCTGGGCGAGAGCGTGAACACGCTGACGACCTATGGCTATGACCCCGCTACCGGTATGCAGGAGCCGAAGGCTACGCTCTGTCAGATCAAGGCTGCTTGAAAGGAACGCGCGATGTCACGAATGAAATTCCTGTGTGACGCGGAACGATGCATCGACTGCAATGCCTGCGTTACAGCTTGCAAGAACGAGAATGAAGTGCCCTGGGGAATCAATCGTCGCCGCGTTGTCACCATCAATGATGGTAAGCCCGGCGAGCGGTCCGTCTCGATGGCGTGCATGCATTGCACCGACCCGCCCTGCGCGGCGGTGTGCCCAGTCCAATGCATCTACCCGACTGAAGATGGCATCGTTCTCCACAACAAGGATCTGTGCATCGGCTGTGGCTATTGCTTTTATGCCTGTCCGTTTGGCGCGCCGCAGTACCCGCAAGTCGGAAATTTCGGAACGCGCGGAAAGATGGACAAATGCACTTATTGTGCCGGTGGCGGGGGAGCTGGAGGAGCCCGGCAGCGCCGCGGAATACGCAAAGTACGGGTCGAACCGTTTTGCCGAAGGCAAATTGCCACTGTGCGCCGAGATGTGCTCGACAAAATCTCTACTGGCTGGAGATGGAGACATTATCGCACAACTATATGGAGAACGGGTCCGCACCCGCGGATACGGGTCAGGAGCATGGGGCTGGGAGACCGCCTATCACGAGGACGCCAAACCCTGAGCAGGCAGCGAAATTGGCTGCCGTTACGTAAGTCTCAATAGGACGATCGGCACAGGTTTGCATCATGTTTGTTCACGTCCGCAATAGCTTATTGATCTTGGCGCTATTGGTGCTTGGCGTCGGTGGAGCGCCCAGCTTCGCACAAAAGTTCGGTCCAGACGGTGCTCCAAACCCCGACGCCAGCGTCGTGAACCAGCGCACGCTGCTCGAGCAGGCGCCCCGTGTCGAGGGCCGCATCGACATTCCGGACGTCAAGGCGAGCGTCCTCATTCAGCCAGCAGGACGAACCTGGGACTATTTCCATGAAGTCCTTTTGCATTGGGGCGGCGCCATCATGCTCCTCGGAACGCTGGCACTGTTGATCGTAGCTTACCTGGTAATCGGACCACTTCGGATTTCAGCAGGGCGCTCAGGCCAGAAAATCATACGTTTCATCGCATTCGAGCGTTTCTCGCACTGGTTGACGGCGGCCTCCTTCGTGGTCCTTGCTTTGACCGGCTTGAACATCACCTTCGGCAAGACCCTACTGCTGCCAATAGTCGGTCCTGAGACGTTTTCCGAGATCTCCCAAATTGCGAAATACCTCCATAACTTTGTCAGTTTCGCTTTCATGACGGGCGTGGTCCTAATCGCGGTGATCTTTTTTCGGCACAATCTGCCGCAGCGGGTCGACGTCGAATGGATCAGGCAGGGTGGTGGATTCATTAGGTCCAAGCATGCACCGGCCGGACGATTCAATCCCGGTGAAAAGATGGTCTACTGGTTGTCGGTTGCCGCTGGCCTCCTTATTTCGGCGTCCGGAGTTGTACTCTTGTTTCCCTTTTACGGCACCACTATTGCCGATATGCAAATCGCCCACGTGGTCCACGCAGCCATCGCAATGTTGTTTGTGGCTCTCATTCTGGCCCACATCTATATCGGCACGGTAGGGATGGAGGGCGCATTTGAAGCCATGGGTACCGGGAAGGTCGATCTCAATTGGGCGCGCGAGCATCATGATCGCTGGTTAACCGAACGCCTCAAGGAAGAGCAGCATTCTGCCGCGACACCAGCCGAGTGATGCGATGGATCACACGCTCAAACCACCATTACCGACTCGCGATGCTGCTCTCGCTGGAGGCAATCGACTTGATCCCACCAGGCAAGTTCTGATTTGTTCGTGTGAACACACGATGCCGCTTGATGTTGATGTTATCCGCCGCGGCTGCCCTCAGCCCATGACAGCGGCCAATCAGCTGTGCGGCGCCGATATCGATCGTTTCAGACAAATCGCTTCCGAAGACGGCCCGCTGACGGTCGGCTGCACACTGAAAGCAGCGCTATTCTCCGACGTCGCTGCGGACGTCGACCGGAAGACTCCCATACAATTCGCGGACATCCGGGAAACTGCCGGGTGGTCCAGCGAAGCCCATCGGGCCGGCCCGAAGATGGCCGCATTGCTGGCTGCGGCGGCAGAGCCAGCGCCGGCGGCGACTTGGGTTGAACTGGAAAGTCGCGGCGTCATTCTCATCTATGGTTGCGACGAGAAGGCGATCGAGGCCGGCAATCTGCTGAAAACTCACCTAGATGTCACGGTACTGATCTCGTCACCAGCCGCCATCACTACGCCGTACAGTGCGGTCTTTCCGATAGCAAAGGGCCAGGTGACGAGTGCTACCGGACATTTCGGCGCGTTCGAACTAACGGTCGACGATTTCGCGGAGGCCGCGCCCTGGTCGCGCGGGACTCTGACATTCGGACCATCTCGGAATAGCGCCCGTTCAGCCTGCGACATTATTCTTGATCTGACAGGCGGGCGACCGTTGTTTGGGGAGTCCGGTCTCCGCGATGGCTACTTGCACCATGATCCCGATAGCCCAGCATCGATTCTGCAAGCCGTGATGAAGGCGCGCGACCTTACCGGAACCTTCCAGAAGCCTCGCTACGTCAATTTCGAACCCAAGCTATGCGCTCATTCCCGTTCGCAGCGCACTGGCTGCACCCGATGTCTCGACCTATGTCCGGCGGGGGCAATCACGCCTTCCGGAGATCACGTAGAGATCGACGCAAACATTTGTGCTGGCTGTGGCCAATGCGCCGCTGCCTGTCCCACCGGCGCGGTATCCTACGCGCTTCCGTCAGAGGAAGCGCTAGTGTCTCGAATGCGCGCGATGATGATGGCCTACCGAGCAGCCGGTGGTGAGCGCGCCATCTTGCTCGTGCACGATGCGGCCCATGGAGCACCGCTCGTCGAGGCACTATCGCGCTACGGTGATGGGTTGCCGGCCAACGTGCTGCCGTTCGCAGTGAACGAGACAACGCAAATTGGTCTCGAGACGATCGCGGCGGCCTTTGCCTACGGTGCATCGACGTTGCGGCTTCTGCTCCGGGCAAAACCGCGTCATGACGTCTCCGGATTGGCGCAAACAATGATACTTGCAGATTCAATCCTCGCTGGACTTGGCTTCGGCCCGGAACGGATCGCGACCATTGAAACGGATGATCCCGATCTCCTGCTACACACTCTTCGCGCAATTCCGCCTCTCGCGCCGTCAGCGCAGCCGGCGAGCTTTCGGGCAGTCGGGAAGAAGCGGGACGTGCTCCGCTTTTCGCTTGGCGAGTTGCACCGTTCGGCTCCCACTCCGGTCGGGATCATCCCGCTCCCTCCCGGGTCCCCGGTTGGCGCTGTCGAAATCGATACTACAGGCTGCACCCTCTGCCTCTCCTGTGTCTCCGCCTGCCCCACGAGTGCTTTGCGCGACGATCCTGAAAGGCCTGTATTGCGGTTTGTCGAGGATGCCTGCGTACAATGCGGTTTGTGCCAAGCCACTTGCCCGGAGCACGTCATCACACTGGTACCGCGCATCAATTTCGAGACCGCCAGGACGCCTTCCCAGATCCTTAAAGAAGAAGAGCCGTATTGCTGCATTCGCTGCAGCAAAGCGTTCGGAGTCAAAAGCAGTATCGACGGTATAATCGCCAAGCTGGATGGCAAGCATTGGATGTACGCAGGCTCGTCCCGTAGGCTTGACGCGATCAGAATGTGCGGAGATTGTCGTGTAGCATTCCTGGCTGAAGAGATGATCGAGCCGTTCAGTGCGGGCCCGCCTACCGTTCGTACGACGGATGATTACTTCCGCCATCCAACTCAGCAGTCCCTGATTGATGAGGACCGGAGCGGGGGTGAGAAATGATATCAACCGCGTTGGCACACATCCCGATTGGCGTTGTGGTCGAGCGACGCAAAGCAAGGAGCGCTTGGGCCGATACCTTATGGCGCCCCGTGTTAGTGTTCGGAGGAAGGCCCGCGGCTAGTGCCTGGACCCGGCTCAGCGGTGGCGAGGACCAGTCGTTGTTCTATGCAGGCGAGGCGATCATCGAATTGCACCGCACCGAAGCGAACAATTATCGCGACAATCTACTTTCAGGCAGGCCGAGCGTGTGGGTGAATATGCACCCGACCGCCTCCGAACCGCCGTACGAACTACGGGCAGCTACAGTCGATCCGGCTGAAGGCGAGGCGTTTACGGATGCTGGCAGCAATCTTGTCGAGGCCGTTTCGATGCCATCGGAAGTCGCTGAGATTCTCCGCCGGTTCGTCGCTGAGCATTATGTCGAGCGTCCTTTCGTCAAACGGGCGCGCAGTCAACAGAGCACAATCAGTCGCAATTGGACCCACGGAGATGCCGGTGAGTGAGCGGGAAAGTTCGTTGCTGCGCTGGGCACGGTTGAAACAGACTGCCAGATCTTCAGAAGACGGCGCTGATGAGTTGCCTGAAGCGGATCGGGCTGTTGTGCCGAACCGCGCGGAAATGCCTTTCGACACGACGAGCCTACCGCCCCTTGACTCGATAGTTGCGGACAGCGACATCACCGCATTTTTGCGAGCGGGAGTACCGCCGGAACTGACGCAAGTAGCTCTGCGCCGGGCCTGGACGAGCGATCCCGCAATTCGGGATTTCATCGGGATCGCCGAAAATCAATGGGATTTTAACAAGCCGAACGGAATTCCCGGCTTTGGAGCCATGGCGCCGCTGGAGAGCAGCGTTGATGTCCTTGCATACATAGCGTCTGGGGGAGCTCCGTCGCAAGCTCCCTCTGAGGGCTCGGGAGCTGTTGACGATCCTTCCTGCGCAAGCACAAACGCTCTAAGACTCTCTCTGGAGAGCACCCCAGATACCTCATCGTTCGTCGGCGCCAAAGAAACACCTCAGGGACAGACAGGGGATAGTGCCGCGAAGCGGCCACGTCATGGCGGCGCGCTGCCTACCTGAGACACATTGTTTGGGCCAAGCGGCGCACACTGTCGGGGAGTTGAAGAGCATGGTACATGACGTCTCGCCGAAGCGCACTGTCGATGACGTCGACATAGCTCGCGCCCGAGAGTATGCCTTGTTGGCAACTTTGCTGACCCAAAGTCCGTGCGCGCAGCTTTTAGCTGATCTTGTTTGTCTACCCGGCGGTACCGGTCCGCTTGGTCAAGCACATACGGCTTTGGCGGAATCCGCTGTGCGAGCAAGCGAGATAAGCACTGCCGACGAATATTCCTCTTTATTTGCTGGAGTTAGCGATGGCGCGCTGCTGCCTTATGCATCGCATTACTTAGCGAACACATTGTATGGGCGCCCGTTGGCACGGCTTCGCGAAACGCTTGGGATTCTCGGCATCGAGAAGGGACCGGAGCGGATCGAACCTGAGGATCATGTCGGCATTCTTTGCGAGATCATGGCGGCTTTGATAGATGGTGACATTTCCGCGCCTGCTGGCGCAGATCGAACGTTTTTCAACAAGCATCTTGGCTCATGGCTGAACCGCTTCTTTGTTGACCTTGAGAATGTAACATCCGCGCCCTTCTATAAATCCGTCGGCACGCTTGGCCGAACCTTCATCGAGATCGAAACAGAGGCTTTCGTCCGATAGAAGAGAATAGCGAGACGTCTCCATTGTAGCAGGTTGTACCAAGGAACCCAGGAGCCGCTGAAATGCGAACGTTTGTCATTGCATGCCTGGTGCTAACCACCATTGCATTTGGCTCTGCTGCGATACTCTTAGGCTTTGTTCAGGAGTCCGCCACTACAGCCTTCGCCGAGCCAAGCGCACAACTTTAGAACAACCATCGCCTTTCTGAGCTGGCTCGAGTCATCTTGGGGATTAGGGCATTGATGGTGTTCGAGGCTCGCGGCGGCTTTGCGTGCTGATCAGCCGAAACGCAAGGAGATACTGAGCGGGCGGCGGGTCGTTCGTTGCCAGCCGGCAACGACGACCAGGCAAGCCCGACGGCTGTTGCACGGGATCCACACCTCCTTCAAATGAAGTGCCACCGATAGGTCCGACACCTTGTGTCACATAGGTGTCGGCCGCTTGGTCAATCCATCCCGCCCGTCGACGTTGCGAGCGCACCGCCTCCTCACTCGCTGATCTTGACAAAGCCCTCTTGGACGAGCTGGATTGTCCTCGCCATTGCATCCGTATTAACTCGGATACCAGCAAGAAGATCAGCATTTCCCCAGTGGTGGACCTTCGCGGTCGCGCCGCACAGTTCTATGCCCACGCCGCGTTTCTGCAAATCAGCGATGAGCTGCTTGTATGGATTTCCAGTCGCTATGTTCCTGTCAGCGTTGTAAGCGGCATCGTGCAATGTCGCATGGCCGGCGTTGGTGTGAAAGATCGCGACGATGTCTGCTTTCGCCTTCCAATCTGACGCGTCGTTTTCGATTAGTTGCATGTGGAAAATCGAAGCCGGCAGGTCTCCTTCGAACACCAGCGCCCCAATACTGAACACCGCTTTCACCTGCGCCAGCTTCACGGGGATATCGATATGCAGTGATTTGCCCGAAGTCGACATTTCAGTTCCTTTCGAAGCTATGTCTCACATCGCGTCATGTTAAGCGGAGCGTCAGACGCCCTCGTAAACCAGTCGGGTGAAGAAGGCGGGGGTAATGACGAACCGACCCCAATCGGCATCGAATGCAGCAGTTGGCCTGGCTGCCGTGGTCTCCTCGAGGGAGCGTCCCTGCTGCTTGAGCTTTGCAACGTTCTCGCGGATAGCGATGAGCATATCGCGAAACGCCTGTAGCTCAGTTCTGTTGCTGACCGGCTGACCATGGCCGGGAATTACAATGGTTTTGCCGCTTGCCGCTGCGAGGTTTTCCTCGGCAGCCTTGATCAGCCCATCAATATTCCCGCCGGTCGAGTAGTCGATGAAGGGATAGATACCGTTCCAGTACGTATCTCCACAATGGAGAATGTCGGCTTCGGTGATCGTTACGGATATGTCGCTGTCCGTGTGCGCGGGACTATAATGTTTCAGCTTAAGTATGGAGCCGTTCAGGGTCAGAGACTTTTCAGACGTAAATACTTCTGTTGGGATGGCAGCGAGCGGGGACGGAGTAAAGTTGAAATTCCAATCGGCGACCCGCTCCGCGACCAAGAGATGCTTTTGAGTGTTCTCATGAGCAATAATGGCTGCTCCTTCCGCGTTCAGCCAAGCATTGCCGTCCGAGTGGTCGAAATGCCAGTGAGTATTGATCAGATACCTAATTGGATCGCTGCTGAGGCCGTTCGCCGCCGCCAGGATACCCAGGCGTGATGCAGTGATGCCGCCATCGACGAAAACCTTTCCATCTGGCCCCGTGAAGACAGCGATGTTGCCGCCCGACCCTTCCAAGATGCTGACATTGTGGCGCAGCCTGTGTACCTTGATCGATGATTTGGCTGCGTCGTCACGGATCATATCCACAATGTTACGTGCTTCAGCAAAGGCTTGCGAGGGAGTCAACCATCCGCCTGTGGCCGCAAACGTGGCCGCGCTCATGCAGCAGAGACAGAAGCTACGTCGCGACATGGCATGTTGATGCAGGGTCCGCATTACAATATCTCCTGAGAAATACCGACGGCGCCAACTTCACCGCTGGGCTTACGATTCGATAAATGCCAGCAAGTCGGCGTTGACCTGTTCCTTGTGAGTAGTGCACATGCCGTGTGGCGCGCCTTCGTGGACTTTCAAGCTAACATTCTTGACGATCTTCGCTGAAAGACGAGCCGAATCCGCAATCGGCACGATCTGATCGGCGTCTCCGTGCAGTAGGAGTGTTGGGACCTCGATCTTCTTCAAATCCTCGGTGAGGTCGGTCTCGGAGAACGCTTTTATGCAAAAATATGAAGCCGGCAGACTAGCCATCATTCCCTGTAACCAGAACGACTCTCTCACACCCTCCGAGACCTTGGTGCCTGGGTTGTTGTAGCCATAGAACGGGAGGCTGAGATCTCTCCAGAGCTGCGATCGATCTGCCAGCACCCCGATGCGCAGCTTATTGAACACATCAATCGGTGTTCCTCCCGGATTCTTCTCACTTTTCACCATAACTGGCGGAACGGCGCTTATCAGCACCGCCTTAGCGACGCGCTCATTGCCATGCCGACCAATATAGCGCGCAACTTCGCCGCCACCTGTCGAATGACCGACGTGCACCACACTGGTGAGCTTCAAATGCCTAACAAGCTCGGCAAGATCGTCGGCATAGGTATCGAGATCATTGCCCTGCCAGGGCTGGCTGGACCTCCCGTGTCCGCGGCGGTCATGGGCGATACAGCGATAGCCGCGCGACGCGAGGAAGAACATCTGATCTTCGAAGGCATCGGCGCTCAGCGGCCAACCATGGCTGAACACAATGGATTGGCCGGCGCCCCAATCATTGTAGTAGATCTGCGTCCCATCTCTAGTGGTGAATGTGGCCATTGTCGCTCCTGATCTGCTGTTGGCATGCCTGCACATTTGCTTCCAATTCCCGCTCGGCCGCGACGAACCCTCCTTCACGAGTAAGGTAGGCCTTATCCGTTTGATGCTCGCAGAGCAGGCGCACGATGGGAGTGGTCGGCGAACGATCATGCTCCCCGCTTCATAGGGAACGAACTTAACTTTGCGCGCCGATGCGCACGTTCAGATCTCAGATACCTCAGTTCTGCAGGGTTCAGTCTCCATCGGTTCGCGATTAGCTCACAACCAAATCGCGTGCGGAAGTGAAATCGTCAGCAGTCGCACATGAGCGATATTCATGGACGTAGCCAGCGACGAAGACGCGCATCTCGCGGCATGCGGCGTGTTACGTCCAACTCTAGGCGCGATGCAGTCCGGCCCGACGTTTTAGAGAATGGTCTTTGTGCGCGAGCAGTGACATCATGCTCTCTCTGGACCTCGCAAATAGGGGCTGCGCATCTCTGACCAATCTGCATCAGCTTCGCGGATCAAATCGAGCGCGGTTGCTGAACAAGACTCTTTAAGTAGAGTTCCGCAGGGACGATTTCGACCCAGAGCACGTCCACAGCTTCATTCCCCGAAAGTCCGACCAATGGACCTGGCAAGCTCAATTGCAGACGGCAATGCGATCACGATCGAAGCGACCAACATCAAAAAGCCAGCGCTGTAAATCGCGGCGAATTCGCATCGTGCACAAGTCCTTTGAAAGCGACGCCAAATGCAACTGTTGTGCGGCCGTGAGCCAGGGCGGTAGCCAATCATGGTACATCACCTCACTTGAAGACGCTTTGTCTGACTACCAAGGGAGGCCCGAACACTTTCCCATTGCGGCGTCACCGTCGGTTTGCGGCGGATAGTGCAATTTGGCGCCCTCCGGAAGTGAAACGACGTCAGCTTACAGGTGAATGTGCTTCAGGTGTATGTCACATACCCCGTTGGAGTCTGCTGCTGGGTTGACTTCGATTGCTTGAGGACTCCGGCAAACAGGCTTTGTGTCGGCGTTCGTCAAGTATGGCTCGAGACAATTGCCGAATAGCTACTCTCCGGGCTCGCACCGACTCTCGAGGCACAATCCACCTTGCAGTTAGGTGCTGGCCAATCTTGCGGGAGCTTGCCGCAGGGCGACTCGTCCTCGCTCTGCACCACCCGGCTGGTGCTAAGACAAGAGAGAGGCAACGGCAATCACTTCGATAGAATGGAGCTCGCCGGCAAAGCATGCGGCTGCTATCATCCGCTTCTGCTTAGGCTACGACATGTCGAGCACTCATTAGAAGCCCGCCTCGCAACTTCAGCAGCCAGGGCAGCATCAAGGCGCCAAGCCAAGTCTGTCATGTAGCAATGTTCGATGCGGGGACACTTACCCGCTGCGATCCTATCGCCGATGATGTGGAGCTAGAGTGAACGCATCCCACTCCGAATCGTGTTGAATGATTGAATTAGTTCCCTTGCCTCCACGAGATCCCTCGTTTTGAAGCCTTCCGTGAACAAGGATAACGTGTGCACTAGCAGTTCGGTCGCCTCCTCCAGGCGATCGGTTTTCCGCCAGTGGCGCGCAAGTGAATTTGCGGCGCGCAATTGCCAGCCAAGCGCGCCGTCCGTTTGGGCTTGAGCGATCGCCTTTCGATAAACCGCCTCAACGTCGTCGTTGGCGCCGGGTCGGTTGGCCAAGATGTCGCCTTGTGTACGCAGTAGTTCAGGCAGCAAGTACGTGGGAGAGACAGCTTCCGCACTATGGACAAGATCGCAAATGGCCTTCTCCGCCTCATCTTGGTGACCCATGCGAGCAAGACCTTCGGCATACGCTCGTAGCGTCGGTACAAGCACAATGTTCAGTTGCTCGGCTCGAAGCGACTCGAGCACAGACCTGATCACGGAAACGCCCGCTTCGGTCCGGCCTCTCGCCAACAAAAGCTCGCCTTTAAGCGCCACGCCGCCCGTTCTATAAGGCTTCAACTGATGTTTGTTTGCGACTTCGATCACCGTTTCGATCAGCCCCTCGGCCCATTCCAACTCCCGCAACCACAGCACAGCGACGGTCGTGTAGAGATAAGTGATGCAGAGCGAAACAGGATGGCCTTGTGCGACGGACGCATCGAGCGTTTGCTTCGCAAACTCGCGCGCCTTATCTGGCATACCACAGAGCCAGGACGTCCAGACGCGCCCGATCGCACCCCTCGCTTTATTATCAAAACCGAAATAGTAGACCTTGCCGATCTCAAGTTGCTCTGCCCGAGCAAGTCCTCGCTCAAGTAGCTGTTTTCCGAGCTGCTGATGACCTATGAGGTTATAAGTCGAACCTAGCATCCAGTCCGACGCGGAAAGCTCGACAGGATCTTGGGATGTGTCGGCTAACTGGGCAAATCGCTCCGCCGCCCGTAGCGCCCCGCGGTAGTCCGTGCGCCGGGTCAGAAAAAGATTGTAGCCAGCGAGCAAGTGTAGCTCGGATTCCCGATCACGCAGCTCCACGGCCATTTTCAATGCCCGACTGATCGCGTCACCTACGCGCTCGTCGTTTGCCATAGAATACATACAGCAGAGCGCCAGGGATTCCTGCAGCCTCAATGCTCTCTTCGAGGCTCCCTCGTTGTCACTGAGATGCCCTACCGCTATTTCGCACCATCTGAGACACTCCTTTAACATCGATAGGTCCAACAGCATGCGAGAAGCGTAGGCGGCCAGATCGATGCCAAGTTCAATATTCCCGATATTGGAGAAACACCATTCTAGCGCAGACCGGACGTTGCCGACATGCAGCCCGAACTTCAGGCCTTTCTTCCCTCCGGCGTGGCGCGTTCCGGCATTCGGTCCGGCCAGGCAATCGACGCAGAAACGAGCGTGCCGCCTGATCACTTCCTGACGTTCACCACTTTGTGCCAGCTTCATTTCGGCATAGAATCGCGTGACATCCGGGATGCGATACATGTTTGTATCGTCTAACTGCAGCACCCTGATCAAAGACTTGTCCGTGAGTTCCTCAACTGCGCGTGCGACCACCCAATGGTCGTCCACGCTGTCGCTTGCCAGTGCTTGTGCGGCTTGAATCGTAAACGGTCCGATCAGGACGGATAGTCGGGTCAAAACGCGGCGTTCCACGTCCGAGAGCAGTCGAAAGCTCCAGTCAAGGGTTGCTTCGAGAGTGCGGTGCCTGGTTTCATGCCGGCGGCCGGGCCAGCTCAAAACACCCCGTCCACGAAGTCCTTCCAAGAGGCCCTTAAAGCCATACGTGACTAGTCGGCTCCCTGCCAGTTCAAGTGCAAGAGGATTGCCGTCGAGACGCCGACAGATTTCGGCCACGGCGCTGGCGTGATGATCGTCCAATTCGCCCACGTAGCCGCTGGTCGCCGCTCGCTTCATAAAGAGCTCGACGGCGCCAGCAGAGAGCGCCTCGACAGCGGTCAGGTGCTCGCTTTCGGTGGGGAGGCTGAGCGGCTCGATGAAGTAGACCGTTTCTCCGTCTGCACGCAAAGATTCCCGACTTGTCGCAATCAGATGCAGCTGCCTCACATGTTGAAAGAGCGTCGCGGCAACGTCAGCCACAACGTCAATGACGTGTTCGCAGCAATCAATGATGACCAGCATGCGCCGCTCTGCCAAAAAGGCGGCGAGCCCAGATAGTAGGTCACCGGAATGCACTGTGTAGCCCAAGGAAACAGCAATAGTTGGCAACACGAGGTCGGCTGCCGTTAGAGAACCTAGATCTACATAGCAGATCTCGTTCTTGAACTCGTTTGCCAGCAGATAGCCTAGCTCAACCGCCAGAGTTGTTTTCCCAATGCCGCCCGGCCCGACAATGGTTACAAACCGGCAGGCCAACGTCTGGGAAAAGAGAGCGACGAGCGCGTCATTGCGACCTACAACGTGATGGGGCCGGCTCGGCAGACTCCCCTTCGGTGGCGCGATCTTAGTTGCTGCTGACGCCTCCGATTGACTTACGAATTCCACGGGCGCGACGAACACATATCCTCGCCCTTGCACATTCATTATGTAGGGCGCGCCTTCTCCCGAACCTAATGCGCGACGAAGATCGCTCATTTGGACACGAAGATTCGCCTCATCGATCATAAGGCCAGGCCACACGTGCTCAAGTATCTGCCGCCGGCTGACCACCTCACCTCGGTGGCGCAACAGCAAAGTAAGAATGTCGAAAGCACGACTTCCAAGCTCAACGGGCGCTGGTCCCGCAAGGAGAATCCGCTTTGAGGGAATCAGACGATACGGTCCGAAGCGGAATGCTTCACATTCGTCCGCCAGTTCTAGAGAGGCAACGATCTCACGGCTCATCACTGCGCCCACGTGTGATGATCGAGTATAGCCGGCCGGGCGTCCTGATCGCATCCGCTCGGGTTGAACGGTCCCCGCCTGATGAATACCAGCACCCTAACCAATCTGTTGGCTTGGCGTAGCCCGACTTTAGCAGAAGCCAATAGACGGTAATATTTGACCTTCAACGATGTTGTTGTGGGAGCTTTTCTTTTTCCACCGGCTGTTCATTGCAGATCAATCGAAAGGTGAAGGACGAGCCGCGCCTGGCATTGACGGCTCGGCAAACGCTTTAGCGAACGCAATCGGGCGACGTCATCGCCGGTGGCGTTTCCCGCGGGTTTCACTCAAACGATGCCGCCGTTCGCACGTATGACCTGCCCGTTGATCCAACTTCCATCAGGCCCGACGAGAAAGGCGACGACGGCTGCTATCTCTGCCGGTTGCCCGAGTCGCTCCAAGGGCGCGAGTTTGGCCAATTGATCGATTAGGCCCGGAGGTTTTCCATTGAGAAATAGCTTGGTCGCGGTAGGCCCCGGAGCAACGGCATTGACTCTGATGTCACGGCCGCGAAGCTCTTTGGCAAGCACGCGCGTCATCGTCTCCACGGCAGCTTTGGTAGCGGCGTACACGGCATAAGTTGGATGATAAAGACCAACTTGGCTGGAGGAAACGCTGATGATCCGGCCGCCATTCCTCACCCTCCGGGCCGCCTCACGAAGAGTATTGAAGGTTCCCTTGAAATTCGCTGCGACAAGACTTTCAAAGATAGTATCGTCCGTCTCTGCTAGTGTCGACAGACGCATGATGCCAGCATTGTTCACCAGTACGTCGACTCCGCCGAAGGCAACATCGGCCATCTCGAACATTCTTTCTACTGCGCCCGGCTGAGTTACGTCGGCCTTAGCCGTGATTGCACGACCTCCGGCGCTCTCGATTTTTTCAGCAAGCGCGTCGGCCTCGTTGGCGCTGCCCAAATAGTTGATCACAACACCGAAACCATCACTAGCAAGCCTTTCAGCGATCGCGGCGCCGATGCCGCGGCCGGCACCGGTAACGATGGCGGCCCGTTGATCTGCACACGACATTCACCCTCTCCTCTTGGCCTATGGTGCGTCTCCATTATGCAAGTTCGCCGGTCGAGTATGCTCGATTTCCCGTTAGCCCCCGACGAGCCAGCCCGCGAACATATCAAATGACACGGGCTCAGACGCAGTGATGCTAAGCATACCTCCATCGGATCCGGCTTCGCCTGTCAGCTGGCGTAAAAGACTGCAAATTATCGCAGCATGATGCGCCTGGATGATTGCAGAGACTAAAAGGCTTGAACTGGGCGTCACTACTCTGTTTCTCGATGCGCAGACCTTGGATCCGAGTAGAGCAACTCCCCGGCCATTTGCTTGTAATCGGGCCGCTGATCTGGACCTTACTCAACCACGCCGGGTCATCTGCTGATTTCCAGAATACCGACTTGCACTGCGTTGGCTAGGCGATCTGACCGTCATCAGTCGGCACGCCTAGCCGATGGTGCTGGGGAAGATTAAAGTCTATACTTCGTCACCGCGGCCTCCAAAAATGACTTTAGAGGCGGCATTGCTATACTGGGCCAGCTCACGATGCGAGTGACGGTTCTGCACTCGCACCTTGTCAATCATGCACAAGCGCGTAATCCCTGCTGATGCTTGGAGAGGTACGACGTAAACTGTCCGGCTGGCGAGCCTCCCCGCCACCGCTTGAAGGCACGCCTGCACGGACATTTGGCCGCACTGCAGCAGGGAACATTCACCGGCCGATATAATCCGCCACCAGATTTTTTGACCGGCCAGGATACCTGCCGATGCCCCATGTGGGTAACCGATCTGACGATGATATCCTCGTCTTTGGCCCCTTCAAATTGTTTATGGCCAAAAGAGAGCTGAAGCACGGCGACGTGCCAATCGCTATCGGCAGCCGAGCGATTGATCTCCTAATCGCATTGGTTGCGAGGGCTGGTCAGGTCGTCAGCCATCGAGATTTGATGGCGCAGGTTTGGCCTGGCGTCACTGTGGAAGAGGCCAATCTGCGCGTACATATTGCCGCGCTTCGCAGAGCGCTCGGAGACACTGGCACCAACAGCCGCTACATCTCGAACGTGACCGGCAGGGGATATACCTTTGTCGCACCGGTCGAGCGCATCTACACGGAGACGGCGCCTTCTCAGGCCGACGTGGCCCCCGCCTTAGTGCACAGCAATACGCTGCCAGCACGCGTTGTGCAGCCTGTGGGGCGTGATGAAACGGTTCGCACTTTGCTGGCGCAACTGACAATGTGGCGCTTCATAAGCATCGTGGGGCCCGGCGGCGTGGGCAAAACGACAGTCGCACTTACTGTCGCGCAAGCGTCGATGCAAGGGTTTAGTGGGGCGGTCTTCTTCGTCGATTTCAGTTCAGTTACAGATCCGAGGTTCGTCCCGGGGGCGGTCGCATCTTCGCTCGGCTGTACGTTGCATTCTCACGACCCATTTCCTTCGCTCCTGGGTTGGCTGAAAGACAAGCGGGCTCTTCTCGTCCTCGACAATTGCGAGTCGGTAGTAAGGGCCGCAGCAGAACTGGCCCAGCGAGTCATAGGCGCGGCACCACAAGTCCATATCCTTGTAACCAGCCGTGAGGCTTTGCGAGCCGAAGGGGAGCATGTGCACATTTTGAGCTCGCTCGACTGTCCGCCGGAGAAGCCCGATTTAACGGCGGAAGAAGCGCTTCGTTATCCGGCCACGCAGCTGTTTATCGACCGAGCGGCAGCAGCCGGGCATAGAGCGAAACTGGCCGACGCCGACGCGGCAGTCGTGGCGAGGATATGTCGCAGGCTGGATGGCATCGCGCTTGCGATCGAGCTCGCCGCCAGTCGCGTCGGAACACATGGAATTCGGGGAACAGAAGGACTTCTGGACAACCGTTTTGGACTAGCTTGGAAAGGGCGTCGCACCGCTCTGCCGAGGCACCAAACTCTTACGTCAATGCTCGATTGGAGCTACAGATTGCTTTCGGCACGCGAGAAGCTGATCCTCTGCAGGCTGTCCGTTTTTGTTGGGGCATTTACTGCCGACGCGGCCTGTGAAGTGGCTGCTGACGGCGACACGAAAGATGAAAGCATAGTCAATGACCTCGCGGGACTACTCGCGAAGTCCTTGCTGTCCGCGACGTCCACTGGGGGCGCGACATACTACCGATTGCTGGATATTACACGCTCTTACGCTTCAACAAAGCTTGAGGAGCGCGGCGAGACAGAGAATGTTTGCAGGAAGCACGCCATGAGCTTCTGCCGACTTCTCGAGCATGACGCAACATTACAGTCGGAAGGAGAGCATGATCTTTCTGCCTATAAGCCGCTCGTCGGCAACATTCGAGCGGCCCTTGGCTGGGCTCTGTCAGACCGAGGAGAGCCCGCTATCGGAGTGAAACTGGCGGTCTCCGCAGTACCTTTGCTGATCGGCTTATCCTTGCTCAGCGAATGCGGCGAGTGTTGTGCGAGGGCCCTCGCCCTCCTACCCGAAGAGGATCGAGGCAGCAGGGCGGAGATGGTCCTCCAAGAGGCGCTGTCGTACTCTTCGATGTTCACGAAGGGCAACAGCGACGAGGGTTCGCGCCGCTCTCGATCGTGGGCTCGCGCTCGCCGAGAAATTCAAGGATGCCAACCGTCAACTTCACTTCTTGTCCGGATTGAACGCATTTCTCTACAGAACCGGCGATTTTCGCAGTGCCTTAGCGGTGGCAGGGCGCGCAAAGGCCGTCGCAGAACTTGCTAACGAGAGCGCCGGGATGGTCACGGCAGAGTGGATGCTGGGCATCGCTCACCATTGCGTCGGGGACCAGGCGGAGGCAGAACGACATTGTCAGGCTGGCATGATCAGGGCCGTCGAACTCTCCGTTTTCAATCCGAGATTTTTCCGGTACGACCATCGCATTCGGGCCCTCGTCGGATTGGCAGGCGCATTGTGGCTGCGGGGATATCCGAGAAGAGCCCTCAGGACGGCACAGGAAGCCATCGACGAAGCAGCTGTCCGAAATCGACCTGTGTCCGTCTGCATGTCTCTCTACACCGCCCAGGCTTTCTTCAGAGCCGGGGCATTGGAGCGCGCACGCGAGTTGGCCGAGAGACTGATCGAATACGCCGCACAATTTGCACTTGACCCGTTTCGCGCGGTTGGCATCGGTCTAAAGGCGGAGTTCGAGATCGCGAGCGGGGATGTACATGCCGGAGTTGGAAGGCTTCGAGAAGCAATTCGACTCCTCCAATCAGAACAGCACAATGTTCTCTATACAATATTTTGCGGTGCTCTTTCCGAGGGTCTACAAAACATAGGGGAATATGACGAGGCGCTAATCGTTGCCAATACAGCGATCGATGAGGCGATCACGTCCGGAGCGGCACTAGAACTAGCCGAGCTACTTCGACTAAAGGCTAATGTTTTGGCCACCGGCACCCCAGCAAACAGGGCTGCTGCCCTAGACATACTCGATCAATCGCTCCGCGTCGCTCGTGAACAGAGCGCGCTGGCGTACGAGTTGCGCTCGGCGACGACCCTTGCGCGTCTACTCTCGAAGGAAGGGCAGCGCCTCCGAGCCAAACAGGTGCTTTCTCCCATTTATGGCCGCTTTACGGAGGGGTTCGACACGCCCGATCTTGTGTCCGCGAATGTGGTTTTGAAAGGCTTGGAGTAAAAATCGAAGACTGGTACCTCGCCCCTCCTTGCCTGCGCCCACAGAGCTAATCATTGCCAATTTTCACTTTTTTACACCATACAACGGGCCCTATCCGACTGAATCGGGCATGATTTTGCAGTGCGTCGAAGAGCAACGAACCTTAAAATTATGAGCCCTCAGTCTTACAGAAGCGGAACCGTTGCATTGCATCCGCCAGTTGCAACCTTCGTTGAGGCAGTAAACACCTTTGACCTCGAATGGCTGTTGGCGACATTTGCAGACGACGCCCTCGTAAACGATCAGTTACGCGAATACTCGGGAGCGACAGCTATACGGCAGTGGGCTGTAAGAGACGTCATAGGCGAGCGACTCACCATGGCGGTCACTAATGTCGTAGAGCGACATTGCAACCTGTCCGTTACCGCGAACGTCGATGGAAATTTTGACAAGCGCGGCTTGCCCGATCCTTTGGTGGTTAGCTTCTACTTCTCCACCTGCAATGATCTCATCGTTCAATTGATTATACTGCGCAAGCTAGGTGACATCTGACGCGTCGGCAGCCTGCTGCCCCTTTGCTTGCTGGGCTTACCGAGGGACGAAAATTTACAGCGTCTTAGAACGCTTAACTCGCCATCGCAGTCGACTGGCGCGATTATGTCCAAAGCACAAAGGTTTTCCATTCCTATCAGCAGAGGGAACAGCCATGCGCGATGTGACAAACGTGATCGTACGAGAGGAACGAACCTCCGGCTTGAAAGTCCCTGATGCCACTCCGCAACAGGAAATTTGGACGGTCCAGCCGCAGCCACACCGTTGCTCAAACTTTGAATCAGTCCTGCTTGCCATTGCTGGGCACGATCTGCGCCAGCCGTTGCAAGTTGTTCAAAGCGCTCACGAGCTTCTCGGGATGGGAATTCGAACGAGTTCGGAACTAAGGCACCTTCGAACGGGCCAAGATGCAATTGACCGTCTGAAAGGACAATTGGCGCAGCTGCAGACAGCCTTGCGGATCCGAGAGCACACAAAAGGGGTAGACTTAAGCCTTCTCTGCCTCAACCCAATTTTGAAGCAAGCTTGCCGCGACAACGAGGAGGCGGCCATTCGTAAAGGCATTTGCCTTCGCATGGTTCCAAGCGACCAGAGCATCATGAGCGACGGACTGCTGCTAGGGGCTGCCCTAGGCAACCTGGTGAGCAACGCAGTCAAGTATACCCGACCCGGGGGGCGCATACTCGTCGGCTGCAGGCGCTCCGGTTCCGATCTCCGGATCGATATCTATGACACAGGAGTCGGCATTCGCAGGGATCAAATGCCGAAAATTTTCGATGCATTCACTCGCCTTGACACGCCAGGAATTGATGGGCTTGGCATTGGGCTCTTTATCGTACGGCACGCCCTCGCTGTACTCGGGCACCGAATAGAGTTCGCGTCGAACCCCTCGCGGGGATCTCGCTTCTCCATTTTTGCACCTTTGCGGAAAGACGGCCACCTCGAGCAGTCTGCACGCACACGACAGTTTAAGCGAAAAGCGATCTAGAACAAATGAAGGTTCGTGGCCAGCCAAGAAGCGTCCGGCCGCACACGCCAGTGTCTGCCTCTTGTGCACGGAAGGTATCTGCGCGCCGCGGACTACAATGTCGCTCCGGCTTAGCTTGTTCTCCTACAAGGCTGGAGCCGCCCAGGCGCGCCGTAAACCTCCGGGTTCTGGAGGCTGTCATGCGCGCTACATTGTGGCCCGTCCTTCGGAGTCAAGTGAAACGTAGAAATATGTTCAACTTCGGGGTATGCATATGACTATAACGATCAACAAACTCGACCTTAACTTGCTGCGCGTCTTCGATGCAGTCATGGAAGAACGGAGTGTTCTGCGGGCCAGCCAGAGGGTTTGCCTTAGCCAGTCCGCTGTTAGCCATGCTCTCGCTCGACTAAGGCAAATGCTCGAGGACGAGTTGTTCATTCGCACACCGACCGGAATGCAACCGACTGCGCGCGCCCTCGAAATGGCGCCGCTGGTTCGTGAGGCATGGCAGTCGCTGGAGAAGGCGATCGGTCCCGCAAAATTCGACCCAGCCAGTTCAAGCAGGCGCTTCACAATTGCCGTAAGCGACTTCGTCGCCACTGTTATGGTGCCGAACTTGCTCGACCTCATCAGGCATGAGGCGCCGCAAATCGATCTGGTCATCCGATCGGATAGCAGGATAGATCTCGCCGAGCAGATCGACCTAGGTCAGATAGATTGCGCCATTGGCACCTTTTCTGAGCCACCTACTCGCTTCCGATCGAGCTCGCTTTTTGACTACGACGATGTTCTGATGGTGAATTCTTCGCGAAAGCTCGGCAAGCTGACGCCTGATGTGCTCTCCGGCCTCTCTGTTGCAGTTGTTTCATTACACGGACAACACGAAGGGCTTGTTGATGGGTTCGTATGCGAGCGGGGACTGACACGACGATCCGAGATGTACGACCGAGGCGCGTTCGAAGACGCCTTTTCAGCAGTGCCGCACGGTCCGCGCAAAACAATCTTGCTGCCGCACTTCCTTGCCTTGCCCAAGCTACTTGAACAGACGGATGTGACGGCCATTGTACCCAGACCACTTGCTAAGTCACTGGCTTCGACGCACGCCTTATCAGTACGCGAACTGCCATACAAAACTCCCACCGTGGAGGTCAGTGTGTTGTGGCACGAGCGCACTATCAAAGAGCCATCGCAAGAGTGGTTGCGCAACATACTAAAGCGAGCCAGTGAGCCGCTGCGCACCAATTCGATTCAGTCCAATGGTGTTGCTGGTGCCCGAGCGAAGGCTTTCCAGTCCACACCAAATTCTGCCCCGCGGCTGGTTACCTCGAAAGCAGTCGCTCTCGGCGAAAGCTCGGTGGCCTTGTGAGTCACAGTAGATCCTTCTTCTAAGTCTAACCACCTTCCCAGCTCGGGACGAACGTCCAATGGACATCCTCCGGGATTTTTTCGCAAGTAAGCCGCTGGTGCGTTCGGCGACGGTGATTGGCCTACTCCTTGGCCTTACGGCGGCAACACACTACTCCAGCGCAGAACAAGCATCGACTTCGATTCGCCAGTCGATCGCGTCCGCCATTCCTGACGTTCCCGCTTCTGTCTTCGAGCAACGCAAGTTGCCGATGCGATTTACTTGGGTCGCGTGCCGGCCAGATTGCCGAGGATGGATCACTGCCGATGGCATCGTCACCGCTGACACGCCCCATGAATTCGAGGCGTTTGCACGTGAGCACGATGTGGTCGGTGCAACCGTCGTACTGAATTCCAGCGGCGGTTCTGTGAACGACACGATTGCGCTGGGACGACGCTGGCGCGACCTCGCCATCCGGACGACGGTGGGGGTCAGCCTAGAAGCGAGCGGAGGTCAGGCCTACATTGCACCTCAGGCATATTGCGAATCCATGTGTGCATTCCTGCTGCTCGCCGGTAAACTGCGCTACGTGCCGGATGCCGCCCATGTCAAGCTACATCAGATATGGATAGGTGATCGAGCGCACGACGCTGCTGCGGGAAGCTACAGCGCTCAGGAAATCACAATCATTGAACGAGATATCGGCCGGCTCGCAAAATACACGTTTGACATGGGTGGCGACGGCGAACTGCTTTCTCTTTCGATGAGCGTACCGCCCTGGGCAGAACTTCATGAAGTATCTCCTGCAGAATTGCGTTTGACAAACCTAGTGACAGCTCGGTCCGCTGCCGAAGTATTCGCGCCGAAGTCAGGCCTTTCTTTCCTGACTGGGAGCAAAGCAAGATCATTTGGCCTTCCGCTTGCTCACGTCGAAGGTACTTTCGAGTCACCGTTGCCCCAAACACATGCAGAAGGCAATCGAGCAGCAGGTGCCTCCGGCGCCTTCGAGACGGCGGCCAAGCGTTGAGGTTTTCTCGAAGTAAAAGGTGATTTATCGACAGGCACCTGTTCGCGGCCTCTGGCCTTGAGCCGTCGTGATCGGGGGACACGGAGATTGACGACGCTCCGCATGGGCCCTGAGTATGACAGCTGGCAGCATGCATCGAGGTGAAGGAGCGAAAATCGGCCGGAATCCCGGTGCGACCGGGACAGGCTAAGTCAGAGGCGGCGATCCTAATTCCTCGTCGCCTCTGATCAAAAACATTCGAGACGACCCTTGCCGAACTCTTACAGGTTTGCCAGCGATGTCAGTTCTGGGGCGAGGCGTTCATGACCTCACCAAACAGCGTAAAAGACGATTTGCCGTCGAACCGTTGCAACTGAAGTGACTCAATGGGATAGAAATCGGTGGCGCTCGTATGGAGCTTTACGCCGGGCAACAGCATCGGAATATGAACATCAAGCTTCAGCGTCTGCTCCATTACATTTTCCCGCGTCAGGTCGTCACCACACTGCTCAATCAGCTTCACCAACGACGCGCCCAGGAGATATCCTGCGAGATTGAAGGTATCCGACGTGCTGGCGCCCGACCGGAATCTGCTCATAAAGGCCACATAGTCTCGATACTCGGTGTCGCCCGCCCACTGCGGATCACTTGGATCCTTGAAGTAAGTCGAAGAGATAAGACCCTCTGCTTTTTCCGGCCCCGCTGGTACCATCACTCCAGCAACCGAAGCCGACGCATACGAAAGAAACTGCTGGGGTTTCCAGCCGATATCGTGGGCCACCCGAATAGATTGCGCCGCGAATTTCGACGTCGAAGCATTGATCAGGATATCTGCGCCGCTTGCCTTTAGTATTCCAATCTGGGAGTCAACAGTTGGTTCCGATAGCTCATAGCTTTGCACCGCAACGAGCATTGACTTGGCCTTTTCGCCAAGCTCCTTCTGAACTCCGCGAACGTAATCTCTTCCCAAGTCGTCATTCTGATAGAAGATCGCGATTCTCGCATTTGGCGCGTGTTGCAGAATATATTGCGTGTAAATTCGCGCTTCGGCTTCGAACGTGGGTAGCCAACCAATTGTCCATGGATAGTTGGCCCGATCACCAAATGTGGCTAGTCCGCTGGCAGCAAATACAGTCGGTACTTTATTGACGTTTAGGTATCTCCGAATAGCCAGGTTAGACGGCGTTCCCAAGGGCGATGCGATGAAGAATACTTGATCCTGCTCAACCAGCCGGCGGATCTGTTCCACGGCTTTGGGCGGACTATAGCCATCATCGAGTGACAGCAGGCTAAGGCGTCTTCCTCGTATGCCTCCATGTTCGTTGATCATACTGAAATAAGCGGCCATGGTCAGACCTACGGCACCAAACGCGGAGGCCGGCCCGCTGTACGGCATCGTTTGTCCAAGCTTAATCTCGGTGTCCGACACGCCCGGGCCGTATTGCTTGGCGGCTCGCGCCCCCACGAGCGGCCATCCTGCTGCCGCTCCGCCGAGAAGGCTGATGAATTCGCGTCGTTTCATAATAGTTGCGAGTGCAGGGGAGTTGCCTCTGCGACAGATCTTAGCACTCCCGTTTTCAGGAAGCACCTGCAGTTTATGGGTTCCAAACGGGGAACAGTGTTAATCGCGGAGTCAGCGTCGCACCGTGCGTTATTGGCAAACGTGACGTCCCCGCACAAAATATACTGAGCGGCGTCGGCGCCGGGATTGCGCGGACGAGACGAGTGCCGGCGGGATGATCGCGGCCGTTTTGAACGCCAGCTGTGGTTGCCGGTCTCGACAGCCTCGCAGTGATGATTCAGACGGTCAGCGGCAGCGCCTCGTCATCTTGGCATCGCCGGACACACGCGGCCATTCGCCGGATTCCGGATTGTTGGCGGCAATGACTGAGGTTCGCTCGCAAGGCCGACCGATGAGCTTCTGCCGGATTCGGCGAACGGCAGATAGCCCAGCTCGTCGAGAACGATGAAGTCCATGCTGGCCAAACGTTCGGCCGCCTCGACTGACGTGGATTCGACTGCGTCTGGATCGCTCAATCGGCGTCCGGAAGCGTCCGACCCGCAAAGAGATCATCCGTTGGCGGACTACCGATGCGCAAGTCGGTGACGGTCCGGCCAAGATCGGCGATAGCAAGAAGCGCCAAATCCAGACTTTATGTATAGTTGGCTATCGGCTGTTGGGGAGCGCCAATATGGATAACGGATCTTGGCGCCATCCAACCGGGAATAGCGAAGCACGCTTTTGTTGTGGCTGGCCAGGTCAGGATCATCCATCTGAGGCTTCAGAACCAAGACCTGCAGCAACGAAATGGGTCACCTTCGGCTCGGCCTCAGCATCGTATTGGCGAACGACGTCTTGGACCACGCGATCCGCATTCGTAACGCGCTCGTGTTGTCTCAAATGCTCAAGCCATGATGCTACAAGGAACGTTTCCAGGAAACGCCCCTTCTGGGCGGCGTCTTCAAAGATGTCCCAGGCGCACGCGCCATCCCGTCGCCGCTGCTGGCCAAGCGCCTGCAGGGCTGTCAGAAAGGCCCGACGCCGTTCAGGATTGATGTGGTATTCGACCGTTACCAGTACTGGTCCGCGATCTGGCTCGGCGTCAATCGTGAGAACCGGAACTGGCCAATGCATGGAGGGCGTGAGGTCAATTTCTGCGCCACCTTGCAGCTTCCACGACCAGCTCAACACAATTCCAATCAAGGCACCGGCGGACGCGATGAAGTGAGCAGCCGGCAGGCCTGCTACCGAGGCAACCTGTCCCCAGATCACGCTGCCCGCCGCCATGGCACCAAAAAACACAGTTACGAACATGGCAAGTCCGCGGCCGCGTACCCAGTCAGGCAGCGAAACTTGCGCCGAGACGTTGAGGGTCGCCAAAACCAAAATCCAAGAAACACCGGCGATGAGGCAGGCGACCAGCGCGATCACGGATTCGCGGGCGATGCCGAAAAGGACGAGGCTGATGGCAGTGCCAACAGTGCCGAGTGCCACGAGCCGATCGGGTCCCAAGGTCGCTTTCATCCAGGGCAGGCCGAATGCTCCGCCGACTGCCCCCGCTCCGATAGCGCCCAGTAGTATGCCGTAAAGTGCGGGCCCCCCTGCAATCTGATTACGCGCGACAAGCGGAAGCAGCGCCCAATAGGTGCTCGCAAAGAAGAAGAAGCTGGCAGCTCTTATCAGAGTTGCCCGCAGATGCGGATTGTACCAGGCATGGCGAAGTCCGACGACCAAGGCGCTTGTCAGACGTTCCGCAGGAAGCGCATGACCGCCGGAAATGGGCGGTCGCCACCACCACAGAGCTCCGATAACGCCGAAATTGCTCAGCGCGTTCAACCAGAACGGCGCGGCGATTCCCATTCCGCCGATGATCACACCGCCCAGTGCAGGTCCGATCGCCCGGCTGATGTTGACGCCAACGCCGTTGCTTGCCACCGCCGCTGCCAAATCCTGCCTCGGCACAAGGCTAGGCACCACCGACTGCCACGCCGGTGCGGTAAAAGCTGCGCCCGCGCCCAGGAGGAAAGTAAACAAGAGCAGGACTGGCGGGTTCATGAGGCCCAGCCAGACGAGCACGGCACTCGCCGCTGCAACCAACGTGACCACGATTTCCGTAAGGATCAGAAAGCGACGCTTGTCGACGATGTCCGCCAGCGCGCCCGCGGGAAGCGCCAAGAGAAACATGGGAAGGCTGCTTGCCACTTGGACAAGAGATACACTCAGCGGATCGGTATCCAGGCTCGTCATCAGCCAACCAGATGCCGCATTGTACATCCAGGTACCGACATTGGAGACTACGGTGGCCAGCCAAACCACTGTGAACGACCTGTGGCGAAATGCGTTCCAAGGCAACGTGCTCGGCGGGTTCGCTGGTTGCGTTGCTTGCTGTCCCGTCGCCATCTAGGTTCGCTCCACTCAAATTCAGGTGCAACAGTCCCGCGCCGCCGCAGTCTGCCAGTCAACTGGGGCGGCACACCCGCACTGCATCACGGCCGCCGATTACGTTAATGTAGATGATGAAGATGGTAGCGCCCTCGCTTGCCCGTGCAGATCGATACCCGATCGAATTTCGCGGAGACATGGCCGTGTCAGACGATA
Source organism: Bradyrhizobium dasycarpum (assembly GCF_042019905.1). Taxonomy (NCBI): domain Bacteria; kingdom Pseudomonadati; phylum Pseudomonadota; class Alphaproteobacteria; order Hyphomicrobiales; family Nitrobacteraceae; genus Bradyrhizobium; species Bradyrhizobium dasycarpum. The sequence goes on from NZ_CP169574.1 coordinate 4,613,741, forward strand.
GATCGCCGCCCTCACCTCTCGATCTAGTGCTTCGTCGGACCGAGAAATGCGCTATCGATCACGTCACCAATTGGCTGCCAGATCCTGCCGTCAAACTGCACAAGCCGCACCTGCTTGATCGGCCGAAAGTCGTTTGGTCCGGTACTTATTCTAATTCCGGGGAGCGTGACCGAGCTTTGAAAGTCCTTCAACGACGTGGCCTGTCGCATGATGTTCTCGCGCGAGAAGTCATCGCCACATTGTTCGAGCACTCGCGACAGGGTTTCGGAAGCAGCGTAACCAAAGAGAACGTTGCTATCTCGCTTGTCGCCATCGGTATAGTACGTATCCATGAACGTTGAGAACCGCTTGATTCCCTCATCGTCTTTCCAGACCGGATCGGCCGCATCTTTCAAGAACGATGTAGAGACAATTCCCGCCGTGTTCTGCACGCCAGCCTGCGTCAGAGCGCGCAAAGCAGGCGCGGCCACATTGGTGAGGATGACAACCGGGTGCCAATCAATATCCGCCAACCTTCTTATAGCGAGTTCAGCCGTGTTCGGCGACCCCGCGAAGAGTAGGACTCCTGCTCCCGATGCTCTCAGAAAATCGATCTGTCCATCGATAGATCGGTCCAACATGTCGAAAGTACTGTCGGCTACGATCATGCGCGCCCAATCCGCCATGCCCTCCTGCAGACCCATCAACAGATCGCGCCCGAACTGATCGTTCTGCCAGAGCACCGCGAGCTTGCGGTCCGGATAAAATGCCTGCACAAAATTCGCGTAAATACGCCCTTCCGTCCGAAACGAAGGCTGCCAGCCCATTGTCCAGGAAAAGGCTGCCGGCTTATTCCACTCTTCGTTACCGGAAGCGGCGAATAGCTGCGGTATCTTGTTCTCGTTGAGGTAGGAGCGCACGGCCAAGTTGCCCGGTGTTCCGAATGAGCCAAAAATCAGGAGCACATTATCGACGTCGACTAACCGGCGGGTCTCGTTCAGGGCCGTCCTTGGATTCGAACCGTCATCACGCGAAATGAACTTCACCTTCCGGCCATTGATGCCTCCGCGGTCATTGATCATTTCGAAAAAGGCAGATTCGGTCTTTCCGATAGCTGAAAACTCCGTCAAGGGACCGCTATACGGCATGATGTTGCCGACGCGGATTTCACTATCGCCCATATGTTCCGTCTCCGGAGCAGCGAGCGAGAGCATCGGTACGACAAGCAGCTGTGCTACCACCACGGCCTTAAGGATCATGCGCATTTTTTTGGCTCCCTTCGCAAAATTACCTTCACTTTGCGTGCGCTATCGCAATTTAGAACTTCAGCATCGCCTCGACGCCCACGAAGTGAGCGGTCTTGGATGGGCCAGTATCCCGTATAAACTGCCCGGGCACGAACACGGAGTAGGACAGTGCAGCGCTGAACCAAGCGACAGGCTGCCACCCGAGTATGACATCGGTCTGCGTACCGATGTAGCGGGAACGGCTGTCGTCCGAACGTCGCAAGAGGTCACCACCAGGACCGTAGATTCCGTCGCCAAGACTTTCGCGCCAATAGAAGACGGCCGCTAGATCGAGTGTCCATTGCGTATCCAGCTGAAGCGTGAGCGTTGGATGAGCATTGATCAGGTTGTATGGCCCGATCAGGCCGATTTCGCCGAAATACTTTCCCTTGGGGAGTAGTGGATTGAAGGTCTCTAGAACGGGGTCATTTGGATTACGGTCGCCACTGATGATGTTGGCTCGCACGCCAAAACGCGGGCTGAAGGTCACGCCGGCGAAGGTGTAGCCCGTATCGGAGGCAATCGACCAGGCGCGGATATCCCCGCGACCGAAATGGCCAAACTGAGCCATACCTTCGAAATTCCAGTCCCAACCCGTAGAGGCACCGAAAAAGCGGCTGCCGATAGTGTGCCGCAATTCCTCTCCGCGCCCTTGATTGAATTCCGCAAGGGCGTTTTGGTAGCCGATGTAGTAGACATCAAAGCCTGGCTTGGAGCTGATCTCGGAGAATTGGCCAGTTGCATAAATTGACCAGAGTGATCGGTCTGGATCGAAACGATCATTGAAGCTACCGACTAGGTTTCGGACCGGTCGCGCATAGAGCGCGTCGACCCGCCATGGAGCTGATTGAATCGAAGCCAGCGCCGTGTCGAACGAACGAGGCACATTCGGGCCGTATCGCAAACTGATCAATCGCTCCGTGCCATAAGACAGAAGTTGTCGCCCTCCCCGCAAGGTAAGATCGGTCCCACTGACCAATGGCAGCTTGATATCCGCAAAACCCTGGAGCAGTTCAGCGCCCGTGGCGTCGATACCCCCAACTGCCTCCTTGTCGGTGACCCAGGCGCCAATCACCTGCCCGAACAGGCGCAGGTTTGATCCGAGATGCAGATCCGCATATGGTAACGTCCGGTACCACTGATACTCATTCACCGAAAGTTCGCCCCAATTATATTGGCGATATGCCTCCTCCCTGAACCGGAGCTCAAGGCCGAGCGAGAGATAAGCATCGTCACTGAAACTTAGCGGAACGTACTTGTATCGTTCCCACCACGCTCCAGTCCGTTTTGCCGGATTTCGCAAATAGGAATAATCCTCGTCATATCGCAGGTTAGTCGTTTTCAGCGAAGTGACATGCGCGTCTTCCCTTCCAACGACTTCCGCTGGTTGTGCGCTGGCGGGTATCGTAAGGGCAAGCACCGCGGAGATCATCATTGCCGCCAAAGCCGCAGCCACGCGGCTGGCACTAGCGCCCAATTTTCTGGCTCCGAAAACTTCGGAGCGACACACATCTCTGATGGAGTCGACCCGCATCTTCCAGCTCTCGCTTCGAATTCCCACCTCGAATCTGGAATGAACTGAAAGTCAGATTCTCTCTTCTTTCTTCGTCGACTCCCGTAGTCGAACAAGCAGCGAAAGTCCGCCTAACACCGGTGGCACTAGGAAGCACCAAACATTGTAGTGCGCGTACGAGAGAGCCGCAGCGGCGCACCCGAGAGCGAAAATGATGACATTTTTGGACATCATTGCCACCCGCGCCTTGATTTGGTCACTCGACGCTTTGTCCCGTGCGTACATCATGTCCGCGAGATCGATCATGATCTGCGTCGTCGTGCCTGTCATCAGGGTCGAGGGAGGTACGCTTCCGAGATAGACCCGGTGCGCCGCGTTCTGGATCGCCATGGCCGCGACGAGCACCATCCCGGTAGTCACGGCCTGCAAGCTGTCGCCATTCTGGAAAGGCCCGAACTTGATCGCGAGCCCGGCGCCCACGATCAACAGGAGGACCTTGAGGCCTAGCATGGCTTCGAAGACGAAGCGCCAGCGCGGCGTTAGCGCGGAGCTAAGCAGGCGGACGGCCATCACGACGGCGCAGAAGATCGGGAGCGCGAGGAGTTTCGCAACGGCTCCGGAGGTGCCAAGAACAAGCGAGGCACCAAACGTCACGAAATTCCCGGTCACATGAGCTGTGAAAAGGCCTTGCAATGCAAGAAAGCCTGCCGTGTCGACATAGCCCGCGGTTAGACTCAAGAGAAACGGCACGATCATCGGACTTCCGCTCGGCGCCGGTTGCACTACCATCCCCGTTTGATCTCGACGCCAACATAGTTCGAGTCGTGGGCGCCGGCTTTGCGCAAAGTGTCGCCGACCGCGAAGTGCACCGCCTCGACCGCGAAGGAAGTTGCCCGGTCTATAGTCCAATCGAGGCGAACCTGGCCATAGCTTCCGGTATAGGCGCCGGGCCGCCCGGCAGTGTTCGGGACCGGTATATCGGGTTGGGTGTAGATCGCATCCGCGGTGTTCTGGCGCCACTGCGCCGCAGCTGCGAACATGAGCTTCACTGACGGACTCAAACTCAACGTCAGGGACGGCTTGGCATGAAAGAGGTTTGTGTAGCCGGTGTAACTTGCAAGCGTAAAATAGTAACCGTTGGGAAATAGCGGATTGAATGTCCCAAAGCTCCCTTTACTATTGCCGTCACCGGATGCGGCGTCGAGTTGAATGCCCACTCTGGGGCTAAAATTCACATCGGCAAAAGTGTACCCAGCGAGTGAGCCGACAGCCCAGGCCTTGATCGGCTCGTTACCAATCCATCCGGTCTGTCCCATCACCTCAAGGTCAAAATCGAAATGATTGGCGTTCCCGTTCAGATGAACATCTAGAATGTCTCTTCGCTCGTCGCCGGACGCATTTGCAAACCGCGCATTCGCCTGTGTGAAATTGGCATAGTAGCCGGCGATAAACAGGGACTCGGAAAACTTATACTCTGCCCGGGCCATTCCGAAGGTCTGCGCGGTGACGCTACTGTAATCATCGAATACTGTGTTGTCGCGAACCTGGACCGGCAGGCTGTAAAGGTAATAAACCGCCAGGGTCCGTTCTCATAATCCGCCCAGGCGGCGTCAAAGGATTGACGAACATTGGGGCCGTCGCGGACAGCCACAAAGCGCTGCAGATCGAAGCCAAATTGCTGACGGCCGGCCCTTAACTTCAGCGTACCGCCTCCGACCTGCTCCGTCAGAGCAACCCAAGCCTGCTCCAGATCGAGCCGATTCCGATCGACAGGGGTCAACATGGTCTTCCATGGCGCGTAGTCGGCTTGAAACTGCACGAATGCCTGTAGTTGGTCAGCGACGCGCAGATCGGCATGGAATTCGTTGCGGCTGATCACGTAATTCTGGCTGCGATTCGGACCAGTACCGAAGTTTGGGGCATTGTTTGACTCGAAGCGCTCACGGGTGTTTGCACCGAACGAGAGATAGGTGCGCGGGTCGAAACCGGATAGCGGAATGTATTTGAGCTCATCAAGCGGCTCACGCGGCACGCGAGGATCGGCGAGCACCGACCAGTCTTCCTGCCAGCGGTTGAACATGATAGCGGGTCGCTGCGGCGTTGATGCTTTGGACTGTTCATCCGCCGACGCCATCTGCGGCGCCGCCGCACACAGTAGGCCTGCCGTCCAAGCCCTCCGCAGAAACGATCGTCCCAGCAGCAATGCCATCGCGTCCCCTCACTTCGGCACGGTCGCGTGAATTTCCGCGATATATCCGCCGGGGAATTGTACCATGGCTTCGACCCGTCCGTCAGCGGTGTAGGGCTCGACTAGCACGGCGGCGCCTGAGGCCTTGGCCTTGGCCAAAGTTCCGTGCAAATCCTTCACCTCATAGCCGGTCATTTCCCGTCCATACGGATATGGCAAGTGACCGTCAGTGACGAAGACAGCCATCTTTCCGAACACGGATTCAATGTGGACACGCCGGTATGTGTCCTTGGCTCGGCCGATCTCGATCCCCGCGGCATGTGCATTGTCGGAGACAACCTTCCCGTGTGAAAAACGTAGGAAGCTGCGGGCAAAGGCATCCGCCCGCTCCGGAGAGAGATAAACGCGATTCTCCGGGACGGTCTCGAATGGCGCATACGAGGGCTTCGCGGTATGCCAATAAAGCTGCATATTCAGGCCCCCCGGCCACTGAATTACCGCATCGCGTCCGATGGGATCCGGAAAGGCTGAAACGATTACATCCGCGCCGGAGTCTCTGGCAAGATTGATTGCCTCATCGAGATCGCTAACGAGGTAGCCAGTTCGCTCGGCGCCAAAAGGATAAGGAATCGGCGTCTTGAAGCCGAACAGCGAGACCGTGCCAACGGGCGTCTGCAGCAGTTGGCTAGTTGTGCTGCTCGGCGTCGGCGTGACCGTGGCAACAACCTGCTTCGTGCTCTGCCCGCCGAAAGTTGCGAGAAAGCTCGCCACGAACTTGTTTACGTCTTCGGGAGCCACATAGACGTGTGTGGTGTCGTATTGCGCGCCGACGCCGACCTCCGGCGTTGGATGCGCTCCTTGAGCCCGTGCGATTGCCGCCAATGGGAATAGCAGCGAGCAAACCAGGAGCACTTCAATCAGCTGACGCTTGCAGGTCATGGAACACCTCGAGCACGGAGTTGAGCGCTCATTTCGAGCGCAAGGACAACATAGACACGAGCACCAAGCCGGCGATCAGCCCCAGGTGCTCGAAAAAGGCATTAACGGCCATGAAGCGATCGTGACCGACCTTGGCCCAGAAATCGTTCGCAGTAAGCATGGCGACCGCAGTGAGCACACCAAGCCCTCCGGCTCCCAGCCACACCCAACGTCCAAGAATGAGGAGCAAGGACCCGCCGAGTTCGACAACAATGGCTGCGGTGGCCCAAAGCCATGCCGGCTCAAGACCGAAATTCGCCTGCTCCGCAACGGCGCCTGGAAAATCGAGCGCTTTCTGAATTCCGCCGATCAAGAACGCAGAGACGAGCGCAATCCTGGCCGTCGCCGCGAGCCATGGCCAAGACAGCACTCTCCCCACCCATCTTGGCGTATCCGATTTGGCGAACATCTCACACAGCCCAGCAGGCGCATCCGAGCGCACCCCAGAAGCTCTTGAAATCAGAAACCGGTAGCCTTCCGGCCCAAGCGCGTGCATGATCATGGCCGTGCACGGCGCAAGCAGTGGCGCAGCCGCACATCCGCATCGCGTTCGCGCGAACTGCCTGTGCCTTGCCGTTCTGTTCCGCCCAGCTGCCGTACCCTCCGAAACTGCGCACCGGCGACCAGTCGGGCATCGCCGGAGGTGGCGCGGTATCGTCGAGAGCTTTGAACTCTCCCGCCCCGTAGACGACGCGCCCACCGACCACTGTGAGATCGCTTGTGATGTCGGCAATCTCGTTGTCGGCGCAGGAGAAGAAGTCTCGGTCGGGCACGATCAGGTCAGCGAGCTGACCGACCTGGATGCGTCCTTTTTTCCCCTCCTCATTGGAGAACCAGGTGACGTTTTCGGTCCACATCCGCAGTGCGGTTTCGCGGTCGAGGCAGTTGCGTTGCGGATATATCCGCAGACCGCCCACCGTCATGCCGGTTACGAGCCAGGCCAGCGAGACCCAGGGATTGTAGGAGGCAACCCTGGTTGCATCCGTACCGGCGGAGATCCTGACGCCCTTGTCCATGATCTTCCTGACCGGCGGCGTCGCTTCAGCCGCGCCAAAACCGTAGCGCTCGACGAAATACTCCCCCTGATAGGCCATGCGGTGCTGCACGGCGATGCCGCCGCCAAGCTCGGCGATGCGGTCGATTGACTGATCGGAGATGGTCTCGGCGTGGTCGAAGAACCAGTGTAGACCGTCAAGGGGCGTGTCCTGATTGACCTTCTCGAATACGTCGAGTGCGCGCGAAATCGTCTCGTCGTAGGTCGCGTGCAGGCGCCATGGCCATTTGTTCTGAGCCAGGATGCGCACGACGTCTTCGAGCTCACCTTCCATTTCCGGCGGCATATCCGGACGAGGCTGGCGGAAATCCTCGAAATCAGCGGCCGAGAACACCAGCATCTCCCCCGCGCCGTTGTGCCGAAAGTAGTCGGTTCCCTGCTTGTACTTCGAAGTCTTGGTCCAGTTCAGGAAGTCCTGCTTCTCCCCCTTCGGCTTCTGGGTGAACAGATTGTACGCCAAGCGGACGGTGAGCTGCCCATCGTCCGACAGCTTCTGAATGACCGCATAATCTTCCGGATAATTCTGGAAGCCGCCACCGGCGTCGATCGCTCCAGTAACGCCGAGACGGTTCAACTCCCGCATAAAATGGCGGGTCGAGTTGACCTGATATTCGAAGGGAAGCCTTGGTCCCTTTGCCAATGTCGCGTAGAGAATGCTGGCATTCGGCTTGGCCAGCAGCAACCCCGTCGGATTGCCGTTCGGATCGCGCACGATCTCGCCGCCGGGCGGCTCGGGCGTGTCCTTTGTGTATCCAATGACGCGCAGCGCGGCCGCGTTCAGCATGGCGCGGTCATAGAGATGTAGAATGAACACCGGCGTATCGGGCGCAACCGCGTTGAGCTCGTCGATTGTCGGCAGTCGCTTCTCAGCGAACTGATGCTCCGTGAATCCGCCGACGACTCGCACCCACTGCGGAGCCGGCGTGATCGCGACCTGCTTCTTCAACATGGCCATGGCATCGGCGAGTGACCAGATGCCATCCCAGCGCAGCTCCATATTGTAGTTGAGCCCTCCGCGAATGATATGGAGATGATTGTCGATCAGACCCGGCAGAACGCGCCGCCCTTTCAGGTCGACGATCTTTGTCGAGGAACCGGCGAGCTTCATCACGTCGCCGGTTTGTCCCACAGCAGTGAACAGACCGTCTTTGATGGCAATGGCAGTCGCTGCGGGATTCGAGCGATCAAGTGTTGTGAACAAACCACGGTGCAGGATCAGATCGGGGCCCTGATTGCTCATGCTTGCTTCCCCTGATTCTTGAGGTCATCAATTGGACCGACCGTGCGTCGGCCAGGCAGCATGCCGAAAAGGTGGGAATCGCAGCTCGAAAGATGGAATGCCTCGGAAAAGCTCGAGCCTCCTATGAGGAGCTTGGTCACCGGCATGATCTGCTCGCCGACAAGGATTCCGAGAAGTCCGACCAGCGCCACCAGAGGTGGCGCCGGCGAGCGAACGTTGAGGAGATTATAAATCACTCCAACGAGGAGGCCTGCAGCCAAAGACAACACATAGACCTTCATGACAGCCCTCCCATCTTCTCGACTTCAGGAGTTACCGCGGGCCTGCCTCGGATGCGTGTTCTCCGAGCGCCCATTTCGAAAAGCGCACTTGGATGCCGTAAGGCGTATGAGCGCGGAGGATATCCATAACACCCTCGTAGGTCTCGGCGCGGGCCCAATCCTGCTGCAGTTCGAAGACGTATTGGCACGAGGTGATCGGAATGGCGCCGGCCTGTAGCAGACGCTCCATGGAGCGGTTATGCGCTTCGATCGACAGATCACCACAGGCGTCCGCAGGAACGTAGATTTCGTATCCTTCCTTGAGCATATCCAGGCTCGGGAACATCACACATGCTTCAGTCCATAGGCCGGCGATGACGAACTTCTTTTTCCCGGTAGCCGCGACGGCTTTGCGGAAGTTCGGATCGAGCCATGAATTCATCGACGTTCGGTCGATGATCTCGTGCTTCGGAAACAGATCCGTCACCTCCGGCATGAACGGACCGGAGAATGAGTCCTTTGCAACCGTCGAGATTACAGTCGGAATCTTAAACAGCTTTGCCGCCTTGGCCAAAATCTGGATATTATTGAAAACGACGAGGCGGTCGTGCGACTGCACGCCTTGATACATTGCCGGCTGGTAGTCGATCAGGGCGATGGCGCTGTTTTGCGGTGTAAGCATGTCAAGCTTAGGCATTCGAGGTCTCCTGGTTTGGTGAATGCGGATAATTCAGCTCACAATCGAACGTATTGTGCGCCAGCGGAAGTGAAAGGACGTCAGCTAGTCGATGAACTACCTGCATGTCTGTCGTTCGGCGCGCGGTACCGACGCAGCGGTAACCGACGCGAACGCTCCTGCGGCCTCGAAGGGAAATCCTCGACACTTTTCTCTGTCAATGATGACCAGAGATCGTGCGGGCGTGACCATGTTGCAGCCAGCGCCTTCGTTTCAAACCGTAATGCACACGCCTGATGCGATGCGCGGCCGTGTCTATTCATCTCAACCACTTCCCGTCACGTCATCGGAACGGGGCTATAGTATCGGCACCGCGCTCGTGTAAATTAGGCACTAGCCCGCTAGTAGGTTTCTGATCGGATACTGCGCCGTGCAAAATGAAGCTCCTCGCCCAGAACTCATCTACCCGCCAGAGCTGGAAATTTGGCCGTTCCCAGCGGATTGTCCCAATCGAGTGCTGATCGAAGAGATCGGGGACAAATGGACGATCCAGATTATTGCGGCGCTCTCGCGGGGCCCGACACGCTTCAATCAGCTCAAGCACGCATTAGACCCGATCACTCAGAAGTCATTGACGCAGACGCTCCGTCGGCTCGAGCGAAGTGGGATGGTTTCTCGAACGGTGCTTGATACCTCTCCAGTGGCGGTCGAGTACGCCATCAGCGCGCTGGGCCGTACGCTCGCGGGGCCGTTCTCCGCTCTATATCGATGGGCTGTCGCATACCAAGACCAGGTTGAAGGAGCCCGACGGGCCTTCGACGCGCAACGAGGAAAGGGCGCTCGAAGGCTGACGCTTTCGCGTGCGCGGAAGTAGGAAGCGGGGCCATTGCCTGCTGGCGTGACGCGCTGTTGCGGCCCGCGTCTTGTGTGTTGACCCTTTAGGAATGGCGACGAGCAGAGGGGCGGCGCGATGAGCAATCAGCTTTGACTGATTGCGCGCACCTTCTTTCGTTGGCCTAAGGCTGAGCTACGCTTCAGACCGTCGCGGGAGCGGGAACGCTCTCTTGAGCACGCCGGTGCGGTGGGTCGCGTCAAGTCTCACGCGCCATTCGCATCAAGGATCGCGGAACGGGGCCGGAGCGCGACCACCGCGATCAGCAAAGCAAGGGTCGCCATTCCGATCGACGCGTACGGAGTTGCCAGCAGCCCAGGCCCTTTAAAGAGCTGGCCACCGATAAACGACCCGCTCGAAATTCCGAGATTGAAGGCGGCAATATTGAAGGCCGATGCGGTTCCAAGCGCATCAGGCGCCACCAGCTTGGCCGTGGCAACAACTCCGGCCTGCATGACTGGCGGGATGGCGAAGGCAAATGCTCCCCAGACAGCTATAACCGCGAAAGTCGCTCCCTCGTTGTGGATGGCCAATCGAATCGCGATGAACGAGACGACCAGTCCACATAAGAGGATTATCATCGCCCTGCGCGTTCCTAGGAGATCACTCAATTTTCCACCCGCTAGATTTCCAACGACAGTGGTCGCGCCAAATATCAGGAGTGCGATATTGACCGCCTCCTTCGGCACGCCAGTGATGTCGGTCAGCAGGGGGGACAGGAAGGTGAAAACCACAAACGTGCCACCGAACCCGACTACTGTCAGCAGGTACATGGTCGCGAGATGTCGATTCCCGAGAAGGGTCAGTTGGGAGGCAAACGAGCCCGGCGGCTCATTCGGGATTTCAAAGGGCAAGAGCCAAGTCAGGCCAAGCACCGCGACCGTGCCCATGCCCGTAACAACAAGAAAGGGAGTGCGCCAGCCAAACAATTGGCCGATCCACGAACCGAAGGGTACACCCGCCACCATCGCGACCGTGAGCCCTCCCATCATCACAGCAATCGCACTTCCGGCTTTCGATTTGAGAACCAGGGAACTGGCACACGCTGCGCCAACACCGAAAAACACCCCATGGGCGACCGCCATGACAATGCGTGATAGCAGCAGCGTCGCGTAGTTCGGGGAGATGGCGGCACACAAGTTGCAGATCGTGAACAGCGCCATGAGGCCGATGGCCAATTCTCTCCGCGGAAGAGCGCTGGTCAGGGCCGAAAAGATTGGAGTGCCAAGGGTGATCGACAGTGCGTAGAGGCTGACAAGGAGGCCGGCCGTCGGAATCGAGACGCCGAGATCCGTTGCGATCTCAGGAATGAGGCCCACAATAACGAATTCGGTCGTGCCGATTGCGAACGTTGCAACTGCAAGAGCATAGAGAGCAAGGGGCATTGCACTGGACCTCCATGCAGGATTGCGGCGGCTGGGATCAGGCTGATGATGGCGCGTTCTTCTGCGGTCTATCGAGATGCTCGCCTGACGCCCCCGTGGAGAGGTGATAGAGACCCTCGAATCCACCTCGGCATATCAAGGCTTCTTGGTAGGATCGTCGGCGGGGTTCTCGTAGACTGTATCCGTCGGCCCCGCGCCGGTGATAAGTACGGTCACCGCTTCGTCGGCTGTCATCGCGAAATGCGCGGCGCCCGAGGGCTCCGTGTAAACCGACCCAACCGGGAGCGTTCGAAGCGCTTTTTCGGCGAAACTTGAGCCGTAGCCGAACATCCAGGTACCCTGGAGCACAGTGCCGACCCGATCGCCTGCGTGATGATGGGCCGCAATTTTAGCATGGGGCGCGACCTTCAAGAGCTGGCTATACGGCCCCGGCTTGGACGGATCGCCCAGAATTGTAACGACCTGGACCTTGGTGTTCCCGGATCCACCGGCGCCGCCGGTCGGTGCAATAGCCTCCAATTCGGTAGGTGTCTTCGCGTAGTTCGGAAGCAGTGGCGCCGGCGACTGCGCAGCCGCAGGGCCGAGGAGCATGACAGTGGCGAGCATGAAGATGATCTGATTTCGGGACATTGCTTCACCTTCCGTTTTCAGAACCTGACAATTGCGGTTAGATCATCACCGCGGAGCTTTGGGCTGCTCGAGAAGCTCCAGCGTCATCCCATCCGGTGCCCGAACATAGACCAGGCGAAGTCCGGTGCGCTCGCCCGCCTCTACCCGTTGGACCCTGCTTAGAGCTTTCCATCCCGCCTCGGCGATCCGCACCAGCAGTGCGTCGATGTTTTCAACCCGGAAAGCCAAGTGCACCGAGCCAACGTCACAAGACCGCGGTTTCATAATTTTTCGATCGCCGGGAGAGCGGTATTCCAGAAGCTCGACCATATGCCCGGGGGCACGCACCATTGCGATCCGCGCCGCTGCCCTCTGCACGCCCACCAGTTCCTCCAGGAACGAGCTCTGCTCGAAGTCCCAGGTGTACAGGTGCTCGAAGCCCATCACTCCACTCCAGAACGACAGCGCCTCGTCAAGCGAGGATACTGTGATGCCGGTATGATCGGTGCCCTCGATGCGAAATGGAGCTGCTGCGTCTGTCACGGCGGTCACATCCTAGCGCTCTTGTCCCAGAATTGGCCCAGTTGGTCACAAATGAAGTCGGCCTTTTCCTCAAAAACCCAGTGTCCGCATTCCTCGATGACGCCCCCCTCGGCGCGCTCCGAAAGCGCCCTAGCGCTGTCGAAGCAGTGCGTGCCGAAGGAGCGGCGTCCCCCCCAGCCCATAGTGGGGATCGGAAGCTTCGTTTTTGCAAATTCGGCCAGCTGCGCCGCCTTCTCGTCAATAAAGGCGTAATGGTTGAGACTGGCCCGCAGATTTCCAGGCTGCTTCATCTGCATGACGTAGCGCTGCAGCTCCTCTTCGCTGATCGCATTTGGATTGTAGGCAAAGTCCCGGAAAAAGTGACGGAGATACTGCTCTTCCCTGCCTTCGATCAGGAACAACGAGATATCCATGTTCGCGTGCATGGACAGGTGCCAATATGGCACGCGCGGATCCACGTAGGCCTCATAGTCAAGTCCAAAGAATGGGGTCTCGATTGTCGCGAGCGACAGTGCGCGCCTGCCTGCCATGTAAGCAAGGGCAACGGAGGGCGGCCCCCCAAGATCGTGACTAAGAATATGGAATTGGTCGACCTTCTCGACGTCGGCGAGTTCCAGCAGGTCCTTGGCGATGGTCGCCGGCATATAATCGGCATGGGGCTTGTCGCTGTCGGCGTAACCACGCAGGTCAGGTGCAATGAACCGGTATCGGCCAGAAAATGCCTCAAAGATTGGCACGAACTCGCGATGATTCTGCGGCCAACCATGGAGACACAGCACCGCAGGCCCGGACCCAACCGTCACATAGTGGAGTGTCACGCCATTCACCACCGCGCGCTTGCTGATCATCTGAGCTTTCACCATCGTCGCACCCTCGCGCTGCTGTGTGCCGAGCCAACCTCATCCCGCGTGCTGCTGGCTGGACGCCTCTCCTTTACGGCTTCTGTCATGTTGCGCAATTTCGCTGACACGCGAAACTGAAACGATTTCAGCCCGCTGATGAGCAAGATGCATTTCGCCGCCTCAGGCATAGGGATCACAGCACGAAGTTAGCGCCGGCGACTGGGCAGTAACGCGCATCGCCCCAGCAGTTCAACATGCAGCGCTTGACGCGAAGTTTGGGCGTTCCTGCGACGTTTGTCAGCTCTGGGAGGAAGTAGCGTCACCCTCCGCATCGCCCGTCCACAATGCAGCTTGGCTGCTCTCGCTGACGCCGAGTTCATCGCAGCTGCTTGTTCGTCATACCGCGAAGGTCAACCACATGACCTGCCGCTGGCATCCACTCAGCTACAAAGCGTTCACTTGGACGGCAAACCTGCACGACGTGATTGCCAGAATCGCTTTTCCGATTGCTCGGGGAGTGCAATAGTGCGTGTTCCCCAGCCAGGGGCTCCGATGGCTGGTCATTGCACCCCCTCCTCGCCAAGAGGAGCGATCTTTGCACTGCGCTTTTCAAGAAACTTTTTTATCCGTCCTTTGGCTTCATCGTCGCCGACGGTCATTGCGGCCATCAAGCTCTCCATCAGAAGGGCATCGGGGCCACCGCGTGCCATGCGCGGCAAGACCTGCACGGTCCCAAAGTTGCTCAAGGCGGTGTTCGTCGCCGTCCGCTCGGCCAACTCCATGGCTTTGGCAAGACCCTGCCCGTCATCGACAAGATACTGCGAGAATCCCAGCGCGACGCCTTCCTCCGCGCTGTAGGTCCGGCCGGTCAACATCATGTCCACCATGCGGCTGGTCCCGATTAGTGATGTAACTCGCAACGCGCCGCCACCGCCAACGAATATGCCGCGGGTGCTCTCTGGCAGCGCATACCACGTGCTTCGCTCAGCCACCCGGATATGTGCCGCCGCGGCAAGTTCCAGGCCGCCTCCTATCACGGCGCCCTGCAAGGCAGCGATCACGGGAACGTCGGCGGACTCGATGCGCTCGAAAGCGCGATGCCAAGCGCGGGAATAAAGTACCGTTTGCAGTGTGCTACGATCCACCAAGGCAGAAAGATCGGCACCGGCCGAGAAATGGTTACCCTCGCCATGAATGACAATGACGCGAGTCTGCTCTGGCCGATTTGCAAAAAAGGTTTCGATGCCGGCGATGGTCGCATCATCCAAGGCATTTCTCTTGCCAGGACGCGATAAGCGCAGCAGCGTTATCGGACCGCGCTGGGTCACTGTTAGGCTTTCCGGCAAGACCAGCCTGGTCGTACTATCGCTTTCTTCACGAGCGCCACTTGCCAGATCAGGAGCCGCTTGCGAGTCAGGCTCGAGTGGGGGAAGCCTCGTACGCGAATTGCCGGTTGGATCAGTGGGATGAGACATAGCTAGGCTTCTCCATCTTTGGCCGGCTCGCGCCCGCTCTGATCGCATGGCGCGGGGCTTGTTTTTGACCTCGCTCACTGCACTTGAGAGCGTTTAGAGCTCGAGAGCATTGCAAGGTGATTTCGGGCCAAGTCTTTCACGTTACGCCGGTAAGAAAGCCGAGGCGCGGACAAGAATGAGACGCTGACCCGCTTCGCGAGGCAGTTCCCCTTTGAAGGCAGCAATCCAGCGCTTTGCGACTGCCAGCTTTCGCACAGCCGGCGAAATGGCTCTGCTCACCCGAGGTGCGGTCGATGTTTAAGGCAGCGAGCGGTACATGGATTGCGACCGCCCATTTAGTTTCCTAGCAGCAGACCGCTGTCGCGACGTCAGCCCAGGTCAAGTAAGATCTGGTTCACTCCAGGAGATGGCGGGTTGAGGGCACGGCTTGTCTGGATCTACGTCGTTCCGTCCGGTGGCACCTGTCGCGACACTGTTTCGCGAAGCGCCGACGGCAGTAACGGTCGCCAGCTCGCCGAGCCCGGCCGCAGGCAAGCCGTCTCTTGTGGTATTGCCCTTCGTCAATCTGACTCCCGATCCCACGCAGGACTATTTCGTTGATGGCGTTACCGAAAGCCTGACGACAGATCTATCGCGGATGGCCGGCATCTTCGTAATCGGTCGCAACACCGCCTTCACATACAAGGGAAAGCACGTCGATCTGAAACAGGTTGGCTGCGAGCTGGGCGTTCGCTACGTGCTCGACGGCTCGGTGCAGCGGGCTGGGAATCGGATGCGCATCAACATCCAGCTGATCGATGCCGAGACCGGCGACCACTTATGGGGTGAACGGTTCGACAAACAGGTCGCCGACCTGTTCGACATCCAGGACGAGATCGGTGCTCGGCTCGCCGGCCAACTCGGAACCGAATTGGTCACTGTGGAGGCACGGCGGGCAGCACGGGCGCCGCATCCCGATTCGATGGACCTTTATTTTCAAGGTATGGCATATCTGAACCGCGGAACGGATCCCGCAAGCCTGTCCAAGGCGCGCCCGTTCTTCGAAGCGGCGCTCCGCCTGGACGCCACGAATGTCGAAGCCATGGTTGGAATGGCCCACGTCAATACTATGCGGGCGACTTCAATGCTGATCGACCGGAGACCGCCACTGCGGCTGGTCGAAGCGTCGTTGGCCAAAATACTTGCTCATACCCCAATCACGCAAGGGCGCACTGCCTGATGGGCGTCGCCCGGATCTTCACGAAACGCGCTCGGGTTTCGTCGTCGAGAGACGACCGCTCTGACGACCGCGAGAAGACGGAGCAGGCCGGACCCGCCGCGCGCCGTTTGCGGCGAACCGCGCAAGGATTTCGGCGGTTGGCATGAGCGCGAGCGCCTGGAATGGAAGGCTTACGATGGCGAGGGAGGCGAACACAAAAATACAGCACTATGTGCCGCAGTACTATCTGCGCGGCTTCGTGAACGAGAGAAAGCAACTCTACGTCGTCGATCGGCCGCGCGCCAAGTTCTTCCGCGTACCCACCAATAAGGTCGCCGGTGAACTTTATTTCAATCTGGTCACGATCGGTGGAGTCAATCCGTTCGCGGTCGAGGAGGCGCTCTCCGAAATGGAAGGCAAGATCGCACCGGTTCTCGAAAAGGTCATATCGACCCGTTCGCTCGGAGACGAGAGCGATCGCAACGCGATCATGAATCTCATCGCTTCCGTCACGTTGCGCAATCCGAAGCAGCGGGCTGCGGTCGGCGAGATCTACCGCGGCGCGGGACAACTCGCAGGCGGTGCGGGTTTGGACACGAAGGAGAAGTACGCAGAGTTCGTCGCCGCGATGAAGGCGGAAGGACTGCCTGCGCCGACGTATGAGGAAATGAAAGGGTGGTTCGAGAAGGAGCCGGAATTATTCAAGCCTCCTCCGCCCTCAAAGGAGTTCAACATTCTCGTCGAACTTGAGTGGCACGATCCTCTGGTGAAGCTCTACGAAGGCAGGAAGTGGCAGATGCTGGTCGCTGCCGACGACTCGGGAGGCTTCGTCACAAGTGACCATCCTGTCTGCTTGAGATGGATGGATGGCCAGGATCACGGCGAGACCTCTCCCGGCTTCGCCGTGCCGGGAACCAAGGTGATTTTTCCGCTATCGCAGAAGCTCGCGCTCCTCGGTCGTTTCGAAGGTGACGAGAGCGTCGTCCCGGCCGACAAGGAGACGGTCGCACGGATCAACAGCCTGCTCATCGGCAATTGTCACCGTCAGGTCTACGGAAGGGATGCGTTGTTCAGCTACAAGCGTGGCCCGAAGGGCGAGATCGGCAGCGGCGCCCATCTCGACAAGGACGAAGCGTTCTTGGCGGGTGGCAAGGACGACGAGAGCGGCAAAATCGTAGCGTTCAGGAGCGAATAGGGAAGGTGCGCGCTGCGCGATCGTGCATTTCGGCGGTTCGCCGAAAAAGTCTGATCGGCATGTTGCCCGCTTGTTGCATTTTAATTACGATACAACCTCATTTCAGAGAGGTGCGATCGTGTTTAAGGATTTTCATCGTCCGCGAGGGTGGACCCATACGTTCATTGTTGCATTTTCGGTACTTCTCGGTGTGTGCGCGCCGGTTGCGTCGGCCCAAGAAGCGAAGACGCCGCTGACCACCGACGCGTCGCGCGGCGAGCTCTTCGAACTCATGGGACAGATCGTCGAAGGACAAACTCCGCCCGGAGAGTTCAGCCAGTTCGCCTTTCGGGCCAATTTCCGATTCGCGCACGACGCCCTCTGGCGCAATCCCGTGCTCGACGAGGATCCGCGCTCGAACCAGATCTTTGGCATCGATATCTCGCATCACCTGACCGATAAATGTAAGTGCAAGGTCGATTGGGCCTTGCTCGCCGATCAGAAGGTCGCATTTGCCTATCTCAAGGCCACGCAGGGCGTCAGCTATTACGACCGCTCGTTCGAGCCCAATCTCGAAGGCATTCGGGCGCTTCCGGCCGGGAAAAAGATCGATGTGGGCGCTTTTCATTTTCTTTCCGCCGACGGATCTGGCGAGGATCAGGCAAAGAACTTCCTCGATGTCGTCGGTTCGAAGTTGGGCAAGGACGACCTCACGCCTTCGCTGGACGTAGAATGGGACGTTCGCACCGACGCGTCGGGGAAGGTCATCCTCGGACCTGATGGAAAGGCGAAGGACTTTTGGGAAGGTACCGACGGAAGCGTGATCCTCGGCCAGGTTCTCGCGTGGCTCAAGGCGGTCCAGACCCAGACGAAGAAGGTGCCGATCGTCTACACGAACCCGCTCTGGTGGAGGGAACGCATCGGAAAGGCGGGTACAATCGAGCAGTCTCTGTCTCAGTATCGAGTTTGGATCAGCGATTTGTCCTCGAAGGGGCTGAAAGTCGAAGCACCGTACAACTATAAGGACAAATGGCATCTTTGGCAGTTCAGCTTCACGGCGACGGCCGAAAAGGGAGGACTGCCTCCGGGTAAAGCGGTCGATGCCGACGTGTTCGATGGGGACGCCGCGTCGTTCGCCAGCTTGCTCAAGTAGGCGCCCATGTCGGAGCGAGGCAGTGGGGTACGTGCGGCTCGTCGGAGCGATCGATTCGGCTGGCTTGCCGCCGCGGCGGTCCTCTGTCTGACGCATGCGGCGTCAGCACAGCAGAACGGCGACACCGGTCCGGTGATCTATGCGACGGAGGCTCCGGGAGTCGTTCGCATTCATGCGGTCGGGGTGACCGAAGACGGGTCCATGGGCGGTGAGGACGGGACGGGTTTCGTCATCAGCCGCAGCGGCTACGTGCTGACGGCGAGTCACGTGATCCCGGACGATGCGAAATACAAGACCTTGATCCTGGGTGGGACGTTGGGACCCGCGACCGCGGATGCGAAGCCTTCGCGGCTCGAACTGGTCAAACGAAGCGAATCATACGACGTCGCCCTGTTGCGGTTCGTTACGCCGCCTCCGGCCCTCACGGTACTCCCGTTGAGGCGCAGCGCGGCCAAGGTTGGCGAATTGCTCTTCGTGCTCGGTTATCCGCTAGGTCTTCCTGACACGCATTTCCTGGACGGACGGGTCGGGGCCGTGGCGCCGGACGCCATAACCACCAACGCGCTCGTCGATAAGGGCAACAGCGGTGGTCCGGTCGTCGATGCGCGCGGATGCGTGATCGGAATAGTCTACGGCGCAATTACGACCCGTGAAGGGCAGCCGGTCAACGGCATCAAATTCGCGGTGCCAGTGCTCTCGATCCTCGGAATTCTTCCCCCGGACATATCTTCGACCGCCGCCCAGGAGCCCACCCGGGCTTCCGACATCATCCACGTATCGGATGCTCTCTCACGCACGCAAGAGGATCACGGGCTGACCGATACCGTGAGATCCTACAACGACGTCATCCCAGCGCGTGATGGCTTCGTCATCGAGGCAATCGAGGGAGTTGGACGCGAAAGCCTGAATCCGCCCAGCCTCCAGTTTCCGACGCCGGTCATCTCGCCGGACAGGAAGTCGATGAGATTCGACTACAGCCTCCTCAGCGGACCCGTCTACGACCAGCGACGAGGTTGGATCGACATGACGATCGGCACAAGACAGAGGCGCGTCGGCGCGGCACCGAGCCCGGCCCTGGCCGGCTGCGACTAATTGGATCGATATCGCCGATCGAGCCGAAAGCGTCTTCGGTGGGCCTTGTCGGCTGGTCAGAATTTGATCTTCGGTATCAATTGACCTGGATTGTTGATCACGGAGTTGGAGCCCCCCGTTATTTGACCTGGATTGTTGATGATCGAGTTGGGGCCGCCCGTGAGCTGGCCCGGATTGTTGATCACGGAATTCGGACCGCCCGTAAGTTGGCCTGGATTGTTGATGACCGAATTCGGTCCGCCGAATATCTGCCGAGGGTTGTTGATGATGGAGTTCGGACCGCCGGCGAGTTGGGAGGGGTTGTTGAAGACCGAATTCGGGCCCCCGAATATCTGGGCGGGATTGTGAACCACGGAATTGGGACCGCCCGCGATCTGGCCGAACGTGCGAGCGACCCAGCCGTTCCGTCCGACCAGGTCGTTGTTGTCTCCGAAGCAGCCGTCGCTGCCGCCGAAGCCGTGCTGAAAGCACTTTTGCAATTCCCTTGCGGTCCATCGGCTGACCATGCACCCGCCCGCCGCATAAGGCTGACCGCCCGTCGTCACGACGCATTGGACCGCTATCTGTTGTTCGGGATTTAGGTTCAAGTTCAGATAGCGGGTGCCGGCGCACGTGGCGAATTGCTGGAAGTCGGCCCCCGAATCCGCCGCACATTCGACGGCCACGGCCTGCTCCTTCGTCAATCTCGAGGCCGATGAAGTTCTTGGCCGCGCAGGTCGCGAAATCGGACGCGTCGTTGGCGGTGGAAGCGCAGTCCAGAAGTTGCCTCTGCTGCGGCGTCAAACGGTTTCCGACGATGGAGCTGGCGCATGAAAGGAAGTCGTCTTCTTCGCCGCCGGATTTCATGGCGCAGTTCGCGAGGATGCGCTGGTCGCTATTCAGCGTGATGCCCGCCCTTGCTGCGGCACACCGTGCGAAATCCGCCTGTGTCCTCGACGAAACCGCACAGTCGAGGACCGAGTGGTCGCGTTGCTGGAGGATGACTTGAGCGCCGGTGCATTCCACGAACCCTGCGACATCGCTGCCTCGAGCGTGGGCGCAGGCGACGGCAATTTCTTCCGACGACGCGCCTGGCCGAGGCGGCGTGATGCCGGGGCCGGTTGTGCCGCCCGGAATCGGCTGGAAGGAAGCTACCGGCGGTGGCGGTGGAGGGAGTGGTGCTATCGCCGGCCCGCCAAGAGGCACAACGGCCGGTGGAGGCATCGGATGTGTCATGATCCATTGTTGGACCTGCGCACACGGGCCGGGCCCCAACGGGCCCGCGCATATTGGACCTTGCGGCCCGTTTCCGATGACCTGAAGTCCCTGTGCTGCCGCTGCACTCGTCAGGACGAAAAGCATGAAAGAAATAAAAAACGGCGTTCTTACAGGCATGGACGCCTCCGCCAAAAATCCACTTATAATTGATTCCAGCGCGGATGCATGCTGTCAAGCTTGGTCGAATAGTGACCCCACCGGCGCCGCCGGGATCCCTTGAAGCTATTGATTTCGCTCAATGGGATAATGGGACCCCAACGCCGATCATGGTCGGCCCCCGCGCCGAAACACATATTAGAGAGCAGCTCAGGTTTCAATGCCAGATTTGCTACTTAGTCTCGAGGCTTATTCGTGTTCCGCCCCTGCATTTTCCATTGTTGTTTTGTCTTGCCGCCTCCGCAATGGCGAGGTCGTCGTTCGTAATTTGAATCGTTTTGAGAATCCCGTTGCCTTTTGTTTCATCGATCGCGTCGACAAGCATACGAAGTCCCAGAATTTCTTGGATTTGGTAGACTCCATCCGCTGAGCCAGCCTTGAGCGGAAGCGCCAGCATGATCATGTCAAATGCCCCAGCGCCTACTGTCGGCTTCAAAAAGAAGCAACCGAACCGTAGAAATCCTGCGTCATTCAGTCGTGAGACCAATTGATCCGGCGTAACGTCTGCGTCTGTGAGTGCTATGGTTTTGCTCTCGTCTTCCAAGCGCACTGGATTCTTGATCTGACTGTTGAGCGCAGCTTTCGCTTCATCCCTCTTGGGATCCTCGGCTTTCATTTGGGAGACGACGGATAAGAGATTGGCGAGTCCGTTGCCGAAAGGTCGCGCGAACTCGGCGCTTAGCGGAGTATGATCGAAGCGGTTGTTGATTGCACTCAATGTTAGAGCTTTGAGCGCTCCGTAATCTTTATTATAGGGGAATCTAAAATCAACGATGTCGGTTGCGTTGTATTTGTTTCCGATGCAATCAAGCCGGTTGTTAAGATCACTCGGGAAAGCATCTTGCGCGACGTAGCCGAAGATGAAGCTGCTATCCTTCCTATTGAAGCTGTAGTTCTTGGCTAATAGATTGGCGAACTTGCCGCACTTATCGCGAAGATTGGCCGCCGTGATGTCCTTCATTACAGAGTTCGAAATGTTGTCGAACGTATCGTAGAAGCTTTGCTGCAAGTATTTGTCAGATATGATGAGCGAAGCGACATCGGACACCTCCGTCACCTTCATTTCGATTCGGCTATAGCTTGTCGCTATGATGGTAGGCTTACTACCGACGCGGATGTTTGTAGCCACTGTCGCGCGCCGCGGGTCGCTGTTCAAAGCCGTCACTACAGTCTTAAGTGGATCCTCCGCTGTGCCTGCCGCTTTCGCCTTTTCTGAAATGACACCGGCGAGAGGGCCGGCAAACACTGCCGGAGCTATACCGACTAGCATCTTCGCGGCCTGAAAAATGATGGTGCCGCCAAGCGATAGGTTTTTTGTATCGGTTAGCGAAAAGCTCACGGTCAGCACCGGGCTCTTTCCGCTGATCAAGAATGTTTCCGAGCAGGTATCGTTCTGAAAATCCTGGATTGTCCCAGCAGCATCTTTCGCGAAGCTGAATACGGTGATCAATTTTGTCGGGTCGCTAGGTATAGCTCCAGATCCCGCTGTTTTTGAAATCCAGAGTGTTTGCGCGACGAAGGTGCTTTCTTTGATAAGCAAGCCTTCAGATACGAGTTTTGCGGTGTCGGGATTCGACTTACATTTCAGCGAAACGACGTAGAACTTTGTTGGATCTAGTCCCGAACTGCCCTTGGGCGGCTCAATCCGAGGTTTCAATGCCGAAACCTCTGGCGTCTGATGAATGCCCCAGAAGGCATTCCACCCATCCTCAAAAAAACCAAGAACGGGATCGCGTTTTGACGCTGCCGAGACTGACTGAAGGTTGCAAAGGAGAAAAAGGAAAATAATAGCGCTACGACCACCGAAATTCATTTTGGCTCCCCATCGAAATAGTTCGAGCTTACCAACACAGCGGGAGATAGCAAGGCAGCATTCGACAACCGTACACTAACGTGTTGCACCCGCCGGCGGCCACGCGGTCCCGAAAGCTCCGAGCAATGCTCAAATCGAAGTGGCTGATGATCGATGGCGAAGGTCAGAAGGTCATCGAATGCTGTAAGGCTCGGGGTTACAATAGCTCAGATAGAAGAGGGCCGATGGAGCGGACCGTCACGATCCCTAGCCACCCGCCAGATCGCGAGCAGACGTCATGGTGGTCGTAGACCTCCGGAGCGTCGCCAAAACGAACGCCATCGCGGACCACGTGAACAGCCGGAGGCTGCTCAGAACCCGAAGCCGAGCGTCGGTGTATCGGCAAAATATCGTCCGAGGGCGGCCTGGTATGAGACCTGAAAAGCAGGATCGGTAGCCGCGTCGATGACCTGATCGACCACCGCCTCCTCGATGGCATGACTGGCTTCGGGTGGGATGACGCAGGTACGACTTGCGCCGCAATTTCTGTGCTCGTCCTGCAGCATCATGCGCACCGTCCTACCGTGTTCCGCGGTTTCACGAGGCAGCAGATATTTCGTTCCAGCCTCCTGGAGCCCAATATGGAATGGGGTCTCGAACAACAGGCATTTGCCGTCGGCCTGCCGGAGGATGCGCCACGTCAGGATCATTGCGTTTTCTTCCCGCGCGATCGCCACCTGCACCCGGCCTGTCTTGAAGACTTCGATTTCCTCAAAGGTGGGCTTCCTCAATTCGCACACCATCATCAAGCTCTGCGGCGCAATGTGCCCTCCGATTAGGATCGTGGAGGCTCCGCCTGAAGGCATGACAAGACCGGTCGGTTTGCCGACTTTGAACTGGCAGTCTGCCACGCCAAAGATCGGAGCGGAGTACCGGATGCGGGCCCTCAGCTCCTCCACAGAAGAGCGGGCCGGGGCCTCGTCGCCTTCCGGGCCTGAACTTCCGACAACCACACCAAACCCAGGAAGAGCTTCGCCCTTGCCGAGCGTGAAGTACGCGTCGAACCGACCCAGTGCGTCCTCGTTGACGTACAAGATATCTCCATTGGGAAGGCGGGTGACATCCTGGATGCAGCCATGGACGACGTCCTGAATCCCCTTCAACGTCTTCGGAATGTCCCTTTCGAAGACATCGCGCCGGTATGGATCGACAACCAGAACTCTCATTTGACACTCCATTTTTTGGTAACATCCCGCCGCATCAACCTTTTGATCGCTGCGCTATCCCGCCCCGGACCTATTCCGTCTCAAACTCATGCTGTCGGTTCGAACGTCTATCTCCCAGCCCAGCAAGCTCCAACCGTCATCTGATCGATTCTTTTTCGGACGGCGCCTCCCGGCCTTTTCGGTATTCCGCCGATCTGCACACTAGTCGGCCGGACGCGCCGCGATCGTCTCGTGTCTCGCCGAGCATGCTTCGTCGCTGGGCCGTCAGGTGGCAGTGCGCCGAGCCGCTCTTTCGGCTTTGTCCGCGGCGATCTGCTGCGGGGAGCGCCGCGTGCGCTTGAGAGGCGCCGCCGGCCGGTTCAAGGCGGGGACCTTGAATCTCGGGAAGAGGGCCATCTCCTTTGCGAGCACCGGCACCTTTCGTTTGCCGTACCGCGCCCCGGTCCCGCTCTTGCTTTCATGGCCGCACATGTAGTCGCACAACTCCGGCTTCATCTTCGTGCCGCGCACGATCTCGCGCCAGAGGTGGCGCCAGCAGTGGTTGGGCTGCACGTCGGTGATCTTGAGCGTATCGCGCACCCATTCTCCCAGCCGCTCGGCGACCTTGTGCCATTGGGGATTGGCTCCCTTTCCTCCGCAGGCGCGGACGGGATCGTAGAACAGCGGCTTGCCGAGCTTGCGGCGTACTTCGACATAGACCATGAACTTCTGCTCGAGCAGATGCTTGTGGACCGACACGCGGCGCAGCCGTTTGCCTTTTGTGATCTCGGGTCTCAGCACGAAGCACCAATGACCGAGAATCTGTTGGACGTCGGACGGCAAAAGCGAGGTGATGCCGTCGTCGTCGAAAGCGCTGATGGACGCCACCAAGAAGCGCGCCAAGAAGCTGCAGGCCAAGGGCAAGACCATCGACTTCAAGGAATTGCTCCGGATGGAGCCGGACGGCGGCACCACCAACATCCGCAACGTGAAGTCCAAGCACTGGACGCGATGGCCGGGTCCGGAGCACCGCTGCGTGGTGCCGTTCAATTCGTTCAGCGAGTTCAACAAGGCCGACGGCGGCGACATCTGGTTTGCGCTCGACGAGTCCCGCCCACTCCTGTGCTTCGCCGGCATCTGGACCAACTGGACGTCGGTCCGGAAGGTTAAGGAGGGAGAGACTACGAACGACCTCTACGCTTTCCTGACGACGGAGCCTAACGCGGAGGTCGGCGCGATCCACCCGAAGGCCATGCCGGTGATCCTCACGACGCCGGAAGAGGTCGAGACCTGGATGACCGCGCCTCCCGACCAGGCGCTTAAGCTCCAGCGGCCCCTCCCGGACGGGGCGCTCCGGATCGTCGCCCGCGGCGTGAAGGAAGATCCGGCGCCGGCCGCGTAGGTTCTGCACAGCCCTGCGGAACACGTGGACAAGCCGAAGCCCCGGCATTTCGGAATCCCTGACCCGTGCTAACCGCCAGGAACGAGCCGGCGGTCCCAAGGATTCGTCCCGGCAGGAGCCGTCTCGATGCTGATGACGAAGGAAAGACCAAGGGCGATCCGGACGCTGCGCGGCTGGGCGATTCACGTGCTGCAGGAGGCGGGCGCCATCCACGAATGCGAGGAGCACGGCTGGGCGAAGGACCGGTCCGATCCGCATGCGCGAGAGCACGCGTTGGAAACAGCTAGGCAGGACCCGCCGGAGGGCTTGTCTCCGGATCAAGCGGTCGCCGAGGTGCGCGAAGTGCTCGATTCGATCGGCGACACCTGCCCGGAGTGCCAGCCCGAGGAGTAGCCGTTCGACCAAGAACGGCAGCAGCGGAACCTCCCCGTACCTCAGACGTTCGAAACTGATTGCGGACGTATCGACGGTTGGCAGATCGCGGAGCGGTGCCGAGAGCGCGATCCGGGGCTCCCCGTGATCTATGTGACCGGCTTTTCCCCGGTCGAGGCCAGGCCGGTCCCGGATAGTCTGACACTCCACAAACCGTACCATCCGGACCGCATCGTCGAGGCCATCAGGACGATGGGCAAGGAAAGGCCGAGCCTCGATTGAAATCCGAAACATCCCCCTCGACCCAGGTACTCCGGCCGGTCCGGGAAGAGATCGGTTGGCGAGCCAAGCGGGCGCGACTACGATAACAAAGACCTCCCGAAAACAAGAAGAGGCTAGGGATGCCGGGCGTGATGGAACGAAACAATGTCCACCTCCGGGGAGCCGGCAGCAGGGGGATGATGTTCGCTCACGGCTTCGGCTGCGACCAGAACATGTGGCGGTTCGTGGCGCCCGCTTTCGAGAAGGACTTCAAGACGGTCGTGTTCGACCACGTGGGCGCCGGCGGCTCCGATCTATCGGCGTACGACCGGAGCAAGTATTCCAGCCTGGGCGGGTACGCGGACGACGTGGTGGAAATCGGCCGCGAGCTAGATCTCCAGGACGCCGTCTTCGTCGGTCATTCGGTCAGCGGCATGATCGGGGTGCTCGCCGCACAGAAGGCGCCCGGCATGTTCGGCAAGCTGGTGCTCATCGGCCCCTCCGCTCGTTACATCGACGACGAAGGCTATGTGGGCGGGTTCAGCGCAAAGCAGATCGAGGAGCTCCTCCAGTTTCTGGAATCCAACCATATGGGCTGGTCCGCGCAGATGGCGCCGGCGATCATGGGCAATCCGGATCGCCCAGAGCTTGGAGCCGAGCTCACCAACAGCTTCTGCCGAACGGATCCCGAGATCGCAAAGGCATTCGCCCGCGTGACCTTCACTTCCGACAACCGCAAGGATCTTCCGTTCGTCAGCGTTCCGACCCTGGTCCTGCAGTGTAGCGAGGACATCATCGCATCGCAGGAGGTAGGCGATTACGTGAACCGCAGCATTCCAAAAAGCCGGATGATCGTTCTGAAGGCGACCGGCCATTGTCCCAACCTCAGCGCGCCGGACGAAGTCGTCGATGCGATGCGGACCTTTGTCTAATGGACGACTCCGCTCCCGACTTCCAGGATCTGATCGAGAATGCACCCTGCGGCTACATCACCGTGCAGGCGAACGGCCGCGTCGATCAGGTGAACCGGACCTTCCTGGAGTGGAGCGGGCATTCCGCGGAGCAGATGATCGGGAAGCGCTTCAGCGATTTCCTCACGATCCCGGGCCGCATCTACTATGAGACGCACATCATGCCCCTCCTGCGGATGCAGGGCTCCTTCCACGAATTCGCCATCGACATGCTCGCTGCGGACGATACCCCGCTGCAGATGATCGCGAACGCGAACGAGCGCCGCGATCCGGACGGGAAGCTGCTGCTGATACGTCTTGCGCTGATCAAGGCGACGGATCGGCGGCGCTACGAACAGGAGCTTCTGGCCGCCCGCGAGCTGGCGGTCACCGCCGAGAGGGCGACCAAGGAAGTGCTGCGCCTCGAGCATCAGAGTTCCGAGTTGCGCGAGCAGTTCATCGCCGTGCTCGGCCACGACCTTCGCAATCCGCTCGCATCCATCAGCGCCGGCGCGCGCATCCTCGACCGGACCGCGCAGAGCGAAAAAGAGCACCAGATCATCGCAATGATGCAGACCACGATCATGCGGATGGCTGCGATGATCGACAACGTGCTCGACTTCGCGCGCGGCCGGCTGGGCGGCGGCATTGCTCTGGAAACGGATGCCGACAAGCCGCTCGAACCTGTCCTGACGCAGGTCGTCGATGAGCTCCGACTGGCTTCGGCGGGGCGGGAAATCCAAACCGACTTCAAGATAGATCGGCCGATACCATGCGATCGCACCCGAATCGGCCAGCTCCTGTCCAACCTTCTGGGCAATGCTCTGACACA
Source organism: Bradyrhizobium dasycarpum (assembly GCF_042019905.1). Classification (NCBI taxonomy): domain Bacteria; kingdom Pseudomonadati; phylum Pseudomonadota; class Alphaproteobacteria; order Hyphomicrobiales; family Nitrobacteraceae; genus Bradyrhizobium; species Bradyrhizobium dasycarpum. The sequence continues at coordinate 4,641,505 of NZ_CP169574.1, forward strand.
CGGAGCGGCAAACAAGCCCGTCGTCGTTCGTGCCGCTACGGCCGGGGCCACCTTCGAGCTTTGGGTCTCCAATGCCGGAGAGCCTATCCCGCCTGACACGATGGATAAGCTGTTCGAGCCGTTTTTTCGCGGGAAGGCGCGGGCGAGCCGCCAAGGACTGGGTTTGGGTCTCTACATCGCATCCCAAATCGCCAAGGCGCATGCAGGAACTCTGACCGTGACCTCATCGCCCGAGGAGACCCGATTCCTGTTTTCGATGCCGCTAGAGCCCGCCTGAGATCTGCTCGAAACCGCGGCGGATCGGCGGGGATTACCCCTGCTTAGGGGCGCAGTCGCTCGAAAGATCGTTAAAAGGCACTACCAGCCGGCGGGCACCACTCTCAGTCACCGACGGCGGCTAAACCACATTCCGAGCACGAAGCCGACGGCCAGCGATTGGAGCGGCGCCTCGACGGTGGCCTTGCGGAGGCGGTCTGCCCAAACGGCGGCGGCGTCTTGAATCGATCGGCCGGCGCGCTTCTGCAGCCTGCTCCTGCTCGTTCACTAGGCCGGAGGCTTCCGTCATCGCCGAGGCTTCCTTGATATCCATGCCGCTCTCCTAATCTTGGGTCAGGCGGACCTTCGCTGCGGCTTGCCCGCGGGCTTCTTTGCCGCTGCTTCCTTCGCCGGCTTCTTGCCCGCGATCGGCATCAGCATCTCCTTTTGGCCTGCCGATGCCTTCTTCGGCTTCTTGGCGGACGTTGCCGCCTTGGCCGGCGCAGCCTCCTGACCAACGCTCCGCCGCAGCGCCTCCATCAGGTTGACAACGTTGGCCGCCGCCGGCTTGTCCTTCGGCGTGATCGGCTTGCCGGCCCGCTTCTGGTTGATGAGCTCGATCAGCGCGGTCTCATAGTGATCCTCGAATTTTTCGGGCTCGAACGATCCAGCCTTCTGGTTCACGATGTGCCTGGCGAGATCGAGCATGTCCTTCGTGACTTTGACGTCCTGGATCTCGTCGAAATACTCCTGCTCGCTGCGCACTTCGTATGGGTAGCGCAGCAGCGTGCCGACCAGGCCGTTGTCCATCGGCTCGAGCGCGATGATGTGCTCGCGGTTGGTCAGCACCACCCGCCCGATCGCAACCTTGTTCATCTCGCGGATGGTCTCGCGGATGACCGCGAAGGCGTCGTGGCCGACTTTTCCGTCCGGACGGATGTAGTAGGGGCGAATTAGGTAGCGCGGATCGATCTCGGCCTTGTCGACGAACTCGTCGATCTCGATGGTCCGCGTGGATTCCAGCGCGATCTCCTCAAGCTCCTCCTTGGTCACCTCGATGAACTGGTCCTTCTCGAGCTGGTAGCCCTTAACGATGTCCTCGTTGGGCACCTCGTCGCCGGGGTCGGCGTCGACTTTCAGGTACTTGATCCGATGACCGGTCTGACGGTTGAGCTGGTTGAACGAGATCTTCTCGCTCTCCGACGTAGCTGGGTAGAGCGCCACGGGACAGGTGACCAACGAGAGACGCAAAAAGCCTTTCCAGTTCGCGCGGGGGCCATGGGTACGCAACGCTCCAGGGTACAGGGACACGGACTCAAGACGAACGAGGCGGCACAGTTCCGACACCTCCGGCCGCCGTCCACGCAATCAAGCCTCTCCCTGCAGCAGCCGCCAGCCATACACGCTCCCGGCGCTTGACTCTCGTGAACAAAATGAGAACATAATCCGATGACCGCTACGCCCGAGCCATCCGGACCGCCTCCCGACGACCTCGATGCCGCCGCCGACCAGGCCATCGCGGCTTGCGGCGGCGACGCCCGGGAAGCCGTCAAGGCGCTGATCGTTGCGAACGGCTTCATGGAGACGCAGGTCGAGGAGCTTCGCGCTTCGGTTTCCGCCGGCTACTCGCGCGGCCGGTTCGAGGTCCCCCGGGACCGAAAGGATTGGTACGACTGAGATGTCCGAGGTCACCTACTACGTCGCCCTACCCTTCGTGGCCGCCGACGACGGCGTCGCCGCCGGCGAGGCGGTCGAGTGCTTCAACCCGAACGCGGCCGTGATGAAAGCCGAGGCGCTTTCGCGGAAGCCCGGCGTCGTTGGCGCCGTCGCGTTCAGCCGCAGCGGGGATCCTGCGACGGGCGACTTCGGAGATGCCACCGTGATCCGGAAGTTCGGCGAGGTGCCGGACGACCTGAGCGCGCTGTGAGCGCGCATCTGCGAAGCCCGTAGTCCTGTGGACCCGGTGACGACCTACTTGCCGCTGAGTGACAGGCTGATGCGGGTGACGACGTCGTCCCAGGCGTGCTCTTCTTCGGCGGGATAGTTGATCAGTACGCAATGGACCAGCCGCCCTGAGAAGTTGCAGCGGTCGTAGAAAACCTTGTCATCCTTGTAGCTGGACACCGCGAAGAAGCGCGGTGTCACCCGCTTGTACTGAATGCGTGAAGGCGGGTGCTTCTTCGCGAGAAACGCGGCGGGTGAATCGTTCGCCACGTTGGGCGCGGCCTGGATCGTGAGGTCGGCGCGTCCGTCGGCGGTTCGGAATCGCTGCCCGTACCCGTCCGGCCGACCGGCTTCTTCCGTGAAGATCGAGGAAGGGAAATCCACGGCGGTGCCGGTCTGCGGAATGGTGTACCTGGTCCATCTCACCGGTTGCGCCGAGACCATGGATGTCGAGGCGACGAGTGCTAACGCAAGGGCCATCGTCGATTTCATCGCATTTCCCTCCGGGTCAGGACGGGAAAAACCGGCGAGGCCGAGTACGTTCCAGAGTCGGACATTTCGACGGCTAGTCGACTCCGCTGGCCGGTCCGTCGGGACCCAGCAAGGTCAGTGCGGTCTCGATCTTCGCAAGAAGCCGCTCGATTTCCTCCCGCTCGTTTGGACCAGGATCGGATTCGAGGCGCTCTAGAAGCTGCTGTTTCTGTGCCAGCAGATTGTGCACAGTCGACATCGCGCCTTCCACTCAATCGCCGACGGGCCCGAGCCGCTGCCGCCTAGAAAATTCCAAGAAGAGCAAAGACCGCGACCTCACCTACGAAGGCGACCGTCATAAGGGATACTGTGAGAACCACATCGCTGATCGGCATAGGGGCCATCGCTACCGCCTTCCGCTCAAGCCCCTGTGTTGAATTCCTGAGGGCATGAAAAGGTTTCGGTTCCGGCAGCAGGGTTCCCGGTGTAATCTCCTTGCTGGGCAGGACGGTTCAATGGGGGCGCGTTATGCGAGTCCTTGAGGTGTCGTGCTGGTGCGTGACGGCAGCAGGCCTGGCGATTGTGGTCGCGGTCGTCACGCTGCTCTGAAGTCGGCAACGCGGCCCCGCGCCCCGTCAGACCGGCGTCGAGCCTGCATTTAGAAGCTGCGAGATCGCCGTCACCAGTTGCGCCGGCGCGAACGGTATTTCGATCAAGATGCTGTTCGGCACGCCTTGCGACTTCCATTCGTCGGAGTGCCCGCCGGTCATGTAGACGATCGGAAAGTCCGGATCGATCTCGCGGATCCGCCGAGCAAGGACCCAGCCATTCAGTCCGGCGCCGATGCCGATATCGGTGAGCAAGGCGCGATATCCCGAGGCGTCGTCTTGGAACCGGGAAAGCGCCTCTTCACCGGATGGCGCGATGTCGGCCTGGAATCCGCCGTCCGCGAGAGCATCCTCGACGATTTGCTGGATGGAGACTTCATCCTCGGCCACCAGAATGCGAACGGGATCGGTCACCCACGGGTCCATTGCGCAGAACTAGCCCGAAATGGACTACCCGCCGGCGGCGTCGGGCGCCTCGTCACCGGCATCATGGCGAGGTCGGTCGGCCTGCTCCTTCAAGTCGGCGGCCTTTTCGACCAGGCCAGCCGCGAGCTCCGGATCGGCTACCGCCTTCGCGTATTTGAGCAGCGTCGCAGCCTGCCGATTTGAAATACTCTTGTCCCGCCACGTCCTCACCACGCACGACCACCCGCCCACGCCCAAAGGAAAGTACGTCTTCCGAGAATCGTTCCCCGAAATGTACAAAAGTGAACATTTCGGGCCCGACCCGCCGAACGATTCCTTGTGCCGAATGTTGGCAAGGGCGAGGAGGATAGCTGGCATCAATGAGGAATCCCGTCAGCCCAGACGAGCTACCCGGCCGCGCTGTTGCCGCGGAGGTAGGAGAACGCCTGCAGAAGATCATGGGGGTGGAGACGGAACTTCCGCCTTTCCTGAAATCACTGCTCGATCGCCTGCGCGAGTCGGAAGAGCGGCCCGCAAACTAGGCCACCGAAGCAGCACGCACGCGGACGCGCAGCCCCGGGCTGAGCCGTTCGTATGTGATCTCGCCCTCGAGCTGCTGGGTTAGCAGCTGGATGATCCGAGAGCCCAATCCGGCCGGATCGGCTGCGGCCGAGACGCCGACGCCATTGTCGGAGACCGACAACTCGATTCCTTCTCTGTTCGACAGAGAGACTGTGATGTGGCCGGCAGTCTCGTTCGGGAATGCGTATTTGAGAGAGTTGGTGACGAGCTCGTTGGTGATGATACCGATCGCAAGCGCCTTGTTGTGCGGCAGCGAGAAATCCTCGCATGACACCTGAAAAGCCACTGGCGCGGAAGGCAATAGCGACTCGAACACCTTTTCGACCACGTCGTTCAGAAAATAGCGCATGTTGACGGAGCGCGAGTCCTCCTTCGGTGAAAGATGGTCGTACACCTCCGCCATCACCTGCAGTCTCCGTGCGGTGGCTTCGAGCGGACGCGCGAGTTCGGGGCCGCTGTGCCTTGCCTCCAGGCGGATCATGCTGCCGAGGATCGCCAGATTGTTCTTGGTCCGGTGCGCCAGTTCCTGCAGCAGCAAGGCTTTGGTCTTGTCCGCCATCATGACGCGGCGGAGCTCGATGCGCTGAAATTAGGCGATCACGGCAGTCCCGGCCGCGGTGATCGCGAACAGCGCATTGGTCGACAGGTAGTCGAGCGCGAATTCGCCGGGGTAGCTGAGGTAGGCGCCCACTATGACGGCCATGGCCGCCGCCAAAATGCCGGACCCGTGGTCGAAGATCAGGCCCGAGATGAACACGCCCGGCAGCAGCAGGAAGAACCCTGGCGCGCCGGTCTGCATCCGAAGGCCCATCTGCAGAACGGCGCAGACGACCATGATGCAGGCCGAGATGCTGTAGCGCGCAAGTCTCGGGATCTGGTGCTCCAGAACCAGCCGGTAGAGCCTGTTCATGAAAGCCAAACAGCCGAGCGTGAATTGACGTTCCGGCCGCAGCTGCAGCAATTCCGAGTGCGATGGATGCGGAGCGCGGGAACCAACGCAGATCACAAGATTTCAGTCCTTCGCAGTCTCGGAGCGAAAGGCTGCGACAATGAGCTCGGACAGGCGCGCAAGGCCAGCCAAATGAAATGGATGCTCGTAGTTCTGGTTGGCGGTGTAACCCCGGTCAATACCGATCTGGTGTTCGAGAAGTTCTCGAGTGCCTCGCTGCCGAAGAGCAGATGCGCAAGCACTACGCGGATGCGTTCGGGGCTTGGGACCGATGGGCCGCCCCCAACTTCGAGCGGCGACGCGAATACTCCAAGGCACGCGAACTTCAAGCCAAACGGCTGCTGAGAAACATGGGCACATGCGTCCCCCACGGCGGCGATCAGCCCAACGTCGCCGCTTCTCAGCAGCCGCCCACGAGCACGCCATCGCCGCAGCCACCGGCGCAACCATCTCCGACCCCGCAGCCAAGCCCTCGGACGTGACGCCACGAGCAGGGTACGAACCCATGAGGCAGGAGGCGCTAAGTCAGTGGCACCGGCGAATATGCCGAACCACCACGTTGCCGTTGGGGCCGCGGTCCCTGATCACAACGATGCGGCATTCATAGCGATTGTACGCTCGAAAGTGCCGATGGTGATGGTGATAGCCGGGACCCTCCTTGATCACCACGCGCTCCGCCATGGCGGGCCCGGCGATTCCGACACAGGTCAATGCGACAATACCAAGGATCAGTCGTTTCATTCACGGAGCTCCGAGCCACTACCTGACTAATCATCGGTCAGGCCGCGCGTTCCGAACGTCGCGGCGGCGAGCGAGCCCGATTGTCACATCGTCGAAAGTCTGAGAAAATTCGGAGGGCTCGTAGCCTCGGCGAATGCCGTGAGGCGAGCGCAAGCTGTCGACAACGCCATCCGAACCGCCTCGCAGGCCGCGCATTGGACTTGAGCTGTGTCAAAGTGAACAAAGGGGTTTCGTTCTAGGCTCTGTTGCGGGTCGGGCGCCTCGGCGCTCTCGATTCCGATGAAGGGGGCTCCGGACTCCTAGGCACCCGGGCACCGCTTCATGGCCCGCTAGGCAACGGGCGGCTCGCATGCGGGAACGCCATCATGTCGCTCAGTGCTCATTCGGACGATCTGACTGCCGTCGTGCAGTACGCGCTCGAAACGACCCGAGCCACCGCCGTCTGTCCCTTCCACAACGAGGTGATCGTTCGCGTGGGCGACGATGCCGCCGAGAGCCACGCCTTCGAACGCGCCAAGAGGGTCGTCAAAAGCGACGGCTCGACTTGGGACAGCGAAGCACTGAGTCATGAGCTCGCACGCCAGCTCGCCTTGGCGGCGGACGGCCAATGCCCCCGCTGCGCGGCTCCCTAAAACTGAAGCGACCGGAACAGCAACCTCCGTGCTTCGCGTGAGTTTTGAGGCAGAGCATCCTAGGAGGCATACCCATGAACCGCTTTTCCGCCGTGCTGATCGTCGCCGCCATGCTGTCTTTCCCCGCGGCGGCTCAACAAACCTCCAGCTCAGGTGCGGGCGCGCAGTCCACCACGGGCATGAGCAAAGCCGACGACAGAGATCCCATCGGCCTCACGGCAACCCAAAGACAGATGATCGCCTGGAGCATCGCGGGGATCGCCGAAAAGCAACCTTCTCCGCAAGGTTTCGAGCCGAAAGCGGGGGGCAAGCTGCCGGACCAGCTCAAATCCGCCCAGATTCCAGCGAAGCTCCACGAGGTGGCGGAGCCTGTCCGCAGCTACGAGTACGTGATGTTGGAGGACCAGAACCTGCTGCTGGTCAACCCGCAGGACCGGACCATCGCCGATGTGATCCATCTCGACCGCCGGCTTTGAATCGGTCGCGGCGCTCGGGCGTCACTCGGCGCCAAGCGAGCGCAGCCAAGCCAGCCTCGAGATTGCCCGCTCCGCCAGGTGCTGCAAGGCTTCGACGCGCTCGGCATCGCCGGAGCGCTCGGCACCTTCGAGATAGGCGTCGACCAGCGCCTCTGCGACCGTGTGCGCGTCCCGCTGCTCGAGCGTCTCCGGAAAGCTTCCGAAGTCGCCGACCTCGTCGGCCATCCGCATGGTCGTTTCGCGGAGCTCGCGCGTGCGCACCGCAGCCGCCCCTTCCAGACGCCGCTCGAGGGCCGCAAGATGCGTCGCGAGACAAAGCTCAAGCCTTCGCGCGTCGATCCGCTCCGCGCGTAGGCGCGCTTCCTCTGCCCCCGCCCGTTCGTGCTCTCGATGATAGGCACGTCGCCGCTCCTTGCGCAGCGTTGCGACGTGGCCGAGTTCCTCCTTGGCCATCGCCTCCGAAGCCTTCTTGATTTCGGGATCTTTTGAATACGCGGCCAGATAGGACCAGAAGGCGAAGGCGCGTTCCTCGTTGCGCACCGCCATCGCGAGCGCGCGGTAAGGCGTCATCAGATTCGAAGCCTTGATTTCGGCTGTGGCGTCACTGTCGAACGTCTCGGGCGCATCCCAGCGGACAAGGGCGGGATCCGGCCGCTTCCCTCGCCGCGACTGCGACCACCGCTGCACGCTGTCGACGTGTTCGCGCTCGGCCGCCGCGAGATCGCTGAAAACCGTCAGAAGGTCGAAACGATCCTGACGTCGCATCTCTTCGGCGAGTTCCCCGTACTTGGTCGCGGCTTCCTGCTCCATGGCATTAGCGAGCGCGAACAGTTCGTCGAGCGACTGCAGGGTCCCTGCCGGTTCCATCTTCAAGAGCGTGGTTCGCAACAACGGCATGATCTTATTCCTCGGCTGTTTGATGCAGCGCAACTTTCGAGGCCATTCCTATCATTACATAGACCCTCTTGACGCAACTCGATTTGCGTTGGCTCAATCGGTCCTCCCGTCCGGCGTCAACGGCGATCCCGGGACATCAAACATCAAAATTCGAATGGAATGAGCGTGCTCGGGCAGACCCGTTCCCGCTTTGAGGTACTCCATGATCCGGAGTCTTTTCGCCGCCCGAGGGCCTACATCTGCAGCGGCATTTGCAGTCATCGTCGCGATCTGCGCGACGTTATGGGCACATGCGGCACTCGCAGCCGGCGATCTCGCCACTTATCTGCCGAAGGTCGCGCCCGCCGACTTCTTCCAAGGCGCCGACCGATTCGGTCCGCCGAAGGGAGATCCGCCGATCGTTCCGGTCTATCGCGGCGAGCAGTTGCAGGGATTCGTCTACCTCAACTCCCAGTTCGCCAACGCAACAGGTTACTCCGGCAAGCCGATCCAGGTTCTGATCGGCATCGATACCAAGGGCGTGCTCAAGGGGTTTAAGCTTGTCGAGCACAAGGAGCCGATTGTTCTCGTCGGGATTCCGGAGAGGAGGATCCTGGACGCCGTCAACAAGTTGATTGGTGCCGACATGAGCGAGGTGGCGCGCGGCGCCGCGCAGGCGCCCCAGGTCGACATCGTCAGCGGGGCTACGGTGACGGTCCTCGTGTTCGGCGACAGCATCGTCCGTTCCGCGACGAAGCTGATCAAGAGCGGCCGGCTCGGCGCCCAAGGCGATGCAGCCACCAGCGCAGCGCCGCAAGCATCGAAAGCGATTGATCCCGCAAAGAGCGAAGTTCGCGATTGGCAGACGCTCCTCGGTGACGGCTCGGTCCGGCGGCTGTTCCTCTCTGTCGCGGATATCAACAAGGCGTTCGAAAACACCGGCAGCGCGGCCGCCACTGCGCATCCGGAGGCAGGCGATCCCGACGACACATTCATAGATCTCTACGTCGCCGACGTCGCCGTTCCCACGATCGGACGCAGTCTGCTCGGAGACGACGGCTATCAACGGCTTGTTGGCCGTCTTAAGCCAGGTCAGCAGGCGCTCGTCGTCGCCGGAACCGGCCGCTACTCCTTCAAGGGAGCCGCATACGTTCGCGGCGGAATTTTCGACCGCATCGAACTGGTTCAGGAGACCAACAGCGTCCGCTTCCGCGACCGCGATCACACCCGGCTCGGCAACCTTGCCGCCGAGGGTGCGCCCGACTTTCCGGAAATCGCGCTGTTCACGGTGCCGCCCGAGCTCGCGTTCGATCCGATTGAACCTTGGGTGCTGCGGCTCCTCGTGCAGCGCGTAGTCGGCGCCCGGGACAAGGCGTTGGTCACCTTCGATCTCGGTTATACCCTTCCTGAGGCCTACCTGAAGCGCCAGGCGCTCCCGGCGCAGCCTCCACAAGCGGCAGCTTCGAAGGCGTCGGCGACCTCCGTTGCCGAGACCCGCGAAGTCGGGACGCCGCCGCCAGCGTCCGACGAAGAGCCGCTGTGGATGCGGATCTGGCGCGCCAACACCGTCAAGGTCGGCTTGACCGTGGCGGCGCTCGGCGCGCTCACCCTCATCTTCTTCTTTCAGAACATGCTGGTTCGACGTCCAGCCGTGTACGTCTGGGTGCGCCGAGGCTACCTGCTCTTCATCCTTGTCTGGCTTGGCTGGTACGCCAACGCGCAGCTCTCCGTCGTCAACGTCCTGACCTTCGCGAATTCCCTATTGACCGGATTCAGCTGGGACTACTTCCTCTCGGCTCCCCTGATCTTCATCCTCTGGGCATCGATTGCGGCCGGGCTGCTGTTCTGGGGCCGTGGACCGTTCTGCGGCTGGCTTTGCCCGTTCGGCGCTCTGCAGGAATTGCTCAACAACGTTGCGCAGGCGCTCAAGGTGCCTCAATTCCGCGTTCCCTGGGGACTTCATGAACGGCTCTGGCCGATCAAGTACATCATCTTCCTCGGCCTGTTCGGGATGTCGCTGTATTCGACGGCCTTCGCGGAACAGCTTGCCGAAGTCGAACCGTTCAAGACCTCCATCATCCTGAAGTTCGCGCGGGAGTGGCCGTTCGTCCTCTATGCGCTCACCCTGCTCGCCGCCGGATTGTTCGTCGAGCGCTTCTTCTGCCGCTACATGTGCCCGCTTGGCGCGGCTCTGGCGATCCCGGGGCGTATCCGCATGTTCGAATGGCTGCGGCGCTGGCCGGAATGCGGCTCGCCCTGTCAGCGCTGCGCCAACGAGTGTCCGGTGCAGGCGATCCATCCGGAAGGTCACATCAACGTCAATGAGTGCATCTACTGCATGCACTGCCAGGAACTCTATTTCGACGACCACCGCTGCCCGCACATGATCCAGGTGCGCCTGAAGCGGGAAAAGCGCCAGGCGATGTCGTCGCCTTCGATGCGCTCCGGCGGCAAGGGTCCGGACACGGTCATCACCGCCGGCGGGAACTCCGTCCGCGCGTCGCCCGCCGACGCTATCACTCCACCTGCAACCTGAAACCGAAAGCCGAGGAGACCATCATGAGCGACAACCAAAACGCAAAGGGCGTCAGCCGACGAACCCTATTGGGGACCACCGCCGCGGCTGCGGGCGTCGGACTCGCCGGCGGAGCTGTGATGAAGGACGGCAGCTTCGTCTCGGTTGCCGATGCGCAGACCAAAGCTGGCGCGCCAAAGGCGCCGCCGGCGCGTCCGGCTGTGCAGAAGACGGAAGTCGCGCCGGGCGAACTCGACGAATACTACGTCTTCTTCTCGAGCGGCCAGTCCGGCGAGATGCGCATCGTCGGCCTGCCTTCGATGCGGGAACTCATGCGCGTCCCCGTCTTCAACCGCTGCAGCGCCACCGGCTGGGGACAGACGAATGAAAGCCTCAAGGTTCTGACCGAAGGATTGCAGCCGGAAACGCGCGAGTTTCTCAAGAGCCGCGGCGGCACCTATATGAATGGCGACCTGCATCATCCTCATATCTCGTTCACCGATGGTACCTATGACGGTCGCTACGCCTTCATGAACGACAAGGCTAATAGCCGCGTCGCACGGGTGCGCCTCGACGTCATGAAATGCGACAAGATCATCGAGTTGCCAAACCAGCACACGGTGCACGGCCTGCGCGTGCAGAAATATCCGCGGACGGGCTATGTGTTCTGCAATGGCGAGGACGCCGTTCCGCTGCCGAACGACGGCAAGATCCTCGACGACAGGAAGCAGTACCGTTCGATCTTCTCGGCGGTCGACGGCGATACAATGAAGGTCGCCTGGCAGGTGATCGTCGACGGCAATCTCGACAACGTCGATGCCGACTACCAGGGCAAATATGCCTTCTCGACCTGCTACAACGCGGAGGAAGGCGTCACCCTCGCCGAAATGACCGCCAACGAGCAGGACTGGGTCGTCATTTTCAACCTGAAGCGGATCGAAGAGGCCGTGAAGAAGGGCGACTTCAAGGAAATGAAAGGCGTGCCGGTCATCGACGGCCGCAAGGGCTCCCCTTACACGCGCTACGTTCCGGTCTCGAACAATCCGCATGGCATGAACACCGCTCCTGATGGGATCCACATCGTTGCGGCCGGAAAGCTCTCACCGACCGTCACCGTGATGGACGTGCGGCTGTTCGATCAATTGTTCGACGACAAGATCAAGCCGCGCGACGTCGTCGTGGCCGAGCCCGAACTCGGCCTCGGACCGCTGCATACGGCTTACGACGGAAAGGGCAACGCCTACACCACCCTGTTCCTCGACAGCCAGGTCTGCAAGTGGAACATCGACCTCGCCAAGCGGGCGTTTAAGGGCGAGAAGGTCGACCCCATCATCCAGAAGCTCGACGTGCACTATCAACCCGGTCACAACCACTCCTCGATGGGGCAGACCAAGGAGGCCGACGGAAAATGGCTGATCTCGCTCAACAAGTTCTCGAAGGATCGCTTCCTCAACGTCGGCCCGCTGAAGCCGGAGAACGACCAGTTGATCGACATCTCGGGCGACCAGATGAAGCTGGTCCACGATGGTCCGAGCTTTGCGGAGCCCCACGACGCCACCATCGTGCACCGCTCGAAGATCAATCCGATCTCGATCTGGGATCGCGCCGATCCGATGTTTGCGGATGCAGTCAAGCAGGCCAAGGCTGACGGCATCGACCTGGAAGGTGATTCCAAGGTCATCCGCGACGGCAACAAAGTGCGGGTCTACATGACCTCGACGGCTCCGGCGTTCGGGCTCGAGCAGTTCCAGGTCAAGCAGGGCGATCAGGTCACCGTCTTCATCACCAATATCGACGCGGTCGAGGACCTGACACATGGCTTCAGCATCGTGAATTACGGTATCCAGATGGAAGTCGCGCCGATGGCGACGGCATCGGTGACGTTCAGTGCCGACAAGCCGGGCGTGTACTGGTACTACTGCTCCTGGTTCTGCCATGCGATGCACATGGAGATGAAGGGCCGCATGTTCGTCGAACCGAAATCGGTCTGATCGGGAGCGGCCTCGTGGGTCTGTTGTCGCGCATGTTTCCGGCGGCGCTGGTTGCCGCCGGATTGTCCAGCTTCGCCAATGCGGAGACATTGACGGCTGCGCCCGGCCAGCCGCTGCAGGCGGTGCTGGACAGCGCGCGGGCCGGCGCCGTCGTCAAACTTGCCGCGGGTGAGTATCACGGCTCGATCCAGATCGACCGTCCTTTGGAACTGGTCGGCACCGAGGGCGCGGTGCTCGACGGCGACGGCTCTGGCAACGTCGTCACCGTCAGCGCGCCCGACGTCACCGTCCGCGGCGTGACCATTCGCGGGTCCGGCCGCGATCTGCAGGCGATGAACTCCGGGATCTTCCTGCAGAAGACGGCCGAACGCGCGAAGATCGAGGACAACCGCCTGACGGGAAACCTGTTCGGCGTCTATGTGCATGGCGCCCGCGGCTCCCGCGTCGTCCGCAACGAGATCGAGGGACTGCGCGGGGGACGTCTCAGCGAGGCAGGCAACGGCGTTTCGCTTTGGAATGCGCCCGACGTTACCATCGCAAACAACATTTTCCGCTACGGCCGCGACGGCATCTTCTCGATCTCCAGCAGCAAGGACCGCTTCCTCGACAATCGCTTCGAGCAGGTTCGCTTCGCGGTCCACTACATGTACACAAACGACAGCGAAGTCAGCGGCAACGTTTCGATCGGCAACCATGTCGGTTACGCCGTCATGTATTCGAACCGCCTGGTGATCCGCGGCAACTCCTCCGATCATGATCGCGACTATGGCATGCTCTTCAACTACGCGAACTATGCCCAGATCGAGGACAACCGGGTGATCGGTGGCCCGCTCGGCTCGACTAAACAGAAGGCGGACGACGGCCCCGACGACGAGCGTGGCATGCTTCCGCAAGCCAAACGGGAGAGCACGCTTCGGAGTGGCCCCGAGAAATGCGTGTTCATCTACAACACCAATCACAACAAATTCCGCAACAACTGGTTCGAGCGCTGCGCCATCGGCGTGCACTTCACGGCCGGCTCCGAAGGCAACGAGATCACGGGCAACGCCTTCGTCGGCAACGCCAACCAGGTGAAATATGTCGGCACCCGGCACCTCGACTGGTCGATCGGGGGGCGCGGCAACTACTGGAGCGATAACCCGGCATTCGACCTGAACGGAGATGGAATCGCCGACACGGCGTACCGGCCGAACGACCTCATCGATCGGGTGCTGTGGACTGCGCCCGCTGCCAAGGTCCTGATCAACAGCCCCGCCGTCCAGGTGATCCGTCGCTGGGCGCAGGCGCAATTTCCGGCGCTGCTGCCGGGCGGCGTGGTCGACAGCCATCCACTGGTGTCGCCGCCGCAGAACGCTGCGCCGAAGGAAGCGCGATGACCAGCACGGTACGTATCAGCGGCGTCACCAAGTCGTATGGCCAGATCAAGGCCGTACGCGACGCCTCGTTCACGCTCGATCGAGGCGAGCTGGTCGCCTTGATCGGCCACAACGGCGCCGGCAAAACCACGCTCATGAAGCTCATGCTCGGGTTGATCCGGCCGACCAGCGGCGCCATCGAGGTTCTCGGAGACAATCCCGCCGCCGGCGAATTCGCAGGCCGGCGACAGCTCGGCTATCTGCCGGAAAACGTGTCCTTCGATCCTGGCCTCACCGGCCGTGAGACGCAGGCTTTCTACGCCAGGCTGAAGCGAGAGCCGGTTGCCAGAGGCCTAGAACTGCTCGACGCCGTCGGGCTGGGAGCCGCCAGCCGCCGCCGGGTGAGCACCTATTCGAAGGGCATGCGTCAGCGCCTAGGGCTCGCGCAGGCGCTGCTTGGCCAGCCGCGCGTGCTGCTGCTGGACGAGCCGACCACAGGCCTCGATCCGGAGCTGCGCCAGACCTTCTACGACATCATCGCGCGGCTCGCCAACGTGGGCGCGACCGTGCTGCTGTCGTCGCATGCGCTGACCGAACTCGAGGAGCGCGCCGGCCGGGTCATCATCATGAATCGCGGCATCAAGGTCGCGGACGGATCGATCGACGAGCTGCGTCGTCTCGCCCGGCTGCCCACCAGGATCCGCCTCAAGGTGGCGGGCCTCGCGCCGAGCGAGATGCCGCCCTGGGCTCCGCAAGACGCGACCTGCCGCCGTCTGAACGGTCACATCGTCGAGATCGACGCCGCGCCGCAGCGGAAGATCGAGCTTCTGCATCGTGCGACGGCCGCCGGCAATTCCGTCGAGGACGTCGACGTGGTCCCGCCGACCCTCGACGAGCTCTATGCTCATTTCCTCCGGCAATCGGAGCAGGCGCCATGAACGTCCTGATCATCGCCGCCAAGGAAATCCACCAAGCCATCCGCAATCGCTGGGTGCTTGCCGCAACGCTCCTGCTCGCCGGGCTCGCCCTGTCACTGTCCTTTCTCGGCAGCGCACCAATCGGGAACGTCGGCGTCCGCACGCTGGATGTGGTCGTCGTCAGCCTGTCGAGCCTGACCATCTTTCTCGTTCCCCTCATCGCGCTGCTGATTTCGCACGACGCCATCGTCGGCGAGATGGAACGGGGGACGATGCTGTTGCTGCTGAGCTATCCGGTCGCGCGATGGCAGGTGCTGCTCGGCAAGTTCCTGGGACACCTCGCCGTCCTCGCCTTTGCGACCTGTCTCGGCTACGGCGCGGCGGTCGGAGCGCTGGCGGCGACGGGCAGCCAGATTGACGGCGACAGTCTTCTCGCCTTCGCGGCAATGGTGGGCTCCTCGGTGCTGCTGGGCGCCGTTTTCGTCGCGATCGGCTATCTGGTCAGCGCGCTCGTGCGTGACCGCGGAACGGCAGCCGGCATCTGCATCGGATTGTGGCTGCTGCTGGTGCTGATCTACGACATGGCGCTGCTGGGCGTGCTTGCACTCGATCAGGGACGCAGCATCTCCGCGGCCGCGCTCAACGCCATGCTGCTGTCGAATCCGACCGACGCCTACCGGCTGATCAATCTGACCGGATTCGCCAATGTCAGCACCTTCGCCGGCATGGCGGGCCTCGCTCAAAGCACATCCCTGACGATACCGGTGCTTCTGGCCGCCCTGCTGTGCTGGACGCTGCTCCCGCTGGGGCTGGCCGCGCTCGCCTTCTCGCGGAGGGAGCTATGAGGCGCCGAACGATACTTCTCGCTTTGCTCGTGCCGTTCGCGCTTGCGGGCTGCAACGACAAGCAGACTGCCAAGATCCCGCCGCCGCATCGGATGACGGCGGAGGACATGGGCCATTACTGCGGCATGAACGTGCTCGAGCACCCGGGACCGAAGGGCCATATCTTTGCCGCGAGCCTCATGGAGCCCGTGTGGTTCTCGTCGGCGCGGGACACCATCGCCTTCACCATGCTGCCCGACGAGCCCAAGGACATTTTGGCGATCTACGTGTCCGACATGGGCAAGACCCCCGACTGGGACAAGCCGGGCGCCGACAATTGGATCGAGGCGCGCAAGGCGCTGTTCGTGATCGAGAGCCAGGCCAAGAGCGGCATGGGCGGCGACGAGGCCGTTCCGTTCTCCGACCGGGCGGCGGCGGAGAAGTTCGCCGGTGAAAACGGCGGCAGGATCGTCGGCTTCAACGAGGTGCCGCGGGACTATGTCCTAGCCTCGGCGAACACTACAGGCGCAGTTGCGGCCGACGAGACGGCGGAAGGCCCGCCGGGCGAACGACCGAGGAGGACGCCATGACGCCAATCCTGACGCGCCGACGCTTCATCCGGATCAGCGCGGCGGCAGCGGGCTTCGGCCTGCTGTCTTCAGGTCATCCCACTCGTGCAGAGGTCGCGCCGGTGATCTGGCGCGGCACGATGCTGGGCGCGGTTGCGACGTTGGAGATTCACGACGAGGATCGCAGCCGGGCGGAGCGGCTGATCGCGCTCGCCTGCACCGAGGCGCGGCGGCTCGAGCGGCAGTTCAGTCTCTACATGAAGGAATCCGCTCTCGCCGAACTGAACCGGACCGGCATCCTCGTTAGCCCCGCCCCCGAAATGGTCGAACTGCTGACCGCGTCGCAGCGCTACGCGGCGCTGACCGAAGGCGCGTTCGATCCGACAGTGCAGCCCTTGTGGGAGCTCTATGCGGACCACTTTGCACGAGAAGGAGCGGATCCCGCCGGTCCGTCATCGACGGCGATCCAGGCCGCGCTCCGGCGCGTCGGCCACCGCCGACTGTCGGTCAGCCGCGACCGGATTGCGATGTCTCACGGAACGGCCGTGACCCTGAACGGGATCGCGCAGGGTTACGTGACCGACAAGATCGTCGAGCTGCTGCAGGCCCAGGGCATCTCGCACAGCCTGGTGGACATGGGCGAGATCCGAGCGATAGGGGCGCGGCCGGACGGCAGCGCATGGGAAGTGGGCGTCGCCGATCCGAAGGTCGCGGGCCGCACCGCCACGATCGTTCCGATGATCGACCGGGCGGTGTCGACCTCGGGGAGCTACGGGTTCCGGTTCGATGCTGAAGGGCGCTTCAACCACCTGTTCGATCCGGCGACGGGAGGCAGCGCCCATCGTTATCAAAGCGTGACGACCGTCGCTCGAAGCGCCACTGCAGCCGATGCGCTCTCGACCGCGTTCAGCCTGATGCCGGAGGAGCGAATCCGTTGGCTACTACCATACGTCGACGTCGAACGCGTCCATCTCATCGATGCGGCGGGCAAGTCATCCGAAATCACCGCTTGATCGATCGAATTCAAACCCAAGGAAAAGGAGAACTTGATGAACCGGACAGCACTTGTGGCCCTGTTTCTCGCAGCGGGTCTCGGCCAAGCCGGCGCCCAGGACGCCGCCGCGGGCGAGAAGGCCTTCGCCGTCTGCAAGGCCTGTCACCAGGTCGGCGACACCGCCAAGAACGTCGTCGGCCCGGTGCTCAACGGGCTGATCGGAAGGAAAGCGGGATCCGTCGAGGGCTACAACTATTCCGAAGCCAACAAGAAGTCGGGCATCACCTGGGACGAGGCGACGTTCTCAGAATACATCAAGGATCCCAAGGCCAAGATCCCGGGCACCAAAATGGCGTTCGCCGGCATCAAGGACGAGCAGAAGATCAAGGACCTGATCGCCTACCTGCACACGTTCGACAAGGCGCCCGTCAAGCTGACGCAGTGAGCACTTTGAGCCCCCAACAAAGGATACGGCACATGAGCGAAAATTGGCTACCGTCGTTGAAGACCGACACACCCCAGGCCGGCTTCGAACTGGCCGTAAAGCTCTCACGAATGGCGGTGAAGATCACGCAGCCATCGGACGAAGTCCGTACGCGTCTGCGGGCGGCTTATGAGCAGGACTCGGAGCAACTGATCGCAACATCCCACGTGGTGGCCGTCCACTTCCAGACGGTTGCCGCCGCCAACAACTGGTGGCGCTGATGAGACGCGGCCATCCCGCCTGCTCGGGACCCGCGCGCACCGCACACCGGAACGCCTGCTCGCGTTCGCGGTTCACCCAGTCCCGGCACGAACAGGTGCAGCGATGAGAGGTCTCAGTCCCGGTTAAATCGTCCTGCTGGTGGCCCTGGGCGCCGTATTGATCCTCACAGGCGTCTGGGCCGTGTCGGTGTGGAGTGCGAGCAGCGGCGTCGAGATGGGCAAGCACGGGTGGATCGCGTTGGGGCTAGGCACCTTCTTCTCGCTTCTCGTCGGGTGCGGGCTCATGGCCCTGATGTTCTTCAGTAGCCGCTCAGGTCATGACGACGCCGCCGATCCGTTCCGGCACCGGGAGCGCCGCGACCCGTAGTAGCCGTTGCCGCCGGGGACCGCTCATGTCTCGGGGCCCACCGGCGCCTTCAGCGGACTATTTGCCCACTTGAGAGCGGCCGGGTCGTGCAGCGGATCGTCTTCGCAGCGCGAACAGACGTAGTGATCGCGACCGCCCGCGTCGGCCGCAAGCTGCATAGGCCTCCCGCACGAAGGGCACGCCTTCCGGGTCCCCTGAAGCACAGACATTTGTCTTTCCCCTGCCCTTCCAGCTTAGTTGCACCCCAGCGTCCAGCACAAGCCTTCGCGCAAGGCCGTCCTGCGAAATGGACGTAACGGCTGCCGCACAGCCGCTTGACGGCACGTTGACGGCGTACCGAAATCCAGTGGTGTTGCGGGGTGGCGTCATGGAATTTCTACAGCGGCTTCGCGCAGCGCGCGCGATCTGGCGGAGAAGGCGGATCCGTTCAGCAGACATCCGTTGCTCGGCCTGGCGAAGCGGTAGGATACCAAAGGCAGGCCCGGATCGAGGCCTGGGCGGGCCGTGGGGACCGCGCCCGCATCAGCAGACGGCGCTCTTCTCGAATCCGGCGAAACATACCGGTAATTAGGGTAGATACAACGCTGCCGGGCGGGACCGGATCGCTCCAGGTGCCTCGGCTTGAACAGGGCCGCCTGAAGCGGTCGGGAGCCGGACTGTCGCCCCCCACGTCAAACGGTGAGAATTAGGGCATGTACTCGTATCGTCAGCTTCCGAGGGTTAAGCGGAAGTCGTCCCGCTCGGTCAGCGTCGACTGCTTATGGACCCACAGACATAGCGCCTCTAATGAGATGAGAGCCTCACGTACTTGCTCTTGAAAAGCTCGCGGCTATTCTGACCGAATGTTAAGCGTTTTGGGCAGCCGGAAAGATGCGCAAGGCAGTGGAGACTGGGTTGGCAACTCGCGGCGAACACCTACCGAGTGGACTTATTCAGTCAGCTTATGGGGCGAACGACGCCCAAGGAGCCTTCTGTCAGCGATGCTGACCTTGCACGAAGTCATAAGCCAAAGCTTCACGCAGGTGAGCGATGCACGGTTCCGAGAGATGGTCGAGATATCAACCGACGCCGCCCTCGCAGCTTACGACAGGGCGGTATCTGCCGGCGTTAGGTTTTCGCGATCCCGGCGCTGTACTGATTGTCCGGGAAAGCATCCCTGGCATCGCTCGGGAGCGTCGGACCGAACACGATGCTTGCCGGCACGTCGGCCGTCGGGGGTGAGACCGGGCCTTGCAAAGGCGCGGCCAACTTGACGCCAATGCCCCGTAGCTGACGTGCAGACTATGGTCGCTGCAATTCCGTTTCCCAATGCAGACCGGACACCGCGCGCGCTGCCAAACCGACCGTTCTAACCCAGCCGTCATTCGTCGCCGTGCGCATCAGGAGTGGCCCGATCCGTTAACGCTTGCGCACCAGCAAAGTCCAAACAGGCGACGAACCGTCCCAGCCGCGAAGGCGCCCCGCCAGCCGCACCTTTAGCCCGGCCTCCGTGATCCGCTCGACAACGAGATGCAGCGCGATCACGTCGCCCTCTGCCAGCTCCACACAGCCCCGTTTCCGCGACCACACCGCTCCCGGGAAGCGAAACAAGTTCGCCTTCAGCCATCGGCCGCCGCGCTCCGACAGTGGTTGTAAGTCGACCTGAGCGCCGGCCCGAGGCCGCAGCCTGACATCTGCCCGCAGCCAATTCGGAATCCAACCCATGCGAATGATTAGCAGTTACTTTTCACGATTGTCTAGGCTTCGTCTGTCTGAATGGATTCGCCGCATGAGCCGCCGCGATGTCCGCTTTCGCTGGCAAACCGGAAGCCAGCTTACCTCACTTCCACCGACGCTTTTGACCCGGAGCGGAAGTGGAAACGAGCATCTGCGACAGAATGCCCCGCGAAGAGCGCCGACCTTGATTAAGGTCAAAGGAAAGAGCCCGCCAAACGTACATTTTACCACCGCGTGAGTGGGTTGCGGGTTCGCTTCGGCCGGGTTGGGTGGAGCTTGATGTCTTCAAATAAGGGCTTTGTTTTCGTCGTCGATGACGACCCCGGTATGCTACGAAGTATAGGTCGAATACTGCGACAGTTCGGCTACGGCAGCCTGCTCTTTCCGACTGCGAGTGCTTTCGAAAATCACGCCGATTTCGACGAGGTAATTTGCGTTCTGCTCGACATAAACTTGGGTAATGGATCAGGGATCGAAGTGAGACGGCGTCTCAAAGTGGCCGGGAATAATGTACCGGTCATCTACATGACTGGAAACGACAGCCCCCTCATTCGCGAGACTGCACTTCAATCTGGGTGCCTTGCCTACCTGGTAAAGCCGTTCTCGGCCAAGTCGCTGATAGAGCCGATTGAGCGAAGGTCGAGTACCCAAACCGGATATCCGCCCTAGCCCAACCGCTAATAGCCCTTTTTCTTGTCAATCATCTTATTGAGCCCTTATCGTTCCAACACTCGGGTTAAGTGCCCGGACTAGGATGGCAATGCGTTTCTGGCCGACTGCCTCATCATGGCGAAATTGTCGCGCGCGGAGCTTCACCGCTATACTGGCCATCGCCTTGTTGCAGGCGACGGTGCGCCAAAGTCAGGCGGCCGATCCAGCAGCCAAACGCGTTCTGATGTTGCATTCGTTCGGACCACAATTCAAGCCTTGGAGCGATTATGCTCGCACGATTCGAGCCGAAACCATTCGTCAGGTAAAATCGTCGATTGATTTCACAGACTTCTCGCTCGCCAGCGCAAGATCGGACAACGCAGAGCCCGAAATCCCGTTGGTTCAGTATCTCCGGGCGCTCTATCTCAGGGAGCCACTCGACCTGATAATCGCGGTGGGAGCGCCCGCCGCAAGCTTTATCCAGAGGCATCGCAGCGAGTTGTTTCAAACGACCCCAATGATCTTCACGGCTGTTGACAGGCGCCGCGTCGATTTTAGTCAACTTTCGGAAAACGACACGGTCGTAGCCGTCGATCACGATTTTGCTGCCATTCTCAAGACTATCCTGCAAGTGCTGCCGGATACCAAAGCGTTAGCAATTGTGAACGGAGTATCTCCCAACGAAGTATTCTGGCACGCGGAAATACAGCGGCAACTAGCTCCCTTTGCGAACAGGGTCGTCTTGAAATGGTACGATGAGTTGCCTTTTGCCGACATTCTCAAGGACGCAGCAAAACTGCCGCCACATAGCGCGATTCTCTGGCATTTGATGAATGTGGATGCAGCAGGTGTCTCTCATGAAGAAAACGAGTCGTTGAATGCATTGGCTTCCGTAGCCTCTGCCCCCATCTTCTCTTACGACGGCTCCTTTTTTGAAGGCGCCCTCGTTGGGGGGCCGATGTTTTCCGTGTTGGAGAGCAGTGCAATCACGGCCAGTGTCGCGAACCGAATCCTTTCGGGGGAGAGGGCGGGGGACATCAAGACGCGGCCGATTGAGTTCGCGGCTGCAAAGTTCGATTGGCGGCAAATGCAGCGCTGGGGAATCAGCGAGAACAATTTGCCTGCTGGAAGTACGGTTTACTTCCGAGAACCGACGGTGTGGGAACGGTATGCATGGCAGATCGCATCTGTCGTCGCGATTCTTGTGATACAGGCCGGATTTATTATTATCCTGCTACGCGAACATCGTCGGCGTCAACTTGTCGAGGTGCAGTATAGGCAGCGCACGGCGGAACTTGTCCATGTCAACCGCATCGCCACGGCTGGCGAACTGACCGCCTCAATTGCTCATGAAATCAATCAGCCGCTCGGCGCTATTCTGACCAATGCCGAAACCGCTCAGGTGATCCTGAAATCTACGAGCCCCGACATGGCGGAACTGAACGAGATCGTCGGCGATATCCTGCGCGATGACCGCCGCGCCAGCGAAGTCATCCGGAGGATGAAGAGCCTGCTGAAAAAAGCACCCTTTGAACTGAAGAGCGTCGACTTCAATGATCTCGTTGGTGAGACTGTCGAACTCGTTCTTGGCGTTGGACGAAAGGTCGAACTGGTTAGTGTGATCACGCCGGAAGCGCTTCCGATCCTCGGCGACCGCATTCAACTCCAACAAGTCATTCTTAACCTTGTCACGAACGGGATCGACGCGATGAAGGAGATACCTACCGAAAACCGCATCATAAGCATCCGGACTGCGCGCGTCGAAAAATTTGCCGAGTTGTCCGTGTCGGATCGCGGGCCGGGCATTCCCGAAGACAAACTGAAAGAAGTCTTCGACCCGTTCTACAGCAGCAAAGCCGATGGCATGGGCATGGGGCTGTCCATCGCGCGCACCATTATCGAGGCCCACAATGGGCAGATAAGGGCAGAAAATCGGGATCATGGCGGTGCGTCGTTCCGGATCAGGCTTCCTATTGTCCAATAGTTCGTGAACCATCTCGCGACCCGTATGACCGTACTTCTGCTGACGGCCCAACGCGGAAGTCCTGCGACATTCCGATTTCGCGCCGCTATCAGGGGCATAGCGGACATCAAACGGCGTCCCCGGTTTATTGAGTCCACGCCCTAAATTGGCCACTGGCAACGGACAGAAAATCGCCCGCAGCGATCATTCTATTGATGGTCATCACCAACCGGGTCGGCAGCACCGGTCGGAAAAGACGCCCGATACTACGAGGCGCGGAGATGTCCGCACTGCAATAGTAAAATTCCCCTTGGGAGGCATCTGTCCTAAGGGTGGGATGCCGCGCTGCGGCAGGACCGTCGGGCCTACCGTTCGACGAATCGATCCGCTGCGGACAGCGAGCCGCCGGTCTCGTCACGCGCGATGAACACGACATCGCGCTGCGCCGCTTGCGCAGCCGTCAAGGTCACTCGCAGCTGCTCCGAGGAATCCGGCGCGACCTCGACTGGAGAGAGGCTCTCGTTGCCGACGATGGACAGCTTCGCGTCTATCCCGGCGACGGACAGCGTGTACCGATGGGCACTCGCCGACTTGTTGAGCAGCTTCACCGTGTAGGCATTGCGCACCGAGCCGTCCGACAGACGGACGGCGACCGGATCGCGGTCATGCTGGACTGAAAGCGTCGCGGTGGTCTTCATTGCGAACGCGACGCCGATCGTGCCCGCCAGCGCGACGCATGCCGCGGTCAATCCGATCGTCTTCGGCCGCAGCAGACGGTTGCGAGGAGCCTCCTTGCTGCGCCCCCGCTCGATGTTGGTCCAGCTTTCGTAGTCGATCAGGCCGCGCGGGCGCCCGAGCTTCGCCATCACGCTGTCGCAGGCATCGACGCACAGACCGCAGTTGATGCAGGCGAAGTTCGGGCCTTCCCGTATGTCGATCCCGATCGGGCAGACAGCCACGCACTGGCCGCAATCTACGCAATCGCCTGCCGGCTCCCCGCGGAGGCGCAGCTCGGCAGCCTTCTTCGCCGAACTCCGCTGCTCGCCTCGGTAATCGCGGTAATTAACGGTATAGGCTTCGGGATCCCAGATCGCACCCTGCAGGCGTGGCCATGGGCACATGAACGTGCAGACCTGCTCGCGCGCGAACCCCGCAAGTCCGTACGTCGTGCCCGCAAACACCGCGATCCAGGTGAGGGCGTTGGCCGATACGTCGCCGGCCAGCAAGCCGCCGAGTAGAGCCGGCGCGTCAGTAAAATAGAAAATCAGCCTGCCGCCCGTCGCCAGCGAGATCAGAAGCCAGGTCACGTGCTTGGCGGCCGACTGAAAAGCCCGCTTCGCCGTGAGAGGCGCTCCGATATTCTTGAGGCGCTGGCGCCTGTCGCCCTCGATCAAGCGCTCGACGAGCAGGAACAGATCGGTCCAGACAGTCTGGGGACATGCGAAGCCGCACCAGAGGCGCCCCGCAAGCGCATTCGCTAGGATCAGGATGGTCGACGCGAGCACCAGAAGGCCGGTGACGAGATAAAGATCCTGCGGCCAGATCTCGATGAAGAACGCGTAGAGACGCCCGTTCGCAAAATCGAGCAACACCGCCTGGTCGGGCGCGTTCGGTCCACGATTCCAGCGGAGGAACGGCGTGACGTAGTAAATCGAGAGCGTCAGCAGCAGGATGACCCATTTGAGCCTCCGGATCGGCCCCTTGACGGCCTGCGGCACAACCGGCAGTCCGGCTACCGCGGCGGCCCTGGCCCTGGTCTTCGCGTGATCGATCTCGATGGTGATCGCCATGGCGCGCCGTCAGTTCACAGCCGCAAAGCCGAGCGAAGCCCGGATCGACGGCGCGATGAGGTCGTGGGTCCAGGCCGGCTCGAAGGTCATCGCCACGTCGGCGGAAACGACCCCTGGGACGGCGGATGCCGCCGCCTGCGCCCCTTCCCTCAGGAAGGAGGTCGCTGGACATCCCGGCGTCGTGGCCGTCATCTTGATGCGGACGGCACCGCCGGCGGCGGCGATATCGTAGATGAAACCGAGGTCGACGATGTTCTCACCAAGCTCCGGATCGATCACGACGCGTAGCGCCTCGCGGACGCGTTCGACAAGCTGGTCCGTCACGAGGGCGCCCTCACCGTGAGCTCGTAGGTAGCGCCGTCCGTTGTGAATCCGCCGAGCCAGCGGAAGCCGCGCTTTTCGAGCTGTGGAAACAGGAACACCGGCTCCCGCCGCAGCAGCGCCGAGAGCGTCTCCCCTGGCCCGAGCTTGTAGGCGGCAGCGAGAATCCGGACCATTGGCTCCGGGGGCTCGAGGTCGCGATTGTCCAGTTTGACGCGGGGATCAGGCCAGGCGCCGAAGTCGAAGCCATTCGAGGGGGCAGCAACTTGGGCCGGCTTCGCTGCCGCAGGCGTAAACAGCACTTCCCATTCGCCGCCTTCCATCGCGCTCGCCGAATGAGCGAAGCCCTTGTCGGCCATCACGGCAAACAGCGGGACCGGCTTGAAGGTGGCGTAAAGGCGCAGGCCCTGCCCTTTTTCCAAACGCTCGATCGCAGCCATAATGACCGAGAACGGCTCGCCCCCGGCGCGCAGGATCGGACGGACATCGACGTCCAGGTAAGCGGTCATTGCGATCTCCTCATGTTTTGGCGAACAACAGATGCGGCGCGACGGCGCCCGCCGGCAGGCGCAGTGGCGACGCCACGTCTTCCAACCGCCGGATTCGAATGATTTCGTGGATGATGCCGAAAACGCCCACGGTCATCGCGGCCGCGGCTATCCGGAACGCGCTCGGCTCCCCCGCCAGAAGTGCGAGCGTTCCTGCCCAGACGGCGAGATAGTAGATCGCAAACCATTTCGTCGCCCTCTGCTCTGCGGCCAGGTCCTGAACGCGCGGCGTCGCCGCTCGCCCCATCACCGGACCGTAGGTCTCGAGCCAGGTGAGAAAGGCGACGATCTTGTAGAGTTTGGCGAGCACCAAGCCGGACAGCCAGCCGAACACCGTGAGGAAGGCGAACGCGCCCAAATGCAGGGGCAGCGTCCCTATCGAAACGATCGCAATCCCGAGCACGGCCGTCCCCGCCAGGCTGGCGAACGACAAGATCGCCATCCGCATATTGAGCTCAAGCTCCCGCCGCTTCCGATTCCTGAAGATACCGGCAAGGTCGCGCCCGTAGAGCGCGGCGCACGTTAGACCTAGAAGTGCGGCGACAGAAAGCAGGGCATTCAGCCGCATGGCGACCCCGACCGCGAAGGCTCCGCCGCCGACGGTTGCCGCGACGGCAAGCCCCCCGGCCGCGAGCGTGAGGCGGCTCTGCCGGTCCTCCACGTCCGGAGCCAACATGAACATCGAGAGCAATCGGTAGCTGACGCCCATCGCCGTCAACGTAAGCCAGCCGCCGAGCCCGGCGATTGCGTGCAGCGGGATGCCGCGCGCCAGGACGGCATCCCCGACCGGCCCCGCCCATCCGGCCAGCGCGAACGCGAACACCGCGCCGAACGTGACGGTCGCGCAAAGAGACGCTAGGCCGACTAGGACAAAACGTGCCGGACCGGTCGGCCGCAGCCAGGCGGTCAGGCCGAGATCGAGGATCACGAGGCCGAAGCCCG
This sequence comes from Bradyrhizobium dasycarpum, assembly GCF_042019905.1. Lineage (NCBI taxonomy): Bacteria > Pseudomonadati > Pseudomonadota > Alphaproteobacteria > Hyphomicrobiales > Nitrobacteraceae > Bradyrhizobium > Bradyrhizobium dasycarpum. The sequence continues at coordinate 4,667,612 of NZ_CP169574.1, forward strand.
CGACCAGCAGTACCGCTCCAAGCGGCAGAAGCCAGGGCCCGGAAGGCAGCCGGCCACCCAGAGCCATGAACCCGGCGAGCAGCGCGATAAGCCCCGCGGTCAACAAGCCCAAGGCCGGCAAGGTCAGTCTTTCGGAGAAGAGCGGCCTGGCGACGAGGACGGGAACGAACTGGAATAGCGCTCCGCACATCGCGGTGCTTAACCAGCCTATGCAGATCACATGCACCAGGACGAGTGTGTCCGGCGCCGCGAGATCCGTCGCAGGATGACCGATGCCGGCCGCCATCAGCGCGAGCGCGGCAAGCAACCAGGTCAGCGCCGCTGCGAAGTAGGTCATCGTCCACCGGGACATGTTGCCGCCGATCATGATCGTCTCTTCATCCGTTCGGTGAGGCAACGGCGCGCCTCAAGACCCCGCGCGTCCGGCGCGAGCGATTTTCCGGACCTGCTGGCGGTAAGTTAATTGAAGCCCCGCACAGATCTTTGCGATGTCGCAAACACCGCATGGTTCCGCAGCGCAATATGCGTGTGTCGAAATCGGAGTACGATGGATGAGGATTTTCGAAAGACTTCGGAGGCGCGTCCGAGTTTCCGTGCACGAGATTGATCTTGACGAGCCTCGAGCGCAGGAGAGAGGCAAAACGAGTCGAATCCTCGTTCTATTCGGCTTCGCACGAGCGCAACGAAGCAGAAGACCCATGGAGGTCGATTCACGACGTAGCCTGATGCTGCACAGTTGCCCTTGCTTCGGACAGCAGGGGAGCTTTTTCTCTTCTCTCCCTCGGCCAACTTCTGGTGCCATCTGCGAGACCTGAGATGCGTCGGCCGGCGCTCTCCGCTCGAACTCAGCACGCGCTTGCAGGCAGACCCAGAGGCACTTTCCGCTTCTCTCAAGCAGCGTCGAGACCGCCGCGCGCGTTGATCTGCGAGGCGGCGGCATGGCGAAGCCGGCCCTCTTCCTCGCTGCCGCACCTCGGGCATCGGAAGCTGACCTCGCGATGCGCGATGATGTTCCTCTGAGAGCCGACCGCCATCGGCCAGGCACCGCATTTTGGACATTTCACCAGCAGATCATTCGTTTCTAGCATCGCAGCGGCTCCTCACCTGGCCTCTAGGGCGAGCAACGACGACTTGGCGCAGCGGTTCCTCCAATGAGGCAGGCCAGGATCGGCCTCCAGCCCGCCGGCGCCGCAAAGGTTCGGCGTCCAAACTTCGATGCAGCGCGGCATGCCGCCATTCGCGTGGCGACGTGGCAAGGTAGGATGATGCGGTGCATACTGCGCACCACATCACTCCGCTTATCCCGGACAAATAGAAAACTTTCATCTGCGAGCAGAACATCGCGAACTTCGAGAGGCTGCTGGCCGAGGCGCGATCCATCCCTGCAGCGCACCCTCCAGGGGCTGCTGGCTTCCAACAGGCGCGAGCTCGCGCTGCTGGAGGCCGAAACGGATGGCGCCCAGCCGCCCCCGTTCGGGCAACGAAGCCGACCTCCCGCCGACGCGGCCGAACGCCGCGAGCAGTTCTTGTCGGACTTAGCCCGCTCGCCGCACGCCTACATGCTGCTCGATCCAGGACCAGGCCTGCAGATCATCGACATCAACTCCGCCTACGCCCAGGCCACGTTGACCGACCCTGAAACCGTCGTCGGGCGAGCCCTCTTCAAGGTATTTCCCGAGAATCCGGACGAACCCCTTGCCGATGGGGTCAGCAACCTCTTCGCCTCGCTCCGGACGGTGGTTCAGACGGGCCGTGCCCATGCAATGGCGGTGCAGCGCTACGACATCCGTGATCTGGACGGAGCATTCCTGGAACGCCACTGGCGCCCCATCAACTCGCCCATTTGCGACGAGGACGGACGATTGGCTTTCCTGCTGCACCAGGTCGAGGACGTGACCGATCAAGTCACGTCCTGAGCACCGGTCAACGGTGCACCGTCTTGAGGTCGCCAAGTGTCCTTCCCGTCGTGCTGTTGACGAGGTGGAACGAAGCGCAGGCCGGGCAAGAAACCGAGACATAGGTGTTTTCCGGCTTCCCGGACTCGACCGCCTCCTCGTCCAGGCGAAGCTGGACATTCATTCCCGTGCGCGGACACTTGAACAATATCTGGCGCTGCATGTCTCGACCGTGCGCCTTCTCGCCCGTCTGCGAAATTGCGGACGACTACGTACGGTTCTTTCCGGAAGCCGAGACAGGTCACAGCATCGGCAGGCAGGTTCAGGGTTCGACCTACACCCGCCGCTCCAAAGGCGGATGGATAGCGCTCAAGAACAAGTTTCGGAGGCACGCCGACGCTGCGGCGAGCGGTCGTTTCCTGAAGAGAGACCCGCCTTCGGAACTCACCTTAGCCGAACCCGTTGTACCGAGTGGAACCGGGAGTGTTGGCATGTCGGTACGACTTCAGATCGCGACGTTGGTCTTCATGAGCGTCCAGGCAGTGATGTTCGGCGCGGGAATGCTTGTGATTCTCCTTACGCCGATCCAGTCGAACGCAATGGCGGCCATTCCGACGATGATCGCCGTGAGCGTCGTCGCGTCGGCTGCGATCGCATGGTTGATAGCACCCAGGCTTCGCCAGCGTTATTGGCGCGCGAGAGGCGCTCCTGGTGACGCGATTTCCGGCTAACCGCTGGCCCAGCCGAGCGCCTGCCGCCAATTTATCCTTCCTGCTCCGAAAGGAGCCAGTGTATAGAGCCGGCAATGCCGTCGCCAATGAGGTCGCAATGCCGCGCTTCATCGTCAGCTTCATGAAGGAGGTCCTCGGCGACAACGGTCAGATGGGCGAGGTCTGCCAAACTACGATCGAGCTGGATGCCCGCAACGACAGGGAAGCCGAGCAGCAAGCGAAGGAACGGTTCTGCCAGATGCACGCCACGCACGATTGGTCCCTACATGCCGATCGCCTGAAGGTGGATCCCGCCGATTTCCCGTCGTAGCCCGGAATGCCGTCAACACGAAGCAGCGCAGGAGCCTCGGCATGTCGAACGCATTCAAATCCGTGGCGGTCGTATGCTGGCTGCTCGGCATCGTCACCTCCTCTTCGGCGGCGGACGCCCTCAACGGCAAGGACATCGCCACGCGCTGGTGCGCGAGCTGCCATGTGGTGGAGCGCGGTCAGATGAGCGCCACCGACCAGGCTCCGCCGTTCGCGTCCATCGGGAAGACGCCCGAGTTCGACCAGAACAAGCTCGCTTTCCTGCTCCTCACGCCGCACCCGAACATGCCGAGCCTTCCGCTGAACCGGGCGGAAATCGCGGATTTGGCCGAATACATCCGGTCGCTGAAATGAAGAGCCAGCTCGCCATCCAGGACGTAATGGAGCCGCACCGAAGCGCTCTCCTCATTCGAAACGCCAATCATGAGTTCGGCCGTCCAGACCGGATGCAAGTTTCCGTCGAGATGCCAGCCGACCTCTCCGCGGAAAGGTACCCATCGGCCATTGCGGAGGCGGTAGTCCGCCAAGCTGCCGCGCCCTGGTCGACGAAACGACCGCTCTCCATACGAGGCCGGTCCTTGGCGAAGACGGATCCGATGCGCCCCGCTTCGTCCAATTGGATCTCGACCGAGATGCGCCCGTGAGCTGACGATTGAGAGACGCAAAAGCCGTTTTCGCGGACCTGCCACTCGAGCGACCGGTTGCACAGGATCGCGTCCGGCGCCCGCAAGCTCAGCCAAGTATCGCATAATCTGCCCTTTTCGGAGCGCAGTCTCGACCGCCGGCGCGCCGCTTAGACGGAAGCCCAAGAAGCGAAGCTCGGAATGCAGCAGCCTCCGAGGAAAGCCGGTCCACGACCGTCAAGCAAGACAGCGGGCCAAATCTGGCTTCCCAATCGAAAGCTGTCGCGGAGGTCTCGATTTCATCGAGGGCACGGAAGCGCATCCAGCGGCTCGATGGACCGCTGCTCATCCGCCCGAGTTGCGACAGCTCCACCACGCGGCAGTCTCCGTCGGCGCCCAGCTTGCGCGCGAGCTCCGCCACCTCTGTTGGAAGCGGCCCCATCACGGGCGGCGGCATCCCGCCACGGGCCACTGCCTTGGCGGGCGAGGTATCATGGTTCAGGTGAGTGTCAGGACTTTCCTCAGACATGTGCACTCTTGTGGCGGCGCAAGCCGAGCAGCGTTGAGGGCGGTGTCCTCTCCTCCGCTGCAAGGACTCAAGAAGGAGAGTAGCTGCCTTGCGCGATGTCGATGCATACCGAGGGGCGGCCCATTCGAACTTGAGATGCATCAAGGCGAACATCGCCGCGGCGGCGTAGAGTTGATTCCGTACCGAGCGGCATCGTCTCGCGGCGGTGCTGTTACGGTTGCGGAGCTCGGACTCCTAGGCACTCCGGGCTTCGCGCCTCCATTTTGCAACTGCTATATGGGGCCGGCTCGGAGAGCGGCTCCGCCGAACATGATCGGCGTTGCGGGTCGAAGGACACATCTTGGACTGACAAACCCGGCTTGGCGGCCATTGCCGACGGGCCCGGTTATGGCCTGGGATCCCCGCGTCGCCTTCCCGCCTCGCCGCCTCAGAGCATCCGGAACAAATTCCGCCGTCCGACGTTGAGCCCCTCATTTGCGCAGCATTGGGGTACCGCGTGCGGATGCGAATTGCGATGGCAGGGGTGGGGCTGGCGATCTCGGTCCAGACTTTTCCCGTTTCGGCTCAGACACCTGGTCAGCCGCCAGATACCATGGAGGCGCGCGTCGAAGCGTGCTCCCCTTGCCATGGCAAACAGGGCGAAGGCACCAGCGATGTTTACTTTCCCCGCCTAGCGGGCAAGCCCGCCGGCTATCTTTACAACCAGCTTCTCGCGTTCAAGAACGGCCGGCGGAAATACCCGCCGATGAACTATCTGCTCGAATATCTCGGCGACCCGTACCTGCAGGAGATGGCCGAGTACTTCGCCGAGCAGCGTCCGCCGCTTCCCGCGCCCGCGCCGAGCGACGCCAGCAAGGAGGTCCTGCAGCACGGCCAGTCCTTGGTCTCGCGTGGCGACCCGGTGCGGCAAATTCCGGCGTGCGGCAGTTGTCACGGGCCAAGCCTCACCGGCATGGAGCCCGGCATCCCCGGTCTCCTCGGACTGCGCCCGAACTACGTCAGCGCGCAATTGGGCGCTTGGCGCTACGGCACGCGGACGGCGAAGGCTCCGGATTGCATGCAGCAGGTCGCGGCACGGCTGACGGAGGCGGACGTCACCGCGGTGGCGGCCTACCTCGCGAGCCGGCCCGCTCCGATTGTCATCGCTCCCGCTCCCAAGGGCGCCTACGTTCTGCCCTTCGCGTGCGGAAGCGAACCGGATTGAGGTGACGGCGATGCTTTCACGCGCAGGAATCGTTGGTCTTCTGTTCTGGTTCCTAGCGAGCCCGGCTTACGCGCAGCAGCAGAACTCCCCCGGCGACATCGTCAAGCGCGGCGAGTATCTCGCCCGCGCCGGCGACTGCATCGCCTGCCACACGGCTCCGGAGGGCCGCGTCTTCGCCGGAGGGCGCGCGATGCCGACGCCGTTCGGCACGCTTTACTCCTCCAACATCACGCCCGATCGCGACACCGGCATCGGCAAGTGGACGACCGAGGATTTCTACAAGGCCATGCACACCGGCCGCTTTCCGGACGGCGGACTGATGTACCCGGCGATGCCGTTCGCCTCCTACACGAAGGTGACCCAAGCCGACAGCGCCGCGATCTTCGCCTATCTGAAGTCGATCTCGCCGGTCAGCCAGAAGAACCGGGAGCACGACCTCCGCTTCCCCTACTCCAACCGCCAACTGATCCTCGGCTGGCGCACGCTGTTCTTCAGCGAGGGCGAGTACAAGCCGGACCCTTCAAAGTCCGCCGAATGGAATCGCGGTGCCTATCTCGTCGAAGGTCTCGGCCATTGCGGCATGTGCCACTCCCCGATCAACGCGCTCGGCGGCACATCCCAATCTGATGCGTTCAAGGGCGGCCTCATTCCCATGCAAAACTGGTACGCGCCTTCGCTCACGTCGAACCGGGAGGCCGGCCTCGGCGATTGGAGCATCAAGGACATCACCGACCTCCTGAAGACCGGGGTGTCGGCCCGCGGTGTCGTGTACGGCCCGATGGCCGAAGTCGTGCACAACAGCCTGCAATATCTGACCGACGAAGACACCAAGGCCATGGCGATCTATCTGAAGAGCATCGCCGAGCCGACGTCCCGCACGCCGGCGATCTCGCCGGTCCTGCCGACGAGCGAGAGCAGTCTTCTGATCAGCCTCGGCAAGACGGTCTACGACGCGCGCTGCGCGAGCTGTCACGGCGCCCAGGGCGAGGGCAAGCCGCCACACTGGCCCCCTCTCGCCAACAACCAGTCGATCGAGATGGAGTCCGCCGTCAACGCGATCCGGATGGTGCTGAACGGCGGCTACCCGCCCGGGACCGAGGGCAATCCGCGCCCCTACGGGATGCCCCCGTTCGCCGGCCTGCTCTCCGACAACGAGGTCGCCGCCGTGGTCTCCTACATCCGCACCGCATGGGGCAATCGCGGCGCCCCGGTCAGCGCCCGCGACGCCAACGAACTGCGCTCCGCGCCCCTGAACTGAGGCCCAGATGATCAACACGGATCTCCCCGAGCAGACCGAGTCGACCGCGGATGACCGCGTCGATCGCATCGTTGCGGCCGGACCGGGCGGGGCCCTGACGGTGGCCGGGATAGCTACGGCGCTGGTGGTGGGAATGTGGTTTGCGTTCTACCTCTTCGTCTTTCTCCCTCGCGGGGCCCTGCAATGACCGTCCATGACGGCCATCACGGCGCCGAGGTCGCCGCGCGCACGGAGCGCCGCTGGGCGACCATCTCGGTGATCATCATCGTGGTGCTTGCCGTACTGGCGGCCTTCGCCGGCATCCACCAGGTCACCATGCCGCAGCCGCGCGTCGAGACCATCGATCCGACGCGGCTGCACCTCTCGGGCGAGTTCGTCGAATCCAATCTCGGCAGCATGCTGGAGCCGAACGGCGCCGTGACTGTCCGTGCCATCGGCCAGCAGTATTCCTTCACGCCCGCCTGCATCCTGGTGCCGGCGCAGACGCCGATCACGCTGCGCGCCACCAGCGCCGACGTGGTCCACGGGATCCTCGTCCAGGGCACCAACGTCAACACCATGCTGGTGCCAGGCTACGTCTCCGAGCAATTCATGCGCTTCGAGAAACCCGGCGACCATCTGATGCCGTGCCAGGAATTCTGCAGCTTCGGCCACGAAGGCATGTGGGGCAAGGTCAAGGTGATCGACAAAGACGAGTTCGCCGCGAAGGCGAAGAGCGGCGGGAGGCTGAGCTGTGTTGGTGAATAGAAAGCTCATCCTCGCGCATTTCTGGCTGGCGTTTGCGGTGTTCGGGTTCGCGCTCTTCCTCGGCGCCTGGCAAATGTTCGTGCGCAGCCCGCTCTACACCTGGATCAGCAATCCGGAATGGTACTATCGCTCGCTGACCGCCCACGGAACAGTCATGGGCTACGTTTTTCCGACGCTGGTCGCGATGGGCTTCGGCTACGCCATCTCGGAATCCGCACTCAAGCAGCCCCTCGTCGGCGTGCGCTGGGCCTGGACGGGTTTCTGGCTGATCGTGGTGGGTAGCGTCATGGCGATGGTGCCGGTCGCGCTAGGCCGCGCGTCCGTGCTCTACACTTTCTACCCGCCGCTGATCGGCAGCGCGTTCTATTACATCGGCGTCGTGCTGGTCGTGGTCGGCTCCTGGGTCTGGGTCGCACTGATGTCCCTCAACCTGCGGGTATGGCGGCGCGAACATCCCGGAGAGCCCATTCCGCTTGCGATGTTCGCCAACGTCGCCGGCTCATACCTTTGGGCCTGGACCGCCGTCGGAGCCGCGTTAGAACTCCTGCTGCAGATCATTCCGGTCGCGCTCGGCTGGAGGACCACCATCGACGCGGGACTCGCGCGCGTGTTCTTCTCATGGACGCTGCATGCCATCGTCTATTTCTGGCTGATGCCGACCTACATCGCCTACTACACCATCGTGCCGCGCGCGATCGGCGGCCGGCTCTACAGCGACACGATGGGACGGATCGCGTTCATCCTGTTCCTGGTCGTCGCGATGCCGATCGGCATCCACCACACCTTCGCCGACCCGCAGGTCGGCGCCGGCTTCAAGTTCATCCACTCCGCCTTCACCGCGCTCGTCGCGCTCCCGACCCTGCTCACCGTGTTCACGATCTGCGCGTCGGTCGAGATCGCAGCGCGCCTGCGCGGCGGCCGTGGCCCGTTCGGCTGGATCGGGGCGCTGCCCTGGGACAATCCCATCATGCTGGCGGTCGCCTTCTCGTTCGTCCTGCTCGGCTTCGGCGGCGCCGGCGGGCTGATCAACATGAGCTATCAGCTCGACACCACGATCCACAACACGCAGTGGATCACCGGCCATTTCCACCTGATCTTCGGCGGCGCCATCGTGATCATGTACTTCGCCGTCGCCTACGATCTGTGGCCCCATCTGACCGGTCGGGCCCTGCCGACCCTCAGTCTTGTGCGCGCCCAGCTCTGGCTTTGGTTCGTCGGCATGATCGTGACCACGTTCCCGTGGCACTGGGTCGGTATCCTAGGCATGCCCCGCCGCATGGCCTACTACGACTATTCCGACCCGGCCATCGCGCCTCAGGCGTTCTCGGTCACGCTGTCGGCCATCGGCGCCTTTGTCTTGCTGATCTCGGGCCTGCTCTTCCTGTACATCCTCGCGACCGCGCATCGCCAGCCGGTAGTGGCTGCCGGCGCCTACCGCTTCAGCCAGACCGTTCACCCGGTCCGCACTGTGCCGCTCGCGCTGAACAGCTACGCGATTTGGGTAGCGCTGATGATCGGATTGACGGTCACGAACTACGCCTACCCCATCTTGACGCTGGCCGCCCGATCCGACACCTCGGTGCCGGCGGTCTACGTGGGAGCGCAATAATGAGCGCCCGCGAACTGTTCACGTTCCGCAATCCGTACTTTTCCGCCGGTGTGGGGCTCGCCGCAGGCCTCTTCGTCCTTACCGCGCTCGGCGGCTTCATCGTGCTGCCTTACGCGCAAAAGGAGCTCAAATTCGCCGGGCTGTGGGACGCGATCTGCAGCGCGGCGGGCCTGCCGCAGCGCTCCGCCTCCGTTCCGACCGCCAAGGTGGGACCGCGCCTGTCCGAGGCGGTCCTGACGCCGACGATGCTGGCGAGGCCCGGCCAGGAATCGATCGGCCGCGGCGCGACCCTCGCGCAGCGCTGCGCCATCTGCCACGGCCCTACCGGGATCAGCCGCGCGGACTCGCCGAACCTGGCGGGCCAGTACGCGAGCGTGATCTACAAGGAACTGCTCGACTTCCGCTCTGGCGCCCGCAGCAACGCCGTGATGTCGCCGTTCGCCGTCGACCTCAAGGACCAGGACATGGCCGATCTCGCCGCCTACTACGCCTATCTGCCGCGGCTGCCGGCCTACCACCCGACGCCGCAACTCCCCAGGCCGCGCATCGTGATCTACGGGGCCCCGGTCCGCGGCATCGCGCCCTGCGGCTCCTGCCACGGCAGCCTCGACAACAAGACTGGCAGCCCCTGGCTGGAAGGGCAGTCCGAGGCTTATCTGAAGGCGCAGCTTCAGGCCTTCGCGTCCGGCCAACGCACTAATGACATCAGTCAGCAGATGCGCAACATCGCCCGCGCGATGACGCCCCAAGAGATCGACGAGGCGGCGGCCTACTACGCCTCGCAGCCAGCCGAGATCGTGAAGACGACGGACTGACTTGACCCCGCACACGACGCCGCAGATACTAGACGTGATTTTAATCGCAACGCGGCCTACGAGCACCGGCCGGCTCGCGAAAGATTCGCCCGCATCTCGTGAGGTTTCATACAGCTTGCGAGACGCAGATCGAGAGTCAAAATCGAGTCGCTCTAATGAATCGGCCTCTAGTGGACACGCCACTAAAACTTATCTTCGAACGCCGAAGGTCAGACACAATGCATTCTTCCTTCGTCCGCTGAGGCGAGGGATGGAGATGCTATCTGCTCCGTGAGGCTGTCGCTGGCACCTAGCAAGCGCGAAATTTCGTCGGCCGAAACCGGCCGACTGAACAGGAATCCTTGAAATTCATGACAGTTGAAATCTTTTAGAACGGCATCTTGTTCGGCGGTCTCCACGCCCTCGGCAACCACAGTCAGACCAAGTGCCTGTCCGAGCGTGATGATAGCTGCGGAAATAGCGCGGTCTTTAGGGCTTTCACTGATCCCTCCAACGAAGCAACGATCGATCTTTATGGTGTCAATAGGGAAGTCTTTCACCAACGAGAGAGACGAATAACCCGTGCCGAAGTCGTCAATTGCCAGACGAACACCGCGACGATTGATGGCCTGCATGACCGCAGTCGCATGCGTGACGTTCTGCATCACCATGCTCTCGGTGACCTCAAGCTGCAGGAGCTCGGGAGCTAAGCCCGTTTCGCGGAGGACCCCGTCAAGAAATCCCAGCAATTCATGATCGGTGAACTGCTTCGGAGAGAGATTGACCGCCATAGAGATCGCCGGCAACCCCAGCGTCTGCCACATGGTGCTCTGGCGACAAGCTGTTTCCAGCACCCACCTCCCTATCGGAATGATCAGACCGCTCTCTTCGGCCATTGGGATGAAGGCTGCGGGGGCGATTATCCCTTGTTGCGGATGCTTCCAGCGTAAAAGGGCCTCCACGCCGACAATCCGGCCCGCCGTATTCACCTTAGGCTGGTAGTGAAGAAACAACTCGTCGTTTTCCATCGCTCGGCGCAAGTCTGCTTCGAGAACCAGGTGCTTGAGCGATTGTGACTGCAATTCCGCCGAAAAGAAGCGGTATGCATTCTTTCCACCTGCCTTGGCCGCATACATTGCGGTGTCCGCCTGCTTGACGAGTTCCTCGGGATCGGAGGCATCATCTGGGAAAATCGCGATCCCGATGCTACAGCTGATGCGGCACTCGTGTCCGCACAGGAGGAAGGGTGACCCGAGCGCTTCCAGAAGCCGGTGGGCGATCGCAGTCGCCTGATCTTTGCCGGTCAGCTGGTCAAGCAAAACCACGAACTCGTCACCGCCTAGCCGGGCGAGCGCGTCCTCAGCCCGAATATTCGCGCGCATCCGCTTGGATGCTTCGATAAGCAATTGATCGCCGGCAGTATGACCGAGCGAGTCGTTGATCATTTTGAAGCGGTCAAGGTCTATGAAGAGAACGGCAAGCCGGCGACCCGGTGCCCTGCTCGCGCGCTGATGCGCATCAGAGAGCATTGTCGTGAACATCGAGCGATTCGGGATGCTCGTCAAAGCATCGTGGGTTGCCAGGAAGCGGATGCGCTCCTCGGCCATTCTCTTTGCATCCGTCCGGTCAAAATTCTGGATCGCGAAGGACACGTTTTCGGCCAGCCTGGCCAGTAGCTCGACGATCTCAGAGGTGAAGATGCCTTCGTTGCTGGCCAGGAAGAGCAGGACTCCGATGGCTACGCCGTCGCTGAACAGAGGAAAACTTGCACCAGCGCGTGTCCCTCCTCTTTCCGCAAGCTGGTGCCAATGGCTTGTCCCGGCATCACGCAAGAATTCATTCTTGATGCAGGGCATTTTTGAACGGAACGAGGTGCCGGTTAGTCCCTTACCCTGAGGGTGGTCTGCCAAGACCGAAAACGCTGTGCTGCGAACCCGATCGGCATTCTGTCCTTTAGTGGAGACAATCCTCAAGAAATGATCGTCGGGCTGAGCCAAGGCAATTGTCGTCGAAGTAAAATGCCCGCCCAGAACCGCTGCCTCGCAAACAAGTTCGTAGAGCTCTTCGCGCGACCCGGCGCGCATCATGGCTTCGTTTGTCTTGCAAAGCGCGATGTACATGCGGTGCAACGCAGCTTCTTTGTTCTCTGCCTCGCGCTGCGCGCGCTCGGCTTCCTTTTGCCGTTCGGCCCCCTCAAAACGTTCGAGAGCGAATGCGACATTCTCGACGACCCGTTCGAGAAGCGCACTTATTTCGCCAGTGATAGACCCGGCTGCTGCGAAGCAGAACAGAAAGACGCCCATGCTTTGCTCGCGCTGAACAATCGGGACGGCCAGCGTTGAACCGACGCCGCAGGCTATCGAATGCTCTCGCCACGGCTTCAACGTGTCGTCATGAACCACGTCATTGCTGAGAGCGGCGAGCCCAGAGCGATATGCCCGTCCCGCAAGTCCGTGGCCGTGGACCGAAGTCTCATCAACTGAAATGCTGATTTGCGGAATGAACCCCGTCTCGCTCGTTGCAGCAACAACGTTGAGCGATCCCGCATCATTTGGGATAAGGGCGGCCGTGATCCGAATGTGGCCGCCGTGGACCGCGGCATCACAGACTTTTTGGTAAAGTTCGGAGCTGTTCGCCGAACGTAGAATGGCTTCGTTCGTGGCGTTGAGTGCCGCGAACATGAGTTCGTGGTTCATGGTTTCCCCCACAAACATCCTAATGAGCTTGGGGAAACAACAAGTTAGAATCGATGCTTTAGAACAAGTTAACAGGTGACCGCTCATCGGATCACCTGATTCCCTGGACGCCCACGCGAAGCGCAAGTCTCCCTCTCGCATGACGCTCAGCTGGATCAGTCCGACATTCTCACGAGCGACATCCAGAACTGCGTTCAACAATAGCCGCCGATGCAAGATCTTGAGCTCGGCCGGACGTACATGCGCCTCGGCCTGTCCGGTGTGGGCATTAGGCCGCCCTTCCTGACAGGGGAGCCCGGCCTCCCGACAAGTCGCCGTTTCGCAATGCGTGAATAGGCGTCCAAGTTGGCCCCTTCGCCACCTGCTGGGTCAATAACTTAGCTCGCCGATCGGCCTCGGGGGACCCACGCCGACCTACACCAAGTGTTGGGGAAGTGGAAGAGAGGTCGGGTTACCGCATAGATTGTGATGTCCCCGCAAACCAACGGGATGGCGCGTCCAGCCGGTGCGAGGCCGTATTGGCGACGAGGCGAAGAGCCGCGGGTGTCGTTCCGACGGTGCAGGCTTCGGCAAACAGCCAGGATTTGCCCGCGTATTGAGCCGCGTCACGTGATTCCTCGCATATGATGCTCGCTCAGTCAGACATCATGCCGCGTCGCCGCAAATATCATTTCACGGAATTTGGCGTGACGTTCGCTCACTGGCGACGACCGAGTCTTCGTGCATACTTGGACACACCCAGAGCTCGACAGAAGCTTGGGAATGATCAGCGTCATGGGAGGACTGCAATGCATTTGACTTGCCGCAGACTGATCTACACCGCCACGATCGCATTCGCGATCGCGTCGAGTATCACCGGCGCAAACGCCCAGAAAAAATACGATACCGGCGCAACTGATGCCACGATCAAGATCGGCAACATCATGCCGTACTCGGGCCCAGCGTCAGCCTACGCCACTATCGGCAAGACCGAAGCCGCCTATTTCAAGAAGATCAACTCCGAAGGTGGCATCAACGGCCGGCAGATCGAATTCATCTCCTATGACGACACCTATAGCCCACCGAAGACGGTGGAGCAGGCCCGCAAGCTGGTGGAGAGCGACGAGGTGCTGCTGATTTTCAATCCACTCGGAACGCCGGGCAACACGGCGATCCAGAAATACATGAATACCAAGAAGGTGCCGCAATTGTTTGTTTCGACAGGTGCCGCCAAGTGGAACGATCCGAAGGACCATCCATGGACCATGGGATGGCAGCCGAGCTATCAGGTTGAGGCGCGGATCTATGCGAAGTACATTTTGCAAAATTATCCCGGCAAGACTATCGGCGTCCTCTATCAGAACGACGACTTCGGCAAGGACTATCTGATCGGGCTGAAGGACGGGCTTGGTGATCAGGCGGGCAAGCTGATCGTCGTGGAGGCGCCGTACGAAACCTCCTCACCAACCGTCGACTCGCAGGTCGTGCAAATCAAGGGGGGCAATCCCGATATCTTCTTCAATATCGCGACGCCCAAATTCGCCGCGCAGGCTATCAAGAAGGTGTCCGAGCTGAAATGGCATCCGGTCCAGTTTTTGACTAATGTCTCCGGATCGATCGGCGGCGTGATCAAGCCCGCAGGTTACGACAACGCGCAAGGCATTCTCTCAACGGCGTATCTTAAGGATCCCAAGGACGCCGAGTGGAAGAACGATCCAGCAATGAACGAGTGGCGTGCTTTCATGACCAAGTGGTATCCAGAGGGCGATCTCGACGATGCCGCCACAGTCTTTGGATACGGCGTCGCCAAGGGACTTGAGCAGGTCTTGCGTCAATGCAAGGACGACCTGACGCGCGAGAACGTGATGAAGCAGGCTGCCAGTCTCGATTTCGAAATTGGCATCTATCTACCGGGCACGCGCATCAAAACCAGCCCGACCGACTTTGCACCGATCGAGCAGCTGCAGATGATGCGGTTCAAGGGTGAGAGCTGGGAGCGCTTCGGGCCTGTCATGAGCGGCGAGAAGGGGGCGTGAAGCTATTTCTCTCCGGCCCGCAATCGTCTGCGCGGGCCGGAGCGTCTGCTAAAGGAAGGAACTGCTTGGCAGCTTCATGCTGTAAAAATGGTCTTACGAACGGGCCGCGCGCTCCCGAAAATTGCCCTGGCAGCGGGAGCGGCACCGCCCTTGGCGTCGTCTGCGACATCAGCAGTGCCGATGAAATCGAGGCGGCGGTCAAATTTGTGGTCTGCGCCTATGTTCGGATCTCGACCTCCTCTTTTCGCGCCTCGCCGGCTCTGTAGTGTGTTTCGGCATGGAATAAGGACCCCGTTTTCGGGGTGATCGGCATCCAATCGGGACCCCGGGATAAGGGTCCACAGTGGCTTCCATCGAGTCATGGAAGCCGAGGTTGGGATGCTGGTGGTGGAGACGATTGGTAAGATCCGTCGCGCCTACTTTGTTGATGGTCGTCCGATCAAGGCGATCTGCCGAGAACTTGGCGTATCGCGGAAGGTGGTTCGCAAGGTCATTCGTTCTCAAGCGACGGAGTTCCGGTATGAGCGCGAGACGCAGCCGCTCCCGAAGATCGGTGCCTGGAGTGCCGAGCTTGACCGGTTGCTGGCAGGGAATGAGAGCAAGGCAGCACGGGAACGGCTGACGCTGATCCGGCTATTCGAAGAGCTTCGCGGCCTCGGTTATGCCGGCGGCTATGATGCGGTTCGTCGATACGCACGACGGTGGAGCAAGGAACGCGGCACCTCGACAGCGTCGGCGTATGTGCCGCTGAGCTTTGCACCAGGCGAAGCCTACCAGTTCGACTGGAGCCACGAGGTCGTCCTGCTGAGCGGCACCACGGTGATGGTGAAGGCTGCCCATGTCCGGCTCTGTCACAGCCGTATGCTGTTCGTGCGGGCCTATCCGCGGGAGACGCAGGAGATGGTGTTCGACGCCCACGACCGGGCGTTCGCCCTGTTCAAAGGCACCTGCACCCGCGGCATCTACGACAACATGAAGACCGCCGTAGAGACGATCTTCGTCGGTATAGGCCGTCTCTACAATCGTCGCTTCCTGCAGATGTGCAGCCACTATCTGGTCGATCCGGTCGCCTGTACGCCAGCGTCGGGCTGGGAGAAGGGGCAGGTCGAGAACCAGGTCGGGCTGGTCCGGGAGCGCTTCTTCACGCCGCGGCTGCGGTTCAAAAACCTCGACGAGTTAAACGCCTGGCTGCTCGACAAGTGCATCGCCTACGCCAAGGCTCATCGCCATCCGGAGCTGGCCGATCAGACGATCTGGGACGTGTTCGAAGCCGAACGCCCCAAACTCGTTCCCTATGCCGGCCGCTTCGACGGCTTCCATGCGGTGACGGCATCGGTCTCGAAGACCTGCCTGGTGCGCTTCGACAACAACAAGTACTCGGTCGCAGCCAGTGCAGTCGGACGACCGGTCGAGGTTCAAGCCTATGCCGATCGCATCGTGATCCGTCAGAATGGACGCATCGTTGCCGAGCACCCGCGATCCTTTGGCCGCGGCGATACTGTCTACGACCCCTGGCATTATGTGCCGGTGCTCGCCCGCAAACCCGGCGCCTTGCGCAACGGTGCTCCCTTCAAAGACTGGGTGCTGCCGGCCGCGATCGAGCGGATCCGGCGCAAGCTTGCCAGCACCGACGATGGCAATCGGCAGATGGTCGACATCCTCAACGCGGTGCTGACTGACGGTCTGTCCGCGGTGGAAGCGGCTTGTGCCGAAGCGCTCAGTCACAGCGTCCATTCCGCCGATGTCGTTCTCAATATCCTGGCCCGTCAACGTGAACCCGCCCCACCGGCCAACATCATGACGCCGGCCGCACTGACGCTCCGTCATGCACCGATCGCCGATTGTGCCCGCTACGACAACCTCCGGAGGACCATCTGATGGAACGAACCCAAATCTTCGACCTCATGGGCGAACTTAAGCTCTACGGCATGAAGGCTGCCTTCGACGAGATCATGGCAACTGCCGTCAAGCGCCAGCACGAGCCTCAACGCATTGTCGGCGACCTGCTCAACGCCGAGATCAACGAGAAGCAAGCCAGGTCGATCAAATACCAGCTCACCATTGCCAAGCTGCCGCTCGCCAAGGACATCGCCGACTTCCAGTTCGACGGCACGCCCATCAATCAGACCTCGTCAATGATCTCGCTGGCGGCGGCTTCATCGCCCAACAACGCAACGTCGTGCTAGTTGGCGGCACTGGTACAGGCAAAACACATTTGGCCATTGCCATCGCCAGAAGTTGCATCCGCGATGGCGCCAGAGGACGCTTCTACAACGTCGTCGACCTCGTCAACCGGCTCGAGACCGAGACCCGCAACGGTAGGCAGGGACGGCTCGCCGAGCATCTGACCCGCATGGACTTCATCGTTCTCGACGAGCTGGGCTATCTGCCGTTCGCGCAATCCGGCGGTCAGCTCCTGTTCCATCTCATCAGCCGGCTCTACGAGCGCACCTCCATCATTGTCACCACCAATCTTGCGTTCGGCGAATGGCCCAGCGTGTTCGGTGATGCCAAAATGACCACCGCGCTACTCGACCGATTGACCCATCACTGCGACATCGTCGAGACCGGCAACGACAGCTGGCGATTCAAAAGCCGCGACGATGTTCAAACAACCCGCGCTCGCGCCGTCTCCGCAACCCCGACCAGCTCCGACGACCCGAGCGCTACCAGCAGAGCACGCCGATCAAAGGGGTCCCTTTTGGATGCCGATAGGGGGTCCCAGTCGGACGCCGATTGACAATCTACGGATGGTCAACATCCGTGATCGAGGACAAAAGGACGGCGCTGAAGCTAATTGATCAAGTTCTCGCAAAGCGCCCGGCGACTGCAAACGCGCACGTAGCCAAGGGAACCATTTTGAACTACGGAAATCCTGAGCAAGCCTTACCTGAATACGACGCAGCGTTAGAAATCGATCCTAATTCGCCCGTTGCGTATGCATCCAAGGGGATCGTACTTGTTACGGCGGGACGCGCGCGCGAAGCGTTTTCCCCGATTCAGATCGCCTTGCGCCTAAGCCCCAAAGATCCAGCCGCTGGCACTTGGCACTACTTCCTCTGTCATGCTCATGTCCATCTGCGCCAATACGCGGAAGGCATCGATGAATGTAAGCGCTCCATCAGCTTGAATAAACTGGAGTGGTTTCCGTATGTAGATCTGATTTCAGCCTATGGAGCCACCGGCCAATTGGAAATGGCCCAACAAGTACTGGTCGAATTGAATGCCATCCGACCGGACTTCACGATCCAGTGGTTCCAGCAAATCGGCTACGCACGTTCTAGCAATCCGCAGTTTCGTCGTGAGTACGACGACATCGTCGAAGGACTCCGACAAGCCGGGGTTCGCGAGCAATGAGGTTGATATCTATCCACTCAACAGACTTTTTGGCGATTGGATCCTGCAACGCCTTCGGCCGGTATCAGACGTTGCTTCACGTTGATCGCAGTCGCCACGTACATGGCCGACGGGAACGAATCGTTCGACGACTGTGACATGTTGACGTCGTCGTTTGGGTGTACGGGCTTCTTGCTTCCAATGGCGGTACCCGCAATCTGGCTGCAGCGGTTGGCGATCACCTCGTTCACATTCATGTTGAACTGCGTTCCGCTTCCGGTCATCCACACATGCAGCGGAGACATGTCGTGGTGCTGACCGTCCAGAATCTCGTCGCAGACCTGAACGATGAGCTGATGCTGCAGCGGCAGAAGCCGCTTCTCGGCATAGTTCGCGTTAGCGGCGGCCTTTTTCACAATGGCATAAGCGGTAATCATTTCCCGCGGCATCAGATCGGGTTCAATCCGGAAATGCTCAAGCGAGCGCTGAGCTTGACCACCCCAAAGCTTTTCGGCCGGAACTCGCACTTCGCCCAGGCTGTCGGTCTCGAGGCGTGCTTCGGTCGCAGACACGGCTATGTCCTGGGTCGGGGCCACTGAAGTCTCGCCTATAACCGGTGGCGCCGCCAGAAGCGGAATTGGGTTGCCAACGAATCCCAGTGTCGTTGCAAGACCGCCCTTAAGAAGGTCGCGACGTTCCATTTGTCTGCTCCGTTCAAGAATCGCATCGGTCCGCTCGATACGACGTGCGATATTCTCTTCCCCGGGCGGTCGATCCGCATCATCGTAGCCGCCCGCCACACTTGAAATCTCCTATACGTTGATATGACGCGCGTCTTCCAAGAGTTGGATGTGCTATTATGCCTCTCCTATCTAGATGACTGTGTAGAAGGGCGCGGCCGAATGTCGGCAAGTTTGTCTGTTCGGCGCTTCGGTTCATCGGTCCCAAGGACGAGGCGGCCTGTCTATTTTCGCCCTGTTCAGCGGGCGTTACCTTCACGATCATACGTCATGTGCAATCAATCAACGCCAGATCGACGTGAGTCCGCGCTCCGATCTCGCGGTGCGAAAGGCTTTCGCAGACTTCATCGACAAGCGCCGTTGTTTCCGTGTGGAACATGAGGTGCCCCCTCATCTAGCCCGGTTTTGTCGCATCGTGGCGCCTGGCAAACAAAGCCACATGAGCCTGCATTCAGCGCGCGATGCCTGGCTGCTTGTCACTGTTGTTCATCTGGAGGCGTTCGTCGAGCGATGTTGGACACCCTGAAGGAGATCCGCAACAAGCCAGTGAAGGCGACGTGTACGTCCAGTTCCTGCCGAACGGGCAGATGCGGCCGCACTACGATATGTTCAAGGTCGTGGACGGTAAGACGCCAAGTTTGACGCGATGCAGTAATCGTCGGAGGCGGACTGGACACCTCAGGAGTGCGCGCCACGTCCCTGGCGGGCCTCATTGCGCCGCAAGTTTCCCGGCCGGTGCCGGCCCACGCCGCTCGGGATCGCAGGGAGGGAGGCACCGGACGGGCGGCTTCATGGGACGAAGCTTCGCCACCGTCACGGAGACGGCCTTTCGGACGGTGGATAACTCCGACAACTCCGGTATCGATCTCGTTACTCAGCGGAAGTCTCCGTCGAGGCCCGTATAAGAAGGGCAGCTCCCCGCGAGCGCTCAAGCACGAGGCCGACCCGATCTTATGGCGAAGCAAGGATTCGAAAAAAGGTTTCCTGCCCGGAATTCAGAGGCGGTGAAGGCCCTCGCAACTAACGCTCGTCGGCTCCGAAAGCTGAGGGGCTGGAGCCAGGATCGTCTGGCGAGCGAACTCAATATTGAACAAAATGCCGTCAGCCTGCTCGAGAATGGCCGCTCCAACCCCACACTGATAATGATTGAAGCCATAGCGGCCGCATTCGGAGTACCCGTTACGGAACTGCTCGATACGCCAAGCCGGGCTCGGAAGACCAAACGATAAGCGAACAGCGCCTTCGGCAGAGCCGCCGGTCCATCCCCCTCGGCTGAGGTGGTGGTGTCTATTCGTCCGACGATCCTGGCCCGATGCCATATGCCGGCATCTCAATCGTCGTCATCGAGCAGATCCGCCAGGAACGAGGCGGTGGCGTCCTCGATGTTGCCGCTCTTGACGGAGGCATCGAGATCCGGGACCGCCTCGCGCGACTTGGGCGCTGCGGACGCGGGCCTGGCCGCCCGCTCGGTCCATTGCGTCGCCTTGGCCGAGGCGACGTCGGCGTGTTCGATCTCGACCGGATCGGGGGCCGGCGCCCGCGGCGGCGGCGCCGCCTCCGGCTCATCGTCGAAGATCACGGCCTTCTCGATCGCGGTGTCGACCACCTCGACGCCGGGCTCGGCGCCCTTCGGGGCGTCGAAGTTGAGCGCCTCCAGGAAGCGCAGCGTGGCGTCGTTGTGCTGCAGCTGTTCGGCCATCTTGAACGTGCTGTGGCCGTCGATGGTGACGCCGTGCTCCACCTTGCGCATGGTCGAGGGCGCGTCGGAGCGTTGCGCGGCGATCCGCTCCGGATCGGTCGGCACGTCGGGCCGGCCGAAGCTGTCCGTGAACGCGGTCGGATCGTCGAAATCGGCGTCGGCCTCGAAACTCCATGTCGTCGCCGGCGCCGGGCGGCGGCAGATCGTCCTCAAGCGGCGGCAGCGCGCAGGCGTCCACCGGCCGGCCCGGCGGCCGTCCGGGCGGGGGCGCACCCGCGACGTCGCGGCCGAACGCCCCGGTGCGCACCGGAGCCACGGCTTCGTTGCCGCGGCCGAAGCCGCCGGAGCTGGCATGGCCCGCGGGCGCGCCGGCATTGCCCCGCGCGTCGGCGCGGGCGGCCGCGGCCCGATCGGCCGGCGGCACCGCGCCCGGCACGTCGGACGGGGTCCGGCCCTTGCCGGAGCGGGCGGTCGCCGGCATCCCGGCCAGCGGCGATTCCGGCAGGCCTTCGACCCCGCGGACCTCGCGGGTGAACACGTTGGCGTCGTTGATCTGAGCCAGGGTGACCGCGGCGGTCGCGGCGCAGGAGGCGGTGAGGTAGTCGCCGCCGGGGCCGGTCTTCTTGTCGGCGCGCAGCATCGCGGTGGCGGCGCAGGCGTCCTCGCTCTTCATCCTGGCCGGGTCGCGCTTCTGGGGCGGCCACCTGCTCGATCGCGGCCCGTTCCTCCTTGGCCCGGGATTCGACGATCATGGCGAACTTGGCGTCGGCGAGCTTCTCGGCCACCAGCGGCAGCGTCTCCTCCTTCTTGTCGTCCATCGGCGAGGGCCGCGACACCGGGATGAAGTGGTTGGCGCGCAGTTCGAGCTGCGGGAGGTTCTTGTACTGGCCTTCCGGAAAGGCGTGGAAGGTCTTCACCTTGAAGTATTGGTCGTGCCAGGTGACGTAGGCCTCGCCCACGCCCAGGGCACGGAGATCCAGCGGGTTGATGCGGTCGTCGGTCGCGGTGATGATCACGCCGCCAATTGCAGGCAGTCTTTGTTTGACCCCGTAGGTCGAACGCTCGCTCCGCAGACGAGCCGGCCACGTGTTGGCTTCTCAGCATCAGGCCGAGGGAGCACACACTCCGAGGGGCAGGTGCCCCTGCTATTCCCACCACGCAGTCTGGCCGACGCCTGGTCCTCGCCTCGTCCGCCACGGCGTTGTCCGCCAGCAGGCGGAGCATCTCCGCCGGGGCGCCAGAAGGTCGGGTAGGGTCGCACTTCGCGCTCGGTTCGGAAGTCTCGGGATTCCTTCCATCCAGATACCCGTCCGTCCTGTCGTCGATCCAGGTTGCCGCTGCCCTGCTGCCCTCCTAGGCGGCGATGGCCTCGACCGGCGCCGATGCCGAGCGCAGGATCCACCGAGCATACTGGCGCCCCTTGGCTTCGAAGACGTCGGGGTGCTTGCTCAGGACCGTCTTGAGGACGCCGAGTTCGTCACCGAAGATTTTGCGGCGTCGTGCCCGGAGCTGCTCGAGGATTTCCTGCGGCCTCATGGGCTTCCCGGAGGCCTCCAGGACCTCGCGGGTGGCCTCGACGATCTCCGCCGTGGTCACTAAGTACCGGCACTTTAGCTTCTCCCACTTCGAACGCAGCATGAAGCCGTTCTTCCGGATGCGGATGAACTGGCCGGGCCGGCGCGCCAAGGCGTTGTGGACCGCGGTGACGGTTCGCACCACGTTCATCGCCCCCAACTGGCGGGCAATGACCCTGGCCGTGAGAGGAACGTCGGACCGGGCCAGCACGCGCACGAGGTCCGGCTCGGACTGCCGCGGCACCGCCTTTCGCGGAGGCTTGTGACTTGGACCACGCGAGCGGGGCAGCGCGATCACCAGCTTTTGGGCCGCGCGCGAGATCGTAAGGCTTTCGCTAGTAAGCATATCCTTATCGGCGTTACCCTTACGGTGCTGAGCACGGTAGGAAAGCGAGCCCGTCACCAGCGTGGCCAGCTTGCCGAACACCTCGACCTCGAAGCCTTTGGGCTTCAGGGGGTGCACGTAGACGTGCTTGACCAGCGCCTCGAGGTGCTCGCTCAGCTCGATGTTCCCCGGGCTCTTCGAGTTGGCGGAGACGTTGGCCAACATCCGCTCGGCCATGACCGCGTAGTCGGCCAGTGAAAGCCGTTTCAACTCGAAGGTCACCGACGCGTTCTCGATGTCGTCGAGGCGCGCCCGCAGGTCGCTCTTCTCGGCTTCGCGGGCCTTAATGCCGTCACCCAAGGCGGTCGCGCTGATGCCCCGAGCGATCTGGTCCGTCAGCCGCTTGATCTCGGTGTCGATGGTCTTGACGCGCTTCTCCATCTTCTTGAGCGAAGTCCCGACACCGTCGAGCCGCCGTTTGGAGGCGACGTTCTGCTCCTCCACGAACATCGCCAAGGCTTCGGGCGACCGGAGGTGGTCGAGCAGCCCCTGGAGGACCGCCTGCAGGATGTGGTCCCGGTAGAACGTCCGGGTGTTGTCGCACTTGCCAGCGTTGGCATTGACGCAGCGCATCCTGAGCCGCCGACCGTCGCCGCCCACCACCGACATAGAGCTGCCGTTGACGTTGCCGTGCTCGTCGGGCCGGCCGCACTTCGGGCACTTGATGAGGCCTCGAGGAGGAAGACTGCCGGGCCGCGCTTCCTGGTCGGATTGACAACCTTGTTGCCCGCCAGGATGGCCTGGACGGCGTCGAAGTCGGCCTCGCTGACGAGCGGCTCGTGCGACCCGAGCGAGCGGATCCATTCGCTCTCGGGGCGGTCCTCGCGCTGGAACGCCTCGCTGATCGCGTGGAAATAGGTCTTGGTCCGGCCCCACAGCATGGTGCAGCGGTAGACCGGATTGGAGAGGATGTAGCGGACGGCTTCCGACGTCCACCGACCGCCCCTCGGGGACTTGACGCGGTCCTCGAAGTTGAGGGCTCTGGCCTGGCCACGTAGCGACCATCCGGACAGGGCGCGAGCGTAGATCTGCCGCACGATCTTGGCGTCGTCCTCGACCACCTTGAGGTGGCCGCGTTCCCCGTCGACTTCCACGCATTCGTACCCAAGCGGGGGGCGACCCAGATGCAGGCCTTTGCGGGCCTTCACGGAGAGAGACGTCCGGACCTGCTCGGCCCCGATGCTCGGCATCAGCTTGGCGACCAGTCCGAGGGCCCAGCAGAACAGGCCGCTCACCTCGCCCACCTGGGTGTCGTAGATGACGACGCCGTTCTGCTGGCAGAACCGCCACATCTGATCGAGGTTGCTGAAGTCCCTCGAAAGCCGGCTGATGTCGCGGGTCAGCAGATAGTCGATCTGACGCCCCTCGATGAGCAGAGGGACTTGCTGATAACCGCGGCGCTGCTTGGCCGTCCGGCCCGTACCGACGTCGGTGAACTCGGCGACGATGACGCCGTTCTTCGCCAGCACCCTCGTCCTGAGATCGCTCATCTGAGCGTCCAGAGCTTCTTGCTGCGCAGGCGTGGAAACGCGCCCGTACAAGCAAAACCGGGCTCCTTCCCAAGGCTTCTGATGGGCGACTTCCAAAACCTTCATCTGCGCTCTCCTGTGCTTGACACTGACTGAGCGCACTGCTACCAAGTATCCGTTACCAAGTTACTGGTAACTGATACGTCAATTTTAACGACTGGAGGCGTTTTTCTTGGCGCAGAGGATCCAAAACCTCGGAATCCCCGAAACAGGCCAGCTTTTGCGCCTGGCGCGGAGTCTGGCTGGCTTCTCGTCTGCCAAGGCGGCAGCAATCCATTTCGGCTGGTCAGAACCCTCTATGAGGGCGCACGAGAGTGGGACAAGGAAGATCGGCCCGGAGGACGCGAAGAAATATGCCGCCGCCTTCGGGATGACGGCGGAGGCCTTCAGTGGCGGCAATGCCGCCAGAACCGAGATCGAAAGGTTGCGGATTGGGCAGCCCTTCCAAGAAAATGCCTCGACGGAAATCCGGCCTGCTGCCGTCGGCGCCCGGTTGAAGCTCGCGCGCAAGGTTCGCGGATACGCCAGCGCCTACGAATTCAGCGTGGCCTCTGGCATCGTCCAATCCAGCTACGGAGCTCACGAAGTCGGCAACAGTCCGGTCAATGAAAGAATGGCCGAAGCATACGCGGAGGCTTTGTCCGTATCGGCTAGGTGGCTCACCCGCGGCGAGCTTCCGACAGGTCTCGGAGAGGAGGCCGACAAGATGATTGCGGGCACTGCGTCCCTGGCCTCGCTGGACGTCGCTTATCTGGCCCGCATCGCAACTCCCGCGACCGTTTTCGACCGCGAGAAGATAAATCTGCTCGTGGCAGCCGCCAAAGCGCGCAAGCCGGCGGCCACATCGGAAGAGGACGAGGTCCACGAGGTGGAGGCAGCCAGCATCGTCCGATCGCCGGCGTCACCCCGGCGGCTTAGAACCTGGAAATTGCCGAAAGGCCTCGTCACCAACCTGTTCGGTGCCGCAGCGAGCGACACGGTCATCTTGGTCGTCGAGAAGCCGATGCAAGGTCTCGAGCAGGGAGACCGGCTCTTCGTCGACACGTCGAGGCGCGATGCGACCGCCGGTGGCGAGTTCGTCTTCTACGGTGCCGGCGGCAGGTGTGCTGCTCGGCGGACACTCGGCCGCTCCGCCTGAGGGGCACGTTCTGATCGGAAGGCTGGTGGCTCGGCTCACCACGGAGAAGTAGATCGCAGTTTGCTCCCGGACGTCCGAGATGCTCAACGGTACCGTACGTCTGAGATTCGGGAGTGGATGGCCAGCGCTAGTTCCCGGCTTCTGCCGTCGAAGATTGGTGGTAGCGCTTCTGAACGAGTTCGAACTTATCCCGGCTCACGAGCGGAGTGTGCCGACCTGCGCCGATGATCCAGTCCTTGCGAGGCTTGAGAATTCGATGCCGCATGCCGGTAAGGCCGTCCGTATAGGTCAGGTACATGCCGCAGACGACCAGCCCTGTATAAACCCGGTCGTGAAGAATGCCGGCGACGCCCTTTTCCGACAGCATGCTCGCCTTCCACACGCATCCGCGAGGCGGCCGAACACCCATTTCCTTGAGTTCCCGGAGGATATTGGAGATTGACGTTCCGCTCAGATAGCGTTCGTAGACGTGCCTGACGATGTGCGCTTCTTCTTGCACGACCTCGAGTCGGCCCGGCTGGCCGGCTGCCGTGACGGTCCGATATCCGTAGGGAGCGCGCCCCACGTGTCGGCCGTCCGTGATCATTTCCCTGTTCTTCCGCGCGTTCATAGCCTGCCTGTTGCCGCCAAGCTCCAGCCCCACGACGAGTTGAAGTGATGCGCGGACGAAAGGGTCCACTCGGCCTTCCAGGGTCCAGACCTGCGCACGAAAGTGCTCGGCGTCGGCCAAGAAGCGCGAGAGTTCGGCGGGGTTGCGGCTCAAATGACGCAGGCTCGTCGTTAACACGACGTCGACCTCTCGGGCCCGCATTCGGTCCTGGATGTTCCGGATGTCGCGGCGCTGTGAGAGGCGCTTGCCTTCGTGTGCTTCGCCAAAGACGCCGATCGTCGTCCAACCCGGCTGCCGCGAGCAGAACTCCGTCATCGCATCCATCTGTTCCTGGAGAGGCACGTCGTATTTGCTCGATTTGCCCGCATAGCAGACGACGCGGACGGTGTCCGCGGGCACCACCGAAATGGTATCGTTTCCTGCGGCTGTGCGGATCAACGAGTTCATCTTCACATTCCAATCGGGTTTTGCAGTTTGTCGGTCGGATTCTGTCGGGTTGAGCTAGGGTTTCCAGGCAAGCTTTAAGTTGCGCCTAACGGCTTGCCCCCGGCATCTCACATGGTGACGGATCGATGAACGTCGGCGTCGGCCGGCTCCTCGGAGGCAGCCCGTCGCGACGCCCGCGCAAGCTTCCTCCTCGCCTTATCCGACCGACGGCGAATTTCCTCGTTCAGTGCGGCCGCCGCCATCACGGCCAGCACGCCACGCAGAAGTTGCTGCCTTTCCTCCGTCAGTGCGGCCTGGCGCTTCGACGCCTTCCGACGACGAGAAGCGGCTTCGGCCCGCGCACCAAAAGGTCCCTCACTTTTGTCGCTCATCTTCGATTTCCTCATGCATTGTCGGCGCCGTTGCGTCGGCGTCCTCATCGACTTCGGCGGGAATAGCGGTCGTAGGCCGTCACGCGCGTGTGGGGGATCTCGGCGTCCGGACGCCCGTAGACCTCCCTCCGCAGAAATGCGATTTCAGCTTCCAGCGCTTCCTCGGCGACTTCCGCGCACCAGGCGAGCGGTTCGTCCTTTCCGTTCGACATCCAACGGTATCCGCGCGATTTGAGAACGTTGCGCGCACCGTAACGTGCTTTCTCCGCGCGGACGCGCCGCTTCGGCGCGCGGGCCGACTCGAGGAAGCGCGGCAAGGACGGTGCGCCGGCTGCGCGGAAGCTCGCGAGCAAGTATCTCGACGCCCGCATGACAGTCCTCGACGGCGCGGTGAGCGTCGAAGAAAAATCCGTAGGACGCCGCGATATGGGACAGGCGGGTCCCTTCGAAGCCCTCGCCGGCCCAGTCGATCTCCTTCAGGGAGCAAGCCCAAGCCTTGCGGGCGAACAGCGGCCACAAGGGCTCGCAGAACGGACGATCGAATCCCGCATTGTGCGCCACGACGAGCGAAACGCCTTCCAACACTTGCCGGACGGCCTCTTCATCCACTGTCGCTCCCGCAACCGCCTCGTTCGTGATGCCCGTCAAAGCCACCACTTCCTGGGCAATCGCGCGGCCGGGATCGCGGAAAGCGGCGAACGGCTTGCCGACGCCGACGATCCTGCCCTCCGGGTCGTAATCGAAGGGCAGCATGGCAAGCTCGACGACGGTGTCGACCTCGGGATCGAGGCCCGTGGTCTCGACGTCGAGAAATACGGCGCGGCGCGTCGGCGGGCCGTCGCTCGCCGGCGCGAAAAGGCGCGGTTTCAGTCGCCGCAGCAACCGATAGTCGCCGCAGCTCTCCAGAGAGAGCGCGAGCCGTTCGAGATGTCCGGTCGCCGATCGACCAAAGCCGCTCATGATTTGCCTTTATGTGATAAATCACATCATGTGACATGTCATATACAGGCTGCAGACCCGGATCGGTAGCGTAATGTTACGGAAGCTCTCAGTATGGTAAACGCGAGGTTAATCCGTGCCCCGTCGACCGTTACCAACCGATTTTTGACGACAAGGCCAGGATCCCCGGTCGGTGAACGGGAGCAGTCACGGCGCGCTGCGACAAATGGGAGACCATGTCGGGCGTACCCACGTCGATATCGAATTCGTCAATAACGATATGGCCGAAGTCCTCGGCGAGGTCATGAGTGGCCTCTTAGATGGCGCAATCCTCCGGCGCGTTCACGTAGACGCCCTTCACCATGAGCTCGGTCGGCGTCAGCTCCAGCACGAGCGAGGTGACCTGTCAACGATTGGGCGCTTTTGTCAGCTATTTGATGGCGAATCACGGAACGCGAGGCGCGCCATGCCCACCAAATCACTCGTCACGTCACTGTTTCTGATCGCGGTCGCGGCGGGAGCGTCGGCGACGGCGACCGATCGGCGAGACTTCAAGGAGGTTGCCACCAGAACGGCGATCTCGGACGAGGTATCCAAACCGGGGGCCAAGTGTCCCATCTCGAAAGCCTATGCGGAAACGCTGGATCTCGACGTTCTTTCGATCTGCGTTGCCTATGGGCTGACGGCGATGGAGGCCGCACGGCGATATCCGGCGATAGCAACGAAGGTTTTCGCGCTTTACGGCGAGGATCCGCTATTCCAGTCCGTGTTCGAACGCTACGGGCAAATGGTTGTCCCGGTGGTCGGCTACTTTGTCGAGCATGGGTCCAACCGATATCGCGTCAATGCCAGGCTTCAAGGGGCCTTCCAACAGGTCTCCCAGGGTCGCATGCCCTCGTGGGGCGATGGACCCAGTGGCGAACAGATGGGCTTCATGGCCGTGCAGGAGCTCGACGAGCGCGGTGCGGAAGTCTTAGCGGAGTTCGAAATCGTCGACGGGCAGGCGAAGCGAAAATCGATAGAGGCGACCGTGCTCGGGACAAAGAACTTGGTCTTGGGCGGGATTCACAAGCTCGAAACTGTTTGGGCGCGCGGGGAATCGCCGACGTGGAAGGACTATGGCGACGCTGCTTTGGACGTCGCTGTCGTAGCGGGCGGCGTCGGTCTTCTTGCGAAAGAAGCGCGCGTGGGCGAAGCCGTCGTCGGCAGGGCCTCTCCCCGCATCGTCGCGGCGAATGCGACGAATATACTGCGGAACGTTGGCATGATAGCCGTCGGACCGGTAGGCAACATAGCCGTCCTCTACGTCGTTCTCACCCATCCGACATTGGTCGCGTCGGCTGTCGGTTGGACTGCGGAGCGACTCGGTCTCAACGGACCGGTCTGCATTTTCCTCGCTTATCTTCTGCTCTTTCAGCTTCTGTACTGGTTGCTGCGGCCGCTGTTCTGGCTGGTTTGGCAACCAACCCGGGTCGTTATCCGGGCATGTTCGCTTGGTCGTGCGAAGCGAGCGGCCCTACGACCAAGACGGGCGTGATTTTCCTGAACGTCGGATTTCGTAGGCGAATTGCTCTTCGCCGTGCGGACGGGACGGGCTCAGAGCACGCTCGCCGCCGTCTCTTCGACGCGTTCAGCCAAGAGCTCGATGAAGCCCAACAGCGGGAGCGGACTGATGGAGATGCCTCCCACCGCCGGCAGGCGGAACGAATCGAGCAGGTGGACGAAATCCCACTCTCCTCCCGGTGCCTGAGGAAGCTGTAGGGGCTCGGAAGCGAAGACCTTTTGGTGCTTGGGGCCGCCGCGCTCCCACCGGTCAATCGTGCCGAAGAGCACGGTGCCGCGACCGTCGATCCAATGGAGGCCGACGCCTTGGACGGGCGGCATCGCGGCCTCGCACCACATCTTGCGGAACATCCCTGCCAGTTCTTCCTCGAACGACACGCCCGCCTTGGGCACGCTTCGCGGATTGGCTCCGTCGATCTGCAGGGTCATCGAGGCGAAGCGCGGCGTCACGCGCGCGATCGCGTCGGGGCGAACCCGGCTTCCGATACCCATCAGCAGCCATGCTCCGTCCATGGCGAGCGCTTCGACGTTGTCCGGCCGCAGGCAGGGGACCACGCCGGCGGCGACGAGCGCCTCGATTGCCTGCTGGACCATCTTGCGGTCGAGATTGAGCCGCTCGGAGGCCTCCCGGCGAAAGCCGTTACTTTCGAACAACTTGCGCCTTACCTGGTGCGAGCTCGCTTGGTCCGTCATGTCGAGTTTTCCCTTCGGGGTGCTGTCGCGTCACTTGACGGCGACTGGCCATTTCTCTACGGAATTTAATTCCGTGGAGTCAAATGGGCCGGCCCCCGATGGTTAATTCCCGCCAGCTTGCCGAAGGGGTCGCTATCGCCCTCGGCAAGCCGCAGACGTCGACCGCGCAGCACGTCAAGAACCTGCGGGAAGCGAAGGGAGCGAAGGAGGGACTTCCGCTCGTCACTGCCGGCGGTCGGGGACGCAATGCGCCGGCGATGTCACGCAGGGACGCCGCGACCTTAGTCTGCGCCGTGTTGGGGGCCGAGGCGGTCAAGGACAGCGTGACGACGGTTGAGTGGATGAGAGACCTGAAGCCGGAGTTTCACGGCTATCGTTTCAAGGGGTTGTTCAGACAACGAGGTCCGGATTTCGACTTCACGGCGGGGATCCGACCCGAGCACAACGTCATCGAAGCGCTGGAGTGCGTGTTGGGGTTCTTCGATCGGGAAGAAGACTACCTATCGAACCTAGAACATTACGGACGGTGGAGGGCCGACATCTACGTCAGGTTCTACGTCGAATTCCCGCAGCGCTTCGTCTCTCTGACGTTCGGCGTCCGGCGCATGGTTTCGGCCTTCTGGACATATGGACGGCGCTCAGGCGGGCCCGACAAGCAAGCGCGCTGGGCTGACCAGCACGATCTTCGGGCGATTTCCGAGATTTCCAGATCGCCTCAACGGAAACAGGCAGAAAGCGAATGAAGGGACCGATCGAGACATTGATGAAGTACAAGGGCTTCGCCGGCTGGAAGTGGGAAGAAGACTTCCTGCGGACTCTTTCGACCTACAAGCCCGGATGCCGAGGACGCCGCGGTGGAACGGATGCGCTTCTTCATCGTCGCCGATTTCGTCCTTGAAGTCGTGAACCAGGAATTGGATCTCGGTCTTTACGCGCACGTCGAAGGCGTGTCCGACAAGACCATCGAGGGTACCGTCGACTTCGAAAACCGGCAGCGCGACCTCGTCGCGAGGACGGCAGCTACGAGCGGCGCGCGCAGCCTCGGTCGCACCTGTCCACGCGCTGACGCACACATCGGCGACCTGCTGGAAGCTCAGCGCCGGCGAAGGCCGAAAGTTTGCTGGTCGCAGCAAACACGGTCGATCGATCCCAGGGCGATACGAAGCGTCAGACCTCGTAGGCTTGAACTTCATCACTTCTCGGCGGCAATATTGCCGTCGGCGTTGGCGACGCCCCTCTCGATGGCGCGACGTTCCACTTCATCGAAGCGGGCGACCTCGTCGCTTTCTGGCGTCGGGCGATGACCAATCGGCAACGGCATCGACGGCAGTCTGCGCCGCTGCTTCGACGAAGTCCTCTGGCAAGTCCCGGGGCGTCACCCCCCGGTGAGCGTCGTTAGCACGAGATTCTCGGACGCCCCCTGCCACGCGTAGCTCGCGCGGCCCCGCCCGTGCGCGACGGCCTTAGCCGGACCGCGACGAGATTGCCTTCGTCAGAGAAGTCTGCCGCGTACCCGCCGGGCCCGGCACAAGTCCAGGCCGCCTCGTACCGAGTGATGCATCGACGCATCGCTTGCCATCCGTCGGCGTGTATACGACGCAGATAGTCGGCGCATTGACGCCAGACGTCATCATCGAACGTGCATTCGGAAAGCAGCTTGAGCGCCTCAAGACCGTGGGCGCGGCCCGCAGATGTGCACGTCGCCAGTACGAATGCGCGACAGATACTCGCGATCATCCGCATCGTTCTAGAACGCTGCATTGAGATCGAGACGAACGCCGGTCCATCAGCCATTTGGCTGTCGACTACTTTAGATTGTCTATAGAGTTAGTTGTCCCTTTCTGCGAGACTGGTGCTCTGTTTTGCGGTTCATCGTCCTGCTAGGCGCCCGCGCGGAAGAGAGATCTGACTTCGCCTTTTTCATCCCCATGATCGACCAGCAACAATGAAACGACGCGTCATCATCGTAGACGGGCCGCTGGCCCTGGGCATGAGGCGCTTTTGGGCCGCCGAGGCGAACGAGGTGGGCTCCGATATCCTTACGCTGCCTCTGCTGGCCGCTCGGCTGGCCGGAGGCTTTCGCCGCGCCGCCGACAGAGAAATGCTGTCCGCGGCCGTCGCGGCGGCACTTCGCGGCGACGGGTATTTGCAGATCGATAAGGTCAAGGATCTCCCCGGGATGGTCCGGGCCGCAACGCAAACGCTGGACCGCGCATGGGATTCGGATCTCGACCTGACGGCCCTTGCGCCCACATCCGGGCGGCTCGCCGACCTCGCCCTCTTGGAGCACAGAGTGAGCGAAGCGCTACCTCGCGGAGCCATGCTGCCGCGCCCACTGCGAGATGCCGCGGTCGAGCGGGTCCGCTTTGCCGCCGCGCTCTTCGGAAGCATTTCGCTGGAAGGTCTCGTCGACGTCGCACCGGTATGGCGGCCCCTCCTGGTTGCACTCTCCGCGCATTTGGAAGTTTCGTGGAATGCGCCGGCGAAACCGGGGCGAGACTGGTTCCCTGGACAGATATGGGTGGCCACGGTGGAGTCTCCGAAGGTCATCCGCGGCGAGTTGTGTGCGGATCCCAGGGCCGAGGTCGTCGAAGCGCTCAGGTGGGCGCGCCAGCTCCTCAGCCGGGGCGTCAGCGCCAACGAAATCGCCATTACCGCGGCGTCGACACCGACCTGGGACGAACACATGCTGGTGTTGGCGGGTCACGCCGAGTTGCCGGTCCATTTTTCGCATGGGCTACCCGCACTCGGCTCTTGGGAGGGACAGTCCTGCGCGGCGCTCGCCGACGTGCTCGGCAACGGCATCAGCCAGGAGCGCGTCAGGCGGCTGCTCGCCCATTCGTCGTCCACCGAGGCGGCCGCCGTGCCGGCCGACTGGACCGCCGGCCTTCCGCGCAAGGCCGGACTGTTCAACGTCGACCAATGGCGGCGCGCGCTGAGCTACGCGCGAGACCACCGTTCGGATCCAGGCGCAGCCGAGCGGACGCTTCTTCCGCTGCTCGAGGCGTTGGCGCCCGGGCTTGCGAATGCAGAACAGGCCGGAAAGGCGTTTCTCGGCGGAGCGAGCCTCGGATTGTGGCGCGACGCGCTCCGAAATGCACCTGCAGCGGCAGTCACTCTGTCGCTCGACAGCCTTCGGATCCGGGACTCTCGCCATCCGGCAAACAGCGTCGTCTGGTGCCCGGCTTCCCATCTGATCGGTATGCCGCGGCGCTGGATGCGTCTGCTCGGCGTCGCGGGAAGAAGTTGGCCTCGGTCGGACGCGGAGGACCCTCTTCTGCCGGATCACGTGCTTCCACGCCGTCGCCTCGTACCCATCTCGACTACCGAAAGAGACCGCTCGTGCTTCGAGCTGCTCGTTTCGCGTACTGCCGAGGAGATCGTCCTCTCGCGCAGTCGTCGCTCGACAGAGGGCGCTCTCCAATCCGCCAGCGCGTTGTGGCCGACCACGCTTCCGGTCCGGATATGCACACGAAGCCGCATCCCGGAGCATGCCTTCAGCGAAACCGATCGGCTGCTGGCGCGAGCGGCCGAGGCCGGAAGGTCCGACCGGATCAAAGCCGCCTCGAGTTGCTGGCGGGACTGGAACCGGGAGGACGCGACAGCCCACGACGGTACGGTTCGCGCAGGACATCCAGCCGTCCGTCGCGCGGTCACGCGGCTCCATTCGGCGACTTCGCTGAAGCTCATGGCGCGTGATCCGCTCGGCTTCCTCTGGAAATACGCCCTGGACATGCGCCCCGTTGCGCTCTCCGAGGTGCCTCTGGCCCTGGATCACCTCGCCTTCGGCGAACTAGTCCACGAATTGGTCGCACGCACGATCAGTGCGCTCGAGCCTGCGCCAGGCTTCGTACGCGCATCGCGCGACGAAATCGAGTTCGCGCTGGCGGACGCGGTCGACCACGTTTCTCGGCACTGGCCACTCGAACGCCCGGTCCCCCCAGCCCTTCTCTGGAACCATTCGCTGGAGGAGGCCGCCCGACGGAGCTTGCGAGGACTGACGATCGACACGAGCTTCGAGGCAGATACGGTGAGCTGGACCGAGGTGAGCTTTGGCCTTCCTCCGACCCGCGAAGGAACGCAGTCACCCTGGCCGTCAGACGGCGAGGTCTTCGTCGGATCCTCGAGATTGAAGCTCACCGGACGGATCGATCGCGTCGATCTCGCTTCCGGCGGTCGCGGCGTTAGGATCTCCGACTACAAGACCGGCGCGACGCCCCGCCGCCCCGATAAGGTCGTGCTCGACCGAGGCAAAGAGTTACAGCGCGTACTATACGCCATAGCCGTCAAGCAGCTCGTTCCGGACACGTCCCAAATCGTCTCGCGCCTCATCTACCTCGACGGCGAATCGCCGCCGTTCGCGCTCAGTCGCGATGCCTTGGAGGCGGCCGCGGACGATGTCGCACGCTTCCTCGACAAGGCCTGCGAATTGCTCGAACGCGGGCATGCATGTCCAGGACCGGCCGCACGTGAGTCATACAACGACATGCGTCTTGCTCTGCCGGCCGAACTCGACGCCTATCTCGCACGCAAGGCCAAGGCCTTCGGAAGGCTCGCCCGCGACCTCGATGAACTCTGGAGCACGCCGTGAAGCTTGCGGATCGCGAACAACGGCTAAGAGTCCTGACGGATATCGATACGACGCTGCTGGTCGAGGCGGCGGCGGGCACCGGCAAGACCTCGCTCATCGCGGGCCGCGTTGCCATGCTGCTCGCCCGCGGTGCGAAGCCCTCCCAAGTGGCCGCCATCACGTTCACTGAACTCGCCGCAGGCGAGTTGGCACTACGCATTCGAGGGTACGTCTCACGCCTGCTCGCGAAAGAGATCCCCGACGTGCTGAAAGACGCGCTGCCTGCAGGATTGAGCGAGGAACAGAGAAAGAATCTGACTTCCGCGGCCGAGCATCTCGACGAGATCAGCACGTCGACCATTCACGGCTTTTGTCAGGAGATCATCCGAAGTTACGCCATCGAGACCGCGCTGGATCCGGGGTCGCGCGTCATGGACGCGCCAAGCGCCAACGCGATGTTCGAGGGCGTGTTCCGGTCATGGCTTACCGACCGTCTTTCTGGAAAGGTCGGATCAGACGATCCGGTCGTCGTGCTGTCCCAACACGATCCCCTGAATGTCGTCGAACTGGTCAAAGATCTGGCGGATCTCAAGCGTGACCATCCGAGGGCTACCACGAGAAGAGCCGACTTCACGCGTCGCACCGACATCGAACTAGTCGAAGCCGTTGATGAATTCGTCCGGTGGTTCGCCGCCAATCCGGAAGAGGCTCGCACCGCAGCGTTGCTGAGGGACCTTCGATCCCTGTCCACTTTCTACTTCGACTGCTTCAAGTCCGAACCCACGTTCCGCGATCTGTGGCGACTGGGCCATCCGCCGCGGGTCGATGCCATGGAGAAAAGGAGTTTCAGGCTCCTTTCCTACCGTCGAAAAACCGCTTGGGTCCGGAGCTATGGAGCGAGCCGGGGCGAATCGCTCAATCGCGAGGCCGAAACCCTCTTTGCGAGCGCAGAGCAGGCCTATCGCGAGCTGCTCGGTCAAATCGCGGACGGCCTGGTGAACGCTCTTTCCATCGCGCTCGATGACGTCGTCGCTGCCTACGCACGCCGCAAGCAGGAAGCCGCAGTGCTGGATTTCGACGATCTTCTCGTCATGGCTCACGGACTGGTCCGACAACATGAGCCCGTACGAATGGCACTGAGTCGCAGGTTCCAGCACATACTCGTCGACGAATTCCAAGACACCGACAGGATCCAGACGGCGATCATCTTTTCGATCGCCGCGGAAGATAGACCTCAGCGCTGGGAGGACGCCGCGCTTCGACCCAGCTCGCTATTCCTGGTGGGCGATCCGAAGCAAGCGATCTATAGATTTCGCGGAGCCGACATCGAGGCATATAACGAAGCACGCGCGACGGTGGCCGCCCAGACGAGGGGAGCCATCGTCGAGATTACCGCGAACTTCCGCTCGCAGAAGCGGATCATCGACCACGTGAACCACTGCTTCGAACCGGTTCTCCAAGCGCGGGGCCAGCCTGGTTACGTGGCTCTCACTTCCACGCTCGACCCTGCCGAACACGGCCTACCGTGTGCAGCGAAAGTCACCGTCGCGCTGCCACAGGCCCCATCCGCAGATAGTCAACGCGATGCGGAAGCCGCCCTCGTCGCGGATATCTGCCGGAGTCTAATCGGTTCGATCCGCGTGAAGCGCCCGGATGGTTCGATCACGCTTCCTCGAGGCCGGAGACATCGGACTCCTGGCGCCGACGGGCAAGGACCTGTGGCGGTATGAAAGGGCGCTCGAAGCGCAAGGACTGACCGTCGCCTCGCAGGCGGGTAAGACGCTGCTATTGCAGCAGGAGACGCAAGACGTCCTTGCTTTGCTTCGTACACTCGCCGACGCGCGCGACACGCTTGCCTTCGGCGCATTCATGCGCGGGCCCATGGTCGGACTGACCGACGAGGAACTGCTGGATATCGCCGAAGAAGTCCGAGCCGCCGAGGACGGAGCCGGCACGGGCAACTTCGACGTCAGGACGCCACTGGACCGGATCTCGAATCCGGTCGCGAGGAAAGTGCAGAAGGTCCTTCAACATCTTCGGCGCCGCGCAGCCGGGACCACCCCGCGGATACTGCTTTCCGAGGCGATCGAACGCCTGCAACTCCGCATGGTTCTCGCCGCCAGGCATCGAAGTCGCAGTGCACGGGCGCTCGCCAATCTTGACGCCCTTATCGAGATGGCACGCCCCTACAACGTGTCGGGTCTTCAGGCCTTCATCAGGGACCTGCAGTCGGATTGGGAGACCCGCGAGCAACGCTCCGAGGGCCGCATCGACGCGTCGAACGAGGCGGTGGAACTGGTCACGATCCATTCCTCGAAGGGGCTCGAATGGCCTGTCGTAATTCCGATCAACACGTCCACGGAATTTCCACCGCCACCGCGCTTCATCCATCGCCGGTCCGACGACACACTGCATTGGGTTCTCGGGGGAGTGATGCCGCCGGAGCTTGCTGCCGCCCGAGAGGAGGAAAGGCGGGAGCAGACGCTGGAACATCAACGCATGTGGTACGTAGCGTGCACGCGGGCGCGCGACCTGCTCATCATTCCCCACTTGCCCGAGGCTTCGGCGCGATCGTGGTCCAGAATCGTGGATCTGAGCCACACCTCGCTGCCTGAAATCGACCTGACGGCCCTCGTCCCGTCGACTTCACCGAAGGAAGTCCAGCCTCCGAACGAACAAACCCAGGAAGCGTTCGAGGAAGAAGCAAGGTCCGTCGCGACCGCTTCGCCGCCATTGTCTTGGAGAACTCCGAGCACTCATGATCGGGATCGAACGGAAGCTTTAGCGGTCGTCGAGCGCAGTCTAGACGATACGTTCCAGTTCGTCCCACCGATCGCCGGCGGCCGCATTCGCGGCATCGTTCTGCACAAGCTGATGGAGGAGTTCCTGACGGGAGAACTGGACGACGAGGATACTGGCGTCGAGGCCCGTGCGGCGGACCTGCTCTTAGAACTCAAGAGTATGGAAGAGCCGACATCCTCGGCCGATCCAGATCCTGTAGAGATGGCGCGGACGGCAATCCGTACGCTCAAGCTTCATGACGTCGCGGCACTAAGGCAGCATCTAGTTCCCGAGATCTCCCTCTGGTGTGATTCCGGCGATGGTCAGTTGATCGCCGGGCGCGCAGATGCTGTCGCGGTGCGAGGCGAAGAAGCTTTCGCCATCCTGGACTGGAAGAGCGACGTAACTCCGAGTAGCCAGGACAGATCCGACCACATTGCCCAATTGTCCGACTACGTCGCCGCGATTGGCGTCTCAAGAGGAGCGATCGTCTACATGAGCCTGGGTGAAGTCGTTTGGGTAGCAGGCTAGAAATTCGCTCGGCGTCAAACCGAATGGTTCAATTCCGTTGCTTAAGATATCACTTCATTCGTAGAGCCCCGAGAAACTGTCTCGACTTGCAAAATACGTTCGCAAACCGACCGCGTTTCCCGTGCGCCGAAAGTGCTGCAGGTAAGCCTTTATCGAGGAAGCTTCCGCAATGTCGCTTTGTCCCCACCGATTCAGAAATTTGCGGAAGTTCAATAGCATCGCTGGGCTCAGCAGTGGCGCAGCCTTGTTTTGGATCAACTCCTCGACAATCGCTTCGCCGGCGAACTCCGCCAAAGCGCGGGCGGCGAAAATGGCCCTGCCAACGTCGGCTGCACGAGCAATGAGAATCGTTCTAACGCACCAAGCAATGCGCTTGTTGGCTAACGATGCGTCGTCGAATGCTTCTCTGTGTTCTAGGATAAAGCTTCCCAGAGACGACGCTTGTTCAATAGTCGGCGCATAGCTCTCCTTAAAACGAAATGCCTTGGACATATCATCGAAGTCGCCCTTTTCATCATAGAATATCTTCGCTTCGCGGACGAGATGTAGGACGAATAGATCACCCTCTTCGGCTTTGGAAAATAAGTGCGACGATGGGTAAAACGAACACGACATCCTGTTTGAATTTATCAGGCGCGGCTTTGCCTCGTCCGTGATGAACAGAAGATCTATATCCGAGTTGGGCTCATCGTCCCCTCGCGCACGACTTCCGAAAAGCGCCATCGACCAGATCGGCATCAGGAGTTAGCTTGCGATGCGTTCGTGTTGACCATCTTCATGCGATCGACGTGTGACCTATCGCTCTACGCAAAGCATCTTTGGACATTTTGCGCGCCAAGTTCAGCTCGGCTAGGGCCTCGTCAAGATTCAACGGGAGCAATTGCTGTAGAGCAGGATTTAGCTTACCGGGCTCGATATCAAGGAAGTAGTCGACAGTAAGATAGAAGATGTGGCTGAGACGAATCGTCTTTGTCAGAATTCCATCAACTATATTGTATTCGTGTTCGACAGCGCGCCTGCTGTCTTCTGGAAGGCTCGGATTTGCTTGAAGCCTTAGGTCGAACGTCGTGTTCCAAGCATAGTCGAGGTTTTTATCGACCTTGATCAGACGCCTCTCGCCAACACTATCAATTCTGTTCAAGTTAAAATCTCGAAATTCATTCCGCTCTCGAGACCATGCACGCAGGTGCCAACGCTCCGCGCTGTAGACCATCGAATGCGGGGCGATCCACCGCATCTCCTTCTTGTCGGGCGAAGTAATTGAATTGTATGCGACCTCGATCTCAAGACCTTCTCTGATCGCGTCGAGGACGGCTTGGAGTTCCTTCCAACCGGTCCGACGCCGCTCAAGTGTGACAACCTCGGACGGCGGCAGCGTATCGAAATAGGTATTTTCCTTTCGAATCCAGCCGCTCTGAATTCCAACCAGTTGCAACAAGTATCGATCGGTCTCGCCCTGCATGAACACTGGGCGGAAGGTGTCGGCACGAACGTACGACTTGAGAGTCCTGTCGTATTCAAGGTTCAGCGGCGCCCGCTCTTGGTAGGTCGCGATATCAGCCGAAGCTTGTTGAGGCGAGATCTGGAAGGCGTCGACCAAGTCCTGCCTGTTGAACCTTCCCGACCACAGCAATCGAAAATCAATGAATTCCAGCCGTCGCTGGACGGACAATTTCACCGGCTCGGCCGGTTTTTCGGTCGGATTGCCGCTCATACGCGTCGCATTTCTCTGCTTGATTTTTTGGAACACTTCTATAAAATAGATGCACTATGGCGACGTGCGCCTAATTTATCTACGAACTCGGCGTGCCGTCAATGCCAAAATAGATTCGTCAACAGGAGCTTCCTGCCGGGCGATGCAGCGTAACCGTATGATAAACAACGGTAATTTTGTTTTTAACTCGGCGGGAGCCAACAATGACAGCTAAATTAACTTTTCACCCTCTCGGAAATGCCGATTGCACCCGCATCGACCTGGCTAATGGCCACAAGATGTTGGTCGATTATGCCGAGATGCGGAACTCCGATGACATGTGGGATGTCCGCGTCGACCTCCCCGAGGTTCTCAAGGCCGACCTGCGCGCGGCCAAGCGCAACCATTACGAGGTAGTCTGCTACACCCATCTCGACGACGACCATTGCTGCGGCTCCGGCGACTTCTTCTGGCTCGACCACGCCACCAAGTACCAGGGCGAAGGCCGCGTCAAAATCAACGAGCTGTGGGTCCCGGCGGCGGCCATCCTGGAGGAGGGCTGCGAAGACAGCGCCCGCATCATCCGCCAGGAAGCCCGGTATCGCCTCAAGAAGGGCTATGGCATCCGCGTGTTCTCTCGGCCGGCCAAGCTGAAGGAATGGCTGGAAAAGAATGGCCTGACGCTCGAATCCCGCGCCCATCTGATCACCGACGCCGGCCAGTACGTCCCCGGTTTCTCGATGTTCGGGCCCGAGCGGGTGCAGTTCTTCATCCACAGCCCCTTCGGCTGGCGCCAGAACGACAATGAGGTGGTCGATCGCAACCAGGACAGCGTGGTCTTCCAGGCGACCTTCCTCGAAGGCGCCCGCGAGACCTACGCGCTGTTCATGTCCGACATCAACCACGACTCGATCGAGCAGATCGTGAAAACGTCGAAGCGCCACGGCAACGAGGCGCGGCTCTTGTGGGACATCTTCAAGATCCCGCACCACTGCTCCTATCTCTCGATCGGGCCGGAGAAGGGGAACGACGTCACCAAGCCGACCGACGAGGTCAAATGGCTGTGCGAGACGCAGGGGCGTGCGCGCTCCATTATGATGTCCACGAGCTGGTCGATCCCCT
Organism: Bradyrhizobium dasycarpum; assembly: GCF_042019905.1. Taxonomy (NCBI): domain Bacteria; kingdom Pseudomonadati; phylum Pseudomonadota; class Alphaproteobacteria; order Hyphomicrobiales; family Nitrobacteraceae; genus Bradyrhizobium; species Bradyrhizobium dasycarpum. The sequence goes on from NZ_CP169574.1 coordinate 4,707,743, forward strand.
CCAAGGGCAGCAAAGAAGACGAAGATGCGCAGCCGCCGCATCGTCAGGCCGCAAACTATTACCGGTCGGTCGCCGAGCTGAAGGACGGGCAGTTCAAGGTCACCATGGACCTGCCGTCCAAAAGCAAGCCCAAGCCGAGCACCATCGAGATCACCGACCTCGGCGCGAAGCTGCTGATCGTCTCCGCCGTTACGGCCGGCGCGGTCAGCGTCGCGGCCACGCCGGTCCGCGCGGGTTAAAGTCATGCCGATCCACGCGTGGTGGACCGCCTTCGGCCAAGCGACGACGATTGACGCACTGGCCGAAGGCCCGGCGCGCGCTTTCACGGAAGCGGTGACTGCCGGCATGCCTGCGATCACCCTGGTCGAGATCAAGGACGACCGAGCCACCGGGTACATCGGCGTCCATGTCGAAATCGACGTGGAGCGTCCGCAAGACCTAACCCACCCAATCCGGGCGCAGGAACCGATCGGCATTCTCTTCGGCCCGCGGTCGATCCGCCCCTCGGTGCTGGCTCTGCGGGATGCCTTTCCTCACACGATGCATCAGAACAGCGTGCCGCCCGGCATGCCGTTCTCGCTCTGCGTGGACGACCGGCCCTGGGCCGAGGCACGCCTGACGTACACGCCGGCTGAGTTCTCGCGGCTTATCCAACTCTGGCTCGCCAAGGCGGCGCGCGGCGAACTCCAGGATCCTGCGCAACCGCCCGATCCGTTCTTCTACGCTACCGACATGTCCTTGGTGTTACCACGCAGCGTGTTCGACGCCGGCTCGGCTGCCGCCGAGTTCGCCGGGTTCATGCATCCCGAGAACCCAGGCCTGGTCATCGCTCGCCCGCTGAACCAAAACCCGCAAGGCGGCGTTCATTTGACGGTCATGGCATTCGCGCTCCCGCCGCAAGCCATGACCTCGATCCGGCATTTGCCTCAGACGCTCGAGGGCCTAGCCCAAGAGTTGGCGCCGACCGGCCTCAACCTGCGCGACGAAATCAAGGACAAGCTCAAGGCATGGACAGGCATCGCGGGGGAAGGCGCCAGGCGGATGGCAGCACGTCTCGCGATCGTCGTCGCCCTTCCTGTCGCTGCGGACGGCGGTCGTACCGCCAACGATTTCCGAGCTTTCGTGACGGACAACACGGCGGGTGAGATTGGCATCATTCTGGGCGTGCTCCACGAGAACAACAGCAAAGTCGGCAAGGGCTACGTCCGCGCCGTCATTGAAACTCCGATCGCAGGAGCCTCAATGCCTGTCATTCCGGCGCAAGTGCACCTTGCCTTCGACCGGGACCTCGCGGCTTCGATTGCCGGCCGCGCAACCGCAGACCGTCGCAAGGCGGTCTTGATCGGCGCGGGCTCGCTCGGGTCCCAGCTCGGCATAGATCTTGCGCGAGAAGGGGCCAACGGGTGGACCGTCGTCGATGGTGACGCTCTGCTCCCGCACAATCTAGCGCGGCACGCCCTATTGGCTTCTGAGATAGGCGCGCCGAAAGCGGCAGCACTGGCCCGTCAGATCGGAATGCTGCTGAACGAGAAGCAGTCCGCAATCATCACCGATGTGCTCTCGCCGGATGCCGAGCAGGCGAAGGCACTGGACACGGCCTTGGGCGCCGCATCGATCATCATCGACGCGTCCGCCTCGGTTGGGGTGGCACGCCATATGAGCGACTTGCCCTGTGCGGCTCGCCGCGTATGCGCCTTCTTCAATCCGTCAGGCACCTCCGTGGTGCTGCTCACCGAAGACGTGCAGCGCGGCATCACGCTGCGTGATCTAGAGGCGCAATATCACCGTCTCATCCTCACCGAACCGTCTCTGACCGAGCACCTCGCCGCTTCGGAAGACGGCGTGCGCTATAGCGGGTCGTGCCGATCTCTGACCAACAAGATTCCGGCTACCCGCGCAGCCATCTTAAGCGCCCTCGCTGCTCGCGGCATCGCCGACACGCTTGAGCGCGACGCTGCCAAGATCACCGTTTGGACCCTTTCACCGGACGGTTCGGTCGCCGTCGTGCAGCGCGACGGCGAACCCGTCAACCGTGTCGCGGTCGGCAAGTGGCAGTTGAACTACGATCGCGGGTTTCTCGCGCAGCTATCGGCGCTGCGGGATCAACGTCTCCCCAACGAAACCGGCGGCGCAATTGTCGGCATCGCCGACATGAGCCGCAATGCCCTTCATTTGGCTCATGCGCTTCCTGAGCCCGAGGACAGCCGCAGCAGTCCGGCGCATTTCGAACGCGGTGTGGTTGGCTTGGCCGAGTCGATCGATGACGCGGCGCAGCGATCAATGCATCAGGTGCGCTATCTGGGTGAATGGCATTCGCATCCGCGTTACGCGAACGCCCTTCCGAGCGACACCGACATCGCCCAGCTCGCCTATCTGGGAGGCGAACTCGCGGCCGACGGTTTGCCCGGCCTCATGGCGATTGCCGCCGATCGGGGAGATTTCTCGGTGCTCACCTTCGACCTGGTGCAATGCAAGCGCAACGGCGTACTGAAGGTCATCCTTCGCAATTGCGCTCCGAAGACAGACACATGATCCACGCAAGCAATCCATCCATAGGCTTATCCCTTTCGGGAGGCGGCGTCCGAGCCGCTGCCTTTCACCTGGGACTGCTCAAACGGCTTGCTCACGAAGATCTGCTCGAATCCGTTTCTGTGGTGTCGACAGTGTCCGGAGGAAGCCTGGTCACCGCAGCGATGATTTCACGGGCGGGAGTGAAGTGGCCATCATCCGAGCGCTTCGTCCGGGACATCTACCCCGCGATGAGCCAACTTTTGACCGGTGTCGATCTGTTCAGCATTCGTGCTCTCAACTGGTCCGTCCTGAAGCGGCGACATTTTGGATTGTTGCGGGAGCGGGCGACCACCCTGGCTGACCTGCTGGAGAGCAATTGGGGCGTGACTGGGCTGATAGGCCAGTTACCCGATACTCCGCGCTGGATCGTCAACGCGACCTGCATCGAGACTGGCAAGAACTGGCGGTTTCAAAAACGGGAAATGGGCGACTGGAGCTTTGGAAAGCACTATGCACCCGACGTTCCCATAGCCACCGCTGCAGCGGCATCGGCGGCGGTGCCGTATTTCATCGGCGCCATGCCGCTCGATTTGCCGTCCAATGGCTGGTGGCGGACCGACCCGGCGACGAACAAGCCCGTGGCGGCGACCCAACCTCGTCTTGCGCGGGTGCATCTCTGGGACGGCGGCGCGTACGAGAATCTCGGACTCGAATCGATTTACAAGCCGGGCCGCGAACTGATCGACTGCGATTTCCTCATCTGCAGCGACGCGTCCGGCCCACTGAAACCGGCGTCCGGCTGGCCCATTCGCTCGTTGCTGCGTGGCAAGCTCGCGGCCCCGCGTTTGTTCGACGTTTCTAGCGACCAGATCCGATCGTTGCGGAGCCGAATGCTGGTCGCCGACCTCGCATCCAAACGAATCCGCGGCGCCCTCGTCCGCATGGGAAATTCAGTCCGAAGCCTAGACGTCAAAGCGGCCACGGCGCGAGTCGCCGGCTTCTACGACACCTGTACAGCCGGACGCGGACGCGTCGGCCGCACTCGATCACCCCACCGATCTCGCCGCGTTGACGCGTGAGCATTTCGATCGTCTCGCTCGTCACGGCTTCGAGTCCGCGGACACGACCTTGACGACGTACAGCTCCGCCGAGTTCCCGCGTTCGATATCGTGGAGCGATGCCGCATGATCGAGCCTGCAGGCAAGATGTTCCGCAGGGCGCAACTCTTAAACCCTTGAAGGACTTCGTGACGGAATCGTCCAGTTTCTTGACTATCCCATGACTTTCAATTCAAGCGGATATCTGCAGATGGCCCTATTCGGTAGCTCCTACAACGGACCGCGCGAGGTCCATTACCTCTTCATCGACGGTGGCGCCATGCGCGGCCGCATCCAGAATCTCAGCAATAGATATTTCGGAGGAGTGACGGTCGACATCGACTTCGCGAAGGTAGGCCGCAACTACACCAAGGTATTTTACTACGACGCGCTACCTGTCCGCGAAGATGGCGAAACCGAACAGGACTACGAGCTGCGCTCGAAGCCCATGCGAGACGTTCTCGACTCCGCCGCGAACGTAGACGGCGTTCACGTCTACGAAGGTGACGCCCGCAGACGGCGCCGACGAGGCCTCGAGCAGAAAAAGGTCGACGTAATGCTGACGGTCGACATGCTGACCCATTCGTTTAGGAAAAACATGCACAAGGCCACCCTTCTGACCGGCGACAACGACTTCAAGCCGCTGATCGACGCGTTGGTTCAAGACGGCATGTTCGTCAGCCTGATGTATCCGCCCGAAGAGACCAGCAGGGAGCTCATGCAGGCGGCCGATGCCCGTTTCCCGATGAGCATGTCGATAATCGAGGGATATCTGACCGCCGACTCCAAGCTTCTGTTCGACCTACCAAAGCGCAAGATGCACCATCAACCCGTCGACACGGGAAACAACGTGTCCACCTGGACGCAGGACAATCAGCAGTTGGGACTACACGAACTCGATGGGGAGTTCCTAGTCACCCAAGTCCAAAATCCCAACAACACGCTCCACGTGTCGCACAAAAACTTGGATCTGCTCAGACATTTCTGCAAGGAATCGTGAACATCGAAGTGCCGTAACGGCGGGGGAGCTAACCGAGATCGATCTTCCAGAACTTCAGCACCTCCTCGACCTCTGCCCTCGGATAATGAAGGTAGTCGGCGTTCCGGAGATCGGCCCTGATTTTCGCCTTTCTCGCGGCGATCGCGCGTTGGATCCTGTCGGTAAACGGCGCGGTGCCAGGCGGCAGCCGACCTGGACTTTTCCCATCAGGCCAGTCGCCCGGATAATCGTCCGGTAGTCGTCCGGATCGGACTTCAGCCGCTTGCGCGGCGACCGATTCGTGCTCGCAAGCCCAGCCGTAGAGATGAAAGGCGCACACGCGCAGCATCACCTTGATCTCTGGAAGCGTGTCGGTAAACCCCTTGAGCGACGTTGGCAGCCAAACCATATTGCCGACGCACGAAAAAAAGCGACGGTCCTGGACAACGCCGCTATGCTTGGCGAACGAAGGATCGTCGTATCCCCAAATGTGGCAGACCGTCCAATTTTTGGGCCTCGGCGTAGCCACGTCGAGGGCGGCAAACAGCGCGTGCCCGGCAGCCACGTTGCCCTCGTATTTGTCGGAAGTAACTCCCGTGGATTTCTTCGTGTTGGTGTATCGCCGCGACCAAGCCGCGTCGAAGAGTGGCATTCCACGGGCGGCATGTGGAGCCCAGATCGGCAACGCGCGGAAGGTCTCGGGATGCACCCATCTTGCCGTTCGCGCGATGAGCTCGGCGACTGCAGGGATATCCGTCCGCAAAATCTCGTTGCCGTCGGGCACTGCAAAGCCTTTCATTGGGCTCCTCATATCAAACCGACGCGAACCCGAAGCCTGGCCTTCCGCGGGCGGCGTCGCGAACGCCAGAGCTGGCGACCACACACAACCATTCAGAACAATGTCATTCCCTATACCTTGCGACAACTGCATGCGAAGTCGGGCCGACGCTTCGTGAAGCGCAACTATCGACCTTGTAGCAGGAAGACCTGAAAAGCACGTCAGCGAAGCGTTCGATCTCGTCATCTCAGCTCACGATGTCGCCAACATCCCGCCGGCACTGGAAATCTTGTTGGTGCCAGGTTTGGTAGCGGCGATTTGCGTCCATCTACCCGCAGAAGCCGCACGAGCCTTTCCGATCGTTGTAGGCCTGCTTACGTTCGACGACCACGTGATCGAGCGGGTTCGGGGCGTCCTGGAAGAGTGCAGCCGCAATTTCACCGTAGCCGACAACGGGATGACCTTGACGGAATTGCGATCGACGATCGAACAGGCTTTGGACTGAACTCTGGCCGCCGCGACCGCGGGCCCGCGGCTATCTATGCGGGCGCGCTGAGCCGCTCGATGCGCTCGATCAATCGATTGAACTCTCTTTCCGGATCTCGATACCAATCGGTCGACCATATCCTGTAGATCGTCCAGTTCAGTCCTTCGAGGACGTCCTGCCGCAGACGGTCGCGATCCCGCGCTGACTTCGAGGAATGGTAGGTCGCTCCGTCGCACTCCACACCTAGGATGTAACTGCCCGGCTTGTTGGGGTTCACGACGCCAATATCGATCCGGTATCCTGCCACGCCAACCTGGGGATGAGCTTCGTAATTCGCTGCCTTCAGGCGCGCCAGGAACCATCGCTCGAAATCACTGCCGGGCTCCTCTCCGGTGCCACGTCCCGGCGTAAAGGTGCCATGATCGGCATACTCGAGGAATTCCTTCAGAACTCGAACTCCGCGGCGATTTCCGTCCGCCACGATGCGACCGGGATCGAGCGAAGTGAAGACCGTAAGCTTGCACTTCGCTCGCGTGAACAGCACGTTGAGTCGCCGATGACCATACGCGCGGTTCAAGGGGCCGAAGTTCTGCCGGAAAACACCCTCGGCCGTGGGCCCATAGACCGTCGAAATCAGTATGACATCACGTTCGTCGCCTTGCACGTTCTCGAGGTTCTTGACGAAAAAGTCTTCCAGACTGTCGGCCCACTTCTCACGGTATGCTTGGACGTCCGGATCCGAAGTAGCTCGCTCGTCCATCAAGGTCTCGATGAGATCTCGCTGCGCTTGGTTCATCGCGACGATGCCGATCGAACGATCCGCACGAGTTCGCATCAGTTCCGCCGCTTCCTCCACGATCGCTCGGGCTTCCTTGGGATTCCTTCCTTGGCCGACCTCGTAGTCTCCATCGATCTTTCGGCACGACACGCCGTAGTCCGGATCCCGGAGTACCGGACTGGGATACACGAGAAGTCGCTCACCGTAGAACTCGCGATTCGAATATGCGATGAGGCTCTGGTGTCGTGAACGATAGTGAACTTCCAGCATCCGCATCGGATGCCAGCAGCGGCGACCAAGTTCTAGAATCGATTCTTCAGGAGCATCCTCGACCTTTTCATCGCTCGGGTCGTCCGACGCGCTGAAGAAATCCGTGGGCGGCAATTGTTCAGGGTCCCCCACGATGACGGCCTGCCTGCAACGCAGCATCGCACCCAGCGCGTCCTCGGGGCGCATCTGTGAAGCCTCGTCGATCACGAGTAGATCAAAGCTATGCCGGCCAGGCTCAAGGTACTGCGCCACAGACATAGGGCTCATCATCACGCAGGGCGTGTACGCACGAATGGCGTTTCCTGCATTTGAGAAGAGTCGGCGCAGTGCGATCCGCGGCTGCTGCAGGCCGGTTTGATGCGTCAACATCTCATTATCCGTGTAGTCGCGTGTCGAGCCTGCGCGACGACCGGGTGGAATCGACCGAGCGCGAAGTTGGGCCGCGACCATCTTGCGATTCAGTTGAAGTATCTCGCGATCCAGATCTTGGAACCGCTTGCGCACCTGCTCGTGAGTGTTCCCGGCATGCCGCGTCAAGACGGGATGCTCCCTCATGAGCTTCTCGGCAGCCGAGCGATAGAATGCGGCTTCGACGGCGAGGGCGACGCCCGAGTAGCGTACCCCTTCGGTCGGCCAGCAACGAATGAGGTCACTCAAGCCAAGGCTTGCGGCTTCCAGCTCCGTCGACAGCAACGCGATCTGCTTTTCGAGAGCATCGGGAGCCTGAGACGCTCGGTCGCACTTCTGCAATTGCGTCCGGATCGGCGCAACTCTCCAGGGGCCGCCGCACCATTCCTCCGCTCGAAGTTTGAGGAGTTCATCCGCCTCCTCGGCAGCTCGGTCGACGTCGGCGATCGCGGCCTTCAGATCCTCTACGGTGCGCCTCAAGCTGGATGATCGGCCGCCGTAGCCTTCCTGCAGGAGATAGCGTGTGACGGAAGGAGGGAGCTGCAGAGACTGCACTCTTTGGACGAAGCGAGTCGTCGCTCGAACACGTCCGGCCCGCTCCAGTTCAGATTCCGCAGCGATCGATGCGCAGGCATTCGTCGCCATCACATCGGCGGCCATTTGCTGCCGGAGGACCTTGACCTCTGCGTGCATCTGCAGAGCCTTCGGAAGAGAGGCCACCGGCTGGCTCGGCAGAATACCGAACTTCTGACTGGTCGTGACGATCGAATCGAGGGCTGACGCGCGAGCCTCATGGCGATCGGCCTCCGCGTGGATCGTCGATCGCGCAGCGAACGCTGTCTGAAACGCATCAATGAGATTCAAGCTGCCGGCGGCTTCCGCGAAGCGGACGAGCATCGCAAATTCGTCGGAGCCGCCTTCGAACGCCAGTCGCCGCAATTCTTTTGCACCTGACTCACCGGGAGGAGTCACTTTTTGGACCGACCGCATCCATTCCGACACTTCTATAAGGTGGTCGAACGGGGTTTCCGCCCCTTTCCAGTGACGACCGGCAGCAGCTTTCGCTTCGCCGCATTCCTCCAACCGCTGCAGACGATCCTTCCACAGCGCCGCGGCGATCAGCCGTTTTGCGGCATCGGCCGGAGGAAGCTTGGGTTCGTTCGGAAAGGTTTGGCGGCAGACGGCGCGCGCAGCCCGCCATTCTCCTCCGAAGATTTTGCCGAAGAATCCGGTAGAGCGAAGCGTTCCTGCAGCCCGACGCAGTTCGGCCACGGATGGAATCGTGTCGGCAAGGTTCGTCGTCGCTTGCTCCGAGAACCTTGCTTCGGCCGCCGCGGATTTGACCTCGCCAGCAAGCTCGCGTGCGGAATCCAAATCGTCGATCACCGCTTCCGCCGTGAGTGCCTGCGAGCGATAACGAAGATTGTCCTGCCGGATCTTGGGAACGACGAGAAGGTAGCCCGCAGCCATCGCTTCTGACTTGACGTCAGAGGACGCATTCGGATCGCGGTTCGCCGCACTGAGCAGGTCCGCCATCAGTCGAACCAAGGAACCAAGTCTGGCTGCGGATTGTCTGGCCGCATCGAGAGTCCTCGATATCTCTTCGACCGATAAAGTGGCGACTTCGAGAGCCGTCGCCCTCTCAAGCAGCGGTCCGACGGCTCCACCATCGGCTTCGAGCGCCTGTCTGGAGCAGATTCCGTAGACCCGCAGTTCGAGATCGTGGGCTCTTAGGCAGCGATCGACCCAATCGTCGAGCGACTTTCGAGCCGATTCGCCGGACGCAAGGGTGAGCAACTTCTCGTCGACGTCCCCCGCCGGTGAGGGTAGATCGGAAACGACCGTCGCGGCCGCGGAGGCGTCGGCCGGCGAATTTAGGCCTTCCCACGACGTCGCACTGGCGAGTGTCTCGATGTGCTGCAGAAGCCGCCTTAGCGCGTCGCCCCAACCCGCCACTACTTCAACGGCCCTGGTCCGATCGAAGCGGTTAAGATTGAGGTTGCCGACGCCGCGCCAAGGCTGATGCTTCGGCTCGGCCGCGGCTCCCATCGCCGTCGCCCAATCGTCCAGGGCTTTGCCGAGCCCGACCAGTTCGGCGAGCTTGAAACGGTCGATGCCTAACGCTTCCGCAAAGCGGAACTCCGTCGTCGGTCTTGGGGGCGCAGGCTCTTGACCAGCTCTGGTGAAGTCGCCCCAAAGGACCTGATGAATGCTGAGGCCGGTAGTGCCGGCCGGGCTATTGATCAGACCCGCATATTCGGTGAGACGCTGCCGGGCCTGGCGCAGAGCTTCGCGGGCGCTCTCGACTTCCTGGACGTTCGCGGCACCGCGCGGCGTTTCCATGCGCTCGCGTATCGATTTGAGGACCGAAGCCTTCGAAGCTTTTGCCGAGTGCACCTCAAGGCAATAGAGGCCAAGCCCCATATGATCGAGTCGATCCTTGACCACCTTCAGTGCGGCCATCTTTTCGGAGACGAACAAGACCGTCTTGCCGTGCCAAAGAGCGTTGGCGATGATGTTGGTGATCGCCTGCGACTTGCCGGTGCCTGGCGGCCCTTGGATGACTAGATTCTTCCCGCTTGTGGCGTCGATCACAGCACTGAGCTGCGAGGCGTCGGCCTCGATGACCAATGCGGGGGCTTGGGACTCGAGCTCTGGATGGTCGACGTCGTAGACTGCAGCGACGTTGTCGCCGTGGTTTCCGGCGACATCACCGTAGACTTGTCCCAGCAATTCGTGAGTCTCTGGACGGGAGTCGGCCGGCCATCGCGCCGAGTCGAGATCGCTCCACATCGCCTGCCGGGCAAACGAAAAGAGCCCGACGGTCGCGAAGCGCCGAACCTTCCATCGAGGCTTGTTGGTGAGACAAGCGGCTACGCCGGAAAGATAGGCTTCAATTCCGGCCTCTGGATCGTATTCGGGCAGATCTATCGCGAAGCGCTTCAGCTTTTCGCGAAGCGCGACGTTGCTCGCTTCGTCGTCGTCCCGCCCCGCGATGGAGTAGACGTACTCACCGCTCGCGATGCGCTTCTCCATGTTGATGGGCAACAAGACGAGGGGCGCGTGCAATGGATCAGTGGAATCGTCCTGTTCGTACCATTCGAGGAAGCCGACCGCGAAGTATAGCGCGCTGAGGCCGGCATCCTCCTGGAGCGCCCGCGCGGCACTGTGGATGCTGGCCAGCTTCGGCTCCAAGCGATCCGGGAAAAAGAGTGTCTGCAGAGTGTTATCTGCATGGTGCTTCTGAGCGGAGCGTTTGGACGGCGGTAAATCGTAAGATGGGTCGATTCCAAGTTCCCGGGCCCTTGCTCGCGCATCGGTCGCGACCCGCCATTCCGGCATCCCGAGCCTAGCCCGAATACGGTCGCGGAGCGCCCGTTCGGCGACCTTGTCCTTCGCGCGGCGGCGATTACCTGCAGCGCGACGCGCATCCTCGGCGGCCAGCCAGTCGGGGTCGGTTTCCCTAGCCGTCTTTAGGGCGGCTCGGAAATCGTCAATCTCCTCGTCCCGAGGGACCTGCTCGATAGGCGGAATCGGAATGACATCGAGGGACTTGCCCGACGCCAAGGCTCCGATCAAAAGCGCCAAATCCTCATCGACGACGCGAACGTGCTTTGCCGACGTTTCAGAATGCCGGAAATTCAGCATGGCGTTTCGCATGCTGAGATCGATGAGCTTTTCGCGAGCCTTGCGGACACCCTCTTGGACTAATCCGGCGATGCCGGAACTCGCCACTCCAGAGGTAGCCGAGCGCGCAAAGCTATCTTCGTTGTTTGCCCCGAACATCGTCATGTACCGAAACCGCTACCCGAACCAAGCCGCCAGGCACGCTGTCTCGTTATTCTTGAAAATGCCGACTGGCCCCTCAGAACAGCTATACCCTTGATTTCAGGTGTATTATGCCGACTGGACAACTGGTTCGCAAGAGGACGATGGTCGAACCCGCTCGTCGACACATCCTCTTTATAGCTCGATCGGCGTCCGTCAAAGGGCGATCTGACTGTTGCATCGACGGACGCCGGCGGGTCTGTTCAGTGATCCGGAAGTTCACCGTTCCGGTGCTCTCCGCGCCAGACGATTTGATCGAGAGACGGTCTCTTGACGTTGATCTTGGCTAGATCGGCATCTGACAAGCTCTGAAGGATGACGAACGCCGCCATTCGATGGGAGCCATCGATCAGACTCGTGCCGTCAGCACGCTGCATCGTTACGAGTGCGCGCGGAAAGGCCCCGTTGTCGCGAATGTAAATCCACGGCTGCGCTACCCTCCTCTTGGTTGTCGCGTCGGCTCTGCCCGAATTGAACGCGGTCACTATGTCCGAGACATCCGCCTTCGCCTTGGCGGCCAGATCGTCAAGAGTGCAACGGGTCGTTACTTGCTTCCAAGAGACTAGCTTCCACCACGCAACGGCTTCCCGCCCAAAAGTCCCGCCCAACGATGATTGCCGAGCGGCTCAGGTGGTGGCCAGCCGCAATCGGGTTCATTTGCAAAGTAGTGAAGCCATTGCTCGACGACGTCGTCTGGCCACTCGGGTAGTTCTTTTTTTATGTCCGCAACGGAAACCATGCGCCCTCCGGGGTTGGTCAGATACGGCTCTGCTTCAACCGTCGTTCCCCGTCACATAGCATGCCGAGACGGTGATCGCCGATGCGCTTCGGCATCGACATGTCCGAAGCCTCAAGGTGGCGACTGTTGAGTGATGCGGTCGGCTACCGTGCACCCGGCACGGTCCTAATTAACTTTCAAATGGTCGCCCTACAATGAATTGCAAAAAGAGAGAGGATTTAACTTGGCGGCTCTCCCGGCCACTTCGCTCAACCATCGGGTCGAGCATGGCTGGGGAATAGGCAGAAGGCATACCTAGGATCACGCGCGACGCAGCAGATCCGCCATCGTTTCCTCGCATCGACGGAAAGCTTCGATACCTACTTCGTGCGCCAATCGGCACACGGCTTCGTCCGTAGGCTCCCTTTTCGGGCCGGACGCGCCGCCCTCAAGCCAAAACAGCGTGTCGATCAGCCTCACAGCCCTTTCAGCCTGCAGACCAAAGCCCTCGAAGACCTCCGCGAGCGGCTTGTGAAGGGGAAAAGCGAAAGTTCGATAGCTCGCGGCGGCGATCAGGAAATTCCACTCGCCGGAGTCGGACGGCCGTCCGCCGAAGTCGTCGATCATCGCATCGAACCTTACAGTGAGCCCGTTGCGGCACACGGCCGCGAGGACGCGAGAATCGTAGATAAAACCGTGCAGAGGGAACCGATACCAGAGGAATTTGGACATCCCACTGAGCGGTCTCAGCGCGCGGTCGCCCTCCGCGGGAGCCGTCGCCACTCCGTTCGCCAGACTTCTGACAGACCGGACGAAACCGTCGAAACGCCGCTCGGCCGCTCCTTCGACGGGAGCCACACTCTCGATCATACCGATCAAGGCCTGTCGACGATCCTTCGGGAAATGCCGCGCGACACGGTAATATCCGCCGGCGAGAGCGATTCCTTCGCCGGTTACGCACGGCACCATCCGGGCAAAGATCTCCCGCTCCTCGCGCTCCCAAGCCGCGAAGTGGTGCAACGCCGCGGTCGTCCAGCGATGCCGATCCATCAGGAAGTGACGGTCCATGGTGGTACCTGCCTCCTTCGTCTGCGAGCGGTCCGACCGGCTCAACCTCACACCAGTTTCGCTTCGACGAGCACCCGTCGATAGAGGTCGATAAACTGGCTCACCAAACCCCATTCCTTGCTCGACGGAGCATTGCCGACGAGCACGCAGAGCGTCCACAACAAGTCCCGCAAGGTTCTCTCGAACATCGGCATCAGATCGGACAGCGTTTCGCTCATAGCTTGATGCCCTGCGTCTCCAGCGTACAGCAGCAGATTGCGAAACTCGGCCCGAGCGGTCACGAACCCGCGGACCGTCATGTCGTTGTTCTCTCGGACCTCCTTTTCGAAGTCGCGATAGAGCTCGTCGGCGATTTCGTCATGATCGAGATCGTCGCGGGATACCGATACATTCAACGGGTTGAGCGGGATCGATGCGCCAGCCGAGCCGGGAAGACTCGAGGCCAGCCGCAGAACGAGGCGCCCCTCTTCGATCGAAGGATCGATCTTCATCAGCAGCACTTGTTCGAACCCGGGAAACGTAATGCCGTGCTTGATCATGTCACTCAGGACGGACCTGAACTGCGACAACACGGGATAGAAGGCCAGCTTCACGCGATGGTTCTTGTACTTGCCGATGAAATCGCTATGCGCCGGCAATCTATCCGAGTTGAGCTTGAGCCATTCGAAAATCGCGACGACGAGTTCCTCCTCGGCCGCGATGCACCGTATGACTCCCATCTCGTCGTCGATGCCGCCCAGCTTCTGCGCTTTGACGAAGTGGTCCATCGACTTGACAATTCTGGACACCACTTTGCGGGGGGCCTGATCGAAGAGGAATTCGATAAACTCGCGGCCGATCAGCCCGGCGAACGGACGAAGGACATCTTCATCTTTTTCTGTGTCGGTCACTTAAAGCTCGCTGCGATCAATCGGTTGGACAATTGACCGGGCTTACCGCGGTTTGTCCATCCATTCCGGCGGTCTCGCGCGCCTACGATGCGCATTCGACGATCTAGCCGCCCCACGGCCGCCGACAAGGTCCCCGCATGACGGTCGGACCGAATCGTGTCAGGCTTGTTGCGGTCTTTCGAAACAACGGTTCGAGCGATGATCGGCTTCCCCAATTATCGGCACTTGGCGCGCGAATCCTTGACGCGCGCCAAGGCCGAACTCGCAACCCAGGATCTTCACCGGCTGCGATACGCCGCGCTGGAACTGCGCGATGCCATGGAAGCGGTGACCTACGACCGCGCGCTTGCGTTCAAGGACGAGATTCCGCCGGAAGAATACAGGACGTGGCAGCCACGCAAGCTGATGGCCGTGCTGGTTGACATCGATCCGTCGATCGGGATGACCTCGACCATCGCGGTCGGGATCGAGTCAGAATGCGGAAAGCAGGCCGAGAACTTGGAAATTCTCGGTACCGACCAGGTGCTCACCCTCAAGGACATCAAATCGCACTACGACGCGATCGGCTCGCATCTGCACATGCCCTCGTTGGAGCAACTCGAAGCCGGAAAGATCGCCGATCCAGCGAAGTTGCGGACTAGGTGCGAGGCGGTCGTGGCGGCGCTGGAATCGGTGCTCGGCTCGCCGGTCTACAACGTTACGCTGGGCAATTTCGCTCAGCTCACCGAATGCATGAACGAGGCCTGCCGGCGGCCGGTCCGCAAGCGCATTCCGCACGGCAAGACCGAAATCGAGGCCGAATGTTTCGAGTGTAAGGCGATCTACACGCTCGTCGCGCACCCAGGCGGCGCGGTTGAGTTCAAACCGAAGACGACCCTGGTCGGATGTCCTTCCGAGGGCTGCTCCGAGACATTTCCGCTTTGGCCGCACGAACTCACTCCGGGAACGCATTGGCGGTGCCGCTGCGGCTCCCACAACGGCATCGCCCTGGGGGCCCACAAGATCGAGGAGGGGCCGGCGGGCGAAGGTGGACCCGGTTGAGCGCGGCGGATTTCGAGATCGGCAGAAGCGAGGAATAGCGAGCCTGCTCGAACTGAATCGATCGGCGTAGAGGGACAACGCGCGCCTGATCAGCAATGGCCTGGTCTTAGCCCAGCTTTCTCGGACACCCTCCAAGCGTCAATCCTAACGAATGCGAGCTCATGACCGACGCAATGTCCACTCAAGCTGCGTCACTAGCAAATTTTCCCGTACTACGGGCCGATGCAGACAGAGCCTGCATTTATCGCGGCACCTCAAACGGAACGCCGCGCTTCGGCGAAACACAACGGTTTCGATGCTGGCCGCGAGAAGGCGGCCCTTGCCGCGAGGACGCGTTGCCTTAGGCCGGCAGCCATGGCAAGCTAAGGGCTACCCGAGGGGCTACACCTCGGGGCTACACCAGAGACCTCTGGCGTGCAGTAAGGCCTGATTTTACGGGGCTTTCTCGAAGCCGTTTTATTATGGCGGAGAGGGAGGGATTCGAACCCCCGATAGGCTTGCACCTATGCCGCATTTCGAGTGCGGTGCATTCAACCACTCTGCCACCTCTCCTGAAGGCGCCATATAGAGGCAGGGCCCCTGTGGTTGGGGCGTTAATAGGCGAGGATGACCGGCCAGACAAGGCGCGGGAGAGGAAAATCAGACCGGTTTTCCAGCCGGGTCCTGGGATGTCGCGGTGGCGGCGAGGCCAATTGCGGATTTGGGCGGCACCTTGAGGGAAATGGGCCGCTTCTCAGCCGGCGCGCCGGCCGGGTCGCGCACGGGTGCCGAATCACCGATCTGGTCGGAAAAACGGGGTGGGACCGCCAGACGCGGTAAACACTGGCGGTCCCGGTGCCGCTCATTGAAATACTGGCCGTGAAGGGCGGCTTCGCCGGCCAGGCGAGGCGACGATTCGACCCTAGCGTGCGGCGGCCGGTGCGCAACGCAATCCGGTCCTTAACCTAACCGGTCAAGGTTACTCGTCGTCGTTCTTCTTGCTGTCTTTACCCTTCTTCTTGCCGTTGTCCGTGGAATCCCGGTCCTTGCCGTTCTCCTTGCGGCGGTTGGTGAAGCGGGCATTGCCGAGGCCGGTGCCGATGGTGAGCACGCCCCAGCGCTCGACGTCCTGCATGAACGGCACCTCGGAGAGGCCCTGCACTACGCCGTCATTGTGCATCAGGATCGCGGTGTCGTGCTCGCCGATCTGCGGAATGCCCTCGAGCAGGCTCGCCGGCAGGTTGAACTTACTGCTCTCCCAATTGCCGGGAAGATTCTGTGCGCCCTTCTCAATCGAGCCGTCGGCGTTGATCACGCCGGGACAGGCGATGCCGATGAAGGGGGCGAGCTTGTAGCCTTCCTTATCGGCTTCCGTGATCAGCCCCTTCAGCATCTTGGTGAGCCGCTTCACCGCGCCTTCGCGCGTCGGCTCGTCGTCGGCATGGCGCCACAGCTCGGAATGCACCACCTTGGCTTTCGACAGGTCCTTGGCTTTCTTCCAGCCGGTTTCCACCAGGCCGCAGCGGATGTTGGTGCCGCCGATGTCGACCGCAATGATGCTGTCGTGGGCCTCGAAGATCCAGGACGGCGCCAGATGCAGCGCGCCGATCAGGCCCGCTTCATCGGGGTGATGGCGGATCGGCATCATGTCGATCTTGAACTCCTCGGATTTGAGGATGATCTCGGCGCGCGCGATCGCGAGCTCGCCGAGCCGGGAATCGCGGAAACCGCCGCCGACGATGATGCGCTCGGTCTTGGCCCAGGCCTTGGTCTTGAGGAAGCGGCGCGTGACATAAGCGAGCTCCTGGGCGAAATCCTCGATCGCGCTGTGCACCACGGCCGCGGCCTCGGCGTCGTCGCCGATCATGATGGCATCCAGCGTCTTCTTGTTGATCTCCTCCGTCGGCACCTTGCCGAACGGGTCCTCGCCGGTCTTGCGCAGCGGCTTGCGCCAGCGGTCGAGGATGTCGCGGAACGCGCCCTTGCTGGCGCGGTCGCCGAGGAAGCCGTCCTCGTCCTTGATCTCGATGTTGAAGCTGTCGATGTCCACCGACGGCAGCCGCTCGGCGCCGTGATGGGCGATGCCCGTCGTCGTCTTGACCAGTTCGTCCGTTGCCATTGAAGAGCCCTTGCCCGCTTACCTGTTCCGGCCGGGACAACGGCGCGGGAACCGGTTTGTTGCAACGGCCGTCGAATTTCGGATGAAAGCCGGCAGTGCGGCCAAATCCTTCAAATCCGGGCCTTTTTCCGCGGTTTTCCTTGACTTGTGGCCGATGGCGGCTATAAGTCCCACAGCCGGCGCGGGGCGTTTCTCGCGCCGCTTGTTTTTGCGTGGGTTTTCAAAGGGATAAGTCCCACCCGCACAAAACGTAGATAAACCCGTAGCGACTGACAAAAAGCCGGCCCGGACAATCCGTCACGAGGCCGGGATTGAACACGGAGAAAGAACGATGTTCGCAGTCATCAAAACCGGCGGCAAGCAATACCGCGTCGTGCCGGATGATGTTCTCGAAGTAGGCAAGATCGAAGGCGAAGTCGGCTCGATCGTGCAGTTGAATGAAGTTCTGGTGGTCGGCGGCGACACGCCGGTGCTGGGCATTCCCACGGTCGCAGGCGCGTCCGTTGCGGTCGAGGTGCTCGACCACAAGCGCGGCCCCAAGGTCATCGCGTTCAAGAAGCGCCGCCGCAAGAATTCGCGCCGCAAGCGCGGCTATCGCGACGAGATCACGGTGCTCCGCGTCAGCGAGATCCTGACCGACGGCGCCAAGCCCACCAAGGGCCCGCGTCCGAAGCGGGAGAAGGTGGCGAAGGAGCCGGCCGCGGAAGCCGCCGAGTAACGCAAGATCGATCACGCCCATTCACGAATTGAGGCGTGAGAAATTTTGAAATGATTCCGTCAAGGAATTGACCTAGACATACGCAGGATTTCGGAGACGAGCCATGGCTCACAAAAAAGCAGGCGGTTCATCGCGTAACGGACGCGATTCCAAGGGCAAGCGCCTCGGTATCAAGGCGTTCGGCGGGGAGCTCGTCACTCCCGGCAACATCATTGCGCGTCAGCGCGGCACCACCTGGCACCCCGGCCTTAATGTCGGCATGGGCACGGACCATACCCTGTTCGCCAAGATCGAGGGTCGTGTTGCGTTCCAGGCCAAAGCCAACGGCCGCACCTTCGTATCGGTACTCCCGATCGCAGAGGCTGCTGAATAGACGGTGGATCAAATGGAGTCCGCCGGTCCCGACTGAACCGGCGGAGTCCAGATCATAGCGATCGAAGGCTCCAGGGGAGGCGGGAAACCGGCCTCCCCTTTTCTTTTGACTTGTTCACTTTGACTTAGTGACTTTCACGGAGCCGGACATGTTGCAGGATTTCTCGAGGCGTGACCTTGGCCGAGGCGAGACCCAGCGTCGTCGCCACCGAACGGCTGACCTTGCGGCGGCCGACGCTGGCCGACGTCAGGACCATCGCCCGGCTCGCCAACGACCGCCGCGTCGCGGAAAACACCCGCCGCCTGCCGCATCCCTATTCGCAGAACGACGCCGTCGAATTCATCCGCGCCACCGCCGCGCTCGGAGCTGAGACCGTGTTCCTGATCGAGCACGACACCGTGCCGGTCGGCATGGTCGGCATCGACTGCTCCACGCCTGGGAATGCCGAGCTCGGCTATTGGCTCGGCGTCGAGCATTGGGGCCGCGGCTTTGCCACCGAGGCGGCGCGCGGCGCGATCGACTTCTTCTTCGAGGAGTTCGAGGACGAGCATCTCCATGCCGGCGCGCGCGTCACCAACCCCGCCTCGCGCAAGGTGCTGGAGAAGTGCGGCTTCCAATGGAGCGGCGTGCAGCTGCATCGATTTCTGGCGCTGGGCTCCTCGACGCCGGTCGATTGCTTCCGCCTGTCGCGCGGCGTGTGGGCCTCGCTGAAGAGCTGGAGCAGCGCGCGGCGGATGAGGTAGGCGACGGCGCTCCTACAAACACAATTGTCGTCCCCGCGAAGGCGGGGACCCAGAACCACAACCGGGGGTGCGGGGCGACGCGCCCACTCCGAAGTCTTCGCAAAACATCCGCCTGTGGGTATGGGTCCCGGGCTCGCGCTGCGCGCGCCCCGTGACGACGTTGTGGCTACGCCGGCGGATTCACCTCGACGCTCTCCCGCCCGAGATCCCGCTCCCGCAGATAGATGTAGAACCCGGCGCCGATGATGATCGCGGCGCCGACGAGGGTTGCGACCGACGGCACGTCGCCGAACACGACGAAGCCGAAGATCACCGCCCAGACGATCATCGAATATTGGTAGGGCACCACGACGCTGGCCGGCGCCAGCTTGAGCGAGCGGTTGACGCAGAACAGCGCGGTGACCGAAACCAGCCCGGCGGCCGCGAAGATGACGAGGCTGCCAGGGGTCGGCGGCACCCAGTTGAAGGCCGACAGCACCGCGCCCAGCGAGAACGTGCCGACGAATTGCGTGGACGCCATCACGATGTCGGGCGTCTTGCGCAGGCTGCGCGTGATCAGCATCAGGGTTGCGAAGGACAGGCTGCCGCCGAGTGCGATCAGCGCCGGCAGGCTGACGGTCTGGGCCGACGGCCGCAGCGCGATCAGGACACCGCAGAAGCCGATCAGGATCGCGGTCCAGCGCCGCCAGCCGACCTTCTCGCCCAGGAAGATCGCCGACATCGCGGTGACGAAGATCGGGCCGGCGAGATAATAGGTGATGACGTCGGCAAGCGGCAGATAGACGGTCGCAAGAAAGAAGGCGGCGACCTCCAGCGTCGACAGCACGACGCGGAACAGCTGCAGGCCCGGCCGCTCCAGATGCAGGAACAGGTCGCGCTGCTTCCAGATCAGCGGCGACAGCAAAAGCAGCGCCGCGCAGGCGCGCAGGAACAACAGCTGCCCCACCGAATAAGTCCCGACCAGGAACTTGCCCATGGCATCGCCGAACGAGAACATGAAGATCGACAGCACCATGAGCGCAATGCCGGCCAGCCGCGCGGAGCGGTCGTCATAGGCGGAGGGAGTCTTGAAGAGGGGCATTGCCGTCGTGAGTGTGTGGGAGCCGTCATTGCGAGGAGCCCGCGACAAAATTGCGAAGCAATTTTGCGCTGGTGCGACGAAGCAATCCAGTCTGCTTCCGCAGAAACAGGCTGGATTGCTTCGCTTCGCTCGCAATGACGAGCGGAGAGAGCGCGGAAATCCGACGATTAGAGTCGCCTGCGGTCGTTTTAATGACGTGGCCGCGCCGGACAAGCCCGCATCCGCCGAATTGAACGGATTGTCGCACTCCTCGCATCGCGGTAGCGATAAACGCTCAGCGACCGAGAGAGCTCCGACATGACCGATTTCGATCCGACCCAGCATCGCATGATCCCCACGCAACGCTGGTTTGAGGATTTCGTCGTCGGCGAGCGCTTCGTGCTGCCGGGCCGCACCCAGACCTCGGCGATCTTCGCGGCGTTCCAGACCGCGAGCGGCGACACCCATCCCGTGCATTACGACGTGGAATATTGCCGCAGCCGCGGCATGCCGCATCTGCTCGCCCACGGCTTCCAGACCCTGATCCACACCGCGCCCGGCGCCGGCCTGTTTCCGTTCATGGTCGAGGAATCCCTGGTCGGCTTCCTCGAGCAGTCGAGCCGGTTTCTCAAGCCGGTGTTCGCGGACGACACGATCTATCCGGCGCTCGAGGTCACCGAGCTCTTGCCGGGCCGCACCACCGGCGCGGTGACGCTGCGCAGCACCGTGTTCAACCAGCGCAAGGAGCTGGTGCTGGACGGGATGCAGAAATTCCTGATCCGGAAGCGGCCGGCCGGTTAAGCACGCCCCAAATTCGCGGAATTTCAGCCGATTTGCGGGTCTATCCGGGTTGCCGCAAGGCACCGGCTGGCCTACCTATGGCCGATGAAATTCCTTGACGAAGCAAAGGTCTATATCCGCTCCGGCGACGGCGGGAACGGCTGCGTGGCGTTCCGCCGCGAGAAGTTCATCGAATTCGGCGGCCCCTCCGGCGGCAATGGCGGCCGCGGCGGCAACGTCATCATCGAGGTCGCCGACGGCCTCAACACGCTGATCGACTACCGTTACCAGCAGCACTTCAAGGCCCAGAAGGGCGAGAACGGCTCGGGCTCGGACCGTCACGGCGCCAACGGCAAGAACATCGTGCTGAAGGTGCCGGTCGGCACCCAGATCTTCGACGAGGACCGCGAGACGCTGATCCACGATTTCACGAAGGTCGGCGAGAAGTTCGTGCTGGCCGAGGGTGGCAATGGCGGCTTCGGCAACGCGCATTTCAAGTCGTCGACCAACCGCGCGCCGCGCAACGCCAATCCCGGCCAGCCCGGCGAGGAACGCTGGGTCTGGCTGCGTCTGAAGCTGATTGCCGATGCCGGTCTCGTCGGCCTGCCCAATGCCGGCAAGTCGACCTTCCTGTCCAAGGTCAGCGCGGCAAAGCCGAAGATCGCCGACTATCCCTTCACCACGCTGCATCCGCAGCTCGGCGTCGTGAACGCCGACGGCCGCGAGTTCGTGCTGGCCGACATTCCCGGCCTGATCGAGGGCGCCCATGAAGGCGCCGGTCTCGGCGACCGCTTCCTCGGCCATGTCGAGCGCTGCCGCGTGCTGCTGCACCTGGTCGACGCCACCTGCGAGCATGCCGGCAAGGCCTACAAGACGGTGCGCAAGGAGCTCGACGCCTATGGCGGCCAGCTCACCGACAAGATCGAGATCGTCGCGCTGAACAAGATCGACGCGGTCGAGCCGGACGAATTGAAGAAGCAGAAGGAGCGGCTGAAGCGCGCCGCCAAGAAGACCCCGCTGCTGCTGTCCGGCGTAACCGGCCAGGGCGTCAAGGAAGCCTTGCGCGCGCTGGCCGAGGTGATCGGCGAAGCCCCGGTGTCGGCGAAGGCGAAGAGCGCGGCGGAAGCGGAGCCCTGGTCGGCGTAGTGGATCTCGCTGAGAAACCCTCATGGTGAGGAGCGCGGAACGCGCGTCTCGAACCATGAAGGCCCGGCTCTCAGCTGCGGCCATCCTTCGAGACGCCCGCTGCGCGGGCTCCTCAGGATGAGGTTCGGCGCTTGTGATACAGCCGAATTTGAGCACTGGCTTGTCTTCACGCCGTCAATAGCGCAGCATCGAACAATCAAGAAGCGACAAGGGACGACGCATGGCGCGCGCGAAGAACGTTCTCTGGATCATGTGCGACCAGCTTCGCTATGACTATCTCGGCTGCACCGGCCATCCCACGCTGAAGACGCCCAATATCGACGCCATGGCCAGGCGCGGCGTGCTGTTCAGCAAGGCCTATGTGCAATCGCCGATCTGCGGGCCCTCGCGGATGTCGTTCTACACCGGCCGCTACATGCGCTCGCACGGCTCGCACTGGAACGGCTGGCCGCTGCGCGTTGGCGAGCCCACGCTCGGCGATCACCTCAAGAAGATCGGCGTGCGCAACGTGCTGGTCGGCAAGACCCACATGGCGCCCGATCTCGAGGGCATGAAGGCGCTCGGCATCCCGCCGGAATCGGTCATCGGCGTGCATGTCGCCGAATGCGGCTTCGAGCCCTACGAGCGCGACGATGGCCTGCATCCGACGGGGCGGCCGCGCCCGAAGTACGATGAGTATCTCCGCCAGCAGGGCTTTGAAGCCACCAATCCCTGGGAGCACTGGGCCAATTCCGGCGCGGCGGACGACGGCAGCTTGCAGAACGGCTGGCTGCTGGTGCACGCCGACAAGGCCGCGCGCGTGCCGGAGGAGCATTCCGAGACGCCCTACATGACGCGGCGCGCGATGGACTTCATCAGCGAGGCCGAGACCGAGGGCAAGCCGTGGTGCCTGCATCTGTCCTACATCAAGCCGCACTGGCCCTATATCGCGCCCGAGCCCTATGCCAGCATGTATTCGACATCAGACATGATCCCGGTGATCCGCTCGGAGCGCGAGCGGCAGAATCCGCATCCGGTGTTCGGCGCCTATCTGGACATGCGCTACTCCCGCAACATGGCGCGCGACGATGCCCGCGAGAAGGTGATCCCGACCTATATGGGCCTGATCACGCAGATCGACGACCAGATGGGCGTGCTGATGAAGTTCTTGGGCGAGCGCGATCTGCTGGACACCACCATGATCGTGTTCACCTCCGATCATGGCGATTATCTCGGCGATCACTGGATGGGCGAGAAGGATCTGTTCCACGAGCAATCCGCGAAGATTCCGCTGATCATCATCGACCCCTCGAAGGAGGCCGATTCCACGCGCGGCACGCGCAGCGACGCGCTGGTCGAGGCCATCGACCTCGCCCCCACCTTCGTCGATTATTTCGGCGGCAAGGTGCCGGGCCACATCCTCGAGGGACGCTCACTGCTGCCGCTGCTGCGCGGGCCGACGCCCCCGGACTGGCGCAAGGTGGCGTTCTCCGAATACGACTACGCCATGCAGGACGTCAGGCTGAAGCTGAACCAGCCGATCGAGCGCTGCCGCCTGTTCATGGTGTTCGACGGCCGCTGGAAATACATCCACGCCTCCGGCTTCCGCCCGATGCTGTACGACCTCGAGACCGATCCGGAAGAATATCTGGATCGCGGCGACGATCCCGATTGCGCCGGCATCGTCGCGCGATTGCAGGCCGAGCTGTTCGACTGGGCGCTGCATCCGAACGGCCACATCACCACGCCCCGCGAGAAGATCGCGGCCTATGCGGATAATCAGCTCCAGGTAAAGAACGGGGTCTTGATCGGCATCTGGGACGAGAAAGAGCTCGCGGCCATCAAGGACGGCATCGCCCAGCGCGCGAAGATGTGAACTGCTCCGCGCGTTCGAAACGTCGATACGATCGAACATCCATCCACGCCGTCATTGCGAGCGCCGCGCAGCAATCCAGTTCTTTCCCGGAGAGATTCTGGATTGCTTCGTCGCAAGGGCTCCTCGCAATGACGTTAGGAGAGACTCAATTCTCGATCTTGTACCCCGTCGCCTTCACGATCGGCTGCCACAACGCGGTGTTGGCGGCGAGTTCCTTGGTCAATCCGTCCGGGGCCGAGCCGACCGGAATCAACCCGATCGCCGTCAGCTTCTCCTTCACCTCCGGCTTGGCCAGCGCCGCACTCGCGGCCGCGGCGAGCTTGCCGGCGAAGTCCGGCGGACTGCCGGCGGGAAGCCACATGCCGTACCAGGCGTCGGCAACGAGATCGATGCCGCTCTCCTTCAGCGTCGGCACTTCAGGCGCGAACGGCGAACGTTCGGCGCTCGACACCGCGATGATCTTGACGCCCTTGGCGCGGTGCTGCGGCAGCGCATCCGCCAGCGTCGTGATGCCGAACGCGATGTGACCGCCGACGAGGTCGTTGAGGATCGGCGCGCTGCCGCGATAGGGCACGCGGGTGAGGGGAATGCCGAGGTCCTTCTCGAGCTTGGAGCCTGTGAAGTGCGGAATGGTGCCGTTGCTCGGCACGCCGAACGAGGTCTTGTCCGGATGCGCCTTCAGCCACGCCACGAAGCTCCTGAAATCGGCCGCCTCGACCGCCGGATTGATCACCAGCGCGAATTCGAACCGCGCCAATAGCGACACCGGCATGAAATCCTTGGCGGTGTCGAAGCTCGGTGTTTTCTCCACCATCGGCAGCAGGTACATGGTCGGTCCCGTCGTCACCAGCACCATGCTGCCGTCGGGGCTAGCCCCCTTCACCGCCTTGATGCCGATCAGGCCGTCGCCGCCGGTGCGGTTCTCGACCACCATGGTCCGTTGCAGCACCGGTGCCATCTCCTGCGCGAGCAAGCGGCACAGCGTGTCGCCGCCGGCCCCTGCCGCAAACGGGAAGATGATCTTGGTCAGCCCGGCCTGCGCGTGCGTCTCACCCGCCTGCGCCAGCAGCGGCAGAGCGATACATCCGGCCATGAATTCGCGGCGATCCATGCGTTTCCCCTTTGACCCCATTTTGATTGGTATCAATTAGGACCGGAGCAGCGTCCCGGACAAGGCCGATCTTGGCCGTTTACCATGCCGGCCGCCTTGCGCCGGACATCGTCCTGCTGCAAAAGCGGGCCTATCGGCGCCGCTCTTTCGCTCCGCCGTTTCCAACGCAGTGCAGATCGTCCAAGCGAATGATGGCCAGCCCCGAACTCAGTCAATTCCGCCGCATCGTCGTCAAGGTCGGCACGGCGTTGCTGGTCGATTCCGACAAGGGCGAGGTGCGGGCGTCCTGGCTGGCCGCGCTTGCCGACGACATGGCCAAGCTGCACGAGGAAGGGCGCGACGTCCTCGTGGTCTCCTCCGGCTCGATCGCGCTGGGCCGCAGCCGGCTGAAATTGCCGCGCGGCCCGCTGAAGCTGGAAGAGAGCCAGGCCGCGGCCGCAGTCGGCCAGATCGCGCTGGCGCGGATCTGGTCCGAGGTGCTCGGCGCCCACGGCATCGGCGCCGGCCAGATCCTGGTGACGCTGCAGGACACCGAGGAGCGCCGCCGCTATCTCAACGCGCGCTCCACCATCGGCAAGCTGCTGGAATGGCGCGCCATCCCCGTGATCAACGAGAACGACACGGTGGCGACCAACGAGATCCGCTACGGCGACAACGACCGCCTCGCCGCGCGCGTCGCCACCATGGCGAGTGCCGACCTGCTCGTGCTGCTGTCCGACATCGACGGGCTCTACGACGCCCCGCCGAAGAACAACCCGAACGCCAAGCTGATTCCGGTGGTCGAGAGCATCTCCTCGGAGATCGAAGCGGTGGCGGGCGATGCCGAATCCGAGCTGTCGCGCGGCGGCATGCGCACAAAGGTCGAGGCGGCCAAGATCGCCACGACAGGCGGCACGCATATGCTGATCGCGTCCGGCAAGATCGAGCATCCGCTGCAGGCGATCGCCGATGGCGGCCGCTGCACCTGGTTCCTGACGCCCGCCAACCCCATCACCTCGCGCAAACGCTGGATCGCGGGCACGCTGGAGCCGAAGGGCACGCTGACGATCGATGCCGGTGCGGTCACGGCGCTACGCGCCGGCGCCAGCCTGCTGCCGGCCGGCGTGATCAAGGTCGAGGGCCAGTTCGCCCGCGGCGACGCCGTGATCGTGCGCGGCCCCGACAGCAGCGAGGTCGGCCGCGGCCTGATCGCCTACGACGCCGACGAGGCCGAGCGGATCAGGGGCCGTTCCTCCCCGGACGTGATGGCCATCCTCGGCATCAGCGGCCGCGCCGAGATGATCCACCGCGACGATCTGGTGGTGGGCGGCTAGAGCCCGAGCCGTCATTCCGGGATGGCGCGAAGGACCAGACCTCAGGTGCGCAATTGCGCACCGGGGATCTCGAGATTCCGGGTTCGATGCTTCGCATCGCCCCGGAATGACGGCGGACTACCCTAGCCGGCCCGTCTCGGAAGTACCAGCCATACCCTGCCCGCCCTTCGCAAACCCGGGATTTCCGTGCTAGGACACTGCCTTAGCAGAAGGTTGAAACTCCAATGGCCGCCCCCTCAAAGCCGTCGACGGCAATGCCGATCGTGCCAGCGATCTCCAGGCGCTGATGTCCGATCTCGCCACCCGTGCCCGCGCTGCCGCGCGTGTGCTGGCGCTGGCGCCGCCGGAGCAGAAGAACCGGGCGCTGGAGGCCATGGAGCGGGCGATCCGCAGCCATGCGGCCGCCATTCTCGCCGCCAATGCCGAGGACGTCGCCGAGGCCCGCGCCTCCGGCAATGCCACCTCCGCCTTCATCGACCGCCTGACGCTGACGCCGGTGCGGATCGAGGGCATGGCCGAGGGTATCGCCATTGTGCGCGGCATCGCCGACCCGGTCGGCACCGTCACCGAAAGCTGGCAGCGGCCGAACGGCATGACCATCGAGCGCGTGCGCGTGCCGCTCGGCGTCGTCGGCGTGATCTTCGAGAGCCGGCCGAACGTTGCGGCGGATGCCGGCGTGCTGTGCCTGAAGTCGGGCAACGCCGTGATCCTGCGTGGCGGCTCCGACAGTTTCCGCTCCTGCCGCGCCATCCATGAATGCCTGGTGCAGGGCCTGCGCGAAGCCGGCCTGCCTGAAGCTGCGATCACGCTGGTGCCGACGCGCGACCGCACCGCGGTCGGCATGATGCTGTCAGGATTGAACGGCGCCATCGACGTGATCGTGCCGCGCGGGGGCAAGAGCCTCGTCGCCCGCGTCGAGCAGGAGGCGCGCGTGCCCGTGTTCGCGCATCTCGAAGGCGTCAACCACGTCTATGTCGATGCCAGCGCCGACCTCGCCATGGCGAAGTCGATCGTGCTCAACGCGAAAATGCGCCGCACCGGCGTCTGCGGCGCGGCCGAGACGCTGCTGGTCGACCGCGCCGCTGCTGCGAAGAACCTGAAGCCGCTGGTCGAGATGCTGATCGAGGCCGGCTGCGAAGTACGCGGCGACGATGCCGTGCAAAAGGCCGATGCACG
Source organism: Bradyrhizobium dasycarpum (assembly GCF_042019905.1). Taxonomy (NCBI): domain Bacteria; kingdom Pseudomonadati; phylum Pseudomonadota; class Alphaproteobacteria; order Hyphomicrobiales; family Nitrobacteraceae; genus Bradyrhizobium; species Bradyrhizobium dasycarpum. The sequence continues at coordinate 4,734,969 of NZ_CP169574.1, forward strand.
CGTCAAGCCTGCGAACGAAGACGATTGGGACACCGAATATCTCGATGCGATCATCGCCGCGAAAGTCGTGGATGGCGTGGACGGCGCGATCGCGCATATCCAGGCCCACGGCTCGCATCACACCGATGCGATCGTGAGCGCGGATGAAGCGGCTGCGAAGAAATTCCTGAGCGAGGTCGATTCCGCGATCGTGCTGCACAACGCCTCGACGCAGTTCGCCGATGGCGGCGAGTTCGGCTTCGGTGCCGAGATCGGCATCGCCACCGGTCGCTTCCACGCCCGCGGCCCTGTCGGCGCCGAGCAATTGACGAGCTTCAAATACCGCGTTCACGGCACCGGGCAGACGCGGCCGTAGGTAACGTTGCAAGGCGCGGGGCATTGAGCAACCATTTCGTCGTGCCACGCTTCTTCGCGCAGGCCGTACCGCCGTACACCGAAGGCATGCGCATCGGCCTGCTCGGCGGCTCGTTCAATCCGCCGCATCAGGCGCATCGGGCCATCAGCCAGTTCGCGCTGAAGCGATTGCAACTCGATCGCGTCTGGTGGCTGGTGACCCCCGGCAATCCGCTGAAGGAGAACGGCCCGCTGCATGAGCTCGGCGCGCGCATGCAGGCCGCGCGCGACGTCGCCGACGATCCCAGGATCGAGGTCAGCTGTCTCGAATCCGTCATTCACACCCGCTATACTATCGATACGATCAACACCTTGCGCCGCCGCCTCTCCGGCTTGCGCTTTGTCTGGATCATGGGCGCCGACAACCTCGCTCAATTCCATCGTTGGCAGCACTGGCGGCGCATCGCCGACCAGGTGCCGATTGCGGTGGTCGATCGCCCGCCGCAGAGTTTTCGCGCCCTCGCCTCGCCCGCTGCCAAGGCGTTGGCGCGCTACCGCCTGCCCGAGAAGAACGCCCCGCTCCTTGCGGATCAACCGGCACCGGCCTGGGTCTTCCTGACCGGAATGAAGCTGAACCTGTCCTCGACGGGCCTGCGGAACCCGGACGGGAGCTGGAAAGGTACGAAGTGAGTCAGACCTTGGGGGGCGTGGGGGCTTCGGGCCTCTCTGGCATATTGAAACCCTTAACCCCACATGATGTAGTGTAACCGGTGGACGCCGGATTCGGCGTTCGCGATACAGTGAAAGGAATGGTCCCTGACCGCATCTGTATTGTCCAAGTCTACTTCCACGAAGTCAGCTTCGACGAAGCCTGTTTTACCCAAGGTTGCCAAGCCGGCGCGTAAAACATCGACCAAAGCTGCGGCCTTGGAGGCGCAACCCGACGCCGACAAGACGCTGAGCCTGATCCTCTCCCGCCTCGAGGACATGAAGGCGGAAGAGACGGTCACCATCGACCTTCGCGGCAAATCGGCGTACTCCGACTACATGATCGTCACCACCGGCCGGGCCAACCGGCACGTCGGCGCGATCGCGGAAAACGTCACCAAGAGCCTGAAGGAAAACGGCATCAAGAACATCCATGTCGAGGGCTTGCCCAATTGCGACTGGGTGCTGATCGATTCCGGCGACGTGATCGTGCACGTGTTCAGACCCGAGGTCCGCGAGTTCTACAATCTCGAGGCGATTGTACACGCAGGGCCCAGGGGCGGCGAAGGCGATCTAGGCTCATCGGGCCGATTTCGAATCGGCTAACGCGCATGCTGGCGTCGTGCGCGCGCATCATGCGCGCGGTGTTGAAAACGCGACCCTGAAAAGATCATGCGTGTTGCCGTCATTGCGGTGGGCCGGCTGAAGCAGGGGCCCGAACGGGAGCTTGCCGACCGTTATTTCGAGCGGTTCAGCGAAGCCGGCGGCAAGCTCGGATTCCGCGGGCTCAGCGTCTACGAAGTCGCCGAAAGCCGCGCGCGGGACACAGCGACGCGGATGGCCGAGGAGGCCGCGGCGATCTCGGCGCATGTCCCGGAAAAATCCATCCTGGTGGCGCTGGACGAGCGCGGGCAGAATCTCGATTCCACCGTATTCGCACGGCATCTGGCGCGCTGGCGGGACGAAGGCGCCGGACATACTATCTTCATGATCGGAGGGGCGGACGGACTTTCGCCCGAATTGCGCCGTAAGGCCAAGCTCGCGATCGCGTTCGGCTCTGCGACCTGGCCGCACCAAATGGTCCGCGTCATGCTTCTGGAACAGCTTTACCGGGCCGCCACCATTCTGGCCGGCCATCCCTATCACCGCGCGTGATGCGCGCCACAACGAGCATCTTTGCCTGAAGCAATGCGAGCGCCTGTCCTCAACCTGCTGCTGATCGCGAGCGTCCTGCAAACAGGCGTTCTGGGCGCAAGCCTCGCGCAGGCTCAGACGGCGCCGCCGCAGACCGCCGCGGTCTCGCCCGATGCCATCAAGCAGCGCGAGCAGGAGCTGGAAGCCGCCCGCGCCAGGCAGAAGAGCGCGGAAGAGGCACAGGCCAAGCTCAAGGCCGAGATCACCTCGCTGGGGAAGGACCGCACCCAGCTCAATCAGCAGCTGATCGACACCGCGGCCAATGTGCGCATGGTCGAGACCAAGATCGACGACACCGAAGCGCGGCTGCGAAGCCCTGAACGGCCGCGAGCAGGAGATGCGCGCGTCGCTGGATTCGCGCCGCGGCGACATCGTCGAGGTGCTGGCGGCGTTGCAGCGGGCGGGGCGGCGGACGCCGCCGGCGCTGCTGGTGCGGCCCGAAGACGCGCTGCAATCCTTGCGCACCGCGATGCTGCTCGGCGCGGTGGTGCCGGAATTGCGCGGCCGCGCCGAAAAGATCGCAAGCGAGCTCGGCGAGCTCGTGGCCCTGCGCAAGACCATCGCCTCCGAGCGCGACCAGCTCGCCGCCGACCGCGACCGGGTCCGCAGCGACCAGACCCGGCTCACCGCCCTGGTCGAGGAGCGGCAGCGCCAGCAGGCGGCGCGCGAAAAGGATCTCGACGCCGAGAACGCGCGCGCGATCATGCTTTCGAAGCAGGTCGGCGATCTCCAGGGCCTGATCACCAAGATGGAGCAGGACCTGCAAAGCGCCGCCAAGGCCGCCGAGAAGGCAGCCGAGGCCGCAAGGCAGGCCGAGGCCAAGGAAGCCAAGCTGGCGGCCGCCAGCGCCAAGTCGGGCCCGGGCGCATTCAAGGACCGGTCCCGGACCGCCCCCGCCATCGCGTTCGCCTCGGCCAAGGGTCTGCTGCCGCTTCCGGTTAACGGTAACAAGATCAGGGATTTCGGCGGTTCCGACGGGGTCGGCGGGGTTCAGAAGGGCATTTCGCTGGCAACCAAGCCCGGCTCCCAGGTCACAACGCCGTGTGACGGCTGGGTGGTCTATTCCGGCCCGTTCCGCAGCTATGGACAACTCTTGATCCTCAATGCCGGGGGCGGGTATCATGTCCTGATCGCCGGGATGGAGCGTATTTCGGTCAACATCGGACAGTTCGTGCTCACGGGAGAGCCGGTCGCGACCATGGGGTCGACATCTCAAGTCGCCTCCATTCTCGCGACGAACGCGAGTCAACCTGTGCTGTATGTCGAGTTCCGTAAGGACGGCACTCCAATCGATCCAGGCCCATGGTGGGCCGCAAATGAAGGCGAGAAGGTTCGCGGATGATGCGCAAGACTTCAGTAATCCTCCTCAGCGCCGCCACCGGTGCAGCGCTGACGCTGTTCGTGACCCAGCCGCGCGCGGTCTTCATGGGCTCCAGCGCACGAGCCGCCACCGCGGACACCTATCGCCAGCTCAATCTGTTCGGCGACGTGTTCGAGCGCGTGCGCTCCGACTATGTCGAGAAGCCCGACGACACCAAGCTGATCGAATCGGCCATCAGCGGCATGCTCACCGGCCTCGATCCGCATTCCAGCTACATGGACGCCAAGAGCTTCCGCGACATGCAGGTGCAGACGCGCGGTGAGTTCGGCGGCCTCGGCATCGAGGTCACGATGGAAGACGGCCTCATCAAGGTGGTCTCGCCGATCGACGACACGCCGGCCTCGCGCGCCGGCGTCATGGCCAACGACATCATCACCAATCTCGACGACGAGGCGGTGCAGGGCCTGACCCTGAACCAGGCGGTCGAGAAGATGCGCGGCCCGGTCAACACCAAGATCAAGCTCAAGATCATCCGCAAGGGCCAGGACAATCCGATCGACGTCACCCTGGTGCGCGACAACATCCGTGTCCGCTCGGTGCGCGCGCGCGTGGAGCAGGACGACATCGGCTATATCCGCATCACCACCTTCAACGAGCAGACCACCGAAGGCCTGAAGCGCGAGGTCGGCAACCTCACGAACCAGATCGGCGGCGACAAGCTCAAGGGCTTCATCATCGACCTGCGCAACAATCCGGGCGGCCTGCTCGAGGAAGCGGTCACCGTCTCCGACTCCTTCCTGGAGAAGGGCGAGATCGTCTCGACCCGCGGCCGCAATGCCGAGGAGACCCAGCGCCGCACCGCGCATTCCGGCGACCTCACCAAGGGCAAGCCGGTCATCGTGCTGGTCAATGGCGGCTCGGCTTCGGCGTCGGAGATCGTCGCCGGCGCGCTGCAGGACCACAAGCGCGCGACCATCGTCGGCACGCGCTCGTTCGGCAAGGGCTCGGTGCAGACCATCATCCCGCTCGGAAGCGGCAACGGCGCGCTGCGCCTGACCACGGCGCGCTATTACACGCCGTCGGGCAAGTCGATCCAGGCCAAGGGCATCGTGCCCGATATCGAGGTGCTGCAGGACGTGCCGGACGAGCTGAAGGCGCGCACCGACACCAAGGGCGAGGCTTCGCTGCGCGGCCATCTCAAGAACGACGGCGACGAGAAGACCGGCTCGCAATCCTACGTCCCGCCGGACGCCAAGGACGACAAGGCGCTCAAGCTCGCCGGCGACCTGCTCCACGGCATCAAGAACAGCGCCTCGGCCGCGCCTGCGCCCGGCGGCGATAGCAAGGCCACGACCGACAAGCCGAAGGCGGCGAACTAGGTCGACGAACTAGCTCGCGTATCGCGATCCCTGAAGGGCGGCTCCAGGAGCCGCCCTTTTTGCTTGGGAACTCCCGGCATCCCCGGCCTCTCCCGGCCTGCCGCCGCTTGACCTCGGCGTGGTATCGTCATTCGCAGTGATTCGGGATCGCGCATGACTGAAACGGCCGATGATCTGAGCGCTCCGCTCGGACAGGACAAGCCGCGCCGGAAACGCCGGCTGCGGCTGCCGTTCACGGCCACGCAGCTGCTCGCCGTGCTGCTCGGCCTGTTCCTTGTCACCTTTGCCGGCTTCGCCCTCTTCAACAAGGATCCGCTCGGCGGCGAGCCGATGACCCGGATCGCGATCAAGCCGGCGGACAAGGCGGCGGATGACAAGCCCGCCGCCGCTCAGGACAGCAGGCACGAGACCAAGGAAGCGCCGAAGCAGGCCTCTCCCGGCGAGCAGAAGACCGTCACGATGATCGACGGCTCCACCGGCGCCCGCCACGACGTGGTCATCGGTGCCGGCGATGGCGCCGACAAGGGCGATGCCGCAGCGTCGGCCCCGCCGCCCGTGATGGCCGGGATCAATCCGAAACTGCTGGAGAAATCGCGCTACGGCATGATCCCGGTGGTGGCCGACGGGCTGAAGCCGTTCAACGTCTATGCCGCGGATGCCGATCGCGCCAAGGCCGCCAAGATGCCTGTCGTCGCCATCGTGATCGGCGGGCTCGGCGTCGGCGCTGCCAAGACCACGGACGCCATCATGAAGCTGCCGGGGGCGGTGACGCTGGCCTTCACGCCCTACGGCGCCGATCCCGGCAAGCTCGCCGAGCGGGCCCGTGCGCAGCGCCACGAGATCTTCCTCCAGATCCCGATGGAGCCCTACGATTTTCCCGACAACGACCCGGGACCGCAGACGCTGCTGACCTCGCTCAGCGCAGACCAGAACATGGACCGCCTGTACTGGCATCTGAGCCGGATGCAGGGCTATGCCGGCATCGCCAATTTCATGGGCGCCCGCTTCATCGCGACCGAGCCGGCGATGCAGCCGATCGTCCGCGAGGCGGCCAAGCGCGGCCTCGGCTTCTTCGACGACGGCTCCTCGCCCCGCAGCATCGCAGCCCAGACGGCAGCGAGCCAGGCCATGCCGTTCGGCAAGGGCGACATCGCGATCGACGTGGTGCCGACGGCGACCGAGATCGACCGTGCCCTGAACAAGCTCGAATCGACGGCACGCGAGCGCGGCATCGCGGTCGGCACGGCCTCCGCCCTGCCCGTCTCGATCGACCGCATCGCCGCCTGGACCAAGACATTGGCCGACCGGGGCATCCTCCTGGTGCCATTGACAACAGCGATGCTGAAATCAAAATCCAGCTAAATCAACGGATTGGTACGGCGCTTGTCCTGACGGGGGGACCGGTTCAGCCGTACCGGCAGCATGTGAGAGGTCTGGCGGAATGGCGCGTTACGAGGATCTGCCCTACCGGACCTGCGTCGGTGTGATGCTGCTCAACAAGGAAGGACGCGTGTTCATCGGCCGCCGCGCCGGCGGCATCGAGCATGTCGACGACACCCATGTCTGGCAGATGCCGCAAGGCGGCGTCGATCCCGGCGAGGACACCTGGGAGGCCGCCAAGCGCGAGCTGTACGAGGAGACCAGCGTGCGCTCGGTCGAGCGGCTCGGCGAGGTCCCGGACTGGCTCACTTACGACATTCCGCGCACGGTCGCCGGACGCGCCTGGAAGGGCCGCTACCGCGGCCAGCGCCAGAAATGGTACGCGGTGCGCTTCACCGGCAAGGACAGCGAGATCAACGTCGAGAAGCCCGGCGGCGGCGGCCACAAGGCCGAGTTCGTCAGCTGGCGCTGGGAACCGATGAAGAACCTGACCGGACTGATCATTCCGTTCAAGCGTCCGGTCTATGAGCGCGTGGTGCAGGAATTTTCCGCGCTGGCGGACGAATAAATGATTTGCCGTCGTCCCGGGGCGATGCGACAGCATCGAACTATGGTGCGCAGTGCGCACCTGAGAACCTCGAGATTCCGGGCTCGCGCTGCGCGCGCCCCGGAATGACGACAAGAGATATCTGCAAGTGACCAATGAAAAACCCTACCGGCCCAACGTGGGCATCGCGCTGTTCAATGCCGATGGCCGCGTGCTGGTCGGCCACCGCTTCAAGGGCGACGGGCCCGAGATCATCCTGCCTGGCCTCGACTGGCAGATGCCGCAGGGCGGCGTAGACGAGGGCGAGAACTTGCGCGACGCGGCGATGCGCGAGCTCTGGGAGGAGACCAGCGTCGTCAGCGCGGACTATCTCGGCGAGACCGACTGGTACACTTACGAATTCCCGCCCTACGACGGCCCGCAGACGCATCGCCTGGCGAAATTCCGCGGCCAGCGTCAAAAGTGGTTCGCGCTGCGCTTCACCGGCAAGGATGACGAGATCGATCCGCTGACGCCGCGCAACGGCCAGCCCGCCGAATTCGACGCCTGGCGCTGGGAGCGGCTCGACCGCGTCGCCGACATCGTGGTGCCGTTCCGGCGCGAGGTCTATCGCGCGGTGGCCGGGCAGTTTGCGCCCTTCGCAAACTGAAAACTGCGAAAACAACCCCATGCACAGTAGAACGGGGTTTGAAATCGTTGGAGAATTTCGGCCGACCGTTTGCGGTTGCGCGTGTGGGCGACCGCCATCGTCAAGCAACAAAGTTTCAGCGCCCGCCACGGTCGGTGACGAGCGCTGAGCCTGTTCAGAAATTTCAGACTTGAGCCCCGGAGCGGTGCCCCGGGGCTTAGTGCATAGCCGTCGCGTTGAGCTGATGCTGAATGCTCTTGAAGTGGTCGAGCCGCTCGATGGCGTGATCGAGCTCGCCGCCTTCGTGCTCCTTCAGGCTCTCTTCCATCTCCGCAATCGTCTCGGCGAACTGGGCACGATCGAGCTCGGCCAGCGACGTCGCGACGTCGGCGAGCACGGTCAGGCCCCTTTCGAGACCTCGGCGATGCCGCCGAGCACGATGATCTTCTCGTGCTTGCCGCCGGTGGTGATCGTGAGAATGCCGGGGCGGATCGCCGCCACGACCGGCGCATGCCCTGCCAGCACGCCGAAGTCACCCTCGACGCCGGGGATGTCGACCTGGTCGACCTCGCCCGAGAAGGCGAGCTTTTCCGGAGAGACGAGATCGAAGTGGAAGGTGGCCATAAGAAACCTGCGAATGGTGAGTGGCGAATGGCGAGTGGTTGAAGCAGGGAGCAGCTATTCGCCACTCCCTATTCGCTATTCGCCAGCTTAGGCGGCTTCCGCCGCCAGCTTCTTGCCCTTCTCGACGGCTTCTTCGATGGTGCCGACCATGTAGAAGGCGGCTTCCGGCAGGTGGTCGTACTTGCCTTCCACGAGGCCCTTGAAGCCCTTGATGGTGTCGGCGAGGTCGACGAACTTGCCAGGCGAGCCCGTGAAGATTTCGGCGACGTGGAACGGCTGCGACATGAAGCGCTCGACCTTGCGGGCGCGGGCCACGGTCAGCTTGTCCTCTTCCGACAGCTCGTCCATGCCGAGAATGGCGATGATGTCCTGGAGCGCCTTGTAGCGCTGCAGCACCTGCTGGACCTGACGGGCGACCGCGTAATGCTCCTCGCCGACGACCAGCGGGGAGAGCATGCGCGAGGTCGAGTCGAGCGGGTCCACCGCCGGGTAGATGCCCTTTTCGGCGATCGAGCGCGACAGCGTCGTGGTCGCGTCAAGATGCGCGAACGAGGTCGCCGGCGCCGGGTCGGTCAAGTCGTCGGCCGGAACGTAGATGGCCTGCACCGAGGTGATCGAGCCCTTCTGCGTGGTGGTGATGCGCTCCTGCAGCGCGCCCATGTCGGTGGCCAGCGTCGGCTGATAACCCACCGCCGAAGGGATACGACCGAGCAGCGCCGACACTTCCGAGCCGGCCTGCGTGAAGCGGAAGATGTTGTCGACGAAGAACAGCACGTCCTGGCCCTTGTCGCGGAAGTCTTCCGCGATGGTGAGACCCGTGAGCGCGACGCGGGCGCGGGCGCCGGGCGGCTCGTTCATCTGGCCGAACACCAGCGCGCACTTCGACTTCACGCTCGGATCGGGGTTCTTCGGATCGGCGTTGACCTTGGATTCGATGAACTCGTGATAGAGGTCGTTGCCCTCGCGGGTCCGCTCGCCGACGCCGGCGAACACGGAGTAGCCGCCGTGCGCCTTGGCGACGTTGTTGATCAGCTCCTGAATCAGCACGGTCTTGCCGACGCCGGCGCCGCCGAACAGGCCGATCTTGCCGCCCTTGGCGTAGGGAGCCAGGGAGATCGACGACCTTGATGCCGGTGACGAGAATTTCAGCCTCGGTCGACTGGTCGGTGTAGGTCGGCGCTTCCTGATGGATGGCGCGCAGGCCTTCGGTCTTGACCGGACCGGCTTCGTCGATCGGCTCGCCGATGACGTTGATGATGCGGCCGAGCGTGCCTTCACCGACGGGAACGCGGATCGGGGCGCCGGTGTCGGTCACTTCCTGGCCGCGGACCAGACCCTCGGTGGTGTCCATCGCGATGGTGCGGACGGTGGACTCGCCGAGATGCTGGGCGACTTCGAGCACCAGGCGGTTGCCGCCGTTCTTGGTCTCGAGCGAATTGAGAATGGCCGGGAGGTGGCCTTCGAACTGCACGTCGACGACGGCGCCGATGACCTGGGTGACGCGACCGACCTGGGCTGCCATTGAATGTCTCCTTCGATCCGAACTTCTAAACCGCGGTCAGCGTGACCGGGATGTTGCGTGTAATGGGTGCTGAGCGTCCTGGTCAGACGGCCTCGGCACCCGAGATGATTTCGATCAGTTCCTTGGTGATCTGCGCCTGACGCGTGCGGTTGTAGACCAGCGTCTGCTTGCGGATCATCTCACCGGCGTTGCGCGTCGCGTTGTCCATCGCGCTCATCTGCGCGCCGTAGAACGAGGCGTTGTTCTCGAGCAGCGCGCGGAAGATCTGGACCGCGAGATTGCGCGGCAGCAGGCGGGTGAGGATCTCGTCCTCTTCCGGCTCGTATTCATAGGACGTCGTGTTGGCGGCACCGCCCTCCTCCACCACCAGCGGAATGATCTGCTGGGCGGTCGGGATCTGCGCGATCACCGAGCGGAAGCGGGAATAGAACAGCGTGCAGACGTCGAATTCACCGTTGTCGAAACGCGCCAGCACCTTCCTGGCGATCTCCTCGGCATTGACGAAGCCGAGCTGGCGGACGCTGCGCAGGTCCATGTGCTCGACGATCTGCTTGTCGAACTGGCGGCGCAGCTGCTCGTAACCCTTGCGTCCGACGCAGAAGAACTTCACGTCCTTGCCCTGCGCCATCAGCGCCAAGGCGCGCTCGCGGGCGAGACGCACGATCGAGGAGTTGAAGGCGCCGGACAGGCCGCGCTCGCCGGTGCAGACCAGCAGCAGGTGGACCTGGTCCTTGCCGGTGCCGGCCAGCAGCACCGGTGCGCCGGGCGAGCCCGCCGCGGCGCTGGCGATGTTGGAGATCACCGCGCTCATCTTGTCGGCATAGGGACGCGCCGCTTCCGCGGCGGTCTGCGCGCGGCGCAGCTTGGAGGCTGCGACCATCTGCATGGCCTTGGTGATCTTCTGCGTCGCCTTGGTGGAGGCGATGCGGACGCGCATGTCTTTAAGTGACGCCATTCTTCGTTCACCCCGGCGGTTCGATCCTTGCGATCAAGCCGCTAGCCTATCCCACTCGTCATGCCCGGGCGTGTCCCGGGCATCCACGTGCCGTCTGCCACGCCGAGAGACGTGGATGGCCGGGACTTCAGTTGCGAAGACGCGCTTCGCGCTTTAGCCCGGCCCTGACGGTTGTTTCTTACGCGAAGCTCTTCGCAAAACCTTCGACCACCGACTTCAGCTTCGCAGCAATGTCGTCGGAGAGGTCGCGGCTGTCGCGGATCGCGTTGAGGATGTCGACGTGCTTGCCGCGCAGCAGAGAGAGCAGGCCGTCCTCGAACGCGCGCACCTTGTTGAGCGGCAGCGGATCGAGATAGCCGTTGGTGCCGGCCCAGATCACGCAGACCTGCTCTTCCATCTTCAGCGGCGAGAACTGCGGCTGCTTCAACAGCTCGGTGAGGCGCGAGCCGCGGTTGAGCAGGCGCTGGGTCGAGGCGTCGAGGTCGGAGCCGAACTGCGCGAACGCCGCCATTTCGCGGTATTGCGCGAGCTCGCCCTTGATCTTGCCGGCAACCTTCTTGGTGGCCTTGGTCTGCGCCGAGGAGCCGACGCGCGACACCGACAGACCGACGTTCACCGCGGGACGGATGCCCTGGAAGAACAGGTCGGTTTCCAGGAAGATCTGGCCGTCGGTGATCGAGATGACGTTGGTCGGGATGTAGGCCGACACGTCGTTGGCCTGGGTCTCGATGACCGGCAGCGCGGTCAGCGAGCCCGAGCCCTGGTCCTTGTTCAGCTTCGCCGCGCGCTCGAGCAGGCGGGAGTGCAGATAGAACACGTCGCCGGGATAGGCTTCGCGGCCCGGCGGGCGGCGCAGCAGCAGCGACATCTGGCGATAGGCGACGGCCTGCTTCGAAAGGTCGTCATAGATGATCACGGCGTGCATGCCGTTGTCGCGGAAGTACTCGCCCATGGTGCAGCCGGTGAAGGGCGCAATGTACTGCATCGGCGCCGGATCCGAGGCGGTGGCGGCGACGATGATCGAGTATTCGAGCGCGCCCTGCTCTTCCAGCACCTTGACGAACTGGGCAACCGTCGAGCGCTTCTGGCCGACCGCGACGTAGACGCAGTACAGCTTGATGTTCTCGTCCGGCTGCGCGTTGAGCGGCTTCTGGTTCAGGATGGTGTCGAGCGCGATCGCGGTCTTGCCGGTCTGGCGGTCACCGATGATCAGCTCGCGCTGGCCGCGGCCGATCGGGATCAGGGCGTCGATCGCCTTGAGGCCGGTCGCCATCGGCTCGCTCACCGACTTGCGCGGAATGATGCCGGGCGCCTTGACGTCGACACGCATGCGCTTGTCGGCCTGGATCGGGCCCTTGCCGTCGATCGGGTTGCCGAGCGCGTCGACGACGCGGCCGAGCAGGCCCTTGCCGACCGGCGCGTCCACGATGGCGCGGGTGCGCTTGACGGTCTGGCCTTCCTTGATCTCGCGGTCGGCACCGAAAATGACGACGCCGACGTTGTCGGTTTCGAGGTTCAGCGCCATGCCGCGGGTGCCGTTCTCGAACTCGACCATTTCACCGGCCTGGACGTTGTCCAGACCGTAGACGCGGGCGATACCGTCGCCGACGGACAGCACCTGTCCGACTTCGGAGACTTCAGCTTCCTGGCCGAAATTCTTGATCTGGTCCTTGAGGATCGCGGAAATTTCCGCGGCGCGGATGTCCATCAGCCTGCCTCTTTCATCGCGTGCTTGATCGAATTGAGTTTGGTGCGAAGCGAACCATCGACCATGCGGCTGCCCAGCTTGACGACGAGGCCACCGATGATCGCGGGATCGACTTTCACGTTCAGCGCGACGTCCTTGCCGGTCACCGACTTCAGGGCAACCTTGAGGGCGTCGAGATTCTTGTCCGAGAGCGCTTCCGCCACCGTGACGTCGGCCGTCGTCTCGCCCTTGAACTTGGCGACGAGGGCGCGGTAGCCGCGAATGACGTCCGAAACCACGAACAGGCGGCGGTTGGCGGTCAGCACTTTGAGGAAATTGGCGGAGATGCCGGCGATACCGGCCTTGGCCAACACGGCCGACAGGGCCCTGGACTGGGCGTCGGCGGCGAAGACCGGGCTGCGGACGAGGCGCTTCAGATCGGCGCTCTCGTTCAGCAGGGCCTCGAATTTCTCGAGATCGGCTTTGACCTCGTCGACCACTTTCTGATCGCGGGCCAGGTCGAACAAGGCCGTTGCATAACGGCCGGACACACCGGAAACGGAGGTATCTTCTGCAGCCACAGACGCGCTCTTTTTGCTGTCAAACTCGCAAGGGAAAAACCGTCGCCACGAAGCGGCGCCTAGCGATCCAAGCCCTTGGAATTCAAGCGGGACTTCGATTTTCGACCAGCACGGGACGTGCCGGGCTCGTTAAAATCGCGGCTTTGCTAACATAGCAGGCGCGCAGGTGCAACATGACGCCAAATTAAAGGCACGAGGTTCTGTCGCCAGTTCGTCGCACGCTGCGACATCTTTGGTCCGGTTCGGCGATCGGAGCAGGACTCGATCAAGGACTTGGATGGCGATCTTCCCGGTCGCGGAATTGGCGGGTTCGCCGCGCTGCCCGGATTGGTTCCTGCCCCCAGTGCATAGCGGCCATGAACACGGATCGCTGAGCCGTGATTCCAGCGCCGACAGCATCACTCGCCGAATACTTACCCAATTCTAAACGCCGGAAGGGATAACTTCGCTTTACAGTATTCGCAAGTAATCCATAGGTTAATAAATCGTTAAAGGCGAAGATTAGGAAACATGAGCTGAATATCCTGTTTGAGTAACAAGATGTTTCATGACGACACAGAACGGATTTACTGCCCAATTCACGCCGCATTGGGAATCGAAACGCCAGACCGCTCACAAATTGATGGGGGCTCCACTTGCCACATATGTGGCAATACTAGCTTAGGGACCAATAAATGCTGTCTTTGAAGACGCTGGGCTTTGTGACCCGGCCGCGTACGGCGATCGCTTTCGTTGCCGCAACTCTCCTGATCGGTGGAACTGCCACCGAAGCTTCCGCCAAATCCCGCCACCACAAGCATCATCACCGCCACCACGCCCAGGCCGACACCAATGCGAGCTCCGATTGGCGCAACGCCAATGCGTCGATGAATCCGACCTCGGGCAGCGGCCATAGCTTCTCCGGCATGGCCTCCTATTACGGCAACGAGTCCGGCAGCCGCACCGCGTCGGGCCAGCGCTTCAACCAGAACGCCCTGACCGCGGCGCACCGCTCGCTGCCGTTCGGCACCAAGCTGCGCGTCACCCACCGCGGCTCGAGCGTCATCGTCACCATCAACGACCGCGGCCCCTTCATTCGCGGCCGGGTTCTCGACCTCTCCACAGGTGCCGCCCGCGCCATCGGCCTCACCGGCGCCGGCGTCGGCCGCGTCACCGCGGAAGTCGTCTCCTAAGGCGCCAGCCGCGCCTCACATCGACGCGCAGTTTCCATCAATTTGATGCGCGTCTGAAACAAGCCCGCGGTCTTGGGGGACCGCGGGCTTTTTTGTCGTCATTCCGGGGCGCGCGCAGCGCGAGCCCGGAATGACGACCAAGCATTTGGTGACAGTGGCGCTTACAAAAAACTCTGCGGGTCGACGTCGACTTCGAGCTTCTGATTGCCTGATGGCTTCGGGCAGACCGCGAGCCAGTTGCGCAAGTAATCCGACAGGTCGAAATTGCGCGCCGATTTCACCAGGATGCGGAAGCGGTAGCGGCCCTTGATCACGGCGAGCGGCGCTTCCGCCGGGCCGAGCACAACGACGCGCTCGTCGCGCGGCGCCAGCGCGACGAGACGGCGGCCGAGACCTTCGGCGCTCGGGCGGTCGCCGGCGGAGATGATCAGGCTGGCGAGCCGGCCGAACGGCGGATAGAGCGTCTTCTCGCGCAGCTCGATCTCGCTGTCGTAGAAGGCCTCGCGGTCGCAGGCGATCAGCGCCTTCATCACGGGATGGTCGGGCTGGTGGGTCTGGAGATAGCCGATGCCGCGGCCCTGCTCGCGGCCGGCACGGCCGATCACCTGGTTGAGCAATTGCCAGGTGCGTTCCGCCGCGCGCGGATCGCCGTTGGATAGGCCCAGATCCGCATCGACCACGCCGACCAGATTGAGCCGCGGAAAATTGTGGCCCTTGGCCACCAGCTGCGTGCCGATGATGATGTCGACGCGGCCCTCCGCGATCTCGGCGAGCTCGCTTCGCATCGTCTCGATCGAAGTGACGAGATCGCTCGACAGCACCATGGTGCGCGCCTGCGGAAACAGCGCGGCCGCCTCTTCCTGCAGGCGCTCGACGCCGGGCCCGACCGCGACCAGGGATTCCTCAGCCGAGCAGTTCGGACAGATATGCGGGCGCGGCATCGAGAAGCCACAATGGTGACAGACCAGGCGCTGGCGGAAGCGGTGATCGACCAGCCAGGCATCGCAGATGGTGCAGGCGAAGCGATGGCCGCAGGTCCGGCACAGCGTCAGCGGCGCATAGCCGCGGCGATTGAGGAACAGCAGCGCCTGCTCGCGCCGCTCGATTGCGGTCCTGATCTCGCCGGCCAGCCGCGGCGAGATGAAGCGGCCGCGCGCGGGCGGCTCGCGGCGCATGTCGATGGCCTCGATATGCGGCATATGCTGGCCGCCGAAGCGCGAGGGCAGCGCGATGCGCTGATAGCGGTTCTTGCGGGCATTGACCTCGGACTCGACCGATGGCGTCGCCGACGCCAGCACCACCGGGATTTTGGCGATGTGCCCGCGCACCACTGCCATGTCGCGGGCGTGATAATGCACGCCCTCGTCCTGCTTGTAGGCCTGGTCGTGCTCTTCATCGACCACGATCAGGCCGAGATCGGCGTAGGGCAGGAACAGCGCCGAGCGCGCCCCGACCACGACCGGCGCGGTGCCCGAGGAGATCGCCGCCCAATTGCGCGCGCGCGTGCGCGGGGTGAGCTCGGAATGCCACTCGATCGGGCGCACGCCGAAGCGCTGCGCGAAGCGATCGAGGAATTGTCCGGTGAGCGCGATCTCCGGCATCAGGATCAGCGATTGCCTGCCGCGGCGGATGGTTTCCGCGACGGCCTCGAAATAGACCTCGGTCTTGCCCGAGCCGGTGACGCCGTCGAGCAGCGCGACGTGGAAGGTGCCGTTGGCGGCAAGCGCACGCATCGCATCGACGCCGGCCCGCTGCAGCGGCGAAAAATCCGGCCGGCCGAACTCCGGATCGGGCGCCGGGGGCGCCGCCAGCGGCGGCATCGGCTCGACCGTGAGCGTACCTTCATCGACGAGGCCGTCGATCACGCCTGAGGAGACGCCGGCCTCCCTGGCGGCGTCGGACTTGCCGTGCAGCAGCCGGTCCGACAGCAGCTCGATCACGCGCTGGCGTGCCGGCGTCAACCGCTTCGGCGGCTCGCCCGTCAGGCGCACGCCGGGACGCACCCGCTCAGGACCGAGATTGTCGCCCATCCGCAGGCACATGCGCAGCACCATGCCGCGCGGGCTCAGCGTGTAATTGGCGACCCAGTCGACCACCTGGCGCAGCTCCGGCTTGAGCGGCGGGATGTCGAGCTTTTCGCTGACCTCCTTGAGCCGGTTGTGCAGGCGCGGATCCGGATTGGCGTTCTCGCCCCAGACCACGGCCAGCACTTCGCGCGGCCCGAGCGGCACGCCAACGAGATCGCCCGCCTTCAGCTCCATGCCGCGCGGCACCTTGTAGGAATAGGTCTGGTCGAGCGCGACCGGCACCAGCACGTCGACCATGCCGGTCGCGTTGGTGGGGGCGGCGTTGCTGCGCGACGAATGATCCATCAAGGGGTCTTTGGAGGGAGAATCGGAACCCGGGGGTGTGAAGGCTAGCGTCCGGGGGCGACCTTAGCGAACGATAAACGAGTGTGATGCGATATACTGTGCGGAATCATTCCGTCCAGAGCGCATGAGCAAAGCAGCCGCCCCTAGACTCGAGCTCGCCAGCGCCGATCCCTCGATCGCGCAGGAGATGACGCGCTGGCTGTCGCATCTCGGGGCGGAGCGGCGGCTGTCGCCGAAGACGCTGGAGGCCTATGGCCGCGACTTGCGGCAATGCCTGGATTTTCTCTGTGCCCATTGGGGCGAGCGCGTCACGCTCGAGGCGTTTCGCCGCGCTGGAAGCCACCGACGTGCGCGCCTTCATGGCGATGCGCAGGGCCGACGACATCGCCGGCCGCAGCCTGATGCGTGCGCTGGCGGGCTTGCGCTCGTTCGGCCGCTTCCTCGAGCGCGAAGGCAAGGGCAAGGTCGGCGCACTCTCCGCGATCCGTGCGCCGAAGGTGGCGAAGAGCCTGCCGAAGCCGCTGCCGATGGCCTCCGCAAAGCGCCTTGCCGATGCCGACGAGCGCGCCGGCGAGGACCGCGAGACCTGGATCCTGGTGCGCGATGCCGCGGTGATGGCGCTGCTGTACGGCTCGGGCCTGCGCATCTCCGAAGCGCTCGGCCTGAAGCGCCGCGAGGTGCCGCGTCCCGGCGAAGGCGACGTGCTGGTCGTCACCGGCAAGGGCAACAAGACCCGCATGGTGCCGGTGCTGCAAAACGTGCTCGAGCTGGTGCAGGAGTACGTTTCGATGTGCCCCTATCCGCTGCCGGCGGAGGGGCCGATCTTCGTCGGCGCGCGCGGCGGACCCTTGAGCCCGCGCATCATCCAGCTCGCGATGGAGCGGCTGCGCGGCGCGCTCGGCCTGCCCGACAGCGCCACCCCGCACGCGCTGCGCCATTCCTTCGCCACGCATCTGCTGTCGCGCGGCGGCGACTTGCGCGCCATCCAGGAATTGCTCGGCCATTCCTCGCTCTCGACCACGCAGGTCTATACCGGTATCGATTCCGAGCGCCTGCTCGAAGTGTATGCGAGCGCCCATCCCCGGCGGTGAAACTCTACGGGCTCTCGTGCCCCGGACGCCATAAGCGCGTTTACGCGCGTCTTCGACGCGCTATGGCAGCACTTCTTCAGTGATGCGCTGCTGAGCCGGGGCCCATCCTCGACGCGCCCGGCTGCAGCTTCTGGGTCCGGCTCAGCGTCGCAGCGTTGCACGCTGCGCCGCGTCCGGGACACGAGAGCCGACCACCTGACACAGTCCTGTCACAGCTCGCGTGCCTCTTGCGCCGGCCGCACGGTTGGTTCAATCGTTGCGGAACCGAGGCAGGAGAGACATCATGGGCGCACACGAAAGCATGGAGCACGCCGAGCACGCCGAACACGCGTCCGGCTCGAACAAGAAGATCGCGCTCCTCATCGCGGTGCTGGCATTATTTCTTGCGATCTCGGAGACGCTCGGCAAGGGGGCGCAGACCGAATCGATCAGCAAGAACGTCGAGGCCGCCAATCTCTGGGCGTTCTTCCAGGCCAAGAGCATCCGCCGCACCGTGGTGGTGACGGCGGCCGAGCAGGGCAAGCTCGCGCTCGCCGCCGCCGACGAGGCGCAGAAGCCCGCGGTGCAGAAGCAGGTCGAGGACTGGACCAAGACGGCGCAGCGCTACCGCTCCGAGCCCGAGACCGGCGAAGGCACCGAGCAGCTCGCCGAGAAGGCCAAGCATGCAGAGCACGCGCGCGACGAGGCGACCGCGAAATACCATCACTTCGAGCTGGCCTCGGCCGCCTTCCAGATCGGCATCGTGCTGGCCTCGGCCACCATCATCACCGGCATGCTCGCGCTGGCCTATGTCAGCGGCGTGCTGACCATCGCCGGACTCATCATGACCGCGCTCGGCCTGTGGTGGCCGCATCTGTTGCATTTGCATTGAGGTGTTGAGGCGGCAATTCTAACCACACAGACAGTGTCATGCCCCGCGAAGGCGGGGCATCCAGTACGCCGCGGCTTCTCGGCTCAGTCATTGACGTCTCTGGAATACTGGATTGCCCGCCTTCGCGGGCAATGACAGCGAATATGTAGGGACAATATCGAACAAGCGGCGGACAGCTACCGCGCCTGATGCACGCTCTTCCTGAAACGCTGGATCATGCGCAGGGTCCGTGACGACCATCCCTCGCCGTTGCCGGCGATCAGCTCGCGGATGCGCTGCTTGATCGGGTTGACCAGCTCGGCGGCCTTGGCGCGGATCCTCAGCACCAGATCGTAGATCCGCTCGAACCAGTGCATCTCCAGGAGCTTGTGGCGCGTCACGTCGAACACGAAGGCGGTAACGCCGACGCCGACTAGCTTTGCGAACACGATCATGAAGACCGCGCTGGTCCAATATTCGTGCGCGAGCAGCCAGAGGCCGACCAGCTTGAGCGGAAACAGCGGCACGACCGGGACGGCGAACACGATCAGCGTCATGGCCGGCGACAGCGCATTGACGCGCTCCGTCAGCCAATGCTTGAAGCGCGCCAGCGGGATGGCCGCGACGATCCTGGCGACGATCGGCTCGAGATGGTCCCACAGCCAGGCCTCGATCAAAAAGATGATCGCAAGCAGGACCCAGAGCGGTTGAAGAAGGCGGCGCAGCATGTGTTTCCCGCCCGATTCGGCGCCGGGCGTGGCTACATATGGATGGCCCGCTTGCCGACTGCAAGCGCGGCTTCCTTGACGGCCTCCGAGCGGGTCGGATGCGCGTGGCAGGTGCGCGCGAGATCTTCCGCACTGCCGCCGAACTCCATGAGAACACAGGCCTCGTGGATCATTTCGCCGGCTTCGCGGCCAATGATGTGCACGCCGAGCACGCGATCGGTCTTCGCATCTGCGAGAATCTTCACAAAGCCGTCAGTGGTCTGGTTGACCTTGGAGCGGCCGTTGGCGGTGAACGGAAACTTGCCGACCGTATAGGCCACGCCCGCCTGCTTCAGCTCCTCCTCGGTCTTGCCGACGGAGGACACCTCCGGCGAGGTATATACGACACCCGGGATCACATCGTAATTCACATGACCGGCCTGGCCGGCGATGATCTCGGCCACCGCGACGCCTTCGTCCTCGGCCTTGTGCGCCAGCATCGGGCCTGCGACGACGTCGCCGATGGCATAGACGCCCTTCAGGCTGGTGGCGAAATGCGGATCGATCTGGACGCGACCGCGCGGGTCGAGCGCCACGCCGGCTTCTTTGAGGCCGAGGGCCTCGGTGTAGGGCACGCGGCCGATGCAGACGAGCACGACGTCGGCTTCCAGTGTCTCGGCGGCGCCGCCGGCGGCGGGCTCGACCGTCGCCTTCAGCGTCTTGCCGGAGGTATCGACGCCCGTGACCTTGGCGCCGAGCTTGAACGCAAAGCCCTGCTTTTCCAGGATGCGCTGGAATTGCTTGGCAATCTCGCCGTCCATGCCGGGCAGGATGCGGTCGAGGAATTCGACCACGACGACTTCGGCGCCCAGGCGATGCCAGACCGAGCCGAGCTCGAGGCCGATCACGCCGGCGCCGACGATCAGCAGCTTGCCGGGGACCTTGTCCAGCGACAGCGCGCCGGTGGACGACACGATGCGCTTCTCGTCGATCTCGATGCCCTTGAGCCGCGCGATGTCCGAGCCGGTGGCGATCACGATGTTCTTGGTCTCGACGACCTGGGACTTGCCGTCGGCGGAGACCTCGACCTTGCCGCTCCCCAGGATCTTGCCGCTGCCCTTGAGCACGTCGATCTTGTTCTTCTTCATCAGGAACTCGACGCCCTTGACGTTGCCGTCGATGCCCTGCTGCTTGAAGTTCATCATCGCCGGAAGATCCAGCTTCGGCGCCGACACCGACACGCCCATCTTGGCGAAGGAGTGCGCGGCTTCCTCGAACATCTCTGAGGCGTGCAGCAGCGCCTTGGACGGCATGCAGCCGACATTGAGGCAGGTGCCGCCGAGGGTGGCGTTCTTTTCGACCACGGCGACCTTCATGCCGAGCTGGCTGGCGCGCACCGCGCAGACATAACCGCCAGGTCCGGTGCCGATGACGACGAGATCGTAGGTAGCCATGAGAGAAAGTCCCGTAAGGTTTGCCGTGATGAGGATGTGTCAGCGTCCGCCGGCGCGTCAGCGGCCGCCGGACACATCGAGAATGGCCGAGGTGACGTAAGACGCCTCGTCCGACATCAGCCAGACGATGGCATTGGCGATTTCGTCCGCGGTGCCGACGCGCTTCATCGGCACCATGTGAGCCAGACGATGGGCGCGGTCGGGCTCGCCGCCGGCGGCGTGGATCTCGGTGTCGATCAGGCCGGGACGGATCGCGGCGACGCGGATGCCTTCGCCCGCGACCTCGTAGCCGAGGCCGACGGTGAAGGAATCCACCGCGCCCTTGGAGGCGGCGTAATCGACATAGGTATTGGGGGCGCCGAGCCTGGCAGCGACGGACGAGAGGTTGACGATGACGCCGCCCTCGCCGCCGTGCCTGGTCGACATCCGCTTGATGGCTTCGCGCGCGCAGAGGATGGAGCCCGTGACGTTGACCGCCATCACGCGCTGGATGCGCTCGGCCGACATCTCGTCGACGCGCACGCCGCTCTGGCCGACGATGCCGCCATTGTTGACGAGCGCCCCGAGCGTGCCGAACTCGTCTGCGGCCTTGAACAGGGCGAGGATGTCGCTTTCCTCGGCCACATCGCATTTCACTGCGATGGCCTTGCCATTGGCGGCCTCGATCTGCGTGACCACCTCGTCGGCGGCCTTCTTGTTGCTGGCATAGCCGACCACGACGCGGAAGCCGCGCGCGGCCGCCGCGATCGCGGTCGCCCGCCCGATGCCGCGGCTGCCGCCGGTGATGACAACGACCTTATCCGTCACATCAGCCTCCATGGTTCGACACGCGCCGTCGCGCATGGCGACGGCGCTCGCAGGGCATCAGGAATCAGAGATCGAGCACCAGGCGCGCCGGGTCTTCCAGGCTCTCCTTGACGCGAACCAGGAAGGTGACGGCTTCCTTGCCGTCGATGACGCGGTGATCGTAGGACAGCGCCAGGTACATCATCGGGCGGACCTCGATCTTGCCGCCGACGACCATCGGCCGCTCCTGGATCTTGTGCATGCCGAGGATGCCGGACTGCGGCGCGTTCAGGATCGGGGTCGACATCAGCGAGCCGTAGATGCCGCCATTGGTGATGGTGAAGGTGCCGCCCTGCATCTCGTCGATCTTGAGCTGGCCATCGCGGGCGCGGCGGCCGAAATCGGCGATGCTCTTCTCGATGTCGGAGATCGACTTGTGGTCGCAATCGCGCACCACGGGGACGACGAGACCCTTGTCGGTGCCGACGGCGACGCCGATGTGGTAATAGTTCTTGTAGATCAGGTCGGTGCCGTCGATCTCGGCGTTGACCGCCGGAATGTCCTTCAGCGCCTGCACGACGGCCTTGGTGAAGAAGCCCATGAAGCCGAGCTTGGCGCCGTGCTTCTTCTCGAACGCGTCCTTGTAGTGCGCGCGCAGCGCCATGACGTTGGTCATGTCGACCTCGTTGAAGGTCGTCAGCATGGCCGCGGTGTTCTGCACGTCCTTGAGGCGGCGCGCGATGGTCTGGCGCAGCCGGGTCATCTTGACGCGCTCTTCGCGCGCGGCGTCATCGGCGGGCGACGGCGCGCGGACCTGCACGGCGGCGGCGGGCTGGTTGACGGGGGTCGGCGCCGAGGCGGCGCGCTCGATCGCCGCGAGCATGTCGCCCTTGGTGACGCGGCCGTCCTTGCCGGAGCCCGGAACGGTCGAGGCGTCGATCCCGGTCTCGGCCGACAGCTTACGCACGGACGGGGCGAGCGGCGCATCGGCCGGCGGCGCCTTCGCGGCCGGAGCCGGTGCAGCAGCGGCTGCAGCGGGCGCCGCAGCAGCGGCAGGCTTGGCGGGCGCCGCGGCGGGCTTGGCCGCGCCGACGCCGTCGGTGATCTGGCCGAGCAGCGCGCCGACCGCAACGGTGGCACCATCGGCGGCGATGATCTCGCTCAGCGTGCCGGCGGAGGGCGCGGGCACTTCGATGGTGACCTTGTCAGTCTCGAGCTCAACCAAGGGCTCGTCGACGGCGACGGGATCGCCGGCCTTCTTGAACCAGCGGCCGATGGTGGCCTCGGTGACGGATTCGCCGAGCGTCGGCACACGAATTTCAGTCATGGTCTTTTCCTTAAGGAGATCGCGGTCGCGGACAGGAATTCACAGGTCATGCCCCGCGAAGGCGGGGCATCCAGTACTCCGCGGCGTTCGTTCAGGTCACGAAGGTCACGGCGTACTGGATTGCCCGCCCCTGTGCGCAATTGCGCACCGGGCGGGCAATGACAGAGTCTCAAAAAGTTCAGCTCAGTGCTTCGTCCAGGAACGCCTTCAGCTGCGCCTGATGCTTGGACATCAGACCCGTCGCCGTCGCGGCGGAAGCGGCGCGGCCGACATAACGCGGACGCCGGCTCGCGCCGTTCACCTGGTTCAGCACCCATTCCAGATAGGGCTCGATGAAGTGCCAGGCACCCATGTTGCGGGGCTCTTCCTGGCACCACACCATCTCGGCCTTCTTGAAGCGCGACAGCTCGGCCACCAGCGCCTTCAGCGGCACCGGATAGAGCTGCTCGACGCGCATCAGATAGATGTCGTCGATGCCGCGCTTCTCGCGCTCCTCGTAGAGGTCGTAATAGACCTTGCCGGAGCACAGCACGATGCGGCGGATCTTCTCGTCCGGAACGAGCTTGATCGCCTCGCTCGGCAGCATCTGGGCGTCATCATAGAGGATGCGGTGGAAGGTCGTTCCCTTCGCCAGTTCCTCGAGACGCGACACCGCCCGCTTGTGACGCAGCAGCGACTTCGGCGTCATCATGATCAGCGGCTTGCGGATCTCGCGGTGCAGCTGGCGGCGCAGCGCGTGGAAGTAGTTCGCCGGCGTGGTCGGGTAGACCACCTGCATGTTGTCTTCCGCGCACATCTGCAGGAAACGCTCGAGCCGCGCCGAGGAATGCTCCGGCCCCTGACCCTCATAGCCGTGCGGCAGCAGGCAGACGAGGCCGGACATGCGCAGCCATTTGCGCTCGCCCGAGGAGATGAACTGGTCGAACACGACCTGCGCGCCGTTGGCGAAGTCGCCGAACTGGGCTTCCCACAGCGTCAGCGTGTTCGGCTCGGCGAGTGAATAGCCGTATTCGAAGCCGAGCACGGCCTCTTCCGACAGCAGCGAGTTGATGACCTCGTAATGGCCCTGCTCGCCGCCGAGATGGTTGAACGGCGTGTAGCGGCTCTCGTCCTCCTGGTCGATCAGGACCGAGTGGCGCTGCGAGAAAGTGCCGCGCTCGCAGTCCTGGCCGGACAGGCGGACATGGTGGTTCTCGTTCAGCAGCGTGCAGAACGCCAGCGCCTCGCCGGTGGCCCAGTCGATGCCGTTGCCGCTCTCGATCGCCTTGGAGCGGTTCTCCAGGAAGCGCTGGATGGTGCGGTGGACGCGGAAGCCGTCCGGCACCTTGGTGATCTTGCGGCCGATGTCCTTCAGGATCGGCAGGTCGACCCCGGTGACGCCGCGCCGCGCGTCCTCTTCCTGGTCGGCGATCTTGAAGCCCGCCCATTTGCCGTCGAGCCAGTCGGCCTTGTTCGGCTTGTAGGAGGTGCCGGCCTCGAACTCGGCATCGAGCCGGGCACGCCAGTCGGCCTTCAGCTTGTCAACCTCGCCCTCGGTGACCACGCCTTCGGCGATCAGGCGCTTGGAGTAGAGCGTGAGCGTCGAGGGATGGGCCGCGATGCGCTTGTACATCACCGGCTGGGTGAAGGCCGGCTCGTCGCCCTCATTGTGGCCGTAGCGGCGATAGCACCACATGTCGATGACGACCGGCTTGTGGAACTTCTGCCGGAACTCGGTCGCAACCTTGGCCGCAAACACCACGGCTTCCGGATCGTCGCCGTTGACGTGGAAGATCGGCGCGTCGATCATCTTCGCCACGTCAGACGGATAAGGCGAGGAGCGCGAGTAGCGCGGATAGGTGGTGAAGCCGATCTGGTTGTTGACGATGAAGTGCACGGAGCCGCCGGTGCGGTAGCCCTTCAGGTCGGACAGGCCGAAACATTCGGCGACCACACCCTGGCCGGCGAACGCGGCGTCGCCGTGCATCAGCAGCGGCATCACGGAGATGCGCATATCGGGCGGATCGCCGTGCTGGTCCTGCTTCGCGCGCACCTTGCCGAGCACCACGGGATCGACGATCTCGAGATGCGAGGGGTTGGCGGTCAGCGACAGATGGATACGGTTGCCGTCGAACTCGCGGTCCGAGGAGGCGCCGAGGTGATACTTGACGTCGCCGGAGCCTTCGACCGCGTCGGGGTTGGCCGAGCCGCCCTTGAACTCGTGAAACAGGGCGCGGTGCGCCTTGCCCATCACCTGCGTCAGCACGTTGAGACGGCCGCGATGCGGCATGCCCAGCACGATCTCCTTCACGCCGAGATTGCCGCCGCGCTTGATGATCTGCTCGAGCGCCGGGATCAGCGCCTCGCCGCCGTCGAGGCCGAAGCGCTTGGTGCCGGTGAACTTGGTGTCGCAGAACTTCTCGAAGCCTTCGGCTTCGACCAGCTTCATCAGGATGGCCCTGCGGCCTTCGCGGGTGAACGAGATCTCCTTGTCGGGTCCCTCGATGCGCTCCTGAATCCAGGCCTTCTGCGCGGCGTTGCTGATGTGCATGAACTCGACGCCGAGCGTCTGGCAGTAGGTGCGCTCGCAGATCGCGGTGATCTCGCGCAAGGTGCCGTATTCGAGACCGAGCACGTGATCGAGGAAGATCTTGCGGTCGAAATCGGCTTCGCTGAAGCCGTAGGTGCGCGGATCGAGCTCTTCGCGGTTGCGCTGGGCTTCGATGCCGAGCGGATCGAGCTTGGCATGGAAATGACCGCGCATGCGGTAGGAGCGGATCAGCATCAGGGCGCGGACGGAATCGCGCGTCGCCTGGAGCAGGTCGGCGGAGGAGAGGCTTGCGCCCTTGTCACCGCCCTTGGCCTGCGCCTTGGCGGCGATCTTGGCGCCGACCGCCTTCTCGACTTCGGCCCAATTGCCGTCGAGAGCGGAGGTGAGATCATCCTGCGGCGTCAGCGGCCAGTTGTCGCGCTCCCAGGACGGGCCTTCCGCGTTCTTCCGGACGTCAGCCGGCTGGTCGTTGAGGCTCTTGAAGAACTCCTGCCACTCGGCGTCGACCGAGGACGGGTCCTTCTCGTAGCGGGCGTAGATTTCGTCGATGTAGGTGGCGTTGGTGCCCTGCAAAAATGATGACAAGGCAAAGGCTGCGTTCGCGTCCTGGCGAGACATACTGGAGTTCCTGGCGATTTCGGTTCGCGCATAACAAACGGCGCTGGCACCGAGCTCCCCGGCAGAGGCTCGGCGCGACAGGCACCCTTTACCCTATTTGCTGCGAAACTTCGCCCGGAAAAGCACGAAGAAGTGAATTAGCCTTTCAACTTTTCGGCAAGCGTATGGCCGAGCCGAGCGGGCGACGGAGACACTGTAATCCCTGCCGATTTCATCGCCTCGGTCTTGGAACCGGCGTCGCCCTTGCCGCCCGAAATGATCGCGCCGGCATGGCCCATGCGGCGGCCCGGAGGGGCAGTGACACCGGCGATGAAGCCGAC
Source organism: Bradyrhizobium dasycarpum (assembly GCF_042019905.1). Lineage (NCBI taxonomy): Bacteria > Pseudomonadati > Pseudomonadota > Alphaproteobacteria > Hyphomicrobiales > Nitrobacteraceae > Bradyrhizobium > Bradyrhizobium dasycarpum. The sequence goes on from NZ_CP169574.1 coordinate 4,761,055, forward strand.
CATCGGCTTCTGGCGGCCGCGCTTGGCCTCGTCCTTGAGGAACTGGGCGGCATCCTCCTCGGCCGAGCCGCCGATCTCGCCGATCATGATGATCGATTCGGTCTTGGGATCGGCCAGCAGCATCTCCAGCACGTCGATGAACTCGGTGCCCTTGACCGGGTCGCCGCCGATGCCGACCGCGGTGGTCTGGCCGAGGCCCTCCTGGGAGGTCTGGAACACGGCTTCATAGGTCAGCGTGCCCGAGCGGGAGACGATGCCGACCGAGCCGGTCTTGAAGATGTTGGCGGGCATGATGCCGATCTTGCATTCGCCGGCGGTCATGACGCCCGGGCAGTTCGGCCCGATCAGGCGGGACTTGGAGCCGAGCAGCGAACGCTTGACGCGCACCATGTCGATCACTGGAATACCCTCGGTGATGCAGACGATCAGCGGGATCTCGGCGTCGATGGCTTCGCAGATCGCATCCGCCGCGCCCGGCGGCGGCACGTAGATCACCGAGGCGTCGGCGCCGGTCTTCTCACGCGCCTCGCGCACGGTGTCGAACACCGGCAGGCCCAGATGCGTCGAGCCGCCTTTGCCCGGCGAGGTGCCGCCGACCATCTTGGTGCCGTAGGCGATGGCGGCCTCGGAATGGAACGTGCCGTTCTTGCCGGTGAAGCCCTGGCAGATGACCTTGGTGTTCTTGTCGATCAGGATGGACATGAGGTCTGCTTTCGCGAAACTAACAGAGTGAGGGGGTCAGTGGATGCGGCGGTAGACGCCGGTGAGGACGTCGGCCCAGCCTTCCGCGTCCGGCGAGAACTGAATCTTCAACGAGTAGGAATCCTCATTGATGATCTCGTAGACGTGGCGCGCATTGCCGCGGAGCGAGCCGCGCACCAGCGTCAGGGTCTTGCCGACCCAGCCGCCGGAGGCGGGCGAGGGCGGCGTGTAGCCGAGCGAGTCGTACCAGAACAATTTGTAGGTCCGGTCGTCGCGGTCGTAACTGAAGATGCCGTGGGTGGCGAAGATCTGCTTGCCGTCGCGCATCTGGACCGAGTCCTGGATCAGATAGAACCCGTTGAGATCCATGCGCGCGACGGTGCGCGAGGTCGCCGGCCCGCCCGCCGTCCAGCGCGACGGGAAGACCATCTCCTCACCATCCCATTCGCCGGCGAACGCGGCGAGGCGCGCGTGCTCGGGGAGCGGAGATGATGCGGCGAGATGGTCCTGGGCCATGGCGTTAGCCTCCCTTGACGGCCTTCACGATCTTCTGCGCGGCGTCGTCGAGATTGTCGGCGGGCACCACGTTGAGGCCGGATTCGCGGATGATCTTCTTGCCGAGCTCGACATTGGTGCCTTCGAGGCGGACCACCAGCGGCACGCTGAGGCCGACCTCGCGAACCGCCGCCGTGACGCCCTCGGCGATCACGTCGCACTTCATGATGCCGCCGAAGATGTTGACCAGGATGCCCTTCACGTTGGGATCGGCGGTGATGATCTTGAACGCGGCCGCGACCTTCTCCTGGCTGGCGCTGCCGCCGACGTCGAGGAAGTTCGCCGGCGCCATGCCGTAGAGCTTGATGATGTCCATCGTCGCCATGGCGAGACCGGCGCCGTTGACCATGCAGCCGATATTGCCGTCGAGCGTGACGTAGTTGAGATCGTATTTCGACGCCTCGATTTCCTTGGCGTCTTCCTCGGTCAGGTCGCGCAACGACACCGCGATCTCGGGATGGCGGAACAGGGCGTTGTCGTCGAACGACACCTTGGCATCGAGCACGCGGAGCTCACCCTGCTTGGTGACGACCAGCGGATTGATCTCCAGCATCGACATGTCCTTGGCGACGAAGGCGGCGTAGAGCTGCGCGGTGAGCTTCTCGGCCTGCTTGGCGAGGTCGCCGGACAGATTCAGCGCCTTCGCCACGGTGCGGCCGTGATGGCCCATGATGCCGGTGGCGGGATCGACCGAGAAGGTGACGATCTTCTCGGGCGTGTTGTGCGCGACGTCCTCGATGTTGACGCCGCCTTCGGTCGACACCACGAAGGAGACGCGCGAGGTCTCGCGGTCGACCAGGATCGAGAGGTAGAATTCCTTGTCGATGTCGGAGCCGTCCTCGATGTAGAGGCGGTTGACCTGCTTGCCGGCAGGTCCCGTCTGCACCGTCACCAGCGTGGCGCCCAGCATCTGCTTGGCGAATTCGTTGACCTCTTCCACCGACTTGGCGATGCGGACGCCGCCCTTGTCGCCGGCGGATGCCTCCTTGAACTTGCCCTTGCCGCGCCCGCCTGCATGGATCTGGCTCTTCACCACCCAGACCGGGCCGGGAAGCCGCCTTGCGGCGGCGTCGGAGTCCGAGGCCTTGAGAACCGCTACGCCGCGCGAAATCGGAACGCCGAATTCATGCAGCAGCGCTTTGGCCTGATATTCATGGATATTCATATGGTCGCTCCCTGAACCCGCGGGCGGTGACCTCTAGGGCCCCACCTCAGTCTTGTGGCTGGCATACCATATACCACAGGAACTGCAACCCGGATTCTCTGACATCGATCTGACTGCCGATCCGGGGCCCGCCCGGACGCGGGCCCCGGAAATGAAACCGCCGAAGACCGGGTTTCGATCTTCGGCGGGATTGTTTGCGTCTCAGCGGCCGAGAAGATCGGGTGCGATCTTCTTGCAGGCATCGACCAGACCCTGCACGGCACCGACCGACTTGTCGAAGGCCTCGCGATCCTTGCCGGCAAGCTCGATCTCGACGACGCGCTCGACGCCCTTGGCGCCGATCACGACGGGCACGCCGACATACATGTCCTTCACGCTGTACTCGCCGTTGAGATAGGCGGCGCAGGGCAGCACCCGCTTCTTGTCCTTCAGATAGCTCTCGGCCATCGCGATTGCCGAGGCGGCCGGCGCGTAGAAGGCGGAGCCGGTCTTGAGCAGGTTGACGATCTCGGCGCCGCCGTTGCGGGTGCGGTCGACGATCTCGTCGAGCCGCGCCTGCGAGGTCCAGCCCATCTTGACGAGGTCGGGCAGCGGAATGCCGGCGACGGTGGAGTACTTGACCAGCGGCACCATGGTATCGCCATGGCCGCCGAGCACGAAAGCGGTGACGTCCTCGACCGAGACGTTGAACTCGTCGGCCAGGAAGTAGCGGAAGCGGGCCGAGTCGAGCACGCCGGCCATGCCGACGACCTTCTTGTGCGGCAGGCCGGAAGCCTTCTGCAGCGCCCAGACCATCGCATCGAGCGGGTTGGTGATGCAGATGACGAAGGCGTCGGGCGCGTACTTCTTGATGCCGGCACCGACCTGCTCCATGACCTTGAGGTTGATGGAGAGCAGGTCGTCGCGGCTCATGCCGGGCTTGCGCGGCACGCCGGCGGTGACGATGCAGACCTTGGCATTGTCGAGCGCCTCGTAGGAATTGGCGCCGGTGTAGTGCGCGTCGAAACCGTCGACCGGCGAGGACTGCGCGATGTCGAGCGCCTTGCCCTGCGGCACGCCCTCGGCGATGTCGAACATCACGACGTCGCCCAGTTCCTTCAGGCCGATGAGGTGAGCCAGCGTTCCGCCGATCTGACCGGAGCCAATCAAAGCAATCTTGTCGCGCGCCATGTGAGCCTGTCCTTTAGACACGTAAGGAGGGGAAAACTGAGACGGGTGGTTATCCCTTTCGCCTCCCCCGTTCAAGTCGGGGGATGCCCAATTGTCGGGCTTGGCGCGGCCGCGGGCACGCAGTCCTGTCATTCCGGGGCGCGCGAAGCACGAACCCGGAATCTCGCACGAAAATCCGGGCTCGTCGCTTCGCGACGCCCCGGAATGACGGCGGGGATAGGACTTAAGTCTCTACCAGGCCCTTGGTGGAGCCGCTGGCGATGGAATCCTTGCGGCCGTGAGCCAGCGCCAAGTAGGATTCCGAGCTCATCTCGATCAGGCGCGAGGCGGTCCGCTTGAACTCCATGGCCTCATTGCCCTCATGGGCGAGGTACAGCGAAATCGGGTTGGCGTCGGCCGAGGCCATCAGCTTCACCGCATTGTCATAGAGCGTGTCGATCAGCGTGATGAAGCGCTTGGCGGCGTTGCGCTGGGAGAGATCCATCACTGGAATATGGTCGACCAGGATGGTGTGATAATCGTGCGCCAGCCTGAGGTAGTCCGATGCGCCGAGCGGCTTCTCGCAGAGGTCGGCGAACGAGAACCGCGCCACGCCGTGAGCGGAGCACGGCACGTGCAGGATGCGGCCCTTGATCGAAATGTCGCGCGAGCGGCATTGGGCGCCGCCGGACATCCGCGACCAGGCGCGATCGAGCGCAGCGTCCGCATCGCGATCGGCCGGCGTCAGCCACATCGGCACGCCCTGCAACTTCTCCAGCCGGAAGTCGGTGCGCGCATCGAGCCGAGCGACGTCCATGTGGTCGGTGATCTGCTTGATGAAGGGCAGAAACAGCGACCGGTTCAGGCCGCCTTTGTAGAGATCGTCGGGCGCCACGTTGGAGGTCGCGACCACGACGGTGCCGAGCTCGAACAATCTGGCGAACAGGCGTCCCAGGATCATCGCATCCGCGATGTCGGTGACGTGGAATTCGTCGAAACAGAGCAGCCAGCTCTCCTCGAAGATCGCATTCGCCGTCAGCGCGATGACGTCGCCGTCGGCGATCTCGCCGCGCGCGATGCTCTGGCGATAGTCGTAGATGCGCTCATGCACGTCGGCCATGAACTCGTGGAAATGCGCGCGGCGCTTGTGCTCGACATCGGAGTGCTGGAAGAACAGATCCATCAGCATGGTCTTGCCGCGACCGACCTCGCCATGGATGTAGAGCCCACGCGGCACATCATCCTTGTCACCGCCGCCGAACAGGCGGCTGAGCAGGCCCTGCTTGCGTTTGGGGCTGTAGGTCGCAAGCCGCACGTCCAGCGCGGCATAGGCCTCGGCGACCTCCGCCTGCGCAGCATCGGGCTCGATCGCGCCGGAGGCGATTTGGGCCTGATAGGCATCGCTGAAGGGGGAACTGGGGGTCGAGAGCATGGCCCTTTACCGCCAGAGACCGGCGGGAATTGCAACTGCGTATTGGCGCAACGGCTTATGCGGTTGTTTCTTTGGTGCAGTGGGGTCGATTGCACCACTCCAACCGATCCACAGGCCCGGTTCAGCCATCCCAGGCGCCCCCCATCTTGCCTTTCGTCAAGGTAGAATATACCTGTCGAGGAACCAAGGAACCTCAAGATGGCACTGAGCATCAAGGACCCCGAAACGGAGCAATTGGCACGGAGTCTCGCGCAGTTGACCGGCGAGACCATCACCACGGCGACCAAGCGCGCCATCGAGGAGCGGCTGCGCCGGCTCGCTGGCCAGAATAGTAAAGACGCGCTGCTCGAGGACATGGCCGAGATCAGGCGTCGCTGGAGCGAAATGCGCGTCGTGGACGACCGTTCGTCCGAGGAAATTCTCGGATACGACGAGCATGGATTGCCGCGCTGATGGTGATCGACACATCGGCGATCGCAGCGATCGCGCTCAACGAGGACGATGCAGCCGATCTTGAGCGACTGATCGCGGACGATCCGATCCGCCTGATCTCCGTAGCAACGGTGCTTGAAGCAACAATGGTGATCGAGACGCGGCTGGGTGATGCGGGCGGGCGCGAGTTCGATCTCTGGCTCGTCAAGATCGGCGCCGAGATCGTCGCCGTCGATGCCGTGCAAGCCGATGCAGCGCGGCGGGCCTGGCGGCGCTACGGGAAGGGACGACACGTCGCGTCGCTCAACTACGGTGATTGCTTCTCTTATGCGCTGGCTATGACCCGCGGCGAACCCCTGTTGTTCAAAGGCGAGGACTTCGCGAAAACCGACGTCGGGCGATCAGGCGTGGCGCCGCCGCGATAACGCGCGGAGGTGCAGAGCTACTCGCACAGCTCGTAGGCGTCCTCGACCACGTAAGGGCCGCCGCCGGTCGAGGCGCGCGAGGAGAACAGCACGAACCGCTCGGCCATGAACGCCTTGCTCGGGAAATAGCCGCGCAGCGAGAGATAGTCGGCGACGTCGCGGTCGGTGGCATCGTGCAGCCGGGCCAGCGTCACATGCGGGATGTACTTGCGGCCTTCAGGATTGAGGCCGATCCGCTGCATCATGCGTTCGAGCTCAGCCTGCAATTCCATCAGCGGCTTGCTCGGCGCGATGGTCGCGACGACGGCGCGCGGCTTGCGGCCGCCGAAACTGGTCAGGCCCTGCACCTTGACCTCGAAGGGCTTGCGGTCGACGCGAAACAGCATCGAGGCGATCTCGTTGGCGGAGGCGCCGTCGATGTCGCCGATGAAGCGCAAGGTGACGTGATAATTTTCGGGATCGATCCAGCGGGCGCCGGGAAGGCCTCCTCTCAAGTTGGAAAGCGCCTGGCCGATCTCGGCCGGAATTTCCAGACCCGTGAACAAACGCGGCATCGTTTCGCACTCCCGATGCTTGGGTACGATCCCTGAGCAGGATCATACCCAAATTAGAGCCGGCGACGAATCACCGGTACCCTGATTCCTATCGCAGTTGTGTGACTCTGCGAAGCACGCCGCGCCTCACCCCGGTAAAACCCTGGGAATTACGGCGAGCGCTGCCCGCTTTCAACGCCGTTGCTCAGCGATCGTGCCAAGGAATGCCTCCACGGCGGGCATGATGTTGCCGACGATGATGTCGACCCCTTCAGCGGTCGGATGAATGCCGTCGGGCTGATTGAGCTTGGCGTCGGCCGCAACGCCCTCCAGAAAGAAAGGGTAGAGCGGCACGTCGAATTTTTTCGCCAGATCCGGATAAATCGAATTGAATCGCGCGGCATAATCGGCGCCGTAGTTCGGCGGCGCCAGCATGCCGCACAGCATCACCGCGATCTTGCGCGCCTTCAGCCGCTGGACGATGTCGGTGAGCGCGGCGCGCGCCAGATCGGGATCGATGCCGCGCAAGGCGTCGTTGGCGCCGAGCTCGACGATGACCCCGTCGGTTCCCTCGGGGACCGACCAGTCGAGCCGGTCGCGGCCGCCAGAGGTGGTGTCGCCGGACACCCCGGCATTGGTCATGTCGACCGCTATGCCTTTGGCCTGCAAAGACTTTTTGAGCTTCTGGGGGAATGCGTCCTGAGCCGGCAGGCCGAGGCCGGCGCTCAGGGAATCGCCGAGAACGACAAGCTTGATCGGTTTTGTCGCGTGCGCCGAGGCCGGGATCGCCAGTGTCATGAAGGCGAGCATCAACACGGCTATGTGCATGAACAATCCGTAACGCCTCTCGACCGCGCTATCGGAGTTGCCATATGACCGGACCATGGACACTCGCATCGATCCCTCTTCGCTCGCCGTCACGTCGGCGGACACCATCGCCATCTCCAACGTCAATCTCTCATTGGGCACGGGCGCGGCACGCGTTCACATCCTCAAGGATATCAGCTTGCGGGTCGGCCGTAGCGAGACGGTCGGCCTGATCGGCCCGTCAGGCTCGGGCAAATCCACGCTGCTGATGGTTATGGCGGGGCTGGAGCGTCCTGATAGCGGAGAGGTGGTGGTCTCAGGCACGCCTTTCAATGCCCTCGACGAGGACGCGCTGGCCCGCTTCCGCGGCCGGCAGGTCGGCATCGTCTTCCAGTCCTTTCATCTGATCCCGACCATGACGGCGCTGGAGAACGTCGCGGTGCCGCTCGAGCTTGCGGGCAATCCCGATGCCGCGAGGCGCGCGGCGCAGGAGCTGCAATCCGTCGGGCTCGGCGACCGCCTGCATCATTATCCGACGCAGCTCTCCGGCGGCGAGCAGCAGCGCGTCGCGCTGGCCCGCGCGTTGGCGCCCGATCCCGCCATCCTCGTCGCCGACGAGCCGACCGGCAATCTCGACGAGGCCACCGGACAACAGATCGTCGATCTCCTGTTCAGCAAGCACGCCGAGCGCGGCATGACCCTGGTGCTGGTGACGCACGATTCCTCGCTGGCGCATCGCTGCGATCGGGTGATCCGCCTGCGCTCGGGCCGCATCGACACGCAGATTGCGCCGGCATGAGCGCGGCGGCCGAGCCCTTTGCGAAGCCGAACGGCGTCGCGCTGTCGCTGCGTTATGCGCTGCGCGAATTGCGCGGCGGCCTGCGCGGCTTCTACGTCTTCATCGCCTGTATCGCGCTCGGCGTGATGGCGATCGCCGGTGTCGGCTCGGTGTCGGCGAGCCTCTCCGACGGCCTTGCCCGCGAGGGCCGCACGCTGCTCGGCGGCGACGTCTCCTTCGTGCTGTTCCAGCGCGAAGCCAAACCCGAGGAGGTTGGCTTCCTGCGCTCGCGCGGCACGGTGTCGACCGCCGCCACCTTGCGCGGCATGGCGCGCGCGGCCGACGGCCAGCTCGCACTGGTCGAGATGAAGGCGGTCGACGACACCTATCCGATGCTGGGGCAGCTCACCCTGGCGCCAAAGCTGGCAATGTCCGATCTGCTCGCGGAGCGCGACGGCGCGTTCGGCGCGGCCGCCGATCCGACCCTGCTGGCGCGCCTGTCGCTGAAGACCGGCGACCGCGTCACGATCGGCTCGGCGACCTTCCAGATCCGCTCGACGGTCGAAGCCGAGCCTGACAAGCTCGCCGGCGGCATCGGCTTCGGCCCGCGCTTCCTGATCAGCCAGGCCGGCCTGCGCGCCACCGACCTGATCCAGCCCGGCAGCCTGGTGCGCTGGGTCTACCGGGTGAAGCTGCCTGAAGCCGCCAACAACGAGCGCGCCACCGAAGCTTTCATCGCGGATGCGCGGAGCGCCGCGCCGCAGGCCGGCTGGGAGATCCGCAGCCGCTCCAACGCTTCGCCGCAGCTCGAACGCAACATCAACCGCTTCACCCAGTTCCTGACGCTGGTCGGGCTCGCCGCGCTGCTGGTCGGCGGTGTCGGCGTCGCCAATGCGGTGAAGAGCCATATCGACCGCCGGATCGAGGTGATCGCGACCCTCAAGGCCGTCGGCGCCACCGGCCGCGACGTATTCGGCATCTATCTAGCGCAGGTTCTCGTGCTCGCGGGCATCGGCTCGGTGATCGGCCTTGCGCTCGGCGCCGCCATGCCGTTCGCCATCGTCGGCCTGTTCGGCAAGCTGCTGCCGCTGCCGGTGGTGCCGGCCGTGCATGCCGACGAGCTCGCGCTGTCGTTCGTCTACGGCCTCCTGACCGCGCTGGCCTTCGGCCTGTGGCCGCTCGGACGCGTCCACGACGTGCCGGTGGCCGCTTTGTTCCGCGACACCGTCAGCTCGGAATGGCACCGGCCGCGCGCGGGCTATCTCGTGTTCATGGGCGTGGTGATCGCGCTGCTCATCACCGTGGTGATCGGGCTCTCCTTCGACAAGCGCATCGCCGCGGTGTTCGTGGCCTCCTCGGTCGTCGTGTTCGCGCTGCTGCGCGGCATCGCCGCCCTGCTGATGGCGATCGCGCGGCGGCTGCCGCGGACGCGGCTGCCGATGCTGCGGCTCGCGATCGCCAACATTCACCGGCCGGGCGCGCTGACGCCCTCGGTCGTGCTGTCGCTGGGGCTCGGGCTCGCCGTGCTCGTCACCATCACCCAGATCGACGGCAATCTGCGGCGGCAGTTCCTCGCGGCCCTCCCCGATCAGGCACCGTCGTTCTTCTTCATCGACATTCCGAGCGGGCAGGCCGAGCAGTTCGACCTCTATCTGCGCCGGATTGCGCCCGGCGCGAAGGTCGAGGACGTCCCGATGCTGCGCGGGCGCATCGTCGCCGCGCGCGGGCTGCGTGCCGAAGAGCTCAAGCCGTCCGCCGATTCGGAATGGGTGCTGCAGAGCGACCGCGGCCTGACTTATACCGGCGAGCTGCCGAAAGGCTCCAAGGTGGTCGAGGGCGAATGGTGGAGCCCCGATTATTCCGGCCCGACCCTGGTCTCGATGGAAAAGAAGATCGCCGACGGACTGGGCCTCAAGCTCGGCGACGAGATCGTGGTCAACGTGCTCGGCCGCGACATCCCGGCCAGGATCGGCAATCTACGCACCATCGACTGGCAGGGGCTCGGCATCAACTTCGTCCTGGTGTTCTCGCCGAACGCCTTCAAGGGCGCGCCGCACACCCATATCGCGACGCTGACGGAACCGGGCGGAAATGCCGCAGCCGACGGCAAGATCATCAGGCAGGTGGCCGACGCCTATCCGATGGTAACCAGCGTGCGGGTGCGCGAGGTGATGGAGACCGTCGGCTCGGTGGTGACCAATCTGGCGCTCGCGATTCGCGGCGCCAGCGCGGTGACCCTGATCTCGGCGATCCTGGTGCTGGGCGGGGCGCTTGCCGCCGGTCATCGCCACCGGGTCTACGATGCCGTGATCCTGAAGACGCTGGGCGCGACGCGGCTGCGGCTGCTGGGCGCCTATGCGCTCGAATACCTCCTGATCGGGCTCGCCACCGCCGTGTTCGGGGTGATCGCCGGCAGCGTTGCAGCCTGGATGATCGTGACGCGGCTGATGACGCTCAGCTTCGTCTGGCAGGCCGGCAGCGCTGCCGGAGTTGTGGCGGCCGCGCTCGTCGTCACCGTCGGGCTCGGGCTCGCGGGCACGCTGCTGGCGTTGAACAAAAAGCCCGCCACGGTGTTGCGGAATTTGTGACAAATGGTAGCGGCTGCGCGCACGGATGCGGAATCGCACGATTCCCGCGATTAACCACGACTGCCCGTCAGGTTCGCGTCAGGATTGCCGCCAAGGGCGACATTCAGCCGCGCGTGGAAGGTTGCAGCGGATGTGTTAGTTTCCCACATATCGAATGGGTTCGGAGTCCGGATTGTTAGCCAAAATTTAGTCGGCTGGCGTCGGTATCCGAGATAGAAATTGACGAACCGGCGGCATGGCGACCCTCGTGCCGGACCGGACCAACCAACGGGAATTCGACCATGTCGGACCTAGACCGTAACTACGCTTCTCCTTTCGGCAGGGCCGCCGGGCGTGTTGACGCCGCGACGGTCGATGCCGGCCTGCGCGCCTACATGCTGCGCGTCTACAACTACATGACCATCGGCCTGGCCATCACCGGCCTCGCCGCGCTCGGCGTCTACATGGCTGCCGTGACCGACGTCGCGACGCCGGATGCGGTGCGCGTCGGCAAGCTGTTCCTGACGCCGTTCGGCTACGCGATGTTCGTCAGCCCCCTGAAGTGGCTGTTCATGCTCGCGCCGCTGGCGATGGTGTTCGTGATCTCGGCGGGCATCAACCGTCTGGCTCCCTCGACCGCCCAGATCCTGTTCTGGGTGTTCTCGGCGCTGATGGGCATCTCGCTGTCGTCGATCTTCCTGGTGTTCACGCACACCTCGATCGTGCGGGTGTTCTTCATCACCGCGGCCACCTTCGGTGCCCTGAGCCTCTATGGCTACACCACCAAGCGTGACCTCACCGGTATGGGCTCGTTCCTGTTCATGGGCCTGATCGGCGTGGTGCTCGCCAGCCTGGTGAACCTGTTCCTGGCCAGCTCGATGCTGCAGTTCATCGTGTCGGTGGTCGGCGTGCTGGTATTCTCGGGCCTCACCGCCTGGGATACCCAGCGGCTGAAGAACGACTACATCTACGGCTATGCCTCGGCCGGCGGTGACATCGCAGAGCGTGCGGCCATCACCGGCGCGCTGTCGCTGTACCTGAACTTCATCAACCTGTTCACGCTGCTGCTGCAGCTGCTCGGCCAGCGCGAGTAGGCGACGGACCAGAGCGAACGACACGAACCCCGGCCGCGAGGCCGGGGTTTTTGTTTGGCCCGGATGCGGCGGCCCCGGATTACGCTTTCGCTCCATCCGGGCTACGAGGGCGGTCTCTCCTCCGTTGCGAGGAGCCCTTGCGATGAAGCCATCCAGAGTCCCGCCGCGGATGCATTTCTGGATTGCTTCGCTGCGCTCGCAATGACGGGTGTGGAGGCAGCGGAGGCCCTTCCAGCATCCGTGTGAAGGCTCTAATCTCCACCTCATGTCCGCACCTGAAATCAGGCCCACGCTAGAGGCCGACCTTCCCGCCATCACCGCCATCTACCAGCAGGCCGTCCGCGAGGGCACCGCGACATTCGAGCTGGAGCCGCCCGACCTCGCGGAGATGACGCGCCGCTACCGCACGCTGATCGACGGCGGCTATCCCTATTTCGTCGCCATCCTCGATGGACGCGTGGCCGGCTACGCCTATGCCGGCGCCTACCGGCCGCGGCCGGCCTATCGCTTCACGGTCGAGAACTCGATCTATCTCGATCCATCTTTCCACCGCCGCGGTATCGGCTCGTTGCTGCTGGAGCGGCTGGTCGGCGAATGCGAGGCGCGCGGCTTTCGCCAGATGATCGCGGTGATCGGCGATTCCGCCAATGCGGGCTCGATTGGCCTGCACACCAGGGGCGGCTTCAGGATGATCGGCACGCATCCCAGTGTCGGGCTGAAATTCGGCCGCTGGCTGGACACGGTGATGATGCAGCGAGACCTCGGCGAGGGCGCGAGAACGGTGCCAACGAAATAATCGGTCTCGCAGGGTGGGCAAAGCGCAGCGTACCCACGATCTGCGGCGATCGAGACAGGACGTGGGCACGGCGCTTTGCGCCTTTGCTCACCCTACGGCACCGCTCGTCCGTCTACACCACCGCCAGCTTCCGATCGATCACCAGCAGCACGCGCTCGAGCTCGTGGCCGCGGCGCAGGATCAGGCCGGTGGCCGAGATCACGCTGTACATGCCCTGCTTGCGCGCCAAGCGCGGATCCTTCTCGATACGATAGATCGGCACTTCCGAGGCGCGGCGATAGACCGAGAAAACGGCGCGGTCCTTCAGGAAGTCGATGGCGTAGTCGCGCCACTCGCCGTCGGCGACCATGCGACCATAGAGATTGAGGATACGGTTCAGCTCGAGCCGGTTGAACGTCACCCTGCTCTGTTGCGCATTCGCGGCGGCGGGGCGCGCCGCCGCGCGCTGCTCGCTCGGATCGGCATCCTCCGACATCAGACTCATGGAGAGCCTCCTCATCGCACGGCTTGAACCCCGGTCCGCGAACCGTCCCCGGAACCGGATCATGACAAGGGCATGATTGCGCCAACCGTTCCTCGCCGCAAGGGCCCTCGATGGAACCCGGTTCCTGCTTTAAACCGGTCGAATCCGCTGCGACTCCTCCCACACGCATAGGTGGAACTCTGTCGCGGCAAACCGTCACGGGATCGTTAGCAGGAATCATAGTATCGCCGCTTTTCCGCCTAGCGACTGCCGCCCTGCACTGCGAGAAGATTCATGTGCGTTGACCCGGTCCTTTCGGTTCCGGATTCCTCAGCCCCCAGCCCCCGGGGTCGAACAGGATCGGGTCTGTACGCGCGACAAGGAGGGCCAACGCAAGTTGGTCCTTTTTTGTTTGTGTCGGGATGTGTCCGGCGCGGCCTCTCTTCGAACATCCGGCGACGACCTCTCCCCTCATCCTGAGGGCCGCGCTCTTCGCGCGGCGTCTCGAAGGATGAAGGCCGAACTGCATCAGCGGGGCCTTTCATGGTTCGAGACGCGCGCAAGGGCGCGCTCCTCACCATGAGGGTGGAGAGCAGAGTGCTAGAAAAATATCAATGCAGCGACGTGTACGCCGCGCCGAGCATCGGGCCGGGCTTCTCCCGGCTGCCGTCCTGGACGTAGACCACAGCGCCATCGACGCCATCACGCGTGAGGTTCTCGATCGGCACCGTCCAGCTTTCCGGACGCCCGGTCCAGTCGCCGACCTTGAGCAGGTTGCGGACCACGTTGTGATAGGTGACCTGCTGCCCGCGATTCTCGCCGCGCGTGATCGCGATCGGCACCGACTTGGCGATCGAGCAGATCCAGACCTCGCCGCGGGAGGCGGCCGGCTCGTTGCTCGCGGCGACCGAGACGTTGATCTGCTTGCCCGCGAGCGACATCGTCACCGGCACGCTCATCACGCCTGTACCCTTGTTGGCCTTGCCGATCGCATTCTCGATGCCGGCACGATCGCTGCCGACGACATGGGTGGAGCCGTTGACCACGACCTGCGGGGTGTAGACCTCGCGGTCGCCACGCATGCGCGAATAGGCGCGCTGCCGCGCCGAGAAGCGCGAATCCGCCAGCGTGTCCTTCCAGCCCAGATAGTCCCAATAATCGATCGGCATGCTCAGCGCGATGATCGACGGGTCTTTCGAGAGATCGCCGATGATCTGGTCGGCGGGCGGACAGGACGAGCAGCCCTGCGAGGTGAACAGTTCGACGACGGCACGAGGCTCAGCGTCCGCGGGGCGGATGACGGCGATGATCGCACAGATGCCGAGAGCTCCCGACCAGAGCGCGCCGGTCCAACGTGAAATCGGATGAGAAGCCGTCATTGTCGTCATGTCGAACGTCACACACCATTGCTCGTGGGAATGGAGATCTTATCGCCGGATCGTCACCGTAGTCTTACGGGCGGAGCACACTCGATCCTCCTGGGCAACCCGTCCAACGGGAGGTTTTCCGCGGGGCGGGCCCATCTGGAGCATGCCGCAAACGCTTGAAGGCGGCCTTGTGATAGGCCGCCTTCATCCCGTCTTCTACTCACTTCGCAGTGAGCCATTGTTCACAAATCCGCGCTTACGCCGCGAGCTTGCGCAGCACGTAGTGCAGGATACCGCCGTTGCGGTAATAGTCGAGCTCGTCCAGCGTATCGATGCGGCAGAGCAGCGAAACGCGCTGCAGCGAGCCGTCGCCGGAGACGATCTCCGCGGTCAGCTTCTGGCGCGGCTTGAGGTCGCCGACAAGGCCGCGCAGCGTGACCTTCTCGTCGCCCTTCAGGCCGAGCGAGGACCAGGAGGTGCCTTCCTCGAAGGTCAGCGGCAGCACGCCCATACCGACGAGGTTGGAGCGATGGATGCGCTCGAAGCTCTGGCAGATCACGGCGCGCACGCCGAGCAGACGCGTGCCCTTGGCCGCCCAGTCGCGCGAGGAGCCGTTGCCGTATTCGGCGCCGGCGAACACCACCAGCGGCACTTTCTCTTCCTGGTACTTCATCGCGGCGTCATAGATCGACATCTGCTCGCCGTCGGGCCAGTGCTTGGTGAGGCCGCCTTCCGGAATGTTGCCGTCGGCGCCCTTCAGCATGAAGTTCTTGATGCGGATGTTGGCGAAGGTGCCGCGCATCATCACTTCGTGGTTGCCGCGGCGCGTACCGTACTGGTTGAAGTCGGCGGGACGCACCTGGTGCTCGCTGAGATACTTGCCCGCGGGCGAGGTGAGCTTGATCGAACCGGCCGGCGAGATGTGGTCGGTGGTGATCTTGTCGCCGAACATGGCGAGGATGCGCGCCTCGACGATATCGGTGACCGGCTCCGGCTCCTTCTTCATGCCGTCGAAATAGGGCGGGTTCTGCACGTAGGTCGAAGACATGTTCCAGCGATAGGTCTCGCTCTCGACCGTCTTGATCTTGCGCCAGTTGGTGTCGCCCTTGAACACATCGGCGTACTTCTTCTTGAAGATCGACGCGGTCACGAACTTCTTCATGAAGGCGTTGATCTCCTTCGTCGTCGGCCAGATGTCCTTCAGGTAGACCGGCTTGCCGTCCTTGCCTTCGCCGAGCGGCTCGGTGGCGAGGTTCTTGGTGACGCTGCCGGCGAGCGCGTAGGCAACGACCAGCGGCGGCGAGGCCAGGTAGTTGGCCTGCACGTCCGGCGAGACGCGGCCTTCGAAGTTGCGATTGCCGGAGAGCACGGCGGCCGCGACCACACCGTTGTCGTTGATCGATTTCGAAATCTCTTCAGGCAGCGGACCGGAATTGCCGATGCAGGTGGTGCAGCCGAAGCCGACCAGGTTGAAGCCGACCTTGTCGAGATAGGGCTGCAGGCCGGAATTGGCGAGATATTCGGCGACCACCTGGCTGCCCGGGGCGAGCGAGGTCTTCACCCACGGCTTGGCCTTGAGGCCCTTCGCCGCGGCGTTGCGCGCCAAGAGGCCGGCGCCGATCAGGACGCTCGGATTCGAGGTGTTGGTGCAGGAGGTGATCGCGGCGATCACGACGTCGCCATGGCCGATATCGAAGTTCTTGCCTTCGACCGGGAAGCGCTTGGTGGGCTCCTCGGCCTTCTTGTACTCGCTGGCGAGCGCAAGCGAGAAGCCCTCCGCGACGGTCGGCAGCGCGATGCGGCCTTCGGGGCGCTTCGGGCCGGCCATCGACGGCACGACGTCGCCGAGGTCGAGGGTCAGCGTTTCCGTGAACACGGGATCGGGCGACTTGGCGGTGCGGAACAGGCCCTGCGCCTTGGCATAGGCCTGCACCAGCGCGACGCGCGCCGAGGCGCGGCCGGAGGTCTTGAGGTAGTCGAGCGCGGCGGCGTCCACGGGGAAGAAGCCGCAGGTCGCGCCGTATTCAGGCGCCATGTTGGCGATGGTGGCCTTGTCGGCGACGGAGAGATGGTCGAGGCCCGGGCCGAAAAACTCGACGAACTTGCCGACGACGCCGAGCTTGCGCAGCATCTGCGTGACCGTGAGCACGAGGTCGGTGGCGGTGACGCCTTCCTTCAGCGCGCCCTTCAGCTTGAAGCCGACCACGTTGGGCAGCAGCATCGACAGCGGCTGGCCGAGCATGCAGGCTTCCGCCTCGATGCCGCCGACGCCCCAGCCGAGCACGGCCAGACCGTTGACCATGGTGGTGTGGGAATCGGTGCCGACCAGCGAATCGGGATAGGCGACCTCGAAGGTGCCGGTCTTCTTGCCGACCGTCATCTTCTCCTTCCTGGTCCAGACCGTCTGGGCCAGGTATTCCAGGTTGACCTGGTGGCAGATGCCGGTGCCGGGCGGCACCACCGAGAAGTTCGAGAACGCCTTCTGGCCCCATTTCAGGAACTCGTAGCGCTCCTGGTTCTGCTTGTATTCCTCGGTGACGTTCTTGCCGAAGGCCTTGTTGTCGCCGAAGAAGTTCACGATCACGGAATGGTCGATGACGAGGTCGACCGGCACCAGGGGATTGATCTTCTCGGCGTCGCCGCCGAGCTTCTGCATCGCGTTGCGCATCGCGGCGAGGTCGACCACCGCCGGCACGCCGGTGAAGTCCTGCATCAGCACGCGCGCCGGACGGAACGCGATCTCATGCTCCAGCGACTTCTTGCGCAGCCATTTGGAGACGGCGACGATGTCCTCTTTCTTGACCGAACGGCCGTCCTCGTTGCGCAGCAGGTTCTCGAGCAGCACCTTCATCGAATAGGGGAGTTTGGAAATTCCCTTCAGACCATTCTTCTCGGCCGTGGGCAGGCTGTAATAGACGTAGGTCTTGGCGCCGACCTTGAGGGTCTTTTTGCATTTGAAGCTGTCGAGCGAGGTCATGTAGGAATCCCAATTGTTAGCTATACCCGGCAGGGTATCTTAACACCGTCAGCGTATCAGGCTGGGCCGCTTGCAGGGGCAGGTTGAGTTGCTGCATCAAGTAGTTCCGGGCTTATAGAAGCTTTCTAACCGCGCCGCCACAGCCACAATCGTGCCGCAGCAATCGCGAGCCAAAAATTCCCATGCGCTACCCCAAGTTTTCCTGAGGCCCGGCTTTGAGTGAATTGAAACGAGGCGAGATGCGGCTCTCCGGACACGGAGTCGCCTGCGTGCGGGGCGGCCGCCAGGTGTTTGCCGGGCTCGATTTCGCCGCGGTCTCCGGCGAAGCGGTGGCGGTGGTCGGCCGCAACGGCTCGGGCAAGACCTCGCTGCTGCGGCTGATCGCGGGCCTGCTGGTGCCGGCGGGCGGCCAGATCGCGCTCTCCGGCGGCGATGCCGAGCTGACACTGCCCGAGCAGTGCCATTATCTCGGCCATCGCGATGCCCTGAAGCCGGCCCTCAGCGTGGCGGAGAACCTGACCTTTTGGGCTGATTTCCTGGGCGGCGAGCGCGGTGACGCCGCCGCGACCCTCGCCACCGTCGGGCTCGACCATGCCACCCATCTGCCTGCGGGCTTCCTCTCCGCGGGCCAGCGCCGCCGGCTGTCGCTGGCGCGGCTGCTGACCGTCCGTCGCCCGGTCTGGCTGCTGGACGAGCCCACCAATGCGCTGGACGTTGCCGGCCAGGACATGTTCGGCGGCCTGATGCGCGAGCACCTGTCGCGCGGCGGCCTCATCGTCGCGGCGACCCATGCGCCCCTCGGGATCGAATCGCGGGAGCTGCGGATCGGGGGCGTGGCGTGATTCTGCCCCACCCTCAGCTTTCCGAGCGGCTTTGCCGGGGGCGCGAGCCGGGCTCTCATGGCCGCCCTGCCGGAGCCACCCGATGACCGCCCTGTCCGCCCTCATTCGCCGGGACATCCGGATCGCGCTCCGCGTCGGCGGCGGGGCGCTGATCGGGGTGCTGTTCTTCCTGACCGTGGTGGTGCTGATGCCGTTCGCGGTGGGGCCGGATCTGGCGCTGCTGTCGCGGTTGGGGCCGGCCATCCTCTGGCTCGGCGCGCTGCTGGCGAGCCTGCTGACCCTGGACCGGCTGTTCATGGCCGACCACGAGGACGGTTCGCTCGACCTGATCACGATGAGCCGGACACCGCTGGAACTCGCCTGCGCCGCCAAGGCGCTGGCGCATTGGCTGGCGGCGGGCCTGCCGCTGATTGTCGCAACCCCCGTGCTGGGCCTGCTGCTCAACCTCGACATGGTCGCGACCGGGGCGGTGGCGCTGACGCTGCTGGCGGGCACCCCGGCGCTCACGTTCACCGGCATGATCGGCGCAGCGCTGGCGGTGACGCTGCACCGCGGCGGCCTGCTGATGGCGGTGCTGGTGCTGCCGCTGTCGATTCCGGTGCTGATTTTCGGGGTTGCGGCCTCGCAGGCCGTGATCGTCGGCCCGATGACGTTCGGCGCGCCGTTCTCGATCCTGTGCGCGCTGTCGCTGGTCAGCCTCGTGATCGGCCCCTTCGCAGCCGCAGCGAGCCTGCGGCACGGGCTCGATTGAGATGCGCTCGACCGGCCTTGACCCCGATCAACTTTCGCCCCGCGCTTTCGTGCTGATTGCCTGAGCGGCCATCGATGATTATCAGGGTACCATGTCACTGATCGACCTCGCCAACCCCACGCGGTTCCTCGCGCTGACAGCGCGGGTCCTGCCGTGGCTTGCGGCCGCGACCGTCGTCCTGCTCACGATCGGTCTCTATCAAGCCGCGCTCGCGCCCGACGACTACCAGCAGGGCGCCACGGTGAAGATCATGTTCATCCACGTGCCCAATGCCTGGCTGTCGATGTTCGTCTGGGGCGTCATGAGCATCGCCTCGCTGGGCACGCTGGTGTGGCGGCATCCGCTCGCCGACGTCGCCGCCAAGGCAGCCGCCCCGATCGGCGCCGCCTTCACCTTCCTGGCGCTGCTCACGGGATCGCTGTGGGGCCGGCCGATGTGGGGCACCTATTGGGAATGGGATGCGCGGCTGACCTCGGTGCTGATTCTGTTCCTGATGTATCTCGGCCTGATGGCGCTGTGGCGCGCGGTCGACGATCCCTCGCGCGCGGCACGCGCCGCCGCGGTGCTGACCCTGGTCGGCGCGCTCAATTTGCCGATCATCAAATTCTCCGTCGACTGGTGGAACACGCTGCACCAGCCGGCCTCGGTGATGCGCATGGGCGGATCGGCCCTCGACAAATCGTTCCTGATTCCGCTCCTGGTGATGGCGATCGCCTTCACGCTGCTGTTCGTGACGCTGCATCTGGCGGCGATGCGCAACGAGATCCTGCGCCGCCGGGTCCGCTCCCTGCAGATGATGCAGGCGAGCCGCGTCGCGTTCTCCAGCGAGATGGGCGCCGGCTCGCGCGGGCAAAATGCGAACGAAGTCGGGGCCGCATGATCATGTCGCTCGGTCCCTATGCATCCTTCATCGTGACGTCCTATGCGGCGGCGGCGCTCGTGGTCGCGATCCTGATCGGCTGGATCGCGCTCGACTATCGCAATCAGACCCAGCGCCTGCGCGAGCTGGAGGAGCGCGGCATCACGCGCCGGTCCGGCCGCAGCGCGACGGACCAGCGATGAGCGATCAACCCGCCTCCGCGGCGCCGCAGCGCCGCACCTTCCTGATGGTGTTGCCGCTGATCGCCTTCATCGGGCTTGCGCTGCTGTTCTGGTTCCGGCTCGGCAGCGGCGATATCTCACGGATTCCTTCGGCGCTGATCGGCCGTCCGGCGCCGCCGACCATTTTGCCTGAGCTCGCGGGGTTGCAGGACAACGGCGCGCAGGTGCCGGGCCTCGATCCCGCCGCGTTCAAGGGCAAGGTCAGCCTCGTCAACGTCTGGGCGTCCTGGTGCGTGCCGTGCCACGACGAGGCGCCGCTGCTCACCGAGCTGGCAAAGGACAAGCGCTTCCAGCTGGTCGGCATCAATTACAAGGACGCCGCCGACAATGCGCGGCGCTTCCTGGGACGCTACGGCAACCCGTTCAGCCGCGTCGGCGTCGACGCCAACGGTCGCGCCTCGATCGAATGGGGCGTCTACGGCGTGCCGGAGACATTCGTCGTCGGCCGCGAGGGCACCATCGTCTACAAGCTGGTCGGCCCGATCACGCCGGACAATCTGCGGACGGTGCTGATGCCGCAGATGGAGAAGGCGTTGAACGCGGGCTCGTAGGGCATCTCGTGCCCCGGACGGAACGCAGCGATCCTTCATCGATGCGCTGCAGAGCCGGGGCCCATGTCACCACGACGTCGCGCCCGGAAAGAGACTGGGTCCCGGCTCGCGCTTTGCGCGTCCGGGACACGAGACCCTCACCCCTTGCTGATGTCCCCGGCCTCGGCCTCGCTCCTCTCCAGCGACACCGGCTCGAGGTGGTAGCGCTTGGTCAGCGGCATCTGGGCGATGGCGAAGATCATCGTGATGGGCGTCACGCCGAACACCTTGAAGTTCACCCAGAAGTCCGTGCTCTGCGTGCGCCAGATGATCTCGTTCAGCACCGCCATGCCTGCGAAGAACAGCGCCCAGCGCAGCGTAAGGATGCGCCAGCCCTGCGGCGTCAGGTTGAACACCTGGTCGAACATCACGGCGATGAAGGAGCGGCCGAACAACAGTCCGCCGCCGAGGATCGCCGCGAACAAGCCGTAGATGATGGTCGGCTTGAGCTTGATGAAGGTCTCGTCGTGCAGCACCAGGGTGAGCGTGCCGAACACCAGCACGATCACGCCCGTCACGATCGCCATGATCGGGATGTGGCGCGTCACCACGTAGGACGCGACCATCGCGATTGCGATCGCCACCATGAAGGCCCCGGTCGCGGCGAACAGGTTGAACTTCGCGTTGACGAAGAAGAACACCAGCAGCGGACCGAGCTCGGTCGCCAGCTTGAACAGCGGATGCGGCTGGGTCTTGTCCATTCTCTCTTCCGTCTCTCCCATCCTTCGAGACGACCGCTTCGCGGTCATCCTCAGGATGAGGATCTCATGTGTGGCACGACCTCATCCTGAGGAGCCGCGCAAGCGGCGTCTCGAAGGATGACGCTATTCGATTCCGGCGATGGCGCGGGCGAAATCGCGCGCGGTGAACGGCGCGAGATCGTCGACGCCTTCGCCGACGCCGATGAAATGCACCGGCAGCTTGAACTTCTCGGCGAGCGCCACCAGGATGCCGCCGCGCGCGGTGCCGTCGAGCTTGGTCATCACGAGGCCGGTGACCCCCGCGGTGCGATGGAAGGCCTCGACCTGCGACAGCGCATTCTGGCCGACGGTGGCGTCCAGCACCAGCAGCACCGCATGCGGCGCAGTGTCATCCACCTTGCGGATGACGCGCACGACCTTTTCGAGCTCGTTCATCAGCTCGGCCTTGTTCTGCAGACGCCCGGCGGTGTCGATCAGCAGCACGTCGATGCTCTGCTCCCTGGCCGCGGTGAGCGCGTTGAAGGCAAGGCTTGCGGAATCCGAGCCTTGCGCGCCCGCGATGACGGGCGTCCTGGTCCGCTCGCCCCAGACCTTGAGCTGCTCGATGGCTGCTGCGCGAAAGGTGTCGCCGGCGGCCAGCATCACCTTGCGGCCTTCGGAGGCGAATTTTTGCGAGAGCTTGCCGATCGTGGTGGTCTTGCCGGAGCCGTTGACGCCGACCACGAGAATGACGAACGGCTTCTTGGCCGCATCGATCTCAAGCGGCTTTGCCACCGGCGCCAGCACCTTCTCGACCTCGGTGGCGACGACGTCCTTGACCTCGTCCGCCGAGATCGCCTTGTCGTAGCGGCCGGTGCCGACCGCATCCGCAATGCGCACTGCGACGGAGGTGCCGAGATCGGCGCGCAGCAGCACGTCCTCGATGTCGTCGAGCATGGCGCGGTCGAGCTTGCGCTTGGTGACGAGGTCGGCGACCGCGGTCCCGAGCGAGGACGAGGTGCGCTTCAGCCCGTTGGACAGGCGGCGCCACCAGCTCAGCTTGGGGGGATCTGACGTGGTATCGTTCATGGAGGCGTGTTAGCCGTTCCCGCTTCCAAACGAAAGTCTTGCAATTGCTCGATGTTCCCGAATTGACCGCCGAGGAGATTTTGTCGCGCGTGCTCCATCGCGACGGGCTGATGCTTGTCATCAACAAACCGGCCGGCCTTCCCGTGCATCGCGGCCCCAAGGGCGGGCCGAACCTCGAGGATTCCTTCGACGCGCTGCGCTTCGGCCTGCCGCGGCCGCCGGTGCTGGCCCACCGGCTGGACAAGGACACCTCCGGCTGCCTCGTGCTCGGCCGCCACCGCAAGGCGACTGCCTCGCTCGGCCTGTTGTTCAAGCACGGCAAGATCGGCAAGACCTACTGGACCGTGGTCGAGGGCGGCCCCGCCGAAGACGAAGGCACCATCGACATGCCGCTGGGACGACTCAATGCCGAGCGCGGCTGGTGGCAGAAGCCCGATCCGGAAGGCCAGAAGGCCGTCACGAATTGGAAGGTGATGGGCCGCGGCGACGGCTTCACCTGGCTCGCCATGGAACCGGTGACGGGACGCACCCATCAATTGCGGGTGCATTCGTCGGCCACCGGCTGGCCGATCTTCGGCGATAACATTTACGGCAACGGCCCGCGCTTCGGCGAGCCGAAGCTGCACCTGCATTCCCGCGAGATCGTGGTGCCGATCTCCCGGAACAAGGAGCCGGTCCGCGTCGTGGCGCCGGCCCCGCCGCATATGCATGAGAAGCTGAGGGCTTGCGGCTGGAACGGGGAGTAAACTCGGACCCTCATGGTGAGGAGGCGCGTCAGCGCCGTCTCCTTCGGGACGCCCGCTTCGCGGGCTCCTCAGGATGAGGGTCATGGAGCCATGGTTTACGAAACCTTCAGTCCTCGTCCCTCATGATCGCGGTTGCTTAGAACAAGCTTCCGTCAATTCGCTCAGGACGAGCAACACGTCATGTCCACGGCCGGGCTATCGATCATCGACGAGGTCGAATCCGCGATTCGCGCCGGCTCGCCGGAGAAGGGCCTGGCAACGGCCCGCCGGGTCACCGATCTGTTCCTCACCTCCGCCGGCAGTTTCGACGACGAGCAGATCGCGCTGTTCGACGACGTGCTCGATCGCCTGATCGGCACCATCGAGCTGCGCGCGCTCGCCGACATGGGCGCACGCATCGCGCTCGCGGAGATCAGCGCGCAGCTGGCGCCGGTCGCGCAGGCGCCGCCCTCCGTGATCCGCCGCCTCGCCAGCAACGACGAGATCCGCATCGCCGGTCCCGTGCTGCAGGAATCCGCGCGCCTCGACGACGGCGAGCTGGTGAAGATCGCAACAAGCAAAAGCGAGCCGCATCTGCTCGCGATCGCCGGCCGCTGGTGGCTGAAGGAAATCGTCACCGACGCGCTGCTGGCGCGCCGCTATCCCAGTGTCAGCCGCAAGCTCGCCGCCAATCCCGGCGCGCGCGTTTCCGGCAACGGCTTCGCCGTCATGGTCACCCAGGCCGAGGCGGACCCCGAGCTCGCCGTCAGCGTCGGCATCCGCGTCGACCTGCCCTCGGAGCTCCGCCGCCGATTGCTGCGCTCGGCCACCGATGCCGTGCGCGCCAGCCTGTTGTCGCGCGCACCGCCGCATCTGTTCGAGGAGATCCAGAGCGCAATCGCGGCCATCGCCGTCGGCGTCGAGCGCGAAATGTCGGGTGTTCGCGATTTCGAAGGGGCCAAGCGCGCCATCGCCGGCCTCAAGGCCACCGGCCAGCTCAACGAGGCGACGCTGCTCGGCTTCGCCAGGCAGCGGCGTTACGAGGAGACCGCCGCCGCCCTGGCTGCCCTGTCCGGATCGACCGTCGAGGTGATCCGTCCGCTGATGCAGAGCCTGCGCGACGACGGCCTCCTGGTGCCGTGCAAGGCCGCGCAGCTCAGCTGGGAAACCGCCATCGCCGTGCTCGAAAGCCGCTTTGCCAGCGGCGCGATGAAGCCCGCGGACCTCGCGCGAGCGCAGGCGCACTACGTGCGGATGACGCCGGAGAATGCCAAGCGGACGCTGAGGTTCTGGCAGGTGCGGGCGTCGTAGCGGCTCGCATTCCAGGGCAAGGCGTATCCACACCCTCGGCGTCGTCCCTGCGTACCCAGGGACGACACTTAGTATGTGGTGAGCCGCTCACCATCGCTGCCGGCAATCACACGCGGCACGACGCTTCCAACGTGCTCGCCCGCAATCGCCACCGGCAGATAATGCTCGGTGCGGCCCTGCTCCTCGCTCTCGATCAGCACCTCGCGCGTCGCGCCGATCTCCGCTTGCAGCCGCTTGCGCAGCGCCGCCCCGCCCGCCGCGCGCAGCCGCTGCGCACGTTGCTTGATCGCACCGCCCGCCACCTGCGGCATCCTTGCGGCCGGCGTGCCCGGGCGGGGCGAATAGGGGAAGACGTGCAGGAACGTCAGCCCGCACTCCTCGACGAGGTCGAGCGAACGCGAGAACATCTCGTCCGTCTCGGTCGGGAAGCCCGCGATGATGTCGGCGCCGAACACGATGTCGGGGCGCAGGCGGCGGACCTGGTCGCAGAACGCGATCGCGTCCTGCCGCGAATGCCGCCGCTTCATGCGCTTCAGGATCATGTCGTCGCCGGATTGCAGCGACAGGTGCAGATGCGGCATCAGCCGCGCGTCATCGGCGATGGCATCGAGCAGATCGGAATCCGCCTCGATCGAATCGATCGAGGAGATGCGCAGGCGCTTCAGCTCCGGCACGTGCCGCAGGATCTGCTTGGTCAGCAGGCCGAGCTTCGGCGCGCCCGGCAGGTCGGTGCCGTAGCTGGTGAGATCGACGCCGGTCAGCACGATCTCGGCATGGCCGCGCATGGCTAGCGTCCGGACCTGCTCGACCACCGCGCCCATCGGCACCGAGCGCGAATTGCCGCGGCCGTAGGGGATGATGCAGAAGGTGCAGCGATGGTCGCAGCCGTTCTGCACCTGCACGAACACGCGCGGCAGGCCGCTCGCATAGCCGTCGACGAGGTGCGGCGCCATCTCCCTGACAGCCATGATGTCGCTGACGGCAATCTTCTCGCAGGCGCCGAGGTCTAGAGCGCTGCGCGTCTCCTGCCACGCAGACGCGCGCATCTTGTCGTCATTGCCGAGGACGCGGTCGACCTCGGCCATGTCGGCGAACATCGCCGCTTGCGTCTGTGCCGCGCAGCCGGTCACGACGATGCGCGCACCGGGCCGTTCGCGCTTCAATTTGCGGATCGATTGCCGCGCCTGCGCCACCGCCTCGTTGGTGACCGCGCAACTGTTGATGACGATGGTGTCCTCGAGCCCGGCAGCTTCGGCTTCGCGGCGCATCACCTCGGCCTCGAAGGCGTTGAGGCGGCAGCCGAAGGTGACGATGTCGACGGCCATCAGGCGACCGGCGCGAACAGCGCCGGATCGAACCTGCCCTCATATTCGAAGGTCGCGGGGCCCGTCATCAGCACGTGGTCGTCGCGCTCGCGCCATTCGATGCCGAGCTTGCCGCCGGGCAGCGTGATCTCGACCTTGCGCTCGGCGCGCTTCAGCCGCGCCGCGGCGACCGCGGTGGCACAGGCCGCCGAGCCGCAGGCCTTGGTCAGGCCGGCACCGCGCTCCCAGGTGCGAATCGTGATGTGCTTGTCATCGACGATATGGGCGAGCGTGATGTTGGCGCGCTCCGGAAAGATCGGATGGTTTTCCAGCAGCGGGCCGAAACGCTCGAGATCGTAGCCGTCGACGTCGTCGACCCAGAAGATCGCGTGCGGATTGCCCATGCTGACCACGGAGGGCGAATGCAGGATCGGATTGTCGATCGGCCCGATCTGCAATTCGATGTAGCGGGTGTCGCGGAACTCTTCCGCCAGCGGAATGTCCTGCCAGCCGAACTTCGGCGCACCCATGTCCACGGTGTAGAGATCGGGCGACGGACCCTGCCAGGCGTTGAGCAGGCCTGCAGCGGTCTCGAACGTCGCACTGGTCTGCCCGGTCTTCTCGAAGATGCGACGGACCACGCAACGCATGCCGTTGCCACAGGCGCCGGCGGTCGAGCCGTCATTGTTGTAGATGCTGATGAAGGCCTCGGTGCCGCCCAGCCGCGGCTTCTGCAGCACCATGAGCTGGTCGTAAGCCACGCCGCCATTCGCGGACGCCACCGCGCGGGCGTCGTCCGGCGTCACCCGGCCAGCGGAATCGCGCATGTCGACAACGACGATCTCGTTGCCGATGCCGTTCATCTTGGCAAATGCGTGGTTGGCCAGCGCGCTCATGAAAATTCCCGAATTTCGCCCGTCTTATATGGCGATCCTTGCCGGCTTGGCCAGTGATTTGCGGTCGGCGGCATGACGCATCTGTCATGGGACGAATTCCGCACCCGCGTGTTAGAACGGCGCGGCTCGCCGCGAGCCGGGATGCGGGGCCGGGCTCGAGCCGGATGAGGCCTTGGTGGGCAAGGCCTTGGTAGGCAAGGTCTTGGTGATTAAGGCCTTGGTGTTGAAGGTCTTGGTGGTGAAGTCCTTGGGGAGAATGAAATGATCGGGTTTCGTCGTCTTGCTCTGGCCGCGCTGATCCCGGCAGCGGCCTTGTCGCTTGGCCTGCCTGAGGTTCTGGCGCAAACCCCAAGCCCCGCAACGTCAAGCCCGACACCGGCCGCCTCCGCAAGTCCCTCGCCGGCCCCGTTGGCGACCCCCTCCCCGGCCGCGAGCGCATCGCCCGCACCTGCGGCAGCGCCGTCGCCCGCAGCCAGCGCTTCGCCGGCACCTGCGGCGACGCCCTCGCCCGCCGCCAGCGCCTCACCCTCGGCCAGCCCAACGGCCCCGCCCCCGGCGGCCGCTGCAACCCCCGCCCCGGTTCAGACCGCCGATCCGTTCGGTCTGGAGACCACGCTTCGAGGCCAGGAAGGTCGTGATGGTCAAGGGCACCGCGAACTGGGACTCGGCCTTCGACACGCTGATCGACGCTTTCAAGGCGCTGACCACGCTGCTGGACAAGCAGGGTATCAAGGCGGCCGGCAATGCGATGGTCGTCTACACCTCGACCGACGACACCGGCTTCACCTTCCTGGCCGAGATCCCGATCGAGCAGGACCCCAAGAACTTGCCCAAGGACATGAGCATCGGCAAATCGCCGGAGGGCAAGGTGCTGAAATTCGTCCATCGCGGCTCCTACGACAACATGGACAACACCTATGAGGCGATCACCAATCACCTCGACGACAAGAGGCTGGAAGCCAAGGACACCTTCATCGAGGAATACCTCACCGACCCCCTGAAGACCGTTGAAGACAAGCTGGTGATCAACGTTTTCGTGCCGCTGAAATGAGAATCATGAAGAACCCTGCCGTCCTTGCCGCGTCCCTTGCCGCCGTTGTTGCCGCCGCGCTGCCGGCAACGCCTGCGCTCGCCGATGATTTTCCGTCCGCCATTTCGGTGAGCGGCGAAGCCAATATCTCCGTGGCGCCGGATCTCGCGCAGATCGACGCCGGCGTCGCCAACGACGCCAAGACCGCGAAGGAAGCCTCCGACGCCAACAACGCCGCGATGGGCAAGGTGCTGCTGGCGCTGAAG
This sequence comes from Bradyrhizobium dasycarpum, assembly GCF_042019905.1. Lineage (NCBI taxonomy): Bacteria > Pseudomonadati > Pseudomonadota > Alphaproteobacteria > Hyphomicrobiales > Nitrobacteraceae > Bradyrhizobium > Bradyrhizobium dasycarpum. Next base: position 4,788,882 of record NZ_CP169574.1, read on the forward strand.
GGCGCCGGCATCGCCGAGAAGGATTACCAGACCTCGCGCCTGTCGCTGCAGCCGCAATACGGCCAGAACAGATCCACCGGCGCATCCCCGGTGGTCGGCTTCCGCGCCAGCAACCGCGTCACCGTCAAGATCCGCGACGTCACCAAGGTCGCGGCCATCATCGACACGCTGGTCGGCGCCGGCGCCAACGACATCGGCAACATCTCGTTCGAGGTGACGCAGGCCTCAAAGCTGCTCGACGACGCCCGTGAGCAGGCCGTCGCTGACGCCCGCCGCAAGGCCGAGATCTACGCCAAGGCAACGGGCGTGACGCTCGGCGCCCCGCTGAGCGTGTCCGAGGGCGGCGCTCCGGTGCCGCTGTTCAAGGCGCGGATGGCGACAGCACCAATGGCGGCGCCTGCGGCGGTCGCGCCGGGTGAGGAGACGCTGTCGGTGACGGTGAATGTGAGCTGGGCGATCAAGCAGGTGCAGTAGCTCCGTTCATGAGAGGCCCATCGCCCAGCTTGCTGTAGTCGGTGTGTCGCTGGGCGAGGCGGCCGATCATATCTTCCGGCAGCAGTGGATAGCGTCGTTGCCTGATCAATCATTCGGGCTGATATCAGTAAAAAGGGAATCCCGTCGGCGTCTTGGTAAAGACGAAGATGAGCTCGCCGCAGAAGACGAAATAACTTTCATTCTTGTAGTCATCGCGATCGTAGACGCCCTTGCCGCGCTGGAGACACGCGCGATTTTTCGCCGTGAACGAGGTCCGATAGATCTTGGCGCCAAATTGTGCGGCGTCGCGAATGGAGTTGTCGTTCATGAACGGCAATCGTGTCATAGCGGCGACCGCGGCGGAATCGTCTGCCTTTAGCGCCGCGCGAAACTTCTCGATGAAGCCATCGAATTCCTTCTGCAAGGCAGGAGAAGCGACGGCGTTCTTCGCCTGGGCAACGGCAGGAGCAAGGTTCACGAGAGCGGTTGCAAGCACAATTCTCAGCAAAAATCCCACAGGCCGGCTCCATCCATCGATCAATCAAGGTCTTCCGACCGAAGAAATCCATGGTGTTTTGTTGCGTCATGGGCTTTCGGGTTCAACGGCGCAGAGCCGCACGAACTCGTCGCATCACGCCGCCGGCTTTATGGATACACGCCCTAAATCTCCACCACCTGCCCCGGCTGCATCGCCACGAACCGCTCCTGCGGGATCTTCGCGGCATCGAGAGCCTCGACCAGCGCCTTCGCCGGCGCGTCGATCGCTTCGTCCGTCAGCTGGAACGTGCCGTGGTGATGCCCGAGCGCGGCCTCGGCGCCGCAATCGGCCAGCGCCTTCACCGCGTCCTCCGGGTTCATGTGCTGGTCGCGCATGAACCAGCGCGGCTCGTAGGCGCCGATGGGAAGGATGGCGAGGCGCAGCTTGCCGTGCCTCTCGGCGACGCGGCGAAAATGCCGGCCATCGCCATAGCCGGAATCGCAGACGACGTAGATCTTCCCGGCCGGCGTCTCCATGACGAAACTCGCCCACAGCGCCTTGTTGCGATCGAACATGCCGCGCGCCGTCCAGTGCCGGGTCGGCACCAGATGCACGGCGATGCCGCTGCCAAGCTCGACGCGGTCATGCCAGTCGAACGCCTCGACCTTGATGCTGGGATCCCAGCTGCGCATCGTGACGTCGTTGCCGAGCGGGGTGACCACGCGCGGGGCAAAAAATTCTTGGTGAGCCGCGACAGCGTCGCGATGTCGAGATGATCGTAGTGGCCATGCGAGACCAGCACGACGTCGATCTTCGGCAACTTCTCAAAGGCGATGCCGGGATCGTTGTGCCGCTTCGGGCCGGCGAAGGCGACCGGCGAGACCCGCATCGACCAGACCGGATCGACCAGGATGTTGAGGCCGCCGGCCTGGATCAGCCAGCTGGCGTGGCCGACGAAGGAGAGCCGTACCTTGTCGCCGTCGACCCGCTCCGGCGGGGTGTCGGCGTGCGGGCTGGGGGCCCAATCCGGCCAGGTCGCGCGCTGCCGCTTGCCGCCCAACTGCCAGCGCAGCACCTCGCGCAGCGATTTCGGCGGCGCTCCGTCCGGATCGAAAAAGGTGAGGCCGTCGAAATGATCGGAGACCGGGCCGTCATAGGTCTTCATACGGGACATCCAGAGCGAGGGAGCACCGACCAGGGCGCCGGCCCCGGCAAGCAGTCCGAACAGGCGGCGGCGGGTGATCGGCACGGGGGTTTCAGCGGTGGTAACGGAGGCAGGTCATCAGTTCTATATGGGCGGATCCCGGCGAAAAGGAACCGGCAGCCGAAAAGGCCCTCTTTTCAGGATCTTGCCCTGGCAACGCCGCCCCGGCACCCTAACTTTCCTTGACTTTTGGGCGGGAGCGGCGTTTAACCCCGCCACTTTCTCGGAAAGGCTTTCTTTTCGACCCGCCGACCGGCCCTCGGGGCCGGAGGTCAACGCCCGACAGCGCTGTGCGCCCTCGGGCGCAAAGGTGTTTGGAAGATCGTTTAGCCAAGGAAGCGGTCATCCCCGCGAAGGCGGGGCATGACAGCGGTGAACGCGGCAACCCTGCGCGAGCAGGACAAAGGACAACTTCATTGTTCGACAATCTGTCGGAACGGCTTGGCGGAATTCTCGATCGTCTGACGGGGCGCGGTGCGCTGACCGAAAAGGACGTCGACGCCGCGATGCGCGAGGTGCGCCGCGCGCTGCTGGAGGCTGACGTCGCGCTCGAGGTGGTCCGCAGCTTCACCGAGCGCGTCCGCGAGCAGGCGATCGGCGCCACCGTCGTCAAGTCGGTGACCCCCGGCCAGATGGTGGTCAAGATCGTCCATGACGAGCTGGTCAATACGCTGGGCAGCGAAGGCCAGACCATCGACGTCAATTCCGTGCCGCCGGTGCCGATCATGATGGTCGGACTGCAAGGCTCCGGTAAGACGACCACCACCGCAAAGCTCGCCCGCCGCCTGGTCCAGCGCGACAAGCGCAAGGTGCTGATGGCCTCGCTCGACGTTTATCGTCCCGCGGCGATGGAGCAGCTCGCCGTGCTCGGCCGTGACCTCGACATTCCCACTTTGCCAATCGTGGCCGGCCAGCAGCCGCCGCAAATTGCAAAACGCGCGCTGGAAGCCGGCAAGCTCGGTGGCTACGACGTCGTGCTGCTCGACACCGCCGGCCGCACCACGCTCGACGAAGACATGATGGCGGAGGCGGCTGCGATCAAAGCCGCGGCGAACCCGCACGAAGTGCTGCTGGTCGCGGACAGCCTCACCGGCCAGGACGCCGTGAATCTCGCGCGCGCGTTCGACCAGCGCGTCGGCCTCACCGGCATCGTGTTGACACGCGTGGACGGCGACGGCCGCGGCGGCGCCGCGCTGTCGATGCGCGCGGTCACCGGCAAGCCGATCAAGCTGCTCGGCACCGGCGAAAAGACCGATGCGCTGGAAGATTTCCACCCCGATCGTATCGCCGGCCGCATCCTCGGCATGGGCGACGTGGTCTCGCTGGTCGAGCGCGCCGCCGCCAACATCGACGCCGAGAAGGCCGCGCGCACCGCCGAGCGCATGCGCAAGGGTCAGTTCGACCTCAACGACATGCGCGAGCAGCTGCTGCAGATGTCGAGCATGGGCGGCATCAGCGGCCTGATGGGCATGATGCCCGGCATCTCCAAGATGAAGAACCAGATCGCGGCCGCCGGCATCGACGACAAGATCCTGGAAGCGCCAGGTCGCGATCATCGATTCCATGACCCGCGACGAGCGCCGTCATCCCGACCTGCTCAAGGCCAGCCGCAAGAAGCGCATCGCCGCCGGCAGCGGCCAGAGCGTCGAGCAGGTCAACAAGCTGCTGAAAATGCACCGGAACATGGCCGACGTGATGAAGGCCATGGGCTCGGGCAAGCGCGGCCCTGCTCGCCGGCATCGCGCAGGCGATGGGCTTTGGCGGCGGCATGAAGATGCCGTCTCCGGAAGAGATGAAGGCCATGCAGGAGAAGATGCAGAGCGGCGGCGGCCAGGGCCTGCCGAGCCTGCCGAAGGATCTGCCGCCCGGTCTTCGCTCGGGCCTGCCGAATCTGCCGGGGCTCACGGGCCTCAGCGGCAAGCCGACCCTTCCAGGGCTCGGCGGTTTTCCCGGCAAGAAGAAATGAGGAATTCGTCGCACGGGATCGCACCGGTCTCGCGCGACGCGAAAATGCCAATCAACCGAACAAAACGTACTTTGAAGGAGAACTGAATGTCCGTCGTTATCCGCCTCGCCCGCGCAGGCACCAAGAAGCGTCCCGTCTATCACGTCGTCGTCGCCGATTCGCGCTTTCCGCGCGATGGCCGTTTCATCGAGCGGCTCGGCTATTTCAACCCGCTGCTGCCGAAGGACAACGAGACCCGTCTCAAGCTCGACATGGACAAGGTGAAGGCTTGGCTCGCCAAGGGCGCGCAGCCGTCGGACCGCGTGGCGCGTTTCCTCGACGCTGCCGGCGTCAAGAAGCGCGAAGCGCGCAACAACCCCGAAAAGGCCGTGCCGCGCAAGGAGCGCAAGGCGCAGGCCGAAGCCGCCGCCAAGGGTTAAGGCCGGATCATGTCGGCGCTGATCTGCGTCGCGCGGATCGGCGCCGCGCATGGAGTGCGCGGTGCGGTCAAGTTGTGGACCTTCACCGAAGATCCTTTCGCCGTGAAGCGCTACGGTCCGCTGCTGTCCAAGGACGGCAAGCGCCAGTTCGAAATCGCGCAGGCGCGTGAGGCGAAGGACCATCTGGTCGCGACGTTCAAGGGCGTCACGACCCGCGATGAGGCCGAGCGCCTCAACGGCATCGAGCTCTACGTCGCGCGCGACAAGCTGCCCGCGACGGACGAGGACGAATATTACCACACCGATCTGATCGGGCTCGCCGCCGTCACGACGGACGGCGATGCGCTCGGCCGCGTGCTCGCGATCCACAATTTCGGCGCCGGCGACATCATCGAGATCGCGCCACCGAAGGGCCCGACGATGCTGTTGCCGTTCTCGAACGCGGTGGTGCCGGAGGTCGATCTTGCCGGCCGCCGCGTGGTGATCGCGCTGCCTGCGGAGATCGAGGGTGAGGACAAGGACAACGATCCCTCCGCGAGTCGTCGCCGCGAACGCGAGGATCCATAACCACAGGCCGTGGTTTTTGGCTAAGCTGAAAGTTCCGATCATCGCAAGATGAAGTGCGGTGGTTATGGGCCCCGGGCTCGCGCTTCGCGCACCCCAAGGCATTTGGATCCGATGACCAATCCCTCCCCCTGGCGCGCGACGGTGCTGACGCTGTTTCCGGAGATGTTTCCGGGGCCGCTGGGCGTGAGCCTCGCCGGGCGGGCGCTGGCGTCCGGGATCTGGCAGCTCGAGGCGCGGGACATCAGGGCCTCCGCCACCGACCGCCACCGCAGCGTCGACGACACCCCGGCCGGCGGCGGCCCGGGCATGGTGCTGCGGGCGGACGTTCTGGCGGCGGCCATCGATGCGGCGGAGACAGGACCCGAACGGCCACGCCTGCTGATGAGTCCGCGCGGTCGGCCATTGACCCAGGCCCGTGTCCAGGAGCTCGCCTGCGGGCCCGGCCCCCTGATCGTCTGCGGGCGCTTCGAGGGGGTGGACCAGCGGGTGATCGACAAGCGGGGGCTCGAGGAGGTCTCGATCGGCGATTACGTGCTGTCCGGGGGCGAAATCGCCGCCTTGGCCCTGATCGACGCTTGCGTCCGGCTGCTGCCGGGGGTGATGGGCAAGGAGGCCTCGGGAACCGAGGAAAGCTTCTCCGAGGGCCTTCTGGAATACCCGCAATACACCCGCCCGCAGCTGTTCGAGGGGGCTCCGATCCCGGAGGTGCTGACCTCCGGCGACCACGCCAAGGTGGCGGCCTGGCGGCGGGCGCAATCGGAGGCGCTCACCGAGGCCCGGCGGCCGGATTTATGGGCCCGGATCCCGCCCAAGCCGGCGATCGGGCCGGGCGCCAAAAAACGCCAAAAACCAAGACAGACGGGTGACAAACGCTCCGGCTTGCCTTATAGGAGCGGCCAAATCCGCAATGGCTGGATAGACGAATTTTGCGCAGCCCCCCGTTTCCAGGGCTGGGCGCGCCGATGGAGATTTACCCATGAACCTGATCAAGCAGCTCGAGCAAGAGCAATTCGACAAGCTGTCCGCCGGCAAGGACATTCCGGAATTCGGTCCCGGCGACACCGTGATCGTCAACGTCAAGGTCGTCGAAGGCGACCGCACCCGCGTGCAGGCCTATGAAGGCGTCTGCATCGGCCGTTCCGGCGGTGGCCTCAACGAGAGCTTCACCGTGCGCAAGATCTCCTACGGCGAGGGCGTGGAGCGCGTGTTCCCGGTGATGTCGCCGATGATCGACTCGATCAAGGTGGTGCGCCGCGGCAAGGTGCGTCGCGCCAAGCTCTATTACCTCCGCAACCTGCGCGGCAAGTCGGCCCGCATCGTCGAGAAGACCGAGCACGCCAAGGCTGCCGTCAACGAGTAAGCCTCGCTGCTCCATGCGAGTTTCGAAAGCGCGGGGCTCGGCTCCGCGCTTTTTGTTTGGCCGGATATCCCTCCCCCGACCTCGTCATTGCGAGCGACCGGGTCCGCGCAAAGCGCGGCCCGATGACAGGCTCCGCGAAGCAATTCAGAATCTTGCCTCGGAGGGATTCTGGATTGCGTCGTCGCAAGGGCTCCTCGCAATGACGGTGCCGCTAGGCACTCGCGCTTTTACTGCCGCGTGCTATATAGCTTCTAGAATGTTTCCAGATCCGACCAGCTTCGCCCCCGTCAAGCGCATCGTCATCGACGATCGCTCGCGGCTGCCTGGGCGGTTCTTCGGACGCTTCGCGACCTCGGCAACGTCAGAGCTTAGTCCCGCAGCTTAAAGGCTGCGCTGAAGACTGCCCTGTTGCCCGCGCGCACTCGCGCACATCCGCTACCAACATTCTTCGGAGCTGACGCTCATGTCCAAGCCAACCACATTGTACGACAAGATCTGGAACGACCACCTGGTGCACGAAGCCGAGGACGGCACCTGCCTGCTCTACATCGACCGCCACCTGGTGCACGAGGTGACCTCGCCCCAGGCGTTCGAGGGCCTGCGCGCTACGGGACGCAAGGTTCACGCGCCGGAGAAGACGCTCGCCGTCGTCGACCACAACGTGCCGACCACCGATCGCACCAAGCCGAATCCCGATCCTGAAAGCATCGAGCAGATCAAGGCGCTGGCCGAGAACGCCAAGGAATTCGGCATCGAATATTACAACGAGTTCGACAAGCGCCAGGGCGTCGTCCACGTCATCGGCCCCGAGCAGGGCTTCACCCTGCCCGGCACCACCATCGTCTGCGGCGACAGCCACACCTCGACGCATGGCGCGTTCGGCGCGCTCGCGCACGGCATCGGCACCTCCGAGGTCGAGCACGTGCTGGCGACGCAGACGCTGATCCAGAAGAAGGCGAAGAACATGCGCGTCACCGTCGACGGCAAGTTGCCGGACGGCGTCACGGGCAAGGACATCATCCTGGCCATCATCGGCGAGATCGGCACCGCGGGCGGCACCGGCTACGTGCTGGAATACGCGGGCGATGCGATCAGTGCGCTCAGCATGGAAGGCCGCATGACGGTCTGCAACATGTCGATCGAAGGCGGCGCCCGCGCCGGTCTCGTCGCGCCCGACCAGAAGGCGTTCGACTTCCTGCGCGGCCGCCCGAAGGCCCCGAAGGGCGCGGACTGGGATGCGGCCATGCGCTATTGGGAGAAACTGCGCTCCGACGACGGCGCGCATTTCGACAACGAGCTGCGCCTCGACGCCGCCAAGCTGCCCCCGATCGTGACCTGGGGCACGAGCCCCGAGGACGTCGTCTCCGTGACCGGCATCGTGCCGGACCCCGACAAGATCGCGGACGAGGCCAAGCGTCTCTCCAAGCATCGCGCGCTGAAATACATGGGCCTCACCGCGGGAACGAAGATTACCGACATCAAGGTCGACCGCATCTTCATCGGCTCCTGCACCAATGGCCGCATCGAGGATCTGCGCGCTGCCGCCAAGATCGCGGAAGGCAAGCACGTCTCCGGGCATGTCAACGCCATGGTCGTGCCGGGCTCCGGCCTCGTGAAGGAGCAGGCCGAAGCCGAGGGTCTGGACAAGATCTTCATCAAGGCCGGCTTCGAATGGCGCGAGCCGGGCTGCTCGATGTGCCTCGCCATGAACCCGGACAAGCTGGCCCCGGAAGAGCGCTGCGCCTCGACCTCGAACCGCAACTTCGAGGGCCGCCAGGGTTTCAAGGGCCGCACGCACCTCGTCTCGCCGGCGATGGCGGCGGCGGCGGCGATCGCCGGTCATTTCGTCGATATCAGGGACTGGCGCTAAGCCTGTTCCTGCAATTGTAGCGATCGCGGCAAACCGCCGTTAATCGATCGCCTGACACTCTCGTCCTCGCGAGGATTTCGCGAGGACGCGCCATGGCCAACAAGCCGGAATATGTCGACCTGATCAGTGAGGCCACGCGTCAGCACCGCCGCCGCGCGGTGCCCTTGCGCATCGTCGCCAAGCCCGAGGTCGAAGAGACATCGAGACTGAGCCGCTGGCCGCCGGCGATGTTCAAGCAGTGGAAGCTGGACACTCTGATGCAGTGGAAAGCTTCGTCGTGGAAGCTGAAGGACTGGCTCTAGCCGTATTCGTCATGCCCGGGCTTGTCCCGGGCATCCACGATTTGTTGCGCTCCAGGAACGTGGATGGCCGGGGACAAGCCCGGCCATGACGCGCAGAGCTAGCAGCTCAATCACATCACCAATAGTACCGATAGGGATAGTGCCAGCGGCAGATACGGCGCGGCCCGTAATAGGTCCAGATGATCCGGCAGCGGCGCGGATGGTGGTAATAGGGATAGTAGCCGCCGTAATAGTAGCGGCGGTGGAAGTGGCGATGGCCGTAATACGGGCGATAGAACCCGTGGTGACGATGGCCGCCGTAATGGCGAAATCCGCCGTAACGATAGCCGCCGCGATGGAAGGCCGGCGCGGCGCGGAAGCCGCCGATATGAGCGCCATGGAAACCACCGCCGCGGAAACCGCCGCCGTGAAAATGTCCGCCGCCGCGATGTCCACCGCCACCGTGGCGAACCTGTGTGACCAAGTCGTCTGTCGCCGCCTTGGTCGCAGGTGACGTTGCCGGATTGATCAAGGTCAGCGCTTCGGCGCGCTGCGCGGTTCCGGCCGACAGCATCAGCGTCGCCGCCGCAATCCCGAGCAGACGCATCGGACCGATCCTGAAACCCAAACTCCTCAGCATGGAATTCCTCCCTGAATCCGAACCGCGGAGTTGCGATGCTAGCTCCCGGCCCGCGTCATCGCTGTTCAATTGCAGTCGCTCCCGAGGTTAAATTGCGGACAGCAACGTGAACGCGCCATGAATGAACGAAGCCGGCGATTGCGACGCGGTGCGGCGGCGAGAGGAGTTTTGGAAATGACCGTCTATGCGATTGCACAATTGAGGATGACCGACCGCGCGGCCTATGACCGCTACCAGGCGCGTTTCTTCGATGTGTTCAGGAAGTTCGATGGACGGCTGCTCGCCGCCGATGAGCATCCGCGCGTGCTCGAAGGGGCGTGGCCGCACGACAAGCTCGTCATGATGTCGTTTCCGGACGAGGCCGCCTTCCTCGCCTTCTCGAACTCACCCGACTACGAGGAGATTTCGCGCGACCGCAAGGCCGGCGCAGAGGCGACCGTGCTGCTGGTGAAGGGATTTTCGCCCGCCGGCTAGCGGCTCACCAGAACGGGCCGTAGCCGAACACGAAGGGGGCGGGCACGCCGTAGGGATAGGGACGGTAGTGGATTGGCCGCGCGAAATAGCGGGGATCGCGGCGCACGAGGGACCGTACATTGAGTTGGGTTCGCGCAGGCCGCCGCGCATCGAAAACCGCGATCCCCGCCGAAGCCTCCGGGATTGTCACTCCTGGCGCAGCGAAAGCACGCGGCAGGCCGGCGACGAGCGCGACAGCAACGGAGAACGCAACCCATCTCGCCATGACCACCTACGGGGCTCCGGCGCCGGCTCAGCCGCGGCGCCAGTAGCAGCTCACACGCGGCACGATCACCGTGCCGCTCGGCCGAAATTCCTGCACATAGGTCGCGTTGCAGACGCGGACCGCGTCGGGACCGGGATTGTAGCGCGGATAGACGCCGTCAGGCGCGTAATAGGGTGTGACGCGCAGGCGCGCGGGCGGCCGCTTGCGCGGCGGCGGGATGTCGTCCGGTGAGGCCGCCTGCGCCAGCCTGACACCGGGGGCCGCCGTCTGCGCCTCCGCGCCGACGCAAAACTGCGAAAACAACCCCATGCACAGTAGCGTCAGCGCTGTTTTTGCTCGCATTTTTCGTCCACCTGAACCGTCCTGCTCGAGCCCCACGCTCCCCGTTTTGGCGGCGCCCGTCAACCTCGCCGCGCTTATAAAGCGGGATGCATCGCCAAGAAACCCGCGCTAAGACAAGCCCATGTGGACGGAATTGAAAGCGCCCTCGCTGGCCGAGATGGAAGCGACGGCGCACGAAATCTTCGAGGGCCTGCCGGCGGAGTTTCGCGCCCTGTGCGAAGGCGTCATCATCCGCGTTGACGACTTCCCGACCGAGGAGGTCCTCGACGAGATGGACTGCGAGAGCGAGTTCGACCTGCTCGGCCTGTTCCAGGGCGTCGGCCTGCCGCAGCAGAGCCTCGGCGACGTGGCGCGGCTGCCCAACATGGTCTGGCTCTACCGCCGGCCGATCCTGGACTATTGGGCCGAGCACGACGAAAGCCTCGGCCATATCGTACGCCACGTCCTGATCCACGAGATCGGCCACCATTTTGGTCTGTCGGACGACGATATGGCCGCGATCGAGGCACGGGCGGAGTAGAGCACCGTTGCTGCCGCGGCTTGATCCCGCCAAGCAGACTAGCCCTGCCCAATTCGGCCTAGGATTCCCGGCTGGATCGCGATAAATACGCCTTCCCTGACCACCTGCGGGAAAGCCCAACCATGGACAAGTTCACCACGCTGGAAGGCGTCGCGGCGCCGCTGAAGATCATCAATGTCGACACCGACATGATCATTCCGAAGCAGTACCTCAAGACCATCAAGCGCACCGGCCTTGGCAAGGGGCTCTTCTCCGAGCAGCGCTACAAGGACGACGGCAGCGAGAACCCGGATTTCGTGCTCAACCAGCCCGCCTATCGCAACGCCAAGGTGCTGGTCGCCGGCGACAATTTCGGCTGCGGCTCGAGCCGCGAGCACGCGCCCTGGGCGTTGCTCGACTTCGGCATCCGCTGCGTGATCTCGACCTCGTTCGGCGACATCTTCTACAACAACTGCTTCAAGAACGGCATCCTGCCGATCCGCGTTGCCCAAGAAGACCTCGACAAGCTGTTCGACGACGCCGAGCGCGGCGCCAACGCGACGCTGACGATCGACCTGCCGAACCAGGAGATCCGCGGCCCCGACGGCGGCAAGGTCAAGTTCGAGATCGACCCGTTCCGCAAGCACTGCCTGATCAACGGCCTCGACGACATCGGCCTCACCATGGAGAAGAAGGCCTCGATCGACAGCTATGAGGACAAGCTCAAGCGCGAACGCGCCTGGGCCTGAGATCGCTCTCCGCTTTGAGCCCCGGTGCAGTCAGCGCCGGGGCTTTTTCTTTGCCTTCGTTATCCCTATAGCTTCGCCGCATGCTGCCCGAGATCGTCACCTTCTGGCATGGCCCGATGGACGCACTGCGCCAGACCTGTCTGCGTTCGCAGTTGGCTGCCGGCCACAAGGTCACGGTCTACAGCTTCGACCCCATTCCCGGCCTACCCGCCGGCATCGCCAACGCGGAGGCGGAAGCGATCCTGCCGCACGCGTTCTCCGAACGCCTGCGGCCGCCGCAGCCGGATGGCAGCTGGCGCGACTGGACCACGTTGCAGTTCAGCGACTTCTTCCGCATGAGGCTGATGGCGAAGGGACTCGGCCTCTGGCTCGATGCCGACGTGCTGCTGCTCAAGCCGGTCGAGATCGATCCGGCAAGACCCTACTTCGCCTGGGAGCGGCCGCGCCAGCTCGGCAATTCCGTGATCTACCTGCCGTCGCAGCACGGCATCGTGCGTGCGTTCGAGGAGCTGATGGAGCAGGAGGAGCTGACGCCGAACTGGCTGTCGGTGCGCCACCGCATCACCTTCATGATGCGCCGCCTGCGCGGCGGCTCCAATCGCCTCGCCGACATTCGCGTCGCGATCTACGGACCCGCGGCACTGACCGCGCTGGCGCGCCGCACCGGCGAGCTGGCATGCGCGCTGCCGAAGCAATCGTTCTACGCCGTGCATGCCGAGCCGAAACTGTTCTTCGATCCCTCCAGCTATCTCGGCCTCGTCACCAACCCGGAGATCATCGGCCTGCACGTCTCGCCCAAGGGCCGCGGCGGCGAAAAGCCGATTCCGGGCAGCCTGTATGCCTGGGCAACGGAGCGGTTTGCGTAGCTCTCCCCACGTGTCCCGGACGCGGCGCAGCGTGCAACGCTGCACCGCAGAGCCGGGACCCAGCAAAGTGGCGAGATGGGCCCCGGCTCAGCGGCGCACCACTGCGTACCGCGCCGCGTCCGGGGGGCACGAGACCTGATTTGCGGGATCGTCTCCGGTTTGATCCAGCGCAACGCGCCCCTGCAACATTGTGCTTAAGTCGCTCCAATTCCGCCGTCCGAAGGAGCTTTCCATGAGCACCGCAAGCAGGCCTTATCCCATCGTCCAGGATCTCATCGAGTCCTTTGCCGACTGGTTGAAGCACCGCCGCGAGATCAGCGAGATGCGGCAGCTCGATCGCGCCGATTTCGACCGGATCGCGAACGACCTGCGGATCGCGCCAGACGATCTGGAGGAGCTGGTTCGCCACGGCAAGCATTCTGCCGACGAGCTACCCAAGATGCTGGAGCAGCTCGGCATCAGCGCCGAAAACCTCGGCCGCGCGCAGCCGCTGCTGCTCCGCGATCTGGAGCGGGTATGCTCGCTGTGCAACCACAAGGGACAATGCGACCGCGATCTCGCCGACGGCACCGCCGCGGAACATTACCACGACTATTGCGCCAATGCCTCGACCCTGGAGTCGCTTGAACGCACCGACGTCGCGCCGCGCTGAGGCGCGACTCCCAGGATATTACTTGCCGGCCACGAAATAGAAGTCCTGCCGGCCGGAGATCGAGCCGTAGCTGAACGGCTTTTGCCTGCGGCCGGTTGTTTCCATGACGTCGTCGCGAACGAAGTCGAACAGCCTGCGGACTTCGAGGCCCGGCGTCGGAACGTTCTTGACGAAGGCGGTTGCGAACGGACTGTTGCTGCCATCGCCGTCGAGCGCGGTCTCGCCATCCTTGGCGGCATAGACCACCAGCGTGCCCGCCTCCGGCTCGACAGGGGCCAGACCTCGCGACACCGAACGCGACGCGACCGACATCGTGCGCTTCATCTGGGCTGCAAACGGATTATCCCGGCAGGCATCGAGGATGACGAGGCGCAGCTTCCTGGCGCGCTCCGCAGCATTGAGAACCTGATCGACCGGCACGGCTTCAAACGCGATTTCGCGATCCGCCGCGATCTTCGCGTCCGTCGGGATGAGATAATTGATGCCGCCGACCTCCATGCCGTGTCCGGCATAATACACCACGGCCCAGTCCGCCGTCTCCGCACGTGCCGCGAACTCGCGCAAGGCATTTACCAAGGCATCCTTGCGCAGATCGGTCAGCAGAGTGACGGCTTCGAACCCGGTGAGCTTCAGCACGTCGGCGACGAGGCTTGCATCGCGCACGGGGTTTGGCAGGGCGGCGACGTTTTCATAGGCCGAGTTGCCGATGACGAGAGCGATGCGGCGATCAGAGTTCGCAGCCCCGGGCACCGTGACGAGCGGAGCGACGCCGGTCTTCTCCACCAAGATCGTTGCCGGTCGCGGCGAAGGCAGGACGGCAAGCCGCTCCCGTGCCTTGTCCAGAGCCCATCTCGTAGCGGTATGGGTTAGGCCAAGCGTGGCGTTGAAGTCGGCCCTCGCCCTGGCGAAATCGCCGCGCTTCTCGTAGGCCAGTCCGCGGTTGAGATAGGCGTTCGCATAGGTGGAATCCGCGCGTATCGCTTCGGTGTAGTCCGCGATGGCCCGGTCGGTCTCGCCCTTGCGGCCATAGGAGTTGCCGCGGTTGAAATACGCGTTCGCATTGCTCGGCTGCAGGCGCACTGCTTCGGTATAATCGGCGATGGCGCGATCGGTGTTGCCCTTGTTGCTGTAGGCATTGCCCCGATTGAAATAGGCGTTCGCGTAGCCCGGATCGAGCCGGATCGTCGCCGAATAGTCCGCGATCGCACGCTCCGTATCGCCCTTGCTGCTGTAGGAGTTGCCGCGATTGTAATAGGCATTCGCGTGCGCCGGATCGAGCCGGATCGTCGCGGTGTAGTCGGCTATGGCGCGGTCGGCATCGCCGTTCGCGGCATAAGCGTTTCCGCGGTTGTAATACGCATTCGCGTCCTGGGAATCTCGCCGGATCGCCTCGGAAGCTGCGGCAATCGCAGCGTTCGCCTCGCCTCTGACGCGGTCATTGGCGGCTGCAGGCCCGGCGAGAACAAGGAGTGCAAGGCAATAGAATAATTTGCGAAGCATATGAAAGCCCACGCGCGATATCGGAAGCGTTATTTAAGCGACGCAAATTTACCGAAGCAACCTCCCGGATTGTGTGATCTAAATCACAGGAATGCGGCCGCACCAGGCATCGGCAGCCGCAACCTGCATCGTGGATGTCCGTGGCGGCTTGATCAAGCCCGCGCTGCCATCGCGGCGGCTTCCGCCGCAGCGCGCTGCATGCTGGTCGACATCTCGTTCGTCACGGTGCTCTGCTCTTCGATCGCCGCGGCCGTCGACGTCACGTATTCGCTGACATTGTTGATGGCCTGCTTGATCGCGCTGAGCGCGCTGACGACGTCGCCGGAGATGCCGTTGAGGCTGCCGATCTCCGCGCCGATCTTGTCGGTGGCCTGCTTGGCCTGGTTGGCGAGGCTCTTGACCTCCGAGGCGACCACCGCGAAGCCGCGGCCGGCCTCGCCCGCACGGGCCGATTCGATCGTGGCGTTGAGCGCGAGCAGGTTGATCTGTCCGGTGATGTTGTTGATCAGCTCGACGATGCCGCTCATCGCCTGCGCGGCTTCCGTGAGGCGCTGCGCCTGCGCGTCCGCGGTGGCGACCTGATCCACCGCGCTCATCGCGGTCTCGCGCGATTTGGTCATCGCCTCGGAGATCTCCCGCACCGAGGCGTTCAGCTCCTCCGAACCCGCCGCGACCGATTCCATCATGCCGCGCACCCGCTCGTTGCCCATGCGGACCAGCACCTGCCTGGTGACGTCGGTGGCGTATTTGACGACCTTGAACGGCTTGCCGTTGAGATCCATGATCGGATTGTAGGAGGCCTGGATGTAGACCTCCTTGCCGCCCTTGCCGATCCGCTTGTATTCCGCCGCCTGGTATTCGCCGCGGTTGAGCGCCGCCCAGAACTCGCGATAGGCGCTGCTGTCGCGCTCGCCGGGCTCGACGAACATGCTGTGATGATGGCCCTTGATCTCGGCCAGCGAATAGCCGAGCGCGCCGAGGAAGTTGGCGTTCGCGGTGATGATCGTGCCGTCCATGTTGAACTCGATCACGGCCTGGGCCTTGTCGATCGCCGCGATCTGGCCGGCGAGATCGGCGTTCTTCAGCTTCTCCGCGGTCACGTCGGTCGCGAACTTGACGACGCCAAAGGGCTTGCCGGTCTCGTCGAGCAGCGGGTTGTAGGAGGCGAGGATCCAGATCTCGCGGCCGCCCTTGCCGATGCGCTTGAACTCGCCGGACTGGTAGTCGCCGCGGTTAAGCTTGGCCCAGAACTCGCGATAGGCGGCGCCGTTGCGCTCGGCCTCGGCGACGAACATGCCGTGGTGCTTGCCCTCGATCTCGGACAACGAATAGCCGAGCGCCTTACAGAAATTCTCGTTGGCCGTGACGATGGTACCGTCGAGCCTGAACTCGATCACGGCCTGGGCGCGGCTGATGGCGACGATCTTCGAAGCATCCGTCATGCTGCGGATCTTCTTCGCGGTGATGTCAGTCGCAATCTTGGCGACCATCACCGTCTTGCCGTTGCCGTCGAGCACCGGATTGTAGGAAGCCTCGATCCAGACCTCGCGGCCATCCTTCGCGATCCGCTTGAACTCGCGCGCCTGATACTCGCCACGGTTCAATGCAGCCCAGAACGCCTTGTACTCGGCGCTGTCGCGCTGGTCGGCCGGCACGAACATGGAATGATGCTTGCCCTGGATCTCGTCGAGCCGATAGCCGAGGGCGTCGAGGAAGTTCTTGTTGGCCGTGATGATCGTGCCATCAAGATTGAATTCGATCATGGCCTGCGAGCGGCCGATCGCATCAATCCGGGCTTGGGCGTCGGGGCGGGATTTACGGCCGAACATTTTGTTAGCTCCGAAATTGATGCTGTTTGCAGCGCGTGAGCTTGCAAACCGTTGCAATATTCATGGTCTGACTCGGAATCCCGTGCGGACCAACTTCGTCCGCTCCGCGACCCCGCACCATGCAGGAGGTATACGAATCGAATTATCAGAGTATTTGTCCGATCGAAGACACAATGGCCGGATTCTGCCAGTGCGATTAACCGGCCGGAGACATCCGGAGCCTTGCTGGCACGCCGAGGCCTTGAATTGCGAACGCCGGCCTAAGATCGCTATCGGTATTCGGCAACGATCTGCATCGATCAATCATCCTTCCCTGCGCGACCGGGCATATGCATGGGTCCAGACAATTTGTCGCATCCGATGCAAGTGCGCTCTCCAGGAAGACTCAGGCTGCGCCTGGCGACATCGATGCAATTTCCAATTGGTAGCGCCCGAAAAGAGATGCACTAATTTCTCTCGTCAGAGGTTTCTGATTTGGGCTCCGTTTCTTTTCTCGACCGGTATCCTTTGCTTCAGTCCCGCGACAGCGAGTTCGCGCGCGACCGCCTGTTCGCCACGTATGGCGCCGACCGCTTCGAAAAGCATGACGGTGAGTTCGGCATCCAGGCCAACTTTGCCCGCCTGCAATCGATCGGCATCGCCTTCTGCGCCTATGAAGGTGCAGCGTCGCTGTCCTTTCCCGAGTCCTCGATCCTCCGCCAGTTCTTCTCCATTCAGGGTGCTGCGGCTTTCAGGACCAAAGGACAGGGCCGGCCGATCTCGGCCTGGAGTCCGATCGTCTCCGGCGAAGCTAGGCTGGATCTCGACTTTGCGCCGGGCTACCGCCAGCTGGTGCTGAGAGTGGAAGCCGGCGCGCTCGAGCGTTTGCTGAAGGGAATGCTCGGCGACAGCAGCGACGTGGCACTGCGTTTCACGGGTGAAGCGGATCCGACGGCAATGACCCAGGTGCGTCAGGACGTCTTCAAGTTTGTCGAGGAGCTGGAAAAATTCGGACAGGATTACTCGCCCATCGCCATCGCCGAGCTCGAGCGGGCGCTGATGGTTCGAATCCTTCTGGCGCACCAGCACAACTTCACCGACCGGCTGCTGCGCCCGGCACCGGGCGCCAACCGATCCGTCGTCGACATCGTGGAAGCCTATATCGAGGCGCATTGGGACGAACCTCTCGACCTGGAGAAGATCGCGAGGATTGCCAATGTCAGCGTGCGGACGATTTTCCGCGAGTTCTCCGATACCGGACGGGGATCACCCGGCCGGTGCGCGAGACGCTTCCGGCTGCAGCGGGCCGCGGAGTTGTTGCGGCGGCCCGACGAGCAGACCAGCGTCGTTGCCGTGGCGTTCAGATGCGGCTTCCAGAATCTCGGCCGCTTCGCCTCGGAATATCGGCAAGCCGTCGGCGAGCTGCCGTCCGAAACTCTGAGGAACGCGCGAAGACGGCAGTGACGCGGCGAGGCTGCCGCTGAATTCGCAGCGAAGCCGCCTCAACCCCTCCCCATCGCAGCGATCGCGTCCGCGATGGCGATCGTGCGCCTCGCCATGTCGGCATGCAGGCGCTCCACCATCGCGCCATCGAGGCGGATCGCCCCGCGCGAGGCGTTCTCCGGCAGCTCGAACGCCGCGATGATCTTTCGCGCGCGCGCGACCTCCTCCGCGGGCGGGGTGAAGATCGCGTTGCAGGCGTCGATCTGCGAAGGATGGATCAGCGTCTTGCCGTCGAAGCCGAGATCGCGCGCTTGCGCACATTCGGTGGCGAAGCCGTCGGGGTTGGCGATGTCGCTGTAGGGGCCGTCGAGGATCTCGAGGCCATGGGCGCGCGTCGCCAGGATGCAATGCGTGATCATCGGAAGCATCGCGGCGCGGCCGGGCAGCATCCTGATCCGCGTCTCGCGCGAGATGTCGTTGGGGCCGAACACGAAGCCGGCGAGACGCCGCGACGGATCGCGCCCGGCCTCGGCCAGCTCCTCCGCATGCAGCACGGCGCGCGCGGTTTCGATCATGGCCCAGACCTTCACCGTCGGCGCGGCGCCAAGCTCGGTGAGGCGGAGGCCGATCGTGTCGAGATCCTCGATGCTTGAAACTTTTGGAACCAGGATGCCGTCAGGCGAGGCCTTGGCGGCCATGGCGGCGTCATCGGCCCACCAGGGCGTGTCGAGGCCGTTGGTCCGGATCAGGATCTCGCGCTTGCCAAAGCCCTTGGCTGCGATCGCGGCGGCGATGCCGTCGCGCGCCACTGCCTTGGCGTCGGGGGCAACGGAATCTTCCAGGTCCAGGATCAGACCGTCGGCGGCAAGATTGCGCGCCTTTTCCAGCGCACGGGGATTGGAGCCGGGCATGAACAGATGGCTGCGGCGCGGGCGGGTCATGCGAGCGTTCCTTCCGGTTTCCTCGAACCTATTCTGGCGGAGCCGATAGCATTTGGCCTGCTCATTCGAAAGGCTTGTTCGCCCCAGCGGTATATGATTAGGCATAGGCCATGATGACATTCCCGAAGCATTTGCTGGAAGGCTACAAGGCCTTCGCCACCCAGCGGCTGCCGACCGAGCAGAGCCGCTATCGCGAGTTGTCGCTGAAGGGGCAGTTCCCGGAAGTGATGGTGATCGGCTGCTGCGACAGCCGCGTCTCGCCCGAAGTGATCTTCGACGTCGGGCCGGGCGAATTGTTCGTGGTCCGCAACATCGCCAACCTGGTGCCGGTGTATCAGCCCGACGGCACCGCCCACGGCGTCTCGGCGGCGCTGGAATATGCGGTGACGGTGCTGAAGGTGAAGCACATCGTCATCCTCGGCCACGCGCAATGCGGCGGCATCCGCGCCTTCGTCGACAAGATCGAGCCGCTGACGCCGGGCGACTTCATCGGCAAATGGATGCAGATGTTCATCAAGCCCGGCGAGGTGGTGGAGCAGCGCGACCACGAAACCATGGCGCAATTCGTCGAGCGGATCGAGAAGGCCGCAGTGTTCCGCAGCCTGGAAAACCTGATGACCTTCCCGTTCGTGCGCAAGGCCGTGGAGTCAGGCCAGATGCAGACCCACGGCGCCTATTTCGGCGTCGCGGAGGGATCGCTGTTCGTGCTGGACAAGGTCGCGAAGGAATTTCGGAACGCGCGCAGCGTGGCTTGATCTCGTAGGGGTGGGTTAGCCGAAGGCGTAACCCACCACTTCTGTCACCGCGGAAACTGAAGAGGTGGGTTACGCCGAGCGACTGCGCTTCGCGCAGCCGCGCCGCTAACCCACCCTAGATTCTTTCTCAGGCCGCCTTCTTCTTGGCGCTGATCAGCTTGCGGTTGATCAGCACTTCCGCGATCTGGATCGCGTTGAGGGCCGCGCCCTTGCGCAGATTGTCGGACACGCACCACAGCACGAGGCCGTTCTCCACCGTGGCGTCCTCGCGGATGCGGCTGATATAGGTCGCGTCCTCGCCGGCCGCCTCATACGGCGTGGCGTAGCCGCCGGGCTCCTGCTTGTCGATGACGAGGCAGCCGGGCGCCTTGCGCAGGATCTCGCGGGCTTCGTCGGCGCTGATCGGATTCTCGAACTCGATGTTGACGGCCTCGGAATGGCCGACGAACACCGGCACGCGCACGCAGGTGGCGGTGAGCTTGATCCTGGGATCGAGGATCTTCTTGGTCTCCGCCATCATCTTCCACTCTTCCTTGGTGTAGCCGTCCTCCATGAAGACGTCGATCTGGGGGATGATGTTGAAGGCGATGCGCGCGGGAAACTTCTTATTGACGATCTCGCTGTTGGTGTAGACGGCCTTGGTCTGCGAGAACAATTCGTCCATCGCGTCCTTGCCGGCGCCCGAGACCGATTGATAGGTCGAGACCACGACGCGCTTGATGGTCGCCTTGTCGTGCAGCGGCTTGAGCGCCACGACGAGCTGCGCGGTCGAGCAGTTCGGGTTGGCGATGATGTTCTTCTTCTTGAAGCCTTCGGTCGCGGCCGCATTGACCTCAGGCACGATCAGCGGCACGTCCGGATCCATGCGCCAGGCCGAGGAATTGTCGATCACCACAGCGCCGGCTGCGCCGATCTTCGGCGACCATTCCTTCGAGACCGCTCCGCCCGCCGACATCAGGCAGATGTCGACGTCGGAGAAGTCGTAATGCTCGAGCGCTTTGACCTTCAGGGTGCGGTCGCCATAGGAGACCTCGACGCCCATGCTGCGGCGTGAGGCCAGGGCCACGACCTCGTCCGCGGGGAATTTGCGCTCATCCAGGATGTTGAGCATTTCCCGTCCGACATTGCCGGTCGCGCCGACGATTGCGACTTTGTAACCCATCGTTCACTCTCCGGTGAAAAAGCCCGTTCCCGAAGCTGACGCTTAAACGGGAAGAGCAGCGCTTCTATGCGAGAACCGGCCTCAAGACAACGTGGGACCATGCCGGAAGGCCGTGGATGCAGTCGCCCGAGGCCAGCACGGCCGCAATCTCGACCCGGACCAGCCTCCATCTGGCATTGGCAGCCTTCGCCGATGAGGTCGTCGGCACGCTGGCGCGGCTGATCGCTTATGTGGGGGCGCTCGCGCTCTTTGCCATCCTTGGCCTTGCGGCGCTCGGCCAGCTGCCCGATCTGCGCGGCGATGAGTTGATGCCGAAACCCAGCTGGAGCGTGGCCGACCGCTCGCATCCGGCCTTCGCCCTCAGCCGGCTTGATTCGTCAGAGAAAACAGCTTCTTACACCATCCTTCGGCATCCCGAAGGCGGCCGCCGCGACGTCATGCGCTGGACCGGCGCGACGGACAAGGTGCTGGCCGCGCTCGAGATTTACCGGGAGGGCGGCGAATTCGACGTGACCCGTCCGGCAACCATGGACCTTGCTGTCCAGATGGGCCTGACCGCGGTGAGCCCGCTCGAGCAGGCCGGCCTGATCGAGACGAAATTCGGCCCCGTGGCGCTGTTCCGGCCGACCGGCGCGGCGCAATCATGCCTCGGCTACCTCAAGCGCAGCGAGGAGCCGGCCTTGCAGATCTCCGGCTTCTCCTGCCAGGGAGACACCCTGCCCGCCCAACGCGCCGCCATCGCCTGCACGCTGAACCGGCTGACGCTGTTGACCTCCGGCAACGAGCCGAAGCTGGCGGACCTGTTCGCCCAGGCCGAGCTGAAGCGCCGTGCTTGCGAGCTCCAGGGCTCGCCAGACTGGCTGCTGGGCGCCGCGAATGCGCAATTGCGCGGGGCGCTTTGAGCGGCATCAAGTCCAAGTGGCTGGTATTGATGCAACTTTTGCCGGCGCCCACGATTATTCCGCGCCGGTGTGACCCAATAGACCTAGTTGCGCTGACCCCGGCCGGGCTAGTATGGGGTGAAATCGACTGGCGGTGCGCCGCTTGAAGGGGACGTGATGAGCTCGAAATTCTCTGCCAAATTGGCGACCTTGTTTGCTGCGGGCGCCGTGATTGCGATGTCCTCTGCCGTGTTCCTGGCGACGCCGGCCTCGGCCGACAACAAGACCAAGCGCTATGACGAGCGCGGCCGCCACTATTACGGCCCGAGCGGCCCCAACGCGGTCTACCAGCAGGGCCGCACCCGCATCTATGTCAGCAAGCGCTCCTGGCTCGACGGCGGCACCGAGGTCAATCCGGGCGACCGCAAGTACAGCGACTATGCCTTCCCGCCGGCGGTGGGCTATCCGTCCTTCGCCCGCGAGAATCTCAACCGTCCGATCGACCGCCAGCCGCTCTCGCCGCCGCAGGATGTCGGCGGCTATCCGCAGAATTTCCCGCTGTACTGAGCGACGGATCTTTCTCGAATCAAAATGGCCGGGCGAGAGCCCGGCCATTTTGTTCTTCTCGCACCGTCATTCCGGGATGGTCCGAAGGACCAGACCTCAGGTGCGCAATGGCGCACCGGGGAATCTCGAGATTCTCAGGTGCGCAAAGGCGCACCGGAGTTCGGCTCTTCGAGCCGCCCCCGGAATGACGATGCCGCCCTAGGCGTGCAGCTTCTGCAATTCCTTCAGGATCGCTTCGCCCATCTGCGTGGTGGAGGCGGCCGTGGTGCCCTCCGACTTGATGTCGGCGGTGCGCAGGCCGCTGGCCAGCACGGCGGCGATCGCGGCATCGACCTTGTCGGCGAGCGCGCCCATGTCGAAGGAATAACGCAGCGCCATGCCGAAGGATGAGATCATCGCAATGGGATTGGCGAGGCCTTGGCCTGCGATGTCAGGCGCCGAGCCGTGCACGGGCTCGTACAGCGCCTTGCGCTTCTTGGTCTTCACATCCACTTCGCCGAGCGAAGCCGAGGGCAGCATGCCGAGCGAGCCCGTCAGCATCGCCGCGATGTCGGACAGCATGTCGCCGAACAGATTGTCGGTGACGATGACGTCGAACTGCTTCGGCCACTTCACCAGCATCATGCCGCCGGAATCGGCGAGCTGGTGCTCAAGCGTGACATCGGGATATTCGCGCTTGTGGACGGCCGTCATGACCTCGTTCCAGAGCACGCCCGACTTCATGACGTTGCGCTTCTCCATCGACGTCACCTTGTTCTTGCGCTTCCTGGCAAGCTCGAAGGCGACGCGGCCGATGCGCTCGATCTCATAGGTGTCGTAGACCTGGGTATCGATGGCGCGCTTCTGGCCGTTGCCGAGATCGGTGATGGTCTTGGGCTCGCCGAAATAGACGCCGCCGGTGAGCTCGCGCACGATCATGATGTCGAGACCCTCGACCGCCTCGCGCTTCAGGCTGGAGGCATCGGCCAGCGCCGGATAGCACACCGCGGGGCGGAGGTTGGCGAATAACGCCAGATCCTTGCGCAGGCGAAGCAGGCCGGCCTCGGGGCGCACCTCGTAAGGCACGGCATCCCACTTGGGACCGCCGACCGCGCCGAAGATCACGGCGTCGGCGTCCTTGGCCTTGGCCATGTCGCCCTCGGAGATCGACACCTTGTGCGCGTCATAGGCGGAGCCGCCGACGAGGCCGGTGTCGGTCTCGAAGCTGGCGATCCCGGCCGAATTGAGCCAGTCGATCAGCCGCTTCACCTCGCCCATCACCTCGGGGCCGATACCGTCGCCGGGAAGCAGCAGCAGTTTGTGGGTCGCCATGGTCGTGTCCTTTTCGATCCCTCTCGTCATTCCGGGGCACGAGCAAAGCGAGCGAGCCCGGAATCCATCAGGCCACAGCGCAGGCGGGGAAATGGATTCCGGGGCTCGCGCTGCGCGCGCCCCGGAATGACGGATGGGCCGGAGTGCTAAAGCGGCGTTGCGCGCTTGGCAAGACACCATTGCCGGGGTGCGGCTGTGCAAGGCGGGCGGGGCCTGCCACACTGCGATACGCCGGAGTACCCCCCTTGCACGCACCCGACCGCGCCCCGCCCTACGCGCATCCCGCGCGGCTGATCCTGACGCTGTCGCTGGCCGCCACCGTCGGGCTCGGCATCGGCCGCTTCGCTTATGCGCTGGTGCTGCCCGACATGCGGGAGGACCTCGGCTGGTCCTACTCGGCGGCCGGATTCATGAACACCATCAACGCCGTCGGCTATCTCGTGGGCGCGCTTGCAGCGTCCCGGCTGATCCAGCGCGTCGGCTGGGCGGCGGCCATCCGTGGCGGAACCCTCGCCTGCGCTGCCGCGCTCGCGACCTGCGCGCTGACGGAGAATTTCGTCGCGCTGAGCCTGGCGCGGCTCGTGCTGGGCCTCGGGGCCGCGGCCGGTTTCGTCGCCGGCGGCGCGCTCGCCGCCACCATCGCCCAGACACAGCCCGCGCGGGCCAATTTCCTGCTCAGCCTGTTCTATGCCGGACCAGGCATCGGCATTCTGTCCTCAGGGCTGATCGCCCCGTTCACGCTGCAATATTTCGGGCCGGGCTCGTGGTGGATCGTGTGGTGGGCGCTGACGCTGCTTTCAGTCGCGATGACGATCCCGCTGTTTCTGATCCGGATCGAGAGCGATGTCCGCTTCTCGGACGGCGGTCAGGCCTCGTTCGCGATCCTGCCCGTGCTGATCTACCTCGCCAGCTATTTCCTGTTCGGCGCCGGCTACATCGCCTACATGACCTTCATGATCGCCTATGTGCGCGACGGCGGCGGCGGGGCCGCGGCGCAGGCGGGTTTCTGGGGCCTCATTGGCCTCAGCGCCTTCGTCACGCCCTGGGCCTGGCGCGGCGTGCTGGCGCTCGATCGCGGCGGGCTCGCCACCGCCATCATCCTCGGCACCAACGCACTGGGTGCCGCCTTGCCGATGCTCGGGCACTCGCCGGCATGGCTCGCGGTCTCGGCGATCGTGTTCGGCGTCGCCTTCTTCGCCGTGGTCGGTTCGACCACCGCCTTCGTGCGCTTCAACTATCCGCCAAAGGTGTGGCCGACCGCGATCGCGGCAATGACGATCTCGTTCGGCGTTGGCCAGACGCTGGGGCCGATCGTTGTCGGCGCGATCACGGATGCGCTGGGAAGCCTGAGCTACGCGCTCAACGTGTCGGCGGCGCTGCTGGCGCTCGGGGCGGTGCTGTCGCTGTGCCAAAGGAAGTTGGGACCCGCCAAGCAACCGGTGCCGTAGGGTGGATTAGCGAAGCGTGATCCACCAACTTCGTTCGCCGAGCGCTGAAGCATGGTGGATTACGCCAAGCGACTGCGCTTCGCACAGCCGCTCGGCTAATCCACCCTACGGCCACGGAGTTCGAGGCTAGCTCCCGCTGAACGAATTGTAGCCCTGGTCTTCCCAATAGCCGCCTTTGTAATCGTTGGTGACTTCCATCGAGACCACGTATTTCGGGTTCTTGAAGCCGAGCTTGGTCGGCACGCGGATCTTCATGGGAAAGCCGTAGGCGCGCGGCAAGATCTCGTTGGCATACTTGAATGTCATCTGGGTCTGCGGATGCAGGGCGCTGCGCATGTCGAGCGGCGAGTTGTAGCCGTCCTTGTCGGCGCACTGGAACCAGACGTACTGAGCACGCGTGTCGGCGCCGATCAGCTTTAGGAAATCGCGCAAGGGCGTTCCGGTCCAGCTGCCGATCGCGCTCCAGCCCTCGACGCAGATGTGCCGGGTGATCTGCGTGACCTGCGGCAGCTTGTGGAGCTCGTCCAGCGTCCACGACTTCTTGTTGTCGACGAGGCCGCGCACCTCGAGCTTCCAGTCGGGGCCATCGATATCGGGCGCGTCGTCGAGATCGTAATAGGCGTTGAACGGGAACGGCTTCGTGATCGCGCTCTCGGGGAAGGTCGGCGCCAGCGCGTCGGGATTGAACATCCAGGCCTGCACGGCGTCGTTGAACTTCGAGACCTTCGCCAGCATGGTCTCGGCCGAGGACGAGTCGATCACGTCGCAGCCGGTGAGCAGCGTCAGCGCACCCAGGCTGGCACCGCCCGCGATGAAGCGGCGGCGGGCGAGGTCAGGCATGGTCTTGATAGAGTCCTTGATCAGGAGCCGCTTGTCGACGCCGGGGATGAGGAACGGACGCTTGGCCATGACGGATCTCCTGATTAGCGACCGATGATCATCGCGCGCAGACTCTTCGGCACCAGCAGCGCAAGCAAGACGTGAACGACCAGGAATGCGCAGATCGCGGCCATGCAGAAGAAGTGGACGTAGCGCGCGGCCGGATAATCGCCGAACAGCATAACGAGATAATAGAGCTGCACCGGCTTCCAGATCGCAAGCCCCGACAGCACGATCAGCACGCCGACCACGAGGATGCCGGCATAGAGCAGCCGCTGCACGTAATTGTAGACGGTGAGATCGTCATGGCCGAGCTTGAAGGTCAGGGCGGCCCTGACGTCGCGGAGCACGCCTGACGCCGTGATCGGGAACAGTTTCTTGCGGAAGCGGCCGGTAACGAAGCCGGTGACGAGGTAAGCGAGGCCGTTGATCATCAGCAGCCACATCGCCGCGAAATGCCAGAGCAGGCCGCCGCCGAGCCAGCCGCCGAGCGTGTATTCGCGCGGGAAGCGGAAGTCGAACAGCGGCGAGGCGTTGTAGATCTGCCAGCCCGACAGGATCATCAGGATCATGGCAAGGGCGTTGATCCAATGCATGACCCGGACCCAGGCCGGCTGGATCACTTTGGCCGGGGTGTCTCCGACCTTCTCGTCGGTGATTGTGAGGCTCGCCATGATGGTTCCGTCCTGAACGTCCGTGCGACAGCAATTATACGCCGGTATTTCGCTTTTCGTTACGCCCTGCCGGCCATCGAATCGATGCCGCCGGGCTATTGTGGTCACAAAAAAGCGAGCCGGGTATCCCCGGCTCGCGGTCTGAACCATCCTTGTTCGGGGATGAAACAGGATCGTCTGGTGTTACGTCGCCGGCATCAGCACGGTGTCGACCACATGGATCACGCCGTTCGACTGGTTGACGTTGGAGATCGTCACCATCGAGGTGCCGCCCTTGGCATCGACGATCCAGACCTTGCCGTCCATCTTCTTGACCGTCAGCTCCTCGCCCTCGGCCGTCTTCAGCTTCTTGCCGTCAGAGAGGTCGGCGGCCGCGAGCTTGCCCGGCACGACGTGATAGGTGAGGATCTTGGTCAGCGTCGCCTTGTTCTCGGGCTTGACGAGGTTGTCGACGGTGCCGGCCGGCAGCTTGCTGAAGGCGGCGTTGGTCGGCGCGAACACCGTGAACGGTCCCTTGCCTTCCAGTGTCGGCACCAGGCCCGCGGCCTTCACCGCCGCCACCAGCGTGGTGTGATCCTTCGAGTTGACCGCGTTCTGGACGATGTTCTTCGAGGGGAACATCGCGGCGCCGCCGACCATGACGGTCTTCTCCTCGGCGCTCACGGGCGCGACGACGGTCGCGGTGATCGCCAGGGCGCTGAAGGCGGCGGCAGCGAGATAGGCAATGCGTTTCGACATGGAGAATCTCCCGATTGAATTGGTGCCGGCGATGGCCGGCGTTGAGTTGGGGCAACAACGGCGCCTGCGACAATCGCGGGTGATGCAGCAGTGCCGTCGTTGCACCGAACTACGGGAGGGCTTGGGTTGCGGTTTCGGGGAAAAATTCTTTGTGATGCGTGAAACTATCGGCGGGAATGTTCGTGGGGGCGAACATGCACCTCTCACGCACCGCTGTCGTCCCCGACAAGCGAAGCGCAGATCCGGGACCCATAACCACAGGGAGATGTCGTGACACGAGATGGCCACTCCGAGTCTTCGCCAAACCACTCCCTGTGGTTATGGGTCCCGGGTTCGCGACTTCGTCGCGCCCCGGGACGACGAGGGGAGATTGCGGCGAGTTCTACCCACCTCAATCCCTGTTGTTCGGCGTCTGGATGAAGCCGCGATTGTGCGTCGGGCTGATCAGCACTTCGTTGATGCAAACGCGCGCCGGCATGCTCGCGATGAACGCGATGGTGCGGCCGAGGTCTTCAGGCTGCAGCATCTTCGCCTGCTCCTCCTTGCTCGGCACCACCGGACGCAGCTCCAGGATCGGCGTCGCGACCTCGCCCGGCATCAGGCAACAGGCGCGCAGGCCGTTGACGCATTCGTCCATGTTGAAGGAATGGGTCAGCGCCAGCACCGCATGCTTGGTGGTGGTGTAGGCCGGGCCCGGCATTTTCGAGACGTGACGGCCGGCCCAGGACGAGACGTTGATGATCGCGCCGTCCTGCTGCTTGCGCATCGTCGGCAGCACGGCGCGCATGCAATAGAGTACGCCGTTGAGATTGACCTGGACCAGCTTGTCCCAGCCCTCCAGCTCCATGTCCTTCCAGCTGCGCTTGGGAACATTGATGCCGGCATTGTTCACGAGCAGGTCGATGCGGCCGTGCCTTGCGACGATCCGGTCGGCCGCCTTCTGGGCATCGGCCGCGTTGGCGACGTCGAGTGCAATGGCCTCGGCGGCTCCGCCCGCCTCGATGATCTTCGCCACCACGGCATCCAGGGCCGACTGTCGGCGGCCCGAGACCACCACCGTCCAGCCGTCGGCCGCCAACGCCGCCGCGCCGGCCTCTCCGATCCCGCTGCCACCGCCCGTGACCCAGGCCACGCGTTTCCCAACTCTGGTCATGCAAACTGTCTCCGTTGCTTCTGCGGGGCGGTTTTTGCTAATCCAGCCCTCGGTTTTGACCGGCCTCTGCCGGCGAGGAATGTTGCATGAACCCAGCTGCCAACGCCAACCTGTTTTCCCGCCTGTTCGACGGCCTCGACGATCCCAAGCGCCTCGCGATCGAGACGCATGACGGGGGCCACATCAGCTATGGCGAACTGATCGCGCGGGCAGGGCAGATGGCGAACGTGCTGGTCGCGCGCGGGGTGAAGCCTGGGGACCGCGTCGCGGTGCAGGTCGAAAAATCCGTCGCCAATATCGTGCTGTATCTCGGCACGGTGCGGGCCGGCGCGGTGTATCTGCCGCTCAACACCGCTTATACGCTGAACGAGCTCGACTATTTCATCGGCGACGCCGAGCCCTCGCTGGTGGTGTGCGATCCCGCCAAGGCCGAAGGCCTCGCCCCGATCGCCGCCAAGGTGAACGCCAGGGTCGAGACGCTCGGCCCCGACGGCAAGGGTTCGCTGACCGAGGCTGCCGACAAGGCTGGCAGCGACTTCACCACGGTGCCGCGGGCGAACGACGATCTCGCCGCGATCCTCTACACCTCGGGCACCACCGGCCGCTCCAAGGGCGCGATGCTGAGCCACGACAATCTCGCCTCGAACTCGCTCTCGCTGGTCGACTATTGGCGCTTCACCGACAAGGACGTCCTGATCCACGCCCTGCCGATCTATCACACCCATGGGCTGTTCGTGGCGACCAACGTGACGCTGTTCGCGCGGGCGTCGATGATCTTCCTGCCGAAGCTCGATCCGGACCTCATCATCAAGCTGATGGCACGCGCCACGGTGCTGATGGGCGTGCCGACCTTCTACACGCGGCTGCTGCAGAATCCGGCGCTGTCGCACGAGACGACCAAGCACATGCGGCTGTTCATCTCGGGCTCGGCGCCGCTGCTGGCCGAGACCCATCGCGAATGGTCGGCGCGCACCGGGCACGCGGTGCTCGAGCGCTACGGCATGACCGAGACCAACATGAACACGTCGAACCCTTATGACGGCGAACGGGTGCCCGGCGCGGTGGGCTTTCCGTTGCCGGGCGTCGCGGTGCGCGTCACCGATCCCGAAACGGGGAAAGAATTGCCGCGTGACGAGATCGGCATGATCGAGGTGAAGGGGCCGAACGTCTTCAGGGGCTATTGGCGCATGCCGGAGAAGACCAAGGCCGAATTCCGCCCCGACGGCTTCTTCATCACCGGCGATCTCGGCAAGATCGACGCCAAGGGCTACGTCCACATTCTCGGTCGCGGCAAGGATCTCGTCATCTCCGGCGGCTTCAACGTCTACCCCAAGGAGATCGAGAGCGAGATCGACGCCATGCCCGGCGTGATCGAGTCCGCCGTGATCGGCGTGCCGCATGCCGATTTCGGCGAGGGCGTCACCGCGGTCCTGGTGCGCCAGCCCGGCGCCAGCATCGACGAAGCCGCGGTCCTGAAGGGGCTGGACGGACGCCTCGCCAAGTTCAAGATGCCCAAGCGCGTCTTCGTCGTCGACGAGCTGCCGCGCAATACCATGGGCAAGGTGCAGAAGAACATCTTGCGCGAGACCTACAAGGATATTTACGCGAAGAAGTGAGGGGGACTCGCTCTCGCTTTTGTCATTGCGAGGAGCCCTTGCGACGAAGCAATCCAGACTGCCTCCGCGGAAGGATCTGGATTGCTTGGCTGCGCTCGCAATGACGGAGGGTGTGACGGCTACAGCCCGCCCACCAGACTCAGCGCAAACCTGCTGCCGACGATGAACAGATAGCACCCGAACGCCACTTCCAGCCTGCGCTTCGACATCGCATGCGCCGCCCTCACGCCCAGCGGCGCGGTGACGAGACTCATCGGCATCACCAGCACGGCGCCGAGCAGCGAGACGTAACCGAGCGCGAAGGGAACTTGCAGGGCTGCGACGGCCGGATAGGTCGCGGCCGCCGGCCAGCCGGCATAGGCGTAGCCGATCGCGCCGGGAATCGAGATCAGCACCGCGAGCGCCGATGAGGTCGCAACCGCCTGATGGATCGGGCGGCCGTAAAAGGTCATCAGCAGGTTCGAAAACAGCCCGCCGCCGATGCCCATCAGCGTCGAGAGAATGCCGACGCAAAAGCCATAGGCACGCATCAACGGCCCCTCCGGCAGATCCTCGCCGAACCTCCAGCCTTCGCGCGCGAAGATGAGGCGCGCCGCCGCGGAATAGGCGACGGCAACGAAAACGATCTTGAACAAGCGCTCCGGCGCGTAGCGCGCGATCACGGCGCCGGCGACGACGCCGATCACGATCGGCAGCCACCACGTGCGCAGGATCGTCATGTCGACCGCGCCGCGCCTGTAATGCGCCTGGAACGAACGGATCGAGGTCGGGATGATCACCGCGAGCGAGGTGCCGACGCAGAGCGGCATGCGCACCTCGAGCGGCACGCCGGCGATGCGGAAGCATTCGTAGAACACCGGCACCAAAATCGCGCCGCCGCCGATGCCGAACACGCCGGCCAGGAATCCCGAAAGCGCGCCGGTTGCGATCAGCAACAGCGCGAGCTCGACAAGCTCCTTGATATCGAGACCTGCGATCACTCCTGATCTGCCCCGGCGACCTCGTCGCAGCGGCTCGGTTCGGAGGCTGCATCCGGGAGCATTAGGCGATCTGATTCCCGCGGTCGACCCGCCGGGCTTGCCGGCTGGGGTGGAATGCAGGGGGCGCATATCCAGAACGGATCGCGCGGAGGACGCAGAATGGCACGAGCCTGCGGGCGGCGCCTTGGGCGTCCGGGTTTGAACGGCAGGGCCGATTAGATGCGTTCCAATAGTAATTTCAACGAACCTCGCTCCGCCCGCAACAAGTGGATGGATATTCATTATTTCGTTGGCGGACGCATGCGCTGGTATACCAAGACCCTGATTGGCCCTGCATCATCAAGGCTCTAGAGCTGAACGAAGGTTCGATTTATGGCGATTTGGTGATTGCGCGGGCCAGATCGACTCCGTAAATAGAGCCGACCTTTCCGATCCCCGCGCGCCCCCTGTTGGGCCGCAATACAACATCAAAGCCCATGACCGCACGGATCGAACGACCGCTCTCGCCACACATGCAAGTCTACCGCTGGACGCTGACGATGGCGCTGTCCATCGTGCATCGCGCCACCGGCATCGCCCTTTACGTCGGAACGCTGCTGCTGGTCTGGTGGCTGGTCGCGGCGGCCTCCGGCCCGGCCGCCTATGCCCATGTCCAGGCCTTCGCCGGCAGCATCATCGGCCGGCTGATCGTGTTCGGCTACACCTGGGCGCTGATGCACCACATGCTCAGCGGTATCAGGCATTTCGTCTGGGATCTCGGCTACGGCTTCAAGGCCAATGAGCGGGAGGCGCTGACCTGGGGCGCGCTGATCGGCGGCATCGCGCTGACCGTGCTGGTCTGGATCATCGCCTATGCGATCGGAGGCGGACGATGAGCTTCGACGAATCCCACGGCTCTCCGAAGCGCCCCTCGATGCGGACCCCGCTCGGCCGCGTCCGCAATCTCGGCGCAGCGCATTCCGGCACCTCCGATTTCTGGCGCCAGCGCATCACCGGCGTCGCCATGACGCTGCTGATGATCCCGGTCCTGGTCATCATCATGATGCTGCTCGGCCGCAACCAGGTCGGCGCGGCGCAGATCCTCAGCTCGATTCCCGTCGCGGTGATCCTGCTGCTGTTCATCTTCGCCAGCACCTGGCACATGAAGATCGGCATGCAGGTGGTGATCGAGGACTACGTCCATAACGAGAAGCTGAAGCTCATCTCGATCATGCTCAACAACTTCTTCTCGGTCGCCGTGGCGCTCGCCTCGACCTACGCGATCCTGAAACTTTCCTCGGGAGTGTAAACCCATGGCCAATACAACGAATGGCTCGGGCAACGGCGCTCCCGCCACCAACGGCAAAGCCTATCCGATCGAAGACCATACCTACGACGTCGTCGTGGTCGGCGCCGGCGGCGCGGGCCTGCGCGCCGTCGTCGGCTGCAGCGAGGCCGGCCTGCGCACCGCCTGCATCACCAAGGTGTTCCCGACCCGCTCGCACACCGTCGCAGCGCAGGGCGGCATCTCCGCCTCGCTCGGCAACATGCACAAGGACGACTGGCGCTGGCACATGTACGACACCGTGAAGGGGTCGGACTGGCTGGGGGACCAGGACGCGATCGAATACATGGTGCGCAATGCGCCCGCGGCGGTCTACGAACTCGAGCATTGGGGCGTGCCGTTCTCGCGCACCGAGGACGGCAAGATCTATCAGCGTCCGTTCGGCGGCATGACCATGGACTTCGGCAAGGGCCAGGCGCAGCGCACCTGCGCCGCCGCCGACCGTACCGGCCACGCCATGCTGCACACGATGTACGGCCAGTCGCTGCGCCATGCGGCCGAGTTCTTCATCGAGTTCTTCGCCATCGACCTGATCATGGACGACCAGGGCGCCTGCCGCGGCGTGATCGCGCTCAAGCTCGACGACGGCACGCTGCATCGCTTCCGCGCCCAGACTACGATCCTGGCCACCGGCGGCTATGGCCGCGTCTACGCCTCGTGCACCTCGGCTCATACCTGCACCGGCGACGGCGGCGGCATGGTGCTGCGTGCCGGCCTGCCGCTCCAGGACATGGAGTTCGTCCAGTTCCATCCGACCGGCATCTACGGCGCGGGCTGCCTCGTCACCGAAGGCGCGCGCGGCGAAGGCGGCTACCTCGTCAATTCCGAGGGCGAGCGCTTCATGGAGCGCTACGCGCCGTCGGCCAAGGATCTCGCCTCGCGCGACGTCGTCTCGCGCGCGATGACCATCGAGATCCGCGAGGGACGCGGCGTCGGCAAGAAGAAGGACCACATCTTCCTGCATCTCGACCATCTCGATCCCGCGGTGCTGGCCGAGCGGCTGCCCGGCATCTCCGAGTCCGCAAAGATCTTCGCCAATGTCGACGTGACGCGCGAGCCGATCCCGATCGTGCCGACCACGCACTACAACATGGGCGGCATTCCCACCAACTACCACGGCGAAGTGCTGACCAAGCGGGACGGCGACGACAATGCCGTGGTCCCCGGCCTGATGGCGCTGGGCGAAGCCGCCTGCGTCTCCGTGCATGGCGCCAACCGGCTCGGCTCCAACTCGCTGATCGACCTCGTCGTGTTCGGCCGCGCCGCGGCGCTGCGCTGCGCCGCGAAGCTGACGCCCAACGCCGAGCAACCGGAACTGCCGGCGAACTCGGCGGAGAAGGCGCTCAGCCGTCTCGATCATTACCGCTACGCCTCCGGCGGCACCCCGACCGCGAAGCTGCGCGAAGGCATGCAGCACGTGATGCAGAACAATTGCGCGGTGTTCCGCACCGGCGAAGTGCTGAGCGAAGGCCAGAACCTGATCGCGAAGGTCCACAGCGGCATCACCGACATCGCGGTGTCCGATCGCTCGCTGGTGTGGAATTCCGACCTCGTCGAGACGCTGGAGTTCGACAACCTGATCGCGCAGGCGGTGGTGACCATGAACTCGGCCGCCAACCGCACCGAGAGCCGTGGCGCGCATGCCCGCGAGGACTTCTCCGAGCGCGACGACAAGAACTGGATGAAGCACACGCTGGCCTGGCTCGACGATGCCGGCAAGGTCAAGATCGACTACCGTCCGGTTCACGACTACACCATGACCAACGACGTGCAGTACATCCCGCCGAAGGCGCGTGTGTACTGAGCGAACATCAGCCGTCATTCCGGAGCGATGCGCAGTATCGAATCCGGAATCTCGAGATCCGGGTCTGGTCCTTCGGACCATCCCGGAATGACGAAAGGTTAGAGCAATGGTAGAATTCGCACTTCCGAAGAACTCCAAGATCACCGGCGGCAAGACCTGGCCGAAGCCCCCGGGCGCGACCGAGCTTCGCGAATTTCGTGTCTATCGCTGGAATCCGGACGACGGCAAGAATCCGAGCGTCGACACCTATTACGTCGACACCAACGATTGCGGTCCGATGGTGCTGGACGGCCTGATCTGGATCAAGAACCACATCGATCCGTCGCTGACCTTCCGCCGCTCCTGCCGCGAAGGCGTCTGCGGCTCCTGCGCCATGAACATCGACGGCCAGAACACGCTGGCCTGCACCCGCTCGATGCACGACGTCAAGGACGGCGCGGTGAAGGTCAATCCGCTGCCGCACCAGCCGGTGGTGAAGGACCTCGTCCCCGACCTCACCAATTTCTACGCGCAATACGCCTCGATCGAGCCGTGGCTGAAGACGACCTCGCCGACGCCGCAGAAGGAGTGGCGCCAGAGCCACGAGGACCGCGAGAAGCTCGACGGCCTCTACGAATGCATCCTCTGCGCCTGCTGCTCGACCTCGTGCCCGAGCTATTGGTGGAACAGCGAACGCTATCTCGGCCCCGCCGCGCTGCTCCAGGCCAATCGCTGGGTGTCCGATTCGCGGGACGAGGCGACCGGCGAGCGGCTCGACAATCTCGAGGATCCGTTCCGGCTCTATCGCTGCCACACCATCATGAACTGCGCCAAGGCCTGTCCGAAGGGACTCAATCCCGCCGAAGCCATCGCCGAGCTCAAGCTCAAGATGGTCGAGCGCCAGGTCTGACGGGCCGTGTTGCGTGACACCCGCCGGGGTGTCACGCGGTGTCTCGTCACGCAGTGCCCTGCCGAGCATCGCGCTTGTTGTCGGATCGGGCTTGCGCACTCGGCTTCGAAATCCCGGGCTCGGCCGCCCGGCGCAATTGGCGGTCGGTGACGCGCAGCTTGATCTCGTCTGAAGCGAGCGCGGCGAGACTGGCGAGGATCTGCTTCTGGATGTCGTCGAGCGTGCGCGGCCTCGTGTCGATCACGCAGAGTGATCCGAGCGTGAAGCCATCGGGATCCACCACCGGGCACCCCGCGTAGAACCGAAACCCAAGTTCTCCCGACACGGCCGGATTCTCGGTGAAGCGCGGATCGGTCGCGAGGTTCTCCGCGACCATGATATCCTTCTCCAGAATGGTGTAATTGCAGAACGCCCAGCCGCGGGGCGTATCGGCCATGTCGAGCCCGTAACGCGACTTGAACCATTGCCGGGTCGGGGTGAGCAGCGTCAGCAATGCGACGGGAGCGTCGAGGCTATGTGCGGCCAACCAGGTCAGACGATCAAAGGCATCCTCCGGCGGCGTGTCGACCAGGCCGGAGCGTTCGAGCGCCACGAGGCGCTGGCCCTCATTGGCCGGAAACGGAAAGGATGGCGGCGCGTCGAACGGGACGAGAGGCTCCACTGCGCCCCGGATTGCCGCCTCGACCGCCTCCGGTAGCGCTTCCAATCCATCGATGAAACGCGTCATTCCCATATCTGCCGAAGAGCGGCCGACGACGAGAATCTGGGTGGCTCCAAGGGCCGGATCAGATCGCAAGCTCTCCAGCAGAGCCAACCTGCCGGCGTCCGATGGTTCAGCTTCGATGACAACCGCCGACGGCAGCCGGGAGCCGATCCCGAGCAGCGCCGCATAGACGTCGGTATAGCGCTCGACGACGCAGTATTTGACCTTCGCAAGCGCCCTTGCGTAGTCGGCGATGCGTTCGGACGCGCAATCACGACCACCCGCGCGGAAGCCGTCATCGGCTGAGCGGGGCCGGTGATCTGCGCAAGGACGTCCCGGCGGTAGACGCGTCGATGGCCGCCCGGAGTTTTCCAAGAGGGGATCGTCCCGCCTTCGATCAGAAGCTGCGCCGTGCGGATCGAGACCCCCAAAATCTTGGCAGCCTCCGCCGTCGTCAGGATGTCCTTGTCCATCGCGCCCATCTCTGCCCTCGGCCGTTTGCCGGCCGGGCCTGTCCCCTCCTCACAATGTCGTGCTTCCGGCTCCGTTGACAAGGGGCATTCCTTCTATTTTGATAGATTTGATGATAATGATAGATTTGATAAATCTGATAGGATGGCTGCGCGCTCTCTGGCAGATGCGCCGCGCCCACCCTCATCCCCTCAGAAGGAGCAAGCCATGGCCTGACAGCCCAATCCCCCATCCGTCCCGCAAAGCCGGGAAATCGTCCTCGCACGACCGAACCCGTGCCTCGGCCAAACACGGGCGTCAGCTGCGGGACAGGCGCGATCCATGACCGCCTTCTCCATCCCAGCTGACAACTGACCCTCCTTCCCTTCCTCACCAGCGTTCGCCCGGAAGCTCCCTTTCGGCCGCACGCAACTGCCTGGAGTGACCTCATGAACGACGTCCTGCCGTCCGACCTTTCCGAGTTTGCCGACCGCGCTGCTGCCAACCAGCGCCAGCTCAATGAGACTCTTCGCCGCAGTTACGACTTCATCGTCTGCGGCGCCGGCAGCTCGGGCTCCGTGGTTGCCCGCCGCCTCGCGGAAAATCCGTCCGTCGCTGTGCTGCTGATCGAAGCCGGGGGCAGCGATGAGGTGCCGACCGTCATGGACCCGGCGGCATGGCCCGGCAACCTCGGCAGCGCGACCGATTGGGGTTTTGTCGCTGAGCCAAATCCGCATCTGAACGGGCGCGCCCTTCCGATGTCGATGGGCAAGGTCGTCGGCGGCGGTTCGAGCATCAACGTGATGCTGTGGGCGCGCGGTCACCGCAGCGATTGGGATTTCTTCGCCGAGCAAAGCGGCGACGAGAGCTGGGGTTACGATTCGGTCTCAAGGATTTTTCGGGAGATCGAGAACTGGCAGGGCACGCCCGATCCTCGTCATCGCGGCACCGGCGGCCCGGTCTTCGTGCAGCCGTCGCCCGATCCCGGGCCGGCCGCGTTGGCGATGTTGGAAGCGGCGAAGGAGATCGGCATTCCGACGTTCGAAAGCCCCAACGGCGAGATGATGGAAGGCGATGGCGGCTGCGCCATCACGGACATTCTCGTCCGCAATGGCAGGCGCAACTCCATCTTCCGGGCCTATACCTATTCTTTTCTCGATCGACCCAATCTCACGCTACTGACCGGCACGCAGGTCTCTCGCATCCTGATCGAACACGGCAGGGCCGTCGGCATCGAAGCGATACGCGACGGGCACGCCTTGCGGATCGGCGCGGCGCGGGAAGTCGTGCTCGCGCTCGGAGCGATCCAGACGCCGGCGGTGCTGATGCGCTCCGGCGTCGGCGACGAGAACGAGCTCCGAGCGCTTGATATACCCGTGGTCCAGCACCTGCCCGGCGTCGGCCAGAATCTGCAGGATCACGTCTCGTTCGGATGCATTTGGGAGTATCGCAAGCCGATCGCGCCGCGCAACACCGGTAATGCGGCGACGTTGTACTGGAAATCCCACGCCGCGCTCGAATCTCCGGACCTGCTGTTCTGCCAGGTCGAGTTTCCGGTGCCGAGCCCCGAGACGGCAGCCGGGGCGCCTGCTCATGGCTGGACGATGTTTGCAGGCCTCGCTTTGCCGAAGAGCCGAGGCCGGGTCAGGCTCCGGAACGCCGAACCCCTTGCAGCACCGCACATCGAAGCCAACATGCTGTCGCATCCTGACGATCTGGAAGACGGCGATCGCCTGTGTGGACCTCTGCCGTTCGCTCGGTAATACGAGAGCGTTCGAGCCATTGGTGGCACGCGAGTCGATGCCCGGCCCTCTTGATGCCACCGAGATGGAGCGTTTCGTGCGCGACTCCGCGGTGACTTATTGGCACCAGACATGCTCGGCGAAGATGGGGCGCGACGCGATGTCGGTGGTCGACGGCACGCTCAGGGTTTACGGCGTCGACCGGCTCCGCATTGCCGACGGCTCGGTGATGCCGCGGATCACCACCGGCAACACGATGGCGCCGTGTGTCATCATCGGAGAGAAAGCGGCCCGGTCATTGCGCGAGGCGCACGCGATCTGACCGTCTGGCCCGGCCGTGGGATGGCTCCGGGTGTAGCTTCACATCCTCGCGCAAATCTGCAGCCCTCGACCGAACAGGCGAGAGGCTGCAGCCCTCAGCGCGACTCGACTTCAGTTCCCGTCATTGTGACGCCAGCGGGATGGACAGTCCACCCAAGGACGTTGGAGTTGAATGACACACACCAACATCGGTGAAAATTTGAGCAGAATCCCTACCACCTCAGTTGCACGAGAATTGATGATATTGCAACCATTGGTTATTGCCATAAGGCGGCTTCCTTTCGGGGACGAAATTCAGCTAAGTTTCAGTCAGGGACGGAGCGACTGTGCAGAGGGCGCAACGCAACTCGCTGAGGCTGTTGCAGTGGATGATGGCGGCATCCCTGGCGCTGCCGGTTGCGCTGTTCGTGATCGCGGCCAGCATCTCCTACAGCTCGACCAGGGACGTCGCCGACCGGGAGATCGAGCGCACGCTCGACGTCGCGCATGAGCACGCGCTCAAGGTGTTCGAGACCATCGATCGCAGCCTGGCCGAGCTCAACGAGGTGGTCCGCGGCCTGTCCGACGACACCATCCGCGCGCGCGAGCCGGCGCTGCACCGCCGCCTGAAGCGGCTGACCGACGCACTGCCGCAGCTGAAATCGGCCTGGATCTTCGACGCGGACGGAAAGGCGCTGGTCAACAGCCTCGTCTCGCCGCCGCCGGAGCTGAGCTTCGCCGACCGCGACTATTTCTACGCCCATGTCGACCAGGCCATCGGCACGTTCATCGGCGCGGCGCTGACGCCGCGTCCGCCCTATCAGGGCGCGCGCTTCTTCGGGGTGAGCCGTCGCCGCGATTCCGACGACGGCCGTTTCATCGGGGTGATCCAGGCCTCGGTCCTGCCGGAATATTTCGAGAGCTTCTACGCCCGCATCGGATCGGATCCCGGCAGCTTCTTCGCGATGGGCCGCACCGACGGCGCGATGCTCACGCATTTCCCGCGGCTCGACCGCGACATCAGGCTCGATCCGACCGGACCGGTCGGCCGGGAGATCGCGGCGCGCCCCGAGCACGGCCTCATCACCATCGCCTGGCCGTCCGACGGGATCGAGCGCCGAATCGGCTACCGGCGCGTCGCGGAATATCCGATCTATGTCAGCGCCGGGCTCGAGACCTCAGCGATCCGCGCGCGCTGGCTGAGCACGATAGGCCAGCATCTGGTGTTCGGCCTTCCCGCCACCGCGCTGCTGTTTCTGCTGCTGGCGCTGGCGTTGCGGCGCACCCAGCAAATTCAGGCCGAAGCCGCCAAGCGGCGCGAGGCCGAGGAGGCGCTCAAGCACAGCCAGCGTCTGGAGGCGCTCGGACAGCTCACCGGCGGCGTCGCGCACGATTTCAACAATCTGCTGACGGTGATCCGCGCCTCCGTCGACCTGCTCAACCGGCCGCAGCTGACGGAGGAGCGGCGCCAGCGCTACATCACGGCCATTGCGGACGCGGTGGCCCGCGCGGCCAAGCTGACCTCGCAGCTGCTCGCCTTTGCGCGGCGTCAGACCCTGAAGCCGGAGGTGTTCGACGTCGGCGAACGGATGCAGTCGCTGCGCGACATGCTGGCGCCTCTGCTGGGACCGGCCATCGAGATCGCCATGCGCCTGCCCACCGAGCCCTGCCTCGTCCGTGCCGACGCCGGCCAGTTCGAGACGGCGCTGATCAACATGGCGACCAATGCGCGCGACGCCATGCAGGGCAAGGGCAGGATCACCTTCAAGGTCGAGCCCACGACCACCGTTCCGGACACGTTGGCCGGCGCGGGTGGCCAGAATTTGGGCAGCCCGACCTCAACCAACCTCGGCTTCGTCAGCGTCACCGTCAGCGACACCGGCATCGGCATTCCCGCCGCCCGATTGGGACGCATCTTCGAGCCCTTCTTCACCACCAAGCAGGTCGGTCACGGCACCGGCCTTGGCCTGTCCCAGGTGTTCGGCTTCGCCCGGCAATCCGGCGGCGAGGTGACGGTCACCAGCGAGGTGGGACACGGCAGCACCTTCTCGCTCTATCTACCGCGCGTACCGCCCGAGCTGCTGCCGCAGCGGCAGGCGCCCAACACGGCGCCGGCGGTGGCAGGCAACGGCATGTCGGTGCTGGTGGTCGAGGACAATATCGAGCTTGCCAATTTCGCCGCCGATGGCCTTACCGAGCTCGGCTACAGCATCACGCTGGTCGACAATGCAACCGATGCGCTCGCGGAGCTCGTCCTCGATGCGGACCGCTTCGACGTCGTGTTCTCGGACGTGGTGATGCCCGGAATGACCGGGCTCGATCTGGCGCAGGCCATCTGCGAGCGCGGCATCGACGTGCCGGTCGTGCTGACCACGGGCTACAGCCAGGCTCTGTCGCAAGAGGGCGCGGGCGGCTTCGATCTGGTGCAGAAGCCCTATTCGATCGAGGAATTGTCGCGCGTTCTGCATCGCGCCGCCCGGATCCGGCGGGTCAGGGACGGTGCCGCCGAATAGACCGCTCCGTGGAACCCGAGGGAACCGGTTGATTTGTCTCGCGTTGTCCGCGCATGAACAAGCCGGCCGCCAAGCGCGAACAGCACAAGCCGCCGATCGTCGGAATCAAGGGCGAGAACGGCGACGAGGTCGAACCGCCGCCGCCGGAGCTGCTCGAGCCTGATCCGGAGCTCTCGCCCGAGGAGGCCGAGCAGGCCCGCAAGGATTACCTGCTGGCGCGGTTCTGGATAAGTGCGCGCGGCTTCTGGGGACGCAACGGCGATCGCCTCGCCTGGCCGTACTCGATCGGCCTCGGCCTCTTGATCGTTCTCACCGTCGGCTTCCAGTACGGCATCAATGTCTGGAACCGCGCGATTTTCGATGCGATCGAGAAGCGCGATGCGGGATCCGTCTTCCATCTCACCGCGGTGTTCTTCCCGCTCGCAATCGGCAGCATCGTGCTCGGCGTCGCGCAGGTGTTCGCGCGGATGGGCATCCAGCGGCGCTGGCGGGCCTGGCTGACGGCGAGCGTGCTGACGCGGTGGCTCGCCAACGGACGCTACTACCAGCTCAATCTCGTCGGCGGCGATCACCAAAACCCCGAATACCGGATCGCGGAAGATCTGCGCATCGCGACCGATTCCCCGGTCGATTTCCTCGCCGGCGTCACCTCGGCGCTGCTGTCGGCGGCGACCTTCATCGTCGTGCTCTGGACCATCGGCGGCGCGCTCACCGTCACGTTCGGCGGCACGAGCATCACCATTCCGGGCTTCCTCGTGATAGCCGCGATGCTCTATGCCGCAATTGCCTCGAGCTCCATCCTGGTGATCGGCCGCCGCTTCGTACAGGTGTCCGAGGACAAGAACCAGGCCGAAGCCGATTTCCGGTACACGCTGACGCGCGTGCGCGAGAACGGCGAGAGCATCGCGCTGCTCGGCGGCGAGGAGGAGGAGCGCGACGGCATCGACCGCAACTTCACCAGCGTGATCCGGCAATGGGCACGGCTCGCGGGTCAGCATATGCGCACCACGCTGGTGTCGCAGGGCTCGAGCCTCGTTGCACCCGTGGTCCCTCTCCTGCTCTGCGCGCCGAAATTCCTCGACGGCAGCATGACGCTGGGGCAGGTGATGCAGGCGGCCTCCGCCTTCACCATCGTGCAGAGTGCGTTCGGCTGGCTGGTCGACAATTATCCGCGCCTCGCCGACTGGAACGCCTGCGCGCGCCGCATCGCCTCGCTGATGATGTCGCTCGACGGCCTCGAGCGCGCCGAGCAGGGCGATGGTCTCGGCCGCATCAAGCGCGGCGAGACGCGCAACGACGCCATGCTGGAGATGAAGGATCTCTCGGTCACGCTGGATGACGGCACCGCGGTGGTCGGCGAGACCGAAGTGGTGATCGAGCCCGGCGAGCGGCTGCTGGTGGCCGGCGAATCCGGCACCGGCAAGAGCACGCTGGTGCGTGCCATCGCAGGCCTCTGGCCCTGGGGCGGCGGCAGCGTGAATTTCCATCCCGACCGGCGGCTGTTCATGCTGCCGCAGCGGCCTTACGTGCCCTCGGGATCGCTGCGCCGCGCCGTCGCCTATCCCGGCGCCGCCGATCACTGGACCGTGGACGAGATCGGCGAAGCCCTGCACAAGGTCGGGCTGGATCATCTCAAGGAGAAGATCGAGGAGGAAGGTCCCTGGGACCAGACGCTGTCGGGGGCGAGAAGCAGCGCCTCGCCTTCGCGCGGCTCCTGCTGCACAACCCCGACATCGTCGTGCTCGACGAGGCGACCTCGGCGCTCGACGAAAAGAGCCAGGACAAGATGATGAAGATGGTCACCGACGAGCTGCCGAAGGCGACCATCGTCAGCGTCGCGCATCGCGCCGAGCTGGAAGCCTTCCACAGCCGCAAGATCGTGCTGGAGCGGCGCAAGGGCGGCGCCAAGCTCGTCAGCGACATCGCCCTGATCCCGCGCAAGGGCAAGCGCCGGCTGCTCGGCCGATTCCTGCGGCAGCGCAAGGCGCCGAAGAAGGCGGCGTAGCACACTTTCTCCGTCATCCCGGACCAGCGCGCCACAAGCGCGCGCAGATCCGGAATCCATACCCACAGGGAGAAATTTGGCGGAGACCCGGAGTGGGCATCTCGCGTCAAACTGCTCCCTGGGGCTATGGGTCTCCGCCTTCGCGGGGACGACACCGAAGTTGCGGCCCGCATCGAGCGTTGGAGTCCTCCGCAAAACCGGCTATGCATGCGCCGCCTGCAATGAGGATCTGCTGCTTGACGCCCGACAATGCCCCTTCGTCCGCGCCGTTCGGCGCGTTTGCGCCGAACGCGGCGCAGGCCGCGATCATCCGCCTCGCGACGCAATCGGGGCTGAAGCGCGGCGCATTCCGGCCGTGGATGTCGCGGCTGGTCAACCTGCTGCGGAGTGGCCCCGTCGACGTGCAATATCAGGGCGCCTCGTTCCGGCTCTATCACCAGGGCAGCGCGACCGAGCGCGGCGCATTGTTCAATCCCGATTACAATCTCGACGAGCTCGACTTCCTGCGCCAGCACACCCCTTCGGGTGGCACCTTCGTCGACGTCGGCGCCAATGTCGGCACGTTTGCATTGGTGATGGCGCGACAGGTCGGCGGCACGGGCAAGGTGATCGCGATCGAGCCGCATCCGCTGACATTTGCTCGGCTCTCGTTCAATCAAGCCGCATCCAAGGCTGCGCAGGTGCGCCTGGTGCAGGCCGCGGCCGGCGACAGCGACGGCGAGTTGATGATCGAGAGCGGCGGCGGCAATCTCGGCGCCACCCATGTCGTCACCGGCACCGCCGGCGCCGACGCGATCAAGGTGCCGTCGCTGCGGCTGACGCGCATCCTCGACGAGGCCGGCGTCACCCAGATCGATTCGCTCAAGATCGACGTCGAGGGTTTTGAAGACCGCGTGCTGATCGGCTTCTTCCGCGACGCGCCGCCGTCGCTGTGGCCGCGCGCGGTGGTGATCGAGCACCTGTCGCAAGACGAATGGCAGCAGGATTGTATCGCCGACATGGTCGCGCGCGGCTTTGCGATCGTGCGCAAGACACGAAGCAATACGTTCCTGTCGCGCTGACGAGAAACGAACAACGGAGCTAGCGATGATCGACCATTTGGGTTTTTCCGTCTCCGACTACGAGCGCGCGAAGGCGTTCTACACCAAGGCGCTGGCGCCGCTCGGCTACGGCCTGATCATGGAAGTGACGGCCGAGCAGACCGGGCACGCTGCGGCCGCGGGCTTCGGCGCCGACGGCAAGCCCGACTTCTGGTTCGGCGCGGAAGGCGCCATGAACAAGCCCGTGCATATCGCCATTCGTGCTGAAGATCGCGCCACGGTGGATGCGTTCTACAAGGCGGCGATCGCGGCCGGCGGACGCGACAATGGCCCGCCCGGCATCCGCCCGCATTACCATCCGAGCTATTACGGCGCCTTCGTGCTCGACCCCGATGGCCACAACATCGAGGCGGTCTGCCACGCGCCGGAATAGCCGGGTTCCTGCCGGAACCTCGTATCTCGCGGGCCGTTATCGTTGCTTGCAACAAGGAACACGGCATGGCCAACGACAATGACCGCGACGTCGATCGCGCCTGGGATCTGATGAAAAAGA
Source organism: Bradyrhizobium dasycarpum (assembly GCF_042019905.1). NCBI lineage: Bacteria > Pseudomonadati > Pseudomonadota > Alphaproteobacteria > Hyphomicrobiales > Nitrobacteraceae > Bradyrhizobium > Bradyrhizobium dasycarpum. The sequence goes on from NZ_CP169574.1 coordinate 4,833,167, forward strand.
TCGGGTTTGCGATGCTGGTGACGCGCGACGGCGACAAGCTGCGCGCGCGACCGATGAGCGCTTATCTCGACCGCGAGGCGAACACGATCTTCTTCCTCACCGACGCACGACGCCACAAGGACGAGGAGATCGCACGCAATCCCTCGATCAACCTGTCGTTCGCGGATGCCGGCAGTCAGAAGTATGTCTCGCTGACCGGTACGGCCGTCGTCTCCAACGACCGCGCGAAGATCAAGGAGCTGTTCTCGACGCCGGCGAAAGCATGGTGGGACAGTGCCGAGGACCCCAACATCCGCGTGCTCAAGGTGACGCCCGACGACGCCGAGTTCTGGGATTCGCCGGGCACTGTGATCTCCTATGTGAAGATGGCTGCGGCGGCGGTGACGAACACGCGGCCCGACATCGGAGAGAACCGCAAGGTCACGATGTGATGCCGATCGAGCCCCCCGAGATTCCACCCTCGACACCGGGCACGCCGACCGAGCCGCCGCCGGGAATTCCGCCCGGCAATCCGGAGCCCGAAATCGCGCCGCCGGTGCGCGAGCCCGGCGAATCCCCGCGGCCCGACGAATTGCCTGGCCGCATGCCTGAAGAGATTCCATCGCGCGGACCGAACGGCCCGCTCACGCCCAATCCTGCGACGGATGCAAGTTCACCGCAGGATCGCGCATGAGGTGGCATCGCATGTGTGGCGATTGCAACCTGCGTCTGAATGCGCAATGAACGTCATCATAATGAGTCGATTTCCGTGCAGAAATAAATCGGGCCGCGACCGCTTCGCCCGCCACAATCCGGCCTAACGCGTAGCCGTTCATCAAACACACTTCGTCAAAGAACCTTCCGGGGAAGTTCGCCACCATGACCAATCTTCGTTTCGTGCTGCTTGCGACGACGGCTCTGACCGCGATGCAATTCGCAAGCTCTGCATCGCAAGCGCAAAGTGCGCCGCCGCTCGTGCTCGCGCAGGCCCAGCCGCAAGACGCGGGCCCTGACGGAAAACCGAAGCAGCCGCCGAAGGGACCGCCAGCAGCGGCACCGCCAGCCGCGCCCCCGCCAGCCGCGCCCCCGCGGCCCGCCGCACCGCCGCCCGCGGCTGCACCTCCGCCCGCCCCACCGCCGCCCGCGGCCGCACCGCCGCGCCCGGCCGCGCCACCACCGCCTCCCCCCGCCACCTGCGGCCCGTCCGGCCCCGCCGCCGCCACCTCCGCCGCCTGCGGCCCGCCCGGCTCCACCGCCGCCACCTGCCCCGCCGCCTGCAGCCCGCCCGGCCCCCCGCCGCCGCCGCCACCGCCTGCTGCCGCACCGAAACAGCCGTCGCCACCCCCGGCCGCGGCTCCGCAGCAGCATGCCCCGACACCGCCGCCTGCGGCACGCCCGGCTCCGCCGCCGCCGCCGCCTGCTGCCGCACCGAAACAGCCATCGCCGCCCCCGGCTGCGGCACCGCAGCAGCATGCGCCCACGCCGCCGCCGGCACCGTCCGGCGCGCGCCCCGCTCCGACTCCCCCGGCTCCGCCTCCCGCAGCAGCTCCTCAGGGCCGTCCTGCGCCGGCACCTACGGCGACGCCTTCGCCCGCGCCGGCAGCGCCGGCCGCACGACCGGGAGCGCCGGCGCCGACCGCCACGCCCGCACCGACTGCGACACCCGCGCCGACGACAACACCGGCGCCGACCGCAACGCCGACGCCGGGCAGCACGCCTGGTGCGGCACCGGCCGGCCGCCCCGGCACACCGCCGCCCGGTCGTCCCGGTGCGCCTCCTCCGGCAGGATCACCGGCTCCCGGTGCCACGCCCGCGCCGACTGCGACGCCTTCTCCTGGTGCTACGCCGACGCCCCCGCCCGGGCGCCCGGGTGCAGCACCGACACCTGCGCCCGGCGCGACCCCGGCGCCGACTGCGACGCCGACCCCCGGCCAGCAAGGCGCAACGCCTCCTGCTGGTGCGCCGGCTGCCGGAACTCCGCCCGCAGCACCGCAGGCTGGCGCCCCGCCGCGGCCGCCGGCACCTCCCGCCGGCGCCGCAGCGCCATCGGTCGTCCCCGGTTCGGCCGCCGCAGCGCCGCCGCCCGACAGGGCACAATACAGGCCGCCGACGATTGCGCCGGCCTTCCGGTCCGCGCCGACGGTCGCAGCGCCGCTGCCGCCGCCGCCGCGTCCGCCGCAGCGTGACCTGACGCCGCTCGCGATCGGTGCAGGCGTGGTGGCCGGCGCCGTGATCGGCGCCACCATCGCCGACCTCCACAACCAGCGACGCGAGACCATCGAAGGCGGCCGCACCGTCTACACCGAGCCGGACCGCATCATCATCCGCGATCCGGGCGGTCAGGCCTATGTCCGCGGCAACGATCTCTATCGCTTCCGCTATGGCGCACGCGACATCCGCACCGACACGGTCGGCGGGGAAACCCGCACGGTCGTGATTCGTCCTGACGGCAGCGAGATCATCACCATCGTCGGCGCCGATGGTCGGCTGATGCGGCGCATCCGCAGGGATCCCCGCGGACACGAGCTCATCATCATCGACAACACCTACCGCGATCCGCGGGCGGTCGGCGGCTTCTATGTCGACGTGCCTCCGCCGGTCGTGAACATCCCCTACGATCGCTATATCGTCGACGCCCAGGAAGCGTCGCCGGACGTCATCTACCAGACCATGGTGGCGCCGCCGGTACAGCGGATCGATCGGCGTTATTCGCTCGACGAGATCCGCTACAGCCCCAATGTTCGCATGCAGATGCCGAGCATCGACGTCAACACGATCATCTTCGAGACGGGATCGTGGACCATCCCGCCGGACCAGGCGGCCCGGCTGCAGGTGATCGCCGACGGCCTCAACCAGGCGATCCAGCGCAATCCGCGCGAGGTCTTCCTGATCGAGGGCCACACCGACGCGGTCGGCAACGAGGTCGACAATCTGTCATTGTCGGACCGTCGTGCGCAATCCGCGGCCGAACTGCTGACGCAGCAGTTCGGTGTGCCCGCCGAGAACCTGACGTCGCAGGGCTACGGCGAGCAGTACCTGAAGGAGCAGACGCAGGGGCCGAGCGCGATCAACCGTCGCGTCACGATCCGCAACATCACGCCGCTGCTCAACGGCGGCCAGGCCTCGCTGCCGCCGCCCCCGCCCGGCACCGCGCCGCCGCGCTGAGGCGAGATCACGAACGCAAATGGCCGGGGAGATCCCGGCCATTTCATTTTGCATGTATTACGCACTCATCGCCTCTGGCGGCAGGCAGGCCTCGCAAACGGCCGCAACGTGCCGGTGATCGGTGCCGCAGCAGCCACCGAGAATCTGCATCTGCGGAAACGCGCGCCTGAGCGAGAGGTAACGGCGGCCGAGATCGACGGGATCGCCGCTGTCGAGGGTCTCCGATTCGTCGAGCTCGGCATGGCTCTTGGCCGACGCATTGGCCCGGATGCCGTGAATGCGCTGGACCCACGATTCGCCGGCCGCGAGCGCAGCCTCGAAATGGGTCGGGTGCGCGCAATTGATCAGGAAGTATTCGCAGGCACGTTCGGTTGCGTCGTCGACCGCTTCGATAGCCTCGCGCAACGACTCTCCCCTGACGAGGCGGCCATCGGTCTCGACCGTGAAGGAGATCGCGACCGGAATGTCTTGCCTCCTGGCTGCGCGCACGACGCCGACGGCTTCGTTGATGCTGTTCAGCGTGAACGCAGTCACCATGTCGGCGCCCGCCTCGGTGAAGGCCGCAATCTGGCCCGAATGGTAGGCTTCCGCCTCTGCCGCGTCCATGTTGCCGGCCTTGTAGCCGTCACCTCGCGGACCGATCGCGCCACTGATGACGCACGGCGTGCCGGGGAACTCCCAAGCTCCGCGCAATTCGTCGAGGAAGCGGATGGCGCGCATGTTGATGGCATCCAAACCGGCCGCGTCATAGCCGAGCTTGGCGCCCCAATCCGGGTTGGCGCGCCAGGTCGGAGTGTCGAGCACGAAGCCGAGCCCATGCTGCCGCGCGATACGGAGATAGGCTTCGTAATAGCGTTTCAAATGCGCGCGGCCATCCGCGCTGTCGAGCAGCACGAAGGCCGCGAAGTGCGGCAGCTCCAGCCCCTCGTGAAAGATCAGGGTGGTTTCCATGCCGCCGTCGGTCAGGAAAATGCCGCCGCGGTGCTGCGGCAAACCATGTCTGTATCGGGCCATTGATCGCTCCATCATTGGACGGGCGGCTCTCGTCATTCGGTCGCGCCATGCCCGTCTTCGGTCTCGGCTTGTGGTGCCGCATAATGTCGCGTCGCTCTAGAAGCCCCGTGGTGCGGCTGAACTTCCATCCGCAAGCGGAGACAAATCAAAGACTTGCATGATCCATTCGGGGTGGTCGTCGGCCATCGGCAGCAAATTCCGCACCGCCGGTACGGTTTTGGAGACATCGATGGGAAAAGGAGAAGCGACGCGCGAGCGCATTCTCGGGATCGCGGAAGCGGCGGTGCTCGCAAAGGGCTTCGGCGCGACCTCGATCGACGAGGTCATCGCCGAGGCTGGGCTGACCAAGAGCGGCTTTTTCTATCACTTCAGAGACAAGAACGCCCTCGCACGGGAGATGCTACGCCGCTACGTGGAGACGAATGATCGCCTGTTCGACGAGATCTTCAGGCGGGGACGCGAGCTCTCCGATGACCCGCTGCAATCATTCCTGATCTCGCTGAAACTGCTTGCCGAGATCATGGCCGATCTGCCGAACGGCCATCCCGGCTGCCTGATCGCCAGCATCTGCTATCAGGAGCGCCTGTTCGACCGCGAGGTTCGCGACCTGACCGCGCAATCGGTGCGGAGCTGGAATGCGCATTTCCGCGCGATCCTCGACGGCATTGCCGCGGTCTATCCGCCCCGCGAGGCGATCGACCTCGACGATCTCGCAGAGATGATCTCGTGTGTGGTCGACGGTGCGATCATCATGTCGAAGACTCTCAACGACCCGACGCGGCTGGAACGGCAGATTCTGCTGTTCCGCAGCTGTGTGAAGCTGGTCTTCACGGCACCTTCTTCCTCGTGAACCGATGCGTCATTGCCCCGCAACCAATCCCAGCGCGTCGACCATGACACGAAAGACCTCGGTGTTGTCCATCGAGCCGTGCACGCGCTCACTGCCTGGACCGGTCGCGGTCAGGATGACGTCCTCGCCCGAGTGCACGCTGGCGCCGATCATCGCCGACAGATTGCCGGGCCGGAGCACGGCGCCCGGGACGTCCTTATATTTGTCGTTGGCCTTGAAGGTCCCGTCACCGCCGGCCTTGACGGTCGGCTCATTGGGATTGTCGAGCTTCGGTCGGAACGTCTCGTAGTGATCCGGCAGGCTGGCCGAGAAGATGGCGAGCCGCCGGCTCACGTCGACGCGCGCCGGATAACCTTCCGCATCAGGAGCCGGATAGTTGGGAAATCCGGCTTGATCGTAGACGCCGACGCGCTCGCGCAGCGCGACGTTGGGCGTCGTGCCCATGTCGTCATTCACCGTGCCGACGAGACTGTTGGGGTGATTGTGGTCAGCGAGCACCAGGATGAGGGTGTCGTCGCCGTGCGCCTGCGCCCATTCACGCGTCTGGCGCACCGCGTTGTCGAGCATGATCGTGTCGTAGACGGCCCGCTCCATATCGAGCAGATGCGCGTATTTGTCGATCATACCGGATTCGACCATCAGGAAAAAACCGGCCTCGTTCCGCGATAACAGCTTGAGCGCAGCCTGCACCTGCTCGGTCAGATCGGGCTGCTCGGGAAATTTCTTGACGCCGCCGCCCTTCAGGAACTTGCGGTCCAGCGCACCGTCCATGTTTCCCGTGGCGAACAGGCCGAGCAGCTTGCCTGTCTCCGGCCGTGCCGAGAGAGCACCGAGCTCGCCCGCGGTGGTCGCCACCTGATATCCTGCATCGCGGAACTTCGCGATGTAGTCGGTCTCGTCCTTGCGTTTCGAGCCTGCGGCCGACTTCGGCATGAAGTTCGCGCTACCCCCGCCCATCAGCACATCCGGTTTCGCCGCGAAGAACTGCTCGACGATTTCGTCATAGGCGGCGCGGCGGCGCGTATGCGCGACCATTGCCGCCGGCGTCGCGTCTTCGACCTCGGTGTTGGTGACGACACCGATCGCCATGCCGAGCTGCCGTTTGGCGAGGCTGGCGATGGTCTCGACCCGGGGATCGTCGAACGGGCTCGCGCTGCGATCCGCATAGACACCCATGGCGTTGACGGCGCTCTTGTGCCCGGTCGCATAGGCGCTGGCCGAGTTCGCGGAATCGGTGATGATCGAATCCGAGCCTGCGGTTGCCACCAGCGCCATATGGGGCATGTCGTCGATGGCGAGCTTGCCGCGGCTCTTGCCCTCCGAAATTCCCTTGGACAGGATTCGCGCGGCGACCCGATGCGCCGGCGACATGCCATCGCCGATGAACAGGATGACGTTCTTCGCCTTGCGCGGACCGGTGTCGTAGACCGTCCATGTGACGCTGCGCTGGCGCGTGCCGTCGCTCACGTCCACGGTCACGCTGCCCGGCTTGGGCAGCGTGACGTCGCGCAGGACCAGGGCCGACTGATCCTTGCCGTCCTCGCGGTCGATGAAGGTCCCGGCGCGGCCGAACGCGGTCGCATAATCCGCGCCGTTCACGGTGATCTTCAACTTGGCCGGATCAACCAGTCCGGGGAATTCGACCTTGAAGTCGAATCGCGCTCCGGCCAGAACCTCGGCACGATCGATCGGATAGATCGCCTGTGCCGACAGTGACGATGTCCAAGAGAGGACAATGAGAGAAGCGAGTACCGATGTCCTGACCATGCGCAATGCTCCGCAATCGCGTTTCGATAGGAAGCGTAACGATCGAGAATGACACCCTCATTAAGCTCGTGGCCCCGTTGGCTCCATCCGGGCTACGAGCAATCGCAGGGTAGGCAAAGCGGAGCGTGCCCACGATCCTGTCCGCCACGGAGGAATGGTGGGCGCGGCGCTGGCGCGCCTTTGCCCACCCTACGACGTTGCCCGCCTACGACAGTGAGAGCCTCAACCCTTGTCGCTCTCCAGCCGGAAGATCTGCGAGCCTTCGCTGCCGGAGAGCAGGCCGGTGTCGCTGTAGAGCTTCAGCTTGGTGCGGGTGTCGGCGATGTCGAGGTTGCGCATGGTGAGCTGGCCGATGCGGTCGGCGGGCGTGAACGCGGCGTCCTCGACCTTCTCCATGCTGAGCCTTTCAGGCGCATAGGTAAGGTTCGGGCTCTCGGTGTTGAGGATCGAATAGTCGTTGCCGCGGCGCAGTTCGAGCGTGACCTCGCCGGTGACGGCGCGCGCGACCCAGCGCTGCGCGGTCTCGCGCAGCATCAATGCCTGGGAGTCGAACCAGCGGCCCTGATAGAGCAGGCGGCCCAGGCGCATGCCGCTGATGCGGTATTGCTCGATGGTGTCCTCGTTGTGGATGCCGGTGACGAGGCGCTCATAGGCGATGTGCAGCAGCGCCATGCCCGGCGCCTCGTAGATGCCGCGGCTCTTGGCTTCGATGATGCGGTTCTCGATCTGGTCGCTCATGCCGAGGCCGTGGCGGCCGCCGATGGCGTTGGCTTCCAGGAACAGCGCGACGGGATCGGCGAAGGTCTGGCCGTTGAGCGCCGTGGGCTGGCCTTCCTCGAAACGCACCACGACCGTCTCGGCCTTCACGGCGCAGTCGTCGCGCCAGAACGGCACGCCCATGATCGGGTTGACGATCTTGATGCCGCTGTCGAGGCTTTCGAGATCCTTGGCCTCATGCGTGGCGCCGAGCAGATTGCTGTCGGTCGAATACGCCTTCTCGGCACTCATCTTGTAGGCAAAACCCTGTGCGGTCATGAACGCCGACATCTCGGCGCGACCGCCGAGCTCGTCGATGAACTGCTGGTCGAGCCAGGGCTTGTAGATCTTCAGGCCGGGATTGGTGAGCAGGCCGTAACGGTAGAAGCGCTCGATGTCGTTGCCCTTGAAGGTCGAGCCGTCGCCCCAGATGTTGACGCCGTCTTCCTTCATCGCCGCGACCAGCATGGTGCCGGTCACGGCGCGCCCCAGCGGCGTGGTGTTGAAATAGGTGATGCCGCCGGTCGAGACGTGGAAGGCGCCGGACTGGATCGCGGCGATGCCCTCGTGGACGAGCTGCGTGCGGCAATCGACCAGGCGCGCCTTCTCGGCGCCGAACTCCATCGCCTTGCGCGGGATCTCGTTGTAATCGGCTTCGTCCGGCTGGCCGAGATTGGCGGTGTAGGCGTAGCAGCGCGCGCCCTTCTGCTTCATCCAGAGCAGCGCCGCGGAGGTGTCGAGGCCACCCGAAAAAGCGATGCCGACTTTCTCACCCTTGGGCAGGCTTTTCAGGATCGTGGTCATGGGGCTTCCAATCGGGTCTCAAGGGGCTGATGGAGGTTCGAACTTGACCGCGCGAATATCAAATTTCGCAGGGATCGGCACGCATTTAATGGCTCAAGCCGACGGCTCGGGGCCGGTCTTGCGGCCGAACAGGCGCTGGCGGAGCCGGTAGCCGGGCATGCTCAGCCGGGTCAGGGCGGCATCGACCGCCTCGTCCGAAAACCGCGTCCGCGGCCAGCGGTAAATCAGCGCGTAGGCGAACCAGATCACGACGAAGGTGACGAGGCCGGCGATCGAGACGTCGGTGAAGAAGTGGCCCCCGAAGGCCATCCGCAACCCGCTGGTCAAGGCGCCGAACACCACGGCGGCGGCATAGGCGAGCGGCCGCCACGGCGGCGGCGCCAGCGCGGCCGGAGCCAGCGTCCAGAACGCGGTCGCGCCTTCGCCCGAGAAGAACGAGCAGTTGCGGGCGCAGCCACCGCGCGGATCCCACCACGGCACGAATTGCTGGTCGCCCGCGAACTCCGTCACCACCACCGGGCGCGGCCGGCCCCAATAGGTCTTGAAGGTGAGGTTGGTGAGAATGCCGGCGGACAGGATGATGGTGACGAGCAGAAACACCATCGCGCGCCCCGACACCATCAGCGGCCGGTCCGGCCTGATCATCTTGACCACGAGCGCCGCCAGCGACGGCAGCACGAAGGCCCACGCGACCCACATCGCAGCGTCGCGCGCAAAACTGGCCCAGCCGTTCAGCTTGAGCGGAAACGTCTTGGTCGCGGGATCGAAAAACAGCGACGCGAGCTTGAGATCGAGCTCGGGATAGAGCCCGAAAACGACGCCGATCACGAGCCACAGCGCGAGGCCGATGAAGAGTCCGGTACGGTTCATGGCGCGCGGTTTAGCGGAGTGGGGAGGAGATGAAAACCCCAACGGCGGTGCCCATCCTCCCCTGGAGGGGAGGGTAAGAGACTCACCGCGCATCCGGCCGTGAGTTCGACGGCAATGGCGGTGGCGGCATGCGGGCGGGCGGCGGGTTGCGCCAGGCGCCGGCGTTGCGGCCGGCGATCAGCCAGTAGACCATACCGGCGACGATGCCTGCACCGGTCATGATCTCCAGGTGACGCCGCACGACGCCCTCGAACTGAAACGTGTCGGGGTGGAACGGGACGAGGCCGAGATAGCAGGCAAGCCCGACGAGGCCACCGCCGACGGCGTAGGCAAGCGCGCTGCGGATGTAGAGCGCCTCGGTGATGGCGACGATCACCGCCGCCGGCACCAGCGCAAAGCCCGAGACGAAGACGAAGCCGAAGCCGAGCAGGATGTCGATCGTGCCTTGATCGACGGGACCGGCGCCGAGATCGGCGAACTCCGGAAACAATAGCGCGACGACCACGATCATGCCGCCGACGAAGCAGGCGGCGAGAAAGCCGATGAAGATGACGATGAGGCGGCCGATCAGGGACATGCGGAGAACGCCACTGTTGCCGTCATTGCGAGCCAACTGGTCCGCGCGTAGCGCGGCCCGATGACAGGCTCCGCGAAGCAATCCAGAAATGCCTCCGCGGAGACAGTCTGGATTGCTTCGTCGCTACGCTCCTCGCAATGACGAGGAGGCGAGAGCGCGGGCATGACAACCTAATCCGTCATCGCCATGGCGCGCAGCGCCTGGCGTTCGCGTGCGCTGAGCTTCTCGGTCTCCGACTTCAGCTGGCCGCAGGCGGCGAGGATATCGCGGCCGCGCGGGGTGCGCACCGGCGAGGAATAGCCGGCGTTGAAGATGTATTCGGAGAATTTTTCGATCTGGTCCCAGTCCGAGCACTCATAGGCGGTACCGGGCCAGGGATTGAACGGGATCAGGTTGATCTTGGCGGGAATGCCCTTGAGCAGCTTCACCAGCAATTTCGCGTCGTCCAGCGAATCGTTGACGCCCTTGAGCATCACATATTCGAAGGTGATGCGCCGCGCGTTGGAGGCGCCGGGATAGTCGCGGCAGGCCTGCAAGAGCTCCTTGATCGGGTATTTGCGGTTGAGCGGCACCAGCTCGTTGCGCAGCTCGTCGCGCACCGCATGCAGCGAGATCGCGAGCATGACGCCGATCTCCTCGCCGGCACGCACGATGTTCGGCACCACGCCCGAGGTCGACAGCGTGATGCGACGGCGCGAGATGCCGATGCCTTCGTTGTCGCCGACGATGAGAAGCGCATCGCGCACCGCGTCGAAATTGTAGAGCGGCTCGCCCATGCCCATCATCACGATGTTGGTGACGCGGCGCGTGCCGTCCTCGCGGTCGGCCCAATCGTTCAGGCGGTCGCGCGCGACCATCACCTGCCCGACGATCTCGCCGGCGGTGAGATTGCGCACCAGGCGCTGCGTGCCGGTGTGGCAGAACGAGCAATTCAAGGTGCAGCCGACCTGCGAGGAGACGCAAAGCGTGCCGCGATCGGTCTCGGGGATGTAGACGCACTCGACTTCATGCGCCTTCTGGAGGTTGTCGCCGCTCGGCAGCCGCAGCAGCCATTTGCGGGTGCCGTCGTTGGAGATCTGCTCGGCCACGACCTCGGGACGGTCGACCGTGAAATGCTGGGCAAGCTCGGCGCGGATGCCCTTGGAGATCGAGGTCATGTCGTCGAAGCTCTGGGCGCCGCGGAAATAGAGCCAGTGCCACAGCTGCTGCACCCGCATCTTGCGCTGCGCCGGCGCGACGCCGATCTCGCCGAGGCGATCGGCAAGCTCGGTGCGCGACAGGCCGATCAGCGACGGCCTTGCCGGCGGCACATAGGTTTCGAGTGGAGTTTTCTCCACCAATGTTGCGTTGTGCGGCTCGGTCGTCGGTTGCATTGAATGGACCTGGTTACATCGTCGTTCCGGGGCAGCTCGAAGAGCTGAACCCGGAACCTCGAGATTCCGGGTTCGATGCTGCGCATCGCCCCGGAATGACGGAAGAAAATCTGGAACCGCCCCTATATAGCAACCGGACCGGCCGATTGCGACCTTCTCGCCCGCAGCCTTAACGCCTGCGCGCTTACCGCTTGCAATCCTGCGCGATCTTGTCGAGCGCCTGGGCGAGGCCCTTCAGCGAAAACGTGTCGGTCGTCTCGGTGCCCTTGGCCGAGACACCCTTGACCACGAGCTCGGCGGATTTGCGCATGGCTTCGACCATCCGCTCCTCCTCGGCCGCGTTCTTGATCCAGAGGCCGTCGCCCTGCGTGTACATCGCGTAAGCAGCGCCGCCGACCTCCACCGTCGATTCCGAGCCCGGCTTCAGCGCGTAGCCGATCATCACCGAGACTTCGTTGTTCACCTTCTCGGCCGGCCGGGTCGAGACGAAGGCATAGGCGGGATCGCGCGGCCGATTCGGCGGATTGGTCTTCGACGACGACGGCTTGGCCAGCGCGAAGCAGACCTTCTTGCCGTTGGGCGTCGCCGAATAGGCCCCCCAGGTGCCGAACTGACCGATCAAGGTCGGCTCCGCGCCCCCTGCAACTGAAGCGGGCGGGGCCGCCGGTTTGCTCTCCGGCTTTGCGGCCGCCTTCGCATTGGTCGGGGCCGCCGGCGCCGCCGATTTCGGTGCCTCTTTTGGATGTGGCGCAGACTTGGGCGCCGGTTGCGCCGTCTGCGCCTGCGCGGAGACAGCGATTCCCCCGGCCGCCACGCCAGTCATCAAAGCTAAAATCAGCACCCGCCACATGCTGGAGTGGTTCCCTCAATATTGTGACTGGAAGATGGCCCGGCCGTGCTTTGTCCCCGTGGCAGGGATAGCCGGGAAAGTCCAATTTGGGAAGGCAGTTAGCGGTAGTCAGCCGCTGGATCGCGCGGCACGCTGGGCGGTCCATTGCGCCTCGGTCCAGCCGAGCAAATCCTCGGCGCCGGAACTGCGCAAATGCGCGCCACCGTCGATGACGACCATCTCGCCGTTGATGTAGGCGGCACGATCCGAGACCAGGAAGCTGGCGAGGTCGGCAAGCTCGCCATGCTCTCCGGTCCGGCCCAGCGGATTGCGCGCGGTCCAGCCTTCGTCTCGGCCTTCGGGACGAAGCTGCTCAGAGGCACCCGCGGTCGGGAACGGACCCGGCGCAATGGCGACGGTGCGGATGCCTTTCGGCCCCCATTCCACCGCAAGGCTCCTGGTCATCGCCAGCAGCGCCGACTTCGCCATCGCCGATGGCACCGTGAAGGCGCGGCCGGTGATGGTCGAGGTCGAGAGAATCGAGAGCACGACGCCGCGATGCCTGCCCTCGATCCAGCGCCTGCCGGCCGCGAGCGTGCAATACATCGCGCCATGCAGCGTCGGCGCCAGGATCGCATCGGCTGCCCGGAACGACAGACGCTCGCTCTGTGCGATGAACGTGGCAGCAGCGTTGTTGACGAGGATATCGAGCGGCGCATCGCGCCAGATTCGGTCCATCATGGCGTCGACCGCGACACCGTCGCGGATATCGCAGGCGATCGTCGTGACCTTGCCGCCGCTCCGCGCGCGCATCTCCGTGGCCGTCGCGTCCAGCCGGTCGAGCTTGCGGCCGCAAATGACGAGCTCGGCGCCGAGCGTGAGGAAACGTTGTCCCATCGCGGCGCCGAGACCCGAGCCGCCGCCGGTGACGAGGATGCGCTTGTCCCTGAGCAGGCCTGTTTCAAACATCGTTTGAATCCTCGCTATGTCCACATACGCCGTCATTGCGAGCGCAGCGAAGCAATCCAGAGTCCGTGCCGCGAAAATAGCCCGGATTGCTTCGCTTTGCTCGCTATACGAGGATAGGCCGAGACGTGGCCTCAGACAAAGAATCCGGATTGTCCGCCCGCGCTAAATCCGGCAGAAACGGCCCAACTATAATTCCACTCGAAACGCCCTCAGGTGCCGCCATGAAAGCCATCCTCTGCTCGCAATATTGCCAGCCCGACGATCTCGTGCTCGCCGAGGTGCCGGATCCGGTGGCGGGCCCCGGCGAAGCGGTGATCGCAACTCAAGGCCGCGGCGCTGAACTTCTTCGACATCCTGATGATTCAGGGCAAGTACCAGATCAAGCCGCCGTTCCCGTTCTCGCCGGCCGCGGAGGTCGCGGGCGTGATCGAGAGCATCGGTCCTGGCGTCACCGATCTGAAAGTCGGCGATCGCGTCGTCGCCTCCTGCGGCCACAACGGCGCGCGCGAGAAGATCGCGCTGCCGGCGGCATCCATCGTCAAGATCCCGGACAATCTCGATTACGACCGCGCGGCCGGCATCATCATCATCTACGGCACCGCGCTGCATGCGCTGGAGGATCGCGCCAGCCCGAAGCCGGGCGAGACGCTCGCCGTGCTGGGCGCGGCGGGCGGTACCGGCCTGGCCGCCTGCGAACTCGGCAAGCTGATGGGTTTGAAGGTGATCGCCTGCGCCTCGTCGGACGAGAAGCTCGAATTCGCCAAAGCGCATGGCGCCGAGCTGACGCTGAACTACGCCAAGGAGGATCTGAAGGAAGGCCTGCGCAAGCTCACAGGCGGCAAGGGCGTCGACATCATCTTCGATCCGGTCGGCGGTGCTTACGCCGAGCAGGCGCTGCGCTCGATCGCGTGGGAAGGCCGCTTCCTCGTCATCGGCTTTGCCGCCGGCGACATTCCGAAGATGCCGCTGAATCTCGCGCTGCTGAAGGGCTGCGACATCCGCGGCGTGTTCTGGGGCGCCTGGACCCGGCTCAACCCGGCCAAGAACCGCGCCAACCTCGAGAAGCTCGTGAAGTGGACGGCGGAAGGAAAGATTTCATCGCATGTCGATCGCACCTTCCCGCTGGCCCAGACCGCAGACGCGCTGAAGGTGCTGGCGGGACGCCAGGCCATGGGCAAGGTGATCCTGCATCCGTGAGGATGAATGGTGTCGTGACGCCATCGCCGCATCCACAACTGTCATCGCCCGCGTAGTGCGCAATCGCGCACAGGAGCGGGCAATCCAGCATTCCAGAGAGGCCGCGGCGTACTGGCTTCCCCGCCTTCGCGGAGAATGACAACGGTGGGTGGGGCTGAGACGGCGGCTGTTACGCCGCTTCTTCCGCCGCCTCATCCACGCCGCGCTTCAGCGCGGCACGGGCGGCTTCGCGATGCTCATTCGTGATGTGGCCGGCGACCATGCGGATGGCGGTGGCGAGAACGGCGGCGTCATCGGCGAAGCCGAGAATCGGCATCACGTCGGCGACGAAGTCGAACGGCAGGACGAAATAGGCGATCGCACCAAGCAGCGAGGCCTGGACGTGGCGCGGGGTCTGCCGGTCGAACGCGCAGTAATAAGCCGCAAGCAGGTCTTCGGCGAAGGGCAGATGCGCGGCGACACGCTTCAGCTTGCGCCAGAAGCGGCGGCGCACGCCTTCGCGATCTTCCGCGAGCCGATCGGCCGGCTCGAAACCGACGCTGTGTTCGGCAGCCATCTTCGACAAACTCCCCGTTCAGCCCAAGGCGGCGGACCGCCGCATCCTGGCTGATCACAAGATGGGGATGTAGCCGGTCCCTGCAAGACGTCGGCAAGGTCTCAGCCGGCGATGGCGTTCATCGCCTTGGCCAGCGCGACGTCGAGCGCCGTGACGCCGCCGGCATCGTGGGTCGACAGCACCACCTCCACCGTCTTGTAGACGTTGCGCCATTCGGGGTGGTGGTCCATCTTCTCGGCGGCCAGCGCGGCGCGGGTCATGAAACCGAACGCCTCGTTGAAATCCTTGAAGATAAAGGTCTTCCCGATGGCATCCCGGCCCTGAACCTCGGTCCAGCCCGGAAGTCCGCCGAGCGCCTGCTGGCGCGCCTCCGCCGAGAGCCGTTCTGCCATGGTCATCTCCGTCCTTCAGGGGAACTTTACCCTAACACCTTGCGTGCGGCCCGGGTTCATACGGGGATTTCCGCCATCCGCTAACCATGACGGAGATGTAACCCCGCCGGACAAGAAATTTGCTACAATTGCGGGCCTAAATCGCCGGCCAAGATGAAACTGAGCCTCAAGCGCCTGTTTGGGAGATCGATGACCGGGGGATTGGACCTGGCCGAAGCGTCCCCTCCGCCTTCGCCGCGATCCGCGGCGCGGAAGACGGCCTTGGTGTCTCTCGCATTCGTGCTTGCGATCGTGGGCGCGCTCGCCGGCGGCTATTACTTCGCGATGCGGCCGGTGACGCTGAAGATCGCGGTCGGCCCCGCCAACAGCGATGACGTCAAGGTCGTGCAGACGCTGACGCAGGCCTTCAGTCAGAGCAAGGGCCAGGTGCGGCTGCGGCCGATCCAGACCGATGGCGCCACCGCCAGCGCCAATGCACTCGCGGAAGGCAAGGCCGATCTCGCCATCGTGCGCGGCGACCTCGATGTGCCCAAGAACGCGCAAGCGGTCGCGACCCTGCGCAAGAACGTCGTGGTGCTGTGGTCCGTCCCGGGCAAAGGCAAGAAGCGGGGCGCGAAGATCACAAAGATCTCGCAACTCGCCGGCCATCGCGTCGGCGTGGTCGGCCGCACCCAGGCCAACGTCAATCTGCTCAAGGTGATCCTGCAGCAATACGGCGTCGATCCCGCCAAGGTCGAGATCGTGCAATTCCCCGCCAACGAGGTGGCCGAGGCGATCAAGGCTCAGAAGGCCGATGTCTATCTTGCGGCGGGCCCCGTCAACAGCAAGATCACGGCGGATGCGATCGCCGCCTCCAGCAAGGATTTCGGCGCGCCCAGCTTCATCGCGATCGATTCGGCGGATGCGATCGCGCAGAACCACCCGATCTACGAAGCGTCCGAGATCCCCGCCGGCACCTATGGCGGCTCGCCCGCCCGCCCGGAGGACGAGGTCAAGACCATCAGCTTCTCGCACCACATCGTGGCGCGCAAAGGCGTGTCCGAAACGACCATCGCGGCGTTCACGCGCCAGCTGTTCGCCGTGCGCCAGCAATTGGTGACCGAATTCCCCCTCGCGGCGAAGATCGAAACGCCCGATACCGACAAGGATGCAGTCATTCCGGTGCATCCCGGCGCCGCGGCCTTCGTCGACGGCGAGGAAAAGACCTTCCTCGACAAATACAGCGATTACATCTGGTGGAGCCTGATGGCGTTGTCCGCCATGGGCTCGATCGGCGCCTGGTTCGCCGGCTATCTGAAGAAGGATGAGCGCGACAACAACAGCCATCTGCGCGAACGACTGCTCGACATGATCGCGACCGCGCGCAAATGCGAGACGACCGAAGAGCTCGACCGGATGCAGGCCGAAGCCGATGAGATTCTGCGCGACACGCTGCGTTGCTTCGATCACGGCGCGATCGAGGAGGGCTCGCTCACCGCCTTCAACATCGCGCTGGATCAGTTCCACTCCGCCGTCGCCGACCGCAAGGCGGTGCTGTTCAGCCTGCCGCCGAACCTGCAGCGCGCTGGCACGCAGTTCCGGGCCGCAGGCAACGCCTGAGCTCCGGCACGCGTAATTGCCGCGTCACATTGCCTCAATATAGCTGCCGTCATTCCGGGATGGTCCGAAGGACCAGACCGCAGGTGCGCAATTGCGCACCGGGAATCTCGAGATTCCGGATTCGCGCTTCGCGCGCTCCGGAATGACAGCGAGAGATGAGCGAGCCAGCCATGAATATCAAATTCTCCCGTCGCCGCTTCCTCGCCACCGGCGCGGGTGCGCTCGGCACCATCGCGATGCCTTACCTGTCGCGCGCGGCCGACCGGCCGCTGGTCACCACGGCGTGCAGTCGGGCGACGTCACGGTCGATGGCGGCGTGGTGTGGGCGCGCACCGACCGGCCGGCGCAGATGCTGGTCGAGGTGGCGACGACTGACACGTTCAGGAATGCCCGCGCACTGCCGCCGATCGCGGCGCTCCCCGAGAGCGACTTCACCGCAAAGATGCTGATCGAGAACCTGCCGGGCGGTCAGGACATCTTTTACCGCGTCCGCTTCCGCGATCTCGCGCACAGCGCGGTCGAGGGCGAAGCGGTCGTCGGGCGCTTCCGCACCGCGCCGGCCGACCGCCGCGAGGTCAGCTTCGTCTGGGGCGGCGACGTCGCCGGCCAGGGCTGGGGCATCAACCCCGACGACGGCGGCATGTTCACCTTCTCGGCGATGCGCAAGCACCGGCCGGACTTCTTCCTGCATTCCGGCGACACCATCTACGCCGACGGCCCGATTGCATCCGAGGTGAAGCTCGCCGACGGCAAGATCTGGAAGAACGTCACCATCCCCGAGAAGGCCAAGGTCGCCGAGACGCTGGACGAGTATCGCGCCGCGCACAAATACAACCTCACCGACGACAATCTGCGTGCCTTCAATGCCGAGGTGCCGATCTTCGTGCAGTGGGACGATCACGAAGTGACCAACAATTGGTCACTCTCGAAAGAGCTGCCGACGGCCTACAAAGAGCGCGACATCGCGCTGCTCGCCGCGCGCGGGGCGCGCGCCTTCCACGAGATATATCCGCTGCGCGAAAGCATCAATGAGCCTGGCCGGGTCTATCGGCAGATCTCCTACGGCCCGCATCTCGACGTGTTCATGCTCGACGAGCGCAGCTATCGCGGCGCGAACGGCCCCAATCTCGAAACCGCTTACGGGCCCGCCAGCTATTTCCTCGGCCCGGACCAGATCGCCTGGCTGAAGCGCGGCCTGCTCAATTCGCGCGCGACATGGAAGGTAATCGCATCCGACATGCCGCTGAGCCTGATCGTATCGGACACCGCGAAGGGCGGCTCGGAAGCGATCGCGCAAGGCGACGGTCCGGTGCGCGGCCGCGAGTTCGAGATCGCCGACATCCTGCGCTTCATCAAGATCGCGCCGATCAGCAACGTTGTGTGGCTGACCGCCGACGTGCACTACGCCGCTGCGCATTATTACGATCCGAACAAGGCGCAATTCCAGGATTTCGAGCCGTTCTGGGAATTCGTGTCGGGGCCGCTGCATGCCGGCACCTTCGGTCCGAACGCGCTCGACAACACCTTTGGACCCGAGGTGCGCTTCATCAAGGCGCCGGGCAAGGACAGCCAGAACCTGCCGCCCTCAGCCGGCATGCAGTTCTTCGGTCACGTCAAGATCGACGGCGCCTCCGGCCAGTTGACGGTGACGTTGCGCGACCGTGCCGATGTCGCGCTGTGGTCGACCACGCTCGATCCGAAGCAGAGCTGACGACTGGAGCCCTGAAGACGGGTTCTAATCGGTTGCGCGGAGCTTCAGCGCCGCCTCCAGCGCGTCGCTCGAACAGGGCTTCTGCAACCGTGGATGACCGGAGAATTCTGGCGGAATGCGCGCCTCGGCGCCATAGCCGGTGACGAACACGAACGGGATCTTCAGGGCGAGAAGCCGTTCGGCGACCGCAAAGCTGGTCTCCCGGATCAGCTCGACATCGAGCAGCGCGAAGTCGGGCGCACGCTCGACAATGGCGCCCAGCGCCTGGGCCACCGACCCGACGGTCCGCACAACGGCGACGCCAAATCCAAGCAGGCGATCCTCGAAATCGATCGCGATGATGGGGTCGTCTTCGACAATCAGGACGTCGGCCGGCCAGCCTGTGCCATCGGGAACTACGGGTGCCATGATCAGATCTTGGGGTCGGGGGTTTTGGACAGGACTGCCGCGACACGATGCCTGCGCGGAGCGCATCGGAGGGTTCCCGGAACGAAACCCACCACATTGCCGTTCTTCAGTCTGTCCACTTGTGCACGCAGGAACGGTACGGAACTCGCTAGGATCGGGAGGAGAAGGGGGTTCACGATGGATGCGCGCATCAACAAGACGACCGAGGTCGAGAGCCGGCCGGCCAACAATCTGCTGCGGCGTTTGAGCCAAGCCGACTACGCTCTGCTCGCACCTCACGTCTCCGTCGAGGACTGCGCGGCAAGCGAGCTGCTCTACAATCCCGGCGATGACGTCCAGGTCGTCCACTTCCCCTGCGGACCGTCGCTCGCGACCTTTCTCGTTCCGAACGAGGACGGCCGCGACGTCGAAACCATCCTGGTCGGCCGCGAAGGCGCGGTGGGCGGTATCGTCAGCGAGGGCTACCTGCCGGCCTATACCCGGATCTGCGTGAAATTCGGCGGGCCGTTCGCGCGCGTTCATGTCGCCAAGCTGGAAGCGGCCAAGCTGCGCTCGGCCTCGCTGCGCAACATCTTTGCCCGCTACGCCGATTGCTTGCTGGCGCAGATCTTCCAGTCGACCGCCTGCAACGCGATCCATTCGATCGAGCAGCGGACCGCCAAATGGATTCTGGCGGCGATGGAGCGGACCGGCGACGAGAGCAGCGTGCCGCTGACCCACGAGCAGCTCGCGACGCTGCTCGGCGTTGGCCGCTCCTATGCCAGCCGCGTGCTTCAATCGTTCAAGGCAGAACGGATTCTCGACACGCGGCGCGGATCGATCCTGGTTCGCAGCCGCGACGGTCTCAGGCTTCGCGCCTGCCTCTGCAACGACGCGGTGAAAATGCACTTCGAAGAGGTGCTGCGCGGCGTCTACCCGACCGAGGAGCGGGAGGCAGGATAAGCGGTTCTTGCTTTCGTCCTTCTCCCCTTGTGGGAGAAGGTGGCATAGGCGGCCTCCGGCCGCCGTTCCTAGGAACGCCGAAGCAAAGCTTCGGCTATGGCGCCGGATGAGGGGTTCTATCCGCGAGTCCCACGGTGGTTGAGTTCGCGGAGAGATACCCCTCACCCCAATGAGCGTGCGGCAAATAGCGGAGCTGCCCTCTCCCACAAGGGGAGAGGGCACAGATATGTGCCGCGCGCTTCTCAACGTCTGCCATGCTATAGTATCCCCGGCATGAGCGGGGCTTTGCTTCACACCATCTTCGACGTCTTGGCGTGGCTGGGGGCGGCCGCGGCCGCCTACGGGCTGGCGCGACGGGGTTTGCGGTTTCCGGCGCAATCCTTGGCGCTGCCCTACATCGCCGCGCTGGTGTTCGGCGCGGGCCTCGGCGCCTATCTGTTCGGCTCCGCCAATCTGTGGCTGTCGGGTCAGAGCGGCATCGCGCGCTCGGTCGAGGGCGCGCTGGCCGGCGGCATCGTGGCGATCGAGCTCTACAAATGGACCGCCGGCATCACCTTGCGCACCGGCGCGCGGTTTGCGCTGCCGCTGGCCGTCGGCATCGCGATCGGCCGGCTCGGCTGCTATTTCGCAGGCCTCGACGACTTCACCTATGGCACCCCGACCACGTTGCCTTTCGGCCATGATTTCGGCGACGGCGTTCTGCGCCATCCCGTCCAGCTCTACGAGAGTGCGGCCATGGCCGTGTTCGCGCTCGTCTATGTGCTGGCGGTCTTGAACCGGAACGCGTTCACGATCACCAATGGTTTCTACCTGGCGCTCGCCTATTATGGAGCGCAGCGCTTCCTGTGGGAATTCCTCAAGCCCTACGGCACGCTGATCGGCCCCTTCACCCTGTTTCACCTGCTGTCGCTGTCCATCCTGCTCTACGCTGGCGTCATGTTGGCGACGGCGCCCAAAGCGAGACGCTTGCAAAATGAGTTACTTGCATGAACGCGCCGCTGCGCAAGTCGCGTCCCTATATTTTCTGGGGCCAGACCCAATCTCTCTGCGAAACCTGCCTGAAGCTGGTGCCGGCCAAGATCCAGATCCTGGACAACGAGGTCTGGTACGAAAAGCGCTGCAGGGAGCACGGCGTCCAGTCCACGCTGGTGTCCACCGACGCCGCCTATTGGCGCTTGTGCAAGGATTTCATCAAGCCCGGCGACCGGCCGCTGCAATTCCAGCAGCGCACCGAATTCGGCTGTCCCTACGATTGCGGCCTCTGTTCCGACCACGAGCAGCATTCCTGCCTGGCGCTGATCGAGATCACCGAGCACTGCAACCTGACCTGCCCGGTCTGCTTCGCGGAATCCTCGCCGGCACGAACCAAATTCACCCCGCTCGCAACCGTCGAGAAGATGCTGGACGCGCTGGTCGCAAGCGAGGGCGAGCCCGATCTCGTGCAGATCTCCGGCGGCGAGCCGACGCTGCATCCGGATTTCTTCGATATCCTGGACGCGGTGCGCGCCCGTCCGATCCGCCACGTCATGATCAACACTAACGGTCTGCGCATCGCGCGCGAAAAGGATTTCGTGGCGCGGCTGGCCGAGAACAAGCGCGGACTGGAGGTCTATCTCCAGTTCGATTCGCTGCAGCGCGACGCGCTGGTCGATCTGCGCGGCGCGGATTTGCGCAGGATCCGGCAGCAGGCGCTGGAAAATCTCGAGCATTGCGGCGTGTCGACCACGCTGGTCGCGACCATCAAGCGCGGCGTCAACGATGCCGAGATCGGCGACATCGTCCGCCACGCGCTCACCTGGAAATGCGTGCGCGGCGTCACGCTGCAGCCGGTGCAGGACGCCGGCCGCAACGACAATTTCGATGGCAAGACCGACCGCATCATGCTGTCGGAGATCCGCAAGCGCGTGATCGAGACCGGCGTGTTCGGCGACAAGGACATGATCCCGCTGCCCTGCAATCCCGAGAGCATCTCGATCGGCTACGGCCTGCGCAACGGCGAGAAGGTGCTGCCGCTGACCTCGCTGATCCCGCAGGAGCAGCTGATCGCAGTGATGCCCAACACCATCAGCCCGGAAAAATATCCGATGCTGCGGGAAAAATTCGTCGATCTGTTCTCGCTGTCGTCGGGTCCGCTCAACACGTCCGAACGGGTCTGCGAATTGCTGTGCTGCCTGCCGAGCTTTCAGGTGCCGGAAGGGCTCTCCTACGAGAACGTCTTCCGCGTCACCATCGTGCAGTTTCTCGATCGCTTCAATTTCTGCGTCGGCAACGTCAAGCGCAGCTGCATCCATTTCGTGACGGAGCAGGGCGCGATCATTCCGTTCGACACCTACAATCTGTTCTACCGCAACGGAAAGATCGACGGCATCCGCGCGGCGCTGGTCGCGCAGGCAAGTGAAGGAGTCATGCAGGCATGAGCATCAGCGACCCACCGCCGCCGGCTCCTTCGGGGCCGCCTCCTGCCCCGAAGGAAAAGCGCTCCGGCTGCCTGACCGCGTTGATGGCGATCGCCGGGATCTTCATGCTGTTGCCGGGGCTGTGCGCGCTCCTGTTCGGCGGAATGTCGGTGATCGACGGTGGCCGGATCCCTTCCGACATGGCCTCGCTGGTGTTCTTGGGGCTGGTCATCGGCATCGGGGGCGTCGTCCTGATCTGGGCGGCCATCATGGGGCGAAAGGCCCCGTCGGCCCGCAACGGTCGCTAAGCCCCGGAGATTCCCGGGCAAAATTCAGTCATCCAAGGCCCAAAGAACGCATTGTTTTTTGGCGGTTTTTGCATATATTGCGCCGCAACGCGCAGGGCGCCCGGTCATGATGGCCGGGCTTCCCTTTTGGGCGGAAAGCGCCCCGTTTCCAGTCTTCCAGCGTTGTTTCGAGAAGAGGTCCCGGTCTGACCGGCGAGATCGCGCTTAACCCATTGTTCGACCGCAAAGAAGCTCACTCATGAATCTTCGTAACGTTGCCATCATCGCCCACGTCGACCACGGCAAGACGACCCTGGTCGACAAACTCCTCCAGCAGTCCGGCACGTTCCGCGAGAACCAGAAGGTGACGGATCGCGCCATGGATTCCAACGACCTGGAGCGCGAGCGCGGCATCACCATCCTGGCCAAGGCCGCCTCGGTGCAGTGGAAGGACACCCGCATCAACATCGTCGATACCCCCGGCCACGCCGATTTCGGCGGCGAGGTCGAGCGCATCCTCAACATGGTGGACGGCGCCCTGGTGCTGGTCGACGCCGCCGAAGGCCCGCTGCCGCAGACCAAGTTCGTGGTCTCCAAGGCGCTCAAGGTCGGCCTGAAGCCGATCGTCGTCATCAACAAGGTCGATCGCCCCGACGCGCGCCCGACGGAAGTCATCAACGAGGTGTTCGACCTGTTCGCGGCGCTCGATGCCAGCGAGGAGCAGCTCGACTTCCCGATCCTCTACGGGTCGGCCAAGCAGGGCTGGATGGCCGACAGCCCGGAGGGTCCGAAGGACAAGGGCATGGAGCCGCTGTTCGACCTGATCCTGCGCCACGTCGCGCCGCCCAAGGTCGAGGAAGGTCCGTTCAGGATGATCGGCACCATCCTGGAAGCCAATCCCTATCTCGGCCGCATCATCACCGGCCGCATCTCCTCCGGCGTGCTCAAGCCGAACCAGCAGGTCAAGGTGCTGAACGCCGACGGCAAGCTGGTCGAGTCCGGACGCATCACCAAGATCCTGGCTTTCCGGGGCCTCGAGCGTACGCCGCTCGATGAAGCCGAAGCCGGCGACATCGTCGCCATTGCCGGCCTGACCAAGGGCACCGTCGCCGACACTTTCTGCGATCCGACCGTCGAGGTGCCGCTGCCGGCGCAGCCGATCGACCCGCCGACCGTGTCGATGTCCTTCATCGTCAACAACTCCCCGCTCGCCGGCACCGAAGGCGACAAGGTGACGAGCCGCATGATCCGCGACCGCCTGCTGCGCGAGGCCGAAGGCAATGTCGCGCTGCGCGTGGTTGAAGCCGCCGACAAGGACGCGATGGAAGTCTCGGGCCGCGGCGAATTGCAGCTCGCGATCCTGATCGAGACCATGCGCCGCGAGGGCTTCGAGCTCTCGGTGTCGCGGCCGCGCGTCGTGTTCCAGAAGGACGAGGCTACCGGCGCCACCCTGGAGCCCATCGAGGAGGTCGTGATCGACGTTGACGAGGAGCATTCCGGCGTCGTCGTGCAGAAGATGAGCGAGCGCAAGTCCGAGCTGATCGAGATGAAGCCGTCGGGCGGCAACCGTCAGCGCCTGGTGTTCTACGCGCCGACCCGCGGCCTGATCGGCTACCAGGGCGAATTGCTCACCGACACCCGCGGCACCGCGATCATGAACCGCCTGTTCCACGGCTACGCGCCGTACAAGGGCGAGATCCAGGGCCGCCGCAACGGCGTGCTGATCTCCAACGACCAGGGCGAAGCGGTGGCTTACGCCATGTTCAAGCTGGAAGATCGCGGCCCGATGATGATCGAGCCGGGCTGGAAGGTCTACAAGGGCATGATCGTCGGCGAGCACACCCGCGACAACGATCTCGAGATCAACGTGCTCAAGGGCAAGCAGCTCACCAACATCCGCACGACCTCGAAGGACGAGGCCGTGCGCCTGACCCCGCCGATCCGCATGACGCTGGAGAAGGCGCTCGCCTATATCGAGGACGACGAGCTCGTCGAGGTCACCCCGAAGTCGATCCGCCTGCGCAAGAAGCACCTCGACCCGAACGAGCGCAAGCGCGCGGAAAAGGCCAAGGAAGCGGTGGCGTAAGGCCACTGCTTCTCGTGCCCCGGACGCAGCGCAGCGCGCACTTCGCGGTGCGCTGCAGAGCCGGGGCCCAGACATTCTCACCACCCGCCCATCGCTGTAGGTCCCCTGCGCAGCAGCGCAAGCGTGCTGCAGCGCGTCCGGGACACGAGAGCTGCATGTTTGCCCGGCTTCAGCGCGTCCAACAGACGTGCTAGATCCCACTCATGTGCCTCCCCTCCTCCGTCGACGTCGCGATCATCGGTGCCGGTGCCGCCGGCCTCGGCGCGGCGCATGCGCTGGCGGGCTCCGGCCTCTCGGCGATCGTGCTGGAGGCGCGTGACAGGCTCGGCGGCCGGGCTTGGACGGTGCAGGCCTCGCCCGAGGTCACTTTCGACGTCGGCTGCGGCTGGCTGCACTCCGCCGACAAGAACTCCTTCGTCGCGATCGCAAGGCAGCTTGGCTTCGAGCTCAACAAGGACCTGCCGCCCTGGCGCGAGCGCGCCTATGGCAATGCGTTTCCGCCAGGCGAGCGCGACGATTTCATGCGCGCGATGGACGCGTTCTACGAGCGCCTCTGGCAAGCCGCGCAAAAGGGCCAGGACGAGCCCGCGAGCCTGAGCCTCGAAGCGGGCAATCGCTGGAATCCCATGATCGACGCGCTCTCGACCTATATCAACGGCTGCGAGCTGAAGGACATGTCCACGCTCGACTGGGACGCCTATGAGGACACGGACCTGAACTGGCGCGTCCGCCGCGGCTATGGCGCGCTTGTCTCGGCCTATGGCGCGCCCTGCCCCGTGGCCCTGAATTGCAGTGTCACGCTGATCGATCATTCCAGCAAGCGCATCCGCATCGAGACATCGCAGGGCACGCTGACCGCGGACAAGGCGATTGTCACCGTGCCGACCAACCTGATCGCCGATCAGACGTTGCGCTTTTCACCGTCGCTGCCGTCCAAGATCGAGGCAGCAGCCGGCCTGCCGCTCGGCGTCGACGACAAGGTGACGCTGGCGCTCGAGGACGCCGAAGCCTTTCCGAAGGAAGCCAATCTGCGCGGCGCCACCATGCGCACCGAGATGGGCACCTACCACATCCGCCCGTTCGGCCAGCCCTGCATCGAAGGCTTCTTCGGCGGCAGCTTCGCGCGCGAGCTGGAGGATTCCGGCGAAGGTGCCATCGCCGCGCAAGCCATCAACGAGATCGCTTGCTTCCTCGGCAACGATATCCGGCGCAAGCTGAAGCCGCTCTACGCGTCGCGCTGGGCGCATGATCCGTTCGCGCGGGGATCGTATTCGCACGCGCTGCCCGGCCATGCCGGCGATCGTGCCGTGCTGGCCGCGCCGGTGGACGGGCGGCTGTTCTTTGCCGGCGAGGCGACGTCGCCGACCTTCTTCACGACGGCACATGGCGCGCGGGACAGCGGGGAACGCGCGGCGGGGGAAGTGCTGGCTGCGATTGGGGCGCTTTAGTCGCAGACTCCGTCATTGCGAGCGCAGCGAGGCAATCCAGAAACTTCCCGCGGAGGCAATCCGGATTGCTTCGTCGCAAGAGTTCCTCGCAATGACGTGGCTACTCGATCACGCGCGCCCGCAAGTCAGCATCAGGGACGAAGCACGCATCGTACTTGCCGAAGATGCGGTAGCGGTTGCGCGCGACGAGGCTGTAGACGACGTCGCGCAGCGGCTTCGGCACCGCGAAAAGCGCCCGCGCCCAGCGCCAGCTGGGAAGCTGCGACAGCACCGTCAGTGCGGCGTCGGACTTCATGAACACTTCGCCGCCGTGGACGACCGCGTTGGTGTCGGGATCAGCGGGGTCGATGCCGAATGTGCGCGCCAAACGTGCGCCATAGTCCGACTGGATCGGCGTGAAACGAAACCGCTTCGGGATGTCGCGCGTGGCCACGAAACGGACCCAGCGCGAGCAGAAGATGCAGACGCCGTCGAACAGGATCACGTCGTCGTCGGGCCATAGGGGCATCAGCGATTATCCAGCATCAGGAGACCGACCAGCATCAGCACGATCGCTGGACCGGTCTTGACCAGCGCGCCGAGCGGCTCGATCCAGAGGTCGGGCGTCAGGATCGCCGCGCCGACCATATAGCCGAGCGAAGCGACGATGCCCGCAACGAGGCCCGTGGCCGCGGTGCGGCGGAAGGCGATCAGCACGCCGATGCTCATGTCCATCAGGCTGGTTCCGACAGTGATGGGATCGACCAGCGCCGGCGGAAAATCGTGCGCGGTCAGGATGCCGGCGGCGGCCCGATAGGACACGAACAGCGCGATGAAGCCGGAGACGAGCCAGAACGCGACCAGGCTCGCAAGAATCAGGGCTTTGATCAGGAACAGGCGCGCGAACCATTTGTCCTGGATGGTGGCGGGATGACGGCCGATCATCTCGGCAAGCGCCTTCGGCGTGATGCCGGTGGCGGCAATCCAGGCTGAGGGATCACCTCGCACGCCCCGGCGCAGTTCGGCGATGGCGGTGGAGCGCATCGGCGGCATCCAGCCGAGGCAGCTGGCGAGATCGCCGATCCTCGCGCCGAGATCGAGCAGAATCGCCGGCATCGCGATGCGCGGCCAGCTGGACGTGCCGAACGCGCGGCGAAATTGCTCGATGACGCCGGCCATCGTGACCGGCTCTGCCTGCATCAGATCCCAGCTCACCGCGTTCACGGACGCATCGTCGATGTCCCGCGCGGCCAGCCAGGCGATGGTGGCCCAGATTTCCTCCACGCCGACAGGCTGGAACGGTGTTGCCATCTCCTTGCCCGGAAGATCCAACGGGAAGGCCGCGAGCGCGCGGAGCAAGGCGCTGCCGCCGTAGGCTGACGGTGCAACGACGAAACCGGGGCGCAGGACGGCATGGGGAATGCCGGACGCCGCGATCAGGCGCTCGGCCTCGCGTTTGGTCGTCGCAAACGCGGTGCGGTCGGCCTCCGCCGCTCCCGGAATTGAGATATGCACCAGCCGGATGGCGCAGCCGCTGTCGCCGATCGCGGCAAGGAGCCGCGTGACGAAATCGCGATGCACGGCGCCCGTATCGCTGCCTGGCCCGTCCTGCAGCACGCCGAGGCAATTTACGACGACATCGACGGCATGCTCGCGCAGGAGCCGCGCCAGCGCGGCTGCATCCAGCGAGAGGATCGGCAGCTCGATGTCCAACGCGCTCGTTCTTTGCGACGGCGACAGGCTGCGCGCCACGCCGACGACGCGGAATCCCCGCGCGCGGAGGTCGTCGGTGACGAAGCGGCCGATCAGGCCGGAGGCGCCGAGCACCAGAATGGTCCGCTCACTCATCACGTCCCTCAAGACGGTTTTGCGATCATCAGCCAGAGGATCAGCATGGTCGCACCGAAACCGGGAACGCCGAACGCGAACCAGCGGCGGAACAGAATGAAGTAGCGCTGCGGCAGCGCGCTGCGCTGATCGGTCGCTTTGCGCGCGAGATCGCGCATCTCGATCTGCATAAAGACGACGGGAACCCAGAACAGGCCGGCGACGGCGTAAAGTGCGAGCGAGGCGAGCAGCCAATGCTCCGTGATCGGCGTCGCCGAGAGCATCATCAATAGGCCGCCCGTCACCGGTTGGAGCAGCACCGCCGACAGCGTGAAGATCGCATCCGCGATCACCACCACCGAGGCCGTGCGCGCGATGAAGGCCACATCGTTCGTGCGATGCGCCATCAGCATGAAGAAGGCGATGCCGGTGCCGGTGCCGAGAATGACGATGGCGCCGAGCACATGCAGAAACTTGACCAGGACATACGGCGTCATGGCTTCTTGGTCGCCTTTGGCCTGTCCGGGTTCAGCGCACGCGCGAGATCGCCGCTTGCGGCTTTGACCCCGGCTTCGCTCTCGATCATCCAATGCCCCTCGCTGCCGAGCGCCGGCAAGGTGCGGAAGTCCACCTTGCCGCCACCGCCGCGAAACGCCTCGGCCAGGCTCTTCGACAATGCCGGCGAGAAGTAGCTGTCATTGGCCGCAACGAGCCATGTGACGGGGATACGCGCGCCTCTGCCGAACTCCGCGGCAGCGGCAAGCAGGGTGGCTGGCGCGCAGATCCGGTTCGGCTCGTCATTGGCATGGCCACCGCGCCCCGGCGCAAACACCGCGATGGCGGCGATCGTCTTCGGGTCGGCATCGGCGAGCGCCAGCGCACCCCAGCCGCCGGCGGAATGGCCGATCACGATCGCGGCCTCCTTGCGAATGAAATCCTGCTTTCGCAAATGGTCCAGCGCGAGCCGGATCTGCTCGGCCGTTGCACGGCCCGAACGCGCATAGTCGGCCTCGTCACATCCGCCCTGATCCTCGACATAGCGGCCGCCGGTCGCGCCATGGCCGAGCCGCTCCGGCACCAGCACGGCATAACCGCGCGCGACGAGATAGGTGGCAAGCGGGCGGTATTCCGGCTGCGGCATTTGCGCCCGACGCAAGCCATTCTGCGTCGAAGCGTGCGCGATGACCGCAAGCCGGAACGGACCTGCGCCGGCGGGGCGAAACAGCACGGCATGGGCGGCGATGCCGGTATCCAGCGACGGCACAAGCCATTTCTGTCGGCGAAGCGGCTCGCCCTCTGCACCCGACGGGCCGGACGTGACCTGGGCGCACAGAGGCGGCGCGGCCAGCAAGGCCAGCAGAGGCAGGAGCGCGATGATTTTGAGGAGCCGCATGAATGGCCGAGGGCGACACGAGAAGCGACCGCCACACTAGTTGGAACGAAACACTCTGGGCGGACTTTTTGCGCTGCCATTGTCGTTCATTCATTGCCGCACAACGAGTTTTGCACCGATGCAGGGCATGCCGAGGCCATTTGAGTCGGCGTCTTGTCTTTTTTTCGGCACAACAGGGTTAAGAGACTGATGCACAAAGTCCACACGTTAACCGATAATTAACGATAGGACTTGCCGCCGAGGCGGCGACTTGGTTTGATCGTATCCATGAGCACAACCCTGATCGAGGTCCGGCCGGCCAAAGCTGCAGATGCAACTGCGGTGGCGTCCACGCATGACGAAGCCTGGCGCTCCGCCTATCAGGGCATCATTCCCGGCGCCGAGCTGGAGAAGCTGATCAATCGCCGCGGGCCGCAATGGTGGGATAGTGCGATCCGCAAGGGCAGCCGCGTCAGCGTGCTGGTGTTCGGCGACAAGATCGCGGGCTATGCCAATTACGGTCGCAACCGCGCCCGCAGCCTGCATTTCGACGGCGAGATCTACGAGCTTTATCTGCGCCCGGAATTCCAGGGCCTCGGCTTCGGCCGTCGCCTGTTCGCCGCCGCCCGCCGCGACCTGATGCAGAGCGGGCTGAAGAGCATGGTGGTGTGGGCGCTCTCGGACAACGACCCCGCAACCGAGTTTTACCGGGCGCTCGGGGGCCGTATGGTGGCGCGCTCGTCGGAGCGTTTCGGGCCGAAGGCGCTCGACAAGGTTGCCTTCGCTTGGACCAATTAGACTTGGACCAATTGAGCTGCTGAAAGCAGAAACGGCAGCGTTTCCCGTCCGTCGATACCGTTGCCTATGCGCCGGTGATTTCCGGATTCATTATTTCACAAAAACGCGATGGATCAGCGGGCCAAGCCCGCGTATGACAGCGCCAAAATCGGCTGCCGGGCGCGATTTTACCTCGGCAACAACGGAGCCTTGAATGCGTATCGATGCGATCTCGATCGGGAAAAACGTACCGCACGAAGTCAACGTCCTCATCGAAGTCCCCGTGGGCGGCGAACCGATCAAGTACGAGATGGACAAGGAGGCCGGCACGCTGGTGGTCGACCGCTTCCTTTACACGCCGATGCGTTACCCCGGCAATTACGGTTTCATCCCGCACACCCTGTCGGATGACGGCGACCCCTGCGACGTCCTGATCGTCAACACCCGCGCCATCATTCCCGGCGCCGTCATGAGCGTGCGCCCGGTTGGCGTGCTGTTCATGGAGGACGAAGCCGGCGGCGACGAGAAGATTCTGGCGGTGCCGTCATCAAAGCTCACGCAGCGCTACGACAAGGTGAAGTCGTACTCCGACCTGCCCGACATCACGCTGCAGCAGATCCAGCACTTCTTCGAGCACTACAAGGATCTCGAGAAGGGCAAATGGGTGAAGATCCTGCGCTGGGGCGGCCCGGAGGACGCGCACAAGCTGATCCTCGAAGGCATGGACCGCGAGAAGAAAAAGAAGAAGGGCTGAGGCAACCGTGTCCCGGACGCGATGCGGCACGAAGTGACGCGTTGCAGAGCCGGGACCCACGCCGCCACTGGACCCCGGCTCAGCTGCGCACCGCCAAAGAAGCGCTGCGCTGCGTCCGGGGCATGAAAACTCACACCGCAGGCTTCGGCAGCCCCGCGATCGCGCAGGCAGCGCGCAGCGTATTCACCAGCAGGCACGCCACGGTCATCTGACCGACGCCGCCCGGCACCGGCGTGATGGCGCCGGCAACCCCGAGCGCGTCCTGATAGGCGACATCGCCGACGAGGCGCGTCTTGCCGTCCTCCTTCGGGATGCGATTGATGCCGACATCGATCACGGTCGCGCCCGGCTTCAGCCATTCGCCGCGCACCATCTCGGGCCTGCCGACCGCGGCATAGACGAGATCGGCTTGCTTCACCAGCCCGGGCAGGTCGCGCGAGCGCGAATGCGCGATCGTCACCGTGGCGTTCTCGTTCAGCAGCAATTGCACCAGCGGACGGCCGACCAGATTGGAGCGGCCGATGACGATCGCATTCATGCCTTCCAGCGAAGCGTGCACGCTCTTGGTCAGGATGATGCAGCCGAGCGGCGTGCACGGCGACAGCGCCTGGAAGCCGCCGGCGAGCCGGCCGGCATTGTTCGGATGCAGGCCGTCGACGTCCTTGGCGGGATCGATGGCGTTGATGACGGCTTCCGTGTTCAGGCCCTTCGGCAGCGGCAGCTGCACCAGGATGCCGTGCACGGCGGGATCGCGGTTCAGCTTTTCGACCAGCGCCAGGAGGTCTGCTTGCGAAACGTCGGCCGGCAGCTTGTGCTCGAAGGAGGCCATGCCGGCGGCTTGGGTCTGGGTGTGCTTGGAGCGGACATAGACCTCGCTGGCGGGGTCGTTGCCGACCAGAACCACCGCAAGGCCCGGCACCAGATTGTGCTCGCGCCTGACCCTGGCGACCTCGTCGGCGACGCGGGCCCGAAGCTCTGCGGCAATGGCTTTTCCATCGATGATCTTGGCCGTCATGTCAGTTCCCTCAGTCTTTCGATTTGGCCGCGACGAGCTGGCGCAGGGCTTCGCCGAGCCGTGCCGGATCGCCGTCGACCGCGATCTGCTTCAGCCGCGAGGTCGCACCGGACAGCAGCCTCACGCTGGCCTTGGGAACGCCGAGCGATTTCGCCAGCAGGACCAGGACGGCCTTGTTGGCCTCGCCGCCATCGGCGATGGCGCGCACCCGCACCTTGAGCACGCTGCGGCCATCGGCCAGCTGCTCGATCCCGTCGATGTCGTCGCGGCCGCCGCGCGGCGTCACCCGCAATGCGATGCTGATCCCTGCGACCGCGTAGCGCCAAGGCTCCTTGCCGGCGTCTCGGGCAACCAAGGCGCTCCAGCCCGCTCAGACCACGTTGGGGTAGATGTAGTACAGGATCACCCGCTCGATGAACATGATGATCAGGATCAGGATGATCGGCGAGATGTCGAGGCCGCCGAGACTGGGCAGGAGATTGCGAATCGGCGCCAGCACCGGCTCGGTGATCCGGTACAGGAACTCCGCCACCGCCGACACGAACTGGTTGCGCGTGTTCACGACGTTGAAGGCGATCAGCCAGGACAGGATCGCGGAGGCGATCAGCAGCCAGACGTAGAGGTCGAGCACGATGATAACGATGTCGAGAACGGCACGCATGATTTTTCAGGACTCTGGCTTTTGAAGATTCGGCCGGCGGTCGGATTGACGCCTTTGCTAGATATCGGTTCCCCCCCGCCCAAACAAGGGAGTCACGCCCCGAATGGCTAAAACCGGGTGACACCCGTCCTTGACTTGACCTTGGCGGGGACTTAAATGGCGCCCGGTTGTCGGCCGCGTTGACCAGAGCGGCCAGCAAAGGGGCCATAGCTCAGCTGGGAGAGCGCGTCGTTCGCAATGACGAGGTCGGCGGTTCGATCCCGCCTGGCTCCACCAGCCTTCGCTGGCTTCGCCAGCTTCGGCTCGGCAAGCCAGCTCCGCTCGATCGTAGCGAAGGCTGCCGCGGCGTAGCCCGCAGGGCGAAGCCGGGCTCCCCTACCTCCCCGTAAACCTCGGCGGCCGCTTTTCCATGAAGCTCGCCACCCCCTCACGGAAATCGCTGCCGGCCAGCGCCACCATCATCTCCCGGTTGGCTTCGATCGTCGCCTCGGCCAGGGTCTGGAACGGCACCTCGTAGAGCTGGCGCTTGATCACGGCCATCGCACTCGGCGAGACGAAATCGGCGAGATCGCGGGCATAGGCGTAGGTCTCCTCGCGCAACTTCTCAGAAGAGCAGAGCCGGTTGACCAGCCCGATCCGAAGAGCTTCCTCGCTTGACACGCGCCGCGCCGAAAGCAAGAGATCCATCGCATTGGCATGACCGACGATGCGCGGAAGCATCCAGCTGATGCCGTGCTCGGCAATCAGTCCGCGTCGCGCGAAGGCTGTGGTGAACACCGTATTGTCGGCGGCAAAGCGTAGGTCGCAGTAGAGCGCGTGGACGAGGCCGATGCCCGCCGTGGCGCCATTGAGCATGGCGATGACCGGCTTCCTGAGCGAGGGATAATAGCCGTAGCGCGTCTGCCAGTCCGGACGGCGGTTCATGTCGAAGGGCGGCAGGTTCGAGGCGCGCCTGACGTCGTCAGGGTCGAGCCCCTTCAACGCATCCATGTCGGCGCCGGCGCAGAACGCGCGGCCCGTGCCGGTGAGCACGATGACGCGGACATTGTCGTCCGCGCTTGACGCTTCCATCGCATGACGCACGTCGCGCTCCATGGTCGGCGTCCACGCATTCATGCGATCAGGGCGATTGAGCGTGATGGTCGCGATCTTGTTGCTCACCTCATAGAGAATGTGCTCGTAGGTCATGACGCTCTCCCTTGTTTGCCGGCACGCATTGGTGCGCGCTCGTTGGCGGAGAGCCTAGCATATCAGGAGGCGGCGCGAGGACTTGCGCCAAGAGCTTGCGCGAGAGGCGCAGGCTACTCGGCGGCTTGGGCCAGCACCGGTCGCCGCGCCAGCCAGCCGCCGATGAAATGGTCGAGCCAGGCGCGCTCTGCGGCATCGTAGACGGCACGATCCGCGAAATGATGGTGCCGCTGCCGCGCACCGGGCGCACTGAAGCCGTCGTAGCCACGCGTGGTCCAGCGATGCATCATCGCGTAGGTCACGTCAGGATGAAACTGCACCCCGAAGGCATTGCCGGCGCGGAACGCCTGCACCGGAAAATCGTCGCCCTCCGCGAGCAGCTCGGCGCCGGCAGGCAGCTCGAATCCCTCGCGGTGCCAGTGATAGACCTGAGCCGGCCAGTCCGGACAGAGCGCGCGGCCCGCGGCGGTCGGACGGATCGGGTAGTAACCGATCTGGGTCAGCGCATCGGCATGCGGCGCGACGCGGGCACCGAGCTGCATCGCGAGCATCTGGGCGCCAAGGCAGATGCCGAGGAACGGCCGCTGCTCGCGCAGCGGAATCTCGAGCCAGTCGATCTCGCGCCGGATGTAGTCGTCGGGATCGTTGGCGCTCATCGGGCCGCCGAAGAAGACGGCGCCGGCATGCTCGTCGAGCGTCTCCGGCAGCGAATCGCCGAAGCGGGGACGGCGAATGTCCAGGGAATGGCCAAGCGCGCGGAGCGCATTGCCGACTCGGCCCGGGGTCGAGCATTCCTGATGCAGGACGATCAAGACCGGCAAACGGCTTTCGGAGGCGGCAGTGCTCGGCGCCTTCTTTCGGAAGGGCACCAATTCTGCGCCACCAAACCTGTCCGTCCGGAACGACATGGCCTCTACGAGTGCTATCGGTTCAGACCGCCAGCATAGCTAAGCGACGGTTAACATCGTGTGAGTTCGCGCACACATCGAGGGTGAAGCAAGCTCCGGGCCATTACGGGAGCTCCAGGATTTCTCTAATGCCTGCGCCTCTGGAACCGGCTCGTCGCGCCCAGAATGAAGCCGCGCGGGAAAAAGCGCAGCGCAAACGGCACAATCTTGATGCCGAGACCGGGCAGCACTGCCCGTTTGTTGGCCATCAGGCCACGGTACGCCTCCAGCGCGACATCGGCGGCTGAAACATTGAGAAGGGCGGTATCGTGTTGGGATCCGACGCCGGCGCGCGCCTGGAATTCGGTGGGCACGGGGCCCGGGCAAAGCACGGTGACGCGTACGCCGCGCGGCGCGAGCTCCGCCCGGAGCGCTTCGGTGAACGAAATCACGTAGGCCTTGGAGGCATAGTAGACGGCCATGCCGGGGCCGGGCAGGAAGCCCGCGACCGAGCCCACATTGAGAAGACCGCCCTTGTTCCTGATCAGCTGATCGGCAAAGCGCAGCGACAGATCCGTCAGGGCCCGCACGTTGACATCAACGATCCCGATCTGCTCGTCGCGGTCGCGCTCGATGGCATCGCCGAACACGCCGAAGCCGGCATTGTTGACGAGGTGGTCGAGCTCGACGCCTTCGGCGGCGAGCGCTGCCGCGATGGTCTCGCCTGCGGCGGGGTTCTCGAGATCGCAGGCGATCACGATCGGCTTCTTGCCGCCCTTGGCGGCGAGCTCGCGCGCGAGCTCCTCCAACCGATCCGCGCGCCGCGCCGTCAATGCCAGGCGATGTCCGTTGGCGGCGAATACGCGCGCCAGCTCCGTGCCTATGCCCGCCGAGGCCCCGGTGATCAACGTTACCCGCTCAGTCACGATCGAAGTCTCTTGAATTGAAGTTTTTTGGCCCCGCAATGGCTGAACGAGAGCACAAGCCGTGCGCGACAGGCAAGCGGCGCCGGTGGAATAGCGGCTTGAGCGGGCGACAGGGGAGCACGAAGGGCAGGTATTTGTAGGCGAATCGGCCAAGCTGGGGACGCCCGGCCTACATTAAAGTTTCGTCATGTGGCTCGCGTGGGAAGCAATCCACCAGGCGGGATAGGGTCAGCCGCCGACGGCGCATCCTTCCCCTGGCCACCGACACGCTCGGCCACAATATGCTTCAGCTCGATCCGGTCCCGCTGGGAAATCCCGAGCAGATCGGAGGCGCGCCAGACGACATTGTCCTCGAACTCGCTGACCTGGCCGTCGGCAAAGACCAGCTCCCACATCATCCGAACGATGCGCTTGCGACCCTCCTCGTCGAGCGAGCGCATGATGATGCTGGTGAAGTGATAGAGGTCCACCGCCTCGCCTTCGACCTCGGTGGCGTCCGCGATCAGGCGGTCCGCTGCGCCGTGATCGAGCCCAAAATGGCTTTCGATCAGGCTGTGCAGCTTGCGCCGCTCGGCGGCCGTCGGCTGGCCATCCAGCGATACGACGTGGACGAGCAGCGCGGTCGCCGCCAACCGATAGTCGCTGTCACCGAAGGTGCGGCCCTGGTCATGGGGGGCGACAATGTCGGCGATGAATTGGCGCAGGCCGTCGAGCATAATGGTCCTTACCGAAATCGATGCAGCCGCGAGGAGCGCGGGCTGCTACCGGCATTATATGAGCAGGAAACCCAACCGGCGCAACGTGCGTCAGTTCCCCGCACTGCATTACGTTTCGGCAATCTCTCACCGTCATTCCGGGGCGCGCAAAGCGCGAACCCGGAAACTCGAGATTCCGGGTTCGATGCTAACGCATCGCCCCGGAATGACGATCCAAACTCACGGGATCTCGTACACCACTATCTTGTCGGCGATGCCGCGCAGCGCAGCCTGCTTCTGGATCGGCTTGATCGCGCGCTGCTCAAGCACTTCCGCAACCGCGGGCGCGTCGAGCACCGGGCCGGTGATGTGGATTTCCTGCGCTGTCGACAGGCTCTGCACGCGGGCGGCGATGTTGACGGTCTGGCCGAAATAATCCTGCCGCTCGTTGAGCATCACCGCGAGGCAAGGACCCTCATGGATGCCGATCTTGACGATGAGATCGTCGGTGCCGCGCTGCTTGTTGAGCTCGTCCATGGCCGCGCGCATCCGCAGGCCCGCGACGATGGCGTGCTCGGGACGGACGAAGGTCGCCATCACGGCATCGCCGATGGTCTTCACCACCGCGCCCTTCTCGGAGGAGATGATCCCGAGCAGCGCATGGAAATGCGCGCGCACGAGATCGAAGGCGGCGAGATCGCCGACCCGTTCATAGAGCGCGGTCGAACCCTTCAGATCGGTGAACAGGAAGGTGAGCGAGGTGATCTGGAGCCGCTGATCGAGACTGAGATTGTCAGCCTTGAACACGTCGCGGAAGGTCTGGTTCGACAGCATCCGCTTGGCGGTGAGGAACGGCTTGCGCTTGCCGATGAGATGGTGGAGCGCTTCGGCCGCGATGAACACCGACGGCAGCACGCGCACCCCGGCCTGGTTCTCCAGCGACAGCCGCAGCGGGCCGGGCCGCATGGTCGTGGTCCCGGTCGGGGCCTGCACCTTGTTGTACATGATGGCGAGTTGCTGCCGGTCCTTGGTCGGCTCGCCCTGAACGTCGATGAAATGGGCGGCGTGCGTCACCGGCTCGAAGATGATGACGAAGTCGCTCGGCAGCTGCAGCGACATGGTCGCCTTCTCGCCTGCCGGCAGCTCCATCGTGTCGAGCGTCACCTCGTTGGCAAGCGTCGCGAACGATTCCTTGTTGAAGTCGACGCCGGAGCTCCAGAACACCTGCTTGAAATAATCCCACACGGGAAGCGTATCAGGGTCGTGCGCCGCGATGCGCCGGACGCGCGGGTTGACGGTGAAGGAGACCTCGACCTGATCGTCGACGGAAGCCTTGTAGCCGCAGGCGCAGAGTGCGCAATGATAGTCGTCGGGCTTGAGCGCCTTCAGCGTCGAATGCGCGCCGAGCACGCCGCCGCATCCCGGGCACAGCACGTTCCAGCCGAGATCGAACAGCCCGAGCCGCGCCGAGTGCAGGAAGGCGGAGATCGCGCGCTCCTCGTCGAGGCCGTGCTGCGCGGAGAAATCGAGGACGTTGACGCGGTTGAGCTCGTGATCCTCGCCATCCTCGATCAGGCGCACGATCGCATCGACCACCCTGGCGTCGGCGGTCTGCTTCAGAACGGAAAACTGGGCCTGGATGTCGCTCATGGCAGGACTCTGTCTCGGGCGGATCGCGCCGCCGGCCTGTCACCGGCGCGTGATGCGGAACATGGGTGAGTGGTCCGGCTGGGTCGTGACGACGCCGAGCGGGACCACCGGATTTGCGGTATCGGCGAGCTCGACACGGAAGGCGCCAATCAGCCGGGCCAGCGCCAGCACGGATTCGGCCTGGGCAAACGGCGCGCCGATGCAGACGCGCGGACCTGCGCCGAACGGCAGATAGGCAAAACGGTCCGGCGCCTCCTTCGACATGAAGCGCTTTGGAACGAACGCGTTCGGCTGGTCCCACAGCTTCTCGTGCCGGTGCAGCAGCCAGGGCGCGATCATGATGATGTCGCCCTTGCCGATCTCGATTCCAGCCGCATTGTCCTTGTCGCGCGCGGCCCGCGCGACAAGGAAGGCCGGGGGATAGAGCCGCATGGTCTCCTCGATCACCGCACGGGTGAACTTCTGCCGGTCGATGTCGGCCATGCTGTCGAGATGCTCGCCGCGCGTCTCGGACGCGACCTCCTCCTGCGTATCGGGATCGAGCGCGAGCAGATAGAGCGCCCAGAACAGTGCGGTCGCGGTGGTCTCGTGGCCCGCGAGGATCATGGTCGCGACCTCGTCGACGAGCTGCTCGTCCGAGAAGCCCTTGCCGGTTTCGGGGTCGCGCGCTTCGTCCATGAGATCGAACAGGTCGCGCGGCGGCGCGCCGTCCTTTTTGCCCATCGTGCGCCGTTCGGCGATCAGCATGGCAACGAACTCGGTCCAGCGCTTGCGGAAACGGGCGCGGGCGAAATCCATCGGGCTCGGCCAGGACACCGGCAGCAGCATGTCGAGGAAGTACGGCCGCCCCAGCCGCGCGGCATATTCCACGATGAAGTTGCGCAAGGTCGCGCCATGCCGGTCCATGCCGAACGAGAACATCGTGCGCCCGGCGATCTCCAGCGTCATGCGCTGCATGATCTCGCGCAGGTCGATATCTTCCCCCACGCGCGCGTCCAGCTTGGCGATGGTCTCGTCGAGCACCGCCGTCATGTGCGGAACGAGGTTCGCGGTGGCGCGCGGCGTGAAGGCCGGTGCGAGGGTGCGGCGCTGGAACGTCCAGGAATGACCCTCCGCGATCAGAAGCCCGTCACCCAGCACCGGACGCAGCATGCGGATGCCCGCCGGCGTGCGCGTGTAGTTCTCGTAATTGGTCAGCAGGACATGCCGGATCGCGTCCGGCTGGTTCAGGATGAAACTGTTGCGGAGGAAGAAGCGGCCCTTGATGACGTCTTCCTCATAGGCGCGCTGGCCCCAGGTCGCGATCATGTTGCGCCGGATCACGGCGAGACGGCCGAAGAACGACATGTCGTCGGGCGCACGCGGAGGAGCCGGAGGGATGATGGGCCGACGCACGCTGGCGATATTCATGGCTCTCTCCCACAGGGTGTACGCAGGCAAACAGCTAGTAAGTCAGCTCGGCAATCGCAATCCTGTTCTCCTGGGCGGCCCAGGCCCGCGCCACAATCCGTTCTTCGCCGAATTGAGCCACGATGTTACGTCCAACCTCGCCGGCTGCAAGCCGCAATGTTGCCGCCGAATCGGTCGGCACGCCCGGCTTGACGTCGGCCGGCTCCTTGCCATCCAGCAGCACCACGTCCCGCGGCCGGCCGAAATAGCCGCGCGGCCGCGACATGATGACGACCGCGCCGGCGTCCTTGTCGGACGGCCCGAGCAGCCGTGCGGCGCGCAAATGGACGACGTCCGACGAGCGCGGGAAGGGTGAGCGATAGATGTGCGTGATCGGCGCGCCCGGCGACGTCAGAACGAATTCGAGCGACCAGGACGGCTCGACCTGCGCCGGCCCCCAGCGGCCGTCGGCGCCCGTGGTCGCGCTGTGCACGGCGCCGCCCTTGCGCTCACCGGTATCAGGATCGACCCGGAAGATATCGACAGTTGCGCCCGCCACCGGCCGATTGGTCGGCACGCCGCCGGGCGTGCCGGTGACGAGGCCGCTCAGCCTGACCACCGGCTCCGGCACGATTGCGATGCGCGCAGGTTCCCGGCCGGCGATGAACTTGTAGATCTCGCGGAACGCCCTGGGGTGAAAGGCCACCTCGCGATGGTCGAGCGCACCGAGCACGAGATTGGTGGCACCCTTCAGCTCCGGCCCTTCGTTGGTGACGCCGGTCGGCGTGCCGGGCTTGCCGATGAAACGGCCGTCGGCCTGGGCGTATTTGTCCATGCCGTCGCTACGCAGCGTCAGGAAGGCGACGCCCGGCGTCACCTCGCTCTCGCCCTCGTTGAGCGAACGCAGGAACGCACCGCGGCCATTGAACTCGCTGTTGGGCTGATCGTCGGTTGCGAACACGCCGTGGTTGGGCGTGCCGCACAAAACGGCGTGGCTGACGTCGCCGGCACCGCCGTTCTTGATCACGTTGCGAATGGCATAGCCGCCGCGCGAGCTGCCGACCAGCGCGACCCGCGCCGCGCCGGTCCGGCGCTTGAGCTCGGCGATGGCAGCCGTGAGCTCCCGGCGCTGGTCCTCGGTCGAGGAGCGGTTCGCCTGCTCGACCTTGTCGTCGGTGCGCGCATTGGGATCGGTGAAATTGATCGCCGCCATGCGGTCGCGCGCGACGCCGTTGGATTCCATCCGCCACAAGGTGGTCATCCAGAGCGCGTCATAGTCGCCATTGCCGTGCACGAACAGGATCGGTGGCACCTCATTGCCCGGCGTGGCAGCCGCAGTCTGGGCGATTGCGGCCGTCCGCAAGCTCGCACTTGCGAAGGGCAAGCTGCCGGCGCCCAGCAAGATCATCCGTCGCGACAGCTTCATCTGTTCCTCCCCGGCAAACCGTCTCTTTGCACCGCTTATAGCGGCCTAACCACTGGACAGCGAAGGACTTTCGCAGGCATCAAAGAATTTGCCGGAATTGCCCGAGACCACCCAGGACCGCTTTTGCCAGCCCATATGGAAGGGGATATGACCGAGCAGCCAAACCGTCAGAAGATGGCCGCCGACGGCATCACCGCGCCGCTGCGCTACACCGTGTTCCGGCGCATCTGGCTGGCCAGCCTGCTCTCCAATCTCGGCCTGCTGATTCAGGGCGTCGGTGCAGCCTGGGCGATGACACAGATGTCGGCATCGGCCGACCAGGTGGCGCTGGTGCAGACCGCCCTGATGCTGCCGATCATGCTGATCTCGATGCCGGCCGGCGCCATCGCCGACATGTATGACCGCCGCATCGTCGCGCTGATCTCGCTGTCGATCGCGTTGATCGGCGCCACTGCGCTCACCGTGCTGGCCGGATTCAATCTCATCACCCCGGAAACACTGCTGGCCTTCTGCTTCGTGGTTGGCAGCGGCAATGCGCTGTTCGGCCCGGCGTGGCAATCTTCGGTCAATGAACAG
Source organism: Bradyrhizobium dasycarpum (assembly GCF_042019905.1). Classification (NCBI taxonomy): domain Bacteria; kingdom Pseudomonadati; phylum Pseudomonadota; class Alphaproteobacteria; order Hyphomicrobiales; family Nitrobacteraceae; genus Bradyrhizobium; species Bradyrhizobium dasycarpum. Next base: position 4,874,264 of record NZ_CP169574.1, read on the forward strand.
GTGCCGCCCGACGCGCTGCCTTCGGCCGTCGCGTTGAACGGCATCAGCTACAATATCGCGCGCAGCTTCGGTCCCGCGGTCGGCGGCGTCATCGTCGCCGCGCTTGGCGCGGTGGCGGCGTTCGCCTGCAACGCGATCCTGTATCTTCCGCTGTTGGTGGTGCTGCTGCTCTGGCGTCGCTCGGTCGAGCCCTCACGGCTGCCGCGGGAAAAGCTCAACCGCGCCATGGTCTCGGGCTTCCGCTACATCACCAATTCGCCGCCGATCAAGATCGTGCTGTTGCGCACGCTGGTGATGGGCCTGATCGGCGGCGCCATCATGGCACTGATGCCGCTGGTCGCGCGCGACCTGCTGCACGGCGGTGCGCAGACCTACGGCATCATGCTCGGCGCCTTCGGCATGGGCGCCGTGATCGGCGCGCTCAACATCCACGAACTGCGCAAGCGCATGAGCGGCGAGGCCGCGATCCGCGCCTGCACCATCTCGATGGCGTTCGCGATGGCCGCGCTGGCCCTGAGCACGGAGCCGGTGCTGACGGCCGCGGCGCTGGTGCTGGCCGGCGCGGTCTGGATGGCCGCGATTGCGCTGTTCAACATCGGCGTGCAGCTCTCGGCGCCGCGCTGGGTCGCCGGCCGCTCGCTCGCTGCGTTCCAGGCCGCGATCGCCGGCGGCATCGCGATCGGCGCCTGGGGCTGGGGTCATCTCACCGACTACGCCGGTGTCGAGGTCGCGCTGCTGACCGCAGCCGGCCTGATGCTGATCTCGCCGCTGCTCGGCATCTGGCTCACGATGCCGCGCGTCGGCGCCCGCAACGAGGATGCGGACATGCTGGCCGATCCCGAGGTCAAGCTGTCGCTGACGGGCCGCAGCGGGCCGCTCGTGGTCGAGATCGAATATCGCGTCGCGCAGGAGAACGCGCGCGCGTTCCACAACGTGATGCAGGACGTGCAACTCTCGCGGCAGCGCAATGGCGCCTATGGCTGGTCGATCGCGCGCGACATCGCCGATCCTGAGCTGTGGACGGAGCGCTACCACTGCCCGACCTGGTTCGACTACTTACGCCAGCGCAACCGCTCGACCCAGTCGGAACGCGCGCTGCATCAGCAGGCGATCGGTTTCCACGTCGGCCCCGAGCCGGTGCGGATCCGCCGCATGCTGGAGCGGCCGTTCGGCTCGGTGCGCTGGCAGGACGAGACGCCGGATCGCGCCAGCGGCGAGGTGCTGCCGGTGGTCGCGACCGCGGCGGGAAGCAGCACTTAGTTTTTGTTTGGTCATTCCGGGGCGCGCGAAGCGCGAGCCCGGAATCCATTCCTCTCAAGAATTTGCCGCCCGATGGATTCCGATCACTGCCCGTGCTCGGTCAGCACCTTGTCGCAGCCTTTGCTCAGCCGCGTCCGATTCTGCTTGAGGCAAGCGAGCACGGCGCCGTCGCCATTGTTCATCACGGCGCGGCAGAAGCGGCTGACATCGCGCGCGCAGGCATCGTGGCCGGGCTGCTGCTGCGCGGATGCGACCGAGGCGCACAGGAGCAAAGGAATGATGAAAAGCAATCTGGTCATCGCGTAATGCCTCTTACCCGGAAAGATGTGCGGGGAAGCTAGTGCGACGATCTCACACCTGCAACGGCTTTATTGCCGAGCGGGAAGGGTGCCGCCGCGGGACCCCGGCATGACGCCGGGGTACATCGCGGGCGGGGAGCTGACCGGCGCGACGATCGTTGTCGTCGCGCGTTGTTACTGGCTGTCCTGGGCGTCAGCGACCTTGCGCGAGGCGCCCTTGGCGAGATTCTTGTCCATCACCGCGCGGCAGCCGGCGCTTAGGTCCGAACGATGCTTGATCATGCAGGCCGTGATCTTCGGGATGTTGGGGATTTCGGACGAGCACAGGCGGAAAGCATCGCCAGTGCACATCTGCTGCGCCTCGGCCGAGAAGGCGAAGCTCGAGCTCGTCGAAGCGATCGAGACGATGGCGGCAATGCCCAGAGCCAGGCTGGCGTCGCGGAGACTGGCAGAGAAGGACTTGGTCATTTGAAGCTCCCATTGGCACCGCGCGGAGCGGGCCGGTTGTTGATGGGAACTACGATGCTCCGACAAAACAGTTTCCACCGTGATGACCGTCACGCGGCCCACCTCGACTGTGACCTCGGTCACGTTGGCGCACCGCCCTGAAATTCCTGCACAACCGCCGTCGCGTTGGTGTCACGTTAACTGTTACTTCGCATTAATGGCGTGTCGCGCGGGAAATTCCGCAGGTTTGGTTGCGTAATTGGAAAGAGTAGCGATGCGTAATGCGTTGGGCCTGATGCTGGCCAGTGTAGTTGCGGCGGTCGTGATCGCCGCCGGCGGTTGGTTTTATTATTCCGCGCGCGCCGATCAGGGCGCTCCCAAGACAATTGCTGCCCGTGCCGCCGATCCGTTGCCGGCACCGGCGAAGCTCGCCGCCAGGGATGACGTCGAGACCACCGCGACGGTGGCGGCCAAGCCGGCGGCAGCCGCCGCGGCGCCCGCTCCCGTCATGCCGGCGCAGCCGAAGCAGGCCTGCGCCAATCCGAACGCGCTCGGCGTCTCCCGCGTGGTCGAGATCGACACGACGGGCGGCCCCGGCTTCGGCTTCGATCATTTCAAGCAGTTCGACTTCCTTACCGAGAAAGAGGTCGTGCTGACCTTCGACGACGGTCCCTGGCCGGTGAACACGCCCGCGGTGCTGAAGGCGCTCGCCGACGAATGCACCAAGGGCCTGTTCTTCTCGGTCGGCAAGCACGCGACCTACCATCCGGAGATCCTGAAGCAGGTGCTGGCCCAGGGCCACACGGTCGGCACGCACACCTGGTCGCACGTCAATCTGAACGGCAAGAAGATGACCGAGCAGATGGCCAAGGACGAGGTCGAGAAGGGCGTCAGCGCGGTGAAGTTCGCGCTCGGTGCCAACCCGGCTCCGTTCTTCCGCTTCCCGCAGCTTCAGCACAATCCGGCGATCGTGAGCTATTTCGGCACCCGCAACGTCGCGATGTTCTCGACCGAAATCGATTCCTTCGATTTCCGCAAGGGCGCCACGCCGGAGAAGATCATCGAGACGGTGATGACGCGGCTCGACAAGCTCGGCAAGGGCATCATCCTGATGCACGATTTCCAGAAGAACACCGGCATCGCCCTGCCAGCGCTGCTCGCGCGCCTCAAGGCCGGTGGTTACAAGGTCGTGCAGATGAAGGCAAAGACGTCGCTGGCGTCGCTGCCGGAATATGACGAAGCGATCATGAAGGACATGAAGGTGCCGACCGCGAGCACGAATACGCGTCCGATCGCGAGTGTCGTGCAGACGATTTCGCAGTAAGCGCGACCATCACTTCGACAACGCTACGGCCGGGCTTTCGCCCGGCCGTTTGCGTTGGACGAGGGGCTCACCAATAGATGCCGTGGCGGTGCAGTTCGCTGATGATGCGGCGCTCGGTCCAGCTGCGCTTGGGCTTCGGCTTGTCCGCACTTGCGGTTTTCTTGGCGGCCGGCTTGGCCGTTGCGACCGGCGCCGGGGCGCTGGTCGGCGCGGTGGTCGCAGGTGCGGCTGTCGTGGCTGGCGGCGCAGACAGCGTCACCGCCGGCGGACGATCGGAATATTTCGGCGCCTCAATGGCCGGCGCAGCTTCGCTCGCCTGCGCCGTGGTTGTGGTCGTCGACGCGGTCAGCGGAGCGGGAGCCTGAGCGCCCGACGCTGCAAGCGACAGGCTGCGGGAGCCGTCTGCCTGGGCCGATGCGGCACTCAGGACCATGGCGGCAACCAGAATGATCTTGCGCATGTGAAATCTCCCCGTGTTGGCGTGACCGGGATATTACGGACAACGTGCTCGGGGTTAAGTGATTGGCCTCACATAAGCGCGCCGCAATTTCGAACCGACCGGTCGCAGTCAACACCGATGGAACCCGCAGCGTCACGTCCGGAAAACTCGTGCGGTTGAGCAGGCGAACGCCCTTTTCAGCGTCCGTGCTAGCGACGGATCGACGCCGAGCCCACCGCGTCAGAGCCGCCAACGCGATCGACTTGGACTGAAAGCTTTGAAACCTCTCGACAACCCGTTCGGCACGAGGTTGTCACCCATGTCTCAGGTACGATTTGCTACCTATGGGTCCGGGCCGGACAATCGAGGCGCTGGTGCCGCAAGAGGGATTCGAACCCCCGACCCCGTCATTACGAATGACGTGCTCTACCGACTGAGCTATTGCGGCGAACCCTGCCGGGGCCTGGGGGCCCCATACGCGCGCTCCTGATATCGGGCATGGCCCGAAGTGGCAAGGACAAGCCGGCTTCGAATTGCGCTCACGCGCCCCAGCGTGACCAGAACCCGCGCCACCCTCCGGCCTGGGCCTTGGGCGTACCGATTTGTTCCGTGAATTCATCGCTCGGACCCTCGTCGTCGATCCCGGGATCGTCGGGGGCCCGGACGAGGGGGATGACCGCCGGAATCGGCGCTGGAGCGGGTTTGCCGAGGTCGGCGCGGGTCCGGAACACCGGGGTAGCCGCCGGCGGCGATGATTCGGCGGGCTCAGCAACCGGTTGGACCGGCTCGGCGGGCGCGACCGCCGGCTCTTCCGTCACCGTTTCCTTGCTGGATTCTTTGGCGGCTTCCTTGGACTCGGGCGGCGTATTGTCCTGGGCGGCGGGGGCCGGGGTTTCCGGCGCGGGCGGTTCCGCCGGGGCTTCGCTGACCGCCGCCATCACGCGCTTCGGTGGCGGCGCCGCCAGCATGGCTTCCTCGAAGGCCGAGGACTCGATCGTGGTGCTCCTGTCCGAGGGCAGGCTCGCGACCGGTGTCTGCCACTGGAACGCATCGAGGCGGCCGGTGACCGGAGAGACCGGGCGCCAAGTGTCGCTGACGTAACCGTCCGCGGTCCAGGCGGGATCAAGGCGGGCGCGCACCGCCCGCAGGGTCCAGGCGCGGGCGCGGCCGCTATCGCCATGCTCGGCGCGCTCGATCTCGGCCATCAGCAGCGCGACGCGCTGGGTCGGATCGCCGACATAGGGCGCGAGCACCTCGCGTGCGCGGGCGAATTCGGAGGCATCGATCGCGGCGCGCGCGATCGCGAGCTGGCCCTCGACATGGCCGGGCTTGTCGGCCGGCGTCTTCGCGGCGAGGGTCTCGATCCGCTGCAGGCGGTGCCAGGCGGTGTCGCCGAGCCTCACATGCGCATAGGCATCGGCAAGATCGGGATGCGGATTGGCGAGCCAGGCAGCTTCCACCAGCTTCATGGCGCGGCGCACCTGATGCGCCTCGCTCTCGAATTTCGCCGCGAGCACCGCGGCCGGCACCAGGGTCGGCGCGAGCTTGACCGCTTCCATCGCGCTCTCACGCGCGACGTCGCGGTCCATGGTCTCCAGCTCCAGCGCGCGCGCCGTCAGCAGCACGCCGCGCTGCCGGCGATAGGTCTGCTTGTCGATCTGCCCTGCACGCAGATTCGAGTCGAGGATCGCGAGCGCGCCGCTCCAGTCACCGCGCGCGCAGCGGAAGCCGAGCACCGCATGCGAGGCCCAGGTCGAGGACGGCGACAGCTTGATCGCTTCCTCAGCGATCATCACCGCGCCGACCGCATCGTCGGCTCGCTGCGCCTCGATGAACAGGCCACGCAGGCCGAGCAGGCGCGTGTCCTCGCGCTCGGCCATGACGCGGAAGACGCGCTGCGCCTCCTCGCGATTGCCTTCGAGCTGCGCCGACTGCGCGTGCAGCAGCAGCGCGAGCGGATCGTTCGGTGCATGCCGCCGCGCCGCTTCGGCGTGACGGCGGGCGAGCGCGGAATCGCCATGGCCGATCGCGAGCAGGCCGTGAGTGATGGCATTGCGGCCCCTTGCCTGGCGCTTGTCCTGGCGGCGCCGCCGCAGGCGCTTCGGCGTGCGCCAGACCATCGTCAAGATGCTCCAGACCAGCACGACAGCCGCGGCAAAGAGGCCGAGCAGGAACACGAATCTGGGAAGCGTCGTCGAGATCCGGAAACTACCTGCGGTCAGCACGAGATCGCCGGGCTGGTCGGCAACCCAGGCCGCGCCGGCCGCCGCCAGCGCGATCAGGACGAGAAAGAGGACGATGCGAAGCATGACGATCCCTATTACGCGCCGATTATTGCGCGAATCTTATTGAGCAGGCTTGGCCGGATCAGATTTGGCGAGATCCGCCATCGCATCGTCGGCGAATTTGCGGGACGCGGCGAGCGCGGCGTCGCGGGCATCGGCCTTGTCGAGCCAGGCCTGCGCCGCTGTGCGATCGGCCTCCGGCAGCGACTTCAGCTCGCGCCGCGCCTCCACAAAATCGTTACGCAGCGCGGCCGCCGTCACGCGCGCCACGATCGCGCCGCGGTCGTTGCCGACGCCGTCGGTGCGCTCGATGCGGACCAGTTTCGAGGCTCCGGCCTGGAGACGCTCGACGATGCCGGCACTCGCGGCCGGGGCTTCCGCCGGCGGCGACAGCTTCGGCACGATGGTGAGCAGCTCGCGGCTCAGCGCGACCGGCGTCGGGATGCCCGACGATGCGAACGTGTCGAGCGGCTTCAGCGTGTCGGGCTTGGCTGCCAGCGACCGCGCCGCGGCCAATTGCTGCTGATAGGGATCGCCGTGGCGAACAGCCACGTCGAGCAGAGCCGCCGCCACCACGCTACGCAGCGGCTTGTCGTCCTTCGCCGTGGCATCGGCGATCTTCTCGCCCTGTTGCGCGAGCTCCGCCCGTTCGGCCCTGCTGGCGCGTTCGAGCTGTGCGATGCGATCATTGAGCGCGGAAAGATCGGGCGCGGCAGCACCTGGCGCGGACTTCACGTCGTTCAGTGCACTCGCCGCCTTGTCGGCCTGCGTCCGCAGATTGGCGACGTCGCTCCGCAAACTGCCGATCGATTTCTCGATCGCGTCGATCCGCGCCGCCATGGCCGGATCGGTCACGGGCTTGCCGGCCTTGGCCTCGACCGCGCTGACGCGCCCGCTCAACGCATCGACCGTCGCGCTCGTGACTTGCGGTGCGGCAGGCGGCGCCTGCACCGCCGGCCAGCCCAGCATCCAGCCGACCGCGATCACGATTGCAGCCGCGACAGCGCCGGAGAACGGCGCAATGACCCAGGGCGAAATCGACGATGCCGGAGCCTGCGCTTCGATGCGCTCCGGCTCTGCGTCAACCTGGTCGGGTTCTGCCTGTTCAGGCGCGGCGTGCTCCGGCGCTGGCTGGGCCTCGGGCTCGACCACCGTCTCCTGCGGCTGGGTTGCGACTTCGGTGGCTTCGAGATCAATGGTGGGCGGAGTGCGCTTGGCACGACCGCTGTCGGGCGCCAATCCTGCGTCTTCAGGCTTGTCGTCGGCCATCGTGACGGTTCCTCACACTTCCATATCAAGGTGAACTAGATTGCGTCGGATTCGGCCCGACCTCTTACGCCAAACGGGTCCGCAAAGCACGCTCCAAGGTGGCAAATAAGGCATTTTCGTCCGGTGTCGCGGCAACCAGAACCTGCGACGCGCCGGCCTCGCGCAGCGCGCCCGCGACCGCCTCGGACAGACAGCATTGCGGTATCGCCAGCGCCGAGATTTCGACGCCCTCGTCCCTGGCCGCATCCAGGAACGCCCGGGCGCTGCGCCGGGAGTAGTGCAGCACCGCCTCGACCCCGTGGGCGGCAAAGCCCTCGCAGACCTCGCGCGGCAGATGCTTGACGGGCGTCATCCGATAGGTGGTCTGCGTGACCACGGAGAAACCCTCTGCATCGAGCTCACCGCCGAGGTCGCGCGACAGATCCGCGCCCGCGAGATACAGCAGCGTGCTCTTTTTCTTCAGCACCTTGTCGCGCGCGCTCTGCATCACCTTGTCGCGGAGGGACGCGGCATCGCCGCCGGCGACGATCACCCGGGTAAAGCCGGCGTCGCGCGCCGCGGCGGCGGTATGCTCACCGACCGCAAACAACGGCAGCTCCAGAACACCAAGGTCCCTCAATTGCGGCGCGACGGCGCGGATCGCGTTGGCCGACGTGACGAGGACGGCGCCATAGTGAGCTTCACCTTTGTCGTGGAAGGCGACCGGCTCGAACTTGAGCGCCGGCGCAAGCAGCACCGCATGCCCCCGCGCGCGCAGACTTGCCGCGGTCGCTTCATTGTCGGGATGCGGCCGTGTGACAAGAATGGACATGCTGCTGTTCCCGAACCAATTGGCGGTGACGCATGACCCGGACGGCTTGCTTCGTGACGATTGCGCAATCTGGTCCCGGAATGCTACCGGACGTACCAGAACTCTGCTTTACGGATGAGCGCAAGGGCGCAAATTGGATAACAATTCGCCAATGCTGGTGCTGGGCATCGAAACCACCTGCGACGAGACCGCCGCGGCGGTGATCGAGCGCGCCTCTGACGGCAGCGGCAAGATCCTGTCCAACATCGTGCGGTCGCAGATCGAGGAGCATGCCCGTTTCGGCGGCGTGGTGCCGGAGATCGCCGCCCGCGCCCATGTCGACCTGCTCGACGGGCATCGTCGATCGCGCCATGCGCGAGGCCGGCATCGGCTTCGGCGAGCTCGGCGGCGTCGCGGCCGCCGCGGGGCCGGGCCTGATCGGCGGCGTCATCGTCGGGCTCACCACCGCGAAGGCGATCGCGATGGTGCACGACACGCCGCTGGTCGCAGTGAACCATCTGGAGGCGCATGCGCTGACGCCGCGCCTCACCGATGGCATCGCATTTCCTTATTGCCTGTTTCTCGCCTCCGGCGGCCCATACCCAGATCGTCGCGGTCACCGGCGTCGGCCAATATGTGCGGCTCGGCACCACCGTCGACGATGCGATCGGCGAGGCCTTCGACAAGGTCGCGAAGATGCTGGGCCTGCCCTATCCCGGCGGCCCGCAGGTCGAGCGCGCGGCCGCGAGCGGCGATGCCACCCGCTTTGCGTTCCCGCGGCCGATGCAAGGCAGACCCGATGCGAATTTCTCGCTGTCGGGATTGAAGACGGCGGTGCGCACCGAGGCGAGCCGATTGCCAGAGATCACGCCGCAGGACATCAGCGATCTCTGCGCGAGCTTTCAGGCTGCGGTGCTCGAATCGACGGCCGACCGGTTGAACGTCGGCTTGAAACTGTTCCGCGAGAAATTCGGCGCGCCAAGCGCGCTCGTGGCCGCCGGCGGCGTCGCCGCCAATCAGGCGATCCGCGGCGCCCTCGACGAGGTCGCACAGCAAGCCGGGACGCAATTGATCATGCCGCCGCCCGCCCTCTGCACCGACAACGGCGCGATGATCGCCTGGGCCGGCGCCGAGCGCCTCGCGCTCGGCATGACCGACACGATGGACGCGCAGCCGCGGGCACGCTGGCTGCTCGACGCCAACGCAACGGCGCCGGCAGGCTACGGCAAGACGCGGGCGGGATATTAGCGATGCCTGCGTTCCAATCCGTCGCGGTGATCGGCGCGGGCGCCTGGGGCACGGCGCTGGCGACCGTGGCCGCACGGGCCGGGCGCGCCGTGACGCTGTGGGCGCGCAATGCCGAACATGCGGCGCGAATCGCATCGACGCGCGACAATCCGCGGCTGCCCGGCGTGCGGATCACTCCTGAGATCGAGGTCACGAGCGATCTGGCGCTCGCTGCGCGCGCTGACATGCTGCTGATTGCGACGCCGGCGCAGCATCTGCGCGGCGCGGTCAACTTGCTGGCCTCGCATCTGGCAAGGCCCGCGCCGATCGTTGCCTGCGCCAAGGGCATCGAGCACGGCACCCATAAATTCATGACCGACGTAATTGCGGAAGCCGCCCCCAGCGCGCTGCCGGCGATCCTGTCGGGACCGAGCTTCGCCGATGACGTCGCGCGCGGCCTGCCGACCGCGGTGACGCTGGCGGCCGGCGATGAGCGGTTGGCAAGCGCGCTGGTGCAGGCGCTGGGCTCGCCGACATTCCGCCCCTATCACTCCACCGACATCCGCGGCGTCGAGATCGGCGGCGCCGCCAAGAACGTGCTGGCGATCGCAGTCGGCATCGCGGTCGGGCGCAAGCTCGGCGCCTCCGCCCAGGCCGCGCTGACGACCCGCGGCTTTGCCGAGCTGACCCGCCTCGGCCGCGCGCTCGGGGCACGCAGCGAGACGCTCGCCGGCCTCTCCGGTCTCGGTGACCTCATCCTGACCTGCGCGAGCCCGCAATCGCGCAACTTCGCGCTCGGGCTCGCGCTCGGACGCGGCGAGCCGTCGCCCGCCGGCAAGCTCGCCGAGGGCGAGTTCACCGCGCCGGTGTTGATCGAGCTCGCAGCTTCGCGAAACATCGAGATGCCGGTCTCGGAAGCGGTCGCGGCGATCCTGAGCGGCCGGAGCACGATCGACGCGGCGATTTCGGGGCTGCTGACACGCCCCTTCAAGTCTGAGGAATGAACATGGCGTACTGGCTGGTGAAATCCGAACCGTCGGTGTGGTCCTGGGACCAGCAAGTGTCGAAGGGCGCCAAGGGCGAGGCCTGGACCGGCGTGCGCAATTACACCGCGCGCCAGAACCTCGTCGCCATGAAGAAGGGCGACAAGGCGTTCTATTATCATTCCAACGAGGGCAAGGAGATCGTCGGCATCGCGGAGGTCATCAAGGAGGCCTATCCCGATCCGACCGACAAGACCGGCAAATTCGTCTGCGTCGACATCAAGGCCGACAAGCCCTTGAAGAACCCGGTGACGATGGCCGCGATCAAGGCCGAGAAGAAGCTCGCCGACATGGCGCTGGTGAAATATTCGCGCCTCTCGGTGCAGCCGGTGACGGCGGAGGAGTGGAAGCTCGTCTGCAAGATGGGCGGGCTGTAAGCGTTGCCGCTACGAGTCCGACCTCACGCCTCGGGCAATGTGAACACCTCACACGGCGCAGCAATCCCGCGCAGCGGATGCGATCCGAGCGCGACCAGCGGCATCTCCGTCTCGGCCGCGAGCGCGCCGGACACCAGCACCGTCCTGCCCAGCGGCTTGCACAATCCCTCGAGCCGGCTGGCGAGATTGACGGCGGGGCCGATCGCGGTGAAGTCCAGTCGGTTGGCCGCGCCGATATTGCCCCAGAGCATCTCACCAAGATGCAATGCGGCGCCGAATGCCAGCGGCGGCAGGCCGTTGGCGCTGCGCTCCGCGTTGAGATACGCCATCCCGGCTTCGGCTGCGCCTGCAGCACGCAGCGCGGCCTCGCAGGCGCGGCGCGGCGAGGCCTCGAGCACCGGAAAGATCGCGAGCACCCCGTCGCCGATGAATTTCAGCACCTCGCCGCCGAAGGCGTGGACGGCGCCCGCGATGCGATCGAACCAGGCGTCGAGCGCGGCGATGACCTCGCCAGACGGTGAGGTTTCCGACAGCGTCGTGAAATTGCGCAAATCCGCATAGAGCAGCGCGGCCTGAATGGTTTCGCCGGAATCGCGCCGCAAGGGCGCCGCCAGCACCCGCTCTGCACTGCGCTTGCCGAGATAGGCCTCGAGCGTTGCCCGCAACGTGGCGCGCGCAGCGAGCACGGCGAGGGGCGTTGCGGCAAAACGCGCCGCCTGGCGCAATTGCTCGATTTCGTCCGCAGTGAACGGACGCGGCCCGATCCAGCCGAGCAGCGGCCCGTCGGGCCGTCCGACCACGTCTTCGTGCACCTCGCCGTGCGCGATGTCGCGCAGCCAGCGGCGACCGGCATCGTTCGGCGGATCCGGTGCCAATCCACCCGGCGCAAAGCCGAGCGCTTCGATCACCTGGCCGCTGTCGGCCCGCCATAGCCAGGTCCGCTTCGCGATCAGCGGATGCGGCACCTCCAGCGTCAGGGCGCCCGCCGCAAGCGGCACGCCGTCGGCCATGAGATGAGCGCCGAGCTCCGCGAGCAGGCGGTCGGCCCCGGCACTGTCCGAGGCGACATCGACCAGCCAAGCGAGCGTCGGTGCGAGCTGCATGGCTCGATCATGGCGAAGGCCGGCCGGGTTTGTCACGGGCAATCCTTGACGGGCCGCTCTGGCGCCGCCATGTGCCGGTGGCAGGGAAGGGATGATCGCCAATGACCGAACCGTTCATCGTGCGGCGCGAGACCCAGATCGCGGCACCGCGCGCCACCGTCTTCGCTTACCTGACCGACCCCGAGAAGATCTTGAGCTGGATGGGGTCCGATGCGACCACGGAGCCGCATCCCGGCGGGCTCTACCTGCTCAAGGGGTCGGCCCGCGCGGCCGCATCGCCCGCGGCGCATTCCGCGAGGTCGTGCCGGTGCATCGTCTCACCTACACGTTCGGCTGGGAGGATGGCCAGGAAGTGCCGCCCGGCTCCAGTCTGATCGAGATCGATCTGATCGAGCACGACGGCGGCACGCTGCTGCGCATGACCCATAGCGGTCTGCCGAGCGAGGAACAGGCGGCTGCGCATGCAAAGGGATGGGCGCATTATCTGGAGCGGCTGACGATCGTGGCCGCAGGCGGCGATCCCGGTCTCGATAACGGCGTCTCGACCAAGTCGTAGCTACGGCAATGTCGCTACACCGCCGCGGTGGCCACCACTTGCGCCAACAACTGCTCGCGCCGCGCCTGCGAGCGCTGGCCCTTCATGGTCGCGGCAAAGCGTTCGAGGATGCCTTCCTCGAAAGCGGTGACGATGGTGTCGTGGACGTAGCTCTTGCGGCAGATCGCCGGCGTGTTGGAGAGCTTGTCGGCGGCGGCGCGGATCGCGTCCAGCACCTGCTTGTTGCGGCCGCGCTGGCTGGTCGCCGGCGTGATGCGTGACAAGGATTCCACGACCACGGCAGAGGCCATCAGCGTGCGAAAATCCTTGAGCGAGATCTTGATGCCGGCGATCTCGCGCAGGAACGCATTCACCTGCGTGGTGCTGACCGCGCGCACGATGCCGTTGGCGTCGCGATACTGGAACATGCGTTTGCCGGGGACGCCCTGCAAGATGCCGATGGCGCGCACCAGCTTGGCCGCGTCGCATTCCTTGCGCACCGCCTTGCCGCCCTTCGCCTTGAAGGTCAGCACGAAGCAATCGTCTTCCAGCGTGACGTTGGATTTCAGCAGCGTGGTGGCGCCGCGGGTGCCATTGAGGCGGGCGTAGGATTCGTTGCCGGGGCGGATCGCGGTGCGAGCGATCAGCTCGATCACGGACGAGAGCGCGAATTCACGCGTCGGCTCGTCGCCCGAAAGAAACGCCGAGACCTTGCGCCGGATCTTGGGCAGCGCGCCGACGAGCTTCTCCAGGCGATGTGCCTTGCGATGCTCGCGGACCTTCTCCCAATCGGCGTGATAACGATATTGCAGCCGGCCCGCGGCATCGCGGCCCACGGCCTGAAGATGCGAGCTCGGATCGGCCGAATAGCGCACCTCGCGATAGGCCGGCGGCACCGCCATGGCGTGCAGCCGGCGGATGGTGCGGGCATCGCGGATGTGTGCGCCGTTGGGACGGACGAAGGAATAGCCCTTGCCGCGCCTGACGCGGCGAATGGTCAGCTCATTCTGGTCGCCGAGCCGCAGGCCGAGTTCCTTGGCAAGCGCCTCGACCGTCGCCGGCGCCGTGTCAAAGCTCTTTTTCGGGCTGGGACGCCGGAAAGGGGCCGATTTGGGCCATTGTCCGAGGGCCTTGGCCAGCGCAATGGCCGCAGGATCGGCTGAAGCGGGCCGGATCGTCCCGAGATTCTGCTGATCCATCATAGTCTTATGCCTTAGCCCTGTCTGTTATCGGTCAATGCCGCAATTCTGATTTTTGTTCCGAAGGGTCTCTTTGGACCCGGGTTGGCCATTTAGGGTGTTCCGAACCGCATTGCGAGTCCCGAATCAGTGACGAGAGGTTACCCAATACCGGCCGCCCCGCATGGACGCCCTGCGTCGGCCGATTCCTGAGGCTTGGGTCGAGGCCTGAACGCTCCCCAGGTCCTGTTTCAGATCTGCGACAGTCGCCGCAGGCGAGGCTCGATCTTCCGCATGGCCGGCGACCCGCCGAAGGTCCAGCTTGTGCTCCTTGTCGGGTCCGGTTAGCCCGACGCATAATCAGTCAATGATCAAGTCGGCTCGCCGGTCGCTCGCGTTCGGCCTGCCGAATGTGGAGGGAAAGCATGTCCGAGAAGATCTACGACGTCCCTGCGGAGTGGGCAAAGCGCGCCTGGGTCGACCAGGCCAAGTACAAGGAGATGTACGCTCGCTCGATCTCGGACCCGAACGGTTTCTGGGCGGAGCAGGCCAAGCGCATCGACTGGATGCACGCGCCGACGAAGATCGAGAACGTCTCGTTCGCACCCGGTAACATCTCGATCAAGTGGTTCGAGGACGGCATCCTCAACGTTGCCTACAATTGCATCGACCGGCATCTCGCCAAGCGCGGCAACCAGACCGCGATCATCTGGGAAGGCGACGATCCCTCGCAGTCCAAGCACATCACCTACCAGGAGCTGCACGACGAGGTCTGCCGGATGGCCAACATCCTGCGCACCCGCAATGTCGGGAAAGGCGACCGCGTCACCATCTACCTGCCGATGATTCCAGAAGCGGCCTATGCGATGCTCGCCTGCGCCCGCATCGGCGCGATCCACTCCGTGGTGTTCGCGGGCTTCTCGCCGGACAGCCTCGCCCAGCGCATCAACGACTGCAAATCCAAGGTCATCATCACCGCGGACGAAGGCCTGCGCGGCGGCAAGAAGGTGCCGCTGAAGGCCAATGTCGATGCGGCGCTCGCCAAGGCCGGCGGCGTCGACTGGGTCGTCGTGGTCAAGCGCACCGGCGGCAAGGTCGAGATGAATCCGTCGCGGGACCTCTGGTATCACGAGGCGGCGGCCATGGTGACGACGGAATGCCCGGTCGAGCACATGCACGCCGAGGACCCGCTGTTCATCCTCTACACCTCGGGCTCGACCGGTCAGCCCAAGGGCGTGCTGCACACCTCCGCCGGCTATCTCGTGTTCGCCTCGATGACGCATCAATACGTCTTCGACTATCACGACGGCGACATCTACTGGTGCACCGCGGATGTCGGCTGGGTCACCGGCCACAGCTACATCCTCTACGGGCCGCTGGCGAACGGCGCGACCACGCTGATGTTCGAAGGCGTGCCGAATTACCCGGATAATTCCAGGTTCTGGAACGTCATCGACAAGCACAAGGTCAACATCTTCTACACCGCGCCGACCGCGATCCGCGCGCTGATGCAGTCGGGCGACGAGCCGGTGAAGAAGACCTCGCGCGCGAGCCTGCGCCTGCTCGGCTCGGTCGGCGAGCCGATCAACCCGGAAGCCTGGGAATGGTATCACCGCGTCGTCGGCGACGACCGCTGCCCGATCGTCGACACCTGGTGGCAGACCGAGACCGGCGGCATCCTGATCACGCCGCTGCCGGGCGCGACCAAGCTCAAGCCCGGCTCGGCGACCCAGCCGTTCTTCGGCGTGGTGCCCGAGATCGTCGATGCCGACGGCAAGGTGCTGGAGGGCGAAACCTCAGGCAATCTCTGCCTCACCCGCTCATGGCCGGGCCAGATGCGCACCGTCTATGGCGACCACGCCCGCTTCGAGCAGACCTATTTCTCGACCTACAAGGGCAAGTATTTCACCGGCGACGGCTGCCGCCGCGACGCCGACGGCTATTACTGGATCACCGGTCGCGTCGACGACGTCATCAACGTCTCCGGCCATCGCATGGGCACCGCGGAAGTCGAGAGCGCGCTGGTGGCACATGAGAAGGTCTCGGAGGCCGCGGTGGTCGGCTTCCCGCACGACATCAAGGGCCAGGGCATCTATGCCTACGTCACCCTGATGGCCGGCATCGAGCCGACCGAGGACCTGCGCAAGGAGCTCGTCACCTGGGTGCGCAAGGAGATCGGACCGATCGCCTCGCCCGACCAGATCCAGTTTGCGCCGGGCCTGCCAAAGACCCGTTCCGGCAAGATCATGCGCCGCATCCTGCGCAAGATCGCCGAGGACGAGCCGGGCAGCCTGGGCGACACCTCGACCCTGGCCGATCCCGCCGTGGTCGATGACCTCGTCAAGAACCGGCAGAACAGGAAGCCGGCGTAAGGCAAGCCCGTGCCCCGGACGCAGCGCAGCGCGCAAGTGATGCGCTGCCGAGCCGGGGCCCATCCTGCCGTGAAAGAAAGAACTGGGTCCCGGATCTCCGCTTCGTTGCGCTTGTCCGGGACACGAGAGCGGGTATTGAGCTCGCCTTCAACCAACAGCCGTTCATAGCCTCACGCGCTTGTCAGCGCGCGCGGCCGCGCGCCGGTATATTTCCCGCCGAGTGTTGTTTTCAGGTCATTTACTTTATTTCGAACATTTCCTTTGTTCCCCCTGCTGGCCGGCCTTCGGTGGCCGCGCGTGGAAACCATCCGGTTAACGGGCGCGGTTAAGAATGTCCCCTCACGAGGACTTGGCGCGGCGGCGATTGCGGGTTCTGCGTCATTTTGGATGATCCGATTGGGGCAAGGGGGAGATCGATGTCGATGAGGATTGCGGTGGCGATGGCCGCCATCATCGGAGCCGGGATCTTGATGTCGACCGCGGCAGAAGCGCGGCCGGAAATAGTGGGCACGCGCCTCGCGGACTATTCGCCGGGCACGATCGTGGTCAAAACCAGCGAACGCAAACTCTATCTCGTTCTCGATAACGGCCACGCCGTGCGCTATCCGGTCGGCGTCGGCAAGTCCGGCAAGCAATGGGCCGGCACGACGAAGATCGACGGCAAGTATCGCAACCCGGCCTGGGCGCCGCCGGCCGAGGTCAAGCGCGACAAGCCCAACATTCCCGACATGATTCCCGGCGGCTCGCCCCGCAACCCGATGGGCGTCGCGGCGCTGACGCTGGCCGGCGGCGAATACGCCATCCACGGCACCAACGTGCCGGGCTCGATCGGCGGCTTCGTCTCCTATGGCTGCATCCGCATGCTCAACGACGACATCACCGATCTCTATAGCCGCGTCTCCGTCGGCACCACGGTGGTCGTGACGCGCTGATCCCGCGGTCGGCCGCGACAACAACGAGCCGCGTCTTTGGACGCGGCTTTTTTGTTACCAGAGGCGCCAGCCGCGCGCGCACCAGCCGCCACGATGGCCGCCATTGTAGCTGCGCACGAAGTCGCCGGCGAGCAACGCCGCGGAGACATTCGCTGTGCGCCGGGTCGCGACGTCGGCGAGCACGCGGCCGTATTTGTCGGGGCCGAGATTGGTGATGGTCACGCCGCCTTGGCCGAGCAGATCGCGCAAGGCACGGGCCGCAGCTTCCGCCTTGTCCAGCTCCTCCTGGCAGGATGCTTTCAGCTCGGGCGCATCGATGCCGCGCAGCCGAACGCGCACCACGGGATCGCGTCCCTCTTGCAGACGCACACGCGCGAGAAAGGTGTCGCCATCGATGGTGCGGATGACGTCGACGGGACGGACGTCGGCGTGGCCGGTCTGCTGAAGAACGATCTCGGCATCGCCAGCGCGATCGGCATCGGGAAGAAGCCAGTGCGTTCCATGGCGGAACGTGAGCACGACGGCCGCGGCGATGCCCACCACGAACATCCAGGGCAATAGGCCGGAGAAGCGGCGGCCGAACGGCGAGCCGCTGAACCGCGGCCGACGGGAATGCAGGCGATCCTTGAAACGCATCAACTCACGCTAGGACTGAGTCGGGGGAACTCACAAGCACGAGCGCGCAGCCCCGGGGAAGCAGGAACCGCTGCGAGCCTGCACGAAATTCCGCTTCGAACGCATGTCAGCCGTAGTTCTACTGGGGGGCCGCGAATCTTTTCCAATTCTCAATCATTGGTTGCGCATACCTGTTATACAACAATCGAGGGGAGATTGCCGTGGGGTCATTCAGGTTTCGCATTGGAACAAAGCTCGGCATCGTCACGGGCGTGAGCGTCGTGTTGGTCGGCGGCATGCTGACCAATCAAATGCTCGGCAACCGCTCGATTGCGGAATCCAATCGCCTCGTCACGATCAACTATCTCAACAAGGGCAACGCGCAGGCGGCGCAGACGGCGATGGCACGCGCGCAGCTCGCCGCTCTCGAACTCGGCTCGGCACCGTCGGCCGGTGAGGCGGACAGGCTCCTCGAGGCTTCTCCGCAGCCGGGCAGGCGAAGCCGGCACGGAGATCCACGCCGCGATGGAGCGGGCGACCCGGAAGGTCACACAGGACGCCTACCGCGAGACCAAGAAATTCGTCGATGCGTATCTGGCCAGCGGCGTCGAGCTGGCGGCGGCGCAAAAGGCCGTCATTGCTGCCCCTGCAGGCGGTGCCAGGCTTGCAGCCGAGTCGGCCAGGGCAAGCATTCTCGCCGAGCAGATGCGGCCGGCAGCCCAGGAAGTCAGCAAGCGGATCGACGATCTCGTCGGCGTCGCCAACGAATTCGCCGCGCGCCGCAAGGGCGAGATGCTGGCCGAGCTGGACCGCGTCGCGAACTTCGCCTTGATCGTCGGCCTGTTCGTCGTCCTGACGCTGATCGGCTCCGCGATCTTTTCCGTCTTGAACGTCGCCCGCCCGATCCGGCGCATCGGCGACGTGCTCCTGCAACTCGCGGGAGGCAACAAGGCAGTCGAAATTCCCTACACAGGCCGCGGCGACGAGGTCGGTGACAACGCCCGCGCAGCACAGACCTTCAAGGAAAATCTGATTCGCATCGAGCAGATGGAAGTTGAGCAGAAGAACCAAGTAGCCGCAGCCGCCGCTCAGCGCAAGCAGGAGATGACCCGACTCGCCAACGCGTTCGAAACTGCGGTCGGCGGCATCATCGACTCGGTGTCGACCGCCTCCCAGCAGCTCGAAGCCGCGGCCGGCACATTGTCGGGCACGGCCGAACAGACTCAGCAGCTCTCCGGAATGGTCGCCGCCGCCTCGGAGGAGGCCTCCACGAATGTGGGAGCCGTGGCCTCCGCGGCCGAGGAGATGAGCACGTCGGTCGTCGAGATCGGCCGCCAGGTGCACGATTCCAGCCGCATCGCCGGCGATGCGGTCAAGCAGGCCGAGCGCACCGATGCCCGGATCAACGAGCTGCTCAAGGCGGCGGGCCGCATCGGCGACGTCGTCAAACTGATTACGGCCATCGCCGAGCAGACCAACCTCCTGGCGTTGAACGCAACGATCGAGGCCGCGCGCGCCGGCGAATCCGGCCGCGGCTTTGCGGTCGTGGCGAGCGAGGTCAAGGCGCTCGCGGCGCAAACCGCGCGTGCGACCGAGGAAATCAGCTCGCAGATCGCCGGCATGCAATCGGCAACGGAGGACTCCGTCGGAGCGATCAAGGAAATCGGGACGACCATCGGCCGCATCTCCGACATCTCGACGACCATTGCCGCGACGATCGAACAGCAGGGCGCAGCGACGGCCGAAATTGCGCGAAATGTCAGCGAAGCGGCCAAGGGAACGGTCGAAGTCGCGGACAAGATTGCCCACGTCAGCCACGGCGCCAGCGCGACCGGCGCGGCATCGGGACAGGTGTTGGCGTCGGCGCGCTCGCTGTCGCGCGAGAGCGGTCTCCTGAAGACCGAGGTCGAGAAGTTCCTCGACACCGTGCGCGCCGCATAGGTCCGCAACGACGCGGCGGGCGCCGTTGCCGTGCGCCCTGGACAATTACAACCCCGGGTTTACCCGGGTTTGACCGAGGTTATCGTCAACTATAGGTTGAACATCGAACCGTAAGCAACTTGCTTGCGGAACTTGTTCAGCGAGTCCCCCACCATGAACATCGACGCATCGTCCCCCGATTCGCTTGAGCGAGTCGCCGATCTCGTTCGTCAGCAACATAGTTCGCTCGAAACCACGCTGCTTTCGCCGGTGGACGGATTCCAAACCAGGGCCGTCGCGCTCGAGACGCTGATGCGCGAGGTGACGGAGTGCCTGGCCGACGGCTTCAAGCATCGTCCGCCGCAAGATTTTCCCATGCTCTATTTTGCATGCGGCAAGGCGCGCGTCGGATCGACGGCCCTGAGCAATCTGTTCGGCATGACGGGGATGCCTTCCTATTACCAGCCGTTGAAGGCCATGCTGCGCGATGCGCTCGTCGGGCACAGGCCGGCACCGTGGATCGTGCCGTCGGCGGGCGACGAGCCGCATATCTTCGGCAAGGAAACGATCGGACCCTACGTGCTCGCCGAGAGCCTGTTCAATCCGCTCAAGTTGCTGATCGAGGCGGGCTATCCGCCGCACCGCCTGCACCTCATCATGCTCGACCGCGAGCCGGCGAGCTCGCTGGCGTCGTGGCTCGACAAGCTGATCTCGCGCGCGCCTGCAGATGTACTGCTGCGGCACTATGTCGTCGCCGCGCTCAGCGCGGCTCAGGTCGCCAGCTACGCCCAGCGACACGACGTTGCCGTCACTCACTACGTCTACGAGGTGAGCAAGGAGGCCGTGTCGTCGATCCGCGTGCTGTTCGACCGGATCGGCCTTTCGGGCAGCTTCAACGAGAATGCCGTGACGTCCTGGCGGGAACCGGGAGAGGCGCAAGCGAACAATGCGCGCGTCATCTTCCCGAGGGAAGCGACCATCTACAAGGTGCCCAATCTGCACACCTCCGACAGTGCCTATCGCTACCAGCGCCGTGCCACCGCCTCTCTGAGCGAAGCGCAACGCGAGGTTCTGGAGCGCTGTGGTGTCAACGATGCCTATCGCGCCTCGGTCGCAGCCTGCGTTCGCGACCTCGGCCTGAATGCGGCGCTGTCGCAACGTCTGTTCGGCGACTGGTTCGCTGCGGCCGCGTGATCGTCATGCTGGACATTCCCACCATCGCCGATCCCACCCTCCGTGAAGATGCAGGCGGCAAGCAGCTTCACGTCGCCAGCCATCTCCGGCGCCTGGAAGCGGAAAGCATCCACATCCTGCGGGAGACGGCAGCCGAGTTCCGCAAGCCGGTCATGCTCTACTCGATCGGCAAGGATTCCTCGGTGCTGCTGCATCTGGCGATGAAGGCGTTTCATCCCGGCAAGCCGCCGTTTCCGCTGCTGCACGTCGACACCACCTGGAAGTTCCGCGAGATGATCGCATTTCGCGACCGCCGCGCACACGAACTCGGCCTCGATCTGATCGTCCATACCAACAACGACGGATTGCGCGAGGGCATCGACCCCTTCACCCACGGCTCGGCCCGCTACACCGACGTCATGAAGACGCAGGCGTTGCGGCAGGCGCTCGAATGTCACGGCTTCGATGCTGCGATCGGGGGAGCGCGGCGCGACGAGGAGAAGTCGCGTGCCAAGGAGCGCGTGTTCTCGCACCGGAGCGCGGCGCATCGCTGGGATCCGAAGAACCAGCGGCCCGAGCTCTGGAGCCTGTACAACACGATGCTCGCGCCCGGCGAGAGCATGCGGGTGTTTCCGCTGTCGAACTGGACCGAGCTCGACGTCTGGGACTACATCCTGCTCGAGGACATCCCGATCGTTCCACTCTATCTGGCGGCCGCACGCCCGGTGGTCGAGCGCGACGGCGCATTGATCATGGTGGACGACGAGCGGCTGCCGCTGCATGCAGATGAACAGCCGCAATGGCGCTCGGTCAGATTTCGGACCCTGGGCTGCTATCCGCTCAGCGGTGCCACGGTCTCGACGGCGGCAACCCTGCCCGAGATCGTGCGCGAGATGACGGCCTCGCGCACCTCCGAACGGCAGGGACGCATGATCGACCGGGACAGTCCGGCTTCGATGGAGCGCAAGAAAGCGGAAGGCTATTTCTGATGTCCTATCACGAAGCCCCCACGATCGCCGCTTCCGGTGCGCCGCGGCTGGACCAGGACGACCGTCCGACGCTGCGTTTCGTCACCTGCGGCAGCGTCGACGACGGCAAGAGCACGCTGGTCGGCCGCCTGCTCTACGATTCCAAGACGTTGCTCGACGACCAGCTCGACGCGCTGGCGTCCGAGAGCAAGACCGTCGGCACCACCGGCGGCGATCTCGATTTCGCGCTGTTGGTCGACGGCTTGCAGGCGGAACGCGAGCAGGGCATCACCATCGACGTCGCCTACCGCTTCTTTGCCACCAGGCTGCGCCGCTTCATCGTCGCCGACACGCCAGGGCATGCGCAATATACGCGCAACATGGCAACGGGCGCTTCCAACGCCGAGCTCGCCGTGGTGCTGGTCGACGCCCGCAAGGGCGTGATCACGCAGACGCGGCGCCATAGCCACATCCTGTCGCTGCTGGGTATCCGTCACGTCGTGCTAGCCGTGAACAAGATGGACCTGATCGGATTCGACGGGGATCGCTTTGCGGCCATCACTGCCGAATACCTGACCATGGCCGGGCAGCTCGGGATATCGCAGGTCCAGTGCATTCCGGTGGTGGCGCCCGACGGCGACAACATCGTCGCCCCGAGCGCGCGGATGCCCTGGTACGCCGGGCCGACCGTCACAGCCTATCTGGAGTCGGTCGACGTGTCCGGCGACGCCTCGCAGCGGCCGTTCCGGCTGCCGGTGCAATGGGTCAACCGGCCGAACGCGGAGTTTCGCGGTTTCTGCGGGCGGATCGCCAGCGGAGCGATTGCGACGGGCGAGACCGTCGCGGTGCAGCCCTCGGGCCGTCAGACCCGCGTCGCGCGCATTCTCACCCCCGGCGGCGAACGCGATCGCGCGGCGGCGGGCGAATCGGTCACGCTCACATTGGCCGACGAGATCGACGTCAGCCGCGGCGACGTGCTGACGGCAGGTCCCGCGCCGCAGCTCTCGGATCAATTGGTCGCCCACCTGGTCTGGTTCGACGACGAGCCCATGGTCGCGGGCCGACGCTATGTGCTCAAATGCGGCACGGCCTCGACCGGTGCGGTGGTCACGACGCTCAAGCACCGCATCGCCATCGACACCATGGCCCAGGAGAGCGCCGCGACGCTCGATGCCAACGAGATCGGCTTCGTCCATCTCAACCTCGACCGTCCATTGGCGTTCGAGGCCTATCGCGACGACCGCAACATGGGCAGCTTCATTCTGGTCGATCCGATCAGCCACCGCACCGCCGCGGCGGGAATGATCGCGCATTCTCTCCGCCGCGCCACCAACGTTCATTGGCAGCGGCTGGCCGTCGACAAATCGGTGCGCGCGCGGCTGAAGCAGCAACGGCCCTGCGTGCTCTGGTTCACAGGGCTGAGCGGTGCCGGCAAATCGACGATTGCCGATCTCGTCGACCGCAGGCTTGCCGAGCTCGGCCGCCACGCCGCGCTGCTCGACGGCGACAATCTTCGCCACGGCATCAACCGCGACCTCGGCTTCTCCAGCGCGGACCGGGCCGAGAACGTCCGGCGCGCCGGGGAGATCGCCGCGCTGTTCGTCGACGCCGGCATGATCGCGCTGGTTGCGCTGATCTCGCCGTTCCGCAGCGAGCGCGAGCTGGCGCGCCAGCGGGTCGAGGCGGACGAATTCATCGAGATCCATGTCGCGACCCCGCTCGCCGAATGCGAACGTCGCGATCCCAAGGGACTCTATCGCAAGGCACGGGCAGGCGAGATACCGGCGTTCACCGGCATCGACCAGCCTTATGAGACGCCGCAGGCACCGGAAATCACCATCGATAGCTCGGAGCTGTCGACCGACGCGGCTTGTGAGCGCATCATCGGTTACTTGCGAGAACGCAATTACCTGTGACGACTGGCCCAGCATCTGATGCAGCCACGAAGGACGTGCGCTCCCTCTCCGCTTGCGGGAAAGGTGAAGCAAGAGGCTCAGAAGTCGGAGGCGATGCCCTTGCGCTCCCAATCGCCGTAGCGGGTCGGCTCGGGTCCCTTCGGTCCCTGCAGCTCCTTCGCCTTGGCCTCACGGCTGGCTTCCGCAGCGGCAGCCTGCCGACGTGCCTCGGCTTCGGCCAGCGCGCGCTGGGCTGCCGGCGTGAGCGGCTTGCGATCGGGAACGGGAGGCTGGTCACTCATCGTCCGGTCTTCTAGCGCAGGACAGGCCGCAATGCGACGTGCAATAACGCATTCCTGAAATCAGGCCCGAAAGGGCTGAAAAAGCCGGAAGCGATTCTTACATTTGGCATATTCGCGTGCCAGAGATCACCTTCTCAAGGCATGCGCCCATTGCGGCGGAACTGCCGCTCGTTCAGAACCTTGCTTCCGCATGCCATCTCAACGTTTTGCTCCTCCGCCCGAAGTGCCAGGCCTTGCGGCACGACGGATTGCCGCCGACATCGTCGACGGCGTGCTGCACAAGCGCCGCACGCTTGACGACCAGCTCGACGGCAGCGGTGCCCATCCCGGACTGAAGTCGCTGGCCGACCGCGACCGGGCGTTGATGCGGCGCCTGGTCGCCACCGTGCTGCGCCGGCTCGGCACGCTCGGCCACGTGCTGTCGCGCCTGCTCGACAAGGGCATTCCTTCCGACGCGCCGCGCGCGCAGAGCGCGCTGCTGATCGGCGCGGCGCAGATCCTCTGGATGGACGTGCCGGATCACGCCGCCGTCGACCTCTCCGTTCGCCTGGTGCAATCCGACCGGCGCGCCGCGCGCTATGCCGGCCTCATCAATGCCGTGCTGCGCCGCTGCGCACGCGAGGGCAAGGCGCTGGTCGAGGAGGTCGCCACGCAATCGCTCGACCTTCCGCCATGGCTGCTCGCGCGCTGGAGCGCACATTATGGCGAAGCCACCGCAAGAGAGATGGCGCTGGCGCTCGGCCACGAGCCCTCGCTCGATCTCACCGTGAAGTCGGATCCCGCGCAATGGGCGAGCCGCCTGCACGGCGAGATGCTGCCGACCGGGACGGTGCGGATGCTGCTGCACGGCTCGGTGACGATGCTGCCCGGCTTCACCGAGGGACAATGGTGGGTGCAGGACGCCGCCGCCGCGCTGCCGGCCCGGCTGTTCGGCGACGTCAAAGGCAAGTCCATTGCAGATCTCTGCGCCGCCCCTGGCGGCAAGACCGCACAACTGGCGCTGGCGGGCGCTCAGGTCACGGCGATCGACCGCTCGCCGGCCCGGGTGGCACGGCTGCGCGAGAACCTGGCGCGGCTGTCGCTCCAGGCCGAGACCGTCGTCGCCGACGCCGTGGAATGGGCCGGCCCGGCCGAGGGCTTCGACGGTGTCCTGATCGATGCGCCCTGCACCTCGACCGGCACGATCCGCCGCCATCCCGACGTGGCCTGGCTGCGGCAGGAATCCGACATCGCCCCCCTGACCGCGCTCCAGCAACGGCTGCTGCGAAAATCGGTGTCGCTGCTCAAGCCGGGCGGTACACTGATCTACTGCACCTGCTCGCTGGAACCCGAAGAAGGCGAGCAGGCCGTGGCGACGCTGCTGGCGGCCGAGCCGGCGCTTCGCCGCGTCCCGATCGCGGCCGCGGAGGTCGCGGGCCTCAGCGAAATCCTCAACCCGGAGGGCGATCTGCGCACCCTGCCCTGCCATCTGCCGAACGCCGATCCCAAGCTCGGCGGACTCGACGGATTTTTCGCGGCCCGGCTGGTTAAATCCTGATTTTGCACTGGATTTTGCGACCACGGCGCTGATTCGCGCCGTTCAAGGTGGTGTCAGTCGGCCGATTTTGGGATTAATAGGGATTCGTCGCTAATTCTCTCCCCCTTCAAGGCACGGCGTGTCGGTCGCTCAACGCAGACATATCTCGACGTTGGTCATGAACCGCTTCGCGCGGAACATGCTTGCGCGCGCGAGCGGCGGTTCGGTTGCGCTGTCGCGGGTCTGGCCCAGCCGCACCGACCGGCTGATCATCGCGCCGCACGATCTGCGGACCGCGGATGCGACCCGCGCCGCCGAGATCTATGCCGGCCGCTTCGTCTTCGCCGGCAAGATCGTGAATTGCCACGGCCGCTCGATCTTCGATCTCGAGCCGCCGTCGGAGGACTGGGAGGTTGCGCTGCTCGGCTTCGGCTGGCTGCGCCATTTGCGCGCCGCCGACACCGCCCTCACACGCGCGAATGCGCGCGCTTTGATCGAGGACTGGATCGCCAACCCCGCCAACAAGCGCCGCCCCGTCGCGCGCCGCGCCGACGTGCTGGCGAGGCGCGTGATCTCCCTGCTGTCGCAGGCGCCGCTGGTGCTGAGCGAGACCGACAACAAATTCTACCGCCGTTACTTGCGCGCCCTCGCCCGCGAGATCCGGTTCCTGCGCTACACTATGGTCGACATTCCGGACGGAGTGCCGAAGCTCCAGGTGCTGATCGCGCTGTGTTATGCGGCGCTGTGCCTTGCCAACCAGACGCGTCACATCCGCAACGCATCGAAGAAGCTGTCAGACGAGTTGCAGCGGCAGATCCTGCCCGATGGCGGACACATCTCCCGCAACCCGGGCGCGCTGATCGAGCTCCTGATCGACCTCTTGCCCCTGCGGCAGACCTTTGCCGCGCGCAACATCGCGCCGCCGCCGGCGCTGCTCAACGCGATCGACCGCATGATGCCGATGCTGCGCTTCTTCCGGCACGGCGACGGCAATTTCGCGCTGTTCAACGGCATGAGCGCGACATCTTCGGACCTGCTCGCCACGCTGCTCGCCTATGACGACACCCACGGCGCGCCGATGGCCAACATGCCGCATACCGGCTTTCAGCGCCTCGATGCCGGCCAGACCACTGTGATCATCGACACCGGCCCGCCGCCGCCGGCCAGCGTCAGTCACGACGCCCATGCCGGCTGCCTGTCGTTCGAGCTGTCCTCCGGCATCAGCCGCATCGTCACCAATTGCGGCATGCCGACCACGGGGCGCGACAATTGGCGACCGTTCGCACGCGGCACCGCGGCCCATTCCACCCTGACCTACCACGACACCTCGTCCTGTCAGTTCGTCGAGATGTCGGCGATGAAGCGGCTGCTGCACGGCTCGCCGGTGACCAGCGGACCCGTCGAGGTCGAGAGCTATCGTGAGATCGTGCAGAACGGCACGCTGCTGACGACTTCGCATGACGGTTACCTCGCCAAATTCGGCGCGATCCACCGCCGTGTGCTGATGATCGCCAATGACGGCGCGCGCATCGATGGCGAGGACACGCTGTCGCCGCCGCAGGGCGGACGCTTCAAGGGCGCGGATGCCGATTTCGCGCTGCGCTTCCATCTGCATCCGGCGGTGAAGGCCAGCCGGCTGTCGGACGCCCGCGGCGTCATGCTGGTGCTGCCGAACCGCGACGTCTGGACCTTCGAGGCGCTCGACGACAAGGTCGACCTTGAGGACAGCGTGTTCCTGGCCGGCAACGACGGCCCCCGCCGCACCGCCCAGATCGTGATCCGGCAGGATGCCCGGCAGGCGCCCTCGATCCGCTGGAGCTTTGTGCGTTCCACCGCCTCGCCGGCGGTGACCAACGCCCGGAGAAATGCGCGGCGAGAGCCGGAACTACCGCTGTAAACGTGCGATTCAGTCAGATCCGGTCGTTGTGAAAACGGCCGAAAACTGCTATCGAGCCCTCGCTCGCGCGACTGGCGACCTTGGATGGAGCACCATCGGGAAGCGCGGGCCGTAGCCGCCGCGCGCCTGGGCATAGACACTCCTTAAGACAGAGGATCTTGCTCATGACTGACCATCCCCGCCGCGTCACCCGCGCCCTTCTCTCCGTCTCCGACAAGACTGGCCTGATCGAGTTCGCCAAGGCGCTGGCCGCGCACGATGTCGAGCTGGTCTCGACCGGCGGCACTGCGAAAGCGATCGCCGCGGCCGGTCTCACGGTGAAGGACGTCTCCGACCTTACCGGCTTCCCCGAGATGATGGACGGCCGCGTCAAGACGCTGCATCCGAAGGTGCATGGCGGCCTGCTCGCGATCCGCGACAACAAGGAGCATGTGGAGGCGATGAAGGCCCATGGCATCGCGCCGATCGACCTGCTCGTCGTCAACCTCTATCCGTTCGAAGCGACCGTCGACAAAGGCGCGGGCTTCGAGGATTGCATCGAGAACATCGACATCGGCGGCCCCGCCATGATCCGCGCCGCCGCCAAGAATCACGACGACGTCGCCGTCGTGGTCGAGGCTGATGACTACAAAGCCGTGCTCGACGAGCTCGCCGCCAACAAGGGCGCGACCACGCTGAAGCTGCGCCGGCGGCTTGCGGCAAAGGCCTATGCACGCACCGCGGCCTATGACGCCGCGATCTCGAACTGGTTCAACCGGCAGCTCGAGATCGACGCACCCGACTTCCGCGCCTTCGGCGGCCGGCTGATCCAGTCGTTGCGTTACGGCGAGAACCCGCACCAGACCGCGGCGTTCTATGCGACGCCGGACAAGCGCCCGGGCGTCTCGACCGCGCGGCAGCTCCAGGGCAAGGAGCTCTCCTACAACAACATCAACGACACCGACGCGGCCTATGAATGCATCGGCGAGTTCGACACCAGGCGCACCGCAGCCTGCGTCATCGTCAAGCACGCCAATCCCTGCGGCGTCGCGGAAGGCGCGAACCTCGTCGAGGCCTACCGCAAGGCGCTGGCCTGCGATTCCACCTCGGCCTTCGGCGGCATCATCGCGATGAACCGCGCGCTCGACGCCGACACCGCGCGCGAGATCACGAAAATCTTTACCGAGGTGATCATCGCGCCCGACGCCACCGAGGAAGCGATCGCCATCATCGGCGGCAAGAAGAATCTGCGCCTGCTGCTCGCCGGCAGCCTGCCCGACCCCCGCGCGCCGGGCCTCACCGCCAAGACGGTGGCGGGCGGCCTGCTCGTGCAAAGCCGCGACAATGCCGTGGTCGACGATATGACGTTCAAGGTCGTGACCAAGCGGGCACCGACGGAGGCCGAGATGCGCGACCTCAAATTCGCGTTCCGCGTCGCCAAGCACGTCAAGTCCAACACCATCATCTACGCCAAGGATCTCGCCACCGTCGGCATCGGCGCGGGGCAGATGAGCCGGGTGGATTCAGCCCGTATCGCCGCGCGCAAGGCGCAGGATGCGGCGAACGAGCTGAAGCTCCCCGAGCCGCTCACCAAGGGTTCGGTTGTGGCCTCGGATGCCTTCTTCCCCTTCGCCGACGGCATGCTCGCCTGCATCGAGGCCGGCGCTACCGCCGTGGTGCAGCCCGGCGGCTCGATGCGCGACGACGAGGTGATCAAGGCCGCCGACGAGCACGGCATCGCCATGGTGTTCACGGGCACGCGGCACTTCAGGCACTGAGCTTGCTGTCATTCCGGGGCGCGCAAGGCGCGAACCCGGAATCTATCGTGCAGCGTCCCATGCAGAGAAACGGATTCCGGGCTCGCGCCTTCGGCGCGCCCCGGAATGACGATGGGGATGCTAATCCCGCACCCGCATCAATAATCCCAGCCCTGCGACGAAGAACACCACCAGCACGGCCATGCCGGCCTTCTGGCTGGCGGTCGCAGCCGTAATCATTCCGATCAGCAATGGGCCGATGAAGGACGTCACCTTTCCGGTCAGTGCGAACAGGCCAAAATACTGCGCGATCCGGTCTTTCGGTGCGAGGTGGATCAGCAGCGTGCGTGAGGCGGCCTGGAGTGGACCGCCGGCCGCGCCGATCAGACAGCCCAGGACGAGATAGGCGCGCTCGGCCGCGCTTCGAGAACAAGCCCGCGCCCGCTTGCGGCGGCGCGACCTTGACAAACAACACGCTGTCCTTGTCGACCAGCAGGATCGCCGCCACGGACATCAAGAGAAGCAGCAGGCTGCCGGCAATGACGCGCTTCGGCCCCAGACGATCATCCAGCTTGCCGCCGAACCATGCGCCGAATGCGCCGGCGATGGCGAGCATGATGCCGAACGTGCCGATCTGGATCGTGTGCCAGCCGAACGTGCCCGCGGCATAGATGCCGCCGAAGGCAAACAGCGACACCAGACCGTCGGTGTAGATCATGTTGGCGAGCAGGAACGCCGCGAGCGACTTCTGCTTCGGCAGATGCTTGATCGATTGCCTGAGCTCCGACAGGCCCTCGCGCAGCGCCTCGTGCAGCGGACGCTTGGCCGGATAGTCCGGCGTGAACAGGAACATCGGCGTCACGAAGATGATGAACCACAGCCCGGTCAGCGGCCCGGCGGCACGGTCGCCCTGATGCGTCACGGGATCGAACCCGAACAATGGCGTGAGGCCGAGCAGCGTGCGGCCGGTCTCGGGATTGGCGGCGAGGAGGCCGAGCACGATGATCAGGCTGACGATGCCGCCGACATAGCCGGTCGCCCAGCCGGTGCCGGAGAGCCGGCCGATCCGCTCCGGCGGCACCAGGGTCGGCATCATCGCATTGTTGAAGACGGTGGCGAACTCGGCACCGATGCTGGCGAGCGCAACCGCGGTGAGCAGCAACGGAATGACGGCGGCATCGCCGGGCCTGCCGATCCACAGCGTGCACGATGCCAGCACCAGCACCGTGCCGAATCCCGCGATCCATGGTTTCCTGCGGCCCGCGGCGTCGGCGATGGCTCCCAGCACCGGCGACAATAGCGCGATTGCAAGGCCCGCCGAAGCCATCGCAAATCCCCACAGCGATTGGCCGGCGGCGGGATTCGGCGCAATGCTGGTGGCAAAATAGGGCGCGAACACGAAGGTCGTGATCAACGTGAAATAGGGCTGCGCGGCCCAATCGAAGAGGATCCAGCCGACGACGGCGGTGCGGGGCGGATAAGTCCGCAGCGCATCGGCCATGCGCGCATCCGGGGCGATCGTCGTCATCACGCAGGCCTCATCACGAACAGTTTTGCCTCTCTTGAGCCAAACCGTATAGCATTGCGGCGAGGCGTGTGAACTGGTCGAAGTCCCGGCGGAAGTTTGATAATGTCGTCACATTCGACACGGCGAACGTTTTTCGCCGTCATAGCCGCTCTGGCGTTCGGTCTCGCCGTCGCGACTGCCCAGGATGCGCGACAGACCTATGTTCCAGCCGCGCCCGGCACGGTGCGCGCCATTGCCGCCGAACACGGCATGGTGGTCGCGCAGGAGAAGATATCCGCGCAAGTCGGCGCCGAGGTCCTGCGGCGCGGCGGCAATGCGGTCGATGCGGCCGTCGCGACCGGCTTTGCGATGGCCGTGACCTATCCGCGCGCCGGCAATATCGGCGGCGGCGGCTTCATGGTGATTCATTCCGCCGACCGCAACGAAGACGTCACGATCGACTACCGCGAGACGGCGCCGGCTGCGACCACGCCGCAGATCTTCCTCGGCGCCGACGGCAAGCCCGATCCGGCGAAGTCACGGGATTCCGCCCTTGGCGTCGGCGTGCCCGGCACGGTCGCGGGACTCAGTCTGGCACTGGAGAAATACGGCTCGGGCCGGTTCACGCTGGCGCAGTTGCTCGAGCCTGCGATTGCGCTCGCGCGCGATGGTTTCGTCGTCAGCGACGACATCGCCGATACGCTGCCGGGCTGGCACTGGCGGCTGGCACGCTGGCCTTCGACCGCCAAGATCTTCTCACGGCCCGATGGCACGCCGCTTCGCGAGGGCGACAGGCTGATGCAGGGCGACCTTGCCGAAACACTGTCGGCCATCGCGGCACAGGGACCGCGCGGCTTCTATGAGGGACCGGTCGCGGAAAAGCTCGCCAAAGCCGTGGCTGATGCCGGCGGCATCATGACGCCGGCCGATTTGAAGACCTATCAGGCCGTGATCCGCGCGCCGGTGCGCGGCACCTATCGCGGCTACGACATCGTGTCGATGCCGCTGCCTTCGTCCGGAGGCGTCGTCTTGGTGGAGACGCTCAACATCCTCGAGGGCTTTCAGCTTGGCGACTTGAAGCAGGGATCGCCGGCATCCCTGCATCTCCTGGTCGAGGCCATGAAGCGGGCCTATGCGGACCGCGCGCGCTATCTCGGCGATCCCGCCTTCGTCAACGCACCGATCGAGAGGCTCACCGCGAAGGACTACGCCGCCAGGCTGCGTTCCGGCATCACGGCCGATCGCGCCACTCCGTCGAAAGAGCTGGCCTCTGCGGCCCCCTCGCCGCGTGAGGGTAGCAACACCACGCATTTCTCCGTGGTGGATTCCGGCGGCAACGCGGTCAGCAACACTTACACGCTGAACTTCAGCTACGGCGTCGGCCTCGTTGCCGACGGCACCGGCGTGCTGCTCAACAACGAGCTCGACGATTTCACCGCCGCGGTCGGCGCTTCCAATGCCTACGGCCTCGTCGGCTTCGAGGCCAATCTGCCCGGACCTGGCAAACGTCCGCTCTCGTCGATGTCGCCGACCATCGTGCTCAGGAACGGCAAGCCGGTGCTGGTGACGGGCTCGCCCGGCGGCAGCCGCATCATTTCCAGCGTGCTGCAGGTGATCGTGAACGTCCTGGACTACAAGATGGATGTCGCGGCCGCCGTCGCAGCGCCACGGCTGCATCACCAATGGTTGCCCGACGAAGTGCGGATCGAGCGCGGCTTTCCCGACGATGTGCTGCTCGAGGCTGAAGGCGAGGGGCCATGCGATCGTCGAGCCGATGGGGCAGACATCGGCCAATTCGATTCTCGTGACGCCGAACGGGCCGCTCGGCGCACCGGATCCCCGCACGCGGGGCGCAGAAGCGGCCGGCCAGTAACCGCTTCGTTTGCATGGCCAGGTGCGCGATTGCGCACCACGGTTGAGTGCTGCGCATGGCGCGGAAAGACGGGAGAGAAGCTTACCGCCCCACCTCGTACGGCCCGCCCTTTTCCAGTGCACGCGCATAGGCCGGCCGCGCGTGGATGCGTTCGAGGAATGCCATTGCCTTGGGATGGCCCTGCTCGAGCCCGCCGCGCGCTTGCGCCGCTTCAAGCGGAAAGCTCATCTGGATGTCGGCTGCGGTGAATTCGTTGCCGGCGAACCATTCGCTCTTCGCAAGCTCGCCTTCCCAATAGTCCATGTGCTGCTTGAGCTGCGGATTGACCAGCGTGGTCAGCGCCTGGTTCGAGACCTTGCGCACCAGCGGACGAAGCAGCGCCGGCGCGCGCTTCGGCATCAGCGTGAACAGCAGCTTCAACAGCAGCGGCTGCATCGCCGATCCCTCGGCATAATGCAGCCAGTAGGTGAAGCGCAGCCGCTCCGGCGTGTTCGGTGGCGGAATCAGCCGGCCATTGCCGTAGGTCGCGACGATATATTCGATGATCGCACCCGACTCGGCGATGGTATTGCCGTTGTCGGTGATGACGGGCGACTTGCCGAGCGGGTGGATGGCGCGCAGCTCCTTCGGCGCACGCATGTCGGGCTGGCGCTGGTAGCGCACGATCTCGTAAGGGACGCCTAGCTCCTCGAGCAACCACAGCACGCGCTGCGAGCGGGAATTGTTGAGGTGGTGAACAATCAGCATCGTGAGGTCCCCAGGGCTAGGCGTGGTGGCTAGGCGCAGTCGTGCGGCGGCGCCGTTGGTGCCAGCCCAGGGGCGCAATGTCGAGCCGAGGGTGCGAAGATTTTCACCCGGGTATATTGACGTTGATAATTTACCCGGGTATTAAATGAGACCCGACGTCATCAATATGGCAATGATTTCAATGCATAGGACTTTCACCGCCTTCCAGGGGCCGCGTCGCCTGGTGTCCGGACCCGCAGGCGAAGTCGCGCTGGTGGTCAAGCGGGTGGCGCCACGGCCGGACGAGGCCATCATCATCTTCGAGGACGCCACGGGCCTATCGATCGACTTCGATCTGCGCGGCGGCGATCGCGAGGTGCTGGCGCGGCTGGCCAAGCTCGTCCCGCCGCCGGTCGAGGCGAGCACGCCGCCGAGCGAGCCACGCGGCCGCGGCCGGCCCAAGCTCGGCGTCGTCGCGCGCGAGGTGACGCTGTTGCCGCGGCACTGGGAGTGGCTCGGCGCGCAGCCGGGCGGCGCCTCGGTCGCGCTGCGCAAGCTCGTCGACGAGGCGAGGCGCGCCAGCGGCGACAAGGACCGCGAGCGGCAGGCGCGCGATGCGGCCTATCACTTCATGTCGACCATGGCGGGCAATCTGCCGCGGTTCGAGGAAGCTTCGCGCGCGCTGTTCGCAGACGACCGGCGGCGCTTCACCGCAACTATCGCCGACTGGCCGGCCGACATCCGCGACCACATCGTCAAGCTCGCCTACAGCGACCGCGCGTAAACCGCGCGGCGCTCTTCACAACCTCCATCGACGGCCGAGCCGCGCACCTTGCGCGGCAACGGCTCCGCACGCCCTGATGAAAGGCCGATCCATGTCCGCCCCAAAACCGCTCTGGACGACATTCCTCCGCTTCCTCGCGCCCTTGATGCTGAGCAACGCGCTGCAATCGCTGTTCGGCACCGTCAGCAACGTCTATCTCGGCCAGATGATCGGCGTCGACGCGCTGGCGGCGGTCTCGGTGTTCTTCCCCGTGATGTTCTTCCTGTTCGCCTTCGTCATGGGCCTCAGCACCGGCGCGACCGTCCTGATCGGCCAGGCCTTTGGCGCGCGCGAGCCCGACAAGATCAGGAGCATCGCGGGCACGACGCTCGCGATCGGCCTTCTGCTCTCCACTTCGATTGCGCTGATCGGCGGGCTCTTCAGCCGTCAGCTGATGATGGCGCTTGCCACGCCCGCGGACATTCTCGATCAGGCCAGCACCTATGCGCGGATCATGCTGCTGACCATGCCGCTCGGCTTCGTCTTCCTGCTGATGACGGCGATGATCCGCGGCGTCGGCGACGCACTGACGCCGCTGCTGGCGCTGGCGCTGTCGACTGCGATCGGCCTGATCCTGACACCGATGCTGATCCACGGGTCGTTCGGATTGCCGCCGGCCGGCGTCGCCAGCCCGGCATGGGCGGCCGCGATCGCGAACGCGCTCACCTTGATCGCGCTCACAGTCTATCTGCTGCTGAAGAAGCACGCGCTCGCGCCGGACGCGGCCCTGCTGCGTCAGCTGCGGCTGAACCGCGCCATGCTTGGCAAGATTCTCGGAATCGGGTTGCCGAGCGCCATCGGCATGATGGTGATGGCGATCGCGGAGCTGGTCCTGCTCGGCCTCGTCAACGGCTTCGGGTCGGATGCCACGGCGGCCTATGGCGCCGTCAACCAGGTGATGGGCTACACGCAGTTCACGGCGATGTCGATTTCGATCGCCGTCTCGATCCTTGGCGCGCAGGCAGTCGGCGGTGGCGACAGAACTCGGCTCGACGGCATCGTGCGCACCGGGCTCGCCTTCAACTTCGTCCTGACCGGCGGGCTGGTGGCGCTGATCTATCTGGCGCCGCGTGCCATCCTCGGCATCTTCATCACCGACGCCGCCGTGCTCGATCTGGCGAAAGGCCTGCTCGACATCGCCCTGTGGAGTTCGGTGCCGTTCGGCCTGGCCACGGTGTATTCCGGGGCCATGCGCGCGGCGGGCGTCGCGCTGACGCCGATGCTGCTCTCGATCTTCGCCATCGTCGCGATCGAGCTGCCTACCGCGGTGATCCTGAGCCGCACGATCGGCCTTCAGGGCGTATGGGCCGCCTATCCCATCGTGTTCTGCGCTATGTTCGTCTTGCAGATGGGCTATTACCTCGCGGTCTGGCGCAAGCGCGCGATCCGGCGTCTGATCTGACGCTCAGAGTATTATGACCATCATTAAACGGTGGACCTGTGGCGCGCCCTGCGCCACAATGGAAAAAAGCCAGATCAGAAAGTTAGGTCAGGGAGAGTGAGTTTGACCCGCATTGCCCCGCAGTTCCTGTTCGATTTCGGCAGCCCGAACGCCTATCTCAGCCATCTCGCGATTCCCGCAATCGAGCAGCGCATCGGCGTCAGGTTCGAATACGTCCCGATCCTGCTCGGCGGCATCTTCAAGTCGACCAACAACAGGTCGCCGGCCGAGACGCTCGCCGGCATCAAGAACAAGCGTGAATTCCAGCAGGTCGAGACCGAGCGCTTCATCAAGCGCTTCAAGGTCCAGCCCTATGTCTGGAATCCGCACTTTCCCGTCAACACGCTGAACCTGATGCGCATGGCGATCGCGGCGCAAGCGGAAGGCGTGTTCGAGGCCTATGTCGAGGCCGCCTTCCATCACATGTGGCGCGAGCCGAAGAAGATGGACGATCCTGAAGTCGCGGTGAAGGCACTGGCGTCCTCCGGCCTCGACGCCCAAAAGCTGTTTACCCGCGCGCAGGAACCCGAGGTGAAGGCCAGGCTGCTCAAGAACACCGAGGAGGCGGTCGTGCGCGGCGCGTTCGGCTCGCCGACCTTCTTCGTCGGCAACGAGATGTTCTTTGGCAAGGAGCAGCTCCGTGAGGTCGAGGAGATGGTGCTGGAACGGGGCGAATAGGGAATGGCGAATAGCGAGTCGTGAAATTGTGACTCGTGATTTGCGGCCTCGCACCCTATTCGCTATTCCCTACTCGCCATTCGCCTCGTTCAACGGAGCTCTCGCATGCGTATCCTGGTGGTCGGCGCCGGCGCCATCGGCGGCTATTTTGGTGGCAGGCTGTTGCAGGCTGGCCGCGACGTCACCTTCCTGGTCCGGCCGCGCCGGGCCGGCGAGCTCGCCAGCGCCGGGCTCGTCATCAAGAGCCCGAATGGCGACGTGACCCTGAAGAATCCGCCGACCGTGCAGGCCGACGCGCTCAAGGACAAGTTCGACGTCGTGCTGCTCAGCTGCAAGGCGTTCGATCTCGACGACGCCATCAGGTCGTTCGCGGCCGCCGTCGGGCCGAACACCGCGATCATCCCGATGCTCAACGGCATGAAGCATCTCGACATCCTCGACGAAAAGTTCGGCAAGGAGCGCGTGCTCGGCGGTCTCTGCGCCATCGCCGCGACCTTGAACGAGCAGCGCGAGGTGGTGCAGCTCCAGCCGATGCAGGCGATCAGCTACGGCGAGCGCGACGGCAAGCTGTCCGATCGCGTCAAGGCGATCGACGAAGCCTTCAAGAGCGGCATCACCGGCGCCGCCGCCAGCCAGAACATCATGCAGGACATGTGGGAGAAGTGGGTATTCCTCGCTTCGCTCGCGGCATCCACCAGCCTGATGCGGACCTCCGTCGGCAACATCCTCACAGCGCCCGGCGGCCGGGATTTCCTGCTCGGCATGCTGGATGAGACCAGCGCGATCGCCACCGCGTCGGGCTATCCGCCGGGCGGGCCGTTCTTCGAGCGGGTGAAGGGCAACCTCACCACCGAGGGCTCGCCGATGACGGCCTCGATGTTCCGCGACATCAAGGCCGGCCTGCCGGTCGAGGCCGATCACGTCATCGGCGACCTCATCGCGCGCGCCGACGCCGCCAAGGTGCCGGTGCCGAAACTGCGCATCGCCTACACGCATTTGAAGGCGTATGAGAAGCAACGGCTGGGGTAGGTCCAAACCCTCTGCCTTCGTCCCGGACAAGCGAAGCGCAGATCCGGGACCCATAGCCACAGGAAGTGGTTATGACGCGAGCTGGTAACTCCGAGTCTTCGCCAAACTTGATTCTGTGGTTATGGGTTCCGGATCGGCGCGCGCTTTGGGCGCGCTTGTCCGGGACGACGAGGAGTCGCGCGGCTACATCCCGCGCTACTTCAAATGCGCGAGATAGTGCGAGACCGCAGTGATCTCCTCGTC
Source organism: Bradyrhizobium dasycarpum (assembly GCF_042019905.1). Taxonomy (NCBI): domain Bacteria; kingdom Pseudomonadati; phylum Pseudomonadota; class Alphaproteobacteria; order Hyphomicrobiales; family Nitrobacteraceae; genus Bradyrhizobium; species Bradyrhizobium dasycarpum. Next base: position 4,911,486 of record NZ_CP169574.1, read on the forward strand.
GCTCATGCGATAGGCGACATCGACCATCGCAGCGACGCCGTTGCCGATGCGCTGGCCGGCCTTGTAGTCGTGCAGCGCCTTGACCAGATATTCCTCGCGCTGGCCGGCGAGCCGCGCCACCGCCTTGGTGCCGGCATAGCTGTCCGTGTGGCACGAGGCGCAGCGGCGGCCCGCGGCAACCTGCGCGCCCTTTTTCGAGAGGTCCGGATCTGCGTCGTCCGGTCCCTTCGGCGGCGTCAATTGCGAGAAATAGGCGCCGAAATTCCGGATGTCTTCGTTGGTGATTTCCTCGGCGATCGGTTTCATCTGCTCGTTCTTGCGCGCGCCGGCGCGGAAGAACACCAGCTGCCACTGGATGAACTGATCGGGCTGCCCGGCGAGCGAGGGAACGTTCTCGGTTTGCGAAATGCCGTTCTCGCCATGACAGCCGGCGCAGGCGGAGGCCTTCTCCTTGATCGCGGAATTATCGGCAGCACCCGCCGGAACGGCTCCGAGCGCCAGGAGCGCAAGCGCGCTGATTGCGTGCGAGATGAATGGCCGGCGCATGAGGGAATTCCGATCTGATCAAGTGCGTCGCTTCCGGAGCGTGCGGAGCGCCCTGGATCTATAACCACGGCTCGGGGCCATGGGTTCCGGACTTGCGTTGGCGAGCAATCCGGAACGACGGCATGAGCTTGAAGCAAACGAGGCTGCGGCCCCTTCCGGCACAGCAGCCTCGTGTCGTATGCGCGCTACTTCTTGCTGTAGCTGATGCGATAGATCGCGCCGGCCCAGTCGTCGGCGACGAGGATCGAGCCGTCCTTGGCAAGGATGATGTCGTTGGGTCGGCCGAGATAGCCCTGGTCGCCCTCGAGGCCAGCCGGAGGCGAAGATCTCCCGCTTCGGGTTCTTGCCATCCGGCCCGACGATCACGCGCACGATGCGCGCGCCCTGGTACTTGTGCCGATTCCAGGAGCCGTGCTCGGCGATCAGGATGTTGTTCTTGTACTCGGCGGGGAATTGGTCGCCGGTATAGAACTTCATGCCGAGCGGAGCGACATGGGCGCCGAGATTCAGCACGGGCGGCGTGAACTCGGAGCACTTGTGGCCCATCGCGAACTTGTCGTCCGGCAGATTGCCCTGGTGGCAATAGGGATAGCCGAAATGCTCGCCGATCCGGTTGATCATGTTCAGCTTGTCCGAGGGCAGGTCATCGCTGATCCAGTCGCGGGCATTCTCGGTGAACCAGAGCTTGCCGGTGCGCGGATCGACGTCGCCGCCGACCGAGTTGCGCACGCCGAGCGCCCAGATCTCGGCGTTCCCGGTCTTGGGATCGACGCGCCGGATCTGCGACACGCTGGTCGGCGGGATGCCGATGTTGAAGGGCGGCCCGAACGGCAGGAAGAACCAGCCTTCCTTGTCGACCGCGATGTACTTCCAGCCGTGCGCGGCATAGGACGGCATGTCGTCATAGACGACCTTGCCGTCGCCGGGATTGTCGAGCTTGTTCTCGATGTCGTCGTAGCGGATCAGCTTGTCGACCGCGATGACGTAGAGCGCGCCGTCCCTGACGGCGAGCCCGGTGGGCATGTTCAGCCCCTTGAGGATGGTCTTGACCTCCTTCTTCCCGCCATTGTCCTTGATGGCATAAACGTTGCCGAGGCCGAACGAGCCGACGAACAGGGTGCCCTTGTTACCCCAGGCCATCTGCCGCGCCGCCAGCACGCCCGAGGCGTAGACCTCGATCTTGAAGCCCTGCGGCAGCTTGATCTTCTTGACGATGTTGGCGAGCTCGGCGTCGGAAGCTCCGGTCGGCGGCCCCGAGGGCGGGGCGAGGCCCTTCTGCGCCTCGGTCTCATCGCCCAAGAACCAGTCATCCGGCGGATGGGTCCAGAACTCCTTGGTGCCGGATTCGTATTTCTTCAGCGCCCGGTTCTTGTCCTGCTGCTGCGCATAGCCGGCGCTGGTCCCTGCAAGAAGAGCAGCCGCTGCAAGCGCCAGAACGGATTGAAAGACGGATCGGTGGAAACTCATCGCGTCACTCCCCTAAGGCAGCCGTCAGGGCTGCGCATTTATTTTCTTTTGCTAGTCGAGAGGCGAAGTTTTGGGTCGGTCGGAACGACAGACGCAAAAAAGGTTAGCACATCTGCGAGCGCTGAGAAGCGCGGCGCATTCACCGCGGTTGCGCCGCGCAAAAATTGAGACGGAATGTCAACGAGGCCAAGCCTGCGGCGAGGGCGCTCTCGCTGCAACGCGGAATCAAAACGGCGCGCCTCATCTGCGGAGCAGCGACGAGGGCCGGACAACACAAAACGCGAAAACAACCCCATGCACAGTAGAACGCCGCAAGCCGCGCCGCTCGGGTGAGCCCGGCAGGCACTTGACTCGTCGAGCAAAATATCGATCGCGGCGCTCAACCGGCGACGGGGTAGGGTCCATCGTCGAACACCGTGTCATGATAGCCTTTGGCCCCGATCTCGCGCGCCAGCGCACTGCGAAAATCGCGCCCCTCGCGCAGGCTGCGCAGCACATGCGCGAAATCGAATTCGGGCCGCCAGCCCAGCTCGCGCCGCGCCCGTTCGTTGACATAGACGCGGTCGATCTCGGGGAAGAGGCTCCAGCCGCGCGCCGCAAAGAGCTCGGCGCAATCCGGATAGAGCTCGCGCACGACCCCGGCGGCATCGCGCGCAAGCGCCGCGAGATGACGTTGCTCGAACGGGCTGGTCGCCGAAATGATGTAGCGGGCGAAACCGATGTTGGGCGCACGCTCGACGGCGAGCAGATGGGCGCTCGACGCGTCGGCGATGTCCAGCCGGCGATAGAGCAGCTCGTTGGCCTGCGCGTTGTCCAGTGTGTAAGCCGACCGCATCGCGGGATCGTCGTCGTCCTCCGGAAAGAAGCGCGAGGTCCGCAGCACCACGACCGGCAGGGCGCGCTCGCGGAAGAACAGCTCGCACAGCGTCTCCGCCATCAGCTTGGTGGTGCCGTAGATATTTTTCGGAACGGGCGGCAGGTCCTCGGTGACCCACACCGCCGCCTGTCCCGCCTCCGGCCGAAGCTGCGAGCCGAACGCGCTGGTGGTGCTGGTGAAGACGAAACTCTTCACGCCGGCCGCCGCGGCCGCCTCGAGCAGATTGAGCGTGCCCGATACGTTGGTGTCGACAAAATCCTGCTTGCTGTGGGTCGCCACATGCGGCTTGTGCAGCGTCGCGGTGTGGATCACCGCCGCGACGCCGTCCATCTGGCGCCGCACGAAGCCGGGATCGACGATCGAGCCCACCGCGTCAGTGAAAGGCGAGGGCTTCAGATCGATCCCGCGCACGGGCGACCCGCGCCCACGCAGGGTGCGGATAACGGCTTCACCGAGATGGCCGGCACTGCCGGTGACCAAGATTGTCATTGCAAACCCAAGGCAGTCGCCGGCGGCGTGGAGAACCACGTTTCCGTCCGGATCAGCTGGATGCTCTGGGACAATTTGGAGCGGGCGAAGGGGCTCGAACCCTCGACCCCGACCTTGGCAAGGTCGTGCTCTACCACTGAGCTACACCCGCATCCTGTGTCGGTCGCGTGACGCGCCGGCAACGGCTGTCGTATGCCAAAAGCGGGAGGGGAATGCAACAGCTACCGGCGGCCTAGATGCGCAATCCGGGGCCAATATCGACCCCTCATGCGGCCAAACAGCCCGAAAACGCTCCGGAACCGCCGAATCGGCCGCGATGGATTGAAATTCGGCCCATTCGGCCCAATCTAGGAGCCGACAGCGCAGCAGAGGAAGCGGCGGCATGCTAAAGAGCCGCCATTCCGGACATCAGACAAGGGGATCCCGTGACGATCATCGACCAGGGTAACGGAGCCGCAAACCCGGCCGCCGCCGATCTGATCAAGGACACCACCACCCAGACCTTCGTGAAGGACGTCATCGAGGAATCGAAGCGCCAGCCGGTGCTGATCGATTTCTGGGCGGAGTGGTGCGGCCCCTGCAAGCAGCTCACGCCCGTGCTGGAAAAGGCCGTCAGGGCGGCCAAGGGCAAGGTCAAGCTGGTCAAGATGAACATCGACCAGCACCCGGCGATCCCCGGCCAGATGGGCATCCAGTCGATTCCGGCCGTGATCGCCTTCGTCAACGGCCAGCCGGCCGACGGCTTCATGGGCGCGGTGCCCGAGAGCCAGCTCAATGCCTTCATCGAAAAGCTGACCAAGGGCGTCGTCGCGCCGGGCGAGGTCAACGTCGCCGAGATCGTGCAGGAGGCCGAGGCGGTGCTCGCCGAGGGCGACGCCGCTGCCGCAGCGCAGATCTATGCCGAGGCGCTCCAGCATGATTCGACCAATATCGCGGCGCTGGCCGGCCTTGCGAAGTGCTACGCCGTCTCCGGCGCGATGGAGCAGGCCAAGCAGACGCTGGCCATGGTGCCGGAATCCAAGCGCAACGACCCCGCGGTGAAGGCCGTGCAGACCACGATCGATCTTGCCGAGCAGGCGCAGTCGCTCGGACCGGTCGCGGAGCTGGAACAGAAAGTCGCCGCAAACCCGCTGGATCATCAGGCCCGATTCGACCTGGCGACCGCGCTCAACGCCAAAGGCGACCGCACTGCTGCCACCGCGCAGCTGCTCGAGATCGTCAAGCGCGACCGCAAGTGGAACGATGACGGTGCCCGCAAGCAGCTGGTCCAGTTCTTCGAGGCCTGGGGCGGCACGGATGATGCAACCGTTGAGGGGCGCAAGCGCTTGTCGACGATCCTGTTTTCGTAAGGCCCTGTTTTGAGCATGTTCTGTTCGGAAAACCGCTGCACACTTTGCGCCGACGCGGTCCTCCGGATCCGGATGCTGCGCTAGCAAGGCCAGGGGACCGGGCAGATGCCGATCAATATCGAATATCGCGGCCCCGCCGACCTCCCGGAGATCATTCCGGTGTTTCCGCTGCCGGGTGCGCTGCTGCTGCCGCGCGGCCAGATGCCGCTCAACATCTTCGAGCCACGCTACCTTGCGATGGTCGACGATTCCTTCCGCGACGGCCATCGCCTGATCGGCATGATCCAGCCCGATGTCGCGCACTCGCCGAAGGATTCCGACAAGCCGACGCTGTTCCGGGTCGGCTGCGTCGGCCGCATCACCCAGCTCGCCGAATCCGGCGACGGCCGCTACATCCTCGAGCTCACCGGCGTCTCGCGCTTCAAGGTGGTCGAGGAGCTCGACGTGCTCACCGCCTACCGGCAGTGCAGGGTGGATTTCTTCGCCTTCGCCAACGACTTCACCGCGCGCATGGGCGAGGAGGAGGTCGATCGCGAGGCGCTGCTGGCCGTGCTGGCCGACTTCCTGAAAGCCAACAATCTCAAGGTCGACTGGGAGGGCGTCGAAAGCGCGCCCAACGAAGCGCTCGTCAACGCGCTGGCGATGATGTCGCCCTATGGCCCCGCCGAGAAGCAGGCCATGCTGGAGGCGCCCGATCTGAAGACCCGCGCCGAGATCCTGATCGCCGTCACCGAGATGGACCTCGCCAAGAAGCGCACCAGCGGCGATCCGCCGCTGCAGTGACGGATGGCGTTCAGCCTGACCGCATCGCGCTTCAGGCTGCGTGGATGGCCGCTTCGGCCTTGCGCTGCGCCGGTGGCGCGATCCTGGAGGCCTGCAGGGGCCGGCTGAAATAATAGCCCTGCGCCTCGACACAACCCTCCTCACGCAGGATGGCCAGCTGCTCCGCGGTTTCGACGCCTTCGGCCGTGGATGTCTTGCCGAGGCTGGTGGCGAACCGGACCACTGCGCGAGCGATCCGATGAGACTCTTCCGTCGCGCTGGCCAGCTCGCTGACGAAGCTGCGATCGATCTTCACCTTGTCGAACGGGAACTTCTGCAGGAAGCTCAACGACGAATAGCCGGTGCCGAAATCGTCCAGCGCAATCCGCACGCCGATCTTGCCCAATTGGCCGAGCGCGGCAAATACAGCCCCGCTGTCGTGCATGATGACGGTTTCGGTGACCTCGAGCTCGAGCCTGTTTGAAGCAATTCCCGAATTTGCCAATGCGCCGACAATCGAGGAGACCAGCTCCTTGCCTCTGAATTGCGCGGGAGACAGGTTTATCGCGATCTTCAGATCGGAAGGCCACCTGGCTGCCTCGGCGCAGGCGGTCCTCAGGACCCATTCGCCGATGGGCAGGATCAGGCCGGTTTCCTCCGCGAGCGGAATGAACTCGCCCGGCAAGACCAGACCACGCTCGGGGTGATGCCACCGCAACAACGCCTCATAGCCGCAGATTCGTCCGTTCTCCACGCCCACGAACGGCTGGTAGTGGAGCTCGAATTCGCCCCGCGCCAGCGCCGTCCGCAGATCCTTTTCCAGGTTGCGGCGGACGTGCATGCGCTGATCGAGCTCCGGCTCGAAGAAACGGAACGCGCCGCGTCCGCCGCCCTTCGCCGCGTAGAGGGCGAGATCGGCGCTCTTGAGGATCGTGTCGGAATCGGCCCCGTCCCGGGGCGCGATGGCGATCCCGATGCTGGTGCCCACGATGACCTGGTGATCGCCGAGATCAAACGGCTCGCAGAGCGCGGTTTTGATCGTCTCGGCCAAAGCCGCCGCGTCCCTGGCCGGGCTTGTCACGTAGTCGACGACGGCGAATTCGTCGCCGCCCAGTCGAGCGATGAACGTCGTCTCCCTGCCGCAATCCTGCAAGCGGGCCGCCACTGAACGCAGCAGCGCGTCGCCTGCCGGATGTCCGAGCGTGTCGTTGATCTCCTTGAAGCGATCGAGATCGAGCATCAGGACCGCCAAATGGAGATTGCCGTCACGCGTGTCGGCCAGAGCACGCTCCAAGCGCGCTCTGAGCAGGACGCGGTTCGGCAGCTCCGTCAGGGCGTCGTGTTGCGCCATATAGGTGATCTTGGCTTCGGACCGGCGCTGCTCGGTGACGTCGAGATGCGTGGCCACCCAGCCGCCGCCGGCCATCGGCTGCCGCGTCACGCAGATCAGCCGGCCGTCAGCGAACGCGTCGATCCGGCTTGAAACCGCATGGACCGGCAATGCATCGAGCTTGGCGATCTGGCGTTCGGCGGCCAGATCGCTGGCATCGCCTTCGAGTACGCGGTTCATGATGCGATGTCGGATGATGTCGCGGTGCGCAGTCCCCGCGCGCAACAGCTCCGGCGGCAGCCGGTATAGTCTGGCGTAGCGTTCGTTGCATATGACGAGCCGCTTCTCGGCATCGAACATGCAAAGGCCCTCGACCATGTGGTTGATGGCCGTGTCGAGCCTCAGCGTCTGCTCCTGCAATTCCTGCTGGGAATCTTCGAGCTGCTGACGGGCGACCGAAAGCTGGCTGATGATCTCCTCGAACCTGACGGTTCTGCTTGCCAGGCGACGATCGGCCAGCACGCCGATCAGGCTCATGCCCAGCACGGACAGCGCGACACCGGCGATCGCAAGCGCGAGAACGGCCGGAGACAGCGACAGGGCGCTCGTCGCGCGCGTTGGATCCGGCGTGATATGCACCGCACCCATCGCCGTGAAGTGATGCGATATGATGGCAAGCGTCAGTAGGAGGGCCGCCGCGAGCGTGCCCTGGTAGTTCCGGTACTTGATCGCGACAGCCAGGGCGGCATAGCCGAAGCACATGCCGAGAACGATCGAGACGAGCACGAGATCCAGCGACCACGCGACGCGGCCCGGCACTTCAAGCGCCCACATTCCGAGATAATGCATGCTGGCAATGCCGCCGCCGATGATGATGCCGCCCGTCCCCGGGCGCCACCGGCCGGAATCGCCGGCCGCAACGCCAAAGCCGACCGACGTCAGCAACATTGCGGTGGCCAGCGAAACCGCCGTCAGCACGATGCCGTAGCCGGTCGCAACGCCCGGCTCGTAGGCGAGCATGGCGACGAAATGCGTTGCCCAGATGCCGTAGCCGATGGCGGCGCCGGCAATCGCGATCCAGATCAGGCGCGTTCTTGCGCGCGCCGCGATCGCGCGATGGAAAATACTGACCGCGACGATGCTGGCGACGAAGCAGACCAGACCAGCGAGCACGACGAGCCGAAGATCATGCTCGACGGTAAGACAAGACAAGACGCGAAACATCCGGGCCGCTCCCTCGGCAACATCGCCGATTTAGAAACGGGCCAATCGCGTTAATTTTGTGCCGTGACTGATTGGATGCTTATCGACGCATTAAGCTCATCGACGCAATTTGAGCTTTGCCGACCATCGGCGCGCGACGGCGCCGCGCCGGAAAGCGCCACAGAACGATCGGAGGCACTTCTAAGGACGATTGCGAATGTGCTTGCGGCCGGTGAGCATCGCGCGGGTCAGATTCTCGCGCTGGAGAATCCCCATCAGCAGCACGCCGACCACATGCAGCACGACCAGGACGATGACCGCGTCCGACGAATAATGGTGGGTGTCCTCGACCCACCAGACGCCGAAGAACGTGACGGTGACCGACATCGCCCCGGTGATCGCCGAAACGGCGAGCGAGACCAGCAGCGCCACCAGCATCGCCGTGCCGGCGGGATTGAGCCCGATATAGCGGCCGGTGATGCCGCGGCGCAGATTCCAGAGATAGCTTGGCGCGGCCCGGAGCCTGGCCCTGATCATGCGGAAACGCGAATAGCGGCTTCCCCAAAAGCCCCAGACGAGCCGGAAGACGAGGAGCCCGAGCACCGCATAGCCGACGAAGCGGTGAAGCCGATCATAGACGGTCGGCGTGAACCACGCGGCCAGAACGCAGGCCGCGAAGCTCCAGTGCCAGAGGCGCAGCGGCAGGTCCCAGACCAAAACCGTGCGCGAAGCGGTTCGATCCGCGGGGGCCCTGTCGGTCGCTGCGCGCGCTTCCGGGATCGCTTCCTCAATCAAGCGAAGACCATCCTCGAGCCCTGCCTTGGGCAGATCAATCCGCGCGGCCTCCTTCACGGCCTGCTTGACCATTCGCTTGGCTGTTTACTTGGCGATTGTGTGCTTCAGGCTGAGGTCTTCGGGGCTGTAGAACAGCTCGTAGAGCTTGCCTTCCTTGACGCCGTAGACCTCATAGCATGAGCCTTCGATCTTGGAGCGCCGCACCTCGTAACCCAGGGCCTTGGCCTTGGCTTCGGCTTCGCTAGCCGGCTTCCACGACGCCTTGTCGAGCTTTGTGCAGTTCTTGAAACCGTCGGCCATGGCCGCCGACCCCATGCCCATCCCGATCGTCAGTGCGATGGCAACAACACGAATGACCTTCACGAACATCTTCTCCTCTGCCGTGCGCGCTACGCGAGCCGCGTCCGAAGGAAGCAAAGGGAGAAATGAAGTCAATCGGCATGCGCCTCGATCGCTTTAGATAACTTCTAATCGCTCGTCTTAGATCGGTTCTAATCTAAGCGAGGCGCGCATGCTGTCCGGACGCAGCGCGGATTCGAGCCGCGGCCTGGCGCCTCGCGGTCCTGATGCGGCCACTAGTAGCCGGCGACGGCGAGCGCGACGACGAAGCTCATGCCAACCCAGCCGAAATGCCGACCGCGCGTTGCAAAGGCGTTGGCCAAGGCCGCAAAGCCGAACACGACCACGAAGGTGGCGACGATCCAGTGCCGGGCCGGGCTCGACTCCATCCCGGGCGCGGCGAGCAGCAGCACGCCGCCGCCGATCCACGCCACGGTGCCAGCCTGCCACACCAGCCGGATCAGCATGCGCAGCCGCGGCGGCTCGATGCGGGCGCGCGCAAACACCTTGGTCTCACCGAGCATGCCGTGGATCAGCGCGATCACGATCGCCGCGAAGCCGGAACATTGCAGGAGCAGGTCGCGCATGGGATATCTCCATACAGTGATGTATGGTTATGCACCCGCTTGCTTCAAGCTGTCAATACACTAGTGTATGGTGAACCTGGAAAACCCGACATGACCGAGCAGCTCTGCGCCGACGACTGGATCAAGGAAGGCCTCAGGGCGCTCGCCGGAAGCGGCTTCACCGCGCTCAAGGCCGATCCGCTGGCAAGGGCCATGGGGGTGTCGCGCGGCAGCTTCTATTGGCATTTCGCCGATCTCGGTGCGTTCCAGGCCGCCGTGCTGAAGCGCTGGCGCGAGATCGCGGCGGAGCAGATCATCGCCGACGTCGAGGCCGCCGGCGACGAGCCGCTGCAGGCGCTGCTGCGCCGCTCGTTCGGCGCGCGGCTCGATCTCGAACGCGCCGTGCGCAACTGGGCCGCCTTCGACGCAGCGGCGCAAGCAGCCGTGCGCGCAATCGACCGCCGCAGGCTCGATTACATCGAGCAGCTGCTGGCGAAGCGTGGGCTCGAGGCGGCGACGGCGCAGGCCCGCGCCCAGATCCTCTACTGGACGTTTCTCGGCTTTGCCCTGTCGGGCGCGCCGGTGCCGGCAGCCCGGTTCCAGGCCCTGCTCGACGAGGTCTTCACGATGGTCACGGCTTGAGCCCCGCGATGGGCGGGCGCGAAATTCTGTGCTAGAGGCAGCCGATCGCCGGAGACCCCAATGAACGCGTCCACCGAACGTCCCGAAGCCAGCGTCGATCCCAAATTGCTGGAGATTCTCGTCTGCCCACTGACCAAGGGCCCGCTGGAGTTCGATGCTGCAAGGCAGGAGCTGATCTCGCGCAGCGCCAAGCTCGCCTATCCGATTCGCGACGGCATCCCGATCATGCTGCCGGAAGAGGCGCGCAAGATCGATTGAGGGGTGGCGAGTAGGGAGTGGCGAATAGCGAATGGACATCACTCGCTATTCGCCACTCACCATTCGCCCTTACAACGCCTCGCCCTTCAGCAGCCGCGGCACCTCGCCCGTGAGTCCGGCGGCCTGGCGGATGAACAGGTTCTTCAGCGGCGGGGCGCGGTCGACGAGGCCGAGGCCGATGTCGCGGACCGTGCGCAACAGCGTCGACTGGTTCGAGAACAGGAAGTTCAGCGAGTTGGTGGCAACGCCCATCGCCATGGTGTCGAAGCGGCGCCAGCGCTGGTAGCGCTCGAGCACGTCGGCCGCGCCGATATCCATGCCGAGCCGCGCGGCATCGACGACGACCTCGGCCAGCGCCGCGACATCCTTCAGCCCCATGTTGAGACCCTGGCCCGCAATGGGGTGGATGACATGGGCGGCGTCGCCGACCAGCGCGAGGCGGGTGGCGATGAAGGAGCGCGCCACGAAATAGGACAGCGGGAAGGCGCGCGGCTTGTCGAGCGCCTTCACCTCGCCGAGATGCAGGCCGAAGCGCTGCTCGAGGCTCGGCGTGAAATTCCTCGTCACCGAGCGCCACGATGCGCGCGGCCTCCGCTCGGCGCTCGGTCCACACCAGCGAGGAGCGCTTGCCCGAGAGCGGCAGGATCGCGAACGGACCTGCCGGCAGGAAGTGCTCCTCGGCGCGGCCCTCGTGATCGCGCTCGTGGCCGACGGTGACGACGATGCCGGCCTGGTCATACTCCCAGCCATGGGTTGGAATGCCGGCGCGCTCGCGCAGTTTCGACCGCGCGCCGTCCGCAGCGACCAGCAGGCTGGCGGCAATCACGCTGCCGTCGCCGAGCGTCACGTCGATGCCTTCGGGACGCGCGTCGTAGGAGGCGACGGTCGTGGCACGAAGATCGATGCCCTCGGCTTCCGCACGCGCCGTCAGCGCGTCGATCAGGCGGCGGTTCTCGACCATATGCGCGAAGGGCTCGCCCGGCGCGACGTCGCCGGCGAAGTTGAGGAACACCGGACGGGTGGCGTCCTCCAGCTTGGAATCGGTGACGACCATGTCGAGGATCGGTTGCGCCTCGCTCTTGACCTCGTCCCAGGCGCCGATCGCCTCGAACAGGCGGCGGCAGGCGGCCACGATCGCCGTGGCGCGGGGATCACGGCTCGGCCGGGTGCCGAGCGCGGGATCGGCGACGATGACGGGAATCTCGGGTCCGAGCCCCTGGCGCAGCGCCAGGGCCAGCGCGAGCCCTGCAAATGCGCCGCCACCAATGACAATGCTACCCTGTACCGACATACCAAGCTTCCCGGCCAATTCTCGGCCTTGCTAGCAGACTTGAGCTGGGCGAAACAGTGCGGTGAAACGAGGGCGGCGAGCCCTTCGTTCCGTCATTCCGGGAGCGCAAATGCGCGAACCCGGAAATCCAGAGGTTTTCAGCTCGAGATTCCGAGTTCGCATTGCGTGCGCCCCGGAATGACGACAAGGCGAAAGCACCATCATGTCCAAAAGCCTGATCGACCTGATTTCGATCCTCGATCTCGAGCAGCTCGAGGTGAACCTGTTCCGCGGCAACAGCCCGAAGACCAGCTGGCAGCGCGTGTTCGGCGGTCAGGTGATCGGGCAGGCGATGGTGGCGGCCTGCCGCACCGTCGAGGGGCGCCTGCCGCATTCGCTGCATTGCTATTTCATCCTGCCGGGCGATCCGCAGATTCCGATCATCTACCAGGTCGAACGCCTGCGCGACGGCAAGAGCTACTCGACCCGCCGCGTCACCGCGATCCAGCACGGCAACGCGATCTTCTCGATCATGGTGTCGTTCCATGCCGAGGAGGAAAGCGCCTTCGACCACCAGGACAAGATGCCTGACGTGCCGCCGCCGGAGAAGCTCACGGCGGAGGAGGTGGCGAAGCAGCCGATGTTCAAGGAAATGCCGGAGTTCATCCGCCGCTACTACGAATCCGATCGGCCGATCGAGCTGCGTCCGGTCGAGCTTGGCCGCTATTTCGGCCAGAAGATCGACGACGGCCGCATCCATGTCTGGATCAAGACTGCGGCGACGCTGCCTGACGATCCGGCGCTGCACATGTGTGCGCTCGCCTACGCCTCCGACTTCTCGCTGCTGGATGCGATCATGGCGCGCTATGGCCGCACGCTGTTCGACAAGCGCATGATGCCGGCGAGCCTCGACCACGCCATGTGGTTTCACCGCCCGTTCCGCGCCGACGAATGGCTGCTTTACGCGCAGGATTCGCCGAGCGCGCGCGGCGGCCGCGGCCTGACCCGCGGCTCCATCTTCAAGCCCGACGGCACGTTGGTCGCTTCGGTCGCGCAGGAAGGCTCCGTGCGCGAACGCAAGGGATGATCACCTCGAACGCGAGCTCTCGCGTTCGAGGCTTTCTGGATCATGCACCGAGGGAGCCGCGCGGCGCGAGCACGGTCTGCGAGGCAAACCAGTTCATGATCCAGCGATACACCCACGGAATCGGGATGATCAGGCTGCACAGGATCGCAGCGACGATCCCGCGCCAGAGGATGTCGAGACCAGAGCCAGTGAACACGATCTCGCGCCGCGTGCCTTCGATGCTGCGGCAGAACCAGCGCATCTGCGCTGCGGCGACCCAGGCCCAGCCGATGATGGTGATGATCGAAATCGCGAACAGCAGATTCCAGCCGATATAGGCCCAGACCGAGCCGGTGAAGCTTAGGCCCAGCGGCTGCCCGTTGGAGGCGAGGTTCGCGATCATCCATTTGATCAGCAGCCAGTAGAGCACGATCTGCACGACGAACAGCAGGTTGCTCAGGATCTCGCTGCCGACGAAGCCGAGGGCGATCGCCAGACCGATGAAGCCGAAGAACCAGGGCACCAGCGTCATCGCGTTGCCGGTGAAGCTGAGATTGGGTCGTCCCGGGACCTTGATGCAGGGCACGATCCAGTTCGTGTACCAGACGAACAGCCACGGCACCGGGATGATGAAGCACGAGCCGATCACCAGCACCAGCGTGCGCCAGGTGAACTCGAGGATGCCGAAATCGACGGCCAGCGATCCACCGCTTCCGCCGGCATAGCCACCGGCGCCCGTCATCGGCGGGCCGCCCGCCGGCATCATCGGCGGCGCGCCGCCACCCCCGACCAGGCCGGGAATTTCGGCGGCCTTCTGCCAGCCGGCCATGCCCTCGGTCCACACCAGCGTGTCCGGGCGCACCACCCCCTGGGCGACGAGATCGCGGAATTGCCCTTCCGGAAAGGGCCCCTGCTGCTTGCCCTCGGATGCGTAGAACCAACTCGCCATGAAGCGTCCCCTCAAAATACTTATGTGCCGCCTGGCAGGCCCGGGTTCACCGCATCCATGCCAAAAATGCATTGTGAAGGATGAACACTTGCCCTGTACAGAGGCGGCCATTCACATGACCGGACTTGGCCAAACGTTTTTCCGCTTCAATCTGCAAGTTTTTTGTGCCATTTGCCCGGAAAGATGCCAGATTGACGCAGCGCCGGGGACATACGGCGCGGCGCACCCCGGGGAATAGGCCTGACCATGAAACTCGTCGTCGCGATCATCAAACCCTTCAAGCTCGACGAGGTCCGCCAGGCCCTGACGGCGATCGGCGTCCACGGCATGACCGTGACCGAGGTGAAGGGCTATGGCCGCCAGAAGGGCCACACTGAGATTTATCGCGGCGCCGAATATGTCGTGAACTTCCTGCCCAAGCTGCGCATCGAGATCGCGGTCGCCTCCGACATCGCCGACAAGGCCGTGGGTGTGATCACCGCCTCCGCGCGCACGGGGCAGATCGGCGACGGCAAGATCTTCGTGACACCGATCGACCACGCGCTGCGCATCCGCACCGGCGAAACCGACAGCGACGCGCTCTAGGATCTTTTGTCTTGAGGCGTCTTCTTCGCGCGAACCGGGAGCCACGCGCGAAGCCGCTCTGATATTCTTCATCGATCGCACCGGGCAACGACGCCAGATGTGCGACGCCAATTGATGCCGGGGGGAACGATATGGCGGGATTGTTGCGCCGCGCAGCTGCAATGGCTGCGCCGATCGGAATTGTGCTGCTCATGGCCGTGCCGGCACAGGCCGCGGCAAGCGAGATCAGCGCCGCCGACACCGCCTGGATGACCGTCGCGACCGCGCTGGTGCTGATGATGACGATCCCGGGCCTCGCGCTGTTCTATGCCGGCATGGTGCGCAAGAAGAACGTGCTCGCCACCATGGCGCAGAGCCTCGCCGCGGTCGCGCTGATCTCCATTCTCTGGGTCGCGTTCGGCTATTCGCTGTGCTTCGTCGGCGATGGCCCGTGGATCGGCACGCTCGACCGCTGGTTTCTCGCCGGCATGACCATGGACAGCGTCAATCCGGCGGCGAAGACCATCCCGGAAGCGCTGTTCATGCTGTACCAGATGACCTTTGCCATCATCACGGTGGCGCTGGTCGCGGGCTCGGTCGCCGATCGGATGCGGTTCTCCGCCTATCTGCTGTTCTCCGTCGCCTGGTTCATCTTCGTCTACATTCCGCTGGCGCATTGGGTGTGGGGCGGCGGCTTCCTCAGCAGCATGGGCGTGCTCGACTTCGCCGGCGGCCTCGTGGTGCACTTGTCGGCCGGCACCGGCGGCCTCGTTGCAGCGAAGGTGATGGGACGCCGCCATGGCTATGGCAGCGAAAATCTCTCGCCGTTCGATCTCTCGCTTGCGGTGATGGGCACCGGCCTGTTGTGGGTCGGCTGGTTCGGCTTCAACGGCGGCTCGGCGGGCGCGGCCAATTCACGCGCGGTGATGGCGATCATCGCAACGCACCTCGCCGCCTGCGCCGGCGCGTTGACCTGGGGCGCGATCGAATGGTCGACGCGGCGCAAGCCCTCCGTGCTCGGTATGATCTCCGGCGCGGTGGCCGGGCTCGGCACCATCACGCCGGCCTCCGGATTCGTGGCGCCCTGGCACGGCATCGTCATCGGCATCAATGCCGGCGCGATCTGCTATTGGGCCTGCACCTGGCTGAAGCACCGCTTCAACTATGACGATTCCCTCGACGTGTTCGGCGTCCACGGCATCGGCGGCCTGACCGGAACCCTGCTCGCCGGCGTGTTCGCGACCAGCGCCATCGGCGGCACCGCCGGCTTGTTCGAGGGCCATCCGCAGCAGCTTCTGATCCAGTTCTATGGGATCGCCGTCACCTTCGTCTGGTCGGCAGGCGTGAGTTTCATCCTGCTCAAGCTGGTCAGCCTGTTCGTGCCTCTGCGCGTATCCCGTGAGCAGGAACTCGAGGGGCTGGATATTTCGCAGC
Organism: Bradyrhizobium dasycarpum; assembly: GCF_042019905.1. Classification (NCBI taxonomy): domain Bacteria; kingdom Pseudomonadati; phylum Pseudomonadota; class Alphaproteobacteria; order Hyphomicrobiales; family Nitrobacteraceae; genus Bradyrhizobium; species Bradyrhizobium dasycarpum. The sequence continues at coordinate 4,927,392 of NZ_CP169574.1, forward strand.
ACGGCGAAGCCCTGCAATAGGCGCCGACGCTACAAAATTACCTTTCTGCTGCCCGACACATGAGCAACATTGTGTCGGCAGCCTGTCGTGCTCGCCTTTTGAGCAGGCGTGACCACGTTTTGGGCGCGACGGAATAGCGCACCGCACTGCAATACCCGTCAAACGCGAAAACCCCCGTTTTCATAGTCCGTTAGGCAACACGTCCGATCTGGCACGGCATTTGATTCTAGGGGTCCTGGCTGTGCCCGCGTAGTGAACTTCTCCCTCGTGGCGAACCAGTCGAGAACGCCCGGCCATGTCCGGACCGGGCCCAAGCGGGGATAGGACCCATGAAAATTGTTATGGCGATCATTAAGCCATTCAAGCTGGAAGAAGTCCGTGACGCCCTGACCGCCATCGGCGTTCATGGTCTCACGGTGACGGAAGTCAAGGGATATGGCCGCCAGAAGGGCCATACGGAAATCTATCGCGGCGCCGAATATGCCGTGAGCTTCCTGCCCAAGATCAAGATCGAAGTCGCTGTCGCCTCCGACCAGGTCGACAAGACCATCGACGCCATCACGTCCGCGGCGAAAACCGGACAGATCGGCGACGGCAAGATCTTCGTCATCAACCTCGACCACGCGGTGCGCATCCGCACCGGCGAGGCCGATGCCGCGGCCCTCTGATTTCGCGCTCAACCTTATCCAAGCAGGAGTGAATATTATGACGTTCAAGCGTCCCTATGGCGCGGGATTGGCGGCTCTCGCAGTCGGCCTGTTCGCTGCGACCGCAGCCTACGCCGAGCCAACAATCAACAAGGGAGACAACGCCTGGATGATGACATCGACAGTGCTGGTGCTGTTGATGACGATCCCCGGCCTCGCCCTGTTCTACGGCGGTCTCGTCCGCTCCAAGAACATGCTCTCCGTCCTGATGCAGGTGTTCTACACCGTCTGCGTCGTCACCGTGATCTGGGCCGTTTACGGCTACAGCCTGACCTTCACCGGCGGCTCGGACTTCATCGGCGGCTTCTCCAAGGCCTTCATGATGGGCGTCACCACCGACACCAAGGCCGCGACCTTCTCGGTCGACGCCAACATCTCGGAGCTCATCTATGTCTGCTTCCAGATGACCTTCGCGGCGATTACGCCCGCCCTCATCGTCGGCGCGTTCGCCGAGCGCATGAAGTTCGCGGCGATCGCGCTGTTCGTCCCGCTCTGGGTCACGCTGGTGTATTTCCCGATCGCGCACATGGTCTGGTACTGGCAGGGTCCGGATCTGATCCAGGACGCGGCCAAGGCGCTCGCCGCGGCCACTGACGCGGCGGCCAAGACCGCGGCGCAGGCCAAGCTCGACGAGCTCAACGCCGACGCCGGCTGGATCTTCAAGATGGGCGCGATCGACTTCGCTGGCGGCACCGTGGTGCACATCAACGCCGGCATCGCAGGCCTCGTCGGCGCTCTCCTGATCGGCAAGCGCGTCGGTTACGGCAAGGAGCTGATGGCCCCGCACTCGCTGACCATGTCGATGATCGGCGCCTCGCTGCTCTGGGTCGGCTGGTTCGGCTTCAACGCCGGCTCCAACCTGGAAGCCAGCGGCGGCGCTGCCCTCGCCATGACCAACTCCTTCGTCGCCACCGCAGCCGCCGCGCTGTCGTGGATGTTCGCGGAGTGGATCATCAAGGGTCACCCCTCGGTGCTCGGCGTCATCTCCGGTGCCGTCGCGGGCCTCGTCGCCGTCACCCCTGCCGCCGGCTTCTCCGGTGTCATGGGCGCGATCGTCCTCGGCCTGGTCGTCGGCGTGGTCTGCCTGTTCTTCTGCACCGTCGTGAAGAACGCGCTCGGCTATGACGACAGCCTCGACGTGTTCGGCGTGCACTGCATCGGCGGCATCGTCGGCGCCATCGGCACCGGCATTCTCGTCAACCCCGCCCTCGGCGGCGCCGGCATTGTCGACTACACCGCGATCCCGCCCAAGGTCGCCGATTACGACTTCGCCGTGCAGATGCTGGCCCAGATCAAGGCCGTCGTCACCACGCTGGTGTGGTCGGGCGTCGGCTCGGCGATCCTCTACAAGGTCGTCGATGTGATCGTCGGTCTGCGCACCAATGTCGAAAGCGAGCGTGAAGGTCTCGACATCACCGAGCACACCGAGCGCGCCTACAACATGTAACTCCTCCCGGGCGCGGCTCCTTCGGGGATCGCGCCCAGACCTACGGTTCGGGCACATACCCGGCAATGCCCTGACCGTTGAGGGGCTCCAGCGCAAGCTGGAGCCCCTTTCTTTGGTCGGGGGCGCCGAAGAAAAGGATTGCCATTCCGGGGCGTTGAGAACGCGAAGCTCGATAAGCCCGGCCATGACGTTGGCGGAATATCCGCGTCGACGTGATCGGGCACCGCGCGGGGCGAGAAGGGGGCGGTCAAGCGCCACGCATCCCGTTGTTATCCGGCCTCAATATTCCTGCTCTGGACGGAGACGGCGGCCGATGGTTAATCGCGTCTTAACCTCGCCCTATCTATGGTGAACTGAACCGCTTCCCGCCGGCGCCGTGGTGCGCGACCGGCCGTTCCAAGAGTACTGGCGCCCAGAATGGTCATGACCGCTTCATCCCGCGCGCCGCAGGCCGGTGGAAGCACCAGCAACGAACGCTCGCCCTTCGTCCGGCTGAACGAGCTGCTGGCGCCGCATCAGCCCGGCAAGCCCTTGATTTCCCTCGCGGTCGGCGAACCGCAGCACCCCGTGCCGGATTTCGTCGGTCCGGTGCTGGCCAAGCATATCGCCGATTTCGGCCGCTACCCGATGAACCAGGGCACCGAGCCGTTCCGCCAGGCCGCAAGCACCTGGCTGTCGGCGCGCTTCAAGCTGCCGCGGCCGCTCGACCCCAAAGCCGAGATTCTCGTCCTCAATGGCAGCCGCGAGGGACTATTCCTCGCCGCGATCGCAGCGGCGCGCTATGTCGGCCCGCGCCCCGGCAAGCCCGCCATCCTGATGCCGAACCCGTTCTACCCGGTCTATGGCGCCGGCGCCCTGGCTGCAGCCTGCGAGCCGGTCTATCTGCCGACCACGATCGACAACGGCTTCCTGCCCGATCTCGACGCCATCGACGAGGCGACCCTGGCACGCACCGTGGCATTCTATCTGGCCTCGCCGGCCAATCCGCAGGGCTCGGTCGCCTCGCGCGAGTACTTCACGCGGTTGAAGCGCCTTGCCGACCGCTACGGCTTCATGATCCTCAGCGACGAGTGCTACTCGGAGATCTATACCCGCGAAGCACCGGGCAGCGCGCTCGAATGTGCCGGCCCCGATTTCACCCGCGTGGCCGCGTTCCAGTCGTTGTCGAAGCGCTCGAACCTGCCGGGCCTGCGCGTCGGCTTCGCCGCCGGCGACAAGACTTTCATCGGCATGTTCCTGGAGCTGCGCAACATCGCCGCGCCGCAGGTGCCGGTGCCGCTCCAGCATGTCGCGACGTTCGCCTACGGCGACGAAGCACATGTCGAGGAGAACCGCAGGCTCTACCGGATCAAGTTCGATCTCGCCGACCAGATCATCGGCAACCGTTACGGCTATCGCCGCCCCGATGCCGGCTTCTGCGTCTGGCTCAATACGTCCGCGATCGGCGACGACGTGGCCGTGACGCTCAAGCTTTTCCGGGAAGCCGGCGTGCGCGTGGTGCCCGGCAGCTTCCTGGCGCGGCAGCAGCCTGACGGATTCAATCCCGGCGCAGGCTACATTCGCCTCGCACTGGTGCAGGACAGCGAGACCACGGCGCAGGCGCTGCATCGCCTGGTCGAGACTCTGGGTTAGGCGGGCCCATGAGCATGTCGGCAATCGAACGCGTCATTCCACTGGTCGGCCATCTGCCGCCATCGATCCGCGAGGGTCTGGCGCGGCGCATGCGCGAGCTCACCGGCCTCGGTCTGATCGGGCTGGCTGGCCTCGCCTCGGCCGCGCTGATGACCTGGTCGGTGCAGGATCCCAGCCTCAGCCACGCCACCTCGCGGCCGATCCGCAACATCCTCGGCTATGCCGGCGCGATCGGCGCCGATCTTGCGATGCAGATTCTCGGGCTCGGCGCCATCATGCTGGTGCTGACCGTCGCAGTCTGGGGCTGGCGCATGATGACGCATCGCCCGTTCGACCGCGAAGCGCTGCGGCTCGGCTCCTGGGTTCTCTGCGCGGTGCTCGCGGCGGGCTTCGTCAGCTGCTGGCCACATGGCGGCGCATGGCCGCTGCCGACCGGCCTCGGCGGCGTGGTCGGCGACGCCCTGGTGCGCGCGCCCGCCGTCATCTTCGGGCCTGCCGGCATGATCTACCGCATCGTGCTCGGCACGATCCTGTTCGCCGCGATGGCCGCGACCTTCCTGATCGCCTGCGGTCTTGGTGCCCGTGAGCACGACGCGGAGCACAGCGAGATCGAGGACGACGACAAGCCGCTCGACGAAGACGAGGAGGGCGATCGCGGCTCGGTATCGCTGGGCTGGCTGTTCCATGCGCTGATGAGCACCAAGGCGCGGCTGATCTGGCTGTGTGGTGCCGCCTACCGCTCGCTGGTCTCGAGCGCACCGAAGACCAAGGCCGTGGCGTTCAGCCGCCAGGAGCCGAATCTCGGCGGCGGCCGTGCCGCGCCCCCGATCTCGCCGCAATCCGAGGACGAGGACTACGAGGATCAGCACGAGGACGAGGAAGAAGAGGAGGAGGAGCCCGTCGCGCGCGCCCCGCGCAAGAAGGCTGCGCCGAAGGCTCCTGCCAAGAAATCCTCCGACAAGTTCGATCTTCCCTCCGTCTCGATGCTGGCCGCGCCGAAGGCCGGCGATCGCCAGCCGCTCAGCAAGGCCGAGCTTGAGACCAATTCGCGTTCGCTCGAAGGCGTGCTGCAGGATTTCGGCGTGCGCGGCGAGATCGTCAAAGCCAATCCGGGCCCCGTCGTCACGCTGTACGAGCTGGAGCCCGCGCCCGGCATCAAATCGTCGCGCGTGATCGGGCTTGCCGACGACATCGCGCGCTCGATGAGCGCGCTGTCGGCGCGCGTCGCCGTCGTGCCAGGCCGCAACGCCATCGGCATCGAATTGCCGAACGCGCATCGCGAGAAGGTCTATTTGCGCGAGCTGCTGGTCGCGAAGGAGGCCGCCGATACGGTTGCCAAGCTGCCGCTCTGCCTCGGCAAGACCATCGGCGGCGATCCCGTCATCATCGACCTCGCGCGCACGCCGCACATGCTGATCGCCGGCACCACCGGCTCGGGCAAGTCGGTCGCCATCAACACCATGATCCTCAGCCTGGTCTACCGGCTGCGCCCGGACCAGTGCCGGCTGATCATGGTCGATCCGAAGATGCTCGAGCTCTCCGTCTATGACGGCATTCCCCATCTGCTCACGCCCGTCGTGACCGACCCGAAGAAGGCGGTGGTCGCGCTGAAATGGGCCGTGCGCGAGATGGAAGAGCGCTACAAGAACATGGCCAAGCTCGGTGTGCGCAACATCGACGGCTACAACACGCGCCTGCTCGAGCTGAAGGCCAAGGGCGAGGAGCCGACGCGCACGGTGCATACCGGCTTCGACAAGGAGACCGGCAAGGCGATCTACGAGGAGGAGAAGCTCTCGCTCGACCCGCTGCCCTACATCGTGATCATCGTCGACGAAATGGCGGACCTGATGATGGTCGCCGGCAAGGACATCGAAGGCGCGGTGCAGCGCCTGGCGCAGATGGCGCGCGCGGCCGGCCTGCACGTGATCCTGGCGACGCAGCGTCCGTCGGTCGACGTCATCACCGGCACCATCAAGGCGAACTTCCCGACCCGCATCGCCTTCCAGGTGACGTCCAAGATCGACAGCCGCACGATCCTGGGCGAGATGGGCGCCGAGCAGCTGCTCGGCCAGGGCGACATGCTCTACATGGCCGGCGGCGGCCGCATCAGCCGCGTGCACGGCCCCTTTGCGTCCGACGAGGAAGTCGAGAAGGTGGTGCGCCACCTCAAGACGCAGGGGCAACCGGAATATCTCGAGGCCGTCACCGCCGAAGAGCCGAGCGAGGACGAAGACGGCGGTGCCGTGTTCGACGCCAGCGGCATGGGCGCGGACGGCGGCGGCGATCTCTTCCAGCAGGCCGTTGCGATCGTCAAGCGCGACCGCAAGGCCTCGACCAGCTATATCCAGCGCCGCCTGCAGATCGGCTACAACCGCGCCGCATCGCTGATGGAGCGCATGGAACTCGAAGGCATCGTCGGACCCGCCAACCACGCCGGCAAGCGCGAGATTCTGGTCGAGGAAGAAGACAGCCATATGTGAGGCAGCGGCCTCGAAACATCGTTTCACGCAAAATCGATATCTGCTTTTGCCCGAAATCACGCTAAAAGGCGCCTAGCCATACAGGACGACGCGTTGATCAGACATCCGGACATTCGATTCGCTGCCAATATCGCCGCGCGAAGTGCGCGCGTGGCCGGCGTGCTGCTCGTCGCTGCCGCGATGATGACCGCGACCTCGCTCGCGCAGTCCGTACCGGTGCCGAAGCCCGCGCCGAAGGGCCGTGATGGTGCCCAATCCGGAGGCGGTGGTCCCGCTGTCACCGGCGCGACGCAGACGCCACCCGTTCCGGTGATTCCGGATCCGCGCCGCAACGTGCCGAGCAGCATCTTCCAGACATTCGATGCCAACCAGAAGGCGCAGGCGGCCAAGGTCAGCGCTTATCTGTCGTCGCTGCAGACGCTGGTCGGTAACTTCGTCCAGGTCGGCCCCGACGGCAGCAAGACGCAGGGCGATTTCTACATTCAGAAGCCCGGCAAGGTGCGTTTCGAATATGATGCGCCGAGCCCGATCGACATCGTCGCCGACGGATCGTCCCTGGTGGTGCGCGATCGCAAGCTCGCGACGCAGGATGTCTATCCGCTGTCGCAGACGCCGCTGCGCTTCCTGTTGTCCGACCGCATCGACCTGATGAAGGACACCAACGTCGTCAACGTCTCCGCCGACGACGTCTTCGTCAGCGTCACCATCGAGGAGAAGCAGGCGCTGGTCGGCACCAGTCGCTTGCTGCTGATGTTCGGCGCCAAGGACGGCCAGCTCAAGCAGTGGACCGTCACCGACCCGCAGGGCTACGACACCACGATCGCGGTCTACAACCTGGATTCGAGCAAGAAGCTCGATCCCAGCATGTTCAAGATCGATTTCACCAATTACAGCACGCCGTCGCCGGGCTAGGTCGGACGCGTGTCCCGGACAAGCGCAGCGAAGCGGAGCGCAGAGCCGGGACCCAGTGTGCCGCAAGATGGGCCCCGGTTCAGCGGCGCATCACTGGCGTGCTGCGCCGCGCCCGGGGCACGAGAGACCTCGTCCGGCACAGCTAAAGACGGTGGGCAGCGCGCTTGCGCCTTTGCTCACCCTACGGGAGCTTGCTAAGACGCATCCCTCATGCGTCTTTCCCTGACAACCTGGAACATCAATTCGGTGCGGCTGCGCATCGATCTGGTCGCGAAGTTTCTCAAGAGCGCGCGGCCGGACGTGCTGTGCCTGCAGGAGACCAAGTGCATCGACGATGCCTTTCCGCTGAAGCGCTTCAAGCGGCTCGGCTATGAGCACGTCGCACTGAACGGGCAGAAGGGCTATCACGGCGTCGCCATCGTCTCGAAGATCCCGTTCGACTCGAAGGACATCCGCACCTTCTGCGACAAGGTGGATTCGCGCCATATCTCGGTGTCGTTCGGCGAGAAGGCCAATATCGCCAAGCCGCTGGTGCTGCATAATTTCTACGTGCCCGCCGGCGGCGACATCCCCGATCCCGCGCTGAACGAGAAGTTCGACCACAAGCTCCGCTTCCTCGACGAGATGAAGGCGTGCGAGCCGCTGCATCCGCGCGGGGAGGATCGCCACATCCTGGTTGGCGACCTCAACGTCGCCCCGCACGAGAACGACGTTTGGTCGCACAAGCAGCTTTTGAAGGTGGTCTCGCATACGCCGGTGGAAACCGAGAAGCTCAAGGCCGCGCTCGAAGCCGGCGAATGGGTCGACGTCGCGCGCGACCGCATTCCGATGTCGGAGAAAGTCTATACCTGGTGGAGCTACCGCTCGCCCGACTGGACCGTCGGCGACCGCGGCCGCAGGCTCGACCACATCTGGGTCTCGCGCGCGTTGAAGGACGCGGTCAGCGATTTCAAGATCCTGCGCGATGCGCGGAGCTGGGAGCGGCCGTCGGACCATGTGCCCGTGACGGTGACGCTGGAGGTTTGAGGTCCCGTAGCCCGGATGGAGCGCAGCGAAATCCGGGATTCTCGCCTGCGGAAAGACCGCCCCGGATTGCGCTTCGCTCCATCCGGGCTACGAAACGAAGGGACGACGTCAGCTCGTCAGCTTCGCACCTGCCATCAATATATCGCTGGCGATCTGGCTGGAGCGCACCGCGAATTCGTCGCGCAGGCGCACGGCGGCGGCGGGGTCGCTTTCCAGCACGCGCTGGAACAGGCTGCGGGCGACACGGATGACGGAGGAATGCTCCAGCGCGATCGCGCTCGACGGCCGCTTCATCGGCACCACCAGCGCGAGCTCGCCGATCAGCGCGCCGGGTCCGGCGATCATCTCGGCGCCGGCGCCGTCCTCGACCCGGAAGGCGCCGCGCTGGACCACGAAGCCGGCATCGGCGTCATCGCCGAGATTGAACAGGGTGTCGCCGCGGACGAAGTCGCGCTGCTCGGAGCCGATCGCCAGCATGCGCAACGAGGCGTCGCCCAACAGGCGCAGTGTCGGGACCCGCTCGAGGAAGCGCTACGTCGTCGTCGATCGACATTCAGATCCGAGGCTCAAGGGCATGCGATCTCAAACGATCTCGCACGCCCTTCGAGCGTATCACGGCACCAGCTTGTAGCCACCGGCTTCCGTCACCAGGATTTCCGGGTTGGCGGCATCCTTCTCGATCTTCTGGCGCAGGCGGTAGATGTGGGTCTCCAGCGTGTGGGTTGTGACGCCGGAATTATAGCCCCAGACCTCCTGGAGCAGGGTCTCGCGCGAGACCGGCATCTGGCCGGCCCGGTAGAGGAAGCGGAGGATGGCGGTTTCCTTCTCCGTCAGCCGCACCTTGCGCGCATTGGCCGCGGTGAGCATTTTCGAGCCGGGACGGAAGGAATAGGGGCCGACCGAGAACACCGCGTCCTCGCTGGCCTCGTGCTGGCGCAGCTGGGCGCGGATGCGGGCCAGCAGGACAGCGAAGCGGAAGGGCTTGGCCACATAATCGTTGGCGCCGGATTCCAGCCCCAAAATCGTATCGGAATCGGTGTCGTGCCCGGTCAGCATGATGATCGGGGCCTTGAAGCCGCCCTTGCGCAGGGAGCGGACCACCTCACGGCCGTCGGTGTCGGGCAGGCCGACATCCATCAGAACGAGATCGGGGGCATTGGCCTTCGCGGCGCTCGCGCCCTTGGCGCCGGTATCGACGGCGGAGGCTTCGAATTCTTCGTGTAGCGATAATTGCTCCACCAACGTATCGCGCAGATCGGTATCGTCATCCACGATGAGGATCTTGCGGGCATTGGCCATAGGGGGTCATCCTTTTGGGGTCCGGCTTGGGCGCGCATCCATGCCGCACCCAGCCGTGGGGGGAAGTTTAGGGGTCGCTGTTGTTATTGTTGTTCGTGTTGAAGTAGTGGGCTGTCACCGATTCACAAGCCAGAACCACTCTAACCCAGAATAGCAGGGCGTTTTGATGAATGTCCTGTAATGAATTCGACATTGCACATTCACATGAAAAATAGAGCTGCTTCAGTCGGTTACACCATGAATCGAAGGGCCGGACCGCTCGCCGCGATCCGCGTTAAGCCTGCGGCGGGGAATCCCAGGCGAGGCTGGCTGACGGCGGGATCGCTGACCATCCCGGTTGCGCTGGGGCGGGGTGGCATCCTCGCCAACAAGCGCGAGGGCGACGGCGGCACCCCCAGAGGCAGCTTCCGTCCCCGGCGATTGTGGTGGCGGGGCGACCGGCACAGCCGCCCCAAGACTTTCCTGCCGGCCCGGGTCATCACTGGCGAGGACGCCTGGTGCGAGGATCCCCGAGACCGCCATTACAACCAGGGGATCCGGCTGAGCGAGGGGCAGGGCGGCGACCGGCTCAAGCGCGCCGACCATCTCTATGACTTCATCGTCGAAATCGACCACAACACGCGGCCACGGATCGCCGGCCGCGGCAGCGCGGTATTCCTGCACTTGGCCCGCGACAATTTCGGTCCGACCGCGGGCTGCGTCTCGATGACGAAATCGGCGATGCTGCAATTGCTGCGGCGCCTGGGCCCGCGAACGAGAATCATCATCGGGTGAGACAGATGCTCGACAAGGATCAGATCGCGGCGGCTTCGCGCATCCTCGTTCAGCATTGGCGCGACGGCTCCAAGCTTGACGCGCTGGAAGCGGATTTGCGGCCGCAGAGCCGCACTGAGGGCTACGCCATCCAGGCTGCGCTCGAAACCCTGTCGCCTGGAAAGCTGTTCGGCTGGAAGATCGCAGCCACCAGCACATCAGGACAGAAGCACATCAATGTCACGGGACCGCTGGCCGGCCGCATCATGAGCGACACGGTCATCGCCGACGGCGGGACCGCGTCGATGACGGGCAACGAGATGCGCGTCGGCGAGCCTGAATTCGCTTTCCGGATGGGACGCGATCTGCCCCCGCGCGCAGCGTCCTATACGATCGACGAGGTGCTGGCGTCCGTCGACAGCTTCCATCCGGCGATCGAGATTCCGGACTCGCGCTTTGCCGATTTCGTCCGGGCCGGCGAGGCGCAGCTGATCGCCGACAATGCCTGCGCGCATCTGTTCGTGCTCGGCGCGGCGACCGCTGCGAATTGGCGCGCGATGGATCTCGTCGAGGAGCGGCCAACGATCACGCTGCGCGGCGAGCGCTATGTCGGCCACGGCAGGAACGTGCTCGGCGACCCCCGCGCCGCACTCGCCTGGCTTGCCAATGAGCTCTCCGGGCTCGGCATCACCTTGCGGGCAGGGCAGGTGGTCACCACCGGCACCTGCCATCCGCCGCTGCCGATCGCGGCCGGCGATCATCTTGCGGTGGACTTCGGGGTGCTGGGCAAGGTGTCGGTGGGGTTTGAATAGACGCGACACACGCCGCGATCGTTGCGAGCGCATCTCCCTCCGCGCGTCACTGCGATCGCAACGCTTCGCTGCTCGTGCCCCGGACGCGATGCACCGCTGCCGTCTTCGCCAACACCAATCACCGATGCCCGAAGATCGCGCTCCCGACACGCACATGGGTGGCACCGAGCATGATCGCGGTCGCGAAATCGGCGCTCATGCCCATCGAGAGATTCGGCAATCCGTTGCGCGCGGCGATCTTGGCGGTCAGCGCGAAATGCGCCGCCGGCGGTTCGTCGACCGGCGGGATGCACATCAACCCGGAGATCGTCAGCCCATAGGTGTCGCGGCAGCTGGCGAGGAAAGCGTCGGCCTCGCCCGGCGCGACGCCGGCCTTCTGCGGCTCTTCGCCGGTGTTGATCTGGACGAAGAGCTGCGGGTGCTTGTTCTGGGATTCGATTTCCTTGGCTAACGCTTGGCAAATGCTCGGACGGTCGACCGAGTGGATGGCATCGAACAATGCGACCGCCTCTTTCGCCTTGTTGGATTGCAGCGGTCCGATCAGATGCAGCGCGATGCCGGGATAAATAGATGTTAATGCGGGCCACTTGCCTTTGGCCTCCTGCACCCGATTCTCGCCGAATACGCGCTGTCCGGCCTCAATGACCGGGACAATGGCATCCGCGGCAAAAGTCTTCGACACGGCAATCAGCGTCACGGAGGCGCGATCACGCCGCGCATCCTTGCAAGCGCGGGCGATTTCGGCTTCGACCGCGGCGAGCGCGTTTGGTGAATGGCCGGTTACCGGCGCGGCGTTGGCTTCTGTCATGACGTCGATTGGCTATGGTTCTAACCGAGGTAAGTCCAATTTTACCGAGTTCAAGAAAGAGTTTTTGAACCCTTCGCTTTACCTTGCCCTGCGGGGTGGGTAACGAAGATGGCAAGCATTAGTCTCAACCGCAAGCGAGCGAAACTCAAGCAGGTTCTCGGAATCCGGGCGCGGCTCGCGCTGCTCGCGGTGATTCTGGTGGCGCCCTTGATGTTCGAGCGTATCCGCTCGCTCGAGGACACCCGCGCGCGGCAGATCGCGCAGGCCACGGTTGAATTCACCACCATCGCAAGACATAGCGCCGACGCGCAACGCGAGGTGATCTCCTCGGTCGAGACCATCCTGAAAGCGGAAGCTTTCATCCGCGCCTCCGCCGGCGGCGTCAGCAAGAGCTGCGACGTGCTGCGCGCGAGCCTGCCGTCGAACCTGCCTTGGATCCGCACGCTCTTGATCGCGGGCCAGGACGGGCGCATCCAATGTGCCACCAACAATACCTATGTCGGCCTCGACCTCAGCGACCGGCCCTATTTTCAGCAGGCCCAGGAGAGCGGCCGCTTCGTGCTGAGCGATTTCATCCTGTCGCGGCCGGTCCAGACGCCGACCGTCATGGCAGTCTACCCGGTGTCCGTGTTCAGCGGAGTCGCCGACGCCGTCGTGCTCGCCACGGTCAACCTCGACTGGATGTCGAAGGTGATGAGCAACCTGGGCAGCCGCGCCGGCATCACCGCCGTGCTGGTCGACAGCGCAGGCACCGTGCTGGCCGCGCCGGCGGATCAGCACAGCGTGATCGGTCGTCCCCTCGACAGCATGCCGCTGATGGCGGCCATCGCCGACCGGGCGCTGCGGTCGGACCAGGACGAGGGCTCACTGTCCTTCCTCGCCGCCGACGGCTCGCGCCGCGCGGTCAGCTACATCCGCATCGCCGGCACCAACGCCCGCCTGATCGCCAGCATCGACGAAGACAAGGTCTCCGCGGCGGTCAGCCGCGACATTCGCACCGCCTATCTTCAGCTCGCTTTCGTCGTGGTGTTCGTTCTGCTCGGCGCGCTGATCGCTGCCGAAAAGCTCGTCATCAAGCCGATCGAGATGCTGGTCGACATGGCCAAGCGCCTCGGCGAGGGCGATCTGTCGGCCCGCGCGGCGCGCAATCGCCTGCCGGCCGAGTTCGTGTCGCTGGCCCGCGCCTTCAACGCGATGGCCGCGCAACTGAGCCAGCGCGAACGCGAGCTGATCGCGAGCAACGACCGGCTGACGGTGATGGCCTCGATCGACATGCTGTCCGGCCTCGCCAACCGCCGCGGCTTCCAGAGCCGGCTCGACTTCGAATGGATGCGCGCGCAGCAATATGGCAGCGACCTCGCGCTGCTGATGATCGACGTCGACCATTTCAAGCTGTTCAACGACACCTACGGTCATCTCGAAGGCGATTCCTGCCTGACCAGGCTCGGCGAATCGCTGTCCGGCATCGCCGCCGACACGATGGGCTTCGCGGCACGCTATGGCGGCGAGGAATTCTGCCTGTTGCTGCCGAACACCGACGTGAATCGCGCCGTGACGATCGGCGAGCAGGTGCGCGCGACCGTGCTGAAGCTGTGCCTGCCGCACATCACCTCGGCCCACATGATCGTCACCGTCTCGATCGGCGTTGCCGCGACAAAGCCGAACGAAAGTCTGCGTCCCGGCGACCTGATCGAAGCCGCCGACGCCGCGCTCTATGCCGCCAAGCACCGCGGCCGCAACAATGTCGTCGAGCACGGCATCCAGGCGATCAAGAGCGGCACGCCTGACATGATGATGGCGGCCAGCGCCTAGCGGGCGGTTTCACCTCGCCCGCAAGCGGGGCGAGGGAACGCCCCGTCATCGTCTCGCCCGAACCTAGCCCGCAGCGCCGGCGCGATCGAGCTCGGCTTCCGTCACCACGCGATTGCGGCCGCTGCCCTTGGCGAGATAGAGCGCGCGGTCGCAGCGCTCGATGAGATCGGTGATCGCTTCGCCGGGCCGGTACTGCGCCACGCCGATCGACACGCTGATATTGGGCAGAATCTCGCCGGTCGAGCGGCGCGTGATCGTGCATTCGGCGAGCGAGCGCCTGATGCGCTCGGCGATCTCGGCACAATTGGCGAGATCGGCGGCCGGCAGCACCGCGATCAGCTCCTCGCCGCCGTAGCGGGCCGGCAGATCCTGCGGGCGAACCTTCTCGCGCAACACCTTCGCCATCAGGCGCAGCACCTGGTCGCCGACGCTGTGGCCGAAATTGTCATTGAAAGACTTGAAGTGGTCGATGTCGAGCAGCAGCACGCTGAGCGGCTCGCCCCAATCCGCCGTCGCCAGCGCCTTGCGCAGGAATTCGTCGAGCGCCCGCCGATTCGCGAGGCCCGTCAGCGTGTCGGTCCGCGCGCGCTGCTCGGACCTCGTGAGCGAATCCCTGATGAGGTCGAGCTCGCGGGTCTTCTCGGCAAAGCCGGCCTCGAGCTGGGTCGCCTTCGTGGCGGCCCGGGCCAGCTCGTTCATGAGCTGGGCGACGAGCGTCTTCGGATCGACGCCGGCCTTGCCCTGGTCCGCCACCTCGCTGATGACCCGCATCTGCGAATGGTTGTCAGCGATCGCGGTCGACAGGAATTCCCTCGCCGTACCCATGAGCCCATGCAGCCGCTCGGAGGTGTCGACGGCGATGGCGCTGACCTGGGGTGCGACATAGGTCTCGAACAGGTCCTGATTGGTTCGGGCGTCGAACGGACGATTGTGGTCGATCAGCAGATCGATCGCGTTGCGCAGATCGTCGTGGCTGCCCGCGAAATATTGGTACCAGACCGCAAAATTAGCCGGCGTCGGCGCAATCCGCTGTTCGGCCATGCTGCGCATCGCCCGTCCGGCGATGGAGGCGGCATAATCGTAGTCGGGATCGTCGAAGCTTGAATCCATCGCTGTCATGCGGTCCTGTCAGGCCGCAAACTGGCATCAAGCCCTTAATCGCGCCCCAACATCGGCCCTCGTAGTTATGCGGAGGCCGCGTCAAAGTTCCAGATCGCGGCAACCCATTGACCCCCCGAGGTCTTCTATGGCCTAGTCCGCCGTCTTGAGACCGCCGGACCCACAAAAACGCAACGATTCCATGACCTCCGAACGCTACAACGCCCGCGACGCCGAACCGCGCTGGCAACGCCTCTGGGACGAGCAGGCGATCTTCGTCTCCAAGAACGATGATTCGCGGCCGAAATATTATGTGCTCGAGATGTTCCCCTACCCGTCCGGGCGCATCCATATCGGCCATGTCCGGAATTACACGCTCGGCGACGTGCTGGCCCGCTTCATGCGCGCCAAGGGGTTCAACGTACTGCACCCGATGGGTTGGGACGCGTTCGGCCTGCCGGCCGAGAATGCCGCGATCGAACGCAAGGTCGCGCCCAAGGCCTGGACCTACGACAACATCGCCGCGATGAAGAAGCAGCTCCGCTCGATCGGGCTGTCGCTGGACTGGTCCAGAGAGATCGCGACTTGCGATCCCTCCTATTACAAGCACCAGCAGAAGATGTTCCTGGACTTCCTGCGCGAAGGCCTGGCCGAGCGCGAGAAGCGCAAGGTGAACTGGGACCCCGTCGACATGACCGTGCTCGCCAACGAGCAGGTGATCGACGGCCGTGGCTGGCGTTCGGGCGCTGTGGTCGAGCAGCGCGAGATGAACCAGTGGGTCTTCAAGATCACGAAGTACTCGCAGGAGCTGTTGTCGGCGCTGGATACGCTGGACCGCTGGCCGGACAAGGTGCGGCTGATGCAGCGCAATTGGATCGGGCGCTCCGAAGGCCTCTTGATCCGTTTCGCGCTGGATGCGGCGACGACGCCGGCCGGCGAGAGTGAACTGAAGATCTTCACGACGCGCCCGGACACGTTGTTCGGCGCGAAATTCATGGCAATCTCGGCGGATCATCCGCTGGCACAGGCCGCAGCCGCGAAGAACCCCGAGCTTGCCGCGTTCATTGCCGAGATCAAGAAGATCGGCACCGCGCAGGAGATCATCGACACCGCGGAGAAGCAGGGCTTCGACACCGGCATCCGCGCGGTGCATCCGTTCGATCCCTCCTGGAAGCTGCCGGTCTATGTCGCCAATTTCGTGCTGATGGAATACGGCACCGGCGCGATCTTCGGCTGTCCCGCGCACGACCAGCGCGACCTCGACTTCGTCAACAAGTACAGTCTCGGCAACACGCCGGTGGTGTGTCCGGAGGGCCAGGACCCGAAATCGTTCGTCATCACCGACACCGCCTATGACGGCGACGGCCGCATGATCAATTCGCGCTTCCTCGACGGCATGACCATCGAGCAGGCCAAGGACGAGGTCGCAAGACGTCTGGAGAGCGAGCTGCGCGGCAATGCGCCGGTCGGCGAGCGTCAGGTCAATTTCCGCCTGCGCGACTGGGGCATTTCGCGCCAGCGCTATTGGGGCTGCCCGATTCCCGTCATCCATTGCCCGAAATGCGACGTGGTGCCGGTCCCGGATGCCGACCTGCCGGTGAAGCTGCCTGACGACGCGACCTTCGACCGGCCGGGCAACGCGCTCGACCATCATCCGACCTGGAAGCACGTCACCTGCCCCAAATGCGGAGCCAAGGCCCAGCGCGAAACCGACACCATGGACACCTTCGTGGATTCGTCCTGGTATTTCGCGCGCTTCACCGATCCCTGGAACGAGAACGCGCCGACCACACCTGCGGTCGCCAACCGGATGCTGCCGGTCGACCAGTATATCGGCGGCGTCGAGCACGCCATCCTGCATCTGCTCTACAGCCGCTTCTTCACCCGTGCCATGAAGGCGACCGGGCACATCGCGCTGGACGAGCCGTTCGCCGGCATGTTCACGCAAGGCATGGTGGTGCACGAGACCTACCAGAAGGCCGACGGCACCTATGTGCAGCCGGCCGAGGTCAAGGTCGAAGTGGGCGGCAATGGGCGCCGCGCGACGCTGCTCAGCACCGGCGAGGACATCGCGATCGGCCCGATCGAGAAGATGTCGAAGTCGAAGAAGAACACGGTCGATCCCGACGACATCATCGAGACCTACGGCGCCGACGTCGCCCGCTGGTTCATGCTGTCGGACTCCCCGCCCGACCGCGACGTGATCTGGAGCGACGAGCGCGTCCAGGGCGCCTCGCGCTTCGTGCAGCGGCTGTGGCGGCTGGTGAACGATTCCGTTGCGCTCGGCAAAGGCGCGTCGGCTTCCCGGCCGGCCAGCTTCGGCCCGGATGCCACCCTCTTGCGCAAGGCCGCCCATGGTGCGCTGGACAAGGTCACCACCGGGATCGAGCGGCTGCACTTCAACGTCTGCCTCGCCCATATCCGCGAATTCGCCAATACCTTCTCGGAGATCCTGCAGCGCCCCAGCCAGCCGTCCGCTGACCTCGCCTGGGCGATCCGGGAAGCCGGCCAGATCCTGGTCCAGCTGTTCTCCCCGATGATGCCGCACCTCGCCGAGGAGTGCTGGCAGGCTCTGGGCCAGAGCGGGCTGGTTTCCGAGGCCGATTGGCCCCAAATCGAACGCGATTTGCTGGTTGAGGACAGCGTGACCCTGGTGGTCCAGGTCAATGGCAAGAAGCGGGGTGAGGTCACAGTTGCAACAGCGGCCGAGAATCCGGAAATCGAGGCTGCCGTTTTGGCCCTCGATGCGGTAAAGCTGGCCCTGGACGGCAAGCCCGTCCGCAAGGTGATCATCGTCCCCAAGAGGATCGTAAATGTTGTCGGCTAGGATCCGCATCGCAGCCCGCTTGCTGGCGGTCGCCGCCCTGGCCGCGTTGACGGCCGGCTGCTTCCAGCCGATGTATGCCGAGCGAAACGACGGCACCCCCGGCCTGCGCGAGAAGCTGATGGGGATCGAGCTGCCGCCGATCATCAAGCCCAATGCCTCTCGCGAGGCTCGCGTCGGCGTCGAGATCCGCAACGCCCTCGCCTTCAAGCTTTACGGCTCGGCGACGGGCATGCCGCCGACCCACCGGCTGGACATCCGCTTCACCACCAGCCGCTCCTCGCTGATCGTCAGCACCACGACGGGACTGCCGACCAGCGAAAATCTCGGTATCGATGCCCAATACAATCTGGTCGACGTCGTGACCGGCAAGTCCGTCGTCTCCGGCTCGACCTTCTCGCGCGTGTCCTACGACATGCCGGGGTCCTATCAGCGCTTCTCCCGCACCCGCGCCGTGCGCGATGCGGAGGACCGTGCCGCCAACGAGATTGCCGAGAACATCACGACCCGGCTCGCCTCGTTCTTTACCGCGGGCACGTAACATCCTTGCGTCGTTCCGGGGCACGCGAAGCGTGGGCCCGGAATCTCGATCCCCAACCTCAGGATTCCGGGTTCGCGCTGCGCGCGCCCCGGAATGACGATCTGGACCATGGTCGCGCTGCGCGGAAAAGAGATCGACAGCTTCCTGGCCCGCCCCGATGCGGGCCGTCCGATCATCCTGCTCTACGGTCCCGACGCCGGCCTCGTGCGCGAGCGCGCCGATGCGTTGATCGCATCGGCGGTCGATGATCCCAACGATCCGTTCTCGCTGGTCAGGCTCGACGGCGACGAGCTTTCCGCCGAACCCTCGCGCCTCGTCGACGAGGCAATGACGGTGCCGCTGTTCGGCGGCCGCCGCGCCATTCGCGTTCGCGCCGGCTCGCGCAGCTTTGCCGGCGGCATCGACACCCTGGCCGAGATGAACGTGAAGGATTGCCGCATCGTGATCGAGGCCGGTGAGCTCCGGCCGGAATCGCCGCTGCGCAAGGCCTGCGAGCGCGCCAAGACGGCTGTGGCGATCGGCTGCTATCCCGACACCGAGCGCGACCTCGCCAAGTTGATGGACGACGAGCTGCGCATCGCGAATCTGCGTATCGCGCAGGACGCCCGCGCGGCGCTGATGTCGTTCCTCGGCGGCGACCGTCAGGCCTCGCGCAACGAGCTGCGCAAGCTCACGCTCTACGCCCACGGCAAGGGCGAGATCACGCTGGACGACGTGATGGCCGTGGTTGCGGACGCGTCCGAACTGAAGCTCGACCCGATCGTCGACGGCGCCTTTGCCGGGCGGCCCGACATCGTCGAGACCGAGTTCGCAAAAGCCATGATCGCGGGCACCTATCCCGGCGTGATCATCTCCGCCGCGCAGCGCCAGGCTGCGTGGCTGCACAAATCCGCGCTCGCCATCGCCGACGGACAGCCTGCCTCCGCCGTGCTCGATGGCGGCTTTCCGCGCCTGCATTTTTCACGAAAGCCCGCGGTCGAAATGGCGCTGCGCAATTTTAGCGTGACGAAGCTCGCCGCCGTCATCGAGCAGCTCGCGACCGCCGCGCTCGACACCCGCAAGCAATCGACGCTCGCCGCCGCTATCGCCCAGCGCACGCTGATGGCGATCGCCGCGAACGCGAAGCGGCGGGGCTGAGCCGAACTCTCTCCTCGTCATTGCGAGGAGCACTTGCGACGAAGCAAATCCAGAATCCTTGCGCGGACAGATTCTGGATTGCTTCGCTTCGCTCGCAATGACGCAGTGGATGTAGGTGAGCGCCGAACAGCTGGTGTCATTCCAATTCACGCGCAGCATGAACTACGGCGCGCAATCGCGCGCCTGAGAATGTCGCGCCACCATCTCTGGATTCCGGGTTCGCGCTGCGCGCGCCCCGGAATGACACCCAAGTCCTACAGCGCGCCCTTGGCCAGTCGCTTCATCACCTCGTCGAGCTGATCGAGGTTGCGATAGTTGATCTGCACCGAGCCGCCGGGGTCGCGGTGGTTGACGGTGACCTTGAGGCCGAGCGCATCGCTGACGCGCTTCTCCAGATCGATCGTATCGGGGTCCTTTTCCTTCCCCCCGGTCGCGCGCGCCTTTTGCGGCTTGCGCTCCGGAACGCCCTCTTCATGCGCCAGTGCTTCGGCCTGGCGGACGTTGAGTCCCTCCTCGACGATGCGTTTGGCGGCGGCGAGCGGATCCGGCACGCCGATCAACGCACGGGCATGGCCGGCCGTCAGCTCGCCGGTCGCGATGAAAGCCTGCACCTCGGCCGGGAGCTTGGTCAGGCGCATCATGTTGGCGACGTGGCTGCGGCTCTTGCCGACGACCTTTGCGATGTCGTCCTGGCTGCGTTTGAACTCGTTGGCGAGCGCATGATAGCCCTGCGCCTCCTCCATCGGGTTGAGGTCCTCGCGCTGCACGTTCTCGACGATCGCGAACTCCAGCGCATCGCTGTCGCTGATATCGACCGGGACGATCGGCACCTCGTGCAGGCCGGCCATCTGCGAGGCGCGCCAGCGCCGCTCGCCGGCGATGATCTCGTAGCGGTCCTGTGCGCCCTTCACCGGACGCACCACGATCGGCTGGATCACGCCATGCTGCTTGATGGACTCGCTGAGCTCCTTCAGCTCGGCGTCGGAAAAGGTGCGGCGCGGATTGCGCGGATTGGCCTTGATGAATTCGATCGGCACCTTGCGCTGCGCGCGCGGACGATCGACATGCTGAGCCTCGCCGCCGACGTCACCGATCAGACTTGCAAGTCCCCGGCCCAGTCGCGAACGCGCTTCATCGGCCATCGCCAGCTCCCTTGGATTCACGGTGCAGCACTCCAGAACTGAATTTCGAACGTAGGGTGGGTTAGCGAAGCGTAACCCACCTCTTGTGTTTCCGCGGAGATAGACAGTGGTGGGTTACGCCTTCGGCCAACCCACCCTACGACAGCGTCAATGCGTGGTTCGCAGCTCGCGCTCGCGCTGGATCACCTCGGTGGCAAGCCGCAAGTAAGCTTCGCTGCCGACGCATTTGAGATCATAGACCAGCACCGGCTTGCCGTAGGAGGGCGCCTCCGAGATGCGCACGTTGCGCGGGATCATCGTCTTGTAGACCTTCTCGCCCATGAACTGGCGGACGTCGGCGACGACCTGGTTCGAGAGGTTGTTGCGCGAGTCGAACATGGTCAGCACGATGCCGTGGATCGACAGGTTCGGGTTCAGCGTCGAGCGCACCTGCTCCACCGTCTGCAGCAATTGCGACAGGCCTTCGAGCGCGAAGAACTCGCATTGCAGCGGCACCAGGATCGCGTCGAAGCCGCCATCGCGTTCACCGTGAGCAGGTTCAGCGAAGGCGGGCAGTCGATCAGCACATAGGTGTAGTCGGCATCCGGCGAGACGTTGTTGTTGAGCGCGCCGATGGCGTCGCGCAGCTTGAAGGCGCGGCCGGGCGTGGTGCCAAGCTCGAGCTCGAGACCGGAGAGGTCCATGGTCGAGGGCGCGATGTGCAGCCGCGGCACCGCGGTCGAGACCACGGCCTCGCGCAAGGCGGCTTCGCCGACCAGCACGTCGTAGGTCGAGCAGGAGCGGTTGCGGCGGTCGATGCCGAGGCCGGTCGAGGCGTTGCCTTGGGGATCGAGATCGACGATCAGAACACGTTCGCCGATCGCCGCGAGCGCCGTACCCAGATTGATCGCTGTGGTTGTCTTTCCCACACCGCCCTTCTGGTTCGCCAGTGCCAGGATGCGCGGGTGGCCATGCGGCACCTCCGCGGTCGGCTCTTGCGTCTTGTCCTGCTGCGGCTCGTCAATCACGGTCATCGAAATTTCCCCACTCAACCCCTGCGCGCCTCAGCTGCGCCGTTGGGCGGCATTGAGCTCCACGATCCAGCCGTCGCCCGTGCGGCTCTGGTGCAGCTGAGGCTCAATATTCCAATATTTAGCGGCTTCGGTCAATTCAGCCTCTACATCTTGGCCCTTGAGAAACAGCGCCTTCGCGCCTTGGCGCATCAGCGGCTCCGCAAAGCCGATGAGCTGGTGTAGCGGAGCCAGCGCGCGCGCGGTCACGCAATCGACGGGGCCGGTGATTCTATCCACATTATCCCCGATCTCAGCGAGATGTACGACTCCCGGCGATGTGGTGATGCGAATCGCTTCGCGCAGGAACGCCGCCTTCTTGGCGATCCGCTCGACGAGATGGACGCTGGCGCCCGGGATCCCCGCCATGGCGCAGGCCAGGACGACACCGGGAAAGCCGCCGCCGCTGCCGAGGTCGGCCCAGCGTCTTGCCGTGGGCGCGAGGTCGATGAGCTGGAGCGAGTCGGCGATGTGCCGGGTCCAAAGATGCGGCAAGGTCGAGGGCGCGACCAGATTGGTCTTGGCCTGCCACTCCCGCAGCAGGGCGATGTAGCGGTCGAGCCGCGCTTCCGTTTCATGTGAAACGGGCGCGAGCGTCAGTGCTGCGCGCTTGTCGGAGGCGATGATGGAATCCAGCGCCTCGTCTTTGGCGCTGGCCTTGTCGATTTTCGGTTTGACCGGCGCGGGGTCCGATCGGCGACCCGCGCCCTCACCCGTATTGGGTCGTCGTGATAGCGGCCTGTCCCCGCCCGGTCCGCGCTGTTTCACGTGAAACGCCTATGCGATTTGGCTTATGCAATTGCTCTGGAGCTTTTCCGTGCCTCGCGCCGGAGATAGGCCGCCAGGATGCCGAGTGCAGCCGGCGTCATGCCGTCGATCCGGCCCGCCTGGCCGACGGTGAACGGCCGCGCCTTCTCCAGCTTGGCCCGCACTTCGTTGGAAAGACCGGGAACGAGGCTGTAGTCGACGTCTGACAGCACCATCCCCTCGTCGCGCCGGAAGGCCTCGACGTCGGCGCTCTGGCGCCTCGAGATAGACGTCGTACTTGGCGTCGATCTCGAGATGGGTCGCGATCACAGGGTCGATCCCCGCCAGCTCCGGCCAGATCGCCCGGATCTGGCTCCAGCCGATCTCCGGATAGGCCATCAGCTCGAAGGCCGACCGGCGCTGACCGTCCCGGTTCAGGGACAATCCGTGCTTGATCGCCTCGTTTGGCGTGATCGTCAGCGACTTCGAGAGCGTCCGGGCCGCATTCAGGGCGTCCATCTTGGCGCGGTGGTGCAGGGTCCGGGCGTTTCCGACACATCCGAGCGCTATGCCCTTCTCGGTCAGACGCTGATCCGCGTTGTCCGCGCGCAGCGTGAGCCGGTACTCGGCCCGCGAGGTGAACATTCGATACGGCTCGCTGATCCCGCGGGTGACGAGATCGTCGATCATCACACCGAGATAGCCGTCGGCCCGGTCGAACACCGTCAGGGCCGCCCCGCTCGCAGCAAGTGCCGCATTCAACCCGGCGACGATGCCCTGCCCGGCGGCCTCTTCATATCCGGTGGTGCCGTTGATCTGCCCGGCCAGGAACAGACCGCGCAGACGCTTGGTCTGCAGGGTCGGATCGAGCTCGCGGGGATCGATGTGGTCGTATTCGATGGCATAGCCCGGGCGCACCATCCTCACCCGCTCCAGGCCAGGGATGCTGGCGAGGATCGCGAGCTGGATCTCCTCAGGAAGCGAGGTCGAGATGCCGTTGGGATAGACCGTGCTGTCGTCGAGCCCTTCCGGCTCCAGGAAGATCTGGTGGCCGTCGCGGTCGCCGAAGCGGACGATCTTGTCCTCGATCGACGGGCAATAGCGCGGTCCGGAGCTCTTGATCTGGCCAGAGTACATCGGCGAGCGATGGACATTGGCCCGGATCACATCATGGGTTGCTGCGGTGGTCCGGGTGATCCCACACTGGATCTGCGGGGTCGTGATCCGCTCGGTCATGACCGAGAATGGCTCCGGCGGCTCGTCTCCGGGCTGCATCTCAACCGCGGCCCAGTCGATCGTGGTGCCGTCCAGACGCGGCGGCGTGCCGGTCTTGAGCCGTCCCAGGGTGAAGCCGGCACGCTCGAACGAGACGGAAAGACCCATGGCCGGGGCCTCGCCGACGCGGCCGGCCGGCCAATTCTGCTCGCCGAGATGGATGAGACCGCGCAGGAAGGTGCCGGTGGTGACCACCACGGCCCCTGCCCGAAGCTCGCGGCCATCGGCCAAACGCAGACCGGTGACCCGACCCTCGGCCACGATCAGCTCATCGGCCTCGCCTTCGATGACGGACAGTCCCTCTGTCTCACGGATCGCGGCCTGCATCGCCGCCGCATAGAGCTTCCGGTCGGCCTGGGCCCGGGGACCACGGACAGCCGGACCTTTGCGGCGATTGAGCACGCGAAACTGGATGCCGCCGGCGTCGCCGACGCGGCCCATCAAACCGTCGAGCGCATCGATTTCGCGCACCAGATGGCCCTTGCCGAGGCCGCCGATGGCGGGATTGCAGGACATGGCGCCGACGGTCGAGAAACGATGCGTGACCAAGGCGGTCGTTGCGCCCATCCGGGCGGACGCTGCCGCGGCTTCACAGCCGGCATGGCCGCCGCCAATCACGATGACGTCGAAGCTCTCTCGCTCTGCTTGCATGGGCGGACTTCTAGCTCAGAGGCGGGAAAGCCGGAAGCGGAAACTGAGCGAGGCGTGTTTCACGTGAAACGAATAGACAAGAACAAATTTCGCGAAAACAACCCCATGCACAGTAGAATGGCATTGTTCTGGCTCATGTTTTGGACTTGCGAGAACGGCAGATCTGACCACGTTTCACGTGAAACAGGCTCGGCGGCCGCCGACGTGAGTTGGACC
Source organism: Bradyrhizobium dasycarpum (assembly GCF_042019905.1). Taxonomy (NCBI): domain Bacteria; kingdom Pseudomonadati; phylum Pseudomonadota; class Alphaproteobacteria; order Hyphomicrobiales; family Nitrobacteraceae; genus Bradyrhizobium; species Bradyrhizobium dasycarpum. Next base: position 4,951,760 of record NZ_CP169574.1, read on the forward strand.
AGCCGCCCCTTGGCGGGGATCAGCCAGTCGTGACTTCTTGGCCCAGACCGCCATGATGCGGCGCCGGCTCGTCTTCGTCGGCAGGCCCAGCAATCCGGTCATTAAACTCGGTGGGAAACCAATCACCTCTTCACGAAGGGCCCTCGGGATTCCCCGCCGTCCTGGACAAGCAGAAACGCGCACTTTGCTGCGCAGGCCGGGATCCTGAAGCTGCGCGCCTCCCGTTGCGACATCCTGGGCCCCGGCTCGGCAGCGACCGTCGAAGGGACGCTGCTGCGGCCGGGGCACGTGGGAGCATACCGTTCATTTCTGTGACCTGAGCCAATGTGCGGAGGAATCGGGGCAACTTTAGGCGCGTCGGTCGGCGCCGCAGCCGACGCCATTCGTCTGCAGACGGTTCTTGGAACTGCTGTTTCACCTGAAACACGCGGTTCCACCGTTTCACGTGAAACACCAAGAAATGGAAGAAGGGCTAGTTCTACAATGAAGAACTAGATCTACTTTCCGATACAAAATTTCTGGAAGATCGCCCCAAGGACATCCTCGACGTCGACCCGCCCCAGCAGCCGGCCGAGCGCAAAAGCGGCGGCCCGCAATTCTTCGGCGGCCAGCTCCTCGCCCTCTTCGACAAGCTCAAGGCTCCGGCGCAAGCTGTCCGAGGCGCGGCTCAAGAGCTCGCGCTGGCGTGCCCGGGTCACAATGCCGCTCTCGCTGGCTCCGAAGAACTCGGCCGCGAATTTGACGAGCGCTTGAATCAGTTCCGGGATGCCGACTCCATCCCGCGCCGAGATCGCAAACTGGCCGCGCGCCGCGGCGCTCCCGGTCCCGCCCAGATCGATCTTGTTGCGCACGATCCAGACCGGGCCGCCGGACGGATCGGCATCCTTCCCGGAATTCCGAAGCGGCCGCATCGTCTCGGAATCGACCGCTTGCCCGGACTCGACCAGCCACAACACCAAGTCGGCATCCTCGGCCCGCGCCCGCGCCCGGCGCACGCCCTCCTGCTCGACCGGATCGTCGGTCTCGCGGATGCCGGCGGTGTCGATGATCGTGACCGGATAGCCATCGAGGTCGAGCTGGACCTCGATCACGTCGCGCGTCGTGCCGGCATGCGGCGAGACGATCGCGACCTCGCGGCGCGCCAGCTGGTTCATCAGCGTCGACTTGCCGACATTCGGCTCGCCCGCGATCGCCACCACCAGCCCGTCACGTAAGCGCTCAGAATGTCCCTGTGCCGCAAGGACTTCTGCAATTTCACCATGCAGCGCCTTGATCGCCGCGACGGCCGGCGCCATCAATTCGGCGGGCACATCGCCTTCGTCAGAGAAATCGATGCCGGCTTCGATCAGCGCCGACGCCTCGATCATCCGCTCGCGCCACTCGCGCGCGCGGTCACCGAGCAGGCCCTGCAACTGCCGCAGCGCCTGGCGCCGCTGCCGGTCGGTATCGGCATGAATGAGATCGTCGAGACCCTCGGCTTCCGTGAGGTCGAGCTTGCCGTTCTCGAAGGCCCGCCGCGTGAACTCCCCCGGCTCGGCCGCGCGCGTATTCTGAATAACAGAAATAGAGGACAGGAGCGTCGCCAGCACCGCGCGGCCGCCATGGACGTGGAATTCGGCGACGTCCTCGCCGGTCGCGCTGGCCGGCCCTGGAAACCAGAGCACGACCGCATCGTCGATCGGCTGGCCCGCCCCGTCGCGGAGCAACCGGCGGCTGGCGAGCCGCGGCGCCGGCAGCTTGCCGGCAAGCAGCGTCAGAACCTGGCCGGCCTGAGATCCCGACACGCGCACCACGGCGATGGCGCTCGGTGCCCGACCGGACGACAATGCAAAGATGGTCTGATCCCGCGGATGCATGGCCTATTTGTCCAGCTGCCGATCAAAACGCAAATGCCCGCTCTGGCGACAAGTCAGCACGATTGCTGCGCTGTTTGCTGCAGCAATCCACATGTTGCATCGCAACATAGTAACGGCTTTTGCTGCAATATTCGCGTCGGCTGATCCACAGGGGCAACGAGATTCTACCAATTCAGCATAGAAATCAGCTCGTTACGCGAAATGGCAGCTCCGGCCCAGCATCGCCTTCCATGCTGCACCTTTCCCGCAACAAGGCTGCACAATAAGAAGGGCGCCCAAAGGCGCCCTTTTTGAGCCAGGCAGCTTATGCTGCACTGCACTCAGGTGTTCATGGAGTCGAAGAACTCCGAATTGCTCTTGGTCGAGCGCAGCTTGTCGAGCAGGAAGTCGATCGCGTCCATCGTGCCCATCGGGTTGAGGATGCGGCGGAGCACGTACATCTTCTTGAGCACCTGCGGATCGGTGATGAGCTCTTCCTTGCGGGTGCCGGAGCGCGAGATGTCGATCGCCGGGAAGGTGCGTTTGTCCGAGACCTTGCGGTCCAGGATCAGTTCCGAGTTGCCGGTGCCCTTGAACTCTTCGAAGATGACCTCGTCCATGCGGCTGCCGGTATCGACCAGGGCGGTCGCGATGATGGTCAGCGAGCCGCCCTCCTCGATGTTGCGGGCGGCACCGAAGAACCGCTTCGGGCGCTGCAGCGCGTTGGCATCGACACCGCCGGTCAGCACCTTGCCGGAGGACGGCACCACGGTGTTATAGGCGCGGCCGAGGCGCGTGATCGAATCGAGCAGGATCACGACGTCACGGCCATGCTCGACCAGACGCTTGGCTTTCTCGATCACCATCTCGGCGACCTGGACGTGGCGCACCGCCGGCTCATCGAAGGTCGACGACACCACCTCGCCCTTCACCGAGCGCTGCATGTCCGTGACTTCTTCCGGACGCTCGTCGATCAACAGCACGATCAGGTAGCATTCGGGATGATTGTGCGTGATCGAGTGCGCGATGTTCTGCATCAGCACGGTCTTACCGGTGCGCGGCGGCGCCACGATCAGAGCGCGCTGGCCCTTGCCGATGGGAGCGACGATGTCGATCACCCGTGCAGAAAGGTCTTTCCGCGTCGGATCGTCGATTTCCATGCGGAAGCGCTGATTCGGAAACAGCGGTGTGAGGTTGTCGAAATTGACCTTGTGCTTGGCCTTTTCCGGATCCTCGAAATTGAGCGTGTTGACCTTCAGCAGCGCGAAGTAGCGCTCGCCCTCTTTCGGGCTGCGGATATGGCCTTCGATGGTGTCGCCGGTGCGCAGGCCGAAACGGCGGATCTGCGACGGCGAAACGTAGATGTCGTCCGGGCCCGGCAGATAATTCGCATCGGGCGAGCGAAGAAAACCGAAGCCGTCGGAGAGAACCTCGACGACGCCCTCGCCGACGATGTCGGTTTCGGCGAGCGCAAGCTGCTTGAGAATGGCGAACAGCAGCTCCTGCTTGCGCATGGTGCTGGCGTTCTCAACCCCATGCTCTTCCGCGAACGAGACGAGCTCGGCCGGCGTCTTCGACTTGAGGTCCTGAAGTTTAATTTCCCGCATTGGGGTGGTCCTGTGGGGTAACCTTGGAAGGGGGTGCGAGGAGGCTCTGAAATGCGGACGTGAGAAGGTAAGGTCCGCAGGTCTGGCAAGGTTAAGTGCCGGTGAGGCTTCAAACCTGATGCGGTGTCCGGCCTCTGGAAAGCTCAGACACAACCACATCCGCCTGCGTTGGGTGGGATGTCGCCAATATAGAAAATCGCTTCCTGCTCCGCAAGCCGAAGCGCTGGGCTTATCGTCGCGCGCCTTGCCTAGAACGGCTTCACGATCACCATGATGACGATGAAAATCATCATGACGGTCGGCACCTCATTGATAATGCGATAGAATTTCTGAGTGCGCGGGCGCCGGTCGGCGGCGAAATCCTTCAGCCAGCGGGAAAAAAAGCCGTGGACCGCAGACATCGCCAGCACCAGTGCAAGTTTTACGTGCAGCCAGCCGAACGAGAACCAATGGCCGGACCAGGCGAGATAGAGCCCGGCGAGCCAGGTGACCATCATGGCAGGGTTGATGATGGCCTTGAGCAGCCGGCGTTCCATCACCTTGAACGTTTCCGACTGCTTCGAGCCGACCTCGGCTTCGGAATGATAGACGAACAGCCGCGGCAGATAGAGCATGCCGGCCATCCAGGCGATGACGGCGATCACGTGCAGCGCCTTGATCCAGAGATAGACGTCTTCGAACATTTTCGCGGGTCCGGCTTTCTGCCCAGTGCAGGGAACTGGGGATAGTAAGAACTCGTTAAGGTCTCACCGTGCACACATATCTGTCCGTAGCGCCTTCCTCAAATCTAGAATCTTAGATTCTTAAGGTTTGAGTCTATGTGACCGTGGATTGGACTCATGCAATTCCATCCGCGAGTTCACGCGCGCTTGTTCACATCCATCCACATATCCCGGCCGGGTCTGCCGACTTCCGATAAGTCAGCCAGCTGCAAAGACTTGCGCGATTCTGTCGGCAGCTTATCAAGGCATTTGTCCGCGCAATCCCGAATCCGATCCGACCGGGCGGCAGACTTGTTCTCCGGGGCAGCGGTGTGAACAAAATTGGCACTTGTCCCGCCCCCGGTGTCGCGCAACCCTTTCCGAGGGGTTAAGCTCCACAGAAATCCACAATCCGCCCCGCCCTCATACAAAGAGTTTTTGTGCCGACCTCGAACAATTATTTCCATCTGCACCTCGTCTCCGACTCCACCGGTGAGACGCTGATCACGGTGGCGCGCGCGGTTGCGGCCCAATACGCCAACGTCACGCCGGTCGAGCACGTCTATCCGCTGGTACGCAGCCAGAAGCAGCTCGATCGCGTGCTCGACGAGATCGAGGAAGCCCCGGGAATCGTGCTGTTCACGCTGCTCGAGAAGGATCTGGTCGCCAGACTCGAGGACAAGTGCAAGCAGATCAATGTTCCGAGCCTGTCGATCATCGGCCCGGTGATGCAGCTGTTCGAAGCCTATCTCGGGGCTGCGACCACGGGCCGCGTCGGCGCCCAGCACGTCCTCAACGCGGAATATTTCAAGCGCATCGACGCGCTGAACTACACCATGATCCACGACGACGGCCAGCATGTCGATGGTCTCAACGACGCCGACGTCGTCCTGGTCGGCGTCTCCCGCACCTCGAAGACGCCGACGTCGATCTATCTCGCCAATCGCGGCATCCGCACCGCCAACGTGCCGCTGGTTCCGGGCATTCCGGTGCCCTCGCAATTGGAGACACTGACGCGGCCGCTGGTCGTCAGCCTGCACGCGACGCCGGAACGCCTGATCCAGATCCGTCAGAATCGCCTGCTCTCGATGGGTGCAGAGTCCGGCAGCGATACCTACACCGACAAGCAATCGGTCACCGAGGAGGTCGCGTTTGCGCGCAAGCTCAGCGCCAAGCACGATTGGCCGCTGCTGGACGTCACGCGCCGCTCGATTGAGGAAACCGCGGCGGCGATCATGAAACTTTACAGCGATCGCCAACGCAACCGGCCGACCGAATAGTTGTCGCGATGGGTCTGTGGCTCGGCACATCTCCGTTGATCCTGGCCTCGCAGAGCAGCGCGCGAAAAATGCTGCTGGCCAATGCCGGGCTGGAGTTCTGGGCTGTTACCGCCGATATCGACGAACGCGGCATTCAGGCCGTCTCAGCGCTTTCAAGTCCGCGCGAGATCGCCCTGCTGCTCGCGCGTGAAAAGGCCAAGGCGGTCTCTGCCCGTCATCCCGGGAGCTACGTGATCGGCGCCGATCAGACCCTAGCGCTTGGCAGCCGCCTCTTCAACAAGCCGTCCGGCCGCGACCAGGCCTTGGCGCAATTGCGCGATCTCGCCGGCAACACCCATGAGCTGAATTCGGCGGTGGCCGTGGCGCATGACGGCAAGATTGTCTTCGAAGATGTCTCGATCGCCCGCATGACCATGCGCGGGATGACCGATGCGGAGCTGTCGGCCTATCTGGATGCAGCCGGCGACGCCGTCACGACCAGTGTCGGGGCCTACCAACTCGAGGGACTGGGCGTCCATCTGTTCGAGCGCATCGAGGGCGATCATTTCACCATTCTGGGTCTGCCGCTGCTACCGCTGCTTGCGTTCCTGCGGCGTGAGCGGCTAGTTGCGGTGTGACTGACGGAGATGGCTGCGCGCTGATGCGGATCCTGGGACTGACCGGCTCGATCGGGATGGGAAAATCCACCACCGCGAAACTGTTCGCGGAGGCCGGTGTGCCCGTCTACGACGCCGATGCCGCGGTGCATCAGCTCTATGAGGGCGAAGCAGCTCCGGCGATCGAGGCTGCCTTTCCAGGTACCACCGTGAACGGCAAGGTGGACCGGCCGAAGCTGTCGGCGCGCGTCGTGCATGATCCCGCCGCGATCAAGCAGCTCGAGCAGATCGTGCATCCGATGCTCGGCGCCTCCCGGCAAAAATTCTTTGCCGAGGCCGAGGCGGCCAAGGCGCCCGTCGTGGTGCTCGACATCCCGCTGCTGTTTGAGACCGGCGGCGAGAAGCGGGTCGACGCCGTGGTCGTGGTGTCGACCTCGCCGGAACTCCAGCGCGAGCGGGTGCTGGCGCGGGGCACGATGGACGAAGCCAAGCTGGATGCCATCATCGCCAAGCAGATGCCCGATGCCGAGAAGCGCAAGCGCGCGGATTTCGTGGTGGATACCTCACACGGACTCGAGCCGGTGCGGGCGCAAATCGCGCACATCCTGGCCGAGGTCGTTAAGATGCCGCAGCGGCAGAATCTGATTCGCCGCCTGACACGGCTCTCACGACCCCGATCTCAAGACGCTGATCTCAAGACATGCGCGAAATCGTCCTCGACACCGAAACCACCGGCCTCGATCCGCTTCGCGGCGATCGTCTGGTCGAAATCGGCTGCGTCGAGATCCTGAACCGCATGCCGACGGGCCAGACCTATCACGTTTATATCAATCCCGAGCGGGACATGCCGGCGGAAGCCTTCGCGGTGCACGGGCTGTCGGCCGAATTCCTGTCGACCAAGCCGCTGTTCCACGAGGTCGTCGATGCGTTTCTGGAGTTCATCGGCGACGACCCGCTGGTGATCCACAACGCCTCGTTCGATATCAGCTTCATCAATGCCGAGCTCGACCGGATCAAGCGCGCGGCGATCCCGCGGGAGCGGCTGGTCGATACGCTGCTGCTGGCGCGGCGCAAGCATCCGGGCGTGTCGAACCGGCTCGATGATCTCTGCTCACGCTATGCAATCGACAATTCACACCGCACCAAGCACGGCGCGCTGCTGGACGCCGAGCTGCTGGCCGAGGTCTATGTCGACCTGGTCGGAGCCCGGCAGTCGCAGCTGCTTCTGGCCTCGGAGAGGGAAGAGATTCGTATCAATGCCGCGGGCGATACGCCACGGCGGCAGCGCCTGGTGCCGCTCGCGCCGCGGGTTTCGGATGCCGAAAGAGAGGCCCATCGGGCCTTCATCGCAACGATGGGCGAAAAGGCGATCTGGAACGAGTATCTCGCCGCTCCAGTCGCCCCGGCCGGTTAGGGCTGCCGGTCAGGCTTGGCCGGTCTGGCCACCGCCCTGGGCGGCCATTTGCCGCTCCATGTTCTGGCGATAGAGACCGACGAAGTCGACCGGATCCAGCATCAGGGGCGGGAACCCGCCGTCGCGCACCGCGGTCGCGATGATCTCGCGGGCGAACGGGAACAGCAGGCGCGGGCACTCGATCATGACCAGCGGATGCAGATTCTCCTTCGGCACGTTGGCGATGCGGAACACGCCGGCATAGGCGAGCTCGAACGAGAACATGATCTTGCCCGCGGTGTCGGCCTTGCCCTCGACCGACAGCGTCACCTCGAACTCCTGCTCGCTGAGATTGTTGGCGCTGACATTGATCTGGATGTTGATCTGGGGCGGCTGGCTCTGCTGCTGGAGCGAGCCCGGCGCGTTCGGATTTTCGAACGACAGGTCCTTGGTATATTGCGCCAGCACGTTGAGCTGGGGAGCCTGGGCCGCCTCGGGAGGGGTGCCGTTACCGTTGGTCATGAGAGTCTCTCCTTACCCGATTTGGGCTGAATTTCGCGGCGGTTGGCTAACATAGGGCCGCCTCGTTCCACAAGGACGAACGGTCCCGGGGCCAGGGATTCGGTCCGCGCCGCCACGTGCGACGGTCACCCTGCCTTTTCGGTAAAATTGCGCCTTAAACGATTGAAGATACGCGATTTCCGGGCAGGATCGGGTTTCCCCTTAAGCATAAAACGCGCTACACTTGGTGCTGTGCCAAAAGGCGCCATTGGCCGGGCAAGATTTCGTGCCTACATCCCACTGACCTGATGTGGACCTAAATTGGCGATGTAGACTTGCCGTTCCCGTAGGGAACGGTCTACTGGCCGGATTGATTTTCCCGGCGACGACACCAAAAGCGAAGACCCAGAGCAAAGACCAGAAAGCGAATCCGACGTGGACATCTACACCATCATCTTCCTGGCGCTGGCGGTCTTCATCTTTCTGCGGCTGCGCAGCGTGCTCGGACAGCGAACCGGCAACGAACGGCCGCCGTTCGACCGGACCGCCGCCCGCAATGCGCTGGGAGGCGCCCAGGACAATAACGTCGTGACCATGCCGGGCAAGGTGATCGACCAGGCCCCGTTGGCGCCCTCGGCCGACCCGACCCCGCCTGCCGACCGCTGGAAGGGCCTGGCGGAACCCGGCACCGCGCTGGCGCAGGGTCTGGACGCCATCGTCGAGAAGGATTCCACGTTCGACCCGCGTCATTTCATCTCGGGCGCCCGCGGCGCCTATGAGATGATCGTGCTGGCCTTTGCCAATGGCGACCGCCGCGCGCTGCGCGACCTGCTGTCGTCGGAGGTCTACGAAAGCTTCGACGCCGCGATCAAGGAGCGCGAGAAGAACGAGCAGAAGACCGAGACCCGCTTCGTCTCGATCGACAAGGCCGAGCTCGTTGGCGCCGAGCAGCGCGACCGTACCTCCCAGCTCACGATCCGTTTCGTCTCGCAGATGATCTCGGCCACCCGCGACAAGGCCGGCAACATCGTCGACGGCAGCGCCGACACGGTCGCCGACATCACCGATATCTGGACTTTCGCCCGCGACGTCACCTCTCGCGATCCGAACTGGAAGCTGGTTGGCACCGGAAGCGCGAATTAAGACCCTTCTGAAGACCAGCGCGACCGCGCTTTGCGCAGGCGCCGTCGCGCTGTCATCGTTTTCGCTCGGCGCCGAGGCGGCGCGACGCCATTATCGCAACCATCACCATCATCATCGTCACCATCCGCCGCAATTGCCTGCTGCCCCATTGCGGGCCTTGCCCTACCCGCAGCTCCCCCTGCCATTCGAAATTTCCGGCGCGCAATATCTGCCGCTCGCCTGGGCGGACGTGAAGGGCTGGGACGACGACGATCACCTCGCCGCGTACAAGACATTCCGCGCCAGCTGCCGCTCGATCAACGCGCAGAACGGCGCAGCCGAGGTCAAGAACGGCGAGGCCAAGGCCTTGGCCGGGTCTCTGAACGAGCCGTGCCAGGCAGCCAAAGCGCTCGACCTCACTGACGAGGCCAAAGCGAAGTCCTTCTTCGAGGAGAATTTCACTCCGCTGCGCATCTCGCGCCTCGGGGAGCCTGCCGGGTTCGTCACCGGCTATTACGAGCCCGTGCTGGAGGGGTCGCGCACCCAGACCGAAATCTACAACGTTCCGGTCTACCGTCGCCCATCGAATCTGTTCGTGCGCGGCTACAAGCAGGATTCGCTTAGCCTGCCCAACAAGGGCCCGGTCTATCGCAAGATCGGCCGCCGCAAGCTGGTGCCCTATTACGACCGCGGCGAGATCGAGGACGGCAAGATCGCCGGCCGCGGGCTGGAGATTGCCTGGCTGAAGGACCCGACCGATCTGTTGTTCGCCCAGATCCAGGGCTCGGCGCGGATCAAGTTCGACGACGGCAGCTCGGTCCGGCTGAACTACGACGCCTATAACGGCTATCCCTACACCGCCGTCGGACGCATCCTGATCGAGCGCGGCATCATTCCGAAGGAAGAGATGTCGATGCAGAAGATCAGGGAATGGATGGCGCAGAATCCTGACGGCGCCAAGGAGCTGCGTCGCGCCAACCGCGCCTACATCTTCTTCCGCGAGGTCAACCTGTCCGACAAGGACGAGGCGGTGGGCGCGCAGGGCATTCCGTTGACGGCCGGCCGCTCGATTGCGGTCGACAAGTCGCTGCACGTCTACGGCACCCCGTTCTTCATCGAGGGCGAGCTGCCGATCGACTCCGAACGCGCCAAGACGCCGTTCCGTCGGCTGATGATCGCGCAGGATACCGGCTCGGCCATCATCGGCCCCGCGCGCGCCGATCTGTTCTTCGGCGCGGGCCAGGAGGCCGGCCGGGTCTCCGGGCGGCTGCGCCATCCCATGCACTTTGTCATGCTGGTGCCGAAGGGCCTCGATCCCTCGGCGCGGGCTGCACGCTTGCCGGTGCCTGATCCGCGCCCGTCGGAGAAGATCGCAAAGCTGTTTCCGCAAACCGATCCGGCCAAGGCGACATCCAAGCCGGCCGCTGTCGCCGGCGCAATGGACAGCAAGAACGAAACCGTTGCCATCGCAGGTCCGGTTCCGCTGCCGGTGCCGCGCCCCGCGATCGAGCCTGCCTCGGAGCCGCAGCGGCCGGTGAAGAAACGTCCCCCTCGGCAGCAATGAAGCGATCGTCCCGTCCGCCCGTGCTGGAGCCTCGGCCCTCGCCGCGCCGCCGCGCGCTGAGCGAGGAGGAGCGCGCGCTGTGGGACACTGTCGCCAAACAGGTCAAGCCGCTGCGGAAGCTTCGCGCGGCGAAAGCGCAGGCCGCGCCGCGCACCGAGCCGTTGCCCGCAGCATCCGTCTCGCGGACTGCGTCATCGCCACGGTCGGTGGCCGCTGCACCGGCGCCGCGTGCCGCCAAACCGGCCGTCCCGCCCCTGGCGCCGCTCGGCAAGCGCGAGCGGACAAAACTGTCGCGCGGCCGCCGCGAGATCGAGGCGCGGCTCGATCTGCACGGCATGACGCAGACGCGCGCCCATCGCGCACTGACCGGATTTCTGCACCGCGCCCATCACGACGGCCTGACCTTCGTGCTCGTCATCACCGGCAAGGGCCGCTCCGGCGGCGAAAGCGGCGTGTTGCGGCGCCAGGTGCCGGAATGGCTGAGCCTGCCGGAATTCCGCGCCTTCGTCGTCGGCTTCGAGACGGCGCATATCGGCCACGGCGGCGAGGGCGCGCTGTACGTGCGGATCAGGCGGGCACGATCGTAGCGGCTCTACACCTCTCCCGCTTGCGGGAGAGATCGGCGCGGAGCGCCGGGTGAGGGCTCTTTCTTATTGGGGGTTCTCGCCTGCGGAGACAGCCCTCTCCCGCAAGCGGGAGAGGGGGCACACTGCCGCTGCGGCTGCAAGCGAAGCTTCAAAACGGCCGGATGATGCCGACGCGCGGGATCAGTGTGATGATCAGGCCGAAGATGTTGGTGTTGCGATCCTCCGCCGGGATCAGCGGAATCTCCCGCGCTGCCGGCAGCATCTTCACGGCATGCAGGATCAGGAACATGCAGACCGCCCAGTTCGAGATCCAGCGCGAATAGTCGAACACCATGGCGAACATCACGAGGTAGGCGAAGCTGATGCCGATCAGCGCCGCGATGATGAGGCGGCGGTGCATCTCGCCGGCGAGCGCGCCGATCAGGTTTGCGAAGAAACGCCACAACGGCGTGTGCAGCCAGATCAGAGCTGCGAACACGGGTACGCCGAGGATGTTGTGCGGCAGGCGGCCCCAGGTGTCCAAGACCTCCTTCGCCAGCGGCTGGTACCAGATATAGGCGAACTGCAGGAGGTCGGTTCGCGACGGATCGGCCATGCGCGTCTTCAAATAGGCGACGAAATCCGCTTCCGGGATCGGCATCGTTCCCCAGAATTGCGCGGCGAAGAATAGCACCGAGACGACCGCAAGGGCGACGCTACCGAACGCGGCATTGCCGCGATTGAGCCCGTAAGCGAGATAGTGCCTGACCACGACGATGGTGATGATCGTCGGCACATACATCAGCAGGTGAATGTGGTGGATCAGCACGAGAATGATCGAGAACAGCGCGGCCGTGGCGACGAACAGCAGCGAGCGCGCCGGCATCAGCATCAGCACGAGCGCCAGCGCGCAGCCGTAGATGTCGAAATGGCCGAGCGTGTGCATGAAGTTCTTCAGGAAGAACGGCGAGCCCGCCATGACGACGAGCAGCGGCAGCGTCTTCGCGGTGAAGCCGAAGGTTTTCTGAAAGATCCTCGAGAACAGCCCGAGCGTCACGAGCCATGTCACGCCGCCGAGCGCGAACACCAGCCAGACCGGCACCTTGTCCGTGACCAGCGCGACCATGGCCCCGATCAGCGCGCGCTTGATGAAGCCGAAATGATAGTCGACCAGGAGATGAATGTAGGGGACGTAAGGCGGCAGCTGGATCTTGTGGATGAAGACGCCGACGATGACCGCCGCGTTGATCGCGAGCAGCAGCCGCCAGGGATTCTGCGGGATGCGCGCGGTCACGCCCCACCCGAACCGGTGAGAGCAACCTCCGCTGTCGTCCCGGGCAAGCGAAGCGCGACCCGGGACCCATAACCACAGGAGGCCGTGTGTGCCGGGATCGGAGCCGCCATCAGTTCTAACAAGGACCGCTTGTGGTTATGGGTCCCCGCGTTCGCGGGGACGACGCCGGAATGAATAGCGCGGGCCTGGCGATTTACAAAATGAACCGGCTCAGATCCGCGTTCTTGGCGAGGTCGCCGACGTGCTTCTGCACGAAATCGGCGTCCACCCTGACGGTCTCGCCGCTGCGGTCGGGGGCGGTGAAGGAGATCTCGTCCAGCACCCGCTCCATCACGGTCTGCAGCCGCCGCGCGCCGATGTTCTCGACGGTGGAATTGACGGCAACCGCGACGTCGGCGAGAGCGTCGATCGCGCCGTCGGTGATGTCGAGCGTCACGCCCTCGGTCTGCATCAAAGCGACATATTGCTTGATCAGCGAGGCCTCGGGCTCGGTCAGGATGCGCCGCATGTCGTCGCGGGTCAGCGCCTGCAATTCGACGCGGATCGGCAGGCGGCCCTGCAATTCCGGCAGCAGATCGGACGGCTTGGCGACGTGGAAGGCGCCGGAGGCGATGAACAGGATGTGGTCGGTCTTCACGGCGCCGTGCTTGGTCGAGACCGTGGTGCCCTCGATCAGCGGCAGGAGATCGCGCTGCACGCCCTCCCGAGAGACGTCGCCGCCGACGCGGCCGTCGCGCGCGCAGATCTTGTCGATCTCGTCCAGGAACACGATGCCGTTGTTCTCGACCGCGCTGATCGCCTCCAGCGTCAGCTGCTCGGTGTCCAGCAGCTTGTCGGATTCCTCGTTGACGAGGATCTCGTGCGAGCTCTCCACCGTGAGCCGCCGCGTCTTGTTGCGGCCGCCGAGCTTGCCGAAGATGTCGCCGAGCGAGATCGCGCCCATCTGCGCGCCCGGCATGCCCGGGATCTCGAACATCGGCATGCCGCCGCCCGAGGACTGCGTCTCGATCTCGATTTCCTTGTCGTTGAGCTCGCCGGCGCGCAGCTTCTTGCGAAAGGATTCGCGCGTCGTGGACGAGGCATTGGCGCCGACCAGCGCGTCGAGCACGCGCTCCTCGGCGGCGAGCTGCGCGCGGGCATGCACGTCCTTGCGCTTCTTCTCGCGGACCTGGGCGATCGCGACCTCGACGAGGTCGCGCACGATCTGCTCGACGTCGCGGCCGACATAGCCGACCTCGGTGAACTTGGTCGCCTCCACCTTCAGGAACGGTGCGTTGGCGAGCCTGGCGAGCCGCCGCGCGATCTCGGTCTTGCCGACGCCGGTCGGGCCGATCATCAGGATGTTCTTCGGCAGCACCTCTTCGCGCAAGGAGCCGGACAGCTGTTGCCGCCGCCAGCGGTTGCGCAGCGCGATCGAGACGGCGCGCTTGGCATCGGCCTGGCCGACGATGAAACGGTCGAGTTCGGAAACGATTTCACGCGGAGAGAAGTCTGTCATGGGACCTTAGCTAGGGTCGTTTGCGAGGTTGGACAAGCCGCTTTTTTCGCCGTCAGATGATCGGCGGGCCGGATTGCCACTGCTTCACCGCCTCGATCGGATGGATCAGCATCAGGATGTTCAGCGTCAGATTGTCGCGAATGTGAAGCGCCAGCATGATCTCGAAGCCGAGACCGAGCAGGACGGTCGCAGTCACGGGCAGCGCACGCGCGACCAGGAACCCGAGCACCATGGCCAGATTGTCGGAGACCGAGTTGACGATGCTGTCGCCGAAATAATCCAGCGAGATGGTGCCGGCGCGGTAGCGCTCGATGATGAAGGGCGAGTTCTCGACGATCTCCCAGGCGCCTTCGATCAGCATGGCGACGATCAGGCGGGCCGGCCAAGATAAACTTGGAAGAGAGAGGGGCAGGAACGACGGCAGGCGCGCGAACAGCAGCCAGGTCAGGCCATAGAACAGGAAGCCGTGCAGGACGTGCGAGAAGCTGTACCAGTCGGCGATCTGCTGGGAGTTCTCCGAGCTGTTGACCACGCCGTGCCACAGCTTGACAGTGCCGCAGGTGCAGATCGGCACCCGCCCCATGGCGAGCAGGATCGCGGCCTGCAGTGCCAACAGCAATAACGCGATGCCGACCCAGCCGAGCGGCGGAAAGGCGGTCTTCGCAGCGGGGGTCGCGGTGAGCGTCATGAGTCTCGGATCATCAGGAGTGCAGGACCGTCGGGCGAGACGATAACATGCTGCGGCACAAATCCGGCTTTCTCATAGGCACGAATGGCGCGGGCATTGGCCGGAGCAGGATCGATCACGATGCGCGGCACGCCGCGCGCGAACAGCTCGTCGATGAAGGCGCGGATGAAAGCAGAGCCGTGGCCGCATCCGAGCATGTCAGCCTCGCCGATGAACTGATCGAGGCCGCGTGTGCCCACCGGCTGCGGGCCGAAGCTGAGGTGCCAATCGCCGATCCGGTAGCACTGCAGATAGGCGAACGACCGGCCGTCAAGGCTGACGATGAACTGCGCCAGATCGGGATGATCGAGATCGCCACCGACGAATTCGAGCGTCTCCGGATCATGCCACCATTCGGCGACATGGGGCGCATCGAGCCAGCGCCGGATCAGCGGCATGTCGGCCATGGTCATCGGACGGAAGGTGTAGGTGATCATCTCGCGGTGACTAGCTGAGGTCGAAATGAGCTCGATCGACAGCAAGGCTCTCTCCGTTCCCTCCCCCACAAGGGGAGGGAACGCACCTACGTCGATGCGCTGATTGGGGCTATTCCCATCGAGCCCCTACCCCGTCGCCAGGCTCTCGATGGTCAGACTGCGGTTGGTGTAGACGCAGATGTCGGCGGCGATGTCCATGGCGCGGCGGACGATGGTCTCGGCGTCCTTGTCGGTGTCGAGCAGGGCCCGTGCCGCCGCCAGCGCGTAATTGCCGCCGGAGCCGATCGCCATCACGCCGGCCTCGGGCTCCAGCACGTCGCCGGTGCCGGTCAGGACCAGGGAGACGTCCTTGTCGGCCACGATCATCATGGCCTCCAGCCGCCGCAGATAGCGGTCGGTGCGCCAGTCCTTGGCCAGCTCCACCGCGGCCCGGGTCAGCTGCCCCGGATATTGCTCGAGCTTGGCCTCCAGCCGCTCGAACAGGGTGAAGGCGTCGGCGGTGGCGCCGGCAAAGCCGCCGATCACGTCGCCCTTGCCGAGCTTGCGGACCTTCTTGGCGTTGGACTTGATCACGGTCTGGCCGATCGAAACCTGGCCGTCGCCGCCGACCACCACCCTGCCGCCCTTGCGGACCGTCAAGATCGTGGTGCCGTGCCAGCCCGGCGAGCTGTTCTGGGAGTCCTGCATGAATGATCCTCGTTGTCCGGTCTGATTTAGGCGGTTGGGGGCAAGGGGACAACCTGGGCCCAACCGGCCGTTCCGGGCCGAATTTCGCTCACCATAGGCAGAAGTGGAGGCCCGGCCGGCCGTTCCCGCAGTAGCGAAGGCGTCATTTGGCTGTTAAGAGACTGGCGTTTTCGGCCCCGAGCATGATCCCGGAAAAGCGGGTACCGGTTTTCCGGGAAGGATCAGGCTCAAAGAGAAGCGAAAGCCTTCAATGCGCACCGCGACGATCAAGCGCAAGACCAAGGAAACCGAGATCGAGGTCTCCGTGAACCTCGACGGCACCGGCGTGGCCAATATCGCGACCGGCATCGGCTTTTTCGACCATATGCTCGATCTCCTCGCCCGCCATTCCCGCATCGACCTCACGGTCAAGGCGGTGGGCGATCTGCACATTGATTATCACCATACCACTGAGGACACCGGCATCGCGCTCGGCCAGGCGGTCAGGCAGGCGCTCGGCAACATGGCGGGCATCACCCGCTATGCCGGCGTGCACATGCCTATGGACGAGACGCTGTCGCGCGTGGTCATCGACATCTCGGGCCGCCCGTTCCTGGTGTTCAAGGCCGACTTCCCCCGCGACAAGATCGGTGAGTTCGACACCGAGCTGGTGCGCGAATGGTTCCAGGCCTTTGCCATCAACGCCGGCGTGACTCTGCACGTCGAGACCCTATATGGCGATAACAGCCACCATATCGCCGAGTCCTGCTTCAAGGGTCTGGCGCGGGCGCTGCGCACCGCGGTCGCGATCGATCCGAAGGCGGCGGGCGAAATCCCGTCCACCAAGGGCTCGCTCGGCGGTTGACGTCTCTCCCGGCGGCATGTGCCGCTCGCGGTATCTCTGATTTCCTAGGAACGAGGCATCACCATGCCTGTCTACACAGTTCATGCGCCCTCTCCCGCCGGAGCCGATCTGCGCGCGACCGACAAGTTCGTGTTCGTGCGCGACGGTTTCCATTTCTGGGCGATGATCTTCGGCCCGTTCTGGCTGCTGTGGAATCGGCTGTGGCTGGCGCTGATCGGCTATCTGATCTTCATCGCCGCGTTCAATGCGGGGCTGTCGAGCCTCGGTATCGGACGTTCGTCGATCTTCTTCGCCGATCTCATCGTCGCGCTGCTGATGGGCCTGGAGGCCTCGAGCCTGCGACGCTGGACGCTGTCGCGCGGCAAATGGCGCCAGCTCGACGTGGTGGTGGCCGACGACGAGGACACCGCCGAGCGCCGCTTCTTCGAGCGCTGGAGCCAGAAGCAGCACGGCATCGTCAACGATCAATTGGCCGTCGATCGCGGCGGCCCGCCGCCGACCCGCAGCGTGCCGGGCCAGCAATTCTCGAACCCGCCACCGATTCCGGCCGGCGGCATCATCGGGTTGTTTCCAGAACCGGGAGGGTCAAGATGAGCGTCGCCATCATCGATTACGGTTCCGGCAATCTGCATTCCGCCGCAAAGGCTTTCGAGCGCGCCGCGCGCAGCCTGGACAACCCGCAAAAAGTCTTTGTTACCAGCGATCCGGACCAGGCTTACGAGGCCGACCGCCTGGTGCTGCCGGGCGTCGGCGCCTTCGCCGATTGCCGGCGCGGGCTCGATGCCGTCAACGGCATGGTCGAGGCGATCACCGAAGCGGTGCGCGTCAAGGCGCGGCCGTTCTTCGGCATCTGCGTCGGCATGCAGCTGATGGCGAGCCGCGGCAAGGAGCATGTCATCACCGAGGGCCTGAACTGGATCGGCGGCGACGTCGAGAAGATCACGCCGCGCGACGAGAGCCTGAAGATCCCGCACATGGGCTGGAACACGCTCGACCTGCTGCAGGAGCATCCGGTGCTGAACAAGCTGCCGCTCGGCCCGAAGGGCCAGCACGCTTATTTCGTGCACTCCTATCATCTCAATGCGGCCAGCGAGGCGGACGTGCTCGCGCGCGCCGATTACGGCGGGCCCGTCACCGCGATCGTAGGCAGGGACACCGCGATCGGCACGCAGTTTCACCCCGAGAAGAGCCAGCGCTTTGGCCTCGCTTTGATCTCGAACTTCTTGCGATGGAAACCGTGATGGCTCTCTCTCTTGTCTCCTCCCCCCTTGTGGGGGAGGTCGAATGCGAAGCATTCGGGAGGGGGGTAGCCGCAGCGGCGGTGCCCGTGGCTTACCCCTCTCCCCAACCCTCCCCCACAAGGGGGAGGGAGCGCACTGTTTGCGCAGAAAAAACTTGGCTCAATCATGATCCTCTTTCCGGCGATCGACCTCAAGAACGGCCAGTGCGTGCGCCTCGAACAGGGCGACATGGCGCGCGCGACCGTGTTCAACCTCAATCCGGCGGCGCAGGCGCAGAGCTTCGTCGCGCAGGGCTTTGAATATCTCCACGTCGTCGATCTCGACGGCGCCTTTGCCGGCAAGCCGGTGAATGCGCAAGCCGTCGAGGCGATGCTGAACACGATCAAGATTCCAGTGCAGCTCGGCGGCGGCATTCGCGATCTCAAGACCGTCGAAGCTTGGCTGGAGAAGGGCATCACCCGCGTCATCATCGGCACGGCGGCGGTGCGTGATCCCGAGCTGGTGAAATCCGCAGCGAAGAAATTTCCCGGCCGCGTCGCGGTCGGTCTCGATGCCCGCGACGGCAAGGTCGCGGTCGAAGGCTGGGCCGAGACCTCGCAGGTTACGGTGCTTGAGATCGCACGGCGGTTCGAGGATGCCGGCGTCGCCGCCATCATCTTCACCGACATCGCGCGCGACGGCCTGCTCAAGGGTCTGAACCTGGACGCGACCATCGCGCTCGCGGACGCCATCTCGATTCCCGTCATCGCCTCGGGTGGCCTCGCCTCGATCGAGGACGTCAAGGCAATGCTGACGCCACGCGCGAAAAAGCTCGCCGGCGCGATCGCCGGACGCGCGCTCTATGACGGCCGGCTCGATCCCGCCGCCGCCCTCACTTTGATCCGCGACGCGCGCAGGAGCTGACACATGTTCAAGGTGCGTGTGATCCCCTGCCTCGACGTCAAGGACGGCCGCGTCGTCAAGGGCGTCAACTTCGTCGATCTCAGGGATGCCGGCGACCCGGTCGAGGCCGCGATCGCCTACGATGCTGCCGGCGCCGACGAGCTCACCTTCCTCGACATCACCGCGACCCACGAGAACCGCGGCATCATGCTCGACGTGGTCCGGCGCACCGCGGAGGCGTGCTTCATGCCCGTCACCGTCGGCGGCGGCGTGCGCGAGGTCAACGACATCAAGACGCTGCTTCGCGCCGGTGCCGACAAGGTCTCGATCAACAGCGCCGCGGTATCGCGGCGCGAGTTCGTCAAGGAAGCGGCCGAGAAATTCGGCGAACAATGCGTCGTTGTGGCGATCGATGCCAAGCGGGTGAAGCGTCCGGGCGGCGACCGCTGGGAGATTTTTACCCATGGCGGTCGCAACTCGACCGGCATCGACGCGATCGAATATGCCCAGGAAGTCGTCGCGCTCGGCGCCGGTGAAATCCTGCTCACCTCGATGGACCGCGACGGCACCAGGCAGGGATTCGATATCCCCCTGACCCGGGCGATCGCCGACAGCGTGCCCGTTCCGGTGATCGCCTCGGGCGGCGTCGGCAATCTCGACCATCTCGTCGATGGTATCCGCGACGGACACGCCACGGCTGTGCTGGCGGCCTCGATCTTCCATTTCGGGGAATTCACCATCCGCGAAGCCAAGGAGCACATGGCCCGCCGCGGGCTGCCGATGCGCCTCGATGCCTGACGACTCCCGCCTGCAAAAATGCTACACAAGCCAGAGGGCGACGGTCTCCTTGGCCCCACGTGTTTTTGAGTAATCCGATGCCGCGTTTCACGATCCACGATCTGGCCGAGACCATCGACATCCGCGCGGCGGCCGGCGGCGAGGCGTCCTATACCCGCAAGCTGCTCGACAAGGGCGCCGAGCATTGCGCCAAGAAGTTCGGCGAAGAGGCAGTCGAAACCGTAATCGCAGCAGTCGAAAACGATCGCGCGCATCTGGTCGCTGAAAGTGCCGACCTGCTCTATCATTTCCTTGTGCTGCTGAAGGCACGCGGCATAAAGCTGGAAGAGGTCGAGGCGGTGCTGGCTAAGCGCACGTCGATGTCAGGGTTGGAAGAAAAGGCTTCGCGCAAGAGCGATTGATCGAAGCAACGGAAAGGCGGCGTCATGGATATCCGCGCACCCGAGCAGCAGTATAATCCCTACCGGGTCTATACGCGCGAAGAATGGGCGCGCCTGCGCGACGACACGCCGATGACGCTGGAGCCCGGCGAGTTCGACCGGCTGCGCTCGCTGCACGATCGCCTCGACTTGCAGGAGGTCGAGGACATTTACCTGCCGCTGTCGCGCCTGCTCTCGATCTATGTCGATGCGATGCAGCGCCTGTATTATGCCGAGCGCCAGTTCCTCAACATCCGCGACCGCAAGGTTCCCTACATCATCGGCGTCGCCGGATCGGTCGCGGTCGGGAAGTCCACCACGGCCCGCGTGCTCCAGGCCCTGCTGGCGCGCTGGTCGCCGCGCCCGAAGGTCGAGCTGATCACCACCGACGGGTTTCTCTATCCCAATGCCGTGCTCGATCGGCAGGGCATCATGCAGAAGAAGGGTTTCCCTGAGAGCTACGACCTGCCGCTGCTGCTGAGCTTCCTCTCCGATATCAAGTCCGGCCGCCGCCATGTGCGTGCGCCGGTCTATTCGCATCTGACCTACGACATCGTGCCGAACCAGTGGGCCGAGGTCGATCAGCCCGACATCCTGATCGTCGAGGGCGTCAACGTGCTGCAGACCGGCAAGCTGCCGCGCGACGGCAAGGCGGTGCCTGTGGTCTCCGACTTCTTCGATTTCTCGGTCTATATCGACGCCGACGAGGCGGCGCTGCGGCAATGGTACATCAAGCGCTTCCTGGCGCTGCGCGACACCGCGTTCACCAACCCGAAATCCTACTTCAACCGCTATGCGCTGCTGTCGGACGAGGAAGCCACCGCCACCGCCATCGCGATCTGGGAGCGCACCAACCTCGCCAATCTCGAGGACAACATCCTGCCGACCCGCCCCCGCGCGACGCTGATCCTCAAGAAGGGCGCCGACCACACCGTGGAGAGCGTGGCGTTGCGACGGCTGTAATCGCGCCGGTTGACGAGATCCTGTTCGGGCAGAGTGTCTTTTGTTGCAGACCGGCAAAAGGTATTCGACTATGAGCGTACGAAACGCGAGGGCGCCATGGTTGATCGTCTCAGAAGTGCTGCCGAGCTGCTTGAAGCGCCGAGCTGCCCGGACTGCCATATCGAGATGAAATGGTTCCGCTCAGAACTGCTCGCGGACGAGCCGGTTCCGATCATCGCGCATCTCTTCGTCTGCCCGCATTGCAAGCGCGCCGCCCAGGCCGATACGGTCTTCAAGGCAAGCCAGGTGAAGCCGGACAAGCTCTCCGCGCCGCGGTTCGTTGCTTACGCCGCGTGACCGTCATTCCCGGCCCTTCAGTCGTTCCTTCGAGCCGACATAGATGTTCCAGGCCGTCAGGAACATGGCGGCGACGAGCGGGCCGATGACGAAACCGTTGGCTCCGAAGGTCGCAAGGCCGCCCAGCGTCGCCAGCAGAACGACATAGCTCGGCATCCGGATCGACTGGCCGACCAGGACCGGGCGCAGGAAGTTGTCGGCGAGGCCGATGACGAAGGTCCCGAAAGCGAGCAGGATGATTCCCTTGGTCACGGCGCCCGTCAGCAGCAAATAGAGGCTGGCCGGAACCCAGACCAGCGCGGAACCGAGCACGGGCAGAAGCGACAGCAGCGCCATGATGGCGCCGGCCAGCAGCGGCGCGGTCAGGCCGAGCAGCCAGAAGATCAGCCCGCCGAGCGCGCCCTGGATCAGCGCAACCAATATGATCCCCTTGATCGTCCCGCGAACCGCCAGGATGAACGCATCCAGGATCTCGGCGGTTTGGCCCGCCCGCAGCGGCAGCGCGCCGCGGATGCGCTGGCTCAGCTCATCGCCGTCGCGCAGGAAAAAGAACAGCAGATACAGCATCACCAGCAGGCTCGCGACGAACTCCAGCGTCAGCTGGCCGATGTTGATCGCATGCCCGGCCAATTGCTGTCCGGCCGGGACCACCAGGCCGGACAGGCGTTCTTTCACCGCCGAGAGATCAATGCCGGCCAGTCGATCCGAGATGGACGCGGCCCAGCCCGGCAGCGCGGCTTTCAGTTGCTGCAGGGGATGAGCCAAATCGATCTCGCCGGCCTGAACGCGCTGATATAGCTCGCCGCCCTGGTCGACGAGCGAAGCGATCACGACCCCGACCGGGATCAGGACCAGGACGACCACCACGATGACGGTGGAAAGCGCGGCAAGGTTGCGCCATTCCGGAAGCCCATCCAGGAAGCGGCGATAGACCGGCGCGAAGATGATCGCCAGCAGCGTGGCCCACAGCAAGGCGCCGGAGAACGGCCAAAGCAGCCATCCGAACGCGAGGGTGATGACGCCGAGCCAGACGAGGAATGAGCGGTCTTCCGATGTTCTCACGTGTCGCTGGCCTCCAGTCGCACCTTACGGCACGTTGGTAGCACAGGATCGTGACGGAGCGGCAAGTCCCGCCCCGCCCCGCCGCCGTCGCGCCGGCGGCGGATTGGGTGTCAGTCCGTCACTTACCGCTCTTCGCAGTCCAATCCGCGATCTTGATGCGTCCCGCGAAGGTGGCGGGATCGGAGCCGTTGGTCTTGTAGACGAAGGCCTCGCCTTCCTCGACGTTGCCGGCGTCCTTGCCAAAGGCATCGGCGATGTTGGTCTTGTGAGTGACCAGAAACGTGTTGGTGCCCGCCTTCGGCGGCGCATCGACGAGCTGACGCACGGCCTGGCCGGCCTTTGCATTGGCGCCGGTCGGGTTTGCCATTCCCGACGCGCTGGCGTTGCTGCTGTCCGTCAACGCATCGACCGGCTTGACCTCGCGGCCGGAGATCAGCTTGCCGGCCTCGACCGCGCGGTTCAGCCGGCTGGTGTAGACATCGCCGACGGGGATCGCGAGTTCCTTGACCGCCATCCCGATCTGGCGCGCCATGTCCCTGCCCTTGTCGCTGAGCTGACGCTGGGCGCTCATATCGTCGAACTTGAACGGGTAGATATCCTTTTGGCTGTCGTCGGTGGCGGTGTGCCGAAATATCAGGACGAAACCGCCTTGCTTGAGCGAGGCGATGAGCTCAGGCGTATCGGCCGCGGCGTGTCGGGAGAAACCGGTGAGAACAACAATCAATGCGAGGCGGCAAAGCACGTTCATGCGCAAAATCCTCTGTTGCAAAAATGCCCCCGAGGATCGTGACGCGCAACGCGGTCGATTTCAATTGTCGATTGCCGCCCGCCGCGGGGTTCCCGCGAGTTCCCGATCAGACCGGCAGTCGTTGTGATGCCGCGAGGCCTGCCAGCGCTTCGTCGAGCTTGTCGCGATCGAGCGGCTTGATCAGAAATCCGGTCATGCCCGCCTCGAAGCAGGCGTAGCGATCCTCCACCAGCGTATTGGCGGTGAGCGCGAGGATCGGGGTGCGATGGCTGCCCGCGGCGGCCTCATGCGCACGAATGCGCTTCGTCGCCTCGATGCCGTCGAGCTGCGGCATCTGGATATCCATCAGCACGAGATCATAGGGCGTGCGGGCCGACGAAGCGGCGAGCCACGATTCCAGCGCGGCCGCGCCGTGGACGGCGATGACCACGCGATGGCCGAGTTTCGTCAGCAGCGAGCGCATCAGCAGCGCGTTGATCTCGTTGTCCTCGGCGACGAGGATCGAAAGGCCCTTCGCTTGCGTCGCGCGGGCAGCTTCAGCTTCAGCCGCCGGTTCCGGCGCGAGCTCGGGCGATGCAATCTCCGGCGTCAGCGCAAGGCGCGCGGCGAGCGAGGCCGCCCTCAGCGGCTTCACCAGAAACCCGGTGAACGCCGGCGAGAGCTCGTCATGGCGCGAGCTCGACGTCAGCAGCACGAGGCGCTGCAGCGCATGTGCGCGGGCCATTTCACCCAGATGGTCGGTCATGGCAGGACCGATCGCGCGATCGATCAGCACCGCGTGCCATGAGCGTTCCGGCAGAAGTGCTTCGGCAACCGCCGCGTCCGCAACCAGACAGGTCTGGCCGCCCCAGCGCTCCAGCCGCCGCGCGATCAGTGCGGCTTCGATGCCGTCGGCGACGAGGAGGATCGATTTGCCGGCAAGGTCGGGGCTCGGAAAGGCCGTCTGTCCCGCGCTGGCTTGCGGGGCCGGAAGCGGCACTGCGATCTCGAAGGTCGAGCCTTTGCCCGGCTCGCTTTCGAGCGCGATGCGGCCGCCCATGCGCTTGACGATGCGCTCGCTGATGGCGAGGCCGAGCCCGGTGCCGCCATAGGTGCGGGCGACGCGCTCGTCGGCCTGCTCGAATTCGCGGAAGATCCGCTGCCGAGCCTCCGGCGCGATGCCGATGCCGGTGTCGCGGACCAGGAAGCTGATCTCGTTCGGCCAGATGCCGGGCTCGACGATCAGCGCGACGCCGCCGTGAGCGGTGAACTTGATGGCGTTGCCGGCGAGGTTGAGCAGCACCTGGCGCAGCCGCGCGGCATCGCCGACCACCTCCAGCGGCAGGCGCTCGTCGACATAGGCGGCGATCTCGGTGACTTCGCCTGCGCGCGCGGGGCCAGCAGCTCGGTGATCTCCTCGATCAGGGTCGAGAGCGCGAAGGGACGCTGCTCGAGATCGAGCTTGCCGGCCTCGATCTTGGAATAGTCGAGCAATTCCTCGATCAGCGCCATCAAGGCTTCGCCCGAGGTCTTGACCGCCTTGGCATAGGTCGCCTGTTCCGGCGTCAGATGGGTGTCGAGCAGCAGGCCGCCCATGCCGATGATGCCGTTGAGCGGCGTGCGGATCTCGTGCGAGGCCATCGCCAGGAAGCGCGACTTGGCGCGGTTTGCGGCGTCGGCCTGGTCGCGCGCCTCGGACAAGGCGCGTTCGGTCTCGGTGCGATCGGTGACGTCGCGCCCCACGCTCTGCAACTCGGCGGGCTGGCCGGCATCGAGACGGACATAGCCCTCGCGCCAGGCGATCCAGCGCGCTCCGATCGGGGTTGCGATCTTCTGGTCGTGGATTCGCGTGCCGTTGCTCTCGCGCGCGCTGTCGCCCTGCTCCAGCACGTCGAAATCGAAACGCGTGCCGACCAGCGTGGCGCGCTTCTGTCCTGCGAGCGCGCAATAGGCCTCGTTGGCGAAAGTGATGCGGCCATCGGTGTCGCGCAGCACGATGAGGTCGCCCTGCTGCTCGAACAGGCTGCGCGCGCGTTCTTCCGCTTCCTTCAGCTCCCAATTGCGGTCGATCAGGGCCTCGTTGTGGGCGGCGAGCGTACGCAGCCGCTTGCCTACGAAACGCAGGCGCATGCTCAGCGTCGCAAGCCCGAGGCAGGCGAGCGCGAACAGGAAGCTCGCGCCGATCGCAAAGGTGTGCGGATCGTAGCCGGAGGTGTCGGACCGGCTGCCGGACACGAACCCATAGGCGCCGCCGAAGGTCGCCGAGAAAATCATGAAGGAGCGGATCGCGAACGCGATGCGGGGATGCTGCCGCCTGAAACGGCGCATGCGCACCTTGATCCGGAACGTCCGACCCATCGCCACCGACCCTTGTCTGAAACCCGCCGCCGCGTGCGACGATGTCGCGTCCACCTTGCGAACAGTTTGAGGCTTCGGCTCTGCCTCCGAACAGGGTTGACGAAGTGTTAATGCTTCAGAGCGAGGCGGCCTGGAGATGGCGATGGCTGCCGCGGGCGCCGACGATCAGCGCCGCCGCCTCGCGCAGCGACACCGACTTCGAGCGCACATAGATGCGGTAGTTCGCCGGCCCTTCGCTGGAAAGATAGATCACCTCGCCGCCATCGACGGGCTGAGCGGCGATCGAGACGAGGCGCGTCGCGGGATTGGCCTGACAGGTCTCCGGCTCGGACCCGAGGCCGTCGTCGACCAGTGCGAAGTCCGCGGCATCAGAGTCGTCGGTGACCTGAACCCGGACTGTGGCGCGCGCGGGATCTTCGGTGAAGGCGACATGCACGCCGGCGGTCCAGAACAGCGAGGTGAGCTCGACTGAGGTCTCGCCCACGGCGATGCAGGGATGCGAGACCGATCCGATCTCGGCCCGGGCAAACACCGCCGCCGCCAGCAAGGGAACAACCGAGGCCAGGATCTTGAAACGCAACATGACACTCTACTCGCCGGGCCCTCGGGGAACTCGCAGCCGAAATCAGCGGGCCCTATGGTTTGCAGAGCGTAAAGGAAACTCGTTACCGCCGGGTTGACACGCGGTATCATCAAGCCATCTGCCGCACATCCTCCGCGAGTGCGCGATAGGACAGCGCTTCGGCGAGGTGCAGCCGGCCGATCTTGTCGGCATGATCGAGGTCGGCCAGCGTGCGCGCCACCCGCAGCACGCGGTGATAGCCGCGCGCCGACAGCCGCATGGTTTCGGCGGCCTCGCGCAGCAATTTGGCGCCTTGCGCGTCCGGCTTGGCGATCTCCTCCAGCACCGATGCGGGCGCCTCGGCATTGGTCCGAACATGGGGCAGGCCGGCATCGGCATAGCGTGCGAGCTGGATGTCGCGCGCCGCCGCCACGCGCGCGGCGACCTCGACCGATCCCTCCGCCGGCGGCGGCAGGATCAGATCGGCCGCGGTCACGGCCGGCACCTCGATGCGCAGATCGATGCGGTCCATCAACGGGCCCGAGATGCGCGCCTGGTAATCGCCGGTGCAGCGGTCGATGCGGCCGCGTTTGCAGGCATAGCCGGGCTCGAACGCATTGCCGCAGCGACACGGATTCATCGCCGCGACCAGCATGAAGCGGGCAGGGTAGGTGACGCGATGATTGGCGCGCGACACCGCGACCTCGCCGTTCTCCAGCGGCTGCCGCAGCGAGTCCAGCACGCGCGGATCGAATTCAGGCAGCTCGTCGAGGAACAGCACGCCCTGATGCGCCAGCGAGATCTCGCCGGGCTTGGCGCGGATGCCGCCGCCGGTGAGCGCGGCCATGCTGGCGGAATGATGCGGTGAGCGGAACGGCCGCCGCGCCGTCAGCGCGCCGCCTTCGATCTCGCCGGCAACGGAGGCGATCATCGAGACCTCGAGCAGCTCGCCCGGGGACAGCGGTGGCAGGATCGAGGGCAGGCGCGCGGCCAGCATCGACTTGCCGGCGCCGGGCGCGCCGATCATGAGCAGATGATGGCCGCCGGCGGCCGCGATCTCCAGCGCCCGCTTGGCGCTCTCCTGGCCCTTGATGTCGCGCAGGTCGAGCGTGGAGGCGGCGGCTTCGTGCACCTTCGGCGAGGGCCGCGACAGCACCTGCGTGCCCTTGAAGTGGTTGGCGATCTGGATCAGCGAGCTTGCTGCGATGATCTGGATGTCGGGGCTCGCCCAGGCCGCTTCGGAGCCGCAGGCCGCCGGGCAGATCAGCCCCTCCTCGCGTGCATTGGCGCCGATCGCGGCGGGAAGGACGCCGGCCACCGGCGCGATCGAGCCGTCAAGGCCAAGCTCGCCGAGAACGGTGAAGCCGGTCAGCGCATCCGGCGGGATCGCCCCGATCGCCGCCATCAGCCCGAGCGCGATCGGCAGGTCGTAATGGCTGCCCTCCTTGGGCAGGTCGGCCGGCGCCAGATTGACGATGATCCGGCGCGCCGGCAGCGCGAGCCCCGAGGCGATCAACGCCGAGCGCACCCGCTCGCGCGCCTCCGACACTGCCTTGTCCGGCAGGCCGACGATGGCGAAGGCCGGCAGGCCAGGGGCGACCTGGACCTGCACGTCGACCGCGCGGGCCTCGATCCCCTCAAAAGCGACGGTGGAAACCCGCTGAACCATGCTCAAACCAGCCTGCCCCTCTCGCACAATTAGGGGTAGCAGAGCGCGGCTCTTTCCGCAAGAACAATACAGGAACATCCCGCAGGGGCGGACAAGCCCTAACCGATCGTAAACACCGAGCCGACACTACGCCTCGAATGCGAGCTTCTGCCCTCAGCACATTCCAACGAATGTCCGCTACTCCTGGGGCTACGGGATGGGCCGTGGTCTAACGGGTGAACAATTCAAATGCTTGCAAATCGCCGCAGAAGCGAACGTCGGGTGTGCAGCCGCCTCGCCAAGATCCATTTTGGCGCGGGCTCGCTGCCGCGGGACTGCACGATCACCGATATTTCGGATGGTGGCGTGAAAGTGGTTGCGGAATTTCTGGAAGTGCCGCCGCAATTCACCATCATCTTCGCGCCGGACTATTCCCGGCAATGCCGTCTGCGCTGGCGCATCGGCTGCGAATTCGGCGCTGAATTCGTCGACTGAGAGGCGGGGGCCCGCGTCCTTAACGGGACTTTAGCGTTAATCGGTAAGCATCTCTGATCAGTTGCCGAGTGATCAGAGTATGTCCAAGCGTTCGTCCCTCGCCTTCCCCCGGCGAGATTGCTGTTTCCCGTGCTGCTGGTGCTCGGCCTCGGCGGCTGTCAGACCGCCGGCATCGAGGATGTCACCGGCGCGCTCGGCACCCGGTCGGAAACGACCGCCAAGGCGGATCCCAGGCCGGACATGGACGCCCTGCGCGCGCGTTACCGCGCAAAGCCCGGCGATCCCGCAATGGCGATCGAATACGGCAAGGCACTGCGCGAGACCGGCCAGCGCGCCCAGGCGGTCGCGGTGCTGGAGCAGGCCGTGCTCGCCCATCCCAGCAACAAGGCGCTGCTCGCCGGCTATGGCCGCGCGCTCGCCGACAGCGGCAATTTCCAGCAGGCCTTCGACGTTCTCAGCCGCGCGCATTCGCCGGAGGATCCCGACTGGCGCATCCTGTCGGCGCAAGGCGCGGCGCTCGATCAGCTCGGTCGCCACGAGGAGGCGCAGCAATATTACGCGAGCGCCCTGAAGATCGTGCCCGACGAGCCGCAGGTCCTGTCCAATCTCGGTCTGTCCTACATGCTCCAGAACAATCTGCCGCGCGCCGAACAGGTGCTCGGCCGCGCCCATCAGCGCAATCAGAGCGATTCGCGGATTCGTGCCAACCTCGCGCTCGTGCTGGGATTGCAGGGCCGCCAGGCCGAGGCTGAAATCCTGGTCAAGGCAGATTTGCCGCCGGACCAGGCAGCGGCCAAAGTCACGGCGCTGCGGCAAATGCTGGCGAAGAAGCAGCAGCAGCGGGCCGAGAAGTAACCCGCCGTCCGACCGCGTTCTTGCTCGTCGCGTCCTCGCGAGGCGAAAACGCTGTCGCTGCTATGACGCCTTGCGGTGCGGCGCCGATGGGCGGCCCGACCGGCCCTTCAGCTTCTTCAGCAGCGGCTCAAGCAGCGAGCGCTTCGGCTTCTTCACCTCGCCGCGGCCGGCGAGGCGGTTCGCCATGGTCTGAAACAGCGCGGTGGTGCGGTGATTCTTGGCGACTTCCGCGATCATCTGGCCGTTATTGGCCGCGGTCGAGAACAGCTTCGAATCGAACGGGATCACCGCGATCGGCTGGCTCTCCATGGTCTTGGCGAAGGCCTTGACGTCGATCTCCGCGCGCTTGTGCATGCCGACCTGGTTGATGCAGTACAGCGGCGGCCGGTCATTCGGTCGTGCCGCCTTCAGCACGGTCAGCATGTTCTTGGTGTTGCGCAAGTTCGCGAGATCGGGCTCGGCAACGATCACGATGTCGTCGGCGTTCACCAGCGCGCGCCGCGTCCAGCCGGACCATTGGTGGGGAACGTCGAGCACGATACAGGGCGTGGTCATGCGCAGCGTGTCGAACACGGCGTCGAAGGCTTCGGCGCCGAAATCGTAGACCCGGTCAAGAGAGGCAGGCGCAGCGAGCAGGCTGAGGCGCTCGGTGCATTTGGCGAGCAGGCGCTCCATCAGCGCCGTGTCCGGCCGGTCCTGCGACAGCACCGCGTTGGCGATGCCCTGGACCGGATCCTGGTTGTAGTCGAGGCTCGCGGTGCCGAAGGCGAGGTCGAGGTCGATCACGACGGAATCGAGCGAAAGGTCGCGGGCGATGGTCCAGGCCACGTTGTGCGCGACGGTGGAGGCGCCGACGCCGCCCTTGGCGCCGACCACCGCGATGACGCGGCCGGTGATGATGGCCTCGGAGGCCGAGAACAGGCTGCAGATCGAGCGGACGACGTCGAGGGTCTCGACCGGTCCGATCACATAATCGTTGACGCCGCGGCGCACCAGCTCGCGATAGGGCGCCGTGTCGTTGGGATTGCCGATCACGACCACGCGGGTGCCTGGGTCGCAGACGCCGGCGAGGTCGTCCAATCCCTCGAGGATGTCGCGCGTGCCGTCGGATTCGATCACGATCACGTTCGGCGTCGGCATCGATTCATATACTTCGATCGCCGCGGCAAGGCCGCCGTCCTTGGCGGTGAGGTGCGCCTTGGCGAGTCGGCGGTCCTGCCCCGCCGCGGTCACCGCTTGGAGCGTCTGCTCGGTCTCGCAAAAGGCCTGCACGGAGATGCGAGGAACCGGCGCAATGTGTTCCTCGGGGTGCCCTTGGTCGTCCGAATCTTCGTCGTGGAGCCGTGTCATTTGCCGGTATCGCTGAGCTTGGCCTTGTCGGCGTCGGGGTTGGGTGTCGCGACCGCGGTGCCCTTGCGATAGCGCTCGAAGGCGATGTCGCGCCGCGCGGTGTAGGCCGGCGTCTCGGACCGCGGCTGCTCGAGGTCGGCGGGGTTGTCGATCATTGCCGCGAGGTTGCGCTGGCTGGCGCAGCCCAGATTGAAATAGGGCCGGTTCTCGTTGTAGCCGGGATCGAGGATGGAGGGGCCGATGTCTTCCGGCCACAGACCGCAGGGACCCGCGACCGCGGTGATCTTCGAATAGCTGAGGCGGATGGTGGGCAGCAGCCCGGGGTCTTCAGGGCGATAGGGATGCTGGACGATGGCGCGCGCCGGCACGCCGCCGGATGTGAGTACGGAGCGGATCTCCCGATAGGTCGCGGCCGCCGCGCGTGAATTTGAGCTGTCGACGGGGACGTCGACGACGACGGAGCCGGTGCCTTCGCGCACCCAGTCCCGCGCAATGCCGGCGACATCCGAATGCTGCGGGGCCGACAGGCCGCCGCGCGCCTTGCCGACGAAGATCACGATCGACTTCCTGCCCTCCTGCACCGCGATCGGGTGGCGCTGGCGGTAGTCGGTCGGTACCGTCTGAGTGATGTCGCCGCTGGTGTTGCAGGCGCCGAGCATGACGGACAGCCCCGTCAATGCCAGCGCGATCCCAAAGCTGCGACGTCGATCGGCAGATGTTGTCGTCATCGCCTGGTCCCCTCTTGCCCCGTTGCTTGCCGCGGTCCCCAAACCGTTCGCCTCAGTCGATGATGAAGCCGAAATCGCCGGGCGTGCCGTTGATCGGATCGACGCTCCGCGTGGTGCCATAGAGCCGGTTCATGCGGCCGAGCAGCGCGGTCTGCGCATCGGAGGCCGGTGCGAAGCCGTCGTCGGGCCGCGACAATTCCTTCTGCGCCACCGCGCGCACCACATAGGGCGTCACGATCACCATCAGCTCGGTCTCGTTGTTGACGAAGTCCTGACTGCGGAACAGCGCGCCGATGATCGGCACCTGGTCGACGCCCGGCAGGCCGTTGATCGCCTGCTTGGTCTGCTGCTGGATCAGGCCCGCCATCGCCATCGAGCCGCCCGAGGGAATCTCGAGCGTGGTCTCGGCGCGGCGGGTCTGGATCGAGGGAATGGTGATCGAGTTGCTCGAGGTCGAGGATACCGCCTGCGTCAACGTGATCGAGTTCGTATTCGACAGTTCCGACACCTCGGTCATCACCCGCAGGCTGATGCGGCCTTCGCTCAGCACGACCGGGGTGAAGTTCAGGGAGATACCGAACTTCTTGTAGGTGACCTGGGTGGTACAGACGTGGGTGACCGGATCGCAGGAATAGCCCGCGGGGATCGGGAATTCGCCGCCGGCGATGAAGGTGGCGGATTCGCCCGAGATCGCCGTCAGGCTCGGTTCGGCGAGCGTCCGCATCACGCCGGCGCTTTCCATCGCGCGCATGGTGGCGCTGACGGTGGCGACGCCCTTGGCGAGGCCGGCGACGCCGAGCCCGTTGCTGCCGACGATCGGGCCGCCCGAGACCGAGAACGGGTTGGAATTGTTGAAATTCACCACGGCCGTGCCGGCATTCAGGCTGGCGCTGAGATCGACGCCGAGCTGCTTGACGATGTCGCGGCGCACTTCGCCGACGACGACCTTGAGCATCACCTGGTCGCGACCGCGCACGACGATGTTGTTGACGACCTTGTCCGATCCGCCGACCAGCTTTGCGGCGACGTCGCCGGCCTGCTGCGCCTCGACCGGGCTTGACACCGATCCGGTCAGCATCACGCTGTCGCCGACGCCCTCGATCTGCACGCCCGGCAGCGACTGGCGCAGGGCCGTCCGCATGCCGTTGAGATCGCGCTTGACCGCGATGTCATAGGAGGCGACCTGCTGGCCGTCGGCGGCGAAGAAAACGACGTTGGTCTGGCCGACCTGACCACCGATGATATAGGCGCGCTGAGCCGAGCGGATCACCGCATTGGCGATCTTGGGGTCGGCCACCAGCACGTCCTTGACCTCGCGGGGCAGGTCGATGACGACGGATTTGCCGATGCCGAGCGAGAGAAAGCGCGTCCGCGCCGACGCGATCGTCGCGACCGGCGACACACCGAGATCCGGCGCCTGGATCGGCGCCTGATCGCCGACCGGCGCCTCGGCGGCGTCAACGGAACCGGGCGCCGCGAGCAGCCCCAGCATCAGCATCGTCCCCGTCCAGAACGAGCGCGCGCGCTTCCCCCGAATGCGCAGGCCCATCCGATCATCCCCGTAATTCATCATGTCCCCATCACTTCTGTGACGTCAGTTGCCGCGTCTGCACGCCGTAGCGGATGACGTCGATGCCTGCGGAGCGCTTTGCGCCCTGGTCCTCGACGCTGACTTCCGTCGCGTTGGCATCGACGATGCTTCGCAGCGCAAGCTGGAGCGTGCCGCCCTGCCGCGCGGCCGACAGCGTGGCGACCTGGTCGGGCTTGAGCTCGAGCGTGACGGTCTTGCCGACTACGGCGGTCTGACCGTCCTTTTCCTTCGGCGCCTGATCGATCGCGAGCACGCGAATGTTGGTCAGGATGACTTCGGACACGATGAGGTCGTTGCCGGCGGTCGGGCCGTTGGTATCGGGATTCTTCAGGCGACGCGTCAGCACGATATCGACGCGGTCGTTCGGCAGGATGAAGCCGCCGGCGCCGGTTTCGGCGGAGATCTCGGTCGAAACGGCGCGCATGCCGGAAGGCAGGATCGCGGCCATGAAGCCGGAGCCTTCGGCCTTGACCAGCTTCTGCTCGCGGATCGGCTCGCCCTGCATCAGGGGGACGCGCGCGATCGAGCCGGCGATCTGGCTCTGCGCCTCGGGTCTGCTGTCACGGCGGATGAAGGCGCTGCTTGCGGTCGCCGCCGGCCAGGTCTGCCATTGCAGATCCTCAGGCTTGAGCGCCTGGCCGAGCTGGATGTCGTTCTTGGCGATGAGGACTTCAACCGTCGGCAGCTTCTCGACGACGGCCTCAACGGGCGCGGGGGCATTCTGATAGCCGCTCGCCAGATACGCAGCGACGCCGCCGGCGGCCAGCGCGATGACGAGAACGACAATGCGTGCGGTGTTCATACGCTTTACTCATACGCGGGGCACTCGAACCGCACCTGGCGGGTTCCCCCGTGTCGATGAGTAGGGAGTAAAAGTATAAGGGGTGTTGCGAGGCCGGGCGCGCTCACCGGCTGGGACGCTGGTTCTCGGCAGATGGTGAACGCGGCGTTATTCAGTCGGCCAGCGGCCCCGTAGTTTCACGTAAGCGCGCAGGTGCGTTGGCCCGATGCGGAGGGCGTGATGGTGAATGGGTGGTTAGTGATGAGCTCGCGACGATGCGAGTGAGGCCGTACTAGCTCGCCGCACCAACGCTGTCGTCCCCGCGAACGCGGGGATGCATAACCGCAGGGAGGAGCGGCGGTGCGAATCGGCAACTCCGAGTCCCCGCAACCATACCTTCTTGTGGTTATCGTCCCGGATCTGCGCTTCGCTTGTCCGGGACGACGTTCGGGAGTGCGATCATTGCGGTGGGCTACTTCTTCCGCTTCTCTTCGATCACGTCCCAGATCTTCGCGGCGACGTCGGGCCCGCCGAGCCGCGCGATGGCGCGGATGCCCGTGGGCGAGGTCACGTTGATCTCGGTGAGGTTGCCGTTGATGACGTCGATGCCGACGAACAACAGACCGCGCTCGCGCAAGGCCGGGCCGAGGGTGGCGCAGATCTCGCGCTCGCGCGGGGTGAGCTCGGTCTCCTGCGCCGCACCGCCGCGCACCATGTTGGATCGCAGGTCGTCGGCGGCCGGCACGCGGTTCACCGCGCCGGCGAACTCACCGTTGACCAGGATGATGCGCTTGTCGCCGTGCTTCACCTCCGGGATGAACTGCTGGATCACCCACGGCTCCCTGAACGTCACGGAGAACATGTCGAACAGCGAGCCGAAATTCATGTCCTGCGGCATCACACGGAACACCGCCGCGCCGCCATGGCCGTGCAGCGGCTTCATCACGACGGCACCATGCTTGTCGCGAAACGCGTTGATCTCATCGACGTCGCGCGAGATCAGCGTCGGTGGCATCAGCTGCGGAAAGTTCATCACGAACAGCTTTTCCGGCGCGTTGCGGACCGAGGCGGGATCGTTGACCACCAGGGTCTTCGGATGGATGCGCTCCAGAAGATGCGTCGAGGTGATGTAGGCGAGATCGAACGGCGGATCCTGGCGCAGCAGCACCACGTCGAAGCCGTTCAGCGCCTCGCGCCTGGGCTCCCCTAGCGTGAAATGGTTGCCGGGCTCGTCGCGCACGGTCAGCAGATGAACCGGAGCGACGATCTCCTCGCCGACCATCGAGAGCTTGTCGGGCGTGTAATAGGACAGGCCGTGGCCGCGTCTCTGCGCCTCCAGCAGCAGTGCGAAGGTGGAATCGCCCTTGATGTTGATGCGGGCGATGGGGTCCATCTGGACGGCGACGTTCAGTTTCATGGTCTGCCTTTCAGGTCGAGGCGTCGAATGCCGCCAACACATGGCGCGGAAGTGAGCGCGGCGCAATCAGCATGGCGTCAGAATCGCAATTCGAATTCGGCATGCTCGGGATGCGCGACGAGCCAGCCTTGCGCGGCATCGATGATGCGCCGCTGCTGGCGCGGCGTCACGGCAAAGGCGGCATCGTCCAGCGTCGCGCGCGCCTTGACCTCGACGAACGCGATCAGGTTGCGGCGGCGCGCCACGATGTCGATCTCGCCATGCGCCGTGCGGTAGCGCTTGGCGAGAATGCGATAGCCCTTGGCCATGAGAAAGGCGGCAGCGCGGCTTTCCGCGGAGATGCCGGTGTGAAACGCGGCGACGCGCTCGGGCGAGGCGACCTTTGGTTCCCTGGGGATCTCAGTCTTCGCCATCGCCGCCCCGCGAATCCTTTGCGAGCTCGAGCGCGCGGGCATAGACCTCGCGGCGCGGCCGGCCCGACAGCGCGACGGCATGCGCGACCGCATCCTTGACGCTGTGCGCGGCCAGCTGCTCGCGCAAGAGGCCATCGAGCGCATCCATCGTCAGCACCTCGGCATTCGCGGGCGGCGGGCCGATCACCAGGACGAACTCGCCGCGCGTCTCCGGCGCGTCCGCCTGCCGCGACAGCTCGGCGAGGGGCGCGCGTCTGACCTCCTCATGCAGCTTGGTCAGCTCGCGGCAGATTGCGGCGTCCCTGCTCGCCCATGATCTCGGCGAGATCGGTCAAAGTGGCCTGCATCCGGTTTCCGGACTCGAACATCACCAGCGTCGCGTCGATCCGCGCGAGCTCGGCCAGGCGGGCGCGGCGCGCGGCGGACTTCGACGGCAGGAAACCCTCGAAGAAGAAGCGGTCGGTCGGCAGCGCCGCCACCGACAGCGCGGCGAGGACGGAAGACGGGCCCGGCAGCGCGTGCACGGAGTGGCCGGCGGCGCAGACCTCTCGCACCAGCTTGAAGCCGGGATCGGAGATCAGGGGCGTGCCGGCATCCGAGACCAGCGCGACGGAGCCGCCGGCCGCGAGCGCCTCCAGGATTTTTGGACGGGCGGTTTCCGCATTGTGCTCGTGATATTGCTTGAGCTGCGCTGCGATGGCGTAGCGCTCGGTCAGGCGCCGGGTGATCCTTGTGTCCTCGCAGGCGATGACGTCGACGCCGGCGAGGGTCTGCAGCGCCCGCAGCGTGATGTCGCCGAGATTGCCGATCGGGGTTGCGACCAGATGCAGGCCCGGTGCCGCCTTCGGCGCGGTGAACCGATGGGCATCGATGGAGAAACCGCGCGAGGCGGCCTCTTGAGCTTCAGACGTATTTATCGGGGCCGGCTTTGCGCGCATAATGAGGTCAACTTAGGCACGATCCGCAGGGCTGGGAACCGGCTTGCCGAAAAAGATCGTGGCGAGGTGAGGGGCTGGGAACGGGGGGAACGGACGGGAATGTGATCGGTCGGGATCACGTCGGGAGGGGGTGAGGGCCCTCGCGCCATATTCGCGACGGAAACTCCGCCTTGATGCTGGATGAGCGACGGCGAACAGCTGCCGGGACAGGAAGGCGGCCGCGTTAAGCGGTTATTATCCTTTTGTTTTGGTTAACTATTTGCCGACAATATGCCTGAATCCGCGGCCTGCGCCGTGGAAGGAAGATCATGACCGGCCGGCGACGGCGGGTCAGAAGAGAAGCTGCCATGGTGGGCCCGCGTTTTCCTAAGTCTCCCATTCCGGGGTCCCTGATGTCGGGGGCGACCCGCCGGAGCGCGCTCGGCCTGTTGCTCGGCGCGCCCCTGCTGTCGGCCTGTGCCGGCGTGCAGCAGAGTCTCAGTCAGTTCTCCAACCCATTCGAGCTCGGCTCCGCCAGCCCAGCCGGCCGGTCCTCCGCAGCAGGCGACGACGGCCGGCACCGGCGGGGTCAAGGTCGCCGTGATCCTGCCGCTGTCCGCGGCCGGCAATGCCGGCCTTGCCGCGCAATCCATGCGCAACGCCGCCGAGATGGCGCTGGCCGAGTTCCAGAACCCGAACATCCAGCTCCTGATCAAGGACGACAACGGCAGCCCGCAAGGCGCCCAGGCCGGCGCGCAGCAGGCGGTCGACGAAGGCGCCGAGATCATCCTCGGGCCGCTGTTCGCGCAATCGGTGCCGGCGGTGGCGCAGGTCGCGCGCACGCGCGGCATTTCCGTCATCGCGTTCTCGACCGATTCCAGCATCGCCGGCCGCGGCGTCTATCTGCTCTCCTTCCTGCCGGAATCCGACGTCAATCGCATCGTCGAATATTCCGCCAGCATCGGAAAGCGTTCGCTCGCCGTGCTCGTGCCCGACAATGCCTATGGCAATGTCGTCGAGGCCGCGGTGAAGGTGGCGGCGCCGCGCCGTGGCGGGCGCATCGTTGCGTTCGAGAAATACGGCGCCGATCGCGCCACGCCGGCGCGCACGGTGGCGCAGCAGCTCGGCAGTGCGGACGCGCTGTTCATCGCCGATGACGGCGATGCCGTGGTGTCGGTGGCCGACGCGATGACGGCCGCGGGCGCGAATCTGCGCAACATCCAGCTGCTCGGCACCGGCTTGTGGGACAATCCGCGGGTCTATGCCAGCGCCGCGCTCCAGGGGGCCTTTACGCTGCGCCCGACCCGGCCGGCTTCCGCGCCTTCTCCGGCCGCTACCGCACCAAATACGGCGCCGAGCCGATCCGCACCGCGACGCTCGCCTATGACGCCGTCGCGCTCGTCGCCGCGCTCGCGCGCACGCAAGGCACCACGCGCTTCTCGCCCGACGTGCTCACCAATCCCTCCGGCTTTGCCGGCATCGACGGCCTGTTCCGCTTCCGCGCCGACGGCACCAATGAACGCGGTCTTGCCGTGATGAAGGTGACGCAAGGCGGCGGCGTCGCGGTCGCAGGCTCGCCGAAGAGCTTTGGAGCGTAGCTCCGGACGACGGTGCCGTAGGGTGGCCCACGCATTTTTTGCGGTCGAGTGAGATGGTGGGCACGGCGCAAGTGCGCCTTTGCCCTCCCTACAGGATCCCGTTATGCCGCGAGATCCGCGACCACTGCATCGAGCACCGGGAATCCACTGCTGGTCACGCGCAGGCGTCCCGTTGCATCGACCGTGATTGCGCCTTCCTCGCGCAAGAGCGCGATGCGCTTGGGGTCGAGCGGACGGCCGGAGAGCGCCTTGTAGCGTTCGGGGTCGATGCCTTCGGCGAGGCGCAATCCCATCAGCAGGAATTCGTCGGCGCGTTCCTCGCTGTTGAGCAGCTCGTCGGTGACCACGCCATGGCCGTTGGTCTCGACCCGCAGCAGCCAGGCCTCGGGACGCTTCTCGGTGGCGGTGGCGTGCCTGACACCGTCGATGTCGAGGCGGCCATGGGCGCCGGGACCGATGCCGGCGTATTCCTCGCCGCGCCAGTACACCAGATTGTGCCGACACTCGGCGCCGCGCCGCGCGTGGTTGGAGATCTCGTAGGCGGGCAGACCGAGCTTGTCGCAGGTCTCCTGCGTGACGTCGTAGAGCGCGCGCGCGACCGCTTCATCCGGCGTCTTCAACTTGCCGGCCTGGTGCAGGCCGAAGAACGGCGTGCCTTCCTCGATCGTCAGCTGATAGAGCGACAGATGCTCGGCCGCTTCATCGATGGCGAGGCGCAGCTCATCGGCCCACATCGCCGGCGTCTGGTCAGGGCGGGCATAGATCAGGTCGAACGAATAACGGTCGAACGAACGGCGCGCGATGGCGACGGCATCGAGCGCCTCGCGCGCGCTGTGCAGGCGTCCCAGCGCCTTCAGCGAGGCGTCATCAAGCGCCTGCACGCCGAGCGAGACGCGGTTGACGCCGGCGCTGCGATAGCCGGCAAAGCGCGTGGCCTCGACGCTGGTCGGGTTGGCTTCGAGCGTGACTTCGACGTCGCGTGCGACGGTCCAGTGCTTGCCGATCGCATCGAGCACCGCGCCGACGGTTGCGGGCTGCATCAGAGATGGCGTACCGCCGCCAAGGAAAATCGAGGTGACTTCGCGGCCGGGCGCGCGCGCCGCGGTCGTTTCGATCTCGCGCGCGAACGCGGAGGCAAAGCGCGCTTCGTCGATCGCGGCGTGGCGGACATGGCTGTTGAAGTCGCAATAGGGGCACTTCGACAGGCAGAACGGCCAGTGCACGTAGACGCCGAAGGCTTCGGATTGTCGTTTTGACGCGTTTTCCCGGCGCGAACCGGCATCCACTTCGCTCGAAAACGCTCTATCGCGGCTCAAGGCAGATCTCCGCCAGTTTCCGGAAGGCGCGGGCACGGTGCGACAGGCCGAGACCCAGCGGCGGCAGGCCGTGCTTCTCGATGCTCTCCATCTCGCCGAAGGTGCGGTCGTGACCATCGGGCAGGAACATCGGATCGTAGCCGAAGCCGGCGTTGCCGCGCGGCGGCCAGACCAGAGTGCCATCGACGCGCGCCTCGACCTCTTCGAGATGATGGTCGGGCCAGGCCACGCACAGCGCGGAGACGAAATGCGCTCTCCGGCGGTCCGGCGTGGTGGCGCCGCGCTCCTGCAACAGGCGCTCGATCTGCGCCATCGCCGCGTTGAAGTCCTTGGTCGGGCCGGCCCAGCGCGCGCTGTAGATGCCGGGCGCGCCGTCGAGCGCGTCGACCGCGATGCCGGAATCGTCGGCGAAGGCGGGCAGTTTGGTCGCCTGCGCCGCCGCGATCGCCTTGATCGCGGCGTTGCTGCGGAAATCGTTGCCGGTCTCCTCCGGCTCGGCGAGGCCGAGCTCGCCGGCCGACACCGCCTCGACGCCGTGGGGCGCGAGCAGCTCCCGCATCTCGGCCAGCTTGCCGGGATTGTGGGTAGCGACGACGAGCTTTCCGGTGATTCGGCGGTGCATGGGCCTATTGACTACGCCACAGCCAGTTTCTGCAAGTCCACCAGACGCGCAACGCCCTTGCGCGCCAACGCCATCAGCGCCAGGAACTCGGCTTCCGTGAACGGTTCGCGTTCCGCCGTGCCCTGCACCTCGATGATGCGGCCGTCGCCGGTCATGACGAAATTGGCGTCGGTCTGGGCTTCCGAATCTTCGGCATAATCGAGATCGAGCACCGGCGTGCCGTTGTAGATGCCGCAGGAGATCGCGGCGACGTTGTCGCGCATGACGTTGGCCTTGATCATGTTGCGCGCCTTCATCCAGTTGACGCAGTCGGCGAGCGCGACCCAGGCGCCGGTGATCGAGGCCGTGCGCGTGCCGCCGTCGGCCTGAAGCACGTCGCAATCGACCGTGATCTGGCGCTCGCCGAGGGCCTCGAGGTCGACGATGGTGCGAAGCGAGCGGCCGATCAGACGCTGGATCTCGACGGTGCGGCCGCTCTGCTTGCCGGCGGCGGCCTCGCGGCGAGTGCGTTCCGAGGTGGCGCGCGGCAGCATGCCGTATTCGGCGGTGACCCAGCCGCGGCCCTGGCCCTTCAGCCACGGCGGCAGGCGGTCTTCCAGCGTGGCGGTGACCAGCACATGGGTGTCGCCGAACTTCACCAGGCAGGAGCCTTCCGCATATTTGACCACGCCGCGCTCCAGCGTCACGGGGCGCAATTCGTCGGGCGCACGGCGGCTTGGCCGCATGGGAAATCCTCCAAAACTCACGGGAAAGGCTGTTGGCGGTGCTTGTAGGTGGGGCGAAGGTGGGCGGCAAGGGCTTATTCGGCCCCTGATTCCGGGCCGGCAAACGCCACGCTTGTCAGAAGCGCCCGGGATGGACAAATTATGAGGACCTGAGAGGAGTTACCGCTGTGGCCCATCACGATCCGATCCATCTGATCGCGCCGCGCGCAGGCCTCGCCCAGCTCAACGAGCGTTCCCGCGATATCTTTCGTCAAATTGTCGAAAGTTACCTCGCGACCGGTGAGCCCGTGGGCTCGCGCAATATCTCGCGCCTGATCGCGATGCCGCTGTCGCCAGCCTCGGTCCGCAACGTCATGGCCGATCTGGAACAGCTCGGCCTGATCTATGCGCCGCACACCTCCGCCGGCCGGCTGCCGACGGAACTCGGCTTGCGCTTCTTCGTCGATGCCCTGATGCAGGTCGGCGACCTCAACGAGGCCGAACGGCAGTCGATCCAGAGCCAGCTCACGTCCGTAGGCCAGGCGCACTCGGTCGAGGCGGCGCTGGACCAGGCGCTGACGCGGCTGTCCGGACTGACGCGGGCCGCGGCGGTGGTGCTGACGCCAAAGTCCAATGCGCGGCTCAAGCACATCGAATTCGTCCGCCTGGAACCGGAGAAAGCCCTGGTCATCCTCGTCGGCGAGGACGGCCAGGTCGAGAACCGCGTGCTGACGCTGCCCCCTGGAGTTCCGTCCTCGGCGATCACCGAAGCCGGCAATTTCCTCAACGCGCGAATCCGCGGCCGCACCCTGGCCGAGGCGCGGCTCGAGCTTGAGACGGCGCTGGGCGAGGCCCGCGCCGAGCTCGACCAGCTCGCACAGAAGGTGATTTCCGCCGGCATCGCCAGCTGGTCCGGCGGCGAGAACGAGGACCGCCAGCTCATCGTGCGCGGCCATGCCAATCTGCTGGAAGATCTGCACGCGCTGGAGGATCTGGAGCGGGTGCGCCTGTTGTTCGACGATCTCGGGGACCAAGCGCGGCGTGATCGATCTGCTCGGCCGGGCCGAGACGGCCGAGGGCGTGCGCATCTTCATCGGCAGCGAGAACAAGCTGTTCTCGCTGTCGGGGTCCTCCACCATCATCGCGCCCTATCGGGATGCCGCCGGCCACATCGTCGGCGTCCTCGGGGTGATTGGCCCGACGCGGCTGAATTATGCCCGCGTGATCCCGACGGTGGACTATGCCGCCCGCATCGTCAGCCGCCTTTTGGGGGGCTGACCGGCCTTTCCGCCGATCACGGGCGCTTGATTTTCGCGGCTCAAAGCACGATATGCGGGCCAACAATCCCAGACCACCTTGAGTCCAGACGAGTTCGAGAAGAGAGCCGATGACCGATCGAGACCGGCAACCCGAAGACGCGGCCGCGCCGACTGGCGAGCCCGTGGCGTCAAAGCCCTACATCATGCCCGACGATCCCGAGCCCGGCTCGGTCGAGACCCTGCAGAAGGAGGTCGCCGAGGCGCGCGATCGCATGCTGCGGACGCTGGCCGAGATGGAGAATTTGCGCAAGC
This sequence comes from Bradyrhizobium dasycarpum, assembly GCF_042019905.1. Taxonomy (NCBI): domain Bacteria; kingdom Pseudomonadati; phylum Pseudomonadota; class Alphaproteobacteria; order Hyphomicrobiales; family Nitrobacteraceae; genus Bradyrhizobium; species Bradyrhizobium dasycarpum. Next base: position 4,993,766 of record NZ_CP169574.1, read on the forward strand.
GCACCACCAAGGAAGTCGCTGACGCCCGCCTCTACGGCATCACCGGCTTTGCCCGCGACGTGCTCGACATCGCCGACAATCTTCAACGCGCGCTCGACGCCGTTCCGGCCGAGGCGCGTGCCACCGCCGATCCCGGCCTGACCTCGCTGATCGAGGGCGTCGAGCTCACCGAGCGCGCGCTGCATAGCGCGCTGGAAAAGCACGGCGTGAAGAAGCTCGATCCGCAGGGCCAGAAGTTCGACCCGAACTTCCACCAGGCGATGTACGAAGTGCCCGATGCGTCGGTGCCGTCGGGCACCGTGGTCCAGATCATGCAGGCCGGCTACACCATCGGCGAGCGCGTGCTGCGCCCGGCTCTGGTCGGCGTCGCCAAGGGCGGCGCGAAGCCAGCGGCTGCGGCGAACAACAACGAATCGAGCAGCGCGCCGAACTGAGTTCTGCCGTCATTCCGGGGCGATGCGAAGCATCGAACCCGGAATCTCGAGATTCCGGGTTCGGCTCTTCGAGCCGTCCCGGAATGACGGAAGGATAGCGCGCTGCTTTACGCACTCACCGCGATATCGGCGGACTGGATCCGCTTCACGCGGGCCTTGGCCATATCGGCCCACGCCTTGGCGAGCGAGCCCTGGGTGTCGATGCCGCGGCAGGCGTCTTCCACCACATAGACCTCGAAGCCCGCCTTGCGCGCATCGAGCGCGGTCCAGGCGACGCAGAAATCCGTCGCGAGCCCTGCGACGAAGACGCGCTTGATCTTGCGTCCCTTCAAATATCCGGCAAGGCCCGTCGAGGTCTTGCCGTCGGCCTCGAGGAAGGCCGAATAGCTGTCGACGTTCTTGTGAAAACCCTTGCGGATGATGAGCTCGGCGTGAGGAATGGCGAGGTCCTTGGACAGCGCCGCGCCGTCGGTGCCCTGCACGCAATGATCGGGCCACAGCACCTGCTTGCCGTAGGGAAGGTCGACGGTCTCGAACGGCTTCTTGCCGGAGTGGACCGAGGCGAACGAAACGTGGCCTGGCGTGTGCCAGTCCTGCGTCATCACCACGTTGGCAAACGCCTTCGAGATCTTGTTGATGACGGGCACCACCTGCTCGCCGTCCTTCACCGCGAGGCTGCCGCCCGGCAGGAAGCAGTTCTGCACGTCGATCACGAGCAGCGCGGAGGTCTCGTCAGGTTTGATCGGTGCCGCTGCAAAGAGTGCACTCGGCGCCAGCGTCGCCAGCGCCGTCGTTCCAACCATTGCCAAGACTTGTCGCCGATCCAGCATCGTTCGCCTCCCCTGAAGGTGATCCAACGGGAGCGAAGCCTAGTTCCGTTCGTATACGAACAGAAGCCCGAAAATGCAGCCGACGTTGGTGAGGGGTTGGGCTTGAGCCGCAGGCTCGGTGCACCTCTCCCGCTTGCGGGAGAGGTCGGCGCGCGAAGCGCGGCGGGAGGGGGTTCTATCCTCTGGGGGATTGTCCCATTGAGGAGACACCTCTCCCAGCCCTCCCCCGCAAGCGGGGGAGGGAGCGCATCTCGTTCGTAGATGCAGCTACCCCTTCGGCTGAATGCCGTCGCGCACGGCGCGGAAGCGGGTGAAGGCGGCCTGCCACTGGTCGCGCGGGGCGCTGGCGATGATGCGCAGCGAAGCGCCGCCGCTCGAGAAGCGAATCCACTGCACCACCGTCACCGGCGTCTTGTCCTTGCCGCTGACGCCGTCGATCCGGGTCTCGAAGCCTTGCTGGCCGTTGATGCGGATCGGCTCCGACATGGTGACGCGGGATTCGCGCACGCCGGGGATCTGCAGCGCGGCCTCCTGGGCGAAGCGGGCGCGGTCCTCGGCGACTTGCGGAGTTGCGCCGATCAGGCCGAGGATCATGAACGGCTTCGATTCATAGCCTGCGCTCTCATTGCCGTCGGCGAGGATAATGCTGGCGCCCGGCGCCAGCGTGCGGATGTCCTTGAAGTCGGCGAGATCGGTGATCTTGAACGGCATCAGCGCGATCTGCTCCTCGGCCGAGACCTGCCTGCGGGTGGTGGCGGTCGCGAACATCTGCCGCACCGCCTCGTCGGTGTAGATCTTGGTCGCATTCTCCGGGACCTGGACCGCGACATAGCCCGAGAAGCCGGCGCCCGGCACGATCATCGAATAGCGCTTCACCGGGGTGTCGCCGGCCTTGCCGGTCTCGGTGGTGAAATAGGCAAGGCCGGCGGGGGTCTCGACCTTGTCCTGCTTGATGCCGTTCGCTCCGGCCGGATTGGAATTGAAGGCGCTCACGACCTCGCCATAGGCGGCCGGCGGCAGCTCGGTGACCAGCACCTTGACGCTGCCGTCCTCGCTTTCGAAGCCCGGAAAGGTCTTGGCCGTGTTGAGGCCGACCAGCGGCACCATGCCGAGACGCAAGCCGGGCGGAAACACGGCGTCGGCGGCGACGGCCGGAAGCGCGGAGGCGGCGAGAAGGGCGAGCGCGGCGAGGGGGCGGATCAGCTTCATGGGCACTCTGATTGGTTCACATTGAGGCCGTTCGATGGTCGGCCGCCGGGCCGCTTTGTCGCGCGGGGCGGCATTGGCGGCTGCCTGGCCGGTCCGCCTTTTAGCGGGTTTGGGCTTGCGGCGACAGGGCGGAGGGGCCCGCGGCAGCGGGGCTTGCCGAAGCCTGAACCTGTTAATAATTCCTCACCCGCAAGTGCGGTGAAGTCCGGATATGATCTTCCAAAACCCGATGTTTTAGCTGCAGAAACGTTGCTTCGGTCCTTGCGGGCCCCTCCCCCCCTCCTATATGAGCCTCAATCATCGCAATATCGCGGATGTTTGATCTTAGGGGTTTCGGTTTGGGTGCCTTCTGGGCCCAGCCAACCTGCCGCAAAAAGAAGGATATCAGGACCATGGGAAAGGTCATTGGGATCGACCTCGGCACCACGAATTCGTGCGTCGCCGTGATGGATGGCAAGAACGCCAAAGTCATCGAGAATTCCGAAGGCATGCGCACGACGCCCTCGATCGTCGCCGTCACGGACGACGGTGAGCGTCTCGTCGGCCAGCCGGCCAAGCGCCAGGCCGTTACCAATCCCGAGCGCACCTTCTTCGCAGTGAAGCGCCTCATCGGCCGCCGCTACGACGACCCGATGGTCGAGAAGGACAAGAAGCTCGTTCCCTACAAGATCGTGAAGGCTTCCAACGGCGACGCCTGGGTCGAGGCCGACGGCCAGACCTACTCGCCCTCGCAGGTCTCGGCGTTCATCTTGCAGAAGATGAAGGAGACCGCGGAAGCCCATCTCGGCCAGAAGGTCGACCAGGCCGTCATCACCGTTCCCGCCTACTTCAACGACGCCCAGCGCCAGGCGACCAAGGACGCCGGCAAGATCGCGGGCCTCGAAGTGCTGCGCATCATCAACGAGCCGACCGCGGCCGCGCTCGCCTACGGCCTCGACAAGACCAAGGCCGGCACGATCGCCGTCTACGACCTCGGCGGCGGCACGTTCGATATCTCCATCCTCGAGATCGGCGACGGCGTGTTCGAGGTGAAGTCGACCAACGGCGACACCTTCCTCGGCGGCGAAGACTTCGACATGCGCCTCGTGGGTTATCTCGCCGACGAATTCCAGAAGGAGCAGGGCATTAACCTGCGCAACGACAAGCTCGCGTTGCAGCGCCTGAAGGAAGCCGCTGAGAAGGCCAAGATCGAGCTGTCCTCGACGACGCAGACCGAGATCAACCTGCCGTTCATCACCGCGGACCAGACCGGTCCGAAGCATCTGACGATGAAGCTCACCCGCGCCAAGTTCGAAGCGCTGGTCGACGACCTCGTGCAGAAAACCGTCGAGCCCTGCCGCAAGGCGCTGAAGGATGCCGGCGTGACCGCCGGTGAGATCGGCGAAGTCGTGCTGGTCGGCGGCATGTCGCGCATGCCGAAGGTCCAGGAAGTCGTCAAGCAGCTGTTCGGCAAGGAGCCGCACAAGGGCGTCAACCCGGACGAAGTCGTGGCGATCGGCGCTGCGATCCAGGCCGGCGTGCTCCAGGGCGACGTCAAGGACGTGCTGCTGCTCGACGTGACCCCGCTGTCGCTGGGCATCGAGACGCTGGGCGGCGTGTTCACCCGCATCATCGACCGCAACACCACGATCCCGACCAAGAAGAGCCAGGTGTTCTCGACCGCCGAGGACAACCAGAACGCGGTCACCATCCGCGTCTTCCAGGGCGAGCGTGAAATGGCGGCCGACAACAAGATGCTCGGTCAGTTCGACCTGATGGGCATTCCGCCGGCTCCGCGCGGCATGCCGCAGATCGAGGTGACCTTCGACATCGACGCCAACGGCATCGTCAACGTCTCGGCCAAGGACAAGGCCACCGGCAAGGAGCAGCAGATCCGCATTCAGGCCTCCGGCGGTCTGTCGGAAGCCGACATCGAGAAGATGGTCAAGGACGCCGAGGCCAATGCCGAGGCGGACAAGAAGCGCCGCGAGGCCGTCACCGCCAAGAACGAGGCCGATGGCCTGGTGCATTCGACCGAGAAGGCCCTGGCCGAGCACGGTTCGAAGGTGGCCGAGAGCGAGCGCCGCGCCATCGAGGACGCCGTCAGCGACCTCAAGGAAGCGCTGAAGGGCGACGACGCCGAGGCGATCAAGGCCAAGACCAACACGCTGGCCCAGGCTTCGATGAAGCTCGGTGAGGCCATGTACAAGCAGCAGGCCGAGGCCGACGCCAAGAAGGACGCGGCCAAGGACGACGTCGTCGACGCGGAATTCACCGAGGTCGACGACGACAAGAACAACAAGAAGTCCGCTTAAGCCCCGAGAGGGTGATGATGCGGGCGACTTGGACCCCACGCGCACCAACGGCCTCCTCCCTCGCGGGGGAGGCCATGGTGTCGGGCTCTGCGGGACCGATACCCGCAACGATCGATCAATTCCCAGCCGTTATGCTGAACGCCGTCGTGCCGGCTTCCGCCGCGAGGCGGAAGGGCGCTTATGTCGTCGCGCAGCGGCATCGTTTCGCTCCGACTTGATTCGCGATTGGATAGACCGAGCTCATCATGTCCACGTCCACCAAGCGCTGCTATTACGAGACTCTCGAAGTCGAACGTGACGCCGACGAATCCAAGCTGAAATCGTCGTTCCGCAAGCTGGCGATGAAGTTTCACCCCGACCGCAATCCCGGGGACGACACCAGCGAAATCAAGTTCAAGGAAATCAACGAGGCCTACGAGGTCCTGAAGGACAAGGACAAGCGCGCCGCCTATGACCGCTACGGCCATGCCGCTTTCGAGCAGGGCGGCGGCGGCGCCGGGTTCGGTGCGGGCTTCGCCTCCTCTTTCTCCGATATTTTCGAAGACCTGTTCGGCATGGCCGGGCAGCGCGGCCGCGGCGGCCGCGAGCGCGGCGCCGACCTGCGCTACAACATGGAAATCACGCTCGAGGAAGCCTTTGGCGGCAAGACCGCGCAGATCGAGATTCCGGTCTCGGTCACCTGCGAGGCCTGCTCCGGCATCGGCGCCAAGGCCGGCACCAAGCCGAAGACCTGCTCGACCTGTGGCGGCGCCGGCCGCGTGCGGCAGTCGCAGGGCTTCTTCACGCTGGAGCGGACCTGTCCGGGTTGCCAGGGCCGCGGCCAGATGATCGAGGATGCCTGTCCGTCCTGCTCGGGCCAGGGTCGCGTCACTCGCGAACGCACCTTGTCGGTCAACATCCCCCAAGGCGTCGAGGATGGCACCAGGATCAGGCTTGCCGGCGAAGGCGAGGCCGGGGTCCGCGGTGGCCCGCCCGGCGACCTCTACATCTTCCTGTCGCTGGCCCAGCACCAGTTCTTCCAGCGCGACGGTGCCGATCTGCATTGCCGTGTGCCGATCTCGATGGTGACGGCCGCCCTCGGCGGCGAATTCGAGGTGCCGACCATCGACAAGGCCAAGGCCAAGGTGAAGGTGCCGGCGGGGACCCAGTCCAACCGCCGATTCCGCATTGCATCAAAAGGCATGCCGGTGCTGCGCTCGCGCCAGATGGGCGACATGTACGTTCAGGTCGTGGTCGAGACGCCGCAGAACCTCACCAAGAAGCAGCAGGAATTGCTGGCCGAGTTCGAAAAGCTGTCCTCCGGTAACACTCAGCCGGAATCCGAGGGCTTCTTCGCCAAGGTCAAGGATTTCTTCGGCAGTCGGGCGAGTTGACTTGGCTTGACCGTATCGCCTTCGGCCTATACGTCTTTATGACCATTTTCTGACACGCCGCGGTCCCGCGGTCCCGTCCGGTCCAGACATGCCATTGCCATCGTCCGCGCGTGCGTTGAAGAAGCCTCGTCTCGACGACGAGGTGCGCTTTCTCAGATCATGGATCGAAAAGCCGCTGCACATGGGCGCGGTGATGCCGTCGGGCAAGCTGCTGGCCCGAACCATGGCCCATTACGTCGATGTCGATTCGGACGCGCCCGTGGTCGAACTCGGGCCCGGCACCGGGGCCATCACCTCCGCGCTGATCGAGCGCGGTATCGACCAGAAGCGGCTCGTTCTCGTCGAATACAATCCCGGCTTCTGCGCGCTGCTGCGCGACCGCTATCCGCAGGCCAAGGTGGTGCAGGGCGATGCCTATCGCCTGCGTGACACGCTCTGGAACGTGCTGAGCGCCCCCGCCTCCGCCGTCGTCTCCGGCCTGCCGCTCGTGACAAAACCGATGCTGACGCGGCTGCGGCTGATCCGCGATGCCTTCACCGCGCTGGCGCCCGGCGCGCCGTTCATCCAGTTCACCTATGCGGTGGTGCCGCCGATCCCGAAATCGCTTCCCGGCGTGTCAACAGAGGCTTCGGAACGGATCTGGATGAACCTTCCGCCGGCCCGCGTCTGGGTGTATCGCAAGGACTAATTCCGCCCGCTTCCTTCTCTGCGCGGCGGGCTGGTTTCGCCGAACGTATGGAAGCGGATGTCCGCACCCAGGATCCTGATCATTCCCGGCTCGCTGCGCACCGGCTCGCACAACGCGAAGCTGGCGGCGGTCATCGCCTATGAATTCGCCAGCGCCGGCGTCGACGTCACCCGCATCTCGCTCGCCGATTTTCCGCTGCCGATCTACGACGGCGATCTCCAGGCCAAATCGGGCGTGCCCAAGCACGCGATCAACCTCAAGCGCATGATCGGCGCGCATCACGGCGTGCTGTTCGTCACGCCCGAATACAACGCCTCGGTGCCGCCGCTGCTCAAGAACGCGATCGACTGGGTCAGCCGCGTGCACGAGCTGCACGAGGCGCGCGGCGAGGTGTTCCGCAACCGCGCCTTCGCGCTCGCCGGCGCGTCGCAGAGCCGGCTCGGTGCGGCGCGCGCATTGCAGGCGCTCAGGCTGATCCTGACCTCCTGCCATGCCAATGTGATCGCCAGCCAGCTCACGCTCGCCTTTGCCGATCAGGCTTATGACGATATGGACAGGCTCAAGAACGAGGGCGATATCGCCGCGTTGAAGGAGCTGGTCGCGCAATTGATCGACATTTCCCAACGCATGATGTGAGGTGACATGACGCCAGCCGAGATCGCTCCGAAGGACCGCCTGATCGTCGCGCTCGATCTGCCCAGCGTCGATGCCGCGCAGGCCATCATCGACCGTCTCGGCGACAGCGTCACCTTCTACAAGATCGGCTATCGGCTCGCTTATGCCGGCGGATTGCCGCTGGTCGGCAAGCTCGCCGACAAAGGCAAGAAGGTCTTCCTCGATCTCAAGCTGCATGACATCGGCAACACCGTGAAGCAGGGGGTCGAGAGCATCAGCAGGCTTGGCGCCACCTTCCTGACCGTGCACGCCTATCCGCAGACCATGAAGGGCGCGGTCGAAGGCCGCGGCAATTCGAGCCTGAAGATTCTCGCGGTCACGGTGCTGACCTCCTACAACGAGGACGACCTGCATGCGGCCGGCTACCGGCTCGGCGTCTCCGAGCTGGTCGAGGCCCGCGCGCAGCAGGCGCAGGTGCTCGGCATCGACGGCCTGGTCTCCTCGCCGGAGGAGGCCGGTGCGTTGCGCAAGATCGTCGGCCACCAGATGCACCTCGTCACGCCGGGCATCCGGCCGGCAGGTTCGGCAACCGGCGACCAGAAGCGCATCATGACGCCGGGCCGCGCGATCGCCGCCGGCGCCGATTACCTCGTGGTCGGACGGCCGATCGTGGAGGCCACCGATCCCAGGGCCGTCGCAGACGCCATTCAGGCCGAGATTGCGCAGGCGCTTGGAGCATGATCCGGAAACGCGTGAAGCGGTTTTCCGATCAGATCGTGCTCAAATAGAAATTACCTCAACAACACAGGGAGAAGAACCAATGGCAAGGGCTACTGGATCGGACGGGTCGATGTGAACAATGACGAGGGCTACAAGCCCTACGCCGTCGCCAACGGTCCGATCTTCAGGAAATGGGGCGGCCGCTTCGTCGTCCGCGGCGGCAAGTTCACCACCGTCGAAGGTGCCAGCCGCAACCGCAACGTCGTAATTGAATTCCCGGACTACGAGACCGCGCTCGCCTGTTACAACTCGCCGGAATACCAGGCCAACATCAAGGTGCGCCAGCCGCACTCGGTCGCCGATCTCATCATCATCGAAGGTTACGACGGCCCGCAGCCGCAGGACGGCTGACGGGACGCCGTCATTCCGGGTTCGGCTCTGCGAGCCGCCCCGGAATGACGATGAACGTGCCGCGCTTGACCCCCTCGGTTGCCGGAACTGCCTCCCCCGCTACAAGTGCGGCGAAGAGGATCACACCATGTCCGACATGCGCTTGATTGTTGCTGGGGCCGGCGGCCGGATGGGCCGCGCGCTGGTGCGGGCGATTTCCGAGAGCAAAGGCGCGGTGCTGGCCGGCGCGCTGGAGGCCCCCGGCTCGGAGCTGCTCGGCAAGGATTCCGGCGTGCTCGCCGGCCTGCCGGCCAACGACATCAAGCTCTCGGCCGATCTCTGGGCGATGTCGAAGGAGGCCGACGGGATCCTCGATTTTACCGTACCGGCCGCGACCATCGCCAATGTCGCGATCGCCGCCGAACGGGGAATCGTCCATGTCGTCGGCACCACCGGGCTGTCGATGTCCGACAACGCCGTGATCAAGAGCGTCACCAACCGCGCCGTCGTGGTGCAGTCCGGCAATATGAGCCTCGGCGTCAACCTGCTTGCCGCCGTGGTCAAGCGTGTCGCCAAGGCGCTTGACCAGAGCTTTGACATCGAGATCGTCGAGACTCATCATCGCATGAAGGTCGACGCCCCCTCGGGCACCGCGCTCATGCTGGGCCAGGCCGCAGCGGCCGGCCGCGGCATCACCCTCGACGACCATTCCGAGCGTGGCCGCGACGGCATCACCGGCGCGCGCAGGCCGGGCAATATCGGTTTCGCCTCGCTGCGCGGCGGCACCGTCGCCGGCGATCACAGCGTCACCTTCCTCGGTCCGTTCGAGCGCCTGACGTTGTCGCATCAGGCCGAGGACCGCATGCTGTTCGCCCATGGCGCGCTCAAGGCGGCGCTGTGGGCGCATGGCAAGGCGCCGGGGCATTACTCCATGGCCGACGTGCTCGGCCTGTCCGACATCTGAACCGGAGCATGATCCGGACCCGGAGGGCCGCGTTAGCGCAAAGCGTGAAGCGGTTTTCCGATCAGATCATGCTCAAACAACAACCGTAACGGAAAGCAGTCAATGAGCGAACGTCTTCTCGTGCTCGTGCGCCACGGCCAGAGCGAATGGAATCTGAAGAACCTGTTCACCGGCTGGAAGGATCCCGATCTCACCGAGCTCGGCGTGAAGGAAGCCACGGAAGCCGGCCGCAAGCTGAAGGCACAGGGCCTCGTGTTCGACGTGGCCTTCACCTCGGTGCTCACGCGCGCGCAACACACGCTCGACATCATCCTCAACGAGCTCGGCCAGACCGGTCTGCCGACCTCGAAGAACCTCGCGCTGAACGAGCGCGATTACGGCGATCTCTCCGGCCTCAACAAGGATGACGCCCGCAAGAAATGGGGCGAGGAGCAGGTGCTGATCTGGCGCCGTTCCTACGACGTGCCGCCGCCCGGCGGCGAAAGCCTGAAGGACACGCTGGGCGCGCGCGCTGCCCTATTACGTGCAGGAGATCCTGCCCGGCGTGCTCAACGGCAAGCGCACGCTGGTCGCCGCCCATGGCAATTCGCTGCGTGCGCTGATCATGGTGCTGGAGAAGCTCTCGCCCGAAGGCATTTTGAAGCGCGAGCTCGCCACCGGCGTGCCGATCATCTACCGCCTCAATGCGGATTCGACCGTGGCGTCGAAGTTGGATCTGGCGGACTGATAGACGCCGTCATTCCGGGTTCGATGCTTCGCATCGCCCCGGAACGACATTGAATGAATCACTGCAGCCCCAGCTGCCCGGCTTCCCAGCCCAGCATCGCCTGCTTGCGGGTGATGCCCCAATGATAGCCGGTGAGGGTGCCGCTCTTGCCGAGCGCGCGGTGGCAGGGCACGACGAACGACACCGGGTTCTTGCCGACCGCCGCACCGACGGCGCGCGAGGCCTTCGGGCTGTTGATGTTGCAGGCGATGTCGGAATAGGACACCGCGCGGCCCATCGGGATCTTCAGCAGCGTCTCCCACACCCGCACCTCGAAGTCGGTGCCGATCATCACCACGCGCAGCGGCTGGTCCGGCCGCCACAGCCGGGTGTCGAAGATGCGCGCCGCCAGCGGCGCGGTGCCTTCGTGATCCTCGACATAGGTCGCGTTCGGCCAGCGCCGCGTCATGTCGGCGAGCGCGATCTTCTCCTCGTCGTGGTCGGCGAAGGCGAGCCCTGACAAGCCGCGATCGGTCGCGATCACGATCGCGGTGCCGAACGGGGAGGGATGAAAGCCGTAGCGCAAAATGAGGCCGGCGCCGCCGTTCTTCCATTCGCCCGGCGACATCGCTTCGTGCGTGACGAAGAGATCGTGCAGCCGGCCCGGGCCCGACAGGCCGGAATCCAGCGCGGCGTCGAGAATGCTGGCGGAGTCCCGCAGCAAGCCCTTGGCGTGGTCGAGCGTCAGCGCCTGCATGAAGGCCTTTGGCGTGATCGAGGCCCAGCGGCGGAACAGATGGTGCAACTCATCCGGCGTGACGCCGGCCGCGTCGGCCATCGCCTCGATGGTCGGCTGCGCGCGCCAGTTTTCCGAGATGAAGGCGATCGCCCGGCGCACCGAATCATAGTCGCGCAGCGCGGCGTTCTGGGGGCCCGGCTTGGTCAGGCGCTGGTCATGTATGGCGAGTGTCATCATGGCCGGAAATGTAGGAGAGGGGCGGGTGGGAAACCACCCGATTTCCGATGCGACATCAGCGGATCGGATTGTAGGTCGGCCCGCGCCTGGCGGCATTGAGCGCTTCAATCAAGCCTTTGTAAAAACTTGCTTTTTCCTCTGGTCCCAGAAACCTCGCGATCTGGATCTGGCGGCCGCGCGAGATCAGATAGAGATGCTCGATGCCGAAGTCCTCGTCGACCTCCAGATCGATCCGGACCCAGAGCGGATTGAACGTCCATTCGGCGACCTGGCCGCGATGGCTGATGCGCTTCACGCGCAGTTCGGAGGTGGTGACCGTAATCTCCTCACGGGCGCGGGCGGTGCGGAAATTGGCCTTGAAGGCCCACCACACCACGAGCACGTCGAGGCCGAAGAAGCCGAGCACCGGCCAGGCCCCCTTCATCAGGAAGGCGAGGCCCGTGGCAAAGCTGACCACGCTCAGGAACAGCATCACGGCGAGGAAGCCGGTGCGGTTCAGCGAGCGGTGCGGCGTCAGCAGCGCAGAGAAGATCTGCACCTCGCGCGGATCGGGATCGCCGTGCTCAATTTCGTTGCCTGCGCTCATCGTCCGTCAGTATATCCCGATCATGGCGAAAATCACCCGCAAGCCGGCCCCGCACAAAGCGCCCGTGCCCAAGCAGAAGGCAAAGGCCGTCGCAGCGAAGCCCAAGCCCGTCAAGACCAAGCCCATCAAGACATCGGCTCCGGCGAAAAAATCGCTCAAGGCCACCAAGCCCAATTCCTCGAGACCCTGGACGCCGGCCGAGGTCTACGACGCCTTCAGCCGCTTCCGCAAAGCCAATCCGGAGCCGAAAGGGGAGCTCGAGCACGTCAATCCGTTCACGCTGCTGGTCGCCGTGGTGCTGTCGGCGCAGGCGACCGATGCCGGCGTCAACAAGGCCACGCGCGCTCTGTTCGAGGTCGCCGATACCCCGCAGAAGATGCTCGACCTCGGTGAGGAGCGCTTGCGCGACTACATCAAGACCATCGGCCTCTACCGCACCAAGGCGAGGAACGTGATCGCGTTGTCGGCAAAGCTGCTCAGCGAGTTCGGCGGCGAGGTGCCGCGCACGCGCGCTGGGATCGAGTCGCTGCCCGGCGCCGGCCGCAAGACCGCCAACGTCGTGCTCAACATGGCCTTCGGCGAGCACACCATGGCGGTCGACACGCACGTCTTCCGCGTCGGCAACCGCACGGGGCTGGCGCCCGGCAAGACGCCGCTGGAGGTCGAGCTTGGTCTGGAAAAGGTGATCCCGGCCGCGTTCATGCTGCATGCCCATCATTGGCTGATCCTGCACGGCCGTTACACCTGCCTCGCCCGCAAGCCGCGCTGCGAGGTCTGCCTGATCAACGATCTCTGCCGCTGGCCGGAGAAGACGGTCTGAGCGACGGCGCCGTTACCGCATCTGCCGCGCCGGCGCGATCAGCTCCGGCCGCGGGCCCGACAGCCGCTTGTGCATGTGGACCATGAAGGCCATGGCGAAGATCGGCGTCGCCAGATTGACGATCGGGATCGAGACGAAGGCGGCGATGAACAGGCCGGCGGTGAAGATGGTCGCGGCATTGTCGCGCCGCATCGCCTTGGCTTCCTCCGGCGGGCGGAAGCGCATCGCCGCGAGCTCGAAATATTCGCGGCCCAGCAGCCAGGCCGTGGCGAGGAAGAAGATCAGGAAGCCGGCGCCGGCGAACAGCACCAGCGGCAGCGCGGCGAGATAGATCAAAATCGTCAGCAGCGCGGTCTTGATGCCCTCGAGCATGGCCTGGCTTAAAGGCAGCGCGACACCCGGCTGCTCGGCGGGATAATGCTCGCGCTCGACGATGTCGGCGACGTCGTCGACGAACAGGCTCGCCACCAGCGAGGTGATCGCGGGCATCAGGAAGATGCCGCCGAACACGACGCCGAGGCCCGCTGCGATCGAAACGATCCAGGAGAGGATTTCGATGGACGAATGCCAGCCGGGTCCGAGCAATTCCTCCAGCCAGACCGCCCCGGAGGTTGCGAACCAGCTGAGCAGCCGCTGCAGGCCGATCGCAAGCACGATGATCAGCACCAGCGCCAGCCCGATCGATCGCCACAGGATCGAGCGCATCGGCGGCGAGATCATTTGCGACAACGCCTTGATGGCGGCATCCAGCATGGGGCACCCTTTCACGAAACGACCTGCGAGAGGTAGACACCCAACGCGGTTTCGGCAAGGGAGGAGCTTGTCCAAGACACGGCCGTGTCCCGGACGCGGTGCAGCGTGCAACGCTGCTCCGCAGAGCCGGGACCCATTAGCTTGCCGCGAGATGGGCCCCGGCTCTGCAGCGCACCGCTGAAGAAGCGCTGCGCTGCGTCCGGGGCACGCAAGCCGCAAACCTAGTCGTGCCGGTGCCCGTGCTTCCGCGCTTTCGCCGGCTTGCCATCCCCGGTCGGGATCATCACCACGCGGCCGTAGCGGACGCCGCGTTCGGCGATGATGTGGTCGGCGAAATGCTTGACCTCATCCGCCGACCCCTTCAGCGCCGTCATCTCCATGCAATTGTTGTCGTCGAGATGAACGTGCAGTGTCGCCAGCGCGAGGTCGTGATGGCCGTGGAACTCCTGCACCAAGCGTTTGGACAGATCGCGGGCGGCGTGGTCGTAGACATAGACGAGACCGGCCACGCATTGGCCGGTCTGCGCGGTATCCTCCGTGCTCTGCTGCAGGCCGGCGCGCGCGAGGTCGCGGATGATCTCGGAGCGATTCTGGTAACCGCGCGCTGCCGCCGCCGCATCGATCTCCGCCAAAAGGTCGTCCTCGATCGTGATCGTAATTCGCTGCATCAGATGCTCCCGCCTTATGCCCCTGAACCGTAGCCCGGATGGAGCGAAGCGCAATCCGGGACGGTGCCCATAAGAGCGCAGACCCCGGATTTCGCTTGCGCTCCACCCGGGCTGCGCAGCCATCCCTACAGCTGCGTTGCGCGCAAGCGCAGCGCATTGCCGACCACGCTCACCGAGGACAGCGCCATCGCCGCCGCGGCGATGATCGGCGAGAGCAGCAGGCCGAAGGTCGGGTAAAGGATGCCGGCTGCGATCGGAATGCCGGCGGCGTTGTAGATGAAGGCGAAGAACAGGTTCTGGCGGATGTTGCTCATGGTCGCCTGCGACAGCTTTCGGGCGCGGACGATGCCGACGAGATCGCCCTTGAGCAGGGTCACGCCCGCGCTCTCCATCGCGACATCCGTGCCGGTGCCCATGGCGATGCCGACTTCGGCGGCGGCCAGCGCCGGCGCGTCGTTGACGCCGTCGCCGGCCATCGCGACGATGCGGCCGGCCTTTTGCAGCTTGGTCACCACCGCGCTCTTCTGGTCCGGCAGCACCTCGGCCTCGACCTCGGCGATGCCGAGCCGGCGCGCCACCGCTTCCGCCGTGGTGCGGTTGTCGCCGGTCAGCATGATCACCTTGATGCCTTCGGCAGCCAGCGCCCTCAACGCCTCCGGGGTCGAGGCCTTGACCGGATCGGCGATCGCGAACAGCCCGGCAAGCCGGCCGTCGACGGCCATGTTGATCACGGTGGCTCCGTCCTGGCGCAACCGCTCGGCCTCGGCGTCGAGCGCCGTGGTGTCGATTCCGATCGAGGCGAGATATCTGGCGTTGCCGAGCGCGATGGTCTTGTCGTCGACCTTGCCGGTGGCGCCCTTGCCGGTCGGCGAGTCGAAGTGCTCGACCTGGCCGAGCGCAAGCTGCTTCTCCTTGGCGGCACGCATGATCGCGTCAGCCAAGGGATGCTCGCTGGCGCGCTCGACGCTGGCCGCAAGCCGCAGGATGTCGTTTTCCGCAAAGCCGGCTGCCGGCACGATCGCGACCACCTTGGGCTTGCCCTCGGTCAGCGTGCCGGTCTTGTCGACCACCAGCGTGTCGATCTTCTCCATCCGTTCCAACGCCTCGGCGTTCTTGATCAGCACGCCGCCTTGCGCGCCGCGGCCGACGCCGACCATGATCGACATCGGGGTCGCGAGGCCCAGCGCACAGGGGCAGGCGATGATCAGCACGCTGACGGCGGCGACGAGACCGAAGGCGAGCCGCGGCTCCGGCCCGAACCAGGCCCAGGCGGCGAAGGCCGCCAGGGCGACGACGATCACGGCGGGCACGAACCAGCCGGCGACCTGATCGGCCAAGCGCTGGATCGGCGCGCGCGAGCGCTGCGCGTCCGCGACCATCTGCACAATCTGCGACAGCAGCGTCTCGCGCCCGACCTTGTCGGCGCGCATCACGAAGCTGCCCGACTGGTTCAGCGTGCCGGCAATGACCTTTGCACCGGTTTCCTTGGTGACGGGCATGGATTCCCCCGTCACCAGGGATTCGTCGAGCGAGGAGCGCCCCTCCAGGATGACGCCGTCGACCGGCACCTTCTCGCCGGGACGAACGCGCAAGCGGTCGCCGGCATGAAGCGTATCGATCTCGACCTCGTGCTCGCTGCCATCGGCGTCGACGCGTCGGGCGGTCTTCGGCGCCAGCTGAAGCAGCGCCTTGATCGCGCCCGAGGTGGCATCACGCGCACGCAGCTCCAGCACCTGCCCGAGCAGCACCAGCACGGTGATGACGGCGGCGGCTTCGAAATAGACCGCGACCGCACCTTCATGGGCGCGGAACGTGGCGGGGAAGATCTGTGGCGTGACGGTGCCGAGGACGCTGTAGACATAGGCAACGCCCGTGCCCATCGCGATCAGCGTGAACATGTTGAGGTTGCGCGTCAGCAGCGATTGCCAGCCGCGGACGAAGAACGGCCAGCCGGCCCACAGCACCACCGGCGTTGCGAACACGAGCTGGATCCAGTTCGACAGCGTCGGATCGATCCAGCTGTGGGGGCCGGCGAGATGGCCGCCCATCTCCAGCACCACAGCCGGCAGCGACAGCACGCCGCCGATCCAGAACCGCCGTGTCATGTCGGCGAGCTCGGGATTGGGCCCGGTCTCCAGGCTTGCGACCTCCGGCTCCAGCGCCATGCCGCAGATCGGGCAGCTGCCGGGACCGACCTGGCGGATCTCGGGGTGCATCGGGCAGGTGTAGATCGTGCCCGCGGGCATCTCGGGTTGGGGTGCCTTTTCCTTGGCGAGATATTTGGCGGGATCGGCCGCGAACTTGGTGCGGCAGCCGGCCGAGCAGAAATGGAAGGTCTCGCCGTGATGGGTGAGCTGGTGCTTCGAGGTCGCGGGGTCGACGCTCATGCCGCAGACGGGATCTTTGACCTTCGTGGCGCCCGCGCCAGCGCCATGCGCGTGATGATGAGCGTGGCCGCCGTGCCCGCCGCAGCAGGAGGACTCCGCCGGCTTAACCGCTGCCGCCTTGGCCGCTTCCGTCTTGGCTGAACACCCGCATCCGGAATGTCCGCCCGCGTCGTGATGATGCCCGTGTTCGTTCATTGCTCTGCTCCGGCGCCTGTATCGGGTCTTGCAACCCATACCCGGTAGGGGTATATAGGCCGCATGCGCAAAGACATCAAGGCATCTGTCGGAAAACGCCTCGGCCGGATCGAGGGTCAGGTTCGCGGCCTCTCGAAAATGGTAGAGGAGGACCGCTACTGCATCGACATCGTGACGCAGATCTCGGCGGTCCGGGCTGCACTGCGCCGGGTCGAGGAGGAGGTCCTGAAGGATCACGTCGCCCATTGCGTCGAGCACGCCATCGCGAGCGGCGACAAGGCCGATCAACGCGCGAAGATCGCGGAGCTGATGGCGGTGATCGGACGGGCGGAGCGGTAGGGTTTCACCATGTCGTCGCAAGAGCTCTGCAATGACGGCTGTTGAGACCCCGCGATCGCGCCTCACGCACAGCTGTCGTCCCTGCGAAAGCAGGGACTCATAACCATAGGCAGATGTTTGGCGACGGCTAGTCGTTCGGCACTTCTACCGCGGGCAATCGACAGATCACGCGACGACGGCGAGATTTACGCGGCGATCTCGCGCACATCTCCGGAGAGGTGGGCGCGATACGCTGCGAGATCGCTGAGCTGGACGAAATGCTCGGAAAAATTGGCGCCCATCTCCGCAGGCCGTGCACTCACTTCCTCAGCCGGAATCTCGTCCGGCGCCTCCTGGTCAATCGCTTCAGGAACGAGCGGCGGCGCACTGATCGCTTCTGGAAACACACTGAATGTGCCCGCTACCTCCTCGAGCGGCTTCTGCTTGTCGGCCCAGTGCAGCGCGGTGTAGTCGAACCCGTGCACGATGGTGGGTTTGACGACTTCGAAATAGGGCGAGATGTCGAAGTCGCGGGGCATGTAGAGCGATGAATCGCGGATGTGCAGGATCTCGCGGCGCGCGGCGCGGCTGCCGGCCTTGGTGATCTTCGGCAGGATCGGGTAACGCACGGCATCGAACGCCTGCGCGATCAGCGCCGAGCAGATGATCTTGGTCGGATCGCCCGAGCCGATCGCGATCATGCGACGCCGCCAGCGCTGCGGTATCGGCATCGGAAACAGATAACGCATCAAGTCGACGATGTTCTTGGTGTCGTAGCCGAAGCCGATGCGGTTGATCGCATAGCGGCAGACCGTGGTGCGATCCTCATAGGACAGCCCGACCGGGCGGCAGAGGCGGGTGTGATACGGGAAATATTTGGACAGCGGCGCGGAGGTGACGCCTTCGCCGATATTGGCCTCGATCAGCACATGCGGCTCGCCGTCGGGCTCCGCGGCGCCTTCGACCGGACCGACATAGAGCGCGGCATGCGACCAGGTCGACTGGGTCAGATATTTGATGATGCCGGAGATGCGGTTGTTGCCCTCGACCAGCAGCACGTCGCCGGGCTCGATGACGCCGCGCAGGTGCTCCGGGTCGCTCGGCGTGAACGGCTCGTAGCCCGGCACCTCCTTGGAGAGGTACGCGGCGATCAGCTTGCCGACTGAATCCAGAACCGTCCCCATTTCAAACTCCCCCACGGCCTTTTCCGGCCGTCTTTTTCCCTTCTCTATCATGGTCGAAACGTGTTGCAATTCGGTTCATCACTCCGTGAGGTCAAGCACGATTGATTCACCATGATGGTTGCCGTGCAACATCGGATGCGGCAAGGTTCGCTGACTGTTCCCGTCCGCCGCAAGTCCTCGGAAACCATGACATGACAATCACGCGCCGCGGTTTCCTTGTCGCGTCGGCGGCTCTTGCCACGGTGCCGGCCCTGCGCGCCAACGCGGCCGGCCTGCCGCGCGAGGCCGACATCGTCGTGGTCGGGGCCGGGGCCGCGGGAATCGCTGCGGCGCGGCGCATCATGGCGACGGGCCGCAAGGTGATCGTGGTCGAAGCGGCGTCCCAGATCGGCGGCCGTTGTCTCACCGATACCACCACTTTCGACGTGCCGTTCGACCGCGGTGCACGCTGGATGTACAATCCAGATACCAATCCGATGATCCGGCTGGCGCGCAATGCCGGGCTCGACGTGCTGCCGGCGCCGTCCGGCCAGAAGATGCGTATCGGCCGCCGCAACGCGCGTGCGGGCGAGACCGAGCAGTTCCTGGCGGCGCTGGTGCGCGCCAACCGCGCCATCGACGAGGCCGCGCGCAGCAAGCTGGATACTTCCTGCGCGTCCGTCCTGCCGAAGGATCTCGGCGACTGGGCGGGCGCGGCCGAGTTCTTGCTGGGCGCGGGCTTTGCCGGCAAGGACCTCAAGGAGCTGTCGGCGATCGACAAGGGGCGCGCGCAGGACCGCAATGCGGCGATCGCCTGCCGTCAGGGCCTCGGCACACTGATCACCAAGCTCGGCGAGCAGGCGCCGGTGGCGCTGTCGACGCCGGCGAGCCGAATCGCCTGGAGCAGCCGCGACGTCAGCGTGGAGACGCAAGCCGGTAGGATCGCCGCGCGCGCCGTCATCGTCACGGTCTCGACCAACGTGCTGACCTCGGGCGCGATCAAGTTCACGCCGGACATTCCCAAGCGCACGCTGGATGCGGCGGCAAAGCTCGGCCTCGGCAGCTACGATCGCATCATGCTGCAATTGCCGGGCAACCCGCTCGGCTTGTTGCGCGACGATATCCTGATCGAGCAAAGCAACTCGACGCGCACGGGGCTGATGTTCGCCAACATCGGCGGTTCCTCGCTCTGCTCCATCGATGTCGGCGGCGCGTTCAGCCGCGAGCTTTCCGAGCAGGGCGAGAAGGCGATGGCGGCCTTTGCCAGGGAATGGATCACAAAATTGTTCGGCAGCGAAGCTGCTTCTGCGGTGCAGAAGACTAGCGCCACGCGTTGGAACGCATCGCCTTACGTGATGGGCGCGATGTCGGCGGCCTCCCCCGGCGGTCAGCTCTCGCGAAAGGTTTTGGCGGAACCGATCGGCAACGTGTTCCTTGCCGGCGAAGCCACTCATGAGACGCTGTGGGGCACTGTCGACGGCGCCTGGGACAGCGGCGAGCGCGCCGCAGACGCCGCCTTGCGCAAGATCGGCGCGCTCAAGGACGACCCCGCCGACGTGCCGACGCAGTCGACGAAGAAGCGCAGGGCGCCGCGGCAATAGGGCAAACAAGCCGCCAAGGACTCCGCCGTCGTCCCTGCGTTCGCACGGACCACAGCGAGATAATCAGCGCAAAATCCCGTCTAGCACCGGCAGCCCCGCGATCACCGCCATCGCGATCAGCGCGTAGCAGATGCCGCGAAACACTTCTTCGCTGGCGCGTCCGAACAGCGAGGCGCCGAATGCGACGCCGGCTGCATAGACCGGGCCGACGATCAGCGACAGCGCCAGCGATTCGCGGCTGATCAGGCCGGTGGTCGCGTAACTGATCATCGAGAATAAATCGGAGGCGCCGAAGAACAGCACGATGTTGGCGCGTGCGACCATCGGTGCGATCGGACGGCCGAGCCAGTAGCCGACGATCGGCGGGCCGCCGGTCTGGGCGAGGCCGCTGCAGAAGCCGGAGAGCCCGCCGATGCCGACCGAGAGCCAGGCGTGGTCCTTGCCGCGATAGCGCCAGCCCGACAGCAGCAGAAGCAGCAGCGCGGCGACGAAGCAGGAGATGATCCAGCGCGTGGTGACGGGCTCGAGCACGCTGAGGAAATAGGTGCCCGCGGGCACGCCGATCAGCGCGCCCAGCACGATCACCGCGGTGGCCTTGCGGTCGGCCTTGCGCCATGCGTCGGGCAGGAGCGGCGCGGCCGAGACGAAATCGATGACGAGCAGGAGTGCCGCGACCAGCCGCGGCGCGGCGATGCTGCTCGCCAGCGGCATGAAGATCAGCGCCGCGCCGAAGCCGGAGAAGCCGCGCGCGGTACCCGAAACGAAAGCGACGGCGCAAAGCGCCATCGCGATGCTGAGGCTGACGTCCTTCGGGAGAAAGTCAGCAAGGGTCATGTTCTGCATTCTGGAGCATGAGGTCGTCCGAAAACCGCTTCAAACGCCTCGACATCATGCTCGCAGAGTGCCGCCGGTCTTCTTGGTCACCTCGGCCACGATCTTGGCGGCGACGGCGTCGATCTCCTGATCGGTCAGCGTCTTCTCGCGCGGCTGGAGCGTGACCGCGATCGCGATCGACTTCTTGCCGTCATCGATGCCCTTGCCCTCATAGACGTCGAAGACGTTGACTCCGGTGATCAGCTTCTTGTCGACGCCTTGCGCGGCGCGCACGATGTCGGCCGTCTTCACGGTGCGATCGACGATGAAGGCGAAATCGCGCGATACCGGCTGGAACGCCGACAGCTCGATCATCGGCTTGGCGCGGGTCGGCTTCTTCTTCGCCTCGGGAATGCGGTCGAGGATCACCTCGAACACGACAAGCGGGCCGTCGGCGCCGAGCGCCTCCAGCGCGCGGGGATGCACTTCGCCGAAATATCCAAGCACGTTCTGCGGCCCGATCTGGATCGTTCCGGAGCGCCCCGGATGCAGCCAGGACGGTCCACCCGCGACGATCTGCAGCGCCTGCATCGGCGCACCGGCCGCGGCCAGAACCGCCAGCGCGTCCGCCTTGACGTCGAACACGTCGACCTGCGCCGAGCCCGACCAGTGCCGCCCCAGACCTTCGGACGAAGCAAAGCCGCGACGAACGCCGCTTGCGGCCATGAACTGGTCCTGCGGGCGATCGCCCCTGAAGATCTGGCCGACCTCGAACAGCGCGACATCGCTCATGCCGCGATTGGCGTTCGCCTGGGCCGCCGCGATCAGGCCCGCGAGCAGCGTCGGGCGCATGTCGGAGAGATCCGACGCGATCGGGTTGGCGACTTCGAGCTCGCGCTGGCCGCCACCGAACAATTCTGCGGCGGCCTTCGTGATGAACGACCAGGTCACCGCTTCGATGATGCCGCGGCTTGCCAGCGCCCGCCTGGCGCGGCGGGTGCGCAGCTGAAGCGGCGTCAGCACCGGTTTGCGGGCGTCCTCGCCGCGCTCGAACGGCGTCATCGGCACCTTGTCGACGCCGAAGATGCGGACGATCTCCTCGACGATGTCGGCCTTGCCGTGGACGTCCGAGCGCCACGAGGGTACCGCCACCTTCACCACCGGGCCCGGGCCCGCCATCATGAAGCCGAGATGGGTCAGGATCCGCTTCATCTCGGCTTGGGGCACCTCAATGCCCGACAGGCGCTTGACCTCGGTGATCGGGAATTCGATCAGGCGATCGTCGCCAAAAGCCTTGCCGACCACGACGTTCTCGGACGGCGTGCCGCCGCACATTTCCATCACCAGCCTGGTCGCGAGCTCCAGCCCGGGCACCATGAAGGCGGGATCGACGCCGCGCTCGAAGCGGTAGCGCGCATCGGAATTGATGCCGAGCTTGCGGCCGGTCTGGGCGATGTTGATCTCGTTCCACAACGCCGATTCGATCAGCACGTCGGTGGTGGTCTCGTCGCAGCCCGAGGCTTCGCCGCCCATGATGCCGGCCAGCGACTCGACGCCGTGCTCGTCCGCGATCACGCAAATCGCGGGATCGAGATTGTAGGTGCGGCCGTCGAGCGCGAGCAGGCTCTCGCCGTCGCGGGCGCGGCGCACGACGAGATTGCCCTTCACCTTCTTGGCGTCGAACACGTGCAACGGCCGCGCACGGTCGTAGGTCATGAAGTTGGTGATGTCGACCAGCGCGTTGATCGGACGCAGGCCGATCGCGGTCAGCCGCTTCTGCAGCCATTCCGGCGAGGGCCCGTTCTTGACGCCGCGCACGAGACGAAGCGCGAAGCCCGGGCACAGCGCGGCGTCCTCCACCGTGACCTTTACCGGGCAGGGGAATTCGCCCTTGATTGGCTTGATGGTCGGGTCCTTGAACTTGCCCATGTCGGCGGCGGCAAGGTCGCGCGCGATGCCGTGCACGCCGGTGCAGTCCTGCCGGTTCGGCGTCAAATTGATCTCGATCACGGGATCGCCGAGCGCAGCCCATTCCGCGTATCCGGCACCGATCGGTGCATCCGCCGGCAATTCCATGATGCCGTCATGGTCATTGGAGATCTGCAGCTCGGCCGCCGAGCACAACATGCCGCGGCTCTCGACGCCGCGGATGGTGCCGATGCCGAGCGTGATGTCCTTGCCGGGAATGTAGGTGCCGGGCGGCGAGAACACGCTGACGAGGCCCGCACGCGCATTCGGCGCGCCGCACACCACCTGCACCGGCGCGCCACCGTCGCCGGTGTCGACCATGCAGACGCGCAGGCGGTCCGCATTCGGATGCTGCTCGGCCGAGATCACCTTCGCAATGGTGAAGGGCTTGAGCGCCTTCGCCTTGTCCTCGATGCTCTCGACCTCGAGCCCGATCATGGTGAGCTTGTCGGCGAGCCTGTCCAGCGGCTCGTCGGTGTCGAGATGATCCTTCAGCCAGGAGAGGGTGAATTTCATGGCTGCTTGTTCTCCACGGAGACGGTCTGCTCCCTCCCCGCTCGCGGGGAGGACTGGGGTGAGGGTTCTCTCCGCGATGATGGTCGCGATTGTTTCGAGAACGCCGCTACGATTGGTCATGACATCGAGATTGCTGAAGCGGAGCACCTTGAAGCCCATCGCCTCAATCACGGCAGAGCGACGCGCATCGGCGCGTTCGCCTGCATCCGAGAAATGTTGGCCGCCATCGAGTTCGATGACGAGCTTTGCGGCATGGCAGATGAAATCGGCGACGTAGTGATCGATCGGCACCTGGCGGCGAAAGCTGGCGCCGTTCAGGCGGCCGGCGCGCAGCGCTGACCAGAGGATACGCTCCGCATCGGTTGAATGGCGCCTGAGCGCGCGCGCATTGGCACGCAGCTTGGGCGATACTTTCCAATCCGGATGCTCGGGATCGACCATTGGCAGCCCCATCGCGGAGAAACCCTCTCCCCAACCCTCCCCCGCAGGCGGGGGAGGGAGTCCGACCTGTCGAGTGGGCGGAGAATACGTACCCATGAGACAAACGTCACCCCGAGCACGCTCCATCCATTCCCTCCCCCGCTTGCGGGGGAGGGTCAGGGAGAGGGTTGTCTCCGCAGAGGGAAAGAAGAGAATCGTCGCAAGCTCGCGCTGGAGACCGGCCATCACGAGCTCAGCCCTCCCGCCAGCGTCGGCACCTCCAGCGGCTTGAAGCCGTAGTGGCTCAGCCAGCGGACGTCGCTGTCGAACAGCTGGCGCAGGTCGGCGATGCCGTATTTCAGCATGGCGATGCGGTCGATGCCCATGCCCCAGGCGAAGCCCTGGTACTCGTCGGGATCGATGCCGCAGGCGCGCAGCACGTTCGGGTGCACCATGCCGCAGCCGAGAATCTCGAGCCAGTCCTCGCCTTCGCCGAAGCGGATCTCGCCCTTGTCGCGGCGGCACTGGATATCGACTTCCAGCGACGGCTCGGTGAACGGGAAGAACGAGGGGCGGAAGCGCATGTTGATGTGGTCGACCTCGAAGAACGCCTTGCAGAACTCGTGCAGGATCCATTTGAGGTGGCCGAGATGCGAGCTCTTGTCGATGACGAGGCCTTCGACCTGGTGGAATTGCGGCGTGTGGGTCGCGTCCGAATCGATGCGGTAGGTGCGGCCCGGGCAGATCACGCGGATCGGCGGCTTCTGGCTCAGCATGGTGCGCACCTGCACCGGCGAGGTGTGGGTTCGCAGCAGCATGCGCGAGCCGTCCTGCTTCGGATGGAAGAAGAACGTGTCGTGCATCTCGCGCGCGGGATGGCCTTCCGGGAAGTTCAGCTTGGTGAAGTTGTAATCGTCGGTCTCGATGTCGGGACCTTCGGCCACCGAGAAACCCATGTCCGCGAAGATCGTCGTCAGCTCGTCCCAGACCTGGCTCAGCGGATGGATGCGGCCGGCCTCGGCCTGAGCCTCGCGCAGCGGCAGCGTGACGTCGACGGTCTCGGACGCCAGCCGCGCATCGAGCGCCGCGGACTTCAGCACCTCGCGTCGTGCGGCGAGCGCCTCGCTGACCTTGTCCTTGGCCTGGTTGATCGCCGCGCCCTGCGTCTTGCGCTCGTCGGGCGACATCTTGCCGAGCGTTGCGAGCAGCGCCGAGATCGCGCCTTTCTTGCCGAGGGCTGCGAC
Organism: Bradyrhizobium dasycarpum; assembly: GCF_042019905.1. Classification (NCBI taxonomy): domain Bacteria; kingdom Pseudomonadati; phylum Pseudomonadota; class Alphaproteobacteria; order Hyphomicrobiales; family Nitrobacteraceae; genus Bradyrhizobium; species Bradyrhizobium dasycarpum. The sequence goes on from NZ_CP169574.1 coordinate 5,018,417, forward strand.
GCGCACCGCTTCGAGCGCGGCTTCATCGCCGGCGGCGGCGATCTGGTCGAGGATGGATGTTTCGAGCGTTGCGAGGTCGGACACAGTCAAATCCTTGGCTCCAAATTCGGCTGGGTTGTCGCCGCCGGAAGGGCGTAACGTCAAGCGAAAAGCCGGTGTTTTCGGGCTCCCGCCCGGCTGGGTTGAACCTCGCGCGGGGGCGGGCCACCAAGGGGGATATGAGGAGACCTTTCGTGCCTTCGAAATGCTGTTGGGCCGTTCTGGCGGCTGTTCTCTCCATCGCCGCTACCCCGGCGCGCGCCATGGTCTGCATGGATCAATCCATGACGCTGGACGAGGTCGCGGCCGCGATCAGCAGCCAGAAGAGCTGCGCAAGCGCGATGAAGGTGTTCAGGGATTGCCAACTGACCGCGAGCGGCGATGTCGAGCTCGGCGCCGCCGTCGAGAAGACGTGCGAGGCGGACTTCAAGCCCGGCCTCAGTGCCGCGCAGGCGCAGGCCTACAAGCGCGAGATGCACGCATGCGACGTCAAGTACCGGAACAAGTCCGGCACCATGTATCAGTCGTTCACGGCATTCTGCCGGGCGGAGGTCGCCCAGCGTTACTCGCAACGCGCGCTGCAGGCTGCGGGCCGGAAGGCCCGCTAGCGCAGGCCTCAGGCGGCGAGCGCAGCCTTGGCCTTCTCGGCGATGGCCTGGAACGCGGCGGGCTCGCTGATCGCGAGATCCGACAGCACCTTGCGGTCCACGGTGATCCCGGACTTGGCCATGCCGTCGATAAATCGGCTGTAGGTCAGGCCGAACGGACGGACGGCAGCGTTGATGCGCTGGATCCAGAGCGCGCGGAACGTCCGCTTCTTACGCTTGCGGTCGCGGAAGGCGTATTGCATCGCCTTCTCGACCGCCGGCTTGGCGGCGCGGATGGTGTTCTTGCGGCGGCCGTAGAAACCCTTGGCGGCCTTGTAGACTTTCTTGTGCTTGGCGTGGGCGGTCACACCGCGTTTGACGCGAGACATGACGAAATCCTTCAGAGATGACTTTGGTTATCGGATTGCCGCGCAAGACGCGGCATGTTGGCAATGATCGTGGACGCGATCAGGCGTTCGGCAAGAAGTACTTCTTGACGTTGTCGCCGTCGGTCTTGAACAGCACGCGGGTGCCGCGGAGCTGACGGATCTGCTTCTTCGTCCGCTTGATCATGCCGTGACGCTTGCCGCGCTGGGCGTGCATCACTTTGCCGGTGGCAGTCACCTTGAAGCGCTTTTTAGCGCCCGATTTGGTCTTCAGCTTGGGCATTTGGCTCTCCTAATGGCCACAGAGATCCGCCCGCGAAGGCGGCTGGCCGTCAAAAATGCTCGTTAGAGCGTTGATTGTGCTCAGGTTTTACGAACAAGCGCGAAACCCGCACGGACACCGCCACGGCAGCCCTTAATCAGCCGGGCGATGAAGGCTGGGCTTATGGCAGAGGACAAGCCAATTGGCAACGATGAACCGACGGAACTTGGCCGGCGACTATCCGATGTTGCCACCCCCATGTCCCAGCCGTGTCGCCCGGAGCAGGACCAAAATGGCTCGTTTTTCCCGATCGCTTTTGTTTTTGACCGGTTTCGCCCGCCCGCGCCGTCTGGCGCTGTTCGCCGTGCTCGCCACGGCCGCGCTGCCCTCGACTGCCGACGCCCGCGTCGGCGGCTATGACGGCATCTGGAATGTCACCTTCGCCACCACCCGGGGCAATTGCAGCTCCGGCTACAGCGTGCCCTTCACCGTCACCGGCCGCCGGGTCTCGTCTGCCGGCGGGGGCCGGGTCTCCGGCACGGTCAAGCGCGGCGGCGCGGTCGCGGTCCAGGTCTCGGTCGGCGCGTCCCATGCCAGCGGCGGCGGCCGGCTCGCCGGCGTGAACGGCGCCGGCTCCTGGAAGGGTATCATTTCCGGCGACCAATGCAGCGGCACCTGGCAGGCGACGCGGACCTGAATAGGGGCGAACCACCGCCACGACGGCGGTGAGCTCCCTCCCCGCCTGCGGGGGAGGGTTGGGGCGAGGGTGGCTCCGCAATGGGAGACTGCCTAGAGAAGGAAACTCTCACCCGGCGCTGCGTGCCTCTCGCAAAAACCAAACGGCCCGCCGGAGATCCGGACGGGCCGTCAAACTTGCTATGGTCCCAACCAGTCGCGATCAGCGCGGCGCCAGCACCATGACGACCTGGCGGCCTTCGAAGCGCGCGTCCTGCTCGACCTTGGCGAGCTCGGCCACGTCGGTCTTGATCTTGTCCAGAAGCTTGGTGCCGATCTCCTGGTGCGCCATTTCGCGGCCGCGATAGCGCAGCGTGATCTTGACCTTGTCGCCTTCTTCGAAGAACCGCTGCATCGCGCGCATCTTCACGTCGTAATCGTGATCGTCGATCATCGGGCGGAGCTTGATCTCCTTGATCTCGACGGTCTTCTGCCGCTTGCGGGCTTCCGCGGCTTTCTTCTGTGCCGAATACTTGTACTTCCCGTAATCCATGATCTTGCAGACGGGAGGGCTGACATTCGGCGAGATCTCGACCAGATCCATGCCGGCTTCCTGAGCCATGCGGATTGCCATAACTGTCTCGACGGTGCCTTTGTTGTCACCGGCCGCGTCGATCAGCTGGATCTGCGCATTGCGGATATCATCATTGATGCGCGGCCCGTCTTTGCTGGCAGCGGGCGGAGCTTTATTAGGACGGCGAATGGGTGGTTCTCCAAAGTTGTGAAAGAAGCGGCTATCTTGAAGGAAGATGCGGTTGCCGGCAAGCAAGTCGCTCGTGCGGGAAGCGAAAAACCCTCAAATGCGAGGCATTTTGGTCACGCCCGGGCACGCTGATCGACATAGACACCTTGCTTCTGTTCCGCAAGCGTCCCAAAGGGCCAATGCCGCATCCGATTGCGCCATAGAACGCGCCCCGGACTGCTCAAACCGCACAGCCAGAGTAAACGTTCCATGACCGATCCAATTCCCGATGCCGTGCTCGACTTCATCGACGTGGGCGAGGGTCCGTCCGCACGCAGGATCGCGGTGCGCCACCGTGCGGGCAACGGCCCTGGCCTGGTCTGGCTGGGCGGATTCAAGTCGGACATGCAGGGCGGCAAGGCCGTGGCGCTGGACGGCTGGGCCCGGGATCACGGCCGCGCCATGGTCCGGTTCGACTATTCCGGTCACGGCGAATCCGGCGGCGATTTCGCCGATGGAACCATCGGCCGCTGGCTCGAGGACAGCGTTGCGGTATTCGAACGCTTCTGCGACGGCCCGCAGGTTCTGATCGGCTCGTCCATGGGCGGCTGGATGGCGCTGCTGCTCGCGCGCGAGATCAAGAAGCGGCAAGACAAGCAAGAGAAGCAACGAGCCAAGGTCTCGCTCGCCGGGCTCGTGCTGATCGCGCCGGCACCCGATTTCACCGAAGAGCTGATGTGGAAGAATTTTTCGCCGGCGGTGAAGCAGGAGATCGAGACCAAGGGCGTCTGGATGAGGCCGTCGGACTATGGCGACGGCTCGCCCTATCCGATCACGCGGAACCTGATCGTGGAGGGCCGCAACCATCTCGTGCTCGGCAGCGCCATCGATCTCGGCTGCCCGGTCCGCATCCTGCAAGGTGCGAAAGATCCTGACGTGCCCTGGCAGCACGCCTTCGCGCTGACGCACCGTCTGCCGGCCGACGACGTCGTGCTGACCATGATCCAGGACGGCGACCACCGCCTCTCCCGCCCGCAGGACATCGCCCGCATTCTTGCAGCGGTGGCCGAGATCGGGTGAAGTGTGTCGATACGGTTGGTGTCATTGCCCGCGAAGGCGGGCAATCCAGTATCCCGCGGCCGTCGTAATTGAACCGAGAAGCTGCGGCGTACTGGATGCCCCGGTCAAGCCGGGGCATGACGAAGATCGGGCAGGGAGAAGCGCCAAATGACCCCCACCGCCATGCTGCGCGCGTTCTGCGCCGCCGTCGAGCAGCGCAACGGCCGTGCCTTCGCCGAGTTGTTCACCGAGGATGGCGTCTATCACGACGTCTTCTACGGCGCCTTCGCCGGCCGCGAGAAGATCGCCGCGATGATCGACGATTGGTTCTATCGCACCGCGACCGATTTCCGCTGGGACATGCATGACCCCGTCTCGGACGGCACCACGCTCTATGCGCGCTACACCTTCAGCTATCGCTCGACGCTGCCGGAAGCGAACGGCGCCCGGGCGATGTTCGAGGGCGTTGCGATCATGACGCTGAAGGATGGCAAGATCGCTGGCTATCGCGAGGTCGCCAACACCGCGCCGGCGTTCGTCGATCTGAACTTCGCGCCCGAGCGGATCGCCAAGATCGTTGCCAAGCAGGGCGCCGAACTCAAGGCGCGGCCGGAGATGCAGCGGCATTTGGGGTAGGCGCGTCTCCCTCCACATCGTCATTCCGGGGCGCGCCACTTGGCGCGAGCCCGGAATCCATACTCCCGATCGTGGTTATGGATTCCGGGCTCACGCTTCGCGTGCCCCGGAATGACAGTGGGGAAAGTCCCTACCGCTTCGACGGATTTGCCATCGGCTTGCGCTGCGCCAGCGCGGCGACTGTCGCGGTGCCGATCGGGCCCTGCTCGTCATAGAGCCAGCATTCGCCGATCGCGACGCCATCGGTGGCGTGATGGTTCACCACATCGAAGCCGATCCACTTCGTCACCGGAAGTCGGTGCAGATAGATCGTGACGTCGCTGTTGATATAGCCAAGGCCCTTGTCGCCGGCATTGGCGAACGGGCTGGCGAAATCGGCGCCAACGGCGACATGCACGAACGGCGTCATCGGCACGCCGGCAACGAGCTCGCGCACCTCGCTCATCCAGAGCCGGCGCGGCCCGAGCGAGCCCATGTGCCCGACGATCGGGCGCGTCGTCCATTTGCCGTTCATGCCGAGCCTCGGATCGGTCGGCTTCGGAATCTCGTCCGGCTTCGGCACCTCCCAGTTCGGCGGCGACCAGACGTTGCCTTCGGGATTTTGTGTCTTGCGCAGCAGCTGGCAAGAGGCGCGCGCCATGCTGACGCCGCCGGAGACGAATTCCGCTTCCACCACGCGGATGCGCAGCCCGTCGCGCACGAGGCGCGTCGTCACGTCGATCGGCTTGTCGATGGTCGGCAGCCGAAACATGTCGACGGTGAGCCGCGCCGGCACGAAGTCGGGGCCGGAATGGCGCTCCTCGATGGCAAAGCCGAGCAGGCCGACGATGACGCGGCCGTGCAGCGATTTCGGATCCCAGGGACCATTGGCCACTTCCGTCGGATGGAATGTATCGCCGTCGCGGGTGAAAAAAGGCATGTTTGTCATGCGCGCGAGATTGCGGGATTGGGGAGGGAAATCAAGTGTGAGCGTCCTCGGAGCGAGGTTAGGAGTGCAAAGCTCTCGCCTAAACAACAGGTGTCATCGCCCGCGAAGGCGGGCGATCCAGTCTTCCAGAGGCGGTTGTGATTGAGCCGATAGGTCACGGCGTACTGGATGCCCCGCCTTCGCGGGGCATGACGGCGGTGGGTTAGGAGGCGGCATGCCACTCCTGACTGACACCTTCGTCGCATTCTGCGCTCATCGCGACAGACTTCATCGCCTCAAACTCTCCGCGCTCCAGCAGCTGCCCCAATGCCCACACCGCAGCCCCGCGCACCAGCGGGCTTGCGTCATCGAGCAAGCGCCGCGCTTCTTCCGCCAGCGCCGCCTCGCCCGAGTTGCCGATCGCGATCAGCACGTTGCGCAAGAAGCGATCTCGGCCGATGCGCTTGACCGGCGACTTCGTGAACAGCGTGCGAAACGCCGCGTCGTCCAGCCGTGCCAAGTCGGCGAGTGCAGGCGCGCGCAATTCGTCACGCGCGGCGAGCTTGGCCTCGCGTCCTTCCTGCGCGAACTTGTTCCAGGGGCAGGCGGCGAGACAATCGTCGCAGCCGTAGATGCGGTTGCCGATGGCTTTGCGGAATTCGCGCGGGATCGGTCCCTTGTTCTCGATCGTGAGATAGGAGATGCAGCGCCGCGCATCGAGCTTGTACGGCGCTGGGAAGGCCGCGGTCGGGCAGATCTCGAGGCAGGCCCGGCACGAGCCGCAATGATCGATTTCGGCGACGTCGCGCGGCAGCTCCAGCGTGGTGTAGATCGCGCCGAGGAACAGCCAGGAGCCGAACTCGCGTGAGACCAGATTGGTGTGCTTGCCTTGCCAGCCGAGACCCGCGGTCTGCGCCAACGGCTTCTCCATCACCGCCGCGGTGTCGACGAACACCTTCACGTCCGACGGCGCGGTCGCGACCAGCCAGCGCGCCAGCGCCTTCAGCCGCTTCTTGATGACGTCATGATAATCGTCGCCCTGCGCATAGACCGAGATCGCCGCGCGCGTGCGCTGCTTCAGGATCGCGAGCGGATCGGAGTCGGGACCGTAATTGACGCCGAGCATGATCACGCTGCGCACGTCGCGCCACAGCCCGCGCGGATCGACGCGGCGCTCCGGCTGCGCGGCCAGCCAGTCCATGTCGCCATGGCCGCCCGATGCGATGAATTCGAGGAAGTGTTTGCCGGCGCTCTCGATCGTGCCCGGCGCGGTGATGCCGATGCAGTCGAAGCCGAGCGCGAGGGCTTCGCGCTTGAGCGCCGTCTTCAGTTCAGTCGGATCGGAGCTCAGAAATCCAGGTCCACGTAGGTCCGCGATGCCGGCACGCCGGCCAGCCATTCGCTCAGCAGCGGACGGAACGACGGGCGGGATTTCACCCGCGCGTACCACGCCTTTGCTGCGTCGTCCTCGCTCCATGGCACGTCGCCCAGATAGTCGATCGCCGAGAGATGCGCCGCGGCGGCGAGGTCCGCGTAGGTGAGCCGGTCGCCGGCGAGGAAATTACGCGTCTGCGCCAGCCAGCCGATATAGGCCAGATGATAGCGCACATTGGCCTTGGCAGCGCGCATCACGTCGGCCGAGGGCGGCCCGCCGCCGTTCTCCTCGCTCATGAAGCGCTTGTAGATGCGCTCGGTGACGAGGGGATGGGAGACCTCCTCGAAGAACTTCTCGTTGAACCAGGCCATCAACCGGCGCACCTCGACGCGCTCGGAAATCGCCTCCGGCATCAGGCGCTTCGCGCCCATCTCGGCGCCATAGGCCTCGTCGACATATTCGGCGATGATCGCCGCGCCCGGCACGGGTGGGTGCTCGTCGTCCACCAGGACGGGCGTGGTGCCGGCGGCGTTGAGCAGCAGAAATGCCTCGCGCCGTTCCCAGCTGCGTTCTTCGACCAGCTTGAGGTCGAGCCCGTATTCGCCCGCGATCAGGCGGATGAAGCGCGAATGCGGACAGAACGGATGATGAAACAGCGTAAACATGAAGCCTTTGACTATTTGATGGTGCTTAAGAATCCATCAATGTTTGTGCGGCGCCACACTAGTCCTTCAGAACCGCGAGGCAAGGGCGTGATGTCGCATTTTGCGATTGCGGCGTGGGGGCGAATAGGCGAGAAGAGCCCCGCTTTTCAAGCCGAAATGGACCGTAAATATGTCAGACGCAATACGGGCAGTGATCCTCGGCATCATCGAGGGTGTGACCGAGTTCCTTCCCGTATCCTCGACCGGCCATTTGCTGCTCGCTGAGCGCTTCTTCCATCTCGGCGAAGGTGCGTTCTGGGATTCGTTTACGGTTCTGATCCAGCTCGGCGCGATCCTCGCGATCGTCGGGCTCTACTTCAGGAAGCTCTGGGACGTCGTGATCGGCCTGTTCACGGGCGATGCCTATGCGCGCCGCTTCGCGATCGGCGTGCTGGTGGCGTTTCTGCCGGCCGTGATCGTCGGCCTCGTCGCCGGCAAGTACATCAAGGCCTTGCTGTTCAATCCCTGGGTCATCTGCTTCACGCTGATCGTCGGCGGCGCCATTCTGCTCTGGATCGACAAGCTCGAGCTGAAGCCGCGCGAGCACGACGCCACCAGGTTTCCGCTCTTGATGTATCTCTATATCGGCATGGCGCAGTGCGTGGCGATGATTCCCGGCGTATCGCGCTCCGGCGCCAGCATCGTTGCTGCGATGCTGCTCGGAGCCGACAAGCGCGCGGCGGCGGAGTTCTCGTTCTTCCTCGCCATCCCCACCATGATCGGGGCGTTCGCCTACGACTTCTACAAGAGCCGCGCCGAGATGACGATGGACCATATGGGCATCGTCGCGATCGGCTTCGTGGTGTCCTTCATCACCGCCATCATCGTGGTGAAGACGTTCTTGACCTACGTCACCCGCCACGGCTTCGTGCTGTTCGCCTGGTGGCGTGTCATCGTCGGCACACTCGGCCTGATCGCGCTGGCGCTCGGGCAGTAGGTTCGACGGTCCGTAGCCCGGATGGAGCGCAAGCGTAATCCGGCGCCGCTAGCGCCGGCGGCACGATTCCCGGATTGCGCTCCGCTCCATCCGGGCTACGTGGTCGAGACGACGGCGTCGTCGATGGCAGCGGCAAACGGCATCTCGTGATTCTCAAGCGCTCTTGCGCTGGAATTGCCCGGCTGCGCGGAAGCGCCAGAGATATTGCGGGGCGATCGCTTCCAGCGAATCGGCGGCGATGCCGAGCCCTTCCAGCGTCAGGCCGGCGGCCTTGGCCGCCTCCGACACGACGTTGTCGCGCTCGAGCAGCGTGACCTGGTCCGGGGTCAGCTTGAACGCGCCCGGCGCGAATTGCAGGAAGGCGGCCTTGAAGCGGGCGAGGCCGAACGGCAGCGGCACCAGCATCCGCTCGCGGTCGGTGATCTCGAGGATGATTTCGATGATCTCGCGCATGGTCAGCACCTCAGGCCCGCCGAGCTCGTAAGTCGCGCCCGCCTTGGCCTTGCCGTCGACGGCGTCGGCGATCGCGGTGGCGACGTCGCCGACATAGACCGGCTGCATCCTGGTCTCGCCGCCGATCAGCGGCAGCACGGGCGACATCCGCGCCAGCGCGGCGAAGCGGTTGGTGAACTGGTCCTCGGGGCCGAACATCACCGAGGGGCGGAAGATCGTCGCCGAGGGCACCGCGGCCAGGACCGCCGCCTCGCCGGCCGCCTTGGCCCTGGCATAGTGCGAGGGCGATTCGGCATCGGCTCCGATGGCGGAGACATGCACCAGGCCGGCGCCGGCCGCGGCCGCCGCCTTGGCGACCGTTTCGGCGCCCCTGGCCTGCACGGCGTCGAAGGTCTGCTCGCCGCCCTCGGCGAGGATGCCGACCAGATTGATCACGACGTGCGAATCGCGCAGCGCCGCCTCGACCGAGGCCGGATAACGCAGATTCGCCTGCACGGTGTGGACCTGCCCGACCCGGCCGGAGGGCTGGAGGTATCCGGCCAGTTCCGGCCGCCGCACCGCGACCCGGACCCGGTAATCGCGCTTGCACAGGGCACGGACGACATTCCGGCCCAAAAATCCCGAACCGCCGAAAACCGTGACCAGCGTGTCCAGATTCGATGCCATGGGAGCCATTCCTGCGGAAAAGAGTGCGTCTTGTCAGGCTTGTATCGGGCCGGTTTGCGATGCGCAATCGGCATCCCGAACCGGTCTTCAAGCATGAATTGACAACGGCGTCACCGAACCGTAGTAACCGCCTCCGTGCCCCAAACGGCATGCCCAGGTGGTGGAATTGGTAGACGCGCTGGCTTCAGGTGCCAGTGGCTTAACGGCCGTGAAGGTTCGAGTCCTTTCCTGGGCACCACATCCTGTTCAAGCGCTTGAAATCGCTCATTTGCATGGGATTTGAGCCGCTGACCGGTGCCAAAACCGGGACACAGCGCTCATGTGTACCGAATCGCCTCCATCGCTCGTCGGCCCGACCCAGATCGCAGGCGAGCTGGGGGCGGCTGGCTTGGTCGATCGCTCGGCAAGCGCTACGCGCCGACAGCCGTTGCCCGGTCATCCATGAACGACGTCCACCGCGCTCGCGGCCGAAGCCCTCGTCGCGATGGGGCAAAAGGCCGGCAAAGCCGATGACGACCAGCGGCTAAGAGGTCTCAGTGCTCGCTCACTGCAGCGCCGAGCTTGATCAGGCTCAGCGCGTGGTTCGCGGTCTCGCGCAGGCGGCAGTAGCTCGCGCCGCCCTTGTACATGCCGGGATCGACTTTATCGAAGGCCGCGCAGAAGCGATCACGCGAGGCGGCGAAAGTTTTCTGAGATTCCTCGGCGGCCTTGATCACGTCGGTGAACCCGCCGGCCTTCACCTTCTTGAGCGCCTCACTGGTCTTCTGCGTCCAAACCGCGAGTTCGCGCGCCGCGCAGGCTTTCCATTTGGCGACGTCGTCATTTGCGCCGTCTGCCGCCTTGATGCAGGGGTCGGCGACGAGCCCGACGCATGCGCCGCCAAAACCGCCGATTTTCTCCGCGGTCTTCAGGCAGGCATCGATCACTGCAAGGTCGGCCGGCGGCGTGCCTTGGGCGAAAGCCATCGATGCGAGCGGGAGGCTTGCGGCGAGCATCGCGGCTGCAAGTTTGAATTTCACTGGAGATCTCCGTTCGGCGCATCGATGCAACCTTGGTCACCGAAGGCCCGGCGTGGGTTCACCCATGTAGAGCAGGAGCCGCCCCTCACACCACCTGCTTCCCCGTCCGCTCCGCCACCGCTTTCTGCACGAAATATCTGGAAGCCATCTGGGCGGCTCCGCAACGACGACCGTGCATTTGACACGCCGGCAGACGCCCCGAGTGTCGCCATGATCCGCTCGATGTCGGCTGGGCGCGGAATATGGAGAGCCACGAGGAGCAGGAAGCGCGCTGGGCTGCTAGTCCGCGACGCAGCTACTCCGACGGCTTGACGCCGAGATCGCTCAGGATGCGGAGCATCACTTCGCTGTCGCGCTTGAAGATCCGATTCGTCATTTCGAAGTCGGCCGGCGATGACAGGATGAAGTTGTTCAGCATCTGCTGAACTTTCGGGTCGGTTCCGGCCTGGATCAGCAGCGGCGAGAGCCGATCGACGATATCCCGCGGCGTGCCGGACGGCACCGCAAACGTGGTGAAAGGGCGCAGACTGTAGAAGTCGCCGACGGCGCCTTGCTCGGTCATGGTCGGCGTGTCCGGATGGGGCGGCAGGCGGGTGCCGACCACGCCGATCAGGTTGCCGGTGCCGGCCTGGATGACGGGCGCGGCTGCGGCATAGCTTCCGGCGGCGCCATCAAGCGTCTGTCCGGCGACGTCATTCCACATCGGCGCCTCGCCGCGATACTGGATGACCTGAACCTTGATGCCGTATTGCTTGGCGATCGTCTCGATCAGGACGTGCGGCGTCGAGCCCACGCCGTAGGATCCCCAGTTCACGCTGCCGACCTTTTTGCAGTATTCGATGAACTCGCGCAGGTTGGTCGCGCCGGTCTTCTTCGCCGCCACGACCGGACCGCCAGCGCCGATGACCATCGTCAGATAGGTAAAATCCTTTTCGGGATCGTAGGGCAGGTCTCTTACCGTGACGCGGTTCTGGATCAGCGACGACGAGATCGTGCACAGAATGGTGGTGCCGTCCGGATCGGCGCGTTTCGCTTCTGTCACGCCGATGACGCCGCCGGCGCCGCCCTTGTTTTCGACGATGACCGGCTTGCCCACCTGCCGCGCCAGGAAGTCGCCGAACGCGCGTGCGATGCCGTCGGTCTGGCCGCCCGGTGGATAGGGCACGATGATCCTGATCGATTTGGACGGCCACGCGGATTGCGCCTCGGTCCTTACAGCCGGCGCGCACAACGCGACGGCCGAACTCATCACGAATGTTCGTCGTGTCAGCTTTCCCATTTCCTGCCCTTGGTCGTGTTGTTTCTTGTCGAGTCGCGAGGACCGATCGGATGAAACTAGCGAAGAACGTGGCTACGTGACGTGCGGCACTGTGTCCGCCACAAAGCAGGTGACTTCCACCGCGCGGAAAACGAATTCGGACGGCGGCTCCTCTCTCCCCTCACACCACCCGCTTCCCCGCCCGCTCCGCCACCGCCTTCTGCACAAAATACATCATCACCAGCGCTATGAGCGTCGTGGCGACGACGACGTAGCCGATCCGGTCGAAATGCAGCAGCGCGCCGTCCGCGCCTTGCGCGATGATCGCGCCGGCGAGCACCGAGCCGAGGCCGCCGGAGAGCTGCTGCAGCGAGGCGCTGATGGCGCTGAACGAGCCGCGCTGGTCGGGATCGGGGATCGCCGACATCAGCGCCTGCGACGGGATCATGCGCGAGAAGATGCCGACGAACATCAGCACGTTGACGAGGATCGCGGTCGTGAGCGTGACGTGGCCGAGATGGGTGTAGATCAGCACCATGATCACCGACACCGCGCTGCCGAACACGAAGGTCGGATACTTGCCGAACGCGTCGCTGGCGCGGCCGACCAGCGGCCCCGTGACGATGCTGAACAGGCCGGAGACGAGATAGATCGTCGGCAGATGCGCGATGTCGATGCCGAGATTGTTCACGGTGAAGGCGCTGGAGAACGGCATCAGCATGTATCCGCCGGTCGCCAGCAGCGTCGTGACCGCGAAGGCCAGCGTATAGCGTGGCTGCGCGAGCGTCGCGACCAGATGGTGGAACGGGTTTCGGTCCTGCTTCAGCTTCAGATGCGCATCGACCGGCCTCATGGCGAAGGCGATGACGGCGATGGCCGCGATCGACACCACGACGATCGCGATGAAGCAGACATGCCAGCTCCAGCGATTGGCGAGAAACAGCCCGGCGGGAATGCCGAGCACCTGGCTCGCCGCGAAAGCGGTCTGGATGAGTCCCATCGCGCGGCCGCGGATATGCAGCGGGAACAGATCGGTGATGATGGCGAGCACCACCGCGCCGATCACGCCGCCGAACAATCCGGTCACGATCCGGCCGAGCAGCAGCACATGGAAGTTCGGCGCAGCGGCGCACAGCGCAGTGCCGAGCGTGAAGCCGACATAGAAGAACAACAGCAGGCGCTTGCGATCGAAACGATCGGCAAAGCCGGCGGCCAGCACCCCCGAGATGCCGGCACTGAACGCGTAGGCCGACACCGCAACGCCGAACTGGGCGGCCGTGATGTCGAGCGCGGGCATCAGGATGGCGCCGAGCGGCGACATGATGATGAAGTCGAGGATGATGGTGAACTGCGTGAACGCGAGCAGCGCGATGAGAAACGCCTGATAGCGCGAAAAGCCGCGCTGGCGCTCTGATGGATCGTCGATCGGCGCGGCGAGCCTCTGATCGGTCATGGATCTCGATTCGTGGGGCGGCGGGGAGGGAAACTGGCAGATGGGGAGAGCCCGCCGGATTTCCACGGGCGCGCGCCCTAGGCTGCGCCGAAACGGGCAGTTCGTGCGCCATTGTGGGTTCCATGCAACAGCCGAGCCTTCGGCAAACCGTCCGGCTTTTCGCGAAACGCGTGCACGGACTGAGAAGCCGGGACACCGGGGCCCCCCATGAACATGGGAGGACGATAGGCCGCGCAGGCTTTGGTGCATCGCGCGTCTTCCCAAGACCACGGGCCGCATGCTTTGAGAGTTGCCAAACGTCAATCGCGTTTGGCGGCGGCTTGGGGCTGGAAGTGACGGTCTTCATTCTTCCTCGTCCTGCCGGTTGCGGGTTTGCAAGACCGGGATGGGGACCTGACATGACGATTTCACCGCGAGCGCCAGTCACCGCTTGTCTCGCAACGGCGCTGCTTGCCGTGATCGCGGCCTGCGCCGGAGCGCCGCAAGCCCGGGCCCAGTTCATCTGCGTAGATGGTGCCGCGTCCGAGCAAGGCGCCTCGGCCGCCGGCTCAGCGAGCAATTTTGCCTGCGGGCCCTCCGCCTCCGCTCCGGGTGCGGGCAGCAACAATTCCGCGATCGGGAGCGGCGCTTACGCTGACGGAAATGCCAGCAGCAATATTGCCGTCGGTTCCGCCAACGCCAGCGGCCACAGCAGCTCCAATATGGCGACCGGAAACAATGCCAACGCCAGCGGCAACAACAGCTTCAACAGCGCGACCGGAGCGGGAGCCATCGCCAGCGGTGACACCAGCAAAAACATGGCGTCCGGAAACAACGCGCAGGCCAGCGGCGACAACAGCAACAATATCGCGACCGGCGCCGGGGCCAACGCCAGCGGCAACAACAGCGGTAATCTCGCGTCCGGGCTCACCGCCCTGGCCAACGGTGACAACAGCAGGAACGTCGCGACCGGGCGCAGTTCTAATGCCTCCGGCAACAACAGCAGAAATCTCGCGAGCGGGTTTGTCGCCAGGGCTTACGGCGACGCCAGCTCCAACACCGCGACGGGGACCAACGCCAACGCCTACGGCAACGGCAGCGCTAACATCGCGACCGGCCCAAACTCCAACGCGACCGGCGACAACAGCTTCAATATCGCGACCGGCGTGAATACCAACGCGAGCGGGTCCGGAAGCTACAACGTCGCCACCGGAAACGCCGCCAATGCATTTGGCGCCAACAGCTCCAACGCGGCGGCCGGCTATCTGGCGAATGCCAACGGCGCCAATTCGGCGAATATCGCGAACGGCACGCAATCCAATGCCAGCGGGACCGGCAGCTTCAACATCGCAGTCGGAAACGGCGCCAATGCGAGTGGTAACGGTGTTGCGAACACCGCAATGGGCAACGGCGCCACCGCCACCGGCGCGAATTCGTCGGCCTTCGGCAATGGTGCATCGGCAACTTTCGCCAACTCCACCGCGATCGGCAACGGCGCCTCCGCGACGCGCGCGAACCAGCAGGTTTACGGCACGGCGAGCAATACCTACACGATGACGGGCGTCACCTCGGCCGCGAGCACGGCCGCGCAGTCCGGACCGGTGCAGCTCGTCACCACGGACTCTGCCGGCAATCTCGCATCCACCTCGCTCAGCGCGCTCGGGTTTGCGACCCCCGCGGATATCGCTGGCATCAACAGCCAGCTCGCAGGCATCAATGCCCGCCTCAACGACCTCGACGGCAGGACCGGCAAGGCGGTCAACGGCGTCGCGATGGCCTTTGCGCTGTCCGGCTCGCCCTGGCTGATGCCGTCCGAGAAGATCGCGATGAGCATGAACTGGGGTACGTTTCAGAACACCAATGCGCTCTCCATGAGTGCGGCGCTGCGCGTCAGCGAGCACGTGCAGGCCAGTGGCGGCCTGACCTACGGCACCAATGGCGGCGGCTTGGGCGGCCGCGTCGGCATGCGCGTCGGCTGGTGAATGCAGCAGAGCCGTTGCACGCACAGGGACGTTCCATGCGATTGAATGCGCGCGCCGCGATTGCCCTGGCGCTGCTGCTGCTGTGCTGCGGCAGCGACTGGGCCATGGCCCAGCAGAGGACGCCTGAGTCGGCCCCGGCGCAGTCCTCGCTGCCTGTCACGCTGGAGAAGGCACTCTATCTGATCCGCTCGACGCTGCTCACGCTCAACGATGCCAACCGCACGGGCAATTACACGGTGCTGCGCGATCTCGCGGCGCCCGACTTCCAGGCGCGCAACACCGCCGCAGATCTCGCATTGAATTTTCTCGACCTGCGGCGCCGCAATTTCGATCTCTATGCGGCGGCATTGCTGGCGCCTCAGTTCAGCGATGCGCCCTCGCTCGATCAGCGCGGAATGCTGCGCCTTGCAGGTTACATTCCGACCCGGCCGCAGCAGATCCAGTTCGATCTGACGTTTCAGGTCGTGGCCGGGCAATGGCGCCTGTTCGCGATCGCGATCGCCACGCCCGAAGCCGCATCGGCGCTGCCGCAAGCCCAGGTGACGCCCGTGAGGCCGGCCCGACCTGCGCAGAACAAGGCGCAGTGAGAGCTTGCCCGGTGCTTGCGCGGTCCGCCGGCAATGGCTACACGCGGGCCATCCGAATTCGCTATTGTGCCGACGCAACCGATTCGACCCGGGGTTTTGAAACGCCATGACCGTACGCCTGCACCGCGGCGACCTGCCCGACCTCACGCGCTACACCGATGCGGTGGCGATCGACACCGAGACCATGGGGCTGAACCCGCACCGCGACCGGCTCTGCGTGGTGCAGCTCTCCCCGGGCGACGGCAGCGCCGACGTGGTGCAGATCCCCAAGGGGCACACCGATGCGCCGAACCTGAAGGCGCTGCTGGCCAATCCCGCCATCACCAAGATCTTCCACTTCGCACGGTTCGATGTCGCGGTGCTGTACCAGACCTTCGGCGTCATGACCGGGCCGATCTATTGCACCAAGATCGCCTCGCGCCTGACCCGGACCTACACCGACCGCCATGGCCTGAAGGACCTCGTGCGCGAGGTGCTCAATGTCGACCTCTCCAAGCAGCAGCAATCCAGCGACTGGGGTTCGGACAGCCTGACCGAGCCGCAGCTCGCCTACGCCGCCTCCGACGTGCTGCACCTGCATGGCTTGCGCGAGCGGCTGGATGCCATGCTGGTCCGGGAAGGCCGCGCTCAGCTGGCCAAGTCCTGTTTCGACTTCCTGCCGACCCGGGCCCTGCTCGACCTCCAGGGCTGGGCGGAAGAGGACATTTTCGCGCATTCCTGAGCCCGCCGGCGCCGGGTAGACTGGGACCTGCGCCCCGTTTCGGACACTTTCCTGCGGCCTGTCCAAGCCCGATACGTCCAGGTTCACGTTCAAGGTTTGCGTCCAAGGTCTATGTCCAAGGCTGCATCTTGCGGCGGCGACGGGTACAATGGGGGGCCCTCGACCCGGCTTGGCGAGCGACACCTCAGGAGCTCAGGTGAATTCGGCCCACAATCCCACCTACGACGCCGCGCTCGCGGCGAAGTTTGCCAGCGCGGCGCGCCACAGCCGTCTGGTGCGGATTCTGCGGGTTGGGGTCCCCGCGACCGTGGTCGTGGCCATGGCCGTGATCATCTACATCGCGTTCTTCAACAAGTTCAGGATTCCGGAACTGCCGCTCACGGTCGAAAACATGGTGGTGTCGGGCACCAAGATCACGATGGAATCGCCGCATCTGTCCGGCTTCACGCCGGATCGGCGGCCCTACGAGCTCTGGGCCAAGACCGCGACGCAGGACATCACCGATCCCGACCATGTCGATCTCAACGACCTGCGCGCGAAAGTGCTGATGGAGGATCAATCCACCCTGTTCCTCGATGCCCGCACCGGCCGCTTCGACAACAAGCAGCAGCAGCTCGACCTGCACAAGGACATCTTCCTGCGCACCTCCACCGGCTATGAGGCGCGGCTGAACTCGGCCTTCGTCGACATGAACAAGGGCACGGTCTCCTCGGACGAGCGTGTCGACGTCAAGCTGACCAACGGCACGCTGAGCGCCGATCGCTTGCGAATTACGGAAGGCGGCGACGTCATCCGCTTCGAAGGCAATGTGGTGATGCATCTGGACAAGCTGGACGAGCCTGCCGCCGCACAGCCTGCACCGGTCGAGCCTGCGCCGCCGGCAAAGACACGTACGCCTCAGAACAAGTCTGCCAACTCAAGATGATTTTCATGACCAGGATCTTCTCGCGCAGCGACCACACGCGGTGCGCCATCATCGGCGCGGCTGCGCTTGCAGCCGGCATCGCGCTGCTCGCGGGCAGCGCGGCCATCGCGCAGAGCGCGATGCAGGGCGTGCCCAACGCGATGCAGGGCTTTTCGCAGAACCGCGACCAGCCGATCCAGATCGAGGCCGCCTCGCTCGAGATGCGCGACAAGAAGAAGGAGGCGACCTTCGCCGGCAACGTCAAGGTCGTCCAGGGCGACACCACCATGACCTCGAAGACGCTGGTGGTGTTCTACGAATCCGGCGGCGACAAGCCCGCCACGCCGCAGCCCGCACCCGCAAAAAGGCGCCAAATCCGCGCCGATGCAGTCGGCGCAGCCGGGCCCGGGCGGCAGCTCCTCGATCAAGCGGCTGGAGGCGCGCGGCAATGTCGTGGTCACCCAGAAGGACCAGGTGGTCACCGGCGATACCGCCGTGTTCGACACCAGGACCAATCTCATCACCATGCTCGGTGGCTCCGGTCAGGTGGTCCTGACGCAGTGCAAGAACGTGCTGCGCGGCGACCGTTTGATGGTCGACATGACGACAGGCGTGTCGCGGGTGGAATCCGACAATGGCCGGGTTCAGGCCCTGCTGCCGCAGGGCGGCGGCAGCGATTGCGGCCCGGGGGGCAAGCCCGGCGGGGCGCCGCCTCTGCAATTGCCCGGTGCAAGTAAACCGAAATAATTCAACGGCTTGGTTCGGGGACGACCGAACCGAGGTTGAAGCTTGGCCGGCGAGACTGTATCTAGCGCACAAGGCTTCGAAGCGGCGTCCACCGCTTTTCGGGCGTGTTTCACTGGGCATGAGACATCCCTTCACTCATGCTGCATCGGCGAATCGAAGGCCGCTGCGGCAGATCGCGCGAGTTCCGCGCAGGATCGTCGCGAAAGGCTGGAAGGCGGGGATGGTCGATCTCTTCAGCATGTTCCGTCGGCGCCCCGCCAAGCGCGGCCGGCCAGGATTTGCCCGTCAGGACATCACCGCACTCGGTGACAGCGTCGGCGGGCTCGTGACCAGCCCGATCCGCGATGCGCCGCCTATCGCCCGTGACCAGGCGATGCATGCGCCCGGCCAGTTCCAAGGCGACTATCAGGGCGAATACCAGCGCGATTATCAACCCGAGCCGCGTCCGCAGCCGGTTCACCCCGTCAGGGCCGCCGGCAAGGCCAATGGCGACGGCGGGCCGCAGCTTCTGAAGCGGCCGGGCTTCCTGGCTGTGCATAGCGTGGAAAAGGCCTTCGGCAGCCGGCAGGTGGTGCGCGGCGTCAGCATCTATGTGCGCCGCGGCGAAGCGGTCGGCCTGCTCGGCCCGAACGGCGCCGGCAAGACCACCGTGTTCTACATGATCACCGGCCTGATCAAGGCCGATCGCGGCGCGATCGAGCTCGACGGCCACGACGTCACGAAACTGCCGATGTATCAGCGCGCGCGGCTCGGCATCGGCTATCTGCCGCAGGAAGCCTCGATCTTTCGCGGTCTCACCGTCGAGCAGAACATTCGCGCCGTGCTCGAAGTGGTCGAGCCCTCGCGCAAGAAACGCGAGCAGCAGCTCGATTCCCTGCTCGACGAATTCAACATCACGCGGCTGCGCAAATCGCCGTCGATCGCGCTGTCGGGCGGCGAGCGCCGCCGCGTCGAGATCGCGCGTGCGCTGGCGACGCGGCCGAACTACATGCTGCTCGACGAGCCCTTCGCCGGCATCGACCCGATCGCGGTCGGCGACATCCAGGACCTCGTCCGCCATCTCACCAATCGCGGCATCGGCGTGCTCATCACCGACCACAATGTGCGCGAGACGCTCGGCCTCACCGATCGCGCCTATATCGTCTATGCCGGGGAGATCCTGACTGAGGGGAGCCCGGAGGAGATCGTCGCCGACCCGGACGTGCGCCGCCTTTACCTTGGCGAGGAATTCCGCCTCTAGCCCGTTTTTGCGTTTCGTCAAGACATGTACATCGGGCCCGGACTAAGATAAGCAAAAATCGGACCAATTTTTGGGAACGGTTCTTGCTTCATGGCCCTCACGCAGAGATTAGAGTTCCGGCAATCGCAGTCGCTGGTGATGACGCCGCAGCTGATGCAGGCGATCAAGCTGCTGCAATTGTCCAATCTCGATCTCACCACCTTCGTGGAAGAGGAACTCGAGCGGAACCCGCTGCTGGAACGGGCCAATGACGAGGCCCCCGCCGGCGAGACCGCCACTGATGCCGGCCAGTACGGCGCGGGCGAGGAGGCCGGCGGCCAGGGAGAGGGCCAGGGCGACGGTCTCGGTGACGACGGCTTTGGCGGCAGCGCGGACGGCTTCGAGCCGGGCCAGGACGAATGGATGAGCAAGGATCTCGGCACCCGCGCCGAGATCGAGCAGACCCTGGACACGGGCCTGGACAACGTCTTCTCGGAGGAGCCGGCCGAGGCGGCCGCCCGCAACGCCCAGGACGCCGCGCCGACCACATACACCGAATGGGGCGGCGGCGCCTCCGGCGCGATGAGGATTACAATCTCGAGGCCTTCGTGGCCGCGGAGATGACGCTCTCGGACCATCTCGCCGAGCAGCTCTCGGTGGCCTTCACCGCGCCGGCGCAGCGCATGATCGGCCAGTACCTGATCGACCTCGTCGACGAGGCCGGCTATCTGCCGCCCGATCTCGGCCAGGCCGCCGAGCGGCTTGGCGCATCGCAAGCCGACGTCGAGGGCGTCCTCGCCGTGCTGCAGAAATTCGATCCCCCCGGCATCTGCGCGCGTAGCTTAAGCGAATGCCTCGCGATCCAAGCTGCGCGAGCTCGACCGCTACGATCCCGCGATGCAGGCTCTCGTCGAGCATCTCGATCTGCTCGCCAAGCGCGACATCGTGGCCCTGCGCAAGATCTGCGGCGTCGACGACGAGGACATCGCCGACATGATCGGCGAGATCCGCCGCCTCAATCCCAAGCCCGGCATGAAGTTCGGCTCGGCGCGCATGCAGACCATGGTGCCCGACGTCTATGTCCGCCCGGGTCCCGACGGCGGCTGGCATGTCGAGCTCAACAGCGACACCTTGCCGCGCGTGCTGGTCAACCAGACCTATTATTCCGAGCTGTCGAAGAAGATCGGCAAGGATGGCGACAAGTCCTATTTCACCGACGCGCTGCAGAACGCGACCTGGCTGGTGCGCGCACTCGACCAGCGCGCCCGCACCATCCTGAAAGTCGCGACCGAGATCGTGCGCCAGCAGGACGGCTTCTTCACCCACGGCGTCGCGCATCTGCGGCCGCTGAACCTGAAGGCCGTGGCCGACGCCATCCAGATGCACGAATCCACGGTGTCGCGCGTCACCGCCAACAAGTACATGGCGACCAATCGCGGCACGTTCGAGCTGAAATATTTCTTCACGGCCTCGATCGCCTCGGCCGACGGCGGCGAGGCGCATTCCGCCGAAGCCGTGCGCCATCACATCAAGCAGCTGATCGATGCGGAAGATCCCAGCGCGATCCTGTCGGACGACACCATCGTGGAACGCTTGCGCGCCTCGGGCATTGATATTGCCCGCCGCACGGTCGCGAAATACCGCGAAGCCATGCGCATCCCTTCCTCGGTGCAACGCCGCCGCGACAAGCAGAGCGCCCTTGGTAACGTCCTCTCCACCGCCTTGTCCGATCGCTCGCGCAACCCCGAACCGGCCTGATTGCGCTGGCGCGAAATCGCGCTACTCTCGGCTCCCCTTTGCAACCGATCCAGGCACGCGCATGATCCGCAAGAGTGCACGGCGGTCTCCTCTCCCCACCAACGCGGAAAGTGTTCGTGGGGAGATCATGCGCAGGGAACGACTTCGGCTGCGATGACGTCGTCGCAGCCGAGGAGCAAACCAAGCGAGGCATCCATGACCCTTCGGATTTCGGGCAAGAGCATCAGCGTCGGGGAGGCCCTGCGCGGCCGCGTTGCCGATCGCACCGACGAGGTGCTGCGCAAATATTTCGACGGCAATTATTCCGGCCACATCACGCTCAGCAAGGACGGCTTCGGCTTCCGCACCGATTGCGCCCTGCACCTCGATTCGGGCATCACGCTGGAAGCCGATTCGAACGCGCCGGATGCCTATGCCAGCGCCGACCAGGCGCTGCTGATGATCGAGAAGCGGCTGCGCCGCTACAAGAACCGGCTCAAGGACCGCTCCGCCCGCAAGGCTCATGTCGCCTCCGAGGCCATGGCTGCGCTCGACGCGACGGCCTACGTGCTCGAGGCGCCCGGAGAGGACGAAGAGGAAGTCACCGGCTACAGCCCCGTGATCATTGCGGAGCAAACCACCTCGCTGAAGCAGCTCTCGGTCAGCGAGGCGGTCATGGAACTCGACCTCAGCGGCGCGCCTTGCCTGGTATTCCAGCATGGCTCCTCGGGCCGGGTGAACATCATTTACCGCCGGGCGGACGGCAATGTCGGCTGGATCGATCCGCCCGGGGCCAAGGTGGACGGCAAAGCGGGCGGTTAGGCCGAGGCGGGCGTCCGTACGATTCCGGCCCTTAACAATGACCGCGGCAAAGCCGCACGCGGGAGTTGGCACCGGGATTGCGTTGGAGTAGAAGCCCCCCACATCTGGACTTGGCAGCACCTTGGGCTAAGTCCCCCTCCTGCTTCATGTTATTGACGCCGGCCCGGCTTGGTCTATCAAGCGGGCCAAATCGGAACCTGACGGTTTAATTCACCTCGGAAAGCCTCCATGCCGATTACCGATCTGGTCGCACCCGAGGCGATTCTCCCGGCATTGAAGGTCAACAGCAAGAAGCAGGCCTTGCAGGAGCTCGCGGCCAGGGCCGCCGAGCTGACCGGGCAGAACGAGCGCTCGGTGTTCGAGGTGCTGCTGCAGCGGGAGAAGCTCGGCACCACCGCGGTCGGCTATGGCGTCGCCATCCCGCACGGCAAGCTGCCCAAGCTCGAAAAGATCTTTGGCCTGTTCGCGCGGCTCGACCGCCCGATCGATTTCGAGGCGATGGACGGCCAGCCGGTCGATCTCGTCTTCCTGCTGCTCGCCCCCGAAGGCGCCGGCGCCGATCACCTCAAGGCGCTCGCGCGCATCGCCCGCCTGCTGCGCGACCAGGACATCGCCAAGAAGCTCCGCGCCTCGCGCGATGCCCAGGCGATCTATTCGGTGCTGGCCCTGCCGCCGGCGACCGCGGCGTAATCCCTCTCGTCATTTGTGGACCATCAACTCGCAACAGAGCGAGCGTCGCAACGCGCTCTCGTGCCCCGGACGCAGCGCAGCGTCTCTTCGACGGTGCGCTGCAGAGCCGGGGCCCATGTCTCCGCATCGTTCGTCGCGCCTTCTGGGCCCCGGCTCTGCACAGCAGCGTTGCACGCAGCAGCGCGTCCGGGACACGGCAGTTGAGCAATGCGGCCTGACGCTCCGTCATTGCGAGCGCAGCTCTCTCCACGTCGTCATTGCGAGGAGCTGTTGCGACGAAGCAATCGAGAGTCCTTCCATGCAAGGATCCTGGATTGCTTCGCTGCGGCGCTGCGCTCGCAATGACGGGAGCGTGCAGCGATCCAAGGCGCAAATGAAAACCGGCACGCTTCGCACGAAGGCATGCCCGCGGCCTGTGCGCCTCAGCAGACCGTCGGCAGCAGGTGCCTGACTTCGTCGAGCAGTTCGGGAATTGCCGTCTCGTCACCGGCAAGGTGCCTGAGCAGCGCACTCTGGAATAGACCATCGAACAGCGCATAGAGCGCGGCCGGCGACGACGCTGGCCGCTTGCCGCCCAACTCCGCATAGCGGGAGGCAATGCGCCAGATCATCGCCTTCAGGCTCTTGTCGATCTCGATGACATCCTTGCGAAACGCCGCCTCGAACATCGCCTGCGAGCGCAGGTCGTACCAGAGACGGTGCATGCCGGCTTCGTTCTGCAGCGTCGCTGCGAGCTTGGCGAGGAAACCTTCCATCAATTCGTCGCGGCTCGTTGCCGTCGCGACGACCTCGTCATATCGCGTCACGCACTTGGCCTTGTAATGGCGCACGCAGCAGCAGATCAGGTCCAGCTTGTCGCTGAAATAATAGTGGAACACGCCGTGCGTGAATGCCGAGTTTTGCGCTATCTCACGCAGGCTCGTCCGCGCGAAGCCGAGTTCTCCCAGGGTATCGAGCGCGGCCTCGGCAAGCTCGATGCGCCGCGCATTGAACTTCTCGTCGCGCAGTACCTCGGCCGCATCGGCTATACGCCGGGCCGCTCCTGTCGTCTGCCGCGCCATCTCGTCCCTTCCTCGGTCCCGTTCTCTCAAGACTTATACCGCGTCGATCGCGGAATCGCTGCATTCCCTCACAGCCTTTTCTTTGACAGTTGTCAAATCTCATCTTGACAAGTGTCAAGTTTTTGGTGGACGTTCCCCTCCAAGAATTTGGACAGTCGTCAAGACTTGATCATGGAGGGACGCCTCGCTGGGCGCGGCCGCAAGGCCTGCGCCCATCGACTTGGTGCGCGCCGATCGGCGCAGCACGAAACGACAAATCACCCAGCAACGGAGGAGTGCGGCATGAGTGGGAAGAGCCTTGCAGGTAGGAAAGCCCTGGTCACCGGAGGTGCTCGCGGAATCGGCGCGGCGATCGCCCAGGCGTTGGCGCAGGCCGGCGCTTCAATCATGATCGCCGACATCCTGGAAGAGACCGGTCGTGCCAGTGCGGCCGCCATCGCGAAGGAAGGTGTGACCGCGGGATTCGTGCAACTCGACGTGACCGACGACGCCCAATGGGAGCGGGCTATCGCCAACACGGTCGCAACCCTGGGCGGCTACGACATTCTGATCAACAATGCCGGCATCGAGATCACGTCCCTCGTCAGCGAGGTCAAGGCCGAGGACGCGCGGCGGATGTGCGACGTCAATATCGTCGGCACCGTGCTTGGAATGAAGCACGCATTCCGCGCGATGCGCCCCGGGGGAGCCGCGGGCAAGGGCGGCGCTGTCGTCAACATCGCCTCGGTTGCGGCAACGATCGCTTTCCCAAGCATTGCCGTCTATTCCGGGACGAAGTCCGCGGTGGACCGCATGACCCGGGTTGCGGCGATGGAAGCCGGCAAGCTCGGCTATGGCGTCCGCGTCAATTGCATCTATCCGGGCCTGATACCGACCGAGATGGGCATGCAGCTCGCAAACGACATCGTCAAGGTCGGGCTCGCGCCCGACGTCAACGCCGCGGTCGGCTCGGTGGTCGAGCAACCCCGCTCGGCCGGCTCGCCGAAGTGACGGATATCGGCGATGCGGCGGTGTTCCTGTGCTCGAACGAGGCACGCTTCATCACAGGCGTCGGCCTGCCGGTCGACGGCGGCATGGGCATGTAACCACAAGCCCGACAACAAGCATTTCGGAGGATCGCAATGAGCGAGAAGAAGCCCGTCATCGTCTATGGCGCTTCCGGCTACACCGGCCGGCTGGTCTGCGAATATTTGCGCGAGTACAACATTCCCTTCATCGCCGCCGGCCGCAGCGCGGAGAAGCTCGACGCTGCGATGAAGTCGAATGTCGCCGGCATCGAGACCGCGGACTACGAGGTGGTTGCGGTGCCCCACACCGTGGCCGCGCTGACCGAATTGTTCAAGGGCGCCTCGGTGGTGCTCAACACCGTCGGCCCCTTCGCCAAATTCGGCAGCGAGGTCGTGCAAGCCTGCCTCGCTTCCAAGTGCCACTACACCGATACGACCGGGGAGCAGGATTGGCTGATTACGCTCGATCAGGAGTGGAGCACGAAGTTCGCGAATGCCGGCCTGCTGCTGGCACCTGGCGTCGCCCAGATGTACACCACCGGCGAGATTGCCGCGCAGCTGTGCCTGGAGACGCCCGGCCTCGACACGCTGGACATCGCCGTGTTCTGGGGTGGCAGCCCGACCATCGCATCGACGCAGACCATCCTGGTCAACGCCGCGATGGCCAAGGCCTACTACCTGGAGCAAAACAAATACGTCGAGCATCAGCCAGATGCCGGCCTCTACAACCTCGCCATCCCCGGCCAGCACGAGTTGGCACTGGCGTTGCCGTGGGGTGGCACCTCGCACCCAGTGTGGTTCAAGCGCGATCCGCGCGTGGCCAACGTGAAGGTGCTGGGAGGCGTGTTCAATCGCGCGCTGATGCTGGGCGTGCCGCAGATCGTCGCCGGCGCACTGGAGGCGACCAAGGACATGAACCCCGACGACCGTTACGCTGCGTTGGCGCAGACCGCCGCCAGCGTGATGAACACCATGCCGCCGCGCGAGAATCCACGCGTCAACAAGTCGCTGGACTCGGTGCATGCCTCCGGCCCGTTGGGGCGCGCGCACTGCGTCATCTACGGCAACAGCAACTACAAGCAGACCGGCTTGCTGCAAGCCTATGCCGCGGCGCACCTGTTGCAGCAGCCACCCAAGCGCGTGGGGTTTGCCTCCGGCTGCCAGGCGTTCGGCCACCACGAGCTGCTCGGCCAATTGCGCAGCTTCGGGCTGGTCAGCAAGCCGGTTCTGACCGTGCACGACTAAACGATCACGGGTGGTGCACCCATGCGCCACCCGTCTCATCGCGAGATCGAACATGCGCTTCATCGATTATCTCGACAAAGGTGCCTCGCTCGGCGTCGATGCGCCGTGTCTGACCATGGATGGACGCGATCTCAGCTATGGCGAGGTGCAGCGGCTCAGCTATCGCATCGCGCGGGGGCTCGACCGATCGGGCATCGCGCCCGGCAACAAGGTCGCGATCCTGTCTGGCAATGATCCGGTCGCCTTCGCCTGCGTGTTCGGCATCTCCCGTGCGGGGGCGGTCTGGTGCCCGATCAACCCTCGCAACGAAGCCGCCGAAAATCGGCTCATCCTCGATCAGTTCGATTGCAGCATGCTGCTGTTTCACTCGAGCTTCGCACCGATGGTCGAGGCGGTCCGTGCAGGCCTGACAAAGCTGCGCACCCTCGTCTGCCTCGACGCCGAACTGCCTTTTGCGCCATCATTCGACGACTGGCTCGCCGGCCTCGCAGATGAGCCTTATCAACGCGAGACGATCGACGATCTCGCGATGATCCCGGGTACCGGCGGCACCACCGGCAAGCCGAAGGGTGTGATGCTGTCGGGCCGCAACATCGAGACCATGACGGCGCTGACCTTGATGGGCTATCCCTTCAAGGGCCGTCCGGTCTATCTCGCGCTTGCACCTCTGACCCATGCAGCCGGCGTGCTGTGTTTTCCGATCATGACGCTTGGCGGCCGCATCGTGATCATGCATCACCCCGACATCGCCGAGTTTCTCGGTTTGATCGAGCGCTATCGCGTCACGCACACCTTCCTGCCGCCGACCGTGATATACATGCTGCTCGATCATCCGAACCTCGACTCGGCGAAGCCTCGAGTCGCTGCAATGCTTCTGGTACGGCGCGGCGCCGATCTCGGCCGCACGGCTTGCGGAGGCGCTCCGGCGGATCGGGCCGATGGCGCAGTTGTTCGGTCAAACCGAGGCGCCCATGATGATCGCGATGATGGCGCCGGAGGAGCACTACAGTGCCGACGGCACGATCGCGACGGAGCGTCTCGCCTCGGCCGGGCGAATAAGCCCGCTGGTGCAGGCCGGCATCATGGATGGCGACGGCAATTTGCTGCCGACCGGCGCACGCGGCGAGATCGTGGTCCGCGGTTCGCTGGTGATGGAGGGCTATTACAAGGATTCCAAGGCCACGGCGGAGGCCTCCGCGCATGGCTGGCACCACACCGGCGACGTCGGTTACCTCGACGACGAGGGTTACCTCTACATCGTCGATCGCGCCAAGGACATGATCATCACCGGCGGGTTCAATGTGTACTCGATAGAGGTCGAGAACGCGCTGCGGGCGCATGAGACGGTACAGGATTGCGCCGTGATCGGGCTGCCGGACGAGAAATGGGGCGAGCGGATCGTCGCCGTGGTGCAGCCCCGCGCCGGGCAAAGCGTCGATCCGACGGCGCTGGCGAGCTTCGTCAAGCAGCGGATCGGCAGCGTCAAGGCACCGAAGCAGATCGAAGTCTGGAACGATCTGCCGCGCTCCAAGGTCGGCAAGGTGCTGAAGCCGGAGATCCGTGCCCGGATGTCGGATCGCTCAGGCCACTAAAGCGCGACGATCGTCATCGCGCTTGAGGTTGTCGTTTGCGCATGTTCTTTCCGGAGAACCGCTGCGCACTTGTCCGGATCACGTCTTGGCAAGCACCTGCCGCGCGAAAAAAAATGCGCGGGCCGCCTTCAGGCATGCCCGCGCATTTGAACTCGTCGGCCGCTCGCGACCGCGTCCGCGTGCTCAGTGCACGCTGACCGCTTGCAGCTCGTTGCTCCAGGCGTTGGCGACCGCGGCTTCGCGGCTGTCGGTCAGCATGATCGGCGTGCCGTCGGCGGCGTGGAGCGCGAAGAGCTTGAGGCCCGGCGCGATTTTCGGCGCTTCGGGAAACAGGCCCGGCACGTCTTCCGAGCGGATCTGCTTCACATAGGCGATATGGCCTTCGCCGAGGGTTGCCAGCGTCTCCGGCGAGACGTTCTTGGCTTCGTATTCGAACGCAACGTGACCTTCACTCATGGTCTCGACTCCTCTGGAACACTAAGCGGTCGAGTCCGCTACTCGTTCCATTATTCGTGCTCATTGATAGCGATTGTCTTAACGATCCTCTCCGGTTCAGGCCGGGCCAGATCGATCGACAACAGCCCGTTCTTCAGATCCGCACCCAGCACCAGCATCCCCTCGGCCAGCACGAAGGTGCGCTGGAAGTGGCGCGCGGCGATGCCGCGATGGATGTATTGCCGGGTCTTGTCGTCCTGCTGACGCCCGCGGATCACGAGCTGGTTTTCCTCAATGGTTACATCGAGTTGGTCGCGCGTAAATCCGGCGACCGCCAGCGTGATGCGCAAGCGCTCGGGCTGGCCGTCCGATCGGTCGCACCGCTCGATATTGTAGGGAGGGTAGCCGTCGGCGCCTTTGACGACGCGGTCGAGCACGCGCTCGATCTCGTCGAAGCCCAGAAGGAACGGACTGGATAACGTGGGAACACGAGACATAGTTTACAAAGTCCTCGCAGAAGCGACTTTGGTGTGTCGGGGCCCGTAGTGGCACCCCTTGATCAGCAATATGGGCACGTTCCCGTGTTGGTTCAAGCAGGTAGCCGGGAGGCTGTGGATGGGCGTCTTGGCCTGTGGCTCCGCCCAACATCGAATGAAGTACGTCCGGTCGTCATGGCCGGGCTTGCCGTCTTCGCTGAAGCTTCGCCGGCCCAACATCGAATGCCCGGCCTTCGCCGCGCCGAAGCGGCTAGGGCCGCGCAGGTGGGAGAAGCCCGGCCATGACGAATTTTGCGAATGAATTTCTCGAACGAAAACAAAGCCCCATCTACTGTGCATGGGGTTGTTTTCGCACTTTTAAGTGGGAGGGCCTCGGAACCCCTCAGGCTTCGAGCCGCTTGCGGCCGTCGCCGCTGAACAAATGCAGCTTGTTGCGCACCGCCGCGACCCGGATTTTCGCGCCGATGGCGGGGGCCTCGGTTCCGGGAATGCGGACGATGATCTCGCCGGGCGGCAGCTCGCCGGGGGTGGCGGCGACGTGCTGCTCTTCCTGCTCGCGGCGGCCGTAGACGAAGGTCTCGGCGCCGACGTGCTCGATCGCTTCCACGGTCAGCGGCAAGGCGACGCCGCCGGCCGGGGTCTGGTCGGTGATGACGAAATCTTCCGGGCGGATGCCGAGGATGCCGGCGTCGGCCGCCGCGCTGCCGGCGAGCTGCGAGCGGATCTCCTCGGGCCGCGTCGACATCAGGTTCATCGGCGGTGCGCCGATGAAGGAGGCGACGAAGGTTGTCGCCGGCTTCTCGTAGATCGCGAGGGGGTTGCCGACCTGCTCGACCTGGCCGCCGTTCATCACGACGAGGATGTCGGCGAGCGTCATCGCCTCGAGCTGGTCGTGGGTGACGTAGATCGAGGTGGTGTTGAGCCGGCGCTGCAATTTGCGGATCTCGACCCGCATGGCGATACGCAGCTTGGCGTCGAGGTTCGACAGCGGCTCGTCGAACAGGAACACCTTCGGCTGGCGCACGATGGCACGGCCCATGGCAACGCGCTGGCGCTGGCCGCCCGAGAGCTGCCGCGGCTTGCGCTCCAGCATCGATGTGAGCTCGAGCACGCGCGCGGCTTGCTCGACGCGGGTCTTGATCTCGGCTTCCGCCATGCCGCGGTTGCGCAGGCCGTAGGCCATGTTGTTGTACACGCTCATATGCGGGTAGAGCGCGTAGTTCTGGAACACCATCGCGATGTCGCGATCGGCCGGCTCGATTCCGTTGACGATGCGGCCGCCGATGTCGATCTCGCCGCCGGTGACGGTCTCGAGGCCCGCGACCATGCGCAGCAAGGTCGACTTGCCGCAGCCGGAAGGGCCGACCAGCACGCAGAACTGTCCGTCGCCGACATCGACGTCGACGCCCTTGATGGCCTCGAAGCCGCCGGGATAGGTCTTGCGGACGTTGCGCAGGGTGACGTTAGCCATGAAAACTCACTTGTTACTTTTCCGTCTCGACCAGACCGCGCACGAACAATTTCTGCATCACGATGACGACGAACACCGGCGGCAGCATCGCCAGCACGGCGGTCGCCATCACGATCGGCCATTCGGTCAGCGCGTCGGTGGTGGTGATCATCTTGCGGATGCCGATCTGGATGGTCTGCATGTCGTCGCGCGTGGTGATCAGCAGCGGCCAGAGATATTGATTCCAGCCGAGGATGAACAGGATGACGAACAGCGCCGCCATGTTGGTGCGCGACAGCGGCAGCAGCGTATCCCAGAAGAAGCGGAAAGGACCTGCGCCGTCGATGCGTGAGGCCTCCAGCAGCTCATCCGGCACGGTCATGAAGAATTGGCGGAACAGCAGCGTCGCCGTGGCCGAGGCGATCAGCGGCAGCGCGAGGCCTGCATAGCTGTCGAGCATGTGCAGGTCGGCGACGATCTTGTAGGTCGGATAGATGCGCACTTCGACCGGCAGCATCAGGGTGATGAAGATCAGCCAGAAGATCGGCATGCGGAACGGGAAGCGGAAATACACGATCGCATAGGCCGAGATGATCGAGATCGCGATCTTGCCGACCGCGATCATCAGCGCCATCACCAGCGAGTTCAGCATCATGTTGCCGACCGGCTCGCGGGTCGAGCCGCTCGTGCCGACGAAGATGGTCTGGTAATAGGTCTGGAGGAAATGGCCGCCGGGCAGCAGCGACATCTGCCCGTTCGCGATCACCGCGTTCTCCTGCGTCGAGGCGATGATGGCGATGTAGACCGGGAACGCGACGATCGCGATCCCGATCCAGAGAATGATGTGGGCGATGTAGCGCCGAAAGCCCTCTTCCTCGACCATCAGTACGTCACCTTGCGTTCGACGAAGCGGAACTGGATTCCGGTGAGCACGATGACCATGACCATCAGGATCACCGATTGCGCTGCCGAGCTGCCGAGATTGCCGCCGAGCAGGCCGTCGGAATAGACCTTGTAGACCAGTGTCTCTGTCGACTTGCCGGGACCGCCGCGGGTCATGGTGTCGATGATGCCGAAGGTGTCGAAGAAGGCGTAGACGATGTTGACGACCAGCAGGAAGAAGATGGTCGGCGACAGCAGCGGGAACGTCACGGTCCAGAACCTTCGCATCGGGCGGGCGCCGTCGATCGCGGCGGCCTCGAGCACGCTGCGCGGGATGCTCTGCAGGCCGGCGAGGAAGAACAGGAAATTGTAGGAGATCTGCTTCCAGGCGGCGGCGAGGATGATCAGAAGCGCGGCCTGATCGCCGTCAAGCAGCGGATTCCAGTCGATGCCGATCGTGCGCAAGTAACGCGCAATCACGCCCAGCGAGGGATGCAGCATGAAGATCCAGAGCACGCCGACGACCGGCGGCGCCACCGCATAGGGCCAGATCAGAAGCGTGCGGTAGAGCATCACGCCGCGCAGCGCTTGTCCGCCATCACGGCGAGCAGCAGTGCAAACGACAGCGACGAGACCGCGATGGCGAACGAGAAGAAGAAGGTGCGCAGGATCGCCTCGAAATAGGCGGGATCCCTGAACAGCTCGACGTAATTCTCGAACCAGACGAAGCTGGTCGACAGGCCGAAGGCGTCCTGCAGCAGGAAGGACTGGATCACGGCCTGCAGGGCCGGCCAATAGAAGAAAATCAGGACGATCGCGAGCTGCGGCGCAACCAGCGCGTACGGCAATAGCTTCGACTGGAAAATGGCTTGCTTTTGCATGATGCCCCGGAGCGGCAGGCCGGGCTCGCCGGCCTGCCGCTGATCGCCTTACTTCACGGCGGTCTTTTCGAACTGCCGCAGCATCGTGTTGCCGCGCTCGACGGCCGAATCCAGCGCCTGCTTGGCGGTCTTCTTGCCGGCCAGCGCCTGCTCGATCTCTTCGGCCCAGACGTCGCGGAGCTGCACCATGTTGCCGAGGCGCAGGCCGCGCGAATTCTCGGTCGGCTCCTTGTTGGTCAGCTCGAGCAGCGGGGTCTCGGATAGGGCTGGTCCTTGTAGAAGCCTTCGGCCTTGGCCTTCTCATAGGCCGCCTTGGTGATCGGCAGATAGCCCGACGATTTGTGGATGTAGACCTGGCGATCGGTATCGGAGAGGAAAGTCAGGAACTTCGCCACACCCTTGTATTCGTCCGCCGACTTGCCGCCCATGATCCAGAGCGAGGCGCCGCCGATGATCGAGTTCTGCGGCGCGCCCTTCACGTCGGGATAATAGGGCATCGGCACCGCGGTGAAGGCGAACTTGGCCTGCGCCTTGACGTTGCCAAAGAAGGCCGACGAGGTCAGGTAGAGCGGGCATTCGCCCGACGTGAAGCGGCCTTCGCCGGTGTTGGTGCGGCCGGCATAATCGTAGGTCTTGTCCTTCTGGAGCTCGACCAGCTTCTCGAGGTGCTTGACCTGGAGCGGCCCGTTGAACTGCAGCACGGTGTCGAAACCGTCGAGGCCGTTGGCCTTGCTGGCGAGCGGCACGTTGTGCCAGGCGGAGAGCTGCTCGAGATTGACCCAGGTCACCCAGGAATTGGAGAAGCCGCAGGTCGCATGGCCGTTGTCGTGCAGCTTCTTGGCGGCGGCGAACACCTCGGGCCAGGTCTTCGGGATCTCGACATTGGCCTTCTTCAGCTCGTCGAGATTGACCCACATCACGGTCGACGACGAGTTGAAGGGGAAGGACAGCATCTCGCCCTTCGAGGTCGAGTAATAGCCGGTGATTGCGGGCAGATAGGCCTTCGGATCGAACTTCTCGCCGGTCTCGGCCATCAGCTTGTAGACCGGCTTCACGGCGCCGGTCGCGGCCATCATGGTGGCGGTGCCGACCTCGAACACCTGCATGATGTGCGGTGCGTTGCCGGCGCGGAACGCCGCGATGCCCGCGTTCATCGTATCGGCGTAGTTGCCCTTGTAGGTCGGGATCACCTTGTAGTCGCTCTGCGCGGTGTTGAAGTCGCTGGCGAGCTTGACGATGACGTCGTTGTTGGCGCCGGTCATCGCGTGCCACCACTGGATTTCGGTCACAGCCAGCGCCGGCGAAGCCGACAAGCCGACCGTGAATGCAAATGCGGCAGCCGCACCAAAATGTCGAAGAGCCATCAAGAATCCTCCCTTGCCCGTCACTAAAGAAGCGCTTGCGCTAGCAGCGCCATATGACGTTCACATGACTGTGTAAGCGGGCGAAACGAAAGCGGCAAGCGCTGGAAAAGGGAAGCCGGAAAATAGGCGGAGACGTGCGGGCAACTTCCGCCGTTCGCGGTGCACTATCGTGCCCGCGCCGCACTGCGGCATTCTTCGTTGGACCGAGGGAGTGCTTCTAGCGCTTGCGGTCGGGGCCGCAGACCGTGCCCTTCTCGACCATCGCGTCGATCTCGGCCTTGGAGTAGCCGAACTCGCCCAGCACCTCGGCTGCGTGCTGGCTGAATTTCGGCGGCAGTCGGCGCAGGCTCGGCTTGCTGCGGTCGAGCCGGATCGGTGAGGCCACGCCCTTGTACCAGTCCTTCTCGATGATATCGCCGCGCGCGATCGTGTGCGGGTTGGTCAGCGCCTGGTCGATCTTCTGCACCGGCCCTGCCGGCAGGCCCGCAGCGAGCAGGCGATTGCACAGCGGCTCGGCCTCGTGCTGGCTGAACACGGCGGCGAGCTC
Organism: Bradyrhizobium dasycarpum; assembly: GCF_042019905.1. Classification (NCBI taxonomy): domain Bacteria; kingdom Pseudomonadati; phylum Pseudomonadota; class Alphaproteobacteria; order Hyphomicrobiales; family Nitrobacteraceae; genus Bradyrhizobium; species Bradyrhizobium dasycarpum. Next base: position 5,051,924 of record NZ_CP169574.1, read on the forward strand.
GGCGCGCAGCGCCTCGCGGTTGGCGATGCGGTCCTTGTTGCGGGCAAAGCGCGGGTCGGTGCCGAGCTCGGGCTTGCCGATCTCCTTGGCGAGCTTGCGGAAGGTGCCGTCATTGCCGACGCCGATGAAGATGTTGTCGGTCTTGGTCGGGAAGATCGCGTAAGGCACGAGGTTCGGATGCTCGTTGCCGGTGAGCGACGGCGGCTTGCCATGCATGAAATAGTTCGCGGTGTGCGGATGCATGATGGCGAGGCCGGTCTCGTACAGCGTCGTCTCCAGGAACTGGCCCTTGCCGGAGCGCTGCCGCTCCGACAGCGCCATCAGGATGCCGATCGCCGCATAGAGCCCGGTGGTGATGTCGACCAGGGGCACGCCGATCCGCATCGGCCCGCTCTCGGGCGAGCCGGTCGCGGCGATCATGCCGGTCATGGCCTGGATGATGGCGTCGTAGCCCGGATTGCCGCCGCGCGGACCGTCGGCACCGAAGCCGCAGATCCGGCAATGCACGAGGCGCGGGAATTTCCCGCTGAGGACGTCGTTGCCGATGCCCCATTTCTCCAGCGTGCCAGGCTTGAAATTCTCGATCAGGACGTCGGCCGTCTCCAGCATCTTGAGCAGCACGGCGCGGCCGCCCTCGGAGGCGAGGTCGAGGCCGATCGAGCGCTTGTTGCGGTTGATGCCAACGAAATAGGCCGCGTCCTCCTCGTGGAAGGGAGGCCCCCATTCACGCACCTCGTCGCCGGCGGGCGGCTCGACCTTGATCACGTCGGCGCCGTGGTCGGCGAGGATCTGGGTGCAATACGGGCCGCCGAGCACGCGCGTGAGATCGATGACGCGCAGTCCGCTCATGGCACCTGTGGCGGCTTCAGAACTCATGCCTTCGCTTCCCCTGTGTCGACGTTTGATCACAGGCCTAGCGAGGTTTGCAGGGAGCAGCAATGGCTCCTGGCGTAGGGCCGCATGCGTCGTCGCGTGTCAATGCCGCGGCGTGGCAAATGCGGATTCTGGCGGAAAAGGCCGGCCCGAGGGGGATCCCGGGCCAGCCAATCCGCCGTTCGATCAGACGACCGTCAGGCGAACGTCGACATTGCCGCGGGTGGCGTTGGAATAGGGGCACACCTGGTGGGCCTTCGCGACCAGTGCCTCGGCTTCGGCGCGGGCAAGGCCCGGCAGCGAGACCGCGAGGTCGATATCGAGGCCGAAGCCGCCTTCGGAGCGCGGGCCGATGCCGACGGTTGAGGTGACAGAGGCATCATTCGGAACCTTCGGGCCGCCTTGCGAGGCCACGAACTTCATCGCGCCGATGAAGCAGGCGGCATAGCCGGCCGCGAACAGCTGCTCGGGATTGTTGCCGGCGCCGCCGCCACCGCCGAGCTCCTTAGGCGTGGTGAGCTTGACGTCGAGCGCGCCGTCGAGGGTTGCAGCATGGCCGTCGCGGCCGCCGGTGGCCTTGGCGCTGGTCTTGTAGAGCACGTTCACGGACATCGTCGTCTCCCTGGATTCGATGGGTGGGATGTTTATTGCAAGCAATTTGATTGTGCGCAATTGAAATTGCAGAGCCTCACATTTAATTGTTCGCAATTGAATGTCCCGTCGCGGGGCGTCAGAATGGGGCCAACCCCGGGAGATTCTCCATGCCCCGCAAATCATCGGCAGCGGACGCGCCGCTGCGGCTCGACAACCAGATCTGCTTCGCGGTCTATTCGGCCGCGCATGCCTTCAACCGCGTCTACAAGCCGCTGCTGGACCGGCTCGGGCTGACCTATCCGCAATATCTGGTGATGCTGGTCTTGTGGGAGCGCGACGACGTGCCGGTCAAGGACATCGGCGAGCGGCTGTTCCTGGATTCGGGCACGCTGACGCCGCTGCTGAAACGGCTCGAGGCGGCGCATCTCGTCAAGCGCACCCGCTGCAGCGAGGACGAGCGCCAAGTGTTGATCGCACTGACGGCGCAGGGCCATGCCTTGAAGGACAAAGCCCGCAGCGTGCCACAGTCGATCCTGGCGGCCTCGCACTGCTCGGTGCCGGAACTGGTCGCGATGAAGGACGAGATCGTGGCGCTGCGGGACCGGCTGAATGCGGTGATCGGGGAGTAGGGGGTTAGAGGCGCTTCTTGGCGAAGGCTCGGCCGGACGCTGATTTCAAGTATTTCTCGAATGCGGCGGCCTGCTTCTCGTTGCTGAATGCAACGTAAGTTTTGAGCCGCCAGGGCCCATATTTCGAGGTGTGAGGCACCTCGCCGGCATTATGCTTTGCCAGTCGGGCGCGGAGGTCGTCGGTGATCCCGACATAAAAATGGAGAGAATCGAGGCTCTCAAGAATGTAAACGTACTTCACGGCACGCTCCCCGGTTGTCGAGGAGAGCTTACACCCGGTCTTGTATTGCTGAAGCCCGGGCTTCGCCCTTCGGGCTATGCCGTGGCAGTCGTCGCAACGATGGGTTTGCCGAGCCGAAGCTGAAAGGAGCAATACGGTTGGAGCCCGCCGTCGCCCTTCGGGCTATGGCGTGGCAGCCTTCGCTTGCTTCGCTACGATGGAGCGGAGCTGGCTTGCCGAGCCGAAGCTCGCGAAGCGAGCGAAGGCTGGTGGAGCCAGGCGGGATCGAACCGCCGACCTCTTGCATGCCATGCAAGCGCTCTCCCAGCTGAGCTATGGCCCCTTAGTCCTTAACGAGGTGAATCTGGTGGATCACCCCAACCGGCGAGTCCTGGCGACTCGCGCGGTGCACCCTTTTTCACAGATCAGGACTGATCTCAAGTCTCTTCATCACCTCCGACATCACCAATGATGTCGGTCACGTCCTCATCGCCCTCTTCCTCGTCGGCAATGAAGGTCGAATCATCGTCATCGTCGTCGTCGAGGGTCTCGTCGACCTCGATATCGTCTTCGGACTCGGGCACCACGGCCTTGACCTTGCCGGTGTTCTCCTCGGCGTCCGCTTCCTCGAGCGAAACCTCTTCGACCTCTGCCGGCTCGGGCGCAGCATCCGCTGCCGCCGCGTGCCGGGCTTCGGCGCCGCGGGGCATGCGCGCCGGCGCCACCGGGGCGATCGGCACAACTTCGCCGGTATAGGGCGAGATCACCGGATTCTTGTTGAGGTCATAGAACTTTTTGCCCGTGGTCGGGCAAATACGTTTGGTTCCGAGTTCGGACTTGGCCACGGCAGGAATCCTGGGAATGTCTGAAAAGCGGTGTTTCACTTGGCTAGTTGGCGGCCCGCTGTCAATAGCGCATTACGGGAGAACGACATGCCCGTGACGGCGCGCGGACCATGTGGTACCTGCGCCGCAGTCCCCTCAGGGCTCATCCAAGGACACAATCTTGACTCATTCCGACCATCCGAGGCCGCTGCAGTCTCGCGCCAGCGGACCCCTGACCGGGAAAGTACGGGTGCCCGGCGACAAGTCGATCTCTCACCGTGCGCTGATCCTGGGCGCGCTGGCGGTCGGCGAGACCAGGATTTCGGGCCTGCTGGAAGGCGAGGACGTCCTCAACACCGCCAAATCCATGCAGGCGCTGGGCGCCAGGGTCGAGCGTACCGGCGATTTCACCTGGAAAGTGAACGGGGTGGGCGTCGCGGGCTTCGCCACGCCCAAGGCTACTCTGGATTTCGGCAATTCCGGCACCGGCTGTCGGCTGGTGATGGGCGCCGTCGCCGGCTGCCCGATCTCGGCGATCTTCGACGGCGACGCCTCGCTGCGCAGCCGCCCGATGCGCCGGATCCTCGATCCCCTGGAAAAGATGGGCGCGAAGGTCATCTCCGGGGGAGGGCGGTCGTCTGCCCCTGACCCTGCAGGGCGCGCGCGATCCGCTGCCGATCACCTACACCACCCCGGTCGCATCGGCCCAGATCAAGTCGGCGGTGCTGCTGGCGGGCCTCGCCGCCCCCGGCACCACGACTGTCATCGAGACCGAAGCCAGCCGCGACCACACCGAGCTGATGCTGAAGCATTTCGGTGCCGACATCTCCTCGGCGCGGGAGGGCGTGCATGGCCGCCGTATCACGCTCAAGGGCCAGCCCGAGCTGCACGGCGCCACCGTGGTGGTGCCCGCCGATCCGTCCTCGGCGGCTTTCCCGGTGGTCGCGGCGCTGGTCGTCGAGGGCTCCGATGTCATCCTGTCCGACGTCATGACCAATCCGCTGCGCACCGGCCTGTTCACCACGCTGCGCGAAATGGGCGCCTCGATCGAGGAAAGCGAGGCGCGCGGCGATGCCGGCGAGCCGATGGCGAAACTGCGGGTGCGGGCCTCGAAACTGCGCGGGGTCGAGGTGCCGCCGGAGCGCGCGCCCTCGATGATCGACGAATATCTGGTGCTGGCGGTGGCGGCCTCATTCGCCGAGGGCACCACCATCATGCGCGGCCTGCACGAGCTGCGCGTCAAGGAATCCGATCGGCTGGAGGCCACCGCCGCGATGCTGCGCGTCAACGGCGTGAAGGTCGAGATCTCCGGCGACGATCTGATCGTCGAGGGCCGCGGCCATGTTCCCGGTGGCGGCACCGTCGCCACCCACATGGACCATCGCATCGCGATGTCCGCACTGGTGATGGGCTGCGCCGCCGACCGGCCCGTGACAGTCGACGACACCGCCTTCATCGCCACCAGTTTCCCGGATTTCATTCCGATGATGCGTTCGCTAGGGGCCGAGTTTTCATGATCATCGCCATCGACGGGCCCGCGGCCTCGGGAAAGGGAACGCTCGGCAAGCGGCTTGCGCATCATTACGGCTATCGTCACCTCGATACCGGCGTAATCTACCGCGCGGTGGCCTATGCCCTGATGCAATCAGGTCATGATCTCCGCGATGAGGCGGCGGCCGTACAGGCCGCTCTGGAGCTCGATCCCGAAAAGTTCGGCAATCCCGCGCTGAAGACCCAGAAAGCCGGCGAGGGTGCCTCGATCGTCTCGGCAATCCCGAGAGTTCGTGAGGTCCTGGTCAATTTCCAGCGGCAATTCGCCGCCGATCCGCCCGGCGCGGTGCTGGACGGCCGCGACATTGGAACCGTGATCTGCCCGGACGCCGACGTGAAGATCTTCGTCGTCGCCGACCCCAGGGTCCGCGCCCGCCGCCGTACCATGGAGGCCAGGGCGAGGGGCGAGGAGGCCGACGAGGCCGCCGTGCTCGCCGACATCATCCAGCGCGACGAACGCGACAAGAACCGGCCGATCGCGCCCTTGAAACCGGCCCCGGATGCTTACTTGCTAGATAACTCCCAACTGGATATAGAAGGCGGCGTCCGGGCCGCCATCGACATTATCGAGGCCGTCCGAGCGGGCCGGTCGCGGGGTTAAGCCGCAGCCGTCATTGGAGGAAGTGCCCGCTCCCGCTCTTTGAGGTCGATACGTCAGGCCCCTCGTTTCGGGACCGGCACGATCCAGGCTCCGGACACAAGATTTCCACGTATCGAACGCGCGGGCCTCAGCCGGCCCGCTTCCGCTGTTTCGGCGTCGAGCCGGTGCAGCGAGCGGTCGCTCGAAGGTTCTGCGGACCTTCCGACACTGCGCGTGCGGTACGCCCATGAACCCAACGGCCGGCATACTTCCGCAATTGGAGAACAAATGGCTTCGACTTCTGCTGATACCTATAGCCCGTCGCGCGACGATTTCGCTGCGATGCTCGACGAGTCCTTCGCAGGCGGCAACCTGCAGGAAAGCTCCGTCATCAAGGGCAAGGTGGTTGCAATTGAAAAGGACATGGCCGTCATCGACGTCGGCCTGAAGACCGAGGGCCGCGTCGCCCTGCGCGAATTTTCCGGCCCCGGCCGTGACAGTGAACTGAAGGTCGGCGACGAGGTGGAAGTGTTCCTCGATCGTATCGAGAACGCCCTCGGCGAAGCCGTGCTGTCGCGCGACAAGGCGCGCCGCGAAGAGAGCTGGGGCAAGCCTCGAGAAGGCGTTCCAGAACAACGAGAAGGTCAACGGCGTCATCTTCAACCAGGTCAAGGGCGGCTTCACCGTCGACCTCGACGGTGCCGTGGCCTTCCTGCCGCGCTCGCAGGTCGACATCCGTCCGATCCGCGACGTTGCACCGCTGATGAACAACTCGCAGCCGTTCCAGATCCTCAAGATGGATCGCCGCCGCGGCAACATCGTGGTGTCGCGCCGCACCGTGCTGGAAGAGACCCGCGCCGAGCAGCGCCAGGAGCTGGTGCAGAACCTCGAAGAGGGTCAGGTCATCGACGGCGTGGTCAAGAACATCACCGACTACGGTGCGTTCGTCGATCTCGGCGGCATCGATGGCCTGCTGCACGTCACCGACATCGCGTGGCGCCGCGTCAACCACCCAACCGAGGTGCTCTCGATCGGCCAGACCGTGAAGGTCAAGATCATCAAGATCAACCACGAGACGCACCGCATCTCGCTGGGCATGAAGCAGCTGCTGGACGATCCGTGGCAGGGCATCGAAGCCAAGTACCCGCTGGGTGCCCGCTTCACCGGCCGCGTCACCAACATCACCGACTACGGTGCGTTCGTCGAGCCTCGAGCCGGGCATCGAAGGCCTGATCCACGTCTCCGAGATGTCGTGGACCAAGAAGAACATGCACCCCGGCAAGATCGTTTCGACCTCGCAGGAAGTCGAAGTGCAGGTGCTGGAAGTCGATTCCGTCAAGCGCCGCATCTCGCTCGGCCTCAAGCAGACCATGCGCAACCCCTGGGAGGTCTTCGTCGAAGGTCACCCGACCGGTTCGGTGGTCGAGGGCGAAGTCAAGAACAAGACCGAGTTCGGTCTGTTCCTGGGCCTCGAGGGCGACGTCGACGGCATGGTCCATCTCTCCGATCTCGACTGGAAGCTTCCGGGCGAGCAGGTGATCGACAACTACAAGAAGGGCGACATGGTGAAGGCCGTGGTGCTCGATGTGGACGTCGAGAAGGAGCGCATCTCGCTCGGCATCAAGCAGCTCGAAGGCGACCCCTTCGCCGAGCCGGGCGATGTCAAGAAGGGCGCGGTCGTGACCTGCGAAGTGCTCGAAGTGAAGGACAGCGGTATCGAGGTGAAGATCGCCGGTACCGACTTCTCGACCTTCATCAAGCGCTCCGAGCTTGCCCGTGACCGCAACGACCAGCGCGCCGAACGCTTCGCCGTCGGCGAGAAGGTCGATGCCCGCGTGATCCAGTTCGACAAGAAGGCCCGCAAGGTCCAGGTGTCGATCAAGGCGCTCGAAGTCGCCGAAGAGAAGGAAGCCATCGCGCAATACGGCTCCTCCGATTCGGGTGCGACGCTCGGCGACATCCTGGGCACCGCGCTCAAGAACCGCGACAGCAAGTAAGCGAAACGTTCGTTTCGCTGACATCGAAGCCCCGGCGCGAGCCGGGGCTTTTTTGTTGGGGCGGCATTCTGCGCTGTCGAATGGGCGTCTCGCGTCACACGCCTTCCTGCGGTTATGGATCCCCGCGTTCGCGGGGATGACGAGGGAGTTCGAGGCGGCTTGCGGGGTTGACGAGGCCTTGTTTTCTTCAAATTGCGCCGCAATTGATGTATCCAGATAAGCCGTTGGTCACGCCGTGACGGCACAACGCGTCCAGTCTTTCATTTGGAGATATTCCGATGTCGCTCGATTCGGACATCATCGTCGATCGCCGCCGGATTCGTCGCAAGCTGACGTTCTGGCGCGTCGTGGCCGCGCTGATCGCGATCGCGGCGATCGCAAGCGCTGCGCTGATTGCGACACCCGGCGCGCGGGGTAGCTTCGTATCCGCCGGCTCGATCGCGCGGGTTCAGATCGAGGGCCTGATCCGCAGCGATTCCGATCGCACGCAGGCGCTGGAACGGCTGGAGAATTCGCAGGCCGCCGCCGTCATCGTTCACATCAACTCGCCGGGCGGCACCACCGCCGGCTCCGAGCAGCTCTACGATTCGCTGGTCCGGCTGAAGGCGAAGAAGCCGCTCGTCGTGGTGGTGGAGGGCCTGGCTGCCTCCGGCGGCTACATCACGGCGATCGCGAGCGATCACATCATCGCCCAGCAGAGCTCGCTGGTCGGATCGATCGGCGTACTGTTCCAATATCCCAACGTCAGCGAGCTGCTGAAGACCATCGGCGTCAAGGTCGAGGAGGTGAAGTCGTCGCCGCTGAAGGCCGCGCCGAACGGTTTCGAGCCGACCAGCCCCGAAGCACGGGCCGCCCTCGATGCGCTGGTGAAGGATTCCTACGCCTGGTTCAGGGGATTGGTGAAGGATCGGCGTGGCATGGATGACACGCAGCTCGAGAAAGTGGCCGACGGCCGCGTCTTCACCGGACGCCAGGCGATCGCCCTCAAGCTGATCGACCAGATCGGCGACGAGAAGACGGCAGTGTCCTGGCTCGTCGAGCACAAGAGCGTCAAGAAGGGTCTGCGGGTACGCGACTACAAGCTCCAGCCCCGTTTTGGCGATCTGACGTTCCTCAAGACGGCGGCCGCCGTTACGCTGGAAGCGCTTGGTTTGAGCTCGATTGCGCATCAAATCGGGCAAACCGGCGTCGCGCAGGCGGTCGATCGGTTCGGAATGGACGGAATGCTGGCCCTGTGGCAACCGGCCACCTCAAACTGAGGTGTCTAGGCGAGCTTCCCAAGGCTTTCCCGCCTGACGAGCATCGGGACAGCCCGCTTTTTCGGCATTTGTCACGCATTTTCACGACGCTCAACCTTGATTTAGCGTCTTGACAGATCAAGGTATTTTCACGGAAATGGTCATCCGCACGCTCCCGGGTCCTATCTCTCGATGATCAAATCCGAACTTGTTCAGCGTATCGCCGAGCACAACCCGCATCTGTACCAGCGGGATGTCGAGAACATTGTGAATGCGATTCTCGAAGAGATCGTAGCGGCCCTTGCGCGCGGCGATCGCGTCGAGCTGCGCGGCTTCGGCGCCTTCTCGGTCAAGCATCGCCCCGCACGCGCCGGGCGTAATCCGCGTACCGGCGCACATGTGCCCGTCGATCAGAAGAGCGTTCCGTTCTTCAAGACCGGCAAGGAAATGCGCGAGCGGCTGAACCGCGACCATCCGGATCCCGGCGCGGCGGACTGAGCCGGCCGGGGTTGTCTGCGGTCGCGCATGACGCGGCCGCGAGCTTGATTCAAGGCGAGCGAAGCGAGATGCGAAAGTTCCTGACCGCGCTGATCGTCATTCCGCTGGGCCTGATCCTGGTGGCGTTTGCTGTCGCCAACCGGCATTTCGTCACGGTCTCGTTCGATCCCTTCATTGCGGACGATCCGTCATTGTCGATCACCCTGCCGCTGTTCCTGCTGCTGATCCTGGTGGCGGCCATCGGGGTCTTCGCGGGCGGCTGTGCCGTTTGGTTCGGCCAGCGGCACTGGCGGCGCTCCGCGCGCCGGCACGAGGCGGAGGCCCGGGCCGCCAGGGGCGAACTGGCCGATCTGCGGGCCCAGGCGGCCGCGGCAAGGCCCGAATCCCAGCGCCTTCCCGCCCCGATCGGGGTGGGGCTCTACGGGCCCATCGGGCGAGACAAGCAGCGCGCGACGTTGTAGAAGCGGCCGCAACGCAAAACCCCTTTTTTCCGGCCGCCAGCTTGCGGTCTTCATTTGCCTTGAGATCATGTCCCTGCTCGTCAAGATCTGCGGCCTGTCCACGCGCGAGACGCTTCAAACGGCGCTCGCCGCGGGTGCGGATATGGTGGGCTTCGTGTTCTTCCCGCCGTCGCCGCGGCACCTGTCCCTTGAGCTCGGCCGCGAGCTCGGCCGCCAGGTCGAGGGACGCGCGCTCAAGGTGGCGCTTACCGTCGATGCCGATGATGCCACGCTCGACAACATCATGGACGCGCTGTCGCCGGACATTTTCCAGCTCCACGGCAAGGAAAGCGTCGCGCGGCTGCGCGACATCAAGCAGCGGTTCGGCCGCCCGGTGATGAAGGCGCTGCCGGTCGAGACGGGAGCCGATCTCGCCGTGTTGCCGGGCTATGCCGCGGTCGCCGACCGCATCCTGTTCGACGCGAGGCCTCCGAAAGACGCGACGCGACCGGGCGGGCTCGGCGCGCCGTTCGATTGGCACCTGCTGCAAAACCTTGAGCTCGCGCTGCCGTATATGGTTTCGGGCGGCCTGCATGCCGCGAACATCGCCGTAGCCGTTCGCCTGACCCGCGCCGGCGGCGTCGATGTGTCCTCCGGGGTGGAGAGCGCTCCCGGTGTGAAGGATCCGGAGATGATCAAAGCCTTCATCCGCGCCGCGCGCGCCATTCAAGAGCCGAACGTCAGAGAGTTGAGCGTCCGATGAACATCGCCAAGCCAAATTCCTACCGCAGCGGCCCCGACGAGCGCGGCCATTTCGGCATTTTCGGCGGCCGCTTCGTCGCTGAAACGCTGATGCCGCTGATCCTCGATCTGGAGAAGGCCTATACCGAGGCCAAGGCCGATCCGGCGTTCCAGGCCGAGATGAACGGCTATCTCAAGAACTATGTCGGCCGGCCCTCGCCGCTCTATTTCGCCGAACGCCTGACGGAGCATCTCGGCGGCGCCAAGATCTACCTCAAGCGCGAGGAGCTCAACCACACCGGCTCCCACAAGGTGAACAACGTGCTCGGCCAGATCATGCTGGCGCGGCGCATGGGCAAGAAGCGCATCATCGCCGAGACTGGCGCGGGCCAGCACGGCGTCGCCACCGCGACGTTGTGCGCGCGCTTCGGCCTGGAATGCGTGGTCTATATGGGCGCCGTCGACGTCGAGCGGCAGCAGCCCAACGTCATCCGCATGGAGATGCTGGGCGCCAAGGTGATGCCGGTGCAGTCGGGCACGCGCACGCTGAAGGACGCCATGAATGAGGCGCTGCGCGACTGGGTCACCAACGTGCACAACACCTTCTACTGCATCGGCACGGTGGCGGGACCGCACCCCTATCCGACGCTGGTGCGCGATTTCCAGTCGATCATCGGCAACGAGACCAAGGCGCAGATGCAGGAGATCGAAGGCCGACTGCCGGATTCCCTGGTCGCCTGCATCGGCGGTGGCTCGAACGCCATGGGCCTGTTCCACCCGTTCCTCGACGACCCCTCCGTCGAAATTTTCGGCGTCGAGGCTGCCGGTCACGGCCTGACGCAGCTGCATGCGGCCTCGATCGCGGGCGGCCGTCCCGGCGTGCTGCACGGCAACCGCACCTATCTCCTGATGGACGCCGACGGCCAGATCCAGGACGCCCATTCGATCTCGGCCGGCCTCGATTATCCCGGCATCGGGCCCGAGCATTCCTGGCTGCACGAGGTCGGCCGCGTGAATTACCTGTCCGCGACCGACGACGAGGCGCTGGCCGCCTTCCAGCTGCTCTCGAAGCTCGAAGGCATCATCCCCGCGCTCGAACCCGCGCATGCCATCGCCAAGGTGATGGAGCTCGCGCCCAAGCGGCCGCAAGACCACCTGATGGTCGTCAACCTCTCTGGCCGCGGCGACAAGGACGTCCCGCAGGTCGGCGACATCCTGAGGGGCAAGAAGTGACCACGCGTATCGACACTCGCTTTGCCGAGCTGAAAAAGCAGGGCCGCGCGGCCTTCGTGACCTTCCTGATGGCCGGCGATCCCGATCCCGCGACCTCGCTCGAGATCATCAAGGCGTTGCCGAAATCGGGCGCCGACGTGATCGAGATCGGGATGCCCTTCACCGATCCGATGGCCGACGGTCCGTCGATCCAGGCCGCAGGCCTGCGTGCGCTGAAGGCCGGCATGACGCTGAGGAAGACGCTGGAGCTGGTGCGCGGCTTCCGCAAGGACGACAATGCCACGCCGATCGTGCTGATGGGTTATTACAACCCGATCTACATTTACGGCGTCGACAAATTCCTCGTCGATGCCAAGGCCGCCGGCGTCGACGGCCTCATCATCGTCGATCTGCCGCCGGAGGAGGACGAGGAGCTCTGCCTGCCCGCGATGAAGGCGGGTCTCAACTTCATCCGCCTGGCGACGCCGACCACCGACGACAAGCGCCTGCCGGCGGTGCTCGCCAACACGTCCGGCTTCGTCTACTACGTCTCCATCACCGGCATCACCGGTGCTGCGGCCGCGGACTCTTCGGCAGTCAGCGAGGCTGTGGCTCGCATCAAGCGGCACACCAAGCTGCCGGTCTGCGTCGGCTTCGGCATCCGCACGCCGGAGACTGCGCGTGCCATTGCTTCCCATGCCAACGGCGCCGTTGTCGGCACCGCGCTGGTCGATGCGCTCAAGAACAGCCTCGATGCCGAGGGACGGGCGACCGCCAAAACCGTTAACGCGGTCGCCGAGTTGACGGCGGCCCTGGCCCAGGGCGTCAAGGGCGCGCAACAGGCGGCGGAATAGGCCATAATCTCTTTAGTTTGAGCATGATCTTGTCGGAAAACCGCTTCACACTTTTCCGGATCATGCTCTAACGCGGGCGACACGGCGGCTTGCCGGGCGGAGGTCCGGCCGCCATATATCCTTTCAGGCGGCCCTCCGCGGGTTCGCACATCGGAGCAAACCATGAACTGGCTTACCAATGTGGTCCGGCCGAAGATCCGTAACATGCTGCGGCGGGAGACGCCGGAGAATCTCTGGATCAAGTGCCCGGATTCCGGACAGCTCGTGTTCTACAAGGACGTCGAGGCCAACCAGTTCGTCATCCCCGGCTCGAACTACCACATGCGCATGGGCGCCGTGGCGCGTCTGAAGTCGATCTTCGACAACGAGACCTGGTTCGACGTCGCGCTGCCCGAGGTGACGCCCGACCCGCTCAAGTTCCGCGACGAGAAGAAATACGTCGACCGCATCAAGGACGCGCGGGCGCGGACCAATCTCAACGACGCGATCAAGGTCGGCTACGGCAAGCTCGAAGGCTCGGCCGTCGTCGTCGCCGTGCAGGATTTCGACTTCATGGGCGGCTCGCTCGGCATGGCAGCCGGCGAAGCCATTGTGCGCGGGATGGAGCTTGCGGTCGAGAAGAACTCGCCCTTCATCGTGTTCGCCGCATCCGGCGGTGCGCGCATGCAGGAGGGCATCCTGTCGCTGATGCAGATGCCGCGCACGACGGTCGCGGTCCAGATGCTGCGTGAGGCCAAGCTGCCCTACATCGTCGTGCTGACCAATCCCACCACCGGCGGCGTCACCGCGTCCTACGCGATGCTGGGCGACGTGCAGATCGCCGAGCCCGGCGCGCTGATCGGCTTTGCCGGCGCGCGCGTGATCGAGCAGACCATTCGTGAAAAGCTTCCCGAGGGTTTCCAGCGCGCCGAGTACCTCAAGGAGCACGGCATGGTCGACATGGTCGTGCATCGCCACGAGCTGCGCCCGACCCTGGCGCGGCTCTGCCGCCTGCTGACCAAGGCGCCGGCGCAGGAGGGCGCATCGAAGCCGACGCAGGCTGTCACCAGCCCGGCACAGATCGTATCGGCCGCTGAGACGGCGCCGGCTGCGCCCCACGCGTGAACGCGTCTCCGGACAGCACGAAGACGCCGCTCGGCGAGTTGATCGGGCGGCTGTCGGTCCTGCATCAGAAACGCATTGATCTGGGCCTTGAGCGGATGCACCGGCTGCTCGAACGACTCGGGCATCCTGAAAGCAGGCTGCCGCCGGTGATCCACATCGCCGGCACCAATGGCAAGGGCTCGACGCTGGCCTATCTGCGCGCGACGCTGGAGGCCGCGGGCCTGCGCGTCCACGCCTATACCTCGCCCTATCTCGTCCGCATCAACGAGTGTTTTCGGCTCGGCCGCGTGGGCGGCGGCGTGCTGGTCGGTGACGATGAGTTGCGCGCCGCGCTGGAAGAGGTCGAGCGCGTCAATGCCGGCGAAGCCGCGACCTTGTTCGAGCTGAAGACGGCAGCCGCCTTTCATTTGTTCGCGCAGAACCCGGCCGACGTGGTGCTGCTCGAAGTCGGCCTCGGCGGCCGGCTCGACTCGACCAACGTCATCGACGTTCCGGCGGCGTGCGTGATCACGCCCGTCAGCATGGATCACATGGACTTTCTCGGCGATACGTTGACCTCGATTGCCGGCGAGAAGGCCGCGATCATCAAGCGCGGCGTGCCGGTGATCTGCGCGGAGCAGACGCCGGACGCGATGGCCGTGATCGAGGCGCAAGCCAAGCGCATGCGTGCGCCGCTGTTTGCCGCCAACGAGAGCTGGCACGTCAATGTCGAGCGCGGCCGTCTGGTCTATTCCGACGACCGCGGCCTGATGGATCTCCCGGCGCCGCGTCTGTTCGGCCGCCACCAATTCGCCAATGCCGGGCTCGCCATCGCGACGCTGCGGGCGATCCCCGATCTTAAGGTGAGCCACGCCGCGTTCGAGGCCGGCATTGTCGGTGCCGAATGGCCGGCGCGGATGCAGCGCATCACCTCGGGTGAGCTGCTGTCCTGGGGTCCGCAGGGATCCGAGATCTGGCTCGACGGCGGCCACAATGCCGAGGGCGGCCGCGTCGCGGCCGCCGCGCTCGGCGATCTGGAAGAGCGGGTGTCGCGGCCGCTGGTGGTCATCGCCGGCATGATGGCCAACAAGGACGCGCAAGGGTTTTTGGCCAATTTCGCCGGCCTCACCCGTCACATCATCGCGGTGCCGATTCCCGACACCGAGAACGCGATGCCGGTGGACCGCCTCGCGGATGCCGCGCGCAGCCTCGGCATGCGCGTCGAGATCGCGCCTGGAATCGAGGCCGCGCTGCGTGCATTGGCGAAACTGGCCTACGAGGTGCCGCCGCGCATCCTGATTACCGGCTCGCTGTATCTGGCCGGTCATGTGCTGGCCATCAACGGCACGCCGCCCGCATGATGTCTGTTGTCCCGGACGCGGTGCAGCGTGCAACGCTGCTCCGCAGAGCCGGGATCCAGAAGCCGCATGGGCCCCGGCTCTGCAGCGCACCGCGGAAGACGCGCTGCGCTGCGTCCGGGGCACGAGAGCAGGGATAATGACAATGCGCTTTGCCGCCGTCGCCGACGTCCACGGGAATTACCTCGCGCTGGAGGCGGTGCTCGCCGACATCCGCGCGTTTGACATCACCGACATCGTCAATCTTGGCGACATGCTGAGCGGCCCGCTCGATGCGCGCCGCACTATAGAGATCCTGATGAATCTCGATGTCGTACATGTGCTCGGCAACCACGACCGCTATCTGCTCGACCGTCCGCCGGAGAAGATGGGCTCGTGGGATCGTCCCGCCTTTGAAGCGCTCGATGCCGCGCAGCTCGACTGGCTGCGCGCGCAGCCGATGACGCATGTGTTCCGCGACCAGGTGTTTCTCTGTCATGCGACACCCGGCAATGACGAGGTGTACTGGCTCGACATCGTGCATCCCGACGGTACGGTGGCGCTGTCCCCGCTGGACCGGATCGAGCCATTCGCGCTGGGACTCACGCAATCGCTGATCCTTTGCGCCCACACCCATCTCGCCCGTGCCGTGCGCCTGCGCGACGGCCGGCTGATCGTCAATCCCGGCAGCGTCGGCAGTCCCGGCTTTCGCGACAAGCATCCGTATCCACATGTCGTCGAAGCCGGCACGCCGCACGCGCGTTATGCGATCCTCGAGCTGGTGGACGGTGCCTGGCAGGTCACGTTCCGCCACGTCGCGTATGATCACGAGACGATGGCGGCACTGGCGCGCCGCAATGGGCAGCCGGAGCTGGCGAACGCGCTCGCGACGGGATGGATCAAGTAAACCTCTCGTGTCCCGGACAAGGCGCATCGCGCAAGCGATGAGCCGCAGAGCCGAGATCCAGGAGTGACAGAGCACATTTGCCGCGACATGGGCCCCGGCTCTGCAGCGCAACGCTGAAGAAGCGCTGCTGCGTCCGGGGCACGAGACCACGCTATTTCAACAGCTTCATCGGATCCGCCGCTTTCTGCTTCAGCTGCTCGAATGTGCATTGCCGCGGGGCCTTGTCGGGACGCCAGCGCAGGATCGAGGTGCCGTGGCGGAAGCGCTCGCCGCTGAAATGGTCGTAGCAGATTTCGATCACCAGCTTCGGCTTCAGCGGACACCATTTCGCCGAGCGCTCGGTCGACCAGCGGCTCGGCCCGCCCGGCGCATTGCCGGTGAAGCCAGGCTCGCCGATCAGCGCCTCCAGCCGGTCGGTCAGATCAGGCTTTGCCTCCGCCTTGATCGCCGAGGTGAAGCCGACATGGTGCAGCAGGCCCTTCGCGTCGTAGAGCCCGAGCAGCAGCGAGCCGACCACTTTTCGGCCCGCGATCTTGTTGCTGGCATAGCGGAAGCCGCCGACCACGCAATCGGCGCTGCGGAATTTCTTGATCTTCTGCATGCCGTCGCGATTTCCGGCCTGATAGGGTAGGTCGATGCGCTTGGCGATGACGCCGTCCGAGCCACCGCCGGATTGCGCCAGCCATTTCTTGGCCGTGGCGTAACTTGTCGTCGCCGGCGAAAGACGGAAGGGGCTGCCCTTGAGGTTGGCTTTCGCAAAGGCATCCAGCGCCGGCCGGCGCTCGTTCAGCGTCTTCTCCGACAAGCCTTTCTCCCGAGCCGTCGCAAGCAGATCGAACGCGAGGTACAGGGCTGGCGTGTCCTGCGAGAGCTTTTTCACGCGGCTTGCCGCAGGATGAATTCGCTGCAGCAGCGCGTCGAAGGAAAAGCCCTTGCCGTGCGGTACGACGAGCTCACCGTCGAGCGTGAAGCGATCCGCTTTCAGCCCCAGCGCAGCGGAAACGATCTCGGGAAAATAGCGTGCGAGGTCTTCGCCCGACTTCGAGCGCAGGTCGACATCATCGCCATTCCGCGACAGCAGGCAGCGAAAGCCATCCCATTTCGGCTCGTACTGCCACTCCTTGCCGCGCGGGATGTCGTCGACCGAGCGCGCCTCCATCGCGACAAGAGAGGTCGATCTTCGGGCGCGCTTTGCGGGAGGAGCAGGCAAGGGCGGGACTCGTCATACGCTGAACACGTCCCACCAACGCAAACGGTCGGCCTTTGGGTCCTCCCGTAGCCCGGATGGAGCGAAGCGAAATCCGGGATCGTGCCACAAGCAATACCAGTCCCGGATTGCGCTTCGCTCCATCCGGGCTACGGAAAAGCAAAACGGCCGGCATTTCGCCGGCCGTTGTCGAAAATATTCTTAGGGCAGGTGGATCAGACCGCGGAGGTGATCCACTGCTGCAGCTTCGCCTTTGGCGCCGCGCCGACCTGGCGGGATGCCATCTCGCCGCCCTTGAAGATCATCAGGGTGGGGATCGACATCACGCCGTATTTCGAGGCGGTCTTCGGGCTCTCGTCGACGTTGAGCTTGACGATCTTGACCTTGTCGCCCATCGCGCCGGCGATCTCGTCGAGGGCGGGCGCGATCATGCGGCACGGGCCGCACCATTCGGCCCAGAAATCGACGACCACGGGGCCGTTCGCCTTGAGCACTTCGGCTTCGAAATCGGCGTCGGAAACCTTGCTAACGGCCATTGGGAGTACCTCACACAGTTGAAAGAAACGGCGCGACCTGGAATCGCGCCCGGAATCATGCGGTCAACCTATGAACGGCTCCTTGCCGGGTCAAGGACGCTCACGCCGAGATGAAGGGATGCCAGCGCCGCGTCCAGCGCGGGGGCTGAAATCTCCATATATTCAAGGGTCTCGGTCCAAAGCAGGACGGCCCGGATCGGGATCTGGGGATAAAGCCGCGAGAGCACCGCCCGGTACAGCGCCAGCTGCCGGACATAGGCCGCGGGCGCCTCGCTGGCGCTGCTGGGCGCGGCCTGGTTGGTCTTGAAATCGACGATCAAGACCTCATCCGGGCGAACGACCAGCCGGTCGATCTGCCCCGACACCAGGGCCGGAGCGCGGCCCGGCCGTTCCAGCCTGCCGGCGATGGCGACTTCGGCCCGGCTGCCGGCGGCAAAGACCGGCGCAAAGCGCGGTTCGGTGATCAAACCGAGCACCTTGTCGGCCAGGGCGGCACGGTCGGCCTCGGTCCAGTCCGCAGCATTGCGCGCCATGAAGCCGAGTGCCGCCTCGCGCCGGCGCTCGGTGGCGATATCGGGCAGGGATTGCAGGAGACGGTGCACCAGCGTGCCGCGTTGCAGCGCCAGCGCACGGGACTGCACCGATTCGCCAGAGCGTACGCTGCGGCCCTCCTCGGCCGGCTGACCGGACGGGCGGACCAGATCATCGTCGACGGTCTCGCGCGGTGCCGGCGTTCGCAGCCAGTCGGGCAGCGCGATCGTCTGCTGCACGGACGCCGCCGGCATGCCCAAGGCCGCGACATCCTCCGGGCGGGCGAAACGGGTGACCTTGCCGAGCGGCGTCTCGATCACCTGCTTGTCCAGGCCCGCGCCGGCGAGCCCGGTGTCGACCAGGTCATACCAGCTCAGCTTGCGGACCGTCTTCATGTTGCCCGGCATGCAGCCGCCGACGATCAGGCGGTCGGCCGCGCGCGTCATCGCGACATAGAGCAGGCGGCGATATTCGTCCTCGGTCTCCTCGATCATCGCCTTGCGCGCCTCGGCGACCGGCTTGGGATCATCAGCCTTGCGTCCGGCCCAGACCACCACCTCGCCGCCATTGCCGCGCGGCACCTGAATCAAGCGCAGACGCTGGGAGTCCGCGGGCGACGACGTGGTGTCCACCATGAACACGACGGAGGCTTCGAGGCCCTTGGCGCCGTGCACCGTCATCACCCGCACCTCGTCGCGCGAGATCTCCATGTCGCGCTTCACTTCAGTGTCAGCCGAGCGCAGCCAGGCCATGAAGCCCTGCAGCGAGGCCGGCGCCTTGCGCTCGTAATTCAGGGCCAGCTCCAGGAATTCGTCGAGCGCGTCGTTGGCCTCGTGACCGAGCCGGCGCAGGATGCGGGCCCGGCCGCCGTCGCCCCCGAGCAGCCAGGCGTAGAACGCGAACGGCGTCTCCTCGCGCGCACGCATCTCGCAGGCCTCGAGGCGGCGCAACACGGTCGCGAACTTCTCGCTTCCAGCCGCCTGCTCGCCGAGCGCGCCGCGCAGCGATCCCTTGCGGCCATGAGCCAACTGGAACAGGTCGTCGTCGTCGAGCCCGAACAGCGGGCTCTTCAGGGCCACCGCCAGCGCGAGATCGTCCTGCGGCAGCAGCAGCGCATCGGCCAGGTTCATCAGGTCGATGATGCCAATATGTTCGGTGAGCTTGAGTCGGTCGGCGCCGGCGACGGGGACGCCGGCGTGCTTCAGCGCCTGGATCACGGCGTCGAACGCGTTGCCGCGCCGGCGCACCAGGATCAGCATGTCGCCGTAACGCAGGGGCCGGCGCTCGCCTTCGTGTCCCGTCAGCGTGCCGCTTTCGACCAGCCGCTTGATCTCGGCCTGGATGCGGCGCGCGAGCTTGACCTCGGGGCTGGTGACCGCGACGCCGTCGAACGGGGCGCGCCAGCCCTCGATGTCCTGCCGGTCGTCGGCTTCGGCAAGATCCCACAGCTCGACGACGCTCGGGCCCGCATCGCTGAGCGAATTGTGCAGGGGATGGCCGATGTCGATCGAATGTATGCTCTTGTAGATCGTGGGCTCGCGGAAGACATGGTCGACCGAGTGAAGGATCGTGGCACCCGAACGGAACGAATAGGTGAAGGCGACCGGGTCGAATTTCAGCCCGGCGGCTTTGAACCTGCGGTCCAGCTCTCGTTTGCGTTTGTCGAACTCGTGCGGGTCAGCGCCCTGGAACGAGAAGATGGATTGCTTTTCGTCTCCGACCGCAAACACCGTGCGATTCAGCCCCTCGCGCGCGCCTTCGCCGGCGGTGAATTCCGAGATGATGTGGGCGACGATGTCCCATTGCCGCGGGCTGGTGTCCTGGGCTTCATCGATCAGGACGTGGTCGACGCCGCGGTCGAGCTTGTAGTGCACCCAGCCCGAAGCGACGCGGTCGAGCATCGCCAGCGTCTTGTCGATGAGATCGTCATAGTCGAGCAGGCCGCGCTCCTGCTTCTCGCGGCGGTAATTCGCGGCAGCGGCGGTTGCGATATGCAGCAGGGCCGCAGTGCGGTCGCGCATGGTCACCGCGCGGCGCTTCTCGACCAATCCGCCGACGCGCTGCGCCTCGTTCTCGAACAGGCGGGCGACGGCCGGATTGTGATCGCAAAACTTCTTGGTCAGCACCGCCTTGCGCGGCAGCTTGTCATCCGTGAGGAAGACGCAGAGATAGGCATCGACCTGCGCGCTGCCGGAAAACACCTTGGCCTCGCGCAGCCGGCCGGCCTGGTCGTTGTCGGACTTGCTGCCGTCCTCCAGCGCAAGCGCGATGTCGTCCCAGCGCGAGCGCGGGAGGTAAGGCCCATCGAGAATCTCAGTCTCGACGTCCTCGATGCGGTCGCTTGCATCGACGCCCAACACAATCGCCATCTGCGCCGCGGCGGCTTCCGCGTTGCCGGCCTCGTCGGTCCAGGCCATGAAATGATCGCGGCTGAGACAGGCCTCGCGCACGACTTCCTTGAAGGTGACGTCCGCGGCGCTCGCCATCGCGGTCAGCAAGGCGCGGCCGGTGACGCTGTCCGGATCGCGCGCGGCCTCCAGCAAGACCCCCAGATTGGCGCGCTCCATCATGTCATTCTGGTCGCGCTCGTCGATCACGGCGAAGCGCGCCGGAACGTTGGCCTCGAACGGAAATTGCTGCAGCAGGCGCGTGCACAGCGCGTGGATGGTCTGCACCTTCAAGCCGCCCGGCGTCTCCAGCGCGCAGGCGAACAGTTTTCGCGCGTCGCGGCGCAGCTTTGCATTGGGATGCGGGATGCCGACGGCGCGGATCGCAGCGTCGAGCGCGATGTCATCCAGCGTCACCCAATGCCCGAGCGTGGTGAACACGCGCTCGGCCATGTTGGCGGCGGCGGCCTTGGTGAAGGTGATGCAGAGGATCTTTTCCGGCGGCACGCCGGACAGCAAAAGGCGGATCACGCGCTGCACCAGCACGTGCGTCTTGCCGGAGCCGGCATTGGCCGACACGAAAGCCGAGGCGGTCGGGTCCGAGGCGCGCGCCTGCCGCGCGCGCACTTCATCCGGGATGGGGCGGGGCGCCTTCACCATTCCTCGATCCCCAATCCGCCGGCCGCGGACCATTCCTTGATCCGGGCGAGGTCGTCATAGGCGCCGTAGCGGTTGGTCCACATCGGCAGGTTCAGCGAGGTGTAGGGCTGGTTCTCGTCCTCGAACGCACGGATCAGCGCCTCCAGCTTCGCCCTTGCCTCGGCGGCGGCCGTGTCCGGCGGCTGCGGCTCGTCGCCCTGCTTGTACTTGAGCCTCGAGAATGCGCTCCTCGCCCGGCGGGTTGTTGCCGCTGAGGCGGACATAGACGAGCTGGCTCACCGACGAACCCGCGTCGATCTCGGGAAAGCCGCCTTCGCGCAGGATCGCCGCCTCCAGCGTCAGCTGCGGCGACAGGCCCATGCGCACCTGCTTGCCGGTCGGCGGCTGTCCGGTCTTGTAGTCGAGAATGGCGTAGCCGCCGCCCTGGCGCCGCTCGATGCGATCGGCGCGCGCGGACAGATAGAACGTGCGGGCATTGTCGAGCCGGATCGAGATCTCGCCGCGGGTCTCGGCCATGATCGCCTCGATCGCATCCCGCCGCGCCGTCTCCCATTCGCCGAACCAGCGTGCGATGCGCTGGAACCGCGGCCACCACAGCGCCCGGGCCTCGGGGCGCTCCATCAACGGTGCGAAATGCTTCTCGCCGATCGCGCGCAGCACGCGGGCGGGATCGTCGGGCAGGCGCGTCGCGTAGATTTCCGTGAACTCGCCGATGGCCTCGTGGATCGCCGAGCCGCGGTCGGCTGCCGACAGCGGCATGTCGACCGGATCGAGCGCATCCAGTCGCAGAATGTGCTTTGCGTAGATCGTGTAGGGATCGCGCAACCAGTCCTCGATCGCGGTGACCGACATCTTGAGCGGCCGCGTCGCGCGCGGCGGTCGGGGCTCGGGCTGCTTGATCGGCTCGACCTTGTCGGGTTGGTCCAGCGCGCCCGCGAACTGCACGTATTTTTCACCGGCCTGGATCGCCGCCGTCCAGAGATCGTCTCCCGCGACCGCCTCCAGCCGGTGCAGGAAACGCGAAGCTACCGCCGGCGCGCCGCCGGCCTTGGCGGAATGGGTGAGGATCACCTCGTCACCGCCGAGCAGTTGCGCGAAGTCGTGCGCGGAGAGGCCGATGCGGCGCTCCGGCAGGTCGAGCCCGAGCTCATGCCGCATCGGCCGGCTCAGCCAGGGATCGATGCGCGGCGACGGTGGCCAGACGCCTTCGATCAGACCGCCGACGATGATGCGGTCGGCCTGCATCAGGCGCGATTCCAGCGGGCCGTAGATCTGCAGCCGTGCGCCCGGTCTGTCCGGCCGCCGCACCGCGCGGTCGCTGAACGCGGTCTGGAAGACGTCCGGATAGTCCGGCAGCGGCACCATCAATCCGCTGGTCGTGCCGCCGCGCAGAAGATCGTCGAAGGCGCTGGCGAGCGCGAGGCCCTCGCGGTCCTCGAAGGCAAGCGGGATGCCCTGCTCGTCGCGCGCCAGCTCGATCATGATCTCGCGATGCCGGTGCGCGAGCTCGGCAAAGTCGTATGGCTTCGATGACGCCATGCTCTCGATCGGCGCCAGCGCTTTTTGCAGGGCATCGATCAGGCCCTGGATGCGGTCGAGATCCTCGGCCTTGAGACGTGCCCGCGGCTCAGCGCGGTGCAGCGCGGAGGCCTCGCTGCGCCACAATTTTGCGAGTTCCTCGCGAAAGCGGTTGAATTCGCGCAGGAGGCCGGCCGTGCCGGCAGGCGGCCGCGTGCCGCGCAAGACCGCCAGCTCGAGCCCTTCGATCGCCGCCTTCCACGCGCCGGGCGCGCGGCCGAGCCGGCAGAGCGGATGCTTCAGCAGCGCCAGCAGCGTTGGCGGCTCCAATCCCTTCGTCGCCGCCTCTGCCGCAAGGCGTGCGAAGATTCCGGCGGAGGTTTCCATCAGGACGTCGCCACCGGAATCGTCGACACTGAGGCCCCATCGGGTGAGCGCGGCCATCACCCGTCGCGCCAGCGCGCGGTCAGGCGTCACCAGTGCCGCCGTCTTGTCGAGATGCCGCGCTTCGCGCATGGCAATTGCGATGGCGAGGGCTTCCATTTCGGGATTAGGGGCTTCCACGACCGCGAGCCTCGTCATGCCGCCGGCGATCTTTGCGGCGACATCCGGCTGTTTCAGCCGATCGTGCCAGACTTCCGTCTTGGCCGAGGGGCGCATCGATTCGGAGGCGAGCAGGTCGCGGCCGCCTTCGGCCGGCGGCTGAAGGATCTCGACGTCGCTGCGCTTGATGCCGAAGCGCTGCAACAGCGCATTCATGGCATATTGCGGATGGTTCGAGGCCGGGTGCTCCGCGAATTTGCCAAGCGCATCGCGCACGCCGCCGATGCTGCGCCAGGCGTCGTCGTCGAGATCGGTGTCGAGGCCGGGCAGCACCACGGCGCCATGGGCTAGCTGCGCGACGGCGTGCAGGAATTTCGCGGTGGCCGGCATCGAGCCGGTCGAGCCCGCGGCGATCACCGGCCCGTTCGGATGCACGGTCAGTCGTCTGGCTTCCGCCGCGATCAGCAGATCGCGCCGCGCCGCCGGCTCGATCCGGTTGATTTCGGCGAGATGACCAGGCCAGGCGATGCGCGCGATGCGCAGGAACTCGAGCGAGTGCTGCCAGTAGCGGTCGAGATTGTCAGGCACGAGGCCGTCGAGCGCGTTCCAGTCAACGCCGCGCGTGACCATATCGTCGATCAGGCGCGCGAGGTCGCCGGCGAGCGCCAGCGTCGAGGCGGGCCCGCCCACCACCAGCGGCGCCAGCACCGGACCCTTGGCCCAGGCCGCGACGAGCTGCGCCAATGTCAGTCGCCGTTCGAGCTCGCCGAGCCGCGGCGGAATGTCGAGCGGCGTCGTGCCGGAAAACTGCTCGCCTTCACCGGCGAACGCGAGCTCGTCCTCGTCGATGTCGCCGAGCGCGACGATGCGCGGCAGCACCACTGCGTCGGCCTTCATCTCGTCGAGGAAGATCTCGCGGACGACGCGCATGGCGCGCCGCGTCGGCAGATACAGCGTGGCATCGGCGAGCCGCGCCGGTTCCTTGCGCGCCTCGAAGCCCTCGACCAGCCGGCCGTCGAGCAGGGCCGTGACGACCGTGCGCAGGAACGGAACTGAGAGGGGAACGCTGAAAACGCGCATGAGCTGCCTGATTCGGAAGATCAGGCAATATAGGGAGGCGGAATCGAATGGTCATGGGGCGACAGGAAATCGTCCCCGCTGTTCGCCGAAGTTCGTAGCCCGGATGGAGCGCAGCGCAATCCGGGATGGACTCGCCGCGGCGAGAGGCCCCGGATTACGCTGCGCTCCATCCGGGCTACGGCACTTGTGTAGGGTGGGCAAAGCGAAGCGTGCCCACGCGTTGTTGTGATCGAGAGAGATGGTGGGCACGGCGCAAGGGCGGCTTTGCCCACCCTGTACCCTTCTGGCGTTCGGAGGCCAGTCGGTTTGGTGTAGGCTGGTCGGCCGGGCCGATCCGCCGGGAGCCGCCTTGCCCACCTGTGCCTTTGAGCACCGACGTAGGACCCGCGCCCCGGCGGAGCGGCTGCGATCGAGATCCACTAGGAGGTTTGCGCCGCGAGCGCCGGTACAGGGATTGATCAGGATCGCAGTTGGCCCGCCTTTTGGAAGCGAAGGAGGTCCATCAATGGTCGAGAATGTGCACTGGTTTGTCGGGATCGACTGGGCGAGGCAAAGCCATCGTGTTTGCTTGCTCGATGCTGAAGGAAGACGGCTGGGCGAGCGAGAGTTCGTCCATGGCGGAGCCGGTCTGGTGGAGCTGCGCGACTGGCTGCTCGAGAAGACGAAGGCTGCACCGGCGCAGATCGCGGTGGCGATAGAGATGCCACATGGTCCTGTGGTGGAGATGCTGCTCGAGCATGGGTTCCTGGTCTTTGCCATCAATCCTAAGCAGCTTGATCGCTTCCGTGATCGCTTCACGGTCGCAGGTGCCAAGGATGACAGTCGTGATGCTCTTGTCCTGGGCGGTTCCTTGCGTACCGATCGCAAGGCCTTCCGGCAGCTTGCCATCGACGATCCGGCGGTGATCAAGTTGCGCGAATGGTCGCGCTTGCTGGATGAACTGCAGCAGGAACGGACGCGTCTGTCTAACCGTCTGCGTCATCAGTTGTGGCGTTATTACCCGCAAGCGGCCGAGCTGGCCGATGATGTCGCAGACGACTGGTTCCTGAGCTTGTGGCAGAAGGTGCCGACACCTGCTGCGGCCGCCAAGGCCTCGGAGAAGACGATTGCGCGCATCCTCAAGGAGCACCGTATCCGCCGTCTCGACGCCGCCACCGTGCTGCAGACCCTGCGCAAGACGGCCTTGTTCGTCGCCCCAGGTACCACGGAGGCCGCCTGCGTCCATATCCGCAGCCTTGTCGCGCGCATGCGCCTGGTCAATCGGCAGATCAAGGAGGCCGGCGCTGCCCTGGACGGCCTTTGCGATAGTCTGGCGGCACAGGACGAGGAGAACTCGTCGGGGCAGAGCGATGAGCAGCGTGACGTGGCAATCCTTCGCTCCTGGCCGGGAATCGGCAGGATTGTTCTCGCCACGCTGCTCACCGAGGCAGCGCAACCGCTGCGCGCCCGAGATTACCACGCCTTGCGGGCTCTGGCAGGGGCCGCCCCGGTCACACGGCAAAGCGGCAAGCAACGCTTCGTGATCCGGCGCTTTGCCTGCAACAGGCGGCTGCAGACCGCTGTCCATCACTGGTCACGCGTTGCCGTGCAGCACGACCCGGCCGCTCGGCAACGCTATGACGCCTTGCGGCAGCGCGGCCACGGCCGTGCACGCGCCTTGCGAGGCGTCGGCGATCGCCTACTCTCGGCCTTGTGCGCAGCCCTCAGGAACCGAGCGCTGTACGACGCCAATCACGGGAGTGCTCAGGCCGGCACCAGTCAGTAAGCCTCATTCCTTTGTTCGGCCGCCTGTGACCATTCCTTCGTCCCGACTTGTCGAGCCCCACAGCGCGGCGCGATGTCGCTGTCCAGGATGCCATCGGCACCGGCGGAGCCGGCGCGAAGCGTCCTGGACAGCGGTGAGCACCGCGCTACCCTGATTGCACCAAGGCACAAAAGCTCTTGACCAAGGCTAGGAGGTCCTACGGCACCATGTCGGCGCAGCCCCTACGCCACGCTCTCCAGAAACGCCTCTTCCGCGGCATGCACGGCATCGGGCGTGCCGACATGCATCCAGACGCCGTCGAGGCGCAGGCCGAACAGCCGCTCCTGCTCGTTGGCGCGGTCGAACATCCTGGTCAGCGAGAACTCGCCCTTCGGCGCGCCCTCGAAGATCGATGGCGACATGATCGCCGCGCCCGCATAGACGAACGGAACGACCTCTTTTTCCTTGCGCTTGCGCAGGGCGCCGTCGGGCAGCATGCCGTAATCGCCGCGGCCGCTATAGCCGATGCTGGTCGCGGTCGGCGCCATCAGCAGCAGGATGTCCATGCGCGCGGGGTCGAAATTTTCAGCAAGCCGCGTCAGGTTCGAGCGCACGCCATCGATCCAGAGCGTGTCGGAATTGACGTGAAAGAACGGGGCGTCGCCCAGCAACGGCAGCGCCTTGACCACGCCGCCGCCGGTGCCGAGCACCTGGTCGCGCTCGTCCGAGATGGTCACGCGCGGATGCTGGCGCGATGCGACGTGATCGATGATCTGGTCCGGCAGGTAATGCACGTTGACCACGGCCTCGGTCACGCCGGCCTGGCCGAGCTTGTCGAGCACGTGGTCGAGCAGCGGCTGGCCGGCCACCGGCACCATCGGCTTCGGCATCTTGTCCGTCAACGGACGCATGCGCAGGCCGAATCCCGCGGCGAGCACCATGGCTTTGGTCGGTTTGACGGACATCCTTCGCCTTCTCAGACCTTTCGTGTTCGCAGCAATCCTAACACGAGGTTCGAACAGCCGCACCGCATCTCGACCGCCTTAGCCACCGGCCGTGACGGTTGTACGACGGGTGTTGCCGTCATGCCCCGACGGCTGTGGAACGGACCTTTTTCTTCTTCTCACCCACCTTGAGGAAATTGACGCCGATCTGGTCGCCATTGAGCCAGGCAAGCTCGCAGCGCCGGTAGGCCAGGCCGGTCGACGACAGCAGCAAAAAGAACTCTTTCAGATGCAGGCCCTCGACCGAGCCGTCGATGGTCAGCTTCGCGCCGCTGTCGGAGACGTCCTCCATGGTGCAATCGCGCCGCCAGGTCCCGTCGATCCCCATCATCTGGGCCGGAATCCCGCGCTCGAAAATAACCCGGCTGTTGCCGCGCTGATCCGCTTTCGCCGCCATCTGCCTTGCTCCAGCCCGTAGTTTCCGGGCTCCCTCGGCGCCAGAATAGCGACATCTTGGCTAACGGCCGGTAAATCGGGCCACGAATTAGACGTGTGACGGACTTTGGGGCGGCGGGACGTTGGCGAGATACCAGTCGCGCAAGGTTCCGAGCGCGGGGTGCGCCAGCGAGCGCTGGAGATAGGTCCAGATCCGCGGTAGGTGACGCAGATAATGCGGCTTGCCGTCGCGGCGGTTGAGCCGGGCGAAGGTGCCGAGCAGCCGCGTGTTGCGCTGCGCCGACATGATGGCGTAGAGCTCGGCGAAGCCGGCCGCATCAAAACCGGCATCGGCTGCACGGCGCGCCTTGATGTAGCGCGACAGCAGCGTCAGCTCGAGGTTTTCGGGGACGTCGATGCGGGCGTCCTGGAGCAGCGACACCACGTCGTAGGATTGCGGCCCGAGCACGGCATCCTGGAAATCGATCACGCCGACGCGCTCGATGCCGGTGCGATTCCCGAGCCAGATCAGATTGGGCGAATGATAGTCGCGGATGATCCAGGTCCGCGGTGCCGCCAGTGGCTTCTTCAAGAGCTCGCGCCACATCGCGAAGAACTCCGCACGCGCGGCTTCGCTCAGCGCTGCGTTGCGGTCGGGCAGATACCATTCCGGCATCAACCCGATCTCGATCAGCATCGCCTCGATGTCGAAGACGGGAATGGCATAGGTCTGCCCGTCGAGCGGCAGCGTTTCCGGCAGCGTCTTGCCGTGCAGCGCCGCCAGCACGTCGGTCGCGGCCTCGTAACGCTCGACGATCGGGCGCGGCGGATCGCCTTCGATCACGCCTTCGCTGCGGAAATCCTCCGAGATCAGGAAGCCATGATCGAGGTCGAAATGGTGGATCGCGGGCGCCGAGAGTCCCTGCGCACGCAGGCCTTCGTCGACGGCGACGAAGGGCGTGACATTCTCGGCGAGATGCACGGCGGCGCTGTAGGATTTTCCGTTGTAGAGCGCAGCGCCATCGGGACGCTGCGGGAAGTTCATGAGGATGACGCTCTCGTGGTCGCGCAGCAGCCGCGCGTAGGAGCGGGTCGAGGCATCGCCGGCCATGCGCCTGCGCGTCGCATCCATGTAGCCGGACGTGTCGAGGAATTCGCGCAACGCCTTGAGCCGCGCGACGACGGCCGCACCCTTGCCGTAGCCGGTGATGTCGGCGGCGCGTGCGTTCGACCCCAGCGCCGGCCGATGCGTCAGCGCGATGTCGATGCGGTCATGCGGCATCGCCGACGGCGCGCGCTCCGGCCATTCGATCAGGACCAGCGTGGCATCGGGCAGCGGCGACAGCCCGATCTCCTCGAGCTCGCTCTCGTCCTCGACCCGATAGAGATCGGCATGCAGCACCGGGAAGGGCGGCAGCTCGTAGCCCTGCACCAGGGTGAAGGTCGGGCTCGGCACCTCCAGCTCCTCGTCGCCGGCGAGGTAGCGGATCAGGCTGCGCGCCGCGGCAGTCTTGCCGGCGCCGAGATCGCCGGTGAGCGTGATGACGTCGCCGGGGCCGACCAGCAGCGCGAGGTCGGCCATCAATTGCGCGGTGGCCGTCTCGTTGTGGAGCGCGACAGAGAATGTGGTGGGTTCTGTCATTCGGCGGCGTCGCGGTGCGCCGCCTGGTCGGTCGGGAAATCGCAGATCACGACCGTGCCGCGGCCGACGATCGAATCCACCCGCACCTTGCCGCCATGCAGCTCGACGAAGGAGCGCACCAGCGACAGGCCAAGCCCGGCGCCGCGATGACGCGAGCCCTGCGAGCGGCTTTCGAACCAGTTGAACACCTTGTCCTTCATGTCGGCAGGTATTCCAGGGCCGGAATCTGTCACGGTGAAGACCACGCTGCGCTCGGTGCGCCGCGCGCTGATGCCGACGGTGGAATCCTGTGGAGAAAACCCGACGGCGTTGGCGAGGAGGTTATAGAGCACCTGCACCACGCGCTTCTCGTCGCCGACGAAGCTGCCGACATCGGGCGCGATCTCGACCTTGAGGCGGATGCGGTCGGTGGCAAGCCGGTCCTGGATGCCCTCGGCAGCGAGCTCGATGGCCTTGCTGACGTCGACTTGCCCGAGTTCCAGCTTCATCGCACCGGCGTCGATGGTGGCGAGATCGAGGATGTTGTTGGTGAGCGCGAGCAGCGCATTGGTCGATTTGGTGACGTAGTCGAGATATTCGGCCTGCTTCGGCGTCAGCGGCCCGGTCGAGGGATCGCTGAGGAAATGCGCGAAGCCGATGATGGTGGTGAGCGGCGCGCGCAGCTCGTAGGAGACGTGGTGGACGAAATCCACCTTCATCTGGTCGGCGGCCTCCAGCGCCTCGTTGCGCTCGCGCAGCGCGCGCTCGACGTTCTCGGTGTCGGTGATGTCCTGGAACGTCAGCATGGTGGCGCCGTCGGGCAGCGGCCGGATCATGCCGTCGAGCACGCTGCCGTCCTTGCGCTCCAGCTTGAGCGGGACGTCGGCGCGGTTCTCGATCGAGGTGATGGCCTCGCGAATCTGGCGCCAGACCGCGGAGTCGTCGAACAGCTGATGGCACCAGCCTTCCACAGTCTGGATGTGCGGCTCGTCGCGCATGGCATCGCTCGACAGCTTCCACATCCGGACGAAGGCCGGGTTGAACAGCTGCGCCTTGCCGTTGCTTCCGAACACCGCGACGCCCTCGGCGAGGCTGTCCAGCGTCTCGCGCTGGACGCGGATCAGGCCGTCGAAGCGGCGGGCGAGGTCGAGGCTCTCGGTGACGTCGTCGAACAGATAGGTGACGCCGCCTTCCGGGTTCGGCGTGGTGACGACCGAGAGCGCGCGGCCGTCGGGGAGATACCAGGTCTCCTTCGCGGTCTCGACCGCGCGATAGGCTTCGTGCAGCTTGGCCTTCCAGGCCCGGAAGTCCGGCTGCTCCGGCAGCTTGCGCGCGGCGCGGAGCTGGTCGAGCACGCTGGAATCGTCCGGATGGGCGTCGAGGAAGCTGCGGTCGAGGTCCCACAGCCGCCGATAGGAATCGTTGTAGAAGGCAAGGCGACGCTGGCCGTCGAACACGGCAACGCCGGACGAGAGCTGGTCGAGCGTGCGGCGATGCGCCTCCGCCATCCGCACCAGCGCCGCGCTGAGCCCGTCCGCCTCGCTGGCATCGATGGCAACGCCGACGCTGCCGCTGCCGACATTGACGGCGCGCACGTCGTAAATGCGGCGCTCGCCGCCGATCACGATCGGCAGCCGCGCGTTGAAATTGGCCGCCTCCTTCAGGCCCCGCTCCATCGCGCTGCGGTCGGCGCTGTCGAGCAGCTCGAGCTTGCGCTCCTGCGCGTCGGCGACGCTGTTCGCCTCGGTCGCACGGACATAGGCCGGGTTGGCGTAGGTCAGCGCTCCGTTCTCGCCCTTGGCCCAGATCGGCCAGGGTGCGGCGGCAGCAAAGCCGCGCAGCATCTCGGTCTCGTCGGAGAGCGCATTGTAGCGCAGATGGGTCTCGGCCAGCTCGCGCCGCAGCCCCGAGAGCTCGCGAATCCGGACGATGGCCTGGCCGCCGATGGCGCGGCCGATCGCTTCCAGCGTATGGCCGTGCGCAGTGCTCAGCGTCAGCTGGAACCCGTCGCCGCGGTCCCGCAGGGCATCGACCGCATGGTCCATCTGCAGCGCGGGTTCCGGCGGCAGCCAGGTTCCGAATGCGAGCACGCGTTGCGGCGAGGAATCGCGCGGCAGCACCATGGAGATGTCGCCGGAGATCTGGGCGCGATTGTCGCCGGCCGGCCAGGAGATCAGAATCTGCGGCTCGGCGAACAGCAGCGCGCCGAAGCGGTCGGCCTGGAGCTGGAGTTCACCGATTCGGGCCCGCAGCCGCGCCTCGTTCTTCGCCGTGCGCACCCGCGTGCGCATCAACAGGATCGCGGCCATCACCGAGAAGCCGAGCAGGGCCAGCGCGGTGGCGAGCACCGCGAGTTCCTGCCGGTTGAAATCCAGTATGATGGAGAGGGTTTCGATGAGGTCGGCGGCCTCGGCCGGCGCAGCCGGCAGCAGCGCTGCGAGAGCGCCTCCCAACAAGCCGTTGCGCGCAAGCGATGTGCACGACAGCAGCGTCCGACGCATCGACCCGATCACGCCTGACATAGTTGCCCCAAGACCGCGGAGTTCAAGACCGCACGAATTTGCGCGCGGCGACCCCCGTCGCGCGCGAATCAAAAGACAATACTCTCACCGTGACTCCGCCGGTAAGAGTCCAGATCGTGAACGTAAAAGCGGTCCCTAAAAAATGCCGGCTGTGCTGTTCCAGCGCACCTCGGTCTCCGGGATGATTCGGCTGAGATCGCCGCGCCTTAGCGGCCGGTCGAGCCGAAGCCGCCGGCGCCGCGACCGGTAGTGGACAAGGTGGCGACGGGAACCAGCGCGGCCTGCACCACGGGCGCGATCACCAGCTGGGCGATGCGCTCGCCGCGCTTGATCACGAATGGCTCTGTGCCGTGATTGATCAGGATCACCTTGATCTCGCCGCGATAGTCTGCGTCGATCGTGCCCGGCGAGTTCAGCACGGTGACGCCGTGCTTGGCGGCTAGTCCCGAGCGCGGCCGCACTTGCGCCTCGTGCCCGGGCGGCAACGCGATCGCAAGCCCGGTCGGCACCAGCGCATATCGGCCGGGCGCGAGCGTCAGCGGCGCGCCGTCCGCCACCGCCGCCATCAAATCGAGCCCGGCGGCTTCCGCGGTCTGATAGGCCGGCAACGGCAGGCCGTCGGCATGGGCCAGTTGCTGCAGTTCGACGGTGACCTCAGTGCTCAAGATGCCGGCTCCAGGGATTTGCCGCTCACGCTTTGCGCGACATGCGCGACCAGCTCGGTGGCGACCTGTTCCTTGGTCATCACCGGCCAGGAATCAACCGCAATCTCGCCGTCCTTCGTACCGTTCTTGCGGCGGATCACATGCACCGTGTTGCGGTCGCCGCCCATCACGCCGGTGGCGGGCGAGACGTCGTTGGCGACGATCCAGTCGCAGCCCTTGCGCGCAAGCTTGGACTTGGCGTTGTCGATGAGGTGCTCGGTCTCGGCGGCAAAGCCGATCACCAGCGGCGGGCGCTTGTCGGTCAGCTTGGAGATCGTGGCGAGGATGTCGGGGTTCTCGACCAGCTGCAGCGGCGGCATGCCGGCGGAAGTCTTCTTCAGCTTCTGCTCGCCCTCGTTGGCGACGCGCCAATCGGCGACCGCGGCGGCGAAGATCGCGATGTCGGCGGGCAGCGCGGCCTGCACCTGCTCCAGCATCTGCCGCGCCGATTCGACGTGCTTGACGGTGACGCCGGCGGGATCGTCGAGATCGACCGGGCCGCTCACCAGGATCACCTCGGCGCCAGCGGCCTGCGCTGCCGCGGCAATGGCGAAGCCCTGCTTTCCGGAGGAGCGGTTGGCGATGTAGCGCACCGGATCGATCGGCTCGTGCGTGGGACCTGCGGTGATCAGCACGCGCTTGCCGGCGAGCGGCTTTGGCACCGGCGGCCGCAGCAGCCGTTCGGCGGCATTGGCGATCTCGATCGCCTCGGACATCCGGCCGATGCCGGCCTCGCCCGCCTCCGCCATCTCGCCGGAATTGGGCCCACACAGCACCACGCCGTCGCGCTGAAGCTGCGTGACATTGCGGCGCGTCGCCGCGTTGCTCCACATCAGCGGATTCATTGCCGGTGCCAGCAGCACCTTGCGGTTGGTCGCGAGCAGGATGGCGCTGGCGAGATCGTCGGCATGGCCATTGGCCATCTTCGCCATCAGGTCGGCGGTGGCCGGCGCCACCACGATCAGGTCGCAGTCGCGCGCGAGGCGAATGTGTCCGGCGTCGAACTCGCTCTGCGGGTCGAACAGGTCGGTGTAGACACGCTCATGCGACAGCGCGCTCACCGCCAGCGGCGTGACGAATTGCTGGGCCGCCTTGGTCAGCACGCAGCGCACCTCGATGCGGCGCTCCTTCAGCCGACGGATCAGGTCCAGCGATTTATAGGCGGCGATGCCGCCGCCGATGATCAGGGTGACGCTGGCTTCGGGAACGGCGCCGGTGCGCTGCGGCGTCGGGGCGGTGGATGCGGCTGGCGGCGCGGAAAAGGGCGTCAGCGGCTCTTCGCGGCCCTCGATCAGCTCCCGCAGGATGACCCGGACTTCTTCCTCGACCGATCTGCGATTCTTGGCGGAGCGCAGCCGCAAATAGGTTTTGACGGTGTCGTCGAGCTTGCGGATGGTCAGGCTTGCCACGGCGCCCTCCAGCACGAAATGATAGCGATGCTATCACTCCATTGATTGCAGTGCAATCACAGATTCCGGACGGCGATCAGGATTCCGATGAAGGTCGCGGCGATGATCCAGAGCGCCACGGTGCGCCAACGGTTCTTGCGGCCCTCGCTACGTCCCATCGCGGCGATGCTCTCCGGCGACAGCCTGATGCCGTCCCGCGTCATGCTTTCAAGCTGCTCCAGCACCTTCACCGACCGCTCGGCGATCTCCGGCAGGCGCATCAGCACGCGCGCCAGGTCTCCGGTCCCGGCGAGCGCGCCCTGCACCCGGCCGACGGGTCCGAGATTGCGCTCGATCCATTCGCGCACCACGGGGTCGGCGACCTTCCAGATGTCGAGCCTGGGATCGAAGCCGCGCGCCACGCCTTCGACCACGACCATGGTCTTCTGGAGCAGGATCAGCTCGGGCCGTGTCCTCATGTCGAACAGGCCGGTGACCTCGAGCAGCAGCGTCAATAGCCGCGCCATCGAAATCTCTTCCGCCGTGCGGTTGTGGATCGGCTCGCCGATGGCGCGGATGGCTTGCGCGAAATTCTCGACCGAGTGATGCGCGGGCACGTAGCCGGCCTCGAAGTGCACCTCGGCGACGCGGCGATAATCCCGAGTGATGAAGCCGAGCAGGATCTCCGCGAGGAAGCGCCGCTCCTTCATGCCGAGCCGGCCCATGATGCCGAAATCGACCGCGACCAGACGGCCGGCGTCATCGAGGAACAGATTGCCCGGATGCATGTCGGCATGGAAGAAGCCGTCGCGCAGCGCGTGGCGCAGAAAGCTCTGGATCACCTTGCGGCCGAGATCGGGCAGGTCGACCTGCGCCTCTTCGAGGCGCTTGTGATCGTTCAGCGCGATGCCGTCGATCCACTCCATCGTCAGCACGTTGTGCGTGGTGCGGTCCCAGTCGACGGTCGGCACGCGGAAATCGGGATCGTCGCGCGTGTTCTCCGCCATCTCCGACAGCGCAGCCGCCTCCAGCCGCAGGTCCATCTCCATGGCGACCGAGCGCGACATGGTGTTGATGACCTCGACGAGGCGCAGCCGCCGCGCTTCCGCCGAGTAGGTCTCGGCCTTGTATGCGACGAAGAAGAAGTCGGAGAGATCGCGGCGGAAACGCGCCCCGACGTTCGGCCGAAGCACCTTGACCGCGACCGATTTGCGGATTCCGTGATGCAGGACTTCGCCGCGATGCACCTGCGCGATCGAGGCCGCTGCAACCGGCGGGCCGAACGTCGTGAAGATGTCCTTCAGCGGTCGCTCCAGCGACGTCGCGATGGCGGCCTCGGCTTCGTCCTGCGGAAACGGCGGCAGGCGATCCTGCAGGCTTTCGAGGTCGCGGGCCATGATGACGCCGACGACGTCGGGTCGCGTGGCCAGGAATTGCCCGAGCTTGAGATAGGCCGGGCCCATCCGCGTCAGTGCGCGCGAGATCCGCGGGCCGTGCTTGGCGCCGCGGCGTTCGACGAGGCGGGCCAGCTTGAGCGCGAGTTGTCCCGGCGGCGGCACCAGGCTCGGATCGACTGAACCGAACACGCCCTCGCGGGCGAGCACGAACGCGGCGCGGATCAGGCGCGAAATGTGGGTGAAGGCAGAGATCACAAACGCCAGCCCGAATGCAGTGCGACGATGCCGCCGGACAATGTCTGCCAGCCGACGCGGGCAAAGCCGGCGTCGCGGATCATGTCGGCGAAGGCGTTCGGCTTCGGAAACTTGCGGATCGATTCGACGAGGTATTGGTAGGATTCGGCATCGCCCGTGACCATCCGGCCGAGCGGCGGGATCACCTTGAACGAGAACAGGTCATAAAGGCGATCGAGCCCGGGCATCTCGACGGTGGAGAATTCGAGGCAGAGGAAGCGGCTGCCGGGCTTGAGCACGCGATAGGCCTCGCGCAGCGCCAGGTCGATCCGGGGCACGTTGCGAATGCCGAAAGCGATCGTATAGGCGTCGAAGCTGCGGTCGGCGAAGCCAAGCGCTTCGGCATTGCCTTCGACGAAATCCACCCGGGTTTCGAGATGCCGCTTGAGGGCACGCTCGCGGCCCACCGCCAGCATGTCCGCGTTGATGTCGCAGACGGTGGCATGGAAGCCCGCACCCGCCACCTTGGCGGCGCGGAACGCGATGTCGCCGGTGCCGCCAGCGACGTCGAGCAGCGCGAACGGCCGGTCGCTTCTGGGCGGGTCGAGCGCGGTGATCATGATGTCCTTCCAGACCCGGTGCAGCCCGCCGGACATCAGGTCGTTCATCAGATCATAGCGGGACGCCACGCTGTGAAACACGTCGTTCACCAGCGTCTGCTTGTCCCCGAGCGGGACGTCCTTGAAGCCAAAATGCGTGGTTTCGCCCGGCCGATCCATTACTCTACTCCACTGGGCGGACCATAGCGCGCCCGCCGCAATGGCGCTATCACACCGCCCTCATAAGGTGAATGCCTGACCATGCCTGAATTGCCCGAAGTCGAAACCGTCCGCCGCGGCCTTCAGCCCGTCATGGAGGGCGCGAAGATCCTCAAAGCGGAGGCCCGCCGGCCGGACCTGCGCTTTCCGTTCCAGCCGGATTTCGTGGCCCGGCTGCAGGGGCAGGTCGTCACGGGCCTCGGCCGCCGGGCAAAATATCTCATGGCGGACCTTGGCTCCGGCGATGTGCTCCTGATGCATCTGGGCATGTCGGGCTCGTTCCGCGTCATCAAGCCGGACAACGCCGCCCTGCCTGGCGAATTTCACTATCCGCGGGGCAAGGACTCCGCGCACGACCACGTGCTGTTTCGGATGTCCTCCGGCGCCGACATCGTGTTCAACGATCCGCGCCGCTTCGGCTACATGAAAGTGATCGCGCGCAACGCGCTCGAAGACGAGCCGTTGCTGCGCGGGCTCGGTCCCGAGCCGCTCGGCAACGAATTCGACGCCGCGATGCTGGCGCGGGCCTGCGTCGACAAGACCACCAGCCTGAAGGCGGCGCTGCTCGACCAGCGCGTGGTGGCCGGGCTCGGCAACATCTATGTCTGCGAGGCGCTGCATCGCTCGCATTTGTCGCCGCGCCGGATCGCCGCGACGCTGGCGACCAAGGGCCGCAAGGGCGTCGGCGGGGGCGAGCCGACCGATCATGCGAAGCGACTGGTCGGTGCGATCCACACCGTGCTGAACGACGCCATCAAGGCCGGCGGATCGTCATTGCGCGATCATCGCCAGACCTCGGGCGAGCTCGGCTATTTCCAGCATTCGTTCAGGGTGTACGACCGCGAGGGCGAGAAATGCACGACGCCGGGCTGCGGCGGCACCATCAAGCGCTTCACGCAGAACGGCCGGTCGACCTTCTGGTGCCCGAAATGTCAGAAGTGAGGATCGGGCCTGTCACCGAGAGGCCCTGAGCGCTGTAGCCCGGATGGAGCGACAGCGTAATCCGGGGCCAGCCTCTCCGCGGAGAGACTCCTGGATTTCGCTTCGCTTCATCCAGGCTACGAGAGCTTCGCTACGCTCGCAATGACGGGCGGATAGAGCATCCGCCAACGCGAAGCGAAGCAATCCGGCCGGGCTGGAGACCGGATTGCTTCGTCGCTGGGGCCCTTTCGGATGGTGAAGGGCCGGCTGTCGTCCGAGCGATCGCCCCGCTCAGGACGCCAGTGTCGTGGTCTCATCCGCCGCTAGCTCGGCGGCGATGTGCAGCATGCCGTCCGCGGCCGACGTCACCTGATCGATCAGGACATTGGTCGTGGCTTCGAGCTCGAGCCGGGCCGCGATCCAGCGCCAGAGGCCGCGGATCTCATCCGCAGACTTGCCGTTCGGCGCGAACTCGCTCACGGCAAAGCCGCTGGCGAGCGCGTCCTGGTGGTCGTTGCGCATCGCGATCAGCGGGCGCGCGAGCACCTCAGCGAGATCGAGCGAAGCTTCCTCGGCGAGCGCGCCCGCGGCGTTGTCGATGCGCTGGCCGCGGATCGGCGTCTGGTTGAGCACGAAGCTGTAGGGCCGCTTCCAGGCGCGCGCGACGCTGAGCGTCGAGGCCGTCGCCTCGATGTCGGCGACGCTCGGGCGGGCCGGGATCAGGCAGAGATTGGAATGGCGGATCGCAGCCGTGGTGGCGGCGCTAAGGCCGGCGGCGGTGTCGACGATCGCGAGCTGCAGGCCGCTGTCAGCCAGCATCTTCAGGCGCGGCTCGATGTCGGCGGCATGGTAGATCGGCTCGACGACGATATCATCGGCGCTGCGGCGGCGCTGCCAGTTGGACAGGGTGCCCTGCGGGTCGGTCTCGATCAGGCGGACGGTGAAGCCGGCTTGCTTGGCCGCGAGCGCGAGGCCGATGGCAAGCGTGCTCTTGCCGCTGCCACCCTTTTGGGTAGCCAGTACGATCGTGTGCATTTGAGATCAATCCTTTGGAGTGCTTGGGTCAGGAATACGCCACGCGAACGTGCATCGATCTCGATGCTGAGCTCTTCTCGCTCAGGACGTGCCGGCCCGATCCAAAGGGGGATCGCGGAGGTCCGAATCAGCAGTAACGATGATGGCGAAATAGGGAATGCCAGCGAATCCGTACCATTACTGGACCAGTAATCGTACGTAAGGTGGTGGGTCATGCCCCGGACAAGCGCAGCGCGCAAGCGATGCGCTGCTGAGCCGGGGCCCAGAAGCCACTTGCACGGTATTTGCGGACGCATGGTTCCCGGCTCAGCGCAGCGGCGCTTCATGCCGCACCGCGTCCGGGACAAGAGAGACGTCGGCGCTCTACTTCCGCACGCAGATCACGCGCACGACGGCGGCTTTCGTATCCGTCGACGAGCCATTCGCAATGACGCCGTTCGCCTTCAGTAAATCCCGTACTCTCTCGGCGGACACCATCACCGCCTGCGAGGCCGCCACCGATGTCGAAGGTCCCGCCAGCAGGGCCGGCTTCAGCAGCGCGATGCCGGCGAACTTGCCGTCGCCATCGATCGCCGGAGCACCGGAGAACCCGACAGCCGGCGGTGGCGACAGCGCGGAATTGCTGCTCGGGACCGGCGTCAGCGCGGCCTTGACGACCGACACGCCGGCCGCGCCGCCCTGACTCTGCGGATCGGCGATGCCGACGACATCGACATTCGTCTTCGCTGCCGCGCCGGCGAGGCTCAGCGGTTTCAGGCCGCGTGCGCCGTAGATGCGCAGCAGCGCGAGATCGTGCTCCTTGTCCTCGGCGAGACGGTCGGCATTGCCATGGCCGGCGATGGTGATCGCGAGGCAGCCGTCGGTGACGAGGCGGTCGGCAACGATCGCACCGTCGTCGCTGACGACGATTCCGGTGCCGTATTCGACGGTCTTGCGCGGCGGCGGCCCGGCCTGCTGTCCCAACGGAAATGCATTGAACGCACTCGACATCGCGATCACGACCGGCTCCACCATGTTCTCCGTGGCCTGGTCGTAGAGGATCGTCATGGTGCGGACCTCATCGCCCTTGAAGGTGCCGCGGACGTAAAATTTCTTCAGGCCCTGCAAGCCCGACAGCACGAAGAAGTCGGGCTTCACCACGGTGTAATCGACCTTGCGCCCTGACGGCTCCTTCTCGAGATCGGCGAGCTTTGCCGAGGTCGGGTTCGCCTCCTTGCGGCGACTGAGAACCACCTGCACCGTGCCGGTCGGCGAGGTCCATTTCGAGCCGTTGGCGTCGCTGGCCTGCTGTGGCACCAGTTTCGAGGGGATGCCGAGCCGGGCGCCGCTGGTCGGCTCCGTCACGATCTTCCAGCCGACGCTGTCCTGCTTCTTCCGCGCCGTCTCGGCGAGCGCGGCGCGCTCCTGCGGATTGAGCACGCCGGTCGGCTTGCCGCCCTTGGCCTTCTGGTATTCCTTGATGGCGTTGACCATGCGCTCACTGACGTCGCCGGTGATGGCGCCGTTGTACTGGCCGACCCAGGCGAGATCGGATTGCAGCGCCAGCCGCTCGGCTTTTGCCATGGCATCCGCCGTCGCCGACGGCGTCTGCATCGCCGGAGGCTGGATCGGCACGGTCTGGACCGTCTTCGGCTTGGTGCCGGGGATCTGCGGCGCCGTCATCTGGGC
This sequence comes from Bradyrhizobium dasycarpum, assembly GCF_042019905.1. Lineage (NCBI taxonomy): Bacteria > Pseudomonadati > Pseudomonadota > Alphaproteobacteria > Hyphomicrobiales > Nitrobacteraceae > Bradyrhizobium > Bradyrhizobium dasycarpum. Next base: position 5,091,395 of record NZ_CP169574.1, read on the forward strand.
GTTCGCAGCCGTGGCGGCCGCAAACACGAGGGTTGCCGCAAGCATCGATCTCATGACAAATCCAGCCAGCCCATTGAACGCAATGCCATTGAAGCACATCTCGTTGGTCGCGAACAATGTTGGGCTGGTTCAGGTGTCGTAGAGGCCACGAGCTCAGGCCCTCATCCTGAGGAGCGGCCGAAGGCGAGATCCCCGGCCTGCATGGTTCGAGACGCGCGTCCGCGCTCCTCGCCACGAGGGGATGGAGCGATGGCTCGGTAGGAGAGACGAAAGACGATGCTGAGCCCGGACGAACTCGAACGTTATGCCCGCCACATCGTGCTGCGCGATGTCGGCGGTCCGGGCCAGGCCGCGCTGAAGCGGTCCTCCGTGCTGGTGATCGGCGCCGGTGGCCTCGGCGCGCCGGCGCTGATGTATCTGGCCGCTGCCGGCGTGGGCACGCTCGGCGTGGTCGACGACGACGTGGTGTCGCTGTCGAACCTGCAGCGCCAGGTGATCCACGCCACGCCCGATATCGGCCGGCACAAGGTCGAGAGCGCCGCCGAGCGGATTGCGGCGCTCAATCCGCATGTCCGCTTCGTCGGCCATGCCACCTGGCTCAATGCCGACAATGCGCTCGGCCTCATCGGCGAGTACGATCTCGTGCTCGACGGCTCCGACAATTTCGCCACGCGCTATCTGGTCTCGGACGCCTGCTTCTTTGCCAAGCGGCCGCTGATCACGGCGGCGCTCGGCACCTTCGACGGCTCGCTCACCACCATCCGCGCGCATGAGCGGAACGGGCAGGGCGAATTCAACCCGACCTATCGCTGCCTGTTTCCGGAGCCGCCGCCGCCCGGCACCGTTCCGGCCTGCGCCGAAGCCGGCGTCATGGGCGCGCTGGCCGGTGTGCTCGGCTCGATGATGGCGCTGGAGGCGATCCGCGAGATCGTCGGTTTCGGCGAGGGCCTCGTCGGCCGCCTGCTGATGATCGATGCGCGCGCGATGCGCTTCGAGACGCTGCGCTATGCGCGCGATCCGGCTAATCCGCTCAACGGCGACGGGCCCGTGGTCGCCGATCTCGGCGCCCATCGCAGCTGATTGTCGCACGCACCGGACGGCGCGATCACAGCATGCTCGGCAGCACGCGATCCGGCGGCTTGTGGGCGTCGAGGAAGGTGCGGATGTTGATGATCACCTTCTCGCCCATCTCGACGCGACCTTCGACCGTGGCCGAGCCCATATGCGGCAGCAGCGTCACCTTGCCGGCCTTGGCGAGCCGCACCAGCTTGGGGTTGACCGCGGGCTCGTGCTCGTAGACGTCGAGGCCGGCGCCGGCGATCTCGCCGCCTTCGATCAGCTTGATCAGCGTGTCCTCGTCGGTGACCTCGCCGCGCGCGGTGTTGACGATATAGGCGTCCTTCCGGATCAGCTTCAGCCGCCGCGCCGAGAGCAGATGATAGGTCGCCGGCGTGTGCGGGCAGTTCACCGAGATGATGTCCATCCGCGCCAGCATCTGGTCGAGGCTTTCCCAATAGGTCGCGCCAAGCTCCTCGGCGATGACGGGCGCGACGGGACGGCGGTTGTGATAGTGGATCTGCAGGCCGAAGGCGCGGGCGCGGCGCGCCACAGCCTGGCCGATGCGGCCCATGCCGATGATGCCGAGGCGTTTTCCGCCGATGCGGTGGCCGAGCATCCAGGTCGGCGACCAGCCTGGCCAGGGTTTGCCTTCGGTCAGGATCGAGGCGCCCTCGATCATCCGCCTGGGCACGGCGAGGATCAGCGCCATGGTCATATCGGCGGTGTCCTCGGTCAGGACCTTCGGCGTGTTGGTGACGGTGATGCCGCGGGCGTGCGCGGCCGCGACGTCGATATTGTCGACGCCGTTGCCGAAATTGGCGATCAGCCGCAGCTTGCAGTCCGGCTGGTTGACGATGTCGGCGCTGACATGATCGGTGACCGTGGGAACCAGCACGTCGGCGGTGCGCGCGGCTTCGGCAAGCTGCTCGGTGGACATCGGTGTGTCCTCGAGATTGATCCGCGCGTCGAACAATTCGCGCATCCGCGTCTCGATCGAATCCGGCAGCTTGCGCGTCACCACGACGAGGGGCTTTTTCTTCACCGACATGTCCTGCTCTCATGAGGCGTCGCAGGCCGCCTCTGTCGCCAAAGGCAGGCCGTTGAGGTCTCATTAACCCGGTTGTTCGACACTGCCCTTGCCGTGTCCGTCCCCGGCGTTTCCTTCAAGCTCTCCCGAGATTTCCGGCCGGAAAATCGGGGCAAACTGGTTGTTCAAGTGCCCGTCCTCTCTAGCAGAAGGCCGGGCCAAGACAAGAACCACGGGCCAGGCCTGGGGAACATCGGCGTGGGGCGGGTCGGGATCGACGCGGCAGGATTTGGAATTTCGGGGTGAGGATCCGGCAAGGCCGGGTCTTCGACAGGAGACGGGTTGATGGCGTTGGGGCGTTTTTGTTCGGTGATGGCGCTTGTCTGCACCTGGTGGAGCGCCTCGGTTGGTCCCTCGCATTCGGCCAAGGATACCCCGCAGACCTCCAGCGGCCTGCCGGTGCCGCGTTACGTCAGCCTCAAGTCGGATCACGTCAATGTTCGCGCCGGCCCGACCAAGGACAATGACGTGGCCTGGGTCTATACCCGCGCCGGCCTGCCGGTCGAAATTACCGCCGAGTTCGAGAATTGGCGCCGAGTGCGCGATTCCGAGGGCGCCGAAGGGTGGGTCTACCACTCGCTGCTCTCGGGCCGCCGTACCGCGGTGGTCACCATGAAGCACAAGGACGAGCTCGCCCCGATCTACGATCGGGCCGATCCCGACAGTGCGGTTGCTGCAAGGCTCCAGGCGGGCGTCGTCACGCAGGTGAAGAAGTGCGCCGCAAACTGGTGCCGCGTCACCGGCAACGGCTTCGACGGCTGGATCCAGCAAGAGCGCCTCTGGGGCGTGTATTCGGACGAGCAGGTCAACTGACGCCGAACGCGTCATTCCGGGGCGATGCGGAGCATCGAACCCGGGATCTCGAGATTCCCCGGTGCGCAATTGCGCACCTGAGGTCTGGTCCTTCGGACCATCCCGGAATGACCGCGAAATAGAAATGGCCGGAACATGTCCGGCCATGACGATCACATCAACAATGTCGGGTTGGTTCAGCGCTTCTTGCGCAGGCGCACGACCATGTCGATGCGGGCGATCTCGTAACCCTCCGGCACCTCCGGCATCTTGGACAGCGCCAGATGCGGGTCCTCGATGTCGACCAGCTCGTGGCTGTTCTCGAGGTAGTAATGGTGGTGGGTGGTGACGTTGGTGTCGAAATAGGTCTTGGTGCCGTCGACGCTGACTTGGCGGAGCAGGCCGGCATCGGTGAGCTGGTTCAGCGTGTTGTAGACGGTTGCCAGCGACACCGGAACCTTCGCCAGCGTGGCTTCCTCGTAGAGCATTTCGGCCGTCAGATGGCGTGCACCCTTGCCGAACAGCAACCAACCCAGCGCCATGCGCTGGCGCGTCGGACGGAGCCCCGCGGACTGCAGCATTTCATTGACGTCGTGCCAGGGGCAGCCGGTCAAAGCCGGCTGACGCCCGGACAAGAGGGCCGCGGCGTGGACGTCGTCGTCGTGATGGGACGCGGTGTTCTCGGTCATTTCCAGATTTCAGGCACGCGTGAACAATATCTCTCTGCAATATAAGAACAGAAAGATGCAGATGCAAGTTTCTCGCAACTAGAGAGGTTCTAATCAGACTTGAAAGCCTAATGAGTCTTCAAGGTCCATCGGTCTTGGAACCGGGCCGGGATCGCGTCATTTTACCTTCATGGACGCACTTTGCCACCCGATTGGGCCTGTGTTAGAGAGCGCGCGGTTCCGCTTAGCCGATCTTGGCGCAGCCGGGCATGGGGGCTCGGCCGGCAATCCATTCGGGACATGCGGGAGCCGCGCCTGACGGTGGCAATTGGCGTTGCTCTCCGACCGACGGGGCCCATTTCGCCAAAAACGCCGCTCAATCGGAATTCAAACAGAGGCTCGTGCATGCTGAACAGGCGCAACGGTTACGAATACGAAGATCTGCTGGCCTGTGCCCGCGGCGAGATGTTCGGCCCGGGCAATGCCCAGCTGCCGTTACCTCCGATGCTGATGTTCGACCGCATCACCGAGATCAACGAAGATGGCGGCGAGTTCGGCAAGGGGCTGGTGCGCGCCGAGCTGGATGTGAAGCCCGACCTCTGGTTCTTCGGCTGTCACTTCAAGAACGATCCGGTGATGCCCGGCTGCCTCGGCCTCGACGCGCTGTGGCAAATGGTCGGCTTCTATCTGGGCTGGATCGGAGGCGAGGGTCGCGGTCGCGCGCTTGGCCTCAACGAGCTGAAGTTCAGCGGCCAGGTGCTGCCCGAGGCGCGCAAGGTCGTGTATCAGGTCGATATCAAGCGCGTGATGCGCGCAAAGCTGGTGCTCGGTATCGCCGACGGGTGGCTTTCGGTCGATGATCAGATTATTTATCGCGCCAAGGACCTGAAGGTCGGCCTGTTCAAGCAGGGCACGAGCTTGGGCTAACGCGCATCACCACGAAGACAACGAGAAGACAACGAGCAGGGCGAGGCTGTCATGAGGCGGGTTGTGGTCACCGGGATGGGCATCGTCTCGTCGATCGGAAACAACACCCAGGAAGTGCTTGCGAGCCTTCACGAGGCGAAGTCGGGCATTTCTCGGGCTGAGAAATATGCCGAGCTCGGCTTTCGTTCGCAGGTGCAGGGCGCACCGACGCTCGATCCCGCGACGGTGGTCGACCGCCGCGCCATGCGTTTCCTCGGTCAGGGCGCGGCGTGGAATCACATCGCGATGGAGCAGGCGATCCAGGATTCCGGTCTGTCGCCAGACGAAGTCTCCAACATCCGCACCGGCATCATCATGGGCTCCGGCGGCCCGTCCGCCCGCACCATCGTCGAGGCCGCCGACATCACCCGCACCAAGGGACCGAAGCGCGTCGGGCCGTTTGCAGTGCCGAAGGCGATGTCGTCCACGGCGTCCGCGACGCTTGCGACCTGGTTCAAGATCAAGGGCGTGAACTACTCGATCTCCTCGGCCTGCGCGACGTCGAATCATTGCGTCGGCAATGCCTATGAGACGATCCAGATCGGCAAGCAGGACGTCATCTTCGCCGGCGGTTGCGAGGAGCTGGACTGGTCGCTGTCGGTGCTGTTCGACGCCATGGGCGCGATGTCGTCGAAGTACAACGACACGCCCGCCACGGCCTCGCGTCCCTACGACGTCAACCGCGACGGCTTCGTCATCGCCGGCGGTGCCGGCGTGCTGGTGCTGGAAGAGCTCGAGCATGCCAAGGCGCGCGGCGCCCGCATCTACGGCGAGATCGTCGGCTACGGCGCGACCTCGGACGGTTACGACATGGTCGCACCGTCGGGCGAGGGCGCCGAGCGCTGCATGCGCATGGCAATGTCGACGGTGAAGACCAAGGTCGATTACATCAATCCGCATGCGACCTCGACGCCGGCCGGCGATCCTCCGGAGATCGACGCGCTTCGTCGGGTGTTCGGCAGCGGCGAGAAGTGCCCGCCGATCTCGGCGACCAAGGCGCTAACCGGCCACTCGCTGGGCGCCACCGGCGTGCAGGAGGCGATCTACTCGCTGCTAATGATGAACAACGGCTTCATCTGCGAGAGCGCCCACATCCAGGAGCTCGATCCCGTGTTTGCCGACATGCCGATCGTGCGCAAGCGCATCGACAACGTCAAGATCGGTACCGTGCTGTCGAACTCCTTCGGCTTCGGCGGCACCAACGCCACGCTGGTGTTCAGCCGGATGGATGTGTGATCTCTGACCTTGTCATGCCCCGCCTAGTGCGCAATTGCGCACGGGGGCGGGGGCCAGTACGCCGCGGCTTCTCTATTTATCACGACGGTCTCTGGAATACTGGATCGCCCGCCTGCGCGGGCGATGACGTCGAAAATAGGAGCGATAGCGGCAATGGAAGGTCTGATGAAAGGCAAGCGCGGTCTGATCATGGGCATCGCCAATGATCATTCGATCGCCTGGGGCATGGCGAAGACGCTGCATGCCCACGGCGCCGAGCTCGCCTTCACCTTCCAGGGCGAAGCCCTGGGCAAGCGCGTCAAGCCGCTGGCCGAGCAACTCGGTGTCGATCTGGTGCTGCCTTGCGATGTCGAGGACATCGCCAGCGTCGATGCCACCTTCGCCGCGCTGCGCGACAAATGGGGCAAGCTCGATTTCGTCATTCACGCGATCGGCTTCGCTGACAAGAACGAGTTGAAGGGCCGCTACGCCGACACCAGCCGCGAGAACTTTTCGCGCACGATGGTGATCTCCTGCTTCTCGTTCACGGAGGTCGCAAAGCGCGCCGCCGAGCTGATGACCGAGGGTGGCAGCATGATCACGCTGACCTTCGGCGCCTCCGAGCGCGCGATGCCGAACTACAACGTGATGGGCGTCGCCAAGGCGGCGCTGGAAGCTTCGGTGCGCTATCTCGCCTCGGATTTCGGACCGCGCGGCATCCGCGTCAACGCGATCTCCGCAGGTCCGATCCGCACGCTCGCGGGCTCGGGCATCGGCGAGGCACGTGCCATGTTCGCCTTCATGCAGAAGCATTCGCCGCTCCGCCGCGGCGTCACGCTCGACGAGCTCGGCGGCTCTGCGCTGTACCTGCTGTCCGATCTGTCCGGCGGCGTCACCGGCGAGATCCACTATGTCGATTCCGGCTACAACATCGTGCTGATGCCGCGGCCCGACGATCTGAAGTCCCCGGAGTAGCTTCGCAGCAACGACGCCGTAGGGTGGGCAAAGGAGCGCCAGCGACGTGCCCACCGGTTCTTCTCCGCATCCGGGGAAACGTGGGCACGCTTCGCTTTGCCCACCCGACGGGTCTCCTCCCGCCCCACGATCATGGGGCTGACTCGCCCACAGAATTATGCATGCTGCCGCGGTGGCGCCGCAGGGTCGTATCTCCTGCGGTCCGGGAGGAGTGATTGTGCCAAGGCTGCATGCGACGAGCCTGCATGCGATAGGTCGCGCGAGCGCGCTGGCGTCCGTTGCGGGCGCGATGCTGCTCTGCGGCGGTTCGCGGGCCCTGGCCCAATCGGCGATCTGGGACACCACCATCTCCAACACCAATTGGTACGTGCCGACGGCGCAGCTGCTGGCCTATGCCGCGCCGAGGACCGGCTTCTCCAATCCGATCCCGATCGGCGACCAGACCCTGTGGTCGCTCGCGACCGCGACCAACGGCTCGTTCACCGGAACGAGCGTTGCGCAGCTCAAGCTTGGGCCGGCGCTGCTGACCGACACCTCGACCATCCAGGGTTTCGTCACGACCGCGGGCCAGATCACGATGCAGTTCACGCCGACCTCGGGCGGCGCGGTGACGGTCGGCCTCGGCCATATGCGAACCATCAACGGCGTCACGGCGATGGAAATGCAGATGATCACAGGCGACAGCCTGCTGGTGACGCACTGGGCCTATATGCTGCCCTACGATCCCGCGACCTTCACGCCGCCGGCCTCGCAGCCCGTTCCCGCCAACTCCGTCCCGCAATGGGCGTGGACGTCAGGCACGCCGTGGCGGATCGCCAGCAATTCGTTGTTCGGCACCTCCGCGCCCGGCCGCTTCGTCATCACGAATTACCAGAACGGATATTTCTGGGGGCGGGCGTCGCGCCCGCAGGCAGCTCTGCTGCCAACTTCACGCTGCTGGGATCGGTGACTCCGGAGGGCAATGTCCTTTTCAACACGCTCTCGCGCGGCACGCTCGCCAGCCTCTACGGCAGCGCGAGCGGCGACGCCTCGGGCGCACAGATGCTCGTCAGCACCTACGATCTCTCGGGCAACCCGACCGGCGGCGTCGCCTATATCTCCCTGGTGCGCCCCTATGCCGAGACGCTTCAGACGCAGAACAGCCGCGCGGGCTTGGGCGCGGCCGACATGCTCTATCGCCTGTCGGCGACATCGCTCGGCTGGACCGGGAGCATGGCAACCGGCTTCGCCGCGCTCGACAATCTCAGCGGAACCGGTCTCGTCGATGCGGTCAACCAGACTTTGCCCGTCCTCACCGGCGCCGCATCGCAGGCCACCTATGCCACGCAGCGAATGTTTCAGCAGGCGATGACGGGGCGGCTGGACGACGTGCTCGGGCTGAACACAGGCGCCATGCCTGAGCGGAATTTCTGGCTGAAGCCGCTCGGCGGCAGCATCCGGCAGGGCGGCGTCGACGGCGTCCCAGGCTATAATGCATCCGGCGGCGGCATTGCCGTCGGCGCGGACGGGGCGCTCTCGCCGCGCGCGATGCTCGGCGGCGTGTTCGCCTATTCGCATCAGGCCGTCACCGGCAGCGAGGCTGCCGTCCCGAACCGGCTCGCCATCGATTCCTATCAGGCGGGTCTCTACGGGACCTATGCGCTCGGCCACGGCATTCAGGTCGATGGCCAGCTCGACGGCGCGCTGAATGACAATGGCGAGAGCCGCTCGCTCACCTTCATCAACGCCATGGCCGGCGCCGACTATCGCTCCTACAGCGGCCACGCGGGCGCCGGCATCCGCAAACTGATTCCGGTCGAGCCGGGGCTTGCCATCGCACCGTCGCTGCGGCTGGACTATGGCGAGGTCCGCTCATCCGCGTATCAGGAGGGCGGCGCCGGCGGCTTCGGCCTCAACGTGGAGTCGCAAACCTATCGCGAACTGACGCTGACGGCGGGGCTGAAGAGCGCGTACCAGATCGCGAAGCAGCTCCATCTCACTGGCGATGTCGGGGCCGGCTACAACACGTTGAACCAGGGATTGCAGATCAAATCGGCATTCGCCGGCGGCGGCGACAGTTTCGTCACCAACGGCCTTGCATTGTCACCCTGGATCTACTCGACCGCGCTGGGTCTCGTCGCGGCCGACGGCAAGGGATTTGATCTCGGCATCCGCTACGGCCTTGCGGCGACATCCTCCGGACTGCTTCAGCAGTCCGGGCTCGCCGTCCTCAAGGTTAGATTGTAAGCGCGCCGTCTCACCCTGCCGCGATCTTCTCCGCGCGCTGGAACGCCGGCCGCGCGGCGCAGCGCGTCAGATAGGCATCGAAGGCGGGGCGCGTCGGCACCATCTTGAACAGGCGCACCGCGAAGTTCAGACCCGAGCCGACCACGATGTCGGCCGCGGAAAAGTCCTCGCCGAGAATCCACGGTCCCTTGGCGAGCGCGGCTTCCAGCACGTCGAACACCTGCGTGGCGCTGCCCCAGGCCGCGGTCGAGGTCGGAATCTCGATCTTGGTGAAGATCTGGATGATGGCGGGCTCGATGCAGCCCGGCGAGAAGAACAGCCATTGCAGATAGCGCGCGCGGCGTGGATCGGTCACCCCTGGCGCGAGCTTGGTCTCTGGATAGCGGTCGGCGATGTAGGCGCAGATCGCCGCGGCTTCGCCGAGTGCCGCATCGCCGTCGGTCAGCGCCGGCACCTTGCCCATCGGATTGATCTTCAAATAATCCGGCGCCTTCTGGGCACCGGTCGAAATGTCGGTCAGCACCCGCTCGTAAGGCAGACCGCTCTCCTCCATCAGCCAGAGCGTCGTGAACGAGCGCGAGCGGGGCGACCAATAGAGCTTGATCATGGCGTGAAACCTTTCATCGGCAGAAGGCAGGCAGCGCGCAATTCATGCCGCGTTTGCCGCGCATTCGCAACGCACTACGCCTAGGTTGAAGCCAACCAGCGCAAACGACATGTGGGTCAATGTTGTCTGGTGTCGCTTTGGCGTGCGGCTGGCCGAAGCAAGAGCGGCAGCGTCTTATCGAGGCTTTCCGCCAACATGGCGCGTACGTCGTTGCGCAGTTCGGGACTCGCGGCGGCATCTTCAGGGCGCGCTGGGAACGACTCTGCGGGCAACTCGCGATAGGGGCCGCTGACGAGCTTGCCCAAAAACCTCTGCACCGCCAGCGAATGATCCAGGTTGATCAGCGCAGAGCTCTGTCTGACGATGGCAAAGTCGCGCCCGTCAAACATACGGATAAATGCCAGGGCATGGAGAAAGATGCGACGCCCGAGCACCACATCCTGGTTGAGGATGCCGAAGGCGGCAAAAGCGCTCACTCTTCCTTTAGATAGCCGGGGAGGTTCCGGTCGAGCCGCTCTGCGACGAGCGCACGCGTTCTCTCGCGCAACGCCGCGTTGGTCGAAGCTGTCTCGGGCGGATCTGGGAATAGCGAATTGTCGAGCTTCGTGATCGGGTCTTCAAACAGACGCATGCTTGTGGCGAGGTTCGCGCCGATATCCGTAAGGGGGCGCTTGATCTGTTCGTAGCTGCGGCCGTCAATCAGCGTGATCGCGATATTGGCGAAAAGGTGTGAGTGCCGAATTAAGCTGCCGAGCCCCTGGTTGTAGGTGCCGATGCCGTTCAGCGTCATGTTCGAGTTCGGCAGCTTCGTCTTGAAAGTGGTTGCGACGAGATAGCGATCGCAATTCGCATTCGCGGTGAACCCCTTCACGATCACCGGCAGAGTCTCTTTGGGATCCGGGATGAAGATCGCCTTCGCATGATAGAAGGGATCGAAGGCGCCCTTGGGATAAGCGATCCTGCGTATCGAGGAATCGTTCTTCGCTGCCGCGCGCACGCGCGCGAAAACGAGATCATCGAGGCCCCAGTCGATCGGGATCTCTTTTGCTTCCGCCTCGAAGATTGTCACGCCGAATTTCTGTACGGAGTAATGCTCGCCGATTGCCGAGATTACGCCGAGACGGCACGGACCGCTGTTCATCTGCTCGGCCGGTTTGACTGCCGCAGCTTTCGGCTTCGTCGCCGCTTTCTTGACGGTCGGCTTTGAGGGAGGCGTCGGTGGCGCGGTGGTTGCAGGAGGAGTTTGAGCTGCTGCCAGAGTTAGAGAAGACAGCAGAACGATCGCGGAAGCAGCAAATCGACTCATGGATTCCAGGGCATCAGCAGCGGGAGAATATCGGTCACCCTAGATTAGGAAGGCGACAACCGCAAGCTGCATGAGAAGATCACTGCTTATCCGGTCGACTGCCGCTTCCACCGGTAGCACTTCATCACGAACCCGTTTGACGGCTCGATCTCTTCCTTCTCGAACACGAAACCTTCGCGCTCGTACCAGCGCCAGGCTTTTTCGTTCTCGCGGACGCAACGCAGATACATCTCATCCGGCATTTGCGTGCGGGTGAAGGCGAGCAATTGCCGGCCGAGCGATTGGCCTTGATAGGCGGGCGCGACGAAGAGCATGTCGAGATAGTGCCTCGGCACATGCAGCGCCAGCATGGCGGCGATGGTGCCGCGATCGTCGGCGACGAACAGGCTCCAGCCGTCCTCGATCTCGCGCCGGATGCGCGCGCGCAGGTTTGCCAGCAGGAAGTCGCTGGCCTCGCCGAGCCCGGTCGAGGCCCAGCTCTCCATCCAGACGCGGCCGACCTCGTCATATTCGTCTGCGCCGGCGGGACGGATGACCGGAGGCGGCATCGGACGCTAGGCTCTCTGGCTGCGCACGGATTGCCGCGCTCGCACCTTGCCGGCCGACAGGCACACCACTTCGGAGATTTGCAGCAGCTGCCGGGCCAGCGGGCTGGTCTTGCGCCAGACCATGCCGATGGTGCGGGATGGCTGCGGATCGCGGAAGCGGGCGAGCGAGACCGAGGCCGATCGCGTCTCCACCGGCACTGCCATCTCCGGGATCAGCGTCACGCCGATGCCGGCGCTGACCATCTGCACCAGCGTCGACAGCGAATTGGCATCGAGCATCTCGCGCGGCGGCGCCGACTGCATGTTGCAGAACGACAGCGCCTGATCGCGGAAGCAGTGACCCTCTTCGAGCAATAGCAGCCGCATCTCGCGCATCATCTCGCGCGAGGGGGCCGGCGTCCCCTCATCGGAGCCCGGCCGGACCAGCAGGAATTTTTCTTCGAACAGCGCGACCTCGGTGAGCGAGGGCTCCGATACCGGCAACGCGACAATGGCGGTGTCGAGCCGCCCCTCCACCAGCTCCTGGATCAGCCGCGGCGTCATGGTCTCGCGCACGCGGATATCGAGCTCCGGGTGTAGACGCGTGAGATTCTTGGTGATCGTGGGCAGCAGATAAGGCGCGATGGTCGGGATCATGCCGATGCGCAAGCGGCCGGCAAACCGGTCCTGCGAGGCGCGGGCGAAGTCGCCGAGCTCATCGACCGAGCGGAGGATGTCGCGGACGCGCTGGGAGAGCTCCTCGCCGAACCGGGTCAGCGCCACCTGGCGCGCGCTGCGCTCCAGCAGCAGCCCGCCCAGCGCCTCTTCCAACTCCTTGATCTGCATCGACAAGGCCGGCTGCGAGATGGAGCAGGCCTCGGCCGCGCGGCCGAAATGGCCATGACGCGCCAGCGCATCGAAATACCGGAGCTGGCGGAGTGTCACGTTCAGCATCAGCAAATCTTATTGCAGCGATCATTAAAGTCAACTTCCCCTGATCGAACGCGGCGCTTAGAGTGGTTCTACCTGGTCAAAGGCGCGAGTTCGACGCCACCAGAGGAGGTATTCATGGACGACACTTCGAAGTGCCCGTTTTCGGGCGGAAAACCCACGCGCGTGAACCGCGACTGGTGGCCGACGCAGCTCAATATCGAGGTGCTGCACAAGAATTCCGACAAGTCCGATCCGATGGGGAAGGACTTCGACTACGCCAAGGAGTTCAAGTCGCTCGATCTCAACGCGGTGATCAAGGACCTGACCGCGCTGATGACGGATTCGCAGGAATGGTGGCCGGCCGATTTCGGTCATTACGGCGGCCTCATGATCCGCATGGCCTGGCACAGCGCGGGCACCTATCGCATCACCGACGGCCGCGGTGGCGCCGGTGCCGGTCAGCAGCGTTTTGCACCGCTCAACAGCTGGCCCGACAACGCCAATCTCGACAAGGCGCGCCGCCTGCTGTGGCCGATCAAGCAGAAATACGGCCGCAAGCTGTCCTGGGCCGACCTGATGGTGCTCGCCGGCAACGTTGCGCTGGAATCGATGGGCTTCAAGACCTTCGGTTTCGCCGGCGGCCGCGTCGACGTCTGGGAGCCGGAAGAGCTGTATTGGGGTCCCGAGGGCACCTGGCTCGGCGATGAGCGCTACAGCGGTGAACGCCAGCTCGCCGAGCCGCTCGGCGCGGTGCAGATGGGCCTCATCTACGTCAATCCGGAAGGCCCCAACGGCAAGCCGGATCCGGTCGCCGCGGCCAAGGACATCCGCGAGACCTTCGCCCGCATGGCGATGAACGACGAGGAGACCGTGGCGCTGATCGCCGGCGGCCACAGCTTCGGCAAGACCCACGGCGCGGGCGATCCCTCGCTGGTTGGACCGGAGCCGGAAGCGGGTGCGCTGGAGGATCAGGGCCTCGGCTGGAAGAGCAAGCACGCGTCGGGTCACTCCGGCGATACCATCACCAGCGGCCTCGAGGTGACATGGACGACGACGCCGACGAGGTGGAGCAACAACTTCTTCGAGAACCTGTTCAATTTCGAATGGGAGCTGACCAAGAGCCCGGGCGGCGCGAACCAGTGGACGGCCAAGGGCGCCGACGCGATCATTCCCGATGCCTTCGACAAGTCGAAGAAGCATCGGCCGACGATGCTGACGACCGACCTCTCGCTGCGCTTCGATCCGGTCTATGAGAAGATCTCGCGGCGCTTCCTGGAGCACCCGGATCAGTTCGCGGACGCCTTTGCCCGCGCCTGGTTCAAGCTCACCCATCGCGACATGGGTCCGATCCAGCGCTATCTCGGCCCGCTGGTGCCGAAGGAGACGCTGATCTGGCAGGATCCGATTCCGGCCGTGAACCACGAGCTCGTCAGCGAGCAGGACATCGCTGCGCTGAAGAGCAAGATCCTGGCGTCGGGCCTGTCGGTGTCCGAGCTGGTCTCGACCGCCTGGGCCTCGGCCTCGACGTTCCGCGGCTCGGACAAGCGCGGCGGCGCCAACGGCGCGCGCATTCGCCTGGCTCCGCAGAAGGACTGGGAGGTGAACGAACCGGCGCAGCTGTCGAAGGTGCTCGGCAAGCTCGAGGCGATCCAGAAGGACTTCAACGCCTCGTCGGGCGCGAAGAAGGTTTCGCTGGCGGACCTCATCGTCCTCGGCGGCACCGCTGCGGTTGAGAAGGCCGCGAAGGATGCCGGCGTCGACGTCAAGGTCGGCTTCACGCCGGGCCGCATGGATGCTTCGCAGGAGCAGACCGACGTGGAATCCTTCGCACCGCTCGAGCCGCGGGCTGACGGCTTCCGCAACTACATCGGCAAGCGGCATCAGTTCATGCAGCAGGAAGAGGCGCTGGTCGATCGTGCGCAGCTCCTGAGGCTGACCGGTCCGGAGATGACCGTGCTGGTCGGCGGCCTGCGCGTGCTCGGCGCCAATGCGAACGGTTCGAAGCATGGCGTGTTCACCTCGAAGGTGGGTACGCTCAGCAACGACTTCTTCGTCAACCTGCTCGACATGAGTGCGCAGTGGACGCCGGTCGCCGACGGCAGCTACGAGGCCCGCGACCGCAAGACCAATGCGGTGAAGTGGACGGGAACGCGCGTCGATCTGATCTTCGGCGCGCACTCGCAGCTCCGCGCCTTCGCCGAGGTCTATGCCACCTCGGACGCCAAGGAGAAGTTCGTGGCTGACTTCGCCAAGGCCTGGACCAAGGTGATGAACCTCGACCGCTACGACATCGTGGCGTGAGGCCGGTTCACCTCTCCCGCTTGCGGGAGAGGTCGGATCGCGCAGCGATCCGGGTGAGGGCTCTCACCTCATTGGGAATCTCTCTGAGGAGGCAGCCCTCTCCCCGACCCTCTCCCGCCAGCGGGAGAGGGAGCGCGGATCGCCCGGAGCGAACACAAACAAAAAGGGCGGCCTCTCGGCCGCCCTTCGTGTTTCTGGCAGTGGTGCGAGAGCTTACTCGCCGGCGGCTTCGCGCGGGGCCTTCTCGCCCTCGCCGCCCTTGCCTTCGAGGTCTTCGCCGGTGACCTGATCGACCACCTTCATCGACAGGCGGGTCTTGCCGCGGTCGTCGAAGCCGAGCAGCTTGACCTTGACCTTGTCGCCTTCCTTGACGACGTCGGAGGTCTTCTGCACGCGGTTGGCCGCGAGCTGGCTGATGTGAACGAGGCCGTCCTTGGAGCCGAAGAAGTTCACGAAGGCGCCGAACTCCATCACCTTGACCACGGTGCCGTCATAGATCTGGCCGACTTCCGGATCGGAGGCGATCGACTTGATCCACTTGATCGCGGCCTTCATCGCCTCGCCGTCGCTGGAGGCGACCTTCACGGTGCCGTCGTCCTCGATGTTGACCTTGGCGCCGGTCTTCTCGACGATCTCGCGGATCACCTTGCCGCCGGTGCCGATCACTTCGCGGATCTTGTCGGTGGCGATCTTGAAGGTCTCGATGCGCGGCGCGTATTCGCCGAGCTCGGCGCGCGCATTGGTGAGCGCCTTCGCCATCTCGCCGAGGATGTGAATCCGACCTTCCTTGGCCTGGCCGAGCGCCACCTTCATGATCTCTTCGGTGATGCCCTCGATCTTGATGTCCATCTGGAGCGAGGTGATGCCAGCTTCGGTGCCGGCCACCTTGAAGTCCATGTCGCCGAGGTGGTCTTCGTCACCAAGGATGTCCGAGAGAACCGCGAAGCGCTTGTCTTCAAGGATCAGGCCCATCGCGATGCCCGCGGTCGGCCGCTTCAACGGCACGCCGGCGTCCATCAGCGCGAGCGAGGCGCCGCAGACCGAAGCCATCGACGAGGAGCCGTTGGATTCGGTGATCTCCGAGACCACGCGGATCGTGTAGGGGAACTCGTGGTGCGGCGGCAGCACCGGGTGGATCGCCCGCCAGGCCAGCTTGCCGTGGCCGATCTCGCGGCGCTTGGTGCCGCCGAGGCGGCCGGTCTCGCCGACCGAGTAGGGAGGAAGTTGTAGTGCAGCAGGAACGTTTCCTTGTACGTTCCCGACAGCGCGTCGATGTACTGCTCGTCTTCGCCGGTGCCGAGCGTGGTGACGACCAGGCCCTGGGTCTCGCCGCGGGTGAACAGCGCCGAGCCGTGGGCACGGGGCAGCACGCCGACTTCGGCGACGATGTTGCGCACCGTCTTGCTGTCGCGACCGTCGATGCGCTTGCCGGTGTCGAGGATGTTCCAGCGAACGATCTTGGCTTCGAGCTCCTTGAACACGGCGCCGATGCGCAGCTTGTCGTATTTCGGCTCCTGCCCTTCGGGGAAGTAGTGGGCGATCACCTTTTCCTTGACCTTGCCGACCGCGGCGTAGCGATCCTGCTTGACCGGAATGGCGTAGGCGGCGCGCAGCTCCTGCTCGACGAGACCGAGCATTTCTTTCTCGAGCGCGGCATTGTCGATGACCGTGACTTCGCGCGGCTCCTTGGCGGCCTTCTCGGCCAGCTCGATGATGGCGTTGATCACCGGCTGGAAGTGACGGTGACCGAACATCACCGCGCCGAGCATGATGTCTTCGTTCAGCTCCTTGGCCTCGGATTCCACCATCAGAACGGCGTCGGCGGTGCCGGCGACGACGAGGTCGAGCTGGGTGTCGACCATCTCGTCGAGCGTCGGGTTGAGCACATATTCGTCATTGACGAAGCCGACGCGGGCTGCGCCGATCGGGCCCTTGAACGGCGCGCCGGACAGGGTCAGCGCAGCGGACGAAGCCACCAGCGCGACGATATCAGGGTCGTTCTCCATGTCGTGCGACAGCACGGTGGCGATCACCTGGGTCTCGTTGCGCCAGCCGTCGACGAACAGCGGGCGGATCGGACGGTCGATCAGGCGGGAGACCAGCGTCTCCTTCTCGGTCGGACGGCCCTCGCGCTTGAAATAGCCGCCGGGAATGCGGCCCGCGGCATAGGTCTTTTCCTGGTAGTCGACGGTCAGGGGCAGGAAGTCGACGCCTTCGCGCGGCGCCTTCGCCGCGACGACGGTGGCAAGCACCACGGTCTCGCCGTAGGTGGCGACGACGGCGCCGTCGGCCTGTCGGGCGATCTTGCCGGTTTCCAGCTTGAGAGGGCGTCCGCCCCAGTCGATCTCGACTGAATGCTTATTGAACATAGAGGTCTTCTTTCATGGGTTCTCGAAAGAGGGGACGGCTCTCGAAAAACAAAAACCATGCGCAAGATTGCGGGGCGCTGATCGGAGCGGATGATCAGCGTCCTGCGATCCTGCCATGGTTTTTGGATGTCGGATGGCGTCCATCCTTTCGGGTCATACGGGCGCCTTGCCCGTTGTGCCCAGCCGCCGGATTGCTGCTGGACTGTCAGTCGGCACGAACGCGAACACCGAACCTTCGGTCTTCGCCCTTCATGCCCCGGATGCTGGCCGTCAATGGCCCGCATTCGACGCGCGCGCAGCCTCGATCAAAAAAAGCTTAAAATAAGCGCCTTCGTTCGAAACCGCGTGCGAAAACGCGCGCCAAGGGCGCGCGCAGGAACTCTTAACGACGAATATTGTGCTTCTCGAGCAGCGCCTTGTACCGCGCCTCGTCCTTCTTCTTGAGATAGTCGAGGAGCGAGCGGCGGGTCGAGACCAGCTTCAAGAGGCCGCGACGCGAATGGTTGTCCTTCACGTGGGTCTTGAAATGGCTGGTGAGGTTGTTGATGCGTTCCGACAGGATCGCGACCTGAACCTCGGGCGAGCCGGTGTCGCCGGCTTTGGTGGCATTCGTCTTGATGACTTCCGCTTTGCGTTCTGCGGCAATCGACATCGTCAATTTCTCTCGTTGCGACCGGGGCTGGCAGTCAGGCCGGTCAGGTTGAACACACGCTTGGGGATGATTTCGCCATTGCCGACTTCAGCAAGCGCGAGAAGCCGGCCTGCCACCGTGACATAGACTGTGCCGCTACAAGTGGGCGCATCCCGTCCGCGCAACAAAACGGCCTGGCCCCGATGGAGCCTTGCCGCATCAGCCCGAGTGACGGCCAGTGCCGGGATGTCGTCCAGCGCGGTCTCAACGGGCAAAAGCGCGTCGGCGAGGCTGCCCTCGCCGGACGCGGCTCTATCGCACAAAGCCTCCAGCTGATCCAGCGGAATCATGTCGTTTTCGCCAAATGGGCCGACCAGGGTCCGCCTGAGCGCGCAGATATGGCCAAAAGTGCCGAGAATTCGGCCCATATCGCGGGCTAGCGCGCGGACATAGGTGCCCTTGCCGCATTCGGCCTCGAACACGGCGTGGTCGTTATCCGGTTGATCTACAAGGGTTAAATGGTGAATCTCGACCGGGCGGGGGGCCAATTCCACGACCTCACCGTCGCGGGCGAGATCGTAGGCGCGCTCGCCCTGGACCTTGATCGCGGAATAGCGCGGCGGGATCTGCTCGATCACCCCGGTGAAACGGGGCAGCAGGGCCAGAATGGCCTCCCGGCTCGGGCGCTGGTCCGAGGTCGCGGTGACCCGGCCCTCGATGTCGTCGGTGTCGCGCTCCTCGCCCCAGCACACCGTGAACTGGTAGCGCTTGCGCCCGTCCATGACGAAGGGAACGGTCTTGGTGGCCTCCCCGAGCGCGATCGGCAAGCCCCCCGAGGCGAGCGGATCGAGCGTGCCGGCGTGGCCGGCGCGCTTGGCGTTGAACAGGCGCTTCAGCACCGCAACCGCCTGCGTCGAAGTCATGCCGATCGGCTTGTCGAGCACGACCCAGCCGTGGACGTCGCGCCGGTCGCGGCGAACCTGGCTGCCCTTCTGCTGCTTGGCGCGCGGATCGTTGTTGACGCGGCGCGGCTCATGTTGCGGCTCGGAATTGCCGGCCATGTCCGCAAGATTATTTTTCTGCACGTCGCGCTGATCGGCCTGTTCGCCGCTGATCGTGTCGTGAGCCGGGTCCATCGTCATCGTTCTTCTTCCCGATCCGTCTCCGGATCCTGTTCCAGGTCCTTCTGCACCGCAGGTGTTCGCAAAAGCTTCTCGATCCGTTCCGCTTCGTCGAATCGTTCGTCGACGCGGAAGCGAATGTCGGGTGCAAATTTCAGGTTAACGCGCCGCGCGACCTCGCCGCGCAGGAACTTCTTGTTGCGTGCGAGCGCAGCGAGGACGATCTCGGTGTCGCGGCCACCGAGCGGCATCACGTAGACCGTCGCGAGCTTCAGGTCGGGCGACATCCGCACCTCCGGCACGGTGATGATGTGACCTTCGAGATCCGCATCATGCACGTTGCCTTGCGCCAGAATATCGGCCATCGCGTGGCGAACCTGCTCGCCGACGCGCAACTGGCGTTGCGAGCCGCCGCCGGGTGCGGAACTTTTTTTCTGATGATGGCGTGGCATTCTCGAAATCACCTCGTCATGCCCGTGCTTGGGGCACGGGCATCGTCATTTGTCCTGTTGAAACGAAGAGGGGTGGATGGCCGGAAAAATCCGGCCATCGCACTCCCGCAATTTCAGTTCAAAAAGATCCGGGCGCTTCGGTAAGATTTGGACTTACAGGGAGCGCTGGATCGTCTCCACGCGGTAACACTCGATCACGTCACCGGCACGCATGTCGTGGTAGTTCTCGAAGGCCATGCCGCATTCCTGACCGGACTGGACTTCCTTCACTTCGTCCTTGAAGCGCTTCAGCGTCGACAGCTTGCCCTCGTGCACGACGACGTTGTCGCGGATCAGGCGCACATTGGCGCCGCGTTCCACGGTGCCGTCGGTGACGCGGCAGCCTGCGACCTTGCCGACCTTGGAGATGTTGAAGATCTCCAGGATCGCGGCATTGCCGAGCATGGTTTCGCGCAAGGTCGGCGCGAGCAGGCCGCTCATCGCCTTCTTCACGTCGTCCACGAGATCGTAGATGATGTTGTAGTAGCGGATCTCGATGCCGTTGCGCTTGGCGGCCGCAGCGGCTTCCTTGTTGGCTCGAACCGAGAAGCCGATGATCGCGGCGTTGAAGCCTTCGGCCAGCGTCACGTCGGATTCCGAGATGCCGCCGACGCCGGCATGCAGGATGCGGGCTGCGACTTCGTCGGTGCCGAGCTTCTCCAGCGAGCCGAGGATCGCTTCCAGCGAGCCCTGCACGTCGGCCTTGATGATCAGCGGGAATTCCTTGCGGCCCGCGGTCTTCAATTGCGACATCATCTGCTCGAGCGAGCCGCGCATGCCGGAGATCGAGGCCGCCGCGTTCTCGCGCTTCTGATGCGCGCGGTAGCTGGTGACCTGGCGGGCGCGGGCTTCGTTCTCGACCACGGCGAGACGATCGCCGGCTTCCGGCGGACCGTTGAAGCCGAGCACTTCGACCGGCACCGAGGGACCGGCTTCCTGCACGGTCTCGCCCTGATCGGAGATCAGCGCGCGGACGCGGCCCATCTCGGCGCCGGCGACGATGATGTCGCCGACGCGGAGCGTGCCGCGCTGGACCAGCACGGTTGCGACCGGACCACGGCCGCGGTCGAGCTTGGCCTCGATCACGGTGCCCTCGGCCGGTCGTTCCGAATTGGTCTTGAGGTCGAGAATGTCGGCCTGGAGCGCGATCATCTCGAGCAGCTTGTCGAGATTGGTCTTGTTCTTGGCGGACACCTCGACGTCGACGACGTCGCCGCCGAAGGATTCGACCTGCACCTCGTGCTGGAGCAGCTCGGTGCGCACGCGCTCCGGCTTGGCGTCGGGCTTGTCGATCTTGTTGATGGCAACGATGATCGGCACGCGCGCGGCCTTGGCGTGATTGATGGCTTCGACCGTCTGCGGCATCACGCCGTCATCGGCCGCGACCACCAGCACGACGATGTCGGTGACCTTGGCGCCGCGGGCGCGCATCGCGGTGAACGCGGCGTGGCCGGGCGTGTCGATGAAGGTGATCTTCTTGCCGCTCTCGGGCGATACCACCTGATAGGCGCCGATGTGCTGGGTGATGCCGCCGGCTTCGCCGGAAACGACGTTGGCGTGACGGAGCGCATCGAGCAGCGAGGTCTTGCCGTGGTCGACGTGACCCATCACGGTCACCACGGGCGAGCGCGTCTCGGTGTCGGTGGAATCGTCGACCTGGTCGAACAAGCCCTCTTCGACGTCGGAGGCGGCAACGCGCTTGACGGTGTGCCCCAGCTCTTCCGCGATCAGTTGTGCGGTGTCGGCGTCGATCACGTCGGTGATCTTGTGCATCGCGCCCTGCTTCATCAGCATGCGGATGACGTCGACCGCGCGTTCGGCCATGCGGTTGGCGAGTTCCTGGATGGTGATCGCTTCCGGGATGACCACCTCGCGGATCAGCTTCTCCTTGGGCTCGTTCGAGGCGTGACCCTTCAGGCGCTGGGTGCGGCGGCGGAACGAGGCGATCGAGCGCTCGCGGACTTCGTCGGCATTGAGCGCGGTGACGACCGTCAGACGGCCGCGCTCTTTCTGCGGGCCGGGCTTGTGGGTGGTCTTGGGGGCCGCCGCAGGACGCGCGGCGCCGCCGGGACCGCGACGGATCTGGCGCGGACCATCGTCCTCGTCGGGTCCGGCCGCGACCGCAGGTGCGCGACCCAGAGGTCCGCCGGCCGGTCGCGGCGTGCTGGTTCCGGGACGCGCTGTCGTCGTTCCCGGGCGTGCTGTCGCGGTTCCGGTTCGGGCTGCGGGCGCTCCGGGCCGCGACGTTGCAGCGGCCGGGGCCGCCGCCGCGGCGCGTGGCGCAGATGGCGGCTGCTCGCCTTCGCCGAAACGCTTCTTGGCCTCGGTCTCGGCCTTGCGCTTGGCTTCGTCCTCGTGGCGGTGACGCTCCTCCTCGGCCTTGCGGCGGGATTCGGCGGCCTCGCGCTCGGCGCGTTCGGCGGCTTCGCGGACCGCGCGGCGCTGGGCCTCTTCCTCGGCCTGGCGGCGCTCTTCGACTTCGCGCACCTTGGCATCGGCCAGCGCGCTGGCGCGGGCGGAGCGTTCGTCCTCGGTCAGCGTGCGTAGCACCACGCCGGAGCCGGCGTTGCGCGGCGGCGCGGGACGCGACGGGGCGGGCGTGGGCGCCGCCGGCGCGGGCTTTGCCACCTCGGCAGCCTGCGGCTCGGGGGTGCCGTCGATGCGGCGCTTGCCGCGCTTCTCGACCACGACCTGCTTGCTGCGGCCATGGCTGAAGCTCTGGCGCACAGTGCCCGTTTCGACGCGCGGCTTGAGCGATAGCGTCTTGCTCGGAACGCTCAGCTTCTTGTCGCCAGGGGTCTTGGTATCAACCATTCAGCAGTCCTAATCCTGATTTATCAGTGTTGTGCGTTGCCGCACCGTCCAATTGGGTCGTCGTTGTCTCTCAGAAATCCTGGCCGTGCTCTTCGGCAGTCTTGTCAGCGTCCGCCATCCGGTATCGGACCAGCATCTGGCTACGTGACAGGAATGACTTGCTCGCCGGGCCCGCGAGCACGGCAGCATGTATCACATTTGACCGGGTCAGTGCCAAATCCAATTCTACCGATTTCAGCGCGGTGACGACGGGAATCTGCGGCTTGGCGCCGCGATTCCCGGCATTTTGACGTGCCAGCATGTCCAATTTGCGGATTCCGTCCGCGGCCCCGTCGCTGGCGTGGATCAGGACCTCGACCGTGCCTTCCCTCAGGGCGCTTTCGACCTTGCCGAACCCGGTCACGATCTGGCCGGCCTTGGCGGCGATCCCAAGGGCTTCCGTCACGCTCCGAACCAGGAGCGCCTCGATGTCGGCAGGAAGCGTCTGAGGGGGCCGCAGCTCGCGCTTGAAGGCCTTGCTAAATTGGTGACGCCGCACCGCTTCCGCAACCACCCCGCGGGAGGCCGTGAGCCACATGCCGCGTCCGGGCAGCTTGCGCTTGAGATCCGGAACTACTTCGCCCTGCGGCGAAATGACGAAGCGGATCAGCTCATCGATCGGCCGGACCTGCCGACTGACAGCGCACATCCGCATGGTCGCGGACCTTTCGGTCCGCGGTCCATGGTCGAGTTCGCTGTCAATATTGGCGAGCATCCGGGCGACATCCTCCTTCGCCTTCTAAATCGTGTGTACTCTAGGCAAGACCGGCCTCCGCTTCGCTGCAACACGCCTCAAGCCGGCTGATCTTCGGTCGCCTCAGCCTCCTCGGTCGGCTTGGCGAGATCAGCCTCGGTGATCCAGCCGGCCTTGACGCGGGCCTGCATGATCATGGCTTCGGCATCGTCGCGGGAGATATCGATGCCGTCGAGCGCGCCCGGATGTTTGGTGGGCTCGCCGCCTTCCTTGCGCTCGGTCCAGCCGACCAGATCGTCGGTGGCGCAGCCGGCGAGGTCCTCGACTGTCTTGATGTCGTTCTCGCCGAATTTTACCAGCATCTTGGAGGTGACGCCGGGCACGTCCTTGACGGCGTCCTCGACACCGAGCTCCTTGCGCCTCGCCTCGATCTCGGCTTCCTGCTGCTCGAGATATTCGCGGGCACGGCTCTGGAGCTCCTGCGCGGTCTCCTCGTCGAAGCCCTCGATGCTGGCGAGCTCCTTGAGGTCCACCATGGCGAGTTCCTCGACCGAGGTGAAGCCCTCGGACGCCAGCAGCTGGCCGACCACTTCGTCGACGTTGAGCGATTCCATGAAGACGCGGGTGGAGTTCTCGAAGTCGGCCTGGCGGCGCTCCGATTCCTCCTGCTCGGTCAGGATGTCGATGTCCCAGCCGGTGAGCTGCGAGGCCAGACGCACGTTCTGGCCGCGGCGGCCGATCGCCAGCGAAAGCTGGTTGTTGGTGTCGGGCACAACGACCTCGATGCGCTCGCGGTCTTCGTCGATGACGACCTTGGACACTTCGGCCGGCGCCAGCGCGTTGACCACGAAGGTCGCGATATCCGGCGACCAGGGGATGATGTCGATCTTCTCGCCCTGCAATTCGTTCACCACGGCCTGCACGCGCGAGCCGCGCATGCCGACGCAGGCGCCGACCGGATCGACGGAGGAATCGCGGGAAATCACGCCGATTTTCGCGCGCGAGCCCGGATCGCGGGCGACCGCCTTGATCTCGACGATGCCGTCGTAGATCTCCGGCACTTCCTGCGCGAACAGCTTCGCCATGAACTGCGGATGGGTGCGGGAGAGGAAGATCTGCGGGCCGCGGGTTTCGCGGCGGACGTCGAAGATGTAGGCGCGGACGCGGTCGCCGTTGCGGAACACTTCGCGCGGCAGCATCTCGTCGCGGCGGATGATGGCTTCGCCGCGGCCGAGATCGACGATCACGCTGCCATATTCGACGCGCTTGACGACGCCGTTGACGATGTCGCCGATCCGGTCCTTGAATTCCTGGTATTGCCGGTCGCGTTCGGCCTCGCGCACCTTCTGCACGATTACCTGCTTGGCCGATTGCGCGGCGATACGGCCATATTCCAGCGGCGGCAGGGTGTCGGCAATGGTGTCGCCGACCTGGGCACCAGGATTGGCGCGCTGCGCGTCGACCAGCGAGATCTGGTTGGAATGATTTTCGACCTTGTCGACCACCAGCATGTGGCGCGACAGCCGCAGCTCGCCCTTCTTCGGGTCGATCTCGGCGTGAACGTCGGTCTCGCTGCCGTAACGGGCGCGCGCGGCCTTGGCGATGGCGTCCTCCATCGCCGCGATGACGATACCGCGGTCGATCGATTTCTCGCGCGCAACGGCGTCGGCGATCTGGAGCAATTCAAGTCGATTGGCGCTGACTGCCATGGCTAGTCTCCTTGGTCAGGATCGGTCTCGCCGCGTCGCGCGCGTTCGGCGGCAAGGCGATGCTTCTTCGTGTTGGTCGGGGCCGGTTTCTTTTTCGGCTTGGTGTTCTTGGTGATCTTCGCGCTGATCTCGGCATGCGGAGGAGCCGGCGGCTCCAGGCCGAGATCCCTGCGCATCTTGCGCTCCTCGGCCTTGCCGCGGCGCATGGATTCGGCGATCAGCTCGTCGGTCAGCACCAGCCGGGCCTCGCCGATATCCTCCATAGTCAGGAGCACGTCGGGATTGTCGCCCGGCTTGACGTCGTCGCGACGCAGATGCACGCGGTCGCCTTCGACAGCGCCGAGCGTGCCGCGGAACCGCTTGCGTCCCTCGTGCGCCACCGCCATCTCGATCTTCACCAGATGGCCGCCATAGCGCTCGAAATCGGAGCGGCGGACCAGCGGACGGTCGATCCCCGGCGAGGAAATTTCCAGCCGGTAGGCGCGATCGATGGGGTCGGCGACGTCGAGCACGGGGGAGAGCGCCCGCGAGATCGCCTCGCAATCTTCGAGTTGCATCGAGCCGTCTGGCCGCTCGGCCATGATCTGCACGGTGCAGCCGGCCTCGCCGGAAATGCGGATCCGGACCAGGCGATATCCCATGCCTTCCAGCACCGGCGCTGCAACCGCGGACACCCGTGCCGCCACGCCCGGCTCGACCACGAGTCTCGGCTCGGCCAGCAATTCGGCGTCCGTGGAACCAGGGTTCGGTTCGGTCATGTCCAGGGTCAGGCGCTCGATGGTTAAGGCTTGGTTAAGATGCCAGAGCCCGCTTCGGAATTTCCCCGACACGGGTCGGGCCGCATCTTCCGCCACGCCGCGTTCAGGTAACAAAAAAGAGCGGGTCCTTTCGGGCCCACTCTCACTACGCGGATCGTATGAGAAGATGAATTGGCGCTGATATAGCGCTTTCCCGCCGCCCGGACAAGGCCCATTGCGGGGGAACGGGGCCTTTTTGCGCCGTTCCGCGCCCCGCCCGCGGCAACGCTTCCTTCACCCGGGGCGGCTAAATTCCCCGATTGTGGGGCGGCTTGGACCAAGGGCGCACCCGCGGCGTGCCCTGATCGAGTAGCGTTTTTCATGACCGTTGCCACGTCGCTCATTCCCGGACTGGACGATATCGTCAAACGCGGCGATCCGCGGCGGCGCGGCGAGATCGCGCGCGCCATCTCCGAATTGTTCTTCCAGGATTCCGCCAATCTTCGTCCCGAACTCATCGATCTCTTCGACAACCTCCTGATCGATCTCGTCCCGCATGCGGAGCTCGCCTCGCGCGCAGACCTCGCCGAGCGCTTCTCGCACCTGAGCAACGCGCCGCCGCACCTGATCAACCAACTCGCGCGCGAAAACGAAATCATGGTGGCGGGTCCCGTGCTGCGCCGCTCGCCCGTGCTCGATGACACCGCCCTGGTCGAGATCGCGCGCCTGAAGGGCCAGGGGCATCTGCTGGCGATGACGGAACGCCCGACATTGTCGCCTGCAATCACCGATGTGCTGGTCGAGCGCGGCGATCGCGACGTGGTGCGTCGCGCTGCCGGCAATGCCGGCGCGGCGTTCACGCCCGGCAGCTATTCCGAGATGATCAAGCGCGCGGCGCGGGACGGCGTGCTGACGCTCAAGATCGGCCAGCGCGACGACCTTTCGGGCGAGAACCTGAAAGAGCTTCTCGGTGGCACGCTCGACGTCATCCGCCGGCGGCTTTCCACCGTGGTCAATCCCTCGCGCCAGGCCGAGATCAAGCGCGCGATGGCGGCGATCGAGGAAGCCGCGCTGCCGCCCGGACGCCGGCGCGATTTCTCTGCGGCCCAGCGCACGGTGCTCTCCCTGCATCGCGAGGGCCATCTCGGCGAAAGCGCGCTGCTCGGCTTCGCCAAGGCGAACAAGTACGAGGAATCGATCGCGACGCTCTCGGCGATGTCCGGCGTCCGCCTCTCGGTTCTCGACCGCCTGATCTCAGGCGACCGCTACGATCCGATTCTCATCCTCGGCCGCGTGCTGAATCTGGGCTGGCCCACGGTGCGAGCGCTCATCCTGCTCTGGTACGGTCCGCATCGCATTCCGGCCGATGCCGACATCGAGGCCGCGCGCGCGAACTTCACGCGCCTGATGCCGACGACCGCCGAGCGCGTCGTGAATTTCTGGCGCAACCGGCAGACGATCTGAAAGTCTCTCACATTGTCATTCCGGGGCGATGCGAAGCATCGAACTATGGCGCGCTGTTGCGCACCCGAGAATCTCGAGGTTCCGGGTTCGCGCTTCGCGCGCCCCGGAACGACAGTCACTTCCGCCTGAACCGCAGGTAAGCCGCCTTGCGTCCTTCGCGCGCGGCCTTGCGGCCGTAGCGCGTCATGGTGTAGCCGGCCCATGGCTGCCTGAAGTCGTCGGCCCGTTCGGCAAGCCAGACGAAGTCCTGCGAGCGTGCAAGGTGCGACAGCGTCCAGGCGCAGTAATCGTCGATATCGCAGACGAAGCGGAATTCCCCGCCACCCTTCAGCACGTGCGCCATCGCTGCGATGGTGCGGTCCTGGACGAAGCGCCGCTTCCAGTGCCGCCGTTTCGGCCAGGGATCGGGGTGGATCAGGTCGATCCGCGACAGCGATGCCTGGGGCAACCAGGCCAGCAGCTCGGCGGCATCGCCGGCGAACAGGCGAATATTGCCGATATTGGCGGCCTCGATCTGCGCGAGGATCTTCGCCATGCCGTTGACGTAGGGCTCGCAGCCGATGAAACCGGTCGTGGCGAACTTCTGCGCCTCGGCCGCAAGATGCTCGCCGCCGCCGAAGCCGATCTCGAGTCGCACATCTTCGGTCCCAGGGCCAAAGATCTCGCGGGCGTCCGCCGGTGTCTCACTGTGGATGTCGAGCGCAAGATGCGGCAGCAGATGATCGACCAACTCGGCCTGGTGCTGCCTGAGCTTGTGGCCCTTGCGGCGCCCGAAGAAGGCGCGCTCGGTGTCGTCGCGATCGGGATCTGATTTGCGTTCGCTCATCGCAGCGTCTGATACAAGCGATGGAGCAGCCGCGCGCGCGGCGCAAGCGAGGAGACGTAGAGCTGCTCAAAATGGGTGTGCGCGCCCTTGCCGTCGACGCCGAGCCCGTCCAGCGTTGCGGTATGCGGGGCGGTGAAATTGCCGTCCGAGCCGCCGCCGGTGTGCGTATCGATCAGCTCGAAGCCGATCTCGCCGGCGAGCGTTTTCGCGTGCTCGAACAGCGCGGCGCCCGCATTGCTCTTCTCGTAGGGCGGACGGTTGAGCTCGCCCGTGACGGTGACGGTGACGCCGTCGGTTTTCGAGGTCAGGGCGAGGATCCTGCCGACGAACTCGTCAGCATCCGCGAGGCTCAGCACGCGCAGGTCGACTTCGGCATAGGCCTCTTCCGGCGTGACGTTGGGGCGCGTGCCGCCGCGCACCACGCCGACATTGACGGAGACGCCGCGCGCGAGGTCGTTCATCCCTTCCAGCGCCAGGATGACGTTGGCGAGCTCGCGGACGGCGCTGCGGCCGTCTTCGGGCCGCGAGCCGGCATGCGCCGGCACGCCCTTGACGAACACGCGGAAGCGTCCGACGCCCTTGCGTCCGGTGACGATCTTGCCGCCGTCGCGCGCCGGCTCCGTCACCAGCACGTATCTGGCCTTGCGTCCTTCCTGCTCGATCAGCGCACGCGAGGTTGGGCTGCCGATCTCCTCGTCGGAGGTGAACAGGTGCGTGATGCCGAGCGGCGAGCGATCGGCCGTCGCACACAGCGCGCCGAACGCGTGATGGGCGATATAGGCGCCACCCTTCATGTCGTAGATCCCGGGGCCGAAGGCGACGTCGCCGTCGACCTTGAACGGCAGGCGCTCGATGAATCCCATGGGATGGACCGTATCGAGGTGGCTCAGCACCAGAATGCCCGGCTGCTCCTGGCCCCAGGTCGAACGCGCCAGGAGATGGTCGCCGCAGCCGTCGACACCGGCGACGCGTTCGAGCCTGACGGGCAAGTCGCGATATTGCTCCGCGACGACGGAGACCAGCTTGTTGACCTGCTCAGGCGCTTCCGTCGGCGTCTCGATCTCGACCCAGCGGCGGATGCCGTCGAGGATAGTTTGGGAATCGAACCAATTGGTGCTGGCCATGACTGCATCTGTGCCCTTGAATCGCATCATCGAAGCGGACGCACGACAAAGCGCGGCCACAAATGACGACATAGGCCAGATTTCACGCGGTCTCAAATCGCCATCGCGACGAGGCGTCAGCGCTTGTCGGGGCCTTCCCGGGCCGCGATCTGCTCGACGAGATCGACAATCGAGCGGCGCATCTTTGAATCGGTGATCTGCGTGAACGCCTTGGTCAAGGCCAGGCCTTCGGAGGTCGCGAGAAAATCCGAGACGTAAGAGGGCGAGGCGCCCTCGCTGAAGCCATCCGGCCCCGGCACGCCGCTCGGACCGCCCTCGAACAGAAACGACACCGGCACCTGCAGAATTTCGGCGATCTGCTGGATGCGGCTCGCACCAACCCGGTTGGTGCCCTTCTCGTATTTCTGGATCTGCTGGAAAGTCAGGCCCAAAGCGTCACCGAGCTTTTCCTGACTCATGCCCAACATGATGCGGCGCATACGCACGCGACTGCCGACATATTTGTCAACAGGGTTGGGCGCTTTCGACATTTCCTCAGCCCTCCAAACACCACCTTCAGCGCAATCAATCGCAGTGCCTCAGGTGCAAGCAACGTCAAATCAAACCCTGTTATTGGGAAACATTGCGGAGAAATTTAGCAACGCACCGCTGTCTTTTTTGCAGCCGGTGCAGAATGGGGAGCCCGCGTGCAGTCTGTCAACCGTGGGACTACGGTTGTCAAAAGTTTCCGGCTACCTCCGCGGCGATGGCGCGATCAGCTCTGCCGCTTGCTGACGCGTCGGCGGAGGGCCAGAAACACGGCCAGCGCGACGAGCATGGCTGCGGGCGCATCGCCCACCCGCGCGTAGACGGTCGGTGGGATCGCGGCGGGCAGATTTGCATCCAAAATGCCCTCGATGCCAAGTCCGAGGCTGGAAACGGTGCGGCCCACCGGATCGATCACGGCGGAGATGCCGGTATTGGCGGAGCGGACCAGCGGCAATCCGAGTTCGATCGCGCGCATCCGCGACTGCTCCAGATGCTGATAGGGGCCGGTCGAGATGCCGAACCAGCCGTCATTGGTGAGGTTCACGATCCAGCCGGGACGTTCGCTGCGACCGGCCACTTCGCCGGGAAAGATCGCTTCGTAACAGATCAGCGGCAGCGCGGGCGGTGCGCCGGGGACCTGCAGCGCATGCCGTACCGTGCCGGGAATGAAGCCGCCGCGCACACGCGTCAGTTGCTCGAATCCGAGCTTCTCCATCAACGACTGGTAGGGCAGAAATTCGCCGAACGGCACCAGATGCAACTTGTCGTACACGGCCAGCACGCTGCCGTCGTGGTCGATGACATAGATCGAATTGTAGGCACGCGTGATCGGCTTGCCGGGCGGCAGATCGGGCGCGCGGACCGAGCCCGTGATCAGCACGGTGCCTTTCGGAAGAAGATCGGCGATCTGTGCCATCGCGTCGGCTTCGCGGGTCAGGAAGAACGGAAAGGCGGATTCCGGCCAGATCAGGATGGTGGCATCGCGCACGCCGGTCGATTGCGGGCCCGAGGCGCGGTCCGACAGCGCCAGGTATTTCTTCATCACCTCCGTCTTGGCGGCGTAGTTGAACTTCGCGTCCTGCTGCAGGTTCGGTTGCATCAGGCGCAGCTTGGCGCCCGCGACCATCATGGTCGGATGCAGCGCCAGGCGGATCGCGCCGAAAATGCTCATCACAAGCAGGAGCCCAATGGCCGCCGCCGGCACGCGCCATGGCAGGCGGCGATCGGGCGTGCGGTCGATCAGCGTCGCCGGGCTCGCGAAGATCGCAACCGCCAGGAACGTCATGCCCCACAGGCCGATCAGCGACGCCGTCTGCGCCAGCGGCAGCGGCTCGGACAATGCATAGCCGAACGCGTTCCAGGGGAAGCCGGTCAGCGCGTGGCCGCGCAGCCACTCGCTGACGGTGAGGCTTGCTGCGAGCGCAAGCACGCGCGTGGCGTTCTTGGTCCAGAGCAGGCGCGCCAGCGCAAAGCCGATCGCCGTGAAGATGGACAGATAGGCCGGCAGGCCGAGCACGGCGAACGGCGTCAGCCAGGCGAATATATCGGCGTCGACGAAGAAGGCGTAGCCGATCCAGTAGAGCCCGGGCACGAAATAGCCGAGCCCGAACCAATAGCCGGTCAACGCGGCGGCGGGGACGCCGCCATATCGGCCGGCGCCGGCGCCGTCGATCAGCCAGACCAGCACCGGGAAGGTGATGAACAGCACGGGGAAGAGGTTGAACGGCGCCAGTGCCAGCACCGACAGCGCTCCGCACCCCATGGCGATGACCGCGCGCTTCCATCCCCAGGCGAGGATGATGGCAAGCGCGATTTGCCGAAGTCGCTGGAACGGACTCACTGCTGGCTGGTCCCGTCGCTCGGCGGCGGGCTGGGCGTGTCGCCGGCCGGCGGCTGGCTGCTGTCCGGCGCGGCCTCGCGGCGGTTTCTCTCGCGCTGGGTCCGCGGCGCGGGACGCTCCTTTCGCGTCGAGATGCGCAGCCGCTTGACGCGGCGCGGATCGGCATCGAGCACCTCGACCTCGTAGGTGCCGGGGCCCGAGATCACCTCGCCGCGCACCGGCAGGCGCCCGACGAAGCTGACGAGATAGCCGCCCAGCGTCTCCACCTCCTCGCCGGCTTCGCCGGTGACGAAATCCTCGCCGATCACCGAGCGAACGTCGTCAAGGCTGGCGCGGGCGTCGGCGATGAAGGCGTTGTCGGGCAGGCGCACGATCGAAGGCGGCTCGTCGCTATCGTGCTCGTCGTCGATCTCGCCGACGATCTGCTCGACGATGTCCTCGAGCGACACCAGCCCGTCGCTGCCGCCATATTCGTCGACCACCAGCGCGAGGTGGATGCGCGTGGCCTGCATCTGCGCGAGCAGGTCGATCGCCCGCATCGACGGCGGCACGTAGAGCAGCTTGCGGATGATGTGGGCTTCCTCGAGCGGCATCGCGAGATCGACGGCGCGCAGGTCGAGCCCGGCCGGCAGCGGCTTCTTGCGCTTGGTCTTGGTGGTTTCCGACACGCGGGCGCGCGCGGTCATGAAGGCGAGCAGGTCGCGGATGTGGACGATGCCGACGGGGTCGTCGAGCGTCTCGTTGTAGACCACGAGGCGCGAATGGCCGGCGCTCTCGAAGCGGTCCATCAACTCGCCGAGCGGGATGTCCCGCTTCACCGCGACGACGTCGGCGCGGTGCACCATGACATCGGCGATGCGGCGCTCGTGCAGGCCGAGGATGTTGCGCAGCATGGTGCGCTCGACCGCGGAGAAACCGGAATCGCCGGGCGTCGTCGCATCGAGCACGACCTGGAGGTCGTCGCGCACCGATCCCGCCTTCCAGCCGAACAGCGCGCGGATGGCGCGCAGCAGCCAGCCATCGGCGGTCGGGCGCATCACCTCGCCCTGCGTCACCACCGCCGGCAAATTGGCCGTGTTGCGCGGGTTGTCGTGGACCGGGTCGGAATCGGGCATCTCAGTGCGTCCCCGCGCGGTCTGCATAGGGATCGGGAATTCCAAGCTGCGCCAGGATCTGGGTCTCCAGCGCTTCCATCTCCTCGGCGTCGCCGTCGTTCTCGTGATCGTAGCCGATCAGGTGCAGGAAACCATGCACGGCGAGATGGCTCAAATGGTGATCGAACGGCTTTTGTTCCTCGTCCGCCTCGCGCCGCATGGTCTCGTAGGCGATCGCGATGTCGCCGAGCATGCGCGGCGCATCGCCCGGCTTCCATTCGCCCTCCGGCTGAAGTGCGGGAAACGACAGCACGTTGGTCGGCTTGTCGATGCCCCGCCAGTTGCTGTTGAGGGTACGGATACCGGCGTCATCGGTCAGCATCACCGCCACTTCGGCGTCGGCAACGTCTTCGTCGACGCTTTCGGCGGCGGCCGCAACCGCGCGCTGGATCACGGCTTCGGAATCGGGCTCGTGCTGCCAGCAATCGGCGACGACGAGGACTTCGGTCATGGGAAGGTTGGGATGGGACATCATGTTGTCTGGGACGAAAAGGCGCAATGTCCGCGCCCTCCGGGGTCCAGCTGTTGCCTCGTCAGGATTGGCCGGTGGCCGGCCGCTGCGGCGAACCTTCGTAGGCGGCAACGATCCGCGCCACGAGTTCGTGGCGGATCACGTCCTCGGCCTTGAAATGAACTTGGGCAATGCCCTCGACGCCGTTCAACAGGCGAGTCGCTTCGGCGAGGCCCGAGGTCTGGCCGTTCGGCAGGTCGATCTGTGAGGGATCGCCTGTGACGATCATGCGGCTGTTCTCGCCGAGACGGGTCAGGAACATCTTCATCTGCATCGACGTGGTGTTCTGCGCCTCGTCCAGGATGATGGCTGCGTTGGTGAGGGTGCGGCCGCGCATGAAGGCCAGCGGCGCGATCTCGATCTCGCCGGTCTGCAGCGCACGCTCGACGATGCGCGCATCCATGAGGTCGTAGAGCGCATCGTAGATCGGGCGAAGATAGGGATCGACCTTCTCACGAAGATCGCCGGGCAGGAAGCCGAGCCGCTCGCCGGCTTCCACCGCCGGACGCGACAGGATGATCTTGTCGACCTCCTTGCGCTCGAACAGCTGCGCGGCATGCGCCACCGCGAGCCAGGTCTTGCCGGTGCCGGCCGGGCCGATGCCGAACACCAGCTCGTGGCGCTTCAGCGCGCGGATGTAGGAGTCCTGCGCGGCGGTGCGCGCGCGCACCGGGCGCTTGCGCAAATTGATGCTGTCGAAGGCCGATTTGGCCGATTTGGCGTCGAACTCGAACAGCGAGCCCTGGGCGATCACGGCGCGGATCGCGCCTTCGACCTCGCCCTGGTCGAGATCCTGTCCCTTCACGGCTTGCGCGTAGAGCATCTCCAGCACGCGGCGTGCGGCGTCGCAGCCGTCGCGGCTGCCGCCGATCGTGATGTGGTTGCCCTTGGAATCGACCACGACGCCGAGCCGCCGCTCGACCTGCGCCAGATGCTGGCCGTAAGGGCCGACCAGTGCCGAAGCGGCGCGGTTGTCGTCGAAGTCGATGACGACCTGGGTCTCGGGCGGAACTTGCATGTCGCGGTCAAATTTGCGGCTGGGAGCGAACGAAGACGAATCCGATGCGCTTTTTGGCAAGGGTTCAGGCTCCACTGGCTTGCGATAAGGCGGGCTCGCCCGCTCTGGGCGGAACGGCGAGCTCGCCGAGAAAGCTGTAGCGCTCGAGGCTGTCGATCCGCACGGGCAGGATCTGTCCGATGATATCGGGCGAGGCCATCACATGAGCGGGCTGGAGGAAGGCGGTGCGGCCGACGATCTGGCCGTCCTTGCGCGCCGGACGCTCGAACAGCACGTCGACCGTTGAGCCAATCGCGGCCTTGTTGAAGGCCGATTGCTGGCTGTCGATCAGTTCCTGGAGCCGCTCCAATCGCTGGTCCATCTCGGCGGGGGACACCGTCTCCTGCATCTCCGCGGCCGGCGTTCCCGGCCGGGCGGAATATTTGAACGAATAAGCCGCAGCGTAGCCGATTTGCGTGACAAGCGCGAGGGTGGCGAGAAAATCTTGCTCGCTCTCGCCGGGGAAGCCGACGATAAAATCTGATGAAAAAGCAATGTCTTGGCGCGCGGCGCGGAAACGGTCGACGACCCCGAGGTAATCAGCGGCGGTATGTTTGCGGTTCATGGCCGCCAGAATCCGGTCCGAGCCCGACTGCACCGGCAGGTGCACGAACGGCATCAGGGCACCGAGATCGCGATGGGCCGCAATCAGGCTGTCGTCGACGTCGCGGGGATGGCTGGTCGAGTAGCGCAGCCGTGCGATGCCGGGAATTTTGGCCAGATGTTCGAGCAATCGGCCGAGCGGCCAGGTTTTTCCGTCGGGCCCATCGCCGTGATAGGCGTTGACGTTCTGCCCGATCAGCGTGAGCTCGCGCACGCCGTTGTCCGCGAGCCGCTTCACGTCGTCGACGATCTTCGCCACCGGGCGCGAGACTTCGGCACCGCGGGTATAGGGGACGACGCAGAAGGTGCAGAACTTGTCGCAACCTTCCTGCACGGTGACGAAGGCGGAAATGCCGCGCGCCCGGATGGCGTCGGGCTTGGGCTGGGCCAGGAAGCCGAACTTGTCGGCGGCCGGAAATTCGGTCTCGATCGCGCGGCCTTCGCCCTCGGCGCGCTTCAAGAGCTCCGGCAGATGATGATAGCTCTGCGGCCCCACCACGACGTCCACGACAGGCGCGCGGCGCACGATCTCCTCGCCCTCGGCCTGCGCCACGCAGCCGGCGACCGCGATCTGCATCGCGCGGCCGCCGCGGGCGGCCTCGTCCTTGGCGACGCGCAGGCGCCCGAGCTCGGAATAGACCTTTTCCGAGGCCTTCTCGCGGATATGGCAGGTGTTGAGGATGACGAGGTCGGCGTCTTCAGCGCTGGACGTCTCCACGAATCCCTCCGGAGCCAGCGTGTCCACCATGCGCTGGGCATCGTAGACGTTCATCTGGCAGCCAAATGATTTGATGTGCAGCTTGCGCGGCGGCGTCATGGAACCCGAAATGGCGGTGGAGGACGGCCTTCACATAGAGGCTGGAGCGCCGAAAATCCAGCGAATGGGGCCCATCTCCGCCCGTCATTCCGGGGCGCGCGCCAGCGCGAACCCGGAATCCAGAGGTTTCGGCGCTAGATTCCGGGTTCACGCGCGTCGCGCGTGCCCCGGAATGACGGTCCGGGGCAACATCATCAGCCCGCCAGGGCCTTCGCCTCGACCCGCCGTAGCAACTCCGGGAGCTGGTGCATGTCGGCAAAGGTCAGCTCGGCGCCGGCCTCGCGCAGCGTCTCGGCATAGCCTTCGCGGCAATGGCTGCCCCCGTAAAACCCGAACACGGTCATGCCGGCGGCCCGGGCACCGGCTATTCCGGCCAGGCTGTCCTCGATCACGACGCAGCGCTGGGGCGGCACGCCCATTTCCTTGGCCGCGAACAGGAACAGGTCCGGCGCAGGCTTGCCGTTCTTCACCTGCGAGGACGAGAAGATATTCGGTGCGAGGCGCTCATAGAGGCCGGTGCACCCGAGGCTCACGCGCATGCGTTGGTGCGAGCCGCTCGATGCGACGCAGACGCGTTGCGTGACGACATCAAGCACGTCATGGATGCCTCGGATCGCCTCGAGGTCGGCCTCGAACGCGCGTAACAGCTCGTCCTGGAGATCGCCGTGATAGGCCTCGGGCAGCTCGCGGCCAAGCTCGGTCTCGATCTCAAGATTGGCCTGCTTGGTCGAACGGCCGAGGAAGCGGTCGAACACCTGCTC
This sequence comes from Bradyrhizobium dasycarpum, assembly GCF_042019905.1. Taxonomy (NCBI): domain Bacteria; kingdom Pseudomonadati; phylum Pseudomonadota; class Alphaproteobacteria; order Hyphomicrobiales; family Nitrobacteraceae; genus Bradyrhizobium; species Bradyrhizobium dasycarpum. The sequence goes on from NZ_CP169574.1 coordinate 5,127,347, forward strand.
CGAGGTGATCGGATAGCCGTGCCGCGTCAGCACGTCGGCATGGGCGCGGCAGGAGATCACCTCGCTGTCGACGAGCACGCCGTCACAATCGAAGATGATGAGGTCGATGGACACTAAGGCATGACCCGGAAAAGTGTGAAGCGGTTTTCCGACAAGGTCATGCCTGATCAAGACGTCGGCTTGTCGTCGTCGAGCGGAACGCAATAGAGCTCGAGCCGGTGGTCGACCAGCTTGTAGCCGAGCTTGCGCGCGATCTCCGCCTGGAGCTTCTCGATTTCCTCGGAGGTGAACTCGATCACCTTGCCGTCGCGTAGATTGATGAGGTGGTCGTGATGGCTGTCGCGCATGGTCTCGTAGCGCGCGCGGCCCTCGCGGAAGTCATGGCGCTCGATGATGCCGGCGTCCTCGAACAGCTTGACGGTGCGATACACGGTCGAGATCGAGATCTTGTCGTCGACGGCGACGCAGCGCCGGTACAGTTCCTCGACGTCGGGGTGGTCGATCGCTTCCGCAAGCACGCGGGCGATGACACGGCGCTGCTCGGTCATGCGCATGCCGGTAGCGGCACAGCGCGCCTCGATGCCGGACGCCTTGGATGCGGAAGAAGGTTTCAATGCGGTCATTGTTTGTCTGCCTGGCAGGGGCGCTTTCTGCCACCGATGTTACGACAAGTCACGCCGCATCAGAAGGGCGTTCAATTGTTCCCCGTTCGGCTGCTTATAGTAGCGTTCGCGGCGCCCGACCACCACGAATCCGCACCCGGCGTAGAGCCGCCGCGCCGGCTGGTTGTTCTCCTCGACCTCGAGAAATATTGTGCGGACGCCGCGCCCGGCGAGGTGGCCGAGATGGGTCATCAGCAGCGTGCGGGAGAGGCCGCGGCCGCGATAGGCCTCGTCCACCGCGATCGAGAGAATTTCCGCTTCGTCCGCCCCGATCCGGGATACTGCGAAGCCGATGGTCCGGCGTCCCAGGCGCAAGCGATGCACCAGCGTGTTGCGCTCGCTGAGCATGGTCTCGAATTCACCTTCGCCCCAGCCATGCGCGAAGGAGGCGCCGTGCAGCTGCGCCAGCCGCGCGGCGTCGCGCATGGCTGCGGGCTCGACGGCGGCGGTGCCGCCGCGCCACCATTGCGACAGCCATCTCATCATGAGGTTGCAGCGTGTGCTGCGAACGGCGGAGCTGCGGCGGGCTTTGCGTCGGGGGCCTTCAGGTAGAATGGCCGCGCCGGATTTGTCTCGGGATCAGCGGCTGCGCCGAGCCAGGCCACCCAGCCGATATCCGGCGCTGCCTGCGTGTCGACCGCGACTGGTTGCTCGCCATCTTTCGGCCAGCGCTCGGCGAGGATGTTTGCGGCATTGCCGACCAGATGCGGCGCGCCGAACTGCGAGGCCGCGATCGCCTCGTCGATGGCCGCGACGCGCGGCCGCACCAGCTGGCTGCCGTCGCCGGCGACGATCTGGAAATAGACATGGTCGTGCCGCGCATCGATCGCGGAGATCACCGGTGCGGATTTGCTTTGGCCGACGACGGCGGCGGCGAAGGCCGACAAGGTGGTGAGGCCGATCGCCGGCCGTGCGGCCGCGAGCGCAAGGCCGCGCGCCGCCGAAATGCCGACGCGCAGGCCGGTAAAGCTTCCGGGGCCGACGGTGACCGCGATGCGATCGAGCGCGGTGAAGGCGACATTGGCCGATTGCATGACGCGCGCGATCATCGGCATCAAGGCCTCGGCGTGGCCGCGCTTCATCAGAAGCTGCTCCTGCGCAAGGAGCTCGGCCGCTTCGGTGTCGAGCACCGCGACGGAGCAGGCGTCGAGCGCAGTATCGATGGCGAGGATCAGCATGAAAAAGCGAATGGCGAATGGCGAGTGGCGAGCAGTCTAGCGGACCACACGCCTATCCGCCATTCGTCATTCACTATTGCAGGCCCCCGATATGCCAGCTGTGACAACCGTCATTCCGGGATGGTGCATTGGCACCAGACCCGGAATCTCGAGATTCCGGGTTCGGTCCTACGGACCGCCCCGGAGTGACGACTTCGTCGTCACATCGGCCGGACTTCGACCACGTCGGGCACGAAGTGCTTGAGCAGGTTCTGGATGCCGTGCTGCAGCGTCGCGGTCGATGACGGGCAGCCGGAGCAGGCGCCCTTCATGTTGAGATAGACGATGCCGTCCTTGAAGCCGCGGAAGGTGATGTCGCCGCCGTCATTGGCGACCGCCGGCCGCACGCGCGTCTCGATCAGGTCCTTGATCATGTCGACCGTTTCGGCATCGGCCTCGTCGAAGAACTCGTCCTCGTCGTCGAGATCGGCATCGCCTTGCGCCGAGCCGTCGGCCAGCAGCGGCGCGCCGGACATGTAGTGCTCCATGATGGCGCCGAGGATCGCGGGCTTGAGCTGCTGCCATTCACCGTTCGCCTTGGTCACGGTGATGAAATCCGATCCGTAGAACACGCCGGTGACGCCGGGCACCTCGAACAGCTTTTCGGCCAGCGGCGAGCGCGTCGCGGCCTCCCGGCTCGAAAACTCCACCGGGCTGCCGTCGACCACGACGCGGCCGGGAATGAATTTCAGCGTGGCGGGATTGGGGGTGGCTTCAGTTTGAATGAACATGGTTTTCTCCAGACGTCGCCGGTTCAAGGCCGGCGCGTTGCCTCTTCCCTAGCAGATGGCGACGGCGAACGCACGATCAAGGGGAGGTGGGATATTAGCTCATAAAAATCAGTGGGTTGGCCTTACCCTCCCCCTCCAGGGGAGGGTAAGGCGGCGTGGCTACGACAGCGAATCCACGCTTTCGTCGCTCAATGCGCCTGAAATGATCGTCACGGGAATCGGGAACGTCCCCACCACGTGCGCGAGCAGCGCGACCAGAGGGCCCGGCCCTTCGGCGCCGGGATTGGCGGCGAGCACCAGCATGGCGATGTCGGGGTCCTCGTCGATCACGGCGAGCAATTGTTCCATCGGCGCGCCCTCGCGGATCACCCGCTCCGGGGTGATCGCGGCGATGCCGTTGGCGCGGCCCGCGGCGCGGTCGAGCGCGGCTTCGGCGGCTTCCTGGGCTTCGGCGCGCATGATGTCGGCGACCCCCAGCCATTCCTGGCTCTGCTGCTCTGGCTCGACGATGCGCAGCATCACCACGCCGCCGCCGGCGCGAATCGCCCAACGGCTGGCATAGTAGACCGCGCGATCCCATTCGGCGGTGTCGTCGACGACGACGAGGCATTTGGGCTTGTGACCCGGCTCGAAGCAAAGTCGCTTGCTGGTCATGCATGTCCCGGCGAGTGCATGGCGCGCATGCTGCCACACTCCCGCAAGCTTGGGGAGGGGAGATCGGGTCGGCGCTCAAGCGCCGACCGTCTTCAGCGCCGGCGGATGAAGCCGACGATGTCCTTGGAGAGCTTCATGGTCTCGTCGGCAATCGCGCGCGCGCGGTCGGAGCCGTCGTTCAGGATCGCATCGATATGGCCGGGGTCGGCGACGAGGCGCTTCATTTCGCCCGCGATCGGCGCCAGCTTGGTGACGCACAGCTCCGCCAGCGCGTTCTTGAAGCTGGAGAACTGGCCGGCTCCGAAATCCCTGAGCACGTCGGCCTTGGAGCGGCCGGACAGTGCGGCGAAGATGCCGACGAGATTGTCGGCTTCGGGGCGCGCTTCGAGACCCTTCTCCTCGGTCGGCAGCGGCTCCGGATCGGTCTTCGCCTTGCGGATCTTCTGCGCGATGGTGTCGGCATCGTCGGTCAGATTGATGCGCGAATTGTCCGACGCATCGGACTTGGACATCTTCTTGGTGCCGTCGCGCAGGCTCATCACGCGCGTCGCCGGACCCGTGATCAAGGGTTCCGGCAGCGGGAAGAACAGCCCGTCATTGGTGCCCTGGGCGCGGATGGAATCGCCGAAGTCGTTGTTGAACTTCTGCGCGATGTCGCGCGAGAGCTCGAGATGCTGCTTCTGGTCCTCGCCGACCGGCACGTGTGTGGCCCGGTACAAAAGGATGTCGGCGGCCATCAGCACCGGATAGTCGAACAGCCCGACCGAGGCGTTCTCGCGGTCCTTGCCGGCCTTCTCCTTGAACTGGGTCATGCGGCCGAGCCAGCCCATGCGCGCGACGCAATTGAAGATCCAGGCAAGCTCGGCATGGCCCGAGACCTGGCTCTGGTTGAACACGATGTGCTTTTTGGGATCGATGCCGGCTGCGATGAACGCCGCGGTGACCTCGCGGGTGTTGCGCGTGAGCTCGGCCGGTCCGCCCCAGACGTCGACGCCTTGCGTGATCGCGTGCATGTCGACGACGCAATAGATGCAGTTGTGGGTTTCCTGCATCTTCACGAAGTTGACGATCGCGCCGAGATAGTTGCCGAGGTGCAGATTGCCCGTCGGCTGGACGCCCGAAAAGACCCGTTCAACGAATGGCATGGTCAGCCTTCCCATAGGTATTCGGCCGTCGTTTCCAACAGCGGCGCTGCCCCGTCAAGGGCAATTCGATAGCTGGCCCGTTCAGGCGGGACGCTTCAAGGCATTGACCGCCTCGCGCCACGAGGCCGCCCCTAGGATCTGCAGCATCAGGCCGTAGACGGCGATGCCGGCCCCGATCTGCAGGCCCACCACGACGAAGCGGACGAGGCCGTGCGCCTCCGAGTGCACGAGACCCGTGGTCAGCCAGAGCAGGGCGCCCATCGCGGCCGCCGCAAGCACGATCCGCGGCAGCCGGTTGCGGGCGGCCGCATCCACCGAGAAGCCGAACTCGGCTGCACCTTTCCGCAGCAGCGAGAACGCGCTGCTCCAGGCGCCGGCCGCGACGCTCGCTGCGATCCCGCTTGCGCCGAACAAGGGGCCGAGCAGCACGGCCAGCACGACGGCGACCGCAAAACCTTTGGCGGTGGCGAGAAGCGGCGTCATCGTGTCGCTGCGGGCATAGAAGGCCGGCGACAGGGCCTTGATCAGCACGTGCGCCGGCAGGCCCAGCGCCAGCCATATCAGCGCATGCGCGGTCGCCATGCTGTCCTCGGTGCTGAAAGCGCCGTGCTCGAACAGCAGCCGCACGATCGGCTCGGCCAGCACGATCAGGCCGAGCGTCGCCGGCAGCGCCAGCCCGGCCGCCAGCTCCAGCGCGCGCGATTCGGCATGCACCACCGCCTCCCGGTCGGAGCTGGCGACGGCGCGCGTCAGCTCCGGCACCAGCACGGTGCCCATGGCGACGCCGACGATGCCAAGCGGCAGTTCGATCAGCCGGTTGGCGAAATAGAGCCAGGATACCGCGGACGGGGTCGCGGATGCGATGATGGCGCCGGCCACCATCAGCCATTGCGGACCCGAGCTTGCGATCATGCCGGGGACGGCCTTGGCGAAGAACGCGCGCGTCTCCTTGTCGAAGCTGACGCGCAGCGGCGTTGCGAGGCGCGCGCTTCGCTGCGAGAGCAGCATCGCGAGTTGCAGCAGCCCGGCGACGCCGACGGCGGCCGCCAGCAGCCAGGCGGCGACACCCGCGTCGGCATGCCAGACGAGCAGCATCGCGGTCGCCGCGATCAGCGCGATGTTGAACAGCAGCGGCGAGAACGCCGTGAGGGCAAATCGCCCCTGCGCGTTCAGCAGGCCCATCAGCACCGTGACGGGTCCGGCAAAAGCGAGATAGGGCAGCATCAGCCGCGCGTTGGCGATTGCCAGATCGAGCGTCGCGCTGCCGAGAAAGCCGGGCGCGATCATCGTGATGATCAGCGGCATCACCAGCGCGATCACGATCGAGATCGCGACCAGGGCCGCGCTGACCGTGCCGAGCATGCGTCCGGCAAATGCGGCGGCGGCCTTCTCGCCATCGCGCTCGCGCACCCGCAGCCAGGACGGAATCAGCGCCGTGTTCAGCGCCCCCTCGCTGAGCAGCCGGCGCACCACGTTGACGAGCTGGAAGGCTGCCAGGAACGCGTCCGCCACGGCGCCGGTGCCCAACAGGGCGGCAATCATGGAATCGCGCGCAAAACCCAGCAGCCGCGAGGCCAGTGTTCCCGTCGAGACGGTCAGGAAGGAGCGGATCATTGCTCTTTAGTTCATCCCGTTGCTTGCTCGCGCACGGCCGGGCGTGATAGGCCGCAAGCCGGATTTCAGGCTGACAGGAAGCGGATTTTCGCAGGGTTCGCAATCCGCCAAACAGGATCTAGGTGAATGGCTGACGTGAAATATGACGTTCTCGGCATCGGCAACGCGCTGTTCGACGTACTGGTCAGGACCGACGAGGCTTTTCTGGTCAAGCACGGCATGGCCAAAGGCAGCATGTCCCTGATCGATGAGGCGCGGGCGGCCGCCATCTACAAGGACATGGGGCCGGCCACGGAGGTCTCGGGCGGCTCGGCGGCCAACACCATCGTCGGCATCGGCAGCCTGGGGGCGCGCGCCGCCTATGTCGGCAAGGTCAAGGACGACCAGATCGGCAAGCTCTATGTCCACGACATCCGCGCTGCCGGCGTCGCCTTCAACACGCCCGCCGCCAAGGACGGTCCCGCCACCGGCTGCTCCTACATCCTCGTCACGGATGACGGCGAGCGCACCATGAACACCTATCTCGGCGCGGCGCAGGACCTGTCGCCCGCCGACATCGATCCGGCCGAGATCGCCAGCGCCGGGATCGTTTATCTCGAGGGCTATCTCTGGGACCCCAAGAACGCCAAGGACGCCTTCGTCAAGGCGGCCAAGATCGCCCATGACGCCAGGCGCAAGGTGGCGCTGACGCTGTCGGATTCGTTCTGCGTCGACCGCTATCGCGACGAGTTTCTCTCACTGATGCGCAACGGCACCGTCGACATCGTCTTTGCCAACGAGTCCGAGCTGCATTCGCTCTACATGACCTCCGACTTCGACACCGCGCTGAAGCAGCTGCGCAACGACGTCAATCTCGGCGTGGTCACCCGCAGCGAGAAGGGCTGCATGGTGGTCTCGTCTGAAGATGCCGTCGCCGCGCCGGCCTTCCCGGTCGACAAGGTGGTCGACACCACCGGCGCCGGCGATCTGTTCGCCGCAGGCTTCCTGTACGGCCTGGCGCGCAATCTTGCGTACAAGCAGTGCGGCGAGCTCGGTGCACTCGCGGCCGCCGAAGTGATCCAGCACATCGGCGCCCGTCCGCTGGTGTCGCTGAAGGAGCTGGCGCAGCAGCGCGGGCTGACGGGATAAGGTCCCGCGCTCGCCCCGTCATTGCGAGCCACCGGGTCCGCGCAAAGCGCGGCCCGATGACAGGCTCCGCGAAGCAATCCAGTCTCTGTCTCAGCGGAAAGATTCCGGATTGCTTCGTCGCAAGAGCTCCTCGCAATGACGATGCACCTCACGCCGTCTTCGCCGCCTTCAATCCGAGGCGCTGCTCGACTTCCTCGCGCATCACGAATTTCTGGATCTTGCCGGTCACGGTCATCGGAAACTCGTCGACGAACTCGACGTAGCGCGGGATCTTGTTGTGGGCGATCTGACCGTCGCAGAAGGCGCGCACCTCTTCGGCGGTCAGCGTCTCGCCCGGCCTGACGCGGATCCAGGCGCAGAGCTCCTCGCCGTAACGGGTGTCCGCCACGCCAAAGATCTGCACGTCCTGGATCTTGGGATGACGGTACAGAAACTCCTCGATCTCGCGCGGATAGAGGTTCTCGCCGCCGCGGATCACCAGATCTTTGATACGACCCACGATGTTGCAATAGCCGGCGTCGTCGATGGTGGCGAGATCGCCGGTGTGCATCCAGCCACTGGCGTCGAGCACGTCGGCGGTCTTTTCCGTCTCCTCCCAATAGCCCAGCATGACGCTGTAGCCGCGGGTGCAGAGCTCGCCGCGCTCGCCGCGCTTGACGATCCGGCCTTCGAGATCGACGACCTTGACCTCGACATGCGGGTGAATGCGGCCGACGGTGGAGACGCGCCGCTCGAGCGGATCGTCGGTTGCGCTCTGGAAGCTGACCGGGCTGGTCTCGGTCATGCCATAGGCAATGGTGACCTCGCGCATGTTCATCTCGGTGTTGACGCGCTTCATCACCTCGATCGGGCAGGGCGCGCCGGCCATGATGCCGGTGCGCAGTGATTTCAAGTTGAACGTCTTGAACTCGGGGTGATCGAGCTCGGCGATGAACATGGTCGGCACGCCGTACAGCGCCGTGCATTTCTCCTGTTCGACCGCGCGCAGCGTCGCGAGCGGATCGAAGCCCTCGCCCGGGTAGACCATGGTTGCGCCGAGCGTGACCGAGGCGAGGTTGCCCATCACCATGCCGAAGCAATGATAGAGCGGCACCGGAATGCAGATGCGGTCCTGTTCGGTCAGGCGCATCGCGCGTCCGGTGAAATAGCCGTTGTTGAGGATGTTGTGGTGGGTCAGCGTGACGCCCTTCGGCGATCCCGTGGTGCCGCTGGTGAACTGGATGTTGACGGGGTCGTCGAATTGCAGGACAGCACCGAGCTGGGCAAGCCGTTCGCGATGCGCGGCCCGGCCCATGCCCGCGACCTCTTCGAACGGGATCGTGCCCGATGCCGCCGGGCCGCCGATCTGGATCACCATTCGCAAGGCCGGCAATCGCGCCGCTTGCAATTGTCCGGGCGTGGCACCCGCCAGCTCCGGCAGCAGCGTGTTGAGCATCTCGATGTAATTGCTGGTCTTGAACGCGGTGGCGGTGACGATCGCCGCGCAGCCGACTTTCTTCAGCGCGAACTCCAGCTCGCTGAGGCGGTAGGCAGGATTGATCGTCACCAGGATCAGTCCGGCCTTGGCGGCGGCGAACTGGGTCAGCGTCCATTCCGGCCGGTTCAGCGACCAGATGCCGATCCGCTCGCCGCGTTCGAGCCCCAGCGCGAGAAAGCCCGTGGCGAGCGCGTCCACCCGCTCGGCGAATTCTCTCCAGGTCCATCTGACGCCGTGGCTGGGCGAGACCAGCGCCTCGCGGTTGCCCCAGCGCCGGACCGCACGGTCGAGGCTGCGACCGATGGTGTCGCCGAGCAGCGGCGTGTCCGAGATGCCGCAAACGTAGCTATCCGCTTTATCAGCCAAGTCGTCCATCGAGTCTAAATCCCCCTCGTCAAAAATAGCCGGCAGAGTCCCTCAGTCATGCCCGGGCTTGACCCGCCTGCGCGGCCGAAGGCGCTTCGGCGCGGCGAAGGCCCGGGCATCCACGTTCTTCGTGTCGCGTCGCGAGACGTGGATGGCCGGGACAGGCCCGGCCATGACGCGTGTGGTGAGAGCGCTCAGCCTCTCACGCCGCCTTCTGTCCGCTGCCCGCATCGAGCCCGGCATAGACGCCGCGCTCCAGATCCCGCGAACGCCTCCAGGCATTTCGCGTCGGCGAACGGGAGCAGCTGCATCAGGATCACGCCGGTGACGTCGCGGGCAGGATCGATCCAGTAATAGGTGTTGGCAAGGCCCGCCCAGGCGAGGCTGCCGGCGCTGCGGCCTTCGGCGGTCTTGGCGGTGTTGATCATGAAGCTGAGGCCCCACTTCTTCACCTGCTCCGGATAGAGATCGACGTCGTTGGTGTACATCGGCGCCGCCGTGGTCATCTTGCCCATGGCGAGATCGCCGATGTGGTTCTGCCCCATCGTCGCGACGGTCTCGGCCTTCAGCACCTGGTTGCCGTTGCCGCGGCCCTTGTTGAGAATCATCTGGGTGAACTTGATGTAGTCCGCCGCGGTCGAGTAGAGGCCGCCGCCACCCATGTGGAATTCCGGCTCCTGCTCGAGGCTCGAACGGAATCGATGCGAGCTGGCCGTCCTCGCCGCGCGCATGCATGCCGACGAGGCGCTTGCGCATGCTCTCGGTGATCTTGAACGCCGTGTCGCTCATGCCGAGCGGGTTGAACAGATTGTCGCGCAAGTATGCGTCCAGCCGCTTGCCGCTGACGGCTTCCACCGCCTTGCCGACGAAATCGATGTTGGTGCCGTACTCCCAACGCGTGCCGGGGTCGGTCATGACAGGGGTCTTCAGCGCCGCGTTCTGGCAGGTGGTGATGGCGGGAATGCCGTTCTTGTCCAGATAGACCGCGAGATCGCCGTTCCACATATTGTAGCAGAAGCCGGCGGTGTGGGTCATGAGCTGGCGCAGCGTGATCGGGCGCTTGGCCGGCCGCAGCTTCGCCTCGCCATTGGCGTCGAAACCTTCGAGCACCTGCGGATTGGCGAGATCGGGCAAGACGTCGCCGATCGGCGCATCCAGCGACAGCTTGCCCTGCTCGACCAGCTGCATCGCACCCGCCGTGGTCACCGCCTTCGTCATCGAGGCGATCCAGAACACGCTGTCGGCGGTCATCGGATCGGGCTTCGACAGATCGCGCTCGCCGAACGCGCCCTGATACAGCACGTCGTTACCACTGGCGGCGATGGCGACGACGCCGGGAATCTCCTTGGCCTCGCTCTTCTGACGCAGGATCTCGTCGATCTCAGCTTTGCTTTGCATGGCGTTTCCTCGGATTTGATTATTGTTGGAAGCGACCGATTGTCCTCCCGGATGTCCGGCGCGGCAAGCGCATCTGTGGACCAGCACCGGTCGCGATGTCGTGACTTGACGATCTTGATCCAGCGCAGGACGACAACGCGGCTGAGCGCCTACGCTCTTTTGCAATCTGAGGTGGATCGACGTGCCTCGCTTCACCTTGGATGGGTTTCACGCGATGGCTTCGCGGTTCTCGAGCCCTTGAAACATTTCGTGAGCTGCCGCGTTCAGCACTCGGCCCGATCGACGAGCCGATAAGACTTGATGCAAATGTTGCCGGCCGTGGATGGGCGGCGAGGGGGACCTCAGATGATTTCGACCTGGAGCGAATGGAAGCGCTATCCCCGTCCGGGACGTGGCGAGAACCTTGAGGCGCCGATTTCGCCTGGGATCTACGAGGTCCGCGTCGCCGGCACCGGCGCACTCTACTCCTTCGGGGCGGTGGACAATCTGGCGCAGGCGCTGGCACTGCTGCCGGTCGGCTCGAAATCATGGTTCGGCCGCCGCGACACGTCTCATGTCCCGGATCTCGAATACCGCACATGCGCGACGTCCACGAAGGCAGACGCCAAGGCGGCCGCCGAGCGCATGATCGGCCGCCGTGAGACCTATATGAGCGGCGCGGCGTAAGGCCGCCCACTCTCAGGCTACAGGCAGGTGTGCGTTGCGGGGCGGTGCATTCGGCGCCGCTTGCCCCTATATTCCGGGCCAATCTGATCGCCCAAGTCCGATTGCCTAAGGGAGTACGCCATGACACCGACCGCCGCCGCACGCGCCCGCAAGCCACCGCCACCCTGCGCGACCGGCTGAAGGACCCCTCGCTCCTGAAGGAGGCCTGCTACATCGACGGGGCCTGGGTCGGCACGCCGGTATTCGCCGTCAACAATCCCGCGACCGGTGTCCAGCTGGCAAAGGTCCCGCAGCTCGGCGCGGACGAGACCACCAAGGCGGTCGAAGCCGCCGAGCGCGCCTTTCCGGCCTGGGCCAAGCACACCGCCAAGCAACGCTCCAACATCCTGCGCAAATGGTTCGAGCTGATCATCGCCAACCGCGAGGACCTCGCGCTGATCCTCACCTCGGAGCAGGGCAAGCCGCTCTCCGAGGCGCTCGGTGAGGTCGATATCGGCGCTGCCTATATTGAATTCTTCGCCGAGGAAGCGAGGCGCGTCTATGGCGAGACCATTCCGAGCCAGCGGCCCGATGCGCGGCTGCTCGCGATCAAGCAGCCGATCGGCGTCTGCGGCGCCATCACGCCGTGGAATTTCCCGAACTCGATGATCACGCGCAAGGTGTCCCCGGCGCTCGCGGCCGGTTGCACCGTGGTGCTCAAGCCCGCCAACGAGACGCCGCTGTCGGCGCTGGCGCTCGCGGTGCTGGCCGAGAAGGCCGGCATTCCCAAGGGCGTGCTCAACATCGTGACCGGAGACGCGCCGCCCATCGGCAAGGTGCTGTGCGAGCATCCGGCGGTGCGCTTTGTCGGCTTCACCGGCTCGACCGCGGTCGGCAAGATTCTCTACCAGCAGGCCTCAGTCGGCGTGAAGCGGCTTGGCCTCGAGCTCGGCGGCAACGCGCCCTTCGTGGTGTTCGACGACGCCGACATCGACGCCGCGGTCGAGGGCGCCATCGTCTCGAAATATCGCAACATGGGCCAGACCTGCGTCTGCGCCAACCGCATCTACGCCCAGGACAAGATCTACGACGAGTTCGTGAAGAAGCTGTCGGCAAAGGTCGCGGCGATGAAGGTCGGCGACGGCACCGAGAGCGGTGTCACGCAGGGCCCGCTGATCAACATGAAGGCGATCGACAAGGTCGAGCGTCACATCGCCGACGCGGTGAAACGCGGGGCCAAGGTCGTGACCGGCGGCAAGCGCAGCGAGCTCGGCCGCTCGTTCTTCGAGCCGACCGTGCTGGCCGACGTCAAGCCGGATTCACTGGTGTCGCAGGAGGAGACCTTCGGCCCGCTCGCGCCGGTGATCCGCTTCAAGGACGAGGCCGACGTCATCGCGATGTGCAACGCCTCGCCGTTCGGCTTGGCCTCGTATTTCTACTCCCGCGATATCGGCCGCGTCTGGCGCGTCGCCGAAGCGCTGGAATCAGGCATGGTTGGCGTCAACACCGGCCTGATCACCACCGAAGTCGCGCCGTTCGGCGGCGTCAAGGAAAGCGGCCTCGGCCGTGAAGGCTCGCGTCACGGCATGGAAGAATATGTCGAGATCAAATACGTGATGATGGCGGGGGTGTAGCCGCCAGCATCGCTTGACGCAGGTCAAACGGCTTCGGGCAAGACCGCCTAATTTGGCGCGTGCGGCACCATAGGGGTGGCGCGCGCGCAGGATTTGCGGCTCAGCATGAGGACCTCTTTCGCCCGGGGTGAAAAGCAGCTTCTCGGCCGCTTCTGGCAGAGCGCCTCAGGATACTGGCACGGGCCGACGGCGTGGGCGGCTTGGCTCCTGGTGATCGCGTTGATCGTCAACGTGGTCCTGCAACTCCTGACGCAGTACGGGCTGAACTTCTGGAACCGGGATTTCTTCAACGCCATCGGCCGGAAAGATCAGACTGAGCTGCTGTACCAGGCATTTCGGTTTGTGCCGCTGGCCGCGGCAAGCATCGCACTGACCGTGTTCTCGGTGTGGGCGCGGATGACCCTGCAGCGTTCGTGGCGCGAGTGGCTGAGCAATTGCCTCTATAGCGACTGGCTGACGGGCGATCGTGGTCCGAGGCGTAGCGCCATCGAGGGACATCACGAGGCGCCGGAATATCGCATTGCCGAAGACGCCAGGGTTGCGACGGACCTCCCGATCGATCTGGTCACCGGCCTGCTTCAATCGGTGCTTACGATCGCAACCTTCGTCGGGGTGCTATGGTCGGTCGGTGGCAGCCTCGAGGATCGAGTTCGGCGGCATCGCCTTTGCGATTCCCGGTTACCTCGTCCTCGCGGTGATCGCGTATTCCGCGCTGCTGGCGATCGGCATCTGGCTGACAGCCGGGCGGCTGACCCGGGTCATCGAGGAGAACAAGCGCATGGAAGCCGAGTTGCGGGCGATCGGAACCCATGTGCGCGAGACCCGCGAAGGCAAGGTGGTGGCGCCGGAGGCCGGCATGGATAGTCGCCACGCCGTCGGCGCCGCCTTGAAAGCCGTGATTGCGATCTGGCGGATCTACTGCTGGCAATTGATGCGGATGACGTTGGTCACTTATTCGGGTCTGCTGGTGACGCCGGTGGTCGGCCTGCTGCTTTGCCTGCCCAAGTACCTCGACGACACCATGACGCTCGGCGAAGTGGTCCAGGCGTCGGCAGCATTTGTCGTTGTCCAGACCGCCTTCAACTGGTTCACGGACAATTATGCCAAGCTCGCGGAATGGACGGCGTCCGCCAACCGGGTTGCCGAGCTGCTGCTGGCTTTGGATGCCGATCGCGCGCCCCAACGCTGAAGCCGGTCATCGATCGGTCCTTGCCCAACGCACCGTGTCGTCGGACGCTTGAGACCACGCGCGTTGCGCCGCGACGGCTGCGCGGAAGCTATATCTTCAGCTCCGTTCCGGTCACGCGCCGATACGCTTCCAGATATCGCTTGCTGGTCGCTTCTACCACGCTCGCCGGCAGTGGCGGCGCCGGGGCGTCACCGTTCCAGCGGCCGGCGCGGCGCTCGACGTCGAGATAGTCGCGCAAGGGCTGCTTGTCGAAGCTCGCCTGCGGCTGGCCGGGCTTGTAGGAATCGACCGCCCAGAAGCGCGACGAATCCGGCGTCATGACTTCGTCGATCAGGATGATGCGGCCGTCCTTGTCGCGGCCGAACTCGAACTTGGTGTCGGCGATGATGATGCCCTGCTCGCGCGCCAGCTCCTCGCCGAGCGTGTAGATCGCGCGCGTCATGCTCTCGAGCGTGTAGGCGACCTCGTCGCCGACGACCGCGCGCATCTTTGCGATGGTGATGTTCTCGTCATGGCCGGTCTCGGCCTTGGTCGCCGGGCTGAAGATCGCCGGCTCCAGCTTCTCGCTCTCGACCAGGCCGGCCTTGAGCTTCTCGCCGGCGAGCGTGCCGGAGGCCGCGTACTCCTTCCAGGCCGAGCCCGAGAGATAACCGCGGATCACGCATTCGATCGGGAATACGGTGGTGCGCTTGCACAGCATGGCGCGGCCGAGGATCTCGGCGCGGTGCGGTTCTAGCGCCGGCACGGCGGCGATGATCTCGTCGGTGTCGGCGCTGATCATGTGATGCGGCACCACGCCTTCGAGCTCGTTGAACCAGAACGCGCTGATCTGCGTCAGCACCGCGCCCTTCATCGGGATGGTCTCGTCCATCACCACGTCGAAGGCGCTGATGCGGTCGGTGGTGACGAGCAGCAGGCGGTCGTCGTCGACGGCGTAGATATCGCGCACCTTGCCGCGTCCGATCTTGGTCAGGGGCAGGTCGCTGGAGAGCATGGTGGTCATCGGCAAAGCTTTCGCGGACAAGGCCTTCAGGCAGAGCATCCGGCCGCACCTGATGGCGCGGCCGGAACCGGATTAGCCTATTCCGGCAGCGGAATGAACTCATGTTCCTGCGGAACTGCGGCGAAACGGCCGGTTTTCCAGTCCTGCTTGGCCTGCTCGATCCGCTCCTTGCTGGAGGAGACGAAATTCCACCAGACATGGCGCGGACCTTCCAGCGCATCGCCGCCGAGAAACATCATCCGCGTGGGCTTGAGCGCCTTCACCGTGATGCGGTCGCCGGGGCGGAAGATCAGGAGCCGCGGCCCCTCATAGCGCTCGTTCGCGATCTCGACCTCGCCATCGACGACATAGATCGCGCGCTCCTCGTGGTCGGGGTCGAGCGGCACGCTCGCGCCTTGCGCGGCCGTGACCTCGGTGTAGAACCACGGGGAAACCATTGACACCGGCGAGGCAATGCCGAAGGCGGAGCCCGCGATCACGCGTGCGGTGAAATCGCGCTCGGCGATCATCGGCAGATCGCCCGCGCCGTAATGCTGGAACGAGGGCGCGATCTCCTCCGATCCGGCTGGCAGCGCGATCCAGCTCTGCAGGCCCAGCATCTGCTGGCCCGAAGCGCGCTGCGCATCCGGCGTGCGCTCGGAATGCGCGATGCCGCGCCCGGCCGTCATCAGGTTCATCGCGCCGGGCGCGATCTCCTGGACATTGCCCTCGCTGTCGCGATGCATGATCGCGCCGTCGAACAGGTAGGTGACGGTGGCAAGCCCGATATGCGGATGCGGCCGCACGTCCATGCCCTTGCCGGAGACGAACTGCACCGGCCCGAAATGGTCGAAGAAGATGAACGGGCCGACCATCTGCCGCTTGCCGTGCGGCAGCGCGCGCCGGACCGCGAAGCCGTCGCCGAGATCGCGCGTGCGCGGCACGATGACGAGATCGAGCGCATCGCAGGACATGGGATCGCCGAGCACGGGATCGTTCGAGGGCTGCCAGCTCATGAGGGGCTCCTTTTTTGACCTTGTTGACGCGAGCCTAGCAGGAATCTGCAGCGTCGTCGCGACAAAGCCCGGACAAGACGTCGTGTCGCAATGAGGCCTCACACTCCGCTGTCATCGCCCGCGAAGGCGGGCGATCCAGTACGCCGGAGCCGCTCGGTTCATCATCATTGCTGTCTCGGATTGCTGGATCGCCCGGTCAAGCCGGACGATGACAGCGGTGGAGGTGGCTCTAGGCGTGGCATGCGGATGGTTCTTGAAAAACCTGGCGCAACCAACGATGTTTGGCGGCCTTCAACTGCGACTGATCGCACTACCCGATGACCCTTGCCGCAACCGAGCTCGCCTTTCGCGCTGCCAGCGTCGCGCTGCTGCTGGTGCTGGCGGCGTCGTTGCTCTCCGGCTTCCGCCACGTGCTGGCGGCCCGGCTCGGCGCGGCCTTCGCGCTCGGCTCGGCCGCGCATGCGGCGAGCTATTCCGTCGGCGTCACGTCGCTGATTCCCGCCTGGCACGCGCCGCTGATCGCGCTGTCGACCGGCAACATCGTGGTGTTCTGGTTGTTCACGCGCGCGCTGTTCGACGATGAATTTCGCCTGCGGAGGTGGCACGGATTGGTTTGGACGCTGGTGACGGCTTTCAGCTTCGCGGGCTGCGTCTGGATCGCGCCGGGCGGCCACGCGCGGTTTTCCGTGACAATCGTCAATCTGATCGTGCTCGGCTTCATCGCGCTTGCGATCGGCCAGACGATCGCCTCGTGGCCGGCTGATTTGGTCGAGCGCCGCCGGCGCGTTCGCGTCTTCATCGTCTGCGCAGCCGCGCTCTATGGCGGGTTGAATGCGGTTCTCCAGATCGTCGTCGCCGGCAGCGACGTCGGCGCTGTCGCCGACGCGATCAATACGGGCGTGCTTGCCTGCGTCATCGCGGCCATTGCCTCTACGATGATGCGCGTCGATGGCGCCGATCTGTTTCCGGCGTCGGCGGCCGCGCCGGCGATTCTGGCCCGGCCCGCACCGGTCGACGAATCCGCCGACCAGAAGCTGATCGATGCCCTGATGCGGCTGATGGCGGACGAGCGGGTCTATCGCCAGGAGAACATCACGATCGGTGTGCTGGCAGGCCGGCTCAGGATTCCGGAATACCGGCTGCGCCGGCTGATCAATCAGCGCCTCGGCTACCGCAACTTCAATGTGTTCCTGAACAATCATCGCATCGAGGAGGCCAAGGCCGCGCTCGCCGATCCCGCCCAGGCCGAGGTCCCCGTCATCACCATCGCCATGGACGCCGGCTTCCAGTCGCTCGGCCCGTTCAACCGCGCCTTCAAGGCGGTCACGGGCGTGACACCGACGGAGTATCGGCGGCTGAAGGCCGGCGTTGCGCCGGGCATTCCCGTAGCACCTTGAAATAACGACGCTATTTCGGAATCGGCCAGCTCTCGTCCAATTCCAACCAGGCCGCTTTCCAAATCCGGCGAGCCCTTCGCCGCCTGCTCCTGCTTCCCTCCCGGCACGCATCCTAAGCCGGAGAGAGCCTGTGACCCGCCGCCGCAACATCGTCCTCCTCGCCACCACCATCGCCTGCGCCGGCCTCGCGCTCGGCGCCGCGCGGGCCCGCGACGTTCCCAAGATCGCCACCGGCTTCGTCGCCGACGTCTTGTGCGCGGAGACATTCGTCTCCGGTCTCGATCCGCGGCGCAACTTTGCCGAGACCAACGATGCCATGCCCGGGACCGGGCTGATCACCTGGGCGATGGACTACCGGGTCGACCGCGTCCGCAAGGATGTCACGGTGACGTTGTTCGGCATCGGCCGCAGCCACGCCGTCTATCGCGAAGGGCTCGGCTGCACGCTCGACCATGGCGCGGGAATCGTCCCCGTCGAGCCGCCCGCGACCGACAGGCAGCCCGCGCTGCTGCCCGAGATCGCCGGCCCCGCGATCGGGCCGCCGCAAAGCCCCGCGCTTGCCGCTGCGCTCGACCGCGCCTTCGCCGAGCCGGCGCAGCCGCCCTATCGGCGCACCCGTGCGGTGGTCGTGATGAAGTCGGGCCGCATCGTCGCGGAGCGTTATGCCGACGGCATCGGACCGGAGACGCCGCTGCTCGGCTTCTCCATGACGAAATCGGTGGTCTCAGCCCTGATCGGCGTGCTGGTGCGCCAGGGCAAGCTGAAGCTCGACGGACCCGCACCGGTCGCTGCCTGGGCGGATCCTGATGATCCGCGCCATGCCATCACGGTCGATCAGCTGCTGCGCCACACCGCCGGCCTTGCACTCGGCAGCTCGCTGCAGGCCTCGCTCGGCTCGGCCTTCGAGCCGGTCAACCGGATGAAGTTCATGGAATCGGACATGGCGGCCTATGCCGAGAGCAGCCCGCTTGCCACCGCGCCCGGTGCGGCATGGAACTATCACGACGGCAACATGCTCGTCCTCTCGCATATGATCCGCGATGCGGCCGGCGGCACAGCGGAAGGCGCGCTCCGCTTTGCGCGCCGTGAATTGTTCGCCCCGCTCGGCATGCGCCATGTCAGGCTGCAGCTCGATGGCTCGGGCACGATCGAAGGCTCGAGCGAGATGCTCGCATCCGCGCGCGACTGGGCGCGCTTCGGCCAGCTCTATCTCAATGACGGCCTCGCCGGCGGCAAACGCATCCTGCCGGAAGGCTGGGTGAAATATTCGGCGACGGCCACGCCAAATGCCTGGGTCGGGATCGGCGCCGGCTTCTGGACCAACCGCGGCGACAGCTTTGGCGCGAACTTCCGCATCACCCATGGCTGGCCGCGCGATGCCTTCTTCGCCAAGGGCACGATCGGGCAATACACCATCGTGATCCCGTCGGAACAGCTGGTGATCGTGCGGCTCGGCCGCTCGCCGAATGGACCGCCGGAAGCGGACGGCGTGTTCGATCTGGTGCGCGACGTGGTGGCCGCGACGGGCGAGAAGGGGAAGCTGGCGGGGGTGAATTGAGGTCTTTCTTACCTTCCCCTGGAGGGGAGGGTCGATCGCGCGTAGCGCGAGCGGGGTGGGGTGATCTCTCCACGCGGGCACTGTTCGTTGCGGCGGGACCGTCACCCCACCCCGTCTCGCAGGGGAGGGTAAGCGGAGTGCCGCGGCGAACCTACCGCCCCAATTCGGTCGCCTGCGCGACGCGATCGAACCGCTCCAGCGTCATGATCGCGTCCGCAAACTTCTCCGCGCGCGCGTTCAGCACCGGGCGGGCCAGCGTCAGGAACTTCTGCTGCATCGCCGCCGTGTCCGGGAACGAGGTCGGCTCGCCCGAGGGATCGGCATAGAGCCGCTCATGCACGCCGTCATCGGTGGTGATGCTGACGCGGGCGCCGAACGGATGGGTGCGGCCGATCTCGAGGCGGTCGTCCTGCACCACGTCGAACTTGTCCGCGAGGGCGTCGATCGCGGCATCGCCCAGGCGGTTGTAATCGTCCCAGCCGAACGAGCCCTGGTCGAGCGCGAGCGCGCCGGTGAAGAACATCGAGAACTGGCCGCCGACGATCGAGCGCGGATGCCGCTTGGTGGCGGCATCGCCGGTCAGGGTGATGCCGTTGCGGTGCAGGCCGATCTCGACACGCTTGACTTGGTCCGGCGTCAGATTGTGCTCGCGCCGCATCGCGATCAGCGCGTCGATCGCCGCATGGGTGTAGCGGCAGCTCGGATACGGCTTGACGCCGATCTTCATGGTCTCGTAGCTCTTGCCGAGCTCGGCCACTGCTTTTTCCGGATGCGCGTCGTCGGTGTAGCCGGCGAGCAGGCCGTGCTTGCCCTCGACGGACTCGGTCGATCCGACAAAATCGTTGCGCGCGAGCGTCGCGGCGATCACCCCGTTCATCGCGGCGGCGCCGACCTGGTAGCGCTTGTTCCAGGCGCCGTTGACCAGGAATTGCAGCGAGCCCGCGGCCTGGCTGCCGGAGATGCCGAAGGCTGAAATGAGCTGCTGCTCGGAGAGGCCGAACAGTTTGCCGGCCGCCGCGGCCGCGCCGTAGGTGCCGGCGGTCGCGGTCGGGTGGAAGCCGCGCGCGTAGTGCGAGGTCGGGTCGAGCGCGTTGCCGAGCCGGCAGCAGACCTCATAGCCCGCGACGATCGCGGTCAGCACGTCGCGGCCCGAGGCGCCGACCATCTCGCCGACGGCGAAGGCGGCCGGGACCACCGGCGCGCTCGGATGCAGCGAGGAATCGGCGTGGGTATCGTCGAAATCGAGGGAATGGCCGAGCGCGCCGTTGAGCAGCGCCGCGACCGCCGGCGTCCAGGTCTTGGCATCGCCGAACACGGTGGAGTCGCCCTTGGCGTCGAGCGCCAGCGCTTCCAGCATTTTCAGCATCGACGGGGTCGATTCGGCCTCGCGCCGCGCCCGGATCGCGCTGCCCAGGAAGTCCAGCGTCAGCACCTTGGCGCGCTCCAGCACCTCCGCCGGAATATCCTGGTATTTCAGATTGAAGACATAGGCGGCGAGCGTTGCGGTTTCGTGAGCCATCGTGTTTCCTCGTTTTGGCGCGCAAGTTAGGCGGGCTGATTTGGCCTTTCAAGCGGCCTTGCGGCCGCGGGCATCAGCCATGCTTTTGCCTGGCCTCGAGCGGATCGGGACTTCAGACGATGGCATTCGCAAAGCAGCTGCTCGACCGGATCAGGTCGCGGCGAACGCAACTGGGGCTCGCGATCCGGGTCACGGTCGCGGCGACAGCGGCCTATGCGCTCGCCACCGCGCTGCATCTGATGCTGCCGCTCTGGGCGGTCCTGACCGCGCTGATCGTGACCCAGATGAGCGTCGGCCGCTCGCTGAAGGCGACGCGCGATTACATGCTCGGCACCATCGGCGGCGCGATCTATGGCGGCGCCATCGCGATCCTGATCCCCTATTCCAGCGAAGCGGGGCTGTTGGGCCTCCTGGTGCTGTCGGTCGCCCCGCTCGCCTTCATCGCCGCGATCAATCCGAGCCTCAGCGCGGCCACGGTGACGGCCGTGATCGTGCTGCTGGTCCCGACCATGCATCATTCCGATCCCCTGTCCTCGGCGATCGATCGCGTCAGCGAGGTCGGTGTCGGCGCGATCACGGGATTGCTGGTGTCGTTCCTGGTGCTGCCCTCGCGTGCGGTGCGCCAGATTCGCGCTGCGGCGGCGCAATTGCTCGAGCTGATTGCGGATGCGTTCACCGAGCTGCTGGCAGGCCTCACCCGCGGCCGCGACAACGACGCGCTGCACCGGATCCAGGACGGCATCGGCACCGCGATGGTCGGCATGAATGCCATCGGCGCCGAAGCCGAGCGCGAGCGCGCCGCGCGGCTGTCGGGCGGGCCCGACACCGGCCCGCTGCTGCGCACCGTGCTGCGGCTGCGCCATGACGTCGTGATGATCGGCCGCGCCACCGTGGTGCCGCTGCCGGTCGAGGTGCAGATGCGGCTAGCTGCTCCGCTGACGGAAGTATCGAGCGCGATCGCGCGCTTCCTGCGTTCGGCAGCCAGCGCCTTGCGCGAAGGCGTCGGCGCGCCGCCGATCCAGCCCGTCCACGTCGCGCTCCAGCACTATGCCGAGGCGGTCGCATCCGTCCGTCAGGACGGATTGATCCGTGGCCAGTCCAGCGACACCGCCGAGCGCTTCTTCGCGCTCGGCTTCTCGCTGGAGCAGATGCACCAGAATCTCTGCGACCTCGATCGCGTCGTCGGCGAATGGTCGGAGGCGGCGAGCGCCAAGTCCGTGCGTGTGGCAGAATAGATCAGAGGTCGAAGAACGCGAGCTGGGTCGCATCGCGCTGCTCGATTCCGTCCGTCAGCCTCTTTAGTGCGACGTCGAAGCTGGGCTGCTTCTGTTCCAGCTCCCACGCGCCGTCATGGTCCCACTGAAAACACTGAGCATAGCCCGCTCCGGGCTCGACATGGAGCAGCAGACAGCGGCTGAGCTGCGACGGTTCGGCAACCGGCACCAGATGCTTTAGCGAGACGCCATATTCCTTGCGGAAATAGGCGCAGGCCTCCTCCAGCCCGTCGTCGGAATGCGCGATGAAGTCGAGAACATTGCGAAGCTGCGTCGCCAGCTCGCCCGGTGCGTAGAAGCGGAGCTCGGAGGACGATTCGGGCAGCCGCACCAAAAGCTCGGTCTCGCCGCGCGTGAGCAGGAAATTGCGATAGTCGTCGGGCAGGCGGACACCAAGGGCCTGCTCCGCCGCGCTCACATCGGCTTCGCTGGCCGGCGCGCCCGGCTTCCAGCGCCAGCCCTTTGCGGACGTTCCCGCCTTGCGCCGGAACTCGTATTCCGCATAGCCCGGAAACGCCATGATGTCCTCATAGCCGCCGAAGCGCGACCATTGATAGGCGTCGTCGAAGGCTTCCTCCCGTCGCTCGGGAAAGTAACCGCAGAGCAGCTCGGCGCGCTTGAGGATGCGGTCGTGGTTCGGAGCGGTCTTGCAAAGGTATTCGATCGTCTTCAGCGAGGCCTCCGGGTTGCCGGCCTCCAGATAGGCGTCGCTCAGCAGTTCCAGGATGCGTCCTTCGAGATCGTTCTCGTAGATCGACCACGCATAATGCGGTTGCCCGGCAGCCCGCCGTGCGCGGATCGTATCGCGCGCCTGTTCGGCGAAACGTACAGCCTGCACCGCATCATCCCTGGCGTAGTCGCAGCGCGCGGCGTGCCAGAGATACAGCGGCTCATGCTCGGCCGGCGTGCCCTTGAGTGCCTCGAGCTGCTTTGCCTGATCAGCGCGCGGCGCGCTTAGCGCCAGTATCGTCAGCTCGTCCAGCCCCTTCTGCCAGTCCGGCTTGGCTTGCGGATCGGGCCCGAGATCGCGCAGCGAGTGTTTGGTGTGATCCGTCTCGAGATAGCCGGCTGCGACGAGCTCGGCGACATCGCGCCGAAAGGCCGCGGCGGCGTCGGCGATATCGGGAAATTCTTCGCGCAGATATTGATCCGATCCGGGCTCGCCCTCCCGGTTCATGTGAATGCCCATGACCATCGGGTTGCTGCCGGGGATCAGCATCAGCTCGCGATCGTCATCGCCGGGCGGACGGTGGAAGAACTTTGCCAGATACATGAGACCTCCCAAGGCGCCGCGCGCATCGGGGCGCCACGTCTCAGTCGCACGCTCGGAGATATCGGTTCAGGCCATCACGATTGGCGTTTGGCGAGGCCCTTGCCTTGCATGCGCCAGACCAGCAGATCGATGCGGTCCTGGCCGAAGAACGGCTCGTTCTCGAACACGAAGGTCGGCACGCCCCAATGGCCGGAGGCGGCATGGTCCTTCTCGTTCGCCGCGATCACCTGCTCGTAGCGATCCGGATCCGCGTTGATTGCGGCATCCATCGCGGCGAGATCGAAGCCGGCCTGCGCGGCCGCGCGCGCGAGATGATCGCCCTCGTTCCAGCCCGCCACCGAGCCGTCCCACAGCACGCGCGCGATCGCATCGGCGAATGTGAGCCCGCGTCCCTCGAGGCTGCGCCATGGCGCCCAGCCGGGTCAGGCGGTGGATGTAGGGCTGCTCGGCCGCGACATCGAACGTCGTCTTGTCCTGCACGATCGGATCGGGCCGGGGAAAGCGGAACGGAATGCCCTCGTGCTGCGCCACGCGCGTGCTGTCGAGCACGACATATCGAATGAAATTCGGGCTGGCCTTCTTGAAGAAGCCGGGCACGCGCACCGCGAGCGGGTAGACCGGCCGCAGGTTCACCGCGAGATCGTAGTCCTCCACGAGCTTGAGCGTCTTCGGCAGCGCCAGATAGCTGAACGGACTGCGGAAGGAGAAGAAAAGATCAACTGACAGGGTCATCGGCCCGCTCCACGATCCGTCCCATCATGCCGCGGACGACGAGCCTGTGGAAGGGCGTGATGAGCCTGAGGTAGGTCCGTCCGAGGAGGTTGTTGGTCCGCACCAGCGTGGTCGAGGTTACCTCGCGGTCCGCGGCATCGCCTGAAACGTCGACCACGATGCGGAAGTCGAGATGATAGTCGTCGAAGCCCGCGACCAGACGCTCGGGCGTCTCGTCGATCACCGGAAACAGCCCGATCAGGCCGTGCGGCGCCGGGGCGCCTTCGCCCGATGTCTTCAGCCCGAACGGCGTCACCAGGATGTTGCGCAGGCGCAGCAGCGTGTCGATCCAGCCCGGCCCGTGCAGCACCATCCGCGTGCAGGCCTCGCGGGCATCGATCGCGGTCGCGCCGATCTGCACGCGAAACGCGTCGATGAACTGCGCGCCGGCCAGCAGCGCATTGGCATCGACTTCGGGAGGCACTTCGCGGACTGTTGCCATCATCCCGCCAATCTGCGCGTCAGCATGCGGAAGCGCAAGATCAGCAGCCCGGCATAAACGAAGGTCCCCACCGAGAACCCGACCCAGACGCCAACGGCGCCCAGGCCCGTGTGGAAGGCAAGAATCCAACCGACGGGAAAGGCGACGCACCAAT
Source organism: Bradyrhizobium dasycarpum (assembly GCF_042019905.1). Lineage (NCBI taxonomy): Bacteria > Pseudomonadati > Pseudomonadota > Alphaproteobacteria > Hyphomicrobiales > Nitrobacteraceae > Bradyrhizobium > Bradyrhizobium dasycarpum. The sequence continues at coordinate 5,151,593 of NZ_CP169574.1, forward strand.
AGCCGATCACCGCGAACACCAGCGTCATCCTGGTGTCGTTGATGCCGCGCAGCGCACCGCCCACGATGGTCTGGAGGCCGTCGGCGATAAAGAAGGTCGCGCCGACCACCAGCAGCGTCGCTGTCAGCTCGACGGTCGCTTCGCTCGCCCCGCTGCTGCCGAAAAACAGTCGGCCTAGTTCGTAGCGACCGAGGATGATCGCGACGGTCAGGGCCGAGACGAGCTGCTCAAGTACGCCCGCGGCGAGCCCTGCGCGCCTCACCGCGGCCGGATCATTGCGGCCGAAGGCATGGCCGACCCGCACCGTCGCCGCCATGCCGATGCCGAGCGGCACCATGAACAGCACGGCCGTGACCTGGAGCGCAATCTGGTGCGCGGCAATCGCGGTGGTCGAGATCAGTCCCATCAGCAGGGCCGCCGAGGAGAACAGGCCGTACTCCATCAGCAGTGAGAACGAGATCGGCGCGCCGATCGCAATCAGCTGGCGCATCAACGGCCAGTCGATCCGCCACAGATGGGCGAGCGGATGATAGTCCGCGAATGGCTTCTGCCACGCGGCAATCGCGAGCACGGCGGCGAACGTGCCGAGGTTGACGATCGTGGTCGCAAGTCCCGCGCCGAACAGGCCGAGCTCGGGCAGGCCGAACAGGCCGTGGATCAGGGCGTAGACCAGCACGGCATTGACCGGGATTGCCGCGACCGTGATCCACAGCGGCGGCTGTGGCCGGTTCACCGCGCTCATCATGCTGCGCAGCGCGATGAAGCCGAGCGCCGGTGCGATGCCCCAGGCGAGGCCGTTGAGATAGCGCTGCGCCAGCGCGGCCGATTGCGGCACTTGACCGAGCGCGAGCAGGATCTGCTCGCCATAGAGCGGCGAGGCCATCATCGGCAGCGAGATCAGGAACGCGACCCACAATCCAACGCGCAAGGAGCGCCGAATCAGCCTGACGTCGCCGGCGCCGAATGCCTGTGCGGCCAGCGGCGACACCGCCGACATCAGGCCGAGCCCGAAGGTGAAGCTGACGAAATAGACCGTGTGCGCCAGCGCCGCCGCCGCCACCGCATCCTCGCCGAGCCGCCCGATCAGCGCGAGATCGGTCGTGATCATCGCGATCTGCCCGAGCTGCGTCAGCATCAGCGGCACGGCCAGCCGCAGCGTCTCGACGAATTCCTGCGCGAGATGGTTTGGCGGCACGCCGGCTTGCGGCTGCGCTTGATGTTGCACGGTGTCGAGCATGGCCGCTCAATAGCACGGCCGCGCGACGAAAACATGGCCCCAGCCATCAGCTCGGTGCCGTAGGGTGGCAAAGGCGCATTTTCGCGCCACCTTCTCCCACACGGGGAGAAGAAAGGGCCTCAGCCCTTCCTGTCCGGCACGCGCTTGATTTTCGCGCCGAGCGCGTTCAGCCGTTCCTCGATGCGCTCGTAGCCGCGCTCGATCTGGTCGGCGTTGTTGATGGTGGAGGTGCCCTGGGCGCATACGGCCGCCAGCAGCATGGCCATGCCGGCGCGGATGTCGGGCGAGGTCATGGTTGCGCCGTGCAGGCGGCTGGGGCCGGCGATGATCGCGCGATGCGGGTCGCACAGCACGATGCGCGCGCCCATCGCGATCAGCTTGTCGACGAAGAACATCCTGGATTCGAACATCTTCTCGAACATCAGGATGACGCCCTCGCATTGCGTGGCGGTGACGATCGCGATCGACATCAGGTCGGCCGGGAAGGCCGGCCAGGGCTGGTCCTCGAGCTTCGGCACGTGGCCGCCGAAATCGTCCTGGATCTTCAATGTTTGATTGGACGGCACGATGAGATCGTCGCCCTCGACCCGGCAGACGATGCCGAGCCGCTCGAATCCCATGCGGATCGAGCGCAGATGTTCGACGCCGGCGCGCGTGATGCGCAAGGGAGAGCGCGTCACCGCGGCAAGCCCGATCAGCGAGCCGACCTCGATATGGTCGGGCTGGATCCGGTAGGTCGCGCCCCCCAGCGTCGCCGGCCCATGGACGACCATCGTGTTGGTGCCGATGCCCTCGATTTTGGCGCCGAGCGCGACCAGGAAGTTGGCGAGGTCCTGCACGTGCGGCTCGGAGGCCGCATTGCGCAAATACGTGACACCGTCGGCGGCGACCGCCGCCACCAGCGCGTTCTCGGTCGCGGTGACGCTGGGCTCGTCCAGGAACACGTCGGCACCGGCAAGCTTGGGCGCACGGAATTCGAGCCGGTCGGTCGCGGTGACTCGTGCTCCCAGCTGGCTCCAGCGCCAGCACATGGGTGTCGAGCCGGCGGCGGCCGATCACGTCGCCGCCTGGCGGCGGCAGCATCACTTCGCCGCAGCGGGCGAGCAGGGGGCCGGCGAGCAGGATGGAGGCGCGGATGCGAACGCACAGCTCGGGGTCGAGATCGGCGGCGCGGATGCTCTTGGCGTGGATATTGAGCGTGTTGCGGGCGGTCCATTCCGCTGACGCACCGACCGAGCGGATCAGCTCGACCAGCGTCTCGGTGTCACGGATCCGCGGCACGTTCTCCAGCGTCACCGGATGCTCGGTGAGCAGGGCCGCGGCGATGATCGGCAGCGCCGAATTCTTGTTGCCGGACGGCTCGATCGAGCCCGAGAGCCGGTGACCGCCCTCGACGATGTATTGGATGGGCGCCACGTCGGTTTTCTCCGTCCTGTTGCGTTGGGCCGGGCTGCTTCGGGAGCGGAAACTACCGAGAATTGAGCAGGGTAGCAATTCTGCACTTGCGGCGGCGGAAGCCGCTCATTGGCCTCGAACGGCCCGCTGCGTCAGGCGTTTAGAACAAGCCGATGATATTCGCTACCACATAAAGGACGACGACCAGGATCAGGACGCCCATGGCCAGGAAGGATATCTCGATGGCGATGGCGCCGGTCCCGAGCGCGGCCGCGACCCCGGCCAGCAACCGCTCTTCGCGAAACACCAGCGCGAGCACGGAGAACAGGATGGCGAGCAGGCCGAGCGAGATTGCGGCGACCGTGGCGGTTTCACTCCAGCTTCGTCCAGCCGACTTTTCGACCTTCGGAGCCTGATACTCCACGCCCTTCACCTTCGCGACGATGCGGTCCTTGATGCGATGGCCGGTGTCGACGATCACCTTGTCCGCCGGCGGCGGCGGAAACACGATCGGCACCACCCAATGCGGCAGCACCGCCGCCATCAGCGCCAGCACGCCGACAATGCTGCCGATGATACCGAGGCGGCGTGAGGGTGCAGTGGAACTGGGCGTTGCGGAGCCGGTCATGACGTGGCGCTTCCCGGCCGGAATTGGCCTTACGGGTTCATGCCACTTCGTCGCGGCGGCTGGGAGGGAGGTTCAGGGCGGTGTCGTCATCACGGCGGTGCGCTCCCTCCCCCGCTTGCGCAGGGCTATCGCATATGGCGCTTTGCGAGACCTGAGCGCGCGCCTCGTCCTTCGAGACGACCGCTTTCGCGGTCTCCTCAGGATGAGGCTAAGCAGCATTGGTGCTCGGAAATTGGTGCCGCGCACCTGGTCCTCATCCTGAGGGCCCGCCAACGGCGGGCGTCTCGAAGGATGGCCACAGGCGAGATCGCTACATATGCGATTGCCCTGCCCCGGAGGGGAGGGTTGGGGAGAGGGTGCCTCCGCAATGGGACAATCCCCAAGGGGAAGAAGCCCTCACCCGCCACGCTCTGCGAGCGTGGCGACCTCTCGCAAGCGAAAGAGGTGCAGCGAGTGCTCGACCGAGGGATCGGAACCCAAAACCAAACGGTCTCAAATATCGATCGTCGCGCTCAGCGAGTGCTCCTGGATGAAGTCGCGGCGCGGCTCGACCACGTCGCCCATCAGCTTGGTGAAGATGTCGTCGGCCTCGTCGACCTCCTTGACCTTCACCTGCAGCAGCGAGCGCACGTCGGTGTTGAGCGTCGTCTCCCAGAGCTGCTCCGGGTTCATCTCGCCGAGGCCTTTGTAGCGCTGCAGCGTGATGCCCTTGCGGCCGGCGTCGGTGACCGCCTCGAACAGGTCGGCCGGGCCATAGACCATGTGCTCGACATCCCTGCGCCGCAGCTTGCCGGGGCGGGCGTAAACATCTTGAAGCTTCACCGTGTACTCGTCGAGCTTGCGCGCCTCGGCGGACCCCAGGAAGGCGTCGTCGATGACAGCGGCTTCCTTGACGCCGCGCACGGTGCGCTCGAACTGGAAGCCCTGGCCTTCCACATATTGCCCGATCCAGCCGCGCTCGACCTCGTCGGCCTGGTTGTCCAGCCGGCCCGCGATGTATTGCGCCGCGGCCGCGGCTTTCTCGGGATCGCCGTAAATCGCCTTGTTCAGCACGCCGGTGATGGCGGCCTGCTCGATGACCTTGCGGTTATAGCGGCTGTGCAGATTGCGCAAGATGCTGCGGACCACGCGGGCGTCGTCGACCAGCGAGCGCAGGTCGCGGCCGGTGCGGTCGCCGCCGCTGCCCGGAATGAAGACGCAGTCGTCAAGCCCGGCGTCGATCAGATAGTCTTCCAGCGCCCGTTCGTCCTTCAGGTACTGCTCGGACTTGCCGCGTGAGACCTTATAGAGCGGCGGCTGGGCGATATAGAGATAGCCACCGTCGATGATGTCCCGCATCTGCCGGTAGAAGAAGGTCAGCAGCAGCGTGCGGATGTGGGCGCCGTCGACGTCGGCGTCCGTCATCACGATGATCTTGTGATAGCGCAGCTTCTCGATCGAGAACTCGTCGCTGATGCCGGTGCCGAGCGCGGTGATCAGCGTGCCGATCTGCTCGCTCGACAGCATCTTGTCGGGGCGGACGCGTTCGACGTTGAGGATCTTGCCGCGCAGCGGCAGCACCGCCTGGAATTCGCGGTTGCGGCCCTGCTTGGCGCTGCCGCCTGCCGAGTCGCCCTCGACGATGAACAGCTCCGACTTGGCCGGATCCTTCTCCTGGCAGTCGGCGAGCTTGCCGGGCAGCGAGGAGACCGAGAGCGGGCTCTTGCGGGTCAGCTCGCGCGCCTTTCGTGCGGCTTCGCGGGCGGCCGCGGCCTGGATCACCTTGCCGACGATCATCTTGGCCTCGGAGGGGTGCTCCTCGAACCAGGCCTGGAGTGCCTCGTTGAGCACGTTCTCGACCACGGGACGCACCTCCGAGGACACCAGCTTGTCCTTGGTCTGCGACGAGAACTTCGGATCGGGCACCTTCACGGACAAGACGGCGGTGAGGCCTTCGCGGCAATCGTCGCCGGTCAGCGCGATCTTCTCCTTCTTGGCGTTGGCCTCGGCATAGCCGTTGACCTGGCGCGTCAGCGCGCCGCGGAAGCCGGCAAGATGGGTGCCGCCGTCGCGCTGCGGGATGTTGTTGGTGAAGCACAGCACGTTCTCGTGGTAACTGTCGTTCCACCACAGCGCCGCCTCGACGCCGATGCCGTTGGCTTCCGCCCGCACCATGATCGGCGCCGGCACGATCGGGCTCTTGTTGCGGTCGAGATACTTGACGAATTCCTCGACGCCGCCGGAATAGTGCATCTCCTCGCGCTTCTCGACCGCATGGCGCATGTCGGAGAGGGCGATGTTGACGCCGGAATTGAGGAAGGCGAGCTCGCGCAGGCGGTGCTCCAGCGTCGCGAAATCATATTCGACGTTCTTGAACGTGTCGGTCGAGGCGTGGAACGTTACCTCGGTGCCGCGCTTGCCCGGCGCGTCGCCGACGACCTTGAGCGGCGCCACGGCGTCACCATGGGCGAACTCGATGTAGTGCTCCTTGTCGTCGCGCCAGATGCGAAGCTCCAGCTTGCTCGACAGCGCATTGACGACGGAGACGCCGACGCCGTGCAGGCCGCCGGAAACCTTGTAGGAGTTCTGGTCGAACTTACCGCCGGCATGGAGCTGGGTCATGATGACCTCGGCCGCCGAGATGCCTTCGCCCTTGTGGATGTCGACGGGAATGCCGCGGCCGTCGTCGCGCACGGTGACGGAATTGTCGGCATTGAGGATCACGTCGACGCGCGTGGCGTGGCCTGCCAGCGCTTCGTCGATCGCGTTGTCGACGACCTCGTAGACCATGTGGTGCAGACCCGAGCCGTCGTCGGTGTCGCCGATATACATGCCCGGGCGCTTGCGGACGGCATCGAGACCCTTGAGCACGCGGATCGATTCCGCACCGTATTCGCTCGGATTGGAGGGCTCGTTTTCGGCAGCGGGCTGCCGAGCTGGTTCTGTCATGAGAGGCCTTCGAATGTCGCCCGAATCAGCGGCGCAGAAGGCGCTGATTTGCGGGGCTATTTGTGCCATGAAAGCGGGCTAGCGCCTAGCGCAAAGTATGCTGCCGCAACCCTTTGAGCAGATAGGGTTTTTCGGTCGGTTTTCAAGCCTTCAGAAGGCCGTTTTGGGGCCCTGCAAAAAAGCGATTCGAGGGGTCGTTTTGGGGCCCTGAAAGGCGTGGATTTTGCGGGGCGTGACGTCGTCCCAGGCGCCGGTCGGAGCATCTTTTTTGGCAAAGTTCATGGCGCGACCCGCGGTGCAGCCGTTCCCGCTTGCAAGCGGGAGCGACTGCGCGCCGCCTTTGTGGTCGGCTCAATACATCTGCAGCGGCAGCACGTCGCCGCTCGGGCCCACCACGAGGCCCCAGATGTCGCCCGCGGCCACGGTGAGCGCGTCGGTGCGGGTGGGCTGTCCTTGCGTGCGCACCGCGTATTGGTACTTGCCTGGTGGCAGATCGAGCATCGGGCCTTTCGGCGCTTGCGGGCCGCCGGCACCGGCCGCGATCTTCACCGCCTGCTTGTTGATGGTGAGCGAGGCCTCCTTCGGGCCCATGTTGCCGAGCATCACCCGCGCCTGCCCTGCCTTCGGCATGATGTCGGCCTTCACAGCGACATCCGCGTTCTTCTGCGCCAGACTGACCGTGGTCTCGCCCTTGGTCCGGCCGAGCTTGAGCACGGCCGGGCCCTGCGGCCAGGTGAAATCGATCTGCGCGTGGTCTGCCGACACCGCCGCGCCGTCGGTCTTTTCCTGCCAGCCGAGCTTGGACAGCTCCGCGCGGTAGAAGGCGAGGACCTCCTGGAGCGGAGCGGGGATGCTGGCTGTCAGCTCGCGGCGGAGCGGGGCCTCGCCGCCGGGTATCTTGGTGGTGGCGAGCGATTTCGACGAACGCTGCGTCGGCACGGGCAGCGGGGATTCGGTGTCGAGCTTGAGCGGCTCGGAGGATGGGGCCTGCACTTCCGGGATCGCTGCCGGCTTCGCCGTGGCCATCACCAGGCCCGATCCGCTGGCGCTCACGTTCACGTTCGGGCCCATCTGCATCACGGTCATCGAGATCGATTTGCCACCCCTGGCGAATTCCATCACCGCCATGTTGGGCTGGTTGATCACGGAGGGCTGCTCCTTCCAGCCGGCGGGCTTGAGCGATGCGCGATAGAACGCGGTGAGCGCCTTCACGCTCGACGCCGAGGAGAATTCCAGCCGGCCGTCGCCGCCGTCGAATTTCACGCCTTCGGCGTTTTCAGGCAGCGGCACCGGCGTCGTGCTGTCGGCAAGCGTCCTGAGCGGTGTGTCCGAGAGAGAGACGGCCTGGGCCTTGCGCCGGGCTTCATCGGCGGCGATGAGCTGCTGGGCCGCCCCCAAGGCATCGCCGAGGAATCGCGCGTCTGCCTCCTTCTTCGCCTTGGCGCGGGCGGCAAGCGCCGATTCCTTCACCTGCGCGGTCAGGCTGACCATGGTGAAATCATACTTGCGGCCAAGCCGCAGCACGCCGGTTTCCTCGGGGTTGGAGATCCTGATCGCGACGTCGTCGCCGGCGGCGAGCGGCGCGTTGCCGTCCTCCCGCCAGCCGCGCGCGGCGAGCTCGCGATGATAGAAGGCGAGCACGGCGGGCAGCTCGGCCATCGCAGCGACCGACATCTCGCGCGTGTTGGAGCTGGCGCTGCCGAGGCTCCTTGCCGATTTGGTCGGCTTGGGCCGCGGCAGCCCGGCCATGTCATCGTCGGCCTCGAGCTCCTGCGGCAGCGCGAACGGCGCCACCCTGATCTCGACGTTGGTGCGGCCGTCGTCGCGGCGCGTCAAGGTCAGCATGACCGGCTTCTGCTTGTAGAACTGCGCCGTGTCGCCGCCGGGATGATCGAAGAAGGCACGCACGCCGTTCGGCACCGTCTCGCCGAGATCGGCGTTCGGCCAGCGCGCCGCCGTTTCGGGCGTGAGCTTGCGCCAGCCGATCGCCGCCATTTCCTTGGTGAAGAATTCCGACGTCGCATCCAGCGCGCCGGGCGCGATGCAGCCGAGATAGGGTCTGGTCTCGTCGAACACGAGGTTCGTCGCGCCGTCCGGAAAGGGGACGTTCGCATAGATCCGGTTGGGCGTGTAGGACACCGCGGATTGATCGGGGCGCCCGCGCGCCTGGGCGAAGGAGACGCGCAGCCCCTGCCGTCCCTTCTTGAAGGTCAACGCGGCGCTCGTCTCGTCCAGCGGGTAGACGTAGGGCACCCAGCCGTCGGCGCTGAGCAGCTTCCTGGTGGCGTCCGACGTGGCGGCAAGGGCGGCCGGCACGGTGTAGATAACGCGATAGGTGTCGGGGCGCGAAGTGTCCTCCATCGCGCCATCGAGCCGCGGTAGCGTATGGACGTCGACGATGCCCTCGTCGGCCGCGCCCGCGGGAGGCGCAATGCCCGCCATCGCGAGAATGCCGCAGGTCAGCAGCAGCCATCTGACCGGGACTTGCGCCCCAAGCAGGATCATCGGCATCGTCTAAACTCCTGGATGTCGCGCGGGTCGCCATGCCCTGCGCAGCAGGCTGCGGCGTCGTTGGCGCGCGGCCTCAGACGAGAAGTCGCGGCGGGAACCGGAGAGGTTCAACAGGGCGCCGATGCCGGGACGTAGTGGCGCTCAGTACAGCTGAAGCGGCGGCCACGCCTCGCCGTCCGGCCCGACCGTGAGCTCCCAGGTATCGCCGGCTGCGACGGTGAGCATGTGCGCGGTGGCTCGACGACCGGGCGCGCTCAATCCGTAGGAATATTTGCCGGGCATCAGATCCAGCGCGACGGCGTTGGCGCCGGCCGGGCGCGCAATGCTCCGCTCGTTGATCGTGAGGACGGCCTCGCTCGCGCTGATATTGCTGAAGACCAGCTTCGACTGACCAGGCTCGGGCAGGACGTTCGCGCGTGTCGCGACATCCAGATTCTTCTGCACGAGCTGGACCGAGGTGCTGTCGCCGTTGCGGGCGAGCGCCAGCGCCGCAGGCCCGACCGGCGAGACGAAGGTGAGGCGCGCGTGATCGGCCTCGACCGCTGAATCATGCTGCTGCTCCTGCCAGCCGAGCTTTTGAAGCTCGGTACGATAGAAGGCGAGAACATCGCCGAGCGCCGCGGGCACGCGGGCTTCGAGCCGGATCCGGAGCGGAGCCTCGAGGCCCGGCATCATGGTGGTGTGGGTGCCGCGATAGAGGTAGCGGGTCGGCACGGGCAGCCTGGCATCGGGATCCGGCGTGAGTGCGGCCGAGAACAGCGGCGGCAGGGTAGACACGAAGGCGCCGGCGCTGGCCGCGAGCAGGCAGCTTGCGAAGAGCGCAAGGCCGCACGCGAACAGCTGCCATCGTGCCGGAGCTTGCGCCCCACGCCTCACCGTCGTCATGCCCATGCTCAAGGATATCGCGCGCGTCCGATATTCGCGCGATGGCCGCGTGTTGCAGCCTCAAGCAGCTAGTCGCTGACGGAAACGGGCGGGTTCAACGCGGCGGCCTAGCCTCTGGCCGAGACTCGTCCGCTCTCGACGTCAAACACTTCGCCTCCGGCGCCGATCTCGGCGAAGGCCGCAGGGTCCGCGCCGGTCAGCCACACCTGCGCGCCGAGCTTCTTCAGCTCGTCGAACAGCGCGGCGCGCCTGCTAGGGTCGAGATGCGCCACCACCTCGTCGAGCAGCAGCAGTGGCACGATGCCGGTCATCTCGGCGACCAGGCTCGCATGCGCCAGAACGAGGCCGATCAGCAGCGCCTTCTGCTCGCCGGTCGAGGCGTCGCGCGCGGGCATGCTCTTCGGCGCATAGATCACCTGCAGGTCGGTGAGATGCGGGCCATCGGTGGTGCGGCCGGCAATCGCATCGCGCGGGCGGTTGTCGCGCAGGATCTGGCGATAGCGGTCCTCGACCGAGGTTGCGGTCTCCTGAAGCAGCGCATTCTCCATCCAGCCGTCGAGCGCGATCTGCGCCGAGGGGAAGGCGGAGGCCTGCGCGCGCGCGTTGAGCATGCCGGTCAGCCTTGCCGCGGTCTGGCCGCGCGTGGCCGCGACCGCGACCGCAAGCTCCGCGGTCTCGCGCTCGATCGCATCACACCAATGGTCGTCGTAATTGCGGGTTTCGAGCAGCCGGTTGCGCGAGCGCAAGGAGCGCTCCAGCGCGTTGATGCGGCTGGAATGCTCGCTATCGATGGCGAGGACCAGGCGGTCGAAGAAGCGCCGCCGCTCGGACGCCGCGCCCATGAACAGCCCGTCCATCGCCGGCGTCAGCCACACCATCCGGATGTGGTCGCCGAAGGCTGCCGCCGAACCCACCGGCTCGCGGTCGATGCGGCAGCGCCGGCTCACCGCGCTGTCGGGCCGCGGTGCATCGATGCCGGTGCCGAGCGTCGCCAGCCCCAGCGCGCCCTCGACCTGCGCGGAGACGGCCCAGGAGCCGTCGCCCTGGTTGTCGGCGACGTCTTCCAGCGTGGCGCGCCGCAGCCCGCGTCCCGGCGACAGGAACGAGATCGCCTCGATGCAATTGGTCTTGCCCGCTCCGTTCGGCCCGACCAGCGCCACCAGGTCAGCCGCCGTCTCGAGCCCCGCCGCCCGATAATTGCGAAAATGCGTCAGCGTCAGGCGATGAATGCGGGAGGGGGTCATATCACTCTGTCATTGCCGGGCTTGACCCGGCAATCCATCGCCCGTGTCAGCGGGCAATTTCATCATATAGGTCTTGCCACGCCGGATTGCCCTTCACGATCAAATCGATCTTCCACTCACGCGACCAGTGCTTCATGTTCTTTTCGCGTTGGAGGGCGGCGGCGATCGTGTCGTGTGCCTCGAAATAGACCAGGGTCTTCACCCCGTGGCGTTTGGTGAAACCGTCTGCCAGCCCTTCGCGGTGCTCATAAACGCGTCGAACTAGATTGTTGGTGACGCCGATATAGAGTGTTCCACCGGGTTTGCTGGCGAGGATGTACACCCAATAAGTCATCTTGTTTGATGGATGGCCGGGTCAAGCCCGGCCATGACGAGAAGAGAGAAATCGTCTCACACCCGCATCGGCATCAGCACGTACAGCGCGCTCTTGTCGTCGCGGTCCTGCACCAGGGTCGGCGAGCCAGGGTCGGCGAGGCGGAGCGTTGCGACGTCGCCTTCGATCTGGGCGGCGATGTCGAGCAGGTAGCGGGAGTTGAAGCCGATATCGAGGGCGTCGGAGGCGTATTCGACCTCGAGCTCCTCGGTCGCGCTGCCGGAATCCGGATTGGTCACCGACAGCACCAGCTTGCCCGGCGACAGCGACAGCTTGACGGCGCGCCCGCGTTCGCTGGAGATGGTGGAGACGCGGTCGACCGCGTTCTCGAAATCCTTCTTGTCGACGACGAGCTCCTTGTCGTTGCCTTGCGGGATGACGCGGCCGTAATCGGGGAAGGTGCCGTCGATCAGTTTCGAGGTCAGCACGACGTTGCCGATGGTGAAGCGGATCTTGGCCTGCGACAGCTCGACCGTCATCTCGGCGTCGGTATCCTCGATCAGGCGCTGCACCTCGCCGACGGTCTTGCGCGGCACGATCACGCCGGGCATGCCCTCGGCGCCCTTGGGCTGCACCAGGTCGAGCTGGGCGAGGCGGTGGCCGTCGGTGGCGACGCCGCGCAGGGTGGCGGCCTTGGGCGTGCCGGCGGCGTGCAGATAGATGCCGTTGAGGTAATAACGCGTCTCTTCGGTGGAGATCGCGAACTGGGTGCGGTCGATCAGCCGCTTGATGTCCTTGGCGGCGAGCGAGAAGGAATGCGACATGTCGCCGGCGGCCAGATCCGGGAAGTCGTTCTCCGGCAGGGTCTGCAGCGTGAAGCGCGAGCGCCCGGCGCGGATCGCCAGCACGGCGCGGTCGCCATCGGCCTCCAGCACGATCTGCGAACCATCCGGCAGCTTGCGCACGATGTCGTAGAACATGTGGGCCGGCACGGTGGTGGACCCCGCGGTGGCGGTTTCCGCAGGCAGCGTCTCCGTCACCTCGAGGTCGAGGTCGGTCGCCTTCAGCGACAGTTTGGCGTTCTCGGCCCGGACCAGCACGTTGCCGAGGATCGGAATCGTGTTGCGGCGCTCGACCACGCGGTGGACGTGGCCCAGCGACTTCAGGAGTTGCGCGCGTTCGACCGTAACCTTCATTGCTCTACTCGCCCGATCCCCAAAATGAAGAAGCCGGGCGGTCGTAAAGCCCCGCCGCGGCACCGATGACCCCGGCAGGTCGGGGCCATCCAATCGATATGACCAAAGCCGCCAGGGTCGCGCAAGGTGGCTCGGATGGCCCCCGGATTCAAGGGATTGGGGGCCAGTTCCGTACGATTCCCACGATTTACCGCCCAAACCAAAACCGCCGCCCTGGCGAAGCCGGGACGGCGGCAGAAGGGCAGGAGCGCCTTAGGCGTTTATTCCTGGAGCTGGCGCTTCAGCGACTCCACTTCCTCCGACAGCGCGGTGTCCTTGGAGACCAGCGCCTCGATCTTGCGGACGGCGTGCAGCACCGTGGTGTGGTCGCGTCCGCCGAAGCGGCGGCCGATCTCGGGGAGCGAGCGCAGGGTCAGCGTCTTGGCGAGATACATCGCGACCTGGCGCGGGCGCACCACGTTGGCGGTGCGGCGCGAGGAGAGCAGGTCGGAGCGGCTGACATTATATTGCCGCGCCACCACGCGCTGGATGTCCTCGATCTTGATCCGCTTCGGCTCCTGCGGCCGCACCAGGTCACGCACCTCGTGCTCCGCCATCTCCAGCGTCACCGGCCGGTTGTTGAGTTTCGAGTGCGCGAGCAGACGGTTGATCGCGCCTTCGAGGTCGCGGCCGTTATGGGTGATGGTGCGCGCCAGATAATGCAGCACCTCCTCCGGCACCTCGAACGTCGCATGATGGGTGCGGGCGGCTGCGACGCGCGACTTGAGGATGCCGTGGCGCAGCTCCTCGCCGAGCGAGCCCATCTCGACCACGAGGCCGCCGGCGAGCCGCGAGCGCACGCGATCATCGAGGCTCTCGAGATCGGACGGCGGGCGGTCGGCCGCGATCACGACCTGGCGGCCGGCGTCGATCAGCGCGTTCAGCGTGTGACAGAACTCGGCCTGGGTCGATTTACCCTGCAGGAACTGGAGGTCGTCGATCACGAGCACGTCGATGCCGCGCAGCGCCTCCTTGAAGGCCAGCGCCGTCTGCGTCTTCAGCGCGGCGACGAAGCCGTACATGAATTTTTCCGCAGTCAGGTACAGCACCTTGCGCTCGTTGCCGGAATTGCCGGCCCACGTCACGGCCTGCAGCAGGTGGGTCTTGCCGAGGCCGACGCCGGCATGGATGTAGAGCGGGTTGAACATCACGGGATCGCCCCGGCGCCCTTCGGCGACCTGGCGCGCGGCCGCATGGGCCAGCGTGTTGGAGCGGCCGACGACGAAGCTCGCGAAGGTCAGGCGCGGGTCGAGCGGCGAGCCGCCGAGCGCGTCGTGACTGGCCGAGACCGGCGCGGTCGCGGTCGAGCGCAGCTCCGGCGCGGGCGCGCGCCGCGTCTCGAAGCGGCGCCGGCACGTCCTTCGGCGGCGTCACCGGGCGCACGGCCGAACGCACCGTGAGGTCGATGCGATGAACTTCCGGCATCTCGGCCTGCCAGCACGACAGCACGCGCTCGGCATAATGGGCCTGGATCCAGCTCTTCAGGAAACGCGTCGGCACCGAGAGCCGCACGCTCTCGTCCTGCACGCCTTCCAGATCCATGCGTGCAAACCAGCTCGTGTAAACGTCCTCGCCAACGCTCGAGCGCAGCCGACCCTTCACGCGTGACCAGCGATCCTGTTCCATTGTCATCGTCAGAAAACTTCTCTTGAGAGATTTAGTTGCGTGGTGAGCGCCATGCAGAGTTCCTGCCGTCAGGGGTTCTGTCATGGGGCGACCTCAGAGCGAGTCCATCGTCAGACATGGCTCCGCCGTTCGGCGAGAACGCCGCGTCCGGTCAGCGATGTCAGAGATGGAGGGTTCGCGAGGTCAGCGCGTACTCGGCGCTCCGTCACGCGCGGGAGGCTGGAGGTCGGACTGATCTAAACCGGCATCGTTCGAAGAGAAGACGTGTTTCAATACCGCGTTGAGTCCGTAAGACATGATACCTCCCCGTCCTGCCGTGATTGCTCACGACAAGGTCCTGCGTGTCCAAAAGACAGCCGCGGCGTACGATGTCGCGGATGCCTGCCCGTGTACTAATCGTCCGCTCGACTTCGCCACCTTGCGTGCCGGGGTAGCATTGCGATGTCTCTCATATGCGCTTGGCACGAGGCGGGAAGATCCCGCTTGGAGACATTCAGACAAACAGCTACCGTTCCCATATTGCTATGGGTTGTGAACCGACATCACTTTTTGAAGCGTCGCCTACGTGCACACCGCCGCCGATTTGCACGCTCGCCCCGTTTCCTAAACCGCGCTGGTCTGAAGATCGTGGGCGCCGCTGACGACCTAAGGAATACACTAAGCGGAAAGACTCGCAACGAATTGATTCACACTTGAGCCACCAAAAAAACTTGACGTCGGTTAACGTCGCGCGCGACTTGTGCACAGGCTTCGGAGCAAGTTTTTGGATTCGTGCACAGAATCGAGAACGCCGCACCTCATGTGACAATTCTCCGCCACCGCCAAAATTTTTTAACAAAATCTTCATGCGCCCGACGCGCGGACGAATTTTCCAAATGCTTGCGGTCGCTATGTCGATAAGTGATTAGCGAGACATCGTTTTTTGAGTCCCGTTTCGCAGGGTAACTCCCACGCCGTATGCGCTCCGGTGAATTTACGGTGTGTAGAACTTTCGTTGCTTGCGGATTCAATTCGAGCCCGCGGCACAGCGGTTTTCGCAACGCGGTGAAGGTTTGCGCCGTTGCACCGCATCGGCAGGTAGAACTACGGAACGAAGAATGGCGCTGGCGCTGCGGAATCTCCAGTCGAGCGTCGATCGTGCGTGTCCGCTTTCCGTGATTCATGACGGGCAACAAAAAAGCCCGGCGCGATGCCGGGCTGTTTGATGCGTGCGATGTGCGATCGATCCGTCGACCGGTCGGCCAGCCGTGACCTGCAGGCTGACCTGACGAGCTTACTTTGCGAGCTTGGCGATCTGCGCCGTGAGGCGCGAGACTTTGCGGCTGGCGTTGTTCTTATGAATGATGTTGCGCTGCGCGGCACGCATCAAGGCCGGCTCGGCATTCGCCAGCGCCTTCACGGCGGCGGCGCGGTCGCCGGTCGCGATGGCTTCCTCGACGGTCCGCACGGCACCGCGCATCTGGGTGCGGCGCGACTTGTTGACGGCGGTGCGGCGGGCGATCTTGCGCGTCGCTTTCTTGGCGGAAGTGGTATTGGCCATGGTCTCAATATCCTTTGCGGGTACCGGTCGCGTCTTGGTCGGGTAGCGCCGGCTTGCTTGACCGCGGAATCGACGCTCGGATTTAGGGTGTTCGGTTGCTGGGCCGTCCCGGGAACATGAGGCCTCAAGGAGCCCTAAGCTCAAGTGGCCTGCAACTGCTCAAAGAACAGCGGCGGCAGGATTGCGCCCGCCGCCAGTTGGCGCCCTTATAGAGAGGCTCTTCGGCACCGTCAACGCTTTCCGGGGCTGGAAAAGCAGCCCCAAGGCGCCCCAGGAGGCGGTGTAACGCCCTGAAGAGGTTGAATTTCTATCGTCGCCCGGCTATTGGCTGGCGGCGTCTTGTCCAGGTCCTCCGATCGGACGACCAAATAAGGTGAGGCATGATCCGCGGCTTTTTCCGACTGATTGGGCTGTTGCTGCTCGCCGGCGGGTTCATCTTCATGGTCTATGACGGCGCCCGCTGGGTGGCCGATCAGACCCTCAGGTTCACCCGGTTCGGCCAGTTCTGGAACGACATCAATCAGGCCAGCCAGTCGGCCTTCCGCACCTGGGTCGAGGCCAAGGCGCCCTGGCTCTGGACCTCGGTGATCCGCCTGCTGCTGGATCAGCCGGTCTTTGCCGTCCTCGGCATTCTCGGTATCCTGCTGATGATCCTGTTCCGGCCGCGGAAGCCGTTGATCGGCTATTCCCGGGATTGATCCTTGGCGACACCGGCGTGTCCCGCCCAATCGGCCGTTGGCGCGAGCGCTTAAGGCAAGTGCGAGCTCGGTGCACCTCATCCGCTTGCAAGCGGGAGAGAGGGCGTACCGTGTTTGCATCGAGCCGCGTCGCGTCACAGCGCTCCCCCGCAAACGCTTTATTAACCATAACCGGTGCATCACTGGAGCTGTCTCGTTTCGAGGGATAGGTCCGGTGCCAGTTGCACGCGCGTTTCGATCGTCGATCTCGGCAGTGGTCCTGACAGCGTCCGCCGCGCTGGCCCTTGGCGGCTGCATGCAGACCGCCGGTCCCGTCGCGGTCATGCCACCGCGCGCCGACCTCGATTCCATGGCCTATGGCCAGCCCTACAATGCGCCGCAGCCGGTTGTCGTCGCCGACGGCGGCGGCGCCATCGGCGCGCTGCGCAATTCCTTTGCCTCGTCGCCCGCCCCCATGCCGGTCGGCTACGCCGCGCCGATGGCGGCGCCGGTGCGCTATGACGCCTCCTACCATCTCGACGCCGGCGACAAGCTCCGCGTCGTGGTCTACGGCCAGGAAGGTCTTACCAACAGCTACGCCATCGATGCCGGCGGCTCCATCACCATGCCGCTGATCGGCGCGGTGCCGGCACGCGGCCGTACCACCGCCGGACTTGCCGGCGAGATCGCCGCGCGCCTGCGCAACGGCTACATCCGCGAGCCCTCGGTCGCGGTGGAGATCGAGGCCTATCGTCCGTTCTTCATCCTCGGCGAAGTCACCGCGCCCGGCCAATATCCCTACGTGCCGAACATGACGGTCGAGAGCGCCGTCGCGATCGCCGGCGGCTTCTCGCCCCGCGCCAAGCGCGACGTGGTCACCGTCACCCACACCGAGCGCGGCGGATCCATGCGCGCCGTGGTGCCGCTCGGCACGCCCTTGAACCCCGGCGACACCGTGTTCGTCGGCGAGCGCTGGTTCTAGGCTCGTTTCAGTCCAACTCTCTCCTGTCGTCATTCCGGGGTGCGCGCAGCGCGAACCCGGAATCCATTTTTGTGCAAACCCTGACGCTCGATGGATTCCGGGCCTGCGCCTATCGGCGCATCCCGGAATGACAGCGGAAGGCGATGCGGCGGCGTGCTACCTGCGAAAATCCAGCCGCCCACTCGGAAAACATCCGTCGATCCTGCTGGCATCGATCACGCGCCCGACCCATGGCCGCGTGATCGCCGGCGTGGTCAGGTTGATGTATTTCCCGACCAGACGATCCGCGCCGTCGCGCGCGGCCTCGATCAGTCCGTGCCGGCGGCCATTGTCCCAGTCGAAGCGCAAATAGATGCGATTACCCGCAATCCGCACTTCGGCGCGCCCTTGTTTCCACTTGTCCGGCGTATCGCCGGCAATGGTCGGATCGGTCCCGCCGTTCCAGCGGCTCGCCCATATGCCTTCGAGCGGATCGGACGGCGCTGCGATTGCTGCCCACGCCGCCGCATTGTCGTCCGCCGCATCGCCGGGCAGCGAAGCCGTCGCGGCATAATCCATCACCTCGGAATCGTCGGGTGAGGGGACATCCATGGCTCCGAACGGATTGCGGATGACGAGATGCGTGATGGATTGCTGCATGGCGATCTCCCGGCGAGAGTTGGCTTTGATCCGCCAGCTCTATCGCCGCGCGCCGCGCTGCAGCCACCCGATTTCTGCTTTGGAGGCAAGGCCCAACCCTCTCCGCGGTCATTCCGGGGCGCGCGTTAGCGCGAACCCGGAATCCATCGCGCCGCTATCGCTGACGTGCAATGGATCCCGGGCCTGCGCCTATCGGCGCATCCCGGAATGACGGTGAGAGATCGCGCTCTACTTCACGCGCTCTATTTCAAATGTGTCGCGAAGAAAGCCATGCTGCGCGGCCAGGCGATATCGGCGCTGGCCTTGTCGTAGCTGGCGCGTTCGTCGCAATGGAAGCCGTGCTGCGCGCCCGGATAGACGAAGACCTCCACCTCGGGCCGTTTCGACCTGATGGTCTCGACGTCGGTCAAGGGGATGCCCGCATCCTTCTCGCCGAAATGCAATTGGGTCGGCACCTTCGGCGTCTCCTCGGCAAAGCGAACGACGGCGCCGCCGTAATAGCCGATCGCGGCCTTCAGGCCGGTCAATCGCGTCGCCGCAACGAAGGCGATGCTGCCGCCCAGGCAAAAGCCGATGATGCCGACCGGGCCGATGCTCTTCACCGCATCGATCGCCGCCTGCGTATCGCGCAGCATTGCTGCCCAGTCCGGATTGGCAACGAACTTGCGCGCTTCGGCGATCTCATCGGGCGAATAGCCCGACTGGAAGTTCGGTGCGGTGCGGTCGAAGATCGAGGGCGCGATCGCGACATAGCCTTCCCCGGCAAGGCGGTCGCAGACCGCGCGGATGTGGTGATTGACGCCAAAGATCTCCTGGATCACGACCACCGCGCCCTTCGGCGTGCCGGCAGGGTCGGCGCGATAGGCGCCGAGCTGGAAATTGTCGGACGCCGTCAGCTTGATGTCTTGTCCCACGCGGGTTGTCCTTCTTGGTTGTCGATCCAAAATTCGGCTCTCTGCCCTCATCCTGAGGAGCGCGCCCTTCGCGCGCGTCTCGAAGGATGAAAGGCCGAGATGCAGCAGCCGGGCCTTCATGGTTCGAGACGCGTCTGCGGCGCTCCTCACCATGAGAATACACCTCACTCCCACATCCAGTTCTCGCCGTAATCCTCCTTCCATCCCGCCAGCCGCCCCTGGCGGAATTGCAGGAACAGGCGGTGACGGTAAGGAATCAGGCCGCTGCCGCCGATGTTGCGTAGCGCGAGATAGATCTCGTTGCCGGGACGCCCGCGCACATATTGCAGCGGCTGCCCGAGGGCGCGGGCGGTCTGCTCGGCGTCCATGCCGAAAGCGAGCGGAATGTTGTTGGACAAGGTCGCGACGAAGGGCCGGCGCGACGGCACCGCGCCGAACGGCTCGGCCTGCGCCGGCGACGACAGCAGCGCAGCCGTTGCGACGGCCGCGAAGATCGCTCGCATCATGTCTTGCGTCCCAGATTGCCTAGCCTATGTCGGCAAGTTCTTCAGGCAAGTTCTTCAGGAAAGCCGAGACGGCGTCAACAAAAGCCTTAGGCTGATCGATGTTGACGGCGTGACCGGCAGCGGGGATCACGACCTTTTGTGCCCCGGGGATTTTTGCGGCCATGTAGTCGGACGCGGCCAGGAACGGCGTGTCGTCGGCACCGACCACGATCAGCGAGGGCACCTTGATGTCGGGCAGCAGCTCGATCACGCGGGCATCGCGCTGGGTCAGCATGCCGCGTGCGGCGAGGGCCAGTCCCTTGGCATTGCGATGGCTGGCGGCGGCGCGCTCGGGCGTTGCCGACTTCAGGACCTCGAGGCCTTCGCGGTCGAGTCGGTCGGCGGTGGCGAGCGCCCGCGCATTCCAGGCCTCGCGCGCGTCGTCCTTCTTGAAACCGGGGCCGGTGTCGATGATCAGCAGCGCGCGGGTCCGCTCCGGATGGGCGCGATAGAACGCGAGCGACATGTAGCCGCCGAGCGACAATCCGCCGATGATCGCGCGCTCCGCACCGACCGCATCGAGGATCGCCGCCATGTCACCGACCGTGAGGGCTTCGCTGTACGCACGGGGATCGTCGGGATAGTCGGACTGGCCGTGGCCGCGCATGTCCCACAGGATCAGCTTGTGCTCCCTGGCGAGCGCATCGACTTGGCCATGCCACATCGCCGACGTCGACGAATAACCATGGGTGAGCAGCAGCGGCGGTCCCTCGCCGTGAACCTCGTAATAGATATTGACGCCGTCCCGATTGATCCCAGGCATGGTTCCGTCCCTCTTGTCTCCTGCTTACTCTAGCGGCGAATGACAGCGGAGGGTGGGGCGAAAGCGCGAAAAATTGCCCTTTGTTATCAATGCCATTCTACTGTGCATGGGGTTGTTTTGCGGATTTCAGGTCCCGCCATCGGAACCAGAACCCGTAAAATTGCGCCGAATTCCCCAAGGTTCCATTGAGCACGCCTCTTAAGGGCCGGAGAACCTGATCCGGCTTAGGCTGATGCCAAATCCCGATCCCATGCTCTGGGGAAGCCATGAACGCGCCAGCCAAATCCGCCGCCAAACGCCGGCTTCTGCTCGCCTCCGACCGGAGCGACGAGAGTTCCGAGCTCGCCAGCATCCTCAAGGCGGTCGGCGACGTCTCGACGGTGACGACGCAGGACATCCCCGAAAAACCCTCGCGCGATCTCTCCGGCCTCGTGGTCGACATCAACCTGCGCTCGCCCGAAAGCGTGCAGCGGGTGCGCAACAAGCTGCGCGGCGATGCCTATCGCTCGATGCCGCGGCTGTTCGTGCTCGCCGACGCGCTGCATCACGGCACCATGCAGGCGTGGGCGCTGGGCGCCACCGACACCATCTCGCGGCCGCTGCAGGCCGATGCCATCCTGCAGCGCATCCGCGCCGCCTTTCCCGACACCGCCGTTTACGACGCGACCGACCGCGGCAAGACTCTCAACCGCGGCGTCGAGGCGGCGCATGCGGTGCTGGCGAAGATGTTCGAAAAGCTGCCGCTCGGCGTGCCCCTGACCTTCGACGACGTCATCGCCGCGGAAAGCAAGATCCTGAAGGCGATCAAGCATTCCTCGCTGCGCGAATGGCTTACCACGGTCGGCTGCCATCATGTCGGCAGCTATCGTCACTGCCTGTTCGTCACCGGTTTCGCGGTTGCCTTCGCGCAGCATCTCGGCATGCGCGAGGACGACCAGCGCCGCCTCGTTCGCGCCGCGCTGCTGCACGACGTCGGCAAGGCCTTCGTTCCCTCCGCGCTGCTCGACAAGCCCGGCAAGCTCACCGACGAGGAGATGGCCGAGGTGCGCCAGCATCCGCGCCGCGGCTATGACGCGCTTGCCGCCCAGGGCGGTTTCCCGCCGGAGATGCTCGACGTGATCCTGCATCACCACGAGTTTCTCGATGGCAGCGGCTATCCGAACGGCCTGTCGTCAAACCAGATCAGCGACATCGTGCGTCTGACGACGATCGTCGACATCTACGCCGCGCTGGTCGAGAAACGCGCCTACCGCATGCCGTTCACGCATTCGCGTGCGTTCGCCATGATGGAAGGCATGAGCGGCAAGCTGGACCAGCAGCTGCTGCAGGCGTTCCGCCCGGTCGCGCTGGGATCGTTTTAGTCCGGTGCCGTAGGGTGGATTAGCCGAAGGCGTAATCCACCGAACTTCGTTCGGCATTCTCTGAAGCATGGTGGGTTACGTCTTCGGCTAACCCACCCTATGCGCTCACCCCACCATCTTCCGCAGCTCCGCCTTGGCGACCTTCTCCAGCGTCGAGCGCGGCATGTCGTCGACCAGCCTGATCTCGCGCGGCACCTTGAAATCGGCAAGGCCTTTGCGGCAGGCTTCCATCACCCGCTCGTGCAGATCGGGCGCGGCGCCGGCGACACCGCCCTGCGGGATGATGAAGACCACCGGCACCTCGTCCAGCATCGGGTGCGGCTTCGCCACCACGGCGGCTTCGCGCACGCCCGCTACCAGCGCGATCACCTGCTCGATCTCGGAGGCCGCGACGTTCTCGCCGCCGACCTTCAGCATGTCCTTGGCACGGTCGCCGAACTTGATGTAGCCGTTCTGGAGCCGCTCGACGCGGTCGCCGGTGAGGAAGAAGCCGTGCTCGTCGAAGCTCTCGCGCGTGGCTTTCTCATTGTGGAGATATTCGGCGAACAGCGACAGGCCGGGGATGCCCTTGATCGACAGATTGCCGGTGCCGCCGACCTCGGTCGGCCGGCCGTCGTCGTCGGTGATGCGGATCTGATATTCGGGCGCGGCGCGCCCGATCGACATCGGGATGTTGGGCTGGTCGACCTCGCCGACGATGCCGTGGGTGATGGTCTCGGTCATGCCCCACCAGCCGATCATCTTGATGCCGAAGGCGGCGAAGGCCGGCGGCTCGTTGATCGCCGTGCCCCACAGGCGGAACTTGTGGTCTTTCGGGACCTCCTGCTCCAGCAGCGCCTTCATGCAGAACGGAATGGTCGAGGTCCAGGTCGCGCCGTGCTCGCGCGCGACGCTCCAGAACCGGCTCGCCGAGAAGCGCGGCTGGATCACGCAGGTGGCCCCGACCCACAGCGTCGCCAGCATGGAATAGGCCAGCGCGTTGGTGTGGAACAACGGCAGATAGGTCTGATGCACGTCGCTCGCATGCAGGTCCTCATGCGCGGCGTTGATCTTGGCGCCCCACAGCGCGTTGGCGTGGGTCCACAGCACCGCTTTGGGTCGCGATGTCGTGCCCGAGGTGTACTGCACGCTGCACGGCGCAAGCGGATCGGTCGGGCGCTTGGGGCGGTCGGTGCTGTCGGCGAACAGCGATTCAAACCTGTCACCACGTGAGACCGCCTGCGCAGGCGCCGCGCCGGCATCATGCGAGGTCACCGCCATCCAGCGAATGTTGCGGCAGTTCTGCGCGACGAGTTCCGAATAGGCCGGCTGGGTGATCGCGGCAACCGCGCCGCAATGATCTGCGAAATACGCGATCTCGGCCGGTGCGGAGCGGGTGTTGGTGGTGACCGCGATGGCCCCGAGCTCGACACAGGCAAACCAGGCCAGCATCGCCTCGATGCAATTGTCGAGATGAATGAGCACATATTCGCCCGGATTCACGCCGCGCCGTGCCAGCCCCGCCGCCAGCGCGCCGACTCGCTCGTGAAACTCGCCATAGCTCCAGCGCCGCGCCGGCGCATCGAACGGCGCCCAGATCAGGAACGGATGATCGCGCCGGACCTCGGCGCGCATCTTGAGCAACCAGGGTACGTCGAGCCCGTCGAACGGGCCGACGATTCCGGCGGTGGTTTGTTGAAGTGGCATGGCTCCTCCCCGTGCAGCCTGCATCTTGATGGCGGCTGTCATGCGATTATTGCGTCTTCCTGCCATCGGATGGCGCGGGACGCAAATGAGGAGATGGGCGTGCTGCGCAGTGGCAGCGTGTTCGGTCTTTCCTTCGTCATTCCGGGATGGTCCGAAGGACCAGACCCAGGAATCTCGAGATTCCGGGTTCGGTGCTGCGCACCGCCCCGGAATGACGGAGACTAATCCTCGTATGACGAAATCTCGATCAGGCTGCCGTCGGGATCCCGGCAATAGACCGAGCGCAGCGTGCCGCGGGCGCCTTGCCGCGGGCCTGGACCGGCCTCGATCGCGATGCCATGTGCACCCAGATGCGCTGCCACCTCGTCCGGTGTGGCCGAGGTGAGGAAGCACAGATCCTCGCTGCCGGCGGTCGGGTGGTTGGCGGTGAACCACTCGACTCTGTCGGCATCGCGCTGGCGCACGTTGATCCTCTGGTTACCGAATTGAAGGAAAGTCCGCGGCGCTTTGCCGCCGCCCGGATCGAACACCTTGACTTCCATGCCGAGAATCTTGCGGTACCACTCCGCTGTCGCCGCAACATCGCTGACGTTGATCACGAGATGATCCAGGGCATGAATCTTGACCGTCATGTCTCATCCTTTCGTCATGATGCGCCGCGCGCACTTTCCGCCCGCGACGACCTTTGTTACAACCCGATCGACTCGACCTACAAGCTATTCGACCTTCAAGAACAACACTGGGAGAACCCTTGAGATGATCACTCGCCGTACCGCGCTGGGCCTGCTCGCCGCCAGTCCGCTTGCAGCCACCCCGTTGTCGAAGGCTCTTGCCGCCGATTATCCGGCCCGGCCCGTGAAATGGGTGGTCGGCTATCCGCCGGGCGGCGCCACCGACATCCTGGCGCGCCTGATCGGCCAGCGGCTTTCGGAAAAGCTCGGCCAGCAATTCGTGGTCGAGAACAAGCCGGGTGCCGGCAACAACATCGCCACCGAATCGGTCATCAATGCCGAGCCCGACGGCTACACGCTGCAGCTGGTCAACCCGGCCAATTACATCAACGCCTCGCTCTACAAGAACCTCAAGTTCAACTTCGTGAACGACATGGCGCCGGTCGCCTCGTTCCAGCGCGTGCCGAACGTGATGACCGTTGGCAAGGACGTGCCGGCCAAGAACGTCGCCGAGTTCATCGAATATGTGAAGGCCAATCCCGGCAAGGTCAACATGGCCTCGTCCGGCAACGGCACCTCGGTGCATCTGTCGGGCGAGATGTTCATGGCCATGACCGGCTGCAAGATGCAGCACGTGCCCTATCGCGGCGCGGCGCCCGCGATCACCGACATGCTCGCCGGACAGGTGCAGGTGATCTTCGACAACATGCCTTCGATCATCCAGCACATCCGCTCCGGCTCGCTTCGTGCGATCGGCGTCACCACGGCGGAGCGCTCGCCGCAATTGCCCGACGTGCAGACGGTCGCCGAGACCGTGAAGGGCTACGAGGCCAGCGCGCTGTTCGGCATGGGCGCGCCCAAGAACACGCCGAAGGACATCATCGCCAAGCTCAACGCCGAGGTCAACGCGGTGCTCAAGGAGCCCGACATGGCCAAGCGTCTGGTTGAGCTCGGCGGCGAGCCGCGGCCGCAGACTCCGGAAGCGTTCGGCGAGGAGATCAAGGCCGAGACCGAGAAGTGGCGGAAGGTCGTCGAGTTCGCCGGCCTGAAGGTCGAGTAGCGATCCCGGAAATGACGGGAATGAAGCCCTGCCGTTCGGCAGGGCTTTTTCTTACGCGCTTCGTTTCCTTGGTCTGGGCCGAGCTGGCCGCGGTCGCTCTACCGCTTCGCGTCCGCCTGCTCCGTGCCGGTACACGAGATCAACATCGTGTAGGCGCGGGCGTTCGCGGCGATGTCGGCGGCTTTCTGCTCGCCCTTTGGTTCCCCAGTCCGATAAGGCACCACGGAATTGTCGAGGAAGTCGCGCAGCGCGCCGGTCTTGATGGCGAAGTTGATGTTCTCGGTCAACTGCCCGGTCTCTTTGATCATCCTGAGCGCGTTGAGCTTGGCAACGACGACGCCTGCGACTTGACCGGACATGTCGAACAAGGGGCCTCCACTATTCCCCGCCTGAATCGCGGCGCTGATCTGCAGGCGTCCCGTGTGATTGCGGAAGCCGCTGAGCGAGCTGACGATGCCCGTGGTCACGGTCAGGTCGGAGGAAAGATAGCCGTGCAGCGGGAAGCCGATGGCCACCACGGAATCGCCGGAGTGCATCGAGCGGTCCCGAATCCTGGCGAAGTCCTTGAATGACGCCGTCGCCGGCGCTTGCAGCAGCGCAAGATCGTTGGTCGCGTCGCTGGAGACGACGCGCAGAACCATGGCGGCCTCCCCGGCGAGATTGCCCTTGATCTCGCCGGTGCAGCTATCGATCACGTGACTGTTGGTGACGATATGTCCGTTGGGACTCACCACGAAACCAGTCCCCGTGAAGGTCCCGGTCCGAGCCGGCTTGGCGGGAGGCGCGCCCTGCTTGTCGCCGGCCATTGCCGGCTTTGCCGCGCCCTTGGCGAAGTCGCCGGCCTTGTCGAGCCCGTCGGCTTTCACTCTCGTGACGCAATTGGCCAGTGCGGCGATGACCGGCCCGGTCGACGTCAGATCGAAGTTCAGAACCGTGCGGCCGGCGGTCGCCACCATCAGGCTCGCCTTCTGGAACGTCCGCACGACGTTGAGCGGCATGACGGCCGTGAGCATGTTGGACTGATACGCCGTCGCGTACAGCCTGGCCTGCTCCTGGCCATCGAAGGTCACGTCGATGGCAGCGTTCTCGCCCTTGTTGAAGTTGTAGCCGGGACTTGCAAAGGCCAGCAACCAAGTGCCGGCGGAATTCTGGCTCACGACCAGGATGACGCCGTTCGCATAGGGCGATGTGGCGGCGCAATGCGAGAAGGCGCCGGTCTCATCGTTGCTGAACGCGCCCCCGATCCAGTTACCGATCTTGAGGCTGCCAAAGGGGCCTTTCGCATCGGCGGTGCCGGCGAGAGCCAACTGTGACAACAACGCAATGATCAATGACTTAAGCCACATACTCAGCCCCCGGACGCTCTCGCGCACATCTTATCTGCCGGAACGGGCTTTGCGCAACCGGCAGTTGTTCGCCGCAAAACAGATCCGCTCGCCGCGGTTCGCGGTTGCGTTTGCTTTGCATCGCTGTATACTTTGCGCTACAAAGTAGCCGACAATCCCGGCGAGCAAGTGTGAACGAGGCTTCGGCGTTGCCAATGCGCGATCTCGACAAGGCTCTGGCCGACATCGTGGCGATCCGCAGCCAGATCGCGGCCGGCACGGCGTTCCGCGGCTACGGCCCGGCGACGATGGCCGCGACCGGTGCCGTCGCGCTCATCACGGCAGTGCTGCAATTCTGGCTGCTCGACGATCCCACGGGTGAGCCGCTCGGCTTCTTCGTCGGCTGGTTCGTCGCCGCTGCGCTGTCCGTCCTGATGATCGGGATCGAGATGCGCGCGCGCTCGCGCCGCCATCATTCGGGTCTGGCCGACGCCATGATCCACCAGGCGGTTGAGCAGTTCCTGCCCGCGGGCGTTGCCGGCGTGCTGCTCGCGGTGGTGATGTGGAAGTTCGCGGCCGAGACGTTGTGGCTGCTGCCGGGCCTGTGGCAGATCCTGGTGTCGATCGGCATTTTCGCCTCGGTCCGCTCGCTGCCGCGCCCCGTGGCGCTCGCCGGGGCCTGGTATTTCGTGTCCGGCTTTTCGGTGGTGCTGATCGCGAGCCAGACCCACACGCTGTCGCCATGGACCATGGGCCTGCCCTTCCTGATCGGGCAGTCGCTGATGGCGGCCATTCTGCATGTCGCATCGGGAGACCATGATGTCGAAGATTGACAGCGCACCCTTCTCCTACGAAGGGCTCGACCGCGTGATCCACGAGAAGGCGAGGCTCGGTCTTCTGACCTCGCTGATGGCGCATCCCAAGGGGCTGGCCTTTGCCGACCTCAAGCAGCTGTGCGGCCTCACCGACGGCAATCTCAGCCGGCACCTTGCCGTGCTCCAGGAGGCCGGCCTCGTCGACGTGACCAAGGGCTACGAGGGCAACCGTCCGCACACGACCTGCCGCCTCACCAAGACTGGGCGTCGCCGTTTCCTCGACTATCTCGCCGTGCTGGAACGCCTGGTGCGCGACGCCGCCAGGGCCGCCGGCCGCGAGGCGCCGGCGCTCGGCCGCCTCGGCATCGTCTCGACCTGATCCTTCCCTTTTTTGACCGGAGACTTTGCAATGCAAAGTGATGCGTCCCACAGCGAGAAGCTTCATGTCGGCATCATCATGGACGGCAACGGGAGATGGGCGACACGGCGCGGCCTGTCGCGCGTGCGCGGCCACGAGGCCGGCGTCGAGACCATCCGCCGCATCGTCGAGGCCGCGCCCAAGCAGGGCATCGGTACGCTGACGCTCTACGCCTTCTCCACCGACAATTGGCGGAGACCAAAGGCCGAGGTAGCCGCATTGATGACCTTGCTGCGCTTCTATCTCGCCAACGAGGTGCAGAGCCTGGTCAAGAACGGCGTGCGCCTCACCGTGATCGGCCGCCGCGATCGCCTGCCCGAAGGCATCGCCAGCGCGATCGCGCAGGCCGAACAGGCCACCGCCGGCGGCGCCACGCTGCACTTGCGCATCGCGGTCGACTATTCCGCGCGCGATGCCATCCTCAATGCCGCGGCGAAGGCGGCAGCGCTGACCAGCCTCACCCGCGAAGCCTTCTCGCAGCTCGTTACCGGCGAGGCCGGCCTGCGCGACGTCGATCTCATCATCCGCACCTCGGGCGAGAAGCGGCTCTCGGACTTCCTGCTCTGGGAAGGCGCCTATGCCGAGCTGCACTTCACCGAACGGATGTGGCCCGAATTCGACGCCGGCGATCTCGCTGCGGCGCTGGCCTCCTTTCACGGCCGCGAGCGCCGCTTCGGCGGCCTTCAGGCGATCCTGCCGG
Organism: Bradyrhizobium dasycarpum; assembly: GCF_042019905.1. NCBI lineage: Bacteria > Pseudomonadati > Pseudomonadota > Alphaproteobacteria > Hyphomicrobiales > Nitrobacteraceae > Bradyrhizobium > Bradyrhizobium dasycarpum. The sequence goes on from NZ_CP169574.1 coordinate 5,179,691, forward strand.
AGGAGGTGCCGTCTCTCTCTCGTGTGTGACGCGCGGCAGATGAAGGCGAGCAGTTCGATCTCAGCAGCATGATTGGCGGCAGCGCTATCCGCGGGGCTGGACTGCATCGCGGATTTCTGATGTCGTGACGGCCCTCAACCGCTCGTGTCCGCATGCCCTCCTTCAAGACCATTCGCGCCCGTGCCGAGAAACGCAAGGGCGGGCCCAAGGCCCTGGAAAAGCTGATGCCGGGAAAGCCCGACTTGAAGCGTCTGGCCAAGCTCGGCGACGATCGCATCCTGGCGGAGATGACCAAGCGTGTGTTCTGCGCCGGTTTCGCCTGGAGCGTAATCGATTCGAAATGGGATGGCTTTGAAGAGGCCTTCCTGCATTTCCAGCCGGCCAAGCTCAGCTTCCAGCCGGAAGACTATTGGGAGGGCCTGTTGCGCGACGCGCGTATCGTGCGCAACGGAGCCAAGATCATGTCGGTGCGCGACAACGCCGCGTTCGTCCAGGAGATCGCGAAGGAGCATGGCAGCTTCGGCAAGTTTCTGGCGAAATGGCCGTCGTCCAACCAGATCGGCCTGCTCGATCTCCTGACCAGGCGTGGCAGCCGTCTCGGCGGCAACACCGGCCAGATGCTGCTGCGCTTCGTCGGCTGGGACGGCTTTGTGACGTCCAAGGACGTTGTCGTCTGCCTGCGCGATGGCGGTCTCGACATTGCAGAAGAGGTCAAGTCGAAGGGCGATCTCGCCAAGGTGCAGGCGCAATTCAACGCCTGGGCCGAGGAAACCGGCCTGCCCTACACTTATCTCTCGCGCATCTGCGCGCTGTCGGTGGGCGAGAACCGCAGCGAATAATCTGTGAGCCTAGCTCAGCCGGCAGATCGTGTGCATCCTGTGGCGATCTCGTGCCGTGAGCGCGGCAGATGCGAACGCGCGATCACAAAATGCATTTCGCCGGAACATTTGTCTGCAGCACCTGTTCGGGCTTGAGCCAGGCGGACAAAGGGTGCAGGGAACGCGCGCTCCCGCCCGGGCCAATGAAACCGGACACAGAACGGAGCAGCTCATGAAGCTCACATCCGAACAGGTGAAGCAGACCGTCAACCAGCTCGGCGCCCAGGTGCTGCCCGACGAACATCCCGCCATGCCGCAGCTCAACAGCATGTTCGGCGAGCACACCTTCTTCGTCGACGAAATGGGCCTCAAGGTGCTCGAGCCCACTGCGTCGCCCGGCGCCGATCGCCAGAGCGGTGAAGTCGTCAGCCTCGCCGATTGGGGCGATTCCGACCTGACCCGCCTGATGGCGCACGAGCCCGAGCCGACCGGCGTGATCGTGGTGTTCGAGCATATGCGGCATTGAGTGTGACGCGGGTGCTGCCCTAGGCTTGCTCCGCCTCTCCCGCTTGCCGGAGAGGCGGTCGGGCTTGCCGAGCGCGGCGGGTGAGGGCTCTCGCCACATAGAGACGTCCTCAGCTGTTCTCGATCACCTTGCGTTTCCGGCGAGCGGCCTCGCTCAAATGCCGAGCGTCAGCTGCGGCTCCGCGTCCTCGCCGGCCTGGAGGGCGGACAGCGAGACACCCAGCAGCCTGACGCGCTTTCCCAGCGGCATCTCGGCCTCGAGCAGGCCGCAGGCCAGCCGCTCCAGATCGTCCCGGCCCCTGACCGCGGCCAGGACGGACCTGCTGCGCGTGATGATCTCGAAGTCGGCGAACTTGATCTTCAGTGTGACGGTGCGGCCGCGATTGCCGGTCGCCTCGCAATGGCGCCAGACCTTGTCGACGAGAGGTCTGAGCTCGGCGGCCAGCGCGTCATATTCGGCCAGATCAGTCGAGAACGTGTTCTCCGCGCCGATGGACTTGCGAATCCGGTTGGCCCGAACCGGCCGTTCGTCGACGCCGCGCGAGATCCAGTAATAATAGGCGCCCGACTTGCCGAAATTCGCATTCATGAACTCCAGCGTCTGGTTGCGGATGTCGAGGCCGGTGAACAGGCCGAGCGAATTCATCTTCGCGGCAGTCGCCGGCCCGATGCCGTGAAACTTGCCGACCGGCAGCGCTTCGACGAAGGCCGGTCCCATCTCCGGCGCGATCACGAACTGACCGTTGGGCTTGCGATGATCGGAGGCGAGCTTGGCGAGAAACTTGTTGTAGGAGATGCCGGCCGACGCGTTAAGGCCGGTTTCGGCCTTGATCTTCTCGCGGATCCGCAGCGCGATGTCCCGCGCCAGCGGGATGCCTTGCCGATTTTCCGTCACGTCGAGATAGGCTTCGTCGAGCGACAACGGTTCGATGATCGGCGTGTGCTCGGCGAAGATGTCGCGGATCTGCCTGGAGATCGCCTTGTAGACCTCGAAGCGCGGCCTGACGAAGATCAGGTCGGGACATTGCCGCTTCGCCGTCACCGACGGCATGGCGGAGCGAACGCCGAACTTGCGCGCCTCGTAGCTGGCGGCCGCGACGACGCCGCGCTCCGCCGAGCCTCCGACCGCAACCGGCTGTCCGCGCAGCTGCGGATTGTCGCGCTGTTCCACCGACGCATAGAAAGCATCCATGTCGATATGGATGATCTTGCGCACTGGCGATGCGTTACCGGTGACCGGGTCGGAATCGTTCATGGAAAGATGATACAGTCGGGCAAAGCGAAGCGCGAGGTGACGGATGTTTCAGTTGGTGCTGTTCGTGGCGGGCGTGGTCGGCATCGGCTGGCTGATCGGCGCGACGAATCCGCCCGGCGAGTGGTATGCGGGCCTTGCCAAGCCGGGCTTCGTGCCGCCGAACTGGGCGTTCCCGCTGGCCTGGACGATCCTCTACACGCTCATCGCCATTGCGGGATGGCGGACCTTTCGCCGCGAACCCCGGGGCAAAGCGATGCTGGCCTGGGCCGCGCAGATGGCGCTGAACTTTGCATGGTCTCCGGTCATGTTCACGATGCACCAGATTGGCGCCGCGCTCGTCATCCTCATTGCGCTGCTCGGCGCGATCGTGACCTATATCGGCCCCGAGTTGTCACGCGACAGGCTGGCCGCCGCCTTGTTCGTGCCCTACGCGGCGTGGGTCGCATTTGCCGGCGTGCTCAATGCGGCGATCTGGCGGTTGAATTGAGACGATCGGTCTCGACCGATTCAAAAGACAATCTCAGGCATGTGAGTGGCAAGCATGGACATGCGACCCAATATGAGCCGCGGGAGGACAGCCCATGCAATACAGCTCCGAGCTCATTCAAACCATGCGTCAAGCGCTGGAGACCGTGATGGCGAGCGTGCCGTCCCATCAATCGGTGTTCGGCCTGAAAGCAGCCGTCGCCGAATACATCCTGCACGCCGCCGCTCACGGCCAGACGTCATATGACGGATTGGTGACGGCCGCGTCCGACCAGCTCCAGGCGATCATCGCGCTGCTGACGTGAGTGGCGGGACCTGAATGGCTGGCCGCTGGCGCACCCGACACGATTCGAACGTGTGACCTTTGCCTTCGGAGGGCAACGCTCTATCCAGCTGAGCTACGGGTGCAGTTGCAGGTTCATTTAGCCGATTGGCGAGGGGCGGGCAACCGCTTCTCGCGACATTGAGCGCTAGGCTGATTTGGCCGATTTGCGCCGGAAGGGGCCCGGAACCGTTGCGGCCTGCCGGCCGAGACTGGCGAACTCGGCCAGCAGCCGTTCGGCGCAGATGACGCGATTGCGCCCGAGCCGCTTGGCGACATAGAGCGCCTCGTCGGCCGCGCCCAGCAGCCGGTCGGGGCCGCCGTCGACCGCGCCGGGAATGTGGCTGGCGACGCCCACGCTGAGGGTGACGTGGTCGCCGGCGCCCGCCGCGCCGTGGGCGATCGCTAAGGCCAAGACGGCGCCGCGGATCTCCTCGGCGATGACGCAGGCACTGTCGCAATCCATGTCCGGCAGGACCAGCGCGAATTCCTCGCCGCCATAGCGGCTGGCGAGATCGAGCGGACGCACGGCATGCCGGCTGACGACGGAGGCGATCGCGCGCAGGCATTCGTCACCGGTCTGGTGGCCATGGTGGTCGTTGAACAGCTTGAAATGATCGACGTCGACGAACAGCAGCGCCAGCGGCTTTTGCGTGCGATGGGCCCGGGCCCATTCGCTCAACAGCATCTGGTCGAATGAGCGGCGGTTCGACAGGCCGGTCAGCCCGTCCTTGGTGGCGAGCTCCTTCAGCGCCATCTCGGCGCGCTTCTGGTCGGTGAGGTCGCGCAGCGCTCTCCACCACGGCGATCAGATGGCCGGCCTCGTCGTGGATCGGGCCGGCGTCGATGGCGAGATAGAGCTGGCTGCCGAGCTTCGGCATCGTGCACCAGTTCTCCGCGGAAAAGCCCAGCCCGTTATGGCCGCGCGCGCCATATTCCGAATAGAACTCCGGAAGCCGCTCCGGTTGGTCGAGTGCGACGAGATCGGCAAGGCAAGGGCGCCTGGTCTCGTAGAAGCCCTGCCAGTGCTTGTTGGTGCCGATCACTTCCGAGGCGGCGAGGCCGGTCAACCGTTCGCAGGCCCTGTTCCAGATCACGACGTGGCGCTTCGGGTCGATCACGAAGGTCGGCACCACCAGGTGCTGCATCAGCCGCACGGCATAGGAATCAGCGACGTCGGTCGTCTTGGCCGAAGACTTGGCCGAAGACTTGGCCGAAGACTTGGCCGAAGACTTGACCGAAGCTTTACGCGGCATCTTGCCCGACGGCTTCACCGGTTTTGCCATCAGGCCACCGCCGCCACCGGCAAGGCGCCGGGCAAGCCGTCACTCGGGCCGAACAGCTTGCGCACCTCGGCGGCCGGCTTCGGCGCGCTGAACAGATAGCCTTGCATCTGCGTGCAGCCGAGCGCACGCAGCATCTCGCGCTGCGCCTCGGTCTCGACGCCCTCGGCGACCGTTGTCATGCTGCTGGCCGCGGCAATGTTCACCACCGCCTGCACGATCACGGGCGAGCCGCTCGCCTCCGCGATGTCGGCGACGAAGCAGCGGTCGATCTTGATCTTGTCGAACGGGAAGCGCTTGAGATAGCTGAGCGAGGAATAACCCGTGCCGAAATCGTCGAGCGCGATGCGGACGCCGATCGAGCGGAGCTGGTGCAGGATCGAAAGCGCAGCCTCGTCGTCGCGGATCAGAACGGCCTCGGTGATCTCGAGCTCGAGCCGGCGCGGGTCGAGGCCGGAGGCGGCGAGTGCGCCTGCGATGCGGAGCGCCAGAGTGTCGCATTTGAGCTGTACCGGCGACACGTTGACTGCGACGCGGATATGCGTCGGCCAGGTCGCGGCCTCGTTGCAGGCCATGCGCAGCACCCAATCGCCGAGCTCGGTGATCAGGCCGGTGTCCTCGGCGACCGGAATGAACTCCGCCGGCGAGACCATGCCGCGCTCGGGATGTCGCCAGCGCAGCAGCGCCTCGCAGCCCGAGACCTCGCCCGAGCGCAGATCGACCAGCGGCTGATAGTGAATCTCGAAGCCGCCGTCCACCAGCGCCTGGCGCAGATCCTGCTCCATGCTCAGGCGCGCCCTGGCGCAGGCATCCATCGCCGGCTCGAAGAAGCGATGGGTGCGGCGCCCTTCGGCCTTGGCGCCGTACATCGCGAGGTCGGCGTTCTTGACGAGCTGGTCGAGATCGGTGCCGTCCTGCGGCGCCAGCGCGATCCCGATGCTCGCGTCGGTGGAGAGCTGATGGCCGAGACAATGATAGGGCTGCCGGATCGCCTGGTAGATCCGCGTCACGAAGGCCAGCACCTCGGCGGAGGACTGGATCCCGGTCTGGATCACCGCGAACTCGTCGCCGCCCAGGCGTGCGATCAGATCGCCCTCCTCGAGACAGCTGCGCAGACGGCTTGCGATCGCCTTCAACAACTCGTCGCCGACGTGATGACCGAGCGAATCGTTGATGCCCTTGAACTCGTCGACGTCGATATAGAGCAGTGCGAACTGATCCCCGCCCGCGACCTTCGCCAGCTCGCGTTCGATCTGCTCGCGGAACAACGTGCGGTTCGGCAGGTCGGTCAGCGCATCGTAATGCGCCATATGCGCGATCTTCTCGTCGGCCCGGCGCCGCTCGGTGACGTCATCGATGACGTGAATGAGATAGCGCGGCTCGCCGGCGTCGTCGTGAATGCCGATCCGGGTCGATGTGATGTAGCGCAGTCCCTTCCCCGGCATGTGCCAGGGGTGCTCGTCCTTGTACAGTCCCTTGGCCGATTGCAGCGCGTTGGTGTCGTCCTCGGTGATGCGGGCGGCGTGCGGCTCGGGGAAGATGTCGAAGGCGGTCTTGCCCATGACGTCCTGCCGCGACTGGCCGAACAGCTGCTCGGCGACGCCGTTCAGCAGGAGATATTGCCGCGTGCGAGCGTCCTTCACGGTGATCTGCGACGGGATGTGGTCGATGATCTCACGCAGGAAGGTGTGGTTGCGATCGCGCTCCTGTTCCAGGTGGCGGCGCTCGGTGATCTCTTCGATCGTGGCGACCCATCCGCCCTGGGCCAACGGGGTGTTGATGACCTGGAAGGCGCGGCCGTTGGCCAGCTGATGCGTTCTCGTGGAGACCGTGCCTTCGGCGGCCACCCGCATCACGTCGGCGCAGAACGCCTCGACGTCGCCGTCAAATGCGTCGCGCTCCTTGCGATGATACATCGCCTCGCGAATGTGGCAGCCGGGCTTGATGACGTCGTGAGAAAGACCGAACATGTCGGCATAACGGCGGTTGCAGGTGACGATGGTGCCGTTCGCATCATACAGGATCAGCCCCTGCGTCATGTTGTTCAGGGCGGTGTCGAGCCGCAGCCGCTCCGCTTCCAGCCGTTCCTGCGCCTCGCGGTTCTGCCGGTTGATCAGGCGAATGATCAGGTAGAGGATGAGCGCGATGACGGCTGCCGAAAGGGCGGCGGTGGCCACCATGAAATTGGTCTGCTGCCGCCAGTCTGCCAGCGCCGCGGCTGTCGTGTTGGTGGCGACGATGACCAGCGGGAAATGCGTCAGCGATGCCGCCGAGCCGAGCCGGTCCTCGCCGTCGACGGGGCTCTTGCCGCGCAGCGTCAGCTGACCGCCCGTGGCGAGCACCTCCTGCAACAGCGGCGCGTCCTTGAAGTTTCGCCCGATCAGTTCTTCGCGATGCGGATAGCGCGCCAGCATCTTGCCCTCGCGATCGAACAGCGAAATGGCCGTGCCCTCGGCTAGCGCGACGGATGCGAAATAGTTCCGGTAGCTGTCCGGATCGATCCGGCGGACCATCGCGCCGAGGAAGGTGCCGTCCGCGCCGTTCAAGCGGCGTGCGACGATCGTGGTCCATTTGTTGATGATGAAGCTGCGGACGGATTCCAGCAGCACCGGTTCGGACCGCGGGTTCGTCTTGAACGTCTGAAAGTAGGTCCGGGACGAAACGTTGACCTTGGGAAGCGGCTGGGCCCGCGACCAGTTGATCAGCTCGCCGTCGGCGTCGTAGATCGCGATATCGCCGAGATAGGACACCGGGCTGATCTTACCGCGCAGCATCTGGTGCGCTGCAGGCCCGGACATGCGCTCGCGGAACGTCTCCGGCGAGGTGATCTCCGCCAGGTTCATTTGCGCGATCAGATCGGCGGCGACGACGTCGGAATCCTCGAATTGCTGGTCGAAGTGCCGCGCGATCAGCTGCACCGTGTTTTCGAGCTCGCGCTCGCGATTGGACAGCGTGCGCTCGCGAAACTCGCCGACGGCCATGGCCGTCACGCCGAAGATGCCCGCGACCAGCAACATGCCGCACAGGGTCAACCACAGCACAGGACCACGCCGCATCAAGGCCTCCCAGCCGTTCCTTGCGGCTAGAGACGTTCCGGCGGCCACCGTGGAAAAGACCTGGCGCATTCCCCCTCCCTGGAGGAACACGAATACACCGCACAAATGGCCCAAACCTTAGGAAAGCCAGTTACCTAAGCATTAATCGAGTTGCGCGACCGCGTTCGTGTGCAGCCGAGCGGGAATCGCCTCGCGGTTGTGCTGCGCGCGGCAATCGCCGCGCTGCATCATGAACCGTGCGTTAATGCGAGCTGTCGGCGCTCTTGCCGCCGGCGGGATTGCGCAGCCGTCCGACCACGCCGGTCGGGAAGAAGTAGACGCTGGCGATGAACAATAGCCCGAGCCACAGCAGCCAGCGGTCGGGATGCAGCAACCCGGGCAGCAGCGGCAGGCCGGCCTCCGAGGCCGCGTTGGAGGCGACCCCCATCAGCGACTGCAGATAGTTCTGGGCGAGGATGAAGATGCTGGCGCCGATGATCGCGCCGTAGATCGTGCCCATGCCGCCGATCACGACCATCAGCAGGATGTCCAGCATGATCGAGAAGCTGAGCGAGGTATCGGGACCGGCATAGCGCAGCCACAGCGCGTTCAGGATGCCGGCGCCGGCGGCGACGAGGGCGGCGAGGCAATTGGCGTAGGTCAGGTGAAACACCGTGCGGAAGCCGAGTGCCTCGGCGCGAAAGCGGTTCTCGCGGATCGCCTGCAGCACACGCCCGAACGGCGAGTTCACGACACGGAGCAAAGCGAGGATCATCAGGGCCGAGACGGCGAACACCAGGTAGAAGGTCAGGATGCGGCCGTTGATCTCGAAGCCGAACAGGCTCTTGGAGATCAGCACGGTGCCGGGGCGCAGCAGCTCCGGCAGCTGGAAGCTGCGCCCGTCCTCGCCGCCGGTCAGCCAGGACAGCTGCGAGGCCAGCACCTGGAAGGCGGAGGCGACCGCGAGCGTGATCATGGCAAAGAAGATCGCCGCAACCCGCAGCGAGAACAGGCCGATCGCGAGCGCCAGCAGGGCGGCCAGCGGCAAGCCGGTGACGATGCCGGTTGCGACCGCGGCCCAATTCGGACCCATCCCATACAGTGCGATGGCGATGGCGTAGCTGCCGATGCCGTAAAACATGGTGTGGGCGAACGATACCGAGCCGGTATAGCCGAGCAGGAGGTCGTACGAGGCGACCAGCGCGGCGAAGACGCAGATCTTGGCCGCGACGTTCAGCGCCTTGGCTCCAGGAAACAGGAATGGCGTCGCCGCCAGCGCCAGGATGATGACGACGAGAACGAGCGTGAGGACGCGGCTACGCGGCGGATCGCCGGACAGGATCATCATCGGCTGGTCACCGCATAAAGGCCGCGCGGCCGCCACATCAGAATGGCGACCATCAGCAGGATGTTGGAGACGAGGGCGAGTTTCGGCACCAGGAAGCCGCCGTAATTGGCGACCATCGCCACCAGGATCGCGCCGATGAAGCAGCCGCCGATCGAGCCGAGGCCGCCGATGATGACGACGATGAAAATGAGCACCGTGAGGTCGTCGCTCATGGAGGCGTGGACCTGCTCGCGATAGAGCGCCCACATCACGCCGCCGAGGCCGGCGAGCGCCGATCCCGTCATGAAGACGCCGAGGAACAGGCGACGGATGCGATAGCCGAGCGCCTCCACCATCTCGCGGTTCTCGACGCCGGCGCGGATCAGAAGGCCGAGCTTGCTGCGATTGAGCACGAGCTGGATCGCAATGAAGATGCCAAGGCCGATCAGCATTGCCAGCACGCGGTACTTGGCGATCGCGACGTCGCCGATGATGAAGGAGCCGCGCAGCGAGGCCGGCAGCGGCATCGGAATGATCTGCGGTCCCCACAGCGCATAGAGCGTCTGCTCGGCGACGATGAGCCCGCCTGTTGTCATCAGGATCTGCTTCAGGTGCTGGCCGTAAACGGGGAGGATCAGCACGCGCTCGACGACGAGGCCGAGGGCGCCCGACACCGCCATCGAGAGCAGCGCCGCCGGTGCCAGCACCGCAAGGTTCATCCAGAGCGAATCGGCCTGAATGGAGGCCGCGAACGGCGCCAGCACCAGGGTCGCGACATAGGCGCCGACGGCGATGAAGGCGCCGTGGCCGAAATTGAGCACGTCCATGAGGCCGAACACCAGCGTCAGCCCGGAGGCCATGATGAAGATCATCATGCCCATCGCAAGGCTCGCCGCCGTCAGCGTCAGCCAGGAGGAGGTCGAGCCTACAAACGGGATCATGAGCAGCGCGAGCGCGACCGGCAGCAGGATCGGCGCGAGGTCGCGCTTCGGCTTCGGCAGCGGATCGTTTGCGGCAAGTTCGGTCACTGATGTGTCTCCAGGCTCAGGCCGAGCAGCCGCTCCTGCAGCGGCACGTCCGCGGCGAGCGCCGCCATCTCGCCGCGATGGACGATGGTGCCGTTGTCCATCACCAGCACGCTGTCGCCGAGCTCGCGGGCGGCGAAGAAGTTCTGCTCGACCAGCAGGATCGTCGCGCCCTTGCGCTTGATTTCTTTCAGGCACTCGATCAGCGCCATCACGATCGCGGGCGCCAGGCCCTTGGTCGGCTCGTCGATCAGGAGCAGCTGGCGCGGCTCGATGATGGCGCGGGCGATGGACAGCATCTGCTTTTGTCCGCCCGAGAGACTTCCCGCGCGCGACAGCCAGAACCGGCGCAGCGCCGGGAAGAAGCCGAAGATCCAGTCGAGCCGGCTGTCGTCGAGCGGGCCGTCGCGCGCCGCCAGCACGAGGTTCTCCTTCACCGTGAGATCGGAGAACACCGCCATGCTCTCCGGCACGTAGCCGACGCCGAGCCGCGCGATATCGGGCGTGGCGCGGCCCTCGATGCGCTCGCCACCGAGGCTGATCTCGCCGCTCGAGGCCTGCCACAGCCCCATGATGGTGCGCAGCGTCGTGGTCTTGCCGGCACCGTTGCGGCCGAGCAGCATCGTGACCTGTCCTTGCGGGACGGTGAGATCGATGCCCTGGAGGATGTGGTAGCGGCCGATATGGGTATGGACGCCGGAGAGTTTGAGCAAATCGGTCATGCGGCACTCTCTGCAGCGCTTTTGGGCGCGACGCCGAGATAGGCTTCCTGCACGATCGGCGAGGCGATCACTTCGGCCGGCGGGCCGTCGGCGACGAGCTGGCCGTTATGCAGCACGATGATGCGGTCGGCGAGCGAGCGCACCACGTCCATCTTGTGCTCGACCAGGAGGATGATCTTGCTCTTGTCCTGCTTGAGCTGCGCGATCAGGTTGAGGACGACAGGCACTTCGTCGATGCTCATGCCGGCGGTCGGCTCGTCGAACATGAAAACCTTCGGCTCGAGCGCGATCATCAGCGCGACCTCGAGCTTGCGCTGGTCGCCATGCGATAGCGCGGTCGCGGCGACGCCGCGGCGGCTGCCGAGCGCGACCTGGTCGAGGATGCCGTCTGCGCGCGCGATCAGGTCGCGGCGCACCATCCAGGGCCGCAGCATGTCGTAATGGGTGCCGTTCGCCGCCTGCACCGCCAGGCGCACGTTCTCTTCCACGGTGAGGTTCGGAAACAGATTGGTGAGCTGGAAAGCCCGCCCGAGGCCGGCGCGGGTGCGCAGCGGCGCTGAAAGCTGGGTGATGTCGGTGCCGTCGAACAGGATGCTGCCGTGCGAAGCGCGCAGCTGGCCCGAGATCAGGTTGAAATAAGTGGTCTTGCCGGCGCCGTTCGGCCCGACGATCGCGGTGAGCTCGCCCGGGCGGAACGTGCACGAGACGTTGTTGACCGCAACGTGACCGCCGAAGCGGATGGTGAGATCGCGGGTTTCGAGGGTGAGAGACATTGGAGTCCGGCGAATGATGGAACGGCGATATATCCGCGATCGCGCTGCGCTCCCTCCCCCGCTTGCGGGGGAGGGCTGGGGAGAGGGTGTGTCCGCGGGCGAGACCCCCTGAGAGGATAGAGCCCTCTCCCGGCCTCTCCCGCAAGCGGGAGAGGTGACGAAGACCTCAGCGCTTGTTCTTGACCGGAACTTGCATGTCCTCGATCTTCAGCTCGCGCACCGGCTCGAGCACGGCCCAGGCGACGTTCGGATCGACCTTCACCTTGAAGTGATACATGCTCTGCAGCGCCTGATGGTCTTCCTTGCGGAACACCATCTTGCCCTTCGGCGTGTCGAACTCCAGGCCTTCCATCGCCGTGATCAGCTTCTCGGTATCGGTCGACTTCGCCTTGGTGACGGCGGCGACGACGGACATCGCTGCGGCGAAGCCGCCCGCGGTGAAGAAGTCCGGCGGCGCGTTGAAGCGCTTCTGGTGCTCGGCGACCAGCCAGTCGTTCACCGGGTTCTTCGGGATGTCGTAGAAATAATAGGTCGCGCCTTCCATGCCGGGCAGGCCCTTATAGGCCGCGAGCGCCGGCAGGATGTTGCCGCCGGTGGAGAGCTCGATGCCGTAGCGCTTCGGGTCCATGTCCTGGAGCTTGGCCAGCGGATTGCCGGCGCCGGCCCAGATCACCCAGATCACCTTGCGGCCCGGCTTGTCCTTCAGCGCGTCGAACAGGCGCTGGCCGACCGCGGTGAAGTCGGTGGTCGATGTCGGCGCATATTCTTCGGCGGCAAGCGTGGCGCCGGTCTTGGCGAGCGCTTCCTTGAAGGCAGCGACGCCGTCGCGGCCGAACGCGTAGTCCTGCGCCAGCGTTGCGACGGTGACGCCCTGCTTGCCGATCGCGACCGCGTTGGAGATCGCGTCCTGCGAGGAGTTGCGCCCGGTGCGGAAGATGTAGCGATTCCACTTCTCGCCGGTAATCTGGTCCGCGACCGCGGGCTCGACGATCAGGATCTTCTTGTTCTCTTCGGCGACTGGGAGAATGGCGAGCGCGGCGGCGGACGAAGTCGTGCCGATCGCGATATCGACCTTGTCGTCCTGATAGGCTTCGGCGAGCGCGGCCTTAGCAAGGTCCGGCTTGCCCTGGTCGTCCTTGGTGATGATGACGATCTTGCGGCCGTCGAGCGTCATGCTGCCCTTGGTGGCGTATTCGAAACCCATCTTCAGGCCGGTTTCGGTCTGCTTGGCATAGGCCTCGAGCGGGCCGGTCTTGCCGTAGATCAGTCCGATCTTGAGATCGTCGGCCCGTGCGGCGGTGCCCGCGGCGAGCGCGAGAATGGTTGTTGTTAAGATGAGTGATCGACGCACGATGGTCCCTCCTGATGTAAAGCTTCTGGCAACAGCGATTTGCACAACGCTACGAACAATGCAATTGAACCTTCCGACGACGCGGATCAGCCGCGCGAGCATGCATCATGTCTGGGCCTGCTGCACGGCGCGCGCGGTGCCGGCGCCTTCGACGTGGCGCCAGTCGGATTGCGCCTCTTCCGCGCTTTCGAAAATATGCGGCGCGACGCCGCGCTTCTCCAGGGCCTCGCCGAGCTTGATGCGCAGGAAGCCGGACGTAGTGTAGCGCGACACGCCTGAATAGAAGCGGTCGACGAGGCTGCGCACCATGGCCGAATAATCGTCCATCAGCTCCGGCAGGATGGAAAAATTGTCATAATTGACGATGGCGTAGACCCGGCGGCCGAGCGGCGCGAGCCTCGCCTCGACGATCGCAGCGATGGTGTCGATCTCGGCTCTGCTGCGCAGCGGATAGCGCTCCAGATTGACGAAGAACAGGTCTTGCTGCTCGTCCAGCGTGAAGCGCTGGTCGAGCGGAATGGTGAGCAGGCGCTCGCGCAGGTCCATCATGCCCTCGCGGAAGATGCGCTCGTCCATCAGCGCGGGGTCGCGCGGGATCAGCGGCTTGAAATCCATCAGGCGCAGAATGTCGCGCTCGAGGTCGATGCCGGGCGCGACCTCGGTGAGCTCGACGCCGTCGGGCCTGAGCTCGAACACGCAGCGCTCGGTGACATACAACGTGCGCTGCTTGCGAGCTGCGGCGAACGGGCCGCTGAAAGTGACATGCTCGACATTGCCTACGAATTTGCGCGACTTGGCCTCGTCGACGATGACGAGCTTCCCGCCCTCCACCGCAATGCGTTGCTTGCCCGCGCCGAAGGTGCCGACGAAGATGACCTCCTTGGCGTTCTGGCTGATGTTGATGAAGCCGCCGGCGCCCGCGAGCTTCGGCCCGAACTTGCTGACGTTGAGGTTGCCGGCGCGATCGACCTGGGCGAGCCCGAGGAAGGCGGCATCGAGTCCGCCGCCGTCGTAGAAGTCGAACTGATAGGGCTGGTCGATTACGGCCTGCGTGTTGATCGCCGCGCCGAAATCGATGCCGCTAGCCGGGATGCCGCCGATCACGCCGGGCTCCGCCGTCAGCGTGATGAGGTCGATGATCCGCTCCTCGTTGGCGATCGAGGCGATCCCCTCGGGCATGCCGATGCCGAGATTGACGACGCTGTTGGCCTTGAGCTCCAGCGCCGCGCGCCGCGCGATGATCTTGCGCTCGCTGACCGGCATCACCGGCAGCGAGGCGGCACGGACGCGGATCTCGCTCGAGAACGCCGGATTGTACTGGGTGCCGAAGGTCTGCCAGTGATTCTCCGGCCTTGCCACCACGACGCAGTCGACCAGGATCCCGGGGATCTTGACCTGGCGCGGATTGAGGCTGCCGGCCTCCGCCACCCGTTCGACCTGGGCAATGACGATGCCGCCGGAATTATGCGCCGCCATGGCAATGGGGAGCGCTTCCAGCGTCAGCGCCTCCTTCTCCATCGTGAGGTTGCCGTCGGGATCGCCGGTGGTGGCGCGGATGATGCCGACGTTGATCGGAAAGGTCTTGTAGAGCAGGCATTCCTCGCCGCGCAGCGTGATCAGCTCCACCAGATCCTCGGTGGTGCGCGCGTTCAGCTTGCCTCCGCCCTGCCGGGGGTCGACGAACGTGCCCATGCCGACGCGGGTGATGTGGCCGGGCCGGTGCGCGGCGATGTCGCGGAACAGATGCGTGATGACGCCCTGCGGCAGGTTGTAGGCCTCGATCTGGCCCGCGACCGCGAGCTGCTGCAATTTCGGCGCAAGCCCCCAATGGCCCCCGATCACGCGCCGGACCAGGCCCTCATGCGCGAAATGGTTGAGGCCGCGCAGCTTGCCGTCGCCCTGGCCCGCCGCATAGACCAGCGTCAGATTGCGCGGCTTGCCTTGCGTATAGGGCGCATCGCCCTCGTTGGAGAGATAGAGCTCCTCCAGCGCGATCGCGATCTCCTCGGCAAAGCCGATGCCGACGAAGCCGCCGGTCGCCACCGTGTCGCCGTCGCGGATCAGCATGACCGCTTCGGCCGCCGTGACGACCTTGCCTTTCTCGGAATTGCGCAAATAGGGCAGAGCTGGATGATGGCTCACGGTGGTCCTCCCGATCCTTCGACCGCATGCCGATATTGTTTTGAGTTAATTCTATCGCAGGGACCGGCCCTGGAACAGCTAGCTCCCGCGACAGCGGGCAGCAACGAGCAAGGTTTGCGCCATTATCCCTTTGGCTGGTGAAAGGCTGCCGAATCCAGGCAATTGCGGCACGGTTTGAGCCGGAGAGTAGCCGGGCACCGTGTCAGGAATCCGAGACTCCGGACAGGTCCGTGTCTCGAAACTCAGACGGAGGCCTGCCCCGAGGCGAGGCCGAACTTGGCGAGCTTCTTGTAGAAAGTCGCGCGCGAGATCCGCAGCATCCTGGCGGCCTCGGAGATCTGGCCGTTGCTGGCGGCGAGCGCCTGTTCGAGCGTGTGCTTCTCGAACTCCGCCTCGGCTTCGGCATAGGGCACGACGAGGCCGGCCGGTCGCTCGGATGGCGCGGGCCTGACCTCGGTGCCGACGGGAAGTATGCGCGCGACGTCCTCGCCGGTCAGCCGGCCGGAATCGCTGAGGATCAGCGCGCGCTCCAGGATGTTGCGGAGCTCGCGGACGTTGCCGGGCCAGTCGTAGCGTGCGAGTGCGGCGAGCGCGCTCGGCGTGATCTTCGCCTTGACGTAGTCGCCGGAGGCGCTGATGTCCTCGAGCAGCCTGGCGCAGATATCCGGGAGATCGTCGAGGCATTGGCGCAGCGGCGGCAGGTCGATCGAGAGCACGTTGAGCCGATAATACAGATCGGGCCGGAACGCACCGTCGCTGACGCGCTTGCGCAAATCCACATTGGTGGCCGCGACCACGCGCACGTCGATCCTGGAGATCTTGTCCGAGCCGAGCGGCTCGATCTCGCGCTCCTGCAGCACGCGCAGCAGCTTGGCCTGCAATTGCAGCGGCATCTCGCCGATCTCGTCGAGAAACAGCGTGCCGCCGTCGGCAACCCGGAACTTGCCTTCGCGCCCCCTGCGATCGGCGCCGGTATAGGCGCCCGGCGCGGTGCCGAAGAATTCCGATTCGATCAGCGTCTCCGGGATCGCGGCGACATTGACGCTGACGAACGGCTTGTCTGCGCGCGAGGAGGCATTGTGGATCGCCTGGGCCAGCATCTCCTTGCCCGTCCCGGTCTCGCCGGTGAGGAGCACGGTGACGCTCTGCCGCGCGGCGCGGCCTGCCAGCGCCTTGGCCTGCGCGATCCCGGCCGTGGTGCCGACGAAGTCGGCGAAGGTGAAGCGCGCCGCGCGCGCGTTCGACAATTGCCGCCGCGCCAGGCGAAGATCGCTTTCGAGCTGGGCGACGCGGGCGAGCAGCGGCTTCAGGCTTTCGAGGTGGTCATAGAGCACGAAGCCGATCGCGCCGATCACCGCCCCGTTCTCGTCCTCGATCGGCATCCGCGTGACGACCAGCTGCTCGCCGCCGAGCTCCATGATGTCGAGCAGGATCGGCTCCCCGGTCTCGGCCACCTTCCGCATCATGCTGTTGGGGATGATCTCCTCGATCGGCCGGCCGATCGCCTCGCTGGTGCGCCCGAGGCCGAGCGCTGCGAGATATTTTTCATTGACGTAGACGACGCACCCGTCGTGGTCGATCGCGATGGCGCCCTCGCAAAGCTTTTCCAGCCGTTCGAACAGCGTCTCCATCGCGCGCGCACGGAGATAGGCAGGGTCGCGGATCGAGCCGGAAGCGGACATGACAAATCCCACGGGAAGTCCGCCTGTGTATTAGCAAAAGGCCAGTGATTTCAAAGGGGAAAATGGGTGGCGCTGTAGCCAGCTCAGCAATTGCTGTCGTCCCGGGCGCGAAGCGAGCCCGGACGACAGCGGAGCATGCGGCGACGCTCTCGCCCTATCGTCGATATCCGCTCGCCCGCGAATAGCCCTGGCGGTTCTGCTGGTGCGGGCGGCTCGCGACGTTGGCCCGCGCCTCACTGGAGAGCGGGGTTGCGAGCTTCAGCTCCTCGAGGAAGATCGGCCGCGAGAAGTAATAGCCCTGCGCGTAGCGGATCTTGGTCGCGGCCTGGAGATAGGCGAGCTCCTCGTAGGATTCGAGGCCCTCGGCGATCACGGTCATGCCGAGCGCTTCGCTCAAGGATTCGATCGCGCGCAGGATGCCCTGGCTGCGCGGGCGCTTGTGAATGTCGGTGATGAAGGAGCGGTCGATCTTGATCTCGTCCGCGGTGATGTCGGCGAGCGCCGAAAGCGAGGAATAACCGGTGCCGAAATCGTCGATCGAGATGCCGACGCCGAGCTTGCGGAACATCGGCAGGACCTCGGCCTGGAAATGATTCTTGGCGACGAAGGCGTCTTCGGTCACCTCGATCATGAAGCGCTGCGGGAAGCCGGTCTCCTCCAGCGCCCGCGCAAAGCTGCGCATGAACTCGGGGTTGCCGGCCTGCTTGGCGGCGACGTTGATGCTGATGGTCGCGTCGGCGCCGAACGTCGCGTTGATCGCGTCGATCGACTTGACGATCTCGGCGAGCACGAGGTGGGTCAGCTCGTCGATCAGGCCGAGCTCGCCGGCGAGATTGATGAACGAGCCGGGCGCCTGGATCACGCCCTCGTCGTCGCGCAGGCGTACCAGGGCCTCGATGCCCTTCACGGCCTGCGTGCGGATGTCGACCTTGGACTGGAAAGCGCAGCAGAAGCGCTTCTCGAGGATGGCCAGTCGCAGCGATTGCTCGATCTTCATCCGCGCCAATGCCTCGCGCTCCATGCTGGAGTCGAAGAAGGCCGCCGATCCCTTGCCGTCGTTCTTGACGCGGTACATCGCGATGTCGGCGTTCTGGCGCAGCGCCTCGAAGCTGTTTCCGTGATCGGGATAGAGGCTGATGCCGACGGAGGTGGAGGCGAAGACTTCCGAATTGTCGATGAAGAACGGCGCCGTCAGCCGCTCCAGCGTCGATTGTATGAATTCGGCCACCTCCTCCACACTTTGGATCGGCGACAGCAGCAGCAGGAATTCGTCGCCGGAGATGCGCGACAGCATGTCGGAATCGCGCAGGTCCCGTCCGAGCCGCTTCGACAATTCGACCAGCAGCGCGTCGCCGACGGCGTGGCCGTAATAGTCGTTGATGTGCTTGAAATTGTCGACGTCGAGGAAGGCGAGCGCGAAACGCCCGCCGCCGCCGTTCTCCGCAAGCAGGCTGTTGGCGCGATGTTCGATAACACGCCGCGAGGGCAATCCGGTCAGCTCGTCGAAATAGGCCGAGCGGAACAGCTGGTCCTCGAAATTCTTCTGCTCGGTGATGTCGGAGGATGCCGAGATCAGGAGCTCGCGTCCGGCGAGCCGAACCGGACGATGGGTCGTGAGCAGCACCTGGCGTGCGGCGCCGCCGTGCAGCGCTTCCTCCATGACGACGGCCTGGCCGGCGTTCAGGGCGCGGCGACAGGCCTCGCGGCGCGGTGTCAGGTCGGGTGAAGGACGGCTGCCGTCGATGCCGAGCTGCGCGGCCGCGGCGTCGTTGACCAGCAGCAGCTCGCCATGCGCATCCTGCACGGTCAGGCCGGCCGGCAGCATTCTAACGATTTCCTTGAGAAAACCGAGCTCGGCTTCAGTCGCGCCGGAATATTCGTTGTCGTTCATAGATGTCATGAATCTTGTTGTTTCAGCGCGCTTTGCAATGGCCGCATCTTGCGCGGTTCCCTCTTAAGTTTGGTTAAGGGGTCCGGAGAAATACGGGTCTGTTTTGGCGGAAACTTGCGGCGTTGCGGGGTGCGCTGACAATCGTCATTAACAGAGCGTCAACGGCGCCTGCGAAAGCACAGGCGAAGGGCGCGGGTGCGCTTTCGCTTGGCGCGCGCTGCTATTCGCTTTGCGGAATTCGGCACTGCATGATGCAATGCAGCCCGGTCTTCAGGTAAGAGATCTCGGTCCTGCCGTCGAAGGCCGACAGGGCCGATTTCAGCAGCTTGGTGCCGAAGCCGGGCTCGGAGACCTTGTCCACGCTCGGCCCCTCGGTTTCGTCCCAGGTGATGGTCAGGCGGTCGTCGCTGACGGTCCACGACACCTGCAACAGGCCGCGCGGTGCGGAGAACGCACCATATTTGCCGGCGTTGGTGGCGAGCTCGTGAAACATCAATGACAACGTGACTGCGAGCCTCGGCGGCAGGAACAGTCGTTCGCCATTGAGGGTGAAGCGGACATGGCCGTAAGGCCCGAGCTCCGAGATCAGGAGATCACGGATGTCGCAGCCGGCCTTGTCGATCCGCGAGATCAGATCGTCGGTCGCAGCGAGCGAGCGCAGCCGCGGATCGACCCGGGCCCAGACCTGCGGCTGGTCATGCAGCACCTGGTGCAGCACGGCGTGAACCGTCGACAGCTTGTTCTTCAACCGGTGCTGGAGCTCGTCGACCAGCAGCTTGCGATACTCTTCTTCCTCGATCAGGCGCCTGGAGATCCGGCGCTGTTCCGCCAGCATGGTGCGATAGTGTTCGACGCCCCAGATGGTGAGCGCGCAGACCGCCCAATAGAGCGCCAGCAGGGCAAACCGCGCGCGATCGGCAAAGGCATCGCCGAAATTCACGACGACGCCGAGCACACCGCCGACCAGCGCGGTCACGATCCCGATCCGGAAGCCTCCGAACGCGGCGGCAAAGAACACGGCCGGAAAGTAGGGCGTGAAGTAGACGTCGGGACGCACATGGGCGAGTCCCCAGCGCACCAGGGTCGCGGCCAACAGGCAGAGAACCGCAAAGGAGATGCTGAGACCGAGCGACGGTGGCGCCGTGCCCTGCCAGCCATTGCGGAACTCGTCGATCAGCTTCCCCATGCGCGGCCCAGTTGCAATCGGCATTCGAAAAGCGCGCGACCCATCGGGATGTTACGCATGCCGCGCGCACAAGCATAGCTTGCCTCGGCGGAAGCGGGCAGGAATAGTAGCGGCTCCGGCCATGGCGGCGGCCGGGTCTCGCCGTTTGGCGTCAAATCGTTTGAAAACAGGAACATTCCATGGGCAGGCTGGACGGCAAGGTTGCGGTGATTACGGGAGCGACGAGCGGGATCGGATTGCGCACTGCGGAAGTCTTCATTGCCGAAGGTGCCAAAATTGTGATCGCGGGCCGGCGTGTACCGGAAGGCGAGGCGCTGGCGAAGCAGCTCGGGGCCAACTGCGTCTTCCGCCAGACCGACGTGACGGTCGAAGCGCAGATGCAGGCCCTGATCGCGCTCGCGCTGGACAAGTTCGGCCGGCTCGACTGCCTGTTCAACAATGCGGGCGGCCCGGCACAGACCGGCGGCATCGAGGGCCTCGAGGTCGAGCGCTTCGATGCGGCGATGGCGACGCTGGTGCGTAGCGTCATGCTCGGCATGAAGCACGCCGCACCTGTCATGAGGAAGCAGGGGTCAGGCAGCATCATCAACAATGGCAGCATCGCCGGCCGTCTCGCCGGGTTCTCGTCCTCGATGGTCTATAGCGCCGCCAAGGCGGCGGTGATCCATCTCACCAAATGCGTGGCGATGGAGCTCGGCGAATCCAACGTGCGGGTCAACTCGATCTCGCCCGGCGCGATCGCGACCGGCATCTTCGGCAAGGCGCTGGGGCTCTCGACCGATGCCGCGGAGAAGACCCCGGCGGTGATGCGCGAGGTTTACAAGACCGCGCAGCCGATCCCGCGCGCCGGCCTGCCTGACGACATCGCACACGCGGCGGTATTCCTGGCCAGCGACGAATCCAGCTTCATCAACGGCCACGATCTCGTCGTCGACGGCGCCATGACCGGCGGCCGCAACTGGAGCCAGCAGCAGCAGGGCTATGTGGCCTTGCGCAAGGCGTTCGATCAGGGGGCGTAGAAGCAGGTATCGTTCTGTCATTCCGGGGCGCACGAAGTGCGAACCCGGAATCTCGAGATTCTCAGGTGCGCAATTGCGCACCGTAGTTCGATGCTTGGGCATCGCCCCGGAATGACGATGTAGTGCCGTAGGGGGCAAAGCGAAGCGTACCCACGAATTCTTGTCGCGACGAAACGTGGGCACGGCGCGCCGCGCCTTTGCCCACCCTACGAGGCCTGCGATCGCGGCAGGTCTCGTGCCCCGGACGCAGCGCAGCGCTCCTCCAGCGATGCGCTGCAGAGCCGGGGCCCATCTCTCCAAGCTGAATGTGTCGCAAGATTCTGGGTCCCGGCTCGCGCTGCGCGCATCCGGGACACGAGAGTGGACGCTAGATCGCCTTCACCCGCACCCGCAAGCCGTCGCGCGGCTTGGGGATCGGCCACATCTGCCAGTCCGGCTTGTAGCCCTCTTCCAGCGACACCTCGATGTTCTGCAAAAAGTGCCGCGCGAAGCACTTCGCCTGCATATAGGCGAAGTGTAGGCCGAGGCACATATGCGCGCCGCCGCCGAACGGGACCCATGCGAAGCGGTGGCGTCCGCGCTGGGCCTCCTCGGTGAAGCGCATGGGATCGAAGCGGTCCGGCTCCGGCCAGATCTCCTTCATGTGGTGGGTATAGAGCGGATTGACGCCGACCGCAGTGCCGGCGGGGATCGTAAAACCCTTGAAGGTGAAATCGCGCATCGCCCGCCGCGGCATCGAGGGCACCGGCGGCTTGATCCGCAGTGCTTCCTTGAACGCCATCTCCGACAGCGGCATCTTCCTCGAGGTCGTCGAAACTGCTGGGTGCGCCCGGCGCCAGTCCGAGCGCGAGAACTTCCGCACGCAGCCTGTCCTGCCAGTCCGGGTTGGCGGCGAGCTCGCCGACGAAGGAGGTCAGCGACGAGGTCAGCGTGTCGTGTGCCGCCATCATCAGGAAGCTCATATGGTCGATGATGTCCTGCTCCGACAGCAGCGCGCCGTCGTCGTGGGTGGCGCGGCAGAGCTGCGAGAACAGATCGTCGCCGCCGTGATTGCCGCGTCGCAGCGGAATCTGTTCGCGGAAATAGGCGACGATGCGCTTACGCCCCTTGACGCCGCGCGCCATCTGCGTGCCGGGCAGGGGGCGGCGGATCGGGGCGACGGCAGCCGCGACCATGTCAACGAAGGCGCGGTTGATCTCGTCGACCTCCGGCCCGAGGTCGGCGCCGAGGAACGAGGCCGCGGCGAGATCGAGCGTGAGCTGCTTCATGGCCGGGTAGAGCTGCATCTCGCCAGGCTTGGCCTTCCACCGCGCGACCCGCGCGGCGATGCCGCGGTCGAGATCGGCGAGGTAGGATTTCATCGGGCCGGACTTGAAGGCGACCGACAGCGTCTTGCGGTGCAGCCGGTGCTCGTCGAAATCGAGCAGCATCAATCCGCGCGGAAACAGCAGGCCGAGCACCTTGTTCCAGCCGTGGGTCGAGGAGAACAGCTTCTGCTGGTCGAACATCACGAGCTCGTTGGCCTCAGGCCCGAGCAGCACGACATTGGTCTCGCCGAAAACATGGGTACGGTAGACCGGGCCGTATTTGACGCCATTCACCTCGACATGGCCTTTGGGGTCGGCCAGCACCTGGAGGGTCTTGCCGATAATCGGCCAGCCTTCATCGCCTGGAATGTGCGTCAGGGCGTTGCGCTTGGGCGCGGTGTAGTCGGGCGCCGCTGCGGCCACATTCTGCATCGACATGACGATTGCTCCGGTTAAGCCAAGCTCCGCGACCATAGCACGATCCGGCCGTGATAGGCTGCGGTTGTCTAGCGCACGAGATCGTCATACTACCGCTTCGCCGCCTCCTTCTGCAGATCCGGGGCGTTGACCGCGGGGATGGCGACACGGCCCGGGCCGGTCACCTTGAGCGCCTCGGCGGCCTTTTCGTTCTCCATGATCTTGGCCATCACCGCCTGGCCCGCGCGCTCGAAGATCGCGCGGTTCTCGATCACGAATTTTTGCGACCTGCGCAGGCCGTCGATATAGCCGTTTATCTCCGGCACGACGTAGCGCGCCACCATGTCCCAGCTCCGGCGCGTCGCTTCCGGATTGGCCCAGTCGTGCACGAAGCCGATGATGGCGCCGACGCCGCCCGACACCTGCATCACGTTCTTGATAGTCTTGACGAGATCGTCGGGCGTGCCGATGGTCGAGGCCGCGCCCTCGACGAAAGCGGTCTTGTCCACGGCCTCGTCGGGCGAGGAGAACGCGGTGAGGCCCGGCCGCTGCAGCGTGCCGACATTATATTCGTTGTGCCAGCGCATCAGCCCGGCGCCGGCCTCCTTGCGCGCCTGCTCGCGGGTCTCGGCGATGTGGAAGGTCAGGAGCACGCGCCAGTCGGCACGGTTCACCTTGGTGCCGTGCTTCTTGGCGGCATCCTCGGCGAACTGCCATTGCTGCTGCAGCGACATCAGGCCCTGCGTCGTCATCGATCCCAGCGAGATGATGCCGATGCCGTATTTGCCGGCCAGCGTCATGCCCGAAGGTGAGATCTGTGAGGCCACCACGAACGGCATCTCCTCCTGCAACGGCAGGATCTGCAGCGCGGCGTCGTTCATGGTGAACCAGTCACTCTTGGCGGTGACGCGCTCGCCGTTGAACAGCCGGCGGATGATGCCGATGGCCTCGTCCTGGCGGTCGCGCTGCGTCATCGGGTCGATGCCGAGCGTATGGGCGTCGGAGGCGAGCGCGCCGGGGCCGGAGCCGAAGATGGCGCGGCCGCCGGTCATGTGGTCGAGCTGCACCATGCGCTGGGCGACGTTGTAGGGATGATGATAGGGCAGCGACACCACGCCGGTGCCGAGCTTGATCCGCTTGGTGCGCTCGCCGGCCGCGGCCAGGAACATCTCGGGCGAGGCGATCATCTCCCAGCCGGATGAATGGTGCTCGCCGCACCAGAACTCGTCGTAACCGAGCGCGTCGAGCTGCTCGACCAGATCGAGGTCGCGCCGGAACTGGAGCATCGGATGCTCCCCGATCGGGTGATGCGGGGCAAGAAAGGCTCCGAACTTGAGGCGCGCCATGGCGTTTCTCCGGCTTTGATTTTCTGTTTGTTGATGCGGCAAGGCTACGTGCCCGAGGGGGCAAACGCAATCGCGCCATGTCCCGTGCTGCGGAATGCAGGCATGCGGTCAAGCGAAACGGGTTGCTTCTTCTTCCCTGCTTGCGGGCAGAGGCGGAGCGCACGCGAACCTTACCTGCGAGGTAATCGCGGCTTTCCATGCGGGCTGCAATCATCGGGCAACGACCGTCCAGGGACCCGCACCGATGCATCAGATCGTCACGAAGCCAATCGATTCGACCCGCCGCTGGTCGGTCTTGGCGATCGTCGTGGCCGCCCAGTTCATGTTCGGCGTCGATGCCTTCATCGTGAACGTCGCCATTCCCACCATCGCGATCGAGCTGCAGGCGACGCCGGCCCAGATCGAATCCGTGATCGCGATCTATCTGATCGCCTATGCCACGCTGGTCGTCACCGGCGGCCGGCTCGGCGACATCCTCGGCACCAAAAGCGTCTTTCTCGCCGGTGTGCTCGGCTTTACCCTGACGTCGCTGTGGTGCGGTCTCGCGCAATCCGGCGCTGAGCTGATCATCGCCCGGCTGGCGCAAGGCGCGACCGCGGCGCTGATGGTGCCCCAGGTGCTGGCGACGCTGCATCTGTTGTTCACGGACGAATCCCGCAGCCGCGCCTTCGCCGTCTACGGCATCGTGCTCGGGCTGGCCGGCGCGGCCGGCTTCCTGCTCGGCGGTCTCTTGCTCACGGTCGATCTTGCCGGCACCGGCTGGCGGTCGGTGTTCTTCGTCAACGTGCCCGGCGGCCTCGCCATTGCGGCCGCCGCCTGGCGCATCATGCCGTCGGCGCCGCAGCGTCCGGGGACGAGGGTCGATATCAAAGGCAGCGTGGTCCTGTTCGCAGGGCTGCTGTGTCTGATCGGCCCGCTGCTGTTCGGTCACGATGTCGGCTGGGCCCCCTGGCTGTGGGCCGTGATGGCGGTCGGCGGCGTCATCCTCGCCGGCTTCCTGAAGCTGGAGCATGCGGTCGCCCGCGCCGGCGGCATGCCGTTGATCGATCTCGCGCTACTGTCCGACGCCGCCTTCCTGCGCGGACTCGGTGCCGCCTTCTTCTTCTTCCTTGCCAACCTCTCCTTTTATCTGGTCATGACGCTGTTCATGCAGCGCGGCCTCGATATCCCGCCGCGCACCGCCGGCATGGCCTTCCTTCCGCTCGCTTTGGCCTTCGTCGTGGCGTCGCGCCACAGCGCCGCGCGGGCGCGGCATCGCGGCAGCAAGGTGTTGATCGAAGGCTGCGCGATCCAGGTCGCTGGCCTCGCTGCCATCGCGCTGGTCGCAGGTGTTGTCGATGCGGCGTCGCCGCTCCTGCTCGCGCTCACCATGATCATCTTCGGCTACGGTCAGGGATTGGTGATGGCACCGCTCTCCGGCGTGGTGCTCTCGACCGTGAAACCTGTCGCCGCAGGCTCGGCCTCCGGCATCTACGGCACCATTGCGCAGATCGGAAATGCGGCCGGTGTGGCCGCAATCGGCGCGGTGTTCTTCGCGATCGAAGCCTTGCAATCAGTGCGCGCAGGATTTCTGGCCTCGCTCGGACTGTTTGTCACATTAATCATGATTTGCGCCGCATTTCTGGCGTGGCTGCGCCGCGCATCGGCATGAAGTTGTGGCAATGCGGTTAATGCGTGCCGATTTCCGCAGCAATTCGGTGGTTCCGGTGAATTGACAGCCCACGGTCTTTTTATTTTGCAATGCAGCAACTATCTGGTTGGGCTGAACGTTGAACGTCGCCCACCAGGAAGTTGCCGTGTCGCTCGCCAAGAATATCGATCTGTTGAGACGTCTGCCGAGGCTGGACGGTCTGCGCTTTGCCGATTTCGGTCGCAGCGCGGATGCGTCAAGTCCATTGCAGGAGGTCACCGGCTTCGGCGGCAATCCCGGCGCCTTGCGCATGTTCGCCTTCGTGCCGGCGCGATTGCAGAAGCCGCGCGCGCTGGTCGTCGTGCTGCATGGCTGCGGGCAGACCGCAGCGGCTTACGATCTTGGCGCCGGCTGGTCGACGCTGGCCCAGCACTATGGCTTCGCACTTCTGATGCCCGAGCAGCAGCGCATCAACAACGGCAATACCTGCTTCAACTGGTTCAACCCGGAAGACACGGCGCGAGGCAGCGGCGAGGCGCACTCAATCCGCGAGATGATCGCGCACATGGTCGGGGCACATCGCATCGATCCCGCGCGCGTTTTCATCACCGGCCTGTCCGCCGGCGGCGGCATGACCTCGGTGATGCTCGCGACCTATCCGGAGGTCTTCGCCGCCGGCGCGGTTATTGCGGGACTGCCCTATGGCATCGCCTCGAATCTGCGCGAGGCGCTCGAGGGCATGTTTCATTCCCCGGTGCGTCCGGCGCGCGAGCTCGGCGATCTCGTGCGCAACGCTTCCGATCATCGCGGCCCCTGGCCGAAAATCTCGGTGTGGCACGGCAGTGCCGACCGCACCGTCAATCCCGGCAATGCCAACGAGATCGTCAAGCAATGGCTCGATCTGCACGGATTGCCGGACGCGCCGATGGCGGAGACCGTCGTCGACGGTCATCCGCGGCAGGCCTGGTGGGGCAAGGACGGCGAGACGCTGGTCGAGTGTTACGCCATCACCGACATGGCGCACGGCACGCCGCTGGGGCTCGCCGACAACGACCAGCGCTACGGCGCCGAAGGCGCGTTCCTGATCGAGGCCGGCATTTCCTCGTCCTACCACATCGCGAAGTTCTTCGGCCTCACCGCCTGGATCGCGGACGTCAAGCCTGCGGACGCCAAGCCTTCAACCAAGCCCGCGCTCTCGCCCGCGCCGCATCTCGCCCGCTCGATCCGCGCTGCGGTCGCCGAACAGCCGGCCGAGCCGAAGCGCGCGCAGGCCCGCGGCTTCGATCTCAGCCAGATCATCACGCGCGCGCTGACCGCCGCGGGATTGATGAAGTAGCCCCCGGGTCGTCCCGGGCTCGCGCTACTGCGCGCCCCGGAATGACGGGGAGTGTGCCGCAACCCTCACATCTCTCCGGTAATGAACGGATTGGTCATCCGCTCCTGGCCGATGCTCGAGGCCGGCGCCGTGGCCGCAGATGAAGCCGACGTCGTCGCCGAGCGGCAGCAGCTTCGTCATGATCGAATCGATCAGGGTCGCGTGACTGCCGCCGGGCAAATCGGTGCGCCCGACCGAGCCCGCGAACAGGACGTCGCCGACATGGGCGAAGCGCAGCTCCTTGTTGAAGAACACCACGCTGCCCGGCGAGTGGCCGGGGCAATGCAAAATGTCGAACTCGAGATCGCCGATCGACACGGTGTCGCCCTCGTTGAGCCAGCGGTCGGGCGCGAAGTTGCGCACGCCGGTCATGCCGAAGCGCGCGCCGCTTTCGACCACGTTGTCGAGCAGGAATTTGTCCGCTTCATGCGGGCCCTCGATCGGCACCTTCAGCGCGTCGCGCAAATCGGCTGCGCCGCCGACGTGATCGATATGGCCGTGGGTCAGCCAGATCTTCTCCACGGTGACGCCGGTCTGCTTGATCGCGTCCAGGATCTTCGGCACGTCCCCGCCGGGATCGATCACCACGGCCTTCTTGGACGGCTCACTCCAGATAATGGTGCAGTTCTGCTCGAACAGCGTCACGGGGACGATGATCGCGCCGGCTTTGGCTGCCGTGTCATTTTGCTCGGTCATGGCGCCACAATGCCGATTTTTGCCAGGCCGCCAAGCAAAAAGATTCGGATCTAACCCCGGAACAATAGTCATACGGCCGTCCCAATTGGCCTGCCAATTTGAACCCGGACGGTGTTGTCGCGTTCTCCCGCGCGAGAGGCAGATTTTGGGTGGTCTTCCGGAATGGCTCACGACAACGAGAATTGGTGGCGCGACGGCATCTTCTATCAGATCTACCCGCGCTCGTTTCAGGATTCGAACGGCGACGGCGTCGGCGATCTCGCCGGCATTTTGCGGCGGCTGCCTTACGTCAAATCGCTCGGTGTCGACGCGATCTGGCTGTCGCCGATCTTCCCGTCGCCCATGGCCGATTTCGGCTACGATATCTCGGACTATACCGGCATCGAGCCGCTGTTCGGCACGATGGCCGATTTCGATGCGCTGATCGCGGCAGTCCACGACAACGGCCTGAAGCTGATCCTCGATCTCGTGCCGAACCATACCTCCGACCAGCATCCCTGGTTCGTCGAGAGCCGCGCCTCGCGCGACAATCCCAAGCGCGACTGGTACATCTGGCGCGATCCCGCCCATGACGGCGGCGTGCCGAACAATTGGCTGTCCGAGTTTGGCGGCAGCGCATGGCAGTTCGATGAGGCCACGGGCCAATATTACTACCACGCCTTCCTCGCCCAGCAGCCGGACCTGAACTGGCGCAATCCGGACGTCCGCAACGCGATCTACGACGTGATGCGGTTCTGGCTGGAGAAGGGCGTCGACGGCTTTCGCGTCGACGTGATCTGGCACCTCGTGAAGGACGCCGCATTCCGCGACAATCCCCCGAATCCGCATTACGTCGAGGGTCGGCCGCCCAACGAGAAGATCCTGACGCAATATTCCACCGACCAGCCGGAAGTGCACGATGTCATCGCCGAAATGCGCCGCGTCACCGATGCGTATCGCGCGCGCGTTCTGATCGGCGAGATCTATCTGCCGCTGCACCGGCTGATGGCCTATTACGGCAACGACCTCACCGGCGCGCAGATGCCGTTCAATTTCGCGCTGCTCTCGACGTTCTGGAGCGCGCGCTCGATCGAGAAGATCATCGAGGATTACGAGAAGGCGCTGCCGCGCGGCGCCTGGCCGAACTGGGTGCTGGGCAATCACGATCGTCCGCGGGTTGCGAGCCGCGTCGGCACGGAGCAGGCGCGCGTCGCCGCGATGTTGCTGCTGACGCTACGCGGCACGCCGACGCTCTATTACGGCGACGAGATCGGGATGCACCAGGTGGCGATCGCGCCGGAGGATGTCCGCGATCCCTTCGAGAAGAACGTGCCCGGCATCGGTGTCGGCCGCGACGGCTGCCGTACGCCGATGCAATGGGACGCGTCCGAATTCGCCGGCTTCTCCGCCGTGCGGCCATGGCTGCCGCTGCCCGAGCACCATGTGCGTGACAATGTCGTCACTCTCGAAGCCGATGCGCACTCGATCCTCAACCTCTATAAGCGCCTGATCGGCCTGCGGCAGACTTGCCCGCCGCTGGTCGCGGGCGACTATGATCCGATCGCCGCGCAAGGCGATCTGCTGATCTATCGCCGCGAGGCCGCGGGCAAGGCGGTGATCGTGGCCCTCAATCTCGGTGCCGACCCGATCGCGGTGACGACGAGTGCGATCAAGTTCGGCAGCACCATCCTGCTGTCGACGTTCCTGGATCGCGAGAGTGAGCGGATCGAGGGCGTGCTGGATCTGCGTGGCAATGAAGGGGTGGTGGTCACCCCACCCTAGCTGTCGTCCCGGACAAGCGCAGCGAAGCGTAGATCCGGGACCCATAGCCACAGGAAGTGGTTTGGCGAAGACTTGGAGTGACCAGCGCGCCCCACACTTCTCCCTGTGGTTATGGGTCCCCGCGTTCGCGGGACGACGGCGGAGGGTGTCGACATATCACCCCGGATGCTTTTTGCCCCGCGCCTTATCGCCGTCGATATCACTCCGCTTCAACAAATAATCCAGCCCGCCGACGCGGTACCAGCGATAGCCATAGGGCTCCAGCACCACGCGGTGCTGGCCGCGCTTGTCGGCGTGGCTGTGGTCCTCGGCGAGCAGGTTGATCAGGTGCGCGCCGGCCTCGCCCGGCAGCCCGGCCGAGAACGCGATCTCGCGCGGCTTCTCGTCGAGATTGTGCACGAACAGCACCGAATTGTTGCGCCAGTCGTAGCGCATGATGAACACGGCGGGATCGCGCGTCGGGATGACGGCGAAATCGCCCCAGCCGACCTCCGGGACCTCCTTGCGCATGCGGACGATGCGCTCGGTCCAGTTCAGCATGGAATTGGGGTCGCGCCGCTGTTTGGCGACGTTGACATGCGGATAGCCGTACGGCCCCTTGTCGATGACAGGGCAGGCCGGCCTGTCGCTCTTGGTGAAGCCGCCATGCGGCTCGGTCGACCATTGCATCGGCGTGCGCGCGCAATTGCGCTCGGGAGCGAGAGATCGTCGCCCATCGCGATCTCGTCGCCATAGCGGATCACGGGCGTTCCCGGCAGCGTGCACATCAGGCTGTAGGCGAGCTCGAGGCCGCCGGCGGTCCCCGCCCAGCATCGGCGCGAGACGGCGGCGGATCCCGCGGTCGTAGAGCTGCATGTCCTTGTCGGGACCGAAGGCCTTGAATACCGTGTCGCGCTGCGCCTGGGTCAGGCGCCCCAGATCGAGCTCGTCGTGATTGCGCAGGAACAGGCCCCATTGCGCCGTGGCCGGCCGCGGCTTGGTCGCCTTCAGTGCTTTCGCCAGCGGCCGCGAATCGGCCGAGGCCAGCGCATAGAACAGGTGCTGGTTGACGTGGAAGTTGAACATCATGTGCATGCGGTCGGCGTCGTGGCCGAAATATTCCATGTCCGTCTTCGGCGGCACGTTGGCCTCGGCGAGGATGATGGCGTCGCCCTGCCGCCATTGCAGGAATTCGCGGAACGCGCGCAGCATGTCGTATTGCTCGACCGGCTTCTTCACCTTGGCGCCCTTGGTCGCGATCACGAAGGGCACCGCGTCCATGCGGAAGCCGGAGACGCCGAGCTGGATCCAGAAGCCCATGATCTTGAGGATCTCGGCCTGCACATGCGGGTTGGAGGTGTTGAGATCGGGCTGGAAATCGTAGAAGCGGTGGAAGTAGTACGCGCCGGCTTCCTTGTCGCGCGTCCAGGTCGATTTCTGCACGCCGGGAAACACCATGCCCTTGTTGGCTCCGGCCGGCTTGGTGTCGGACCACACATACCAGTCGCGATAGGGCGAATCCCTGTCGCGCCGCGCCTGCTTGAACCATTGATGCTGGTCCGACGTGTGGTTGACGACGAGGTCGATGATGATGCGGATGCCGCGCTGCTTGCAGCCATGGGTGAATTCGACGAAATCGCCGAGCGTTCCGTAGCGGGGATCGACGCTGTAATAATCGGCGATGTCGTAACCGTCGTCGCGGCCCGGCGAGGTCTGGAACGGCATCAGCCAGATCGTGGTGATGCCGAGCCCATGCAGATAGTCGAGCCTGCGGAGCAGGCCCTTGAAATCGCCGATGCCGTCGCCGTTGGCGTCCATGTAGGAGCCGACCGACAGGCAGTAGATCACGCCGTTCTTGTACCAGAGATCGTCGATCATGCGCGCGCCGCCTCGGGGTTCCGCCGAGGTGCGGCGGCTGCGTGATAAGTGTTAAGGGCCAGAGCGGTTCCGCACTCCGCTGTCGTCCCGGGGCGCGCGCAGCGCGAGCCCGGGACCCATAGCCACAGGGAGCAGTTTCGTGATGACTCGGAGTCACTTGCTCGTCCCGACAACTACTTTTCGTGGTTATGGATTCCGGGTTCGCGCTGCGCGCGCCCCGGAATGACGGGCGGGACGGAATCGGCTATCTTCCCCGCCATGGACAGCACCGCCCGCAACCTCTCCCTCGTTCCGCCGCCCGACCGCCGCCAGTCCGAGACGGCGCTCGCGATCGCGCGCGGCACCTCGCGCCTGTTACGGTCGCTCGGCTTCTCCTGCATCAGCGAATTGCCGCTACCCTCGGGCCGGCGCGCTGATCTCGTGGCGCTGAACGAGCGCGGCGAGATCTGGATCGTCGAGATCAAATCGTCGGTGGAGGACCTGCGTGCCGACCAGAAATGGCACGAATACCGCGCCCATTGCGACCGCCTGTTCTTTGCCTTCACGCAGGACCTGCCGTGCGAGATCTTTCCGCAGGACACCGGCCTGATCGTCGCCGACGCCTACGGCGCGCATCTGCATTGCGAAGCGCCCGAGCACAAGCTCGCCGCCGCCACGCGCAAGCAGATGACGGTGCGCTTTGCGATGGCGGCGGCCTTGCGCATCAACCGGCTGGTCGATCCGCAAGGCCACGCGGATTTCTGGGAATAGGCGCGCGCTGAACGATGCGCCGGCGTGATCCGGAGCCTTCGTGATTCGCGAGGGCACCGATTTGCAATGGGCCGCGGCTACTTCTTGGCGTGCGCCGCTCGGATCGGACCGAAAGGCCCGTACATGTGCTGCTGCTGCTGATCGAATCCGTCGGCGTACGGTCCGTAAGGCGTGTCGACCGGCTTCTTCGAAAGGTCGGGATAGTCCTTGTCGAGACCGGCCTTTCTCGGACGCGGTTGAGAGATCATATAGGCGGCCACATCCCAAGCCTGCTCGACCGTGAGCTGCGGATTCAGGTAGTCCGTTCCGTGCGGCATGTTGAAGTGCAAGAAGTTCGCCGCGGTAATCAGCCGCGCCATGCCGGCACCGTCATTGAAACTATCAGGGCCCCAGAGCGGCGGCACCATGTAGCCGAGATCGGCGCTCGGCAGGCTGCGGCGTATTCCGGAGCCGTCCTCGTTGTGACAGGAGAGACAAGCGCGCGCATAGATCGCTTTGCCACGAACGGGGTCGGCCGCTCGATCGAGCTCAGGCATCGATCCGGTGCCGAGTCCTGGGAGCGCTTTACCGGCCGGCACGCCGGACGAGAGGAACTTGATGTAAGCCACGAAGGCCTGCATTTCCGGACTGTCGAGCGGCAGCGCGCGGCCATTCATGCTGCGCGCCATGCACGAGTTCACACGATCCTCGATCGTGATCTCGGCGCCGAGGCGGGCACTGTATTGCGGGAAGAGTTCGACCAATCCAAAGATCGGCAAGCCGAATTTTTTCGTGCCAGCTTCGAGATGACAGTTGTTGCAGGCGAGATTGTTGCCGGCGTAGCGCTTGGCCGGGTCCGGCACCTCCGGCCCGATATGGGCGTAGGTCGCCGTGACGAGGTCGCGCCCGCGTCGCACGAGCCGACCATGAGCGTCATCAGGCAGCGCGCCGACTTCCGGCACCGTCCAGACCGGCGGAGAGACTTGCTGCGCACGCCCGGCACCTGGTGCGGCTACGGCGACGACAGCGACGGCAATTGCACGTAGCGTCCGGAAGCAAAGCGATGCAAGCAGCGGCGTAGGATGAACCATCGTTCTCTCGATATGTTCGACGCGTGAGGTCGGCGCGATGATCCGCCGTCTGAGGTTAACGTCGAGTTCAGCGAGCGCACGACGCCAGCACCCGGCTTTGTCAATATAGCGTGGGGATATCGGTCCGGGCACGCTCAGCCGCCGACCGACTTTGAACGTGTTGAGCCAGGAGCGTACGCGCCGAGAGCTGCGGAGTCCGGCAGCTCATCCGCCTGAAGGGCTAACTCCGCGTTCGCGGCCTCACGAATCGGCCATGCCAGGTCAAAGCGACGACGCTTTGACCACCTCGAGCATCTCCGCCTCGGCCATGAAGGGCGGAGATCTGCGCTTCCCCGAGTGAGCGTCGGGATTACCTCGGCGCGCGCTTGGCCAGGATGCGCTGCAGGGTGCGGCGGTGCATGTTGAGCCGGCGCGCCGTTTCCGAGACGTTGCGGTTGCACATCTCGTAGATGCGCTGGATGTGCTCCCAGCGCACGCGGTCCGCCGACATCGGGTTGGCGGGCAGCTCGGATTTCTCCGCGTTGGTCGACAGCAGCGCCGCGACCACGTCGTCGGCATCCGCGGGCTTGGAGAGATAATCGACCGCGCCCATCTTCACCGCGGTCACGGCGGTGGCGATGTTGCCGTAGCCGGTCAGCACGATCGCGCGCGCATCCGGACGCTTCTTCTTCAGCGCCGAGACCACGTCGAGGCCGTTGCCGTCGCCCAGCCGCAAATCCACCACGGCGAATGCGGGCGCAGCCCTGCCGATCTGCGCAAGACCGTCCGAGACGGTATCGCAGGAGGTCACCGTGAAGCCGCGCGTTTCCATGGCGCGCGACAGGCGCTCCAGGAATGGCTTGTCGTCCTCCACGATGAGCAGCGAGCGGTCGGCCTGTTCGTTCAGTTCGGCGATGGCGTTCAAGGTTCTGTCCTCTCTCCAACGCGTTGACATATGGCCTTGCTATCGGGCGGTGCCAAGGCCGCCGATAGTCGATCGGCCCCGTTGTGCGACGCAAGGTCGCGGACACAAGCGCGCTGAATGCTCATCGCGCTTGCGATTCTCGCTTTCAGCATGATCGTGTCGGAAAAACGCTGAAGGCCTTTCCGGACCATACCCTATCCTATTGTTTCTTCGAGGGTCTCGATAGCCTCAATAGCCTCAAATCGTTGTCGCGGCCAACTGATCTGGACCACGGCACCGTGTTCCGGAAAGGTCCGGTTGGTAAACGAGACCTTGGCGCCGGTACGTTCGAGCAATGTGCGCGCGATGAACACGCCCAATCCGAGGCCGCGTCGTTCACCGCCGCCCTCGTCCACGGTTCGTCGCCGCGACAGATAGGGCTCGCCGATGCGGTTCAGGATATCAGGGGGAATGCCGGGACCGTCGTCGGAGATCACGAGGTCGATGATGTCCTTGTTCCACCACGCGTTCACCTCGACGGTGGTGCGAGCGAAATCGACCGCGTTCTCGACGATGTTGCCGACGCCGTAGAGGATCGCCGGATTGCGGGAGCCGACCGGCTCGGCCACGACGGCGACCGCGATCCGCACCTTGATCTCGACGCCGAAATCGCGGTGCGGGGCCACCACCTCCTCGATCAACTCCGACAGCTTCATGCGGTCGAACGGCGCACCGATGGAGGAGAGCTGGGTGATCTTGCTCAGGATGTCGCGACAGCGCTGGGTTTGCTCGCGCAGCGTCTTCAGGTCGGCGGCGATGCTGGCGTCCTTCACCGTCTTTTCCAGCTCGCGCGAGATCAGGAAGATCGTGGCGAGCGGCGTGCCGAGCTCGTGTGCGGCGGCCGCGGCAAGGCCGTCGAGCTGGGTCAGATGCTGCTCGCGCGACAGCACCAGCTCGGTCGCGGCCAGCGCGTCCGCGAGCTTGCGCGCCTCTTCGGTCACCTGAAAGGAGTACAGGCTGGTGACGCCGATCGCGAGCACGATGGAGAGCCAGACGCCGACCAGATAGATCGGCGGCAGCACCAGCGGATCGTCTGCATCCCATGGCAGCGGCAGGTGGAAGAAGAACAGCACCGAGGCGCAGGCGACCGCGAGCAGGCCGAGGCCGAAGGTGAACCGCGCCGGCAGCGCCGTGGCCGAGATCAGCACCGGCGCGAGGAACAGGAAGGAGAACGGGTTCTGCAAGCCGCCGGTGAAGTACAACAAGCCGGCCAGTTCCACGATGTTCAGCGCGAGCAGGCCGGCGGCCTGCACCGGCTTCAGCCGCTGCATCGGGTTGGCCGCGGTCTGGAGCCCCAGATTCACCGCGGCCGACAAGGCGATGATGCTGACGCAGGGGACGATCTCGACGTTGAATTCGAGCCCCTGGGCCACGATGAAGATCGCAGCGAGCTGGCCCAGCACCGCAAGCCAGCGCAGCCGCAGGATCGTGTCCAGGCGGATATGC
The DNA here is from genome assembly GCF_042019905.1 of Bradyrhizobium dasycarpum. NCBI lineage: Bacteria > Pseudomonadati > Pseudomonadota > Alphaproteobacteria > Hyphomicrobiales > Nitrobacteraceae > Bradyrhizobium > Bradyrhizobium dasycarpum. The sequence continues at coordinate 5,215,131 of NZ_CP169574.1, forward strand.
CGCTGCGTGTGGCGGAAGTTCGAAGCGGCAATTTCGGTCATATCGGCCAATGTGGCGGCGCCTTCCAAAGTCACAAACGCTGGGCTCGCGGAACCACCGGATTACAAGCCTTGCGCTCCCTGCCGCAATAGCAGAAGAACGGTCAGCATGACCGAGAATGACGAGGCTTCAAGCCGGCCGACTGTCGCGGATCGCAGCCCGTCCGCGGCGATCGCGGTCGATCATCTCGTCAAGGTCTACAAGCAGACCCGCGCCGTCGACGACATCTCCTTTTCGCTGCCGCGCGGCAGCATCACCGGGCTTCTGGGCGGCAACGGCGCCGGCAAGACCACGACCATCGCGATGATCATGGGCCTGGTGCTGCCGACCTCCGGCCGGGTCCAGGTGCTGGGCCATCGGATGCCCGAGGAGAGCGCCGCCGTGCTGGGGCGGATGAACTTCGAAAGCCCCTATGTCGACATGCCGATGCGGCTCACGGTGCGGCAGAACCTCACCGTGTTCGGCAAGCTTTATGCGGTGAAGAACCTCGCCGGCCGCATCAAGGAGCTCGCCGACGATCTCGATCTCACCGACTTCATCGATCGCGCCAACGGCAAGCTGTCCGCCGGGCAGAAGACCCGCGTCGCGCTTGCCAAGGCGCTGATCAACCAGCCCGAGCTCTTGCTGCTGGATGAGCCGACCGCCTCGCTCGACCCCGATACCGCCGACTGGGTACGGGCGCATCTGGAGCGCTATCGCAAGGACAACAACGCCACCATCCTCTTGGCATCGCACAACATGCTCGAGGTCGAGCGGCTCTGCGACCGCGTCATCATCCTGAAGCGCGGCCGCATCGAGGACGACGACACGCCCGAAGCGATCATGGCTCGCTACAACCGCACCACGCTGGAGGAGGTGTTTCTCGACGTCGCGCGCGGCCGGGTGAACGGCGCGAAGGAGGCGGCGCGGTGAGGGGGAGCACGGCCGCGGGCGCTTTTTCCGTCAGTGCGAGCGCAGCGAAGCAATCCAGCCAATCTCTGAACGGCTGCCGTAGCCCGGATGGAGCGCAGCGCAATCCGGGATCAGTCTTTCCGGAGGTGGCGGCCCCGGATTACGCTGCGCTCCATCCGGGCTACGGGAGAGCGCCATGACCGACGTCTCCGACCACACCGGCATCTCCATCCACCGCATCGGCGCGATGATCCTGCGCTATTGGTATCTGTTGCTGTCGTCCTGGCCGCGGCTGCTCGAGCTGCTGTACTGGCCGGCGCTGCAGGTCATCACCTGGGGCTTCCTCCAGCTCTACATCGCCGAGAACGCCAACTTCTTCGCGCGCGCCGGCGGCACGCTGATCGGCGCCGTCATCCTCTGGGACATCCTGTTCCGCGGTCAGCTCGGATTCTCCATCTCGTTTCTGGAAGAGATGTGGGCGCGCAATCTCGGCAACCTCATGATGAGCCCGCTCAAGCCGATCGAATTTCTGCTGTCGCTCATGGTCATGAGCCTGATCCGGCTCGCGATCGGGGTGATCCCGATGACGCTGCTGGCGCTGTTCCTGTTTCACTTCAATGTCTATGCACTCGGCCTGCCGCTGATCGCGTTCTTCTGCAACCTGATCTTCACGAGCTGGTCGGTCGGCATCTTCGTCTCGGGCCTGGTGCTGCGAAACGGCCTTGGTGCCGAGAGCATCGTCTGGACCCTGATGTTCGCGATCATGCCGCTCGCCTGCATCTATTATCCGGTCAGCGTGCTGCCGGTCTGGCTGCAATACGTCGCCTGGACGCTGCCGCCGACCTACGTGTTCGAAGGAATGCGCGCGCTGCTGATCGAGAACACCTTTCGCGCCGACCTGATGCTGCACGCGCTGGCCATCAATGCCGTGCTTCTGGTTGCATCTTTTGGGGCATTCCTTGCTCTTCTGCGCAGCGCCAAAGACCACGGCTCGTTGCTGTCGGGCGGCGAATAACGTCACTTTCTCGTGGATTTAGGCTGGTTTACCCGCTTGGGCCACGTAGATGTACGGAACCATGCATTGACGCATTATTACGCATTCGGCAGTATGCTGCGATGCGAAGAGGAAAATAGCGATGCCCATTGGTGAGTTTGGCGGCGCGCCGCCCTGGCGGCTGAAGGCAGTCCGGTCCTGACGACGCCGATGTACTGGATGTACGAGATGGCGCACGCCTCTCTCAATCCGGCGCGCGCCGTCACCGACGCGACCAAGCTGCTGTTTCAGAATCCGCTCAATCCCTGGGCGCGCACCGAGGTCGGCAAGTCGGTCGCCGCGGCCTGCGAATTGTTCGAGCGCACCACGCGCCGCTACGGCAAGCCGGAATGGGGCCTCAACGACACCGAGGTCAACGGCATCCGCGTCCCGGTCGAGATCCGCTCGGTCTGGGAAAAGCCGTTCTGCCGGCTGCTGTACTTCGATCGCAAGTTCGCACGGCCCTTGCGCAGCCCGCAGCCGCGCGTGCTGATCGTGGCGCCGATGTCCGGTCACTACGCGACGCTGTTGCGCGGAACGGTCGAGGCCTTCCTGCCGGCGCATGAAGTCTACATCACCGACTGGGCCGATGCCCGCATGGTTCCGCTCAGCGACGGCCGCTTCGATCTCGACGATTACATCGACTACGTCATCGAGATGCTGCACGTGCTCGGCGGCAACACCCACGTCATGGCGGTGTGCCAGCCCTCGGTGCCCGTGGTCGCCGCGGTTTCGATCATGGAAGCGCGGCGCGATCCGTTCGTGCCGACCTCGATGACGCTGATGGGCGGCCCGATCGATACAAGGCGCAATCCGACCGCGGTGAACAACCTGGCCCAGGAGCGCGGTATCGACTGGTTCCGCAACCACGTCATCACCAAGGTGCCGTTCCCGCATCCGGGCATGATGCGCGACGTCTATCCGGGATTCCTGCAGCTCAACGGCTTCATCAGCATGAATCTCGACCGGCACATGGACGCCCACAAGCAGCTGTTCGCCAATCTGGTGAAGGGCGACGGAGACCTCGTCGACAAGCACCGCGAGTTCTACGACGAATACCTCGCGGTGATGGACCTCTCCGCCGAATATTACCTGCAGACGGTCGACACCGTGTTCGTGAAGCACTCGCTGCCCAAGGGCGAGATGACCCATCGGGGAACACGCGTCGATCCCTCCAAGGTCACGCGCGTCGCGCTGATGACGGTGGAAGGCGAGAACGACGACATCTCAGGCCTCGGTCAGACCGAAGCGACGCACACTTTGTGCAGCTCGATCCCCGATCATCGCCGCGTTCATTACGTTCAGAAGGGCGTCGGACATTACGGCGTGTTCAACGGCTCGCGCTTCAAGTCGGAAATCGTGCCGAGGATTCATGATTTCATGGTCTCGGCGGCCAATCCGTCCTCATTGCAGGCGCGCGCCGCGGAATAAGGCGCGTTTTCGGCTTTCCCGTCGCGAATCCAGGCTTTGCCGAAGGCTTGGACGAGGCTGAGTTCCCGCCAGATTCGCGGTATTTAGGTAGCTTTATAGGAGTGAGTCAGCGCTCACCTCTTGGGGGTGTCGCATGCATCCAGCGAGGGCGAAAAAAGCCGGTTCCAACCCCAGTCTGTAGGGTCTCCCGGACGCCTGACCGCTGTATATTGGGCAAATGATTTGTTTTTGCGCCGAGCGCTTCCCATGGCGGCGGTTATGGCAGAATCCGGGCGCCCTCCTGCCCCCCGGACTGACAGACATGGCCACTCGCGCACTCCTTTATCGGCGGCCCCACGAACCGAAGACCCTCGTCATCACCCACGGATCGCAATTTTTTGCCATCCGATTGCGCCGGCACAGGCGCGCGCGCCGCTACACGCTCAGAATTCATCCGAGCGATCGCGAAGCCATCCTCACCATCCCGCCGCGCGGCACGCTCGCCGAAGCGAAGGACTTCGCGCAGCGTCACGGTGCGTGGATTGCCGCGCGCCTCGGTCGCTTGCCGAAGGCCGCGCCGTTCCAGCCGGGCACGGTGATACCGCTCCGCGGCACGCCGCATCGCATTGTTCATCGCGCCGGCACGCGCGGCACGGTGTGGACCGAGATGCGCGATAGCGGTGAACGCATCCTCTGCGTCGCCGGTGGGCTCGAGCATGTCGACCGCCGCGTCAGCGACTTCCTCAAGCGCGAAGCGCGGAAGGATCTGCAACGCTCGTCGGAAGCCTATGCCGCCGAGCTCGGTGTCCGGGTCAAGCGCCTCTCGATCCGCGATCAGTCCAGCCGCTGGGGCTCCTGCACCTCGGCCGGCTCGCTGTCCTTCTCCTGGCGCCTGATCCTCGCGCCGCCCTTCGTGCTGGACTATCTCGCCGCGCACGAGGTCGCCCATCTCGTCGAGATGAACCACTCGGCGCGGTTCTGGCGCGTCTGCGGCAAGGTCTGCCCGTCGATGGAGCGCGCCAAGAAGTGGCTCGACACCTACGGCAACGATCTGCACCGCTACGGGGTCGAGGAGTAGGGCCTCGGCCCGAAGATCACGCCCACGGCGCCAACTCAGCAAACACTGTCATCGCCCGCGAGAGCGGGCGATCCAGTATTCCAGAGACAGCCGTTGTTGAGCCGAGAGGTTGCGGCGTACTGGATTCCCCGCCTTCGCGGGGAATGACAGCGTAGGGCCCCTTCGGTGTTTTTGCTGCCCGCGCAAGCCGTTGATATCGTTAGCCCCGGCTACTGTGCATGGGGTTGTTTTCGCAGTTTTTAGGTCTGAGGCCCGAATGCCTTCGGCCCGCGACTACCGATTTCCGCCAAATAACCGGTCCATCAGCCAGCCATCGAGCCCGGCTGCAGCCTCCGGCCGCACATTGGCGCGCGTCGGCGGCGGGCGATAGCCGCCATTGTTGGCCGCTGCCGGTGCGACCGCTGTCGGCGGCGACACCTGCGATGCCGCCTGCGCGAGGTTCGACAGGCCCCAGCCGCCCGGTGCGCTCGGCAAGTTCGCCACTGGCACACCGTCGTGCGCCGTCTTCATGAAGCGCGTCCACACTTCCACAGGCAGGCCGCCGCCGGTGGCCTTCTTGGTCGGTGAATTGTCGTCGTTGCCGAGCCAGACGCCGGTGACCAGGTTGGCGGTGTAGCCGATGAACCAGGCATCGCGATAATCCTGGCTGGTGCCGGTCTTGCCGGCGGCCGGCCAGCCCGGAATCTCCGCCTTCTTGGCGGTGCCCGATATCAGCGTCTCCCGCATCATCGCGTTCATCATGCCGACATAGCGCGGATCGATCACCGGATTGCGCTCTTCCGGCTGGCGCATGTAGAGCAGCTTGCCGCTGAGCGTCCGGATTCGCGTCACGACATGCGGCGCCACCGCGAAGCCACCATTGGCGAACGGCGCATAGGCGCCGACCAGCTCGACCATCGAGACTTCGGACGTGCCGAGCGCGATCGAGGCGTTCGGCTCGAGCTTGGAGGAGATGCCGAGCCGGTGCGCGGTGCGCACCACGTTCTTCGGTCCGACCTCGAGGCCGAGGCGGATGGCGACGGTGTTGAGCGACATCGCCAGCGCCTGCGTCAGCGTCACTGCGCCGAAATATTCATGGGTGTAGTTCTCAGGCTTCCAGCCCTTGACCTCGATCGGCGCGTCCTGGCGTATCGTGTCGGGCGTCAGGCCGTGTTCCAGCGCGGTCAGATACACGAACGGCTTGAACGCGGAGCCCGGCTGGCGCCTTGCCGTGACTGCGCGATTGTACTGGCTGTCGGAATAGTTCCGTCCGCCTACCATGGCGCGCACGGCGCCATCGGGCGTCATTGCCACCAGCGCGCCCTGGCTGACGTTGAACTTCACGCTCTTGGCCGCGAGCTCGTCGATGATGGCGGCTTCGGCCACGCTTTGCAGCTTCGGATCGATCGTGGTCTCGACCTTGATGCTCTCGTCGATCTGGCCGACCAGGTCGTCCAGCACTTCGCCGATCCAGTCCGCGACGTAATTGACGGTGCCGGCGCCGGCCGGTTTCACGTTGTAGGAGGGATGGCCGATCGAGGCCTTGGCCTGCGCGTCGGTGATGAACTTTGCATCGGCCATTGCCGCGAGCACGATCTGCGCGCGCGCTTCCGCGCCTTCGGGATTGCGGTTCGGTGCGAGGCGCGAGGGCGATTTGACGAGGCCGGCGAGCATCGCCGCTTCGGCGACCGTGACGTTCTTGGCCGACTTGCCGAAATATTTCTGCGCCGCGGCTTCGACGCCGTAGGCGCCCGAGCCGAAATAGACGCGGTTGAGGTACAGCTCCAGGATCTCGTCCTTGGAATGCTTGCGCTCCAGCCAGATCGCGAGCTCCGCCTCCTGCAGCTTGCGCTGGATGGTGCGCTCCTGGGTCAGGAACAGGTTTTTCGCGAGCTGCTGCGTCAGCGTCGAGCCGCCCTGCGACACGCCGCGGTGGAGCAAATTGGTGACGAGGGCGCGCAGGATGCCGACGGGATCGATGCCGAAATGCGAAAAGAAGCGGCGGTCCTCGATGGCGATGAACGCCTTCGGCAGATAAGGCGGCAAATCCTTCAGCGCGACATTGGCGCCGGCCATCTCGCCGCGCTGTGCCAGCATGCTGCCGTCGATGCCGACGATCTGGATCGTCGGCGGGCGTTTTGGAATCTCCAGCGATTGGATCGGCGGCAGATGGGCGCCGACATAGATCACGACGCCGACCACGGCGAGGGCGCCCCACAGGCTCAGCACCGCGCCCCAATAGACGAGGCGGCCGAGGCCGAACTTGCCGCGTGACTTCGCGCGGCGCTTGGCGCCGCTGCGGCCGCCGGGTGCCTTGCGCTCGCGCGGTGGCTCGTCGCCGGCGTCCTCGCTCTTGCGCTTGGTAGATGATTTCGCTGATTTCTTCGGCTTATCGTCGCCGCCGGGGACGCGGTCCGCCGGGGTCAGGCGCAGATCGGCGAGCGCTGCGGGCAAGCCGAACAGCGGCTCCTTCCGCCCACCCTTTTTCTTTCCCCACGCCATACGCAAACGCCCGGTCAGCCTGCCCCGCCGAGACGCTAGCGGTCGCTGTTTAAGGCCCGGTTACCCCGGCGTTAACGCGCGATTAGGAGGTGGGGCATTCGCGCCCCGCAGTTCCGCTCACTTGGCGCCGGAGCTAGGATCGTCGCCATAAAGAAGAGGGAGCACGCATGGGCCATATCGATCCGACCAAGGAGATCTTCGCGCAGTTCCGGGACAACGACCGTCCCGGCCCGATCCACATGCTCAACCTGGTGCGGTTGCGCAAGGAGGCGGCCTATCCGGACGGCCGCAAGGCCAGCGGCGCGGAAGCCTACGCCGCCTATGGCCGCGAGAGCGGCCCGGTGTTCGAACGCCTCGGCGGCCGCATCGTCTGGCAGGGCAAGTTCGAGCTGATGCTGATCGGCCCAGCGGAGGAACGCTGGGACCATTGCTTCATCGCCGAATATCCCAGCGTCGCCGCCTTCGTCGAGATGATCCGCGACCCCGTCTATCGCGAGGCGGTGAAGCATCGGCAGGCAGCCGTGGAGGATTCGCGATTGATCCGGCACGCCGTGCTGCCAGTCGGAAAGAATTTCGGAGAGATACCGACCTAGATTGTAGGGTGGGTTAGCACAGCGGCGGCGCGAAGCGCAGTCCGCTGGGCGTAACCCACCTCATCTCGTTCCCGTGTATCGGCAGAAGTGGTGGGTTACGCCTTCGGCTAACCCACCCTACGAGACCAGCGCCTAGCCCGACGGCCCCGTGTCCTCGATGACCGGTCCGAACAGCTCCCAGCGTTCGCCGTTGAACTTCATCATCTGCATCTGCTTGTTGACGCGGAAATCGTTCGGCCCGGTGTTGATCTTGATTCCGGGCAGCGCCAGGCTCGGCGTGTAGCCCTTGATGTTGGCGACCTGCTTCATGACGTTCTCGCGCGTGAGGTCGTCGCCGCATTGCTTCAGGACCTGCACCAGCAACTCCGCCACCGAATAGGCGTAGGTGTTGACGGTGTTGAGCTTGTCGCCTTCCGGGAAATACTTGTCCATGAAGGCGAAGAAGGCCTTCACGCCCGGATCGTCCTTCCACTGGGGATCGCCGGGATCCTTGCCGTAATTGGTCGAGATGATGCCCTTGGAGATGTCGAGGCCGGCAGGCTTCAGTGTCGCCGACACCGGGCTCGCGTTGATGTCGAGGATGTGCACGGGGGTCCAGCCGAGATCGGCAAGCTTCTTGATCGCCTGCGCCGCGAATTTCGGCGTCGAGGCGTCGAACAACAGATCAACCCCCATCGATTTCAGCTTGACCACCTGGGAGTCGACGGTCGGGTCGGTGACCTCGTAGGAGACCTCGCCGACGACCATGCTGGCGGCCTTGTCGCCGAGGCCGCTCTTGAGGCCCGCGAGATAGTCGCGGCCCATGTCGTCGTTCTGGTAGAGCACGCCGATCTTGGCGTTGGGATGCTCCTTGAGAATGTACTTGGCGTAGATCCGTCCCTCGGACACGTAGTTGGGATTGTAGGCGATGGTCCAGGGATAGTTCTTGGGATCGTTGAAGCGCGCCGCGCCGGTCGAGGCCAGCAGCTGCGGCACCTTCTTGCCGTTGAGGTATTTTTGCACGGCGGCATTGGCCGCGGTGCCGATCAGCTGGAAGGTGAACAGCACCTCGTCGCCCTCGACGAGCTTGCGCACCTGCTCCACCGTCTTCGGCGGCGAGTAGGCGTCGTCATACTGGATCAGGTTGATCTTGCGGCCGTTGATGCCGCCCTGATCGTTGATCATCTTGAAATAGGCAGCCTGGGTCTTGCCGATATTGGCATAGACGGAATACGGGCCGGAGAACGGCACGGTCTGGCCGATCTTGATCTCGGTATCGCTCGCCCCGGTGTCGTATTTCTTCTGGGCGAGAGCTTGGCTCGCGGAGAACGCGAGCGCGAGCGCTGCCGTGGCAGCTAGGAAGGCCCTGCGATTGTTCATATTTGGTTGTTCCTCCTGACGGAATTTTCGGCCGATGGTCTTTGTCCGTTGATTGCAACGGTCGCCATCGCTGCCGAAGATTGTGGAGGAAGGCGCTGCGCCGCGCAAGGATCGCGACGCTGCGCCGTAGCGTCTCAGGCGACAGGCTAAGCCAGCAACAACGCAGCCAGCGCGATCGCCGCAGGCAGCGCCTGCACCATCAGGATGCGTGAACTGACGGTCGCAGCGCCGTAGGCGCCGGCCACGATCACGCAAAGCAGGAAGAACGTCTTGATCTGGAATGCGAAGGCCGGATTGCCGTGGACGAGGCCCCAGATCAGGCCGGCGGCGAGGAAGCCGTTATAGAGGCCCTGATTGGCGGCCAGCACCTTCGTGATCGCGGCCTTCTCCGGCGTGTTGCGAAATACCTTCAGGCCCTGCGGCTTGTCCCAGAGAAACATCTCCAGGATCAGGAAGAAGACGTGCAGCGCGGCGACCAGCGCCACCAGGACATTGGCGATCAGGATCAAGATGAGCTCCCCCAAAAGAGTCAGCTTTCGGGTGGACGTTAGCATGGCCGGCATGGCAAGTGCGATGGGTGCGTTTCGATGCAATGGTAACGCAATGGACAGTCGATCAACCAAACCCTCCGTTCGCTTCGGCCTCGATCGCCTGACGACGCCGATCGGGATCGCCCTGCTCGTCACCGATGCCGAAGGCGCCCTGCGCGCCCTCGACTGGGAGGATTACGAGCACCGCATGCGCGAGCTTTTGCGCCTGCATTACGGTGTGGTGGATCTGAGCGACCAGCCCGCGCCCGCGGCCCTGCGGACCGCGCTGTCGGGCTATTTCGACGGCGATCTCGGCCAGCTCTCGGGCATCGCATGGCGCATCGCCGGAACCACCTTCCAGCAGAAGGTCTGGACCGCGCTGGCGCAAATCCCTGCCGGCACCACGATGAGCTACGGCGCGCTCGCCGCAAGGATCGAGACGCCAAAAGCCATTCGCGCCGTCGGTCATGCCAACGGCTCCAATCCGATCAGCGTGGTGCTGCCCTGCCACCGGCTGATCGGCGCGAATGGTTCGCTGGTCAAGTACGGCGGCGGGCTGGAGCGGAAGAGGTGGTTGCTAAGGCACGAGGGGGTGGAGATTTAGGCCTCTCTCCAAGTCATTCCGGGGCGCGCGCCCCGGAATAACGAGTGGAGAGAGACGCGCTCGAACGGTAGGCCTCACGCTGCCGGCTGAACCGCCTTATCGCCAGCCATCACGTGGGTCAGTGCGCTCTTGATCGCGGCCTGGCGGGTCGGCGCGTTGATCTGGGCGCCCAGGAGGTCGGTGACATAGAACACGTCGCGCGCGCGCTCGCCGAAGGTCGCGACGTGGGCTGACGCGATGTTGAGGTTCAGTTTCGAGATTGCGGTGGTCAGCTCGTAGAGCAGGCCGGGCCGATCGAGGCCGGAGACCTCGATCACCGTGTAGCGGTCGGACCATTGGTTGTTGATGGTCACTTCCGGCTCGATCACGAAGGGCCGCGCCTTGCTGCGGACGGTGCGCCGCGCCACCACCTCCGGCAGGCGCAGCTTGCCTTCCAGCACGTCCTCGATCATCTCTCCGATGCGGGTGGCGCGCCGTCCCTCGTCCTCGTCGCGGTCGTATTCCCGCGAGATCGAGATGGTGTCGAGCGCGCGGCCGTCGGTCGTGGTGTAGATCTGGGCGTCGACGATGTTGGCGCCGGCCGAGGCGCAGGCGCCGGCGATGATCGAGAGCAGCCAGGGATGGTCGGCTGCAAAGATCGTCAGCTCGGTGACGCCGCGCACCTCGTCGAAGCCGACATTGATCGCGAGCTTGTGGCCGGCCTGCTCGCTGGAGCGGACGAAGCGGGCATGACGGATCTTGCGCGGCAGCTCGACCTTGAGCCAATAGGCCGGGTAGTGCCGGCCGATATAGGCATCGAGCTCGTCCGCCGGCCATTCGGCAAAGGCCATGCGGAATTCGGCATAGGCGGCCGCGAGGCGCTTGCCGCGATCGACCTCCGAGAAGCCGCCGGTCAGCACCGGCTCGGTCTCGTAATACAGCGAGCGCAGGAGCTGCGCCTTCCAGCCGTTCCAGACGCCGGGACCGACGCCGCGGATGTCGGCGGTGGTCAGGATGGTCAACAGCTTCATCTGCTCGACCGACTGCACCACCGCGGCGAAATTCTCGATGGTCTTGCGGTCCGACAGGTCGCGCGACTGCGCGACCGTGGACATGGTCAGGTGTTCCTCGATCAGCCAGGCGATCAGCTCGGTGTCGGCCGGACTGAAGCCGAGCCGCGGGCAGAGCCGACGCGCCACCTTGGCGCCGGCGATCGAGTGATCCTCCGGCCGGCCCTTGGCGACGTCGTGCAGCAGCGTGGCGATATAGATCACCGCGCGGTGCTCGGGCCTCGTCTTGCGCATGAGATCGCTGGCGAGCGCGAACTCCTCGACGCCGCCGCGCTCGATGTCCTGGAGGAAGCCGATGCAGCGGATCAGGTGCTCGTCGACGGTGTAGTGATGATACATGTTGAACTGCATCATCGAGACGATCTTGCCGAAGGCGCGGATGAAATGGCCGAGCACGCCGGTCTCGTTCATCCGGCGCAGCACGATCTCGGCGTTCTCGGAGGTCAGGATCTCCATGAACAGCCGGTTGGCCTCGGGATTTTCGCGAAGCTGCGCGTTGATCAGGCCCAGCGAACGCGTCACGCCGCGCATCGCATCCGGGTGGAAGGCGAGATTGTTCTTCTGCGCGAGGCGGAAGATGCGGATCAGATTGACCGGATCGTGCTTGAAGACGTCGGGCGCGGCGACGTTGATGCGGTTGTTGTCGACGATGAAATCGTCGCTGTCGGGGACGCGCCGCTTCCACTGTGCTCGGCCGCAGCCGCGCCATCATCCGGCTCAGCACCGGCGCAGGCTTGGCCTGCTGGTCCTCGAGCTTGGCGCAGAGGATGGCGGTGAGGTTGCCGACTTCCTTGGCGACGAGGAAGTAGTGCTTCATGAAGCGCTCGACGTCCTGCATGCCGGGATGCGAGGTGTAGCCGAGCCGCACCGCGATCTCGCGCTGGAGGTCGAAGGAGAGGCGCTCTTCGGCGCGGTTGCAGTAGAAATGCAGATTGCAGCGCACCGACCAGAGGAAATCGGCGCAGCGACGGAAGCTGCGATATTCCTGCGCGTCGAACACGCCGCGCTCGACCAGCTCGCTGGTGTCGCGCACGCGATAGACGTACTTGGCGATCCAGAACAACGTGTGCAGGTCGCGTAGGGCGCCCTTGCCGTCCTTGACGTTGGGCTCGACCAGGTAGCGCGACTGGCCGCCGCGGCGGTGCCGCTCCTCGCGCTCGGCGAGCTTTGCGGTGACGAATTCCGAGGCGGTGCCCTGCACCACCTCCTTGTCGAAGCGCGCGACCAGCTCGTCATAAAGCGGCCTGTCGCCGGTGAGGAAGCGCGTCTCCAGGATCGCGGTGCGGATGGTCATGTCGCCGCGCGCCTGCCGGATCGATTCGTCGACCGAGCGCGTGGCGTGGCCGACCTTCAGCCCCATATCCCAGAGGCAATAGAGGATGGCCTCCGCCACCTGCTCGCCCCAGGCGGTCTGCTTGTAGGGCAGGATGAACAGCAGATCGATGTCGGATTCGGGCGCCATCAGGCCGCGGCCGTAGCCGCCGGTCGCAACCACCGCCATGCGCTCGGCGCCGCTCGGGATCGGCGAGCGGTAGAGATGACGGGTCGCCGCCGAATAGAGGATGCGGATGATCTCGTCCTGGACGTGACACAGTCGCTCGGCGCAGCGGCGGCCGTGACGATCCTTCAAAAGGATCTCCTGTGCCGCGGCGCGCGCCGCGATCAGCTCGGCCTTGAGCAATTGCGCCATGGCGGTGCGGAACGCGTCTTCGCGCCCCTGATGCTTTTCGGCAAGCGCATCGACCGCGGCGGTGATCCGCACCGTGTCGAAACGATCGTCCACCTCGGCCTTATGCTCGGTCGCGACGCTGTCCATATCTCACCGGATATAAGAGGTGACGGGCGCTGTCACCCGCCATTCTCTGGCAATAGTCGTTCCATGCTGGAAAGCCGCGGCTTCGGGCAAGTCTGTTCTCGGCCGGCGGGCTTTCAGGGGGCGGATTTTCTCGTTGATTTCTAGATATAACTCCTTGAAAAACAATGAAGTTTTGGAGGAGGCTGGGCATGACCTGGATGACACGACGCATTCTGCTGGCGGGAGCTTTTGCGCTCGCCGTGACACCTGCGGCAAAGGCGGCGGATCCGCTCAAGGAAATCCGCATCGACTGGGCGACCTACAATCCGGTGTCGATGGTCCTGAAGCAGAAGGGACTGCTCGAGAAGGAGTTCGCCAAGGACGGGATCACCGTCACCTGGGTGCAGTCGGCCGGCTCCAACAAGGCGCTCGAATTCCTCAATGCCGGCTCGATCGATTTCGGCTCGACCGCGGGCTCGGCGGCGCTGGTGGCCAAGATCAACGGCAACCCGATCAAGTCGATCTATGTCTATTCGCGCCCCGAATGGACCGCGCTGGTGACGTCGAAGGATTCCAAGATCGCTGGCGTCGCCGACCTCAAGGGCAAGCGCGTCGCGGTGACGCGCGGCACCGATCCGCACATCTTCCTGGTGCGGGCGCTGCTTGGTGCCGGTCTCACCGAGAAGGACATCACGCCGGTGCTGCTCCAGCACGCCGACGGCAAGACCGCGCTGATCCGCGGTGACGTCGACGCCTGGGCCGGCCTCGATCCGATGATGGCGCAGGCCGAGGTCGAGGAAGGCGCAAAGCTGTTCTACCGCAAGGCCGAGGCCAACACCTGGGGCATCCTCAATGTGCGCGAGCAATTCTTGAAGGACCATCCCGACGCCGTCCGCCGCGTGCTCGCCGTGTACGAGGAAGCGCGAAAGTACTCGCTGGCGAATTACGACGAGCTGAAGAAGACCTTCATGGCCGCGACCAGGCTGCCCGAGGCCGTCGTCGACAAGCAGCTCAAGGAACGCACCGAGCTCACCCATAGCCGGATCGGCGCGCCGCAGCGCGAGTCGATCCTTGCCGCCGGCCTCGCGCTGCAGCAGGCCGGCGTCGTCGACGCCAAGGTCGACGTCAAGGCGACGCTGGATGCACTCATCGACGACCAGGTCCCGCTGCCGACGAATTAGTGCTCTTTTACCCTCCCCTGGGGTCCGGGACGAGCGTAGCTCGCCCGTGATCGATCGCGCGCAGCGCGAGCGGGGTGGGGCGGTCTCTCCGCTCGGGCACCGCTTGCGTGAAGAGACTGTCACCCCACCCCGTCACGCAATCTCGCTTTGCTCGATCGCGTGCCGACCCTCCCCCTCCAGGGGAGGGTAAGAGGCGCCCTTGCATTCCCCGACCAGACGCGCTTGCTAATGACCATGATCTCCGACGCGCCAGTGTTGCAACAAACCTCGGAACAAGCCGAAAGCGTTGCCGCGCCCTCGCGCGCCGCGCGTTACGCGCGGCCGCTGCTGGGTGCGCTGCTGCCGCTGACGCTTGCGCTGGGCTGGGAAGTCGTGGTGTGGCTCGGCTGGTCCAATGGGCGCCTGGTGCCGCCGCCTTCTCGCGTGTTCGCCACGATCAGTGAGCTCGCCCGTTCCGGCGAGCTGCTTCGTCACATCGGCGCGACGCTGTGGCGTGTTGGGCTCGGCTTCCTGTTCGGCGTGGTCGCAGGCACGCTGCTCGGCGCCATCTCCGGCTATTGGTCGCTGGCGCGGCGGCTGCTCGATCCGACCGTGCAGGCGCTGCGCGCCATCCCGTCGCTGGCCTGGGTGCCGCTGTTCATCCTCTGGCTCGGCATCTTCGAAACCTCGAAGGTCGCGCTGATCGCGGTCGGCGTGTTCTTCCCGGTCTATCTCGGCGTGATGGGAGCGATCCTCTCGGTCGATCGCAAGATCGTCGAGGTCGGACGCACCTTCCGCCTCTCCGGCTTCGCGATGATCCGCCGCATCCTGTTGCCCGCCGTCCTGCCGGCCTATGTCGTGTCCTTGCGCGTCGGGCTTGGGCTCGGCTGGATGTTCGTGGTTGCGGCCGAGCTGATCGGCGCCTCCGAGGGCCTCGGCTATCTCCTGCTCGACGGCCAGCAGCTCGGCAAGCCCGCGCAGATCCTCGCCGCCATCGTGATCTTCGCCATCCTCGGCAAGCTCACGGACTGGCTGATCGAGGTCGCGGCCGCGCCCTTCCTGCGCTGGCAGGACGCGTTCGGCCGCACCAAGGGAGCGTGACGCGATGCTGGCGCTCGATCGGGTCAGCAAGACCTATCCCAACGGCGTCGAGGCGCTGGCACGCTTCTCTGCGGAGATCAGGCAAGGCGAGATCATCGCCATCATCGGCGGCTCCGGCTGCGGCAAGTCGACCTTGCTGCGCGCCATCGCAGGCCTTGATCGCGCCAGCTCGGGCACGGTGACGCTCGACGACGAGGCGATCGCCTCGCCCCATGCCAAGATCGGCATCATCTTCCAGGAGCCGCGGCTTTTGCCCTGGCTTAGCGTCGCCGACAATATCGGCTTTGGACTTGCCGATCTGCCGGCGGCGGAGCGGCGCGAGAAGGTGATGCGCGCGCTCGAACGCGTCGGACTGGCCGACAAGGCCCAGGCCTGGCCGCGCGAGCTCTCGGGCGGCCAGGCGCAGCGCGTCGCGATCGCACGGGCGCTGGTCCCGCAGCCCGAGGTGCTTCTGCTCGACGAGCCGTTCTCCGCGCTCGATGCCTTTACCCGCAGGGATCTCCAGGATCATCTGCTCGATCTCTGGGCCGACACACGGCCGACGCTCATTCTCGTCACACACGACGTCGACGAAGCCGTGGTGCTGGCCGACCGCGTCCTGGTGATGCGGCCACGTCCCGGGCGGCTGTTCGACCAGATCGAGGTCAATCTGGGCCGGCCGCGCGACCGCAATTCGCCGCTGTTCGAGAATTTCAAGCGGAACGTGCTGACGTCACTCGACCGCTCGCTCGACCGCAGCGTGCCCGACCGTGACGCAACCCAGGGTCCCGGTCAGGCCATGTGGTGGTGACAATTCCGCTTCGAGCCGGTACATCGAAGGGTAATTTTTCCGGGAGAGAACAAGATGGACGCCGTCCAGCTGCGCCAGATGCAGGCTCCGATCAAGGAGCGCTACAAGACCGATCCCAAGACCGCGCTGATCACACTGAAAGCCAAGGGCTCCACCGACAGCGAAGGGATCGCGTGCAAGGTCGAGACCGGCCGCGCCATCGCGATGGCGGGCCTGCATCCGGCCACCGGCGGCTCCGGTCTCGAACTCTGCTCCGGCGACATGCTGCTCGAAGCCCTGGTCGCCTGTGCCGGCGTCACGCTGAAATCGGTTGCGACCGCGATCGAGGTGCCCATGAAGACCGGCAACGTCTATGCCGAGGGCGATCTCGATTTCCGCGGCACGCTCGGCATCGACAAGGAGACCCCGGTCGGCTTCGCCGAGATCCGTCTGCGCTTCGAGGTCGACACCGACGCGCCGCAGGACAAGCTCGATCTCCTGCTCAAGCTCACCGAGCGCTATTGCGTGGTCTACCAGACCATCAAGAACGGCCCGAAGGTCTCGGTGTCGATGCAGCGGATGTGAGGCGAAGGTCGCCACTCCACAATCGGTGTCGTCCCGGGGCGCGCCGCTTTCGCGCGCCCCGGAATGACAGACAGAATGTCCCCCGACCTCCATTTCATCCTCTTCCTGCTCCTGCGCATGGCGATCGCGGCGACGTTCGTCGTGACGGCGTCGATCATCACCGAACGCGCAGGGCCGGTGATTGGTGCGCTGGTCGCGACCCTGCCGATCTCAGCCGGTCCGTCCTACGTCTTCCTCGCACTCGACCACGACGCCGCCTTCATCGCGCAGGGCGCGCTGGCGAGTCTTCCGATCAATGCGGCGACCATCTTCATGTGCCTCACCTATGTCGTGCTGGCGCAGCGGTACGATCTCGTGGTGAGTTGTGGCAGCGCGGTTGCGGTCTGGATCGTGCTTGCGTCGATCGTCCGTCAGTTCGAATGGTCGCTCACCGCCGGGCTGGCCGCGAACCTGATCGCCTTCGGCATCTGCATTCCGCTGTTGGCCGGCTACCGCCACGTGAAGATGCCGCTGGTGACGCGCCGCTGGTATGACGTTCCGATGCGGGCTGCGCTGGTGGCGACGCTCGTCGCCATCGTGGTCTCGACCTCGGGTTGGGTCGGGCCTCGCATCAGCGGTATCATCGCGCTTTATCCCGTCGTGTTCTCCAGCATCATGGTGATCCTGCATCCGCGCATCGGCGGCCCGCCGACAGCCGCCGTGCTCGCCAACTCCGCGTGGGGTTTGCTCGGATTCGGCACGGCGATCGCCGTCCTGCACGTGGCGGTGGTGTCGTTCGGATCAAGCGTCGGTCTGTGCCTCGCGCTCGGCACCTGCGTTGTTTGGAATCTGACGCTGTGGGGCATCGGTCGGCGAGCGATGCACAAGACGTCGCAGCCGTAAGACTACGGATCAGCGCGACGCCGTTGGCGAAAAGTCGTGTCGCGCATGTCGACCTCATGCTCACGCGGCATCTTCGTAAGCCGTTGAATGAGATGCGTCATTTCAAACTGTGCCGTCGGTCGCGCTGATCGCGACGTGGGCAGAGGTTGTTCCGGCACCCGCCGAATTCCGATACTTCTATTAGAACTTTGTTCGAGCTTTTGCCTTACGAATATCCTGCGTACCCGCTTCCGCCGTCATCGGCGTGAACTCGTCCGAGCTGCATCCGAGTGCAGGGGACTCGCGGGAATTGTAGATTTGAGTACGGCTGTTTCGCCGCCGCGGTCACTTCCCCTACGAGCTGCCCACCTAATTTCGAGATGGAGATTCCCTGATGTTCGGTCGCAAGTCCCAGGTTGATGCCCAAGCACGGCTCGATGCGATCGGCCGCTCGCAGGCCATGATCGAATTCAATCTTGATGGCACGATCGTCACGGCCAACAAGAACTTCCTCGACGCCCTCGGCTATCGGCTCGACGAGATCCAGGGCAAGCATCATTCCATGTTCGTGCCGGCCGACCAGCGCGACAGCGCCGAGTACAAGGCGTTCTGGGCTGCATTGAACCGTGGCGAGTATCAGGCGCGCGAGTTCAAGCGGATCGCGAAGGATGGCCACGAGGTCTGGATCGAGGCATCCTACAATCCGGTGCTCGACGGCAACGGCAAGACGGTGATGGTCGCCAAGATTGCGACCGACATCACCGCGAAGAAGATCCGCAGCATGACGGATGCTTCGAAGATCGCCGCCATCAGCCGCGCCCAGGCCGTGATCGAGTTCAGGCTCGACGGTACCATCGTCAGTGCCAACGAGAATTTCTGCAAGGCGCTCGGCTATTCGTTGTCCGAGATCGAGGGCAAGCACCACGGCATGTTCGTCGCCGAGGCCGAGCGCAACGGCGCCGCCTATCGCGAGTTCTGGGCCAAGCTGAACCGCGGCGACTACCAGGCCGGGGAGTTCAAGCGCATCGGCAAGGGCGGCCGCGAGATCTGGATCCTCGCCTCCTACAATCCGCTGCTCGACGAGAACGGCAAGCCCTACGGCGTCGTCAAGTTCGCGACCGACGTGACCGCGGAGAAGCTGAAGAACGCCGATCTCGCCGGCCAGATCGCGGCGATCGACAAGGCCCAGGCCGTGATCGAGTTCAACATGGACGGCACGATCATCACCGCGAACGCCAACTTCCTCGGCGCGCTCGGCTATTCGCTGGCCGAGATCAAGGGCCATCATCACAGCATGTTCGTCGAGCCCGGCGAGCGCGACAGCAGCGCCTATCGCGAGTTCTGGGCGGCGCTCAACCGCGGCGAATACCAGGTGGCCGAATACAAGCGGATCGGCAAGGGCGGCAAGGAGGTCTACATCCAGGCCTCCTACAATCCGATCATGGATCTCAACGGCAAGCCGTTCAAGGTCGTCAAATACGCCACCGACGTCACCAGGCAGGTGCTGGTCCGCATGGGCAACGAGCGGGTGCGCGGCATGATGGAATCGGTCGCGGCGGGTTCGGAGGAGCTCAACGCCTCGGTGCGGGAGATCTCCGAGGCGATGACCAAATCGCGCGAGACCGCGATGAGCGCGGTGGATCAGGTCGCCACCGCGGACGCGCAGGCGCAGCGCCTCACGGAAGCCGCGCAGGCGATGAGCGGCATCGTCGAGCTGATCAACAACATCACCGGACAGATCAACCTGCTCGCGCTCAACGCCACGATCGAATCGGCCCGCGCGGGCGAAGCCGGCCGCGGCTTCGCGGTGGTCGCCTCGGAGGTCAAGAGCCTTGCCAACCAGGCCAAGCAGGCCACCGACAAGATCGGCGCGGAGATCGGCAGCCTCAACGGCATCTCCGGCGACGTCGTCAGCGCGCTCGGCTCGATCAAGCAGGCCATCAACAATGTCAGCGAATACGTGACGTCGACGGCCGCGGCGATCGAGGAGCAGAGCACCGTGACGAACGAGATGTCGACCAGCATGCAGCGCGCTGCGGCGGAAGCCGCCGCGATGGCCAACCGGGCATAGGATAGACAGTAGGGTGAGCAAAGGCGCGCTCTCGCGCCGTGCCCACCATCTCTTCGCGATCCAGCAGATACGCGTGGGCACGCTTGGCTTTGCCCGCCCTACGGCCCTTTACTGCTTCGGCAGCTTGGCCTTCAATGCATAGAGCGCTTCGAGCGCCTCGCGTGGCGACATCTCGTCGGGGTGTAGCGCCTTCACCGCGTCCATCAGCAGCTCGGCCTCGCTCGGCGGGGCGGCTTCCGCTGCGGCGCGCGAGGGCACGGCGAACAGCGGCAGGTCGTCCACCAGCGCGCGTGCGGTCTGGCCGCGGTCCTGTGCCTCCAGCTTGGAGAGAACCGACTTCGCGCGCGTGATCACCGCCGGCGGCAGGCCGGCGAGTTTCGCCACCTGGATGCCGTAGGAGCGGTCGGCCGAGCCCGGCAGCACCTCGTGCAGGAACACGACATTGCCCTGCCATTCCTTCACCCGCACGGTGGCATTGAACATCCGCGGCAGCTTGGCCGAGAGCGCGGTCAGCTCGTGATAATGCGTGGCGAACAGGGTGCGGCAACGGTTGCTCTCGTGCAGATGCTCGATCGCGGCCCAGGCGATCGAGAGGCCGTC
Source organism: Bradyrhizobium dasycarpum (assembly GCF_042019905.1). NCBI lineage: Bacteria > Pseudomonadati > Pseudomonadota > Alphaproteobacteria > Hyphomicrobiales > Nitrobacteraceae > Bradyrhizobium > Bradyrhizobium dasycarpum. The sequence continues at coordinate 5,235,140 of NZ_CP169574.1, forward strand.
GAACGTCGCGGTGCCGCGGCCGATCTCGTCGAGGATGACCAGCGAGCGCTCCCCGGCTTGATTGAGGATCGCCGCAGTCTCGACCATCTCCACCATGAAGGTGGAACGGCCGCGGGCGAGATCGTCGGCGGCGCCAACGCGCGAGAACAGGCGGTCGACGATGCCGATCCGCGCACGCGTGGCCGGCACGAAGCTGCCGATCTGGGCGAGCAACGCGATCAGCGCGTTCTGGCGCAGGAAAGTCGATTTGCCGGCCATGTTGGGACCGGTCAGCAGCCAGAGCTGGCCGGATCTTTGGCCGGGCGCCGGCGAAAGATCGCAGGCATTGGCGATGAACGGCTCGCCATTGCGCTTCAGGGCCTGCTCGACCACGGGATGGCGGCCGGCCTCGATCGCAAAGCTGAGGGAATCGTCCACGTCCGGCCGCACGTAATGATCGTCGACCGCGAGCTTTGCCAGCGATGTCGCGACGTCGAGCAGGGCAAAGGCGTGGGCCGCGGCGCGCAGATCGTCGCTGATCGCCATCGCCTTCGCTGACAGCCGCTCGAAGATCTCGAGCTCCAGCCCGAGCGCACGATCGCCGGCATTGGCGATCTTGGCCTCGATCTCGCCGAGCTCGGAGGTCGTGAAGCGCACCTGGCCCGCCAGCGTCTGGCGATGGATGAAGGTCGCGTTCAGCGGCGGCGACATCAGCTTGTCGCCGTGCTGGGCAGTGACCTCGACGAAATAGCCGAGCACGTTGTTGTGGCGAATCTTGAGGCCTTTGACGGCGGTCGCGTCGGCGTAGCGGGCCTGCATCGAGGCCACCACCAGGCGCGAGGCGTCGCGCAGGTTCCGCGCTTCGTCGAGGGCGGGCTCATAGCCCTGTCGGACGAAGCCGCCGTCACGCTTGATCAGCGGCAGCTGCTCGTCGAGCGCGCTGGTGAATTCCGTCGCGAGCTCGCGCGAGGGCCTTTGCAGCGATGTCATCACCGCCGCGATCTCCTGCGGCGGCTCATCCAGTTCGGAGAGTCGCGTCAGCACCTGGTCCGCGGCGATGATGCCGTCGCGGATGCCGGCGAGATCGCGCGGCCCGCCGCGACCGACCGAGAGCCGGGCCAGCGCCCGCGACATGTCGGGCGCTCCGCGCAATATGCTGCGGATGTCCTCGCGCGCGGCCGAATCGGTGACGAAGGTGCCGACCGCATCGAGCCGGCGCGCGATGGCGGACGCGTCCGTCAACGGTGCCGCCAGGCGCTGTGCGAGCAGGCGCGAGCCCGCCGAGGTCACGGTGCAGTCGATGGCGTCGAGCAGGGAGCCGCGGCGCTCGCCGGCCAGTGTCCGCGTCAGCTCGAGATTGGCGCGTGTGGCCGGATCGATGGCCATGGTCGCGCCGGAGGCCTCGCGCGCGGGCGGCGACAGCGGCGGATGCTTGCCGACCTGGGTGCGGTCGACATAGGTGATCGCGGCGGCCGCGGCGGTCGCCTCGAAGCCGCGTGAGCTGCGCCAGCCCGTCCATGGTCGCAACCGCGAAATAGTCGCACAGCCGCTTCTCGGCGGTGGCGCCATCGAAGACGTCGCGGGTCAGCGGCGTGACGGCCGGCAGCTCGCGCAGGGTCTGTCCGAGTTCGCTGTCGTTATAGAGCGCGTCGGTGACGATCGCCTCGTTCGGGTTGATGCGCGCCAGCGTCGCGGCGAGCTCGCCGCCTCGAGCATTCGGTGACCATGAACTCGGCGGTCGAGATGTCGATCCAGGCAAGGCCGAAGCGATCGCCGCCGCCGGAGGCGCGGGCACGCGCGATCGCCAGCAGGTAATTGTTGGCGCGGGCGTCGAGCAGCGTGTCCTCGGTCAGCGTCCCCGGCGTGACCAGCCTTACCACGCCGCGGCGGACCACGCTCTTGTTGCCGCGCGCTTTCGCGGCGGCAGGATCCTCGGTTTGCTCGCAGACCGCGACGCGGTGACCGGCCGAGATGAGGCGGTGCAGATAATCCTCGGAGCGCTCGACCGGCACGCCGCACATCGGAATGTCCGCGCCCTGATGCTTGCCGCGCTTGGTCAAGACGATGCCGAGCGTCTTGGAGGCGATCTCGGCGTCCTCGAAGAACAATTCGTAGAAATCGCCCATTCGGTAGAACAGCAGCAGGCCCTGATGCGCCGCCTTGATCTCCAGATATTGTTCCATCATCGGCGTGACGCGCGCGGCGGCTTCTGCCGGCGGTGCGGGCGTTTCGTCGGGGGGCGGTGCTTGAATCGGCTGCTGCATCGTCATAGGCGGCGCAACCTACAAAATTTCGGCACCTGCTCCTATCGGTTTGGCCGGAGAGGCGAGGTTTTCCACGTTGTCCATGTGGGGCGCGCGGTGCTGCCACATTCTCGGTCGTCATTCCGGGATGCGCCGGCAGGCGCAGGCCGGAATCTATCGGGCCACACGTCACGCCGATAAATGGATTCCGGGTTGGCGCCAAATGGCGCGCCCCGGAATGACGTCTGCCCCGCGAAACCGTCAATTGACCTGACGCGGGCGCCCTCCTAAAACTCCGCCGTCATTGAAGAATTCGGGCCGAACCGCGGCATTCAGGGAGAACAACGATGCGTGACGTCTTTATCTGCGATGCCGTGCGGACCCCGATCGGCCGCTTCGGCGGCTCGCTCGCCAAGGTGCGCGCCGACGATCTCGCCGCCGCCCCGATCAAGGCGCTGATGGCCAAGCACCCCAATCTCGACTGGGCGCAGGTGGACGAAGTCTTCTTCGGCTGCGCCAACCAGGCTGGCGAGGACAACCGCAACGTCGCGCGCATGGCGCTCCTGCTCGCAGGTCTGCCGGATTCGGTTCCCGGCCAGACCCTGAACCGGCTCTGCGCCTCCGGCCTCGATGCGGTCGGCGCCGCGGGCCGCGCCATCCGTTCCGGCGAGATCGAGCTCGCCATTGCGGGCGGCGTCGAGTCGATGACCCGCGCGCCGTTTGTGATGGGCAAGGCGCAGGAAGCCTTCTCGCGTTCGGCCGAAATCTTCGACACCACGATCGGCTGGCGCTTCATCAATCCGCTGCTGAAGGCACAGTACGGCGTCGACGCCATGCCCGAGACCGGCGAGAACGTCGCCGAGGAATTCCAGGTCTCGCGCGCCGACCAGGACGCCTTCGCGATCCGCTCGCAGCAGCGCGCCGGCAAGGCGATCGCCTCCGGCTATTTCGCGGAAGAGATCACCCCGATCACCATTCCCGGCGGCAAGGCCGGCCCCATCACTGTCGACAAGGACGAGCATCCGCGTCCCGAGACCACGCTGGAAGGCCTCGCCAAGCTGAAGCCGATCGTGCGCAATCCGGGCACCGTCACCGCCGGCAACGCTTCCGGCGTCAATGACGGCGCTGCCGCGATGATCCTGGCGTCGGAGGCCGCTGTGAAGAAGCATGGCCTGACGCCCCGCGCCCGCATCCTCGGCCTCGCCTCGGCCGGCGTGCCGCCACGCATCATGGGCATTGGCCCGGTGCCCGCGACCCGCAAGCTGATGGAGCGCCTCGGCAAGAAGATCAGCGATTTCGACCTGATCGAGCTCAACGAGGCCTTCGCCTCCCAGGGCATCGCCTGCATGCGCCAGCTCGGCGTCGCCGATGATGCCGATTTCGTCAATCCGCATGGCGGTGCCATCGCGCTCGGTCATCCCCTCGGCATGAGCGGCGCGCGCCTCGCGCTCACCGCCGTCCACGGCATGGAAAAGCGTGGCGGCAAGCTCGCACTTGCCACCATGTGCGTCGGCGTCGGCCAAGGTGTCGCGGTCGCGATCGAGAAGCTGAACTGACGGGACGCGCAGCGTCCGTCATCCCGGGGCGGTGCACTCGCACCGAACCCGGGATCTCGAGATTCCGGGTTCAGCCCTGTCGGGTTGCCCCGGAATGACGAGGGAGAAACCAGCCCCATGATCATCGAGCGCGAGCAGGACGTCACGGCCGCAGCCCTGGCGGTGATGGAGCAGACCTCCGATCCGCGCATGCGCCAGATCATGCTCTCCCTGGTCAAGCATCTGCATGGCTTCGTCCGCGACGTCCGCTTGACCGAGAAGGAGTTTCGCGACGCCACCGCGATTGTGGCCGAGCTCGGTAAGCTCTCGACCGACACGCACAACGAAGTCGTGCTGATGGCAGGCTCGCTTGGCGTTTCCTCATTGGTGTGCCTGCTCAACAATGGCGATCAGGGCAATACGGAAACCGATCAATCGCTGCTCGGGCCGTTCTGGCGGCTGAACTCGCCAAGGGTGGAAAATGGCGGCTCGATCGTGCGCTCGGTGACGCCGGGCGCGCCGCTGTTCGTGAATGGACGTGTCGTGGACAAGGACGGCCGTCCCGTTGCGGGCGCCGAGGTCGATGTCTGGCACGCGTCCCCGGTCGGCCTCTACGAGAACCAGGACCCTGAACAGGCCGACATGAACCTGCGCGGCAAGTTCACGACCGACCAGGACGGGCGCTTCTCCTTCCGTTCGGTGATGATGATCGGCTATCCCATTCCGACGAACGGCGTGGTCGGCCGGCTGCTGACGGCGCAGGGCCGGCATCCCTATCGACCGGCGCATCTGCACGCCCTGATCTTCAAGCCGGGGTTCAAGGTGCTGATCTCGCAGGTCTACGATCCCGCCGATCCGCATATCGACAGCGACGTGCAGTTCGGGGTGACGCAGGCGCTGATCGGCAAGTTCCAGCGCCATGATACGCCGCATCCGAGCCTGCCCGACGTCGCATCGCCCTGGTATTCGCTCGACCACACCTACCGGCTTGAAGCCGGCGAGGCCGTGCTGCCGCGTCCGCCAATCAAATAGCACGCGCCCGCCGGGCCGGGACGCCCGCGAAACCGGCTTCCCCAAATTAGTTATATCCTATAATGATTGGCGGTATTCATTGACCGACCGGCCGGAGCAACATGGCCGGGGAGGAGTTCGCCAATGACGTTCATCTATCCCGCCGACAGCAACAAGGCGCATCCGCTGCCGCTGTCGCCCGACTACAAGAGCTCGATCAAGCGTGCGCCGAACAGGCCCTTGATCCCGATGCGCCATACCTTGTCGGAGCTCACCGGTCCGGTCTACGGCCATGAGACCGTGCGCCAGGGCGACAACGATCTCACCACCCAGCACAGCGGCGAGCCGATCGGCGAACGCATCATCGTTCACGGCCATGTGCGTGACGAGGACGGCCGCGGCGTACCGAACTCGCTGGTCGAGATCTGGCAAGCCAATTCCTGCGGCCGCTACGTTCATGTCCGCGACCAGCATCCGGCGCCGCTCGATCCGAATTTCACCGGCGCGGGCCGCACCGTGAGCGATGCCTCCGGCTATTATCGTTTTATCACGATCAAGCCCGGCGCCTATCCCTGGGGCAATCACCACAATGCATGGCGGCCGGCGCATATCCATCTGTCGGTGTTCGGCTATTCCTTCGTCACGCGCCTCGTGACGCAGATGTACTTTCCGAACGATCCGCTGTTTCCGTTCGACCCGATCTTCAACTCGGTGCCGGACGAGAAGGCGCGGGCGCGCATGGTCTCCTCGTTCGATCTCGAGAACACCCAGCCCGAATGGGCGCTGTGCTACCGCTTCGACATCGTGCTGCGCGGCAAGAACGCCACCCCCATGGAGAACCATTAAGTGCAAGAGTCTGTGAAGCCCGACGGGATCACGCCATCGCAAACGGTCGGTCCGTTCTTCAAATACGGCCTGACGCCGACCGGCGAGTACGCCTGGAACGATGCGTTCACCAACTCGACGCTGACCCCCGACGTCACGGGCGATCGCGTCCGTATCGAAGGCCGCGTGTTCGACGGCGACGGCGTCGCCGTGCCGGATTGCATGCTGGAGATCTGGCAGGCGGACGCGCAAGGCCGCTTCGCCGACCCGCAGGACAAGCGTGCGCTGCCGAATGCGAGTTTCCGCGGCTTTGCCCGTTGCGGCACCGACAAGGACGGCAATTATGCTTTCGAGACCATCAAGCCGGGCGTGGTGCCGGATCCCGACGGCAAGCCGCAGGCGCCGCACATCCTTCTTGCGGTGTTCGGCCGCGGCATGCTGCGGCATCTCTACACCCGCATCTATTTCAGCGACGACTCCGGGAACGCCGCCGATCCCGTGCTGGCACTGGTGCCCGCTGATCGCCGCGCCACGCTGATTGCCGTGCGGGAGGTTGGCAAGCCGGTCTACCGGCTCGACCTCCGGCTTCAGGGCGACAACGAGACGGTGTTCTTCGACGTGTGAGGCAAACGGTGCCGCTGACGCCAGATCGCAGGCACCGCATTTCTTATCCAGCGCAAGCGGCCAGCGACCTTGGTCTCCGGCCGCATGTGTCTCTGCTTTGTCTCTTCTTGCCTGTGCGTCAGTGCCGCTGACCCAAAACCGATTGAACAGCGACCAATTGCCGTAGTTTTGCGGAGCGTTTCTTTCACGATTGGCCCGGGGTGCAATCCCGTATTTACCACATTGATCTAGGCTGCACGCGGTTTCGGCGCACGCCCTGGGTCATTTCATGAAAATTCGTTTGTCGCTGTCCTCCGCGATCATCGCATTCGGAATCGTTCTCGCGATCGGCTTTGCAGCGGTGGTCTCCACCAGCCTCTATGCGCTCCGTGAGCTCAAGGTCGGCGGTCCGCTCTATTCCGACATCAAGCTGGGCTACGATCTCATCGCGGACATTCTGCCGCCGCCGGAATATGTCATCGAGGCCTATCTCGAGGCGACCCTGGCCATGCGCGAGCCGGATCAGCTGGCGGCCCACGGCGAGCGCCTGGTTCAGCTCCGCAAGGACTACGACGAGCGTAAGGCCTTCTGGGTCTCCTCCAGCCTCGCGGCCGACCTGAAGACGGCGCTGGTGTCGAAATCCGACGCCGAAGTGCAGAAGTTTTGGAAGGCGTCCGACCAGCTGCTGCCGGCCCTCAAGGCCAAGGACACGGCTGCATCCGAGCGCGCCTATGCCCAGGTCAAGGAGGCCTATACGGCGCATCGCGCCGTGATCGACAGCATTGTCGAGAGCGCCAACAAGCAGAATGCCGCCATGGAGAAGCTGGCCGCGGACCGCGACAGCTCGATGCTTTGGATCCTCCTCGGCGTCTCCGCCGCCGTCCTCGCCTTTGTTGCCGCGGGCCTGCTCGGCGTTGCCGTCGGCGTGGTGCGCCCGATCGTGCGCATGACGGACACGATGCAGAAGCTTTCGACCGGCGATCTCGCCGCCGACATTCCGTTCGCCCACCGCCAGGATGAGGTCGGCTCGATGGCGGGCGCGCTCGTGGTGTTCAAGCAGGCGGCGGTCGAGAATTCCCGTCTGCGCGAGGAACAATTGCGGCAGGAGCAGGAGGCGGCGCTGGCCAAACGTGGTGCGTTGCAACAGATGGCGGAGACCGTCGAGCGTGAGACCGGCCGCTCGGTCGACACCGCCAGCGCGGCGAGCCAAGGCGTGGAGCGGGCTGCCACCAGCCTGTCCGAGATTGCAAGTTCGCTCTCGGCGCAGTCGCAGGCCGTCGCCGCAGCCTCCACCCAGGCCCTCGGAAGTTCGCAGACCGTCTCGGCCGCGGCCGAGGAACTGAGCGCCTCGATCCGCGAGATCGCGAGCCAGGTCGCGAGGACCAGCTCGGTCACGAAATCGGCGGTCGCCGGCCGCGAGCAGGCGCGTTCGACCATCCAGGCGCTGGCCGGATCGGTGAAGAAGATCGCCGAGGTCTCCGACCTCATCGGCGGCATCGCCGGCCAGACCAACCTGCTGGCGCTCAACGCCACGATCGAGGCGGCGCGCGCCGGCGAGGCCGGCCGCGGCTTCGCCGTGGTCGCTGCCGAGGTGAAATCCCTGTCGGACCAGACCGCCAAATCCACCGAGGAGATCGCGCGGCTGATTGCCGAGATCCAGGCCTCGACGCAGGCCGCGGTCGATGCCGTCGAGACGATGGGAGGTCACATCGTCGAGATCGACGGCGTGGCGACGTCTGTCGCCGCTGCGATGGAAGAGCAGGACGCCGCGACGCGGGAGATCACGCGGTCGATTTCCAGATCGGCGTCTGCGGCCAAGGAGGTCTCGGCCAAGATCGGCAATGTCAGCCGCGACGCCGCCTCCGTGAACGAGCGCGCCGCCGAGGTCAGGCAGGCGATCGCCGGCATGGCGGCCAATCTCGAACAGCTGCGCTCGGTCGTGGTGCGGACCGTGCGCGACTCGACCGCGGCAGCCTGAGCCCGGCGGCATGTCGGCTGCTGGTGTGCGGGAGTGCAGATCGTGCAGGATGGCGCGGGACAGGGGCATCGTGGTTCATGACATCTCCACAATTGCCGGCGGTCGTTGAGGCCGCCCGACTGACAGCCGCGCTGCGCCGGGGCGGTGTGCTGGACGCCGGCGCGGTGCGCGAGGTCAAGGTGCTGCACCAGCGCGATACCCTCGTCTCCCATATCATCCGGCTGGGCCTGCGCTATGTCGGCGAATCCGCCGGCGCCCCGCAATCGCTGATCCTGAAGACCGCGAATGCCGCCTTCGCCGAGAAACTTGCCAATGGCGGCCGGCGCGAGGTGGAATACTACACGCGGCTGACGCCGAGCATGCCGCCGGGACTCGTGCCCCGCTGTTTCGACGGACATTTCGACGAGGACAGCCTCGCCTGGCATCTTCTGCTCGAGGACCTCACCGACAGCCACGCCATCGCGGCGGCTTGGCCGCTGCCGCCATCGCGCGAGCAGGCGATCGCGATCGTGACGACGCTCGCACGCTGGCACGCGGCGTGGTGGGACCATCCGGGCCTCGGCGATGCCGTCGGCACCTTCGCCAGCCCCGAGGACAGCGCGGAGCGCATGGAGACGTTCGCCGGACATTACGACCGCTTTGCCGATTATCTCGGTGACCGCCTCAGCGAGGAGCGGCGCACACTCTATCGGCGCCTGATCGATCAATCGGATCGGCTGTCCGAGCGCTACCATTCGCGCCGCCACCTCAGCATCACCCATGGCGATGCCCATGTCTGGAATTTCCTGCTGCCGCGCGTGGGCGTTGCGGACACCGTGCGGATCTTCGACTTCGACCTGTGGAGCATCAGCGTTCCAACCCACGACCTCGCCTACATGATGGCGATGCATTGGTATCCGGAGCGACGGCAGGCGCTCGAACGCTCGCTGCTCAATCTCTACCATGACACGCTGATCGAGGGCGGCATCGCCGGCTACACGCGCGGCGCGCTCGATCGCGACTATCGCTGGGCGGTGCTCTGGCAGATCACGAGGCCGGTCTGGCAGTGGAGCATCAACATCCCGCCGGTGATCTGGTGGAATAATCTGGAGCGGGTGATGGCAGCGGTGGATGATTTGGGCTGCGAGGAGTTGTTGGGCTAGGGCGCGCTACAATTTCGGTGTCGTCCCTGCGAACGCACTAGGGCATGCACATATCTCTGAGGCTCCATCCCGCCGCGACGGCGTGGAAGTATTCGAGGCCGTTCTTGAAGGTGATGGGGCCCGGCGGCTTGGACGATGGGTAGCCATCCCAGCCACCGAGACGGCCGATGATCCAGGCGGCCCAAGCGAGGCGGTCGGGCGGATATGGGTTCTTTAGTCGTTTGCTCGCGGCTTCGAGTTGCTGGTTGAGGGCAATGAGCGCGCCAATTTGGCTGGTGTCGAAGGCAACGCCAATAGGCTGGCGACTACCATTGCGGGCCTGCAGAAGCTGGATGGTGATGACGGCCGCCTTGGCGGCGATTGCGACCAGCTTGAGAAGCCGATCGGCGGATCCGATCTGGCTGTCTTCGAGCTTGAGGCCTTGCGTCTTCAGAGTGCGGAAGAACTGCTCGATAATCCAGCGCTGCTTGTACCATTGGACGATGCGCCAGGCGTCCTCGATGCCGGCAACCTCGTGAGAGGTGAGAAGCCGCCAGTGCAGCGGCTCTACGCCGGCTTCGACATTGACCTCTCGCACATCGACCACCGTCAATGGCAAGCTTTTCGGCAGATGGTGCAGGAACTTAGTCTGTGGGCGGGCAAGCTCGATTGCGTCAAAGCGAAGTTCGAGGTGGGCCAGGCGAGCGGGCCGCGCGGCGCGCGCAGGCAGTTGGATCGTACGCCGGTCCACCGCAGCCATGGCATCGCTGACCTGATACAGACTGCTGCGGTCGGCAAGCTTGCGATCATGCATGCTGCGCGCGATGATGTGGAAGTGTTGCTCAGCCGAGCTGGCATAGAGGGCAAAAATATCGCTCTCGCGATCCCCCAGCAACGTCACCACCGCGGCCTTGGCAAGCAGTGGTCGCGCCGCCACGGCAGAGGATATCCAGCGCTGCGATTCCTTGTCCGATAATTCCCGATCGTCGTGCGAGGTCGTGCGGCGACCTGCGCGCGTCCATATCTGCCCGCTCACAAGCCCAAGACAGCTGCCGTCATCGGCATCCACAGCCAGCAGCGGGTGCAGCAGCACGCCGTGGCTATTGCCTTTGCCGATTTCTCCGAGCCCGCGCCGGCTTTGCGGCGTGGTGTTGAAGTGGACCTCGCTGGTGTCCTGGATGGCCAGCACGTGGCGGCCTTCCACCGCAGCGACCGTGCTATCGCTCCAGCTTTCGATGATCCGCTCCACCGTCACCTTGTCATGGCCAAGAAAGCGGTTGAACCGCACTTCCAGCGCGCGGTTCCCCCTGGAGAGCTGTCGAAGGCAGACAGTTCTGCCCGCAACCATGCGTTCGACGAACGCCGCCCCCTTTATCGAGACGAAGATCCCCGAACCGGCCCAGCGTCCAGTCAATCCGTGACAACATCGCAGCACCCCGTCCGAACCATGGAGTGCAGCAATAGGAATCACACAGACTTCCGATTCTGGAATCCCCCAAGGCGGACCCGAGTCAATCCGCCGCACCAGATATGTGCATGCCCTAGTGCGAACGCAGGGACCCATAACCCCGGATCTACGCTCCGCTTCGCTGCGCTTGTCCGGGACGACAGCGGAGCTACTCCATCACCGCATGTTCCGGCCCGGCCGCCTGCCTGCGCAGCGTGGTCTTGGTCGAGCCGATCAGAAAAGCCAGCGGGATCGTGCAGAGGATGAAGACCATCACCAGCTGGTAGTCGTGGGCGAAGGCGATGATCTGCGCCTGCACGCTGACCATCCTGTCCGCCATGGCGCGGCCGGCGTCGGTTGAGAGATTGATCAGGCCGCTGACGCTGGGCATCTGCAGCGCGTGGTTGAACGGGTTGATGTGCTCGGAGAGAATCGCGTAGGTCCGCCGCGTTCCCTGCGTCAGCTCGGCGATGACGACGGAAATGCCGACCGAGCTCGCGACGTTGCGCATCAGGGTCAGCATCGCGGTGCCGTCGGTGCGCAGATCGTCCGAGAGCGTCAGGAACGCCACGGTCGACAGCGGCACGAAGACGAGGCCGAAGCCGAAGCCCTGGATGACGCTCACGGTGACGATCTCCGGCACCTGCGTCAGGTCGGTCCAGCCGGTCATCTGGAACAGCGAGCCCGCGGTCAGCGTCAGGCCTGAGATGATGAGCGTGCGCGCCTCAAAATAGCGCATCATGCGGCCGACCAGCATCATGGCGAAGAAGGTGCCGAGGCCCCGGCTCGCCAGCAGCAGGCCGGCGGTGATGATGGGATAGCCGATCACGTTCTGCATGTAGGGCGAGGCCAGCGCCATGGTCGAGAACAACACGAGACCCATCACGACCATGAATACGCAGCCGGTGACGAAGTTGCGGTCCCGGAACAGCGCGAAGCGGATGAACGGGGTCGAGGTCGTGAAGGAGTGCGCGAGGAAGAAGTAGAAGCCGACGGCCGAGACGATGAATTCGGCGACGATCTCGCCTGATTCGAACCAACCTAATTGCTCACCGCGATCGAGCGCGAGCTGGAGCGCGCCGATCGCGATCGCCAGCGCGGCGAAGCCGAACCAGTCGAATCTGAGGCTGAGGTCCTTTCTGGTCTCGTCCATGAACACGATCAGCCCGAGCACCGTGATGACGCCGAACGGCAGATTGACGAAGAACACCCAGTGCCAGGAATAGGTCTCGGTCAGCCAGGCGCCGAGAGAGGGGCCCATGATCGGGCCCATCATCACACCCATGCCCCAGATCGACATCGCCTTGGCACGCTCCTGGAGCGTGTAATAGTCGAGCATGACCGATTGCGACAGCGGCACCAGGGCGGCGCCGAACACGCCCTGCAGCAGGCGGAACAGCACCATCTGGTTGATGTCCTGCGCGAGGCCGCACAGCACCGAGGCCATGGTGAAGCCGGCCGAGCAGATGATGAAGATGCGCTTGCGGCCGAAGCGGTTGGCGATCCATCCCACCGGTGCCGTCATGATCGCGGCGGCGACGATGTAGGAGGTCAGCACCCAGTTGATCTGGTCCTGCGAGGCCGACAGCGTGCCCTGCATGTAGGGCAGGGCGACGTTGGCGATGGTGGTGTCCAGCGCCTGCATGATGGTCGCGGTCATGGCGCAGATCGTCACCATGTTACGGCGCAGGCCGGGGACCATCAGATTGGCGTTGGGACCGGACATCGGATCAGTCTTTGTCTTGTTGGTTTAGTCTTTGTCCTGGCTCGCGGTCGCCGACAGGCCGAAGAGGCCGGCGAGCGAGCGCCGATGGCCGGTGTCGATGGTGGCATAGACGCTCATACCGGCCTTCAGCTTCCGCACGTATTTGTCGGTCTCGTCGAAATAGATGCGGATCGGTACGCGCTGCACCACCTTGACGAAATTGCCGGTGGCGTTCTGCGGCGGCAGGATCGCAAATTGCGCGCCGGTGCCGGGCGAGAGCGAGCCGATCGTGCCCTTGAAGACGTGGTTCGGGAACGCGTCGACCTCGAGCGTGACGGGCTGCCCCACGGTGACATGGGTGAGGTCGCTCTCCTTCGGATTGGCATCGACCCAGGGATGGGCGACGTCGATGATGGAGAACACCGGCGTGCCGGCCGCGACGTAGCGTCCGAGCTGGATCTGCTCGACCTGCGTCGCCACGCCTTCCATCGGCGCGCGCAGCACGGTGTGGTCGAGGTTGCGCTGGGCGTCGTCCAGCTTGGCCTTGGCTTGCGCGTAGGGCGGGAATTGCTCAAGCGGCAATTCGGGGTCGCCGAGCAGCTGCGTCTTGGCGTTGGAGAGTTGCTGCTTGATGTATTGCGCCTGCCCGCCGGCGGTGACCAATGCAGTCGAGGCGTTGTCGAGGTCGAGCTGCGAGCCAAAATTGTTCTTCACCAGCGCCTGCTTGCGCTCGACATCGCGCTTCTTCAGATCGAAGCCCTGCTGGGCCAGATCGAGCATATCGCCATAGATCTTGATGTTGGCGACGAGGTTGTCATAGGTCGTGCGGGCCTGCGCGAGCTGCGCCTTGGCCTCGTTCACCGCGAGGCGGAACGGAACGGGGTCGATCTCGAACAGCTCGTCGCCGCGCTTGACCGACTGGCCCTCCTTCACGATCGCCTTCAGGATCTTGCCGGAGATGTCGGGCGTCACCAGCACCTTCTGGGCGCCGACATAGGCGTCGTCGGTCCCGACATAGCGGCCGCCATGCAGGTAGAAGGTGAGGCCGCCGATGGCGGCGACAACAGGCAGCACGACCAGGAGCAGGAAGCGGCGATAGCGGCGCAGGCCCGCCACCAGGCGGCGGCGCGGGTCGGTGCCGGCTTTCTTGGTGGGCTTGCCGCCGTCAGTCTTCTGCTCGGGCTGGAACTTGAGGACTTGGTCAGCCATAGCGCTGCTCCTTGCGTGCTTGCTCGGCGCCGGATGCCTGGATCGCAGTGCGCACGTTTTCCTTGATGGCCTCGGAGCTGGGTCAGCAGGCGGTGGGCGTCCGCCGGTGTGATGCCCTCGAGCGCGTTGGCGGTCAGCTCGGACTTCAGCCCGCTCATCCGGCCCAGCAATTGCCGGCCGGCCTTCTTGAGATACAGGCGCTTGACGCGGCGGTCCGAAGCGTCGCTGCGGCGCTCGATCCAGTCGTTGTCGCAGAGCTTGTCGATCAGCCGGGTCAGCGTGATCGGCTGCATCTCGAGCAGCTCGGCGAGTTCCGACTGCTTCATGCCCTCGCTGCGCTCGACCTTGGACAGCACGGCCCATTGGGCGCGGGTGATGCCGAAGCGGGATGCCTCCTTGTCGGCGTAGACGCGAAGCAGGCGATAGAGTTCGCCCAGCGTGAACAGGAAGTTTTGATCGACCGACCCGCGGCTCATGAGCTTGGTCTCCAATAAGCTTGGCATATAATAAGCAAGCTTATGATTATTCCCATGGCGAGTAAGAAGGGGCTGCCCCGCAGCGCCAGCATGGCTGACAGCCGTTTGCATGGTCGCGCTTTGGGTTCCCGAGCCCGGATGCTAAGATTGCCCACGCATGACCCTCGCCAAGCCGGCATTTCCCGCGCCCGATCACGATCACGGCCGCTGCACCGCGGATGCGCTGGCGCATGCCGAGGAAGTTTGCGAGCAGCGCGCGCAGAAATTCACGCCGATCCGCCGCCAGGTGCTGGCAGCGCTGCTCTCCAGTCACCGTCCCCTCGGCGCCTACGAGGTGATTGACGAGCTCGCCAAGTCGATGTCGCGGCCGGCGCCGATCACGGTCTATCGCGCGCTCGATTTCCTGATGGCCAACGGTCTCGTGCACCGCATCGAAAGCCGCAACGCCTACCTCGCCTGTGCCGCCCACGACCACGACGCAACCTCGGCGGTCGCGTTCCTGATTTGCGAGCGCTGCGGCCTGGTCGGCGAGATCCCGTCGGCCTCATTCGCCGGCGATCTCAATGCCGCGGCACGCAGCTCGGGCTTTGCTCCGAAGCTGTCCGTGGTGGAGATCACGGGCGTCTGCACCCATTGCCAGAAAGCTGCATAGAGCAACAACGGCGCAAAAGCCGGTTTTTCGGGAAGACATGTCCTCATCACAAGCCAACCACTCCGCCGCACGTCCCCTCAGTGCCGGCGCCATCGCCCTGATGCTCATGCTGTGCCTGACCTGGGGGTTCAACCAGATCGCGGTGAAGCTGGTGCTGCCGGACATCCCGCCGATGCTCCAGGCCACGATCCGCTCGGCAGGCGCGCTACCGGTGCTGTTCATCATCGGCACGTTTCGCGGCGTCAAATTCTTCGAGAACGATCACACCTGGAAGCCGGGCCTGATCGCCGGCCTGATGTTCGGCGTTGAATTCGTGCTGATCTTCCAGGGCCTGCGCCTCACCTCGGCCTCGCGCGCGGTGGTGTTCCTGTACACCGCGCCGTTCTTCGTTGCGCTCGGCTCCTACCAGGTGCTCGGCGAGCGGCTCGGTGCCTCGCAATGGCTGGGCCTCGCCATCAGCTTCGCCGGCGTCGCGCTCGCGATCGGCGTGCCGCAGGCCAATGTCGATGCGCATGTCCTGCTCGGCGATCTCATGATCGTCGGCGGCGCGGCGCTGTGGGCGGCAACCACGCTGGTGGCCAAGGGCACCCGGCTGCGGTTTGCGGCGCCCGAGAAGGCGCTGGGCTATCAAGTCGCCATCTCGATCCCGATCCTGGGGCTCGCGGCGTGGCTGTTCGGTGAGAGCATCACCCACACGCCGTCGCCGCTGTCGCTCGGCCTGATGGCGTTCCAGGCGATCTGGGTGGTTGGAACCACGTTCACGCTTTGGTTCGCGCTGGTGAAGGCGTATTCGGCCAGCAAATTGTCGGCTTTTACCTTCATCACCCCTTTGTTTGGCGTGGTCGGTAGCTATTTCATCATGCACGACACCCTAAGCCTGGCGTTCGGGGCGGCCGCCCTCCTTGTAATTGCTGGGCTTTTTCTGGTTAACCGTCCGAGTGCGGCCGTTCAGGAGCTCCCTCTCCCGTTGCCGCAAGCTCGTAAGGGAGCTCCTGAACCGGAGGCCGCACTCGATTCATAAGTTATTGATATCCCTTTGAATTCGAAGTCGCTCGGAGGCTCCGCAGCACGGGCGAACTTCAAATTCAAAGGAATACCGCCAAACGGCTGCGGCGCCGGCTGATGCATTGCTGAACGTCACCAAAACCTGATATTTGGACCCCATGAACAAGCCCGAAACCAGCATCGATTCCGACATCGCGGGGCCTGCGCCGCGCCATCGTACCACCCAGGTCAAGGTCGGCGACGTCGCCGTCGGCGGCGGTGCGCCGATCGTCGTGCAGTCGATGACCAACACCGACACCGCCGACATCGACGGTACCATCGCCCAGGTCGCAGCGCTCGCGCGCGCCGGCTCCGAGATGGTCCGCATTACCGTGGACCGCGAGGAAGCCGCGGCCGCCGTTCCGCACATTCGCGACGGCCTCGCCAAGCGCGGTATCAATACGCCGCTGATCGGCGACTTCCACTATATCGGCCACAAGCTGCTCGCGGCCTATCCGGCCTGCGCCGAGGCGCTCGCCAAGTACCGCATCAATCCCGGCAATGTCGGCTTCAAGGACAAGCGCGACACCCAGTTCGCCGACATCATCGAGATCGCCAACACGAACAACAAGCCGGTCCGCATCGGCGCCAATTGGGGCTCGCTCGACCAGGAGCTCCTGACCAGGCTGATGGACGAGAACGCGGCCTCCGCCAATCCGCGCGACGTCCGCGCCGTGACGCGCGAGGCCATGGTGCAGTCCGCGCTGCTCTCGGCGGCGCG
Organism: Bradyrhizobium dasycarpum; assembly: GCF_042019905.1. Lineage (NCBI taxonomy): Bacteria > Pseudomonadati > Pseudomonadota > Alphaproteobacteria > Hyphomicrobiales > Nitrobacteraceae > Bradyrhizobium > Bradyrhizobium dasycarpum. Next base: position 5,251,689 of record NZ_CP169574.1, read on the forward strand.
CGCCGAAGAGCTCGGCATGCCGAAGAACCGCATCATCCTCTCCGCAAAAGTCTCGGCGGTGCAGGATCTGATCGCGGTCTATCAGGACCTCGCCAGCCGTTCCGATTACGCCATCCATCTCGGCCTGACCGAAGCCGGCATGGGCTCGAAGGGCATCGTGGCGTCCTCGGCCGCGCTCGGCATCCTGTTGCAGCAGGGCATCGGCGACACCATCCGCATCTCGCTGACGCCTGAGCCCGGCGGCGATCGCACCCGGGAGGTGCAGGTCGGCCAGGAGCTGCTGCAGACCATGGGCTTCCGCACCTTCGTGCCGCTGGTCGCGGCGTGCCCCGGCTGCGGCCGCACCACCTCGACCACGTTCCAGGAGCTGGCGCGCTCGATCCAGGATTTCATCCGCGACGAGATGCCCAATTGGAAGACGAAATATCCGGGGGTCGAGGAACTCAACGTCGCGGTGATGGGCTGCATCGTCAACGGTCCCGGCGAATCCAAGCACGCCAATATCGGCATCTCGCTGCCGGGCACCGGCGAAGCGCCGGCCGCGCCCGTCTTCGTCGACGGCAAGAAGTTCCGCACGCTGCGCGGCCCCACCATCTCCGCCGACTTCAAGGCGCTGGTGATCGACTATATCGAGCAGCGATACGGCCAGGGCGCGAAGCTGCCGGTGACCGCGACGGAGTAGGCGTCCTCCTCGACGTCGGAATCGTAGGGTGGGTTAGCGCAGCTAACCCGCCCTTTCTTTTGCGGGCGCGAAGCGGCGGGTTACGCTTCGCTAACCCGCCCTACATCGCTACGATACCTCCCAATCGACAACGATCGGGAGACACGCCATGAGCTCACTCGCCGGCAAGCAGGGTCCGCGTTATCGCCACACGGCCGAGGACGGCGCGCCCTACGAGACCATCGCGGTCGAAAAGCTCACGCCCATCATCGGCGCGGAATCTTGGGCGTGGACATCGGCAAGCTCCTCTCGGACGAAGCGCCGTCCAACCGGCAGATGGACGAGATCCACCGCGCGCTGGCGGAAAATCTCGTCATCTTCTTCCGCGACCAGCATATCACGCCGCAGCAGCATCTCGCCTTCGGCCGCAAGTTCGGCGAGCTGCACTTTCATCCCGCCGCGCCGCATGAGGACGAAGACCCGGCCCTGATGAAGATCTACGCCGACAAGAACTCGCCGCGCGCCAATGGCGAGGGCTGGCACTCCGACGTGTCCTGCGATCTCGAGCCGCCGATGGGCTCGATCCTCTACATCAAGCAATGCCCGCCGCGCGGCGGCGACACGCTGTTCGCCAACATGTACGCGGCCTATGAGGCTTTGTCGGAGCGCATGAAGGCCTATCTCGACGGCCTCACCGCCCTGCATGACGGCGAGCCGATCTATCGCGGGCTCTATGCGAATTACGGCGTTGCCGACAGGCCGAGTTATCCCCATGCCGAGCATCCCGTGGTGCGCACGCATCCGGTCACCGGCAAGAAGGCGCTTTACGTCAACCGCGGCTTCACCCGCCACATCAACGGCATCCCGCGCGATGAGAGCGATGCGATGCTGGCCTATCTGTACCAGCACGCCGAAAACCCGCTGTTCCAGTGCCGCTTCCGCTGGACCGAGAACGCCATCGCGTTCTGGGACAACCGCTGCACCCAGCACCGCGCGATGTGGGACTACTGGCCGCACACCCGCTCCGGCACGCGCGTGACGGTGAAGGGGGAGCGGCCGGTTTGATCGCTCTTCGTGACACGAGCGCTATCTTGCGTTGACCCGCCCCGATTCCCGCGCCAATCTTCCCGAAGACAAATCGCGGGCTTCGTCGGCCGCCCGCGGATCGCCGCGGCGGAGCAGGGCTTGGGGCAATCGCGCAGGATCATCGCTGGGCTGGTCGCGTCGATCCTGCTGTCGCCGCTCGCCCTTGTCGACGCCAGCGAGGCTGCTGCCGCGCGAAAGATAGCCAGACCCAAGCCGGGGCCGTCGCAACCGGCCAGATGCGAGATGCCGAGATTCAGGATCGTCGTGGATGTCGGGCACACGCCGGACTCTTACGGCGCGCTCAGTGCGCGCAACGATCCGGAGTTCGGCTTCAACTTCCGCCTCGCCAGGTTGATCACAGCAAAGCTCAAGTCTGAAGGCTTTGCCGAGACGCGGCTGCTCGTCACGGACGGCAAGGCGCGGCCGAGCCTGTTCAAGCGGGTCAGCGCCGCGAATGACGGCCGGGCCGATCTGTTCCTGTCGGTCCATCACGACCTCGGTGCCGGACAAGCTGCTCGAGACCTGGGAGTTCGACGGCGCAAAGAGCTATTTCAGCGACCGCTTTTCGGGCCACTCGCTGTTCGTGTCGCGGCAGAATCCGCACTTCGCGACCAGCCTGATGCTGGCCCGGATGATCGGCGGGCAGCTGAAGGAGCAGGGCCTGCACTATGCCAGCCAGTACACTCTGCCGGTGATGGGCCGCTATCGCCGCCAGTTGCTCGACAAGGATGTCGGTGTCTACCGCTATGACCGGCTCGTCGTGCTGTCGCGGACGCGGAGCGCCGCGGTGCTGCTGGAGGCCGGCTCGATCATCAACCGCGACGAGGAAATGGAGATGAACTCGCCGGAGCGGCACGAAGCGGTCGCGGGCGCCGTCGCGGCCGCGATGAGGCAGTTCTGCGAGAGGCGGTAGATTGCTTCGCTGCGCTCGCAATGACGAAAAGTTACAGCGGCCCGCCCCGATATTCCCGGTTCGCCAGGCTTGCCTCCTCCAGATCCAGGTCGCGCTCGATCCGCCGCCGTGTCTCGTCGGTGATCTGGCCGTCGCGCAGCAGGTTGTGAATGAATTTGCGTTCGGCGGCGATCAAGTCGCGGGTCAGCGCGGTGCCGGCGGCGGACACGTCGTGGTGGCCGGGGTCGAGTGAATCCGGCAGCTGGTTGACGCGGATGTCGTGCCGCGCGCGCATCAGCCGCATCACTTCTTCGGACACTTCCTTCTGCGCGGTCAGTACGTCGAGCGATTTCAGCGCGGCATCGAGCGCCTGGCGGCGGGCGGCGATCTCGGCCTCGTGCTCGGCGGCGTGCTCGGTGCGGCCGGCCTCGGCGACGCCGAGCCAGCGCACCACCGGCGGCAACGTCAGGCCGACGCCGATCAGCGTGACGAAGATGACACCGAAGGCGACGAACAGGATCAGGTCGCGATACGGAAAAGCCTCGCCATTCGGCAGCGTGAACGGCAGCGCCAGCGCGGCCGCGAGCGAGACCGCGCCGCGCACGCCGGTGAAGGCGAGCACGAACGGCCATTGCCATGGTGGCGACGGATCGCGCTGGCGCAGCGACTTGCTGAGCATCCGCGGCAGATAGGTTGCCGGATAGAGCCAGGCGAAGCGCGCGATCACGACGATCATCAGGACCACCGCGGTTGCGATCAGGATGTCGTCGAGCGGAAATGACTTCGATTTCTCGTAGAGCGCGCGCATCTGGAAGCCGGTGAGCAGGAACAGCACGCCTTCGATCAGGTAGATCACGAGGTCCCAGAAGAAAATGCCTTGCAGCCGCGTCGCGGACGAGATCAGCAGCGGGCCGTTCCAGCTCACATAGAGCCCGCAGGCGACCGTCGCGATCACGCCGGAGCCGCCGACATGCTCGGGCAGCCAATAGGACACGTAGGGCGTGATCAGCGACAGCGTCAGCTCGACCTGCGGGTCTCCGGACCATTTGCGGAAGCGAAGGGAGAGCCAGCCGACGCCGATGCCGAAGGCGATCTCGCTGGCGACGATAAGGAGGAATTCGCCGGCCGCAAGCGGCAGCGAGAAATGCCCGACCATGATCGCGGCAAGCGCAAAGCGGTAGAGGATCAGCGCGGTGGCATCGTTGGCGAGCCCTTCACCCTCGAGGATAACCAGGAGTCGCCGCGGCATATTGAGCCGGCGCGCGATCGCGAGCGGCGCCACCACGTCGGGCGGCGCGACGATGGCGCCGAGCAGGAAGCCGATGGTCCAGGGCAGGCCGATTACGTAATGCGTCGCGGCCGCCACCATCGCCGCGGTGAAGACCACCGCGCCGACCGCGAGCAGCACGATGGGGCGCAAATTCTTCCTGAACTCGCGCCAGCTCATGGCGACGCTCGCCGAGTAGATCAGCGGCGGCAGCACCATCAGCAGCACCAGTTCCGGCGGCAATTCCACCTGGGGCATGCCAGGCACGAAGGCGAGGCCGACGCCGGCCAGCATCAGCAGGATGGCGGGCGCGATGTTGAGGCGGCGTGCGGCCAGCGCCACGCCTGCCAATACGGCAAGCAGGATGAGGAAAGTCTGAAACTTCGCTTCCATGGCAGCCTGTCTTGACCCGGAAGCGACCGCAACGTCAATGCGCGGCTTACGCCAGCCGCTCAGCCACCATCCGACCGATCCGCGCGAACACGGCCTCGATCTGCGCCGCATTCGGCGCGCCGCCCTGGACGTAGGCCGTGATCAGGATCGGCGTGTCGGGTTTGGGCCAGGCCACTGCGATGTCGCCCGCTGCATCCTTGCCGTTGTAGCCGGTCTTGTCGCCGATGGTCCAGCTTGCGGGCAGGCCGCCGCGCAGCCGGTTCGCGCCGGTCTTGCAGTTCACCATCCAATCCGTGAGCAGGGCACGCGAGGCCGGCGACAGGGCGTCGCCGACCACCAGACGCCGCAAATTGCCCGTCATCGCCGCCGGCGTCGTGGTGTCCTGGGGATTGCCGGGCGGCGAGCGGTTGAGCTCCGGCTCGTTATGATCGAGCCGCGAGGTGGTATCGCCAATCGACCGCCAGAATGCGGTGAGGGCCGCCGGCCCGCCGATCCGTGCCAGCAGCAGATTGGCGCAGGTGTTGTCGCTGAGCTCGACGATCGCCTTGCACATGTCGGCGACCGACATCGTGCCGGCCGCGAGATTCTGCTTGGCGACCGGCGCATATTCCAGCAGGTCGGCCTTGCCGTAGGGGATCATGGCCGCGAGCTGCTCTTCGCCGCGACCGACCCGCGCCAGCACGCAGGCCGCGAGCGAGACCTTGAAGGTCGAGCACATGACGAAGCGCTCATCGGCGCGCCAGCTGAGCTTTGCGCCGGTCGCAAGGTTCTCCGCATGGAGCCCGACGCGCCCGCCGCTCTCGCGCTCGTAGGCTCCGAATTCAGGCGGCGCCTCCGCGGCAAGCGCGGGAGACGCAGCCATCCAGCAGAGCGAGGCGAGCAGAGAACGGCGATCGAGCGGCATGGGAGGCTTTCAGGGGCGCCGGGGGTGGGAAATGAAGCAGATGCCGCATCCGCGTCGTCATTGCGAGGAGCGAAGCGACGCGGCAATCCAGTCTGTCTCCCCGGAGCGATTCTGGATTGCTTCGTCGCGAGGGCTCCTCGCAATGACGCGGCGAGAGTTGCGATCGCAATGACGGAGAATGGAGAACGAGTGCGACAGATTTCGGGCGGCCGAAGATCGGGCGGCGTCACTCCCTCAGGTCGTAGCGATACGATTTCGACACGATCTGCCAGCCGTCGGCGAGCTTCATCGCCACCAAATAATCGGTGAAGTAGCGCGGCGGCAATTGGCACCGGACCTTGATGAAGGCAGTCTTCTCGTCCGAACGGTCGATGGTGACGATGAAATCCTCGCGCGGCTTGCCCTCGGCCTTGGCGGAGGGGCGCTTGCGCACGCGATCGAGCCAGTCGGGCACAGTCAGCACCTGCAACTCGCCCTTCTCGACCCAGCGCAAATCAGCCGACGGATGGAAGATGGCGCCGAGCTTTTCGGCGTCGCCCTCGTAAAGGCCGTCAAAATAGGATTGCACGACGGCTTCGACGCTCGAACGGTTCTGGCTCATGGATCATCCTTTTGCATGATGGCTTGCGGCGAACTTAGTCGTAGACATCAAAATGCGCTATGGGTGTGTCAGCCATTTGCGCCGGGGCTTGCCATGACCGGATCAGAAAATTCGAACGCGCGTATCTTGACCGGCGAATGCTACTGCCGCACCGTCCGCTTCGAGGTGGCCGACGCGTTCTCCTATGCGATGAACTGCCATTGTTCGAATTGCCGACGTACCACCGGCTCGGCCTTCAAGCCGTTTGCCGGCATCCCGCAGGACAAGCTCCGCATCGTCAGGGGTGGCGACCAGCGCCTCATTTTCGGCGACGCCACCGCCCATGACGCCCATTGTCGACGATGCGGCTCGCTGCTTTACTCCCGGGTGCGCGACGGACAATGGGTCCATGTCGCCATGGGAGCCCTGGTCGATGCCCCTTCGATCCAGCCGAGCGCCCATATTTTCGTAGGCTCGAAGGCGCCCTGGCACCAAATTACGGATAATCTGCCGCAATATCGGGGGCATATCGGCGACGGCTGAGGGAACTCGGCCGGAACGCCGGCCTGGCAGCGAACCCCGGCTGCGCTGGCGCGACAAACAAAGGGGGCTTTCGGGCGGCTGGCCGGTGCGGTCTTCGTGACCTCCATCACAAGCATCGCCGCCGGATCCTGCTAAAGCGGTCCCAAAGGGGGCTCGAGACGCCCCGAACTTCGGAAGTCGTGTCATGCGCAATCTGCTCAGACTCTGCCCGCTTTTCCTCGCCGCCGCGCTGCTATTCGGCGCGGATCCCGCCTTCGCCGGAAAGCGCGTCGCGCTGGTGCTCGCCAACTCGGCGTATCAGCACGCGCCCTCGCTCGCCAACCCCGTCAATGACGGTGCGGTGATGGCGAAGACGCTGAAGGAGGCCGGTTTCGATATCGTCGATTCCCGGCACGATTTGTCCGCGCAGGACACCCGGCGCGTGCTGCGCGATTTTGCCGACGCGACCCGCACGGCCGACATCGCCGTGGTTTACTATGCCGGCCACGGCATCGAGGTCGAGGGCTCCAACTATCTGATCCCGGTCGACGCCAAGCTCGAGCGCGACACCGACGTCTATGACGAGGCGCTCTCGCTCGACCGCGTCCTCGTCGCCGTCGAGCCTGCCAAGCAGCTCCGCCTGGTGATCCTGGATGCCTGCCGCGACAATCCTTTCGCCAAGAGGATGAAGCGCACGATTGCCTCGCGCGCCATGGGGCGGGGCCTCGCACAAGTCGAGCCGACCAGCCCCAACACGCTGATCGCCTATTCGGCGAAGGCCGGCTTCACCGCCCAGGACGGCGATGGCGCCAACAGCCCCTTTACGGTGGCGCTGTCGAAATATCTGACGACGCCGGGCCTCGATGTCCGCCGCGCCTTCGGTTTCGTGCGCGACGAGGTGCTCAAGTCGACCGGCAACAAGCAGGAGCCGTTCGTCTACGGCTCACTCGGCGGCGAGGACGTGCCGTTGGTTCCGGTCAAGGTGGTGGCCGCTGCGCCCGTCGCGCCGGTGGCGAACCCGCAGGCCGATATCCGCCGCGACTACGAGCTCGCGCTGCAGGTTGGCAACAAGGCGGCATGGGACGCCTTCCTCGCCCAGCATCCCGATGGCTTCTATGCAGATCTCGCCAAGCTCCAGGTCGAAAAGCTTGGTGCCGAGCAGGCCCATGCAGCGGCTATCGCGAAGGCGAAGCAGGCCGAGGCCGAGCGCGATCGCCTCGCGGCCCTCGGCGCCCAGAAGGACGCGCAGGCCAAAGCCGCGGCCGATGCCAAAGCCGCCGAGCAGGCCCAGCTTGCCGCGCAGAAGGCGAAGGAGCAGGCGCAGCAGCAGGCGGCTGCCGCCGAGCAGCAGCGCGTCAACCTCGCCGCCACGGCCCCGAGCGCCGCGCCGGCCAGCACGGCAGGCCCGGCCGGCACCAATGTCGCCTCGCTGACGCCGCCGACCGCGCCGGCCGATCTCAACCGGTCGGTGCAGACCGAGCTCGGCCGTGTCGGCTGCTTCTCGGGCTCGGCCGACGGCAACTGGAATACGTCCTCGCAGCGCTCGCTGTCGCAGTTCAATCGCTATGCCGGCACCAAGCTCGACGTGAAGGTCGCGAGCACCGACGCGCTCGATGCGGTCAAGGCCAAGCCGGCGCGGGTCTGCCCGCTGGTTTGCGAGCACGGCTTCAAGGCCGACGGCGACAAATGCACGAAGATCGTCTGCCGCGAGGGCTATGCGGTCAACGACGACAATGAGTGCGAGAAGCAGCGCGCCGCAAGGCCGGCCAAGCCGGCGACGGCAAAGCGCGATGACGGTGACGAGCGTCCCGCCCGGCAGCGTCGTCAGGCCGGCGGTGCTGGCGCTGGCACGGCGGGCGGCTATGGTGCCGCGGCCGGCATTGCCGCCGCGGCTGGTGCCAGCCGTCCCTCCGGCGGCGGTCAGATATTCTGCAACAGCCTCGGTTGCCGTCCCGTCAACCGCGGCTGCCATCTCGAATATCGCGGCGGCGGCGGCCCCCACGTCGACGCTAATGTCGAGGTGTGTCGCTGAGGGGCATGCGTGGTCGAGAGCGTCGTCCGGCAAGGCTCGGACGACGTCAGGCCGAGATCGCGCTCGCTGCGATGTTCACCGTCAGGGCCAGCAAGGCCGTGTTATAGATGAACGACACGATCCCGTGCGCGGTGGCGGTGCGGCGGATCGTCTTGTCGGTGATGCCGACGTCGGAGACCTGCGCGGTCATGCCAATCACAAACGAGAAATAGACGAAGTCCCAATAGTCGGCGTGGTCGTCCTTGTCGCCACTTGGGAATTGCAGGCCGCCCGGCGTGGTGCTGCGGTAATAATCATGCGCGTAATGCAGCGCGAAGGTCGTGTGCACGGCGGCCCACGACAAGGCAATGGTGGTGATGGCGATACTCAACTCCAGCACTCCGCGCTGGGGCGTGCCGAGTTCGGAGACGATTGCCGCGATGCTGGCGAAGGCGCCGATCGCCGTCACCAGCAGGATCACGAAGCGGCCGTCGTCCTGCATCGCGGCGGCGCGGCGGATGTGGTGGTGGTCGTTGCACAGCATCATCGCATAGACCAGCACGAGATAGACCGAGATCAGCGCGTCCCAGCCGAACAGGAGCCGCGTCACCAGCCGGTACGAGCCCGGCAGCAGCAGGCCGACCAGGATGCCGGCCCCGACCGCGATGAAGGTCCGCGGCCGCGCATAGATCAGCCGCACCGGCCGCGACATCTTGCGGAAGCGGGCGAGGGCGGGATCTTCCTTGTTTATAGCCATGACGGGACGGCTCTCTCACTCAACTCTCGTTGTGGCCGCATCGTAGCTGCGCTCCGTCCCCCGCCCGCGGGGGAGGGACGGGGAGAGGGTGCCTCCACAATCGAGGACCCCCAAGAGGAGAGTGCCCTCACCCGCCACGCTGTGCGAGCGTGTCGACCTCTCCCGCAAAGCGGGCGAGGTGAAGGAGCCCGGAGCTATCAGTTCTTCCGCTCGGCGACGAAGCGTGCCGCTGCCTGCAGCACGGCGGCGCGGTCGCCGAAGATCGAGACGGCACTGTCGGCCCGCGCGAGCAGGTCGCGCACGCGCTGCTTGGCGCCCTCGATGCCGAGCTGGGTGACGAACGTGGTCTTGCCAAGCGCGGCATCGGCGCCGGCCGGCTTGCCGAGCGCTGCCGCATCGCCCTCGACGTCGAGCAGATCGTCCGCGATCTGGAAGGCCTCGCCGAGCGCGCGGCCGTAATCGTCGAGCGCCTGATATTCTTTCTGCGAGGCCTGGCCGAGGATCGCGCCCGCGATGCAGCCGTAGCGCAGCAGGGCGCCGGTCTTCATCTGCTGGATACGGGCGACGTCGATCGGCTCGTTGCCGCCAAAGCGGCCCTCGCCGGCGAGATCGAGGATCTGGCCGCCGACCATGCCGCCGATGCCGGCGCAGCGCGCCAGCGCGCGCGTCAGCAGGAGGCGCACATTGGCGTCGCGATGGATCTCGTCGCGGGTGACGATGTCGAAGGCGAGCGTCAGGAGACCGTCGCCGGCGAGGATCGCGGTGGCGTCATCGGTCTTCTTGTGCAGGGTGGGGCGGCCGCGGCGCAGGTCCGAATTGTCCATGGCCGGCAGGTCGTCATGGATCAGCGAATAGCAGTGGATGCATTCGAGCGCCGCGCCCACGAGCAGCGCCGCTTCGCGCGGCACGCCGAATACGGCTGCGCTCTCGACCACCAGGAACGGTCGCAAACGCTTGCCGCCGTTCAGGCTCGAATAGCGCATTGCGTCCATCAGTCGCTTGGGCCGGGCGATCTCATCGTGCAGGATATCGTCCGACAGCAGGCGCCCGAGCAGGGCCTCGGTATCATCAGCGGTCTTGTCCAGACGTTTGGCGAAATCGGACGGGGACTTGCCGGTCATCAAGAAGGGCTCCAGAACTAAAATTCGGCGGGACAATCCTTTATGCGCCCGCCTCAGTCAATCGTTTGGAAGGCCTAAAAAGTGCTGGAAAAGGCCCGAATTATCACAGACTTAATAGCAGGATCGGTGGCCGCGTTTCTTTTTGCGCCGGAAAGGTTGATTTGCGCGTCGTCAAAATCCTTCTCCTGGTGCTCGCAGTTGCGCTGCTCGCGCCCTATGTGATCGCGCCATTCTACCGCACCGGCCATCCCGTCTCGACGCTGATGGCCTGGCGCTCGCTTCGCGGCGCGCCGATGCAGCGGGAATGGATCGATCTGGCCGCGATGTCGCCCTATCTGCCGCGCGCAGTGGTAGCGGCCGAGGACGCGCATTTCTGCAAGCATCACGGGATCGATTGGGGCGCGTTGCGCGAGGCGATCGATGATGCGCAGGAGGACGGTACGCCGTTCCGGGGCGCCTCCACCATCACCCAGCAGGTCGCAAAGAACCTGTTCCTCTGGCAGGGGCGGGATTTCGTCCGCAAGGCACTGGAATTCCCGCTGGCCCTTTGGATCGACCTCGTCCTGCCCAAGCCGCGGATCCTGGAGATTTACCTCAACATCGCCGAGCTCGGTCCGCAGGGGCAATTTGGCGTCGAGGCCGGCAGCGCCCATGCCTTTGGCAAGTCGGCGGAGGACCTTTCACCCCGGGAGGCGGCGCTCCTGGCCTCGATCCTGCCGAATCCAGTCAAACGCAGCGCTAAAACCCCGGGCCCTGGGGCCCGGCGGCTTGCGGCCACCTATATGGCGCGGGGGCAGGCGAGTTCGCTCGCGACCTGCTGGCGCGAAAATCGCTGATTTTGAGCCCGTTCCGGGCGTATTTTCCGGCCCAAGAGCCTAGCTTTACGGCCAGCCTTCCTCTATAAGCCCGGCCTTGATCGGCATTCAGCTCGCCTCGTATTGCGGGTGCTGAGCCGTCCCCTCCGGACGATGCCCTGATGACACCAATCCCTAGAGGATATTGAAATGGCCGTTCCGAGAAGAAAAACCTCGCCGTCGCGCCGTGGCATGCGCCGCTCGGCAGACGCCATCAAGAAGCCGACCTATGTGGAAGACAAGGACTCCGGCGAACTCCGTCGTCCGCACCACCTCGACCTCAAGACCGGCATGTACAAGGGCCGGCAGGTCCTGAAGAAGAAAGAGTCCTGAGGTCAGGATCCTTCTTCGGGCAGGATGATCTGGCTTGCCTGGTTTCGGCCCAACCACGAGATAGACGGTGACGGCGGCGGAGCGAATGCTTCGCCGCTGCATTGTTCTGTCCGGATATCATGATCGAGAGGCACTTTGCCGATGGTCGGTTTCCCGCTGCTTCTGATTCCGCTCGCGGTCTACAACATCATCGCCTTCCTGATGCCGACCGTGTCCTTCACGGACGTGCTGTTCAGGGTGCCGATGGTCACGGGAGAGACCTGGCCGGTCACGCTTGCCGATCTCCTGCTCGCGCTCGGCGTGGTGCTGCTGCTGCTGGAGGTGGTCAAGGGCGCGCGGCCCGGGTCGAAATTCCTGATGGACCATCTGCTGTCGCTGATCGTCTTCGGCGCGGCGGCAGCCGAATTCGTGATGTGGCCCAAGTTCGGCAACTCCACCTTTTTCCTGCTGGTGCTGCTGGCGATGGCGGACTTCTTCGCTGGCATTGCCCAGCGCACGCGCCGCCGCGTCACCTATGTCGCCGAGACCACGGTGCCGGCGCCGCGCAAGGCCAAGCGCCAGGCCGACGCGCCGGCGGAGGATGTGGCGTCCGAACGCAAGTTCGAGCCGGTGATTGCACCGCAGCCGGCACCGGTCGAGCCTCCCGCAACTTCGGCGCAATCCGTCGCCGAATCCGTGCTGATGGATCATCCTGCGCCCAAGCCCGTGCAGGGCGCGTCCTCGCCGGAAATTGCCTCGCCGCAGCTTCAGCCGGGTAACGGCACGCCGCCGTCCTCCGACACGCCGCCGCGCTGACCAGCCTCAAGCCACCTGCCGTGTCCGTGCGCTGACGCTTTGCAGCGGGCGTTTGCTGCCATAGGCCATCTGCGCGTCTTCAGAAGAGGCGCGGCGGAGCCGGCTCGTTTGGGGCAGCTGCTCGGCATTGGCGATGAGCTGGGCGACGAAGCTCGGATCGGGGCGCGGCAGCGGCGCCTTGCGGACCCAGCGCAAGGTCGGCATCAGCGGCACGAGGGCCGTGCCGGCTTGCCGCTCCGTCTCTTCCAATCCGTCCGCGTTCACCATCGCAACACCGTTCATCTGCTCGAACTGGCGCGTTTTGGGACATTGGCGCCGGGGCATGTGATGGTCTCGCAAGGCCTATGCCGGTCGAGCTTAACTGGTTCCTGGGTGCTCTGGGAACGTGGTTTCCAAATTGTTTATGAACTTTGCCTAGGGTCGGAGGCGAATCTGGCTCTATCCTGTGCCGGCTCAGGACTCCCCCTGTCCCGAAACGAGGCGATTTTGACCCCTGCATTGCCGCAAGCCTCCGACATTCTGGCCGCGCTCGGTCAGGCCGTGTTCGCCTGGGACATCGCCAGCGATGCCATGGTCTGGGGTGACCAGGTCGCCAGCGTGTTTCCCGGCATTCCCGCCGAGCGGCTGGCGACCGGCGCCGAATTCGCCAAGCTGATCGAGCCTGGACCGGCGCTGCGCACCGCCGCACTGGCGCAGACTTCCGCCGTGCATGGCGCGGACGGCACGCCCTACCGCATCGAGTACGGCGTCCGCATGAGCGCCGCCGATCCCGTGATCTGGATCGAGGAGACCGGCCGCTGGTTCGCCGGCCCCGATGGCCGCCCCACGCGCGCGATCGGCTCGGTCCGCATCAACAACGAGCGTCATGCCCGCGACGAGGAGCTGACGAAGCTGGCCCGGCTCGATCCGCTGACCGGCGAGCTCAACCGCGCGCATCTGATCGCGGCGCTGGCCGAGGCGATCGAGGAGACGACCCGCTTCCGCTCCACCGCCGCGTTCATGCTGGTCGGCATCGATCACCTCGCCCGCGTCAACGACGCTTTCGGTTTCGACGTTGCCGACGCCGTGATCCTCGACGTCGCCAGGCGCATCCGCGCGCGGCTGCGCGGCGGCGACGTGCTCGGGCGCTTCTCCGGCAACAAGTTCGGCCTGATCCTGAAGAACTGCACCGTCGACGACATGAACGTCGCCGCCGAGCGGTTCCTCGCCGGCATCCGCGACGAGGTGGTGCCAACCAAATCCGGTCCGGTCTCGGTCACCGCCTCGATCGGCGCGGTCAGCCTGCCGCGCTATGCCCGCAACACCGACGAGGCCGTCAACCGCGCCCACGAGACGCTGGACGCCGCCAAGCGCCGCCGCGCCGGCTCGTTCGCCGCGTGGCGTCCGGACGCCGCGCGCGACGCGCAGCGCCGCGTCAACATCCGCGTCACCGACGAGATCGTCACCGCGCTGAACGAGCGCCGCATCAGGCTCGCCTATGAGCCGGTGGTGTCCGCCGCTTCGCGCGAGCGCGCGTTCCACGAATGCCTGGTGCGGATGGACCAGGGCGACGGCCATGTGCTGCTCGCGCCCGACATCGTGCCGGTCGCCGAACGGCTTGGCCTGATCCGTCTGGTCGATCATCGCGTGCTCGAGCTCGTGGTCGCCGAGCTTGCGGCTGCGCCCGATGTCAGCCTCAGCCTCAACATCTCGCCCGATACCACCATGGATCCCGATTGGTGGGCCGGAATCGAATCATTGATGCAGGCCCATCCCGGCGTTGCCGAGCGGCTGATCGTCGAGATCACCGAGACGGTGGCGATCCAGGACATCGACGATGTCCGCGCTTTCGTCAGCCGCCTCAAGCATTTCGGCAGCCGGATCGCCATCGACGATTTCGGCGCCGGCTACACCTCGTTTCGAAACCTGCGCAAGCTCGGCGTCGATATCGTGAAGATCGACGGCGCCTTCGTGCAGAACATCACCCATTCCGCCGACGACCGCGCCTTCGTGCAGACCCTGATCGACCTCGCCCGCCGCCTCGATATCAAGACCGTCGCCGAATGGGTGCAGGACGAGGAAGCCGCAGGCATGCTGCGCGATTGGGGCTGCGACTACATCCAGGGCCGGCTGATCGGGCTTGCTTCGGCCGAGCGGCCGTGGGGCGTTTCAACGGAGAGCGCGCTGCCTGCGGCGAGCTGAGGTCTGTAGGGTGGGTTAGCTCGCGGCTGCGCGAAGCGCAGTCCGCTAGTGTAACCCGCGACGGCTCGTATCCGCAGAGGTACAAGCGGTGGGCTACGCCTTCGGCCAATCCACCCTACGCAGCCGTCACGCCCCCTCGTCCAGTGCCACCAGCTCGCGCTTCTTGCGCAGCGAGGGCAGGAGCGGCGCGACCAGCAGCACCATTGCGAACGCAAGGCAGACGCCCGAGATCGGCCGCTGCACGAATGTCCACAAATCGCCCTGCGACAGGATCAGCGACTTACGCAGGTTGTTCTCCATCATCGGTCCGAGCACGAAGGCCAGCACCAGCGGTGCCGGCTCGTAGCCGAGCTTGCGCATGAAATAGCCGATGATCCCGAACGCGATCATCACATAGACGTCGAACACGTTGTTGCTGGAGCAGTAGACGCCGAGGATCGTGAACAGGATGATGAGCGGAAACAGGATGTTGTAGGGCAGCTTGAGCAGCTGCACCCACATGCCGATCATCGGCAGGTTCAGGATCAGCAGCATGACGTTGCCGATATACATGCTGGCGACGATGCCCCAGAACAGGCCGGGGTTTTGCGTGATCAGCAGCGGTCCCGGCTGCAGGCCGTGAATGACGAAGGCGCCCAACAGCAGCGCCATCACCACGTTCGGCGGGATGCCGAGCGTCATCAGCGGAATGAAGGCGCCGCCCGCCGCGGCGTTGTTCGCCGCTTCCGGTCCCGCGACGCCTTCGATCGCCCCCTGGCCGAAACGCCCTGGCGTCTTCGACAGCCGCTTCTCCAGCGCGTAGGAGGCAAAGGACGCCACCACCGCGCCGCCGCCGGGCAGGATGCCGAGGAAGAAGCCGAGCATGGTGCCGCGGCCGACCGGACCCGCGCTCGCCCTCCAGTCCTCCCCGGTGGGCAGCAGATGGGTGATCCTGGTGTTGATGACGTCGCGCTTGATCGCCTGCTCGGTGTTGAGCAACACCTCCGCGACGCCGAACAGGCCCATCACGACGGGCACCAGCCCGATGCCGTCGATCAGCTCCATGCGGCCGAAGGTCAGGCGCGGCTGCGCGGTGATGCTGTCGAGCCCGATCAGACCCAGCACGACGCCGATGCACGCCATCAGCAGCGCCTTCGGCATCGAGCCCTGCGTCAGGAAGGTGAGCACCACGAGGCCGAGCACCATCAGGCTGAAATACTCGGCCGGGCCGAACGCGATGGCGACGCTGGCAAGCTTCGGCGCGACCAGCATCAAGGCGATCAGTGCAAACGTGCCGGCAATGAAGGAGCCGAAGGCGGAGATGCCGAGCGCGGGGCCGGCGCGGCCCTGCTTCGCCATCTGGTGGCCGTCGATGCAGGTGACGACGGAAGCCGCTTCGCCGGGGATGTTGACCAGGATCGAGGTGGTCGAGCCGCCATACATCGAGCCGTAATAGATGCCGGCCATCATGATGATGCCGGATTCCGGCGTGCCCGACAGCGTCACGGGCAGCAGCAGCGACATCGCCGAGATCGGCCCGATGCCCGGCAGCACGCCGACCAGCGTGCCGATGAAGACGCCGATGAAACAATAGAGCAGGTTGATTGGCAGCAGCGCGACGCCGAACCCGTGCGCGACATTGAGGAGCGTATCCATAGGGTCAACCGATCCCGAACAGGCCCGAGGGCAGCTGGATCAGCAGCACCCGCTTGAGCACCCACCACATGCCCATGGGCACCAGCACGGCGACCGGAATCGCAAGCGTCCAGCGCACGGGATCGATCAGTCGCAACAGCAGAAGCATCAAGGGGATCGACGACAGCAGGAAGCCGAGCGGCTCCAGCGCAACGGAGAATGCGACCAGGCAGCCGATCAGCAGGAGCGGCTTGCTCCAGCGCACGTTCTCCCAGCGCGAGGCCAGCGTCGGGCCGCCCTCGGTGACCGCGGAGACGATGATGGCGGCGGCGAACACGCACATCAGGATACCGGTGTAGAACAGCACGTAGCCGGAGCCGGGATCGTTGATGGTGCCGAGCTTGAGCTTCATGCCCGACCAGATCACGAAGCCGCCGAGCGCGAGCCCGATCACTCCGCCCCAGAGCTCGGAATTGTTGAGGCGGAGCTTGACGTTGGTTTGGTCGATCATCGACGTCCTCTCGGCCGTTCCCCGGACGCTGCGCGACACGCAGTGACGCGCTGCAGATCCGGGGTCCATGGATGCGTGGCAAGATGGGTCCCGGCTCTGCGGTGCATCGCCGAAGAAGCGCTGCACCGCGTCCGGGACACGAACAGCTGGATCCTACTTCTTCGCCAGCCCGAGCTTGTCGAGCACCTTGCGCTCGGACTCGGTGACCTCGACCACGAACTTCTTGTAATCCTCGGTGTTCTTGTAGTTCGGCACCATGTCGTATTTGGCGAGCGTCGCCACGACGGCAGGGTCCTCGACCGCCTTCTTGAAAGCATCGTGCAGCTTGGCGACGATCTTGGGATCCATTCCCTTCGGGCCGGCGATGCCGAACGGGGAATCGTAGACCATGGGATAACCGAGCTCTTTCAGCGTCGGCACATCGGGGTAGTTCGGCGACCGCGCGCCGGTCCACACCATCAACAGGCGCAGCTTGCCGGCGTCGACCAGCGGCCGCCATCCCGTGGAGTCCGCCTGGAGCATGGTGTGCTGTCCCAGCACCGCGGCATTGGTCTCCGCACCGCCCTTGAACGGGACCTGCGTCAGCTTGATGCCGGACATTCCCGCAATCTGCTCCATGCCGATATGCAGCGAGGTGCCGGCGCCCGGCGTGGCATAGGTGACCTTGCCGGGATTCGCCTTCGCGAACTCCACCACGTCCTTCCAGCTCTTGAACTGCGACTCTGCGCTGGTGGTCACGCCGAAGGTGTAGCCGGTGAGATGGACGATGTAGCTGAAGTCCTTGGCCGGATCCCACGACACCTCCTGCATCAAGGGCAGGCGGAAGACAGTGATCGGGATCTGCGAGATGGTGTAGCCGTCCGGCTTCGCCGCGGCCGCCATGGTCGCCGGACCCACCGTGCCGCCGCCGCCGGCCTTGTTGTCGATCGCGATCGGCTGCCCCAGCACCTTCGAGGCGCTGTCGGCGATTGCGCGCATCGAGATATCGGTCGATCCGCCGGCCGGCCACGGCACGATCAGCGTGATCGGCTTGGTGGGATAGTCTTGCGCGCCAGCGGTGGTTGCGGCCAACGCGCCCATGACGACATGCATAGCGGCAAATGCAGCCGCCCTCGGCCCATATCCCGACATCGGAACACCTCCCTCGCAGCGGCCCGTTCGGGCCGCAGTTTCTCATTGTTGCGACGGGATTGTCCTCGAATTCACGGGAGAAGAAAAGCGCATTGCACGGTCGCGGTGCACAGTCGGGGAGCCAATCATGCCGGAAACGGGACGTGCGACAATCGGTCGTTCTGGCGCTTGCCGAGACACGGAATTTGCACCGTCGGAGGACGGCGCGAGGCTCAGGCGACCTTTCTAACCGTGTTCAGCGTCTCGATCGTGCGGCCGACCTCCGATGCCAGGCACGGCTTGCCGAAATAATAGCCCTGCACCGCGGTGCAGCCGCATTCGCGGACGAAATCGAGCTGCTCCTCGGTTTCCACACCCTCCGCCGTCGTCTCGACGCCGAGCACGGAGCCGAGGCTTGCGATGGTGCGGACGATGGCAACGCTCTCCGGGCTCTCGCCGAGCGTGCCGACGAAGGAGCGGTCGATCTTGATGCGGTCGAAGGGAAATTTGCGCAAGTAGCTCAGCGAGGAATAACCGACGCCGAAATCGTCGAGGCTGACGCGCACTCCCAGGGCGCGAAGCTGGTGCAGGATCTCGATCGTCGCCTCGCTGTCGTCGAGCAGGGCCGTTTCGGTGACTTCGAGCTCGAGCCGCTGCGGCGGCAGGCCGGCTTCAGCCAGCGCGCTCGTGACCATTGCCACCAGTCCGCGCGAGCGAAACTGCACCGGCGACAGGTTCACTGCGACGGTGATGTCGGGCCAGGACGCGGCAGTCGCACAGGCGCTGCGCAGCACCCATTCGCCGATCGGAACGATCAGCCCGGTCTCTTCCGCGATCGGAATGAACTCGGCCGGCGGGACCAAGCCGCGCGAGGGATGCTTCCAGCGCAGCAAGGCCTCGAAGCCGGTGAGCTCCGGCGAATCGAGTCGCATTTGCGGCTGGAACACCAGGTGGAATTCGCGTGCCTCCAGCGCACTGCGCAGATCCTGCTCCAGCGCGTGGCGGCTGCGTGCCTCTTCTTCCATCGCGGGCTCGAACAGCTGATAGGCGCCGCGCCCCTTGGCCTTGGCCTGGTACAGCGCGAGGTCGGCACACTTCATCAGCTCGTCCGCATCGAGCCCGTGATCGGGCGCGATCGCGATGCCGACGGAGGCGCCGACATGGATCGACTGGTTCTCCAGCGGCGGCGGGCGGCCGATGACCTCGACCAGGCGTCTGGCGAGCTTCTCGGCCGATTGCGGCTGCGGTCCGCGCTGCAGGACGGCGAATTCGTCGCCGCCGAGGCGTGCGACGGTGTCGTGCTCGCCGACATTCTCCTTCAGGCGCGCCGCGACCCAGCGCAGCAGGCGGTCGCCCGCGGCGTGGCCGAGGCGATCGTTGACGGTCTTGAAATTGTCGAGGTCGAAGCACAGCACCGCCATCGCGCCGCCGGCGATCGCGACCTGGTTCAGCCCCTCGCTCATCTTCTCGCGGAACAGCATGCGATTGGGCAGGTCGGTGAGCAGAATCGTGCCGCGCCATGTGCGCCACGCGGGCCTGGGCCTTGTGACGCTCGGTGACGTCCTCATAGGTGACGACCCAGCCGCCTTGCTCCATGCGCTTGTGGTTGAGCTTGATGATGCGGCCGTCGTTCAAATGCCGGTGCAGCGTGTGCTCGCCTTCGCGCAGCCGTTCGACGTAATCGGCATAAAGCCTGGCTCCCGTCATGTCAGGATGCAGGCCGAGCTCGCAGCTGTGCTCCATGATCTGGCGCATCGAGACGCCGGGCCTCACGACCTCCGGCGACAGGCCGAACATCTCGATATAGCGGCGATTGCAGACGATCACGCGCAGGTTCGCATCGAGCATGCACAGGCCCTGGCTCATGTTGTTGAGCGCGGCGTCGAAGCGGCGGTACTGCTCGCTCAGCTCCCCGATCGCATGTTCCCGCTCGGTGATATCCTCATAGGTTGCGACGAAGCCGCCCTCGGCCAGCGCGCAATAGCGTACCGAGATCACGGTATCGTTCGACATGCGCCGACGCATCGGCGAGGAGTCCCGGCTCGCGATCCGCGTGCGGGCGGCTTCCAGGATCTGCTGGGGGCTGTACTCGGAGGAGAACGCGCCGTTCGCCATCGAACGTTCGATCAGCTCGGCCAGATGCGTGCCGGGCCTGCTTTCCTCCGGCGACAATCGGTAGAGCTTGCGGTAGGTGGTGTTGCAGATCCGAAGCCGCATGTCGCTGTCGTAGAAGGCGAGCCCGTGCGCCATGTTCTCCAGCGCCGCATCGAGCATGACGTTCTGCTGCCGCAGCGTTTCCTCGTATTGCAGCCGCTCCGTGACGTCCTCGTGCACGGTCACCCAGCCGCCGTCGGGCAGGAAGCGGGAGATCGTCTGCACCATGCGGCCGTCGTAACGCATCACCAGCAGGGATTTCGTCCGTCTGAGACGCACGTCCTCCAATCTGGAATCGTGGAATTCGTCGGCCGGCATGCCCGACAAATTGCCGCGCGACACCCAATGGTCGAGCACCGCACGATGGGAGACCCCCGGCTTCCACGATTCCGGGATCGAGGTTGTAGAGGTTCAGGAAGCGCTCGTTGTAGACGACGACGCGGCTGTCGGCGTCATACATGATGAGGCCGTGCGACATGTTGGCGAGCGCGTGCTGGCTGCGCTCGGTCTGCACGCGCAATTCCGCTTCGAGCCGGGCGAGGCGGGTGACATCGTCGCAGATCGTCATCCAGCCGCCGCCGGGAAGCGGCTTCATCTCGAGCGACATGACGAAGCCGGTCGCAAGCCGTTGTTCGGTCCGGAACGGCTCTCCAGCCGCGATCCGTGCGATCCGCGCCGAATAGAGCGCGTCGAGCTCGCTTGGCTGGAAGTTGCCGCACCCGGCGCTGTGCGCGAGCACCTCCCGGTAGCTCGTGCCCACCCGTACGATGTCGGCCGACATGTTGAACAGGGAGAGGTAGCGCTGGTTGACCAGCACGATCCGGTTGTCGGCGTCGTAGACGCAGACGCCCTGCTCCATGTGGTCGAGCGCAAGCTGGCTCAGCGCGACCAGAGCCTCTGGGCCCAGCTCGCGGCGTGCACCAAGCTCGTTGTCGCAGGTCGACGTCATGGGATCGGCGGGATCTCGGCGAGCAATTAACGCAGCCTAATTCAACCACTGAGCGTAGCGAAGAGGCCGGAAAATTCCCTTAAGCGCAGTAGTTTACGGAGGGTGACCGGCGATGGAGAGAGTGTCCGGATTACAGAGGTGCCTGCATGAGTTCGTTGAGAGGGCGCGCGGCAAATTATGGCCCGTACAACACGAGCTCCGTGTCCGTGAGATCGCCGAGCTGCGGCCGGTGCGGGCCCTTGAAGTACTTGCGACCGCGCCGTTCGGTATAAATACCGACAAGACCGGGAATCGGTCCGTTGGCATCGACCGCCACCGCGATCTTGCCGAGCCGAAGCAGCAGCCGGCCGATACGGCCGGCGCAGGCGGCGTATTCCGCGGCGTTACGGCAATAGATCAGCTTCATCGCAGGGGGCGCGATGAAGCCGCGGCGGATGCGAACGGGTTGCAGAATGAAGGGAAACGTTCCCTGTGGCGTGCGGCAGACCAGGCTGAGGCAATTGTACCGCGCATGCTGGATCAGCAGCTCGGATTCGGCTTCGGAAAGCCCCTCGACCGTCTTGGCGTGAGGCGAGACGACCTCGATCTCGCTCGAGCGCGGGACACGCGCCAATGCAGGCACCGAGAAGAATATGCCGCGGCAATAGGCGCGAAAGCCCTGGGTCTCGATGATCGGCCAGGTCCACGGCGCCGGGCTGATGTTGAAGTAAGTCACGTCCTTGTGCCGCTGGGCGATCTTGGTCAGCAGCGGAGCATAGTTGCGGTAGGCCGGATCGACATACCAGCTGGACAGGTTGCACTGGATGGCGGTCTCGTCGCCGTTCCTGCGTGCCGTATAGATCAGCAGCAGCACGCCGACCGGCGTGCCGTCATTGTCGAGCATGTAGCCGAAGCGCGGATAGCCCTCCGGCACGGGCCGGAAGGCCTGCCGGCGCAGACCCTGGATCCAGTAGTCGCGCGAGCGGCCCACGAAGCCGCGCGTCAGCAAGTCCGCGATCGCGTCTGCGTCGGACTCGGTGATCTCGCGGCATCGGACCTTGGTGTGGATCACGCTCGTCTTACCCGTGGAAATGACAGGCCTCGTTCGGTTAGCGCCAGCCTTCGACATGGGCATGGGCCGGAGCCAGCGGCTGCAGGCCCAGCACGTCCCGCACCTTGGCGGGCCAGGCCGCAAGGTCGGTGCCGTGGGTGTGGAACATGGCGACCGCGAGCCGGTCCATGCCAAAGGCAACGCAGCCGGTGTGGGCTGGCTCGCCGTTGGCATCCTGGATTGCCCAGGTCGTGCCGAAATGCTCGCGGTGATAGTTGAAGCTCATGCAGGCCGTCGGCTGCTCTTCCGAGCGCAGCGGAATGAGGAGCTCGAACTTGAGCTGCTGCTGCTTCTGGCTCACCGCCTTCATCTGACCGACGCGGCCGAAGAAGGGATCGCTGGCATAGTCGACGCGGAACGTGAGGCCGAGATCGGTGGCGATCTTCTGCGCGCGCACCATCCAGCGTTCGCGGAAATCGGCGACGTCGTCGGGGCTGCCGATGCAGACATATTCGCGCATCCGGAACGATTGCAGCCGGTCGAGATGCTTCGACGGCTCGCGGCGGAAGCAATCCGCGGCAACATCGAAGCGCAGACCGCCCTTCGGCAGGGGCCCGCGGCTCGCGGCGATCGGATAGACCGGATAGCAGGCTGCAGGCGACAGCACGAGATCGGCGGGCGACAGCGAGGTGGTCCAGTCGCCGCCGGCATCGAAGCGGCTCACCGCGGCGTTGATCTCGCGCTCGGTCCCGTGCAGGCCGCAGACGCAGCCGAGCAGGTTCGGAAAGCTCTTGAGGTAGCCGGATTTCTCCAGCTGTGCCCGGCTCATCACCGGCGGGAAGCGCATCACTTCGGTGCCGGTCTCGCGATGGCCCGTGATCAGTGCGGCCAGCTTCTCGACGACGCCTTCATAGAGCGCGGTGCGGGCATAGACGCCATCGGCGCCCATGCGGTGAAACAGCTTGTCGGCGAGATGATCGAGCGGATCGATCGTCTGCGGCGCGGTCGTCGGCGAATCCGGGAGGACGGCAATGTTCATAATTCGGTATCCTGCTATCTCGAAATTGTTCTTGTTGGTTCGGTCGCCGAGCATTTAGTCACGAAGGCTTGTCGGCACGCCGCTCATCAGCGTCGATGTCGCGGCATTGGCCAGAATGCGGTCGTTGTTGATCATGATCGGAGCCGACAGCACGTCGCGCAGGTGCCGGCCCATGGTGAATTCGCCGTCGTTGCGGTAGCCGGAGAGGCCCGCCGTGCGCATCGCGTGCATCACGGTCTCGACCGCGAGCTCGGAGGCCTGCACCTTCAGAAGCGTGATCGAGGATTGGAAGTCGAGCGAGCCGAGGGCGCGCTCGTCATGCTCGGCGCGGGCAAAGGCGTCGATGTTGGCCGCCAGCAGCGCGCGCAGTCTTGCCAGCGACATCTTGGCGGCGGTGAAATGTGCCGCGGCGGGCGGCATCTGGCCGCCGGAGCTGCGGGCCGCCTTGCGGATGAAGGCCTGCGCGCGGGTCACGGCTGCGGCGGCGATCCCGGCCCAGGCCGACGACCAGCACAGATGTGCGAACGGCGTCATGGTCTGGGCGTGGATCTTGTCATAGGATTCCGGGAAGACGCGGTCGGCGGGGCAGTCGACCTTCAGCTCGAACCCGGTCGAGCAGGTGCCGCGCATTCCCAGCGTCTCCCAGCCAAGGGTCCGCTTCAGCGAATAATCGTCCTTGGCGAGTGCCAGCAGCACCTGGTCGGAGGCCGCGGCATCGGTGGCGCGACGGGCGATGGTGACGAGGCCGTCGGCTTCGGCGCCGTAGGAAATCACGGTGGCATCGCGCACCAGCGAGATGGTGTCGCCGGCGTGGTCGACGGCGGCGGCGCTGGCGCGGATGTTGCCGCCGTTCTGGCCCTCGGTGGTGGAGGAGGCGAGCAGCCACTGGTCGCGGGCCACCCGGCGCATCATGGTCTCCATCCAGGGAATGCCGTGGCCGTGCCGGATAACGCAGGCGACCTTGGTCTGGTGCATCGCGTAGATCATCGCGGTCGAGGCGCAGGCGCGGCCGAGCGTGTAGCAGATGTCGGTGACGTCGTAGATGGAGGCGCCGAAGCCGCCGAACTCGACCGGGATCATGACGCCGAGCAGCTTCTGCTCGCGGGCGACCTCGAAAGCCTTGTGCGGGAAACGGGCGTCGCGATCGACCTCGTCGGCGTCGGCCGCCGCAGCAGCGGCGGTTCGGGCGGCGCGCTCGATCAGGGAGGGGCCCTGCTCGAGGAAGCTCGCCTGCGCTTCGTCGACAGTGAGGATTGCTTCACGCACGTTCATACTCGTCCGCCTCCGGTTTGCCGTTCGAGATCGCCGGCGTCATTGCGACGCCGCTGAAAGCGATCCTCCGGTCATCTTTGCTTGTGAGACGAGGCTACGGATTTAATTCAAATTCGTCGATGAAATACAGGGTAAACAAAGCCGAATTCCGAACGAACAGTTAAGGTCGGGTTGTTTGCACCTCCCGTTTTTCAAGCATTGCGTTAGGAATCTGGAAGAAGCTCGAATTCCAGACAATCTGAGTCATCGTTTACTAACAAACGCGAAGTATTGGTGCCTCCCATTGCAGGACCGGCGGGCCGCGCCCATCGTAGCCGGAGCTGGTCCACCTCTGACGACAGATGGGATTTTTCCGATGCAGGCCTTTGATACCGAATTGCGCAACCGCATCATCAAGCTGGTGAAGGGCATCCTCGAACAGAATTCGCTCAGTGCGGACATCACGCCATCCGCCAAGCTGGTCGATGCTGGCCTGACCTCGATGGATATGGTCAATCTGATGCTCGGGGTCGAAGCCGAGTTCGACTTCACGATCCCGCAGTCGGAGATCACGCCGGAAAATTTCCAGTCCGTCGAGACCCTGGAGCGGATGGTGGCGGCGCAGCTGCAGCTGGCGAACGCGGCCTAAGCCAAATTGCTTCCCAGAATGTGGAGTGCTCGCCACCCACACCACCGCCATCGCCCCACCCCGTTCCAATGCCGCCGCAAAACTGGCATAGCTTAACCATGTCGCACGTGGCGAACGGGATGGAGCAGGCATGGCGCAGGCGGTATTGGGCATCATCGGCGGTTCAGGCATCTATGATCTGCCGGGTCTCGAGGATGCGCGCGAAGAGGTGATCGGAAGTCCCTGGGGCGAGCCCTCGGCTCCCTTGCGGCGCGGCACCATCGCCGGCCTGCCGATCGTGTTCCTGCCGCGGCACGACAAGGGCCATCGGCTGTCGCCTTCCGATATCAACTATCGCGCCAATATCGACGTGCTGAAGCGCGCTGGGGTCACCGACCTGATCTCGCTGTCGGCCTGCGGTTCGTTCAAGGAGGAACTTCCGCCCGGCACCTTTGTCCTCGTCGACCAGTTCGTGGACCGTACCCACAAGCGCGAGAGCTCGTTCTTCGGGCGGGGCTGCGTCGCGCATGTGTCGATGGCGCATCCGGTCTCGCCGCGGTTGCGCATCCACCTTGCGGCAGCGGCCGAAGCCGAGAATATCGCGATTGCGCGCGGTGGAACCTATGTCTGCATGGAAGGGCCGCAATTCTCCACCTATGCCGAGAGCATGACCTACAAGACGCTGGGCTATTCCGTGATCGGCATGACCAACATGCCCGAGGCGAAGCTCGCGCGCGAAGCGGAGATCTGCTACGCCACGGTCGCGATGGTGACGGATTTCGATTGCTGGCATCCCGACCACGATGCCGTCACGGTGCAGGACATCATCCGCGTGCTGACCTCGAACGCCGACAAGGCGAAGGCGCTGGTGGCGCGGCTGGCAAGGGATTTCCCGCGCGAGCACGAGCCGTGCCCGATCGGCTCGGACCGCGCGCTCGACACCGCGCTGATCACGGCGCCGGAGGCCCGCGATCCGGAGCTTCTGAAGAAGCTCGATGCGGTCGCGGGGCGCATTCTGCGTGGTTGAGACGAAAGGCCGAATCGCATGAAGGTCGATGGCAAGCATTTCCGCAGCATCTGGCGCGAGCGCGACGGCTGGTCGGTCGGCGCGATCGATCAGCGCCGGCTGCCGCATGAGTTCGTCGTCGCGAAACTGACCTCGTGCGAGGACGCGGCCGTTGCTATCCGCGACATGCTGGTGCGCGGCGCGCCGCTGATCGGCGCCACCGCCGCCTATGGCATGGCACTCGCCATGCGCGAGGATGCCTCCGACGCCGGTCTGAAGCATGCTTACGACACGCTCGTGGTGGCGCGGCCGACGGCGATCAATCTGAAATGGGCACTGGACGAGATGCGTGCGACGCTCATGCCGATCGACCCCGCTGAAAGGGCGGAGGCCGCCTATGCGCGCGCCGACGGGATCGTCGAGCAGGATGTCGAGATCAATCGCGGCATCGCCGGCAACGGTCTGAAGCTGATCGAGGCGATCGCATCGAAGAAGCCGGGCGAGACGGTCAACGTGCTGACCCATTGCAACGCCGGCTGGCTCGCCACCGTCGATTGGGGCACGGCGACGGCGCCGATCTATCTTGCGCATGAGCGCGGCATCAAGATCCATGTCTGGGTCGACGAGACGCGTCCGCGCAACCAGGGCGCCTCGCTCACTGCATGGGAACTCGGCCATCACGGCGTGCCGCACACCGTGATCCCCGACAATACCGGCGGCCATCTGATGCAGCACGGCATGGTCGATCTCGCCATCGTCGGCACCGACCGCGTCGCCGCCAATGGCGACGTCTGCAACAAGATCGGCACCTATCTGAAGGCGCTCGCCGCCTACGACAACAACGTGCCGTTCTACGTCGCGCTGCCGTCGCCCACGATCGATTTCACCGTTCATGACGGCATCCGCGACATCCCGATCGAGCAGCGCAGCGGCGTCGAGGTCACCGACATGACCGGCCGCACCGCCGATGGCCGGCTGGAGACGGTGCGAATCGTGCCGGAGGGCTCGCCGGTCGCGAACTACGCCTTCGACGTGACGCCGGCGCGCCTTGTCACAGGTCTCATCACCGAGCGTGGCGTGTTGAAGCCGGATCGCGCCTCGCTGGCGGCAGCATTTCCCGAGCGCATCGCGGCTACGCCGGAGTAGGCTCCCGTAGGGTGGGCAAAGGCGCGAAGCGCCGTGCCCACCATATGCTCGTGGTGGGCACGCTGCGCTTTGCCCACCCTACGGCTTCGTGCCTCGCGACGACGAGGTGCCTACCCCAGCGTCAGCCCCGTCGCCTTCTCCAGCTCCGCAATCGCCTGTGCGCCGCTCGTCACCTTGATCGTGGTCATGCCCATCTCGCGCGCTGGCTTGAGGTTGACGCCGAGATCGTCGAGATAGACGCAGTTCTTTGGATCGACCCTCAGTGTGTCTACCATCTGCGCGTAGATGCGCGGGTCCGGCTTGCGCAGGCCGATCTTGGCGGATTCGATCACATGATCGAACAGCACCATCACCTCGGCAATGTAGAGCGAGCGCCCGGTCAGGCTGCCGATCGCATTGGCTGGAAGATTGTTGGTGATGCAGCCGGTCTTGAATTGCGCCTTGATGCGCTTCAAGGCCTCGACCATCTCCGGGCGCAGCTCGCCCTGCAGCAGCGGCAGCACCTCGCGGCCGCGCACCTCGGCGCCAAGCGCGCGAGATTCCTCGGCGAACAATTGATCGAACGTCTCGATGTCGACCTCGGCCCGCTCGAACCTGGCCCAGGCGTTTTCCAGGTGGTTGGCGGCGTTGGTGCGCCGGATGATGTCGACGGGCAGGCCGCGCGCCGTCTCGAACCGCGCGAACGCCTCGAAGGGCGAGCTCGTCAGCACGCCGCCAAAATCAAAGATCACCGCCTCGATCGCCAATGTTCTGCCCTCGTCAATTCCTTTCCAAGACGGCTAGCATGCGCTATCGGCAAGGGCCAGTCCGAAGCCATCTCCTGCCGTCAACGACGCCGAAGCGTGTTCCCATGAAGAAGCTTGCAACTCTCGTCAGCGCTGCGCTGCTGACCGTCGGGCCAGCTCACGCCATCGTCGGCGGCGGCACGCCGCAGGCCGATGGTGTCGCGCGCGCCATCGTCACCATCGTCGGCTCACGCGGCAATTTCTGCACCGGCAGCCTGATTGCACCACGCGTGGTCTTGACGGTCGCGCATTGTGTGCAGCCCGGAGCGGACTACAAGGTGGTCGATCGGGGCGCCGACGGTACGCCGCAATTGCTGAACGTGCGCACGGTCGCGACCCATCCGAACTTCAACATGCAGGCGATGCAGTCGCACCGCGCCACCGCCGACGTGGCGTTGCTGCAACTGGAAATTCCACTCAAGGGAAAATCCACGGTGACGGTCGGTACGCCGACGATCCCAATCCGGGTCGGCAGCCGTTTCGTCATTGCCGGCATTGGCGTCACGGTCCACGGTGACGGCAAGAGTGGCGGCATCACGCGTGTGGCCGGGCTCGTTGCCACGGGCCAGCCCGGCACGCTCCAGATCCGGCTGGTCGATCCCGTAACCAACGGTGTTCGCGAGGGAATCGGCGCTTGTACCGGCGATTCCGGCGGTCCTGTGTTCGAGGACAAGCCGAGTGGCGCCTTCCTCGTCGGGCTCGTCAGCTGGTCCACGGGTCCGAACGGCGCGGCCGGTTGCGGCGGAATGACCGGCGTCACGCCGCTCACGCTGTACCGCGACTGGATCTTGCAGACCGCGCGGGGCTGGGGCGCGGCGCTGTGATTTGACCGCGACTTGATCTATGTCATTTTGAAGCGGAAGCGCGCCGGGTGATCATGCCAGTCGCGGAGGAAACGCGTTGCCCGTCAAAGGCAGCCATAAAAACAAGCAAGGCATAGAAGCAACAATGAATGTCGCTGTTCGCAATCACGCCACAACCAAGCAAGCTTCGGAACATTTCGACGTGCTGATCGTCGGCGCCGGCATCTCCGGCATCGGCAGCGCCTATCACCTGACGAAGCAGCTTCCGGGGACGAGCTTCGTCATTCTGGAAACGCAGGCGACGTTCGGCGGCACCTGGACCACGCACCGCTATCCCGGCATCCGCTCCGACAGCGACCTCCACACCTTCGGTTACCGTTTCAAGCCCTGGGTTGGACCGCCGATCGCGACCGCCGACGAGATTCTCGCCTACATGAACGAGGTGATCGACGAGAACGATCTCGCCAAGCACATCCGCTACAAGCACAAGATCAATTCCGCCAGCTGGTCGAGCGAGCAGAATCTCTGGACCATCGAGGCGGTGACGACCGACACCGGCGAAGCAAGGACGTTCACCGCGAACTTCCTCTGGATGTGCCAGGGCTATTACCGCCATTCGGAGGGCTATACGCCGGAATGGAAGGGCATGGACCGCTTCAAGGGCCGCATCGTCCATCCCCAGACCTGGCCCGACGACATCGACCTCACGAACAAGAAGGTCGTCGTGATCGGCTCGGGCGCAACGGCGGCGACGCTGGTGCCGAACATCGCGGACAAATGCGCGCATGTCACCATGCTGCAGCGCTCGCCGACCTATTTCCGGCTCGGCCGCAACGCCATCGAGATCGCGGAGGAGCTACGCCGGCTTCAGGTCGACGAAGAGTGGATCCACGAGATCGTGCGGCGCAAGATCCTGTTCGAGCAGGATGCCTTCACGAAACTCTGCGTATCCAAGCCCGAGCAGGTGAAGAAGGAGCTGATCGGCCAGATCAGCGCCGTGCTCGGTCCCGACTACGATGTCGAGACGCACTTCACGCCGACCTACCGGCCCTGGCGCCAGCGCATCGCCTTCGTGCCGGATGCCGACCTGTTCAAGGGCATCGCCAGCGGCAAGGCCTCCGTCGTCACCGACGAGATCGAGTGCTTCGTCGAGAACGGCATCCAGCTGAAATCGGGCAAGCTGCTCGAAGCCGACGTCATTGTCACCGCAACCGGCTTCAATCTCGCCGCGCTCGGCGACATCGCCTTCGAGATCGACGGCAAGCCGCTCGCCTTCGGCGACACCGTCACCTATCGCGGCATGATGTTCACGGGCGTTCCGAACATGGTCTGGGTGTTCGGCTATTTCCGCGCCAGCTGGACGCTGCGCGTCGACCTCGTCGCCGATTTCGTCTGCCGGCTGCTCGGGCACATGAAGGCCAAGGGCGCCAGGAAGGTCGAGGTGAAACTGCGCCCCGAGGATCACAACATGCCGATCCTGCCCTGGATCGATCCGGAAAACTTCAATCCCGGCTACATGATGCGCAACATGGACCTGTTGCCCAAGCGTGGCGACAAGCCGGAATGGCAGCACAGCCAGGATTACTGGACCGAGAAGGACGAGATTCCGAAGACGGATCTGGACGACAGTGCGTTTGTGTACAGCTGAAGATGCCGATGTAAGGGGCGGCTATCGATCGCCGCACACTCCGCTGTCGTCCCGGGGGCGCGAAGCGAACCCGGGACCCATAGCGACAGGGAGTGGCTATTGGGCACGCTGATCACTCCGAGTCTTCGCAAACATCTTCCTGTGGTTATGGGTCCCGGATCGGCGCTCCGCTTCGCTGCGCTTGTCCGGGACGACACCGTGGATCGGGTGCGCGGCATCTCAACTCATTTGCAGCAGTCTCACGAATTCCGCCTCGTCGCATTCGCCGCGATCGCCGCCGCCGCCGTCCGGTTCTCCACGCCGAGCTTGGCGTAGATCTGCTCGAGATGCTTGTCGACCGTGCGCGGGCTCAATCCAAGAATCTGCGCGATGTCGCGGTTGGTCTTGCCCTTGCTGAGCCAGGCGAGCACCTCGCCCTCGCGGGTGGTGAGGCCGAGCTCGCTGGTGAATTCGGGAGGCAGCGCGGTGCCGGACTCCCGGGAGAGCCGCAGCAGAAACTCGTTCGGTGCCGTTTCGCCCATGTAATAGAGCCGGAGTTGCGGATTGTCGGGTAACGAGGTCGCCTGCGACTTCGAGCTGCCCTTGGCCTTGGCCTGCTCGAGCCATTGCAGCAGCGATGGCGGCAGCACGAAGTCGTCGGCCTGCGCGCCCTGGTGGTCGGACATCAGCTTCTGCGCCTGCGGCGTCGCCCACAGCACGTTGCCCTGGCGGTCGACCGCGAACAGGAAGCGGCCGGAGACGTCGAGCGCGGCGCGCGCGCTCTGCGTCAGCCGGGCATTGCCGAGATGGACGCGGATGCGCGCCAGCATCTCCTCGATCACGATCGGCTTGGTCACGTAGTCGACCCCGCCGGCCTCGAGCCCGCGCACGATGTGCTCGGTTTCCGCGAGGCCCGTCATGAAGATGACAGGGACATTGGCGAGGTCCGCATCGCGCTTGAGCCGGCGGCACGTCTCGAAGCCGTCGATGCCGGGCATCACGGCATCGAGCAGCACGATGTCGGGCGTGATCTGGTCGACGATGCGCATCGCCGCTGCGCCGTCGAGCGCCACCATCACCGTCATGCCGGCGCCGTCGAGCGCGTCGGTCAGCAGCCGCAGCGTCTCCGGAGAGTCATCGACAACGAGCGCGACGTCGCGCTTCTTCGGTTCAATGCTCATGCGCATGCAATGTCTTCAATGTGTCCATGTACTGATCGAGATCGAAGCGGTCGACCAGCGACCGCATCTGCGCGACGAAGTCGGCATGCTCCGGATGCTCGCTGCCGATCTCGTCCAGCTTCAACTGGATGCCCTTGACGTAGCCGATCCGGCCGAGCCCGATCAGCGCCTCGATGTGCCGCGCCGGCGGCCTTGATCCGCTCTCGGGACGCCAGAACGGCACCGCGATCTCGTCCGAGCCGTATTGCCATTCGATCTTGAGCAGGTGGCGGATCGTCTCCAGAAGGCGGGGGATGTCGATCGGCTTCATCAGGTAGCCGTCGTGGAAGGGCTGCGCCAGCGGGGTGCCGTGTGCTTCCAGCGCGCTTGCCGACACCATCAGGATGCGCGCCTGGTGATGGCCGCTCGCGCGCAAGGCCTCCGCGACGGCCCAGCCGTCCATGGCCGGCATCGTGATGTCGAGCAGGAACAGATCGGGCCGGCAATGCTGCGCCAGCGCGAGGCAGCCGGGCCCATCGGGCGCGCTGAGCAGGATGAAACCGAGCGGCGTCAGCACCTCGCGCAGCAGGTCGCGATGGACGGGATCGTCGTCGGTGACGAGGATGGTCTTGCGCGCGCCGTGATAGCCGGAGACCGGCGCCTCCACCGGCGCGATGCGCTGCGGATTGGTGACCTCCGAGAGCAGAAGCTTGACCTTGAAGGTCGAGCCGGTGCCGACCGTGCTTGTCACTTTGATATCGCCGCCCATCACCCCGGCCAGCAGGCGGCTGATGGTCAGGCCGAGCCCGGTGCCGGTCTGCGGCTGCGAGATGCCGAGCGCGCCGCGTTCGAATGGTGCGAAGATGCGCTCGAGGTCGTCGGCCCGGATGCCCGGGCCGGTGTCGATCACTTCGAACTCGGCCACGGGGCTGCGATAGTGCACGACGAACTGCACACTGCCGCTCTGCGTGAACTTGATGGCGTTGGAGAGCAAATTGATCAACACCTGGCGCAGCCGCTTCTCGTCGGCATAGACCACCAGCGGCAGGTGCGGAGGCCGCCGGAACACGAAGTCGATGCCCTTGGCCGCGGCCTGCAAGCGGAACATGCCGACGAGCTGGTCGAGGAATTCGCCGACGCGCACCTCGTCGCGCGACAGATACAGCCGCCCTGCCTCGATCTTGGAGATGTCCAGAATGCCGTCGATCAGGCCGGAGAGGTGGTCGGCGCTGCGGCGGACGACGCGGACCTGGTCGCGCGGCTTGGCGCTCAGCGTCGCATCCTGCTCCAGCAACTGGGCATAGCCGCTGATCGCGTTCAGCGGCGAGCGCAACTCGTGGCTCAGGCCCACCACATAGCGGCTCTTGGCGAGATTGGCGGATTCAGCGACTTCCTTGGCGCGCTGGAGCTCGGCGTCGGTGCGCTTGTGGGCGTCGATCTCCTGGATCAGCAGCGTCGTCTGCCGCCGCGTCTCGGCCTCGGCGGCGCGACGGCTCTGCTGCGCCAGCACGAACAGCCAGGCCACCACGCCGATGATGATGCTGAGCGAGAAGAACACCTTCCAGAGTATTTCGGAGACGAGCGCGTTCTCGCCATGCACGCTCGCCGATGTCTGCAGATAGATCAGCCCGAGCACCAGCGCGACGAGACCCGCCGAGACGACGAACACGCCGATATAGTGACCGAGCTGCGAGTTGATCCGGGCGTAGATCGGCTGCGGCATCAGCTTGCCCAGCGTCTCCGACACCTGCGTCTGGATCCGCGCGTGCGGCTTGCAGAGATCGTGGCAGCGGGCGTCCAGCGAACAGCACAGCGAGCAGATCGGCCCGGCGTAAGCGGGGCAGGAGGCCATGTCCTCCGGCTCGAACGCGTGCTCGCAGATACAGCACTGGATCGACTCGATGTTCTGCCAGCTCCGCTTCGGCTTGCGTGCGATGTAGTACTTGCCGCCCGTGGCCCAGGCAATCAACGGTGCGGCGATGAAGGCGACCGCCAGCGCGATGAAGGCCGACAGCGCCTTCGCGGTAGGCCCGAACAGACCGTAAAAGGCGCTGATGGAGACGATGGTCGCGATCGTCATCGCACCCACGCCGACCGGGTTGATGTCGTAGAGATGCGCGCGCTTGAACTCGATCTGCTGCGGCCGCAATCCAAGCGGCTTGTTGACGATGAGATCGGCGACCAGCGCGCCGACCCAGGCGATCGCGACGTTCGAATACAGGGCCAGCGTCTGCTCCAGCGCCTTGTAGACCCCGATCTCCATCAACAGCAGCGCCACGATGACGTTGAAGACCAGCCAGACGACGCGGCCGGGATGGCTGTGGGTCAGACGCGAGAAGAAGTTCGACCAGGCGATCGAGCCGGCATAGGCGTTGGTGACGTTGATCTTCACCTGCGACAGGATCACGAACGTTCCGGTCAAGGCCAGCGCAAGATCGGGCTGCGACAGCACGTAGCGGAACGCTTCGAGATACATGTGCGCGGGCTCGGCGGCCTCCTCGGGCGGCACTCCGTGGCTCAGTGCGAAGAAGGCGAGGAACGAGCCCGCCAGGAGCTTCAGCGCGCCCAGCACGATCCAGCCGGGGCCCGCGCTCATCAGCGCCATCCACCAGGAGACCCTGGACGCGCGGCGGTCGCGCGGCAGGAAGCGCAGGAAATCGACCTGCTCGCCGATCTGAGCCACCAGCGAGAACACCACCGAGGCCGCGACACCGAACAGCAGCAGATCGAATTGTCCGTTGAGATCGCCGTGCTCGCCGGAAAACTTGCGCCATTCGGTGAAGGAATGCGGGTTGTGCCAGGCGATCGCCGCGAACGGGATGATGTGCAGCACGATCCACAGCGGCTGCGTCCACAATTGGAAGCGGCTGATCAGCGTGATGCCGTAAGCCACAAGCGGGATGATGACGACGGCGCTGATGAGATAGCCGATCGGCCGCGGGATCCCGAAGCACATCTCGAGCGCGGACGCGAGGATCACCGCTTCAATCGCGAAGAAGATGAAGGTGAAGGACGCGTAGATCAGCGAGGTCACGGTCGAGCCGATGTAGCCGAACCCGGCGCCGCGCGTCAGCAGGTCGATGTCGATGCCGCATTTGGCGGCATAATAGGCGATCGGAACGCCGCAGCAGAAGATGATCAGGGAAACCATGAGAATGGCGGCAGTGGCGTTGGTGACGCCGTAGTTCAGCGTGATGGTGCCGCCGATCGCCTCCATCGCCAGGAACGAGATCGCGCCCAGCGCAGTGTTGGCGACCCGGGCGGCGGACCAGCGGCGTGCGCTCTTGGCCGTGAAGCGCAGCGCGTAGTCTTCCAGCGTCTGGTTGGCGACCCATTGGTTGTACTGGCGCCTGACGCGGTCTATTCGCTGCCGCCCTGCCACGCTCTACCCCACTGCCGATACGGACCCGGAACCCCTCGCAAATTCCGTACCAGGAGCCTACGTCGGCATTTTGCGGTGCAGTATACGCGATCTTGCGTATCCGCCCGCTGCCCCAATCCGCGCCATCCTCACGGCACCAATCGCGTGGTCTCGAACAAAAAGTGGGGTGCTCATGTCGGACGAAGGAAACAAGGGCCTGTTATCGCCGTTTCGGCGCAAATTATTGATGGGAATGGCCGCCGTGCCGGCCATGACGATGCTGCCGCGGGGGCGTCTGCCCAGGCGCCGGCGACCTCGGCGGTCAACACCACGGGTCTTGCGGTCACCGACACCGAGGTGACGGTCGGCATCCTGCACTCGGCGACCGGCACCATGGCGATCTCCGAGACCGGCTCGATCGAAGCTGAGAAGCTCGCCATCGAGCAGATCAACGCCGCCGGCGGCGTGCTCGGGCGCAAGATCAAGTTCATCCAGGAAGACGGTGCCAGCGATTGGCCGACCTTTGCGGAAAAGGCCAAGAAGCTCCTGGTCAACGACAAGGTCGCCGCCATCATGGGTTGCTGGACCTCGGCCTCGCGCAAGGCGGTGCTGCCGGTCGTCGAGCAGTATAACGGCATGCTCTACTACCCGACCTTCTACGAAGGTCTCGAGCAATCCAAGAACGTCATCTACACCGGCCAGGAGGCGACCCAGCAGATTCTCGCCGGCCTGAACTGGATCGCCAAGGAGAAGGGCGCAAAATCGTTCTTCTTCATCGGCTCCGACTACATCTGGCCGCGCACCTCGAACAAGATCGCGCGCAAGCACGTCGAGAACGTGCTGAAGGGCAAGGTCGTCGGCGAGGAATACTATGCGTTGGGCTCGACCCAGTTCAACTCGGTCATCAACAAGATCAAGCTGACCAAGCCGGACGTGATCTTCACCGACGTCGTCGGCGGCTCCAATGTCGCCTTCTACAAGCAGCTCAAGGCCGCCGGCATCGACCTCGCCAAGCAGCCGCTGCTGACGATCTCGGTCACCGAGGACGAGATCGACGGTATCGGCGGCGAGAACATTGCGGGCGCCTATGCCTGCATGAAGTACTTCCAGTCGCTCGACAATCCGAACAACAAGGCGTTCGTGCCGGCGTTCAAGAAGATGTGGGGCGAGAAGACTGTGATCGGAGACGTCACCCAGGCTGCCTATCTCGGCCCGTGGCTGTGGAAGTTGACGGTCGAGAAGGCCGGCTCCTTCGACGTCGACAAGATCGCGGCGGCCTCTCCGGGCGTCGAGTTCAAGGGCGCGCCGGAAGGCTATGTGCGCATCCACGAGAACCATCACCTGTGGTCGAAGACCCGGGTGGGGCGCGCCAAGCTCGATGGCCAGTTCGAGCTGATCTACGAGACCGCCGATCTCGTCGAGCCGGATCCGTTCCCCAAGGGCTATCAGTAACAGCCGCGGCGTCCGCCAAAGTTTCCCGGAAGGCAAACCGCTCCCTGGCGTGGATTGCAAGTCCATGCCCAAGACCCCGCGTCGCGAGTCTGCATCGCGACGCGGGACCCTTATCCCCGACGGAGGACATCGATGTTCGGCGACTATTCGCTTGGTGATCTCGGCTCCATCTTCGTCATGCAGGGCTTTGCCGGGCTGATCCTGTTCTCGGTCTACGTCCTGATGGCGCTCGGGCTTGCCATCATCTTCGGCCAGATGGGCGTCATCAACATGGCCCATGGCGAGTTCATGATCCTCGGGGCCTACGTCACCTGGATGACCTCCAATCTCTTCCAGGCCTATTTGCCGGGCCTGTTCGCCGGTTATTTCTTCCTCGCGATGATCCTGGCCTTCGTCGCATCCGGCGCGCTGGGCATGCTGGTGGAATGGGCGCTGATACGGCATCTCTACAAGCGTCCGCTCGATACGCTACTCGCCACCTGGGGCCTCAGCCTGATGCTGCAGCAGGCCTATCGCTCCGTGTTCGGCGCCCGCGAAGTCGGCGTCGAGCTGCCGCAATGGATGCTCGGTTCGCTGCACGTCAGCGACAGCATCGAAGTGCCGATCAACGGCGTCTTCGTGATGTGCCTCACGGTGCTGATCACCATCTCCGTCGCCTACGTCCTCTACATGTCGCGCTGGGGCCGCCAGGTGCGCGCCGTCGTTCAGAACCGCATCATGGCGGGCGCCGTCGGCATCAACACCGAAAAGGTCGACCGCTACACCTTCGGCCTCGGCTGCGGCATCGCCGGAATCGCCGGCAGCGCCTTCACCATGATCGGCTCGACCGGGCCGACGTCGGGACAGCTCTACATCGTCGATACGTTCCTGGTCGTCGTGTTCGGCGGCGCCGCCAGCCTGCTCGGCACCATCGCCTCCGCGTTCTCGATCTCGCAGACGCAATCGACGCTCGAATTCTTCATGTCGGGCTCGATGGCCAAGGTGCTCACGCTGCTCGCCGTCGTCGGCATCCTGATGCTGCGGCCGCAGGGTCTCTTCGCCCTCAAGGTTCGCAAATAACGAGAAGCAGGCAAGTCATGATCATCAACTCACGCTTCTTCAATCGATCCGAACTCATGGGCTTCGTGGTTCTCGCCGCCGTGCTGTTCGTGATCCTGCCGCTGACGCTCGACGTGTTCCGTCTCAATCTGGTCGCGAAATACCTGACCTACGCCTTCGTCGCACTCGGCCTCGTGCTGTGCTGGGGCTATGGCGGCATCCTGAGCCTGGGTCAGGGCGTGTTCTTCGGCCTCGGCGGCTATTGCATGGCGATGTTCCTCAAGCTCGAGGCCTCCAGCGTCGAGAACACCAAGATCCAGTCGACGCCCGGCATCCCCGATTTCATGGACTGGAATCAGATCACGTCACTGCCGCTGTTCTGGCAGCCGTTCCACAGCCTCACCTTCACCATCCTCGCCATCATCCTGGTCCCCGGCCTGTTCGCGCTGATCATCGGCACTGCGATGTTCAAGCGCCGCGTCGGCGGCACCTATTTCGCCATCATCACCCAGGCGGTCGCCGCCATCCTGACCATCCTGATCGTCGGGCAGCAGGGCTATACCGGCGGCATCAACGGCATGACCGATCTGCGCACGCTCAAGGGCTGGGACATCCGGCCCGACCACGCCAAGATCATCCTGTACTTCGTCGAAGTGGTGCTGCTGTTCGCCTGCATCGGCATCGCGCAGTTCATCCGCCTGACCAAGCTCGGCCGCATCCTGGTCGCGATGCGCGAGCAGGAGGACCGCGTCCGCTTCTCCGGCTACAGCGTCGCCAATTTCAAGATCTTCGCCTTCTGCATGGCGGCGGTCTTCGCCGCGATCGGCGGCGCCATGTTCGCGCTCAATGTCGGGTTCATGTCGCCGTCCTTCGTCGGCATCGTGCCGTCGATCGAGATGGTGATCTACACCGCGGTCGGCGGCCGGATGTCGATATTCGGCGCGATCTGGGGCGCTATCCTGGTGAACTTCGCCAAGACCAGCTTGTCCGAATCCTTCCCGCAACTCTGGCTGTTCGGTCTCGGCGCGTTGTTCATCGCGGTCGTGCTCGCCTTCCCGAATGGTCTGTCCGGGCTCTGGGCTGACTACGTGCAGCCGCGCATCGATCGGCTGTTCGCCTCGCGCAAGGCGAAGCCGGGCTGGAGCGAGAATTCGGTCGCCGACGGCGCTCCGGCCGAGTGAGGAGA
This sequence comes from Bradyrhizobium dasycarpum, assembly GCF_042019905.1. Taxonomy (NCBI): domain Bacteria; kingdom Pseudomonadati; phylum Pseudomonadota; class Alphaproteobacteria; order Hyphomicrobiales; family Nitrobacteraceae; genus Bradyrhizobium; species Bradyrhizobium dasycarpum. The sequence goes on from NZ_CP169574.1 coordinate 5,289,896, forward strand.
TCAATCATGCTCATCGGTCATCACGATGCCGATGCCACGCTGGCAGTGAGGAGATAGATCGTGCTCATTGGACATCAGCCGAAGGACTTCCTGCTCGCGGTCTCCGGACTGACCGTCTCGTTCGACGGCTTCAAGGCGGTCAACGATCTCTCCTTCTATGTCGAGGAGAATGAGATCCGGGTCATCATCGGTCCCAACGGAGCCGGCAAGACCACGGTGCTCGACCTGATCTGCGGCAAGACCAAGGCGACCTCGGGCTCGATCCAGTTTCGTGGCAAGGAGCTCACGAAGATGAAGGAGAACGAGATCGTGCAGACCGGCGTCGGGCGCAAGTTCCAGACGCCGTCGGTGTTCGAGGACCTCACCGTGTTCGAGAACCTCGAGATTTCGTTCCCGCGCGGCCGCACCGTGTTCGGCTCGCTGACCTTCCAGCGCGACCAGCTCGTGAAGGACCGGGTCGAGGAGGTCGCGGAGATGATCTTCCTCAAGGACAAGCTCAACACCTATGCCGACGAGCTCAGCCACGGCCAGAAGCAGTGGCTGGAGATCGGCATGCTGCTGATCCAGGATCCCGATCTTCTGATGCTCGATGAGCCCGTCGCCGGGATGAGCGTGTCCGAGCGCGCCAAGACCGCCGAGCTGCTCAACCGCATCATCAAGAACCGCTCGGTGCTGGTGATCGAGCACGACATGAAGTTCGTCGAGGACATCGCGCACAAGGTGACCGTGCTGCACCAGGGGCAGATCCTCTCCGAGGGCACCATGGAGAAGGTCAAGAACGATCCCAAGGTCGTCGAAGTCTATCTGGGGCACTAGCGCATGATGACGTCAAGTGAGCCTGTTTCGGCAACGCCGGTGCACCTCTCCCCTTGTGGGAGAGGTCGGATCGCGCAAGCGATCCGGGTGAGGGGTATCTCTCCGCGCATCCAACTGCCTCTCGCATCCACCGATGCATACCCCTCATCCGTCGCGGGCTTCGCCCGCGCCACCTTCTCCCACAAGGGGAGAAGGAAGAGGAGATATCGAACCCTGGAGGCACGCTGATGCTGGCAATTTCCGATCTTCACGTTGCCTATGGTCAGAGCGAGGTGCTGCACGGGCTCAACGTCAAGGTTGCGCCCAACGAGATCGTGGCGATCATGGGCCGCAACGGCATGGGTAAGACCACGCTGATGAAGTCGCTGATGGGTATCCTGCCGGCGAAGAGCGGCTCGGTGAGCATGGACGGCGCCGAGCTCGGCAGCCTCAAGAGCTTTGAGCGCGTCGCCAAGGGCCTCGCCTACGTGCCCCAGGGCCGCATGATCTTCTCGACCATGACGGTGAAGGAGAACATCGAGACCGGGCTCGTCGTTTCCGGCGGCTCCGAGGTGCCGGGTGATATCTACGAATTGTTTCCGGTGCTGCTGGAAATGAAGGGCCGGCGCGGCGGCAATCTCTCCGGCGGCCAGCAGCAGCAGCTCGCGATCGCGCGCGCGCTCGCGACCAAGCCGAAGGTCCTGCTGCTGGACGAGCCGACCGAAGGCATCCAGCCGTCGATCATCAAGGAGATGGCGCGCACCCTGAAGCGCATCCGCGACGAAAAGGGCTCTCGATCGTCGTGTCCGAGCAGGTCCTGAGCTTTGCGCTCGATATCGCCGACCGCGTTCTGGTGATCGAGAACGGCGAGATCGTCCGTGACGATCCGCGCGATGCCGTCGATGCCGCGCAGGTCTCGAAATATCTGTCCGTCTAACCAACCGTAGTCAAGGGGAGCCTCTCGATGCCAGAGACACTGATCAAGGTCGATCTCACCAAATCGGCCTATGAAAATGACATGGTGCACAACCGCTGGCACCCCGACATCCCGATCGTGGCGTGGGTCAATCCCGGCGACGATTTCATCATCGAGACCTATGACTGGACCGGCGGCTTCATCAAGAACAACGATTCCGCCGATGACGTGCGCGACATCGACCTGTCGATCGTGCACTTCCTGTCCGGACCGATCGGCGTCAAGGGCGCCGAGCCGGGCGACCTCCTCGTCGTCGATCTGCTCGATGTCGGTCCGCTCAAGGAGAGCCTGTGGGGCTTCAACGGCTTTTTTCTCCAAGCAGAACGGCGGCGGCTTCCTGACCGACCATTTCCCGCTGGCGCAGAAGTCGATCTGGGACATCAAGGGCCTCTACACCTCGTCGCGCCACGTGCCCGGCGTGAATTTTGCCGGACTTATCCATCCCGGCCTGATCGGCTGTCTGCCCGATCCGAAGATGCTGGATACCTGGAACAAGCGCGAGGCCGAGCTGATCTCGACCAATCCGACCCGCGTGCCCGGTCTGGCCAATCCTCCGTTCGCGCCGACGGCCCATGGCGGCCGTGCCAAGGGCGACGTCAAGGCCAAGATCGGCGCGGAGGGCGCGCGCACCGTGCCGCCGCGCGAGCACGGCGGCAACTGCGACATCAAGGATCTGTCGCGGGGCTCGAAGATCTACTTCCCGGTCTACGTACCCGGCGCGGGTCTCTCCATGGGCGATCTGCACTTCAGCCAGGGCGACGGCGAGATCACCTTCTGCGGCGCCATCGAGATGGCCGGCTGGCTGCATCTCAAGGTCGAGGTGATCAAGGACGGCATGTCGAAGTACGGAATCAAGAACCCGATCTTCAAGCCGTCGCCGATCACGCCGAATTACAAGGACTATCTGATCTTCGAAGGCATCTCGGTCGACGAAGCCGGCAAGCAGCACTATCTCGACGTCCACATCGCCTATCGCCAGGCCTGCCTCAACGCGATCGAGTATCTGAAGAAGTTCGGCTATTCCGGCGCCCAGGCCTACTCGATCCTCGGCACCGCGCCGTGTCAGGGCCATATCTCCGGCGTCGTCGACGTGCCTAACGCCTGCGCCACGCTGTGGCTGCCGACGGAGATCTTCGACTTCGACGTGATGCCGTCGGCGGCAGGCCCCATCAAGCACATCACCGGCGATATCCAGATGCCGATCTCGCCGGACAAATGACGCCGCCCCCTTTCCCCGTCCTTACGGGGAGAGGGGGCGGGGCTGTCTCCGAACGAGCGGTGGTAGCGATTGTGTTGAACGCACATGTGGGATGATGCGATGCCGGTCTACGAATATCTCTGTGACGATTGCGGTCCGTTCAAGGACCTGCGCCCGATGGCGGAATGTGACGATCCGCAAAGCTGTCCGCACTGCGAGACCCCAGCGCCGCGGGTGATTCTGACCGCCCCGAATTTCTTCTGCATGCCGGCCGACAAGCGCAAGGCGCACGCGGTCAACGAGCGCAGCTCGCACGCGCCGCAGACGCTGGCGCAATATAAGGCCTCGCACGGTCCCGGCTGCGGCTGCTGCTCGTCGGGCAAGACGGTGAAGGACAAGGGCTCGTCGGACAAGAAGAAACCGGCACGGCTGATGACCAAGTCCAGAAGCGGCGCCAAGGGCTTTCCGACGGCGCGGCCCTGGATGATCAGCCACTAACGCGACACGCCAGCATCAGACAGAAGGTACAGGAGCGCTCAACATGCTTCACGGTGACATCTCCAGCAGCAACGACACGGTCGGCGTCGCCGTGGTCAATTACAAGATGCCCCGCCTGCACACCAAGGCCGAGGTGCTCGACAACGCCCGCAAGATCGCCGACATGATCGTCGGCATGAAGGTCGGTCTGCCCGGCATGGACCTCGTGATCTTCCCGGAATACTCCACGCAAGGCATCATGTACGATTCCAAGGAGATGTACGAAACCGCATCCATGGTGCCCGGCGAGGAGACCGCGATCTTCGCCGACGCCTGCCGCAAGGCCAAGGTCTGGGGCGTGTTCTCGCTGACCGGCGAGCGCCACGAGGAGCATCCTCACAAGGCGCCCTACAACACCCTGATCCTGATGAACGACAAGGGTGAGATCGTGCAGAAGTACCGCAAGATCATGCCATGGGTGCCGATCGAGGGGCTGGTATCCCGGCAATTGCACCTATGTCTCGGACGGACCGAAGGGTCTCAAGGTCAGCCTGATCATCTGCGACGACGGCAATTACCCGGAGATCTGGCGCGACTGCGCCATGAAGGGCGCCGAGCTGATCGTGCGCTGCCAGGGCTACATGTACCCGGCCAAGGAGCAGCAGGTCATGATCTCCAAGGCGATGGCCTGGGCCAACAACGTCTATGTCGCGGTCGCCAATGCCGCCGGCTTCGACGGCGTCTATTCCTATTTCGGGCATTCCGCGATCATCGGCTTCGACGGCCGCACGCTCGGCGAATGCGGCGAGGAGGATTACGGCATCCAATACGCCCAGTTGTCGAAACACCTGATCCGCGATGCGCGCCGCAACGGCCAGTCGCAGAACCACCTCTACAAGCTGGTCCACCGCGGCTACACCGGCATGATCAATTCCGGAGACAGCCCGCGTGGCGTCGCGGCGTGCCCGTATGATTTCTACAAGAACTGGATCAGGGATCCCGAAGGCACGCGGGACATGGTCGAGGCGATGACCCGCGCGACGCCGGGGACTGACGAATGTCCGATCGACGGCATCCCGAACGGAGCGGCGGCCAGCAACTACTGAGCCGTTGGCGGATTCCGCGTTACCCTCCCCCTCCAGGGGAGGGTAAGCATTACCGGTTCTTCTGCTCCGTAGGCCTGCGTGGTGGTCGCGGTGGCACGGGCGTTCCCGCCATCTTGTTGGCGGCTTCGCTGACATCGAGCAGCGAGCGACGGATGTCCTCGAGATAACCCGCCGACTTCTTCTTCATGGTGTCGGCAAGCTCGTGCAGCCCCTTGATCTTCTCGAACAGTTCGTCGGCCTTGCCGTCGACGAAGCCGGGTACCACGCCCTCGATCTTCGTGACCGCCTTATCGAAGCCCGCGAAGGCGCTGTCGACCTTGGCCATGACGGAATCGATCTCGGCGCTCTTGCTCCGGAGATCGGCGGTGTAGTTTTCGAACGTGCTCAGGCCTTCCTTGATTGCGGGGGCATTGCTGACGATCGCGCGGTCGACGCTGTGCAGGGTTTCGACGATGGTTTCGGCATCGCTGAGATCGGCGGTCAGGATAGGGACGCCGTCCGAGTCCAGCGGCACCGGTGGCGCGGAGGGCGCGCCCCCGATCAGTGAGATCGCAGCGACGCCGGTCAGGCCCTGGAACTCGATGCCCGCCACGGTGTCCTTGCGGATCGGCGCCGTATTGTCGAGCATCACCAGCGCCACGATGCGGCGCGGACTCTCCAGCTTGATCGAGCGGATCTGGCCGGCCGGCACACCGTCGAAATTGACCGGCCCGCCGCGGCGCAGGCCGCTGGCGGAGCCACCCTCGAACACCACACGCAACTGGCTGCGGCTCTGGATGGTGCGCCATTTCTGCACGCCGAGCACGCCGCCGAGCGCCACGGCGACCACCGCCAGCGTCGCCGTTCCGATCACCAGATTGCTCGCACGTGCCATGAGGGGAGGGTTTTACGGCGAAAACGGGAAAGTTGGAAGGGAGCCGCAATGGTACGTAGGGCGGGTTAGCGAAGCGTAACCCGCCGCTTTGGCCTCAGTCGTGCAAATTGGCGGATTACGCTGGCGCCAATCCGCCCTACGGCTTCTACGACCTTAATGTCCCGCCGCCCCTCTTGCCGCAGCGTTGTTGAGCACGATCAGGGCATCGACGGCCACGCCGGTCCTGGTGTTGATCAGGAACGGGTTGACGTCGATCGAGGCGATCCGGTCGCCGGCATCGGCGATCAAATTGGAGAGGCCGACCAGTGCCTTCACCACGGAGGCCTCGTGCAGGGCGGGCTTGCCGCGATAGCCGCGCATCTTGATGCCGGCCTTGGTACGGCCGATCAGGAGCCGCGCTTCGGCCTCGTCCAGCGGCGCGCCGGCGAGCGCGACGTCCTTCATCAGCTCGATGTCGATGCCACCGGTGCCGAACAGCACGACAGGCCCCATCTCGGCATCGAGGGAGGCGCCGACCACGAGCTCGAGCTCGGCCTTGACTTGCTGCGCGATCAGGACGCCGTCGAGCCTCGGCTTGCCTTTCAACTTGCTCACCCGGGCCGTGATTTCGGCGAACGCCTTCTTCACCTCGGAGGCGCTGTTCAGGTTCAACACCACGCCGCCGATGTCGGACTTGTGCAGGATCTCAGCGCTGACGACCTTGGCCACGACCGGAAAGCCGATCTGCTTGGCGATCCCTGCGGCTTCCGCCGCGGTCTGCGCGATCGCCTCCTTCGAGATCGGAATGCCATACGCCTTCAGGAGCTTCTTCGAGGCGACCTCGTCGAGCGCGGCGCCGCTTGCCGATTTCAGCGCCTTCTCCAGCACGGCGCGTGCGGCGGGCTTCGAGCTCGATACGATGTCGGGCACCTCCTTGCGCAGCTTGGCGTAGGCGAGCAGCGACTTGATCGCGGTCACCGCCCGGTCCATGCCCTGCATGACCGCAAGATGCGGCAGCGACTTGCGCAAGGATTTGGTGAATTCGGTGAAGCCGATCGACATCGCGCTGATATAGATCACGGGCTTGCCGCCCTTGCTCGCCATCTCGTCGACGATGCGCAGATTGCGCTCGCGCAGCTCGTGCGGCGCCTTCGGCAGCTCGGCATCGATGATGACGATGTCGATATCGGGATCGTCGATCATCAGCTTGATCGACTTCATATAGACGGAGGGATCGACGACCGCGGCAAAGCCGGCATCGAGCGGATTGCCGACGATCGAGCCCGGCCCGAGCATCTTCGCCAGCTCCGAGCTGACATGCGGGCTCAGCGGCGCGAACTTCAGGCCTTCTGCGTCGAAGGCGTCGATCAGCATGCCGCGCTTGCCGCCCGACAGCGTGACGGCGGCGAGCCGGTCGCCTTTGGGCACGGCCGCGTGGACGAAGCATTCGGTGGTCTCGATCAGCTCGTCGAGCCCGCCGACCCGGATCACGCCTTCGCGCGTCGCAACCGCGTCGAACGTCTCGATCGAGCCCGCGAGCGCGCCGGTGTGCGCCATTGCGGCGGCGCGGCCGCCTTCGGAGGCGCCGAGCTTGAGCGCGATGACGGGCTTGCTTGCGGCGCGCGCCGCCTTGCAGGCATCGCGGAACGCCCTGGTGTTGCGTACGCCTTCGAGGTAGACGACGATCACCTTGATGCTCGGATCCTCGGCGAAATAGCGCATCAGATCTGGCGTCTCGAGTCCGGCCTCGTTGCCGGTCGTCACCATGTAGCCGACACCGACGCCCCGATCCTCCAGCGCCTGACGGATCGCCATGACGATAGCGCCGGACTGCCCGGCGATCGCCACCGCGCCCTGCTCCATGGTCACGACACGGTCGTCGATGTTGGTGAAGAGCTTTTCCCCGGCACTCAGATTGCCGAGGCAGTTCGGGCCCGTGACCGCAAGCCCCGTCTCGCGCACGGCCGCCTGCAATTCGGCGGCGAGCTTTTGGCTTTCCTCATCCTGCAGCTCGCTGAAGCCGGAAGTGACGATCGTGGCCGAGCGCGCGCCGGCCGCCGCGGCGTCGCGGATCACCTGGACCGCAAAACGCGCCGGCACCAGCACCAGAACGTGATCGGGCTTTTCCGGGAGGCTCGCAAAGTCCTTGTAGCAGGGAACGCCCCAGATGGTGTCGCGCTTGGCGTTGACTGGATAGAGGCCGCCTTCGTAGCCGTACTTGACCAGATTGTTCCAGATGCGTTCGGCATAATTGCCAGGCTTATCGGTCGCGCCCACCAGCACGATGTTGCGCGGGTGCAGCATGGCGTGGATGCCCTTGACGATGTCGCTGGCATCGGACGGCGGAGACCATGGATGGAACGCGGACGCAGCGGACACCTGGGCTTCCATGCCGTGACCTCACCTGTTGTTCTTCTTGGTCGAGTGCCACTCCGTTCTATGGCGAGTCCGTTGGACTGGCAACCACGGGGGTATGCCGCGTGGTGGAATGAGCGATGCTGCCGCGTGTCGTCGGCGCGGTGGGCGATTTGTCGGCTCCGATCAATGTTGCATGCAGGACGTAACGCTCGGGACCGGAGGTGACCGCGTCGAATGGCCAGCAGGTCGCGAGAACAAGCTCGAAACCCTGTGTCCTGGCCTCGATGCCTGATGCATCGAAACGGACCACATCCGAGGAATCCGCGCGATAGCGGAAATGTCGACCGTCGCGACGCGTGACATCCATGATGTCGCCAATGACGACATTGCGCAGGAAGCGGAAATGAGTGTCGCGATGGGCGGCATAGACGGCAGTCCCGCGTTCACCCGCATCGGCTGTCTGGTGGATATGGCCGGGGCCAAAAGCCAGCGCCTGTCCGCTCGCGCCTTCCAGCACGATGGCGCTGGCGCCGATCTGCCTGACCTCGATCCGCGCGACCGGCCAGGTGTCGGCCCAGGACCACGGCTTCACCGCCTGTCCCGTCGCGATGCTTCGGTCGAACGCCCGCTCCAGCAGCACCTGCGCGAGCCACGCCTTGGCGTGGATGTAGGCGCCGTCGCCGAACAGGATGAGGCCGATCAGGGCCAGAACCAGAGGAGATATGAGGCGGAGCATCTGTATCTCCTTGTTGGTCATTCCGGGGCGGCTCGTAGAGCCGAACCCGGGATCTCGAGATTCCGGACTCGATGCTCCGCACCGCCCCGGAATGACATTCCCAAAAAAGGCGCGCGCGGCCGTTGATGACGGGACAGGCAGCCGCGCGCGCTAACAGAGGAGTCGGGGGGCTCCTCTCTCAAGCGGCGTTGGTGAGCAAGGGCCGACGCCGGTTAAACACGAACAGGACAAGGGCGAGCGCGATCAGGATCAGACCCGCGATCATCTTCAGCTCGGCCGAGGTTGCCGTCTTGGGCAGGCGGATCGCATCGGGCGCTGCGGGCGTCGGACGCCGCGCGGCCGGTGAGGTGGCTGCATCGGCATGGCGCTCGCGCAACTGCGCCGGGATCTGCGGCCGTTCGCCAAACACCTTCTCGAAATCCCAGCCGGCCGGCAGGTTGATCGGCAATTCGCTGAGCTTGAGCGGCGCGCCTTCGGGGCGGCTCGGCGTTCTGTCAACGGCGACCAGGCTGGTCAGGCGCGTGACGATCTGATGGTCGAGCGCCAGCGCCAGGATCGCCTTGTCGGCCTCCTCGGGGGCGAGCTCCCGCATGGCGCGCGCCACTTCGGCGTCGCCGATCTTGCGCCTGGCCCAGAGTTTCGACAGGCCCTTGCCTTCGGCGGCTTGTTGCAGCGGCAGCGACACCGACCATGGACGGTCGCCGACCCGTCCCCTGATCTCGAAGCGCGCCTGCGAGCTTGTCGAGCCTTGCCGCCAGCACCAGCGGCTCGTCGCGATAGACGTCGGGGATGATCGCCGGAGTGACGTCGGCGTTGGTCTCGGAGAACTTCGCGGTGAGGCCGGTCACGGCCGGGTTTTCGAGCTTGGCGAACAGGCCGCGCATGCGCTCCTCCACCTGTTCGACCGAGCCGATATGGGTGAAAGCCCCGCGGCCGAGCTCGGCGGCGCGCGTCATCAGATAGGTGTTGGGCGCCGACCCGATGCCGACCATGAAGACACGCGAGCGGCCGCGCATCGCCGTGATCGCTTCGAACAATTGCTGCTCGTTGCCGATTGCGCCGTCGGTCAGGAAAACCACCTGGCGAACCATGCCGGTGTCGCCGAGCTTGTCGGATAGCGCTGCGCGCATCGCCGGCACCATCTCGGTGCCGCCGCGCGCCTGCAAAGCGCTCACGAACGAGGTCGCCTCGCCGACATGCGCGGCATCGGCCGGCACGGAAGCGGGAAACAGCACGTCCATGGTGTCGTCGAACCGAATGACGTTGAAGCGATCGGTCGGCTGAAGCCGGGAGAGCGCGTAAGCGAGGCTCGCCTTGGCCTGGACGATCGACGTGCCGCCCATCGACCCCGAATTGTCGATCACGAACACGACCTCGCGTGGCAGCGGCTTTCTTGTCACCTGCTCGGTGCTGGGCGGGGTGACGAAGGCGAGCAGATAATCGGCGTCGCCGACGCGTTCGCGGAACAGGCCGACCGATGGCGCTTTCTCGGCGGCGGGCTTCCAGGTCAGCTCGAAGTCGCGGTCGGCGGGGACGACTCCGTCGGCGAGCGTGACGGTCCGTGTCGTGCTGTCCGGGCCGTCGATCTTGACGTTATGGTGGTGGCTCTTGACCTCGCCGAGCGCGAAGCCGGCGTTCAGGCGCACCGTGATGCTGGTCGGATTGACCGGTGCAGACTTGGCAGGATCCAGCACGGGCGGCGAGATGCGGTCACGATCCGTTACCGGATCCGACGTCGTCGCTCCCCAGCCCGATCCGTCCTTGCGGAAGTCGACGCTCTGGACGATCGGCGCCGGATTGTAGCGCGGTCCGACCACCAGCGGCAGCCGGAGCGAATATTCGTTGCCGGATTGGTGCACGGGCTCCTGATATTCGATCTGCACCAGCACGGTTTCGCCGGGGCCGATATTGGCAACCGAATTGGTGAAGATGTTTGGCCGTTCCTGCTCGGTGAGCGCGGCCCTCTGACCGGCGCGGCGCGCCTCTTCGTAGATCACGCGCGCCTGCTGCCGCTCCTTGATGTCTCCCACGATGATACGGTCGCCGACCACCATCTTCAGCGTATCGACGGCACCGCCGGTCGCGAGCGGATAGACATAGGTCGCCTCGACCCAATCCTGGGTCGGGTTGCGGAATACCTGAGTGATCCGGGCACGCAAGGTCGGGCCAGAAACCGTGATGTCGACGTCGATGCCGAGGCGGATCGCTTCCGTGATGGCGTCGCCGTCCTTCAGGAGCAGGCTTCCGGACCTGGCATCGCCGGGCTGGAGCAGGCTGGCCTGCTCGGTCGTTGCCGACCAACTCGTCCCGAAGCTGACGAGCAGGGCCACGAAGGCCATCAGCATCACCGCGATGCCCTGAGCGAGGAGCAACAATCCGAACTTGATCAGTCCTTTCAACAGGGGGTGCTCGTCGTTGTCGGCTGTGTCGTAGGTGTCCATTTGGCCTGCTCCCGAAAGGGCGTTTGCTGGCTCCGAGCATTCGCCGGGAGCAGCCGCTTTCGCGAGCAGAATGATCGGCAATGTTCCGCCACGGCCGGCCGGGTGCGCCGCGGCCGGGGCGGCCATGTGCGGTTTTGTGCTGGTTTGTCCGGCCTGCTAGAGTGGCCGTGCTGGAGCAGGGCTAACGATGCAGATGCAGGACAAGGTTTCCGACAAGCAGCTTTCGGATGAACAGAGCCGCGAGATCGCCGAGACCATTCGCGAGGAGCTCGCCCGGCGCCGGATGTCCCGGCAGGCGCTGGCCGAGCAGGCCAAGCTCAGCCTCTCCACGCTGGAGAAGGTGCTCGGCGGACGACGCCCATTCACGCTGGCGACGACGGTCCGGCTGGAGCAGGCACTGGGCGTTTCCTTACGCAAAGGTCCCGTCGTGCCGGCGCCTCAGGCCGCCAACGATGTCGCTCCCGACAGCCTCGGCTCCTATGCGCATCGCGCCGTGACCTGGCTGGAAGACGTCTACATCACGTTGCGGCCGTCCTTCGGCGACAAGGACGCGATTTTCGCCTACCGCACCGAGATCGTCTGGGAGCCGAAAGTCTCTTCGCTGGTCTTCCGCGAGGGCGATCGAACCGATGCCGCCTACGAGCATACCGGCGAGGTCGCCGTCCCCCATCAGTCCGGCTTCATCTACCTCGTCATCATCAAGCACGGCCAGCACCGCGTGATCACGGTGTCGCGGCCGACGGTGTCCGGTGAGATGTACGGCATCATCTCGACGCTTCGTGCAGGCCCTGGTTCGCAGCTCACGCCGATCGCGGCACCGATCGCCTATGTGCCGCTCAGGAACGTCCCGCAGCCATCCCTGGGGCGGGTTGCGCCTGGCGATGCCAACCACGCCCTGTATCGAAAGCATCTCCGCCGCACGGTGGAAGAGCCTTTTGCGCTGTTCTTGACGCAATAATCCGCGATCGACGGGCCGGCCCGCCGGAAAAACAAAAGCATCCGCGACGGACGCTGTCGTCAGGCGTTGGCGACCTTCTTGTCGACCTCCGAGGCCACCGAGAATTCCTTGCGCAAGGTCGGCTTGTGGATCTTGCCGGTGGCGTTGCGCGGCAGCGCGTCGACGAAGCGGATCTGGCGCGGGCACTTGAAGCGCGCCAGATTGGCCGCGCAATGCGCGAAGACCTCGGTCTCCGTCAGTTTCTGGCCGGGCTTGACCGCGACGATGGCAAGGCCCACCTCGCCCCATTGTGGATCGGGAATGCCGATCACGGCAGCCTCCGCGATGGCACTGAGCTGATGCAGGACGTTCTCGACCTCGGCCGGATAGACGTTCTCGCCGCCGGAGATGTACATGTCCTTCCAGCGGTCGACGATGTAATAGAAGCCCTCCTCGTCGATGCGCGTGGCATCGCCCGTGTGCAGCCAGCCGTCGGTGAAGGAGGTCTTGTTCGCCTCCGGCCTGTTCCAATAGCCCGGCGTGATGTTCGGTCCTTTCACCCAGAGCTCGCCAAGCTCGCCGACATCGGCATCGGTGCCGTCGGGGCGCACGATGCGCACCTCCGTATGCAGCACGGGCTTGCCGGCGGAGCCGGCCTTGCGCGCCGCATCCTCGCGATCGAGCACCAAGACGGCCGGCGAGGTCTCGGTCATGCCGTAACCCTGCTGCAGGGCGACGCCGCGCGCCTCCCACACTTTCAGCAGCGGCACCGGCATCGGCGCGCCGCCGACACCGCCGACGATCAGCCGGCTGAGGTCGGTCGTCGCAAACGCGGGATGCTGCGCCATGAACTGGTAGATCGCGGGAACGCCGAAGAACACGTTGATGCCCTGCGCGGGGTCGTTGATCAGGTCCAGCGCCGTGCCGGGATCGAACGCGCGCATGATCATCACGGTGCCGCCGGCATGCAGCACCGGATTGGTGTAGCAGTTGAGACCGCCGGTGTGGAACAAGGGCAGCACGGTGAGCAGCACCGAGGATGGCCCGATGCAGGCGGGGCCGCCGAGATTGACGCAATTCCAGAAGGTCATGCCATGGGTGATGGTCGCGCCCTTCGGATGGCCCGTCGTGCCCGATGTGTACATGATGGTCGAGACGTCATCGAGCGTGACTTCCTCGGCGCGGTCGAGCGGCTTTGCGGCCGCGATGCCGGCCTCGTAGGACCCGCCCGGGCCGAGCAGCAGGCTGGTCGCGACGCCGCAGAGCTTGGCGACGGCAAGCGCCGTCTCGGCGAGCTCGACGTCGTGGATCATCACCTTCGGCGCGCAATCGCCGGTGATGAATTGAAGCTCGGGAACGGTGAGGCGGGTGTTCAGCGGCACGAAGATGGCGCCGAGGCGGCCGCAGGCGAACTGTACCTCCAGCGTATCGGTCGTGTTCAGCGCCAGCACCGCAACGCGGTCGCCGCGCGAGACGTTCAGCGTGTGGCGCAGGAGCGAAGCGAGGCGGGAGACACGGGCGTCCAACTGCGAATAGGTGAAGCGGCGCTCGCTCGCGAGGTCGATCACCGCGACCTTGTTCGGAGTGCGGCGGCCATGATGAACGATCCAGTCGTAGTAACGAACGGCCAAAAATACCTCCCCTGCGCACGATGCCGGCGTGGCCCTGGGGCCAGCCGGAGTCTGTGCAGCAACGTCTTTTTGCGCCAGAGTTGGCCTGCGAGCGGGGAAAATCGTCTTGCGTTGAGTTGCTAGGTGGGACGCAACAGTGGAGCGGCTCCTTTCGGACAGCCACTCTGCGCAAGTGAATGGCAAATGTTCCAGCCATGGTGAACCAGCGAATCCGCCAACAGGGCGAGACCAATGAAAAGCCCGTTCTATACCGCCGAGCACGACGCCTTCCGCGACGTCATGCGGCGTTTCGTCGACAAGGAGATCACCCCGTTTGCCCATGAGTGGGACGAGGCCGGCGAATTTCCCCGTGAGCTCTATCGCAAGGCGGCGGAGATCGGCCTCTTGGGACTCGGATTTCCCGAGGAATATGGCGGGATCGCCGCCGATCAGTTCATGAAGATTGTTGCCAGCCAGGAGCTGGCGCGAGCCGGCGCCGGTGGCGTCGGCGCCAGCCTGATGAGCCACACCATCGGCTCGCCGCCGATCGCGCGGGCGGCTCGGCCCGAGGTGAAGGCGCGCGTGCTGCCGCAGGTGCTGTCAGGCGAGAAGATCTCCGCGCTCGCGATCACTGAGCCGGGCGGTGGGTCCGATGTCGCGGGCCTCCGTACCAGGGCACGGCGCGACGGCGATCACTACGTCGTGAGTGGAGAGAAGACCTTCATCACCTCCGGGATGCGCGCCGATTATCTGACCGTTGCGGTGCGCACCGGCGGCGAGGGTGCGGGCGGCGTCAGCCTGCTGCTGATCGAAGGGAACACGCCGGGCCTGTCGCGCACCAAGCTCAAGAAGATGGGGTGGTGGGCCTCCGACACCGCGACGCTGCATTTCGACGAATGCCGCGTGCCGACCGAGAACCTGATCGGCGAGGAGGGCCAGGGCTTCAAGATCATCATGCAGAACTTCAACAGCGAGCGCATGGGCATGGCGGCAAGCTGCACCGCCTTCGCCCGGGTCTGTCTCGACGAGGCGATCGCCTACGCCAGGGAGCGCAAGACCTTCGGCAAGCCGCTCGCCCAGCATCAGGTGATCCGCCACAAGATCGTGGACATGGCGCAGAAGGTGGCAGCCTCGCAAGCAATGCTGGAGATGCTGGCCTGGCGGCTCGAGCAGGGCGAGAGCCCGGTTGCGGAAATCTGCATGATGAAGAACCAGGCGACGCAGACCATGGCGTTCTGCGCCTCGGAGGCGGTGCAGATCTTCGGCGGCGCCGGATTCATGCGCGGCATCAAGGCCGAGCGCATCTATCGCGAGGTCAAGGTCAACGCCATCGGCGGCGGCACCGAGGAGATCATGAAGGATCTGGCATCGCGGCAGATGGGGTTGTGACGGACGCCGTCATTCCGGGGCGACGCGAAGCGTCGAGCCCGGAATCCATCGGGCCGCACGCACTGTAGAGAAATGGACTCCGGGTTCGCGCTTCGCGCGCCCCGGAATGACGAAGAGGACAAAATGCTGTTCACCGCCGACCACGACGACATCCGCCGTTCCTTACAAAAATTCATCGCGAACGAGATCAATCCCCATGTCGATGAATGGGAGAAGGCCGACATCTTCCCGGCGCATGAGCTGTTCAAGAAGATGGGCAATCTCGGCTTCCTCGGGCTGAACAAGCCGGTGGAGTTCGGCGGCTCCGGCCTCGACTATTCCTATGCGCTGATGATGGCGGAGGAGCTAGGGGCCATCACCTGCGGCGGCGTGCCGATGGCGATCGGGGTGCAGACCGACATGGCGACGCCGGCGCTGGCGCGCTTCGGCTCGGACGAGGTTCGCCGCGAATTTCTGGCTCCCTCGATTGCCGGAGATTATGTCGCCTGCATCGGCGTCTCCGAGCCCGGCGCGGGGTCAGACGTCGCCTCGATCAAGACGCAGGCGCGCTCCGACGGCGACGATTACGTCATCAACGGCGGCAAGATGTGGATCACCAACGGCACGCAGGCCGACTGGATCTGCCTGCTCGCCAACACCGGCGACGGGCCCGTTCACCGCAACAAGTCGCTGATCTGCGTGCCCATGAAGAGCAAGGGCGTCACCGTCGCGCGAAAGCTCGACAAGATGGGCATGCGCTCCTCCGACACTGCGCAGATATTCTTCGACAACGTCCGCGTGCCCAAGCGCAACCGGATCGGCGAGGAGGGCAAGGGTTTCACCTACCAGATGATCCAGTTCCAGGAGGAGCGGCTGTGGGGCGCGGCTGCCTGCCTCAAGTCGCACGAATACATCATCAACGAGACCATCGAGTACACCCGCAACCGCAAGGCCTTTGGCCAGAGCATCCTCGACAACCAGGTCGTGCACTTCAAGCTCGCGGAGATGCAGACCGAGGTCGAACTGCTGCGCGCGCTGATCTATCGCGCCGCCGAGCAGCTGGTGGCGGGCGAAGACGTGACGCGGCTCGCGACCATGGCCAAGCTGAAGGCCGGTCGCCTCGGCCGCGAGCTCACCGACGCCTGCTTGCAATATTGGGGCGGAATGGGCTTTACCAACGAGACGCCGGTCAGCCGCGCCTATCGCGACAGCCGCCTGACCTCGATCGGCGGCGGTGCCGACGAGGTCATGCTGATGGTCCTGTGCAAGATGATGGGTACGTTGCCCGGCAGCAAAGGGAGTGCTTGATGATCACGCTCTATCACTGCGACGCCGCGCGCTCGTTTCGCCCGCTCTGGATGCTGGAGGAGATGGGGCTGCCCTATGAGCTCAAGATGCTGCCGTTCCCGCCGCGGGTCTTCGCCAAGGAATATCTTGCGCTCAATCCGCTCGGCACGATTCCCTTCATGGTCGACGGTGAGACCAGGATGACCGAATCCTCCGGCATCTGCCATTATCTCGGCATCAAACACGGCCCGACGCCGCTGATGGTCGGACCGGAGGATCCCGCCTATGGCGCCTTCCTGAACTGGATGTATTTCAGCGATGCCACGTTAACCTTTCCGCAGACGCTGGTGCTCCGATACACCCAGCTCGAGCCGGAGGAGCGTCGTAACCCGCAGGTCGCCGGCGACTATGCCAAATGGTTCTTGGGCCGACTGCGCGCCGTCGAGGCAGCCACCGCCAATGCCGAAACATTGTGCGCCGGCCGCTTCACCGCCGCTGACATCGTCATCGGATACGCGCTTCGACTGGCGAGCAACATCGGCCTCGCCAAGGATTTTGGGCCAAATGTCGCAGCCTATTGGGCGCGCCTGCAGCAGCGCGACGGTTTCAAGCGTGCTGTTGCCGCGGAACAGAAGGCTGGCGTCGAGCAGAATGTTGCACCGAGGGTGAAGGCGTAGGTTTCCGTCATTCCGGGGCGATGCGCAGCATCGAGCCCCGGTGCGCCCTTGCGCACCTGAGAATCTCGAGGTTCCCCGGTGCGCAGTTGCGCACCTGAGGTTCGGTCTGCGACCGCCCCGGAACGACGATGCCTGTTTTCATGACAGCGCTATCCCATCGTGACAGCGGCCAAATTTCCGCTAAGGTGACCTCCGTCCGCAGCGGCCAGAGAGCCGCGCGAGGAGGAACCCAATGGAAGATAAAGGTCGCGAATCCGACCATCTGATGCTGATCACGCCGGAGCGGGTCTTCTATGCCGGCCTGCTCGGGCGCCCTCGCAAGCGGACCCCCGGCTGCTGCCATGTCTATGTCGCGGTGAGGGGCAGCCTGCATCTGACGATCGACGAGGTCCACACCTCGGACGAATTGCTCGTGACCCTGCCGAACCAGCGGCACACCATCGCCAGCGATTATCGCACCGTCATCAGCGTGACGCTGGAGCCCGAAAGCATGCCGGACGGCCTGATCGAGGCCCTCGCCACACGGCTGCGCGGGCCGGACAAAGCCGCCTATGCCCGCAAGATCCTCGCCGCTTACGCGTTGCTGCGCCAGCGCCGCTACGGCGACATCACCACCGCCGAGTTCGACGAGATGTGCTTTGGCGAGGCGCTGCCGCGCCGCGTGCTCGATCCGCGCATCACCCGGGCCGTCGCCCGCATCGAGCGCTTCTCCGGCGAGCCGGTGACGGCGGATACTTGCGCCGCCGAAGCCGGACTGTCCGCCTCGCGCTTTCTGCATCTGTTCAAGGAGGAGACCGGCATCTCGTTCCGCTCCTTCCGCGCCTGGAAGCGCGCGCGGCATCTGCTGCACTTCGCCAACCAGGATCTCAACCTCGCCCATCTCGCGCAGGACATCGGCTATCCCGACTCGACCCATTTCAGCCACTCGATCCGCCGCTTTTACGGCCTGAAGCCGCGCGCGATCTTCGTCGGCTCGCGCGACCTTGCGATCTACCGCAGCACCGAGACGGTGCGGTTGGCGGAGGCTTCGTAGCCTCGTAGGGTGGGTTAGCCGGACAGATGCGCAAGGCGCATCTGTCCGTCGTAACCCACCATCTATACATCCGTGGCAAGAGACCTTGGTGGGTTACGCTGCGCTAACCCACCCTACGAATTCATGCTCATTTCCCAGCTTCTCCGCGCAAGAAGCCGCATGCCACTCATCACATGATCGCAAACGTTGAATTCTCAACGTGCGAGATATTGTTGGCATGAGCGACAAGGCCGTTATCACCTGCGCGCTGAACGGCGTGCTCACCGACCCCAAGCAGCACAACGTACCCGTGACGCCCGAGCAGATGGCGCGCGAAGCCAAGGCCGCGTTCGAGGCCGGCGCGTCGGTCATGCACATCCATCTGCGCCAGCAGGCGCCGGGCAAGGGGCACCTGCCGTCCTGGGAGGTGAGCGTCAGCAGGGAGATTCAGCAGGCCATCCGCGAAGCCTGCCCCGGCGTCATCATCAATCACACCTCGGGCGTGTCGGGGCCGAACTACTCCGGCGCGCTCGATTGCATCCGCGAGACCAAGCCGGAGATCGCTGCCTGCAATGCCGGCTCGCTCAATTATTTGAAGGTGAAGGCCGATAACACCTGGGCCTGGCCTCCGATGATGTTCGACAACGCGGTCGAGAAGGTGAAGGACTATCTCGACGTCATGAACGCGGTCGGCACCATCCCCGAGTTCGAGTGCTTCGATGTCGGCATCGTCCGCTGCGTCGGCATGTATCGCCAGGTCGGCATGTACAACGGCCCGCTCGAGTACAACTTCGTGATGGGCGTTGCCTCCGGCATGCCCGCCGATCCCGAGTTGCTGCCGATCCTGCTCAAGCTGAAGCGTCCCGAGGCGCATTTCCAGGTCACCGCCATTGGCCGCGAGGAGATCTGGCCGCTGCACCAGCGCTGCGCCGAGCTCGGCGGGCACTTGCGCACGGGACTCGAGGATACGCTCTATCTCGCCGACGGCAAGAAGGTGACGTCGAACGGCCAGTTGATCGAGGCGATCGCCGCCTGCGCAAGGCGTGCGGGCCGCGAGATCGCGAGCCCGGCCGAGGCGCGGAAGATCTTTGGGACGAACAGGTAAGGTATCGCCTCACCCGTCATTGCGAGCGAAGCGAAGCAATCCAGAATCTCTCCTCGGATGCAGTCTGGATTGTTTCGTCGCTTCGCTCCTCGCAATGACGAGCAGGATCAAGCCATGTCCATTCTCGAAAACACCATCTCCCCCGGTAGCGCCGGCTACCACGCCAACCGGGACGGCATGCTCGCGCTGATCGACCGCATGCGCGCGCTGGAAGAGCGCACACGGGCGGCATCTGCCGCGGCAAAGGACCGTTTCCACAAGCGTGGGCAGCTGCTGCCGCGCGAGCGCGTCGCGCTGGTGCTCGATCCCGGCGCGCCCTTCATCGAGCTGTCGACGCTGGCCGGCTACATGTTCGACGTGCCGGATGCGAGCAAGAGCGTACCCGGCGGCGGCGTCATCGCCGGCATCGGCTTCGTCTCGGGCGTCCGCTGCATGGTCAGCGCCAGCGATTCCGGCATCGATGCCGGCGCGCTGCAGCCCTTTGGCCTCGACAAGACGCTGCGCGTGCAGGAGCTCGCGCTGGAGAACAAGCTGCCCTATGTGCAACTCGTCGAAAGCGCCGGCGCCAATCTCCTGCGCTACCGCGTCGAGGACTTTATCCGCGGCGGCAATATCTTTCGCAATCTGGCGCGGCTCTCGGCGGCAGGCCTGCCTGTCGTCACCGTCACGCACGGCTCCTCGACCGCCGGCGGCGCCTATCAGACCGGCTTGTCCGATTACATTGTGATGGTCCGCGGCCGCACCCGCGCCTTTCTCGCAGGACCGCCGCTGCTGAAGGCCGCGACCGGCGAGATCGCAACCGAGGAGGAGCTCGGCGGCGCCGAGATGCACACGCAGGTCTCAGGCCTCGGCGACTATCTCGCCGAGGACGACCGTGACGCACTGCGCATCGCGCGCGAGATCATGGCCGCGCTGCAATGGGAGCGGCCGGGCCGGGCGGCTCCGGAGTTCAAGCCGCCGCGCTACGACCAGGACGAGCTGCTCGGCATCATGCCGATGGACCACAAGCGGCCCGTGGACATGCGCCAAGTGATCGCGCGCATCATCGATGATTCCGATTTCACCGAGATGGCACCCAATTACGGCCCGGCCACCGTCTGCGGCCATGCCCGCATCGAGGGACAGGCGATCGGCATCATCACCAACAACGGCCCGCTCGATCCCGCGGGCGCCAACAAGGCGACGCATTTCATCCAGGCCTGCTGCCAGACGCGTACGCCGTTGCTCTATCTCAACAACACGACCGGCTACATGGTCGGCAAGGCCTATGAGGAAGCCGGCATGATCAAGCACGGCTCGAAGATGATCCAGGCGGTCACTTCGGCGACGGTGCCGCAGATCACCATCTATTGCGGTGCCTCGTTCGGCGCAGGCAATTACGGCATGTGCGGGCGCGGCTTCCATCCGCGCTTCTGCTTCTCCTGGCCCAACGCCAAGACCGCCGTGATGGGCGGCGAGCAGGCTGCCGAGACCATGGCCATCGTCACCGAGGCTGCCGCCGCCCGCCGCGGCAAGCCGATCGAGAAGGAGAAGCTCGATGCCATGAGGGCGCAGATCATCGGCGTATTCGACGGCCAGATGGACGTTTTCTCCACCAGCGCGCGCGTGCTCGACGACGGCGTGATCGATCCGCGCGACACCCGCGCGGTGCTGTCCGAAGTGCTCGCGATCTGCCGCGAGGGCGATGCACGCACGCCGCAGCGCATGCAGTTTTCGGTGGCCCGCCCATGAGGAACGGATCAGTGCAGCATCGGCCGTTCTTCAAGGTCCTGGTCGCCAACCGCGGCGAGATCGCGCTCCGCGTGATGCGCAGCGCGCGAAAGCTCGGCCTCGGCGTCGTCGCGGTCTATTCGGATGCGGATCGCGATGCGCTCCACGTCAAGCAGGCCGACCAGGCCGTGCGCATCGGCGAAGCCTTGCCGGCGCAGTCCTATCTCAACATCCCCGCGATCATCGCAGCGGCCAAGGCGAGCGGCGCCGATGCCGTCCATCCCGGCTACGGCTTCCTCGCCGAGAACGAGGAGTTTGCGCAAGCCTGCAAGGATGCGGGCTTGGTCTTCATCGGCCCGGCGCCGCAGGCGATCGAGGCGATGGGCAACAAGGCCGGTGCCAAGGATATCATGACGAAGGCCGGCGTTCCCGTCGTGCCGGGCTATCAGGGCGCAGAGCAGGGCGACGAAATCATGCTTGCGGAGGCCAGGAAGATCGGCTTCCCCATCATGATCAAGGCGGTCGCCGGTGGCGGCGGCCGCGGCATGCGGCTCGTCACTGAGGAGGCCGCGTTCCCGGATGCGCTGCGCAGCGCGCGGTCGGAAGCCAAGGCCGCGTTCGGCGATCCCACAATCATCCTCGAGCGCGCGATCCAAAATCCACGGCATATCGAGATCCAGGTGTTCGGCGACAGCTTCGGCAACGCCATTCATCTCGGCGAGCGCGACTGCTCGGTGCAGCGTCGGCACCAGAAGCTGATCGAGGAGGCGCCGTCGCCCGCCGTCACGCCGGAGCTGCGCGCCAGGATGGGCGAGGTCGCCGTCGCGGCCGTGAAGGCGCTGCGCTATGAAGGCGCCGGCACGCTGGAATTCCTGCTCGATGCCAGCGGCGAATTCTACTTCATGGAGATGAACACGCGTCTTCAGGTCGAGCATCCCGTCACCGAGGCGATCACCGGGCTCGATCTCGTCGAACTGCAGCTGCGCGTCGCGCGCGGCGAGCAATTGCCGGTGAAGCAGCAGGACATCGAGTTCTCCGGCCATGCCATCGAGGTGCGGCTGTGCTCGGAAGACGCCGCGCACGACTTCATGCCGCAGTCGGGCCGCATGGCGCGCTGGCAGGTGCCTGACAGCATCCGTGTCGAGCACGCGCTGCAATCGGGCTCGGAAATTCCTCCGTTCTACGATTCCATGATCGCCAAGGTGATCAGCCATGGCACCACGCGCGAGGAGGCGAGGGGACGGCTGATCGTCGGCCTGGAGCAGCTCACCGCGTTCGGCGTGACGACCAACCAGGCGTTCCTGATGTCGTGCCTGCGTCATCCCGGCTTTGCCAAGGGCGAGGCGACGACGGCTTTCATCGGCGCGCATCGCGACGAATTGCTGGCGCCGCGGCGAGAGGCGGCATTCGATACGGCGCTTGCAGGCCTGCTGCTCTACGTCACCAATCCGCGCGCGCCGTGCTGGCAAAGTGGCCGGCGCCTGTCGGCCACATTCGCGCTTCCTGCGAAGATCGAGATCGCAGGCCACGCGCACGAGCTCGACATCACGCGCGAGCGCGACGGCAGCTATACCGTGGCGACCGATGGCCGGCAGGACCGGTTCGAGATCGAGCAGCTTGATTCCGACATGATCCGCTTCCGCCATGACGGCGTGATGGACAGCGCCAAATTCCTGCGCGACGGCGACCGGCTCCACCTCCGGCATCGCGGTATCCCGCTCACGGTGAGTGACCTGACCCTCGCTGCGCCGAAGGCGGCCGCAAGCAATGGCGGCGACGGCAAGGTCCGCGCGGCCCTGAACGGCCGCGTCGTCGCCGTCCTGGTCAAGCCGGGCGACCGCGTCGCAGCCGGCCAGCCGGTGATGACGTTGGAGGCGATGAAGATGGAGCACGTCCACAAGGCCGGCATCGACGGCGTCGTCGCCGCGATCGACGTCGCCGAGGGCGAGCAGGTGACCACGGGCAGGATCGTGGCGGAGATCGCCGCCTAACCTCGTGTCCCGGACGCGCGAAGCGCGAGCGCCGGAACCCATGTCGCCAAGGGCGAGCGTGGCTGGCTCGCCCGCACGTGACATTAGACGTAACCCTAATTCTAAAAAATATTTTGATAACAAGGGGATAGGTAAACGGTCGCAGCCGTGGATGATCTTCATTGAACATTGTTCATTCTGCTGCTACTAATGATGAACAATGTTCACATTAGGAGCCCCGCATGTCGCGCGCAAACGATCCCATCCAGGCGGCTGCCATCCTCCCCTCGGTGTTCCGCCGCCTCCCGTTCGGCGCCCCGCAAGCCCGCGAAAAATATCTGGCCGCGGCGCTGTTCGTGCTGGCACTGGCGTCGCTCTTCGCACCCGCGCTGCCTGCCGCCGCCTGGCACATCCCGCATTTCGTCGACGGCCGAACCTGGCTCGGCGTGCCCAACGCCGCCGACGTACTGAGCAATCTCGCCTTTCTCGCGATGGGTGTCTGGGGCACGGAGCGGCTGCGCGGCCGTCTCGATGTGCCGGTCGGTGCAAGCTGGTTCTTTGTGGGACTGATCCTCACCTGCCTGGGCTCAGGCTTTTATCATCTCGACCCAGACGTGCCGCAACGGCTGGTCGCCGACCGCCTCGGCATGGCCGTGGCGTTTGCGGGATTTCTGGGCATCGCCGCCAGCGAGCGCATCAGCGTGCGCGCGGGCGAGGCGGTGCTGGTGCTGATGATGATCGCGGGCCTGCTGGCGGCTTGGGTCGCGCGCGAGAATCTCATGCCATGGGTGGTCGTGCAGTACGGCGGCATCGCGCTCGCCGTGGCACTGGCGTCGACGCGGCCCCGGCCCGGCGCGCTTGGCGTACCGCTCGGCGGCGTGATCTTCTTCTACGCATTGGCCAAGCTGTTCGAGCTTGGCGATGCGATCGTGTTCGACGCGACGGGCCACATCGTCTCGGGCCATACGCTCAAGCATCTCGCTGCCGCGCTCGCCGCCTGGCCGGTGATCCGGGCGCTGGGATCAAGACCGTGTACGCATTAAGCGGCTGGCCCCGGTTTGCGCCCCAACACCGGCAGAAGCAGCAATCTTCCAATGCCTGAAGGGCCAGCAGCTGACAATCACGGCGACGACCCAATCCTCGTCATTCGAGAACGGCCATAGGATCGCGCCTTAACGTCGGCGCAGATACACGAACCAATAGACCGCACCAACCAGAAGGCTTCCGCCGACAAGATTGCCAATGGTGGCTACGACAATGTTGTGAGCCGCGCTGACTGCGTTGAGCACCGCATAATCTGTCGCACTGCCACCAATTGCAGTCCAGAATTCTGGCCCAACCCAATATTTGATCGCGAGCGCGTAAGGCAAGAAATAGAGATTGGCGACAGAGTGTTCGAAACCGGCGGCAACAAAGGCCGTGACGGGCGGCACGATAACCATAATCTTATCGGTTGCGCTTCGAGCCCCAAAAGACATCCACACGGCGAGGCAGACCAACACGTTGCAAAGCACGGCGAGGAAAAACAATTGACCTGTAGGTAGCCCTGCTTTGGCCGATGCGATTGCAAGCGCCGTTTTCCCCACTTGGCCGCCGGCAACTCCATACTGACCAGCCAGAAATACCAGGGCGGCCGTGCCGACCGCACCACCGATGTTGCCGACGTACACCAGTGACCATGCGCGCAGGAGCGACCCAACCGTAATGCGCCGGCTTGCCCAGGCCACGATCATCAATGAGTCTCCGGTGAACAATTCAGCGCCGCCGACAATCACCAGGACAAGGCCAAGCGAGAAGACGAGGCCGGCAAGAAGGCGTGCAATACCCCATGGGAGGTCGCCAGCTCCGGTCATTACGACCGTCATGAACATCGCGCCGAGCGCAATGAAAGCGCCTGCGAGAACGCCGAGGACAACGAGAGTAATCTCATCGCGCCCGGCTTTCGCAGCGCCGGCGACTTCGCACGCAAGAGCCATTTCGGGCGGTAGTGGAGCGTCGACACGACCGGTGTCGCACGACCTTTCGATTTTTTCGATCATGAGAGGAGCTGACATTGATTCTATGAGTCCACGCCCTAGCGGCCCCGCCCCGTCCCGTCATTGAGCAGGCATGCCACCTGGTGCCCGTCGCCCGCGTCCAGCAGCGCCGGCCGCTCGATCTTGCAGCGCTCCATCGCAAACCGGCAGCGGGTGTGAAATGCGCAGCCCGGCGGTGGATTGACCGGGCTCGGCACGTCGCCGTCGACCAGCGGCGCGAGCTTCTTCGCCAGCGGGTTGGCAATCGGCACCGAGGCGAGCAGCGCCTGCGTGTAGGGATGCCTGGGATTGCGGAACAGCTCGTCCTTGCCGGCGATCTCGACGATGCGGCCGAGATACATCACGGCAACGCGGTGGCTGATATGCGCCACCACGGCGAGGTCGTGGGCGATGAAGAGATAGGAGAAGCCGTGCTGCCGCTGCAGGTCGATCAGAAGGTTGATCACCTGCGCCTGGATCGAGACGTCGAGCGCGGAGACCGGCTCGTCGCAGACGATCAGGCGGGGCCCCAGCGCCAGCGCCCGCGCGATGCAGATGCGCTGGCGCTGGCCGCCGGAGAATTGATGCGGAAAGTTGCGCATCTGATCCGGTCGCAAGCCCACCTGCTCGAACAGCTTTGCAACCCGCGCCTCCAGCGCCTTGCCGGTCGCAAGACCATGCACGATCAGCGGCTCGCCGACGATGTCGCCGGCGGTCATGCGCGGATTGAGCGAGGCGAACGGATCCTGGAACACGATCTGCATCGAGCGTCGGTGCGGGCGCAGCGCCGACTTGGAGAGGTACGTGATGTCCTCCCCGTCGAGGCGGATCTGGCCGGAGGTCGGCTCGACCAGCCGCAGCACGCTGCGCGCCACCGTCGACTTGCCGCAGCCGGACTCGCCGACGAGCCCGAGCGTCTCGCCGGCCTGAAGGGAAAACGAGACGCCGTCGACCGAATGCACGGTGCCGACCAGCCGCCGCAGCACGCCGGCGCGCACCGGATAATATTTCTTGAGGTCGGTGACCTCGAGCAGCACCTCGGTCATGCCACCTCCGCGACTTCTTCCGCGCGCCAGCAGGCGGCGAGATGGCCGTCGCCCCAATCCGCCAGCGGCGGATATTCGGCCTCGCAACGCTTGATGGCGAGCTTGCAGCGCGGCGCGAAGGCGCAACCCTTCGGCAAGCGCACCAGCGAGGGCACCGTGCCGGGGATCTCGTTCAGCCGCGCCGGCGCGACAATGCCGGGGGCGGGGACGGCCGGGATCGAAGCCATCAGCCCGCGCGTATAGGGATGCTTTGGCGAGGCGAATAGCGCCTCGACGCTGGCCTCCTCGACCTTCCGCCCCGCATACATCACGATCACGCGCTGGGCGGTCTGTGCGACGACGCCGAGATCGTGGGTGATCAGCACGAGCCCGGTGCCGAGCTCCTTCTGAAGGTCGAGGATCAGCGCCAGGATCTGCGCCTGGATGGTGACGTCGAGCGCGGTGGTCGGCTCGTCCGCGAGCAGCAGCGCCGGCCGGCAGGCCAGCGCCATCGCGATCATCGCGCGCTGGCGCATGCCGCCGGACAGCTGATGCGGATATTCCCTCGCGCGGCGCGCCGGCTCGGGAATGCGCACCAGGCGGAGCATCTCGACGGCGATGTCCTGGGCCTCCTGGCCGGGATGTTCCGGTGCAGCCGCACCGCTTCGACGATCTGGTCGCCGATCCGCATCACCGGATTGAGCGACGTCATCGGCTCCTGGAAGATCATGGAGACGCGGTTGCCCCTGACGGCGCGCATCTCCGCTTCGTCCAGCGCCAGCAGATCGGTGCCCTCGAGCGAGACGGAGCCGCCGACGATGCGGCCGGGCGGGTCGGGCACGAGCCGCATCAGCGACAGCGCGGTGACGCTCTTGCCGCAGCCGGATTCGCCGACGATCGCCAGGGTCTCGCCGCGCCTCACGTTGAAGGAGAGATCGTCCACGGCCTTGAACAGGCCGGAATTGGTGAAGAACACCGTCTTCAGGTTCTTCACCTCGAGCACGAGATCGGATTGTTTCGTCATCAGCCGCGCTGCCGGGGATCGAGAATGTCACGCAGGGCGTCGCCGAACAGATTGGCGCCGAACACGGCGAGGCTGATGGCGATGCCCGGAAAGATCACCAGCCAGGGCGCCGTGCGGACATATTCGGCGGCGGATTCCGACAGCATGCGGCCCCAGGATGGATAGGGCTCGGGAATGCCGAGGCCGAGGAAGGAGAGGGAGGCCTCGGTCAGGATGGTCGAGCCGAGCTGGGCGGTCGCGAGCACGATCAGCGGCGCGAGCGTGTTCGGCAGCACGTGGCGCAGCGCGATCCGCACCTCGCTCATGCCGATCGACTTGGCGGCTTCGACGAAGGGCTGCTCGCGCAGCGCCAGCGTATTGGCGCGGGTGACGCGCGACACGGTCGGGATCAGCGGGATCGCGATGGCGATGATGACGTTCGGCAGGGACGGGCCGAGCGCCGCCGTCATGATCAGGGCGAGGACCAGCAGCGGCAGCGCCTGAAGAACGTCGGACACGCGCTGGAAGACGAGATCGACCCAGCCGGACAGGTAGCCGGAGGTGAGCCCGACGATGACGCCGATCGTGCCGCCGAGCGCGGTCGAGCCGATGCCGACGGCGAGCGAGATGCGCGCGCCGTGGATGATGCGGCTGAACACGTCGCGGCCGAAGGAATCGGTCCCCATCCAGTGCGCCCAGCTCGGGCGAGCCAGCGCGCGCGCGGAATCGACCGTCAGCGGGTCGTAGCGCGCGATGAAGTCGGCAAAGATCGCGGTGAGCACGAACACCGTCATGATGATGAGCCCGGCCGCGCCGAGCACGTGCCGCTGCGCCAGGAACAGCACGCGCCGCCAGCCCCCGGTGGCATGCGCGCCGGCCCGCCTCAGTTCAACGTCGAAGTCGATCGCGGCCAAGTAGCTCTCCTAATCCGTGTACCTGATCCGCGGATCGAACACCGCGTAGAGCATGTCGACGGTGAAATTCGCGACCACCACGACCACGGCGATGAACATTACGAGGTTCTGCACGATCGGATAGTCGCGCCAGCGGATCGCCTCGACCAGGAAGCGGGCGACACCGGGGATGTTGAATACCGTTTCGGTGACGATCAGGCCGCCGATCAGGAAGGCCGCCTCGATGCCGATCACGGTGATCACGGGCAGAATCGCGTTCTTCAGCGCGTGACGGTAGTTCACGGCGGCATCGGAGGCACCCTTGGCGCGCGCGGTGCGGATGTAGTCCTGCCGCAGCACCTCCAGCATCGAGGACCGCGTGATGCGCATGGTCAGCGCCGCGCTGCGGAAGCCGACGGCGGCGGCCGGCACGGCGTACGTCGCGAACGCCTCGAGCCAGGTCTGCGGATTGGGATTGAAAATCGGCATCTGGCCGAACATCGCCACCGACGCGGTGAGGATCAGAAGGCCGAGCCAGAACGAGGGCAGCGACAGGCCGCTGAGGCTGATAACGCGCAAGGCGTAATCCAGCCGCGTGCCCTGCTTCACGGCGCTGATGACGCCCAAGGGAATCCCGATCGAGGCCGAGAACAGCAGCGCGAGGCCGGCCAGCTTTGCCGTGATCGGAATTCGCGGCAATATCTCCTGCAGCGCCGGCTTCTCGGAAACATAGGAATAGCCAAAGTCGCCGCGCAGAAAGCCGCTGATCCAGTGCCAATATTGCACGATCAGCGGCTGGTCGATACCGAGCTCCTTCTCCAGATTGGCCTTGTCGGCGGGATCGACATAGCCGGCGGCGGCGAACAGGATGTCGACGATATTGCCGGGCACGACGCGCAGCAGGACGAAGATGACGACCGAGATCCCAAGCAGGGTCACGAGCATCAGGAACAGGCGTCGCACCAGATAGGCAAACATCCTTCGCCCTCCGCGAGCCGCTAGTCTTCAGCCTGCCGTGCTACTTGTCGAGCCACACGTCCTCGTAGCGAAAGCCGTTATAGGAGCTGTTCGACATGATCGTGACGCCCTTGACGTAGGGCTGCCAGCAGGTGCCGGCGCGTGCATGGAAGATGATCGGGCGGGCGACGTCCTCCTGCAGCTTCCTGTCGATGTCCCACACCAGCGGCTTGCGCTTGTTGACGTCGGTCTCCTGCGATTGCACGTCGAACAGCTTCTCGATCTCCTTGTTGCAGTAATTGGTGTAGTTGCGTTCCGAGCCGCAGGAATAGTTCTCGTAGAAGGACTGGTCGGGGTCGTCGACGGCGCTGCCGGTCAGATTGAGGCCGAGCATGTAGTCCTTGCGTGCAACCTTCGGAAACCAGTTGGCCGTCTCGACGACGTCGAGCTCGCCGTCGATATAGATGCTCTTGAGCTGGTCGATCAGGATCACCGCGGGGTCGCGATATTCCGCGATGTTGCGTGTCGAGACCTTCACCGCAAGATGCTTGTCGGGACCGTAGCCCGCCTTCTGCATCAGCTTCTTCGCCTCCTCGCGGTTCGCGTTGACGTTCGGGCCGTAGCCCGGAATGGTCTCGAGCTTGTCCTTGGGCATGCCCCAGATGCCCTGAGGCGGCGGCAGCATGGTGCCGCCGATATCGGCCTGGCCCTCGAACAGGATGTCGACGAAGGCCTTGCGGTCGAGCGCGAGCGACATGGCTCTGCGAACATCGATATTGTCGAACGGCGCCGAGCTCGAATTGACGATGATGTTGGTCGAAACGTTGGTCGGCTCGACGACGCAGGTCGCGTTCGGCGCCTGCGACTTGATGTCCTTCAGCAGCGGGATCGTGATGTGCGTCGGGAAGGTCATGTCGAACTTGCCGGCGACGAAAGCGAGGATCGCGGTCGAGCGGTTCGTGATGATCGTGTACTCGATGCCGTCGAGATAGGGCAGGCCCTTCTTCCAATAGTCCGGATTTCGCGTCAGCTTGATCGATTCATTGGCCTTGAACTCGACGAACTTGAACGGTCCGGTCCCGATCGGATGGGTGCGCATGTCCGCCGGAGAGACGTGGCAGGGATAGACCGGCGTATAGCCGGACGCGAGCATCGCCAGCAGCGAGGGTTGCGGCCGCTTCAGGGCGAATGAGACCTCGAAATCGCCGCTCGTCGTGATCTCGTTGACTTCGTTGTACCAGGTCTTGCGTGGATTCTGCCGCAGCTTCTGCTGCGATTTGCCCATCAGGAGATCGAAGCTGCATTTGACGTCGGCCGACGTGAACGGCTTGCCGTCGTGCCATTTGACGCCCTGACGCAGCTTGAACGTCAGCTTCTTGTTGTCGCTGCTCCAGGACCAGCTTTCGGCGAGCTCGGGCCTGAGGGTATCGGGACTATTCTGCGCGATGTGCTGATCGTAGATGACGAGATTGTTGAAGACCCCCATGAACGGCACGTTGACCGAATAGGTCGCGCCTTCGAGGATCGACGCGTTGGCCGGACTGTCGCGGTGATACATCCGCAGGACGCCGCCCTGCTTGGGCTCGCCGGCAAGCGTGGCAGTCGAGGCCATCAGCACAGATAGCGCCGCCGTCGCGGCGAGCGCCCACACGCTCCGCATGCTCATCCTCCCTGGACATCGGCCTTTTTGCGGCCTGTTTGTCGCGACGATAGCACGCAAGCCGCGCGTGGCAACCCCGATCGCGCCGCCTCGACATTTCGGATGACGGAAGGCCGCAGGACCTCACATCTCACAATGTGAGAGTGCAGGTGCGAAGAGATGGTTCCCGGTGCAGATATTGGGCGATGCTATCTCAACAAACTCGCTGTCGTCCCGGACAAGCGAAGCACAGCTCCGGGACCCATAGCCACAGGGAGACGTTTGGCGAAGACTCGGGGTGACCTGCTTGCGCGATAACCACTCCCTGTGGTTATGGATCCCGGGTTCGCGCTCCGCGCGCCCCGGGACGACACCTTTTGTGTCGACGCGTCTCGCGCATCTCGCGCGAGTGGACAGGCGCCCTCACACGATCCTTGACGCCTTGTTTCCCCAATACCGGTCCCGCAGCAGGCGCTTGTACAGCTTCCCGGTCGGCAGCCGCGGCAATTCCTTCTCGAAATCGACCGAGCGCGGCACCTTCTGCCGCGACAGCGACTTCGCGCAGAACGCGATCAGCTCTTCGGCCAGCGCCGCGTCCGGCACCACGCCCGGCATCGGCTGCACCACCGCCTTCACCTCCTCGCCGAGATCGGCATTGGGCACGCCGAAAACCGCGGCATCGGCCACCTTCGGATGGGTGATCAGGAGGTTTTCGCATTCCTGCGGATAGATGTTCACTCCCCGGAGATGATCATGAAGGTCGCGCGGTCGGTCAGGTACAGGAAACGGTCCTGGTCGACATAGCCGACATCGCCGACCGTGCTCATGCTGCCGTCGGCCGAGCGCGCCTCCCTGGTCTTCTCAAGGTCGTTGAAATATTCGAACGGTGTCGCCGTCTTGAACCAGACCTGGCCGGGCGTCCCGGCCGGACATTCCCGCATGTTCTCGTCGAGGATGTGGAGGTCGCCGAGCAGCACCTTGCCGACGGTGCCGCGATGGCTAAGCCATTCCTCGCTGTTGCAGGCGGTAAAGCCGAGGCCCTCGGTCGCGCCGTAATATTCGTGGATGATGGGTCCCCACCATTTGATCATGTCGTCCTTGACCAGCGCCGGGCAAGGCGCGGCGGCATGGATCGCGATCTCGAGCGACGACAGGTTGTAGCGCTTGCGGACCTCCTCCGGCAGCTTCAGCATGCGCGAAAACATTGTCGGCACCAGCTGGGTGTGCGTGATGCCCCAGCGCTGGACCAGCTCGAGGTACCGCTCGGGATCGAAGCTCTCCATGATGATCACGGTACCGCCCATGCGGATCGTGAGGTTCACGGCGGCTTGCGGGGCGGAATGATAGAGCGGGGCCGGCGAGAGGTAGACCATGCCCTCACGGTAGTGCCAGAGCTTGGTCAGGAAATCGAACAGCGGCAGATTGTGCTTCGGCGGCTCCTCCGGCAGCGGCCGCAGGATGCCTTTCGGCCGTCCCGTCGTGCCGGACGAGTACAGCATGGCGGTGCCCAGCCATTCGTCCGCGATCGGTGTCGCCGGCATGTCCGCGGTCACGTCCGCAAGCCCGACGATGCGCTCGCTTTCGCCCGGGCCATCGGCGACGATGCAGAGCTTGATATCGGGGCAGGACTTGATCGCCTCGCGCGCGATGTCGAGCTTCGCCACCGACGTGATCAGGATTTTCGACTGGCTGTTGACGAGCAGATAGGCGAGCTCGCCCGGCGTCAGGAAGGAGTTGATGCAGGTGTAGTACAGCCCGGAGCGTTCGCCCGCGCCGCAGGCTTCCAGGTACCGCGAATTGTTCTCCATGAAGATCGAGTAATGGTCGAGCCGCCTCAAGCCGTGCTTGCGGAACAGATGCGCCAGCCGGTTGCTGCGCGCCTCCAGCTCACGATAGGTGACGGCCTCGCCTGTGGCCGCCATGATGAAGGCGGGCTGCAGCGGGCGCAGGCGGGCGTGGTGACCTGTGTACATCTATCCTCCGGCTTGAATCACGCGGCAAGAAGCAGGATTTCGCGCACCGCTGCCGGGCTTTCGATCTTGCGCGGGTTGCGCGGCACCCAGGGCGTGCGCATCGCCTGGTCGGCGATCGACTCGAAATGCTCGGGCGACACATGCACGTCGGCAAGGCTGCGCGGCATGCCGAGCGAGCGGATGAAGGCATCGAGCACATCGGCGGCGTTGTGGCCGGGATAGCCCATGGCGGCGGCGACGATCATCTGCCGCTCGGCGTTGTCGCGGGCATTCCAGCGCATCACCGCAGGCAGCATGACGCAGGAAGTGTAGCCATGCGGCACGTCGAAGGCCGCGCCCAGCACGTAGCCGATGCCGTGGCTCGCGCCCATCGGCACGCCGGCAGCGAGCGCGCCCATCGACAGCCAGGTGCCGATCTGCGCGTCCATTCGCGCGTCGAGATCGGCGGGATTGGCCTTCACCCGCGGCAGCGCTTCGGCGAGCATGGCGAGGCCCTTCACCGCCTGCGCGTCGGCATAAGGATGCGTCTCCCGCGAGCAGATCGCCTCGACGCAATGGTCGATGGCACGGATGCCGGTCGACAGGAACAGCCATTCCGGCGTGTGCACGGTGATGGCCGGATCGAGGATGGTCGCGCGCGGCACCGTCAGCGGATGCCGCAACATCTGCTTCACATTGGTGCTGCGGTCGGTGACGCCGGCGATCGCGCTGAACTCGCCCCCGGCGATCGTGGTCGGCACGCTGACCTGTCGCACCGTCGGCGCATTCATCTCGGGCGCGATGCCCTTGCGGACGCGGATGCGTTCGATGCCGTCGACCTCGGTGATGCCATTGGCGAGGCAAAGCTGCACCGCCTTGGCACCGTCGGTGATCGAGCCGCCACCCACGGTGACGATCAGATCGGCCTCCGCCGCGCGCGCCGCATGGGTGGCCGCGATCACCGCCTCGCGCGGCGTATGCGCCGGCATGGCGTCGAACAGGCCAGCGCAGCGCGGGCCCAGTGCCTGCTTGATCGTCTCGATTTCGTTGGTTTGCCGGTTGAGCGTGCCGGAGACCATCAGGAAGGCCCGGCGCGTTCCCAACCGGTCCATCTGCCCGACGATGGCGTCGGCCGCGGGATGGCCGAATACGACCTCCTCGATCGCGCCGAAAACGACACGTCCCTGGTGCACGCCTGTCCTCCCGGACAATTCGCCTTGTTTTTGTGCGGGTTAATCTAGCCGAGCCGGCGCCTCCCGTCATGTGTGAAGACGCTGGCCCTCTTGTTACCCTCCCCTCCAGGGGAGGGTGACACCGATCGCGCCGCAGACATCTTGCCGTCTCCATTCATGAGCCGGGCCAATGATTCCCATTCGCAATCCGCCCGCTCATCGTCGCGTGCGAAGCCGGCGATCTGGGCTGTCAACCCGTCTTCCGGCCAGGGCGCTCGTCCGAGCATTGCGCGCATCGCGGTCTTGAAGAGTTCATCTTGGCCACCCACCTTGTGGCGCCCGCAGGTAGAAGCGTACCATGTGCCTTTCTGCGGCTTTTGTGCGAGGACCTGGGATGAGCGGACCGGATGGAAGCGAGCGGTTTGTCAAAAAGCACGATTTCGTTCTGACCCGACCGATTGCAATCGCCGCGCTGCTCGTCGCGGCTGTCGCGCTCACCGGTTGCGGACAACCGACCTCGCAAGCCGCTGCTCCGCCGCCGGCGGCGGTGACGGTGGCCCAGCCGGTCAAGCGCACCGTCACCGATTGGGACGAGTTCACCGGCCGCTTCGAGGCGGTCGAGGAGGTGCAGGTGCGCCCGCGTGTCGGCGGCTTCGTCAACTCGGTCGAATTCCAGGACGGCGCCATCGTGCGCCAGGGCGATCTGCTCTACGTGATCGACCCGCGTCCGTTCGAGGCGGTGGCGACGCAAGCGGAGGGCCAGCTGTCGGATGCACGGGCCAAGGTGGAGCTTGCCAAGCGCGAGCTCGATCGCGGCCTCAGCCTCGTGCAGAGCAGCGCCGTCTCCGAGCAGGTGGTGGATCAGCGCCGCCAAGCCCTGCAGGCCGCGCACGCCGCCGAGATGCAGGCCGAAGGCGCGCTGAAGGCCGCCAAGCTCAACATCGAGTTCACGCATGTGACGGCGCCGCTGACGGGACGCGTCAGCCGCCATCTCGTCAGTCCCGGCAATCTCGTGCAGGGCAGCGACAGCGGCACGTCGACATTGCTGACGTCCATCGTCACGCTTGATCCGATCTACATCTATTTCGACATGGACGAGGCGACCTTCATCAAATACAGCAAGCTGTGGTTCGAGGGGCGGCGCCCGAGCTCGCGCGACACGGCGAACCCGGTGCAGGTGACGCTCGCCGGTGAGACCAAGCCCTCGCATGAAGGCACCATCAACTTTCTCGACAACCGTCTTGACGTCTCGACCGGCACGCTGCGGAGCCGCGCGGTCGTCAAGAACACCGACCTTTCGATCCTGCCCGGCCAGTTCGGCCGTGTCAGGCTGATCGGCAGCGCGCCCTATGAAGCTCTGCTGATCCCCGATGCCGCCGTCGCGACCGACCAATCCCGCAAGATCGTTTTCGTGGTGAAGCCCGATGACACCGTCGAGGCCCGTCCCGTGGTGCTCGGCCCGCTGGATGACGGCCTGCGAGTGATCCGCGAGGGATTGAAGGCGGAGGACCGCGTCATCGTCAACGGCATCCAGCGCGCCCGGGTCGGGGCCAAGGTCGCTCCGCAGACCGCGCCAGCCCCAGCCGGTGACAAGTCATGAATCTCGGCCGTCTCTCCATCAACCAGCCCATTTTGGCGATGGTGCTGTCGATCGTGCTCCTGATCGTCGGTGCGCTCGCCTATACCACGCTGCCGGTCTCCGAATATCCGCAAGTGGTGCCGCCGACCGTGGTGGTCACGACGCAATATCCCGGCGCCTCCGCGCAGACGGTCTCCGACACGGTCGCAGCTCCCATCGAGCAGGAGATCAACGGCGTCGAGGACATGCTGTATCTCTACAGCCAGGCCACCTCGAACGGCCAGCTCACCATCACCGTCACCTTCAAGCTCGGCACTGACCTCGACAAGGCCCAGGTGCTGGTGCAGAACCGCGTCGCGATCGCGCAGCCTCGGCTGCCGGAGGAGGTGCAGCGCAACGGCGTCACCACGCGCAAGAACTCGCCCGACATCCTGATGGTCGTGTTCATGCTGTCGCCTGACGACACGTTCGACCAGCTCTACATCTCCAATTACGCGCTGCTCCAGGTCCGCGACCAGCTGCTGCGTCTCGACGGCGTCGGCGACATCCAGATCTTCGGCGCGCGCGACTATTCGATGCGGCTGTGGCTCGACCCTGACCGGATCGCCAATCTCGGCCTGACCTCGGCCGAGGTGCTGGCCGCGATCCGGGCCCAGAACGTGCAGATCGCCGGCGGCCAGATCGCCGAGCCGCCGATCGCCGACCGCGCCTTCCAGCCGAATCTCACCTTCACCGGCCGGCTGAAGGACCAGAAGCAGTTCGAGGACATCCTGATCAAGGCCGGGTCCGACGGCCGCGTCGTGCGGTTGCGCGACGTCGCCCGCGTCGAGCTCGGTGCGCTGGCGTACTCCACCAACAGCTTCCTGCTGCGCAAATCCGCGGTCGCCATGCTGGTGACGCAGCGGCCCGGGTCTAATGCGCTCGCCACGGCAAAGAACATCAACGACACCATGACGAGGCTGAAGGAGAGCTTCCCGAAAGGTCTCGACTACAATATCGGCTACAACCCGACCGAGTTCATCGCGCAGTCCGTGCACGAGCTGATCAAGACGATCTACGAGGCCATGCTGCTCGTGGTGATCGTGGTGCTGGTGTTCCTGCAGGGATGGCGGCCCGCGATCATTCCGATCATCGCGATACCGGTGTCGCTGGTCGGCACCTTCGCGGTGATGGCGGCGCTGGGCTTCTCCATCAACAATCTCACCTTATTTGGCCTGGTTCTCGCCGTCGGCATCGTGGTCGACGACGCGATCGTGGTCGTCGAGAATGTCGAGCGACATCTCGAGCACGGCATGAGCCGGCGCGATGCCGCGCTGAAGACCATGGAGGAGGTCGGCAGCGCGCTGGTCTCGATCGCGCTGGTGTTGTGCGCGGTGTTCGTCCCGACCGCCTTCCTCGGCGGCATTTCCGGGCAGTTCTTCCAGCAATTCGCCGTCACCATCGCGGTCGCGACCGCGATCTCCTGCTTCTGCTCGCTGACGCTGTCGCCGGCATTGGCATCGCTGATCCTCACCCCGCACGAAGCGAAGCGGCCGCCGGCGAGCTGGAATGTCGTCGCGCGGGCGTGGGGTGCCTTCACCGGCGTGTTCAACCGCGTCTTCGACCGCCTGGCGCACGGTTACGCCGGCCTCGCCAATTTCGTGATCCGGCATTCGGTGCTGATGCTCCTGATCTACCTCGTGCTGATCGGCAGCGCCGGCTGGCTGATCGTGACCACGCCGCAGGGCTTCATCCCCGCGCAGGATCGCGGCTACGTCATCGTCTCCGTGCAATTGCCCGGTGCGGCCTCGCTGGCGCGCACCACCGAGGTCGTGCGCGAGATCGAGCGGATTGCGCTCGACACGCCGGGCATCGTCCGCGTCGCCGCCTTTGCCGGCTTCTCCGGCGCCACCCGCACCCAGGCCGGCAATGCGGCGGCGCTGTTCCCCGTGTTCGACGAGCCCGAGGCGCGCATCAAGAAGGGATTGTCTGCGAGCGCGATCACGGTGGAGCTGCGCAAGCGCCTGTCCGCGATCCAGGGCGCCTTCATCATCGTGATTCCGCCGCCGGCCGTGCCCGGCATCGGCACCGGCGGCGGCTTCACTATCCGCATCCAGGACCGCCAGGGCCGCGGACCCGAAATGCTCGCCGCGGCCACCGACGAACTCGTCGCCGCAGCGCGCAAATCGCCCTTCCTGCTCGGCCCCTCCGTGTTCTCGCCGTTCACCGCCAACACACCGCAGCTCTTCGTCGATATCGACCGCACCAAGGCGCAGAAGCTCGGCGTTCCCATCTCGAACATCAACGACACGATCCAGAGCTATTTCGGATCGACCTACGTCAACGACTTCAACCTGTTCGGGCGCACCTATCACGTCACCGCGCAGGCCGATTTTCCGTTCCGCAAGGAGCCGAGCGATCTCGCACGCCTGCGCACGCGCAATGCCTCCGGCGACATGGTGATGCTCGGCAGCGTAGTCGAGTTCAAGGACGTCTCGGGTCCCGACCGCGTCGCGCGCTACAATCTCTATGCCGCATCCGAGCTCCAGGGCGAGCCCGCGCCAGGCGTAAGCTCGACCACCGCGCTCAACGCCATCAAGCAGCTGGCGAACGACACCTTGCCGAGCGGCTTCACCTTCGAGTGGACGGATCTGTCGTATCAGCAGGTCACCGGCGGCAATGCCGGCCTCTATGTGTTCCCGATCTGCGTGCTGTTCGTCTATCTCGTGCTCGCCGCGCAATATGGCAGCTGGACCCTGCCGTTCGCGGTGATCCTGATCGTGCCGATGTGCCTGTTGGCTGCCACCATCGGCGTGCGCCTCATGGGCCAGGACGTCAACATCCTCACCCAGATCGGCTTCGTCGTGCTGGTGGGGCTCGCCGCGAAGAACGCGATTCTGATCGTCGAGTTCGCGCGCGACATCGAGAATGAAGGCAGGCCGCGGCTGGAGGCCGTGATCGAGGCCTGCCGCCTGCGCCTGCGGCCGATCCTGATGACCTCCTTCGCCTTCATCCTCGGCGTGCTGCCGTTGGTGATCTCGACTGGCTCCGGTTCCGAGATGCGGCAGGCGGTCGGCGTTGCCGTGTTCTTCGGCATGATCGGCGTCACCCTATTCGGGCTTCTGTTCACGCCGATCTTCTATGTGGTGGTGCGGAACCTGGCGGAGGGGCGGAACGAGGGCAAGAAGCCGGAGGTGGTTGCCTGATTCATTGTGGCCGCCGGCGTGTCCGCACCTTCGGTGTCGTCCCCGCGAAGGCGGGCACCATAACCACAGGGAGGAGCTTGGGGCGACGCTAGCAAGCCCGAGTCTTCGTCAAACCGCTCCCTGTGATTATGGGTCCCGGATCTACGCGCGCTTGTCCGGGACGACAGCGGTTGTTTAGCGCACGGCCACCCATACTAACGACCAACGTGAAACGGATGGGCATACGCGGGGTTCTTCCCTAGTATCGGCGCGATTTCAAAACAGAAACTGCTGGGAGATAATAGATGAAATCAGCACTTTTGGCCGCAGCGGCGTCGGCCGCATTGCTTGCCGCGCCGGCCTCCGCCCAAGGCGTCAAGATCGGCATCCTCAACGACCAGTCCGGCGTCTATGCCGATTACGGCGGCAAATGGTCGGTCGAGGCGGCCAGGATGGCGATCGAGGATTTCGGCGGCGAGGTGCTCGGCCAGAAGATCGAGCTCGTCACCGCGGACCACCAGAACAAGCCGGACCTTGCAGCCTCGATCGCGCGGCGCTGGTACGACGTCGAGAACGTCGACATGATCACGGAACTGACGACCTCCTCGGTCGCGCTCGCGATCCATGAGCTGTCCAAGGAAAAGAAGAAGATCGACATCGTCGTCGGCGCCGCGACCTCGCGGCTGACAGGCGATGCCTGCCAGCCCTACGGCTTCCACTGGGCCTACGACACCCGCGCGCTCGGCGTCGGCACCGGCGGCGCGTTGACCAAGGCCGGCGGCGACACCTGGTTCTTCCTCACCGCGGATTACGCCTTCGGCTATGCGCTGGAGAAGGACACCAGCGAGATCGTCGCCGCCAACGGCGGCAAGGTGGTCGGCTCGGTGCGCGTGCCGCTCAACTCCTCGGACTTCTCGTCCTTCCTGCTGCAGGCGCAGAGCTCCAAGGCCAAGATCGTCGGCCTCGCCAATGCCGGGCTCGACACCACCAACTCGATCAAGCAGGCGTCGGAGTTCGGCATCGTCGCCAGTGGCCAGAAGCTCGCCGGCCTCCTGATGACGCTTGCCGAAGTGCACGGCCTCGGCCTGCAGGCCGCGCAGGGCCTGGTGTTGACGGAAGGCTTCTACTGGGACGTCAACGACAAGAGCCGCAATCTCGGCGAGCGCTTTCTCAAGCGCACCGGCCGGATGCCGAACATGATCCAGGCCGGCACCTATTCGGCGACGCTGAGCTATCTGAAGGCGGTCAAGGCCGCCGGCACCAAGGATCCGGATGCCGTCGCCAAGAAGCTGAAGGAACTCCCGGTCGACGACGACTTCGCGCAAGGCGGCAAGGTGCTGGAGAACGGCCGCATGGTCCACGACATGTATCTGTTCGAGGTTAAGAAGCCCGCGGAGTCGAAGAAGCCCTGGGACTATTACAAGCTGCTCGCCACCGTCCCCGGCGACAAGGCCTTCTTCACCGCCAAGGAAAGCGGCTGCCCGCTGACGAAGTGAGGCTCTCGTGTCCCGGACGCGCTGCGGCGTGAAACGCTGCTGCGCAGAGCCGGGACCCACGCTTCGCCCGGCGCAGAGGCTCGACTGGGTCCCGGTTCAGCGGCGCAGCGTTGCACGCTGCACCGCGCCCGGGACACGAGCACGCACGATGCAGTGCTTCACTTCACCAGCCGCAACACCACCGCCCCCAGCGCTCCCACCCACAGCGCGAACGCCGCGAGTATCTGAATCGCAAAACCCGGGCCGCGCTTGGCCGCTGCCTTCGAATAGCCGATGAAATAGACGACGCGCCCGATGATCCAGATCGCGCCGAGCCCCGCGGCGATGGCGTCGCCGATATAGATCGCGAACAGCCACAGCGCCGGCAGGACGATCGGCAGCCATTCCAGCGTGTTCATCTGGATGCGGAAGGCGCGTTCGAAATCCGGATGGCCTGACGTCGCGGGCACCTTGACGCCGGTCTTGGCGCGCGAGCGCGAGACGTTGATGATGGTGAAGAAGTAAAATGCGATCGCCAGCAGTGTGACGAGGGCGGTGAGGTGATACATCGCGGAATCCCTTTGGAGAGGCCCCGGCTTCAATAGCCGGTCATCTCGAGATAGCCAACACCGTCATGGCTTCCGGCAAAGCTGATCGGCCCCTCCCAATAGGCGAAGCCGGTCCCCATCCAGGCTTTCGGATTGAGTGGCTTGCACTGGATCGAGAACGATCGCGAAGGGATCGCGATCTGCCATTCCACCGGCACCTTGCGTGCTGCGACCTCCGCCGTCGCCATCGGAATCATCTGGATGTCATCCCCCGCGATCATCTGCGTGTTGCCTGCCGCGTCGATCCAATTGCCGAACGGATGATTCTTGCCGTCCTTCTGCCGCAGCCGGTACAGCATCAGCTTGTCGCCCGACGACAGATGCAGCGACAGCCAGTCCCAGCCGGTCTGATCCGTGTCGAGCGGCTGGCTGCTCCATTCGCGGTCCATCCAGGCCTGGCCCGAGACGTCGACCGCCTTGTCGTCGATGGTGAGCGTGCCGCGGGCGCGGTAGAACGGCTGGCTGTAATAGTAGGACGCCTGGCCGCGCTCCGATTTGCGGCTGTAGCCGCGATCTCCCTGCAACACGACCGGACGGTCGGCCTCGAGCGTCAGCGCGTAGCTGAAGTCGGTGCTGGATGCCTTCAGCGTCAGCGGCGCGAGATTGTGATCGTCGGCGGGCTCGAGGCCCTTCATTAGCCAATCGTCGATCCAGGCAGCGAACGGCTTGTCCGTGACCCCGGCCTGCCCCACGCCGCCGCGCGAAAATGTTTCGTTGAAGCGATGAGTGTCGGCGCGCGTCACCGCGGCGTGGGCCATCCACACCTGCTGATTGGCCCAGCCTTCGCCTTGCGGGCCCGGCTGCGCCGCCTGGCGGAACAGCGTCCATTGCAGGCCGCAAGCCGCACCGCGGCCGTCGACGAGGTTGGCCGTGAGATACCACCACTCGATGCGAAACTCCGGATGCGGCCCGTGATCGGCCGGAAAGGCAAACGGTCGTCCCGGCGTCACCTTCGCAAAGCCGTCCGCGGTTTCGCCGAGCCCGGCATAGCCTTGCGCAGCGGCGCGGCGCGCGAGCGCCAGCGCGGCAATGCCGCCGGCGAAGGCGCGGCGCGAGATGCGATCAGCGCTCATTGGCAAACACCTTGACGAGGCTCGCCGGCTGCATCCGCGCCAGCCGCACCACCGGCAGGAGGGCCGCCAGCAGCGAGGCCAGCAGCGCCACCGCGACCAGCCCGATCAACTGCTCCGGAAACACATGGAACGGCAGCCGCCAGCCGAACGCCTTCACGTTCACGATTGCGATCAGGCACCATGCCACCAGGAGGCCGAGCGGCACCGCCAGCAGCGCCGTGAACAGCGCCACCGACAGCGTCTTGGCCAGCTCGATCGCGGCAAGGCGCGGCCGCGTGATGCCGATCGCCCACAGCGGCGCGAGCTGCGGCAGACGGGAATTCGCCAGCGTGAGCAGGCTCGTGAAGAGCGCGATGCCGGCGACACCGA
Source organism: Bradyrhizobium dasycarpum (assembly GCF_042019905.1). Classification (NCBI taxonomy): domain Bacteria; kingdom Pseudomonadati; phylum Pseudomonadota; class Alphaproteobacteria; order Hyphomicrobiales; family Nitrobacteraceae; genus Bradyrhizobium; species Bradyrhizobium dasycarpum. Next base: position 5,331,436 of record NZ_CP169574.1, read on the forward strand.
GCGTGAAGGCATTCAGCGCCGAGGTCACCGCAAAGGTGCGGTTGAAGATGCGGATCGATTCCGCCTTCACCGTCGCCTGGTCGGCGACGCTGCGGTCGTCGAGCGCGAACTGCTTCTGCAACGCCGCGATCAGGCCCGAGATGTTCTCCTTCGCGACGATCAGGCCGATCCGCGTCTGCGGCGTCTGCGGAAACTGCCGGATCAGCGCCGCGACATTCACGGTCAGCTGTCCGCGGGGATTGCCGTAATCGGCATAGATGCCGACGATGTCGAGCTCCCAGGTCCCGCCAGCTGCCGGCACCGCGACGACGTCGCCGATGCGCACATTCAGGCGGCGGCTGAGCTGCTCGCTGATGAAGGCGGCGTTGCCGGGCACCAGCCGGGTCCAGGCCCGCGGCGCGGCGTCCAGCAGCGGCCAGCGCTCGCGATAGAGCGCGTGGTCTGGCAGACCGAGCAGCTCCACCGGCTGGCCCTGAAGCTGCGCCTCGGCGCGCCCGCCCGACAGGATCGCCTGCACATCGCTGCGTTGCTTCAGCCAGTTGCGGATCGCGACACCTTGCGCGTTGTCGGAGGCGCTGATGTAGACGTCGGCGGCGAGCCGTCCGTTCAGCCAGCCAAGGAAGGTGCGGCTGAACGTCTCCACCATGGTGGACACCCCGACATTGACAGCGAGCGCCAGCAGCAGCGCCATCAGCGCCAGCGACAGGCCGGAGAGCTGCTGCCGGCTGTCCGCCCAGAACCACAGCGCCAGCGGTCTTCGCGCGGTACGTTGGCCTGCGAGCAGGAGGAGTTCGAGCAACGCCGGCAGGATCAGGGCCGCGCCGAGCATCAGGGCCGCCAGCAAGCCAAAGCCCGCGATCAGCGATTCGCCGTAGCGCAGCAGCAGCAGTGCGCCCGCGAACACGGCGCCGGCCGCACAGCTCTGCAGAACCAGCCAGCGGCGCTGTTGCTGCTGCCAGGCGCGAGGCTGCGCCGTCGCCAGCACCGGCATCGTGACCGCCTTGATCAGGCTGGTGGCCGCCGCGACGAGCGCGCCCGCAATGCTGATGCCGATGCCGGCGAGCCACCATTCGGGCCGCAAGCTGAGCTGCCCCGGGATCTGCGCGCCATAGAGCCCGCGCAATGAGGCTGCGACGTCAGGCAGCAGCACGGCGGCAATGAAATAGCCGCACACGAGCCCGATCAATCCTGCGACCAGCGCCAACGCGACGAGCTCGACCACCAGCACGGTGTTGACGAGCCGCGCCGAGGCACCGCAGGCGCGCAGCGTCCGCAGCATCGGCAGCCGCTGCTCGAAGGCGAGGCCGACGGCCGAGTTGACGATGAAGAGGCCGACGAAGAACGACAACAGGCCGAATGCCGTGAGGTTGAGATGGAAGCTGTCGGTGAGGCGCTCCAGCTCTGTCTCCGCATTCGGCTCGATCAGCTGCAATTGGTCGCCGACAACGCTTGCCAGCGGCGCAGGCCTGCTCCTCGGCTTGCCGATCAGCAGCCGCGACAGCTGATCCGGCTTGTTCAGCAGGCGCTGCGCCACGCCGATATCGACCACCAGCACGCCGGGCGCGAGCTGGGGCAGCACGCGCAAGGGCGGCAGTTCTGCGCCGTCGCTGATTGCGGGCCTCGCGCCTTCCGGCGCCTGCAAGTCGGCCAGCGTCTCGCGCGCCACCAAGGTCTGGCCGGGCGGTGCTACGAAGCTGCTCAAATCCGCGGCACCGAGGCGCGGCGCATTGCCGATTTCGGCCGGCAGCGTCACCGGCTCGATCCCGAGCAGCCGCACCGAGCGGCCGTTGATCTGGACCCGTCCCTCCAGCGCCGGTGACACCGGCCAGCCGGCGCGGCGGAGCTTGACGAAAAGATCCTGCGAGAAAGTTGCCGCATGCGGTGCCACCAGCATTGCGGTGCGGGTGCCGCCGAATGTCGCCGCGGCGCGGTCATAGGCGGTGCGGGCCTGCTGGTTGATGGCCTGCACGCCGCTCCACAGCGCTGTCGCCGCGATCAGCCCGACCAGAAGCGTCGCGAACTGCATCTTGTGACGTCGCCAATGGCTGAGCAGCACCGCAAGGATCCAGAGCGCGCGTCTCATGCGATCCGCCCCGCATGCAGGGTGAGGTGGCGGTCGAGTGTTGCGGCCAGATGCAGGCTGTGCGTCACCATCAGGAAGCCGCAGCCAGTGCGCGCGACGAGGTCGCGCGCCAGCGCCAGCACGTCCTCGGCGGTGTCTTCATCCAGATTGCCGGTCGGCTCGTCCGCCAGCAGCAGCGAGGGCTTTGTCGCCAAGGCCCGGCCGATCGCGACCCGTTGCTGCTGACCTCCGGACAATTGCTCGGGATAGCGCTTCAGAAGTGATCAAGCCCGAGCCGTTCGGTCAGCTCGTTGGTCCAGGCTGCATCGTGACGGCCGGCGATCCGCGCCTGAAACACCAGATTGTCCGCGACCGACAGGCTCGGGATCAGGTTGAATTGCTGAAAGACCAGGCCGATCCGGTCACGCCGCAAGCTGGCGCGACCCGCATCGGAGAGCTTGGTGACCTCGACATCCTCCAGCCGGATCGTGCCGCCATCGGCGGCATCCAATCCCGCGATCAGGTGCAGCAGCGTGCTCTTGCCGCTGCCGGACTCGCCGGTCAGCGCGACGCGTTCGCCCTTGCCGAGGTCGAGATCGACGCCGCGCAGCACATGGACCGGTTCGCCGGCGGAGGAGAAGGTCTTGGAGAGATTTCGGATGCTCAGCACGATGAATGGCGCCGGACGGAATGAGGACTTGTTGCGTAGCACACTTGCTGTGGAAATGCCGGGTTGCGTTGGTCTCGAAGCCGTTGTTAGCTTCCAAGATGGCCAAATCAAAAAGGTGCCAAAAAGACATGCGGGGAGAACGATGAGCGCTCAGGGAACGCCCGATGCGGCGGGCAGGACGGCAGGGCAGTCCAGGGATTCGGCGAAGCCAACGCCGAAGGGCGCCTGGACCGTTACCTTTCTCCTCTTTCTCTTCATGGTCGTGAACTTTGCGGACAAGATCGTCGTCGGCCTCGCCGGCGTGCCGATCATGACCGATCTGAAGCTCTCGCCGGAGCAGTTCGGCCTGCTCGGCTCCTCCTTCTTCTTCCTGTTCTCGATCGCCGCCATCGTGGTCGGCTTCATCGTCAACAAGGTGCCGACGCGCTGGGTGCTGCTGACGCTCGCGGTGATCTGGGCGCTGGCGCAGTTTCCGATGGTCGGCACCGTCTCCTTCACCACGCTCCTGATCTGCCGCATCGTGTTGGGCGCCGGCGAAGGCCCGGCCTTCTCTGTCGCCGCGCACGCCATCTACAAATGGTTCCCCGACGAGAAGCGCACGCTGCCGACCGCGATCCTGTCGCAGGGCTCGGCCTTCGGCGTCATCCTGGCCGTGCCGGCGCTGAACTGGGTCATCGTCAATCATTCCTGGCACTATGCCTTCGGCGCGCTCGGAATCGTCGGCCTCATCTGGGTTGCGGCCTGGCTCGTGCTCGGCAAGGAAGGGCCGCTGGAGGACACGCAGGTCCTCGCCGAGACCGAGCAGAAAATTCCCTACTTGCAGTTGCTGACCTCGCGCACCTTCATCGGCTGCGTCGCCGCGACTTTCGGTGCCTATTGGGCGCTGTCGCTCGGCCTGACCTGGTTCACGCCGTTCATCGTCAAGGGCCTCGGCTTCTCGCAGAGCCAGGCCGGCTTCGTCTCGATCCTCCCCTGGGTGTTCGGCGCCACCATCGTCATCCTCACCGGCTGGATCTCGCAGGTGATGATGGCGCGCGGCTACAACACGCGCGTCGCACGCGGCGTGCTCGGCTCGGTGCCGCTGGTGATCGGTGGGCTGGTTCTGGCGATGATGCCGCATGTTCAGGGTGCGGGCCTGCAGATCGCGCTGCTGGTGGTCGGCTCGGGCCTGTGCGGCGCGATCTATGTCGTCTGCCCGCCGATGCTCGGCGAGTTCACGCCGACCTCGCAGCGCGGCGCCATCCTCGCGATCTACGGTGCGCTCTACACGCTGGCCGGCATCATCGCCCCGGCCGTGATGGGCGCTACGATCCAGCGCGCCGGCAGCACGCTCGACGGCTACATGACCGGCTTCACCATCAACGCCGTGATCATGGTCGGCTCCGGTCTGCTCGGCCTGCTGCTGCTCTGGCCGAACACGGAGCGGACGAGGTTGAGCCGTGGTGCCGCGGCACAGGCCAGCGCGCTGAAGGGCGCGGTGTCGCCGACGTAAAGGTGGCGGCGGCGTGGCGAACGCTGCCGGCCACAATCACAGTCGTCCCGGCCATGACGCTGTGGAGACGGTTATGGGTCCCGCGTGCGCAATTGCGCACCAGGCGGGGACGACAGTTGAACTCGCAGCGCTACCGACTGCTCAATTGGCAGGAGCCTGCCGCCTCCGTTCCGTGAACGGCGACAGCACCACCGTCGCCACCATGAAGATCACGGACGCGCCGAACACCCAGTGCGGCGCGCTCTGGTCCATGATCCAGCCGAACAGCAGCGGCGAGACAATGCCGCCGAGATTGAAGCCGGTGGAGACGATGCCGAAGGCCCGGCCCGCGGCGCCCGCCGGCGCGGCATTGCGCACCAGCATGTCGCGCGACGGGGCGATCACGCCGGAGAGGAAGCCCGCGACCGTCATCGCCGCGGTCAAGGCCCAGCCGGGCAGCGTCATCAGCGCGATCAGCAGCACGATCGCCGCGTTCACGGCAAAGCAGGCCGCCGCGACATAGCCGTGGCGTTCGGTGTGGTCGGCGAGGAAGCCGCCGGCGAGCACGCCGGCGGCGCTGGCGCCGAGGAATGCCGTCAGCATGACGTTGGCTGCCGAATAGGACGTGCCGTAGCCGCTCATCAGCGCGACGACGCCGAAATTGTTGATGCCGGCGACGGACAGGCTGAGCAGCATGAACAGCGCCGTCAGCGTGATCAGCGCCGGGGTGATGACCGCCTGCTTCGGCGTGTTCTCCGCGCCCGGCTTTGTCTTGCTGGCGCCGGCGTCGGGAATGTTCATGACGAGCAGCAGCAGCGCCACCAGAATGCCGATCGCGCCCGACGCGATCAGCGCGCCGACGCCGCCGGACACGGCGACGAGCGCCGCCACGATCGCCGGCGCCACCGCGCCGCCGAGAAAGCCGGCAAAGGTGTGGATCGAGAAGGCGCGGCCCATCCGCGCCTCGTCCATGTGCGCGGCCAGGATCGCGTAGTCCGCGGGATGATAGACGCTGTTGGCGAGGCCCAGCAGCACGGCGCAGGCAATCAGCGAGACATAGCTGAGATGCAGGCCGAGCAGGATCAGCGCGAAGCCGCCCAGCGTGAGGCCGATCAGCAGGATCCTGCGCGCGCCAAAATGATCGACGAGATAGCCGGTCGGCGCCTGCGTCAGTCCGGACACCACCGCGAAGACGGTGAGTGCGAAGCCGAGCTCGATATAGCCTACGCCGAGCTGCGCTTTGAGAAACGGGAACAGCATCGGCAGGACCAGCAGATGAAAATGGCTGACCCAATGCGCGATCGAGATTCCCGTCAGCGTGCGCAGCGCGCTGTCCGCCTTGCCTTGCTGCGGTGCGGCGAGAACGTCGACCATTGCGGTTCCGTCTGACTTCCTTCGGGATGCGGAAACTATCGAAGGGCGGTTATTTGTCCATGAACGCAAGCGCATGGCAGGTAGCGCGGGTGGGGAAGTGACGCCGCCGAGATGCCTCCACGCTGTCGTCCCTGCTTGCGCACTAGGGCATGCACATATCTGGTGCGGCGGATTGACTCGGGTCCGCCTTGGGGGATTCCAGAATCGGAAGTCTGTGTGATTCCTATTGCTGCACTCCATGGTTCGGACGGGGTGCTGCGATGTTGTCACGGATTGACTGGACGCTGGGCCGGTTCGGGGATCGTCGTCTCGATAAAGGGGGCGGCGTTCGTCGAACGCATGGTTGCGGGCAGAACTGTCTGCCTTCGACAGCTCTCCAGGGGGAACCGCGCGCTGGAAGTGCGGTTCAACCGCTTTCTTGGCCATGACAAGGTGACGGTGGAGCGGATCATCGAAAGCTGGAGCGATAGCACGGTCGCTGCGGTGGAAGGCCGCCACGTGCTGGCCATCCAGGACACCAGCGAGGTCCACTTCAACACCACGCCGCAAAGCCGGCGCGGGCTCGGAGAAATCGGCAAAGGCAATAGCCACGGCGTGCTGCTGCACCCGCTGCTGGCTGTGGATGCCGATGACGGCAGCTGTCTTGGGCTTGTGAGCGGGCAGATATGGACACGCGCAGGTCGCCGCACGACCTCGCACGACGATCGGGAATTATCGGACAAGGAATCGCAGCGCTGGATATCCTCTGCCGTGGCGGCGCGACCACTGCTTGCCAAGGCCGCGGTGGTGACGTTGCTGGGGGATCGCGAGAGCGATATTTTTGCCCTCTATGCCAGCTCGGCTGAGCAACACTTCCACATCATCGCGCGCAGCATGCATGATCGCAAGCTTGCCGACCGCAGCAGTCTGTATCAGGTCAGCGATGCCATGGCTGCGGTGGACCGGCGTACGATCCAACTGCCTGCGCGCGCCCCGCGGCCCGCTCGCCTGGTCCACCTCGAACTTCGCTTTGACGCAATCGAGCTTGCCCGCCCACAGACTAAGTTCCTGCACCATCTGCCGAAAAGCTTGCCATTGACGGTGGTCGATGTGCGAGAGGTCAATGTCGAAGCCGGCGTAGAGCCGCTGCACTGGCGGCTTCTCACCTCTCACGAGGTTGCCGGCATCGAGGACGCCTGGCGCATCGTCCAATGGTACAAGCAGCGCTGGATTATCGAGCAGTTCTTCCGCACTCTGAAGACGCAAGGCCTCAAGCTCGAAGACAGCCAGATCGGATCCGCCGATCGGCTTCTCAAGCTGGTCGCAATCGCCGCCAAGGCGGCCGTCATCACCATCCAGCTTCTGCAGGCCCGCAATGGTAGTCGCCAGCCTATTGGCGTTGCCTTCGACACCAGCCAAATTGGCGCGCTCATTGCCCTCAACCAGCAACTCGAAGCCGCGAGCAAACGACTAAAGAACCCATATCCGCCCGACCGCCTCGCTTGGGCCGCCTGGATCATCGGCCGTCTCGGTGGCTGGGATGGCTACCCATCGTCCAAGCCGCCGGCCCCATCACCTTCAAGAACGGCCTCGAATACTTCCACGCCGTCGCGGCGGGATGGAGCCTCAGAGATATGTGCATGCCCTAGTGCGTTCGCAGGGACGACGACGGTGTTCGGGGCTGCGCCCTCACAACGGCTCGTCATCCGGCCCGTAGCGGTCACGCTTCGGTGTTGCGATGTCGCCGTCTTCGTAATCGTCGTCGTCGATGACGCGCGGCAGCGGCTTCTTCGCCTTGCTGTCCGCCGGCTTCTCGTCGGCAGGCTTGGGCGGCGCGCTCGGCTTGGCGGTCTTGCTCATGGCTGGTCCCGGATGGTGATGCTGCATCCGATCCTAGTCCGAATATGCGGGCGGTTGCTGACTTATCTCAAGAAGCCCCGTGGGGCCGTCAGTGCACGAGCGGCCCGCCGGCCTTCTTCCAGGCATCGAGGCCGCCGGCGATATGCGCCGTATTGGCAAGGCCGGCCTCCTTCGCCGCCGCCACCGCCATCGCCGAGCGTTCGCCGAAGGCGCAGAAGAACACGATGCGGCGGCCGGTGGCGGCTGCGACCTCGCGCAGCATGCCGCCGGGCTTGAGGCTTTCCTCCACCGACTGGTACGGCGCGTGCAGTGCGCCTTCGAGCATGCCGTGCTTGGCGCGCTCGTTGCCCTCGCGCAGATCGACCAGCAGGATATCCGGCCGGCCGAGACTGCGGATCGCCTCGGCCGCGCTGAGTGCGCGGCCCTCCTTCTCCAGCTCCTCCTGATGCAGGCCGACATGCATGTTGGCCGGCACCGCCACGTCCATCATCTTCGGATTGGGCAGCTTCAGATTGGCCATCAGCTCGATATATTCGTCGACCGAGCGCACCTGGAGCCTGGGATTGTAGCGCTTCTCCTCGCCGATGGTGGAGACGGTGTCGCCCTTGTAGTCGTGCGCCGGGAACACCATCGTCTCGTCCGGCAGCTTCAGCAACCGGTTGAAGATCGAATCGTACTGCGCGCGCGAGGAGCCGTTCTGGAAGTCGGTGCGGCCGGTGCCGCGGATCAGAAGCGTGTCGCCGGTGAAGACGCGATCGCCCATCAGATAGGAATAGGAATCGTCGGTGTGGCCGGGCGTGTACATCACGTCGAGCGACAGGCCCTCAATCGTCACCTTGTCGCCGTCGGCGACCCGCATCGCCACCACGTCGGCCTTGGTCTGGTCGCCCATCACGGTCATGCAATGGGTGCGGTCGCGCAGCTCGCCGAGTCCGGTGACGTGGTCGGCATGCAGATGGGTATCGACCGCCTTGACCAGCTTGAGGTCGAGCTCGCGCAGCAATTGGCAGTAGCGGTCGACCTTCTCCAGCACGGGATCCAGGATCAGCGCCTCGCCGCCGGAGCGGCTGGCAAGGAGATAACTATAGGTGCCCGAGACGCTGTCGAAGAGCTGGCGGAAGATCATGGCAGGAAGTCCGGCAGTGGAACTGGTATCGAGGGATTCTACTACGATCCCGGCTGAAAAGAGAAGTAATTCACTGTACGGAGAGGAAAATTTAGAAGATCCTTATCACGAGGCTAGCTGTCATTCCGGGGCGGCTCGAAGAGCCGAACCCGGAATCTCGAGATTCCGGGTTCGATGCTTCGCATCGCCCGGGAATGACAGTGGCTTCGCTATGGCCTCACGACCGTGTACCCGTTCTCCGCCAGAAACAGGATCTGCCCGACGCCGACCTGCACCGGCGTTGCCGCGGGGATGAATTCCGGCCGCTTGCCGGTCTCGCGTTCGATCGTGTCCACCGTGTTGAGGCAGATGTCGAACCGCACGCCTTGGGCGATCAGGCTTTCGACCTGCTTGCGTCGCTCGCTGCCCGACAGCAGGAGGTCGATGCCGGGGCCGAACGTCACGACTTCGAGCGCGATCTTGTCGGGGGCGTAGGCCTTCAGCAGGTTGTTGGCGACGCTGAGCACCAGTGCTTGCTTCTTCGCATCGCCGTCGGAGAGCTGCAGCACGATTCTGTGCTCGGCGAATGGCTTGTCCTGGAGCGGCACCTGTTGCGCCGAGGCCGGCGGGACGGCGAAGGCGAGCAGCGCCAGCATCAGCGCGGACAGGATCTGCGCGCGCCTCATCCCTGCCCCGCGATGCCTGGATTGTCGTCGACCCCCTTGAGGGTGACCCCGGAGCCGAGCCGCTCCTGAAACATCCGGCCCGAGCGCAGATATTTGCCGACGACGTCCCACACCGGCGCGCCTTGCTGGCCGGTGACCGAAGCCCAGCCTGCGACCTTGTAGCGATGGCCGGCGCTGATCGCCTTGCCAGTATGGATTCTCAGATCCGAGATGCGGCTGCCGATCGCGGCGGTCGGGGTGCAGGTGTAGCTGAGCCCGCCGGCGCGCACCATGTCGCCGCCCTGCTGGTAGTAGGGATCGGCGTTGAAGAGGTTGTCGCAGATGTCCTCGAGCACGTCCTTGATCTGGGCGCCCGTCATCTCCTGCACATAGGTCTCGGGATAGGTGATCGCGGTCTCCGCGAGCAGATCCTCCATGGTCAGCGCCTGGCCGGACAGCGCGGTGACGCCCCAGCGGAAGCCCGGCGACAGCGCGATCTCGGTGTCGAGCTCGGTGCGGAGCGCGGTGCAGATCAGCTCGTCGACCGGTCCGGAGAAATTGCCGCGGCGATAGAGCAGGCGGTCAGGCGTTGCGATCTTCTCCGACCAATCGGTCACATGCGGCGCGCGCAGCCGGCCGATCAGCTCGGCCATGGCCGGATCGGGCTTCAGCAGCTCGGAATAGACCGGCAGCAGATGATAATGAACGTCGCTGACCTTGCCCTTGTCGATGGCGAGATCGAGCACGCCGAGGAATTTTCCGTTGGAGCCGGCATTGGTGACGAGCGTGATGCCGCCGGCGTTCTTCACCGCAATCGGCTGCGGCACGGCATCATGGGTGTGGCCGCCGAGAATGACATCGATGCCGGTGACGCGGCTTGCCAGCTTGAGGTCGACGTCCATGCCGTTGTGCGACAGCAGGATGACCGCATCGACCTTGTCGGTGCCACGCAAGGCATCGACATGTTTCTGCAGTTCCTCCTCGCGGATGCCGAAGGTCCAGTCCGGCGTGAACCGCTTCGGGTGCGCGATCGGCACGTAAGGGAAGGCCTGGCCGACGATCGCGACCCGATGGCCGCCGATCTCCTTGATCATCGACGGCTTGAACACGCGCCCCGTGGCCTTGTCGAAGGCGGGGGCGTCGTTGAACGCGGCTTCCTCAGTCAGGAAGACGTTCTGCGCCAGGAATTCGCCCTTGAAGCGCTCGAGATTGTCGCGCAGCGCCTGCTCGCCATAGGTGAACTCCCAATGTCCGGTCATCGCTTCGATGCCGAGCAGGTTGGCGACCTCGACCATGTCGCGGCCCTGCATGACATTGGCAAGCCCGGTGCCTTGCCAGAGATCGCCGCCGTCGACGAGCAGCGAACGTTGCTCGCCGACGTCGCCGCGCAGGCGGTCGACCAGCGTCTTCAGATGGGCAAAGCCGCCGAGCTTGCCGAAGCGGCCTGCCGACTTCTCGAATTCGATACAAGTGAAGGCATAGGCATCGGCGCTGTCGGAGCGAATGCCGAACCGCTCCAGGAAGGCGCGGCCGACCAGATGAGGCGGCCGTCCGGCCATCTCGCCGATGCCGATATTGACGCTGGGCTCGCGGAAATAAACCGGGTTCAGCTGCGCATGCGCGTCGGTGATGTGCAGGATGCGTGCATTGCCGAACCGCTCGAGGTCGTAGATGCCAGCGGTCTCGGCACCACGTGCGAGCCGCGGCAGACCGAGCGATGCGGCGGCAAGGCCTGCAGACTTCAGGAAATCGCGGCGGCGGATCGCCATCCAAAAATTCTCCGCGCCCTCAATGGTCGCAAGACTGGTCCAGTTGAGGCCAGTCTAGCGGATTTCCATCGCCTTCCAGGCTTCTTTTTCAGACGTCGCCTGGAAGATCGACGCCTTTGCCAGCGCCTCGGCCTCCCTGGCTGCGGCGATGGCGCGGTCGAAGTCGCCGCCATCGGCCGCTTTCCTGGCCGCGGCCAGCATCGCGACGGTCACGGTCCACTGGTTGCGCAAGCCGGCAGCCTCCTTCGATGCGGCTTCGGCGGCGGTGTACGCCGCCTTGTAGTCCGCTTCGCTCGCCGCGCGCGCCGTGGCGGTGAGGTCGAGCGCGAGCAGCATGGCGAGAGCAAGTGTCCGCTTCATGGCCGCGCTCCCGGGCCCGATATCGGCAGGCCGTTGGCGACGTAGGACAGGAAATATTCGACGTCGCGGTATTCATCCGCCTGCGGCTCCAGCGGAACTGCGCGGGTCTGGCTGTTGCAGGTGACGAAGCGGCGGCTGGTCGTGCCCATGCCGCTCCATTCGGAGCGGTAGATTGGCATCGCGTTCACGATGCCGAGCGCCGGCGCCAGGATCTCGGCGCGGATGCGCTCGCCCGGGCTCTGTACATGGCAGCTGGCGCAGGAGAAGTTCATCTGGCCGCGGCGGGTGTAGAAATAGCGCTTGCCGTTCTCGAAGGCTGCGAGCGCGCGCGGATCGTCGGGGATCTTGATGTCCATCGGCTTGCCGCGCGAGGTGTAGGCCATGTACGCGGTCAGTGAGGCCATCTCGTCCTTGACGTAGGAATAGGGCGCTTCCCCATTGGCCTCGCGGCAGCGGTTGAGCGCGAGCTCCAGCGTGATGACCTTGCCTTCCTTCGTGTCGAAATAGGGATAGTTCTGGCGGACGCCGATACCGCCGTTCGGAAAGCAGTCGGCATAGGTCTTGCCGTTCTTGAACGGCGTCGCAAACATCTCCTTGCCGGCCTCAAGTGCGAACTCGTAGGGCGGAAATTCCTCCTTCTCCTGCCACTGCCGCTTTAAATCGGCGTTCATGGAGTACGGGCCGTTGACGAAGTCCTCGTGCTTCACGTCAGGAAACTTCTGGAAGAAGAAGTTCTGGAACGCCTTGGCGTCGGCCACGGGATCGACCTTGTCGGCTGCGACGACGCGCGGAGAGGTGAGGGCGAACGCAACGAGCGCGGCGCCGAGCGAGCCAAGCAGCAGGGCGGACCGGGTCTTCATCACGCGATCTTCACGGTGGTCGTATCCGAGCCACCCTTGTTGTCGGTCCAGGAGATCTTGAGCTCGTCGCCCTTTTTGGCGCCCTTGAAGCTGAACTTCACATAGGGGTCCTTGGAGACCGCGGTGCCCCAATCGGCGACGAAGACGTCCTTGCCGTTCCATTCGAATTTCAGCTGCTGGATGAAGTGCGCGGGGATCAGCTCGCCCTTGGGATCCTTCACCAGGCCGGTATCCATGGGATGCTGGATCAGCGCCTGCACCTCGGTGATGTCGCCGTTGGATGTTGCGCGCACGCGAATGCTTGATGCCATCGGACCGATCCTCCTAGCCGCCGCAGCCGCCGACGGTGACCTTCACTTCCTTGGTCGCGCTGTAGAGCTTGCCGTCGGCCTCGACGATGGCGACCATTTTGTGGTCTTGGCCATCTTCAGCCGGTTGGCGACGGCCGGAATCGTGCCCTCGGCGATCTTGTAGGACGCCGCGAGCGCGTACGGGTTCTCGGCCACCAGGAACGAGATCGAGCTCACCTTGTCGAGCGTCGTCGCCACCGAGACCGGCACGACGCCGCCGTTCTCGGCGATCTCGGGCGCATCCAGCTTGACCTTGTCCGAGGGCTCGGCGGTCTTGCCGTAGAGCGCCTTGATCGCGTCGGCCTCGTGCTTCTGCTTGAAGGCCTCCTCCGGATATTTGTCGTTGGCCGCGGCGCGCGGCGGCGAACGGCAGATTGCCAAGGCCGAGCAGTGCGACGGAGGCCGCGCCCTGAAGGATCAGGCGCCGTGTCGCAAGGGGGCCGGTGGTCATGGTCATCTCTGGTCTCCTGGCAGCCGGCCGTTACAGGGTCTGCAGGAAATCAACGATCGCGCTGATCTCCTGCTCGGTCAAAATCCGGTTGCGGCCGAACGGCGGCATCATGGTCTGCGGATTGCGCTTGGTCTCGTCGAAGATGATCGCGGTCAGCTCGTTGCGATCGGGATACTTGGCCTTGAGGTCCTTCAGCTCCGGACCGATCGTTCCCGGCAGGTCGCCGCCTTTGATGACGTGGCAGGTCAGGCAATTGCCCTTGCCGCGGTCGAACGCGAGCTTTTGGCCGTCGGCCACACTGGATTGCGCCCATGCCGCAGCCGTACCGGCGCAGAGGACCAGCGCCACTAGGATGGCAGGCTTGCAGGGAAAAGCGGTCAAGGCATCGTCCCGAGCGTTATGTCGATGATCTCATTTGTGGAAATATATAGTGCGTTCCAAAGCACAAAGGGCATCGCCTGACAATCAAGACTATGCACACGGCAAAATGGAGTTAATATCCTCCGCATTGCAACCCATGAGATAGTTCGTTCATCCAATAGGGCGGCACTAGCAAATTATTCTAGGGCGTTTGGCCCTCGGGCCTTTCCTTTTTCTGTTCGCATATTTTGGGGATCTCGCTTGGCTGAATATGTCGTCGAGTTTGGCAGGGATGGTGGACGGGTCGAGCCGGATGGGCGGCTCGACGCGCCGGCGTTCCATCGCAATCACGTGCCGATCTGGGCGGCGCTGGAACAGCACCTCACCGGGGTGACCGGCAACGTGGTCGAGCTCGGCAGCGGAACCGGCCAGCACGTGGTCCATTTCGCGCGCCACACGCCCGGCCTGATCTGGTGGCCGAGCGACCTCAATCAGCGCCATCTCAGGAGCATCGAGGCCTGGCGCGTCTATGCCGGCCTGCCAAACGTCCGCTCACCGCTGCGGATCGATCTCACCGATCCCGACTGGTGTCCCGAGATGAAGAGCGGGCTGGCGCCGACGAGCCTCGCCGCCGTGTTCTGCGCCAATGTCATCCACATCGCGCCCTGGGCCGTGGCTGAGGGCCTGTTCGCCGGCGCCGGCCGCTATCTGCGCGCCGACGGCAAGCTGTTCCTCTACGGCCCCTTCAAGCGCGACGGCAAGCACACCGCGCTCAGCAATGCGGTGTTCGACACCTCCTTGCGCGAAGGCAATCCCGAATGGGGCGTGCGCGACATCGGCGATGTCGAGACCCTCGCGACCGCCGTGGGCCTTCGCCTCGTCGATTCCATCGACATGCCCGCGAACAATCTGACGCTGGTGTTTGCACGGTAGCTACGCAGGCAGTGCGCTCCCTCCCCCTCCGGGGCAGGGCAATCGCATATGGGAGCGATCTCGCCTCTGGCCATCCTGCGAGACGCCCGCCGTTGGCGGGCCCTCAGGATGAGGACCAGGTGCGCGGCACCAATTTCAACGAGCACCAATGCTGCTTAGCCTCATCCTGAGGAGACCGCGAAAGCGGTCGTCTCGAAGGACGAGGCGCGCGCTCAGGTCTCGCAAAGCGCCATATGCGATAGCCCTTGCGGCGGAGGGTTGGGGAGAGGGTGTCTCCGCAACGGGACAGTCCCCCAGAGCAGAAAGCCCTCACCCGCCGTGCGCGGGACGATGCTTCGGATCGCTCCGGCGCACGTCGGCCTCTTCCGCAAGCGGGAGAGGTGCACCACCCGCGACGCTCGCGTTTACCCATCAAGCGGCAATCAGCCCTCGCCGTCCCGCCACCCGATCTTCTCCTTCAAGAATCGGAAGCCAAGCGCCTCGAATCCCGCGCGCTCCTTGTTGTCCTTGCCGTAGCCGTGACCGCCGGCTGCCGGCTCGTAGAACCAGGCCTCGTAGCCCATCGCCTGCAGCTTCGCCGCCATCTTGCGCGCGTGGCCGGGATGGACGCGGTCGTCGCGTCGCGTGGTGGCAATCAGGATCGGCGGATAGGGCTGACCGGCCCTCACGTTGTGGTAGGCCGAGTAGGTCCTCAGCCAGTCCCATTCCTCGGCCTTGTCGGGGTCGCCATATTCCGCGATCCAGCTCGCGCCCGCGAGCAGCTTGGTGTAGCGGCGCATGTCGATCAGCGGGATGGTGCAGAACAGCGCACCGAAGCGCTCGGGATAGCGCACCAGCATGTTGGTGATGAGGATGCCGCCGTTCGAGCCGCCCTGCGCGGCGATGCGCTTCGCGCTCGTCACGCCGCGGCGCACGAGATCGACCGCGACCGCCGCGAAATCGTCGTGCGACAGCTTCTTGCCCGCGAGCCGCCCGGCATCGTGCCAGCGCGTGCCGAACTCGCCGCCGCCGCGCAAATTCGCCTGCACCGTCGTGCCGCCGCGCTCCAGCCACAGCTTGCCGAGCGAGGCATTGTAATAAGGCTTCACCGCAAGTCCGAAGCCGCCATAGGCACTCATATAGACCGGTGCATCGCCGGTCTCTTGGGCGGGGCCGGTCTGCACATAGGGAATGCGCTCGCCGTCGATCGAGACCGCCTCGTGCTGCGTCACCACAAGACCGTCGGCGGTGAAGGTCTTCGGCGCCTGCTTCAGCACGATCGGGCTGGCGACGCCGCGTTCGAGCAACAGCAGCGACGGCGGCGTGAGCGGATCCTGCACGTTGGCGAGCAGATCGCCATTGCTCTCGGATGGGTGACGATCGAGCGGCCAGACGTCGACGACGCCGATCTCAGGCAGGCCGGCAAGCGTTTCGCGGCTCCAGCCGGTCGCGGACGGCGTGCAGATCTCGAAGCGTGGACGCAGCTCGTCGAGGATCGACAGCACAAGCCTGCCCGCCGCCCAGAACAGGCCCTGCAGCGCGCGCCGCGGCGCCGGCTCGAACAGCACCGCGAAATCGCGGCTGCCGGCGAGGAACGCCGAGAGCGAGATGCCGAGCACGGTGTCGGTGGCGTAGGTCCGGCCCCCGGCCGTCCAGTCCTTGCGCAGCTTCATCGCGAACCAGTCGCCATGCGCCTGCAGCCAGATGCCGGTGGGCAGATCGAGCTTCGTCATGCTGCCGGCTGCGTCGCGCAGCCAGATCGCATGATTGAAGAAGTCGATCTGGTCGACGATCCAGACCCGCGGCTCAGGGCCGGTGTCGTCGACCATGCCATGGATCATCATGTGCTCGGCAATGGTCTCGATGATCACCTCGGCTTGATCGACGGGCTGGCCGCGCCGCCACAGCCGGACCGTTCGTGCATAGCCCGAGCTCGTGGCCATGCCCCCGCCACGCGCGCTCGACAGCAGCAGCGTATCGGCATCGAGCCAGTCGAGGCCGCCCTTCGCCTCCGGCAGCGTAAAGCCATCCGTCACGAAGCTCTTCGTCGCCATGTCGAATTCCCGCAACGTCACGGCGTCGCTGCCGCCGCGCGACAGGCTCAGGACCGCGCGCGAGCTTCCCGGCATGGTCGCGATCCCGCTGAGCAGCCAGTCCTCGCCGTCGCGCGCGGCGAGCTTGTCGATATCCAGCATGGTCTCCCACGCAGGCGTCGTCTTGCGAAACTCCGCAAGCGTGGTCCGCCGCCACAGGCCGCGCGGGTTGGCGGCATCCTTCCAGAGATTGTGCAGATCGGAGCCGCGCCGGGTGACATAGGGAATGTTGTCGGGCCGGTCGTAGATCGCAGCCAGGACGTCGCGGTCGTGCTCGTAGGCCTTGCCGCCGAACGCCTGCAGCGTCAGCTGATTCTGCCGCTCGACGAAATCGAGCGCCTGCTTGCCTTCGATCTCCTCCAACCACAGGAAGGGATCGTCGTCGGGAGCTTGAAGCGTGGGCCTGTCGTCGACGGACATGAAGGAAACTCCCGGGAAAATCGCGGCGGATCAGATTTGATCGAGCGCAAGCCGTCAAGGGCGCGAGCCGCTATCATTGCACCGATTGCGTCAGAGGCATGGCCTGCGCCCGTTTGCGCCGGTTGCCCGCCCTCCTGCGTCCCTCCATAGTGCCGGGAATCAACAGAGCCCCGAGAGCCCCTTGAAAGCCCATTGGGGCGGAAAAGCCGATGCTTGACGTGACTGCAGCCCACGAGATCGCCGACGACGCCCGCGCGCGCGCCAATGTGGTGCGCCTCGCCGCAGCCCAGGCGCTGACCGGTGCCAACTCGGCCGTGATCTTTGCCACCGGCTCGATCGTCGGCGCCACCCTCGCGCCCGACATGTCGCTCGCGACCGTGCCGCTGTCGATGTACGTGCTCGGGCTCGCTGCCGGCACGCTGCCGACCGGCGCGATCTCGCGCCGTTTCGGCCGCCGCGTCGCCTTCGTTATCGGCACGGGCCTCGGCACGCTGACCGGGCTGCTCGGCTCGTTCGCGATTCTGCGCGGCTCGTTCGTGCTGTTCTGCGTCGCGACCTTCCTCGGCGGCCTCTACGGCTCCGTCGCACAATCCTATCGCTTCGCCGCGGCCGATGGCGCCAGCGCGGCCTACCGGCCCAAGGCGCTGTCCTGGGTGATGGCGGGCGGCGTGTTCGCCGGCGTGCTCGGTCCGCAGCTCGTGCAATGGACCATGGACGTTTGGCAGCCCTATCTGTTCGCCTTCAGCTTCCTGGTGCAGGCGGCCGTGGCGCTGATCGCGATGGGCATCGTCGCCGGCGTCGACATTCCGAAGCCCGCGCCGGCCGACCTGCACGGCGGCCGGCCGCTGCTCACCATCGTGACTCAGCCGCGCTTCATCGCGGCGGCGCTGTGCGGCGTGATCTCCTATCCCATGATGAACCTGGTGATGACCTCGGCGCCGCTTGCCATGCAGATGTGCGGCCTGTCCGTGTCCGATTCCAATTTCGGCATTCAATGGCACATCGTCGCCATGTACGGGCCGAGCTTCTTCACGGGCGCGCTGATCGCCCGCTTCGGCGCCCCGAAGATCGTGGCCGTCGGCCTGCTGCTGGAAGCGGGCGCTGCCGGTATCGGCCTTTCGGGCCTCACGGCCATGCATTTCTGGGCCACGCTCGTCGTGCTCGGCGTGGGCTGGAATTTCTCCTTCATCGGCGCCTCGGCACTGGTGCTGGAGACGCACCGCCCGCAGGAGCGCAACAAGGTGCAGGCCTTCAACGACTTCCTGGTATTCGGCATGATGGCGCTCGGCTCGTTCGCCTCCGGGCAGCTGCTCGCCAATTACGGCTGGTCGGCGGTGAACCTCGTGGTGTTTCCGCCGGTCGTGCTCGGCCTCATCGTGCTCTCGCTCGTCTCCTGGGCCCGTCGTCGCAAGGCGCGGCTGGACGCGGCCATGGGCGAGTTTCCGGACGCGGTCTAGGTTGGCAGGAGGCTGTCAGCAACGTTGACGCTTCGACCGCCGTCGAAGTGATTTTCGAGTGAGGGTCGTCTAGATGTAGGCATGGCCGGGTTTGTCCCTGCCCGGAGCGTGTTTCAGTTCTTGCCGTCATTCCGGGGCGATGCGCAGCATCGAACCCGGAATCTCGAGATTCCGGGTTCGCCCTTCGGGCGCCCCGGAATGACGGAAGAGGCGACAACGAGAAGAACGAGTGGACACATCAAGGCCCGCCACCCTGGACGAATCCTCGCTCCGTTACGAAGGCTGGCGCATCGTCGCGGTCTGCTTCCTGCTCGCGACCTTCGGCTGGGGGCTCGGTTTCTACGGCCAGAGCGTCTATGTCGCCGAGCTGCAGCGCGCGCGGGGCTGGCCGACCACGCTGATCTCCTCCGGCACCACGTTCTTCTATCTGTTCGGCGCGCTGCTCGTCGTGTTCGTCGGCGAAGCCGTGCGCAAATATGGTCCGCGGCGCAGCCTCATCGCCGGCACGCTGGCGATGGCGGCAGCTGGCGTCGCGATCGGCGCGGTGCGCGAGCCCTGGCAGCTTTATCTCGCCAACGCCGTGCTCGCCTTCGGCTGGGCCGGCACCAGCCTTGCCATGATCACCAACACGATCAGCCTGTGGTTCGACCACAAGCGCGGCATGGCGATCAGCCTCGCGCTCAACGGCGCCAGCTTCGGCGGCATTGCCGGCGTGCCGCTGCTGGTCATGTTGATCGGCCATGTCGGTTTCGCCAGCGCGATGTACATCGCCGCCGGGGCCATGCTGGTGCTGCTGCTGCCGGTGATCCTGGTTCTCGTCGGCCGGCCGCCCGATCACCACCGCCGGCATGCGGCGGCGAATTCCAGGCCGCGATCATCGACGCAGATCCGCGCCTGGGCGCTGCGTGACGTCGGCTTCCTGACGGGGACCATTGCATTCGCCCTGGTGCTGTTCGCGCAGGTCGGCTTCATCGTGCACCTGATCTCGTTCCTCGATCCCCTGATCGGCCGCGAGCGCGCCGCCGTCGCGGTCGCGGTGCTGACCGCGATGGCGGTGGTCGGCCGCGTGCTGTTCTCGCTGGTGATCGACCGTCTCAACCAGCGCCTCGCCTCGGCGCTGTCGTTCCTCAGCCAGGCCGCGGCGCTCCTCGTCGTCATCAACCTGCACGACGATTATGTGCTGATCGCGGCCTGCGCCTTGTTCGGTTTCTCCGTCGGCAACCTCATCACGCTGCCGTCGCTGATCGTGCAGCAGGAGTTCGACAGTGCCGCGTTCGGCGTGCTGATCAGCCTGAATACCGCGATCAACCAGGTTACCTACGCGTTCGGCCCTGGCGTCGTCGGGGCCTTGCGCGATTGGTCCGGCGGCTATTCATTGCCGTTTTATCTGTGCCTTGCGCTGGAGGTTGTCGCCGCGGCGCTGATCATGGTGCGTGGCAAGCCGCGGACAAAGCCCTCGTAAGGGTGGGCAAAGGCGCAATGCGCCGTGCCCACGATTTCTCAATGACTCACAAGGGTTCGTGGGCACGCTCCGACTTGTCCACCCTACGGCACCCGTAAAGGCGTGACGTCGCCTCAACATGCTCAGTCATTGCGAGGAGCTCTTGCGATGACGCAATCCAGACGGCCTCCGCAGAAAGACTAGATTGCTTCGCTACGCTCGCAATGACGGCGAGAGATCGGAGTTCACGCTTCCCGCTGCTTCAGCAACGCCTCGACATTCAGCCGCTTCGTGAACATCGCGAGCTTCCCATCCGGGCTGAACGGCCATTGCTCTCTCGGCTTATCCCAATACAGCTCCACGCCATTCTGGTCGGGATCGCGCAGATACAGCGCCTCGCTGACGCCGTGATCGCTGGCCCCATCCAGCACAATCCCGGCCGCGAGCACACGATGCAGCGCGTCCGCCAGCGCCGGTCGCGTCGGATAGAGGATTGCGGTGTGATAGAGGCCCGTCGAGCCCGGCGGCGGCGGTGACCCGCCCTTGCTTTCCCAGGTGTTGAGCCCGAGATGGTGATGATAGCCGCCGGCCGAGATGAAGGCCGCGCCCGAGCCCATCCGCTGCATCAGCTCGAAGCCGAGCACGCCGCAATAGAAACCGAGCGCGCGATCGAGGTCGGCGACCTTGAGGTGAACGTGGCCGATCCTGGTGCCGGGGGCGATGGGCTCAGTCTGCGACATGTGGATGCTCCCTTCAAAACACACACCTAAGGCGCGCCCCGGGGCGGCGCTACGGCCGATCCCGAAACTCAGCGTTTCCCGATGCGCAATTGCGCATCAGGATCGGCAACTAGGCGAGCTCCTTAACCTCGCCCTCGGGCAGCTCGAACTCGAACGTGTTCAGCGTCATCGACACCATCGTGTAATAGCCGCACAGGCCGATCACCTCGACCACGCCGCGCTCGCCGAGCAGCTTGACTGCCGCGTCGTAGAGGCCCTTCTCGACGCCGTGGCCTTCATGCAGCGATTTCGCGAGATCGTAGATCATCTTGGCCTTGGGATCGTCGAACGCGGGCGTGCGGCGGTCGCGGATGGCGTCGATGACGTCAGGGTCCATGCCGCCGGCGAGCGCGAGCCGCTTGTGTGCGTACCATTCGTAATGCGCGGTCCAGTGCCGCGCCGTCACCAGGATCGCGATCTCCGAGAGCTTTGCCGGGAAGATCGTGTCGAAGCGCAGCACCTCGCCGAGCCGCGTGGCGTGGCGCGCCATCTCCGGGCTGTTGAGCCAGGCCATCATCGGCGCCGGCGGCTTGCCGCGCTTGCCGGCAATCGACTCATCATAGGTCTGCCGCTGGCTCTCGTTCATTTCGCCAGGCGAAAGAAGCTTCAGGCGCATCGTCGTTTCCTCTTTGTTTTCAACCACCGTCCTCGCCGCGGACTATAGCGGAATGCGGCGCGCGGAAGTGGTTGAATTCCACGGGAGCTTGGCCCAGAGTCCTCGCCAACAAGTCGACTACGATTGATGGAAACGACCATGAGCGACACTGAGACCGCCGAGCTCGAAGCATTCCGCGCCGAGACGCGCGCCTGGCTGGAAGCCAATTGTCCTCCGGAGATGCGCAAGCCCGCGACGTCGGACGCCGACGTGTTCTGGGGCGGCCGCAACGCGAAGTTCTCGTCCGAGCCGCAACGCATCTGGTTCGAGCGCATGCGCGACAAGGGCTGGACCGTGCCGGACTGGCCGAAGGAATATGGCGGCGGCGGCCTCAGCGCGGCCGAGCACAAGGTGCTTCGCGCAGAGATGGCGCGGATCGGCGCGCGGCCGCCGCTGTCGAGCTTCGGCATCTGGATGCTGGGGCCGGCGCTCTTGAAGTACGGCAACGAGGCCCAGAAGAAGGAGCATCTGCCGAAGATCGCGGCGGGCGAGATCCGCTGGTGCCAGGGCTATTCCGAGCCGAACGCCGGGTCCGATCTCGCTTCGCTCCAGACCCGCGCCGAGAGCGACGGTGACGATTTCATCATCACCGGCCAGAAGATCTGGACCTCCTACGCCAATTACGCCGACTGGATCTTCTGCCTGGTCCGCACCGATCCCGCGGCGAAGAAGCACGACGGCATCAGCTTCATCCTGTTCGACATGACCTCGAAGGGCGTCTCGACCAAGCCGATCCTCCTGATCTCCGGCTATTCGCCGTTCTGCGAGACCTTCTTCGACGGCGTCCGGGTGCCGAAATCGCACGTGGTCGGGCAGATCAACCGCGGCTGGGACGTCGCGAAATATCTGCTGCAGCACGAGCGTGCGATGATCTCGGGGATGGGCGAGCGCGGCGTCGGCCGTCCGCTCGGCCAGATCGCGGCCGATTCCGTCGGCACCGATGCGCTGGGGCGGCTCGACGATGCCATGCTGCGCGGCAGGATCGCGACGTTCGACGTCGATGAGGCCGCGCTTGCGGCCTGCGCCGAGCGCGCCGTCGATCTCGCCAAGGCGGGGCAGGCGCATCCGGCGTTCTCGTCGGCGATGAAATATTACGGCACCGAGCTCAACAAGCGCCGCCACGAGATCCTGATGTCGGCGGGCGGCGTCGACGCGCTGGAATGGGAGAGCGAGCGCTCCAGGCAGGGCGCCCGTCCGCGCGCCTGGCTGCGCACCAAGGCGAATTCGATCGAGGGCGGCACCTCCGAGGTCATGCTCGGCATCGTCGCCAAGCGCATCCTGGATCTGCCGGGGGCGTAGCTCACCGTCGTTCCGGGGCGCGCGAAGCGCGAACCGGAACCTCGAGATTCCGGGTTCACGCTTCGCGTGCCCCGGAATGACAGCAACAAACATGCATTCCGCCAGACGTTAGAGACTTAAGCCATGGCCCTCGTCCTCACCGAAGAACAATCCATGCTCCGCGACTCCGCGCGCGGGCTGATCAGCGACAAGGCGCCGGTGTCGCACCTGCGGCATCTGCGCGACAGCAAGGACCCGACCGGCTTCTCCAAGGAGCTTTGGCATTCCTTCGCCGAGATGGGTTTTGCCGGCCTCCTGGTGCCGGAGGAATTCGGCGGCAGCGGGCTTGGCTTCATGGAAGCCGGAATCGTGATGGAGGAAATCGGCCGCACCCTAATGCCGTCGCCCTTCCTCGCCACTTCAGTGGTTGCGGCCTCGGCGCTGAACCGCGGCGGCAATGCCGCGCAGAAATCGGACTACCTGCCGAAGATCGCGAGCGGCTCGCTGCTCGCGACGCTGGCGATCGACGAGGGCGCCAAGCATCGTCCGCTGCAGACCAGCCTGCAGGCCGTGCGTGCCGGCAACGGCTTCAGGCTCTCCGGTGCCAAGGCGCTTGTGGTCGACGGTCACGTCGCCGATCTCGTCATCGTCGCCGCCCGCACCGCGGGCTCGGCCGGCGAGCGTGACGGCCTGACGCTGTTCCTGGTCAACCCCAAGGCCAAGGGCGTTGCGATCGAGCGCACCATCATGGTCGACGCCCACAATGCCGCGCGGATCGAGCTTGCCAATGTCGAAGTCAATGCCGACGGCGTGCTCGGCGAGATCGATCAGGGCGCCGCTCTGCTCGACGGCGTGCTCGACATCGGCCGCGGCGCGGTCGCCGCCGAGATGGTCGGCCTCAGCGACGAAGTCTTCGGCCGCACCGTCGAGTACCTCAAGAACAGGAAGCAGTTCGGCAGGCTGATCGGCGAATTCCAGGCCCTGCAGCACCGCGCCGCCGAGCTCTATGTCGACATCGAGATCACCCGCGCCGCCACCATGAAGGCGCTGCAGGCGCTGGACGCCGACGTCGCCAAGGCCGCATCAAGCGTCGCAGTGGCGAAAGCGCGCGCCGGCACCACCGCCACGCGCGCGGTGCAGGAAGGCGTGCAGATGCATGGCGGCATGGGCATGACCGACCAGTTCGACATCGGCTTCTTCATGAAGCGCGCAAGGGTGTGCGAGGAATTGTTCGGCGATGCGAATTACCACACCGAGCAGCTGGCGCGGGCGCGGGGGTATTGAGGGGCTCTCGTAGGGTGGGTTAGCGAAGCGTAACCCACCAACTTCGTTCGGCATACGCGGATGCATGGTGGGTTACGCCGTGCAGATGCACTTCGTGCATCTGCAGAGCTAACCCACCCTACGACGCTCTCGATTGATCACGACCGTCTCTGGAATACTGGATCGCCCGGTCAAGCCGGGCGATGACAGTTGAGATTGTAGAGAGCGCCTGCCCCAATCTCGTCATTGCGAGCGCAGCGAAGCAATCCGAGATCTTTCCGCGAAGACGAGTCTGAGTCTGGATTGGTTCGTCGCTGCGCTCCTCGCAATGACGGCGGAGAGACCGTCCCCTACCGCATCGGCGGCGCGTACTGCACGCCGCCGGCGTTCCACAGCTGGTTCATGCCGCGCGGGATCTTCAGCTTGGACTTCTCGCCGATGTTGCGGTCGTACATCTCGCCGTAATTGCCGACGTGGCGGATGATGCGGGCGGCCCAGTCCTTGGTGAGGCCGAGCTGTTCCCCGTAACGGCCGTCGGTGCCGACGAGGCGCATCACTTCCGGCTTCTTCGACTTCAAGGCCTCGTCGATGTTCTCCGAGGTCACCCCCAGCTCCTCGGCGTTGATCATGGCATATAGCGTCCACTTCACGATCATCATCCAGTCGTCGTCGCGCTGGCGCACGACGGGGGCGAGCGGCTCCTTGGAGATCATGTCCGGCAGGATCATGTGGTCGCCGGGCTTGGACAGGTTCAACCTGAGGGCATAAAGCTGGGATACGTCGGCGGAGAAGGTGTCGCACCTGCCGGTGTCGTAGGCTTTCACGACGTCGTCGAGCTTGTCGAACTTCACCTCTTCATACTTCATGTTGTTGACGCGGAAGTAATCGGCGACGTTGAGTGTCGTCGTTGTTCCGTTCTGCACGCAGACCTTGCTATCCGTCAGGTCCAGCGAGGTCTCCTTGTTGCGCGTGCGCGGCACCATGAAGCCGACGCCGTCGTAATAGGCCACCGCCGGAAAATACAGGTCGTAGTCGAGCTCGCGCGCCATGCTCCAGGTCGTGTTGCGCGAGAGGATGTCCACCTTGCGGCTCTGCAATTCCTTGAAGCGCTCGTTGGCGTCGAGCGGAACGAACTTCGCCTTGCCCGGATCGTTGAAGATCGCGGCGGCGACCGCGCGGCAGAAATCGACGTCGAAGCCGGTCCAGTTGCCCTTGTCGTCGGGGATCGAGAAGCCCGGCAGGCCCTTGTTGACGCCGCACAGCACCTCGCCGCGGCGCACGGTGCGCTTCAGCGTGCGGGTGTCGTAGAATTCATAGATGATGGCCAGGACGGCGACCAGCACGGCGACCGCGAGCCCGATCAGCAGGCCGCCACGAAAAGTGCGCATCATGTTGTTCTCTCGAAAAATCGGGAAACGGAATTAGGCGAGGGCGGGAGAGCGTGATCCCGATCCGGACAAGCCGCGCCGGCAAGGCGCGACGCGGTCGTCCGAAGAGATCATGCTCGAATGGTGTCTCTCAGAGCTCCGGCTTCTGCCGGATGACCACCTTGGTGCCGACAGGGACGCGGTCGTAGAGATCGGCGACGTCGTTGTTGACGAGGCGGAAGCAGCCCGACGACACCTTGGTGCCGATCGTGTCGGGGCGGTTGGTGCCGTGGATGCGGTAGACGGTGGTGCCGAGATACATGGCGCGGGCCCCCAAGGGATTGCCGGGCCCGCCGGCCATGAAGCGCGGCAGATAGGGCTGGCGCTGGATCATCTCCGGCGGCGGCGTCCAGTCCGGCCACTCCTTCTTGTTGGTGATGGTCACCAGCCCCTGCCACTGAAAGCCGTCGCGGCCGACGCCGATGCCGTAGCGGATCGCGCGCCCGCCGGGCTGCACCAGATAGAGGTGACGCTCGGCGGTCGAGACGATGATCGTGCCCGGCGGCTCGGTGGTGCGGAAGTAGACCACCTGCTTCTGCCATTCCGGATCGAGCTGGTAGCCGTCATCCGCGATCAGGCCCGGCTCGTCGCCGCGGTCGGGCTGCTGGGCGAAGCTTTGCGGTGCGGACAGGATGAGCCCCACTGCAGCCATGAACATCCCTGTCAGGCGACGAAAATCGGTCATGTGAAGCTCTCCCCGCTGCCACAGCGCAAATCATTCATAAGCATCAAACCTGAGGGGCAAGTTCATGGCAAGTTGATGGCGCGCCGCCCCGATATGTCACGAGAATACCTACGGTTTCTTGACCGTGCCCGGCAATGCCACAATCAGGGGATGGCGCGAAAAGCATAGATGGCAACCGCGGGGACAGTGCACTCCCTCCCCCGCTCGCGGGGGAGGGCAGGGGGAGAGGGTGCTTCCGCAATGGGACACTCCCGACGTGGAGAGAACCCTCACCCGCCGCTGCGCGGCGACCTCTCCCGCAAGCGGGAGAGGCTCAGACCGAACGCGCGGTGACATCAACCTCGAGAATTGGCAATGGAATCCAGTCAGATCTTGTTGTTCTCCGGCGCGATTCCCAGCCGCCGCACGATCTCCGTCGCCACCGCGCGGGCCTCGATCCGCGAGCCGATTCGGGGACTGCGAAACCTTCGCCCCGAGCGCAAACGGATCGTGACGATGCAATGTTCATCCTCGGAGCGGCCGCGGCGCTCGACGGTGATCGTCTTCACGTCGGGGCCCTCGATATGATCGGCGCGCGGGGTGCCGTCGCCCCACAGCCGCTCGACGCGTATATCGCCTTGCCGGATGATCCAGAACGCACCGGTCAGGAGGTTGGCATATCTGTAGACCGCGAACGCGGCGAGCGCGCCGAGCGGCAGTAGCAGGATGTCGACATGGCTGGGCGGCCATCCGCGCCACAGCTTGTAGGCGTAGGGCAGGGCGAACAGCGCGACGGCGATCAGCGACACGATCCTGATGTCCCGCGCGGAAAACGCCTCGAAGCGGCTCGCCGAGATGCATCTCGGGATTGCTGGCGTCGAGCGGATTGACGGGCTCCTCGACATTGGGAACCTCGAACTGCGCCGCGATCCGCGCCACGGTGTCGCGAACATGGGTGACGTCCGAGATCGGTGGAGACGTCAAGCGCTCTCCCGAAGCCAGCGTGAACACGAGTTGGAAGCGCGCCTTGACCCGCTTGCTGCCCGGAACCTGTAACGCCGTGATGTCGTCTTTTCCGACGACCCGCGTGCGGAGCTTGCCGAACGGACTCTGCCGCCCGATCAGGATCTCGTTCGCCGTGATGATCCACACCACGGCCGGCGCCATCATGATGCCGACGACGAATCCCGCGCCGACGAGCAGCGCAACCACGGAGATGATGATCTCCAGCGTGTCGTGCGTGAACAGGCCGGGCGTGAAGCACAGCGCAACGGCCGCCGCAAAGGCGGACATCACCAGCCGCTGCGCGATCGAAGCGCCTTCACGAAGGCGAATATCTGTGCTGGTGTTCGCGTCCATTGCGGGCGGCTGATTCCGTCGCTCGCGAAACTCCACGGACGGGTCCGCGGAGTCAAGCAACAAGGCCGGCAACTGAACCCCGCCGCGCGATGCCCGTGCGGCATCAGCTGCCGGCGTTGAGCAGCTTTGCCACGGTGCGGTCGATCTGGTCGTAAGCCCCTTCGCCAGCGTGCTGGAACACGATCTTGCCGCTCTGGTCGATGATGTACTGTGCCGGCCAATATTGGTTGCGGTAGGCGTTCCAGGTCTTGGAATCATTGTCCTGCGCCACCGGATAGGTGATGCCGTGACGCTTCAGCGCGGCTTGTACGTTGGAAGCCGAGCGCTCGAACGGGAATTCCGGCGTGTGCACGCCGACCACGACGAGCCCCTTGTCCCGGTATTTGGCATAGAGCTCGGTGACGTGCGGCAGCGTGTTGACGCAGTTGACGCAGCCATAGGTCCAGAAGTCGACCAGCACGACCTTGCCGCGGAGCTCGGCGAGGCTGAGCGGCTTGGAGTTGAACCAAGTGTTTATGCCGGTGAAGTCCGGCGCGGCCTGCTGGCTTGCTGCGGCGACGGTGATCGGCGTTGCGCGCGCAGCCTCGCCGCAGAGGCCGGGGATGACGGCGCCTGTTACGGCCATGCCGATCAAGGCGGCGGTCACAGCGAGCAGTTTGAAAGTCATGGAAGCGTTCTCCAGGTGAAATCTTGGATGGTCACAGGCCGATCTGGCCGGTCGGGTAGAAGCCGGTGAGCCACGCCACGATCAGCGTGTCGTATTGGAAATAGGCGGCGACCGCGAAACCGATCACGACGATGCCAAAGCCCTGCTGAAGGCGCGGGGTGATCCGCGCGAGGCTGCGCACGCGCATGGTCGCGGCCTGTCCGCCATAAGCGATCGCCAGCATCGGGATCGCCGCGCCAATGGCGTAGACGATCAGCAGCGTGCCGGCCCAGCCGAGATTCTTCGACGTCGCAACCAGCGTCAGGATCGAGCCGAGCACCGGCCCTGCGCAGGGCGTCCAGACCAGACCGAGCGTGGTGCCGAGGATCAGCCCGCCGAGCGCGCCCTCGCGCTGCGCGCCGCCTGCGCTGCCGAGATCGAGCCAGCCATTGAGCCGGCTCGACAGCCATTCGAATGGCGCCGGCCACAGCATCAACAGGCCGAAGCCGAGCAGCAGGATCGAGGCGGCCTCGCGCAGCACGCTCGGATCGAAATCGAACAGCCGCGTCAGCGCGCCGAGCAGCAGCGCGACGGCCGAGAAAGAGACGACGAAGCCGAGCGCGATCATCGCGGGACGCCAATGCCCGGCGCGCCCGATCGAGGCGCCAAACAGGATCGGCAGCATCGGCAGCGTGCACGGCGCGGCGATGGTGAGAATGCCGGCAAGGAAAGCGAAGAGTAGCTCGAGCATGGCGCACTCGCGGGGGAGGTCACGAGGGCAGTTCGGCTGCGGCGGGGCAGTCGTTACGCGGCGTCACGCCTTCGTGACGGGCGGCATCTACCTTTAGGCCATGACGGTGGAGGACCCAGCGGGGCTCGCAATGCCCACGTCACGGCCCCCAAACACAAAACGACCCGGAGGGGGGCATCCCGTCCGGGTCGTTGGAGGTCCTTGGGAGGTTTAAGCAAAACCGTATGTGAGCTTTATAGGGGGGAAGTTTTTCCGCCTGATGTTGTGCTTTGTTTCAATTGTTTCGCGGGCGGTAACACTTCCGTGTCCTGGACAGGACCAAATTTGAGGTCCTATCCCATTGAAATACCTGGGCTTCAGGCGGCGAAGCGCTCGACGCCGCAGCCTTTAAGCAATTCGGCCAATTGCTTGCGGGCGTAGAACATCCGCGTCTTCACCGTGCTCTGGGGAATGCCGATGATCTGCCCAACCTCCTCCACCGACTTCTCGTGGTAGTAGATGAGGTTGATGATCTCGCGATGGGCGGGCGACAGCTTCTGCACGCAGGCGCGCAGGATGGCGCTGGTGTCGCTGCGGTCGAGCGAGGTCTCGGGCGTATCGTTACCGTCGGGAATCTGGCGCACGTCCTCCTGGTCGATATCCTCGAAGCGGCGCTGGCGCATCGCGGTCAGGGCCTTGAAGCGGGCGATCGAGAGCAGCCAGGTCGAGACCTGCGAGCGGCCCTGGAACTGGCCGGCGGTCCGCCACACGTCCAGGAACACCTGGCTGACCAGGTCTTCCGCCGCGGTGGCATCGCGCACGATGCGCAGGATGAAGCGGTACACCCGCACATTCTGCCGGCAATAGAGGATGTGCATGGCCGTCCGGTTGCCGTCGGCAATGCTCTCCAGGAGCATGTCGTCCGAGGTCGCCTGAGCGGCGATAATGCTCTGGCTGGCTTGGGCGTTGATGGCGATGACGTTCGGCATGGACTTGGCTCCCCGTAGCGCCGCAACCGAGCGGCGTTTCCTTGGACCAAAGTGTTAATCAGCCAACGTTTCGGGACGTCTGCACGAAAAGCGGAAAATGGTTTCGTGCGCCGCCAAATTGTTTCGTCGAACGGGGGATGACGAAACATTCGCGGCAAAAAGCCGTGGAATTTCAACGTACGGGAAATACGGGGGTGGGATTCTGGAGGCGGACTGAAGCGCCCCGGAACGAATCTCGGCGATTTGCGTTCGCTCGCGCCGTTTCCCGTCATTCCGGGGCGATGCATAGCATCGAACCCGGAATCTCCGAGATCCGGGTTCGCCCTTCGGGCGCCCCGGAATGACGGGAGCCCTTACGCCTTCTCGCCCTGCGGCGAGAACAGGTAGCCGCCGCCGCGGATGGTGCGGATCACGGCCGGCTTGGCCGGATCGGGCTCGATCTTGCGGCGGATGCGCATGATGCGCAGGTCGACGGCGCGGTCGAAGGCTTCGGCGTCGCGTGCATTGGCCAATTCCAGCAGGCGTTCGCGCGACAGCACGCGCTTCGGATTGGCCGCGAACACCTTCAGCAGCCCGAACTCGGACGCCGTCAGCGGATGCTCGTTGCCCTCGTCGTCGCGCAGGGCCTGGGCTTCGAGATCGAGCCATTTGGTGCCGAACCGCACCAGCTGCTCCTTGTCCGATTTCGCCGCCGACGCGTCGGGTGCTGCGGCCTTGGCCGGCACGCTCCGGCGCAGCACCGAGCGGATGCGCGCCATGAGCTCGCGCAGCTCGCAGGGTTTGGCGACGTAATCGTCGGCGCCGAGCTCGAGCCCGACGACGCGGTCGATCGGGCTCGCCGTCGCCGTCAGCATGATGACCGGCACGTTGATGCGGCTCTTGAGGTCGCGGATGATCGAGAGGCCGTCTTCCTCGGGCATGTTGAGGTCGAGCACGACCAGATCGGGCATGCTGCCCTGGATCGCCGTGCGCAGCGACTTGCCGCCGTCGCACAGCGTCACGGTGAAGCCGTGCATCTTGAGATAATCGCCGACCATCTCCCGGGCCGGGGCTTCATCGTCGACGATCATGATGTGCTGGCTTTGGGTCATGGCGGCTTGATCACGGCATTTCGGTCGCGGGAAGGGTGATGGTGAAGGTCGAGCCCTGGCCGGGCCCGCCGCTGTTGGCTGTCACCTCGCCGCCATGCATGTCGATGATGCGCTTGACGATGGAGAGGCCTAGCCCGGTCGAGCTCTCGCCGGCGGTCGGCTTGGCCGACAGCCGCTGGAAGCGGCCGAACAGGCGGCCGAGATCCTCCGGCGACAGGCCGGCGCCCTCATCGCTGACGCGGACGATGGTGTCGCCGCCTTCATGGCTGACGGCGACGTCGATTCGGCCGCCGATCGGCGAGTATTTGATGGCGTTGCTGATGAGATTGTCGATCGCCTCGCGGATGCGGTCGGTGTCGCACATGGTCACGATGTTGGCCGGCGCGGTGACGCTGATGGCCTGCTGCTTGTTGACGGCAAGCGGCTGGTTGGCCTCGGCGACCTCCTTGACCAGAGCGGCGACGTCGACCGGCTCGCGGCGGATGGTGATGTCGAAGGCGTCGGCCATCGCATCCGAGATCAGATGATCGACCATCGTGGTCAGGCGCTTGGTGGCGTCGCGGATGTGGTCGACCTGGGCGACCACGCCGCTTTGCGACGCGCCGGTCGAGATCAGCTCCTTCAGCATCTCGGTGCGGCCGAGGATGACGCCGAGCGGGTTCTTCAGGTCGTGGGCGACGGTGCCGAGAATCTCGTTCTTGAAGCCGTTGGCGCGCTGCAGCCGCAGCCATTGCGCCGAGAGGCGGCGGTTGGCCTGCATCAATGCGCGGGTGCGCTGGGCGACGCGGTCCTCCAGCTGCGTGTTGGCGTCCTGCAGCTGCTGATACAGGATCACGTTGTCGAAGGCGATCGAGAGCCTGGAGGAGAATATCTCGACCAGCGAGCGGTCGGTCTCGGACAGCTCGCGCTCGGCCTGCAGCAGCACCACCACCTCGCGGCCCGAGCCGGTGCGCAGATAGATCACGCTGCGATGGTCGGCAAATTCGTTCTTGCGGCGCTGGAAGGCGGCTTCCACCATCGCCCGCAGATCGGGATCCAGCGCTTTCGACGTGGTGGTGCCGATGAAGCGGCTGTAGCAGCCGCTGCCGGCGAGCACCGAGAGCTCGGGATCGATGCCGCCATTGTCGCGCAGAACCAGGATGCCGGCGCAGTCGACGTTGAGCAGCGAGGCGAGCTGGGTCAGCACGCCCTCGGCGAGCCGCTGCATCGACTTGAAGTCGTACAGCGTCGATGCGGCGTCGATGATGATCTCCAGCCCGCGCCTTGTCTGCACCATGCGCTCGAGCTGCTGATAGGAGCGCAGCGCCGCGGTCAGCGAGGTGAACAGCTTGTCGGCGGTGAGCTCGGTCTTGGCCTTGTAGTCGTTGATGTCGTACTGCACGATCACGCGCCGCTCCGGCGCCTGGCCGGGCTGGCCGGTGCGCAGGATGATGCGGACGGTCTCGTTCTTGATCTCGTTGCGGATGAACTCGACCAGCTCGAGGCCGGCGACGTCGGTCTCCATGATGACGTCGAGCAGCACGGCGGCGATGTCGCTGTGCTCGGCCATCAGCTTGCGGCCTTCCGCTGCGGAATAGGCCGACAGGATCTCCAGGCTCTGGCCGTTCAGGCTGTAATCCGACAGCGCGAAACGGGTGCCGTCATGCACCGCCGGATCGTCGTCGATGACGGCGATCTTCCATTTCCGGGCATTGGCATCCTCCGATGCGGTACCGGTGTCGTCGATCAGGTGGAGGACATCGTCCTGTTCGGCCATTGAGAAGTCCCGTCGATTTCTGTGCTTTGCGCGCCGCCCTTGGCGATGCGGGGCATGATAATGCGAAAAGTAGTGCCTTGTCCCAGCTTGGATTCCAGCATCATGCGGCCGCCGAGCTGCTGGGTGACGAGGTTATAGACGATATGCAGGCCGAGACCCGTGCCGCCTTCATTGCGCCGGGTGGTAAAGAAAGGGTCAAAGGCCTGGCGCTGCACGTCCGGGGTCATGCCGGCCCCGTCATCGGTGAAGATGATCTCGATGTCCTCGGCCCCGCGCGGCCGCGCCGAGATCGTGATGGTGCCGGCGCGCCCGTCGGCGAAGGCGTGGTTGGCGGCGTTGAGGAACAAATTGGTCAGGATCTGGCCATAAGAGCCCGGATAGCCGTCGAGCAGCAGCCCCTCGGGCACGTCGACCTTGAGCGTGATCGGCGAGCGCTTCAAGACCGGGCGCAGGCTGGCGATGATCTGGTCGGTGGCCTCGCTGAGCGAGAATTGCCGCCGCTCGGCATGGGAGCGGTCGACCGCGACCTGCTTGAACGACTGGATCAGCTCGCCGGCGCGCTGGAGATTGGCGACCAGCTGCTGCGAGGCGTCGCGCGAGGACTGCACGAACTCTTCCAGCTGCGAGCGGCGCAGGCCGCCCTCGCCCCTGAGCTGGGCCTCGAAGATCTCGGTGCGCCGGGCAAAGCCTCGAGGCAACCGTGAGGCTGATGCCGATCGGGTTGTTGACCTCGTGCGCGACGCCGGCGACGAGGCCGCCGAGCGCCGCCAGCCGTTCGGCGTCGATCAGGTTCTGCTGCGCGGTATTGAGCTCGAGCAGCGCGCTTTCGGCCTTTTCCTTGGAGGCGCGCAGCTCGTCCTCGGTCTGGCGCTTGGCGATGGCGTTCTCGCGGAACACCTCCACCGCGCGCGCCATCGCGCCGACCTCGTCGCGCGCCTTGGTGCCCTGCACCTCGCGGTCGAGGTCGCCCAGTGTGATCGCGCGCATCGCGGTCATGATCTGCTGCAGCGGCAGCCGGATCGACAGCGCGATCATCACGCCGGCGGTGAGGATGATGCCGAGGAAGATCACCGCGATCGACAGCACCCGCCGCGAAATATCCGCCAGCGTGCGGTCAAAGGTTGCCTGCGCCTTCTGCTCGCGCTGGCGCATCTTGGTGGAGAGGTCGTCGATGGCGCCGATCGCCTCGGCCTGGCTGGCGTCGATGCTGTTGCGCAGGAGCTCGGTGCGGTTCGCAAGCTGCTCGGAGAGCTTGGCAAAGCCCTCGCGCAGCGCGGCGGTGCGGGCCGCGAGCCGCTGCAGCGCCATGCGCTGGAGGTCGTTGTCGGCGAGATCGATCATCACGGGGATGGTCTTCTCGATCGTTTCGGTATTGCGGCGCGCGTCGTCGGCCGCGCCCGTCGACAGCGACAGGTAATAGGAATTGGCGGCGACCAGCATCGCGGTGAAGGCCTCGCGGGATTTTCCGAGCGAGGGCCAGATCAGCGCGTCGCGGTGGCCGGTGGCGCCTTCGATGATGGAGTAGAGGCCTGCCATGTCCCGCGCCGGGCCCTGCACCTGCTCCTCATAAGTCTTCGCGATGGTGGCCTGCACGCCGCGCAGCTCGCCGAAGCCGTTGAGGAAGCGGTCGGTGGTGCGCTCGAGCTCCTCGACCGAGCCCGACAGCATCGGGTCCTTGGCGGCGCGGTTGGACAATGTGCCCAGCACTGCCTCGCGCAGCAACAGGATCTCGGCGAACAGGTCCGGGCTCGGCTGGTTGATATAGCGGTGGATCAGATTGTGCAGCCGTCCGGTCTCGCTTTCGAGCAACGCCAGGATGCGGTCGGATTCGCGCACCTGTCGGACATCGTCCCAGGCCGAGCCGAGCACCTGCGCGCCGTTCCAGATCATCGCCACCAGCACCACCACCACGGCGGAGTTCAGCGCGGCGATCGACAGGATGCGCCAGCGGATCGGCACTGCCCGCAGCACCCCGACCAGGCGCGCGCGCATCCGCCCGATCGGGCCGGGCGACCGTTCCGCGTGCTCGTGATGTCCAAGCGCAGCCAACGCGGCTCACTCCACCTTGCGAATGCGTTCGATCAGCGCGGCCGCGGCGGCATCGCGGCCGGCCTTGGCGTAGATCGGGGCCATCGCGTCCTCGAACGGCTTCCGGTCGATATCCCTGATGATGGTGACGCCGGCTTGCTGCGCCTTGCGCTGCGACTGCTCCTCGAGATCGCGCCACTTTTCGCGCATGAACCGGCTGGAGCGCTGGGCGGCCTCCCGGAAGATCTTCCGGTCGTCCGGCGACAGGCTCTGCCAGGCCTTCAGCGAGATCACGAGGACCTCGGGGCTCATCGTGTGCTCGGTAAGGGTGTAGTGGCCGGCATGCTTGTAATGGTCCGTCGTCACGAAGGATGGCCAGTTGTTTTCCGCACCGTCGATCAGATGGTTGGCGAGGCCGGTCAGCACCTGCCCATAGGGCAGCTCGACCGGCTCGGCGCCGAGCGCGCGGATCATCTGGCTCATCAACTCCGACTGCTGCACCCGGATCCGTAATCCCTTGAGGTCCGCAAGCCCCCGCACCGGGCGGACGCCGTTATAGATCGACCGCGCGCCGGAATCGTAGAAGGCGAGGCCGACGAAGCCGTACGGCTCGAAACTGTCGAGGATCTCGCTGCCGACGGGCCCGTCCAGCACCTTCTGCATGTGCTCGATGGACCGGAACAGGAACGGCATGGCGAGCACGTTCATCGCCGGAACGAAGTTGCCGATCAGCGCCACATTGGTCCGGTTGAGGTCGATCGCACCGACCCGGGTCTGCTCGATGGTCTCCTTTTCCTCGCCGAGCTGGCGGGAGTGAAACACCTTGATCTCGTGGCGGCCCTGGGTGCGCTCGGCGATCAGGGCGCCCATGTAGCGCAGCGCCTGGACGGTCGGGTAATCCTCGGCCTGGGTGTCGGCGGCGCGAAATTCGCGCGCAGCGGCGCCCGTCGTCCAGACGGCAAGCAGCAGCGCGACGAAGATCACCCCGGTCCGCGAGAGTTCGGCACGGCTCAACACTGGCACACTCAACCCCTCAGTGGTGGAGTCTATGGCGGATGGAAAAGGTTCAATGCAATCTAGCAGATGGTAAGGGGAAGGCCATCCCGCGTAAGTCCGCGGACCGATTGTGCGGCGCGGCCGCCGTTCATTCCCGGTTGAAACCGGGGATGCCGCGCCTTAAGCAGGACAGCCGCGTTTTTTGACCGCGGGCCGGGAAGAGCCATCCTGATGTCAGCCTTACGCCTCTTGCAGCTCGCTGCCGTCGTTGCGGCGCTTTCATTGGCCGCCCCCGTGCGCGCCGCCACCGACATCGCCTGGTGGCACGCCATGTCCGGCGAGCTTGGCCGGCAGCTCGAAAAGCTCGCCACGGACTTTAACGCCTCGCAGTCCGACTACCGCATCGTGCCTGTCTACAAGGGCAATTACACCGAGACGGTGACGGCCGCGATCTTTGCCTTCCGCTCGCGCAGCCAGCCGGCGATCGTCCAGGTCAACGAGGTCGCGACCGCCACCATGACCGCGGCCAAGGGCGCGATCTACCCGGTGTTCAGCCTGATGCGGGACCAGGGCGAGCCGTTCTCGCTCGCCGATTACCTGCCCGCGGTCTCCGGCTATTACACCGATGCGGCCGGCAATCTGTTGTCGTTCCCGTTCAATTCCTCGACGCCGATCCTTTATTACAACAAGACCATGTTCCGCGACGCCGGCCTCGATCCCGAGACGCCGCCGAAGACCTGGCCGGCATTGGGATTGGCTGCAAAGCGCCTGCGCGACCGCGGCGCTCCTTGCGGCTTCACCACGTCCTGGCCGTCCTGGATCCATGTCGAGAACTTTTCCGCCTTCCACAATCTGCCGGTGGCGAGCCGGGCCAACGGCTTTGCCGGGCTGGATGCGGAATTGACCATCAACAATCCCACCCTCGTGCGTCACGTCGCCCAGCTCGCCGAATGGCAGAAGACCAAGCTGTTCGATTATGGCGGCCGCGGACAAGCGGCCGAGCCGCGCTTCCAGAGCGGCGAATGCGGCATCTTCATCGGCTCCTCGGCGACGCGCGCCGACATCAAGGCGAATTCCAAATTCGATATCGGCTACGGCATGATGCCGTATTGGCCCGACGTGAAGGACGCGCCGCGCAACTCGATCATCGGCGGTGCCACGCTGTGGGTGCTGCGCGACCGGCCGCGCGAGGAATACAAGGGCGTGGCGCGCTTCTTCGCCTATCTGTCGCAGCCCGGCGTGCAGGCCGCCTGGCACCAGAACACCGGCTACCTGCCGATCACCCGCGCCGCGTTCGAGCTGACGCGGTCGCAAGGCTTTTTACGAGCGCAATCCGGGCTCGGCGATTTCCTTCGAGGAGATCACCCTGCATCCGCCGACGGAGAATTCGAAGGGCATGAGGCTCGGCTCCTTCGTGCTGATCCGCGGGGTGATCGAGGACGAGCTGGAGCAGGCCTTTGCCGGCCACAAGAGCGCGCAGGCCGCGCTGGATTCCGCCGTCGAGCGCGGCAACAAGCTGCTCCGCCAGTTCGAGCGCGCCAGCCCGGAGCGGTAGCGGAGTTGCGGATGAGCCGGGCTGTCGCCGCGAGCACGGTGCGCTCCCTCCCCCGCCTGCGGGGGAGGGCGGGGGAGAGGGTGCTTCCGCAACGGGACATCCCCAGGAGGAGAAAGCCCTCACCCGCGCCTTCGGCGCGACCTCTCCCGCAAGCGGGAGAGGTGCACCGCCTGCTCGGTTCGCACTGAATCAATCAAACTTGTATCGATGAGCGAGTGCAGATGACCACCGCCTCATTGCAACAGCTGCCTCACCTCACCGACGCAGAAAGCTTCCGCGCCTTCCGCTCCGATGCATCGCGTTGGTTGCCGATCACGCTCGACATCGCCCGCAGCCACGGCCTCGATACCAGCGCGCCGCATGTGTTCGCAACCGGTACCAATCTCGTCGTCGGTCTCGGCGAGACGCTGATCCTGAAAATCTTCCCGCCGCTCTTGCACGCGCAATTCGTCTCCGAGCGCGCCTCGTTGATGCAGCTCGCGGGCCGCCTTCCGCTGCCGATCCCCGAGATCGTCGCAGAGGGGATGCGCGACGGCTGGCCTTACCTGATCATCACGCGGCTATCAGGCACGCTCGGCTCGGAGGTCTGGCCCTCACTGCCGGAAGACCAGAAGGAGCGGCTGCTGCGCCAGATCGGCGAGACCATCGTGGCCGTCCAGCGCGTCCCGCTCGGACCGCTCGCGTCGATTGAGCCGCGCTGGAACGACTTCATGTGCCGGCAGATGCAGGGCTGCCGTGCCAGGCACACCCGTCTCGGCCTTGCGCCGAAGTTTCTCGCCGGCCTCGACGATCTCCTGCGCGATGCAGAAGCGCTGATCCCGATGGACGCGCCGCCGGTGATCCTGATCGGCGAGTACATCCCGGAAAATTTCCTCCTCGCCTGCCATGACGATCAATGGTCGCTCAAAGGTCTGTTCGACTTCGGCGACGTGCTGGCGGGGTGGCGCGAATACGACCTGCTCGGCCCCAGCGCGTTCATGGCGGCGAGCCGGCCGGGAAGGGTGAAGAGCCTGCTCGAAGGCTTTGGCTATTCAAAATCGGATTTCGCGCTCAAGCGCCGCCTGATGGCCTTGATGCTGCTGCACCGGGCCAGCGATCTCAACAGCCACATCTGCATCGAGGCCTGGCAGGAGCAGGCGGATGATCTGGTCGGGCTGCAGGAGCTGATCTGGCCGGGCTGATCACTCCGGGCGCTACCGTCATTCCGCGGCGCCGCGAAGAGGCGAGCTATGGTGCGCAATTGCGCACCTGAGAATCCATTGTCCCGCGCGTGCTGCCACCCGATAGATTCCGGGCTCGATGCGGCGCATCGCCCCGGAATGACGGCGATGGTGCAGCCGCAGCGGATCGTTCTCCGAAGGGGTCATCCTGTGTCGCCTCGCGACGAGCGACCATATTGAGCTGCCTAATTTATATGCAAATAACAATCTTTGTATGCAATTGGAGCATCGCCGCGCTCCGCAGTCTTAGCCATCATCTGATAAATCGAATTAGATCAATGGTTTATATGTTTCTAACGCCTCGTTAAGCTCTGGCACGAACCTTGCGAATCCGGTTCCAACCAAAACCTTTGTGTTGGAGCATTTCATGAAGCGCCGCGATTTCCTCAAGTCCGTTTCCGGATTGGCCGCCGGGGCGGCGCTTCCGGCCATGCCGTCCGTGATCTCCACCGCCTATGCCGACGCCCGCTCGGAGACGCTGCTGATCGTCTCGGAAGGCGGCCCCAACAATCTCGACATCCACGGCGTCGGCACCAACGTGCCCGGCTATGAGGTGTCCTGGAATTGCTACGACCGGCTGATCAGCCACGAGATGAAGAGCGGCCCCGGCGGGGTGCCCTATTACGACCGCGACAAGTTCAAGGGCGAGCTCGCCGAAGACTTCAAGATCGACGACATGTCGGTCACCTTCAAGCTGCGCAAGAACGCCAAATTCCACGACGGCACGCCCGTCACCGCCAAGGACGTGAAGTGGTCGCTCGACCGCGCCGTCAGCGTCGGCGGCTTCCCGACCTTCCAGATGAGCGCGGGCTCGCTGACCAAGCCCGAGCAGTTCGTCGTCATCGACGACCATACCGTGCGGGTCGACTTCCTGAAGAAGGACAAGCTGACGATTCCCGATCTCGCCGTGATCGTGCCCTGCATCGTCAATTCCGAGCTGGTGAAGAAGAATGCCAGCGAGAAGGATCCCTGGGGTCTGGAATTCACCAAGCAGCAGACCGCGGGCTCCGGCGCCTACAAGGTGACGAAATGGACCGCCGGCACCGAAGTCATCATGGAGCGCAACGACGATTGGGTCTGCGGTCCGCTGCCGAAGATCAAGCGCGTGATCTGGCGCATGGTGCCGCAGGCCGGCAACCGCCGCGCGCTGCTGGAGCGCGGCGATGCCGACATCTCCTACGAGCTGCCGAACAAGGACTTTCAGGAGATGAAGGCGAACGGCAAGCTCAACGTGGTGTCGCTGCCGTTCTCCAACGGCATCCAGTATATCGGCATGAACGTCACCAAGCCGCCCTTCGACAATCCGAAGGTGCGCCAGGCCGTCGCCTACGCGCTGCCCTATCAGAAGATCATGGACGCCGTGATGTTCGGCCTCGCCAATCCGATGTTCGGTGCCGCCAAAGACAAGCCGACCGAAGTGGCCTGGCCGCAGCCGCACAAATTCAACACCGACATGGAGAAGGCGAAGGCGCTGCTGGCTGAGGCCGGCTACGCCAACGGTTTCGAGACCACGATCTCGTTCGATCTCAACTTCGCCGGCGTCAACGAGCCGCTTTGCGTGCTGGTGCAGGAATCTCTGGCCCAGATCGGCATCAAGACCACCATCAACAAGGTGCCCGGCGCCAACTGGCGCACCGAATTGAACAAGAAGGAGATGCCGCTCTTCACCAACGTGTTCTCGGGCTGGCTCGATTACCCCGAATACTTCTTCTACTGGTGCTATCACGGCAACAATTCCGTCTTCAACACCATGAGCTACAAGTCGGCGGAGATGGACAAGCTGATCGACGGCGCGCGCACGGCGGCGGCAGCGGGCGACAAGGCGGCCTACGACAAGGACGTCAAAGGCTTCGTCGATCTCGCCTTCACCGACATCCCGCGCATTCCGCTCTATCAGCCCTTCGTCAACGTCGCGATGCAGAAGAACATCAGCGGCTACCAGTACTGGTTCCACCGCAGGCTCGATTATCGCGCGATGGCGAAGGGGTGAGGCGGCATGGCGCCAACAGTGCTGGCTGTCCTCCCAAGTAAGGCGGGCACGCTCTTCGGGCTTCCTCCCCCTTGTGGGGGAGGGCTGGGGAGAGGGGTAGCCACGAACTCAGACCTCTCCCGGGGCCACCCCTCCCTAACCCTCCCCCACAAGGGGGAGGGAACGCGGCGGAGTGCGTGGCGAGCAGCGTGCGCAACACGCGCCGGAGCATCCCATGCTGACCATGATCGGCAAGCGCCTGATGTTCGCGATTCCCTCGCTGATCGGCGTCGTCATCGTCACCTTCCTGCTGACGCGCGCGCTGCCCGGCGATCCCGCCGCCTACTTCGCCGGCCCCGCCGCAACGAAAGAAGCGGTCGAGCAGATCCGGAAAAAACTCGGCCTCGACAGACCGCTGATCGAGCAATTCTTCCGCTACACCAGCGATCTCGCCCATGGCGATTTCGGCAACTCGCTGACGACAGGCCAGCCGGTCGCCGCCGAGATCCGCAACCGTCTGCCGGCCTCCGCCGAGTTGACGCTGCTCGGCCTGATCGTCTCGGTCGTGATCGCGATTCCGCTCGGCGTGCTGGCTGCGACGCGGCCGGGGTCGTGGATCGACCATCTCTGCCGGGTCACGACGACAGCAGGCGTCTCGCTGCCGGTGTTCTTTACCGGCCTCGTGCTGGTTTACGTGTTCTATTTCCGCCTGGGCTGGTCGCCCGCGCCGCTCGGCCGTCTCGATGTGTTCTACAGCGCGCCGCCGACGGTGACCGGCTTCTACCTGATCGACACGCTGATCGCGCGCGACCTCGAGGCGTTCCGCTCGGCGCTGAGCCAGCTCATCCTGCCGGCGACGACGCTTGCGATCTTCTCGCTGGCGCCGATCGCGCGCATGACGCGTGCCTCGATGCTGGCGGTGCTTGCATCCGAATTCGTCCGCACCGCGCGCGCCAGCGGGCTGTCGCCGGCGACCGTGATCGTCACCTACGCCTTCCGCAACGCGATGCTGCCCGTCATCACCACGCTCAGCATGGTGTTCTCGTTTCTGTTGGGCGCCAACGTGCTGGTGGAAAAAGTATTCGCCTGGCCCGGCATCGGCTCCTACGCCGTGGAAGCCCTGATCGCGTCGGACTTTGCACCGGTGCAAGGCTTCGTGCTGACCATGGCGGTGATGTACGTGCTGCTCAATCTCGTGATCGACATTTTGTACGGCGTGATCGATCCGCGCGTGCGGCTGGAGGGCTAGCCGACCATGATCGCGTTCGATGCGAATTACATGGACGGTGCGCTCCCTCTCCCGCTTGCGGGGGAGGGTTGGGGAGGGGGTCTCTCCGCGGGCGAGAGCCCCCAAGAGGAGAAAGCCCTCACCCGCGCCTTCGGCGCGACCTCTCCCGCAAGCGGGAGAGGTGAAGCGAGCTTGCCGCTGGTCCGTTCGTCCCAACGCTCCAAAGCTCCAGGAGAGAATCCATGAGCTCCGTTGCGCCTGCTGTCGAACCCGTCGGTCCCGCCCGCACATCCGGGCTGACGGCCATCCTCGAACAGACCCGCTACGTCCTCGGCGAGAACAAGGTCACGGGCTTTGCCTTCGCGCTCCTGATCCTGATCCTTCTTGCCGCGATCTTCGGCCCCTACGTGGTGCCGTATGATCCGCTCGCTTCGGACACCGCTGCGGCGCTGAAGCCGCCGTCGGCGGCGCACTGGTTCGGCACCGACCAACTCGGGCGCGACATCTTCAGCCGCGTGATCGTGGCAACGCGGCTCGACACCTTCATCGCGGTCGCCTCGGTCGCGCTGGTGTTCCTGATGGGCGGCCTCGCCGGCATCGCGGCCGGTTACTTCGGCGGCTGGACCGATCGGATCGTCGGCCGCATCGCCGACACCATCATGGCCTTCCCGCTGTTCGTGCTGGCGATGGGCATCGTCGCCGCGCTCGGCAACACCGTGCAGAACATCATCCTGGCGACCGCCATCGTGAACTTCCCGCTCTATGCCCGGGTCGCCCGCGCCGAGGCCAATGTCCGCCGCAACGCCGGCTTCGTGCAGGCCGCGCGGCTCTCGGGCAACGGCGAATTCCGCATCCTGCTGGTGCACATCCTGCCCAACATCATGCCGATCATGATCGTGCAGATGTCGCTGACCATGGGCTACGCCATTCTCAACGCCGCCGGCCTGTCCTTCATCGGCCTCGGTGTCCGCCCGCCGACGGCCGAATGGGGCATCATGGTCGCCGAAGGCGCCGGCTTCATGGTGTCGGGGGAATGGTGGATCGCGCTCTTTCCCGGCCTCGCTTTGATGATCGCCGTATTCTGCTTCAACCTCCTCGGCGACGGCCTCCGCGACATCGTCGATCCCCAGCGGAGGACGTGAGCGATGATCCAGCCCGGTTTGACGCCTGGAAGTGAGGTGGGCGCGCCTCTCTCATCCCCTCCCCCTTGTGGGGGAGGGGCAGGGAGGGGGTAGCCACGAACTCCGACCTCGCTTGGGGCTACCCCCTCCCCAACCCTCCCCCACAAGGGGGAGGGAGCGAGAGGCTTGTGCCTCTCTCACGCGCAAATCTGTGCCCAAAATTCCCCAATGAAATCAATCTCATTCTACTGTGCATGGGGTTGTTTTCGCACTTTTTCGAGCGGGGGTGCCGTTCATGACCGCCCAGCCGCTGCTCGACGTGAAGGACCTCACCGTCGAATTCACCACTCGCCGCGGCATTGTCAAAGCCGTGCAGCACGTCAACATCTCCGTCGCCAAGGGCGAGACGCTCGCCATCGTCGGCGAGTCCGGCTCCGGCAAGTCGGTGACGTCCTATGCGGTGATGCGCATCCTCGACCGCGCCGGGCGCATCGCCGAGGGCTCGGTGATGTTCTCCGGCATCGACGTCAAGGCCGCGACCGAAGACCAGATGCGCGACCTGCGCGGCCGCGAAGTCTCGATGATCTTCCAGAATCCGCGCGCCGCGCTGAACCCGATCCGGAAAGTGGGCGATCAGATCGAGGACGTGCTGCGCACCCATGTGCAGCAGGCCCAGGTCAGAGATCGCGGCGAGAAGGCGATCGAGGCCTTGGAGCAGGTCAAGATCGCCCGCCCGCGCGAGCGCTACCACGCCTATCCGTTCGAGCTGTCCGGCGGCATGTGCCAGCGCGTCGTCATCGCGCTCGCGCTCGCCTGCAATCCGCAGCTCCTGATCGCGGACGAGCCGACCACCGGCCTCGACGTCACCACACAGAAGGCGGTGATGGATTTGATCGTCGAGCTGACCAGGCGCCGCGCGATGTCGACCATCCTGATCACCCACGATCTCGGCCTCGCTGCTGCCTATTGCGACCGCGTCGTCGTCATGGAGAAGGGCCGCGTGGTCGAGACCGCCAAGGCTGCCGACATCTTTGCCAACCCGCAGCACCCCTACACCAAGAAGCTGATGCGCGCGACGCCGCGGCTGGGCGTGAACTTGCGCGACCTGTTGCCGGAAGAGGAGGGCGCTTTGCAAGCCTCAGCCGTCATGGCCCGGCCTGACCCGGCCATCCATGACGCTTCGCAAGATCCGTCTCAGTCGATGGACCACCGGGTCAAGCCCGGGGGTGATGAGAGCGCACAGCCCCTGCTTCTCGTCGACAAGCTCGTCAAGGAGTACCCCCGCCAGGGCGCCACTGCCGTGCTCGGCAAGCTGTTCGGCCGCAAGCCTCCCGTGGAGCCGGACGTGTTCCGCGCTGTCGACGGCATCAGCTTTGCGATCGGCCATGGCGAGAGCGTCGGCCTCGTCGGCGAATCCGGCTGCGGCAAATCGACGACGTCGATGATGGTGATGCGGCTCCTGGACCAGACCTCCGGCCTGATCCAGTTCGACGGCGAGGACATCTCCGGCATCGCACCCGCGGCCTTTGCCCGGCTGCCGCAGCGCAGCCGCATCCAGATGGTGTTTCAGGATCCGACCGACAGCCTCAACCCCCGCTTCACCGCCGTGCGCGCCATCGCCGACCCGATCATGCAATTGGGTGACATCAAGGGGCGCGACGCGCTCCGCGCCCGCTGCGAGGAACTGGCCACCATGGTCGGCCTGCCGCACAATCTGCTCGACCGCTTCCCGCACCAATTGTCCGGCGGCCAGAAGGCCCGCGTCGGCATCGCCCGCGCCATCGCGCTGCATCCGAAGCTCGTCATCCTGGACGAGCCGACGGCGGCGCTCGACGTCTCGGTTCAGGCCGTCGTGCTGAACCTGCTTCAGGACCTCAAGGCGCGGCTAGGTATGAGCTATCTGTTCGTCTCGCATGATTTGAATGTGGTGCGCTTGCTGTGCGATCGTGTCATTGTGATGCGGACGGGGCGGATCGTCGAAGAGGGCTCTTCCGAGCAGGTCTTGAGCGATCCGCAGGACGACTACACCAAGGAACTGCTGACGGCGATCCCGCATCCGCCGTTGCCGGTGCATTGAGAGATTGTTTGGGAGCGTGATGGCCGAGCCGCTGGACGACTACATCGACGCATTATCGAAGGCGCTGGCGCTGCCGGTCGAGGACGCCTGGAGGCCCGCGGTGCGCGCCAATCTCGAGGTCTCGCTGCGGCTTGGCCGCATGGTCGACGAATTCGCGCTGCCGGACGAGACCGAGCCGGCGCCGATCTTCACGGCGTGATGCTGTCATGACCGGCAAGCCAGAGATGACGGCCGCGGACATCGCGGGCGCGGTTGCGGCCCGCAAAATGTCCGCTCTCGATGCCGTCGAAGCCGCGCTCGCGCGCATCAGGCAGCATGACGGCATCCTCAATTCCTTCACCGACGTCACCGCCGATCGCGCCCGCGCCAAGGCGCGTGCGATCGATGCCGACCTCGCCGCGGGCAAGGAGGTCGGCCCGCTCGCCG
Source organism: Bradyrhizobium dasycarpum (assembly GCF_042019905.1). Taxonomy (NCBI): domain Bacteria; kingdom Pseudomonadati; phylum Pseudomonadota; class Alphaproteobacteria; order Hyphomicrobiales; family Nitrobacteraceae; genus Bradyrhizobium; species Bradyrhizobium dasycarpum. The sequence continues at coordinate 5,376,352 of NZ_CP169574.1, forward strand.
GCGTTCCCTTCGCCGTGAAGAACCTGTTCGACGTGGCGGGCCTGCCGACGCGCGCCGGCTCCAAGATCAATCGCGATCTCGCACCCGCCAAGCGCGACGCCACGCTGATCGAGCGCATGGAAAGCCGCCGGCGCCATTCTGGTTGGCGCGCTCAACATGGGCGAATACGCCTACGATTTCACCGGCGAGAACGTCCATGACGGCCCCTCGCGCAATCCGCATGACACCACGCGGATGACCGGTGGCTCCTCCGGCGGCTCGGGCAGCGCCGTCGGCGGCGCGCTGGTGCCGATCGCACTCGGCTCGGACACCAACGGCTCGATCCGCGTGCCGTCGTCGTTCTGCGGCATCTTCGGCTTGAAGCCGACCTATGGCCGGCTGTCGCGGGCGCGCTCGTTCCCGTTCGTCGCGAGCCTCGATCATCTCGGTCCGTTCGCACGCTCCGTCACCGATCTCGCGCTGGCCTATGACGTGATGCAGGGGCCGGATCCGGAGGACAGCGCCTGCACCACGCGTGGCCTGGAGCCGACGCTGCCGCTGATCGCCAATCCGGTGTCGGATCTGCGCATCGCGATTGCCGGCGGCTACTTCCAGAAAAACGTGTTTCCGGAGGCCGTCGAAGCGGTCAGCCGCGTCGCCAAGGCACTCGGCGCAACGCAGGTCGTGGACGTGCCCGAGGCCGCCCGTGCGCGCGCGGCGGCCTATGTCATCACCACGACCGAAGGCGCATCGCTGCATCTCGATCGCCTGCGCGGGCGCCCGAACGATTTCGATCCGGCGGTGCGCGACCGGCTGATCGCGGGCGCGATGGTGCCGGCGCCGCTGGTCGACCGCGCCCAGAAATTCCGCCGCTGGTATCGCGCGCAGCTCGCGGACATCTTCAAGTCGATCGACGTGCTCCTGGCACCGGCGACGCCCTGTACGGCCCCGAAGCTCGGCCAGGTGAACTTCAATCTCGACGGCGTCGAGCTGCCAGTGCGCGCCAATATCGGCATCCACACCCAGCCGATCTCGTTCATCGGTCTCCCGGTCGTGGCGGTCCCGGTGCCGCTCGAGCCGTTGCCGATCGGTGTGCAGATCATCGCCGCGCCCTGGCGCGAGGACATTGCGCTCCGCGTCGCCTACGCCTTGGAAAAGATGGGCGTGGTCGCCGCGCCGTCGCCGAGAGGACTCTGAGATGGAGATCGATCTCCCCGACGTGATCGCGGAAGTCAAAGCCGCGTTCGATCGTTATGAGCAGGCCCTCGTCAGCAACGACGTCGCCGTGCTCGGCGAACTCTTCCGCAACGATCCCCGCACCTTGCGCTACGGCATCGGCGAGAACCTCTATGGCCATGCGGCGATCAGCGGCTTCCGCGCCGCACGCTCGCCCGTCGGCTTGAACCGCCGCACGGCCAGGACGGTCATTACCAGCTATGGCCGCGACACCGCGGTGGCCTCCACCCTGTTCTATCGCGACACCGCGCCCGGCAAGGTCGGCCGGCAGATGCAGACCTGGATTCGCTTCCCCGAGGGCTGGCGCGTGGTCGCCGCCCATGTCAGCGTCATCGACGAGCCGAAAGAGTCCGCATGACGCTCGACGATCTTCCGCAGGGGACAGCGCCGGCCGAGCCGGTGGTGCCTCGCGTCGACCGGGCGCGGCCCAGCGTGCATAAGGTCACGCGCGCCGAAGAGCTGCGGCTGCAACTCGCCGACGAGATCGTGCGCGGCGCCCTCGCGCCCGGTGCGCCGCTGGACGAGACCGACGTCGCACGCCGCTTCAACGTCTCGCGGACGCCGGTGCGCGAGGCGCTGCGTCAGCTCGTGGCAAGCGGCCTCGTCGAGGCGCGCGCTCATCGCGGCGCGGTGGTGGCGCAGCCCTCGATCGAGCGGCTGACAAGCATGTTCGAGGCGATGGCCGAGCTCGAGGCGCTGTGCGCCGGCCTTGCGGCCGAGCGCATGTCGGCCGCCGAGCGCCACGGCCTGGAGGCCATCCACGAAGAGCTGCGCGTGCTGAGCTACACCGGCAACCCGGATCGCTTTCACGAGGTGAACGAACGCTTCCACAACGCCATCTATGCCGGTTCGCAGAACGGCTACATCGCCGAGATCACGCTGGCCACCCGCGTCCGCGTGCAGCCGTTCCGCCGCGCCCAGTTCCGCAACCTCGGCCGGTTGGCAAAATCGCATGCCGAGCACGACCGCGTCGTCGTCGCCATCATGCGCGGCGACAAGCAGGGCGCCGCCGCCGCGATGCGCGCGCATATCGAGCTGGTGCGCGGGGAGTACGAGATCTACGCGGTGTCGGTGTAGGGCAAACTCGTGTCCCGGACGCGGTGCAGCGCTCCTTCAGCGCTGCTCCGCAGAGCCGGGACCCATCTGTCCATTTCACGCGCTGCTTCATGGGTCCCGATTCAGCAGCGCCGCAGGGTGGGCAAAGGCGCAACGCGCCGTGCCCACGCTTCTTGCGTGATGGATGGAGATCGTGGGCACGCTTCGCTTTGCCCGCCCTACGGGACGTGCGCCGTCGCAACCTCCTTCATAAACGTCCGCCATCCTCCATAAGCCGTGATATCGCGCGCGTCGCCCAGCACCTCCGGCTCGACGAGAAATCCCTTCACGCTGCGGCCATCGGCAAGCCGCACCGTGCCGATCGCCATTGGCGAAGGAATCGCGTTGACGAATTGGCCGAAGGCGGCTGGGGACAGCGACCAGATCTCCAGCTCGATCGACGCGCCCGTGCCGGCGGCGACGCGCATCATGCCGGGCTTCGGCGGCGTGGTCTTGAGCGCGTAGAGCTTGTAATCTGGCGCAGTCCTGGTTGCCTCGATCAGGCGTCCGTTCAGCGCTTTCAACTCGCCGTTCAGCACCATGCCGGACAGATGCGCGCCGACCACGGCGATCGGGATGTCGTCACTGCGGGGTGCCGGCAGCGGCGCGAGCGGTGCTTGTGCCGCGCCCTTTGCGCCGAGGTCTAGCTTCGTATCCGCATGGAACACGCGGCCGATGCTCGCGAGCAGCGCGTCGCGTCCCGCGGGCGCGAGCAGCGTGATGCCGAACGGAATGCCGTCCGCGCGCATCGACGCCGGCAGCGCGAGGCCGCAGAGGTCGAGCAGATTGACGAAATTGGTGTAGGTGCCGAGCCGGCTGTTGAGCTCGATCGGACTGGCGAGCACCTGCGCGGTCGTATAGGCCGTCGGCGCCGTCGGCAGCACCAGCGCGTCAATATTGGCAAAGGTGCGCTCGGCGATCCTGCGCAGGCTTTGCAGGCGATACAGCGCGGAGAAGGTTTCTGCCGCCGTCAGCCGCGCACCGGCCGCGGTGATCTCGCGCGTGACAGGATGGATCGCATCGGGCGCGGAGGCGAGCAGATCCTTGATCACGAGGTAGCGCTCGGCGACCCACGGTCCCTCATAGAGCAGCCGCGCCGTCTCGTAGAACGGCTCGAGATCGAACTCCACCAGCGTTGCGCCGAGCGCGGTCCAGCGCTTCAGCGCCTCGGCGTAGGCAGTCTCGGCATCCCGGTCCCCGAAGAAGATCAGCTGTCCGTTGCGCGGCACGCCGAGGCGCAGATCTGCCGGGAGCGGCGTCATCGCGCCGAGCGGCCGGTCGCGCGAGAACGGATCGGCCGGGTCCGGTCCCGCCATCACGGACAGCGCCAGCGCCGCATCGTCGACCGTCAGCGCGAACACCGAGATGCAGTCGAGCGTGCGGCAGGCCGGTACCAGGCCGGCATTCGAGATCATGCCAAGGCTCGGTTTCAGCCCGACGATGTTGTTGAGCATCGCCGGCACGCGCCCTGAGCCGGCGGTGTCGGTGCCGAGCGACAGCGGCACGAGGCCGGCGCCGACCGCCACGGCCGAGCCGGAGCTCGAACCGCCGGGAATGAGATCCTCACGGATCGAGTTCCGGGGAATGCCGTAGGGCGAGCGTACGCCGACGAGACCGGTCGCGAACTGGTCGAGATTGGTCTTGCCGATGATGATGGCGCCGGCGGCGCGCAGCCGTGCCACCGCGGTCGCATCGTGCGCCGGCGTGTAAGCGAAGGCCGGGCACGCGGCTGTGGTCGGAAAGCCCAGCGCGTCGATATTGTCCTTCACCGCGACCGGCACGCCGTACAGCGGCAGGCCGGCGGCATCCGCGCGCGCGGCGAGCCTCTCGGCCTCCGCGACCGCATCCTTCTCCTCGCGCAGGCTGATGAAGATGGCGGGATCGTTGTGGTCGCGGATGCGCTGATAGGTCCGCGCGACCGTCTCCGCCGGCGTCAGCGTGCCGGCGCGATGCGCGGCCACAATCGCGGCGATCGTTTCAGGCTGCTCAGCCCCCATTTCAGCCCCCATGGCGACAAAACTCCGGCCATCTGGCCTCATCGCGAGGAAGCAAGCGATGTGCCATTGTGTACAATGCCAGGGCGGCACGACAGATCTGGAAAGTAATCGTTTTATCAGTTGCTTATGAGGAATTTCAGCAAGCTTATCGGCGGCGACATCACCGCCCTCCGACAGGCATCTGCTCAAATAATAGGCGGTCGGGATCAAGTGAAGCCAGCGAGGATCCGGAGCAGCTGCGCCCGGTTTTCCTTGCCGATCTTCTCTTCCACGTGCCGCTCGTGCTCGGCCGCGAGCCGCTTGAATTTCGCCAGCGCCGTCTCGCCCTGCGCGGTGAGGTGCAGCGCATGGGAACGGCGGTCCGCCTTCGACTTGACCCGCTTGAGGTATTTGCGCTGCTCGAGGCTGTCGAGCAGGTGCACCAGCCGGGCGCGCTCGATGCCGAGGCGCTTGGCCACCGCCATCTGTGACAGGCCCGGATTGGCGCCGATCAGCGTCAGCACCGAATATTGCGTCGGCCGGATGTCGACCGCGCCGAGCGTCTTGATGAAGTCCTGGAAAATCCAGATCTGGAAGCGCCGCACCGCGTAGCCGGCGTGCCCGACCAGCGCATCGAGCCCGATGTCGTCGGTGGCATCGCGAGGCGCCGCGCCATTGCCGGTGCGTTTGCGTGGGGCAGTCTGGGGGGCGCTGGCTGTCACATCGTGTCTCCCGCCCGCCAACCTTAGCGCGTCAGGGGCACAAGCGAAAGATTGTTGTTGACGACAACAATTGTCATGCCCAACATTATGGCCAAAGCAGCCCGAACGAGGTTGCGGCCGATCCGTATCCGGACGGAGGGAGGAGACCCACATGACAGTCGCCCCACGTGGTGACGTTGCAGGCCTGTTCGCAAGCCCGCGGACCGTCGCAGAGCATCGCGCCGACGGCAGCATCGTGTTGCGATCGCCCGATCCGCTCGGCGAAAGCGCGCGCTGTGTCGGCGACTGGCTGGAGCATTTTGCGCGTCAAACGCCGGATGCGATCTTCCTCGCCGAGCGCGGCAATGTCGAAGCGCCCTGGATCACCGTCACCTATGCGCAGGCGCTGCGCCAGGTGCGTGCGGCGGCGTCCTGGATCCTGGCGCAGGGCCTCAGCGCGGAACGCCCGCTCGCGATCCTCTCCGATAACAGCATCGATCACGCGCTGCTCGCGCTGGCCGCCCAGCATGTCGGCGTGCCCTCGGCCGCGATCTCGCCGGCCTATTCGCTGATGTCGCGGGATTTCGAGAAGCTCAAGAGCATGATCGCGCTGCTCGAGCCGGGCGCGATCTACGTCTCTGCGACCAGGCCCTTCGCGGCCGCGCTGGCGGCCATCGCGCCGCTGCACGATGCGCAGATCATCAGCGGCAATGCCGACGATACCGACGCGCTCGCCTTCGGCATCATCGCGGCAACGCCGGAGAGCCCGGACGTCGCAACGGCGTTCGCCGCGGTGACGCCGGACACGATCGCAAAGTTCCTGTTCACGTCAGGCTCGACCGGCACGCCGAAAGCCGTCATCAACACCCAGCGCATGCTGACCTCGAGCCAGCAGGCCAAGGCGCAGACCTGGACCTTTCTCGAGCAGACGCGCGGCGATCTCGTCATTCTCGACTGGCTGCCGTGGAGCCATACTTTCGGCGCCAACCACAATTTCAATCTCGTGCTGCGCAATGGCGGCTCGCTCTATATCGACGGCGGCAAGCCCGCGCCCGGTCTGTTCGCGACCTCGCTGGCCAACCTCAAGAGCGTGCTGCCGACGGTCTATTTCAACGTACCGCGCGGCTTCGACATGCTGATCGCGGCGCTGCGCGGCGACGAGGAGCTGCGCCGCCGCTTCTTCGGCGAGGTGAAATTCGCCTTCTATGCCGGCGCCGCGCTGCCGCAGAATCTCTGGGACGCGCTCGCGGAGCTTTCGATCAAGACCGTCGGCCGCGCGCTGCCGATGGTTTCGGCCTGGGGCTCGACGGAAACGTCGCCGCTCGCGACCGACTGTCATTTCCTCGCCGAGCGCTCCGGCAATATCGGCGTGCCCATTCCCGGCACCGAATTGAAGCTGGTCGCCTCCGGCGACAAGCTGGAGGTGCGGGTGCGCGGCCCCAACGTCACGCCGGGCTATTGGAAGGCGCCGGAGCTGACCCGGCAGGCCTTCGACGACGAGGGCTTTTACCTGATCGGCGATGCCGTCAAGCTTGCCGACAATGCGCGGCCGGAGCGCGGCCTGTTCTTCGACGGCCGCGTCGCCGAGGATTTCAAGCTCAACTCCGGCACATGGGTCAATGTCGGCACGCTGCGCGTCGCCGGCATCGCCGCCTTGGCGCCGCTGGCGCAGGACATCGTGGTCGCAGGCCATGGCGGCGACGAGGTGCGATTTCTGGTGTTCCCGAACATCGCGGCCTGCCGCGCCCAGGCCGGCTTGGGCGAGACGGCCGACGTGAGCGAGCTGCTCGCCCATGACAAGGTCAGGCGCGCCATCGCGCAAGGCCTCGCAAGATTGAAGCAGCAGGGCCCCAACTCCTCTGGTCACGCCACGCGTGCGCTGCTGCTCGCCGAGCCGCCGTCGGTCGACGGCGGCGAGATCACCGACAAGGGCTACATCAACCAGCGCGCCGTGCTGGCGCGGCGCGCCGATGCGGTGACGCGGTTGAACGATGATGCATCGTCGGAATGGGTCGGCTTGTCGTGAGCCAATGAAGGAGCAGCGTAGGAGGGCGCGTAGCTCATCTCGCTGTCATTCGGGGCGCGCCTGCGGCGCGAACCCGGAATCGATTTTCCCGCATAGATGGCTGCACGATGGATTCCGGGTTCGCGCTACGCGCCCCGGAATGACGATCGGTATGCGCGAAGGTGCTGGCGAAACGGACAGCCGCCTGCCGCAATATACTTCCGATTATTTTGTTGCCGAGGCAACTAATTTGTGCGAACCATCCAGGAAGCGATGACGGCAGGGAAACTGCCGGGTCCGATCCTGGAGGAAACAATGCTCGGCTCGAACGGTGCCGTCGGCAAACGCCGGCGCATGCCTGCACGTGACGGAAGGTGGCGCCTGAAGCGCGACCCGTCAGGGCTCCGTGCCGCCGGTGACCGCGCCGAGATTGTCGTGCAGCCGGCGGAGCAGGTTGATCAGCACCTCGCGTTCGTCCTTGCTGAGGCACGACAGCAGCCGCCGTTCGCGCTCGAGCGCCGCCACGATCACCTTGTCATGCGTGGCGCGGCCCTTTGCCGTCAGCGCGATCGAATGGGTGCGGCCGTCATTCGGGTCGGTGCGGATCGAGACCAGGCCGCGCTTCTCGAGGCCGGCCAGCGTCCGGCTCACCGGCCCCTTGTCGAAGCCGATGACGTGGCAGATGCGCGAGGCCGGAATGCCGGGCTCGATCGCCAGCAGCGACATGATCCGCCATTCCGTGACGTTGACGCCGAACTCCCGCTGATAGAACGCAGTCGCGCTGTTCGAGAGCTTGTTGGCGATGAAGGTGACGAACGCGGGGACGTAGCGGTCGAGATCGAGCGTCGGCCCCGCCTCAACGGGCGCAGGCTTTTGCCGGGATCTGGTCGAAGGCGCAGGCATGTCGGGGTTCTGACTCGCGGTGGGCCCAAAGACCTAATGGCATGCGCCGCCCTTTCACAAGATCAAAATGAGGGAGGTCTTCCATGACCGCATCAGGCACCCCGGTATCGACGGGCCCTGCGTCCGTCCCGCACCTCGACGTCGATCCGTTCGACATGACGTTCTTCGCCGACCCTTATCCCGCACATCAGCGGCTGCGCGAGGCGGGGCCGGTGGTCTATCTCGACAAGTGGAACGTCTATGGCGTAGCGCGCTATGCCGAGGTCCATGCGGTGCTGAACGATCCCGCGACCTTCTGCTCCAGCCGCGGTGTCGGCCTGTCCGACTTCAAGAAGGAGACGCCGTGGCGGCCGCCGAGCCTGATCCTGGAGGCGGACCCGCCCGCGCACACCCGCACCCGTGCCGTGCTGTCGAAAGTGCTGTCGCCGACCGCGATGAAGCAGGTGCGCGACCGCTTCGCCGCCGCGGCGGAGGAGCGGGTGGACGCGCTGCTGGAGAAGCGCAGCTTCGACGCGATCGCCGATCTCGCCGAGGCCTATCCGCTCTCGATCTTTCCGGATGCGCTGGGCCTGAAGCCGGAGGGACGCGAGCATCTGATTCCCTACGCCAGCGTCGTGTTCAACGCGTTCGGCCCGCCGAATGAGCTGCGCCAGCAGGCGATCGCGCGCTCGGCGCCGCACCAGGCCTATGTCGCCGAGCAATGCCAGCGCGACAAGCTCGCGCCCGGCGGCTTCGGGGCCTGCATTCATGCCCGCGTCGACCAGGGCGAGATCACGGCCACCGAGGCGCCGCTGCTGGTGCGCTCGCTGCTGTCGGCCGGCCTTGACACCACGGTCAACGGCATCGGGGCCGCCGTCTATTGCCTCGCGCGCTTTCCCGACCAGTGGCAGCGCCTGCGCGATGATCCGACGCTGGCGCGCAACGCCTTCGAGGAGGCGGTGCGGTTCGAAAGCCCGGTGCAGACCTTCTTCCGCACCACCACACGCGAGGTCGAGCTGTCAGGTGCCACGATCGGCGAGGGCGAGAAGGTTCTGATGTTCCTCGCCGCCGCCAATCGCGATCCCAGGCGCTGGGACCGGCCCGACAGCTACGACATCACCCGCCGCACCTCCGGCCATGTCGGCTTCGGCTCGGGCATCCACATGTGCGTCGGCCAGCTCGTCGCCCGCCTCGAAGGCGAGGTGATGCTGACCGCGCTGGCGCGCCGTGTCGCGACAATCGAGATCACGGGCGAGCCGAAACGCCGCTTCAACAACACGCTGCGCGGGCTCGACAGCCTGCCTGTGACCATCACCCCGGCCTGACGAGGAGCTGCATGCCCGCCATCACTTTCATCCATGCCGACGGCACGTCCGAGCGCGTCGAGACCTCAGGTGAAGAGAGCGCCATGCAGGCGGCGACCCGTCACGGCCTCGACGGCATTCTGGCCGAATGCGGCGGCAACGCCATGTGCGCGACCTGCCACGTCTATGTCGATGACAGCTGGCTCGCGCGCCTGCCTGGGATGGCCGACGACGAGGACGCGTTGCTTGACGGCACCGCGAGCGAGCGGCGGCCGAACAGCCGGCTGTCCTGCCAGATCACGATCACGCCGGAGCTCGATGGGCTCGTCGTGAGGCTGCCGGAACGGCAGGTCTGACCTGCGAAGCCAACTGATCTTTCGACCGCTCCCGGCAACGTCCGGCGCGCAACGCATCAACAGGGAAGGGAAACATGAAACATCTGAAGTGGACGTTCGCGCTGGCCGCGAGCCTGGTCGCCGGCGCGGCGAATGCCGAGATATCGGACAATGTCGTCCGGATCGGCGTGCTCAACGACATCTCCGGCATCTTCCAGGACACCAACGGCATGGGCTCGGTGGAAGCCGCACGCATGGCGGCGGAGGATTTCAACGGCGGCGGCAAGGGCATCAAGGTCGAGATCGTCTATGCCGACCACCAGAACAAGGCCGACGTCGGCAACGCCATCGCGCGCAAATGGCTCGATGTCGAAGGCGTCGATGCCATCGTCGACGTCCCGAATTCGGCGGTCGGTCTTTCCATCAACACGCTGCTGCGCGACAGCCGCATGACGTTCCTGGCGTCGTCGACCGCAAGCTCCGATCTCACCGGCAAGGCCTGCTCGCCCAACACTATCCAATGGGTCAACGACACCTGGGCCACCGGCAACACCACGGCGGCCGCGATGATGTCGCGCGGCGGCAAGGACTGGTACTTCCTCACGGTCGACTATGCGCTCGGCAAGGGCATCGAGGCCGAGGCGCAGAAATACATCGAAGGACACGGCGGCAAGGTGCTGGGATCCTCCAAGCATCCGCTCGGCACCTCCGACTTTGCCTCCTTCCTGTTGCAGGCGCAGAGCTCGAAGGCCCGGGTGATCGGCCTTGCCAATGCCGGCGGCGACACCATCAACGCCGTGAAGCAGGCCGCCGAGTTCGGCATCCAGCAGAACGGACAGAAGCTCGTCGCCTTCCTGCTCTTCATCAACGACATTCACGGCATGGGCATCAAGGTCGCGCAGGGCTTGCAGCTCATGGAAGCCTTCTATTGGGACATGAATGACGACACCCGCGCCTTCGCCAAGCGCTTCGCCGCACGGCCCGGCATGAACGGCAAGATGCCGAGCGGCAATCAGGCTGGCGTCTATGCCTCGACGCTCGCTTATCTCAACGCCGTCGCAGCGACCGGCAGCGACAACGCCAAGGATGCCGTGCCCGAGATGAAGAAATTCAAGGGCAAGGACAAATTGTTCGGCGACACCACGATCCGCCAGGACGGCCGCGTCGTGCATCCGATGTACTTGTTCGAGGTGAAGAAGCCGGAGGAGTCGAAATACCCGTACGATTATTACAAGCTGGTCTCGACGATTCCCGCCGACCAGGCCTTCCGCCCGCTGGCGGAAGGCGGGTGTGAGCTCGTGAAGTAGGTCTCGTGCCCCGGACGCAGTGCAGCGCGTAGCGTTGCACTGCAGAGCCGGGGCCCATGACGACTGGGTCCCGGCTCTGCGTCGCGTCATTTCATGCCGCGCCGTGTCCGGGACACGAGAGGAGCAGTCTACACCACCTTGCTGGATCCCTGCGTGATCAACCTCGCCGCACGCTGATCGCGCGCGTAGATCCAGAGCCAGCTCAGGGCGACGCTAAGGCGGTGGCGGAGGCCGATCAGGAAGTAGATGTGGGCGATGCCCCAGATCCACCACGCGATCGCGCCGCGCAGCTTGAAGCGGCCGAAATCGATGACGGCGACCCGCTTGCCGATCTGAGCCAGGCTGCCGGCGTGCTTGTAGCGGAACGGGCCGGTCGCAGCCCCCGCAGGCGGGCCTTGATGGTCTCGGCGACATGACGGCCCTGCTGCTTGGCCGCCGGCGCGATGCCAGGCACCGGCTTGCCGTCCCAGGCGTTGACACTGACGGTGTCGCCGATCGCGAAGATCTCGGGATGGCCTGATATGGTGAGGTCGGCCTCGACCAGCACACGTCCGGCGCGATCGTGCGGTGCACCGAGCCATTCGGCGGCGGGCGAGGCGCGCACGCCGGCGGCCCAGATCCTGGTCTTGGCCTCGAGCAGCTTGCCGCCGAACACGACGCCGTCGCGGTTGATCTCGGTGACGGCCTGTCCCAGCACGACCTCGACGCCGATCCTCTCCAGCGACGCCTGCGCGTAGGCCGAGAGGTCGTCGGCGAAGCCGGCGAGTACGCGCGGCCCCGCCTCGATCAGCACCACGCGCGCCTTCGTCGTGTCGATGTTGCGGAAATCGCCGGGCAGCGTATGGCGCGCCATTTCGGCGATGGTGCCGGCGAGCTCGACGCCGGTCGGGCCGGCGCCGACGATGACGAAGGTCAGCCGCGCCGCGCGCTTCGCCGGATCGGTCTCGCGCTCGGCGCGCTCGAACGCCACCAGGATATGACGGCGCAAGGTGGTCGCATCCTCCAGCGTCTTCAGCCCGGGCGCCCATTGCTCCCATTCGTCGTGGCCGAAATAGGCGTGCCGCGCGCCGGTCGCCAGCACCAGCGTGTCGTAGGGCACCTCGCTGCCGTCGTCGATCAGCACGCAACGTCGTGCCGCATCGACACCGCTCACGGTCGCAAACAGCGTCGTCACTTCGGGCCGGTCGCGCATGAGATGGCGGATCGGCCAGGCGATCTCGCTGGTCGCGAGCGAAGCGGTCGCGACCTGGTAGAGCAGCGGCTGAAACAGATGATGGTTGCGGCGGTCGATCAGCGTGATCTCGACGTCCGCGCCCGCGAGCCGGTAGGTCGCCTCCAGCCCGCCGAAGCCGGCGCCGACGATGACGACGCGATGGGGATGTGCGGCCATGATACGCCCTCGAATCTCGCTGCTGCTTCCTGCACATTTAAGTGCGGATCGGGTGTCGCGGTCCAATAGAGGCCATCAATCGCGGCATAGGCGGGGTGTATCGATCCGGCGCGAAGAAGGCGCCGCGGCGCCAGACCTGAAGCCGGTCTCGGCCGAGTTGAGTAGAATTATATTTCTTGCCATCCGCGATCGGGGCGAAATATGGTGCAGGAGCGGGCGCTGAGCCATTGGCGGCGCGACAGATTTTGCGTTGAATAGAGAAGGCCCGGGGCGGCGATCACCCCGCCTGCGGGCTCAATCATAAGGAGGGGAGTGATTATGAGGACGGCATTCTGGCTGGCGGGCGCAGCGGCGCTGGCGCTGGCGAGCCCGGCTTTCGCCGGCGACACCATCAAGATCGGTTTCGTCTCGACCTTCAGCGGCCCGACCGCCGTGATCGGCAACGACATGCGCAATTCCTTCGAGCTCGCGCTGGACCATCTGGGCCGCAAGATGGGCGGCAAGCCGGTCGAGGTGATCTACGAGGATGACGGGCAGAAGCCCGATGTCGGCAAGCAGAAGACCGAGAAGCTGGTGCAGTCCGACAAGGTCGACTTCATCGTCGGCTATATCTGGTCGAACGTGCTGCTGGCCTCGCTGAAGACCGCGGTGGATTCGCAGACCTTCCTGATCTCGGCCAATGCCGGCCCGTCACAGCTGGCCGGTGAGCTCTGTTCGCCTTACGTGTTCTCGACCTCCTGGCAGAACGACCAGACCCCGCAGGCGGTCGGCACCTATATGAATCAGAAGGGCGTCAAGTCGGTGTTCCTGATCGGCCCGAACTACGCCGCCGGCAAGGACATGCTGGCCGGCGTCAAGAGCACCTTCAAGGGGCAGGTCGTAGGTGAGGAATACACGGTGTGGCCGAGCCAGCTCGACTTCTCCGCCGAGCTCTCCAAGGCGCGTGCTTCCGGCGCCGAGTCGATCTTCGTGTTCTATCCAGGTGCGGCCGGCGTGCAGTTCCTCAACCAATATGCGCAGGCCGGACTGAAGAGCACGATGCCGCTCTACACCGCCTTCACGATCGACGAGCTCTCGCTGCCGCTGCAGAAGGAGAACGCGCTCGGGGTGCCCGGCGCGCAGCAATGGGTCAACGACCTTCCCAACGAGCAGAACAAGCGCTTCGTCGCCGACTACCGCAAGAAGTACCCCGGCCTGCGCCCGACCTTCTATGGCGCGCAGTCCTATGACGCCGCGAACCTGATCAACAGCGCCGTCGTCGCCGTGAAGGGCGACACCTCCAAGAAGGACGCGATGAAGGCCGAGATGGAGAAGGTGAACTTCAAATCGGTGCGCGGCACGTTCAAGTACGGCAACAACCACATTCCGATCCAGAACTTCTACCTGCAGGATGTGGTCAAGGATTCCGAAGGCCAGCTCGCCCTGAAGACCGTCGCCACCATCGTCGAGAACGACCAGGATCGCTTCCACGACAAGTGCAAGATGAAGTGAGCTTTTTCCTCCCCCTCTCCCCGCGTGGGGGAGAGGCGAAGGCCTACACCCGCGGCACGCTCGCAGGGCGCACCTCGCGCCCCTGCGCCGCGAGCCGTATGCCCGCATTGGCCGCGCCAAATCCCTGATAATTCCGTCGCTCGACGATCTCGAAGAAGAAGCGCTCGTCGAAGATGTGTGTGTAGACCTGGAAGAACTCGCCGTCGCCCTCACGGTCGTAGAGGATGTGATTGGCGCGCAGCTGCGCCATCAGCTCGGGCGCGAGGTCGTGTTTGGCTTCGATGTCGTCGTAGTAATTGGCGGGGATGTCGAGAAAATCCGCGCCGCGCTTGCGCATCTCCGCAACCGTCGCAAAGATGTCCCGGCACGAGAATGCGACGTGCTGCACGCCTGAGCCGAAAAATTCCGAGATGAATCGCGCCGGCAGCGTGCGGTTGGCGGAGGAGCCGTTGAGCACGACGCGCAGGCTCTGGTCGGCGTTGACGATGGCTTGGCTTTGCACGAGGCCCCTGGGATCGGCGATCTCCATCTGCGGCAGCCGTTCGAGGTCGAGGATGCCGGTGTAGAACAGCAGCCAGGATAGCATCTCGTCATAGGGCATCGACTGCGCGATGTGGTCGACGGCGAGCAGCGCGTCCTTGTCTGCGTTGCCCGTGATCGCTTCGAAATCGGTGTCCCAGTTCTTGCCGGCCTGATCCAGGAAATAGAGCAGGCTGCCGCCGACGCCGTGGATCGCGGGAATCTCCAGCTCGCCCGGTCCGACCGGCTGATAGAAGGTGCGCGCCTTCAGCATCTCGGCACGCTGCATCGCGAGACCGGCATTGTCGACGTCGAGGGCGATGGCGCAGACGCCAGGGCCGTGCGTGACGTAGTGAGAATGGGCAAAGCCGTCGGTCTCGCTGTTGATGACGAGCTCAACCTTGCCCTGCGACCAGCGCTCCACCGCCTTGCTGCGATGCTGGCCTGTCTTGCGGAAGCCGAGCTGCGAAAACAGGCGGGCGAGATCTCCGGCCTTGGTCTCGTTGACGGCAAATTCGATGAACCCGGTGCCGCGGCTCTTCGCCTTCGGCGCCAGCGGCTCGGCAGCGAATTTCGGCCAATCCGGCGCCAGCTGGTCTTCCAGCAGGATCAGCGAGCGCAGGCCGTCGAGCGCGGTCTGCGCGGCCGAGCCGGCGCGGAACTGGTCGTTGAAGATCTCCAGCGACAGCGGCCCGGCATAGCCGCTCGCGGCGACCGCGGTCATGAATTCAACGACCGGCAGATCGCCCTGACCCGGGAAGGAGCGGAAGTGCCGGCTCCACGACAGGATGTCGAGCTCGAGCTTCGGCGCGTCCGCAAGCTGCACCATGAAGATCCTGTCGCCGGGGATCGATGCGATCGCGCGGGTGGGAAATCCCGGTGCCAGCGCGTGAAAACTGTCGAGGACGATGCCGATCGCCGCATGATCGGCGCGCCGCACGATCTCCCAGGCGTCGCGATAGTCGCTGACATGGCGGCCCCAGGCCAGCGCCTCGTAGCCGACGCGCAAGGAGCGCTTGGCCGCGCGTTCGCCCAGCTCGCGAAAATCGTCAGCGGCGCGATCGATGCCGCCGAGCGAGGCGGACGAGACGTTGGAGCAGATCAGCAGGAGATCGGTGCCGAGCTCCTGCATCAAATCGAACTTCCGCTCGGCGCGTGCGAAATTGCGCGAGCGCTGCGGCTCGGGCATGCCCTCGAAATCGCGGAACGGCTGGAACGCGCAGATATTCAGGTTGAGATCGCGGCAGAGCTTTGCGATGTCGCGCGGGCTTGCGCCGAACGACAACAGATCGTTCTCGAAGATCTCGACCGCGTCGAAGCCGGCGGCCGCGATGGCGCGAAGCTTCTCGTCGAGCGTGCCCGAGAGCGAGACGGTGGCGATCGAGCGCTTGTTCATGCGGCCTGCTCCATGATCTGCCCCGGCGAGATCTTTTGTCCCGTGCGCGCCGCTTCGCTGACGGCCTCGACGACGGCGAGCGTGCCCATCGCATCCTCGACCGAAATCAGAGGCTGCTCGCGGCCGGCGATCACGGCCAGGAAATGCCGAAGCTGCTCTGCGAGCGGATCGTAAGCCGAAAATGCGACCGGTTCGCGGACCAGGTGCGCGTGCCAGCCGGGATCTTGTCGATACGACCACAGCTCCATGGTCGGGACCGAGAGGGAGCCGTCGGTTCCGGCGAAGACGTAACAGGGCTGGTCCTGGCTGGGATAGACCGCGTTCTCGCCCGATGTGAGTTCCCAGCTCCATGGTGCCGGCGTCGCATCCGACACGGTCACCGTGCCGAGGGCGCCGTTGGCGAAACGTAGCAGGAGCGCCGCGGTGTCCTCGACGGCGAAGCCGCGCACCTTGTTCGAGGTCAGCGCCTGCACCTCGACGATCTCGCCGCAGATGAAGCGGAGATTGTCGATGTCGTGAATCAAGTTGATCAGCAGCGGACCGCCGCCCGCCTCACGCCGCCAGGCGACATCGAAATAATCGTCCGGTTTCTTCAGCAGCCAAAGTCCGGCCACGGCGGTGAGCTGGCCGAGCTTGCCGCTTGCCACCGTCTCGCGGGCCGACTTGATGATCGGATTGTGCCGCCGGTGGTGACCGACCAGCATCGGCACGCCGGTGCGCCTCACCGCGGCGCACAGGCGCTGCGCAGTGGCAACCGTCTCGGTCACCGGCTTCTCGATCAGGGCCGGAACGCCCGCCGCGGCGCAATCAAGGGCCATCGGCAAATGCAGCGTGTTGGGCGAGGCGATGACGAGACCGTCCGGCTTCTCCTGTGCCAGCAACGCGCGATGATCAGGATAGCAGGGCACGTTGTGCGCCAGTGCATAATCCTTCGCGGCGGGCGAGGGATCGGCGATGCCGGCGAGCTCGCAGTCCTCCAATGCCGCGATCAACTCGATATGGCGCCGGCCGATCAGGCCGGCGCCGGCCACGGCGATGCGCATTGCCGCGCTCATGCCGCACTCTCCTCCATGGCGCCGCCGAGGAAGAGCTGGCCGATGCGAGGATCGTTCAGGATGCGCTTGGCGTCGTCGACCATGCGGGTCTGGCCCAGCTCGAGCACGATGCCGATGTCCGAGATTTCCAACGCCGACCGCGCGTTCTGCTCGATCATCAGGATGGTGACGCCGCGGGAGCGCAAGGACTTGAGGATGTCGAAGGTCTGCTGCACCATCAGCGGCGACAGGCCGATCGAGGGCTCGTCGATCAGCATCAGCCTGGGTTCGAGCAGCAGCGAGCGGGCGATCTCGAGCTGCTTCTGCTCGCCGCCGGACAGGGTCGAGGCCTGCTGCGTCGACTTCCGCCGCAGCGCCGGAAACAGGTCGAGCGCCGCCTCGATCCGCTTCGGCAGGTCGAGACCCTTCTCGGCCGCGACGCCGCCGAGCTCGATATTGTGACGCACCGACAGCTCGGGGAAGATGTTGCGGCCCTGCGGCACGTAGCAGACGCCGGCATTGAGCAGCGCGCGCTGGCTCAGATTGGTGACGTCGCGGCCGGCAAAGCTGATCTTGCCCTCGCGCAGCCTGAGCAGGCCGAAGATCGCCTTGAACACGGTGGATTTGCCGGCGCCATTGGGGCCGATGATGGTGGTGATGGTCGCCGGCGGCACCGAGAACGTGGTGCCGTTCAAGATCGTCATCTTGCCGTAGCCGCCGACGAGATTGTGAACCGAGAGGATCGGGTCGCTCATGGCTCGCGCTCCCTAATGTCCGAGATAGGCTTCGATCACGGCGGGGTTCTTGCGGACCTCGTCGGGCCGTCCCATCGCAAGCACCTTGCCTTCCGCCATCACCATCACGCGCGAGCACAGCGACATCACGAACTCCATGTTGTGCTCGATCACGACGAAGGTGGCGTTCTTCTCGCGGTTGATCGCGACCAGTCGCTCCTTGAGGTCCGCCAGCATCGACGGGTTGACGCCGCCGGCGGGCTCGTCGAGCAGCACGAGGCGCGGGCCGCCCATGAAGGCCATGGCGGCGTCGAGCAGCTTCTGCTGGCCGTAGGAGAGGCCGCCGGCGGGCTCGTCGGCGAGATGATCGAGCTTGAAGAAGCCGATCATCTGGTTGGCAGCTTCGGTCAGCCCGGCATCGGAGCGGCCGACCAGCCGCGAGGCCATGCTGCCCTGGTGCTCCTGTCCGGCGAGGATCAGGTTCTCGCGCACCGAGAGCTTCGGGAAGACCTGCAGCAGCTGAAAGGTGCGGCTGACCCCGAGCTTGTTGAGCTCGGCGGGGCGCAGACCGGTGACGACCTTGCCGTCGAGCTTGACCTCGCCGCCCGAGGGCGTGAGCTGGCCGAGGATGCAGTTGAACAGGGTCGACTTGCCGCAGCCGTTCGGGCCGATCAGGCCGAGGATCTCGCCCTCGCGCACGTCGAAGCTGACGCCGTCGACCGCGCTGATGCCGCCGAAATTCTTCCTGATCTCCGAGACTTCCAGCACTGCGCTCATTGCACCGTCTCCAGGCGCGACTTTGCGACGGCGCGCAGTGCGGACGCCGCTTTGGTGCGACGTTGGGCGAGATAGCGATCGAGGATTCAAGGATGCCGGTCGGCGACCAGATCAGCAGCAGCATCACCGCGACCGCGTACAGCATCAAATAATAGCCCTCGGTGAAGCGCAGCCATTCCGGCAGCAGCACCGCGATCATCGCGCCGAGAAACGGGCCGAAATAAAACCCGGCGCCGCCGACGATCACCATCATCAGGAGGTCGAGCGAGAGCGACAGGTTGAAGGGGACAGGATCGATATATTGCGTCAGCGGTGCATAGAGCGCCCCGGCGACGCCGCCCAGCGCCGAGCCGATCGCGAATGCCATCAGCGTGTAGCGTCGCGTGTCGATGCCGAGCGATTGCGCGCGCAAGGGATTTTCGCGTAGCGCCATGAAGGCGCGGCCCCAGGGCGAGCGGATCAGCCACCAGACCGCCAGCGACACGATCGCGAGCGAGCCGAGGCAGACGTAGTAGAAGGGCAGGGGCTTGTTGGTCGCGAGGCCGAAAACATGCGGCCGCGGGATGTTGGAGATGCCGTAGATGCCGCCGGTGAGCCAGCTCTCGTTGCGGAACACCAGGAAGGCGAGGGTGGAGAAGGCCAGGGTGACGAAGGCGAGGTAATGGTGCTGGACGCGCAGCGCGGGATAGCCGAGCACCCAGCCGACCGCGAAGCTGAGCAGGATCGCGACCAGGATCGCCGCCGGCAGCGGCCAGCCATGCGTCGTCATGATCGCCGCCGCATAGGCCCCGATGCCGACGAAGGCGCCCTGCGCCAGCGAGACCTGGCCGGCATAGCCGAGGGTGAGGTTGAGGCCCATGGCGGCGATGCTCATCACCGCCCATTGGCTGAGGATGAACAGGCCGTAGCGGTTGAAGTTCATGGGGATGACGATCAGGCCGGCGATGACGGCGAGGCCGAGCGCGATCTTCAGGGGTTTGCCGAAACCGCTCATACCGTGCGCTCCTCGGCGCGGCCGAGCAAACCTTGCGGTCGGAACAGGATGACCACGATCAGGAAGAGCATCGGCACGGCGGCACGATATTGCGTCGAGACATAGGCGGCGGCGAGATTGTCGAGCACGCCGATCAGCAGGCCGCCGGCGATGGCGCCGCGCACCTGGTTGAAGCCGCCGACGATCGCGGCGATGAAGGCGGCCTGGCCCAGCACCTCGCCGGAGGAGAATTTTGCGAGGTAAATCGGCGTGATCAGAAGCGAAGCCAGCGCGACCAGGAAGGCGTTGATCAGGAACGTCAGCAGGATCATGCGTTCGACGGGCACGCCGATGATGCGCGCCACCGTCGGGTTCTGCGCCGCGGCCTGCATCTGGTGCCCGAGCGAGGTGCGGTTGAGCAGCGTGGTCAGGCCGACCACCGCGAGGATGGCGACGACGAGCACGCCGATGCTTTGCAGCGAGACCGCGTGTCCGAGAATGGAGACGTCACCGGTCGGCACGACCGAGGGGAACGGTGAAGCCTCGGCGCTGTAGAACTGCTTCACGGCTTCCTTGATGCCGATCGCCAGCGCCATGGTCGCAATCGCCAGCGGCAAGACGCCGTGGCGCATCATCGGGTCGACCAGCAGCAGCTTGAAGCCGAGCCCGAGCAGGATCATCGACAGCAGGATGCCGAGCATGATCGCGAGCCAGAACGGCGCGCCGGCATGCATCGCCGCCAGCATCAGGAATGCCGGCAGCATCACGAACTCGCCTTGCGCGAAATTGATGGTCTGCGAGGTCTGCCAAAGCAGCGTGAAGCCGACCGCGACCAGCGCGTAAATCGCGCCGGTGGCGAGTCCCGCGACCAGAAGATCGAATAGGTTGGACATGGGTTCTCGTTGATCGTTAGAGCCCGATGGGTCGGGTCGACGCGAACTCAGCTCTCACTCCCTCTCCCCGTTCTTACGGGGAGAGGGTGGGGGTGAGGGGCTTTCTCCGCGAATTCAACCGCCACCCGTGATTGCAGAAGCACCCCTCACCCCGACCCTCTCCCCGCGAAGAGCGGGGCGAGGGAGAAGGAAAGGCCTCACTTCACCTTCGGCAGCACCTGCTTCACGACCTGCTTGCCTTCCACGACCTCGACCAGAAAGCTCTGGCGGTCGATGTCGCCGGTGTCGCTGAAGGTGACGTCCATCAGGATGCCCGGCTCGTCCGCGGCCTTGATGGTGAGGCCGTGCAGCGTGTCGGCGAACTTCTTCGGGTCGGCCTTGCCCATCTTCTCGGTGGTGGCTTTCACCATGTAGACGGCGAGATAGCCCTTCAGGCCGTTGTGGTCGGGGACGTAATTGTACTTCTTGGAGAACTTCTCGCGGAATTGCTTGACCAGGTCGACCGGCGCATCCGTGGTGAGGCCGACATGGCCGCGCGCGCCGTTGGCGGCATCGCCGGCGAGCTCGATCACCTTCTGGCCGATCAGCGTGGTCTCGCCCATCAGCGGCGCGGTGACGCCCTGGCGCTTCAGCTCCTTAAGGATGCGCGCGCTCTCTTCCTCGTTGAGGTAGACGAACACGGCATCGGGATTGGCGGCCTTGATCTTGCCGACGTCGGCGGCGAAATCGGCCTGGCCCGCTTCGGTCGAGAGGTCGGCGACGACCTTGGAGCCGAGCCGGTCGAGCTCCTTGATCACGACGTCGCGCCCGCCGCGGCCGAAATCGTTGTTGACCCAGACCACCGCGACCGTCTTCGCCTTCATCTCGTCGTGGATGTATTTGGCGACCTTCGGCATCGAGGATTGCTGGCCGAACGAGGTGCGGAACAGGAATTTGTTGCCGCCCTGCGTCAGCTCGGCGGCCTCGCCGCCCATGATCTGCGCGATGCCGGCTTCGGCGGCGAGGGGGCCGTGACCTTCACCGAGCCGGAATAGCCGGGCCCGAGCAGCACATAGGGCTCGGCATCGAGCGCCTTCTGGACCTGAGCGCGCGCCACGCCCGGGTTGGACTGCGAGTCGGCGTGGGTGACCTCCAGCTTGCGGCCGAGCACGCCGCCCTTGGCGTTGATCTCCTCGATCGCGAGGTCGATGCCGTTCTTCCAATTGGTGCCGACGGTGGCGCCGCCGCCGGAGAGCTCGGCGACGTTGGCGAGCTTGATCGCCTGGGCGTGGGCACCGGTTGCGGTCGCGAAGGCAAGCAGGGCGCCTGCCAGCAGGGTCGATTTCATGATGTCTCCTCCCGTTTTCCTCAGATAGGGTCCGCGGCCTTGTGTCCGGCCGCTTCGGTTACGCTGCGTGATAGGCTGAGCTTCGTGCCGCCATCACCTCGTCGAATGCCTCTCCCATGACCTCGGTCGATGGGGCAAGGCCCGTGAACAGTTCGAACGCGTCGGCCGCCTGATAGATCGCGAGCTCCCGCCCGGTCATGATCCGCGCGCCCTTGGCTTCGGCCGCCGTCAGCAGCGGCGTGATCAGCGGCGAGTAGACCGCATCCGCCACCCACAGCTTTTCGTGCAGCAGCGCGGCGGCGACCGGCATGGCCCGGCTCGGCAGCATGCCGACCGGGGTGCCGTTGACGAGACCGGTTGCGCCATCAAGTGCATCTTCGACGCTTGCAGCGACCCTTGCCGCCGACCTTGCCGCGCCCCCTGCGCCGCCTTGCCGCGCAAGCAGGGAGACGAGCGTCGCGGCGCGCGCCGGCTCGCTGTCGAAGATGCGGATATCGGACACCTTCAGGTCCGCCAGCGCAAACGCGATCGCCTTGCCGACGCCGCCGGCCCCGATCACCGCGACGGCGTTCCCCGCCGGCGCCAGCAGCGGCGCCACCGCGCGCGCAAAGCCCGTGGTGTCGGTGTTGTGGCCGGTCAGGCGGCCGTCTCGACGACCACCGTGTTGACCGCGCCCATCGCGGCCGCACCGGGCGCCAGCGCGTCGAGCAGCGGGACCACCGCTTCCTTGTAGGGGTAGGTGACGTTGACGCCGGCAAAGCCGAGCCGCCGCACGCCCTCGAGCAGGACGACAAGGCCAGCCACATCGGCGCCGGCAATTTCGATGAGCTGATAGTGGCCGCGCAGGCCGAGCGCCTCGGCGGCACGTTCATGCATGGCAGGGGACGCGGAATGCGCGATCGGCGCGCCGATCAGGCCGGTGAGGAGCTTCTTGCTGGCGGCGTATCCGCGCGTGGACATGGTTCGCTATCGTCTCAAATGGAGCGTTCGGTGCCGGTCATTAGCGGGGAAACCCGCGCAATTCCAATGGGCTTCCAGCTCCCCGACGATAGCCTGTCCTTAGGCTAACAGAATTACCCATTTATCCGACAAACCTAACATCATGTTATTTCTTCCGCGTGCGCGCCGAAACGGCCTTACCGTTGCCGCGGGACGGCTCGACCGCGCGCATCTCGGCGCGCAGCGCCTCGATGAAGGCCTCGGCGTGGAGCGACAGCGGCGCGCCGCGCTTGACCGCGATGTAGGTGTCGAACCGCGTCGGCTCGGCGATCTTCAAGAGCTCGATCCCGGGATAGCCGCCATGAGCCACGGTGAATTGGTCGATGATGGCGATACCGAGCCCCGCCTTCACCAGCGCGCAGACCGTGGTGCCGAAGCGCGCGCGGATGGTGATGTTGTAGTCGAGCCGGTTGCGCGCGAAGATCTCGGCCATGATCCGGCCGTAGGGATCGTTGGGATCGATGCCGATCAGCGGATAGCGGGTGATCTCGGCGGCCGAGACCTGCTTGCGGCCGGCGAGCTCGTGGCCGGGCGGCACGATGCAATACAATTCGCCCGAGGCGAGCGGCATGAAGTCGAGCGCGGAATGCTCCAGCCGGTAGCTCATCGCGACGCACTCGCCGCGGCCGAGCATCAGATAGTCGATGGCCTCCTCGAGCTTGAGGATGTTGATGTCGATGCCGAGATCGGGATAGCGGCGCCGGACGCGCTCGATCGCGCGGGGCACCATCACCTGGGAGATGCTGGGCACCGAGCCGATCCGCAGCTCGGACAAACCGCCGCGGCCGATCTTGGAGATGATCTCGGAGAGATCGTCGACCTTCTTGTAGACGCCGTTGATCTGCTCGAAGATGTTCTCGGCTTCCGGCGTCGGGAAGTAGCGTCCGTTCTGGCGCTGGAAGAAGCGGATGCCGAGCGAGCGCTCGGTGTACTTGACGAGGCGGCTGATCCCCGGCGCCGAGACGTTGAGCAGCTTCGCCGCGCCGCCGATGGTGCCCGTCACCATCACGGCACGGATCACTTCGACTTGGCGCAGCGTCATCATGCTCTTGGCATCCGAAACAGGATCGGGGCGCGATCATCTCACGAGAGCGGCGATGTCATCCAGCAGTAAGTGTCTGAGGATGTGGATGCAGGCTGCAAATCGCTCCTGTGTACCCGTCGCGCTGCAGCGCAACGCTGCTGCGCTGCGTCCGGGGCACGAGAGCGTGATCGGGGAGAAGGGAAGGCAGCTGTCAGAGTGTTTCGATTAAAATCAGTTCGTTCGAATGGAAGGGCATCGTCGCGCGGTCCGCTGCATCGGCATCGCCTGCTGCAATCGCGCTTCAGCTCGCCGGGCCCTCGGGCGAGACGCTGTCGGCCAGCTCCGCGCGCTCGCTCTCCAGTACTGCGCGCGCGAACTCGATGATCTTCTGCTTGTTTGCCGTGTCGCGGACGGCGAAAAACATGCGATTCAATTCCAGGCCGAGCACGCTGTTGAGGGCGATGTCCTCGTCTTCCATCGTGGTGTTCCCGCTTCGGACACGTTGAGGTGTATGGCGCCGCCAATTCTGCCACAAGTAGTTTAAATCTTCAGGTTGGATGAGGACCGGGAAACTACGGTCGCAGCGAATTTGAGGCGCCGCCCGAATACGTGCTATAGGCGAGGGCGAAGGTCAGGAAACGCACCGATGTCCGCCGTTGATGGCGTTGATTATGGCCGCGAGGCGCTCGACTTCATCGAGGGGCTCGGAACCTATACCAGGGTTCCGGATGCCATGGACGCGCTTGCAGCCGCGTTCGGCCGCTACGGCTTCGAACATATCATCGTGACGGGCTTGCCGAATCCCGAGCAGCGCTTTTCCCAGATGGTGCTCGCCAAGAAATGGCCGGCCGAGTGGTTCAGCCTTTATACCCAAAAGAGCTACGACCGCGTCGATCCCGTGATCCGCAAATGCCGGCAGACCGTGAACCCGTTCGAGTGGTCCGAAGCGCCGTACGATCCGGAGCTGGAGCCGGGCGCGGTGGAGGTGATGCGGCGCGCTGCCGACTTCCGCATGTCGCGCGGCTTCGTCGTGCCGATCCACGGCCTGACCGGCTACGAGGCCGGCGTCTCGCTCGCCGGCGTCCACCTCGATCTCAATGCGCGCAGCAAGCCGGCGCTGCACCTGATCGGGATGTACGGCTTTGATCACATCCGCCGTCTGCTCGATCCGAGACCGCATCCGTCGATGCGCCTGACGCCGCGCGAGCGCGAGGTGCTCGCCTGGGCTTCGCAAGGCAAGTCCGCCTGGGAGATCGGCGAGATCCTGCACATCACGCAGCGCACCGCGGAAGAGCATCTTGCAACTGCCGCGCGCAAGCTCGGTGCCGTCAACCGGACGCACGCGGTGGCGATCGCGATCCGCCAGAGAATCATCAATCTCTGAAACATTCGCCTACTGGGAAATTTCCCAATAGTCGGCTCGGCCGTTTTCCCTGAGGCTCCCCGTATTGCGAGCCATGGGGGAGTTCATGATTCATGTGATTTCTGCCGTCAATCGGCACCTCTACGAAGGCGTCCTCGAACAGCATTTCCGGGTCCGCCACGAGATATTTGTCGAGGAGCGGAAATGGGAGGCGCTTCGCAAGCCCGACGGCCGCGAGATCGACACCTACGACAATGACGACGCGATCTACCTGCTGGCCCTGGAACACCGCCGGGTGCTCGGCGGCTCCCGGCTGTATCCGACCACCAGGCCGACGATGATGAGCGAGGTGTTCCCGCATCTCGCCTCGGTCCGCGGCTGTCCGTCGGACCCGTTGGTCTGGGAATGGTCGCGCTTCTTCGTCTCGCGCGAGCGCCGCGACGGCGCATTCAATCTGCAATTGATGGCGGCGGCGCAGGAGTTTTGCCTCGAGCAGGGCATCGAGCGGCTTTGTCTCGTCATGGAAACCTGGTGGCTGCCGCGGTTTCACGACATCGGTTTCGTCGTCACGCCGCTGGGATTGCCGGCCCTGGTGGAAAATTCCTGGACCATGGCGGCAACGATTGAGATTCGTCAGGAGTCGCTCGACGTCGTGCGTGACCGCATCGGGATGACGAGCGTGGTCCAGCAGGACGGTCCACGGATCGACTGTATCGCCAGAGCCAACTTCTGCGGCGCCGCTGCCGCGCAACGAAAGAGCGCCTGAGATGTCGAACATGATGCGGGACAGCCAGATCATGGCGCAGAGCAGGGACGAGACTCTCGGCTACATGTCCGACATGGCGCTCGAGCTGGCGCAAATGGCGGAAGACACCGGATTGACGACGCTCGCCTATCTGTTCCGGATGGCGGCGCTGGAAGCCTCCACGGCCAACAGCGTGCTCGCCGAACCGGATGACCTGCCCCAGCAGATGACGTCGCACTAGACGCATCCAGGGATCCCATGAATGTCACATCCTCTCCCCGGCAACGGGGGAGGATCATCGTTTGGGTGCGGCAGGTTGCCCCAGCCTGGCGCGGCAGCCTTCTTGCAAGGTCATTTTGCCCGCATGCAGGCGCATGCAACAAAGTGCATGTCAGGTGTCGAATCGCTCTTGCCTCGGAACGATACTGCCATTACCCATTTTTCGGCCTTGAACAGGCAGGGGGAGCTCTTTCACTGATGGCGACATTGTTCGAACATCGGCGCGAAGCTGCGTGCGCCTGAAAGAGTCTTGATGCTGCTCGTCGTCGAACAGTTCTTGAACGGATTGCAGTTCGGCCTGCTGCTGTTCCTGCTCGCCGCCGGCCTGACGCTGGTGTTCGGGATCATGGATCTCGTCAACCTCGCGCACGGCTCGCTCTACATGATGGGCGCCTATTTCGCCGCGACCTTCGCGGCCTGGACCGGCAGCTTCCTGCTCGGCGCGCTGATGGCGCTGGGCGCCACGCTGGTGCTCGGTATCGTGCTTGAGGTGAGCGCGCTGCGGCATCTCTATGGCCGCGACCATCTCGACCACGTGCTCGCGACCTTCGGCCTGATCCTGTTCTTCAACGAAGCCGTGCGGCTGATCTGGGGCCCGGCGGGCCTCGCGCTGCCGCTGCCGGCCTGGCTCACGGTGCCGGTGCCGATCCTGCCCGGCATTCACTATCCGGCCTATCGCCTCGCCATCATCATCGTGGCGCTGCTGGTGGCGCTCCTGCTCTATCTCGGCGTGATGCGGACCCGCATCGGCATGCTGATCCGCGCCGGCGCCTCCAACCGCGAGATGATCGGTGCGCTCGGCATCAACATCAAGCTGCTCTACACGCTGGTGTTCGGTCTTGGCGCCGCGCTCGCCGGCCTTGCCGGCTTGATGCAGGCGCCGATCCTCACCGTGCAGATCGGCATGGGCGAGAACATCCTGATCCTGGCCTTCGTCATCATCGTGATCGGCGGCATCGGCTCGATCCGCGGCGCGTTCCTCGCCGCGATCTTCGTCGGCATGATCGACACGCTCGGCCGCGCCTTCCTGCCCAACCTGCTCCGGCAGGTGCTGAGCGGCGCCGCCGCCTCCACCGCCGCGCCCGCATTGTCCTCCATGCTGATCTACCTGTTGATGGCGATCGTGCTGGTGGTGCGGCCGGAGGGGCTGTTTCCGGCCAATCGTCGATGAAGAGCTTGCGTCGATGAAGGGTTTGACTGTGAGCAAGGCCGTCACGGCCCTGATGCTGGCGGGCCTCGTGCTGCTGCCGCTCTATTCGCATCTGTCCGGCAACATCTTCATCCTGACGCTGTTCACCCGCATCATCATCCTGGCGCTGGCGGCGGCGAGCCTCAACCTCATCATGGGCTTCGGCGGCATGATGAGCTTTGGTCATGCCGCCTATCTCGGCATCGGCGGCTATGCCGTTGGCATGCTGGCGCACGAAGGCATCGGGTCCGGCTTCATCCAGTTCCCGGTCGCGCTGGCGGCTTCCGCGATCTATGCGCTGGTGATCGGCGCGCTCAGCTTGCGTACCCGCGGCGTCTATTTCATCATGATCACGCTCGCCTTCGCGCAGATGGCCTATTACGTCGCCTCGGGCCTTGCGCGCTACGGCGGCGATGACGGCCTCACCGTCTACAAGCGCAGCGACTTCTCCGGGCTGATCGACCTGGGTAACCGCACGCAGTTCTATTATCTCTGCCTCGCCTGCCTGCTCGGCGTCATCTTCCTGATCTGGCGCATCGTCAATTCGCGCTTCGGCCTCGTCGTGCAGGGCCTGCGCTCCAACGAGCAGCGCATGCAGGCGATCGGCTTTCCCGCCAAGCGCTATCAACTCGTCTGCTTCGTCATCTCCGGCACCATGTGCGGCCTTGCCGGCGCGCTGCTCGCCAACAACACCGACTTCGTCAGCCCGGCCGTGATGTATTGGACCCGCTCCGGCGACCTCATGGTGATGGTGATTCTCGGCGGCATGGGCACGCTGTTCGGCCCGGTCATGGGCGCGGTGGTGTTTCTGCTGCTGGAGGAGCTGCTGTCGCAGATCACCGAATATTGGGCGCTGATCATGGGCCCGCTGCTGCTGCTGATCGTGCTGTTCGGCCGCGGCGGCATCATGGGCGCGCTCGGGAGGGCTGGCCGTGGCTGAGCCCCTGCTCCGCGTCGAAAAGCTGGTGCGCCGCTTCGGCGGCATCATCGCGACGGACAACGTCTCGCTCGACGTCAACAGCGGCGAGCTGCACGCCATCATCGGTCCGAACGGCGCCGGCAAGACCACGCTGATCAGCCAGCTCACCGGACATCTCGCGCCGCATTCCGGCACCGTCTCGCTGGCGGGGCGCGATATCACGTTCTTGCCGGCCTATCGCCGCTGTGCGCTCGGCCTGGCGCGTTCGTTCCAGATCACGTCGCTGCTGCTCGATTTCACCGCCGCCGACAACGTCGCGCTCGCCGCGCAGGCGCATGCCGGCACCTCGTTCCGCTTCTTTGCCGACGCGCGCAAGGAGAAGGGCCTGCGCGATGCCGCACATGCCGCGCTCGATCGCGTCGGCCTCGCCCATCGCGCTGATGTTCTGGTGTCGAAGCTCAGCCATGGCGAGCGACGCCAGATCGAGCTTGCGGTCGCGCTCGCCAGCAAGCCGAAATTGCTGCTGCTCGACGAGCCGATGGCCGGCCTCGGCGCCACCGAATCCCAGAACATGGTGAAGCTGCTGCAGGAGCTGCGGAAAGAGGTCTCGATCGTTCTGGTCGAGCACGACATGCCGGCGGTGTTCGCGCTGGCCGACCGCATCTCGGTGCTGGTCTATGGCCGCGTCATCGCCTCCGGCGATCCGGCCGCGATCCGGGCCAACGAAGACGTCAAGCGGGCCTATCTCGGCGACCAGCATGTGGTGACGCATCATGGCTGACACGCTGCTCGACGTCGACGGCATCGAGACCTGCTACGGCCTGTCCCAGGTGCTGTTCGGCCTGTCGCTGTCGATCAAGCCGGGCGAGATGGTCTCGCTGATGGGCCGCAACGGCATGGGCAAGACCACGACCATCCGCTCCATCATGGGCCTGACGCCGGCCCGCGCCGGCGCGATCCGGTTTGCGGGCGCCGAGGTCAGGCAGCTGCCGTCCTACAGGATTGCAAAGCTCGGCGTCGGTCTCGTGCCCGAGGGCCGCCAGATCTTTCCGAACCTCACCGTGCGCGAGAACCTGGTGGCGGCTGCGGCCGATCGCTTCAACAGCCCCAATCCCTGGACGCTGGCGGCGATCTACGTGCTGTTCCCGCGCCTCGCCGAACGGGCGGGCAATATGGGCAATCAGCTCTCCGGCGGCGAGCAGCAGATGCTCGCGATCGGTCGCGCGCTGATGACCAATCCGAAGCTTCTCATCCTGGACGAAGCGACCGAGGGCCTCGCACCCCTGATCCGCGAAGAGATCTGGCACTGCCTGTCGCTGCTCAAGAGCCGCGGGCAGTCGATCCTGGTCGTCGACAAGAACGTCGACCATCTCGCCCGCATCTGCGACCGCCATTACATCATCGAGCGCGGCAAGACGGTATGGAGCGGCACCTCCGACGAGCTGCTAGCCGCGCCGGATCTGCAGCATAAATATCTAGGAATTTAGCCGCCGCTCTCGCCCCGCCGTCATTGCGAGGAGCGGAGCGACGAAGCAATCCGGAGTCTTTCCGCGGACGGATTCTGGATTGCTTCGCGGAGCCTGTCATCGGGCCGCGCTTCGCGCGGACCCGTTGGCTCGCAATGAAAGCGGAGAGAGTGCGCCCCGACGTCAAAACACGTCGAAATATTCGCGGTGCTCCCAGTCGGTCACCTCGGACAGGAAGCGATCGATCTCGGCGTTCTTGATGTGGGTGTAGTAGTCGACGAACTCCGCCCCGAGCTTCTCGCGGAAGAACGGATCGTCTTTCAGCGCCGAGACCGCATCGCGCAAGCTCTTCGGCAGCAGCGGGGCCTTGGTCTCGTAGGGCGTATCGGCGGAAGGGCCGGGATCGAGCTTGCGGTCGACGCCGTCGAGGCCGGACAGGATCTGCGAGGCCATGTAGAGATAGGGGTTCGCTGCTGGCTCGCCGATGCGGTTCTCCAGGCGCGTTGCGGCATCGCCCGCGCCGCCGATCACGCGGATCATCACGCCCCTGTTGTCGCGGCCCCAGATCGCGCGGTCGGGCGCCAGCGAATAGGAGCGGTAGCGCTTATAGCCGTTGATGGTCGGGGTGGTGAACAATGTCGAGGCGCGGGCGTGGTCGAGCAGGCCGGCGAGGTAGGCCTTGCCGAACGCGCTGAGCGGCTCACCGCTGTTCTCCGCCGGCGCCTTGGTCATGAACAGGTTCTCGCCGCTCGCGCGCGAGACGATCGACTGATGCAGGTGCCAGCCGCTGGCGAACACGTTCGGCAGCTTCGGCCGGCACATGAAGGTGGCGTGGTAGCCGTGGCGGCGCGCGATCTGCTTCACGGCGGAGCGGAACAGCACCATGTTGTCGGCGGGCTCCAGGCCCTTCTTCGGCGCGAAGGTGAATTCGCACTGGCTCGGCCCGAACTCGACCTCGACCGAGCGCAACGGCAGTCCGAGCGCGACGATGTCGCGCCGGAGAATCTCCAGCACCGGCTCCATCTGATCGAAGCGCTGCTCGGTGAGATATTGATAGCCTTGGCTGAGCAGGCTCACCGATGGCGGCGTGCCGGGCTGACCGGCATCCTCGGGCCGCAGATGCGCATCGTCGAGCCTGAAGATGTGGAATTCGACCTCGAGGCCGGCCACGAAATCGTGGCCACGCGTGCCGAGTTCATCGAGCACGCGCCTGTAGAAGCCCGCGCGTTGCGAACGGGACGGGGCGGCCGTCGCCAAAATACAAGTCGCACAGCACCCAGCCGGTGGCCGGCGCCCACGGCAGGACGCGGAACGTCGCGGGATCGGCGACCATCAGCACGTCGGCCGCGCCCTCCATCTCCTTCATGCCGAAGCCGCCGCCCGCGGTGAACACCGGAAACACCGTGCGGTGCGAAGTGTCCTTGGCGAGCATGGTGGTGGTGATGGAGCAGCCGCTCTCCAGCGAGGCGATCGCCTCCGAGGCAATGATGGTCTTGCCGCGCAGGATGCCGTGCTGGTCGGGGAAGGCGAGGCGGATGACCTCGAGATTCCTCTCCTCGACGATGCGGCGCATGCGCGCCGCGGCGTCCCTCTGCTCGTCCGACCACAGCGCATGACGCGCGACGAAAGTCACTTCACCACTCCTTCAACCGCCGTAGGGTGGGCAAAGCGAAGCGTGCCCACGGTGTCCATCGTCCCCATGGAAACATGGTGGGCACGGCGCGTTGCGCCTTTGCCCACCCTACGGGGGCTGTGCATGGAGGTCACTCCGCCGCCGTCAGCTTGTGCATGTTGTCGGCGATCTCCTTCGGCACCGGCGCGGTCCAGGGCGCGCCGCGGCGGCGCTTGACGTCGACTTCCATCAATAGGTCTCCCAGCCCCGCGTCGGGCCGATGCCGTCCATGGTCGCAGGTCCCTGGATCGAGCGCGCGTTGGCCTCGTCCAGGAACAGCATCGGCTTCTCGCCGCCCGAGACCTTCTCGATCTCCTGCCGCAGCAGCCGGCGGTACTGCACGATCGCCTTGTCGCTCGAACCGAGATGCTCCTTGGTGCGGTCCTGGATCGCACCCATCGATTCCACCGCCCATTGGTCGTGGACGTTGATGTCGGTGCCCATGCCGGTATAGGTCGCGGTCTGCTGCTCGTGCGGATCGAAGCCGTAATCGTTGCTGCGGTTCTTGCGCGACTTGTAATCCGGCAATTCATAGAGCTCGAGCCGCTGGTTGCGCATCTTCTGCTTGTCGACCGGATTCGAATAGCTGGTGAAGATCGCGTACCAGTAGCAGTTCTCGTCGTCGACCGGCACGTGCCATTGCGTGATCGTCATCTCCGTGCTCATGGGGATGACGAAGCCGTGCGGGAACAGCTGGTTGGTGACGCGCACATGGGTGCGCTCCGCGTCGATCTCGCGCAGCGCGATCAGGCGCAGGCCGTATTCGGTGTGCTCGACATTGATGATCGGGCGGTCGTACTCGCGCAGAATCTTCGTCATCGGCAGATCGGACCCGGCGGAGGCGCCGCGGAATTGCTTGCCGTAGGCGGTGGCGGTGTCTTCGTCCTCGAAGAAGCGGTGCAGATAGGAGGCATGCGCGGGATCGATGCCGACCTCCAGCGCCTGCAGCCAGTTGCAGGCCATGTGGCCCTTGAACGCGAAAGTATGGCTGCCCGGCGCGACGAAGCAGTCCATCTCAGGAAATGCCGGCGGCTCACCTTCGCCGAGATACGCCCAGATGATGCCGCTCTTCTCCACCACGGGATAGGAGCGCTGCCGGATGTTCTGGCAGAGCTTCGAGATCCTTCGGCTCGGCCGGGGTCTCGATGCACTGGCCGGTGGCGTCGAACAGCCAGCCGTGGAAGGCGCAGCGCAGGCCGCCATGCTCGAGCCGGCCGAAGGCGAGGTCGGCGCCACGATGGGCGCAGTGCCGATCCATCAGGCCGTAGCGTCCGGTCTCGTCACGGAACAGCACCAGGTTCTCGCCGAGCAGCTTGACCGGACGGATCGGGCGAGCGCCCTCGAGCTCGTCCACCAGCGCCGCCGGCTGCCAATAGCTCCGCATCAGCTTGCCGCACGGATCCTTCGGCCCGGTGCGGGTGATCAGGTCGTTCTGCTCCTGGCTCATCATGGCCGTCGCGTCCTCAGTGGAGTGGCGATTGTTCGCCTATTGAACGAATGGGCGAATTATGACATGCCTTGGAAAGGCAGCAAGCACTATTTTGCAGGATTGTCCCACGCCATGCCCAAGCTGAAGCGCAGCGAGAGCGAGGAGCGCGCGACGGATTTCGTCGAGGCGCTCGATCGCGGCCTGCGCCTGCTGCAATGTTTCGGCACGAACACAGGTCCGATGACGCTGAGCGATCTAGCCCGCGCCGCCGATCTGCCGCGCGCCACCGCACGGCGCATGCTGTTCACGCTCCAGCGCGGCGGCTATGTCTCGGGCGATGGCAAGCTGTTCTCGCTGACCCCGCATGTGCTGACCCTGGCGGCGTCCTACCTGCGCTCCAACCAGCTCGTCGCGGTGCTCCAGCCCGTGCTCGATCACGTCGCGAGTGCGGCGAACGAAATCTCCTCGCTCGCGGTGCTCGATGGCGACGACGTCGTGTTCATTGCCCGCGGCAGTCCGGCACGGGTGTTCTCGGGCGGATTGGAGATCGGCTACCGCCTGCCTGCCTTCTGCACCTCGGTCGGCCGCGCCATGCTCGGCCAGCTCGACGATGCCGGCCTTGCCGCGCGCCTGAAGGCGATGACGCGCGAGGCGCTGACGCCGCAGACGGTGACAGATCCCAAGGCGCTGCTTGCGCGCATCGCCGCCGACCGCGCCCAAGGCTATTCCCTGGTCGATCGCGAGGCCGAGCCGCATTTCCGCTCGATCTCGGTCCCCGTGCGCCGTTACGACGGCGTCATCGTCGCCGCCATCAACATGGGCGCCCATGTCGACCGCGTGCCGGCGCAGGAATTGATCGAGAGATTCCTGCCGCTGCTCCGGCAAGGGGCGGACTCCGTCCGCTCGCAACTCTTGTAGCTGCGTCTCGGCGCGCCTGCGGCTGCGGTCGACCCTCTGGCTATCCCGGTAGCGGCTGTTCACCGACCTTGGGCCAATAGGTGCCAAAGCTCCAGAGCCCGCCCTCCGGATCGCGCGCGGCGAAATCGCGGCTGCCATAATCGGTCGTGCAGGGCTCCATCTCGATTGGCGCGCCTGCGGCTTTCACCTTCTCATAGAGCGCGTCGGGATCATCAACAGCCAGGTAGACGGCATCCGTCCGCCGGCCGCCGATGTCACCAACCTGCTTGGCGTAGGCGTCGTCGCGATGCGAGCCCAGCATGAGGATCGACGATCCGAACGCCAGCTCGGCGTGAACGACCGTGCCCTCCTTGCGGTACACCACGCGTTCAGTGAAGCCGAGAACGTTCTTCAGCCAGGCGATCATCGCCTCCGCATCCTTGCAGCGCATGGTGTGGTAGAGGCGCGGTGCTTCGTGGCCGTTGGGCTGGCTCATGACATTCTCCAAGTTCGTGCAGGTGCCGGCAAGCGTATTGCGAAGCCGACGTTAGTCCGGATCAAAGCGGCCGGCTTGAACAAATGGGACCTGCCCGGTCCGGCGCTGTCGAGGCGCTAGCCCCCGCCGTCCCGCATCAGGCGCGGATCGACGACATCGAGCCGCGTGGCCCATGCGGTCGGCGTCTCGCCGCTGAAGATGCGGAAATCTCGGGCAAGATGCGCCTGGTCCGCATAGCCCGCGTCCGCGGCAATTGCGGCCCAGCCGCCCGTGCCGTCGATCCGGGCCAGCGCGCAGGCCCGATGAAAGCGCAGCATCTGGGCCAGCGTCTTTGGCGGAACGCCGATCTCGTTGTGGAAGCGGCGCGTGAGATGCTTGCGGCTCCAGCCGATGTCGGAGGCGATGTCGGCGATCCTGACCGCGCCTGCGCGTTGCCAGAGCGTCTCCAGCGCGAAGGCCACCGCCGGCGAGGGTTCGTGCACCGCGCGGCGAAGCACGAAGTGCTCTACGATCTCGAATCGCCGCTGCCAGCCGGCCGCCTCGGCCACTCTTTCGCGGAGGTTCTCGGCATCCCGGCCCAGTATGTCGTCCAGGCCGACCAGGCGCGCGGTCAGATCGGGCACGGCTCCCCCGAAGAAGCGATACGCCCCGAGCGGCGTGAAATCGACCTGGACGCATTCGGCGTGGCCGTCGGATTCGATCAGGACCGGCCCGGGAAAGAGTCCCGCTGCGAAACTCGGTCGCGCGTCGGCCGTCTCCGGCTGGTGACCGAGCGCAATACGGAAGGGCGTTCCCAAATTCACCAGCAGAGGCAGCGCAAGCGGCGCGGCATGCCGGAAGGCGGCCAAGCCGAGGCCGTGTTCGCGGTAGAATGAGATGCTGGAGACCAGTCGCGCGAGGCGTGGCGAGGCAGATCGACGGATGACATCGGGACGTGCATCCATCGCGCTACCGCCCCTCCGCTTCGCGCTCCATGTCGCGGCCCGACAGGTCCTCGCCCTGCATCTTGGCGTAATCCCGCGCCATCTCGCGCATCAGGAATTTTGCCGGGACGTCGTGATAGGTGCCGCGGTCGTTGACGTATTGCATGTAGGCGCGGCCCGCGCCGTCGAAGGGATGCAGCAGCGCATCGGTGTGGCCGTCGAAATCGAGCGGGGCCACGCCGACCTTGGCGCACAGCGTGTCGTTGAAGGTCGGCGTCGCCTTGCGCCAGGCGCCGTCGACATGCACCTCGGTGAAGCCGTGCCAGGTGAAGATATCCGTGCCCATGCTCGCGCGCAGCTTCTCGGTGGTGAGATGGTTCTTGACGTCGGCAAAGCCGACTCGTGCGGGGATGCCGTGGACGCGGCAGGCGGCGGCGTAGAGCGCGGCCTTGCCGACACAATAGCCTTGCCCCGCGGCGAGCACGCTCGAGGCACGAAAGGTCTCGGCGACGCGCATGCTGACATAGGGGTTGTAGCGGATGCCGTCGCGCACCGCCTTGTAGAGCACGCTCGCCTTCTCGCGGGCATCAGCATCCGCGCGCACGGCGTCGGTCGCGAATTGCTGCACGGTGGGATGATCGCTGTCGATATACTCGCCGGGATCGGTGTAGAGGCGGCGGATAGTATCAGGGAGGATGTCGGTCATATCGCGAGCTTAGCAGGCGATCGCCGCGGAACTCAATTCACACCATACGGGTGCACGGTGCGTGTTCGACTTGTGCTGAGGCGCTGCCGCCATCTCACTGCCGGTTGCGCATCCAGTCGGCAAGACCGGACAGCGCCTTGTCGAGATCCTGCCGCGCGGCGGCATCGGTGATCGTCTCCTCCATCGCGCCGCGCATGCAGAGCATCCAGGCGTCGCGCTCGGCATCGCCGATGGCAAAGCCGAGGTGGCGCTGGCGCAGCCGCGGATGGCCCTTCTCGGGGGTATAGAGGCGCGGTCCGCCGGTCCATTCGGTGAGGTAGCGCTTCAACACGTCCCTGATCAGACCGAGGTCGTCGGCATGCATCGCGCGGATCACCTTCGCCTCCGGCAGCCTGTCCATGCGATCGTAGAAGCGGTCGACCAGAGCGTCGATCGTAGCGCTGCCGCCGATCCGCTCGAACATGGAAGTGGTGACGGTGCCGTCGGTCATCTCTACAGCGCCACGCTGCGCAGCCCGAAGCTGCGGGCTTCGTTCTGCAGCACCGGCCGCACCGCGTCGATCAGCCGTGCAGCGGCGGCATCGACGGACAGGCCGGCAGTATCCACCACCGCCGTCGCGCGCGAATACAGCGGCTCGCGGCTGAGCAGGATGTTGCGCAGCTCCGCCATGGCGGAGCGATCGTCCGCCATCGGGCGCAGATCGCCCTGGCGGCGGACGCGGGCCATATGCTCCTCGGGCTCGGCCTTGAGCCAGATCGTGTAGAACGAGGTCAGGATCTGGTCGAAGGTCAGGGGCTCCGAGACGATGCCGCCGCCGGTCGCCAGCACCATCAGCTCGTTGCGCGCCAGGAGCTGCTGCAGCGCCGCCTGCTCCATGCGGCGAAAGCCTTCCTGGCCATAGAGCGCGATGATCTCGGCGACCGAGAGCCCGTTCTGCTGCTCGACCTCCTTGTTGAGCTCGACGAAGCTCCAGCCGATCTTCTTCGCCAGGATCTTGCCGAGCGTGGATTTGCCAGCGCCGCGCAGCCCGATCAGCGCGATGCCGCAGAACGGCGCGCGGCGCGGCGCGGTGGCGCTGCCCCCCGCGAGCAGATCCTTGGCCTGGGCAATCTGCGCCGGCGTTGCCTTGCGCAGGAGATCGCGAAACATCTGCCAGTCCGGTGTCGGCTCGGCCGAGGGAAGCAGGTCCTCGAGATGGGCGCCCATCGCGTCGGAGACGCGGCGCAGCAGCACGATGGAGACATTGCCCTTGCCGCTTTCGAGCTGCGCGATGTAGCGCTCCGAGATGCCTGATACCTTGGCGAGCACCTTCCGCGACATGCCGCGCAGCGCGCGCATGGTGCGCACGCGCTGGCCGAGCTGTTCGAGGAAGCGGGATTCGGCGTCGGGACTTTCGCTCATGAGCCTTCTTTACAGGGGTCCTGCGGCGCGTTTTAATGAAACATAGTGCCTGCTGGCATTGACAGCAAGCCGATGCGGTGTCTTTCTATGAATTATAATTCTAAATTCGGGGGAGATGTCCGTGAGCGAGGGATCCTATAACGCGGTGACCTGGCTGCTCGACCGTAACGTCGGGGAGGGCCGCGGCAACAAGCTGGCCTTCGACGACACCGTCTCGCGGCTCACCTATGGCGAGCTCCAGCAGCAGACCCGGCGCGCCGCCAACATGCTGCGCCGGCTCGGCGTCCGCCGCGAGGAGCGCGTGGCGATGATCATGCTGGATACGGTCGATTTTCCGGTCGTATTCCTGGGCGCGATCCGCGCCGGCATCGTGCCGGTGCCGCTCAACACGCTGCTGACGGCGGACCAATACGCCTACATCCTCGCCGATTGCCGCGCGCGCGTGCTGTTCGTGTCCGAGGCGCTCTATCCCGTCATCAGGGACGTCGTCGGCCGCATGCCCGATCCTCGGCATGTCGTGGTCTCCGGCGCCAAGCAGAACGGCCACAAGCAGCTCGCGGAGGAGATCGCGGGCGAAAGCGACCAGTTCACCACCGCCGCGACGCATCCGGACGAGCCGGCGTTCTGGCTTTACTCGTCGGGCTCGACCGGCATGCCCAAGGGCGTGCGCCATATTCATTCCAATCTGCAGGCGACGGCGGACACTTATGCGAAGCAGGTGCTCGGCATTCGCGAGAGCGACGTGTGTCTGTCCGCCGCGAAGCTGTTCTTCGCCTACGGCCTCGGCAATGCGCTGACCTTCCCGATGTCGGTCGGCGCCAGCGTCATCCTCAACAGCGAGCGTCCGACGCCGGCCCGCATGTTCGATTTGATGAACCGCTACAACCCGTCGATCTTCTACGGCGTGCCGACCTTGTTCGCGGCGATGCTCAACGACGAGACCATGAAGGCCGAGCGCGGCGGCAAGGCTCTGCGCATCTGCACCTCGGCCGGCGAGGCGCTGCCGGAATCGGTCGGCAATAACTGGAAGGCGCGGTTCGGCGTCGACATCCTCGACGGCGTCGGCTCGACCGAGCTGTTGCACATCTTCCTGTCGAACGCGCCCGGCGACATCAAATACGGCTCCTCCGGCAAGCCGGTGCCCGGCTATGCGGTCCGGCTCGTCAACGAGGCCGGGCAGGACGTCGCCGACGGCGAGGTCGGCGAGCTCCTGGTCGATGCGCCCTCGGCCGGCGAGGGCTACTGGAATCAGCGCCACAAAAGCCGCCGCACCTTCGAGGGGCCCTGGACCCGCACCGGCGACAAATACGTCCGCGACTCGGATGGCCGCTACACCTTCTGCGGCCGCGCCGACGACATGTTCAAGGTCTCCGGCATCTGGGTCTCGCCGTTCGAGGTCGAGAGCGCGCTGATCACGCATCCGGCCGTGCTGGAAGCCGCCGTGATACCGGAAGCCGATCCGGAGGGCCTCTTGAAGCCGAAGGCGTTCGTCGTGCTGCGCCCGGGCGCGACGACGACGGACCTGCAGGAGACGCTCAAGGAGCACGTCAAGCAGAAGATCGGCCCGTGGAAATATCCGCGCTGGATCGATGTGGTGGAGTCGCTGCCGAAGACAGCGACGGGCAAGATTCAGCGGTTCAAATTGCGGGAAGGGGCGCATTGAGTGGCTTCGTCATTCTGGGGCGCGCGAAGCGCGAACCCGGAAGCTCGAGCCATGGACTCCAACCTCGAGATTCCGAATCAGCTCGCGTCGCGAGCTGTCCGGAATGACGGAATGAATGGAAACGACACCATGACCAACCTCACCCCCACCGGCTTCCTCGACATCGATGGCGCCAGCCTCGAATACAAATGGCTCGCGCCGCAAACGGCCGATGCGCCCACCATCGTCATGCTGCATGAAGGCCTCGGCTCGGTCGGGCTCTGGGGCGATTTCCCCGAGAAGCTCCAGCAGGCCACCGGCGCCGGCATCTTCCTCTACTCGCGCGCGGGTTACGGTCAGTCGAGCCCCGTCGCGCTGCCGCGGCCGCTCGACTACATGCAGCGCGAGGCGCTGGACGTGCTGCCGAAAATCCTCGACGCGATTCCGTTCAAGCGTGGTCTCCTGCTCGGCCATTCCGACGGCGCCTCGATCGCCACGATCTATGCCGGAGCGCATCAGGATCATCGTCTCAGCGGCCTCGTGCTGATCGCGCCGCATTTCATCGTCGAGGACATCTCCATCAAGTCCATCGCCGCGATCAAGACGACGTTCGAGACCACCGACCTCAAGACAAAGCTGGCGCGCTGGCACAAGGACGTCGACAACGCCTTCTACGGCTGGAACGGCGCCTGGCTCGATCCGGAGTTCCGCGACTGGGACATCTGCGAATACCTCGCCTATATCCGCGTGCCTGTCCTGGTCGTCCAGGGCAGGGATGACCAGTACGGCACCCTGCGCCAGGTCGAGATCGCGCAGGAAGAGTGCTACTGCCCGGTTGACGTGAAAATCATTTTGGGCGCGGGCCATTCGCCGTATCGCGAGGCCCCGGCGGCGACGCTGGAGGCGGTCGAGCAATTCGCACGAGCGGCGCTGCGCGATGACCAGGGCCTGCAAGGCCGCGCCGCGTGACGGCAGCAAAGAACCGCCGCGCATGAAACAAAGTGCATGCTATCGCGATTAAGGGGCTAGACGCGTTCGAAAATATGCACTATTGTGCATCTAACGCTGCGGCGAAAATGCATAATCAAGCTCAGGGATGACCCATGGCCGGGGAAGATCGGCGCCTCGCAGGCGGCGCGACATTCATCGATTTCCAGACCGAACCGTCCCGCTACAAGCACTGGAAGCTCGCGGTCGACGGCGACGTCGCGACGCTGACCATGGATGTCGACGAGAACGGCGGCCTGTTCGAGGGCTACCTGCTCAAGCTCAATTCCTACGATCTCGGCGTCGATATCGAGCTTGCGGACGCGCTCCAGCGGCTGCGCTTCGAGCATCCCGAGGTCAAGGTCGTGGTGATGCGCTCGGCCAAGAACCGCGTGTTCTGCGCCGGCGCCAACATCCGCATGCTGGCGGGCTCGACCCACGCCCACAAGGTCAATTTCTGCAAGTTCACCAACGAGACCCGCAACGGCATGGAAGACTCTTCGGAGAACTCCGGCCAGCGCTTCATCACCGTGGTGAACGGCTCCGCCGCCGGCGGCGGCTATGAGCTGGCGCTCGCCACCGATCACATCATCCTCGCCGACGACGGCTCCTCCGCCGTGGCGCTGCCCGAAGTGCCGCTGCTCGCGGTGCTGCCGGGCACTGGCGGCCTCACCCGCGTCGTCGACAAGCGCAAGGTGCGCCGCGACCACGCCGATTTCTTCTGCACCATCGAGGAAGGCGTGAAGGGCAAGCGCGCCGTGCAATGGCGCCTCGTCGACGAGATCGCGCCGAACTCCAAGCTGGAAGCCAAAATCGCCGAGCGCGCCAAGGAATTCGCCGCGGCCTCGAAACGCAAGGGTAGCGGCAAGGGCATCGCGCTGACGCCGCTCAAGCGCGTGATCGACGAAAACAGCATCCGTTACGGCTTCGTCACCGTCGACATCGATCGCACCGCCCGGATCGCCACCATCTCGATCAAGGCGCCGGAGGCCGCGCCGCCGGCCGACATCGACGGCATGATGGCGCAGGGCGCCGCGTTCTGGCCGTTGCAAGTGGCGCGCGAGCTCGACGACGCCATCCTGCATCTGCGCATCAACGAGCTCGAGATCGCCATGCTGGTGTTCAAGAGCCATGGCGATCGCGCCCATGTGCTCGCCTGCGATGCTTTCCTCGAAGCCAACAAGGCGCATTGGCTGGTCAACGAGATCAGGCATTACTGGAAGCGCGTACTCAAGCGCATCGACGTTACCTCGCGCACGCTGGTGACGCTGGTCGAGCCCGGCTCCTGCTTTGCCGGCACGCTGGCCGAGCTCGTCTTCGCCGCCGACCGCTCCTACATGCTGATCGGCACGCGCCAGGGCGACAACCGCCCGCCGCCGTCGATCGAACTGTCCGCCATGAATTTCGGCCCCTACCCGATGAGCCATGGCCTGACGCGGCTGCAATCGCGCTTCCAGGCCGATCCCTCCGATGTCGCGCGCGCGGAAGCTACGCTCGGCACCAGCCTCGACGCCGAGCAGGCCGAGGAGCTCGGTCTCGTCACCTTCGCGCTCGACGACATCGATTGGGACGACGAGGTCCGCGTGTTTCTCGAGGAGCGCGCCAGTTTCTCGCCCGACAGTCTCACCGGCATGGAAGCGAGCCTGCGCTTCGTCGGACCCGAGACCATGGAATCGAAGATCTTCGCGCGCCTCACCGCCTGGCAGAACTGGATCTTCCAGCGCCCCAACGCGGTCGGCGAGGAAGGCGCGCTGCGCCGCTACGGCAGCGGCCAGAAGCCGAAATTCGATATGACGCGAGTCTAGCGTGTCCCGGGCGCGCTGCGGCACGAAGTGACGCTGCGCAGAACCGGGACCCCTAGCGGACGAGACAGTGGGTCCCGGCTCAGCAGCGCACCGCTTCGCGCTGCGCAGCGTCCGGGACAAGAAACAAGGAGCACGGCCATGAACATGAACATCATGAACGTCGACTACTCGACCAAGATCCCGAACAACGTGAATCTCGC
Source organism: Bradyrhizobium dasycarpum (assembly GCF_042019905.1). Taxonomy (NCBI): domain Bacteria; kingdom Pseudomonadati; phylum Pseudomonadota; class Alphaproteobacteria; order Hyphomicrobiales; family Nitrobacteraceae; genus Bradyrhizobium; species Bradyrhizobium dasycarpum. The sequence goes on from NZ_CP169574.1 coordinate 5,417,848, forward strand.
TGAAGACCGCCAGGTGCTGAAAGCGCTGGAGGGCTGGCATCCCGGCTACATGGATTGGTGGAGCGACATGGGGCCGGAAGGTTTCCAGGAATCACTGGTCTATCTGCGCACCGCCTATTCCGTCGATCCGCGCGGCTGGGCCAAGTTCGACTACGTCCGCATGCCCGAATATCGCTGGGGCATTCTGCTTGCGCCGCAGGAGGAGAACCGCGTCGTGCCGTTCGGCGAGCACTACGGCGAGCCGGCCTGGCAGGAAGTCCCGGGCGAGCATCGCGCCATGCTGCGCCGCCTGATCGTGATCCAGGGCGACACCGAGCCGGCCTCGGTCGAGCAGCAGCGCCATCTCGGCAAGACCGCACCCTCGCTCTACGACATGCGCAACCTGTTCCAGGTCAATGTCGAGGAAGGCCGCCATCTCTGGGCCATGGTCTACCTGCTGCAGAAATATTTCGGCCGCGACGGCCGCGAGGAAGCCGATGATTTGCTGCGCCGCCGCTCCGGCGATGCCGATGCGCCGCGCATGCTGGGCGCCTTCAACGAGGCGACGCCGGACTGGCTGTCCTTCTTCATGTTCACCTACTTCACCGATCGCGACGGCAAGATGCAGCTGCACAGCCTCGCGCAGTCCGGTTTCGATCCGCTGTCGCGCACCTGCCGCTTCATGCTCACCGAGGAAGCGCACCACATGTTCGTCGGCGAGACCGGCATCACCCGCGTCGTGCAGCGCACCTGCGATGCGATGAAGGCCGCCGGCATCACCGATCCCACCGACATCGCCAAGGTGCGTGCGCTCGGGGTGATCGACCTGCCGACCATCCAGAAGAAGCTGAACCTGCACTACACGCTGTCGCTCGACCTGTTCGGCTCGGAGGTCTCGACCAACGCGGCCAACGCCTTCAACGCCGGCATCAAGGGCCGCTATCACGAGACCCAGATCGAGGACGACCACCAGCTCAAGAACGCCACCTATCCGGTGCTGAAGTTCATCAACGGCGAGATCAAGCTGGTGGACGAGCCGGCGCTGACCGCGCTCAACATGCGCTTGCGCGACGATTACAGCCAGGACTGCGTCAAGGGCATGCTGCGCTGGAACAAGGTGATCTCGACCGCCGGCTACGACTTCAAGCTGACGCTTCCCAACGTCGCCTTCCACCGCCACATTGGCGAGTTCAAGGACGTGCACGCCACGCCCGACGGCCTTTTGATCGACGATGCCACCTGGGCCAGGCGCAAGGACGAGTGGCTGCCGTCGGCCAGCGACGGCGACTTCATCACCTCGCTGATGCAGCCCGTCACCGAGACCGGCAAGTACGCCTCCTGGATCTCGCCGCCGAAGGTCGGGATCGACAACAAGCCCGGCGATTTCGAATACGTGAAGATCGAGTCGTAAGAGACAGGTTCGAAGCTCTCACAACGCAAACGGTGTCATCGCCCGGCTTGACCGGGCGATCCAGTATTCAAGAGACAGTTGTGATTGAATCGATGGGCCGCGGCGTACTGGATGCCCCGGTCGAGCCGGGGCATGACACTGAGGGTGTGGTGAGGGCGAGGCCCTAAACCCGTCTCCCTATCCCGCGATCTCCAGCCCCGCATTGGCGTACACCACGCCGCCGTCGACTGCGATGGTGTTGCCGACGACGTAATCGCCCGCGCGCGAGGCGAGGTAGATCGCCACACCCGCCATGTCCTCATCGCTTCCGATCCGCCGCGCCGGAATGCGCTGGGCGACCTCGTCGGCGTGGTCGCGTGCGGCCCGATTCATGTCGGACTTGAAGGCGCCCGGCGCGATCGCGGTGACATTGATGTTGTCCTTGATCAGCTTGGTCGCCATGCGCCGCGTCAGGTGGATCACCGCGGCCTTGCTGGCGGCATAGGAATAGGTCTCGCCCGGATTGACGAAGATGCCGTCGACCGAGGCGATGTTGATCACCTTGGCCGGACGTTCGGCGCTTGCGGCCGCGCGCAGCGGTTTCGCCAGCGCCTTGGTCAGGAAGAACAGCGACTTGACGTTGAGGTCCATCACCTTGTCCCAGCCGCTTTCGGGAAATTCATCGAACTCCGCGCCCCACGCCGCGCCGGCATTGTTGACGAGGATGTCGAGCTTCGGCTCCAGCTTGATGATCTCGGAGGCGAGCCGGTCGCAGCCTTCGACGGTGGAGATGTCGATCGGCAGCGCGATGCATTCGCCGCCATATTGCGCGGTGAGCTCCTTGGCGGTCGCCTCGCACGGCCCGGCCTTGCGCGCGGTGATGTAGACCTTTGCGGCGCCGGCGCTGAGAAATCCCGCCGCGATCATCTTGCCGATGCCGCGCGAGCCGCCGGTCACCAGCGCGACGCGGCCTTTGAGCGAGAACAGGTCGTTGAACATGAGGCCTCCCTTGGTTGGCGCTGTTTTGGGCGGGGCCGCAGGGGAGTCAAGGAAGGCGGCGCGCGCCTGGGCGCGCTTGTCCGGGACGACGGCGGAGGTTGGAGCAGCTACGCCGCGGCGATCCGGCGGAAACCGTTCCACATCGCGGTCGCGGCGCCCGAGGTCAGCACCGGCAGGATGCGCGCGTCCTGGTAATTGCCGTTGAGCGAGACGCGTGGCAGCGCCGTCATCTGGCCGGCATTTTCGGCAAACAGCATGCCGGGCCGCGTCGTCACCGCGGTCTTGAAGCCGGCCGTCGCAGCCATGCCGAATTCGCGCACGCCTGCGGCCTCGCGATCGCCATAGGGATAGGCGAGATGCAGCACGGGGCACTCCAGCGCCTGCTCGATCCGCGCGCGGCTCACGGCCAACTCCTGCGCGGCGATGTCTTCCGCCAGCTTGGCGAGGTTGCAATGGCTGACGCTATGCGCGCCGATCGTGACCAGCGGATCGGCGGCAAATGTCTTCAGCTCGGGCCAGGACAGGCAGAGGCTGCGGCATAGCGCGGCCATGTCGACGTCGTACGCCGCGCAGAGCGCCTCGATCTCCCGCGCCAGATCGTGCTCGCCCGGCAGCGCGCGCAGCCAGTCGTGCAGTCGGTCGAACGCGGCCTGCTTGGCCGCGGGCGTCGTCGCATCGAGCCGCAGCGCGGAACGGCCGATCCTGATGTCGATCTGCTCGGCCTTGGCGATCACGGCCTCCAGCGCCGTCCACCACAGCCGTCCCGTGCCTTCGGCAAAATCGCTCGCGACATAGACCGTCAGCGGCGCCTCAAATTCGCGCAGCACCGGCAGCGCGTGGTCCAGATTGTCGCGATAGCCGTCGTCGAAGGTGAAGGCGGCGAAGCGGCGGTCGAAACGGCCCTGCACCAGCCGCTCATGCAGCTCGTCCATGGTGACGATGTCGATGTCGATCGAGCGCAAGTGGCACAGCGTGGCACGCAGGAATTCGGGGGTGACCTCGAGATGCCGGTTGGGCTGGAACGCGGCCTCGCGGGCCGGCCGCACGTGGTGCAGCATGAAAATGGCGCCGACGCCCGACAAAAGCGGGCGCAGCAGATGGTGCGCCCCGCTGAAATAAAGTGCTCCCAGCCCGGCGCGGATGACGTTGTTACGCAGTTGTTTCATGACCCGTCGGCGGACTCTGGCATTCCGTCCTCAACTTACGGAAGAACCCTTGAAGAAAAAGTTATTCCGATTGTCTGATCCGTGCCTTCGGAAGGGCGCCATTTCCGGTTTGACAGCCTGCCAAGGGTTTGTTTTGTCTCCGGTTCCAGAGTTCGGGTCGTCGAATGCAGAAGCTTTTCAGGTGGGCCAGCAAATGGTGGCTGGGGCTGATTCCCCTGGCCGTCATGTGGGGATTTGCGGCCTGGAATAACACCTTACCGGTGGAGGCCGACCTGTCGGCCCGCAGCTCGGCCGCGCTGAAGGGGACCGTTCTGGACAAGACCCGGATCGCCGTCGATGGCCGCGACGTCAGCCTGGTCGCGGACGCCTTCTCCGAGGAGGGGCGCCGCGATGCCGTGACGGCGGTCGAGACCGTCCCGGGCGTGCGCCTGGTCGACGACCGGACCCGGCTCGTTCCCGAGGCCCAGCCGTTCGTCTGGAACGCCGAGCGCGACGTCGTGCGGGTGACGCTGTCGGGCTCCGCGCCGCTGCCGTCGATCAAGGCGCGGCTGACCGAGGCGGCCCGCAAGGAGGTCGGCGGCGCCGAGGTGGCCGACCAGATGGGGCTGGCGCGCGGTGCGCCGCCCCGGTTCGAAGCCGCCGCGATGCTGCTGCTCGACCAGATCGGCAAGCTGAAGGACGGCAAGATCACGATCACGGACACCAAGGTCAATCTGTCGGGCATGGCGCGCGAGCTCGGCGGCCGCGAGGCGATCGCGGCTGCGCTGAAGAACCTGCCCGAGGGCTTCTCCGTCGCCGCCAACGACGTCAAGGCGCCGCCCTACATCTTCCAGGCCTACAAGGATCCGGTCGCGGCGACCGTGACGCTGACCGGCTACGTCCCCGACAACAACGTGCATGCGGCGATCGCCGCCAGCGCCGCGCGAAAGTTCTTCACCGAGAAGGTGGTCGACAATCTCAAGGCCAGCATCGGCGCTCCCGGCTCCTTCAACACGGCCGTGGTCGCCGCGCTCGGCGCCCTGTCGCGGCTGTCGACCGGCACGCTCGTCGTGTCCGATCGCGAGGTGAAGCTGTCGGGCGACGCGCTCTACGAGGGGGCCGCCAACGACATCCGCGCGGGCCTCGGCAAGGACTTCCCCAAGCACTGGCAGTACAAGCCGGAGATCGCCGTGAAGCCCGCGGCAGGGCCGGTCGACGGCACCGTGTGCCAGCAATTGTTCACCGACCTGCTGGCGAAGGGCAAGATCCGCTTCACGCCCAAGCGCGCCGACATCGATCCGGATTCCGCCGCCATCCTCGATCATCTGATCGAGACGGCGCTGCGTTGCCCAGCCGTGAATATCGAGGTTGCCGGGCATACCGATGCCGACGGCGAGGACGGCTTCAACCGGGCCCTCTCCGAGAAGCGCGCGCAGGCGGTGATCGACTATCTGGTCAAGGCCGGCCTGCCCGCGAGCCGCTTCACCGCGGTCGGCCATGGCAGCACGCAGCCGGTCGCCGGCAACGATACCGACGACGGCAAGGCGCAGAACCGCCGCATCGAATTTCTGGTGAGGTGACGATGCCCTATCTCGTCTCGTTCCATCTGGGTTGGCTGATCGGCTCGGTGCTGCTGGGCTTCTGCATGGGCTGGATCTCGGTGGTCCAGCGCGGCAACGGCACCTCGAAGGTGACCGCGCGCTGGCTCGCAGCGCTCGCCGCCGCCCTGGTCGCCGCCTCGTTCGCCCATGTGGTCCCCGGCCGCTTCGGCTACTGGCTCGACCTCGGCCTGATCATGTTCGCCTGCTACCTCGTCGGCTGCACCATCGGCGCCTGGCTGCGCGACCGCGTGGTCGCGCGCAGCCAGCCTGCGGCCTGAGCCTGCGGCCCGCGAGGATCGGACCGTGTCGGCGCGGCGATCCGGCGGCTCCCGGCCTGCCTTTCGGCCCCGCGACCTTCCGGCGCATCGGCAGTCCTCAACGCGGTCCGGAGCCGCCCTCTTTCAACAGCCGGGCGCCGCCCATAGATTGACGTCAGCCTAAGGCGTGACGGAACATTGTGCGGCCGAAATCATCAAAACTTCACGGCCTCTGCGCAGGATTGCCAGGGAGATTCGCGTCAAGCCTTGCCGCCGAAGGCGCCAAACCCTGCATCAGGAGCCAGGACCCTGCCTAAAATATTGAAGGCACGTGTTTTTGTTCGAATTGGCGAATTCCACTCCGCCCCAAAACGCGCTAGTGGAGGGGCAGGGGGCATGCGCGATGCCGGAGCCGGCGGCGAGGGGTCGTCGCGTGCCCAAGCGCCGTCCGCCTGTCCGCCGGCCGTTCTGGCCGCTGAAGCGTTGTTCGAGGTCTAGATGCTGGAAGCCATACGCAGGGCGACGTCGTTTCTGCGCGAGAAGCAAGTCCTGCATAAGCTTGGCGTTGTGATCAGCGTCGCGGTCATCGGCATCGCCTGCTATGTGCTCTACCACATGCTGCGCGGCATCGACTTCAACGAGGTCCTCGAGGCGATCAAGAGCACCGAGCCGACCCAGATTGCGATGGCGGCGCTGTTCGTCGCCGCGGGCTATTTCACCCTGACCTTCTACGACCTGTTCGCCGTGCGCGCGATCGGCCGCGACCATGTGCCCTACCGCATCAACGCGCTCGCCGCCTTCACCTCCTATTCGATCGGCCACAATGTCGGCGCCTCCGTCTTCACAGGCGGCGCGGTGCGCTATCGCATCTATTCGGCCTATGGGCTGAACGCGATCGACGTCGCCAAGATCTGCTTTCTCGCCGGCCTGACCTTCTGGCTCGGCAATGCCGCCGTGCTCGGCCTCGGCATCGCCTATCACCCCGAGGCCGCCGCCTCGATCGACCAGCTGCCGCCGTGGCTGAACCGGACGCTGGCACTGATGCTCATCGCAGGCCTGGTCGGTTACGTGGTCTGGGTCTGGACCCAGCCGCGCGTGGTCGGCCGCGGGCCCTGGACCGTGGTGCTGCCGGGCGGCCCGCTGACGCTGCTCCAGATCGCGATCGGCATCATCGATCTCGGCTTCTGTGCGCTGGCGATGTACGTGCTGGTCCCGGACGAGCCCAATGTCGGCTTCGTGGTGGTCGCGGTGATCTTCGTGTCGGCGACGCTGCTCGGCTTCGCCAGCCATTCGCCCGGCGGGCTCGGCGTGTTCGACGCCGCCATGCTGGTCGGCCTCTGGCAGATGGACCGCGAGGAGCTTCTCGGCGGCATGCTGCTGTTCCGGGTGCTCTATTATCTGTCTCCGTTCGTCATTTCTGTAATCTTGCTGACGTTTCGCGAAGTTATCATCGGCGCACGATCGAAGCGCCTGCAGCAGGCAGCGCTCAAGCTCGATCCCGGTCCGGCGCGCGAAGCCGCTTATGTGCGAGAGCGTAGCGACAGCGGCGCCTGACGGCGCCAGGCTTTGAGACAAAGCTCCCAGGAGAAGCCCGCCCCGATGGCGATCGACGCCCCACCTTCTCCCTCCGCCCAGCCCTGGTCCGACCGACTGCGGCACTCGACGATCATCCTGATCGCTGCGGCGCTGGCGCTGTCCGTCGTCGTCTCGCTCGGCGAATTGTCGGCGCTGCACGCCGCGATCGTGTTCCTCTGCATCGCCGCCGCTGCGCTGATCCCGTGGCGCCTGCATGATCCCGCCGCTTCGCGCGACGACGTCGGGCGCATCAACCCGGTCGAGAGCGCGGCGGTGGCCGCGGTGGTCTCCGGCATGCCGGATCCGGCGGTGCTGCTCGACCGCGCCGGCCGCGTCATCCACCTCAATGCCGCCGCCGCCCAGCTCGCGCCGGCGCTGCGCAGGAACGAGCTCGCCCAGTTCGGCGCTGCGCTCGCCCGAGATCATCACGGCGCTGCGCGAGGCGATCGCGACCACCGAGCCGCGGCGTGCGACCTATCTCGATCATGTCCCGGTCGATCGCTGGATGGAGCTCATGATCACGCCGGTGCCGGTGCCGACCAGCTTCGGCGGCGCCGACAAATGCATGCTGATGACCTTCCACGACCAGACGCCGCTGCGCCGGGTCGAGGAGATGCGGGCCGACTTCGTCGCCAATGCCAGCCACGAGCTGCGCACGCCGCTGGCCGCGCTGTCGGGCTTCATCGACACGCTGCAGGGCCAGGCCAAGGACGATCCCAAGGCGCGCGAGCGCTTCCTCGGCATCATGCACAACCAGGCCACCCGCATGGCGCGCCTGATCGACGATCTGTTGTCGCTGTCGCGGGTCGAGCTGTCGGCCCATGTCCGGCCCGACACCCTGGTCGATCTCCTGCCGATCATCCGCCAGGTCGCCGACGGGCTCGGGCCGCTGGCGCGCGAGCGCCAGGTCGAGGTCGAGATCCATTTGCCGGACAGCCCGGTGATGATCGCCGGCGACCGCGAGGAGCTGCTCCGCCTGTTCGAGAATCTGATCGAGAACGCCCTCAAATACGGCGCCTCCGGCGGACGCGTCATCGTGTCGCTGAGCTCGGGCACGGCCACTGACGGAACTCAGGAAATCCGGATCATGGTCCGCGATTTCGGGCCTGGCATCGCGCCCGAGCACCTGCCGCGGCTGACCGAGCGGTTCTACCGCGTGGACGTCGGCGACAGCCGTTCGCAGGGCGGCACCGGGCTCGGATTATCGCTGGTGAAACATATTCTTAACCGCCATCGCGGCCGGCTCCTGATCGAAAGCGTGCCCAAGCAGGGCGCCACTTTCACCGCCTGTTTTCCCCAGATCAAGACTCCCGCGGTGGCCTGAAATTCAAGCAATATCAATTGCTTGCCTGTGTCATCCAGCTGTCACGAAACCTTCGTAAAAGCACAGCGGACCGCTCCTACAGGGGCGGCGTGGGGAGCGCGATCGGGCGCGGATGGCGCTTCGCTCCCCCAATGGAGACCAGCATGAATTTCCTCAAGACGATGGTCGCTGCCGGCTTGGTCGCCGCATCGGCGACCGCAGCCTTTGCGGCCGACATCACCGGCGCCGGCGCGACGTTCCCGTTCCCGCTCTATTCCAAGTGGGCCGACGCCTACAAGAAGGAGACCGGCAACGGTCTGAACTACCAGTCGATCGGTTCGGGCGGCGGCATCAAGCAGATCCAGGCCAAGACCGTGACCTTCGGCGCGAGCGATATGCCCCTCAAGGCTGAGCAGCTCGAAAAGGACGGAATGATCCAGTGGCCGCAGGCGATGGGTGCCTTGGTGCCGGTCGTCAATCTCGAAGGGATCAAGTCGGGCGAGCTGGTGTTTTCCGGCGAATTGCTGGGCGACATCTATCTCGGCAAGGTCAAGACTTGGAATGACCCGGCGATCGCCAAGCTCAATCCCAACGTGAAGCTGCCCTCGGACGCCATCACCGTCGTGCGTCGGTCGGACGGCTCCGGCACCACGTTCATCTGGACCGATTTCCTGACGAAGACCAATGCCGAGTGGAAGAGCAAGGTCGGTGCCGGTACCGCGGTCGAGTGGCCGACGGGCGTTGGCGCCAAGGGCAATGAAGGCGTCGCAGGCAATGTCAGCCAGACCAAGAACTCGATCGGCTATGTCGAGTATGCCTACGCCAAGCAGAACAAGCTGACCTACGGCGCCCTGATCAACAAGTCCGGCAAGACCGTGCAGCCGACCGTTGCGGCCTTCCAGGCTGCCGCCGCCAACGCCGACTGGGCCGGCTCCAAGAACTATTATGTGATCCTGACCGACCAGCCGGGCGAAGCCTCGTGGCCGATTACCGGCGCGACCTTCATCCTGATGCACAAGGATGCGACCGACAAGGCGGCGTCCCAGGAAGCCATCAAGTTCTTCAAGTGGGCGTTCGAGAAGGGCGACAAGATGGCGGAGGATCTCGACTACATCCCGATGCCCGACACGGTCGTCAAGCAGATCGAGAAGACCTGGGCTGCCGAGATCAAGAGCTAGGCGCTCCCCTCTCGCGTCCCGGACGCGGTGCAGCCCTGGCGATGCGAAGCATCGTCCAGTGTGTTGCTCCGCAGAGCCGGCACCTCCAAGAACTGGGCCCCGGATCAGCAGCGCTTCGCGCTGCGTCGCATCCGGGGCACGAGACCAGCAAAAGCGTATATAACGGGTACAGGGGATCGGCGTGGCAGAGATGGCCGTTCAGAGCGATGTAATCGACGATGCCGGACCGTATGACCGTGCCAAGGCCTTGGGCGCGTTCAAGCTCGGCGACGTCACCTTCTACTGGATCACGCGGCTCTCCGCGATCTCGGTGCTGCTCATTCTCGGCGGCATTATCATGTCGCTGGTCGTCGGCGCGTTCCCGGCGATCAAGGAATACGGCCTCTCCTTCCTGTGGACGCAGCGCTGGGCGCCGTCGGCCGATCCGCCCGTGCTCGGCGCGCTCGGGCCGATGTACGGCACGCTCGTCACCTCCTTCATCGCGATGCTGATCGCCATTCCGGTCGGTCTCGGCATTGCGATCTTCCTCACCGAGCTCTGTCCGCAATGGTTGCGCCGCCCGATCGGCATGGCGATCGAGCTGCTCGCCGGCATTCCCTCGATCATCTACGGCATGTGGGGCTTCTTCGTGCTGGGCCCGTTCCTGGCCAACACCTTCCAGCCGTTCATGATCAGGGTGTTCGACGGCGTCCCGGTGCTGGGAGCGATCTTCGCAGGCCCCCCGTCCTATCTCAGCCTGTTCAACGCCGCGCTGATCCTCGCCATCATGGTGCTGCCCTTCATCACCTCGATCTCGGTCGACGTGTTCAAGACGGTGCCGCCGGTCCTGAAGGAAGCCGCCTACGGCGTCGGCTGCACCACCTGGGAAGTCGTGCGCAGCGTGGTGATCCCCTACACCCGCGTCGGCATCATCGGCGGCGTCATGCTGGCGCTGGGCCGCGCGCTCGGCGAGACCATGGCGGTGACCTTCATCATCGGCAATTCGTTCCGCATCTCCTCCTCGATCTTCGCGCCGGGGACGACGATCTCGGCGGCGATCGCATCCGAGTTCGCCGAGAGCGACGGCCTGCACCAGTCCGGCCTGATCCTGCTCGGCCTGCTGCTGTTCGTGCTGACGTTCTTCGTGCTTGCGGCCGCGCGGCTGATGCTGATGCGCCTGGAAACCAAGGCCGGAAAGTGAAGCCATGAACCCGATCTATGCACGCCGCCGCCGCTGGGACGTCGTCATCCGCGGCCTCTGCATCGCCGCCGCTGCCTTCGGCGTCACCTGGCTCGCGCTGATCCTGGTCACGCTGCTCTACAACGGCCTCAGCGGCCTGAACGTGCAGATCTTCACCGCGGACACGCCGCCTCCGGGCTCGACCGAGGGCGGCCTGCGCAACGCCATCGTCGGCTCGATCATCATGACCGCGATCGGCGTCGGCATCGGCGCGCCGCTCGGCCTGTTCGCCGGCACCTATCTCGCCGAATACGGCCGCAACGACAAGCTGACCTCGGTGATCCGTTTCATCAACGACATCCTGCTCTCGGCGCCCTCGATCATCATCGGCCTGTTCATCTACGGCGCGGTGGTGGTGCCGATGCGGGGCTTCTCGGCGATCGCGGGCGCGCTGGCGCTCGCCGTGATCGTGATCCCGGTCGTGGTGCGCACCACGGAGGACATGCTGCTGCTGGTGCCGAACCCGCTGCGGGAAGCCGCCAGCGCACTGGGCTTGCCGCGCTCGCTGGTGATCAAACGCATCGCCTATCGCGCCGCGCGCTCCGGCCTCATCACCGGCGTGCTGCTCGCCACGGCGCGCGTCGCCGGCGAGACCGCGCCGCTGCTGTTCACCGCGCTGTCCAACCAGTTCTTCAGCCTCGGCCTGGACAAGACGATGGCGAACCTGCCGGTCACCATCAACAACTTCGTGCAGAGCCCCTACGCCTATTGGAAGCAGCTCGCCTGGAGCGGCGCGCTGCTGATCACCCTGACCGTGCTTGCCCTGAACATTGGCGCCCGCATCCTTGGTGCCGAGAGGACTGCAAAATGAGTGAAATGTCTGTTTCCGTCAGCGCGCCGAGCGTTCACCCCGGCTCGCAGCCGCTGCCCGAGGCGCCGGCCAAGGTCACCGCGCGCAACCTCAACTTCTACTACGGTGAGCACCACGCGCTGAAGAACATCAATCTGGCGCTCGGCACCAACCGCGTCACGGCCTTCATCGGCCCGTCCGGTTGCGGCAAGTCGACCCTGCTGCGCATCTTCAACCGGATGTACGACCTCTATCCGGGCCAGCGCGCCACCGGCCAGCTGCTGCTCGACCACACCAACATCCTCGACCCCAAGCTCGACCTCAACCTGCTGCGCGCCCGGGTCGGCATGGTGTTCCAGAAGCCGACCCCGTTCCCGATGACGATCTACGAGAACATCGCCTTCGGCATCCGCCTCTACGAGAAGATCTCGAAGTCCGAGATGGACGACCGCGTCGAGAAGGCGCTGCGCGGCGGCGCGCTGTGGAATGAGGTCAAGGACAAGCTCAACGCCTCCGGCCTGTCGCTCTCCGGCGGCCAGCAGCAGCGCCTCTGCATCGCCCGCACCGTCGCGGTGCGGCCCGAGGTGATCCTGTTCGACGAGCCCTGCTCGGCGCTCGACCCGATCTCGACCGCCAAGGTCGAGGAGCTGATCCAGGAATTGTCCGAGAACTACACGATCGCGATCGTCACCCACAACATGCAGCAGGCGGCGCGCGTCTCCGACAAGACCGCCTTCATGTATCTCGGCGAGCTGATCGAGTTCGACGACACCAGCAAGATCTTCACGTCGCCGACCGACCGGCGGACGCAGGACTACATCACCGGCCGGTTCGGCTGAGGAGACGCAACATGGGTACTGAACATACCGCAAAGGCCTTCGACACCGACCTCCAGGAGCTCACGCGCCTGGTCGCCGAGATGGGCGGCATCGCCGAGCGCATGATCGTCGATTCCGTCGATGCGCTGATCCGCCGCGACGTCGCGCTCGGCCAGCGCGTCGTCGCCATCGACGCCGATCTCGACGCGCTGCAGAAGCGCATCGAGGAACGCGCCGTGCTCACCATCGCCCGCCGCCAGCCGATGGCGGTGGACCTGCGCGAGATCGTCGGCGCCATGCGCGTTGCGACCGACCTCGAGCGCATCGGCGACCTCGCCAAGAACATGGGCAAGCGCGTCGCCGCGCTGGAGACCGACTTCCATCCGCTCAAGCTGTTCCGCGGCCTGGAGCACATGACCGACCTGGTGCAGCAGCAGGTCAAGAGCGTGCTCGACGCCTATGCCGCGCACGATCTGCCGGCGGCGATGGCGGTGTGGAAGGGCGACGAGGAGGTCGACGCGATCTGCACCTCGCTGTTCCGCGAGCTCCTGACCTACATGATGGAGGATCCGCGCAACATCTCGTTCTGCATCCATCTGATGTTCTGCGCCAAGAACATCGAGCGCATCGGCGACCACGCCACCAACATCGCCGAGACCGTGTTCTACATGATCGAAGGCCAGGCGATCACCGACAAGCGGCCGAAGGGCGACATGACCACGTTCGCCACGACGATCCCGAATACCTGAAGACCTCAAGGAGCGACGACAACATGGGCGCACGCATTATGGTGGTTGAGGACGAGGAAGCTCTCACCGAGCTTCTGCGTTACAACCTCGAAGGCGACGGCTATGACGTCGAGACGGTGATGCGCGGCGACGACGCCGACACCCGCCTCAAGGAACACATTCCCGATCTGATCGTGCTCGACTGGATGCTGCCGGGCCTCTCCGGCATCGAGCTGTGCCGGCGCCTGCGCACCCGGCCCGAGACCAAGCAGCTGCCGATCATCATGCTCACCGCGCGCGGCGAGGAGAGCGAGCGGGTGCGGGGCCTTGCGACCGGCGCCGACGACTACATCGTCAAGCCGTTCTCGGTGCCGGAGCTGCTCGCGCGCGTGAAAGGCCTGCTCAGGCGCGCCAGTCCCGAGCGGCTCGCCACCGTGCTGGCCTATGGCGACATCGAGCTCGACCGCGACAAGCGCCGCGTCGCGCGCTCGGGCCGCCCGATCGATCTCGGCCCGACCGAATATCGTCTGCTGGAGTTCTTCCTGGAGCATCCCGGCCGCGTGTTCTCGCGCGAGCAGCTGCTCGACAGCGTCTGGGGCCGCGATATCTACATCGACGAGCGCACCGTCGACGTCCATATCGGCCGCCTGCGCAAGTTGCTCAATCTCGGCCGTGAGCAGGACCCGATCCGCACCGTCCGCGGCGCCGGCTACGCACTGGACGATCGCTTCGCGAAGGCGGAGCAGACGTAAAGCTCCAGCGAGAGCTGGTTTGGCGAGCTCCGGCAGCGATCTCCGGCGTCATCCGGGGCGCGCGCAGCGCGAGCCGGGATCCATAACCACAGGGCGTGGTTTGTCGAAGACTCGGAGTAACCATCGCGCGCAACAATTGCGCCCCGTGGTTCTGGATCCCCGCGTTCGCGGGGATGACACCGAGTTGGTTGAGGCGCCGTCGTGTGACGACTGCCGCCTTTGCGATCAGCTAGATCTCACTCAGCGCGTGGGCTTCGGTGCCGCGCGGCGCCGATCCGCCGCCGGCTGATACGCCACGCGCGAGTGCTGGGCGCAATAGGGCAGGCCGGACAGAGCCTTGCCGCCGCAGAAGAAGAAATCCGGGCTCGAGGGATCGCCCACCGGCCAGTGGCAGGTCGCCTCGTTCAATTCGAGCAGCGACAGCCGCTGGCTCATCGGCACCACGTTGTCGTAGGTGACGGGTTCGGCCTCGACCTCGACCTCGAAGGCCTGCGCCAGCGCGGTGTTGCCGCGCGCGATCGGGCGGGTCACCCGCATCATGTGCTGGGCGGGACGCGCCTTGCGCGGCCGGGGCGCGGCCGACGAAGGGCTCTTGGCGCGGCCGGACAGACCGAGCCTGTGCACTTTGCCGATCACGGCATTGCGGGTCACATTGCCGAGCTCTGCTGCGATCTGGCTGGCCGACAATCCGGCCTCCCAGAGCTTTTTCAGCTGCTCGACGCGATCGTCGGACCAGGTCAAAACCGTCATTGCACCCTTTCCCTCGCCGCGCGGCTGCCATCCTGGCGGTCCGTGCGGCGAATGCCTAAGCCTCGAAAAACCCGTGCTGCTCGAATCCCTTAGGGCTCGCCGGGCGCGCAACTGACGCCCGAACGTTTACGCCGGTACATGAGGACTCTTGGGATCAGAACTGCCGCACGAGATGTCGTATCTGACAAGCCAAACGCTACAATATGGCGTGACTCACGCGCAAGAGTCCGCCGACTCGCTTCCACATGTTCCGTGGTCAAAAACCCGCAAAATCGCCACCGCAAGACTACGGAATCACCGTTTCCCGGGGCTTTCGGGCGGCATTGACACCCGTTTCACCAGGCCTAAGATAGTCGCGCGTGCCGCCCTTAAAAGGCGGCACGTTTCGTTTTTCCGGGCCGGTGGATGGTGCGTTGCGCAATGCACGCCTCACACCGTCCGCAACATCAAGTGACCGTCATGACTAACAGCGCAGCCCCGCATTTGCTCCCCGTTTTCGCCAGGGCCAACCTCGGTTTCGAACGCGGCGAAGGCTGCTGGCTGATCGCGACCAATGGCGATCGCTATCTCGATTTCACCTCGGGCGTCGCCGTCAATGCGCTCGGCCATTGCCACCCGCATCTGATCAAGGCGTTGCAGGAGCAGGCGACGAAGCTGTGGCACATGTCGAACCTGTTCCAGAGCCCGGACGGCGAGAAGCTCGCCGCGCGCCTGTGCCACGAGAGTTTTGCCGACCTGGTGTTCTTCTGCAATTCCGGCGCCGAGGCGCTGGAGGGCGTGATCAAGCTGGTGCGCCATCATCACTTCTCCAAGGGGCAGCCGGAGCGCTACCGCATCATCACCTTCGAAGGCGCCTTCCACGGCCGCACGCTGGCGACGCTCGCCGCGACCGGATCTGCAAAATATCTCGAAGGGTTCGGTCCGCCGATGGACGGCTTCGACCAGGTGCCGCATGGCGACCTCGAAGCCGTCAAGAAGGCGATCGGCCCCGATACCGCCGGTATCCTGATCGAGCCGATCCAGGGCGAGGGCGGCGTGCGTTCGGCACCGCCCGCTTTCCTCAAGGCGTTGCGCCAGCTCTGCGACGAGAAGGGCCTGCTGCTCGCCTTCGACGAGGTGCAGACCGGCATGGGCCGTGCCGGTGATCTGTTCGCGTATCGGCGCACCGGCGTCACGCCCGACGTGATGTCGCTGGCGAAGGCGCTCGGCGGCGGCTTCCCGATCGGTGCCGTGCTGGCGACCGCGGATGCGGCTGCCGGCATGGGCCCCGGCTCGCACGGCTCGACCTTCGGCGGCAATCCGCTGGCGATCTCCGCGGCCAACGCCGTGCTCGACGTCATGCTCAAGCCCGGCTTCTTCGACCACGTGCAGAAGATGTCGCTGCTGCTCAAGCAGAAGCTCGCCTCCGTGATCGACCGTCACCCCGACATCGTCTGCGAAGTGCGCGGCGAGGGCCTCCTGATCGGCATCAAGGCCGTCGTGCCCTCGGGCGATCTGGTCGCCGCCTTGCGCGACGAAAAGCTCCTGACCGTCGGGGCCGGCGACAATGTCGTGCGCTTCCTGCCGCCCTTGATCGTCACCGAAGCCGAGATCGAGGATAGCGTCGGGCGGCTGGAGCGCGCCTGCACCGCATTGTCGGCCGGCCAGAGCAAGCGGGCGGCAAGCTGATGAGCAAGTCTCCCAACAAGACGCCGAAGCACTTCCTCGACATCAACGAGCTCCCGCTGTCGGAGCTCAAGCGCATGCTCGCCGCGTCAAGCGCGATGAAGGCGAAGCAGAAGGCGCATCAGCCGGTCCGGCCGCTCGAAGGCAAGACGCTGGCGATGATTTTCGAGCGACCCTCGACGCGGACCCGGGTGTCGTTCGACGTCGGCATGCGCCAGCTCGGCGGCGAGGCGATCATGCTCACCGGTGCCGAGATGCAGCTCGGCCGCGGCGAGACCATCGCCGACACCGCGCGCGTGCTGTCGCGCTATGTCGACGCCATCATGATCCGCATCCTCAATCACGATGCGTTGCTGGAGCTTGCGGCCAACGCCACCGTGCCCGTCATCAACGGCCTGACGCGGCGCTCGCATCCCTGCCAGGTGATGGCCGACCTCATGACCTACGAGGAGCATCGCGGCCCGATCGAGGGCAAGACGGTGGCCTGGACCGGTGACGACAACAACGTTCTGGCGTCCTGGGCGCACGCCGCCGAGCGCTTCAAATTCCAGCTCAACGTCGCCACCCCTCCGGAGCTCGCGCCGAAAAAGGCTATGCGCGACTGGATCAAGGCGACCGGCGCGCCGATCGTGCTCGGCACCGATCCGGAAGCCGCCGTGCGCGGCGCCGATTGCGTCGTCACCGACACCTGGGTGTCGATGGGCGACAAGGAAGGCGAGCATCGCCACAACGTGCTCAAGCCCTACCAGGTCAACGGCAAGCTGATGTCGCTCGCCAAGCGAGACGCGCTCTTCATGCATTGCCTGCCCGCCCATCGCGGCGAGGAGGTCACTGATGAAGTAATCGACGGGCCGCAATCGGTCGTGTTCGACGAGGCCGAAAACCGCCTGCACGCGCAGAAGGGGATCTTGGCCTGGTGCTTCGATGCGGTGAAGTAGCCCGGGCGAAAAAGCAGTGGCTGCGGTGGCCGCCGCATTCACCACTGTCGTCCCGGACAAGCGCCGTGCAGCGGCGCACCGATCCGGGACCCATAACCACAGGCCGTGGTTGGCGAGGACTGGGAGTTGCCACCTCGCAGGATGACGTGGTCCTGTGGTTATGGGTCCCGGGCTCGCGCGTTGCGCGCCCTGGGGCGCCCCTTCCATTTCCCACCTCCGACCCCAGATAGAGCGCCATGGTTTCCCAATCTCCTGACATGAAGACCGGGTCCGAAGGCCCGGTTCGCGCGCCATCCGCAGTTCCGATCGATGACGCCGTGCTGCCCTACGAGGTCGATGCGCTCGACGTGCGCGGGCGCCTGGTGCGGCTTGGCCCGGCGCTCGACGACATCCTGACCAAGCACGACTATCCCGCGCCCGTCGGCAAGCTGCTCGGCGAGGCCATCGTGCTGACGACGCTGCTCGGTTCGGCGCTGAAATTCGAAGGGCGCTTCATCCTCCAGGCCCAGACCGACGGTCCGGTGTCGTTCCTGGTGGTGGACTACCAGGCGCCGGATCGCCTGCGCGCCTATGCCCGCTTCGATGCCGCGCGTCTCGGCGAGGCCCGGGAATCCGGCATGCGTTCCGGCGCGCTGCTCGGCCGCGGTCATCTCGCCATGACCATCGACCAGGGCCCCGACATGAGCCGCTACCAGGGCCTGGTCGCGCTCGACGGCGGCAGCCTGGAAGACGCCGCCCACGAATATTTCCTGCGCTCCGAGCAGATCCCGACCAAGGTGCGTCTCGCGGTCGGCGAGGAATGGCGCTCCAGCGACGGCGGCAAGCATCGCTGGCGCGCCGGCGGCATGCTCATGCAGTTTCTGCCGAAGGCGCCTGAGCGCGCGCGGCAGGCGGACTTGCATCCTGGGGATGCCCCCGACGGCGTCGAGGTGCATGCCGTCACCGAGGACGATGCCTGGGTCGAGGCACGTTCGCTGATCGAGACGGTCGAGGACGTCGAGCTGATCGATCCCGAGCTGTCCGGCGAGCGGCTGCTGTTCCGCCTGTTCCATGAGCGCGGCGTGCGCGTGTTCAATCCGCTGGTTCTTAAGGCGCGGTGCTCCTGCTCGCGCGATGCGGTCGCCGCGATGCTCAAAAGCTTCTCGCCCGACGACCGCGCCGCGATGGTCAAGGACGACAAGGTGGTCGTGACCTGCGAGTTCTGCTCGTCGGTCTACCAGTTCACGCCGCACGAGGCGGGCGTGGAAGACGCGTGAGCGAGCTCTCGCAGCTCTCCTAGGGTGGGTTAGCCGCGCGGATGTGCGCATCCGCTCGGCGTAAACCCATCTCTTCTGCTCCTCCGGATGCAGACAAGGGTGGGTTACGCCTTCGGCTAACCCACCCTACCGCCCCTTGCTGTGTCGCCTGCTGTCAATCCACCCGCGCGAAAATATTCCACTTTACCGAAATTCGGTTTTGACGTATGTGTCGCCCATCCCGGCTCAACCAGGAGGGGCGATCTCGAGGTCGTCTTGATCGCGAGCCGGGCTTGCGGTGGACGCGGCAGCGTCGGCACGAGAGGTGCGGGCAGGGCGGGTCGTCCCTGTGAGCCCGTGGCCGCGTGCAGACGAACGGCGCTGCTAGGCTTCGTCTCGCCTGTAAGTTTCCGGCTCCGTCGACAGGGCTGGAAATACTGCGGCGAAAGGGCGGGCCGTGCGTACGGCAAAACCGTGTGGTCCTGGCCGTCGTTGCTACGGTCAAGCTTTTCGAAGATGTGCGCGAGCCCGACCGGGCGGACGGCATCGTCAATTCGAACGGCGAGGGAGGCCAGAAGGAAAGTTCGGCTCCCGGGAGAGCACGGCATAAGCCGTCCGACCACCGCGCAGGGAAGGCCGAGTGATCGGCACCACCTGTATGCTGCTGTGCGGTTCTTCCTGCGTGTGCATTTTCGCGCAGCGGACCGCGGGTGCGTTGTCAGCACCCGGCCTTCCCTGCGCCCTCTTGGATTTGAGGGTGGAGACGCAAGCAAAGCTCGGGCGAATTCAGCCGCGAGAACAAGAAGGCGTGTCTGCAAGCTGAGCTGCCCGCCATAAGCTCGATCTCGTAGGATGGGTAGAGCGCAGCGAAACCCATCGCCCTTCCGCGAGCAGATGCGTGATGGGTTTCGCTGCGCTCTACCCATCCTACTTGACTGCGCCGCAACGCTCGCGCGTTGCGGCTTGTCCGGGACACGACCGGCTCCTAATTCAACACCCGCTTGCTGTCCGGGCTGTCCAGCGAGAACGCCGGCACGTCGATCTCGAAGCGCTCGCCGCTTTCGCTGACCATCTGGTAGCGGCCGGTCATGAAGCCGGAGGCGGTCGAGAGCGGGACGCCTGAGGTGTATTCGAAGCGCTCGCCGGGGGCCAGGATCGGCTGCTCGCCGACCACGCCCTCGCCCTTCACCTCCTGCTGGCGGCCGGAGGCGTCGGTGATGATCCAGTGCCGCGTCTTGAGCTGCACGGTCTCCTCGCCCGAATTGGTGATCACGATGGTGTAGGACCAGAAGTAGCGGGAGCGGTCGGCCGACGACTGCTCCGGAACAAAGTTCGGCTCGACGGTCACTTCGATTTGGCGGGTCACGGCGCGGTACATGGCTGCTACCATAGCGAAATCCGGCTCCGGAACCAAACGCCCTGGACGGCTTTGGCGACATCGTCCCGCCAGAATTCGAAGGGAATGACACCCCAGGGAAGGCACCGGAAAACCCCATGGCACCCGGCCGCTTTGCGGGGTAACGACCGGACCGGTACACTCCTTACACACGCCGCGATTTGCGGAAGGTTTTTGCGCCCCGATGACCATTGCCGACCAAGTGACGGGATCGACGATCACGGGAACTGCCGCATCTGAGGGGGCGAAGCCGCGCGCGAGGGCGCCGGCCATCACGCTGCCCGCCATCGGCGAGCGCGAACTCCGGCTCGACCTGTTCCGCGGGCTCGCGTTGTGGCTGATCTTCATCGACCATCTGCCGCCCAGTGTGTTGACCTGGTTCACGATCCGCAATTACGGCTTCAGCGACGCCACCGAGATCTTCATCTTCATCTCCGGCTACACCGCCGCCTTCGTCTACGGCAGGGCGATGCTGGAGAGCGGCGTCGTCATCGCCACCGCGCGCATCCTGCGCCGGGTCTGGCAGATCTACGTCGCCCACGTCTTCCTGTTCACGATCTTCCTTGCCGAGATCTCCTACGTCGCGACCAGCTTCGAGAACCCGCTCTACACCGAAGAGATGGGCATCATGGATTTCCTCAAGCAGCCCGACGTCACCATCGTGCAGGCGCTGCTGCTTCGCTTCCGCCCCGTCAACATGGACGTGCTGCCGCTCTATATCGTGCTGATGCTGGCGCTGCCTTTGATCCTGTGGTCGATGAAATGGCGGCCCGACGTCACGCTCGCCCTCTCGGTCGTGCTCTACGCGGTGACCTGGGAGTATGATCTGTATCTGTCGGCGTATCCGAACGGCTTCTGGGCCTTCAACCCCTTCGCCTGGCAATTGCTGTTCGTGTTCGGTGCCTGGTGCGCGCTCGGAGGGGCGCGCCGCATGTCGCGCATTCTGTCATCACGCGTCACGATGTGGCTGGCGATCGCCTATCTCATCGCGTCGTTCTACGTGACGCTGACCTGGTATGTGCCGCAGCTCTCCCAGTTCATGCCGAAGCTGGTCGAGCAATGGATGTATCCGATCAACAAGACCGATCTGGACGTGCTGCGCTTCACGCATTTCCTGGCGCTGGCGGCGCTCACCGTGCGCTTCCTGCCCCGGGATTGGCCGGGCTTGAAATCGCGCTGGCTGCGACCATTGATTCTATGCGGGCAGCATTCCCTCGAGATCTTCTGCCTCGGCGTCTTCCTGGCCTTTGCCGGCCATTTCATCCTCGCCGAAGTCTCCGGCGGCGCGGCCATGCATGCGCTAATTAGTCTCTCCGGGGTGCTGATCATGTGGGGCGTAGCCTGGGTGATTTCGTGGTACAAGCGCGTGGCTGACAAGAGCGGTACGAAGACCAAGAACGCCGTCGGCAACGCCGATCTGGCGGGAGGGGGCTGATGAAGGCGAAGGTTCTCCTGAGCCTGATCCTGCTATGCGGTAGCCTCGCCGCGCCCGTGGCGCGCGCGGGCGATGCTGCGCCTGCCGCCCCCAATGCGCCCGCAGCCTGTGAACTGCCGTCCTATCTGCTCACCAGCGAAAGCCGGCTGACAAAGGTCGCCGATGCGCTCCAGGCCGGCAAGCCGCTCGACATCCTGGTCATCGGCAGCCGCTCGACCACGATTCCATCCTCGGAGAGCAGCTCCTATCCGGCGCGAATGGAGGCGATCCTCAAGGAGAAGCTGCCGGCGTCCGAGGTGGTGCACGTCTCCGTAGAAATACAGAGCAAGAAGACGGCAGAGGAGACCGCGTCCACGTTCGTTAAGCTGATGGAAGCAAAAGCGCCTACTTTGGTGATCTGGCAGACCGGGACCGTGGATGCTATCCGATCCATCGATCCCGACGAATTTCGTAGCGCGGTGACCGAGGGGGTTGTTGCGCTGCAAAATGCAGGGGCTGACGTCGTCTTGATGAACTTGCAATACAGCCCGCGTACGGAGACCATGATCTCGGCGCCGCCTTATCTCGACAACATGCGGGTGGTGGCGCAGGAGCACGACATTCCGCTGTTCGATCGCTTCGCGATCATGCGGCAGTGGAATGACCAGGGTCAGTTCGACCTGTTCAGCCCGTCCCGCGGGCCCGAGCTGGCGAAGCAGGTCCATGATTGCCTTGGCCGGGCGTTGGCACAGTTCGTGATCGACGCAGCCCGTCGGGAGCCGGCCCAGCAGCAAAATTGAGGTTAGCGTTAATGAGTTCTCTCCGCCCTTTTTGCCTGACGGCATGGCTGGCCGCGCCTGCAGCCGCAGTGCTGCTGTCGCTGATGCCGGCCTCGCAATTGCAGGCCCAGACGCCGGCCATGCAGGCGACACCCGCCCCCGCACACTCGGCTGATCCCGCGCCCGCCTCGCCGTCCCAGACCGCCGTCGCCGCGACCTCGCCCGAGCAGCGCGGCATCACGGCGCGCGCCATCGACAAGGTGAAGCAGGCCGCCAAATCCGCCAGCGACATCTTCAACCGCGTGCCGTGCCAGCCGCCGAAGGGCGGCTCGAAGGCGATGGGCTCGCTGCCGCACGTCGCGGGCAAGCTCGTCGCCGGGCTGCCCGTCGTCATCGTCGCGTTCGGCTCGTCCTCGACTCAAGGGTTCGGCGCGAGCTCGCCGGAGTTCAATTACCCGAATCGTCTCGCCGCGCAGCTGCGCCGGCACTATCCGACCGCCGACATCAGCGTCATCAATGCCGGTGTCGGCGGCGAGGACGCGCCTGAGATGATGAAGCGCCTTCAGACGCAGGTGATCGACATGCATCCGGATCTCGTGATCTGGCAGGTCGGCACCAACGCCGTGCTGCGCAATCTCGATCCCGGCGAAACCGCCAAGATGGTGGAGGACGGCATCAGCCGCATCCAGGCCGCGGGCGGCGCCGACATCGTGCTGGTCGATCCGCAATATTCGCCGGCCGTCAACCAGCGCGCCGAGAGCGCCGGCAAGATGGTGAAGCTGCTCAGCAAGGTCGCCGAGCTCCGTCACGTCGGAATCTTCCCGCGCTTCGAGGTGATGCGTGACTGGCACGAGAAGCAGGCCATTCCGGTCGAGGGCTTCGTGATCGCCGACGGCCTGCACATGAACGATTGGGGCTATGCCTGCTTCGCCCAGCTGCTCGGCGACGACATCATCCGCTCGGTCGGCCAGATCAAGCTCGGCGTCAACGTGCCCGCTGACGTGCGGACGTATCGGCCGATGTAAGAGGGTGCGTAGGGTGGGTTAGGCGAAGCCGTAACCCACCACGGTCTATCTCCGCGGATGCAGAAGAGGTGGATTGCGCCTTCGGCCAATCCACCCTACGAGACCTCGCTTCGCTTCACGCCTGCTCCAGCGCCGCCGTCAGGTCCTCGATCAGATCGTCGGCATGCTCGAGCCCCGCCGAGAAGCGGATGAAGCCTTCGCCGATGCCGAGCGCGGCGCGGTCTTCCGGCTTCAGGCGCTGATGCGTCGTGGTGGCCGGATGCGTGACGAGGCTCTTGGCGTCGCCGAGATTGTTCGAGATCCTCGCCAGCTTCAGCGCGTTGAGCACGCGGAACGCGGCCGCCTTGCCGCCCTTGACCTCGAAGCCGACCAGCGTCGAGCCGCCACGCATCTGCTTTTTCACCAATGCGGCCTGCGGATGATCGGCGCGGCCGGGATAGACCAGCCGCGAGATCTTCGGGTGGCTCGCCAGCACCTCGGCGATGCGCGCCGCGGTCTCGGTCTGCGCGCGCACACGCACGCCGAGCGTCTCCAGGCCCTTGAGTAGGACCCAGGCGTTGAACGGCGAGATCGACGGCCCGGTCTGGCGCATGAAATTGTGGATGTGCTCGGCGATGAAGGCTTCCGAGGACAGGATGATGCCGCCGAGGCAGCGGCCCTGGCCGTCGATGTGCTTGGTCGCGGAATAGACCACGACGTCGGCCCCGAGCGCGAGCGGGCTCTGCCAGATCGGGGTTGCGAACACGTTGTCGACGACGAGCCGCGCGCCGCCCTTGTGCGCGATCTCGGCGATCCCGGGAATGTCGAGCACGTCCAGCGTCGGATTGGTCGGGCTCTCCAGGAAGAACGTCTTGGTGTTGGGCCGCAGCGCGCGCTGCCATTGGTCGAGGTCGAGGCCGTCGACCAGCGTGGTCTCGATGCCGTAGCGCGGCAACAGGTCCTGCACGACGTAGAGGCACGAGCCGAACAGTGCGCGGGAGGCCACGACGTGATCGCCGGCCCTCAGCGGCGCCAGGATCGCGGTCGTCACCGCGGCCATTCCGGTCGCCGCCGAGCGGGCGGCCTCGGCGCCCTCGAGCTCGATCATGCGGCGCTCGAACATCGCGATGGTGGGATTGGAATAGCGCGAATAGATGAAGCCGGGGTCCTCGCCCTTGAACCGCGCCTCGCATTGCTCGGCGGTGTCGTAGACATAGCCCTGGGTCAGGAACAGCGCCTCCGAGGTCTCGCCATATTGCGAGCGCAGGGTGCCGGAATGGACCAGGCGGGTTTCGGGGCGGTAAGCAGCAGGCGACTTCGACATAGGACCCTCCGACATGACCGTGAACGCGAAAACGGTCACAAAAAAACCGGCCTGGATATCTCCACGGGCCGGGATCACAGAGGTCCCCGGCCTGTTTAGCGACTTATTTAACGTGGCTGCAAGCCGGCCGGCTCAAATCACCACGGGATAAGTGATGCTCATATTCGGCAATGCCCTTTCCGTCAAGGCGTCCATCGGATAGCCGTAAAAGACCTGTATTTCCGGCGTGTCCGGATGCATTTGAGCCCTGATGAGGACCCCCGGTTGACGTTCACGGTCGCGCCCGACGCCAATGGTATCCTGCCCGACCGCATGATCGCGGCGATGGCGGAGGCGGGGCTCATCCGGCCCGCCTACGACTTCGTCGAGAGCCAGATCCAGCCGGCCAGCCTCGATCTGCGTCTCGGCGACATCGCCTATCGCGTCCGCGCCAGCTTCCTGCCCGGTCCCGGCGCCACCGTCGCCGAGCGCATCGACGAATTGAAGCTGCACGAGTTCAGCCTCGCCGACGGCGCCGTGCTGGAGACCAACTGCGTCTACATCGTGCCGCTGCTGGAAAGCCTGGCGCTGCCGCCGGAGATCGTCGCGGCCGCCAACCCCAAGAGCTCCACCGGCCGGCTCGACGTCTTCACCCGCGTGATCGCCGACGGCACCCGCCGCTTCGACATGATCGGCGCCGGCTATCACGGCCCGCTCTATGCCGAGATCAGCCCGAAGACCTTTCCGGTGCTGGTGCGCGAAGGCTCGCGCCTCAGCCAGGTGCGCTTCCGCACCGGCGATGCCATCCTCAACGCCGACGAACTCGACGGCTTGCACGCCGCCGAGCGTCTGGTCGATGTCGACGATGCCGATCTGTCGGGCGGCGTCGCCGTCTCCGTCGATCTCTCCGGCGAGAAAGCGGGCGGCTTCGTCGGTTATCGCGCCAAGCGTCACACCGGCGTCGTCGACGTCGATCGCCGCTCCGGCTACGCGGTGGAGGATTTCTGGGAGCCGATGTCGGCCCGTCCGGACGGCAGCCTGATCCTCGATCCCGGCGAGTTCTACATCCTCGCCTCGAAGGAAGCCGTGCAGGTGCCGCCCGACTACGCCGCGGAGATGGTGCCGTTCGATCCCCTGGTCGGCGAGTTCCGCGTGCACTATGCCGGATTCTTCGATCCCGGCTTCGGCTATGCCGGCGCCGGCGGACAGGGCGCGCGCGCCGTGCTGGAGGTGCGCTCGCGCGAAGTGCCGTTCATCCTCGAGCACGGCCAGATCGTCGGCCGTCTCGTCTACGAGAAGATGCTGGCCCGCCCTGATGCGATGTACGGCCAGCGTATCGGTTCCAACTACCAGGCCCAGGGCCTCAAACTATCGAAGCATTTTCGGGTGTAGCCCGATCCTGTAGCCCGGATGGAGCGAAGCGAAATCCGGGGCAGTCTCACTTGTGGCACGATCCCGGATTACGCGGAGCCTGTCATCGGGCGGCGCTCCGGCGCCGACCCGGTGGCTTTGTCCGGGCTACGAGGTGAGCATATGACCAATCCATCCGAACTCGATGCAAGGATCGCCGAAGGCGTCGCGGATGCGCTGATCTATTCGGATCGCTCGGGAACGATCATGCGCTGGAACGGTGCCGCGGCGGCCCTGTTCGGCTTCTCCGCTGCGGAAGCGCTCGGCCAGAATCTCGACCTGATCATTCCCGAGCATCTGCGCGCCGCGCACTGGAAGGGCTTTGAGGCCGCGCTCGCCAGCGGCAGCATGAAGCTTGCGGGCAAGCCGACGCTGACCCGCGCGCTGCACAAGAGCGGACGCAAGCTCTACATCGAGATGACGTTCGCCCTGGTGCGGGATTCCGCCGGCAACGTCCTCGGATCCGTGGCGATGGCGCGCGATGTCACCGAGCGGGTCGAGCGTGAGCGCGCGGCCAAGGCGCCGCCGCAAACTTCGTGATGCGGAATTGACGGGTCATCGCGCAGGGCGCCCTGCACGGGCGTGATGTTGCCTGCCGCGGGGTGCAGTGACACACTCGATCGAAACAACGATCGGGAGCGAACATGGCCGCCGCTTTGGACGCCGCGCAGGAAGCCCAATGGAAGCGCTGGCGCGCGGTCGCCGACCTCTATCACGCTTTTTTCACCGGACTCATCCTCACCGTCGTGACGCGGCGCGGCACCGCTGACGCCGCCGAGTTCGTCTTCCGCGTGTTTCGCCGCCAGCAGCAGGAGCGCTTCCTGCCGGGCCTCGCGAAGCTCGGGATCGATCATCTGCCGCCGGCGGTGGCGGCCGCGCAATATCACTACCTCTCCAACTGGATCGGCGGCGTGCATGTCGAGTACATGTACGAGAGCGACGCCAAGGCCTGGATCCGCTATCCGCCGCCGCGCTGGATCTGGAAGGGCACAGCGATCTGCGGCGTGCCGGGCGAGGTCTCGCGCGCGATGCTGCGCGGCTGGCACGCCAACAATGGCGCAGCCCTCGGCGATCTCAGGCTCGGCTTCGTCTGCACCAAGCAGAGCGTCGACGGCCAGGATGGGCTGGAAGGCTACTATCACCAATACGATCATCCGCTCGAGCCGGACCAGCGGCTGGTGTTCGCGCGCCACCTCGAGGCGCCGCTGTTCGATGCGAAGACCGCGCCGGCGCTTCCCGTGGCGAGCTGGCCGAAACCGCGTCTGGAAAAAGCCTATCGCAATTACGCGATGGAATATGTGCGCACCGCCGCGCCCGTCATGGTGCAGCTGTTCGGTCCTGAAGACGCCGGCTATCTGCTGCGCCTCACCGGCAAGCTGATCGGGATGCAATATTTCGACGACGTCGCGGCCGCGCTGGCGATGAGCCGCGGCGGGGCAAGCGAATTCGTCGCGTTCCTGAACGCGCTGCTTGCCGCGCAGGATGATGCGGTCGAGACCGCACGATCCGAAGGTGCCTTCGAGGTCCGCCAGCAGACGTGGAAGCTGATGGACGACGTCGCTGACTATCACCCGGCTTGCGCCAAGGTGCTGGAGGGGCTGTTCGAAGGCCTCGCCGCAGGCTGCGGGCGGCATATCGCCGTGCATCTGCGCCCCGCCGCCGGTTGCCGCCCGCCATTGGTCTGGTCGATCGAGTAGCCCTGCCCATCGGAATGCGCTGCCGCAGGGCACGCCTGCATCCGGCGCAGGAGGAATCGGCCATGGCCGTGCTAACAAGCCTCCCGGCGCCCCGCGCGAACAAATTGATTGCCACACCCAAGCATTGCCGCGCCGCAAGGGGCGCCCGTGCCCCGGAGAGGACATGTCCGACATCGCCGAGATCCCGGTCGATGAGCAAGAGCGGCCGCTGCCGCCGCCGGTGCGAAACGCGCTGACCGACGGGCCGATCCTGCGCACGCTGCTCGGCCTCGCCTGGCCCAACGCGATCGCGCTGTCGGCCGGCACCTGCACGGTGATCGCGGAAACCTCCTATATCGGCCGGCTCGGCGTCGAGGCGCTGGCGGCGATGGCGCTGGTGTTCCCGACCATCATCCTGACCATGACCATGTCGGGCGGCGCCATGGGCGGCGCGGTGGCGTCCGCCATTGCACGCGCGCTCGGTGCCGGCGATCGCGAGCGCGCCGGCACGCTCGCCGCGCACGCGATCCTGATCGGCATCAGCTTCGGTCTCGTCTTCATGCTGGGCATGCTGATCTTCGGGCCCAAAGTGCTGGAGATGCTCGGCGGCCGCGGCGATGTGCTGACCCATGCAATTGCCTACACGCAGGTGTTTTTCGGCGGCGCCGTGCTGCCCTGGCTGCTCAACACCATGGCCGGCGTGCTGCGCGGCACCGGCAACATGAAGCTGCCGTCGTTCCTGATCCTCAACTCGGCGGTCTGGCAGATCGTGCTGGGTGGCATGCTCGGCCTCGGGCTCGGGCCGGTGCCGCAATTCGGCATGCGCGGCGTCGCGGCCGGCGCGCTGATCGCCTATTCCATGAACATCTGCATCATGGCCTGGTACCTGTTCTCCGGGCGCGCGCGCGTCACACCGAAGCTGCGCGGGCTGCGCATCCAATGGGCGATGTTTTTCGACATCCTCAAGGTCGGCGCCATCGCCTGCTTCTCGCCGCTGCAATCGGTGCTGACGATCTCGATCTTCACCCACATGCTGGCGCAGTTCGGGACCACGATCCTCGCCGGCTATGGCATCGGTGCGCGGCTCGAATTCCTGCTGACCTCGATCGCGTTCTCGTTCGGCATCGCCTGCGTGCCGATGGTCGGGATGGCGATCGGCGCCGGCAACATTGCACGCGCCCGGCGCATCGCCTGGATCGCCAGTGCGGCGGCCTTCGTCGCCGTCGGCGCACCGGCCTGTGTCGTTGCGATGTTCCCCGACCTCTGGATCGACATCTTCACCGACAGCGCGGCCGTGCGCGCGGCGAGCCATCAATATCTCTCGACGGTCGGACCGTTCTACGCCTTTTTCGGCATCGCCACGACGATGTATTTCTCCTCGCAGGGCGCGGCCAAGGTGATCGGGCCGGTTCTGGCGCAGACGGCGCGGCTGGTCTATATCTCGGCCGTCGGCTGGTGGCTGTCGACCCATGAGGCCAGCGCGCAGAGTTTTTTCTGGCTGGCCGCGAGTTCGATGGTCGTGCTCGGTCTGCTCTCATCCTCCAGCGTCGTGCTGACGCGCTGGGGACCGCGCGGCAGCAAGCCTGCGATCAGGCCAGCGCTGTCGGGTGCCGTCGACTAGCGATGCTTGTGGCGGCGATGGCTGCTGCCGCCGCCGGTATTGGCGAGCCGCATCAATTGCGGGATCATCGCCATCATGTCGCCGCCACCGGCGCCGCCGAGCATGCCCATGATGTCGCCGCCGCCCATGCCGCCGAGCCCGGTCGGCACATAGCCGCTTCCGGCCATCGGCGTGTAGCCGCCGTAATTCGGCGCGCTGAAGCCGCCGCCGCCCATCATGCTACCAAGTCCGCCGCCGCCGTTCTCCATCATGCGGCTCATCATCGGGCCCATGGTCTGCATCATCATGGCGAAGCGGCGCTTGCCCATCTTCGCCTTCATCATCTCCAGCATCGGCGCCATCTGGGTCATCATGTCCTCGCCGCCGGCGCCGCCTCCGCCGAATCCGGCGAACTGCGCCTTCGCCGGCGTGCTTGCGGCAGAAAACAGCAGCAGCACGGCGGCCGCCTGGCAGATCACCTTGTCCGCACCTTTCATGGCATGCTCCTCGCGTGCGCAGCCCGCCGGGACAGCGGGGCCAACCGGACGCACGCCGCGATGGTTACGGCCGGCGAGGGCGGAGCTCTGTGCGAAAACTCACAGAGGGCGGTCAGGCCGCGGCAGCCGGAAACGCCCTGAGCAGGGCGATGGCGGCATCCTTGGTCTGTCCCTGGACGTAAGCTGCAAGCTCGTTCGGCAGCATGTCGATGATCCATACCAGGCGGCATCTCCGCTCGCCGTCGGCGATCACCTGCACCGAGGCGCTGTAGTGCTTCAGCCGTTCGTTGCTGATGGCGTAGACGAGACGCCGGCGCGCGTCGTCGCAATCGACCAGCACCTCGCGTGCCACCGAACCGTTGGCGAAGGTGACGATGCGCGCATCGCCGTCGAGCGCGCAGGCGGTGACGAAGCCGGGCACCAGCCGTTCATGCAGCGCGCCGAAATCGCGTACCGCGTCCCAGACGTCGTTCGCCGCGGCGGGTAGGGAGATATCGTTGTGGATGGAGGCCATGGGAAGTCCCTTCGTTGGAGTCATTCCGGGGCGCGCGAAGCGCGAACTACGGCGCGCCGTTGCGCCC
Organism: Bradyrhizobium dasycarpum; assembly: GCF_042019905.1. Taxonomy (NCBI): domain Bacteria; kingdom Pseudomonadati; phylum Pseudomonadota; class Alphaproteobacteria; order Hyphomicrobiales; family Nitrobacteraceae; genus Bradyrhizobium; species Bradyrhizobium dasycarpum. Next base: position 5,447,830 of record NZ_CP169574.1, read on the forward strand.
TGAGAATCTCGAGATTCGGGTCTGGTGCTTCGCACCAGCCCGGAATGACGGCGTATGAGGCACCTCAGGTCATGGCTCACGCACAGACCGCCTCGACATTGTTGCCGTCGGGATCGATCAGGAACGCCGCATAATAGGTCGGGCTGTAATCCTTGCGCGGTCCGGCGCCGCCGTTATCGCGGCCGCCGCTCTTCAGCCCTTCGCTGTGGAACGCCTTGACCGCGTCATGGCTGCCGGCGCGAAACGCGATGTGCGCGCCGTCGGCCTTGCGGCCCTTGTTGAGGTGCAGCCACAGGGCCGGCGCATCCTTCGGCCCGAAGCCGGCATAGCCGTCGCCGCTGGAGCACAGCACGTAGCCGAGCGGCGCCAGCACCGCGGTGTAGAAGCGCGTCGCGGCGTCGAGGTCGGCAACGCGAAGTCCGATGTGGTCGTACATGTTCGTCTCCATGTGCAAAGCGCGCCGAGACTGGCGCGCGCCGGAGACGAAGCTAGTCAGTTGAGGGCAAGCTGCTCTTGGAGAATCTTGCGCATCCCCTTCGAGGCCTGGCGGAACTTGGTCGGCGATACGCCGGCCGCGCGGTGGAAGGTGCGGACGAAATTGGAGAGATCGCCGAAGCCGACGTCATAGGCGACATCGGTCACCGTGATGTCGTCGTCCGCGAGCAGCCGTGCCGCGTGCCGCAGCCGCGAGCGCACCAGATATTGATGCGGGGTGACGCCGAGCACGCTCGAGAACAGCCGCAGGAAGTGGAACGGGCTGAGGCCCGCATGCTTGGCGGCCTGCTCGAGGATCGACCTCGGCGTGGGAATTGTCGTCGATCCACAGCGCGGCCTCCACTGCGCGGCGGCGGTCGCGCGCATTGGGCGTGGCCGGCTTGCGCGGCTTGCCCGAAACGACGTCGACGAAGCGGCCGGCCAGGATCTGGCCGACCTCGTCGAGGCCGATGTCGCTGTTGCCATCTGCCGCCGTCTGGGCGAGCTCGCCCAGCACCATCAATTCGGGCAGCGGCGGCGTGGCGCCGACCTGCCAGATCTCGCGCCGTCCACCGAGGGCATCGACCATGTCCTCGCCGAAGAAGAATCCCAGGCAGACGTCGCCGCTGACATGCTCATGGGTGCAGGTGTATTCCTCGCCGGGCGCGCCGACCAGCATCGAGCCCGCCACCAGCTCGAAGAACCCGGCGCGGCAACGGCAGCCGAAGCTGCCCGAGCGCACATAGGCGATGGAATGCCCGGTGCGGCATTCGGCAAACGGCGTATCGTCCGGTCCCGCGTCGCAGCGAAACTCGCAGACCGTCATCGATTGTGTCGTCAGCAGCGTGGTCGCATCCATGCCGCCTTATCTAGGTGGACGGCCTCGGCGGAGCAACGGGCAGCAGCACCTCGAACAGCGTCTTGCTGGCGACCGGATGGGCGCCCTCCAGCGCCAGCAGCCGCCGCTTGGAGATCACTCCGCCATAGGGCGAGAGCCGGTCGGTGTAATTGCCGGCCTCCAGCACCCGGTGGCAGGGCACGATCAGCATGTAGGGATTTCTGGCGATCGCCTGCGCCACCGAATGCGCCGCGCCTGAGGCACCCAGCGCCTTGGCGACCTCGTGATAGGTGCGCGTCTCGCCGCGCGGAATCGAGCAGGTGAATTCATAGACGCGCCGATTGAAGCCGGACACGCCGCCGGCATCCAGGCTGACCTCGGAAAAGTCAGGGTCGCCGCCTTGCAGCAGGCTCACGATGCCCTCGATCGCCAGCTCCGCGTTCTCGCACGGCCGCTGCTCGCGCGCCTCGGGATGGACCTGGAAGATCCGGCGGCGGGTGTCGATCTCCCGCGCTTCCGGCAATTGCACGGCGACGACGCCGGTGCCGCTCCAGATGATGCCGCAGCGGCCGATGGCCGTGTCGAATATCGAATAGCCGCGCCCCACCATGCACACGCCCCACTCAGTGCACGTTGCTCCCCAGACATAAGATCATAACACCGCCACAATCCGGCGCACCCAAAATCTTGCCAAAACGTTAAGAAGCGTTCGGCCGGCTGCGCCAAACCGCTTGGCGGCAGGCGCCGTCTCGGCTAATCAGGACGGGCGCGGAGCAGCGCTTCCGCGGGCGTAGTTCAATGGTAGAACGGCAGCTTCCCAAGCTGCATACGAGGGTTCGATTCCCTTCGCCCGCTCCAACGCTTACTTCGGCAGGCTTCGCAGAAATTCCACGATCTCCGCGTTCACCTCCGCCGGCCGCTCCTGCTGCGTCCAGTGTCCGCAGCCGGGCAGCATCCTGATCCCGCGCAACTGCGGCACCCATTGCTTCATGTTGGCGAGCTGCTCGGCCGCGCCGGGGAAGGCGACGACCATGTCGTGATCGCCGGCGATGAAGAGCGAAGGCACGGTCACCTTCACGCCCTCGAAGGCACCCATCAGCTCCCAGTTGCGATCGATGTTGCGGTAGTAGTTGAGCGGCCCGCGAAATCCGCTGCGGCCGAATTCGGCGCCGTAATAGTCGAGGTCGGCGGCGCTCAGCCACGACGGAAGCGGCACCTGCACCTTCGGCAGCATCCCGTCCTTGCGCGAGACCATGCCGACGCCGACGGTCCGGCCCTGGCGCTCGGCATTGGCGCGGATCGCCGCCGCTCCCTCGCCGGAGCCGCCATAGAGCATAGCGCCGAGCGTTGCGCGCGGATCTCGCTCGAATTCCGCTTCGGCGATGCCCGGTTCCTGGAAGTACAGCTGATAGAACTGCGCATCTGCCGTCTGGGGCATGACGCTCGTCGGCCGCACCGGGCTCCGCGGCCGATAGGGCACGCTGAGGATAGCAGCGGCGCGGAAGCGATCAGGCCGCAGGCGCGCCGTGTGCCAGGCGATCGTGGCGCCCCAATCATGCCCGACGATGACGGCGTGTTCCGCCTCGAAGGCGTCGAGCACGCCGACGAGATCGCCGACCATATGGAGGATCGTATACTGATCGATCGCGTCAGGCCGATCGCTCTTGCCATAGCCGCGCATGTCGGGCGCGACCGCGTGGTAGCCGGCCGCTGCCAGCGCCTCGAGCTGGTGCCGCCAGGAGTACCAGCCTTCCGGAAAGCCGTGGCAGAGTAGCACCATTGGCCCCTTGCCGTGCTCGGCGACGTTGAGGCTGATGCCATTGGCCTTGATCGTCCGCTGCGTCGGCTCGCCCATGTCATCGCCTCCCGGTCACCGCAGTCGGCGATCCTAATCCGCGCTGCAGGCTTCGCAAAGATTCTAATATGTTAGCCTGCCGCTCCCGGCACAGCCGCCTCGCCCGCCTTAAGCTTCTCTCGCCCGGCGGATGCGGTCCCTGCGCCGGGTGATGTCTGGATGAGAGCCGATGGACCAGCAGAAACTCGACCGCGCGATCGGTCGCCGCTTGAAGACGCTGCGGACGCAGGCGGGCATGACGTTGAACGAGCTCGCCGGCCGCTCCGGCGTCAGCCGGGCCATGATCGGGCGGGTGGAGCGGGCGCAGAGTAGTGCGACGGCGACGCTGCTGAACAAGCTCTGCGCCGCGCTCGACGTCACGCTCAGCGATGTCGTCGCGCTCGCCGAGAAGCCGCCGGAGCGGCTGGTGCGGCTCGCCGACCAGCCGCACTGGCGCGACCCCGACAGCGGCTATCGACGACGGCACGCCTCGCCGACGGATGCGGCGAGCGGCATCGAGATCATCGTCGTCGATCTGCCGGCCGGTGCACGGGTGCCGTACAGCCCCTGGGGCCGCAACGCCTTCACCCAGCAATTGTTGATGCTGGAGGGCGCGATCGCCGTGTACATCGACGCCAAGACGGTGCGCCTGCGCGAGGGCGACTGCCTGGATTTCGACGTGATGCGCGCGGTGACCTTCGAGAACGAAACCAAGCAGGACGCGCGCTACGTCATCATCACGCGGCGCGGCTCCTCCTACGGGAAGATGTGATGTCGCTGATCGCAGGCGCCCGCACCCGCGCACGAACTTGAAATGAGGCCTACCATGCAGATTCGCACCGGCGATACCTTCGATCCGCGCGTCGTCGCGCTGCTCGATCATCACGTCACGTCCGCGCGGGCACAGACCGCGCCGGGCAGCGCACATGCGCTCGACCTCGCAGGCCTTCGCGCCGACGATGTCGCGTTCTGGACCGGCTGGGACGGCGAGCTGCTCGTCGCCACCGGGGCGCTGAAGACACTTTCGGCCGTCCATGGCGAGGTGAAGTCGATGCATACGCTTCCAGACCACGCGGCGGCGCGGCTTCGGTGGCCAGATGCTCCGCCACATCATTGCGGAGGCCCGCGCGCGCGGTCTGACGCGGCTCAGCCTCGAGACCGGGTCATGGGACTATTTCAAGCCGGCGCATGCGCTCTACCAGGCCCACGGCTTCGTCCTCTGCGGTCCGTTCGAGGGGTATCGCGATGATCCCAATAGCCTTTTCCTGACGCTCGATCTCACCGCAAGCTGAACCTGCAGACGGCGTGAGGCGCGTCGAGCCTCAACCCTTCCGCGTCTCCTCGAGCTTGTCGAGCACGCGCTCGGGCGCGATGTCGCGGGCGGCTTCCTCCAGCTCGCGCTTGGAGTCAGGTTGGACATCGAGCCGCTCGGCGACTTGCGTGAGCAGGCGGGCAACCTTGGTCAGCTCGTGCTCGGCGAGCAGGCTGATCTGGAGGTCGAGATCGGCGCGCTTATCCGCAGCGGTGGTCATGCGGTTCTGCGAGATCAGGACAAAGGTGGAGAGGAAGATCGCTTCCACCGAAGCGATCATCGCCAGCACGACGAAGCTCTCGTCCCAAGCCGGAATCCCGGGCAGCCAATGCAGATTGGCGATGATCCAGAAGCCGAACATCGCGAGGTGGAGATAAACGAAGATCATGCTCCCGGTGAAGGCCGTGATCGCATCGGCGAGCCTCTCCTGACCAGAGGCGGCCCGCTGTTCCCCGTGGCGGCGCTCCACCAGCGCCTGGATGTTGCGCTCGAGCGTCGGGCTGAGGCCTTCGCCGGGATCATGGGTGATGTCGTTACGCACCCGGCAGCAACGGCCCTCGGGGAGAGCCGTTCCTAGCGCCGGACCGGCCAAAATGACCGGTGCCTCTTCAAAATGAGTTGCGTACCTCAAAACACCTCTGCTAGCCTTCAGCCCATGGCCGAGACCCTGACCGCGAGCGCGCTGACGCTGAAGGACATCGCCCGCGAGGCGGGCGTCAGCCTCGCGACGGTCGACCGCGTCCTGCACAACCGGCCGGGCGTGCGGCCCGAGACGGTGCGGCGCGTCAAGGCGGCGATCGAGCGCAATTCGTTTCAGCCCCATGTCGCCGCCGCCGAGCTTGCCCGCGGCCGCGCCCGCCGCTTTGCTTTCGTGATGCCGTCGGGGCCGAACCCGTTCATGCAGCAGATCGAGGCCCATCTTGGCGAGATGTCGGGCTGGCTCTCGGCCCGCCGCCTCAGCGTCGAGATGGTCGCAACCGACGTGTTCGATCCCTCCGTGCTTGCGGCCTCGCTCGAGGCGCTCTCCGGCGATTGCGACGGCGTCGCCGTCGTGGCGCTGGATCACCCCAGCGTTCGCGCCGCGATCAACGACCTCGTCGATGCCGGCACCCAGGTGGTGACGCTGGTGTCGGACGTGCCGTCGTCGCGCCGCCACCATTATGTCGGCATCGACAACATCGCGGCAGGCCGCACCGCCGGCGCGCTGGTCGGACGACTGGTCGGCCAGAAGTCCGGCAAGGTCGCGATCGTCGCGGGCTCGCAGGGCCTGCGCGACCATGCCGAACGCATCTTCGGCTTCAACCAGGTGATGGCCTCGGAATTCCCCGGTCTCAGCGTGCTGCCGGTGCTGGAAGGGCGCGACCAGGACGATCGCTCCGAGCAGGTGTTGGCGCGGCTGCTCGCCAAGCATGCCGACATCGTCGGCCTCTATAATGTCGGCGCCGGCACGCAAGGTGTCGCCAAGGCGTTGGACGATGCCGGCCGTGACAAGGTAGTGTTCGTCGGTCACGACGTCACCGTGCTGACGCGCCGCCTGCTGCTGCAGGGCGTGATGGATGCCGCGATCTCGCAGAACCCCGGGCATGAAGCGCGCGCCGCCGTGCGCGTGCTGCTCGCGCTCGCCCGCGGCGAGCCGATCTTGCGCGAACAGGAGAAGATCAGGATCGACATCGTGATGCGGGACAATCTGCCCTAGCTATCGAACGGGCCGTGGCGAACAGCGCGACATCAAGATCGTGCAGCGCAATGAGGAAAGAGGAGGACGATTTGTATCTCGGACTGGACATCGGCACGTCCGGCGTGAAAGCGGTGCTCGTGAGCGAAGCCGGCGCGATCGTCGCGACCGCCGCGCGCGAGCTCGCGCTGTCGCATCCGGCGCCGCTGTGGTCCGAGCAGGACCCCGATGCCTGGGTCGATGCGGCGATCGGCGCGGTCGACGATCTCGCAAGCCGCCATCCGCGCGAGGTTGCGAGGGTTCGCGGCATCGGCCTGTCCGGCCAGATGCATGGCGCGACGCTGCTCGATGAGGACGGCAAGCCGCTGCGCCCGGCGATCCTCTGGAATGACGGCCGCTCGCAGGCTGAATGCGCGGTGCTGGAGCGGCGCTGTCCGTCGCTGCACGCGATCGCAGGCAACCTGGCCATGCCTGGCTTCACGGCGCCGAAGCTGCTGTGGATCGCGCGGCACGAGCCGAAGATTTTCGAGCGCGTCGCAAAGGTGCTGCTGCCCAAGGCCTATGTGCGTTATCGTCTCACCGGCGAGATGGTCGAGGACATGTCCGATGCCGCCGGCACGCTGTGGCTCGATGTCGGCGAGCGGCGCTGGTCGGCCTTGTTGCTGCACGCCACCGGGCTCGACCTTCATCACATGCCGCGCCTCGTCGAGGGCAGCGCGGCGAGCGCAGTGCTCGCTCCGGATTTTGCGCAGCGCTGGGGTCTGGAGGAAGGATGTCGTGGTCGCGGGCGGCGCCGGCGACAATGCCGCGAGCGCGATCGGGCTCGGCGCGATCGCGCCCGGCGATGCCTTCCTGTCGCTGGGAACATCGGGCGTTCTGTTCCGCGTCACCGATCGCTTCGCGCCGGCGCCGGCCTCGGCCGTGCACGCGTTCTGCCACGCGCTGCCCGGCCTCTGGCATCAGATGGGCGTGATGCTGTCGGCTGCGGCTTCGCTGGCCTGGCTCTCCGATGTGATGGAGGTGCCGGCTGCAACGCTGCTGGCGCCGCTCGGCGAGCGCGTCGATGCGCCCAGCCCGATCAGGTTCCTGCCCTATCTCGACGGCGAGCGCACGCCGCACAACGATGCCGCCGCGAGCGGCGCCTTTGTCGGTCTGCGCGGTGCCACCGGCCGCAGCCAGATCGTCCAGGCCGTGCTCGAAGGCGTCGGCTTTGCCGCGCGCGACAATCTGGCGGCGCTGAGCCAGGCGAGCGGGCCGATTGCCGAGGTCGATCTCGTCGGCGGCGGCTCGCGCTCGCCGCTCTGGGCACAGATCTGTGCCGACGTGCTCCGCATTCCCGTTCACCGCGTCGAAGAGGGCGAGGTGGGGGCAGCCCTCGGCGCCGCGCGGCTCGGCCGGCTCGCTACCACCGGCGAGAGAGCCGAGGCGATCTGCACCCGGCCGCGACGGCTCGCGAGCTTCACGCCCCGCGCTTCCCTCGCTGCCGCCTATGACGAAGCCTATCGGCGATGGCGCGAGCTTTATCCCGCATTGAAGGAGTCCCTGAAGTGAACGCGTCAGCCAAATTCTTCGATGCGAGCGCACCTGTCGCCTTTGCCGGCCAGGACGCGGGACCGGTGCCCGCGTTCCGCTGGTACGACAAGGACCGCATGGTCCACGGCCGCAGGCTTGAGGATCACTTGCGCTTTGCGGTCTGCTATTGGCATTCGTTCTGCTGGCCGGGCGGCGACCCCTTCGGCGGCGAGACGTTCCTGCGGCCCTGGCATCACGGCAGCGATGCGATGGCGCAGGCGCGGGCCAAGGCCGATGTCGCGTTCGAGCTGTTCCGCCTGCTCGATGTGCCCTACTTCACCTTCCACGACGTCGACGCGGCGCCGGAGGGCGCTTCGCTCGCCGAGTCCGTCGCCAATCTCAACGCGATCGCCGATCTGTTCGAAGCGAAGATGGCATCAGCGAAGGTCCGCCTGCTCTGGGGCACCGCGAACCTGTTCACGCATCGCCGCTACATGGCGGGTGCGGCAACCAATCCCGACCCCGAGATCTTCACCTACGCGGCCGGCCAGGTCCGCGCCGCGCTGGAGGTGACGCACCGGCTCGGCGGCCAGAACTATGTGCTGTGGGGCGGGCGCGAGGGCTATGAGACGCTGCTCAACACCGATCTCAAGCGCGAGCTCGACCAGCTCGGCCGCTTCGTCTCGCTCGTCGTCGAGCACAAGCACAAGATCGGCTTCAAGGGTCCGATCCTGATCGAGCCGAAGCCGAAGGAGCCGACCAAGCATCAGTATGATTTCGACGTCGCCACCTGCTACGGCTTCCTCGAACGCTACGATCTGCTCAAGGACGTCAAGCTCAACATCGAGCAGAACCACGCCATCCTCGCCGGCCATTCCTTCCACCACGAGGTTGCGCTCGCCGAGGCCCTCGGCGTGTTCGGCTCGCTCGACATCAACCGCGGCGACGATCTGCTCGGCTGGGATACCGACCAGTTCGCGATGAACGTGCCGGAGCTGGCGCTGGTGTTTCACGAAATCCTGAACCGCGGCGGCTTCACCTCGGGCGGGCTGAACTTCGACGCCAAGATCCGCCGCCAGTCGATCGACCCCGACGATCTGATCCACGCCCATGTCGGCTCGATGGATGCCTGCGCGCGGGCCTTCCTCGCCGCCGCCGACATGGTCGACGCCGGCGTGCTTACCGCCCCACTTGCCGAGCGCTACGAAGGCTGGTCGGGCCCCGCTGGCCGGGCGATTCTCGCCGGCCAGCGTTCGCTTGCCGATCTCGCCGACCGCGCCCTTCAGCCCGGCTTCGACCCGCAGCCGCGCTCGGGGCGGCAGGAATATCTGGAATCGCTGGTCAATCGTCATGTCTGAGGGAGAAAGACCGCCGATGGCACATGCTGACACCACACCGGTCCTCGAGCTCACCGGCATCGGCAAGGAATTCGGCGCCATCCGCGCGCTGCACGAGGTCGACCTGCAGGTCATGCCGGGGGAGGTGGTCGGCCTGATGGGCGACAACGGCGCGGGCAAGTCGACCCTGGTCAAGATCATCGCCGGCAATTTCCGTCCCAGCCATGGCGAGATCCGTTTTGCCGGCAGCGCGGTCCATTTCAGCCGGCCCGTCGATGCCCGCGCGGTCGGCATCGAGGTCGTGTATCAGGACCTCGCGCTGGCCGACAATCTGACGGCGGCGGCCAACGTGTTCCTCGGTCGCGAGCTGAAGCGAAGGTTCGGGCCCGTCGCGCTGCTCGACCACAAGGCGATGGCGGCGCGGGCGCTCGAGCTGTTCGGGGAGCTGCGCTCGGAAACGCGGCCCGATGATCTCGTCAAGCAGATGTCCGGCGGCCAGCGCCAGGCGGTTGCGATCGCGCGCACGCGGCTCTCCAATGCGCGGCTGGTGATGATGGACGAGCCGACCGCCGCGATCTCGGTGCGTCAGGTCGAGCAGGTGCTCGGCCTGATCCACCGGCTCAAGGAGCAGGGGGTTGCCGTGATGCTGATCTCGCACCGCATGCCCGACGTGTTCGCGGTATGCGACCGCGTCATCGTCATGCGCCGCGGCGAGAAGCGAGCCGACAAGCCGATCCACGAGACCTCGCCGGAGGAAGTCACCGCCCTCATCACCGGCGCGAAGGAGGCGGCATAATGGCCATGCCCATGGAATCTCCGATCAGCTTCACCAATGTGGGCCGGATCAAATGGTGGCAGCGCGGCATCTTCGCCTCCCAGACCGGCTACGTGCTGCTCGCGCTGGCGGTGCTGCTGGTGATCATGCATTTCGCCAGCCCGTATTTCTTCACCGAAGGCAACATGCAGAACGTGGCGAAGAACTTCTCCTTCATCGCCATCGCCACGCTCGGCGTCACCTTCGTGATCATCACCGGCGGCATCGACCTCTCGGTCGGCTCGATGATGTGCTTCTCCGCCATGATCACCTCGATGGTCATGACCGAGCTGTCGGCGCCCGGCTCGCCCGCCGGCGCCTTGTTCGTGCACATGGCGGCGGACGGCAAGACCGTGCTCGCCAACGTGCCCGGGCTGATCCTGCTGGTCTCGGTCCTGGCCGGGCTCGGCGTGGCGCTGATCGCCGGGCTCGTCAACGGCTTCTGCATCGCCGTGCTCGGCCTGTCGCCCTTCGTCACCACGCTCGGCATGCTCTCGATCGTGCGCGGGCTCGGCTATGTCGTCTCCAACGGCCGCGGCAGCTTTCCGGGCGGGCCCGACGCCGATTATTTCTACGCCGCGACCTCGGGCGACGTGCTCGGCGTGCCCGTGCCGTTCATCTATCTGGTGATCCTCGCGCTGACGATGGCCGTGGTGCTGCACCACACCGCGTTCGGCCGCCACGTCTTCGCGCTCGGCGGCAACGAGAAGGCGGCCGAGCTGACCGGCATTCCGGTGGTGCGGGTGAAGATCGAGGTCTACGTGATCTGCGCGCTGGCCGCCGGCCTGCAAGGCATCATCATCTCGGGATGGCTCGGGTCGGCGCCGGCCAACATGGCGACCTCCTACGAGCTCAATGTGATCGCGGCCGCCGTCATCGGCGGCGCCAACCTGGCCGGCGGCATCGGCGGCCCGCTCGGCGCCATCGTCGGCTGCGTGCTGCTGGAAGTGATCCGCAACGGCCTCGTGCTGGCGCAGGTCTCCTCCTACTGGCAGCAGACGCTGGTCGGCGTGATCATCATCCTGGCCGTGCTGGTCGACCGCATCCGCTCGCGGATGACTTGAATTGACGTGGTTCTCGGGAAGGCAACGAAAACGCCGCCTGTCCGCTTCCCGGACGATCTGAAAAGGACGGGCACCAAACGAGAGTGGAGGAGACGATGAGGAAATTTCTTCTGGCCGGCATCGCGGTTGCGATGATGGCGACGCCGGCATTCGCCGCGAACTACCGCTTCGTCATCGTGCCGAAGGCGATGAACAATCCGTTCTTCGACTTCGCGCGCGACGGCTGCCTGAAGCGGGCCAAGGAGCTCGGCAACATCGAGTGCATCTACAAGGGACCGGTCGAGCACGAGCCGGCGACGCAGGCGCAGATCATCCAGGACTTCGTCACCCAGAAGGTCGACGGTCTCGCCATCTCGGTCGCCGACGTCGCGGCCATGACCAAGTCGATCGAGGCGGCGACCGCCGCCGGCATTCCCGTCATCACCTTCGATGCCGACGCACCCGGGTCCAAGCGCCTCGCCTATATCGGCACCAACAACAAGGAGTTCGGCGTCGCGCTCGGCAAGCAACTCTTGAAGATGCGGCCCGACGGCGGCAAATACGCCATGGTCTCCGGCGGCCCAGGTGCCAAGAATCTCGCCGAGCGCGTCGACGGCGTGCGCGAGGCGCTGAAGGGCTCGAAATGGGCCGAGGTCGCGGGCTCCCCGACCTTCTGCAACGACGATCCCGCACTGGCGGTGCAGCAGATGACGGACATGCGCACCGCAACGCCCGATCTCGCCGCGATCGTGCCCATCGGCGGCTGGCCGATGTTCGCGCCCGAAGGCTTCAAGGCCTTCGCGTCCAGGAACAAGAAGGACATCGATTCCGGCAAGTTCACCCTTGTCGTCGCCGATACGCTGAAGATGCAGCTCGAGCTGCTGCGCGACGGCTATGCCAATGCGCTGGTCGGCCAGCGTCCGTTCGAGATGGGCGAGAAGGCCATGGATACGCTGCTCGCCATCAAGAAGGGCGAGAAGGTGCCGGAGATCGTCTACACCGGCCTCGATCTCGTCACCAAGGACAACGTCGCGCAGATGTTGAAGTAGGAGCGCCCGCCAGCCCCGCGTTCCTGCATGCCTCTCCCGCTTGCGGTTTCCGCAAGCGGGAGAGATGATCCGGACTGTTGGAATGAAGACAAGGCCATGGGAATGAAACGATCGCGGCTCGGCTCGCTCGACGTCACCTCGATCGGCCTCGGTTCCGCCCCGCTCGGCGGATTGTTCAGTCCTGTGAGCGATGCCGATGCGGAGGCGACGATCGCGCGCGCCTGGTCGTTCGGGGTACGATTCTTCGATACCGCGCCGCTCTACGGCTTTGGCCTCGCCGAACGGCGGCTCGGGGCCTTCCTGCGGCAACAGCCGCGCGAGTCCTACGCCATCTCGACCAAGGTCGGCCGCCTGCTGCGTGTGCCTGAACGCGCGGCCGCCGAGGACGAGCATTACAAGGGAACGCCGCGCGAGCGGCCGGTGTTCGACTTCAGCTATGACGGCGTGATGCGCTCGGTCGAGGAAAGCCTGGGCCGGCTCGGGCTCGACCGCGTCGACGTCCTGCTGGTGCACGATCCCGACGATCATTATGACGAGGCCGTCACAGGTGCCTTCCGCGCGCTGCAGCGGCTGCGCGAGGACGGCACGGTCAAGGCGATCGGCGCCGGCATGAACCAGTCGGAGATGCCGGTTCGCTTCGCGGAAGCCGTGCCGGTCGACTGCTTCCTGCTCGCCGGGCGCTACACGCTGCTCGACCAGGGCGCGCTGGATGCGCTGTTTCCGGTCTGCACGGCCAAGAAGATCGGCATCCTGCTCGGCGGCATCTACAACAGCGGCATCCTCGCCAATCCGCACACGAGCGCGAAGTTCAATTATCAGGACGCCGATGCCTCGCTCGTCGCGCGGGCGCTGGAGCTCAACGGGCTCTGCCGCAAGCACGGCACCGAGCTGAGGGCCGCCGCGCTCCAGTTCTGCATGGCGCATCCGGCGGTCACCGTCGCCGTGATGGGCGCGCGCAACGCCAGCGAGGTTGCCGACAACATCGCGATGTCGGAGAAGACCGTGCCGACTGCGTTCTGGCAGGAGCTGCGTGCGCGAAACCTCGTCGATGCGCGCGCGCCGCTGCCGACGGGAGCGTAAGGCATGATCATCGATGCCCACCAGCATTTCTGGGATCCGGCGCGCGCCGACTATTCCTGGATGGCGGCGGACGAGCTCGTGCCGATCCGCCGCGCGTTCGGCCCGGCCGATCTGGCGCCATTGCTGAAGGCGAACGGCATCGATGCCAGCATCGTGGTGCAATGCCGCTCCTCGCTCGAGGAGACCGAGGAATTCTTAGCGATCGCGCATGCGACGCCGTCGGTGATCGGCGTCGTCGGCTGGGCCGACCTGACCGACGGGGCGCTCAGCGATACGCTCGCCCGGCTGCGCGGTTTGCCGGGCGGAGACAAGCTCGTCGGCATCCGCCACCAGGTGCATGACGAAGCCGATCCCGATTGGCTGCTGCGCGAGGACGTCCAGCGTGGGCTCACGGCAGTGTTCGCGCGTGATCTTGCCTACGATTTTCTCGTCCGCACCCGCGAGCTGCCCGCCGCGATCGCAACCGCGCAGGCCTTTCCGCAAGCGCGCTTCGTGCTCGACCACGCGGCCAAGCCGCCGATCGCCGACGGCGGCAGCGCCGAATGGTCGGGCCACATCAAGGCGCTCGGGACCTGCGGCAATGTCTGGTGCAAGATCTCAGGCCTTGCGACCGAGGCAGTCTGGAACGACTGGGATGCGGAGCGCCTGTTTCCGTTTGTCGCGCACGCCGCAGATTGTTTCGGCGAGGACAGGCTGATCTTCGGCTCGGACTGGCCGGTGTGCCTGCTTGCGGGAAGCTACGGCGAGATCAAGAGCGCGCTGGAAGCCTGCCTGAGGAAGCTCGGCCCGCAGGTGCGGGACAAGGCTTTTGCTGTGAATGCGGCGCGGGCGTACCGGCTGGTATCGCGCGTCAGCGCCTGAGCGAGATGAAATGAAGGCTCGATCGCTGCAAAGACGGAGCTGCGCTCCCTCTCCCGCTTGCTGGAGAGGGCTGCGGAGAGGGTGTTTCCGCAATGGGACAATCCCCAAGAGGAGAAAGCCCTCACCCGGCGCTTCGCCATAGCCGAGGCTTTGCCTCGGCGTCGACGGCCGCCGGAGGCGGCCTACGCCTCTCCCGCAAGCGGGAGAGGTGAACGGGTCGCGCCCTACCTACTCCGACATCGGCTTGTCGGAGATGTCCCAGTCCTTGCCGGTGAAGGTGGAGATGAACAGAGTCTTCATCGGCGTGTAGTCCTCCGGCGTGTAGCTGTAGGTGACGCCGTCGAGGAAGTAGGGCGAGTGGAAGCCCTTGAGGTTCGAGGCCTGCTTCAGCACGTTGGCGCGGGTGAGCTCGTCGCCGCAGCGGCGCAGGATCTCGCCCATGGTGACGGCCTGGCCGTAGCCGGCAAAGGCGATGGTGTTGTCGGGGTCGATGGCCGGCGTGTATTTCTTGCGCAATTCCTCGAACGCCATCACGTCGGGGTCCTTCTCCCATTTCGGCAGGCCGACCTCCTTGTTGTAGCGGATGGCGACGATGCCGGTGGCGTTCTCCAGGCCCCCGGCGCTGAGGATCGAGCGGCCGGTCGAGCCGGCCGACAACAGCTGCAGCGGCTTCCAGCCGAGCTCGGCGACCTTGCGGATCGACTGCGACGAGGCCTTGCCGGTGGAGATGTTGTAGAAGACGTCGGCGCCCGATTTCGAGAGATTGATGAGCTGGGAATCGACGGTCGGCTCGGTCAGATCATAGGTCTGCTCCATGATCACCTGCGCGGTGCCGCCGGCATCGGCCAGCACCTTCTTGAAGGGGCCGAGGAAGTCGCGGCCGAAATCGTCGTTCTGGTAGAGGATGCCGATCTTGGCGTTCGGCTTCACGCTGACGACGTGGCGGGCCAGGATGCGCGCCTCGGTCGGATACAGCGGCAGGCCCGCCATCGTCCATTTGAACTCTTTCGGATTGTTCCACTTCGACGCGCCGGTGTTGAGCAACAGCTGCGGCACGCCCTTGGAGTTCAGGTATTTGTGCACGGCCGTCTGCGGCGCGGTGCCGAGCGAGCCGTAGAGCGCGAGCACTTCCTCCTGCTCGACCAGGCGCCGCGTCGCCTCGACGCATTTCGGCGCGCTGTAGGCGTCGTCCATGGTGAGAAACTTGATCTTGCGCCCGTTGATGCCGCCCTTCTCGTTCAGCATCTGGAAATAGGCTTCGCCGATTCGTCCCAGCACGCCGTAGAGCGAGCCGGGGCCAGAATGCGGCACGGTCTGTCCGATCTTGATCTCGGTGTCGCTGGCGCCCGCATCGTATTTCTTCTCCGCGGCCCAGACGTAGGGCGCGGGCAAGGTGGATGCGGCGATGGTGGCAAGCGCGGCGGTGCTGAAATCGCGCCGCGATGGTTTCTTCGTCATTATTTGTTTCTCCCTGGTGCGCGCATTGTGCTGGGAACGCAGCACGGCTCGCAAGTGGGAAGTCGCTTCTTTGCGACGCAATGACGCTTAATCGCGCGGCGCCTAGCGCCTAGACTCAAGTTTTCTCGGCGACGACGACGAGACCGCGCACCGGCTCGTTGTTCTCGTTGCGCGGCGAGGCCGGCTCCAGCGTCAGCAGCTTCAGGCTCGCCTTGGCGATGGCGCCGCGAACATATTCCGCCGGATGGGCATAACGCAGGCCCTCGCCGAGAACGATGCCGCTGCCGTCATGCGTCTCCAGCGTGAAGGCGAGCACGCCGCCCGATGCGAGCACGCGGCTCGCTTCGTCGAGCACCGGCGCCAGATCGGCGAGATAGACGAACGCATCCGCAGCGACGATGAGGTTTGCGCTCGCGTCATGCTTCGTGCGCAGGCCCTCGATCATGTCGGCGACTTCGAGCTCGGCGTAGAGGTTGGTGGCGCGCGCCTGCTTGATCATGCCGGGCGACAGATCGATGCCGATGAAATGATCGACCTGCTTGGCGAAGGCGGCGGCCGCAAGGCCGGTGCCGCAACCGAGATCGATGGTGCGCTTGAAGTAGGTCGGCTTCTTCGCGGCGACGCGCGCGGCCAGCACCGCCTTGAAAATCAGGCTCGGCGCGCGGTAGCCGAGATCGTTGATCAGCGCGTGCTCGAAGCGCGGGGCGTACTGGTCGAACAGCGCCTGCACATAGGCCTTCGGCATCTCCGCCATCTCGGCTTCGCCGAGCCGCATCAGGTGCAGACCGGCGCCGTGCTGGTCGCCGGGGTCGCACCTCCGCGCTTCTCGAAACGCCGCGATGGCCTTGTCGCGCTCACCGAGCTGCTGCCGGATTTCGCCGAGCGTGAACCAGGCCGAGGTGAAGTCGGGCGCCAGCTCGATCGCCTGCTCCAGCAGGTCGGCGGCCGCGGGCAGATCGCCCTTGAGCTGGAGGTCGCGCGCGAATTCGAAGCGGCGGTCGGCCATGAGATCGCCGGAGGTCAGGAACAGGCGGAGCGGCATGGAACTACTCGTCATTGCCGGGCTTGACCCGGCAATCCATCAAAAACAGAACTCTTTAAGAAGATGGATGCGCGGGTCAAGCCCGCGCATGACAGCTTAATTTGAAGCGCCCACTGCCTATATCACGACCATGCGACCTCAAGACATCCTGTTGCCAGCTGCTGCCGGCCTGTGCTGCAAGCCCGGCGGCTTCCATATCGACCCCGTCCGCCCGGTCGAGCGGGCCGTGATCACCCACGGTCATTCCGATCATGCCCGCGCCGGCCATGGCGCGGTGCTGGCGACGCAGGAAACGCTGGACATAATGCGACTGCGCTATGGCGAGAACTTCGCCGGCTCAACGCAGGCGATCCGCTATGGCGAGGAGATCCGGCTCGGCGATGTTCGCGTCAAGTTTCACCCGGCGGGCCATGTGCTGGGCTCGGCGCAGATCGCCGTGACGTGCAAGCAGACCTGCATCGTCGCCTCCGGCGACTACAAGGACGCATCTGATCCGACCTGCACGCCGTTCGAGCTGGTGCCCTGCGACGTCTTCATCACCGAGGCCACCTTTGGCCTGCCGGTATTCCGGCATGGCGATGCCGCCGATGAGGTCAGCAAGCTGCTCGCCTCGGTCGAGTTGTTTCCCGAACGCGCGCATCTCGTCGGCGCCTATTCGCTCGGCAAGGCGCAGCGCGTGATCAAGCTGCTGCGGCAGGCCGGCTACGATGCCCCGATCTACCTGCATGGCGCCATGGAGACGATCACGCATTACTACCAGAGCCGCGGCATCGATCTCGGCGAGCTCCGGCCGGTGAAGGGCGTCAAGAAGGCGGCGCTGGCCGGCACCATCACGCTGGCACCGCCCTCGGCGACGTCAGACCTGTGGACGCGGCGCTTTCCCGATCCCGTCACCGCCTTCGCCTCGGGCTGGATGCGCGTGCGCGCCCGGGCGCGGCAGCGCGGCGTCGAGCTGCCGCTGGTGATCTCCGATCACGCCGATTGGGACGGCCTCACCGCCACGATCGGCGCGACCGGCGCCGGCGAAATCTGGGTCACCCACGGCCAGGAAGACGCGCTGGTGCATTGGTGCCGGAGCAAGGGCCTGAAAGCGCAACCGCTCGATCTCGTCGGCTATGGCGACGAGGAGGAAAGCGAGACGCCGATCACGGGTGAGGCCGAGGCATGAACCGCTTCGCCGAGCTCCTGGACCGTCTCGCCTATGAGCCTGGCCGCAACAACAAGCTGCGGCTGATCACCGGCTATTTCCGCGAGGTCGGCGACCCCGACCGCGGCTATGCGCTGGCCGCGCTGACCGGGGCGCTCAGCTTCAAGCACGCCAAGCCGGCCCTGATCCGCGACCTCATCGCGTCGCGCACGGATGAGGTGCTGTTCGGGTTGAGTTACGATTATGTCGGCGATCTCTCGGAGACGGTCGCTCTGATGTGGTCGAGGCGAGATGTCTACGACAACGAGTCTATCCTGAGCCACCCCTCTCCTCCGCCCTCCCCCACAAGGGGGGAGGGAGCGCAGCGGAGCGCGGCGCAGCAGACGCGATTTAAAACTGACAGTAGCTTAGCGAGTGATGGACGCACGAGCCCAACTGTTCCTTCCCCCTTGCGGGGGAGGGGCAGGGAGGGGGTACTCCGGGCGAGATGCTGATGAGTCCCCGCACGCCCGCAACCACAACAACCCGCCACCCCCAACGCTCACCGAGGTCGTCACTACGCTGCGCACGCTCGGCAAGACCGAGCTGCCGAAGCAGCTCGAGCGCTGGCTCGACGAGCTGGACGAGACCGGCCGCTGGGCGCTGTTGAAGCTCGTCACCGGGAGCTTGCGGATCGGCATCTCGGCGCGCCTTGCCAAGACCGCGGCGGCCGCGCTCGGCGACAAGGATCCGCATGAGCTCGAGCTGATCTGGCCAGGCCTCGCACCGCCCTATCTCGACCTGTTCGCGTGGCTGGAAGGCCGCGGCGACAAGCCGGTCAACCGTGATCCCGCGCCGTTCCGGCCCGTGATGCTGGCGCATGCGATCGAGGACACCGATTTCGCCGGGCTCGATCCGGCCGACTACATCGCCGAATGGAAATGGGACGGCATCCGCGTTCAGGCTGTTGCCGGCCGCGACGAGCGCGGCCACATCACGGCGCGGCTCTATTCGCGCACCGGCGAGGACATCACGGGCAGCTTTCCGGACCTCGTGCCCTCGCTGCATTTGCCGGGTGCGATCGACGGCGAGCTGCTGATCCTGCGTGAGGGCCGCGTGCAGAGCTTCAACGTCCTGCAGCAGCGACTCAACCGCAAGGTTGTCTCGCCCAAGCTGATCAAGGAGTTTCCGATCCACCTTCGCGCCTACGACCTGCTAGGCGACGACGAGAACGATCTGCGTGAGCTGCCGTTCGCGGAGCGGCGCGAGCGGCTGGAGAGCTTCATCACGAAGCTCGGTGATCCCCGCATCGACCTGTCGCCCACCGTGCCTTTCGCAAGCTGGGACGCATTGACCGCCGCGCGCGCCGATCCCGCGAGTGCGGGAGCCGGAGAAGATGCGGACGCCGTCGAAGGCGTGATGCTGAAGCGGCGCGATGCGCCCTATCTGCCGGGACGGCCGAAGGGCCAATGGTGGAAGTGGAAGCGCGATCCGCACATCATCGACGCCGTGCTGATGTATGCGCAGCGTGGTCACGGCAAGCGCTCGTCGTATTATTCCGACTACACCTTCGGCGTCTGGACCGCGGGCGAGGGCGGCGACGAGCTGGTGCCGGTCGGCAAAGCCTATTTCGGCTTCACCGACGAGGAGCTGCTGCAGATCGACCGCTTCGTTCGCCGCAACACCACGGAGAAGTTCGGTCCCGTGCGCCATGTCGTGCACGAGGGCGACAAGGGGCTGGTGCTGGAGGTGGCGTTCGAGGGCCTGCAGCGCTCGCCGCGGCACAAATCCGGCGTCGCCATGCGCTTTCCCCGCATCAGCCGCCTGCGCTGGGACAAGCCGCCGCGCGAGGCCGATCGGCTGGAGACATTGGAGCGGATGCTGAAGGCGGAGGCGGCGGAGATTGAGGTGTGAGGTATGAGGCGCGATCCCGCCGCGATGGCGCTGTGCTCCCTCTCCCGCTTGCGGGAGAGGGTCGGGGAGAGGGTTCTCTCCGCATTGGGACAGTCTCCTGGAGGATAAAGCCCTCACCCGCGCCTACGGCGCGACCTCTCCCGCACGCGGAAGAGGTTTAGGAGCCCGTGGCCACCAGCGCGCACGATCGATACGCTCGGGCGTGCCCGAATTAAACTCCGGTAACCCGATTGACGCGCCGATCTGGGTTCCCCATGTGCCTCGCCGTGCCCTATAATGGGGTCGAATCCTTCTCGAGGAGTTTGCGATGGTCCAAGACGTCAGAGATTTGCCGGCCGGCCGCAGCGATGGGCTGAACCGCTTTCTCGGCGGCTCGCCGCTGGCGGTCGCGTTCCGGCTGGTCCTGCTCTCGATTCTGGTCGGCGTCGTGCTGGCCGCGATCGGATTCGATCCCTGGAACATCATCTACAGCATCCGCCTCCTGTTCCAGCGTCTGTGGGATCTCGGCTTCGATACCATCAACTGGCTGTGGCGCTACTTCCTGCTCGGCGCGGTGATCGTGATCCCGATCTGGCTGCTCTCGCGCGTGTTCGGCGCGCCGCGCGGTCGGTAGGCTGGGAGCCCGCAGCCGATGCAACTGCGTTTCGTCGGCTGTGGCGACGCCTTCGGTTCCGGCGGCAGGCTCAATACCTGCTTCCATGTCTCCGGGCGCGAGGCCAACTTCCTGATCGATTGCGGCGCGTCGGCCTTGCCGGCGCTGAAGCGGCTTGAGATCGCGTGCGACGAGATCGATCTGATCCTGATCACGCATTTCCACGGCGACCATTTTGCCGGGCTGCCGTTCCTGCTGCTCGACGCGCAGTTCTCGCGGCGGACGCGGCCGCTGACGATCGCGGGCCCGCAAGGCATCGAGAGGCGCCTGCGTGAGGTGATGGAGGCGCTGTTCGAGCACTCCTCGAAGACCAAACAGCGCTTCGAGCTCGATATCGTCGCGCTCGCGCCCGGACAAAGCCGGACGTTCGGCGCCGTGACGGTGACGCCCTATCCCGTCGTGCACGGCGAATCCGGTGGTCCCTTCCTCGCCTACCGCGTCGAGGCCGAAGGCCGCACGCTCGCCTACAGCGCCGACACCGAATGGACGGAGACGCTCATTCCGCTGGCGCATGGCGCCGATCTTTTCATTGCCGAGGCCTATGTGTACGAGAAGGTCGTCAAGAACCATCTCAGCCTGAAGACCTTGGAACAGCATCTGCCCGCGATCGGCGCCAAACGGCTCGTGCTCACCCATATGAGCGACGATATGCTGTCGCGCCTCGACGCGTTGCCCTACATGGCGGCCGAGGACGGCATGGTCGTCGTATTCTGACCATGCACGCGCCCGTCCATCCCAGAGTCGGCACACGAGACGTGTTCGCCATCGCAGGTCCTGCGATGGTCGCCAACCTGACCACGCCGCTGATCGGCGTGGTCTCGACCACGGCGATCGGCCGCCTCGACGATGCGGCGCTGCTCGGCGGCGTCGCGATCGCGTCGATCGTCTTCGACTGCCTGTTCTGGCTGTTCGGCTTCCTGCGCATGAGCACGCTCGCCTTCACCGCGCAATCGCTGGGCGCGGGTGAGGTGCGTGAGCCGACCGCGATCCTGGCGCGCGGCTTCATCGTCGCCGGCCTGATCGGCGCCGCGCTGATCGTGCTGCAAGTGCCGCTGGCCACGGGGCTGTTCGACCTCATCGGCGGCAGCGAGAATGTGACGCGGGCAGCGCAGACCTACTTCGGGATCCGGATCTGGTCGTCGCCGTTCACGCTCGCCAATTACGTCATCCTCGGCTGGCTGATCGGCCAGGCCCGCGCCAATTCAGCCTTGCTGCTTCAGGTCGTCATCAACCTCGTCAACATGGCGGCGACGATCCTGCTGGTGCTGGTCTACGACGCCGGCATCGCCGGCGCCGCGATCGCCGCGCTGGTCTCGGAAGCGGTCGGGTTCGCCCTCGGCGTGATCGTCTGCCGCCATTATGCCGAGGGTGGCTTCGCGGTCCCGTACAGGACGCTGCTCGACCGCGACAAGCTGTTGCGGATGCTGGCGGTGAATTCCGACATCATGATCCGCACCGCGGCGCTGATCACGGTATTTCTGTTCTTCACCGCGAAAGGCGCGCAGGCCGGCGACGTCACGCTGGCGGCCAATTCCGTGCTCAACAACTTCCTGTTCATCAGCGCCTTTTTCCTCGACGGTCTCGCCAACGCCGCCCAGCAGCTCTGCGGGCGCACCCTCGGCGCACGCGACGCAAAAGGCTTTGCCGCCTCGACCCGGCTGGTGCTGCTCTGGGGGCTCGGCTTCGCCATCGTCGTCGCAGCACTGTTCGCGCTGTTCGGGCCGGCGTTGATCGATTTCATGACGGCGAGCGAGGAAGTTCGCCGCGCCGCGCGCGAATTCCTGCCCTTCGTCGCGTTCGCGCCGATTCCCGGCGTGTTCGCCTTCGGGTTCGACGGCATCTATATCGGCGCGACCTGGGCGCGCGAGATGCGCAATCTGATGCTGGCCTCGCTCGCGATCTTCCTTGGCACCTGGTGGGCGCTGCAATCGTTCGGCAATGCCGGATTGTGGTGGGCGCTGCTGGCCTCCTATCTCTCGCGCGGCGGCCTGCAGGCGGTGCGCTATCCGGCGCAGTTCAGGGCGACGTTTTCCAAGTTGTAGACGAATAGTAGCCCGGATTTCGCTGCGCTCCATCCGGGCTACATCGTTGCGTATTGGACGCGCTGCGTCCGGGGCACGCGACTGCCCTACATCCCCGGCCAGTCTTCCGCCGTGAGCGTCGCGGCATCCGCACCGACGATCTCGGACAGGGAATCCCGCCCGGTGCGGAGCAGCGTCGAGGTGAGGTCGCGCTTGATCTCGTCGACGAGGCCGAGGCCCTTGTAGACCAGCGACGAGTAGAGCTGGATCAGGCTGGCGCCGGCGCGGATCTTGGTCAAGGCGGCGCCGCCGGAATCCACGCCGCCGACGCCGATCAGGGGGAAGGCGCCCTCGACGCGCACATAGGTCTCCGCAACCATCCGCGTCGACAGGCGGAACAGCGGCCGGCCCGACAGGCCGCCTTGCTCCTTGGCGCGCGTCTCCTCCCGCAGCGTGCTCGGCCGGGAGATCGTCGTGTTCGATACGACCATGCCGTCGACCCGGCGCGAGCGCGCGACCTGCACGACGTCGTCGAGCTGGGCGAGGCTGAGATCCGGCGCGATCTTGAGCAGCACCGGCGTGTCGCCGGCCTTCTGCCGGACACGCTCGCGCGCGTCGATCACCCGCGCGAGGAGATCGTCGAGCAGGGCGCCTTCCTGCAGATTGCGCAGGCCCGGCGTGTTCGGCGAGGAGACGTTGACGGTGAAGTAGCTCGCGACCGGCGCAAAGGTCTCGATCAGCTTGACGTAATCGGCGACGCGATCGGTTGAATCCTTGTTGGCGCCGACATTGACGCCGACGATGCCGCCGTGCTGCGCGCGCGGCGAGCCGGCGCAAGGCGACGTCCGCGCCGTCATTGTTGAAGCCCATGCGGTTGATGATGGCCTCGTCGCGCTCGAGGCGGAACAGCCGCGGCCGCGGGTTGCCGGCTTGCGGCTTCGGCGTCACCGAGCCGATCTCGACGAAGCCGAAGCCGAGTCGCAGCAACGCGTCCGGAACCTCCGCGCTCTTGTCGAAGCCCGCGGCCATGCCGATCGGATTGGGAAAATTCAGCCCGAAGGCGCGCACCGCGAGCTTGGGATCATCGGCTCGCGGCTTGGCCGGCGGCAGGAAGCGCAGGCCCTGGATCGCGAGGCGATGCGCATCCTCGGGATCGAGCCAGCGCAGCACCGGCAGGGAAAAGGCGTCGAACGCGCGGATCACGGCAGCAGCTCCGGAACATCGTGACCGCCGTCGGAGCGTATGTTGAGGTTGATCACCGCGATCACGGCGCCGACATCGAGCTCGCCATAGAGATGTGGAAACAGCTCGTCGTTGCGCGAGCGCTCCCAACGCAGCTCGCTGCCGAGCACGTCGCCGTCGACCTCGACCAGGAACAGCGCACGCTGTCCGAAATAGTGCTTGCGCAGGGTCTCGGGAACCTGGTCGGCGGTCGAGAAATGGATGAACCCGTCGCGCGCATCGTCGGCGCTGCCCCGGTAGACACCCTGCCGTTCCGCCTCACGCCAGGCCGAGGCCGGACAGATTTTGTAGATCTTGACCACCGCTTGCGCAGTCCTGTTTGCTCTTTGAGTCTTTTGGGTTTTTTCGTCTCGTGCGGGTCCGCAACAACCCCGGCGCGACCGTAAAGGCCGCCCCTGCCGAACTCAAGGCCTCAAGCCTTTCCGGTCCGGTGAAATCGCCGCCACTTGCGCGAAAAGCGGAAAACCGGTTGATTTGAGGACAGTTTTCCTGAGTTGCGACGGGCTGGACCTTGCATGGTCAGGCAGGCCAAAGCGCAGAGGATACTCACTCACGACCAGATCTGGATCGCGCTGGATCGGCTGGCGGCGCGCGCCGGTCTGTCGCCGTCCGGCCTGGCCAAGCGCGCCGGGCTCGATCCCACCACCTTCAACAGGTCCAAGCGCGTCACTTCGGACGGCCGCGAGCGCTGGCCCTCGACCGAATCGATCGCCAAGGCGCTGGCGGCGGCAGATGCCTCGTTCGACAGCTTTGCGCGGCTGGTCGACGATGACGCGGGCGACGGCCGCTCCGTGCCGCTGCTTCGTTTCGCGCTGGCCGGCGCGAGCGGCGCCTTCGACGAGTCCGGCCTTCCCTCGGGCAAGGCCTGGACCGAAACCGCGCTTCCGGCCACCGAGGACAGCCACGGCTTTGCGCTGGAGATTTCCGGCGATGAGTTTGTCCCCGTTTACCGCCACGGCGATATCGTCCTGGTCTCGCCGGGCGCGCCGATCCGCAAGGGCGATCGCGTGGTGGTGCGAAGCAGGACGGGCGAGATGACGATCGCAACGCTGAGGCGCCGTACCGCGAAGGTCGTGGAG
This sequence comes from Bradyrhizobium dasycarpum, assembly GCF_042019905.1. Classification (NCBI taxonomy): domain Bacteria; kingdom Pseudomonadati; phylum Pseudomonadota; class Alphaproteobacteria; order Hyphomicrobiales; family Nitrobacteraceae; genus Bradyrhizobium; species Bradyrhizobium dasycarpum. The sequence goes on from NZ_CP169574.1 coordinate 5,472,193, forward strand.
CTGCAATTGCTTAACGCCTCGCAAGCCGTGCGCACGATGGCGGCGGGGGAGGTGGCGTGGATCGCGCGGATCGTGTGGACGAGCCAGTGACTGCGGGGCCGCGGTATCGCCGCGTTCGCAAAGCTCTATCCGATGAATGCGCGCCCGGCGCAGAAGGATAACAGGCGCTACGTGCTGAGGTCGATCTGAGCGGCGGCTCCGATCACACTGTCGTCCCGGCGAATGCCGGGACCCATAGCCCCAGGGAGGGGTTAGGCGAAGATCCGTAGTTGCGCTTATGTCGGTACAAGGACCGCCTCTCTCCGATAGATCGCGCGGTATGGGTCCCCGCGTTCGCCGGGACAGCAGCCGTATGTGGTAGCGAAGGGCATCGCGTTTCTTACGCGCTCCTTGCCAGCGCGCCGTCGATCATGTTGACCGCGTTCTGCACGCCGTAGACCGCGACGAAGGAGCCGAAGCGCGGGCCCTTTTCCTGGCCGAGCAGCACCTGGTAGAGCATGTTGAACCAGTCCAGCGTGACGCCGGGACGACCGTCCTTGCCCTTCTTGACCTGGTCGAGGAACGGCTCGCGGCGGCCGATCTCATAGACGACGTTCTGGATGTCCTCGGCCGAGGCGTCCGCCGGAAGCTGCGACAGCGCATCGCGCAGGTCCTGCAGCGCCGCACGCTCGGTGTCGGTCGGCACGCGGAACTGCTTCGTCGGCGCGACGAAGTCGCGGTAATAATTGATGGCGTAGCCGACCATCGCGTCCAGCTTGGGATGCGTCTGCGGGCTCACGCCGGGACGGTAGCGGCCGATGAAGCCCCACAGCGTCTCGGCATTCTCCGCGTTCGACGACGACACCAGCGTCAGCAGCAGCTGGAAGGTCACGGGCATGTCGCCCTTCGGCGGCTTGCCGTTGTGGATGTGCCAGACCGGATTGCCGAGCTGCTGCTTGCCGTCCTGCTTGGCAAAGCCGTCGATGAACTGCTGATAGTCATCGACGTTGCGCGGGATGACGTCGAAATACAGCCGCTTGGCCGCCTTCGGCTCGCGATACATGAACAGCGACAGCGATTCCGGCGAGGCGTAGCGCAGCCATTCGTCGATGGTCAGGCCATTGCCCTTCGACTTCGAGATCTTCTGGCCCTTCTCGTCGAGGAAGAGCTCGTAGTTGAAGCCTTCCGGCGGCGTGGCGCCGAGCGCCCTGGCGATCGCGCCTGAGAGCTTCACGGAATCGATCAGGTCCTTGCCGGCCATCTCGTAGTCGACGCCGAGCGCGACCCAGCGCATCGCCCAGTCGGCCTTCCACTGGCACTTGACGTTGCCGCCGGTGACCGGCGTTTCGACTTCCTCGTTCGTATCAGGGTCGACATAGGTCACGGTGCCGGCCGCGACGTCGCGGCGGATCATCGGCACCTGCAGCACGATGCCGGTGGTCTTGCTGATCGGCAGGAACGGCGAATAGGTGGCGCGGCGGTCGGGGCCCAGCGTCGGCAGGATGATCTCCATCACCTTGTCGTAGGCGGCGAGCATCTTGAGCAGCGTCGCGTCGAAGCGGCCCGACGTGTAATAATCGGTCGAGCTCGCGAACTCGTAGTCGAAGCCGAAATGATCGAGGAAGGCGCGCAGCCGTGCGTTGTTGTGGTGCCCGAACGAGGGGTATTCGTTGGAGAACGGATCCGGCACCCGCGTCAGCGGCTTGCCGAGATGCGCGGTCAGCATCTCCTTGTTGGGGACGTTGTCGGGCACCTTGCGGAAGCCGTCCATGTCGTCGGAGAAGGCGAGCAGGCGCGTCTTGACCTTGTCCTCGGTCAATACGCGGAAGGCGTGCCGCACCATCGAGGTGCGTGCGACCTCGCCGAACGTGCCGATATGCGGCAGGCCGGACGGCCCGTAGCCGGTCTCGAACAGCACCTCGTCCTTCGGGCTCTTCTTCAGCCGCGCGACGATGGCCTTGGCCTGCTCGAACGGCCAGGCGTTGGATTGTTCGGCGAGCGCACGCAGATCGCTCGGGCTCATGCTGGGATCGACAACGGACATCAAGAAGGGCCTCCGGGCCGCGGAAAATAGCGATTTCCCGGCAGAATGCAAAAAACGTTGGTCGTCATTCCGGGGCACGCGCATCAGCAATGTGAACCCGGAATCTCGCGCCACAATCTCGGAGATTCCGGGTTCGCGCTTTGCGCGCCCCGGAATGACGGGACTGAATGGTCAGAACGGGCTCACCGAGAAATAGCGCAGCCACAGATCGGTGTAGCGGCCCTTTTCCCAGAGGCGGAACAGCGCCCAGTTCAGGGCCTGGCGCAGCACGTCGTTGCCCTTGCGCACGGCGATGCCGATGCCTTCGCCGAAGAAGCGGCTCTCGACGAAGGGGCCGCCGGAGAAGGCGCAGCAATCGCCGGAATCGGTGCCGTTGATCCAGAACGCCAGCGAGATGGCGTCGCCGAAGATGAAATCGACCTCGCCCTTGCGCAAAGCGGCGCGCATCGCCTCGTCACTCGGATAGGCGTGCAGCTCCGCGTCGGTGAACATGGCCTTGAGATAGGCCTCGTGCGCGGAGCCGGCGATGATTCCGACCTTCTTGCCCTCGAGATATTCGGGCCGGATTTCCGGCATCACCGCGTCCTTGCGGGAGACGAAACGCGCCGGCACGCGGTAATAGGGATCGGTGAAGTCGACCCGGGCGCGCAGCTGCGGACTCACCGCCATCGAGGCGATGATGGCATCGCCGCGGTTGGAGGAGAGCGCGTCGACCAGCGTCTCGAAGCGGCGCATCTGCACCGTGCAGGTGACCTTGATCTCCTCGCACAGGCTGCGGGCGAGATCGACATTGAAGCCGGCCGGGTTGCCGTCGGCGCCGGTATAGTTGAACGGCGGATAATCGGTCTCGGTCAGGAAGCGGATCACGGTCAGGCGCGACAGGTCCGGCCGTTCCGGTCGCCGCCGCGGGTCCCAGAACCCGGGCACGGCCTGCGGGGCGGCTTGAGGCGCGATCTGCGGCGTGGCCTGGGGTGCGGCCGGAGGCTGCTTGGCCGGAGCCTGGGCCTCGGCGGCGGGCAGGCTCGCGAGCAGGCACGCGATAGCGGCCAGCCCGGTCAGCAAGCTACGGGCAGATTTGGTCGATTTCGCCTGTTGCGATGGAGCCATCGGCCGGAAATGAACGAATTTCGTTGGGATCGGAGGGCGTTATAGACCATCCCGCCGGGAACGCGAGCGCCGAATGCGGGCTGGATGAAGGTGCGCTCCCTCCCCCACCTGCGGGGAAGGGCGGGGGAGAGGGTTTCTCCTCTAGGCGAGAGCCCCTCCGTGGAGAGAGCCCCCACCCGGCGCTTCGCGCCGACCTCCCCGCAAGCGGGAGAGGTTGCAGCGGAGTTCGCGGCAGACTGCTGGGCCTTCAGAGATACTTCTTCAACTCCGCCGCCGCCTCTTCCGGCGTCCGCTTCAGGTTGAACGGCGAGACGAACCTCCCGTCGCGGTCCATCAGGTAGATCAGCGCGGTATGGTCCATGGTGTAGTCGCCGTCCTTGGTCGGGACCTTCTTGGCGTAGACCCGGTAGGAGGTGATGACCTTGGCGGTCTCGGCGGGATCGCCGGACAGGCCCTCGAGGTGCGGATCGAAGCTCGACAGGTAGTCCTTCATGGTCGCCGGCGTATCGCGCTCGGGATCGACCGAGATGAAGACGGCATTGACCTTGTCGGCATCCTTGCCCATCACGCGCAGCACTTCCGAGATCTCGAACAGCGAGGTCGGGCAGACGTCGGGGCAATGGGTATAGCCGAAGAAGATCAGGGTGGGCTTGCCCTTGAGGCTCTTGTCGGTGACGGCCTTGCCGTGCTGGTCGGTGAGCTGGAACGGGCCGCCGATCGCAGCCGGCTGCGCCACCTTGCTGATCCCGCCCATGGCCCAGAACATGATCAGGAGCCCCACAATGAGGCTTACGGCGAATGCGGTCGCGATCACCAGCGGGCGGGTGGCGGAGCTCATGAGCGGGAAACTTCCTGTCGCGGATCAGAAGCAGGCGGCGAAGCCGGTCCGGATCATTTCGAAGAACATTTGCGTGCCGTAGTGGAACCACAGCGCCAGCGCGCCGAGCACGAGCAATCCAGAGGTCGCCGCGCCCGCCCACAGCAGCACGGACGGCGTCCGGCCGGCAGTGGACGAATTGTCCTGTAACGGATGCGTCGGATGCAGGGGTTGAGCCATGACAATGATCGAGGGCGAAGGCCCGGTTTCCAGGCCTTCACATAGGCTTTGGCCCGCCCGCGGGCAAGGCGCCGCCGGCGGGACAGAACGCTCCGGTCAGGTCGAGAACGTCAGCGCAGCTGGCCCCGGGCGGATTCGATCTGGTCCGCTTGCGGAAGAGACCGGCGCGACGGCTTGATGGTCGAGGCCTGCGCGTCCATGTAGCAGGGCTTGTACATGGCCTGGAGCTGCTTGCCCCGCAGGAACAGCATATGCGGGGTGAGACCGCCGCGCTGGCTGATCCAGCGCCTCACCTGCGACGGGTACATCGAATAGAGCATCTGGGTCGCCTCGGGATTGGTGACGGCGCGGCCATTGCTGCCGAAATCCCAGGCGGCGTGGAACCCGAGCGTCGCGCTGGACGTCACGCAGATGCGGTCATGCGGGATGGCGCCGAGGACGATGGTACAGGCGGATGCGCAAAGGCCATCGATGATGACGGTCTCGCCTGACTGACGCAGATCCTGGTACTTGTCGACGTAGGTTCCAATCCGGCCACCGCGGTCATCCGCGATCCGAACCACCGCGTGAGAAGCCCCCATGCCAGCGATCAGCAGAACCGCCGCAAGCAACCCCGTCAGAAACTTCATTGGCCCCCGCCCCAGTCGAATTCGAATCTGCGTGTCAGGTGGTGATGCACGGCTAGCGTCCGTCGTAACCGAGGTTTTGTCTAGGCAGGCCGGCTGGCTCAAAACAAATTCAAATCCAGTGTTGCGTCCGCGCTGCACTCGGAGGCGCTCTATCCCAAAGTGGAACAAGTTAACGAGGTCTTACGCGCCGCACCCTTGATCTCAGGTACAACCGCCGGCTTCAATCCGGGCGATTACAGGGGGAACTATGGAGGGGGACATGCATGGCTGAGGAAACAGACGTCATCGTCGTCGGGGCGGGACTGTCGGGCCTTGTGGCCGCCACCGAGATTGCCGACGCGGGCAAGCGCGTCATTGTGGTCGACCAGGAAGGCGAGCAGTCGATTGGCGGCCAGGCATTCTGGTCGTTCGGCGGCCTGTTCCTGGTCGATTCGCCGGAGCAGCGCCGGCTCGGCATCAAGGATAGCGTCGACCTTGCCATGCAGGACTGGATCGGCGCCGCCGGCTTCGACCGCGACGACGATTTCTGGCCGCGGCAATGGGCCGAGGCCTATGTCGCCTTCGCGGCCGGCGAGAAGCGCGCCTGGCTGCGGGCGATGGGCCACCGCTTTTTCCCCGTGGTGGGCTGGGCCGAGCGCGGCGGCTACGACGCGATGGGGCACGGCAATTCGGTACCGCGCTTTCACGTCACCTGGGGCACCGGGCCCGGCATCGTCGAGCCGTTCGAGCGCCGCGCGCGCGAGGCGATGAAGAGCGGCCGGCTGAGCTTCAGGTTCCGCCACCGCGTCGACGCGCTCTCGATCAGCAACGGCACGGTGGACGGCGTCAGCGGCGCCGTCCTCGCCCCCGACGCTGTCGAGCGCGGCAAGAGCTCATCGCGCCATGTGGTCGGCGAGTTCGCGCTGAAGGCGCAGGCCGTGATCGTGGCCTCCGGCGGCATCGGCGGCAATCACGAACTGGTCCGGCAGAACTGGCCGAAGCGGCTCGGCGATCCCCCGAAATTCATGATCTCCGGCGTGCCCGAGCATGTCGACGGCCGCATGATCGGCATCACCGAGAAATCAGGCGCGCGGCTGATCAACCGCGACCGCATGTGGCATTATGTCGAGGGCATCCAGAACTGGTCGCCGATCTGGCCGCGCCACGGCATCCGCATCCTGCCCGGGCCCTCCTCGATGTGGTTCGACGCCACCGGCACGCGGCTGCCGGCGCCGCTCTTCCCCGGCTCCGACACGCTCGGCCAGCTCAAATACATCATGTCGACCGGCTATGATTATTCCTGGTTCATCCTGACCCAGAGCATCATCAAGAAGGAGTTCGCGCTGTCGGGATCGGAGCAGAACCCCGACCTCACGGGGAAGAGCTGGCGCATGACCTTGCGGCGCGCCGCCAACAAGGGCGCGCCGGCGCCGGTCGAAGCCTTCAAGAGCCATGGTGTCGACTTCATCGTGCGCGACAAGCTCGAGGATCTCGTTGCGGAGATGAACAAGCTTGCCGGCAGCGACCTCCTCAAGCTCGACCATATCAGGACGCAGATCGAGGCGCGCGACCGCGAGATCGCCAATCCTTACGTCAAGGATGCGCAGGTGATGAACATCCACAATGCGCGCCGCTATATCGGCGACAGGCTGATCCGCACCGCCTCCCCGCACCGGATCCTGGATCCCGCGCAGGGGCCGCTGATCGCGGTCAAGCTCAACATCCTCACCCGCAAGACGCTGGGCGGCTTCGAGACCGACCTCGAGTCCCGCGTGTTCGGCGGCGAGGGCAGCGTCATTCCCGGGCTCTATGCGGTCGGCGAAGCCGCCGGCTTCGGCGGCGGCGGCGTGCACGGCTATCGCTCGCTCGAAGGCACCTTCCTCGGCGGTTGCCTGTTCTCGGGCCGCAATGCGGGCCGCTCGGCAGCAAAGGCGGTGGGCTGAACCGCCCCTTGCGTTGCGCCACGCATCGTCCGGCCGAGATGCAAATCCGTCCGGACATGCATGCGCGTTCGGCCACGCATGCGTGCCGGGCCACGCATGCGTGTCGGGGGTGGCAGAGCGCGGGGTGCTGGGCTAGACAGGGCCGCCATTCCAGTGAGGAGATCCCCAATGAGCATCCAGCGTTTCGAAACCGGCCCACGCATGAGCCAGGTCGTCGTGCACGGCAACACCGTCTATCTCGCCGGCGTTGTCGCCAACAAGGCCGCCGGCGAAAGCGTGACGAAGCAGACCCAGGACATCCTGGCGACCATCGACGGTCATCTCGCCAAGGCCGGCACCGACAAGTCGAGGCTGCTTTCGGCCACGATCTACATCACCGACATGAAGACCTTCAGCGAGATGAATGCGGTGTGGGACGCCTGGGTGTCGCCTGGCAACACCCCCGCGCGCGCCACGGTCGAAGCCAAGCTGGCGGCGCCGCAATACACCGTCGAGATCATGGTGACTGCCGCGAAGTAATTTTCGCGAAAATTTCACGCGCGTTGATGACTTCCGAGGTAATCGATCAGCGCGCGTGAATCTTCGATGATGACGGTCAGCCGAACACGGCTTCATCGAAGGAGAGCATCATGACCGATCCCAACACCATCGCCCGCCGCTACATCGAGCTCTGGAACGAGCGCACGGCCGACCGGCGCCGCGAGCTGCTCGGCGAACACTGGACGAATGATGCGAGCTACGTCGATCCCTTGATGAAGGGCGACGGCCGCGACGGCATCGAGGCCCTGATCGCCGGCGTGCAACAGCGCTTTCCCGATTTCAAATTCCAGCTGATCGGCGAGCCCAACGGCTTCGGCGACCACATCCGCTTTTCCTGGGGCCTCGGTCCGGACGGCGCCGACAGCCCGATCAAGGGCACTGATTTCGCTGTGCTGAAGGACGGGCGGATCAAGAGCGTGACCGGGTTTCTCGATCAGGTGCCGTCCGGGGCGTGAGAGCGCGCTGGCCTTCGTGTAGGAGGGATCTCGCCGCGGCCATCTTTCGGGACGCCCGCCGTTGGCGGGCCCTCAGGATGAGGGCGGAATGCGTGGCAGCAGATGCGGCCGTCTCGAAGGGCGAGGCGCGCGCTCGAAGCGCGTAAAATGCCAAAGCGATAGCCGTCCTCGTGCGGGCGGCGAAGGCGGCACCCCTCGACGAAGCCATCCCTACGGCTTACCTGTCGTGGTGTGCCGCCCCGTATCCTCCAGACATCGGCCGAGCCCGCCGCGCTGCTGCCACGCCGCTTCCAGCAATGGTTCGCAGGCCGCGGCTGGTCGCCGCGTGCGCATCAATTGGCGCTGTTGGAGAAGGCGCGCGAGGACCGCTCGGCCCTGCTGATCGCGCCGACCGGCGCCGGCAAGACGCTGGCGGGATTCCTGCCGACGCTGGTGGAGCTGTCGACCGAGACGGCCGAACGGAAGGCGGCTGAGAAGAAAAGTCTCGTCTCCACCGGCCGCAGCGTGCAACGTTCCGGCGGCCTGCACACACTCTACATCTCGCCGCTGAAAGCGCTCGCCGTCGATATCGCGCGCAATCTGGAGCGGCCGATCGCCGAGATGGCGCTGCCGATCAAGGTCGAGACCCGCACCGGCGACACGCCGGTGTCGCGGCGGCAGCGGCAGCGGCGCTATCCGCCTGACGTGCTGCTGACGACGCCGGAGCAGCTTGCGCTGCTGCTGTCCTCCGACGACGCGCCGTTCCTGTTCTCCTCCCTGAAGCGCATCGTGCTCGACGAACTGCATGCGCTGGTGACGTCCAAGCGCGGCGATCTGCTCTCGCTCGGGCTCGCGCGGCTGTGGCGGCTGGCACCGCAGCTGCGGGCGATCGGCCTGTCGGCGACCGTGGCCGAGCCGGAGCAGCTCGCGCGCTTCCTGGTGCCGCAGCCCGACGGCCAGGAAGCGGCAGCCGACATCGTCGTCGCCGGCGGCGCCGCGCCGCCCGAGGTGGAGATGCTGGACACGCGCGAGCGACTACCCTGGGCCGGTCACAGCGCGCGCCACGCGCTCCCCGAGATCTACGAGCTGATCAAGGCCAACAAGACCACGCTGGTCTTCGTCAACACGCGCAGCCAGGCCGAGATGCTGTTCCAGAATCTCTGGAGCATGAACGACGACGGCCTTGCGATCGCGCTGCATCACGGCTCGCTCGACGTCGCCCAGCGCCGCAAGGTCGAGGACGCGATGTCGGCAGGACGACTGCGCGGCGTCGTCTGCACCTCCTCGCTCGACCTCGGCGTCGACTGGGGCGACGTCGATCTCGTCGTCAATATCGGCGCGCCCAAAGGCTCCTCGCGCCTGATGCAGCGGATCGGCCGCGCCAACCATCGCCTCGACGAAGCCTCGCGCGCGGTGCTGGTGCCGGCCAATCGGTTCGAGGTGCTGGAATGCCGCGTCGCGATCGACGCCATTGCCGAGAACGCGCAGGACACGCCGCCCTTGCGCACCGGGGCGCTGGACGTGCTGGCTCAGCATGTGCTCGGCTGTGCCTGCGGCGAGCCGTTCCTTTCCGACGAGCTTTATGCCGAGGTTCGTACCGCCGCGCCCTACGCCGAGCTGTCGCGGCAGGACTTTGACGACGTCGTCGATTTCGTCGCCTCCGGCGGCTACGCCCTGAAGACCTATGAGCGCTTCGCCCGCATCAAGCAGGACAAGGAGGGGCGCTGGCGCGTCGCCAATCCCAAGGTGCGGCAGAGCTACCGCATGAATGTCGGCACCATCGTCGAGGACGACATGCTGAAGGTGCGGCTGGTGCGCTCGCGCGGCGGCGGGAGCGGATCGACCGGCGTGATCGCCCGCGGCGGCCGGCTGCTCGGCGAGATCGAGGAGGCCTTCATCGAGGGCCTCAGCCCCGGCGACACGTTCGTGTTCTCGGGCGAGGTGGTGCGCTACGAGACCCTGGTCGAGGACCAGGTCTACGTCTCGCGCGCGCATGACAAGGACCCGAAGGTGCCGTCTTATATGGGCGGCAAGTTTCCGCTCTCGACCTATCTCGCCGAACGCGTGCGCCGCCTGCTCGACGACAGCCGCGCGTGGGGCGGCTTGCCGGAGCAGGTGCGCGACTGGCTGTCGCTGCAGAAGGACGCCAGCAAAGTGCCTGGGGTGCGCGAGCTGCTGGTCGAGAGCTTCCCGCGCGCCAACAAGCATTATCTGGTCTGCTATCCCTTCGAGGGCCGGCTCGCGCACCAGACCCTCGGTATGCTGCTGACGCGGCGGCTGGAGCGCGCCCGCGCGCGGCCGCTCGGCTTCGTCGCCAATGAATACGCCATCGCGGTCTGGGCGCTCGGCGACATGTCCTTCATGATCCGCGATGGCCGCATCGATCTCGACGCGCTGTTCGACCCCGATATGCTCGGCGACGATCTCGAGGCCTGGCTCGCCGAGTCAGCCTTGATGAAGCGCACCTTCCGCAATTGCGCGATCATCTCCGGCCTGATCGCGCGCCGGCACACCGGCGAGGAGAAGAGCCGCCGCCAGGTGCTGTTCTCGACCGATCTCGTCTACGACGTGCTGCGCAAGCACCAGGCCGATCACGTCCTGCTGCGCGCCGCGCGGGCCGATGCCGCCACCGGCCTGCTCGATTTGCGCCGCCTCAGCGACATGCTGATGCGCATCCACGGCCGCATCACGCACCGGGAACTCGACCGCGTCTCTCCGCTCGCCGTGCCCGTGATGCTGGAAATCGGCCGCGAGTCAGTTTATGGCGAAGCTGCAGACGAGCTTTTGGCCGAAGCCGCCGACGAGCTCGTCAAAGAGGCGATGGATAGAAGCGGGTAAGACGTGACGGCAGGCGCGCTGATTTCGGGAGATGTCGAGGACATGCGCGTTTCCAGAGTCACGATCAGCGATGTGACCTTCGCGGCTGATCTCTCAGGCGCGCTGTTCTGGGAGGAGCAGCGCCTGCTCGTCGTCTCCGACCTGCATCTGGAGAAAGGGTCGAGCTTCGCCACGCGTGGCGTGCTGCTGCCGCCTTACGATACCATCGCGACGCTCGGCCGGCTCGCTGCTGTCATCTCCCGCCATGACCCGCGAACAGTCATCGCGCTCGGCGACAGTTTTCACGACCGCAGCGCTCATGAGCGCCTGTCGCCGGACGATCGCAATGCCGTCGCCGCACTCCAGACCGGCCGCGACTGGATCTGGATCTCGGGCAACCACGATCCCAAGCTGCCGCGCGATCTCGGCGGCACCATCGCGGACGAAGTCGCGATCGGTCCGATCACCTTCCGCCACGAGCCGACCGGCGCCCACGGCGAGATCGCGGGCCATCTGCATCCGAAGGCGCGCGTCTCGGCGCGCGGCCGTTCGATGGAGCGCCGCTGCTTCGCCAGCGACGGGATGCGCGCCGTGATGCCGGCATTCGGTGCTTACGCGGGGGGCCTCAGCATCCGCGATCCAGCCTTCGCAAAGATCTTTCCGGCGAATGGCTTTGTCGCCCATCTCCTCGGCGACCGCCGCGTCCACGCCATCGCGGCGTCGCGCTGCCATTGAGGCGCCGCCTGCATTAGGACAGCACTACGGTCGGTATTTTCCCGGAATCGCGCAATGCCCGTTGTCGGTTTTAACGTCACGCTCGCCGGGGCTGGAATTTCATCCCGAACAAGATTGCAACCGGCAAGGGGTCGCCTCGGGCGGCCCCTTTCGATTCCGCACGCACCTAGAACGAATTAAGAACACTTTAGCAAGTCTTTGATATATCATTGTGATTCGGCACATCGCCGGCACAATATCTAGCGTCTGTCAGACTTTGCGAGGACTAGATGTCCACCATCGCCTTCGACCAATTTGCCCTCACCCGGATCGCCGATTTCGCGCGCTCGCTGTCGCGGCTGCATCAGGCGGCGCGGCGCCAGCGCATCGACGACGATCAGTTCGACCGTGAGTTCAACGCGGTGTGCCAGTCGATCTGGGGCTACACCATCGACGACGTCAGCGACGACCTGTTCGCGGCCGAGGATCATCTGTTTCTGGACACGCTGGACGAAGCGCAGGCGCGCATCTTCGCGGCCGAGCAGGGTTACGATCTGGTCGGCGATCAGGGCATGCTGACCGATTGGTGGGGTTTCTGCTGGATGATCCTGGCCGAGAAGCGCGGCCTGCTGACGCCGGACAACCGCGCCGCCGCGCGTGCGGCGATCGAGGAAAAATATCTGGCGGCGCCGAACGTGATCGGGGTGATCATCGGGAGGTGACGGCGCGCTCGCGAGCCGTCATTCCGGGGCGATGCGTTAGCACCGAACCCGGAATCTCGAGATTCTCAGGTGCGCACTCGCGCACCGGAGTTCATCGCTGCGCGATGCCCCGGAATGACGGAAGTAACTAATCCAGCCCCGCCCGCTTCGCCGGCTTCTGCGCCGTCGTCTTCGGCACCGTCACATTGGGCAGCGGTTCACGCACGATTTCCGCAGCGGGGTCCTCCGCCGACACCGTTTCCGCGCGCACCGGCGCGACTTTCATCTCGCCGAGGCGGGCGCGGACCTGAGCGGTGAGGCCGGGATAGGACGCGACCGGGGTGAAGTCCGCAGCTTGGTCGTTGCCGACGCGGATGCCGGTATAGGCGACGAGGCCGTCGGTGGTGGCGATCACGTCGCCCGCCTTCAGCGAGGAGTCCAGCGCCAGATCGACCGGGGCGAGGCCGACTGGCTCGCGGCCGTTGCAGGTGCAGTCGGCGCGCAACGCCTTGCGGTAGGCGAACGCGTTCTCGCTGTCGGCGTAGCGCTCGCCGGCCTGCGAATGGGCTCCGTCGATCGAGGAGCCGAAATAGACCTTGGTCGCGCTGGCAGGACAGAACGCCTGACACATCTGCGCCGGCGAGACGAGGCCGCGCATCAGCGGAAAATATTTGCCGTCGCAACTGCGCACGCAGAAGGCCGGGCCGGAGCCGCCTGCAGCCGCCGCGCGGGTCGGCGGCACATATTGCGGCGTTCCGCCGTTCTGTTGACCGCTGAAGGGATCGACGTAGGAGTTCGCCTGCTGCGGCACTTCGCGCTGCGGCCGCTGCTGCTGCATGCCGCCGAAGAGGAAGTCGAACAGGCCTTCGGCCGAAACCGGAGCGGGAGCCGCAAGCAGCGGCGCTGCAAGGATGGCGGCTGCAAGCATCGCGCGACGCCGCGGGCGCGCATGGGACCGGACTGTACGCAAACGCTCACTCCACCCGACGCTACTGAACCGGCCGGGACCCCAGGGGGTCTCAGCACATGATTCACCATAAGCCCGGATGGTAAATGAGCGGTTGAGGGGGCAGTCCTGACGAACTCGTGCTCCGGACGCAGCGCACCGCTACGCGCTGCGCCGCGCCCGGGACACGAGAGCAGTTACCCCTTCAAGAATTCCGAGGCCTTGTACAGCGAGCGGAACGGCAGGCCGGCCGCGGCGAAGGTGTCGGTGGCGCCTTCCTCGCGGTCAACCATGGTCAGCACCAGCACTACATTGGCGCCGGTCTCGCGCACGGATTCCACCGCCTTCATCGCCGAGCCGCCGGTCGTGGTGACGTCCTCGACGATCACGACGCGCTTGCCGGCAAGCGTCTCGCCCTTCGGCAGGCCCTCGATCGCGAGCTTGGCGCCGTGCTCCTTCGGCTTCTTGCGCACGAAGAACGCCGCGATCGGATGGCCCTTGATCCAGGAGATCTGCGCCAGCGCACCGGCAAGCGGCACCGCGCCCATCTCGAGGCCGCCGATGAAATCGAGATTGTCGTCCTTCAGCGCCTCGTAGGTCAGTTCGGCGAGCAGGGTCGCCCCCTCCGGGTCGAGCATGGTCGGCTTGAGGTTGAAGTAGAAATCGCTCTTGCGGCCCGACGCGAGCGTCACCTCGCCGCGGCCGAATGAGCGCCGGCGGATGATTTCGAACAGGCGGGCGCGGGAGGCAGATTTCGACACGGCGGTCCCTCGAACAGCTTTTTGGAGGCGGCGCAATTTATCCGCGACGGAAGCGACATTCCAGAGGGGGCGTCCCTCGTCAACAGGGATCGGCCATCCCCGGCCGCCGGTTGTGGGGCCGCGACCTTCTGGAGTAGTTGAGAGCCCGGATCGGGCGAGACGCCTCTTGGGTAAGGACACGGGAATGACCATCGAGCTGCACACCTGGAACACGCCGAACGGCCGCAAGATCTCGGTCGCGCTGGAGGAGATGGGGCTGCCCTACAAGGTGATCCCGGTGAACATCACCAAGGGCGAGCAGATGGCGCCGGAATTTCTCAAGCTGTCCCCGAACAACAAGATCCCCGCGATCGTCGACCCCGAGGGGCCCGACGGCAAGCCCGTCAGCATCTTCGAATCCGGCGCGATCCTGCTCTATCTCGGTGAAAAGACCGGCAAATTCCTGCCAAAATCGCTTGGGCAGCGGATCCCCGTCTACGAATGGCTGATGTGGCAGATGGGCGGCTTCGGTCCGATGCCGGGCCAGGTGCACCATTTCATCGCGCTCGAGAACGAGCAGGACCGCGCCTACGGCCTGAAGCGCTACATGGCGGAGACGCGCCGGCTCTACGGTGTGCTGGACCGCCGCCTGGACGGGCGCGACTTCGTCGCCGGCGAGCTCTCGATCGCCGATTTTGCCATCCTGGGCTGGGCCTGGCGCCACCCTCGCCACAAGGTTGAACTGGCCGACTTCCCCAACGTCAAGCGCTGGTACGAGGCCCTGATGGCCCGCCCGGCGGTGAAGCGGGGCATGGAGGCGAAGCTGGATTGATTTTGGACGGTGTCATCGCCCGCGAAAGCGGGCGATCCAGTACGCCGCGGCGGTTCGATTCTAGCCGCGCTGCCTCGGCGTACTGGATGCCCCGCCTTCGCGGGGCATGACAACGTGCCTCACACCTTTTTCGCTTCCACCGCCATCCGCACCGCGAGCCCGGCCAGCACGGTGCCCATCAGCCAGCGCTGCACCAGCATCCAGCTCGGGCGGCTTGCCAGGAACAGCGCGATTGAGCCGGCCGCGAGCGCGATCATCGCGTTGACGCTGACGCTGATCGCGATCTGGATCGCGCCCAGCATGATCGACTGCGTCAGCACGCTGCCGGCGGCGGGGTCGATGAATTGCGGCAGCAGCGCCAGATACAGCATCGCGATCTTCGGATTGAGCAGGTTGGTGACGAAGCCCATCGCGAACAATCTGCGCGGGCTGTCGATCGCGAGCTTCCTGACCTGGAACGGCGATCGTCCGCCCGGCTTCACCGCCTGCCAGGCGAGCCAGAGCAGATAACCCGCACCCGCAAAGCGCAGCACGTCATAGGCAAAGGGAATGGCGAGCAGCAGCGCGGTGATGCCGAACGCCGCGCACAGCATGTAGAACACGAAGCCAAGTGCGACACCGCCGAGCGAGACGATGCCGGCCGCCGGTCCCTGCGTGATCGAGCGCGAGATCAGATAGATCATGTTCGGTCCCGGCGTCAGCACGAGACCGAGGCAGACGAGGGCGAAGCCGAGCAGGGCGGAAGTGTGGGGCATGGCGGGACCGGTGCGGGCGATGCACTGGTTTTAATATGCGAGGCCGTGCCGGACCATCGCGCAATTGCACCGAGGACAATTCAGCTCCCGTGTCCCGGACGCGGCGCAGCGTGGACCAGTGCGCCGCAGAGCCGGGACCCGGTCGATGCGGCATGGACCCCGGATCAGCAGCGCATCACGCCGCGAAGGACGGCGCGCTGCGCAGCATCCGGGGAAAGCAGCCTCAATGCGCCTCGTCCCAATTGTTCGCCGCGCGCGCATCCACGTGCAGCGGCACCGAGAGCAGCACCGCCGGGAACGGCGCGTCCTGCATCACGTGCTGAACGACGGGCAGCGTCGCCTCGACCTCGGCGTCGGGTACCTCGAAGATCAACTCGTCATGCACCTGCAGGAGCATCTGCGCCGACAGCTTCTTTGCGGTGAGGGCGTCCTCGACCCGCGTCATGGCGCGGCGGATGATGTCGGCGGCGGTGCCCTGGAGCCGCGCGTTGATCGCGGCGCGCTCGTTGAAGGCGCGCACCGAGGCGTTGGAGGCCTTGATGTCGGGGTAGTGGCATTTGCGGCCGAACAGCGTGGTGACGTAGCCGTGGCTGCGGCAGAAGTCCCGCGTCTCGTCCATGTAGGCGCGGATGCCGGGGAAGCGCTCGAAATACTTCTTGATGTAGGCCGAAGCTTCCTCGCGCGCGATGCCGAGCTGGTTGGCAAGTCCGAACGCCGAGATGCCGTAGATGATGCCGAAATTGATCGCCTTGGCGCGGCGGCGGATCTCGCTCGGCATGCCCTTGATCGGTACGCCGAACATCTCCGACGCCGTCATGGCGTGAATGTCGAGGCCGTCGCGGAACGCCTGCTTCAGCACGGGAATGTCGGCGATCTCGGCGAGCAGCCGCAGCTCGATCTGCGAATAATCCGCCGAGACCAGTTTGTGCCCGGGCGTCGCGATGAAGGCGCGGCGGATCTTGCGGCCGTCCTCGGTACGAACAGGGATGTTCTGCAGGTTCGGCTCGTTCGAGGACAGCCGGCCCGTCGTGGTGGCCGCCAGCGCGTAAGTCGTGTGCACGCGATGGGTCTGCGGATTGACATAGGTCGGCAGTGCGTCGGTGTAGGTCGATTTCAGTTTGGAGACCTGGCGCCACTCCAGGATCTTCTTCGGCAAGTCGTGGCCCTGCTCGGCGAGCTCGTCCAGCACCTGCGCTGTGGTCGACCACGCGCCGGTCTTGGTCTTGGTGCCGCCTGATAGTCCCATCTTGCCGAACAGGATGTCGCCGATCTGCTTGGGGCTGCCGACATTGACCGGCTCGCCGGCGATCTCCTGGATCTCGGCCTCGACGCGCGCGGCGGTCTGCGCAAAGTCGCCGGACAGCCGCGACAGCACCTGGCGGTCGATCGAGATGCCGCGCCGCTCCATGCGCGCGAGCACCGACACCAGCGGCCGCTCCAGCGTCTCGTAGACCGTGGTCATATGCTCGGCGACGAGCCGCGGCTTCAGCACGCGCCAAAGCCGCAAGGCGACGTCGGCGCCTTCGGCCGAGAGCGCGGCGGCCTTGTCGATCGGCACCTGGTCGAAGGTGATCTTGCCCTTGCCGCTGCCGAGCAGCTCGTTCTCCTTCATCATGGCATGACCGAACCAGCGCTCGGACAGCGATTCCAGCGCTTGCGAGCCGCGGCCGGCATCGAGCACGTAGGAGATCAGGAGCGCATCGTCGATGTTGCGCAGGGTGATGCCGTGCTGCGCCAGCATCACGGCGCTGAACTTGACGTCGAAGCCGATCTTGAGGATGCCGGCCGATTCCAGCACCGGCCGCAGCGCTTCGATCGCATCCGCATGTTTGACCTGGTCGGGCGCGAGGCCCGCGTCGAACAGGCCGGCGCCGCCGCCGGACTGCTTGTGCGCCAGCGGCACGTAGCAGGCATCGTTCGGCGCCAGCGCCAGCGCGATGCCGCAGAGATCGGCCTGCATCGGATCGATGGAACTGGCCTTGATCTCGATCGCGACATGGCCGGCATCGTGAACGCGGGCGATGAAGGCGTTCAGCTCTTTGAGCGTCTTGATCGCCTGGTATTTGCTGCGATCAACCGGAAGCTTGCGCAGCGCCTCCTCACGCGCGGCGGCGAGCGAGATCGGCGCGCCCTTCGGGCTCGCAGCCTTGTCCTCCTTGCTTGCCGACTTGTTGGGGCGGCTCTGTGCGGCTTGCGGCGGTGTGCCGGTTCCCGGAGCGGGCACGACGTCCGAGGGCGGCAGCGGCGTGAACACGCTGGCGCCGCTCGAATAGCCGGGGTCGGCATCGACATTGGCGGGATCGATCTGCGCGTATTCGGCGACGCGCCGCGTCAGCGTGGTGAATTCCATCGCCTTGAGGAATGCGATCAGCTTGCGCGCGTCCGGCTCGTGGACGGCGAGGTCGTCGAGCGGCACCTCGAGCTCGACCTTGTCGTCGAGCAGCACGAGCTGCCGCGAGATGCGGGCCTTCTCCGCATTCTCGAGCAGCGCCTCGCGCCGCTTCGGCTGCTTGATCTCGCCGGCGCGGAACAGCAATTGGTCGAGGTCGCCATATTCGGTGATCAGCTGCGCGGCGGTCTTGATGCCGATGCCGGGCACGCCGGGCACGTTGTCGGTGGAATCGCCGGCCAGCGCCTGCACCTCCACCACCTTGTTCGGGGGCACGCCGAATTTCTCGATCACTTCGGGGATGCCGATGCGGCGGTCCTTCATGGTGTCGTACATCGTGACGCAATCGGTCACGAGCTGCATCAGGTCCTTGTCGGAGGAGACGATGGTCGCGCTGGCGCCACGCTCGCAGGCCTGCCGCACATAGGTCGCGATGAGATCATCGGCCTCGAAGCCGGTCTGTTCCAGGCAGGGCAGGTCGAAGGCGCGCACCGCCTCGCGGATCAGCGCGAACTGCGGGATCAGGTCGTCAGGCGCCGGCGGCCGGTGCGCCTTGTATTCGGGATAGATCTTGTTGCGGAACGTGATCTCCGACTTGTCGAAGATGATCGCCAGATGCGTCGGCCGGTTGTCCTCGGGCATCTCGCGGAGCAGCTTCCACAGCATGTTGCAGAAGCCGAGCACGGCGTTGACCTGCAGCCCGTCGGACTTGCGGTTCAGCGGCGGCAGCGCGTGGTAGGCGCGGAAGATGTAGGAGGAACCGTCGACCAGGAACACGTGGTCGCCCTTGCCGGCGGCCTTGGCCGCAACCGGCTTGGCAGCAGCAGGCGCAGCGGTCGCCTTGGCAGCAGGCTTGTCGGCGGCTTTCGTCGCGGCGGCCTTGGTGTCAGCCTTGGCTGAGCTCTTCGAGGATGTCTTCGGCGATGTTTTGGGCATGGCCGCAATGTATGAATTTTTGCGGGCTTTGACAGCCTGAAGAGGGGGATTTTTGGCTCGGTGCGGCCACTATCCCCACTGTCATTCCCCGCGACCCGGCTACGCCAAGGCTTCGCCGAGGCTTCCGTCTTGGGCGCGCCGAAGCTTTAGCGCAGGCGGCTAGCGGGGAATCCAGTACGCCGCGGCGCATCGGTCAATAATTGCTATCTCTGGAATACTGGGTCGCCCGGTCCCGGCTACGCGAAAGCTTCGCCGGACTCGTCGGTTTTGGGCCGACGAAGCGTCAGCGAAGACGGCGAGCCGGGCGACGACAGCGGGATCGCAGCTACTCCGCCGCCTGCAACACCGGCGACGCTTTCTTCGGCGCGATCCAGAACGCGTCCGGCCGCTCGAACAGGAAGCGCGCATTGAAGCGCAGTGCAACCCGCCAGATCGCGAGCGCACCGATCACGCCGGCGATGGTGACGACCAGCGACACCGTGCCGATGTCGGGGATGATCCCGGTGCGCAGCAGCAGCGTCCGGGTCGCCGCCATCGGCAGGAAGAAGGCGAGATAGATCACGATCGAATGCTCGCCGCAGAAGCGCAGGACGTTCATCCACTGGGCGCGGGCGAGCAGTGTGCCCATCGTGATGATGGCGCAGGCGCCGGCAAAGCCGAGCACCAGCGAGACCAGCTTCCATTCGCTGGCCCCCGACACGACGAGGCCGGCATTGGCAAGCGCCCAGGTCGCGAGCGCCAGGAGCGCAAGCGCCGGATGCGTCCGCGCGCGATCCGACAGCGCGAACACGTAAGGGGCGAATAGATAGCCCGAATAGAAATAGACGAAGCGGGCGCAGAACTCGTCGATGACGGTCCAGCCGGTCGTGATGCGGGCCGTCTCGAGCGCGGCGGCGACGAGCCACATCGCGAGCGGCGGGAGCTTGCGTGTCAGTTTTGTGACGACGAAGAAGATCGGCAGCAGATAGATGAACCACAGCGTGCCGAACGGCTCGATGAAGGATTCCAAATACATCAGGCCGACATGCTGCCAGCTCGTCTCCGCCGCGAAAGCCGGCGCCTTGAAGCCGAACTGGATCGTCACCCAGACGACATAGAAATAGGCGAAATGCACCACCTTGCGGTCGAGATAGGTCCGCCAGTCCCGGTCGATCACCAGCGCCAGGAACAGGCCCGAAATCAGGAAGAAATCCGGCATCCGGAACGGCTTCGCGAAGGCTACGAGCACATGCATGAAGCCGGTCTCGCCGGCGGCGAGCTCGACCCCCAGCACCGAATGCATCATCACGACCATGATGATGCAGATGCCCTTGGCGTAGTCGACCCAGTCGACACGTGCGGCAGCCGTGGCCTCAACGCCTCCGCTGCCTACGATTGTGCCTGATGGTGCCATGGTGTCTCTTTTCGAGGCGTGTTCCGCCCCGTCCTGTTCGGGGGTGGGTCAGTGTGGGGCCGCTACGGTTTCCCACTTCTTTACCGATTCACTTCCCGTGCCGCTTTTTTCGCTGCGGACTGTTCCTTCCCTGCGAGAAAATGCTAAACCGCCCCGCGCCGGGGTTTCATTTTCGTTAACCAATCTAAAAACAGGGATTTTCATGCGTATCGCGATGATCGGCACGGGCTATGTGGGACTGGTGTCCGGCGCCTGCTTTGCTGATTTCGGTCACGACGTCACCTGCGTCGACAAGGACGAGAAGAAGATCGCGGCGCTCCACCGCGGCGAGATCCCGATCTATGAGCCTGGCCTCGACGAGCTGGTCGCGACCAACGTCAAGGCCAAGCGGCTCGACTTCACCACCGACCTGAAGAAGCCGGTTGCAGAAGCCGATGCCGTCTTCATCGCGGTCGGCACGCCCTCGCGCCGCGGCGACGGCCACGCCGATCTGTCCTACGTCTACGCGGCCGCGAAAGAGATCGCGCAGTCGCTTTCCGGCTTCACTGTCGTGGTGACGAAGTCGACCGTGCCTGTGGGCACCGGCGACGAGGTCGAGCGCATCATTCGCGAGGCCAATCCCAGCGCCGACGTCGTGGTCGCCTCGAACCCCGAGTTCCTGCGCGAGGGCGCCGCGATCCGCGACTTCAAGTTTCCTGATCGTATCGTGGTCGGCACCTCCGACGAGCGCGGCCGCAAGGTGATGGGCGATATCTATCGCCCGCTGTCGCTGAACCAGGCGCCGCTGATGTTCACCGCGCGCCGCACCGCCGAGATGATCAAATACGCCGCCAACGCGTTCCTCGCGACCAAGATCACCTTCATCAACGAGATCGCCGATCTGTCCGAAAAGGCCGGCGCCAATGTGCAGGAGGTCGCGCGCGGCATCGGCCTCGACAACCGCATCGGGACCAAGTTCCTGCATGCCGGTCCCGGCTTCGGCGGCTCCTGCTTCCCCAAGGACACCAAGGCGCTGATCAAGATCGCGCAGGACTACGACGTCTCCCTGCGCATCGTCGAATCCGTGCTGGCCGTGAACGAGAACCGCAAGCGCGCGATGGCGCGCAAAGTGAGCCAGGCGCTCGGCGGCAATCTGCGCGGCAAGACCGTCGCGGTGCTCGGCCTCACCTTCAAGCCCGACACCGACGACATGCGCGATGCGCCGTCGATCCCGCTGGTGACAGGCCTGATCGACATGGGCGCGAAGGTCAAGGCGTTCGATCCGGTCGGCATGGAGCAGGCCAAGGGCGAGCTGCCCGACATCACCTATTGCGAGGACGCCTATTCCTGCGCGCAAGGGGCCGATGCGCTCGTCATCGTCACCGAATGGGTCCAGTTCCGCGCGCTCGATCTCGACCGGCTGAAGAGCGTCATGGCGCAGCCCGTCGTCGTCGACCTCCGCAACATCTACCGCCCCGAGGACATGGAAGCCGCCGGCTTCGTCTATGAGAGCGTCGGCCGCCCGCCGGTGCAGGGCTGACGGAAGACTCGTTATTCGCGATGGCCCTTGTGGCTCTGTCATTCCGGGGCGCGCATAGCGCGAACCCGGAATCTTGAGATTCCCCGGTCGCAATTGCGCACCTGGGGTCTGGTCCTTCGGACCATCCCGGAATGACGGAGCCTGAGGTTAAGACGTGGATGCTCGGCACAAGGCCGGGCATGACGAGTGGATGGACACTTGCCCCGCAGTTTCGACACGCCCCTCCCGATCGATGCCGTGCTCGACGAGCTCTCGCGCACGCTGGAGGCCAGCAATGCCGCCGTGCTGGTGGCGCCGCCCGGGGCCGGCAAGACCACGCGCGTGCCGCTGGCCTTGCTCGACGCGTCCTGGGCCAGGGGCAAGAAGATCATCGTGCTGGAGCCGCGCCGTATCGCGGCACGCGCCAGCGCCGACCGCATGGCCAAGTCGCTGGGCGAACGCACCGGGGAGACCGTCGGCTACCGCGTCCGGTTCGGCTCGAAGATCTCGCGCACGACCCGCATCGAGGTGGTGACCGAGGGCATCTTCACCCGCCAGATCCTCGACGATCCCGAACTCCTCAGGCGTTGCCGCCATCCTGTTCGACGAATTCCACGAGCGCTCGCTCGACGCCGACATGGGCCTCGCGCTGGCGCGCGATGCGCAAACCGGCCTGCGCGAAGACTTGCGCATCCTCGTGATGTCGGCGACGCTCGATGGCGCGCGCGTGGCCAAGCTGCTGGGCGATGCGCCCGTCGTCGAAAGCGAGGGCCGCGCCTTTCCGGTCGAGACGCGCTATCTCGGCCGCAAGGCGGATGCGCCGATCGAGCGGCAGATGGCGGACGCGATCGCATCCGCGCTGCGCGCCGACAGCGGCTCGGTGCTGGCCTTCCTGCCGGGCGCCGCCGAAATCCGCCGCACCCAAAATTTCCTCGGCGAGCGCGTGCAGGACGCTTCGATCGAGATCGTGCCGCTGTTCGGCGCGCTCGACGCCGCCGTGCAGGACCGTGCCATCGCGCCGGCACCCAAGGGCACGCGCAAGGTCGTGCTGGCGACATCGATCGCGGAGACCTCGCTGACGATCGAGGGTGTGCGCATCGTGGTCGATTCCGGGCTCGCTCGCGTGCCGCGCTACGAGCCTGATATCGGCCTGACGCGGCTCGAGACCGTACGCGCCTCGCGCGCGGCGGTGGACCAGCGCCGCGGTCGCGCCGGCCGCACCGAATCCGGTGTCTGCTATCGGCTCTGGGACGAGCCGCAGACGGCTTCGCTTGCGCCCTACACCCAGCCGGAAATCCTCAGCGCGGACCTATCCTCGCTGGTGCTCGATCTCGCGCAATGGGGCGTCGGCGACCCCGCCGTGCTGTCGTTCCTCGATCCGCCGCCGGGGCCGGCCTGGAAGGAAGCCAAAAGCCTGCTCGAGGAGCTCAATGCGCTCGATGCCGCCGGCCGCATCACCGCGGAGGAAAAAGCCTCCGCGCGCTGGCGCTGCCGCCGCGGCTGGCGCGAATGATCGTGGATTCGCACCGTGCGGGCGAAGGCGAGGCCGCCGCCGAGATCGCGGCCATCATCACCGAGCGCGGGCTCGGGGGCGACAGCGTGGATCTCGAGCACCGGCGCGACCAGTTCCGCCGCGACCGCTCGCCGCGCGCAGCGAGCGCGCGCGACCTCGCGCGGCGCTGGGCCTCGCAGGTCGCGGCCTCGGAGAAGGCCGGCCCGCCGGAGGAGCTCTCGACCGGCCTGATGCTCGCCTATGCCTTTCCGGACCGCGTCGCGCGCAACCGGGGTAATGGCGGCTTCGTGCTCGCCAATGGCCGCGGCGCCGCGGTCGAGCAGACCTCCTCGCTCGCCCGCGCGCCCTATATCGCGGTCGGCGAGATGACGGGCACGGCGGCGAGCGGGCGGATCCTGCTCGCGGCGCAGATCACCGAGGACGAGATCGAGAACCATTTCGCCGAGCACATCGAGACCGCCGACGAGATCTCGTTCGACCGCGGCGCGATGGCGCTGCGGGCGCGGCGCAAGCGCGTGCTGCATGCGATCACGCTGTCCGAATCGACCCTCGCCGTGTCGCCATCCGAGGACACCGCCCGCATTCTTGCAGATGGGTTGGTCGCCGCGGGGCTCGACCGGCTGCCCTGGTCGAAGGCCGCCAAGCAGTGGCGCGACCGTGTCATGTTCCTGCGCAAGGCCGAGGGCGACAGTTGGCCGGATTTGTCCGACGCCGGGCTGATCGCCCGGTGCGACGACTGGCTGGTGCCGGCGCTCTACGACAAGATCGCGCTCAAGGACATTTCGCCGGGCGACCTCTCGGACGCGCTGATGGGGCTGCTGCCCTGGGAGATGCGCGCGCGGCTAGACCGCGAGGCGCCGACGCATTTCGAGGCGCCTACGGGGAGTGTGCTCGCGATCGACTACGAAGCCGAGCAGGGGCCGACCATCGCGGTGCGGCTGCAGGAATTGTTCGGCCTCAACACCCATCCCTCGATCGCGGCCGGCAAGGTGCCGCTGGTGCTGGAGCTGCTGTCGCCGGCACAGCGCCCGGTGCAGGTAACGCGTGATCTCCCAGGCTTCTGGCGCGGCAGCTACAGCGCGGTGCGCTCCGACCTGCGCGGCCGTTACCCGCGCCACCCCTGGCCCGACGATCCGGCCAATGCGCTGCCGACCCGGCGAGCGAAGCCGCGCGGGACGTGACGTGTCTTCTCCCTCGCCCCGCGCTTGAGAGTTTAGGTCGCCGCGTTAACCGTCCGCTCATCCTTTTCGCCAAAATGACACCGTCCCGGCCGCAGCTCCGCTCGCGGTCGGGCGTGCCGCGTGGTGAAATCGGGCTTTCGGCTCGGAAGTGGTGTGATGCGTAACATTATGATCATCGCGGCCGTCATGATCGGCCTCGGCACCTTCATGGCGCAGATGGCGGACAAGATGAGCTCGGCTTCCGCCACCTCAGCGCCGCGCACGACGGTCGCGGTTGCGTCGACCGCGCCGAGCGGCGGCCGCAGCCTCGCCATTTCCCGCGACGGCCGCGGTCATTTCCAGACCGAGGGCCGGATCGACGGCCAGCGCATCGGCTTCATGGTCGACACCGGCGCCTCCGTGGTCGCGCTCAATGAGACCTCGGCGGCCCGCTTTGGCCTGCGTCCCTCGCGCAGCGAGTACAACGCCACCGTCTCCACCGCCAACGGCACCATCAAGGCCGCCCGCGCCCGCATCGCCATGCTCGACGTCGGCGGTCTCATCGTGCGCGACGTCGACGCCATGGTGCTGCCCGACGCGGCGCTGTCGGAGAACCTGCTCGGCCTCTCCTTCCTGTCCCGCCTGAAGCGGTTCGAATACGCCAACGGCCAGATGGTGCTGGAGCAATAGGCAGAGCCGGTTGCGATCAGCCGCCCTCGCGGTAACGTTTCTTCGTTACCAAACTGCCGCAATTATCGGCCATAAGCCTGCATTCCCGCCTTCCGCTGTGGCCTGGCATTCGCTAAGGCTGCCTCATTTCCTGCCCATTCACGAGACCGTCTCATGTTCCCGAAGCCGAAATCCGTATTGTTGCCCAACACCTACGCCTTCGAATCCGAGCCGATGGTGAAGCCGACGGGATTTCGCGAATACGATGCGCGCTGGTTGTTCCAGAAGGAAATCAACCTGATGGGTGTGCAGGCGCTCGGCATGGGGCTGGGCGCGTTGATCGCCGAGCTCGGCGTCAAACAGGAGATCGTGACCGGCCACGATTTCCGCGGCTACTCGGCCTCGATCAAATATGCGCTGATCTCCGGCCTGATGGCCGCGGGCTGCAAGGTGCACGACATCGGCCTTGCGGTGACGCCGATGGCCTATTTCGCGCAATTCGATCTCGACGTGCCCGCTGTCGCCATGGTCACGGCCTCGCACAACGACAACGGCTGGACCGGCGTGAAGATGGGCGCCAACCGTCCGCTCACTTTCGGTCCCGACGAAATGACGCGGCTGAAGGAGATCGTGCTCAATGCCGAATTCAAGAACAAGGCGGGCGGCTCCTACCAATTCCACGAGAATTACCCGGCGCGCTACATCGCCGATCTCACCTCCCGTCCGAAGCTGACGCGCAAGCTGAAGGTGGTCGCGGCCTGCGGCAACGGCACCGCCGGCGCCTTCGCACCGCAGGTGCTGGAGGCGATCGGCTGTGAGGTGATCCCGCTCGACACCGAGCTCGACCACACCTTCCCGAAATACAATCCGAATCCGGAAGACATGGAGATGCTGCACGCGATCCGCGATGCGGTGCTGCATCACAAGGCCGATGTCGGCCTCGGCTTCGACGGCGACGGCGACCGCTGCGGCGTCGTCGACAATACCGGCGAGGAGATCTTCGCCGACAAGGTCGGCGTGATGCTGGCGCGCGACATGTCGGCGATCCACAAGGACGCGCAGTTCGTGGTCGACGTGAAGTCGACCGGCCTGTTCGTCACCGATCCGGTGCTGCAGAAGCAGGGCGCGAAGGTCGCCTATTGGAAGACCGGCCATTCCTACATGAAGCGCCGCACCAACGAGATGGGCGCGCTCGCGGGCTTCGAGAAGTCGGGCCACTTCTTCTTCAACAAGCCGTTCGGCCGCGGCTATGACGACGGCCTGGTCTCGGCGATCGCGATCTGCGACATGCTCGACCGCGCGCCGGGCAAGTCGATGGCGGATCTGAAGGACGCGCTGCCGAAGACCTGGTCGTCGCCGACCATGTCGCCGCATTGCGCCGACGAGACCAAATACGGCGTCATCGACAAGGTGGTGAAGCACTTCGAGGGCCTGCAGGCCAGGGGCGCCAAGATCGGCGGCCAGTCGATCCGCGATCTCGTCACCGTCAACGGCGTTCGCGTCACGGTCGAGGACGGCAGCTGGGGCCTGGTGCGCGCCTCCTCCAACAAGCCCGAGCTCGTCGTCGTGGTCGAGAGCCCGGTCTCCGAGCAGCGCATGCACGACATGTTCGAGATGGTGAACAGCGTGCTGCGAACGCATCCTGAGGTCGGCGAGTACAACCAGAAGATCTGAGCGCTAACGCGCTCAGCCTCCGGGCGGGCCGAACAGTGTGCGGAGCTTCGCGCCTGCACCCCGTGCCTTCCGGGCGTCGCCCAGCATCGCGGTCCATTCGCCGAGCGCAATCCGGATCGGGTTGAAGGATTGCACGCCGCCGACGAGGCCGAAGCGGAGCGGCTGGTCGGAGGGATGTTCGGCAAAGGTCCCGAACAGGCGGTCGAACACGATCAGGATGCCGCCGTAGTTCTTGTCGAGGCACGGCTCGTTGTAGGCATGATGCACGCGATGGTGGCTCGGCGTGTTGAGCACCCATTCCAGGACCCCGAGCTTCGGTCCGAACTGGCTGTGGATGAAGAACTGGTAGAGCAGGTTGATGCCGAGCATTGCCACGATCGCGAGCGGATAAAATCCGATCAGCGCCAGCGGCAGGAAGAACAGGAAATTGCCCGAGACGTTTCCGGTCCAGCCGAGCCGGATCGCCGCGGTCAAGTTCAGTCGCGTTGTCGAGTGATGCACCGAATGCGTCGCCCACATCCAGCGAATGCGATGCGAGGCGCGATGCTGCCAATAGTACAGGAACTCGCTGCCCAGGAATAACCCTGCGAGTGCAAGCGGACCGGTCTGTGCGAAGTCGAACAGGCGGTGCTCGTACAGGAACGCGAACGGCATCGCGAGCATGCCTGCCTCGACCGCGCGCAGCAGATTCTGTCCGAGGGCCACGCCGAACGAGGCAACGCTCTCGCGCCAGTCGTGGGTATCGCGGTGCGCGAGGCGGCCGATGCCGTACTCGAGCAGCATCAGGCCGAGCGCGGTTGCGAGGATCATGCGCCGGAGCACCGGATCGAGCAGGAGTGAAGCGTAGCCCACGGCATCCTCCTACTTCGGCGCCGCGCCGGCACTGTTGCGCAGCGCCTGGGCACGGGGCAACGTTTGGGCGCAGGACGAGGAGAGCTGGCCGGCATGGGATTGCAGGCAGGCGAGGACGCGTCCGCCGCCCGGCGTGACGTTGCTGCAAAGCTTGTCGAAGTCGGTGCGGCAGGCCTGCATCAGGCTCTTCGCTTCGCTGCGCATCTGCGGCGTCATCTGGGTTTGCAGCTGGGTCTGGGCAAGCGCGCAGGTCGCGGTCGCAACGCCGAGGGCGGCGATGGCTGCAAGTCGCGACAGTGCGATGGGATTGAAGATCGATGACACCGTGATGGTCCTTTCTGATCAGGCAAGGCTCGCCGTCGCCGCGCGGGGCTGACGCGGCGATGGCGGCGCTGCGTCAGCGCGAGATCGTGCCGGTGCGGGTGTAGGTGTTGCCGGCAGGACCGGTGCGCGTCACGCTGCGCGTGCAGCTTCCGTAGGCGCAGCTTCCCGTCGCGGTGACGTGGGAGGTGCCGCGCGGTCCGGTTGCTGTCGCCGACCTCGTCCAGGCGTTGGCGTCGGCCGCCGCGGCGACCGACAGGGTGCCGATGACGAGGGAGGTGAGGAAAAGCTTGGTCATGTCGTCGTCTCCTTCTGGGGGCTGCCGTGAACGGGAGCCGTAGAGCGGAGACTGGAGCCGCGGCGTCTGCGCCGCATTGCCCGGACGAAACGATTGTTAGGGCTTTGTCGACACCGTGTAACACTATGTAACAACGGCGCCGCTGCCCTTGCGCGGACCGCGTGATCGTCCAAGATGCGGTTGATGAACGCGCATTCGGCCACGATCCTCATGGTGGAGGACGATCCCGAGATCAGCCGCCTCGTCGCCGACTTCATGCGGCGCGAGGGGTTTGAGGTCGCCTGCGTCGCCGACGGCAAGGCGATGGATTCGATGCTCCAGCGCCTGCGGCCCGACCTCGTCATTCTCGACTTGATGCTGCCGGGCGAGGACGGGCTTTCGATCTGCCGCCGCTTGCGCGCCGACGATTCCCTCCCGATCCTGATGCTCACCGCCAAGAGCGACGAGATCGATCGCGTGGTCGGCCTCGAGATGGGGGCGGACGACTATCTCACCAAGCCGTTCGGTCCGCGGGAGCTGCTGGCGCGGGTTCGCGCCATCCTGCGCCGTGCCAGCGGGGCTCCGGCAAAGCCGCTGGTCAGGCGGTTTGCGTTCGACCGCTTCGTGATTGATCTCGATGCGCGCAGTGTCGAGACGGTCGAGGCCGAGTCGCCGGAGCTGCAATTGACTAGCGCCGAGTTCGACCTGCTCGGTTGCTTCGTGCAGCGGCCGCGCCGGGTGCTCACGCGCGACCAGATCCTCGACTGGACGCGGGGACGTTCGGCGGAGCCGTTTGATCGCACCGTCGACATGCTGATCTCGCGGCTGCGCCGCAAGCTCGATGGCGCCAGCCCCGGCTCCAACCTGATCACGACGGTGCGCAATGGCGGCTATCTGTTCACCGCGTCCGTCAAGCAGGTGTCGTGATGCTGCGCGTGACACTCGCGGCGCGGCTCGCCCTGATCGGGCTGGTGGGATTCATCTTGGTGAGTACCGTGGTCGTCGCGATCTTCTACCGGACCACCCTCCGCGAGAACGAGCTGACGCGACCTTCGCCCGCGCGTCTCGATGCGCTGGCCACGCTCCTGGAGCGGACGGCGGCCGGCTCACGGCAGGAGGTGCTCGATGCGGTGACTTCGCCGCAGTTCACGGTGCGCATCGTACCCTCGGGTGCGCCGGTCGGCGGGGAGACCCCGCCGCAGCAGCAGGAATTGCGCGACAGCTATGCGGCCGGCCTTGCAGGCCGTCCGGTCGAGATCGTGTCGCCGCCGAACCATCGCGCCAGTCGATGGTTTCCCCGCCTCGCGCGCTTGATGGCCAACGCGGTCGAATTCCGCATCGGTCTGCGCAGCGGCGAGTTGCTGATCATCGATGCCTATACCCGCCTGCCGGTCACCCCGTTCGGCCTGCCCGTCGGCTTCGGGGCAGGCCTGTTCGGGTCGGTCGTGGCGCTGCTGGCGCTGCTCGTCATGCAACGCGAGACGCGGCCGCTGGCGCAACTCGCCGCCGCGGTCGATCGCGTCGACCTGTCGGCCGATCCGCCGCCATTGCCGGATGCGCGACGCAGCGCGCCGGAGATCCGCGCCGTCATCGCCGCATTCAACCGCCTGCAGGGACGGCTTGCCGAGATGCTGCGTGCACGCATGACGCTGGTCGGCGGCATCGCCCATGACGTCAGGACGTTTGCGACACGGTTGCGGCTGCGCGTCGAGCACATTCCCGACGATGCCGAGCGGCAGCGGGCCGTGGCCGATATCGACGACATGATCCGGCTGCTCGATGACGCGCTGCTGTCGACGCGGGCGGGCGCCGGCGGATTGTCGCAGGAAATGATCGAGCTCGCCGCGCTGGTGGCGGGCGACGTTCACGACCGCCGCGTCCAGGGCGCGGTCGTCGATCTGGTCGCGGACGAGCGTGCGCGCAACGTCGTCGTGCTCGGCGACCGGCTCGCCTTGCGGCGGGTCTTCGCCAACATCATCGACAACGCTCTCGCCTACGGCCATGCCGCACATGTGCGCGCGGCCCTGAAGGACGGTGCCGTCGTCGTGTCGATCGACGACGAGGGGCCGGGCATTCCCGCCGATCAACGCCAGACCGTGCTGGAGCCGTTCCACCGGATGGAGAAGTCGCGCAATCGCGCGACCGGCGGTGCCGGCCTCGGCCTCGCGGTCGTCCGCAATTTGGTCGAGGCCCATGGCGGAACGATCGAGATCGGCGCATCGCCGGGCGGAGGCACGCGCGTCAGCGTCACCCTGCCGGTGTTTCAGCCGACTTGAGGCGTTTTCGAGCGAAGTGGATACCGGCTCGCGGGAAGAAAACGCGTCAGAATGAGAATCGGCGTCAGGCCGCCACCACCGCGGGAATCGGCAATGCCGTGACGGACTTGATCTTCTCCATCGCGAAGCGCGAGGTAACGTTCTTCAGCGGTACGGCGCTGATCAGCTTCTTGTAGAACACGTCATAGGCCTGCATGTCCGCGACCACGACGCGCAGCATGTAGTCGACGTCGCCGGCCATGCGGTAGAACTCCATCACCTCGGGCATGGCGCTGACGGCTTCGGCGAATTTCTTCAGCCAGGCGTCGGAATGGTCGGAGCTTTCGACCGACACGAACACGGAGATGCCGAGGCCGATCTTGTTCTGGTCGACGAGGGCGACGCGCTTGATGATCACGCCGTCGGCCTCCAGCCGCTGGATGCGCTTCCAGCAGGGGGTCGAGGACAGGCCGACGCGGTCGCCGATCTCGGCGACGGACAGCGAGGCATCCTCCTGGAGCACCATCAGGATCTTGCGATCGATGGCATCGAGGCGGCGGCTGGTCTCGGGGACCTGGACGGCGACATCAGTCATTTGAAGAACTTTGTTCCATTTCAGGGGTGTATTTCCCTGATATAGAGAAAATATTTCTAGAGCAAGCTCATTATCGCGGCCCCCCGCCGGCTCCCAGGACTGGGGCGGAGCGCAAAAGTTCTTCGATTTCAATACGTTGCGGGGCAGCGAGACCACCGCCGTGACGGGTGCATTTCAGCGCTGCTGCGGCCGCGGCGAAGCGCAGCGCCTCCCGCACATCCTCGCCTTCGACCAAGCCTAGCGTGAAGGCGCCATGGAAGACGTCGCCGGCGCCAAGCGTATCGACCGCCTCGACCGCGAAGGCCGGCGTCTCCTCGAGCGCGCCTGTCTCGTTCAGCCAGATCGTGCCATTCGGACCGCGGGTGGCCGCGAGGAAGGCGGGCGTCAGCCGGGCCAGACGCCTCAAGGCCCCGCCGTCGTCGGCGATGCCGGCGGTCTCCTGCACCTGCTCGCTGGCGAACAACAGATGCGATGCCGCCGTGAGCAGGCCGTCCTGCAACGCCATCGCGCGGTCGACGCCGACAATGACGGGAATGCCGCGCCGGCGTGCCTCGGTGCAGAGGGAGATCGCGAACGCGGCGCAGCGGCTTTCGACCAGCAGGGCCCGGCAATCGGCGAGCAGTTTCTCGGCGTCGGGCAGCTTCACGGTCCATAGACGGGGATCGCGATAGATCGTGAGCGTCCGCTCGCCCGAGGGCTCGATCATGATCGCGGAGACCGGCGTGGTCACATCGGGCATGCGCACGATGTGCGTGGTGTCGATGCCCTCCTGCGCCATCTGCGCGAGAATGAAGCTGCTCGATGTCTCGCCAACGTCACCCATCGGTCCTGTGAATGCGACGCGGCCGCCGAGCCGTGCGATCGCGATGGCGGCATTGAGGGCATTGCCGCCGCAGATCTCGGCGAGATGCGTGGCGTTGGCCTTGCTGCCGCGCGCAGGCACGGCCGCGACCCGAAAGGTGAGGTCGCGGACGGGAATGCCGACGCAGAGAATGCGCGGCGCGGCCCCAAGTTGCGCCATCGGCGGTCAGCTCTTGTCGTGGACCCAGCGGCCGAGCAGGTGGTGGGCGATAGCGAAGGGATGCGGGCCGGCGAGCCCGTCCGGATGCGTCCGCGTCAGCATCAGGGCGGCCTCCTCGCGCGTGAACCAGCGCGCGTCCTCCAGCTCCATGCGATCGACGACGATATCCTCGCTCACGGCCCGCGCGCTGCAGCCGATCATCAGCGACGACGGATAGGGCCAGGGCTGGGTCATGTAATATTGCACGTCGGTGCAGCGAATGCCGGATTCTTCCAGGATCTCGCGGCGCACCGCATCTTCGATGGTCTCGGCGGCCTCGACGAAGCCGGCGAGGCAGGAATACATGCCGGGCGGAAACTGCTTCTGGCGGCCGAGCAGGCACTTGTCGCCGGAGGCCACCAGCATGATCACGACCGGGTCAGTGCGCGGAAAATGCTCGGCCTTGCAAGCCGGACAGTCGCGCTTCCAGCCGCCTTCCTTCATCGCGCTGCGCGCGCCGCAATTGGCGCAATAGCCGTGGCGCTGGTGCCAGCTCACCATCGACTTCGCCATCGCGATCGCCGAGAGCTCGCCGGGCGGGATCGCGCCCTGCATCGCCATGCCGCGCAGCTCGGTCAACATGTAGTCCTCGCGCCCCACCAGCTTCTCGGCGGCAGCCTGCGACAGGCCCATGCCGAACATCGCGGCGCCGTCGCGGAGCCCAAGGAAGATCGTGCCGGGATTGGCGCCGCACTTCAGCGCCTCGTCGATCGTGAGCAGCGCGCGGACCTTGTCGCCCTCGCGCTTGACCAGCAACGAGTCGCGGTAGACGACATAGGCGCGCGAGGACGGCTTCTGCTCCATCGCGAACAGCTTCTCCTCGTCGCGGCGCAGATGCGCGGCGCGGTCGAGGATGTTGGTGACGAAGGCCGGCTGCCCCAGCGGAAATGCGTCGAATGCTGACATTATCGATCTTTCAACCCAACCAGATCTTGCGGCGAAGCACACTGATGAAATTCTGAACCTCTGCGGCATCGTGCGCCAAGGGCGGCATCACGCCCCAGACCGGCCGCGGCCAGGCGGCGTCACTGGTGCGACGCGCGATGATGTGAACGTGCAGCTGCGGCACCAGATTGCCGAGCGCCGCGATATTGAGCTTGTCGCATTTGGTGACCTCCTTCAGCGCGCGCGAGACGCGGGAGATCTCGGTCATCAACTGCGCCTGCTGCACCTCGTCGAGATCGATGATCTCGACCGCGTCGGGTCGGCGAGGCACCAGCAGCAGCCAGGGATAATGCGCGTCCTTGATGACCAGCACTTTGGACAGCGGCAAATCGCCGATGTCGATGGTGTCTTCTTTCAGGCGGGAGTGGAGCGACCAGGCGGGTTCGGGCATGAAGGCTTCTCTGGATTGATTCTTACCGTCGCAGAGACCAGGTCCCCAGACAACATGCGTATGCGCCGTAGTTCTTATGCTCCGGACCCGGTAGGGCGCGCCGTTCGAGGGCGGAACGATGCGGTTCGGGCCTGGAAGTCCCCCGAACGGCCGCCGGAACAGCCGTAGACCCCGCTTGCTTTCCGCTCCCTTTGGCCCCAAATAGGGACCGGGAGATTGGCGGTGGACGAGCCACTCGCCAACCGGGTCAGGTCCGGAAGGAAGCAGCCCTAACGAGGTCCGGATCGGGTCGCTCGTCAGTCTCCTACCTGTTTTTCGAGCAAACCAGCGCCGGCGGCACCAGCCGCCAGCGCGCTCCTTTCCGCAAAAGCCGGCCAAGAGACATTTCATTGCGGATCGACCGATGACCGACGCTGGCGCCCCCTCCAATCCCGATAGCGCCGGTCCGGCCGGCAACGCGCCGTACCGGGTGCTGGCGCGCAAATACCGTCCATCCTCATTCGACGATCTGATCGGCCAGGAGGCCGTGGTCCGCACCGTCTCCAATGCGTTCGAGACCGGGCGGATTCCGCAGGCCTGGATCCTCACCGGCGTCCGCGGTGTCGGCAAGACCACCACCGCGCGCATCCTGGCCCGCGCACTCAACTACGAGATGCCGGATGGTTCGGTGAAGGGCCCGACCATCCACATGCCGACCCTGGGCGTGCATTGCCAGGCGATCATGGAAAGCCGGCACATGGACGTGCTGGAGATGGACGCGGCCTCGCATACCGGCGTCGACGACGTCCGCCAGATCAACGACAGCGTGCGCTATGCGCCGGCCAGCGCCCGCTACAAGGTCTACATCATCGACGAAGTCCACATGCTGTCGACAGCGGCGTTCAACGCCTTCCTGAAGACGCTGGAGGAGCCGCCGGAGCACGCCAAATTCGTGTTTGCGACGACGGAGATCCGCAAGGTTCCGGTCACCGTGCTGTCGCGCTGCCAGCGCTTCGACCTGCGCCGCGTCGACGCCGACGTGCTGATGAAGCACCTCGCCAACATCGCCGCGAAGGAAAACGTCGAGATCGAGCCTGAGGCGCTCGGCATCATCGCCCGCGCCGCCGAAGGCTCCGTGCGCGATTCGCTGTCGCTGCTCGACCAGGCGATCGCGCATGCGGCAGGCGCCGTGAAGGCCGATGCGGTCCGGCAGATGCTGGGCGTTGCCGACCGCACCCGCGTGATCGACCTGTTCGAGTCGCTGGCGCGCGGCGACATCGCGGCTGCCTTCAAGGAGTTCCGCGACCAGTACGACGTCGGCGCCGATCCCATCGTCGTGCTCTCCGATCTCGCTGAATTCGTCAATTTCGTCACCCGCGTGAAGATCGTGCCGGCGACCGCCGACAACGTCGCTTACGGCGAGACCGAGCGCGTGCGCGCCAGGGAGTTCGCCTCGAAGATCTCGATGCGCGTGCTGTCGCGGATGTGGCAGATGCTGCTCAAAGGCATCACCGAGGTGCAGGCCGCAACACGGCCCGCGGCGGCCGCAGAGATGGTGCTGGTGCGTATCGCCTATGTCGCCGACCTGCCGACGCCCGATGAAGCCATCAGGATGCTGGAGCAGAACGGCGGCGGCTCGCCGGTCGTGAGCGGTGGCAGTGCTGCACGCAGCAGCGCGCCGGCCGCGCCGGTGACGTCCGCGGCGCCGGTTCGCATGCCGACCGCCTCGCCGCCTTCGTTCGGGGGCGGCGGGGCCCGGCCGCAGATGGCGGCGCCGGCGCCGGATCCGCAAGGGGCAGCGCCGCAACTGCGCATCACGAGCTTCACCCAGCTCGTTGCGCTGGCCGGGCAGAAGCGCGATCTCATCACCAAGGGCGCGCTCGAAGGCGATATGCGGCTCGTCCGTTTCGAGGAGGGCCGGCTGGAAGTCGCGCTCGAGCCCAACGCCTCCAAGACCATGATCTCGGAGCTTGCGAAGAAATTCGAGCTGTGGACCGGCCGGCGCTGGACCATCGTCGTCTCCAACGAGCAGGGCCAGCCGACGCTGCGCTCGGTGAACCAGGCCGCCAAGCAGCAGCATGCGCGTACCGCCGAGGCCGATCCGCGCGTGCAGGAGGTGCTGTCGCGTTTCCCCGGCGCCAAGGTCGTCGAGGTCCGCAGGCTTGCCCCCGAGACGCCGGAATCCGATATAAGCACCGACTATGGCAGTGACGATCCGCCCGACGGTTCCGACGGCGACGATCTCTGAGCCGAGCTTTTCAAGGACAGACACCGATGGCTGATTTTCTCGGCATGATGAAGCAGGCGGCGCAGCTGCAATCCAAGATGCAGGAGATGCAGGAGCAGCTCGCCAACGTGGAAGTCGAGGGCATCTCCGGCGGCGGCCTCGTCGCCGTGCGCATGACCGCGAAGATGGACGTGAAGGGCATCAAGATCGATCCCTCGCTGATGAAGCCGGAAGAGCGCGAGGTGCTGGAAGACCTGCTCGTCACCGCCATGGGCGATGCGCGCCGCAAGGCGGAGGCCGCGATGCAGGAGAAGATGCAGGCTCTCACCGGCGGGCTCGGCCTGCCGCCGGGGTTGTTCGGCCAGTAATATGGGCGCTGTTGCAGGTCCCGAGATCGAGCGGCTGGTCCAGCTGCTCGCACGGCTGCCGGGCCTCGGTCCGCGCTCGGCGCGGCGCGCGGCGCTGCATCTGATCAAGAAACGCGAAGCGTTGATGATGCCGCTGGCCTCCGCCATGCAGGTGGCGCTGGACAAGGTCCAGGTCTGCAAGACCTGCGGCAACATCGACACGCAAAATCCCTGCACCGTCTGCACCGATCCGAAGCGCGATCCCGCCATCATCGTCGTCGTCGCCGACGTCGCCGATCTCTGGGCGCTGGAGCGGGCCAATGCGACTCAAGGGCGCTATCATGTGCTGGGCGCGACATTGTCGCCGCTCGACGGCGTCGGCCCGCAGGATCTGACCATCGACGCGCTGGTCGCGCGCGCCCATGATTCGCAGGTGCACGAGATCATCCTGGCGCTGAATGCGACGGTGGACGGTCAGACCACGGCGCACTACATCACCGACCTGCTTCAGGACGCCAATGTGAAGGTGACACGGCTCGCCCATGGAGTTCCCGTCGGCGGCGAGCTTGATTATCTCGACGAAGGTACGCTATCGGCAGCGATGCGGCAGCGCACCCTGTTCTAGCCATTCACAGATCACGGAACGGACGACATGACGAAACTTTTCGCCACACGATTGGCTTTGGTTGCGACGATGGCGATGCTGGTGACCCCGGCCATCTCCGCGCAGCCGGGTGACGAGGCCCCGCCGCCGTCGAAGCCCGGCAAGCCGATCAACAATGGCGACGTGCTGTCGGGCGAGCTGAACGCCATGAAGGTGCGCGACGGCAAGAACGGCAAGCGGGTTCCGATGTATCAGATCACCTCCGAGCCGCGTCGCCTGCCGGCGCCGAACGGGCTGTGCAATCTCGAAACCGGCCCCGAGACCTTCCAGCTCGTCACCTCCAGCGACGCGCAGGCCACGCAGCTGAAATCGTTCGTCGGCAAGGAGATCTCGGTCAAGGTCGACGAGATCGCCTGCGCCAGCGATGCCGGCCAGATGAGCGAAGCCGTGATCACGAAGTGGAGCATCATCAAGAAGCAGTAGGGGTTGGAGTCGTCTCCCCGATTCCGGTGTCATCGCCCGCGAAGGCGGGCGATCCAGACGCCGCGGCTTCTCGGTCAATCACGACTGTCTCGGAGTACCGGATGCCCCGTCTCCGCGGGGCATGACAGAGGCGCCTACACCCGCACCGGCCCCAGCGCCTCGAAGTGCCCGCGCTTCTGCAAGTAAGCCAGCAGCATCAGGCTCGGAATGGCGACGAGGACGGAGATCGCGAAGAACATCGGCCAGCCCGTCGCCTTCGCCAGATAGCCCGCACCCGATGACAAATAGGTGCGTCCCACGGCGGCGAGCGCCGTCAGCAGCGCATACTGGGTCGCGGTATGCAGCGGGTTCTGGCACAGCGCCGACAGATAGGCGACGAAGATCACGGTGCCGATGGCGTTGCAGAAATTGTCGGAGGTGATGGCGAGGGTCAGCGCCCATTCATTGACGCCGACCAGCGCGAGCCATGAGAATGACAGGTTGGACATCGCCTGGACGATGCCGCCGATCCACAGGCTCGTGGCCAGCGAATAGCGCCGGGCCACGAAGCCTCCGGCAAAACCGCCGGCCAGGGTCGCCACGATGCCGACGCCCTTGACGATCACGGCATAGTCGTTCCGCGTGAAGCCGATGTCGATCACGAACGGCACGGTCATGTTGCCGGAAAACGCGTCGGTAAACTTGAACAGCACGACGAAGGCGAGCACGACCCATGCTTCCTTGCGTCGCAGGAATTCCGAGAACGCGCCCAGCGCGGCATGGAACACCCGCGTGAGTGCGTCCTCGTCCCGCGTGGCGGCTTCGGCGCGCCCGGATTGTGCGGGCTCGGTGGCGGCCAGCGCCGTCGCCGTGCCGATCAGCACCAGCGCCGCCATCACCACATAGCCCCACATCCAGGCGGCGCCACGAGGGACGATCGCCTCGAAGCCGGTGACGATGAACAAGGCGCCCGCGGTCGATATCAGCATGCCGATGCGATAGGCCGCGACATAGGCCGCCATGCCGGCGGCCTGCTCGCTTTCGGGCAGGCTTTCGACGCGGAAGGCATCGACCACGATGTCCTGCGTCGCGGACATCGTCGCGACCAAGAGCGCACCAAACGCGACGAACAGCGGCGAGCGCGCCGGATCGGTCAGCGCCAGCAGCAGGATCGCGCCGATCAGCAGCAATTGCGAGAACACCAGCCATCCACGCCGGCGGCCAAAGGTGCGCGTGAAGAACGGGACATGCAAGGCATCGACCAGAGGCGCCCAGAGGAACTTGAGCGTGTACGGCGTTCCAACCAGTGCAAAGAGCCCGATCGTTCCGAGATCGACCCCGGCCTCGGCCATCCACACCAGCAGCGTCGAGCCCGACAGCGCCAGCGGCAACCCCGAGGAGAAGCCGAGAAACAGCACGATCAGCACCCGCGGCTGCAGGTAGACGGCAAGGCTGTCGCGCCAGGAGGTTGCAGGAGCGGCGGCGGGCGAAGTCGCGTCGGGTGCGGTCATGGGGTCGTGTTAGCAGATTCTGGCGGCGCTGCCTCTGCCACAAAGTCCGTCATGCCCGGGCTTGTCCCGGGCATCCACGTTCTTAATGCCGCCGGAAAGCCGTGGATGGCCGGGACAAGCCCGGCCATGACGACCTAGAATCACTCTCCCGCCTGGAGCTTGCGCGGAAACAGCTCGCCTGCGGCCGTCGCCACCAGCCGCGGTCCCTCCGGGGCGTCGCTCTTGCTGAAATCGAGCTCCTCGATGCGTCCCGCGCGCTTCTCGATCTTGTCGGCGGAGATCAGCACCTGGCGGAC
This sequence comes from Bradyrhizobium dasycarpum, assembly GCF_042019905.1. Lineage (NCBI taxonomy): Bacteria > Pseudomonadati > Pseudomonadota > Alphaproteobacteria > Hyphomicrobiales > Nitrobacteraceae > Bradyrhizobium > Bradyrhizobium dasycarpum. The sequence continues at coordinate 5,510,764 of NZ_CP169574.1, forward strand.
GTCCTCGTTGACGTCGGCGAAATGCTTCTGCAGCTTCAGCACGCGGTCGCGCAGCCGGCCGAGGTCGTCGCCAAGCTTGATCACCTCGGTGCGGATCTGGTCGGCGGCATCGCGCATGCGCGCGTCCTTCATGATCTGCTGCATCACCTGGATCGCGAGCATCAGAAGCGAGGGCGACACCAGTACGACGCGGGCGCGATAGGCCTTCTGGATCACGTCGTCGAAGCCGTCGTGGATTTCGGCGTAGACCGATTCCGACGGCACGAACATCAGCGCCATCTCCTGGGTCTCGCCGGCGACGAGATATTTTTCGGCGATGTCGCTGACATGCTTCATCACGTCGCCGCGCAGCCGCTGCGTGGCGAGGCGCTTCTCCTCGTCGGTGCGGGCATCGTGCAGCGCCGTCATCGCCTCCAGCGGAAACTTGGCGTCGATACAGAGCGGGCGCTGGTCGGGCAGGAACACGACGCAGTCCGGCCTCTTGCCGGTCGAGAGCGTGAACTGGAACTCGTAGGATCCCTTCGGCAGCCCGTCCTGGACGATCGCCTCCATCCGCGCCTGACCGAAGGCGCCGCGCGACTGCTTGTTGGCGAGCACGTCGCGCAAGGTGGTCACCTGGGTGGTGAGGTCGGTGAGGTTCTTGTGCGCGCTGTCGATGATGCCGAGCCGCTCGTGCAGCGCGCGCAGGCTCTCCATGGTGTTGCGGGTCGAATGTTCCATGGACTGGCCGACGCGATGGGTCACCGAATCCAGTCGCTCGTTGACGGCCCGCGCCATCTCGGCCTGGCGGCCGGCGAGCGCCTGGGTCATGGCGTCGACCCGGCCGGAGGATTCGCTCTGGGCCCGCAGCACCTCGCTCAGGCGCTCCTCGAGCTCGTCGGCCCGGATCGCGTGCGCCATCGCGAGTTCCGCGCCGCGCCGTCCGGACCGCGCGATTACGACCGCAATCACCACCAGCAGGATGAGAACCAGGGCGCCGAAGCCGATCAGCGCGTCCACGACGCGCACCGGCCAGTCGCCGAGCATGAAGATGATGTCGTTCATGCCGACCCTTCTAGCCGATTCGCCTGGGCATACGAACGAATAGCGAACATTTATGGTAAATGCTCCGTTAATTTTTATGGTTAACGAAACCTGAAGTTTTATGGTTAGCGAGGAGTTAACAGGGTTCCGGGCTGCATTGACCGCATCGGGCATGGGGCTTAAATCGCGGCCATGGCCCTCAGAGAAATCATCATCCTGCCCGACAAGCAGCTGCGCCTGGTCTCCAAGCCGATCGAGAAGGTCACCTCGGAGATCCGCAAGCTTGCCGACGACATGTTCGAGACCATGTACGACGCGCCCGGCATCGGCCTCGCCGCGATCCAGGTCGCGCAGCCGCTGCGGCTGATCACCATGGACCTCGCCAAGCGCGACGAGAACGGCGAGACCAAGCCGCTGCCGCGCGTCTTCATCAACCCCGAGATCATCGCCTCTTCGGAAGAGCTGTCGGTTTACGAGGAAGGCTGCCTGTCGATCCCCGAATATTACGAGGAGGTCGAGCGCCCGGCGAAGGTGCGCGTGCGCTTCACCGATCTCGACGGCAAGGTGCACGAGGAGGACGCCGAAGGCCTCTATGCCACCTGCATCCAGCACGAGATCGACCATCTCAACGGCGTGCTGTTCATCGACTATCTGTCGAAGCTCAAGCGCGACCGCGTGTTGAAGAAGTTCGAGAAGGCCGCCAAGCGGGCGGAGTAATCCGTCATTCCAGGGCGATGCGCAGCATCGAACCCGGAATCTCGAGATTCCGGGTTCGGCTCTTCGAGCCGCCCCGGAATGACCGTCAGTGAATAGCGTCTCTCGCAGGTTCTTCCCATGCCCCTCCGCCTGATCTTCATGGGCACGCCCGATTTCTCCGTGCCGACGCTGCTCGAGCTGGTCGCGCATGGCCACGAGATCGTGGCGGTCTACACCCGTGCGCCGAAGCCGGGCGGGCGGCGCGGGCTGCAATTGCAGCCAACCCCGGTCGAGGAGGCTGCGCGAAAGCTCGGGGTGCCCGTGCTGACGCCGAAGACGCTGAAGACCCAGGAGGCGCTCGATGAATTTCGTGCGTTCGAGGCCGATGCCGCCGTCGTGGTCGCCTACGGCATGATCCTGCCGCAGGCGATCCTCAATGCGCCAAAACTCGGCTGCTACAATCTGCATGCCTCGCTGCTGCCGCGCTGGCGCGGCGCGGCTCCGATCAACCGCGCGATCATGGCCGGCGATGCCGAGAGCGGCGTCATGGTGATGAAGATGGATGTCGGTCTCGATACCGGCGACGTCGCCATGGCCGAGCGGCTCGCGATCACGGACAACATGACGGCGGCGGAGCTCCACGATCGGCTCTCGCGTCTCGGTGCCGATCTGATGGTACGGGCGATGGCCGCGCTCGATCGCGGCGGGCTCCAGCTCAGGAAGCAGAGCGAGGACGGCGTCACCTATGCCGCCAAGATCGACAAGGCCGAGGCGCGGATCGACTGGCGCAAGCCGGCGCGCGAGGTGCTGCGCCACATCCACGGCCTGTCGCCGTTTCCCGGCGCCTGGGCCGAGCTGGAGAACGCGCGCGTCAAGATCCTGCGCTGTCAGCTGGCGCAAGGCGCGGGCGAGCCGGGCGCGGTGCTCGACGATCAACTCACCATCGCCTGCGGCGAGGGCGCGATCCGCATCGTCGAGCTCCAGCGCGAGGGCAAGGGCCGGATGCAGGCCGCGGACTTTCTGCGCGGCGCGCCGTTGAAGGCGGGAGCCAAATTCAGCTAACCAACCGTCATACGCGGGCTTGACCCGCGTATCCATCTTCCAACAAGACTGTCTCCAGGCGATGGATTGCCGGGGCAGGCCCGGCAATGACACCGGATCAAGTCGGATCGATGCCCCGCTACAAGCTCACCATCGAATATGACGGCGCGCCGTTCTTCGGCTGGCAGGTGCAGGACACGCTGCCGTCGGTCCAGGGCGCGCTGCAGGCTGCGGTGAAGGCGATGACGGGAGCGGATCTGCGGGTGCATGGCGCCGGCCGCACCGATGCCGGCGTGCATGCGCGCGGCCAGGTCGCGCATGTCGACGTCGACAAGCAGTTTCCGCCGGGCCGTTTTCGCGACGGGCTCAACGCGCATCTGCGCCCGCATCCGATCGCGGTGCTGGAGGCCGAGATCGTGCCCGACGACTTCGAGGCACGCTTCTCGGCGGTGAAGCGGCACTACCGCTATCGCGTCATCAACACCCGCGCCAATCTCGCGCTCGATGCCGGCCACGCCTGGCGCGTGCCGCGCAAGCTCGATGCCGAGGCGATGCATGCGGCAGCCCAGCGCCTGCTCGGCAAGCATGATTTCACCACCTTTCGCGATACCGAGTGCCAGGCCAAGTCGCCGGAGAAGACGCTCGACCAACTCGACGTCACGCGCGACGGCCGCGAGATCACGATTCTCACCTCGGCGCGCTCGTTCCTGCACAGCCAAGTCCGCTCGATGGTGGGATCGCTGGTGTGGGTCGGCGAGGGCCGCTGGACTGCCGACGATCTCTCCGCAGCCCTCGCCGCCCGCAACCGCGCCGCCTGCGGCATCGTCGCGCCGCCGGAGGGACTGTATCTGATGAAGGTGGATTATTGAGTGCGCGCCTTGGTCGTTTGCGTTCTCGCCACACCCACCGCCGTCATGCCCCGCGAAGGCGGGGCATCCAGTACGCCGCGGCCTCTCGGTTCAAATCACTGACGCTGGTGGAATACTGGATCGCCCGCCTTCGCGGGCGATGACAACGGAGAGTTGAGCGGCAGCAATACCCTACCCAAAATACCGCGCCAAAATCCCGCGATACACCCGCGTCAGCTTCTCCAGATCGGCAACCGGCACGCGCTCGTCGACCTGGTGCATGGTCTGGCCGACCAGTCCGAACTCGATCACCGGGCAATAGCCGGAGATGAACCGCGCGTCCGAGGTGCCGCCTGAGGTCGACAGCTCGGGCTTGCGCCCCGTCACCTCCTCAATCGCAGAGACCGCGAGATCGGTGAACGGCCCCGGCTTGGTCACGAACACGTTCGAGTTCGAGGGCTCCCAGACGATGCGGGCCTTGATGCGGTTGCCGCAGGCTTTGGCGAGACGCGTCTCGACCAGCTCGCGCAAGCTCGCCTGGGTGTGGTTGTCGTTATAGCGGATGTTGAACTTGGCGCGGGCCTCGCCGGGGATGACGTTGAAGGCCTTGTTGCCGACGTCGACCGAGACGAATTCGAGATTGGAGGCCTGGAATTGCGCACTGCCATGGTCGAGCGGCTCGTCGGAGATCGCCACGATCAGCCGCGAAATGTCAGGCACCGGATTGGCGGCGCGGTGCGGATAGGCGACGTGGCCCTGCACGCCGTCGACGACGAGCGTGCCGGATTGCGAGCCGCGCCGGCCGATCTTGATAGTGTCGCCGAGCGTCTCGACGTTGGAAGGCTCGCCGAGCACGCAATGGTCGAATTTTTCGCCGCGCTCGGCGGCCCATTTGAGCAGCTTGATGGTGCCGTTGATGGAGACGTCTTCCTCGTCGCCCGTGATCAGGAACGAGATCGAGCCCGCACCGTCCTCGCGCGGCTTGCCGCCGTTGGCGGCGAGATGCTCCAGCACCGCGGCGACCGAGCAGGCGATGCCGCCCTTCATGTCGACCGCGCCGCGGCCGTGCAGCACGCCGTCCTTCACCTCGCCCGAGAACGCGCCGACGCTCCAGGCGCTCTCGTCCCCGGGCGGCACCACGTCGGTGTGGCCTGCGAAGGTGATGTGCGGACCATCGGTGCCGATCCGAGCGTAGAGATTGTCGACGTCGGCGGTGCCTTCCTCGCTGAACGTCACGCGGTGACAGGTGAAGCCGGCAGCGGAGAGGATTTTTTCGAGCACCCCGAGCGCTCCGGCATCGGCCGGGGTGACTGAGGGGCAACGGATCAGGTCGCGGGCAATGGAGAGAGCATCGGTCATGCGTCCCGCTTAACATGCATCCCGCCGGGTGGGCTAGCACGGGGCGGGACAAATTCGATCTCCCGGCTCTGGTCCCAGCGTTTCGCAGGAGACGCGGCGGACGTCGAATCGCCATCGGCTACCGGATCAGGACCGAACCGATTGGGCCCAACGGTGCCGCGTAGGAAGCCGGTCTCGATAAAGGCGGCGAGGGGGAGGATGACGCTCGCGAGCCCGAGCGGCAGCATCCAATAGCTGTCCGGGAGGCGGTCCTCGAACTGCTTATAGAGGCCCGGCAGCACGAAATAGGCAAGCAGCCACCACGCGCTCTTGTCGCGGTCATGCAGGCGCTTCACCATGATCGCGAGATCGATCCAGAGCATCAATGCGGTTGCGGCCAGCTTGAGCAGCAGCAGCGGCAAATTGTCCAGCAGCGACCATCGATAGGCCGCGGGATCGATGATCTTGAAGACGTCCTCAGCATTCAGATTGAAGGATTTGACCTCGCTGCCGAGGGCGGACAGGACGCTCAGGCAGAGCAAGACCAGCAGGATCATGCCGCACAGGGCCAAGATCAGGCTGCACCAGAACCCGGCGCGGCTCATGCGGCCATCGAAGCGGAAGAGGTACCAGGTCCAGCGCATGCGAACGGCTCCGGGCGGAACGGGGCCGCCCGGAAATTGGTCGCGATGGAGGCAGAGTGGGTTCGATCCTGGCAGCGAATGGTGAATGGCCAATCGCGAGTAGGGTGCGCGTCCTATTCGCCACTGGCCATTCGCTACTCGCCTTGCATCAATCCCGCAGCAACTCGTTGATGCTGGTCTTGGAGCGCGTGCGCTCGTCGACGCGCTTGACGATGACGGCGCAGGCGGTGCTGGGGCCGATCTGGCCGTTCTTCATCGGCTTGCCGGGCAGCGCGCCGGGCACCACCACCGAATATTCGGGGACTTCGCCCATGAAGACCTCGCCGGTCTCGCGGTCGACGATCTTGGTCGAGGCGCCCAGGAACACGCCCATCGACAGCACCGCGCCCTTGCGCACGATCACGCCTTCGGCGACCTCGCTGCGCGCGCCGATGAAGCAATCGTCCTCGATGATCACGGGCTCGGCCTGCAGCGGCTCGAGCACGCCGCCGATGCCGGCGCCGCCGGAGATGTGCACGCGCTTGCCGATCTGCGCGCAGGAGCCGACGGTGGCCCAGGTGTCGACCATGGTGCTCTCATCGACATAGGCGCCGAGATTGACGAAGGACGGCATCAGGACGACGTTCTTGGCGATGAAGGCCGAGCGGCGCACCACGGCGCCGGGCACCGCGCGAAAACCGGCATCGCGAAAACGGTTCTCGCCCCAGCCCTCGAACTTCGATGGCACCTTGTCCCACCAGGTCGCCTTGCCGGGACCGCCCGGAATGACGCCCATGTCGTTGAGGCGGAACGAGAGCAGCACCGCCTTCTTCAGCCATTGATTGACCTTCCACTTGCCGTCGGCGCCGCGCTCGGCAACGCGCGCCTCGCCCTTGTCCAAGGTCTCCAGCGCCTGATCCACGGCTTCGCGCACCTCGCCCTTGGTCGAGGTCGAGATGGTCTCGCGCGCGTCGAAGGCGCTGTTGATGGTGGATTCGAGGGCTGCAAGGGACATCGGGATTTCCTCTGGGGAAGGCGTGGTTTCGTGTGAATTGGAGCGCTTTTTCGGGATTTGCAGGGGTGGAGTCAAGGCTGCGTTCTGTGTCATCACCCGTGAAGACCCGTAGCCCGGATGGAGCGCAGCGTCATCAGGGCTACGAAATCACCGCGACAGTCCCGCCAAGAACCCCGCCAGATCATCCGTGACGTGGTCGACATGGGCGGCGTCCCGCCCCTCCAGTTCCCAGTCCTCGCGCACCACCTCTTTCGTGCCGTCCGGCACCACCAGCACCGTGGTCATGCCGAGCGCATGCGGCACGGTGAGGTTGCGGGCGAGGTCCTCGAACATGGCGGCGCGGGTCGGATCGACCGAATGGTCGGAGAGGAATTTCCGATACGTCTGCGCCGCCGGCTTCGGCTCGAATTCGGCGGCGATGATGTCGAACACGCCGTCGAAATGGCTGGCGAAGCCGAGTCGCGCCAGCACCGCATCGACATGGTCGACCGAGCCGTTGGTCAGGATCAGCTTGCGCCCGGACAATCTTGCGATGGCTTCGCCGAGCGCGGGGTTAGGCTCCAGCGGCGAGTGGTCGATCTTGTGGACGTAGGCGAGATAGTCGTCGGCGGAAACGCCATGCAGGGTCATCATGCCGCGCATGGTGGTGCCGAAGCGCCGGTAATAATCCTTCTGGATGTTGCGTGCTTCTTCCGGGCCGACATTCAGCCAGTTGCACACGAACTCCCCGATCCGCGCATCGACCTGCTGCCACAGATTGACGTGATGCGGATAGAGCGTGTTGTCGAGGTCGAACACCCAGGTGTCGACGTGGTCGAAGGTGCGGGGAGAGGTCATGTCAACGTTCTCAGTTCGTCGTCCCGGACAAGCACGCCTCAAGCGCGCGCCGATCCGGGACCCATAACCACAGGGAGAAGTTTGGCGAAGGCTCGGAGTGATGCGTTCGCCTCAAACAACGCCCTGTGGTTATGGGTCCCCGCCTTCGCGGGGACGACGGCGGAGTTTGTGGCGCTACCCTCATCACATCACCATCACGGTACGGCGAAGCGCAGCGTCTTGCCGCCGCTCGACATGTCAACCGCGCCAAAGCCCGTTGCCGAAAATCCGCGCGCGCCGCAATCGGTCTGCTCATTGGTCTCGAACTTGGTCTCGCGCGTGCACAGCTGCCTGTCGCCGCCCCAGTTCAGCGGTCTGTCCTTCAGCTTGACGGTGCGGTTGTCGGCGTCGACGGCCTCCGCGAAGCTGAAGATCTGCTTCGGCTGGCCGGTCACGTCAGGATGCAGGCAGGTCTTGGGATCGATGCGATACCAGCCGCGGCTGGTCACGGACTTGCCGTCGTCGGTCGCGATCGCCGCCATCACCTTGTGCGGCGTATCGTTGCACCAGGTAAGGCCGGTCGCAGACGGCGTCTGCACCGCATCGACCATGGTCTTGAAGAAGCTTGGCGAGCCTACGATGTCCGACGACAGGCCGCGGCTCTTCAGGAACGCGGCCAGCGCGGCCTGTGTCTTCGGTCCGTCGACGCCATCGATCGGCGCGGCGTCATAGCCTGCGATCACCAGAAGCCGCTGGATGCCGGCAAGCCGTGCCTGCTCGTCGTCATACTCGGAATCCTCGGCGAGGTAGGCAATGAGGTTGCCGTCCGCGCCTTGCGTCGGCGTCACTTGCGTGAAGGCGGCCTGGGCCTGGCCGGTGCGGCATTGCCGGGCCGCCGCGATGACGAAATTGTCCTGGGCGACGCAGAGCATGTCGCGACCGCTCTGCGGGATCGGGGAGGCGCCATAGACGCCGAGCGCGCGCGCGTGGAGCAAGATGCGGTCGGCGGTCAGCGTGCCCTGCACCACCACGCGGCAGGTGGCGGGATCGATCCTGAACCAGCCGCGCGTCGCGGTCGCCGCCTTGTCGTCGATGCCGATCGCGGCCTCGACCACATAGGACATGCGGTTGCAGATCTTGAGGTCGGCGAAGGCGGGGGCGGAGGAGAAGAAAAACGAGACGGTCGCGGCCGGCAGCGTCATCAGAAAGCGGGTGAGGCGGGAGCGGCAGCGCGGGCGCTGAACTCTCCGCTCGTCATGCCCGGGCTTGTCCCGGGCATCCACGTTCTTGGCTCCGGACGAAAGATCGTAGATGGCCGGGACAAGCCCGGCCATGACGGCGTCTCTCGTGTTCTCGTCTCTCACTTGTGGATCAGCGTTCCCGTGCCCTGGTTGGTGAACAGCTCGAGCAGCACCGCGTGCTGCATCTTGCCGTCGATGATGACGACGCCTTCGACGCCCTGCTCCAGTGCGTAGATGCAGGTCTCTACCTTCGGGATCATGCCGCCGGAAATGGTGCCGTCGGCGATCAGCTTGCGCGCATCCTTGACGGACAATTGCGGGATCAGCTTCTTCGATTTGTCGAGCACACCCGGCACGTCGGTGAGCAGCAACAGGCGCTTGGCCTTCAGCGCGCCGGCGACCGCACCGGCAAAGGTGTCGGCGTTGACGTTCAGCGTCTGGCCGTCCTTGGAGGTCGCGAGCGGCGCCAGCACCGGGATCAGCTCGTAGCCGATCAGCTGGTTGAGCAGCGTAAGATCGACCTTCTCGGGGTCGCCGACGAAGCCGAGATCGATCGCCTTCTCGATGTTGGAGCCCGGGTCGACGATGGTGCGCGTCGTCTTCGACGCCTTCACCATGTTGCCGTCCTTGCCCGACAGCCCGACGGCCTTGCCGCCGGCCTCGTTGATGTAGCCGACGATCTGCTTGTTGACGGAGCCGGCGAGCACCATCTCGACGATCTCGATGGTCGCGGCATCGGTGATGCGCAGCCCGGCCGCGAATTCCGACTGAATGCCGAGGCGCTTCAGCATGGTCGCGATCTGCGGCCCGCCGCCATGCACCACGACGGGATTGATCGCAGTCTGTTCGAGCAGCACGATGTCGCGGGCAAAGTTCTTCGCGGTCTCCTCGTCGCCCATGGCGTGGCCGCCATATTTGATGACGATGGTTTCCTCGTCATATTGCTGCATGTGCGGCAGCGCTTCGGACAGGATGCGGGCCTGGTCGAGCGGGGAGATGTCGGTCATGTCGCGGTCTCGCTGGCGGGACGGTCGGTGCGCGTTCTATCCGATTGGCGGGCGCGGCGCAAAGTGTGGCGTTCCTTTTTACCCTCCCTGGAGGGGAGGGTCGATCGCGCGTAGCGCGAGCGGGGTGGGGTGATCTTTCCACACGAACACTGTTGGATGGGGAGAGATCTTCACCCCACCCCGCTACGCATCTCGCTTCGCTCATACGTAGCGACCCACGGGCGAGCTACGCTCGTCCCGGACCCCTCCAGGGAGGGTAAGAGGGAGCGTCACTTCCTCGCGGCCACCGCCGCCACACTCACCGCCAGCCAGCCCGCGATCATCACCGTTCCGCCGGTCGGTGCTGCCATCGGAAACAGCGAGTGTCCCGCATATTGCCGCAAGGTGAGGTCGCCCGCGAACAACGCGGCGCCACTCACGAGGCCGAATGCGGCGACGAGGCCAATTCCGCCATGCAGAAGGCCGCGCGCGAGCAGCGCTGTGGTCGCAAGGATGGCCGTTGCGTGAAACAGCAGCATGGCGCTCGCCGTGGCAAGCCGGCTCGCATCCGCGCCGTGCGCGGAGGCCGCGGCCAGCGCGACGCCGGCGGCGCCCATCAATCCGGCAAGCCCGATCAGGAGGCGATGGGCCGGCATTACTTGCTCCGCTCTTCCAAGAGCTTCGCCATCGCGGCGCGCAGGCTCTCCATGCCGGTCGAGCTGCGCGACGATGTCGCGAGCACGTTCGGGAACGCGGCCGGATGCTTGGCCAGCGCAGCCTCGGTCTCGGCGATGCGCGCCTGCAGCTCGGACGCCTTCACCTGATCGGCCTTGGTCAGCACGACCTGGTAGCTGACGGCGGAGCGGTCGAGCGTGTCCAGCACTTCGAGATCGACGTCCTTCAGTCCATGGCGTGCGTCGATCAGCACGTAGACGCGAGCGAGGCTGGCGCGTCCGAGCAGGAATTTGTGGATCAGCTCGGTCCAGGACGCGACCTGGCTCTTCGGCGCCTTGGCATAGCCGTAGCCGGGCATGTCGACGAGACGCAGGTCGGTCTTGCCCGGGACCTCGAAGAAGATCAGCTCCTGGGTGCGGCCCGGCGTATGCGAGGTGCGCGCCAGCGCGTTGCGCCCCGTGAGCGCATTGATCAGGCTCGACTTGCCCACATTGGAGCGGCCGGCAAAGGCGACCTCCAGCCCGGCCATCGGCGGCAGCGTCTGGATCGAGGGCGAAGCCCAGATGAACTGCCAGTCGCGCGCGAACAGCTTGCGCCCGGCCTCGATCAGCTTCGCATCTTTGTCGTCGGTCATGCGAAGACTCTTTTGTTGCACTGTCATTCCGGGCGATGCGAAGCACCAGACCCGGAATCTCGAGATCCGGGTCTGGTGCTTCGCACCATCCCGGAATGACAAAGTGAGAGAGACCTACGTCGCCTTCCGCGCGAACGTCGCCTTGAGATTGTCGAACAGCTCCACCTTCACGCCGTTGCGGCGCATGATGTAGCTCTGCTGGACCACCGAGAGCAGATTGTTCCAGGCCCAATAGATCACGAGGCCCGCGGGGAAGCCCGCCAGCATGAAGGTGAAGATCAGCGGCATCCAGTTGAAGATGATCTGCTGCGTCGGATCCGGCGGCGTCGGGTTCAGCTTCATCTGGAACCACATCGTGATGCCCATGATGATCGGCCAGATGCCGAGCGCGAGGTAATAGCCGAACACGGGAATGGTTGTCGGATCGAACGGGATCAGCCCGAACAGGTTGAACAGGTTGGTCGGGTCCGGCGCCGAGAGGTCCTTGATCCAGCCGTAGAACGGCGCGTGCCGCATCTCGATGGTGACGAACAGCACCTTGTAGAGCGCGAAGAACACCGGGATCTGGATCAGCACGGGCAGACAGCCGGCGACCGGATTGATCTTCTCCTTGCGGTAGATCTCCATCATCTCCTGCTGCTGCTTCACCTTGTCGTCGGGGTAGCGCTCCTTCAGCGCCAGCAGCTGCGGCTGGACCGACTTCATCTTCGCCATCGAGGCGTAGGACTTGTTCGCCAGCGGGAAGAACAACAGCTTCACGATCACGGTGACGAGCAGGATCGAGATGCCGAAATTGCCGAAGAAGCGGAAGAAGAAGTCGAGGCCGAGGAACATCGGCTTGGTGAGGAAGTGGAACCAGCCCCAGTCGATCAGCAGATCGAAATGGTTGAGGCCGAGCTCCTTGTTGTAGCCGCCATGGCCGGCGAGCGGGAAGTTGATGCCGACCACGCCGGCTTCCTTGGCGCCCGCGAACAGCCGCGCGTTCGCCGTCGCGGTGCCGCCGATCGCGACCGTGACGGGGTCGAGCAGATAGTCGGTCTGATAGGTGTGAACCTTGCCGACGGGGTTCGACGAGAACCGCGCCTGCAGCCGCGCATTGGTGTCGGGCAGCAGCGCCGAGGCCCAGTACTTGTCGGTGATGCCGAGCCAGCCATTGGTGACGTTGTTGAAATTCACCTGCTTGGCTTCGTCGACCTGCTTGTAGCCATATTCCTTCAGCTTCTCGTCGCCGAGATAGCCGATCAGGCCTTCATGCAGGATATAATAGCCGGAAACCTGCGGCGCGCCGTGGCGCGAGATCAGCGCGAACGGATAGAGCGTGACAGGCGCATTGCCGACGTTGTTCACCTCGTCCTTGATGGTGAAAAGATAATGGTCGTCGACGGCGATGGTGCGGCGGAAGGTGAGGCCGTCGCCATTGTCCCATTTCAGGATCACGGGCGTCGACGGCGTCAGGCTGCCGCTGCCCTCCTGCTGCCAGACGGTCTGGGCATCCGGCATCTTTGCCGTCACGCCCGTCGCCGCCACCCAGCCGAACTCGGCGTAATAGGGCTCGGCGGTGCCCGAGGGCGAATAGAGGACGATCGGCGGCGATTTCGGATCGACCGTCTCGCGATATTGCACCAGCGCGATGTCGTCGATGCGGCCGCCCTTCAGCGAGATGCTGCCGACGATCCGCGGCGTCTCGATCTTGACGCGCGGGCTGGCTGCAATGGCGGTCTCGCGGGCGACGATCGGCTGTACCTGGTTCACCGCCGGCGTCGACGGCTGGGCAGCGCCGGGCTGCGGCGCGCTGCCGGGCATCGCCGGCGCGCCACCTGGCGTCGCGGACGCGCTCGGCTGGGGCGTTGTGCCCTTCTGCAACTCGGCCTGCGTCTGCTGCTGGGCGCGCTGCTTCTCCATCTGCGGCACGTTGTAGAAATACTGCCACGCGATCAGCACCAGGCCGGACAGAATGACGGCGAGGATGGTGTTACGATTGTCGGTCATCTCGATTGTCTCGTCATCAATCTGGTTTGCGGCTGGTCGCTGCGGCGGGACCCGGCCTGTGGCCGCGCGCTTTGGCCGTATGCCGCGCGGGCTTCGTGAACGCTATGCGCAGATCGTCGAGCATGGTGGCGAAGGGGCGCGAGAGCGCGTCCCTTCGGCCGACCAGCACATAATCATGATGGGGCTGCATCGACACCGGATCGAGCCGCTTCACCAATTCGCGAAGCCGGCGCCGGATGCGATTGCGCTCGGGGGCGTTGCCGTTCTTTTTGGTGACGGTGAAGCCGATCCGGACCGGGCCGCCGTCATCGCGGGGACGGCTTTGCAGGACGAACGCAGGACTGTTCACCCGCGCGCCATTGGCAACGGCGAGGAAATCCGCCCGCTGCCTCAGCCGATCCATGATGAAATCCCAAAAAGGGGGTCTGGCTCAGGCGCTCAGACGCTTGCGACCGCGCGCGCGGCGGGCGGCGAGAACCTTGCGGCCGCCGGCAGTGGCGAGACGGGCACGGAAACCGTGACGGCGCTTGCGCACCAGTTTGCTGGGTTGATAAGTCCGCTTCACGGGTTTTTCTCCGCTGACCGGGCAATTTGCCTGTAGAATTGATGGTAAAGTCCGGAAGATGCGGCCCAAAACGGGCCCTTTTCCGGCCCCAAGAGAGCCGCTCCCGGCGTCGCACCGGGTCATCGCGGACAATTCGCGCGGCTTATAAGCGAGCGCCTTGTTTTTCGTCAACGCCGCACAAGCGCGCGATTTCCGTGAATATCGCTGTTTGTGCGGGGTTTTTAACCCTTGAGGTGGCGACTCGCGATATCAGCGCTTACATCCCACCTCGGCAGATTAGCGATCTGTAATTTTGACCGAACCGGGCCCGGGTCGCATCCTTCTACCGCCAATCCTTCACCCGCCAGGCAGCGAGGGCGAATTTCGTGGCAGCGACAGACCGCCAGCCGATCCAGGATCAGGATCAGCCGGACCAGCCGGTGATGCGCGCCCGCGGCGGGCTCGGGCTGTCGGGCAAGTTGCTGCTGCTGACCGTGCCCCTGGTGATGATCGCGGCCGTCCTGCTCTATGTGCCCGCCATTGCCAATTTCTGGGTCAACCGGCTGAACGACCGCGTCGCGGCGGCGAACACGGCGGCGCTGGTGCTGGATGCGGCGCCGCTCGGCATGGTTCCCGATTCGCTGTCCCGCCAGATCCTCAAGAGCATCAATGCCCGCGCGGTTGCCATCAAGATGGGCCAGCAGCGCCGGCTGCTCGCCAGCGACAACATTCCAGCCACCATCGAGCATGACATCGACCTGCGCGACATGACGGCGTGGGAGGCGATCACCGGCTCGTTCCGGATGATGCTGGAGACTGGCAACCAGGCCATCCGGATCGTCGGGCCAGGCGTCGGCACGGCCCAGTTCATGGAGATCGTCACCGATGAGCTGCCGCTGCGGCAGCAGATGTACCGTTTCTCCCGCAACCTCGTGGTGGTCGCGCTGATCATCGCGGCGCTGACCGCCGGCCTCGTCTATCTCGCGCTTCATTATCTCTTCGTGCGCCCGATGCGTCGGCTGACCGCGAGCCTGGTCGGTTTCCACGAGAATCCCGAAAGCTCGGCGGGAATCATCGTGCCGAGCCAACGCAGCGACGAGATCGGGGTCGCAGAGCGTGAATTGTCGGACATGCAGCGCGATCTGATGTCGATGCTGCATCAGAAGAGCCGGCTCGCCGCCCTCGGCCTCGCCGTGTCCAAGATCAACCACGATCTGCGCAATCTGCTGGCTTCGGCCCAGCTGCTGTCGGATCAGCTCGCCAGCGTGCCGGATCCGCGGGTGCAGCGCTTTGCGCCCAAGCTGGTGCGCTCGCTCGAGCGCGCCATCGCCTTCTGCCAGTCCACGCTGTCCTACGGCCGCGCCCAGGAGGCTGCGCCCGACCGCCGCATGATCCTGATCGAGCCGGTCGTGCTGGAGGTGCGCGAGACCGCAGGCCTTGCCTCGGACGCCTCGATCGCCTGGGTTGCCGCGATCGAGCGCGGGCTGGCGGTCGACGCCGATCCCGACCAGCTGTTCCGGGTGCTGCTCAACCTCGTCCGCAACGCCGCCCAGGCGCTGGAGAGTCATTCCTCCGGCGACGGCGGCCCGCAGCAGATCCGGATCACCGGAAAGCGCGAAGGCGCGGTGGCGATCATCGAGGTCTCCGACACCGGTCCCGGCGTGCCGCAGAAGACCAGGGAGCACCTGTTCGAGGCGTTCCAGACCTCCGGGCGCCCCGGCGGCAGCGGGCTGGGCCTCGCCATCGCCGCCGAGCTGGTCCGCGCCCATGGCGGCGACATCCACCTCGTCGAGGGCACCATCGGCGCCACCTTCCGCATCGTCATTCCCGACCGCCCCGTGGAGCTGCTCTCGATTCGGAACGAGCGGCAGCGGGCGTAAGTCGGCCAGTGGCCGACAGCCTCCCGTCATTCCGGGGCTCGCGCAGCGAGAACCCGGAATCCCGAGGTTTGGCGCCAGATTCCGGGTTCGATGCTGCGCATCGCCCCGGAATGACGTTCAAACCGTCATTTCCCTGCAAAATCTCCCGATCCCGGATCTTGCCAATCGGGACAAGAGCGGTTAGTCAGAGCGCTCTTTCGCACCCCCTCCGGCTCCGCCGAGGCTGCGTCGCGGGCTATGCCCGCGCTGTTTGCGAAACACGCGCCCGTAGCTCAGCTGGATAGAGCATCAGACTACGAATCTGAGGGTCGGACGTTCGAATCGTTCCGGGCGCGCCATTCTTCGACGAAGGTCAGGACAAAGCAGCATCTGGTCGCCAGACGGGCCGAGACCGGATGGCTTCGCCGTGTGAGGAGCGGAATGAGGATATCGCAGGCGTTCAAGTTCGAGGCGGCGCATCGGCTGCCGAACGTGCCCGAGACCCATCGATGCCGCCGGCTGCATGGACATTCCTACCGGGTCGAGGTCCAATTGGACGGACCGGTCGATCCGCATACCGGCTTCGTCGCCGATTTCTTCGACATCGAGAAATGCTTCGCCGACATCATGGCCGCGCTGGATCATCACTGCCTGAACGAGGTCAAAGGGCTGGAGAACCCGACCGCCGAGAATATCGCGATATGGATTTGGGACCGGCTGAAGCCGAGCCTGCCGCAGCTGTGGGCGGTCCGCGTTTATGAGACGGCGGATTGCTGGGCCGAATATAACGGGCAGTGACGACGGCGCGCTGACCCGGCGCCGGCCTCGCCGTCGCCACGAGTTCCCGCCGCTCACCTTCTCCGCCATATCGGAAACCCGGGGTCAACCGTCTGCGGCGTGCCGCTGCCTGCACGCCGTCGGACGGGTCTCATTGCTCACGCACATATGAGCTGTGTTGATAACCGCATGTGGGGTGGAAGGCTTAGTTTCAAGCTGGCGTCGAATGTCCGCAATGCCACTTGTGCCTGGCCTTGTGCCTGGCCTGGCCCCTGTACAGGGAAACCGTTGATGGAACGCAAGCTCGCCGCGATCATGGCCGCCGACATCGTCAGCTACAGCCTGATGATGGCCGAGAACGAGGCCTCCACCTACAAAGAGCTGCGCACGGTGTTCGACAATCTGATCGAACCCACGGTCGCGCAGCATGGTGGACGCATCTTCAAGATGACCGGGGATGGCTTTCTGGCGATGTTTCCAAGCGTCAACGAAGCCGTCGATGCAGGCTCTGCCATTCAGCAAGGATTCGACAACGCTCCGTTCGAGCTGCGGATAGGCATTAACCTCGGTGATGTCATTGAGGATAATGGCGATATGTACGGCGACGGCGTCAATGTCGCCACACGGCTTGAGGCGATGGCCGATCCCGGCAGCATCTTCGTCAGCGGCGCTGTCGTCATGGCCGCAGACCGCAATCGCGGCGAGGTGTTCGCGCGTGTGGGCCGCAGGCGCGCCAAAAACATTCCCGAACGTCTCAATGTCTACCGTGTCCGGCGCGCGCAATCCCCGTGGGCTCGCTGGCGAAAAGTCCCGCGCGTTCTACGCGGTACCGCTGCGCGCTGGTCGTATGGCGTTGCCGCAATAGCCCTCGTCCTAATCGGCACCCAGATCCAACCGCTGTCCCTGGCGGCGATGGTCAGCCGGCTCCCGGCCGCGCTATCTTTCGACCAGACCCGTGCCGACCCGCGCCCGTCAATCGCGGTCATGCCTTTTGCGACCATGGGCGGAGACCAGTCGTACTTTGCAGACGGGCTGACCGAGGATGTGACCACGGCGCTTGCAAGGAATTCCGAGCTTCAGATCATCGCGCGCGATTCCACCTTTGCCGTGCGCGGGCAAGAAAGCGATATGCGCAGGCTCGGGGCAAAGCTGGGCGTTTCCTACGTGGTGGAAGGCAGCGCGCGCCGCGAGGGGACCGGCTTCGCGTCTCGGCGCAGCTGATCGACGTGAAATCGGGCGCGCACCTTTGGTCGCGCAGTTTCGACAGGCAGGTTGCCGACGTCTTCACCGTACAAAGCGAGCTGACCACGGAAATCGTCGCCCAGCTCGCGCCGTATATCGTCCGAAGTGAAGCCATCGCTGCCGCGCAACGTCCGACCGACAACCTTCAGGCCTACGATCTTCTCCTGCGGGCCCGTCATCGCTACCGGCACGGCGTCCAGGATGCGGAAGCATTGATGGAGGCACGCGGCCTATATCAGCGCGCGCTGGAAATGGACCCGGCCTATGCCGCCGCCCGTGCGGGCTTGGCTCTCACTTACATCGCGGATGTGGCCAAGAGGTCGAATGGTCGGGCGACAGCGCATGAGCTGGAATTAGGTCTCAGCGAAGCGCGCCAGGCTGTGCGCCTCGATCCCAATCTCTCGCTCGGCTATCAGGTGATCAGCTTCGGACTGGCGGTGCAGGGCGATTATGCGGGCGGCTTGCAGGCCGCCAAGCGCGCCGTCGAACTGAATCCCAATGACCCCGATAGCATGATGGCTTTGGCCAAAGCGCAAGTCCGTTTCGGGGACTACGCGGACGCCGTTGCCAATGCCGAGCGGGCACGTCGCCTTCATCCCATGGCGCCGGAATATTACGCCTATGTGCATGGCCAGGCTCTTTACGCCGCGGACCGTCGCGACGAGTCGGCTAGCGTGATTTCCGAATGCCTTGTAAGGGCGCCGCGCGATGCCAACTGCCTGCTGATCCAGGCTGCGCTGCAAGGGCGGCGCGGTGATGTAGAAGCGGCGCAGCTGACGATGGCAAACCTGGTAACCGCCCAACCGACATTTTCGTTGGAGGCAGAGCGTTCTTATCGCCGGTTTGGCAACAAGCCGCTCATGGAGCAGTTCCTGAATGACCTGACGGTGGCGAAGGCACCGGGGGCTGCGTGATAGGATTCCCGTAGCTTGAATTCAGCGAGATAGCAGTTCTCAGGTTCATCTCGTCGGGCGCGCCGTTTCGATGGTAAGTTCGTCCGATGCGCATTATCGATCATCTATTCTCCCGCCTCGTTTTATTCCTTGCCATCGCAGCCGCTCCGGTGCTTCCCGCCGCCGCGGCGGAAACCTGTCCGTTCATCAGCGCCCAGGAGCTCGCCCGCGCGATGCCGGCGCTCAAATGGTCGCTGATCTCCAATCAGGACGGCCGAGGCTGCATCTACCAGGCCGGGCGCGGCGACACGATGATGCTCTCCGTGTTCCGCAATCCCGACAAGGACCGCGCCAGGGAATTGTACGCGACCTTCGTCAAGACGCTGGGCGAGCGCATGAAGCTGAGCGCAGTGGCCGGAATCGGCGACGAAGGCCGGGGCGGAACGAGCGCCGCCGGCGCGGAGCGCCAGGAGGCCTCGGTCGTCGCCTTGTCGGGCGACTACATTCTCCAGCTTACCGTCTATCCGATCGGCCGGCGTGCCGACGATGCGCTGCTCGGACCGCTCAGCGAAGCCGCGCGCATTGCCATCGGAAGCGTGAGCAAGAGCAGCGAGCGCTTCGGCAATTGCGAGTGGCTCACGGCCGCCGATGCCGACGGCTTCCTCGATGCGGGCACGCTGACGGTGCAGAGCACCGGCGCAGGCAGCTGCATGATGTTCGACCGCGAGGCCAATACCATGACCGTCGCGGTGATCGCGACCTCGCGCGACACCGCCGCCGGCATGATGAAGCGCGCAGGCCCCTGCACGCACGTGGCGATTCCCGAGCTTGGCAGCGAAGCCTTCGGCGAGCATTCCTGCACCAAGGGCAACGGCAACGCCGTCAACATCTTCGTCTGGAAGAAGGGCAGGCAGGCTTCGATCCTGTTCGCACCGGTCAAGCCGCATCCGGAGTCCGGCTCGGTCGAACGCCTGAAGGCGGTCGCCGGGCGGGTCTATGGAAAGTTGTAAAGGGCGCCGATCGCTTCAGCCGTCCGCCAGCACCTCCTTGCACTTCGCCGCGAAGGCATTGAGGTACGCGCCGAGTTCGCTCGCCAGCGCATCGGACCGGTCGACATTCTGCAGGCTCATGTTGAGGGCATAGACCGGAAGCCCGTCGAGTACGACAGGTGTTGCGACGGCGAGCACAGCGGGCTGCCAGGATACGGCACAATAGCCGTCGCGCGCGACAGAGCTGATCGATCTCCTGACGTCTGCGAGCAGCGCCCTGGTGGCAGCCGTGCTGCGCCGCCTGAACTGCTTCAGCAATCGCTCGCGCTCGGACTCGGCGACGCCGGCGAGGTAAGCGCGGCCCAGCGACGTCAGTTCCATCGGGACCTGCTGACCGGCGACTACGTTGCGCAGCGCCGCGCGCGGGCTGTAGCGGATCGATTCGAGATAAACCATCATGGTGCGATCCGCGGTAGCCAATCCGACGTTGAGCCGGCGCTTCGCCGATTCGGCCCGCATCATCGGTCCGATCGCGTTGAGAACGGGTGATCCCGTCCGCATCGCGTGGCCGATGCTGATGACGGACGCAGCCAGGCGGTAGGCCCGCTCGCTACGGACTTCGTCGAGCATACCGGAATTGACCAGCGTTCGTGTCAGCCGGCTGACGGTCGATCGCGGCAAGCCGCAACGCTCCGCGATCTCGCCGTTGCCCAGCGTGTCGACGCCGGGCCGGAACGCCCGGAGGATCTCGATCCCTCGTTCGAGCGACCGGTTGCCATCAACCCCGCCCGCATATCTGCGCGCCCGCATCATGCCCAGCTCCGCCAGCATTTCCATTTAGTGGAATTAGACGGATGTTCCAGCGGAGGCAAGCCGCTATCAACGGTGGAAGAAGAATGCCCGGCCCGCGCTGGCTTGATGAGGAAACGCCATGTCCTATCAGCTCATCGAATTTTCCGTCGAAACTGCTGTCGCGACCATCGCCTTCAACCGCCCGGAACGCCGTAACGCCATGAACGACGAGATGCGCGCCGAGTTCGTCGGCGCGCTCGACACCGTGTCCCGCGACAGGTCCATCAAAGCTCTGGTGCTGACCGGACGCGGCAACGCCTTCTGTGCCGGCGGCGATATCAGCGGCATGAAACGCCGGCCTCGAGGCGCCGCAGGGCGAGGTCGCCTTCAATGGCTGGAGCCGCCAGCAAAGTGTGCACCACGTGCAGTCGTTGCTGCTGGGCCTGCCGAAGCCGACGATTACCGCCGTCAACGGCGCCGCGGCGGGCCTCGGTGCGGATACCGCGCTGGCCTGCGACTTCGTCATGGCCACGGAACGCTCGAAATTCACCTGGTCCTACATCAAGCGCGGTTTGATCCCCGACGGCGGGGGTCTGTATTTCCTGCCGCGCCGGGTCGGGCTCGCGAAGGCCAAGGAGCTGATCTTCACGGGACGGGTCGTCGAGGCTGACGAGGCGCTTGCGCTCGGCATCGCCGACCGCAAGGTGGCCGCGGCAGAGCTGCTGCCGGCCGCGCAGGCCTGGGCGGCCGAACTGGCTCAGGGGTCTCCCACTGCTCTGGCGCTGAGCAAGAAGATTTTGAACGAGACCTTCGAGCATTCCGCCCACGATATCTTCACCCTCGGCAGCCAGGCGCAGGCTATCTGCTACACCAGCGCGGAGCATCGCGACGCCGTGGCGGCGTTCCTCGCGCAATCCTCGTCGAAGGATTGAGCGATGAATGCGATCGAACGCCTGATCCGGCCGCGCAGCATCGCCGTCATCGGTGCATCGGCGGACCCGAGCAAGACGTCGGGCCGCCCGGTGTCCTATCTCCAGAAGCATGGCTTTGCGGGTGAGATCTATCCCGTCAATCCGAAGGTCGGAGAGATCGGCGGCCTCAAATGCTACGCGGACGTCGCCTCGCTGCCTGATGTGCCTGATGTCGGCCTTGTCCTTGTCGGCGCCGAGCGCGCGCATATCGCGGTGCGCGAATTGTCCGAGCGCGGAGCGGCCGCGGCGATCGTTCTTGCCAGCGGCTTCACCGAGACCGGAGCAGAAGGGGCGGCGCGCCAGCAGCAACTCATGCAAGCCGCGGGCTCGATGCGGATCCTCGGGCCGAACACGATTGGCCTCGTCAATCTCACCGACAATATCGTGCTGTCGGCGTCGGGCGCGCTGGCGATGGATCACTTCCCGGCGGGGGCCATCGGGCTGATCTCGCAGAGCGGGGGATTCTCGGTGCCGTGTTGTCGCGCGCCGCGGCACGCGGAATCGGGCTGTCCAAGCTGGTGTCGACCAGCAACGAGGCCGATCTCGAGGCTCTCCGACTTCATCGACTTCCTCGCCGAAGACGATGCCACCAGAGTCATTGCACTCTACATCGAGGCGATCCGCAATCCGCTTCGTTTTCGGGAGGCGGTCCTCAGGGCGCGCCGCGCCGGCAAGCCCGTCGTCGCCTTCAAGATCGGTCGATCGGAGGCGGGCGCCCAGGCGGCCGTCTCGCACACGGGCGCGCTGGCCGGCTCCGACCGCATGTACGACGCCCTGCTCACGCAACTCGGCGTGATCCGCGCCAGGACGTTCGAAGATCTGCTCGACATTCCCGCCGTCCTTGCCGCGGGACGGAAACTCTCCGGCCGGCGCATTGCGATCCTGACCTCGACCGGCGGCGCCGGCACGATCGTGTCCGACAGTCTCGGCGTCGCCGGCTTTACGACACCCGCACCCGATGCGGAGACGGCGGCGCAATTGCGAGCCTTGCAGTCGGGATCGCATGCCAATCTCGATCGCAATCCGATCGACGTGACCCTGGCCGGCCTGCAGCCGGAGCTGCTGCGCGGCGCCATCCGCATCCTGCTCGCAAGTCCGTCCTATGACGCGCTGGTCGTCATTGCCGGCTCGTCGGCGGTGGGTTCGCCGGCCCTGCTGGCCGACGCCATCCGTGACTGCCTGCCGCTCAGCGACAAGCCGGTCATTGCCTATGTCAGTCCCTATGCGCCCGAGGTGGTGTCAGTCCTCACGCGGCGCGGTGTCCCAGCCTATACCTGTGCCGAGAGTTGCAGCGCTGCGCTCGATGGGCTGTTGCGGGCCACAATGCCGGAGCAGGTCCAGAAACCCACCTCGTCCCCGACAACGGTTGATGTCAGCGACATCCCGGCCGGACCACTGGATGAAGCACAGGCCAAGGCGCTGTTCGCCCGCTTCGGGATTCCTGTCGCTGCGGAGAAACTGGTCGCAACGGCGCGCGAAGCGGAACAGGCGGCGCGCAGCCTCGGTGACCGGGTCGTGCTCAAGATCCTCTCGCGCGAGATCGCGCATAAGAGCGATGTCGGCGGCGTTGTGGTCAATCTGACCGCTGACGTGATCGGTGGTCGCCTGACGGCGATGACCGATGAGGTCGAGGCCAGGACCGGGAAGCGACCCGATCAATTCCTTGTTCAGGAGATGATTTCAGGTGGCGTCGAGATCATCCTTGGAATGCATCGCGATTCCCTGGGAACCGCGATCCTGCTCGGCATGGGCGGTGTCGCGGCCGAATTGTTCAAGGACACAACGATGCGTCTGCTTCCGCCGAATGGCGGCCTCGATCTGGCCGAGGCGCGAGCGATGGCGCGCGATCTCGTCACCTGGCCGCTGCTTGACGGTTTTCGAGGCCGGCCGGCATGCGATGTCGAAGCGCTTGCAGAAGCGGTGGTCGCGTTCTCGCGCATGGTTGCGCAGCTCGGCGAGCGCCTGGCGGAGGCCGAGATCAATCCGATGATCGTGCTGCCGGCGGGCCAGGGCGTGAAGGCAGCGGACGGATTGGTCGTTCTCAATGTCTAAGCAAACGCGGAGGGATCCTCGAGATGGCCATTGGCGACATCATCAAGCACGACGAAGCTGGTGGGAAGGCTCTTGCCTCGCGGCGCTGGCGAGGTCTCGCCATTCTCGCCTGTGCAATCCTCGGGGGCTCGGACTGACGCCGGCGCGCGCGGAATATCCCGACAAGATCGTCAGGATCGTGGTGCCCTTCGCAGCCGGCGGCGGCACCGACATCATGGCGCGAACGACTGCGCAGGAGATCCAGGCGGATCTCGGCAAGTCCGTCATCATCGAGAACAAGCCGGGCGCCGGGACCATCATTGGAACCCAGACGGTGGCGACCAGCGAGCCTGACGGCTATTCGCTGTTGATGGCGACTTTCGCCCACGCGGTCAATCCGAGCCTCTACAACAAGCTGCCGTTCGATCCGCACAAGGATTTCGCGGCGATCTCGCTGATCGCGCGCTCGTTCAACATCGTCGTGGTCAACCCGGCATCGAAGATCAACTCGATCTCGGAATTGATCACGGAGGCCAAGGCCAATCCGGGCAAGCTCAATTTCGGAACCTTCGGCACCGGCACCTCGGCGCATCTCGCCGGCGAGCTGTTCAATGCGATGGCGAAGGTCAAGATGACGGCGGTTCCCTACAAGGGTGCGGCGCCTGCGATCAGTGATCTCCTGGGCGGGCAGATCGACGTGATGTTCACCACGGTGGCAAGCGCGGCCTCGCTGGTGGCTGCAGGTCAGCTCCGGGCGCTGGCCGTCACGTCCGCCGAGCGGTCAGCGGCGTTTCCGCAATTGCCCACCGTCGCCGAGGCCGGGGTGCCCGGCTACGCTGCCGAATCCTGGTACGGATTGTATGCGCCGGCCAGGACGCCTGCTCCGGTGATAGCGCGTCTCAATCAAGCAATCGCAAAGGCGGTTCAGTCCGGTGCCTTCAAGAAGCTGGAGGCGAACGAAGGCCTCATCATGGTCGGCAGCGCTCCGGAACAGCTCGATCGTTATGTCGCCCAGGAGGAGGAACGCTGGCGCAAGCTGATCAAGGACGCGAATATCGAGGTGCAATAGACGTGCGGGCTGCGCTTGTTTCGCCTTTGAATGGATCGCAAGCCCTTGCCGAATGTCGGCAGCCTCTCTCGGAGCGAGGAGGCTGCCGCAGGCTCATGCGCGCGTCACGGGCAGGGGTGACGCAGGCCGTCGTAACCCAGATAAGTTCCTGAGCCGGGATCGTAGGAGCGATAGCGTTGCGCACAGTATGACGTGGCGTTGGCTTGAGCCTGGCTGCTGGCGATTGCGCCGCCGATGATTGCACCGGCCGCGAGGCCGCCAAGCACGGCCGCGCCGCCGCCGTAGTGGCGGCGATGATGCCCGTAATAGCCATGCCCATGTCCGTGCCAATGCCGGTACTGCACCTGCTGCACGCCTGAGTCAGCACCGGGATTTCCGATCGGCAAAGGCGCCGCAAGCCCCGGTGATGCCGCCGTCGAGAGCATCGCTCCAGCGGCCGCAAGGACGACGAAAGTCTTACGCATTGTCATGTCGGACTCCATGTTGTCGAGGATGCCGGAGCAACGGCCGCATGCCCGCTCCGTTCCTCTCATGCCGGGCGAGCGTCAGAGCGTCGCAGAAAATGAACTGTTGGTAAGAATGCATGCGATGCGGCTAGCTGTCC
This sequence comes from Bradyrhizobium dasycarpum, assembly GCF_042019905.1. NCBI lineage: Bacteria > Pseudomonadati > Pseudomonadota > Alphaproteobacteria > Hyphomicrobiales > Nitrobacteraceae > Bradyrhizobium > Bradyrhizobium dasycarpum. Next base: position 5,535,460 of record NZ_CP169574.1, read on the forward strand.
TCGCCGTCCCGGCGGCGGAAGGGATCGGCGACCTCATCGTGACCGCTGCGGCTGCTGAAGAACATCAGGGCCATCAGCCCGCAGCCGATCAGCAGTGAGAAGAAAGCTCCGAGGCCAAGCGCGATCCAGCCGTGCTTGCCCATCTCGACGCCGCTGCTGGTTTCCCAGACCGAAAATCCCCAGACGCCCGTCAGGATCAACATGGCTCCGAGCGTAACCAACAGGGCAATCTGGCCGGCACTGATATTCTTCATGGCTGTTTCCGTTCCCGTGCCTGACGAGAGTCAATTGCAGAGGACGACGAGGTGTTCCGCGACGATGCCGACCTCCTCGCCACTCCCGTGAGTTCGCCTGCCGGGACATGGTAGCGAGGCTCGGAAGTGGCTTCGTTGTGCTGCAGCAAGTTCCAGGAGCAACTTCCAGGTCGTCGGTCAAATCCGTGCGGCAGGTCCCCCTCGCAAAGGGGCGCATCCGGAGCGGCGCGCCCGCTATTGCGAGTGAGTCATGCTCGGTCGGGTCTGTCGATCATTTCTGATTCGGAGACAGCCAGAACGGTCAGTGCTCTGACGCGCTTGTCCGGCGTCTCGAACGCGATGCGCTGTCCCACCGAGAGCCCGATCAAGGCCGCCCCAACGGGAGTCAGGATCGAGATCCGGCTGAGCGCGATGTTGGCCTCGTGCGGATAGACCAGCACGATCTCGCGGCTCGCACCCTTGTCATCGCGATAGGTCACTTTGGAGCCCATCCTGACCACGCCGCGCAAGTCGTTATCTTCCGCGACTGTCGCGCGGTCCAGCTCGCGAGCCAGAAACTGGGCGACATCGGGAAACAGATCCATGGTCGAATTCGCCAGCGAGCTCAAACGCCGCGAATCGTCCTCTGCGATCCTGATCGGCGGCAACGCGGGCTGGTCTCGCCGAATCTCGGCTTCGAAATTGTGCATTTGATGTCTCCTAGGCTGCAGTGGGTCCGGGATCGTCGTCGAGCGGCCTGCTGCGCCGGCTCGCCGGAAACAGCTTGACCACGTTCGGGTTTGATCGCGTGACGCTCTGAACCCTGACGACGTTCAGGCACCCCGCGACGAGGTACGGCATGTGATCGCCGACCTGCAGGCCGATCAAAGCGGCTCCCAGAGGTGACAGGATCGAGATGCGGGCGGGATCCGACCAGCACTCCTCGGGCCAGACCAACTGCACGGTGCGGCGTGGAACGCCCCAGTTGGTGCAAAAAGTGACCCATGATCCGACAGTCACGCGGGAATCGAGATCGTTCATCTCGTCCGGCACGATGTCGGCGCGGTTGATCTCGCCCAGAAGGAAGATCCCGTCCAGATCACCTCGTTGGGCGGCGCGGCGGGCAAGCTGTTCGAGACGAAGATAGTCCGATGCGGTGAGCGCGATTTTTGGAAGAGGCAGCACGGCACACTCCTTCTGCTTCAATACGACCTCGGAGGGAGAGGTCACGAAAGCTGGAAAAGAGCCCGGACGGCGCAAGCACCGTCCGGCTAACCGCCTGCTTGGAGGCGGCCGGCGTGAAGACCGAAGCGCGCGGTGCGCGCGTCTATGTCGACGACATATGCCATGACATGCCAGATATAATCACTCATTCCGCCGGAGACATTGCGGCGAAACCGCACAGCCGCGAGCGGTCGGATCTCGTCACCAAGCGGCAATGTGAGCTTCAGATTCCGTAGCGCAGTCTTTTTTACCGTAGCCCTTGTTGGTCGATCAGGATGCGGTGGATCTCGATGCGCTGCGGCAGCTCGATCAGGAACTCCGCGTCGCGCGCGAGATGATGGACCTTGGTGGGCTCGCCCTTGGTGAAAGCCGTCATGGCTGCGATGTCAGCCCAATAGGAAATGGTCGTGAACCAAGTCTCCTCGTCGCGGTCCTCGCGCAATTGCTGCACGCCGAGCGCGGTCTCGAGCAGCGGCGGAATGCCCTCGGCCTGCAGGTAGGCCTGGTAGGCGTCGGCGAGATCGCCGCGGGTACGGCCGCGCCAGATGCGGGCGATGGTCGGCTTGGTCGGCATGACGGGCTCCCTTGCAGCGAACGCCGCGCCCCGCATTCTGTTCCACGCGGCTTCGTGTCGCCGCCGGCGGCAGAAACCGACGCCGGACGCCGGCGGCGCGGCGCCGGAGTCCACGTCATTGATCTGAAGCAATGATGATCGCGTCCCTAGATGCTAAAGCGATTCGCAAGTTGCGATCCGAGCCTTTCCGGCCAATCGCGACAATCGCAACGCGCCTGGAATCAGAGGACTCAATGGGACGACTCCTGAATATCGTGACGCCACTGCATACGGCGACCAAGCGCGACTACATGGCCCGCATGAACGACGACAAGATCGGCTGCTCGCTGAAGGCGCGGGAATACGAGGCCGATATTGGGATGGCGACCGCCGCTTCGGCTACGGCGGATACCGCTTCATCGAGGGGCGCTGGGCGCCGGTCGCCAAGGCGCTGATCGAGACCTATGGTCTGAAGGACGGATCCAGCGTTCTCGACGTCGGCTGCGGCAAGGGCTTCCTGCTCTACGAGATGCAGAAGATCCTGCCGGGCTTGAAGGTCGTCGGCTTCGATATCTCCAAGCACGGTCTTGCCAATGCGCACGAGCAGGTGAAGCCCTACCTCTTCAACTATCGCGCCCAGGATATCTATCCCTACGGCGACGACAGTTTCGACCTCGTCATCTCGCTCGGCACCCTGCACAATCTGCGGCTCTACGAGCTCGAGGCGGCGCTCAAGGAGATCGAGCGGGTCGGCAAGAACAAATACGTCATGGTCGAGGGCTACCGGACCGTCGCCGAACTGCACAACCTCGAATGCTGGGCGCTGACGGCGGAGTCCATCCTGCACACCTCGGAATGGATCTGGCTGTACGGCAAGCTCGGTTACACCGGCGACTACGAATTCATCTATTTCGAGTGATCGGGCGCTCCTCATGGACATCAAGACCGCCAAGGCGGCCATCCTCGTCGAATCGGGCAAGCCGCTGATCGTCGACGAGTTCAGCTTGCCGGACAGGCTCGAACACGGTCAGGTGCTCGCGCACGTGCATACGTCCAGCATCTGCGGCGCGCAGATCAACGAGATCGACGCGGTCAAGGGCGTCGACAAGTTCCTGCCGCACCTGTTGGGGCACGAGGCGCTGGCGACGATCGTCGAGACCGGACCGGGCGTGGTCTCCTGCAAGCAGGGCGACACCGTCGTCATGCATTGGCGGCCGGGCAAGGGCGTCCAGTCCAACACACCGGTCTATTCCTGGCGCGGTAAGCGCCTCAATGCCGGCTGGGTCACCACCTTCAACGAATATGCCGTGGTGTCGGAAAATCGCGTCACGCCGGTTCCTGATACGATCGACCGCACCAGCGCGCCGCTGCTCGGCTGCGCCGTGACGACCGCGCTCGGCGTCGTCAACAACGATGCCCAGATCGCCATCGGCGAAGCCGTGGTGGTGTTCGGCGTCGGCGGGGTCGGATTGAACATCGTGCAATTTGCTGCGATGGTCGGCGCCTATCCCGTCATTGCGATCGACCGCCTCGACAACAAGCTCGAAATGGCGAAGCAGTTCGGCGCCACCCACACCATCAACTCCGAGGCAGTCAAGGATGTCGCCGCCGAAATCCGGTCGATCACCGGCACTGAGGGACCCGACAAGGTGGTCGAGACAACCGGCGTCAAGAATCTGATCGAGCTCGCCTACGAGATCACAGCGAAGAAAGGCCGCTGCATCCTGGTCGGCGTGCCGCGCGAGAAGGCCGAGATCTACACGCTGCCGCTCCACTTCGAGAAAGTGCTGAAGGGCTCGGAAGGCGGGCAATGCCAGCCGGCGCGCGATATCCCGCGCCTCGTTCGCCTCAGCGACGCCGGCAAGGTGAACTACCGCGGCATCGTGACCCACCAGTTCGCACTCGACGACGTCAACGACGCGCTGGAGCTGATGCGCAGCGGCACGTCGGGGCGAATCCTGCTGAACATCAGCTGAGCGCGGCGGCGGGGGACGCACGGCCTCCACGTAGGCGTCCGAATTGCCGCGCGTCCGGCCTTCGCCTCTTACTTGTCGAGAGGCGGTATCATGTGCGACCGCGTTGGACCTATACGCAGGTTTGCGCGCCGCCCTTCAGCTTCACGGGGATCGTGAGATAGCGCACCCCGTTGGCCTCGGCCGGCGGGAATTTGCCGGCGCGGATGTTGACCTGAATGGAAGGTAGCAGCAGTTTCGGTGCCGAGAGCTTCGTATCGCGCGCCTGACGCATCGCCACGAATTCGTCTTCCGATACACCGTCTTTGACGTGGACGTTGTTCTCGCGCTGCTCGCGTACCGTGGTCTCCCACGCAAACGCATCACGGCCGGGCGCCTTGTAGTCGTGACACATGAACAGCCGTGTTTCCGGCGACAGCGCCAGCAGCCGCTTGATTGAACGGTAAAGCTTGTGAGCATCGCCGCCGGGGAAGTCGGCGCGCGCGGTGCCGTAGTCCGGCATGAACAGCGTGTCGCCGACGAACACGGCGTCCTCGATCTTGTAGGCGATGTCCGCCGGGGTGTGTCCCGGCGTATAGAACACCTCGGCGTCGAACTCGCCGATCTTGAAGCGCTCGCCGTCGCGGAACAGATGATCGAAGTCGCTGCCGTCGGTCTTTAGGTCGGTGGCGTTGAAGATCGGCCGGAAGATGCGTTGGACGTCCTTGATGTGCTCCCCGATGCCGATCTTCGCGCCGGTCTTCGCCTTGATGAACGGCGCGCCTGAGAGATGGTCGGCGTGCGCGTGCGTCTCCAGCACCCATTCGATGGTGTTGCCGGCATTTTCGGCGGCCTTCAGCATCGCCTCGACGGACCGCGTATCCGCCTCGCCCGAGCTGTGGTCGTAGTCGAGTACCGGGTCGATGACGGCGGCCTTTTTGGTTGCGGGATCGGCGACCAGGTAGCTCACCGTGTTGGTCGGCTCGTCGAAGAAAGATTGGATGATGGGTCGTGACATGTCTGGAACCTCCTGATGTCAGCGTCCGGTTGGGTCTTGACGGATATATTAGTAGATTCTAAATAAGCAATATCTAAAATAAGAGAGGCGGGCCGATGGCGTCCCCAACGTTTGATCCGGAAACCTTCGAGAAACAGGCCGTCGAGGTCGCCGGTATCTTGCGGGCGCTCGCCAATGAGCGCCGGTTGATGATTCTGTGCAGACTGGTTGAATTCGGCGAGGACAACGTCAGTTCCCTCGCTGAAGCCGTCGGCCTGTCGCAATCGGCCCTGTCTCAGCACCTTGCGAAAATGCGCGAGGAGGGGCTCGTCGCGTTCCGAAGGGAGAGCCAAACGCTCTGGTATCGCATCGCCGATCCGCGCATCGAGCAGCTCTTCGCCACACTCTATAGGCTGTTTTGCGCGCCTGTCAGAGCGAAACGCCGATAAGCCAACAGAAGGAGCCAGGAATGTCGCTACCCACGATCAATCCCGCACAAGCGCGCAATCTCGTCGAGAAGGGCGCCATCCTCATCGACATCCGTGAAGCGGATGAACACGCCCGCGAACGGATCGTGGGCGCTCGAAACTTGCCTCTGTCGAAGCTCAATCAGGCCGACCTTGCGGCGCATCAGGGCAAGCAGGTCATTTTCCACTGCAAGAGCGGCGCCCGTACCCAGATCAATGCGTCCCGCCTCGCGTCGAAACTGGACCGAAGCTGCGAAGCCTTCATCGTGGCAGGCGGGCTCGACGCATGGCGCAAGGCGGGGCTCCCGGTTGAAGGCGGGCGGCGTTGAGCCGCGGGCTCAACGCCACATGCAGCCTGGTGCCGGACCGATCGTCGCGGCGGCCGCCTCCCGTTGCATGGCCCGTCTTGCTGTGATCGCCCCGGCATTGCCGGACGACCACGTGCCGTAGCGGCATGATCGCAAGAGGAGCTCACGATGCTATCCCTGACCCAAGGCGCGCTTGGCGTCGCCTCCGGCTCGCTGGTCGGCTTCTCGCTCGGGCTGGTCGGAGGCGGCGGCTCGGTTTTGGCCGTCCCGCTCCTGATCTATCTGGTCGGTGTGGCGGATCCTCATGTCGCGATCGGGACCAGCGCCATCGCGGTGGCGGCGAACGCTGCCGCCAGTCTGGCGAACCACGTCCGCGCCGGCAACGTGAAGTGGCGCTGCGCCTCGGTGTTCGCGCTCGCTGGCATAGCCGGCGCCTTTCTTGGCTCCACTCTCGGCAAAATCATCGATGGTCAGAATCTTCTCGCTCTGTTCGCCATCGTCATGATGGTCGTGGGCGTGCTGATGCTGAGGGGCCGTTCCGGCGAGGGGGAGCCGTCGGTGAGACTCAATCGGGAAAATCTTCCGAAGCTTGTGGGCTTGGGCCTCGCCACAGGCGCCTTGTCCGGCTTCTTCGGGATCGGCGGTGGCTTCCTGATCGTGCCCGCTCTGATTGCCGCCACCGGCATGCCGATCTTGTACGCGGTTGGCTCCTCGCTCCTGGCGGTCACCGCGTTCGGGCTAACAACTGCGGCGAACTACGCCCTGTCCGGCCTTGTGGATTGGTCTCTCGCGGGGCTGTTCATCGTCGGCGGCGTTGTTGGAGGGCTTCTCGGCGCGCGCTCCGCAACCTCCCTTGCTGGCCGCAAGGGTGCGTTGAACGCCGTATTTGCGGCGCTCATATTCGCAGTCGCTGTCTACATGCTGCTTCGTAGCCTGGGCTGGATTTGATCCATCGTTGGTGATTCTTCAGAGCCGCCTCGGCGCGGTGCGCGCCAAAATCGGCCTGCACCGCCGGCGGTTCCGGGCGCCGTCGCTGCCGGCATGGCCGAGCCGCGCCTCCTAACTGCTTCGCGCCGCCGGCCGTAACCGCCGGTTAACCATGGATATTTACGGTGTAGCAAGCCTCTGAGCTATGACAGTCAGTTGATTTCGAGTCCAACCCCATGGCGTTCGGTAGCCGCGCATCTCCGCGAAGCATCGCCCCGACGGAGCCAGCGGCTTCGTGGGAAGCGCCACGGGCTGCGCGCACGGGGCCCGACGGCGCCGCGCCGGCGCTGATCAGGGGATCGCTGACCGTCTCCGGCGCGCTCGCGTTCCTGGGCGAGAACGGCCGGCGCATCCTGACGCTGGCGCTCGCACTGTTCGCCCTCGGCGTCATCGTTCTCATGATCCTGCCGGTCCGCTATGCCGCGACGGCCCTGGTCGTGCTCGATCCCCGGGAGCTGCGCATCACCACGGAGCAGGACGTCCTGCCGGGCATCGGCCAGGACGCCGCGGCGCTTCAGAGCCAGATCGAGATCGCCAAATCGGACGGGTTTCTCCGCCCCCTGATCGAGCAGCTCAAGATCGCTGACGATGATGACATCGCGGGCGGCCATACCGACATGACGCGCCTGCTCGAAAAATTCCGCAGCCGCCTCGAGATAACGCGCCGCGGGCTCACCTACGTCATTGCGATTTCCTTCACCTCGAACCGTCCGGAACGGGCCGCCTCCTACGCCAACGCGATCGCCGAGGCGTTCGTCGCCGGCCAGGGCCGCGTCCGCACCGCGGCCACGGACGAGGCCGCCGACTGGCTCAAGGACCGGCTGAAGACGCTGAACGAGCGCCTGCGCGCATCGGAAGACGCCGTCGCCGCCTTCCGGCTCGAGCACAAGATCCTCAATGCCGGCAAGGATTCCACCACGCAGCAATTGCGGGTGACCGATCTCAATCAGCAGGTCTCCGCCGCGCGTCTTCGCACCGAGGAAGCCAAGGCGCGCTATGACCAGGTGCAGCGCGATCTCAAGGCCAATGTCGAAGGGCCGGTGAAGCAGGACCTCCTGAGCATGCTGCGGGCGCAGCGCTCGACCTTGAATGACCAGATCGCGCAGAAGAAGGCGGTGTATGGCGACCGCCATCCCGATCTCGCGATCTCCTACAGCCAGCTCGCCGATATCAACCGGCAGATCGAGGTCGAGCGGAAGAAGAACATCGAGACGGCGAAGTCCGAATATGAAGCGCAGCTGGAGCAGCAGAACGCGCTGGAGAAGCAGCTCAAGGCGGTCGAGACCAAGATGCTGGTCGACGGGCAGGCGCTGGTGAAGCTGCAGGAGCTGCAGCGCGACGCCGACGCCAACCGCAACATCTACGAGCAGTTCCTGTCGCGGTTCAAGACCACCGACGAGCAGCGTCAGCTGCAGGCCTCGCAGACCAAGATCGCCTCAGCGGCGATTCCGCCGCTGCGCTCGACGCGCCCGCCGCTCGCGCTGCTGCTGGCGGCGCTGGCGATCGGCTCGCTGCTGACGTCGACCGCTGCCGTCGCGGTGACGACGAGCCTGTCCGATCAATCCGCGCCGACCGAGGCTCCCATGCAGGCAGCCGTGGCGGAGACGCAGGCGCGGCAGCTCCAGCCACAAGCTCCGCCGCAAGCCCAGCCTCCGGCTGCCGCGGCCCGGCCGGACGCGATGCCGCGGCTTCCTGTCTGGGCCCGCATCCCCGAACTTTCGACCGCGACCGCGACCAGCACCGTCTGGCAGAAACCGATTGCGTCTCCCGGCGAGCTTGATCTCGGTACCTATCTGCGGCCGCTGCTCGAGCGGATCGATTGCGTGCCGGTGCGCGGCTGCAAGGTCGCCCTGGTGCTGTCGGTCGGCAAGAGTGCCGGCGGCAACACCGTTGCGCGCTCGCTGAATCGCGCCGCCGTGACACGCGGCATGATGAGCGTCCTGATCCGGCTGCAGGGGGCTTCGAAGGACACCAGCCGCCGGTGACGGAATGGAATGATGGGTCGACCACGGCGGGACTGCAGTCGATCGACGAACTCCTGAGCGCCGGCCGCAAGGCCGATGCGCGGCCTGAGGACGATATTCGTTCGGAGTTCGATCTGATCATCGTCCATGCCGGCAATCTCGCCTTGCAGCCCGATGCCATCGCGCTGGCGGCGCATGCGGACCTGATCGTCCTGGTGGCGCGCGCCGGCGAGCTCGGTTCGGCGGCGATGCGCCGCGTGACCGCGGCGCTGTCGCGGTACGAGGCCGTGCCGACGGGGCTCGTCGTCAATCATGCGCCTGCCGGCTCGCAGGCGCCGCACCCCGAGGGCGGTGCCTTGGGACTTGCGGTGTGACGATGGCGGGCTGGCGTGGTCGCCTGCTGGCCAGCGCGATGCTGCTGCTGTTGATCTCGTCGGGCCCGCCGGTCTTCGCCGGCGATTGCGTGCCCGTGCCGCAGACGGTCGCTCCTAACAGGCTCGCCGCATTGTCTCGTGGCTTCAATGCCGACGGCTGGATCAACGGTGCCGCCCCGAGCCCTGAATTGCTGCAGCAGCTGCGCAGGGCGGGAATGAGCCATGTCCGGCTGCCGGTGCCGGCAGAGCGCGTGATGCCTCGTTTCGCCGCGAAGGACGAGCGCGAGGCGACGCTGCGCGTGCTCGATGCGGCGCTGAAGCAGCTCACCGCGCTCGGCTACGCCATCTCCGTCGATCTTCACCCCGGCGATCGCTTCAACCGCCTGCACAAGGAAGATCCGGACGCGGCGTCGCGTCAGATGCAGGAGGCCTGGAGCGGCCTTGCCGAGGTCATTCGAATCTTTCCGGCCGACCGCGTCTTCGCCGAGCTGCTCAACGAGCCCGATATCGACGCCGACAGATGGCAGACCGAGGTCGAGGCGCTCGCCGCCTTCGTGCGCAAATTGCTTCCCGCCAATACCCTCGTCGTCGGTCCGGTCAACTGGCAGCGCGCGGACTCGCTGCCGCGATTCCGTCCGCTGCCCGACCCCGACGTCGTCTATGCCATCCACTTCTATGATCCGATGGTGTTCACCCATCAGGCCCATTGGGACGCACAGGATCCGCTGCACGACATCATCGATCTGCCTTATCCGATCAATGCCGGCGATCCCAGGGTTCAGGCCCTGCGCAAGGATCTACAGCTGAGGGGCGCGACCAAGGCGCTGGGCATGCTCGATGTCGCGGTCGCCGCCGCCAGGGACAAGCCGGCGGCAGGTCGCTGGCTTGCGCCCGCTCTTCAATGGCAGCAGCAATTCGCGCGGCCGATCATCGTCAACGAATTCGGCGTGCTGAAGGCCGGCGCGCCCAGAGAGAGCCGGTTGCGCTGGCTGGCCGAGGTCACCGCCTACGCCCGCGACCATTGCTGGGGCTGGGCGCATTGGGAGCTGGCACAGGGCTTCGGCCTCGTCGACCGCACCACCGGCAGGCCCGATCCCGACGTGATGCGAGCCTTGCTCGGCGCGACCCGGGCCGGCCGCCGCTGATGGCGCGGGTCCGCTATCGTTAACGCATCTTTACACATCGTCCCGCTATCGTGCCGGCCGCGCGATGCCAAGGAACGATCCAAGGAACGATCGATGAGCGCCGGGGATTCACCGCAGGTCGAGATGGCGCAGGCCGGCCCATCGCCGCCGGCCTGGCGCGAGCTGGTCCTGATCTTCGGCCTGGCCGTGGCAACGATCGGCTCTGCTCCGATCCTGCACCTCGCCAATCCGATCCTCGCCATTGCCGTCGAGGTGCTGGTCGGCATCGCTATCGTCGTGGTGGTCCCGACCTATGCGCCGGCCATCGCGATCTTCGTCCTGTTCTTTCAGAACCTGTTCGTCTCGATCCTGTCGCCGCTGGTGCCGCTGCCGTCCGACCTCGACTTCATCAAGGGCTACAATTTCCTCATCTGCTCGGTGATGTGGCTGGCGACGTTCGGCCTCTACGTGCTGGGCCAGAGGAATCAATCGGCCGAGGTGAACCGGATCATGCGCTGGGGTGTCGTCACCCTCGCCGTGGTGTCGCTGTATTTCGCGATCGGCTTCATCCAGGACGGACAGCCGGCGGCGGTCTATCTGCGCAATATCGTGCTGCCGCTGTTCCTGTTCCAGCTGTCGCTGCTGACGGCGGCGACCTATGAGGTGCGCATTACGCCGTTCCTGGTCACGCTCGCGGCCATCCTCATCTGTTGCGGCTATGTCGAGCTCGTCTTCCGCGATGTCTGGCTCGCCATCACCAACAGCTACACGTTCTGGGGGTTCGACGAGCTCAAGGCGACTCATTCGGGTGTCTGGGAAGCCCAGATGCGCCAGACCGGAAATGTGCCTGTCGATCTCAAGGACCGCTTCAGCTTCGACTTTCTGAACACGCCCCTGCTCGAAGGGTTCGGCCTGTCGAAGCTGTTGCGCATCAATGGTCCCAACATGCACCCGATCAGCTTCGCTTACGGGATCGGTTTTCTCGCCCTGTTTCTGTTCTCGGTGGGACGGCCGCTGCTGGCCCTCGCAGCTTTGCCGCTGCTGGTTCTTTGCAGCGTGAAGGGCGCGATCATCGTGGTGATCTTCGTGGTTGCGGCCTGGATCGCGACCCGGCTGCTCGGCGCCGTGGTGACATTGTTGCTCGGCTTCCTCGGCATGATCGCCTTCGCCATCATCGCGATCCGCCTCGGCCTGCAGATCGGTGACTATCACATCATTGGGCTGATGGGAGGGCTGGACGGATTCGTGCAGAGACCTCTCGGCCGGGGCCTCGGCATCGGCGGCAATCTGTCGGAGAGCTATTTTTCGATCGACTGGAGCGCCGCGCAGGCGGCCGGAACGATCGATGGCGCGGTCGAGAGCGCCATTGGCGTTCTGTTGTACCAGATGGGCATTGGCGCCCTCGCGCTGCTAGCCTTCTATTTCGCGATGGGGCTGAAGGCCTGGCGCCTCTATGCCTCGTCGGGCTATCTAACCCAGGGCCTCGCCGGCTTCGGCGTCATGGTCGTGCTGCTCAACGGATTGTTCCAGGAGGAGGCCTTGTTCGCGCCGCTCGCGCTGGGGCTGATGCTCTCGCTCACCGGCCTCGTCATCGGCAGCCATGTGAGGATGCAGGCGGTCGCCAGCGAGGAGGCGGAAATCGAGCCTCTCCCGCAGTACCAGCCCGCAGCGTAGCTCGGCCTCGGGCTCGCGGTCTCGCGCACCGGCCTGACGCTATGACGCAGGAACTTCCATTTTTTCCCGGCGTTGAGCCGCGGTCCGCATCATGCGGTCGGCGCGCGCGATGAAGAACTTTTCCAACGCTGCATTTTCCCCCGAGGTTATCGAGATCATGACGCGCGCCCTGGAGGCTGCGGTCGCGAGCCTGCCGGAGCCGGTCCACGCCTCGCACGTCAATGCGCTCGCCGAATCCATCCTGCGCACGGCAGGCGCGGGCGAGCGCGATCTCGCCGACCTGCAACGGATTGCCTTGATGGAGCTGCAACTGATGCCCCGCAATTGAAGAGGCGGATATGAAAACGACGCTCGCTGCCACCCTCGCGCTGCTTGCCACGCTGTCTGCCGCTCGCGCGGAGAGCTGGACGACCTATCGGATCGCCGAATCCGGAACGTCGATCGACATTCCCACGTCGTTGTTCACGGAGATGGCCGGCAAGCCCGACGGCTACGGCCAGCGGTTTCGCACGAGCGACGGCAGGGCCGATTTCACGATACAAGCCGTCTCGAACCGGCAGGGTCTTTCGCCGGCGCAATTTCTGGCGGAGAAGAATCCGCCCTCCGGAATCATCTACAAGCGCGTGTCGCCGAGATTCTTCGTGGTCTCCAGCATCAAGCGCGACAAGATCTGGTACAACCGCTGCAATTTCTCGCGCGGCTATGTGCACTGCGTGCTGATCAATTATCCCGCGGCCGAGAAGCGACGCTGGGACCGCATCGTCACGCGGATCAGCCACAGCCTGAGGGCCGACTGAACGGGATCCAGGAAGCAGCCGCCCGAGCAAGCTCGGGCGGCTGGTGGTGAGGTTTAGCGCGAGGTCGTCGAGGTCGTCGACATGGTCGGCTTCGAGCCCGGCACGTGCGACATGGTCTTCGTGGTCGAGCCCACCTCCTGCCCGGCCTTGACCTTGGTCCGCGTATGCGAGCGGCTGAACGTGCCGCCCTCATGGGCTTGCGCGCGGGCGTTGGAATTCAGCACCGGCCCGTTGCCCTTGTTCATGCTGACGCCGGTCTGCGTCTTGCCGTTCACCGCCGCGGCGCTGCCACCGGCCGCGATCGACGAGCCGGTGCTGCCCGTCGCCGAGGTGGACGTACCACCGGTGCCAACCGTCGAGGCCGAGGTGCCGCCCGCGGCGGCCGAGCCGGCGCTTCCGCCGGTGATGCTTTTCTGCGCGAGCGCCGGTGACGCGGCGGCGAGCAGCACTGCGACCGCCGAGGTCGTAAGCAAAGTCCTCATGTTTCGATCCTTTCGATGAATCTCAAGGTGACGAGGTCGAGATCGTGCAGCCGTTGACGGTGATGGTGCTGGCGCTGGTGCTGCCAGGACCGCCCGACGTCGACGACGAGCTCGGACATGGCCGCCGCCCGCCTGCACGTTCACGGACGATCCGCCGGCCGAGCTCGAGCTCGACAGCGAGCCGCTCGACGCCGTTGATCCGGTGGTGCCCGAACCCGACGAGCCGGCCGCGCTGATGCTGCCGTCTGCGTGCTTCACCACCGTGACCTTGCAGGTCTCGCCCGATGCCGTCTTGCCGGTCTTTTCCATAGTTTCCGCCGATGCAGCGCTACCCATCAGGGCCAGCGCCACGATCGCAACGATTGACTTGTTCATTGCGGCTCCTCCTCAACATGGACAAAGGGAGCGGCACGTGGCCGCTCCCGGGATCGGACTAGTTCTTGTCCTTCTTCCACTCGTCCTTGTTGTGGCCCTTGCCCTTTTCCAGGCCCGTGTCGCTGGCATGGCTGCCGGACTTGCCGTCGCCCATGCCGGGCGACTTCGAGGCGCCCGACTGACCAACGGTCGAGCCACTGCCTGCGGCCGAGCCGCCGGTGCCGACGCTGGACGAGCTCTTGCCGTCGCCGGCCGATGAGCCACCGGTGCCGAGCGTCGAGGCCGAGCCGCTGCCCGAGCCGCTACCCGCGGCCGAACCGCCCGTGCCGACGCTGGACGAGCTCTTGCCGTCGCCGGCCGATGAGCCACCGGTGCCGAGCGTCGAGGCCGAGCCGCTGCCCGAGCCGCTGCCCGCGGCCGAACCGCCGGTGCCCACGGTCGAGCTGCTGGTGCCGCCGCCGGCCGACGAGCCGCCGGTGCCGAGCGTCGAGGCAGAGCCCGACCCGCTGCCGCCGGCGGAAGAGCCGCCGGTACCGACCGTCGAGCTGCTGGTGCCGCCGCCCGCCGACGAACCGCCGGTGCCGACCGTCGAGCTCGATTGTGCCACGGCGAGCGCCGTGCCGGCGAGCAGCGCGGCCGCAGCCGCGGAGAGTTTCAGGATCCTCATGTCAGTCTCCTCCAGGGTTTTCTAAAAAGTGCCAAATCAGGCTCGGGATAAACTGGCAATCGCGCAAACGTTCCTCATTGTCGGACATGCTGACGCAATGAATCAGCAACAATGCGAAGTTCCTCGGCGCGAGGCGGCCAAGCACGCATTCATTCATTGTTCATGTGCCCGACCGCGACGCTGTGCGCGTTGCGCGCCTCTGCCGAGGCCCTGCTTCTGTCAGAATGCTCCGACCTTCACCTGACCATCGAAGAAGCGGACGACGCCGTACGCGCTGTCCGCTTCGAGCGAGGGCTGGTTGCGCGAACAGCGTCGGGCGGAGATGCGGCCATGACTTTCATGTCCGGCTTCTCCGGCGTCGCCATCGCTACCGCTTGGCTGGCATGATCGTCTTGCCGCTCGTTTGCGAGCAAGGGCGAGGAGACGGCGGTTGCGATCTGAGTGGACGTGTCGAGGACGATCTTTTCAGGCCAGGCGCGTGCCGAGTGGATGCGAATGACGCTGCGATCGACACTGGTCTCTGTAGAAAGTTCGGCGAGCGGTGGCAGAGAGCGGTCGAGTGCGAACAGCAGCGCCAGGATGAAGCCGCTTGCAAACATGAAATATCGGATGATCGGCATCAGGCGCCACCGGGCAATGATGCAATGGAAAATGCGCGGCGGGCCGCTCCTCCACGGCCCGCCACAGCGGCGTTAGTCGACCTGCTGGACGACCATGCGCGTCTCGGGATCGACCAGCATCACGTGGCTGCCCGAATAGACGTAGCGATATTTTGTGAGCGACGGCCCCCAGTCGCTCGGAACAGTCGCGAGCTCGACGTCGCGCGGCACGGGCGAGCCAACCACGATCTTCTCGCGCGTTTCGACCGGGCGGATCTTGCGTTCGGTGACGTAGGACCGGATCTTGGTGCGATATTCCGGCTCGATCTGCACGGTTGCGCCGTGCCCGGCGCCGGTCGTCGTCGTCACGGTGGTCTGCGCCATCGCGCTGGTCGACACGAGCAGGGCGGCGGCCGATATCAGCATGAATCTCTTCATCGCATTCTCCCTCGCCGCTGTATGCGGCGCTGCGATGAACTCGCCATCCCCCTGCCTGTTCCGTTCGCGGCGGAACGTTTGCCATTTTTTCCCGTTACGTCCTCGGGAGCAGCTGATTGGAGGAGAGGAAAATGCCTGTACTGATCCTGTGGGCCGTGCCGGCGATCCTGATTGTCGGAGGCGGCATCTATCTCATCGGCTACATGCACTGAACGTAGAGGCTCCGGTTCGCGTAGTCCTGCGAAGCCCGACTCCAGATCATCGCATTGTCATGCTTCGGTCATCCTGGTTGCATCGTCCGTTGCTCTTTTCCGCGCCGGACGCCACGTCGCTTGAAAGCGCCTTTGGGGGAGAGCTGACATGCAACTGAACAAAACCGTTTCGGCTGACCGCCGCTCGATGCTCAAGGGCCTCGCGGCAGCGGCCGTGGCACCGCTAGCGGCGCCGGCGATGGCGGCCGAGGGCCTTCAGGCGCAGCCGACCGGTTCGGTGGCAGCGATCGCCACCGACAAGACCTATTGGGCGGCCGTGAAGGGGCTCTATGCCGTGACGCCCGAGATCGTCAATCTCGAGAACGGCTATTGGGGCATCATGGCCGAGCCCGTGAGGCGCGAGTTCATCCGCCAGGCCGATATGGTCAACAATCAGAACACCTATTACGCGCGGCTGCGCGCGGGTACGGATTTCGAGGCCGTGCGCGCCAGGGTGGCGGAGGCGGTCGGCGCGGCGGTCGAAGAGATCGCGTTGACCCGAGGCGCGACCGAAGCGCTGCAGCTCCTCATCGGCGGCTACAACAGGCTGAAGCCCGGCGATGCCGTGCTTTATGCCGATCTCGACTATGATTCGATGCAATATGCGATGAACGCCCTGAAGGCGCGCCGCGGCGTCGAGGTGGTCAAGATCGACATGCCGGAGCCCGCCACCCGCCAGTCGGTGCTCGACGCCTATGCCCGCGCCATCGAGGCGAACCCGAGGACGAGGCTTCTCCTTCTGACCCATGTCAGCCACCGCACCGGTTTCGTCATGCCGGTCGCCGAGATCTCCCGGATGGCGAAGGCCAAGGGCATCGACACCATGGTCGATGCCGCCCATTCCTGGGGACAGATCGACTTCCGGGTCGGCGAGCTCGGGGCCGATTTCGTCGGATTCAATCTGCACAAATGGATCGGAGCGCCGCTCGGCGTCGGCTTCCTCTACATCAGGAAAGATCGCCTCGCCGCCATCGACCGCAACATGTGCGACGAGGATTTTCCGCAAGAGGACATCCGCTCGCGGGTGCATACCGGCACGGTCAATTTCGCCACGGTGCTGACGGTGCCCACGGCCGTGGCGCTGCATCAGCAGATCGGCGCGGCGGCAAAGCAGGCGCGCCTGCGCCATCTGCGCGACTATTGGGTGAGGCGCGTCCGCGGCTTCAAGGATATCGAGATTCTGACGCCGGATGAAGCCGGCTCATATGGCGCGATCACGTCCTTCCGTCTCGCCGGCAAGACCAGCAAGGTCGACAACGACGCGACGGTGGCGAAGCTCAGGGACGGTCACAAGATCCTGACGGTGCGCCGGGCCGGCGTCGCCAGGGGCCAGTGCATCCGCGTGACGCCCGCCCTCTACACTGACGAGGCCGATCTCGACCGCCTCGTCGAGGCGCTGGCCGTCATTACCGGCACGAAGACGGGGTGAAGGCGGGCAGCCGCCCTGGTGCCTCAGCTGCGCTTGACCGATTGGATCAGGTCCCAGCGGTTGCCGCAGAGGTCCTCGAAAACCGCCACGAGGCCATAGGCTTCATGCCGTGGTGCCTCAATGAAACGCACGCCGGCGGCGATCATGCGTGCATGATCGCGCTCGAAATCATCGGTTTCCAGGAACAGGAAGACGCGCCCGCCGGTCTGGTTGCCGATGCGCGCGGTCTGCGCCGAACCGTCCGCCCGCGCCAGGAGCAGGCCGGTGCCGAAATGGCCCGGGGGCCGCACGACCACCCAGCGCTTGCCGCCACCGAGCGGCGTGTCCTCGCAAAGCTCGAAATTCAGGGCGTGCGTGAAGAAGGCGATCGCTGCATCATAGTCCGCGACCACGAGACTGACGAGGGACAGATGCTGGTTCATCGTGCGGGCCCGGCGAAATGGCGGCAATCTCGCCGCCAGAATACGAGGATAGCATGACCTGGGTCCAGCTACGCGATCGCCAAAGTTCGCTCGCCAGTCGCTGGGCTCTCCCATGCACTGGGTTCGCAATTTTGTTCTGACTGTGAGTGGGCTACAAACTTAGGCGATCCAACGGTCGCCCATTTGCGCCTAGACCGCAACGGCGTGCGGAGACGGTTCGTGCCTTACGACGGAAAGCCCTTCAGATCCTCTTCGATGCGTATTGGTCGCCAAGGGGCTGGAAGCAAAACGAGACGGTTGATCGGGCGGATTTCGAATATGCCCGTCAAGCCGGTTACATGTTCGATCCCATCACCGTGACGCACGACGACATCGTCGCGCGGCTCATGTCCGTTCGGACTCGCGTGAATCTGGGACGGGTGGCGGACGCCTTCCTCGCCAGCCTCAGCACCCGCCGGCTCGACTTGCGCTCGGCGCTGGGCAGCTTCGCCGGTGCCGCGCAGTTCCCTCTTCATGGACTTCTGGAGCAGACCGCCCGTCGAGTGCCCAGTGGCCGGCTGCATTGCCGCATCTGCGGGCGCTACGGTCACGCGGGCCCCGAGCAAGAGGACCTCAACATGTTGAGCTTCGAGAGATGGAAATGGGGCGGCATTCGTCATGCCGATCCCCTGTACTGCTGGTTCGATCTCGCACAGTTCGAAAAGGCTGATCCGGTCGAGCCCGCAGAGGAGGATTGTTCGATCCTGGCGGAGATCGTCGGCATTGTCTCAGGCCTCGCTCCGGACGCGAGGCCGAATGAGCTGGAGAAGCGCATCGGCAAGGTGATCAAGTCGAACCGCGCGGAGCGATGCGTCCTGATCCAGATTCTCGGCTATTGCGGCGTTCTAAAGCCGGCTGGCCGCAGCGGCTTCCTGCAGGCGTTTACGCCGTATGAGTTCCGGGACCGACCCGCCGATCACAACAATGACTGGACCTACCCGGCGATCTGGTGGCGCGGCACGGACGGCGTCGACACGGATGTGCTCAGCCAGCTCTTTCCGAAAGTCGCGGCCATGGTCTGAGAACCTCGGGTGCGGGACGTCATCCGCTCGAATCGGTGATTCCCCTCACCGCCATCCCAACGCCCCGGCGGCCACATGCGTCAAGATCGCTTCGATCGCATGCGCACAATAGGCGACGCCGACCCGGTTCGGGATGGTGAACAGCAGCGTGTCCGCCTCGGCGATCGCCCCATCCTGGCGAAGCGCCTCAGATCACGCCTTGCCACATGAGCTGTTGCTCTGATGCAAGCCGGCGACGTCGGCACGGCCCTGGCTTTCCGTGACCTGGATCAGCGTGATTGCACCGGGCGTGAGGATTCCCATCTGCGGCTGGGCAGAGAGGTAGGTGGTGCTGCCGGCGCGCAGATCGAGGCTCACCTTCTCACTTCCTTGCCCAAACAGATTGCTGCTCAGCGGAAGATTGTTGACCGCAACCTCGTGGCGGCCCGGCGCCAGGTCGCAGGCTACGAAGCCCGCAGCCTGACTGCCTCCAATGACGCCGCCATCCACCGAATAGCTTGGCTGGACCGCGAAACCCAGCGCGGATGAGCGATAGACCACCAGCCTTGCAGTATTTGCCTTCACGTTATCTGTCAGAGCCGTGCTGCCCGTCGGCCCTGACGCGCATCCCGCCAGCATGAAAGCAACGACAAAGATCCCCGGACACAAGCGCATTCCGCCCCCTGATGAGTCCAATAGTCCCCGGGGAGATATTTGGCGGGGGTAGTGTAGGAAGTCAATCGCGACTTCTGGTCGTGCAGCACCGGCTGATGTCAGCGCCATCCCAGCGCCGGCGCCACCTGTGTCAGGATCGCCTCGATCGCGTGCGCGCAATAATCGACGCCGAGCTGGTTCGGAATCGTCAGCAGCAAGGTGTCCGCCTCGGCGATCGCCTCGTCCTGCTTGAGCTGCTCGACCAGCGCGTCCGGCTCCGCCGCATAGCTCCGGCCGAAGATCGCGCGGGTCTGCGGATCGATGAAGCCGATCTGGTCCTCGCCGCCGCGCTCCCCACCGAAATAGGCGCGGTCGCGATCGTTCATCAGCGCGAAGATGCTGCGGCTGACGGACACGCGGGGCTCGCGGGCATGGCCTGCCTCCTTCCATGCCGCACGATAGGCGCGGATCTGGGCGGCCTGCTGCACGTGAAAAGCTTCGCCGGTCTCGTCGTTCTTCAGCGTCGAGCTCTGCAGGTTCATGCCGAGCTTGGCCGCCCACATCGCGGTGGCGTTCGAGCCGGCGCCCCACCAGATCCGCTCGCGTAGGCCCTGCGCATGCGGCTCCAGGCGCAACAGGCCCGGCGGGTTCGGAAACATCGGCCGCGGATTGGGCTCGGCAAATCCTTCGCCGCGCAAGAGATCGAGGAAGACCTCGGCATGGCGCCGTCCCATGTCGGCATCGCTCTGGCCCTCGGCCGGGCGATAGCCAAAATAGCGCCAGCCGTCGATCACCTGCTCGGGCGAGCCGCGGCTGATGCCGAGCTGCAGCCGGCCGCCGGCGATGAGGTCGGCGCTTCCGGCGTCCTCCACCATGTAGAGCGGGTTCTCGTAGCGCATGTCGATGACGGCCGTGCCGATCTCGATGCGGCTCGTCTTGGCGCCGACGGCGGCGAGCAGCGGGAATGGCGAGGCGAGCTGCCGCGCGAAGTGGTGCACGCGGAAATAGGCGCCGTCGGCCCCCAGCTGCTCGGCCGCGACCGCCAGCTCGATCGATTGCAGCAGCGTGTCGCCGGCGGAGCGGGTCTGCGATTGCGGCGAGGGCGTCCAGTGCCCGAAGGAGAGGAATCCGATCTTTTTCATGCGGGCAATCTAGGGATGACCGGCCGAATTTGCGAGACGCCGGCCGAGGGAAAATGGCAACAAGGCGTGTCCCCCTAAGCGCCTCTTGGAGGAAGCTGGGCACAGGCTCGGACTGCTTGTGGAATCCTCAGATTTCACAACCGGTCAAATTCAGCGCTTTGAGTAGGCCGCCGAACGCCTTGAGTCGACAATGTTCGGTCTCGCTGGCGGCTTTTGCACGCTGAACATTGGTAGTGCGTTTGACGACGGTCACCTTTGGCTTCGGCTTGGGACGCATGGCGGTCGCCCGCGTCTTGGCATCGCGGCGGGGACGGACGATTGGTGCCGGTGCGGGCGAGCCGACATGGACGTCCTGGCGAGCAACAGGGTTTTCGATCGAAGCTGCCTCTGCCGGCGTTGCGCCGCTCGCAGCGGCAATTTCGAGGCGATCGGCCTTCGCCAGCGCATCATGCGATGCAGAGATGCCCGCGCTCTGCTCGGCAGGCGGCGGGACGATGGCGGCGGCGCGCCGCGGTGGAGCCGTAAGCTCCATTGCTGACAGCATTCCCACGCTCAGCAGGATGAGGAGGCCCAACAACGCCATTCTCAGCATAACGCGCCTCTAACCTTGGTTAGTGCCGCTGAGAATTCTCCGCACCAATAAGTCAACTTTGCCGGCGGTGGCCGATCTGCGGCGAATCATTTGCCGACAGGGTTAACGCTGGCGATCCGATGTCAGCTGGCGGGGCTCTTTCATGTCGTCGAATGGCGGCTACGACCTGTCGCTGCCATCGACGCGGTGCCCGCTCCATGTCGCCGCTGGCGCAACCTTGGGGGCGCGTTCGCGCCAGCGGCGACTCACTTTTCGCTTGCTTCCGCTTGCTCTCGCTCCAGGTCGCCGATCAGCTTCCCGATGCGCTGCGTGGTCGTGGGATCTTTCGCGCCTCGCAGCAGGCGCTTGGATTGTTCTAAGCGAAAAGCGACCTGCTCTTGGCGGGCGAGTTGGTCTTCCATCATTTGTTTTCCTCCAGTGAGGAAGACGATTGGCGGGGCCAATGGTTCAGATCCATCGTGCCACCGCGCGGCGCTCCGCTCGATTGCACAAGGCCATCTGGCATAGGAATGAACCAGGCCAAACAGCTGAGTTGAGGAGGGGAACGATATCTCGTGATGGTTGTTGTCCTGACGGATCCTCGAACGTGGCGGGATCGAAGACCAGAAGTCAGCAGAACAATATGATGAGATCCCTGTCGTCCCTTGCGATTTTCATGCTCCTCGGAGCGGCGGTGATCGCTTTGCCGCCTTTTGCTCCAGCAGTGCAGGCGGATGAGCTCGTGGCGCTGGCCAAAGGCGACCGGCTCGAAATCCGGGCCGCTTTCCCGGATTGCTCGGCACAGATCTGGCCGGACTTTACCACGTCCTGTTTGCGACACGCCGGCTCTGGAACGAAGATCCAGGAAGCTCGCCTCGTGACGGCCCCTCGATAGTTCGGTCGTTCGATCAGTTCTCCTGAGGGATCAGGCCCCAGTTTTTCCCCTCCGAACCAGCCCAGTCCGCATCAGACCGGTGCGCTGAGACGAGACACCCCGGGCACGGCGAATTGGCTGGCCTTCTCCTCTCGAAAAGCGCAGCCATGGGCGCGGCCTCGGTCCACGCAATCGGCTTACGAGCATTCGCGGGTGCCGAGACTACCTCGGCCCGCCGAGAAAGAGCGAGATCACCATGTCGACAGATCCAGTTCAGGTGCCGAACGTTCTCGTCGTGGAGGACGAGATGATCCTGCGGATGCGTGCGGTCGACATCGTGGAGGATGCCGGGTTCTGTCCCATCGAGGCGATCAATGCCGATGAGGCAATCTCGGTTCTGGAGTCCCGATCGGACATCTCGCTGCTGCTGACCGACATTCAAATGCCGGGAAGTATCGATGGCCTCAAGCTCGCCCACGCGGTGCACGAGCGCTGGCCCTCGATCAAGATCATTCTGGTGTCTGGCCAGGTCAAGCCGTCCGAGGCGGAACGGCCGGCGGACAGCAGATTCTTCGGTAAACCGCTCAGTGTCGAGCAAATGATCACCGAGCTCAAAACCATGGTGGGCGCAGGTGCTTTGCAGATCGTTCCGACGGCAGGCGACTGGACGCAAGGTGGCGCGTTTGACGCCGCGCGCGCCTCCCCCTCCCGGTCGGAGCAGGAGGCTTCCCTGTCCGCCGAGAACGACAGTCTTCGCCTGCTGCTCGAACAGGCCGAGATCGACGCGCGGGCCCTGATCATTCAGGCCGGCATCGACGCCGAGCAACGAACTGCCGCCGACAAATTGCAGAAGCTGATCCTCGGCGAGCTCCATCATCGCGTCAAGAATACGCTTGCGATGGTGAGTGCGATCGCGTCCCAGAGCTTCCGCGGAGCGCCGAGTATCGAGCACGGACAGAAGGCCATGGAGGGCAGGCTGCTCGCATTGGGGCGTGCCCATGATCTGCTGATGCAGGTGAGTTGGGCCGATGCGAGCCTTACCCACACGCTGAGCAGCGCAACGGAGCCCTACGACAGTCAGGGCGACAGACGTTTCCACTTCAATGGACCGGATATCAGGATAACCTCCGTCGCGGTCATTGCGCTTGCGATGACGTTCAACGAACTGTGCACCAACACGACCAAGTTCGGCGCCCTGTCCGTCCAGACGGGCAGCGTCGAGATTTCCTGGGCGATCGACGAGTTGACGCAGCGGCTTCGCCTGGTCTGGACCGAAAGGGGCGGGCCTCCGGTCGAGCCGCCAACGCGGCGGAGTTTCGGCACCCGGATGATGGGATCTCTGGGCCAGCAATTGACCGGGCAGGTGAGCCTTGCATTTGAACGGAGCGGATTTGTTTACGCACTGGACGTGCCACTCGGCTCGGTCGCCGCGGTCGCGTGAGCTGGTCTTGTTTGGGCCGTGAGAGATCGACCCCCCGGTAGCCCAGGTGGACGGCAAGTCGTGCCGGCGGCGCAAGACTCGGTCTGCCGGGTCTTGCCCGCCGTGGGCAGGCTTAGCTGGCCCGCTTGCCGAGGTGTTTGAGCATTTCGACAGCGTTCCGGAGGATCATAGCCTCTTGCATCGCCTCTGCACGCTCCTCGCCCAGCGGCATATTCCGGGCTCTGTCGCGAGCGTGCGATGCCTTGACGTCCAGCTTCGAAGCCAGGGACGGCTGCGCCGACGCCGCCTGGCGGAGCGGTCTGCCGGCCTGAGCAGATGGTGTGGGTCCCGCGAAGTGATCTACCATTGAAGCAGCATCGCAAAAGCGATCGGCAGCACGAAAAAGATCGGTAGCAGCACGGGCGGAACACGCCCCTCGTACACGATGGACGGGGAGATTCGTGACATGTTGACCGCCTCTTGGTCGCGGCGGGAGCGTGATGCTCTCAGTCACCGATGATAGCCGAGGGGCGGGCGGTGATATCGGTGATATGGCGTTCCACGCCCGGAATAGCCAGAGCAGCGTGACGATTTAGGTGATCGATGCTGTCTATGCATCAGCTTTCCTCCGCGTAGCCACCCGCGGCCCGGTCGCCTGAGAAACACAAAAGGCCGCGGATTGCTCCGCGACCTCTTGCATCGGCTCGCTTCGTCTCTCAGTAGGTGCCGATCCCGACGCTCACGCCGGGAGCGCGGATGCCGACGCCGCCGCGATCTTCATAGCCATAGCCGCGCCGCTCGATGTAGCGCTCACGTGGTGCATATCCGTAGGCATCGCGCCCTTCGCGGATGATGACGCGCCTTTCGCTACGTTGGCGCCAACACCGTCCGTCTTCGTTGCAGACCATGCGAACGTTCTGAAGGCTGCTCTCCGGCGTCGGCGATGTGCCGAGAGAAAGCGGGGCTGCCGCAGCGGCGGTCACGATAAGTGTACTGGCCGCGGCTGCCAAGACTGTGAGAATTCTCATGAACTATCTCCCGAAAGAAGTTTGTGTCAGTGAGCCAATAGGCTCGCGGAACAATGGTTCCAGGAGTGCAGGAAGAAACTCTTCCGCGGAATGAACTTGTTCGCCACGCCCGGCCGCCTCTCGCCGCAGCAGGCGCGCAATCGGTTCATGCCCGACCTGAGCTCTCGCCGCGTCACTTCACCAGCTGCATCAGATCGAGCAATGCATTCTGATTTGCATTTCATGGCCCACGTGTCTTTCTCCGGCCTGATTACTTTGCGAGAAAGGCGCTCACGCCTGGCGGCGCTGGCCGCAGGAGTGGCGGCAAGGGGACGTCGTGACCGCAGGAATTAGATATCTGACGCAGCGCATGATCGCTTCCACGAGCTGCGGAGCCTGCGACGAATCTCATAGGAACGTTTGCATGCGGCCTTGATTGGCATGTCATCGTCAACCGCAGACTGAACAATGCGAAAGACAATCTTCTCAGTGGCCATGTGTGCGTTGCTTGCCGGCGCGTCGATCGGTTTTGCCCATGCGCAGGCAGGCGGTGCGAGGGTCTCAGGCAAGCCGGCTTATGAACGGTAGGAACGAGCGTTTGACGACACGCTTCGCCAGCGGTGACTATGCGCGGCTGCAAGAATACGTCAACGAGCTGGAAGGCTCATAGCCTGGGGTTTGCGAACCTGCGAGACGCAAGCTAAGTTCCCTGCAAAAGGGCGAACGATACAAATGCTTGAGCTCTTAGGGGGACCGGCCGCAGAAACCTTGCGGCTGGTGGAGCGCGAACTTCGGCTTGGTTGCTGGACCTGGGATCTGCGCACGGACGAGATGCGGTGGTCCAAGGGGTATTATGATCTTCTAGGTCTCGATCCTGGGCAGGTGACTCCTTCGTTTGCCGCGATCCTTCAGGTGACTCACCCTGAAGACCGCAAGCCCCAAGCCGAAGTTGAGCGGGTCATAAGGCGCGCGTCTGCCGTCAAACGGAAATTCCGCGTTATTCGCCCCGGTGGCAGCACTGCATGGTTGTTCTGCCAGATCATCGTGCTCGTTGGCTCGGATGGAATTCCTGAAAAAGCACTCGGGGTTTGCAGCGACGTCACCGAGTCCGAGGAGCGACAAAGTCTGCTCCGGCACGTTGACGAACGCTACAGAGCGCTTGTCCAGGCCACTGATGCTATCGTTTGGGTTGCGAAGGCAGACGGCAGTATCCGAGAGGTGATGAATTGGGAGCATAAGCGGAGTGACCACGAAGACTTGGTCCTCGATAGAGGCTGGATAGATCTCGTGCATCCCGACGACAGGGAGCAAACCAGTCGCACATGGCAAGACGCGCTTCGCAGGAAAGCCAGCTGCGAGGTTGTGCACAGGATCCGTCAATCAGACGGAAGTTTTACGTGGAAGCGATCTCGCGGACAGCCGCTACTTGATGATCAAGGCCATGTGACAGAATGGGTGGGTCTAAATATCGACCTTGAGCCTGAGCCTCAGAAAGTCCCCAGCGAAAGCCAGCAGATCACCGGCGCACAGGTAAGAGCCGCTCGCGGCCTCCTTAGATGGTCCGTCAGGGACTTGGCCAAGGCCTCCGGAGTATCCCGCTCCATAATCAGGCGATTGGAAGAGATCGATGGACCCGCGCCCACCGATAATGCGCCGCTTTCCGCTATTGAACAGGCTTTTCGCGATGCCGGTGTTGAATTTCTTTTTTCAAAGACGGGCAAGCCGGGCCTGCGACCGCGCTAATTTGGCTTGGTCAGAACCTTCGCGGCTCAAAATTGTTTCGCTGTTGCGGCTCCGCCCCAGGCGTGTCGCCAATTTTGCAGGGCTGCTACCGAGAGTTACTCTCGATGGCGCTCAGACTGCCGACTTCGGTGAGGCCCGGGCGCAAAATTTGGCTAACACGGAGTTAATTGGAGCAAGGTACGCTCGGCCAAATTAATCGCAGCCGACGTGGCCGGGACTTCATGCAAGATCTCGTTCGGTATTTGGGGATCGATCGACAATCGCAGTCACTTGCGCGGCAGCTTTGGCGTTTCCTCGATGAGCCAAGCACCGAGATCATTGCCTCATTTTATCGCGACACCAGACAGTCGGAAGCAGGCTTGTTGCTCGATGAGCCGACAATCGAGCGGCTGAAGATCAAGCAAAAAGAGCATTGGCGCGCGCTCTTCAACAGCGGCTTCGATGATGCCTATCAGAGAAGCGTGACGATGATCGGAATCAAGCATTACGAAATCGGCCTTGATCCCAAATGGTACATCGCAGGCTATGCGCTCATCAAATCCCGTTTTGCGGAAAAGGTGCTGCAAGCGCCTGTACCGATGGGATTGAAATCGGCGTTGATTGTTACACTCGACAAATACGTCGCGCTGGATACTGCGCTCGCGCTCTCAACATACTCCTCTTGGCTTGTCGACTAACCCTCTGCTTGCACCGCGAATTCCGCTGTTTTGCACCAAAATCATTGGGATACCACATGCGCAACAATCTCCCGATTACGACCACGGAATACCCGATTGGGGAAGACACGCTGATCGTTTCGAAGACCGATCTAAAAGGCAAACTGACCTACTTCAACGACGAGTTCGTCAAGGCAAGTGGATTTGAGGCCCACGAGCTTTTGGGGCAGCCTCACAACATCATTCGGCATCCTGATATGCCGCCGGTCGCGTTCGAAGACCTCTGGCGCACCCTGCAGGCGGGCAAGCCGTGGTCGGGTGCAGTCAAAAATCGACGCAAGAACGGCGATTTCTACTGGGTTCTCGCGAGTGCGACGCCAGTCTGGGAAGCCGGCGTTGTCACCGGCTACATGTCCATTCGCTCGCAGCTACCGGCATCGCATCGTGAGGAAGCGGCACGCGTCTACAAGCTGATCATGAATGGGGAAGGAGGGCGCTACCGATTGCACGCGGGGATCGTCCGAAAGCGCGGCTGGGCCGATCTGGTCGCGCCCTTCACGCGAACGCTGCGCGCTCGCATTGTTACCCTGCTCGCAGGTATGGCAGCCAGCTTGCTGGTGATCAGCGGCATCGGGCTGCTCACGCTGGATGGCGCGGCGGATTCCTTTGGACTTCAGAAGGGCATGGTGCTGGCGGTCGACTTGGCTGCCCTGTTACTGGGAGGGCTGATCGGGCTGTCGACCATGAAGGCTATCGGAGATCCTGTCCGGCAGCTCAACGACGTGATGGACACGGTCGCCCAGGGAAAATTCAACACGCGTATTAATGTCGAACGTGACGACGAACTCGGCATAGCGTTGAGAAACCTGCAAGCGCTTCAGGCCAAACTTGGATTTGAGCAGGAGCAAAAGAGAGATACCGCTCAAAGATCTGCAGCACAGCGCAAAGCGGAGATGCAAAGATTGGCCGGCGAATTCGAGGCTGCCGTGGGCGCAATCGTTCGAACGGTTTCCGGAGCAGCGACCGAGCTCGAAGAGTCTGCCACCACAATGACGAGAGCAGCTGACACGACCTTACGTTTGTCGGAGTCTGTTGCGCTCGGCTCCGAAGAGGCTTCGACGAATGTCCAATCCGTTGCAGCCTCAACGGAGGAGATGTCGTCTTCCGTCGGGGAGATTGGCCGTCAGGTTCAGGAATCCACCCGAATCGCAGCGGGAGCCGTACAGCAGGTCGTCCTTGCAAACGCGAGAATAGAGAAGCTGTCGGAAGCGGCTGCCCGGATTGGAGATGTTGCGGAGATGATCAGTGCAATTGCCTCTCAAACAAATCTGCTGGCGCTCAACGCAACGATTGAGGCCGCGCGCGCTGGTGAAGCTGGTCGAGGATTTGCTGTCGTTGCTTCCGAGGTGAAAGGTCTTGCAGAACAAACGGCGAAGGCCACCACCGAAATCGGACGCCAGATATCGGAGATTCAGGGAGCTACTGAGAATGCCGTAAGCGCCATTAAGGAGATCGGTGGAACCATGGGCCATGTTTCGCAAATTGCAACGGCGATTGCCGCCGCTGTGGAGGAGCAGGGAATGGCAACACAAGAGATTGCCCGGAGCGTCCAGCAAGCTGCAGAGGGAACAGCGCAGGTGTCAGCCAATGTCTTGCAGGTAAGTCGAAGCACAATCGAGACCGGGGGCGCGTCCTCGCAAGTGTTGGGGGCAGCTCAATCACTTTCCGTCCAGAGTCGGCGACTGCAGGACGAGCTGGACAAGTTTTTGGCCAGTCTTCGGGCGGCCTGAGCGAGAGCTTCAGGCCTTCATGAGAGAGCGGACTAGATGCGCTTCCAGAGCATAGGGACCTCTGTGGTGAAAGCAATTCGCCAACGTGATCTACTGAACACGTGGCTGAGGCTCTACCATCGCAACAGGAGCATACCTTCCCTGCAGGAATACGAGCCAAGTCGTCTTCGGGAGGAAGCTAGCGATCTCGTCCATTACCAAGTGGATGCGACGAAGACGCCTCCGGGTTTTATCATTCAAAGCAAAGGCACGCGAATGTCGAAAGCCTATGGCGAAGCGGGCATGGGTCGCGAGCTCGAAGAATATGTGGGGATACGTTTGGCGCCTGTGATCATGCCGGCCTATCGCATCTGCTTTTTGCATCAGAGCCCCGTCTATACGGTCGATGAATTGGAGGATGTTGGCAAGCGCCAGATCGAATATGAACGACTGCTCCTTCCATTTGGTTCATCCGGTCGGGTCTCGAATATCCTTGCCTCCTTGAAGACAATCAGCATCGATGGCGGGTTTGCAATACAGGACCTAATGAGGCGTAATGGCAGGCTCCCTCGAGCCAAGATCCGCGCGGTGATAGATTGCAGTGCGGCAGATCAGTTGCCCAAGCGGATTTTGCCTGATGATTTGGTTTTCGAGTGAGTACAGCTTTCTGTGATTTCACTCAACCCAGTCTACTGATGGGAGCCGGATTGAAGGGTGGACGCCATTCGCCTGTACGATCGCGACGCGCTGTGGGACCACGTCCGCCGTGTTTGAGACCAATACACCCACGGCTCGCACTGGCGCGAAACGCCATGAAAAACGTCGCCTTCTGGGCCATCGCCGAAGTGGCGGCATCGCTCCACGAAGTCCGCATATCGAACCATGGCGGACAAGATCTGCTTGCTTCCTTCTCGCGCGCACTCATCGCTGGAGCGATCAATCACGTCGCCTGACGCTGCTGAGACATCGTGTTTTTCAGTCGGGGCTGTGAAGCTCTGAGAAGACTCGTTGATGGAACTGTGCGGTGCAACGCGATAGCGGGTGGACGGTCCGACCGGCAAATAGATCATGGCCTGATGGAGACGCACAAGAGGGTGGCGCCGCTGTGCAGGGTGCCTGGTTGCCGCGTTCGCAGAGCGGCACAGTGTGATCAGGAAGCCCGAGATCAGGACAGCATCTCGTTTCTTTTCCCATCCTCGCCTCCGCCGCGCTTACTTGATTGATTCTAGTTCGCGCTCCGACAAATGGCAGCTTGCCGAAAATTATACTCCCTTCGTGCAAGGGGCATCGCGTGACCGCTGGAACCAGATCCTGTTCGACGCAGCGCATGATCGCTTCCACGAGCTGCGGAGCCTGCGACGAATCTCATAGGAACGTTTGCATGCGGCCTTGATTGGCATGTCATCGTCAACCGGAGACTGAACAATGCGAAAGACAATCTTCTCAGTGGCCATGTGTGCGTTGCTTGCCGGCGCGTCGATCGGTTTTGCCCATGCGCAGGCAGGCGGTGCGGGGGGCGCGGGCGGAGGCGCAGGTGGAGCGGGCGGCGCGGGTGCGAGCGCGGGAGCCGGAGGAACCGGCGCCGGCTCGGCGGGCGGAACGACGGGCGCGGCCGGACCAGGCCCGGGCGGTATTGGTGCCGGGGGCGGCACGGCCGGTGGATCCAGCGCTGGGACCAGCGGGAATGGCCCGGGTGCCGCCGGCCAGGGCGGTCCCCAGACGATCCGTCCTGGCGGGTCCAACGATCCGACCCGACGGTAACAAGATCGTTGCTTGATCGAAGAAGGGAAGCTGCGGGGTTCATCTCAGCAGCTTCCCAAGAAGTCTCGCCAGATGACGTCTCGCCAGATGTGACGGCCCATGGGCCGATTACGCACCTCCGGCAGGAGGCTACTCGGCGGGTGCACCCGACGGCCGGCGCATCTCCTCCAGCGACTGACGGAGAATTTGCATCGCTGAGGAAAGGAACAGGCCCGCCATCAGGGCCGCGACAATCAGGTCAGGCCATTTCGAGGCCGTGAGCCAAACAGCTCCCGCCGCGATCATGACGGCGACGTTGCCGATGGCATCGTTCCGCGAGCACAGCCAGACCGACCTGACGTTGGCGTCACCATCCTTGTACCGCATGAGCAGAAGGACACTCGTGACGTTTGCCGCCAAGGCCAGGAAGCCTACGGCACCCATGATCTCCGCCTGCGGAATGCCAAGGATCAGCACGTGATAGGCCGTCGATCCAAACACCCACAAGCCCATCAAGAATAGCGATAGCCCCTTGAACAAGGCTGCCTTTGCACGGGTTATCGCGGAGGTGCCGATCGCGGCAAGGGTGATGCCGTAGGTCAGCGCGTCGCCCAGGAAATCCAGCGCGTCCGCTTGCAGCGCCTTCGAGCCGGCCAGATGGCCGCCGCCGGTTTCAACGATGAACATCCCAGCATTTATTCCGATGACCAGCCAGAGCCGTCGCCGGTAATCTGCGGAAAGACCCTCGAACCTTGCTTCACTGCCGCAGCAACCGCCGCAACCAGACATATGACGCCTCCGCTCTGGGTGAATATGGGAGGATTTGCCGCAGCGTGCAATCGGCCAAGTGCCCCTTCAGCGCTGTCCGATTCTGAAGGCAGAACGGACGCGGCCTGTGGCACCGGCGAATGAGTCGTGACTGCGCGCCCGGGCGTACCCGGCATTGCATGATGCCCGGCCCGGTTGACGAAGCCGTGCCGCCTCACGCGTAGGCCACCCAGCCGCGGAAGGCGAAGCCGGTATAGAACAGGACGGGGTCGGAGAAGCCGGCCTCGCGCAGGACCGCCTCGTCCTGAGCCGGCGTGAGGATCTCCAGATGGTTGGTAACGGCGTCTCGCGCGGCTGCCGCCTTGTCGGGCTCGACGCCGGAGAAGGCCAGGAACGCGGAGTACCGCGACAGCCATCGCGGACGTTCCTCGAAGCCGTCGGGCGCGCTCAAATGCGCGACCACGAAGGGCGCGCGCGGTCTGAGCCTGCGGCGGATTTCCGAAGCAATGCGACGCCGCTCCGCGATATCGACGAAGTGCAGCGTCAGCAGGCAGCTGGCGCCGTCAAAGGACCCTCCGGCGCATCGTCGATGTAACCTTGATGCAGACGCGCGCGCGGCGCGAGCGGGCCCAGGGTTTGTCCGGCCAGCGCCAGCATCGCCGCGGACGGGTCCACGCCGTCGAAACTCCAGCGCGGCTGCGCTTGCGCAAACGTCCTCAACTCGAGGCCCCCGCCGGCGCCGAGCACGAGGATGCGCGCCGCCTCACGCGCGCGCTCGGCCAGCAGGATCGCCGCCATCGACAGCATGGCGTTGTAGCCGGGCACGAAGCGCGGCGGTCCCTCGGTGTAATTCGCCACGGCTTGCGGATCGGAGAACATATCTTGAATGTTGGTCATGGCGTTGTCCTTGCCGGATCGTGCGCGTTAGGCGTGATGCGCGCTCATGCCGTGAGGCTTGCGCGAGCCGAGGCGCTTGCGAAGATCGTC
Source organism: Bradyrhizobium dasycarpum (assembly GCF_042019905.1). Taxonomy (NCBI): domain Bacteria; kingdom Pseudomonadati; phylum Pseudomonadota; class Alphaproteobacteria; order Hyphomicrobiales; family Nitrobacteraceae; genus Bradyrhizobium; species Bradyrhizobium dasycarpum. The sequence continues at coordinate 5,567,148 of NZ_CP169574.1, forward strand.
GCTCAGCATCGCCAGCGTCACCTCGCCGAGGCGCGTCAGCAGCAGCGCCTCCGCATCGCCAAAGGCCTGACCGAGCGCGGCATTGACGGCCTGCTCGACCAGGCAGCCGGGTGCTTCGGTGCGGTTGCCCATCGCCAGCAGCGAGGGACTCCCGAGCGCGGCATAGATATCGCGCAGCGTAACCTTCGAAAGATCGCAGGCGAGCGTCCAGCCGCCGCCGTGCCCTTTCTCCGAGCGCACGTAACCGATCTCCCGCAGGCCCGCCATGATGCGTCGGATCACCACGGGGTTGGTGTCCATGGCTTTCGCCAGTGTCTCGGATGTGAACGGCCCCGGCTGCTGCGCCATGTGCAAGAGGACGTGCAGCACGCCGGATAGTCGGCTGTCTCGCTTCATGTAACTTTATATGTTACATGACGGCGGGAAAGTCAACCAGATGCGGAGACGGCGCGGCACCCCTGTTTTGCCCGACGAGGCAACAGGTTCTTGCCCGACACATCGGTCGCGTCGGACGAGCCGTAAGCCATTGATCCTGCAGGCGCGGCCTACTGTGCATGGGGTTGTTTTCGACATTTTTGGTTCTGGCTGGCCTGACCCATCGCAGGCGGCCCGACAGACATGCCGATTTGTCACGGTGACGGCTCCATGTGCGAGGAGCAACATTCGGTCGGGGCGACGTTATGGACTTTTCGTCCTGTCCCTCACACGACGCCCGTTTTCATCAGTCCATTTTTCGGAGGCGCGTCATGCAGGTTTACAACGTGGTGAAGTTCAGGGTGAAGCAGGGCGAGGAAGCCGCCTTTCTCGACGCGCATCGCAACGGCAAGGCCAAATGGCCTGGCCTCGAGCATGGCGTCATCATCAAGACCGGAGACCAAACCTTTTGCCTCATCGGCACGTGGTCCAGCCAGGATGCGCTGGTCGCCGCGCGATCGGCGATGATCAAGACCCTCGACAGCTTCAGGTCGGTGCTTGAGGACCAGGGCAACGGACGCGGCGTGACCGATGCCGTGTCGGGCGAGGTCGTGCTGGCGCTCTAAAGCATGATCCGCAAAAGTGCGCAGCGGTTCTCCGAAAAGACCATGCTTATACAACAACCTAAAGCGTGATGACGATTCATCCTCATCGCATCGCGCTTTAGGCGGTAAGCCAGCCGCTACTTCATTACCCGCAGACCCTTGGTCGTGAACTTCTGCGTCTTGCCGCCGGGGCGCATTGGTCGCCGCGTGCCCGCGGCCTTGCCGGTGCCGGGCGGCTGGTGTGCCGGCACGAGCTGGTGCGGCTGCGAGCCGATCAGGTCGCGGCGGCCCATCTCGATCAGGGCCTCGCGCAGCACCGGCCAATTGTCGGGATCGTGGTAGCGCAGGAAGGCCTTGTGCAGCCGGCGCTGGCGCAGGCCCTTGATGGCCTCGACCTTGTCGCTGCCGCCGTGGCGCACGCCGCGCAGCGGATTGACGCCGGTGTGGTACATCGCGGTCGCGGTCGCCATCGGCGAGGGCAGGAAGGTCTGCACCTGGTCGGCGCGGTAGCGGTTTTTCTTCAGCCAGAGCGCGAGGTTCATCATGTCCTCGTCGGTCGTGCCCGGATGCGCCGCGATGAAATACGGGATCAGGTAATATTTCTTGCCGGCCTGCTCGGCCGCGGCGTCGAACATGCGCTTGAACTTGTCGTAGGCGCCGATGCCCGGCTTCATCATCTTGTCGAGCGGCCCGCGCTCGGTATGCTCCGGCGCGATCTTCAGGTAACCGCCGACGTGATGGGTGACGAGCTCCTTGATGTATTCGGGGCTCTCGACCGCGAGGTCGTAGCGCACGCCGGAGGCGACCATCACCTTCTTGATGCCACGGGTCTCGCGCACCTTGCGATAGAGGCGGATGAGGTCGTCATGCGAGGTGTTGAGGTTCGGGCAGATCTCGGGGAAGACGCAGGACGGCCGCCGGCACGCCGCCTCGACCTTGGGATCCTTGCACGCCATCCGGTACATGTTGGCGGTGGGGCCGCCGATATCGGAGATCACGCCGGTGAAGCCCGGCGTCTTGTCGCGGATCTTCTCGATCTCGCGCAGAATAGAACCTTCGGAGCGGTTCTGGATGATGCGGCCCTCGTGCTCGGTGATCGAGCAGAAGGTGCAGCCGCCGAAGCAGCCGCGCATGATCGTCACCGAGAACTTGATCATGTCCCAGGCCGGGATCTTCGCCTCGCCATAGGACGGATGCGGTGCGCGCGCGTAAGGCAGGTCGTAGACCGCGTCCATCTCCTCGCTGGTCAGCGGAATCGGCGGCGGGTTGAGCCAGAGATCGCGGTCGCCGTGACGCTGCACCAGCGGCCGCGCATTGCCGGGATTGCTCTCCCGGTGCAGCACGCGCGAGGCACGCGCATAGGCTTCCTTGTCCTGCTCCACCTGCTCCAGCGCCGGCAGCCGAATGACGGTCGCGCCCTTCTGGCGCGTCGCGCCCTCGTCGGCGGAATCGAGATCGTCGGCGTGCAGCTCGGTGTAATCCTCCGGGACTTTTCGGAACAGCGCGACACCCCTGATGTCGTCGAGCGCGCGAGGCGCTTCGCCGGCGGCGAGCCGATGTGCCACCTCGACGACGGCGCGCTCGGCATTGCCATAGAGCAGCAGATCGGCCTTGGCGTCGGCCAGCACCGAGCGGCGCACCTTGTCGGACCAATAATCGTAATGCGCGATCCGGCGCAGCGAGGCCTCGATGCCGCCGAGCACGATCGGGACGTCCTTGAACGCCTCGCGGCAGCGCTGGGCGTAGACGACGGTGCAGCGGTCCGGCCGCTTGCCGCCTTCGCCGCCCGCGGTGTAGGCGTCGTCGCTGCGGATGCGTCGGTCCGCGGTGTAGCGGTTGACCATGGAATCCATGTTGCCGCCGGTGACGCCGAAGAACACCTTTGGCTTGCCCAGCACCTTGAACGGTTCGGCCGAGTGCCAGTCGGGCTGCGAGATGATGCCGACGCGAAAGCCTTGCGCCTCCAGCAGGCGGCCGATGATCGCCATGCCGAAGCTCGGATGGTCGACATAGGCGTCCCCGGTCACCAGCACGATGTCGCAGGCGTCCCAGCCGAGCGCATCCATCTCGGCGCGGCTCATGGGAAGGAACGGCGCCGGCTTGCGCGGCCGGGCCTGGGCCATCAGCGGCTTTGTGGCAGTGGCGATCTGGGTGTCCATGCGGATACGCATAGGACCCCGAGCTCCCGAATACAACCGACGGACGCGCGAAAGATCGAAGGTTCCCGGGTCGCCAGGAACCATCCGTCTCGATGGACATTCTGATGGAGGGTTGCGGCGAGCCCCGCTCGCGCGCGCCCGCGAACGTCCGCCTGTGGCGATGGGGGAGCTGTGAGCACGGTCATAGAGAACTTGCTGTTGCGGAAGCAGAAGCTCGTGGAACAGCTCGAAAAAGGCGCCGTCGGTCGAGGATCGCGACAAGATCGAGCACCAGCTCGAGCAGATCAACACCGCGCTGGATTTCCTGGACAGGCCGGGCTCGAGGGACGCGAAATGATCGCGCTCAATCCGCTTTCGGGGTCTCGACCTTCAAGGCCTCCACCTTCAATGCCTTGGCATAGACCACGCCTGAATTGGTGATGTGCGTGGTCATCAATTCCTCGAAGGCGGCGAGCTCGCCGCGCGCGAACAGATCGAGCAGCTTGCGATGCTCGTCGAACGAGGTGCGGGTCCGCACGTCGATCGGCGAGGTCAGGTTGGTGCGGAGCGCGGCGACGCGGCCGGAGACCAGCTGATAGGATTCGGCCAGATAGCGGTTGCCGCAATGGGCGAACAGTGCCTCGTGAAAGGCGGTGTCCGCGCGGCCATAGGCGATGTTGTCCTTCGCCGCCACTGCCGGCTCCATCGCCGCAATCGCCTCGCTCATCGAGGCGATTGCACCGTCGCAATCGTGACCATAGGCGAGCTCGGCGGCCTTGGGCTCGAGCGCGATGCGGAAGGTGCAGAGCGCGTTGATGTCGTCCGCGCTCGGGGTGAACACGAAACTGCCGACCTGCGGCCGGATCATGACGAGGCCTTGCGCCTGCAGCTGGCCCATGGCCTCGCGCACCGGGGTGCGGCTGACGCCGAAGGAATTGGCCACCATCTCCTCGGAGATGGCGGCGCCAAGCGCGAACTCGCCGTCGATGATCGCCTGGCGCAGCCGCTGCATCACCCGCTGCGACAGCGATTTCGGCGCATCGAGCTTGAGCGAGCGGATCTGCATGCCTCAGATTACCTTGCCGGGATTGAGCAGCTGATCGGGATCGAGCGCCGCCTTCAGCGTCCGCATCAGCGCGATCTCGGCTTCGCTACGGGCATGGCCCAGCCATTGCTTCTTCAGCGTGCCGATGCCGTGCTCGGCGGAGACGCTGCCGCCCATTTCGCGAACGAGACCGTAAATGATCGCGTCCATCTCGTCCTTCGGCTGCTGCGCGACCGACAGGCCGGTAACCCACGAGACCAGATGCAGATTGCCGTCGCCGATATGGCCGTAATAGACGCTCTCGCAGCTCTTGATGCCGTCAGCGAGCGCCGCCTTGCAGCGCGTGACGAACTCGTCCATCCGCGCCACCGCAAGGCCGATATCGTAGGAGATGTGCGGCCCCAGCACCTGGCCGAACTCGGCGCAGATGTCGCGCACACGCCAGAACGCCTGCGTCTGCGCCAGCGATTGCGCCACGGCGGCATCGGCCAGCAGCCCGCGCTCCATCAGCTCCTCGAGGCCAGGCCTGGAAGCGCGGCGCGTCGACGCTCTCGTCGGTACCCTGCGCCTCGACCAGCACGTAGAGGCCCTGGCCGGCGGCGACCGGCGGCTTCACGCCGGCGCGATTCGTGATCACGTCCCAATAGTCCGGCCACATCACCTCGAAGGCCGACAGCAGCGGGCCGAGCCCGCTGCGCGCCGCGCCGAGCAGCGCGACCACCGCGGCATAGTCCTTCAGCGCGCAGAGCGCCGCCATGGTCGAGCGCGGCTTCGGGAACAATCTTAGCACCACGCGGGTGATGATGCCGAGCGTGCCTTCGGAGCCGATGAAGAGGTGCTTGAGGTCGTAGCCGGCGTTGTTCTTCATCAGCTTGTTGAGACCGGTGATGATGGTGCCGTCGGGCAGCACGACCTCAAGCCCGAGCACCAGCTCGCGCGTCATGCCGTAGCGGATCACGCGGTTGCCGCCGGCGTTGGTGGAGAGATTGCCGCCGATCGCGCAGGAGCCTCGCGAGCCGAGGTCGAGCGGAAAGAAGAAGCCGGCTTCATCCGCGGCCTTCTGGATCGTCTCCAGCGGCGTGCCCGCTTTCACCGTCATCGTCGCGGAGGCCGCATCGATTTCCTCGATGCCGGTCATGCGCTCCAGCGAGATCGCGACCCAGCCGGCTTCGGGCGAGGCGCCCCGGCACAGTCCGGTCAGTCCACCCTGCGGCACGAACGGCAGATGGGCCTGACGGCAGGTGGCAATCGCGTCGGCCACGCCTTGCGCGTCGACGGGGCGGATCACCGCGAGCGGTGTCTGCGGCAGGCTCGCGCTCCAGTCGTTGCAATTGCGCGCGGGCACGTCGGTGCCGGTCAACACGGCAGCCGCGCCGAGCTTGTCGCGCAGGGCGCCGAGCAATTGCTCGGGTCGTCCGATGGGGCTCACCATGTTCATGCGGACCTCCTCGGAAGCTGGCCGCGCCTCAGGCGCGCCTTCGCGGTGGAAAGGGTTTGCGTATACCTTGTATGTAAGGTACAAGACCAAAAGTAAAGTAAAAACAAGGCCCGGGCAAGCTTCGGAAGATCGTTGAAGATCAGCGGCTTAGTTCGGGATCGAAAGCAAAGGGCAGTGTGATGACCGAGGCAATTCGCGGGTTCTGGGTGGCATCGGCGACGCCGCTGACGGCCGACGGCAGCGTGGATTCGGCAAAGCTCGCAGCTCACGCCAAACAGCTCTTCGGCAAAGGCGTCGATGGCGTCGTGTTGTTCGGCACCACCGGAGAGGGCACCACCTTCAGCGTCGCCGAGCGCATCGCGACCGTGGAGGCGGTGCTCAAGGCCGGCGTTGCCGCCGACCGTATCGGGATCGGCGGCGGCTTTCCCGCCTTCTCGGACAGCATCGCTCTCTCACGCGCGGCGCTCGACCTTGGCCTGCGTCATGTGCTGGTGCTGCCGCCTTACTTCGATCGCAACGTCACGCCTGACGGCATCGAGGATGCGTTCGCCGCGATCATCGACGGCGTCGCCGACGAAAGGCTGCGCGCCTATCTCTATCACATTCCGCAGGTGTCGGGCGTCGCGATTCCGACCGGCGTTGCTGCCAGCTTGCGCAAGCGCTACGGCAAGGTGATCGCCGGCCTGAAGGATTCCAGCGGCGACTTCAAGCAATTCCAGGCCTTCCGTGCCGCCGCGCCCGAGCTCGCCATCACCGTCGGCAACGAGGCCGATATCGCCCGCGCGATGGCCGCCGGCGGGGCCGGCACCATCTGCGGCATGGCCAATGTCGTGCCTGAGCTGGTCAAGGGCATGGTCGACGGCAAGGACGTCGAAGCGCGCATGCAGGCCGCGATCGATATCGTGCTGAGAACACCGTCGTCCACCGCCACGTTGAAAGCGATCCTTGCGGCACAGACCGGCGATGCAGCCTGGCTGCGGGTGCGGCCGCCGCTGCGCGCGTCATCCGACGGCGCTGCGTTGAAGCGCAAGCTCGACGAGGTGATGGCGCCTGCGATCGCGTGAGACCGCACGAAATCCTGATACGTCGCCGCGAGTTCGCGTGCGACGTGTCGCGGGCCGCCCGACGGCAATTGGAGATTGCCGTTCACTGCCGCTCGCTTCTTAGAACGATTCAACACTAGAGCGATTCAACTCCGCTTGCGGTTCTCTTCGCGCACGGTGGCTGTTAGACGCGCGAGCTTCAATGCCGTGTCCGACCTGGAAGTGAATCGAACGTGCGTGCTCATCTGGATGGCCGACGCGTCAGCAGCCATCGTTACCGTGCCGGCAAGCGCCGTGCAGGTCTTCTCATTGGAGCAGCCGTGCTGCTCGCCGAATGCCACTCCAACACCACGACCGCACAGGCGCAGTCGGCCCTGCCGCCCGTGACGGTGGAGGCTCCGAGACCGCGGTCGAAACCGGCGCGCGCTTCGGACCAATCCTCACGCCGCCTCCAGACCGCCGCGCGGCGGCGCGATCGCAATCCGGTACCCGCCGCGCCGCCGCCCTCCGAGCGCGCCGCAGCTGACGCCGCCGCGCAACAGGCCGCCAAGCTCGGCTACCGCGCGATGCCGAGCGCGACCACGCTGCGCAGCGGCGCCTCGCCGCTCGATACCTCGCAGACCGTCAACGTGGTGCCTGCGCAGGTGCTGAAAGACCAGCTGCCGCGAAACATCGACGATGCGCTGGTCAACATCAGCGGGATCACCCAGGCCAACACGCTTGCGGGCACGCAGGACGCGGTGATCCGCCGCGGCTTCGGCGACAATCGCGACGGCTCGATCATGCGCAACGGCATGCCGCTGGTGCAGGGCCGCAGTCTCAATCCCGCCGTCGAAAGCGTCGAGGTGCTGAAGGGGCCGGCCACGCTGCTCTACGGCATCATGGATCCTGGCGGCATCGTCAACACCGTCAGCAAGCGGCCGGAGCTCTACCAGCACGGCTCGGTCACGCTGCTCGGCTCGACCTATGCGAACAATCGCAGCGGTGCCGACGGCCTGCTCGATGTCACCGGCCCGATCGGCGATCAGGGCCTCGCCTATCGCTTCATCGGCTATGGCGTCAGCGAGGACTATTGGCGCAACTTCGGCCGCCATCGCGAGATGCTGGCGAACCCGTCGCTGGCCTGGTACGGCGATACAACGACGGTGCAGCTCACCTATGAGCACCGCGAGTTCATCACTCCGTTCGACCGCGGCACGGCCTTCGTCAAGGGCGCTCCACTGACGATCCCGAAGACGCGCCGGCTCGACGAGCCCTTCAACAACATGTGGGGCACGTCCGACCTGGTGCAGGCTTCCGTCGAGCAGAAGCTCGACGACAATTGGAAGGTCACGGCGGCCTACAGCTACAACACCGAGACTTTCAGCGCGAACCAGCTTCGCATCACCGGCGTCAACGCCGCGACCGGTGTTGAAACCCGCAGCAACGACGGGACGCGCAACTCGCTGAGCAACGCCAGCTACGGTACCTCCTATCTGCAAGGCGACGTCTGGCTGGGCGGTTTCCGCCACGAGATTCTGTTCGGCGGCGAGGCGCTGTACCGCACGATCGATCGCCACGATTTGATTCGCCAGACGACACCGAGCTTCAATTTCTACAACCCGGTTTATGGACTGGTCGTGCCGGGTACGACCGTCTCGGCGACCGACAGCGAGCAGACCGACAAGCTCGGCACCCGCAGCTTCTTTGCCCAGGACACGTTTCACCTGACGAATTGGCTGTCCGTGGTCGGCGGTGTGCGCTGGATGGAATATGAGCAACTCGCGGGAAAAGGGCGACCCCGTTTCGTCACCGCTACCGATCTTTCGGGCGACAAGGTTCTGCCGCTCGGCGGCGTCATCTTCAAGCTGAACGACCAGCTCTCCTATTACGTGAGCTATACGCAGTCGCTGAAGCCGACATCGGTTATTCCGCCGTTCACGGCCGGCTTCGTTGTCGATTCCACCATTGCGCCTGAAGAAGGAACGCAGTGGGAGACCGGTCTGAAATTCGATGTCAACAAACGGCTGTCGGGCACTCTGGCAGTCTACGACATCCAGAAGAAGAACGTGCTGGTGCTGGACGATATCGGCGGCGGCAAGTCTGCGGCGCGCACAACCGGCGCGGCCAGGTCACGCGGCGTGGAGCTGGACGTGACGGGCAGACTGACCGACGAATGGAGCATGATCGGAAGTTACGGCTATACCGACGCACGGGTGAGCGATGATCCGGTTGTCGGCAATGCCAGGCTGTTCAATGTTCCAATGAACACGGCCTCGCTCTATCTCGTCTACGATTTCGGCGACAGGCTCCCCGGACGCCTGCGGCTGGGCGGCGGCGCGCATTATGTCGGCGATCGGGCGGGCGACTCGGCCAACACCTTCTTCATGCCGGCCTATACCGTGGCGGACATTTTTGCGACGTACGACACGAAGATCAATAATCTGCCCGTGACTTATCAGTTCAACGTCAAGAACCTGTTCGACAAGCTTTACTATACGTCCAGCACCGGAAATGCCTTGAACGTCGCCCTCGGGGATGCGCGGCGGGTGTCGCTGTCGGCGACGGTGAAGTTCTAGTCATGGCGGCGCGGACTGGACACACCATCAAGGCGGTCCTGTTCCAGGTCCATTCCATTGCGGGCCTGATTCTCGCGCTGCTGCTGTCTGTGATCGCGCTGACCGGCGCGATCATGAGCTTCGAGGACGAGATCGTCGATCATCTCAATGCCGGCATCATGCAGGTCGCGCCGCGTCTGGCACCGGCGCTGATGCCGGATGAGCTGGTGGCGCGGCTGACGGCAGGACAGGATCTCGGCAAAGTCTCGGCGGTCACGCTGTCGAGCGATCCGTCGGCGTCGGTCCATGTCCGCTTTGCGCGTGACGAACGGGGCGACCGGCCGACCTCGCTCTATGTCGATCCCTATGACGCGCGCGTGCTGGGCTCGCCCCGCGGCGAGGCGTTCTTCGCGACGGTGCGCCGGCTGCATCGCTGGCTCCTCATCCCCGGCGACGGCAAGGGCTGGGGACGACCGATTACCGGCACCATCGCGCTCGGCCTGATCGTCATGCTGGTGTCGGGCCTGGTGCTGCGCTGGCCGCGTCGGGCAGGCAGCGTGAAGATGTGGTTGAAGCCGAACGTTGGACTCAGCGGCCGCGGATTGCATCGCTCGCTGCACACCGTGATCGGCACCTGGGTCCTGCCGGTCTATCTGACGATGGCGCTCACCGGGCTGTACTTCTCCTTCGAATGGTACAAGGACGGCGTGACCTGGCTGTTGGCGCGTCCGCACGCCGCCGCAGCGAAGATGCCTGCAAAGCCGCCGCGCTTGGCCAACTCCGGGCCGGTGCCGTCAATCGGCTTCGATCCGGCATGGACCACGTTCCAGCGCGAGGAGGGCGATCGGTTCTCCAGAGCCCTGCTGACGCTGCCGGGCGGACCGGGCACGACGATCCGCATCCGGTCGTGGGGGAAGGCCTCGTTGCTCGAAACCACGCGCGACGAATTCCGCATCGATGCCGTCACCGGCCAGCTGGCTTCCGCGGAGCGCTTTACCGATAAGACGTTCGGCGGGACGATCATCGCGGCCATCTACGACATCCATCGCGGCGCGATCCTGGGCTGGCCCGGCAAGCTCGCCTTCATGGTTGCCGCGATCCTGATGCCGCTGTTCTCGATCACCGGAATCCTGCTCTACCTGTCGCGCCGCAGGCTGCGCCGTTCGGCGCCGCCACCGCTCGGACGGCTCGTCCCCGGCGAGTGAGCCGACAAGGCTAGCCAACGCGCTTGCAATCGGTCAAAAGCCCATGGCCTGTCTTCGCTAGGGTCCGTGCCATGAAGCTTCCGACCGTCACTCCCGCCGATATCCGCCGCGCGCTGCTGCTGCGCGAGGAGATCGCGCTGCTCGATCTCAGATACGAGGCAGGCTTTGCGACCGGGCATCCGCTGTTCGCGGCCAACATGGCCGCCGACCGGATCGCGATCGAGGCTGAGACGCGGTTGCCGCGCAAGGACGTGCCGATCGTGCTCTATGATGACGGAGACGGGCTGGTCGCGAGCGGCGCCGAGCGTCTGGCCGCGCTCGGCTATACCCGTATCAGCGCGCTCGACGGCGGGCTGAAGGCGTGGCGCGACGCAGGCTATGAAGTCTTCGCAGACGTCAATTCCTATTCGAAAGCGTTCGGCGAGCTGGTCGAAGCGCGGCGGCACACGCCCTCGCTCAGCGCCGACGAGGTGGCCAAGCTGATCGCCGACAAGGCCAACATCGCCATCCTCGACGTTCGCCGTTTCGACGAATATGCGACCATGAACATTCCGGGCTCGGTCAGCGTGCCCGGCGCCGAATTGGTGCTGCGCGCAGGGCAGGCCGCGCCGGATCCCGACACCACCATCATCGTCAATTGTGCCGGCCGCACCCGCTCCATCATCGGCACCCAGTCGCTGATCAATGCCGGCGTGCCCAACAAGGTGCGCGCGCTGCGCAACGGCACCATCGGCTGGACGCTGGCGGGGCACAGCCTCGACCACGGTGCTGACAGGCGCGGGGAGATCGGGCCATTCGCGGGCGGCCCTGCCAATGCGCGCGATGTCGCCTATCGCGCCGGCGTGCGCCACATCGGCGCGCGCGAGATGGCGGCGCTGGTCGCGCAGACGGATCGCACGCTGTACCGTTTCGACGTACGCGACGCCGAGGAATATGCAGCCGGCCACCTTCCGGGCTTCCGGCATTATCCGGGCGGCCAGCTCGTGCAGGAAACCGACATGGCGGCTCCGGTGCGCGGGGCGCGCATTCTGCTCACCGACGACAGGAGCGTCCGCGCCGACATGACGGCGTCGTGGCTGGCGCAGATGGGGTGGGAGGTCTATGTGCTGGAAGGCGGCTATGGCGCCACGCTCGAGTTCGGCCCGCCGCGCGTGCTGCCTAGGCCCGATCCGGCCCACCGCTACCGCCGTCCCTATGAAGGCACCGATGTCGCGCAAGCCGCGATGCAGGCCTATCTCGATTGGGAATATGGCCTCGTCGAGCAGCTCCGCCGCGACGGCACGCACGGGTTTTACGTGATTTGATTCTGCCGGCCGTCGCGTGCAGATGACGGAGTTGGTGGGATGCCAGGTATCTCTCGCATCGCCATCTTCTCCCGTATCAGCCCCCTATTGTACTGCGCATCCTCCGCGGTCTATGTGCTCAGGCAAAGCTCATCATCCACGGAGACACCATGTCAGCCCCAGGCCAAGGCCCTGAGCGGAACGCCAAGGCGCTGCTGCTCGAAGGCGTCAATGATAGCGCTGTCGACCTTTTCAGGAGCGCGGGCTTCACCAATGTGGAGCGGCTGACCAAGGCGCTCGACGGCGCGGATCTGCGCCGGGCGCTCGACGGCGTCTCGTTGCTCGGGATCCGTTCGCGCACCCAGATCACCGATGAGGTGCTCGGGGTCGCCGACCAGCTGCTCGCGGTCGGCTGCTTCAGCGTCGGCACCAACCAGGTCGATCTCGCGGCGGCGCGCAAGCGCGGCATTCCCGTGTTCAACGCGCCCTTCTCCAACACGCGCAGCGTCGCCGAGCTCGTGATCGGCGAGATCGTGATGCTGCTGCGGCGGATCTTCCCGCGCTCGGTGTCGGCCCATGCCGGCGGCTGGGACAAGTCGGCGACCGGCAGCCGCGAGGTGCGCGGCCGCACGCTCGGCATCGTCGGCTACGGCAATATCGGCTCGCAGCTCTCGACGCTCGCCGAAGCCATGGGCATGCGCGTGATCTATTTCGACCGCACCGACAAGCTTCGCCACGGCAACACCGAGCCGGTGGAGCGACTGGACGAGCTGCTGGCGCAGAGCGACGTCGTCAGCCTGCACGTGCCGGAGACGCCGGAGACGGCGGGCATGATCGGCGAGAAGCAGCTGCGGACGATGAAGCCGGGCTCGTTCCTGATCAACAACAGCCGCGGCACCGTGGTCGATCTCGATGCGCTGGCGCGCGCCCTGCGCGACGGTCACCTCGCCGGTGCGGCCGTCGACGTGTTTCCGGTCGAGCCGTCTTCGAACGCGGATCGCTTCAACAGCCCGTTGCAGGGCCTCGAGAACGTCATCCTCACGCCGCATATCGGCGGCTCGACCGAGGAGGCGCAGGAGCGGATCGGCGGCGAGGTCGCGCGCAAGCTGGTCGACTATTTCGTCACGGGGTCGACCATGGGCGCGGTGAATTTCCCGGAAGTGCAGCTGCATCTCCGCCCTTCCGGTGCACGCTTCAGCCATGTCCATCGCAACGTCCCGGGCATGCTGCGGCGGCTCAACGAGGTCTTCCTTCAGCGCGACATCAACATCGCCGCGCAATATCTGGAGACATCGGGCGATCTCGGTTACGTCGTGCTCGACGCCGATCTCGCGGGGCAGGATTCCGCAGCGCTGCTGCAGCAGATCCGCAGCCTCGACGGCACGATCGGCGCGCGGCTGGTGTTCGAGCACTGAAGCGGTTTCAAGCGAAGTGGATACCGGTTCGCGTCAAGAAAGCGCGTCAAGCAACAAGCCGCAGCCTGCTCTGATTCCATCGCAACAGGCTGCAGCGCTTGGTTGACGGCCGGCAGAAGGTCGCATTCAATGCGGACGCTGTTGGATTGAACGAGAACGCAACCGGGTGGAAACGATGACGCTGACGAGAGCGAAGCTGTGCGCATGGCTGGTGGGTACGGCGGCGGCCCTGAGCGCGAACGTTGCGGGGGCCGCGACCCTGACAGCGGATGCAGAGACGGTCTGCAAGGGCCTCGTTGGCGGCGCCGACGCCGTAAAGATAGATTCCGCAACGCTGCAAGCGCCCTCACAGCTCATTGTCGCCGAACGCGGTCCGACGCCGTCGGCGCGTATCACGCCGGCCAACCCGGCCTTCTGCAAGGTGCTCGGTCATATCGACCCTACCGATCCCAAGGCGCCGCCGATCAGATTCCAGGTCAACCTTCCCGTCGAATGGAACGGACGCTTGCTGCAATATGGCGGCGGCGGGTTCAACGGCGTGCTGATCACCGGCCTTGCGCTGCCGCCGGCCTATCCCTTCGACAAGCCGTCGCCGCTGGCGCGCGGCTTCGTCACCTACGGCACCGATTCCGGCCACGAGACCAAGCCGGGCGAGCCGCCGCAGGTCTTTGCGCTGAACGATGAGGCCTTCGAGAATTTCGCCCACCGCGCCTACAAGAGAGTGCGCGACGTTGCGGTTGCGCTGATGGAGCGTGCCTACGGCAAGAAGCCCGACAAGATGTACTTCATGGGCTCGTCCGAGGGCGGCCGCGAGGGTCTCACCATGGCGCAGCGCTATCCCGACGACTTCGACGGCATCTTCGCCCGCGTTCCCGTCATCAACTGGGTCGGCCTGCAGCACGCCGGCACGCGGTCGGGTCTCGTCACCATGGGGCCGGGCTGGATCAATCCGGCGCAGGTGAAGCTCGTCGGCGAGGCGGTGCGGGCGGCCTGCGACAAGGCCGACGGCTCCGACGATGCGCTGGTGCAGAACCCCGTCGCCTGCAAGGCCGCCTTCAAGGTCGAGACGCTGCGTTGCGCGACCGGCCAAAGCGGCGATCAGTGTCTCACCGATGCGCAGATCAAGGCGATCGAGACGCTGCACGCGACCTACAAATTCCCGTTCCCGCTCGAAAACGGACTCGACGATTATCCAGGCTGGGGCGTCTCGGGCGAGGACATTCCGGCGATCGGTCCGACCGGCGGCTGGACCGCGTGGTGGCTCGGCACCGCGCCGCCGGCACAACCGCCCGCGCCCAACAACGGCATCGCCTGGATCTACGGCGCCGGCGGCATCCAATATGTCTTCGCGCGCGATCCCAAGCTCGACGTCACCACCTACAAGGTGGAAGAGCACAAGGCGCGGCTGCTCGAAGTGTCGAAGCTGATGGATTCGACCGATCCCGATCTCAGCCGCTTCCGCGCGCGCGGCGGCCGCCTGATCATGCTCGAGCACATGGCCGACTATGCCCAGAGCCCCTATGCCGGCATCCGCTATTTCGAGAGCGTCGAGCGCAAGCTCGGCAAGGCCGAGACGGCGGAGTTCGCGCGGCTCTACACCGCCCCCGGCGTCGACCATGTCGGCTCCGGCGCACCGGCCAATGTCGACATGCTCAGCGTGCTGGTCGACTGGGTCGAGAAGGGCAAGGCGCCCGGCGATCTCGAAGTGGCCGAGCAGAAGGTCGAGGCGCCCTCGTTCACGACGCTGCGTGCGCTGCCGCTGTGCCGCTGGCCCGCATGGCCGCACTACAAATCGGGACCGGTGACGGAAGCGGCGAGCTTCGCCTGCGCACCGTAGCCAAACGGCTCGTTTGACAACGACCGCGCGCTCAGCTAGATATTTCGCATGCGAAATAATGGCGCCGACGCGCGGCATCATCGGCTGATCTACCTGCTCAGCGTCGCGCAGCGCCGCTTGCAGCGCTGGATGGCGTCGCGCCCGGAGAGCGAGGTGACGCCGGCGCAGGCGGGGTTGTTGTTCATCCTCGGCAAGCAGGATGGCGTCTTGATGGGCGAGGCGGGCGCGGCGCTCGACATGGGGCCCGCCGGCATTTCCGGCCTCGTCGACCGCACCGAGGCTGCGAAGTTGATCGAGCGGCGGGCCGACCGCGAGGACGGACGCGCCTGGCGCATCTTTCTGACGCCGAAGGGACGCAGCGCGCTGGCGCAGGCGAAAGCTGGCGCGGCGGAGATCAACGCGGCCCTGACGGACGGATTCACGGCTGCCGAGATCGACATCGTCGCGCGCTGGCTGACCAGCATTCAGGACAAGTTTCCAAGGCCTTCGGACGACAAGCCATTCAGACGAATAGAAGGAGCGAACCCATGACCGAGCACGTCCGCATCGAGACCAATGGCGGCATCCTCACCCTCACGCTGGCGCGTCCCGACAAGAAGAACGCGCTGACCGATGCGATGTACGGCAAGCTCGCCGACGCCATCGAAGGCGCCGAGGGCGACGCCTCCACTCGCGTGATCCTGATCCGCGGCGAGGGCGACATGTTCACCGCCGGCAACGACGTCGGCGAATTCGCCGCGGTCGCAACCGGCAAGTCCGAAGGCAGCCGCAACGTCGTCCGCTTCATCCAGTCGCTGGCCCGCTGCACCCGGCCGCTGGTCGCGGCGGTGCAGGGCCGCGCCGTCGGCGTCGGCACCACGATGCTGCTGCATTGCGACCTCGTGGTGCTCGCCGACAACGCGCAATTGTCGACGCCTTTCGTCAGCCTCGCGCTGGTGCCGGAAGCTGCCTCCAGCCTGCTGATGCCGGCGCGCATCGGCCATGCCCGTGCCTACGAGATGTTCGCGCTGGGTGAGGCGGTGCCGGCGCAGGCGGCGCTGCAATGGGGCATCGCCAACCGCGTGGTGCCGCTCGACAAGCTCGATGCCGAGGCGCTTGCACTCGCGCAGCGCCTTGCCCGGCAACCGGCCGGCGCCCTCACCGCCACCAAGCGCCTGATGCGCAACGGAGAGGTGCTGGTCGCGCAGATGCAGGCCGAAGGCGAGCAGTTCGCCCAGCGCCTACGCACCGCCGAGGCGCGCGAAGCATTCACGGCTTTTGCAGAGCGCCGCCCGCCTGACTTCACCAAGGTCGCGTGAGCGAACGCGGTCTGCCGGGAGAGACGGCGGAGTACGACTGAAGGTCTTTGATTAAAGTCTTAACCAAACCTTGGCATGTCACGGTGCAAGGTGCCCGCTCGTGTAAAGCAGGTCCCTTTGGCCATGTCATTCTTTAAGAAATCGGTAAGCAAGCTACTTCTTGTTCTGATGGCGCTTTTGGCCGCCGGCGCGCTGGCCAGCACCGCGTTCCAGATGCTCGGGGCGTTCGGCCGCTACAGCGACAGCCTGGAGACCGAGCGGCTTGCGGCTGCCGACAAGGCCATCTTCCAGGGCGTGCTCGCATTGCGCAACAATCGCGGCGATGCGCAGAGCGCGCTGCTCGGCGAGGACGATCCGCGTGCCAAGCTCGGCGCCGCCGAGAAGGCCGAGCAGGCCGGCTATGATGCCATCGTCGCGGCGCTCTCCACTGTCGAGTTCGCCCGCCGCGACGAGCTCGCCAGCACGCTGAAACAGCGCTGGAGCGAGGCTGCGCCGAAGTTCCAGCTGTTCTACGACGAGGCCAGGTTGCCGCGCGCCGAGCGCAAGGTCGAGCGTACCGCGCCCTGGTACGATGGCGTCACCAAGGTGATCGAGACCGCGAATCTGGCATCCACCGCGGTGTCGAACCGCGCCTGGACCAACGATCCCTTCATTGCCCGCATGATCCAGGCCCGCCGCCTGGCCTGGCAGGTCCGCGACCGTTACGGCATCCAGTGCTCGACCCTCCGTCCCAACATCAACACCTCGAAGCCGCTCGACGAGACTCAGAAGCAGACCGTGGCCGGCTGGAACGGCATCGTCACCGCCGGCTGGACCGGCCTGGAGGAATTGCTGGCCGCGCCCGACGTGACGGCGGATGTCGTCAATGCGGCGAAGGAGGCGCGGGCCAAGACCGACGGCGTGCTCAAGCAGATCGGCGATCTCACCAAAAATCTCGACGGCAGCGGCAAGCCGGCAATGCCCGCCTCGGAATGGAACGCGTTGTGCCAGTCGCCCTTCGCGCCGATCGTCGCGGTCGCCAACAAGGCTCTCGACCTGTCCATCGCGCGTGCGGAAGCCGTCCAGGCCAAAGCCCTCACCAACCTCATCGTGCAGTCGTTCGCATTCCTGCTCGCGCTGGCCGTGACGCTGACCGGTGTGTTCGTGGTGCGCAATCGCCTGATGCGGCCGGTACGCGCCATCCTCGATGCCATCGCCCGCATCAGCGCCCGCGATTATGCGACGCCGGTGCCGCAATCCCGGCATCCCGACGAGTTCGGCACCATGGCCGCCGCGCTCGAAAGCCTGCGCGAGAGCGCAGCCACCGCGGAACGGCTGGGCCGGGAGCGCAGATCGCAGCAGGCGCTGCAACTCGCGCGCTCCGGCACCGTCGATTCCGCCTGCCGCAGCTTCGACGACACGGTGCAGGCGGTCATCCAGAGCGTTGCGGCCTCGACGCGTGAGCTCGATGCCACCGCCACCGGCGTGCGCTCGCTGGTCTCGCAGTCGAGCAGCCAGACCGCGGCGGTCTCCTCCGCCGCCGAGCAAGCCACCAACAATCTCGAGACCATCGCCGCCGCGACCGAGGAGCTCTCCGCATCCGTCGGCGAGATCTCGGCGCAGGTGCAGTCCAGCGCCCGCGAGGCCCGCGAAGCCGTCGCGCAGGCCGAGCAGACCAATGCGACGGTCGAGATCCTCGACCAGACCGCAAGCCGCATCGGCGAAGTCGTCAAGATGATCAACGCCATCGCCGCCCAGACCAACCTTCTGGCCTTGAACGCCACCATCGAAGCCGCGCGCGCGGGCGAGGCCGGTCGCGGCTTCGCCGTGGTCGCCGGCGAGGTCAAGAGCCTCGCCTCCCAGACCGCGACCGCGACCGAAGAGATCTCGCGCCAGGTCGAGGAGATCCAGGCCGCGACGGGCCAGGCGGTTGCCGCCATCCGTTCGATCGGCGGCGCCATCAGCGCCATCGACGAGAAGATGACGGCGATTGCCGCCGCGGTCGAGCAGCAGCGCGCCGCCACCACCGAGATCTCCCGCAATTTCCAGCAGGCGGCGCAAGGCACTCGCGAGGTCACCGACACCATCGGCAGCGTCGCCAGGCTCAACCAGGAGACCGGCAATGCCGGCACGGTTCTGTCGGAATCCGTCAAGAAGATGTCGGCCGATGCCGATCGTCTCCGCGTCGCGGTTGAGGGCTTCCTGGGCGCGGTGAAGACCGCCTGGTTTCGCTTCATTCTTCCATTCCGAGATCGTGCGTTCGGCATTGCCGCCGGTCCGCGCGGCGGCTACATCTGTGCCGCCTCGCGCCGTGAGCGCAGCGCCGGACGCAAGACGCATCAGGGATGGAGAGTTCGATGCCGGTCACCCCCCACAAGGCCCAGCGCCCCTATCGCGGCGTGTTCCCGGTCGCGCCCACCATTTTCGACGAGCGCGGTGAGCTCGACCTCGAGGGACAGCGCCGCTGCATCGATTTCATGATCGATGCCGGCTCGCACGGCCTCTGCATCCTCGCCAATTTCTCCGAGCAGTTCGTGCTCACCGATGCCGAGCGCGAGAGCGTGATGCATGCGGTGCTGGAGCATGTCGCGGGACGGGTTCCCGTGATCGTCACCACCACCCATTTCAGCTCGGCCGTGTGCGCGGCGCGCAGCAAGCAGGCCGAGGCGGCGGGCGCGGCCATGGTGATGGTGATGCCGCCCTATCACGGCGCGACCTTCCGGGTCCCCGAGAAGGGCATCGTCGAATTCTTCAGGGTGCTCTCGGGCGCGATCGACATTCCGATCATGATCCAGGATGCGCCGGTGGCCGGCACGCCGCTCTCGGTCGAGCTGCTCGCACGGCTGGCGCGCGACTTCTCGAACATCCGCTATTTCAAGATCGAGGTAGCAGGCGCGGCCTCAAAGCTGCGCAGCCTGATCGAGGCGGGCGGCAAGGACATCGAAGGCCCCTGGGACGGCGAGGAGGCGATCACGCTGCTCGCCGATCTCGACGCCGGTGCTACCGGCGCGATGACCGGCGGCGGCTATCCCGACGGCATCCGCCAGATCATCGATCCCTATTTCGCCGGCGACCGCGAGAAGGCAAAGGCCGCTTACGAACGCTGGCTGCCGCTGATCAACTATGAGAACCGCCAATGCGGCCTGATCGCCTGCAAGGTCATGATGCAGGCCGGGGGTGTGATCAAGTCGGAAGCCGTGCGGCATCCGCTCCAGCCGCTGCATCCGGCAACGCGCGCGGGATTGCTGGAACTCGCCAGGGAGCGCGATGCACTGGCGCTGCGGTGGGGGAAATAGCGGAGCCAAACATTCAGTGTCGTCCCGACAAGCGCGCCTCAAGCGCGCGCAGATGACGAAGACTTGGAGTTGGCAGCTCGCTTCATAACCACTCCCTGGGGTTATGAGTCCCCGCGTTCGCGGGGACGACATCGAGAGAGAGGCCGCCCTCCAACCTCACTTCGCCGGCCGTAGGGCGTCCAATTAACGCGATTCCGCCAGTTTCGCGCAGCTCGGCGATGGCATATTGTACGCTCGCCAACCGGCCCCGCGGAGAATCCCAACACATCGCGCAATACCTCTTCACGATGCCGTTATCCCGAGTCAGGTTGGCGCAAACCGACAGAACAGGGAGGCAGTGCCATGACGATGAGGCCGGATCCCACCTTTCACGCATCGCCCAAGCTTGCGATGGAAGCACCTGCGGAGAACTTTGCCTACACATTGCTGCTCAGTCCGGACTTCTCGAAGCCGGATGCTCTCGCGGTCATCGACGTCAAGCCGGGATCGCCGACCTATAGCCAGATCGTCCACACCGTGACGATGCCCAACAAGGGCGATGAGTTTCATCACTTCGGCTGGAATGCGTGCTCCTCCGCCTTGTCGCCGCTCGCCGGACATGCCTTCATCGAGCGGCGCTATCTCATCATTCCCGGGCTGCGCTCGTCGCGCATCTACATCATCGATACCAAGCCCGATCCGACTAAAGCCAAGATCCACAAGATCATCGAGCCAGAGGAAGTCTTCAAGAAGACCGGCTACTCGCGGCCTCACACGATCCATTGCGGGCCAGACGGCATTTACGTCAGCACGCTGGGCGGCGGCGGCAAGGACGGTACCGACGGCCCTCCAGGCGTCTTCATCATGGATTGCGAGACCTTCGAGGTCCTGGGACGATGGGAGATCGACCGCGGTCCACAGACGCTGCACTATGATTTCTGGTGGAATCTGCCGCGCGACTACATGGTGACGAGCGAATGGGCATTGCCGCCGCAGTTCGAGAACGGGATCGTCCCGGAGGATCTGCTCGCGAACAAATATGGACATCGTCTCCACTTCTGGGATCTTCGCGCACGTCGCAACGTCCAGACCATCGACCTCGGCGCCAATCATCAAATGGCGCTGGAGGTACGACCGGCGCACGATCCGGTTCGCGAGTACGGCTTCGTCGGCGTCGTGGTCGACACCACGAATCTCGAAGCATCGATCTGGACGTGGTGGCGAGAAGGCGGGAAATTCCATGCGGAGAAGACCGCGACGATCCCACCCGAGCCAGCGCCAAAGGAGAAGCTCCCGCCGCTGCTCCAGGGCTTTGGCGCCGTGCCGCCGCTGGTGACCGACATCGACCTGTCGATGGATGACCGGTTTCTCTATGTCTCGTGCTGGGGCACGGGTGAAATGCGCCAGTACGACGTCAGTGATCCGCGCAAGCCGAAGCACGCGGGCTCGGTCCACATCGGCGGTATCGCGCGCCGCACGCCGCATCCGAATGGCAAGGCATTTGCGGCGGGTCCGCAGATGGTCGAGATCAGCCGCGACGGCAGGCGCGTTTACTGGACCAATTCGCTCTATTCCACCTGGGATGACCAGTTCTATCCCGATGGGGTTCCGGGCGTGGAGGTCATGGCCAATGTCGGTCGCAACGGAGGCCTCGAGGCTCGACAAGGACTATTTCGTGAGCTTCCCCGACGGATATCGTGCGCACCAGATCAGGCTCGAGGGCGGCGATTGTTCGACGGACTCCTTTTGCTACCCGTCGGTCTAGATTGGGGACACGCGAGCCCGGCACTCGGCTGGCTGTGGCTCGCGCTTGTTGCGAGCGGTCTCTATCACGGGGTCAATCCAGGGATGGGATGGCCGCTCGCTGTTTCGGCCGGGCTCATGGACAAGAGCCCGCGCGCGCTTTTCCACGCGCTGTGCGCCCTGTCGGCCGGCCATCTCCTTGCAACGCTTCTCGTGCTGCTGCCATTCGCGTTCCTGCTCGTGCTGGCGGAGTGGCAGCGTCCGATCCAGCTGGTCGCCAGCCTTCTCGTCATCGGCTTCGGCGTCTATCGGCTGGTCGACCGGCGTCATCCGCGCGCGCTGGCACGAATTCCGCCGACGCAATTGGCGCTGTGGTCATTTGCCGTTGCCATTGCGCACGGCGCCGCCTTGATGCTCGTGCCGATCTATCTCGGGCTATGCCAGGCCTTCGAGCTCGATGCCGGCCATCAGGCGGCGGGCGAGTTGATGAAGGCAAATGTCGGGATGGCGGTGCTGGTGTCCCTGGTGCACGTTATCGCGATGGTCAGCGCCGGTGGATGTCTGGCTTGGCTGGTCTACCGCTATCTGGGATTGAAGTTCGTCTCGCGAAGCTGGTTCAATCTGGATGCAGTCTGGGCGACGAGCCTCGTTCTGGTCGGCGCCGTGGCGCTCGCCTTCAATCTTGGGAGCTAGCAGTGAGGCCTACCGCGTCAACGCCCACTCACCGATGATGCGGAAGCGAGCCTTCGCCTCGTCCTGCTTGAACAGTGCGAGGCGGTCGATCGCCAGCGTGCCAAGATCAAGCGCAGCAAATCGTCCCCGCAACATCTCCAGAATCGGCCCGCGGTGCTCTGCATCCAGCCGGCCGGTGAGCGTCATGTGGAAGCGGAATTCCTCCATCACGTAAGGGTAGCCCCAGCGGTCGAGATAGTCGCGCTGCCGTTCGCTCAGCTTCTCCGGCTTGCGCCGCGCGCGATCCTCCGCGGTCAGCGCCGCACGGAAAGCGTCGAAATCCCGGACGCAATCGGCGGCGAGCTCTTGCAGCGCCTCGACCGGCTCGGCTGGAATGACGGCGATGAAGCCGCTGATGGCATCGACGACGGGCCGGATCACGGGACGCGGCCGCGTCTTGCCGGCGAAGGTCGCGCAAGCGGTCATCAGCTCGGCTTCGGTCCTGCCAGATGCCAGCGCCATCGGCGCTTTCAGCGTGGCATGAAAGCCGTATTTGCGCGGATCGGCGCTGATATCGCGCCAGTCAGGTGCGACCTCCAGCGCCTCGCGCGGAAACGGCAGTTCGTTGCCGGCATAGGCATCGTAGCCGAGCAGCTCGGCGCCGAAGCGGGAGAGCGGGCTGTTGTTGCCTGCGGCAAAATAGATCGCGTAGCGGGGAAAGCCTGTCATCGCGCGAGCATAGCCGGTTTAGGCCGCGGCGACAGCTTCGCGCGGCATCGCCGCCGCACTCAGGAGCCGCGTCGCATCGGTGAGATGGACCAGCTTGCCGCCCGATATCACTGCGATCAGCCGCGGCCGCATCGACACATCGTCGTCGACCAGCAGAATGTCGGCACGGCGGCCTTCCGCGAGCACGCCGCGATCGGTCAGGCCGGTCGCGCGCGCAGGGCCGGCAGAGACCAGATTCCAGGCCTCGGTCAGCGGCAGCACGCCATCGGCGGCGAGCCGGAACGCGGCGAGCAGCTGGGCGGGATAATAGTAATCCGACGCCAGCACCGAGCAGAGCCCCTTGGCGATCATGTCGGAGGCCTTGGTCCAGCCGGTGTGGCTGCCGCCGCGCACGACGTTCGGCGCGCCGTAGACGATGGCATCGCCGTGGCTTGCCGCCGCCTGCGCCGTCTCTTCGTTGATCGGAAACTCGGCGATCAAAGCGCCGAGCTCGCGAAACTCGCGGCGCATCGCCGGCGTCGCGTCATCGTGCGAGAGCATCCGCACCCCGGCCGCACGGGCCGCGGCGGCCAGACGCGCAACGGAAGCCGGCACCTCATCGGCGCGCGAGACCACACGCTCGACCAGGCGGTCGAATTCCTCGCCCGACAAGCCGGTGCGCTCCACCATGCGGTTGCGCTTGCGTGGCTTGGCCATGTCGGCGACCGTGCCGTCCATGTGGTCGTTGAAGGCAAACAAGTCGACGCGGCCTTCCACGAGCCACTGCGTAATCTCGGCCTCGGCGTCGAGATTGTAGGTTTCATGCCGCAGATGAAAGCGAGTGTCGGCGGCGAATTGCGGACGCTGCCGCTCGATCGCCTCCATCAGTCCGCGCGCATTGTCCGCGCTGCGCAGGCCCGGCTCCCAGGAGCAGGTGGTGGCGTGAAACACCGTGGTGATGCCGTTGCTGATGGCCTGGCGGTCGCTGTCGGCGAGCGCGACATCGATCGGGAAGTCGACACCGGCGCGCGGCATCATCTGCCGCTCGAAGGCATCGCCGTGAAGATCGACGATGCCGGGCAGCACCAATAGGTTGCGTGCATCGATCGCCAGCCGCGCCCGGCCGTGAGAGGCGTCTATCGCGGTGATGTCCTGTCCGGACACCGCCAATGACGTTTCGACGAGTTCGGTGCCGATCAGGGTCCGGCCGCCTTCAAGCAAGATATCTGTCACGCGACCGCGCTTTGTTTGCTGGCAGGGAGAGTTGCCCGTGCTTCGTATGCCGCCAGAAAATCTTCAATCCCGAGCTTGCGGAAATCGGGCAGGGCCTCGCGCAACTTGTCGTGATCCCAGTCCCACCAGGCAAGCCTCGCAAGACGCCCGGCGATCTCCTCCGAAAATCGCCGCCGCACGATGCGGGCCGGATTGCCGGCGACGATGGTGTAGACCGGCACGTCCTTGGTGACGATGGCGCCGGCGGCGATCACTGCGCCCGTGCCAATGTTGCGGCCCGGCAGCACGATCGCGCCGTGGCCGATCCAGACGTCGTGGCCGATATGGATGTGATGCTGCCGCCGCCATTCGAAGAACTCGGCATCATCGCTCTCGCCGTCGAAATAGGCGCTCGACCGATAGGTGAAATGCGCCTGCGTCGCGCGGTGCATCGGATGGTTGCCGGGGTTGATGCGCGTCATCGCCGCGATCGAGCAGAATTTTCCGATCGTACTGTAGGTGATCTGCAGATCGTTCACGACATAGGAATAATCGCCCATCGCCACTTCGTGCAGGATGGTGCGGGCGCCGACCTCGGTATAGGCGCCGAGCCGGGCCTCGTGCAGCTTGGCCGAGGGATCGATGGTCGGCTGAACTGAAAGAGCTTTGGCGGCCATGTCGAATCCGGAGTGCGAAGGCGGGCGTACCTCTTCGAGCGGATTCATGACAATGTCATGACGTAGCGATGACAGGGAATGAGCTGTGCAGGATCGCTGCGCTGCAACGGTCGTGTCACACAAGTGTTAAGCATGGACGTTAGCGATTGGCTCCAGCTACTCTGGAGCCCTGCATGCTGGTGGTGGATGGTCTGACGTGTCGCTTCGGCGCAAAAGCCGCGGTGGACGATGCTTCGTTTCAAGTTTCTCCCGGCGGCTTCGTCGGTGTGATCGGGCGATCCGGCGCCGGCAAGTCGACATTGCTGCGGAGCATCAACCGCCTGGTGACGCCGAGCGAGGGACGGATCCTGTTCGACGGCGTCGACGTCACCGCATTGCGCGGCAAGGAGCTGCGGCAATGGCGGGCGCGGTCGGCCATGATCTTCCAGCAGTTCAATCTGGTCGGCCGACTCGATGTCCTCACCAACGTCCTGATGGGACGGCTCGCGACGATGCCGGCCTGGCGCTCGCTGTCGCAAATCTGGCCGGAGCAGGACAAGGCGCTGGCGATGTCCGCACTGGAACAGTTCGACATCGCCTCGCTCGCCGCCCAGCGCGCCGACCAGCTCTCCGGCGGTCAGCAGCAGCGCGTCGCGATCGCGCGCGCATTGGTGCAGCAGCCCGACATCATCCTCGCCGACGAGCCGATCGCCTCGCTCGACCCGCGCAACACCAAGATCGTGATGGATGCGCTTTTGCGCATCAACAAGCATTTCGGCATCACTGTGCTCTGCAACCTGCATTCGCTCGACCTCGCTCGCAGCTATTGCGATCGCCTGATCGGCATGGCGCAGGGCCGCGTGGTGTTCGACGGCGCGCCGGCCGCGCTGACCGATCACGTCGCGCGCGAGCTCTACGATCTCGAAGCCGCCGATGTCATGGGCGCCATGCCTGCGCCGGCGCCCGCGGGCGTCCCCGCGCTCGGAACGGCCGCGGCCGCCTGAGCGAAACCTGTTTCGTTGCAAGTCTTCTTTGCAAGTTTTTGCGTCAACCGACCCCAACCGATGAAGAGGGTAACATGATCACTCGCAGACTGGTCCTCGCCGGCGCCGCCGCGCTCGCGTTCACGACTTCAGCCCTGGCTGCCGATTGGAAGGCGAAACATCCCGAGCTGACCTTCGCGGTCGTGCCGGCCGAGAACGCCTCCGGCGTGACCGAACGCTGGGCGCCGTTCATGAGCTATCTCTCCAAGGAGCTGGGCGTAAAGGTCACGTTGCGCATTGCCAACGACTACGCCGCCGTGATCGAAGGCCAGCGCGCCGGCAACATCCACATCGCGAGCTACGGCTCGGCCGCGTTCGCTCGCGCCCGCCTGACCGGCGTCAAGTCCGAGGCCTTCGCCAATGACGTCAACGCCGACGGCTCGACCGGCTATTATTCGGTGTTCTTCGTCAAGGCGAGCAGCCCCTACAAGACCCTCGATCAGCTCAAGGGCAAGAATCTTGGCCTGGTCGACCCGAACTCGACCTCCGGCAACAACGTACCCCGCTTCGAGCTCGACAAGTTGGGTATCCATGACGCCGACAGCTATTTCGGCAAGGTCGTCTTCACCGGCAGCCACGAGAACGCGATGCTGGCGCTGGCACAAGGCACGGTCGAGGTTGCCGCCAACCAGTGGACCAGCGACGACGATTCTACGCTCGCGCAGATGCTGACCAAGGGCATGCTGAAGAATGCCGACGGGTCGGCGATGAAGAAGGACGACTTTCGCATCATCCACAAATCGGCGCCGATCATCAATGGTCCCTATGCTTTCAACTCCGACCTGCCGGAAGACGCCAAGGCCGCCATTGTGAAGGCGTTCTTCGACGCGCCGACCAAGGACAAGGCCGCGTTCGATCGCCTCTCCGACGGCCAGAAGAAGGGCTTCCATCCCGCCACCACCAAGGATTGGGATGGCACGATCGAGTTGATCAAGTTCGTCGACGCCCTGCGTAAGAAGAAGGCGTCCTGAGTATCACGACGATACCACTGGAGCCGGGTCGATCGACCCGGCTCTTTCTTTGACGGGACTTCATCTCAAGCCCATGACAACAGCGGTTTCGATCCTTCCCGAGCAGCAGCTCGCCGTGCTCAACGCCGCCTATCGGCAGGCGGTGGCACGCAGGCGGCTCCGCCTCCTGTTCGGAGCCTCGATGTTCGCCGCGGCGCTGGTTCTCGCCGCGGTCGGCGCGGAAGTGAATCTGCGCACGCTGTTCAGCTATTTCGGCAACTTCGTCAGCTATTTCGACCGCATTTTTACGCTCGACAGCGGCCAGCGGGTCTGGACCGATGTCGGCGAGTGGCTCTGGGGCTGGCGCAAATGGCTGAAGATGCTGGGCGAGACCCTGCTGATCAGCTACGTCGGCACGCTGATCGGCGCGATCCTCGCATTTGGCCTGAACTTCCTCGCCGCCGAGAACACCTCGCCCGCACCCTGGCTGCGCTTCGTCGTCCGGCGCCTGCTCGAATTCGCCCGCACCGTTCCGGGCATCGTGTTCGCGCTGGTGTTCGTGATTGCCTTCGGGCTGGGTCCGATGGCCGGCGTGCTCGCGATCGCGATCCATTCAACCGGTGCGCTCGGCAAGCTGTTCTCGGAGGTCGTCGAGAACGCCGACATAAAGCCGGTCGAGGGCATCCGCTCGACCGGCGCAAGCTGGCTGTCGTGCATGCGCTTTGCCGTGGTGCCGCAGGTGACGGCGGGCTATGCCAGCTACGCGCTGCTGCGTTTCGAGATCAACGTCCGCGAGGCCTCCGTCATGGGGTTCGTCGGCGCCGGCGGCATCGGCCAGGAGCTCGTCGTCGCCATTCGCAAGTTCTATTACTCGGATGTCAGCGCCATCCTGCTCACCATCATCGTCGCCGTCTTCCTCATCGACATCAGCACGGGCTGGCTGCGCGGCCGCCTGTTCGGCAAGGAGGCGCGGACGTGACGCCGCACGAGGTCGATCCGCGAGAGCTTCGCGCCCGCTATCCCGACGTGTTCGACCGTCCCGCTTCGGCGCGGCTGGCGATGCCGGCGATGATCGTCGCGGCGTTCGCGATCCTGATTTACGGCCTGGTCGATCTCGACTTCTCGCCGTCGCGCTTCTTCGCCGGCCTCAGTCAGCTCGGCTGGATCACTTTGATGATGATCCCGCCGGATCCCGGTTCCTCGCTGCCGGTCTATCTCAAGGCGCTCGGCGAGACGCTGTCGATCGCGCTGCTCGGCACCACGCTGGCCGCCGTGTTCGCGCTTCCCGTCAGCCTGCTTGCAGCGCGCAACGTGGTGCCGTCGAGCATCCTGCGCTTCCCGGTTCGCCGCGTGCTGGATTCGATCCGCGGCGTCGACACCCTGATCTGGGCGCTGGTGTGGATCAATGTCGTGGGCCTCGGGCCGTTTGCCGGGGTGCTGGCGATCGCCGTGTCGGATTTCGGTGCGTTCGGCAAATTGTTCTCGGAGGCGATCGAGGGCGCCGATAAGAAGCAGGTCGAGGGCATCCGCGCCTCCGGCGGCAGTGCCCTGCACGAGATCCGCTTCGGCCTGATGCCGCAGGTGCTGCCCGTCATCGCCGGCCAGGTGCTCTACTACATCGAATCCAACACCCGCTCGGCGACCATCATCGGCATCGTCGGCGCCGGCGGCATCGGCCTGCAACTCGCCGAGCAGATCCGTGTGCTGGAATGGCAGAGGGTGTCGTTCCTGATCCTGTTGATCCTGGTCGCGGTCGCCGCGATCGATTTCATCTCGGGCAAGCTGCGCTTTGCGATTATCGGCAAGCGAGCAGTCGCCTGACCGTCGGTGCTGCAGGGTGGGCAAAGGCGCGTCAGCGCCGTGCCCGCGAATTTTCTCCGACATGATCAAGGTCGTGGGCACGCTTCGCTTTGCCCGCCCTACGGCATCTCTCACTTCAACTGGCAGAGGAGCTACGGCTCCACCACAAACTCCACCCGCTCCGCCGCGAAGCGCGAATGCTTGGTCATCAGCGGCTTGCCGTGGAGATCGTGGTCGGTGGCGTCGACCACGAGGATCGGGCGTCCCAGCGCGAGATCCAGCCGCGCCGCGTCGGTGGCGTCCACGATGCCTGCGGTGATCCGGGTCGCGCCGCGCCGATAGTCGCGCACGCCGTAATGGGCGAGCAGTTTCGTCATCGAGCGCGTCGCCGCGAACACGGCGCCCGCATTCGGGAACAGCTCGGCCGACAGCCAGGTGGTGGAGACGCAGATCGGGGTGCGGTCGGCGAGGCGGATCGCCTCGATCCGCACCAGGGGCGCGCCGGCCTTCAGTCCCAGCTCCCGTGCGAGCTCGCGCGTCGCGATATCGTCGGTCGCCTCGATCAGCCGTCCATGCGGCTCGCGGCCGCCGGCACCGACGATCTCGGAGAACCGCGTGCGCGAGCGCAGGGGATAAGCCAGCTTCTGCGCTTCGACATAGGTGCCGCTGCCGCGCTCGGCGCGCACCAGGCCACGCTCGGCGAGGGCGGCCAGCGCGCGCCGCACGGTGTGGCGGTTGACGCGATAGGTTTCGGCGATCTCCATCTCGCCCGGCAATTTGTCGCCGGCCGCGAAGCGGCCATCGGCGATGCCGCGCTCGATGCCGTCGGCAACGAGGCGCCACAGCGCGACGCCGGACGATGCAGTGTCTTGCATGCTCATATCGCCGGTCAGCCTAGCCCAGAAATCACGCACTTGTCACGAAACAGTCATGGCGCTCCCGTATGAAGTTGTCTATTATCATAGACAACTTCGATGCGGCAAGCTCCGTCAAAGGTTCGGTGAATCGGGTGACCCAGCACAACAACCAGCAAGCCCAGCGCAAGGCCGCGATGGCCGTGCTGGCGCACGCGGAGGCGGGCGAGATCGCCGCCCGCCTCCGCGACTTACGCATCCCTGACCATCAGGATCTGCGCGCGCCGGAAAATGGCCTCGTCATGCTGCGCGGCCGGATCGGCGGCGACGGCGCACCCTTCAATCTCGGCGAAGCCACCGTGTCGCGAGCAGCGGTGAAGCTCGCGAGCGGCGAGGTCGGGTTCGGCTACACGCTCGGGCGTGACGGCGAGAAGGCGCGGCTGATCGCGCTGTGCGATGCGCTGGTGCAGTCCCGCGACTTCGGCGGCGCGGTGGAGCGGGATGTAATCGCGCCGTTGCGTGAGCAGCTTATGATTCGCCGCAATCAGGCGGCGGCGGAGACCGCCGCCACGAAGGTTGATTTCTACACCATGGTGCGCGGTGAGGGGTGAGATCATGACCACGATTGCCGAATTGCCGCCGGGTTTCGCCGACAAGGTGCTGTCGGCGCAATCGACCTTTCGCTCGGTGATGGACGCGATGGCGCGGCCTGGCTCGGTCCATCGCATCGTGCCGATGGCGGGGGCGCCTGATACGATGATGCGCGGCACCGCCGCGATCGCGCTGACGCTGTTCGACCACGACACTCCGCTCTGGCTCGACGCGCGGATGGCGGCGAGCCCGGACGCGGCGAAATGGCTGAAATTCCACACCGGCGCGCCTTTGGTGCAGGATAGCTCGGTAGCGAGCTTCGCGCTGATCGGTGACGGCGCCGCGCTTCCGCCGCTCGAACGCTTCGCGCTCGGGACCAGCGAATATCCGGATCGCTCCACCACGATCATCCTCCAGGTGGAGAGCCTCAACGCAGGCCGCAGCTTCGAGCTGCGCGGTCCCGGCATCGACGGCGCCGTGAGGCTCCAGGCGTCGATCAAGCCGTTCGATCTGTTCGAGCGCCTGCAGGTCAACGAGGCGTTGTTTCCGCGCGGCATCGATGTCGTGCTGGTCGCCGATGACGCCGTGGTCGCGATCCCCCGCACCACGCGCGTCGTGAGCAAGGAAGCTGAAGCATGTATGTCGCAGTCAAAGGCGGCGAACGCGCCATCGACAACGCCCATCGCCTGCTCGCCCACAAGCGGCGCGGCGACCAGAGCGTTCCGGAGGTCACGCTCGACCAGATCTCGGAGCAGCTCGGCCTCGCCGTCGACCGCGTCATGAGCGAAGGCTCGCTCTACGATCGCGAGCTTGCGGCGCTGGCAATCAAGCAGGCGCGCGGCGATCTGATCGAGGCGATCTTTTTGGTTCGCGCCTTCCGCGCCACGCTGCCGCGTTTCGGCGCCAGCGAGCCGGTCGACACTGGTGCGATGCGGGTGCAGCGGCGGGTGTCCTCGACCTTCAAGGATATTCCCGGCGGCCAGATCCTCGGCCCCACCTTCGACTACACGCACCGCCTGCTCGATCCCTCGCTCGCGCAGGGATCTGCGCCGGAGACGCCGGCCACCGCCGATGCCTCCACCGCCCCGACGCCGCGCGTGACGGACATTCTCGGCCGCGACGGCTTGATCGAATCCTCGCCGCAGGCGGGGAGGGCGCCGGCGTCGGCGATCTCACTCGCGAGCCACTGAATTTTCCGGCAGACCGCGATCTGCGGCTGCAGAATCTGGCGCGCGGCGACGAAGGGTTCTTGCTGGCGATGGGCTATTCCACCCAGCGCGGCTATGGCCGCAACCATCCTTTTGCCGGCGAGATCCGCTTCGGCGAGGTCGAGGTGGAGTTCTTCGCGGAAGATGCCGGCTTCGCGGTGCCGCTCGGCGCCATCGAGCTCACCGAGTGCCAGATGGTCAACCAGTTCAAGGGCTCCGCGACCGAGGCGCCGTGCTTCACCCGCGGCTATGGCCTCGCCTTCGGCCAGAGCGAGCGCAAGACCATGTCGATGGCGCTGGTCGATCGGGCGCTGCGTGCCCGCGAGCTGGGCGAGGAGGTGCGTGCCCCCGCGCAGGACGAAGAATTCGTGATGTCGCATTCGGACAACGTCCAGGCGACCGGCTTCGTCGAGCACCTGAAGCTGCCGCACTATGTCGACTTCCAGTCCGAGCTCGGCCTGCTGCGCAAGCTGCGGCAGGAGTTCGCGGATGCCCAAGCGCCCGAAGCCATGAAGGAGGCCGCGGAATGAACGCGCCGGCCTATAATTTCGCCTATCTCGACGAGCAGACCAAGCGGATGATCCGCCGCGCCATCCTCAAGGCGATCGCGATCCCCGGCTATCAGGTGCCGTTCGCCAGCCGCGAGATGCCGATGCCCTATGGCTGGGGCACCGGCGGCGTGCAGGTGACCGCCGCGATCCTGGGGCCTTCCGACGTGCTCAAGGTGATCGACCAAGGCTCCGACGACACTACCAACGCGATCTCGATCCGGAAATTCTTCGCCAAGACCGCGGGCGTCGCCACCACCACGGCGACGGAGGAGGCGACCGTGATCCAGACCCGTCACCGCATTCCCGAGGCGGCGCTGAGCGAGACCCAGGTGCTGGTCTATCAGGTGCCGATCCCGGAGCCGCTGCGCTTTCTCGAGCCGCGCGAGACCGAGACGCGACGCATGCACGCGCTCGCCGAATACGGCCTGATGCATGTGAAGCTCTATGAGGACATCGCCCGGTTCGGCCACATCGCTACCGCCTACGCCTATCCGGTGAAGGTGAACGCGCGCTACGTGATGGATCCGTCGCCGACGCCGAAATTCGATAATCCCAAGATGGACAATTGCCCCGCGCTGCAATTGTTCGGGGCCGGCCGCGAGAAGCGCATCTACGCGATCCCGCCCTACACGCAGGTGGTGTCGCTCGATTTCGAGGATCACCCGTTCGAACCCTACCGCTTCAACGCGCCCTGCGCGCTGTGCGGGGCGGAGAATTCCTATCTCGACGAGATCGTCACCGACGACAAGGGCAGCCGCATGTTCGTCTGCTCCGACACCGATTATTGCGAGGGCCGCCAGGCCGCCGGCCATCACGGCAGCGAAAGTGCCGCGCCGTACAAGGAGAAGGCGAGCTCACATGGCTGATCACGATCTGCTTGAGAACGACGAGCCGCTGCTGGTCGCGACATCGCTCAGCAAGTCCTTCGGCCACATCGCCGCGTGCCGCGACGTCTCGTTCGCGCTCTATCCCGGCGAGGTGCTGGCGATCGTCGGCGAATCCGGCTCCGGCAAGTCGACGCTGCTCCAGCTGCTGTCGGGCCAGCTGGCGGCCAGCGGCGGCCACGTCTCCTACCGGATGCGCGACGGCATCACCCGCGATCTTGCCACGCTCGGTGAAGCCGAGCGGCGCTTCCTGTTCCGCACCGATTGGGGCTTCGTGCACCAGGATCCCGCCCAGGGCCTGCGCATGGCGGTCTCAGCCGGCGCCAATGTCGGCGAGCGGCTGATGGCGGTGGGCTGGAACCATTACGGCCGCATCCGCGAGACCGCGTCCGACTGGCTCACCCGGGTCGAGATCGACATCGCACGTATCGACGATGCGCCGCGCACCTATTCCGGCGGCATGCGCCAGCGGCTCCAGATCGCGCGTAACCTCGTCACCGAGCCGCGGCTGGTGTTCATGGACGAGCCGACCGGCGGCCTCGACGTCTCCGTGCAAGCCCGCCTGCTCGACCTCCTGCGCAGCCTCGTCGCCGAACTGCATCTTGCCGTCATCATCGTCACCCACGATCTCGCGGTGGCGCGCCTGCTGTCGCACCGGGTGATGGTGATGAAGGGTGGCAGGGTCATCGAAACCGGTCTCACCGACCAGGTGCTCGACGATCCGCGCGAGCCCTACACGCAACTCCTCGTCTCCTCGATTCTGCCGCCATGAGTCTCTCGATATGGGTTTTGCAATGACCGCCATGATCGATATCGCCGATGCCAACAAGACCTTCACGATGCACCTGCAGGGCGGCATCGAGCTGCCGGTCGTGCGCGGCGTGACCTTCCAGGTCGATCCGGGTGAATGCGTGGTGCTGTCGGGTCCGTCGGGCGCCGGCAAGTCGTCGATCCTCAAGATGATCTTCGGCAATTACCGCTGCGACAGCGGCCGCATCGGCATCCGCCATCGCGGCGCGTTGATCGATCTCGCCAGCGCCGAGCCGCGGCAGGTGCTCAACGTCCGCCGCGCCACCATCGGCTATGTCAGCCAGTTCCTGCGGGCGGTGCCGCGCGTTGCCACAATCGACGTCGTCGCCGAGCCGCTGATCGTGAACGGCGCGGCTCGTGCCGATGCACAGGCCCGTGCCGGCGAACTGCTGCATCGCCTCAACATCCCCGAGCGGCTGTGGCGGCTGCCGCCCGCGACCTTCTCCGGCGGCGAGCAGCAGCGCGTCAATATCGCGCGCGGCTTCATCTCGGACCTGCCGATCCTGCTGCTCGACGAGCCGACCGCCTCGCTCGATGCCGCCAACCGCGCTGTGGTGGTCGAGCTGATCGCCGAAGAAAGAAGCATCAGGGCGTCGCCATGGTCGCTATTGTCCATGACGACGAAATCCGTCATCTGATCGCGGACCGCATCGTCGACGTCACCAGCTTTGCCGCCGCGGCCTGAGGGACAGGGAAATGAACGCCAAGCCAAAGGACATTGTGATCGCCAACGCCAGGATCGTGCTGGCCGAGCGGGTGATCGAGCAGGGCTGGCTCGCTCTCGCCGACGGGCGCATCGCCGAGATCGGGGAGGGCCGGGCGCCCGCAGGTGCTGAGGATGCCGGCGGCGATCTCGTCATGCCCGGCCTGATCGAGCTTCACACCGACCATCTCGAAGCCCATTACGTGCCGCGGCCGAAGGTGTTCTGGAATCCGGTCGCGGCGGTGGTCTCCTATGACGGCCAGCTCGCCACATCGGGCATCACCACCGTGTTCGATTCGCTCCGGGTCTGGCGCGAGGACGGCGCCGAGGAGGTCGACGGCCGCGCCGGCGTGCTGGCCGCCGCGATCACCACCGCCCGCGAGGCCAGCCTGCTGCGCGCCGATCACTTCCTGCATCTGCGCTGCGAAACCCCGATGCCGAGCGTGGTCGAGGAGGCCAGGAGCTGATCGACCGTCCCGACGTCAAGCTGATGTCGCTGATGGATCACACCCCCGGCCAGCGCCAGTTCCGCGACGAGGTCAAGCTGCGCGATTATTATCGCGGCAAGGGCGGCGGCAAGACCGATGCCGAGCTCGACGAGCTGTTCGCCAAGCGCTTCGAGTATCGAAGCTATACGCCGCAACCAATATACGCGAGATCGTGGCGCTGGCGCATCGGTACGACATCCCGCTCGCCAGCCACGACGACACCACCGAGGAGAACGTCGCGGATGCCGTGCGCGACCGGGTCTCGGTCGCGGAATTCCCGACTACGCTGGAAGCCGCGCGTGCCCTGCACCAGGCCGGCATCGACATCCTGATGGGCGCGCCGAACGTCGTGCGCGGCGGATCTCCTCCGGCAACATCGCCGCGGTCGACCTCGCCCGCGAGGGCCTGCTCGATATCCTGTCGTCGGACTACATTCCCTCGAGCCTCCTGATGGGCGCGCTGCAATTGCCCGACCATGTCCCGGCCATCAGCCTTCCCGCTGCGATCCGCACCGTGACGAAGGCGCCCGCCGAGGCGGTCGGCCTCACCGATCGCGGCGAGATCGCGACCGGCAAGCGCGCTGATCTGATCCGCGTGCATGTTGCAGGAAACGTTCCGGTGGTCCGCAGCGTCTGGCGCGAGGGACACCGCGTCGCATGAGCGAGACCGCGACCACGGCCGAGGGGAAGGCGGGCGCGATCGGCCCCGGCCGGCTCGTGCTCGTGGTCGGCCCCAGCGGCGCCGGCAAGGATACGCTGCTGCGGCTGGCGCAGGCGGCCTGCGCCAGTGATCCCGGCGTCGTGTTTCCGCGCCGGGCCGTGACGCGCGAATCCTCCGCCGACGAGGACAACGACGCGCTGACGTCGGATGAATTCCGCCGCGCCCGCGAGTACGGCGACTTCGCCGTGCACTGGGACGCACACGGTCATTCCTACGCGCTGCCGCGCGACATCAACGACCATATCAGTGCCGGACGCACGGTCGTCGCCAACGTCTCGCGCACGGTGATCGGCGGGCTGCGCCGAATCTATGCCAATGTCGTGGTGGTCGCGATCACGGCACCGCCGGAGGTGCTGGCGCAACGGCTCGCCGCGCGGGCACGGCAGAGCGATGGCGATATCGCCGAACGTCTCACCCGCAGCATCGACGACGCGACGGCGCAGGCCGACATCACCATCCTCAACGCCGGCAGCGCAGAGGATCACAGCCGCGAGCTCGTGCGCGTCATCAGGAGCGAAGGCCGGCAGGAATAGCCGGTCCACCACGGAGAGAGCGGAATGTCGGTGATCGAAACGGTCGAGCAGTTGGAGTCCATCTACGGCGTCACCAACGACGCCTCGACCGTGAAAGTCGCCGACCATATCACGCCGCTCTATCGCGTCTTCATCGAGAAGGCACCATTCGCCGCGCTCGCCACCATTGGGCCCGAGGGCATCGACTGCTCGCCGCGCGGCGATCTGGCCGGCTTCGTCCGTGTCCACGATCCCAAGACGCTGATGCTGCCGGACCGTCGCGGCAACAACCGGGTCGATTCGCTGCGCAATATCGTGCGCGATCCCCGGGTGTCGCTGATGTTCCTGATTCCCGGCTCCGGCAATGCGGTCCGGGCCAATGGCCGCGCGCATCTCTCCATCGATCCCGAGCTCCTGGCCTCGTTCAAGGTCGAAGGCAAGGCGCCGCGCAGCGTCATGGTGATGCATGTCGACGAGATCT
Source organism: Bradyrhizobium dasycarpum (assembly GCF_042019905.1). Taxonomy (NCBI): domain Bacteria; kingdom Pseudomonadati; phylum Pseudomonadota; class Alphaproteobacteria; order Hyphomicrobiales; family Nitrobacteraceae; genus Bradyrhizobium; species Bradyrhizobium dasycarpum. The sequence goes on from NZ_CP169574.1 coordinate 5,603,246, forward strand.
ACTTCCAATGCGCCCGCGCCATCGTCCGCTCCGACCTCTGGAATCCCGACAAGCGCATCGACCCGAAGACGCTGCCGACGCCGGGCCAGATCCTCGCCGAGATGAGCGACAACAAGGTCGGCGGCGCGGAATATGACCGCGCCTGGCCCGAACGGGCCGCGGCGACGATGTGGTGATCGTCCGCGCTCTCTCGTCTCCCTCTCGCCGCAAGCGGGGAGAGGTAGAGTCATCCCTCTAATTGAACGCCATCCCGCCGCTCAGCGCGATGGTCTGTCCGGTCATGTAGGCGTTGTCGACCAGCAGCATCACGGTCTTCGCTACCTCATCCGCCGTGCCGAAGCGGCCGAGCGGGATGCGGCTGACGAGCGCGGGCTGGCCGCTCATCATGTCGGTCTCGATCAGCGACGGCGCCACCGCATTGACGGTGATGCCCTCCTTGACCAGCCGCGCCGCATAGCCGCGCGTCAGGCCCTCCATGCCGGCCTTTGACGCATTGTAGTGCGGGCCGATCGAGCCGGCGCCGCGCGCGGCGCCGGAGGAGATGTTGACGATGCGGCCCCATTTCCGCGCGCGCATCGATGGCAGCACCGCTTGCGTGCACAGGAAGGCCGATTTCAGGTTGACCAGGATGGTGCGGTCGAAATCGTCCTCGGTGAGATCGTCGATGCCGCGCGTGATCGCAATGCCGGCATTGTTGACCAGGATGTCGATCGGCCCGAGCCCGGCCGTGACGCGATCGACCATATCAGCCACGGCTTCGCGCTGCGAGACGTCGGCGGCGACCACGATGGCGCGCCCGCCCTGCCTGCCGATCTCCCCCGCGAGTTGTTCAGCCTGGCCAATTCGCTCGCGGCAATTGATCGCCACCGCCGCACCTGCATCGGCCAACGCATGACAGACAGCCGCGCCAATCCCGCGCGAGCCGCCGGTGACGAGCGCCGTGCGCCCCTTTAGAGCATTCGTCATGTCGTCCTCCCGCATTTCTTTTCGCCTCTCTGGGTAACGGTACCACGCTGTGGAGCCCTAGCGTGTTGACATCATCGCGAGATGATTTCGGCTGCGACGGCTTCTGCGCGGAGAAGTGCGCGCACGCGACCGCGGCAAATATGGATAGCCATTTCATTGACCGATCGAGTCTTTCCCTCGATATTCGAAGCATCGAAACTGCATCGTCGAGCCGGAAGCTGCCGCATGAGATCGAATGACCAGCGAGTGAGAAGCGACATGCGCAAGCGCATGATGCGTCGCTGCGTCTCGGCCGCGACCGGCGCCTGTTGTTGCTGCTGATCGCCGAGCCAAAGTCCCGATCGCAATCTCTTGACAGGAGCGCCGACCCGTTCGGCGAACGAGCAGCCATGCCCAAAGCCTATATCATCGAAGTTCACGACCGCACCGCCGGCATCATCGCCAGCGACGATCGTGGCTTCCGCTTCTTTTCATCCGAGCGACTGTTCGACAGCCTCGAAGGCCGCCAATTCCGTTCGGCCCGCGACGCCGAACGCGCCGCACGCGCCGTGTTCGCCGAGCGCCGGCACCTTGTCTCAATCTGAGCACCAGTAGACCGAAAGGACTTTGCAAATGATCACGCGACGTCACATGATCGCCGGCGCTCTGTTGCTGACAAGTGCGGCCGGTTCGCCCGCGCGCGCCGAGGACAAGCCGGCCGAGATCCGCATCGGCACGCAGAAGGGCGGCTTCTTCCCGGCGGTGCGCCAGCGCCAGACGCTCGAGAACGCCTTCAAGCCGCTCGGCATCGAGATCAAGTGGGTCGACTTCCAGTTCGGTCCGCCGCTGCTGGAGGCCATCAACGTCGGCAGCGTTGATTTCGGTTTCGTCGGCGACTCCCCGCCGATCTTCGCGCAGGCCGGCGGCGCCAGGATACGCTACGTCGCTGCGGTGAAATCGGAAGGCAACACCCAGGCGATCATCGTGCCGAAGGACTCGGCCATCAAGACGCTGGCCGATCTCAAGGGCAAGCGCGTCGCCTTCGGCAAGGGATCGAGCGCGCATAATCTACTGGTTGCCGCGCTCGAAAAAACCGGCCTGTCCTGGTCCGACATCACGCCGGCGCCGCTCGCGCCGGCGGACGCGACGGCTGCCTTCATCAAGGGCTCGGTCGATGCCTGGTCGATCTGGGATCCCTATCTCGCGCTCGCCGAGCTGAAGGAAAAAGGCGCGCGTCATCGCTTTCGACAAGGACGTGCACAGGCCGAATGCCTTCTACATCGCGGGTGCCGACTTCGTGGACAAGTACCCATCGCTGGTCGCGAAGCTCAATGCCGCCTTCGCCTCCGAAGGCAGTTGGGCCAACGGTCATCACGAGGAGGTCGCCAAGGCGCAGGCCGAAGCTACCGGCGTCGACATCGAGGCTGTCAGGCGCTTCGTCGATCGCTCCAACTTCAGCGTGGTGCCGATCGACGGCGAGGTGATCAGGAGCCAGCAGGCGGTTGCCGATCGCTTCGCAAAGCTCGGCCTGATTCCGAAGCCGGTCAGCGTCTCCGACATCGTCTGGAATTGGAATTCGGGCTCCTGAGCGGAGCATCCTTTGAAGGAGTAGCAGTATGAGTTTCTACAAAGACTTCAACGACAAGCTCGCGATCGAACGATGGAACACCCACCAGCGCGAACCGTTCGAGACGATCAAGGTGAGGCAGCTCTCGCCGACCGTCGGCGCGGAGATCTCCGGTATCGATCTCTCCAGGGAGTTGAGCGAGCCGCAATTCGCCGAGATCAGGCGGGCGCTCGACGAGAATCTTGCCGTGATCTTTCGCGACCAGAAACTGTCGCCGCAGGACCATAAGCGCCTCGCGCGCCGCTTCGGCAAGTCGCTGCATCGGCATGAGCTCGCCGCCACGCGCTTCAAGGGCGATGGTCCGTTCGATCCGGAATTCCTGTCATGGAAGACCGGCCGGGACTCACGCTTCACTGCCGGCGACGGCTGGCATCCCGATGTGTCCTGCGATCCCAGTCCGATTGCCTATTCGCTGCTGCGGGTGACGAAGACCCCGCCGCTCGGCGGCGATACTGCCTTCGCCAACATGTATCTCGCCTACGAATTCCTGTCCGATCCGATCAGGCAATTGCTCGACGGCCTGACCGCGATCCACGACGGGGCGCTGGCCTGGACCGCCGGCTACGGTGCGAAGCCTGATCGCGGCAAGACCTATCCGCAGACCGAGCACCCGGTGGTGGCGATCCATCCGCGCACGGGACGAAAGTTCCTTTATGTGAATGCGTCCTTCACCTCTCACATCGTGCAACTGACGCGGCGGGAAAGCGACGCCATTCTGCAGCTCTTGTTCCGGCATGTCGAAAGCCAGCTTGCGCTGCAGACGCGCGTCAACTGGCAGCCGAATTCGCTGTTGGTGTGGGACAATTGGGCGAGCCAGCACCATGCGATCTGGGATTACTATCCCTGGGAACGCTGGGGCGAGCGAGTTTCGGTGGTGACCGGAGAGGCACCGCGAGCACGGCTCGATCTCAGCGAGGCTGCCGAGTAGTTTCGCCGACGCGGCGCTCCATCTAACTCCGGCGGCGCGCCCTGGTGCGTGCCGCCTTCTTCGCCGCACTGGAGCGGACCTTGGCGCCCTTGGTGTGGCTGGCCTTGCGCGCGGCGGCGGAACGGGATGCGGCGGACCGCCGGCTCGCGGCACGCTTGCCCTGCTTCGACAGCGCGCTCCGCGACGCCGTCGAGCGCGGCTCCTTCTTCAACACGCCTTCGACGGCGCGCGACACCTTCGGGCGGCGCTTCGCGGTGCGCTTGCCCTGACCGACCTCATAGGCATATTGAGCGCTGCGGCGCGTCGCCTTCTTGGTGCGTCCCTTGCGCGGTGGCGGCAGGTCGACGCCGGCGCGGCGTGCCTCGGAGAGGCCGATCGCGATCGCCTGTTTCGTCGAGCGGGCGCCGTGCTTGCCTTTGCGGATCCTGTCGATCTCGTCCTTGACGAATTCACCGGCCTGCGTGCTCGGCGACTTTCCGGCGCGCTTGTCCTGCTTCGCTTTGCGAATGATCTCTTGTCTTGGCATGGTCGAGTTCCCTTGGGAGCCACAGGGATATTCGACCGCAACGCATGACGTGGAGGATTGATCCCTTTTCAGCTCCGCAAGGCCGCCAGCAATTCGTCCGGGCGTTCCGCCATGATCATGTGCCCCGCGCCCCGCACAACCACGGTCTTTGCATGCGGGATTGCCGCGGCGAGCGCCTTGCCCGCCTTCGCCGGCGTCATCATGTCCCGCTCGCCTAGGATCAGCGTTGTCGGCACCTTGACGCTCGCAGCGGCTTGAAGCGCATTCGCATAGGAATTGCACGCCGACAGATCCTTGAACAGCACGCCGGGCTCGCACGCCTTCAGCACCGCCTGCGCGCCGCCATGCATCCACAAGCCCGGCGCAAGGCTGCCGCCGAGCTCGGCATTGAAGCCGAGGCCCCAGATCGAGACCATGTCGTTGGCATCCTGTGAGTTGGCCTCGGCGGCCTTCAGCAGATCCGGGCCGACCGTCATGGTCGCAGCCGTGCCGATCAGGCTCAGCGCGGAGACCTTGTCGGGATGCCGGGCGGCGGTCTCGAGCGAGATCAGCGATCCCATGGAATGGCCGATCAGATGCGCCTTCGGGCTGCCTGCCGCATCGAGCAGGGCCGCGGTCCAGTCCGCCATCTCGGCGATGCTGCCGAGCGAAGGCCCGGCAGAGCGGCCGTGACCGGGAAGATCGGGCGCCAGCACGGCAAAGCCGTGATGGGCGAACCAGCGCGTATGCAGCGCCCAGGTCGAATGGTCGAAGCCGGCGCCGTGGATGAACACGACCGTAGGCAGGGACTTGTCGAAGTCGCGGCCGCCGGTTGCGACGAACACATCAGAGCCGTTGACGGAGAGCTTCATGGTGTCAGACCTTCTGCGAGATGCGCAGCGCCTGCGCCAGATCGTCGATGATGTCGCTCGCGGTCTCGATGCCGACCGAGAGCCGCACCAGCTCCTCGCCGATGCCGGCCGCCTTGAGCTGCTCGGCGTCCATCTGCTGATGCGTGGTCGAGGCGGGATGGATCACCAGCGTCTTGGCATCGCCGACATTGGCAAGATGGCTGATCATGCGCAGGCTCTCGATGAATTTGCGTCCCGCCGGGCGTCCGCCCTTGATGCCGAAGGAGATGATCGAGCCGGCGCCGCGCGGCAGGAGCTGCTTGGCGAGCTGATAATCCGTGTGCGTCTCCAGCGAGGGATGCAACACCCAGTCGACCGCCTTGTTGGACTTCAGGGCTTCCAGCACCAGGTGGGTGTTCTGCATGTGGCGGTCCATGCGTACGCCCAGAGTCTCGACGCCCTGCAGCAGCTGGAATGCGTTGGTCGGCGACAGGCAGGCGCCGAAATCGCGCAAGCCTTCGGTCCGGGCGCGCATGATGAAGGCCGCCGTGCCGAATTGCTCGTCGAAGACGATGCCGTGATAGCCGCCATAGGGCTCGGTCAGCACGCCGAACTTGCCGGACGAGCGCCAGTCGAAGCGGCCGCCGTCGATGATCGCTCCGCCGATCGCGATGCCGTGGCCGCCGATCCATTTGGTCGCCGAATGCATGACGATGTCGGCGCCAAGCTCGATCGGACGGCTGAGATAGGGCGTGGCAAAGGTGTTGTCGATCAGCAGCGGAATCTTCGCGTCATGCGCGATCTGCGCGATCTTGGGGATGTCGAGCACTTCCAGCCCGGGATTGCCGATGGTCTCGCCGATGACAAGTTTCGTGTTCGGCCTGATGGCGCTGCGGAACGCCTCGAGGATCGCGCGGCTTGACGAACGCGGTCGTGATGCCGAAGCGCGGCAGCGTGTGCGCCAAGAGGTTGATGGTGCCGCCATAGAGCGAGCTCGACGCCACGATGTGATCGCCGGCATTGAGCAGCGTCGCGATCGCCAGATGCAGCGCGGCCATGCCGCTCGCGGTGCAGATCGCGCCGACGCCGCCTTCGAGCGCGGCGAGCCGTTCTTCCAGCACGCCGGTGGTCGGATTGGAGATGCGCGTATAGATGTGGCCGGCGCGCTCCAGATTGAACAGCGCAGCGGCGTGATCGGGATCCTGGAACACATAGGACGTGGTCTGGTAGATCGGCACCGCCCGGGCGCCGGTCACGGGATCCGGATGCTGGCCCGCATGCAGGCTCAGGGTCTCGAAGGCAGGCGGTTTCGGCGCGGGCATGCATGGCCTCGTTGGTCGGTCGTCGGTGGGGGCGTTGTGCCACAAAACGGTGTGCCACGTCAGCCCATTGACAGCGCCGCGGAGACGGTGCGCCCCCTCGCCCCGCTTGCGGGGAGAGACGAGGCAGCGCCGTCTAGGCCTCAACCCCCGATCGCCTGCTCGATGATCTTCGCCTCCCGCAACAGGATCTCCGCGACCTCCTGCTCGCGCCTTGGGCCGAGCCTCGTTCGCACCGCGGAAACGGTCATGGCCGCGGCAGGGCGGCCGTCTGGCGTCTTGATCCAGGTCGAGATCGATTTCGTGCCCTGCACGAGGCCGATCTCTCTCATGCCGTATCCCAGCCGCCGCGCGGCGGTGATCTCGCCGAGCACCGTCGCCGTATCGGTCCGGTAAGCCTCGAACCGCTTCTCGTTGGCCGCGACGATCTTTCGCGCCTCCTGCGCCGGCATCGCGGCGAGGATGGCGACGCCCGCGCTGGAGACGCCGAGCGGCCGCCGCGCACCGACCTCGATCGACAGCACCTGGATCGGATAGACGCCGATCCTGCGATCGACGCACAGCGTGTCGTTGCCGGTGCGCACGGTCAGGAACAGCGTGTCGCCGATCTCGGCGGAGGCTCGCCGCAGCGACGGATTGGCAGCAACCAGCAGCCGCGAGGGGCGCGGCCGCGCCAGCGCCAGCTCCGGCACCTGGTTGCCGATCGCGTAGCGGCCGCTGCGCGCGTTGCGTTCGACGATGCCTTCCTCGATCAGCACGTGGACGATGCGATGCACGGTCGGGCGGGTGAGGCCGGTCGCCTGCACGACCTCGGCCAATGGCACACCGGCCTCGCGGCCTGCGGCAAGGATGCGCAGCACGGCGAGCGCGCGCCGGATCGCCTGCGCGCCCTGCCGGGGTGAGGTCGTGTTGCGGGCGAACTTGGTTCTGTCCATAATATGGACAACAACGCCACAATTCACTCGACAGGTAAAGCGCGCATCTGGAGATTGCGGCCGAATCGAGTTGCCTTGCAGAACGGCAGGCACTCGGCATGAAATTGAAGCGCTGCCGGGAGGTTAACATGAGATTAATCTGGATTGCCATCGCTGCCGCTGCCGCGATGCTGACGGGCCCCGCGTTGGGCCAGCAATGGCCGGCACGCAGCGTCAAGCTGATCGTGCCCTATCCCGCCGGCGGCAATGTCGACAGCGCCGCGCGCATCGTCGCCGACAAGCTGCAGGAAAAGCTCGGCCAGCCCTTCATCATCGAGAACAAGGCCGGCGCCGGCGGCATGATCGCGGGCGAGGCTTTCGCCAAGTCCGCGCCTGACGGCTATACGCTGTTCGTTGGCGCCAACGGTCCGGTGCTGTTCGCGACCGAGATCAACAAGCGCGACGCCTACAATTGGAAGAAGGACTTCCTGCCGATCACGACCATCTCGATGACGCCGCTGGTGCTCGAGGTGCATCCGTCGGTGCAGGCGACGACGCTCAAGGAATTCCTCGATCTCGCCAAGCGCGAGCCCGGCAAATTGACCATGGCCTCGCCCGGCCCCGGCACCACCAACCATCTGCTCAGCGAGTTGATGCAGTCAAATCTCGGCCTGCAATGGGTCACCGCGCATTATCGCGGCAACGCGCCGGCGATCAACGACCTGCTGGGCGGGCAGGTGCAGTTCGCGTTCGACCAGCTCACGGTCAGTCTGCAGCACATCAAGGCCGGCCTGTTCCGCGCGCTGGCCGTCACCAGCCCGCACCGGCTGAAGTCGCTACCCGACGTGCCGACCTTCGCCGAGCTCGGCTACAAGGATTTCGACGGCCAGACCTTCACCGGCCTGTTCGCGCCCGCGGGCACGCCGGCGCCCGTCATCGACAAGCTGCACGAGACGCTGGTCGCGATCCTGAAGGACCCCGCCATTGCCGACAAGTTCGAGAAGCTCGGCGGCGAGGCCACGCCGATGACGCCGGCCGAATTCAGGGCCTATCTCGAACGCGAGGACGCCAAGTGGATTCCGGTGGTGCGCAAGGCCAACATCAGGGCGGATTGATCGATGCGGATCGATCCCACCGAGCTCGGCGCGGAGCGCATCTACCGGCTGATGACCGGCATCGTGGTGCCGCGGCCGATCGCGTGGGTCACGAGCCTGTCAGCGAAGGGCGTGCTCAACCTCGCCCCGTTCAGCGCCTTCACCTTCGTCTCGCAGAAGCCGCCGATGCTCGCCATCAGCGTCGGCCGCAAGGGCGCCGACTACAAGGACACCGCGCACAACATCCTCGATACCGAGGAATACGTCATCCACATCGCCGATACCCCGCTGATGAATGCGGTGCACGACAGCTCGGTCGAGCATCCGCCTGAAATCAGCGAGGTCGAGCATCTCGGCCTGGAGACATTGCCCTGCGAGCACATCAAGGTGCGGCGGCTCGCGGCCGCGCCGGTCGCGATGGAATGCCGTTTCCGGCAATGCCTGGAGTTCGGCGATGCCAAGAGCCGGCTCATCGTCGGCGAAGTCGTGATGTTCCATCTGCGCGACGGCCTCGCGAACGACGGCAAGGTCGAGACCAGGGCGCTCGATCCGATCGCGCGCATCGGCGGTCCCCGCTACGCCCGTCTCGGCGAGATCGTGACGCTGAACACGGTGTTCCAGACGCCCAAATCGAAAGACTGAGCGCGCGGGCCGGTCGCGGCCCGGCCGCCTCGACATCATCGGAGAATGACAATGCGACTCCTGAGCTATCTTGTGGACGGAGAGCCGCGTTACGGCGCGGCCGTCGAAGGCGGCGTCGTCGATCTCACCAGGCGGATCGGCCGGGACTATTCCGACGTGAAGACGCTGATCGCGGCCAACGCGCTTTCCGAGGCGCGGGAAGCCGTCGCTGGGCAGAAGCCTGATTACGCGCTGGAGGGGCTCGTCCTGCTGCCGCCGGTGCTGGCGCCGGAAAAGCTCTGGTGCATCGGCGTCAACTACGCCGAGCGCAACGCCGAATACAAGGACAGTTCGGACCTGCCCAAATATCCCAGCCTGTTCGTGCGCAGCATGTCGTCGATGACCGGCTCCGGCCAGCCGCTGGAAGAAGCCGAAGGTCTCCGAGCAGCTCGACTACGAGGGCGAGCTCGTCATCGTGATCGGGCAGGGTGGTCGTCACATTCCGCGCGACCAGGCGTGGTCGCACATCTTCGGCATGACGCTGTGCAACGAGGGCACGATCCGCGACTGGCTGCGCCACGGCAAGTTCAACGTCACGCAGGGCAAGAATTTCGATCGTTCCGGCAGCATCGGCCCGTGGATCGTCACGTCGGACGAGCTCGACCCGCGCGGACCGCACGACATCGTCACGCGCGTGAACGGCGAGGTGCGGCAGCAGGACACGACCGAGCGGCTGATGTTTCCGTTCGACTTCCTGATCTCCTATCTCTCCACCTTTGCGACGCTCAAGCCCGGCGACATGATCGTCACGGGCACGCCGACGGGGGCAGGCGCGCGCTTCGATCCACCGCGCTGGCTGAAGGTCGGCGATGTCGTCGAGGTCGAGTCCAGCCGCATCGGCGTGCTGCGTAACAAAGTCGCGGCGGAGAGCTAGATCATGCTGGACATTGCGACGATCGAACGCCTTGCCGCGCGCCTCGACGAGGCTGAACGCACCAAGACGCTGATCCCGATGTTCTCGAAGGAGTATCCGGATTTCAGCATCGAGGATGCCTACGCGGTCCAGCGCGCCTGGACGAAACTCCAGCTCAGCCGAGGCCGGATCATCAAAGGGCACAAGATCGGCCTGACCTCGAAGGCGATGCAGAACGCGGTCGGCATCTCCGAGCCCGATTACGGCGTGCTGTTCGCCGACATGTTCTATGCCGACGCGACCCCGATCCCGTTCGACCGCTTCCACGCGCCGCGCATCGAGGTCGAACTCGCCTTCGTGCTGAAGGCGCCGCTGCGCGGGCCCGATTGCACCATCTTCGACGTGCTCAATGCCACCGACTACGTGACGCCCGCGCTGGAGATCCTGGAGACGCGCATGCACCGCGTCGATCCCGAGACCGGCAAGACCCGCAAGGTCATGGACACCATCTCCGACAACGCGGCCAATGCCGCGCTGGTGCTCGGCGGCCGGCCGATCCGCCCGATGGATGCGGACCTGCGCTGGATCGGCGCGCTCTTGTTCCGCAACGGCGAGGTCGAGGAGACCGGCCTTGCCGCCGGCGTGCTCAATCATCCCGCCAACGGCATCGCCTGGCTCGCCAACCGCCTCGCGCCGCATGACGAGCATCTCAAGGCCGGCGAAGTGGTGCTGGCGGGATCGTTCACGCGTCCGGTCGATATCCGCCGCGGCGACACCTTCCACGCCGACTACGGCCCGTTCGGCTCGGTGTCGTGCCAGTTCGTCTGAACCAACAATAAAAGGGAGCGCACCATGACAAGTCAGAAGCGGCGCAAGAGCATCCACATCGGCGGCTTCAAGCACGTCAATCCGATTCCGAACGCCTGCCGCATCGGCAATCTCGTGATGTCGGGCGTCATCCTCGGCCGCGACCCCGCGACCAGCGCGATGCCCGAAAGCCTCGAGGCGCAATGCGCCAACATGTTCGCGCACATGAAGGCGACGGTGGAGGCCGCCGGCGGCAGCACGGACGACATCATCAAGATGACGGTGTGGCTGAAAGACCGCGGCAACCGCGGGCCCATCAACGTCGAATGGCTCAAGATGTTTCCGGACGAGCATTCGCGCCCGGCGCGCCACGCGCTGCCGATGGACAACATGGATGGCGGCGCGCTGGTGCAGTGCGACTTCACCGCCGTGATCGACTGAAGGAGCGCTTGCATGCCGACCTATCTGCCGTTCGATCCCAATCCCCGCCGGCCGGTGAAGGCGCCGCCGCCGAAGACCGTCGACAGCCAGTTCCACGTGCTGGGTCCGATCGACAAATATCCGGAGCGCCCCGGCGCGGCCTATCGGATGCCGAGTGCGACCTGGGAAGCGGCGCTGCGCATGCACAAGACGCTCGGCATCGAGCGCGGCATCATCGTGCAGACCACGACCTATGGCGCCGATCACGCCGTCGTGCTCGACGGGCTCAAAGCGATGGGCCCGAACTATCGCGGCTGCGCCAACGCGCTGGTGTTCGCCGAAGCGAGCGATTCCTATCTCGCCAAGCTGCATGATGCCGGCGTGCGCGGCGCGCGCTTCAGCTTCCGTCAGGAGCTCGGCGCCGTGCTGTCGGACGCCGACTTCGCCCGTGCCATCGCCCGCATCCGCGAGCTCGGCTGGTACGTCAAGATCCAGCCCGAGAAGGACGGCATCATGTCGAGCGTCGCCAAGTACGAGAATCTCGATGTGCCCGTGCTGATCGACCACATGGCGCGGCCTGACCCCGAGGCCGGCAAGGACGATCCGAACCTGCGCAAGATGCTGGAGCTGCTCAAGAAGGGCAATTTCTGGGTGATGCTGTCGCTCGGCGAGAAGACCTCCAAGGCCGGCGCGCCTTACGACGACGTGATCCCGATCGCACGCGCCTATATCGAGGCGGCGGTCGACCGCTGCGTCTGGGCCAGCGACTGGCCGCATCCGGTCTCGGTCAAGCAGCCGCCAAACGATGCCGATTTGCTCGAGCTGATGTACCGCTACGCGCCTGATCAGGCCGAGCTGGAGAAGATCCTGGTGCACAATCCGGCCAAGCTGTTCGGCTTTCCGGATTAGAAGGCTCAAGGCTCGCCACGAACGCACTGCGCTCCCTCTCCCGCTTGCGGGAGAGAGCGGGGGTGAGGGCTCTATTCTCTAGGAGATTGTCCCATTGTGGGGACACCCTCTCCCCAGCCCCTCCCCCGCACGCGGGGGAGGGAGCTGCGACAGTCGGGCTCTGCTCTGCCTCACCCCACCGGCTGCTTCGCCAATCTCTCCCGCACCGCCGCGGCGATCTCGAACGAGCGCAGCCGCGCGGCATGGTCGTAGATCTGCCCGGTGGTGACCAATTCGTCCGCGCCGGTCTCGGCGATCAGTGCCTTCAGCTTGGCTTCGACCACATCGGGCGAGCCGACCGCGGTGCAGGACAGCGACTGGCCGACCATGGCCTTCTCCGCCGGCGACCACAGCGCGTCCATGTCGTCGACCGGTGGCGGCAGCGGGCCCGGCGTGCCGCGGCGCAGGTTGATGAACGCCTGCTGCAGCGAAGAGAACATGCGCTGCGCTGCTTCGTCCGTGTCGGCTGCGAATACGTTGACGCCAATCATCGCATAGGGCTTGGCGAGCTGTGCTGACGGCTCGAACCGCGCGCGATATTCGCGCAGCGCCGGCATCATCATCTGCGGCGCGAAATGCGAGGCGAAGGCGAACGGCAGCCCCAGCATCGCTGCCAGCTGCGCGCCGAAGGTGCTCGATCCCAAAATCCACAGCGGCACCTTGGTGCCCATGCCGGGCACGGCGCGGATCGCCTGGTTCGGCTGCAAGTCGCCGAGCAGCGCCTGCAGCTCCAAAACGTCCTGCGGAAAATTCTCGGACGTGGTCGCAAGGTCTCGTCGCAGCGCCCGCGCGGTGAACTGGTCGGTGCCGGGCGCCCGCCCGAGCCCGAGATCAATCCGCCCAGGATACAGCGATTCCAGCGTGCCGAACTGCTCGGCGATCACCAGCGGCGAATGGTTCGGCAGCATGATGCCGCCGGAGCCGACGCGGATCGTCCTGGTGCCGCCGGCGATGTGAGCGATCACCACGGATGTCGCCGCGCTCGCGATCCCCGTCATGTTGTGATGCTCGGCGAGCCAGAACCGCTTGTAGCCCCAGCCTTCCGCATGCCGGGCGAGGTCAAGCGAATTGCGGAACGCCTGCGCGGCATCGCCGCCCTGGCAAATCGGCGCGAGGTCGAGCACGGAGAAGGGGATCATGTGGGGGTACCGGGTGGAGGGCTGCGCCATCACATGTAGTGTCGGTGCGCAGGATCGGTAGGGCACTTGCGAAACCGATCGTCTCGTGGAACGAGCCGGACGGGTGCGGCTCCGCTCGACCCATCCGGCGAAGCCGTTCGAGCGGTCCGCGCCCGTTCACGACACTGTTATTGCGATCCGTTGCGCCGGTCTTCTCAACTGGGCGTTCCAGACCTGCTATTGTATCTGCGCAGCGACCGCAGGCAGTCGCGTGTCCCGGACGCGGTGCAGCTTAGGCGATGCGTAGCATCGTCCGGAAACGCTGCGCTGCAGAGCCGGGGCCCAAGCCGCGATTGTACGCCCCGGCTCTGCGGCGCATCACTGCGTGCTGCACCGCGTCCGGCACGTGAGTCCAGGAGGAATTGACATGACCATGGTCGCATTCAACCGCCGCAGCCTCCTCGTCGCCGGCGGCTCCGTCCTGGCGAGCGGGGTTTTCGCGACCGGCGTATCCGGATTGCTGGTGCCCGCGCGTGCGAACGGCCTCGCGGCCACTGAATCGATGTCGGGCGGGGCGAACAATTACCGCAAGGGGGCGGCGATCGTCGATCGCATCGGCAAGGGCGGCTTCTGGATGAGCGGCACCGTGCGCCGCGCCGGCGACGGCGCGCCGCTCGCCGGCCAGCGCATCCAGATCTGGGCGCACACGGTCGAAGGCCGGGAGCACGAGCCGCACAGCCACGGCGCCACGCTCACCGACAAGGACGGCAGGTTCCGGCTGGAAATGCCGCAGATCATTCCAATCTTCGGCCAGCCGCATGGCCACCTCGCCTATGACAGCGGCGAATTCAAAACCGTGTTCCTGCGGCCGGTGATGCGGAGCGCCAAGGACACCAGCCTCGAGGCGCATTTCGTGCTGCAGCCGGCCTGATCGGGCGCGCGGATGGCGGGATGGAAATCGGCACGGGCGATCCTGGTCTGGATCGCCCTGGCCTTGGCCGTCGGCGTGCCGACCGCGCTGGCTGCGACCAGCGAGCAGCTCGCCTGGCGTGATCCGGTCTACATCCTCGCCGGCTTCGCCGGGATCGTCGCCCTCGGTCTCGTGCTGGTTCAGCCGCTACTGATCGGCGGATATCTGGCGCCGCTGTCGGCCTATCGTGGCCGTCGTGCCCATCATTGGATCGGCGGCACGCTGGTGCTGGCCGTAATGATCCACGTCGCCGGCCTCTGGATCACCAGCCCGCCTGACATGATCGACGCGCTGACCTATTCGTCGCCGACGCCGTTCTCGCCGTTCGGCGTGACCGCGATGTGGGCGATCTTCATTGTCGCGCTCCTCGCCCTCCTGCGCCGGCGGCTCGAGCTGCGGCCGCGCACCTGGCGCTTCATTCACATGCCGCTGGCGATCGTCATCGTCGTGGGCAGCGTGATCCATTGCCTCCTGATCGAGGGAACGATGGAGACGTTCTCGAAGGCCGTGCTGTGCGCAGCTGTTCTCGCGGCGGCCGCGAAAGCCATGATGGACCTCAAGGTGAGGCGAAAGCGGAGGACGCTGCGCGGGGAAAGCCCGTAGCCCGGGTGCAGCGAATCGCATTCAGGACCAACGCGTCCGTGGCCCGGGCCCTGCCGCTCAGCTTGTCCCGAATGGTGACGGGGCGTAACCTCGCGCCATGAACGCCACGGCCCCAGATCTGAAAGCGTTCCTGCTCGCGACGCCGTTCTTCGGCGGCCTGTCGGACCCAGGTCTCGACCTCCTGGTGTCGATGCTGGCCGAGCGCCGCTTCGAGCCCGGTGCGACAATCGTTGCGGAAGGCGAGCCGGGCCGCTCGATGTTCATCGTGAAATCCGGCCGGCTCGCGGTCAGCAAGCGGGCGAGTTCGGGCCGCGTCATCCCGATCTCCGTTCTCGAGCGTGGCGACTTCTTCGGCGAGATGACCCTGATCGAAATGCAGAACCGCTCGGCAACGGTGGTCGCGGAGGTGCCGACGGTGCTGTACGAGCTGACCGCCAAGAATCTCTACGCCTGCTACAAGACCGACATCCACGCCTATGTGATCGTCCTGCAGAACATCAACCGCGAGCTGTGCCGGCGCCTGCGCCGGTCGGACGAGCGGTTTGCGAGGCGCGCAGCGGATAACGACAATTGAAGGTGCATAGTGTAGTGCGTAGGGTGGCGCTTGGTCTCGCTATCTACGCCTTGCCGGTCTCAGTGTTTTCGAATTGTGAGCCTTCGCCTTCGTTTGGGCCGGAAAGCGCTGCTAATTGGGGCGTCCCGATGTCATCGGCTGAGCCTCGATCTGGTTCAAATGCTTCGCCAAATTTTTCCTCGAAGGCCGCTACAAATGCGGGGTTGACTCTGACCCACTGAAACGCGGGCCATTCTCTAAACTCATCCTTGGAAATTTCTTCGTCTGATATTTTCGGCAAGCATGTGAGCACTGCGTTGATGTCGTCCTGCACAGCGGAGACGCAGATCTTGAACTTATTGCTGGTGGCCGACCAGTCCTCGCGCGTTAGAATTCTTTTTGCTTCCTCGGCATTTTCAAGGGATCTCTCGGCAATCGCAAGATTTACGACCATCATCCGACGAGTTTCTTCGTCGCCCTGCTTTTTGAAGTCCAGCCCAAATTTCAGCATCGTGCGAGCCAGCTTGAATCGGCGGCGAAGCAGTAGTTCGTAACTCTCTCGGTTTAACGAACTCGCCGCACTAGCGATTTCCTCCGGCTTCAGTTTTCGCCAAACAACTTGAATTAGCTTCCATCCGAGTTCAGAAATGATGTCAATGGAGCGATTTAGATATTTTGGTGAGATGGATAGCTGATCCCCAGGGCTTAGATTGTCTAAAGGAACATTATGCTCCTTACAAACGCTGAGATACTGCCTTGAGACAATCCCACCGGTGTGAGTGACAAGATTCCGCCTTTCGCAGATTTCGACAAAATCGGGCCAAATTTCTAAGTCCTTCCGCAGCGGAATACCAAGCCTTGCCTCAAGTGAATCAAATTGAGCGTGATGGCTTTGGCGAAGGAGCGTCTCAATCTCTTTCTCAATTATTTGATTTCGGGCGGCCTCTATTGAGCCCAACTCAACAAGATCCTTGAACGAGATATTTCGTTCCGACGACGACAGCATCTCCGGTTTGAGAAGAAAAACTAAGTGTAAGAGATTGGCCAGAAAAACATCATAGGAGCTGATGAGGCCCATCAGAAACATGTCTGGGAGACTCGTGCGACCGTCTCTAAGCGCTGTCAAATCTTGCCTAGCTCGATGCAGAAGTCTCAATTGATCGAATGCGCACTCGTATATCTCGAATCCTTCGGATTTGAGAACTCTTGTGCTGGCTTTTGTTAGTGGCTTGTAAAATCTATCATTGAGTTCGAATTGTTCAGCCAACGGCAGCATAGTCATCGTTCGGGGGATAACCCGATGTAGTTTGTTCATAGCGTCGAGAAATGTTCCTGTAATCTTTTGGAAAGAGTCGGCTTTAACGTCTTTGCGTGGCCTAATTTTCTTTGCCGCTGATTCAGATGATGGCTTGCCTTCACGGCTCTTCGGGAGCTTTCCACCGTTCGCAACCCATCTTTCCACTGGATCGCGGCGTTCTGAGAAATAAAATCTGTCTACGTCCCCATCTTCGTCAAATCCAAAAGCGATATAAAAGCGGCGCTCCGGCATAGCTTCCTCAAATCTGGACAACCGTAAAGTGAGCTTCGGCAGTGAAGGCCGAGTGCGCGCTGCCGAATCAAATATCGGCGGAGCGTCAACTTTGACTGCATGGAATACTACCGTGTCGCGCGCAGCGTGTGTAGTGACCGGTAAGCCGCGGAAGGGGCATCGCTTCCGCCTTTACGCCTCGAGCTGCGGCGGGCAGGTCGCCCCTCCCCCGTAACCCGTGCCTTGATACGGCTACAGCAACGCCATCGCGTGCAGCGAATTTCTATGAAACCCGAAGGCAACGATGCCGGAGAGAAGCAGTGCAGTCCCAGTCACGATCAGGCAAAACGCGAGCACTCTCGAAACCTCTGGTTCGTCATCAATGACGAGCACGATAATGGATAAAATTTTACCGACAATCGAAAGGAAGGATTAACCTTACCTGGGCCGCCCCATCGCGACCCGTCGGGCAAAACACCCCGAAACCCGTCAAGTCCCTCCCGCGAAAATATTCCACTTTACCGAAATTCGGTTTTGGCGTATGTGTCGCTCATCCCGGCTCAACCAGGAGGGGCGATCTCGAGGTCGTCTTGATCGCGAGCCGGGCTTGCGGTGGACGCGGCAGCGTCGGCACGAGAGGTGCGGGCAGGGCGGGTAATCCCTGTGAGCCCGAGGCTTCGTGCGGACGAACGGCGCTGCTAGGCTTCGTCTCGCCCGTAAGTTTCCGGCTTCGTCGACGGGGCACGGGAATACTGCGGCGACATGGCGGGCCGTGCGTACGGCAAAACCGTGTGGTCCTGGCCGTCGTTGCTACGGTCAAGTCCAGCGGAGATGCGAGCGAGCCCAACCGGGCAGACTGCATCAATTCGCGGGGCGAGGGAGGCCAGAAGGAAAGTTCGGCTCCCGGGAGAGCACGGCATAAGCCGTCCGACCATCGCGCAGGGAAGGCCGAGTGATCGGCACCACCTGTATGCTGCTGTGCGGTTCTCTCTGCGTGTGCATTTCGCGCAGCGGACCGCGGGTGCCTGTCGGCACCCGGCCTTCCCTGCGCCCTCTCCACAAGAGAGGGCGAAAGCGAAGAGCAAAACTCGGGCGTTTCAGGCCGCGAGAACGCCGATCCGTGCGCGGTCGGCGCGAGGCGAATGATGCTGCCGGACAGATGCACGCATTCATTCCAATTTGCATCAATTTGATCGCATTTTATTGGGCCGGCGATGTGATCTTGTGTGCCATTCCTGCGTGGCGCCGTTGACGTCGAAGAGCAGGCGATGCCTCGGTCGATGCAACTCGGCACTTCGAAGCTCAACACTTGGGTGCGTAACACTTGGGTACACAACACTTGGGTACGTTTCGAGCCGATACATGAACAGGGTGCTTATCGGCTTTGCGGTCGTCTTGATCGGCGCTGTTGCGGCGGGAACCTCCGTCGCCAAGAAGCAGGCGTTCTTCGAATCGCATCGACGCAACCGCCAGATCATCCTTCATTATACGCTGGCCAGGGTCGACGATCCCATCATCGTTCTCGGTGACAGCCTGGTCGAAGCCGCCGCGCTGCCGCGCGAGCACTGCGGTCATGCCATCGTCAATGCCGGCCTGGGCGGCGCCTCCACCACCAGCGACCTCGGCAATTGGTTGATGGATGTGCTCGACGGCAGGTCTGCCGCTGCGATCGTGGTGGCCCTGGGCATCAACGACGGGCTCGGAGCTGCGCGTGATTTGCCGGAGTTCAAGGCGAACTACAGCGCGCTGCTGGCGAAGCTTTCGCAGACGAGAGCCCGCATTGTCGTGCTGGCGGTGCCCCCACTCGAGGTTTCACCGAGTCTGGCCGCCGAAACGCAGGCGAAAGCGATGCGCCTGATCGAAAGCTACAATTCCGCCTTGCCTGAGCTCGCCAGCCGCGGCGGCGCGACCTTTGCCGCGCTGCCCCCCATGCCGGTGCCGCACACGATCGACGGGGTGCATCTGAACGCTGCCGGGTATCAGCTGTGGAATCAGGCCGTCCTGCAGGGAGCGTCCGTCGCATGCAAGGCGAGCTGACGCCGATGATTGCTCCTGCGCGAGCGAACAAGCTGCTCGGATTGGAGCTGTTACGCTTCCTGACGGCGTTCGCGATTCTGGTGTTTCACTATCGCCAATTCGCCTTCGTTGGCGACAGGGAGGTGGGGCTTCTCCAGGATCAACTGCCGCTCCATTGGCTGCTCGCGCCGCTCTATGGGAGCGGGCCCTATGCGGTTCGCGTCTTCTGGTGCATCAGCGGCTTCATCTTTTTCTGGAAGTATCGCGGCGTGATCGCCGACCGGGTGCTCGACGGCTGGAAATTCTTCGTCCTGCGTTTCTCGCGGCTCTACCCGTTGCACCTCGCCACGCTCCTGCTCGTGGCTCTGCTGCAGCCCCTTTACGCCGGGCTTCACGGATCGTCGTTCGTGTATCAGAACAACGATCTCACGCATTTCGTGCTGCAGCTCGTGATGGCCGGCACCGCGACGTCGCAGGATGCGCTGAGCTTCAACGGCCCGATCTGGTCGGTGTCGGTCGAGGTGCTGGTCTACTTTGCCTTCTTCATGCTGTTGCTGGCGACCCGCTCCTGGTGGCTCAATGTGGCGCTGATCGCCGTCTGTCTGACGATTCCCGGAGAGGTCGCGGACTGCTTTACCTACTTCTATGTCGGCGGGCTCGCGGCGATGGCGCGCCAATCCTTGCAGTCCTCGCCCGCTCGTGCGCGGGCGGCCGAAGGCGCCGCTTGGCTCGCCGTCGTGGCCGTGGTCTGCGGATATTGGCTAACTGGCGGCCAGCTGCGATCGATCGGCCTGTTGCTGCTTCTGATCTTTACGCCGCTGCTGCTCTATAGTCTTTCGCGCGATATCGTTCTGCCGGCCCGGCTGCAACGAATCGTCGAGGCGGCCGGCAACGTGACCTATTCAAGCTATCTGCTGCATTTCCCGATCCAGCTGGCGATGGTGCTGGGCTTTTCCCTGATGCAGGTCCCGATCCCGCTCTACGACGACGCGTTCTTCGCAACCTTCATCGGCATCACGCTGCTGGCGTCGCATGTCACCTATCGCTATTTCGAAGAACCGGCGCAGCGGCTGATCCGTGCCTCGTTGCTGCCGGTGCGCGGTGAGGCTGTCCGCCGCCCCGCCATGGCGTGAGCACGCAGCGCCGGTCCGCAGCCATAATCCTGGCTCAGGCCCGAATGTTCGATAAAATCAATGTTCACAGCAGGATGGATGGTGCTGCCAGACAGGATTGAACTGTCGACCTCTCCATTACCAATGGAGTGCTCTACCACTGAGCTACGGCAGCATGTGCTGGTGAAGAATCGGGCGCCCGAAGGGCCCTGCCAAGCGGGCCGATATCTGCCACAAGCCCCCCTCCCGCGCAAGCTTGCTAGGCCGGTCAAATCGAGAAAATCGGGCCGATATCGGGGCCAAAATGCTCGTTTTGGCTCGAAACCACCGGCTTTCCGCCGATTCGAGGTCCGCTGATCCCCACCAACTGGCCAGGTGGCCAAGCGATCGGATTCGGTCCATTTCGAGTTTCGCACGGTCGGATCGCAAGCAGCCTCTTGAGCTGCCGCAATCTCCGGGCATGGTATCGCCGATGGTCGGTATCGGATCCCAATGATTGACGAGAACGAGAAGAGCGTGCGCCAGGCGAAGACGTCCCGGGATGACCGGCTGAAATCGGCGCTGCGCGAAAACCTGAAGCGGCGAAAGCTGCAGGCGCGCGAACGCGCCGCTGGCGCTGAGCCCTCTCCAAACGACGATGGTTCCCTCGATGAGGGCACCGCCGGGAAAGCCGGCACTTGAGACATTGCAATGGTGAGAATGACGATGGGGCAGGACGGACCGCAACGAAGCAATGGTGACGCGCTGATGTCGCGGTTCACCCGCCCCGAACAGACCTTTCCCACGCTGACGCCGGCCGAGATCGAGCGGATCAGGCATTTCGGCGAGGTCCGCAGCTACGAGGACGGCGAGTTCCTGTTCGAGACCGGCAAGCCCGGACCCGGCATGTTCGTGGTGCTGAAAGGCCACGTCGCCATCACCCAGCGCGACGGGCTTGGTCACGTCACGCCGATCATCGACCAGGGGCCGGGGCAATTTTTGGCCGAGCTCAGCCAGCTCTCGGGCCAGCCGGCGCTGGTCGACGGCCGCGCCGAGGGCGATGTCGAGACCCTGCTGCTGCCGCCGGATCGGCTGCGCGCGCTGCTGGTCGCCGAGGCCGAGCTCGGCGAGCGCATCATGCGCGCGCTGATCCTGCGCCGGGTCAATCTGATCCAGGGCGGCATCGGCGGCCCGGTGCTGATCGGGCCGCCGCATTCGGCCGGCGTGGTGCGGTTGCAGGGCTTCCTCACCCGCAACGGCCAGCCGCATCACCTGCTCGATCCCGAGCGCGATCGCGACGCCGCCGAGGTGATCGCGCGTTATTCGCCCAAGCCCGAGGACTGGCCACTGGTCGTCGCCGCCGATGGCGCGGTGCTGCGCAATCCCAGTGAGATCGAGCTTGCGCGCGCCATCGGCATGATCGGCGGCGCCAAGGATGACCGCATCTACGACGTCGCCGTCGTCGGCTGCGGGCCGGCCGGGCTCGCCACCGCCGTGTATGCGGCGTCCGAAGGGCTGTCGGTCGCCGTGCTCGACATCCGCGCCTTCGGCGGCCAGGCCGGCGCCAGCGCGCGCATCGAGAATTACCTGGGCTTTCCCACCGGCATTTCCGGCCAGGCCCTGACTGCGCGCGCCTTCACCCAGGCGCAAAAATTCGGCGCCGACATCATGATTCCGGTGACGGTGAAGTCGCTCGATTGCACGCGCACGGACGGCGCGTTCGCGGTGGCGCTTGACGGCTGCGATCCCTTGCGCTCGCGTTCGGTCGTGGTTGCGAGCGGCGCGCGCTATCGCCGGCCCGAGATCGCAAACCTCGACAAGTTCGAGGGACGCGGCGTCTGGTATTGGGCCTCACCGATCGAGGCGCGGCTGTGCGCCGGCGAGGAGGTCGCGCTGGTCGGTGCCGGCAATTCGGCAGGCCAGGCCGCCGTGTTCCTGTCGGGTCACGCCAGGCGCGTCCTGATGATCATCCGCGGCGGCGGTCTCGGGGCCAGCATGTCGCGCTATCTCATCGAGCGCATCGAAGCGACGCCGAACATCGAATTGATGTTCAACACCGAGATCACGGCGCTGGAAGGCGACGAGGCCTCGCTGCTGCGGCGCATCCATTGGAAGAGCCGGCTGTCCGACGACGTGGATTCCGCCGACATCCGCAATCTGTTTCTGTTCGTCGGCGCCGATCCCGCCACCGCCTGGCTCGACGGCTGCGGCGTGACGCTCGATCGCGGCGGCTTCGTCGTGACCGGCGCGCAGTCCGAGCAGAACCAGGGCCGCCTCGTGGCGCCGCTGGAGACCTCGGTGCCCGGCGTCTACGCCGTCGGCGATGTCCGCTCCGGCTCGGTCAAGCGCGTCGGCGGCGCCATCGGCGAGGGCGCCCAGGTCGTGGCCTCCCTGCACGGCTATCTCGGCGATGCCGCAAAACCGGCGCTTTAGGCAACGACAAGTCAAGAGAATGGCAAGTCGAATGAGGCTTGCCATTGTGCCGGCAACTACAGACTATCCCCTCATCCTGAGGAGCCGCACCAGCGGCGTTTCGAAGGATGAAGGCCCGGATGTAACTGCCGGGCTTGCATGGTTCGCGCGGCGATGCGCAAGCATCGTCCGCAGGGGCGCTCACGCGCCTCCTCACCATGAGGATTTACCAACAATGACGTATAAGGGAGGACCAAATGGCTGAAGTCGTCGTGCTCTATAAGACGCCCAAGGATGCTGCCGCCTTCGACAAGTACTATGCCGAGACGCACATTCCGCTCGCCAAGAAACTTCCCGGCCTGAAGAAATACGCCGTCAGCAAGGGGCCGGTCGCATCCCCGACCGGGCCGTCCGGAATCCATCTCGTCGCCATTCTCACCTTCGACAGCGTGGCCGATATCCAGGCCGCATTCGGCAGCCCGGAAGGCAAGGCGACCGGCGCAGACGTGCCGAAATTCGCCAGCGGCGGCGCCGATCTCTTGATCTTCGACACCAAGGACGTGTGAGACTTCGATCCGACTTTCGTTGAGGCCTGCTCACGTTTGTGACAGCCGTGCAAAAAATTCAGCCATGCGTTTGTCGATTCGCACGATGACGCATGGCTTCGCGCATTCATGCGACGACAACGCAGGTGGTAATCCGATGAGGACCGTAATATTATTTTCCTGAACCTCAATGGAGCGTAGGAGGAGATGTCATGGTCCTTGGCTTGAGCCTGCCCGCCTTCACGATGGTCCATGTCGTCATCAGCCTGATCGCCATCGCCGCCGGCCTCGTCGTGATGTTTGGCCTGCTCGGCTCGAAATCGATGCCGGGCCTCACCGCGATCTTCCTGGCTTTCACCATCCTCACCAGCGCCACCGGCTTCCTGTTTCCGTTCGAGAAGCTGCTGCCCTCGCACGTCATCGGGCTCATCTCGCTGCTGTTGCTCGCGATCGCCTGCGTCGCGCTCTACGGCATGAAGCTCGCCGGCGTCTGGCGTCCGGTCTATGTCGTGACCGCGATGATCTCGCTCTATTTCAACTGCTTCGTGCTGGTGATCCAGTCGTTCCTCAAGGTGCCGGCGCTGGCCGCGCTCGCGCCGTCCGTGCCACCGGCGCCGCCGTCGGGTCCGGTGTTCGCGGTGGTGCAGGGCATCGTGCTGGTGTTTTTCGTCGTGCTCACCATCGGCGCTTGGCGCCGCTTCAAGCCGATGGCGTTTGCTTGATCACTGACATCTCGTCATTCCGGGGCATCGCGCAGCGATGAACCCGGAATCTCGCGCAACATTCTCTAGATTCCGGGTTCGCGCGGACGCGCGCCCCGGAATGACTCGAACTTGAAGAGGAGTTCCACAATGCCCACCATCACCACCAAGGACGGCGTCGAGATCTTCTACAAGGATTGGGGCAGTGGCCAGCCGATCGTGTTCAGCCACGGCTGGCCGCTGTCGTCGGACGACTGGGACGCGCAGATGTTGTACTTCGTCACGCGCGGCTACCGCGTCGTCGCCCATGACCGCCGCGGCCACGGCCGCTCGGCACAGGTCGCCGACGGTCACGACATGGATCATTATGCCGACGACCTTGCGGCCGTCACCGCGCATCTCGACCTCAAGAACGCCATCCATGTCGGCCATTCCACCGGCGGCGGCGAGGTCGTGCACTACATCGCGCGCCATGGCGAGAGCCGGGTAGCGAAGGCCGCGATCCTCTCGGCGGTGCCGCCGCTGATGGTGCAGACCCCCGCCAATCCCGGCGGCCTGCCGAAGAGCGTGTTCGACGATCTCCAGAAGCAGCTCGCCGCCAGCCGCACGCAATTCTATCGCGACCTCCCCGCCGGCCCGTTCTACGGCTACAACCGTCCCGGCGCAAAGCCCTCGGAAGCGGTGATCCAGAACTGGTGGCGCCAGGGCATGATGGGCGGCGCGAAAGCGCATTACGACGGCATCGTCGCGTTCTCGCAGACCGACTTCACCGATGACCTCAAGAAGATCAACGTGCCCGTGCTGGTGATGCACGGCGACGACGACCAGATCGTGCCTTACGCCGATTCCGCGCCGCTCTCGGCCAAGCTGCTGAAGAAGGGCATCCTGAAGACCTACAAGGGCTTTCCGCACGGCATGCCGACCACGCATGCCGACACCATCAACGCCGACCTGCTGGCCTTCTTCAGGGAGTGAGACCTCACCTTGCGATCGCCCTGATCGCACGGGAACGCCGATCGGTGTATCCTTTCGACAGGGCGATCGCCGCATGAGCTGCGACGCCATTGGGGCCCATCCCGATGCAGGTCATCATCTTCGGCGCGACCGGCATGGTCGGGCAGGGCGTCTTGCGCGAATGCCTGGTCGACCCCGGAATCGACAATGTGCTCGTGGTCGGCCGCAGCCCGACCGGCGTGCGCAATGCCAAGCTCGTCGAGATCATCCACGATAATTTTCTGGACTATTCGGCGATCGAAACGCAGCTGACCGGCTTCGATGCCTGCTTTTTCTGCCTCGGCGTCTCCTCGATCGGCATGAGCGAGCAGTGCTACCGCCACCTCACCTATGATCTCACGCTTGCGGCAGCGACGACGCTGGCGCGCCTCAACCCGCAGATGGTCTTCACCTATGTCAGCGGCGCCGGCACCGATTCCACCGAGCAGGGTTCGCGAATGTGGGCGCGGATCAAGGGCAAGACCGAGAATGATCTGCTCAAGCTGCCGTTCAGGGCCGCGTACATGTTCCGGCCCGGGGCGATCCAGCCCCTGCATGGCGCCCGTTCCAAGACGGCCTGGGTGCAGGCGGTCTATACCGCAACCTGGCCGCTCTGGTCGGTGTTGCGCCTGATATCGCCGCGGCTTGTCACCTCGACCGAGCAGATCGGCCGCGCCATGATCCGCGTCGCCCGGGAGGGGTATCCGCGGAAGGTGCTGGAGATGGAGGATATCAATAGCCTCTGGCCGGCCGGTCCGTTAATTTGGTGGGGAAATTTCGCGGCCCGCGTGCGTTGAGGCCTGTCCGTTCCGAAGGAGAAGCGTCGGCGATGTCGCCCCAGCTCAAACTGATCGCACTCGACGCCGACGATCTCGCCGTGATCTCGACCCATGTCCAGGACGCCCGTGTCCAGGCCTCCGACATCATCTGGCGACAGAGCGAGAAGCGGCTTGTGGTCGGAATGAGCCGGCTGGATTGGGAGCAGACGCTGGAGGGCGAGGCCGAGCCGCGCCGGCTGGTCGCCGCGCTCCGCTTCGACCGCGTGCTCGCCTGCAAGTCGCGCAACATCGACCTGGCTGCTCCGGACAAGGTGCTGGACCTCGTCGGCATCGAGTTTCACCCGAGAGACGGGCGCGCCGAGGAGCCCGCCGGCAGTGCCCTGCTTTTGTTCGCCCAAGGCGGCGCCATCCGGCTCGATGTCGAATGCCTGGAATGCGAGCTGACCGATCTCGGGGCGGACGCACTGGGAACGGGGATGGAGATCGAGGGTGAGACGTGAGGCGACCCCTATACCAGCCCCACCGCCCCAAGGCCCTGAGGGGCGACCGGCCCC
This sequence comes from Bradyrhizobium dasycarpum, assembly GCF_042019905.1. Taxonomy (NCBI): domain Bacteria; kingdom Pseudomonadati; phylum Pseudomonadota; class Alphaproteobacteria; order Hyphomicrobiales; family Nitrobacteraceae; genus Bradyrhizobium; species Bradyrhizobium dasycarpum. The sequence goes on from NZ_CP169574.1 coordinate 5,629,001, forward strand.
CTACGAGGGTTGACGCCGCTTCCCCGCCGCGCCATTGAGCATGGGACCCGGTGCGCCCATCCGCCCCGGGACCAGCCAGAAGCCAAGCCAGACATGCCCGTTCGCCTCGACCGCAGCAGCGCCGATTTTGACCAGCGATTCGCGGCCTTCCTCGCTGCCAAGCGCGAGGCTTCGGCCGACGTCGAGGCTGCCGCGCGTGCCATCGTCGACGACGTCGCCAAGCGCGGTGACGCGGCCCTGCTCGAGGCCACCGCAAAGTTCGACCGCCTCAAGCTGGATGCCTCCGGCCTGCGCGTCACCGCCGCGGAGATCGAGGCCGCCACCGGGGCTTGCGATGCCGCGACGCTGGATGCGCTCAAGCTCGCGCGCGACCGCATCGAGAGCTACCACCGGCGGCAATTGCCGCAGGACGAGCGCTTCACCGACGCGCTCGGCGTCGAGCTCGGCTGGCGCTACACCGCGATCGAATCGGCCGGCCTCTACGTGCCCGGCGGCACCGCGGCCTATCCGTCCTCGGTGCTGATGAACGCGGTGCCCGCCAAGGTCGCTGGCGTCTCGCGCCTCGTGATGGTGGTGCCCTCGCCCGACGGCAAGCTCAATCCGCTGGTGCTGGCGGCCGCCCATCTCGGCGGCGTCACCGAGATTTACCGCGTCGGCGGGGCGCAGGCCGTGGCCGCGCTGGCGCACGGCACCGCGACCATCGCGCCCGTCGCGAAGATCGTCGGCCCCGGCAATGCCTACGTCGCCGCCGCCAAGCGGCTGGTGTTCGGCAAGGTCGGCATCGACATGATTGCCGGTCCGTCCGAAGTGCTCGTGATCGCCGACGACACCGGCAATGCCGACTGGATCGCCGCCGACCTGCTGGCGCAGGCCGAGCACGATGCCAGCGCGCAATCGATCCTGATCACGGACTCGGCCCGCCTTGCCGCCGACGTCGAGAGGGCGGTCGAGGCGCAATTGAAGACGCTGCCGCGCGCCGCGATCGCCGGCGCGTCCTGGGCTGATTTCGGCGCCGTCATCATGGTGAAGAGCCTTGCCGACAGCATTCCGCTCGCCAATGCGATCGCCGCCGAGCATCTCGAGATCATGACTGTCGATCCCGATGCTCTTGCCGCGGAGATCTGCAACGCCGGCGCCGTGTTCCTCGGGCCGCATACGCCCGAGGCGATCGGCGATTACGTCGGCGGCTCCAACCACGTGCTGCCGACCGCGCGCTCAGCGCGATTCTCCTCAGGCCTGTCGGTGCACGACTTCATGAAGCGTACCTCGATCCTGAAGTGCGGCCCGGACCAGCTCCGTGCGCTGGGACCGGCCGCGATGACGCTCGGCAAGGCGGAGGGGCTGGACGCTCATTCGCGCTCGATTGGATTGCGCCTCAATCTGTCATGACAAAGCCGCCCGAACAGGACGACTCCACCAATCGCATCGTCGGCGTCACGCTCGACGAAGAGTCGATCGGCCGTTCCGGGCCTGACATCGAGCACGAGCGTGCGATCGCGATCTACGACCTGATCGAGCAGAACCTGTTCGCGCCCGAGGGCGCGGAGGGGAAGGGCCCGTTCACGCTGCATATCGGCATCACCGGCAACCGCCTGATGTTCGACATCCGCCGCGAGGACGGCACGCCCGTGGTCGCGCATCTGCTGTCGCTGACGCCGTTCCGGCGGATCGTGAAGGACTACTTCATGATCTGCGACAGCTACTACCAGGCGATCCGCACCGCGACGCCGGACAAGATCGAGGCCATCGACATGGGGCGTCGCGGCATCCATGACGAGGGATCGCGCACGCTGCAGGAGCGGCTGAAGGGCAAGGTGCGGGTGGATTTCGAGACCTCGCGCCGGCTGTTCACGCTCATTACCGTCCTGCACTGGAAGGGTTAGGGCATGGCCCGGAAAAGTGTGCAGCGGTTTTCCGACAAGGCCATGCCCTCCATCGACAGAGGCTAGGCGCGATGGCGGCGCCGCCACGCGCACGCGATCCGCAATCGGTGCTGTTCGCCTGCGCGATGAACAGCGTGCGCTCGCCGATGGCCGAAAGCCTGCTGCTGCACATGTTTCCGCAGGGCCTCTATGTGAAGTCCGCGGGCACCAGAAAGGGCGAGCTCGATCCGTTCGCCGTGGCGGTGATGGCCGAGCTCGGCCAGGACATCTCCGCCCACAAGCCGCAGACTTTCGAGGAGCTGGAGGACTGGGAGGGGCTGAATTTCGACCTCATCATCACGCTCTCGCCCGAGGCGCACCACAAGGCACTGGAGCTGACGCGGACGCTCGCGGCCGACGTCGAGTACTGGCCGACGCAGGATCCCACCACCATCGAGGGCAGCCGCGACCAGAAGTTAGCTGCCTATCGCGACGTCTGCGACCAGCTGTTGATGCGCATCCGCCGGCGCTTCGCCAAGGTGGGCGCGGCGTCAGGCTGATCGTGCCCCGGACGCAGCGCCCTTCGCGGTGCGCTGCAGAGCCGGGGCCCATCTCACCTCCAGGCGCAAGCCCATGGGTCCCGGCTCAGCGTCGCAACATTTCATGCCGCGCCGCGTCCGGGACATGAGAGCGCCCGTAACACCTGCGTCACAGACCGCAGGCACAGCCGTTTCAGAAACCTCGAATCACCAAACCCGGGTTCCCGGGTTGTGAAATCAGCCCCCTTCCGATAGGTTCCGCGCGCAATTCACCCCCGCTTCATCCCCCAAATCACCTGATGCTTGGCCGCCCCAAATTCGTACTTGCCTCCGGTTCGCCGCGGCGCCTCTCGCTGCTCAACCAGGCCGGCATCGAGCCGGATGCACTCCGGCCGGCCGACGTCGACGAGACGCCGAGGCGGGGCGAGCTGCCGCGCGCCTGCGCCAACCGGCTGGCGCGGGCCAAGGCCGATGCGGCGCTGAAATCGGTGCAGCTCGACGACGAGCTGCGCGGCGCCTTCATCCTCGCCGCCGACACGGTGGTCGCGGTCGGCCGCCGCATCCTGCCCAAGGCCAACCTCGTGGACGAAGCGGCGCAGTGCCTGCGCCTGCTGTCGGGCCGCAACCACCGCGTCTACACCGCGATCTGCCTGGTCACGCCGCGCGAAGCCTTCCGCCAGCGCCTGGTCGAGACCCGCGTCCGCTTCAAGCGCCTCTCAGAGGACGACATCCAGGCCTATATCGGCTCCGGCGAATGGCGCGGCAAAGCCGGCGGCTACGCCGTGCAAGGCATCGCCGGCTCCTTCGTGGTGAAGATGGTCGGGTCCTACACCAACGTCGTCGGCCTGCCGCTCTACGAGACCACCACGCTGCTCGGCGGCGAGGGTTTTCCGATCCGCTTCGGCTGGCTCAATTCCACCGCCGTGTGAGCCGGCCAGCCGCGGCCTGACAGAATCGCGAAAGCAACCCCATGCACAGTAGAATGGCCCGACGGGGCGCCTCTGCCGTCGCGCCGGGAACCCGTTCGCCGACGGGCTCTTGAACCCTCTAACCCGCGCAAGCTGCCGACATCATGGACGATCAGGTCAAAAAGCCCGCCAGCCCACTCAAGACCTGCCCGATCTGCGGCAAGCCGCAATCGGAAGCCACCCGCCCGTTCTGCTCCCCGCGCTGCCGCGACGTCGACCTGAACCGCTGGCTGAAAGGCAGTTACGTCATCCCCGGCCGCGATGACGACGTCGATGACGTGGAATAACACGAAATATCAATCAGTTAGTTGACCGCCCGCCCCGCCGCGCGCCAGCCGCGGCAGCTTGTGCACAGCCGGGCCGCGCCCGGCGAAGCCTCTTGGCGAAGCCGGGTGGACAGGCCGCTTCCGGCCCACTATAACCCGCCCGCTCGATGGGCTTTGGCCCCTCTCTTGGAGCACGCCCAGGTAGCTCAGTTGGTAGAGCATGCGACTGAAAATCGCAGTGTCGGTGGTTCGATTCCGCCCCTGGGCACCATTCGCCTGAGCCCAAACACACGATAACCATCGTCGGGCTCGCGACCAGCGAAGCCACCCGCTTCCTCACCCCCGCCGTGCAAACACCAGCTGCCCGACGTCGATCTTTCCGGCCCTGAACCCGGCCTCGCAGTAGCAAAGATAATATTCCCACAGCCGGCGGAAGGGTTCGTCGAACCCCAGCGTGGTGAGGTCGGTCCAGGCTTGGCTGAAATTGTCGCGCCAGAGTGAGAGCGTCCTCGCGTAGTCCTGTCCGAACAGGCGCTCGCGAATGACGGGCAGCTCGAAGCGTTCGCCGAGCGCGCGCAGGATGTTGGCCGACGGCAGCATGCCGCCCGGAAAGATGTATCTCTGGATGAAGTCCACGCGCTGCCGATAGCTGCCAAAGAGCTCGTCGCGCACCGTGATGGCCTGGATGCCGGCGAGACCGCCGGGCTTGAGCCGCTGCTTCAGCTGGTTGAAATAAGCAGGCCAGAATTGCTCGCCGACGGCCTCGATCATCTCGATGGAAGCAATGCGGTCGAAGCGACCGTCCTGGTCGCGATAATCCTGCAATCGAACCTCGACCTTTTCGGCAAGCCCGGCCTCGTAGATCCGGCGACGGGCAAATTCATGCTGCTCCTTGCTGATGGTGAGGGCCAATACGCTGGCGCCATAAGTCTTGGCGGCGAATTCGGCGAAACCGCCCCAGCCGCATCCGATCTCGAGCACGCTCTGGCCGGGCTGCAATTCGATGGCCTGCGCCAGTTGCTCGTATTTGTGCTGTTGGGCGGCGGGAAGGTCGGCGGTCTCGGCCGGGAACAGCGCCGATGAGTAGGTCATGCTGGAATCGAGCCACGCGGCGAAGAACTCGTTTCCGAGATCATAATGCTTGTGGATGTTATGCCGCGATCCCTCCTTGGTATTCCGGCGCAGGCGATGAAGCGCCCGCCGGCACAGGCGAACCAGCATGTTTCCGGCAAAGGCGCTGTCGACCAGGTCTTCGTTGAGACAGAACACGTAGAGAAGCTGGGCAAGATCGGGCGTGGACCAGTCGCCTCGAATATAGGCCTCGGCCATGCCGATATCGCCGCCGACGACGAGGCTGCGCGCGAACCTGTAATTGTTGAGCTCGATCGTGGCCGATGGACCCGGAAGCTGGCCACGCAACGTGACCATTCTCTGGTCGGGAAGGCGCACATGAATGGTGCCGCACCGAAGTTGCGATGCAAGGCGCAGAGCCAGGCGGGCAAAGAACGGGACGCCATCAACGTGAAGGTCTTGATGGGTGGCTGCCAGGTCCATGGTTCAGATCTCGCGTTGTTTCAAACGAGGCACGTAAGGAACACCTTTCAGCCAGAGCCGCATCGCTTCCCAGTGGATGGCTGCGATCACCTTGATGGTCAGGAAGGGCAAAGCGAACAGCGCCGCCAACAGGGAGTGGCTGGTCAGAGCACGACGTCGTCCGCAGAATGCCGCCGCAAACATCGCGCCCTGTTCGCTGCTCTGCACGATTCTGACCTTCACATCCTGTTGCGGAGGAGAAACGCTGAAGCGGTAATGCGTTTCCATCTCCATGAAAGGTGAAACGTAGAACTCCTTCGTCTGGCTTTGGCGTATGGCGCAGCCCGGCTCCGCCCCTTGCACCGGAAGGACGTAGGAATGCATCTCTCCGAACGTGTTGCGGACCTCGTAGATCAACAGCGCGAGATTGCCGGCAGCGCCATGGCAAAAATAGATCGAAAGCGGGTTGAACACGTAGCCCAGGACCCTGGGATAACAGAGCAGCAGAACGCGGCCGCCGGTGAGGTCGATGTCGCGTTCCGCTGCGAGGCGTCGGACGTATTGGCTGAGGCCCGCGTTGTTGCCGTCACCGTGATCCCGCTCGTGAAAGCTGAAGGGCGCCGCGCGATTGACACCGAACAGCCCGGACTGGCGGTCCGCTTCCTTCAGCCGGTCAAGATCGATCAGCAGGTTCATCACGTTGTAGGTGAACCTGTGCTGCACGGGGCGCCACCGCGCGTGCATCACTTTCCCCCAATAGAGTGCGGCGGGCGCTGTCGTATCCTCCGCTCTGGTCGGTGTCGTTCGGGCCATCGTGCTACTCGGCAGCCTCGGCCAGCAATGGGGCCGGTTGACGCCATGGAGCTTCGCTGCCGAGTGCCTCGGCAACTGAGATGCCGGCCTGCAAGCCATCCTCGTGAAAGCCGTAGCCGGTCCAGGCGCCGCAGAACCAGGTTCGCCGACGCCCTTGGATCGTGGGAAGGCGCCGCTGCGCCGCGAATGCAGCCAGGTCATATTGCGGATGGGCGAAGCTGAATTTTCCAAACGTCAGTTCGGCCGCCGGCTCGAAGGGAGGGTTGAGGCTGACGAACAACGGCTTGCGCTCGTCGATGCCCTGCAACCGGTTCATCCAATAGGTCACCGCGACGTCGTTCCGGACGGGCGTTTGCCGTGGCCACCGCAGGAAGTTCCAGGATGCCCATGCCTGTCGCCGGCGGGGCATGAGACTGGGATCACGGTGCAGATAGACCGTGTTCGGGGCGTATCTGATCGCCCCGAGAATCGAACGCTCCTGGGCGTCGGCATCCGACAGGGCCGCCAAGGCCTGATCGCTGTGACAGGCCATCACAACGGCATCGTAACTTTCCACACCGCCATGACTGTCGCGGACGGTCACGCCAGGCCCAGCTCGGTTGATCGATGTCACCGCACAGCCTAGCCGAATGTTGTGCTTGAACAAAGCGGTCAGCTTGTCGACATAGCGCCGGCTGCCGCCCTCCACGGTCCGCCAGCGCGGTCGATCGAGGTGCAAGAGCCGGTGATTGTTGAAGAAGGCGACGAAGTTCTCCGCCGGAAAGGACAGAATGTCATCCGATGAGGACGACCAGATGGCCGCCCCCATCGGGCCGAGATAGTCGGAGAACAGGCGCGAACCGAACGATTCCTTGCGCAGATACTCGCCGAGCGCCAGGTTGTGCAGCCGGCCAGCGTGCAGATCGGCGACGCTCTGCCGGTTGAACCGCATGACCTCGGCCAGCATGCGAAAGTAGGACGGCGATGCGAGGTTGCGCGGTTGCGCAAACAGGCCGCAGGCCGTTTGCAACGCGGTCTCGCCGCCGCCTCGCCATTCGAAGCGGCCATGATCGACGGACATGGCGAAGCTCATGCAAGTCTCGATGGTCTTCACGCCCAGATGCCTGAACAGCGAGGTCAATTGCGGGTAGTTCGCCTCATTGAACACGATGAAGCCGACGTCCACGTCGATCGGCTCACCGTCATAGTCGATGCGAACGGTATGACTATGTCCCCCCGGCTGCAGCTCACGCTCGTAAACAGTGACGGCGTAACGTTTCGACAGGAGCCAGGCGGCGGCATTGCCGGCAATTCCCGTCCCGATCACGGCCAAACGCATTCTCTGTCGCCCCCACTGCGGTACCGTCAGCGACGGCCCTCGAAACAATGGTCAGGGAACGCTTGGCGAGATGGCGCGGATCACTTTGGGCCGTCCGGCGCCCCGCCGCCGATCGAAACCGGCGCCGCCAGCGGCCGTATCCAGAAAGGTCGATTCCGGTGAGGATATGATTCTTCTGCACATTCAGGCGATCGGCGGCATTGCCTTGGCCCTCAGCCTTTTGATGGCGCTGGCCTGGCTCGTTCAGCAGCGCACCGGCAATTCCGGCTGGGTCGACGCGATCTGGTCCTACGCGACCGGCCTCGTCGGCGCGGGTGCAGCTTTATGGCCGCTCGACGGCGGTTCCCCGGGACGCCGGTTGCTGGTCGGAGGGCTGGTGCTGCTTTGGTCGGTGAGGCTTGGAACGCACATTGCGCGCCGCTCCGCAGCGGGGATCGACGATCCACGCTATGCGAACTATGCGCGGCAATGGGGAGCTGCGGCCCCTCGCCGGATGTTCCTGTTCCTGCAGTCGCAGGCGCTGGTCTCGGTGCCGCTGCCGTTCGCCGTCTTCCTCGCGGCGCACGCGCCGGCGCCTGAACTGCGCCTGCAGGACTATGCCGGGATCGTCATCATCCTGATTGCCGTCGCCGGGGAGGCATTGGCGGACCGGCAGCTGCGGCGCTTCAAGCTCAGCCCATCCAACGCCGGGCTCGTCTGCGATGTCGGTCTATGGCGCTGGTCGCGTCATCCGAACTATTTCTTCGAATGGCTGGGGTGGCTGGCTTACCCGGTCATCGCGCTGTCGCCCGGATATGCATGGGGTTGGGCCAGCCTGGCGGCGCCAGTGATCATGTACTGGATCCTGGTCCATGTGACGGGAATACCGCCGCTCGAGGAGCAGATGCTGAAATCGCGCGGCGAGCGATATCGTCAGTATCAGGCGCGCACCAGCGCATTCTTCCCATGGCCGGCGTGACAGGTCGTGTGATCATGCTCTGGCGATTGCGGACTGCTGACTGGCCGCAAAGGCAAGTGACTTGCCGATGTGATCCGTCACGGCTTGCGGGTCGTTAACCTGACCATCGGCGCGATGAGCCGGTCAGATGCAGCCGGACTGGGAACACGGGCATGAACCTTTTCTTGACCTATCTTGCGGTGGCCGTGACCTTCGTTGCGATCGACATGGTCTGGCTCACGGTCATGGTCGAGAGGCTGTATCGGCCGGTGCTGGGCGATATGTTGCGGGCTCAGCCCAACCTGGCGGCCGCGGCCGCGTTTTACTTGTTGTACCCCCTCGGCTTGATTTGGTTTGCCGTGCTGCCCGCGCAGCAGGATGGCGGCGCGCTGCGCGCGTTCACATCCGGCCTGCTGCTCGGCTGTTTCACCTACGCGACCTACGATCTGACCAACCAGGCGACGCTGCGCAACTGGTCGACCGGATTGACTCTTGCGGACGTTTGCTGGGGATCGCTTCTCGCCGGCATCAGTGCCTGGATCGGATTTGTCGTCGCGCAGAAGCTGGCGCACTGATCCCGCGCAACCAAGACCTGGCGCGACGGAGCTGGGTTGAGCTCGCATCAGCGGGCCTCGCGTCAGGTCTGCTTCCGGTCTCCGAGCTGCTCGAACGCTTCCCGGGTTTCCGCGATCTTGCCGGACAGGGATTTGAGCGCCCTCTGAGCTTGCAGCTTCGACTCCTGGTCGAGCAAAAGGCATGCGAGAGCGACCAGTCGATCGCCCATGCGCTCCATCATTGCGAGCAGCCGATCGGCGTCGGCTGCAGGCTCGTCGGGTGCGATACTTTCGACTTCTCGCACGATCGCTTCGAGCCTTGCTGTCGCGGCGAAAAGTCGGCTCTCGCGTCCATGCTCGGGAAATTCAATGATCTCGGCGTCCATGCACGGGTTCTCGCCGGCTTCAGGCCGCGGCCGATGCGGCAAGGCAATCCTTGCGCACCGTCAACATGGTCCGGTGCAGCCAGGTCTTGATGGTGCCGACCGGCACGCCGAAGCGCTGAGACAGGCTCGCGCGGCTCTCACCTTCGAGATAGGCCAGAGCGACCAGCCTGCGGCGATCTGCCGGCAAGCGAGCCAATGCTCCCAAGGCTATCGGTTCGGCGCCGGCGTAATCGAAATCCTCGGCCGGCGATGGCCCGGCCGCCGTCGGGATCATAAGCGCCTTGTCCAGTTCGACACTTGGCTGCCGCCTGGTCCGCAGATGGTCGATCGCGGTGTTTCGGACGATTGCGGACATCCAGGTCATGGCCGATGCCCGACCGGGATCGAACCGAGCGGCGTTGCGCCAGATCTTCAGGAAGCTTTCCTGGAGGATGTCATCGACATCGTGCGGCGAGGCTCCAACGGCCAGCGCGATCCTGCGCAGTCTGCCGCGCGTCAGCGTATGGAGCTCTGCGAAGGCGCGTGGCTCGCCTGCGGAGACGCGGGCCAGCACTTCCTGCAACCTCTCGCTCGGCACCTGATTTGCCGGACTTGAACAGGCCATGTCCTGTCTCCCTTGCGTTTCCTACGAAACGCTCCGGGCGCAGGGCCGGATCACTTGGCGGGAGAAGGGCGAAGCAGGTTACAGACGCACGAAGGGCCCGATCAGTCGGCCGAGCAAGCCGTTCATGCGCAGGTCGCCGGTCATCGCGACCAGGCAGAGGCAAGGGCCTTCGGTGCCGACGATGGGACGATGATCGATCTCGTCGTCGCCGTAGTCGAAATCTCCGGGGCCAAAGCGTCCGCCCTCATGGCTGAAGCTGCCCTCGAGCACGAGCGTCAGCTCGGTGCCGGTGTGCGTGTGTTCGAGCATGCGCGAGCCTGGCGCTGACCGAAGCAGGAAGGCACGGGCCGTGCCCGGGCCGGACAGCTCGATCGGTCGCAGGCTGAGACCCGGCGCGACACGTCGGCGCTTGCCGATGCGATACTTCCGCAGTGCCGGCGGAATATCATCATCCGTGTCGGACGTGAGGGGGGCCGCGGCTGTATGTGCCGGAGCGTCGTGAATCCGCGACATCACGCGATCGAACGCATCCGGTGCGGTGGGCACCGGCTCGACATCCTCCAGCGCAGCGCCCGCGAGTTGCTCGATGGCCTGCACGAAGCGTGCGCAGCGCGCGCAGCCAGCCACGTGCACCCCGACGACCAGATGATAGGCCTCTTCCAGCTTGCCGGCCGCGAAATCGGCCAGAAGATCTTCCGGCGGATGATGGCTGATCGTCATGCTTCTTCGTCCAAAATGTCGCGTAACCGGTTCATCGCCAGCCTGATCCGTGACTTGACCGTCCCGAGCGGAATCCCGAGCACGCTCGCGATTTCCGGATGCGGTCTTTCCTCGATGAACGATAGCTTCACCACCGTGGATTGCTCTGCCGAGAGTTGCTTGATCGCCGATGCGATCCGCGCGGCTTCCTGCCCGCGCGAAATCAGGATATCGGCTGGTTCGGCTTGATCCGCTGCATCAGGCGGCTCAGATCCGGCTTCCAGACGGTCGACCCGGGCCCGGCGGCGGAACAAATCGATCCGCAGATTGCGCGCGATCGTAAAAATCCAGGCCGGCGCGCCCGCGGTCGCAGGATCGAACTGGTGCGCCTTCCGCCACACGGCGATCATGCTGTTTTGGGCGATCTCTTCCGCCTCGTCGGGGCTGCAGCCGGCTTTGAGCATCAGCCCCTTGATGCGGGGCGCGAAATGCTCGAACAGCCGCTTGAAAGCCTCCCGGTCGCCGTCAGAGGCGACGCGTCCGATCAAATCAGCCCAATCCACCTTTGTCTTCGGCCCTTTGCTCGCACCAATCGACAGCCGCGCCGCAACCCTCCGGGGAAAACCAGCCTCAGCCCGGATTGGCACATTCAAAGCCCGGATAGCAGCGATCATAGCGCCTCGACAAGCGACCTCTTGGACCGAGAACGACCGGGGCCGGCCGCCGGATCACTGCGGAACGCGGGTTTTTGCGAGTTCCGGAAGGTCCGCCGGCGTGGCCGTCGGCCTTGGCACTCCGCTTGCTCAGTTCTGACCAAAGCCGGGCCTCGGCGGAGAGGCCCGTTTCAGGTTGAGGCAAGCGATGCAAGAAGTGTCCCGTACTGGTACTGCCGGCGAACTCCGGCTCGATGCGTTGATCGCCGATCTGTGGTGGCGCGTTCGGCTCTTGAATACGGATATTCTGGAAGTGGAGGCCAAAGCCGGGGTGTTCGACGCGCAGCAGCCGACCTATCCGCTGCTCGCGCTTAACCTTCGCGCGCGGCGGGACAATCTGGTCGCCACGATCGCCATGCTCGAGCAGCGCGCGAAATCGCTGTCGGAAGCAGCTTGAGAGCGGTCTTCGCCGACATCGGAAGCGGCAGCGATGTCGCGCGTCTGGTGAGGATCGGCGCATCGATCCTCCGCGCGTGACCGGTTGAACGAACAGGTTCGGCACCGTTTCGCCTGATGCCGACCATCCGGCGTATTGTCCGAGAACGCTCGCGACAGGCAGTGCACGGTCTTCCTCAAAAGCCCGACGATCGCCCCGCGCGCAACGCCGATGTCCATTCGCGATTGTGAGGCGTGAGCACACGCCAGCTTCGCGCCGCCATGCTATGGCTGTTCTCGCAATCTGCCGCGAGGACTTCCATGCTTCCTATTCCCGCCGACATCTTCACCGAGCCCGACGACGTCTCGCCGGACGGCCTTGCCAATCTCGGTCCGCTGCGCCGCCTCGCCGGTCGTTGGCAGGCGGACAAGGGCATCGACATCAATCCGAAGGCGGACGGGCCGGAACGACGGACCTTCATCGAGCGCATCCGCATGGACCCGATCGATCCGCAGGCCAACGGCCCGCAACTGCTCTACGGGCTGCGCTATCACATCCACATCAACACGCCCGAGGAAGACATCACCTTCCACGATCAGGTCGGCTATTGGCTGTGGGAGCCCGCGACCGGGCTGATCATGCAGACGCTGGCGATTCCGCGCGGGCAGGTGCTGCTGGCCTCGGGCAAGGCCGCATCCGGCGACAAGACCATCTCGGTCACCGCCAGGCGCGGCGACACCGCCTACGGGATCTGCTCGACCGATTTCCTGGAACAGGCGTTCCGCACCGATTCCTATCGCTGCGACATCACCTTCAACGACGACGGCAGCTGGACCTATCTGATCCAGACCGAGTTGTTCGTGCGCGGCGCGCCGTTCAATCATCGCGACACCAACACGCTGCAGCTGGTCGCACCGCCAGAGCCCAATCCGCTCGCAATGATCGTCAACGATCGCGCAGGGGGCCATGACAAGAGCGATCGGCCCACGGTGTGAAGCGCATTTCCGGAGAATTGCATGAAGCCCTACGTGATCTGTCTGATGCACTCCAGCCTGGACGGCCGCACGCATCCCAGCCGCTGGCGTCCGAAGGGAGCGGGCACCGATTGGTTCGAGACGATCCATGAGGAGCTCGGCGGCGATGCCTGGGTCATCGGCCGCGTCACCGGGTCGGAGTTCGCCAAGGGCAAGCCGTACCCGACCGGGACGCACGAGACATTTCCGCGCCAAAACTGGTTCGCGCGGCGTGACGCGAAAACCTATGGCGTCGTGCTCGATGCGCAGGGCAAGATCGGCTGGGGCCGCTCGGACATCGGCGGCGACCCGATCGTCGTCGTGCTGACCGAGAGCGTGCCGGATTCGCATCTTGCAGGGCTGCGCGGCGAGGGCGTGTCCTACATCTTCGCTGGCAAGTCGGAAATCGACCTGGCGCTGGTGCTGGACATCCTCCACCGCGAGCTTGGTGTGAAGCGCCTCCTGGTCGAGGGCGGCGGCGTTGCCAATGGGGCGTTCCTGCGTGCCGGCCTGATCGACGAATTCAACCTGATCCTCAGTCCCGCGATCGACGGCGCCACCGGTGCGCCCTTCGTGTTCTCCTCGACGGAGGCGGACGGCGACAAGCGTGCGCCGATCGCGGCGATGACGCTGGAGAGCATGCGCGAGCTCGGCGGCGGCGTCCTGCTGCTGCGCTACCTGATCAGGAACGATTCGCCGGCCACAGGCCGGTGAAGCCCGCCATGTCCGAGGCGTCGGAGCACATCGTCATCGTCGGCGCCGGTGCTGCGGGCCTGATCGCGGCGCGCGAGCTGGCGCGTGCCGGCCGCAAGGTGACGGTGCTGGAGGCGCGCACGCGCTGCGGCGGCCGCATCCATCCGCTGCCGGCTTCGGAGTTCGGCTATGCCGCCGAGGGCGGCGCCGAATTCGTCCACGGCGAAGCACCGCTCACGCGTCGACTGCTGCGCGAGGCCGGGCTGTCGCTTCAGGAGATCGCAGGCGAGCAGTGGAGCTTCGACGGGACGACGCTCTCGCGCGAACGGCACGACGACGCCCACGAGGCCGAGCTGCAAGCCGTGCTGAGGGATTTGCAGGACGATCTCCCCGTTGCCGAATTCCTGCGCCGGCATTTTGCCGGGGACGATTATGCGCCGATGCGCCATTCGATCGAGCGGATGGTCGAGGGCTATGACGCGGCCGATCCCGAGCGCGCCTCGACGCTGGCGCTGCGCGAGGAGTGGATGGATGGCGGGCACGCTCCGCAGGCGCGCATCGACGGCGGCTACGGCGGGCTGGTCGACTTCCTGGCGGCGGACTGCCGCAGGCACGGCGTCGCGATCCATCTCGGCTGCGTGGTGACGGCGATCGAGGAGGATGGCCGCTTGGTTGTCGTTCGCTGCGCCAGCGGCGAGGGACTCGGATGCGACCGGGTGATCCTCACCGTGCCGCTGCCCTTGCTGCGCGAGATCGCCCTGCCGGCGAGCGCGCGTGCGAAGCTTGCCGCCACGAACGACATCGGCTTCGGCAATGTCATCAAGATCCTGCTGCGCTTTGCGCGACCATGGTGGCGCGAGCGGCAACGGGATCTCGCAGGCATGACCTTCCTGCTGTCAGACGAAAGGATCCCGGTGTGGTGGACGCAATATCCGAGCCGGCATGCGCTGCTCACCGGCTGGTTCGGCGGTCTGCGCACCGCGGCACTCGACAGCCTCGATTCGCAAGGATTGATCGAGGCTGGACTCGATTCGCTCGCCGCCATCTTCAGGCTGCCGCGCGAGGACGTCGCGGGCGAGCTCGTGGCCGCGGAGGCCACCAACTGGGCGCACGATCCCTTTGCCCGCGGCGCCTATTCCTGGGCGACACCGCGGACGCGCGCGGCGCAGGCGATTCTGGCGCGTGCCGATCGAAGGGTGCTGTTCTCCGGTGAAGCGCTCTATCGCGGGCCCGACATGGGCACGGTGGAAGCAGCGCTGGCCAGCGGCCTGGAGACGGCGGGACTGATCCTGCGGGAATAAAGAGAGAGGCCCGCATTGCTGCGGGCCTCTCCTGTCTCACCAGCGTCCGCCGCCGAAGCTGAACGTCACGCCCGGGCCGCCGCGATAATATCCGTACGGCCCGCCGCCGTAATAGCCGTGATGGCGCGGGTAATAGCCGTAGCTGCGGTAGTACGGCCGGTAGTGGCTGTGCCGCCAATGATGATGGTGGCCATGCCAGCGATGGTGCCTGCGGTGCGCGCTGATGTCGGTGGTCTGACTTTCCTGCGCGCTCTGCTTGGCGCTCGAAGTGCCGGCCGCGTTCGCCGCCGTTCCGCCGGCAAGCGCCGCAGCTCCGACCGCCATCGCGACAATGAGATACTTCATGTCATCACTCCAGTTGAATGTCGTGATACAACGGGCGTGCGCGCGCAGCGTTCCGGCGTCGAAACGACGCAGACGCTGGTTCCGATGAACACACGTTAACGTTCGTGAACGAGACAAGGTCGCGCGCTCGATTGTCGCGCCCACGCTGCCTTAGTATCGCCCCAGATTTCAGTTCGCCCCAGATTTCACGCCGCTCAGAATGATGCGATCATCTCACTGGTCGTCACGATGCGAGCAAGCTCGTCGTTGATGGCGTCCGGAAGACGAAACATTGCGCGAGCTATGTGCTCACGGATGCGGATCGGGAAAGCCGTGGCGTTCGGAGAGTGCGGCGAGGATCGCGTCCTTGTCGGCGATGAAGGCGCGGCCATGATAGCTGCCGGTCTGGTGCGGCGATGTCGCTCCGTCTGCAAGCACCAGCAGCGGCAGCGACTGGTTCTGCTCGCCGACCAGTGTGATCACCGGCTGCCGCGGGCGCGGCCACGGAATGCGCTCGACGTCGAGCTTTGCGGCAAGTTGCGGAAACGAGGCCAGCACGCCGTCGATCAGCGCGCAATGCCAGCAGTAGAACAGGCGCCCCGGAAAAGCCGGGTCCTCGAATCCGGGGCGCAGCAGAAACAGGCGGTCGCGGGTCATGGGTCGCTCCAAAGCATGGCCAGCTTGCTGAGGATCAAAGCGCCAAGAACTGGCCGGTCTAAAGCATGATCCGGAAAAGTGCGCAGCGGTCTTCCGGAAAGATCAGCGCAAACAACAACCTAAAGCGTTTTGACGATTCGTCCGAATCTCATCGCGCTTTAGTATCGAGGCACCGAATGTCGGGAATCGATTCGATGCGAGAGAGCGCCATGCTGGAGCCGACGGGTCAACCGGACGACCTTGCCGAGATCAGGACGTTGCCGCAGCTGCTACGCTGGCGCGTCAAGGCGACGCCGGCGGCGGAGGCCTATCGCCATTTCGACGCGGCCGCCCAGCGCTGGGTCAGCCAGTCCTGGCGCGAGATCGATGCGAAATTCGAGCTGTGGCGGCGGGCGCTCGCCGCGGAGGCGCTCGCGCCGGGCGAGCGCATCGCCATCCTGATGCCGAACGGCGTCGCGCATATCGCCATGGACCAGGCGGCGCTGTCGCGTGGCCTGGTGCCGGTGCCGATGCACGCCGTCGACAATCCCGACAGCATTGCCTATGTCCTCGTCGATTCCGGCGCGCTGGTCCTGTTCATCGATACACTGGAGCGCTGGCAGGAAATCGTGGCGACCGGCCAGCCGCTCGACCATCTCAAGCGCGTCGTCTGCGCGGATGCAGGCGGGCCCATCACGCCGGATGCGCGCATCGTCGGGCTCGACCACTGGCTGGCGCAAGCACCTGGCGCGACCGCGCCGCTGCCCGATCTCGCGATCGAGCCGGACGATCTCGCCGCCATCGTCTACACCTCGGGCACCACCGGGCGGCCGAAGGGCGTGATGCTGTCGCATGGCAACGTCGTCGCCAACGTGAAGGCAATCGCGCGCCGCGTCAAAGCCGAGCCGCACGACGTCTTCCTGTCCTTCCTGCCGCTCTCGCACACTTTCGAGCGCACCGGCGGCTACTACTACCCGATCGCGGTCGGCGCCTGTGTCGCCTATGCGCGCTCGGTGCCGCAGCTCTCGGAGGATCTGAAGCATGTGCGGCCGACGGTGCTGGTCTCGGTGCCGCGGATCTACGAACGGATCTACGCGCTGATCATGCAGCATCGCGCATCGGCGCGCTGGATCGAACGCACGCTGCTCGACCTCACCATCGCCGTCGGCCGGCGTCGCTTCGACGCGCGGCAGCGCCATGGCGTGCCGTCGCTGCTGGACCGGCTGGCCTGGCCGCTGCTCAAGCGCCTCGTCGCCGACAAGGTGCTGGCGCAGCTCGGCGGCCGCCTGCGCGTCGCGGTCTCAGGCGGCGCACCGATCGCGGAGCCCGTCATCGGGCTGTTTCTCGCGCTCGGGCTCGACGTGCTCCAGGGCTACGGCATGACTGAGACCTCGCCGGTGGTCTCCGTCAATACCCCCGACGACAACGATCCGCATTCGGTCGGCCACGTCCTCGACGGCGTCGAGGTCAGGCTGGGTGAGAACGACGAATTGCTGGTGCGCGGCCCCAGCGTGATGCTGGGCTACTGGCGCAAGCCGGAGGAAACGCGCCGCGTCAAGGACGCCGACGGCTGGCTGCATACCGGCGACCAAGCCCGCATCGAGAATGGGCGCATCACCATCACCGGTCGCATCAAGGACATCCTGGTCACCTCCACCGGCGAGAAGATCGCGCCGGTGGATCTGGAGACGGCGATCCTCGCCGATCCCTTGTTCGAGCAGGCGCTGGTGGTCGGCGAGCAGCGGCCGTTCCTCACCGCTCTGGTCGTGCTGAATGCCAAAGCCTGGGTCGAGGAGAAGGAACGGCTGGCGGCGCGCGGCCAGCAAGGCGGCGCGGCGGAGCGGGCGGCGCTGCTGGCCAGGATCGCCGCGGCCGTGAAGGCCTATCCGTCCTACGCGACACCGCGAGCGGTGTGGTGGACGCTGGATCCGTGGACCATTGCGGCCGGTCTGCTCACGCCGACGCTGAAGAACAAGCGGCCCGCGCTCGAGCGCCGCTTCGCGGACGAGATCGAGCACATCTACGCGAAGAAGCCGACCCCGATAACGTCGACGTGATTGCGCTTCGCCTCCGCCTTGATCCAGCGCAACTTTGGCTACCGCTACACCATGCAATCTTGCCGCGACATTCGAACTGCAATCGAGGCAAGTCATGAAGGCGTATTTCATCGGCGGTGGCATTGGATCGCTCGCAGGCGCGGCGTTCCTCGTTCGCGATGCGCAGCTGCCGGGGCACGACATCGTGATCTACGAGGCGCAGCCGCTGATCGGCGGCAGCCTCGACGGCGCGCAGCTTGCAAACGGCGCCTATTCGCTGCGCGGCGGCCGCATGCTCACCACCGACCATTACGAATGCACCTGGGACCTGCTCTCGAGCATTCCCTCGCTGGAGCATCCCGGCCTTAGCGTGCGCGACGAAACGGTCGCCTTCAACGTGGAGAATCCGGCGCACTCCAGGGCACGTCTGGTCGACCGCAACCGCTTCAAGATCGACGTCTCGCATATGGGCTTTTCCGCGCGCGACCGGCTGGAGCTGCTGCGGCTCGCCGAGGCCTCGGAAGAGGCGCTCGGCAACAGCCGCATCACCGACTGGCTGTCACCCGGATTCTTCGAATCCAATTTCTGGTACATGTGGCAGACCACCTTCGCTTTCCAGCCTTGGCACAGCGCGGTCGAGCTGAAGCGTTATCTGCATCGCTTCATGAGCGAGTTTCCGCGCATCGAGACGCTCGCCGGCGTCAAGCGCACCGTCTACAATCAGTACGACGCGATCGTGCGGCCGCTCTCCGACTGGCTCAAGCGCCAGGGCGTGCAGTTCGTGCGCGGCACGCGCGTCACCGACATGGCGTTCGAGGCCGAGGGCGCGCGCTTGCGCGTGCGCCAGCTCACGCTCGACCGCGACAGCCGCACGGCCAATGTCCGGCTCGAGGACCACGACATCGTGTTCTTCCAGAATGGCTCGATGACGGACGCCCTCGAGCCTCGGCACGATGACCGAGCCGCCGCCGCACCTGACCAAGAAGGACAGCCAGGGCTGGGCGCTGTGGGAGACGATCGCGCAAGGACGTCCCGAGTTCGGCAACCCGTCGGTGTTCAACAGTTCGATCCCCGAATCCTATTGGCTGTCGTTCACCGTCACTTGCCGCGATCCACGGTTCTTTGACCGGATGGAAGCGTTCTCGGGCAACCGGGCCGGCACCGGCGGTCTCGTCACGTTCAAGGACTCGAACTGGCTGATGTCGGTCGTGCTCTATCACCAGCCGCACTTCACGGGGCAGCCGAACAACGTGCAGGTGTTCTGGGGCTACGCGCTGCATCCCGACCGCGTCGGAAATTTCGTCGCCAAGCCGATGTCCGATTGCGGCGGCGCCGAGATCCTGAAGGAGCTCTGCGGCCACCTGAACTTCGATCCCGTCGTGCTGGAGGATGCGATCTGCATCCCCTGCCGCATGCCCTACATCACCAGCATGTTCATGCCGCGCCATCTGGCCGACCGACCGCTGCCGGTGCCGAAGAATTCCGTCAATCTCGCCTTTGTCAGCCAGTTCGTCGAGATTCCCGACGACGTCGTGTTCACCGTCGAATATTCGGTGCGTGCGGCGCAGATGGCGGTCTATCAGCTCATGAAGGTCGATCGCCCGGTGCCGCCGGTGACGCGGCACGACAGATCGCTGTCGGTGATCTTTGCGACGCTGGAGAAAGCGTTCGCGTGAAGAGCTACTTGAACGGGTCCTGGATCGACGGTGCCGACTGGCGGATACGGCGCACGCTGACCGGCGTGCCGTCGGAGACGAACAGCAATTCGTAGCGCCGGCCCTCGCTGTCGGTGGCGGAGCAGGTGACGTCGTTCACCTTCCTGGCGGCGAAATTGCCGGTCTGGCGGCAAAGGCCGGTGGAGGTCTGCTCGGCCGGCACCGGCAGGCCGTCGACCTTGGGGCGGTGCTTGGAGTTGAGCAGCATGCGGTCGATCCGCAGCTCGTAGGAATTGTCGTCGGCACGCTTGCCGTTCTCGCCGGAGAACGACACGACGTGGCTGTCGTCGGCGGGATCGTCGACCGCGACCGCGAAATTGACCCGGCCTTTGTCGCCATGGGCGTAGGCCACCGTCTTGCAGGCATAGGTGCGGCCGGCGACCTTGAATGTCTTGCAATGGCCGGACATCAGCGCCAGCAGGTCGATGAAGGCAGTCTGCTGCGCCGGCGGATTGTTGACCGGGATGGGGTTGGAAGTCTCGGCAAAACAAGGACTTGCCAGGCCCATGGTCAAGGCGGCGGCGAGGACCGGTCGGCGAAGGCGCATCGTCGGGCTCGTGTGCCGGAGGGCTGTGGCGGCGGAGGAAAAGTTCCGCAGCATAACCATCGAACCACAAATTGGTTGCGATCCCGTTTGTTCTGCAAGACCCGCCTGGAATACCACCGCGCCACCCCCACGGCGATTCGCCGACATCGCCAACCCGTCCGCCCGGCACTTGCCGTCAGGCCGGTGTTTTTTTCGTGGCAGAGGCAGAGCATGATCCGGAAAAGCGCACAGCGGTCTTCCGAAAGGATCATGCGCAAACAACAGCTAGAGCGCGATGCAATTCATCCTGATCTCGTCGCGCCTTGGCCCATCGCCGTCTGCCAGCGCCGATCCCGAAGGGATGGCCGGCGGTGCAGGCGGGCGTCCAGCAGGGCGCGGGCGCGGGGTAGCTCGCCGCTGCGCATCAGCGCGACGATGAAGGTGTCCTCGATCAGCTCGCGCTGGGCGTGGCTGCCGCCGATCCGCACGACCTCGGTGAGAACAGGCGCGAGCGTCTGCACGCATGCGGCGTAATCCTCGTCGGCAAAGGCCGCCAGCGCGCGGACGATCGCCGGCACGACGGGGCCGGCCGGCAGCTTGCCCTCGGCGAGCCGCTGCTCGATCGTCGCAAGGCGCGCGGCGAGCGCCGCGTGGTTCTGCGTCGCCGCCGCGAACAGCGCCATGTGGACGTCGGCGAAGGACAGGCTCGACTTCGGAAACATCTCTTGCGCGGCGGCGTCGGCTTCCTGCCACAGCGTGTTCGGCACAGTGTGGCCGTACGCCGACAGGCGCCAGAGCAGCGAGGCGGCGTCGGTGATGACGTTGAGCGGCGGCGCCTGCGTGACCGAAGGCTGGAGCACGTCGGCATAGATTGCGAGCGCGCGTGCCGAATCGTCCTGCTCGAGCGCGCCGAGCGCCTGGTGCCAGCGTATATGGCCGTGCAAGAGGCCGGCGCGGTCGTAAGTCGGAATCCAGTCGTCGACGAGGCGATCGGCCGCCTCGATCGAGCCGTCCTCGAACATCGCGTGCAGCACCGCATGCGTGGCATGGGCGTTCGCCCGGCGCAAATTGAAGCCGTGCTCGGTGACGGCGCGGCCGCGGGCGACGTCGCCATTCTCGGTCATGGCCCAGCCGGCCATGGTAAGGAACCACCAGTCCTCGCCATAATGCTGCGCGACGCGCTCGCACAGCTCATGCCGCGCGCGGTCGTGATCGTCCATGCCGGAGAAGGCGAACAAGCCAAACGCCCCGAGCGGCAGCGACAGCACCAAGGCATCGCGCGGCCAGCTCTCGATGTGCCTCAGCGTCGATGCGATCGCCTCTTGCAGCCGGCCCTCGATCGACAGCGCCAGCGTCTCGACATGCGAGCGCTCGCGCTCCGTGCCGCGCTTCGCCACCAGTTCGCGTGCGAGCGCCGCCTTGCTCCGCGCCTGATCGCCTTGCTGATAGAAGGCGTGCACGCGGGCACGGGCGACCAGAGGCAGCGCGAAGTCGGGATCGGCCGCGATGGCGCGCTCCAGCGTCTCCGCCATGCGGGTCCACCCCGAGAGCATGAGGTCGACGCCGTCGCGATAGGCACCGGCAGCCACGTCGGATGCGGTAGAGAGCGGTAGGCCGTAGCGATCCTGATGCGCCATCGTCGTCTCCGAGAGGTCACGCAGTCCGGGCGCGACGGCCTTCGATCGGGTAGGCGGGATCGTTGTAGCCCGGCGTCGAGGGATGGCCCGGGGTGACCAGCCGATCGATCAGCGCCTCGTCCTCCGCGGTGAAGCGATAGTCGAGCGCGCTGATGTAGCCGTCCCACTGCTCCTCGGTGCGCGGGCCGGCAATGATCGAGGAGACGAAGGCGGAGTTGAGCACCCAGGCAACCGCGAACTGGCCGGCGGTTATGCCCTTGCTCTCGGCATGCGCCTTGATCTCCTGCGCGAGCTGAAGCGATTCCGGTCGCCATTCGGTCTGCATCATGCGGGTGTCGTTGCGCCCCGCGCGGGTCTCCTTGTCGGGGGTGGCGTCCGGCTTGTACTTGCCGGTGAGCACGCCGCGCGCCAAAGGACTATAAGGGACGATGCCGAGGCCGTAATAAGAGCAGGCCGGGAAGTGCTCGACCTCGGGCATGCGGTTCATGGCGTTGTAATAGGGCTGGCTCACCGCGGGCCGGTCGATGCCGAGCCGGTCGCAGATATTGCAGATCTCGGCGACGCGCCAGGCGCGGTAGTTGGAGACGCCGAAATAGCGCACCTTGCCTGATCGGATCAGGTCGCCCATCGCGCGCACCGTCTCCTCCAGCGGCGTCGAATGGTCTTCCTTGTGCAGATAATAGATGTCGATGTGGTCGGTGCCGAGCCGCTTCAGGCTCTCGTCCGCGGCCTGCAGCACCCAGCGCCGTGACAGGCCGACACGGTTGGGATCATCACCCATTGGGTTGGCGAGCTTCGTCGCGAGCACCCAGGCGTGCCTGTTGTCGGCAATGGCGCGGCCGACGACCTGTTCGGATGCGCCTTTCGAATAGGCGTCGGCCGTGTCGATGAAGTTGATGCCGGCCCCGCGTGCCTTGTCGATGATCCGTTTCGACGCGGCTTCATCGGTTGGCCCGCCGAACATCATGGTGCCCAGGCAGATCGGCGACACTTTCAGGCCGGAGCGGCCGAGCTGGCGGTAGTGCATGGACGGTCCTCGGTGCGTTTCAGACACCAGCATAGTCGCGTCATCTCGTCATTGCGAGCGCAGCGAAGCAATCCAGAAATGTGTCCGTGGAGGGATTCTGGATGGCTTCGCTGCGCTCGCGATGACCCATAACCACAGGGAGTTGTTTGGCGAAGACTCGGAGTGACCTGTCTTGCGCTATATCTCCTCCCTGGGGTTATTGGTCCCCGCGTGCGGGGACGACAGCGGAGTGTTTGGCGACAGCGGGGGCTGCCTAACTTATGCCTACGCCGGCCCCTTCAATATCTTGAACACGCCGTTGGCCATCACGATGCAGCGGTCGTCGACTGTCACCTCGGTGCTCATGAAGATCAGGCTGCGGGTCGAGCGCACCACGCGCGGGCGCGAGATCAGGATGTCGCCGATCTGGCCGGCCTCGACGAAATGGGTGTCGAGCTGCACCGTCGCCATGAACTCCTTGCCGGAGACGTAGCGGGCGGTCATGCCGCAGGTGCGGTCGGCGAAAGTCATCATCACGCCGCCCTGGACCATGCCGCGCCGGTTGTGGTGCTTGTCCTCGGTCGCGAGCGCGAACTCGTAGTGACCGTCGACCTTGCGCTCCCACAACGGGCCGACCAGATGCATGAAGCCGGTGGTCTCGAGGATGCTCCAGCCCTCTGATTTCAGCCTCGCCGCGGCCCTGCTCGTCATCGCTCCGTCCATCCCTGCAACGCTGTCTCGCCTCGTTTCATCAGATGCGATCCTGGTGTAGTCAAGCACCATGAGACCTTTCGGCGATGCCACCCGGCGGAATATCGCAGCGGCCTGCGCGTCCTTCGCGCGGCTGCCCGACGCGGCCGTGCCGTCGGCGCTGAAGCGCGCCGCGGTGGTGCTGGCGCTGACCGAATCCAACGACGGTGGCGACACCGCCTTCCTGCTCACCAAGCGTGCCTCACACCTGCGCGCGCATCGTGGCCAATGGGCGCTGCCCGGCGGACGCTGCGATGCCGGCGAGACGCCGGTCGAGGCGGCGCTGCGCGAGCTCGACGAGGAGCTCGCGCTCAAGCTTCCGGCCGAGGCAGTGCTCGGCCTGCTCGACGATTATCCGACCCGCTCCGGCTATCTGATCACGCCGGTCGTGGTTTGGGCGGCCGACAGTGCCGCGATCATTCCGAATCCCGACGAGGTCGCCTCCGTCCATCGCATCGCGCTCGACACGATCGAACGCGACGAGGCCTTCGATTTCACGGCGATTCCCGAAAGCACGCGCCGCGTGATCCGGTTCCATCACCAGATGAGCCTGATCCACGCGCCGACGGCGGCGCTGATCTATCAGTTCCGCGAGGTGCTGGCGGGGCGGCACACCCGCGTCACCGAGCTGGAGCAGCCGGTATTCGCCTGGAATTGATGGTAAACGGCGCGTTAACGTGACGGTTACCGGATGCCTGCTAAGAGGGCGGCATGCATCGATCGATTCGAAACACATTGGCGCTGGTTCCACTTGCGCTTGTCCTGATCGCACCGTCCGTCCGCGGCGCCAACGCCCAGCTGCTGTCGCAGTTCTTTGCGCAAGGCGCGGGGGCTTCGCCGGCCGTGCTCGAATATCGCCGCAAGCTCGCCGAATATCAGGCGGCGCGCGCGGCCTTCGACGCCGAGGCAAGCGCCTATTGGAGCCAGATCTCGGAGAAGCGAAAAGGGCGCAATGCCAAGCGGCGCAGCGGGCAGCAGGTGACGCTCGACGATTACGTGCTGGAGCATCCGCCGCTCTATAACGGACCGAAGAAGCCGGTAAATCCGGAGCCGGAGGAAACGCCGGATCGGCCGCTCCGCAAGCCCATTCCCGTCGTCGCCGATTTCCTGCGCGCGGCGCAGGAGATCTACCAGTTCACGCCGCAGCGTCCGTCCAGCGAGGCGGAGTTCAAGCGCGCCTATGCGCGCTACGCGCTCGCCTCCGGGCTGACGCGCGAGCAGGCCGTGCGGGTCTACGCCTTCGAGACCGGCGGCACAGGCAGCCACGACGTGCAGGCGGGAATCGAGCATGGCGGCAAGCGCGCGATTTCGACCGCGATGGGTTACAACCAGCTCCTGACCACCAACAGCGTCGAGCTGCTGGCGGAGCAGGGACACGAACTCATCCGCGCGCTGTCCGAGAAGGTGGCGCGGACGTCAGGGCCAGCGCGGCATGCGCCTCGAGCACAAGCTCGCTGTCCTGAAGAAAATGGTGGCGCATGCCAAGTCGGTGCCCGACACCTGGTCGGAGCACGAGAAGATGGGCAGCACTCCCCAAGGCTGGGCCATGCATGCGATGGTGCTCGACATCGACGTCGGGCCGATGCTGCAGACCCACAAGCTGCTGACGTCGGTGCATTTCGCCCGGGCCAAGGGACACTCGCGCCCGCTCTCGGCGGCCGAGCCTCGAGATGATGAACCTCACCGGCGACGGCACCGGGCTCGACATGGTGACGATGCCGCAGGCCATGCGCGAGCAGGTGCCGACCTCGAACTTCTTCCAGCGCGGCGGCTATGAGCGCAATCCGGTTGCGATCCGCCACAACACGGTGGCCAAGCTGCTGGCGGTGACGGACGATCGGATGGACGTGAACAGCGGCAAACCCGGCGCCAGGGAATTGGCGGCGGCGTTTTAACCCCGTCGCCCTGCCGCATCCTCCGCTGTCATGCCCGGCTCGACCGGAGCATCCAGCAAGCCGCGGCCTCTCGATTCAATCACAATGGCCTCTGGAATACTGGATCATCCGCCTTCGCGGGTGATGACACCGAGAGTGTGGCCGCGCGTCGTCCCGCCCGCCGCAGCCCTACTGATCCGGCCCGAACCTGAACTTGCCGTCGCCTTCGAGGTAGGGGCCGCTGCGCATGTAGAGCTGGCCGTTCTGGCCGATGAAGAACAGGGTGCCCTTCGGCACCTTCTTGGCGCCCTTCAGCAGCTCGCCGGCATTGCTGGTGCCCATCTTGTAGGAATAGGTCTTGCCGTCCCTGTCATACGCATAGCCCATGTCGGGCTTGAGCTCCCAGGGCGTTGCCGTCGATTGCGCGCATGCGGGCGCAGCGAACGCGCCGAGCAGCGCTACCAAGGCGCCCGAAACAAGTGCAAATGTCTTCGTTGAAAACGCCATGTCCCATCCTCCAGTCGTGGGCATCGGTCTTGAACAAATCACGAACAATGTACCCGGGTCAATTTGCGAAAGCGCCGCAGCGCATCACGTCTTGTCCTGCAGTTTGTGATTTTCCCTCCGTCCCCTCGCGACTATGTTCCGCTTTCCGTCTAGAACGCAACTCGACAAGATTTTCGATAGGGATGATTCGGATGCGCCATGTGATCAAACTTTGCTGGGCTGCTGCATTGTCGTTGACGGCGCTGGCGCCGGCCGCCCGGGCCGATGATTACCAGCTCAGCCACAACCAGCGCATTTCGTGCAGCCGCGGCCTTGCCCCGGGCAAGCTGAACACGGCGACTTGCAAGTCCTACACCTATCTCTTCAACACCAAGACCTCGGAATATTTCCGCTGCCAGGTTTCGCTGGCGCTGACCCGCGACAACAAGGAGGTCATCAACGTCCAAACCGACGGTGGCTGCACCAAGAAGCCGCGCATCTTCGAGACCGACGGGAAGTATGATTTCGATGCGACCGAGACCGAGCCGCCGAACACCAACTCGTTCTTCGGTCCCGGCGGCTATGCGGTCTGGGCCGCCGACGTCACCGCGCAGAAGGTGCGTGGCTGCATCATCATCTCCTCCGGCCTCGGCTCCGACATCTCGAAGTGCCTGGACATGACGTTCCAGTGAGAGAGCGTCTGCCCGCCTGCGGGCGGGGCAAGCGCATTTGAACATCCAGCGGAGGTCGTCATGCCCGGGCTTGTCCCGGGCATCCACGTTCTCAGTGGTCAGCGGAACGGCTTGGATGGCCGGGACAAGCCCGGCAATGACGCTGTGGTGTCCGTGGTGTGGCGCTGGTCCACCTATGCGACCGTCTATGCTGCACCGCCTCGCCGCAGCCCCAGTTCCCGAAAAAATCGAGCCGGATCGGCCATTTACCGCAGTCCTGTTTTGCCTTTTGGATGGGTTGACCCGCAGGCATCATCCAGCCAATTTCGCCACTGGTTTGGGGAGAACAACAACCATGAAACGGACCATTTTCGGCGTTGCCGCGGCTCTTGCTCTGGCGGCGTCGGCACCTTGCGCGCAGGCGCAATCCTTCATCAACGTGCTGACCGGGGGCACCTCGGGCGTGTACTATCCGCTCGGGGTCGCGATCGGGAAGATCTACGGCGACAAGATCCCGAACGTGAAGACGCAGGTGCAGGCCACCAAGGCGTCGGTCGAGAATCTGATCCTGCTGCAGCAGGGGCGCGGCGAGCTGGCGTTCACGCTGGGCGATTCGCTGAAAGCCGCCTGGAACGGCGAGGAAGAAGCCGGCTTCAAGACCAAGCTCGACAAGCTCCGCACCATCGGCGCGATCTATCCGAACTACATCCAGATCGTCGCGACCGCCGACAGCGGCATCAAGACGCTGGCCGACCTCAAGGGCAAGAGCCTCTCTGTCGGCGCGCCGAAGTCGGGCACCGAGCTGAATTCGCGCGCGATCCTGGCCGCGGCCGGCATGAGCTACAAGGATCTCGGCAAGGTCGAGTATCTGCCCTTCGCCGAATCCGTCGATCTGATGAAGAACCGGCAGCTCAACGCGACGCTGCAATCCGCCGGGCTTGGCGTCGCCTCGCTGAAGGACCTGTCGACCTCGAGCCCGATCACGGTGGTGTCGGTGCCGAAGGAGACGGTCGACAAGATCGGACCTCCTTTCGTCTCCGCGATCATTCCGGCCAACACCTATACCGGCCAGGACAAGGACGTGCCGACGGCGGCGGTGATCAACTATCTCGTCACCAGCTCCGCCGTGTCGGACGATCTCGCTTATCAGATGACCAAGCTGGTCTACGAATCGCTACCGGAGCTCGTGAACGCGCACGCCGCCGGCAAGGAGATCAAGCTCGAGACCGCGGCCAGCGGCAGCCCGGTTCCGCTGCACCCCGGCGCGATCCGCTATTACAAGGAAAAAGGCCTGATCAAGTAGGTCTCTCTTCGTCGTCATTCCGGGATGGTCCGAAGGACCAGACCCGGATCTCGAGATTCCAGGTTCGATGCTGCGCATCGCCCCGGAATGACGGAGAGAGGAAAGTCGTGAATGCCCGGGGTAAGCCCGGGCATGACGTTTTGGGGCCATGTGCCATCGCTGTCCGGGGCGGACAGGCTAAGGACGAACGATATGCTCGAAAAGGCAGAGGGCACGGCGAAGGCGCCCGAGAAGGTCAAGGTCGAGTTCGACAATTTCGAGCACGGTTTCCCGGAAGGCTTCGGCCCGCGTGGCTGGGGCGCGCTCGCCTATTGGATCGGCATCGCCTTCGCCACCTTCCAGCTCTATGTCGCCGCCTTCAACTATCTGCCGAGCCAGGTGGTGCGCGGCGTCCATGTCGGCTTCCTCGTTCTGCTCACGTTCGGCCTGATCGCCAACTTCACGGCGAGGAGCAATGCCGGCCGCGCGCTCGGCTGGGTGATCGGCGGCGCCGGCTTCCTCTGCGGGCTCTACCAATGGATCTTCTACGCCGACCTGATCGCGCGCGACGGCGACCCGACGCGGCTCGATCTCGTGGTCGGCACGCTGCTGGCGGTGCTGATCTTCGAGGGCACGCGGCGCCTGATGGGCGCGGCGTTGCCGCTGATGTGCGGCGCCTGCCTGGTCTACTGGTTCTTCGGCCAATATCTGCCGTCGCCGCTCAATCATCGCGGCTACGGCTTCGACCAGATCGTCACGCACCTGTCGTTCGGCACCGAAGGCTTCTACGGCGTGCCGATCTACGTCTCGGCCACCTACATCTTTCTGTTCATCCTGTTCGGCTCGTTCCTGGAGCGCGCCGGCATGATCCAGCTGTTCACCGACGTCTCGCTCGGCCTGTTCGGCCGCACCCGCGGCGGCCCCGCCAAGGTCGCGGTGTTCGCCTCGGGCATGATGGGCACGATCTCCGGCTCGGGCGTCGCCAATGTCGTCACCGTCGGCCAGTTCACCATTCCGCTGATGATCAGGTTCGGATATCGCCGTGCCTTCGCTGCCGGCGTCGAGGCCACGGCCTCGATGGGCGGGCAGATCATGCCGCCGGTGATGGGTGCGGTCGCCTTCATCATGGCCGAGACGCTCGGCGTGCAA
This sequence comes from Bradyrhizobium dasycarpum, assembly GCF_042019905.1. NCBI lineage: Bacteria > Pseudomonadati > Pseudomonadota > Alphaproteobacteria > Hyphomicrobiales > Nitrobacteraceae > Bradyrhizobium > Bradyrhizobium dasycarpum. The sequence continues at coordinate 5,657,668 of NZ_CP169574.1, forward strand.
TATTCGGAGATCGTCAAGGCGGCGGCGATCCCGGCGATGCTCTATTTCGCGTCCGCGTTCTGGATGGTGCATCTGGAAGCCGGCAAGCACGGCCTCGTCGGCATGAAGCGCTCGGAGATTCCGAGCGCGTGGAAGGCGCTGGTGACGCGCTGGTATCTCGTGCTGCCGCTCGCAGCCCTGATCTACATGCTGTTCGAGGGCTTCACGCCGCTCTATGCCGGCAGCATGGGCCTCGCGCTGACCGTGGCGCTGATCCTGGGCACCAGCATCACGGCCGGCGTCTCGGCAACAATCATCCGCTACATCTTCTGGATCGGGCTCGCGCTCGTCGTCGCCGCGCTGTCGCGTGACGGCCTCCAGATCGCGCCGGTGGCGAGCGTGGTCGTCGGATTGATCGTGATCACCGCCTTCGTCCGCGGCGGCTTTGCCGCGCTGCGTTCCTGCCGCGACGCACTGGCCGAGAGCGCCAAATCCGCCATCACCGTCGGCATGGCCTGCGCCATCGTCGGCGTCATCATCGGCATGATGTCGCAGACCGGCGTCGGCACCATCTTCGGCAGCTGGGTGATCGGGCTCGGCGAGAAGAGCCTGTTCCTGGCGCTGATCATGACCATGCTGCTGTCGATCCTGCTCGGCACCGGCATCCCGACCATCCCGACCTACATCATCACCGCCGCGCTCGCCGCGCCGGCCCTCGCCAAGCTAGGGGTGCCGCTGATCGCCAGCCACATGTTCGCGTTCTATTACGGCATCATGGCCGACCTCTCGCCGCCGGTGGCGCTGGCTGCGCTCGCGGCGGCCCCGATCGCCAAGGAGAACCCGGACAAGATCGGCTGGGAGGCGATGCGCATCGCGCTTGCCGGCTACGTCATCCCCTTCATCTTCGTCTATTCGCCGGCCTTGATGCTGCAAGCCGGCGATCCCATGGCGGCCAAGCTCGGCTTCTACGGCGCGGTGGCGCTGGCGGCCTTGAAGGCGCTGGTGGCGATCGGCCTGTTCGGCATGGCCGCGATCGGCTTCCTGTTCACGCGGCTGACGCTCATCGAGCGCCTGGTCGCGCTCGGTGCGGCGTTCTGCCTGCTCGGCGAATTCCCGTTCAGCGACACCGCCGGCTTCGTGCTCGCTGCGGCGCTCGCACTGTGGCAATGGCGGCAGCGTCCGCCGGCGCCGGTCGAGGCAGTGTGAGCCTCTGCTTCGCCACGGCGTTGGGCGTGAAGGCGCTGGCGCTGTCCGCCTTTACGCTGGTCTGGACGCACTCGATCGCGAAGGTCGACTGGCAGGAGGATTGGCGCGTCACCGCCGCAGGTCTCGAACTGGTGCAGGCCCGCGTCAAGGGCACCGGCCCCGGCATGGAGCCGCCGCCGGAGGCTCGGCTGGTCGACGGCTGGTTTCAGTGGCAGCCGAAGCGCGCCGCCATGCAAGAGGTCGTGCTCGGCAATTCCGGCGCGGCCGGCGAATGGCGGCTGTGCCATGACGGACGGTGCCAGACGCTGTCGGAGATTATCGGGCATCCCATTGGTGCTAACGTCACCAAGATGAGCATCTGTAAAGAACCTTAGCCCGGATGGAGCGCAGCGAAATCCGGGGCGGAGGTCCCGGATTGCGCTGCGCTCCACCCGGGCTACAAGACCAATAAGCAGGGAGACATGTGATGGATCGGCTCAAGGGCAAGGTCGCGATGGTGGTGGGGGCCGGCTCGATCGGGCCCGGCTGGGGCAACGGCAAGGCCACCGCGGTGACCTTCGCGCGCGAGGGAGCTAAGGTGTTCTGCGTCGACCGCAACGGCGCTGCGGCCGAGGAGACCGCGAACATCATCACCAGCGAGGGCGGCAAGGCGACGGCGTTCACGGCCGATGTGTCCCGCGCGAGCGAGATCGAGGCGATGGTGGCGGCGTGCCTGAAGGCCTATGGCCGCATCGACGTGCTCGACAACAATGTCGGCATCGCCGAGATGGGCAGCGTGGTCGAGGTCACCGAGGAAAGCTGGGACCGCGTCTTCAGCGTCAATCTCAAGAGCGCCTATTTCGCCATGAAGCACGTCATCCCCGTGATGGTGAAGCAGGGCGGCGGCTCGATCATCAATATCTCCTCGATCGCCTCGATCCGCCACATGGGCATTTCCTACGTCACCTACGGCTCTTCGAAGGCGGCGATGAACCAGATGACGCGCACCACCGCGATCGAGTTCGCGCGCCAGCATGTGCGCGTCAATGCGATCCTGCCCGGCCTGATGAAGACGCCGATGGTCGAACATTCCGCAGGCCTTGCCGCCAGCTACGCCAAGGGCGACGTCGAGGCGATGTGGCGTGCGCGCGATGCGCAGGTGCCGATGGGACACATGGGCGATGCCTTCGACGTCGCCAACGCCGCGCTGTTCCTGGCGTCGGACGAGTCGAAATACGTGACGGGGATCGAGCTCGTGGTCGACGGCGGGATCACCTGCAAGGCGGGGGCGTAGCGTCAATCTCCGCTGTCGTCCCGGATCTGCGCTTCGCTTGTCCGGGACGACGATGGAGTGTGTAGCGACCTATTGCGCCAGCGCCAGAATTCCGCCGGCGAACGAATGCCAAGCCGCCGTCTCGCTGACCGGCCAGTTCAGCACCTTCACCGCCAGCAGCGCCAGCGTGCCGTAGATATAGACCGGGTGGACCCGGCCTTCGGCGCGCCAGTCGCGCACCATGGCGACGACGAGGAGGAGCGAGGCGACGACGGCCGGCGGGATCGTGACCGGCACCGGCGGCAGGCCGGGCGGACCGGGAGGCGCCAGGAAGGTCAGGAACCAGCGCGCGATGGCGGCGTCGAGGATGGAGACCGCAGCAAGCAGCATCAGCCGCTTGTGAATCTCGGGCCTGCGCGTGTTCACGATCGCGAGCACGAACACGATCGCGAAGAACGCGATCCCGCTCATCGGCACGATCGAGAAGCCGATGCCGGCCTCGCGCTGCCCGAGCGCGGCGGAATGCTGCATCACGTGCACAGAGGCGAGGAAGCCGAAGATCGTCATCGCGGTGGCGAGCGACACGCCGGCGATGCCGAGCGAACGGTGATTGACCACGCGGCCCGAGGCCGCGAGCCAGCTCTGCAGCACGAAATAGAGCGACCAGGTGAAGAACAAGAATCCGTGAAAATGAATCACGGGGCTTGCGGACAGCGTCCGGTGCGCGAGCGGCACCCAATAGGTCGGCGCGAAACCGAGAAACGCGGTGGCCGCGCAGGCCAGGGACATATGCAGATAAAAGTATCGTGCGGGCGACGCATCACGCGCGCGCACACGACGGTCGTCGGTCAGGGTCGTCATCACGAGTGAGTCTGGGAAGGCGGGGTTTGGTTCAACGTGGCCGTTCACCCTCCGCTGTCGTCCCGCACAAGCGTGAGCGCTCAATTCTGCGCGATCGCAGCGAGGTGTCGAACCCGGCGTCGAGCATCACCGGTGCGAAAAAAGGGCCAATGCGAGGTCGGGCTCCAGCGTCCAGGCGGACTGGACGGCACGAAGGCGATCCGCGCGCCGCCGATGGCGAGAAACGCCGGGCAGGAGACTTGATCCGCCGCGTCAGCGCCGATAAGGCCAATGGCGCCGAGCAGAATGCGATGATCCGTTCGAATATCGACACGATGATCCCCGAAACGGATGTGCGCGGTGCCACAAGCTCGCACCAATCCGGCCCTAATGGATTGTACGGTCCCCAGGCAAGGCGTAAGGCAAGACCGAAGCAAGACCGAAAGCAAGATTTCCGACTGCGACGAGCATGCGTGTTCAAAAACTGATCCAATCGTCAGGTGCCGTGTTGCTCTGCGCGCTCTCGCTCGGCGCCGCCCAGGCTGCGACCGGCGGCGAGCCGGCTGCGGTGATCAAGATTGATGTCGAAGCATGCCTCGCGGCGGCCGCGGCCGACGACATCGACAGGACCGCCACGGCCTGCGCCGCCGTGATCGACAACGAGAAGACCGCCAAGGAGGATCTGATCAAGGTGCTGATCGCGCGCGCGGCGCTCTACGCGCGGCGCGATCAGGTCGACCGCGCCATCGCCGACGACAGCCGCGTTCTCCTGCTCGATCCCACGCTTGCCGACATCTTCAATGCGCGCGGCGAGCTCTGGCTCAGGAAGGGCGACAGGCCCAAGGCGGTGCAGGATTTCGCCGCAGCCCTGAAGATCGATCCGAACCACGAGAAGGCCAAGGCCAATCACAAGGCGATGGCGCGCGAGCTCGAGCGCATCGGCGCGCAGATGGCTGTCGCCGGCAAGCCCAGCTTCAATTGCCGGAATGCGGTCCGGGCCGTGGAGAAGGCGATCTGCCGAAATCGCGAGCTGGCCGATCTCGACCGCGAGATTTTCGGGTCCAACGCGCGCGCGATCCGGGAGGCGCGCAATCCGGCGGATGCCAGGAAGCTCCAGCGTGAGCAGGACGAGTTCATCGCCCGCCGCAACGCGGCGTACGGCCGGCCGGGCTACGATCTGAAGAAGGCGATGCAGGAGCGGCTGCAACAGATCAATGGGGTGGACGGGTATTGAGGTCATGCCCGGCTTGTCCCGCCTGCGCGGCCGAAGCCGCTTCGGCGCGGCGAAGGCCCGGGCATCCCCGTTCTTCGTGCCGAGGGGGTAGGCGTGGATGGCCGGATCGAGCGCGGCCACGACGGCGTGGACAGGCCCGAATTGAACCCATCCCGTACCCGCCGCGACAATGGTGAAAACCCGACGTCACGGAGCAAACTGCCATGTGCGGCACGCATCATTCCGCGCAAGCGCTTTGGCTTGCCAAGAGTTCGTTTCGCGCCTTCCTGCTCAGCGCTGCGATGGGCCTCGTCCTCGCTGCGCCGGCTTCGGCCGGGACCGACTGCGTGATGGGCAGCAAGGCTGCTCCAGCGGAGCTGATGGCCACCTGCACGACCATCATCGACCAGACCGCCAATCCCGTCTCCGATCGCGCCGCGGCCCTGCTGGTTCGCGCCGATGCCCATGCCCGGACTTCGGGCGGCCTCACCCAGGCCCTGCGGGACATCGACCGCGCCATTGCGCTCGACGGCAGGAATGCAAAGGCCTGGCGCCTGCGCGGCGACCTCCTGCGCGAGGCCGGCGGCGATCTCAACCGCGCCGCGGCCGACCTCAGCAAGGCGATCGAGCTCGATCCTGCAGACGCAGAGGCCTACGAGCTGCGCGGCGTCGTCTACACCAATCAGCGCCGGCTCGACCGCGCGCTCGCCGACTACGACCAGGCGATCAAGCTGAAGCCGGACTTTGCGCAGGCCTGGTCCGACCGCGGCGTGGCCTATTATCTCGGCGGCGACAACGAGAAGGCGATCAAGAACTTCGACGAGGCCCTGCGGCTCGACCCCGACCGGCCCCGCACCTATACCAATCGTGGGGCGGCCTATAAGAAGCTCGGCCAGCTCGACAAGGCGGTCGCCGATGACGGCGAGGCGATCAGGCGCGATCCCAAGGTGCCGGAGTACTACGACAACCGCGGCCTGACCTATGCTGCGATGGGCGAGTACGACAAGGCCATTACCGATTACGACCTGGCGATCCGGCGGGAGCCGCGCGCCAACTTCCTGACCAACCGCGGCGATTCCTATCAATTCAAGGGCGAGCTCGGGGCCGCGCTGAGCGACTACGAGGCCGCACTGAAGCTCGATCCGAATTTCGCAAAGACCTACAACAACCGCGCCGTGCTCTACAAGAAGATGGGCGAGCGTAAGAAGGCGCTGGCGGATTACGAGATGGCGCTGAAGCTCGACCCCGGCAACGAGAACGCAGCGAATGGCCGCCGAGCCATGATTGCCGAGATCGCGAAATTCGGCGCGGCGTCCCCGGGTCCCATGCACGCGCGCTCGCCCGATGACCGCGGTCCGTCATTCGATTGCGCCACCGCAAAGCGCGAGGTCGAGCAAGTGATCTGCGCCGATCCGCAGCTCGGCGTGCTCGACCGCCAGATCGCCGAGACCTACGCGCGCGTGCTGAAATCGGCGAGCAAGCGCTCCGCCGGCGAGCTGCGCAAGTCCCAGCGCGATTTCCTTAGTACCCGCAACGCGAGCTTGGCCGCCCGGGCTATGATCTGAAGAAGATCATGCAGGAGCGGTTGCAGAAGCTGAACGCGATCGAGAGCTAGGCGGGTTCTTCGCCTCTCCCCGCAAGCGGCAGCGCAATCGCATCTGAACATCTAGCAGAGGTCGTCATGCCCGGGCCTGTCCCGCCTGCGCGGCCGAAGCCGCTTTGGCGCGGCGAAGGCCCGGGCATCCACGTTATCCGTGCGTGATGGAAAGCCGTGGATGGCCGGGACGGGCCCGGCCATGACGATGTGGGTAGCCCATCCCCCATATGCGATAGCCCTGCCGCAAGTGGGGAGAGGGAGAAACGACTCGTCCTTTTCAGCTTGAACCGCGGCCCGATCCCGGGAAAATAGCTCCCAAACAAGGCCGGCGATTGATCCTGGTCATGGCGGGACGCCCGTCCTGCCACAAGGGTCAGGGCCCAGGCGGATAAAGGGACGGGAGCGCGGGAATGAACGTCGACGGTAAAAGTCGTTATCATGAGGTCCATGCGCGCTCTCTCGCCGACCCCGAAGGCTTCTGGGCCGAGGCGGCGAAGGAGATCGACTGGATCCAGCCGGCCAAGACAATCTTCGATTCCAGCCAAGGAACCTACGGCCGCTGGTTCAGCGACGGTGTCGTCAATACCTGCTACAATGCGCTCGACCGCCATGTCGCAGGCGGCCGCGCCGACCAGGTCGCGCTGATCCACGATTCGCCGCTGACCGGCAGCGTCACCAAATTGACCTATGCCGAACTGCTGAACGAGGTGCAGGCGCTTGGCGCCATCATGCAGGATTTCGGCGTCGCCAAGGGCGATCGTGTCATCCTCTACATGCCGATGGTGCCGGAGGCCGTGGTCGCGATGCTCGCCTGCGCGCGGATCGGAGCGGTGCACTCGGTGGTGTTCGGCGGCTTCGCCGCGAAGGAGCTCGCCACCCGCATCGACGACGCGCAGCCGAAACTCATTCTCTCCGCAAGCTGCGGCATCGAGCCCGGCCGCATCGTGCAGTACAAGCCGCTGCTCGACGAGGCGATCAAGCTTGCCGGCAGCAAGCCGAAAGCCTGCATCGTGCTGCAACGTCCGCAGCTCACCTGCGATCTGACGCCGGGCCGGGACTACGATTGGGCGAGCCTGCGCCGCAAGGCGCTGAACGAGGGCAAGAAGGCGCCTTGCGTGCCCGTTGCGGCGACCGATCCGCTCTACATTCTCTACACCTCGGGCACCACGGGCATCCCGAAGGGCGTCGTGCGCGACAATGGCGGCCATCTCGTCGCGGTGAAATGGTCGATGTTCAACCTCTATGGCGTCAAGCCGGGCGAGGTGTGGTGGTGCGGCTCCGACATCGGCTGGGTGGTCGGCCACAGCTACATCGTCTATGGTCCGCTTTTGCACGGCGCGACCACGATCATGTATGAGGGCAAGCCGGTCGGCACGCCCGACGCCGGCGCGTTCTGGCGCGTGATCTCGGAGCACAAGGCGGTTGCGTTCTTCACCGCGCCGACCGCGTTCCGCGCGATCCGGAAGGAGGACCCGGAAGGAAAGTTCATCCGGCAATATGATCTGTCCAAGTTCCGCACGCTGTTCCTGGCCGGGGAGCGCGCCGATCCGCCGACAGTGGAATGGGCAGAGCAGCAGCTCAAGGTGCCGGTGATCGACCATTGGTGGCAGACCGAGACTGGCTGGTGCATCGCCGGCAATCCGGTCGGGCTCGGCATGCTGCCGGTGAAGCATGGCTCGCCGACGGTACCGATGCCGGGCTATCAGGTCGACATCGTCGACGAGGCGGCCAAGCCCGTGGGACCCAACACGATGGGCTCGATCGTCATCAAGCTGCCGATGCCGCCGGGCTGCCTGCCGACGCTGTGGAATCAGGACGCGCGCTTCAAGGAAGCGTATTTGAGCGAATTCCCCGGCTATTACAAAACCTCGGATGCCGGCTACAAGGACGAGGACGGCTACGTCTTCGTCATGGGCCGCACCGACGACATCATCAACGTCGCCGGCCATCGGCTCTCCACCGGCGGCATGGAGGAGATCCTGGCCTCACATCCCGATGTCGCCGAATGCGCCGTGCTCGGCGTCAAGGACGCGATCAAGGGCGAGGTGCCCTGCGGCTTCCTGGTGCTCAAGGCCGGAGTGAAACGCCCGCCGGCCGAGATCGAGAAGGAGATCATTGCGCTGGTGCGCGACAAGCTCGGCCCGGTCGCCGCCTTCAAGCTCGCCATCACCGTCGGCCGCCTGCCCAAGACGCGCTCCGGCAAGATTCTACGCGGCACCATCAAGAAGATCGCCGACGGCGACTCTTGGACCATGCCGGCGACGATCGAGGATCCCAAGGCGCTCGACGAGATCGGGGAGGCGCTGAAGGGGCGGGTGTGACGCGAAGCGTCATCCCGGGGCGGGTTCGCAGAACCGAACCCGGGATCTCGAGATTCCGGGTTCGATGCTGCGCACCGCCCCGCAATGACGGTGTTGCCGACGTACATTCTCCTCATTCCCCGCTAAACAGGGTCGGTCAACAAGGGACCCTCGATGCCAATTGCCGCCGCGCCACGCCTGCTGATCGCCTTGGCTCTCGCCGTCGCTCTCTCCGCCTGCTCCGCGCGCTACCAGAATCCGGTGGCGGTGGGCGGCGACGATGACGACGCGGTGTGCCAGGGCCGCGGCTATGCGCAGGGTTCGCCGGAATACGTGGCCTGCCGCAAGGACCGCGACGTCCAGCGCAATGCCGCCACCGCCCGCGCCGACCGCCGCCAGCGCGACCTCGGCGAGTACATGCTGAACAATCCCGTGCGGCCGTGATGTGAGTCGCGGCATTATGGTGCCGCTCCACGCGCCGTGCGTTGGTGCTTTTCGTGACACATCTGCAACGCCGTGCCCAAATCGTGGCGGCGTCCGCCTGAATTGATCGGGATCAAATCCTCCAGCGGCCCCTTTCTGCTCTGACGCTCATGTCGCGCAACGATGCGCGGGAAATGGCTGAAGGGGATTGAAATGCAGAGAACGACAAGAAACCTGGCGCGGCTTGCGACTCTTGGCGCGATGCTCGCGGGCACGCTTGCATCGGTGCAGGCCGCCGATTTGCCGGTTTACAAGAAGGCGCCGCCGCCGGTGGAGGCATTCAATCCGTGGATGATTCGCCTGCGTGCGCTCGGCGTGCTGCCGGACGGCGGCGGCTCGACCGTCACCGTGGCGGGCGTGCCCTCACTGTCGTCGCCGAACTCCGGCCTCTCGATCAGCGACCAGGTCGTTCCCGAGCTCGACATCAGCTATTTCTTCACCAAGAACATCGCGGCCGAGCTGATCCTCGGCGTGACCCGGCACTCGATCACCGGCACCGGCTCGCTCGCGAACCTGCCGATCGGCAAGACCACGCTGCTGCCGCCGACGCTGACCCTGCAGTATCACTTCGACCAGTTCGGCGCGTTCAAGCCGTATGTCGGCGCCGGCGTGAACTACACCGTGTTCTTCAACAATTCGGCGGCCAATGCGCCCGCCGCCATCGCCGGCCCGCCCGCGATCGTTGCCACCACCACCAACCTGCACGTCAGCAACGCCTGGGGCGGCGCCGTCCAGTTCGGCTTCGACTACATGATCGACCGGCACTGGGGTCTCAACGTCGACGTCAAGAAGCTCTGGCTGCGCCCGGATTATAGCGCGACCGTCTCCGGCCTGCCGGTCACCGGCACCGCGCATATCGATCCGTGGCTGGTCGGCGCGGGCGTGACGTACAAGTTCTGAGGGACGCCAAAAGGGAACATGGGCGTCGCGACGAATTCCGCTGTCGTCCCCGCGAATGCGCTAGGGCATGCACATATCTCTGAGGCTCCATCCCGCCGCGACGGCGTGGAAGTATTCGAGGCCGTTCTTGAAGGTGATGGGGCCCGGCGGCTTGGACGATGGGTAGCCATCCCAGCCACCGAGACGGCCGATGATCCAGGCGGCCCAAGCGAGGCGGTCGGGCGGATATGGGTTCTTTAGTCGTTTGCTCGCGGCTTCGAGTTGCTGGTTGAGGGCAATGAGCGCGCCAATTTGGCTGGTGTCGAAGGCAACGCCAATAGGCTGGCGACTACCATTGCGGGCCTGCAGAAGCTGGATGGTGATGACGGCCGCCTTGGCGGCGATTGCGACCAGCTTGAGAAGCCGATCGGCGGATCCGATCTGGCTGTCTTCGAGCTTGAGACCTTGCGTCTTCAGAGTGCGGAAGAACTGCTCGATAATCCAGCGCTGCTTGTACCATTGGACGATGCGCCAGGCGTCCTCGATGCCGGCAACCTCGTGAGAGGTGAGAAGCCGCCAGTGCAGCGGCTCTACGCCGGCTTCGACATTGACCTCTCGCACATCGACCACCGTCAATGGCAAGCTTTTCGGCAGATGGTGCAGGAACTTAGTCTGTGGGCGGGCAAGCTCGATTGCGTCAAAGCGAAGTTCGAGGTGGGCCAGGCGAGCGGGCCGCGCGGCGCGCGCAGGCAGTTGGATCGTACGCCGGTCCACCGCAGCCATGGCATCGCTGACCTGATACAGACTGCTGCGGTCGGCAAGCTTGCGATCATGCATGCTGCGCGCGATGATGTGGAAGTGTTGCTCAGCCGAGCTGGCATAGAGGGCAAAAATATCGCTCTCGCGATCCCCCAGCAACGTCACCACCGCGGCCTTGGCAAGCAGTGGTCGCGCCGCCACGGCAGAGGATATCCAGCGCTGCGATTCCTTGTCCGATAATTCCCGATCGTCGTGCGAGGTCGTGCGGCGACCTGCGCGCGTCCATATCTGCCCGCTCACAAGCCCAAGACAGCTGCCGTCATCGGCATCCACAGCCAGCAGCGGGTGCAGCAGCACGCCGTGGCTATTGCCTTTGCCGATTTCTCCGAGCCCGCGCCGGCTTTGCGGCGTGGTGTTGAAGTGGACCTCGCTGGTGTCCTGGATGGCCAGCACGTGGCGGCCTTCCACCGCAGCGACCGTGCTATCGCTCCAGCTTTCGATGATCCGCTCCACCGTCACCTTGTCATGGCCAAGAAAGCGGTTGAACCGCACTTCCAGCGCGCGGTTCCCCCTGGAGAGCTGTCGAAGGCAGACAGTTCTGCCCGCAACCATGCGTTCGACGAACGCCGCCCCCCTTTATCGAGACGACGATCCCCGAACCGGCCCAGCGTCCAGTCAATCCGTGACAACATCGCAGCACCCCGTCCGAACCATGGAGTGCAGCAATAGGAATCACACAGACTTCCGATTCTGGAATCCCCCAAGGCGGACCCGAGTCAATCCGCCGCACCAGATATGTGCATGCCCTAGCGCGAATGCGGGGACCCATATCGCGGAATCTCTCGGTTGCGGCCGGTAGGAGTACCGGACGACGAGTCTTCGCCGAACTGCTCTCTGGGGTTATGGGTCCTGCGTTCGCGGGGACGACACCGAGGGTGGGGTGACAAAAACAAAAACGCGGCGGGCTTTCCCGCCGCGTTTTGCATTGTGGTCGATCGCAAACGAAGAGGGAGGACCTACTCCTCCTCGTCGTCCTGCTTCTTGCCGCCGAGCGTCTTCAGCTTGGCGAACACGGCGTCGACGTTGAGGTCGTCGCTGGACTTCTCCGCGGATTCGTATTCGTCCTTGCGGGTGGTCTCGGAGGCCGGCAGCAGCGTGGCGCCGCCATAGGCCGCATCGATCGGCTTCTCCTTCGCGGCGCGCTGTACCTCGAAATCGAGCTCGATCTGCGAGCAGAGGCCGAGAGTGACGGGATCGATCGGGGTGAGCTGGGACGTGTTCCAGTGGGTGCGGTCACGCACGCTGGCAATGGTGCTCTTGGTGGTGCCGACCAGACGCATGATCTGGGCGTCCTTGAGCTCGGGATGGCTGCGCAGCAGCCAGAGGATGGCGCTCGGACGCTCGTGGCGGCGCGACACCGGGGTGTAGCGCGGGCCCTTGCGCTTGGGCTGCGGCGGCAGCACCACCTTGCTCTCCTGGAGGCGGAGCCGGTAATCCGGGTTCTTCTCGCCCTTCTCGATCTCCTCGCGGGTGAGCTGGCCGTTGGAGAGGGGATCCATGCCCTTGATGCCCTGGGCCGCATCGCCGTCGGCGATCGCGCGCACCTCGAGGGGATGCATCTTGGTGAAATCGGCGACCTGGTCGAAGGTCAGCGCGGTGTTGTCGAGCAGCCAGACGGCGGTCGCCTTGGGCATCAGAGGTGCGTTGCTCATGGCAAATCTCCTTTGTGCTTCGCCCACCCCTCTGGAGGCGAAACCGGTGGTCATCAGCGATGACAGGGAATTCGCGTTATATAAGCCGGGAGGGGCTGGCCACGCAATGGTTCTGCTATAGATAGTGCCTTGACAGCGCCCGAAAGGGGGCCCAATTCCCTTGGAAATCGCGGTATAGTTCAACCCGACCGTTTTAAGCCCTATTCCATCCATCGACCGCCCCCGCCAGAAGGCGAAACGGGTGATTCGGTCCCGAGATCGCTCAATGTCAGCCAAACCAGACCTCAAGATCGTGCTTTGTTCTCCCCGCGGCTTCTGTGCCGGGGTGGTCCGGGCGATCGACACCGTGGAACGGGCGCTCGATAAATATGGCGCCCCCGTCTATGTTCGCCACGAGATTGTGCATAACAAATATGTCGTCGACGGGTTGAAGAAGAAGGGCGCGATCTTCGTCGAGGAGCTCGCCGAAATCCCGGAGAACACCACCGCGCCGGTGGTGTTCTCGGCGCATGGCGTGCCGAAATCGGTTCCGGCCGACGCGCAGTCCCGCAATCTGTTCTCGCTGGATGCGACCTGCCCGCTGGTGACCAAGGTCCATCGCGAGGCCGCGATCCATTTCAAGCGTGGCCGCGAGATCTTCCTGATCGGCCACTCCCACCACCCCGAGGTGGTCGGCACGCTCGGCCAGCTTCCGGCCGGCGCCGTGACCCTGATCGAGACCGCCGAGGATGCCAAGACCATCGCGCCGCAGGATCCCAACAACCTCGCCTTCGTGACTCAGACCACGCTGTCGATCGACGACACCGCGGAGATCGTGGCGCTGTTGAAGGAGCGCTTCCCCAACATCAACGGCCCGCACAAGGAAGACATCTGCTACGCCACCACCAACCGCCAGCTCGCGGTGAAGAAGGTGGCGCCGGTGGTGGACGCGCTCATCGTCGTCGGCGCCCCCAATTCGTCGAACTCGCAGCGCCTGCGCGAGGTCGCCGAGCGCGAGGGCTGCAAGATCGCGGTGCTGGCGCAGCGCGCCGCGGACATCGACTGGGACAAGTTCGGCAACCTCACGAGCCTCGGCATCACTGCCGGCGCCTCCGCGCCCGAGGTGATCGTCGAAGAGATCATGGACGCCTTCGCCGAGCGCTACACGCTGCATGTGGAGACGGTCTCGGCCGCGGAAGAGAACGAGTTCTTCCCGCTGCCGCGTCAGGTGCGTCCCGAAGCCGCCGCCGAGTAGACCTTGATGGCGGTCTATACCGACGTCGCCGCCGACGAGCTTGCGGATTTCCTGAAGCAGTATGAGCTCGGCGAATTGCTCTCATACAAGGGCATCGCCGAGGGCGTCGAGAACACCAACTTCCTGCTGCATACCAGCCAGGGGTCGTTCATCCTCACGCTCTACGAGAAGCGCGTCGCGAAGAACGATCTGCCGTTCTTCCTCGCGTTGATGACGCATCTGGCCGAGCACGGCGTCAATTGCCCGCTGCCGGTGAAGGGACGCGACGGTGAGGCGCTGCGCGAGCTGGCGGGACGGCCTGCGGCGATCATCACCTTTCTCGAAGGCATGTGGCCGCGCAAGCCGAACGTGGCGCATTGTGCCGGAGTGGGCGAGGGGCTGGCGAAGATGCATCTGGCCGGCGCGAACTTCGGGATCAGGCGGGCCAACGCGCTGTCGGTCTCGGGCTGGCGGCCGCTGTTCGATGCGGCCTCACACCGCGCCGACGAGGTGCAGCCGGGCCTGCGGGCATTCCTCGCGGCCGAGCTCGATCATCTCTCGAGCGGAATCTGGCCGACCGATCTGCCGGAAGGCGTGATCCACGCCGACCTCTTCAACGATAACGTCTTCTTCCTCGGCGACAAGCTCTCCGGGATCATCGACTTCACCTTCGCCTGCAACGACATGCTGGCCTACGACGTCGCGATCTGCCTCAACGCGTGGTGCTTCGAGCCTGATCATTCCTTCAACGTCACCAAGGCGAGGGCCTTCCTCAACGCCTATGGCCGGGTGCGAAAGCTCTCGGAGGCGGAAGAGGCCGCGCTGCCGCTGCTGGCCCGCGGAGCGGCGATCCGCTTCTTGCTGACGCGGCTGGTCGACTGGCTCAACGTGCCGCCCGGTGCACTGGTGAAGCCGAAGGATCCGCTGGAATATGTCCGCAAGCTGCGCTTTCACCAGGGCGTCAGCAGCGTGCGCGACTACGGGTTGATGCCCTCGGGGCTGGTGGCGTGAGCGAGCGTCCGAATGTCACGATCTATACCGACGGCGCCTGCTCGGGAAATCCCGGGCCGGGCGGCTGGGGCGCGATCCTGAGGTTCGGCGACAAGGAAAAAGAGCTGAACGGCGGCCAGCCGCACACCACCAACAACCAGATGGAGCTGATGGCGGCGATCTCGGCGCTCGAAGCGTTGAAGAGGCCGTGCATCGTCGATCTCTACACCGACAGCCAGTACGTTCGGCAGGGCATCACCGGCTGGATCTTCGGCTGGAAGCGCAACGGCTGGCGTACCGCCGACAAGAAGCCGGTGAAGAATGTCGAGCTATGGCAGCGCCTCGACGCCGCGCTGAAGCAGCACGAGATCCGCTGGCACTGGGTCAAGGGCCACGCCGGCCATCCCGAGAACGAACGCGCCGATCAGCTCGCGCGCGACGGCATCGTGAAGGCGCGGTTGCAGCAGCGGGTGATGGAGTAGGGTTTTGTGTTTCGTCATTCCGGGGGCGGTGCAAAGCACCGAACCCGGAATCTCGAGATCCGGGTTCGCCTGCGGCGCCCCGGAATGCATCATTCTACAGCTGCCCGAGCAATTTCGTAGGGTGGGCAAAGCGCAAGCGTGCCCACCGTCCTCTAATAGGGAAAGATGGTGGGCACGGCGCTGACGCGCCTTTGCCCACCCTACGGCACTAAGAGCGGCGCCCCAAGCTCACAGCTGCCCGAGTAGCGTATCGCCGCCGGAGACCTCGACCTTGCCGGGCATCGCCTCGAGGTTCAGCTTCTTGACCACGCCGTCCTCGACCAGCATCGAATAGCGCTTGGAGCGGATGCCGAGGCCGTTGGCGGAGGCGTCGAGCTCCATGCCGATCGCCTTGGTGAAGTCGGCGTTGCCGTCGGCGAGGAAGATGGCCTCGTCGCGCTGGTCGGTGTCGCGCTTCCAGGCGTTCATGACGAAGGCGTCGTTGACGGAGACGATCGCGATGCTGTCGACGCCCTTGTCCTTCATGGCGTAGGCGTTGAGGAAGATGCTCGGCAGATGCATCTTGTGGCACGTGCCGGTGTAGGCGCCGGGCACCGCGAACAGCGCCACCTTCTTGCCCTTGAAGATATCGTCGGTGGTCTTCACCTGCGGGCCTTCCGCGGTCATCACGCGGAACTTCGCCTCGGGCAGCTTGTCGCCAATCTGGATCGCCATTGTCAGTCTCCCTGAAATCGGTCCCGCTTTTTAGACCGTGTGGCGGGCCTGCACAATATTGCCGGCGGTGAAAGCGGCGGAGGCGGCGGCCCTTCACCGCGATGTCATCAGCCGGCAAAACCGCCACTGTCGAGGAAGGCCTGCTCTTCCTCCGTGGTCGAACGCCCGAGGATGCGGTTGCGGTGAGGAAAACGACCGAAGCGGCGGATGATGTCGGCGTGCTCCCGGGCGTATTTCAGGTTCTCGGCATTGTCAGCCTTGTTGGCATTGTCGGCGTCTTGAAACAGCGCGACGCAATGCAGCTGGTCGGGCAGGTGCTCCGAATGCATGAAGGGCAGATAGAGGAATTCGCGCAGGATCGGATCGACCCTGGCATCGACACCCCGATCGATGGCGCGGCGAGCGACCTCGCGCGCCAGCGCGTCGCTGGCAAAGGCCTCGGGCGTGCCGCGAAACATGTTGCGGGGAAATTGGTCGAGCACGATGACGAGCGCGAGGGCGCCTGCGTCACTGTCTTCCCATGATGCCAGTTCGCCGCCGGCCGCCTTCTGCCACAGCGCAAGAAAGCGGCGCCTGATCTCTGCGTCGAAAGCGTCGTCGCGCCCGTACCAGCGCTTGCGGCCGGCTTCGCGCCAGAAGGCAAGAATGCCTGATGGCGCGATGTCATCGACGTCCGTCATCAGCGGTGCAGCTTACGCCGCCTCTGCCTTCTTCTCGTCGCGCAGCTGCCGGCGCAGGATCTTGCCGACATTGGTCTTGGGCAGGTCGGCGCGGAATTCGATCTGCTTGGGCACCTTGTAGCCGGTGAGCTGCTCTTGACAGAATTTGATCACCGACTCGGCGGTAAGGTTGGGGTCCTTCTTCACCACGAACGCCTTCACCGCTTCGCCCGACTTGGAATCGGGGATGCCGATCACGGCACATTCGAGCACGCCCGGATGGCTCGCGATCACTTCCTCGACCTCGTTCGGATAGACGTTGAAGCCGGAGACCAGGATCATGTCCTTCTTGCGGTCGACGATCTTGGTGTAGCCCTTCTCGTCCATGATGCCGATGTCGCCGGTGCGGAAATAGCCGTCCGCGGTCATCACCTTGGCGGTCTCCTCCGGCCTGTTCCAGTAGCCCGACATCACCTGCGGACCCTTGGCGCAGATCTCGCCGGCCTGGCCGAGCGGGACCTCGTTGCCGTCATCGTCGCGGATGGAGATGTAAGTCGACGGCACGGGGATGCCGATCGATCCCGTGAATTCGGTTGCCGTTGCCGGATTGCAGGTCAGCGTCGGGGACGTCTCCGACAGGCCGTATCCCTCGGCAATGAAGCAGCCGGTGACCGCCTTCCATTGATCGGCCACGGGACGCTGCACCGCCATGCCGCCGCCGTTGGAGATCTTCAGCTTGGAGAAGTCGAGCTTCTTGAAGTCGGGGTGGTGCATCAGGCCGTTGTAGAGCGTGTTGACGGCCGGGAAGCTGTTGACCTGGTATTTCGCCAGCTCCTTGATGAAGCCGGGGATGTCGCGCGGGTTGGGGATCAGGAGATTGCAGCCGCCGGCGCGGACCGCGAGCAGGTAGCAGGCCGTCAGCGCGAAGATGTGATAGAGCGGCAGCGCGCAGACGATCATGAGCTGATCGACATGCGGCGGCGCGGCCAGCGCCGGCTGCAGCCAGGCGTCGTTCTGCAGCACGTTGGCGACGATGTTGCGATGGAGCAGGGTGGCGCCCTTGGAGAGGCCGGTGGTGCCGCCGGTATATTGCAGGAAGGCGACGTCGCCCGGCGAGAGCTTGGGCTTGCTGAAGGTCATGCCGCGGCCGGCGGACAGCGCGTCGTTGAAGGAGACCGAGCCCGGCAGCGACCACGCCGGCACCATCTTCTTGACGCGGCGAACGACCAGGTTGACGATCACGCCCTTGAAGCCGAGCAGGTCGCCCATGCTGGCGACGATGACATGCTTCACCGCCGTCCTGGCGATCACCTGCTCGACGGTGTGGGCGAAATTCTCCAGCACGATGAGGGCTTCGGCGCCGGAATCCTTGAGCTGGTGCTCGAGCTCACGCGGGGTGTAGAGCGGGTTGACGTTGACGACAGCGAAGCCGGCCCGCAGCACCGCAGCGGTCGCGACCGGATATTGCAGCACGTTCGGCATCATGAGGGCGACGCGGGCGCCGCGCTGCAGTCCGCGGCCCTGAAGATAGGCTGCGAGGGCGACCGACATCTGGTCGAGGTCGCGGTAGCTGATCGACTTGTCCATGCAGATGAACGCCTTGCGGTCGGCGAACTTGGTGAAGCTCTCCTCCAGCAGGTCGACCAGCGATGCGTATTGAGTCGGCTCGATATCGGCGGGCACGCCGGGCGGATATTGTTTGAGCCAGATGCGCTCCATGGAAAACTCCCCTCATTGACCAGAGCCCGTTGTGTCTCGGGCTTGCCGCATTGCCGCCAGTATTGAGCCTGCCGGAACCGGTGGCAAGCCGTCGACGCTTAGGGCAAAGGTCGGGAAGTGGCTACTGGAATCGTCGCGAACGGCTGTCGCAGGTGCGAAGCCGGGCCGGATCGGCCCGGGGTGCGCCGTTAACTGTTGTTGGCCGGCTTGGCCGCGGGCTTGGTCGCGGCCTTGGGCTTGGCGGGCTTCTGATCGCCACCGGCCGCAGGCTTCTCGGCGGGTTTAGCCGCCGCATCGGGCTTGGCGGCAGCATGCTTGGGCGCTGCCGGCTTCGCCGCAATCTTGGGGTCGCTCTTAGCGTCGTGCTTGCCGTCGCTCTTCCCGTTGTTCCCACCGTTGCTCTTGACCCCAGCCGGCTTGGCTTCCGGCTTCACCGCCGCGGTCTTGGTGTCCTTGCTGGCGTCCTTGGCCGCGTCTTTCGGCTTCTCGGCCGCATCCGGCTTCTTGGCCACGCGCGACTTCTTGCCACGCGGCTTGGAGGACGCCGCCTGCTGGTCGGCATCGGCCGCGACCGCCGCGATCAGGGCGGTGCCGGTACGGGTCGGGCCGGTGTAGACCAGCACGGGCTCGGCCGGCGCCGGCGCCGAGGCCATCAGCTCGGAGGCCTTCATCAGGGGCGGCTGCAGGCCGGCGGTGAAGAAGGTCACCTGGGCTTCGCCGCCGGTCGCGGACGCCGATCCGGTGGCGCCGCCATTGGCGGCAATCAGCGCATCGTCGTCGTCGCTGGCCGGCCGCTTGCGGTGGGGCCCGCACATCTCGTCGCGCAGGTTCGGCGGCGAGGCGTCGACCGGCACGAGGTTGTCGACCGTGCCCAGCGAGGGGCGAAGCCATGTCAGAGTGTCCTGGCTGAAGCCGCGCTCCAGCAGCTGCGCGGCCTTCACCGCGCGCGCGGTGCCGGAGCTCGCGCCCAGCACCACCGCGATGAGCCGGCGACCATTGCGCGTGGCCGAGGCGACCAGATTGTAGCCGGAGGCGCAGATGAAGCCGGTCTTGAAACCGTCGGCGCCGGGATAGCGGCCGATCAGCTTGTTGAAATTGCCGGTGACGCGCTTGCCGAAGCGGATCGCCGGGATGTGCACGAAATATTCGTATTCCGGCAGGTCGCGCAGGAATGCGCGCGCGAGAATGCCGAGGTCGCGCGCCGACGTGATCTGGCCTTCGGCGGGCAGGCCGTTCGGATTGACGTAGCTGGTCTGCGTCATGCCGAGCTTCCTCGCGGTGTCGTTCATGATCGCGGAGAAGCCGTCGACCGAACCGCCGACACCTTCGGCGAGCACCACGGCCATGTCGTTTGCCGACTTGACCATCACCATCTTCAGCGCGTTGTCGACGGTGAGCTGCGTTCCCGGACGGAACCCCATCTTCGAGGGCGATTGCGAGGCAGCGACCGGCGAAACCGTGAGCAGCGTGTCGAGCGTCAGTCTGCCCTCCTTGACCGCCTTCAACGTCACATAGGCGGTCATGATCTTGGTGACGGAGGCCGGATACCAGGGAATGGTCGCGTTTTCCGCCTGCAGCACCTTGCCGCTGTCGGCCTCGATCAGCAGCAGCGCTTCGGCGCTCGCCCCGCGCGGCGCCAGCAGCGCGACACATGCGAGACTCGCAGCGAACACGTTGAACAAGGATTTGCGAAGCAGCGGGCGTAGGGCGTGCACTATCCGATTCCGGTCCTTGGAGGCCCACCGGTTCCCGGCGGCTCTCGTGATCTGATTGTCGGTCTGAAATCCGGCGCCGCCGCTTGCGGCGCAGCGAACCTATACCGGCTGATGCGTCGAGAATAGGGGGCCGGGTGCGGTATTCCGCAATGAAATAGGCCGAATTTCGACGGCACTGTGTGGACTTGCTAGGAGGACTTGGCGGCCGTCGCGGCAGCCTCAGAGGCCGTCACGCTGGCCCGTGCGCTTTCCTGCACCATGAACTGAGCCCTGGCGAGCTCGGCAAAATGGCCGCCTTTGGCCACGAGTTCATCGAAAGTTCCGCTTTCGATCACCCGGCCGTTCTCGAACACCAGGATCCGCGTGGCGTTGCGGATGGTGGAGAGGCGATGGGCGATCACGAAGGTAGTCCGGCCCTTCATCACTTCGTCGAGAGCGGCATTCACCTTGGCCTCGGTGACGGCGTCGAGCGCCGAGGTGGCTTCGTCCAGGATCAGGATCGGCGGATCCTTCAGCAGTGCGCGGGCGATCGACAGGCGTTGCCGCTCGCCCCCGGACAGCATGCGCCCGCGCTCGCCGGCATTTGTCTCGAAGCCGCCGCTGCGCTCGATGAACTCGAGCGCCTGCGCGCGCGCGGCCGCCTGGCGCATCTCGGCCTCGGTCGCATCCGGCTTGCCGACGCGCAAATTCTCCGCGATCGACCGGTTGAACAGCAGCGCTTCCTGGAACACGACGCCGATGTTCCGCCGCAGCGAGGTCAGCGTCACGCCGCGCACGTCCATGCCGTCGATCTTGATGACGCCGGATTGCGGGTCGAAGGCGCGGTGCAAGAGCGCGATCGCGGTCGATTTGCCGGCGCCGGTCGGGCCGACCAGCGCGATGGTCTGGCCGGGCAGCGCGGTGAAGGTGAGATCCTCGATCGCCGGCCGCTTGCCGTCATAGGAGAAGGTGACGTCGTTGAACTCGACGAGGCCGGACAGCCTGCCGGCGTCGATCGCGTCGGAGCGGTCGCGCACGGCGGGCACGGCGTCGAGCACATTGAAGAATTCGCGCAGGCGCGGGGCTTCCATGAACACGTTGTTGATGAAGCTCACGACCTGTTCGAGCTTCTGGATCAGCATCGTCGCGAAGCTCACGAACATCACGATCTCGCCGACCGAGGTCAGTCCCTGGTCGTGCAGCGCGATGCCGAACGTGAAGATCGCCAGCACCGTGATGGTGGTGGAGGCGCGCGTGATGACGGTGACCAGCGCCCACCACGACAGCACCGGCATCTGGGCTTCGAGCAATTGATCGGCGACGGAGCGCAGCCCCTTCACCTCGGTCTCGACGCGGACGAAGCTCTGCACCAGCGCGACGTTGCCGAGCGCGTCGGAAGCGCGCGCCGAGAGCTCGCTATATTGCTCCTCGACCTCCATCTGCATGCCGAAGGTCTTGCGCACCACGAAGGTCGTCAGTGCGGTGAAGACGATGCAGAGCACGAACAGCAGGATGGCGAGCCGCCAATTCAGGTAGAGCGACAGCGGCAGCAGCACCACGACCGAGAGGATCGCGGCAAAATGCTCGCGGAAGAAGCCGAGCCACAGCCGCCACAAGGCGTCGGTGCCGTTGAGCATCACCTTCATCAGCCGGCCCGAATGGGTGCCGGAGTGGAAGGTCAGCGGCAGTTGCAGGATGTGCTCGAAATAGTCGGTCAGCACCGCCTGGCGCTGGCGGTGCGAGAGCCGGTCGGCCTGCAAGGCCACGACCGCGCTGCACAGGATGGTGAAGAGCCCGAACGCGACCCAGGCGGCCAGGAACGGCCAGGCCGAGTTCGAGCCGGCCACGGTCTTGCCGGAGAGTACGTCGACGATCCGGCCGAACAGGACGGGTTCGGCGAATTGCGAGCCCGCCAGCAGCAGATTGGCGACCGCGAGCAGCCAGCCCAGCCGCGCCTCGTTGCCGAGCAACTCGAGAACGCGGGTATAGAGACGGAAAATGGACATGCGGGTGACGAAGCTCGAGGCGGACGACGGAGCCCGTATTCTAAGCAGGGATGCGCGGGAGATATAGCTGAAGCCGCCAGTTTTTCTCAATGGATTAGCCGTTCGGCGACCGGCGGCAGGAATTGGTCGTCGAAGACGTCGCCGGGGGTCGGCCGCTTGCGGAATTTGAAGTCCTGCGCGATCTGGTCGATCGAGCGCTCCAGGCGCCGTGGCTCGATGCCGCCGAGACCGTTGCGCTTGACCTCGTCGGTCAGGACGTTGTCGGCAAGGACGGTACGCAGGCGCTCCAGCTCCAGGTCGCGGTCGCCGCCGTCGACGCGGCTCGCGGCGTCATCCGCCGCACGCGCCGGCTCCTTGACGGTCGCGGCGATGCCGGCAATCAAGGCGCGGACGAAGCCTTTCACGGCGTCCGGCTTTGCCGCGGCGAAGGCGGCATTGACCGCCACGGCGAAGCCATAGGCCTCGCAGCCGTAGTCGGCATAGCGCAGCACCACGAGGTCGGCGCCGGGCACGCCGCGGTCGCGCAGGTTCACCGCCGAGAGATGGCTGAAGCCCGCGACGGCATCGACCTGTCCCGCGGACAGGATCGGCTCGCGCACCGCCGCGCTGATCTTGTGGAATTTGACGCGCGATGCCTTGATGCCGTTCTGCTGCGCCAGCGCCGGCCACATCCGCATCGACAGATCGGCCTCGGCAACGCCGACGGTCTTGCCGTCGAGATCGGGCAACAGATGGATGCCGCGGCTCCTGCGCGCCATGATCGCGTAGGGCGTGCGGTTGAACAGCACGAACACCGCCTTGACCGACGCCGCATCCTCCTTGTCGCGAAACCGGATCAGCTCGTTGATGTCGACGAGAGCAAGCTCGCTGTCGCCTTTGGCGACGCGGGCGAGTGCCGCCGGCGATCCGGCCGCACTGCTGAAGGACACGTTCAGACGCTCGGCGCCGAACCTGCCGTCCTTCGCCGCAAGGAAGAACGGCGCCATGCTCGCGTCGGGCGGGCGGTCGAAGCTGAAGTGAATGGCGATGGAGGACGGCGCAGGCGTCTCGGCCGCGCTGACACCGCGTGGGATCAGTGTCGCAAGCGGGATCGAGAGGGCCAGCAGGCAACGAAGCGCGATCGTCTTGAATTCCGACATCAGTTGCGCCGGTCCCGCATTGTTATGGTTTCGTGACGCTCGCAGCGCCGGCCGGCGACACCGTGCGCGCGCCAACATGAACGGCGGATGAGCGGCGGTTGCGTCACGATTACGCAATCCCGTTCAGCTTGTGTTGGGGTTGGGGAACCCAACTTAGGTCATGCGGGTTTGAAAGCATGAGCCTGTCCGCAGGCATCCATTCCCAGGTCCCAAAGGAGGGCCCAAGACATGTTCGACCGATTCTCCAAGATTGCGGGCCGCAAGGCCGTTCTTGCTACCGCCGCCGTGGTGGCTCTGACCGCCGTTGCACCCACCGCCTCCTACGCGGGCGGTCGTCATTGGCATGGCGGTGGCGGCGCCGCCGCTGCAGCGATGTTCGGCCTGGCCGCGACCGGCCTGGCGATAGCAGCCAGCCGCAATGCCTACGCCTACGATCCCGGTCCGGCTTACTATTACGAGGGCGGACCGGCCTATTACAGCGGCCCAGGCTATGGCTATGGTCCCGATTATTACGGCCTCGAGCAACCGCTACACCTATGGCGGCTACAAAAACCCCTGCGCCCACGGCTATTCCGGCTACAGCTGCTATTAACTGATCGGACCTACCTCATCGGCGAACGGGCCGTCGCGCTTGCCGCGCCGGCCCGTTTTCTGCTTTTATTGCCGAGCGTTAACACGCCCGCCATTTGTTTAGAGTAGTTTGAGTACCATGAGTGATTCGCTTGAGCGGCTATATCTGGCTGTGCTCGCGGCCAGAGATCTTGATCCGGCAACATCGCGGACCGCCCGGCTGTTTCAGCGCGGGCCCTCGAAAATGGCAAAGAAGCTCGCCGAAGAGGCCATCGAGGTCGTGATCGATGCCGTCAATGGCGACTCCGAGGCCGTGATCAGGGAGAGCGCCGACCTCTTGTACAATCTCACCGTGCTCTGGGCCTCTGCCGGCGTGCGCCCCGAGGACGTCTGGCGAGAGATGGCGCGGCGGGAAGACATGCTCGGCATCGCCGAGAAGCTGCCGAAATCCTCGATGAAGCTGCCCAAGGTCGCGTCACCGCGCGTGGCCACCAGGCGGCCAATTGTCGCGCTCGAGGGGCGTGCCGCGCGCAAGCGCCACTAGAAACCTCACAATTCGCCTCAATCTCGGCATGGACAAATCCGTCCCATGGTGCTTCATCGCGGCGCCATGCTGAAACGTATTTACGACTGGTGCATCGACGCCGCCCACAAGCCATACGCGCTCTGGATCATGGGTGCCGTATCCTTCGCCGAGAGCTCCTTCTTTCCGGTCCCGCCGGACGTGATGCTGATTCCGATGTCGCTGGCGCGCCCGCAGCGCGCCTGGCTCTACGCCGCAATCTGCACCGTGACCTCGGTGCTTGGCGGCGTGGTCGGGTATGCCATCGGTGCGCTGCTGTTCGACTCGGTCGGCCAATGGCTGATCCAGGTCTACGGCCTCGCCGACAAGGTCGACGCCTTCCGGGCCTCCTATGCGGAATGGGGCGCCGTCATCATTCTGCTCAAGGGGCTGACGCCGATTCCCTACAAGCTCGTTACCATCACCTCGGGCTTTGCCGGCTACAACATCCTCCTGTTCATCCTGTGCTCGATCGTCGCGCGCGGCGGACGCTTCTTTGTCGTCGCGATCCTGCTCAACCGCTACGGTGACTGGATCCGGGTCAGGATCGAGCGGCATCTCGGACTCTGGGTCGCCCTCGGCGCCATCGTGCTGGTGCTCGGCTTCGTGGTGGCGGTCAAGCTGATCTAAGCCTCCGCGCTTTGCCGTCGCCTCTGGTTCGGCTACGGTTGTGGTCATGACGGATCGATCCGGCAAACAGGTCATGCGACCGGGCACGCTGATTCTCGCGGTGCTTTCGCTCCTGCTGGGTGGCGGGACCGCGTTGACGCAATCTGCGCCGCCATCGCTCGGCTTGCAGGCGCCGGGCGCGCAGCCCGCGCCGCCACCGTCGACCCCCGCTCCATCGGTGCCGCCGGCGCAAGAGGAAAATCCCGGGCTGATCAATGAAATGGGCAAGCTGTTCGACAAGCTGCCCTCGATCCTGCCGCCGATCAAAAGCCCCAGCGAAACCATGAATGACCTGTCACGGCTGGCCAAGCCCTCGACCATGGTGTCGGGGCGCGTGGCCTGCCCGGTCTCGTCGAACGGCGCGCCCGACTGCAAGCAGGCCGCCGACCAGCTCTGCCAGGGCAAGGGCTACAAGGAAGGCAAGAGCCTGAATGCCGATTCCGCGGAAAAATGCTCGGCCAAGGTCTTGATCCCCGGCCGGCAACGCAAACCGGACGACTGCCGCACCGATACTTTCGTGACCAGCGCGCTGTGCCAGAACTGACGTGGTGGTCTCGCGCGCAAGCAACAAGGATCGCCCATGAGCCGGACGGAGCAGGACTTCCTCGGACAGCGTGAGATCGCCGACGACATCTATTACGGCGTCCAGACCATCCGGGGTAAGGAGAACTTCCACATCACCGGCATTCCGATGAACCAGGAGCCTTACTTCGTGAAGGCGCTCGGTTACGTCAAGAAGGCCGCCGCCATGGCCAATCGCGATCTCGGCGTGCTCGACGCCAGGGTCGCGGACGCCATCATCCTCGGCTGCGACCGCGTCATCGCCGGCGAGATGATGGATCAGTTCGTCACCGATTTCATCCAGGGCGGTGCCGGCACCTCCACCAACATGAACGCCAACGAGGTGATCGCGAACCTCGCGCTGGAATCGCTCGGCTTCGGCAAGGGCGACTATCAGCACGTCAGCCCCAACGACCACGTCAATTACGGCCAGTCGACCAACGACACCTATCCGACCGCCTTTCGCCTCGCGTTGATCCTGCGGCTCGAGAGCTACATGACCGCGCTGCGGCAGCTCCAGGAAGCTTTCTTCGGCAAGGGGCGCGAGTTCGACCGAGTTCTGAAGATGGGCCGCACGCATCTGCAGGATGCCGTGCCGATGTCGCTCGGGGCGGAATTCCGCGGCTGGGGCACCACGATCGGCGAGGAGGTCGACCGCATCTCGGAAGCGCGTGCATTGCTGCGCGAGATCAATCTCGGCGCCACGGCGATCGGCACCTCCGTCACGGCTGCGGTCGGCTATCCCAAGCTCGCGGTCCGGCATCTCAGCGCGCTGACCGGCGTCGACTTCGTCCTCGCCGGCGACCTCGTCGAGGCGACCTCCGACACCGGCGCCTATGTGCAGCTCTCGGGCGTCCTGAAGCGCACCGCGAGCAAGCTGACCAAGATCTGCAACGACATCCGCCTGCTCGCCTCCGGCCCGCGCGCCGGTTTCAACGAGATCAACCTGCCGCAGCTGCAGCCAGGCTCTTCGATCATGCCCGGCAAGGTCAATCCCGTGATCCCCGAAGTGGTCAACCAGACCAGCTTCCTCGTCATCGGGCTCGATACGACGGTGACGCTGGCGGCCTCGGCGGGCCAGCTCCAGCTCAACGTGATGGAGCCGGTGATCTCGTTTGCGCTGTTCTTCTCGATCCGAACCATGGAGCGCGCGGTCAACAGCCTGCGCGAAAATTGCGTCGTCGGCATCACAGCCAACGAGGAGCACACCCGCAACATGGTGCTGAACTCGCTCGGCATCGTCACAGTGCTGAAGCCGCTCCTCGGCTACAAGCAATGCGCCGAGATCGCGCGCGAGGGCTACAAGAGCGGCAAGTCGCTGCACCAGATCGTGGTGGTCGAACGCCAGCTGCTGACGCAGGAGAAGTGGGACGAGATGTTCTCGTTCGAGCGGCTGATCAATCCGGATTTGATTGGGTAGGCGGTCTCTCCTCCCGTCATTCCGGGGCGCGCGAAGCGCGAGCCCTGAACGCGGAAGAAGAATTCCGTTGCTTGGAATTGCGGCAACGAGCATCCGTGCCGGCGTCAAAACGCAATACTTGACAGTGGAAAGATTGCCTTGTTGGTATGGCGCCCAACCTTCCATGACCGGCCAACAGAGGATCGTCTCGCAATGTCCATGCCTGCCTTGTTCAAGGGGCGTCTGTCGATCCCCGTGATCGGCTCGCCGCTCTTCATCATCTCGGTGCCCGATCTCGTGATCGCGCAGTGCAAGGCGGGGGTGGTCGGTTCGTTTCCGGCGCTGAACGCGCGGCCGCCGGAGCTGCTCGACGAATGGCTGGCACGGATCGCCGAGGAGCTCGCGGCCTATGACCGCGCCCATCCGGAACGGCCGTCGGCGCCGTTTGCCGTCAACCAGATCGTGCACAAGTCGAACAACCGGCTCGACCACGACATGCAGCTCTGTGCCAAGTACAAGGTGCCGATGATCATCTCCTCGCTCGGCGCCCGCGAAGAGCTGAACCAGGCCGTGCACGGCTGGGGCGGCATCGTCTTCCACGACGTGATCAACCAGAAGTTCGCGCACAAGGCGATCGAGAAGGGTGCCGACGGCCTGATCCTGGTCGCGGCCGGGGCCGGCGGCCACGCCGGCACCATTTCGCCGCTGGCTTTCGTCGCCGAGACCCGAAAATGGTTCGACGGCCCGATCGCGCTGTCGGGTGCGATCGGCAACGGCAAGGCGATCCGCGCCGCGCGCATCCTCGGCGCCGACTTCGCCTATATCGGCTCGGCGTTCATCGCGACCAAGGAAGCCAACGCGGTCGAGCGCTACAAGGAGATGATCGCGGGCTCGAGCGCCGACGACATCGTCTATTCCAACCTCTTCACCGGCGTGCACGGCAATTATCTGAAGCCCTCGATCCTTGCCGCCGGCATGGATCCGGACAACCTGCCGACCTCCGATCCCTCCAAGATGAATTTCGGCACCGACGCCTCCGGCGAACGCGCCAAGCCGAAAGCCTGGAAGGAGATCTGGGGGAGCGGCCAGGGCATCGGCAGCATCGACAAGGTGGTGCCCGCAGCCGAGCTGATCGCGCGCTTCAAGAAGGAATACGACGAAGCGATCGATCCGCCGTTGTAGTTTCCCCTGTCCCGGCCGCGCTGCAGCGTGCAACACTGCTGCGCAGAGCCTGGACCCACCGCAGCAACGTATGGCCCCCGGGTCGGCAGCGCACCGCTACGCGCTGCGCAGCGTCCGGGGAACGTCAACTGAGACGGGTTGAACGGATGACCGCGATTTACCGCGTCGACGGCGACAGCGTCGTCACCAGCCCGGATGCCGCCGGTCCCTGGGATCGGCGCATGCAGCACGGCTCGGCGCCGGCCTCGCTGGTGACGTGGGCGGCCGAGCGCATCCCGACGCCTGCTCCGATGGACATCGCGCGCGTCACCATCGACCTGATGCGCCCCGTCCCGGTGGCGCCGCTGACGATCGCGACCGAGGTCCTGCGTGAGGGCCGCAAGATCCAGCTCTGCAACATCAAGCTGCTTGCCGACGGCGTGCAGGTGGTCGGCGCGACCGTGCTCAAGATCCGGCGCCAGGCGCTGGCGCTGCCCGACGACGTCGAGGAGCCGCCGGTCACGCTGCCCTCGCCGGAGGACTCGCTGGCCGAGGACGGTCACGCCGCCACCAGCCCGTTCGTGCGTTCGGTTTCGATGCGTGCCGCGCGCGGCCGCTTCGGCCAAGCCGGCGCCGGCGCGATCTGGTTTCGCGTCGACCATCCGCTGATCGAGGGGGAAGCGATCTCGCAGGCCATGCGCGCCGTGGTGGCCGCCGATTTCTCCAACGGCACCGCCTCGACGCTCGACTTCCGCGCCTGGACCTACATCAATGCCGACCTCAGCGTGAGCTTCGCGCGTCAGCCGGTCGGTGAGTGGATCCTGCTCGACGGCGAGTCCTGGATCGGCGCCGACGGCAGCGGGCTTGCCATGTCGCGCCTCGCCGACCGCCAGGGCTATTTTGGCCGCGCGGTGCAGAGCCTGGTGATCGAGAAGCGCTGAGGCCTGACTAGGGAGCCGACCCTCGCGCGTCATTCTCACTGTCATGCCCCGGCTTTGACCGGGGCATCGAGTAAGCCGCAGCCCGTCGACACAATAGCAGCCGTCTCTGGAATACTGGATCGGCCGGTCTTCGCCGGGCTATGACATCGATCGTGTGCGAGCTGTGTCGCGTATCGCGGGATTGAACGGCAGGCTTCCGCCGCCGCGGAAGGGATGCGAGGTCGGGTTCGACCCGGGCATCCTGCCAGTTCACATTCCGTAGAAGATCTTGATCTCCCACAGCACCACGATGATAGCCGTGATCAACGTGACCGCGGCGACCGCACTTTCCAGGGAAGCGACTCTCATCTCACTCTCCGCTTCCCAGCCCCAGCAGCGGTCTAGGTGATTCCCCGATTCGCCGGCAATTGCGTGGGCCGCGCTGCCAACCACTCCGTTCCGCGTTGTGGTGTCGGGGACACAGCGGCCCCGTAGAATCCCGGGTATTTATCCCACCATCCGGTCCCGGCCGCTCCAGAAGCCTGCGCGCAGCACCTTCTTGTCGACCTTGCCGACGCCGGTCATCGGCAATTGCTTGACGAACCGGATCTGCTTGGGCGCATGCGCCGAGCCTTTTCGCGTCCTGACCAGATTGATCAGTTCGTCCGGATCCGGTCTTGCGCCCTCGCGCGGCACGACGATGGCGGTGACGGCCTCGCCCCACTTTTCGTCGGGAATGCCGACGACCGCGACCATGGCGACATCGGCATGTTGCGACAGCACGTCCTCGACCTCGCGCGGGAAGATGTTGAAGCCGCCGGACACGATCATGTCCTTCTTGCGGTCGAGAATGAACATGTAGCCGCGCTCGTCCTGGCGCGCGATGTCGCCGGTGTGAACCCAGCCGTTCTTGAGCGTCTCGGCGGTGATGTCGGGCCGCCTCCAGTACTCCGCCATCGCATGCGGGGCGCGCACGCAGATCTCGCCGGCCTCGCCCGTTTTCACCTCCTCGTCGTTGTCGTCGAGAATCCTGACCTCGCAGGCCGCGATCGGGAAGCCGCAGGACAGGAACAGCTCCGGCGTCTTGGGATCGTGATCCGCCTTGCGCAGCACCGAGACCGGATAGCACTCGGTCTGGCCGTAGAGCTGCGAGAACACCGGTCCGATGCGCTCGATGCCCTCGACCAGCCGGCTCGGCGACATCGCCGACGCGCCATAGAGCACCAGCTCGAGCGAGGCGAGATCGGTCTTTTCAAGCGCGGGATGATCGAGCAGCACGTAGATCATGGTCGGCACGAACAGCGTGAAATTGATGCGCTCGCGTGCGATCGTCGTCAGCACCGCCTCGGGATCGAATCCCCTCAGCATGTGCACCGTGCCGCCGCGCATCAGGGTCGGCAGCACTTTCGTGCCGGCGACGTGGCTGATCGGGGCGACGGTGAGGTAGCGTGCCGCGTCGGGGATCTCGAAATCGGCGAGGATCGCGGCCGCGGCTCCGGCATTCTCGCGGTGATAGCGTAGCGCGCCCTTGGATTTGCCGGTGGTGCCGCCGGTGTAGTTCAGCGTGGAGAGATCGTCGAGGCCGGCGAGGCTCCGTGCGCTGGCGTGTCCGGCGCTCTCGATGGCGGCCAGCAGATCGGCACCATAGCCGGCCGGTCCCATGGTGAAGACCGCCTTCAGCCGGGCGGCCCTTGCCGCAAGCTCGCCGCCGCGGTCGCGGAAGGCGGCCGCATCGACCACCAGCATCTCGGCCTCGGAATCCTCGAGCTGGAACAGCTGGTCCTCCAGCGATCCCAGCGGATGCAGCCAGGTGATGCAGAGCCGCGACAATTGCGCGGCGACGCCGGCGCACCAGGTGTCGGCGCGGTTCGCGGTGAGGAAGGCGACGCGCGCGCCTGGCTGCAATCCGAGACGCATAAACACGCCCTGGATGCGTCCGATGAGATCGATGGTGCCCCGATAGCTCAACGATCCGCCGGGCCAGGAGAAGGCGGTGCGGCCGGGGTAGCGCGACAGCGCCCGTAGCGTCTGCGCACAAGTCGGGGACGATGCGTGGAGCGGATCGGACATATGTTTCCTCGTTGCTTTGTCACCGGCTTCTGACGTGCCAATGTTGCCGACGACGCTAGCACAGAGATTGCGGGAGGAAACACAAAGCCCGCGCGAGGAAGGCATGCGTGACAAGGAGATTTGCGTGACGTCAGATCGGCTGCAACGCTTCGGCGATCGTCTCGCTCTGCCGCTGATCGCAGCGCCGATGTTCCTGGTGTCGGGCGTCGAGCTCATGGTCGCTGCGTGCCGGAGCGGGGTGATCGGCAGCTTCCCCACCGCGAATTGCCGCAGCACGGACCAGCTCGATGAATGGCTCACCACGATTGAGACGCGGCTGCGCCAGCACGAAGACCAGACCGGCCGCAAGGCAGCGCCGCTCTGCCCGAACCTGATCGTGCACCGCTCCAATGCGCGGCTGGAGCAGGACCTCGCCGTGCTGCTGCGGCACAGGCCGGAGATCGTCATCACCTCGGTCGGCTCGCCCGCAGCAATGGTGAAGCCGCTCCACGATGCCGGTGCGCTGGTGCTGGCGGACGTTGCTTCCATCCGTCATGCCGAACGTGCGGCCGAAGCAGGTGCCGACGGGCTGGTGCTGCTCACCGCGGGCGCCGGCGGGCAGACCGGCTGGCTCAACCCGTTCGCCTTCGTTCGCGCCGTCCGGTCGTTCTATGACGGCGTCATCGTGCTTGCGGGCGGCATCAGCGACGGCCGCGCGCTGTATGCGGCCGAAGTGCTCGGCTGCGATCTCGCCTATATGGGCACCAAGTTCATCGCGACGCGCGAAAGCATGGCGGATGACCGCCACAAGAGCATGCTGGTCGACAGCAGCGCCGACGACATCCTGCTGACGTCCGCGTTCACGGGCCTGCAGACCAGCATGTTGAGGCCGTCGATCGTGGCCGCCGGGCTTGATCCCGACGATCTGCCGGCGCGCGGGCCGATCGACATCGCTACGGATATCGACGTTGCTGCGCGCGAGAGCCGTCCGAAGCGCTGGCGCGACATCTGGAGCGGCGGGCATTCCACCTCGGGCGTCACCGACGTGCTTGCGGTAGACGATCTCGTTGCGCGGACGGTCGCCGAATATCGTGAGGCGAGGGCGA
This sequence comes from Bradyrhizobium dasycarpum, assembly GCF_042019905.1. NCBI lineage: Bacteria > Pseudomonadati > Pseudomonadota > Alphaproteobacteria > Hyphomicrobiales > Nitrobacteraceae > Bradyrhizobium > Bradyrhizobium dasycarpum. The sequence continues at coordinate 5,689,501 of NZ_CP169574.1, forward strand.
GACGCTCTCCGTAGAATTGCGGCTCCGCTCGTCCCGATCACGGTTAATCCCGCGCTCTTCCGCCCGCCCACTTAACGGCAGATTAACCATCGCCCGCCAAGAATCCTCTCACGGCCGCCAATCAGGACCGAGAGGGACAGGCGATGGACTTCGATTATCTCAATTGCAAAACGGCGGCTTCGCTGGACGAAATCCGCGTCCGCGTCGCTCATGCCCTGGCCCGCCACCCGCTGTGCCGCAACGTCCGCTTCGACATCGTCAGCGTCCCCCGCACCCGCCGGGGCGGCAATTGGACGGTGGCGCTGCAATCGGTCGAGCCGCGCGCGGTCTGGGAGGCCTCGGAGATCGTCGCGGACATCCAGGACGCCTATGATCTGGCCGCAGCTGCCTGATTTCCTTTGCCTTTTACGCAAAATGTCGCTGCAGACATGCTGATTGTCGCAACGAAGGCGCACTCAAGCCATAATTCGTGCCCTTTTCCCGGGCATCGTTAACAAACTCGTGAAGCGTCGGTTCCCGGAGAGACGTTTGTCCAAAGCCATCACCATCGTTGTGCTGACCTGCTTCCTCGTCCTCGGCGCCGCCACCACCGCCATTCTCGGCCGCGACAGCGTCCCCAGCGTCAGCGAAGACATGATCGCCCAGACGCCTCCGCCCAAGCCGCTCGCAACCAACCGCGCCGCCAAGGCCGACCGTCTGGTCCCGACCCTCGCCTTGGCATCGGCCGCGATCGAGCCGGTCCAGGTGCCCGCCGACAGGCTCTCGCAAGCACCCTTGCTGACCGAGCCGCTGCGCCAGGCCTTCGCTGCTGCAACACCCTCCGATTTCCCGATGCCCAAGCCGGCGGTGTCCGAGGCGCCCGCCGCGGCGGAGGTTCCCGCGGTCGAAGTCCCCGCCAAGCCGAAGGTGGTGGCCAAGCCGCAGCCGCAGAAGAATTATACGCTGCTGTCCGACATGCAGATCGCGGGCATCAGGGACCGCCTGAAGCTGTCGTCGTCGCAGGAATATTACTGGCCCTCGGTCGAGACCGCGCTGCGCAATGTCGTCCGCAAGATCTCGGCCAACAAGCTCTCCAATCCGCATGCGCCGGGCGTGCCGATCGATCCGAATTGCGACGAGGTGCAGCAGTTGAAGTCGGCGGCGATGCCGCTGCTGTTCCAGTTGCGTGACGACCAGAAAGAAGAAGTGCGCAAGCTCGCCCGCATCATCGGCCTCGAGAAGGTCGCACAGCAGATCTGACGCTCAAGTTCCTTTCGGAACTGCCTTCACACCAGGAACATCCGGCAATCAACGCGCGTTGCTCGCTCCAAAGAGGGAGTGGATCAATGCGCGCCTCGACAGCCTATTTCGTCGGTGCCGGAACCATCGTTGCAGCGATCGCCATTGGTTTGGGCGGCGGGATCGTGGCCGGCAACATCATGAATCCGGTCGCGTCCAAACAGGGCCCGGACACCAGCAAGATGGCGCAGCGCGCCGAATCCGCCGGCGCGCCGGTGGCGACAAACGCACCCTCCGAACGCGTCAATTATCTCACCGGCTCGCAAGCCTTCGGCGCCATGATCGCCGCGCCGGCGCAGGCCGAAGCCAAGTCTGAAGCCGCAAAGTCTGAAGCCGCAAAGCCGGACGCGCAGCCCGCTCAGGCCAATGCCGAACCGCCGGCACCGCCACCCTCGCAGGCGGCCGCGGTTGAGCCGCCCAAGGAACAGTCCAAGGAACAGTCCAAGCCAGCGGTCGCATCGTCACCGAGAGCCGCAAAGCCCGGCGAGCAGCAAGCGTCAGTCGATCCGGCCTCTTCACCTGACAACGCCTATGCCAAGGCGAGGGATTCCGACGTGAGGCGCGCTGCGTCCGAGCGGCGCCGCATCGAGCGTCGCGAACGCTGGTCCGAGCGCCGCCACTACTATGAGGGACGCGAGCAGCGCGGCATGCGCGACCGCACCGATTGGGACGACGTCGCGCGCAACATCCGCGAAGATTCCGATGCGCGCGATTATGCCGGCCGGCCGCGCGGCGGCATCCCGCAGATCAGGCTGTTCGGGCCTGACGACGATTAGGGCATCATTTGTCGAGCCGCTGTCACGTCATTCCCGCGCGCTGCAATCCTTCCAGGTAATGCGCCCGATCCTCGTCCCGCAGCATCGGCAGCTCGCGCGTGATCCAGGCGAGCGAGACCGCCGGTTGAGCGCGGCGTAGACCGTCCAGGGCGGACGCTGCGAGCGTTGGATCTCCCGACATCCCGGCGGCAGCCGTCAGCACGCGGTGCGCACCGACGAAATCGCCGCGTTGCCGCAGCGATTCCCGCGACATCTGCACGGCACCCTCGTAGTCGCGGCCGACGAACCGGGCATAGGCCGCAACCCCGCAATAGATCGCCGCGAGTGGATCGCGCGGACTGAGCCGCAGCGCGCGGCGCGCGGCGGCGTCGCCGTCCTGCCATCGGCCGGCATAGCACAGCGTCACGCCGTAAAGGCGTGCGCCATCGCGAAATTCGGGTTGAGCTGCAGCGCCAGCTCGAACTCGGCCAGCGCGTCATCGAAGCGGCGCCGGAACAGATAGGTGTAGGCGAGGCCGTGATGGGCCCAGGCGTCTTCGCGGTCGGCCTCCACCGCCGCGAGCGCCGAGCGCTCAGCGATGGGAATCGTAGCTTCCATGTCGGCCCAGCCCATATGCGCGCCGAAGATGTGACTGGTCGCGAGCAGGCCCAGCGCCTTGCCATAGGCGGGATCGATCGCGACGGCCTGTTCGAGCAGCGCTTGCGCAGCGGCGTTGTCCTCGCGGGTGATACGCCAATGGTGCGACAATGCCCGCATCACGAGATCCCAGGCGTCGAGACTGCCGGGCGGCTTCTGCTCGGCGCGAAAGCTCTCGGCGGCATAGAGCTGCGGCTCGATCGCGGCGACGATCGCCTCGGTGATCTCGTCCTGCACGGCGAAGATGTCGGCGAGCTCGCGATCGTAGCGCTCGGCCCAGAGATGACTGCCGGTCGAGACGTCGTTGAGCTGGGCCGAGATGCGCACCCGCTCGCCGCTGCGCCGGACGCTACCTTCGACCACGTAGCGCACCCCGAGCTCGCGCGCGACCTCGCGGATATGCACGGCGCGGCCCTTGTAGACGAAGGATGAGTTGCGCGCGATGACGAAGAACCAGCGCAGCTTCGACAGCGCGGTGATGATGTCCTCGCTGATGCCGTCGGAGAAATAATCCTGTCCGGCCTCGCCGCTCATATTGGTGAAGGGCAGCACGGCGATCGCGGGCCGCTCGGGAAGCGCCAGCGCAGCGCGCGGCACCCCGGCGGCGCGGCCAGGGTCCGGCGCGATCGCGCCGCTCACCGCGCCATTCTTGGCCTCGACGTCGCCGACGAAGCGGAAACCCTTGCGGGCGATGGTGCGGATCAGCGCCTGGCTCGCGCCGCTGTCGCCGATCGCCTTGCGTGCGGCGTTGATCCGGCTGGTCAGGGTGGATTCGGAGACGCTGCGCCCGTGCCAGATCTTGTCGATCAGCTCGTCCTTGCTGACCACCCGGTCGCGGTTCTGCATGAGGTGGACGACGAGGTCGAAAACCTGCGGCTCCACGGCAATGGGAACCTGCTCGCGGCTCAGCTCGCGCCGGTCGGTATCGAGAAGATGGTCCCGGAACAAGAACTGCACGTGGAAACTCGAGCCTCGTGACGAAATGAGCAGGCAAAATGACAAAAATGAAATTTGGGTCGAAAAACGTGAGTCTGCCGACTGGCGCTCTTGGTTCATCGCTATCGCGTGATGGCAGTCATGCGGTTTTCGGAGGGAATACAACCGTCGCTGGAATGTTGCGGTTGGATCGGACTGTCGGTCTGTCGTCCTGACGTGCTGAAGCGCAGCGGAAGCCGCAGATCACGGAGCGGAGGGCGGGGCAGAACATCTGCCGCGGCAAATCATACGGCATCGAAGATGTGGTGAACAGCGAATGTCGATTGCCCTGTCGAGCAAGCTGCGTAAGCTGCCGCCATACAAGACGCCAACCACGAAGAAACACCCATGCCCGCCTTCAGCGCTTCCACCACCGTGCTCGATTCCATGCTGTTCCGCGACGCCTTCGGCACGCCTGAGATGCGCGAGGTGTTCTCCGACGTCGGGCTGGTCGCGCGCTATGCCGAGGTCGAGGTGGCGCTGGCGAAGGCGGAAGCCAGGTGCGGCGTGATCCCGCAGCAGGCGGCCGAGGCGATCGCGGCGCGGACCGACGTCGCCGCGCTGGATTTCGATCTGCTCAGGCAGGAGACCGACATCGTCGGCTATCCGATCCTCCCCCTGGTGCATCAGATTGTGAAGCAATGCGGCGAGGCCGGCCGCTACGTGCATTGGGGCGCGACCACCCAGGACATCATGGATACCGCCGTGGTGCTGCAGCTCCGCGCTGCGCTCGAGATCGTGGCGCGCGACATCGACGAGCTCCGCGGCATCCTGGCGAACCTCTCGAGGACGCCACCGCGATACGCCGATGGCCGGCCGCACCCACCTTCAACAGGCGCTGCCGGTGACCTTCGGCTACAAGACCGCGATCTGGCTCGCCATGTTCGATCGCCACGCCGAGCGGCTGGCGGAGCTGAAGCCGCGCGTGCTGGTCGGTCAGTTCGCCGGCGCCGCCGGGACGCTGGCCTCACTGGGCGAGAAGGGATTCGAGGTGCAGGAGGCGCTCTGCGCCGAGCTGAAGCTCGGCGTTCCCGTCTCGACCTGGCACGTCGCGCGCGACGGCTTTGCCGAGGCGGTGAACTTCCTTGCGCTCGTCACCGGCTCGCTCGGCAAGATCGCGCTCGACATCATGATCATGGCCTCGACCGAGTTCGGCGAAGTCTACGAGCCCTTCGTCAAGGGGCGCGGCGCCTCCTCGACCATGCCGCAGAAGCGCAATCCGATCTCGTCGGAACTGATGCTGGCGGCGTCCAAGGCGGTGCGCCAGCACGCCGGCCTGATGCTCGACGCCATGGTGCAGGATTTCGAGCGCGCCACGGGTCCCTGGCACGCCGAATGGATGGCCATCCCCGAGAGCTTCGTGCTGACCGCCGGCGCGCTGCATCAGGCGAAGTTTGCACTTGCGGGCCTCATGGTGGACGAGGCGAAGATGAACGACAATCTCGCGATCAGCCGCGGCCTGATCGTGGCCGAAGCGGTCATGATGGGGCTCGCGCCGCAGCTCGGCCGGCAGGAGGCCCATGACGTAGTTTATGACGCTTGCCGGCTCGCCAACGACAAAGGCTTGAGCCTGGCGGATGCGCTGTCCTCCGACTCCCGCGTCTCGAGCCGCATCGACCGTGTCACAATCGAGGCGCTCACCTCACCGAAAAATTACCTCGGACTCGCGCCTGCCATGGTTGACCGGGTGCTGAAATCGGCAACGCGTTGAAAACCAATATGCGTGAAACTGCGTATCTTCCCCGTGTCGCAAGGTGCTCGCGCACTTGCGCCTTGCGGTGCTAGGCTTAGATTGAACCAGAGACTTTCGGCAGAGGGCCCGGCATGACTGATCACCGCAATTCCAACGCTCCCATCGATCCCGCGAAGCTCGACCGGCTGGCCGAGGTGGCGGTGAAGGTGGGCCTGGGCTTGCGGCCGGGACAGGATCTGCTGCTGACCGCGCCCGCGATCGCGCTGCCGCTGGTGCGGCGGATCGCCGTGCATGCCTACAAGGCCGGCGCCGGTATCGTGACGCCGATCCTGTCGGACGAGGAGATGACGCTGGCGCGCTATCGCCACGGCCATGACAGCAGTTTCGATCGTGCCGCCGGCTGGCTCTATGAGGGCATGGCCAAGGCGTTCTCGGAGAACACCGCGCGGCTCGCCATCGTCGGCGACAACCCGATGCTGCTGTCGGGCGAGGATCCGTCCAAGGTGGCGCGCGCGAGCAAGGCGAATTCGATGGCGTACCAGCCCGCGCTGGAGAAGATCGTCAATTTCGACACCAACTGGAACATCATCGCCTATCCGAGCCCGTCCTGGGCCAAGCAGGTCTTCCCCAACGATCCCGAGGAGGTCGCGGTCGGCAAGCTCGCGGATGCCATTTTCGCGGCGTCCCGCGTCGATCGCGAGGATGCGATGGCCAATTGGGCCAGCCACAATGCGGTGCTGCGCGAGCGGACCAACTGGCTCAACGGCCAGCGCTTTCGCGCCCTGCAATATTCGGGACCGGGCACCGACCTCACCATCGGCCTGGCCGACGGCCACGAATGGGAAGGCGGTGCCTCGCTCTCCAAGAACGGCATCAGCTGCAACGCCAACATCCCGACCGAAGAGGTCTTCACCACGCCGCATTGCCGCCGCGTCTACGGCCATGTCGTGAGCTCGAAGCCGCTGTCCTATCAGGGCACGCTGATCGACAACATCGCGGTGCGCTTCGAGGACGGCAAGATCGTGGACGCAAAGGCCTCGCGCGGCGCGGAGGTGCTGAACAAGGTGCTCGACACCGACGAGGGCGCCCGCCGTCTCGGCGAAGTGGCGCTGGTGCCGCATTCCTCGCCGATCTCGCAGAGCGGGCTGTTGTTCTACAACACGCTGTTCGACGAGAACGCGGCGTCTCACATCGCGCTCGGCCAATGCTATTCGAAATGCTTCGTCAATGGCGCGCAGCTCACCCCGCAGCAGATCGCGGCGCAAGGCGGCAACCAGAGCCTGATCCATATCGACTGGATGATCGGCTCCGCCGAGACCGATATCGACGGCATCCTGCCCGATGGCAGCAAGGTGCCGGTGTTCCGCAAGGGCGAGTGGGCGAAGTAGTCTGGATCACTCTGTTTGATCGCTGACGAGCGGCCGAGCGCGGCCGCAACGGCATTGTTGCGGCTCCGTTCCGGTGCCGGCGCGCACTTTGTCGCACCCGGGACGGACCCGGTCATGTCCGCGGATTTGCAAGGGAATTACGACGTTAACCGTCTGCACGTGTTGCTTCCGGCTGATTCTCGAAATCGATGTAAGAAAGAATTAGAAACGGGCGATTAGCGTCCGTGCATCTTTCGAGCACTCCCGGCCGGAGCCGGCCGCAAAATATCATTTCCGAGGAAGCAAATGGCATTGATTGAAGTCGGCAGTTTCAATGTGGACCTCGAGCCGAGCCCGATCGAGCCGTCCTGGATCATCGAGGGTAATCCGGTCGCGCGCTCGCGCGTCCTGTCCACCAGCGAAGATCGCACCGCCCAGACCATCATCTGGCAGTGCACCGAAGGGCGCTTCAACTGGTACTACGACATCGACGAGACGATCATGATCATGGAAGGATCGATCGTGCTCGAAAGCGACGGCATGCCGCCCAAGCGCTACGGCCCCGGCGACGTCATCTTCTTCCGCAACGGCGCGCATGCCAAATGGCACGTGGAAGGCCACGTCAAGAAGATCGCCTTCTGCCGCAAGACCAATCCTGTGATGATCGGCTTCCTGGTCCGCGTCATCAACAAGCTGAAGAAGATGTTCGTCTCCACCGGCGCGCCCCGTCCGGCTTCGCTGATGGGTGCCGGCTGACGGGACAAAGAGTTTCAAGGACGCTTCCCAGCGGCCACGACGAAGAGAGGCCGGGAACGACATCCCGGTCCCTCTTCTCGTTTCGATATCTCGGCCGGCCGATGCCTAGGGCCAGCGCCGTCGTGCTTTGACTTCCACCATCAGCCGCCAATCCTGCGCCGCTGCGGGCTTGGTTTCGCCGAGCCAATGGAAGGAGTCCTGGCTGATCTCCGTGAAGCTCCACCGCGTCAGTTCGCCGGCTTCGGTCGTACCTTCCTGCACGATGTCCTCGCCGCGCCGACGCCCGATCTGGTGACGGAAGATGCTGCGGGCGGGATCGAACCAGGAGATCCGCCACGCATCGATGGTTGGATCGTAAACGCGCAGCGTTGTGCCATACCAATTGCCGGCGATCGGGAAGGCCGGCGCGCCCGTCGGCCGGGGTATCATCCAGACGTCCTGGACGGCACGGCCCTCCAGCACCCAGCCGAAATGAATCTCGCCGGGGGCGGTGTGTTTCGTGCCATCGAATCCATGGGCGGTGATCTCGGCATCCCAGTCGCCGACGAAGCGGCCATAGAGCTGAAGTGCCGCCGCATGCTCGGGGTTCGGTCCGTCCGCGTGCAAGAGTCTGGCAAAGTCGGTCATGTCGCTCTCCTGTTGCAGGCAGATCAACACGACCGGCCGGCGGCCGGCTTGGAGAAAATTGCGTCTCAGACCCCGTCGAGGATGATCACCGTCGGCTTCGACGGCAGCGCATCCCGCGACATCCGGAAGGACCGCCCGGAGTGCCGGTCGATCTCGAAATGCTGGCCGATCCGGCGCATGAAGTCGTCGAGCGGGGTCGCGAAGCGGTGCATCGGCAGCACCACCGAGGCCCGCAACCGCCTGGTGATCTCGGAGATGCCGTCCAGCGACATGGTGTAGGTGCCGTCGATCGGCACCATCACGATATCGAGCCGCCCGATCTGGGCGAAATGGCTGTCGTCGAGCTTGTGATGGAGGTGGCCGAGATGGCCGATGCAGAGGCCCGCGACCTCGAAGATGAAGATCGAATTGCCGTCGCGGATCATGTCGGAGCCGGCATCGTCGCCGAAATAACGGCGGATGTCGGTCGTGACATTTCGGATGAAGGCATCGCCGATGCGTTCCGATACGATCGCCGGCTTGCCGTCCTCGCTCCAGCCATGCAGCACGTGGGGAATGCGCCTGTCGGGGAAAAGAGTGTAGTGGGTGCTATGGGCGCGGTTCATGGTGGCGACGTCGGGCAGCCGTCCCACCTGATAGGCGCCGCTGTAATCGGTCGCGATGCGCAAGCCGCCGGGCGTGTCGATGTAATAGGTGGAATGGCCGGCATAGCTGATCTCGACCTCGGCCGCAGCCGCCGCCTGCCGGAACGCGACCGGCATCGCACGGGGCGCGGCGTTCGCCATCGCCAGGCACTCGCTGCGCTGGGGCTGCTGGGCGAGGGCAGGTGAGAGAGCTGCGCCGAACAGCGCCAAAGCCGCCGAAACAAGTCGCCACATGAATCCGTCCCCGATGACGCCCAGGACAAAGTGTAGCGTGCAATGCCGAGCCGCGCCAACAGCTGGCGATCAACAGCGCGTCAGTGTCGCACCGGTCGCCCCCTCATCCTAGTCCCGCCTTGGGCTGAACTTCCAGGTGACTGCAACGAGGCCCGCGGTGATAAGGCCGCTGATGAGGCCCGCGACAGGGAGCGCGAGCAGCAGCGCTGCCGTCGCGGCCCAGCCGATCGAGGAGAAGGCTTCGGCAATGGTCGCCAGCCGCGACGAGGTCTGGCGGCGCCGGAACTGGCTGCGGCGGGCCTGCACCCGGAACCAGAGCTGGATCGCGGTCGCGGAGGCCGCGCTGACGATGACCGCGCCGGCACTGATCGCGGCCTGATAGGGCGAGGCGAAAGCCAGTGCCGCGACCAGCGGGCAGAAGATGACGGCGATCGCGATCAGCACCACCTCGATCTTAGCGCGGATGAGGCTGGATGGCGTCAACGGCGCCGTCGCGACCAGGTCGGGCGCGTCCTCGCCCGAGATGGTCAGCCAGGCAAGTCCGCCGGCGAGCTGCCCGGCTGCCATCACGATGACGGGCGTGATCAGCGTCAGCGCCGCCGAGCTATCGCCAAAATTGCGCCAGAGCAGCAAGGCCGGCGGCACCAGATAGAGCAGCTGCATCAGGGTCTGCGAAATCAGCCAGGGATCGCGCCAGAGCAGCGAGAATTCCTTGCGCCGCAGCGCCTGTTGCCGCGAGCCGCTGCGGAACGGCCGCTCCCTCGCACGCCTGCCGCCGGAGGTGCTGTAGGCCGCGGCGTCGATCGCCGTGTCGGCAAAGCGGTGCGAGAAGACCGCCATGACGCTTCCAAGCAGCACCAGAGCGAGCGCCAGGAGCAGCAGCAGGGCCTCGGTGTCACCCATCACGGCCCGCGCCGGCCACCACCAGATGCTGTCGACATCGGGGGCGTAGGTGGCCAAGGTGCCGGAGGTCAGAATGGTGAAGCGCGACAGCGTGCCGTAGGACATGATCGCGGCGACCTGAAGCGCGATCACGAAGCCGGCGCCGATGATCGCGGCGAGGATCTGGGCAATCAGGCGCGTCCGCGCCGGGCCGATCAGGCGAAACAGCAGGATGGTGACGGCGATCGCGATCGCCGCGGCCGACAGGCCCATGGCGACGACGCCCCCGAACGCCGCGAGCCAGCGCGCGCCGCCGCCGATCACGAGCACGTCGATGAAGGGCGTCGAGAACAGCAGCGCCATCGCGGTGACGGTCAGCGCGATGGCGGCGATGCGGACCGAGAACAGATTGGCGAGCCGCGCCGGCGAGGACATGATCAGGTCGAGATCGGCACGGGCGTAAAACACCCGCGTCACCGATTCGATCGCCTGCGACAACATCAAGGTCCAGGCGAGAAAGATCGTCGCCGAGATCACGATCAGCGAGGATTTGTCGAGCGGCAGCTGCAGATCGGCGAAACGGCCGATCACCGCCCAGGCCGGCAGGTGCAGCAGCGCGGCGAAGCAGACCAGGCCGATGATTGCGGCGCGCGTCCGCTTGCGCCGTCCGCCGGTCATCATGGCGAACCATTCGCGCCAGGCGAGCCGGAGCTCGTGGCGGGCGAACCAGGAGAGCGCGGTCGCCGAGCTCATGCGGCTTCCGGCAGCGTCACCAGCGCAATGAAGAGATCCTCCAGACTGGTGTCGGCATCGCCGTTCTGTTGGCGCAATTCGGTCAGCGTGCCTTCGGCGACGAGGCGGCCCGAAGCGATCACACCGATGCGGTCGGCCATGCGCTCGGCCACCTCGAGAATATGCGTGGTCATGATGACGGTGCAACCGGCCCGGACACGCTCGCTGAGCAGGCCTTTCACATGCCGGGCCGAGACCGCATCGAGCCCCGTCAGCGGCTCGTCGAGGATGATGAGGCGGGGATCGTGCACCAGCGCGCCGGCCAGCGCCACCTTCTGACGCATGCCCTTCGAGAACCCCTCGCAGCGCTCGTGCCGGTGCGGCGCGAGGCCGAGCGAGGAGAGCAGGTCCTGCGCGATCGGTTCGGAGACCGGCGGCGCGATGCCCCAGAGGCCGGCAACGAATTCGAGATATTCGAGCGGGGTCAGCTTGTCGTAGATCATCGGCTCGTCGGAGACCCACGCCATTACCTGCTTGGCGGCCACGGGCTCCTGGAGCGCATCGATGCCGAAGATCGAGACGCTGCCGGCATCGGGGCGCAGCAGGCCTGCAACCATGCGCAAAGTCGTGGTCTTGCCGGCGCCGTTGGGGCCGACCAGCGCATAGAATTCGCCAGCGTGGACGGTCAGATCGAGGCTGTCGACCGCCAGACGGTCAAAACGCTTCATTAACCCCATGACTTCGAGCGCCGAGCTGTCCGGCTTCATGACGGCCACACCATCCGGTTTTGCATCGCTTCCGAGCATGATCCGAAGATGTTTCGGCACGGTGAATCGCGCTGCAGCAAATTCCGTCATCCGGATTGGACTAAAGGCAAGTCACACCGACAAGTCACCGTTTGTTGACAGCGCCGGGCGGTTCAGGCTGAATTGGTTCCGGACAAATGGCGCTAACGCAGCGAAACGACTGCGTAGCGACTGGACACAAGATGCGGCACGGCGGTCGGGAAGAGCTGCCGGTTGCATCGGGAGGATGCGCGTCAATGCTGGATTTCGTTCAGCAGCTGGTCAGCGGTGTTGCGCTCGGCTGCGTCTACGGGCTGATCGCGCTCGGCTTCGTGCTCGTCTACAAGGCCACCGAGGTCGTCAATTTCGCCCAGGGCGATCTGATGATGCTCGGCGGCTTCTTCGCTTTCACCTTCATCGGCATGATGGGTCTGAACTACTGGATCGGCTTTGCCGGTGCGGTGGCCGCGATGGCGCTGTTCGGCATGCTGGCGGAGCGCGTGGTGGTGCGGCCGATCCTCGGCTATCCACAGTTCTCCATCATCATGGCGACCATCGGCCTCGGCTTTTTCCTGCGCTCGATCGCCGGCATGATCTGGGGCACCGACGATCTGAAGATCGAGACCCCGTTCAGCCAGGGCGTGCTGCGGATCGGCTCGCTGGTGCTCGCCTACGACAAGCTGTCGGTGATCGCGGCGACGATGATCCTGTGCACGCTGTTGTGGCTGTTCTTCAACAAGACCACGCTCGGCACCGCCATGCGGGCCAGCTCCGAGAACATGCTCGCCGCATATTACATGGGCATTCCGGTCAAGCGGGTGGTGTCGATCGTCTGGGCGATCAGCGCGGCGGTGGCGACCTGCGCCGGCGTGCTGCTGGCGCCGATCACGTTCATCCATTCCAATGTCGGCCTCGTGCTCGGCCTCAAGGCGTTCCCGGCCGCGGTGCTCGGCGGCTTCGGCTCGATCCCGGGTGCGGTGGTCGGCGGCGTCCTGATTGGCGTGATCGAGAGCATGGCCGGCTTCTACCTGCCCGAAGGCTGGAAGGATGTCGCGCCCTATCTCGTGCTGCTCGCCGTGCTGCTCCTGAAGCCTGAAGGCCTGTTCGGCCACCACGTCCGCAAGAAGGTCTGAACGCCATGCGCTTCCTGTTCAAGACCGATTACGAGGACGACATCAAGCTTTTCCCGCATTCGGGCTATTGGGTCTCGTACAGCATCCTGCTCGCGCTGCTGCTGATCGCGCCCTATGTGCTCTCCAGCTATCTGATGAGCCAGCTGGTGTTCGTCTGCATCTATGCGATCGTCGGCGTCGCGCTTCTGATCCTGACCGGCTTCACCGGCCAGGCCTCGCTCGGCCACGCTGCGTTCCTCGCCATCGGGGCCTACACCGCCGCATATTTGCAGAAATACAACGTGCCGTTCCCGGTGTACTTCCTGGTCGCCGGCGGCCTGACCGGCATCATCGGCGCGATGGTCGGCTTTCCCGCCCTGCGCCTCACCGGCATCTACCTCGTCATCGCCACCATCTCCTTTGCCCTGATCGTCGAGGAGATCCTGGCGCGCTGGGAGAGCGTGACCCACGGCAACGAGGGCATGCGGGTCAAGACGCTGTCGCTGCTCGGCGTCACGGTGCCGCGCGACAGCCCGACCTTCTATTATCTCTGTCTTGCCGTCCTGGTGCTGACCATCGTCGGCGCGCTCAACCTGCTGCGCTCGCCGACCGGACGCGCCTTCGTCGCGATCCGCGACAGCGAGACCGCGGCGCGCAGCATGGGCGTCAATGTCGCACTCTACAAGGTGAAGTCCTTTGCGATCTCGGCGGCGATCACGGGCTTTGCCGGCGTGCTGTTCGCCCACAAGCTCTCCTTCATCTCGCCGGAAATGTTCACGCTGCAGCTCTCGATCGAGTTCATCATCGTGATCCTGATCGGCGGCGCCTTCAGCCTGCACGGCGCGGTGCTGGGCGCGATCTTCATCGTGATGATCGATCCGTTCCTGACTTACCTCAAGGACGACATGCCCGGCGTGATCGCCGGGATCGCGGCGGCCTTCGGCGCCGGCCCGGCCACCGCGGGAGATATTCAGTCGAAGGTCGCGGCGTTCGCCTCGCTCAACGGCCTGAAGGGCGCGATCTACGGCATCATCATCGTGCTGTTCGTGCTGTTCGAGCCGCTCGGCCTTTACGGCCGCTGGCTGAAGATCAAGCTCTTCTTCCAGCTATTCCCGCTCTACAAGCGCGCCACCTTCAAGCGGCAGAAGATCTACGTGAAGTCGGAGCGCAACCGATGAGCTATTTCCGCGCCGAGAACCTGTCGCTGCATTTCGGGGGCCTCAAGGCCGTCGATGCGGTGTCCTTCGCGCTCGAGAAGGGCGAGATCCTGTCGATCATCGGGCCGAATGGGGCGGGCAAGAGCTCGATCTTCAACCTGATCTCGCGGATCTACCGGCCGACGTCGGGCCGGATCTTCTTCGAGGACCAGGACATCACGGAAGAGGCGCCCTACGACATCGCCAAGCTCGGCATCGCCCGGACCTTCCAGAACATCGAGCTGTTCGAGAATGCGACGGTGCTCTCCAACCTTCTGGTCGGCCGCCATCGGCACTCGACCACGCAGCTCTGGCAGGAGCTGCTGTTCCTGCCGAGCGTGCGGGCCAACGAGAAGGTGCACCGCCGCAGGGTCGAGCAGGTCATCGAATTCCTCGATCTCGAACCCTATCGCGACAAGCTGATCTCCGGCCTGCCTTACGGCGTGCGCAAGGTGATCGAGCTGGCGCGCGCCCTGTGCTCGGAACCGAAGCTGATCCTGCTCGACGAGCCGTCCTCCGGCCTCAACGTCGAGGAGACCGACGACATGTCGTTCTGGATCCGCGACATGAAGAGCGAGCTCGGCATCACCGTGCTGATGGTCGAGCACGACATGTCGCTGGTCAATCGCGTCTCCGACCGGGTCATCGCGCTGAACTACGGCAGGGTGCTGGCGATGGGCTCGCCCGCCGAAGTGCAGCAGCACCCCGACGTCGTCGCCGCGTATCTGGGAGCCTGACGCATGGATGCTGCGGCGACACCCGATATCATCCTCAAGCTCTCCAACATCGAGAGCTATTACGGACCGATCATGGCGATCCGCGGCATCTCGCTGGAGGTGCCGCGCGGCCGCATCGTCACGCTGTTGGGGGCGAACGGCGCCGGCAAGACCACCGTGTTGAAGACGATCTCCGGCATTCTCGACCCGCAGAAGGGTTCGATCGAATTCCTGGGCAAGCCGATCCAGCGCATGGAGGCGGACCGGATCGTCCGGCTTGGCCTCAGCCATGTGCCGGAGGGGAGGGAGGTGTTCCCGTTCCTGTCGGTGCGCGAGAACCTGATGATGGGCGCCTATCCGCGCAAGGACCGTGACGGCGTGGCGGAGGACCTGGAGCGCGTCTACGGCTATTTCCCGCGCCTGAAGGAGCGCATCAACCAGCCGGCCGGCCAGCTCTCCGGCGGTGAGCAGCAGATGCTCGCGATCGGGCGCGCCCTGATGAACCGGCCGACGCTGCTCTTGCTCGACGAGCCCTCGCTCGGCCTGTCGCCGCTGCTGGTGAAGGAGATCTTCACCATCATCCGCCGGGTCAACGAGGAGCAGGGCATGTCGATCCTGCTGGTCGAGCAGAATGCCAAGGTGGCGCTGGAGACGGCGCATTACGGCTACGTGCTGGAGATCGGCCGCATCGTCATGAACGACAGCTGCGACCGCTTGATGCATTCCCAGGACATCCAGGAGTTCTACCTTGGCGCCAAGGAAGCCGGCGCGCGAGGCGAGCGGCGTTGGAAGAAGAAGAAGACGTGGCGGTGAGGAAGCGCCGGCAGTAAGATGGGATTGCCCGCAAGCAAAGACCGCCGGCAAGGCAGGCAGCGGAGGGCAGAGCGACAAGGAGGAGACGCGCATGGCCGGAACGGCGGTGCTGACGGTCGCTGATACGATCGCAAAGAGCTTTTTGCGCGCTGCGGAGACGCGGGGCGATCGGCCGGCTATCCGCGAGAAGAAGTTCGGCATCTGGCAGCCGACGAGCTGGCGCCAATGGCTGGAAATCTCGAAGGAGATCGCCTACGCGCTTCATGCGATCGGCTTCAGGCCCGGCGAGGTCGCCTCCATCATCGCCAACGCCGTTCCGGAATGGGTCCATGCCGACATGGGCATCCTGTGCGCCGGCGGCGTCTCCTCGGGCATCTACCCGACCGATTCCTCGTCCCAGGTCGAATACCTCGTCAACGATTCCGGGACGAAAGTCATCTTCGCCGAGGACGAGGAGCAACTCGACAAGATTCTCGCCTGCCGGGCGCGCTGCCCGTCCTTGCAGAAGATCATCGTGTTCGACATGGAGGGTCTCAGCGGCTTCTCCGACGACATGGTGATGTCCCTCGACGAATTTTGCGCGCTCGGCCGCAATCACATGGTCGGGCGCGAGGCGCTGTGGCAGGAGATGATCGACAGCCGCGGCCCCGGCGATCTCGCCATCCTCGTCTACACGTCCGGCACGACCGGCCCGCCCAAGGGCGCGATGCACGCCAACCGCAGCGTCATCCACCAGATGCGGCATGCCAACGACTTCATCCCGGCGCGAGAGGACGAGGACAGGCTGATCTTCCTGCCGCTCTGCCACGTCGCCGAGCGCATCGGCGGCTATTACATCTCGGTCGCGCTCGGCTCGGTGATGAATTTCGCCGAGAGCCCGGAGACAGTACCGGACAATCTGCGCGAGGTGCAGCCGACCGTCTTCCTCGCGGTGCCGCGCATCTGGGAGAAATTCTACTCAGCGATCACCATCGCGCTGAAGGATGCGACGCCGCTGCAGCAATGGGTCTATCGCCGCGCCATCGGCATCGGCTACCGCATGGTCGAGTACAGGCTCGAGGGCAAGCCGCCGCCGCTGTCGCTGCGTATCGCCAATGGTCTTGCCTATCGCATCGCCTTCCGCAACATCCGCCGCATGATCGGGCTCGACCGCTGCCGCATCGCCTTCACAGGCGCAGCGCCGATCGCGCCGGAGCTGATCCGCTGGTATCTCGCGCTCGGCATCGACGTGCACGAGGTCTACGGCCAGACCGAGAATTGCGGCGTCGCCACCATGATGCCGGCGGAGCGGATCAAGCTTGGCTCGGTCGGCACCGCGGTGCCCTGGGGCGAGGTCGCGCTGTCGCCCGAGGGCGAGATCCTGATCAAGGGCGACTTCCTGTTCATGGGCTATTTGAACCAGCCGGAGAAGACCGCCGAGACCATCGATTCACGCGGCTGGCTGCACACCGGCGACGTCGGCACCATCGACAATGAAGGCTTCGTCCGCATCACCGACCGGATGAAGGACATCATCATCACTTCCGGCGGCAAGAACATCACGCCGTCCGAGATCGAGAATCAGCTCAAGTTCTCGCCCTACATCTCCGATGCCGTCGTGATCGGCGACAAGCGGCCGTATCTGACCTGCCTCGTGATGATCGACCAGGAGAATGTCGAGAAATTCGCCCAGGACCACGACATTCCCTTCACCAATTATGCCAGCCTGTGCCGGGCAGTGGAGATTCAGGACTTGATCTGGCGCGAGATCGAGCAGGTCAACGGCAATTTTGCCCGCGTCGAAACCATCAAGAAGTTCTACCTGATCGAGCGCCAGCTCACGCCGGAAGACGAGGAGCTGACGCCGACCATGAAGCTGAAGCGCGGCTTCGTGAACAAGCGCTATGCCGCCGAGATCGAAGCGATGTATCGCCAGCGCGCTGTGGCATGACGCATGCGCATGCCCCGGAAAAGTCGGTTTCCGAGAAGGGGCATGCGCAAAAAAAAAGTCGCATCTGAGAAAGCGAAGGAGCGACGGCCCCCGCCCTTCGCGTAACACGGGCCTTTAGGAGAGGAGACGTCAATGTCGAAATCGTTCAGCGCGTTCGGCCTTGCTGTGAGTGCAATGGTGCTCACCTGTCTGCCGGCCGCGGCGCAGACCAAGGTCACCAACGAGGGCATCTCGGCAACAGAGATCGTCGTCGGCACCCATCAGGACTTGTCGGGTCCGATCAAGGGATGGGGCGTTCCGGTCTCCAACGGCATGAAGATGGCAGCCGAGGAGATCAACGCGGCGGGCGGCGTCAACGGCCGCAAGATCCGCCTGGTCGTCGAGGACAGCGGCTATGATCCGAAGAAGGCGGTGCTGGCTTCGCAGAAGCTGATCGAGCGCGACAAGATCTTCGCGATGGTGGGACCGATGGGATCGCCGACCGTGCTCGCCGCGCAGGACATCCTGTTCGACGCCGGCGTGCTGCAGCTGTTCCCGCTGACGGCGGCCGAGTTCACCTTCAAGTTCGACCCGGCCAAGCCGCAGGAGCGGCTGAAGTTCAACAATCTGCTGCCCTACGTCGAGAGCACCCGGGCCGCGCTGAAATACATGATGGAATGGAAGGGCTTCAAGAAGCCCTGCATCATGCATCAGGACGACGAGTACGGGAAGAACGTGCTCGACGGCTTCAATCAGCAGCTCACCGCCATGAAGGCGCAGCCGGCTTCGATCACGAGTTACAAGCGCGGCGCCTCCGATTTCAGCGCGCAGGTGGCCAAGATGAAGTCCGACGGCTGCGACCTCGTCGTGCTCGGCACCGTGCTCCGCGAGACCATCGGGGCGATGTCCGAAGCCAAGAAGCTCGGCTGGGACGTCACCTTCCTCGGTGCCACCCCCACCAACGTGATGGAGGTTCCTGCACTGGGCAAGGAGGCCGTCGAGGGTCTCTACGCCGCCAGCGGCTTCGAGATTCCCTATGAGGACACCGCCAAGGGCAAGGTGAAGGACTGGCTCGTCAACTACAAGAAGATGTTCGGCGCCGACGCCAACACGCAGGCCATCATCGGCTACAATGCGATGATGACCTTCGCCTTCTATGCGCAGAAGGCGGGCAAGGATCTCACGGGCCAGAAGATGCTCGATGCGCTGGAATCGGGCGAGAAGTTCCTCGACATCTTCAACTCGCCGCCGACCAAGTTCTCCAAGACCGACCACCTCGCCAACACCATCACCCAGGTGCAGCAGGTCAAGGGCGGCCGCTGGGTGCTGGTGAAGGACAATCTGATGTTCTGATGCTTCTGGCCTCTCCCCGCGTGCGGGGAGAGGCCGCGTCGCATCGAAGATGCGATGCGGGTGAGGGGGACACTTCGCGAGTCCAACTCTCACCGTGATCGCAGAGACAGCCCCTCACCCCAAGCCTCTCCCCGCGAAGAGCGGGGAGAGGGAGAAGAGACAAGCTACGATCCCCCGCCCGCCGTCCCCGCATTCACCGGGGCCAGCTCGTCCTCCCGGCAGCGCCAGCCGTCGGCGGCCTTCACGAAAGCAAAGGTCCGTTGGATGCGCAGGCGGCGCGTTACGTTGAAGGATTCCGCCGAGCGCCCGTTGTTGGCGGCGCCTGCCTGCGGACGGCCCGTCCGTGCGTCCCAGCATGTGCCGGTGCAGGTGGTCGCGACCTTGCTGCACATGGTGAAGGGCGCCAGCACGGCCATCTCGATTTCGCCCGTGACCTGCGCCTCCTGCTCGGTCACCTGGCTGTCGAGCGCGTAGACGCGGTTGATGCGCAGGAAATTGCCGCAGGAATTGGCCGCATGGATCCGCGCCGCGCAGAAGTCGATCGCGTCGGTATCGGGGAGGCGGGCTGCGACCTGCCGGCCGAACGCCTTCCTTGGGTCTCCCTTGGCCGCGCGGATTTCCTCGGTCTTGCGCCTCAGATGATCGGCGAGACAGTCCTCCGCGGATTCGAGCTCCTGCAGCGGCACGTTCTCCTTGCCGACCAGGTTGCATTTGCGATCGCGCTCGCGGGTCCACCTGCCAAATTCGGCGAAGGCAAAGCGCGCCGCGGTCGGGTCCAGCTTGCCGATCAGGCCGAGCACCTGGCCATTGAGCTCGGTCTCCGCCAGCGCCAGCGATGGGTCCGCGCAGATCAGCGCGCCCGCCGTGGTGTTGGCCGCCAGGCAGTCGAAGTCGGCATCGCGCACGATCGCGGCGCGCTCCTCGGTCACCTTGAGCAGGCACGCCTTCACCCGATCGAAATCGTCGGCGCGGACGGGACTCTGCCCGACGATGCCGCAGCTGAGATTGCGCTGGCGGATCCAGATCGCATTCTCCTCGATCGCAGGCAGGCGATCGGGCAGGCGGGCGAGCCGCGCCTCGATCGCCGTGCTCAGCTTCTCGGCGGCGGCCGCGAGCGTGGCATCACCGCAGAACAATTGGTTGCCGGGGTCGCGAATCTGCTGGCAATTGTTCTTGGTGAATAGCGGAAGCCGATCGGCGATGGAGCGGTCGGACGGCGCGGATTGCGCCAGGGCCGGGGCGGCCGGCAATGCCAGTAGCGCAAGCACAGACAGCAAGGTGATGCGCATTCTCTTTCGTCCCCCGGCACGGCCTCGGCCATGCTAGCGTCACGCATGGCGCGGTGGAATGGCCTTGTGGGGGAAGTCTGAAGTGATGTCCGGGCTATGAGTCCGCCGGACCGGTCAACGGACCTCGGCAGCGACCATGGAGAATCGTACGGGCTCGTCGACATATTTCAGCACGCCCGACCGGTCGAGCGCGAACAGCGGCTGGTAGCTCCGCGCAGCCTCGTCCTCGAGCATCGCCATGCGGCGGTTGTCGAGCATCAGCCAGTGGCCGTCGAGCTTTGCCGCGGCGACTGCATGATCTTCACCGGCCCTGAGGTCGCGCACCACGACGATGCGAAGGTCTTCGGCGGCAATTCCGACGAGCCGCAGCGCGGCCAGCTTGGCGATGGCGTAGTCCTCGCAATCGCCGGTGCCGTTCGCGAAGGTCGCAAGCGGCGAGCTCCAGACGTCGTCGATGCCGTCATTGGCGGCCCGGATGGCCAGGTTGATGGCGCGGTTGGTCTCGCCGAGGCGGGCGCGGCCGTCGCGAGCGCGGGCCTGGTCGACGATGGCGAGCAGCTTCAGGGCCGCAGGCGATGCGCAATTGTCCCGGTCGCCGTCGCACAGCGTCAGCTGCACCATGTCGTCGTCGAGCCTGTCCTTCAGCGCAAGCCATTTCTGCCGCAGGCTGCCGGACGAAATGGCGAAGGCGAACACGCCGAACGGCTCGGCGGACTTGCGCACGAGAACGCCGGCTCCCGGCGACAGCAGCGAGCCGGCGCGAAGCTCGGCGGCCGATCCGAAAAGGATCAATCCACACAGCACAAGGATTGCGCGCCAGGCGCGCGAGCGAGCAGCGGTCTCCATCTGACATCCCCTTCCCTGGCTTCGCCGGGTCCCCCTCGACCTCGGCGTGCCGGGCTTTGTTGCTTTCGGGGAGATAATGGGAGACGGGCCGTTTTGGTCTGCTTAACGCGCCTGGCTGGGGCGGCAAAACCGGGAAACAGGCTGAAATGGGCCTGCCCGGATTGCGTAAAATTTTACGATTCGCCGGCTAGGAGCTGTCCGGCCGCCTCCAAACGGAGACAAATGCAGACACAGGTTGTGGGAGGGCCGAATCTGCGCGCAATGGCTAACACCCCCAATTTCATGGGGTTCTGTTAGTTAGGTCACAGATTTAACCCCGTATTTGCCACAGGATGTGACGGGACCCCGCGAAGCAAAGATGACGTAAGTATCTGTTCCCGCAACTATACAGCAGAGTACTTTGGATGACTGGAAATGCGCGCAAGACGGCCGAATTCGACTTCAATATATTTGATGAATTACTTCCTCTCCTCTTACGGGAGTCGAAGCCGTGGGGCTTCTGACGCCAAGTGATGCGAAATCACACAAGCAATAGGTGGTATCGCTAAGGACTTGCTAATGCTATGCAAGCATAGGCAGTTGATACTTACTTAAATTTTAACCCTTTTCACGGTGCCCGGTTGAATTACGCTGGCCAGTTTGACGGCGCGATTTCCTTGGACGGCAAGGGTTCCCACTCGCCCGGAAACGCCCATGTCGATTCCTTTACGGCGAAAGCGCATGGTCACGTGCCCGAGGGCGCGTTCGTCGTTCCCGACCCCAACCTGATCTTCAACGGCGAGTTCAAGCGCACAGGCCTCGATCTCGTGTTGTCCCACGAGGGGCACGAGTTCGTTGTTCACGATTATTTCCGGGGCGACAAGCGCGCCGCGCTCGCCTCGCCCGATGGCGCCCACCTCACCGGCGAAATCGTCAGCGCGCTCACCGGCTATGTCCAGGTTGCGCAAGCCGCGCCCGGCGCAGCCGCGGCCCAGGTCATCGGCCACGTCACCAAGCTCGTCGGCAGCGCGACCGCGATCCGCAACGGCGTCTCGGTCATCCTGAACAACGGCGACAACGTCGAAAAGGGCGACGTGGTTTCGACCGGCTCCGATTCGACCCTCGGCATCACCTTCATCGACGGCACCGTGTTCGGCCTGTCCTCGAATGCGCGGATGGTGCTGAACGAAATGGTCTACGACCCCAACGGGTCGAGCAATTCGTCGTTGCTGAGCCTCGTCGCCGGCACCATCACCTTCGTCGCCGGCGAGACCGCCAAGCACGGCGACATGAAGATCGACACCCCGGTCGCCACCATGGGCATCCGCGGCACCGCGGTGCTCACCCAGATCAATTTCGTCGTTCCCGCCGGCGGCGGCGATCCGCAGCCGCAAGCGAGCTTCCAGGTGCTGGTCGAGCCGAACGGCACGACCGGCTCCTACATCCTGTTCGACAAGGTCACGCTGTTGCCGATCGCGACGGTCAACCAGGCCGGCCAGATGATCCAGATCAGCGGCGGTAACGTCTCGATCACGAATGCGCTGATGTCGCCGGACGTGCAGAAGCTGATCACCGACGTGTTCACGCTGAAGTTCTCCGACAACAACACCAACACCAAGCTGACCACGAACTTCACCGATACGCTCACGCCGATGAGCCTGGACGTGGTGTTCAAGTCGAGCTCCGGCCCGATCGCGATCGCGACCTTCGTCAACCTCAATCCGCAAGGGCAGGAGGGGCCCAGCACGTCCCCGCCGCCGATCGTGCGTATCCCCGGCCAACCGATTGCGCAGAGCTTCGACGCCAGCGGCAATGTGAAGACGGCGTTCGCGTTGATCGAGCGGGCCGGCGCCACCGGCGCGACGGATGCCGACACGATCTCCGGCCTGATCCGATTCGTCGACCAAAACCTCGGCGACCGGCCGACGGTGAGCATCAGCCTCGCCGAAGCGCCGAACTATGTCTACAAGGACGCTGGCCAGCACGACGTCACCGGCTCGCTCACGGCGCTCCAGAAACAGGCCATTGCGGCGACGCAGATCCAGATCAGCGTGGCCCCGGATCCCGGCAACAACAACAACGGCTCGGCGGTCTGGACCTACACGATCCCGGACCACGTCTTCGACTTCCTCGCCGCCGGCGAAACCGTGACCCTGACCTACATGGTCCGCGTCGACACCAATTTCGCAGTAAGCCCCGAGTCGAAGTTCATCCCGATCGCCATCACGATCACCGGGACCAACGACAAGCCGGTGATCACCACCGATGTCCCGATCATCACCTTCGAGGGCGGCACCAGCGTGCCGGGTGGCCCGCTCACCAGCGAGGTTCCGACGTCGGGCACGCTGAATTTCAACGACGTCGACCTCACCGACAACCATACCGTGTCGGTAGCGCTGACCAGTGCGACTCTGCCTGATGGCAGCGTGCCGCCGGGGCCGCTTGCGGCGTTCCAGAGCGCGATGTCCGTCGCGATCGCGGCCGGCGCCGACAGCACCGGGGACGGCACCGGCACCATCAACTGGTCGCTGGCCGATCTGCCGGTCTATCTCGCCGATTTCATCCCCCAAGGCGCGGTGCTGACGCTGGTCTACACCGTCACGCTCACGGACTCGCAAGGCGGGGCCTCGCAACAAACCATCACCGTCACGATCACCGGGACCGATGCGCCGGCGGTGGTGTGGATCGCGACCGAGAAACCCGGCGCTCCCTCCGGCGGCTTCTGGAAGGACGCGGCGAACTGGGCCACCGGCACGGTTCCGACGAGCAATGACGACGTCATCGTCATCACCGATCAGCTCCACGGCCTGACCCCGTCCTATCCGGTGACGATCGATACCGCCGCCTATGCCAAGTCGTTGACCCTCGACGACTATGACACCGCGCCGGGCCACAAGGTGCCCGAGGTGATCAACAACAGCACGCTGACCATCGAGGGCAAGCTTACCCTGAATGCCGACGCGAAGTTCACCAACTCGCTCGGAGGTCACGTCACCGTCAAGGGGGCGATCGACGTCGAAACGATCACCCGGACATCCGGCGTGGTCGTCACCAACACCAGCACGATCACAAATGCGGGCACGCTCACCCTGCGAGCAGGCGGCACGATCGACACGCTGACCGCCATCGCCAATTCCGGCATGATCGACCTGACCGGCGGCACGCTGGTGCTGAAGAGCGATGTCGCCAATACAGGCGGTACCGTGCAGGTCGAGGCCGGCGCGACGCTGGTCGTCGAAGACACGACGGTCGACGGAGGCTCCGTCGCGATTCTCGGGACGCTTGAACTCGACGGCACCAGCCTGATCGAAAACGGCACGCTGAACAATTCCGGCACGGTCAACGTCAACGGAACGGTCGAGTTTGCCAACCAGACCGTCTCCAATACCTCCGGGGGCACGATCAAGGTGCTGGCGAATGGCTGGCTGACCATCGACCAGGGCTCCAGCGTCGCCAATGCCGGCCATGTCACAGTCGATGCCTCGGGCAAGCTGTCGATCAGCGGAGCAACCATCAGCGGCGGCACGATCGACGGCGGTGGCACGATCGACGTCACCGGCGCCAGCAAGATCGACGGTGGCGCAATCTTGAGCACGAGCGCCGTCTCGGTCGAAAGCGGGGTCACGCTGACGCTCGGCGACGTCACCGTTGCCGGGACCGCGATCGCCAATGGCGGTACCGTCAAGGTCGATGCGAGCAAGAAGCTGACGCTGTCGGGTGCGAGCCTGACGGGCGGCACGCTCACCGTCGTGGGTACGCTGGATGCGATTGGGATCAGCACGGTCACCGATGCGTCCATCACCAACAACGGCCTGATCGAGGCGATCGGCGGCGGGCTGACGCTCGCCGCCACGACCTCGGCCGCCGTTGCCAATGCCGGCACGCTCGGGCCAATGGCGCCGAGCCTCGAGCTCGACCACCAGGACGTCACCAACACCGGCACGCTGTCCGCGATCAATGACGGTACGCTGAAGCTGACCGCACTGGCGGTGACCAACACCGGCGGTATCGTGTCGGTCGCATCGGGCTCCACGCTCGATCTCTCCGGTGCCACCATCGACGACGGCACGGTGACGATCGCGGGCACGCTGGAATCCACCGGCACGAGCGCGGTCCAAGGCGCCGACCTCAACAACACAGGCACGGTCACCGTCACCAGCGGCACGCTGACGATCGACCCCGGCTTGCTTCACGCCATCACCAATCAGGGATTGATCGAGGCGGTGGCCGGCGGCACGCTGAAGCTGACGACGGCCATCATCGCCAATGCCGGCGGGACGATCGCGGTCGACGGCGCCTCGAAGCTCTATCTGACCGACGTCTCGATCAATGGCGGCAGCCTGAGCAATGCCGGCAATCTCTACAGCGTCTCCGGCAGCAACACGATCACGGGCGCCGTGACCAACACCGGCACGATCGAAGTCCAGGCCGGCACGCTGAATCTCTCCGGCGGCATCACCGGCATCGGCACGCTGATCGTAGACGACGGCGCGACCCTCGCGCTGGGCGGCGCGGATGCACAGACCGTCACCTTCGCCGGCGGCGTCAATACGCTCCGGCTCGATGCCACGAGCCATGACTTCACCGGCACCATCACGGCCGAGGCTTCGACCGGCGGTACCTTCACCGTCACGGGCGATGCGGATATCACCAGCGCGAGCGGAGACGCGCTCGTCCTCACCGCATCGGGCGGAACCAGCAACGATCACGGCGACGTCATTCTGATGCCGACCGGCGCTCTGACCGGCGCGGCAAACGGCATCGTCGTGACCCAGAACGGTGTCGGCGACATCTCGTTGACCGCGACCAAGGACATCACGGGCAACGCCGGCAACGGCATCACATTGCGCCACAGTGCGACTGGCTCCGGCGACATCACCCTCAATAATCTCACCGGCAAGGCGACCGGCACCGGCGCGAATTCGGTCGGCGTCCTTGTCGAGAATTTGAACGTCGCCAACAGCGGCGGCATCTCGATCACCCAGCTTGGCGGTGCCGTGGGTGGCGCGTATGGCATCGACGCAGTGACGCTGGGCAACGGCGACGTCGAGATCGACGCCGGCGGCGCAATCACCGGCAGCTCCATCTACGGCATCCGGTCGCGCAGCTACGGCAGCGGCAGCCAGACCGTCACGACGGAGGCGGGCAGCACCATCACATCGGGCAGTTCGGGCATCGTTGCCGTCAATCGCGCGACGTCGATCGGCGGCGCGGCCGAGAGCGGCATCACGATCACCGCCTACGGCTCGATCAATTCCGGCAGCAGCCCGAACCTGGCCGGCAATGCGCCGGCCGGCATCGAAGCCGGCTATACCGGTGCCACGAACGGCACCAGTGCGAACACGCTGGTCAATGCCACTGTGATCGTCAACAACCATGCCAGCATCACCGCTGCGGCCGGTTACGGCATCAACGCCTTTAATTACGGGAATGGCGACGTCACGGTGAACAGTTTCGCCGGGACGACGATCTCGGTGTCCGGCTCGCAAGGTGTCGGCATCAATGCCGCGGCCTTGAGCGGCGGCGCGGGCGACGTGACGGTCACGCTCGGCGAGAACGTCACGATCTCGGGTGCGACGAGCTACGGCATCAGGGCCTTCAGCCTCAATGCCGGCGACATCAGCGTCACCCTGGCGACCGGCGACAGCATCACGTCCGGCAGCTCCGGCATCGTCGCCGTCAACTACGCCACGGCGATCGCCGCCGGCGTGGGGAGCACGATCTCCGTCGAGGCGCATGGCACGATCCATTCCGGCGCGACGCTCAACAATGACGGCACCACGCCGGGCGGGATCATCGCCGGCTACAAGCCCGGCGGGAACGGCACCTTCTCGAACGCGGTGAATGGCGACGTCATCGTCACGAGCGACGCGACGATCACGGCCGACGCAGGCTACGGCATCGAGGCATTCACCTGGGGCGCCGGGGACGTCACGGTCACGACCGGCCAGAATTCGGACATCAACGCCGCAGGCATCGCGATCGGCGCGTTCGATCACGGCGGCGGCGACGTCAGCGTCACCAATAATGGCTCCGCCACTGGTTCGGTCGGCGTGGCGGCTCTTGCGACCGGCGGCGGCGATATCACCATCGTCAATCATGGCAGCATCACCAGCACGAGCCTCGCCGGCATCAGCGTCACGCAGAACGGAACGGGCGCGACCGGCTCGACGCACATCACCAATTCCGGATCGATCGCAGCTCCGACCGGCCATGCCGCGATCTATATCCAGGAGAACGCGACCGGGACGGCGACGATCGACAATACCGGCACGATCGGCCCTGACGATGCGGGCACGGTGACCTCGACGACGTATGCGATCGTCGAGACCGGCGGCCCCATCACGATCAACAATGCCGGCGACATCAACGGCAACATCTCGGTTGCCACCGCCACCTTCAACAATCAGGCGGGAGGCACCTGGACCGTTTCCGGCACCAGCGTCTTCGGCAATGCGTCCTCGATCGTCAATGCGGGCGACATCGACCTGCTCAACGGAGCCTGGATTGCCGGCAACGGCCTGACCATTGTCAATGCACACGAGATCGACAGCTGGGGTACGGCGAAGATTTCCGGCGCCATCACCAACACTGGTACCATCGAAGTCAACGACGGGACGCTTACACTGTTCGGCTCGCTGTCCGGCACGGGCTCCGCCACCGTCCATGACGGTGCGTTGCTGAAACTCGAGGGCTCCGTCACGCAAACGATCACGCTCGCCGGCGACGGCGCTGCACTTCAGATCGACACGGCGACCTTTGGCGGATCGATTGCGCAACTGTCCGCCAACGACACGATCGACCTGTCCACCATCAAATATGGCGTCGGCACCAGCGCGGTCTATGTCGCCAATGCCGATCCTTCGACCGGCGGCGTGCTGACGGTCACCGACGCCGACGGCAACCACATCAGCCTCAACCTGACCGGCGCCGACTACAGCAACGGGCATTTTGCCGGCAGCAGCGACGGCCATGGCGGCACCTTGATCACGTTCAACGCGAACGATGATGCGCCGGCGCTTGACACCTCCACGGCATCGCTGACCGCGAGCTTCTCCGAGCTCGAGAACACCACCGGCTCCGCCGCGTCCAACCCGGCGCCCGCCGCGACCGGCTCGATCGACTTCACCGATATCGACCTGACCGACCGTCCGACGGCGGAGATCACCGACCAGTCCGTGACAACGAATGATCCGTCGCTGGTCCTGACGCCTGACCAGGAAACCGCGCTCAAACAAGCGCTGGAGATCGCGACCACCGGCAAGAACAACGGCACGGTAACCTGGAGCTATTCGACCGCCGACAGTGCGCTGGACTTCCTCGGCGAAGGTCAGACCGCGACCGTGGTCTCGACCATCGAGCTTGATGATCATCAGGGCCAGAGCGATACGGCCGAGGTCACGATCACGATTACAGGCAGGAACGACGCGCCGACGCTGGCTGGGGCGCAACTCGGAGCGGTCAGCGAAGATGCGGTCGCACCCGCCGGATCCAGCGTGGGCGCGCTCTTTGCCGCCGGCTTCCACGATGCCGACGCCGGCGCCAGCTTCAAGGGCGTCGTCATCACCGCCTCCCACGCCACGGCGGCCGAGGGCGTGTGGCAGTACGAAGTTGCCGGCGGCGACCAGTGGATTGATATCTCCGGTGTCAGCAACACCGCCGCGCTCGTCCTCGCCACCGACACGCTGATCCGCTTCGTGCCGGCCGCGGATTACAGCGGCGTGCCGGGCGGCCTCGACGTGCATGCCCTGGACGATACCTATGGCGGCGAGGTCACGACGCCCATCCTGATTGATATCACCTCGCCGGCGATCGGCTCCAGCGTATCGGCCCAGGCGACGACGCTCGGTACGGAAGTGACCCCGGTGGCCGATACGCCGGTGTTCAACATCGACCATACGCCGATCGCTGATGCAGGAGAGTTCCTGGTCAACACCACCACCGCGAACGACCAGACTTACAGCGCGGTCGGTGCGCTCTCGGACGGGGGCTACGTCATCGCCTGGGTGTCGCAGGGACAGGACGGCGACGGCACCGGGATCTACGCGCAACGCTATGACAGCTCCGGCGCGAGGGTCGACGGCGAGTTTCGGGTCAACACGGCGACTGCGGGCGATCAGTCTGGCCCCTATGTGGTCGGGCT
The DNA here is from genome assembly GCF_042019905.1 of Bradyrhizobium dasycarpum. Classification (NCBI taxonomy): domain Bacteria; kingdom Pseudomonadati; phylum Pseudomonadota; class Alphaproteobacteria; order Hyphomicrobiales; family Nitrobacteraceae; genus Bradyrhizobium; species Bradyrhizobium dasycarpum. Next base: position 5,718,242 of record NZ_CP169574.1, read on the forward strand.
CGAGGGCGGCGGGTTCGTCGTGAGCTGGACCTGCGGGTCAAACAATCAAGCGGCCATCCACTTGCAGCGCTATGATGCCTCGGGTTCGCCCGCAGGCGGCGAAATCTCCCTCAGCGGCTATGGCGAGAACGCGACGCTTGCGGCGCTGTCGAGCGGCGGCTTCGTCATCACCTACGTCTCGTCCGACAGCAGCACGTCAGGCACGTACGGCATCGTCTACGATGCCGGTGGGACGGCGACGTCCGGGCCCTTCTTGATCAACACCACGACTGCCAGCCAGCAGCAGGGCGATTCCGTCGCCGGGACCGCCGACGGCGGCTTCGTAGCGTCATGGCATTCCTATGGTCAGGACGCGCCGGACAGTTGGGGCGTCTACTTCCAGCGCTTCGACGCGCAAGGCAACAAGCTCGGCGGTGAGGTACAGGTCAACACTACTATCGCCGGCGATCAGTATGGCGGCGAACTCACCGTCCTGAAGGACGGATCGATCGTCGTGTCGTACACCGACGCGAACACGATGATGCTGAGGCATTTCAGTTCGACCGGTGCGCCAATCGGCAACGAGGTGAGCGTCTCGGATGCGACCACCGCTACCTTGCAAGCCCTGCCGGATGGCGGCTTCCTCGTTACCTATCAGGGCCATGACGCTCCCGGGAGCCTCGGACTTCTGGGGCAGCGCTTTGATGCATCGTTGCACGCGGTCGGCTCGTCGTTCGTCATCAACGAGATCACGACCGGCGACCAGCTGTTCTTGGCCGATCGCTCAAATCCGACCGCCGTGACTTCGGACGGCAAGATCGTTGCGACCTGGTTCTCCTCGGGCGACGGTGGCAACGACGTCGAAGCCCGCGTATTCGCGATGCCTGGATTTGGCTCCGACAGTCCGATCAAGCTGCCGGCCATCACTGCGGCGGCAGTCGATAGCGACGGGTCCGAAACGCTGCTGATCAAGCTCTCGGGCTATCCGGCTGGCGCGACCTTCTCGGTCGGTCATGCTGGATCCGGCGCTGATGCCGGCCAGTGGCTGATCGGGGCGACAGAAATCGCATCGCTGGCGAACTCGGGGCTGACGATGACTGCCCCGGCCGGGTACCGCGGCGAGTTCAACCTGCACGTCGGCGTCACCGTCATCGACTCCGCTAACGGCCTGAGCGGGCAGCTGACGGACACCTATACGATAACCGAGGATGTGGTCGTTAAGGCCGGCGGTGGGCCTGTCATCGATACCTCCGGCTTCCAGGTCGAGCACATCATCGAGAATGGCAACGACATCATCACCGATCTCGTCGTCATCGACACCGATTCAGGCGCCGCTGCGAATACGTTCACCGTCACCCTGTCAACCGCGCATCCGGATGTCAGCACCGCCAGCGTCTATCCGACGACCGGCACGCTCGAGCAGATCAACACGGGCCTCGCCACCGGCGCGGGTATCGTCTACGATCCGGTCGGCGCCAGCTCCGATGAGATCCCCGAGCCGCCCGCGACGGACCAGATCACACTGACCGTTGCCGACTCGGTCGGCCACTATGACACCGTCAACTTCATCTTCGTCGAGGGAGCCGATGGTCAGGGCATCACTCTGCAAGGCACCGCCGGCAAGGACGTCATTTTCGCGACCGAGCAGAGCGATACGCTGATCGGCGGCGGCGCCAAGGACCAGTTCGTGTTCGCCCCGACGTCGTCGCAGCCGGCGGTTCAGCATACCGTGAACGACTTCGAGACGGGCCTCGACAAGATCGACCTGCGGCAGTTCAGCAGCATCACATCGTGGACGCAGGTTTCGTCGCTTGCAGAGCAGCAGGGCGCCGATACCCTGCTCAATCTCGATGGTAACGACAAGATTCTCCTGAAAAACGTTGTTGCCGACAACCTCCACGCGAGCGATTTCATCCTTCATGTGAGCTAGAGGGGCGCCCCTCTGGGGGAAGCGGCTCTCATTCCGCTTTGATCCGGGCAAAAAATCCCTATCCTTTGCGGCCGGCGTGATGGCCAATCCCGTCATGGCGATCAACGAATAGACCCGGTGCGGTGGGCAGGAAGTCCAATCGGCATGAAACGTCTGAAAATCCTGCGGCGGTGGTTTGCGCGGAAGCTCGGCTTCGCGCGGCTGATGTGCCTTGCGCTGCTGGTGCTGTTCGCCGGCGCGCGGCTGTGGGATCCGCCGCCGATCCAGGAATTGCGGCTGCGCACCTTCGACATGTTTCAGCTGATCGATCCGCGCCAGAAGGCGGCGCGGCCGGTCGTCATCGTCGATATCGACGACAAGAGCCTCGCCAAGCTCGGCCAGTGGCCGTGGCCGCGCACGCGAATTGCCGACCTGATCCAGAATCTCACCAACAGCGGTGCGGTGGCGATCGGCTTCGACGTGGTGTTTTCGGAGCCCGACCGGCTCAACCCGGATCTGGTTGCTGGCCAGATGCGCTATCTCGACGACGCCACGCGCGCCAAGCTGCGTGAGCTGCCAACCAACGACCAGATTCTCGCCGACGCGATCAAGCGCTCGCGTGTGGTGCTGGGCGAGACCGGGCTTCCGGCCGTCCTGTCCGAGCTGGACAAGTCGCTTCCGTTCACGGGAGTGGCGACGGTCGGGGAGGAGGGGGCCGAACGCTTCCTGTTCGAATTTCCAGGCTTGCTGCGCAACGTGCCGGTCATCGAGAAGGTCGCGGCCGGCCGCGGGCTGTTTTCAATCAGGAATGAGCGGGACGGATTCATCCGCCGCGTGCCGATGATCATGCGCGCACAGGGCAACATCATGCCCTCGCTCAGCCTCGAGATTCTGCGCGTCGTCACGGGCACGCCGACGCTGTTGGTCCGGACTGACCAGACCGGTATCAGGTCGATCCGCATCAAAGGTGTCGAGATCCCCACCGACAAGAACGGCCAGTTCTGGGTGCACTACGCGCGTCGGGATCCCTCGATCTACGTCTCCGCCGCCGACGTGCTCGACAACAGCGAGTCGCGGAGCAGGTTCGCCGGCAAGCTGGTGCTGGTCGGAACCTCCGCGGCCGGCCTCAACGACATCAAGACCACGCCGGTGTCCGCGACCATGCCGGGGGTCGAAATCCATGCCCAGGTGCTGGAGAGCGTGCTGAGCGGCGCGGTGATCTCGCAGCCGAACTATGCGCTCGGGGTCGAATTGCTCGCCGCGCTGATCATCGGCCTGCTCGTCATCATCTTCACGCCCAATCTCGGTCCGGTGCGCCTCGTGCTTGCGGGTGCGACCTTCGCCGCCATCCTGGTCGGCGTGTCCTGGTTCTTTTACGCGCAGTACCGCTACCTCATCGATTTCACCTATCCGCTGCTCTCGACCACAGCGGTCTATCTGACGCTGATTTTCGCCAGCTTCGTGCGCGAGCAGCGCCAGCGGGTGCAGATCCGCGGGCAGTTCGCGCAATACATGTCGCCGGTCCTGGTCGAGCAGCTGGCGCAGTCGCCGGAAAAGCTCGTGCTCGGCGGCGAGGAGCGCGAGATGACGATCATGTTCTCGGACGTGCGCGGCTTCACCACGATCTCGGAGAGCTACAAGCACGACCCGCAAGGCCTGATCACGCTGATGAACCGCTTCCTGACGCCACTGACCGACGTCATCATCGAGCGGAAGGGCTACATCGACAAATACATGGGCGACGCCATCATGGCGTTCTGGAACGCGCCGCTCGACGATGCCGAGCACGAGGTCAACGCCTGCGAGGCCGCGATCCAGATGCTGGAGCAGATCGACGCGGTCAACAAGGAGCGCGAGGAAGAGGCCGCCGAGGGCGGCCACGTCTACATCCCGCTCAATGTCGGCATCGGCCTCAACACCGGCATCGGCGTGGTCGGCAACATGGGCTCCGACCTGAAGAAGAACTATTCGGTGCTCGGCGACAGCGTGAACCTCGCCTCGCGCCTGGAGGGCCAGTCGAAGGAATACGGCTTTCCCATCATCGTCGGTTCCCGCACGGCGCTCGCCGCCAAGGACAAGTTCGCGATCCTCGAGCTCGACTTCATCATGGTCAAGGGCAAGACCGAGCCGGAGGTGATCTACGCCATCGCCGGCCGTGAGGATGTGATGCATTCCGCCGCGTTCCAGCGCCTTCGCAACATCACGATCGAGATGCTCAGCTGCTATCGCAGCCGCGACTGGCAGGGCGCACTCGATGCGATCGAACGCGGCCGCAAGAGCGAGGATGCCGACACGCTGGAAAAGCTGTTCAGGCTCTACGAGGCGCGCATCAAGGATTTCCAGCTCAATCCGCCGCCGGAGAACTGGACCGGAGCGTATGCGCTGCTGACGAAGTAGTCGCCGCATCGGCGCTGCCGTAGGGTGGGCAAAGGCGCAAAGCGCCGTGCCCACCATCTGGGGCAGCAATGTTGAAATGGTGGGCACGCTGCGCTTGGCCCACCCTACGGCAGCGGTGTTTGCCGCCCTCACTCCATCCCGATCGTCGTCAGATCCTGAAACCAGTGCTGGGCCTGCACGAACTGCTTCACCTTCGGCGACAGCGCGTGCGGGTTGGTGTCGTGGACGACCCAGACCAGCGTGGCATCGTTGACGATCAGGGCGTGGGCCTGCGCCAGCAGCTGGTCCTGCTTGGTGGAATCGAATGTCTGCTTGGCCTCATCGATCAGCGCATCCACCTTCGGGTTCTTGTAGCCGCCCCAGTTGACGCCCACGGGCGCGATCTGCCCCGAATGGAAGAAGCGGACGATCGCATACAGCGGATCCGAGGTGACATAGGCGATGTTGTTGGCGGTGATGCCGGCGTTCATCTCGTCGGCCGCGCCCTTGCGCCAATGCGTGTAGAGCGTCTCGAGCTCGACCACCTTGAAATCGATCTCGATGCCGATCTCCTTGAAGCTCTGCTGCAGGAATTCGTTCATCGGCAGCGACAGCATCTGGCCGGTGCCGCCCTGCGCGATGATGAAGGTGGTCTTCAGCGGCTTGGTCTTGGAGTAGCCGGCTTCCTCGACCAGCTTCCTGGCGGCGGCGAGATCGTATTTCAGCTCGAAGGCAGGCTTGCCGAACCACGGGCTGGACGGATCGACCTGGCCCTTCGCCGGCTTCGCCAAGCCGTTCATCAGGCCGACCACCGCCTCGCGATCGATCGCAAGGTTCAGCGCCTTGCGCAGGCGGATGTCGGTCCAGGGTGAGCCCGGCAGCACGGACAGGTGATAATTCCAGACATGCGGCGTGACGTTGTCGACGAGCTTCATGCCGGCGGCCTTGAGCTGCGGCACCGCATCCGGCGCCGGCGTCTCGATCAGATCGACCTGGCCCGCCAGCAGCGCATTGGTGCGCGTCAGCGCTTCCGGCATCGGCACCAGCACGATCTTGTCGGCCTTCGGGATGCGCTTCTTGTTCCAGTAGTCGGGGTTCTTGCTGAGCTCTGCGAGCTCGCGCGGCACCAGCTTCGTCAATTTGAACGGGCCGGTGCCGGAGGGCTGGCTGGCGAACTTGTCCCAATCCTTGCCGAGCTTGTCGTACTGCGCGGGGCTCGACACCAGAAACCACAGCATCTGATAGGGAAAGAAGGAATCGACCGTCTTGGTGGTGATCTCCACCGTGAAGTCGTCGATCCTGGCGTAGCTCGCGACCGAGGGCAGGCGGGTCTTCACCTGCGCGCTCTGCCGCTTGTCGAATTGCGGCGCCTTGTCGTTGAGCACCTTGTCCAGATTCCAGATCACCGCATCGGCGTTGAACTCGCTGCCGTCGTGAAACTTGACGCCCTTGCGAAGCGTGAAACGCCATTTGGTTTTGTCGGCATCATCCACCTTCCACTCGGTTGCGAGCCCCGGCACCAGCTTGCCGGGACGATCGGCGACGTCCATCTCCCAGGCCACCAGGGGTCGTAGATCGTGTAGGCCGTGAACTGGTAGGCGCCGGCGCCGCGATCGGGTTGACCCGTGGTCAGCGGGATGTCCGCCATCGAGATGCCGTAGCGCAGCACGGTTTCGGCGCGCGCCGAGATTGCGGACGACGCCAGCGCAAGCACGGCGAGACAAATCGACAGACGAAGACGCATGGTCCAGAGCTCCCAGGGGATTTCGAGACCAAACTTGCAATCTTGATGCCAGAATAGGCAGGGCGACGCGTGCACCTGCGTAATGCCTACAAGGACTTGTCGTCGCAGGGCCAAACTGCAGAATAAGTTTCTCTTTGGCATAGCCATTGCATACGATTGCATCAAAAATAGTCATCGAAGCCGGAAAAGGATTGAGGCGATGCTTACTCAGAAGAACACACGCGCGGCACTGATCGCGGTGCTCGCTCTAACGACGGCGGCCGCCTGGCCGCGCGTGGCCAGCGCGGAGACGGTGCTGCGCATCGGCATGACCGCTGCCGATATTCCGCGCACGCTGGGCCAGCCTGATCAGGGTTTTGAAGGCAATCGCTTCACCGGCCTCACCATGTACGATGCGCTCACCGGTTGGGACCTGTCTTCTGCCGACAAGGCGAGCGTGGTGATCCCCGGCCTTGCGACCGAGTGGAAGGTCGACGATGCCGACAAGACCAAGTGGATCTTCAAGCTGCGCCCCGGAGTGACCTTCCACGACGGCTCGCCGTTCAACGCGGACGCGGTGGTGTGGAACGTCGAGAAGGTGCTGAAGCAGGATGCGCCGCAATTCGACGCCAGCCAGGTCGGCGTCACGGCCTCGCGCATGCCGACGCTGGCTTCGGCGAAGAAGATCGACGACCTGACGGTCGAGCTCACCACCAAGGAGCCCGACAGCTTCCTGCCGATCAACCTCACCAATCTGTTCATGGCGAGCCCGGCGAAGTGGCAGCACTTCTACGACAAGGCCGAAGGCGCCGACGCCAAGGCGAAGTCGCAAGCCGCCTGGACCGCGTTTGCCAGGGACGCCGCCGGCACCGGTCCGTGGAAGATGGCGAGCTTCACGCCGCGCGAGCGGCTCGAGCTGGTCAAGAACGCGAGCTATTGGGACAAGGCACGCGTGCCCAAGGTCGACAAGATGGTGCTGCTGCCGATGCCGGAAGCGAACGCGCGCACCGCGGCGCTGCTCTCCGGGCAGGTCGACTGGGTCGAGGCGCCGGCGCCGGACGCGATTCCCGAATTGAAGCAGCGGGGCTTCAAGCTCTACGCCAACGAGCAGCCGCATGTCTGGCCCTGGCAGTTCTCGCGTGTCGAAGGCTCGCCCTGGAACGACATCCGCGTGCGCAAGGCGGCGAACCTCTGCATCGACCGCGAAGGCCTCAGGGACGGCCTGCTTGCCGGCCTGATGGTGCCGGCGACCGGCACCTTCGAGCCTGGCCATCCCTGGCGCGGCAAGCCGAGCTTCGAGATCAAGTACGACAAGGCCGCCGCCCAGAAGCTGATGCAGGAAGCGGGCTTTGGCCCGAACAAGAAGCTGACGGTGAAGACGCAGACCTCGGCCTCCGGCTCCGGCCAGATGCAGCCGCTGGCGATGAACGAATATCTGCAGCAGGCGCTCGCCGAATGCTATTTCGACGTGAAGCTCGACGTCATCGAGTGGAACACGCTGTTCACCAACTGGCGCCGCGGCGCCAAGGACCCCAGCGCCAACGGCTCGAATGCGACCAACGTCACCTATGCGGCGATGGACCCGTTCTTCGCCCTGGTGCGCTTCCTGCAATCGGGCATGGCGCCGCCGGTCTCGAACAATTGGGGCTTCATCAACAACCCCAAATTCGACGAGCTGGTGAAGAAGGCACGCCAGACCTTCGACCCAGCCGCGCGCGACGCCGCGCTCGCCGAGCTGCACGCGGCCTCCGTCGACGACGCCGCCTTCCTCTATGTCGCCCACGACGTCGGCCCGCGCGCCATGAGCCCGAAGGTGACAGGCGTCGTGCAGCCGAAGAGCTGGTTCATCGACTTCTCGCCGGTGTCGATCAAGCAGTGAGGCGGTCGTCACTCTATCCTCACGTCATGCCCGGGCTTGACCCGGGCATCCACGTCTCTCCTCTGGGTCCGTCATTCCGGGGCGCCCGTAGGGCGAGCCCGGATCTCGAGATTCCGGGTTCGATGCTTCGCATCGCCCCGGAATGACAGGGCAAGCAGAGTGTGGATGGCCGGGTCAAGCCCGGCCATGACGGCTGAGATATTCTCGCTCTAGATTGAGTAATCCAAGTGCTCGCCTATATCGCCAGACGCATCGTCTATGTCGTCCCGATCGTCATCAGCGTCGCGCTGGTGTGCTTCCTGCTCGTGCACATCACGCCGGGCGATCCGCTCGTCGCCGTGCTGCCGGCCGACGCTTCGCAGGAGCTCGCGGCGCAGCTGCGCACCGCCTATGGCTTTGACCGGCCGTTGCCGGTGCAGTTCGGGCTTTGGCTGCTTCGTGCCCTGCACGGCGATCTCGGCAATTCCATCGCGACGGGGCGTCCCGTGCTCGCCGAGGTCATGCGCGCGGTCGGCAACACCGTCACGCTGGCGATCGCCGCAGCCATCATCGGCTTCACCATGGGCATCCTGCTCGGCCTGATCGCCGGCTATTTCCGCGAGACCTGGATCGACAAGGTCGCGACCTCCTTCGCCATCGCCGGCGTGTCGGTGCCGCATTACTGGCTCGGCATGCTGCTCGTCATCATCTTCTCGGTGCAGCTGAACTGGCTGCCCGCGGTCGGCGCCGGCCCGAGCGGCTCCAATTCCTGGGCCTGGGACTGGGCGCATCTGAAATATCTGGTGCTGCCGGCGATCACCACATCGGTGATTCCCATGGGCATTGTCACCCGCACCGTGCGCGCGCTGACCGGCGATATCCTGAGCCAGGATTTCGTCGAGGCCCTGCGTGCCAAGGGTCTGCGCGAAACCGGTGTGTTCCGTCACGTCATCAAGAATGCCGCGCCCACTGCGCTGGCCGTCATGGGGCTTCAGCTCGGCTACATGCTCGGCGGCTCGATCCTGATCGAGACCGTGTTCTCCTGGCCGGGCTCGGGCTTCCTGCTCAACTCGGCGATCTTCCAGCGCGACCTGCCGCTGCTGCAGGGCACGATCCTGATCCTGGCGCTGTTCTTCGTCTTCCTCAATCTCCTGGTCGATATCGCCCAAGCCGCGATCGACCCGCGCATCAAGCGGGGCTAAAAGATGGGCCCAGCTGTGAACACGCAACAGGTGCGCTCCCTCCCCGCGAGCGGGGGAGGGCTGGGGAGAGGGTGTCTCCGCTCGCGAGACTCCCCAGAGGAGAGAGCCCTCACCCGGCGCGCGGCACGATGCTTCGCATCGCCGGGAGCGCCGACCTCTCCCGCAAGCGGGAGACGTGCACTGCCTTCCGGGCCTGCACCGAGTGAAGCAATGCGCACAGGGAGCCAGCCGATGAGCGAGCTTCCCCTGTCCGCCACCGCCGACGCCGCGTTGCAGGCTGCGCCGACGACCAAGGCGCGGGGTTATTGGGCGACCGTCGGCCGCCGCATCCGGCGCGACAAGGTCAGCATGGCCTGTGCGCTGGTGCTGCTGCTGATCTTCCTGTCCGCGATCCTAGCGCCCTGGCTTGGCCTCGAAGATCCCTACAAGGGCTCGATGATCCGCCGCCTCCGTCACATCGGCACGCCTGGTTATCCGCTCGGCACCGACGAGCTCGGCCGCGACATGCTGGCGCGGCTGATCTATGGCGGGCGGCTGTCGCTGGTGATCGGCATCCTGCCGGTGATCCTCGCCTTCGGCATCGGCACCTCGCTCGGCCTCATTGCCGGTTATGTCGGCGGCAAGCTCAACACCGCCATCATGCGCACGGTCGATGTATTCTATGCATTCCCCTCCGTGCTGCTGGCGATCGCGATCTCCGGCGCACTGGGCGCCGGCATCCTCAATTCCATTGTGTCGCTCACCGTCGTGTTCGTGCCGCAGATCACCCGCGTCGCCGAGAGCGTCACCACGGGCGTGCGCAACATGGATTTCGTCGAGGCCGCGCGCGCCTCCGGCGCGGGGCCCTTCACCATCATGCGCGTGCACATCCTCGGCAACGTGCTGGGCGCGATCTTCGTCTACGCCACCAGTCTCATCTCGGTCTCGATGATCCTGGCCGCCGGTCTCTCCTTCCTCGGTCTCGGCACCAAGCCGCCGGAGCCGGAATGGGGCCTGATGCTGAACACCCTGCGCACCGCGATCTACGTCAATCCCTGGGTCGCAGCCCTGCCCGGCGCGATGATCTTCGCGGTCTCGATCTGCTTCAACCTGCTTTCGGACGGCCTGCGCAGCGCCATGGACATCAGGAACTAGCCATGAGCGAGAGCACATCCGTCGAAATGCTGGAACCGGTGGAGGACGTCGGCGGCGTCGCGCAGCCGCTGCTGCAGGTCAGCGGCCTGACCAAGCACTTCCCGGTGCGGGGCGGGCTGTTCGCTGCCAAGCGCACCGTACGTGCCGTCGACAACGTCTCCTTTACCGTCGCCAAGGGCGAGACCGTCGGCATTGTCGGCGAATCCGGCTGCGGCAAGTCCACCACCGCGCGGCTCTTGATGCATCTGATGCCGCGCGATACCGGCGACATCATCTATGATGGCATGACCGTGGGGCAGTCGCTGAGCCTGCGCGAGCTGCGCCGCGGCATGCAGATGGTGTTCCAGGATTCCTACGCCTCGCTCAACCCGCGACTCACGATCGAGGAGTCGATCGCCTTCGGCCCCAAGGTGCACGGCATGGCCGATGGCGCGGCGCGCACCCTCGCGCGCGAGCTGCTCGGCAAGGTCGGATTGCGCCCCGAAAACTTCGCCAATCGCTACCCGCACGAGATCTCCGGCGGCCAGCGCCAGCGGGTCAACATCGCACGTGCCCTGGCGCTGTCGCCGCGGCTGGTGATCCTGGATGAAGCCGTCTCCGCGCTCGACAAATCCGTCGAGGCGCAGGTGCTCAATCTGCTTGTCGACCTCAAGCGCGAATTCGGCCTGACCTATCTCTTCATCAGCCACGACCTCAACGTCGTCCGTTACATCTCGGACCGGGTCCTGGTGATGTATCTCGGCGAGGTGGTCGAGCTCGGTCCGGTCGACCAGGTCTGGGATCGTCCTGCACATCCCTACACCCGCGCACTGCTTGCCGCGATGCCGTCCTCCGATCCCGACAGGCGCACCGAGACGCCGCCGATCACGGGCGATCCGCCGAACCCGATCGACCCGCCCCCGGGCTGCCGCTTCCACACCCGTTGTCCGTTTGCGGAGCCGCTCTGCGCAAATGCGACACCAAAGCTGACAGCGCTGGATAAGATGGGCCACGAGGCCGCGTGTTACATGGCAATTCCGGGTTCTGGCCATAGCCGCGCGCCTAGGGAGATGACCGCATGACGAGACCGACACCGAAAGAGATCAAGCCCATCGCGCAAATCGCCGGCGTGCCCGTGGATGACGAGATCGCGACCCGCATCTCCAACTCCATCGGACCTGCCTTCGAAGGCTTTGCGACCATCGCCGGTACGCTGCCGTTCGATCTCGAGCCCGCGCTCTACCCGATCGTGCAGACGCAGAAGGTGTCGAAATGAGCACCGAGCCCGCACTGATGACGCTCACCGCGGTCGCGCGTGCGATCGCGATGAAGCAGCTGTCCTCGCATGAGGTGACGCGCGCGCTGCTCAACCGCATCGCGCAATGGCAGCCGCATCTCAATGCCTTCATGTCGATTGAGGCAGAATCCGCGCTGAAGGCGGCCGATGCCGCCGATGCCGAGCTTGCTACGGGCAAGGTCCGCGGTCCGCTGCACGGCGTGCCGCTTGCGCACAAGGACATGTACTATGACGCCGGCCATGTCGCGACCTGCGGCTCGCTGATCCGCCGCGACTTCGTGCCGACCGTGACCTCCACCGCCTTGCAACGGCTCAAGGATGCCGGCCAGGTCCGCCTCGGCACGCTGCACCTGGCCGAATTCGCCTATGGCCCGACCGGCCACAACGCCCATTACGGCCCGGTGCGCAATCCCTGGAACGTTGCCCACATCACCGGCGGCTCGTCGTCCGGCTCCGGCTCGGCGGTCGCGGCGCGTCTCACCTATGCTGCGCTCGGTTCCGACACCGGCGGCTCGATCCGGATGCCCGCGCATTTCTGCGGCGTGACGGGACTGAAGACCACGGTCGGCCGGGTCAGCCGCGCCGGCGCGATGCCGCTGTCGCAATCGCTCGACACGGTCGGTCCGCTGGCTCGCACCGCCGAAGATTGCGCGCTGTTGCTGGCCCTGATGTCAGGCCCGGATCCCGCCGACTCGACGTGCAGCCACGAGCCGCCGTCGGATTATGTCGCCGCCACCAAGGGCTCGCTAAAAGGCCTCAGGATCGGCGTGCCCAGCTCGTTCTATGTCGACGATCTCGACGCCGAGGTCGCGCGCGTACTGGACGAGACCATCGCGCTGCTCAGGCGCGAGGGGGCCGAGATCGTCAAGGTCGAGCTGCCGGATCAGCGGCAATTGTCCTCGGCGAGCCAGCTCGTGCTCGCCGCGGAAGCGGCCGCCTTCCACAAGCGCTGGATGATCGAGCGCCCGCAGGATTATGGCCCACAGGTGCTGATGCGGCTTCAGAACGGCCTCGCCGTCCCCGCCATCACCTATCTGGAGGCCATGCGCTGGCGCGGCCCCGCGCTCGCCGCGCACAACGCCGCAACCGCAGGCGTCGATGCGGTGATCGCGCCGGCTTCGCCGGTGCCGGCGCCGACGATCGAGGAGAGCGATGTCGGCGGCGGCCCGAACGCGCCGGCGCTGTTGCAGCGGCTGACGCTGTTCACCCGCCCGGTGAATTTCCTCGGCCTGCCGTCGCTCACCATTCCATCCGGCTTCACCAGAAGCGGCCTGCCCGTGGGCATGCAGCTGATCGGCCGCTCCTTCGACGAGGCGACCCTGCTCACCATCGGCGCCGCTTTCCAGCGTGCCACCGATTATCACGATCGATTGCCGAAACTGCCGTCATGACCAAGCTCGTCGAGATCTCCGGCCTCAACATCCGCTTCACCGGTGAGCGCACGGTCTATGCCGTGAACGACCTCAGCCTGTCGCTGGGTGATGGCGAGGTGCTCGGCCTGCTCGGCGAGTCCGGCTCGGGCAAGAGCGTGACGCTGCGCGCGCTGATGCGGCTGTTGCCGAAGAAGCGCACGCAGATCTCCGGCAAGGTCAACGTCATGGGGCAGGACGTGCTCGCCATGAACGACGAGCAATTGTCGTCGTTCCGCGGCCAGACCGTCTCGATGATCTTCCAGGAGCCTGCGCTCGCGCTCGATCCGGTCTACACCATCGGCGCGCAGATCGCCGAAAGCGTCGTGCGCCACGAGGGCAAGACCTATGCGGAGGGCAGGGCTCGTGCACTCGAGATGCTCGAGGTCGTGCGCATCCCCTCGGCGAAGCGAAGGCTGGATGCCTATCCACACGAGATGTCGGGCGGCATGCGCCAGCGCGCGATGATCGCGCTGGCGCTGGCCTGTCGGCCAAAAATCCTGCTGGCGGACGAGCCGACCACGGCGCTCGATGCCACCGTGCAGATCCAGATCCTGCTCTTGCTGCGCGAGCTGCAGCGCGAGTTCGGCATGTCCGTGATCTTCGTCACCCACGACATCGGCGTCGCCATCGAGATCTGCGACCGTGTCGCGGTGATGTATGCCGGCCAGATCGTCGAGCAGGGCAGCTTGCGCGACATCGTCCGCACGCCCATGCATCCCTACGCCAGGGGCCTGCTTGCCTCCACCATCCACGGCGCCAGGCGCGGCCAGCGGTTGGAGACCATCCCCGGGACGCCGCCCTCGCTGGCCGAAATGCCCCACAATTGCTCCTTCGCCCCCCGCTGCAAGCTCGCCGAGCCGCGTTGCCTGGAGCAGCTGCCAGCGAATGTGGAGGTCGGGCCCGGCCGGGCGGCGAGGTGTGTGCTGGCGGAGCCCTTCACCGCGGTGTCATAGTCTTGGACGAGATCAACCAGGCTCGTGGCAACGCGAGCTTCATGCCATTCAGACTCCATTCATCCCGGTTCCCGTTCCATGCCGGGCGTTGATGGAGAGGGACCGCATCGATGCACATTTCCAACGAAGGCCTGCTCGTCATCCTGTTCGTCGGCCTGGTCGCCGGCTGGCTGGCCGGCAAGATCGTGCGGGGCGCCGGCTTCGGCCTGATCGGCGACATCGTGATCGGCATCTGCGGTGCGCTGGTGGCGAGCCTTCTGTTTCCCAAGCTCGGCATCCGCCTCGGCACGGGCCTGGTCTCCGAGATCGTCTATTCCGCCATCGGCGCGGTCATCCTGCTGCTGGTGGTGCGGCTGGTGCGGGGCGGCGGCCGGCTCTAGCAGCAGCCCGGCCCGATCGATCGGAACTTGCCGCCTCTTCCAGACCTGGGGAGGGGCGGCCGCGTCTGCACCAAAAAGCCGCAAAGACTGTGAAATACCGGGCTTGCGTGCCCGGCCGTCGGGAGTAGATGTGGCCTATCGGGGTTCTGAATGAACCGGCCCGCGTTGGACGCAGCGCCAACATGATGTTAATTCGGGACGCGTAGCCTGAATTGCCCGTGAAATCAGGGGCTTTGGCCCCACCAGAAAGAGACCAGACTGATGGCAGCCTCCGGCGTCCGCCGTTCAGAGCTCGGTGACGCCTTGCGCGCCTGTCGCACGGCGTTCGTCGGCGTCGGCCTGATGAGCTGCATGATCAACCTGCTCTATCTGACCGGGTCGATCTTCATGCTGGAGGTCTACGACCGCGTGCTGCCGAGCCGCAGCATTCCGACCCTGGTCGGCCTGATCATCCTCGCCGGCTTCCTGTACATGGCGCAGGGCGTGCTCGACATGATCCGCAACCGGATCCTCGGGCGGATCGGCACCGCGCTGGACGAGGCGCTCAACAAGCGCGTGTTCGACACCATCGTGCGCCTGCCGCTGCTGGTCGGCAGCCGCAACGAAGGTCTGCAGCCGCTGCGTGATCTCGACAACGTCCGCTCCTTCCTCGGCGGCATGGGCCCGAGCGCGTTCTTCGATCTGCCCTGGCTGCCGCTCTACCTCGCCATCTGCTTCGCCTTCCACGTCATGATCGGCGTCACCGCGTTGATCGGCGCCATTATCCTGGTCGGCCTGACCCTGGTCACCGAATTCATGTCCCGCCAACCGGCGAAGGAGGCGATGGGCCTTGCCGCCCAGCGCAACGATCTCGCCCAGGCCAGCCGCCGCAACGCCGAAGTCATGGTTTCGATGGGCATGGCCGGCCGGATGAACCAGCGCTGGAGCGAGGCCAACGAAAAATATCTCGCCGGCAATCAGCGCGCCAGCGACGTCGCCGGCGGGCTCGGCGCGGTCGCCAAGGTGCTGCGCATGATGCTGCAATCGGCCGTGCTCGCGGTCGGCGCCTATCTCGTCATCCACCAGGAGGCGACCGCCGGCATCATCATCGCCGGTTCGATCCTCTCCGCCCGCGCGCTGGCACCCGTCGACCTCGCCATTGCGCACTGGAAATCCTTCGTCGCCGCGCGCCAGAGCTGGCATCGCCTCACCCGCCTGCTGGAGCAGATGCCGGCACAGGCGACGCCGACGCAGTTGCAGGCACCCACCAGCCGGCTCTCTGTCGAAGGCGTCGCCATGGTGCCGCCCGGCGACCAGCGCCTCATCGTGCAGGACATCAACTTCACGCTCACTGCGGGCAACGGCCTCGGCGTGATCGGCCCGAGCGGCTCCGGCAAGTCGTCGCTGATCCGCGCCCTGGTCGGGGTCTGGCAGCCGGTGCGTGGCAAGGTGCGGCTCGACGGCGCCGCGCTCGATCAATGGTCGTCCGACATGCTCGGCCGGCACATCGGCTATCTGCCGCAGGACGTCGAATTGTTCGGCGGCACCATCGCCCAGAACATCAGCCGGTTCGATCCCGAAGCGACGTCCGACGCCATCATCGCGGCGGCGAAAGAAGCCGGCGTGCACGAGATGATCATCAAGATGCGCGAAGGCTACAACACGCAAGTCGGCGAGCAGGGCACCGCGCTCTCGGCAGGCCAGGCGCAGCGCGTGGCATTGGCGCGCGCGCTCTACGGCAATCCGTTCCTGATCGTGCTGGACGAGCCCAACTCCAATCTCGACACCGAAGGCGACGAGGCGCTGACCCGCGCCGTCCGCGCCGCCCGCGAGCGCGGCGCCATCGTCGTCGTGGTGGCGCACCGCCCGATCGGCGTCGAGGCGGTCGACCAGATCCTGGTGCTGCGCGACGGCCGCATGCAGGCGTTCGGCCCGAAGGAACAGGTGCTCGCCCAGGTGCTGCAGCCGCGGGCGACGCCGCCCGCGCCGATCAAGATCGTCAGCGAAGGCGGAGTGGCCAAACCATGAGCACAAAGCCATGAGCACGATGGCCATCGGCGGCCCGAAGCCTGCCGCGAAGAACACCGTCCGGGACTCGATCAGGTTTCATCTGCTGCTCGGACTTGGCATCGTGCTGGTGCTGGTCATCGGGCTCGGCGGCTGGGCGTCGACCGTGCTGATCTCGGGCGCGCTGATCGCGCCGGGCCAGATCGTGGTCGAATCCAACGTCAAGAAGGTGCAGCATCCGACCGGCGGCGTGGTCGGTGAGGTGCGCGCCCGCGACGGCGACCGGGTCAAGGCCGGCGACATCGTGGTGCGGCTCGACGACACCGTCACCAGGGCGAACCTTGCCATCGTCACCAAGAATCTCGACGCCGCGCAGGCGCGCGCGGCGCGATTGCAGGCCGAGCAGCGCGGTGTCGACAGGATCGAATTTCCGCAAACCCTGCTCGAACGCGCCAACGATCCCGACGTCAAGCTGCTGCTCTCCGCCGAAACCAAGCTGTTCGACGTCCGCGTCAACGGCCGCGCCGGACAGAAGGCGCAGCTGCGCGAGCGCATCACCCAGCTCAACGAGGAGATCGCCGGTCTCAGCGCCCAGGAGAAGGCCAAGGATCAGGAGATCGCGCTGGTGCAGAACGAGCTCACCGGCGTGCGCGATCTCTACGACAAGCGTCTGGTGCAGCTTTCGCGCCTGACCCAGCTCGAACGCGACTCGGCGCGTCTCAACGGCGAGCGCGCGCAGTACATCGCTGCCCGCGCGCAGGCCAAGGGCAAGATCACCGAGACCGAGCTGCAGATCATCCAGGTCGACAAGGACGTGGTGAGCGAAGTCTCCAAGGATCTGCGCGAGACCAACGACAAGATCGGCGAGCTGATCGAGCGCAAGGTCGCGGCCGAAGACCAGCTCCGCCGCATCGACATCCGCGCGCCGCAGGACGGCATGGTGCTGCAATCCAACGTGCACACGGTCGGCGGCGTCGTCACCGCCGGCGACGCGCTCATGCTGATCGTGCCGCAGGCCGACGACCTCCAGGTCGAGGCCAAGGTCAATCCGGTCGACATCGACAAGCTCCAGATCGGCCAGAAGACGCTGCTGCGCCTCTCCGCGTTCAACCAGCGCACCACGCCAGAGCTCAACGGCCTCGTCAGTCGCGTCTCGCCCGACGTCACCACCGACCAGCGCACCGGCCAGAGCTACTACACCATCCGCGTCTCAATGCCGGCGGAAGAGATCGCCCGCCTCGGGGACGTCAAGATGATTCCCGGCATGCCCGTGGAAGCCTTCGTCCAGACCGGCGACCGCACCATGCTGTCCTACCTGATGAAGCCGCTGCACGACCAGCTGATGCGAGCGTTCAGGGAGAAATGACGCGCGAAAGCGCGTCATGAATTCGTAGGGTGGGTTAGGCAAAGCCGTACCCCACCGCTTCTCTATCCGCGGAACCAGAAGTGGTGGATTGCGCCGAGTAGATGCGCTTTGCGCATCTGCAGGGCTAACCCACCCTACAGCACTGCCTTCTTTGCTATAGTTCGACTCAGGTCAAAAATCGTCCGGCGGCCGAACCATGCAATCTCCTCCCTCCATCGCCACTGAATCCTTCTCCGACGCCGGCCTTGCGGTCGCCCGTCTCGAAGAGATCTACGAGCGCAACACAAAATTCCTGCGCGACCGGTTCGAGGCCTATGTCGGCGGCGAGGCGATCGCGACGCGGGTGCGGGCCTACTATCCCTTCGTGCGCATCACCACCGCAACGCATGCCAGGCTGGATCTGCGTCTCGCCTACGGCTTCGTCGCCGGGCCCGGCGTGCATGAAACCAGCGTGACGCGGCCGGATCTGTTCCGCAGTTATCTCACCGAGCAGATCGGATTGCTGATCCAGAATCACGGCGTGCCTGTCGAGATCGGCGAATCGGCCGAGCCGATCCCGATCCATTTCGCCTATCGCCGCGACATCAATATCGAGGCGGCCATCACGACCAGCGAGAATTCCCCCGTGACGCGGTCGCTGCGCGACGCGTTCGACGTGCCGGTTCTCGCCACCATGGACGACTCCATCGCCGACGGCACGTTCGAGCTGCAGCCCGGTGCGCCCGAGCCGCTGTCGCTGTTCCGCGCCGCCCGCGTCGATTACTCGCTGCGCCGGCTGTATCACTACACCGGCACCGATCCCGAATATTTCCAGAACTTCGTGATCTTCACCAATTACCAGTTCTACGTCGACGCTTTCGCGCAGCTCTGTCACCAGCGGCTTCAGTCGGGAGAGGCCGGCCTCGATGCCTTTGTCGCGCCCGGCAACGTCATCACGCAGAGCGGCGGTGCGATCAGCGGCATCGCGCCCGCGCGCATGCCGCAGATGCCGGCCTTCCATCTGGTCGTATCGGGCTATCGCGGCATCACCCTGATCAATATCGGCACCGGTCCGTCGAACGCGCGCAACGTCACCGACCACGTCGCCGTGCTGCGCCCGCACGCCTGGCTGATGCTCGGTCATTGTGCGGGCCTGCGCAACACGCAGCGGCTCGGCGACTACGTGCTCGCGCATGGCTATGTGCGCGAGGATCACGTGCTCGACCGCGAGCTGCCGCCGTGGGTGCCGATTCCCGCGCTGGCCGAGATGCAGGTCGCGCTCGAAGAGGCGGTCGAGGACGTCACCGGCCTCGAAGGTTTCGAGCTCAAGCGTCTGATGCGCACGGGGACGGTGGCGAGCGTCGACAACCGCAATTGGGAGATCTCCGGGCCCGAGGTGATCCGCCGCCTGTCGCAATCGCGCGCCGTTGCGCTCGACATGGAATCGGCCGCGATCGCCGCCAACGGCTACCGCTTCCGCGTGCCCTACGGCACGTTGCTGTGCGTCTCCGACAAGCCGCTGCACGGCGAGATCAAGCTCGCCGGCATGGCCAGCGAGTTCTACCGCCGCCGTGTCGGCCAACATCTCGAGATCGGCCTGAAGGCGCTGGAGCGGCTCAAGCAGCAGGAATCGGAGCGGCTGCATTCGCGCAAGCTCCGCAGCTTTGCCGAAGTGGCATTCCAGTAGGGCGAAGGTGCTCTTTGCTGCTGACAAGCGGAGCGATTTTCAGCATTGTCCGTCGCGGGGGCTCGACCGGGACGACTTGATGCCACTGACGCGCGACAGGATCATCGGCCACGACCATGAACGGCTGGCCTTTCGCTTCACCATGCTGAACGACGGCGAGGTCGTGCATTGCCAGATCAGCGACGCCGCGATGGACGAGCTCGCGGGCATGCAAGGCACCGAAAGCAGCGCGCGTCAGGCGCAATTCCTGTCGCTGCGCGAGACCATCGAGCGGATCGCGTCGGATGTCTATGACGAAGCGCCGCGGGTGCAGGGATATGTGGTGCGGATCTTCATGCGGCATTTGGGGCGGTGACATCGTCCCACTCTCTGCTGTCATGCCCCGCGCAGGCGGGGCATCCAGTACGCCGCGGCCTATCGATTCAATCACAACGGCCTCGGAGTACTGGATCGCCCGGTCAAGCCGGGCGATGACAGCAGTATTGGTGGCAAGACTGTCCCGGCTCACCGCATCGATGCCGTCACCCCTCCAGCTTCCTCAATAGCAACTTCAGTGCCGTTGCTGCAAATACCTGCATGTTCGCAAACCGCTCGCTGCTGCCGGTCTCCAGCGTCATCACCTCCGGAATAGGCCCCGCAACCGCCATGCAGCTATGGCCGGCGGCGTCGCCATAGCGGTTGCCGGTGGGGCCGGCTGCGCCGGTCTCGGACAGGCCCCAGTCGCTGTTGAAGCGCGTTCGCATCTGTCCGGCCAGCAGCTCTGCGTAGGGCTCAGACGAGGAGCGGAAGCCTCTCATTCCTTCGTCCGAAATATCCATCAGCACGCGCCTGGCGTCTCGGGTGTAGACCACTGCGCCGCCGAGGAAATAGGCGGACGCGCCGGGTACCGCGAGCAGGCTCGCGGCGATCAGGCCGCCGGTGGAGGATTCGGCGACGGCAATGGTCTGTTTACGGGCGATCAGTTTGGCGGCGATCTGTTCCGCAATGCCGACGAGTTCTTTCATTCCCTGAACCTCTGTTTTCCCGCAACCGAGCTGCGCCTTCCTAGCATATGCCAGAAGCCTTGGCCGAGTTGCGGGCGAGGGGCAGGCCTGATTGAATGGCGAGGACAGAAGAGACAAGCGAGGAAACGTGAGAAGGGAGACGTCATGGCGTCCCTGATCGCCGGCGGGGTGGATTGCGATGTGCATCCGGCCGTGCCGCATCTGACCAGCCTGCTGCCCTACCTGAACGATTACTGGCGCGATCAGGTGACGACGCGCGGCATGGTCGACCTCATCTCGCAATCCTATCCCGAGAGGTCGCCGATCACGGCGCGACCCGACTGGCGTCCCGAGACAGGCAAGCCCGGCGAGAGCCTTAAGGACATGCAGCGTCACGTGCTCGATCCCTTCCAGCTTAAGCATGCCATCTGCAATCCGCTCTACGGCGTGCAGATGGTGTTCTCGGAGGACATGCAGGCGGCCTTCTGCGGTGCGCTGAACGACTGGCTTGTGACGGAGTGGCTCGACCGCGATCCGCGGCTGCGCGGCTCGATCGTGATCCCCACGCAAAGCGTCGAGAAGGCCGTGGCCGAGATCGAGCGCTGTGCCCGGAACCAGCGCTTCGTGCAGGTGCTGATGCTGGTCATGGGCGATGTGCCGCTCGGCAAGCGCGCGCTGTGGCCGATCTACGAGGCCGCGGAACGGCTGGAACTGCCGGTCGGTATCCACGCCGGTTCCGCCTATCACAATCCGCCGACCGCGGTGGGATGGGGGTCCTACCACATCGAGGATTATGTCGGTCAGGCCCAGGCGTTCCAGACCCAGCTCACCAGCCTGATCGTCGAGGGCGTCTTCGCCAAATATCCGCGCCTGAAAATGGTAATGCTGGAGTCGGGCGTCTCCTGGATCTCGCCCTATCTCTGGCGGCTGCACAAGTTCTGGCGCGGGGTGCGGATGGAAACGCCGTGGGTTGATCGCGCACCGCTGGATATTGTGCGCAGCAACATCCGCTTCTCGTTACAGCCATTTGATGCGCCGCCGGATGAGGCGACATTAAATCGCCTGTTTGAGCATATGCAGTCCGATGAATTGGTCCTATTCTCCACAGACTATCCGCACTGGCAATTCGACGGCCAGGACGCGCTGCCCGAAGGTCTGTCCCCCGATCTCGTGCGCAAGATCATGATCGACAATCCGCATGCGACCTATCCCCGCCTGAAATGAGCCCGCTGCCAAAGGAGGCAAGGCGATGAATATCCAGTTTCGCGAGAACCAAGAAGCCGCGTCCCCCCTGACCGCCAAAACCGCGATCGCGGACTGCGACATCCATCCGGCCCGCGCCACCCGCACCGAGCTCTATCCCTATCTCGCCAAACGCTGGCAGCATCATCTCGAAGTCTACGGCGTCCATGCCTATCAGGGCATGATGGAAGGCCCGCCTTACCCAAAGGCGCAGCCCAACGCCTCGCGCCGCGACGCCTATCCGCCGGAGGGCGGGCCGCAGGGATCCTCGCTGTCCTTCATGCAGAAGCAGCTGCTCGATCCCAACAACGTCCAGCTGGGCGTGCTCAATCCGCTCAACACCGGGCAGGGCATTCGCAATCACGAGCTGTCGGCCGCTTTGTGCTCGGCGATCAACGACTGGCAGATCGACAAATGGACCAGCAAGGACAAGCGGCTGAAGGCCTCGATCGTCGTCGGCAATGAGGATGGGCTGTCGGCCGCCGCCGAGATCCGCGAGCGCGCCGGCGACAAGAACTTCGTGCAGGTGCTGCTGCTCAGCCGCAATGTCGAGCCGCTCGGCCAGCGCCGCTATTGGCCGATCTATCAGGCTGCGGAGGAGGCCGGCCTTCCCGTCGGCGTTCACGCCTTCGGCTTCGGCGGCAACCCGATCACGCCGTCGGGCTGGCCGAGCTACTACATCGAGGAGATGGTCGGGCATTCGCAGTGCCAGCAATCGGCGCTGGCGAGCCTCGTGCTGGAGGGGGTGTTCGAGCGCTTCCCGAAGCTGAAGATGGTGATGATCGAGGCCGGCTTCGGCTGGGCGCCGTCGCTGGCCTGGCGGCTCGACAAGGCCTGGCAACGCCTGCGCAGCGAGGTGCCGCATGTGAAGCGGCCGCCCTCGGAATATATCCGCGAGCAGGTGTGGTGGACGACGCAGCCGATGGAGGATCCTGAAAGGCGCGAGGATCTGTTCGACGTCATCGACTGGATCGGCTGGGACCGGCTCCTGTTCGCGACCGACTATCCGCATTGGGACTATGACGAGCCCTCGCGCGTACTGCCGGCCGGCGTCAGCGAGGCCAACCGCGAGGCGTTCTACCTCGGCAATGCCAAGAAGCTGTACGGCATTTCCTGATGGCAAGACACGTCATCGCGCCGGTTGACGAGCTTCCTCCGGGCACGCGAAAATTCCTCGAGATCGACGGACGGCCGATCGCCGTCTTCAACATCAAGGGCGAATTTTTCGGCCTGATGAACCGCTGCCCGCATCAGGGCGCGGCGCTGTGCGAAGGTCCGCTGATCGGCCTCGCGCAGTCCAGCAATCCCGGTGAGATCGAATACACCAAGCTTGGGGAGATCATCCGCTGCCCCTGGCACGGCTGGGAGTTCGACATCCGCACCGGCCAGTCCTATTGCGACCCCCGCCGCTTTCGCGTGAAGGCCTATCCGGCCCATGTCGAGCCGGGTGCGAACGTGGTGAAGGGGCCGTATGTCGCCGAGACGATCCCGGTGAGCGTCGAGAGCGATTACGTCGTGGTGGAGCTGTAACTCTCGCCGTCATTCCGGGGCGCGCATAGCGCGAGCCCGGAATCCATCGTGCGACAGCAATGCTCGGATAAATGGATTCTCTGATGCGCAATTGCGCATCATAGCTCGCCTCTTCGAGGCGCCCCGGAATGACATCCCAGGGGGAAGACGCCACCGATCTGTCAGGTCTTGTTCTGCGTGGCAGCAATCAGCCACTGCCTGAACGCGGTCAGCTTCGGCGCCTCGCGGCGGCCCTCCGGGGCGACCAGGTAGAAACCGGCATCGGCCGGCAGCGCGATCTTGAAGGGGACCACCAGCCGGCCCTTGGCGATGTCGTCCTGCACATAGGAGGTTCGCCCCATCGCCACGCCGATGCCGTCGATCGCGGCCTGGATGGTCATGAAGATCATGTCGAAGGTGATGCCGGGATGCCTGGCGATATCGGCCGGCAGGCCGGCTGCGGTCAGCCAGAGCCGCCAGTCGTCGCTGTTGGCGTTCGAGGTGTGCAGCAGCGCATGGTTGCGCAGATCCTCCGGCCGGCGCAGCGGCTTGTCGCCGTGCAGCAGCGAAGGACTGCACACCGGAAACAGTTCGTCCGCCATCAGCCAGTCGGCACGCAGGCCCGGCCACTGGCCGCGGCCGTAGCGGATCGCCGCATCGACATTGTCGCGCTGGAAATCGACGAGGCTGGTCGAGGTGGTGATGCGCACATCAAGGCCGGGATGCTGCTCCTGGAAATCGCTCAGCCGCGGCAGCAGCCACTTCGCGGCGAGCGACGCCAGCGTCGACACCGTCAGCACCTTGTCGTCGTCCTTGCGCAGCAACCGGTCGGTCGCAAGCCGCAGGTCGTTGAAGGCGGCACGGACGCCCGGCAGGTAGTCGCGCGCTTCCGGCGTCAGGGCCAGCGCGCGGTTCTGCCGGATGAACAGGCGGATGCCGAGCTCCTCCTCGAGCCTGCGGATCTGATGGCTGATCGCGGTCTGCGTCACGTTCAGCTCGCTGGCTGCCAGCGTGAAGCTGAGATGGCGCGCGGCAGCCTCGAACGCCCGCAATCCGTTCAGGGACGGCAATCTGGCAGTCATTTGGCAGCAGGATACATGACGTTATTTCATGCGAAAAGGTACAAATTGTCGTTTGTCGCGGTGCACCAAGAAGCAGATATTAGCAGCCAAGTTAGCTCTAGGAGCTCGAAATGTCTACTTTGACCCACAACTCGATGACAAATCATCATGCGCCCGGCCTGATCGAGCAGATTGGCGAGACGCTCCACGT
Organism: Bradyrhizobium dasycarpum; assembly: GCF_042019905.1. Taxonomy (NCBI): domain Bacteria; kingdom Pseudomonadati; phylum Pseudomonadota; class Alphaproteobacteria; order Hyphomicrobiales; family Nitrobacteraceae; genus Bradyrhizobium; species Bradyrhizobium dasycarpum. The sequence continues at coordinate 5,742,468 of NZ_CP169574.1, forward strand.
CTGGCATGAGCGCTACCGCACCAGGCGCGAGCTCACGCAATGGACCGCACGCGATCTCCAGGACGTCGGACTGTCCTGGTCCGACATCGCCTTCGAGGCCGAGAAACCCTTCTGGCGGGCCTGATTGGCCGCCAGGCCGGCGCCGCCTGACCACAGGGGCGCCGGCGCTCCCTTTCCCGGATGGCATGTGTCATGGGCACCCTTCGCCTCGAAGACCTGAAGCAATATTCGGACACGCTGCGCACCCGGCATGGCGAGGCGCTCAATGTCCGCTTCGTCGAGCCGCGCGACACCGAGGAGCTCCAGCATTATTTCCGCTCGCTCTCGACCCGCTCGCGCTACAATCGCTTCTTCGGCGCCGTCAGCGAATTGCCGGAAGGGTTGCTGCGCGACTTCCTCCAGATCGGCGATCGCGAGCGCTTCACGATCGTCGCCACCATGCTGGTCGACGGCTTCGAGACCATCGTCGCCGAGGCGCGCTATGCGCTGCATGCCGAAACCGCAACGCTCGAGTTCGGCCTGTCGGTCCATGACCGCTGGCAGGGCCACGGCATCGCCACCGCGCTGATGAAGAACCTGGAATGCCGCGCCGCCGCGCTTGGCGCCGAGCACATGTTCGGCGAGACGCTGCGCTCCAACGAGACCATGGTGTCGCTCGCGCGCAAATCCGGCTTCGCATTCGTCAATCATCCCGACGATTGGAAGCTGGTGCGCTTCGACAAGGAGATCTCGGTCGCACCGAAAGACATCCCCTGCGCGAGCTGGCGCCTCGCCGCCCTTTCCCGTCAGGCCGAACGCCCCTCAGCCTCGGCCTGACATGACTGAGAAGCCCGGCCTGGCCAAGCCAGAGCCGGGTGTTTTTTTGCTTTGCGATTTCTCTCTCCAGCGTCATTCCGGGGCGCGCGTAGCGCGAACTGTGATGCGCAATTGCGCATCAGAGAATCCATTTCACGGCTCGCTTTGGGCCCAATGGATTCCGGGTTCGATGCTGCGCATCGCCCCGGAATGACGCCGTGGATGTTAGGCGCGCCTACTTCCCCGTGAACACCGCTTTCCTCTTCTCGATGAACGCCTGCACCGCCTCCTTGTGATCGGCGGTCGTGGTCAGGCGCACCAGCCGCTCGGCCTCGTGGTCGCGCGCGGTTTCGAAGTCGAACAGCACGGCCTCGTCGAGATTGTCCTTCATGTAGCGCAGCGCGAGGCGCGGGCCTTCGGCGAGCGACTTGGCCAGCGCAAACGCCTCCGTCTGCAATTTGTCGTCGGGCACGACGCGGTTGACGAGCCCGATCGCTTCCGCCCGTGCGGCATCGACGCGGTCGCCGGTGAACATCAATTCGCGCGCCCGCGCGGTGCCGACCAGCCGCGTCAGCAGCCAGGCGATGCCGTAATCGCCCGACAGCGCGATGCGGGCATAGCCGGTGGCGACGAAGGCCGATTGCGCGGCGATGCGGATGTCGCAGGCCATGGCGATGGCAAGGCCGGCGCCGACCGCGGGGCCGGGCAGCGCAGCGATGGTCGGCTTGCGCACCGACACCAGCGCGCCGGTCAGCAGCCGTTGCCGCTCCTGCAGATCGGCGATCCGCTCCTCCAGCGACATTTCCAGCTTCTTGGGGTCGCGATGCGCACCCATGCCCTTGACGTTGCCGCCAGCGCAGAAGGCCTCGCCCGCGCCCGTGAGCAGCAGCGCGCCGACCTCGCGATCCTCGCCGCAGGTCCGGATCATCGTGCGTAGCGCCGGCGTCAGCGCGTCCGAGAGCGAATTGCGCGCCTCCGGCCGGTTCAGCGTGATGATGGCGACGCGGTCGCGGATGACGCAGAGGAGCTCGTTGGTGCCGGTGTCGATGGTGGTTTCCGTGGTCATGTCGCCTCTCCCCTTCGATTTGTTGTCATTCCGGGATGGTCCGAAGGACCAGACCCGGAAACTCGAGATTCCGGGTTCGGTCCTGCGGACCGCCCCGGAATGACGAACTGAACTCAAAAATTCTCCACCCAGGGCCGCAGTTCGAGCTCCCAGCTCCAGGCGCTGCGCGGCTGCTGCAAGACGTTCCAATAGCTCTGCGCGATCGCATCGGGATCGAGCATCGAATCCGGTCTGTCCGCGGCCTCTGTCCGCGCCGCGCTGCGAATGCCGCCGTCGATCACGAAATGCGCGACATGAATGCCCTGCGGCGACAGCTCGCGCGCCAGGCTCTGTGCCAGTCCGCGTAGTGCGAACTTGCCCATCGCGAACGAGGCCGACTGCGCATAGCCCTTGACGCTGGCCGAAGCGCCGGTGAACAGGATCGCACCGTGCTTGTTCGGCAGCATGCGTCTTGCCGCCTGTTGCGCCACCAGGAAACCGCCATAGGCGCTGACCGCGATCGCGTTGGCGACGTCGGCCGGCACGAGGTCGACGAACGGCCCGCGCGTGCGGCCGCTGGCATTGTAGACCACGAGGTCGGGCGTGCCGATCTCGCGCTCGACCAGGCCGAACAGCCGCTCGACCTCCTCCGGATCCGCCGCGTTGCAGGCATAGGCTTTGGCGCCGGTCGCGCTGCAGAGCGCGCCAAGCTTCTCGATCTTGCGCGCGGCCAGCGCCACGCGAATATTCTGGGCGGAGAACAGCCGCGCCAGCGACGCGCTCAGGCCTTCGCCGGCGCCGACGACGAGGGCGATCTTGTATTTCGGATGTTCCATGGCGTGATCTCTTGGGATGGGAGCCGTAGATCTATGCATGCCGACGCGAACAACCAGCCGGCGCGATCACAATTCCGCAGAGCGAATTGCTCCTTCACGGCGATCATGCCTCCCTGACGATTTGCGGCTTTATCGCTCTCCGCGGCTGGAGCATGATCGACATCATCCCAAGCGGCAAGCGCCAAATCAGCGCAAAATGTCCCCACGGCGGAAACATAGAGGACGATCATGCACAAGCCGGCCCCAGCACAGCCGAACAGCGTCGCGGCCGAGCCATCCGGCCTGCTGGCGCCAGATACCACAGGCATGAATTTCTACCGCGCCGATCCCGCGCTGACGGATCTCTTGCGTATCCATCTGCCGGAGCCGCTGTTTCGCCACATCGAGCCGCATCTCGACCGGCTCGGCGAGCTCGCCGGCGGCAGGCTCGACGAATGCGCGCGGCTTGCCGACCGGCACACACCTATACTGCACCAGCGCGACAAGTTCGGCCGCGACGTGCAGTCGATCGAATATCACCCGGCCTATCGCGAGCTGGAGAATGCCGCCTTCGGCGAGTTCGGCATTCACGCGCTCTCGATCCGCAAGGGCATCATGGGCTGGCCGGACAAATATCCCGTGGTGGCCAAGCATGCTTTCACCTTCCTGTTCAACCAGACCGAATTCGGCATGGGCTGCCCGATCAACGTCACCGACGGCTGCGCCAAGCTCCTGGCAAATTTCGGCAGCGAGGCGCTGAAGGCGAAATATTTCGACGGCCTGACCTCGACCGACATGAGCAAGCTGACGCAGGGCGGCCAGTTCATGACCGAGAAGGAGGGCGGCTCCGACGTCGGCACGCTGACCACGCGTGCGGTGCAGGAGGGCGACCATTGGCGTCTCTACGGCGAAAAATGGTTCTGCTCGAATGCGGATGCCAAGGTCGTGATGCTGCTGGCGCGTCCTGAAGGCGCCGGCCCCGGCACGCGCGGCGTCGGCCTGTTCCTGATGCCGCGCTTTCTCGACGACGGCGCGCAGAACCACTATCGGATCGTGCGTCTCAAGGACAAGCTGGGTACGCGCTCGATGGCCTCCGGCGAGATCAAGCTCGAAGGCGCGATCGCCTATGCGGTCGGCAAGCTCGACCGCGGCTTCGTGCAGATGGCCGAGATGGTGAACTCGTCGCGGCTCTCCAACGGCGTCAAGTCCACAGCGCTGATGCGCCGTGCCTATCACGATGCCATGACGGTCGCGAAGAACCGCGTGGTGTTCGGCAGCCGCATCATCGACCTGCCGCTTGGGCGGCGGCAGATGCTGAAGATCATGCTGCCGGTCGAGCAGGCGCTGTCGATGAGCTTCCTCACCGCGGACGCGCTCGACCGCGCCGAAGCCGGCAGCCAGGATGCGGCGGCGCTGCTGCGCATCCTCACCCCGACGCTGAAATTCCGCGCCACGCGCGATGCGCGCAAGGTCTGCGGCGATGCGCCTCGAGATGCGCGGCGGCATCGGCTATATCGAGGAGTTCGCCACCGCGCGCCTGCTGCGCGATGCCCATCTCGGCTCGGTCTGGGAAGGCACCGGCAACATCGTCGCGATCGATGCGCTGCGACGCGCGGTCGGCCGTCACGGCGCGGAGTCCGCGCTCGCGGCCGATCTGCAGGCCCGGCTCGACGACAGCGCCTCCGTGCCGCAGGCTTGGCGCGACCGTCTGCGCGGCCTCACGGATCGCGCCGTCGGCTTCGCGCGCGAGGTCGCGGGCAAGTCCGAGAACGAGGCGGATGCCCGCCGCGCCACCAGCCTGCTCTATCATGTCGCCAGCGCGGTCGCGCTCGCCTGGGAGGCGCATCGCATCCACGATATGCGCGGCGATGCGCGCCGCCTGCTGATCTCGCGCCTCGTCATCGACCACAGGGTGTCGCCGAACGACCCGTTCCGGCTGACGGAAAATACCGCGCAGGCGAGGATTGCGGAGCTGCTGCTTGGGGATCGCGACGCCGGCATGAGCGAGGTTGGCGAACTGGTTCTGGCGGCGTAGGCTGCTTTCACCTCTCCCAAGGGGGAGTGGTGAAAGCCTGCACGCAACGATAATCACAACAACGGGGAAACACCGATGAAGGCCGCCGTCCTCCATGAAGTCAACCAGCCGCTCGTCATCGAGGATGTCAGCCTGCCGAAGCCGGGTCCGCGCGAGGTCCTGATCCGCACGGCGGTCGCCGGCCTCTGCCATTCCGACCTGCACTTCATGGAAGGGCTCTATCCGCATCCCTTGCCCGCAGTGCTCGGGCACGAATCCGCCGGTGTCGTCGAGCAGGTCGGCTCCGATGTCACCTACGTCAAGCCGGGCGATCACGTCGTCACCTGCCTGTCGGTGTTCTGCGGCACTTGCGACAATTGCACCACCGGCCGCACCGTGCTCTGCACCGACACCACGGTGAAGATGCTGCCGGGCGTCTCGAACCGGATGCAATGGTCGAAGCCCGAGAAGCTGCATCAATTCCTCAACCTGTCGTCGTTTGCCGAGCAGATGCTGGTGCACGAGAACGCCATCGTCAAAATCAGGAGAGAAATGCCGCTCGATCTCGCCGCGCTGATCGGCTGCGGCGTCATCACCGGCTACGGCGCGGTGGTGAACACCGCGAAGGTGACGGCGGGCGAGACGGTCGCCGTGATCGGCTGCGGCGGCGTCGGCATGGCCGCGATCAACGGCGCGCAGATCGCAGGCGCCGGCCGCATCATCGCCATCGACACCAATCCGGCCAAGCTCCAGCTCGCCACCAAGCTGGGCGCGACCGATATCATCAACCCTGCCGACGGCGACGTGGTGAAGCAGGTCCGCGACCTCACCAATGGCGGCGTGCATCATTCGTTCGAAGTGCTCGGCCGCAAGGAGACCGCCGAGCAGGCGTTCGGCATGCTCGCTTCCGGCGGCACCGCCACCATCGTCGGCATGATCCCGTTTGGCCAGAAGATCGAGCTGCACGGCTTCGACTTCCTGCGCGAGCGCAGGATCCAGGGCTCCTCGATGGGCTCGAACCATTTTCGCGTCGACATGCCCCGCCTGGTGGACTTCTACCTGCGCGGCCGGCTGCACCTGGAGGACTGGATCTCCGCGAAATTGAAGCTGAACGAGATCAACGAAGGCTTCGCCAACATGAAGGCCGGCAAGACGCTGCGCAGCGTGATCGTGTTCGACAGCTAGAAGGGCTGATGCCGGCGCCGCCCGATCAGACGCGCGACTCCCCTATGAGCAGCAGCGTCATGAGCGCGGCAAGGCCGGCGGTGAGCATATAGGCAGGGGTTATGTTCAGGCCGGCACCTGCGAACAGCAAATAGGAGAACAATCCTGCCATTGACGCAATGAAGCCGAGCCAGGCCAGTCTCGGAAGGCGAAATCCACGTTCGCCCTGGCGGAGATCGAGCACGAGGTAGAACACCAAAAAGCTGTTGCAGAGCGCCGCCGGCAACAGGCCCATGACGATCTCGCTCTCGAATGCAAGATAGGACAGAACGCCGTCGACCTGGGCAATCACCGCGAACGGCAGATAGCGCAGGTTGAGGCAGGCCAGGGCGATGCTCGCAAGCTCGAACGCGTAGAAGTAGCGCTCGTGCATCTTCGGAAGCAGGTACGGCATCAGAATGAGCGATGCGCATGCGACGAGCAGAATGAACTCCGGCCCGGTCCGCTTGGACTGTGCGATGAAGATCGATAGGGCAAGCCCGCTCGCTGCCGCGAGCACCAGACCAATGGCGACTCCGACTGTGTAGGGCGTTCCTCCTGCGAACACCCAGACGTTCGCTGCATTCATGGTCAGGTGATGAAATGTGCTGGCTTGGCCGAGATAGACGCCGAGCACGGAGACCAGAGATCGGCCTGCAACGAGAACGGGGATGGCGAGGATCGCATAGGCTCCCGGAATGGCTGCAAGCCACGCCAGGTGAATCTTGCGGCGTAACATCATGCCGAGCACGAACGGTCCCAGGAATACGCCCTGCGCTTTCACCGAGCAGCCGACGGCGAAAGGCAGAACGCCATTTCGGTTGCGCATGAACATCGCCACGGACAGCAGCGCGAAGAAGGTCCAGATCGAATCGGCCTGTCCCCACATCGCTCCATTGAAGAGCACCGTCGGTGCAAGCCAAACCGAGCAGAAGGCCATGGACGCGCGCACTGGAACCTTTGTCGCTCGCCAGACCATCTGGGCGGCGACGATCGCGCAACCGAGCTCGAATATCGCCGAGATTGTCTTCACGAGCGAAAGTGGCTGGCCGAGCCAATCAAAGGAGGCGGCGATCAGCAGGAGGTAGCTGTAGAATGGGGTGTAGTTGGTGAAGGGCTCGGCCAGCGCGCCAATACCGTGATCCCGAGCAAAGGTGTACCACGGGATCAGGAACTGAACGGCGTCGCTGTTGGTGTGCTCCCGGGCGAGGTAACGGAGTGCAAGGCCGGCAAATCCACACGCCAGCATGAGGACGACCGGAATGCGCCATCTCTCGGGCAGCGATCGGTCTGCATTGACGCGATGATAGGGATTGCGGAGCGCGCCTATCTCGATTGTGTCGTTTTTCACGCAATCATTCCAGGATTCGAGTGGTACCCCTCGCCAGGTTCACGAGCACTTCGAGCTTCGCAGCGCATTGTCGTGACGCCTTCGAGGTCGAAGACTCTGGCGATCCTTTCGTGACTTGCAGTCTTGACGGGCGAACAATTGCCAGTTGTATAAATCTTCAGATGTGCAGGTTGTCCGATGCTTGGGAAAAGATTGTTTGGTTAGCGATTGCTTTACAGACGTTCATCGAATCCAGCCCTGTCATTCCGGGGCACGCGGAGCGCAAACCCGGAATCTCGATATTGTCTTCTCCGTCATCGCGAGCGACTTCTCCGCCGTCGCCTCGAGGAGCAAAGGCGGAACCGAAGCCATCCAATCGAGCAGCGCGGACGGATTTCCGGATTGCCTCGCAAGACCTTCTCGCCAAGACGCGCGGCTAATCATCGAACATCGTCGGCGGAACGAATCCGCCGAACTCGCGCTCGATCAACTCGGCAAGCCTGAGCGGGGTGCGGTCTTCCAGGAACGGGCCGACGATCTGCACGCCGACAGGCAGGCCGCGCTTCGACAGACCCAACGGAACGGCCGTCGAAGGCAGGCCCGGCAACGTCGCGATCCCCGGCCAAGCCAGCTGATCGGAATAGGGGTAGTCCTTGCCGTCGATGCTAATACGCCGCAGGTTCTGGTCCGGCGAATGGTCATGCGGAAAGGCCGGCGTCGGCATATTCGGGCAGATCACTGCGTCGAAGCTCTTGAACAGCGCGCGCCATTGCGCACGCAGGCCGGCGCGGCTGCCTGCGTCGAGCACCCAGGCGCGGTGGCTTGCGGTGATGCCGCGCAGTCGCTCCGCACCGAGGCTGCGATCCCCAGGCGAAAGCTGGCTCGCCCGGGCTTGGGCATCCGCAAGCTCATCGGGCAGGAAGAAGGCGCCGAGGAAGCTCAGGAGCATGCGCATGTAGAGCCGCGACGTTTCCGCGAAGTCCGGCAACTGACCGCTCTCGCGCGCGATCCGCGCGCCGGCCTTCGACAGATCAGTTGCGAGCCTGTCGATCGCGCCGCGGACGTCTCCATCAGTCGGCAACAGCGGGTGGCTGTCGATCACCAGGACGCGAAAGTCCCGCAACGAGTGATGCCGTGCAGCGGGCAGCTCGACCTTGTAGGCGACACCGGCGTCCAGCGGTTCCGGGCCGGCCAGGACGTCGAGCAGCAAGGTGAGATCGGCTGCCGTGCGCGCCATCGGCCCGATGACAGCGAGGTCGTCCTCGCGCGGAATCGCCGGAAATGGCGGCGGGGTCTCACCGCGCGCCGGACAGAGATTGAGAGTCGGCTTATGCGCGAAGATGCCGCAATGAAAGGCCGGCACCCGCAGCGAGCCGCCGATGTCGGAGCCGGTGGCGAGCGCGCAATAACCTGCGGCGAGGGCTGCCGACGATCCTCCGGACGATCCGCCCGGCGTGCGGCCGAGATCATAGGGGTTGTTCGTGGTGCCGTAGATGTCGTTGTAGCTCTGCCAGTCGCCGAGGCCTACCGGAACGTTGGTCTTGCCGAGGATCACGCCGCCGGCCTGTTTGATGCGTGCCACCGGCAACGCGTCTTCGGCAGGCTTGAAATTCCTTTGCGGCGGGAATCCCCAGGTCGTCGGCAGGCCGGCGATGTTGAAGGATTCCTTCACCGTCACGGGCAGGCCGAGCAGCGGCTTGCGCTCGCCGCGTGCCAAGGCGGCGTCCGCCTCGCGCGCGGCACCGAGGGCGCGATCGAAATCCCGGACGCAGATCGCGTTGATCTTGCCGTCGTGACGCTCGATACGGGCGATCGCGTCCTGGGCAAGTTCGACCGCGGAGACCTTCCTCGCGCTCAATGCGGCCAACAATTCTACCGCGCTCTTGAAACTCCATTCCGATCCGGCCACGGCGTTCTCCCGCTCTGGTTGTTGGAGGATGATGCGCAGATTAGCCGAACGTCGCAACGGCTGTTTGATCGCGGTTGATGTGTCTCGTTGGTGGTCATTGGGGACGTCCGACAACAAGGTCGGAGTCATCGCCCGGCTTGACCGGGCGATCCAGTACGCCGCGGCAGGAGTTGTGTGAACGAACTGCTGTCGCGGCGTACTGGATGCCCCGCCTTCGCGGGGCATGACAGCGCGCGTGAGGTTGCTACGCCGCCCCGATCAATATCCCGACCGCGAGCACGATGGCGCCGCCGAGCACGATCTGGAACACGGCCTGGAGGAACGGCGTATCCATGTAGCGCGAGCGGATGAAGGCGATCGCCCACAATTCGAAGAACACCACGACGCAGGCGATCGCCGTTGCGATCCAGAACGCGTTGGCCCAAGTATCGGGCACCAGATAGGGCGCGGTGTGGCCGAGCCCGCCGAGCGTGGTCATCGCGCCGCAGGTGACGCCGCGCAGCCAGGGCGAGCCGCGTCCCGTCAGCGAGCCGTCGTCGGACAACGCTTCCGCAAAGCCCATGCTGATGCCGGCTCCGATCGAGGCGGCAAGGCCGACGAGAAACGTCTGCCAGTTCTGGTGGGTGGCGAAGGCGGCCGCGAACAGCGGCGCCAGCGTCGAGACCGAGCCGTCCATCAGGCCGGCGAGGCCCGGCTGCACATATTGCAGCACGAACATCCGCCGCCGCGTACGATCCTCCTCGGCGCGGACGTCGGGCCTGAGGATCTCGTCGGTCAATCTGGCGGCGGTGTGCTCGTGAGCCTTCTCGGCTTCGGCGAGGTCGCCGAGCAGCCGGCGCACGTTGACGTCCTCAGCCTGCTCGGCGGCCTTCGCATAGAAGCGCTCGGCCTCGAGCTCCATGGTCTCGACTTCCCTTCGGATCGTGTCGAGCGGCAGGTTCTTGGTCAGCCAGATCGGGCGCCGGCGCAGGAAGCCCTTGACGTCCTCGCGGCGGATCGGCGGCAGATGCTGGCCGAAGCGCTGCTCGTACAATTCCAGCAGCATGTGGCGATGGCCGCGCTCTTCCTCGGCCATCTGCTCGAACAGCTTGGCCGAATCCGGATAGCGTTCCTTCAGATCCTCGGCGAAGGTCATGTAGATGCGGCTGTCTTCCTCTTCCGAGGAAATCGCGACCGCAAGCACCTCGCGCTCGGTCAGATCGGCAAAAGTCTTCACGGCTGTCCTATTTCAGTAGTTTAGAATTATTCTAAATCATATAGGAGCCCATTGTTTCCGGGTCAAATCAGACCGTGCCGGCCTTCGCGAGGAAGTCGAGCAAGAGGCGGCCGACCTCGGCCGGCTGCTCCTGCTGCACCCAATGGCCGGCGCCGTCGACGAGATGGCAGCCGAGCATGTTCGTGCAAGCACGCGCCTGCATCGCCTCGAACACGCCGGGGCGCTGGTAAGTGCCCCAATCCTGCCGGCCCGAGATGAAGCAGGAGGGCACGTCGATGCTGCGGCCGGAGAACAATTGCATCTCATTGTTCAGCATGCCTGAGGTGCCGTAGCGATACCATTGCAACCCGCCCTGGAATCCGGTGCGGCCATATTCGGCGGCGTAATAGGCGAGCTCGCTGTCCGGCAGCCATTGGTTGACGGCGATCGCCGCCGGCGAGGGCATCTCCTTCGCAACGGTTTCCGCCATGGTCTCGTTCAGGTCCATCACGTAATAGGTCGGCAGCTTCGCAAGCTCGCCTGCCGACCATGACTCGAGCGGGTAGGGCTTGTTGCCGGTCCAGTCCGCGCTCTTGTGATGGTAGTAGGCGCGCAGGAAATCGTGCACGCCCTGTGGCGCGCGGAGCATGTCGGCGTTGGCCTCGCGCGCCGAGTAGTACCACTGATAATGCTTGCGCGGACGCGGCAGTGCGGCAAGCTCGCGATGAACGGGATCTTCGGCTGCAGGCTTGGCCGGCGCGTCTGCGGTGTTGAAGGGCAGCGCCGGCGCTCCGCCGAACGGCGCGCTCATCAGCGTTACCGAACGAAACACGTCGGGCCTGATCAGCGCGCACCAGGCCGCGACCGGGCTGCCGAAATCATGTCCGACCACGTCGACCTGCCTGTAGCCGAACGCCGACACCAGGGCGAGCGCGTCGCGCACGAGGTTGAGCAGCGAGAACGGCGCAAGATCGCCGTCGTAATCAGCGCTCCATCCCGTGGTGCGGCCATAGCCGCGCTGGTCCGGCGCGATGACATGATAGCCGGTCGCGGCGAGCGCCGGCATCACCTTGCGCCAGGAGAACGCCAGTTCAGGAAAACCGTGCAGCAGGAGAATGCAGCGCCGCCCCTTGGTCTCAAAGCCCGCCTCCAGCACATGCATGCGCAAGCCGTTGACGCCGTCGACATAGCGCGAGCGGATGCCGGCGGGCAGCGGGACGTCGGGGAGTGCGGTCATCGTTTCCTCCGTGAGGCCGTCTCTTATCTCCCCTGGAGGGGGAGGGTCGATCGCGCGAAGCGCGAGCGGGGTGGGGTGATCTCTCAACACGGGCAGCTTCAACGAGGAGAGACCGTCACCCCACCTCGGTTCGCATTTCGCTTCGCTGCATGCTAACCGATCCTCCCTCCAGGGGAGGATGGGAGTTCGCGGCGCGAGCCGCGCTAGATTACACCGCCGCACATACGAACGCATTGCCCTTGCGCCGGATCTTCCCTACCGAGGGCGAGGGAAAATGCGCCGTGCAGCACAGCGTATCGGTGTCGCAATAACGCTCGAGAAAGCCGCGGCGCGTCGTTGCCGCCTTGGCCGGATCGACGTCGAACTTGATCGACAGCTCCGGATAAAGCGTTTGCAGCGGCGAGTGCATGAGATCGCCGGAGAACACTGCCTCGTCCCTGCCGCGGCCCATGGTGATGGCAATATGGCCCGGCGTGTGGCCGGGGGTCGGCAGGATGCGGACGTGGTCGCCGATCTCGTGGTCGTTGCCGACGAGCTCGTGCCTGTTGGCCGCGACTACCGGCAGCACGCTGTCGGCGAAGGGTGGGACTTCCGCCTTCGCGTTCTGCGCGGACCAATGGTCGAATTCCTGCTTGGCGAAGACGTAGCGTGCCTTCGGGAAGGTGGGTACCCAGCGGCCGTTCTCCAGCCGCGTGTTCCAGCCGACGTGATCGACATGCAGATGCGTGCACATCACGACGTCGATGTCGTCGACCGAGAATCCGGCAGCACCCAGAGCACGTAAATACGTGTCGTCGGTCTTCATGTTCCATTTCGGCCGCTGCGGCCGCGGCTTGTCGTTGCCGATGCAGCTGTCGATCAGGATGGTGTGGTGCGGAGTCTTCACCACGTAGGACTGGAAGCACAGCAGCAGCACATCCTGCTCGTCCAGCGCCTTTGCCTCGCGCATCCAGCCCCGGTTCTCGGCCAGCACCTCCGCCGTCAATCCCGGCAGCATCTCCAGCGCCGGGACGAACGAGGTCTCCTGCTCGATGATGCGATGGATGGTGAGATCGCCGACCGAGAATTTCAGGCTCATGAGAACTCCCAAAGATTTACGCGGCCGGCGGCACCGAGATCTTCACGGAGGGACGCTCCAGCATCTTCTGATGGAAGGCGTCGAGCTTCGGATAGGCCTTGCGCCAGCCGCAATCGGCGAAGCGGAAATCGGCATAGCCGAGCACGCAAACGAGGCCGATCTGCGAGATGTCGAACGGGCCGTTCAGGACCTCGGGCATGTTCTCGAAGCGCGCCATGCCGGTCCAGGCCCTGTTCCAATGGTCGTCCGACCAGGCCTGCCATTGCAGGCCTTGCGGCCGCACCATCTTCTCGTAGCGGCACAGCAGCATGGAATCGAGCATGCCGTTGATCAGGGAGTGATTGGTCTTGGCCTTCCAGCGCCGCGGGCCGTAATCCGGAATCAGGCTGCCGCCGGCCATCTCGTTGAGATATTCGACGATGACATAGGAGTCCAGGATGACGTCGCCGTCATTGGTGATCAGCACCGGCAGCTTCTTCAGCGGCGTGATCTTCGAATAATCCTCGTTGGCCGTGCCCGGCGCGACGCTGGCGGGCGTGAGCTCGATCTTGTCGATCAGCCCGAGCTCGATCGCGGCGATGCGGACCTTGCGGGCGAAGGGCGAGGCGGGGGAGAAGGTGAGCTTCATGGGAAATCCTGCGGTCGATCTTGAGCGAACGGTGTTTCCTCGGTCCTGGCCGGGCTTGACCCGGCTATCCACGCCTGGCCGCGTAGTCAGACTGTGAGACGTGGATGCCCGGGTCAAGCCCGGGCATGACGACGGAGAGTGATGCGCACGGCTTACGCCGCCACGATCTCCTGCCTCTGCTCGCCGAGGCCCTCGATGCCGAGCGTGACGACGTCGCCGACATTGAGGAAGGTCGGCGGCTTCATGCCGAGGCCGACGCCGGGCGGGGTGCCTGTCGTAATGACGTCGCCGGGCAAGAGCGTCATGAACTGCGAGACATAGGAGATGCACTTGGCCATGGAGAAGATCATGGTCTTGGTCGAGCCGGTTTGGCGGCGCTGGCCGTTGACGTCGAGCCACATCGACAGATTCTGCACGTCCTTGATCTCGTCCTTGGTCGCGAGCCACGGGCCGAGCGGGCCGAACGTGTCGTGCGACTTGCCCTTGGTCCATTGGCCCAGGCGCTCGATCTGGAAGGCGCGCTCGGAGACGTCGTTGCAGACGCAATAGCCGGCGACATGGTTCAGCGCGTCGGCTTCCGAAACGTACTTGGCGCGGGTGCCGATGATGGCGGCGATCTCGACCTCCCAGTCGAGCTTGGTCGAGCCGCGTGGCTTCTCGACCGGATCGTTCGGGCCGGACAGCGAGGTGTTGGCCTTCATGAAGATGATCGGCTCGCTGGGAATGTCGGCGCCGGTCTCCTTGGCATGGTCGGAATAGTTGAGGCCGATCGCGACGAATTTCGAGATGCCGGTGACGGGGGCGCCGAAGCGCGGCTTGCCGGAGACGGCGGGCAGCGAGGCGGGATCGAGGCCTGCCAGCTTCTTCAGGCTCTCCGGCGAATAGGCCTCGCCCGTGAGGTCCTTCACATGCGCGGAGAGGTCGCGCAACTGGCCGGATTTGTCGATCAGGCCGGGCTTTTCTGCACCCTTCTCGCCGTAACGAACAAGCTTCATTCTCGTTTCTCCCTGAAAGATTGGACCGATCGGTTAATAGCTTCATGGAACAGGGCGGCTGGAAATTCAACCGCTCAAAACGCGCCGCATTGCAGGCTTCTGGATTCGGTGGGCGCGATCGTGTCCCGGACGCGGTGCAGCGTGCAACGCTGCTCCGCAGAGCCGGGACCCAGAGAGCCGGGACATGGGTCCCGGCTCTGCGCCGCGCCGCTTCGCGCTGCGTCGCGTCCGGGACACGAGTGTTACCCCAGCGCCACGAACCGGAACGCGTCTCCGTCCCGCCTGATGTGGCCGGCCGCGAAATGGCCGCCGATCACCAATGTCGGCGTGTCGGCAAAGCGGCCGAACAATTCGCGTCGTGTCCTGGCCGATTGGCTCGGGTCGGAATCGGCGGTCGAGGACCAGTCGAGATGCGCCATCTGGCAAGGGTGATGGGCGACGTCACCGGTGAGCAAGCCCTGTTCGCCGTCCGACCGGATGAGAATGCTCATATGGCCGGGACTGTGGCCCGGCGTCGGGATCATGCTGATCTCCTCGCAGAGCCGGTGGTCGCTCGCGATCAGATCGGCCCGGCCGGCATCGACGATCGGCTGCACGGAATCGTTGAACACCGCCGCCTTGTCCGGCTCGGTGGAGTGGTCGCGCCAGTGCTCGTATTCGGTCCTGCCGAAGACGTAGCGCGCTTCGGGAAATGTCGGCACCCATTTGCCGCCAGCCAGCCTCGTATTCCAGCCGACATGATCGACATGGAGATGCGTGCACAGCACAGTGTCGATGCTCTCAGGGGCAAAGCCGGCCGCGCTCATGGTCTGCAGGAACGGCGTGCTGCGGTTGTTCCAGGTCGGGACGTTGCGGCCCTGCTTGTCGTTGCCGAGCCCGGTGTCGACCACGATGCGGCGCGAAGGCGTCTCCACCACCAGCGAATGGATCGACATCTTCAGCCGGCCTTCGTCGGTGGCAAAATGCGGGATCAGCCAGGGCAGCTTCAAGATCTCCGCGTGGCCCGCCAGCGGCAGGATGAATCGGGTCGAGCCGACCGTCTCCAATTCCACCACCTTGGTGATCTTGACCCGACCGACCTTCCACTGCATCCGACGCCTCCCCATTTCTTTCTTGCTTCACTTCCCGTCATTCCGGGGCGATGCGCAAGCATCGAACCCGGAATCTCAAGATTCCGGGCTCGCGACTTCGCCGCGCCCCGGAATGACCGGGAAAGACGGTGGAAACATGCGCACTTCCGCATCTTGGCGCAATGGATCATCTGACGCGATGCGGCGTTATCGCCGGAACCGGAGGAGGAGCCATGCCAGAGCTTGCGATTTCCGCTGACAAAGTCGCCTTCATCATCGAGAAGGCGCGCGAATTCGACGTCAAGGAGGGCGATTCCGATCCGGATTCCGGCTCGAACCCGAGCGATGACGATGCGCTCGACGTCCTCGAGGACGACGGCTCCGATCCCGTCGTCCAGGAACTCGGCAGCTTCATGATCGCCTTGAACGAGGACGAGCAGCTCGATCTCGTCGCGCTGACCTGGCTCGGTCGCGGTGACGGCACGATCGATGATTGGGACGATCTGCGCGCCCGCGCGGCGGAGGCCCGCACCGAATATCGCAGCCCGCGCCGCGAAACGGTGCATTATCTGCTCGGCGAACCCATGCTCGGCGACTTGCTCGCCGACGGGCTCGATGCATTCGGCATCGACTGGAGCGACGAGCGCACGACGGCCGATTCATCAGGCCCAAGCCAGCAGGACGAGGACGAGCCGACCAAACAGCGGTGAGTTTCTACGCTCGCACGGGAAGAGCCAAAGACGTCCCGCGCAGGACCGTCATGCCCGGGGCTTGTCCCGGGCATCCGCGTTCTTCGTGCGCTGCGGCAAGTCGTGGATGGCCGGGACAAGCCCGGCCATGACGACGTGGAAGCTTCGGCGCCCTACTACGGCAACTACAGCGTCCCCGGGAACGCGCCGCCGTCCAGCAGAATGTTCTGGCCGGTGATGAAGCCGGCCTTGGCGCCGCACAGGAAGGCGCAGGCATAGCCGAATTCGTCGGGCTGGCCGAAGCGGCCGGCGGGATTGAGCTTGGCGCGCTCGGCCAGGATCTGCTGCGGCGTGACGCCACGCTTGTCGGCTTCGCCCTTCGCAGTGCTGGTCAGGCGGTCGGTCTCGAACGGGCCCGGCAACAGGCCGTTGATGGTGACGTTGTTGATCACCGTCTTGCGCGACAGGCCGGCGATGAAGCCGGTGAGGCCGGCGCGCGCACCGTTGGAGAGGCCGAGGATGTCGATCGGCGCCTTCACCGCGGCCGAGGTGATGTTGACGATGCGGCCGAACTTGCGCGCCATCATGCCGTCCACGGTCGCCTTGATCAGCTCGATCGGGGTCAGCATGTTGGCGTCGATCGCCTTGATCCAGTCGTCGCGGGTCCAGTTGCGGAAATCGCCGGGCGGCGGGCCGCCGGCATTGTTGATCAGGATGTCGGGCTCGGGGCAGGCCTTCAGCACGGCCTCGCGGCCGGCCGGCGTCGTGATGTCGCCGACGATCTCGGTCACCGTGACCTCGGGATAGGCCTTGCGGATCTCGTCGGCCGTCTTCTTCAGCGCCTCGGCGCCGCGCGCGGTCAGCGTGACGTGAACGCCGGCGTCCGCCAGCGAGATGGCGCAGGCACGGCCGAGGCCCTTGCTGGATGCGCAGACGATGGCGCGGCGACCTTTGATCCCAAGATCCACTGTTTCACTCCCGTAAATGTCAGGCAGGTTTGGATAGCGGACACTTTAACCAATCGTGGCGCCGCTGATAAGCCGCGGGCTCGCACCAAAATGCATGCACCCGGCGCTAGCGATGCAAATGCGCTCTAGATCCGCCGCTCCTGCTTGAGGCGGTCGATCGCGGAGGCCGCTTCCGGCGGCAGCGATTTGAAGCCCATCTGCCCTGCCATCGAGAACAGCGGCCGCAGATGCGAGCCGGCCAGAAACGGCGGCTGGCGATTGGCCGGCACAATCTGGTCGAACACCAGGACCAACGTGGTGGCGACGAGCCCGACCCCTGACGGCGCCGAGCGCGGCGCCGCCGAGCCGGTCGCCGATGCCGGCCTCGCCGATGGTGTCGTTCAACGCGATGCGGCCGATATGCCCGAACAGCATGCCGACCACGACGAAGATGCCGAAGAACCAGATCCAGTTCTGCAGCAGCGGCGAATTCGGGTTGCCAGCGATCTGCGGCGCAATCAGCGGCATCAGCGCGACCGCAATCGGCGCGGCGAGCAGATAGGCGAGGATGGTCATGGCGCTGCGCAGCAGGCCGGTCCTGAAGCCGAAGCCGACCGCGACGGCAAGCGCGGCGAAGACGGCGAGATCGAAACTGTTCATGCGTGCAACCCTGCCTTGACGGAGCAAGTGAACGCAAGTCCGATCATTCCGGTTTCAGATCGTTAAAATCGTCTGTATTGAAGGCTCCAAAGCGCCGGGGGCCGCGCGCAGGAATCGTCGAGGAAATCGTCATGTCAGGCCTGTTCGATATCAGTCAAGAAACCATCCTCGTCACCGGCGCGAGTCAGGGGCTCGGCCGGCAATTCGCCCGGGTGCTGGCGGCCCATGGCGCGGCCGTGGCGCTGGCGGCGCGGCAGGCCGACAAGCTGAAGAGCCTGGAGGCAGAGATCCGCGGCAAGGGCGGCCGCGCTGCCGCCGTCGCGCTCGACGTCACCGATACGTCCTCGATCGCCGCGGCCGTGGATGCCGCGGAAGCGGCGCTCGGTCCGGTCACGGTGCTGATCAACAATGCCGGCATCGCCATCGAGAAGCTCGCAACCGAGCAGACCGAGGCCGATTGGGACGCGGTGATCGGCGCCAATTTGAAGGAGCCTATTTCCTCGCGACCGAGGTCGCGCGGCGCATGATCGCGCGCAAGCAGCCGGGCAACATCGTCAACATCGCCTCGGTGCTCGGCACCGGCGTGCTGAAGGCGGTATCGCCCTACGCGATCTCCAAGGCCGGCATCATCCAGGCGACCAAGGCGATGGCGCTGGAGCTCGCAGGCCAGAGCATCCGCGTCAACGCGCTCGCGCCCGGCTATATCGACACCGAGATGAACCACGCCTTCTGGTCGACGCCGGCAGGCGAGCGCCTCGCCAAGCGCATCCCCCAGCGCCGCGTCGGCGCCGAGTCCGATCTCGACGGCGCCATCCTGCTGCTGGCCTCGCAGGCGTCGCGTTACATGACGGGGAGCGTGGTCACGGTGGATGGCGGATTCTTGTTGAATTGACCGCCGTCGTATTGCTCGGCAAGCGAGTTTCACTCCGCTGTCGTCCCGGACAAGCGCAGCGAAGCGGAGCGCAGATCCGGGACCCATAATCACAGGGAGAAGTTTGGTGCGAGATCGCAACTCCGAGCCTTCGCCAAACTCCTCCCCGTGAATATGGGGTCGTCCCCGCGTTCGCGGGGACGGCAGCGGAGGATGACGCGGCGGCTTCGCGCCTCACTGAGACGACAACGCGGAAATAGCGACTAACTCACCCGCATCTCCGCTCGGAT
This sequence comes from Bradyrhizobium dasycarpum, assembly GCF_042019905.1. Classification (NCBI taxonomy): domain Bacteria; kingdom Pseudomonadati; phylum Pseudomonadota; class Alphaproteobacteria; order Hyphomicrobiales; family Nitrobacteraceae; genus Bradyrhizobium; species Bradyrhizobium dasycarpum. The sequence continues at coordinate 5,761,239 of NZ_CP169574.1, forward strand.
CATATCCGCCGCCTTCTCCCCGATCATGATGGTCGGCGCATTGGTGTTGCCGCCGATCAGGGTCGGCATGATCGAGGCGTCGACGACGCGCAATCGCTCGACGCCGTGCACCTTCAGCGCCGGATCGACCACGGCCATCGCATCCGTCCCCATCTTGCAGGTGCCGACCGGATGATAGACGGTGTCGACGCGCTCGCGCAGGATGGCGCGGATGTCGTCGTCGGTCTTCACGTTCGCCGTGAACATGTCGTGCTTCTGCAGCGCGCGCAGCGCCGGCGTCTCCATCAGCCGCCGCGTGGTCTTGAAGCCCGCGACCAGGGTCTCCAGATCGTCGTCCTCGCCGAGAAAGTTCGGATCGATCATGGGAGCTGCGAGCGGGTCGGCGCTTTTCAGCCAGACGCTGCCGCGGCTCTTCGGCCTGAGCAGGCAGACATGGCATGAGAAGCCCGCCTGCTTGTGCTTCTTGCGGCCATGGTCGTCGAGCATCGCGATGACGAAGTGCAGCTGGATGTCCGGCACGTCGAGGTCGGGCCGCGTCTTCAGGAAGCCGCCGCACTCGGCGAAATTGGTGGTGATCGGGCCGCGCCGTTCGCGGCGATATTGCTGGACGGCGCGAAGCAGGGACGGCAGCCGGCCGAGCGAAGCGTGAACGAAGTGCGGATAGTCGGAGGCGTAGACGAACACGAAATCCGGATGGTCCTGCAGATTGCGCCCGACGCCCGGCAGATGATGCACGACGCCGATGCCGTGCGCACGGAGCGCATCGCCGTCGCCGACACCCGACAGCATCAGCAATTGCGGGGACTGGAAGGCGCCGGAGGCGAGGATCACCTCGCGGCGGGCGCGCAACTGCTTTGTCTGCTTGCCCTGCACATATTCGATGCCGACCGCGCGGCTGCCTTCGAACAGGATCTTCGTGGCGTGCGCGCCGGTCTCGACGCGCAGATTGGCGCGCTTGTCCATGTGCGGCTGCACATAGGCGCGCGCCGCACTCCAGCGCTCGCCATTGTGCTGCGTCGCCTGGTAGCTGCCGAGGCCTTCCTGCTCCTCGCCATTGAAGTCCTCGCGAATGCGAAACTGCGCCTCGCGCGCGGCCTGATGGAAGACGTCGTGGATCGGATTGTCCGAGCGCAGCCTGTTGACATGCAGCGGGCCGCCCTTGCCGTGATATTCGCCGTCGAAATCGGAGTTGTTCTCCGAACGCTTGAAATAGGGCAGCACGTCGGCATACGACCAGCCGGCATTGCCGAGCGAGGCCCAGTGGTCGTAGTCCCGCTTGTGGCCGCGGATGTAGACCATGGCGTTGATCGCCGAGGAGCCGCCGAGCCCCTTGCCGCGCGGCTGATATCCGATACGGCCGTTCAATCCCTTCTGCGGCACGGTATCGAAAGCCCAGTTGGCTGGGCTGTATGGCAAGGCGAGCCCGAAGGGCGTGGTGATCCGCCAATTGTCGTTCCGTCCGCCGGCATCGAGCAGCGCGACGGATGTCCCCGCATCCTCCGACAGCCGCCCCGCAACGGTGCAGCCGCCCGAGCCCGCGCCCACGACGATGAAATCGAATGTGTCAGTCACTTGAGTTTCCCCCTCTATCGTCATTCCGGGGCGCGCGAAGCGCGAACCCGGAATCTCGAGATTCTATGGTGCGCAATTGCGCACCAGAGTTCGCTTCGCGCCCCGGAATGACGAACCGCTACGACATGAACCGCATCAGCTTCTCCAGCCGCGCGATCTTGCCGCCATAGGGCGGATAAAGGTCGGCGAGGCGGTTGAACTTGGAGCGATAGAACACCGGTTTCAGCTTGCTGAAGGTGCGAAAGCCCCATTCACCGTGATAGGCCCCGGTGCCGGATGCACCGACGCCGCCCATCGGCTGGTTGATTTGCGTGAAGTGAAACAGGCAGTCGTTAATGGTGACGCCGCCGGAGACGGTGCGCGCCAGCACCTCGTCGCGCGCGGCGCCGTCCTTGCCGAACCAGTACAGCGCCAGCGGCCGGTCGCGATGGTTGATGAAGGCGATGGCATCGGCCGGATCGCGCGTGCCGAGCAGCGGCAGCACCGGGCCAAAAATCTCTTCCTGCATCACCGCCATCGCTGCGGTCGCGCCGACGATCAGCGTCGGCGGGAATTTGCGGTGCGCCTTCCAGTTCGGATCGTCCGCCATTGCCGGCTGCAGGATTTTTGCGCCGTGCCGCGCCGCATCGGCGACCAGGCTTTCGAGCCGCGCATAATGCCGGTCCGAGATGATCGAGGTGTAGTCCTTGTTGGAAGGATCGGTGCCGAACATCCGCCGCATCTGGGCCCGCACCTTCTCGGCAAAGGCCTGCAGGGATTGCTCCGGCACCAGCACGTAATCCGGCGCGATGCAGGTCTGTCCCGCATTGAGCAGCTTGCCGTAGGCGATGCGCTCGGCTGCTTCATCGAGGTCGGCCGAGGCGTCGATGATCGCCGGCGACTTGCCGCCGAGCTCGAGGCGTAACAGGGGTCAGGTTGCGCCCCGCGGCCTCCGCGACCAGCCGCCCGACCCTGGTCGAGCCGGTGAAGACGAGATGGTCGAACGGCAGGCGCGCGAAGCTTTGCGCGATCTCGTCCTCGATGCCGGTGACCAGCAACTCGGTCGCATCGAACCTCGCGGCGATCGTCTGCTTCAGCAGGGCTGCGAAGTGCGGCGTCAGCTCGCTCGGCTTGATCAGCACCCGGTTGCCGGCGGCGAGCGCGCCGATCGCGGGCGCCAGCGTGAGCTGCAGCGGATAATTCCAGGGCGCGATGATGCCGACGACGCCGAGCGGCTGCGGCATCAGCCGGTTGCGGGCGGGGAGGAATTGCAGCGCGGTCGCGACCCGCTGCGGCGCCATCCAGGCCTTCAGGTGCTTGGTGGCATGCCGGATCTCGGAGAACAGCAGCATGGTCTCGGCGATGGTCGTCTCGACCGCCGAGCGGTGGCCGAAATCGGCCGAGATCGCCTGGCGGAAGCGCTCCTCGTTGTCGGCGACGACGCTGCGCAGCCGCGCCAGCCGGTCGAGCCGCTCGGCAAGGCCGGGCGCGGGCTCGTCCCGCGACCGCGCAACCATGGCATGAAAGGCCTCCTCCAGCGCTCCGACCGGGGCGCTCGTCAGGGATTTGTCCACGGCGTTCCTCCCTTCAGCGGCGTTTCAGCTGAATCTTGTTGCCGCAAGCTGTCCCTTTGTGGAACTTCTGGCAAGACCTCAGGGAAAGCAGCGCAAATCGGTCGATTCCCCTGTCATAAAGTCGAAAAAAACGTCCCCGCAGCCCTTTCCAAAGCCGGCCCGCCTTGATACATACGCCCCGCACCCGATGGGCACTGCCCCGGGGTTGCCTTCCAAGGAAGCCTTTGGGACGGACTGGAAAAGCCACGCGAACAGCGCCGGCCTCAACCGACCGTCCCGGCATTTAACCGAAGGCGTGCAAGTGTTTAACGCGGGGTGGAGCAGCCCGGTAGCTCGTCAGGCTCATAACCTGAAGGTCATAGGTTCAAATCCTATCCCCGCAACCAAATAAGCAATAAGCCCTTGAAATCATTTTGATTTCGAGGGTTTTTTTTGTATTCTAATACCTCTGAACCCGCAACCAACTGGTGCGCACGAAGCTTGGACACGGAGACGGTCCTTGCCTCAATTACGCTTACCGCCGCGGCGTAAGCCTGCATTTTCTGAATTGCCCGTGGACGCGCAGGAGGCGCTGCGCAAGTTTGTCCGGGCTCTCGCGCGAGCCGCAGCAAACGAAGCTTACCAACAGCAGCGAAGACAAAAGCGCTCGCGTTTCCGGCAACCCTCGGTATCAAATAGAACCTAGGAAGAACTACTGCGGGTTGATTCAGGGGGTGCCGTTGAGGATTTCAAAGAAGTTTCGTTTGGGCCTTACTCAACCGTCATTGGATTTTGTTGACGTTGATACGAGAAACGACACGAAGGTTTTTATCAGCCCGTCCGCACTCGCGACGGTGCCGTCAGATTGGGGCAACAACTGCGTTCATCTAATTCAAAGCTTCTTTCGCCAAGTGCTCGGTCTAATCAAGGCCGGCAAAAATCGTGAGGCGGAGGAGTTGCTTCTAGTTCTCCGTGAACCGAATGAAACCCATCTTGGACTATCCAAAGGGAAGTCCCAAGGACGAGCGCTTGGCAAAGGTTCAGCCAAGGTCCTTTGGCACGCGCTAAGCACTAGCGAGGCAGCAAAGAGCGGCCTTCTTACTGATCTTGAAGATGCGGCCCTAATGATCGAGGGGATCAGCGTCGACATTATTTCTGATATGACCACGAATATCATTCGAGGGCCGCTGATCGAGTACACTCAACGCATGTGTGACCAGCACGGCATACCAACGACGCAAGGCGTTGATACTGGCCCCTGTGGGACTCTCACGGCAAGATTTGGGTCAGTCGGCTGGATAGGCTACCGCTAACTGAGACTGGCAAGCTTCTGCTCGTGCCGAAAGCTATTGTACGGCAAAAGCCCGATTTCGACGCGGGCGAGTATTATCGTCATTTCTTGATTACGCACATGCGGCATGCCGAGCTCGACGCCGGTTCTGCCCTAGTTGAGCTTTTGAAGAACGGCAGACGCCGAGTTACAAAGAAGGCGCTTGTAAAGAAGTACGGGGGAGACAAGGCGGCCATTGTGCGAGAGTCGCTGAAATACCCGGCGGCTCTTAGAGAGTACAAAGAGAGCAAGGAGGCAAAAAAGCGTCCCCCGCTCTCTCTCGAAAAGATTGCCGAGCTACAGAAGGCAGCTCAACCCGATTGGGCAAAGCTCCTTGATGACGTCGTCTCCCTCAGCCCAGGAAAAGACGATGCGGATCGATACGAAAAGGCTGTTGAAGCGCTGTTTACTGCCTTGTTTTACCCAGCGCTGACATCGCCTGTTTCACAACACAAGATTCATGACGGTCGAAAGCGGATCGACATTACCTATACAAACATGGTGACCGCTGGCTTCTTTAAGTGGGTTGCTGCGCATTATCCTGCTCCGCAGATATTCGTCGAATGCAAAAACTACACCCGCGATCCGGAAAACCCCGAGTTAGACCAACTTATCGGTCGGTTTTCGCCAAGCCGAGGACGGGTCGGGTTGCTGGTATGCAGAACTTTCAAAAACAAGACGCTTTTCGAACAGCGGTGTCGAGATAGCAGGATTGACGACCACGGCTATATCATTGCGCTTGATGACGCAGACCTCAAAGGCCTGGTCAAGTTTCGTCAAGAAAATGATCTTTACGAAGAGTTCCCGCTTCTTAGATCGAAGTTCCAAAAACTAATCGACTGAGCAACGCCTAAGCGACAAATCTTAGAGCGGGGAGTCGCAGAGGGCGGCTGTTGCGCCTCCCCGCAACCAAATTCGGATCGACCGGATCCGATACGAAAATGGCCCGCTCGATGCGGGCCATTTTTGTTTTTGCAGATGATCGCTAATTGGAGAGTTGCGGCTGTCCCATCGCGCACATGCAAGTCGACAGCGTGCTTCCGAATTACCGATGCAGCCGGTCTGACTCAGAATTCGGCCAGCGCGATTCGTCTTCATCGAGCTGAGTGCACCGTTGCCGTAAAGCCGGAGGCTGGGATGGTGCTCACTCCCTATACGGGCAGACCATCGTCAGATTGAGCAGCGTCGGCTTGTCCGAGCCCTTCTTGTACTCCCATTCCAGCCGGATCTCGTGGCGGTGGGCGAAGGCATCGCTCGGTGCATGGACGATGATGTTGGTCTTCATCGGGATCGGCGGTTCGGAGTTGAAGCACTTCCGGACGCAGGCATCGAGCAAGTCGCATCGCGTCAGCGGGATGACACCGGGCTCGTCCCTGGACAAGGGCACCGTGTTCGGCTGGGTGCTGAGATCGACGCGGGCCCGGCCCTTCTCCTTGTGCCAGTACTTGGCGCTGCCCTGCGGCCACTTCGATGGCGGGTTCAGGATCAAGTGGTACTGGCCGTATTCCAGGGTCGGCAGATCGATGTCATCCGACGCTTTGAGCTTGGCCACGCTCTTCTTCATGTTCGCCAGCGGGTAATAATTACTGTTCATCAAGTCCCGAAATGCCTTGCCGCTATATGTCCTGCCGCCCATCGCCTTGTCCTCGATATGATCCAACCAATCGGGGTGACCCGCAGCCCAGAAAAGCTCGTTGGCCAAGCGAAAGCCCTCGGCGCCCCCAGAACGCGCGGCCCCATGTTCGCGCGCGTAAACGCTATCACCTGAAATTGTATTTCGTCCAGAGAGAGGCCTGCTGGTGATGCCCGCCACGCCTGCGTGCAAGTTCGATTGCCATGAATCTTCCGTTAGGTAATCTTGCGTCAGGCTCCTCGCGAGCGCCGATCGAAGGACGGTGCTGCGACTTTTGAAGGCACGGAAATGCATTGTGCCGCGTGTCAGTCGGCGATCGACCCAGGCGACAGCTGGTGCTCCAAATGCGGAGTGGCCGTGCGACGCTCCGAACCAGAGAGTGAACGGCGGTTCGTAACGATTCTCCGTGCCGATGTCGTGGACTCGACCGGGCTCGTTGCTGATCTCGATCCGGAAGAGGCGGTCTCGCGCCTGGAGCCGGCGTTGGCTGCGATGAGAGGCGCGGTTCGTCAGTTCGGGGGCATTGTCAGCAAGGAATTGGGCGACGGGCTCTCCGCGGTGTTCGGTGCTCCGATCGCGGACGACAATCATGCGCCGCTGGCCTGCCACGCGGCGATCGAGTTGGTCCGGCGTGTTGCCGGTCTCGGTGACCCCAGCCTTCAGGTTCGGGTGGGTCTCCACTCCGGCCATGTCGTTGCCTATATGGTCGCCAGCGAGTTTTCCAAGGTCTACGAGATGGGCGGGGCGGCCCAGCACCTGGCCGCCCGGCTGGAGGCGGCGGCCGAGGCGAATCAGATCTATGTGTCGCAGGCCTGCCAGCAGCTTGCTGAAGGGCACGTCCGATTCGAGTTTTGGGTGACAAGCCGCTGCGCGGCTTCAATCAGTCCGTGCCGGTCTATCGGATCGTTGGGGCGAGTGACTTGTCGAGCTGGCGGGTGCGGCGTGCGCGCAGCGTCTCGCGATTCGTCGATCGGACGACCGAGCGGGCGTTACTGGCTCGTGCGGTCGAGAACGCCGGAGCGGGCCGGCAGACGGTTCTGCTGCTGGGCGATGCCGGCATCGGCAAATCGCGACTCGCGCACGAATTTGTCCAGGAGCTCAGGCCCCACGGCTGGCGCCTGATCGACGCCGAGTGCAGCCCGAACCTGCAGGGGGCGCCGTTCAGCACGCTCAAGCGTCTCTTGCTTTCTGCACTGGAGACGGCCGCCAAGGATGCCGCCGGCCCCTCAGATCCCCGGAACGGTCTGGAGGAGATTCAGCGTTGCGCCCTCGACGCAGTGCTTGATCTACCGATTTCGAATCCACAATGGCACCAGCTCGAGGCCTCATGCCCGCGGGCGCGCGATCGCTGAGGTCAGCTGCGCCATCGTCGAGGGTATAGCCCGTCGCCAGCCAACTATTCTCCTGCTGGAGGACCTGCACTGGATCGACCGGGCCAGCGATACGATCGTGGCGACGATCGCTTCGCTTCAGGTGCCGGGTCTGCTCGTCCTCCTCACGTCCAGGCCAAACGGCATGCCGGTCTGGATTGCGCGCTGCCGCGCGGAGATCGTCGCGATGCAGGCTCTCGACGATGATTCGGGGTTGGCCATGCTGGCCGACATGCTCGGTCCCTCCACGGCGAACGACGATCTGAAGAATCGGATCATCTCGCACACGGCCAATGTCCCTCTGTTCATCGAGGAGGTTTGTCGCGGGCTTCGGGACAGCGGAACCCTGCACGGTCAATGGGGCGATCTCGCCCTGGTGCGGCCGATCGAGGAGCTCGGTATCCCCTCGAGTATTCAGGGGGTCATTGCCGCGCGGCTCGATCGGGTGTCGCGGCCGGAGCGCTCCATCCTGCAGGTCGCGGCTGCGCTGGGCCCGCGATCGAGCGTCGCCATGCTGCGTACGCTGCTCGAGCTGCCCGAGGACGCGCTGCAGGATTGCCTCGCATCGCTCGATCGCGCCGAACTGCTGGTCAGGATCGATAGCGACTTGGGCGATGTCGTCGAGTTTCGGCACGAGATGGTCCGTCAGGTGACCTATGATTTCATGGTCGAAAAGGTGCGCGAAGGCATTCACGCGCGCATTCTTGCAAGGCTGGAGAGCGACGGGGCGGGCGCGGATGAGCCCGACGCGCTGTGCTATCACGCGGTGCGCGCCCGCGATTGGCTCAAGGCCTTCAGCCACGGCAGGAGCGCGGGTCGAAAATGCTTGAGCCGCTCGGCATTTTTGGACGCGGCCAGCTATTTCGAGATCGCGATGGGCGCGCTGGACAAGACGCCGATGACGCCTTTGCGGGAGATGGACGCCATCGATTTGCGGACGGAAGCGCGAGCGGCGTTCATCGCGTCCGGCCAGGTGACCGAGTGGCTCGATCTCGGAAAGGACGCCGAGCGCCGGGCGGGGGCGATCGACGACATCGGACGCAAGGTCGCGGCCATGACCGTCAGGGCCGGCGCACAGAACTTCTTCGGAGCGCCGGTCGAAGCCGTCGCGGTTTCCGAGGAGGTGGTGCGGCTCGCCGAAAAGTGGGGCAATGCGGGTTGGCTCAATCTCGCTCGATACGGTCTCGGACAGGCGTATTTCCTCGCCGGCCGCTTTCGCGAGGCGGCGCTGACATTGACCGAGGCTCACGCGCAGTTGGAGGGGCCGCAGGCCATCGCCCCGACCGGCACGACGCCGCGCTCCTTGCTGCTCCTCTGCTGCATGATGAACAGCATCACCCATACCGTCATGGGCGACCTCGCCGCCGCCGAGCAACTCCAGCGACAGGCGGCCGCGATCGCCGAGGAGACGGGCCGTCCCTACGATCGCGTCGCCTCTGCTTATAGCGGCGGCTGGCTCATGCTCGGCCGGGGCGAGCCGGCGGCGGCCGCCGCCATCCTCGAAGACGGTTTTGTGCTGGCGCAGAAGCACGGCATCCGGTTGTTCGTGCCGGTGCTCGCCTGCCACCTCGGCATGGCCTATCTGGAGCAGGGGCTGTTCGACCGGGCGCGCGGCATGCTGACCGAGGCGCGCGAGGAGGCGAAGGCGGTCGGCTATACCTCGGCCGTGCTGCGCAGCTCGATCTACCTGGCGCTCGCGACCTGGCGTCTCGGCGATGTTCAGGCGGCGCAGAACATGCTGCGCGAGGCGCGCAATACCGCCCGCCAGCAGGGATTTTCCGGGCTCGAGGCCGAGGCCCTGTTCGGCGAGGCGGTGATGACGCCTGTCGCCAGCGAGAACAGCAAGGCGGCCGTCCTCGCGTCCTTGCGCGGGGCCATCGCGATCGCGTCGGAAAGCGGCGCGCTGCCGCTGCAGCGCAAGGCCGAGGCGATGCTGCCCGGGATGCTGGCCCGGGGCAATGAGCTGAGCTAACTCCGCCCCCCGCCCCTCGGCTGCCCGACAAGCCAAGTAAATCCTGCAGGCGAAGCAAGGACTTGGCTACTGTGCATGGGGTTGTTTTCGCGCTTTTTTACAGCGCGGCCCCGTGTCTCACGCCAGAAACGCGCGGAACCGGCGCAGCGCGATCGCGAAGAAGACGCCGCCGATCACGGCGAGCGCTGCGAGCTGCGGCCATACCGATTCCAGGCCCGCGCCGCGGAACAGGATGGCCTGGGCCAGCATCACGAAATGCGTGTTGGGCGCCGCCAGCATGATGTCCTGGACGAATTGCGGCATGCTCTCCCGTGGCGTCATGCTGCCGGAGAGAGTCTGCAGCGGCAGAAGGGTCATCATCAGCAGCAATCCGAACTGCGGCATCGATCCGGCGACGGTGGCGAGGAAGATGCCCATGCTGGTGGTTGCAAACAGCTGCAGCGCCGCCCCGAGCAGAAAGAGTGCGACCGAGCCGTCGATCGTGATCGCCAGCCAGCCCTTGATCACGAAGACGATCGACAGCGCGGAGGCCACGAGCACCGCCAGCCCCATCGACCACACCTTGCTGACCATGATCTCCAGCGGCGTGACCGGCATCACCAGCAAATGCTCGATCGTGCCGTGCTCGCGCTCGCGGATCAGCGCCGCGCCGGTCAGGATGATCGAGAGCATGGTGATCGAGGTGATGAGTTCGTCGACGGCGCCGAACCAGGATTTCTTCAGCTCGGGATTGAAGCGGGCCCGCAGGGTCAGCTCGATCGGCGCGCTCTGCGCATTGCGCGTCCGTGCCAGGAACTCCGCGATTTCCGCGCTGACGATCTGCTCGACATAGCCGCCGCCGTTGAACGCCTGCGAAATCCGCGTTGCGTCGATGTTCAGCTGAATGGCCGGCGACTTCCGTGCCAGCAGGTCGCGCTGGAATTCCGGCGGAATGTTCAGCGCAAACGTGTCGAGCCCCGCGTCCATCCGCCGATCCATTTCATACTGCGAGATCAGGCGCGGCTCGGAGAAGTACGGCGCCGTGAATGCCAGGTCGATGCGGTTCGAGACTGGCGAACGGTCCTCGTCGACGATGGCGATCGCGGCGCGGTTCAGGGTCTCCGGCAGCGCCTTTGCCCCGGCATAAATTGCGAGCGTGAAGGAATAGACGATGAGCACGAGCAGCATGGGGTCGCGCACCAGGCCGCGCAGTTCCTTGACCCCGAGCTGAAATACGTGGTCGAGACGCATGATCATCGGGCCTGTTTCTTCAGCAGCATTGCGCCGGCGGTCATCAGAACGGGTACCATGACGGCGAGCGCCAGCAGGTCGTTGTGGAGCGTGTCGAAGCCGAGGCCCTTGGAGAAGGTGCCGCGCGAGATCGTAACGAAATAGGTGGTGGGATAGAGCTGCCCGATTGCAGCCCCCAGGCCCTGGAGCGAGGAGACCGGATCGATCAGGCCGGAATATTGGATGGCCGGGATCAACGTGATCAGGACGGTGCCGAACAGCGCGGCGATCTGGCTTTTCATGAAGGCCGAGATCACCAGTCCCATGCTGGTCGTCGCCGTGACATACAACAGGGCGGCAAGGGCATAGGTCGCAAAGCTTCCGGTGAAGGGAACGCCGAAGACGGTGAGCGCGAAGCCGACCAGGAGGAGGAAATTGGCGAAGGCGAGCACGACATAGGGCAGTTGCGTGCCGAGCAGGAATTCCAGCCGCGTCACCGGGGTGACGTAGAAATTGACGATCGAGCCGAGCTCCTTCTCGCGCACAACGGCGAGCGCAGCGAGCACCGCCGGAATCAGGACCAGCAGCAGCGGAATGATCCCCGGCGCCATGGCGACGACGCTGATGACGTCAGGATTGTAGCGGTAGCGCAGCTGGAGCTGGTAGGCGCCGGCGATCGCCGCCTCGCCATAGAGTTCGCGTCCCTTCTGCGCGAGCCAGGTGGCGTGGATCGCCTGGGCGTAGGAGCGCAGCGTCTCGGCCCGCGTCGGATTGGCGCCGTCGACCCAGGCGCCGATCTCGACATGGCGGCCGCGGCTGACCTCGCGGCCGAAGCCCGGCGGCAGTTCGATGGCGAGGCCGATCTCGCCGGCACGCATACGGCGGTCCAAATCCGCGTAGTCGGTGATCGGGGGCTTCTCGGTGAAATAGCGCGAGCCCGAGATCTGAAGGCTGTAGTCGCGGCTGATCGCGCTGTCGTCGCGATCGAGCACGGCAAAGGTCAGATTCTCGACGTCCATGCTGATGCCATAGCCGAGCACGAACAGCAGCAGCACGCTGCCGAGAATCGCGAGCGTGGCCCGGATCGGGTCGCGCCGCAGCTTCGAGCATCTCGCGCCGCGAATAGGCAAGCATGCGCGTTAGATTAAATGCGGCTTTGCGCCGGGCGGGCGGCGCGGCGGTGGCCGGTGCGGGTGCTGGCAGGGCGGCCGCTGGCTGGCCGGCCGGCTCGGTCGCGTCCGCGATTGCCTGTTCCAGGCAGGCGATGAAGGCCTGCTCCAGCGTCGTGGTGCCGTGCGCCGCCATGATCGCCGCGGGCGTGTCCGACGTCAGCACCTTGCCGGCATGCATCAGCGAGATCCGGTCGCAACGCTCCGCCTCGTTCATGAAATGGGTGGAGACGAAGATGGTGACGTTGTCCTTGCGGGAGAGTTCGGCGAGGATCTGCCAGAAGCGGTCGCGGGCGACCGGATCGACGCCCGAGGTCGGCTCGTCGAGGATGAGGATGTCGGGCGCATGGATCATGGCGACCGCCAGCGACAGGCGCTGCCGCAGCCCGAGCGGCAACGCATCGGGCAGAGAATTGGCGACCTCGGCGAGATCGAACCGGGCGATCATCTCGTCGATGCGCGGGGCGATGGTATCTGCCGGCAGCTGGAACAGCCGTGCATGCAGGTCGAGATTCTGCGCGACCGTGAGCTCGGAATAGAGCGAGAATCCCTGCGACATGTAGCCGATGCGCCGCCGCACCGACATGTCGCGGGCATCGATGGTCTTGCCGAACAGCCGGGCGGTGCCTTCGCTCACGGGCAGGAGGCCGGTCAGCATCTTCATGGTCGTGGTCTTGCCGCAGCCGTTGGAGCCGAGAAAGCCGAAGATCTCGCCCTTCGTGATGCGGAAGCTGACATCGTCGACGGCAACGAAATCGTTGAAGCGCCGGGTCAGGTGGTCGGCCTCGATCGCGATCTCGTTATGGTCCTCGCCGCGCGGCGGGATGACGACATCGGTATGATTGCCGCGATCGGCTTCGGGCAAGAGACGGATGAAGGCCTCATCGAGCGTGTCGGCGCCGGTCTGCTGCTTGAGCGCGGCCGGCGTTCCGGTCGCCAGCACGCGGCCGGCATTCATCGCGATCAGAAAATCGAACTGAGCCGCCTCTTCCATATAGGCGGTCGAGACGATCACGCTCATGCCGGGCCGGCCCGCGCGGATCGAGGCGATCAATTCCCAGAACTGGCGGCGCGACAGCGGATCGACGCCGGTGGTCGGCTCGTCCAGGATCAACAGCTCGGGATCGTGGATCAGGGCGCAGCACAGGCCAACCTTCTGCTTCATGCCGCCGGACAGCTTGGCCGCCGGCCGGTCGGCGAAGGGCGCGAGGCCGGTGTCGCGCAGCAGACCGGCGATCCGTCTGTTGCGCTCGGCCTTGTCGTGCCCGAACAGGCGGCCAAAAAAGTCGATGTTCTCGAACACCGACAGCGTCGGATACAAATTCTTGCCGAGCCCCTGCGGCATGTAGGCGATGTCGGGACATACGTTGCGGCGGTGGCGCGCGCTCGCCATGTCGCCGCCGAGCACGTGGACATGCCCCTGCTGGATGGCGCGGGCTCCGGCGACCAGCGAGAGCAGGCTGGATTTGCCGACGCCATCGGGGCCGATCAGTCCGACCATGCAGCCGGATGGAAGGTCGAGCGTGATCGCTTCCAGTGCGCGGGTCTTGCCGTAGCTCAAGCCCACGTTATCGAGCTGCACCACGCTGCCGGGCGCGGCAGACAGCTCGGCTGCGGCCCTGGTGCTCATCTCGTCAGCTTGACGTTGAGATTGCCTGGCCATTGCGCGGCCGGATCGAGCTGCACATAGGCCATGCCCGGCAGGCCGGTCTTCACCTGCTCGATGTGCTGGCGCAGCAGCTCGGGCGCGATATGCGCCTTGATGCGGAACATCAGCTTCTGGCGTTCCTCCTCGGTCTCGACGGTCTTCGGCGTGAACTGCGCGACGTCGGCGACGAAAGTGGCTTTGGCGGGGATCACGTATTGCGGGATGGCGTCGAGCACCAGACGCACCTCGGCACCGATCGCGACCCGGCCGGCAGCGGCCGTCGGCAGGAAGAACGTCATGTAGACGTCGCCGAGATCGACCATGTTGAGGACGCGGCCGCCGGCGGCGAGCACCTCGCCGGGCTGCGACACGCGATATTGCACGCGGCCGTCGCGCGGCGCCTTCAGCACGCTGTCATTGAGGTCGGCATTGATGCTTTCGATCGCGGCCTTTGCCGCGTCGACGGCGGCGCCGGCGTCGATCACCATGGCGCGGGCGGAGCTGATCGCGGCCTCGGATGCCGCGACCTGAGCGTGGGACGCGGCGAGCGCCGCCTTGGCCGTGGCGTTGGCGGAGCGGTCGTCGTCCAGGACCTGCTGCGCCACCGCACTCGTCTTGATCAATTGTTCGGAACGTTCGAGCTTGCGGCTCGTGGTGTCGAGCTGCGCGACGCGCTGGTCGACCACGGCCTCCGCAGCCCTGCGTTCGGCCTCGCGCTGGTTCACCAGGCTCTTCGCGGTCTCGACATTGATCGCGGCGCGCTGCAGCTGCGCCTCGGCCTGGCGGCGCTGCGCCTGCAATTGCTCGGTGTCCATGCGCGCCAGCACCTGGCCCGCGCGGACGAAGTCGCCCTCGCCAACCAGGATGTCGCGGATCCGGCCCGGTGTCTTGGTCGCGATGTCGATCTCGACCGCTTCGATGCGGCCATTACCGCGGGCAAAGCCTGCCGGCAGCGTGTTGGTATCGCGGTGCTGCCAATAATAGTAGCCGCCACCTGCAACGAGGACGGCGATCGCGGCGATGACGCGACCCGAAGTCAAGTTCATCTGTTCAAAACGCCGTGAGGTGGCGCCCATTGTTGAGAGACGTGCGCCCGGCCGCTGATTGCGCGGAAGGGGCGGCCTCAACATGCAGCGAATTTTGCGTCGCAACTTGATGCAGATCAGACCGCGGCGCGAGGCATCCTTGCCTCTATTTTGGGCTGCGCGGCGTCGTTGCTGATCGTCCGTCCAAATGGGTCAGGCGGACGAGCGGATTATTGACGGATTACGATCGGCTCGATCCTCGCAGCCTCACTTCACCAGCGGGCAGCCGCCATCCTTGAGTGGGCGGAACGCCTGGTCGGCAGGAACCTCGGCGAGCAGCTTGTAATAATCCCACGGCCCCTTCGATTCCTCCGGCTTTTTCACCTGGAACAGGTACATGCTATGCACCATGCGGCCGTCCTCGCGCAGCACGCCATTGTCGGTGAAGGCATCCTTCACCGGCAGCTCGCGCATCTTGGCCATCACCGTCTTGGTGTCCCTGGTGCCGGCGGCCTGCACGGCCTTGAGGTAATGCAGCGTCGCGCTGTAGGTCGCCGCCTGGTTCATCGTCGGCATGCGCTTGACGCGTTCGAGGAAGCGCTTGCCGAAGGCGCGGGTCTGGTCGTTGAGATCCCAGTAATAGGCTTCGGTGACGATCAGGCCTTGCGCCAGCTTCAGGCCCAGGCTGTGCACGTCGGAGATGAACATCACGATCGCGGCCAGGTTCTGGCCGCTGGCGACGATGCCGAACTCGCCGGCCTGCTTGATCGCATTGATGGTGTCGCCGCCGCCATTGGCGAGGCCGATGATCTTGGCCTTGGACGCCTGGGCCTGGAGCAGGAACGAGGAGAAGTCCGCCGTATTGAGCGGATGCTTGACGCTGCCCAGCACCTTGCCGCCCGCGGCCTTCACGACATCGCCGGTATCGCGCTCGACCGAATGGCCGAACAGGTAGTCGGCGGTGAGGAAGAACCAGGTGTCGCCGCCGTTCCTGACGATGGCACTGCCGACGGTGTGCGCGTTGGCGTAGGTGTCGTAGGTCCAGTGCGCGGTGTAGGGTGAGCAGGATTTTCCCGTGATGTCGGAGCTCGCCGCATCCGTCACGATCATGATCTTCTCGTATTGCTTCGACAGCTCCATCACCGCGAGCGCGGTCGCCGAGGTCGGCAGGTCGATGATCATGTCGACGCCCTCGGTCTCCCACCATTTGCGGGCGATGGTGGAGGCGACGTCGGGCTTATTGAGCACGTCGGCCGAGACCATGTCGATCGGCTTGCCGAACATCTGGCCGCCGAAATCCTCGATCGCCATCTTGGTCGCCTCGACATTCCCCATGCCGCCGATGTCGGAATAGACGGAGGAGAAGTCGGAGAGCACTCCGATCTTGAGCGGCGCCTGCTGGGCGAAGGATGGATTGATTGCGAACGATGCGAGCCCGGCCGCGAAGGCGGCGCGCATAATAATCCGGCACATGGTATTTCCTCTGATTTTATAGTTGGTGCGCCGGTTCAGATTGCCTCGGCGTAATTGCAATTCTTGCGTAACGACGCCGCGCATGCGAGCCGAATTGACGCGGCTCATCGCGCCGTCTACGTTTTGCGCAAACATCGGAATCCGGCGAATGCAACGGCGTGGCCAATGCTCTGTGGATATCCGGCAGATTGCCAATTCAGGGGACGGAAATGACCGGCGACACCGCAGCCACCATCTCGAAAGCGCGCGAGCATTCCATCGGCGACCTGCTGCGCCGCTCCGCAGGCCGCGAGCCAAACAAGCTCGCCGTGAGCTGCGGCGATGTCAGCTGGAGCTTTGCCGAGATGGACGCGATCTGCAACCGGCTCGGCCGCGGCCTGCTCGGTCTCGGCGTCGGGAAGGGCGACCGCATCGCGGTGCTGTCGCGCAATTCGCATGCCTTCGCCGCGCTGCGCTTTGCGGTGGCGCGGATCGGCGCCGTGCTGGTGCCGGTCAACTTCATGCTCAATCCCGACGAGATCAATTTCATCCTGAAGAGCTCCGGGGCAAAATTGCTCGCGGCCGGGCCCGACTTCGTCGAATCCGCGCGCGCAGCCAGCGCCAAGGACTGCGCGGTCGAGAAGATGATCTGGCTGCCGGGCGAGGATCCTGCGACCGCGCCCGCGGGCCTCACCACCTTCGACGATCTGCTCGACGCCGACGGCTCGTTCCTGGAAGCGTCGGTCGACAGCCGCGATCTCGCCCAGATCGTCTACACCTCAGGCACGGAATCCCTGCCCAAGGGCGCGATGCTGACCCATGAAGCCGTGATGTGGCAATATGTCAGCTGCATCATCGACGGCGGCATGAGCGTGGATGACAAGTTCCTGCATGCGCTGCCGCTCTACCATTGCGCCCAGCTCGACGTCTTCCTGGGACCGCAAGTCTATCTCGGCGCCTCCGGCGTCATCACGGGCAAGCCGACCGCCGACAACATCCTGGCGCTGATCCAGGCGCACAAGATCACGTCGTTCTTCGCGCCGCCGACGATCTGGATCGCGATGTTGCGCTCGCCGAACTTCGACAAGACCGATCTGTCGACCCTGCAGAAGGGCTATTACGGCGCCTCGATCATGCCGGTGGAAGTCCTGCTCGAGCTCCAGCGTCGACTGCCCGCCGTCAAATTCTGGAACTTCTACGGCCAGACCGAGATCGCGCCGCTCGCGACCGTGCTGCGGCCCGAGGACCAGCTGCGCAAGGCCGGCTCCGCCGGCAAGCCCGTGCTCAATGTCGAGACGCGCGTCGTCAACACCGCGATGGAGGACGTCGAGGTGGGTGAGGTCGGCGAGATCGTGCACCGCTCGCCGCACCTGCTCTCCGGCTATTACAACGATCCGGTCAAGACCGCGGCAGCGTTCGCCGGCGGCTGGTTTCACTCCGGCGATCTCGCCACCGTCGATGACGAGGGCCACATCACCGTGGTCGACCGCGTCAAGGACATGATCAAGTCCGGCGGCGAGAACGTCGCGAGCCGCGAGGTCGAGGAGATGGTCTATCGCATCCCCGCCGTGTCGGAGGTCGCCGTGGTCGGCCTGCCCGATCCGCGCTGGATCGAGGCGGTCACGGCCATCGTCGTGGTCAAGAGCGGCGAGAAGCTCGACGAAGAGACCGTCGTCAAGCATTGCGCCGGCCAGATGGCGCATTTCAAGGTGCCCAAGCGCGTCATCTTCGTCGATGCCCTGCCGAAGAATCCGAGCGGCAAGCTGCTCAAGCGCGAGCTGCGTCAGCGCTTCGTCGGCGGCGAGACGCTCGACAAGGCGGTGCAGAAGAGCTTTGGCACCTGAAGGATGGCCACAGGCGAGACGCTTCCTGCGAAGCTCAGTACTTCTTCACCGCTGCCCCGAGCGCGAACCACAGCAACATTGAAGCGAGGCCAAAGCCGCCAAGCAGCAGGAAGGTCGGCCCGTAGCCGATCCATTGCGCGATCCAGCCGCCGAGCGCGGGACTGAGGCTGGCGCCGACGCCCTGCACCGTGATCACGGCGCCCTGGCCGAGATTGATGCGACCGGTGCCGTTGAGTGCGCGCGCAACCATGCCGGGAACGGCGACCGTCTGCAGTCCTGTGCCGATGCCGTCGAGCACCTGCATCGGCACCACACCCCACCATCCCGTGACGAAGAACGCCAGCACGCCGCGGATGGGCAGGAACATGAAGGAGATCAGGATGATCGGCCAGTAATTGCGCTTGCTCGCCGCCTTCATCGCGATCAGCGAGGTCACGACCATGACGCCCTGCGCAATGACTACGGTGGTCGCGACGAAGCTCGGGCCGTTGGCCTGTCCCTCGGCCACCGCCGCCAGTCCGTAGAGTGGGACGATCGCGGCGTTGCCGAGATGGAAGAGCGCCAGCGCCAGCGCGAGTACGAGCAGGGCGCGGTGCTTGAGCAGCATCGAGAGCGCGTCGGGGGCACTGTCTGGGTCATCCTCCTTGCTGCCACGTGCGGCGCGGTCGTCGATCGCCTTGGCCGGAATCATCAGGACGCAGGCGATCGCGATGGCGCCGAAAAGAGCGGCCAGCGCGAACACGGCAAAATAGCCGTACTTGTAGCCGAGATAGCCCGAGAGCGCAGCGCCAACCATGTTGCCGGCGTGGTTGTAGGCCTGGTTGCGGCCGTTGAGCGCGTTGAAGCCCTTCTGCTTGGCGATGCCGAGCGTGATGCCCGTGACGGCCGGCACGATCGCGGCGCTCGCCAGCGATTGCGCCACTTGCGAGAACGTCACAGCCCAGAAATTCTGCGAGATCAGGATGATCGCAGAGGCCGAGACCACGCAGATGCCGGGAATTACGACCCACATCCGCTTGTTGCGGCTGGCATCGATGAAGCCACCGATCGGCGTCGTGACCAGCATGCCGGCGACGTTGCCGATCGTCATTGCGGTGCCGATCAGGCCGGTCGCCCAGCCGCGCTCCTGGAGGAAGACGCCGACGAACGGCCCGATGCCCGACTGCATGTCGGCCATGAAGAAGTTGAGCGCGAACAGAGGCCAGATACGGGACGGGGAGGGAGGCCGCGATGTCATCGATACTCAAGCATGCTGTTCGTCTGTCGTGATCCCATTGGCCAATCGATCTGGCGTTGATCCGAACGTAACGGGTGCTCGCCGCGTTGGTTCCCGTCGCTGCGGATGCTCATCGATCTTGCCGAAAGCGCGTTCGCAATGTCATCCTGAGATCTTCCTACGGAGCTCGAGCCATGCCTCTCTGGACCTGCGAAACCTGCGGCGCGCAATTCCCGAGCGGCGGAAATCGGCCCGCCTCCTGCGTGATCTGCGAGGACGAGCGGCAGTTCGTGAACTGGAAAGGGCAGACCTTTCTCACGCGCGAGGAGCTCGCGCGGGGGCATCGCGTGGTGGGCCGCGACGATCTTGGCCTCACCGGGATCGGCCTGGAACCGAGCTTCGCCATCGGGCAGCGCGCGCTGCTGGTGCCTCAAGGCGACGGCTGCGTCATGTGGGATTGCATTCCGCTCGCAACCGATGAAGCCATCCAATACGTCGCAGCGCTCGGCGGACTGAAGGCAATCGCGATCTCGCACCCGCACTATTACGGCGCGGTCGCCGACTGGAGCGACACCTTTGGCGGCGTGCCGGTCTATCTGCACGCGGACGATCGCGCTTTTGTCACGCGACCGCATTCTTCCATCGTGCACTGGACCGGCGAAAGCCATCGGATCTCCGACGATGTGCTGCTGCTGCGAACCGGCGGTCATTTCGCCGGCGCCACCGTGCTGCACTCGGCGCGCAGTGCGGACGGCAGGGGTGCGCTGCTCACCGGCGACATCGCGCAGGTGACGATGGACCGCCGCTTCGTCAGCTTCATGTACTCCTATCCCAACTACATGCCGCTCAATGCAGCCGCGGTGCGGCGGATCGCGGCAGCCGTCGAGCCGCTCGCCTTCGATCGCATCTATGGCGCGTGGTGGGGGCGCAACATCGCCGGCGGGGCCAAGGCCGCCTTCGCGGCGTCGGTCGCGCGCTATTTGGCGGCCATCGCCTGAGCCGGATCTATCTTGCTTGTCTTAAATAACTGTACTATAAGTACAGTATAAATGAAATGACGCACATGCGGTCCGGCATGATCGATGCATCGTGCAAGCCGCGGCGCGCTGTGACCGCGTGAGTGGGAGTTGGACGCATGACGGGGCCGCAGGATTACGAGATTTTCGACGCCGGCGACGTCACGCTGCAATCCGGAGCCGTCGTCCCCTCGCTGAAGCTCGCCTACAAGACCTATGGCACGCTGACCCCGGCCAGGGACAACGTCATCCTCTATCCGACCTCGTTCAGCGCGCAGCACATCGACACCGAATGGCTGATCGGGCCCGACGGTGTGCTGGACCCCACGCGCTACTTCATCGTCATTCCGAACCTCCTGGGCAACGGTCTGTCATCCTCGCCGTCGAATACCCCCGCGCCATTTCCCGAGGTGAGCTATCACGATGCCATCGCGGTCCAGCACCGGCTTCTCACCGAGCGTCTTGGCATTTCGAAGCTGGCTCTCGTCTACGGCTGGTCGATGGGCGGCATGCAGGCCTATCACTGGGCGGCGCTGCATCCCGACATGGTCGCGCGCGCGGCCGTGGTCTGCGGCAGTGCGCGTTGCGCACCCTACAATTACGTCTTCCTGGAAAGCGTGAAGGCCGCGCTCACCGCCGATCCCGCCTTCCGCAACGGCCGCTTCGCCGAGAAGCCGGTCGCCGGTTATCGCGCCATGGGGCGCGTCTATGCCGGCTGGGCGATGTCGCACGGCTTCTATCGCGACGAGCTCTGGCGCGAGGCTGGCTTCACCTCGCTGGAGGATTATCTCGTCCGCACCTGGGACGCGACGTTTGCCCGGCGCGACGCCAATGATCTGCTGGCGCAGATCGGCATCTGGCAGAACGGCGATATCAGCCGCTGCGCGAGGTTCGCAGGCGATTTCGATCGCGCGCTGGCGGCCGTCAAGGCTCACATGCTGCTGATGCCGGGCGCGACCGATCGCTATTTCGACGTCCGCGACAACGAGGACGAGCTCCGCCGGCTGGTGAACGCGAAATCGGCCGTGCTGCATCCGATTCCGTCGCTGCACGGCCATCGCGCCGGCAACCCAGTCAACAATCCGCGCGACCTGGCTTTCCTCAAGGCCGAGGTCGCGGCGCTTCTCGGCAAGTAGGACAGGCATTTCGATCATGACCGACACGACCGTTTCAGAACCCGGCCACCGCCTGAAGCCGCTGACGCCGGCGATGCTGCGCGATCTGTCGGTCCGCTCCGATCTCAAGGGCGCCATGCAGACCGCTGGCCATTATGGCGCGATCGTGCTGGTGGGCGCGGCGATCTCTGTGGTTTCGTCGAGATGGGGCGTGCTCTGGGCGTTGCCGTTGATGGCGGTGCAGGGTTATGTCGTCGCCTTCCTGTTCATGGCGGTGCACGAGACCGCGCACAAGACCGCGTTCAGGGGTCGCGGCCTCAATCTAGCCGTGGGCCACGTCTCGGCCTTCATCATCGGATTGCCTTACGAATATTACTGCCTCTTTCACTGGGACCATCACCGCTACACCCAGGATCCTGACAAGGATCCCGAGCTGATCGTCGGGGTGAAACCGACATCCGACACGCAGCTCGCGATCGCCTATAGCGGCCTGCTCCAGGTCGCCGGCCGTCTCCGGCTGATGCTCGGTCACGCGGTCACCGGCAACGTCACCGTGCCGTGGATCCCCGAGAGCAAGCGCGCCGTCATCGTCAGAGAGGCGCGGATCTATGTCACGCTCTATGTCCTGCTGTTGGCGCTCTCGCTGTGGTTCTCCTCGGCGCTGCTGCTTTGGGTGTGGATCGTCCCGCTCCTCATCGGGCAGTTCTTCCTGCGGCCCTACCTCTATGCCGAGCACACCGGCTGCGAGCGCGCCCGCAGCGCGTTCCAGAACACCCGCACCACCTACACCGCCGCGATCGTCAAATGGTTCGCATGGAACATGCCCTACCATGTCGAGCACCACGCCTATCCCTCGATCCCGTTTCACGCGCTGCCGAAGCTGAACGCAATCGTCGACGCCGAGATCGTCCATCGCGGCCACGGCTACATCCGAACGACGCGCGAGACCTGGACGTGGTTTCGCCGGCAGCGGCGGGCCGGCTAGGCGGACGAGCGCCGATGGAGATTCCCGTAGCTTGTCGTGGGTTTGCCGGCTTCCGATAGCGAGCTTTACGACGCGTTCATGCACTTGCTTGATGGCACGGAGCATTACGATACCGTGCCGTCGCGCTCGACATAAACATGTTCAAAATCAATGGCTTAGAGCCTCGAAGAAGATGCCTAACGAATCCCTCCGGATCGGGAAAGTTTTAGCCGTGTTGTATTCATGACCAGGCGAGACCGCTGCTGTAAGCGCTGGGTCATCAACGCCGCCGACATCTGGAGAGTCTGGTGATGAGTGCGACGAGAGGCCGTCTTCTGGTGGTCGACGACGACCTGGTGCAGCGGGTCCTGATCGGCAAGATCGGGGCGAAACTCGGCTACGAGACGGTCGTTGCGTCCTCCTATGAGGCCGCAACCGAGCTGTTGGGCCGCGAGGCCTTCGAGATCATGGCGCTCGATCTGTCGCTCGGAGAGCGGGACGGGGTGGAGCTGTTGCACTTCGTCGCCGAGCGAGGCCTCCGCGAGATGTCGATCGTCATCATCAGCGGCTGCGACGATCGTATCATGAAGGCCACGCGACGGGTCGCGAACGGGTTGAAGCTGTCGGTCGGCGGATGCCTGACAAAGCCGCTCGATCTGAACCGCTTGCGCAGCGCACTCGAATCTCCGCGGCGTGCGCCGCTGGCCGCGGCATCGACCTCGCCGCAGCTCCCGATCACGCCGGCGAGAATCATGCGCGGCCTCGCCGACCGCGAATTCTTCGTCGAGTTTCAGCCGAAGATCTCGCTTGAGACCGGAAGGGTCGTCGGCGCCGAGGCGCTCGCACGCTGGCGTACCGCCGAATTCGGCATGGTCTCGCCCATGGTCTTCATTCCGATCGCCGAGGAGGCCGGCCTCATGCGCGAGGTGACCGACTGCATCCTGTCATCGGCGATGTCGCAGGGCCGTAAGCTGATCGAGCGCAATCCCGGCTTCACCATTGCCGTCAACATTTCGGGCTCGCTGATGTCCGATCTGGCCTTGCCTGACCGGATCGAGGAGATCCTGCGCCGCGAGAACATCTCGCCGACCTCGCTGACGGTGGAGATCACCGAGACATCGGCCATGGCCGACGTCGATCGCGCCAACGACATCCTGGTGCGGCTGCGGATCAAGAAGATCGGGACGGCCATCGACGATTTCGGCACCGGCTATTCGTCGCTCGCGGCCCTGGCGCGGCTGCCGTTCAGCGAGCTGAAGATCGACCAATCCTTCATCAAGGGCTGCGAATCCGACGATGACATGATGAAGATCGTCGATGCCTCCGTGGCGCTGGCGAAGGCGTTCAAAATGAAGGTCGTGGCCGAGGGCGTCGAGAGCTACGAAGCGCTCGAGATCATCCGCCGGATCGGCTGCGATGTCGCCCAGGGCTACTTCTTTGCGCCCTCGCTGCGGCGATCGCGCGCCGAACGGTGGATCTCCGAGCGCAATGCTCTCGCCGACGAGCACGGGGCATCGGCGACGCCGGTAGCTCTCGCAGGCTGAGATGGCGAACCCCGGTCGCCAGGCGACCGGGATTCGTCAACAGATGCAAGCGGGCTCAGTAGATCCCGTAGGCGCAGACATTGACGACGCGCACGCGCAGGCCGTGACGGGTCCGGACCAGGCGTTCCTGGTAGCAATTGCTGACGCCGGTGTTGAGGTAGATACCGCCGAAGCCCCAGCCGGGACCCCAGTGGTGATGACCGTGATGGTGATGGAAACCGCCGGCCGAAGCGGCGGTCGGGGCCAGAGCGGCAACGCCGAGCGAACCGGCGGCGATCAGACCGAGAGCAAGCTTACGAAACATCTTCATTCTCCATTTGGCCCTAGGGCCGTTGTTGTGTCCCTGCATCTCGGTCGGGCCGAGATGCGATCGCGTTCACGCGGGATCAGGAGAATCGTGTTTCAGGATTGTTTCGTGGCCTGCGGCGAAATGTGCCGGTGTGATGTTTTCCGCGCCGCGCGATAGCGCGCGGCCATCGCCTGCGTCATCTCCGTCATCTTGTCGCGGAGATCGGCGGGCTCCAGCACTTCGGCCTCGGGACCGAGCCGCAACAATTCGGCGGCGGCGTGCCACGACGTCTTGCCGACAGGCACGCGCGCAATGCGCCAGCCGTCGGCATCAGCGGTCTCTTCAAGCTGCGTGCGTGCCCGGACGTAGGGCTGGCTCAGCGCGTCGAGCAGCTTGACGCCGAACGGCGACAGCCGCACGACCGCGACATTGGGATGCATCTCGGCCTCGAGGCGAAGTGTCGCGGCTTGCCAATAGGCGGCGAGATCGAAATCGGCGGGACGCTCGCAGCGGTCATCGAGCGCTGTGCAGTCGAGCACCCGCGCGACGCGATAGGTGCGCACGCTGGTATCGACCTGGCCCGCGAGGTACCAGCTGCCGCCCTTCAGCACGAGGCCGAGCGGCGCGATGCGGCGCTGCTTCTCCGCGCGCCAGCTCTGGTAGCGGATTTTTATCAATGTCCCGCGCAGCACCGCGCCGGCGATCGTGCGCAAATGCTTCGGCTCTTCCGCCTCGCCGAACCAGCCTGGTGCATCGAGGTGAAACCGCTCCTGCATCCGGCTGGCATCCTGACGCAGGTGGATGGGCAGCGCCGCCATCAGCTTGTTCTGCGCGGCGATCATCGCCGCATCGAGCCCAAGCGCCGCCGCAGGGCCCGGCAGTCCTGCGAGGAACAGCGCGCCGGCCTCGCTCTGCGACAGGCCGTTCAGCCGCACGCGATAGCCGTCGAGCAGGCGGTAGCCGCCCTCCGCGCCGCGGTCGGCATAGACCGGCACGCCGGAGGCGGCGAGTGCATCGATGTCGCGATAGATCGTGCGCACCGAGACCTCGCAGGCCTCCGCCAGCTCGGGCGCGGTGACCTGGCCCCTGGCCTGGAGGGTGGTGAGGATCGAAAGCATCCGGCTCGCGCGCATAAACTCCCTTAAACCATACCTGACACAGGATGTCAGGTATGGGCCGCTACAAGACGCGCCTCGCCAGATGGCGCCCAGGAGATTTGCCATGACCAATCCGAACCGGATCACGCTGTATTACTCGCCGCAGACGCGCGCCACCGGCACGCGGGTGCTGCTGGAGGAGCTGGGAGCACCTTATGATCTCCACGTCCTCAACATGAAGGCCGGCGAGCAGCGCCAGCCGGCCTATCTCGCCATCAACCCGCTCGGCAAGGTGCCGGCGATTCGCCATGGCGAGGCGCTCGTGACCGAGCAGGTCGCGATCACCATCTATCTCGCCGATCTGTTTCCACAGGCGGGGCTGACGCCCGCGCTCAACGATCCCCTGCGCGGGCCTTATCTGCGCTGGATCACCTATTACGGCTCGTCGTTCGAGCCGGCGCTGATCGATAAATTCATGCAGCGCGAGCCGGCGCCGATCACGCAGTCGCCCTATGCCGATTACGACACCATGTTAGGAGCGCTCGAAGCACAGCTGTCGAAGGGGCCGTATTTGCTCGGCGAGCGCATGACGGCTGCCGATGTGCTGTGGGGCGTCGCCTTCAGCTGGACCATGATGTTCGGTATCGTGCCGAAGAAGGACGTCTTCGTCCGCTATGCCGATCGCATGACCTCGCGGCCCGCATTCCAGCGCATCAACGCGGCGGATGACGAGATGGCGGCGGAGCATGCTAAGGTTGCTGCTGGTTGATCGAATCAGGGTTGTCGATGACGAAGCTGACGCACACGACCAACTGCTTCAACACCTTCATCCGTGTTGCTGAGGACTGTCCCGCGCGTACCGGCGAGGAGCCACCGCTGCGCGCAGGACAGCCGACGGTGGCGTGCCTGCAATACGGGATGATTGCCAAGGCACCTTACAAGTACACGTCCGACGATGTGATCTTCGCGACGTCTGCGCCGGGACGCGAGCTTGATGCGAAGACCACGAAGGCAGAGAAGCGCGCGGCGCGCGAAGCATTCTTCTCGCGGGGGCAGGCCTGCATGAGAGCGTCGAGCCTCGGTAAACGTTTCGGCTGGGGCGTTCATGCTGATAGTGAGGGCCGGATCGCGATCTACGCGGTCGACAGCAAACGCTATCAAGCGCTCGCCCGCGATCCCAACCTCGCGCAGGTGCGCGCGATGCGGTCAAAGCGGGCGTGATCAGAATCTCGGCGCTCTCTTCTCCGCGAACGCCTTGATGCCTTCCTTGATCTCCTCGCCGCGCATGCTGTCGCGGTGGCGCTGGTCGGCGGCGCGATCATCGAGCTCGCCGCGGGCGAATTCGTTGATGGCGCGCTTCATGCCGGCCATCGCCTGCGGCGCGTTGCCGGCGAGAACCGTCGCGAGCTGGTCGACCTCCTCGTCCAGGTACTCCACCGGCACCATGGCGGTGAGATAGCCGATCCGCAGCATCTCCGGGGCGCTGATCTTTTGCGCGGTCAGGAACAGTCGCTTCGCGTTGTCGGCGCCGAGCCGGGTGACGTAGCGCTTGATGCCGCTCCGGTAATAATGCAGCCCGAGCCGTGCCGCCGGCATGAACATCTCGGCGGTATCGACGCCGATGCGGAAATCGCAGGCGAGCGCGAGATCGGTCGAGCCGCCATAGACGCCGCCGTTGAGCCGGCAGATCGTCGGCACGCCGAGGTCCTCCAGCCGGTTGACGACGAGTTCGAAGGCAGAGCCCGCGCTCTGCTGCTCGTTTGCGCTGACGGCGCGCTCGGCGACCGAGTTGAGGTCATACCCGGCGGAGAAGGCGCGGCCGGTGCCGGTCAGCACCAGCACGCGGATGGCTGGATCGGCCTCGACCAGGTCGAACAGCCTGACAAGCTCGTCGAGGTCTTCCGCCTGGAGCCGGTTGAGATGCTTCGGCCGGTTGAGGCGGATGGTGGCGCGTGCGCCGTCGCGTTGGAGCAGGGGGCTGGTCGCTGCGTCGGTGACGTCCGACATTCTTGTCTCCATCCTACTTGTATTGGAGGGCGCGGCGTTTCGCCTCGGCGTCGCCGCCGGTCTCGGCGAGATCGGGATGCCGTGCCATCTCGAAGCTGTCGCAGGCTCGGAATGCCCGGCACCGCTTCGAGCACCCAGAGCACGCCGCCGGTCCGACAGCAAGACCTGCTGAGTACGCCGCCGATGGTGACCGCGGCACAGGCCGCCTTGGTCATGAGGGTCTACCGGAAATGCGGCGGCTCGTCGTAACCGCGGCGGCTGCTGAAGAACAGCAGCACCATCAGCCCGACGCCGACGATGATGGAAAACCCCGCGCCCAGCGCCAGCGCCACGTAGCCTTCCGTCGGAATCGGCTCACCCTCGACCGCTATTGCGGAATAGGCGAAATAGCCGGCCGCCGCCAGCATTCCCAGAAGGAGGATGATGAGGAGTGCACGCATGCGGCGGTTTCCGGTTGCAACAGAACCAACGGTTGCAGATCGCGCTGGTTCCAAACTACCGACAGGGCGGAGGTCGCAGCCCCCGCCTCGTGCCCGGACGCAGCGCAGCACCTCGTGATGCGCTGCAGAGCCGGGGCCCCCTCGGCGGCGCATCCCGCGGCTCGTGGGTCCCGGCGCTGCGCGGCAACGCCGTTGGGCGATGCGGCTTGTCGGAACAAGAGCGGCGGCGGCCCCAAACGACCCGGCTGCTCAGGCGCTCTGGGCGGTCTTCACGACCACGACATTGCTGTCGTCGTGCGGGGCGGGGCCGGCGCCCGGCACCGACTTCTCGGTCTCGCTGGCATGACGTTTCAGATAGTCGCGGCGCATGCCGATCTCGTCGCGCACGAACTCGTAGCCCAGCTTGAAGGTGTCGAGCCCATCGGTACTGATCGTGCCGTCTCGCAGTCCGATGACGGCGCCGCGCAGGATGCCCTCGAGCTCGTCCTGAAGGCATTCGAGCTGATCCAGCGAGTGGGCGTGCTCGATCCGCTCGCCGATGTCGAGGATGGCGGTGGAGAGTTCGCTGGCCTTCTCCGGCGCGATGCGGGTGATCTTGGCGTAGATCGCGGCGAAGATCGAGCCGATGACGCTGAGCGCGGCGGCGCCCACATACATCAAGTCGCTGTACTTATCCATGAACGACTTGGTGTCGTCGTTGATGTAATCGGCCGCGCCCTGGTGCGCCATCACGAAGGCGTCCTTCTCGACAGAGGCCGGCTCGATCCTGGTGGCAAAGCCGTTGTCGAGCCCGAGCGCGGATTTGTTCTCGTAGACGATGCGGGCGAGCTCGCCTGCCGTGCTCGGGGACATCCTGGATTGCGCGACCAGCAGCCATTCCAGCCCGATCGTGTCGAGATCGTCATCGGGAATTTGCGGGGATGTCGACAGCGTGCCTGCCGTGAGCGTCTCGCTGGAAATGCCGGGAAGCCTGCGCGCCAGCGCCTTGGCCTCGTCGATCGCGTTGAGCGTGAGGCCGCCGCGCCGGGCGACCTGCTCATAGGCCTTGTCCCGCACCGCCCTGGAGGCATGGACGATGGCGATGACCGCGCCAAAGCCGTTTGCCGGTGCGAACAGCTTGTCGAGCGTTGCGCCCTGCGGCGCCATCTGGATCTTCGCCGCATCCGGACCGTCGGGGATGTCGAGAATGCTGCGCACGAAGGCGAGGGAGGATTCGCTCTCGGCGAGAACGGCGACCTTCTTCTTCTTCAGCTCGGCGATCGATTTGATCTTCCTGTTGCCGGGACCCAGCAGGAGCACGAGATCGTGCTCGAGGATCGCGAGCGTGCGCGCCCGCAGCGGGACCTTGGCGTCGGTGCGCAGGACGGCGAGGTCGGCCTGCTTGCGGTCGAACTGTGCGAGCGCCTTGGCGCCGTCGGCGTTGTTGACGATCTTGATCCGCAAGCGCGAGGCGTTGGACGTCAGCACGGTGGCGAGCTTGGCCGCGAACAGCGCCTCGTCGCTGTTGGGGGCGCCGACGGCAAAGGTCAGCGTTTCCGAATTGTGCAGCATCGCGCGGCCGGCCCAGACGGTGGCCAGCGACAACAGCAGGGTCAGCACGACGTAGAGGAAGACCTGCTGCTGATTGGTCTTGATCACCTTGGGGCGCCGGGGCGGCGGTTCGGCAAGTGACGAAATCGGGCCTTCAGTACTCATGGCAGCACTCTGGCCTTATTGTCTCGGTGGCGGGCAGCTCGCGGATGCGATCGCGGGGAGGCCCCAAAATTCGTAAACGTCTGAAAAAAGAACGGTATTCTCTACTTGGAATGATAGCGCGAAGGTCACGGAAAGCAAATTACGAGCCGAAGGTAACCTTACGCGAGGCTTCCGCGACCATGGCTTGCCCCTATGCCCGGTTAGCCACACTTGGCGAATTTCCGGTTCCCCCGGCTGCATTCCGCCGCGGGAGATGTCATAAATCGCGCCTCCCGGCGATTTGACCGGTCCAGACCTGGTCCAAGAATAAGTTGCGCTGAACGCTCCAATTTTCCTTGTCACGTCAATGAGGGCGTCAGCCTTGTCGTTTCCACCCATGTCATCGGCGGTTCCGGTCGAAGCGCTCATTGGCTGGATGTTGCTGCTCACTTTCAAGCACATCATCGCCGACTTCGTCCTCCAGACCGCCTGGATGGCGCACGGCAAGGACCAGAAACACGGCTGGGCCCTGCCGCTTCTGGTGCACTGCCTCGTTCACCTTGCGGTTGCACTGCCGCTGATCCTGATCGTGGCGCCGAAATTCTGGTTCGTGGCCTTCATCGACTTCGTGATCCACATCACGATCGACCGCGCCAAGGGGTTCGTTTCGGCGAATTTCGGGGTCGACCTGGCGCATCCCTGGTTCTGGACCCTGATCGGCGTCGACCAGGCGCTGCATCATCTGACCGGCTTCGGCCTTTCCATCTTCATGGCGGCGAACTGAGGGCTGCGCATCTGTCATTCCGGGGCTCGCGAAGCGAGAACCCGGATCTCGAGATCCGGGTTCGGTCCTTTGGACCGCCCCGGAATGACGGCGATCTGCAACGCCGTTCCGCCTCCGATTCGCGGCCCACGCGCAAGCACCCCGGGTGACTACCGGCCGGCGTGGTTAACCTTTCATTAGAGAATTGCGCTGCATCTTCCTCACACGAGGGAGAACTGCAATGTTTTCAAGCCGCGACGCCTTTGAAAGCGATTTCTGCCCGGTTCGCGACGAACTCCTTGGCGAGATGTACCGCGCCAGCGAGAGTGGCCTGCCGAGGTTGGTTGAGAGTGTTTCCCCTGACGCGCGCGCCAGGCTGGCGCTGTTCTGCTATCGCCGCAACCATCTGCATTCGCTGGCGGTCGTGATCGCAGCGAGCTGCAGCGAGCGCGATCTGATCGAGAACGGCGGCCGTGTCGGCTCGACGCTCTATGCGCTGTCGCGGGAGGGCGCTGCGAAAGCCTCGCCGTCGCTGTCGGGCGGCCGCAAGCCGATCACGCTGTCGACCAAGCCGCTGTCGGTGCTCGCCCCGCTTGATGACGAGTTCGACGACGAGATCGGCGAAGCCGTTCCTGCCTAAGCGATTGCGATCGCGGGCAACCCGAACTTCCGCCGCGCCATCGCGCATTCGGCATCGCCCGGCATGCAGGTGCGGCACACCTCCGGCCGCGTCGCATAGATGCCGCACGCGGTGGCTTTCCCGATGTCTCCCTGCAGGGCCGAGCAGCGATCGCCCTCGCAGCGCATGCCGGACTGGCGTTCGTTGACCAGCGTCTCCGGTATCGCAGCAAGCTCTTCGTCGCTCTCGATCGAGAAGCGCGGCCAGTTGGCCGAATAGCTGCAGCACGCGCCGCAACTCTGGCAGCAGCTCGACGGATCGATGGGGGAGCTCTCCTGCATCCTCGTCACGTGTCCTTTGGCGGGCCCCAGACCAGACTCTGCCGCCATCTTGCGCGCAGCACGTCGCGTCGTTCCGGATATTTCTCGTCGAGATAGTTCGCCTCCACGACGCGGTCGGTGCGGAAGCTGCGGAAGTCGCCGCGCAGCTCGCACCAGGCGGCAAGCAGCCGCACCGCTTCGAGATAACCGACCGAGATTGGCCAGATCATGCGCTCGCTGGCGCGGCCCTGCTCGTCGCGATAGCGCAGCATGATCTTCTTGCCTTCGTGGATCTGGGTGCGGGTGCGCGCCATGTCCAGGCGGTCCGGCTCCCTGTTCCAGCTTGGGCGCGCGCGGCTCGCCGGCTCCAGCACGAAGGGGCGCAAGCGTTCAGGCACGGTGTCGGCGATCTTGGCCATCAGATCTTCGGCCGCGCGCGCCAGCGCCGAATCGGCATGGCCGGCGACCCATTGTGCGCCCAGCACGGCCGCCTCGATCTCGTCGGGCGTCAGCATCAAGGGCGGCAGGTCAAATCCCTTCTCCAGGATGTAGCCCATGCCGGCTTCGCCGCGGATCGGCACGCGCTGGCCGATCAGCGTTGCGATGTCGCGATAGATCGTGCGCTTCGAGGTCTCGAGCTCGGCCGCGATGGCGTCCGCCGTCAGCGGCTTACGCGTGCGCCTCAGCACCTGGATGATCTGAAACAGCCGGTCGGCGCGTCTCATGACAATTCTCTTATCGGTGGTTTTTCAGCAAGCGGCGCGCGGCTGCTGACAGGATGTTGGCAGCAGGGGGGTTCTATACCGGGACAACACATCGACTGAAGGGGATTTGTCCATGATCATTCCAACCCATTTCGGCCCGGCGATTCCGATGCTGCGGGCACAGGCGTGGTCCGTATCGGCATTCGGCCGCCTCGTTTCGCTCGATCTCATGGCCGTCGATCTCCGGTTTGCTCTCGCAAGCGTCGTGGCACGCTCGCTGACCCAGGCCGCGGATGCGCTGGTCCGCCACGTGATGGGCCGCGCCTGGCGGGGAGCCCGCTTCGCAGAACATATCACGGCTGCTGCCACCATGGTGGCAGCAGCCCGTCGCTAGGTTCCGTCGACTTTCGAGAGGTTCAGGAGAGCTCGCATGATCACGCTTTACGGCTTCGGCTCCGGCTTCGGCCTGCCGGAAATCAGCCCCTTCGTCACCAAGACGGAGGTGCAGCTCAAGATGGCGGGACTACCCTACCGGAAGGAGCGGGCGATGCCCCCGGCCTCTCCCAAGGGGCAATTGCCGTTCATCGACGACGGCGGTGAGGCGGTGGCTGATTCCACCTTCATCCGCGCCCATATCGAGCGCCGCTACGGCTTCGATTTCGATGCCGGCCTGTCGCTGGCCGAGCGTGCGCAGGCCTGGGCGTTCGAACGGATGGTGGAGCACCATATCTACTGGGGGCTGGTCGGGGCGCGCTGGGTCGATCCGGTGAATTTCGCCAAGGGACCCGCGCACTTCTTCGACGGCGCACCCGAGCACAACCGCGAGAAGCTGCGCGAGGATGCGCAGTTCCGCGTCGCCGAGAACTATCTGCTCTCCGGCCTCGGCCGCCACGCCCCCGATGACGACGTCGACCTCGCCGTGCGCTCGCTGTTTGCGCTCTCGGTGCAGCTCGGCGACAAGGCGTACCTGATGGGCAGCAAGCCCTGCGGCGTCGACGCCACCGCCTTCGGTATGCTCGCCGGCATCCTGACGCCGTTCTTCGAATCGGCCTTGCGCGAGCGCGCCGAGGCCTTTCCGAACCTCACCGCCTTTGTCGACCGCATGATGGAGACGTATTACCCCGAATTCGCCTGGGCCCCGCTGCGGCAGGCGGCGTAGGAACGCGGCGTATCCGCTTCGTCACGCCCGGGCTTGTCCCGGGCATCCACGTTCTTCACGCCGCGTGACAAGGCGTGGATGGCCGGGACAAGCCCGGCCATGACGATCTCAGTGGCAATGCCATTCCAGAAGCACCAAACAAAAGAGCCGGCCCGATGGGCCGGCTCTCGTCGTCTCAAATCTTTCGCGGCGTCTACTTCACCAGCGTGTACTTGCCGTCCTTCACCGTGAGCAGGATGCGGGCGCGTTCATCGACGCCGTAACGGTCCTTTTCGGTGAAGTTGTAGACGCCCTGGCTTGCCGCGAGGTCCTTCTCCGACAGCAGCGCCTGACGGATGGCTTCGCGGAATTCCGGCGTGCCGGGCTTGGCCGTCTTCAGCGCCACCGGGACGACGCGCTTCAGGATCTCGAACGCATCGTAGGAATGGCCGGCGAACTGGCTTCGGCTGTTCGGGCCGTACTTGGCCTCATAGGCCGCGTTCAGCGCGAGGCCCGGCTTCTTGGTCAGCGCGCTGTCCGGCTGTTCCTCGGGGGCCATGACGGGGCCAGAGGCCATCAGCACGCCTTCCGCCGCTTTGCCGGCGATGCGGATGAAGTCCATGCTGGCGGCACCGTGGGTCTGGTAGATCAGGCCCTTGTAGCCGCGTTCACGCAGCTCGGTCTGCGGCAGCGCGGCCGCGGTGCCGGATGCGCCGACCAGGATGGCGTCGGGATTGGCGGCGACCAGTTTCAGCACCTGTCCGGTCACCGAGGTGTCGGGACGGGCGAAACGCTCCTCGTCGACGATGGTCATGCCCATCGGCACGGCCTGCGCCTTCAGATCGTTGAACCAGAGATCGCCATAGGAGTCGGAATAGCCGATATAGCCGAGCGTCTTCACGCCCTTGGCCTTCATGTGGTCGTAGAGCACCTTGCCGACGATCGGAATCGGCTGCGGCATTGCGACCGACCACTTCATGCGCTCCGGCGTGATCGGGAACGGGGCCAGGCCGAAATGCGGAATGCCGGCTTCGTTGGCGACGTTGGAGACGGCGATCGTCGGCGGCGTCAGCGCCGAGCCCATGATGACGTCGGCCTTGGATTCGGTCACGAAGCGGCGGGCGTTCGTGGTCGCGGTGGTGGGATCGCCGCCGTCGTCGAGCACGATCACCTTCAGCGGCACGCCGCCGATCTCCTTCGGCACGAACTCCAGCGCGTTGCGCTCGGGAATGCCGAGCGCCGCGCCGGGCCCGGTCGTGGTGGTGGTGATGCCGATGGTGATCTCGCTGGACTGGGCCAGCGCAGGCAGCGCCGGCAGGGCCAGCGTCGCCGCGGCGATCGCGGCAGTCAGGTAAAAGCGTTTCATTCTATTTCCTCCCTTTACATGTTTCTTTGAAAGCAGAAATCGGGGGGTATTTCAGCCCCCTCTTTTGGTGATGCGGCGATTTAGCTTCAGGCTCTAACTCCCCGTGAACTTGGCTACCATTTCCGCCGGGAATGGTGCCGATTTCAGCTTGTCGGGGTTAACGGGATCGCGGCCGACCAGGACGCGGGTTTCGAACCCCTCGAGCGCCAGCGCGTCGCCTTTGTAGACGTTGTGCTTCACCTCGAAGCTCGAGCGCTTGATGCTCTCGATTCTCGTTTCAATGGTGATCCAGTCGCCATAGGTCGAGGGGATGTAGAACGTGGCCCGCGTGTCGACCATGGGGATGCCCACCAGGCCGTATTTGCGGACCAGATCCTGCTTGGAGAAGCCGGCGACCTCGAACAGGGTCGAGGTCGAATCGTCGAACATCGCGAAATAGCGCGGGTAGTAGACGATGTTGGCGGGGTCGCAATCGCCCCACTGGATCTGGACCTCGCGCCGGTTCACGAACATGCGTCGCTCGCCTCTACTTCGGCGCCATGCGCAGCGAGCCGTCGAGGCGCACCACCTCGCCGTTCAGGTAGGCGTTCTCGACCATGTGCAGCGCGAGCGCGGCGAACTCGTCGGCTTGGCCGAGCCGGCGCGGGAACGGGATCGCGGCGGCGAGCGAGTCCTGGGCCTCCTGCGGCAGGTTCGCGAGCAGCGGCGTCAGGAACAGGCCGGGGGCGATGGTGAGCACGCGGATGCCGAACTGCGCCAGCTCGCGCGCGATCGGCAGCGTCATGCCGACGATGCCGCCCTTGGACGCCGAATAGGCGGATTGCCCGATCTGGCCGTCATAGGCGGCAACGGACGCCGTGTTGATGATGACGCCGCGCTCGCCGGTCGCCTGCGGCTCCAGCTTGGACATCTCGGTGGCGGCAAGGCGCAGCATGTTGAAGGTGCCGATCAGATTGACCTTGATCACCTTGTCGAAATCGGCGAGCGCCATCGGGCCGTCGCGGCCGACCACGCGCTTGGCAACGCCGATGCCGGCGCAATTGACCAGCAGGCGCGCCGGACCGTGGGCTTTCGCAGCCTGCGCCACCGCGGCTTCGGCCGAGGCGGCATCGGAGACGTCGCAGGTCACGGCCACGCCCTTGATCTCGGCCGCAACCGTCTCGGCAAGCTTGGCATTGAGATCGCACACCGCGACCTTGGCCCCCTGGGCCGCCAGCTTTCGCGCGGTGGCCGCGCCCAGTCCCGATGCACCGCCGGTGACGATGGCTGCCTGATCCTTCAACAACATGGCGTTCTCCTTTGGCGATGATTCTAGGCGACCGATATCACACGGTTCGACGGATTGTCAGCGTAGAGCTCCTCGATCAGGTCGGT
Organism: Bradyrhizobium dasycarpum; assembly: GCF_042019905.1. Lineage (NCBI taxonomy): Bacteria > Pseudomonadati > Pseudomonadota > Alphaproteobacteria > Hyphomicrobiales > Nitrobacteraceae > Bradyrhizobium > Bradyrhizobium dasycarpum. The sequence goes on from NZ_CP169574.1 coordinate 5,796,641, forward strand.
GCGATGCTCCAGCACCGCGCGCTGGTTGATCGAGCCCTTGTCGGTGACCTCGCCCTTGTCGATCGAGAGCGGCGTGTCCATCAGGATCGCCCGCGTGATGCGTGTCGAGGATCCCGTGGCTTGGCTGAGGAAACCGGTCAGGCGCTCGCGGAAGGCTTCGCGGACCAGACGGTCGCGAGTCGCGACGACGAGATCGTCGGCCGGCAGCGTCGGATTGATCAGCCGGCAGCCGTCGAGATCGAGCACCACCAGCGCGGAAATCTCGTCGCGGTTGATGCCGGCGATGACGACGTCGCGCACCAGCGGTGCGCAGGCCGCCGTGAGTCGCGCGCGTAAGGGGCCGACGCTGACCCAGGTGCCGCTGGCAAGCTTGAAGTCTTCGCCGACCCGGCCGTCGAAATCGAAGCCGGCGTTGAGATCGTCGGGATCGGCGGGCTTGAGCGCATCGCCCATCTTGTAAAATCCTTCCTCGTCGAAGGACTTCGCGCTGATGTCGGGCTGGCGCCAGTAGCCGGGCATGACGTTCGGCCCCTTAGCCCGCACCTCCAGCTTGCCGTTGTTCGGCACCAGCTTGGCGTCGTTGCCCAAAACGGGCAGGCCGACATGGCCGGAGCGGCTGGTGCGCGGATTGACCGACATGAAGAACGGCGCGGTCTCGGTCGCGCCCAGCCCGGTCAGCATCGGGACGCGATAACCTTTTTCCTTCACCGCAAGCTCGTCGAGGCTGTCCCAGATGAACGGCGAGAGCGCCGCGCCCGAGAAGAACATCGCGTGCAGGCGGTCGAAGAATTTTGCGCGCAAGCCCTGGTCCTCGCGCAAATAGGGCAGCAGCGATTCATAGCCTTTGGGCACGTTGAAATAGACCGTCGGCGAGATTTCCTGGAGATTGCGCACGGTCTCCTCGATGCCGCCGGGCATCGGCTTGCCGGCGTCCAGATACATCGAGCCGCCATTGTAGAGCGTCAGTCCGATATTGTGGTTGCCGCCGAAAGTGTGATTCCAGGGCAGCCAGTCGACGATGACCGGCGGCTCGTCCTTCAGGAAAGCGAGCGTCTCGCGCAGCATCACCTGGTTGGCGCAGATCATGCGCTGGGTGTTGATGACGGCCTTCGGATTGCCGGTCGAGCCCGAGGTCAGCAGGAATTTCGCGATGGTGTCGGGACCGATCCTGCCATGGACGTCGTCGAGATCGCTGCGGGTCGGCGTCGCCATGAGGTCGGCGAGCAGCGTGACGTCGCGGCCCCGCACGCGGCCATAGGAGGCGGCGATCTCGGTGCCGAGCGAGACATTGGCGGCGAGCGCATCGGCGAACTTGTCGGCATCCTCGGCGAAGACGAGGCCGGGCGTCAGCAGCTTCATCAGATAGGACAGCTTGCCGTAGTCCTTCGACACCAGCGAATAGGCCGGCGATACCGGGCAGAACGGAATGCCGGCGTAGAACGCGCCGAACGCGAGCAGGGCGTGGTCGATCGAGTTGCCGGAGAGGATCACGACCGGCCGCTCCGCCGACAGGCCGCGCGCAATCAGGCTTGAAGCGATATGCCGGCTCGCGACGAGCAGCTCGGCATAAGTGATCTTGCGCCAGCCGTGGCCGCCTTCGCGCTCCGCCATGAAGACGCGATCCGGCGTGGTCGCCGCCCAATGATGCAGGCGATCGGTGATGCGGACCGGATAGTCGCCGAGCGGCTGCTTCGGCCTGAGATAGATCGTGCCGTCGTCGCGCCGTTCGATGTTGACGGCGGGATCGCCGAACGAGATGGGCCGCAGCGGGAAACTGCTCGCGCCGCGCTCCATGCTGGAAGAGGACGGCTGCGCGCTCATGGCTTCGGCTTTACCTTTGCGGTCTTGTGCTCGAGGAATTCACGGATCCGGCGTTTTGCCTCCTTGTCGCTCTGCGCCACGGTCGCCATCAGCGATTCCATCAACAGACCGGTCTGCGGATTGGCCTCGGCGATCATCGGCAGCGCCTGGAGCACGGCGAAATTGGTCAGCGGCGCGTTGGAGGCGACCTTGGTCGCAAGCTCCATCGCCTTGCCGAGCGCGTTGCCGGCTTCCGTCACATATTGTGCGAAGCCGTAGGACGCGCCTTCGGTCGCGCTATAGACGCGTCCGGTCAGCATCATGTCCATCATCCGGGCGACGCCGATCAGCCGCGGCAGCCGCACCGAGCCGCCGCCGCCGACGAAGATGCCGCGTTGTCCTTCCGGCAGCGCGAAATAGGTCGAGGGCTCGGCGACGCGGATATGCGCCGAGCAGGCGAGTTCCAGCCCGCCCCCGATCACGGCGCCTTTCAGGGCCGCGATCACGGGCACGCGGCTGTACTGGATGCGGTCGAACACCCGGTGCCACATCTGGGAATGCAGTAGGCCGCCGGTCGCGTCATGCTCGGTCAGCTCGGAGAGGTCGAGGCCGGAGGAGAAATGGTCGCCGATGCCGTGGATGACGACGGCGCCGATGTCCTCGGGCAGGGACGCAAAACACTCGCCGATTTCCAGGATGATGCCGTCGTTGAGCGCATTGCGCTTGGCCGGCCGGTTCAAACCCACGGTCAGAACCCGGTCCGCCCTCTCGATCGGAGTAGCCCGGAGCCACCCGCGGCAGCGGTCTCGGCGTTTCCCTGTGTCATTTGCGTCCTTGTCAGAATAGTTATGTTGTATAACGAATTTTGGGGGAGTCAAGGAGGGCAGGACGATATCACCCCCGGGGCAGGGATCGGTTGCCGGGGTCTGACGCCGCGGCCAGAGGCTCGGGGGCATTATGACACGCTGCTGTTGCCCCTCTCTCCGTCATTGCGAGCGCAGCGAAGCAATCCAGAATCTTTCCACGGAGGGACTCTGGATTGCTTCGCTGCGCCGCTGCGCTCGCAATGACGAGGTCGTAGCTCTCACAGCACCTGATGCACGTCGATCACGACGCGGTCCGCGTGCCGCGCCGCGGAGCCGACAAAAATGTGCTCCATCAGCCAGCGATATTTCTCATGCCCGGTCTCGAATTTCGGTACGGTGCGGAAATAGATCAGCTTGGGATCGACCGGCTCGCCGCGCTTGAGCTTCTGCAGCAGCTCGACCGGGCCAAAGCGCATGCCCTTGTTCTCGACATAGACCACGGCGCCGTCGTCGGTCTCGAAGGCGTATTTCGCTTCGAGATCGATCAGCTCGTTGGGGCGGATGGTCTGAAAATCGGCGCCGAACGGCAGCACCTTGCCCGTGATCGCGCCCGTCACCTCGCCGCCGATGATCGGGATGATGCGCCGGACGCCGATCCCGGTCTCGCCGGCGGTGACGACGTCGCCAATGCGCGCGGTGATGGTGAAGGCGTATTTGGTTTCGAGAGCGGGTGTGATCATCGCGTCACCTCTCAATTCGCCATCATCCGCGTCGGCAGCCAGGTCGCCAGCAGCGGGAAGGCGATCAGGATCACGAGGCGGATGAGGTCGGTTGCCACGAACGGGATCACGCCCTTGAAGATGGTGGTGAAGGAGACGTCCTTCACCACGCTTTTTATGACAAAGACGTTCATGCCGACCGGTGGATGGATCAGGCCGAGCTCGACGGTCATGACGATGATGACGCCGAACCAGATCGGGTCGAAGCCGAGATGCATGATGACCGGGAAGATGATCGGCACGGTCAGGATGATCATGGCCATGGCGTCCATCAGGCAGCCGAGCACGAGATACATCACCATGATCAGCGCCAGCACGCCGTAGGGGCCGAGGCCGAGGCCGGTGAGGAATTCCGTGACCTTCTGCGGCGTCTGCGTCATCGTCAGGAAATAGCCGAAGATCAGGGCGCCGATCAGCACGGTGAACACGGCGGCCGCGGTGCGGGTTGCCTGCAGCAGAGAGGCCAGCACCTTCTCGCGATCGAGACGGCCGGTCAGCACGCCGATGATGAAGGCGCCGGTGGCGCCGACGCCGCCGGCTTCCGTCGGCGTGAAGCGCGGCAGGAAGGGCAGGCCGTAGAGGCCGCCGATCACGAATACGAACAGCAGCACCGGCGCCCAGATGTCCTTCAGCCCGGCGAAGCGTTCGCGCCACGACGTCGCCTTGCCCTTGGGCAGGAAATCGGGACGGAAATAGCCGATCAGGAAGATCGTGATCATGTACATGGTCATCGCCAGAAGGCCGGGAATGATGCCGGCGATGAAAAGCTTTCCGATGTCCTGCTCGGTGATGATGCCGTAGACCGCGAGCACGGTGGACGGCGGCAGCATCGCGCCCAGCGTGCCGCCGGCCGCGATCACGCCGGTGGCGAAAGATTGCGGATAGCCGAACCGGCGCATCTCGGGATAGGCGACGGCGGAGAACGTCGCGGCGGTCGCGACCGAGGAGCCGCAGATCGCGGCAAAGCCGCCGCAGGCGCCGACCGTGGCGATGCCGAGCCCGCCGCGCAAATGGCCGACAAAGCCGTTGGCGGCGCGGAACAGCTCGCGGCTCATGCCGGAATTGCTGACGAATGAGCCCATCAGGAGGAACATCGGGATCACGCCGAACGTGTAATCGGTCACCGTCCGCATGGTGACCTGGCCCACCATCTTCAGGGCCGGCGTCGAACCGACAAGGTAGCTGAAGCCGGTCACGCCGACGAGGCCCATCGCCATGCCGACAGGCACGCGCAGCAGCATCAGGACGAACAGGGATACGAAGCCGATGACGGCGACGGCGTCGGTACTCATGGTTACTCCGTCACCTTGATCTTTGGTTCTTGCATCTCTTCGGGGTGAAAGATCAGCCGGTACGTGCGGATCGCGATCAGCAGCACGGCGCAGACGTCGCCGATCCAGGCGACGAGGAAGAATGGCCAGGTCGGCATGTGCAGGTCGAAGGTCTGGACATTGTCGTTGTAGGTCAGCCGGACCTTGTCGAACAGCGTCCAGGTCTGCACCGTCACGACGAACAGCAGCACCAGCGTCGCGAACACGTCGATCATGCGCTGGTAGCGCGGCCCGACATTGGCCCAGATCAGGTCCACGGTGATGTGGGTGCCGCGATAGGAGGTCGCGGCGATGCCCCAGAAGATGAGGATGCCGAGCAGCATGCGGCCGATGTCGAAGCTGTCGGGAATCGAATAGTTCAGCGTGTTGCGCAGCAGCACCGACAGGAAGATGTCGAGCGCGACGATGCCGACGAAGCCGGCCGCGATCCATTCGATCGAATCGATCACGCGATCCATCCAGGAGCGCTTCATGGGGGAAGATTCCTATCTAAATCAAGCGAAGCCGGGTTCAGTTTGTCCGCGACGGAGGTGCGCTCCCTCCCCCGCTTGCGGGGAGAGTTGGGGAGAGAGTGCTTCCACAATCGAGAGCCCCCAAGAGGAGAGAGCCCTCACCCGCGCCTTCGGCGCGACCTCTCCCGCAAGCGGGAGAGGTGCAGTGAGCGCGTGGCCGCTGCTGCGCCTTACTCCGCCAGCGCGTTGTACTTCTTCAGCGAGGCCTTGAGGTCCGCGAGCGCGGCATCCGGATCGGCGCCGGCCTTCTTGGCGCCGTCGCTCCAGGTCTTCACCAAGGGCTCGGCGGCCTTCTTCCAGGCTGCGGTCTGCTCGGCCGTCAGCTTGTAGACCTCGTGGTTGGATTCCGCCTTGACCTTGGCGATGCCGGCATCCTCGAACTTGCCCCAGTGCTCGCCGACCACGCCCGCCATCTCGACCGAGCAGTTCTTGTCGATCGCGGCCTTCTGCTTGTCGGACATCGCATTGTACTTGTCCTTGTTGATCACGAACACGAAGGTCGTGGTGTAGAGCGGCGCCTCCATGTCGTACTTGGTCACCTTGTCGATGCCGAACAGCACCAGCGAGCCCCAGGGGAAGGTGACGCCGTCGGCGACGCCGCGCTCGATGATGTCGCGCACTTCCGGCGCCGAGGACTGCACGTTGGTGCCGCCGAGCGAGGTGACGAAGTTCGCCATGGTGGCGTGCGCCGGACGGATCTTCATGCCCTTCACGTCTTCGGGCACCACGATCTTCTTGGTCTTGGAATGGAAGGACGAGGGCGAATGGACGAAGGCGAGGCAGTATTTGACGTCCTTCATCTCCTTCTCGGCATATTTGCGATACCAGGCGTCCAGGCCCATCGAGCCGCCCTTGGCGTCGGAGATCAGGAACGGCAGCTCGCCGGCGCCGACGATCGGGAAGCGGCCGGGCTGATAGCCGGGATTGACGTAGGTGACGTCGGCGATGCCGTCGCGCGCCATGTCGTAATGGTCGAACGCCTTGCCGAGCTGCTGGGCCGGAAACACCTTGCCCTTGATGGTGCCGCCGGAATCCTTCTCGACCGCCGCGGCCCAGTCTTCGAGCGACTTCTGCAGCGGATGCGAAGCCGGTACCCAGTGCGAGATCTTCAGATCGAAGGTCTTGTCCTGCGCGAAGGCAGGCGTCACGCTCGCGGCCAGCAGCAATGCCAGACAGGCTCTTCTCATCACGCGTCTCTCCCTGTTGTCGACGGTGGGCTTCGATGGCCCGGTCTCATTAATTAACATGTTATCTAGATGGCGGACGGGTTCAAGCCGGAATTGGCGCGCACCTCTGCCGCATCCACCGTCAGCCCTGTTGCATGGATTTGTCGCCCTTCGCGGCGGCCGCGCTCCCTTTTGCCCAACGATTATATGGTATAATTATCCTGAGCGTCTTGAAGCGACAAGCAGGCCGCCACGAAAGCCTACAGGATCGGGAGGAGCAAGTATTGCGGACAAAGGTCGCAATCATCGGGGCCGGGCCGGCCGGATTGTTGCTTGGGCAACTGCTGCACGCTTACGACATCGATAATGTCATTCTGGAGCGGCAGAGCCCGGACTACGTGCTCGGCCGTATCCGTGCCGGGCTGCTGGAGGAGGGAACCGTCGCGCTGCTCGACCAGATCGGCGCGGGCACCCGGGCACATGCCGAGGGGCTGGTGCACGAAGGCATCGAGCTCGCTTTTTCCGGGCGCCGTCATCGCATCGACATGAAGGGCGCGACCGGCAAGACGGTCATGATCTACGGGCAGACCGAGGTCACGCTCGATCTGATGAATGCGCGCAAGGCCGCCGGTCTTGTCTCGGTCTACGAGGCCAAGGACGTCCAGGTGCACGATTTCGACGGTGGTCACCCGCGCGTAACTTACGTCAAGGACGGCGTCACCCACACGCTCGATTGCGATTTCATCGCCGGCTGCGACGGTTTTCACGGTGTCAGCCGCGCCAGCGTTCCCGCCTCGGCCATTGAGGAGTTCGAGCGGGTCTATCCGTTCGGCTGGCTCGGTATTCTCTCGGACACGCCGCCGGTCAGCCACGAGCTGATCTATTCCAATCACGCCCGCGGCTTTGCGCTCTGCACCATGCGCTCGACCAGGCGCAGCCGCTATTACGTGCAATGTTCGCTCGACGACCACGTCGACCAATGGCCGGACGACTGCTTCTGGGACGAATTGAAGCGCCGGCTCGATCAGGAGGCGGCCGACAGCCTCGTGACGGGCCCCTCGATCGAGAAGAGCATCGCGCCGCTGCGCAGCTTCGTCGCCGAGCCGATGCGCTTCGGCCGGATGTTCCTGTGCGGCGATGCCGCTCACATCGTGCCGCCGACCGGCGCCAAGGGCCTCAACCTCGCTGCCAGCGACGCGCATTATCTGGCGGGTGCGCTGCGCGAATTCTACGACGAGAAGTCCAGCGCCGGCATCGACGCCTATTCCGGCAAGGCGCTGGCACGCGTCTGGAAAGCGGTGCGGTTCTCCTGGTGGATGACCTCGATGCTGCACAAATTCCCCGACACTGGCAGCATCGGCGCCCGCATCCAGCTCGCCGAGCTCGACTACGTCACGCAGTCGCAGGCGGCGATGACGTCGCTCTCGGAGAATTACGTGGGGCTGCCGTTTTAAGGCGTGCCGCCGCCACATCCCCCGTCATTGCGAGCGGAGCGTAGGGTGAGCAAAGCGTGAGCGTGCCCACCAATTTTCTCAATTGTGCAGAGATCGTGGGCACGGCGCTACGCGCCTTTGCCCACCCTACGGGATCTGTGCTTGCGGCACCCGCCCGTTTCAAACACGCACGCAAATGCCGTTTGAAACTTTGTAATTGATGCGGCCGTCGCATCCGTCGTGTTCAATGCCGCTGACACGCAACGCGAGACAGCCATGGCCCTCACCGACATCCCCGCCGGCTTCGAGCCGCATTTCCGCAAAGCGCCGCTCACCGATCCCTGGGAGCCGCTCTACTCCAAGAAGACCGAGAGAGGCGTCACCGTGGGATTGCGGCTGGCGACGCCGCACACCAACGCGCGCGGATTGATCCATGGCGGGTTGATTGCCGCGCTGGCTGATGCCGCCATGGGCTATAGCTGTGCCCAGGCGACGGGCTGGTCGACTTCGTTGGTCACGATCTCGTTGTCGGTCGACTATGCCGGTGCCGCCGAAATCGGCCAATGGCTTGCGGTCGAGGGCGAGGCGATCAAGACCGGCTCTACCATCTGTTTCGCGCAATGCCTGGCGAAAGCCGACGATGCCGTGATCGCGCGGGCGAGCGGGACGTTCCGCGTGGTGCCGAAGAAGGGGTGATGGTCTCGCTTTCGGTGTCCCGGACGCGCTGCAGCGTGTAAGGCTGCTGCGCAGAGCCGGGATTCATGTCTGGAAATGGAGCCCTGCCGCCTTCTGGGTCTCGGCTCTGCGGAGCGGCACTTCGGCGCCGCACCGCGTCCGGGACACAGGCGGTCACCCAAACCTCCATTCCGCCGTCTCCACCACGAGATCGATGAACGCGCGCACCTTGGCCGAGAGCAGGCGCGAGGTCGGATAGACGATGTGGATCGGCAGCGCCGGCTGCTCGTATTTCGCCAGCACGATCTTCAGCCGCCCGCGCTTCAGCCCTTCGGCGGCCTGATAGGCCAGCACCCGTGTCACGCCGCCGCCGGCCTCGGCATATTGCAGCGCGGCGTCGGCGCTGTTGCTGGCGAAGCGCGGGGCCGTCGTCACCTCGATGTCACGGCCGTCCTGCACGAAACGCCAAGCGGCGGACGGGCCGAATGCGATGGTCTGGTGCGCGAGCAATTCCTGCGGCGTCTTCGGTTCGCCGTGACGCTTGAGATAGCCCGGCGCCGCCACTGTGATCCGCCGCATCTCGCCGACCTGGCGAGCCACCAGCGAGGAATCGGCGAGGTGGCCGATCCGCACCGCGGCATCGACGGCGTCCTCCACCAGGTTGACGAGATGGTCCGACAGGCGGAGCTCGCAGGCGACCTCGGGATAGCGCTTGAGATAGGCGGTCATGATCGGCCCGACATGCAGCCGGCCGAAGCCGATCGGGGCCGAGACCACCAGGCGCCCGCTCGGCCGGTTGCGCTCCTCGCGTGCGGAGCCATCGGCCTCCTCGACATCGGCGAGGATCCGTCGCGCCCGCTCCAGATAGCGCCTCCCCACGTCGGTCAACGTCACCTGCCGCGTGGTTCGTTGCAGCAGCCGCGCGCCGAGATGCTCCTCCAGCGCCGCGATCAGTCGCGTCACCGCCGAGGGCGACAGCCGCAGCTTTCGCGCCGCCGGGGCAAAGCCGCTGAGATCGGCGACGGTGACGAAGACATGCATGGCTTCGAGGCGGTCCATCGCATTATTGCATATATTGCAATGATGAAGTGTCAAGCGGATCGATTGTTTTAGCCTCCGGAAGGTCCATGTAGCTGGTAACAGACGCACCATGCGCCCGAATTCCAGGGGATATCCCGATGACGACAACTCGCACCTATGCCAGCGACGTCGCCTTTTCGCCGGCGGTGAAATCGATCCAGACCCGAAAGGGATCGCGCGAGGGTTATGCCCATGCCGAGCAGCGAGGATGGCGTACCGAGGTCGACGAGAACCTCGCCGCGTTCCTCGCCGACGCCAACAGCTTCTATTTCGCCACCGCATCGGCCGACGGCCAACCCTATATCCAGCACCGCGGCGGCCCGAAGGGCTTCCTGAAGGTCTTGGACAAGCAGACGCTGGCCTTCACCGACTACGCCGGCAACCGGCAATACATCACGCAAGGCAACCTCTTGGAGAACGCCAAGGCCTACATCTTCGTGATGGACTACGCCCATCGCCGCCGCGTGAAGATCTGGGGCGAGGCGCGCGTCGTCGAGGACGACGAGGCGCTGACGGCCTCGCTGATGCCGAAGGGCTACCGTGCGCGGCCGGAGCAGGTGATCCTGTTCAAGATCGCGGCTTGGGACACCAACTGCCCGCAGCACATCCCGCAGAAGTTCGATGCAAGCGATGTCGCCGCGGCGCTGGCAGCGAGGGACGCGCGGATTGCGGAGCTGGAAGCGGAGATTGCGGCGTTGAAAGGCGAGAAGGCGGCGGGTGTAGCTCCGTAAGTCGCTGCATTCTTACGCTCCAGGGGAGGGTAAGAAAGATCAGATCGCACTCGCGCCTTCGTGCTGGAAGCCGAGATAACTCGCCGCCACCCGCTCGTTTGCGGCAATGTCGCTGGCCTTGCCGCTGAGCACGAATTCGCCGAGCTCCATCACGTAAGCCTGGTCCGCGATCTTCAGCGCCGCCTGCGCGTTCTGCTCGACCAGCAGCACGGAGACGCCGGCGGCACGCAGCTCGGCGACGATGCGGAAGATGTCGGCGACGATGATCGGCGCGAGGCCGAGGCTCGGTTCGTCCAGCATCAGCAGCTTCGGCTCGCCCATCAAAGCGCGGCCCATCGCGAGCATCTGCTGCTCGCCGCCCGAGAGCGTGCCGGCGAGCTGCTTGCGCCGCTCCTTGAGCCGCGGAAACAGCGTGTAGACCCGCTCCATCGAGGCCCTCGCCTTGGACCTCTCGATACGGAAGGCGCCAAGCTCGAGATTGTCCTCGACGTTCATGGTCACGAACAATTCGCGGTGCTCCGGGACGAGGCCGAGGCCCATCGCGACGCGGTCCTCGATGTCGAGCCGGGCGAGATCCTGCCCCGCAAAGACGACGCGGCCTTTCAGCGGCAGGATGCCCATGATGGCGGACAGCAGCGTGGTCTTGCCGGCACCGTTGGCGCCGACGATGGTGACGATCTGGTTGGCCCCGACCTCGAGCGAGACCGAGCGCACCGCCTCGACCTTGCCATAGGCGACATGGGCGTCGGTGACGGACAACAGCGCGCTCATGCCGCCACTCCGAGATAGGCCTTGATCACTTCGGGATTGGTCTTGATCGTGGCGGGGGTGCCCTCGGCGATCTTGGTGCCGAAATCGAGCACCACGATGCGGTCGGCAAGGTTCATGACGAAACCCATGTCGTGCTCGACCAGAAGCACGCTCATGCCGCCGTCGCGCAAGTCACGCAGCAGCGTCGCCAGCCGCTGCTTCTCCATGTGGCGCAGGCCTGCGGCGGGCTCGTCGAGCAGCAGCAGCATCGGATCGACGCAGAGCGCCCGCGCGATCTCGACGATGCGCTGCTGTCCCAGCGACAGCGAACCTGCGAGCTGGTGCATCTGCTCGGTGAGGCCGACGCGCTCGATCTGGCGGGCGGCCTCCGCAAGCAGCCTGGCCTCGTCGGCGCGGTCGAGCCGCAGCATCGAGGCAACCGGTCCGGAATGGCCGCGGAGATGTGCGCCGATCGCGACGTTCTCCAGCACGGTCATGTCGGGGACGAGCTTGACGTGCTGGAAGGTCCGGCTGATGCCGAGCTTGACGATCTCCTGCGGCGGCGCGTTGTCGACCTTCTTGCCGAGCACCGAGATCGAGCCCGAGGTCGCCGACAGCACGCCGGTGATCAGGTTGAAGGTCGTGCTCTTGCCGGCGCCGTTCGGGCCGATCAGCGCGACGATCTCGCGGGCCTGTACGTCGAAGGAGACGTTGTTCACGGCGACCACGCCGCCGAACTGCTTGCGCGCCTTCTCGACCTGGAGCAGGACGCCGGCCTCGCTGGGTGCGCGGACGCGGTGCTCCAGCTTCAGCGAAGTATCCGGCTTCTTGCCATCGCCGCGCTCGGGGAAGAACGCCATCAACCAGGGCCAGAGGCCGCCGGGCGCAAGCTGCAGCAGCGCCACCAGCATGATGCCGAACACGATGGTCTCGACCTGGCCGGAGCCGGGCAGGATCAGCGGCAGATAGCTCTGCAGCACCTCCTTCAGGACCACGACGATCGCGGCGCCCAGGACGCCGCCCCAGACATAGCCGGCGCCGCCGACCACGGCGATGAAGAGATACTCGATGCCCATATGCGCGCCGAACGGGGTCGGGTTCACCGCGCGCTGAAGATGCGCGTAGAGCCATCCCGAGAGGCCGGCGAGCACCGCTGCATGGATGAACACCAGCAGCTTGGCGCGCGGCGTGTGCACGCCGAAGGCTTCCGCCGCGACATGGCCGCGCCTGAGCGCGCGGATGGCGCGGCCGGTGCGGGAGTCCAGCAGGTTCATCGTCAGCAGTGCCGAAACGATCACAGCGATCCAGATCGCGTAATAGATCGAGCCGGGCGAGAGCATCTTGAACGTGCCGATCGACAGCGGCGGGATCGCCGAGATGCCGTCGTTTCGTCCCAGGAATTCCAGCTTGCTGAACAGATAGAACAGCCCGAGCCCCCAGGCGAGCGTGCCGAGCGGCAGATAATGGCCGGAGAGGCGGACGGTGATCAGACCCAGCAGCACCGCGAACAGGCCGCTGACGAGGAGCGAGAGCGGCAGCGTCAGCCATGGCGACACGCCGTAGGCCGTCGACAGCACCGCGGTGGTGTAGGCCCCGAAGCCGACGAAGGCGGCTTGGCCGAACGAGGTGAGACCGCCGACCCCGGTCAGCAGCACGAGGCCCATCGCGACCAGGGCGGCGAGGCCGATATTGTCGAGCAGCACGATCCAGAACGGGGGCATGCCCGGGATGAACGGGATCGCCGCCATCACGAGCGCGAAGACAATGATGGGAAGCCGGCTCTGCATCTTGGCCTCAGTCCTTCTCTTCCTCGACCGCCGGTGCGGCGAGTGAGCGCAGCAGCAGCACGGGGATCAAGAGCATGAAAACGATCACTTCCTTGTAGTTGGAGGCATAGAAGGACGAGAACGCCTCGACGATGCCGACCACCAGCGCCGCGACGGCGGTCAGGGGATAGCTGACGAGGCCGCCGATGATCGCGGCGACGAAGCCTTTCAGGCCGATCAGGAAGCCGGAGTCGTAATAGAGCGTCGTGATCGGCACGATCATGATGCCCGACAGCGCACCGATGACGGAGGCCAGCAGGAAAGCGATCTGCCCCGACAAGGTGGTGCGGATGCCTGCGAGCCGCGCCCCGAGACGGTTCACGGCGGTCGCGCGCAGCGCCTTGCCGTAGAGCGTCAGGCCGAAGAACAGCCAGAGCCCGACGATGAACGCGCCCGTGATGACGTAGACGGTGATGCTCTGGCCGGTGAAGCGCAGCGCGCCGGCGGTGAAGGCGCCGGACAGCACGGCGGGTCCGCGCTGGCCTTCGGCACCGAAGAACAGAAGGCCGAGGCCCTGCAGCGCGAGGTGGACGCCCACGGATGCGATCAGCAGCACCAGCACCGAGGTGTGCGCCAGCGGCTGGAACGCGATGCGATAGAGATAAAGGCCGATCATCGCGACGATCACCAGTGAGAGCACGATGCAGATCGCGACCGGCGGCTTCTGGGCGGCGAAGTACACGGTCAGCGCCAACACGATGGAAGGCAGCGCGATGTTCGTGATGAGGCTGCGCATGACCAGCCGCCCGTGCAGCGCCTTGCGCGCCACGAACAGGTCGAAAGCGAAGGCGCCGATGCCGAGCGCCAGCGCGAGCTTTGCCGTCCCCGGCATCTGGCCGGCGGCCAGCGAGGCATAGGTCAGCGCGCCGTAGGTGACGAATTCGCCCTGGGGGATGAGGATGACGCGGGTGACGGCGAATACCAGCACCAGCGCCAGGCCGAGCAGCGCATAGATCGCGCCATTGGTGATGCCGTCCTGCACCAGGAACAGCATGATTGTGGTATTCAAGACCGGACGCTCCCCCTCATATTACGAACCGGTCCGCTCGATTGCGGTGGACGGTCCGCTCACAGCCGTTGAAACACGCATGCGATATTTGATATGGTCCATAACAATTATCAAATATAACATCAAGGGTGGGGAACGACCCGTCCCGAATTTAACGGGATTACGAGCACGAGGCGATGACCGTTTCCAGAACCGCTGAAAAGTCCTCCGAAAAACCGGCCGACGCGGGCAAGGGCCGCAAGGAGGCGGGCGAGCTCCAAACCGAAGCGCTCCAGCTGGGCGAGCTCTCCGAACAGCTCGGCTATGTCCTGAAGCGGGCGCAGCTCAAGGTATTCGAGAATTTCCTGCGCTGCATGGCCTCGCTCCAGCTCACGCCGGCGCAGTTCTCCGTGCTGTTGCTGGTCGAGAAGAATCCCGGCCGTAACCAGACCGAGATCGCCTCCACCCTCGGCATCCTCAGGCCCAACTTCGTGGCGATGCTCGACAACCTCGAGAGCCGCGACCTCTGCGCGCGGATCCGCTCCACCAACGACCGCCGCTCGCATATCCTGGTGCTGACCGACAAGGGCAAGGCCGTGCTGGCCCGCGCCAAGAAGCTGGTCGCCACCAAGCACGAGGCCCGGCTGAACGATCTGCTCGGGCAAAGCAACCGCGAAGCCCTGATCGCGATGCTCTCGAAGATCGCCAACGAGTTCTGACTCTGACCCTCCCCTGGAGGGCAGGGCTATCGCGTATGGATATTCGAGAGGTCGTCATGCCCGGGCTTGTCCCCGGGCATCCACGTTCTTAGTGCTGCGTAGAAAGACGTGGATGACCGGGACAAGCCCGGCCATGACGACGTGGAGAGGCTCGGTCCCCATAGCCCACATCTCATATGCGATAGCCCTCCCGTCCAGGGGAGGGTAAGCGCGCCTCAATCCACCCACCAAAATCACCCTGATACCATTCACGTTTGCCAGCGTCGGGCCGGGCTGCAGCAGATCGCGCGTGGCCTCGAAGAACGTCGTCGCGTCGTTGTTGTGGAGATAGGCCTGCGGCTGCAGCCCTTGCGCCTTCACCTTCGGCAAGGTCGCAGCATCGAACAGCGCGCCACACGCCCGGCAGGTGGAAGCTCCGAGGACATCGAAGGGAATGATGCGTTGCATCTAGAAGATGATGCTTGAAACGTCATTTTGCGCGCTCTAAGCTTGGTAACTCAATCACTGTACCTGCCACGGACATTCGCCCGTGATCACCGCCGCGCAGCTTCGAGCCGCCCGTGCCTTGCTCAGGATCGATCAGCGCGAACTCGCGCAGCGCTGTTCGCTGTCGCTGCCGACGATCCAGCGCATGGAGGCCTCCGAAGGGGTGATCCGCGGCAATGTCGATTCCCTGGTGAAGCTGGTTGAGGCGCTGTCGGTTGCCGGCATCGAGCTGATCGCGGAGGGAGCGGTGTCAACCGCCGGGGGCCGCGGGGTGCGGTTGAGGTCTCCACCTCCGGGCGCGGACGACAAGCCATGATCGAGGCCCCGCCATGATCGCCGTCGCGCTATGGTCGGTGGCGGCTCTGCTGGCGCTGGCGCCTGCCGGAATCCTGCTGTCGACGCACCCGCGCGGCTCGATCATCCTTTACGGCGGCTGCCTGATCGCAACATCGACGCTCTGCGTCACGGCGCTGTCCGGTCTGCTCAATTCCCCTCAGCCCGCGCCGAGCGCGATATTGCCGATCGGACTGCCCTGGCTCGGTGCGCATTTCCGGCTCGATGCGCTGTCCGCCTTCTTCCTCGTCGTCGTCAATCTCGGCGGCGCTGCTGCGAGCCTGTTCGCGCTCGGTTACGGCCGGCACGAGGACTCCCCGGCCGCGTGCTGCCGTTCTATCCCGCCTACCTCGCAGCGATGAACGTCGTCGTGCTGGCAAACGATGCCTTCAGCTTCCTGGTCGCTTGGGAATTCATGTCGCTGACCTCCTGGGCGATGGTCGTGTCGCATCACCGGGATCCGGAGAATGTCCGCGCTGGCTTTGTCTATATTCTGATGGCAAGTTTCGGCACGCTGGCGCTGCTGCTCGCCTTCGGCTTGCTCGCGAGCGACGCCGGTTACGATTTCGATGCGATCCGAGCCTCGCATCCTTCCGCGGCGCTGACTGGCACCGCAATCATCCTCGTGCTGCTGGGGGCTGGCTCCAAGGCCGGCCTGGTGCCGCTGCACGCCTGGCTGCCGCTCGCCCATCCCGCCGCGCCCAGCCACGTCTCCGCCCTGATGAGCGGCGTCATGACCAAGGTCGCCGTCTACGGCTTCGTGCGCATCGTCTTTGATCTCGTGCCCGAACCGGTGTGGTGGTGGAGCATGGTGGTGCTGCTGGTCGGCGCTCCGACGGCGACGCTGGGCGTGCTCTATGCGCTGATGCAGCGCGACATCAAGCGCGTGCTCGCCTATTCCACGATCGAGAACATCGGCATCATCTTCACCGGCCTCGGGCTGGCGCTGGCTTTCAAGGCGGAAGGGCTCGACTGGGTGGCGGCGCTCGCCTTCACCGCGGCGATGCTGCACGTCTTCAATCATGCGCTGTTCAAGAGCCTGTTGTTCTTCGGCGCCGGCGCGGTGCTGGGCGCGACCGGCGAGCGCGACATGGAGAAGCTCGGCGGGCTGATCCATCGCATGCCGAAGACGGCGTTCGCGATGCTGGTCGGCTGCGTCGCGATCTCGGCATTGCCGCCGTTCAACGGCTTCGTTTCGGAATGGCTGACCTTCCAGGCGATCCTGCTTTCGCCGCAACTTCCCTCCTGGGGCCTCAAGCTGGTCATCCCGGCGGTCGGCGGTCTGCTGGCGCTCGCGGCCGCCTTTGCCGCGGCCTGCTTCGTCAAGCTCTATGGCATCAGCTTCCTCGGTCGGCCGCGTTCGGATGTCGCGGCGTCGGCGCACGAGACTGACCGCTTCTCGCTGACCGCGATGCTGGCGCTTGCCGCCCTCTGCCTCATTGCCGGGATCCTGCCCGGGCTGTTCATCGACGTACTGGCGCCGGTGAGCAAGGATATGGTCGGCAACATCATGCCGCATCAGGTCGGATTGCAATGGCTCACCATCGTGCCGATCGCGGAAAGCCGCAGCTCCTATAACGGCCTTCTGGTGTTCCTGTTCGCGGCACTGTGCGGCACGGCGGCGGCGTCAGCCATTCACCGTCTCGCCTCCGACCGCGTACGCCGCGCGCCGGCCTGGGATTGCGGCTATCCCGACGCGGACCCGGCAATCCAGTACTCGGCCTCCAGCTTCTCGCAACCGATCCGCCGCGTGTTCGGCAGCGTCATCTTTGGCGCCCGCGAGATCGGCGAGATGCCGCCGCCGTCCTCGCCGCTTCCCGCGCGGCTCAAGGTCGAACTGCACGATCTGATCTGGGATGGGCTGTACGCGCCGATCGCGAAGGCCATCGGCTTTGCGACGGACCGCATCAATATCCTGCAGTTTTTCAGCATCCGCCGCTACCTGACGCTGGTGTTCGTGGCGCTGGTCGTGCTGCTGCTGGTGGTGGCCCTATGAGCGGGCTGCGCGACATCCTCTCCCAGGGTGCGCAGATGTCGCTGGTGCTGGGACTCGCGCCGCTGCTGACGGGCTTCGTGCGGAAGGTGAAGGCACGGCTGCTACGCCGGCGCGGGCCGCCGCTGCTCCAACCCTATCGCGACCTCATCCGCCTGATGCGCAAGGACGTCGTGCTCGCCGACAACGCCTCCTGGCTGTTCCGCGTCATTCCGTATCTGATCTTCGCGGGCACCTGGGTCGCCGCCTCGCTGGTGCCGACCTTCGGCAATGGTCTGTTGTTCTCCTGGACCGCCGATCTCATCGCCATCACGGCGCTGCTCGGCAGCGCCCGTTTCTTCCAGGCGCTCGCCGGGATGGACGTCGGAACCGCCTTCGGCGGCATCGGCTCCAGCCGTGAGGTGATGATCGCCTCCTCGCCGAGCCCGCGATGCTGATCACCGCGTTCTCGGTCGCAATGATCGCCGGCTCGACGCAGCTTTCCACGGTGGCCGAGTTCATGGGCTCGGACGCGGTCGGCCTGCGTGTGTCGTTGGGAATGGCGTTCGTGGCGCTGACCATCGTGGCGCTGGCGGAGAACGCTCGTATCCCCGTCGACAACCCCGCCACCCATCTCGAGCTCACCATGGTGCACGAGGCCATGGTGCTGGAATATTCGGGACGGCATCTCGCGCTGATCGACTTGTCCTCGCAGCTCAAGCTCCTGCTCTATGTCTCCCTGATCGCCTGCGTGTTCCTGCCATGGGGCACGGCGACCGCGGATGCGAGCGTTGCAAGGCTCGCTCTTGGCGCGCTGGTCTATCTCGGCAAGCTGACGGTCCTCGGCTTCCTGCTTGCCGTGTTCGAGACCGCGATTGCCAAGATGCGCGTGTTCCGGATTCCGGAATTCCTGGGCGCGGCGCTGATGCTGGCATTGCTTGCCACGCTGTTGCGCTTCGTGTCGGGGAGCCTCTGAGATGAGCAGCCTGCAATTCGACATCGCCCATCTGCTCGCCGGCTCCCTCGTGCTGGCGAGCTTCATGATGCTCTACCAGGATCGGCTCTATGCGCTGCTCAACGTCTATGCGCTGCATGCCGGCGTGCTGGCGCTGTCGGTGGGCTGGCAGGCCTATGTGCAGCAAGCGCCGCATCTCTATATCACGGCGCTGATCGCGCTGGTGTTCAAGGCCATCATCATTCCCGTAGCGCTGCATCGGATCATCAAGCGGCTCGGTATCCACCGCGAGATCGAGAACGTGATCGGCATCGGGCTGACGATGATGGCCGGCATCGGCCTCGTCGCGCTGTCGATGGTGGTGATGTTGCGGGTGACGCCGGGCGCCGACGCCCTCGCGCGGGAGGACCTCGCCTTCGCGCTGTCGGTGGTGCTGCTGGGGCTCCTGATCATGGTTACGCGACGCAACGCCGTGAGCCAGGTCGTCGGCTTCATGTCGCTGGAGAACGGGCTGGTGCTGGCGGCAACCGGAGCCAAGGGCATGCCGCTGGTGGTCGAGATCAGCGTCGCCTTCTCGGTGCTGATCGCCTTCATCGTGATCGGGATATTCCTGTTCCGCATCCGCGAGCGCTTCGACAGCGTGGACGTACAGGCACTCGATCGCTTCCGGGGAGAGCGGCGATGACGATCGATGCGCTCGGTGCGATCCTGCTGATCCCGTCCCTCTCGGCCGCTCTGCTCGCGATCCTGCCCGGCTACATGCTGGTGGCGAAGCTCAACATCGTCGCGGCGCTCGCGACCTTCCTCACGTCGCTGTCCCTGTTCGTGATCGAGCCGGCGTCGGGGCAATATCTGCTGCTCGACGATCTCAACAAGGTCTTCATAGTTCTGACGACCTTCATCGGCTTCACGACCTCTATCTTCAGCGCGAGCTACATCCACCACGAGATCGAGATCGGGCGGCTGACGCCGGCCTTCCTGCGTTTCTATCACGCGATGTATCAGATGCTGATGTTCGCGATGAACCTCGCGCTCGTCGCCAACAATATCGGCCTGATGTGGGTCGCGGTCGAGGTGGCGACGCTGACGACCGTGCTGATGGTCGGTATCTACCGCACCCATGAGGCGCTGGAAGCCGCATGGAAATACTTCATCCTCGGCAGCGTCGGCATCGCGCTGGCGCTGTTCGGCACCATCCTGGTCTATATGGCGGCGCGCCCGGCGGTGGGCGAGGGGCTCGACGGCATGGTGTGGACGGTGTTGGTGAAGCACGCCGCACAGTTCGACCCGGCGTTGCTCAACGTCGCCTTCGTCTTCCTCCTGCTGGGCTACGGCACCAAGGTCGGGCTGGCGCCGTTGCACGCCTGGCTGCCGGATGCGCATGCCGAGGGTCCGACGCCGATCTCGGCGGTGCTGTCCGGTCTGCTGCTCAATGTCGCGCTCTATGCGCTGCTGCGATTCAAGATGATGCTCGCGGTCAACTCCGAGGCGATCGCGCCGGGTCCGCTGATGGTGACCATGGGCCTGACCTCGGTGATCTTCGCCGCGCTGATGTTGTACCGGCGCCGCGACATCAAGCGGATGTTCGCCTATTCCTCGATCGAGCATATGGGCATCATCGTCTTCGCCTTCGGCATGGGCGGCCCGCTCGCCAATTTCGCGGCTCTCTTGCACATGGCCATGCATTCGCTGACCAAGTCGGCAATCTTCTTCGCCGTCGGCCATATCGCACAGGTCAAGGGCACACAGAAGATCGCCGATATCGGCGGCCTCACGACGACCAACCCCGTGCTCGGCTGGGGCCTGATGCTCGGCGTCGTCGCCATCGTCGGGCTGCCGCCGTTCGGCATCTTCATGAGCGAGTTTCTGGTGGTGAGCTCGACGTTCGCCCGCGCGCCATGGCTGACGGTGATCCTGGTGCTCGGCATCATCATCGCGCTCGGCGGGCTTTTCCTGCGGGTCGGCGTGGTGATGTTCGGCGAGCCCAAGGGCAAGACCGCACCCGCTGAAGCCTCCTACGTGCCGATGTTCACGCACCTCGGATTGGTGCTGATGGCCGGCATCTATCTGCCGCCGGTGGTGGTTACCGGCTTCCAGAACGTCGCGAAGCTGCTGGGATAGGCGATGGGCATCCTCGACAGCATTCCCCATGTCAAAGCGGTGCCGTCGCACCGGCCCTGGCCGCGCGCGATCGTGACGGAGGAGGGCTGGCGGGTGGCGATCGATCGGCTCGCCGAAGGGGAGCTCACATTGCTCGGCTTCTGGGGCGAGCCGGCCGCGGTGCATATGGCGATGCTCGATGCAGGCTCGGCCGCGATCGCGGTCGTCAGCTACGAGTGTAGGGCCGGCACATTTCCAAGCGTCGCCAACCGTCATCCGCCGGCGCTTCGGCTGGAACGGACCATCCATGACCTGTTCGGGCTTGTTCCGACCGCTGCCGACGATCTGCGGCCATGGCTCGATCACGATGCCTGGGGCCAATCCTATCCGCTCTCCGGCCGCAGCGCATCGCGCGACGTGCGGCCGTACCAGTTCCTGCCGGCCGAGGGCGAGGCGCTGCATCAGGTGGCGGTCGGCCCGGTCCATGCCGGGATCATCGAGCCCGGCCATTTCCGCTTCACTGCCAACGGCGAGCATGTGGTGCGGCTGGAGCAACGGCTTGGCTACACCCACAAGGGCATCGAGTCGCTGATGCAGGGGGCGAGCCTCGAGGCCGCGGCAAAGCTCGCCGGCCGCGCCTCCGGCGACAGCACCGTCGCCTACGCCTTTGCTTTCGCCTGTGCCGTGGAGGCGGCCCTGCAGATCGAGGCGCCCAGGCGAGCAAACCTCTTGCGAGCGCTGATGGCAGAGCTGGAGCGGCTCGCCAATCATCTGGGCGACATCGGGGCCATCTGCAACGATGCTTCGTTCGCGCTGATGCATGCCCAGACCGGCGTCTTGCGCGAGCGCTGCCTGCGCGCTGCGGACGCCGCGTTCGGCCATCGCCTGATGATGGACGTCATCATGCCCGGTGGCGTGAGGCGTGACATTGCGCCGGACGGCGTGTCCGCGCTACGCGCGCTGGTCGCCGAGCTGCGCAAGGTCTTTCCGCGCTTGATCGAGCTCTACGACAATACGGCGTCTCTGCAGGACCGCACCGTCACCACAGGCATCGTGAAGGCGGAATATGTGCGCCAGTTTGGCGCCGGCGGCTATGTCGGCCGTGCCTCGGGCCGCGATTTTGATGCGCGGCGGGCGCTGGCCTACGGGCCTTACGACGCGCTGTCGTTCGAGGTGCCGGTCCTGGAGGCCGGTGACGTGAATGCGCGGGTCTGGATCCGAATTCGCGAGGTCGAGCAGAGTGTCACGTTGATCGAGCAGATTCTCGACCGGCTTGGGCCGGGCGGGCCTCGAGACCGCGCTGCCGGCCCGGAGCGGCGGGGGTGCCTGTGAAGGCATGGCGCTGACCGAGGCCTTCCGCGGCGACGTGCTGGTGTGGCTGCGACTCGATGGCGAGTTGCGCGTCGACCGCTGCCATCTGCGCGACGCCTCGTGGTTCCAATGGCCACTGCTGGAAACCGCGATCGAAGGCAACATCATCGCCGACTTCCCGCTCTGCAACAAGTCCTTCAACTGTTCCTATTCGGGCGTGGACCTCTAAGCCATGCGCAACACCCTGTTCGAAAGCCTCACCCATCGTTCGCTGACGGAGCCCGCTCCAGCGCCGGATGGTTCGGCGCTGGCCGAGCTTGCAGCGAAAGTCGACCGCGCTGCTCAGGCCCGGCTGGGGCGTTCTCTGGCCATTCGCGAGGTCGATGCCGGATCCTGCAACGGCTGCGAGCTGGAGATCCACGCGCTTTCCAACGCCTTCTACGACGTCGAACGTTTCGGCCTGCGCTTCGTCGCCTCGCCGCGTCATGCCGACGTGCTGCTGGTCACGGGTCCCGTGACGAAGAACATGCGGGAAGCCCTGGAGCGGACCTACAACGCGACGCCGGACCCGAAATGGGTCGTCGCGGTCGGCGCCTGCGCGGTCGATGGCGGCATCTTCAGAAGCAGCTACGCCTGCGTCGGCGGCGTATCCGAGACGGTCCCGGTGGATCTGCACATCAGGGGCTGCCCGCCGTCACCGACGGACTTGTTGAAGGGCCTGCTCGCGCTGCTGGAGCACGCCGGCGGCAAACGCTAGGCCGCTCACGCTCCGCCGTTCATGTCCTCGATCGGCTCGGCACGGAGCGGCACTGGTATCGTGGCCGGGCAGGCTCGAAGCGGTTGGGCCAAGCCGCGATCGCGTCGAACGGGCGAGCCCTAACCCACCAGGATGACCCTGATGTCATTGACGTTCGTCAGCGTCGGGCCGGGCAGCAGCAGGTCGCCGGTGGCCTCGAAGAACGCGGTGGCGTCGTTGTTGTCCAGATATTCCTGCGGTTGCAGCCCCTGCGCCTTCATCCTGGCGAACGTCGCCGCGTCGATCAGCGCCCCGGCGGGGTCCGTGGGGTGGCCGGCGCCGCCGTCGGCGCCGTCGGTATCGCCGGCCAGCGCCGAAACGTCCGGCGTGTCCTTGAGCAGGTTGGCCAGCGCCAGCGCATATTCCTGGTTCGGTCCGCCGCGCCCCTGGCCGCGCACGGTCACCGTGAGCTCGCCGCCGGAGAGGATCGCAAGGCGCTTGCCTTGCGCGCGCGCCTCCAGCGCCAGTCTGGCATGCGCGGCGGCGACCTCGCGCGCCTCGCCTTCGAGATCGGCGCCGAGGTCGATGGTCTCGTAGCCGGATTCGCGCGCGAGTTCTACCGCGGCGTCGAGCGACTGCTTGGGCCGCGCGATCAGTTCGAAACGCGCGCGCGCGAAGGCGGCATCGTCAGGCTTGCAGCTTTCGTTGGCGGGATTGTCGAGCGCGCGGCGGACGGCGTCTTCGATGTCGAGCCTGTATTTCGCGACGATGGCGCGTGCGTCCGCCAGCGTGGTCGGATCGGGCACGGTCGGGCCGGAGGCGATTGCGGAAGGATCGTCATGCGGCACGTCCGAGATCGCGAGCGTCACGATCTCGGCGGCATTCTTGCCGGCGCGCGCCAGACGGCCGCCCTTGATCCGCGAGAGATGTTTGCGCACGACGTTCATCTCGCCGATCGGCGCGCCCGAGCGCAGCAGCGCCTTGTTGACCGCCTGCTTCTGCGCGAAGCTGATGCCCTCGCTCGGTGCGATCCAGTTGGCCGAGCCGCCGCCGGTGAGCAGCACGAGGAGCAGATCATCCGGCCCGGCCTCGCCTGCGAGCGCCAGCGTGTCGGCGGCGCCCTTCAGGCCGGCCTCGTCCGGCACGGGATGACCGGCTTCGACCACGCGGATCCGGCGCGTCGGCACGCCGTAGCCGTGGCGCGTGGTGGCGATGCCGACGAGGCGGTCCGGTGCGAGCCGGAGCGTGTCGAGATAATGCCGCTCGGCCGCTGCGGCCATGGCGCCTGCGCCCTTGCCGGCGGCGAGACAGATCACGCGTCCTTTGGGCGCGGGCGGCAAGTGCGGCGCCAGCACCACATTGGGATGGGCCGCGGCGACGGCGGCATCATAGAGTGCACGGAGCAGGGGGCGTCGATCGGTCATCACGAAAGGCCTTGAGCAGACGGAACAAGCTGGCGGGTCACGCGCCGCTCACATGCCTATCGCATCGGGCGCAAAAGCGTAAGCGGCCGCTGCCATTATTCGATTGTGCAATCGCGTCATCATGATCGACGCGCAAGCAAAAGCCCCCTGCGCGGTCGGCGCAGGGGGCGTGGCATTTGCAGGTGGCGCGGGGCTAGCCGCCGGCGTCGGCGCTGATCACGTCGCCGAACAGGTCCCACTTTTCGCCCTTGAACTTCATGAGCTGAAGCGAGCTGATCGGTGCGAAGTCGTTCGGGCCGGTGTTGATCTTGATGCCGGGCAGCAGCACCTCGGTGCGGAAGTCCTTCAGGCTCGCCGCCTGCTTCATGACGTTCGCGCGCGTGAGGTCGTCGCCGCACTTCTTCAACACTTCCACCAGGGTCTGGGCCACGCCGTAGCCGACGACGGTGCCGCCGTCGAGCTTGTCGCCTTCAGGGAAGTACTTCGCCATGAACTCCAGGAAGGCCTTCATGCCGGCGTCGTCCTTCCACTGCGGGTCGGACACGTCCTTCAGATAGGCGGCTGAGATGATGTCTTGCGAATTCTCGAAGCCGGCGGGCTTGATCACGCTGCCGACCGAGGCCGAGACGTTGTTGAGGAAGTGGGTCGGCTTCCAGCCGATCTCGGAGATCTTCTTGATCGCCTGCGCCGCGAACTTTGGCGTGGTGATATTGACGAAGACGTCGGCGCCGGACGCCTTCAGCTTGACGATGTGATTGTCGATGGTCGGCTCCGACGTCTCGTAGCTTTCCTCGAGCACGATCATGCTGGCGGCCTTGGCGCCGAGGCCGTCCTTCAAGCCCTTCAGGTAGTCCTTGCCGTAATCGTCGTTCTGGAAGAGCACACCGATCTTGGCGTTCGGCATCGCCTTCATGATGTATTTCGCGTAGATCTGCGTCTCGCTCTGGTAGTTGGGTTGCCAGCCCATCGTCCAGGGGAAATTCTGCGCATCGTTCCACTTGGTGGCGCCGGTCGCGACGAACAGCTGCGGCACCTTCTTCGAGTTCATGTATTTCTGGATCGCCGAGTTCGGCGGCGTGCCGAGCGAGTTGAAGATGAGCAGCACTTCGTCGCTCTCGACCAGCTTGCGCGCCTGCTCCACCGTCTTGGGCGGCGAGTAGGCGTCGTCGTAGGAGACGAAATTGATCTTGCGGCCGTTGATGCCGCCCTCGTCGTTGACCTTCTTGAAATAGGCGGCTTCGGTCCGCCCGATGACGCCGTAGGCGGATGCCGGTCCGCTGTAGGGCATGATGTTGCCGATCTTGATCTCGGTGTCGGTCGCGCCGGTATCGTATTTCTTCTGGGCCGACGCGGTGGATGTCGTAGCCGCAAAGAGCGCAAGCGCCAGTGACGCAGCGGCAATCTTGCCGGTAACTGCAGGCATTCCAATCTCCCTATTTTTCTTGATGTGCGCGTCCTTGTTCTTGGCTTGACGGTTCTTGGTGACGCGGCCGCAATTCAATACGATTTGCTCGAAAGCTTCAAGGAAAAGCCCCTGCGGCAAAGCCGCAGGAGCTGCGTCTTTAGTCGATTGAGACGACATCTTTAGCGGCTGGTTAAGATCAGCCGCCGACGTCCCCGCTCAGGATCTCGCCAAATCGCTCCCAATGCTCGCCCTTGAAGCGGATCAGCTGCAGCTGCGAGAGCGGCGCGAAGTCCGTGGCCGAGGTGTTGACCTTGATGCCGGGCAGCAGGCCGGCCGGCTCGTAGTCCTTGATGCTGGCGGCCTGCTTCATGACGTTCTCGCGGGTCAGATTGTCGCCGCAGGCCTTGAGCACGTGAACGAGACCCTGGCTCACGATGTAGGCGTACATCACCGAGGCGTCGGCGCGGTTCGCTTCCGGATAGTACTTGTCCAGGAATTGGTTCCAGGCGGTCATTGCCGCGTCGGTCTTCCATTGGGCGTCGGTCGGGTCCTTGAAATATTGCGAGGAGATGATGTCCTGCGCGTTCTCGAAGCCGGCGGGCTTGATCACGCTGCCGATGGAGGCCGAGACGTTGTTGAGGAAATGCAGCGGCTTCCAGCCGAGCTCGGCGTTCTTCTTGATCGCCTGCGCCGCGAATTTCGGCGTGGTGATGTTGATGAAGACGTCGGCGCCCGTGGCCTTCAATCTCACGATGTGCGAATCGATGGTCGGTTCGGAGACCTCATAGCTGTCCTCGATGACGATCATCGAGGCCGCCTTGGCTCCGAGCCCGTCCTTGAAGCCCTTCAGATAGTCCTTGCCGTAATCGTCGTTCTGATAGAGCACCGCGATCTTGGCGTCGGGTTTGTTCTTCAGGATATACTTCGCGTAGATGGTCGTCTCGCTCTGGTAGTTCGGCTGCCAGCCCATCGTCCAGGGAAAGTTCTGCGGGTCGTTCCACTTGGTGGCGCCGGTGGCGACGAACAGCTGAGGCACCTTCTTCTGATTCATGTATTTCTGAATCGCCGAGTTCGGCGGCGTGCCGAGCGGATTGAAGATCACCAGCACCTCGTCGCTCTCGACCAGCTTGCGCGCCTGCTCGACCGTCTTCGGCGGCGAATAGGCGTCGTCATAGGAGACGAAGTTGATCTTGCGGCCGTTGATGCCGCCTTCCGCGTTGATCTTGCGGAAATATGCCTCCTCGGTCTTGCCGATCACCCCGTAGGCGGAGGCCGGTCCGCTGTAGGGCATGATGTTGCCGATCTTGATTTCGGTGTCCGATGCGCCGGTGTCGTATTTCTTCTGCGCGAACGCTGTCGTGGACAGGGTGGCAGTCAGTACGAGGGCGGCCGAGAAGGCCCCCAATCGCACATGCATTGCAGGCATCTTGCTCTCCCTAGCTCGGTTTGAATGTGTCGATTGTTCTTGTCGAGAGCGATCATTGCGCGCCGCTCCGATACGCATTGAATACCCTTCTCGGGCGCCCAGCAAGGAGAACGCCGGCCGGTGCCATCGCGGCGAGGTGCTTCTTTTTCGAGGGGATGCGGAATATTCCGGCGCGCGAGATGAAGCGGGCCGTCACTCAGCTGCGCAGAGGTTGTCTTGTGAAGCCAAGGCTATTTTCAATTGCGTCCTTGCGCGGCTTCAATGCCCCATCTCGCTGGAGATGACGTCGCCGAACAGCTCCCATTTCCGGCCCTTGAAGCGCATCATTTGCAGCTGCTCGATCGGGGCGAAATTGTCCGGCGCAGTGTTGATCTTGATGCCGGGCAGCAGCGTGTCGGGTTCGAAATCCTTCAGGGAAGCCGCCTGCTTCATGACGTTCTCGCGGGTCAGATCGTCGCCGCACATCTGCAGCACCTTCACCATCGTCTGCGCGGCGGCATAGCCGAACACGACGCCGGTCTCGAGCTTGTTGGCCTTGGGATCGTACTTCGCGAGGAAGTCATGGAACCTCTTCATGCCGTCGTCGGCATTCCACTGCGGATCGGAGCTGTCCTTGGTGTAGGTCGCCGACAGGATGCCCTGGGATATCTCAAGGCCGGCCGGTTCGATCACACCGCCGACGGAGGCCGAGACGTTGGAGATGATGTGGACCGGATGCCAGTTGATCTCCGCCGCCTTCTTGATCGCCTGCGCGGCGAATTTCGGGGTGGTGATGCTGATGAAGACGTCGGCGCCTGAGGCCTTCAGCTTCACGATGTGCTCGTCGATCGCGGGCTCGGAGGTGTCGTAGGATTCCTGCAGCACGATCATCGAGGCCTTGGCGCCGAGGCCGTCCTTCAACCCCTTCAGATAGTCCTTGCCGAAATCGTCGTTCTGGTAGAGCACGCCGATCTTTCCGTCCGGCTTCTCCTTCATGATGTACTTGGCGTAGATGCGCGCCTCGCTGGCGTAGCTGGGCTGCCAGCCCATGGTCCAGGGATATTGCTTCGGGTCGTTCCACTTCGAGGCTCCGCTCGCGACGAACAATTGCGGCACCTTCTTCTCGTTCATGTATTTGCGGATGGCGCTGTTGGTGGAGGTGCCGAGCGAGCCGAAGATCAGGAGCACCCCGTCGCCCTCGACCAGCTTGCGCGCCTGCTCCACTGTCTTCGGCGGCGAATAGGCGTCGTCGTAGGAGATGAACTTGATCTTGCGGCCGTTGACGCCGCCCTCGGCGTTGATCTTGTTGAAATAGGCTTCCTCGACCTTGCCGATCGCGGCATAGGCCGAAGCCGGGCCGCTATAGGGCATGATGTTGCCGATCTTGATCTCGGTATCGGAGGCGCCGGTGTCGTATTTGTTCTGCGCCAGTGCCGGGCTGCCCATTGCAGTGCACAACACGACTGCGGCCAGTGCCACAACCTGACATCGAACGGAAGTCATCATTCTCCCACCCCGAGTTGGATCGGCGCCGCATTGAACAAGATTGACCCGTGACGTCAACAAAAAGCCCCGCGATCGCTCGTGGGGGCTTCTTGGGCTCGGACTATTGCGTCAGCGTGTCACTCGGAGGCGACGTCGCCGCTGATGATCTCGCCGAACAGTTCCCATTTCTCACCCTTGAACCGCTGCATCTGCAGCTGCGAAATCGGGGCGAAGTCGGTGGGGCCGGTGTTGATCTTGACGCCGGGCAGCAGCGTGTCCGGCGCAAAATCCTTCAGCGAAGCCGCCTGCTTCATCAGGTTGGCGCGGGTCAGATCGTCGCCGCACATTTCCAGGACCTTGGCCAGGGTCGAGGCCGCACCGTAGCCGTAGACCATGGCGGTGTCGGTCTTGTCGGCGCCGGGCATGTACTTGTCGACGAACTCGTTCCACTTCTTCATGCCGGGATCGTTGGCCCATTGCGGGTCGGTGGAGTCCTTGGCATAGGCCGCCGACAGCACGCCCTGCGCGGCATCGAAACCAGCCGGCTTCATCACGCTGCCGACCGAGATCGACACGTTGGTGAGGATCTGGAGCGGCTTCCAGTTGAGCTCGGCGGTCTTCTTGATGGTCTGGGCCGCGAACTTCGGCGTGGTGTAGATCAGGAGCACGTCGGGATTGGCGGCCTTGATCTTGACGATGTGGCCGTCGATCGACGGCTCGGAGATCTCGTAGCTCTCCTCCATGATGATCATGGACGAGGCCTTGGCGCCGAGGCCATCCTTGGTGCCCTTGAGGTAGTCTTTGCCGAAATCGTCGTTCTGATAGAGGATCGCGATCTTGGCGTCGGGCTTCTCCTTCATCAGCCATTTGGCATAGATCTGGGCTTCGCTCTGGTAGGAGGGCTGCCAGCCGATGGTCCAGGGGAAGTTCTTCGGATCGTTCCACTTGGTGGCGCCGGTGGCGACGAACAGCTGCGGAATCTTCTTGGCGTTGAGATATTTCTGGATCGCGCTGTTCGAGGGCGTGCCGAGCGGGTTGAACACGGCCAGCACCTCGTCGCTCTCGACGAGCTTGCGCACCTGCTCGACCGCCTTCGGCGGCGAATAGGCGTCGTCATAGGTGACGAAGTTGATCTTGCGGCCGTTGATGCCGCCCTTGTCGTTGATCATCCGGAAATAGGCTTCCTCGGTCTTGCCGATGATGCCGTAGGCCGATGCCGGACCGCTGTACGGCATGATGTTGCCGATCTTGATCTCGGTATCGGACGCGCCGGTGTCGTATTTCTTTTGGGCGAGTGCAGCGCCGGAGGTGAGGGCAATGGCCGCCGTTGCCGTGACCAGCGCGGCGGCTCGCAGTGTTCTTCCAAATCGCAATTCGGTCTCCTTCGTTTAAACAACAGTCTTCTAGTGTTTCAGTTTCTTCTGAGCTTGCCGGCAAGTTGCTGGCCCACGATCGCGACCTGCCTTGCGCCATGCGGCACGAGGTAGATGACGAGGAACAGCAGCACGCCGAACACCGCGCCGGAGAGGCCCTTGGAGATGCTTTCCGCCATGTTCGGCACGAAGATGATGAAGGCCGCACCGACGAACGAGCCGGGCAGCCAGCCGACGCCGCCGACCACCATGCCGAGGAACAGCGAGATCGCCAGCGTGATGGTGTAGCTGTCGGGCGCGACGAACTGCACCGCGATGGCGCCGAGCGAGCCGGCGACGCCGGTGATGCCGGCGGACACGCCGAACGCCAGCGTCTTGTACAGCGCGACGTTGACGCCCATGGAGGAGGCCGCGATCTCGTTGTCGCGGATCGCCATGAAGGCGCGGCCGGAGCGGGAGCGCAACAGGTTGACCGAAAAGATGTAGATCGCGACCGTCACGGCCAGGGTGAAATAGTACAGCCACATGTCCTGCGACATCGGCAGGCCGAACGGCGCGTCCGGCTTGGTGACGACGAGACCCTGCACGCCGCCGGTCCAGTGCTCGAGGAAGTTCAACTTCAGCAGCTGCGGCATCGCGGTCGCAAGCGCGAACGTCGCGAGTGCGAGATAGATGCCCGACAGCCGCAGCGCCGGCTTGCCGAAGAGGTAGCCGAATCCGAAGCAGATCACGGCGGAAACCGGAATTGTCAGCGCGTAATTGACGTTGAAGTACTCCATCAGCACCGCCGACGTATAAGCGCCGACGGCGTAGAACGCGCTCTGGCCGAGCGAAAACTGGCCGCTTCCGCCGGTCAGGATGTTCAGCGCTAGCACGGCGAGCCCGTAGATCAGGAGCATCGTCATCTGGAAGATGATGAAGTTCTTGACGAACGCCGGCACGATCAACAGCGCCGCCAGCACCACCAGCGAGGTGCCGGTGCCCAGGGTCATGGCCCGCTTCGGAACCGCCTCGACCGCCGCGTGGCCTTCGGCGACGACTTCTTCTGCTGCGCTCATGATCAAACTCGCTTGACGATGTGCCGGCCGAACAGGCCGGCGGGTTTGACGACCAGGACGGAGATGATCAGCGCGAGCGCGATCGGGAGTTTCAACTCGTTGCCGACGCCGGGGATGTAGGTGCCGGCGAGGTTCTCGAACACGCCGACCAGGAAGCCGCCGACCACCGCGCCGAACGGACTGCTCAGCCCGCCGAGCACCGCCGCGGCGAAGCCGTAGATCAGCACGCCGCCCATCATGTTCGGCTCCAGGAACACCACCGGTGCGATCAGCATGCCGGCGATCGAGCCGATCGCGGTCGCCATGCCCCAGCCGAGCGCGATCATCCAGCTCGTGTTGATGCCGACGAGGCGGGCCGATTCAGGCACCGAGGCCGCGGCGCGCATCGCAAGGCCGATCCGCGTGTACTGGAAGAAGAAGTAGAGCGCGAGCAGCAGCGCCACGGTGACGCCGATCATGCCGGCCTGGTGGGTCGAGATCAGCTGGCTGCCGAGGAACGGTGCGGAGCCGAACGGGGTCGGGTACTGCTTGATCGTGAAGTCCCAGATCAGGCCCGCCGAGGAGTTGATGATCGCAAATAGCGCGATGAAGCCGGCGACGTTGGTGAGCACCGGCGCCTTCACGAGGGGCTTGAACAGGATTCTGCTCGATCGCGATGCCGGCGACGAAGGAAAATGCCAGCGTGATTACGAAGGCGGCCCAATAGGACACGCCCCACTGCATCAGCTGCCATGAGATGAAGGTCGAGAACATCGCCATCTCGCCTTGCGCGAAGTTGAGATGGTCGATGGCCTGGTAGATCATGACCACGGCGAGCGCCATGCAGGCATAGATCGCGCCCGTGGCGATGCCGGCCAGGACCTGGTTGGTAAACAGTTCCATTGTCCCGGCTCCCTCAGTAACCCAGATAGGATTTGCGGATTTCTTCGTTGTTCGCGATGTCCTTGGCCTTGCCCGACATCACGATGCGGCCAGTCTCGATCACGTAGGCCTGGTCGGCGAGCTCGAAGCGCGAGCTGGGCGTTCTGCTCGACCACCAGGATCGACACCTTGTCCTCGCGGTTGATCTTGCCGAGGATGCCGAACAGGTCGCGCACCACCAGCGGCGCAAGACCGAAGGAGGGCTCGTCGAGCAGCATCAGCCGCGGTCGCAGCATCAGCGCGCGGGCGACCGCGAGCATCTGCTGCTCGCCGCCGGACAGCGTGCCGGCCTGCTGGGTATGGCGCTGCTTCAACACCGGGAAATGCGCATACATGCGCTCGATGTCGGAGACGATGCCGGCGCGGTCCTTGCGGGTGATCGCCCCCAGCTGGAGATTCTCCTCCACGGTCATGTTGGTGAAGGTGCCGCGGCCCTGCGGAACATGGGCGATGCCGAACCGCACGATGCTCTCGGTCGAGCGGTTGTTCAGCGGCTTGCCTTCGAACTCGACGCCGCCGGTGGAGCGCACCATGTTGCAGATCGCGCGCAGCGTGGTGGTCTTGCCGGCGCCGTTGGCACCCAGCAGCGTCACGAGCGAGCCTTCGTTGAGCGAGAACGACAGGCCATGGAGCGCCTGGACCTGGCCGTAATAGGCGCGCAGGTCCTTGACGTTGAGCAGTGGCGTCATTGATCCTTGCTCCCGAGATAGGCCTTGATGACGTCCGGGTCCGCCTGCACCTGGGCGGGCGTGCCTTCCGCGAGCTTCTTGCCGAAATTCAGTGCGACCACGTGGTCGGCGATCGACATCACGAGGCCCATGTGGTGCTCGACCAGCAGCACGGTCATGTGACGCTCGTCGCGGATGCGGCGGATGAGGTCGCCGAGCACATGGACCTCTTCGTGGTTGAGACCGCCGGCCGGCTCGTCGAGCAGCAGGATCTTTGGATCAGCCGCGAGCGCCCGCGCCAACTCCACCCGCTTCTGCGTGCCGAACGGCAGGCCGGACACCACCGTGTGGGCGACATTCCCGAGGTCGAGGTAAGCGAGGATCTCCTGCACCTTCTTGTTGATGCTGGTCTCACTGCGCCGCACCCAGGCAAGCCTCAGGGAGTCGCTGATGATGTCGCTGGAGGTCTTCGCATGCGCCCCGACGCGGACGTTGTCCATCACCGTGAGGTTCGGAAACAGCGCCACGTTCTGGAACGTGCGGCCAATGCCGATCTCTGCGATGCGGTGCGGCGCCCGTGTCAGGATGCTCACGCCCTCCATCAGGATGTCGCCGGACGACGGCTGGTACAGCCGCGAGAGGCAGTTGAAGAGCGTGGTTTTGCCGGCGCCGTTGGGGCCGATCAAGCCGAGGATCTGGCCCTTGTGCATGTCGAACGACACGCCGTTGAGCGCGACGATGCCGCCGAACACGACGCTGACGTCGCGAACGGCGAGCAGGGGCGATGTCCCCTGCGCGAACTGGGCCTGCGTCATCTCGTCTCGCTCACGTCTTGCAGTGAGCGACGGGGCGATGCGAACCGCTCCCGACGACGACAAAGGCTATCTGATCCCCTCGGCCACACGCGCAACTTTCCCTCCTGATTTCAGCTTTTTGCTGACGTCTTTTTTGGAATGCGGCATCAGACCCCCGAGCGCCGCTTCGATGTTCCTTACCATCGCTAGCAGACGGGGTCCAATGTCGTTGATCAAACGCTCTTCCGTGAAGCGGAATGCGGGTGCTCCGCAATTGAATGCGTAAGGTCCGGTTCCGTCGTTGAGCCTGAGCGCGACGCCGGCGGCGCCGATGTCGTCGTGCCAGTCGCCGACCGAAATCGCAAAACCGTACTTCGCGACGGTTTCGCCGGAACGCTCCAGCCCGTCGCGCATCTTCGGCCAGCGGCTGCCGTAATGCTCGCGCAACAGGCGCGACAGCTCCGCGCGATCCGCGTCGTCGAGCGCCCAGAAATAGGCACGGCCCATCGCACTGGTTGCGATCGGCACGCGGGAGCCGACGTCAAGTTGAACGCCGACCGTCTCGCTGCCGCGGCTTTGCCCGAAATAGATCATGCTGTGACGGTCGCGGCCGCCGACCGCGACGGCGCCGCCGGTCGCGCGCATCACCTCCTCGCGGAACGGCTCGGACAAATGCCGAACGCCGAGATTGGCAAGCGCGGCGTAACCGAGCGACATCGCGGCGGGGGTGAGCTGGTACTTCTCGAAGCGGGGAACCGGCGCGAGATAACCCAGCTTGGTCAGCGTGTAAGTCAGCCGCGACACCGTCGGCTTCGGCAGATTGGTGCGCGCCGCAATCTCCTGATTGCCCAGAAGGCCGTCATTGGGGTGGAATGCTCGCAATACGTCCAGTCCGCGGGAAAGCGCGACGACGAAATTCCGATCGGTCGCTGTCTTCTTTCCTGTACGCTTCATCCCTGATCTGCTTCTTGCGCGGAGTCGTTGACAAGCCACGTGCTTCAAAATAACCCTGCCGTCAAGATGCGGAATTAAATTCCGCACCGCGAAATCGAAAAGTTAATCCCCACCAAGGAGGGAACACCGTGAGCGAAGTGGTCAAGCTTGAGCGTCATGACGAGGTCGGGATCGTCACGGTCAACAGCCCTCCGGTCAACGCGCTGAGCGCCGCGGTCCGCGGTGGCATCCTGGAGTGCATCAAGGCCGCCATCGCCGATCCCGCCATCAAGGGCATCGTGCTGACCTGCGCCGGTCGCACCTTCATCGCGGGCGCCGACATCACCGAGTTCGGCAAGCCGCCGAAGCCGCCCGCCCTCAACGACGTGCTGTCCGAGATCGAGAACTCGCCGAAGCCGGTGGTCGCCGCGATCCACGGCACGGCGCTCGGCGGTGGCCTCGAGGTCGCGCTCGCCTGTCATTTCCGTGTCGCGGTGAAAGAGGCCAAGCTCGGCCTGCCGGAGGTGAAGCTCGGCCTGCTGCCGGGCGCCGGCGGCACCCAGCGCCTGCCGCGCGCGGTCGGTCCCGAGCTCGCGGTCAAGATGATCGTCGGCGGCGACCCGATCGGCGCTGCGGAAGCGCTCAAGAACGGCCTGATCGAGGAAATCGTCGAGGGGCCGGCATCGGGCGGCGAAGCCTTCGTGCGCAAGCTCATCGCGGAGAAGCGTCCGCTGCGGCGTCTGCGCGACGACGATTCCAAGATCGCGGCTGCCAAGGCCGACCGCTCGATCTTCACCAACGCGGTCGCCGCCATGACCAAGAAGTCGCGCGGCCTGGAGGCGCCGTTCGCCGCCGCCGACGCGGTCGGCTACGCCATCGACCTGCCCTTCGACGAAGGTCTGAAGAAAGAGCGCGAGGGCTTCCTGAAGCTCGTCGCCAGCGACCAGTCCAAGGCGCAGCGCTACGCCTTCTTCGCCGAGCGCGAAGCCGCCAAGATCGCCGGCGTCCCCGAAGGCACCAAGCCGCGTCCGGTGAACCGCGTCGCCATCCTCGGCGCCGGCACCATGGGCGGCGGTATCGCGATGTCCTTTGCCAATGCCGGCATCCCCGTCACCCTGATCGAGACCGGCGAGGAACAGCTCAAGCGCGGCATGGGCATCATGCAGAAGAACTGGGAAGCGACCGCGGCGCGCGGCGGCATCCCGGCCGATGCCCCCGCCAAGCGCATGGCGCTGATCAACGGTGTCGTCGGCATCGAGAATGTCGGCGATGCCGACCTCGTCATCGAGGCCGTGTTCGAGACCATGGCGGTGAAGAAGGATGTGTTCGGCAAGCTCGACCAATACGCCAAGCAAGGCGCCGTGCTCGCCTCCAACACGTCTTATCTGAACATCGACGAGATCGCGAAGTCGACCAAGCGTCCGCAGGACGTGCTCGGCATGCACTTCTTCTCGCCGGCCAACGTCATGAAGTTGTGTGAGATCGTGCGCGCCGACAAGACCGCGCCGGACGCCCTCGTGACGGCCGTCAATATCGCGCGCAAGATTGCCAAGGTGCCGGCCGTGGTCGGCGTCTGCGACGGCTTCGTCGGCAACCGCATGCTGGCCCAGCGCGGCAAGCAGTCGGAGAAGCTCTTGTTCGAGGGCGCCTTGCCGCAGCAGGTCGATGCCGTCGTGACCAAATTCGGCATGCCGATGGGACCGTTCGCGATGGGCGACCTCGCCGGCCTCGACATCGGCTGGCGCTCGCGCAAGGACCGCGGCATCAAGTCGGAGATTGCGGATGCGCTGTGCGAAGCCGGCCGCTTCGGCCAGAAGACCGGCAAGGGCTACTACAAATACGAAGCCGGCTCCCGCGCGCCGCTGCCCGATCCCGAGGTCGAGAAGCTGATCGACGAGACGCTTGCCCGCCTCGGCCGCAAGAAGCGCGTCGTCAGCGATGAAGAGATCCTCGAGCGCATGATGTATCCGATGATCAACGAGGGCGCGAAGATCCTGGAGGAGGGCATCGCGGCACGTCCCTCCGACATCGACGTGGTCTGGCTCTACGGCTATGGCTGGCCGATCTACCGCGGCGGCCCGATGTTCTGGGCCGACAGCGTCGGCCTCAAGCACATCGCCGATCGGCTCTCCTACTACGCCAAGGAGACCAACGATCCGAGCCTCGAGCCCGCGCCGCTGTTGAAGAAGCTCGCCGCCGAAGGCAAGACGTTCGCGTCACTGGCGGCTGCGTCGAAGGCCGCTTGATGGAGCGTCGCGCTCCAGCTCTCAGTCATTCCGGGGCGCCCGCAGGGCGAACCCGAATCTCGAGATTCCAGGTTCGATGCTTCGCATCGCCCCGGAATGACGGCTAGTGTGGTTTAGGGAATCCATGACCCATCCCGGCGAACAGTTTTACCCCGAGGGCGTGCATTGGGACGATCCCATCGCCCAGGGCACGCTCCCGGACATCCTCTCGAAGGCTGCCGCCGATTACGGTCCGCGCACCGCGCTGGAATTCCGCGATCGCGCCATCACCTACACCGAGCTCGCCGCGTTGGCCGAGCGCGCCGCCGCCGCGTTCCTCCGCGCCGGCTGCGGCAAGGGCACGTCGATCGCGCTGTTCCTCGGCAATTCGCCCGACCACCCCGTCAACTTCTTCGGCGCGCTGAAGGCGGGCGCTCGCGTGGCCCATCTCTCGCCGCTCGACGGCGAGATCGCCCTGACGCACAAGGTGTCGGATTCCGGCGCGCGCCTGCTCGTCACCTCCAACCTCCAGGCCCTGTTGCCGACCGCGCTCAAATTCCTGGACAAGGGCCTGATCGACAAGCTCGTCGTCTGCGAGGACGACACGTGGGGCAAGGTCGGCACGCCGCAGGCGGCGATCCCCGACGATCCCCGCATCGTCACCTTCAGGGCCTTCGTCGAAGGCGCGCCTGCGCCGGGGCAATGGCCATCCGTGACGGCCGACGACGTCGCGCTGCTGCAATATACCGGCGGCACCACCGGCCTGCCCAAGGGCGCCATGCTGACCCACGGCAACCTCACCTCCGCCGTGTCGATCTACGATGTCTGGGGCAAGCCGGGGCGCGCCACGCGCGGCGACGTGATCGAGCGCGTGATCTGCGTGCTGCCGCTGTTCCATATCTACGCGCTCACCGTGGTGTTGTTGTCCTCGCTCAGCCGCGGCAACCTGATCTCGCTGCACCAGCGCTTCGACGTCGAAGCCGTGATGCGCGACATCGAGGTCAAGCGCGCGACCTACTTTCCGGGCGTGCCGACGATGTGGATCGCGATCGCGGCGCTCCCCGACCTCGACAAGCGGGACTTCTCCTCGCTCGTCACCATCGGCTCCGGCGGCGCGCCGCTGCCGGTGGAGATCGCGAGCTTCTTCGAGCGCAAGGTCGGCAAGAAGCTGAAGAGCGGCTGGGGCATGACCGAGACCTGCTCGCCCGGCACCGGCCATCCGCCCACCGGGCCGGAGAAGCCCGGCTCGATCGGCCTGATGCTGCCCGGCATCGAGCTCGACGTCGTCGCGCTGGACGATCCCAGGCGCGTGCTTCCGCCCGGCGAAGTCGGTGAGATCCGTATCAAGGGCCCGAACGTCACCAGGGGCTATTGGAACAAGCCGGAGGGCTCGGCGGACGCCTTCGTCGACGGCCGTTTCCTCACCGGCGACATCGGCTATGTCGATGCCGACGGCTATTTCTTCCTGGTCGACCGCAAGAAGGACATGATCATCTCCGGCGGCTTCAACGTCTATCCGCAGATGATCGAGCAGGCGATCTACACCGTTCCAGGCGTGCACGAGGTGATCGTGCTCGGCATTCCCGACCCCTATCGGGGCGAAGCCGCCAAGGCCTTCATCAAGCTGAAGCCGGGCGCAAAGCCGTTCTCGCTCGACGAGCTGCGCAGCCAGCTTGCGGGCAAGCTCGGCAAGCACGAAGTGCCGGCCGCGATCGAATTCGTCGACGATCTGCCGCGCACGCCGGTCGGAAAATTGTCGCGCCACGAATTGCGTCAGCAGCAGAAACCGTCACAATCCGTTCAACAAGCATCAGGAGGTCGTTCTTGACCGACGCCGTCATCGTTTCCACCGCCCGCACCCCGATCGGCAAGGCCTATCGCGGCGCGCTCAACGCCACCGAGGGCGCCACGCTGCTCGGCCACGCCATTGGCGAAGCCGTCGCGCGCGCCAAGGTCGATCCCAAGGAGATCGAGGACGTCGTGATGGGCGCCGCGCTGCAGCAGGGCGCGACCGGCGGCAACATCGCGCGCAAGGCGCTGCTGCGCGCCGGCCTTCCCGTCACCGTCGCCGGCACCACCATCGACCGGCAATGCGCCTCGGGCCTGCAGGCGATCGCGCTCGCGGCGCGTTCGGTGATCTTCGACGGCGTCGAGATCGCGGTCGGCGGCGGCGGCGAATCGATCAGCCTCGTGCAGAACGACAAGATGAACGGCTTCCACGCCCAGGATCCGGCGCTGCTCAAGATCAAGGGCGAGGTCTACATGCCCATGATCGACACGGCGGAGGTGGTCGCCAAGCGCTACGGCATCTCGCGCGAACGCCAAGACGAATACTCGCTGGAAAGCCAGCGCCGCACCGCGGCGGCGCAGCAGGGCGGCAAGTTCAAGGAGGAGATCGCGCCGATCACGACGCAGATGGCGGTCACCGACAAGGCCACCGGCGCGGTGTCGATGAAGGAGGTCACGCTGTCGCAGGACGAAGGCCCGCGTCCCGAGACCACGATCGAAGGCCTTGCCGGCCTCAAGCCGGTGCGCGGCGAAGGTTTCTCGATCACCGCCGGCAATGCCAGCCAGCTCTCCGACGGCGCCAGCGCCTCGGTGATCATGAGCGACAAGGAAGCATCCAGGCGCGGCCTCAAGCCGCTCGGCATCTTCCGCGGCTTCGTCTCGGCCGGCTGCGAGCCGGACGAGATGGGCATCGGCCCGGTCTTCGCTGTGCCGCGCCTGCTCAAGCGCCACGGCCTCACCGTCGACGACATCGGCCTGTGGGAGCTCAACGAGGCCTTCGCGGTGCAGGTGCTGTATTGCCGCGACAAGCTCGGCATCGACCCCGACAAGATCAACGTCGACGGCGGCGCGATCGCGGTCGGCCATCCCTACGGCATGTCGGGCGCGCGCCTCACCGGCCACGCCCTGATCGAAGGCCGCCGCCGCAAGGCGAAATACGCGGTCGTCACCATGTGCGTCGGCGGCGGCATGGGCGCGGCGGGTTTGTTCGAGGTGCTGCAGTAACCGGCCCGTCGTTCCGGGGCATTCGCGGTACGCGAATGAACCCGGAACCTCGCGCCACAAACTTCCGGACTCCGGGTTCGCGCGTTGCGCGCCCCGGAGTGACGAACAGAGAATAACGCTCACAGGAGGATCCGATGGATCTCGCATTCACTAGGGAAGAGCAGGCGTTTCGCGAGGAAGTGCGGCAGTTCTTCCGCGACAACGTGCCGCCGGATACGCGGCGCAAGATGGTCGAGGGCCGTCATCTCTCGAAGGACGAGATGGTGACTTGGTGGCGCATCCTCAACAAGAAGGGCTGGGGCGTCAGCCACTGGCCGAAGGAATATGGCGGCACCGGCTGGACCGCCGTGCAGCATTACATCTTCAACGAGGAGCTTCAGGCCCATCCGGCGCCGCAGCCGCTTCGCCTTCGGCGTCAGCATGGTCGGTCCGGTCATCTACACCTTCGGCAACGAGGAGCAGAAGAAGAAGTACCTGCCGCGCATCGCCAATGTCGACGATTGGTGGTGCCAGGGCTTCTCCGAGCCAGGCTCCGGCTCCGACCTCGCCTCGCTGAAGACCAAGGCCGAGCGCCGTGGCGACAAGTGGATCATCAACGGCCAGAAGACCTGGACCACGCTGGCGCAGCACGCCGACATGATCTTCTGCCTCTGCCGCACCGACAACAATGCCAAGAAGCAGATGGGCATCTCCTTCATCGTGTTCTCGATGAAGTCCAAGGGCGTCACCGTGCGCCCGATCCAGACCATCGACGGCGGCCATGAGGTCAACGAGGTTTTCTTCGACGACGTCGAGGTGCCCGTCGAGAATTTGATCGGCGAGGAGAACAAGGGCTGGGATTACGCAAAATTCCTGCTCGGCAACGAGCGCACCGGCATCGCCCGTGTCGGCGTCTCCAAGGAGCGGCTGCGCCGCATCCGCGATCTCGCCGGCAAGGTCGAATCCGGCGGCAAGCCGATCCTCCAGGATGCCGCGTTCCGCGAGAAGCTGGCGGCCTGCGAGATCGAGCTGAAGGCGCCTCGAGCTGACCCAGCTGCGCGTCGTCGCCGACGAGGGCAAGCACGGCAAGGGCAAGCCCAATCCGGCGTCCTCCGTGCTGAAGATCAAGGGCTCCGAGATCCAGCAGACCACCACCGAGCTGCTCATGGAAGTGATCGGGCCGTTCGCCGCGCCCTACGACGTGCACGGCGACGACGGCTCGAACGAGGCCATGGACTGGACCGCCCAGATCGCGCCGAGCTACTTCAACAACCGCAAGGTCTCGATCTACGGCGGCTCCAACGAGATCCAGCGCAACATCATCGCCAAGGCGGTGCTGGGGCTGTGATCCCGCTTCCTCTCCGCGGAGGTGGGGAGGGCAATGTTTCCACCGTCATTCCGGGGCGCGACGAAGTCGCGAGCCCGGAATCCATCGGGCCGCATACGCTGAGGCGAAATGGATTCCGGGCCTGGCCCTTCGGGCCATCCCGGAATGACGAAGCAAAAGTAATTCCGGGTACGAGGAACCAAAGAAATGGATTTTGATCTGAACGAGGAGCAGCGGCTTCTCAAGGAAAGCATCGACGGCCTCTTGACCGATTCCTACGATTTCGAGCAGCGCAAGAAATACATGGCGGAGAAGGGCGGCTGGAGCAGAACGGTATGGCTCAAGCTCGCCGAGCAGGGCCTGCTCGGCCTGCCCTTCAGCGAGGCCGAGGGCGGCTTCGGCGGCGGCGGCGTCGAGACCATGATCGTGATGGAAGCGCTCGGCAAGGCGCTGGTGCTGGAGCCTTATCTCGCCACGGTCGTGATCGGCGGCGGCTTCCTGCGCCATGCCGGCACCGATGCGCAGAAGGCCGCGCACGTGCCTTCGATCATCGACGGCAGCAAGACGCTCGCCTTCGCCCAGCTCGAGAAGAATTCGCGCTACGATCTGTTCGACGTTACCACGACCGCGAAG
This sequence comes from Bradyrhizobium dasycarpum, assembly GCF_042019905.1. Taxonomy (NCBI): domain Bacteria; kingdom Pseudomonadati; phylum Pseudomonadota; class Alphaproteobacteria; order Hyphomicrobiales; family Nitrobacteraceae; genus Bradyrhizobium; species Bradyrhizobium dasycarpum. The sequence continues at coordinate 5,837,772 of NZ_CP169574.1, forward strand.
AAGAAGGGTGACGGTTGGGTGATCGACGGCGAGAAGTTCGTCGTGCTCAACGGCGAGAACGCCGACACGCTGGTCGTCACCGCGCGCACCAAGGGCGAGCGCCGCGACAGGTCCGGCATCGGCGTGTTCCTGGTCCCGGCGAATGCCAAGGGGGTCGCCAGGAAGGGCTATCCGACCCAGGACGGCCTGCACGCCGCCGACATCACCTTCACCGGTGTCGAGGTCGGTGCCGATGCCGTGCTCGGCAACCCCGAGGATCTGCTCGCGCTGATCGAGCGCGTGGTGGATGAGGCCCGCGTCGCGCTCTGCGCCGAGGCGGTCGGGCTGATGGACGAATCGCTCAAGACCACGGTCGAGTACATCAAGACGCGCAAGCAGTTCGGCGTTGCGATCGGCTCGTTCCAGTCGCTGCAGCACCGCGCCTCCGACATGTTCGTCGCGGCCGAGCAGGCGCGCTCGATGTCGATGTTCGCGACCATGGCGAACGATTTCGAGAACGCCAAGGAGCGCAGCAACGCGATCGCCGCGGCCAAGGTGCAGATCGGCAAGTCGGCCAAATTCGTCGGCCAGCAGTCGATCCAGCTCCACGGCGGCATCGGCATGACCATGGAGGCGAAGATCGGTCACTACTTCAAGCGCCTCACCATGATCGAGAACACCTTCGGCGACACCGACTACCACCAGCGCCGCGTCGCCGACGCGGGCGGGTTGGTCTGAGTCGATCTGAGCCACACGACGACTGTCATCCCGGGGCATCGCGTAGCGATGAACCCGGGATGCATCGGGCGGCAGTACGCGCGGTGAAATGGATTCCGGGTTCGCGCTACGCGCGCCCCGGAATGACCAAGAAGAGAGGGCGCAAATGAAAAACACCCCGTTCGATCTCACCGGCAAGGTCGCCGTCGTCACCGGCTCCAGCCGCGGCATCGGCCGCTCGTCGGCGGAGCTGCTGGCCAAGCTCGGGGCCAAGGTCGTCGTCTCCTCGCGCAAGGCCGACGCCTGCAAGGAAGTCGCCGACGGCATCATTGCTGCCGGTGGCGACGCCATCGTCATTCCCTGCAACATCGCGCGCAAGGCCGAGGTCGAGGCGCTGATCTCCGGTGCCACCAAGCATTACGGCAAGATCGACGTCCTGGTCTGCAACGCCGCGGTGAATCCGTATTACGGCCCGCTGCTCGACATCACGGATGAGGCGTTCGACAAGATCATGGGCTCGAACGTCAAGAGCAACATCTGGCTCTCCGCGCTCGCGATCCCGCAGATGGCGGAGCGCGGCAATGGCTCGGTGATCATCATCTCCTCGATCGGCGGCCTGCGCGGCTCCACCGTGATCGGCGCCTACGGCATCTCCAAGGCCGCCGACTTCGCGCTGTGCCGTTCGCTCGCCGGCGAATGGGGACCCAAAGGCGTCCGGGTCAACTGCATCGCGCCCGGCCTGGTCAAGACCGACTTCGCTCGCGCGCTGTGGGAAGACGAAGCCAACCTGAAGCGCCGCACGGCGACCACGCCGCTGCGCCGCATCGGCGAGCCCGACGAGATCGCCGGCGCCGTCGCCTACCTCGCCTCCGACGCCTCGAGCTTCATGACCGGCCAGACCATCGTCATCGACGGCGGCGTGACCACCGCCGCGGTGTAGCGGCGACACACCACTTTCAATTGCAGTACGAGCGCGCTTCACTTGCCCTCTCCTGGAGGGCAGGGCCATCGCATGTGAGTTGTGGGGCACCGACTGTTTCTACAGCGTCATGGCCGGGCTTGTCCCGGCCATCCACGCGTTTCCACGCGGCACAAGAACGTGGATGCCTGGGACAAGCCCCGGGCATGACGCCCCCTGCAAAATGTGCACGTGCGATAGCCCTGCCCTGGAGGGGGTCGATCGCGCACAGCGCGAGCGGGGTGGGGTGAAGCCACACAAATGGTCTCAACATCGATCCGACGCGCCGCCGCAAGGAAGCTGAGAGCGAACACGACACCGCACGAGCGAATGTTATGGCGTGCCCTCAAAGACCTTCCGATGGACGGCTCGCACTTCCGCCGCCAGGCGCCGATCGGTCCTTATGTCGTCGACTTCTTCTGCCCGGCCAAGCGCCTCATCATCGAGCTCGACGGCGGACACCACGACGAAGACGCCACGGCCGCCCACGATCGCGAACGTCAACGCTGGCTCGAGAACGAAGGCTATCGCATTATCCGCTTCTGGAATTCGGAGCTCTCAAACGATCTGACCGCGGTGATGGAGCGGATCTATGTTGAGCTCTATGGCTCGAGCGAGGCGGAAACGATGCACCTCGCTCACCGGCGCAAGCGAAAAACGCCAACGTAATCGAAGCGCCCTCTTACCCTCCCCTGGAGGGGTCCGGGACGAGCGTAGCTCGCCCGTGGGTCGATCGCGCGTAGCGCGAGCGGGGTGGGGTGATCTCTCCCCACGGGCACTGTTGGCTGTGGAGAGACCGTCACCCCACGCCGGATCACATTCCGCTTTGCTGCATGTGATCCGACCCTCCCCCTCCAAGGAGGGTAAGAAGGCGCCTGCCGCGGACGCCTTGACCTCTTGCTGGCAATCCCGTTTCTTTGGCCCGACACACCGACCCGCAGGGAAAACGCCAAGGTAAGCCGCCATGTCTTTCGTCCTCGCCATCGACCAGGGCACCACCTCCTCGCGCGCGATCGTGTTTCGCGGCGACATCTCCATCGCGGCGAAGGCGCAAGCCGAGTTCCCGCAGCACTTTCCGGCCTCGGGCTGGGTCGAGCACGAGCCGGAGGACATCTGGACCTCGACCGTGATGGTGTGCCGCGAGGCCATCGAGCAGGCCGGCATCAGCGCAAAGGACATCGCCGCGATCGGCATCACCAACCAGCGCGAGACCACCGTGGTGTGGGACCGCGCGACGGGGCAGGCCGTGCACCGCGCCATCGTCTGGCAGGACCGCCGCACCGCCGACATCTGCGCGAAACTCAAGGCCGACGGCCGCGAGGGCGTGATCTCGCAGAAGACCGGCTTGATCATCGATCCCTATTTCTCCGGCACCAAGGTCGCCTGGATTCTCGACCACGTCCCCGGCGCCCGCGCCCGCGCGGCGCGCGGCGAATTGATGTTCGGCACCGTCGATTGCTACCTGCTGTGGCGCCTCACCGGCGGCAAGGTGCACGCCACCGACGCCACCAACGCCTCGCGCACGCTGCTGTTCAACATCCACACCGGCCAGTGGGACGACGAGCTCCTGGAGATCATCGGCGTGCCGCGCTCGATGCTGCCCGAGGTGAAGGATTCCTCCGCCCGCTTCGGCGAGAGCACGCCAGATCTGTTCGGCGGCGCGATCGCCATCTCCGGCATCGCCGGCGACCAGCAGGCCGCCACCATCGGCCAGGCCTGCTTCCGCCCGGGCATGATGAAGTCCACCTACGGCACCGGCTGCTTCGCGCTGCTCAACACCGGCACCACCCCGGTCGTGTCGAAGAACAAGCTGCTCACCACCGTCGCCTATCAGCTCGACGGCAAACGCACCTACGCGCTCGAAGGCTCGATCTTCGTTGCGGGCTCAGCGGTGCAATGGCTGCGCGACGGCCTCGGCATCATCAAGCATGCCGCCGAGACCGGTCCTCTTGCCGACCAGTCCGACTCGATGCAGAGCGTCTATCTCGTGCCGGCCTTCGTCGGCATGGGCGCGCCCTACTGGAATCCGCGCGTGCGCGGCGCGCTGTTCGGCCTCACCCGCAATACCGGCCCCGCCGAGCTCGCCCACGCCGCGCTGGAGAGCGTCTGCTACCAGACCTTCGATCTCTGGGCCGCGATGCGCGCGGACTGGCCGAGCTCGGAAACCGCCAGCGTCGTGCTCCGCGTCGACGGCGGCATGACCGCCTCTGACTGGACCATGCAGCGCCTCGCCGATCTCCTCGACGCACCGGTCGATCGCCCCGTAATCCAGGAGACCACGGCACTCGGCGCCGCCTACCTCGCCGGCCTCAACGCCGGCGTCTATCCCGAGCCGACCAAATTCGCCGACAATTGGCGATTGGAGCACCGCTTCAAGCCGAACATGAGCCAGGCCACGCGCGAGCGGAAGCTCGCCGGCTGGGCGAGGGCGGTGAAAGGCGTGCTCGCGAGCGACGAGGGGGAGGTGGAGCGGTAAACTTCGTAGCCCGGATGGAGCGCAGCGCAATCCGGGACCGCTGCCGGCTCTGCCAAGAATCCCGGATTACGCTGCGCTCCATCCGGGCTACACGGTTGCGAGAACAATGATCCTCCCCGACGGCTATTCCGACGTCCCCAACGGCAAGATCGCCGCAATCGTCACGCATCTGGAGATGACCGCACCTCCCGCGCGCCGCGACGATCCGCCCGGCAAGTGGACCCTGCGCAAGGTCGATGCCCCCGCGCTTCATTGGTACCGCGACATCTTCCGCCGCGTCGGCGAGGACTGGCTTTGGTTCTCGCGCGCCCGCATGACCGACGCCGACCTCGCCGCAATCATCCAAGCGCCTGATGTTGAAATCTACGCGCTGGTCGCAGGCGGCCGCGACGAAGGCCTGCTCGAGCTCGACTTCCGCGACCCCGGCCAGTGCGAGCTGGCCTATTTCGGCGTCACCGCGCCCCTCATCGGCACCGGCGCCGCCCGCTTCCTGATGAACCGTGCGCTGGAGCGCGCCTGGTCACACGATGTCCGCCGCGTCTGGGTCCACACCTGCACCTTCGACCATCCCTCCGCCGTCGCGTTCTACCAGCGCTCCGGCTTCCGCCCCTTCCGCCGCCAGATCGAGATCGCCGACGACCCGCGGCTTGATGGCACCGCGCCGCGAACGGCCGCGAAGCATGTGCCGATTATCGAATAGTGCGCGGCCGTAGCCCGGATGGAGCGAAGCGCAATCCGGGAATGCGCTCAAAAAGATCCCTGCATGTCGCTCCGCTCGTGCGGGCTACCTCTCAAAACACCTCCTGCTTCCCCCGCGCCAGCGAAAACCCACGCTGCATGGCGTTGAAGCACGTCAGCCCCGTCTGCTCCGACCGGCACGTGAATCCCCCGCGCTGCCACACCTCGCCATAGGCCAGCACCGGCAGTGATTGATCCATCACGGTGTCGCCGGCGCAGATGCGGCTTGCGGCGCCCTTCGCGCTCATCTCGAAGGCGTGGCCCCAGTCGAGCTCACAATCGGCGGGCCGGCGCGGGCGCGCGTCCATGTTCATGATGTCGCAGCGGAGCACGCCTTTATCGTTGGCTTGGCCGTTATCGGTGAAGAACTGGCAGGCGATGTTCTTCGACGGCGTCAGGAAGCCGGTCGGGCGGTCCTGCGCGTGGGCAGCGCCGATCATCGGCAACAGGATCGCTATCAGGATCAGTCCGCGTGGCCCCGCCATGTCATTCCCGCTCAGCTGTCGAAATTCACCGCCGTTGTGTTGGCGCCGCAGACCAGGACCGCGACGCGTTCGCCGGCCGAGGGACGATAGCGGCCGGAGAGCACCGCGGCAAAGGCGGCGGCGCCGCCGGGCTCAGCGACGAGGCGCAGGTGCGACCACAGGGCGGCCTGGGCCTGCCGGATCGCATCGTCGCTGACCAGGACGACGCGCTCGACATGGGAGCGCGCGAGCGGAAACATCAATTCGCCGACGCGCCGCGGCGCAAGACTGTCGGCGGCGATGCCGCCGGCCGGCGCATCGACCGGGGCGCCCGCCTCGAACGCGGCATGCAGGGTTGGCGATTGCTCCGGCTCCACCGCGACGATGCGCGTCCTGCCGCCGTACCATGCCGCAATGCCGCCGATCAGTCCGCCGCCGCCGACCGCCACCAGCAGCGTGTCGATGCCGGGCGCATCCTGCTCCAGCGCCAAGCCGACGCTGCCCTGGCCGAGCAGAGTTTCGGCCTGATCGTAGGCGTGGATCGCCAGCGCGCCGGTCTGCGCGACATGCGCCTCGCTCGCAGCGAGCGCATCGGCGTAGCGGCTGCCCGCGATTACGAGCTTGGCGCCGTAAGTCCTGATCCGCTCGGCCTTGGCCGGCGAGGTGATGTTGGGCACGAAGATCGTGGCGGGAATGCCGAGCCGCTGCGCCGCATAGGCGACGGCCGCGCCGTGATTGCCGCCGGATGCGGCGACGACGCCGGCCTGCGGCACCTGCCGCAACAGCAGATTGGCGAAGGCGCCCCGCGCCTTGAACGATCCGGAATGCTGCAGCATCTCGAGCTTGAAGGTGACCGGCGCGGCGGGCAGGCCGAAATCGGCGAGATCGACCTGAAGCAGCGGCGTGCGCCTGATATGCGGACGGATGACGGCTTCGGTCGCCGCAATCTGCTCCCGCGTGATGTCCATTGCCGCTGTCATGATGCCGTTCAGGATAGCGCAAGGGAGCGTTGACATCAATTAGGTAATTAGCAAAATAGCTAAATGAAGTTTGCCGTCGCCCTGCGCGCGCTTGCCAGCGACCGCCGCCTGCAGATCCTGGAATGGCTGCGGGATCCGCGGCGGCATTTTCGCGAGCAGGAAGATGGCGACCTGGTCGAGGACGGCGTCTGCGGCTTGCTGATCGCCGAGAAGCTCGGCGTCAGCGCCCCGACTGTGAGCGAGCACATGCGGGTGCTGACATCAGCCAAGCTGGTGCGCGCCAAGCGCATCAAGCAGTGGACGATGTACAAGCGCAACGAGACCGCCATCGCGGCGCTCAAGCGCGCGATCCATGACGGCCTTTGAGCGTGGTGCGCGGTGAGGGCCGTCGCGGACGTCGTTGCAGCCGGCGCAATGCTCCCTTTCCGAGATTTTTGTTGCGTCGCATCGTGCTGGTCGGGGAGACTGATCGGCCCTGCCTGTTTCAACGATCGAGAAGAGCGAGAACCATGTTCCTGATCGGCCAATATGATTCCCCCTTCGTCCGCCGCGTGGCGATTGCGCTGAGGCTTTACGGGCTCGCTTTCGAGCACAAACCATGGTCGACCTTCGGCGATGCCGACAAGATCGCGCCGTACAATCCGCTGCGCCGGGTGCCGACGCTGGTGCTCGACGATGGCGAGGCGCTGATCGAGAGCATGATCATTCTCGATTATCTCGACGACCTCGTCGGCCCCGACAAGGCGATGCTGCCCCGCGGCGGTGCCGAGCGGCGCAGGCATCTGCGCATCTGCGCGCTCGCGTCCGGTCTCGGCGACAAGGCGGTGAGCCTGCTCTACGAGCGCGTGCTGCGAAAGGAGCAGCTCGCGCTCTGGGTCGAGCGCTGCCAGGCGCAGATCGGCGACGTGCTGAAGGTGCTGGAAGCCGAGCGCGCGAAGGTGACGACGCCGTACTGGCTGGGCGATCGCATCGGCCACGCCGACGTCGCGGTCGCCTGTGTGGTCCGCTTCACCCGCGAGGCGCATCCGCAGCTGTTTGACGCCTCGCGCTATCCGGCGCTAACCGCACATGCGGACCGTTGCGAGGCCTTGCCGCCGTTTAGCGAGATCGTGCAGCCGCTGGCGCCGCCGAAGGGGTGAGGCTGTCACCCTCCCCTGGAGGGTCCGGGACGAGCGTAGCTCGCCCGTGGTCGATCGCGCGCAGCGCGACCGGGGTGGGGTGATCTCTCCGCACGGGCAGCGCTTCCGCGGAAAGACTATCACCCCACCTCGGTTCGCATGCCGCTTCGCTGCATGCGAACCGATCCACGGGTGAGCTGCGCTCGTCCCGAACCCTCCAGGGGAGGATGGGCACCGTGCGTGTGCGAGAGTTACAAGACAGCACCGCCGGCTTTGCGCCACCGCGCACGCCAGCCGATAATGGAATACTAGCCCTGTTTTGCCCGACGCCGCAAAGCGGCTTCGGGAGAACCGAAATTCTTCAATCTTTTCAACCCCATTCTACTGTGCATGGGGTTGTTTTCGCATTTTTTGTTTGGCAGGCGGGTCTCTACCCCGCCCCCGCGCGCTTCTTCTGCCAGACCAGATGCACCGCGCAGGTGCAGCCCGGCGGATGCGAGGCGAGGTCGTTCGACGGCTCGTCGTTCGCAGGCTTTGCTGCGAAAGCCTTGTCCTGTTGCGACGGGATGTAGTTCAGCACCGGCGCGAGCCAGCGCTCGGTCTCCGCGACGCTCATACCCTTGCGCGCGGCGTAGTCCTCGACCTGGTCGCGCTCGATCTTGCCGACGCCGAAATAATAGCTCTCGGGATTCGCGAAGTAGAGGCCCGAGACCGAGGAGCCCGGCCACATCGCAAAGCTCTCGGTCAGCTTCACGCCGGCTGTCGCCTCCGCATCGAGCAGCTCGAACAGCGTCGCCTTCTCGGTGTGGTCGGGCTGGGCGGGATAGCCGGGCGCGGGGCGGATGCCTTGGTACTTCTCCAGGATCAGATCCTCGCTGGAAAGCGTCTCGTCCGGCGCATAGGCCCAGAACTCGCGGCGCACGCGGGCATGCATGCGCTCGGCAAAGGCCTCGGCGAGGCGGTCGGCCAGCGCCTTGCACAGGATCGAGGAGTAATCGTCGTTCGCCATCTTGAAGCGGTCGGCGACCGCGTCCTCGCCGATACCGGCGGTGACGACGAAGCCGCCGATATAGTCCGGCAAGCCCGCGGGCGCGATGAAGTCGGCGAGCGCGGCGTTGAAGCGGCCTTCGCGCTTCTCCAGCTGCTGGCGCAGCGTGTGCAGCGTCGCGATCTTCTTGGTCCGGCTCTCGTCGGCATAGAGCGCGATGTCGTCGCCTTCGGCATTCGCCGGCCAGAAGCCGATCGTTGCGCGGGCCCGGAACCATTTCTCCTTGACGATGATGTCGAGCATCTTGCGCGCGTCGTCATAGAGCGAGCGCGCGACCTCGCCGACCTTGGCATCGTCGAGAATGGCGGGGAAGCGTCCGGCGAGCTCCCAGGTCTGGAAGAACGGCGTCCAGTCGATGCAGTCGACCAGCTCGGCGAGGTCGTAGTCGTCGAAGCTGCGGATGCCGAGGAAGGTCGGCTTCACCGGCTTATTGGCGGCGAAATCGACCGGCACGCGGTTGGCGCGGGCATCAGCCAGCTTCAGCCGCTTCTTGTCGGCCTGCGCGCGCAGATGCGCTTCCGAGATCTTGGCGTATTCGGCGCGTACCTCGGCGGCATAGGCCTCGCGCTTCTCGGGCGAGAGCAGCGAGGACGCAACGCCGACGGCGCGGCTGGCGTCGTTGACATGCACGACGGGGCCGGCGCGATAGCTCGGGTCGATCTTGACGGCGGTATGCACGCGGCTGGTGGTGGCGCCGCCGATCAGCAGCGGCAGCTTGAGGCCTTCGCGCTGCAATTCACCGGCGAAGAACGCCATCTCGTCGAGCGAGGGCGTGATCAGGCCCGAGAGTCCGACGATGTCGGCCTTCTCCGCCTTCACGGCCTCGACGATCTTGGCCGCGGGCACCATCACGCCGAGGTCGATGACCTCGAAATTGTTGCACTGGAGCACGATGCCGACGATGTTCTTGCCGATGTCGTGGACGTCGCCCTTGACGGTCGCGAGCACGATCTTGCCCGCGGACGAGGAGCCTTCGGTGCCGATGCCGTTGGCGAGGTTGCGCGCCTTCTCCTCCTCCATGAACGGCATCAGCCAGGCCACCGCCTGCTTCATCACGCGCGCGGACTTGACGACTTGCGGCAGGAACATCTTGCCGTCGCCGAAGAGGTCGCCGACCACGTTCATGCCGGCCATCAGCGGGCCCTCGATCACGTCGAGCGGACGCGAGGACTGCTTGCGGGCTTCCTCGGTGTCCTGCTCGATGAATTCGGTGATGCCGTGCACCAGCGAATGCGACAGCCGCTTCTCCACCGGCCATTCGCGCCAGGCGAGATCGGCTTCCCTGCTTTCCGTCTTCTTGCCGCGGAATTTCTCGGCGAGTGCCAAGAGCCGCTCGCTCGCGCCCGGATCGCGGTTGAGGACGACGTCCTCGCAGGTCTGGCGCAGCTCCGGATCGATGTCGTCATAGACGATCATCTGCCCGGCGTTGACGATGCCCATGTCCATGCCGGCCTTGATGGCGTGATACAGGAACACCGAGTGCATGGCCTCGCGCACCGGCTCGTTGCCGCGGAACGAGAAGGAGAGGTTGGAGACGCCGCCCGAGATGTGCGCGCCCGGCAGGTTCTGCCGGATCCAGCGCGTCGCCTCGATGAAGTCGACGCCGTAATTGTTGTGCTCCTCGATGCCGGTCGCGATCGCGAACACGTTCGGATCGAAGATGATGTCCTCGGGCGGGAAGCCGACCTTGTTCACCAGGATGTCGTAGGCGCGCTTGCAGATCTCGGTCTTGCGCGCGAACGTGTCGGCCTGGCCGATCTCGTCGAACGCCATCACCACGACGGCCGCGCCGTGGCGACGGGCGATCTTGGCTTCGTGAATGAACTTCTCCTCGCCCTCCTTCATCGAGATCGAGTTGACCACCGGCTTGCCCTGCACGCATTTCAGGCCGGCCTCGATCACCGAGAATTTCGAGGAATCGACCATCACGGGGACGCGGGCGATGTCGGGTTCGGCGGCGACGAGGTTGAGGAAGGTCACCATCGCGGCTTCCGAGTCCAGAAGCCCCTCGTCCATGTTGACGTCGATGATCTGCGCGCCGTTCTCGACCTGGTCGCGCGCGACCTGCAGGGCGGCGGTGTAGTCGCCGGCGGTGATCAGCTTGCGGAAGCGGGCGGAGCCCGTGACGTTGGTGCGCTCGCCGACGTTGACGAAGGGAATCGCGTCCGTCAGCACGAACGGCTCGAGGCCGGACAGCCGCAGGCGCGGTTCGATCGCGGGCACGATGCGCGGCCTGTGCGGGGCGACGGCCGCTGCAATCGCCGCGATATGGTCCGGCGTGGTGCCGCAGCAGCCGCCGACGATGTTGACGAGGCCGTCGCGGGCGAATTCGCCGATCAGCCGCGCCATGTACTCCGGGCTCTCGTCATATTGGCCGAACTCGTTGGGCAGGCCGGCGTTGGGATAAGCACAGACCAGCGTATCGGCGACGCGGCCGATATCCGCGATATGCGCCCGCAAATCCTCGGCGCCGAGCGCGCAATTGAAGCCGATGGTGACGGGCCTGGCGTGCCGCACCGAATTCCAGAACGCCTCCGGCATCTGGCCCGAGAGCAGGCGGCCGGACTTGTCGGTGATGGTGCCCGACACCATCACGGGCATGTCGATGCCGCGCTCTTCGGTGATCTCGGCGATCGCATAGAGCGCCGCCTTGGCGTTCAGCGTGTCGAAGATGGTCTCGACCAGCAGGAGGTCGACGCCGCCATCGAGCATGCCGCGGATCTGCTCGCCATAGGATTTGCGCAAATCGTCGAAGGTGACGGCGCGGTAGCCGGGATTGGAGACATCGGGCGAGATCGAGGCGGTGCGGTTGGTCGGGCCGATGGCGCCCGCGACGAAGCGCGGCTTGCCGTCTTCGGCCTCGACGCGCCGCGCGGCATTGCCGGCGAGGCGGGCGCCTTCGCGCGCCATCTCGTAGACGATGTCGGCGAGGTCGTAGTCGGCCTGCGCGATCGACGTGGTGGAGAACGTGTTGGTCGCGACGATGTCGGCGCCGGCGCGCAAATAGGCGGCGTGGATATCCTCGATCGCCTGCGGCTGGGTCAGGATCAAGAGGTCGTTGTTGCCGCGCAGGTCGCGATGGAAGTCCTTGAAGCGCTCGCCGCGGAACGCTTGCTCATCGAGCTGCAGATTCTGGATCATCGTGCCCATGGCGCCGTCGAGCACCAGGATGCGCTCGCGCGCGGCGTTGAGCAGGGCAGTTCGCTTGGCGGAAACGGGGACGGTCATTTTCTCTTACGCAGCCTTCTGCACGCTCTTGGCGCGAATGCCGAGCAAATGGCAGATCGCGAACACGAGATCGGCGCGGTTCATGGTGTAGAAATGGAAGGTGTCGACGCCGTGCTTGGCGAGCTTCTGCACCTGGCCGGCGGCCACCGTCGCGGCCACCAGCTTGCGGGTCTCGGCGTCGTCGTCGAGGCCCTCGAATTTCGCGGCGAACCAGTCCGGCACCGTGGTGCCGGCGCGGGTGACGAAATTCCGGGCCTGCTTGAAATTGTGCATGGGCATGATGCCCGGCACGATCGGAATATCGATGCCGCGGGCGCGGACGCGGTCGAGATAGCGGAAGTAGAGGTCGTTGTCGAAGAACACCTGGGTGATCGCACGCGTCGCGCCGGCATCCACCTTGGCCTTCAGCGTGTCGATGTCGGCGTCGAAGTCGCGCGCCTCGGGATGCTTCTCGGGATAGGCCGAGACGGACACTTCGATATCGGCGTGCCGCTTCTTGATCCCGGCGACGAGCTCGGCCGAGCTTTGATAGCCGTCGGGATGGCTGGTATAGGGCGTGCCGATGCCGCCGGCGGGATCGCCGCGCAGGCCGACGATGTGGCGGACGCCGACCTCGTGATAGCGGTCGACGATCTCGTCGATCTCACCGCGCGAGGCGCCGACGCAGGTCAGGTGTGCGGCCGGCAGCAGCGCGGTTTCCTTCAGGATCCGGGCGATGGTCGCATGGGTGCGCTCGCGGGTCGAGCCGCCGGCGCCGTAGGTTACCGAGACGAATTTCGGGTCGAGCAGGGCGAGCCGGTTGATGGTCTCCCAGAGACTGCGCTCCATCTCCTCGGTCTTGGGTGGAAAGAACTCGAAGGAGATCGCAGGCCGCTTCAGGTGCCCGTCTTGCCCGTCGGCCCGGGCAGGAATCGTCAGATCGGTCATGGCACCACTCACTCCAGATTTGCCGCCAAGAGATTCGTCGCCACGTCTCGGCGCCAGATTCGGCGGCCGACCGTCAGCTCAACTGGCGCGCAGGATAAGCCAAAGACGACTTGATCGACAGCCCATCGGAGATGGGAAGTAGCCCACTTCTGTCAATATTTCTGGAATTTTACGCTTTGGGTGGATTGTAGTGGGATATTCGGCTCATAAAAATAGAATATATATATCAATATCATATGCAGGAAGTGGGGGTCAAATCCAGGAATTCAGGTCGATGGGCAGGTCGAAGTAATCGTTATCTAGATGTCAATTGGCCCATCGCATCGCCGAACTACCGCATCTGCTCTCGGCCGGCACACGTCAGACCTGCGCAGCCGCCCATTGTCGCCGCGCGGCCGTCCACTACGTTAGGCCGCCATGATCCCGCTCTCCGTTCTCGACCTCTCCGTTGTCACCACCGGCACCAAGCCTGCCGCGGCGCTGCGCAACAGCATCGATCTGGCGCGCCATGTCGACGGCCTCGGCTATGTCCGCTACTGGCTCGCCGAGCACCACAACCTCGCCTCCGTCGCGAGCCCTGCGCCCGACGTCATGATCGGCCAAATCGCGGCGGTGACAAAGCATATCCGCGTCGGCTCCGGCGGGGTGATGCTGCCCAACCACGCCCCGTTGGTGGTGGCCGAGCGCTTCAAGATGCTGGAGGCGCTGTTTCCCGGGCGGATCGACCTTGGCCTCGGCCGCGCGCCCGGGACCGACGGTGCGACGGCTTACGCGCTGCGCAGCCGGCTGGATCGCCGCGAGGGCGACGATTTTCTGGAGCGGCTGCATGAACTGATCCTGTGGCAGACCCGCGAATTCCCCGCCGGGCACCCCTACAACAACGTCGTCGCCATGCCCGACGATACCGCCCTGCCGCCGATCTGGCTGCTCGGCTCCAGCGATTATTCCTCGGAGTTGGCCGCGCAGATCGGCATGGGCTTCGCCTTCGCCCATCACTTCGCCTCCCACGATGCGGTCGATGCGATGGTGCATTACCGCAATCGCTTCCAGCCCTCGGCCTGGCGCACTAGCCCGCACGCGATCCTCGCGGTCGCCGCCATCGCGGCCGATACCGATGCGGAGGCCGAACGGCTTGCCGCTTCGTTCGACCTCAACCGGCTGCGCCGCGACCGCGGTCAGTATTTACCGCTGCCGAGCGTCGAGGAGGCGCTGGCCTATCCCTACTCCGACGCCGAGCGCACCTCGATCCTGCGCAACCGTTCCCGCCTGTTCGTCGGCAGCCCCGCGACCGTGCAGAGGAAGCTGCAGCCGCTGATCGAGGCGAGCAAGCCGGACGAACTGATGGTCATCACCGCCGTGTACGATCACGCGGCGCGGAAAAGGTCGTATTCGCTGCTGGCGGAGGCGTTCGAGCTGGCGAAGCCGGCGGCTTAAGCGTCATTCCGGGGCGATGCAAAGCATCGACCCCGGAATCTCGAGGTTCCGGGTTCACGCTTTCACGTGCCCCGGAACGACGCCATCAACTCTGCTGCGATTCGCTGAACGTCGCGCGGAACGGATGGCCGGGATAGACGCCGACGATGCGGAATTCGCGCGAGAAGAATTTCAGCTCCTCGATGGCGAAGGCGAGGCCCTTGTCCTCGGGATGGCCGTCGACGTCGGCGTAGAACTGCGTGGCGAAGAAATTGCCATCGACCATGTAGCTTTCTAGCTTGGTCATGTTGACGCCGTTGGTGGCAAAGCCGCCGAGCGCCTTGTAGAGCGCGGCCGGCAAATTGCGCACCCGGAAAACGAACGTCGTGACCAGCGGGCCGGAGCCCTGCGCGGCCCATTTCGGCTCGCGCGCCAGCACCACGAAGCGCGTGGTGTTGTGGGCTTCGTCCTCGATGTCCTCGGCGAGGATGTCGAGGCCATAGATCTTTGCGGCGAGGCGCGAGGCGATCGCCGCCACGGTCTTGTCCTTGCGCTCGGAAATGTCGCGGGCGCTGCCGGCGGTATCGGCGTGCACGATCGGCTTGATGCCGAGCTTGCGGATGATGCGGCGGCACTGGCCGAGCGCATGCACATGGCTCTCGACGCTCCTGATGTCCTCGAGCCTGGTCCCCTTCACCGCCATCAGCTGATGCCGAACGGGGAGAAACCACTCGCCGATGATGAAGAGACCGGAGGCCGGCAGGAGATGATGGATGTCGGCGACGCGGCCCGCCACCGAATTCTCGATCGGGATCATGCCGAGATCGGCCTCGCCCGACGAGATCGCCGACAGCGCGTCCTCGAAGGTGGCGCAGGGCATCGGCTCGGCGTCGGGATAGGCCTCGACGATGGCGATGTGCGAATTGGCTCCGGGTTCGCCCTGGAATGCGATCTTCATCTTGCTCATGATCGGCCTTGTAACAGCGGCTCAGGATTTGGAAAGGATGCTGCGCGCAGTTTCCAGGTCCGCCGGCGTATCGACCCCGCGGGGCACTGTATCCACGATGGTGAAGTCGATGCGCATTCCGGCCTCCAGTGCGCGGAGCTGCTCGAGCTTTTCCTGCAATTCCAGCGGAGACGGCGGAAGCGAGACGTAGCGCTCCAGCGCGGCGCGGCGGTAGGCATAGAGCCCGATATGGTGGTAACGCGGTCCGTCGCCGTACGGGGCGGTCGCGCGGGTAAAATAAAGCGCGCGCATCCGCCTGCCGCCAAGCGAGGTTCCGATCGCCTTCACCACGCTGGGCGCAAGGTCCTCTTCCTCGGTATGGATCTGCGAGGCCAGGGTCGCGATGTCCACGGCCGGGTCTTGCAGGGGAGGCAGCACCTCGCGGATGTTGTCGATCGTGATGGTTGGGAAATCCCCCTGCAGATTGACCACGATCTCGGCCCTGCCTTCCGGATCGAGCTTCTGCATGGCCTCATGGATGCGGTCGGAGCCTGAGGGGTGATCGGGGCGGGTCATCACCGCCTCGCCGCCATGGGCGGCGACGACGGAGGCGATCTCCGGCGTGTCGGTTGCGACCGCGACCCGGCCGATGGCAGCAGCCTCGGCGCGGCGCAGCACGTGCACGATCATCGGCAGGCCGGCGATATCGGCGAGCGGCTTGCCGGGCAGGCGGGTGGCGGCCATGCGGGCCGGGATCAGCACCAGGATGCGAGGATCGATCATGGGGTCAAGGTCTTGGGGTCAAGGTCTTGGGGCAAGGGTCTGGAAACGGGGCGTTTTTCGCGCCGAGAAAGGGGTGGGGACGAGCCTGAAGCCGGCTCGCTTATACGGGTTGCCAGACCCCGGGCAAACCGATATCTCAATGGCAAAACTCGGGGAAACGATAGCGAACGGTTGATTCTCCCGAGGCTCGTCCTGGCGGCCGCCCGGCCGCTCGATCCTTCTTGCGGTGTGGGGCCTGGCCGGAAATGGACTCTTTCGAACTCAATAAAATTCTCGGTGCCGTGCTCGGCACCTGTCTCTTCTTGCTGGTGACGAGCTTCACCGCGAATGCGCTGTTCTCGCCCAAGGTGCCGGAAAAGCCGGGCTTCGAGATCGCGGTGAAAGAAGATGCCGGCCACGGCAAGGAAGGCGGTGCTGCGGCCGCACCGTCCGAGCCGATCGAAAAGCTGCTCCAGACCGCTTCCATCGAGAAGGGCGCCGCGGCCGCCAAGAAGTGCGGCGCCTGCCACACCTTCGAGAAGGGCGGCCCGAATCGCGTCGGTCCGAACCTCTATGGCGTCGTCGGCGAGCCGAAGGGCCAGGGTCGTGGCGGCTTCAACTTCTCGGCCGCCATCAAGGCCAAGGGCGGCAACTGGACGTTCGACGACCTCAACAAGTTCATCGCCAATCCGAAAGGCTTCATCCCGGGCACCGCGATGGGCTTCGCCGGTATTGCCAAGGATTCCGAGCGCGCCGACGTCATCGCCTATCTGAATTCGCTGTCGGAGCATCCGCAGCCGCTGCCGACGGCCTCGAAGTAAGGCCTCAACAACCTGTCTTGGAAGAGGCGGCCAGGCTGAGAAGCCTGGCCGTTTTCGTATCCGGGCCTCCCGGTGAATTTATCGAGGCGTTTGGCCGCATCTGACGGGCCGTCCGGCCTTTCAAGATGGGGAAAAAGCAACATATTCGGTCGAAACCTCGCCTATATTGGGAACTTAAAGGAGTAACCTCCTTCAAGACAGGGATGTTGATTTGGCCATTACCCGACGCGATCTCCTGCTCACAGGCACTGCGGCCGCAGCGCTTCCTATCCTCGGTTCCGCGGCCGGCGTTCCCGCCATCGGCTCAGCGCAGGCGCAATCAGCAACTGAGCTGCCTTGGCGCCACGCGCTCTCGCTGTTCGGAAAGGTCAAATATCCCGCTGACTTCAAGCGCTTCGACTACGTCAATCCGGAAGCGCCCAAGGGCGGCGCCGCCCGCCAGATCGCCGTCGGCACCTTCGACAATTTCAACATCGTCGTGTCGGGCGTGAAGGGGCAGGTCGCAGGTGCCGTCGCGTTCATCTACGAATCCCTGATGACGGCCTCGCTCGACGAGGTCTCGACCGAGTACGGCGCGCTGGCCGAGGCCGTCAGCCATCCCGACGATTTCTCCTTCGTCACCTACCGCTTGCGGCCGCAGGCCAAATGGCACGACGGCAAGCCGGTGACTGCGGACGACGTGATCTTCTCGCTCGATTCCTTCAAGAAGCACCACCCGATGTACTCGGCCTATTACAGCCATGTGGTCCGGGCTGAGAAGGTGGGCGAGCGCGAGGTGAAATTCGTGTTCGACGCGCCGGGCAACCGCGAGCTGCCGCAGATCGTCGGTCAGCTCACGGTCCTGCCGAAGCATTGGTGGGAGGGGACCGACGCGCAGGGCCGCAAGCGGGACGTTTCGGCGACCACGCTCGAAGTGCCGCTCGGCTCCGGTCCCTACCGGGTCAAGGACTTCGTTGCAGGACGGTCGATCGCGCTTGAACGGGTCAAGGATTATTGGGGCCGCGACCTGCCTGCCAATGTCGGCCGCAACAATTTCGACGAGCTGCGCTACGAATATTTCCGCGACGCCACCGTGGCGATCGAGGCCTTCAAGGCCGACCAGGTCGATTGGCGCACCGAGAACAGCGCGAAGAATTGGGCGACCGCCTACGACTTCCCGGCCGTGACCGACAAGCGTGTGATCCTCGAGGAGTTCGTCAATCGCAGCTCAGGCGTAATGCAGGCCTTCGTGCCGAACCTGCGCCGCGGCAAGTTCAGCGATCCCCGCGTGCGCCGTGCGCTCAACTTTGCGTTCGACTTCGAGGAGATGAACAAGCAGATCTTCTACGGCCAGTACAAGCGCATCAGCAGCTATTTCGATGGCATCGAGGAGCTCATGGCGACCGGCTTGCCGCAGGGCAAGGAGCTCGAGATCTCGAGACCGTGCGCGCCCAGGTCCCACCCGAAGTCTTCACGACGGCCTACAGCAATCCGGTGGGGGGCAGTCCGGAGGCTGTGCGCGAGAATCTGCGTGAGGCGCTGCGCCTGTTCAAGGAAGCCGGCTACGAGGTACGCGATCGCAAGCTGGTCGACGTCAAGACCGGCGCCCAGTTCACCCTGGAACTGCTGAACTCGGATCCGAGCTTCGAGCGGATCACCCTGTTCTACAAGCCGTCATTGGAGCGGCTCGGCATTGCCGTCAGCGTGCGGACAGTCGATCCGACCCAGTACGAGAACAGGACGCGCGAGTGGGATTTCGACATCGTCACCAACTCGTGGGGCGAGTCGCAGTCGCCGGGCAACGAGCAGCGCGAGTTCTGGTCATCCAAGTCGGCCGACATTGCGGGGTCGCGCAATATCGCGGGCATCAAGAATCCGGCCATCGACAAGCTGATCGAGCGCTTGATCTACGCCACCGATCGCGATGATCTCGTCGCAGCCACCAAGGCTCTCGACCGCGTGCTGCTGTGGAATCACTACGTCGTGCCGCAATGGACCTACAACAAGATCCGCACGGCGCGCTGGGACCGCTTCGGCCGGCCGGCGGAATTGCCGAGATATGGTCAGTCCGGCTTCCCGTTCATCTGGTGGTACGACGCGGACAAGGCGGCGCGGATCGCAAAGAAGTCGTGAAGGATATCCCCCGCATGACGCAGATGTCACGCCGCCACGTGCTGGCCTTGGGTGTTGGCGGCGCCCTCGGGGCTTCCATCGGGGCGCCGTTGCGCCGTGCGGGTGCAACGGAAGCCGGGACCGAGGCGCACGGCATCTCGGCGTTCGGCGATCTCAAATATCCCGCCGATTTCCGCCATTTCGAGTACGTCAACGTCGATGCGCCGAAGGGCGGCACGTTCTCCCTGATTCCGTCGGTGCGGGCCTATAACCAGTCCTACCAGACCTTCAACTCGCTCAACGCCTTCATCCTGAAGGGCGATGGCGCGCAAGGCATGGACATGACATTCGCGCCGCTGATGGTGCGCGCGAGCGACGAGCCTGATGCGATGTACGGGCTCGCCGCCAAGTCCGTGCAGATCTCGCCGGACAGGCTGGTCTACCGCTTCACGATGCGGCCGGAGGCGAAATTCCACGACGGCACCAAGCTCACCGCGCACGATGCGGCGTTTTCGCTGATGGCGCTGAAGACCAAGGGGCATCCCCTGATCCTCGTGCAGCTCCGCGACATGGTCGGCGCGGAAGCGGTCGACGATGCAACGCTCGTCGTCACCTTTGCCAAGGGGCGGGCGCGCGACGTGCCACTCTATGCCGCCAGCCTGCCGATCTTCTCGAAGGCCTATTACGCCTCTCGCCCGTTCGATGAATCGTCTCTGGAGATCCCGCTGGGATCGGGTCCGTACAAGGTGAGCAAGTTCGAAGTCAATCGCTACATCGAGTACGAGCGGGTGAAGGACTGGTGGGCTGCCGATCTGCCGCCCTGCCGCGGCACCTATAATTTCGATGTCGTGCGCTATGAGTTCTATCGCGACCGCGATGTCGCCTTCGAGGGGTTCACCGGCAAGAACTATCTCTACCGCGAGGAATTCACCTCGCGCATCTGGGCGACGCGCTATGATTTCGCCGCGGTCAAGGAGGGCCGCGTCAAGCTCGAGGTCGTGCCCGATGACACGCCGTCCGGCGCGCAGGGCTGGTTCATCAATACACGGCGCGACAAGTTCAAGGACCCGCGCGTGCGCGAGGCCCTGATCGATGCTTTCGACTTCGAATGGACCAACAAGACCATCATGTACGGCGCCTATGCCCGTACGGTGTCGCCGTTCCAGAACTCCGATCTCATGGCGAGCAACGGGCCGCCTTCGCCGGACGAGCTGAAGCTGCTGGAGCCGTTCCGCGGCCAGGTTCCTGACGAAGTGTTCGCTGCGCCCTTCGCGCCGCCGGTTTCCGACGGCTCGGGGCAGGACCGCGCTCTCTTGCGCAGGTCGCAGCAGCTGCTCAACGAAGCCGGCTATCCGATCAAGGATGGCAAGCGGATGCTGCCGAGCGGAGAGGTATTCAAGATTGAATTCCTGGCGGAGGAGCCCTCGCTTCAGCCGCATCACGCGCCGTATATCAAGAATTTGGCAACGCTCGGCATCGAAGCAAGCCTCCGCCTCGTCGATGCCGTGCAATATCGCGCGCGCGTGGAGGATTTCGACTTCGACATGACGATCCAGCGCTTCAGCATGTCGGCGACGCCTGGCGATGCCATGCGCGCGTTCTTCTCCTCGCAGGTGGCGAACACCAAGGGCTCGTACAATCTTGCGGGCGTCGCTAGCCCGGCCATCGACGCCATGATCGAGAAGATCATGGCGGCCGACAGCCGCGAGGAGCTGACCGTCGCTTGCCGCGCGTTCGATCGTCTGTTCCGCGCCGGCCGCTATTGGGTGCCGCAATGGTACAACAAGACGCACCGGCTGGCTTACTGGGACCAGTTCGGTCATCCGCCGAAGCTGCCGCGTTATGCCAACGGCGTGGGCGCGCCCGATATCTGGTGGCATGAACCGGCCAAGGCCGCCAAGCTGGAGCAGGCGAAATAATCATGAGCGCCTATATTGCCCGCCGTCTTCTCCTGATGATTCCGACCCTGCTCGGCATCCTCTTCGTCTCCTTCGTCGTGGTGCAGTTCGCGCCGGGCGGCCCGGTCGAGCGCGTGATCGCGCAACTTTCGGGGGCCGATACCGGCGGCACCTCGCGCATTTCGGGCGGCAGTGACTTTGCACAGCGCGCGCCGGGACAAGTCGGCGCCGGCGGCGATGCCATCAACTCGAAATATCGCGGCGCGCAGGGCCTGGATCCCGATTTCATCAAGAAGCTCGAGGCACAGTTCGGCTTCGACAAGCCGGCCCCCGAGCGTTTCGCGCTGATGGTGTGGAATTTCGCCCGCTTTGATTTCGGCAAGAGCTATTTCCGCGACGTCAGCGTGCTCCAGCTCATCAAGGAAAAGCTGCCGGTCTCGATCTCGCTCGGGATCTGGCTGACGCTGATCACCTATCTGATCTCGATCCCGCTCGGCATCCGCAAGGCGGTCAAGGACGGCACGCGCTTCGACACCTGGACGTCGACCATACTCGTGCTGGGCTATGCCATTCCGGGCTTTCTGTTCGCGATCCTTCTCATCATCCTGTTTGCCGGCGGTTCTTTCTTCAACTGGTTCCCGCTGCGCGGACTGACCTCGGACGGCTGGTCGCAGTTTCCCTGGTACTGGAAGATCATCGATTATTTCTGGCACCTGACGCTGCCGCTGATCGCGATGGGATTGGGTGCGTTCACCACCATGACGTTCCTGACCAAGAACTCGTTCCTGGACGAGATTCGCAAGCAGTACGTCATGACCGCGCGCGCCAAGGGCTGCAGCGAGGGCCGGGTGCTTTACGGTCATGTCTTCCGCAACGCGATGCTGATCGTGATCGCGGGCTTCCCCGGCACCTTCATCCACGCCTTCTTTTCGGGCTCGCTTCTGATCGAGACCATCTTCTCGCTGGACGGGCTGGGGCTGCTCAGCTTCGAGAGCGTGCTCAACCGCGACTATCCCGTGGTGTTCGGCACGCTCTACATCTTTTCGCTGGTCGGCCTCGTGATCAACCTGGTCTCCGACCTGACCTACATGTGGATCGACCCCCGGATCGATTTCGAGGCGCGGGAGGTCTGATGACGCTGACCGCGCCGACGCCGATCGAAACCACAGCGAAGTCGCCCCTTGGCGACGCCGTTCCGATCACGCGCAAGCCGTTTGCGCCTTCGCCGCTCAACAGGCGGCGCTGGCAGAACTTCAAGGCCAACCGCCGCGGCTACTGGTCGTTCTGGATCTTCATCGCCCTGTTCGTTGTCTCGCTGTTCGCCGAGCTGATCGCCAACGATCGTCCCTTCCTGATCAAGTTCGACGGCCGTCTCTATTGGCCCGCTTTCGTGACCTATTCGGAAACCACCTTCGGCGGCGATTTCGAGACGGCGGCCGACTATCGCGATCCGTATTTGCAGAAGCTGATCAAGGACAAGAACGGCAGCATCGTCTGGCCGCTGATCCGCTATTCCTACGACACCCACAATCTCGACCTGCCGACGCCGGCGCCGTCGCCGCCGACCTGGATGCTGACCGAGAAGCAGTGCCAGCCGGTGGTGGAGAAGAAGGGGCTGAAGAGCTGCCGCGACCTCGAATACAACTGGCTCGGCACCGACGACCAGGGCCGCGACGTCGTCGCGCGGCTGATCTATGGCTTCCGCATCTCGGTGCTGTTCGGCCTTTGCCTCACCATCATCTCGTCCGTCATCGGCATCGCCGCCGGCGCGGTGCAGGGGTATTTCGGCGGTCGGGTCGATCTGATCTTCCAGCGCTTCATCGAGATCTGGACGGCGATTCCCTCGCTTTATCTTCTGCTGATCCTGTCCTCGGTGCTCGTGCCCGGCTTCTTCGTGCTGCTTGGCATCCTCCTGCTGTTCTCCTGGGTCTCGCTGGTCGGTCTGGTGCGGGCCGAATTCCTGCGCGGGCGCAACTTCGAATACATCCAGGCGGCGCGGGCCCTCGGCGTGTCCAACCCGGTCATCATGTTCCGCCACCTGCTGCCGAATGCGATGGTTGCGACCATGACGTTCCTGCCCTTCATCGTGTCGAGCTCGGTGATGACGCTAACGGCGCTCGATTTTCTGGGCTTCGGCCTGCCGCCGGGCTCGCCTTCGCTGGGCGAATTGCTGTCGCAGGCCAAGTCCAACGTGCAGGCGCCCTGGCTCGGCTTCTCCGGCTTCTTCTCGGTCGCGATCATGCTGTCGCTCCTGATCTTCATCGGCGAAGCGGTGCGCGACGCCTTCGATCCGCGCAAGACGTTCAGGTAAGGTCATGGACGCGATCAATCAGCCCCTGCTTGCCGTTCGCGACCTCTCGGTGGCTTTCCACCAGGGCGGCGCCACCACGCTCGCGGTCGACAAGGTCTCGTTCCAGATCAAGCGCGGCGAATGCCTGGCGCTGGTCGGCGAATCCGGCTCCGGCAAGTCGGTCAGCGCGCTCTCGATCCTGAAGCTGCTGCCCTATCCGAACGCCTCGCATCCCTCGGGCAGCATCCGCTTCAAGGGGCAGGAGCTGATCGACCGCTCGGAGCAAGAGATGCGGGAGATTCGCGGCAGCGATATCTCCATCATCTTCCAGGAGCCGATGACCTCGCTCAATCCGCTGCACACAATCGAGGCGCAGATCGGCGAGATCATCCAGTTGCACAATCCGACCAGCAACGCGGAGGCCCGCAGGCGGACGCTGGAGCTGCTGACGCAGGTCGGCATTCCCGAGCCCGAGACGCGGCTGAACAGCTATCCGCATCAGCTTTCCGGCGGCCAGCGCCAGCGGTGATGATCGCGATGGCGCTCGCCAACGAACCGGATCTGTTGATCGCGGACGAGCCGACGACGGCGCTCGACGTCACCGTGCAGGCGCAGATCCTGGCGCTGCTCGCCGACATCCGCTCGCGGCTCGGCATGAGCCTGCTGTTCATCACCCACGATCTCGGCATCGTGCGCCGCATCGCCGACACGGTCTGTGTCATGAAGAACGGCGAGATCGTCGAGCAGGGGCCGGTCGAGCAGGTCTTCAGGACGCCGAAGCATCCCTATACGCGCGACCTGCTCGCGGCGGAGCCGAAGCCGGATCCTGCGCCGCCGCAGCCGGACGCAGCGGTGGTGATGTCGGTCAACGATCTGAAAGTGTGGTTTCCGATCAAGCGCGGCCTGATGCGCAAGACGGTCGGTCACATCAAGGCGGTCGACGGTGTCAGCGTCGCCGTGCGCAAGGGCGAGACGCTCGGTGTCGTCGGCGAATCCGGTTCGGGCAAGACCACGCTGGGGCTGGCGCTGCTGCGGCTGATCTCCTCGAGCGGGCGCATCGTGTTCCTGGGCAAGGATATCCAGGGGCTGCGCTTCAAGGAGATGCGTCCGTTCCGGCGCGACATGCAGATCGTGTTTCAGGACCCGTTCGGCTCGCTCTCGCCGCGCATGTCGATCGCCGACATCATTGCCGAAGGCCTCTCCGTGCATCAGCCGAAGCTGTCGCGTGAGGAGCGTGAGGCGCGCGTCGTCAAGGCGCTGGAAGACGTCGGGCTGAAGCCCGATACGCGCTTCCGCTATCCCCACGAATTCTCCGGCGGCCAGCGCCAGCGCATCTCGATCGCACGCGCGGTGGTACTGGAGCCGGATTTCGTCGTGCTCGACGAGCCGACCAGCGCGCTCGACATGCTGTTCCAGGCCCAGATGGTCGATCTGTTGCGGGAGCTGCAGCGCAAGCGCGAGCTCACCTACATGTTCATCTCGCACGATCTGCGCGTCGTCGCCTCGCTTGCGAGCCATTTGATCGTGATGCGCGGCGGCAAAGTCGTCGAAGAGGGACAGGCCGCCGAGCTGTTCAAGAACCCGAAAACCGATTACACGCGCGCGCTGTTCGCCGCCGCGTTCCGGCTGGAGACGGCGGGGAACGGCTCGGTGGCGACGTAAGAAGTGTCATTCCGGAGCAGCGCGAACCCGGAAATCTCGCGCCATAGCTTTCTGGATTTCCGGGTTCACGCGCGATGCGCGTGCCCCGGAAGGACGGCGCAACTAGAGCCGCTTGATCGCAACGACCTCGCTGCCGGCCTGCCTGATTCGCGCAATCGCCGGCTCGATCGGCTCGATCACGGTTGCCATGTGATGCGCATTGGCGTGAACCATGGTGCTGCCGTCGCGGGCGATCGCGACATGGCCCTTCCAGAAGATCAGATCGCCGCGCCGCAAGCGGCTTCGCTCATGCGGCTCCAGTGCGCGGCCGAGACCGGCGAGCTGCATGTCGCTGTCGCGCGGGCAGCCGATCCCCGCTGCGGTCAGCGAGACCTGGACGAGGCCGGAGCAGTCGATGCCGAGACTGCTCTTGCCGCCCCAAAGATAGGGCGTGCCGACGAAGCGCTCGGCGATTGCGACGAAATCCGGCTCGCGATGATCGAGCGGGGCAATATGTGTTTTCGGCAGATATCTGCCGTCGTGCGTCACGGCAAAGCTGCCGTCCTCGCGCGCCACGGCGAGCCTGGATCCCATCACGAGCGTCTCGGCCGGCGGCAGCTTGATCGACGGGCCGGGGAAGGCAAATGTCCGCAATGCGCTGACCACGTGGGTCGGGGCGGCCGACGGCTTCACGAGCGCCGCATCCGGCAGCCAGCCGACATAGCCATCGCCATTGAGCTGGCCCCACGCCCAACCCTCGCCGTTGCGGTCGTAGACCGTGACACGCTCGCCGCGCAGGGCCTCCGTCATCAGCATCGCGCTCGAGGACGGCTGCTCGCGCACCGGCGCGACCGGCTCGATCACCTCGAATTCCTGGCCCGCGACGAAGCGTTCCGCCTGCACCTGGCCTTCGAGATATTTCGCGGCGAGGTCGCCCCGCGCCGGTGTTATTCGAAGATCATGCATAGCGCTCGCTCAGCAAGGTGTAGATGGCGCGCGCGGCCTGGCACTCGCCGCCTTCGGGGCGTGCCGGCTTGGCCGACGGCGTCCAGCCGTAGATGTCGACGTGCAGCCAGCTGCCGGCGTGCTCGACGAAGCGTTGCAGGAACAGCGCGCAGGTGATCGAGCCGGCAAAGCCGCCCGATGGCGCATTGGTGATCGTTGCCGTCTTGGAGTCCAGCCACTGATCGTAAGGCGGCCACAGCGGCATGCGCCACAACGGATCGTTCTCCTTCACCGCGCAGCGCGCAAGGTCGGCGGCGAGGGTCTCGTCATTGGTGTAGAAGGGCGGCAGATCCGGCCCGAGCGCGACACGCGCCGCGCCGGTCAGCGTGCCCAGGTCGATCAGCAGGTCGGGCTTCTCCTCGTCGGCCAGCGCCAGCGCGTCGGCGAGCACCAGGCGTCCCTCCGCGTCGGTGTTGCCGATCTCGACCGTGATGCCCTTGCGCGAGGTGAAGATATCGAGCGGGCGGAAGGCATTGCCGCCGACCGCGTTCTCCACCGCGGGAATCAGCACGCGAAGGCGCACCTTCAGCTTCGCATCCATCACCATGCGCGCCAGCGCCAGCACGTTGGCGGCGCCGCCCATGTCCTTCTTCATGATCAGCATGCCGCTCGACGGCTTGAGGTCGAGCCCGCCGGTGTCGAAGCAGACGCCCTTGCCGACCAGCGTCACCTTGGGATGATCGGGATCGCCCCAACTGATGTCGATCAGCCGCGGCGCGCGGCTCGAGGCCATGCCGACGGCGTGAATCAGCGGGAAGTGCTTCTCCAACTCCTCGCCGATGGTGCAGGCGAAGCTCGCGCCGAACTCGGCGGCGAGGGCTTGCGCGGCGGCGGCGAGTTCGTCCGGCCCCATGTCGTTGGAGGGCGTGTTGATGAGGTCGCGGGCCAGCATCGCCGCACCGGCGATCCGCTCGATCTCGGCGGGGTCGACGCCATCAGGCGGCACCAGCCGGACCTCGGGCCTGTCAGCCTTGCGGTAGCGCGCGAAGCGGTAGGTGCCGAGCGCAAAGGCGAGCGCCGCCAGCCGTGTATCGTGCGGCGCATTGGCAAAGCGATAAGTGCCCGGCGGCAGCAGCCGGGGCAGGGCGCCGGGCCGGAACAGGTCGCGCGATCTTGCACCCTCATCCTCGAGGCCGAACAGCACCTGTGCGATCGTGCCATCGGGCGCGGGCAGGGCGAGATAACCGCCGGGCTTGGCAGCAAAGGCGCATGAGGCGGCGAACTGGCGTTGCGGCGGCGGCAGCGCCTCGGCGACCTGATCCCAGCTCGATTTCGTGACGAACGTGATCGGGATGGCGGTGGATGACGTCTCGAAGAAAGGCATTGGCGGGTCCGGATCGTCGGATCAAACGGGTGATGCGAACGGACGAGACTTCGCAGAGTTTCGCCGCGGCTGCAATCGGCTTTGCTGACACCGTTTCGGCGAGGCGCTACTCGCGGCAAGGGGGCCATGCTAGGTTCCGGCAAGGGTCGCCAGGGCTGGAGATCGGGCGACGACAAACGCGCCGGGAGGACATGCAATGGAATTTGTGTGGAGCGTGGTCACGTTCATCGGCCATGCCGTCGAGGCGATCTTTGGCTATGTCGAGCACCACCATTGGATCTTCGCGCTCCTTGCCGGCGGTTATGTGTTCTATCTCCACGACCGCTCGGTCCACGCGCGGTTCGATGCGCTCGACAAGCGCGTCGACGAAATCCGCAAGCGGCTTGCGATCGAATATTGAGGGCGGCGATCGATGCGGGATCCGGACCGGCAGGTGAGGGCGCTCGGCCTCGATCTCGACCTTGGCCCAGGGCTGCCGCACGCCTGGGTGAGGTGCGGCCTGGGAAGCGGCGTTAACCCGCCGTTAGGGTTAACAGCCTATTGCTGGCGCGTTCGGCTCGATCAATCGGCTCGAGAGTCAAGGCGTCATGCGTCAACGGTTCAGTCTCGCCCGGCTTCTTGCGTCCACCTCGCTGGTCGCGGTGGTCGCCATGGGCCTCGGCGGCTGCACGGGCATGTCGAAGCTCTCCGACGTGACGGGCTCGCTCGGCGGACCACGGGCAGAGGCGGCGCCCACCGATCCCGCGCGCGCCGTCGAGGTCTATGGCGAGCGCTACCGTGCCAACCCCAGGGACGCCGAGGCGGCGCTGGCCTATGGCCAGGCCTTGCGCGCCAACGGCCAACGCGCCCAGGCCGCCGCCGTGCTGGAGCAGGCGACCATCGCCAATCCCGGCAACAAGGCGCTGCTCGCGCAGTATGGCCGCGCGCTCGCCGACAACGGCAATTTCCAGCAGGCCTACGACGTCCTGTCGAAAGCGCATTCGCCTGATAATCCTGATTGGCGCCTGCTCTCGGTGCAGGGCACCGCGCTGGACCAGATGGGCCGTCACGGAGAGGCGCGCTCCTATTATGCGAGCGCGCTCAAGATCGCGCCGGGTGATCCCGGCGTGCTTTCCAATCTCGGCCTGTCCTACATGCTGTCGAAGGATCTGCCCAAGGCCGAAGAGGCGTTGCGGCAAGCCTACGCCTCGCCGCGCGCCAGCAGCCGGGTGCGGCAAAATCTCGGCCTCGTCGTCGGTCTCCAGGGCCGCTTCGCCGAGGCCGAGACCATCGTGAAAGCGGATCTGCCGCCGGATCAGGCCGCGGCCAATGTCACCTATCTCAAGGACATGCTGAGCCGCAGCGACAATCATCGTGGCGGGCCGAAGCGGACCCCGGTCGCCGCGCTCAACCAGCCCGACTGATCAGGATCTGATCCTCAGCATTCCAAGCCGTCCCACGGACCGCGCCGTCGACGGCTCGTGTCACTGCATCTCGGTGATCTTGATGCCGGTCGGTCCGAGAATGACGACGAACAGCACCGGCAGGAAGAACAGGATCATCGGCACCGTCAGCTTCGGCGGCAACGCGGCGGCCTTCTTCTCGGCCTCGGTCATCCGCATGTCGCGGTTTTCCTGTGCCATGACGCGCAAGGACTGACCGAGCGGGGTGCCGTAGCGTTCCGCCTGCTGAAGCGCGAGACAGACCGACTTGACGCCGTCGAGCCCGGTGCGTCGCGCCAAATTCTCATAGGCGACCTTGCGGTCCTGCAGGTAGGACAACTCGGCCGTGGTCAGCGTGAACTCCTCCGACAGCGCAATCGACTGTCCCACGATTTCGGTGGCGACCTTCCGGAACGCCATTTCGACCGACATGCCGGATTCGATGCAGATCAGGAGCAGGTCGAGCGCATCGGGAAAGGCGCGCTTGATCGAGAGCTGGCGCTTGGAGATCGCATTCTTGAGGAACAGCATCGGCGCCTGGAGGCCGAGATAGGCCGCGCCGATGCAGATGCCGATCTTGATCGGCACCGGCTTGTCCATGTGCGCGATCACGAAGACGTAGATGAGCGAGCCGACGAAGAGCACGATCGGGGTGACCAGGCGGGCAAACAGAAAGGTGATGTAGGGCGCCTGGCCGCGGTAACCGGCCATGACGAGCTTGTCCCGCGCCGCCTCTTGCGCGAGCCATTTGGTGAGGTTGAAGTCCTCCACGACCTTGGAGACGAGCTGCTTCGGCGTTTGGCGCAGCGAGACCTTTTCGTTCTTGTGAAGGCGCTCACGCTCGCGCTGCCGAATGCGCTCGCGCTCGCTCGCGACCGCCTTCATGCGCTTGGAGAGTCCCTCGCCCGCGAACAGCGGCATCACCAGCGTGTAGACGGTGGCGCTGGCGGCGATGGCCGCCAGCAGCATCGTCATGAAGCGGACGTCGTGCAGTTTCGAAACGAGGAACTCGACCATGCGGCACCGTCAGAAGTCGAAATTGATCATCTTCTTCATCACCATGATGCCGATCGACATCCAGACGACGCAGCCGACCAGCATCAGCTGGCCGGTGGGATGAGTCCAAAGCAGCGAGATGTAGTGCGGCGTCGTGAGATAGACGAGGAACATCACGATCGGCGGCAGCGAGCCGATGATGCCGGCGGAGGCCTTGGCTTCCATCGACATCGCCTGGATCTTCTCTTTCATCTTCTTGCGGTCGCGCAGCACCTTTGAGAGGTTGCCCAACGCCTCGGAGAGGTTGCCGCCCGACTTTTGCTGGATCGAGATGACGATGCCGAAAAAGTTGGCTTCGGGCAGCGGCATGCGCTCATAGAGCCGGGAGCAAGCCTCGCCCAGCGGCATGCCGATCGCCTGCGTCTCGATGATGGCGAGGAATTCGCTGCGCAGCGGCTCGGGCGAATCGGCCGCGACGACCTTGATCGATTCGAACAGCGGCAGGCCGGCCTTGATGCCGCGGACGATGACGTCGACCGCGTCGGGCAGTGCCTTCAGGAACTTGTCTTCGCGGCGCTTCTTCAGGAAGCCGAGGGCCCTGCGCGGCAGGCCAAAACCTCCGGCAAAGGCGAGACCGGCGGCGCCGAGCAGGCCGCCGCCGACGAACAGGGCCGCCGCGAACAAGACGCCCGCCACGACGGCGGACACGATCCAGAATTTCTGCGGCGTCCAGTCCAGGCCGGCCTGGGAAATGCGGATATTGAGCGGAACGCTCTTCTCCTGCTGACGTCGTGCCTCGAGATCCTTCAGCGACGTTTCGACCTGCTCGCGGCGCGATCGCTGGCTCTTTTCGCTCTGCTTGGCCATCGGCGCGTCGGCACGCGAGATGGAGGCGCGCCGGCTTTCCGCCTTCCGCTCCCCGGAGAGCAGCGGATAGAGGAAGACCCAGGCGATGCCGCCGACCGCGGCGGTGGCCAGAAATGCGAGGGCGAGGACTTGTATGTTCATGGCGTCGCTGACCTGCTCACGTCGTCGGCGCCACTTCCGCGGCGTCGAGAGCCGCGGCAAGGCGCTTCTCCTCGCCGTAATAGCGGGCGCGTTCCCAGAACTTCGGACGGCCGATGCCGGTCGAGCGGTGGCGGCCGATGATCTTGCCGTTGGCGTCCTCGCCGATCATGTCGTAGAGGAAGATGTCCTGGGTGATGATCGTGTCGCCTTCCATGCCCATCACCTCGGTGATGTGGGTGATGCGGCGCGAGCCGTCGCGCAGGCGCGCGGCCTGGACGATGACGTCGATCGAGGCGCAGATCATCTCGCGGATCGTTCGCGAGGGCAGCGAAAAGCCGCCCATCGTGATCATGGATTCGCAGCGCGACAGCGCTTCGCGCGGATTGTTGGCATGCAGCGTGCCCATCGACCCGTCATGGCCGGTGTTCATGGCCTGGAGCAGGTCGAACGCCTCGGGTCCGCGGACTTCGCCGACGATGATGCGTTCGGGTCGCATACGCAGGCAGTTGCGCACCAATTCGCGCATGGTGACCTGGCCCTCGCCCTCGATGTTGGGCGGACGGGTTTCCAGCCGCACCACATGGGGCTGCTGGAGCTGAAGCTCGGCGGCGTCCTCGCAGGTGATGACGCGCTCGTCGTGCTCGATGTAATTGGTCAGGCAGTTGAGCAGCGTCGTCTTGCCGGAGCCCGTACCGCCGGAGATCAGCACGTTGCAGCGGACGCGGCCGATGATCTGGAGGATCTCGGCACCCTCCGGCGAGATCGCGCCGAACTTGACGAGCTGATCCAGCGTCAGCTTGTCCTTCTTGAACTTGCGGATGGTGAGCGTCGGGCCGTCGATCGACAACGGCGGCACGATGGCGTTGACGCGGGAGCCGTCGGCGAGGCGTGCGTCGCAGATCGGCGAGGATTCGTCGACGCGCCGGCCGACCTGGCTGACGATGCGTTGGCAGATGTTGAGGAGCTGCTGGTTGTCGCGAAAGCGGATGCCGGTGCGCTGGATCTTGCCGGCGACTTCGATGTAGACGGTGTTGGCGCCGTTGACCATGATGTCGGCGATATCGTCGCGCGACAACAGCGGCTCGAGCGGGCCGTAGCCGAGAACGTCGTTGCAGATGTCGTCGAGCAGTTCCTCCTGCTCGGCGATCGACATCACGATGTTCTTGATCGCGATGATCTCGTTGACGATGTCGCGGATTTCCTCGCGGGCGGATTCCGAATCCAGCTTGGCCAGCTGGGCGAGGTCGATCGCCTCGATCAGCGCGCCGAAGATGGTCGCCTTGACCTCGTAATAATTGTCGGAACGCCGGCTCTCCATGGGCGGGGGCGGCGGGGCCTTGGCGGGAGCAAGCGGCGGCGAGGCGACGGCCGGCGGCGGCGGGGCGCGCGACACCGTCGGCGCCGGAGCCTGGACAGGCTCGAGCGACACGGCGCCGGGCTTGGGCGCCCGAAGATCGGTGTCTGTTCCGCTACGCTTACCGAACACTTAACAACTCCATGCGGCGGCTATTTTCCCCGCAACTTGTCAATCAGGGGTGAAAACAGGGACGACTTTTTGCTTCTTGGTTTCGCTGCGGCCGGTCAGGCGCTGGGCGATCTGAAGGAACATCTCGATCGATTTGTGGTTGGCGGAGATCTCCGCGATCATCTGGCCGTTGTTGGCCGCCGAGCCGAAGATCTGCGGCTCGAACGGGATCGAGACGATCGGCTGGCTCTCGATCGCCTTGGCGAACTCCGCGGCGGCGATTTCGGGCCTTTTCGGCACGCCGACCTGATTCAGGCAGTAGAGCGGCGGCCGGTCGTTGGGGCGCGCGGCCTTCAACAGGTCGAACAGGTTCTTGGTATTGCGCAGATTGGCAAGGTCAGGGGCGGCCACGATCAGAATGTCGTCCGCTCCGATCAAGGCGCGCTTGGTCCAGCCCGACCATTGGTGCGGAATGTCGAGCACGATGCACGGCATGGTAGAGCGCAGCGTGTCGAACACGGAGTCGAAGGCATCGGTGCCGAAATCATAGACCCGGTCGAGCGTCGCCGGCGCCGCCAGCAGGCTGAGATGGTCAGTACATTTCGACAGCAGGCGGTCGATAAAGGCGGTGTCGACGCGATCGGGTGAGAACACGGCGTCGGCAATGCCCTGCGGCGGATCCTGGTTGTAGTCGAGCCCGGCGGTCCCGAAGGCCAGGTCGAGATCGGCGACGACGGCATCCATTGCAAGGTCGCGCGCGATCGCCCAGGCGACGTTGTGCGAGATGGTGGAAGCCCCGACGCCCCCCTTGGCGCCGACCACGGCGATGATGCGGCCGACCGCCTTGGCTTCCGGCGCCGAGAACAGGTTGCAGATCGATCGTACGACGTCGATCGCGCCGACCGGCGCGAGCACATAGTCGCTGACGCCGCGGCGCACCAGCTCGCGGTAGAGCGTGACGTCGTTGATGCGGCCGATCACGACCACGCGGGTGCCGGCGTCGCAGACGGTGGCGAGCTGGTCGAGCCCGCCCAGGAGGTCATTACGGCCGTCGCTCTCGAGCACGATCACGTTCGGCGTCGGAGCCGAGCGGTAGGCTTCGATCGCGGCCGCCATGCCGCCCATCTGGATCTTCAGATGGGCCTTGCCGAGGCGGCGATCCTCGCCGGCCGACTGCACCGCGGCCGCGGTCTCGACCGTCTCGCAGAAAGCCTGGACGGAGACGCGCGGCGCGGGCGCGATATGCTCCTCGACCGGCGGAGGCGGTGCTTCCGGCTGCTCTTCGTGTGTCTGGCGAGCGTAACTGATCATTTGCCGGTATCGCTGAGTTTGGCCTTGTCGGCTTCGGGATAGGTGGTCGCGCTCGTGAGTCCCTTGCGATACTTCTCGAGACCGGTGATGCGCCGGGGGTGTAGGACGGCGTCTCAGGCCGCGGCTGCTCGAGGTCCGACGGATTGTCGACCATCGCCGCGAGGTTGCGCTGATAGGCGCAGCCGTAATTGTAGTATTCCTTGTTCTCGAACCAGCTCTTGTTCTTGATCGAAGGGCCGATGTCGTCCGGCCACAGGCCGCAGGGGCCTGCGATCGCCGCGATCTTGGAATAGGTGAGACGGATCGGCGGCAGGAAGCGCTTGTCCTCTGGCTGGTAGGGGCGAATGTTGACGCCCCGCGGCGGAACGCCTGCCGCGGCCAGCATCGCCTGGATTTCGCGCATCGTGTCCGCGACCGGTCGCGCATTGGGCGTGCCGGACGGCACGTCGATGCGGATGGCACCGGTGCCTTCGTGCAGCCATGCCGAGGCGACGCCCATCACGTCCGCGCGCTGGGCAGCGGTCAATCCGCCGCGGGCATGGCCGACGAAGACGACGATCGAGCGGTTCTGCTCCTCGATTGCGATCGGGTGGCGCTGCTTGTAGTCGCTGGGAATCGAGGCGGTGACGACCTCGTCGTGCTGGCAGCCACAGAGCGCGAGCGCCATTGCGACCAGCGCGCCACCGAGATGGAGGGCGCGCTTGCGAAGCTGGGGTGGTCTTATGATCATCGTGAAGTCCCCGTTCCGCCTCAGTCGGTAATGAAGCCGTAGGTGCCGCGGTAGTTCTTGGCCGGTTCGGTCCGGCCCGGCACGCCGTAGATGCGGTTGATGTTGCCGAGCAGCTGGGCCTGTGGATCCGCAGGCGGGGCGAAGCCGTCATCCGGCCGCGACAGGTCCTTTGGCGCCACCGCGCGAACGACATAGGGCGTCACGATCACGACCAGCTCGGTGGCGTTGTTGACGAAGTCGCGGCTGCGAAACAGCGTGCCGAGGATCGGGAGCTGCATCAGCCCGGGTAGGCCGCTGATGGCCTGCTTGGTCTGCTGCTGGATCAGGCCGGCCATCGCCATGGCGCCGCCGGAGGGAATTTCCAGCGAGGTCTCCGCGCGGCGGGTCCTGATCGAGGGCACCGTCAGCGAGTTCACCGAGGTCGAGGTCACGGCCTGCGACAGCGTGATCGCGTTCTCGTTCGAGAGCTCCGAGACCTCGGTCATCACACGCAGGCTGATCTTGCCTTCGCTCAGCACCACGGGGGTAAAGTTGAGCGAGATGCCGAACTTCTTGAAGCTGATCTGGGTGGTACAGACGTGGGTGGTGGGATCGCACGCATAGCCTGCCGGGACCGGGAATTCGCCGCCGGCGATGAACGTCGCCGATTCACCGGAGATTGCGGTCAGGTTCGGTTCGGCCAGCGTGCGGATCACGCCCGCGGTTTCCATCGCGCGCAGGGTGGCCTGCACCGACGACGAACCGCCGAAGCTCGCCGTCAAATTGTTGCCGTCCACGAGGTTCTTGCCGAGCGCCGTGAAAGGATTGGAGTTGCTGAAGTTCACCACCGACGTGCCGTAGTTGAGGCTGGCGCTCAGGTCGATGCCGAGCTGCTTGACGATGGTGCGCTGGACCTCCGCCACGGTCACCTTGAGCATGACCTGGTCGCGACCGCGCACCACGATCGAGTTCACCACCTTGTCGGCGCCGCCGGCCAGGCGCGCGGCGAGCTCGTTGGCCTGCTGCGCCTCCATCGGATTCGCCGCCGTGCCGGTCAGGACAATGCCGTCGCCGAGTCCGTCGATCTGAATGTCCGAATTGGGCAGAATCTGCTTCAGCGCGGCCCGCACGCCGTTGAGGTCGCGCTTGACCGCGATGTCATAGGCCGCAATCTGCTGACCGGCGGAATCGAAGAACACGATGTTGGTCTGGCCGACCGTGGCGCCGATGATATAGGCGCGCTGCGCCGAGCGGACCACCGCGTTGGCGATCTTGGGATCGGCGACCAGCACGTCCTTGATGTCGCGCGGCAGGTCGATCACGACGGATTTGCCGACGCCGAGCGAGAGGAAGCGCGCGTTCATCTGGCCATCCGCCGAGGCCAGGGCCCCGGGACGGTAATCGGCGGCGACCGCCGGGGTCAGGACCGGGTTGAGCGCCAGCGCCAGAGCGGCCGAAAACGACAGGGCGCGAACCGCTGAGGGTCGCATCGTCGCCAAATCCGCCCTGCGCTTCATATCGACTGTCTTCATCGTACTTTCGCCGTCTGACTTGGAATGCCGTAGCGAATGATCGAAACACCGTCCCGCTTCTGCGCGGAATCATCGAGCGTGATTTCGCTCATCTTGACGTCGACGATGCTGCGCAGCGCCAGTGACAGCGTGCCGCTCTGGCGGGCTGCGGAGAGTGTCGCGGTCTGCGCCGGATTGAGCTCGAGGGTGACGGTCTTGCCGACCACCGCGTTCTGGCCGTCCTTTTCCTTTGGCGCCTGGTCGATGGCGAGGACTCGGATATTGGCCAGGATGATCTCGGAGGTGACGATGTCGGGGGCGCCGTTGTTCTGGTCCGGGTTTTTCAGCCGGCGGGTCAGCAGGACGTCGACCCGATCGTTGGGCAGGATGAAGCCGCCTGCGCCGGTCTCCGGCGAGATCTCGGTCGAGATCGCCCGCATGCCGGTGGGCAGGATTGCAGCCATGAAACCGGAGCCTTCGGCCTTGACCAGCTTCTGGTCGCGGATCGGCTCACCTTGAATGAACGGGGCGCGCGCGATCGAACCGGTGACCTGGGTCGCGCCCTCGGGACGCTCGTTGCGGCGGATGAAGGTGGCGCTGGCGGTCGCGGCCGGCCAGGTCTGCCATTGCACGTCTTCCGGCTTCACGGTCTGGCCGAGGCCGATGTCGTTCTTGGCCACGAGGACGTCGACGGTCGGAAGCTGTGCGACCGGAGCCGCCGGAGGCGGCGCAGATTGGTCCGAGCCGCTCGCCAGGTACGCGGCGACGCCGCCGGCGCTGATGGCGACCGCCAGGACGACAATGCGTGCCCTATTCATACGCTTCACTTTCCAACAAGACGCCGCGACGCTGCCGCCGCCGTAATCGGCAGTTGACCAGCTATTCGTCAAAGCATGGTTAATGAGGCGTATCTAAATCGCCTTAACGCCGGGTTTACCCGGTGCGTTCAGCGCAGTGCGAGGTGAGCGAGGTCGATCGCCTTCACCCATTCGGTCTCGGAGTAGACCATCAGCGCGCTCAGCGCGAGCGCGATGCCGTAGGGGATGCCGCTCTCCTTGGCGTGCAGCCGCGCGAGCCAGGCCTGACCCGCCAGCCCGTAAGGCAGCGGCCATTGCCGGAACTGGAGCAGGAGCAGCGTCAGCGCACCGCCGAACAGCGAGGCGTAGAGCAGGAAGTTCATCAGATGCGCGAACCCGAACCAGAGCGCGACGGAGGCCGCGACCTTGGCATCGCCGCCACCGACCCAGCCCATCGCAAAGCAGGTGAAGGCTATGACGAGCAGGAGCGCGCCGGCGCCGACATGGCTCAGCATCTCGTAAGGTGCCATGCCACCGGCAAGCGCGAGCGCGAAGAAGCCTGCGACCAACGCCAGCGACACGCGATTGGAGATCGTCATCGTGAACAGATCGCTCGCGGCGGCGAACGCCATCAGGGCAGGGAAGAGCAGAAGGCGCGCAAGGTCGAGGATCATGGGCTGCGTCTTGAGGCCTGGGTTTGCCGCGGAAACTGGCGTCGCCGGATTCTAGCCGGCAGTGCTAAACAAACCGACAACGGCCGCGAGGGGCATGCAGGGCCGAAGCTGCGGATAGCGTCCTTACCAGAGGCTGGCAATGCGCGCGGCGAGCGCGACAGTCGCAAGCAGCAGCGCAAGGCAGACCCAATAGACCGGCGAGCCGGTCTGCGCCGCAGCTGCCTCGTCTGCCGCGACCGCGGCACCAGTTCTGGACTCACGCAACGCCACTGGAACTCGCCGTCCTTGGAAAAACAAAGGCCCCGGAGGTCCGGGGCTTTTGCCGTCGTCCGTCTGTTGCTTACTTCAGCCCGGTGCTGATCGAGGTGAACTTGGTGTTCAGCGTGCTGCCGAGGCTGTTGACGACGGTGATGATGGCCAGCGCGATGCCGGCGGCGATCAGACCGTATTCGATGGCGGTTGCGCCGGATTCATCCTTCGCGAAACGCGCAATCAGGCTCTTCATGAACAAAACTCCATTCGGGTGGGATCGCCTCGTTCGGCGCTGTCTTTGACCCGATGAGCATGTGAGCCGAGCTCTTTCGGTACAGTTAATCCGATCGCGTAAACCCGCGTCCGGCGCGATGCTTTCGTCCAGAGTGAATTTCGCCTTAAAGCCGCGGCTTCAATTTCGGTTCCAGATGCGTCGCCGGCACGGCGGCCACTTCACCCTCCCTTAAATTTCACGGAGTAGGCGTAAGAGAGGACCGGAATTCGCGGAGAGAGGCGATGATGTCGAGCCTGCCCATGCAAGTCGCCCTGATGCTCGGCGAGACCATCGCGAAGTTGCTCCCCGTCACCTTCGTGCTCGCAGCGGTCTTCACCGTGCTCGAGCATTTGTGGGCCTGCAACCCCGGCGCCCCGTGGTGGCGCAAGCGGGAGATCATCACCGACATCTGCTATTGGTTCTTCGTTCCGGTGTTCGCCCGCACCATGCGGATCGGACTTCTGATCGTCGGCGCCGCCGTCGTCTTCAACATCCACGACGCCGATGAGCTCATCGCCTTCTACGACAACGGCCATGGGCCGCTGGCGCAGCTGCCACTGTGGGTACAGGCGCTGCTGTTCCTGGTGCTGTCCGATTTCATGCTGTACTGGATCCACCGGTTCTTCCATGACGGCGGTTTCTGGAAGTACCACGCCATCCATCATTCGTCCGAGGAAATCGGGTGGATTTCGGCGGCCCGCTTCCATCCGATCAATCTCCTGCTCGGGACGATCAGCGTCGACGTCGTGTTGCTGATGGCCGGCATTTCCCCGAACATCATGCTCTGGGTCGGCCCGTTCACCACCTTCCATTCGGCTTTCGTGCACGCCAATCTGAACTGGACCTTCGGACCGTTCAAATATCTGCTGGCAACGCCGGTGTTCCACCGCTGGCACCACACGTCGCTCACGGAAGGCGGCAACACGAATTTCGCCGGGACGTTCCCGGTCTGGGACGTGCTGTTCGGCACTTTCCGCATGCCGGAGGGGCGGCTGCCGCAGGATTACGGCAAGGACGAAGCGGCCATACCGAAGGAGATCGGGGGTCAATTGGCCTATCCGTTCCGCCATTAGGGTGGGAAAATCGGCGGTAAATCTCGAGTACGTTCAAACAATCGTCGGCGAGTTTGCGGAACGTTCACAAATTAAGGGCAGGTTAGCCGGGTCGGGCACCGGCTCCGCTGTTAGCTGTTCGCTTCTGCCGGTTTGTGACGTCCCGGGAGTATGAGTATGCGTAAGGAATTGCTGCGCCGTCATGCGCGGGTCTGTCTTCTGGTTGCTGCCGCAGTGCTGGCATCGCCGGCTGCCGGCCTCGCCGAACCGACCGCCGACACCATCGCCGTCAACGTCGACCAGGCCAAGCTGGTGCGGCTGCCCGGCAAGGTGGCGACCATCGTGGTCGGAAATCCCCTG
The DNA here is from genome assembly GCF_042019905.1 of Bradyrhizobium dasycarpum. NCBI lineage: Bacteria > Pseudomonadati > Pseudomonadota > Alphaproteobacteria > Hyphomicrobiales > Nitrobacteraceae > Bradyrhizobium > Bradyrhizobium dasycarpum. The sequence continues at coordinate 5,876,426 of NZ_CP169574.1, forward strand.
ATCGCCGACGTCACGCTCCAGCCCGGCGGCATGATCGTCGTGACCGGCAAGGGCTACGGTGCCACCAATTTCATTGCGCTCGACCGGGGCGGCGAGATTCTGGTCGACCGCCAGATTCAGGTCGAAGGCCCGAGCGACCGGCTCGTCACCGTCTATCGCGGGATCGAGCGCGAGTCCTACAGCTGCATGCCGCTCTGCCAGCGTCGGGTGACGCTCGGCGACAGCGACACCTACTTCAACAACACCATGAACCAGGCCGGTTCGCTGAGCAGCAGTGCCAGCGGCAACGCCGGTGCGGCCACCAAGTCCAACTAGCCGAATCGATTGGCGGCTTCGCGCCGGGTGGATCGCCTGATCCGCCCGGGCGCTTGCGCATGCCAGCGACGTCCCTCTGCGCGTCATCCTTGGGTGCCGCCGGCGCGCTGGGTTAACGCATCCTTAACCGACCGCTTCGCGCAGCGTGAATCGCCTGCAACACTTAAACAATCAGTTTTAGCTATTGAACGAAGCAGATGATCGCCCGCTGCTGGGGAATTTGACGCGATGCCTGCGCCTACGAGATTCACGCTCCGGAAAGCGCTATGCCGGTTTCGTGGCAGCCGCCGCGGCTCCGCCGCGGTCGAGTTCGCGCTGGTCGCTCCGATCTTCTTCGGGCTGCTGTTCGCCATCATCGAGACCGCGTTGGTGTTTTTCGCAGGGCAGGTGCTCGAGACCATCACCCAGAATTCGGCGCGCGCGATCCTGACCGGTCAGGCGCAAGCGCAGGGCGGCTCTGTGGCGGCCTGTCAGACGGTGCCCAACGTGGTCTCGGCGTGCGATCAGACCACGTTCAAGGCCTATGTCTGCACCCAGATCCCGGCGCTGTTCGATTGCAGCAAGCTTTACGTCGACGTGGTCAGCACCAGTTCCTTCACGGCGCTGAGCCTCACCAATTACGGCGATTCCTGCACCTTCAATCCGGCCGGCGTGCAATATAATCCCGGCACCTCCAGCCAGGTCGTCGTGGTGCGGCTGTTCTATCAATGGCCGCTCTTCGTCACCGGCCTCGGCTACAACATCGGCTGCAGCAACAAGCGGCTGCTGGTGGCGACCGCAGCCTTCAAGAACGAACCCTTCTGAGGCAGATGGATCTGGGCGGGCCAATGCAGGCGATTGCGAACTTCCTGGGGAATGCCCGCTGCTCGGCGCGCGACTTCGTCGCCGACACGCGCGCGCTCGCGGCGACCGAATTCGCGGTCATCGTCCCGCTGATGCTGGTGATGTTCTTCGGCACCGTCGAATTCTCGTCGGCGGTGGCGATCGATCGCAAGGTCACGTTGATCGCACGGACGCTGTCCGATCTGACGTCGCAGTCGACGACGCTTGCCGACGCCGACATGCAGAACACGTTCACGGCGAGCATTTCGATCGTGATGCCGTACGACGCCACGCTCGTGAAAGGCTCGATCTCCCAGATCTATATCGATGCCGACAAGATTGCCACGGTGCAGTGGAGCAAGGCCGGCACCATCGCGAGCGGCGCGACGCAAGCGACGCTGGCGACCTCGGGCCGGAAGGCCGGCGACAAGGTGACCAACGAGATTCCGCCGACGCTGCTGATTCCGTCGACCTATCTCATCCTCAGCGAGGCGAGCTACACTTACACGCCGTCGGTGGGCTACGTGTTGAAGTCGAACATACCGCTGAAAGATCTGTCCTACACGCGGCCGCGCCAGGCCACTTGCGTTCAATACAACAACGTGCCGTCCTCGTGCTGACGCTCCCGAGGGGGCCTGAAAATGAAAAAGGCCGTGCGTTGCGCACGGCCTTTCTTGCTTCTTGCGAGCCGATCGGGCGAGGCCCGGCGGGTTCAGCCTGCGGCGCGGAGGTTGTCCGCTGCCGACTTGCCGGAACGGCGGTCGGCCACGATCTCGTAGGAGATCTTCTGACCTTCGCGCAGCGTGCCGAGGCCCGCACGTTCCACAGCGCTGATGTGGACGAACACGTCCTGGCCGCCGTCGTCGGGCTGAATGAAGCCGAAGCCTTTGGTCGCGTTAAACCACTTCACGGTTCCCATGCTCACGGGGGTAGTCCCTTCTCAGATAACACAATGTGACAGCCTGCTCGCGCAGGCCAGTTAGATCGAATTTTTGGAAGGGTCGTCAGCGTGTCTGAACCGGCTGTACCGGTGGATGCTAATGTCGTCCGGCCGAAAATCGATAAATTCCTTTTATCGGAATTGCAGCGTCAAAACAATCCAGCCGCGCACGATTTTTTGATCCGCCGTGGTGTTCACGGCGGACCAATGGAAGCTGGGGAATTTTAGTGCCGTGGTCGGGCGCCGCCGCTCGACTAGCGACGACGGAACTGGCCGCCGCGCTGTCCGGGACGGGGCGGTCCGCCGGCCGTGCTGGGACGCTCATCCTTGTGGCGGAAAATCAGCCGGCCCTTCTCGAGGTCATAAGGCGACATCTCCACCGTCACGCGGTCGCCCGCCAGGGTCTTAATGCGGTTCTTCTTCATCTTGCCGGCGGTATAGGCAACGATCTCGTGTCCGGCGTCGAGCTGCACGCGGTAGCGGGCGTCGGGGAGGATTTCGGTGACCAGTCCTTCGAACTGGATCAGCTCTTCCTTAGCCATGTGGGTGTCTCCAGTCGTAGACTGTTAGTTCGAATGAGGATTGCGGTTCGGTCGGCCGTTGGGGCGGCTCTCGCGACGCAAAAAGGCAACGCCTTGTATTCCATCAGGCTTGCCGGCGCTATGCGCTGGACGCTGTTCCGACCGATCGGCGGGTGAGGAGTTCATCCTACCACCAGGACCACGGCCGCGGCGAGACCCCTTGGAGGCCTTGTGGCCTTCTCCCGGCCTGCCATCAACAGGTCTGCCCTCGCCATGACGTCCTTCGCCGGACCGTGCGTCGGCCGGCCTGCCGGCGCTGTGATGACGTCCGTCAGCATGCCGTTCGTCGCCACGCCGTCCGTCGCCGTGCCGGGCGCCCTGCTGACGCTGGCCCGGGCGGCCACCCGGTCGGCCCTGCCGTTGCTGCGGCGGGGGAGGACCGGCGTCGCGGCGACCGGCATCGGTGCGGTGGTCTTCGCGCGGCAACGCCACGCGGATCAGCCGCTCGATGTCGCGGAGATAGCTGAGCTCCTCGCCGCCGGCCACCAGCGAGATCGCGGTGCCCTCGGCGCCGGCGCGCGCGGTGCGGCCGATGCGGTGGACATAGGTTTCCGGCACGTTGGGCAGGTCGAAATTGATGACGTGGCTGATGCCGTCGACGTCGATGCCGCGGGCGGCGATGTCGGTGGCGACCAGGGTGCGGATCTCGCCCGAGCGGAACTGGGCCAGCGTGCGCTCGCGATGGTTCTGCGACTTGTTGCCGTGGATGGCGCTGGCAGGGATGCCGGCCTTCTCGAGGCGACTTCACCACCTTGTCGGCGCCGTGCTTGGTGCGGGTGAAGACCAGTGCGCGGTTGACCGGCTCATCCTTCAGAAGCTTGGTCAGGAACGCCGGTTTGGCGGAGAAGTCGACCTGGACGATGCGCTGGTTGATCCGCTCGGCGGTCGAGGACACCGGGGTCACCGCGACGCGTGCGGGGTCGCGCAGCATGGCGTCGGCGAGCTCGGCGATGTCCTTCGGCATGGTGGCCGAGAAGAACAGCGTCTGCCGCTTGATCGGCAGCTTGGCGACGATTTTGCGGATATCGTTGATGAAGCCCATGTCGAGCATGCGGTCGGCCTCGTCCAGCACGAGGAACTCGACGTTCGAAAGCTTCAATCCGTTGCTCTGCACGAGGTCGAGCAGGCGCCCGGGGGTGGCGACCAGCACATCGACGCCCTGCATCAGGGCGCGGACCTGGCGGCCCATCGGCACGCCGCCGATGGCCAGCGTCGAGGCGAGGCGCAGGTGGCGGCCATAGGCGTTGAAGCTGTCGAGGATCTGGCCGGACAGTTCGCGGGTGGGCGACAGCACCAGCACCCGGCAGGTCTTGGGCTGCGGCTTGATGCGATGCTCGAGCAGGCGGTGCAGGATCGGCAGCGCGAACGAGGCGGTCTTGCCGGTGCCGGTCTGGGCGATGCCGACGACGTCGCGCCCGGTCAGCGCGATCGGGATGGTCTGGGCCTGGATGGGGGTGGGAGTGACGTAGTTCTCTTCGGCGAGAGCACGCGCGATCGGTTCGGCGAGGCCGAAATCCTGAAACGAAGTCAAAAGGTGGGTTCTTTCCATGTCAAAAGCGGGCGCCCGGCGCATTCGGCGCGGCGCGCGCAAAAGGGTGTCGAGAAGACACCTGCGTGTTTAGGGTGTCGGATGGCTTGGGAGATATGGGGCAAGCCAGACGCCCGGAGGGGCTTAAGAACACGCGGCTCGCAACGACCTCTTGATTCGCAAGAGGTCTCGGCTGCTCATATGGAACATCCAAGGGGCGCTTTCAAGGCAGGCTGGCGCGAAATGGCGATTGCAGTGCAGAAATAGTTATGCCGGAAATTTAGCCAGGCGGGGGAATTTGCTTAAAAAATGACCAGCCTGCCGCTTTGGCATACATTTCAGTTGCCCAAGATTTAAGCGGTTCGCTCGTCGTCAGACTCCGTTTTCTCGAATTTTTCATAGCAAAATCAATTAATTGGTCGGTGTTCAGCCCATGGCATGGTTCTTGCGAATCCATTAATCGCAGGCGGCCGTGGGGCCGTTTCGCAGCGTTTTTCACGTCTGCGTCAGGGAGATGAGACACTCATGCTTAGCAAATCTACTCACGATATAGCGGCATCATTTAGCCGCCGCGGCGTGCTCGCCGCGACCGCCGGACTGATGCTCGGTCTGGCTTCATTGACTGGCGCGAAGGCCGCGGACGACACCATCAAGGTCGGCGTGCTGCACTCTCTGTCCGGCACCATGGCGATCAGCGAAACCACGCTGAAGGACACCATCCTCTTCCTGATCGACGAGCAGAACAAGAAGGGCGGCGTTCTCGGCAAGAAGCTCGAAGCCGTCGTCGTCGACCCCGCGTCGAACTGGCCGCTGTTCGCCGAGAAGGCGCGCGAGTTGATCACCAAGGACAAGGTCGCGGTCGTGTTCGGCTGCTGGACCTCGGTCTCGCGCAAGTCGGTGCTCCCGGTCTTCAAGGAGCTGAACAACATCCTGTTCTACCCCGTGCAGTACGAGGGTGAGGAGAGCGAGCGCAACGTGTTCTACACGGGTGCGGCGCCGAACCAGCAGGCGATCCCCGCCGTCGACTATCTGATGAAGGAAGAGAAGGTGAAGCGCTGGGTGCTCGCGGGCACCGACTACGTCTATCCGCGCACCACCAACAAGATCCTGGAAGCCTATCTCAAGTCCAAGGGTGTCGCCCAGGACGACATCATGATCAACTACACGCCGTTCGGTCACTCCGACTGGCAGACGATCGTGGCCGACATCAAGAAGTTCGGCTCGGCCGGCAAGAAGACCGCGGTGGTCTCGACCATCAACGGCGATGCCAACGTTCCCTTCTACAAGGAGCTCGGCAACCAGGGCATCAAGGCGAAGGACATCCCGGTGGTGGCGTTCTCGGTCGGTGAGGAAGAGCTCGCCGGCATCGACACCAAGCCGCTGGTCGGCCATCTCGCCGCCTGGAACTACTTCCAGTCGATCAAGACCAAGGACGGATCGAACGAGAAGTTCATCAAGGACTGGCAGGCCTACACCAAGAATCCGAAGCGCGTGACCAACGATCCGATGGAAGCGCATGTGATCGGCTTCGCCATGTGGGTGAAGGCGGTCGAGAAGGTGAAGTCGACCGATCCGGACAAGGTGATCGACGCGCTTCCCGGCATCGAAGCGCCGAACCTGACCGGCGGCGTGTCGAAGATGCTGCCGAACCACCACATCACCAAGCCGGTGTTCATCGGCGAGATCAAGGGCAACGGCCAGTTCGACGTGGTCTGGAAGACTCCCGGCCTCGTCGCGGGCGATGCCTGGTCGAAGGAGCTCGACGGCTCCAAGGACCTGGTCGGCGACTGGGTCGGCAAGAAGTGCGGCAACTTCAACACCAAGACCAACAAGTGCCTCGGTTCCGGCTCCTGATCCGGATCTGACATTGCATTGCACGACCGGAGAAGGCGGCGATCCCGCCGCCTTCTCCACCCATTTCCGCCGGGGTCATTCACAGTGCCAGCCTATTTGTCCGCGCGCCTCTGCTCGCTTGCGCTCTCGTTGTTGCTGATCGCGTTTGCGCTGCCGGCCTTCGCCGGTCCGTTCGAGGACGGAGTCGCCAAATTCGCCAATGACGATTTCTCCGACACGGAAGAGGCGATCGGCGCAGTTGCGAGCAGCGGCAACAAGCTGGCCTTCCCCATCATCAGCGCGCTCCAGGACGGCCGGTTGATGGCCGATCCGGACAGCAAGAAGGTTTACGTCACCGGCACCGACGGCAAGTCGATCGACGCCGCGACCGGCGAGGCGGTGGCCAGCGTTCCCGATAGCGCGAGCGCGGTGCGCCTCAACAATCGTCTGCGCCGCAGCGTCGATGCCGCGCTCGGCGGCCTGACGCTGCAATCGCCGGATGTCGGAACGCGCCTGCAGGCCGCGCAATCGGTCTTCAAGTCGCATGAGGAGACGGCGCTCGATGCGGTCGATGCCGCGCTCGCCAAGGAAGGCAACAGAGCGGTCAAGACGGCCCTCGGCGAGGCTCGCGCCGCCATCCTGCTGTTCAAGTCCGATGCGACCGAGGTCGAGAAGCTCGAGGCCGTGGCCACGCTCAAGGCGCGCGGCGACCAGGACGCGATGGCGCTGCTCACCGGCATGGGCGACCAGCCGGCCTCGGTGACCAAGGCGGCCGCGAGCGCGATCGGCTCGATCCAGAGTTCGCTCGCGGTCTGGTCCATGGTGCAGAACGCCTGGTACGGCCTCTCGCTCGGCTCGGTGTTGCTGCTCGCCGCGATCGGGCTCGCGATCACCTTCGGCGTGATGGGCGTGATCAACATGGCGCATGGCGAGATGGTGATGCTCGGGGCCTACACCACCTTCGTGGTGCAGGAGGTGATCCGCACCCGCTATCCCGGCCTGTTCGACTATTCGCTGCTGATCGCCGTGCCGCTCGCCTTCCTCGTCGCCGGCGCGATCGGCGTCTTGATCGAGCGCAGCATCATCCGCTTCCTCTACGGTCGTCCGCTGGAGACGCTGCTTGCGACCTGGGGCCTCTCGCTGGTGCTGCAGCAGGCGGTGCGCACCATGTTCGGCCCGACCAACCGCGAGGTCGGCAATCCCTCCTGGATGAGCGGTGCGTTCGAGCTCGGCCAGATCACCATCACCTATAACCGGCTCTGGATCCTGCTCTTTACGCTTGCCGTGTTCGCGATCCTGCTCGCGATGCTGCGCTACACCGCGCTGGGCCTCGAGATGCGCGCGGTGACGCAGAACCGCCGCATGGCGGCCTCGATGGGCATCGCGACCTCGCGCGTCGACGCTCTGACCTTCGGTCTCGGTTCGGGCATTGCCGGTATCGCCGGGGTGGCGCTGTCGCAGATCGACAATGTCAGCCCCAATCTCGGCCAGAGCTACATCATCGACAGCTTCATGGTCGTGGTGTTCGGCGGGGTCGGCAATCTCTGGGGCACGCTGGTCGGCGCCTTCACGCTCGGCATCGCCAACAAGTTCCTGGAGCCGGTCGCCGGCGCCGTGCTCGGCAAGATCGCCATCCTGGTCCTGATCATCCTGTTCATTCAAAAGCGCCCGCGCGGCCTGTTCGCGCTCAAGGGCCGTGCGGTGGAAGCATGACCCCTCACATGCTGACACGATCGCTGGATCGCAGCGCGACGATCTTCCTTGCCGTCGTCGCGGCCTGCGGCATCCTCATCCCGCTCTCCAACCTGCTGCTGCCCGCGGGCTCGTTCCTGCAGGTGCCGACCTATCTGGTCGCGCTCTGGGGCAAGTATGTCTGCTACGCGATCCTGGCGCTGTCGATCGACCTGATCTGGGGCTATTGCGGCATCCTATCGCTCGGCCACGGCGCTTTCTTTGCGCTCGGCGGCTATGCGATGGGCATGTACCTGATGCGGCAGATCGGCACCCGTGGCGTCTACGGCAATCCGATCCTGCCGGATTTCATGGTGTTCCTGAACTATTCGAAGCTGCCCTGGTACTGGTACGGCTTCGACATGTTCTGGTTCGCGGCGCTGATGGTGCTGGTCGTGCCGGGGCTGCTCGCCTTCTGCTTCGGCTGGCTCGCCTTCCGCTCCCGCGTCACCGGCGTATACCTGTCGATCATCACGCAGGCGATGACCTATGCGCTGCTGCTCGCCTTCTTCCGCAACGATTTCGGCTTCGGCGGCAACAACGGCCTGACCGACTTCAAGGACATCCTCGGCTTCAACGTTCAGGCCGAAGGGACGCGCGCTGCCTTGTTTGCGTTGAGCTGCCTGGCATTGATCGCCGGCTTCCTGATCTGCCGCGCCATCGTCTCGTCGAAGCTCGGCAAGGTGCTGATCGCGGTGCGCGACGCGGAATCGCGCACGCGATTCCTCGGCTACCGGGTCGAATCCTACAAGCTGTTCGTGTTCACGGTGTCGGCCTGCATGGCCGGCGTCGCCGGCGCGCTCTACGTGCCGCAGGTCGGTATCATCAATCCATCCGAGTTCGCGCCGGGCAATTCGATCGAGGCGGTGATCTGGGTCGCGGTCGGCGGCCGCGGCACGCTGGTCGGCGCCGCGCTCGGCGCCGTCGTCGTCAACTATGCCAAGACGTTCTTCACCTCGGGCGTGCTCGCGCCGTATTGGCTGTTCATGCTGGGCGCGTTGTTCATCCTGGTGACGCTGCTGCTGCCCAAGGGCATCGTCGGCACGTTCAACGCCTGGTGGGATCATTCCAAGGAAAAGCGCAACGCCGCGACCGTGGCGAGCGCCGCGGCCGAGGACGGTGTCACCGAACCCAAGATGGCGGAGTAGGCGCACATGAACGTCATGGACAGCCGCACCACGTCCGCAATGCTCTATCTCGACGGCGTGCACGTCTCGTTCGACGGCTTCCACGCCATCAACAATCTGTCGCTGACGCTCGAGCCCGGCGAGATGCGCGCCATCATCGGTCCGAACGGCGCCGGCAAGACCACGATGATGGACATCATCACCGGCAAGACCAAGCCTGACGAGGGGACGGTTCTGTTCGACGGCGTCACCGATCTGACGCGGCTCGACGAGACCCGCATCGCCGAGCTCGGCATCGGCCGCAAATTCCAGAAACCGACCGTGTTCGAGAGCCAGACCGTGCAGGACAACCTCCTGCTCGCGCTGAACGTCGACCACAGCGTCAAGGGCACGCTGTTCTGGCGCGGCAGCAGGGCCGAGTCCGAGCGCATCGACAAGGTTCTGGAGACGATCCGCCTCACCGACGCCCGCAACCGCCTTGCCGGCAGCCTCAGCCACGGCCAGAAGCAATGGCTGGAGATCGGCATGCTGCTGGCGCAGGATCCCAAGCTGCTGCTCGTCGACGAGCCCGTCGCGGGGATGACCGACGTCGAGACGCATCTCACCGCCGAGCTGCTGAAGGAGATCAACAAGACCCACACCGTGATGGTGGTCGAGCACGACATGACCTTCGTGCGCGAGCTTGGCGTCAAGGTCACCTGCCTGCACGAGGGCACGGTGCTGGCGGAAGGAACCATCGACCAGGTCTCGTCCAACGAGCGGGTCATCGAAGTTTATCTGGGGCGCTGAGCGATGCTTGAGGTCAAGAACATCAACCTGTTCTACGGCGCCGCCCAGGCGTTGCGCGGCGTCTCGATCTCGGCCGAGCCGGGCAAGGTCACCTGCGTGCTCGGCCGCAACGGCGTCGGCAAGACCTCGCTGCTGCGGGCGATGGTCGGCCAATATCCGATCGCCTCGGGCGCCATCATGCTCGACGGCAGTGACATCACCGGCCTGAAGCCCTATGAGCGCGCCCGCAAGGGCATCGGCTTCGTGCCGCAGGGCCGCGAGATCTTCCCGCTGCTGACGGTCGAGGAGAACCTCAAGACCGGCTTCGGCCCGCTCAAGCGCGAGGACAAGCACATTCCGGACGACGTGTTCTCGCTGTTTCCGGTGCTGCAATCCATGCTGGGCCGGCGCGGCGGCGACCTCTCCGGCGGCCAGCAGCAGCAGCTCGCGATCGGCCGCGCGCTGGTGATGCGGCCGAAGCTGCTGCTGCTGGACGAGCCCACCGAGGGCATCCAGCCCTCGATCATCAAGGACATCGGCCGCGCCATCTCGTACCTGCGCAACCTCGGCAACATCGCCATCGTGCTGGTCGAACAATATCTCGACTTTGCCTGCGAACTCGGCGACAGTTTCGCGGTGATGGATCGCGGCGCGGTGAAGTTCACCTGCGACCGCGCCAACCTCGACGCGAGCGAGATCAGCCGCCAGATGGCGCTGTAGACTATCTGCCGCGACCGGCTGGGGAGACGGATGCGCAGCGACACTTTGACGACATCTTCTGTGTTCGAGGCCAACCGCGCCCGCGGCGCCGTGCGCTTCGACGTGCACGGCCGCGAGGGCGTGACGCGGCGCGGCGCCTTGCATGAATCCGGCTCGCTCCGCGTCCGCTTTCCCTCGCCGGAAGATCAGGGCCTGTCCGGCGTGTTCGTCAACACGGCCGGCGGCGTTGCAGGCGGCGACAGTTTCGATATCGACGTCACGGCGGGCCGAGGCTCGCGCCTGACGCTGACGACGGCGGCCGCCGAAAAGGTCTATCGCGCACCGGGGCCGGCAGCGCAGCTCAATATCGCTTTGCAGATCGGCGCGGGGGCGCATCTGTCCTGGCTGCCGCAGGAAACCATCCTGTTCGACCGCGCCCGGGTGCAGCGCCGTTTCGACATCGCGCTCGACGAGGCTGCCTCGCTCCTGCTCTGCGAGATCGTCGTGTTCGGCCGCACCGCCATGGGCGAGCGGATGGAGCAGGGCGAGTTCGTCGACCGCTGGCGGCTGAGGCATGGCGGCAGGCTGGTATTCGCCGAGACCGTCCGGCTCGACGGCAACATCGGCGCAAAGCTCGCGCGATCGGCCATTGCCAAAGGCGGCGCCGCGATCGGCACCGCCCTGATCGTGCCCGGCGACGAGGCCCTGGTCGAGCGCATCCGCGAAGCGTCGGAATCCTTCGCCGGCGAGGTCGGAATCTCGGCCTGGAATGGCTTTGCAATGGCGCGGTTCTGTGCCCAAGATGCGGTGGCCTTGCGCGCCGACATGATGGCAGTGCTGGGGCGCACCGGCGCGGCCCTGCCGCGGCTCTGGCTGAATTGAATGCTGAACTGACGAGTTGAACGGAAGAGATTCTGCATGAACCTGTCTCCCCGCGAAAAGGACAAGCTTCTGATCTCGATGGCGGCGATCGTGGCCCGCCGGCGGCTGGATCGCGGCGTCAAGCTCAACCATCCCGAGGCGATCGCCATCATCTCCGACTTCATCCTGGAAGGGGCGCGCGACGGCCGCACCGTCGCCGAACTGATGCAATCCGGCGCGCAGGTCTTGACCCGCGACCAGGTGATGCCGGGAATTCCCGAGATGATCCACGACATCCAGGTCGAGGCGACGTTTCCTGACGGCACCAAGCTCGTCACCGTGCACGAGCCGATCCGGTAATCTGAATTCGTCATTCCGGGGCGCCGGCAGGGCGAGCCCGGAATCCCGAGATTGTTGATCGAGATTCCGGGTTCTCGCTGCGCGAGCCCCGGAATGACAGAGGAAGACAGACATGATCCCCGGCGAACTCTTCATCCAGGACGGCGAGATCGAGCTCAATGCCGGCCGCAAGACCGTGACGCTGACGGTGGCCAACACCGGCGACCGCCCGATCCAGGTCGGCTCGCACTACCATTTCTTCGAAACCAATCCCGCGTTGAAGTTCGACCGGAAGAAAGCCCGCGGCATGCGCCTCGACATCGCCGCCGGCACCGCCGTCCGCTTCGAGCCCGGCCAGACCCGCGACGTGCAACTCGTCGCCTTGGCGGGCAAGAAGACGATCTACGGCTTCCGCGGGGACGTCATGGAAAAGCTGTGATCGTAAGCTGAGATGAGTGCCGTGATCTGCAGTGAGGTGAGCACAGCTGTCTCGCTCCCTCCCCCTTGCGGGGGAGGGCCGGGGAGGGGGGTATGCCACACGACGAGGTCTCTCAATTGCAAAGAACCCGCGCTTGCGAATTGCGGCGCGCGATGACGCGTGCAGAGACGCTGCTGTGGCGCCATCTCAAAGCCCATCGTTTGGCTCGCCTCGGCTTTCGCCGGCAAGCTCCCATGGGCAACTACCTCGCCGATTTCGTCGCACATTCCTGCAGACTCATCGTTGAAATCGACGGTGAAAGCCACGACTTCGAAGAACGTATCCAGCATGACGAGCGGCGCGACCAATGGTTCGGATCCCGCGGCTATCGCGTGCTTCGCTTCACCAATGACGACGTCATGAAGAACCTGGAGGGCGTGGCTCTTGCCATCCTTCAGGCAGCGGAGCCCGGAGCACCCCCTCCCTGACCCTCCCCCGCAAGGGGGGAGGGAACGGAGAGAGCGGTGCCTCCGATGACTCGACGGTGGCATGAGCATGCTATCCCCGATCCGCCTCGTCTCCGAAGCCGCCGAGCTGGCCGCGCAGCGCCACAACGGCATGGCGCGCAAGGGCCGCGGCAACGAGCCTTACATCAATCATCTCGCGGAGGTCGCGAACCTGTTGGCGACCGCGACCGACGGCGCCGATGCCGAGCTGGTCGCGGCCGGCTGGCTGCATGATACGATCGAAGACACCGACACCACGCGCAAGGAGCTTGCGCAGCGATTCTCCGAGCGTGTCGCATCGCTCGTCGCCGAATGCACCGATGACATGAACCTGCCCAAGGCCGAGCGGCGGCGGCTTCAGGTGCTCGAGGCACCGAAGAAATCGCCCGGCGCCAAGTTGATCAAGATTGCCGATAAGATCAGCAATATTGGCGCGCGGATCCATTCCGATCCGAGTGCCGCGGAGCGCGACGATCTCGCCGACTACATCGAATGGGCCACGCAAGTCGCGGCGGGTTGCCGCGGGGGCAATGCGTGGCTCGACGAAAGATTCGATGATGCCGTCAAAGCAGCAAGAGCGTTGCTGTGACCACCCAAACATTCCAACGCAAGCGGGGCTCGTGATGTCCGTCAAGATGAAGCGTTCCGTCTATGCCGACATGTTCGGCCCGACCACCGGCGACAGGGTGCGGCTCGCCGACACCGACCTCATCATCGAGGTCGAGAAGGATTTCACCACCTATGGCGAGGAGGTGAAATTCGGCGGCGGCAAGGTGATCCGCGACGGCATGGGGCAGTCGCAGGTCACCAACAAGCAGGGCGCGGCCGATACCGTCATCACCAATGCGCTGATCGTCGACCATTGGGGCATCGTCAAAGCCGACGTCGCCATCAAGGACGGCCTGATCGCAGGCATCGGCAAGGCCGGCAATCCCGACATCCAGCCCGGCGTCACCATCATCATCGGTCCCGGCACCGACGTGATCGCGGGCGAAGGAAAGATCCTCACCGCCGGCGGCTTCGACAGCCACATCCATTTCATCTGTCCGCAGCAGATCGAACACGCGCTGATGAGTGGCGTCACCTCGATGCTGGGCGGCGGCACCGGTCCCTCGCACGGCACCTTCGCCACCACCTGCACGCCGGGACCGTGGCATATCGCACGGATGATCCAGTCGTTCGACGCCTTCCCGGTCAATCTCGGCATCTCCGGCAAGGGCAACGCCTCGCGGCCCGCAGCCCTGGTCGAGATGATCAAGGCCGGCGCCTGCGCGCTCAAGCTGCACGAGGATTGGGGCACGACGCCGGCTGCGATCGACAATTGCCTGTCGGTTGCCGACGCGCACGACATCCAGGTGATGATCCACACCGACACGCTGAACGAGTCCGGCTTCGTCGAGGACACCATCAAGGCCTTCAAGGGCCGCACCATCCACGCCTTCCACACCGAAGGCGCCGGCGGCGGTCACGCGCCTGATATCATCAAGGTCGCCGGCCTCAAGAATGTGCTGCCGTCCTCGACCAACCCGACGCGGCCCTTCACCCGCAACACCATCGACGAGCATCTGGACATGCTGATGGTGTGCCACCACCTCGACCCTTCGATCGCGGAAGATCTGGCCTTCGCTGAAAGCCGCATCCGGAAAGAGACCATCGCCGCGGAGGACATCCTGCACGATCTCGGCGCGCTCTCGATGATGTCCTCGGACTCGCAGGCGATGGGCCGCCTCGGCGAGGTCATCATCCGGACCTGGCAGACCGCCGACAAGATGAAGAAGCAGCGTGGCTCTCTGCCGCAGGACAAGGGCAAGGACAACGACAATTTCCGCGTCAAGCGCTACATCGCCAAATACACGATCAATCCGGCGATCGCCCATGGCGTGTCGAAACTGATCGGCTCGGTGGAGAAGGGCAAGCTCGCCGACCTCGTGCTGTGGTCGCCGGCCTTCTTCGGCGTCAAGCCGGACTGTATCGTCAAGGGCGGCACGATCGTCGCGGCGCCCATGGGTGATCCCAATGCCTCGATCCCGACGCCGCAGCCGGTGCACTACCAGCCGATGTTCGGCGCCTTCGGCAAGGCGCGCACGGCATCGTCGGTGGTATTCACCTCGAAAGCCGCGATCACCGTTGGTCTGGCGCGAAAGCTCGGCATCGAGAAGAAGCTCTATGCCGTCCAGAACACCCGCGGCAGGATCTCGAAAAAGAGCATGATCCACAACGACGCCACGCCCGACATCGAGGTCGATCCGGAGACCTACGAGGTGCGCGCCGATGGCGAGCTGCTCACCTGTGCACCCGCCGAGGTGCTGCCCATGGCGCAGCGTTATTTCATGTACTGAAATAGCGCCTCGACGCATGTCCCCGGCGGGTGTCCGGGGAGGGCTTTTTGCGGTTTTGCGTTCGGTCCCGCCTGGTCTAATGTCCGCCCGGTATTGAACCCTAGAAGAAAAGCCGGGAGGATTTCTCGTGATCTACGTCGTCGCCACCCTGACCATCAAGCCCGAAACGCGCGCCGAATTCATTGCAGCGGCCACCGCCTGCATCAAGGAGACGCGGAAGGAGCCCGGCAATATCGCCTACGATCTGCACGAGAGCGTCACCGATCCTGCCAAGATGGTGTTCGTCGAGCAGTGGGAGAACGCCGAGGCGCTGGTGCCGCATCGTGGCATGGAGCATATGAAGACGTTCGGCCGCGTCGCGGTGAAGTGCTTCACGGCGCCGCCGAAGATCGAGGTGATCACGCCCGAGAAGGTCGAGACACGGTAACGAGGTAGAGCATGATCCGGGCGACGCAGGTTAGGGGACAGCACCGCTTCACGGAAGCGCCGGCGGACACGGTCGTGCTCGATTTCGACGATCGGCACCGCCGCCGCATGGCGATGACGGGCACGCGGGGGCTCGAATTCCTGCTCGACCTCGAGCACGCCACAGCGCTCCGCGGCGGCGATGCGCTGGTGCTCGAGGACGGCCGCCTGGTCGAGGTGGTCGCGGCGCCGGAACCGCTGCTGGAAATCCGCGGCCGCGATCCGCATCACCTCATTCGTGTCGGCTGGCATCTGGGCAACCGCCATCTGCCGACCCAGATCATGGCGAAAGCCTTGCGCATTCGCCGGGATCACGTCATCGAGGCCATGGTGAAGGGCCTCGGCGCGCGCGTGATCGAGATCGAAGCGCCGTTCGACCCCGAAGGCGGCGCCTACGCAGATGCCGGTCACGCCCATGGTCGCGACGACCACGCGCATCACGATCACGGCCATCATCATGATCATGGCCACGATCACCATGATCACCACGGCCATGATCACCACGACCACCATGGTCATGCCTCACATGACCACGGTCACGACCACCACCATCACCACGACGAGCATTGCGACCACCCTGAACACCACGGCCACAAGCATGCTCATGACCACAAATGAGCCGATCAGCGCCGGTGGCCTCGACGAGAGCGAGGCGGCGGCGCTGTATCGGCTGATGACCTGGCTGTCGCCGGCATTCCCGGTCGGCGGCTTCTCCTATTCCAGCGGCATCGAATGGGCGGTGGAGGCGGGCGACATCGTCGACACGGCAACGTTGGCCGACTGGCTCGATGCGATGCTCGGTGACGGCTCCGGCTTTTGCGACGCGACGTTTCTGGTCCACGCCTATCGCGCCGCGGAGGCGGATGAGAAGGCCGCTTTGAACGACATCGCCGAGCTGGCCGCAGCCTTCGTGCCCTCGCGTGAGCGGCAGCTGGAGACGAGCTCGCAAGGCCGTGCCTTCATCGACATCGCCCGCGCCGCGTGGGATGCCGACGGGCTGGATGCCATGGTTGCGGCATGCCGCACGCCGATGGTCTATCCTGTCGCCGTCGGCGTCGTCGCAGCTCAGCACGGCGTGCCGCTGGCGCCGACGCTGCATGCGTTCCTGCATGCGTTGGTCTCGAACTGGATTTCTGCGGCCAGCCGGCTCGTTCCGCTCGGCCAGACCGACAGCCAGCGCGTGCTGGTGAGGCTGGAAGCCGCCGTGGCCGCGACTGCGAATCGCGCGCTGAACGCGACCTTGGACGACCTCGGCAGCGCGACCTTCCGCGCGGATCTCGCCAGCTTGCGGCACGAGACACAATATACGCGGCTGTTCCGGTCGTGAGCGCGCCGCGCCTTTAACCCTTCGAGAGAGAGCGAGTTGCATGTCGAAATCTCACGGCCCCTTGCGTGTCGGCGTCGGCGGTCCAGTCGGATCGGGCAAGACCCAGCTGATGGACCTGCTCTGCAAGGCCATGCGCGAGCGCTACGACATCGCCGCCATCACCAATGACATCTACACCAAATGGGATGCGGAATTCCTGGTGCGCTCGGGCTCGCTGACGCCGGACCGCATCGCCGGCGTCGAGACCGGCGGCTGTCCGCACACCGCGATCCGCGAGGATGCCTCGATGAATCTGGCTGCTGTCGCGGACATGCGCGCCAAATTTCCCGGACTCGATCTCGTTCTGATCGAGTCCGGCGGCGACAATCTCGCTGCCACCTTTTCCCCGGAGCTCGCCGACCTCACCATCTACGTGATCGACGTCGCCGCCGGGGACAAGATCCCCTCCAAGGGCGGCCCCGGCATCACCCGGTCCGATCTTCTGGTCATCAACAAGATCGACCTCGCCCCCCATGTCGGCGCCTCCCTGGAGAAGATGGACACGGACGCCAGGCGCATGCGCGGCGAGCGTCCTTTCGTCATGACCAACCTGAAGAAGAGCCAGGGGCTCGAGGCGCATCGTCGGCTTCATCGAGGCCAAAGGCGGCTTGAAACGGGCTGGCTGACGGCGCGACCACTTGGCGCACGCTTATTTCGCCGTTAACCTCGCCGTCGAGCCGCAACGACGGAACAAATTTCGGACACGGCGATTGACTACCTCCGGCGCCCGGGCAGTTCGTCATGGCCGGACCATCGGCCGGACGGATTAAGCTTTTCAGGCGACCTACGTTGCGTACCGATGTCTCCTCCTTCATTATCTGCGCCACTGGAGTCCATCCTGTTTCGGCACACGGCCGTTCGAGCGGCGTTCATATGCTCCCTGTTTATTGCCGACCTCCTGCATTGGCCTGAGTAGTCGCGTGGTCCGGCTGGGTTTTATCATCGGTTTCATCGCACTGCTTGGAGCCCTGCTCTCCGGGCTTGCAGCCTATCGCGTCCACGACCAGGAATTGGCGCTGGACCGGATCGCGCTCGCGCGCGCAATCGACGTTCATGCCAGCCTGGTCCAGGACCGGCTCACCGAGCGCGAGCTGCTCGCGCGCGTTGCCTCGGGCCTGTTCCGCAGGCCGTCCGTGATCAATCCGAACATGCTGGAGCCGCTGCGCTCGGCCATCTACGCCTTCAAGACGGATTTCGTCGTGGCCGGCTGGATCGCCCGGCTGAAGCCGGACGAGCTGACCGCGGCGCAGGATGCCATCAAGGGCGCCGGCTTCCCGAATCCGAAAATCCGCAGCTTTGACGACAAACCGATCAATCCGGCCGATATCACCGCGCCGATCGACGTGCTGCTGGATCTCGAGCCGCGCAGTGACGAGACCAAGGCCCTGCCTGGCCGCAGTTACGACCAGGACCCGGTTCGCAGCGCCATGCTGACGCGCGCCAGGACCGAGAGGAAGTCGGTGGCTTCGGACCCGGTTCCGCTGTTGTACGCAAACGGACCCGTGGGGGTCATCGTGGCTGCGCCCGTCATTCCCGAAGGGGCGACCGAGCCGGCCGGCTTCATCACGTTCTCCTACGAGCTGGCCACGCTGATGTTGACCAACGACGACATGTCGTTGTTCTCGGTGGCGCTCAGGGATCCGCGCAAGGAAGGCGGCGAGCTGATCGCCAACGACCAAGGCGTGGTCTCGACGCGCAGCGTGGCGGACGGACCGGCACCGTCGGCGATGCGCACGGTGAGCTTCGGTGGCCGCGATTGGCAGCTCGGCTATTACGCCAAGACCAACTCGGTGCGCCGTGCCGAGCAGACCGCGATCATCGTGGCGGCCATCGGCTTTGCGATCACTGCCATGGTGTGTGGTCTGTTCGGCTATGTTGCCTACAACAATCTGCGGCTCAGTCGGGAAATCCAGGTCAGAATCGGCTTCGAGCGCCGGCTGACCGCGGTGATCGACGAGCTCAACCACCGGGTCAAGAACATCCTGGCGGTGATCCAGTCGATCGTGACGCGCACCTTGCGCCATGGCGCGGACATCGACGTCGCCCGCGAGCTCCTGATCGGGCGCATCCACGCCATGTCCAACGTGGTCTCGCTGCTCAGCGAGAGCCAGTGGCAGGGCGTGAAGCTGAAAGGCTTGTTCGAGGCGCGTGCCATCCCGCATGCCGATCGCATCGCCGTCACCGGTCCCGATATCGCGGTCAGCGCGCGCGCGGCGCAGAGCCTGTCGCTGCTGTTCTTCGAGCTCGCCTCGCATTCCGACGAAGGCCTGTCGCTGGTTGGAAAGCACCCGCACATCACCGCGAATTGGACGGTGACGGGCGAGGGGAGCGAGGAGATCTTCAATTTTCGCTGGGAGGAGTTCAACACCAGCGAAGCGACCCGCCGCCCCGATTCCGATTTCGGCCTGATCCTGCTCGACCGTGTCGCCCCCGAGGCGCTCGGCGGCACCGCCAAGCGCTATTTCACCGACGTCTCCTACGTCTATGAGCTGACCGCGCCGATGGAGACGGTGGTCGACATGACCGAACGCGACCGCACGGACAAGATCTCGGCTCCAGTGCGGCCTGCGCGCGGCTAAGCTTTCGGCCGCAAGATCAGATCGACCAGATTGCGCGCGTAGCTGGGCGTGATCGGCGCGATGCCGAAGACGTAGCGGTAGAACAGGCTGCCGTAGATCGCGTCGTAGAGATCCTCGGCCGGGCCTTCGGCCAGGATGCTGCCGTCGTGCTGGCCCGCCGCGATCATCTTCACCAGCGCGTCGCGACGGAATTGCAGATAGCGGGCGTAGAAAAGTTCGGCGGAGCCGGTCTTGGAAATGCATTCGGAGATGACGGCGAGCTGCACCTTGCCGAACTCGCCCTGGAGTGCCTCGGCATAGGCCGCGGCATGACGGCGCGCGCGGGCGGCGGGGCTGCCGGAGCTCGCCGGGGGCAGCGGCAGCATCTGCGCCGCATGTCGCAGAAAGGCGTCGATCAGCAGCGCCTCGCGCGACGGCCACCATTTGTAGATCGTCATCTTGGAGACGCCGGAGTGGCGGGCGACGGCGTCGATGGTGGTGGCCGCAAGGCCGGTGGACGCCATCAGCGCATAGGCGCTTTCGAGAATGGCGTTGCTGGTCTCGATCGACCGCGGCCGGCCGCGCCGGGGGCGCTGTCGGCCCCGTCACCCCCGCCATTCGCCGTCACCACGCCCGGTCTCCTCGCACACCCGCTCTTGCTCCGGGATAGCGCAGCCGCGGCGGCCGGCCTAGGGAAATCGCGCCAAAGCGCGATGCGATCAGGATGAACCATCATCGCGCTTTAGGGTTGTTGCTGAAGCATGATCTTTTCGGAAAGCTGCTGCTCACTTTCCGGATCAGGCTCTAGGCCCCCTGCCGCAACGCCTCGGGCAGATCCTGCCACTTCGACCAAGCGACGTAATAGGCCACCGCGGTCATTGCGGCGAATCCGGCGAGGCTCACCACGATCTGCATCGCGACCAGATTGGCGCTGGTGATCAGGATGAGATGCCCGGCAAACGACAGGAACACTCCGACGCAGAACACGGCAAGCCATTCCTCGCCGCATCTGATGACCGCCTGGAGCGGCTTCAAACTCAGGCCGGGGTGATCGGCCGGAATGAGATGGGTCGCGAGGAAAGCGAGTGCGAGGAAGTGAACCACGCGATAGGGCGCGAGATTTTCCTTGTCGGTCGGCGGGATGCCGGCGAGGAGAAGGTCCGGCAAGTAATGGGACAATTGCGGCGAATGGCGCAGCAAGGTGACGGCCATCGCGAATACCAGATAGCTCCCGGCCAGTATCCGTAGCCAGGGCATGTGGCGTGGCGTGCGCCCCGATGTGCCTGTCACGGCGAACCAGCCTCCGAGCACCATCAGCATCTGCCAGCACAGCGGGTTGAAGGTCCATTCCTGATCCGGATAGACCCGGAAATTCCAGTCGAACCAGCGCGCGGCAAGATACAGCGCGACCGATGCCGCCAGCGTCACGTTCGGCCACCGCAACAGCCCCCACAGGGCCAAGGGAAAGAAGGCCATCAGCGGGATCATCAATTGCAGGAGATCGAGGTTCAGCGGCTCCTCCTGGAGCACGAGGCCGCGGACCAGGATGCGCAGCGGGTGCTCGAGGATTCCCGAGATGTTGTATTGGTGGATGATTTCCGGCGCCATCGACTGCGAGGCGACGTAGGCAATGGTAGCGATGTAGATCACGAACAGCACGACATAGGCCGCATAGAGCCGCCAGACGCGACGGAAGATGCGTGTTGCAGCGACGAGATAGCCACGCTCCAGCGCGATCCGGCCGTAGATGACCGCGACGCCATAGCCGACCACGAAGACGAACAGGTCGGCGGCGCCGCTGAAACCGAAGTTGCGCAGCGTCAGCAAGTTGACGATGTTGTTCGGGATGTGGTCGACGAAAACCGACAAATTGGCGATGCCGAGCGTCAAATACAACCTGGCGTCATGACGGAATGCGGCAAGGTTTGCCTGGACGGACGGTTTCATTGAGCAAATTAGCTTTGAGAATCAGGGTGACGCTTTTAGCGGCAACCGGCGGCCCGTCCGAGTAGCGTTTGCGTGAGTGATGGTCGGACTCTCAAAACGACGCAAGATTAGGCGAATGAGTGCTGCTGCGGGCTCGCCTTTCGCGAAATCTTCTTGACGTGGTCCCGTCCTTACTCGGCCGGTTCGGCTGACACCTCGTCGGACATGCCGGCGGCGCGGCTCGCGAGGATGCCGAGGGCAACGCCGCCGATCGCCAGGATCGGCAACAGCCGCTTGACACCGATGGCGCGAACGATCTGGAGCCCGGTGGCGAGCAGCATGGGGTCCGCAAGCATGCTCGAGGCCGCCGACTTCGCGGCGCGCTCGGCCGCGATCTGGGCTTGCTTGCGCAGCTCGCGCTTGTAGGCCCAGTAGCTCACTGCTGCGGCCAGGGTCAGGAGGAAGAAAACGCCCGCCCCCGCGAGGCAGGCTTGCACGGGACCGTAATTGTTGAGCACGGAGATGAATGCCGCCGCGCACAGGAAGCACGTGGTGATGAACAGCGCGAACGCCGCGCCCGCGGCCAGGGAGGTCAGCCGCACCGTCGTGCCGGTGGATGCACTGATCCCGTCGATGATGCGCTGAAACATGGCTTTGCTCCTCAAATCCCCAACAGCCCAGTCCGTCCACAAGCCGGCAACGGCGGCGCCGTAACGCCGCCGTTCCAATGCCCCCTCGCGTGTCCTACCGGCGCCAGGCGGCTCCGATCAGGAAGCCGATCCCGAGCGCGAGTCCGACGGTCGCGAGCGGCCGCTGCGTGATCGCGTCTTCGAGCGTCTCCTCGATCGATCCATAGGCCTCCTGGGCCGCGCCCATCATCGCGCTGCCGCGCTCCGACATGTCGTCCATCGCGGTGTCGACATTCTCGCGCGCCTGGCGGTAGCCGCGGCGGGCCTGCTTGCTGGTGGAATTGGCAAAGGTGTTGAGCGCGTCGGTAATCTGGTCGGTCAGGGCGGCGATATCGCTTTTCACGGCTGCTACATCCTTTTCGAGGCGTTCTCTGGTGGCTTTGTCGGTCCAGTCTTTCATCCCGGCTTCGGCACTGGTCGTGGACATCGGGAGCTCCGAACTGTTGACGGCTGCGATAGCCGGAAAACGTTTCGTCACCGGGGAAGTTCCGTTCACGGAAACCGGTCAGTCCCCCGGCAGCTGCGGCGAATCCGCCGGCAACAGGTGCTCCTTGAGGATCAGCGCCACGATCAGGAGCGGCGACGACAGGAACGCGCCCATCGGACCCCACATCCAGGTCCAGAATGCCAGCGCAAGCAGAACTGCAAGGGCATTCAGCGCGAGCCGCCTGCCGATGATGGTCGGGGTTATGAAGTGCCCTTCCAGAAAGGTGAGACCGGCGAAGGCCAGGGCCGCCATCAGGCCGCCGCCGATGGTCGGAAAGGCAACCAACCCGACCACGACCAGCACGACGAACATCGCGACCGGCCCGATGATCGGAATGAAGTTGAGCGTTGCTGCAAGCGCACCCAGCCCGGCCGGATTGGGCATGCCGGTGAACGCGCAGATGAGACCGGTGCCGACGCCGACGCCGACGTTGATGAGCGTCACTGTCAGCAGATAATTGCCGAGATGCTCCTCGATCTCGTTGAGAATCCGGAGCGTGCGAAGCCGCGCGTCGTGATCGCCGAAGTTCATGATCATGGCGCGCCGCAGGTCGCGCCAGCTGGCGATGAACAGGATCAGGGTGACGAAGAACAGCAGGAATTCGGTGAAGGTCGGTGACAGGAATTCCAGCGTCGGCTGCACCCACTCGACCTTCGGCATGTGGATGCTCGGCAATCCTTCGGAGCCGCCGAGCATGGCTTGCGTCTCTCGCCACAGCGAAAGCGGCCGGTCGAACACGTGCAACTTGTCCTTCAGCCGCGCGCCGAGCTCCGGCAGGCGGGTGCTCCACTCGATTGCCGGCGAGGCGATCAGCGCCACGACGAAGGCGACCACTGCGGTCCCGGCGACCACGATCAGAACGGCACCGACCGCACGCGGGACCTTGTACCGCTCCAGGAAGCCCGCCGCGGGCGACAGCATGGTGCCGGTGACAAAGGCCATCACAACAGGCAGGAAGAAAGCCCTTCCGACGTAGAGCACGGTGACGACGGCAATCAGCAACAGGCCGGCGAGCGCAAAGGCGACGAACTCCGTGCGGCGGATCACCGGCGGCAGCTCGACACGGCTGTCGGGAAGCGGGTCGCCTGCGCTGTTGCCGGGAATCAAGCTCTCGCTCGGAAGGACGCGCACAATCTCTCTCCCGCACGGAAGCCTCGCACCGCGCGCCCATTGGTGACGGATAATGCGCGAGCCGTACGGCGGTTCCATCGCGGCTTCGTGAAGCCACGCTCGCTTGACTGTGACAAGGATGCCGCGCGCTGCGCCGGAACTTGGATCGCCCCCGCGGAGTTCATGGGACAGCGCATCACCCTGATGCACACATCCCACGGGGCAGCACATGACAAAGTTCTCTGCAGTCCGTCGCAGCTCGTCGCCGCGCGTCGTCACCGCATTCGCCTTCGCAACCCTCCTGCTCGGGGTACCGCTCGGCGGCGCGAGCGCGCAGACGTTCGGCTACAGCCCGATGCAGCCGCAATCCTACGCGCAGGATCAAGGCTACCCGCAGGGCACCGTGAACGAGGCGCCGCAGGCAGCCGAGGACGAAGATGCCCAGCTGCCCGATCGCCTGCGCAGGCAGATCGTCGGCTTCGACCGCAGCGAGCCCGCCGGCACCATCGTGATCGACACCAACAACACCTATCTCTACTACGTGCTCGGCAACGGCCGCGCCATTCGCTATGGCGTCGGCGTCGGCCGCGAAGGCTTTACCTGGTCCGGCGTGCAGAGCGTCAGCCGCAAGGCGGAGTGGCCGGACTGGCACCCGCCGGCCGAGATGATCGCACGTCAGCCCTATCTGCCGCGCTTCGTCGCCGGCGGCCCCGGCAACCCGCTTGGCGCGCGTGCGATGTATCTCGGCTCCAGCCAGTACCGCATCCACGGCACCAACGATCCCTCCACGATCGGCAAGTTCGTCTCCTCCGGCTGCATCCGCATGACCAATGAGGACGTCGTCGACCTGTTCGGCCGCGTCAATGTCGGCGCCAAGGTCGTGGTGCTGCCGAAGAATGCGCCGCTGATGGCCAGGGACGGCGACCCCGTGCGCAAGCGTCCGGCCGTGACGACGCTGCCTTCGGGCAGGCACGCGCTGAATATCTCGGCGTCCTCGGCCGTGAACTAGGGTTTGAGTGAGGTGACATGAGCAGAGGTATGAACGGCAAGCTGGCTGCCGGTCTGGCAATCCTGGTGATTGCTGCCGGCGGCGTGGCGCAGACACCCTCGGCGCATGCGGAGGATTTCTTCTCGGCCCTGTTCGGCGGCTTCCGGCGGCCGCCGCCCCAGATCCGTATGCCCTTCCCCAACGACGACATGCCGCGCTATGAAGCCCCGCGCCAGCGCGCCGCCTATGGTGGCGGGACGGCCTATTGCGTGCGCGGTTGCGATGGCCGCTACTTCCCGGCGCAAGGCAATGATGCCGAGAGCAAGGCGCAATCCTGCAAGAGCTTCTGCCCGGCGTCCGAGACCTCGCTGGTCTATGGCGGCAACATCGACGACGCCACCACCGACAAGGGAAAATCCTATTCCGAATTGCCCAATGCCTACCGCTATCGCAACGAGATCGTCTCGGGTTGCACCTGCAACGGCAAGGATTCCGTCGGACTGGCGCAGGTCAAGGTCGAGGACGATCCGACGCTGCGCAAAGGCGACATCGTCGCCGGCGCCGATGGTCTCGTGGTTGCCAGCCGCAATGCCAACGACCGCCGCGGCGGCGTCGCGATGAACTTCTCGCCGCTGCCGGACTCGGTGCGCGCCAGATTCCGCCAGGTGCCGGTTGTGGCGAAGGAGTAGGGGAGTGCGTATTTTCTAGAAATTGCAATGGGTTGCAGTACTGGAACCAGCGCAACCGTCAGGCGTTAGGATAGTGGTCGCAATTTGCCTGAAGGGGGTCTCGCGATGCTGGTGGGCGTGCTCGTCACTTTTCTCGTCGTCATTCTCGTCCTTTATCTCATCAACATGCTGCCGATGGATGGTCGCGCCAAGCAGATCGCGCGCGTCATCGTCATCATCATCGGCATCGTGTCCCTGTTGAAATATCTCGCGGTATTCTAGCCCAGGTATCGTAGCCCGGATGAGCGCAGCGATATCCGGGAAGGCGCAACAACGGTCCCGGATGTGCGCTCATCCGGGCTACACCTCAAAAAAGAAGCCCCGGCCTGAGCCGGGGCTTCTTTGGTGCTGCGCTCAATGCAGCGATTTGAGCCAGTCGTCGACGTCCTGCCGAACCTGGTCCTTGGCCTTGCCGTAGCGTTCCTGGAGCCGGCCCTCGAGCTGCTCGCGGCGACCTTCGATCAAGCTGAGGTCATCGTCAGTGAGCTTGCCCCATTTCTCCTTGGCCGAGCCCTTGAACTGCTTCCAGTTTCCTTCGATTCGATTCCAGTCCATGACCATCTCCCGTGGGTTGATGGCCGGACAACGCAAGCGCCGCGCGGCCTGTTCCGCGGCCTGCCGCGGCGTTTCGCCCAACGAAGAAGCCCCGGCTCGCGCCGGGGCTTTTGTCATTCAACTGATCGTGCTCAGGCCAGCGCCTTTTTATCCAAGAGCCTTTTTATCCAAGGGCCTTTATCCAAGGGCCTTGGCCTCGCGGCGGCGCGCGGTGAGGATGTATTCGGTGTAGCCGTTCGGCTGCTCGCGCCCCTTGAAGATGAGATCGCATGCGGCTTTGAAGGCGACGCCGTCGAAGGCGGGCGCCATCGGCCTGTAGATCGGATCGCCGGCGTTCTGCTTGTCGACGACGACTGCCATGCGCTTCAGCGATTCCATCACCTGCGCCTCGGTGATGACGCCCTGGTGCAGCCAGTTGGCGAGATGCTGGCTGGAGATGCGCAAGGTGGCGCGGTCTTCCATCAGGCCGACATCGTGGATATCGGGCACCTTGGAGCAGCCGACGCCCTGGTCGATCCAGCGCACGACATAACCGAGAATGCCCTGGCAGTTGTTGTCGATCTCCTGCTTGACGTCGTCGGGCGCCCAGTTCGACTTCGACACCGGAATGGTGAGGATGTCCGAGAGCTTCGCGCGCGGTCCGCCCTTGGCGAGCTCCTCTTGCCGCGCGGTCACGTTGACCTGGTGGTAGTGCAGCGCGTGCAGCGTCGCCGCGGTCGGTGAGGGGACCCAGGCCGTGGTAGCGCCGGCCTGCGGATGACCAAGCTTCTGCGCCAGCATGTCCGCCATCTTGTCGGGGGCGGCCCACATGCCCTTGCCGATCTGGGCGTGGCCGGGCAGGCCGCAGGTCAGGCCCATGTCGACGTTCCAGTCCTCATAGGACTTGATCCAGGCCTGCGCCTTCATCTCGTTCTTGCGGATCATCGGGCCCGCTTCCATCGAGGTGTGGATCTCATCGCCGGTGCGGTCGAGGAAGCCCGTGTTGATGAACATGATCCGCTTGGAGGCGCGCTGGATGCAGGCCTTGAGGTTGACCGTGGTGCGCCGCTCCTCGTCCATGATGCCGACCTTGAGCGTGTTATCGGGCAGGCCCAGCATCTTCTCGACGCGGTCGAAGAGCTCGCAGGTCAGCGACACCTCGTCCGGGCCGTGCATCTTCGGCTTGACGATATAGGCAGATCCCGTGCGGCTGTTCTTGACCTTGGAGTTGCCCTTGAGGTCGTGGATGGCGAGCAGGCCGGAGACGGCGGCATCGAGCAGGCCTTCGGGAATCTCCTGGCCCTTCTCGTCCAGCACCGCGTCGGTGAACATGTGGTGACCGCAATTGCGCATCAACAGCAGGCTGCGGCCGTGCAGCTTGAGCTCATCCTTGCCGTCGGGCGTCTTGTAGAGGCGGTCGGCGTTGAGCGAGCGCGTCAGCGTCTTGCCGCCCTTCTCGAAGTCGGCCGACAGCGTGCCGTTCATCAGGCCCAGCGTGTTGCGGTAGACCAGCACCTTGTCCTCGGCATCGACAGCGGCAACCGAGTCCTCCATGTCGAGGATGGTGGAGACCGCAGCCTCCATGATCATGTCGGCGACGCCGGCCGGATCGTCCTTGCCGATGGCGCTGCTGCGGTCGATCTTGACCTCGATATGCAGGCCGTTGTTGACGAGCAGCACCGCGCTCGGCGCCGCCGCATCGCCCTGGAAACCCGCGAACTGTGCCGCGTTCTTCAACGCGGTGGCATTACCGCTCTTCAGCTTCACCGCGAGCTGGCCCGCGACGACGCTGTAGGCGGTGACGTCGGTGTGGCTGCCGGTCGCCAGCGGCACGGCGTTATCGAGGAACGCCTTGGCCTTGGCGATCACCTTGTCGCCGCGCGCCTTGTTGTAGCCCTTGCCGCTCTCGGCAGCGTCGTGCGCAATCGCGTCGGTGCCGTAGAACGCGTCATAGAGCGAGCCCCAGCGTGCGTTCGCCGCGTTCAGCGCATAGCGTGCATTGGTGAGGGGCACGACGAGCTGCGGGCCGCAGATCCGGCCAATCTCCTCGTCGACATTGGCCGTCTCGACCTTCTGGGTCGCCGGCTCCGGGACGAGATAGCCGATCTCCTTCAGGAAGGCGGTATAGGCGGCGAGGTCGAACGCCTTGTCCTTATTGGCACGATGCCAGTCGTCGATCTTGGCCTGCAGCGTGTCGCGGAAAGCCAGCAGCGCACGGTTCTTCGGCCCCAGGTCCCTGACGATGGCCGCAACCCCGGCCCAGAACGCATCCGGTGCGATCCCCGTTTTCGGGGCCGCTTCCTTGGCGATGAAATCAAACAGAACAGGGGCGATCTTCAATCCGTGGGCGTCGACGCGTTTCATGATGGGCTTTCTTGTTGGAAATGGCTGTTTTTTGGCTGCTTTTGACCCGACAGCAGCAAAATGCGCCCACGAGGGCGGCTTTCGGGGCCCTATTAGCCCCAAAACCGGGGCGGTGAGAAGACCCCAGGGATTTGTCAAAATGTCAAGCGAGGTCAGGGAGGTTGCTGGTTCTACACGATTGAGCCCAGCTTGGCGCCGCGCGCGCAACTGCGCTCCCTCCCCCTTGCGGGGGCGAGGGGTAGCCAAGCAAAAGGTGTGTTGGAATTGACGACGAAATCGGCTCACTCTGATGGAGAGAGTCCCCGTGTGAACCCCTCTCCCTAACCCTTCCCCGCAAGGGGGAGGGAATGCACTGTCTTTCGTGGTGACAGTGAGCGCGCCAACAAGCAGCGTACGCTCAAATATTCGCGGCGAGGTCCACGGCCTCGTCGAACAGCACGCCGGTCGTCTTCAGCATGCGCTCGATCTCGTCGGCGGCCTCGGCGACCGTCCGTGTCGAGGTGTCGATCACGAGCTCGGCCGCCTGCGGCGCTTCGTAGTCGTTGCCGATGCCAGTGAACGAGGCCAGCGCGCCGGCGCGCGCCTTCTTGTAATGGCCCTTGGGATCGCGCTCCTCGCATACGTCGGCCGGCGTCGCGACGTGGATCTCGCGGAAGACGGTGTCGGCGATGCGGCGCGCACTCGCGCGGTCCTCGCGGGCCGGCGAGACGGCGGCGACGATGGCGATGTGGCCATTGCGCGCCAGATGCGTCGCGACCTCGGCGAGGCGGCGGATGTTCTCGCTGCGGTCCGCAGCGGAGAAGCCGAGATCACTGTTGAGGCCGGCGCGCAGCGTGTCGCCGTCGAGCAGGATCGGCGAGCCGCCATTGCTGAACAGCCGTCGCTCCAGTGCCTTGGCGAGCGTCGATTTGCCGGAAGCGGGCAGGCCGGTGAGCCAGACCACGGCACCATTGTGCTGATAGCGCGCGGAGCGTTCGTCGGGACGCAGGGCCGATTCCACCGGTACGATGTCGACGGGCACGGCGCGCTGGCCGGCATCGACCGACAGCACCAGGCCGCCGCCGGCGATGCGCCCCGCGACCTCGATCACGAGCCGGCCGGTGCGCGGGTTCTCGGTGTAGGGATCGGTGGCAATCGGATTCGAAAGCGAGATATCGATCTCGCCGACATGGTTGCGGCCGATCGCCTTGTTCTCGCTGCTTTCGAGCTCGCCCGGATCGACTGCCTTCTCGATCGCCACCACGGTGGCGCGGCTTTCCTTCGGCCCGCAGCGAACCAGCAGCTGGTCGCCCTTGGCGAGCGGCTTGTCGTGCAGCCAGAAGATGCGCGCACGCAAGCGCCGCGTCTCGCGCGGAGCGCTGCCGGCATGCGCGACGATGTCGCCGCGCTCGATGAACAATTCGCGGTCGAGCGTGATGCCGACCGAACGGCCGGCGCCTTGCCGCCCCGTGACCGGTGTCACCGGCCAGCTCTCGACCGTCCTGATCCGGGCGATCTTGCCGGCGGGCATGATCACGATCTCGTCGCCGGCCTTGAGGCTGCCGGATTCGATGCGGCCCGCCACGATGCGGCGGTCGTCGAACTTGTAGATCGCCTGCACCGGCAGGCGCAGCGCCAGCGCTTCCAGCGCCCGCGCCGGCTTCGAGGTGATCGAGTGCCTCGACCACCGTCGGTCCCGTGTACCAGCCGATACGGCCGGTGCGCTCGGCGACGCCGTCGCCGTCGCGCGCCGAGATCGGGATCACCGCCGTGGGCGACACGCCGAGGCCGTTCAGATGCGCGGAAATCTCGTCGCTGATCTCCTTGAAGCGATCGGCGGAAAAGTCGACGCGGTCCATCTTGTTGACGACGATCGCGACCTGCTTCACGCCGAGCAGATGCAGCAGGTAGCCGTGCCGCCGTGTCTGGTCGCGCACCCCTTCCAGCGCGTCGATGATCAGCACCGCGCCGTCGGCCTGCGAGGCGCCGGTGATCATGTTGCGCAGGAATTCGGCGTGGCCGGGCGCGTCGATCAGCACGATGTCGCGCGAATTGGTGCGGAAGCGGATCTGCGTGGTGTCGATGGTGATGCCCTGGTCGCGCTCGGTCTGCAGCGCATCGAGCAGGAACGACCATTCGAACGGCATGCCGCGCCGCGCGCTGACGGCTTTCAGCATGTCCAGCTTGCCGTCGGGGAGGCTACCGGTCTCGTGCAAGAGGCGGCCGACCAGCGTCGACTTGCCGTGGTCGACATGGCCGACGATGACGATGCGCACTTGCGGACGGGTGGTGCCGTTCGGGGTCGCAGGCGAAGCGGGGGTGACGAGCATGTTCATGACCGCGATGCGTCCTTGGGGTCAGAGATAGCCGGCGACACGAAGGCGCTCGAAGGCGTCCTCGGTCTCGTGGTCGAGCGCGCGCCCCGAGCGCTCCGGGACCTTGGTCTGCTCGAGGCTCGATCAGGATCTCGTCGATAGTCGACGCCGTCGAATTCACGGGGTTGGTGATGTCCTGATCGCCCAGCGAGCGGTAGCGCTTGCCGTCTTTCGACAGGTAGAGCGGGATGATCGGGATGTTCTCACGCTTGGTGTAGGCCCAGATATCGGCCTCGGTCCAATGCAGGATCGGATGGATGCGCAAATGCGCGCCTTGCGGCGGCGAGGCGTTGAAATGATCCCAGAACTCCGGCGGCTGGTCGCGCACGTCCCAATTGCCTTCAAGGCCGCGCGGCGAGAACACGCGCTCCTTGGCGCGGGTCGCTTCCTCGTCGCGGCGGATGCCGGCGATCAGACCGTCGAAGCCATACTTGGCGAGCGCCATCTTGAGGCCCTCGGTCTTTCGCGCGGCGGAGCGGGCGGCCGGCGGCAATGTCGGATCGACGGCATCGATGGGCGGGCAGGGCTCGACGCGCAGATCGAGATCCCACTCTTTGCCGTAATGATCGCGGGAAGCGGTACATCTCGGGAAACTTCTTGCCGGTGTCGACATGAAGGGCCGGGAACGGCATCTTGCCGAAGAACGCTTTGCGCGCCAGCCAGATCATGACGTTGGAATCCTTGCCGAGCGACCACAGCAGCGCGATCTTCTTCAGCCGGGCGAAGGCCTCGCGGAAGATGTAAATGCTCTGCGCCTCGAGCTGGTCGAGATGGTCCATGCTCGGCGCAACATCGGCAGAAAATTCTTGCGAGCCCGGGCGTGCGAGGGGGGCTTTGCTGCTCACTCCGACCGAAGCGGAATTGTCCTTGAGAAGATGCATCTCTGCCACTTTGCGTTTGGAGGCGAAAATTCTATAGTTGCGATGCGGAAGAGAAGAAAAAATTTTCTCTTTGCGCGCTCGAAACGACACATATATAGAAAATAATTCCAGTCAACCCCGGAAGTGGGGGAAGCGAGTATCGTATGCGGTTCTTGCCGGTATTCCTCGATCTCAAGGCCGGTCCGGTGGTTCTCATCGGCGCGGGCGAGCTTTTGCGCGCCAAGCTGCGCGTGCTCGCTGCGGCCGGCGCGCGCATCCGTGTGCACGCGATCGACGGCAATCAGGATCTCGGCCTCGGCGCGGAAGACGCCGCGCGTCTCGAAATCCTGACCGGCGATCCGCTCACTGCCGATCTCTCGGGCGTCATCGCCGTCGTCTGCGCAGGCGCCGGCGACGTCGGGGTGGCGATGTCGATTCGCGCCAAGGCGCTTGGGCTCCCCGTCAACGTCATGGACGATCTCGAGGCATTCGAGCTTCATCTTTCCGGCGATCGTCGATCGCGGCGACGTCGTGGTCGCGGTCGGCACCGGCGGCACATCCCCGGTGGTGGCACGGCGCGTCCGCGAGAAGATCGAGGCGCTGCTTCCGGCGCGCATCGGCGAACTCGCCGAGTTCATCGGCGGCTTCCGCAAATCCATCAACGAACGTATCGCCGAGTTTGCACTGCGCCGCCGCTTCTGGGAGCGGGTGATCGACGGTCCGATCGGTGCCGCCGTGCTCGCCGGCCGCAAGAGCGAAGCCGACGCCGCCCTCAACGCCATTTCCGATCCTTCCGAATTCGCGCGCGCGGACAAGCCGCAAGGCTCGGTCGCGCTGGTCGGCGCCGGTCCCGGCGATCCCGATCTTCTCACCATCAAGGCGCTGCGCGCGTTGCAGGACGCCGACATCGTCTTCCATGACGAGCTGGTCTCGGGTGAAATTCTCGACCGCATCCGCCGCGACACCACGCGCGTTGCCGTCGGCCGCCGCGTCGGCAAGCCCGGCATCGGCCAGGACGCCATCAACAAGCGCATGATCGAGGCCGCGCAAGCCGGCCAACGGGTGGTGCGACTGAAGGGCGGCGATCCCTTCGTGTTCGGGCGCGGCGGCGAAGAGATCGAAGCGCTGCGCGCCGCAGGCGTTTCCTATTCGATCGTTCCCGGCATCACCGCAGGCCTCGGCGGCGCCGCCGATTTCGAGGTGCCGCTCACCTACCGTCATGAAGCGACCCGCATCACCTTCCTCACGGCGCACAAGGCGCGCGACGCGGAAGCGGTGGACTGGTCGGCGCTGACCGACACCAGGATGACCGTCGTCGTCTACATGGGCGTGTCCGCGGCAGCTGCCGTGCGCGCGGGCCTGCTCGCTGCGGGCCGCTCGCCGGAGACGCCGGTCGGCGTGTTCGCCCGCGTCACGCGCCCCGATGCGCAAGGCGCGATCGGCACGCTTCGCGAACTTCCCGAGCTCGCGCGGCGAGCCAGCGGCGGTCCGGCCATTCTCATCATCGGCGAGGTGGTCCGGCATGCCGGTTCGCTTCGCCGCCAGACACCCAACCAAATCATGTCTGACCTATTGGATGCAGCCGAATGACCTCTCCGCTCGAACAGAAGAAGATCAAGATCGCCGGCCCCTCGATCGTGACCGCCAACCGCACCTGGGACGGCATCGTGGTTTACCGCACCGCCGCCAAGAGCTGGTCCGCGGACCTGTCGGAAGCCGCGATCGTGCGCAACTCCGACGAGGCCAAGGCGTTGCTTGCGGAGTCGGTCGCCGATGACGTCGGCGCGATCGGCCCCTATATCGCCCCGGTGCAGGTCGGCGCCGACGGCAAGATCGAACCCGGCAATCTGCGTGAACAGATTCGTCGCACCGGCGTCACCATCGGACAGTCGGCCCAGGCTTAAGGCATCTTCTTATGTATGCTTACGACGAAATCGACCGCACGCTCGTCAACGAGCGCGTCTCGGAGTTCCGCGACCAGGTGAAGCGGCGGCTGTCCGGCGAACTCACCGAGGACGAGTTCAAGATCCTGCGCCTGCAGAACGGCGTCTATCTGCAATTGCACGCCTACATGTTTCGCGTGGCGATCCCCTACGGCACGCTGGCGACCAACCAGCTGCGGGCGCTGGCGCATGTCGCGCGGAAATACGACCGCGGCTACGGCCATTTCACGACAAGGCAGAACATCCAGTTCAACTGGATCAAGCTCGCCGAATTGCCGGACGCGCTGGAAGATCTCGCCAAGGTCGGTATCCATGCGATGCAGACCTCCGGCAACAACATGCGCAACGTCACCTCGGACCAATGGGCGGGCGTCGCGCCCGGCGAGATCGAGGACCCGCGCATCTGGTCGGAATTGATCCGCCAGCACACCACGCTGCATCCGGAATTCTCGTTCCTGCCGCGCAAGTTCAAGATCGCGATCACCGCATCGGACCACGACCGCGCCGCGATCAAGATCCACGACATCGGCCTGCGCCTGATCAAGAACGAGAAGGGCGAGACCGGCTTCGAGGTGCTGGTCGGCGGTGGTCTCGGCCGCACGCCGTTCATTGCCAAGACCATCAAGCATTTCGTGCACGGCCGCGACGTCCTCAGCTACATCGAGGCGATCCTGCGCGTCTACAATCAGTACGGCCGGCGCGACAACATCTACAAGGCGCGCATCAAGATCCTGGTGCACGAGCTCGGCATCGAAAAATTCTCCCGCGAGGTCGAGGACGAGTGGCAGCACATCCGCAACTCCTCGCTCCAGATCGACGACGAGGTGATCGAGGACATCCGCTCGCGCTTCACCTATCCGGCTTACGAAAAGCTGCCGCATATGCCGGACGAGCTGCGCCAGGCCGCCGCCGATCCCGATTTTGAGGCGTGGCGCAAGAACTCGGTGGCCCCGCACAAGGTACAGGGCTACTCGATCGTCACCATCTCGCTGAAGCCGACGGGCGGGCCTCCTGGCGATGCCACCGCCGAGCAGATGGATGCGCTCGCCGATCTCGCCGACAGATATTCCTTCGGCGAGATCCGCGTCGGTCATGAGCAGAACCTGGCGCTGCCGCATGTCGCCAAGCGCGACCTGCCGGCGCTGTGGAAGGCGCTCGACAAGCTCGGGCTGGCGACGCCCAACGTCAATCTGATCACCGACATCATCGCCTGCCCCGGGCTCGATTATTGCTCGCTGGCGAATGCGCGCTCGATCCCGATCGCGCAGGAATTGACGCGGCGCTTCGCCAATCACGAGCTCGCCAATCTGATCGGCCGGCTCCACATCAACATCTCCGGCTGCATCAATGCCTGCGGCCATCACCATGTCGGCCATATCGGCATTCTCGGCGTCGAGAAGAACGGCGAGGAAGTCTACCAGATCACCATCGGCGGCCGTGCCGACGAGAACGCCGCGCTCGGCACCTTGATCGGGCCCGGCGTCAAGTTCGACGAGGTCGCCGACGTCGTCGAGGACATCGTGGAAGCCTATCTGGCGCTGCGCGAGCGGCCCGAAGAGCTGTTCATGGACACCGTGAAGCGCCTCGGCGTCGAACCCTTCAAGGAGCGCGTCTATGCCACTCGTTAAAGGCGGAAAGATCACGGGCGACAGCTTCGCCAAGCTCGCCGTCGACACGCCGGTGCCCGAGGGCGGCGACATCCTGGTGCCGGCCGAGCGCTTTCTGGCCGAGGCCGACACCCTGCTCAACCGTTCGGGCAAGGTCGGGGTGATCTGGCCCAACAACCGAGACATCAGCGAGCTCGTGCCCTATCTCGGCAAGGTCGCTGCCGTCGCGCTGGTGTTTCCGACCTTCCGCGACGGCCGCGCCTACAGCCAGGCCCGCCTGCTGCGCGAGCGCTACGATTATCGCGGCGAGCTGCGTGCGACCGGCCAAGTGCTGCGCGACCAGTTCGTGTTCATGCTGCGCGCCGGCTTCGACGCCTTCGAGGTCAAGAAGCAGGCCGACGCGGAGGCCTTCATGGAGACTGCCAAGCGCTATTCGGTGTTCTACCAGCCGACCGGCGACGGCCGCATCACCGCACTGCACCGGCGCATGCAGCTGCGTCATTCCGAGGGTGTCGGCACGTGAACGTCGTTCCCTCTCAGCTCGCTCGGCTCTCCGTTTCTGCGCTGCCTTCCGCGCAGGAGCTCGATCGCGCCTTGCGCGACGCCTCGCCCGCGGAGATCGTTGCCGCGGCGCTGAAGACGGTCGGGCGCGAGAAGCTGGCGCTGGTGTCGTCCTTCGGCACCGAATCGGCGACGCTGCTGAAGGTCATGGCGGATGTCGACCCGGCGATCCCCGTGATCTTCCTCGACACCGGCTGGCTGTTCGAGGAGACGCTGGCCTATCGTGACACGTTGATTGCGACGCTGGGTCTGAAGGATGTCCGCTCGATCAAGCCGGCCGAGGAGACCCTGTCGCGCGAGGATCCCGACCGCGATCTCTGGTTCTCCGATCCGGACGCCTGCTGCCGGATCCGCAAGGTGGAGCCGCTGGCGCGCGCGCTGAAGCCCTTTGATGCCTGGCTCAACGGCCGCAAGCGTTTCCAGGGCAATGCGCGCACCGACATTCCGGTCGTCGAGGACGACGGCGTGCGATTGAAATTCAATCCGTTCGCCAACGTCTCGCGCGAGGAACTCGAGGCGATCTTCGTCCGCGCCAAATTGCCGCGTCATCCCCTGGTCGCCTCCGGTTTCCGGTCGGTCGGGTGTATGCCTTGCACGAGCAGAACGGCCGAAGGTGAGGATGAGCGCGCCGGTCGCTGGCGCGGCCGGGCCAAGACAGAATGCGGCATTCACACGATGAAGGCTTCGTAGCACAGCCACGCTGCCACGCTGCGAACAAGGAAATCCGGTTTCGTTGACTTGAGCGCGTTTCGCCGCGAGTTTCGCCTGCCTTCGCCGACACCGACGTCGGTGAAGTGAATGGAGATGGACATGATGCGCCGTATCGTTCCGCTCGCTGCAGGCCTCGTCTTGACAGGTTTCTTGGCAAGCTCGGCTGTCGCCGCTGACATCAACCTGTTGAACGTGTCGTACGATCCGACCCGCGAGCTCTATGCCGAGTTCAACAAGGCATTTGCGAATGCCTATCGGAAGGAGACCGGCAAGAGCGTCGAGATCAAGCAGTCGCATGGCGGCAGCGGCTCGCAGGCCCGCGCCGTGATCGACGGCTTGCAGGCCGACGTGGTGACGCTCGCGCTCGCCTACGACATCGATGCGATCGCGGCCAAGGGCCTTACGGCGGCCGACTGGCAGAAGCGGCTGCCGCAGAATTCATCACCCTATACCTCGACCATCGTGTTCCTGGTGCGCAAGGGCAATCCCAAGGCCGTCAAGGACTGGGACGATCTGGTCAAGCCGGGCGTCGCCGTGATCACGCCGAACCCGAAGACATCGGGCGGTGCGCGCTGGAATTATCTTGCGGCCTGGGGTTTTGCGCAGAAGAAATATGGCTCAGCCGACAAGGCCAAGGATTTCATCGGAAAGCTCTACCAGCAGGTGCCGGTGCTGGATACTGGCGCGCGCGGCGCCACCGTGACCTTCGTCGAGCGCGGCGTCGGCGACGTGCTGCTCGCCTGGGAGAACGAGGCGTTCCTCGCGCTGAAGGAGTTCGGCGCCAACAAGTTCGAGATCGTAGCGCCGCCGCAGTCGATCCTGGCCGAGCCGCCGGTCGCCATCATCGACAAGGTCGCCGACCGGAAGGGCACGCGCAACGCCGCCGACGCGTACCTGCAATATTGGTACACCAGGGAAGGTCAGGAGATCGCCGCGCGCAACTTCTACCGCCCGCGCGATGCCGAGATCGCAAAGAAATATGAAAACGCCTTCGCCAAGCTCGAACTATTTACGATCGACGACGTTTTCGGTGGTTGGACCAAGGCGCAGAAGGAACATTTCGCCGACGGCGGCATCTTTGACCAGATTTACAAGAACTGATCGGATGCTGTCTTAAGAGGCTTTTGCAGGGGGCCTGGTGAGCGCAATCGCAGCACGACGCCGGACGTTGCCGGGCTTCGGTCTCACGATGGGACTGACGCTGTCCTGGCTGTCCGTCATCATCCTCATTCCGCTCGCCGGGCTGTTCCTGAAATCGCTCGAGCTCAGTCCCGAACAATTCTGGAATATCCTCTCCAGCCGCCGCACCCTGAATGCCCTGCGCGTCTCCTTCGGCCTCGCCTTCGCCGCGGCCTGCGTCAATCTCGTCATGGGCAGCATCATCGTCTGGGCGCTGGTGCGCTACCGCTTTCCCGGCCGCCGGCTGTTCGACGCCATCGTCGACGTGCCCTTCGCGCTGCCGACGGCGGTCGCGGGCGTCGCGCTGACCGCGCTGTTCGCCGAGAGGGGCTGGCTGGGGGCGCCGCTTGCGGCGCTCGGCATCAAGGTGGCGTTCACGCCGGTCGGCATCTTCGTCGCCATGATCTTCATCGGTATCCCCTTCGTGGTGCGCACGGTGCAGCCGGTGCTGCAGGACCTCGATCCCGAGATCGAGGAGGCCGCGGGCAGCCTGGGGGCCAACCGCTGGCAGACCATCACGCGCGTGATCCTGCCCTCGCTGGCGCCGGCGCTGCTCACCGGGCTCGCCCTCGCCTTTGCCCGCGCCGTCGGCGAATACGGCTCGGTGATCTTCATTGCCGGTAACCTGCCCAACGTCTCCGAGATCGCGCCGCTCCTGATCGTGATCCGCCTGTCCGAGTTCCGCTATGCCGACGCGACCGCCATCGCGGTGGTCATGCTCGTCGTGTCCTTTGTCATCATCCTGTTCGTCAACCGGCTCCAGCGCTGGGCGCAGAGCCGGATCCCGGCGCGTTGAGGACGGACCATGACGATGCAGATCGCAGCTTCCGTTTCTCTCTCGGGCCCCGACGCCGAGGCCCGGGCCAGGGCACAGGCGCATGCGACGGCGGCGCGGGACAACCTCCGCACTGAACCGCGGCCGGTGCGCATCATCATCATCGCGCTGGCGATGATCTTTCTTTCCATCTTCGTTGTGCTGCCGCTGGTGGTCGTGTTCGCGCAGGCTTTCTCCAAGGGGATCGTCGCCTATTTCGCCGCACTCGCCGAGCCGGAGGCGCTGGCCGCGATCAAGCTGACGTTGATCGTCGCGGCGATCTCGGTCGGCCTCAACCTCGTCTTCGGTCTCGTCGCGGCCTGGGCGATCGCCAAGTTCGATTTCTCGGGCAAGACCTTTCTGATCACGCTGATCGACCTGCCGTTCTC
Source organism: Bradyrhizobium dasycarpum (assembly GCF_042019905.1). NCBI lineage: Bacteria > Pseudomonadati > Pseudomonadota > Alphaproteobacteria > Hyphomicrobiales > Nitrobacteraceae > Bradyrhizobium > Bradyrhizobium dasycarpum. Next base: position 5,914,866 of record NZ_CP169574.1, read on the forward strand.
GGTGAGCCCGGTGATCTCCGGCCTCGTCTTCGTGCTGCTGTTCGGCGCGCAAGGTTATTTCGGCAGCTGGCTGAGGGATCACGACATTCAGATCCTGTTCGCGGTGCCCGGCATCGCGCTCGCCACCACCTTCGTGACCTTCCCGTTCGTGGCGCGTGCGCTGATTCCCCTGATGCAGGAGCAGGGCACGCAGGAGGAGGAGGCCGCGATTTCCCTCGGCGCTTCGGGCCTGCAGACCTTCTTCCGCGTCACGCTGCCCAACATCAAATGGGGCGTGCTCTATGGCGTCCTGCTCTGCAACGCGCGGGCGATGGGCGAGTTCGGCGCGGTCTCGGTCGTCTCCGGCCATATCCGCGGCGAGACCAACACGATGCCGCTGCTGGTCGAGATCCTCTACAACGAATACCAGTTCGTCGCCGCCTTCGCGATTGCCTCCTTGCTCGCGATGCTGGCGCTGATTACGCTGATCGCCAAGACGGTACTGGAACGCCATCTGGACGAGGGACAGGCAAGTGACCATTGAAGTCAGAAATCTCGTCAAGACGTTCGGCAGCTTCAAGGCCCTCGACGGCGTCGACCTCAAGGTGGACAGCGGCGAGCTGGTGGCGCTGCTCGGACCGTCGGGATCGGGAAAGACCACGCTGCTCCGGATCGTTGCCGGCCTCGATTGGCCCGACGCCGGTGAAGTCCTCATCAACGGCGAGGACGCGCTGGCGCAGGGCGCGCGCGAGCGGCATGTCGGCTTCGTGTTCCAGCACTACGCACTATTCCGCCACATGACGGTGTTCGAGAACGTCGCCTTCGGCCTGCGCGTGCAGCCGCGCGGGGTCCGCAAGGACGAAGCGACCATCCGCGCGCGCGTCAAGGAGTTGCTGGACCTCGTCCAGCTCGACTGGCTTTCCGGCCGCTATCCGAGCCAGCTCTCCGGCGGCCAGCGCCAGCGCATCGCGCTCGCCCGCGCGCTCGCGATCGAGCCGCGCATCCTGCTGCTCGACGAGCCGTTCGGCGCGCTCGATGCCAAGGTGCGCAAGGAGCTGCGCAGGTGGCTGCGCTCGCTGCACCACGAGATCAACGTCACCTCGATCTTCGTCACCCACGACCAGGAGGAGGCGTTGGAAGTCGCCAACCGCGTCGTAGTCATGGACAAGGGCAGGATCGAGCAGATCGGCTCGCCCGACGACGTCTACGAGAGCCCGGCAAGCGCCTTCGTCCACGGCTTCATCGGCGAATCCATCGAGTTGCCGGTGCAGGTCGAGGGCGGCGTCGTCAGGCTCGACGATCGGCCGCTCGCCCTTGCGGCGGATGGGCTCGTGCCTGGCGCGTCGCGATTGTTCGTGCGGCGACATGACATGGTTGTCGGCCCGCCCGGCAGCGGCACCTTCGAGGGCGCCGTGCAGCATGTCCGCAATTTCGGCCCCGTGCAGCGGGCCGAGGTCGCATTGTCAGGCGGCAAGACCATCGAGATCGATGCCCCCCGCGACAAGGAACTGCGCGCCGGCGACACGATCGGGCTTGAGCCACGCCGTTACCGGATATTTGCGGGCTGAAGCCCGTCATTCCGGGGCGATGCGGAGCATCGAACCCGGAAACCCGAGCTTGTCGCGCGAGATGCCGGGTTCAGTGCTGCGCACTGCCCCTGCGATGACGGCTCAAATTTTCTTCAAAATTCACCTTTCAGCCATTGTTGATATGCAACAACGGCCCCTCATTCGGGGGCACCTTCATGCGCGCTGCGGCCGCAATTCTCATCACTTTGCTGCTCGCCGGCTGTGCCGGCAACGAGACGCCCGTCCAGCAGCCGTCGATGTATACGGACATGGCCGTCCCGGGCTCCAAGCTCGATGCGCAAGCGGCCGCGATCATGATCTCGCAATACCGCCAGAACAACATGCTCGGCACGGTCGTGGTCGACCCCGATCTGATGCGGCTTGCGGAATCCCAATCCCAGGCCATGGCCGCCGCCAACAAGATGGACCATGACGTCCGCGCGCCCCTGGCCAAGCGCCTCGCCGCCGGCGGCTATCCCGCCACCGTCGCGGTCGAGAACATCTCGGCCGGCTATCATACGCTGGCGGAAGCGTTTTCCGGCTGGCGCGACTCGCCTCCGCACCGCGCCAACATGCTCAAGAGCGGTGTCACAAAATTGGGCATCGCGGCGAGCTATGCCCCCGGCACCAAGTACAAGGTGTTCTGGACCATGATCCTGGCCTCGACGGAACGATGAGCCAGACTTGATCGCGGCATGCATTGACGCCGTCGCGGAGTGTCGCCACGGTGGTGCGCCATTGCTAATGTTCCCCGATGACAGATCGTAGCCCGGAATCCGCCAGCATCCCCGCGCATGCGCAACGCGTCCTGGTCCTGCAGGGCGGCGGCGCGCTCGGCTCTTACCAGGCGGGCGCCTATCAGGCGCTGTGCGGCGCCGGCTTCGAGCCGGAATGGGTCGCCGGCATCTCGATCGGCGCGGTCAACGCCGCCATCATCGCCGGCAACGAGGGGCCGACCCGCGTCAAGCGGCTCAAGGAATTCTGGGAGATGGTCTCCGCGCCGGTGCCGTGGAAGCCGATCGGCAAGAGCGATCACAGCCGCGAACTGTTCAACTCGACCAGTGCCGCGCTGATCGCCACCTTCGGCGTGCCCGGCTTCTTCGTCCCGCGCGTCCCGCCGGCGCCGCTCTGGCCACCGGGGCATCCCGAAGCCCAGAGCTATTACGACACGGCGCCCTTGAAGAAGACGTTGGAGCGCCTCGTCGATTTCGACCGCATCAACGACCTGAAGACCCGCCTGTCGGTCGGCGCGGTCGGCGTCACCTCCGGCAACTTCAAATATTTCGACAATTACGAGCTCAAGAAGCTCGGCAAGAAGATCGGCCCGGAGCACATCATGGCCTCCGGCGCGCTGCCGCCCGGCTTTCCCTCGGTGATCATCGACGGCGAGCATTATTGGGACGGCGGCATCGCCTCCAACACCCCGCTCGACTACGTGCTCGATGCCGAGGTCGACCGCGACATGCTGATCTTCCAGGTCGACCTGTTTTCGGCGCGCGGCGATCTGCCGACCTCGCTGCTGGAGGCCGCCGAGCGCGAGAAGGACATCCGCTATTCCAGCCGCACGCGGATGAACACCGACAAGAACAAGCAGTTGCACAACGCCCGCAAGGCCGTGCGCGACCTGATCGGCAAATTGCCGGACTACCTGAAGAACGATCCGTCCGTCGAATTCCTCGCGAAAGTGTCGCGCGAAAGCACCGTCACCGTGGTGCATCTCATCTACCGCAGCAAGAACTACGAATCTTCGTCGAAGGATTACGATTTCTCACACGTCGCCATGGTCGAGCATTGGGAGGCCGGCGTGAACGACGTGCACCTGTCGATGCGCCACAAGGCCTGGCTCGAGCGGCCGCAGTCCGGCGAGACCATGGTGACCTACGACCTCACGGGGGACGTCTCCGCGCCCCCGGCAAAAAGGAGCGAATCAAATGGGTAGTCTGTCAGGCAAGAACGCCGTCGTGACCGGATCCACCAGCGGCATCGGGCTCGCTTATGCGCGTGCGTTCGCCGGCGCCGGCGCCAACGTCGTCATCAACGGTTTCGGCACGCCGGAGGACATCGAGAAGGAACGCGCCAAGATCGAACAGGAGTTCAAGGTGAAGGCGATCTATTCGCCCGCCGACATGACCAAGCCCGCCGAGATCGCCGGGATGATCGCGCTCGGCGAGACGACGTTCGGCTCGGTCGACATCCTCGTCAACAATGCCGGCATCCAGTTCGTCTCGCCGGTCGAGGAGTTTCCGATCGAGAAGTGGGACCAGATCATCGCGATCAACCTGTCCTCCGCCTTCCACGGCATCCGCGCTGCAGTGCCCGGCATGAAGAAGAAGGGCTGGGGCCGCATCATCAACACGGCGTCCGCCCACTCGCTGGTGGCCTCGCCCTTCAAGTCGGCCTATGTCTCGGCCAAGCACGGCATCGCCGGTCTCACCAAGACCGTGGCGCTGGAGGTCGCGACTCACAAGATCACCTGCAACTGCATCAGCCCGGGTTATGTCTGGACGCCGCTGGTGGAGAAGCAGATTCCCGACACCATGAAGGCGCGCAATCTGACGCGCGAGCAGGTCATCAACGACGTGCTGCTCGCGGCGCAGCCGACCAAGGAATTCGTCACCTCCGAGCAGGTCGCCGCGCTGGCGCTGTTCCTGTGCAGCGACGACGCCGCCCAGATCACCGGCACCAATCTCTCGATCGACGGCGGCTGGACCGCGGCGTAAGGATCCGCAACGAGGCCGTAGCCGCAGGGTGGGCGAAGGCGCGCCAGCGCCGTGCCCGGTCACTCTGCGATTGAGAAAGAACGGTGGGCACGCTTCGCTTTGCCCACCCCACGAAACTACGGCTCTGTCGTTCGGCCGGACCCTCAATGCGTCCAGGCCAGTGCGGTGACCAACGCCGAGGACAGGTTCAGCTCGGCAAACATGATCTTGCCGGAGACGACGAACAGCACGCTGGCAAGCGTCAGGCGCAATACCGTCTCGGGCACGCGCGTCGCGCTGTAGCTGCCGACGATGATGCCGGGCAGCGAGCCGATCAGCAGCACGCCCATCAAGGCCCAATCCACGTCGCCGAGCGCCCAGTGCCCCATGCCGGCGACCAGCGTCAGCGGCACCGCATGGGCGATGTCGGAGCCGACGATGGTCACCATCGGCAGGCGCGGATAAAGCAGCAGTAGCACGGTGACGCCGACCGCACCGGCGCCGACCGACGAGATCGAGACCAGCACGCCGAGCACGATGCCGGTCACGACGGTCGCGATCGCGGTGGTGCGATCGTCGACGCGCTCCAGCCGGCTGCGATAGCGCTCCATGATCGACTTGCGGAAGATCAGCGAGGTCGCGGTCAGCAGCAGCGCGAAGCACAGCACCAGATTGACCAGGCTGCGCTCGGAATCGCTCTTGAGGTCGAGCTTCCACAGCACCAGCAGCGTCAGCGCGCTCGCGGGAATGCTGCCGCTGGCGAGCCGCAGCACCGCCGGCCAGTGCACGCTGCGCGACCAGCCATGCACCACGCTGCCGCCGGCCTTGGTCGCGGCGGCATAGAGCAGGTCGGTTCCGACCGCCGTGGAAGGATGAACACCGAACAGCAGGATCAAGAGCGGCGTCATCAACGAGCCGCCGCCCACGCCGGTCATCCCGACAAGCAGCCCGACGCCAAAGCCAGAGGCGACGTAGAGTGGATCGAACATATTAGGATAATCTTAGGTTGATCTGGTCGGTTAGGCAATATGACGTAGAATAAGGTTCCCCTGGTGCGCAACCACGTCGGCAGAATAAGAAAAATATTGCCTCGCGTTGAAAAAGCGGAGGCGTTTTGCCTCGTTCGCGTGCGTGCGCTGACGGAGCTGTTCCCCCCGAAAGCACCGAGCATCAAGGCGTGCAGCGCCTATTTCCCGAACGCCAGCACGTGCAGGCCAAGGCGCTGCCGCACGATCCAGAACAACAGCACGGTTTCGAAGGTGAGGGAGATCGAGGTCGCAGCGGCAGCGCCGTGGCCGCCATAGCGCGGTACCAGCGCGATGCAGAGCACGACGTTCATCACGAAGGCCAGCGCGTAAGCGAGCGCGCAGATCTTCTGCTGACCGAGCATGTTGAGCAGCCGCTCGACCGGCCCGATCGCGGCGCGCACCACGAGCCCGATCGCGGCGACGAACATGATGTCGTAGCCGACCACGAATTGCGGCCCGAACAACCAGAGCAGCGGCTTGCCCAAAGCAAGCAGCACGATGGTCGCCGCCAGCGACGGCCAGAACGTCCAGTTGATCGCATGCGCCACATAGGCCGACAGCCGCGCCTTGTCGCCGCTTGCGTTGTATTCGGCGAAGCGATGCGCCGTCGTCGCCGACATCGCGTAGTGGATGAAGGAGACCAGCGCCAGCGTCTTCACCACCGCAAAGTAGACGCCGACCTCGTCGGAGGGACGGAACTGTTGCAGCACCAGCACGTCGGTATAGGACAGCAGTAAATAGAAGCTCTCGACCAGGAGGATCGGCAGCGAGACGGCAAGCCAGCCGCGGATGTCGTAGGCGCTGGGACCGGGCTCGATGTGATCGGCGAGCTTGCGGTTCAGCACCACCATCTGTCCGGTCATCGCGATCCACACCGCGCCTGCGCTCGCCACCATCGCGGCGACGGCGCCGAGATGATAGCCGAGCAGGAAGGCCGCGCCCGTGATGGCGATGATCAGCCCCTGGCGGATGATGAACTGCGGCATCAGGCCGAGCTGCATCCAGTCGTGCGAGCGCGCGATGCCGTCCTGGGTGTTGGCAACCACGAAGGCAGGCAGGGTCATGCAGCCGATATAGAGCGGCAGCTGCTCGGCCGGATCGATCCAGGGCGACAGCAGCCCGACGATGCCGGCAAGGCCGAGCGAGACCAGTGTCGACACCGCAAAAGTCAGCCAGCGACTGCCGGAGAGAAAGCCGCGCAGCAGCGCCTGCTCGTTGCTGGCGCGATATTCCGGAATGATCTTCTGTGCCGAGGCCGAGATGCCGAAATCCATCATGCTGCCGAGCAGCAGCACCCAGGTCCAGACATAGACATAGACGCCGTAATCGGACGTGCCCATCCAGCGCGCCAGCAGCACCTGCGAGACATAAGCGAGCCCGGCGCTGATGACGCGGATGACGAAGATGGTGCCGGCGAGCCGCCGCGTCAGCGAGGCCTCGCTGGGCCCGCCCGTCAGCCTGGCCCGCAGTCGCGCGATCAGCCCGGCCGGTCCGGTCGTTGCGGGTTCTGCATCCATCACGGCCAATTCGAAAACCCCTCAGGTCGCCCGGCATGCTGCGGCAGACGAGGGATTAGCAACCATTCGTTAAGATTGGGTTGGGTGGCGTCGTGCTGCTGCGCCACTCTCGGTGTCGTCCCTGCGAAAGCAGGGACCTATAACCACAGGGAGGAGTCGCTACGCGAGCTGGTCACTCCGAGTCTTCGCAAAACTACGCCCTGTGGTTATGGGTCCCGGATCTGCGCTGCGCTTGTCCGGGACGACGGCGCAATGTGACGCGCGAGCCGAGCAACTCACTCGCGCTCACCGGCACTCATTCCAAGTTCGTATTGAACTCGTAGGCCTTCTCCGGTCCGACCAGCGTGAACTTCAGCGCCGCACCATCCGGCTTGGCGCCCGGCGGCAGGCCGTCCAGCTCGAAGGAAAACCGCATCACGCCGGGCGGGCCGTGCTGCACCGGCGCCGGAATCGGCAGTGCCCAATCGGGCGTCGGGCCTTCCACGAACAGATTGACGTTGCGGCTGTCAGGCGTGACCACGTCGACGACGACGTTCTTGGGCCCGTCGCGCTTGACGTCGCGGATGGTGAGCGGATTGGGATCGCCGATATTGGCGGGCTTTGGCACGGTGTCGAGCGCGGCGCGCAAATTGGCGTCCTCGGTCGAGGCGACGCTGTTGAAGCCGAGCTCGGCCTTGGCCTCGACCGGAATGCAGAGCTTCTCGCACACGGCGTAATTGATCTCGGCACGCAAGGTCACGGGCTTGTCGGCCGCCTTGGCGACGATGCGCAGGGGCAGCACGATCTGGTCACGGTAGCCGATCGAATGGCCGCCGGCGCCGTCGGCGAATTTCAGCGGCGCCGGCCACATCACCGTCACCGCCTCGACATTGTCCGACTTCGAGAAGTCGAACCGCGGCGGAACGCCGGAATCGCCGGGGCTACGCCAATAGGTCTTCCATCCTTGCTGGAGCTGGAAGGCGATACCGCCGAGCAGGACGGCGCCGCTGCGCGATCCCGCCAATAGCCGCACCGCGGAATGTCCGTCGCGCTGCCACGGCGAAGCGTCGTCGGCGCGGGCTGCGATGGCCAGCGACGACGCAAGCAGGGTTGTCGCGACGCCAATCGCCGCACGCAGGGGAACTCTCGTCAGCATGGCACGTCTTTACAGGGTCGCCCCGGGGCAAACCATTGAATTGCTTGTGATGGATGCTGCCAAATCGCATCCCGGCAGGCCTTGATTTGACAGCGGCTAGGTCCGACATCAGGATAGGAATCGAAACCGGAGTGCTTTACCGATGGCTCCCACAGGAAAGAGAACGGGCGAAAGCACCCGCAGCGCGGGTCCGGCGCTTCCCAATTCGGCCGGTTATCTCGACGGTCGGCTGCTGATCGCGATGCCCGTGATGGGCGATTCCCGTTTCGAGCGCTCGGTGATCTATCTCTGCGCCCATTCGGCGGAGGGAGCGATGGGCATCATCGTGAACCACCCGGCCGGCAGCATCGACTTCCCCGAGCTGTTGCAGCAGCTCGGCATCATCAAGAAGGGCGAGCACATCAAGCTGCCGGAGAATGCCGAAAGCATGAAGGTGTTGCGCGGCGGCCCGGTCGATACCGGCCGCGGCTTCGTGCTGCATTCCAGCGATTTCTACATCGAGAACGCGACGCTGCGGATCGACGAGGGCGTCTGCCTCACGGCGACCGTCGACATCCTGCGCGCCATCGCCAGCGGCTCCGGCCCCAAGCACGCCATACTCGCGCTCGGCTATGCCGGCTGGGCGCCGGGCCAGCTCGAGACCGAGATCCAGAGCAACGGCTGGCTGCATTGCGATGCGGATGCGGATTTGATCTTCGGCGACGACGTCGACGACAAATACACCCGCGCGTTGCAGAAGATCGGTATCGATCCCGGCATGCTCTCGAACGAGGCAGGGCACGCGTAGTTTGTTCAGACGCTAGCGCCCCACTCTCGGTGTCGTCCCGGACAAGCGCGCCTCAAGCGCGCGCAGAGCCGGGACCCATACTCCCGGCAAGGAGTGTGGTGCGAGCTTTCGACCACGAGCCTTCGCCAAACAGCTCCCCGTGGTTACGGGGCCCGGCTCTGCGCTTCGCTTGTCCGGGACGACAGCGGCGTGTGAGCCGCGCCTATTCCGCCGCCTGCTGCTGCACCGTCGGCTCCGTTCCCGCCACCGTCGCGCGGCGCATGTCGCGGGGCTGCGACTGGTCGTAGCGGCGGACGCGGTGCATGGTCTGGCGGTTGTCCCACATCACGAGGTCATGCAGCTTCCATTTGTGGACGTAGACGAACTCTGGCTGCGTCGCGTGCTCGTTCAGGTCGCGCAGCAGCAGCCGGCCTTCGGGCATGCTCATGCCGACAATCTTGCCGGCATGCGATGAGAGATAGAGCGACTTGCGACGGTGCACGGGATGGGTCCGCACCAGCCGCTGCAGCACCGGCTTGAACATCTCCTTCTCCTCGTCGGTGTATTCGGTGAAGCCGAGCGATCCGCGCGAATACATCAGCGAATGCTCGCAGACGAGGTCTTCGATCTCCGCCTTGGTCTCGTCGTCGAGCGCGTCATAGGCGGCTCGCATGTCGGCGAATTCGGTGTTGCCGCCCTTCGGGTTCACCACGCGCGCCGACAGCAGCGAGAACTTTGCCGGGATCGGGCGGAACGAGCTGTCGGAGTGCCACAGGCAATTGCCGAGATTGAACAGATTGGCGCGGCTGTCCTTCGGCAGCGGCTTGCCGTCCTTGCCGAGGTTGGACACGTCGTTGAGGCCCGAGGTGAGGCGGTATTCATCGGCCTTGGTGATGTTGCCGCCGCGGGCGTCCTCGCGCTGACCGAAGTTCAGGGCGAAGGCCATCTGCTGCTCGTCTGTGATGTCCTGGTCGTGGAACACCAGCACCGCGTATTTGTCCATGGCGGCCTCGACCTCGCGTGCTTCGGCCTCGGTGAGAGGCTTGCGCAGATCGAGGCCGGACACCTCGCCGACGAAATGTTTTTGCAGCTGCCGGATGGCGATCGTCATGACGTTGTCTCCCGCGTGTCGCGAGCGGTTGGTCCCGCTCTGTCGACGAAAAGGCTACTCCCGCGCTCCTGGTTGTCAACGTTGGCTATGCATGGCTGCCCGTAGCCCGGATGGAGCGCAGCGTAATCCGGGATTCTCACCCGCGGAAAGACACCCCGGATTGCGCTGCGCTCCATCCGGGCTACGGATCCAAGCCACTCACGCGTTCCGCGCCATCAGCCCGCCGTCGACCGGGATCACCGCGCCGGTGAGGAAGGACGCGGCCGGCAGGCACAGGCTCAAGGTCATATGCGCGACCTCCTCGGGATCGCCGTAACGGCCGAGCGCGGTGCGGCGCTTGGCGTAGATCGTCTTGTGCTCCTCGGAGATGCGGTCGGTGATCCCAGTGCGGATCGGGCCGGGGCAGATGCAGTTGACGGTGATGCCCTCGCGGCCGAGCTCCACGGCGAGCGAGCGGGTCAGGCTGGCAACGCCGCCCTTCGCCGCCGAATAGGGGCTGTGCAGTGCGGTGGCGCCGAGCGCCTCGGTCGAGGCGATGTTGACGATGCGCGGGCATCGCGACTTGCGCAAATGCGGCAGCGCGGCGCGGATGATGCGCGGATGCGCCGTCAGCATCACGGCAATGCCCCTGGCCCAGGCATCCTCATAGCTCTCGTCGTCGATCGCGACGCGGACGGAGATGCCGGCGTTATTGACGACGATGTCGAGCCCGCCGAAATGCGCGGCGACCTCGTTCACCACGCGCTTGATCTCGCCGCCGTCGGCAACGTCGAGCTTCCACGCTTTTCCTGCGTCACCGCGCGCGGCGATCTCCCCGGCTACCGCCTGCGCGCCCTGCGCGTCGTAATCGGTGACGGCGACGTTGGCGCCTTCGGCGGCGAACACGCGCGCGGTGGCGCGCCCCATGCCGCTGGCCGCGCCGGTGACGAGAACGGTCAGACCCTTGACGGACCGGCTGAGCTCCTTGAACCCTGACATGCTGCTTCCTCGGAACGCTGCTTGTTCTTGTTATGATTGACAAGGCTGGCATCGATCCGCAGACAGGTCAAACAAGCAAGACAAAAGGGAGGCCGCGATGGCGAACGAGCTCGATTTCTCAGGCAAGCAGGTGCTGGTCGTCGGCGGCTCGAGCGGAATCGGCAACGGCATCGCACAGGCTTTTCGCACGCGGGGCGCGCAGGTCGCGGTGTGCGGCACGCGGGCTCGCGCAGCGGAATATTCTGCGGAGGAAGGCTCCGATCTCACGGGCCTTTCCTACGCGCAGCTCGACGTCGGCAATCCCGGTGCAATCGAGGCGTTCAAGCCGTCCTTCGACAGGCTCGACGTGCTCGTGCTGGCGCAGGGCGCGGTGCTCTATCGCCGCGGCGAGTTCGAGATGGCTGGCTTTCGCAAGGTGGTCGAGGTCAACCTGATGAGCCTGATGGCTTGTGCGACGCGGTTTCATTCCATGTTGCGGGATGCCAAGGGCGCGCTGATCATGGTGTCATCGACTGCGGCCTATCATTCCACCATGGGCAATCCCGCCTATAACGCGTCGAAGACCGGCGCGGTCGGATTGACGCGAACGCTGGGCGAGGCCTGGGCCGAGGACGGCATCCGCGTCAACGGCATCGCTCCCGGGCTCGTCGACACCAAGATGACGAAGGTGACGACCGATAATCCCAAGCGGCTCGAAGGCGCGCTCGCGCGCATTCCGCTGCGGCGATTGGGCACGCCGGCCGACATGGCGGGCGCGGCGCTGTTCCTGGCCTCGCCGTTGTCGTCCTACATCATCGGCCAGACGCTGGTCGTCGATGGCGGGCTGATTCTGTAGCCGTCCGGACAACACTTTCGTCACCGCTTGGAACTGCGCTGCTCCTGATCGGTTACTTGGGCTGACCCCCGAGGAGGAGCATCATGGACACGGATCGGATTGTTGGATCGGCCAAGGAATTTGCCGGGCGCGCGGAGGGCGCGATCGGAGACATGGCAGGCGATGCCAAGACACAGGCATCGGGCAAGGCGCGCGAGGCTGCGGGCACGGTGCAGAATCTCTACGGCCAGGCCAAGGACGCCGTGCGCGATGCCGCAGACACCGCGACGAGCTACGCCAAGGATGCCTATGAGAACAGCGGCGACACCTTCCGCGACGGCACGCAGGCGCTGTCGAAGAAGGTGCAGGACAATCCGCTCGGCGCCCTGATGGTGGCCGGCGGCATCGGTTTTGCGCTCGCGCTGCTGATGTCGCGCCCCGCCCGCCGTCCGCCGCCGCGCTGGCGCTATTAAGGGCTGACGCAACTCACGCTTTTTGTGCCCCGGACGCGCTGCAGCGCCAAAGCGCTGCGGCGCAGAGCCGGGGTTCATTCTTCTGTGAACGTAGAGAGAGCTGGGTCCCGGCTCTGCGCCGCATCACCAGGAGGTGCTGCGCCGCGTCCGGGACAGTTCGGCGATTACCGGAACATCTCGGCGGAGCGGCCGACGTTGCCCGGTGGACGCGGGATCGCCGGATTGGGAGCCGGATTGCGCGGCCCCGGTGCCGGCGCCAGTTGACGCGGCGGCCCTGGCTGCGGCGAGCCGAAGCCGAAGAAATCGCGGAACGAGGGCGTCGCCTGGGCCGGCTGCTGCGGCGGCACCGGCGGCTTCTTCGGCGCCAGTTTCGGCGGCGCGATCGCGGCGGCGGCGCCAGCCGCGGTCGGATTGGCGGCATTGCCCTCAGGCGTCGTCGCGGCCACCGGCGTATCGCCCTTGGCCTGCTCGCGGCCGACTTCGCGGCGCGGCCAGGCATAATCGTCGGCGCGGCCGGCCGGCGCCGCCAGCGGCTCACCCTTCACCATCGTCCTGGCAGCGAGCGCATCGACGGCGGCGGGACGCGAGCCCGGGCCGCCCAGCAATTGATCGGTCGAGATCGAGGCCGCGACCAGCGGCACGATCGGCCCCGCCAGCGGCCGCGGCGCGGGCTTGCCGGGCTCGGCACTGGTGTCGGGCGTCGCGGGCTCGCTCGGCAGCGCGATCGGGCCGGAGCGTCCGGCCAACAGGCGCGTGATCTCGCGCTCGACATAATGCGCGAGCTTGCGCGCGCCGGCCTTGGTGAAATAGACGCCGTCAGAGCTGCGCAGCTGGCGGATCTGGCCTTCGAAGTCCGGGCCCTTCTGCAGGAAGCGGCCGGCTTCGTCGACGAAACCGTCCCAGACGTCGACATAGGTGATGCCGGCCTTGGCCGCGCCCTCGCGATAGAGCGAATCCAGGAACAGCGTATCCGCGGTGCCCTTGGGTCCGCGAACCGCGGGCAGGCCGACCCACAGCACCGGCACGCCCTTGGATTTGAGGACGGCCGCGAGTTCCTCGATCTTCTTGCTGTAGAGCTCGATCCAGCGCTCGTCGCGGAATTCGTAGAGGCCGTTCGGATTGCGCGCAGTCTTTTCCGGCGCGGCCGCAGGCGTGTCGGCGTTGTCGGCGTCGTCCTGCGGCAGGTCGGCGTCGGCCGGCTTGTCCTCGGGCTTGGCAGCCGTGTCGGTGCCGGGCTTCGTCTCGCCGGGCTTTGCCGGTGGCTTGCCGCGCGCGCCCTTGTCGTTCTTCTTGTCCTTGTCCGCGGCCGGCTTGTCCGTCTTCTCCGCCGCAGGCTCGCGGATCGCGGCGCGGTCGTTGAGGCCGAGCATGACGACGATGACGTCGGGCCTTTCGGTCTCGAGGATGCCCCTTGCCGCCGCCGCCCAGTCCGAGGGCTCGCCCTTGGGCTGGTACCTGATCAGGCCGGAAACGGTCTTGTGCTTGCGGATCACGCCCATGTCGGGCTGCTCGGCGTAGGCGTCTTCCAGGCCGTAAGCGAGCCAGTCGGCCATGGCATCGCCGAGCACCAGCACGTTCTTCTCGGGGATGGTGTCGCGCTTGGCCGGCGCCGGGGCACGGGAAAAATCCTGCCGCGGCGCCTGCTGCTGTTGCTGCTGGAACGGTGCGAAGAAGTCGCCGCCGAACCAGCCGCCGCCTCCACCTCGGGGTGGCGGCGGCGCCGAGCGCTGCGGCGGGCCGCCGAAGCCGGGGAAGTTGAAGAACTGCGCCGAGGCAGGTCCTGCGACCACCACCAGGATCGCAAGCGCCGTCCCCAGCGCGATCAACGGGCCGGTCTCGGTCAGTGCCTTGAACAAAGACTTCTTCAACATGCGATCTCGGGCACGCGCAACGGGAATCGGGAGTGGCTCAATATAGTAACGGAATCGGGCGCGAAACGGGCAAATTCCGTTGCAGATTCTCGCCCCATACACCGGGGAACAGCCGCCTGCGTCAAGCGCGGCGGGCGAAATCCCTGTTCAGGGTTACTTTCGGGGCGATTCTACCGTCCGCGCAGCCGATCCAGCGCATCGGAGGAGGCAAAGCCGTCGGCCGGCACCCCGATCGAGGCCTGGAAGTTGCGCAGCGCCTCCCGCGTCTGGCCGCCGAACTGGCCGTCCGGGGTGCCCTTGTAGAAGCCGCGCTGGGCCAGCAGCTGCTGCAGCTCCAGCCGCTCGGTGCGCGACAGCTCGCGCTCCTGGCGCGGCCAGGGCTGCACGAAGGGCTGCCCGCCACGCAGGCGATCGGCGAAATGGCCGATCGCCAGCGCATAGGCTTCGGCCGGGTTGTACTTCATGATGACGCGGTAGTTCTGCAGCATCAGGAAGCCCGGTCCCTGCGCGCCCGCCGGCGCCAGCAGATAGGCCTTCTCGCCCGGATGCGGGAATGGCTGGCCCGTCGCCCGCTTCAGCCCGAGCTTCTCCCATTGCGCGATCGGCATCGCCTTGGCGCGGTCGGCCAGCATGTAGTTGAAGCCTTGGGGCACCACGACCTCGAAGCCCCAGGTCTGGCCGGCCTGCCAGCCGTCCTTCTTCAGATTGTTGGCGGTCGACGCGATCAGATCGGTGGGATTGTCGACGACGTCGCGCCGTCCGTCACCGTCGCCATCGACGGCAAAGCGCTTGAACGCGGTCGGCATGAACTGGGTCGGGCCGAAGGCCCCGGCCCAGGAGCCGCGCATCTGCTCCGGCCTGAGGTCGCCGCGGTTGAGGATCTCCAGCGCCGACAGGAACTCGTCCTTGAAATAGGCCTGGCGGCGGCCGATGCAGGCCAGCGTCGCGGTCGATTGCAGCACGCTGCGGTCGCCCATCTGCGTCGAGTAATTGGACTCGATGCCCCAGATCGAGGCGATGATGTAGCGATCGACGCCGGTGGCCTTCTCGGTGGCGTCGAACTGCGCCTTGTATGTGGCGAGAATCTCGCGGCCCTTGGCGAGCCGGTTGTCGTTCACGAGGATGTCGAGATAGGCCCAGATCGATTTGGTGAATTCGGGCTGCGAATCCATCAGGTCCATGATGCGCAGATCGGGGCTGAGGCCGGCGGTGAAGCGCTGGAAGTTTTCCTGCGTGACGCCGCGCCGTGCGGCATCGGGCCACATCCCGGCGACGCAATTGTTGAAATTGCCGGCGGCCTCGCGGATTGCTGCCGCCGTCATCAAGGGATGGCCGGAGGCGCCGTCCTCGCCGGTCCAGGGCAATGCTCCCGTTTGACCGCCGCCCGGTGCCGGCGGGGCTTGCGATGGCGCCGCGTTGGAGCCGGAGAAGATGCCGCCGAACAGGTTGGACAGGCCGTTCTGCGCCTGAGCGTGCGCGCCGGCGGGCAGCAGCAAAGCGGCCGCAACCATCATCGCGCCGGTCGCGGATACCGTCCGTCTTGCCTGTCCTGCCACCGATCGCATCATGTCCCACCCATCGGGCTTTTCAAAAATCCGCCATCAGGAGGCCTGGTTACGGTTGCCAATAGCTTAACAAAGGTGAAATTTTGGTGGCGGCCTTTTTCTTAACTCTGCGCGAGTGAGGCCCCACATCCGCCTTTGTTGGCGGCTGCAAACAGGTTAGCAAATGCAATTGCTCCGTTCCCAGCTTCGTTCCCATGGGCTCTCAGGTATTCGATCAATCACATGAAAATTCGCAAAGCCGTATTCCCCGTCGCCGGCCTCGGCACCCGTGTCCTGCCCGCCACCAAGGCGATGCCGAAGGAAATGCTGACCATCGTCGACAAGCCGCTGATCCAGTACGTCTATGACGAGGCGAGGAGGCCGGCATCGAGCACTTCGTCTTCGTCACCGGCCGCAACAAGAACGTCATCGAAGATCATTTCGACCGGATGTACGAGCTCGACGCGACGCTGGCGGCGCGCGGCAAGAAGGCCGAGCAGGACATCCTGGCGCAGAACCAGCCCGACGCGGGGGCCGTCAGCTTCACGCGCCAGCAGGCGCCGCTCGGCCTCGGTCACGCGGTCTGGTGCGCGCGCGACATCGTCGGCAACGAGCCGTTCGCCGTCGTGCTGCCCGACGAGCTCGTGCTCAACACGCCCGGCTGCCTCAAGCAGATGATCGAGATGGCATCATCGCTCGGCGAGAAATCCAATCTGGTCGCGGTCGAGGCGGTGCCCGACCATCTCACCCATCAATACGGCATCTGCGGCGTCGGCAAGCGCAGCGGCAAGATGTTCGAGGTCGACGGCATGGTCGAGAAGCCGGCCAAGGGCACCGCGCCCTCAAACCTCTCGATCACCGGCCGCTACATCCTGCAGCCCGAGATCTTCAAGATCCTGGAAACGCAGGAGCGCGGCGCCGGCGGCGAGATCCAGCTCACCGACGCCATGATCGGCCTTGCCAGATCGCAGAAGTTCTACGGCGTCGAGTTCGAGGGCGAGCGCCACGATTGCGGCTCCAAGCCCGGCTTCCTGCGCGCCAACATCGCCTACGGCCTGAAGCGCCCCGAGCTGCGTGACGGCTTGATCGCGGAGATGAAGAAGTATCTGGGGCAGTAGCGAGCCACAAACTTCGCTGTCGCGTTCGCAGGGACGACACCGATGGTTTGGTGAGTCGCGTCGCGCAATGATGGCGAGGAGCCGCCCTCACGCCACCAGCGACAGCTTCGGCAGGCTCGCGACCACCGACTGGTTGCGGCCGCCGGCTTTCGCGGCGTAGAGCGCCTTGTCGGCGGCCGCAACCAGGATCGACCAGTCCATGCCGGCGGTGGGAACCAGGCTGGCGACGCCGCAGGACACCGTCGAAATCACCTGCTCATCTGACCAGCCCTGCACCTTGGTCCGGATCGCCTCGGCGACCTTGAAGGCGTCGGTGGGCGACGTATTCGGCAGCAGCACGGCGAATTCCTCGCCGCCATAGCGCGCGGCACAATCGCCGGCCCGGCTCACCGAATCGGAAATGCAGATGGCGATGCCGACCAGCACCTGGTCCCCTGCCTGATGACCGAAGCTGTCGTTGTAGGCCTTGAAGTGATCGGCATCGATCATCACCAGCGCGATCGGCGCCTTCTGGCGCATGGCGCGCCGCCATTCGACGTCGATGACGGAATCGAACTTGCGGCGGTTCTTCAGGCCGGTGAGCGCGTCGGTCGTCGCCATCTCCTCCAGCTTGCGCTCGGCCTCGGCGCGCCGGCCGATCTCGCGCGCCAGCACGAGCGTCGACCCCAGCACGAACAGTGCGAGCGCCAGCACCACGGCGCCGATGCGGAACGCCTCCTTCTCCCAGAGCGCGAAGACGGCGGCCAGGGGTTTGCCCGCCACCACGAACAGCGGTCCGCTGTCGCCGCCGCGGACATAGAGCCGAGGCGTCGGGTCGACCGGGCCCTGTCCCGAATAGGCGGCGCCGATTCGGAGATTGTCGGCCCTCCAGCTGCGGCGATCGTTCAGGTTGGTGCCGATGATGTCGAGATCGAACGGCCGCCGCATCATGATGGTGCGGTCGCGCTTGAGGACGGTGATGGTGTCTTCGGGATCGAGCTTCAGCTGCTCGAACAATTCGTGGAAATAGCTGAAGCGGATCGAGCCGGCGACGACGCCGAGAAACCCGCCGTCGGTGTCGCTGATGCGCCGGCTCAGCACGATCGCATAAGTGCCGCGAAACAGCATCGGACGGCTGATGAACAGCCCGATGCCGGGATTGTCGCGATGGATCCTGAAGTAATCCTCCTCGCTCCGGTTCTCGGGCAGGGGATCGAGCGTGGAGGCGTCGATGGTCAGCCGGCCCTCGGTATCGAACACCTGGATGGCGCCGAAATGCCTGGCCGTCGTGGCGTGGTCGAACAGGATGAGGTGTCGGATCGGCTTCGACACCGTCGCGAGCTCGGGCAGCAGCATGTTGCCGGCGACCGCCTTCAGCGACAAATCGTAGATCTCGAAGTTGCGGCTGACGTCGGACTGAATGGTGGTCGCGAGGTTCTCCAGGGTCTGGCGGGCGAGCGCCTCCTCGCCGCGGCGCATGTCGAGCATCACGTTGACGCAAACGGCGGAAAAGCCGATCACCGTCACGACGGACGAGATGATCAGCAGTTTCGCCGAAATCCGCCACGGCCGCCGGGCCATGGCGTCGCGCCATACAGACAGCATCGTTTGCTCCCGACATAAGTGGATGCGCCCGAAAGCTTGCGCGATGTTTAAGGCGGGACGGCGCTGCCGTAGTGAGTTAAGAATCGGTTTACGCAGCTCACGGTTTTGGGCAGACCCGGTGTGAGCAGACCCGCTTTCGGACGAGAGGACGATTGTGAACGACTACGACGCGTTGCGCGACTATCTGATGCGGCAGAAGCAGGACGAGCTGGTGCTGAGCTTCGAGCAGATCGAGGAGATCATCGGCGCGGCCCTGCCGCGCGCGGCCAATCGCGCCTCGTGGTGGGACAGCCTGCGCAGCCCCGACATCCAGATGCCGCAGCGCGAAGCCTGCCTCGCCGCGGGCTTCGTCGCGACACGGATGCCGGATGGTGCGAGCGTGCGGTTCAGGAAGCAGAAGAGCGATCGGCGGCGGTAGCGAGAGACTTACCCTCCCCCTCCAGGGGAGAGCAAGAGAGCGATCAGCTCGCCGCTTCCAGCCGCACTTCGGTCAACAGCCGCATCGCAGCGTCGGCGTCCATCGGCTCGCCGAAGGCGAAGCCTTGGGCGTATTCGCAGCCCATCTGGTAGAGCTCGACCGCGTCCGAATCGGTCTCGGCGCCTTCGGCCACCACGTCCATGCCGAGGTCGTGCGCGAGCGCAATGATCGACTTCAGGATCACCGGGCGGGTGCCGCGGTTGGTGGTGCGCACGAAGGACTGGTCGATCTTGATGGTGTCGAACGGGAAGCGCTGCAGATAGGCCAGCGAGGAATGGCCGGTGCCGAAATCGTCGAGCGAGAGCCCGGTGCCGAGCTCGCGGATCCGCGTCAGCATCTGCGCGGCGTGCTCCGGGTTCTCCATCACCAGCGATTCCGTCAACTCGAGCTTGAGCGTGCCGCGCGCCACCGAGGAGCGCGACAGCACGGTGCGGATGTCGTGGATCAGGTCATGGCGCAGCAATTGCCGTGACGAGACGTTGACGGAGGCGAAGATCGGCTCGCGCGAGCGCATCGCGCGCTGCCACACCGAGAGCTGCTTGGCGGTCTGGTCGAGCACGAACATGCCGAGGTCGACGATCAGGCCGGTCTCTTCGGCGATGCTGATGAATTCCGACGGCGCCATGCGCCCGAGCTTGGGGTGATCCCAGCGCACCAGCGCTTCGAAGCCTGCGACCGAACGATCCTCCAGCCGCACGATCGGCTGGTACAGGATCGTCAGCTCCTGGCGCTCGATGGCGCGGCGCAGCTCGCTCTCCAGCGTCAGGCGATCGGTCTTCCGCGCCCGCATCGCCGGCTTGTAGACGTCGATGCGGTCGCCGCCGATGCGCTTGGAATGATACATCGCAAGCTCGGCGTCCTTGATGATCTCGTCCGTCAGCTGCGTTTGCGGATCGGACAGCGCGAGGCCGATCGAGGCCGTGAGGAAGATCTCGCGGTCGTTGAAGGCGATCGGCGCGCGGATGGTCTTGCGGATGGTCTCGGCGAAGGCGGTGATGCGGGCGGGATCCTGCTCCGACAGCAGGATCAGGCCGAACTGATCGCCGGCCATCCGCGCCAGCGTGTCCTGCGGCTTCAGGATGCGGGTGAGGCGGCGGGCGAGGGTGAGCAGAATCGAATCGCCAACCGCGATGCCGACGGAATCGTTGACCTGCTTGAAGCGGTCGAGGTCGATCACCATCAGCGTCGGCCGCAGCGTCGGCATGGTCTTGGCGAAGTTGGCGACCGCGCCCAGCCGGTCCATGAACAGCTTGCGGTTGGGTAGGCCGGTGAGGTTGTCGTGCACGGAATCGTGCAGCAGGCGCTCCTCGGCGTTGCGCAGCTCGGTGACGTCGGTGAGCGTGCCGACGACGCGCGAGACCTCGCCGTCCGAGCCGACCACCGGGCGGGCCTTCAGCGCGAACCACATGAAATGGCCGTCCGGGGTGCGCAGGCGGAAATCCTGCACCAGGCGGCCGCGGCGCTGGTCGAGCACGCTGTCGAGCGCGGCGCGGAAACGGTCCTGGTCGAGCGGATGCAGCACTTCGAGCCAGGAGGCCGCCGGCCCTTCCAGCGTGCCGCGCTTCAGTCCAAGCAGGGCCTCGGTCTCGGGGCTGGTGAAGACCTTGTCGGCGGACACGTCCCAGTCCCAGATCAGATCGCCCGAGCCGGCCAGCGCCAGCGCGCGCCGCTCGATGTCGGAGACGACACCGGTGGTGGCGCCGCCGCCTGCAAAGGCATGCTGCATCACCGTGAAGCCGATCAGCATCACGATCAGCACGAGGCCGCCGAGCAGCGCCGGGCCGACGATGTCGTTGGTGACGGAGCCCGCGACGGTCATGCCGGCCGCGACCACCCAGACCACGAGAAGGAACCAGGTCGGGATCAGCAGCACGGCGCGGTCGAAGCCGTGGGTGGAGAGATAGACGATCAGCGCGAAGCCGGCGAAGGCGATCAGCACCAGCGAGATGCGCGCGATGCCGGAGGCCACCGCCGGATCGAACAAGGCAAGCGCGACCAGCGATCCCAGGAAGGCGAGCCAGCCCACCGTGATGTGCGAATAGCGCACATGCCATCGGCTGAGGTTGAGATAGGCGAACAGGAACACCAAGAGCGTGGCCGCCAGGATCGCCTCACCCGCCGCGCGCCAGATGCGCTCGGCGTTGTTCGACATGTCGAGCACCTTGCCCCAGAAGCCGAAATCGACGCCGATATAGACCAGCACGGCCCAGGCCAGCGCCGCGGCGGCCGGGAACATGATGCTGCCCTTGACCACGAACAGAATGGTCAGCACCAGCGCGAGCAGGCCGGAGATGCCGATCACGATGCCCTGGTACAGCGTGAACGAGTTGACCTTGTCCTTGTAGGCTTCCGGCTCCCACAGATAGAGCTGCGGCAGCTTGTCGGTGCGCAGCTCCGCGACGAAGGTGATGACGGCGCCGGGATCGAGCGTGATGCGGAACACGTCCGCGGTCGGGCTTTCCTGCCGCTCCGGCCGGTCGCCGGTCGAGGGCGTGATGGTGGCGATGCGCGACAGGCCGAGGTCCGGCCACAAGAGCCCTGAGGAGACGATGCGGTAATGCGGGGCGACGATCAGGCGATCGAGCTGGTCGTCGGTGTTGTTGGCGAGCGCGAACACCACCCAGTTCTGGCCGCCTTCGCGGGCGCGCACCTCGATGCGGCGGACGATGCCGTCGGTGCCGGGCGCGGTGGAGACCTGGATGCGATCGGCATCGCTGCGCTGATGCTCGAGCACGCCGGTGAGGTCGATCGCGGGCGCGTCACTGCGCACGCTGACGGCGTCGAGCGCGCGCGCCGGATACGCGGCGACGAGAATCATGAGGCCCAGCGCGATGGGCGCGAGGCACCTGATCAGACGCACGGTCAGTTCTCCGCGTTCGACGCAAACTCTGAGTAAGAGCTGATTTCAGACCGGACCTAAGTGGTTCGGTGCGTCGCGATAGATGCCACGAAAGCGAGGAAAATCAAAGGGTTTCCGGCCCGCCCTGTGGGTCAGCGGCCTAGACCTCCAACACAATTTTGCCAATATGTGCGCTCGTCTCCATGCGGCGATGCGCGTCGGCGGCCTTTTCCAGCGGGAAAGTGCTGTCCATCAGCGGTTTGACGCGGCCTTCGCGCAAAAGCGGCATCACTTTCTGCTCGATTGCGGCCACCATCGCCGCCTTATCCGCATTCGTACGGGGGCGCAGGGTCGAGCCGGTATGGGTGAGGCGCTTGACCATCACCTTGGCGATGTTGACGCTGACCTTGGGTCCGTTGAGGGTTGCGATCTGCACGATCCGGCCATCGACCGCGGCGGCATCGTAATTGCGGTCGACATAGTCGCCGGCGACCATGTCGAGGATCAGGTTGACGCCTTCCTTGTTGGTCTCTTCCTTGACCACGGCGACGAAGTCCTCGGTCTTGTAGTTGATGGCGCGGTCGGCGCCCAATTTGAGGCAGGCATCACATTTGTCCTGCGATCCCACGGTGACGAACACCTTGGCGCCGAACGCCTTCGCCAGCTGGATCGCCATGGTGCCGATGCCGGAGGAGCCGCCATGGATCAGCAGCGTCTCGCCGGCCTTGAGGCCGCCGCGCTCGAACACGTTGTGCCAGACCGTCATCAGGGTTTCCGGCAGTGCGCCGGCTTCCTTGATCGACAGCGCCGGCGGCACGCTCATGGCCTGGGCGTCCTGGGCGATGCAGTACTGCGCATAGCCGCCGCCGGCGACCAGCGACATCACCTTGTCGCCGACCTTGTGCCGCTTGGCGTTGCTGCCGACCGCGACCACCTCACCGGCGATCTCGAGGCCGGGCAGGTCGCTGGCGCCGGGCGGCGGCGGATAGGCGCCGGAGCGCTGTGCGACGTCGGGCCGGTTGACGCCGGCGGCCATCACCTTGACCAGGATCTCGTCCGGGCCGGGCTGCGGCACGGCGCGCTGTTCCGGGATCAGCACCTCCGGTCCGCCGGGCTTGGAGATGGCGACCACGGTCATTTGCGCGGGCAGCTTGTCCATGATGTGTCCTTGAGCAAAGGTGCTGGGATGAACGAGCCCTTGCTTAGCCAGCGCGATCCGGGCTGGCAACCGCCTCGGCGTTGTGGGCCGGCGTGAACTTTGGGAGGTAGGAGAATGGCGACGGAAGACGACGACCGCCCGCGCAGGAAGATCACACATGAGATCGGACAGGATCTCTCACTGTTGTCCGTGGAGGAGCTGACCGAGCGCGTCCTCCTGCTCAAGACCGAGATCGCAAGACTGGAACAAGCCGCCACCAAAAAGCGCGCCTCGCGCGATGCGGCGGATAGTTTTTTCAAGACGTAGCGGTCGTCGCCACTTTCTTGTCCCGGACGCGGTGCGGCACGCAGTGAACGCTCCGCAGAGCCGGGACCCATCTCGACCAGTCCCGCCCGTCATTCCGGGGCGGTGCGCAGCGCCGAGCCCGGAATCCATAGCCACAGGCGATGGAAAAGGGGCACGCCGTTAGTGAACGACCGTCACATCCGCCTGCGGTTATGGATTCCGGGCTCACGACTTCGTCGTGCCCCGGAATGACGGCGGAGAGAGACGCGCCACCGCACCCCACTCGGCCACTGGCCGACATGGCTAACGAACCCTCAAAAAAATCGCTCGTTTACTCCAGATTAAGCTTTCGAGTTTATGACTGGAACTGTCCTCGTTTGGACACCGAGTGGCTCCTGTCCACTCTGTTTGACGCCTCCCTGTTATCAACTTTCAAAGCCGCCGGTCTCCGGCGGCTCTTTTTTTGCGTCTATTCCCGGTTGAATTCCTGGGAATGACCCGCGGAAACCATATCCGCGCTTGTCACTGGACTCCGCGTCTCGCCCGCGCAATGATTTGTTCATCATAAAGCCGGCGCCAAAGCCGGACAGTCAAACAGTTGCGTATGAGGCGTTAACCATGGAACGTTTGCAGGCCGACGGCGCGCTCGTTCAACTGAGCGAGCGGTTCACCAATTCCGCGGCGTTCGGCGTTCTGTTCCGCGAGGGCATGGATCTGGTCGAAGAGACCGCCGCCTATCTCGACGGTGCCGGCCGCACCGAGGCCAAGGCGCTCGACCGTGCCGTCAGCCTCACCTACGCGACCGAGAGCATGCGCCTCACCACCCGCCTGATGCAGCTCGCCTCGTGGCTGCTGCTGCACCGCGCGGTGAAGGAAGGCGAGATGACGCTGAGCCAGGCCAATCGCGAGAAGACCAAGGTCAAGCTCAGCGCCGCCGATCCCGGCCCCGCCGACACCATCGAGAAGCTGCCTGCGCAGCTCCAGGACCTGATCCATCGCTCGATGAGTTTGCAGACCCGCGTGCGCCGCCTCGACACCACCATCCACACCCCGCCGGCCGAGCACGTCGCAATCGGCAATCCGCTGGTGCCGCACCTCAACGCGCTGAAGGCCGCGTTCGAGCGGTAAGGTCCCGCCTTTCATTCCGGGCGCGCGAAGCGCGAACTCAGGTGCGCACTTGCGCACCTGAGAATCCGGATTCTAAGGTGCGCAATTTGCGCACCAGAGTTCGATGCTACGCATCGCCCCGGAACGACAGTTGCACAAACAAAAACGCCCCCGGTTTCCGGGGGCGTTTTCGTCTCCAGCCTTGCGGGCCGGATCAGTCCTTCTTGAGGAAGCCCGAAAACTTCTTCTGGAAGCGCGAGACGCGGCCGCCGCGGTCCATGATCTGAGCATTGCCGCCGGTCCAGGCCGGGTGCGACTTCGGGTCGATGTCGAGGTTCAGCGTGTCGCCTTCCTTGCCCCAGGTGGAGCGGGTCAGGTACTCGGTTCCGTCGGTCATCACGACCTTAATCGTATGATAATCCGGATGAATTTCGGCTTTCATGGCAAATTCCTCGGCGCCCGGCGCCTGTTCTGATGGCTCGCGAATGACGGATTTGGCCGGCTCTATACCTCACGGCATCAGCCAAAACAAGCGGGCTTGCGCGGCTAAACCGGGTTTGCCCCTAAGGGACATCCCGGATTTGCCACTACTCTTGCACCGGCCTATTGGGAGCAAACGAATGCAATGGGCCAGATCTCATGAGCGCAGTGGAACGGCTTGATGACCAATATGTCGATCAGCCCGGAATGAAAGCCGCGGACACCCCCTCGATCGAAGCCGAGCTGATCGAAGAGCCGGCCAAGGGCCGCGCCAAGCTGCGGCCGCTGCTCGCGCTGGCGCCCTATGTCAGCCGCTATCGCGGCCGGGCGGCGCTGGCCTTCGTCGCGCTCACGGTCGCGGCCCTGACCACGCTGCTGGTGCCCATCGCGGTGCGCCGGATGATCGATTTCGGCCTGACGCCCGAGGGCATCGAGCTGATCAACAGCTACTTCTCGGTGATGCTCGCGGTGGTCGGCGTGCTCGCGCTGGCCAGCGCTGCGCGCTACTACCTCGTGATGACGATCGGCGAGCGCATCGTCGCCGACCTCAGGCGCGATGTCTTCGCTCATCTGCTCTCGCTCTCCCCCGCCTTCTTCGATTCCGCGCGCAGCGGCGAATTGATCTCGCGGCTCACCGCCGACACCACCCAGCTCAAATCGGCGGTTGGCGCCTCCGTGTCGATCGCGCTGCGCAATCTGATGATGTTCCTGGGCGCCACGGCGATGATGGTGATCACGAGCCCGAAGCTGTCGGGTTTCGTGCTGCTCGCCATCCCCTTGATCGTGCTGCCGCTGGTTGCCTTCGGGCGCTGGGTGCGACGGCTGTCGCGCAACGCGCAGGATACGCTCGCCGAGGCCTCCGCCTATGCGGGCGAGCTGGTCGGCGCGATCCGCACCGTGCAGGCCTATACCAGCGAAGGGTTCGCCGAGAAGCGTTTCGGCGGCGAGGTCGAGCACGCCTATGAGGCCGCGCGCACCTCGACCCAGGCGCGCGCCGTGCTCACGGCCATCATCATCTTCATCGTGTTCGCCAGTGTGGTCGCGATCCTCTGGGTCGGCTCGCATGACGTCCTTACCGGCGCGATTTCGCCGGGCCGGCTCGGTCAGTTCGTGCTGTATGCGGTGTTCGCCGCGGCAGGCCTCGGCCAGCTCAGCGAGGTCTGGGGCGAGGTCTCGGCGGCATCCGGCGCGGCCGAGCGCCTGTTCGAGATCCTGCACGTGAAGCCGGACATCACCGCGCCCGCCTCAGTGCGCGCCCTGCCGGTGCCGGCACGCGGCGAGGTCGGCTTCGATCAGGTCAGCTTTGCCTATCCGGCGCGGCGCGACGTCAATGTGCTCGATGCCGTGTCGTTCACCGTGCGCCCGGGCGAGAAGGTCGCGATCGTCGGCCCATCCGGCGCCGGCAAGAGCACGATCTTTCACCTCTTGCTGCGCTTCTACGACCCGCGCAGCGGCACGATCTCGCTCGACGGCGTGCCGGTCAAGTCCGCCGATCCCAGGGATTTCCGCGCGCGCATCGCACTGGTGCCGCAGGAATCCGTGGTGTTCGCCGCGAGCGCCCGCGAGAACATCCGCTTCGGCCGGCCCGATGCCACCGATGCCGAGGTCGAACGCGCCGCCGAGCTCGCCCATGCCGCCGAATTCATCCGCCGCCTGCCCGAAGGTTTCGAGACCCCGCTCGGCGAGCGCGGCGTGACGCTGTCAGGCGGCCAGCGCCAGCGCATCGCGATCGCGCGCGCCATCCTGCGCGATGCGCCGCTATTGCTGCTCGATGAAGCCACCTCCGCGCTCGATGCCGAAAGCGAGACGCTGGTGCAGACCGCGCTGGAAGAGCTGATGCGCCACCGCACCACGCTGGTGATCGCGCACCGCCTCGCCACCGTGCTGTCCTGCGACCGCATCCTGGTGATGGACCAGGGCCGGATCGTCGAGCAGGGCACCCATGCCGAGCTGGTGGCGGCCAACGGGCTTTATGCCCGGCTAGCGCGGCTGCAGTTCGAGGGGGCGTGAGGGCGCAGCGCGATCGACGTGAAGCGCTGCGATCGCTGCCTCATCCACAATGTCGTCGCCCGCGAAGGCGGGCGATCCAGTACGCCGCGGCGTCTCGGTTCAATCACTGCTGTCTCTGGAATACAGGATCACACGCCTCTGTGCGCAATTGCGCACTAGGCGGGGTGATGACAGCTCAGTTTGCATTTGGGCGATCACGCCTGCCACGCCATCTTCAGCACCGGCCGCCCCGAGGTCGGGTTGACGTCGTCGCCGGCATGGGCAAAGCCGTTGCGCTCGTAGAAGCGGATGGCGCGGGCATTGTCCTTGTTGACGAGCAACGTCACGCCCGAGGGCGACAAGCGCTTGGCTTCATCGACGAGCAACCGCGCGGCATCCGAGCCCCAATGCGCGGGATCGACGACGAGCTGGTCGAGATAGCCCTCGCCATCGATGGTGACGAAGCCGGTCAGCGCGCCGTCCTGTTCCGCCACCACGATCGAGGCCTTCGGCACCAGATCCTTGCGCCAGCGCTCGCGCCACCATTCCAGACGGGCCGAAAAGTCGATCTGCGGATAGGCCTCTTGCCAGGTGCGATGCCAGAGGTCGATCGCGGCGGCTTCGTCCTCGGGACGATAGGGGCGGAGGGTCAGGGCGCTCATTGATCCACACGGTCGCTCCGGGGCGCGCGAAGCGCGAACCCGGAACCTCGGATCTCTGGTGCGCAAGCGCGCACCAGAGTTCGATGCTTCGCATCGCCCCGGAATGACAGCCTCGAAAATCACCACTACCGCTCCGTCAGCTTCAGCTCGATGCGGCGGTTGCGCTTGTAGGCTTCCTCGGTATTTCCCGGGTC
This sequence comes from Bradyrhizobium dasycarpum, assembly GCF_042019905.1. NCBI lineage: Bacteria > Pseudomonadati > Pseudomonadota > Alphaproteobacteria > Hyphomicrobiales > Nitrobacteraceae > Bradyrhizobium > Bradyrhizobium dasycarpum. The sequence continues at coordinate 5,942,244 of NZ_CP169574.1, forward strand.
GAGCGGCTGGAATTCGCCGAAGCCGGCCGCGACGAGCCGCTGCGCGGGCACGCCGAGCGAGATCAGGTACTGAACCACCGAGATCGAGCGTGCCGCCGACAGGTCCCAGTTCGACTTGAAGTTCGCTCCGCTCACCGGCCGCACGTCGGTGTGGCCGTCGACGCGCAGCACCCAGGGAATCTCGCTCGGGATCTTCTTGTCGAGCTCGATCAGCGCGGTCGCGAGCGTGTCGAGCTCGGCGCGGCCCTCGGGCAGCAGCATCGCCTGTCCGGTGTCGAAGAACACTTCCGACTGGAACACGAAGCGGTCGCCGACGATGCGGATGTCGGGGCGGTTGCCGAGGATGGCGCGCAGCCGGCCGAAGAATTCGGAGCGGTAGCGCGACAATTCCTGCACCCGCTGCGCCAAGGCGACGTTCAGGCGCGACCCCAGATCCGCAATGCGGTTCTGCGATTCCTTGTCGCGCTTCTCGCTGGCGTCGAGCGCCTCTTCCAGCGCCGCCAATTGCCGCCTGAGCGCGCTGATCTGCTGGTTCAGCACCTCGATCTGCGCCAGCGCCCGCGCCGAGACCGCCTTCTCCGAATCCAGCGCCTTGCCGAGCTCGGAGGTCTTGCCTTGCGCGTCGTTGCCGGCGGCCGCCAGGCCGTCATAGAGGCCCTTGATGCGGTCGCGCTCGCTCTCGGCCGAGGCGAGGCCGGCCTTGAGTTGCGAGACCTGGTCGTCGAGCGTGAGCTTGCCGAGCTTCTCCAGCGACAGCAGCTCGTTGAGCTGGGCGATCTTGGCGTTGAGCTGCTCCAGCGCCTTGTCCTTGCCGGTGACCTCCTGCGACAGGAAGAACTGCACCACCAGGAATACCGACAGCAGGAACACGATCGACAGCACCAGCGTCGACAGCGCGTCGACGAAGCCGGGCCAGTAATTGAGGCCGCCTTCGTTGCGGCGGGCGCGGGCAAGAGCCATTTACGTCTCCACTTTCGTGTCCCGGACGTGGCTAGCAGCGTGCAACGCTGCTGCGCAGAGCCGGGACCCATATTGTCCCTGACGCTGGGCCCCGGCTCAGCGATGCATCATTTCATGCCGCATCGCGGGGGCACGACACCGTCTCAACTCTTTTCCGGCTGGCGCGCGAGGCGCTCCAGCAGGCGCCGGATCTCGCGGTTCTGCTCGCCCTGGCCGTCGGCCCATTCGCGGATCATCTGCTGCTCGGTGCGCATGTGCGAGACCAGCGCCTGGATCGCTTCGGCAAGGCTCGCCATCGCCGCGGTGGTGCCGCGGCTGGTGCCGCCTTCCTCGAGCACGGAGCGCAGCCGTTCGACCGCGGCCTGCAGCTCGCCGCTGGCGACCCCGCCGCCGCCGGAGGCGACCGCAACCTCGCCGCTGCCATATTCGCGCACCGTGGTGGCCAGCCAGTCCTCGAGGTCGGTGTAGAAGCGGTTCTGGGCCTGGCTCGACTGCAAATCGAGGAAGCCGAGGACCAGCGACCCGGCGAGGCCGAACAGGGAGCCTCGAGAACGAGATGCCCATGCCGCCGAGGGGGCGGCGAGGCCCTCCTTCAGCGTGTCGAACAGCGCCCCCGAATCGCTCCCTACCTTGAGCCCGTCGATCACCTTGCCAACCGAGCCGACCGTCTCGATCAGGCCCCAGAAGGTGCCGAGCAGACCGAGGAAGACCAGGAGGCCGGTCATGTAGCGCGAGATGTCGCGGGCTTCATCCAGGCGGGTCGCGATCGAATCGAGCAGGTGCCGCATGGTGGTCTGGGTGATCGACATCCGCCCGGAACGCTCGCCGCCGAGGATCGCCGCCATCGGCGCCAGCAGCTTCGGGTGCCGGGCCGGGGCCAGGCCGGGATCGGCGATGCGGAAATTGTTGACCCAGGAGACCTCGGGGTAGAGCCGGATGACCTGGCGGAACGCCAGGATGATGCCGATGAACAGCACCCCTCCGATCAGGGCATTGAGCCCCGGATTGGCGAAGAAGGCCTGGATGATCTGCTTGTAGAGCACCACGCCCACCAGCGTGCACAGCACCAGGAAGACCAGCATCCGCACCAGGAAGACGCTGGGCGAGGACAGTTTGGTGTACTCGATATCCATGGTGGAGCGGGACGAAGTGCCTGACGGCATGGCCGATATCATCCATTACGAAGCTGCTTGCGGTGCGCACTATGGCACAGCGCCGGCCCAAAAAAAGCGCCGGATACGCCGATTTCGGGGCCGGCTCAGGGAACCCGCGCCGGAAGCGGCGCTTTGATACCCAGGTATCTGCAGAAGTTCGCCATTCGGGGGCGCATGAGCGTCGTTTCCGCGATCATCGGGACTGCCGAACGCGTGCCGTTGCCGGACGTAGTGGTCCGCGCCGCGATCCAGCGCCTGTGCTCCCGCACCGCAACGCGCCTCGGCAGCCATGATGCGGCCACTGACGCCGCCTTCGCTGGTCGGATGATGCTGCGGCCGATCGCCGAGGGTGCCGCGGCCGGGCGTGACGAGGTGCCCGCGGCGTTCTTCGCGGACGTGCTCGGCCCGAGCCGCAAATACTCCTGCTGTTTCTACAAGACCGAAGCGACCACCTTGCAGGAGGCGGAGGAGGAAGCGCTGCGTCAGACCGTCGAGCATGCCGGTCTTGCCGATGGCCAGACCATCCTCGAGCTCGGCTGCGGCTGGGGCTCGCTGTCGCTGTGGATGGCGCGGCAATTTCCGCACGCCAAGGTGACGGCGGTGTCGACCTCGCAGGCGGAGCGCGCCCATGTCGAGGAGCAGGCGCAGCGGCGCGGCCTGCTGAACCTGCGCGTGGTCACCGCCGACATGAACGTGTTCGCGCCCGACGGCCAGTTCGACCGCATCGTCTCGGTCGAGATGTTCGAGCAGATGATGAACTGGCGCAAGCTGATGACCCGTCTGCGGTCATGGCTCGCCCCCGAGGGGCGGTTCTTCATGCAAATCGTCACCCATCGCTCCGGCTCGCAGCTGGTCGACCGGCTCGATCGTGACGACTGGATTGCGCAGCATGTCTTCACGGGCGGGCTGATGCCAAGCCATCACCTGGTCAGGCAGTTCGACGACATCTTCACGGTCGAGAAGGAATGGTGCTGGAGCGGCACGCATTATCAGCGCACCGCGAACGACTGGCTCGTCAATTTCGACGCGCATCGCGACGCGATCGAGGCGTCGTTGCGCAAGGTCTACGGCGAGGAGACCGCACGCTGGCTGCGGCGCTGGCGCTGGTTCCTGCTCGCGACGTCGGGCCTGTTCGGCTACGCCCGTGGAACCGAATGGGGCGTCAGCCACTACCGGATGAAAGCCGCCGGGTAATTGCGCCGTTCCGTCGCAGCACGCGTTGATGGACCCCGACTCACAATCAAGTGACTCGGGAAAAGCCTTCTGAACTCAGTAGCTTAAGCTGTGTGACAATGAGCCGCCTGCGCTGTGCGTTGCATCGCAGCAGGGGCCTTCTATTTTGTCGACATCACCCGCGCGCGAAACGGTCCAGAACGGGCTCCGCGCGGAAGTGATGAGTTTCAACAATATCGGGGCACCCCACTTCATGTCAGGACTTCGTGCGCGATCGGCATGCGTTGCAATGATGCTCGCGGCCTTAGCGCCGCTGTTGGGCGCTTGCGAGGAATCCAGCTCGGCCATCTCTACCGCTCCGTCGGCCCACCCTGATGTCAGCGTCGTCATCGTCAAGCCGCAGCCGCGCGCCGTGGTGCGCGAGCTGCCGGGCCGCATCGCGCCGACGCGTGTCTCCGACGTGCGGCCGCGCGTGTCCGGCATCGTGGTCGAGCGCCTGTTCCGCCAGGGCAGCGAGGTCAAGGCGGGCGACGCGCTCTACCGCATCGATCCGCGCCCGTTCGAGGTCGAGGTGATGGCCAACGAAGCTGCGCTCGCCAAGGCCGAGGCCGCGTTGATGCAGGCGAAGCAGCAGGCGCACCGTATCGCCACCCTCACCAAGGATCGCGCCGCCCCGGAAGCCGAGAACGAGAAGGCGATTGCGGCTGAACGCCAGGCCCATGCCGAGGTCGAAGGCCGCAAGGCCGACCTCGCCCGCGCCAAACTCAATCTCGACTACGCGACCGTGCGCGCGCCGATCGACGGCGTGGTCGGAGCGGCCCTCGTCAGCGAGGGCGCCCTCGCGGTGCAGAACGAGACCAATCTCGCCACCATCCAGCAACTCGACCCGATCTATGCCGACTTCACCCAGTCGGTGACCGAGCTCAACCAGCTCCGCCGCGCCTTCGAAACCGGAGACCTTGAGCGCATCGCCTCCGATGCCGCCAAGGTGCATCTGGTGCTCGACGACAACACGCTCTATTCGCTCGACGGCAAGCTGCTGTTCTCCGACGCCAAGGTCGATGCCCAGACCGGGCAGGTGACGTTGCGTGGCGAGTTCCCCAACCCCAAGCGCGAGCTGCTGCCGGGCATGTATGTCCGGGTTCGTATCGACCAGGGTCTCGATTCCGATGCGATCGCGGTGCCTCAGCAGGCGATCCAGCGCAATGGCGGCGGCGGCAGCGAGGTGTTCGTCGTCAAGGACGACAACCACATCGCGGTGCAGGCGGTGCGCACCGGATCGGTGCAAGACGGACTCTGGTTCGTCACCGAGGGCCTGAAGGCCGGCGACAAGGTCGTGGTGGAAGGGTTCCAGAAGTTCGCGGCCGGCGACAAGGTCAGGCCGCAATCCTGGTCGGAGGCGGACGCGACCGCGGACAATCGGCACGCCCAGCAGCTCACGCGGTAACGCGCCATGGCGAGTTTCTTCATCGACAGGCCCATCTTCGCCTGGGTGGTCGCGCTGTTCATCTGCTTGATCGGTGCGATCGCCGTGCCGCTGCTGCCGATCGCGCAATATCCGATCATCGCACCGCCCTCGATCTCGGTCTCGACCAGCTATCCCGGCGCCTCGCCGGAAAACCTCTACAACAGCGTCACGCGGCTGATCGAGGAGGAGCTCAACGGCGCCGCCAACATCCTCAATTTCGAATCGACCAGCGATTCGCTCGGCCAGGTCGAGATCATCGCCAACTTTCAGCCGGGCACCGATACCAGCGCCGCTTCGGTCGAGGTGCAGAACCGCATCAAGCGCGTCGAGGCGCGCCTGCCGCGCGCGGTGATGCAGCAAGGCATCCTGATCGAGGAAGCCTCCAGCGCCGTGCTTCAGATCATCACGCTGAACTCGACCGACGGCAGCCTCGACGAGGTCGGACTCGGCGACTTCATGATCCGCAACGTGCTCGGTGAAATCCGCCGCATTCCCGGCGTCGGCCGCGCCACGCTGTATTCGACCGAGCGTTCCCTTCGCGTCTGGGTCGATCCGGCCAAGCTGGTCGGCTACGGGCTCACCGCCGACGACGTCAACAAGGCCATTGCCGCGCAGAACGCGCAGGTCGCCTCGGGCAGCATCGGCGCCGAGCCCTCGACGTCGAACCAGCGCACCTCCGCGCTGGTGCTGGTCAAGGGCCAGCTCTCCTCGCCGGACGAGTTCGGCACCATCATCCTGCGCGCCAACGCCGACGGCTCGACCGTGCGCCTGCGCGACGTCGCGCGCGTCGAGGTCGGTGGTCTCAGCTATCAGTTCAACACCCGCCTCGACGGCAAGCCGACCGCCGGCCTGTCCGTGCTGATGTCGCCGACCGGCAATGCGCTGGCGACCGCGAGCGCCGTCGAAGCAAAGATGAAGGAGCTGTCGCGCTTCTTCCCGGCCAATATCACCTACGAGATCCCCTACAATATCACGCCCGTGGTCGAGGCCTCGATCAAGAAGGTGCTGACGACGCTGGTCGAGGCCGTGGTGCTGGTGTTCGTCGTGATGTTCCTGTTCCTCCAGAACATCCGCTACACCATCATTCCGACCATCGTGGTGCCGGTGGCGCTGCTCGGCGCCTGTTCCGCACTGCTGCTCGCCGGCTATTCCATCAACATGCTCTCGATGTTCGCCATGGTGCTCGCGGTCGGCATCCTCGTCGACGACGCCATCGTCGTGGTCGAGAACGTCGAGCGCATCATGGCCGAGGAAGGCCTGCCGCCGAAGGAAGCGACGCGCAAAGCCATGTCGCAGATCACCGGCGCCATCATCGGCATCACCTTGGTGCTGATGGCGGTGTTCGTGCCGATGGCGTTCTTCCCGGGCTCGGTGGGCATCATCTACCGCCAGTTCTCCGTCACCATGGTCGCGGCGATCGGCTTCTCCGCATTCCTGGCGCTGTCGCTGACGCCGGCATTGTGCGCGACGCTGTTGAAGCCGGTGCCGAAGGGGCACGGTCATTCGACCAACTTCGTGTTCAGTCGGTTCAATCACCTGCTGGAGGCGGCCAGATTCCATTACGGGCGCACCGTCGGCTTTTCGCTGAAACGCACCGGCCGGCTGATGCTGGTCTATGCCGCGCTGCTGGTTGGTCTGTCCTGGGCCTTCGTCAATCTGCCCGGCGGCTTCCTGCCCGTCGACGACCAGGGCTTCATCACCACCGACGTGCAGACGCCGTCGGATTCGTCCTATGCCCGCACCGAGGCCGTGATCGAGAAGGTGGAGAAATATCTGGCCGCGCGGCCGGGTGTCGACAACGTCACCTTCCTCACCGGCTTCAGCTTCTCCGGCCAGGGCATGAACACCGCGCAGGCGTTCATCACCCTGAAGGACTGGTCGGAGCGCGGCCCGAACGACTCCGCCGCCGCGATCGTCAACGACGTCAATCGCGACCTCGGCTCGTCGATCCGCGATGCCAAGATCTCGGCGCTGCAGCCGCCGCCGATCGACAATCTCGGCAACTCCTCCGGTTTCTCGTTCCGTCTCCAGGACCGCGGCCAGAAGGGCTATCCGGCCTTGATGCGCGCTGCCGACCAACTGATCGCGGCGGCCAATGCGAGCCCGGTGCTCCAGAAGGTCTATATCGAAGGCCTGCCCGAGGCAGGTGTGGTCAATCTCATGATCGACCGCGAGAAGGCCGGCGCGTTCGGCGTCACCTTCGAGGATATCAACAACACGATCTCGACCAATCTCGGCTCGAACTACATCAACGACTTCCCGAACCGCGGCCGCATGCAGCGCGTCGTGGTGCAGGCGGACGCCCGCGACCGCATGCGGACCGAGGACATCCTCAACTACAACGTCAAGAACAGCCGCGGCCAGCTGGTGCCGTTCTCGTCCTTCGCCACGGTCGAATGGGCGCGCGGGCCGACGCAGATCGCCGGCTTCAATTATTATCCGGCGGTGCGCATCTCCGGCGAAGCCAGGCCCGGTTTCACCTCGGGCGACGCCATCGCCGAGATGGAGCAGCTTGCCGACAGGTTGCCGCGCGGCTTCGGCTATGAATGGACCGGGCAGTCGCTGCAGGAAAAGCTGTCCGGCTCGCAGGCGCCGTTCCTGCTCGCGCTGTCGGTGTTCGTGGTGTTCCTGTGTCTCGCCGCGCTCTACGAGAGCTGGACCATTCCGCTCGCGGTGCTGCTCACCGTGCCGCTCGGCATCGTCGGCGCCGTCGTCGCCGCCATGCTGCGCGGCCTGCCCAACGACGTCTATTTCACCGTCGGCCTGATCACCATCATCGGCCTTGCCGCCAAGGACGCGATCCTGATCATCGAGTTCGCCAAGGATCTGCGCAAGGAAGGCAAGCCGCTGGTGGAAGCCACCATCGAAGCCTGCCGCCTGCGCTTCCGCCCCATTTTGATGACCGGCCTTGCCTTCATCTGCGGCGTGCTGCCGATGGCGATCGCCCACGGCGCCGGCGGCGCCAGCCAGCAGGCGCTCGGCTCAATCGTGATGGGCGGCATGATCGCGGTGGTGATCCTGGCGCTTCTGATGGTGCCGGTGTTCTTCGTCTCGGTGCAGCGCGTGCTGAGCGGGGATCGGGAGCCGGCGGCGGCGAAGGAACGCGAGCGGTATAGTCCGCCGGCGCCAGTGAAGCCCTAAGGCAGACTGTCATGCCCGCGAAGGCGGGCATCCAGTACGCCGCGGCTTCTCCGTATCCAACTGATGTCTCTGGAATACTGGATCACCCGCTTTCGCGGGTGATGACAGTGGATTTGGAGCGCCAGCTTCCGCCTTACGCCGGCTTCCGCAGAATCTTGACCAATTCCCCGTGCACGAACTCGTTGCCGCACACGACGTCCCCGGTCACCAGCGCATCGCCGGGCGTGCTGATGTCGCTCACTGTCCCGCCGGCTTCGCGCACCATCAGCATACCGGCCGCGATGTCCCAGGATTGCAGATTGCGCTCCCAATAGCCGTCGAGGCGGCCGGCGGCGACGAAGGCGAGGTCGAGCGAGGCGGCGCCGAAGCGGCGCAGGCCTGCGACGCGGTCCTGGATCGCCGTCATCTCGCGGCGGAATTCCTCGTGATTGCCGCGGCCGATATGGGGCAGGCCGCAGGCCACCACGCATTCGTTCAGCTGGCGGCGGCCGGCCACCCGCAGGCGCTGGTCGTTGAGGAAGGCGCCCTTGCCGCGCTCGGCAATGTAGAGCTCGTCATTGGCGGGGTTGTAGATCACGCCCGCGATGATCGTGCCTTCGCGCGACAGCCCGATCGAGATCGCAAATTGCGGGATGCCGTGCAGGAAGTTGGTGGTGCCGTCGAGCGGATCAACGATCCAGGTATGGCTCTTGTCGCTGCCCTCCCGCGTGCCGCCTTCCTCGCCGATGAAGCCGTAGCCGGGGCGGGCCTTGGCGAGGTCCTGGTAGAGCATCTCCTCGGCGCGCTTGTCGGCAAGCGAGACGAAATTCGCCGGCCCCTTCAGCGAGACCTGGAGATGCTCGATCTCGCCGAGATCGCGCTTGAGGCTGCGGCCGGCACGGCGCGCAGCCTTGACCATGACGTTGATAGTGGCGGAATACAGCATGAGCTTTCGGTCTTGATCGGGGGGAAAGGGCGGGACATCGCGCCTGTTTGACGCCTTGGGTGCCCTGCAGGGGCGCTGGCGTCAAGTCATTGGGTCAAGTCATTTGTTCCCGAGCCACTTCTTGGCGGCGGCCTCCGCCTTGGCGCGCTCCTCGGCCGGCAGGTCGGACAATTGCTTGTCGAGCTCCGGGTCGCCCTTGCCGGCGGTCTTGGCCACCAGATGCCATTTGAAGCCCTCGACCTTGTCCATGGTCGTGCCGACGCCGTTGATCAACACCCACGCCAGCCGGTTCTGTGCGATAGCGCTGCCCTGGCGGGAGGCCTTGCGGAGCAGGGCGACGGCGGCCGGCTGGTTCTTCGGCGTACCGGTGCCGTTGAACATGGCGATGGCATATTCGACCTCGGCGTCGACATTGTCGGCGAGCGAGGCGGCCTGAAGCAGCCGCACCGCGCGTTCCGGGTCCTTCGGAACGCCGGTGCCTTCCTTGTAGAACGTCGCGAGCGCGTATTGCGCCTCGGGCAGGCCGGCGTCGGCGGCCTGGCGCAGCAGCTCGGCCGAGCGCTTGACGTCCTGCGGCAGGGTCTGGCCATCGAGATAGAGCAGGGCGAGGTTATAGGCCGCTCTGGGCTCGCCGAGCTTGGCGGCGGACGCCATCAGCTTGACGGCCTCGCTCTTGTCGACCGGGCCGCCGCGGCCGGAAATGCGCAGCATGGCGAGCGCGAACATCGCCTCGCGGTCGCCGGCGTCCGCAGCCCGCTTGTACCATTCGGCCGCCTTGGCATAATCGCGGCGAATGCCCATCGCATTGGAATAGAGCTCGCCGAGCATGGTCATCGCCTTGGGATCGCCGGCTTGCGCGCGGGCGGTGGCGAGCTCGAACGCCGTCTTGTACTGGCCGCGCTGATAGGCGCCGTACACCAGATCGGCGTTGGAATTGTCGGTCGGCGGCGCCGGGATCACGGTCGGGGCCGGCGTCGGCTTGGCGGAGGGGGCCGGCTTGGGCGAGGCCGCAGGCTTCGGCGCAGCCTCCTTCTTCTTGGCGGGCGCGGGCTTCTGCTTCTCAGGCGTCGTGCTCGGTATGGTGGCCGGCGGGGTGATCTGAAGCTGCGCGGCCGCCGGTCCGGTGAGCAGCAGCGTAGCCAGCATGGTGATGCAGGGGAGCTTCATGTCGGGCGCTAGCCGTGCTCGCCGCCGGCAGCATTCTGGCTCGCCGTCGCCGTCGCGTGCGCCTTCTTGATCGCGGCGTCCGCCTCGACCAGCGCGGCCTTGGGCCCGCGCGGATCGGACCAGATGAAGTCGCCGACCAGCACGAAATCAGCGCCGCTGAGGGCGAAGTCGTGGGCTTCCTCGAGCGAGGTGGCAAAGCCGACGCAGGGCGGCTCGAACAGCTCGGCCCACCAGTCCAGCCGCTCGGCGATCGCTTGCGCCTGGGGACGCTGGCCTTTCGCATCGGGCTCGCCGAACAGCACGTAATCCGCGCCCATTTCGCCCGCATCCATGGAATGGTGCCGCGTCGTCAGCCCGCCGACGCCGGCGATGCGATCGGGCTTGAGCGATGGCAGCGCCTGCTTCAGCGCGGCGATGCCGGGCAGGTGCGCGCCGTCGGCGCCGCCGCGCGCGACCAGCTCGGCATGGCCCTCGACCAGCAGCGCTGCGCCCGCCTTCTGCACCGGCGGCGCTAGCGCCTTGATGCGCGAGATCATGGTGCGCTGGTCGGTCTCCTTCAGCCGCAGCAGCACGGCCGCGACGTCGGCCGAGCCGAGCAGACCCGGCAGCTCGGCGACAAGCGCAGCGGGATCATCGACGACAGGCGTCGCGAGATAAAGGCGCGGCGCCGGGCGCGGCGGAGGCGGTTTGTTCGACAAGATCTAGGCTGCCTTCTGTTCCAGGCTGCTTTGCCACTCACCCTTGGCGGCAAGGCCGTTCATTCGCGCGCGATGGCTGAAGGCGCGCTGGCCGGCCGCGACGTTCTCTGCCTTGCCGGACCAGGCCTTCTGTGGCGCGGCCTGCAGCGCGCGGCCATAGGAGAAGGTCAGGCCCCAGGGTAGCGGGCCGAGCTTGTGCATGGCGTTGAGATGCGCGGTCGCCTCCTCGTCCGACTGGCCGCCGGAGAGGAAGGCGATGCCGGGCACCGCCGCGGGCACGCAGGCCTTCAGCAGCCGGATCGTCTTCTCGGCGACTTCCTCGACGGAGGCCTGCTTCGCGCATTTCTTGCCTGAGATCGCCATGTTGGGCTTCAGCACCATGCCTTCGAGCGCCACGCGCTGGACGCGCAATTCCTGGAACGTCTTGTTGAGCACCCGCCCCGTCACTTCATAGCAGCGGTCGATGTCGTGGTCGCCGTCCATCAGCACCTCCGGCTCCACGATCGGCACGATCTGCGCGGCCTGGCACAGCGCGGCATAGCGCGCCAGCGCGTGGGCGTTGACGCTGATCGCGGTCATGGAGGGAATGCCGCTGCCGATGTCGATCACCGCGCGCCATTTGGCGAAGCGCGCGCCGCGTTCGTAATATTTCTTCAGCCGCTCGGCGAGCTTGTCGAGCCCGACGGTGACGAGCTCTCCCGGACACATCGGCAGGGCCTGCGTGCCCTCGTCGACCTTGATGCCGGGAATGGCGCCGCTAGTCTCGATCAGCTTGATCAACGGCGTGCCGTCCGCAGCATTCTGCCAGATCGTCTCGTCATAGAGGATCACGCCGGAGATGTACTGGCTCATGGCGTCCTTGGAGCGGAACAGCATCTCGCGATAGTCGCGGCGGTTCTCTTCGGTCGAGGCCACGCCGATCGCGTCAAAGCGTTTCTTGATGGTGCCGGAGGATTCGTCGGCGGCGAGGATACCCTTGCCGGGGGCCACCATGGCGGTCGCAATCCTGTTGAGCTCAGTCAGATTCATCGAGAGGTCCTCCCAAAACGATTCTGCCCTTGCCCGTGAAAATAGACCGTTCTCGGGCAATTGCCGAGTTAACGTTCGTCGCAGGGTAGGGGGAAGACCGGTCATTCCGGGGCGCACGCCCCTTGGCGCGAGCCCGGAATCCATTGATCCGCGTCGATGGTGGCACCATGGATTCCGGGCTCGCGCTGCGCGCGCCCCGGAATGACAAGACGGTGCCTGCGGCCCTACGCCACCTTGGGATCGAGCTCGCCCTTGGCGTAGCGCTTGGCCATCTCGGCGGTGGTCAGCACCTTCTTGATCTTGGCGGCTTGCCCCGCGGTGTTGAACTCCTGCAGGCGCTGCTTGCACAGCTTGGTCATGGCTTCCATCGCCGGCTTCAGGTACTTGCGCGGATCGAACTCTTCCGGGCTGTCCTTGAGCACCTTGCGGATCTGGCCGGTCATCGCCATGCGGTTGTCGGTGTCGATGTTGATCTTGCGCACGCCGTTCTTGATGCCGCGCTGGATCTCGCTCACAGGCACGCCCCAGGTCGGCTTCATCTTGCCGCCATAGGCGTTGATGATGTCCTGCAGCTCCTGCGGCACCGAGGACGAGCCGTGCATGACGAGATGCGTGTTCGGCAGCTTGCGGTGGATCTCCTCGATCACGTTCATGGCGAGGATGTCGCCGTCGGGCTTGCGGGTGAACTTGTAGGCGCCGTGGGACGTCCCCATCGCGATCGCGAGCGCGTCGACCTTGGTCTCCTTGACGAACTTCACGGCCTCGTCCGGATTGGTCAGGAGCTGGTCGTGGCTGAGCTTGCCTTCGGCGCCGTGGCCGTCTTCTTTGTCGCCCATGCCGGTCTCGAGCGAGCCGAGCACGCCGAGTTCGCCCTCGACCGAGATGCCGCCGAGATGGGCCATGTCGGTCACGGTCTTGGTGACGCCGACATTGTAGGCCCAGTCGCCGGGCGTCTTGCCGTCGGCCTTGAGCGAGCCGTCCATCATGACGGAGGTGAAGCCGGCCTGGATCGCAGTCATGCAGGTCGCCGGCTCGTTGCCGTGGTCGAGATGCACGCACACCGGAATGTGCGGATAGATTTCGGTCACCGCGTCCATCATGTGCTTGAGCATGACGTCGTTGGCGTAGGAGCGCGCGCCGCGCGAGGCCTGGATGATGACGGGCGCGTCGACCTGGTTGGCCGCGTCCATGATCGCCAGCGCCTGTTCCATGTTGTTGATGTTGAAGGCCGGTACGCCGTAATCGTTCTCCGCCGCGTGGTCGAGCAGTTGACGTAACGTGATCCGAGCCATCTGTCTTTTTCTCCCGTTGGGGCCTTTCAAGGCCGCGATGTTTGCCGACTTGAGTTACTTGACGCGCAGCACCTCGACGCCGGGCAGGGGCTTGCCTTCCATCCACTCGAGGAACGCGCCACCGGCGGTCGAGACATAGGTGAAGTCACCGGCCACATGGGCCTGGTTGAGCGCCGCGACGGTGTCGCCGCCGCCCGCGATCGAGATCAGCTTCTTGGCCTTGGTGCGCTCGGCAGCGTGCTTGGCGGCCGCGACCGTGCCGCGGTCGAACGGCTGCATCTCGAACGCGCCCAGGGGGCCGTTCCAGACCAGCGTCGCCGCGTCGTCGATCGCGGCGTGGACGCGGGCGACCGATTGCGGGCCGACGTCGAGGATCATGCCGTCGGCCGGGATCGCGTCGAGCCCGTAGGCGTGCGACGGCGCGTTGGCGGCGAAGTGATAGGCAACGGTGGCGTCGACCGGCAGGATGATGGCGCAATTGGCGGCCTCCGCCTTCTCCATGATGCGCAGCGCGGTGGCGGCGAGATCCTTCTCGGCCAGCGACTTGCCGACCGCAACGCCCTGGGCGTGCAGGAAGGTGTTGGCCATGCCGCCGCCGATCACGAGCGCGTCGACCTTGGTCACGAGGTTTTCCAAGAGGTCGATCTTGGTCGAGACCTTGGCGCCGCCGATGATGGCGATGACGGGCTTGGTCGGCGAGCCCAGCGCCTTCTCCAGCGCATTGAGCTCGGCCTGCATGGTGCGGCCGGCATAGGCCGGCAGCTTGTGGCCGAGGCCTTCGGTCGAGGCGTGAGCGCGGTGCGCGGCCGAGAATGCGTCGTTGACCCAGATGTCGCCGAGCTTCGCCAATTCCGCGACGAAGGCCGGATCGTTCTTTTCCTCTTCCTTGTGGAAGCGGGTGTTTTCGAGACAGAGAATGTCGCCATCCTTCAGAGCGGCGACGGCCTTGGCCGCGGGCTCGCCGATGCAATCGTCGGCGAAGGCGACCGGCTTCTTCACCACCTTCGACAGCGCCTCGGCGACGGGCTTGAGCGAGTCCTTCGCGTCGCGCCCCTTCGGCCGGCCGAAATGCGCGAGCAGGATGACCTTGCCGCCCTTGTCCGAGATTTCGGCGATGGTCGGCGCGACGCGCTCGAGCCGGGTCGCGTCGCTGACGCGGCCATTGTCCATGGGCACGTTGAGATCGACGCGCAGCAGCACGCGCTTGCCCTTCACGTCGACGTCGTCGAGGGTGCGGAATTTGTTGGTCATCTCTGGGCTCTCTTGTCCCGGGCCTCTGGGAGGTCATTCCGGGGCGGTGCGCCAGCACCGAACCCGGATCTCGAGATTCCGGGTCTGGTCCTTCGGACCATCCCGGAACGACGATCTGCGACGTCAGATCACCTTCGCCATTGCGGCGGCGGTGTCCGCCATGCGGTTCGAGAAGCCCCACTCGTTGTCGTACCAGGACATCACGCGCACCAGCGTGCCGTTCTGCACCTTGGTCTGGTCTTCGTGGAAGGTCGAGGAGTGCGGGTCGTGGTTGAAGTCGATCGAGACGTTCGGCGCATTGGTGTAGCCGAGGATGCCCTTGAGCTGCTGCTCGCTGGCGCGCTTCATCGCAGCGTTGATCTCCTTGGCGTCGGTGGCGCGCTTGGCGACGATCTTGAGGTCGACCACCGAGACGTTCGGGGTCGGCACGCGGATCGCGACGCCGTCGAGCTTGCCCTTCAGCTCGGGCAGCACGAGGCCGATCGCCTTTGCCGCACCGGTCGAGGTCGGGATCATCGACATCGCGGCCGCGCGGCCGCGGTAGAGATCCTTGTGCATCGTATCGAGCGTCGGCTGGTCGCCGGTATAGGCGTGGATCGTGGTCATGAAGCCGGTCTCGATGCCGACGAGGTCGTTCAGCACCTTGGCGACCGGCGCCAGGCAATTGGTGGTGCAGCTTCCGTTGGAGACGACCAAATGATCCCGGGTCAGCGTCTCGTGGTTGACGCCGTAGACGATGGTGGCGTCGGCGCCGTCGGCGGGCGCGGAGACCAGCACGCGCTTGGCGCCGGCGGTCAGATGCGCGGATGCCTTGTCCTTCGAGGTGAAGATGCCGGTGCATTCCATCGCGATGTCGACGCCGAGATCCTTCCAGGGCAGCTTCGAGGGATCGCGCTCGGCGGTCACCTTGATCTTGCCGCCTCCGAGGTTGATCGAGTCGCCGTCGACGGTGACGGTGCCGGGGAAGCGGCCATGGACGCTGTCGAAACGGAGCAGATGGGCGTTGGTCTCGACCGGACCGAGGTCGTTGATGCCGACGACCTCGATGTCCTTGCGGCCTGACTCGGCGATAGCCCGCAGGATGTTGCGGCCGATGCGGCCAAAGCCGTTAATTCCGACGCGGACTGCCATGTTTCGTCTCCTTCAATGACCGTTGTCATCCCGCACAACGCGCTATGCGCGCCTGCGAGGGTTTTTTTAGGGGCGGGCGCCCGGTTCGGCCGGGCGGTGCTTGATCATATGACGGATTACGTAGTCCTTTTTTGCGGCAAGCTCAACTCTCAGGAAACGCGCTTCAGCACAGCGTTAACCGCAGCCTCGGCGGTAATACCGAAGTGCTTGTAAAGCTCCTTTGCAGGGCCGCTTTCGCCGAAGGAATGCATGCCGATGAATTCGCCGTCCTGGCCGATCACGGCGTCCCAGCCCCAGCGCACGGCAGCCTCGATCGCCACCTTCACCGGCGCATTTCCGATGATGGCCGCGCGCTTGGCCTCTGGTTGCGCTAACAACAGCTCCAGCGAGGGAACGGAGACCACCCGCGACGCGATACCGCGTTCGGCCAGCTGCTTCTGGGCGGCGACCGCGATCTCGACTTCGGAGCCGGAGGCGAACAGCGTCGCCTTGGCTTCGCCCTGGGCGGCGACCAGCTCGTAGGCACCGGCCGCGCAGGGATTGTCGTTCGGTGCGGTGGTGCGCAGCTGCGGCAGGTTCTGGCGTGTCAGCGCCAGCACGGTCGGTCCGTCGACGCGGTTGAGCGCGAGCTCCCAGCACTCGGCGACTTCCATCGAATCGCACGGACGGAACACGCGCATGTTCGGAATGGCGCGCAGCGCCGCGAGATGCTCGACCGGCTGATGGGTCGGACCGTCCTCGCCGAGCCCGATCGAATCGTGGGTCATGACGTAAACGACGCCGGCGCCCATCAAGGCGGCAAGGCGCATCGCGGGCCGCGCGTAGTCGGTGAACACCAGGAAGGTGGCGCCGTTCGGCGCGAAGCCGCCATGCAGGAAAATGCCGTTCATCGCGGCGGCCATGCCGTGCTCGCGGATGCCGTAATGGATGAAGCGGCCCTTCGGCGTCTTGGCGGAGAAGGCGGTCGCCGACTTCGCCTTGTTGTTGTTGGAGCCGGTGAGGTCGGCCGAGCCGGCCAGGAATTCCATCGGCATCGCGGCCGCGATGGCCTCAATCGCCGCCTCGGACGATTTGCGCGTCGCCGCCGTCAGCGGCTTCTCCAGGAGCTCCTTCTTGTGCGCGCGCAGCGCCTTTGCCAGCGAGGCCGGACGCTCGTGGCGCAGCCGGCGCTCGAACTCGGCGCGCTTGCGGCTGCCGAGCTCACCGAGCCGTGCTTCCCATTCCTGCCGGGCCGCGGCGCCGCGGCTGCCGGCCGCACGCCACGCCTTCAGCACGTCCTCGGCGACCGCGAACGGCTCGAGCGAGAGGCCGAGCTTCTCCTTGGCGGCCTTGAGCTCGTCGGCGCCCAGCGCCTCGCCGTGCACCTTCGAGGTGCCGGCCTTGTTCGGTGCGCCGAAGCCGATGGTGGTGCGGCAGGCGATCAGCGTCGGCTTGCTGGACTTCTTCGCGCGCGTGATCGCGTCGGCAATCGCGGCCTGGTCATGGCCGTCGATCTTCTCGGCGGCCCAGCCCGCCGACTTGAAGCGCTTCACCTGGTCGACGGAATCGGCGATCGAGGTCGGACCGTCGATCGAGATGCCGTTGTCGTCGTACAGCACGATCAGCTTGTTGAGCTTCCAGTGCCCCGCCATCGCGATCGCTTCCTGCGACACGCCTTCCATCAGGTCGCCGTCGGAGGCGAGCACGTAGGTGTGGTGATCGACGATCTTCTTGCCGAACTCGGCGGCGAGCATCTTCTCGGCCAGCGCCATGCCGACCGCGGTCGAGATGCCCTGGCCGAGCGGACCGGTCGTGGTCTCGATGCCCTTGGTGCGGAAATTCTCCGGGTGCCCGGGAGTGAGCGAGTCGACCTGGCGGAACTGCTTGATCTGGTCCAGCGTCATCTCGGCATTGCCGGTCAAATACAGCAGCGAATAGAGCAGCATCGAGCCGTGGCCGGCCGACAGCACGAAGCGGTCGCGGTCCGGCCAGGCCGGCGCCGTGGCGTCGTATTTCAGGAATTGCGTGAACAGCACCGTGGCGATGTCGGCGGCACCCATCGGCAGGCCGGGATGACCCGATTTCGCCTTCTCGACAGCGTCCATCGAAAGGCCGCGGATCGCGTTGGCCATACGGGTGTGATCGACCTGCGTCATGTCTGAAATCCGTCTGAAATGAGGCGCTTGGAGGCGATGCACGCCCGCGCGGGAGGAGCCTGGCGGCCACTGAAGGTCGGGGCTGGGATAGCACCTCGGTTCCGGGAGTCCAAGGCAGTCAAACGCCGATTTGGCCGCAAAAGTTGCCTCTGTGGAGATCGGTTTTCCGCCGGACGCGTGCGTGGCGGAACTCGCGGATCGGGATGACGTCCGTCCCGATTGATCGGTGCATAGTTTCGCGGCGGCGTTGCGCTTGGCTAGCTTGCCACGTAAATTTCTGCTTCTAACCGCTTGCCGAACCGAGTCTTTTGCCGGGCGGCAAGCCCCAGGAAAAAGGCCACTGGGCAAAGGCCGCAGGTTCCGCCGCTGACTACATGAACGATCGCGTGTCCAACAGTGCCGCCATGACGGAATCCTCCGCGGTCGAGATCGAGATCGCGACCCGCAGGCTGACGGCGGCGCTCGACGCGCTCGAAAGCGCGGTGGAGCGGCGGCGCGATGCCGATCGCGACGAGAACGAGCTCGCGGCGCGCATTCAGGCGCTGGGTGCGGACCGTTCGCGGCTTGCCGACGAACTCGATGGCGCGCTGGTGAAAGCGCGCAAGCTCGAGCGCGCCAACCGCGAAATCTCCGACCGGCTGGATTCGGCCATCGTCACGATACGCTCGGTGCTCGATACCGGAGAGGATGGATGAGCCACATCAACGTCACCATCAACGGCCGGCAATACCGCATGGCCTGCGAGGAGGGGCAGGAGGTGCGGCTGCTCAAGCTCGCCGAGAGCCTGGAGACGCGGATCCAGTCGCTGCGCGGAAAATTCGGCGAGATCGGCGATGCGCGCCTCACCGTGATGGCCGCGCTGACCGTGTGCGACGAGCTGGTCGACACCACCAACCGCGTCCGCACCCTGGAGCAGGAGCTGACCGAGCTCAGGGATTTCCGCAATGCCGCCGTCGAGCGCGCCCGGCTGACCCAGACCGCCGTGGTCAACGCGCTAAACGCGGCGGCCGAGCGCATCGAGAAGTCGACCCAGGTCCTGAACCGCACCGTCGGAGGCGGGATCGCGATCGGGTGAAGCTCGTTAGTAGCCACGCGGGTGGTGCGCTCCCTCTCCCGCAGGCGGGAGAGGGAGTTCACCTCCGTCGTGGCTCGTAGGTCGCTTCATTACGCTGAAGCTCCGCACATTCGCCGCACTGGCGATTCGTCAGTATCGTTGTTACATTGCCCAGGCGAGGCTGCGACGCGCGTCAGGAGCCATATATCCCCGGGGCCTTATCGATCCTTTAGGGAACTGTCCCTGGCCGGGCCCGTGGGCCCGGACATATGGTGCCCACCTACTTTCGTAGGGAACTCCGGGATCGAGTGCTTCAACGGCGTACGCGGCTTCGCACTGTTTTCTGCTCGGTTTGTGCTTGTTGAAATGACTGCGGCCAGTTCAACAGGTGTCATGCCCCGCCGAGTGCGCAATTGCGCACGGAGGACCGGGGCATCCAGTACGCCGCGGCCTTTGTGTGAATCACCACCGCCTCTGGAATACTGGATCACCCGCATTCGCGGGTGATGACGTGGGGACCAACATGCCCGCATCGAAAGCCGAACTCCGCGCCAAAGCCCTGGCGGCGCGCGATGCGCTGAGCGAGAAGAAGCGCAGCGCCGCCGCCGCAAAGCTCGCCAAGCGCGGGCTGCCATTCGAGCTGCTGCCCGGCAGCATCGTCTCGGGCTATTCGCCGATCCGCAGCGAGATCGATCCGATGCCGCTGATGAAGGCGCTTGCGGAGCAGGGCGCGAAGCTCGCGTTGCCCTGCGTCACCGCGCGCGGCCAGGCGCTGATCTTCCGTCTCTTCCATCCGAACGATCGTCTGATGCTCGGCCCGCTCGGCATTCCCGAGCCGTCGCCGGCGGCCGCCGAGGTCATTCCGGACGTCATGCTGACGCCGCTCGCGGCCTTCGATCGTCTCGGCCATCGCATCGGCTACGGTGCCGGGCATTACGATTTCACCTTCGCGCATTTGCGCAAAGCCAAGCAGATCGTCGCCATCGGGCTGGCTTTCGCAGCGCAGGAGATCAAGGCGGTTCCGGCACTATCGCACGACGTCGCGCTGGATTATGTGCTAACGGAATCGGACGTGTTCGATTTCCGGAGTTCTGAAGTTGCGCATTCTCTTCGTGGGTGATGTGGTCGGCCGTAGCGGGCGCGAGGCCGTCGCCGAATATCTGCCCGGCCTGGTCAAGGACTGGTCGCTCGATCTCGTCGTCGTCAACGGTGAGAATTCCGCCGGCGGCTTCGGCATCACGGAAGCGATCTACCAGGAGTTTCTCGAGGCCGGCGCCGACGCGGTGACGCTCGGCAATCATTCCTGGGACCAGCGCGAAGCTTTGGTGTTCATCGAGCGCGCCGACCGCCTGGTGCGCCCGGCCAACTATCCGCGCGGCACGCCGGGCCGCGGCGCCGCGCTGGTCGAGACCAAGAACGGCAAGCATGCGCTCGTCGTCAATGCGCTCGGCCGCGTCTTCATGACCCCGTTCGACGATCCCTTCGCGGCGCTCGAGCGCGAACTCGGCGCCTGCCCGCTCGGCGTTGCCGCCGACGCCATCGTCGTCGATTTCCATTGCGAGGCGTCGAGCGAGAAACAGGGCATCGGCTTCTTCTGCGACGGCCGCGCCAGCCTCGTCGTCGGCACCCACACTCACGTGCCGACCGCCGACCACCAGATCCTCAGCGGCGGCACCGCCTACATGACCGACGCCGGCATGACCGGCGACTACGATTCCATCATCGGCATGCAGAAGGAAGAGCCGCTGCGCCGGTTCACCTCGGGAATCCCGTCAGGCCGCTTCGAGCCGGCCGGGGGCGCGGCGACGCTCAGCGGGGTCGCCGTGGAGACGGACGACGCGACGGGACTCGCGCTGAAGATTGCGCCGGTGCGCGTGGGTGGAAGGCTGGAGCCGGCGACGCCAAGATTCTGGTTGAGCTGAAGCACGGCGCCACCCCCTCGGTGTCATCCCCGCGAAGGCGGGGATCCATAACCCCGGAGAGTAGTGTGGGGCACAGCTCCCACTCTGAGCCTTCGTCAAATCACTCCCTGTGGGTATGGGTCCCGCATCTGCGCTTCGCTTGTCCGGAACGACGGCGCATATTGACGCGCGCAACCACGCGCCAATCTCAGCTCACCGCCTCCCGCGCAGCGATCGGCCACAGTTCGTAGGATGGGTTGAGCTTGCGAAACCCATCATGTTTCGTCATCGGAGGACGGATGATGGGTTTCGCTGGCGCTCTACCCATCCTACGAGCTCTGCCCTTTTGAGTGCGGTGTTGGTCGTGGTACCTGTCAGCAGGTCAATGCCGCGGTCATCCCCGTTACGCTCGTACCCGATATGGTGCCGCAGACGTACTCGGCGTCAGTGCGGCCCTCGTCGATAGTGAAGCACTCGAAGCCGGAAAGCGCTCCGCCGCCGCGCACGCCATTGGCGACCAGCCTCATCCTCGTGTCGCTGGAGGTTATGCGGCTGGCGAGCGAGGTCTCGAATATCGCCGTGGCGGAGTGAAGGGAGGCTGCGAGGACCTGGACAAGCCGAAGCTAGTAACAAGTACGGATGCAATGACCAATAGTCGTTTCATACCTCACATGGTACGGAGGCTTTTGGCTTTGTAACGGGGCTAGAGCATGTGGGATTGGATATTTCCAGTTTGGGATTGGACTAGTGCTTTTGGCAGCAGTACCTTGGCAAAGTTGCTAGCCAACGGCGCGTTTATTGCGTCGGTCGTAGTTGGCTTGTGGACGTTATGGCGATTTAGTCTCAGCCAAGAACGCTACCCGCATATCGAGCCGTCGGCTGATATGAGCTTCATTGGCATCCACGGCAATGCGTGGATAGTTGAGTTGATAGCTTACATCGACAACAAAGGGTTCGCTCAACACAAGATGCAGCTTTTCACGTTTAAGCTTGAAGCTTTGGAGGTTGACGAAAACCTTACTAAACACGGCGAGCTAAGATTTCCCAAGCAGCTCAAGCAAGGGACCTTTACCAAGGGATACGAGTACTTCGTGGTGAATCCAAAGATCAAGGCAAAGTACTCGTTCGTTACCGCCATTCCAGAGAATGTTGCCTTCGTTCGGTTCACATGCCAATTTAAGTATATGGATAGGCGTCAGTTCTTCCATGAGTTCGAGTGCACGAAGGAAGTTCCGCGTATCCCGTCTAAACCGTCTTAACCGGCAAGCTGCGCGAACACTTATCACGAATTGCCTATGAACGGGCAGATCAGCTTGATCGTGCGTATCGCGACTACGAGACCGTCTTAAGACTACATCCAGGCGACGAATTTGCCGTGAAGCGGCTGCAGACGCTCCGCGCGAAGTAGGGATCAAAGGTCGCCTGACCTACACCTATTACCTCGGATATGGCTGCGCGAGTGGCTAGGAAACTGAAAGCATCAGGTCCGCTTTGGGTCATTTGCGGACGTTCCCAGCCGGGCAGGCCACGTCTGCTCGTCCCTTGGAAACGGGCAGTCCCGAATGAGTGTACGCCTTGGCCCGCAATTGCGAACGAGGGGCCAGAACCCATAACCCCAAGCGCGTAGTTGCTTCGCCAAGCTTGTCACTCCACGTCTTCGCCAAACCGATGCTGTGGCGTATGGGTCTCGGATCTGCGCTTCGCTTGTCCGTGGCGACGGCAGAGATCGTCGCGCGCAATCACGCGTCAATCTCAGGTGACTGCGCCCCGCGCCGCGACTGGCCAGAGTGCCTCCACGCGGGCATCCGGCGTGTTGAAGCCGCGCACGCCGACATACCAGTCGTAGAGATTGACGGTCGGGTCGCAATGGCCGGGGATCAGCGTCACCTTGTCGCCGATCGCCAGTCGCGACGAAGCGCTGTCGAAATCGAGCAAGCCATGCTCGTCAGAGGGCCGATGATAGCGCAGGTCGGGCCGGCCGAGCACGACCGGAAATCCGCTGTCGTTCGAAAGGGCCTTGTGGCCGGCATCGATGACCGCGTGTTCGCCGGCACCGGTGCTCATCACCGTCGCGATCACGAACAGCGCATGCTCGAACGGATTGGCGTTGCGCGCGCCGTCGGCGAGGTTCTTGGCGTAGTCGGCGTCCATGAAGATATAGGAGCCCGCCTGCAATTCGTTCCAGATGCCGCTCGCGCCTTCGAGTTCGAATGTGCCGGTTCCCGCGCCGCCAATCGTCCGGCACTGAAAGCCGGCGTCCTTGAGGACGCGCAGTGTCTCCGCGGTCGCGTTCGCGGCACCGGCGATGGCAGCGCGCCGCTCCTCCGGCGTGCGCAGATGCTGGGCAGAGCCGTGATAGGCCTGCAAGCCGCCGAACGACAGGAAGCGTGAAGCCGCTACCTGCCGCGCCAGGGTGGCCGCCGCCGGCCCCGGCCTGACGCCGCAGCGACCGGCGCCGACGTCGATTTCGACCAGGACTTCGATTTGCGATCCTGCCTGCTCCGCGGCGTGCGACAGTTGCTCGACCATGATCGCATCGTCCACGCAAACGCTGATGCGTGCGTGGCGCGCGAGGCTTGCGAGCCGTTCCAGCTTCCGCAGGCCCACCACCTCATTGCTGACGAGCACGTCGCTCACCCCGCCCGCAACCAGGATCTCGGCCTCGGCGACCTTCTGGCAGCACATGCCGACTGCGCCGCGCGCGATCTGCTTGGCCGCAATGATCGGTGATTTGTGGGTCTTCGCATGCGGACGCAAGCGAACGCCGAGCTTGCCCACCGCCGCCGCCATCGTGTCGAGATTGCGCTCGAAGGCGTCGAGGTCGATGATCAGCGCCGGTGTATCGATCTCGGAAAACGGCGCGCCGATTTGGGCGGGTGGACAGGACATCGAAAAACCAGCTTGCTGTGTTCGGGTTCGCGCCCCGAACGCGTGGCGGCATTTCTACGGCAACGTCGGCCGCCGCACCAGTGCAGGCGGCTCTTGGTGCTCGGCAGCTGGCGGGGAGAACCGCATGCCTCCCACTATTTCGGAATAATAGCAATCTACCCCTGTTTTGCCCGACAAGTCAAAAATGCCGGGCCTGCCGGCGCAAGCCATTGATTTCGCACACCCCGGCTACTGTGCATGGGGTTGTTTTCGAACTTTTGAGTTGGCCGCCGGGCCGGCCGTCAGCCCTGGCGAAAGCCCATCCGGAACGCGCCCCAGTGCTTGCCGCGGATCATGATCGGCGAGGACAGGTCCTTCATCAGCACGAACTGTCCGCCGCCCATGTCGCGGCGGTAGGTCTGGAGCAGGAACGGCTTGGTGCTGCCTGCGACCTTCTTCACCGTGCGGTCGTTGAACAGGCGGCGGTTGCGGCAGTTTGCGTTATTCCAGACGGGGTCCTTGCCCTGCGGCAGGCGGTAGTTCGGATTATGGGTCGGCAGATAGCCGCTCCGTGCCCAGGCGACGCAATAGACGATGCGCGGATCCGCTTTCTGGATCGGGTCCTGGATCGCGGGCAGTACGCGGTCGGTGAACTCGACGTAGCTGGTGAGATATTGCTTTGGATCGGTGCCGGGAATTTCCCGATAGGTCTCGTCGAGCAGTTGGTCGAGCGTGATGTCGCCGCGATCGATGGCGGCTTCGAACTCGGCCGAGATCCGCTTCGCGGTATCGACCACGATTCGGATCAGCGGCGTGTCCGAGGTCTCCACGCCGCTGTCCGCGATCAGCGCGATCAGGCCTTCGGATGTGTCGAGCAGCTTGGCCACCCGCTCGTCGGCGTTCTTGAGGTCGTGCGAGGAGAGGTCGACGCCCTTGGCGAGCTCATTGAGCTCGCTGATGACGGTGTCGCAATGTCCGAGATTAGAGGTCGCCGCGCGCGTGACGCTGCCGATCTCCGCTTCCACGGAAGCGAATCCCTGCTGCACGCGCGAGATGATGCCGGAGATCGCTTGCGCGCCTTCGCCAGCCGTCTTGGCGCGCTGGGAAGCTTCGCTGCTCTCGCCGATCAGGCCTTCGATCTGGCCGTCGAGATCGCGCACGGTGTCGGAAATCTCGTGCGTGGCCTGGCGGGTGGCTTCCGCGAGGTTCTTCACTTCGCTTGCGACCACCGCGAAGCCGCGGCCGGCATTGCCGGCGCGGGCGGCCTCGATGGTCGCGTTCAGCGCGAGCAGATTGGTCTGCTTGGCGATCGCCTCGATCGAGCCGGACACTTTCGCCACTTGCGCCAGCGCCGAACCGACGGCGGACAGGCGCGCCTCGATCCGCTCCACGGCTGCGACCAGCTCGGAGATGTGGCTGACCGCGGTGTCGACGGCGCTGCGCGACTGCGTGATCTCGCCGACCGCAGCCGACGTGGTGGTTTGCACGGCCTGCGATGCATTGGCGATGTCGTGGTTGGCCGAGACCATCGTCTCGGCCGTCTTCTGCAGATGATGGAACCGTTCCGATTGGTTGGCGACGCGGTTTGCGACTTCCTGGACGTTGCCGGCGATATCAGCGAGTTCCACGCCGAGGCCGCCGATGCGGTCGGCGAGTTGATCGATCAGCCGTTCGGCGAGCGTGCGGTTGGATGCGGTGTCCATGACGGCAAGTTGTGCGGCGGACATGTCCTGGGCTTCCTCCAATCAGGGCCGTTCGCCGGCCCTCCGCGGCATTCCCATTCCAGCGGCGACTTAGAGGATGATTCGCCGCCGGCGTCTTGCCTGAGCGTGCACTAGAGTTTGTAGGCGGTGCGGAATCCGCCCCAGTGCCGGCCTTGCACGCGGATCGGGACGTCGATCTCGCGCATCATCACCGTGTTTCCATTGCCCATGTCGCGCGCATAGGTTTGGACCAGGTACGATCGCAGGTTGCGCGCGGCGGCGAGCCCCGCCGGATCGTTGAACATCCGCCGGTTGCGGCTGTTGGCCGTATTCCAGGCAACATCGCCCGGCCGCTGCGGATGCGAATAGATCTTGTTGTGCACCGGCAGGAAGCCATTGCGGTCGACCATGGCGCAGAACGCCATGCGCTGGTCCTTTGCCAGAAAGGCTTCCTGGAACGGCGGCAGCGCGCGGTCGGCCCAGTCGAGATATTTGGTGCGGTATTGTTGCGGATTGGTTCCGGCGATCTCGGCATAGTCGGTGTCGAAGAGGTCTTCGATCCCGACGTCGCCGCGGGCCACCGCCTGCTCGAAGATCTTGGTCAGCGCGTTGCCCGCCTCCATCGCGCGGGTGACGAACTCGGTGCTCTCCTCGTGGATCGACCAGAGCTTGTCCTCGATCTTTTCGCGGAGCTCGGCATTGGGGCTGGCGAACTGCGCGCGGGCGCCGGCCTTGGACTGCTCGACCACGCGCAGGCGACAGGCGCCGACGTCTTCGAGGGTACCCTCGATCATGGCTTGCGGTGCGAGCCGGCTGGCGTCCGCGCCGCCGATCAGCACGCCGTCCATCGCGATTTCATAGATCGGCATCACGCCGCGCGCGCTCTCGAACTTGAGATGACAGGGCAGCCGCTCGGTCTTGCGGCGGTCGTCGTGCTCGCTCTGACGCAGCAGCACGGCGCAGCGCGACTTCAGCTTTTGTGCGAAGGTGGTGACGGCTTTGCCCGCACTGGCGACGTTCTCGCCATGGCTTTCGGCCGCCTTGGTCGCGGCATCGATCTCGGCCGCGCTCTCGCCGACCGAGACAATGAATTCCGAGGCGCTCGCGGCATTGCCGGAGACTTCGCTGGTGGTGGCGTTCTGTTCGGCGACTGCTCCGTTGACGGTCTCGAACACCGGGCGGATCGCCTCGATCGCCTGCGAAATGCGGTGCACGGCATCCGCAGAGCCGGCGGCGTCGCGCTGCAGCGCGTCGATCTTCTTTGTGATCTCTTCGGTCGCGCCTTGCGTCTGCACCGCCAGCGCCTTGACCTCGGTTGCGACGACCGCAAAGCCCTTTCCCGCGGCGCCCGCGCGCGCGGCCTCGATGGTCGAATTGAGTGCGAGCAGCGTCGTCTGCCGCGCGATCTGCGCGATCAGATTGACGACGTTGCCGATGGCGGCGGAGGATTCCCGCAAGCGGTCGACATTGGCGCGGGCTTCCTGCGCCGCGGCACTGGCCGCGTCGGCGAGCTTGCCGGCCTCGCGAACCTGCGCCCCGATACCCAGCGCGGACTGGGTGAACTTGTCGGCGGCATGGGCGAAGGTGGAGGCGGTCGATTGCGCGGCGTTGGTCCGGCCGGTCAGGGCGTCGGTGCGGTCGCGGATGGCGGCCAGCGTCGCCGCGGTCGCCTCGGCGCCGCCGGCCACCGAATTGGCGGCGCGCTCGAGCTGGCGGATCATGGCGCCGAGCTCGAGTTCCAGCAGCTCCAGGATTTCCCGTGCCGAATCAGTCTCGGCCGCGGCAGCGGGCTCGGAATGGGCCGCCGGCTGCGGCGGCGCCGGGGCGGCCGCAGGCGCAGCCTGGTCCGGTAGACGCTTCCGAAATAGTCCGAACGCCATCGGCTCTCTCTTGTCGGGGAATGGTCGGACGCTATTTTCGCAGTCCGGAATGAAATCAGGGTTAACAATGCCCGATCTCTAGGCACCCGGCCGTACCCAGGGCCACCTTTAGGGTGCTACCTTAGGAGTAGGAGATCCCTTTGATTCCGGCGGGTTGGCGGCCTATAAGGCCGCGCTTCCCACGCTCCACCTTTGGCTGACGATTTCCCAAGAGACCACGCATGGCCGGACATTCCCAATTCAAGAACATCATGCACCGCAAGGGGCGGCAGGATGCCCAGAAGTCGAAGCTGTTCGGCAAGCTGGCCCGGGAAATCACGGTCGCCGCCAAGCTCGGCACGCCCGACCCCGCCATGAACCCCCGTCTGCGCGCCGCCGTGATCGCGGCGCGCCAGGAGAACATGCCGAAGGACAATATCGAGCGCGCCATCAAGAAGGCGCTCGGCAGCGACGGCGAGAATTATGACGAGATCCGCTACGAGGGTTACGGCCCCGGCGGCGTCGCCGTCATCGTCGAAGCGCTCACCGACAACCGCAACCGCGCCGCCTCCGACATCCGCTCCTTCTTCACCAAGTCCGGCGGCAATCTCGGCGAAACCGGCTCGGTCGCCTTCATGTTCGACCGCACCGGCATCATCGAATACGACCGCAGCGTCGCCTCCGACGACGCCATGCTCGATGCCGCGATCGAGGCCGGCGCCGACGACGTCGTCTCCGGCGAAGGCGGTCACGAGATCTACGCCTCGACCGAAGGCTATCGCGACGTTGCCAAGGCGCTGGAAGCCAAGTTCGGCGAGCCGCGCAAGGCCGCGCTGATCTGGAAGCCGCAGAACACTGTCGCGGTCGACGACGAGACCGGCGAGAAGCTGCTCAAGCTGATGGATCTGCTCAACGAGCACGACGACGTCCAGAACGTCTACGCCAATTTCGAGGTCTCGGACGCGCTGATGGCGAAGATGGGCGGGTAGGCGCCTGCCTGCTAGCCTCAACCGCCGCTGTCATCGCCCGCGAAGGCGGGCGATCCAGTATTCCAGAGACGTTCGAAGGATACGGATAAGCCGCGGCGTACTGGATACCCCGCCTTCGCGGGGTATGACGGCGGAATACGGGGCAGGTGCTGTCCGACCCACTTCCCCTGTTACTTCTGTTCTGTTTCTGTTTCGCTTCCGGCGGCCAGCCGCTATCACTGGCCCATGACTGCGCTCCCGATTCGTGGCCCCGTCCGCATCATCGGCATCGACCCCGGCCTGCGCCGCACCGGCTGGGGCGTGATCGAGGCTGAGGGCAACCGGCTGATCTACGTCGCCTGCGGTTCGGTGGAGCCGCCGGACGATTTGCCGCTGGCGAGCCGCCTGCTCGCGATCCATGAAGGGCTCGCGGCCGTTCTCTCCAGCCATCAGCCGATGGAAGCGGCGGTCGAGCAGACCTTTGTCAACAAGGACGGCGTCGCCACGCTGAAACTCGGCCAGGCCCGCGGCGTCGCCATGCTGGCGCCCGCAATGTTCGGCATCCCGGTCGCCGAATATGCGCCGAACCAGGTCAAGAAGACCGTGGTCGGCGCCGGTCATGCCGACAAGCAACAGATCGCGATGATGCTGAAGATCTTGCTGCCCAAGGCCGAGCCGCCGTCGGCAGACGCCGCCGACGCGCTCGCCATCGCCATCACCCACGCCCATCACCGCCAGAGCACAGCGCTCCGGCTGAAGGTGGTGGGGATATGATGCGCGTCGCGAGGCACAGATGAGCGGCATCGGCGGTGCGCTCCCTCCCCCTTGTGGGGGAGGACTGGGGAGAGGGGTAGCCGCAGCGGTGGTGCCGCGGTCGTTGGTGAGCGGCGCATGCCGCGCTCGCGCCTTCGAGAGAATCCCCGTGTGGCACCCCCCTCCGTGACCCTCCCCCACAAGGGGGAGGGAACGGATCCGGTGTGCCGTGCGTCCTTCAAGCGATGGGTGCGCAGCGATGATCGGCAAGCTCAAGGGCCTGATCGATTCCTACGGCGAGGATTTCGTCATCCTCGACGTCGGCGGGGTCGGCTATCAGGTGCATTGCTCCTCGCGCACCTTGCAGCATCTGCCCTCGCCGGGCGAGGCCGCCGTGCTCTCGATCGAGACCTATGTCCGCGAGGACCAGATCAAACTGTTCGGCTTCCGCACCGATCAGGAGCGCGAATGGTTTCGCCTGCTCCAGACCGTGCAGGGCGTCGGCGCCAAGGTCGCGCTCGCCGTGCTCGGCACGCTGGCGCCGGCCGATCTCGCCAATGCGATTGCGCTGCGCGACAAGGCCGCGGTGGCGCGCACGCCCGGCGTCGGCCCCAAGGTCGCCGAGCGCATCGTCACCGAACTCAAAGACAAGGCGCCGGCCTTCGCCAATGTCGATCCGGCCGTCGTGCATCTCGCCGGTGCCGTCGACGACCAGCGCGCGCCGCGCCCGGTGGCGGATGCGATCTCCGCGCTGGTGAATCTCGGCTACGGCCAGCCGCAGGCGGCTGCTGCGATCGCATCGGCCTCGCGCAGCGCGGGTGAGGGCGCCGAGACGGCACAGCTCATCCGCCTCGGCCTGAAGGAGTTGGCGAAGTGAGCGCGGCAATGGTCAGTCTCGTAGGGTGGGCAAAGCGCAGCGTGCCCACCATCTTTGGAGCGATCGGAGACGTGGTGGGCACGGCGCGAAGGGCGCCTTTGCCCACCCTACGAGGAGTTCACTAGGTGAGCGACCCCAAGGCCAGCCGCATGGTCTCGCCCGAGCGCCGCAGCGACGATGTCGGCGATACTGCGCTGCGGCCGCAATCGCTGTCCGATTTCGTCGGCCAGCAGCAGGCGCGCAAGAACCTGTCGATCTTCATCGAGGCGGCGCGCAAGCGTGGCGAGGCGTTGGATCACGTGCTGTTCGTCGGTCCCCCCGGCCTCGGCAAGACCACGCTGGCGCAGATCGTCGCCAAGGAGCTCGGCGTCGGCTTCCGTGCCACCTCGGGGCCTGTCATCGCCAAGGCCGGCGATCTCGCCGCCCTCCTCACCAATCTCGAAGAGCGCGACGTGCTCTTCATCGACGAGATCCATCGCCTGAGCCCGGCGGTGGAAGAGGTGCTCTATCCCGCGATGGAGGATTTTCAGCTCGACCTCATCATCGGCGAGGGTCCGGCGGCGCGCTCGGTGAAGATCGAGCTGTCGAAGTTCACGCTCGTCGGCGCCACCACGCGCGCCGGCCTGCTCACCAATCCCCTGCGCGACCGCTTCGGCATCCCGGTGCGGCTGAATTTCTACACGATCGAGGAGTTGGAGAGCATCGTCAGCCGCGGCGCGCGCGTGCTCAATGTCGGCATGAGCGCGGACGGCGCCAACGAGATCGCGCGCCGCGCCCGCGGCACGCCGCGCATCGCCGGCCGCCTGCTGCGGCGCGTCCGCGATTTTGCTTCCGCGGCGGACGCCGCCACGATCGATCGCAAGATCGCCGATCACGCGCTGAGCGCGCTCGAGGTCGATGCCGCAGGTCTCGATGCGATGGACCGCCGCTATCTCACGACCATCGCGCTCAACTATGGGGGCGGCCCGGTCGGTGTCGAGACCATGGCCGCGGCACTGTCCGAGCCGCGCGATGCGATCGAGGACATCATCGAGCCCTATCTCATCCAGTGCGGCTACCTGCAGCGCACCCCACGCGGCCGCTTGCTCACCTCGCATGCCTTCCGCCATCTCGGCATCGCCGAGCCCTCGCGCGATGCTGCGGCGCAGTTCGGGCTGTTCGGGACGGACGAGAGCGACGACTGATCTGCGCAAACGCGACGCGCTCCTTCGGTCATGAATTTCTGGTCATCTCGTGCAGGCGATCTGCACGAGCGCACCCCAATTCCGCTCCAATCGGGCCGCATCAAGAGAGCGCATCCCAATCGGGTTTCCATGATCACGCGTCGTCATTTCATCCGTTCCATTGGCGGCCTGTCCGCCCTCGGCGTCTCCACCGCGGCCTATGGCGTCGGCGTCGAACCGGTACTGCGGCTCCGTGTCACCCGCTATCATCCAAAGCCGCGGCAATGGCCGGCGGATCTTTCGCTGAAGATCGCCGCCATCGCCGATATCCATGCCTGCGATCCGTGGATGTCGCTGGAGCGGATCGAGGGCATCGTCGCGCGCACCAACGCGCTGAACGCCGACCTCGTCGTGCTGCTCGGCGACTATGTCGCCGGTCTGCACCACGTCACGCGCATCATTCCGTCGAGGGAATGGGCGAGGGTACTCGCCGGCCTCAAGGCGCCGCTCGGCGTTCATGCCGTCATGGGCAATCACGATTACTGGGACGACAGGACCGTGCAGCGCACGGGGCGCGGGCCGACGATGGCGCATCGTGCGCTCGAGGCCGCCGGCATTGCCGTTTACGAGAACGACGCGGTACGCCTCACCAAGGACGGCCGCCCATTCTGGCTCGCCGGCCTGGGTGATCAGCTGGCCTTCCTGCCGGCGCGGCGCTTGCGCAGCATGACGCACTTCGGCGCCGACGATCTCAACGCCACGCTCGCCAAGGTCACTGACGACGCGCCGATCATCCTGCTCGCGCACGAGCCCAACATAGCGCCGCGCGTTCCCGCGCGCGTCGCGCTGCAATTGTCCGGCCATACCCATGGCGGCCAGGTTCGCCTGCTCGGCTGGTCGCCCGCCCTCGCAAAGCAGCAGGGCATCCGGCTTGCCTATGGCCATATCAGGCTGAAATGCGATCTCATCGTCTCCGGCGGCCTCGGTTGCAGCATCATGCCGGTCCGCGTCGGCGTGCCGCCTGAGATCGTCGAGGTGACGCTGGGAAGGACAGGCCCGGTTGTGTCCTGACAGGCTTGCGCGGTCGGCCGTTTTTGCGCAGAACGGGCCGGTTACCGACAAGCGAAGAGGCTCGCGACGTGACAGCTCATCTCGACGGCGAGATCCGCGACGGCCGCCATCACATGCAGGTCCGCGTCTACTACGAGGACACGGATTTTTCCGGCATCGTCTATCACGCCAATTATCTGCGCTACATGGAGCGTGGACGCACCAATCATCTGCGCTTGATGGGCGCCGAGCAGCAGGCGCTGTTCGAGCAGGCCGAGACGGAAGGCACAGGCTTCGCCTTCGTGGTGCGCTCGATGCATCTGGACTTTCTCAAGCCCGCGCGGATGGACGACGTGCTCGACGTCGTGACCTGGCCTGTCGCGGTGAAGGGCGCCTCGATCCTGCTGGGGCAGGAGGTGCGGCGCGGTGACGACGTCCTGGTGAAAGCCGAGGTCCGCGTCGCCTTCATCAGCGGCGGTCGCGCCCAGCCGATCCCGAAATCGATCCGCACGCTGATGAAGGCCGATTTGATTTCGTGATCGCCTGATTTGCAACGGCCTATCGACTCCGCCAATTGCGGCGATAGATTGCGTCCCGATCAACCGATGAGGCCACCATGTCGCGCCCGCCGCTTCCGCCCTTCACCCGCGAGACCGCCGCGCAGAAAGCGCGCATGGCCGAGGACGCCTGGAATTCACGCGATCCGGTGCGCGTTTCGCTCGCCTACACCGAGGACAGCCGCTGGCGCAATCGCTCCGAGGTGTTTCAGGGCCGCGAAGCGATCGTCGCCTTCCTGACCCGCAAATGGGAGAAGGAGCAGGATTATCGCCTGATCAAGGACCTCTGGGCCTTCGACGGCAACCGCATCGCGGTACGCTTCCAGTACGAGTGGCACGATGCGAGCGGCCAGTGGTATCGCTCCTACGGCAACGAGCAGTGGGAGTTCGACGAGCACGGATTGATGAAGCGGCGCGAGGCGTCGATCAACGACATCATGATCGCCGAGAAAGACCGCCGGTTTCATTGGTCCGCGCCGGGACCGCGGCCGGCCGATGTGCCGGGATTGGGAACGGAGCCGTTCTGATGTTCGCGAGATAGCGCCACCTGCGCGCTATACCCTCTCCCCCTTGTGGGAGAGGGTGGCTTCGCGGAGCGAAGACGGGTGAGGGGTCTCTCTCCGCGAGTCCACTCTCACATGAGTTCGCGGAGGCAACCCCTCATCCGGCGCTTCGCGCCACCTTCTCCCACAAGGGGAGAAGGAAGCGGAGCGTGCCGATGGCTAGGCGCGTCTCGCCAGGAACCTCGTAATCGCCCCACCGAGCTTGGCGTTGTCCAGCGGCTGCGCCAGCGACGCCCTCGCCGTGGCAACGACCTCCTCCGGCGCGTTGCCGTCGCGCAGTTCGCAGCACACTTGCGCGAACGCGACGTCGAACTCGGGGTGCGGCTGCACGGTTAGCGTGGTGCCGTTGGCGTAGAGCAGGCCGGCATGCGGGGTGAACGCCGACGACAGGATCGTCAGCGCATCGCTCGGCGGCTCGATCACCTGATCCTGATGCGAGGCGGCGATCGCGACCGCTTCGCCTTCAATGATTCCGTTCTCCGGCAGCACCCGATAGACGTGCCGCCCGATGCCCCAGCCCTTCTCCGACTTGCGCACGGTGCCGCCGAGCGCCTGGGCGATCAGCTGATGGCCGAAGCAGACGCCGACCATCGGCGTCGTGTTGAAGTGGGCCTTGCGCACGAAATCTTCCAGCGGCGCGATCCAGTCGTGTCCGTCATAGACGCCGGCAGCCGCGCCGGTGATCAGGACGGCTTCGAGCTCGCGCGGATCGGGAAGCGCATCGCCATTCGGGATGCTGACGACCTCGACCGTGGCGGCGGGGTCCTCGGCGCGGATCATGCGCTCGAACATATCGGGAAATGAACCGTGGCGCTCGCGGTACTCTTGCGGGACCGCTCCGGTCTCGATGATGGTGATGCGTGCCATGTGCCCTCGCGAAGACAGGGAGAATACAGCAGGCGCAGCGTGGCGTCCAAATCAGCCGCTCGCAAGTCAGCCGCTCGCAAAGTCAGCCGCTCGCAACATCCTGCGCGGCCTCGTCCTCGAACTCCGCCAGCGCCTTGCGCATGGTCTCGACGAGATCCAGCGCCACCGGCGACGGGCTGCGCTGTGCCGGGAAGACGGCGGAGAATTCGAAGTCGATGCGTGGCAGGAAGCGACGCGCGACCACGCCGCGGGTGGCGAATTCCCGCGCGGTGAAAGGGTCGCAGATCGCGACGCCAAGCCCTGACGACACCATGCCGCACATGATCTCCGACAGCGTGGTCTCGACCCTCAGCACGCGGCGGACCTCGTGACGATTGAAGACCTGGTCGACGAGATGCCGGCTCGACGATCCCGCCGACAGCGAGATGAACGTCTCGCCCTCGAAATCGCGCGGCTCCAAAACCTCCTTTTCCGCGAGGCGATGACCTGTCGGCAGCACCGCGACGCGCGCCGGCGCCGGCAGTCGCAGGCTCGGCAGGCCGGAATGGGCGATCGGCACCTCGGCAAAGCCGATGTCGCATTGATTGTTCAGAACCCAGTCGACCACGATCGGCGAGATCACGCCGAAGAAAGCGAGGTTGAGGTTCGGCCGCTCCCGCAGGAAGTGCCCGGCCAGCCGCGGCAGAAAGCCGTTCGCAAGCGCCGGCAGCGCGGCGATGCGCAGCGAGCCGGTGCGGCGGCCGCGGATTTCCTCGGCTGCCGCCGTGATGCGCTCGAGGCCGACGAATGAGCGCTCGACCTCGGTATAGAGCGCCATCGCCGCCGCGGTCGGCACCAGGCCGGTGCCGCGCCGCTCGAACAGCTCCATCTTCAACAGCGCCTGGAAGTCGCGTAGCAACCGGCTGACCGCTGGCTGCGTCACCACCATCAGCTTCGCAGCCTCCGTGACGCTGCCGGTCAGCATCATCGCGCGGAAGGCCTCCACCTGCCGCGAATTGATCCGCGCCATTCAATCTTCCAATCATAACATTTCGGCATGCAGAGGGTGCCATTATTCATTGGACGATGGAAGTATAGGTTTGCGATCTTTTTCATCAGAGCTGGAGCCAGCTCGCTTTTTCGGCAGATTGGAGGCGTTCAAACCTCCAGATCGCGCCAAAACCCGCCGAACAGGGGCCGGAGCCCTGATCTGAGGGGGATTTGCGCGGAAGGAAATGCGGAAGGCGCTCCAGCCGGATTTGTCGGCACGTCACCTCATTCCGGTATGGAGATCGGTCCACATGAAGACTTTTCGCCTTCTGACCGCGGTCAGCATCGCAGCGCTCATTGCCGCCCCGTCAGCCGCCTCGGCCCAGCAAAAGACCCTCTATATCGCCGGCTATGGCGGCTCGTTCGAGAAGACGATCCGCGACGAGGTGATTCCGGCTTTCGAGAAGGAGAACGGCGTCAAGGTCGAGTACGTCGCCGGCAACTCCACCGACACGCTGGCCAAGCTCCAGGCGCAGAAGGGCAACCAGCAGATCGATGTCGCCATCGTCGACGACGGCCCGATGTACCAGGCGATCCAGCTCGGCTTCTGCAGCAAGCTCGAGGGACTGCCGGCCGATCTCTACGATACCGCCCGCTTCAAGGACGACCGTGCGGTCGCGATCGGCATCGTCGCGACCGGCCTGATGTACAACACCAAGGTGTTCAAGGAGAAGGGCTGGGCGCCGCCGACCTCGTGGAATGATCTGAAGGACCCGAAATACGCCAAGCAGCTCGTGATCCCGCCGATCAACAACACCTACGGCCTCGAGGCGCTTGTGATGCTGTCGAAGATGAACGGCGGCGGCGAGACCAACGTCGAGTCCGGCTTCAAGATCTTCAAGGAACAGATCAATCCGAACGTGCTCGCCTACGAGCCGTCGCCGGGCAAGATGACCGAGCTGTTCCAGTCCGGCCAGGCCGTGATCGCGGTGTGGGGCACCGGCCGCGTCCAGAGCTTTGCCAACACCGGCTTTCCCGTCGACTTCGTGTATCCCAAGGAAGGCGCGGCGACGCTGCTGACCACGGCGTGTCCGATCAACAAGCCGAACGCCTCGCCGCTCGCCGCGAGCTTCGTCAAGATGCTGCTCGATCCGAAGATCCAGCTCGTGCTGCTGAAGGACTACGGCTACGGTCCCGTGCTGAAATCGCTGGTGATCCCGCCCGAGCTCGGCAAGATGGCGCCGATCGGCGAGCGTGCGGCCAAGCTCTACAATCCGGACTGGACCGTCATCAACGAGAAGCGCGAGGAGTGGACCAAGCGCTGGAATCGCGAGGTCGAGCGCTGATCAGTCGCGGCGGAGACAGCGTCATGGCCTATCTCGAGCTCGATCGGGTCGCAAAGCAGTTCGGCGCGCAGACCGTGGTCGACGACTTCAGCCTGTCGGTGGGGAAGGGAGAGTTCATCTCCTTTCTCGGCCCGTCCGGCTGCGGCAAGACCACGACGCTGCAGATGATCGCGGGCTTCCTTGATCCCACGCGTGGCACCATTCGCCTCGAAGGCAAGGACCTGACCGCGATCCATCCGGCCAAGCGTGGCCTCGGCATCGTGTTCCAGAGCTACGCGCTGTTTCCGCACATGACCGCGGCGGAGAACGTCGCCTTTGGCCTCGAGATGCGTAACGTGCCGCGAGGCGAGCGGGCCGAGCGCGTTCGCTCTGCGCTCGCGATGGTCGGCCTTGCCGGCTACGACGACCGTCATCCCCGCCGCATGTCCGGCGGCCAGCAGCAGCGCGTGGCGCTGGCGCGCGCGCTGGTGATCAAGCCGAGCGTGCTGCTGCTGGACGAGCCGCTGTCGAACCTCGACGCCAAGCTGCGCGAGGAGATGCAGATCGAGCTGCGCCAGATCCAGCGCACCGTCGGTACCACGACGATCCTGGTCACGCATGACCAGAACGAGGCGATGTCGCTGTCCGACCGCATCGTGGTGATGAGCCAGGGCAAGATCGAGCAGATCGGCACGCCGCAGGAGACGTATGAGAAACCGGCCTCCGCCTTCGTCTCCCAGTTCCTCGGCAAGACCAACGACTTTGCCGGGACCATCGACCGCACCGCGGCGCCCGCGCAGCTGGTGGCGGGCTCCTGGAGCGCACCGGCGCCCTTGGGCTTGAGCGGCCCCGTGACGGTCAGCATTCGCCCGGAGAGGATCGGCTTTGGCGATGCCGGTCTTGGTGCAAAGATCATCACGCGGATTTTCCAGGGCAATCACTGGCTGTTTCAGTGCGAGAGCGAGTGCGGTCCGGCGATCGTGATCCGCCAGAACGACGGCAAGGCGCAACCGGCCGAAGGCGAGGCCGTTCGCCTCACCTGGCGGCCCGAGGACATGAGCGTGCGCGCGAGGGCCGGCGCATGAGCATGGCCGCCGAGGAGCGCAGCACGCGCGCGCCATGGGCGCTGACGGCGCCTGCCTTGATGCTGTTCGTCGGCGTGCTCTTGATCCCGCTGGCGATGACCGTGATGCTGTCGTTCCACGATTGGGGCCAGTACAAGGGCATCGAGCCGGTCTTCATCCTCAAGAACTGGCACGAGATCGCGACCGATCCCTATTACGCAGAAATGTTCTGGCGGACCTTTCGCGTCGCGATCCTGACGACACTCCTCACCGCCGTGTTGGGCGCGCCCGAAGCCTATATCCTCAACCGCATGAGCGGCCGGTGGAAAAGCTTCTTCTTGCTGGTCATTCTCGGGCCGCTCTTGATCTCCGTGGTGGCGCGTACGCTCGGCTGGGCACTGCTGTTCGGCGGCAACAACGGCCTCGTCAACAAGCTCCTGATGTCGCTCGGGGTGATGCGCTCCCCCATTCCCTTCATGTTCACCGAAACCGGCATGGTGATCGCGCTGGCGCACGTCATGATGCCGTTCATGGTGCTGTCGGTGTGGGCGGCGCTGCAGCGGCTCGATCCGCAGATCGAGAACGCCGCGATGTCGCTCGGCGCCGGTCCTGTCACCACCATCCGCCGCATCATCATGCCGCAGATCATGCCGGGCGTGCTGTCGGGGGCCATCATCGTGTTCTCGCTCTCGGCCAGCGCGTTTGCGACGCCCGCGATCATCGGCGGCCGCCGGCTCAAGGTTGCCGCGACGCTGGCCTATGACGAATTCCTCAACACCCTGAACTGGCCGCTCGGAGCCGCGGTCGCGACGCTCCTGCTGGTCGCGCTGGTCTTCATCGTCGTCGGCAGCAACGCGCTGATCGAGCGGCGCTATGCGGAGGTGTTCCGATGAGACGGAACGGCCCGCTGGCGCTGATCTTCCACACCATCTTCGTCGTCATCATGGTGGCACCGATCCTGGTGGTCTGCCTCGTCGCCTTCACACCCGAGGGTTTCCTGTCGCTGCCGACCAACGGCTTCTCCTTGCGCTGGTTCAGGACCATCGCGAACTATCCCGAATTCATTCACGCCTTCTGGGTCAGCCTTGGGTTGGGGGCGCTCTCGTCCTTCGTCGCGCTGCTGTTCGCGGTGCCGGCGGCGCTCGCGATCGCGCGCTATCGCTTCCGCGGACGCGATGCGCTGGCGGCGCTGTTCCTGTCGCCGCTGATGATCCCGCATGTCGTGCTCGGCATCGCCTTTCTGCGCTTCTTCACCTCGGCCGGCCTCGGCGGCAGCTTTGCCGCGCTGATCATCGCCCATGTCATCATCGTGTTTCCGTTCGCGCTGCGGCTGACGCTCGCGGCGGCGACCGGGATGGACCGCACGGTCGAGATGGCCGCCGTCTCGCTCGGCGCCGGCGGCTGGACCCTGTTTCGCCGCGTGACGTTGCCGCTGATCCTGCCCGGCGTCATCAGTGGTTGGGCGCTGGCCTTTATCCAGTCCTTCGACGATCTGACCATGACCGTCTTCCTCGCCGCGCCCGGCACCGAGACATTGCCGGTGCGCATGTTCCTTTACATCCAGGACAACATCGATCCGCTGGTGACGTCGGTCTCGGCCTGCGTGATCGCGATCACCATGACCGCCCTCATTCTGCTCGACCGCTTCTACGGGCTCGACCGCGTGCTCGCCGGCAAGGGCGATACGGGGCGATAGGAGAACCCATGTCAGGAGAATATGACGTCGCCGTCGTCGGCGGCGGGCTGCTCGGCTCCGCCATTGCCTGGGGCCTCGGCCGGCTCGGCAAGACGGTCGCCGTGCTCGACGAAGGCGACATCACCAAGCGAGCCTCGCGCGCGAACTTCGCGCTGGTCTGGGTGCAGAGCAAGGGGCTCGGCATGCCCGCCTATACGGTGTGGACCGTGCGGGCGTCGCAGGCCTGGGGCCGATTGGCGTCCGAACTGAAGCAGCAGACCGGGCTCGACGTCTGCCTCCAGCAGAATGGCGGCTTTCACCTCACCCTCGGCGAGGACGAATTCGGCCAGCGCACCGAGCTGGTCGCGCGCATGCACAACCAGACGGGCGCGGCCGACTACAGGATGGAGATGCTCTCCGCATCCGACGTGAAGAAGTCGCTGCCGCTGATCGGCCCCGAGGTCTCCGGCGGCAGCTATTGCCCGCTCGACGGCCACGTCAATTCGCTGCGCACGTTCCGCGCGTTCCATACCGGCTTCAAGGCGTTCGGCATCGACTATCTGCCGGAGCGGCCGGTCTCGGCGATCGGCAAGAGCGGCGGCGAATTCCGCCTGACCACGCCGAAGGGCGAGCTGCGCGCCGCCAAGGTGGTGCTGGCCGCCGGCAACGCCAACCAGACGCTGGCGCCGATGGTCGGCCTCCATGCCCCGATGGGCCCGACCCGCGGCCAGATCGTGGTGACCGAGCGCACGGTGCCGTTCCTGCCGCACCCGCTGACGACGATCCGCCAGACCGACGAAGGCACGGTGATGATCGGCGACAGCAAGGAGGACGAGCTCGACGACCGCGCGCTGAAGCATTCGATCAGCGCGGTCATGACCGATCGTGCCCAGCGCATGTTCCCGCATCTGTCGCGGCTCAACGTGGTCAGGAGCTGGGCCGGCATCCGGGTGATGCCGCAGGACGGCTTTCCGATCTACGACCAGTCAAAGACGCATCCTGGCGCCTTCGTCGCCTGCTGCCATTCCGGCGTGACGCTCGCCTCCAACCACGCTTTCGAGATCGCGCGCATGGTCGTGCAGGGTGCGCTCGAGCCCGAGCTGGTCGGCGCGTTCTCGGCGAGCCGTTTTGGCGGCGCGGGCGCGGCGAACAACAGCGGTTACTAGAGATTTCAAGGAGCCACGAGGCATCCCATGTTCAAGAGATCCGAGCACGACAAACGCCCACCGGTGCAGATCTTCGTCGATGGCGTGGCCGTCGCGGCGCGCCAGGGCGACACCGTCTCCGCGGCGCTGCTGGCCTCCGGCGTCGACGCGCGGCGCGCCACTGCAGTGAGCGGCGCGCCGCGGCTGCCCTATTGCATGATGGGCGTGTGCTTCGACTGCCTCGTCACGATCGACGGCGTCGGCAACCGTCAGGGCTGCCTGGTGCCTGTTGCCGAGGGCATGCAGATCGAGATCCAGAAGGGCAAGCGGGAGATCGGAAGATGAGTGTGGCTCCCAGGCGTGAAGACTATGACGTCGTGGTGATCGGCGCCGGGCCCGCCGGCCTTGCTGCGGCGGCGACCTCGGCCGAAGCCGGCCTCTCGACGCTGCTGCTCGACGAGAATGCGGGTCCCGGCGGCCAGGTGTTTCGCGCCATTGCATCCACGCCCGTGACCGACCGCAGCCAGCTCGGCGCCGATTATTGGGTCGGTGCCGATCTCGTGCAGGCGCTGCGCGCGAGCGGCGCCGAGGTGATCCATCGTGCCACCGTCTGGAGCCTGGACCGCAACCTCGAGATCGCCGTCTCCATCGCCGGCGCATCAGCCTTCGTCAAGGCGAAGCGCGTGATTCTGGCGACCGGCGCGCTGGAGCGGCCGTTTCCGATTTCCGGCTGGACGCTGCCGGGCGTGATGACCGCAGGCGCGGCGCAGACCATGCTGAAATCCTCGGCGCTGGTGCCCGACGGCCGCACGGTGATCGCCGGACAGGGCCCGCTGCTCTGGCTGCTCGCCGCGCAGATCCTGCGCCTTGGCGGCCGCATCGACCGCATCCTCGACACCACCGAGCGCGGCAATTATTTCGCCGCGCTGCCGCACGCCTTCGCCTTCTTGACCTCGCCCTATTTCGCCAAGGGCCTGTCGATGATGCGCGAGGTCAAGGCAAAGGTGCAGGTCGTCTCCGGCGTCACCGAGCTTGCGGCGGCTGGCGACGGCCAGCTTGCCAGCGTCAGCTATGTCGCGGGCAGCAAGCGCGAAACCATTTCCGCCGATCTGCTCCTGCTGCATCAAGGCGTCGTGCCCAACGTCAATCTCGCGATGGCGGCAGGCGTCGAGCATCGCTGGGACGACCTGCAGCTGTGCTGGTCGCCGGTGCTCGATGCGAGCGGCAGCTCGTCGGTCGCCGGCATCGCAATTGCCGGCGACGGCGCCGGCATCGGCGGTGCGAGCGCCGCCGTGGTGCGCGGCCGGATCGCAGCGCGCGCGGCGGTGGAGGCCTTGTCGCCCGCAGCTGCGGCGAAGCTCGCGCCGATGGCAACGCTCCGCGCCGATCTCGCCAGGGCCGAGCGCGGCCGCGTCTTCCTCGACACGCTGTTCCGGCCTGCGCCGCAGTTCCGGATTCCTCGGGCGACACCATCGTCTGCCGCTGTGAGGAGGTCACCGCAAAGGACGTCCTCGATTCCGTCGCGATCGGCGCGACCGGGCCGAACCAGCTCAAGGCCTACCGCCGCACCGGCATGGGCCCGTGCCAGGGCCGGCTCTGCGGCCTCACCGTCACCGAGCTGATGGCGCAGGCGCGCGGAAAGACGCCGCAGGAGATCGGTTATTACCGGCTGCGCGCGCCGGTGAAGCCGATCACGCTCGCCGAGCTCGCCGCCGTTCCCAAGAGCGAGGCGGACGTCAAGGCGGTGGTTCGCGGATGACCCAAAACGTGGATGCGATCGTCGTCGGCGGCGGCATCCACGGATGCTCGACTGCGCTGCATCTGTGCCTCGCCGGCCTGAAGCCGGTGCTGATCGAGAAGGACTATGCCGGCCGCCACGCCTCGGGCGTCAATGCCGGCGGGGTGCGCCAGCTCGCGCGGCACATCCCCGAGATTCCGCTCTCGATCCGTTCGATGGGAATCTGGGAGAAGATCGCAGATCTCGTCGACGACGATTGCAGCTTCGAAAGCTACGGCCAGGTGCTGGTCGCGGAGGACGAGGACGAACTCGCGATTTGCCGCGCCCGCGTGGCCGAGCTCAACGCGCTGGGCTTCACCCACGAGGAACTGATCGGCGCTGCTGAACTACGTCGTCTGGTGCCCGCGGTTGCCGAGACCTGTCCCGGCGGAATCGTGTCGCGTCGTGACGGCGCCGCCAATCCGGCGCAGACGACGACCGCATTCCGCCGCAAGGCCGAGCGGTTGGGTGCGATCATGCGCGAGGGTGTCGCGGCCGGCAACATCCGGCACCGTGATGGTCTCTGGCATGTCGACGTCGGGACGGAAGTCTTTGCCGCACCGGTGCTGGTCAATGCCGCCGGCGCCTGGGCCGGCAGGATCGCCGCAGATCTCGGCGAGCCCGTTCCGGTCGAGACCGTGGCGCCGATGCTGATGATCACCTCGCGCGTGCCGCACTTCATCGATCCCGTCGTGATCCTGCGCGGGCGAAAGCTCTCCTTCAAGCAATTCAAGAACGGCACCGTGCTGATCGGCGGTGGCCATCTGGCGAGGCCCTATCAGGACCGCAACGAGACCGTGCTCGACTGGAAGAGTCTTGCGACCAGCGCGCAGACCGTGTTCGAGCTGTTTCCGGTGATGCGCAGCGCCTCCATCGTCCGCGCCTGGGCCGGCATCGAGGCCAAGATGACGGACGATATTCCGGTGTTCGGTCCGAGCAGCCGTCACAAGGGCCTCTATCACCAGTTCGGCTTCTCGCTGCACGGCTTCCAGCTCGGCCCCGGCGCCGGCGCCGTGATGGCCGAGCTGATCGTCAACGGCGGCACCCAGACCCGAATCAGCGATCTCGGCATCGACCGCTTCCATCCTTCCACGCTCTAACAAGAGGACATCATGAGCATCACCCGCAGCATCCGCACGCCCATCATGCACCGCGCCGTTGAGGCCAATGGCTTCGTCTTCCTCGGTGGCACGATTGCCGACGATACGTCAGTCTCGATGGGCGAGCAGACCCGCAATATCCTCGGCAAGATCGCCGGCTATCTGAAGGAGGCGGGCACCGACAAGTCTCGCGTCGTCAGCGCCTCGATCTTCGTCACCGATCTCTCCAAGAAGAAGGAGATGGATGCGGCCTGGACCGAGTTCTTCGGCGACAATCTGCCGACCCGCGCCACTGTCGGCGTTGCCGATCTCGGTGGCGGCGCGCTGATCGAGGTCGTGGTCACCGCGCTGAAGGGCTGATCGCGCTTGCCACACGGGACGACAGCGCCTCTCACGCTGTCGCCTCATCGCGCCGCGCCTTGATATCGGCCTTCGAAGGGA
Source organism: Bradyrhizobium dasycarpum (assembly GCF_042019905.1). NCBI lineage: Bacteria > Pseudomonadati > Pseudomonadota > Alphaproteobacteria > Hyphomicrobiales > Nitrobacteraceae > Bradyrhizobium > Bradyrhizobium dasycarpum. Next base: position 5,985,447 of record NZ_CP169574.1, read on the forward strand.
ATACTTAGAGGCTCTCAATCAGGAAATTCGCAGCCATGGATTCGACCCCGACCGCAAAGCCCATCCGCCTTGCCCACGGGGATTTCCATGCCTGCTTCCATCATTCTGTCGAACCTGTCGCTGGCCACGCCTGACGGCCGTTCTCTTCTCTCCAACCTCGATCTGACATTCGCGGCCGAGCGGACCGGTCTCGTCGGCCGCAACGGCGTCGGGAAAACGACGCTGCTTGCGTCGATCTCAGGGGAGCATCTTCCTCATTCCGGACGCGTTCTGGTCAACGGCAGCATCGGCTTGCTGCGCCAGGATGCGCAATTGCCCGCAGGGGCGAGCGTGGCCGATCTGTTCGGCGTGGGGCCGGCGCTCGAGCTGCTGCGCCGTGCCGAGCGGGGCGACGCGGCGATCGACGATCTCGCCGCGATCGACTGGACGCTCGAAGCTCGGCTGGCGGCTGCGCTGGCGCGCCTCGGCTTCGATCTATCTCCCGATACGGAGCTGTCGTCCCTGTCCGGCGGTCAGATCACGAGGGTCCGGCTCGCGGCCCTGATCTTCGCCGAACCGGACTTCCTGCTGCTGGACGAGCCTACCAACAATCTCGACCAGGCCGGACGCGAGGCCCTGACCGATCTCCTGGCCGCGTGGCGCGGCGGCGCGATCGTGGTCAGCCATGATCGGAGCCTGCTCGAGACCATGGATGCGATCGTCGAGCTGACGTCGCTTGGGGCTGCCCGCTACGGCGGCAATTGGAGCAGGTTTCGCGAACAGAAAGCCGTCGAGCTTGCTGCCGTCAGGCACGATCTCGCGCACGCCGAGAAGCGCCTGTCCGAGATCGACGGGAACGCGCGGCAGGCGGCGGAGAGGAAAGCGCGCAAGGACAGCGGCGGCCGAAAGAAGCGCGCCAAGGGCGACATGCCGCGCATCCTGGCCGGCGCGCGGAAGGATCGCAGCGAGGATAGTGGCGGCAAGACCGCGCAAATCGCCGAGCGGCAGCGCGCCGAAGCGCTCGAGGCCGCCGACGCGGCGCGCCGGCGCATCGAGATTCTCCAGCCGCTCTCCGTCAAGTTGCCCGCGACCGGCTTGCCGGCGGGCAGGGAGGTGCTTTGGCTCGAGGGCGTCAGCGCCGGCTACCGACCTGAGCAGCCGGTCCTGCGCGATCTCTCGTTCGCCGTCGTCGGACCGGAGCGGGTCGCGCTGGTCGGGCCCAACGGCTCCGGCAAGACGACGGTGCTCAAACTCATCGCGGGCGAGCTGCGTCCACTCTCAGGGATCCTGCGGGTCAGGCCGGATTTCGCGCTGTTCGATCAGAAAGTCAGTCTGCTCGACCCGAGACTCTCCATTCTGGATAATTTTCGCCGTCTCAACCCGAAGGCGGGCGCGAACGAGTGCCATGCCGCTCTGGCCCGGTTCATGTTCCGCGCCGATGCCGCCTTGCAGGTCGTGGGAAGTTTGAGTGGCGGGCAGATGTTTCGTGCGGGCCTGGCCTGCGTGCTCGGCGGGCCGATGCCGCCGTCGCTGCTGATCCTGGACGAGCCGACCAATCATCTCGACCTCGAATCCATCGAAGCCGTGGAAGCGGGCTTGCAGGCCTATGATGGCGCGCTGCTCGTCGTCAGTCATGACGAAGCGTTCTTGCAGGCGATCGCGATTACACGACGGATCGATGTCGCCGCCAGGGCGCTCCGCATCGATGGCGGGATCGTCTGATCCCGCTCGGCGGTCTGGATTCTTCAGTGATTCTCAAATACCCGACGCCCTGCCCCCAGCGCGTCGGGTGGAAAAAATGAGTATCAATCCGTGATCTCAATTCGATTATTGTGACGCGTGCCGTTCCAATTTTCTACTCCGGGAAACTACCGCGTGGGAACCGGTCGTCTTCGCCAGAGCAGCGTCGCCGGCGATCGCGATCATCACCTGGGCGCACGGTCCTGTACCAGGGCTGCTGCCGGCGGTCGCTGGCTGGCTGGATCGCGACTGGTGTCATAGAGTGGCCCCGGGACACATTCTTGCAGGATCTGGATCTTGCATGACCTGCACGATGTGATGGCCGCCGCAGAAGCGACAATCACAATTTGCCTGTTTGCACGATGATCGATCGCTGCACCGCAATTGGGGGGAACATGGCGAACGCAACCGACTCCGACCGGCAAGCGCAAGGCTATTTTCCGCGGTGGAAACTCAAGACCTCGGGCGTGATCATGCCAGAGGAGCGGTTGGCCTGGGGGCAGACCATTGTCTCCGGTCTCCAGCATTGCGTTGCGATGTCCGGCTCCACGATCATCGCCCCGCTGCTGATGGGATCTGATCCCAATGTTGCGGTGCTGTTCTCGGGCATCGGCACGCTGATCTTCTTCGTCATCGTCGCCGGGCGCGTGCCCAGCTATCTCGGCCTCGAGCTTCGCGTTCATCGCCGTCGTCATCGCCGCCACCGGCTATGCCGGGCAGGGGCCGAATCCCAATATTTCGGTCGCGCTCGGCGGCATCATCGGCGCCGGCGTGCTGTATGGAGTGATCGCGCTGATCGTGATGTGGTCGGGCGTCGGCTGGATCGAGCGCTTGATGCCGCCGGCCGTCACCGGCGCGGTGGTCGCCGCCATCGGCCTCAATCTCGCGCCCGTTGCGGTCAAGTCGGTGAGCGCCGGCGCCTTCGACACGGCAATCGGGCTCGCGACGGTTCTGATCATCGGCGTGGTGGCCGTTGCAGCTCCAGGCCTTTGGCGAAGGCTGCCGATCATCCTCGGCGCGATCGGCGGATATGTCTTGTATCTGCTGTGCGCGAACGGGCTCGGCTTCGGCAAGCCGATCGACTTTACCCCGCTTTCGGCCGCGCCCTGGCTCGGCCTGCCGAACTTCACCGCGCCGACGTTCCAGGCCGATGCCATCTTCTTGATCGCGCCGGTCGCGATCATCCTCGTCGCCGAGAACCTCGGCCACATCAAGGCCGTCGGCGCCATGACGGGCCGCAGTCTCGACGCCTATCTCGGCCGCGCCCTGTTCGCCGACAGCCTCGCGACGATCGTCGCCGCCAGCGGCGGCGGCACCGGCGTCACCACCTATGCCGAGAATATCGGCGTCATGGCGGCGACGAAGGTCTATTCGACCTTGCTGTTCGCCTTCGCGGCCCTCGTGTCCATCCTGCTCGGCTTCTCGCCGAAGTTCGGCGCGCTGATCCTGTCGATCCCGGGACCGGTCATCGGCGGCCTCTCGATCGTGCTGTTCGGACTGATCGCGGCGATGGCGGGCCGGATCTGGGTCGAGAACAAGGTCGACTTTGCAAATCCTGCAAACCTGATCACCGTCGCCGTGGCATTGACCGCGGGCGCAGGCGATCTCACGCTCAAATTCGGTGCGTTCACGATCGGCGGAATCGGCACCGCAACCTTCGGTGCCATCATTCTCTACCAGATTCTGACCTCGCCACTCGCGCGCCGTGCGGAATGAAATGCGCGGTAGGGATGGAACAAAAAGCGCCTCCCGTCGATGATGAGGCATTCCGGAGAGAACCCATGCCGCAACCCGATCGCTCGACTTCGTTTCCCTCGCGCCTCGTCGGCCAATATGCGCTGGTGACCGGCGCCTCACAGGGCATCGGCCGCGCCGTCGCCGTCAGGCTCGCGCAGGAAGGCGCGACCGTCGCCGTCAATTATTTCGAGAACGACGAGCGGGCGGAGGAGACGCTCGCGCTCGCTCGGGCAGCTTCGAGCGAGCGCGGCCACGGCGAGCCCGATCATTGCATCGTCAAGGCCAATGTCGGCGACGAGCGGGACATCGCTGCGATGTTCGAGGCGATCCTTTCGCGCTGGAAGCGTCTCGATTGTCTCGTCAACAATGCCGGTTTCCAGCAGGAATCGCCGAGCGAGGCGCTCGACGTCGAAACCTATCGCCGCATCATCGACGTCAACCTGAACGGCGCCGTGCTCTGCGCGCAGAAGGCGCTCGCGCATTTCGTCAAGCGCGGCGGCGGCGGCAGCATCATCAACTGCTCCAGCGTGCACCAGATCATTCCGAAGCCCGGCTATCTCGCTTATTCGATCAGCAAGGGCGGCATGGCCAGTTTGACGCGCACGCTGGCGCTCGAATTCGCCGGCCGCGGCATTCGCGTCAATGCTGTCGGGCCCGGCGCGATCGATACGCCGATCAATGCCGCCTGGACCGGCGACCCCGAAAAGCGCGGCGTGGTCACCAGCCACATTCCGATGGGGCGCGTCGGTACGCCGGAGGAGATCGCCGCCGTGTTCGCCTTCCTCGCCTCGGAGGATGCGAGCTACATCACCGGACAGACCCTCTATGCCTGCGGGGGCCTGACGCTATTCCCCGAATTCCGGGAGAATTGGGCAAGCTGAACGTCAGCCTTGGCCACGCGCATCGGCGGCCGCCAGTGCCCGCGGAGAAATCAGGACGGGTTGGGGGCTGCGGCGCCGTGTGCTATCGACCGTGGACGACGCGGCCGTTATTGGCAAGCGCCGACACAAGACGGGCTCGTGACCACATCCATCAACATCAACGCCTATAGTGACGCACTGGTGGTCCTCGGCACCGCCGGCGTCGTGGTGCCAATTGTCCGCCATTGGGGCATCAATCCGGTGCTGGGCTATCTCGGCGCCGGCGCCATTCTCGGTCCGCTCGGGCTCGGCTCGCTGGTTCGAGAAATCCCGTTCCTGTACTGGTTTACGGTGACGGACGCGCAGAACGTCGAGGGCATCGCCAATCTCGGCATCGTGTTCCTGCTCTTCCTGATCGGCCTCGAGCTGTCTTTCCGGCGGCTCGTCACGATGCGGCGTCTGGTGTTCGGGCTCGGTGGCCTGCAGGTGCTGGTGACGTCCGCGATGATATTCGGCGTGGCGCTTCTCTCCGGGCAGAGCTCCGATATGGCCGTCGTCCTCGGCGCCAGCCTTGCGCTGTCCTCTACCGCGATCGTGCTCGAGCTTCTGTCCGGCGAGAAGCGGCTTGCGACCACGACCGGGCGCGCCAGCTTCGCGGTGCTGATTGCCCAGGATCTCGCGGTGGTTCCGATTCTGGTTTTTGTCTCGGTGCTCGGCGCAGATAGCGGCGGCTCCGTCCTGGCGCACATCTCCAGCGCAATCCTGAAGGCCGCGCTGGCGGTCGCTGTCCTCATTCTGCTCGGACGGCTGCTGATGCGTCCGCTGTTCCAGATGGTTGCGGGCACCCATTCGACCGAGTTGTTTGTCGCCGCAACCCTGTTCGTCATCGTCGGCGCAGGACTGGCCGCGCACCAGGCCGGCCTGTCGATGGCGCTCGGAGCCTTCGTTGCAGGACTGATGCTGGCGGAAACGGAGTATGGCAAAGCCATCGAGGCCACCGTTGAGCCGTTCAAGGGCCTGCTGCTCGGCATCTTCTTCTTCACCGTCGGCATGGCCATCGACTTTCGCGTGTTCCTGCGCGAGCCGGGTTGGCTGCTCGCCGCCGTTGTCGGTATTCTCGTCGGCAAGGCGATCGTGCTCATCATCCTGGGCCGCCTCTTCAGGCTGTCATGGTCCGCGGCGATCGAGATCGGATTCCTGCTGGGTCCAGTCGGCGAATTCGCTTTCGTCAGCATCGGAATGGCGGCGGCCGGCGGCTTGATCGAGCCCGGTGTGTCGAGCTTTGCCGTTGCCGTCACCGCCGTGACGATGGCATTGACGCCGCTCCTGGGCATGCTCGGGCGACGATTGGCCGCGAAGCTGGGCCGCGAGCGCTCGCCAGATCCTGAACTGGCAGTTCGGCCGCCCGGCGACCGGGCGCAGGCCATCGTGGTCGGCCATGGCCGCGTTGGCAAGGTCGTCTGTTCGCTGCTGACAGGCCACGGCCTGAACTACATCGCGGTTGATCACGAGGCGGTCGCCGTGGCACGCGACCGCCGCGACGGTCACAAGGTCTATTTTGGCGATGCGACGGAGCCGGGCTTCCTCGAGGCGTGTGGCCTGATGCAGACGACCGGCGTGATCATCACCATCCAGTCGCGGCCGGCGATCGATGCCATCGTCGAGCGGATCCGCGCGGTGCGCCCGGACGTGCTGATCGTCTCACGTGCGCGGGATGCCGAGCATGCCCGCCACCTCTATGCGATCGGCGCAACCGATGCGGTGCCCGAAACCATCGAGGCAAGCCTGCAGCTTTCCGAGGCGGCGCTGGTCGGCCTCGGGGTTGCGGTCGGGCCCGCGATCGCCTCGGTGCACGAGAAGCGGGACGAATTCCGGCTGACGCTGCAGCAGGCCGCGCGCAAGGCGGACCCGGAGCGATCCCGCCCATCGGTTATCGCAGGCCGCCACGAGCGGCGGCATTGATCTGGCAAGACCGCGGCGCGCAGACTACATAGGGGCCATGTCAAACCCGCAGCTCCAGCACTTCATCGACCGGCACGAAAGACTGTTCGTGCTGACCGGCGCCGGCTGCAGCACCAATTCGGGCATTCCCGACTATCGCGACAGCCATGGCAATTGGAAGCGGACCCAGCCGGTCAACTTCCAGTCTTTCATGTCGGACGAGCATACACGGCGGCGCTATTGGGCACGCAGCCTGATCGGCTGGCGGCGGTTCGGTCAGGCCAAGCCGAACGACGCGCATCATGCGTTGGCCCGGCCTCGAGGCGAACGGACGGTGCGGGATGCTGCTGACCCAGAACGTCGATCGGCTGCATCAATCCGCCGGCCACCGCCAGGTGATCGACCTGCACGGTCGACTCGATCTCGTTCGTTGCATGGGCTGCGGCCGCAAGACGCCGCGGAGCGAATTCCAGGATGCGCTCGGCCGCGCCAATGCGCAATGGCTGACGCTCGATGCGGCCGATGCTCCTGATGGCGACGCCGATCTGGAGCACGAGGATTTCTCGTCCTTCCAGGTGCCTCCCTGCGAAACTTGCGGCAGCATCCTCAAACCCGACGTCGTGTTTTTCGGCGAGAACGTGCCGCGCGACGTCGTCGCCACAGCGCAGGATCATCTGGCGCAGGCCGACGCCATGCTGATCGTCGGCTCGTCGCTGATGGTCTATTCCGGCTTCCGCTTCGTAAAGGCGGCAGCGCAGCGCAACATTCCGATCGCGGCAGTCAATCTCGGCCGCACCCGCGCCGATGATCTCCTGACGCTCAAGGTCGAGGAGCGCTGCGAGACGGCGCTTGCATTCCTGCTCTGATCTCACGAGCGGCGATCACGCCTTGCCTATTGCATAGGTGCCGCGCAAAATAGCCGGGCGCGCGTTCCTGCATGCCTCATGGCACGGGAATTGCTGCGTTTTCGCTCGCAAGTCTTTGACGACCAGCACGGAGAATTTGGAATGCTTGAGGGAGCCGAGGTGCGGCTTGCCGTCGATATCGGTGGGACGTTCACGGATATCGTGCTGGACGTGGGTCACGACCGCAAGACGCGCAAGCTGCTGACGACGCCGCAGCGGCCCGAGCAGGCGGTGCTCGACGGCATGCGTCTCATTCTCGCCGACGCGCGTGCACATATCAGCGACATCGATGTCTTCATTCACGGCACGACGCTGGCGACCAACGCGATCATCGAGCGCCGGGGTGCCAAGACCGCCCTGATTGCGACCGAAGGCTTTCGCGACGTGCTCGATATCGGCACCGAGAGCCGCTACGACCAGTACGATCTCAGCATCGACAAGCCGAGGCCCCTGGCGCCGCGCAGCCTGCGTTTTACTGTTCCCGAGCGGGTCGACGCCCACGGCGCCGTCCGCCTCCCGCTTGACGAAGCGTCGGTACGCGCACTCGCGCCGAAGCTGCGCGAGCTGGGCGTCGAGAGCGTCGCTATCGCCTTCCTGCACTCCTACGCCAATCCCGAGCATGAGCGACGTGCCGCCGCGATCCTGGCCGAGGAGATGCCCGGCGTCTCCGTGACCGTGTCCTCCGCCGTCTGTCCGGAGATTCGCGAGTATGAGCGCACATCGACTGCGGTTGCGAATGCCTATGTGCAACCCCTGATCGATGGCTATCTCGCCCGCATGGCCGACGCCTTGCAGGTCGAGCAGTTCCGTGGCGCGATCTACCTCGTCACCTCCGGTGGCGGCGTCACGTCGATCGAGACCGCGCGGCGCTTTCCGGTGCGCCTCGTTGAATCCGGCCCCGCCGGCGGCGCGATCTTCGCGGCGCAGATCGCGGCAAGGCTCGGAGAGCAAGGTGCTATCGTTCGACATGGGCGGCACCACCGCAAAGATCTGTCTGATCGAGAAGTACCAGCCCGAGACGTCGCGCGTGTTCGAGGTCGATCGCGCCGCGCGCTTTCTCAAGGGCTCCGGCCTGCCGGTGCGCATTCCCGTGATCGAGATGGTCGAGATCGGCGCCGGCGGCGGTTCGATCGCCCATGTCGATGCCATGAAGCGCGTCACTGTCGGCCCGGAGAGCGCCTCGTCGGAGCCTGGCCCCGCCTGTTACGGTCGCGGCGGCCAGCGTCCGGCGGTGACGGATGCGGATGTTGCGCTGGGCATGATCGATCCCGACGCGTTCGCGGCCGGCACCATCAAGCTCGATCCCGAGCTTTCGAAGCAGGCGCTGCTGCGCGATGTCGGCGAGCCGCTCGGCCTGTCCGCGGAAACCGCGGCCTATGCAGTGCACGAGGTCGTCTGCGAGAACATGGCGAGTGCGGCGCGCGTCCATGCGGTCGAGCGCGGCGAAATCGTCGGCCAACATACGTTGATCGCCTTCGGCGGTGCTGCGCCGCTGCATGCGGCGCGTGTCGCCGAGAAGATCGGCGTCTCCCGGGTGATCGTGCCGTCGAATGCCGGCGTCGGCTCGGCCGTCGGCTTCCTGGCCGCGCCGATCGCCTACGAGCTGGTGCGCAGCCGCCACGTCCGGCTCGACGATTTCGACACCGAGGCGGTCTCCGACCTGTTGGACGACATGGTGACCGAAGCGCGCGCGCTGGTTGAGCCTGGCGCGGCGGGTGCGCCGGTGCGCGAACGTCGGGCCGCCTTCATGCGCTATGTCGGTCAGGGCCATGAGATCTCCGTCGAGTTGCCGAACCGGCGGCTGACGGCGGCCGATCTCGCCGGCCTGCGCCGGAAGTTCGAGGCCGATTATGCGGCGATGTTCGAGCGGTCGATTCCGGGCGCCGCGATCGAGGTGCTGAGCTGGTCGGTGCTGGCGACCACGGACGCGCGCAATCCGCCCGCGGTCGCAGCCGTCGCTCGCAAGCCGGCGGGCAAGGCCGTCGGCAGCCGGAGGTTCTTCGACGGCCGGGCAGGCGAGGTGATCGAGATTCCGCTCTATCGCCGCGAGGACATGGCACCGGGCGCGACCATCGCGGGTCCGGCCGTGATCGCGGAAGACGAGACCTCCACCTTCGTCTCCACCAATTTTGACGCCCATATCGACGGTGCCGGCAGCATCGTCATGGAACGAAAGGCGGCCTGATCATGAGCAAGGCAAATGGCGCGAGCCTGATCGACCTTCAGATCATGTGGCACCGGCTGATCGCCGTGGTCGAGGAGCAGGCGCAGGTGCTGCTCCGCACCGCCTTCAGCCCGATCGTGCGCGAATGCGGCGACCTCTCGGCCGGCGTGTTCGATCTCAAGGGCCGTATGCTGGCGCAGGCGGTGACCGGCACGCCCGGCCACGTCAACTCGATGGCGGAATCGGTCAAGCACTTCATCGCCCACTTTCCGATCGAGACGATGAAGGAGGGCGATGCCTATATCACCAACGATCCCTGGATGGGGACCGGCCATCTCAACGACTTCGTCGTCACCACGCCCTGCTTCAAGGACGGCAAGCCGGTGGCGCTGTTCTCCTGCACCAGCCATCTCATGGACATCGGCGGCATCGGCTTCGGCCCCGACGCCACCGACGTGTTCATGGAGGGGCTCTACATCCCCATGCTGAAGCTGATCGACCAGGGCGTCGTCAACGAGACGCTGATGGCGATGATCCGCACCAACACGCGGCTGCCGATCGATACGGAGGGGGACACCTATTCGCTCGCCGGCTGCAACGACGTCGGCTGCGAGCGCCTGGTCGAGATGATGACCGAGTTCGGCATCGACACGCTCGACGAGCTCGGCGACTATATCTGCGATCGCTCGCGCGAGGCCGTGCTGGCCGAGATCGCGAAGCTGCCGAAGGGCAGCTGGCGCAACACCATGGTGGTCGACGGCTATGATGCCCCGGTGACGCTGGCGGCGACGCTGACGATCTCGGATGCGGGCATCCACGTCGATTTCGACGGCACATCCGCGGCCTCGAAGTTCGGCATCAACGTGCCCTTGTCCTACACCACCGCCTACACCGTGTTCGGCCTTGGCTGCGTGGTCGCCTCGCAGATTCCTAACAATGCCGGCTCGCTTTCGCCGCTGACGGTGTCGGCGCCGGCGGGTGCGATCCTCAATGCGCCCAAGCCCGCGCCGGTCGCCTCGCGGCACATCATCGGCCAGATGCTGCCCGACGTGGTGTTCGGCTGCCTGCGCCAGATCATTCCGGAGCGCGTGCCGGCGGAAGGTACCTCGTGCCTGTGGAATCTCAACGTCCGCGGCCAGACGCGCAGCGGCGTCGGCGGCAATTACGGGTTCTCGATGGCGGTGACCTCCAATGGCGGCACCGGTGCGCGCTTCGGCAAGGACGGGCTGTCGGCCACCGCGTATCCCAGCGGTGTGCGCGGCACCCCGGTCGAGATTGCCGAGACGCAGACGCCGCTGATCTTCTGGCGCAAGGAGCTGCGTCCGGATTCCGGCGGGGCGGGGCGCACCCGCGGCGGTCTCGGCCAGATCATCGAGGTCGGCAGCGGCGTCGACGCGCCGTTCGACATCCTGGCGGCATTCGACCGCATCGATCATCCGCCGCGCGGCCGCGATGGCGGCAAGAACGGCGAGGCCGGCTATGTCGGCCTCAAGTCCGGCAAGAAGCTGCGCGGCAAGGGCTTCCAGCAGGTGCCGCCGGACGACCGGCTGGTGGTGCTGACGCCCGGCGGCGCCGGCATCGGCGATCCCGCGACGCGCGAGCGTGCGGCGGTCAAGGACGATATCGACAGCGGGCTCGTGTCCGCCGCGAACGCGGCTGCAGTTTATGGGTACGCGCGCTGACGTGTCGGCGCGCTTGGATCAACGGAGGGGTGCAATGATCACGCGACGGAACTTCACCGCGGGCGCAGCGACGCTGCTCGCCGCAGGCCATATCTCGACCCGTGCGCGGGCGGCGACGACGAGCTGGGACATGTCGACGGTCTGGCCCGACGGCAATTTCCATACCCAGAACGCGATGGCCTTCGCCGAGGAGGTGAAGAAGCAGACGGGCGGCTCGGTCGCGATCACCGTGAAAGCCGGCGGCCAGCTCGGCTTCAAGGGGCCCGAGCATTTGCGCGCCGTGCGCGACGGCCTGGTGCCGCTTGCCGACGTTCTCAACATCCAGCAGGTCGGCGACGAGCCCTTCATGGGCGTCGAGAGCATCCCGTTCCTCTGCGGCTCGGTCGACGAGTTGAAGGTGCTGCACAAATACGTGCGGCCCGAATACGAGAAGATTGCCGCGCGCAACAACCAGAAGATCCTCTACATCGTGCCGTGGCCGACGCAATATCTGCACCTCAAGGCGAAGGTCGCCGACGTCGAGGGCCTGAAGAACATCAAGATCCGCGTGCCCGACAAGAATGCGGTCGAGATGCTGAATGCGATCGGCATGGCGGCGGTGATGATCCCCTGGGGCGAAACCATTCCCGCGCTGGCCTCCGGCGCGGTCGCCGGCGTCTCCACCTCGTCGGTGTCGGGCGTCGACGGCAAGTTCTGGGAATTCCTGAAGTATGTCTATCCGACCAACCACGTCTGGTCGTCGCAGATGCTCACCGTCAATCTCGATTCCTGGAAGGCGCTTCCCGCCGATCAGCAGAAGCTCGTCGCGGACATTGCCGCAAAGATGGAGCCGGGCTTCTGGGCGAACTCGCTCAAGGCCGACGTCGACAGCCTCAACCGCCTCAAGGAGGGCGGCATGGAGGTGGTGCCGGTCTCGAACGCGATGATGACGGACATCCGCGCCAAGACCGCGCCGCAGCTGGATGCCTTCCTCAAGCGCGTGCCGGCGGCCGACAAGCCGGTGCGGGCCTATCTCGCCGAAATGAAGCGCGGCTGAGGGCGGAGGCGTGGTGAGCGTTTCGTCCGAAGCACCGCAGAGCCTCAACGCAGCGGCACCAGCGCCGCTGCGCATCCTGCTCGACGGCATCGATCGTCTCGGCCGGCTCGACGGGTGGATCGGCGGCTTCTGCCTGTTGATGCTGACCCTGTTGATGCTGTGCGAGGTTGCCACCCGTTTCCTGTCGAACTTCCTGCCGTTCTTCCCGCCGACGATGTCGATCGCGTGGGAATATTCGTCCTATCTGATGGCGGCGTCGTTCACCTTCGGTGCGGCCATGACCTTGCGCGTCGGCGGCCACATCCGCGTCGTGCTGCTGCTGAAGAACGTGCCGGTTCCGGTGCAGCGCGCGCTCGAGATTCTCTCGGCGGCGGCCGGCTTCGCCTTCATGGCGTTCCTGACCTCGGCCATGGCGAAGTTCGCCTTCGCCGCCTACACGCGCGGCCAGGTCTCGACTTCCAGCGATACGCCGCTGTGGTTTCCGGAAGCCGTCGTCACCTTCGGCATGCTGCTGCTCACGCTCCAGTTCCTGGCGCGCGCGATCCAGGCCGCGCTCGGCCTGCCGCTGGAGGATCACCGCATGAAAGCCTCGCCCGTCGAATGACCGCCGTGCCCGCAGCCGGATTCAAGATCGCATGACCATCGAAGTCGTTGCCCTGTTTGCGATGCTGTTTGCGCTGCTGGCGTGCGGCGTATGGATCGGCCTGACGCTTGCGCTCACCGCGACGCTGCTGCTCGCGATGTTCCGTTCGATCCCGCTCGACAAGCTGCTGCCGCAATACGCCTGGAACATCCTGACCACGCAGGAGCTGCTGGCGCTGCCGCTCTTCATCCTGATGGGGGAATTGCTGTTTCGCACCCGCCTGTCGCGCTCGCTGTTTCAGGGGCTGGCGCCATGGGCCGGTCTGCTGCCCGGCCGCCTGCTGCATGTCAACGTGATCGGCTGCACCATCTTTGCGGCGATCTCCGGCTCCTCGGCCGCGACCACGCAGGTGATCGGCCGCATGTCGCTCAACGAGCTCCTGCGCCGCGGCTATTCGCGCGACATCGCAATCGGCTCGCTCGCCGGTGCCGGTACGCTCGGCTTCCTGATTCCGCCGTCCAACATCATGATCATCTACGGCGTGCTCGGCGACGTCTCGATCCTGAAGCTGTTCACGGCTGGCGTGCTGCCGGGCTTCCTGCTCGCCGCCACCTTCATGGCCTGGGTGATGCTGCACACGAGTCTCAATCGCACGATGGTGCCGGAGACTGAAGCCAAGCTTTCGCAGGTGCCGTGGAGCGAGCGCTTCGCGGCGTTGAAGGATCTCGCGCCGGCGCTGTTCCTGATCGCCTGCGTGCTCGGCTCGATGTATGGCGGGCTCGCCACGCCGTCGGAAGCCGCCGCCGTCGGCGTGCTCGGCGCGGCGCTGGTGGCCTGGGCGCAGGGCGCGATGTCGCAGCAGGTGATGCGCGACGTGCTGATCGGCTCGATCGTCACCTGCTCGATGATCGCATTGATCGTGTTGGGGGCCTCGATGCTCGGCAATGCCGCGGCCTTCCTCGGCATCCCGCAGGCGGTCGCCGCCTTCGTCAAGGCGCTTGGCTTGTCGCCCTTTATGTTGATCGTCGTGCTGGTCGTCTTCTACCTGATCCTCGGCTGCTTCCTTGACGGCTTCTCGATGATCGTGATGACGTTGCCGATCGTGCTGCCGATCGTGAAGGGGGCGGGCTTCGACGAGATCTGGTTCGGCGTTTTCCTGGTGCTCGCCGTCGAGATGGCGCAGATCACCCCGCCGGTCGGCTTCAATCTGTTCGTGATCCAGGGCCTGACCGACGACGGCCTCGGCTACATCGCGCGCGTCACGATGCCGTACCTGATGATCATGATCGGCTTCGTGCTGCTGCTGACGCTGTGGCCCGGCATCGTCACGATCCTGCCGCGGGTGCTGTACGGGTAATCGACATCTCGCCGGCGAGTTCCGAGCCAGGCCGCCTGCCTCGCCTACCATCCGTTGTGCCGCCCGACGGGCAAAACACCCCAGCGCTGGGTCGATAGAGGCCGGAAAAAATATTCGTATTTACAGAAGTTCGGTTTTGCCGTACAAGCCGCGACATCCCGCCCGCCGCAAGGGGCGTTTCGCGATCGTCACGGGACGCGGGCCGGGATGCGGTGGCCGCGACGGCGTCGGCGCGCGATGGGGCTTGCAGGGCGGGAAACCGTGAGCAGCGACAGGCGCGATACGACACGGCGCTGACAGCGTCCTTTGGCCGGTCTCGGCAGTGAGCGCACGCCAGCTGTCGGGAACGCGGACGGGGATGTGCGCGGACGGAGAAGTCGTGTGGTCCTGACGCCCGGGGTTCTGGCGTCAAGTCATGTGGTGATGCTCGCGGCCCAACCGGGCACGCACATCAGCCATCTGCATGGCGACGGGGGCAATAGTGCAACGCTCCCCGGGGAGAGCACGAAGGACACCGTGAAAACCATCGCGCAGGGAAGGCCGGGCGACCGGCCACACCTGTCGTCCACCCCCGTGCGCGTTCTCGAGCACACGCGGGACTTCGGGTGCCAGCCGGCGCCCGGCCTTCCCTGCGCCCTTGCTTACAAGGGGCGGAAGAAGCCAGCAAAGCTCGGGCGAAACGCGCCGCGAGGATGAGCAGCCACGTCCATCGTCAAACAGCGGTCTCGTGCCCCCGGACGCAGCGCAGCGCGCCCCCGGCGATGCGAAGCACCGTCGGTGCGACCTGGTGCACCGCAATGCCGGGGCCCATGCGTCAGTGCAACGCGCAGCCTCTCTGCGTCCCGGCTCTGCGCAGCAGCGCAAGAACGCTGCAGCGCGTCCGGGACACGAGATACGCGTGTTAAGTCAACGTCATCGCCCCACACTCCGTCATTGCGAGGAGCTCCTGCGACGAAGCAATCCAGACTCCCACCGCCAAGAGAGTCTGGATTGCTTCCGCCTTCGCCAAGGCTTCGGCGGACAAGTCGCTGCGCTCGCAATGACGGAGTCCCAGTTCATTCTCACGATTCTACCGCGCGTGCTGTACGGCTCGCTGCGAACGAGAAGCGGCTGCAATGTCGGTGCGATCAGAGTTGCGACTCGCGATCGCGAACGCGCGTGACTTTGCGAGACGGACCTCGACCATCCAGCGGTTGCTGTGCTTCTGCGGTCTCCCGCACTGGATGCGTTTTTGCCGAAAATAACATGTTGTGGCGCCATTTCACCGTGCGATGGCTCGGGAAATTTAGGCAAATTAAATCCTTCGGGGCTTACCTGAAGTTTACGGGTTCGATTTTTGCGAATGCCATTTTGGAGGCTCCCATGCGGACCAATCTTCCGGTCACGGCCATCGAATATCCAATTACCGACGATACCCTCATCGTTTCTCACACCGATACGAAAGGGAAGCTGACCTACTTCAACGATCAGTTCGTCGAAGCCTCCGGATTTTCTGAAGCCGAATTGATGGGGCAGCCTCACAACATTATCCGGCATCCGGATATGCCCTCCGCGGCCTTCGAAAATCTGTGGGCCACGCTCCAGCAGGGCAAGCCCTGGTCGGGCGCCGTGAAGAACCGGCGCAAGAACGGCGACTTCTACTGGGTGCTCGCGACCGCCTCTCCGATTCGGCAGAACGGACAGATCGTCGGATACAGCTCCATCCGCACCAAGCTGCCCGCCGACCAGCGCGCCGAGGCGGAGCAAGTGTATAAGATGATCCGCGAGAACAAGCCACACGACTACAGGCTGGATGCGGGCGTGCTCCGCCGCCGCTCGCTGCTTGATCGATTCTCCGTCTTCAACGGCACGCTCAATGCGCGCCTGATTACGCTTGCTGCAACACTGTTGCTGTTTCTCGTCGGGATTGGAGGCGCTGGCCTGCTGGGCACGCGCGAGAGCAACGTCAGGATGAAATCGATCTACGAGGATCGGGCGGTGCCGCTCGCGCAGCTCTTCGAGATCAACGACCGGATGAGGGATAATACGGCCCTGCTCTTCGAGGCCGCCTCCAACGGGGGAGCCGGAAAGCCCGTCGGCGAGGTCACCGCCAGGGTGAGCGCCAATCTGGAAAAGGTCAGCAGGATCTGGGCCGAATACATGGCGACTTATCTGACGCCGGAAGAAAAAGGGGTCGCCGATTCCTTTACCCCCAAGCGCATGAACTATGTCGAGAAGGGATTGAAGCCAGCGCTGTCGCTTCTTGCGCACCAGAAGTACGTAGAGCTCGCTGCCGCCCTCGCGGGGCCAGCTCGTGAACTGTACGACGCGGCCAAGGCTGATCTCGATAAGCTGGTGGCCATTCAGGTCAGGGAAGCCAAGGCGGAGTATGATGCGGCCACGTACGAATACGGTTGGCTGATCGGTATTGCGCTCACCCTGCTGGCTCTGAGTGTCGCCATAGCCGGGCTTCTGAGCCGGCAAACCATTCGCGCTATCGTGCGTCCGCTGCAGCGGCTCAATGATGCGATGCTGAGCGTCAACGCCGGCAAGCTCGACAACCGCATCGTCGTCGAGCGAGACGACGAGCTCGGCGTGGCTCTTCGAAATCTGCAGACCTTGCAGGCCATCGTTCGATTTGATCGCGACGAGCTGAAGGCGACCGAGAAGCGGGCGGCTGCCCAGCGCAAGATAGAGATGAACAAGCTCGCCGGCAGCTTCGAAAGCGCGGTGGGCGAGATCATCGAGACCGTCTCGTCGGCCTCGACGGAGCTGGAGGCCTCGGCGAACACGCTGACCTCGACCGCGGAGCACGGAGAGAAGCTCGCAACGATGGTCGCGGCGGCTTCCGAGGAAGCCTCCACCAACGTGCAATCCGTCGCGAGCGCGACGGAGGAACTGTCATCCTCCGTCAACGAGATCGGCCGTCAGGTCCAGGAATCCGCGCGGATGGCCAATGAGGCGGTCGAGCAGGCACGCCTCACCGATCAAAAGATCGGTGAGCTCT
Source organism: Bradyrhizobium dasycarpum (assembly GCF_042019905.1). NCBI lineage: Bacteria > Pseudomonadati > Pseudomonadota > Alphaproteobacteria > Hyphomicrobiales > Nitrobacteraceae > Bradyrhizobium > Bradyrhizobium dasycarpum. Next base: position 6,002,417 of record NZ_CP169574.1, read on the forward strand.
CCAAGGCTGCGGCGCGGATCGGCGACGTCGTCGAGCTCATCACCACGATCGCAGGCCAGACCAATCTGCTCGCATTGAACGCAACGATCGAGGCCGCGCGGGCCGGCGAGGCCGGCCGCGGCTTTGCCGTCGTCGCTTCCGAGGTCAAGGCCCTGGCCGAGCAGACCGCCAAGGCCACCGGCGAAATCTCCCAGCAGATTTCCGGCATTCAGGGCGCGACCCAGGACTCGGTCAACGCCATCAAGACGATCGGAAGCACGATCAAGTCCTTGTCGGAGATCTCGTCGACCATCGCGGCGGCGGTCGAGGAGCAGGGCGCGGCAACCCAGGAGATCGCGCGCAACGTCCAGCAGGCTGCGCAAGGCACGCACCAGGTCTCCTCGAACATCGCTGACGTCCAGCGTGGAGCGACCGAAACCGGCTCGGCCTCCACGCAGGTGCTCAGCGCCGCGCAAGCGCTTTCAACCGACAGCAATCGGCTGCGAACGGAAGTCGGCCGCTTTCTCGACAGCGTCCGGGCCGCCTGAACCAACGCAGCTCTTCCTGATCGTCGGGAAAAAGCGGCAGTCTCAAAGCAATCGTTGTCCCCGCCTCGCGGGGACAACGTCTCGATCGGCCTGGCCATGCCGCGCTCGGTCCGGCCTATGCCGCCGCCTTCTTGCGCGCCAGCTCGGCCTTGTACAGTTCGAACTCCTCCGCAATCGCTCTTGCGACCGAGGGCCGCTGGCGCAGGCGCTCGTAATAGGCCTTCACGTTCGGCCACTTCGCCAGCTCGATCGGCGGCGTCGCCATGGTCCAGTTGATGACGGTGACGAGATAGGCGTCAGCCACGCTGAAATGATCGAGCAGGAAGTCGCGCCCCTTCAGGTAATTGTCGAGATAGTCGAGCCGCGACAGATTCTTCTCCAGCGCATAGGCCTTGGCTTCCTGCGGCGCTTTGCGGTCGAGCACTGGTATGAACAGGCCCTTGTGCAGCTCGGTGCCGATGAAGCAAAGCCATTGATGCAGGCGCGTGCGATCGATGCCCTCCGCGGCGCCGAGCCCGGATTGCGGGAAGCGGTCGGCGACGTATTGCAGGATCGCCGCATTCTCGGTCAGAACCACGCCCTCGTCGGTGCGCAGCGTCGGCACCAGGCCGATCGGATTGACGGTGCGGAAGTCGGAGCCGTCGCTCAGCACGGTCTTGGTCGGCGGGTCGACCTCGAGATAGTTCGCCTCGGCGCCGGCTTCGTACAGCGCGACGCGGGTCGCCATCGAGCAGGCGAGCGGCGAGAAATAGAGATCCATCTGTAGCCTCCTTGGGCAATTCTTGAGGTTTCGCTCAACCTGGCCAGATTGATTTTTGTACTGTCTTGCATAATATGTGGTCGGTCAAGGATTATTTTGCGAGATGGTACAAAAATCAAAGCCGCCGATTGATGCCACTGAGCCGAAGCGCCGCGGCCGTCCGCGCGCCTACGAGCCCGACGTCGCGCTCGGCAAGGCGCTCGACCTGTTCCGCAGACAGGGCTTTGCCGCGACCTCGCTCGACGATTTGAGCGAGGCCACCGGCATGAACCGCCCGAGCCTCTATGGCGCCTTCGGTGACAAGCGGGAGCTCTACATCAAGAGCTATCAGCGCTACCGCGAGGAAGCGCGGGCATCCATGGCCGCGATCTTTCGCGAGGAAATGCCGGTGCGCCAGCGGCTGGAGCGCATCTTCGCCTCGGCGCTGAATATCTATCTGTCCGGCGAGACCGGCCCGCGCGGCTGCTTCACGGTGGTGACGGCGGCGTCGGAAGCCGTCGGCGATCCCGAGATCCGCGCCATGGTGCTCGACGGGCTCAGCGAGCTCGACAAGGCCTTTGCGAGCTGCTTCCGCCGCGCCAAGGAGAAGGGCGAGCTGCCGGAGAATGCCGATCCGCTCGTGCTGGCACAGATCGCATCAGCCACCGTCCACAGCATCGCCATCCGCTCCCGTGCACGCGTCTCGCGCAAGGAGCTGGAGGCCATCGTCAAGGGCGCGATCGATCTGATGGTGGGGCCCAAGCCGTGAGCTGTCGTCCCGGACAAGCGCGCCCAAAAGGCGCGCGGGGACCTATACGCCGCAGCAGGAGTCTGGCGAGGACTCGGAGTTACCAATTAGGGCTACAACCACTCCCTGTGATTATGGGTCCCCGCCTTCGGGGACGACAGCGAGGAGGTGGCGCGATCCCGTGTCGACTACGCCGCGCGGATTTGCGCGAGGAAGCGATCCACCTCGTCCCGCAGCCGCTGCGATTGTTTCGACAGCTCGATCGCCGAGCCCAGCACGTCCTCCGCCGCCGTGCCGGTGGCTGCGATGCCGTCGGTGACGCCCGCAATGTTCTGCGAGACCTCGCCGGTACGGGCGGCGGCCTGCTGGACGTTCTGAGCGATCTCCTGCGTCGCCGTGCCCTGCTGGCCGACGGCAGCGGCAATCGCGGCCGAGATCTCGTCGACCTGCTGTATCGTCGCGCAGATCGACTGGATGCCATCCACCGCGCCTGATGTTTCGCCCTGCACCGCGGTGACCTGAGCGCCGATCTCCTCGGTCGCCTTCGCCGTCTGCGTCGCCAGCGCCTTGACCTCGGAAGCGACCACGGCAAAGCCGCGGCCGGCCTCGCCTGCCCGCGCGGCCTCGATCGTTGCGTTCAATGCGAGCAGATTGGTCTGGCCGGCGATGCCGTTGATGAAGGAGACGACGTCGCCGATCTTCTGTGCGGCTTCGGCCAGGCTCTGCACGCGTGCATTCGACTGCCGACCGTCGCTGGCGGCCTTGCCGACCACCTCGGTCGCGTGGGCGAGGCGGCGGCTGATCTCGGTCATCGACGAGGACAATTCTTCCGCCGCGGCCGCGACCGTCTGCACATTCTCCGAGGCCAGCGCCGAGGCCGACGACACCGCGCGCGTCTGCTGCCGGGACTGCTCGACGATGGCCGACATCGAGCGCGCCGTATGCTCCATCTCGACCGCAGCCGAGGACACCGTGGTGACGACGTCGCGGATGCTGGCCTCGAAATTGTCGGCAAGCGCGGCGAAGGCGCGCCGCTTCTCTGCTTCCGACGACGCCTTGGCTTCCATCTGCTCGGCCTGGAGCTCGTTGAATCTCACGGCATTGTCGCGGAACACCGTGACCGCCTTCACCATTGCGCCGACCTCGTCATTCGCCTTGCTGGCGGGAACGGCGACATCGAGGCGCCCGTCCGCAAGCTCGCGCATGACGGAGGTGATGGAGAGGATTGGACGCGAGATGCCGCGGGCAATGAGATAGCCGACGATCGCCGCCAGCACGAGGCCGAGCGCGGCGATGCCGATGGCGAGCAGCCAGGCGCGGTCGGCCGAAGCTTCGTAATCGGCGTTGTCCATCACCAGCTCGACGGCGCCGAGCGGCTTTCCGGAGAAGTCCTTGATCGGCCCAAGCAGCGCCGCGACCGGCGTGTTGTCGAGCTTGGCCTGCCTCACGGTGAAGTCGCCTGCGGCGGCGCGGCCATAATCGGCCGCGTCGAAGAAGCTCTTGCCCTTCAGCGTGCCGCCGAACAATTTGAAGCCGGAGCCGTCGGCAAGATGGAAGGCGACGTCGACGTGGCGGTTCGCCTTGAAATCATCGAGGAAGGACTGGCCGAAGCTCAGGCCGAATTCGACCGTGCCGAGATGCTTGCCCCCTTGCGCGATCGGCACCACTCCGCGGATGCCAAGCCCGGCGACGCCGCCTTCGAGCCCGACTACGACCTTATGCTCCTGATTGGCGAGCAGAACGGTCTTGCGGAAGCCGGAGAGGTCGTCGCCGAATTTGGCCGGCTGATGCACGCGCAGGAACGATGTCGCCGGCGCCACATGAAACTGGAACTGATCGACGCCGTACTCGGATTTGGTGGCGGCAAACACCGGCCCGAACAGGCCGACCAGGGCGTTGCGGTCCTGTTTGGCCATCGCCTCCTGCGTCGCCGGCATCGCGGCCACGACGGCGCTCATGGCGGCGGCGCGGGGGGATTCCTCGGCCATGCGCGACTGAAGGGCATCATAATGGCTGCGCAGCTCGCGCTGATCGGCGCGGTCGATGATCCCAGCGATGATCCACATCGCTCCAAGCACGGCAAACAGGGCCGTCGCCGCCGCCGTCACCGCAAGGGCAAGACTCGTGCGCATGTCCGACTCGCTGTAGCGTTGGTTAACGACGCTTATCAACGTCTCGCTAAGAGAGGGTGAACAGGATACCGGCCGAACGCGGTGGTTGTAAGGAGATCGTTGGGATGGCCCGGGCTGCCAGCCCAGCCAACGGTGTCATCCCCGCCTAGTGCGCAATTGCGCACGGAGGGCGGGGACCCATAGCCCCAGGGAGGAGCTAGCGAGGCCTAATATCCCCGCGCCCGGTCCACCACGTTCTCCAGCGCACCGCCCGCCTCGAACCGTCCGATCTGCTCGGCGACATAGGCCGAGATCGCGTCCGCATCGGTGTCGGCTGCGTTGTGCGGCGTCAGCACCACCTTGGGGTGGGTCCAGAACCGGCTATCCGCTGCCAGCGGCTCCTGCACGAAGACGTCGAGCGAGGCGGCGCCCAGCGTGCCGTCGTCGAGGCAGGCCAGGATGTCGGCTTCGTTCTGCAAGCCGCCGCGGCCGGCATTGATCAGCACGGGCGCGCCGAGCGGGCTGTTGCGGTTGAGCTTTGCGAAAGCGTTGCGGTTGAGGATTCCGTGCGTCTCCGGCGTCAGCGGCAGCAGGCAGACCAGGATGTCGGTCTTGCGCAGGAAGGCCTCGATCTGCGCGGCGCCATGGAAACATTCGACACCGTCGATCGTGCGCGGGCTGCGGCTCCAGCCGGCGACACGGAAGCCGAGCCGCCGCAGCACGTCGGCAGCGTCGGCTCCCAGCGTTCCCAGCCCCATGACGCCGACCGTCACGGCGCTCGCCGGCCACTGATATTTCGGCTCCCAGCGCTTCTCGCGCTGCGATTGCCTGAGATAAAGCTCCTGGCGGTGGTGCATCAGCACGTGCAGCACGACATATTCGGTCATGCGGTTGGTGAGGTCGGGCACCGCGACGCGGACCAGCGGCACGTCAGGCAGGCTCTTGTCCGCCATCAGCGCGTCGACGCCGGCGCCGAGATTGAAGATCGCGCGCAGATTGGTGAAGGAGGCCAGATCGCCCGGCACCGGCTTCCACACCGCGGCATAGTGCACCTCGGCCGGATCGAGCCCGGCATCCGGCAGCAGCACCACGCGGCGGCCGCCGCAGACCGCGTCGAACCGGGCCTTCCAGCGCTCCGGCAGCCAGTTCTGCTGCGCGCTATTGATCAGGACGGCCAGTGTGCCCATGGTCATTCGAAGTGCCTCGTCGAGGTTCCGCTGAAGAAGGCCCTCCTTGCCACGATCTGCCGGATTTTTCTTGCAAATTTTTTCCGCAGTCCTGTCGGGGCGGGGCATATTGGCGCGTCTTCAGAACAGAGAGGAAAGTGCCGCCCATGCTCTATGCCATCCTTTGCTATCACGATGAGGACTTCGTCGGCTCCTGGAGCAAGGAGCAGGACGAGGCCGTGATGAAGAAGCTTGCGGTGGTGCAGGAGAAGCTCACGAGCCAAGGCCGGCTCGGGCCCGTGGCGCGGCTGCTGCCGACCACGGCGGCGGCGACCCTGCGCAAGGAGGACCCGCCCTTGGTGCTCGACGGCCCCTATGCCGAGACCAAGGAGCAGCTGCTCGGCTTCTACATCGTCGATTGCAAGAATCTCGACGAAGCCCTCGACGTCGCGCGCGATCTCGGCGCCGCCAATCCGGGCGGTGCCTATGAGGTGCGCCCCGTCGGCGTGTTCCGGCCCGGAGGAAACCTGACGTGAGCGAGGCCGACACCGCCTGGATCGAGACTGCGCTGACCTCGGCGCGCCCCCAGGCGGTCGGCGCGCTGCTGCGCTATTTCCGCGACCTCGATACGGCCGATGAGGCCTTCCAGAACGCGTGTCTGCGCGCGCTGAAGACCTGGCCGCAGAATGGTCCGCCGCGCGATCCTGCGGCCTGGCTGATCATGGTCGGCCGCAACGTCGCCATCGACGAGGTGCGACGCACGCGCAGGCAGCAGCCGCTGCCGGAGGACGACCAGGCGATCTCCGATCTCGACGACGCCGAAGGTGCGCTGGCCGAGCGGCTCGACGGCTCGCACTACCGCGACGACATCCTGCGGCTGATGTTCATCTGCTGCCATCCGCAATTGCCGGCGACGCAGCAGATCGCGCTGGCGCTGCGCATCGTCTCGGGCCTTACCGTGAAGCAGATCGCGCGCGCCTTCCTGGTCTCGGAGGCGGCGATGGAGCAGCGCATAACCCGTGCCAAGGCGAAGGTCGCCGAGGCGGGGACGCCGTTCGAGGCGCCCGGCGCGGTCGAGCGCTCCGAGCGCCTCGCTGGCGTTGCGGCGATGATCTATTTGATCTTCAATGAGGGCTATTCGGCGAGCGGCGACACCGCCGAGATCAGAAAGCCGCTCTGCGAGGAGGCGATCCGGCTGGCACGGCTGCTGCTGCGGCTGTTTCCGAGTGAGCCGGAGATCATGGGGCTGACCGCGCTCATCCTGCTGCAGCATGCACGCAGCGCCGCGCGCTTCGCCGGGGATGGCACGCTGATCCTGCTGGACGATCAGGACCGTTCATTGTGGAACGGCACCATGATCGCGGAGGGGCTTGCCTTGATCGACAAGGCGATGCGCCATCGCCGCAGCGGGCCCTACCAGATCCAGGCCGCGATCGCCGCGCTGCATGCCCGCGCGTCGGCACCGGAGCAGACCGACTGGGCGCAGATCGACCTGCTCTACGGCGCGCTCGAAGTCGTGCAGCCCTCTCCCGTGGTCACCCTCAACCGCGCGGTCGCGGTCTCCAAGGTGCGGGGGCCGCAAGCCGCGCTCGATCTGATCGAGCCGCTGGCTCCGAAGCTCGCCAATTACTTCCATTTCTACGGCGTGCGCGGCGCCTTCCTGATGCAGCTCGGCCGCAACGACGAAGCCCGCATCGCCTTCGACCGCGCCATTGCGCTGGCCAACACGTCGGCGGAAGCCGCCCATATCCGCATGCATCTCGATCGCCTGATCCGGGACAGCCAGCCGAAGGCAAAGGAAAACGCCAGGGCGAAATGACGCGCGACGCGTCATTCCGAGATGGTCCGAAGGACCAGACCGGAATCTCGTCATTCCGGGTTCGGTCCTTCGGACCGCCCCGGAATGACGATCAAAAAACGTTCAGTTGATTGTCGGCCCTCGCCGTTCGCGTTCGTCCTTTGCCCGTATCATCGGGAGCCCCTCATGCTGAAAGCCATTGCCATCATCGCCATCCTGCTCGTCGTCGGACTTGCGGGTGTCGTCGTCTTCGCGCTGACAAAACCCGACACCTTCCGTGTCGAGCGCAGCCTCGCGGTGAAGGCGCCGGCCGGTGCGATCTATCCGCAGGTCGCCGATTTCCGCCGCTGGACCGGCTGGTCTCCCTATGAGAACCGCGACCCCGCCATGAAGCGCAGTTTCGGTGGAGCCGCGGAAGGCAAGGGCGCGACCTATGCCTGGGACGGCAACAACAATGTCGGCGCCGGCCGCATGGAGATCCTCGAGGCGAACGGGCCGTCCAAGCTTCGCATCAAGCTCGACTTCGAGCGGCCGTTCGAAGGGCACAATACCGCCGAGTTCACCTTTGTGCCGCAAGGCGATGCCACTCTGGTCACATGGGCGATGTACGGTCCGGCTCCGTTCATGTCCAAGATCATGCAGGTCTTCATCAACATGGACAGCATGATCGGCAAGGATTTCGAGGCCGGTCTCGCCAGCCTGAAGAAGCTGACCGAGAAGCACTAGTCCTCACCGCAAAACGAAGAGGAGAGAAACGATGCTCAATCCGTATCTGTTCTATCAGGACACTTGCGAAGCGGCGTTCAATCATTACGCCAAGGTTCTCGGCGGCAAGATCGACGCGATGATGCGCTCGTTGGACGCGCCCCCGGACGTACCCGCCGCGCCCGGCCGCGAGAAGATGATCATGCATGCGCGAATGTCGCTGCCCGACGGCAGCGTGCTGATGGCCTCCGACGTGCCGCCGGAGCATTTCAGCAAGCCGCAAGGCTTTTCGATCTCGTTCACGGTCAAGGATCCCGCCGATGGCGAGCGCAAGTTCAACGCGCTCGCCGAGGGCGGCTCCGTCACCATGCCGTTCAGCAAGACCTTCTGGGCCAAGGGCTTCGGCATGTGCGTCGACAAGTTCGGCATTCCCTGGATGGTGAATTGTCCGGAAGAAATGTGACGCGCGCGACCGCATGCATGATCGGTTGAGCCGCGATCCCCTCTCTCCATCTCTGCGGGAGAGGGGATGCACGGGTCCGTCATGCTCGGGCCTGTCGTGAGCTCGCTCAGCGGGTCGATCCGGTCACGTCTTCGTCCTGCCGCGGCTGAACACAGCGGGGGCAGATCACGAGCTTGGTGCCGAGCTGCCTGTCGTTCTCCGCTTCGATCTCGTCGTGAACCGCCCACCATGCCTCGGAGTATGGCCGCAGGGTGTCGAGCACACGTTGCCGCTCCTGATTGGGATCGCTTGCCGCGGGCGCGGGATTTGTGGCGCGCGGCTTCGCGGTATGAAGGCGTCTCGGGCTCTTGTTGGGATCTTGGCCGAGGCCATCCCACGCGATCGGGCGACGCTCCTGCGCCGGCGCGACTGCACATCCCAGCAGCGCTGCGCAGAAGGTGAGCAAGATGAAGCCGTTTCGCATCAATGCCGGACCCAAATTTCGCCGCGCAATGCGCAAGCCCCGCACAGGAAACTTGCACAGCGTCGGTCAAATGGAACTAAGGCAAACGAGTTGGCCGGCATGGCCGAGCAATGAACTCACGATTCGCATTACATTGCGGGAGCAGTGAGGCTGCTTCGTGAAACCATGCGGACTGCATCGCACAACAATTGACGCAATATTGGGCTGTAATCTGCACGTCAGAATCGCTATTGGTGATTCATAAAATCTAAAAACCGGGGTGGACGTCACTTGAAGGGGAGCGACCGATGGCGGCGGCGCTACAGATCAATTTTGCCCTGTGGGGAATGCTTATCTGCGTCAGCATGAAGCTGGTGCCGGTGATTCAGACTCTTTATTGAAGGCAGCCAAAGCGCGATGGCGCAGAGACCCGGTGCGCACATTGGGTGCGGCACAGGGAACCTGCCGTATGGCTTCGGGCCAGCTACGCCAGATGCCCTTGATGTGACGCGGTTCACATAAGAACTCATGGCGAATTCGTCAGCGGCAGCGCGGATAAATCGCGGCGAGATCACGGCCCTTGAGCAGAAGCAATCGCGAGCTGAGGCCGCCGCGGCGGCTGATCCAGTCGCGAACCGGGCCGGGATAGGCGGCAAGCACCGCGACCGATGCTTCCGGTTCGGCATAAAGGCGCCCGCGCCGGTCGACCGAACGTGCCGCATGAAAGCCGAGCACGGCGCGCCTGGTGACGCAAATGCGCTCTTCCGGCACGATGCTCAGCACCAGTGTGCAGGCAGACAGGCAAGGGCCGTCGATCACCACGCGCTCGCCGCTCTCGCGCACCTTCTCGAACAAGTCGAGGAACGGCCCCACTTGTCCGCCCGGCGACTGGATGATGCGGATTTCCGCGGCGGCGGGCGTAGAGGCGAGCAGCGTGGCTGCAAGCATCACGGCTTTGAGGCAGGTGATACGTCGCATGAAATCTCCACCAACTCGATTTGTAGGGTGGGTTAGCTGAGCGATTGCGCGACGCGCAATGGCTCGGCGTAACCCACCATCTTGGACGCCACGTGAGAAGAGGTGGGTTACGCCCAACGGCCCGCGCTTTGCGCGGCCCGCAGTGCTAACCCACCCTAGATTTCCTAGCCGTTCCGCCTCTGACCGCGCAGCGTCGGCAGGCCGATGCCGGCTGCATCGAAGCCGCCATCGACGGCCAAAATTTGGCCGGTGATGTAGCTCGCACTTGCCGAGCACAGGAAGTAGATCGCTTCCGCAAGCTCGTCCTCCAGGCCGTAGCGGTTGAGCGGAATGGCGTCGTGATAGTCGGCGCGGATCTCCTTGGTATGCACCTGCTTGGCCATCGCCGTGTCGACCGGCCCCGGCGCGACTGCGTTGACGCGGATGTTGAGAGAGGCAAGCTCGACCGCGAGCTGCTTGGTCAGATGCGCGAGCCCGGCCTTGCTGGTGCCGTAGGCCGAGCGCAGCGTCGAGGCGCGCACCGCCGAGATCGAGGTGATGTTGACGATGGCCCCGCCATGGCCCTCGCGCATCAAGGGCACGGCCGCCTTGGTGCAGAGGAAGGGGCCGGTGAGGTTGACCTCGAGGACGCGGCGCCAATCGGTCTCGGATGTCTCCATCAGCGGCGCGAACACCGCGATGCCGGCATTGTTGACGAGCGCATCGAGCCGGCCGAACCGGCGCTCAACCGCCGCCATCGCATCGCTCACTGCGGCCGCGTCCGAGACGTCGCAGGTCAGCGCCAGCGTCGCCGCGCCTTGGTCGATCTCGACGACCGCCCGGCCGAGCAGCTCGCCCTCGATGTCGAGCAGCGCCACACGCCAACCCTCGGCGAGAAACTTCTTCGCGGTCGCGAGCCCGATGCCGCGCGCGGCTCCGGTGACGAGGGCGACTTTGTGCGGGGCAGGGGGCATCGGCTGATCGGTCCTTTGTCGAAAAATGGTCGCGAGCGCGCGCTCCTTTTACTTCGCTTTGGCCTCGAGGAGGAACCTGGCCGCCGAAAATAATTCCTGTCCCGGTGTCGGTTCCGGCAGAGATCGTTCGTCTTGCAGGGGAGCGCGGCCCCTTTCGGCGCCTCCGGAAATGACGAAGAAGCGTAAGGACATTCCATGCGATTCATGATGCTGATGATCCCGCTCGGTTACGAAACCGCGCCGCCGGACGTCCAGCTCGATCCCGAGCGGGTCGCGGCGATGATGCGCTACAACGAGGCGCTGAAGGACGCAGGCGTGCTGATCACGCTCGACGGCCTGCATCCGCCGTCAATGGGCGCACGGGTTTCGTTTGCGACCGGCAAGCCCATTGTCACCGACGGCCCATTCGCTGAGGCCAAGGAAGTTTTGGGCGGATATTGGATGATCGAGGTTGCCTCGCGGGCCGAGGCGATTGCCTGGGCAAAGCAGTGCCCGGCCTCGCCGAACGAAATCATCGAGATCCGGCAGGTGCAGGAGCTGGCCGACTTTCCGCCCGACGTGCAGGCCGCCGCGGCCGGTTTCGGCGACCTGAAGGCATAGCGGCGCTGGTCGCGATCAGATCGCGGCTGTCATCAACAAATCACCAAAGGAGAGACCGATGAGCACCGAACACAAATTCCTCGCCGTCTATCTCGGCAGCATGAGCGGCGAAAGGATGAAGGCCTGGCACGCGATGCCCGAGGCCGAACGGAAGGCTAAAGAGCGCGAGGGCATGGCCGCCTGGCACGGCTGGGTCGAGAAGCACAAGGACGTCATCGTCGAGCTCGGCGGCCCGCTCGGCAAGACCCGCAGGATCGACAGAAGCGGCATCACCGAGATCAGCAACGCACTGACCGGCTTTACCGTGGTGCGCGCTGCCTCGCAGGAGGAAGCTGCCAAGCTGTTCGAGAACCATCCGCACTTTACGATCTTCCCGGGCGAGGCGATCGAGGTCATGCCTGTCTTGCCGGTTCCGCAGATGTAGGTTCGAGTGAATCGTCATTCCGGGGCGGTCCGCAGGACCGAACCCGGAATCTCGAGATTCTCAGGTGCGCAAGCCGCACCGGGGTTCGATGCTGGCGCATCGCCCCGGAATGACTGCGGAGAATACGGGTTAATCAAACTCGGCCGCCGCTAGTGACCTTGACGCCCGCCTCATGTAAAGCTCGTTCACATGAGCTGGCGCAAGGAACAGCGCCGCGCCGAGCGCGGCTATCACCATGGCAACCTCAAGGAGGCCCTGTTGCAGGCCGCTCTCGGGCTGATCGCCGAGAAGGGCGCGGCCGGCTTCACCTTTGCCGATGCCGCACGCATGGCCGGCGTCAGCGCGGCGGCGCCCTACCGGCATTTCCGCGACCGTGACGAGCTGCTGTCCTCGATTGCCCAGCGCGGCTTCGAGCAATTCGAGGCGCGGCTGACCGCGGCCTGGGACGACGGGCGTCCCGACACAGTCACCGCGTTCGAACGCGTCGGCAAGGCCTATCTCGCCTTCGCCCGTGAGGAGCCGGCCTTCTACAACGCGATGTTCGAGTCCGGTCTGCCGGTCGATGCCAATCCGGCGCTGCAGGCCGCGAGCGAACGCGCTTTCAACATCATTCGCGCCGCGGCCGAGCGGCTTGCAGCGCTTGCGCCGCCCGGCATGCCGCGGCCGCCGGCGATGATGATGGCGCTGCACATCTGGACCATGGCGCATGGCGTGGCTTCGCTGTTCTCCCGCGGCGACGCGGCGCGGCGAAAACTGCCGATGTCTCCGGACGAGCTGCTCGAGGCCGAGGTGCTGATCTATCTGCGCGGTCTCGGCTTCCCGACGGATCGCCGCCCGCCGGCGAAAGGCGCCGAGCCGCCGCCGGTGCCACCGGAGGCATCCTCCGGTTCCGGAGTGCCGCCGGGGGCCCTTGGGGCAAGCCGAAATAAGGTGACGCAATAATCACGCGGGCGTGTCTGGCGCCCAGCTTGACAAAATCGCCGGATGGTCTAGCTATGTAAATGTTATTTACATTCACAACGGCGCAGGTGCCGTGATGGAGATGGGAAATGGCCTACACCGCTGATGTCAATCGATGGCGCGGCCCCTCGGATCAATACCAACAATACGAGCGCCCCCGGATGCTGGACACGCCCTGGCATCCCGGCTGGATCGCCGTGACCATCCTCGGCTTCATCATCTGGTGGCCGATCGGACTTGCCCTTCTCTTTTTTCACACTCGGGAGCAGAAGAATGTCGTGCTGGAGCAACCAGGATCGCTGGCAGAGCAAGATGGAGCGGATGCAGTACAAGATGGACCGCATGCGCGGCCGCATGGAGCGCAGCGGCTTCGGCTTTGGCTTCGGCCCGCCGTCCTCCGGCAACCGCGCCTTCGACGAGTACCGCTCGGAAACGCTGCGCCGGCTCGAGGAAGAGCAGGTCGAGTTCAGGAACTTCCTCGACCGTCTGCGTCACGCCAAGGACAAGGAAGAGTTCGACCAGTTCATGGCGCAGCACAAGACGCGTCCGACCCCGCCGCCGACTGACCAGCAGCAGGGCTGACCTTCAAGGCCTGACACCTCTCAAAGCCTTCAGGCGCATGCCCCCAAAGTCCTGATGGCCCCGAGCCGCCCGTCTGCGCACCCCGCAGGCGGGCGGTTTGGCTTCGGGGAGCGTGGGCACGGGCCCCGATCCGTTTGATAGAAGGCGCATGACCCCCGAGCGTTCAGCGCACTGTCACAAGCTGGGCGTGAACCGATGCCAGGAAGTGCGCGTAGGCGTGATCCACGATCTCGTTGAGCGATCGTGTTCGCGCGAAGATCGCCTTGGCCTCGGCGAGAAACTCTTCGCGGGTCGGTATCTTCGGCAGATGCAGATGTGTCAGCGCGTCCACGCCGTCATGCGCGCGATTGAGGATGTCGTGCAGCGTCGGCAGTTGCAGCTGGGCGAGATCGGCCCGACGCCGGGCCGAGGAGATCGCATGCGCCAGCTTCTGGGCATCGAACCGTTCGGCGAGCTCGATGGCCGCCCGATTGATGACCCGGGCGCCGAGCGGCTGCTCGTTGCGCAGCACCTGTTCGGGCGGCGCTTTCATGTTCCAGACGATTCCGAGCCAGGACAGCACCTTGAGGACGTAATAGGTGACGTCGATCTCCCACCAGCGGAAGCCCTGACGCACGCTGCTCTGGTAGGCGTGGTGATTGTTGTGCCAGCCTTCACCCAGGGTGAACAGCGCCAGCAGCCAGTTGTTGCGGGAATCATCGCCCGTCACGTAGCGCTTGCGTCCATGCACATGGGCGAGCGAATTGATGCAGAACGTGGCGTGATAGACCAGCACCGTGCTCCAGAGGAAGCCGACGACCAGGCCCGACCATCCCGCAACCAGGAAGCAGAGCGCCGCAAGCACGAAGGCTGGCAGCAGCTCGAGCCGATGCAGCCACATCAGCTCCGGATAGGCCGCGAGATCGCCGACCTTGACGAGGTCGGTCGCATCGTGCTCGCGATAAAAGATCCAGCCGAGATGGCTGTACAGGAAGCCGCGTTGACGTGGCGAATGCACGTCCAGCTCGGTGTCGGAATGCAGATGATGGTGGCGATGCTTGGCGGCCCACCACAACACGCTCTTTTGCGCGGTGCTTTGCGCAAGGCAGGCCAGAACGAACTGAAAAACCCGGCCGGTGGCAAAAGCCTTATGCGAGAAATAGCGGTGGTAGCCTGCTCCGATGGCAAACATGCGCACGACGTACAATAAACCGCAGATCGCCAGGGCCTGCCAGGTGACGCCTGTCCAGAGGGCGGCAAAGCAGCCGAGATGGACCAGCACGAACGGTATGGCGGAGGGGTACATGACGTCGTCGTGGTGGTCGTCGGCGGGCGCGTTGGGCGACATGTCTTGGCGTGACCTCAGGTATTGTGATGCGGGGTTCGTGTCGGCAGCAGTGAGAGGGCCGCCGGGTACGAAAAACCCGCGGATGGCGGACCACCGCGGGGCTTGAACGAGCTGCTTTGCATGGACATCCCGGCCAGGGCAGCTTCGGCCGACGATTTAATAGACTATATGGTTGCGAATGCCTGGCATGCAAGCTCGTAGCCTCACGGAAAGCTGCGGCATGCTGCTCGGATCGCAGCGGCATGGTGCGGAGGGGCGCGCGCGGACTATGTTTGAGGCCTGAAGGAAGCCCCACACCGGGAGGCGGCGATGACGGCAGCTGTGACCGCGACGAACGATCGTCTGTGGCAGCAGATTCGCGGCGAGGCGCAGCGTGCGGCTGCATCCGATCCGGTCTTCGGCAGGTCGCTCGCCGAGGCCGTCCTCGCGCATGACGGTCTTGCGGCTGCTCTGGCCGATCTCATCGGGCGCAGGCTCGGCGGCAATCCCGCCGGGCAGGCGCGCTTCGCTGCCTTTTCCCGCGAGGCTTTTCACTTTTCGCCGGAGCTGATCGAAGCGGCCGGCCGCGACTTGCAGGCGATCGCGCACAACGATCCTGCGATCGCCGGCCTGTTGGCGCCGCTGCTGCATTTCAAAGGCTATGTCGCGCTGCAAGCCTGGCGCGTCTCGAACTGGCTCTGGCATCGTGACCAGCGCGATGCGGCGCTGCTGTTTCAGAACGAGGCGTCGAACGTCCTGCAGGTCAGTATTCATCCGGCGGCCAGCATCGGCGCGTCCGTCTATCTCGATCATGCCACCGGCATCGTGATCAGCGCCAATGTCGTGATCGGCGACGAGGTCACCATCCTCCAGAATGTCAGCATCGGCCGCAGCAATGAGCTGCCGACACGCTCGCCGCGCATCGGCCGTGGCGTGTTCATCGGTGCGGGCGCGACCATTTTGGGCGATGTCCGGATTGGCGATCGCGCCAGGATCGGCGCCGACACGGTCGTGACCTCCGACGTTCCCTTTGGCTGCACCGCGGTCGGAAATCCCGCACGATTGACCAACTGCCCCGAGCCCGCGTCGGCGGCTTGAGGCGCGAACACATCAAGCGGCGTGGCGGGCGCCCGACCAGAGCCAAGCATGGTCAGCAAAGGCATGGTCAGCCAAGGCATGGTCGCCGAGGTCTCCCCGGCGACCTGCCGTTGCTTCAGGCCGCGTGGCGGCGGCTCTCGCCGCCGTGCTGGGGCGTGACCGGCTCCGAGCTGGTCTGGCCCGGCGCATCCAGCACCGCGACGTGATGCCGGTAGACCATCTCCCAGCCCTTCCATCCCGTGAACAGGAGGATGCCGACGACGATCAGCGACAGCACCACGCCCCAGGGCGTGACGGCGGCTTCCGTGCCTTGCGCGTAGCGCAGGTAGAAATTGACCAGGGCAAGCACGACCGCGGCGAGATTGCCGACCATGTGGTACCAGGCATCGTTGAGGCGGCGGATGCGCGGCTCGCTGAAGAAGTCGGTAAAGCCGGCCGCGGCCGCGACGAGCGCCGTGACGATGCCGGCGCCGATCAGCCACATCGCGGCCCTGGCCCAGAAATTGTCGCCGGTTGCGATGAAGGCGAAGTCCGCAATGGGCGCGCCGACCAGGCATGCGACGGGGAAGGGGATGAGCATCGGGTGGAGCGGGTGATCGCCGATGGCGGCGGTCGTCTTGGGGTTGATGGTCATGGCAAGACCTCGCGGAAAGTGATTTCGGGACAATTTTTCGGAGGAGGGGTGGTTCCTCCGGCCGGGATGCCGTGGAAGTGTGGTGCCCCGGACGCAGCGCGCAGCGTCCTTTGACGATGCGCTGGTGAGCCGAGGCCCGCCGGCGTCGGCACACTGCATCCTCGGTGCTGGGTCGGGACGCGGACGGAGCTCGTCCAGACCCCAACCGCCTGCGCGGCCTGCCTTTCCCGCGGCCCAATTCACCCCTGGTAACCTCGCATTAACCAACGCCGGGCTCTGGTAAGGGCGGGCAGTCGCGCCCAAAGCCCGAAGCCGAGGCCCGTCAAGGCCCGGGGCCAAAGGCCCATAGTTTTGACATCTTGGCAGGGAATGCAGGCGGCCGGCTTTGGACGAGCCCCTGCACCCCCGAAAGACAAGGCTTTGAGCGGGCTTGCCGGCCGCGCCGGTTGTAGCGCGGTCATTGGGGAACCGGCAGCCATTTGCTGGCCGGCACATCGGGTAAACGATCGCCTTGAGAGGATACTGCTTATGAATCCGGCCGACGTGGCTCAGTCAGCCCTTCCGGTTGCCGCTTCCGCGGACGTGTCGCTGATCGCGCTGTTCTGGCAGGCTCACTGGATCGTGAAAGCGGTGATGCTGGGACTTCTGTCCTGCTCGGTCTGGGTCTGGGCGATCGCCATCGACAAGATCTTCCTGTTTGCCCGCACCCGCCGCTCGATGGACCGCTTCGAGCAGGCGTTCTGGTCCGGCGAATCGATCGAGGAGCTCTATCGCACGCTCTCGGCCAAGCCGACGCATTCGATGGCGGCGTGCTTCGTCGCGGCGATGCGCGAGTGGAAACGGTCGTTCGAGAGCCACGCCCGCTCGGTCGCGGGCCTGCAGATGCGCATCGACAAGGTCATGAACGTCTCGATCGCCCGCGAGGTCGAGCGGCTGGAACGCCGCCTGCTGGTGCTCGCCACCGTCGGCTCCGCCGGCCCTTCGTCGGCCTGTTCGGCACGGTCTGGGGCATCATGTCGAGCTTCCAGTCGATCGCGGCGTCGAAAAATACCTCTCTGGCGGTTGTTGCCCCCGGTATCGCGGAAGCGCTGTTTGCGACCGCCGTCGGCCTTATCGCCGCCATTCCTGCCACTATTTTCTACAATAAGTTCACGTCCGAGGTGAACCGGCAGGCCCAGCGGCTGGAGGGCTTCGCCGATGAATTTTCCGCCATTCTGTCGCGTCAGATCGACGAGCGGGGCTGACGGGCGGCATGTATAGTGTGAAGGGCAATTTGGGCACGCGATCATGGCGATGAACGTTGCGAGTTCGTCCGGCGGCGGCGGGCGCCGAGGCCGGCGCAAGCCCGTCGTGGCCGAGATCAACGTCACCCCGATGGTCGACGTGATGCTGGTGCTGCTCATCATTTTCATGGTGTCGGCGCCGATGCTCACGGTCGGCGTGCCGCTCGACCTGCCCCAGACCCAGGCCAAGAGCCTCGAGAACAACGACCAGAAGCCGATCCAGATGTCGGTCGACATCAAGGGCAAGGTGTTCATCAACGATTCCGAGATCGCAATCAACGAGCTGATCCCCAAGCTGAAGGCGATCACGGACGCGCGCGGCGGGCTCGAGGAACGCATCTATCTGCGCGCCGACAAGAAGGCGGATTACGGCACGGTGGCCAGGGTGATGGGCCTGTTGTCCGGCGCCGGATTCAAGAAGCTCGCCCTCGTCACGGAAGCGGATCAGGGGTAAGCCGTGAAGGTGAACGTCGACAAGACACTCGTTGCGTCGATTGCCCTCCACGTCCTCGTGCTGGGATGGGGGCTCGTCACCTTCAGCAGCAAGGCCTACATCGCGCCTGAGGAGTCGCTACCGGTCGACATCATCTCCACCGATCAGCTCGCCAAGATGATGGCCGGGCAGAAGACCGGCAAGAAGGAAGAGCCGAAGCCGAAGGTCGAGAAGATCGCGGAAGCGAAGCCGGAGGAAGACGCGGTCGGCAAGGTCACCGAGAAGAAAGAGCTGATCAAGACCAATTCGCAGCCCGAGCCGCCGCCAAAGCCCGTCGAGAAGCCGGTCGAGAAGAAGCCGGAGCCGCCGAAGCCGGTGGCCGAGGCGAAGCCGAAGGAAGAGCCGAAGCCGCAGGAAAAGAAACCTGATCCGGCCAAGGAAGATCCGATCGCCGAGCTGCAGAAGAAGCTGGAGACCAAGAAGCCGCCGCCCAAGCCCGTGGAGCAGAAGGTCGCGGCGGTGCAGCCGCAGCAGCAGCCGAAGCCGAAGGAGCGCACCTTTGATCCCGCCCAGATCCAGCGCGATCTCGACAAGCGCGCCGCGACCCGGCACGAGCTGACTGGCTCCGCTCTGAATGCGTCGGCCGCGTTGGGAGCGGCGACGGGAACTGCCGCCAACAACGTCGCCACCTGGCGCGGTGCATTCCAGGGCGCGGTCAAGCGCTGCTTCACGCCCACCTATAATGGCCAGGATGCCGATCAGTACGAAGCCGACATCGACATTCCCATGAAGATCGACGGATCGCTGGCTTCGGAGCCGATCGTCGTCGCCGTGCGAGGACCGTCGCGCTCGATTGCTCAGGCCATTGCCGAGAGTGCCAAGCGCGCCATCGTGCAGTGTCAGGTCTATTCGTTCATGCCGAAGCAGCAGTACGAGAGCTGGAAGCTCATTCCGATGACTTTCGGCCTGAAAGACATGTTGTGACATCCGAACAAAAGAATTTTGCAATGAATGACGTCCGCTCGATGAACCGCCGCCGCTTTATGACCCTGACCGGATCGGCACTCGCAATGCTCGGGAGCGGACGCGCCTTCGCTCAAGGGCAGGAGGGACGCCTGCGCATCGATCCCACGGCATTCCAGCCGATTCCGATCGCAATCACCAACTTCCTGCCCGGCTCGCCCTCCGACGGCGACGTCGGCAACGGCGTCACGCAGGTCATCACCAACAATCTGAAGCGCTCGGGTCTGTTCGCGCCGATCGATCAGGCCGCTTTCATCGAGCGCATCAGCAACATGGACGTCGCGCCGCAATTCCAGAACTGGAAGACCCTCAACGCGCAGGCCCTCGTCACCGGCCGCATGACGCGCCAGCCCGATGGCCGGCTGAAAGCCGAATTCCGTTTGTGGGACGTCATCTCCGGCCAGCAGCTCGCCGGCCAGCAATATTTCACCTCGCCGGAATATTGGCGCCGCATCGCCCACATCATCTCCGACCAGATCTACGAGCGGATGACCGGCGAGAAGGGCTATTTCGACAGCCGCGTGGTGTTCGTGGACGAAAGCGGCCCGAAGGAGCGCCGTGTCAAGCGACTTGCGATGATGGACCAGGACGGCGCCAATGTGCGCTATCTGACCCGCGGCTCCGACCTCGTGCTGACGCCGCGCTTCTCGCCGAACTCGCAAGAGATCACCTACATGGAATTCGGCCAGGGCGATCCGAAGGTCTATCTCTTCAACATCGAGACCGGCCAGCGCGAGATCGTCGGCAACTTCCCGGGCATGACCTTCGCGCCGCGCTTCTCGCCGGACGGCCAGCGCGTCATCATGAGCCTGCAGCAGGGCGGCAATTCCAACCTGTTCGTGATGGATCTGCGCTCGCGCTCGACCACGCGCCTCACCGACACGCCGGCGATCGACACCTCGCCATCATATTCGCCGGACGGCACCCGCATCTGCTTCGAGTCCGATCGCGGCGGCCGGTCGCAGATCTACGTGATGGCGGCGGGCGGCGGGCAGGCCCAGCGCATCTCCTTCTCCAAGGACGACACCAACGCCAGCTATTCGACGCCGGTGTGGTCGCCAAAGGGCGACTACATCGCCTTCACGAGGCAAGGCGGCGGACAGTTCGCGATCGGCGTCATGAAGCCCGACGGCTCCGGCGAGCGGCTACTGACTTCCGGCTTCCACAACGAAGGTCCGACCTTCTCCCCGAACGGCCGCGTGCTGATGTTCTTCCGCGACCCCGGCGGCAATGGCGGGCCCTCGCTGTACAGCGTCGATATCTCCGGTCGCAACGAGCTCAAGGTGCCGACGCCGGGCTTCGCCTCCGACCCGGCCTGGTCGCCGTTGCTGTCCTCGACGGCGGGTCAATAGAGCGCGGGTTCGGAACGCGCGATCTTTTCGAAAATCGCGCCGATTTTCCTGCTTTCGACGAGGCGGGTAAGCCTTTCTTCACCTTGAGCCCACCAAGGCTTGCCCTAATTGCTTGATTCTTAAGCTGGAATTGGTTCGGCGTTACCGAAAAACAACTCGACTTTAACGATGTTCCCTCAGAAAGACTTCACCTGAGCTGGGTAAAAGTACGCGCCAAACAGGACGCGCGTACAAACACCAATGCAGTTCGCAAGCCAGAGTGGAGAACCTGAGCCAGCGTCGCCGAGGGTTTCGGCCGCGCTGATCGATTCGCTATTCGAAACTCCAGCTCCCTTGCTGACGGGGCTTGTCTTCGGCGTCGTTGCGGCGGCCGCGACCGCGCTGAAGACGGGAGAACCTTGATCTGGGCGTGCGTGGGGCTCCTGATCCTCGCCGGCGCCATCCGGGCGTTCGACTTGCGGCGGTATCAGATGCGCAAGTCGACGCTGACCGCCGACGAAGCTGCGCGATGGAAGAACCGGCATCAGATCGGGGCGATGATCCAGGCCGCCGCCGTCGGCATCTGGAGCACGACCACGCTGCTGGTCAGTGACGATGCCGTCGCCCATATGATCTCTCTCCACGACCACGGGCTTCGTGGCGGGTGGTGCAGGCCGGGCCTACGGACGGCAATGGATCTACAAGCTGCAGGCTTCGCTTTGTTTCGGTTCGACGGTGGTCGCGCTGGCGCTACGCGGCACGCCCTATTACATCGTCATGTCGGTCCTATGCGCTGCGTTTCTGGTGGCCGTCATACAAATTTCGGCCAATCTGCATAGGATATTCATGCGGGCGCTCGTCGCGCGCGAACGCGAAGCAGCCCTGGCGGGCCAGTTCGACAGCGCGTTGAACAACATGCCCCATGGCCTGTGCATGTTTCGTGTCGACGGTCAGCTTGCGGTGATGAATCATCGTTTCAGCGAAATGATGAATCTGCCCGACGATCTCGTTCAGAGCGGCCCCAATGCGTCCGAAATCATCGCGGCGTGCGTCAGCGGCGGCTCCATCTCGGCCGAGAACGGCAACCTGATCCTCCGGGAGATCGAGGACGGACGGGTCCGCGAGATCCTGACCACCGATCCGGATATCGCGCGCGGGCGCGCGTTGTCCTGGACCTTCCAGCCGATGGCGGATGGCGGCACGGTCATGCTGCTCGAGGACATCACCGAGCGTAAGAACGCCGAGGCGAGGATCACCCATCTTGCCCGCTACGACGAGCTCACGGCATTGCCCAACCGGGTCAGCTTCCACGACGAGATCCAGCGGCTGCTGGCGAATTCGCATCATGCCGAGCGCCTCTCCGCGCTGCTGTTCGTCGACCTCGACCAGTTCAAGCAGGTCAACGACACGCTTGGCCATCCCTGCGGCGACCAGCTGCTGTGCGCGGTTGCCAATCGCCTGCGTGAGATGCTGCGGCCCGACGATTTCGTCGCCCGCTTCGGCGGCGACGAATTCGTCGTGTTCCAGCAGAACATCTCTTCGCCCGAGGACGCCGCCAGCCTCGCTCGCCGCATCGTCGAGCGCCTCAGCGAGCGCTATCGCATCGACAACCACCTCGTCGAGATCGGCGCGAGCGTCGGCATCGCGCTGACCTCGCCCGATGGCAGCGCCAGCGCCGATACGCTGCTCAAGAACGCCGACATGGCGCTGTACCGGGCCAAGGCCGACGGCCGCGGCACCTTCTGCTTCTTCCGCGACGAGATGGCGGCGACCGTCGAGGCCCGCCGCATCCTGGAGCTGGACTTGCGCAAGGCGCTCGCCAACGAGGAATTCGAGCTGTTCTACCAGCCGCTGGTCAACCTCAAGACCGGCAAGATCACCACCTGCGAGGCGCTGCTGCGCTGGAACCATCCGGTACGCGGCACGGTCTCGCCGGTCGACATCATCCCGGTCGCCGAGGACATGGGCCTGATCGTCGATCTCGGCCGCTGGATCCTGCGGCGGGCCTGCATGGAGTGCATGAAGTGGCCAGACGGCGTCAGCGTCGCCGTCAACTTCTCGCCTCAGCAATTCCACCAGCGCGACGTGCTGAGCGAGATCCGCTATGCGCTCGAAGTTTCGGGCCTGCCGAACCATCGGCTGGAGATCGAGATCACCGAGTCCTCGCTGCTGCGCAACACCCAGCTCACGCACGACATCCTCTCGCAGCTTCATGCGCTCGGCGTGCGCATCTCGCTCGACGATTTCGGCACCGGCTATTCCAGCCTGAGCTATCTGCACAATTTCCCGATGCAGAAGGTGAAGATCGACCGCTCCTTCCTCGAAGGGATCGATACCGATCGGCCGCTGACGCTGTTGCGCGGGGTGGCGCGGCTGGCCGCCGATCTCGGCATGTCGGTGGTGGTCGAGGGCATCGAGACCAACGAGCAGCTCGAACTGATCAGCGCCGACGGGACCATCACCGAAGGGCAGGGCTATCTTTTCAGCCGGCCGGTGCCCGCCATTCGGGTTCGGCAATTGCTGAATGCCTCGCACGGCCGCCGCTCGTCCGATGATCAGCTGACCGTCGCCTCGCGATCGATCGCCTGACACCTCCGTAAAACTGCGGGAAATCGCTGATTTTCGCCGACCGGCAGGGTTAACCCTAACCGGGTGCTTCAATTGCGCCGGCGTTAAGAAGGTGTTAATCCTGTTCCACCCGCGAGGGTTGTTTGTCAGTTGAGGAATGTTGGATGAAGCCCGAAGCCGAACCGCGCGCTTCGCTCTCTGTGCGGGGGGAGCGCTGTTCGACCGCGTCGACTACCGCTCCATCGAGACTCCTGAGGAGAAAGATCAGCTCTATCAGATGCGCTATCGGGCCTATACGCGTGGCGGATTGATTCCGCCGTCGGAGTCCGAGCGCTACAGCGATAGCTACGACGACGCACCCAATGCCCGGACGTTCGGAGTGTATGTTGACGGAGAGCTCTGCAGCTCTATCCGTCTCCACGTGCTGACGTCAGAACAGCGGGCGTCCTGCACGACCGACTTGTTCGGCGACGTTCTTCACCCCCGCCTCGATCGCGGCGAGGTCTTCATCGATCCAGCCCGCTTTGTTGCGAGCCCGGAAAAAGCCAAGTGTTTTCCGGAGCTGCCTTATGTAACGGTGCGGCTCGTCTTTCTGGCCTGCGAACATTTTAATGCCGATACCGGGCTCGCGCTCGTCCGCCCCGCGCACGAGGCGTTCTATCGCCGGGTCTTTCTCAACGAAACCATCGCAGAACCGCGCCTGTTCCCGAATGCCTTGGCAAAAGTCGCGTTGATGGCGTCCGACTTCCGCGCCGTGCGGGAAAGAGTGTTAACGCGTTTTCCGATCATGCGCTCGAGTGCATTCGAGCGACGAATGCTGTTTGGGCCCAGCACTGCGCCGTCGCTGAGCGTCGTCTCGCCGAAACTGGCCTCCGAACGTCCAAAGCTGGTCGTCTATTCCTGAGAGTCCGTCGGGGCGCCCGCCCTCGAACGGAGCTGCCGTCCACCACCAGGCCCGGGCCGAGCTCAATTTTGGCCGGTTTCGCCGGTCCGGACGCTTGCCTTCACCCTCGCGCCACATTTACAACCCATTAACCATGATGGGTGCTTTTCGCCGGTTGGGGGCATTTGATCGGCTGAGGCAAGGTTCCGTCAAGGTTGACGGAACGTTCGCTTAACCAACCCCCTGTAGACCGGACAGCAGTGGACTAACGTGAGCGTGGAGGCTCCGGAATGAAACATCCTATGCGTATCCTCCAGGGATTGAAGCTGGTCGCGGTGCTGGCCGTCGCGCTGTCGATGGGCGCCTGCGCCAACAAGAATGCCGCGACGGATGCGATGGCCAATGCGGCGACGCCGGGCAGCCAGCAGGACTTCGTGGTGAACGTGGGCGACCGCGTGTTCTTCGAAAGCGACCAGACCGATCTGACCCCGCAGGCGATCGTCACCCTGGAGAAGCAGGCGCAGTGGCTCCAGACCTATCCGCGCTACAGCTTCACCGTCGAAGGTCATGCCGACGAGCGTGGCACCCGCGAATACAACATCGCGCTCGGCGCCCGCCGTGCCCAGTCGGTGCGTTCGTTCCTCGCCTCGCGCGGCATCGATCCCAACCGCATGCGCACGATCTCCTACGGCAAGGAGCGGCCGGTCGCCGTCTGTAACGACATCTCGTGCTGGTCGCAGAACCGTCGCGCCGTCACCGTGCTGAACGCGAGCTCCTGACACGGAGATCCTGACGCCAAGATCCTGACGCTCGGTCAGGCGCCGTTCATCTTCAGAAACCGATTATGCCGGCGCCCTCTCGGGCGCCGGTTTCGTATCAGCAATCCGTGACCTAAAACCTCTTGGTGGCAGTCACAGTTTTGGCGTACTCCCTTTCTCATTGTGTGGCGCGGCGAATGGTCCGCCGCGCGCCACGTCGCTTTCGTCGTCAGGGCAAGATGTCATCGAAGTTCAAGGCAATTACCGGCACCGTGGCGACCGCCGCGCTGCTCTCTTTGTGCTCGCCCGCATTTGCGCAGTCGATCTTCGCGCAATCGGATGATGCCGATCCCGAGATGCGGATCGAGCGGCTGGAGAACCAGTTGCGCCAGCTCACCGGCCAGAACGAAGAGCTGCAATACCGCAACCGCCAGCTCGAGGAGCGGCTGCGGGCGCTTGAGGGCGGCGCGCAGGCCGCGCCCGGACAGGCGCCCAGTGCGGCGGTGATGCCGCCCGCCCAGATCGCACCAAGTCAGGTCGCGCCGGGCTATCGCCAGCCGCAGCAGCAGGCCGTGCAGCCGAATTACGAGCAGCCGCAGATCGCGTCTCCCGCGCCGATCGTTCAGGAGCAGCCGGCGCCCGGCGCCCCCGGCACACGCCGTCGCGGCGACGCCTTCGACCCCAACCAGAACCCGAGCGCGCCCGGCGCGCCGCGCGCGCTCGGCGGCGGGCAGCAACCGATGCCGGCAGGCGGCCAGATTGGCTCGCCCGGCGGCCGCGGCGCCGGCGAGCCGCTCGATCTCGCCAACACCAGCCCGCGCTATCAGCAGCAGGCAGCACCCCCGGCGGCTCAGCCGGGTTACCCGGCGCCCGCAGGGGCCCCCGGATTGACGACGCTGCCGCCCTCGGCCACGCCGCGCGACGAGTTCGACCTCGGCATCGGCTACATGCAGCGCAAGGACTATGCGCTTGCCGAGCAGACCATGAAGAATTTTGCGCAGAAATATCCGAGCGACCCGCTGCTCGGAGACGCGCAATACTGGCTCGGCGAGAGCTACTTCCAGCGCCAGCAATACCGCGACTCCGCGGAAGCCTTCCTCGCCGTCACCACCAAATACGAAAAATCGGCCAAGGCCCCGGATGCGCTGCTTCGGCTCGGCCAGTCGCTCGCCGCCCTGAAGGAGAAGGAGGCCGCCTGCGCCGCCTTCGGCGAGGTCGGCCGCAAATATCCGCGCGCCTCCGCCGGCGTCAAGGCGGCCGTGGACCGCGAGCAGAAGCGGGTGAAGTGCTGATCCACCGCGCGGAGCGCTGACAAGGCGGATGGCGCTGCGCTAGATTGCGCCCGCCATTCGCTGGCGATTGCCGGGCAGCGCCATGTCAGACGATGACAATTCTCCGATCTCCACCCGCGAGGCGAGCCGCCTCTTCGCCGGCCTGAAGAGCGCGCCGGCGCTGGTGCTCGCCGTCTCCGGCGGCCCCGATTCGGTGGCGCTGATGTGGCTTGCGGCGCGTTGGCAGCGCAGCCTTGCGCGCGCGCCGCTCCTCACCGTCGTCACGGTCGATCACGGCCTGCGGCAAGAGGCGGGGCGCGAGGCGCGCGAGGTCAAGCGGCTCGCCGCCGAGCTCGGACTGCCGCACCGGACCCTGCGCTGGCGTGGCGCCAAGCCGAAGACGGGGCTGCCGGCAGCCGCGCGCGAGGCGCGCTACCGCCTGCTCGCAGACGCCGCCCGTGCCGTCGGCGCGAGCCATGTGCTGACCGCCCATACCCGTGACGACCAGGCCGAGACGCTGTTGATGCGCCTGTTGCGCGGCAGTGGACTTGCGGGACTGTCGGCCATGGCCCCTCTCAGCGAGCGCGACGGCATCGTGCTGGCGCGGCCGCTGCTCGATGTCCCGAAGTCGCAGCTGGTCGCGACCTTGAAGCGGGCCAAAATCGGCTTTGCCGACGACCCCACCAATCGCGACACCGCCTTCACCCGGCCGCGGCTGCGCGCGCTGCTGCCGCTTCTCGCGGCCGAGGGCGGCGACAGCAGGAATCTGGCGCGGCTTGCGGCCAGGCTGGCGCGGGCCAATGCGGCGGTCGAGGTGCTGGCCGACGGCGCCGAGCGCTTCCTCCGTTTGCGGGATCGCGGCGAAGCGCCGCAGTCGGGAGCGCGAAGCTTCGAGGCTGCGGCCTTTGCCGCGCTGCCGGATGAGGTCCGGCTGCGGCTCCTGCTGCGGGCCATCAACGCGCTCGGGCATGAAGGGCCTGCGGAACTCGGCAAGGTCGAAACCCTGATGTCCGTGCTGGATCAGGCCATTGCGGCACGTCTCCGCGCCCGCGCCAGCCGCCAGCCGGTCCTGAAGCAGACGCTTGCGGGAGCCTTGATCAGCCTTGCCGGCGGGCGTATCCACATCGCGCCGGCGCCGGCCCGGCGCCGCAAGGGCGGATAGGCGTGGGCGAGGGCGGATCATGACACCAGCCATTTCGGCCCCGTACCGTCAGGACACCTTAACCAGGCAGGAAGAACCCCGCTCCGGGCGCCATTTTTTCAGCGGGAATCGCTCTAAGATGGGCTAAATAGTCCCATCTCATTCCCTTGGCAGCGACCCGGGCGGCACCTAGATTGTATGCGTAACCGAGAGGATTCCTTGGGGATTTTCTCTAGCTCGCCCAAGTAACTCCTGAAGGACCAGGCCGCGATCCGCGCGACCACGAAGGAAGATCGATGAACGCCAATCTGCGCAATTTCGCCCTCTGGGTCATCATTGTTTTGCTGCTGTTGGCGTTGTTCACGCTCTTCCAGAATCCGGGCCAGCGAGCCTCCTCGCAGGACATCGCCTTCTCGCAACTCTTGAGCGAGGTTGACCGCGGCAATGTGCGCGACGTCGTGATCCAGGGGCCGGACATCCACGGCACCTTCACCAACGGCTCCAGCTTCCAGACCTATGCGCCGAACGACCCGACGCTGGTGAAGCGCCTGTATGACAGCAAGGTGCAGATCACCGCGAAGCCGCCGGGCGACAACGTGCCGTGGTTCGTCTCGCTGCTGGTCTCCTGGCTGCCCTTCATCGCGCTGATCGGCGTCTGGATCTTCCTGTCGCGACAGATGCAGGGCGGCGCCGGCAAGGCGATGGGCTTCGGCAAGTCGCGCGCCAAGATGCTGACCGAAGCGCATGGCCGCGTCACCTTCGAGGACGTCGCCGGCGTCGACGAGGCCAAGCAGGACCTGCAGGAGATCGTCGAATTCCTGCGCGACCCCGGCAAATTCCAGCGCCTCGGCGGCCGCATTCCGCGCGGCGTGCTGCTGGTCGGCCCTCCCGGCACCGGTAAGACCCTGATCGCACGCGCGGTCGCGGGCGAAGCCAACGTGCCGTTCTTCACCATTTCGGGTTCGGACTTCGTCGAGATGTTCGTCGGCGTCGGCGCCTCTCGTGTGCGCGACATGTTCGAGCAGGCCAAGAAGAATGCGCCCTGCATCATCTTCATCGACGAAATCGATGCGGTCGGTCGTCACCGTGGCGCCGGCCTCGGCGGCGGCAATGACGAGCGCGAGCAGACGCTGAACCAGCTGCTGGTCGAGATGGACGGCTTCGAGGCGAATGAGGGCGTGATCCTGATCGCCGCGACCAACCGCCCCGATGTGCTCGATCCCGCGCTGCTGCGTCCGGGCCGCTTCGACCGCCAGGTCGTGGTGCCCAATCCCGACGTCGTCGGCCGCGAGCAGATCCTCAAGGTCCACGTCCGCAAGGTGCCCTTGGCGCCGGATATCAACCTCAAGACCATCGCGCGCGGCACCCCGGGCTTCTCCGGCGCCGACCTGATGAACCTCGTCAACGAGGCCGCGCTCACCGCCGCCCGCCGCAACAAGCGGATGGTGACGCAGGCCGAGTTCGAGGAGGCCAAGGACAAGGTGATGATGGGCGCCGAGCGCAAGTCGCTCGTCATGACCGAGGAAGAGAAGCTCTTGACGGCCTATCACGAGGGCGGCCACGCCATCGTCGGCCTCAACGTGCCCGCGACCGATCCGATCCACAAGGCGACCATCATCCCGCGCGGCCGTGCGCTCGGCATGGTCATGCAGCTCCCTGAGCGCGACAAGCTGTCGATGTCCCTGGAGCAGATGACCTCGCGCCTCGCCATCATGATGGGCGGCCGCGTCGCCGAAGAGCTGATCTTCGGCCGCGAGAAGGTCACCTCGGGCGCCGCCTCCGACATCGAGCAGGCCACGCGGCTGGCTCGCATGATGGTGACGCGCTGGGGCCTGTCGGAAGAGCTCGGCACGGTCTCCTACGGGGAGAACCAGGACGAAGTGTTTCTGGGCATGTCGGTGTCGCGGACCCAGAACGCCTCCGAGGCGACGGTGCAGAAGATCGACTCCGAGATCCGCCGTCTGGTCGAGGAAGGCTACAAGGAAGCGACCCGCATCCTCACCGAGAAGCGTGCCGACCTCGAGGCGCTGGCCAAGGGTCTGCTCGAGTTCGAGACGCTGAGCGGCGACGAGATCGTCGATCTGCTCAAGGGCAAGAAGCCGAACCGCGAATCCGTGCTCGAGCCGACCACGCCGCGCGCCTCCGCGGTGCCTCCGGCCGGCAAGTCGCCGCGCCCGCGGCCCGATGCGGATCCCGGCCTGGAGCCGCAGCCGCAGGCGTAATCGAGCAGCGGCACACCGAATTGAAAAACGCGGCGGAAACGCCGCGTTTTTTCTGTTCTCCGAGTGCGCGATCGCGAGCCGGCATCCTGCTGGCTGCTTCCGGCAAAGCGGGCACCGCCGAACCAGAGCGCTTCGGTTCCGGTCGCCGCCGTCCGGGCCTAGGCCGTTTTGCCACAGCAATCCCGGCTGAATCGGCTGCGGTCGATCAATAAAGAGCGCCTCCTGGGCGCTAGGCTCCGACTCGTCAAAGGAGGGATACATGGCTTTCAAGGATATTCTGTTGACCCTGGCGAGCTATCCGGAACCGACGCCGGTTTCGGTGATCGACGATGCCGTTTCGGTAGCCGCCGTCCTGGATGCGCACCTCGCGGCCATTTCCTGCGAGGTCCATGCGGAAGTGCGCGCAAGCCTGCTCGGGGACGTCATCCTGGACATACCCGCGCTTGTTGCGCGCGAGGCAACCAAGAGCCGCGAGAATGCGAAA
The DNA here is from genome assembly GCF_042019905.1 of Bradyrhizobium dasycarpum. NCBI lineage: Bacteria > Pseudomonadati > Pseudomonadota > Alphaproteobacteria > Hyphomicrobiales > Nitrobacteraceae > Bradyrhizobium > Bradyrhizobium dasycarpum. The sequence continues at coordinate 6,032,048 of NZ_CP169574.1, forward strand.
GCGCTGCTCGCGGCATTCGAAGCCTCGGCCGTGAAGTCCGGCGTTCGGCATGAGACCATCTTCGAGCAATGTGCATCCGCCGGCGAGGCCGCACTGCTGGCAGATTATGCAAGGCTCCGCGATCTCACGATCATGGCGGTGCCGGACTCCATGATCGATGGTACGCAGAAGAGGTGATCTTCGAATCCGGAAGGCCGACGCTGATCCTGCCCGCCGCTCCCCGATCGCGTCCATTCCAGCTCGATGCCGTTTGCGTGGCCTGGGACTTCAGCCGTACCGCTGCGCGAGCGGTTTCCGCTGCGCTTCCTTTGCTCGAAAACGCAGGACGTGTGCGCGTCGTGACCGTCACGAACGAAAAGGCCCTGGATTCCAAACATTCGGGCGAAGAGCTGGCGAAGAACCTCGCTCGTCACGGCATCGAGGTCGTGTGCGACGAGATCGATGCCGAGGGCAGGCCGATCGACGAGGTCCTGACGTCTTACGTGCTATCCCACGGCATCGACGTCCTCGTGATGGGCGCGTACGGAACGCCGAGATGGCGGGAATTCGTGCTCGGCGGCGCGACCAGGGGCCTGCTGTCCAAGCCGCCGATCCCGATTCTGTTCTCGCATTGACGATTGGTCATGCAGGAGATGGCGCCGCTCGGGTCTACAAGACTGATCAGATCGCTGACGCTCACGCACGCGGTGCTGTACGGGCTCGGCGTGACGATCGGTGCCGGGATCTACGTCCTGGTGGGAGCGGCCGCCGCGCGGAGCGGAATGCATGCACCTCTGGCGTTCCTCGCTGCGGCGGTCGTGATGGGCGTGACGGCCGGGAGCTTTGCCGAACTGGGCACGCGATTGCCGGTTGCGGCGAGTGAGGCCGCCTATGTTCAGGCCGCGTTTCACCGAAAATGGCTCAGCGGTGCCACGGGGCTGCTCGTGGTGGCCGCAGCGACGATCTCCGGCGCGACCATCACCGTTGGCAGCGCCGGCTACATCAGCGTGTTCCTGCCGCTGCCTGCCAGCTGGATCATCGCCGGCGTCGTGCTTGCGATGGGAGCGGTCGCCTGCCTGTCCGCGGTTCAGTCCATCAGCTTCGCCGGCTTGATGACGGTCGTGGAGATCGGAGGATTGCTCCTCATTGTCGGCGCCGGACTGTTTCAGGGCGACGCCCTGGTCTCCCGGCTGCCCGAACTGTTGGCTCCCCTGAGCGACAAAGCGGCGTGGACCGGGATCGCACAGACGTCGCTGCTCGCCGTGTTTGCGTTCATCGGGTTCGAGCACCTCGTGAACATCTCCGAGGAAATGAAGAATCCGTCCCGGACTCTGCCTTGGGCGCTCTTCATCACCTTGGGCGTGACGGCGTTCCTCTACATGACCGTCGCCTGGGTTGCGGTGGTCGCGGTGCCCCCGGCCGAGCTCGCGCACTCCTCGGCTCCGCTTGCACTGGTCTTTCAGCGGTTGACCGGTCTTCCCCTCTCGGTGTTGAGCGTCATCGCCATCGTTGCCACGGTCAACGGAATCATCGTTCACATGCTGATGATCGGACGCGTGCTGTACGGGCTTGCGGACCAAGGCAGCCTTCCCGCCTTTCTCGCCAGGGTGAACGCCAGAAGCGGCTCCCCGGTGGTTGCAACCCTGTTCGGCGTCGGCGCCATCCTGATCCTCGCCCTCGGCGTTCCCTTGACCGGATTGGCCGAGTGGACCTCACGTCTGACCCTCGGGGCTTTCGTCCTGGTCAACCTGGCGCTCCTTCGGATCAAGACGACAGAATCCAAGCCTCCCGCCGGCGTGTTCCTCGTGCCCATCTGGGTGCCGATTGCAGGACTGTTCACAAGCGCCGCATTGCTCCTGATCGATCTCCTCGCCTAGTGCGAGCTCGGGTTCGGCGAACGAAGTACGCTTCGCCTGAAGCGGGGGTAGGCGTGCGCTCCTGACCGTGCGTTGGAGCAATGCCTGAAACACTCAAGAAGAACTTAACGCTTGCGGCCTACTTTGGCCCGCCATGACTGACCAGGTCGTCCACAGCGCGGTTCAACCGCTTTCGGCACGTGCAGCGCTCCCTTGGGTCGTGGGGCTCGCCGTTTATGCCGTGTTGCTGGTCGCCGGGCCGCGGCTGCTCGGTGACCCCGACAGCTATTCTCACATCGAGCTGGGGCGGTGGATCATCGCACACGGCAGCCTGCCGACGAGCGACCCGTTTTCGTTTTCAAAGAATGGCGCGCCCTGGATCACGTTCGAATGGCTTTCCGAGGTCGTCTATGCCGGGATATACGCGCTGTCCGGCTGGCCAGGCGTCGTCGCCATCGCGGCCGCGGCGATCGCGCTCGCCTTCGCCCTTCTCACGTTCTTCCTGCTGCGCGAGCTTTCGCCGGCCTTGACGCTGCTCATGGTGATCGCGGCCGTCGTCCTGCTGGCGCCGCACATGCTGGCGCGGCCACATGTCCTGGTGCTGCCGCTGATGGTGACATGGGCGGCTGCGCTGGTCCGCTGCATGGATCGCCGCGGCCCTCCGCCATATTGGGCCCTGCCGCTTCTGGTGCTGTGGAGCAATCTGCACGGCAGCGTGGTGCTGGCGCTTGGCCTGATCGGACCGGCGGTGCTCGAGGCATTGCTGCGTGAAGAGCGCGCCCAATGGCCGCGCGTGCTGCTGCGGTGGCTGCCGTTTGTGGCCCTTGCCGTCGCGGCGTCCTGCCTGACGCCGCATGGGCCGAAACCGCTGCTGATGCCGCTGACGACGCTTGGCCTCGGCTCCGCGCTCGCCTGGATCGGAGAATGGCGGCCACAGGACTTCAGCCATGTCAGTGGCTTCGAACTGCTGCTGCTCGCCGGCATCTTTGCGCTCTCGCGCGGCGTCACGCTGCCGGTCGTGCGGACCTTGGTGGTGATCGGCCTGCTGCATTTCGCGCTGGCGCAAATCCGCAATGCGGATCTGCTGGCCATGCTGGCGCCGCTCTATCTGGCGGTTCCGCTGGGTCGGAGGTTCGGCGGACCGGCCGAGGATGGTGCGACGGTCTCGCCGCGCGCCTTGAATTGGGTTGGGCTCGGTGTGTTGATCGCAGTCAGCGGGGTGGCCTTGGCGCGTGACGTGCGGCCGGCTCCGGCCATCACCCCCGAGGCCGCGGTCGCCCAGGCCAAACTCGCCGAGGCGGGGCCCGTGCTCAACGATTATTCGTTCGGCGGCTATCTGATCTTTGCCGGCATTCCGACCTTCATCGACGGTCGCGGCGAATTGTACGGGGGGCCGTTCATCAACCGCTACAATCGCGCCCTGGCGCTGATCGACCTCGACGACTTTCTGAAGCTGCTCGACGAATACAAAATCGGCGCGACGCTGCTCGCGCCGCGGACGCCGGCGGTCGCGCTGCTCGACCGGCTGCCGCAATGGCAGCGCGTCTACAGCGACGATGTGGCGGTCGTGCACAAGCGGCGGGAAACGCCGCGAAGTAATTAAGCAGTCCCGAAGGCGGCGTACTGGCCTCCGAGCCACACGCCGCTCAGCGCGTCTTCGAGGCGCCGTGCCGGCTTGCTGTCCCAGGGCAGCAGCAGGAAGTGCCGCGCGCCGATCTTGCGCAAGCCGCTGGTTGCCATCAGCTTCCGGGTCGTGCCGGCTCCGAGCAAGACGGCGTCCCGGTCGAACTCACAGCGCGCGACGGCAAGCCGCGTCAGCGGGTTATACGGATTGTGCTCGATCACGCAGACGAGTCCCCCGGGACGCGTCACGCGGCGCATCTCGGCGATGAACTGCGCCCATTGCGCCGGCACGATGTGGTGCATCACGCAGACGGCCGTGACCAGATCGAAGCTGGCGTCGGCAAACGGAAAAGTGCGGCCGTCAAACTCCCGGTAGTCGACCCCGCCATTGCGGGCGCGCGCCTGCGCCAGGCTGGCCGAGGAGACGTCGATGCCGCTGAGGCGGCCGACCATGCCGTGCAGCAGCGGGTGAAGGCTGCCGACGCCGCAGCCGACGTCCAGCGTATCGGGCTTCTCGACGTCCAGCCGCTGGTCGATCAGATCGCGCAGCAGGTCGGCCTTTGCGCGCATGAAGAAATCATGCGGCAGGCCCGAGAAGTCGATCGAGGACTGGACCACGTCACGGTAATTGTCGTGATAGCCGTCGAAGAGCTCGGTCATGTGCTGGATTACTCGTTGACGGCGTGGATCGCCGGCGTCGCTGCCGTCTCGTCGCGATCGAAGCCGATTCGTGCCTGCACCACATAGAGCGGGCGGCGTTTCACCTCGGCATGGATGCGGCCGACATAGAGCCCCACGATGCCCGTCATCAGCATGTTGATGCCGCACAGCAGGGACACGACGACGATCGTGGAGGACCAGCCGGTCACGAGATGACTGTCCTTGCCGAGCCACAACAGCACAACCCAGCCGCCGTAGAGCAGTGCGAGCCCGGACACCGTCAATCCGCACCAGATGGCAAGCCGCAAGGGCAGATCCGAAAAGCCGAGCGCGGCGTTCACCGCCAGCCGGACCATCTTGAACAGCGGGTATTTGGTTTCACCGGCGGCGCGCTCGAGACGATGGAAGGCCACCTCGGCCTGGCGGAAACCGAGCCAGGCGATCATGCCGCGCACGAAGCGATCCTGCTCCGGCATCTGCCGGAGCGCCTCCAGCACCTTGCGATCGATCAGGCGGAAGTCGCCGACATCGGCGGGGATGCCGACCGAGGACATCCTGCCGAGCAGCCGGTAGAACAGATGCGCGGTCGCACGCTTGAAGCGGCTTTCGCCCTCGCGCGACAGGCGGCGGGCGTGGACGATGTCGTTGCCTTCCTTCCACTTCGCGATCAATTGCTCGATCACTTCGGGCGGATCCTGCAGATCGGCATCCATGACGATGATCGCGTCGCCTTGCGCGGCGTCCATGCCGGCGGTGATCGCGATCTGATGGCCGAAATTTCGCGACAGGCCGATGTAGCGAAAGCGCGAGTCGCGCGCGGCGAGCGCCCGCAACACGATCGAGCTGGAATCGCTGCTGCCGTCGTCGACGAAGATCGCTTCTGCCGGCCCGTCGAGCCGGAACATGACCTGGTCGAGCCGGCGCAGCAGGACCGGCAGCACGGCTTCCTCGTTGAACACGGGGATGACGAGGCTGTAGCGGATCGATCTGGAATTGGCCGCCATGCTAAGGATTCCGACTGGGTTGCAGGGGCGGGAGTCTATAAGCCGGTGGTTAAGGCCGCCTTGCCGCAAATGTTAAGGGTCTAGCGCCCTGGACATCGGCGGAGGACGGACCGAGAGCCGAAAGCCGGTTAACCACGCTTGGGACGCCGGCTTGGCTCTAGGATTTGCGGCGGATCCTGTAGAGAGCAAATCGCTGCGAGGTCTCCAGCAGCTCCAGCCGCTCCGGCAGCGGATTTGCGGCCGGCGATCCCAGCACGTAGAGGTAGTCGAAATCCCGGTACCAGGTGCGGACGAATGGCGGAACGTCCGCAGGTGGCTGGCCCGTCGCGATCGCGGCCAGCAGGCCCGCCGGCACCGGCCCCCCATAGGGAATGGATATATTGCGCACGGCCTCGCGCGGCCGCACGGGCTGCTTGCCGACCTCGGTGAACAGGTTGGGCACGAACGCGCCTGCGTAGTGCACGGCCAGCGTCGGCGCATAATACATCGGATACGAGGCGAGGTCGGCGAAGGGCGGGTCTCCGTTGTCGTCCGCGCTGCCGACCAGGACGCGCGAGCCCCGATCGATCTTCTGGAACGAGGCGATGATCGCCGCGTAATCGGCGCGGTAAGGCAGCCACACCGACAGAACGACGGCGAGATTGAGCAGGATGATGCCGCTGATACCGGCGAGCGCAGCCATCCTCCACGCCCGGCTCGGCAGCGACAACGAGCAGAAGGCGGGCAGGATCAGCGCCGCGGCGGGAATCACGCGAAGATCCACGAACGAGGTTCCGAACAGCTTCGAAGGAATGGCTAAATAGAGCAGCGCAAAGCCGACCGCGAGCCAGATTCCTGAAGGCTCGAGCCTGAGGACGCCGCGCCTTGCGGCGACAAACACTCCGATCGCCAGCGCCAGCCCGGTCGCTGCCGCCGTCGTCAGATTGTAGCCGTTCATGATGCGGAGCGGCCAGATCGGCTTGAATCCCAGGAACCAGCTCGTGCCTTCGCTTCCGACCGAACCTGCAGTGACGTGCATGATCGCAAGCAGCGCCAGCGCCGGGAGCGCCAACGCAGTGAGCCGCGCGGCCGCGACGGGATAGGCGACCTGCCGTTGGCGGATGCGCGACAGCTCGAAAAGGCCAAGCGTCGCGCCGTAAATGCCGAACGAGAAGAAATGCGCCACATAGAGCGCAGCGACGAAGATCAAATGGGCGACAAAACGCGCCGGCCATGGGCCTTCCGCCAGCATCAGATAGACGGCGATGCCCCAGAGCGCGAGGCCGAGGCCGAACTCGAAGTTCACGAAGCCCCAGCTGAACGGCAGGCAGTAGAGGAAAGCCAGTGCAGCGAAGCCGGCAAGCTGAACCCGTCCCTTCCGGACCCATTCGAGCAGCAGCGCGCCGGAAACGATCAGCACCTGGCTCAGCAGCAGAAACAGCCGTGTGGCGCTCTCGACGCTGATCAGCCGCGCCATCTGCGGGACCAGCAGATCCATGCCAAGGTTGGGATAGAACGCCCAGGCCACCTGGTAATGCGGATTGGCATCGGGGGTGCCGCTTTGGCTCAGAATGTACATGCGGGCGAGGTGATTGGGATAATCCACCATCGCGGGAATGGGGGTCAGCAGCACTGGAAGAAACGAGACGGCCGCCAGCATGGCAAGAACGGCAATCGCCACCGATCGGTCCGAGCCGGGAGCAGCCGGAATTGTCAAGGCCGGCCTGTCGGATTCGCAGGCGCAGCGGCCGCGGCCTCGGCATGGTCTCGGACATGAATGACGGCGATGTCGTCCGCATAGATGCGCTTCCAGCCCCTGAGCTGGTCGAGGATCTGCGGACCCGGCGCACCCGCGACCAGGAGTGTGGCGTCGATCTTGTACTCGTCGAGCAGGCGCGGCAGCAATTCGGGCTTCTTGCCTTCCGTCGCCTTGAAGAAGTCCACCACGAATTTCTCGCCGTAGAGCTCGGCGCGACCGTCGACGAAGACCGGAATATCGCGCGAGATCAGATAGCCGCCGAACTGATAGGCGTTGAAGATGCGCTGCGCCTTGCGTTGCTCGAGCAGGTCGACCGCCGCAACCGGCGTGTGCGTCATCGTGAAGCTGAAGCGGTGGTGCGCCATGTAGAGCGACGTCGAGGTCCAGCTGGCCGCCACGATCATCAGCGCGCCTGTCGCGGTGACATGGCGGGCCGGCCAGCGATCGGCACCCGCGCCGTCAGCCGCCGCGCGCGGGAACATCTCGCCGAGCGGCTTAGCCAGCACCAGCGGCACCAGGAACGCAAATGCCTCGATGCTCCTGACATGGGTCAGCGCGCTCCAGGTCAGGAACAGGATCAGGAAGATCCGGGGCGCCGACAGCACGAGACCGCGATAATAGCCGAATGCGATCAGGCCGAGCAGGGCGCCTTCGAACGGGGTGAAGGTGGCGAAGTTCGCCGGCATCCATTCGAAGATCAGCGACAGCAGCTCGCCGAGGCCGAGGATGCTGGTCGCGCCCTGGAGCGTCCGCCAGCCGTAGGGCGTGCAGCAGCTTGCGATCAGTGCCCCGATTCGAACAGCACCCAGCGCATGAACAGGGCAAGCCGCCGTCCCTTCTCGGCATGCTCGACGGCCTCGAGCGAGATCGGGCCGATCAGCGCCAGACCCAGCACGAAACCGCCGTGCAGATTGGCCCAGAGCGCCATCAGCGGCAGCCAGTACCAGGACGGCGCGCTCCTGCGGTCGGCGGCCGCCATCAGCAGGCCGATCCACGCCACCATGACCGGCAGCGCCAGGATATGCGGACGCGCCAGCACGTGATGGGCCGACAGCAGCAGCGCCAGCATCGCGAACAGCACGGCGCGTGGGGCCTCGATCTGCGTGCCGAGCAGATGGACGAAGATCGCTACCGCGAGCGCGACGCCCAGCGCGGTGAGGATGACGGGGCCTGCCCAGTCCCATTGCGCATAGGAGGAGGCGAACAGCACCTGCGACAGCCACGACGTCGAGATCCACGGCGCGCCCGTTCGCGTGAAGGAATAGAGGTCGATGGTGGGCATGGCGCCGTGATCGAGGATCCATTGCCCGATCTTGATCTGCCAGAACGTATCGGAATCCTGCAGCCGCGTGTCGCCGAGATAGAGGAAGAGCAGATAGGCGCCGGCACCGGCGCACAGCGGCACCAGAGCCCTCGCGCGGCTCTGCACCGCGATGCCGTCGGCAAAGGAAAGGGACATGCCGCCTCGTCGTCCTGTTGTCCTTGTCGGTCGAGCATGATCCGGACCCGCAGCGCCGCGTTCGCGCAAAGTGTGGTGCGGTTTCCGAGAGATCACGCCCGAGCAACGACGTGAAACGGGACGAAGGATTCAGCTCGTCGCGCTTCAGTTCGAGCGGGTGGCATTGGATCACGGCGGTCATAACTTCGGGTAAATCCGTGGCGCCATGCCGATTTCAGGTCCTGACAATTTAACAGATTGTTTTAGATTTGATTTTACCATCGGCCGACACACGCAATCCGCCCGGTGTTTACGCAGTCGAATTAACTGCGGCGCAATTCTTTGCCTCTACGTTCGGTTTCACGGTCGGCGGCGCTGGGAAGCCGGGAAGACCAGATCAGTTGTAAGTCTCGTGTACTCATTTGGAGCACTCCATGAAGAACCTCGTTGCGCGTTTCGTGAAGGATGAATCCGGCGCCACCGCCATTGAATACGGCCTGATCGCAGCCGGCATCGCGCTGGCGATTATCACCGTCGTCAACAATCTCGGCAGCACGCTGAACACCAAGTTCACCTCGATCTCGACCGGCCTCAAGTAAGTCCGGACGACCCAGAAATTCTGGAGAGCCTCGTCCTTGACGGGGCTCTTTGCTTCTGGCGGGGCTTTTCAGTTTTCTCTTGGACTTGTCAGTTCTCTTGGACGCGGCCCGCCAGTCCCGTCGAGGAAGCCGGTGCTGCAGATCCGTGCGGGGCGCGGCTCCTGTCGAAGTAGAAGTTTGCGGCGCAGATCGAGGCTGCGGCGATGGTTGTTCAGTTACCGAGCGGCGGTCCGTAGGGATTTGAGGGACCACGCGTCCGGCCGCTGGGCATGGACCGGAAGCATGCCATGATTTGCCGGCGAGGATCCGGCCAGTTCGCCAGCTCCTCCGAATGTATTGTCCGCGGCCGGGTCAACTCAGGATGAAGTCGTTCGCGAACGTGATCTGGCCGGGCATGACATTCGCCAGCCAGATCTCGGAGGATCCGAACTGGACGAACACGCCGCCCTCCGCATATTCGGTCAGAGTGATGTTCTCCGCCGCGTTCTCCGCGGTGACGCCGGTGCCCCGCATGTCGATCTTGTCGCTCCCGTCGCTGAAATTGAATTCTTTTCACTGAGGCCAAAAGAGCCCCCGATATCGGTCGCCCGGAGCCCGTTTACGGTTTCAGGAGTGCCATCGAGCCCTGTCTCATTGCCCAGGTCATCAACCGAGGGGCCATAGAACTTGAATTTTGTCTGAACGTCCGCCCAACTCATGAGACCCCCCAACTTCCTTTATTTCTTTGTCGTTTTGCTTACCGCTTCGAGTCGATGCCCATGCGCTCGCGTTCGTCGCTCCAAAACTTCTCTTCCCACTTGCGATACTCAGCCTCGCTCATTGGAAAGCCGGCCAGATGCCACTGGCCACTAGCGTCGGCGTAGAGGACCGCGAAGTACTCCCTCTCCAACTCGGCTCGAGTGCGTGGCACCGGAACGAGAGAATGGATTTGATCAGTCACCCCGAACGTTGCATGAAGAACCGAATTGAGCGCTGCGTGCCCGCTGAGGACTTCGAGGATCTTGAGGTGAACCGAGAAGAGTTCCTTCGGGAGCGGATCTTGCCGATGTCCTCCACGATCCACTCGCCCACCCCGATAGGATGCCGAGCCGAGCAGCCGCACCTTCGCTAGAACCACTTCCTTGGCTGTCGTCGGTAACGTTGAGACGCGAATATCTTTCGGAGCCTCGTCGAGAAGATATGCGAGAGGAGCCTGCGAGTTCGCCACCATGTGAATCAAGCCTTCCTGATGCGGAATGTCGGAGCTCAATAGTCCTCGGTCACAAGACAGCCCGATGCACGCTGTTGCCCCCGGGGGACACGCTGCGTGTCCGCAAGACTTCGCTTCGGTGACAGATGCGAAAAAATACAGAGCGAAGAACGCGCAGGCCCGATTTTGCCACTTGCTGTGTGCAGCCGATCTCAAGCCTAGTCGGCAACCATTTGCCATAAAGAACTCGCTCGTGAAGCGTGCGTCGAACGCTATTCGGGATGTCGTCGCGTAACAGGAAATCAATAGACAAGATCGATCACGCACGGTCAAACAAGATTGTATGATTGCAATTTTAACGTTGTGCGGGAATTATGTGTGTAGCTTCGCAAGCAGGTCGGCTGCAAACGAGCTTGGACTAACAAGGATCCGGCCGACGAAATCTCTCGCCCGATCCGTGCACCGCGCATCTGCCTCCTGGAAGAAATCTTCTGCAGGAACACCACAGGGCAGGGACAACTTGACGCCGCAGTTTTAAGTGAGATGCTCAGGGACGGCAGGATGAATACTTCTTCAAAGCGTTTCAACAGACTGAAGCAAGCCGCTGCGCATCGGGGGCTTCGGTCGCGATGATCGAAGCCCTCTTGCTCGAAAGCCTCAGACCTGCGCCAGGCCGCCATCGACGAAGACCTCGCCGCCGGTCATGTAGCTGCTGTCCGATGAGGCCAGGAATGCGGCCACTGCCCCGGTCTCGCTGGGGTTACCGACGCGCCCGATGGGCGTCGTGCTGCCGAGCGCATCGAAGGCTTCCTCGCCCACGACCTCCGCGCCAGCTCCGTCTTGGTCGGTCCCGGCGCGGAGTTTAGGAATGAAACTCTTGCTTCCGGACTACATTTTGTCGCGCGCCCTTCATCAGAACGGACAGGTCGGATGAGAGCGCTTGTGTCTGTATCGGTAATCTGCGCGGTCATCACTTGGGCGTCGGTGGCTCGCAGCGCCGAGCTGCAACCGTTTGCTTGGCCGGTCGCTTGCGAGTTGGGAACGACCTGTTTCATCCAGAATTACGTCGACCATGATCCCTCGGACAAGACATTGGACTTTCGATGTGGTCACCGGACCTATGATGGCCATGACGGCACCGACATCCGGCTGCCCGATCTGGACGTTCAGCGAAAGGAGTCGAAGTCGTCGCTGCCGCCTCGGGGCGCGTTGCTCACACGCGCGACGGCATGGATGACGTCTCTGTCAAAGTCGTCGACAAAGCCGCAATCACCGGTCGGGAATGTGGCAATGGCGCAGTCGTCGAACACGGGAACGGCTGGAGCACGCAATACTGCCACATGGCCAAAGGCAGTCTCAAAGTGAAGCCCGGCGACAGCGTGAGCGCCGGGCAGGCACTTGGGCTGGTGGGGCTCTCCGGAAACACTGAATTCCCGCATCTCCATTTCACGGTGAGGCATGGCCGGGCCGTCGTAGATCCCTTCGCCGAGGGCGCCGCGAAAGGCGAATGCAACGTTGGTCGTTCGCTGTGGCAGCCAACCGGGAGCGCTGCCCCCGGCTACCGGCCGACCGAGATCATCAATGCCAGCTTTGCCGATCGAGCGGTCACCATGGACGAGATCGAGGCGGGAGAAATCAAACGATCCCTGCCTGGCGCTCACTCTGCGGCCATCGTCGCGTATGTCCGCGCCATCGGACTTCAGGCGGAGGACGAGCAAGTCATCGAGCTGAGGTCGCCCCAGGGGCATGTCATCGCGGAGTATCGCGCACCGAAGCTGCTGCGGGACCAGGCCCAATATTTCATCTCGGCCGGAAGGAGGCGCGGAGGCTCCGTCTGGCCGGCTGGCACCTATACGGCGACTTTTATTCTGAGCCGAAGAGGTGCCGAGATCGAGCGGCGGTCCTTTCAGGTGGACATCGCGCAATAGCATCTCGTCGCACGAGCCCATTCAATTCGCCCCGTTGTGACGCTTCACGCATTTCCCATCTTGTCATCTCCCCTGAATAGTTGTTCAGTCCTTGCGGGACGATTTGCATCTTTGACGTGACGACGCGTTCGGCCGCAGGGCGTGCGGCTGGCGTGTGGGACAGGAAGCGCGCCATGGTTTATCGGCGGACGCATCAAGTGGTGAAGCGCCTTGCGGCGCGACGCAGCGCGATTCTGGCGGCGGCGCGGGAGACCGCGGCAGAAGGCGGCATGGCGGCGGTGCAGATCGCGCCGGTCGCGGTCCGGGCCAATGTCGCGGCCGGGACGGTCTACCGCTACTTCCCCTCCAAGGCCGAGCTGATCTCTGAACTCATTGCCGAGGTCTCCCGCGACGAGCTTGCGGCGATCCGGCGGGCGGCCGACGCCGCCCCGGGCCCGTCCTCGGCGCTGGCCGCAGCCGTGACGACCGTGGCAGTCCATACCCTGTCGCAGCGCCGGCTGGCCTGGGGCATCCTGGCCGAGCCCGTCGATGTCGATGTCAGCGCCTCGCGCCTCGCCAGCCGGCGCGAGATCGCGGGCGAGATGGCCGCCCGGATCGACGCTGCGGTGCGGGCCGGTCACCTGCCGGCGCAGGACACCGCGCTCGCCGCCACCGCCTTGCTCGGCGCGCTGCATGAGGCGCTGGTCGGGCCGCTCGCGCCTGACAATCTCGACGATCCCGTCAAGATGCGCGATGCGGTGCAGACCGTGACGCTGCTGGCGCTGCGCGCCGTCGGCGTCATGGACGCCCGCGCCCGCGGCCTCGTGGTGCAGCAGACGCTGCTGCCGACGGCGAAGGCGCTGGTCGGGGCCTGAGCCGACCGCCACCGGGATCTCGCCCGGAGCCCCTGTTATCCCGCTACTTCAGCATTTTCCCGGCCGGACGGATCAACCCCGGTGGGACGCTTCAGAACAATGAGCCCGGCGGTCACAATGAGGACGGCTCCGGCTATCGTGGCGCCTTGCGGGATATCCTTGAAAACAAGATAGCCAATGGCTGTGGAACCGAGCAGTTCGAGATAGACCAGCGGCGAAAGGGTGGATGCTTCGGCGAAGCGGAATGCCGTGATGGACAGGACATGACTGAAAGCAGAGAGCGCACCCATAGCCAGAAAGAACACAACCGCGTCCCAAGCCGGTGTGGCCCAGGTCAAGATGGCTTGTGGCGTCAGGAGCATCATGCCGACGACAGACTGGAATGCGAGCGTTTTGACGGGATCGCTGACGAGGGAAGCCTGCCGCGTTGCGATCAGATAGAGCGCGAACGATAGCCCGGCGCCGAGCGCCAGCAGAATGCCGGGTTCGATGTCCCCGCCCGGGCGCAGAATGACGATGGCGCCGGTGAAACCCAGCGCCAGGCTCGCGATCTTTCCCGGCGTCAAACGCTCCTTCAGCACGATGGCGGAAAGCGCAACCGCGATGACCGGCCCCACGAAATAGGCGCTGACGGCTGTGGCCAGCGGAACGGTCGCGATGGACAGGAAGTAAAGCGTCATCCCGGTGACGAGGAACACCGTCCGCAGCATATGGGAGGCGCGCCGTTCGGCGGGAAACACCTCTCCTTTGTACCTGATTGCGGCTACCGGAAGGACGACGGCGCATGCCACGGCGTAGCGTGCCCAGGCGATGAAAAACGGCGAATAATCGGCGCTCAGATATTTGGCGATGCCGTCGACCAGCGGGATCGAAAGCATCGCGGCCGCCATGAGCACGATGCCCAGCGTCGGGCGCGCGCGGGCTTCGGATTCTACGGTGGCCATAGGACCGATTCCATTCGAACAACTTCTCGCCGCCCGCGCGGCTTGGTGCAGCAGACGCTATTGCCCGCGAACAAGGCGCTGGTTGGCGCCTAAAGATCGCGCCGCGCGCGCCGTGGCGACCTGATCGCGCTCAGGCCATTGCCGGAGCATGCCGTTTCGCAAGACCCCGGCAAGCGCGCCGGACGCTCCGGCTACTGTGCATGGGGTTGTTTTTCGATTTTTTGCTTGGCGGGCCCAAGCGGACCTACATATTCGCGTCGCCTTCGGGGCCGACCGAGGCGATGCGCACCATGTTGGTGGTGCCGGGGATGCCGAGCGGCACGCCGGCGACGATGATCACGCGCTGGCCGGCGCGGACGAAGCCGTCGCGGAATGCGATCTGGCCGGCGCGGGCGACCATGTCGTCCTGATCGCGCGCGTCCTCGGCCACCACGCAGTGCACGCCCCAGACCACCGCGAGCCGGCGGCCAGCGGTGATGTTCGGGGTGATCGCCACGATCGGCGGCTTCGGCCGCTCGCGCGCCACGCGCACCGCCGTCGAGCCCGACGAGGTCCAGCAGATCAAGGCGGGCAGGTCGAGCGTCTCGGCGATCTGCCGCGCGGCATCGGCGATGGCATCGCCTGCGGTGGCTTCCGGCGCCGGGCGCTGGGCCATGATCACCGACCGGTAGGTCGGGTCGCGTTCGACCTCCTCGCCGATGCGGTTCATGGTCGAGACTGCTTCGACCGGGAATTTTCCGGCGGCCGATTCCGCCGACAGCATGATGGCATCGGCGCCTTCATAGACGGCGGTGGCGACGTCGGAGACTTCGGCGCGGGTCGGGACCGGCGACTGGATCATCGATTCCAGCATCTGGGTCGCGATCACCACCGGCTTGCCGGCGCGGCGCGCCATGCGCGTCATCTGCTTCTGCAGGCTCGGCACGCGCTCCAGCGGCAGCTCGACGCCGAGGTCGCCGCGCGCCACCATCAGCGCATCGGAGGCCTCGATGATGTCGGCGAGGCGGTCGATCGCCTGCGGCTTCTCGATCTTGGCCATCACGGCGGCGCGGCCGCGGATCATCTTCTTGGCTTCGAGCACGTCGTCGGCGCGCTGCACGAAGGACAGCGCGATCCAGTCGACGCCGGTGACGAGCGCGGCCTCGAGGTCGGCGCGATCCTTCGGCGTCATGGCGGAGACCGGCAGGTCGGTGTCGGGCAGGCTGACGCCCTTGCGGTCGCTCATCTTGCCGCCGACCACGACACGCGTCACCGCATGCTCCTTCGAGGTCTCCTCCGCGATCAGGCGCACCTTGCCGTCGTCGAGCAGCAGCGCATGGCCGGGCCTGAGCGCGGCCAGGATCTCGGGATGGGGCAATTGAACGCGCGTGGCATCGCCCGGCGCCTTGTCGGAATCGAGTGTGAAAGTCTGGCCGTTCTGGAGTTGGACCGAGCCTTCGGCGAAGGCACCCAGCCTGAGCTTCGGGCCCTGGAGATCGACCAGGATGCCGATCGGCCGGCCGTAGCTCGACTCGACGTTGCGGATCGTCGCCACCAGCTCGCGCATCTTGTCATGCGGGGTGTGGCTCATGTTGATGCGAAACAGGTCGGCGCCGGCCTCGAACAGGCGGCGGATCATCGCGAGGTCTGACGACGCCGGTCCCAGGGTCGCGAGAATCTTGATACGGCGAAGACGCCTCATGGCTTATTTCCAGACGGGGGTGGCAGGCCGGGCGAGCCGGGGGGCGTAGCACCGGGAGGGCCATTGGGCAAACCGGGAACCCCGCCCGGGCCAACCGGGCCGGGCAGGCCGGGCACGCGCTGTTGCGCCGGCTGTTCGTTGGCGTCGGTCAGCTGCACCGTCCAGGCCCGCTGCTCACCGGTGTCGACCTCGAAATAGCCGGTCCGGTCGTAGCCGCGCGCGAGGCAATCCTCGGTGCCGCGGATGGTGAACTCCTTGTCGCGCGAGCACATGAAGGCCTGCCCCGACCACTCGCCGCCGCGATCATAGTCGATCGCGTAGATGTAATAGTAACGGGCCACCAGCGTTCCGCGCAGCAGGGTCTCGCAGGAGCGGGAGGAGATGTTCCACCAGCCCTCGGTGGTCCAGCCCTCTGCGTCCTTGTAGCCGAGCGCAATGCCGACCCGACTCGACGTGTTGTTGCAGAGGCGGAAATCGGCGGCGGCCGGGCTGGCGCAAAGGCACAGCCAAGCGACCATCAGCACCGGGACCAACCGGGCGAGCAGGCGAAGCGGGGAGCGGGGAGATTCGGCAATCATTGTCGCGGTTAGCTATACCAGATCATTGACGATTTGGCGTAGGGCCGGGAACGGCCCCCAAAGAGCGGCAGGCCAGCTTCCGGCCGGTTTGCGCCGGGATATGGCAGAATCTGTGACAGCGCCCACCTGATCCCGTAAGGGTGACCTCCATCGGGGCAGGCCCAAGGGATACAGCCATGGCAATCGACGACAAAACCAGGACCGAGCTCGAGGCGGCCGCTTTCCGGCGCCTGGTCGATCACCTGAAGACGCGGACGGATGTTCAGAACATCGACCTGATGAATCTGGCGGGCTTCTGCCGCAACTGCCTGTCCAACTGGCTCAAGGAAGCCGCCGACACCCAGGGCGTCGCCTTGAGCAAGGACGAGAGCCGGGAGGCGGTCTACGGCATGCCCTACGAGACCTGGAAAGCGAAATACCAGGGCACGGCGACGCCGGAGCAGCCTCGAGACGATGAAGAAGGTCCATCCGCACGGCCACGGGCACTGAGCGGGTTTTTTCCGTCATTCCGGGGCGGTCCGCAGGACCGAACCCGGAATCTCGAGCTTTCGGGTTCGATGCTTTGCATCGCCCCGGAATGACGACATCATCTCCTGTGGGCGCGCTGTGGACGAGCGCGATGCTGCCTTGAACGCGGTCGGCACCGACCCTAAGGGTTCTAGCCAGCACGCGCGGTGAGGATGCCGGCGTCACCTCGTTTTGCCAGTTCCATTGGGAGTACCTAGATGGCCACCTCCGCCGCCGTCCGCGACGACGAGCCCGCGACGAAATTTGCCAAGGACCAGCTCAAGTCCATCATCGAGCGCATCGAGCGGCTGGAGGAAGAAGAAGAAGGCGATCTCCGACGACATCCGTGACGTCTATGCCGAGAGCAAGGGCAACGGCTACGACGTCAAGGCGCTGCGCACCATCGTGCGCCTGCGCAAGCAGGACCCCAACGAGCGCGCCGAGGCCGAGACGATCCTCGAGACCTACATGCAGGCTCTCGGCATGATCTGAGGCGTGTCGCCTCAAGCCCTGCTGCCGTAGCCCGGATGTCGCTTCGCTCATCCGGGCGACGAAACTGAGCTCCTGGAAAGTGCTTCTATCAGCGTAGCGCGGCGGTGCGCACGACGAATGACGTCGTCTGGAGCTTCGCGGTGGCGCTGCCGGAGAACGTCTCGCAGGACAGGCCCTGCATCGGATCCTCGGCAAAACCCATCGCGATCACGGTGCGCGGCTTGACGAAATAGGCGCGCAGCGCCGCCGTATCGAGCTCGCCCATCAGCGTCACCGACATCGCATGGCTGGCGCTCGGCGACAGCATCACGACCTTGAGCCAGACGCTCTCGCCCTTGGCGGCGGAGAGGCGCGTCGCGGTCGCGACCATGCCGTCGATGCTCTTGCCGACCACCGTGTTGATTTCCGTCGCCTGAGCAAGGCTGCGCGATGCGGGGCGGGCCGAACGCGGAATCGGCGCGGAGGCGGCGACGACATTGGCGCGGTCGACCGGGGAGGCGGCCGGCGCGTAAGCCAGCGCCTGAAGAGCTGCGTTGGGCAGGCTCGCGGTTGCTTGCGGATCGGTCGCGGCGGCAAGAGCCTGGCGGGCCTTCAGTGCGGCGACCTGGGCCGGCGTCGCCTGCTGCGGCGTGGCCGGGATATCATCCCAGAAGCCGCGGGCATTGATGATGTCGGCCGGGGTCTCCGGCTTGCCGTCGACGGATTTGGCGGCAGCGGGCTTGTCAGCCACCGGCGCGGGCTTCGGCTTGGGGGCGCAACGAGCTGCGCATCGGCCGAGGCGAGCTGGATCATGGCCATTTGCGGCTTCGCGCGCGGCGTCGGCACCGGCTCGGCGGGCTTTGCTGCCGCTGCGACGACGGTCGGGACCGCGGGTTTCGCTGCCGGGGTGGGGGCGCCCTCGTCATCCTCGTCGCTGCTGGCGGCCGGAGCTGCCGACTTGCCCTTGAACAGCGCGGCAAAGAAGCTCGGCTTGCTGCCGGAATCGTCGCCGCTGCCGCGGCGCTCGATCTCCGCCTTGGCGACCTCATAACCCTTCAGGGGCACGCCGTCGGTCGGCAGATGCACGGTCTTGCCGTCCGGGAAGACGCGGGCGAGCTGGTCATGCGTCATGCGCGGCCAGTGCCGGACGCTGCCGGTGTCCAGATGCACGAAGGGCGAGCCGGACGTCGGATAGAAGCCGACGCCGCCGCGCTGCAGGCGCAGGCCGGCAAAGCAGAATCTGCTCCAGCGGCACGCCTGGGATGTAGAAGTCCATCGCATGTCCCAGCATATGCTGGCTGGAGCGCGCCACGCCGGAGGAGCGGCGGCGGAGCATGGCGTTGGTGGCGGGCGAGCGATAGGAGGAGATGATCTGGATCGGCTGCTTGCCGTCGACGTCGCGATAGACTTCCCAGAGGATGTCGAACAGGCGGCGGTCCATGACCGTCTGCTCCTGGGTGCGCCAGTCGCGCAGGAAGTGGTTGAGCTGCTTCAGCGCTGCTTCGTCGTAGCGCCCGTCACGCTTGAAGGTGACGGTGAGGTCTTCGCCGGAATGGGTGTGATGGAAGGAGAGCGTCTTGGTCTCGTTCAGCGCAGCGGCGTCATGAACCGAGCCTGCGCCCGCAAGCAGCAATGCGGCAGTGAGGCCGATCCGCGAACCGGCCTTCACGCCCGCATGGGACAACGACAGCACAGCGAATTGGCGTGCGAGACCAGTCAGCACGTATGAGCCCACCCAGTCGACAAGCGTTCAATGGACTCTCCCGCCAACCCCGTTAGCAGTGCGAAAGAGGATGAACGCTTTCTTAAAGCGAGAAGGTTAATTCGAGGTTGACCTTCCCGCCCCCAAACCAAGTCAGAATACGATCCTAACCGGTTGACTGTGGCAAAAAAACGCCCGCTGCCCGGACTCGGGTGGAGAATGGTTAACGTTAAACGGCCCCGTCCCTGGGACGGAGCCGTTGATACCGTTGCGGAATTCGAAAAATACCCGCCGAAATGGGCTCAGCGGGTGAACACCCGCTGCTGCTGCGGCCGCCTGCCGACCGGCGCCGGCGGTGCCGCCGGGGTCGGCGCCCCGAACAGGCGCTCGAAGAAGTTCGGCCCGGAGCCGAAGCCGCCGCCATTGTTGGCCACCGCCACGCCCGAGGGCAGGGTCGTCGCCGGGCGCGAATAGCTCGGCTGCGAGTGCGCGACCACGTTCTCGAGGATCCTTGCCGCGGCTGTTCTTCAGGATGTTGATCATGACGGCGTCGCGGCCATAGACGTCCTTGCGGAATTGCAGCTTGCCGGCGTCATCGACGAATGCGGTCTGATAGGTGATGTTGACCGGGATCGGGGTCGGGAATTTCAGGTCGATCTCGCTCTTGCCGTACATGCTGCGGATGCGCTCGGGCGTGTACTTCTCGTTCGGCATGACGATGTTGAGCAGCACGGAGGCGTACTGATCCGGATTCTGCACCCGCATGCAGCCATGGCTGAAGGCGCGCTCTTCCTTGGCGAACAAATGCTTGTCCGGCGTGTCGTGCTGATAGACCAGGAACTTGTTCGGGAAGTTGAAGCGGACACGGCCGAGCGCATTGGCTTCACCGGGCGGCTGCGAGATGTGCACCGAGCCGTCGCGGTTCTGCTCGAGCCTGAGGCCCATGCGCTGAAGCACGGTCGGGTCCTGCTGCAAGGCCGGCAGGTATTCGTTGTAGACGATCGACGGAGGCACGTTCCAGGTCGGATTGACCGTGATGTACTTCATCGTCTCGGTCAGCAGCGGGGTGGCATGCTTGCCCGGCTTGCCGGTGACGACGCGCGTGGTCCAGACCTGCTGGCCGCGCTGCATCACCTTCAGCGTGAAATCGGGAATGTTGAGGATGACATAGGCATCGCCCAGCGAGGGCGCGCCGAGGTCGCGCGGCAGCCAGCGCCAGCGCTCCATGTTGACCAGCACGACGTCGATCTGCTTGTCGCGCTTGGGCGTATTGAGCGCCTTGACCGTCTTGTCGTCGAGAATGCCGGTCGGCTTCAACTCGGCGCTGCTCTGGAATTTGCGCACCGCGTCGGCGACGGCGGCGTCATAGCGGGTGTCGCCGGGGTGCTCGGCGAGGCCCAGCTTGGCGCGCAGCTGCGGCACGCGCGGATCTTCCACGACGATCTCGGCCTGCTTCTTCGTGGCCGCCGTGTACTTCAGCGCCGGACCGTCGGCGATCTCGATCACCGGGCCGTTGCCCTGACCGCGAAGCTCCGCGAGCTTGGCCTTCAGCTCCTTGTAGAGCTTGTGCGGCGGGTTGTAGCTGTCCAGCGCTGCGGAAGCGTCGGCCGCGGTCGTGACCTTGGCGAGCACCTCGTTCGGATCGACCGGATGCTCGGGATAGAGAATGTCGCCGCTCGCCTGCGACCAGTGCATGCGGCCGCTCTGGGCATGGCGCGCATAATCGAACATGCTGGCGGTGAGCTTGAGCTCGGCATCGGCCAGCGCGTCGGGCGTGGTGGCGTTGGCGAAATCCGGCACCGGATAATCGGCGGGATTGAGGCCATCGGAGGCCGCGTCTTTGAGCCGTGCAACCACGCCCTTGGCCGCAGCGGTGAGAGTGCCGCCTTGAGTCCAGACCGGCGCGAAATCGCGTGCGCTGTAGAACTTTTCGACCGCGGCGCGCTCGTTCTTGCGGTCAAAGTGCCGCGAGGTCTTAGCGCCGATGATATCCCTGAGCCTGTCGGCGACCGGCTGGTCGGCGGCGGGAACGTTGCTCGCGGCCTTGACCGGTTCGGCGGCCGGAGCCGCAGCGGGTGCCGCAGGGGCAGCCGGCGTTGCGGTGGCGGGCGAGTTGGCGAGCTCGGAAGGCTTGGTCTCGACCTTGTCAGGCGCGGGGGCGACGTCAGCCTTCACCGGCTCCTTCGGCTCCTTGGCGGGATCCTGAACGGTGGCGGTGGTGTCGAGCTTGATGTCAGCCGCGGTCGGGGGCGGGACGTTGGCCGGCTCGGGACGCGGGATCGCGGCTTCGATCGCGAGCTCGGCCGCGCTGCTGCGTGCCTGGTCCTGCGCCAAGGCCGAGCTGGCCGACACCGTGAGGAAGGTGGCCGCGACCGTCATCAAGACGCGGTCAAAGCCCGCACGGTGGTTCAAACAGTCACGCATTGTGTCGCACCCCTCGGGTGAACTGTCCCTCATGGAACAGCTTCGTTATCGCCTAATGAGCTTCGGCTAAATCGCGCCGGCCTCTCGAAAGTTGCACGCCTGCACGCAACGATTCCCACGCAGACGATATACAGGCCCCGGTTTTGCAGCCAGCGCTACCCGGGACAGTTCACGCCAAACTGACTTCAAGGCAGCCTCTTGGCAACGGATTGTGCGCTTGCCCCACGCGCTTTTCCCTGTGTCTGTCACTTCCAAGTCACGGTTCAACAAGCAGTCGAATTCTGTCGTCGTGGGAACGGCTTACAGCCGCCCCTCGCATTGCCCAGCGAGGCTCAGTGCGTCTCCTCGCCGCTTTTCCCGCCATGGCCGGGAACCCCGGCTTCGTCGAGCTTGCGGTAGAGGGTGGACCGGCCGATTTTGAGGCGGCGGGCCACCTCGGACATCTGGCCGCGATAATGCGAGATCGCGAAGCGGATGATCTCGTTCTCCATGTCCTCGAGCGGGCGGACCTCGCCGGTCGGGGTCAGCATGGCGAGAGTTCCGGCGGCCGGAAGCGGCGCAATGGGGATTTCATGACCCGACACCACAGAAGGACTGGCCGCCGGTTCGAGCATCAGCGGGGCGGTCGGAATCTCCGCGATGGGCTGCGGCTGCGAAGCGAGCAGGGGGAAATCGCTGAGGCCGAGCTGGTCGCCGTCGCTCATTACCACGGCACGGTAGACCGCGTTCTCGAGCTGGCGGATGTTGCCGGGCCAGTCGAGCTGAGCGAGATGCGCCATCGCCTCGCCGCTGATGCCGGCGATCTGGCGATTCTCCTCGGCGGCAAAGCGCGCCAGGAAATGCCGGAGCAGATGCGGGATGTCCTCGCGCCGGGCCCGGAGCGAGGGGATCGTCAGCGGCAGCACGTGCAGACGATAGAACAGGTCTTCCCGGAAGTGACCCTGCTTCACCCGCTCCAGCAGCTTGCGATTGGTTGCCGAGATGATGCGGACGTCGACCTTGACCGGCTTGCGGCCGCCGACCGCCTCGACCGCACCCTCCTGAAGCGCGCGCAAGAGCTTGACCTGAGCGGTCAGCGGCAGCTCGCTGACCTCGTCCAGAAACAGCGTACCGCCATGGGCCTCGACGAACTTGCCCATGTGCCGCTCGGTGGCGCCGGTGAAGGCACCCTTCTCATGGCCGAACAGGATGGATTCGACGAGGTTGTCGGGAATGGCGCCGCAATTGACGGCGACGAACGGCTTTGCCTTGCGCTCGCCGCTGCCATGGATGGCGCGTGCAAACATCTCCTTGCCGACGCCGGACTCGCCTTCGATCAGAACGGGGATCGAGGAGTTCGCCGCCTTCCGCGCGGCGCGCATGACCGGCGCCATCGCCTCGGCGCGGGTGATGATGTCGGAGAAGGTCAGCCGGCCCTCGCGGCTGTGCCGGATGCGCTGCAATTCACCCTTGAGCGCGGAGACGTTGAGAGCGTTGCGCAGCGAAACCTGAAGTCGCTCCAGACCGACCGGCTTGACCACGAAATCGGCCGCACCTGCGCGCATCGCCGAGATCACGTTGTCGATGCCGCCATGCGCGGTCTGCACGATGACGGGGACGCTGAGGCCCGCTTCACGCATCTTGGCCAGCACGCCCATGCCGTCGAGGCCGGGCATCACGAGATCGAGGATGACGCCGTCGATGGCCGGAGCATCGGGAGCGGTGAGGGCGGCGATCGCGGCATCGCCGGAATCCACGACGACCGTCTCATAGCCGCATTTCTGCACCATGTTCTCGACCAGCCGGCGGGCTACGGCGTCGTCGTCGGCGATCAAAATACTGGCAGCCATGGTGTTCCCCGCACGCTACTACTATCTGTCTCGAATCGGGGCACTCTGGCCGAAGCCGATTAACGCACTCTTAAACCTTGATGCCCACGCCTGCCGCCGCGATTGTTGAACACAGGTTTCCCACACAATGAATTCGCGCTCCAACTCTGCTCTCAAGAAGTCTGCTCTCCGCAAGCCTGCCGCCAAGACATCTGCCGTCAAGAAATCCGCCAAGAAATCCGTCGCCAAGGCAAAGCCCTCCAAGACACTCGCAAAGCCCGCGAGCAAGACCGGCAAGCTTCCGGAGTGGAACCTGGCCGATCTCTATTCCGGGATCGATGCGCCGGAAATGACGCGCGATCTCGAAAAGATGGCTGCCGACTGCATCGCGTTCGAGACCGACTACAAGGGCAAGCTGGCGACAGGGACAGCAAACGAAGATGGCGGAAAATGGCTCGCAGAGGCCGTGCGTCGCTATGAGGCGATCGATGATCTCGCCGGCCGCCTCGGCTCCTATGCCGGGCTCGTCCATGCCGGCGACAGCATGGATCCCGAGATTTCAAAGTTTTATGGCGATGTCTCCGAGCGGCTGACGGCGGCATCGACGCATCTTCTGTTCTTCGCGCTCGAGCTCAATCGCGTCGATGACGATATTTTGAACCGCGCCATGCAGGCTCCCGAGCTCGCTTACTACCGTCCGTGGATCGAGGATCTGCGCAAGGAGAAGCCGTATCAGCTCGACGACAAGCTGGAGCAGCTTTTCCTGGAGAAAGCCCAGACCGGCTATTCCGCGTTCAACCGGTTGTTCGACCAGACCATCTCCGGCCTGCGTTTCAAGGTCGGGTCCAAGGAGCTCGCGATCGAGCCGACGCTGAACCTGCTGCAGGACCGCGATGGCTCGAAGCGCAAGAGCGCGGCGGAAGCGCTGGCGAAGACGTTCAAGGCCAATGAGCGCACCTTTGCGCTGATCACCAACACGCTCGCCAAGGACAAGGATATCTCCGACCGCTGGCGCGGTTTTCAGGACGTCGCGGATTCCCGGCATCTCAACAACCGGGTCGAGCGCGAAGTGGTGGACGCGCTGGTCGCCTCGGTGCGCGCGGCCTATCCGAAGCTGTCGCATCGCTATTATGCGCTGAAGGCGAAATGGTTCGGCAAGAAGCGGCTGGCCTATTGGGACCGCAACGCGCCGCTGCCGTTTGCCGCGACCGACGTCATCGCCTGGCCGGAGGCGCGAAGCATGGTGCTGACGGCCTATCGCGGCTTCTCGCCCAAGATGGCAGACATCGCCGAGCGCTTCTTCACCGATCGCTGGATCGACGCGCCGGTGCGGCCGGGCAAGGCGCCGGGTGCGTTCTCGCATCCGACCACGCCGTCCGCGCACCCCTACGTGCTCATGAACTACCAGGGCAAGCCGCGCGACGTGATGACCCTGGCTCACGAGCTCGGCCATGGGGTGCACCAGGTGCTCGCCGCGAAGAACGGCGCGCTGATGGCGCCGACGCCGCTGACGCTGGCGGAGACCGCAAGCGTGTTCGGCGAGATGCTGACCTTCCGGCGGCTGCTGGCGCAGACCAAGAGCGCCAGGCAGCGCCAGGCGCTGCTGGCCGGCAAGGTCGAGGACATGATCAACACCGTGGTGCGGCAGATCGCGTTCTATTCCTTCGAGCGCGCGGTCCACACCGAGCGCAAGAACGGCGAGCTCACGGCGACGCGGCTCGGCGAAATCTGGCTGTCGGTGCAGGGCGAGAGCCTCGGGCCGGCGATCGAGATCAAGGCGGGCTACGAGAACTACTGGATGTACATCCCGCACTTCATCCACTCGCCGTTCTACGTCTACGCCTATGCCTTCGGCGATTGCCTCGTGAACTCGCTCTATGCCGTCTACGAGAACGCGGCCGAGGGCTTTGCCGAGCGCTACCTCGACATGCTCGCCGCCGGCGGCACCAAGCATTATTCTGAGCTGCTGCGACCGTTCGGGCTCGATGCCAAGGATCCCAAGTTCTGGGATGGCGGCCTCTCGGTCATTGCCGGGATGATCGACGAGCTGGAGGCGATGGGCTGAGCGGGCGATCGCTTCGTCCTAACTGGTGCTCGGGGCGGCGGCTGATACCGGATCCGCGGCAATTGGAATTCCAAATGACCTGATTTGCGGGAAAACCGCGCCCCCCTGCCGTTGCCCTGCCCGAGAGTTTGCGGTATCCCAGCCCACGAATTGAACTTTCGACTGGGGACATTCCATGGCTGACCATAGCGAAGTGGCGTACAGCACCGCCGACGGCAACGACTACGTTGCTCACGAGCAGACCTACGAGGGCTTCATCAAGCTGGTGAAGTACGGCACGGCCTCGGTCGCGCTCATCGTGATCCTGATGGCGATCTTCCTGACCTGATCGATCGGCAGCTGCACACGCCAGCGGCAGCAGCTGCCCAGAATATTTGCATTCAAGCCGGTACCAAAACCGGTATCGAACGCCGCGGGAGTAACGCTCAAGTTTGTGCGCGCGCTGTCCCGCGCCGCCGGAGGACCTATGAAGATCGCCGTTGCCAAGGAAATCGATCCATCGGAGCCGCGTGTCGCCGCTTCGCCTGATACGGTGAAGAAGTTCAAGGCGTTAGGCGCAGAGATCGCCGTCGAGCCGGGCGCCGGTATCAAATCGGGCCTGCCGGATTCCGAATTCACCGCCGCAGGTGCCATTGTCAGCGCCGACGCGCTGAAAGATGCCGACATCATCATCAAGGTGAAGCGCCCCGAGGCCTCGGAGCTGTCGCAGTACAAGCGCGGTGCGCTCGTCATCGCCATCATGGATCCCTACGGCAACGAGGCCGCGCTGAAGACGATCGCCGATGCCGGCGTCTCCGCCTTCGCAATGGAGCTGATGCCGCGCATCACCCGCGCACAGGTAATGGACGTATTGTCCTCGCAGGCGAATCTTGCCGGTTATCGCGCCGTGATCGAGGGCGCCGAGGCCTTCGGCCGCGCCTTCCCGATGATGATGACGGCGGCCGGCACCGTGCCTGCGGCCAAGGTGTTCGTGATGGGTGTCGGCGTCGCCGGCCTCCAGGCCATCGCGACCGCGCGCCGCTTGGGGGCGGTCGTGACCGCGACCGACGTGCGTCCCGCCACGAAGGAACAGGTCGAATCGCTCGGCGCAAAATTCCTCGCTGTCGAGGACGAGGAGTTCAAGAACGCGCAGACCGCCGGCGGCTACGCCAAGGAAATGTCCAAGGAGTATCAGGCCAAGCAGGCCGCGCTCACCGCCGAGCACATCAAGAAACAGGACATCGTGATCACCACTGCGCTGATCCCGGGCCGGCCGGCGCCGAAGCTGGTCAGTGCCGAGATGGTGAAGTCGATGAAGCCCGGCTCGGTGCTGGTCGATCTCGCCGTCGAGCGCGGCGGCAATGTCGAGGGTGCGAAGCCGGGCGAGGTCGTCGACCTCGATGGCATCAAGATCGTCGGCTACACCAATGTCGCCGGCCGCGTCGCGGCCTCGGCCTCCAGCCTCTACGCGCGCAATTTGTTCTCCTTCATCGAGACCATGGTCGACAAGAAAGAGAAGAAGCTCGCCGTCAACTGGGACGACGAGCTGGTCAAGGCGACCGCGCTCACGAAAGACGGCGCCGTCATCCACCCGAACTTCCAGCCGAAGGCATAAGGAGAGATCGCCATGGAGCATGTCGCACAGGTCGTCGACCCCTTCGTCTTCCGGCTGTCGATCTTCGTCCTCGCCGTCTTCGTCGGTTATTTCGTGGTGTGGTCGGTGACCCCGGCGCTGCACACCCCGCTGATGAGCGTGACCAACGCGATCTCCTCGGTGATCGTGGTCGGCGCGCTGCTCGCGGTCGGCGTCGGCATGGTTTCGAGCGGTTCGGGTTGGGCGCGCGGCTTCGGCTTCGTCGCGCTCATCTTCGCCTGCGTCAACATCTTTGGCGGCTTCCTTGTCACCCAGCGCATGCTGGCGATGTACAAGAAGAAAGCCAAGTAAGCGGCCACCTCGGGCTGAAGGGATCAATGGGGACCTGAGATGAGCGCCAATCTCTCTGCATTCTTGTATCTCGTGGCGGGGGTGCTGTTCATCCTGTCGCTGCGCGGGCTGTCGAGCCCGGCAACGTCGCGCCAGGGCAATCTGTTCGGCATGATCGGCATGGGCATCGCGGTCGCGACCACGCTCGCCAGTCATCCGCCGGCGGACGGCGTGGCCTGGATCCTGGTGATCCTCGGCATCGCCATCGGTGGCGGCATCGGTGCGGTGATCGCCCGCCGCGTGCCGATGACCTCGATGCCGGAGCTGGTTGCCGCCTTCCACTCGCTGGTCGGCATGGCCGCGGTGCTGGTTGCCGCCGGCGCGTTCTATGCGCCCGAGGCGTTCGACATCGGCCAGCCCGGCGCCATTCATGCATCGAGCCTGGTCGAGATGTCGCTCGGCGTCGCCATCGGCGCACTGACCTTCACCGGCTCGGTGATCGCGTTCCTGAAGCTGTCCGCGCGCATGAGCGGTGCGCCGATCATCCTGCCCGCCCGCCACATCATCAACATCGCGCTCGCCGTCGCGCTGGTGTTCTTCATCGTCCGTCTCGTCCTCACCGGCGGGGCGTTCGACTTCTGGATGATCACGATCCTGGCGCTGGCGCTCGGCGTGCTCATGATCATCCCGATCGGCGGCGCCGACATGCCGGTCGTGATCTCGATGCTGAACTCCTACTCCGGCTGGGCTGCGGCCGGCATCGGCTTCACGCTCGGCAATTCCGCCCTGATCATCACCGGCGCGCTGGTCGGCTCGTCCGGTGCGATCCTGTCCTACATCATGTGCCACGCGATGAACCGGTCCTTCATCTCGGTCATCCTCGGTGGCTTCGGCGGCGAGACCGCCGCGGCCGGTGGCGGTACGGGCGAGCAGAAGCCCGCCAAGCTCGGCTCGGCGGACGATGCCGCCTTCATCATGAAGAACGCGCAGAAGGTCATCATCGTGCCCGGCTACGGCATGGCGGTGGCGCAGGCCCAGCATGCGCTGCGCGAGATGGGCGACATCCTGAAGAAGGAAGGCGTCGAGGTGAAATACGCCATTCACCCGGTGGCAGGCCGTATGCCCGGCCACATGAACGTGCTGCTCGCCGAAGCCAACGTGCCCTATGACGAGGTGTTCGAGCTCGAGGACATCAACTCCGAATTCGCGCAGGCCGACATCGCCTTCGTGATCGGCGCCAACGACGTCACCAACCCGGCGGCCGAAGAGGACAAGACCTCGCCGATCTACGGCATGCCGGTGCTGCAGGTCTGGAAGGCCGGCACCGTGATGTTCATCAAGCGCTCGCTGGCCTCCGGCTACGCCGGCATCGACAATCCGCTGTTCTACCGCGACAACACCATGATGCTGCTCGGCGACGCCAAAAAGGTCACCGAGAACATCGTCAAGGCGATGTAGGCGCGCGAAGGAAGCGGACCGTGGCCATCAACACGGAATGGCACCGGTCCCATCGCATGCTGCCCAAGGCCACCCGCGAGCAGCGCGTCAAATGGCACGCCGCTCACCAGGCGGCGTGCGGCTGTCGCGACGTACCGGCAAGCCTTCGGCCCGACGTCATGAAATTGCTGCGGAGCGGTCGCAAGCCCTGAGTTCAACCGGGGCCGGCCGCGCCATGATCAGCATCGCCAAGTGGACTGTCATCCTGCTCGCGACCGTCTATCTCGCCGGGCTCGTCGTGCTGTATGTCCGGCAGCGCGAGATGCTGTTTCCGATCCCGCCCGTCGGTCGCACTGCACCCGATGCCGCAGGTCTGCCCGAGGCAGAAGAGCATGTCCTGACCACTCCGGATGGCGAGAAGATCATCGTCTGGCACGTGCCGGCGAGGCCGGGCCGGCCCGTGATCCTGTATTTCCCGGGCAACGGCGATTTCCTCGCGGGCCGCACCGATCGCTTCAAGGCGATGATTGCCGACGGCACCGGTCTCGTCGCGCTGTCCTATCGCGGCTATGCCGGCTCGAGCGGCGCGCCGAGCGAGCCGGGCCTGCTGCGCGACGCGGCCACCGCCTACACTTTCACCAGCGCGCGTTATAGGGCGGAACGAATCGTCGCCTGGGGCTTTTCGCTCGGGACGGGCGTGGCGGTCGCGCTCGCCTCCGAACGCGCCATCGGCAAATTGATCCTGGAGGCGCCGTATACCTCGACGGCCGACGTTGCAGCATTGGCCTTCCGGTACGTGCCGGTGCGCCTTCTCATGCGCGACCAGTTTCGCTCCGACGAGCGGATCGCACGCGTCACGGTGCCGCTGTTGGTGATGCATGGCACCAATGACCTTGCCATTTCGATCCTGTTCGGGGAGCGTCTGTTCGCGCTCGCGCATGAACCGAAGCGGTTCATGCGCTTTGCGGGCGGCGGACATGACAATCTCGACAGTTTCGGTGCGGTCGAAACGGCAAGGCGCTTCATTGGATATTGAACGACCCGTCACGCGGCTCAGGGGCGCATTCCTGCTCGCCATCCTCACCTTGTTGCCGCAGCCGGCCTGGGCCGCAACCGGGCTCGATGGTGCGGCGATGCGCTGGCCCTATGCGCTGCCCTTTGCCGGTCTGTTGCTGTCGATCGCGCTCGGACCGCTGCTGTATCCGAAGATCTGGCATCATCATTACGGCAAGATCACCGCCGCCTGGTCGCTCCTGGCGCTGGTCTCGCTCGTGATCTTTGCCGGCAGCATGGCGACGCTGGCGGCGCTCGTGCATGCCATGCTCGCCGAATATCTCGGCTTCATCGTGCTGCTGTTCTCGCTCTATGTCGTGGCCGGCGGCATTCTCATCACCGGCGACATCAAGGCCACGCCGGCGATGAATGCCGGCATCCTCGCGCTCGGCACGCTCGGGGCGAGCATCGTCGGCACCACGGGTGCCGCGATGATCCTGATCCGTCCGCTGATCCGAGCCAACCGGCCGCGGCGACACAACGCTCACGTCATCGTCTTCTTCATCATCCTGGTTGCCAATGTCGGCGGCGCGTTGAGCCCGCTCGGCGATCCGCCGCTGTTCGTCGGTTTCCTGCATGGCGTCGACTTCTTCTGGACCACACGGACCATCTGGCTGCAGACCGCGCTCGTCGCCGGATTGCTGCTCGCGATTTTCGTCGCCATCGACGTCTGGTGGTTCCGCAGCGAGCCTTTGCGCGAGGAGGCCGTTTCCGCCGAGCCGGTCCGCATCCGCGGCCTCGTCAATCTCGTCCTGATAGCTGCCATCGTTGCCTGCCTGCTGATGTCGGCGATGTGGAAGCCCGGCATTGCCTTCGACGTTCTCGGAACGAAGGTCGAGCTGGAGGATCTGGCGCGCAATTTGGCGCTGCTGGCCATCGCCGCGCTGTCGGTGTGGCTGACGCCGGACGAGCACAGGCTGGCCAACGGCTTCACCTGGGAGCCGATCCGCGAGGTCGCAAAGCTGTTCGCTGGCATCTTCGTCGCCATCATCCCGGTCATTGCCATGCTCAATGCCGGTCACAATGGCACCTTCGCGTGGCTATTGTCGGCCGTGACGGCACCGGACGGCGCGCCGCGCGAGGTCGCCTATTTCTGGTTCACCGGCTTGATGTCGGCATTCCTCGACAATGCGCCGACCTATCTGTTGTTCTTTGAGCTCGCCGGCGGCGAACCGCAGGTGCTGATGAATCAGCTCTCGGGCACGCTCGCCTCGATCTCCATGGGCGCGGTCTACATGGGTGCGCTCACCTATATCGGCAATGCACCGAACTTCATGGTGAGCAGCATCGCCAGCGAGAACGGCATCAAGATGCCGAGCTTCTTCGGCTATTTCTTGCGCGCCGGCGCAGTGTTGATCCCGCTGTTCGTGCTGCTGACGCTGCTGCCGGTCTCGCCGATCCTGCACTGGCATTGAATCTCGTGCCTGATTTGCTACTGCTCATCCGAGCAGATGGAATTGGTGGATGAGCGCGCATAGCCCGATGCCCCGGTCGGCCTGGATCTTTCCAGCGCTGGCCGTGCTGTTGTTCGCAGCCGTCAGCGCGACGGACTACGTGTTCACGCTGTCGCTGGGCGGGCTCGTCTTCGCGACCGTGCTGCTCGTCATCCTGTTCGGTACGGTATTCGCCGCAGTTCATCATGCCGAAGTGATCGCCGAACGGGTCGGCGAGCCCTATGGTACGCTGGTGCTGACGCTCTCGGTGACCATCATCGAGGTGGCCCTGATCACCACGATCATGCTCGGCGACAAGCCCGCGCCGGCGCTGGCGCGCGACACCGTGTTCGCCGTAGTCATGATCGTCTGCAACGGCCTCGTCGGGCTCTGCATCTTCATCGGCGGCCTGCGCTATCGCGAGCAGGGGTTTCAGCTCTCCGGCGCCAACGTTTATCTGAGCGTGCTGTTCGCGCTGGCGACGATCACGCTGATCATGCCGAACTATACCACCACTGCACCGGGGCCGGTCTATTCGGCGGTCCAGCTCGGCTTCGTCGCCGTGGTCACGCTCGCGCTGTACGGGGTGTTTCTCTACACCCAGACGGTGCTGCACAAGGACTACTTCGTGCACGATCGGGGAGACGGCGGCAGCGGCGAGGGGCGTCTGTCGGGCAGGATGCTGGCGCTCAGCGTCGTGCTGCTGCTGGTCGCGCTGCTGGCGGTCGTGCTGCTCGCCAAGAAATTCTCGCTGGTCGTCGACGCCGTCGCGGCCAGGATCGGCGCGCCGCCGGCCTTCACCGGACTTCTGGTCGCGCTGCTGATTTTGATGCCGGAAGGTCTTGCGGCCGTCTCCGCGGCCCGCAAGAACGACCTCCAGAAGAGCATCAACCTCGCGCTGGGCTCATCGCTGGCGACCATCGGACTGACCATCCCGGCCGTCGGCGTCGCCACCTACGCGCTCGACAAGGAACTCGAACTCGGTCTCAACGCCCAGGGCAGCGTGCTTTTGCTCCTGACCTTCTTCCTGAGCATGCTGACCTTCGGCACGGGCAGAACAAACGTCCTGTTCGGACTGGTCCATATGGTGGTATTTGCCGTCTACGTCTTCATGGTTTTCGTGCCCTGAACCCATTTTGCGCGTCGCCGCCCTCACGGGCCGGATCGCGTCCCAGGAGAATTTCCGATGCTTGCCGCCAGATCCGAGGTTCAGGTCGATAACGAACAGGTCCGGGTGACCGAATGGCGGCTCGATCCCGGCAGCGCCACCGGGCATCACACCCACGGCATGGATTACGTGATTGTTCCCGTGGTCGCCGGCGAAATGACCATCGTGGCGCCCAACGGCGAGCGGTCCAAGGCGCAGCTTGCGGCCGGAAAATCCTATTTCCGCAAGGCGGGCGTCCAACATGACGTACTTAACGAAACCTCAACTGAGATCGTGTTCCTTGAGATCGAGCTCAAGCCGTAGGTCCGGCCTTCACACTTGCCATCGATCCGTCGCAGTTGATCCCTTACAATGCCCCAAAGTTCCCGCATCAGATCGCGCGGGGAGTGGCCGGAATGCTGAAATACCTCGCTAAAATTTCGATGGATATTTTCCCCTCGGTGCTCGCGACGATCATCGGGGCGTACATCGTTAACCACTACATCAACGCCAAGCCGGCGGCTGATGCCCCTGCGGCCGTGGTGGCCCCTTCCCAGGCCGGCAGCGACGGCAAGCCGACGGACACTGCCAACCTTCCTGCGCCCGGCGTCAAGGCCAGGGGCATCTCGGAGAAGAGCATTTCCGACAAGGGTGCGGCGGACAAGGCGGTGGCGGACAAGGCTGCGGCCGAGAAGCCCGCCGACAAGCATGAGACCAAGGCTGCAGACGTCGCGCCTGCCGACGCCCCCTCGCACGGCCGTCCCCCCGCGCGCGAGAAAGCCGCCGCCGCGAAGGCGACCCCGCCAGCTGCTGCACCGGTCGCGGAGGCGAATGCCGCGCCGGCCGGAGCGTCCCAGCCTGCGACCCCCGACGCCAACGATCTGGCGCGCGCCGCCATCGAGCGTCTTCGCAAGTCGCCTGAGGGCAAAGCTGCCGAAGCCAAATCTGCCGAGATCAAGTCTGCGGAGACCAAGCCCGTCGAGCGGACTCCCGAGCCAGCGGTGCGCGAAGCTACCCGCGTCCCCGAGGCCCCGCGCGTCATCGCGACGGAGCCGTCGGCGGTCAGGCCGCTGCCACCGCCGATCACGGTGTCGACGCCCTCGCCCGAGAGCTATGGCAATGGCGGTTCCTCGCCGTCCTACACGGCCTCGGTCGGCCATGACGATCCGAATCGGATGACGCCGCCGGCGGACATTCCCGTGCCGGTGATCGCCCCGCCGCTCGATCTGCGCGCCGATGCCGGCGCCGCCCTGCCGCGGCCGAAGAAGACGAATGTGGCCGACGAGATGCTGTCGGGCATGAAGTCGATGTTCCACTCCGTTCTGCCGAAGAGCGCCACCCCCGACTGAGACAGCGCCTGCGCTGCGCCCGAGCCGTCAACCGCCGACGCGGGCAAGGCCGCTGCGTGCGGTGTCGTCGCGTGGCCGAAGCGCGACGGCCCTGGTGTAGGAGGCCGCCGCCTTGGCCTTGTCGCCCAGCCGTTCATAGGCCTGTCCGCGCGTGGTCCAGACCTGCGCGTTGTGCGGATCAGCCTCGGAGGCCTCATCAAGATCGGCTGCGGCCTCCTTGATCTTGCCGAGCGCGAGATAGCTGGTGGCGCGGCCGAGCAGCGGCTCGGCCTTCTGGGGGTTGAGCCCGCTCGCAGCGCTGAAATCGGCGATCGCGAAGTCGTGCTGATGATTGGCCTGGTAGATCAGGGCACGGCCATAAAGCGCCTGCGCGTTGTAGGGATCGAGACCGACCGCGCGATTGAACTCCTCGAGCGCTGCTGCGGTCTCGCCTGACTTCGCCAGGGATTGGGCTTTTGCGGTGTGGGCCTGCGCTTCGGCGACGTTGCCGGGGCTCACCGCGCTCTCAGCGGGTGCGGCCGCCTTCGGCGCCTCCTGCGGCTTGTCCTTCTCCGGCATCAACGATCCCAGATCGAAGGAACAGCCGCACAGCGTAACCCCCATCAAAGCCAGCGCGAACGGCTGCCGCCAAATCCGGCGTCGCCGCGTCAAGCCGCGCTCGAGGCAAGGGAAGGCCATCTACGGTTCGCTCGCGCTGGTGCCGCACTGGTAGTGCCCCGTCCCAGAAAGGCACCGCTCACAAACAATAACGCGGGCCAGGGGCCCGCGTCATCGGAAACTGAAGTCTTGGAAAACTGAAGTCTTGGGAAACTGAAGTCCTGCAAGATCCGGCAGATCAGCGCGGTCCGCGCGGACCTGCACCCGGGCCTCCACGGCCGCCGCGATCACCGCCGGGACCGGCGCCGAACACCGGCTTCGGCTTCATCGGCAGCAGGCCTTCGCGCTGCAGCTTCTTGCGGGCCAGCTTGCGCGCGCGGCGCACGGCTTCGGCCTTCTCGCGGGCCTTCTTCTCTGAGGGCTTCTCGTAGTGACCGCGGAGCTTCATCTCGCGGAAAATTCCCTCGCGCTGCATCTTCTTCTTCAGCGCCTTGAGGGCTTGATCGACATTGTTATCGCGAACGAGAACCTGCACGCGGCATCCTCTTGAGTGGATCGGATTTGAATTCTGATAAGACGAAGGGGATGGCGAAACGCGCAAGCCCTTAACCTTGAGGGCGCCCATGTATCAGACAAAACCTGAGATGTCCACCGGCCAGGCCGAGGATTCGGGCCAAGTTCAGCCATTAAATGAGGCAAAATATCTCCGTGCGGCCCTGATTTGGGAGATTTGACGCCAATGGTGGGGCCGTTTCCGGAGCTTTGTTCCGGAATCTTGAAAGCAGGGGACTACACATGGATATCAAGAAATACGCTGCAGAAGCCATCGGGACCTTTTGGCTTACATTCGCAGGCTGCGGGAGCGCGGTGATCGCCGCCGGCTTTCCGCAGGTGGGAATCGGCCTGGTCGGTGTCTCCCTCGCGTTCGGACTCAGCGTCGTCACCATGGCCTATGCGATCGGCCATATCTCGGGTTGCCATCTCAACCCGGCGGTCACCGTCGGTCTTGCTGCCGGGGGCCGTTTTCCCGCCGGGCAGATCCTGCCCTATGTGATCGCCCAGGTGGCCGGAGCGATCGTGGCTGCATGGCTTCTCTATGTCATCGCGAGCGGGGCTCCCGGATTCGACGTCAGCAAGGGCTTCGCATCCAACGGATATGAGGCGCATTCGCCCGGCCAATACAGCATGATGGTGTGCTTCCTCACCGAGGTGGTGATGACCATGATGTTCCTGTTCATCATCATGGGCGCCACCCACGGCCGCGCGCCCGCAGGCTTCGCACCGCTCGCGATCGGGCTCGCGCTGGTGATGATCCATCTCGTCAGCATTCCCGTCACCAACACGTCGGTGAACCCGGCGCGCAGCACGGGCCCGGCGCTGTTCGTCGGCGGCTGGGCTCTGTCGCAGCTCTGGCTGTTCTGGATTGCACCGCTGATCGGTGGTGCGCTGGGCGGGGTGGTCTATCGCTGGCTCAGCGAGGAGCCCGCCGGCGTCGTCGCGGGCGTGAAGACGGCCTGATCGCCTGGCGGGATCGCAGGTCGGAGCCGCGGTCGCGTTACTTGCCCGTGGTGGGGCGCACTTCGGTGACGTGGCCCATCTTGCGGCCGGGGCGCGGCGCGCCCTTGCCGTAGATGTGGACGGTCGCGCCAGGCACAGCCAGCCACTTCTCGTAGTCGTTGATCTCGTCGCCGATCAGGTTGGTCATGGTGACGACCTCGCCGTGGCGCACCGGCTTGCCGAGCGGCCAGCCGGCGATGGCGCGGATGTGCTGCTCGAACTGCGAGACGGACGCGCCGTCGAGCGTCCAGTGCCCGGAATTGTGCACGCGCGGGGCGATCTCGTTGACCAGCACCTTCGGTCCGGTGCCATTGGCCAGCACGAACATCTCGACGGCGAGCACGCCGACATAGTCGAGCGCGCTCGCGATCTTTCCGGCAATGCTGCGCGCTTCCTCGGCGAGCGCGTCCGGGATCGGGGCCGGCGCGCGCGATATCTTCAGGATGTGGTCGCGGTGCTCGTTCTCGGTGACGTCGAAACACTCGACCTCGCCTGTGACCGAGCGTGCGGCGATCACGGAAATCTCGCGCTCGAACGGCACGAAGGCCTCCAGGATCGCCGATTTGGTGGCGAGGCTGGTCCACACCTTGGCGATGTCGTCGCCCTCGCGGATGATAGCCTGGCCCTTGCCATCATAACCGAAGCGGCGGGTCTTGAGCACGGCCGGAAGGCCGATCCTGGCGATCGCCTCGCGCAACGAGGCAACGGACGTGACGTCGGCGTAGGCTGCGGTGCCGATCCCGAGGCGGGTGACAAAATCCTTCTCGGCGAGCCGGTCCTGCGTGGTCTCGAGGATCTTGCGATTGGGCAGCACCGGGCGGCGCGCATCCAGCACCATCGCAGCGGCTGAGGGGACGTTCTCGAATTCGTAGGTGATGACGTCGACGTCGCCCGCGAACAGTTCGAGCGCTTCGACATCGGCATATTCGGCGCAGGTCGCGTTCAAGACGACGTCGAAAGCCGGCGAGTCCGGATCGGGCGAGAACACCTGGCAGCGCAGGCCAAGCCGCGCCGCAGCCATCGCCAGCATCCGGCCCAATTGTCCGCCGCCGAGGATTCCGATGGTGTCACCGGGCTTCAGCTTCACGTGCCGGGTGTCAGTCACGCCTTGCCCTCCGGGCGCTCGGCGACCGCCTCGGTCTGAGCCTTGCGCCAGGCGGCGAGGCGGTCGGACAAGGCCGGGTCGGACAGTGCCAGGACGGATGCTGCCAGCAGCGCGGCGTTGGTCGCGCCGGCCTTGCCGATGGCGAGGGTGCCGACCGGGATGCCGGCGGGCATCTGGACGATCGAATAGAGCGAATCGAGGCCCTTGAGCGTCTTGGATTCGACGGGAACGCCGAATACCGGCAGCTCGGTCAGCGCCGCCGCCATGCCGGGCAGGTGCGCAGCGCCTCCAGCGCCGGCGATGATGACCTTGTACCCCGCGGCCTTGGCGCCCTTGGCGAAAGCAAACAGCCGGTCGGGGGTGCGGTGAGCCGAAACGATGCGGCTGTCGACTGCAACGCCGAGCGCGGCGAGCGTGTCGGCGGCATGCCGCATCGTGTCCCAGTCGGACTGGCTTCCCATGATGATGGCGATCGGCGCGGTCATGGCGTTGATTGTGCCCGAAAAACAGAAGGATAGGCCAGATTGACGGTTCCGGCCGGCGGCTCGCAAGGCGGTGGCAAGGAGAAGGGAATCCACTATCCTGTCTTGGTGAATCCCCGCAAGCCTTCATTGAGCAGGATGCCCATGAAGAAACCGAAAAGGGCGAGTGCTGCGAAGGCCACGGCGGGCCGGAAGACCAGCGCTGGCCGTTCCAAAGCCGCCCCGAAGCGGCCGACCAAGCGTCCGGCGGAGCCGCCGCGGCGCGCCGGGTCGGGCGGCGATGGAGCCAAGGAAACCGTCAGGGCGACGATCCGGGACTTGCGGGCCAAGCTCAAGCAGGCGCAGCGCCGGGTCGCCGAGCTGGAAGCTGCGGCCGATACCGATTTCCTGCTCGGGATTCCCAACCGGCGCGGCTTCGAGCGCGAGCTTGCGCGCGCCATCGCCTACATGAAGCGCTATCGCGCCAGCGGGGCGCTGATCGTGCTCGACGTCGATCGGCTGAAGCCGATCAACGATTCGTTTGGTCACGGCGCCGGCGACGAGGTGCTCAAGGCGATTGTCGCCGCGCTGACGCGGCAGGTCCGTGCCTCCGACGTGGTCGGGCGGCTCGGAGGCGACGAGTTCGCGCTGCTGCTCTGGAACCTGAGCGAGACCGACGCCAAGGCGAAGGCCGCCGCCTTCGAACAGGCGATCGACGAATTGTCTTTCGTCTTTCGCGGCCAGCACGTGACCGCGGGAGCCTCCGCCGGTGTCGCGCTGCTGGGGGCGCAATCCGATGCAGGTCGCGCCCTGGAGGAGGCGGATGCCGCCATGTATGTGCGCAAGGCGCACCGGCGGCACGAGCCGCGGATCAGGCTGGTCAGCAGCTGATCCTCACAATGTGGCGAGATCTTCCGGCACGTTGCCGAATCTGCGCAGCAGCGTGGCGTCCCCGAATTCGCCGGTCATGGGATCGCCGCTGCGGCTGAACGCGACCGCACCGATGTAGCCGGCGCCGCGCGACAAGGCCTCGGCGCGCCGCAACGCGGCCGTCGAACTCTGGCATTCTTCCGCTGCGCCTGCGACAGGCGAGCCGTCGGCATCCATCAAGAAGGGCATTGCAACGTAATAGGTCACGTCCGACATGGCGTTGCTCCGACGTTGAACTCAGGCGGCGCTGCTTTTGCTCCGCATCTTGCTGCGTGAGGTCTCGGGGATGCAGCCGGCGGAGATTGCCGCCTGCAATTCCTCCAACTCGGCCTCCAGGTATTCGTTGGCCATGATCAGCGCCTTGATGGTGCTGCGCAGATTGCCGTCGCACATCGCGATGGCCTGGTCACAGGCCTGTTCATAGTGGCTGTTGTCGAGAAGGGCGGCTGTCGACATCTGCGTGTCCTCGGTGTGTTCCTGGGGGCGTTGCTGCACCTCGAATGTTCTTATTTTGTTCTTTTCGAGTCAAGCGGATTCGATATCAGGTGAGCTTCGTCGCGCAGCCTGTGGATCAGGCGATGATGTCGGGCGTGATCTGGTCTTCGATGAACGCGATGCGGTCGCGCAACAACAGCTTGCGTTTCTTCAGCCGCTGCAACCGCAACAGGTCGGGGGCGGGCGATTGATGCAGTGCATCGATCGCCGCATCGAGATCTCGGTGTTCCTGCTGCAACCGGGTGAGCTCGGCTTCGAGCTCACGCTCGTCTTCATTGGTCATGTCTGCGGTGGCCGAAAACCGATAGGCGTGAGACTCTGGGCTGTGGATGCCCTGTGGAAATTATCGTCCTTGCGCGGTGTGATCGCAAGCGATCTGCAAGCCTGCCCCGCCGATCTCCGGCAACATATTTCTGCGAGGAGCCGAGCGGCTGCGTGAGCGCATTGATATCACGGATTTTTCCGGCGCGGTTCCTTTACTCACGCTTCGTTACATATGAATTTTCAAAAATGAAGCTGCGACGACGGATACCCATCGACAGAACGAATCGGTGATGTAGACTTCGTTGTCCGGATCGAATCCTGAGGTTCAACCCTACCGAGGAGGTTTCGAATGACAATTCAGGCACATCTCGTTGAATTGGAACGGAAGCACAAACTTCTCGAAAACGAATTGCACGACGCTCTCGTGCACCTTTCAACAGACGACCTGCAAATTGTTGAGTTGAAGCGCCGGAAGTTGATGGTGAAGGATCAGATCGAGCGCCTGAAGCACGGCGACACGCTTCACTAGTAACCCCCATAACAGCGTAGAGTTGATCGTACCCCTATCATGCAGGGATGAGAGTCTTTGCGCTCGTCCCTGCTGCTGGGCAAGCATCGCGCTAGGCGTTTGCGCGATGCTTGGATCTGCCTGCGCTCTAGACCTCTGCGAGCTCGGCGACGTGATCTGCGATCGCGAGCGATGACGTCAGTCCAGGCGACTCGATCCCGAACAAATTCACAAGGCCTGCGACGCCGTGGTCGCGCGGTCCCTGCATCAGGAAGTCCTGCGTGGCCACCGCGGGCGGTACGATCTTCGGCCGGATGCCTGAATAGCTCGGCATCAGCGCGCCGTCGGGCAGCGTCGGCCAATATCTGCGGATCGCCGGATAGAAGCGCTCGGCGCGTGACGGATCGACCTCGTAATCGATCGTCTCGATCCATTCGACGTCAGGCCCGAACCGCGCCTGGCCGGCCATGTCCAGCGTCAGGTGCACCCCCAAACCGCCGGGTTCGGGCACCGGGTAGATCAGGCGCGAGAACGGCGCCTTGGCGTTGCAGCTGAAGTAGTTTCCCTTGGCGAGATAGGCCGGCGGAATGCGGTCCAGCGGCATGCCGCAGATATTGCGCGCCACATTCGTCGCCGACAGCCCCGCTGCATTGACGAGCAGGCTGCATTGCAGCGTCATCGGCGCCTCGCCGCCGGCCTCGATCTCGATGATGCCACCAGCCGCCTTGGCGCGGATCAGCGGGGTGCGGAACGCGAAGGCGGCGCCGGCGTCCTCGGCTTCGCCGCGCAGCGACAGCATGTAGGCGTGGCTGTCGATGATGCCCGTCGAGGGCGACAGCAGCGCGGCGTCGCAGGCCAGCGCGGGCTCCAGCGCGCGTGCCGCCTCGCCCGCGAGCAGCTGCATGTCGAGCACGCCATTGGCCTCGGCATGCGCCTTGATCGATTGCAGCTTCGCGGTCTCCTGCGGGGTGGTCGCGACGATCAGCTTGCCGCAATTCCTGTGCGGGATGCCGCGCTCGGCACAGTACCGGTAGAGCGCGTGCTTGCCGGCGACGCACATGCGCGCCATCCAGCTCCCGGCACGGTAGTAGATGCCGGCATGGATCACCTCACTGTTGCGCGAGGAGGTGATGGTGCCGATCGCCTCGGCCTCCTCAAGCACGATGACCTCGCGCCCGGCCTGCGCCAGCCTGCGGGCCACAGCGAGCCCGACCACGCCAGCCCCGATGACGACGCAATCGACCCTATCCATGGTTGTGCAGCATGTCCGTTGGGCGCGCCGATCGGATCAGACCTTGAAAGAACGGGCCGGGGCCGCTTTCCGTTAAGGAAGAATTTATCATGTCAGGGCAATTGCCGTATTTCACGTCACATTTTTCTGTTGCGCGTACAGGCGTTTACCCGATCCAAACCCGTGAAGCCAGACAATCCGACGTTGAAATCGCGGGTGGCTGATGGCTGAGAAGAACTGGCACGAGGGCAGCACGCTTCCGATTGCTGTGCAGGCCGTTGTGTGCCTCGCCGGCACGGTTGCGCCCGCGCGCGCCTTCGCGCTGTCGGACGGCCTCGCCGCGCCGGGCTATTTTGGTCAGCTCGATCCCAACGTGGTCTGGGAAGCCCTGATCGCGGGCGTCGTCGTCTGTGCCTTCCTCGCCGCGATCTCGCTGTGGATCCATTCCTCGCTGCGCCGGACCAGA
This sequence comes from Bradyrhizobium dasycarpum, assembly GCF_042019905.1. Classification (NCBI taxonomy): domain Bacteria; kingdom Pseudomonadati; phylum Pseudomonadota; class Alphaproteobacteria; order Hyphomicrobiales; family Nitrobacteraceae; genus Bradyrhizobium; species Bradyrhizobium dasycarpum. Next base: position 6,073,032 of record NZ_CP169574.1, read on the forward strand.
CGCTTGCAGCTGCGGCGCAACGCCTTCGTCTCCTCTGCGATGAACAGTCTCAATCAGGGCGTGGTGATGACGGATTCGCAGCGCCGCATCATCTTCTGCAACGACCGCTATCTCGAGATCTACGGCCTGACGCGCTCGGATGTCTGGGCCAACATGAACGGCTATGAGTTGCTTGAGCTGCGACGCAAGCGCGGGGTGCTCGGCGTCGCCTCCAACGAGGAGTTCTATGAGAAGGCGGCCAGCACCAACGGCCTGATCACCGAGCTTCCGGACGGGCGGGCCATCCTGGTGAAATATTTCGTGCTACCGAACGGTGGCTCGGTGGCGACGCATCTCGACGTCAGCGAGCAGCGCAAGCTGTCGCGACAGCTCGCCTCGACCAAGCAGTTCCTCGAAACGGTGCTGGACAACGTTCCGGCCTGCGTGGCCGCCAAGAACATCGGGGACGGCCGCTACATCTTCGCCAACAGCGCCTATGAGCGGTTCTGGGGCTTCTCGCGCGACCACGTCGTCGGCAAGAACGCGCGCGAGCTGTTCGAATCCGCTTCGGCTGACAGCATCGAGGCGACGGACCGGGCAGCGCTGGATTCGCCGGACGGCCAGTTCCGCAACGAATTCGAGGTCGACCGCGGCGGCGAGCGGCGCATGGTCGCCTCGATCCGGATCGTGGTCCGCAACGAGAGCAACAAGCCCGAATTCCTGATGCTCATGTTCGAGGACATCACCGATCGCCGCTCGCTGTCGCAGGAACTGGAGAGCACCAAGAAGTTCCTCGAACTGGTGGTCGACAACATCCCGGTGGCCCTGATCGTCGAGCAGGTCAAGGACGGCCGCTATCTGCTTGCCAACCGCAGCGCGGAGACGATCCTCAATCGCCGGCGCGAGGAAGCCACGGGCCTGACGGCGTCCGACATCTTCAACCCCAAGGAAGCCAAGCTGATCATCGCGCGCGACGAGGCCGCGATCAAGAAACGCGGGATGATCACCGAGGAGCATCCGATCTCCACCAAGGACGGCCTGCGGCTGTTCCTGACCCGCCGCGCCACCGTGCTCGGCGACACCGGCGAGCCACAATATCTGATCAAGACCCACGAGGACGTCACCGATCGCCGGCAGACCGAGTCGCGCATGGCCCACATGGCCTATCACGACGGCCTTACCGATCTGCCGAACCGTGCGGCCTTCCTTCAGGCGCTGACCCAGATGATCGAAGCCTGCGAAGGTACCGACGAGGAGTTCGCCGTCCTCTGCGTCGATCTCGACGGCCTCAAGGAGGTCAACGACGTCTTCGGCCACGCACTCGGCGACAAGCTCCTGATCGAGGTGGCCCAGCGGCTTCAGGATTCCGCCCGCGGCGGCGTGGTCGCGCGCCTGTCCGGCGACGAATTCGGCCTCATCATCGACGGCAAGCAGCCGGATTGCGGCCTTGCGCTGGCGCAGCACCTCGGCGAGGCCGTCGCCAAGGAATTCCAGATCGACGGCCGGGCGGTCCGCGCCGGCGCCACCACCGGCATGGCGGTCTTCCCGCGCAATGGCACCGACGGCGCCTCGCTGCTCGCCAATGCCGGTGCGGCGCTGTTCCGCGCCAAGCAGAAGTCCCGCGGCACCATCAGCCTCTACCAGCCGGAGATGGACCAGCAGATCCGAGATCGCCGCGTGCTGCACCAGGACCTGTCGATGGCGATCAAGAACGGCGAGCTCTCGCTCGCCTTCCAGCCGCAGGGGGCCACCGGCGACAGCGTCGCCGAGAGCGAGATCATCGGCTTCGAGGCGCTGGCGCGCTGGCAGCATCCGGTGCGCGGCCAGGTCTCGCCGGCCGAATTCATCCCGATCGCGGAGGAAAGCGGCCTGATCGTCGAAATGGGTGAGTGGATCCTGCGCGAGACCTGCCGCGAGGCGGCGTCCTGGCCGAAACCGCTCCAGGTCGCTGTCAATCTGTCGCCGGCGCAGTTCATGCACGGCGACGTGGTTGGCCTCGTCCATTCGATCCTGCTCGAGACCGGCCTTGCGCCCGGCCGGCTCGAGCTTGAGATCACCGAGGGCGTGCTGATCGAGGATTTCGACCGCGGCCTTGCGCTGCTGCGACGCCTCAAGGCGCTCGGTGTCCGCATCTCCATGGACGATTTCGGCAGCGGATATTCCTCGCTGAGCTACCTTCAGGCGTTCCCGTTCGACAAGATCAAGATCGACCGCGCCTTCATCATCAATCTCGGCCGTAACCCGCAATCGGCTGCGATCGTCCGTGCGGTGATCGATCTCGGTCACGGCCTCGACATGTCGATCATCGCCGAGGGCGTCGAGACGATCGAGCAGCTCGCCTTCCTCGCCAAGGAGGGCTGCGACGGCGTGCAAGGCTATCTGCTCGGCAAGCCGTTGCCGATCGGCAAATATGCCGGACTCGTCGGCCGCGCCGAGGTCATGGAGCTTGCGCTCAAGACCGGCTAGAGCGTCTTCGAGCGAAGTGGATACCGGTTCGCGTCAAGAAGACGCGTCAGAATTTGAATCTGGAGCCATTTCCATTCCGATTTCATTGGAACGGAAATGGCTCTAGAGATGATGGGGCGCTTCGCTCCTTCTCGACGGCCTCATGGCGGATTACGACCTTGCGATCATCGGCGGCGGTCTGAACGGTGTCAGCCTCGCGCGCGATGCGGCCGGCCGCGGTCTGCGGGTCGTCCTGTTCGAGCAGGGCGATCTCGGCGGCGCGGCGTCCTCGGCGACACCGCGGCTGATCCACGGCGATCTGTCGGTGCTGGAGCGGCGCGGGTTCTGGCGGGTGCGGCGGGCGCTGGCCGAGCGTCGGATCTGGCTCGCCATCGCGCCGCATCTGGTCCGGCCGATGCGCTTCGTGATCCCCGCGCATTCCGACGAGCGTCCGCCCTGGCTGCTGCGGGCCGGCCTGTATGTTTACGACGCCCTCACGAACCGCGGCGGCCTGCCGCCTTCAGCCACCATCGACATCACGCATCATCCGGTCGGCAACGCGCTGAAGCGCCCGTTCGGCACGGCCTTTGAATATTCGGACTGCGTCGTCGACGATTCCCGCCTGGTGGTGCTCACGGCGCTGGATGCGGCCGAACGCGGTGCTGCGATCCGGACCGGCGCGCGCTGCGTGCGTGCCGATAGAACCGACGTCTGGCGGCTCGCGGTGGTCGATCGCGGCCATCGCCGCACGATCACGGCCCGGGCGCTGGCCAACACCACCGGGGCGTGGACGGCGATGGTCGCGGAGACCGTGCTGCGCCGGCCACAACCTGCCGCAGTGCCCATGCAGATGAGCCAGATCATCGTGCCCAGGCTGTTCGATTCCGACAACGTCTACGTCTTCCAGAACAGCGACGGACGCCTGATCTTCGCCTCCCCTTTCGAGCGGGAGTTCACGCTGATCGGCACCGTCACGAACGAGTTCACCGGCGATCCCGCCATCGTGGCGATGCGAGGGGCCGATGTCAGCTATCTCTGCGAGGCAGCCAGCCGCTATTTCCGCGAGCGCGTCGCCCCGGCCGACGTGGTCCGGACGGTTTCCGGCGTCAATTTGAAGCCGGCGTCCGCACCGCGAGGTGACGGCACGACCTTGTTCCACGCGCGCCGGCGCAAGGCGCCGCTGATCACGATGTTCGGCGGCGACGTCACCACCTCGCGCCTGCGCGCCGAGCGGGCGGTGACGAAGCTGACGCCGTTCTATCCGATGTCGCCGCCCTGGACTGGCGGCGCGGCACTGCCCGGCGGCGATTTCAATTGGGATCGTTTCGACAGCGAAGTCGATCTTGCACGCGAGCGCTGGCGCTTTCTCTCCGAAGCGCAGGCGCAGCGCCTGGTCGCCGCCTATGGCTCGCGCTTGGCCGCCGTGCTGGGAGAGGCCAAGACCTGCGGCGAGCTAGGGCCCACCTTCGGCCCCGAGCTGACCGGCGCCGAGCTGCGCCATCTCATGACCCGCGAATGGGCGCGCTTTCCGGATGATGTGCTGTGGCGCCGGTCCAAGCTCGGCCTGACCATGCCGGCCGCGGATCGTGAGGCGCTGGCCGCATTTATGGCGGGTGTGAACGATCCACCGTGACCCGGTTGAGCAAAAGCCGATCGGCCGCTAGCGTGCGGCGGAATCGGGGTTGGCAGGAAACATGACGGACGAATTGCCGAAAACGCACGCCGCGACAGGTGCTGCCGATGGAGACGCGGCCGCAGCCGGCCAGCCGTTGCTGCGCATCGAGGCCGTCGCCAAGACATTTGGGGCGTTCCGCGCCGTGGATGGCGTCTCGCTCGATATCAAGGCCGGCGAGTTCTTCGCGCTGCTGGGCCCAAGCGGTTGCGGCAAGACCACGCTGCTGCGCATGCTCGCGGGCTTCGAGGCGCCGGACGAGGGACGGATCCTGCTCGGGGGTGAGGACATTGCGCAGGCGTTGCCGCATGAGCGGCCGATCAACATGATGTTCCAGAATTACGCGCTGTTTCCGCATCTGTCGGTGCGCGACAACATCGCGTTCGGCCTGAAGCGCGCAGGCATGGCGCGTGCGGACATCGCCACCCGTGTGGCCGAGATGGTCGCACTGGTGAAGCTCGAAGGGCTCGAGGAAGCGCAAGCCCGACCAGCTCTCGGGCGGCCAGCGCCAGCGCGTCGCGCTCGCCCGCGCGCTGGCACGCCGCCCGCAATTGCTGCTGCTCGACGAGCCGCTCGCGGCGCTCGACAAGAAGCTGCGGGAGAGCACGCAAGCCGAGCTGATGGAGCTGCAGCGCCGGCTCGGCATGACCTTCATCATCGTCACCCACGACCAGGAGGAGGCGATGACGATGGCTGATAGAATCGGCGTGATGAACGCCGGAAAGCTCGCTCAGGTCGCGAGCCCGCGCGAGCTCTACGAGGCGCCGCGCTCGCGCTGGATCGCGGAGTTCGTCGGCGACGTCAATCTGTTCGACGGCGAGTTCAAATTGCGGGACGGTCATCGTCTGGTCATCGGCACGCGCGATGCGGGAGCGCTGGTGGTGGCCGAGCCGCGCGAGCCGATCGGCACCGGAAAATTGGCGGTGGCGGTCCGCCCCGAGAAGGTCAAGCTGTCGCGGCATGGCCCGGTAAGCGAGGCCGGACGTGAGACGGCGATCAACCGGCTCGACGGCGTGATTGCCGACATCTGCTATCTCGGCGGCACCACCACCTACAAGGTGAAGCTCGACACCGGCGGAACGGTGCAGGCGTCCGTCGCCAACAGCGCGCGCACCGACGTCGATGCCTACAGCCTGAACCAGCATGTCGTCGCCTGGTTCACGCCCGACGATTGCGTGGTGCTGCAATCATGAGCGCCCGCCGCATCTTCGCGAGGCCGGCGCGTTTCGCCGCGATCGCCCCCTATGTCTGGATGGCGCTGTTCTTCCTGGTGCCGTTCGCCTTCGTGCTGAAGATCAGCCTGTCGCAGACGGCGATCGCGCAGCCGCCCTACGAGCCGGTGTTCGACCTCGCGGCCGGGTGGGATGCGCTGAGGACGGCCCTGGCCGCGTTGTCGTTCGACAATTTCAGGCTGCTCGCCTCCGACGACATCTACCTGTTCGCCTATGTTCGCAGCCTCACCGTTGCGATGACGGCGACCGCACTGTTGCTCCTGATCGGCTATCCCATCGCCTATGGCATGGCGCGGCTGCCGAAGCGCTGGCAGGCGGTGGCGATGGTGCTGGTCATCGTGCCGTTCTGGACCTCGTTCCTGATCCGCATCTATGCCTGGATCAACATTTTGCAGCATGACGGCCTGCTCAACCAGATCCTGCTGGCGCTGCACCTGGTGAGCCAGCCGGTGGTCTGGCTCTCCACCGACAGCGCGATGTATATCGGCATCGTCTATTCCTATTTGCCGTTCATGATCCTGCCGCTCTACGCCACGCTTGCCAAGATGGAGCCGGCGCTGGAGGAGGCGGCTGCGGATCTCGGCGCGCCGCCCTGGCAGGTGTTCTGGCTCGTCACCTTCCCGTTGTCGCTGCCCGGCGTCGGCGCCGGTGTGCTGCTGTGCTTCATTCCTATCGTCGGAGAGTTCGTCATCCCGGACCTTCTGGCCGGCTCCAATTCACTGATGATCGGCCAGACCCTGTGGCTCGAATTCTTTACCAACAAGGACTGGCCGGTCGCCTCTGCGGCAGCCATCGTGTTGCTGATGGTGCTGCTGGTGCCGTTGTTGCTGTATGAGCGGCTGCAGAAGCGGCAGCTGGAACAGGGGCGCTGAGACAATGCGCAAGCTCTCACGCCTCTCCCGCTTCAACATCGCCTCGCTCGCGCTGGGGCTGGCGTTCCTTTATCTGCCGATCCTCATCCTTGTCATCTATTCCTTCAACGCCTCGCGCCTCGTGACCGTCTGGGGTGGCTGGTCGCTGCGCTGGTATTACGAGTTCTTCAATGACCGCGCCATGATCGAGGCGGCCTGGATGAGCCTGCGAGTCGCGGTCTCCTCCGCCACCATCGCCACGTTGCTCGGCACGCTCGCCGCGGTCGCGCTGTCGCGCGGCGAGCGGTTTCGCGGCCGCACGCTGTTCTCCGGCATGCTCTACGCGCCGCTGGTCATGCCCGAGGTGATCACGGGATTGTCGCTTCTGCTGCTGTTCGTGGCGCTCAACGCCGAGCGCGGCTTCTGGACCGTGACCATCGCCCATACCACGCTGACGATGTGCTTCGTTGCCGTGGTGGTGCAATCCCGCCTCGGCTCGCTCGATCGTTCGCTGGAGGAGGCGGCGATGGACCTCGGCTGCGACCCGGTCCGCGCGTTCGTGGCCGTCACGCTGCCGCTGATCGCGCCCGCGATCGTCGCCGGCTGGATGCTCGCCTTCACGCTGTCGCTGGACGATCTAGTCATCGCGAGCTTCACCACCGGTCCCGGCTCGGCGACGCTGCCGATCCGGATCTATTCCGAGGTGCGGCTGGGCGTGAAGCCGGAGATCAACGCCATCTGCACACTGGTGATCGCCCTGATCGCGGTCGTCATCGTGATCGCCTCGCTCGCCTCGAAACTGTCGAGCTCGCAGGGCGAGAGCGCAGCGCCGCTGTAGGAGAGAGCGTCATTCCGGGGGATGCGAAGCATCGAACTACGGTGCGCAATTGCGCACCTGAGATCTCGAGATTCCGGGTCTGGTCCTTCGGACCATCCCGGAATGACAGCCTATTTAAGACTTCACCGCACCCGCCGTCAGCCCGCCCACCATGTAGCGGCGGAAGGCGTAGTAGACCGCGGCCGGCGGCAGAGCGTAGATGAAGCCGGTGGTCATCAGCAGCTCCCATGGCGAATCGTCGGCGGCGAGGAAGTTGCCAAGCGCGACGGGGAGGGTGATCTCGCGGTCGTTTGAGAGCAGCAGGAACGCGTAGAGATATTCGTTCCAGGCCAGCAACACCGCATAGGTGCCGATCGCGACCAGCGAGGGCATCATCAGCGGCAAATAGACCAGGCGGAAGATCTGCAGCGTCGTCGCGCCGTCCATTACGGCGGCCTCATCCAGCTCGACCGGCAGCTTGTCCGAGGCCTGCTTCAGCACCCAGATCGCGTAGGGCGAGGCGATCGTCACCATCGCCAGGATCAGCGACCAGTGATTGTTGAGCAGGCCGTAATTGCCCATGGTGCGGTACATCGGCACGGCGAGGAACGCCGCGGGAATGAAATAGGTGAACAGCGCAAGGTTCAGCACGGTGCGCCCGCCCGGCACCTTCAATCGCGAGATCGCGAACGCTGCGGATGTCGCGATGAACAGCGTCAGCACGCCGACGGAGACGGCGATCACGGTCGAATTCCAGAACTGGACGTAGAAGTCGCGCAGGAAGTAATGCTGCTGCTTGAACACGATCTGAAAGTTGTGCAGCGTCGGGTGATCCGGCCACAGCTTGCCCGAGAACGCGTCCTCCTTCGGGGAGATCGCGAACAGGAACATGTGATAGATCGGGATCATCGTCCACAGGAAGACGGGAATGCCGATCAGCAACAGCCGCGCTTCGGTCGCGACGTCGCGCCAGGAAAACTCTCTTAGGCCGGGGAGCTTCATCGCGACAACCGTTTCATCATGAAGTACACGAGCGGCAGGACGAACGGCATCGCGCAGACGATGGATGCCATCGCCAGCGAGAGCTGGTCGAGGCGGAGATAGCGGATGCCAAGCGTTGCCAGCACGTGCGTGAGGTCTGCCGGGCCGCCGCCGGTGAGCAGATAGACGCTGTTGAAGTCGCCGAGCGTCCAGATCATCGAGAGCAGCGTGCAGGTGACGTAGAGCGTCTGCATCGACGGCCATGTGATGTAGCGGAACTTCTGCCACCAGCTCGCACCATCGACCTCGGCGGCCTCGAACAGATCGTGCGAGATCGCAAGGCGCCCGGTGATCAGGATCAGCGTCCAGAACGGCAGCGACTTCCAGATGTGCACGGCGATCGCCATGCTGAGCGCCACGGTCGGGTCGTTCAGCCAGTTCGGGCCGTCATCGCCGGTGAGGGAGAAGATGTAGTGGTTGATCATGCCCCACTCGGGATTGAGCATGAAGCGCACCGACAGGATGGTCGGGATCGACGGCACCGCCCACGGCAGGATGAAGATCACCGACAGCCATTTGATCCAGGTGCGCTGCTGCACGAAGAAGCCGGACAGGAACAGCGCGATCAGCATCTTGATGTTGATGCCGATGACGAGGAAGATCAGCGTGTTGATCGCGGCGCGCGCGAAGATCGGGTCGTTGTAGAGCGCGACGTAGTTTTCCGGCGCGCGCGCCAGCCACAGCCCGTAGCAGACGGGATAGACGACGAAAGCGAGGAAAACGAGCAGATAGGGCGCGAGCAGCACGATGCCCCAGACCTGCGCCGGGGTCAGCCGCGACGACAGGGGCGGGCCGGGCATAGCCTGATCGCCAGAGAGGGTGATCGCCATTCTTTTCGGACTCTTCAAAGAGAAGCCGGCCGCGAAACGCGGCCGGTGTTGTTCTTACACCTCTTCCCGCAACGCGAGGGAGATGAGGATGACATCAACCCGCGACCTGCTTGATGCGGGCGATCATCTCGTCGACGGCCTTCTCGACCGGAACCTTCTCGCTGACGACGCGGTTCATCGCCTTGGCCCAGATGTTCTCGTTGTTGAGAATCGTGAACTTCCAGTTCTTGGTGAAGTCGAACGCCGTGGTGCCGCCCTTGAACTGCGTGTAGACGGCCTTGCGGTGCTTGTCCGCCTGCCAGAACGGGCTTTCCTGGCTTTCCTTCGTCACCGGGAACCAGCGGCCGAGCGCGCCCTCGATGTAGGGACGAACGTTCTCTTCCTGGAGCAGGAAGCTGATGAACTGCTTGGCCTCGGCCTTGTTCTTGGCCGCGGTGAACACCAGTCCGGTCTTGACGTCGGAGCGGTACTTGATGGTCGAACCATCCGGCGCCTTGGGGAAGGACGCCGTGATGATGTCCTGCTCGTAGGCCTTCTTGCCGGCGTCGCGCTGCTCCTGGGTAAGCGCCTGGTTCTGCGAGTCCTCGAACCACTTCGCCGCGATCGAGATCGTGAAGTTGTGGGTCATCACGATGGTCTTGTTATGGAAGGCGACGTTGTTGTCGGGATCCTTCCAGGTCGTGGAGGACGGCGGCGTGCAGCCCTTGATGTAGGTGTCGGTGTAATCCTTCATCGCCTTGATCAGGTTCTCGCGAACCTTGGGATCGTCGACCGTGAGCTTGCCGTCGTCGTCGACCAGCTTGACATGATAGGCGTCCATGAAGGTGTAGAACGACTGGAAGGAATCGGTGGATTCCACGCCCATCGGCTGGCCGACGGCATAGAGGCGCTGGCCGGTGGCCTTGCGGATCGCCGGCTGCACCTTGTCGCACCAGAACGTCCAATACCCCGTCCAGTCGTTCGGGATATCGGCCAGCTTGAAGCCGGCCTTCTCCAGCATGTCGTTCCAGATCTGGACGTGCATGCTCTGCTGCTTCAGCGGAAAGCCGTAATAGGCTTTCTTCTTGGCGACGTCGTTGTAGAGGATCGAGGCATCCAGCGTGTTCTGCACGAAGCGGCCCTTGATCGGCTCCATGACGTCGGAGAGATCCTCGAGCTTGCCCTCATAGGCCCATTTGCCCTGCGCCTGGACGTCATAGGAATCGGAATAGGCGACATCGGGCACGGTGCCGGCATCGAGCGCGGCGACCGTCTTCGGAATCATGTCCTGGATCGCGTATTGCGACAGCTCGACCTTGATGCCGGTCTTGGCTTCGAACTTCTTGATCGTCTCGATCAGTGCGTCGTCTTCGGAGCGATAGAAGCCCTTGCCCCACCAGACCGTGATCGTCTTCTGCTGCGCAAATGCGGGTGCAGCGGCTGCAAACAGCCCGGCCGCAGCGACCGCCAGTGATACTGCGCCAATAACCTTGGATTTCACGTTTTTCTCCCTCAAACGGCCGGTGTTTTAACCGGTCGAAAAAAACACTAGCGCAGGATGGTAGCGCAATCAACGCAGCATGTTGTCAGACCTAGGTCGCGGGTGTCGCTCTGTGGCGATGCTTAACGCGCGCATCGATCCAATCGCCGCATCAATTCGCCCCGATCAATTCGCGAAGCTCGGGCAGCGGCAGAGGATCGCGCGATCCTCAGTTCGACTTCGCATTCTCCTTGGCGTTCTCCGCCGTCGGCGATCCGTCCTGCGCGGGACGCTTGCCGCCCCCGGTGATGCGCTGCTTCAACAGATCGAGGAAGGGCGAGGCCGCGGGCGACTGCCGGATCAGGCTTTCAGGGTCGGGGAAGATCAGCGGATCGTCCCATGGGCCCTGCACCATGAAGGGCAATTGAAAGCCGGACGCCGTATTGAGGCTCGCCACGCCCTTCATGTCGTATTCGCGTGTCGGCACCGAGGCGGTGCCGGTCAGCGTGATCTTCGCCGCCGGCCCTTCGATGCGGATGTCCTCCGCGGTGGCGATCCCGTCGGAGAATTTCACTGCGATGGTGAGATTGTTGTACGGCGTCGAGCCGTTGCGGAAATTGCCGCCGCCCGAGAGTGGCCGCCGCTCCAGGCGCTTCAGGAGCTGCTCGGCGTTGAAGCCCGAGATCGCGCCGTCATGCCCGGTGACGGTGGCGCTGCCGTCGAGCGACTGGACGAGACCGAACGGGCTCGAGCCCGAGGCGAACAGCGACACGTTGATGTTGCCGCGGCCGGACAGCTTGTTGAGGCCGAACAATTCGGTGGCGCAGGCCTGGAGATCGACGTCGGTGAACTGGAACTGCGCCTTGATGTCGGCGACGGTGTCGGATCGCGCGATGCCGAACGAGCCCTTGGCGATGCCGCCATAGACCTGGGCCTCGCCGACCGAGAGCGCCAGCGTGCCGTTGCGCAGATTGGCGCCGATCGCGGTGCGGCCGAGCTTGGTGGGTCCGACCGTCAGCTTGGCCGCCGACAGGCGCATGTCGAGGTCGGTGGTCGACAATCCCTGTAGATCGAACAGCTGCCTGTTCCAGTCGCGCGCCCCGCTCGCGAGCAGGCGGAAGGTCGAGATATAGGGCGTGAAGTCGAGCGCGTCGGCGGCAAGCGTCGCCTGCAGCGTCTGCCGGCCGTTATTGGCGTAGGTCATGACGCCCTCGGCGGCGTTGCCGTCGAGCTCGACATTGACATTGGTGAGCGCGATCGAGGGGCCGACGACGTTGGCGCGCGCCTTCAGCGCGAAACGGCCGAAGCCGCCGCTGGCGGGCTGCGGCTGCCCGGTCCAGCGTAGCGCGTTGCGCAAGGAGGGGCTGTCGATCGTCAGCGTGCCCTCCATCATCGGGCTGGTGCGGTTGGCGACGCTGCCGTCGAATGCGAGCTTGAGCGGCGCGCTGGCGATCCGCGCCTTCAACCCCGAGCGATCGCCGGAGAGGGCGGCGACGAAATCGGAAAAGCTGATCGAGCCGTCGACACGCTCGCCGCGCCAGTCGAACTGTCCCGTCGCGGCGAAGGAGCGCGAGATCGAGGGCCAGGCCAGCGACAGGTCGATGTCGCCGAGCCGCTCGGTGGCGTGGGTGGCCGCGTCCTCGTAGTCGAGCACGCCGTCCTGGATCCGGATTTCGGAGAACGAGACCTGATTCTCGGCCCCGGGCTTCATGGTGCGCGCGATGGTTTGGATGAAGGGCGTCCAGTTGCTCTCACCGTCCGGCTTCAGGCTGACATGGATGCGCGGCCGCAGCAGCGTCAGGTCGGCGATCTCGAACCGCTGCAGCAGGAGCGGCAGCAGCCGCAGATTGGCGGTGAGCACGTCGACATGGAGCGCGGAATCGGTGGTGCCGCCGCCCTTCAGGCCGACGTCGCGGAAGGAGATGTAGCTCGCCGGCAGCACCGAGATGTCGATGCTGCCTGCGACGCTGAGCTCGAGCCCGGTGACGTCGCGGATCTGCGCTTCGACCGCCTTGCGCAGCGCGTCGCGGTTGATGAGCCAGGAGGTCGCGATCAGGGCGATCAGCGCCACGCCGAGCAGCGCCGCGATCGGCGTCCCGAGGCGCTTCATTCCTTGGGCCATGGTCAATGGCGTGTCCTGATCGGGTTGGTCGTTGGAGCCGGAAGGGCGGGTCGGAAAACCTGCGTGGCCACGCCCAAGCCCTATGATGTTAAGTCCCGCAACTTGATGGGTTTTCTTGTCGCTTTCAAGGCCGTGGACGGTTCTGCCCACGGCGTGGGCAGCTTCTATCACCCGGGCGCGGTGCGGAGAACCCCGTATCATTGACGGCTTTGGAGGATTTCGCCTAATAATCGCCGCCAATACGGCACGACGCCTCCAAACCGAAGGTTCAGTCGAAGGTATTTGTATGAACAAGGTCTATCCCGACGCCAAGTCGGCTCTCGACGGCATCTTAAAAGACAACATGATGATCATGTCGGGAGGTTTCGGCCTCTGCGGCATCGCCGAGGAGCTGTCGGATGCGATCCGCGAGTCCGGCGTCAAGGGCCTGACGGTGGTCTCCAACAATGCCGGCGTCGACGGCATCGGGCTCAGCCGCCTGTTGGAAACGCGGCAGATCAAGAAGATGATCTCGTCCTATGTCGGCGAGAACAAGCTGTTCGCCCAGCAATTCCTCGCCGGCGAGCTGGAACTCGAATTCAATCCGCAGGGCACGCTGGCCGAGCGCATCCGCGCCGGCGGCGCCGGCATTCCGGCCTTCTACACGAAGACCGGCGTCGGCACGCTGATCGCCGAAGGCAAGGAAGTGAAGGAATTCGACGGCGAGAAGTATCTGATGGAACGCGGGCTGTTCGCCGACCTCGCCATCGTGCATGCCTGGAAGGGCGACACCGCCGGCAACCTCATCTACCGCAAGACCGCGCGCAACTTTAACCCGATGATGGCGACCGCCGCCAAGATCACGGTGGCCGAGGTCGAGCATCTGGTTCCGGCCGGTGAACTCAATCCCGACCACATCCACACGCCCGGCATCTTCGTGAAGCGCATCGTCGAGGTCGGCACGGCCAAGAAGCGCATCGAATTCCGCAACACCCGCCCGCGCACCGCCGCCTAGGCGTATCAGGAGACTCATATGGCCTGGACCCGTGAACAGATGGCCGCGCGCGCTGCGAAGGAATTGCGCGACGGCTATTACGTCAATCTCGGCATCGGCATCCCGACGCTGGTCTCGAACTACATCCCCGACGGCATGGACGTCTCCTTGCAGAGCGAGAACGGCATGCTCGGCATGGGTCCGTTCCCCTATGAGGGCGAAGAAGATCCCGATCTCATCAACGCCGGCAAGCAGACGGTGAGCGAGCTGCCGTCGACCTCCTATTTTTCGAGCGCGGATTCCTTCGGCATGATCCGCGGCGGCCACATGGACCTGTCGATCCTCGGCGCCATGCAGGTGGCCCAGAACGGCGATCTCGCCAACTGGATGATCCCCGGCAAGATGGTCAAGGGCATGGGCGGCGCGATGGACCTCGTCGCCGGCGTCAAGCGCGTCATCGTGGTGATGGAGCATTCGGCCAAGGACGGCCCGAAGCTGCTGAAGAAGTGCAATCTGCCGCTGACGGGCGAGCGCGTGGTCGACATGGTCGTCACGGATCTTGCCGTCTTCACCATCGACAAGCATGGCAATGGCGGCATGGCGCTGATCGAACTCGCCGACGGCGTCACGCTGGACGAGGTCAAGTCCAAGACCGAAGCCGAATTCCGCGTCGCGCTGAAGAACACCTGAGCGATCGCCGATAAAGTCGGTGACGGCGTGTGCTGCAGCGGCGCCGTGGTCCAATTCGTCCCTCGGCGGGCGGTAGGTCTTGCCGCTCTTGCGCGACAGCCAGCTCGCACGGCCTCCCCCGACGGGCATGCCTTCAAGCGGGGCCGCTCGGCACCTCGGAGAACCGGGTCAACCAGACCACCGGGCCGATGCTGGCGGCGATGATCAGGAGGGCCGCAAGTGCGCCGTCCTCGAAATTGCCGCGGCTTGCGAACTGGTAGATCGACGTCGACAGCGTTTCGACGTTGAGGGGTCGCAAGAGCAGCGTTGCCGGCAGCTCCTTCAGGCAGTCGACGAACATGATGATGACGGCGCCAAGCATCGCGGGCCGGAGCAATGGCAGATAGATCTGCCTCAACATGACCGCCTGGCCCGCGCCGACCGTGCGCGCGCTCTCGTCATAGTCGCGCGGAATGCTGTCGAACCCGGCCTTGATCATGCCGACCGGCACAGCCAGAAAACGAATCGTGTAGGCGATGACGACGGCCGTCCCCGAGCCGACCAGGATCAGCCCGGGCAGCGAACGTCCCGTCCAGGTCGCGACCGCGCTCAGCGCGCTGTCGACCGCCAGGACGGGGGTCAGCAGGCCGAGGGCAATCACCAGACCCGGCAGCGCGTATCCGGTCTGCGCGATGCTCATCGCCAGATATCGCAGGGGATCCGGCCGAAAACGGTGCGCGATCGTCGTGGCGAGCGCAAGCATCAGCGCCATCAGCGTCGCGAGCGCTGCATAGGCAAACGAATGGAAGGTGTGGCGCCACAGGAGCGGATCGAAATTTGCAAGCAGTCCGCGACCGAGAGCCTGATGCGCCAGATAGAACAGCGGCACGACGAAGCCGATCAGCACCGGCAGCACGCAGACCGCGAACGCGATCCACGCTCTTGCGCCCGAAAGCGGGGTTCGCTGCCTCACATGCGGGCTTTCGGCCGAGAACTCGGCATTGGCGTTGCGACGGCCGTAACGCTCCATCGCGATCAGGCCGGCGACGATCGCAAGCATCAGGCATGCGAGTTGCGCCGCACCGGCAAGGCTGCCGCGGTTGAGCCAGGTGGTGAAGATCGAGACCGTCAGCGTGCGGATGCCGAGATACTCGCTGGCGCCGATGTCGTTGAGCGTTTCCAGCGCGACCAGCGCCACGCCGACCGCGAGCGCCGGCCGCGCCATCGGCAGTGAAACGCGCCAGAAAACAGTCCATCGGCCGGCCCCCAGCGTCGTAGCCGCCTCGGCGAATTCGGCAGACTGAACCTGAAACGTCGCGCGCGCCGACAGATAGACGTAAGGATAGAGCACGAGCCCGATCACGAAGATGGCGCCCGGCAGCGAGCGCAGGTTGGGCAGATAGCCGAGGGCATCGCGCAGCGGCAGCCAGATGGCCAGGGTGCGATGCACCAGGCCGAGCGGCTCGAACAGGTCGGCATAGACGTAGGCCGCAAGATAGGTCGGGATCGCCAGCGGCAGCGGCATCAGCCACAGGAGCATGCCCCGGCCGGGAAAATCGTGGCGCGATATCACCCATGCAGTGCCGGCGCCGACCAGAAGTGTGAGCGCGCCGACCCCGACGAGCAGAAGGGCGGTGTCCAGGAGCGCGGCCGGCAGCACGTAGTTGATCAGGTCGTGCCACACATCGGTCGCGGGCTGCAAAGCCAACGAAACGATCGAGATCACGGGCGCCGCGACCAGGATCGCGGTTGCGATCGCGATTGCGGTTGCAGCGCGCCCGGCGTGGGCGCGGCCTCTCAAACGAGGCCGTGCGCCCGAAGCTTCTGCCAGTTCGAGTGACGAGGGCCGCCAGAGATCAGTTGTCAAAGCCGACCTTGTCCACCAGCGAGGCCGCAGCCTTGCGGTTGGCGGCGATCTTTGCGATCGGCAAGGGATCTGGGCCGAGCTTGCCGTAGCCCGCGATGGTAGAGTTGATGGGCACGCCGCTCCGAACCGGATATTCGTAGTTCTGGTCGGCATACATCTGCTGCGCCTGCTCGCTGACGAGCCACTCGATCAGTTTGACGCCGTTGGCCTTGTTGGGCGCGTGCTTGGCCAGCAGCACGCCGGAGAGGTTGACGTGGGTGCCGCCGCCCTCGAAGGTCGGCAGGATGACGCGGGTCGCCTCCGCCCACGGCTTCTTCTCGGGATCGTTGTTCATCATCAGCGCCCAGTAATAGGTGTTGCCGATGCCAATGTCGCACTTGCCGGCGGCCACGTCACGCGCGGCTTCGCGATCGCCGCCCGACGGCTTCTGCGCGAGATTGGCCTTCACGCCGCGCAGCCATTCTTCGGCCTTGGCCTCGCCGTGCTTGGCCGTGTAGGCCGCGAACAGGGCGTTGTTGTAGATGTGCTGGCCCGAGCGAATGCAGATCTTGCCCTTCCATTTGGGATCGGCGAGCTCCTCATAGGTAATCTTGTCCTGCTTGACGCGATCCTTCGAGGCATAGATCACGCGCGCGCGCATGGAGATGCCGGCCCAGTGTCCGTCCGGATCGCGATACTGCGCCGGCACGACCTTGTCGACCACCTCCGACTTGATCGGCTGGGTGACGCCCGCCTGCACGGCCTCGTCGATGCGGCCGATGTCCACCGTCAGCAGCACGTCGGCCGGACCGTTGGCGCCTTCCGCCTTCATGCGCTGCTCCAGACCTGAGCTTGCGGAGACGACATTGACCTTGATGCCGGTATCCTTGCTGAAGGCGTCGAACAGCGGCTGGATCAGCTTGGTCTCGCGATAGGTATAGACGTTGACCTCGCCATTGGCGGCTGCTTTCGAGGCAAAGGATAAGGTCAGGCTCAACACCGCCGCGGAGGCGGCGAGGACGCGAAGATCGATCATAAGGGCTGCTCCAGGCGCGCGATTGACGCCAGATTGAGTAGCGCAGGCAATGCGGCAAAGTCAGCGACGCGATGTCGCGAAGAGCGCGACTTAGAGCGATTCCAATATTTCTTACTTAGATCGATTCTAATCAATGGATCGCGACGTTGACGGGAAAACGTATGCGCGCCGCTGCGATCATGATCTTGCCGCCCGCACCTTGCTCCAGCGCGCCGACACGCTCGCCACCCATGACGTCTCCTCGCGCACCAGGCGGAAGCCGAGATTGGCGGGCGGCACGCCCCTGGGCGCAGCCGCCGGCGCGAGCGTCGCGGATGAAATCGGTGACATAGGCGCGGTGCGCGCCCTCGGCGACGCGCACGCCGCAGTTCACGGTCGGGCGGCCGGCATTGCCTGAAGCGTCGACGCGCGAGCGTACGAAGCAGGTCGAGGTCCACTCCCAGACATTGCCGGCAAGATCTTCGATGCCGTGCTCGTTCGGTCCGAACTTGCCGAACGGATAGGCCTTGGTGTCGGAGAGGTCGCGTTCGGATTCGCGCTCATAGCGGCTGATCCAGCGCTTGGAAGGATCATTCGCATCGACCGCGAGACCGTCGTCCTTGAATCTGGAGCCGGCGGCAAAGGCCCATTCCTCATCGCTCGGCAGCCGGTAATGATGCCCAGTCTTGCGCGACAGCCAGCCCGCATAGGCCTCGGCGTCGTGCCAACTCACCTGAACCGCAGGGCGGTCGGGGGCGACCACCACGTCGCGATCGAGGGCGCGGCAGGCGCCGTCCTGGACGCAAAGCTGATAGTCGGACGACGCGACCTGGTTTCGCATGATGTGCAGCGGCCGGTCGACGCGCAACGTGCGCAGCGGCGCTTCCGCCTGCTGCCCGCCGCGTGTGAAATCGCCGGCCTCGCGATAGGACAGGCTGCCCGGTGCGACCCTGACGATCACGGGCTCCGTCGCCGTGCCGCGGACCGCCATGGTCGATACCAGCGGCGCCATCGCGATCGGACCTGCGAGCCCGGCGGCGCAGGCGAGTGCCAGTTTGAGCTTGAATGCGATCAGCATGGTCGCTCCTCGAAAGGAAGAAGGGGCCGGTGATGACCGGCCCCTTGTCGCGTCTAATGGGTCTTGGGCGCCGGTATTTCGGCAGGTGCCTTCACCTGGGTCATCAGATCGTCGTTCCACTTGCCTTCGACCTTGAAGTGCGCGGTGGCGCCGAGATTGGCCGCTTCGATCAGATTATGCGTGACATAGGCGTAGATGCCGGGCTGCTGGAATTTGTACAGCGCAGCTCCCGCCGACCCACCGCGGATGAACCAGGTCTCGAGCCCGACCTCCGGTGCGTTGCCGAACTTGCCGGTCTCCCAGACATAATCGCCATGCCCGCCGATCAGATGCGGACGGCTGTCGCGATTGGCCTGCGAATGCACGATCAGCACGTTCTCCCCGACCTTGGCGGTGAGCGCGTTCTTGCCGGTGAGCGCGCCGACCTTGCCGTTGAAGACGACATGGGTGGGGATCAGCTTGTTCATCACCTCTTCCGTCTCGGTAAAGGCTTCGCCGGGCGATTCGTAGGACTTGAAATTGCCCTTCGCGTCGCGCGGCACGTACATGTCCTGCTCGCCGATATAGTAGACCTTGTCGTATTTCAGGGCATGGCCCTTGCCGTCGTTCAGTCCGTCGCGCGGCAGCACCATCACGGCGCCGTTCATGCCGGAGACGACGTGCCAGGGGATCATCGGGCCTCCCGGTGCGCAGTGATAGACGAACACGCCGGTCTTGGTCGCCTTCCAGCGCAGCACGACCTGCTCGCCGGGATTGACGAGCGTGAGCTCGCCGCCACCGAGCGCGCCGGTCGCGGAATGAAAGTCGATGTTGTGCGGCATGGTGTTGGTCGCGGGATTGACCAGCGTCAGCTCGACGTAGTCGCCCTCGTGCACGACCATGAGCGGTCCCGGCATCGAGCCGTTGAACGTCATGGCCTGGAAGGTGGTGCCCTTGTCGTCGATGACGACCTTCTTCTCCTCGACGGTCATCGTGAACTCGACGATCTTGGGGGCCTGCGTCGTGGCCTGCTCGTGCGCGTGCACGAAGGGCGGAGCAACCAGCTCTACCTTCTGACGCGGCAGCTTGAGATCGCTGGCGGCGAAAGCTGGGGCCGCCAGCATCAAGGCGGTCGCGGCGGCGCTGATCAATGCGGCTCTGCGGGTGAACATCGGAAGCATCCTTCATCTGAAAGGGTTTTGATGACGGAATGCAGTGTGCTCCGATCTCGGCGATGGTGTTTGCGCTGCAACAAGTTTCTGCCGGATTCGCCTCCGCAACAGCACCTAGGTGTCTCAACGGAGCACGATCGGCGCGGCACGTTAACCGCATCCGATGGCGTGATGCGGATGTCGAAGCCGAGCGATAAGCGGCCGGACGACGGCCATGGCCTTCAGCATGAAGATGCGTGAAGAGAGGCCTTGGAGAAGAGGCCTTGGAGAAGGCGCGACTAGAACAGATGCGTGACAAGCCAGACCGTTGCCCAGATCGCCAGCGACAGCACGGCGAGGACAGCGATGATGGCGGCCAGAGCGCGCGCGGCGCCGGCCGGAGCCGGTGCGACCGGGGTCGGCCGGAAGTCGTCGAAACGCGGGATATGGCCGCGGACGTCGAGCAGGGAAAGGATCAGTTCGAGTGCGAGAAGCCTCATGGCAAACGCTCCGGATGGCCGCACGAATGTTCTCATCATTGCCGGGAACCGGCCGCCGGGCTTTGCGCGAGCGCAAAGTCACCTCGGCGCATCCGGGTTAGTTGAAGTCGTTCCGTGATTTGCCGTGATGTCTGCACACGGCCTAGATTTACGAATGGGTAAGACATGAGAGCTGATCTTGCGGCAAGCTATGGCGAGGAGCGATTGCCGCGCTACACGAGCTACCCGACCGCACCCCATTTCTCGACGGCGATCGGCCCGGACACCTATGCCCGGTGGCTGGCGGAGCTGCCGGCGGGTGCCAGCGCGTCGCTCTATCTCCACGTGCCGTTCTGCCGGGAGATGTGCTGGTATTGCGGCTGCCACACCCAGATCGCCCGCCGGGACGAGCTCATCGCCGGCTATCAGCGGACCCTGCGCAACGAGATCGCGCAGATCGCCGAAACCATCGGCCGTCGCATCAAGGTGGAGCACATCCATTTCGGCGGCGGCACGCCGACGATCATGGCGCCGGAAGCTTTCGTCGAGCTGATGGCGACGATGCGCCAGAAGTTCTTTGTGCTGCCCTCGGCCGAGATCGCGGTCGAGATCGATCCCCGCACCTTGACCGCCGACATGGTCGAGGCGATGCGGCTCTCCGGCGTCAACCGCGCGAGCCTCGGCGTGCAGAGCTTCGATCCCGTGGTGCAGCGGGCGATCAATCGCGTGCAGGGCTTCGAGCAGACGGCGTCCGTGGTCGACATGCTCAGGCGCGCCGGCATCGCGGGAATCAATTTCGACCTGATCTACGGCTTGCCGCATCAGACCGTCGCATCGTGCCTGGACACGGTTCGGCGCAGCCTCACCCTCGCGCCCGACCGTCTCTCCGTGTTCGGCTACGCCCATGTGCCCCAGTTCAAGAAGCACCAGCGCATGATCAACGAAGCCGTGCTGCCTGACGGCCTCGCACGCCACGACCAGGCTTGCGCGATCGCCAATGCGCTGAAGGAGGCCGGTTACGTGCAGATCGGGCTCGATCATTTCGCCCGGCCCGGTGACGCCATGGCGGTGGCCTTCGAGGAAGGGACGCTGCGGCGCAATTTTCAGGGCTACACCACCGACAAGGGTGAAGTCCTGCTGGGCTTTGGCGCCAGCGCGATCGGTCATTTGCCGCAGGGTTACGTCCAGAACGAGGTGCAGATCGGCGCCTATGCGCAGAGCATCGCGGCCGGCCGTCCCGCGACCGCGAAGGGCTATCGGCTCACCGAAGACGACCGGCTGCGCGCCGACATCATCGAGCGCATCATGTGCGAGTTCAGCGCCGATCTCGGCGACATCTGCGCGCGCCATGGCGCTGAGGCCTCGGCGATGCTGCGTTCCGCGGCGCGTCTGAGCCCGCTGATCTCCGACGGCGTCGTGAGGCTGGAGGGCAATCGCCTCGCGGTCGCAAAAGACTCGCGCTTCCTGGTCCGCAGCGTCGCCGCCGCGTTCGACGCGCATCTCAACCCGGCAAAGCAGCTGCACAGCCGGGCGGTGTAATTCGTCATTCGGGGCGGCGCGCCCCGGAATGACGAGTTGAGGAATCGGCAACTGCTTGCGCTTCCACAAAGAAACTCCGCGCCCCTCCGTTATCGTCGTCTCCGAACGGAGTTGTCCATGTCCTTTGGATCCGACGATCTGGTCGATGACATCATGCGTACGGCGCCGCACACCATCCGCGTGTTTCTAGCCTTCAAATTGGCTTGTGTCGGTTGCCCGATCGCAACCTTCCACACGGTGGATGATGCCTGCCGCGAGCATGGCATCGACCGCGAAAAAATTCCTTGCCGCACTGGTCGATTGCGTGCCGGCGTAAAACGGTCTGGAATTCGTGCGGGCGCGCGCGGATTCTCGGGTGAGGGGCGGCTTGCGCCGCAAGCGCAGGCGCCCTCACTCCTATCTTCGTCTTGGCCGCAGACGCCTTGGTGCGGCCGTCACGCTGCCCCGCTGTCTGCGCTCCGCTCCGCCAGCACGACGATCCCGTGCGGATCGCGCAGGATGATGCGCTGACGGCCGCTTTCGACGAGGCCCTGGCTTTCCCAGCCGCTAAGGATACGGCTGACGGTGTGCAGGGTGGTGCCGGTCATCTGCGCGATGTCCTGACGGCTGATCGGGAAGTCGATCTCAATGCCGCGGTCGAGCTTCTTGCCGGACTGCTTGGCGAGGCGCAGCAGCGCATGCGCGACGCGCTGCTCGACCTGCTGAGTCGACATTTCCAGGATGCGGGTGTGGCTCTCCTGGAGGCGGGTGCCGACGGTCTGAAGCGTGTTGGCGGCAAGCGAGGGAAATCGCTCGACCAGCCGCGGCCAGGCCGAGGTCGGCCAGATCAGCACCACACTGTCGTCGACTGCGGTCGCGGTCGCCGGGTACCGTGCGGCGCCGATCGCCATGGCGAGCCCGAATGTTTCGCCAGGCGCGACATAGCGCACCACGATCTGCTCGCCGGTCGGCGTGGTCTTGGCCGCGCGGACGTGGCCGTGCAGCAGTAGGAAAAACGACTGTGCGTCCGCACCCTGCTCGAAGATGGCGCTGTTCTTGGGATATCGCGCCGAACGGGCCTCACGCAGGATCTCGTCCAGAGCTTCTGGCGTGACCCCGGCAAACAGCGGCAAATGCGCAACCAGCGATGTGTCGACCTTGGCCATTCTGCCTCCTTGGCGTCACGGAGTGTGATGGCACCTGCAATCGTCCGATAGTTTGCGATAGCGCAAAACGGAACGGTGGGCTGGCAGTATTTTTCCAGACAACGGACTGAAATCATTGGAGTTGACCCCATGGCTGGCGCCCGATCCCGCAATTATCAGGGCTGGCCGCTGTTTGCGCACAGTTTTCGGCCTTTTTTCCTGCTGGCCGCGATCCAGGCCGGATTGTCGATCCTGGCTTGGCTGCCGATGTTCTACGGCGAATTGTCGGTGAGTTCCGCATTCGCGGCGCGCGACTGGCACGTCCACGAGATGCTCTACGGCTTCCTGCCGGCGGTGATCACCGGGTTCCTGTTCACGGCCATTCCGAACTGGACCGGCCGGCTGCCGATCCAGGGCACCTCGCTCGGGGCGCTGGTGATGGTCTGGCTGGCCGGGCGGGTCGTGGTGACGCTGTCGGCCGATACCGGCTGGGCATTCGCGTTGGCCGTCGACGCCGCCTTCCTGGCGTTGGTCGTCGCCGCCGCGGCGCGTGAAGTCATCGCAGGCGGCAACTGGCGCAACCTGCCGGTGGTGGGGCTGGTGTCCATTCTGCTCGCCGGCAACGTCGCTTTTCATATCGAGGCGCATTATCAGGGCGCGGCCGATGTCAGCATCCGCGTCGGCATCGGCGGGGTCATGCTGCTGATCGCGTTGATCGGCGGCCGCATCATTCCGAGCTTCACCCGCAACTGGCTGGTCAAGTTCAATCCCGGCCGTCTGCCGGTGCCGTTCGGGCGCTTTGACGGCGCAGTGATCGGATGCAGCGCGCTCGCGCTCGTCTCTTGGGTCGTGGCGCCGCTCAATTCCGTCACCGGTGTGCTGATGGCGTTTGCCGGCGGGCTGCATCTGGTGCGGCTTGCGCGCTGGGCCGGTGATCGCACCTTGCGCGAGCGGCTGCTCGTGATCCTGCATGTCGGTTACGCGTTCGTGCCGTTCGGCTTCATCCTGCACGCCATTGCGGTGTTCGGAGCGCTGCCGCCGAGCGCCGGCATCCACGCCTGGATGACAGGTGCGGCGGGGACGATGACGCTCGCGGTGATGACCCGTGCGAGCCTCGGCCATACCGGACAGGCCTTGACGGCTTCGCCGGCGATCCAAGGCATCTATGCCGCAATCGTCATCGCGGCTCTGGCCCGGGTCATGGCCGTGATCTTTCCCGCGCACGGCTATGTGTTGCTGCACGTTGCAGCCTGCGGCTGGCTCGTCGCGTTCCTTGGATTTGCCGTCGCGTTCGGCCCGCTGCTCGCCGGCAGCCGGCGGCGCGCCCTCGCCATCATGGGCGTGCCGGCTCCGGCGCGCTGAACTCAGGCCGCGCTCGCCGACGGCGCATCGGCCGCCGGTGGCCTCACGCCCTTGCGCCAGTCGGTGATGGTGCAGCCGAAGCGACCGCGGAACCAGCGCGCCATGGCACTCTGCGCGGAGAAGCCAAGCTGCAGCGCGATGTCACCCAGCGGCCGCCCGGGGTCGTCGATCAGCTGAGTGACGAGATCGGCGCGTTGCGCATCCAGGATGGCCGAGAAGCTGGTGCCTGATGCGGCGAGATGGCGGTGGATGGTGCGGCGGGTGCAGGCAAGATGCTCGGCGACGCGCTCGACGGTGCAGTCGCCGGTAGCGAGCAGGGTCCGCACGACCTCGTCGACCTTCCCCTCCCAACTTGCCGGCCGGGTCTCGATTGCCTCGATCCGCTTGCGCAGATAAGTCGCGACCAGGGGATGCGCGCCCGGGATCCGGCGCTCCATGTCGTGCGCCGACAGCAGGATCGCATCGTCCTCGGCGTTGAAAGTCACGCGGCAACCGAAGAAGTCGCGATAGCGCTTGCGGTCCTTCGGCGGCGGATAATGCAGATGCACTTCCTGCGGCCGCCAGTCATGGCCGAACAGCGACTGGATGATGCGGTGGACGCTGCCGAGCGCCATGTCGATCGACTGCCGCGGCGCGCTCGGCTGCCGGCCGCGCAGATGCAGCGCGACGGTCACGGTCTGCCTGCCGCGCGTCACCTCCAGCCGCATGCCGTCATGATGGATATGGATGAAGCGCGAGAACGCTTCGATCGCTTCACCCACGGTCGCTTGCTCGCGCACGATCAGGCCGACCGCGCCGAAATTGGTCAGGCCGCCGCGCTCGGCGAGGCGCAAGCCGAAATCTTCGGCGCCGGACGCCGCTGCCGACAATTCGAGCAGACGGCGCAGGCCGGCGACGGCGATGGGAGTGTCGGGCTTGTCGAGACAGGCCAGCGGCAGCCTGGCCTTGCGCATCATCTGTTTGGGATCGAGCCCCACCGACCGGGCGATTTCCGGGTAATAGCTCAAGCCTGCGCTGCGAACGAGGTCGGTCATGCGAACCGTTCCTGCCAGCCATTCCCGCAGATGTCCCGAAATGTAAAGTTTCTGTCTCGGTCCGTCAAATCCGGGAACCAGGCGGAACATACATAGGAAAACCGAGGCACTGGCGTGAATGCCGTGCTCATGACGGCGCGGCGTGGCGATGGGGCCTGCTGTCCGTCTCGGACCATTTGACCAAGACATTGCTGGATCTGGATATGCCGGGAAACACGCTTTCCAAGGGTGAGGTATTCGTCATCGAGACCGACGCGGCCTCCCGCGAACAACTTTCAGCCGCGCTCCAACAGAGCGCCTATGACGTGATCTGCTTCGCTGACAGTGCGTCTCTGTTGTCCGAGGCAAAGGCCCGGATGCCGGCCTGCGTGCTGATGGAGCTGCCGCCCGATCGCTCCGGCCTCGACATGCTCAGGCGGCTGCGCCAGGAAAACTGCATGGCGCCGGTGCTGGTGACCTCGGCGAACGGTAGCATCGCCCTGGCGGTCGACGCCATCAAGAGCGGCGCGGCGGACTTCATCGAAAAGCCGTTCCGCACCCATGACATCGTCGGCCGGATCGATGCCGCCATCGATGAATTCGCGCAGCCCCGCACGAGCCGACAGGGCTGGCTGCCCGGCTGCGAGCCGCTGACCGCGCGCGAAGCCGGCGTGCTCGAGCACCTTGCCGCTGGCCTGACCAACAAGGAGATCGCCCGCCGCATGCATCTGAGTGCGCGGACGGTCGAAGGTTACCGCGCCGGCATCTTGAAGAAGGCTGGGGCCAAGAACGTGACCGATCTGCTCCGACGCATCTTCGGCCAAGGCGCGCCGACACAGGCTTAAGAGCCGCGGGATCGCCAGCCGTTCCGCAGCCTTGGTGCCGCCGCAGCGGTGCCCAACGGAAACCCCAATCGAACCGGTTCCTTCCCTGCCGCGTCCAACCATCTTGGCAAGGCATCTTTCGCGCGTCCGGCTGGCGACGCGTCGATATCGGCAGGGAGGAATTTCATGCGCATCACCGCAAAATGTCTGGCAACGACGAGCCTTGTCCTGGTGACCACGGCCCTCGCGGTGCCGTCATGGGCCGCCGAACTGGACGCCAAGTCGGCGATCGACGCCGTGACTGTCTATCCCGATGGCGCCACCGTCACCCGCATCATCTCGCTGGACCTCGCCTCCGGCGATTCGACGCTGGTCGCCAGGGATTTTCCGCTCTCGCTCGATCCGTCCTCGCTTCGCGTCGAAGGCGAGGCGGGCGCCAAGCTTACCATCGGCACGATCGATGCCCGGCCGCCGCGGGCCGCGCCGCCCATCAACCTCTCCGAGCTCGACAAGCGCATCGAAGCGCTGAAAGATCAGCGCGCCGACCTGCAAGGTGCGATCGACTCGGCAAGCGCAAGGCGCAGCTTTGCCCAGCGCTTTGCCGAAGCCTCGCCCGCCGGCCTCGGCGACAAGGGCGAGGCCCGGCCGATCACGGAATGGCGCGCGGCTTTCGCCGCGGTCGCCGAGGAGATCGCAACCTCCGACACGACGATCCGTGACGCCACGCGAAAGCAGCGCGAGATCGACCGCCAGATCGCCCAGCTTGAGGCCGAGCGCTCGGCCAAGCCGCCGAGCAAGCTGGAGGTGCGGATCGATGTCGCCTCCGCCGCTGCGACCAAGGCGACGCTGCGGGTGACCTACGCCGTGCGCAACGCGCGCTGGGTGCCGCTCTACGACGCCAGGCTCGACACCGGCGCCAAGGATCGCAAGCCGCAGCTCGAGCTCGTTCGTCGCGCCGAGATCACGCAGTCGACCGGCGAAGACTGGTCGAATGTCGCGCTCGGTGTCTCCACGGTGCGTATCGGCCGTGGCGGCAGTGCGCCGGAGCTCGGCTCGCTGGTGGCGCAATATCCGCAGCCGCCCAAGCCGCTGGCGCTCGGCACGGCCTCGGACCTGGCGCGGCCCGCACCCATGACGCGCCAGGCACATTCGCCCGCGATGGCCAAGATCGCGGAGGCGTCCGAGTCGCGCGAACGCGCCGACGAGCAGCAGGCGGTGGCCGAGATCGGCGGCTTCCAGGCCACGTTCAAGATTCCCGGCCGCGTCAGCCTCGGCGCCCAGGAGGGAGCCAAGAGCATGCGCATCGCGGCCATGACCGTCCCTGCCGAACTCGCCGTCCGTGCCGCGCCCGTGCTGGACCCGACCGCCTTCCTCGAAGCCAGCTTCAAGCAGACCGACGACACGACCCTGCTGCCTGGCAAGGTTGCGATCTATCGCGACGGCGTCTTTGTCGGTCGCGGCAAGATCTCGGCGTCGGCCAAGGATGACGTCGTCCGGCTCGGCTTCGGCGCCGACGACAAGGTCAGGATCGAGCGCGCCGTGCTCAAGCGCAACGAGGGCTCGGCCGGCCTCCTCGTCACGACGTCCAAGACCGACGAGCGTGCGTTCAAGACCACCATCCGCAACGGTCACGATTTCCCGATTCGCGTCGCGATCGAGGATCAGTTGCCGGTCAGCGAGAGCGAGGACATCGTCGTCGAGATGCTGCCGGCGACCACGCCGCCGACCGCGAGCAACATCCGCGACAAGCGCGGCGTGCTGGAATGGTCGTTCGAGGCTAAGCCCGGCGAAGTCCGCGACATCAACTTTGCCTGGCGCATCCGCTGGCCGAAAGACAAGAGCATGGTGATCGTGCCGGCGGGATAGCCCCGGTCGCGCCGAAGTGCGGTCCCTCTCCCGCTTGCGGGAGAGGGCTGGGGTGAGGGCTCTCACCTCCAGGGGATTGTCCCGTTGTGGAGACACCCTCTCCCCAACCCTCCCCCGCAAGCGGGGGAGGGAGCCCACCTTCACCGTGGTGGCACAGCCGCCCGCATCGACTGCGGCAGCACATAAGGCACGCCGTCAACCTGATGCACGTCCGCGTCGATCTCGAAAATATCCCGGATCGTCTCGCGCGTGACGACCTCTGCGCGCGAGCCGTCTGCGACGAGCTTGCCGCCAGCCAGCACGATCAGCCGGTCGGCGAAGCGGATGGCGAGATTGAGGTCGTGCAGGATCGCGATCACCGCCGTGCCGCTGCAGGCGCGGCGGCGCGCCGCCTCGACGAGATCGATCTGGTGACGCAGATCGAGGCCTCGAGGTCGGCTCGTCCAGCAGCAGAAGTCCCGGGCCATGCTCGGCCTCGCCGCAGGCGAGCTGCACCAGCACACGGGCGAAATGGGCGCGCTGCTGCTCGCCGCCTGACAGGGTCGGCAATTGCCGTTCGCGGAAATGCGCAAGGCCGACCTCCTCGAGGGCGGCATCGACCAGCGGGCCCGCGTCTCGCCCGCTGCGATCGTTCGCGCCCATCAGCACGATCTCCTCGACTGTGAAGGGGAACGAGACGCTGATGTGCTGGGACAGCATCGCGCGCCGCGCGGCGAGTTCGCGCGGCGTGAAGCTGCCGATGTTGCGCTGCTTCAGTCGCACCTCGCCTGCGCTCGGCCGGAGATCGCCGGAGAGCAGCCGCAGCAACGTCGATTTGCCGGCGCCGTTCGGACCGATCACGGCGACCATCTCGCCGGCCTCGACCGTCAGGCCGACGCCATCGAGCAACTGCGCGCGGCCGGCGCGCTTGCTCAAGGCGCGGGCCTCGATCACGGCACTCATAGCGAGGCGAGCCCGCGCTGCCGCAGCAGGATGAAGAGAAAGACCGGCGCGCCGACTGCCGCGGTCAGGATGCCGATCGGCATCTCGGCCGGCGCGACGATCGTGCGCGCCAGCGTGTCGGCGCCGACCATCAGGATCGCGCCGAGCAGCATCGAGGCCGGCAGCAACAGCCGATGCGCGGGCCCGATGACGAGGCGCAGCAGATGCGGAACGACGATGCCGACGAAGCCGATGACGCCGCTGATCGACACGGCGACGCCGGTCATGGCGGAGACCACTACGATCGAGATCCGCTTGAGGCGCTCGACATCGACCCCACCGTGAAAGGCGTCGGTCTCGCCGAGCACCAGGAGATCGAGTCCGCGCGCGATGAACGTGCAGGCGCCGAGCCCGACGACGAGGACCGGTGCGAGCACGGCGGCTTTGGTCCAGGTTACGCCGCTCATCGAGCCCAGCATCCAGAACGTGATGTCGCGGAGCTGGCGATCGTCGGCGACGAAGACTAGAAGCCCGATGCCGGCATTGGCGATGGCGGTGATGGCGACGCCGGCCAGCAGGAAGATCGCGATCGAGGTGCGCCCCGAACGGCTCGAGATGCCGTAGAGGATTGCGGTCGTGGCCAACGATCCCGCGAATGCCGCGAGCGGAAGCAGTTCGGTCTGGAGGAAGCGCAGCGTCTCGCCGAATCGAGAATCGGTGAAGACGATCGCGCTTGCGGCTGCGAGCGCGCCGCCACTGGAGACGCCGACCAGGGCGGGATCGGCCAGCGGGTTACGAAACAATCCTTGCATGATCGCACCGGCCGCGGCGAGCAGGCCGCCGATCATCGCTGCCGCCGCGATCCGGGGGACGCGGATCGACCACAGCACGAGCTGGTCGCGGGCGGTCATGGCCGTGCCTTCGCCCGACAGTCCGAGCGCGGCAGGAAGGCGGGAGAGGGGAATGCCGGCGGCGCCGAGCGTCAGCGCCACAATCGCGGTGACCGCGAGCGCCGCGATCAGGACGACGATCGCCAAAGGCGCGGACCGTCGTCCGGCGCTGGCGCGTCGTTGCGGTGTACCCGCTCCGGTCCCGGTCGCAACGCTCATTGCCGGCAGTTCGCCGCCGACAGCGCCGACGTGAACCCGTCGCTCCGTTCGGCCAGTGCCGGATAGAGCCTTGTGGAAAGATCGCGCGCTGCCGCCGCCGTCCGGGGGCCGAAGCCGAGCAAATAGAGCCCGTCCATGGCGATGAAGCTCTTGTTGGCCGCGACCGGCGTCAGCGCAAAGCCGGGGTGGGCATAGATCGCCTCGGCCTGGACTTGGTCCTTGCCGCGTTCGATCGACAGCGCGACATCGGGCCTTGCTGCCGCGATCGCCTCGTCGCCGATGATCTTGTAGCCGTCGAAATCGTCGATGGCATTGGCGGCGCCAGCGAGCTGGATGATCTCCTCGGCCGCAGTCTTGCGGCCCGCCACCAGCGCTCTGCCGTTCTGCAGCGACATCACGAACATCACGCGCACCGGCTTGGTCACCTTGGCGCGCAGGGCGCGGAGCTGCGCAAAATCGGCGCTGACCGCCGCGCTCAGGCACGCGGCGCGCGCGTCGACGCCCATGGCGTGACCGACCAGCTTGATCTTCTCGATCAGGCCGGCCTCGGTAAAGGTATCGGGCACCAGCACCAACGGCACTTTCGCTGTTTCCAGGATGTCCATGGTCTCGCGCGGACCCGAGCCCTGGATCGCCAGGATCAGGGTCGGATTGAGTCCCAGCACGCCTTCGGCGGAGATTTGGCGCATGTAGCCGACATTGGGTTTGTCCCGCAGCGCCGCCGCCGGATAGAGGCTCGTGGTGTCGACGCCGACAAGCCGGCTCTCGAGGCCCGAGCGCGTAGAGGATCTCGGTGATGGCGCCGCCGATCGAGACCGTGCGCGCGAAATCGGTCACGGCGATCTCGCGATTGCGTGCGTCATGCACGGTGATGCCGGCGGCGTGCGCGGCCGGCGCGAGCGCGATTCCGCCGCAGAGCAGGAGATTCGCGAGGATGCGACAAAATGCCATTGCGGATTACTTCGTCAGGATCAGCTTGTTCTGCGAGGTCAGCCGAAGCCGATAGCTGTCTTCGCCATGCGCGATGATGATCTCGCGGGCGGCCGCGAACAACTCGCGGCTGTCGATCTGGCTTCCACGGATGGTCAGGGTTCTCGTCGTCGCAGAAGAGCCTTCTGCTGCCCCCGCGGCGTCGCCGTTATTGCTTGCGGACGTTGCTGACATAGAAGTGTGATGCGCCTTCGGAACCTGGGAGTGCTGCTTGTTTGTACAGGCGGCAACGAGCGCATTCCAATGGCTGCGATTTACAATCGATATAAACTGTAACCTGATGTCATTGACCGTCAGGATATTGCCACGTAACCAATTGTGGCGGGCGGGGGAAACCTGCCCTTCGACCTGAGCAAGTCAGCCAGCCAGCCGTTCGCGTTGCGAACGCACGCCAGCCAGCCAGAAGATTCAAAAATTTTGAAGTGAAGTGCAGGCTGGGGTTGATATGGCTGACGGGGCTAGGTATTCGCGCGCCCTGATTTTGGGCGCGTCGGTGGTTTCAATTGCGGCAGTGATGACGGAGAGCGGTCTCGCGCAGACTGCGTCGCCGCAGGCCGAAGACGCGTCCATGGAACGGCCGAAACAAGCCAAGCGCAAGCAGGCGCCGCAGGTCGCGCAGCAGGCAGCGCCCAGCGTGATGAATGCCCGGGCGCAGGCGGGCGGCGCCTCGCCCGTTCAGGTGCTCGACACCATCACGGTTGCGGCGACCAAGACGGAAGAGCGAGCCGTCGACGCACTGGCGCCGGTCAGCGTCGTGACGTCCGAGCAGATCGAAGCCCGCCAGGCCAGTACCGTCGGCGATCTCATCTACAACGTGCCCGGCGTCTGGGTTCAGAACCGCGGCGATGATCCCGCCACCTCGATCAACATCCGCGGCCTCCAGGACTTCGGCCGTGTTGCCGTCGTGGTCGACGGCGCGAGGCAGAACTACCAGCGCACCGGTCATTTCGCCAATGGCTCGTTCTTCCTCAATCCGGAATTGATCAGCGGCATCGACATCGTGCGCGGCCCGACCGCGAACATCTACGGCTCCGGCGCGATCGGCGGCGTGGCCTCGTTCCGCACCAAGGACATCGAGGACGTCGTCCGCGTGGGAGAGCGCTGGGGCGTCGACGTGAAGACCATCCTCGGCAGCAATTACGGGCGCGCACTCGGATCCGCCTTTGGCGGTGTTCACGTCAACCCCAATGTCGACGTATTCGCAGGCGGCACCTATTCGACTCAGGAGAGCTACAAGGACGGTACCGGCTACGAAGTCGCAAACACAGGCAACCGTCTGAGCAGCGGCATCGCCAAGCTGACGGTTCGTCCGGCCGATGGCCACGAAGTCAAGCTCGGGGCCATCTTCCAGGAGGACATCTTCAGTGTGGGCCAGCCGCCGCGGCGCGCCGGCGATCCCAATTCGACCAATGCGAACGGTACCAACAACCTGAACGGCACGTCGGTCTACGCTTCCAACGTGAAGAACTATACGACCACGCTGGGATGGAAATACTCCCAGCCCGACGATCAGTGGTTCGACTGGGATGCGAAGATCTACTGGAATCGCACCGAGAACGATCAGATCAAGACCAGGCACACCACCACGACGCCCTCCGTTTATTGCGGCGGCGTGCCGGGCAATGCCGTCTCGGGATGCATCGGGAGCAATCGCGGATACCTGCTCGATACGATCGGTATCGATGTGCACAACACGACGCGGTTCGAAACGGGAAGCTGGCGCCACGCGGTGACTTACGGCCTGGATGCGTTCCAGGACAAGGTGTCGTCTCGTGACAGGACCGGTACATCCGAGGTCACGACGCCCGGCGGTCAGCGCACCGTATCGGGCGGGTTCGTGCAATGGAAGGCGAGCTACACTTCGATGCTCGAGGTGATCGGCGCGCTGCGCTACGACAATTATCAGCTTTCCTCGGCGTCTTCGTCGTCAGGCGGCGATCGCCTCTCGCCGAAGATCACCGTTGCTCTCGTTCCGACCGCGGTCGTGACCCCCTATGCCAGCTACGCGGAAGGCTATCGGGCGCCCTCGATCACGGAGACGCTGGTGAGCGGCCCACATGCCGGCGCGACGGTCAACGACTCGTTCTTCCGCTGTCCGTCGGGCACGCCGGGACCGGGGGCGGATTCGACCTTCTGCTTCGTACCGAACCCGAACCTGCGCCCCGAGATCGGCAAGAACAAGGAGATCGGCTTCAACATCAAGAAGAATGATCTGTTCACGGCGGGCGACACGCTGCGCGGCAAGATCAACGTGTTCCGTAACGACATCAGCGACTTCATCGATCAGGTCGCTTATGGAAACCCGCTCGTGGTTCCGACCGGGCCGCCGCCCGCACCGTCGATTACCGTGCTTCCGTTCCTGCAGTACCAAAACGTGGCGTCCGCGCGCATTCAAGGCTTCGAGGCGGAGGCGATGTATGACGCCAATCTGTGGTTCTTCGGTCTCTCCGGGACCTATCAGAGCGGAAAGAATCTCCAGACCGGGTTCGGCCTCTACAGCATTCCGCCGCAGAAGATCACGACGACGGCCGGCGTGCGTCTGCTCGACCGCACCCTCATCCTCTCGATGATGTGGACGTCGGCACTCGCCAACTACGACATCCCCAGGACCTACACGCCGGCGACGTCGTACGATCTCGTCAATCTCTACGCGCAGTATCACCCGACGCCCGATCTCACCCTCAACTTCTCTGTCGAGAACCTCTTCAACCGCTACTACCGGCCGTACGCCATTCCGGTGGGGAGCACGGGTGACACGCAGAACGACGTGAAGTGGGCGAGCGCTGGTGCCGGACTCGTGATCAAGGGAGGCCTCAAATACCACTTTGGCGGCACCTGAGCTCCGCCGGGATGCGCTAGCCATCTCCGAAGCCACGCTGATGCGTCAGCGTGGCTTCGGTCCGTTCTGAAATATCCGATCGGCGATTGCCGATTCGAAAGACACAGGAGAAAAGTCGAATGTTCATTGCGATGAATCGTTTTCAGGTGAAGCCCGGCTCGGAAGCCGCTTTCGAGACCGTCTGGCGCACTCGGGAGTCCTATCTCGGCAGCATGGCGGGGTTCGTCGAATTCCATCTGCTCAAGGGACCCGTCGCCGACGACCACACGCTGTACTCCTCGCATACCGTGTGGGTCGACAAGGCGGCTTTCGAGGCCTGGACGCGCTCAAAGGAATTCCGCCGTGCTCATGCGCGCGCCGACAACAAGACCGGCGAAAGCCTCTACCTCGGTCACCCCAAGTTTGAAGGGTTCGAGGTCATCATGACCGAGCGCAAGGCGAGCGCGGCGGCCTGAGGCGGCTGGTTGAGGAGGCCGGACATGCTAAGCACAGATCTTGCCGATCTCAGGGCGCATATGGCGGAGAATCCCGGCGCGGTGATCGAGGACGTTGCGCGCGAGCGCAGCGTCACGCCGCGCGCGGTGATCGAGGCGCTGCCGCCGTCCATGGTTCGCATGGGGAGCGGCGAACGTTTTGCCGCCGCCATGCAGGACATCGCGGAATGGGGCGAGGTCACCCTGATCGTCCACACCGATGATGCGATCTTCGAGTTCACCGGGACCGTTCCCAGGGGCGAGATTGGCCGCGGCTATTTCAACCTGATGCAGCCGAAGGGCCTGCACGGCCATCTCCGCCACGAGCGCTGCGCAGGCATCGCCTTTGTCGAGCGGCCCTTCATGGGCAAGTCCTCGGCCTTCGTCGCGTTCATCAACGCCGACGGCGGAATCATGTTCAAGGTCTTCGTCGGCCGCGACGAGAGCCGGTCGTTGCGCGCGGATCAGCTGGCGCGGTTCCGGGGACTTGCTGACCGTATCGCGGCGAAGCCTTCGGCGTAACTTCCATCTGTCGGGAGATCAGGATGCAGGGCACTTCCAGGCTTCGGCACGTGATCCTCACGATCGCGCTGACGATCGCGCCGGCACCCGCCTTCGCGATCGAGCAAGCGCTGTTGCCGCGCAATCTGTCACCGTGGGGCATGTTCGTCGGCGCCGACGTCATCGTGAAGATCGTGATGGTCGGGCTCGCTATCGCCTCGCTGGCGACATGGACAGTATGGCTTGCCAAGACCATCGAGCTCCGCCGCAAGAGCGCTCTTGCCCTGCAGCGGACGCGCGCGCTCGAGGGCAACATGTCTCTCGCCGAGGCATCCGCGCGTGCCGGTGACGCGAACGACGCCGTCGCCCAGCTGATCCAGTCCTGCGCCAGGGAGGCCGAGCTCTCCGGCGGCGTGCTCGACGACGGCCTTCAGGAACGTATCGCGCTGCGGCTCGAAAGGGTCGAGGCGGCGATGTCACGGCAGATCGCGCGCGGCACCGGCGTGCTGGCGACCATCGGTGCCATCGCGCCGTTCGTCGGTCTGTTCGGCACGGTCTGGGGCATCATGAACTCTTTCATCGGCATTTCCGAGAGCCACACCACGAGCCTCGCCGTGGTCGCGCCCGGCATCGCCGAGGCGCTGCTCGCCACCGCACTCGGTCTCGTCGCGGCGATCCCGGCGGTCGTGATCTACAATCACCTCGTGCGCGGCATCGCCAATTACCGTGCCCTGCTCGGCGACGCCTCGGCTCAGCTCATGCTGCTGGTCAGCCGCCAGCGCGACCACGGCCATTTCCGTCTGGCCCGGGCGGCGGAGTAGGGCCATGGCCGCCCGGCTCGGGACATCGAAGCTTGGCTCGCGCGGCGACGCGAGCGAACTCGAGGTCAGCCACGAGATCAACGTCACGCCGTTCATCGACGTGATGCTGGTGCTGCTGATCATCTTCATGGTGGCCGCACCGCTCGCTACCGTCGACATCGGCGTCGATCTGCCGGCAACGGCGGCCGAGCCGGCCCCGCGGCCCGACAAGCCGGTCTTCGTCACCGTCAAGCCGGACCTTTCGATCGCCGTGGGCGAGGATATCGTCGCTCGCGACGGGCTCAGCACCTCGCTCGATGCCGCCACCAAGGGCCGCAAGAACGAGCGCATCTATCTGCGCGCCGACAAAGCCGTCGCCTATGGCGACCTGATGGAGGTCATGAACGCCTTGCGCAATGCCGGCTATCTCAAGGTCGCCCTGGTCGGCCTCGACGGACGCAGCTGATGGCCGCGAACGCCTTTGCCCTGCACCAGCCGCTTGACGAGCGGGAGGGCGCGCGCTGGGGCGCCTCGGCGGCCCTGATCGTGGCGTTGCATCTCGGCGCCGCGCTGGTTGCGATGAACTGGCTGAAGCAGGTGCCGGACGAGGGCGTCGACATGCCGGCCATCCTGATCGACATGACGCCGGAGACGTCGGCACCGCAGTCGACGCCGCTGGACATCGCGCCCGGGCCGATGATGCAGCAGGCGGATGCGTCGCCGCCCGAGCCGGTGCAGCAGCAGGCTGTCGAGGAAATGATCCCGCCGACGCCGCCGCAGGAGCAGCCGGATGTAGTCGCTCCACCGGAGCAGAAGCTCGAGCCAAGTCCGAAGCCCGAGCCCGCGAAAGTCGTGCCCGTGGAGAAGCCCGCTCCGGCGAAGCCCAGGGTAGTGCGCCCCGAGGCCCGGAAGCCGTCGGATGCGCTTCCGGTGCCGCGCACCAGTGCACCGCCGCGTGCGGAGCGTGAAGCTCCGCTTGCGTCCGCCGTGAATGCCGGTTCAGTGGCCTCGACGATCGCGACATACAACCAGCGTGTCCGCGCGCATCTCATGCGGTTCCACCAGTATCCGAAGAGCGCCAACGGGCAAAAGGGTGTGGTGACGCTGAACCTTACTCTCGGTCGCGGTGGTCAAGTCTTGTCCAGTCGCGTGGGCGGCTCGTCGGGGGTCGCAGTGCTCGATGCTCAGGCCATGGCCATGGTGCGCCAGGCCCAGCCATTTCCGCCGGTACCGGCCGAGATCACCTATGGCACCATGCTCATCAAGGTCGGGGTGAAGTTCGGGGACCGATGATTGGCACGACGTCCTCTCCCGCGAAGGGCGGGAGAGGACGGAAGGGTGCAGTGCTCACTTCGCCTTCAGGAAATCCGCGACCTCGAGCAGCATGAACTCGTTGTCGTCGGCCTTGTTGGGGTCGCGGCTGGACGAGAACGGCAGGTTGTTGTCGTTACCTACGATGATGTGGCTGTCGTCGACGCGGTCGACGTTCTCGATGGTGAAGAACGGGAAGGTGTAGACGCCGTCATTCAGCGGCTTTCTTGCCTTCTTGTCGGGGTCCCTGATCTTCATGAGGTCGATATAGCCGATCTTGCGCACGGGCTTGCCGACATTGGCGTCGGTCAGCTCGACCTTGTAGATGCGCTTGAACTTGGCCAGATCCGGGAAGCAATTCTCGCCGCGGGTGCCCTGCGGACAGGCCTTGTCGGCCGTGCCTTCCCCGTTGTCGCGCTCGATGACGAGGCCGGAGGCTTGATCGATCATGTTGAAGTCGCCGATGGCATTGCCGTTCTGCTCGAACACATATTGCCAATAGCGGCCGGTGAATTTTTCCGCGGCGACGTCGAATTCGAGGATGCGGGCGGCTTCCTTGCCGTCCACCTTCTCCCAATCCTTCTTCTCGGCGTCCCACAGCGGCCCTTCGAGCAGGCCGTAGAGGAACTTGCCGTCCTTCGACGCGGCAAAGCCCTCATAGCCCTTGGAGCGGCGGAGGTTGACGTTGGTGTAGGTTGCGCCCGGCGCGGCCGGCGTCCCCACCGCCCAATTGTC
This sequence comes from Bradyrhizobium dasycarpum, assembly GCF_042019905.1. NCBI lineage: Bacteria > Pseudomonadati > Pseudomonadota > Alphaproteobacteria > Hyphomicrobiales > Nitrobacteraceae > Bradyrhizobium > Bradyrhizobium dasycarpum. The sequence goes on from NZ_CP169574.1 coordinate 6,110,077, forward strand.
CGGCGAGCGCACCGGCTTGCCGTCGGCGACCGTGTCGAACACGCCGAGAACCTTGCCCGACTTGTCGGCCTTCAGGATATAGGGGCCGAACTCGTCGCCGATCCAGAAGGTATCGCCGACGATCTGGAATCCCTCGGTATCGAAATCGGAGCCGGTGAGATAGCGCTTCTGTGTGTCCTCATGCAGGATGCGGAAGGGCACCTTCTTGTCGGGATCGTGCAGGAAGATGGTCTCCAGCCGCTCGATCTTGCCGCTCGCCCAGTCCATCTTGTAGCGGTTCAGGTACAGCATCGAGTCCGGCGAGTTGGCGCGCGCACCCATGCCGTTGTCGGTGATGACCCAGAAGCTGCCGTCGGGCATGGTCTTGATGCCGGAATGGCCCTGCAGCGGCTGGCCTTTGAACGGCAGCGACACCCCGGTCGGACGTTCATAGGACTTGCCCATGACGGTGCCGAGCGCGTCGACACGCTTGCCGGTGGTGTATTTGCCTGGGGTCTTGAGATCTGCGGGTGCGTCAGCCGGGGCGTCGATGAAAGTCTCCGCCGGCATCACCACGTGGCCGGCCAGCTTGGCCGGGAATTCGCCCTCGCTCTGCGCGAGCGCGGAGCTCGCGGTGAGAATGATCGTTGCGACGGTGCTGAGAAAAGTCGCGCGCATGTGCGTCTCCTGTTGGCGGACGCACGCGTTATGCGGACGGCAGATTGCAGTTTTGTGAAGCCGGGCCAAAGGCCGCAGCGTCGTCCCTGTTGGACTTGCGAAGTCGCCGCGCGCGCGGCGACTTCGCGGAGGCCGGGCGCGAATGTCAGGCGATCTTTCGGGCGAGGAAATCGCGAATCAGGGGCGTTACCTCGTCGAACCTGTCCTCGAGCAGGAAGTGGCCGGAGTTGATGAGATGAAACTCGACCTGGGGCAGGTCGCGCTTGTAAGGATGGGCGCCGTCGGCCGGAAAGATGAAATCGTTCTTGCCCCACACGATCAGCGTCGGCGGCTTGTGCTTGCGGAAGTAGGCCTGCACTGCCGGGTACAGCGGCAGATTGGTTCGGTAGTCGTAGAACATGTCCAGCTGGATCTCGTTGTTGCCGGGCCGGTCCAGCAGCGCCTGGTCATGGACCCAATTGTCGGGCGAGATGCGGCTCACGTCGGACATGCCGTCGGTGTATTGGAATTTGGTCGTCTCCAGCGTCAGCAGCTTCATCAGCGCCTGACGGCTCGCGTCTGACCCGTCGGCCCAGTATTGCTTGATCGGGTTCCAGAACTCCTTCAGGCCTTCGTCGTAGGCGTTGCCGTTCTGGACGATGAGGCCGCTGATGCGCTCGGGATGCTTCAGCGCCAGCCGCCAGCCGACCGGCGCGCCGTAGTCCATGACGTACATGGCGTAGCGCTTGACGCCAAGCTGGTCGAGCAATCCGTCGACGAGCTCGCCGAAACGATCGAATGTATACTTGAATGTCGCCCGTGGCGGCATGTCGCTCTGCCCGTAGCCGGGATAGTCGGGAGCGATCACGTGGTACCGGTCGGCCAGCGCCGGAATCAGGTTGCGGAACATGTGCGACGATGTCGGAAAGCCGTGCAGCAGCAGCACCACCGGTGCATCCTTCGGCCCTGCTTCCCTGTAGAAGATCTTGATCCCGTCGACGGTCCTGGTCCGATGGTATGTGACCGGATAGCTTATGGCTTTGGCTTGATCGCGTTGTGGTTTCGCCGCGGCAGCCGGCGCAGCCGCGGCAACGGCAACTCCGGACAAGCCGAGGACAAGGTGGCGGCGATCGAGGCCGGTTGACGGGCGTGTGGCGTTCTCGGTGCTCATGTCGATCTCCAATCAGAGTAAGTGATATTCGTCGCCGGTCGCGGGCCCGGCGCTGCGTTCTGCGATGATGTCGTCAAAGCGGGCGGCGAACTTGTGCTCGGTGGCGGATGATTGGTGCGCCGAGGGATGCTGAAGCCGGATGCAAACGCACGCTGCCTTCGCGCGCCAGTCCGATGTGCCGGAATTGCGAGCAGCCGGACGGTGTCCGGCCGTCGTCGAATGATCGTTTTCCAGGCACCTTCCAGCCGTCCATTCCAAAGTCCGCAGCGAGCTTCGCGTAAACGATTGCGACCGGCGGGATCAGCCCCTAAAATCGAGAAGCAACTTCTCAGGTTACGGAAAGACGCGTCTGATGGACCGGCTGGAGGCGATGTCGGTCATCATCGCCGTCAATGACACAGGAAGCTTCTCGGCAGCCTCCCGGCGTCTCAGGATGCCGGTCGCAACGGTCAGCCGAACGGTTGCCGAGCTGGAGGCGCGGCTGAATGCCCAGCTGTTTCAGAGGTCGTCGCGCCAGATGACGCTGACCGATGCGGGACGGTCCTATATCGAGGCCTGCAAGCGGATCATCGCGCAGGTGGACGATGCCGAGAGGGAGGTCTCCGGCGAGTACAGAAGTCCGAGGGGCGATCTCGCGGTCACGGCGCCGTGGGGCCTCGGCCACATGCACCTTCTGCCGATCGCGCTCGAGTTCATGGAGGCTTATCCCGAGGTCGCGCTGCGGCTCGTCCTGACCGATCGCATCGTCGACACCGTCCACGACAACATCGATGTGTCGATTCGAATCGGCAGTCTGCCCGACAGCAACCTGATCGCGACCCGGGTTGGCTCGATCCGGTTCGTGCTCTGCGCCAGTCCGGGATACCTCGCAAAGCGGGGTCATCCGATTGAGCCCGCCGATCTGGCGTCGCACGATTGTATCGGCGTCGACAGCCATGCGGCGCAAAAGAGCTGGAAGTTCGTCAAGGACGGCAGCGAGGTCACGGTGCCGATACGATCGAGATTGACGGTGAGCGACTCGGAAGCGGCGGTCGAAGCGGCCGTCGCAGGCGCCGGCGTCACGCGCGTGATGTCCTACAAGATGGAGGCTGCACGACGTTGCGGCAAGCTCGTCCTGATGCTGGAGGAATTCGAGCAGGCGCCCTGGCCCGTGCATATCATCTACGCGGAGCGGAAGCCGGCTCCGCTCAAGCTCCGCGCATTTCTGGATTGGGCCACGCCGCGCCTCAAGGCGCGGCTGGCCTAGTTCTGCTACTCCTTCACCGCGCCGGTCAGCGACGACACGTAGTAATCCACGAACAGCGAGTAGAAGATCGCCACCGGCAGCGAGCCGAGCAGCGATCCCGCCATCAGCGCGCCCCATTGATAGACGTCGCCGGTGACGAGTTCGGTCAGGATCGCGACCGGAACGGTCTTGTTGGCGCCGCTCTGGATGAAGGCAAGCGCGTAGATGAACTCGTTCCAGGACAGCGTGAAGGAGAAGATGCCGGCCGAGATCAGGCCGGGCACCGCCAGCGGTAGCGTGATCCGGCGCAGGATCTGCAGCCGCGTCGCGCCGTCGACCAGCGCGCACTCCTCGAGCTCATAGGGGATCGACTTGAAATAGCCGATCAGGAGCCAGGTGCAGAACGGCACCAGGAAGGTCGGATAGACCAGGATCAACGCAAGAGGACTGTCGAACAGGCCGAATTGCACCACGACGGTGGCGAGCGGAATGAACAGGATCGACGGCGGCACGAGATAGGCGAGGTAGATCCCGAGCCCGACATAGGGACTGCCGCGGAAGCGCAGGCGCTCGATGGCATAGGCAGCGAGCGTCGATGCGACCAGGGACAGCGTGGTCGAGCCGATCGCGACCAGCATCGTCGTCTTCAACCAATGCGGGTAGGCTGTGTCGAACAAAAGATGCTTGATGTGGGCGAGGGTCGGCGAGGAGATCCAGAAGGGATTGTGCGCCTTGTAGTTCATCAGCTCCGCGTTCGGCTTGAACGAGGTGATCGCCATCCAGTAGAACGGGAACAGCAGGATCAGCACGAAGCAGCCGAGCGGCAAATAGATCATCATCAGCCGCCGCAGGCCGGAATCCCACGCCATGGTGTCGGGCGCGGCTTTGGCGTCGGCGGTGCCGTTTTGCGCGACGGTATCAGTCATTGTCTTCTCCCTGCTGCCATTTGCGGCGCGCCAGGCCGAAATAGGAGAACAGCGTCGCGAACACCAGGAACGGGATCATCGACACCGCGATCGCCGCACCTTCGCCGAGCTCGCCGCCGGCGATGCCGCGCTGGAAGGCCAGCGTCGCCAGCAGATGCGTCGAGTTGCCGGGACCCCCGCGGGTGATGGCGTAGACCAGCTGGAAGTCGGTGAAGGTGAAGATGATGGAGAAGGTCATGACGATGGCGAGGATCGGCATCATCATCGGGAAGGTGATGTAGCGGAAGCGCTGCCAGGCGCTGGCCCCGTCGAGCATCGCGGCCTCGTAGAGCGAAGGCGAGATGGTCTGCAGCCCCGCCAGCAGCGAGATCGCGACGAAGGGAATGCCGCGCCAGATGTTGGCGGCGATCAGCGAGAAGCGCGCCGGCCAGGGCGAACCGAGGAAGTCGATATTGCTCGACCGCCAGTGCAGCACGTCGACGAGCAGGTAGGAGATGATCGAGAATTGCGGATCGTAGATCCACCAGAACGCCAGCGCCGACAGCACGGTCGGCACGATCCAGGGCAACAGGATGATCGCACGCAACAGGCTCTTGAACGGAAAATGGTTGTTGAGCAGCAGCGCGAGCCAGAAGCCGAGCGCGAACTTCCCGAACGTCGCGATCCCGGTATAGACCACGCTGTAGAACACGGCATTCCACCACAGCGGATCGGTGAGCAGATACTGGAAGTTTTCGAGGCCGACATAGATGCCGCGTCGGCCGATCGTGGTGTCGGTGAAGGCAAGCCAGATGCCGAGACCGAGCGGATAGGTCAGGAACACCGTGAGCAGCCCGATCGCGGGAGCAAGGCACATCACGATCAGGAACGGCTTGTAGTCGAACAGCCGCACCAGCCAGGAGGGCTGACGATGCGCCAGGGCGGAGGAGGAAAGTGTCGTCACGGACATCGGTGTCGGCGTCCTGTTCTATGCTGTCGCTACAATCGCCATTGCGAGCGAAGCGAAGCAATCCAGTCTGTCTCGGAGTGATCGTCTGGATTGCTTCGTCGCAAGTGCTCCTCGCAATGACGAGGGCTCGGTCGTCGCGTTACCTCTGCCGCCGGAAGTACCGCTTGCAGCGTTGCTCGGCTTCCGCCGCCGCGGCCTCCGGCGTGGCCGCGCCGGTTGCAACCGCCGAGCACATCTGAATCAGCACGTAGTCGGCACTCACCGCGCCCGTGGCCGTGGAGATCGGCCCCTTGTAGCCGTCGTAGTAGGTGCTGTTCATCGTATCCTTGAAGATCGAGACCTTCGGATCGCCCTTCCAGACGGCGGCCTCGGCATAGGCGGCCAGTGGCTGCGACCAATAGCCGGAATTGGCATTGAGCCAGGGCTCGTATTGGTCTTTCTCCAGCATGAACTGCAGGAAGGCCTTCGCCGCATTGGGGTACTGGCTGTGCTTGAACAGCATGGCGTTCAGGGTGAGGCCCGCCATCGGCGAGACCTTGGCGAGGCCCTTCGGCAGCAGCTGGTGCTCACTGTCGTCGGCGATTGCCTTGGTCGCCGGATCGTTCTTCAGCGAGAAGTACAGCGAGACGCCGTTCGCGGTCAGGGAAATTTCCTGTGAGGAATAGGCGCGGTTGTTGCTGACGTCGTTCCACGACGTCGTGCCGGCGATGAAGGTCGGGTAGATTTGCTTGACCCAGTTCAGCGCGGCGATCGTCTCCTTGCTGTTGATAATGACGTTGCCCTCCTCGTCGAGCAGGGAGGCATTGTGTGACCACAGCGCCCAGTTCGCAAAGCCGTTGCCGTCGCCCTTGGCATTGCCCAGCGCGAAGCCGGCCGGCTTGCCGGCCTTGTGCAGCTTCTGGCAGAGGTCGAGGATCCCGGCATGGTCTTCCGGCACCTTGTCGAAGCCGACCGATTGCAGAATCGACTTGCGGTAGATCAGGGGCCCCGCGGTGGCGCCGAACGGAAGCCCGATCCAGGCGTCGCTCTTGTTCTTCTTGCCGTAGCGCTGCGCCAGTGGCAGCCAGCCGCCATATCTCTTGCCGAGATAGTCCGCGACGTCGGTCAGCTCGATCAGCTTGTCGATGTAGATGTGCGGCGCGTCGGAGAAGCCGATGATGATGTCGGGGCCGGCGCCGGAGTTCGAGGTGACCGCGGTCTGCTGGTTGATGTCCTCCCAGCCGACGAAGTCGACCTTGACCTCGACCCCGGTCTCCTTGGTGAACTTCGCCGCATTGGCGCGGAACACGTCCTCGTCGGCCTGGACGAAGCGCACCGGGCGCAGCATGCGCAAGGATGCACCCTTCTCAATCTCGCGTTTGGGTGCCGGAACGTCGGCAGCCTTGATATTGGATGTTTGCGCTGCAGCACCGGTGGCGGCGAAGGTTGCAGCGGATAGGCCCAGCGCCAAGGCATCACGACGGGTGATGTCGTTCCTCATCAGTACCTCCCTATATGTTTTCCCTTCCCGGCGTTGACCGCCGGTGAAGGGTCGTTTCGGTCCCTTGGCGCCTTTGCGCCGGCCGCCTAGCTGTTCGGCCCGCGATCCATGCTGACGGGTTGCCAGCGACGGAGCGTGGTGTTCTGCAGCACCGACGGATTGACGCAGCTTACCGGCCACATGCCCTGCAACACCAGTGACAATTCGTAGCCCACTCGGCGCTTGCGCGCCTCGTCAAACCGTGCCGAGGCCGAGGCGACGTGGGCGGTCAGGGTCACGTTCTCCATGCCGAGCAGGGGATTGTTGTGCGACGGCGGTTCCTTCTCCAGCACGTCGAGCGCGGCGTGCGCGATCCATCCTTCTTGCAACGCCTTGATCAGGCTCTCCTCGTCCACGGTGGCGCCGCGCCCGGTGTTGATGAAGATCGAGCCCTTCTTCATCTGCCGGAAGTGCTTCTCGGTGAGCATGTGATGCACTTCGGGCCTTGCCGGAGCATGCATCGAGACGAAGTCGGATTGCGAGAGCACCTCGTTCAGCGTCGCGGGGATCACGCCATGGTCGTACATCAGCGTTTCCTGGATGAAGGGATCATAGGCCATCATGCGCAGGCCGAACGGCGCTGCGCGCTTCGCGACTGCACGTGCAACGCGCCCGAACGAGACGAAGCCGAGCGTCTGGCCCATCAGGCGTGGGACCTTGAGCAGCGCCGGCCGGCCTTCGGCCCAGCGGCCATCGCGCACCATGCGGTCCTGCTCGACCAGGCGGCGGAAGCCGGCGAGCAGCAGCATCATGGCGTGGTCGGCGACCTCCTCGATGAAGGTGTCGGGAATGTTGGTTACCGGGATTCCACGGGCGGTGGCGGCCTTGACGTCGACGCTGTCGACCCCGACCGAGCCGAGCGTGATGACCCTGCAATTGTCCAGGGCGTCGATGATCGACTTGGTTATGGGAATGCCCTTGGCATAGATCGCGTCGGCATTCTTCGCGGCGGCGATGAATCCGGCCTCGTCGGCGGGCGCCTCGATGATCTCGGCATCGATCGGATCGAGCGCCTCGCGCTCATAGGAATAATCGCTGCCCGCGACCGTGAAGCTGGCGCCCTTCGGCGTCACCACCCTGTATTTCGGCATCTTCTCGCTCCCGATTTGGTTTGTCGGTTCTTGTTGCGACCCGCCTCCGCGGGCGGGCCTTTGCGTCTTTTACGCGAAATCGGAGCGTGTGCGTACAATCCCCAGTTGTCGTTATGGAGATAAGTTGTCGGATTTCGTGGCCGGGTCCGGGCTTCTACGGGGGCGCGTAAGTAACTTGCTAAGGGGTCTCCTACTAAAGGTTGATTCAAATCAAAGAGATTTGCGGTGTGTCCGCACCAACCAAGGGGCCCATGGTGAAGTTGAGCAATCTGAAGATCGCATCGAAGCTCGGCATCCTCGTCGCCGTGGCCATGCTCGGCCTGTGCGTCGCGGGGGCATTGGCAGGGTATTTGATGCAGCAGCAACTGCTCGAGGCCCGTTTCGAGCAGACCAAGGCCATGGTCGAAATGTCGCGCAATATGGCGCTCGGTCTGCAGAAGCAGGTCGATGCCGGGCAGCTGACCAAGGAAGCAGCCATTGCGGAGTTCGTCCGGCGCGGCAGCTCGATGACCTATGACAAGGGCTCGGGCTACATCTTCGCCTATACGATGGAGGGCATCGCCGTGGTGACGCCCGACCCGAAGCAGTTCGGCACCAATCGCCTCGACATCGAAACCAATGGCCGCAAGCTCGCCCGCGAGCTGCGCGACGGTGTCGCCGCCAAAGGTGAGGTCACGCTGCGCTACGAATATTACAAGCCCGGCGAGAAGGTCGTGACCCGCAAGCTGTCCTACGCTGTGGCGATTCCAGGCTGGAATATGTTCGTCGGCACTGGGGTGTATCTCGACGACCTCGATGCCAAGCTGGCGCCCGTGGCCTGGCTGCTCGGCCTCTCCCTGCTCGGCATCATGGTCGTGGCTGGTGGCGTCGCCTGGCTGATCGGTCGCAGCATCAGCCGTCCGCTGAGCGTCCTCGGCGTCCGCATGAAGGACCTCGCCGACGGCAAGCTCGAAGGCGACATTCCCGGCGTCGGCCGCGGCGACGAGGTCGGCGCAATGGCCGCGACCGTCCAGATCTTCAAGACCAATGCGGAGAAGATTCGCGAGCTCGAGCAGACCGAAGCGGCTGCGCAGCAACGCGCCGCGGCGGAACGTCGCCATGCGATGGAAGAACTGGCCGACGACTTCGAACGCAGCGTCAACGGCATCGTCCGCTCGGTCTCCACGGCCGCGGCCGGCATGCAGACGACGGCGCAGTCGATGACCGCGACCGCCAGCGACGCCTCCTCGCGTGCGGCGACGGTCGGCGCTGCCTCGCAGAAGGCCTCCGGCAATGTCGGCACGGTCGCGGCCGCCGCCGAGGAGCTGTCGAGCTCGGTTGCGGAGATCTCGCGCCAGGTGACGCGCTCGACCGAAGTTGCGAGCCGCGCCGTCAGCGACGCCGAGCGCACCAACGCCACGGTGCAGGAGCTCTCCACCGGCGCCGAGAAGATCGGCGAGGTGGTCAAGCTCATTCACTCGATCGCGGCGCAGACCAACCTGCTCGCGCTCAACGCCACCATCGAGGCGGCACGCGCCGGCGAGTCCGGCCGCGGCTTTGCCGTGGTCGCCTCCGAGGTCAAGGCGCTCGCCAACCAGACCGCCAAGGCTACCGAGGAGATCTCGGCTCAGGTTGCGGCGATGCAGACCTCGACCAGCGATGCGGTGGTCGCGATCGGGGGCATCACGCAGACGATCGCGGAAATGAGCGAGATCACCGCGGGCATCTCCGCCTCGATCGAGCAGCAGGGCGAGGCCACCCGCGAGATCGCCCGCAACATCCAGTCGGTCGCGGCCGGATCGGGTGAGATCAACGCCCATATCGGCAGCGTCACCTCGGCCGCGGAAGCGACCGGCGCGGCGGCAGGCGATGTGCTCACCAACGCCCGCGAGCTGGACGCCCAGTCCGGCGCGCTGCGTAGCGCGGTGGACGGCTTCCTCGCCAAGGTGCGCGCGGCGTAATCACGAGCTCTCGTGCCCCGGACGCCGTAAGCGCGTTTACGCGCGTCTTCGACGCGCTATGGCAGCGCTTCTTCAGCGGTGCGCTGCAGAGCCGGGGCCCATGCGAGCGGCACTCTGGGTCCCGGCTCAGCGTCGCGTCATTTCATGCCGCGCCGCGTCCGGGACACCAGACCGGCCTACTGCTTCTCGATCTTCGCGTTCGTGATCAGCTTGTCCCACAGCACGAGCTGATCCTTTACGAACGCCTCGAGCTGTTCCGGCGTGCCGGAGAAGGCGTCCATGCCGAGCGTTGCGAGCTTGGCCTTGATCTCCGGATTCTCGATGATCTTCCTGATCTCCGCGTTGAGCCGCGTCACGATCTCCTTGGGCAGGCCGGCCGGGCCGAAATAGCCCTGCCAGGACGAGATGTCGAAGTCCGGTACGCCGGCCTCCTGCATCGAGGGCAGATGCGGCACCAGCGGCGAGCGATCCTTGGTGGTGACGGCGAGCGCGCGCAGCGCGTTGCCGTTGACGTGCGGCAGACCGGTCAGGATGTCGACGAACATCATCGAGACGCGTCCGCCCATGACGTCGTTAAGCGCCGGCGGCGAGCTCTTGTAGGGCACGTGCAGGAGGTCGAGCCCGGCATTGTGCGCAAAGGTCGCGCCCGAGACGATGGCCGAGGACGATCCCGAGGCATAGCTCAGCTTGCCCGGATTGGCCTTGCCATAGGCGACGAGCTCGGCGACCGTCTTGGCCGGCACCTCCGGATTGACCACCAGCATGAAGGGCAGGTCGCCGGTGCGCGCGATCGGAGTGAAATCCTTGACCGGATCGTAGGTGAGGCTCTTGAGCAGATAGGGATTGGCCGAATGCGTGGTGTTGGTGGTCACCAGCAGCGTGTAGCCGTCGGGGGCGGCCTTCGCAACATAGGTCGCGGCGAGCATGCCGTTGGCGCCCGCCTTGTTCTCGATCACGATGCCGACGCCGAGCGCCTGCGACAAATGCTGCGAGATCAGCCGCGTCGTGGTGTCCGTGCCGCTGCCGGCCGCGAACGGCAGCACCAGCGTGATGTTGCGGCTCGGATAATTGTCGGCCTGGGCCGTGGATGCGGTGGCGAAGCACAATGCGGCCGCAGCCACGACACGCAAGTTTCGAATCAGCGCTGAAATCATCTTGAGACGTTCCCTCTTTTTGGTTGGTGGGGAACCTAGCTGCTCGAAGGGCAAAGTGGAAGATGCGTCATCGCACGTATTCTCGTGCCCCTGGGCGCAGCACAGCACGCAGTGATGCGCCGCTGAACCGCGTCCGCCGTGCGGAATTACTTGCCGGCCGACCCCTGACGCGAGGCGATCACGACGCCGGCGAGCACCAGGGCGTAGCCGATCAGGTGGAACGGCTGCAGTTTCTCGCCGAGCAGCAGGATCGCCATCGCCGAGCCGAATACCGGCACCAAATGGAAGAACGGCGCAGCCCGGTTCGGTCCGATCAGCGCCACGCCGCGGTTGAAGAACAGATAGGCCAGCGTCGAGGGAAAGATCAGGATGTAGCCCAGCGTCGCCAGCGTGATGCCGTCGAGTTGCAGGACGCGGCCGCTTGCCGCCTCCCAGATCGCCGTCGGCAGCAGCATCGTCGCCCCGCACCACGTGGTGAAAGACAGGAAGGACAGCTGATGGATCTTCGGCCGCCGCGGGATGAAGGCGGAGTAGATCCCGAACGCCACCAGCGAGGAGGCGAACATGATGTCGCCCCTGTTGAAGCTGATGCCGGCCAGCGCAGCGAGATCGCCCCGCAGGATGATGATCAGTACGCCAACGAGCGAAATCGCGATGCCGGCGAATTGCGCACCCGTCAGCCGCACGCCGAACAGCACCAGCGACCACAGTGCCACGAACAGGGGACCTGCCGACTGGATCAGCAGCGCGTTCAGCGCCTCCGTATATTGCATCGCCCAGTACGAGATCGCGTTGTTGTAGGCGAAGCCCACCAGCGACAGGAACAGCATCAAGGGCAGACTGCTGCGCAAGGCAGGCCAGTCCCGCTTCAGATGCGGCCAGGCAAACGGCAGCAGGATCAGGAACACGCCAAACCAGCGGATCGTGGTCACCGTCAGCGGTGGCACATGCGCGCCGACATGACGCGCGAGCACGATGTTGCCGGCCCAGAACAGCGAGCTCAGGCTGAGCAGCAGATAAGGCTGATTGTTGAGCCAACCGGCCGGATTGGAGGCCTTTGGCGCGGGCGAAGCGATCGTCATTGGCGTTGCCTGGGAGCTTGCGCCGGATCGGCGTCGTGGCACAAGTCACGGGGTCGCAATGCTACAATGCAGGCATGATCGGGGAGGTGCCCTTGGCGGTCAACATGTTGAACATCGAAGGCCTGGAGCGGCTCGATCCGCAGGCGCCGGTGGTGATGCTGAACCTGATGCGTTTCCACGCGCGCTCGCGCGACGGCTACGGATCCGGCTGGGACGCTTATTTGCGCTACAGCGCCATCACGGTGCCGATGATCAAGGCGCGCGGCGGCTCGCTGCTCTGGACCGGCGAGGCCAAGGCGGTCGCACTCGGTCCGCACGCCGGCAACGGCTGGGATTTCGTCGCACTGGTCTATTATCCGACCGTCGCGGCTTTCCTGGACATGATGACGTCGGAGGCCTACGAGCGCGAGGCCGATCCGCACCGCGTCAACGGCTGCGCCGAGCACGTCATCATCGCGACGAGCGAGGCCTACAGCAAGTTCAAGATGAAATAGCCTGCGCTCTTTCTTACCCTCCCCCTGGGTCGCTGCGCATGAAGCGAAGCGCAATGCGGAGCGGGGCGGAGTGACGGTCCACATCAAACAGTGCCCGAGTGGAGAGATCACCCCGCCCCGCTCGCGCTTTGCGCGATCGACCCTCCCCTCCAGGGGAGGGTGAAAGCGGCACCTCTGCTTGAATGAAAGCGACGGCTACGTCGCCTGCTTCCGCGACGCCACGAACACACCCGACAGCACCAGCGCAAAGCCGATGAAATGGAATGCCTGCGGGTGCTCGCCGAGGAACGCCATCGCCATGATCGAGCCGAACACCGGCACGACGTGGAAGAACGGCGCGGCGCGGTTGGCGCCGATCAGGCGCACGCCGCGATTGAAGCAGAGATAGGCGAGCGTCGAGGGGAACACCGCGACGTAGAACAGCGTCAGCAGGTTCGGCCCGTCGAGCTTCATCACGGGCCGCGCGGACAATTCCCAGATCTCCAGCGGAACGAGGCAGGCGGCGCCGACCCCGAAAGTGAAGGCGAGGAACGATAGGCCGTGCATCGGCGGCCGCTTCAGCGTCAGCACCGAGTACAGCGCGAAGATGACGAGCGCGATGATGAAGATGAGGTCGCCCTTGTTGAAATCGATGTTCGACAGCGTGGTGAAATCGCCGTGCAGCAGGATCGTGAGCACGCCGCACATCGACAGCAGCACGCCGAACGCCTGTGCCGCGGTGAGGCGGATGCCGAGGATGGCGAGGGACCACAGCGCCACGATCAGCGGCGCGGCCGACTGCAGCAGCAGCGTGTTGAGGGCTTGGGTGTGCTCCAGCGCCCAATATTGCAGGGTGTTGAAGGCGCCGATGCCGGTGATCGAGAGCGTGACCATCGGGCCGAGCTTGCCGCGGATGGCCGGCCAGTCCTGGGCCAGATGCTTCCAGGCGAACGGCAGCACCAGCAGGAAGGCAAAGAGCCAGCGCAAGAACGACAGCGTGACCGGCGGGATGTGGCCGGCGGCGAGCCGCCCGACGATGGCATTGCCGGCCCAGCACAAGGCGGTGATGCTGAGCAGCAGGTAAGGCTGGTTGGCGATCCAGCTGTGACCGGACTTCTCCGCGCTCGTGGTCTGACCGGTGGCGGACATTGTGATGGGTATGGCCCCCGAGTCATACGCCGGGGCCCGGCCCGGTGGCGGGCCGTTTCGTCGCCCGGCCAGTCTCAAAGACACGGAAATGCCCCGAATATCAATGGGGCTGGTGCATCACGCCCATGCACGTCATTGCGGGGAACCTGGGCCGCCGGCCCGACAGGGAGGCGAAACCACGCGCGCCCCTAAATTCAGCGTAACCTATTGACTTAGAACAATCTCAACTTCCGGCGCCCCGCTAGCGTCTCGGTATCGGCCAGATCCTCATGGCCAGCAATCGAAGCGAGACGTCGGTCGCGTGGCTTTCGCGCGAGCCGCATGGCAGTGGCATGGTCGAGCAAACAATCATCCTGCGGCAGCACAAGGACCGGCCCTCCATCGCGGCGCTGTGGTCGGGATTCCTCGCTCACAAATGGTTCATCCTCCTCGCGATCGTTCTGCTCGGCCTTGGCGTCTGGCAGAGCGTCCGCATGCTCGTGGGGCCGACGATCGTTGTCGATCAGGTCAGGCAGGGCCGGCTGGTTGAGACGGTGGTGGCGAGCGGCCATGTCGAAACGCCTTACCGGGTCGAGATCGGCAGCCAGATCACGGCCACCGTGCAGGAGGTGCTGGTTCGGGCAGGCGAAAGGGTCAGCAAGGGCCAGCCGTTGATCTCGCTGGAGGCACGCGAATTGAAGGCGGCCGTCGTCCAGTCGGAAGGCGCGGTGGCGCAGGCCGAGGCGCGCATCAGACAACTCGAGGAACTGACGCTGCCCTCCGCCAAGGAGGCATTGGCCCAGGCGCAGGCCACGCTGCTCAATGCCCAGCAGACCTATGACCGCACCGCCCAGCTCGAGCGCAACGGCTATGCGACCCGCGCCGCACTTGATGACGCCCAGAAGACGCTCGACGTCGCACGCGCCGCCATGCGTGCCGCGCAATTCCAGGTCTACACCGCGAGCCCGGGCGGCAGCGACTACGTGATGGCGCAGACGCAGGCCAACCAGGCGCGCGCCAATCTCGATACGGCCGAGTCCCGGCTCGGCTATGCAACGATTACCGCACCGCGCGACGGCGTCCTGATCACGCGCAATGTCGAGCGCGGCACGGTGGTGCAGCCCGGCAAGGCCCTGCTGGTGCTGGCGCCGGACGGGGACGTGCAGCTCGTGCTGCAGATCGATGAGCGCAATCTCGGCAAGATTGCTCTCGGGCAGAACGCGCTCGCCTCGGCCGACGCCTATCCGGACCGGAGGTTTGCCTCCACCATCAGCTATATCAATCCCGGCATCGACATTTCGCGCGCCTCGGTCGAGGTCAAGCTGACGGTCGCCGACCCTCCGGACTATCTGCGCCAAGACATGACGGTCTCGGTCGACATCGAGATTGCCGCCCGGGACGATGCGCTGATCCTGCCCTTGCGCTCGGTGCATGACGCGCTGTCCAGCAAGCCCTGGGTGCTCGGAATCAAGGACGGTCGGGCCAGTCAGCGGGCGGTCAAGCTCGGGCTGCGCGGCAACAGCCATGTCGAGATCACCGAAGGTGTCGCCGCCGGCGATGTCGCGATTCCTCAGAGCTCCGGCGTTCTGGCCGGCCAGCGTCTCCGGCCCGTTCGGCAATGAACCATTGGCTGCCGATTGAATGGACCATGGCGGTCCGGTTCCTGCGCGAGGGCCGGCTCCAGACCATCTTCATCGTTGGCGGCATATCGATCGGCGTCGGCGTCATCGTGTTCATGTCGGCGATGCTTGCCGGACTCCAGGCGAATTTCATCAAGCGCGTATTGACCTCACAGCCCCAGATCCAGCTGCTCGCGCCCGATCAGATCGCGCGTCCTCTGCGTAACGGACCAGGCGAGATCGAGGACGCAGTGGTGCAGCGTCCGAGCCAGCGGGTGCTCTCGATTGATCAATGGCCGAAGATCAGAGCACAGATGCAGGCGATGCCTGAGGTCGTCACGGCCGCGCCGACTATCCTCGGCTCGGTGCTTGCGGTCCGGGGCGATGCCAGCCGCTCGGTCAGCCTGTCGGGTGTCGAACCAGACTCCTATTTCAGGATCGTCAAGGTGCCGGACTATATCGTCGCCGGCGAGCCCCGACTCACCAGCGAGGACGTCATCATCGGGATCGAGCTCGCAAAGGAGCTGGGCGCCACCGTTGGCGACAAGCTCAACATCCGCGCCGCCTCCGGAGCAACCCGCGTCCTGACGATCTCCGGCCTCGTCGATCTCGGCAACAAGGGCGTCAACCAGCGGGTATGTTACGTCGCCCTGCGGACCGCACAATCCTTGCTGAGGATGATCGGCGGAGTCACCACCATCGATCTGACGGTCAGTGATATCTATGCGGCTGAGCAAATCGCCCAGCGCATCCAGGCGGCCAACGTGGTCGAGGCCGACAGCTGGATCAAGACCAATGCGCAGTTCTTCGCCGCCGTGCAGGCCCAGCAGAACTCCAACACGCTCATTCGCCTCTTCGTCGGTCTCTCCGTCGCATTCGGCATCGCGGCCGTGCTGATCGTGTCGGTGATCCAGCGCTCGAAGGATATCGGCATCTTGCGTGCGATGGGCACGACGCGCGGCCAGATCTTGCGGGTCTTCCTGGTTCAGGGCGGGCTGCTCGGCTTCGTTGGTTCGCTGCTCGGGGCGGCGATGGGCGCGTTGGCGCTGGTCTATTGGCACTCGGTCGCGCGTCAGGCCGACGGTAGCGAGCTGTTTCCCCTGGTCCTGGAGCGCAGCCTGTTCGTTTATGCGACGCTGCTGGCCACCGCCACCGGTCTCCTCGCCGCGATGGCGCCGGCGGTGCGGGCCGCCAAACTCGATCCGGTGGTGGCGATCCGTGGCTGACCAGATCCTCCGTCTCGAGAGCGTGTGCAAGACCTACAATGTCGGGCTGCCGACCGAAACCGAGGTACTGCACGACATCGACCTCGAGCTCGATCACGGCGAGTTTCTGGCTCTGATTGGTCCGTCCGGCTCCGGCAAGAGCACGCTGCTCAACATCGTCGGGCTGCTCGACCGGCCGACCTCGGGCCGCCTGCTGATCAAGGGCCAAGACACCGCAGCTCTCGACGATGCCGAGATCACCCGCCTGCGCGGCCAGACCATCGGCTTCGTCTTTCAATATCATCTGCTGATCTCGGCGTTCACGGCGCGGGAAAACGTCATGATGCCGATGCTGGTGGACCGCGGCTTCCCGTCTGCGGACGTCGAGGCGCGAGCCAACCAGCTGCTGGCTCAGGTCGGACTGGAGAAGTTGGCCGGCAATCTCGCCAACAACATGTCCGGCGGCCAGCAGCAGCGCGTCGCGGTGGCTCGTGCGCTCGCCATGAATCCCGATCTCGTGCTGGCCGACGAGCCGACCGGAAATCTCGATACGAGCTCGGCCGAAGCCGTGTTCAGGCTGATGCGGCAGGTCAATCGCGACAGCGGTACGAGCTTCCTTCTGGTGACCCACAATATGGACTTGGCGCGGCGCTGCGACCGGATCATCGAAGTGATCGACGGCCGCATTCGGGCCTGAGGTCCCGGCAAGGCGGATTTTTCGGGGATATCAAAGGCTTGGGTCGGGCGTTGGGTCGCGAAAAAGCCTCGTTCTTGCTTGCCTAGAGGAGCTGCTTCCTTTATCCGGTGGGCTGCCTTGCGTGCGGGCGGCTGCGGCCGCCGAGAGGGCTGGGCGCAGGCATGATCCCGGAAGAGTGGGCACCGGTTTTCCGCGAGGATCATGCCTCCTAGAGACAGATTGAACAGGGATTACCCGCGAATGGCCAATGTTGTCGTCGTCGGCGCCCAGTGGGGCGACGAAGGGAAGGGCAAGATCGTCGACTGGTTGTCTGAGCAGGCGGACATCGTCGTCCGCTTCCAGGGCGGCCATAACGCCGGCCACACGCTGGTCATCAACGGCAAGACTTACAAGCTCGCGCTCCTGCCCTCGGGCGTGCTGCGCGAGGGCAAGCTGTCGGTGATCGGCAATGGCGTGGTGTTCGACCCCGCCGCCTTCCTCGACGAGGTCACCAAGCTGCGCTCGCAGGGCGTCGCGGTCTCTCCGGACAATCTGCGGGTGGCCGAGAATGTCACCCTGATCCTGCCGCTGCACCGCGAGCTCGACGCGCACCGCGAATCCGCCAATGCGGCGACTGCGATCGGCACCACCCGCCGCGGCATCGGCCCGGCCTATGAGGACAAGGTCGGCCGTCGCGCCATCCGCCTGATGGACCTCGCCGACCTCGACACGCTCCCGCACAAGATCGACCGGCTGCTGGCCCACCACAATGCGCTCCGCCGCGGCCTCAATCTGCCGGAGTTCGACGGCAAGCAGATCCTGAAGGAATTGAGCGCGCTGGCGCCGCAATTGCTGCCCTACGCCGAGACGGTGTGGCGGCTGCTCGACATCAGGCGCCGCGAAGGCAAGCGCATGCTGTTCGAGGGCGCGCAAGGCGCGCTGCTCGACGTCGACCACGGCACCTACCCTTACGTCACCTCGTCCAACACGGTGGCGGCGCAGGCCGCGACCGGTGCCGGCGTCGGGCCGGGCGCGGTCGGCTACGTGCTCGGCCTGTGCAAGGCCTATACGACCCGCGTCGGCCAGGGCCCGTTCCCGACCGAGCAGGACAACGAGACCGGACGCAAGATCGGCGAGCGTGGCCGCGAGTTCGGCACCAATACCGGCCGTCCGCGCCGCTGCGGCTGGTTCGACGCCGTGCTGGTCCGCCAGGCGGTCCGGACCTGCGGCATCAACGGCCTCGCGCTCACCAAGCTCGACATCCTCGACGGCTTCGACACCATCGAGGTCTGCACCGGCTACCGGCTCGACGGCAAGGAGATCGACCATTTCCCGGCTGGCGAGGGCGCCCAGGCCCGGGTCGAGCCGATCTACGAGACCATCGAGGGCTGGAAGGAGCCGACCGCGAGTGCGCGGTCCTGGGCCGACCTGCCGGCCCAGGCCATCAAATATGTCCGGCGGATCGAGGAATTGGTGGGGTGCCCGGTCGCACTGCTTTCCACCAGCCCCGAACGCGAAGATACTATTCTCGTGCAAAACCCGTTTGAGGCTTAACGATCTCTTACCAGGACGCGCGTATAGTTGAGTAGAAATGGCTGATTACTATCCGCTGATCGCCCGCGCTATTGCCGCCCTGGACCCCAATGCTCCCGGCGAAAGCCGTCGCGCGCTCTATGAGCGGGCGCGCACGGCGCTGATCGCGCAGCTGCGCAGCGTGCAGCCGCCGCTTTCCGAATCCGAGATCACCCGCGAAAGGTTGTCGCTGGAAGAGGCCGTCCGCAAGGTCGAATCGGAGGCGGCCCAGCGTGCCCGCGAGGCTTCGCGCCCCGGTGGCGGCGGGCGCAGCAGCGGCAGCGGGGATGCCTTTCGCCGCGCCAGCACGAGAGCCGCTGAGGGCAACGCGGCTGCGGCCTCGCCGGCTCCGCCGCGGACGCGTCCGGCTCCGCCGCCGCGGGCCGACCGTCCGTCCGCCAACGGCGACGACCAGGGCGATGCCCAGCGGCCGCCGCGCGCTCCGCGTTTCGATGCCTCGCGCCAAGCCGGACCGGCCGCGCCGCCAGCGATGCCGGAGCCGCCGGCGGCTGGACGTGATCGCGCCGGTCCCCGCCGCCCGCCCGATCTCGGATCGCCGCCGTCGCTGCCGCCGGCACCGGGCGTGCGCGGTTTCCGCGACATCACGGCCGATGCCAATGATCTCGGCGGTGCGGCCGCGCAGGCCAGCCGCGCCGCGCGCCGTACCTACGCCAACGTGCCCTCGCCCTCGCCGGAATTCGACCGGCCTCGAGGCCGAGCCTGGAAAACCGCGCCGGCGAGCAGGACGCGCCCTACTCCTATGACGAGTCGATCGAGGAGGCCGAGCGCTACGCGCCGCAGCCGCCTTCGCCGCGTCCGCGCATCGCGCCCGAGCGCGACGCCAAGAAGCGCGTCCGCACCGGCTCCGCCTTCCCGTTCAAGAGCGCGATCGCCGTCGGCATCGTGCTGATTCTGGTCGGTGCCGGCATCCTCTGGGGCAAGCCGCTGCTCCAGATCGCGACCAACCTGTTCAAGTCCTCGCCGACCCAGGTGGTGGAGACGCCGAGCACTGCCTCGCAGCCGCAGACCAAGCCGAAGATTCCCGATCGCGTCGGTCAGCCCTCGGCGAGCGACCAGCCGGTCGCGCCGGTGGCGCAGAAGGTCGTGCTCTATGACGAGGATCCGTCCGATCCGAAGGGCAAGCAATATGTCGGCTCGGTGGTGTGGCGGCTGGAGCCGATCAAGGCCTCCGGCAACCAGAAGGCCGATGTCGCGGTGCGCGCCGACATCGAGATCCCCGACCGCAAGTTCAAGATGACGATGTCGTTCCGCCGCAACACCGACTCCTCGCTGCCGGCGAGCCACACGGCCGAGCTGACCTTCATCCTGCCGCCGGACTTTCCGGGCGGCAGCGTGTCCAACGTGCCGGGTATCCTGATGAAGTCGAACGAGCAGGCCCGCGGCACGCCGCTCGCCGGGCTTGCGGTCAAGGTCACCGACGGCTTCTTCCTGGTCGGCCTGTCCAACGTCGACGCCGACCGCGCCCGCAACGTCCAGCTCCTGAAGGAGCGTTCGTGGTTCGACGTGCCGCTGGTCTATGCCAATCAGCGCCGCGCCATCATCGCGATCGAGAAGGGCGCTCCGGGCGAGCGCGCCTTCAACGACGCCTTCGCGCAGTGGGGCGACTAACAGGTCTCCAACGGTTCTTCGTCATTCCGGGGCGCGTAGCGCGAACCCGGAATCCATCGTTCAGCGGGTGACGTCGAGAAATGGATTCGGGTTCGGTGCTGCGCACCGCCCCGGAATGACAGCCTGGATGGTCGGCGCTACTGCGCCGCCGCTTCCCGCTTGCGTGAGGCGACCGCCTCGCGGTCCATCACGGCGCGGCAGCCGGAGCTGACCTGCGCCTTGTTCCGCACCATGCAGGCCCTGACCCGCGGGATGTCGGGGATTTCACTGGAGCACAACCGCATTGCATCGCCGGTGCACAGCTGCTGCGCCTCGGACGAGAAGGCGAGGCCGGGCGAGGTCTGGAGCGCGATGGCGGCGGTTGCAACGGCCAACAGCGAAGCGGTGGTCTTGAACAGCGAAGCGATGGTCTGAGTGCGTGTCATGCAGAATGGATCCCCGAATCCTTAGGCTTGAGCCACTTGGTTTTGGGGCGCCGCACGCGACTTGATTTGCCGCATGTCACAGCCTTCACGCCGGGAGCTCACTCCCGCATGTGGTCGCTCGATTTCTTGATTGCTCGAATCGAAAAGTGCTGCGCCGCCCGAGCGAAGTATGCGCCATTGTCACCAGCCTGCAATGGTCAGCGCAAAGGAATTCGCAATTGTTGCACGCGAGTCACGTCGCGCGCGATCAGATCAGCCGATTGGAGGATGCGCTCGCTTGTTCCACATCGTTCGCGCCGAGCGCGGCAGCGTGTTCCTCGACGGCGGTGACGCCTTTGGCGGTGAGCTCGAACAGGTCACCGTCCTTCATCACATAGCCGTCGGCGATCAATTGCCCCATCTTGCCTTGCCGGTCGTCGGCGAAGGCAACGGACTGGCTGATGTCCCGCAGGATCGAGAGTTCTTCGTCGTGCAACATGGCTTCACTCTCCGTTCGCTGGGGATGGTGTTCGTCCTCACATGCCGTGGCTCTGAAACACCTTGCTGCAGGACTTCGACAGCTTGGCCCGGTTGGCTTGCAGGCAGCTCTGCACCGCACCGTCATTGCCGAGATCCTTGCGACAGAACCGCGACGCATCCCGCGAGCAGGCCTTCTGCTCCTGTGGTGTGCCCATGTGGCCTTGCGCAAGCGCGGGTGCGTTCGGCAGGCCGGTCAGGGCCGCCAGCGTGATTGTCGCCAGGAGAAATTTGCGGGGCATCGGCGACTCCAATCTGCCAGGGATCATTGAGGTCCTGTCTGAACTCGTCGCCCTCTGACTTGTTCCCCCAAAGGGGAGCCCACCCCGCTATTCAAGGTTCCCGCGGCGCTGCTATAACCGCCCGGGAAGTGTGAGGGTGTTTGATGAAACGCTATCTGGTGTTTGCGCTGGTTGGCCCGTTCGTCGGCGGGTTCCTGCTGCTGCTGACGACGACCTATCAGTCCGGCTATTGGACCCAGACCAGTCTCGGCGAGGTCGGCAAGCTGTTCGCGGTGTTCTTCAAGACCCTGCAATACAGCTATCTGTTCGGCCTGCTGCCCTCGCTGATGATCGGCGCGGTGGACGACATCCTGGTCCACATCAGGCGGATCGGCCCGGTCTTGCGGATGCTGCTGGTCGGCCTGTTCGCCTTCGTGCTGGCCTCGCTCACCTACAGCTCGCGCGGGCCGGATTCCGGCGCGGTGCAGTTCATCCTGTACGGCCTCGTCGGCTTCGTGCCGGCGGCGATTTCGTCCTTCCTCGTACATAGATACGTCAAGGAGCCGCAGGCTGTGACTGCGCCGACCTGAGTGCGCGACGTTCGGGCGCGGCGCAGCAACTTCCGCCGCGCCGGCGCGTTCCTTCGGGACCATGACGATGTCCGATGACGATATTCTCGCTCCGCGCAGGCCCCGTTCGGGGAGCGGCCCGCGCGCGCCCTTTTCGGGCTCCGAGGGGCGCGGGCCGATCATCGATCAGGACGGCCGGGAAATCCGCCCCGAAACGCTGGAGCAGGGGTTTCGTGAGTTCCGTGTCGAGTTTGGCAAGGATAATCCGTTCTCGGGGAGCCCGTTCGGCAATCTGACGCGCGAGCAGCGGATCGCGCGGCTGGAGGCGATCGCAAAGCTGCTCGACATCGCCTTCATCCTGCCCGGCACCAACATCCGCTACGGCATCGACGGGCTGATCGGTCTGATCCCCGTCGTCGGCGACATCATCACCACGGCGATCTCGCTGTGGCTGGTGCGCGAGGCCCGCGCGCTCGGCGCGCCCTGGCACGTCACCGCGCGCATGCTCGGCAATGTCGCGCTCGACGGCGTGGTCGGCCTGGTGCCGTTCGCGGGCGACGCTTTCGACGTCATGTTCCGCGCCAACATGCGCAATGTGCGCCTGCTCCGCCGCTGGCTCGACAAGCAGCCGCGGATGTGAGGCGAGCTTCTTCCGTTGCCTCCTCCCGCAAGCGGGGCAGTGAGGGACGGAGGCCCAAAACGCAAAAAGCGCGACGACCTCTAGGTCATCGCGCTTCCGCGCACATCGTAAGGCTCAGCGAAAGCTTACGCCGCGTCGGCGTCGGTCTCGGCGGCCGGCGCCGGCTTGGGCCGGCGGGGCAGCGGGAAGGCCTCGCTCTCATAGAGCGAGCGGATGCCGTTCTGGTCGAAGCGCGCTTCCTCGACCTGGAGATAGGCGCCGTTCAGCGAATCCGTCGGCAACTGCTCCATCGCGAACTGCACGGCTTCGGCTGCGGTGCCGAAGCGGCGATAGGTAAAGCCCGCACGCTTCTTCTTGCGAATCGCGGCGGGGAAGAGTTCGGCGGAGGTGTTGAAGTTGAACGGACGCAATGGACGCATGGTCAAAGACCTCGTGATCTTCTCTGGGGCTTTAAGCGCGTGGGGTTTGGGAGGGCAGGGGCCGCAATCGAGCAAGCCCGCCGCACATGCCATTTTCACCCCTAATATAAGCTGATCTGACAAAAATGCGACCCTGCGATGGGAGATGATGAATCCGCGCATGGCAGCTCCGCAGCCGGAATAAATTTAGTAATCCCAATATGTTAGCTGGTTCACAGCTTGCCGAGAAGCAGTAGGACGACCAGCACCACCAGCACGACGCCGCCGATCCCCATGCCGGAATGGCCGAGGCCATAGCCGTAACCGCCCCAGCGGCCGGACAGGCCCCCGAGCAGATAAATGATCACCAGGATGATCAGAACGGTCCCGAGTGACATGGCTTCCTCCTGGCGGCCGCCAAAATGCGATGATCGGCCGCACCGCCAGAGAAGAAAAGCACATCGTGCGATCGGGTTCCATGAAGGAACCCGGCCGCACAGGCCGATTATTTCGGCTCCAGCTTCAGCGCCGCCGAGTTGATGCAATAGCGCAAGCCGGTCGGCCCCGGGCCGTCGGGGAAGACGTGGCCGAGATGGCCGCTGCATTTCGAGCAGAGCACTTCGGTGCGGATCATGCCGTGGCTGACGTCCCGCTCCTCGTCGATGTGGCTCTCGACCGCGGGCTGGGTGAAGCTCGGCCAGCCGCAGCCGGAATCGAACTTGGCGTCCGACTCGAACAGCACATTGCCGCAGCCGGCGCAGACGTAAGTGCCGGCGCGGTGGTCGTGCTCATACTCGCCCGAGAAGGGACGCTCGGTCGCCTTCTCGCGCAGCACCGCATACTGCATCGGCGACAATTCGCGCCGCCACTGCTCCTCGCTCTTGATGACCTTGTCGTCGGTGGTCTTCGTTCCGGTGTCGGGCATGGCTCTCCCGTTCTTGAGACGATGTTGCGATCAGTTGGTAGCCTTGCTGGCACTCACCAGCGTCGGCTTTTCAATGTAATTATCCGCGAACAGCTTTTTCAGGTTCTCGACCTTGGGCAGGTCGTTATAGGCGATATAGGGCTGGTTGGGGTGCAAGGTTAGATAGTCCTGGTGGTAGGCCTCCGCCGGATAGAACGCCTCCAGTGCGCCGACCTTGGTCACGATCGGTTTCCTGAACACCTTGGCGCTGTTGAGCTGGGCGATATAGGCCTCCGCCACCTTCTTCTGCTCGTCCGAGGTGGTGAAGATCGCCGAGCGATATTGCGGGCCGACATCGGGACCCTGGCGGTTGAGCTGGGTCGGGTCGTGCACCACCGAGAAGAAGATCTGGAGGATCTTGCCGTAGGAGATCTTCTTCGGATCGTACTTGATCTCGACGGACTCGGCGTGGCTGGTCCGGCCGCCTCGAGACGGCCTGGTAGTCGGCGGTCGCCTTGGTGCCGCCGGCATAGCCGGAGACCGCGTTGACGACGCCGGCGGTGTGCTGGAAGACGCCCTGGACGCCCCAGAAGCAGCCGCCGGCGATGACGGCGGTCTGGATCCCGCTCGCGGGCGCTGCATCCATGGCGGGCGCCGGGATCACGACCGCATCCTCTGCTGCCCGGGACGGCATGGCAAAGGCCAGCGTCAGGGCGGCAGTTGCAGCGAGCAGGGAAGCGAGGGCAGGTCGGCGCATGGCGGATCCTCTTTCGGAAGGTCTGACAGTCTAGGACGATGGGGGCCGAACGAACAGTTGTCTGGCGGGCTTTCCGCATCATCCGAGGTACGGACGCCGCCGCCGATTGTTACGACGGGACGGACACGAGTCCGTGAAATGAGCCGCACGGAACAGCCGAGCCAGCGCCCGCCTTGGCGAGACCGGGAACTCCGGGCTAGATGAAACCCGGCGATCGATCATCGACTCACGGTGAACTTGCCGGCTGGAGCAGGCCTGACAACATGTGGCGCGTCGTTTCCCTGACCATCATCCTGGCCGCCGGCGTGTCGAACGCCGCGGCCGACCAGCAAGCCGACGAGCTCGCCATCTGCCGTGACCGCCAGGCCGAGGCCCAGGCCCGCGCGAGCGCCTGCGACAATCTGCTGAAGGCCGACCAGCTCGGCGGCAAGGACAAGGCGATCGCGCTCTCCGTGCGCGGCAACACGCTGATCAACAAGCGCGATTACGACCACGCGATCGAGACCCTGTCGATCGCGATCGATCTCGATCCCGACTACGTCGTTGCCCTCAACCTGCGCGGCCTCGCCTATGAGCGCAAGGGTCAGGACGACCTCGCCATGGCGGACTACAACCTTGCGCTCCAGAAGCGCCCGGCCTACGGCGTTCCCTACAACAATCGCGGCGTCATTCACGCCCGCCGCGGCGCGCTGCAAAGCGCGATCGACGATTTCACCCTGTCGATCAAGTACACGCCGAAATTCCTGCTGGCCTGGACCAATCGCGCCCGCACGCGCACGCTGCTGAAGGATTTCGAAGGCGCGCTTGCCGATTTCGCGGAGGCCGAGAAGATCGATCCCGCCGCGCCGCAGATCGCCGGCAACCGCTGCATCACCTACGGCATGATGAGACGATTCGATCAGGCCTTTGCCGACTGCAACCGCCTGATCGAGAAACAGCCGAAGAACGTGTTCGCAATCAACAATCGTGCCGACGTCAGCATGATGAAGGGCGACTTCGAGGCCGCCCTGAAGGACTACAACACGGCGCTCCAGATCAACCCGAACAATGTCCGCGCCCATTCCGGCCGCGGTCAGATCTACGAGCGCCGGAAGGATCTGGCGCAAGCCCGCGCCGATTATCGCGCCGCGGCCTATTCGCTGACGAAGTTCGACGACACCGAGGTTGCGCGCGCCCGTGCCATCGCGCAGGAGCGGCTCGCCGCGCTCATGCCGCAAGGCGCATCCACCGGCCGCCGCGTGGCGCTGGTGATCGGCAACGGCGCCTACAAGAATGTCCATGTCTTGCCCAATCCGCCGCGCGATTCCAGGCTGATCGCGAGCGTGCTGCGCGAGGTCGGCTTCCAGACCGTGATCTCCGTCAACGACCTCACCCGCGACAAGTTCTTCGAGGCGTTGCAGGCCTTCGCCAACGAGGCGGAAAAAGCCGACTGGGCCGTGGTCTATTACGCCGGCCACGGCTTCGAGATCGGCGGGGTGAACTATCTCGTTCCCGTCGACGCCAAGCTGGCCGCCGACAAGGACGCCGAGACACAGGCGGTCGCCCTCGAGCAGGTGATTGCCGCGGTCGGTGCCGCGCGAAAAATGCGTCTCGTGGTGCTCGATGCCTGCCGCGACAATCCGTTCGCGCCGACCATGCAGCGCACATTGTCGCTGAAGCTGGTCGACAAGGGCTTTTCGAATATCGAGCCCGGTGCCGGCTTCATGGTGGTTTATGCCGCCAAGCACGGCGAGACCGCGATGGACGGCGACGGCAGCGCCAACAGCCCGTTTGCGACCGCGCTGGCCCGCGAGATCAAGCAGCCTCGCGTCGAGATCAGAAAACTGTTCGACATCATCCGCGACGACGTCTGGGCCGCGACCAAGCACGGCCAGCAGCCGTTCACCTACGGCTCGCCGCCGGGACGGGAAGATTTCTACTTCGTTGCGGGCAAGTGAGGGCCGGCGCCGCTCTCACATCAACGAATTGAACCAGTCGAATGCGGTCGATTGCCCGTTCAGGACGGTGCCGTCGCCATAGAGACTTGCCAGAAACGTGACGCGATGGCTTGCGCCGGCAACCGGTACGCCGGCCGCGAAACGTCCACCCGCGGCAATCGCCGGCTTGACCAGTCGCGGATGCAACGCCTCGTCGGCCAATCCGTAATAAAACCGGATCGGGGAATCGTAGTCCCAGAAAGTCGCGCCGTTGCGACCGAGCTGGCGCAGCAACCGGCTGTTGGTGTCATGGGTGAAACGGTCGAAAAACCCGTCCACCAGGAAGTCTGCAGCTAGCGGAACAGTCTTGGCAGTGTCGCCCGCCAGGCTGTAGTCGGCCCAGTATTTCTCCGCGAACGCCTGGTGTTGCGGCTTGATGGCGGTCTTGAACAGATCGCTCAGCCCATAATACTGGCGATAGCTTCCGAGCAGCACCACCAGGCAGGGCGTGATCCAGGCCGGCGGCAGCGGGTAGGACGTCTCTGCGGACGGAATATAGGAGGTCGGGTTGACCCAGTAATGGAAGCTCTCGGCGAGATTGTTGAACGGGCTCTGGGTCGTACTTGCCGTCACCTTCATGCCGCGGCGTTGCATCTCCTGCTTGAGCCATTGCGTGTTCAGCGCGCCTTGCGACCAGCCGTTCAGAAACAGCGCGGATTGGCGGAGGCCGAGCTTCTTCATCTCGAGGAGGCCGGCATCGAGCACGTCGAGACAGCATTGCACCGTGGCGCCTTTGACCGCATAGGCCTCGCCGCGGCCGTGGCGAAGAGGGCCCTTGCCGATGTAGTCGGCGGCGATGACGGCATAGCCGTTGCCGGCGAAGCGCTGGATGTTGAACAGCGTTTCCAGCGAATCGACGTTGTCGCGAAGCTGGTAGCCTTCGTCGGCAAGTCGCAGCAGGTTCGAAGGAACCTGGTCGAACGACAGGATCGTGCCGTGTTGCCAGGACAACACCGGCAATGCCCCGCGCGCGCCGACGGGGACCGCAACGAGCGCGCTGACCTTCACGCGCTCTCCCGTCTCGGGCACGCGCGTCATGGTGGTGATGCGTCGCAGCTCGACGTCGTAGCGCGCCTCGTGCTTCCCGGAGAAATCCTTGGGCAGGACGTCGTGCTCGTTGAACACGGCATAGAATTGCGCCGCCAGCGCGTCGAGGCGTTGCTTCGAGACCCGCACCGGCCTGTCCGGCCGCGCAGGCACGTCACGCAGCGGAGCGGAGTGCGCAAATCCCGGCGCGGCGATCGATGCGGCGAGCGCGCCGGCCGCAATGCCTGCCGACTTCAGAAACCCGCGACGACTCGCGCTAGAGGTATCATCACGCGCATCGAGGTAATCGGGTCTTCCCAAGCGTTCAGCCATTGGTGTCCTCCTGCCGATCGCGCAGTGATACAACTCAAAGCCTAGCGCTTGGTGAATGCATCCGGGCGGTGCGCACTACAGCATCACACCCACGCTCAGTGCATAGGGTGGGCGAAGCGAAGCGTGCCCACGTTTTCTTGCTTGCAGAGAGACTCGGGCACGGCGTGTTGCGCCTTTGCTCACCCTGCGGCAGCGAACTCTAGACGACGATACTCAGCCGCTTCGCCGCCCGCGTGATTCCGGTGTACAGCCACCTGGCGCGGCTCTCCTGAAACGCAAAGCTCTCGTCGAACAGCACGACGTCGTCCCATTGCGAGCCCTGCGACTTGTGCACGGTGAGCACATAGCCGTAGTCGAACTCGTCATAGGGCTTGCGCTGCTCCCAGGCGATCTGCTCGACGCCGCCCTCGAAGCAATCGGCGCGCACCGAGACCTTCGTCACCTTGTGGCCGAAATCCTCGTCCGGCGACAGCCGCATCGAAAGAATGCGGGACTTCGAGCGCGAGGTGTTGCGCGATTTCACCCGCCACAGGCCGCCGTTGAACAGGCCCTTCTTGCGGTTGTTGCGCAGGCACACCAGCTTGTCGCCGGCGACCGGAAAGACGTCCTCGATGTTCTGGCGCTGACGCACTCGCATGTTGTACGCGCGGCGGGTGTTGTTGCGGCCGACCAGGACCTGGTCGGCGGCCATGACCCTATCGGGGTCGAGCTCCTTGCGCGAGACCACCTCGCTCTCGCCATAGCGGCCGATGTCGAGCTCGCGGCCTTCGCGCACGTCCATCGACATCCGCACGATCGGATCGTCCTGGGCCTGGCGGTGCACCTCGGTCAGCATTGCATCCGGTGAGGTGTTGGTGAAGAATCCGCCGCCCTGGATCGGCGGCAGCTGCGCGGGATCGCCCAGCACCAGCAGCGGGCAGTCGAACGACATCAGGTCGCGCCCCAATTCGGCGTCGACCATCGAGCATTCGTCGATCACGATCAGCTTCGCCTTCGAGGCGGGCGCGTCGTCCCACAATTCGAAGCTCGGCTGCTCCTCGCCGGATTCGCGGGCGCGGTAGATCAGCGAGTGGATGGTGGAGGCGTCGTCGCAACCCTTGTTGCGCATGACGAGGGCGGCCTTGCCGGTGAACGCGGCGAACTTCACATCGCCGTCGACGCCGTCGGCGATGTGCCGGGCCAGCGTCGTCTTGCCGGTGCCGGCGAAGCCGAACAGGCGGAATACCTGCGGCGTGCCGCTACGGCCGGGTTTTGCTTTGAGCCAGTCGCCGACGGCTTTGAGCGCGGCGTCCTGATGCGGGGTGAAAGTTGGCATTGCTGTCTTGAAAGAGGGCGACGCGCGGCGATCTGCCGCCCTCCAAAGTAACCATTCGACCCGTCCATTCAAGGCGGATGCGACACCGGAGATCGAGACCGCCAACGCCGCTGTCGGCTGATTTCCCACCCGCCTGAACCGACTTGGTCGGCTCAAACATGAAGGCCAGGTAAACGCCTTGATCGATTGACGCAATTTCAGGCCGCGACGGCCGTGCGGGTCGATCGCTGCTGGCGCGGGTCGGCTTCGCCGGTTGATCTAGCGCAATGCGATCTGGACCGCCGGAACCTATGGTCCGCAGCGGTGACAACGGCGTCGACCGAGATGTGCCCGATGGGGCGCATTCTCCTGGACAATTCCTGAACACGGCTCTGCCCGTGGGGATTCGGATATGCCGAGACCAATGTCACGACGCTCACTATTCTCTGCCGTTCTGCCTTTCGCATCCGGCCGCGACGCGCATGCGCCGCGCCTGGACGAGACGCGTCCCGAACAGGTGGCGACCGTCTCCAGCGCGAACGCCTGCGTCGAACGGCATGGCGTGGTCTGTCGCCGTTGCGTCGAAGCCTGTGAGCATTCCGCCATCCGCATTCTCGGGCGCGAGAAGCTGGGCGCCGTGATCGATGCTGCGGCCTGCACCGGCTGCGGCGATTGCATCCCGGTCTGCCCGGTCGAAGCCATCGCACTCGCGCCGCGGGACCGCATCGCGCTCGTATCCGAATTTGCAAACCTGGTCGTGCACAATGGCTGAAGCCACCAACATCTGCGGCGTTGCCGTCTATCTCGCACCGGATGCGGAGCGGGATCTGACCGACCGGATTCTGGCGCTGCCCGGCGTCGAGCTGGAGGCTGCGTCCGGCGACAACAGGCTCGCGCTGACCGTCATCGATACGCCGGCCTCGCTGGCGATCGACCAGATCGCCGCCATGCATCGCCTGCCCGGCGTGGTCAGCGCCTCGCTGATCTTTCACGCATTCGACACGCACGACGACGAGAGCGCTGTCGATACCGGGGAAGCCGCGTGCTGCGGCGGCGCCTGCCAGAATTCCGGCGCGCATGTGCGCGCTTCCGCAATTTGAGATTCGTTGAGCCGGAGAGACCGACGATGGGTACGAAACTGACGAACGGGAACGAAGCTACGGCGACGCGCCGCGATGCGCTGAAGGCGGCGGCAGCGGTTGCTGCGGCCTCGACCATCGGCGTGACGCTGCCGGAGGCGGCGAGCGCGCAGCCTGGCAAGACCGACGGCATCCGCTGGGACAAGGGCGTGTGCCGCTTCTGCGGCACCGGCTGCGGCGTGATCGTCGGCACCAAGAACGGCAAGGTCGTGGCGACCCAGGGCGATCCCGATGCGCCGGTCAATCGCGGCCTCAACTGCATCAAGGGCTACTTCCTGTCCAAGATCATGTACGGCGAGGACCGGCTGACCCAGCCGATGCTGCGCATGAAGAACGGCAAGTTCGACAAGAACGGCGAGTTCGCGCCGATCTCCTGGGACGATGCCTTCAAGCTGATGGCCGAGAAATGGAAGGCGGCGCTGAAGGCGGGCGGTCCGTCGACCGTCGGCATGTTCGGCTCGGGCCAGTGGACCATCTGGGAAGGCTACGCCGCCGCCAAGCTGTACAAGGCCGGCTTCCGCAGCAACAACCTCGACCCGAATGCGCGTCACTGCATGGCATCGGCGGTCGCGGGCTTCATGCGCACCTTCGGCATCGACGAGCCGATGGGCTGCTACGACGACATCGAGCAGACCGATGCGTTCGTGCTCTGGGGCTCGAACATGGCGGAGATGCACCCGATCCTGTGGTCGCGCCTCACCGACCGCCGCCTGACGCATGAGGGCTGTGAAGTTCACGTGCTCTCCACCTTCGAGCACCGCTCGTTCGAGCTCGCCGACAATCCGCTGGTGTTCACGCCGCAGAGCGATATGGCGATCCTCAACTACATTCAGAATTACATCGTCAATTCCGGCGCGATGAACAAGGACTTCGTCGAGAAGCACGTCGAGTTCGCCTCGACGGTGACCGACATCGGCTACGGCTTGCGGCCGACGCATACGCTCGAGGTCAAGGCGGTCAACGCCTCGCACAAGGCCGGCAAGGACGGCGCGCTCGATCCGGCCGGCTTCAAGGACAAGATCGGCTTCGAGGAATACAAGAAGCTGCTCGAGCCCTACACGCTCGACTACGCCCACAAGGCATCCGGCGTGCCGAAGGAGATCTCGAGCGGCTCGCCAAGCTCTACGCCGACCCCAAGAAGAAGATCATCTCCTACTGGACGATGGGCTTCAACCAGCACGCGCGCGGTACGTGGGTCAACAACATGATCTACAACGTGCACCTGTTGACGGGAAAGATCTCCGAGCCGGGCAGCGGCCCGTTCTCGCTGACCGGCCAGCCTTCTGCCTGCGGCACCGCCCGCGAGGTCGGCACGTTCTCCCATCGCCTGCCGGCCGACATGGTCGTCACCAACCCGAAGCATCGCGAAGCGACCGAGAAGCTGTGGCAGGTGCCCGAAGGCACCATCCCCGGCAACGTCGGCTATCATGCCGTGCTGCAGAACCGGATGCTGAGGGACGGCAAGCTGAACGCCTATTGGGTCCAGTGCAACAACAACATGCAGACGGCCCCGAACATGAACGAGGAGGGCTATCCCGGCTATCGCAATCCGGCTGCCTTCGTCGTCGTCTCCGATCCCTATCCGACAGTGACGACGCTGGCCGCGGACCTCATACTGCCGACGGCGATGTGGATGGAGAAGGAGGGCGCCTATGGCAATGCCGAGCGGCGTACCCAGTTCTGGCGCCAGCAGGTCAAGGCGCCCGGCGAGGCGCGCTCGGACCTCTGGCAGCTGATGGAGTTCTCCAAGTACTTCAAGATCGAGGAGGTCTGGCCGGAGGAGTTGATCGCCAAGAAGCCGGAGCTGCGCGGCAAGACCCTGTTCGACGTGCTCTACGCCAACGGCGAGGTGAACAAGTTTGCGATCACCGAATGCCAGAAGGGCTTTGACAATTCCGAGAGCGCGGCGTTCGGCTTCTACGTGCAGAAGGGCCTGTTCGAGGAGTATGCCAAGTTCGGCCGCGGCCACGGCCACGATCTGGCGGACTTCGAGCAATATCACCAGGCGCGCGGCCTGCGCTGGCCCGTCGTCAACAACAAGGAGACGCTCTGGCGCTTCCGCGAGGGCTACGATCCCTACGTCAAGCCGGGCGAGGGTGTCTCGTTCTACGGCAAGCCGGACAAGAAGGCGCGCATCATCTTCTGTCCGTTCGAGCCGGCGGCCGAAACGCCGGACAAGGAGTTCGATCTGTGGCTGTGCACCGGCCGTGTGCTGGAGCACTGGCATTCCGGCTCGATGACGCGCCGCGTGCCTGAGCTGCATCGTGCCGTGCCGGCCGCGACATTGTTCATGCATCCGGATGATGCCGCCGAGCGCAAGCTGCTGCGCGGACAGCCGGTGAAGATCCAGACCCGCCGCGGCGAGGTGGTGACGCGGGTCGAGACCAAGGGCCGCAACAAGCCCCCGCGCGGCCTCGTCTACTTCCCGTTCTTCGACGAAAGCCAGCTCGCCAACCAGCTCACGCTCGATGCGACCTGTCCGATCTCGAAGGAGACCGACTTCAAGAAGTGCGCCTGCCGCGTGACGTCGGCCTGATGGACGAGCCATGTCGGATTCCAGCTCAGGCATCCCGCGCGATCCGCGCCGCCGCAAGGCGCTGCAGGATATGACGCGTTTCGGCGGCGGCGCAGCCGTCGCCGCGACGATGCTG
The DNA here is from genome assembly GCF_042019905.1 of Bradyrhizobium dasycarpum. Lineage (NCBI taxonomy): Bacteria > Pseudomonadati > Pseudomonadota > Alphaproteobacteria > Hyphomicrobiales > Nitrobacteraceae > Bradyrhizobium > Bradyrhizobium dasycarpum. Next base: position 6,142,921 of record NZ_CP169574.1, read on the forward strand.
ACGGCGTTCGGCGTGTCCTCGCGGGCCAAGCCCGCGCAGGCGCTACGGCCTCCGGGCGCGTTGCCCGAGAAGGATTTCCTGGCGGCCTGCGTCCGTTGCGGCCTTTGCGTCCGCGACTGTCCCTACGACACCCTGAAGCTTGCGGACTGGGCCGACGGCCCCGCCTTGGGCACGCCATTCTTCCAGGCGCGCAACGTTCCCTGCGAAATGTGCGACACCATTCCGTGCGTCAAGGCCTGCCCGACCGGCGCCCTGCAGCATGCGCTGACGGACATCGCCAAGGCCAAGATGGGCGTCGCGGTGATCACCAGCCGCGAGACCTGCCTCAATCTGCAGGGGTTGCGCTGCGACGTCTGCTATCGGGTCTGTCCGGCCATCGACAAGGCGATCACGCTCGAAGTCTCCCACAATGCCCGCACCACCAAGCATGCGATCTTCGAGCCCGTCGTCCACGCCGAGCACTGCACCGGCTGCGGCAAGTGCGAGAAGTCCTGCGTGCTGACCGAGTCCGCGATCAAGGTGCTGCCGATCGAGGTCGCCGCGCTGAAGCAGGACGAGCATTACAAGCGCGGCTGGGAAGAGAAGACCAGGGCTGGCGGAGCCCTGGTCGACGCGCCGCTCAAGCTGCCGGTGCGCAGACCCGAGGGGGGCACGCCATGACCGCGAACGCCAGGCCCTATGTCGAAGCGCGGGCGCAGAAGGGGCTGTGGGCTGCCTCGCGGTTTCTGGTGTTGCGCCGGACCAGCCAGCTGCTCTTCCTCGCGCTGTTCCTGTCGGGGCCGCTTCTGGGCGTCTGGATCGCCAAGGGTACGCTGGCTTCGTCCATGACACTCGGCGTGCTGCCGCTGACCGATCCGTTCGTCCTGCTGCAGTCGCTCGCGGCGCGCCATTGGCCCGAGGGTCTGTCGCTGATCGGCGCGGTCATCGTGCTCGCCGCGTATCTCCTGTTCGGCGGCCGGACCTATTGCTCGTGGGTCTGCCCGATCAATCCGGCGACCGATCTCGCAGCCTGGCTGCGGCGGCGGCTCAACATCACCTTCACCGCCAAAATCCGTCCGGAGCTCAGGCTCTATTTCGTCGGCGCGGTGCTCGCGGCAGCAGTGCTGTCGGGCTCGATCGCCTGGGAGCTGATCAACCCGGTGACGGCGCTGCATCGCGCGCTGGTGTTCGGCCTCTGGTTCGGCGCCGGCGGCACCGCGGCGATCTTCGTGTTCGACCTCCTGGTCGCCAGGCACGGCTGGTGCGGCCATCTCTGCCCGGTCGGCGCCTTCTACGGCCAGATCGGCAAGGTCGCGCTGCTGCGCGTCACCGCCGACAACCGCGCCGCCTGCAACGACTGCATGGACTGCTTCGCGGTCTGCCCGGAGCCGCACGTCATCAGCCCCGCGCTCAGGGGCGAGCGGAGCGGCGCCACGCCTGTCATCACCGCGGGCGACTGCACGGTCTGCGGCGCCTGCATCGACGTCTGCTCCAAGCAGGTCTTCCATCTCGGTCTGCGCGGCCGCCATGCGGTGCGTCCCGACCCCTCCATGACCGCGCCATCGCCAATGGCACGCGTCGTCTCTTCCCAGCCGGCCGTCCTTGAAAGGGACCTCCCATGACGTTTGTTCGACTGATTCCGTTGATTGCGGCGGCGGCCGTGACCGTCGCGCTTGTCGTCCCGTTCGCGGCGTCGGGGCCGCTGGCGCAGGAGGCCAGGCAGCACAAGGCGCTGCGCGAGGCGCCGTTGACCGAGATGTCGCCGCCGCCCGAGGTGACGAAGCAATCGGTGCCGGCGAGCGGCTTCGAGCGCGCCTATCGCCAGCAGCCGCCGCTGATCCCTCACAAGGTCGACGGCTACCAGATCACCACGGAGAACAACGCGTGCATGGGCTGCCACGACTGGCCCGGCAACACGCGCGTGAACGCGCCGAAGATCTCCGAGACGCACTACGTCGACCGCCAGGGCGTGCGGCTCGATAAGGTCGCGGGCACGCGCTATTTCTGCCAGCAATGCCACGTGCCGCAGGCCGATGCGAAGCCGCTGGTCGGCAACATCTTCAAGAACGCGACACAGGCGAAGTGAGGGGGACATGCAGGACACCAGCACTTCTGCCGCCATGGCAGCCGAGCGGCCGGGTCGCCTGAAGCGACTATGGCGATGGTTCTTCTCGCCGACCGCGCGCTATGCTTGGGGACTGATCGTCGTCGTCGGATTCGGCGCCGGCGTGCTGTTCTGGGGCGGCTTCAACTGGGCGATGGAGATGACGAACACTGAACAGTTCTGCATCTCCTGCCACGAGATGAAGGAGAACGTCTATCTCGAGTATCGCAACACCGTGCACTATTCCAACCGCACCGGCGTCCGCGCCAGCTGTCCGGATTGCCACGTGCCGAAGGAATGGGGACATAAGGTGGTCCGCAAGATCCAGGCCTCGAACGAGGTGCTGCACAAGATCCTCGGCACCATCGACACGCCCGAGAAGTTCAACGCGCACCGTATCGACCTTGCCAAGAACGTCTGGCGCGCCATGAAGACCACCGACTCGCGAGAGTGCCGCAACTGCCACAAGTTCGATCACATGGAATATGCGGTCCAGGAGCCGCGCGCCTCCAAGCTGCACCAGACCGCGTTCGCGCAAGGCAAGACCTGCATCGATTGCCATCAGGGCATCGCGCATAAGCTGCCGCCCAAGGCGCAGGAGGGGTATCGCGACATGCTCGACCATATCGACGAGGTCAGCCCCATGCAGCGGATGATTGACTTCCTGCAGGATGCCGACGTCGCCAAGGCAAAGGCGGCGAGGTGATGGACATGCTTCAGCAATCCCGCGATACGGCGGACAGCGCGGCAAGGCCTTCCGCCGCGCTCAGCGTTGCCCTGGTCTATGACTCGGGTCCCGCCGTGAACCGTTGGTTCACAGGTCTCGTCGCCGAGCTTCGCCGCTCGGGCAGGAGCCTGGCCGGCCTGATCCAGGAGGACGTGCCCCAGCCGGGACGCACACGCTGCGACATGGTTCTGCACGAGCTCGCCACCGGCCGGTCGATCTCGATCTCGGAGGATCTCGGCGCCGGCGCGACCTCCTGCCGTCTCTCCACGCCGCGCCTGCTCGAAGCGGCGCAATTGGTCGAAGCCCAGCTCGCCCACGCTGAGATCGTCTTTCTCAACAAGTTCGGCAAGGCCGAGGCGGAAGGCGGTGGCTTGCGCGACCTGATTGCCCATTGCATCGAGTCCGGCAAGAGCCTGGTGATCGGCGTTCCCCGCAGCAACCTCGAGGCCTGGACCGATTTCTGCGGCGAATACTTCAGGACGGTCGTGGCAATGCCGGAGCCGCACCAGGACGCGATCGCGGCGCTTGCGGCTCTGCTCGGCCAGCCCAAGATCGGCACCGAGCGTCTGCACCTGATCTGAGGCCGCGCCCCGGCGCGCGATCCCTGTCCTTCCACGCCGCGGAATTGACGGCCGTGGTGGACAGGACCGCCTCGCTCAATACAATGCCCGCAACAACAAGACAGTAGCGGGAGAGCGACGCCATGAAGTTCGGCATCTTCTACGAGCTGCAATTGCCGCGGCCCTGGGTGAGCGGCGACGAGCTCAGGCTCTATCAGAACGCGCTGACGCAGATGGAGCTCGCCGACAGGCTCGGCTACGACCATGCCTGGGTGGTCGAGCATCACTTCCTCGAGGAATATTCGCACTCGCCTTCGCCGGAATCCTTTCTCGCCGCGGCGAGCCAGCGCACCAGGAACATCCGGCTCGGCCACGGCATCCTCCAGCTCACCACCAACCATCCGGCGCGCATCGCCGAGCGCGTTGCCGTGCTCGATCTGCTCTCGAACGGCCGTTGCGAGTTCGGCATGGGCGAGAGCGCGTCCATCACCGAGCTGACGCCGTTCGGCCGCGACATGGAGACCAAGAAGGAGGTGTTCGAGGAGGCCGTTGCCGCGATCTTCCCGATGTTCAAGGACGCCGGCAGCGAGCACCACGGCAAGTATTTCGACATCCCCTTGCGCAACGTCGTGCCCAAGCCGGTGCAGAAGCCGCACCCGCCGCTGTGGATGGCCTGCTCGCAGCTGCCGACAATCGAACGCGCCGGCCGCCACGGCTTCGGCGCGCTCGGCTTTCAGTTCGTCAGCGCCGACGCCGCCCACGCCTGGGTGCATGCCTATTACAACGCGATGACCAAGCGGCTGCACAAGCTCGCGGACTATCAGATCAACCCCAACATGGCGCTGGTCTCGTTCTTCATGTGCGCCAAGACCGACGAGGAGGCGCGGGCGCGCGCGGACGGCGCCACCTTCTTCCAGTTCGCGCTGCGCTTCTACGGCGCCTCGCAGAACCGCCAGCGGCCCGCGCCCTACACCGTCAACATGTGGGACGAGTACAACAAGTGGAAACGCGACAATCCCGAGGCGCAGGAGGCGGCGTTGCGCGGCGGCCTGATCGGCTCGCCGGAGACGATCCGCAAGAAGCTGAAACGCTTCCAGTCCTCGCACATCGACCAGGTCATCCTGCTCAACCAGGCCGGCAAGAACAGCCATGAGCATATCTGCGAATCGCTCGAGCTGTTCGGCCGCGAGGTGATGCCGGAGTTTCAGAACGATCCGGCGCAGGCCGAGTGGAAACGGGGCGTGATGAGCGGCGAGATCGAGTTGGAAGAGATCGACACGCAAGCCTTCACCGACCGCTACGGCAAGCTCGCCATCAACGTCGCGCCGGCGAGGACGGCGGGATAGGGTGAGTTCACTCCGCGAAGATGCCGCCTGATTGCTGATGTGCGTTCGCGTGCCGGGGTCTAAGTCATACTGCCCGGCATAAAGCATCGGACCGTCGGATGACCATCGAGATAGAATGGCCAAAGCATCGCACGGCCAAACTTGTTTGGCTCCGTGATAACGGTTTCATCTGGCACGTCGATCCATTCGTCTTCGATGCGAACGCGATAGTGGCCGTTCTTGGTCTCCCAATCTACATCTGCAAGAGCTCTGCCATCGGCATCTGAGCAACATTGTTCGCCTCGCTGGCTCCGCAGGCTCTCAAACCATGGCTTCAGACTCGAATTTGCATAGCGACCATCGTCCCTCGCCTCTGAATTAATCGTGCTGAGGAACAGCCCAGCCGTCAGTATGCCCACAACCCTGGTTGCCAGCCGCATTCTCGCCTCTCAAATTTGGACCTAAAGCGGGTCATTGTCTGGAAAGAGGGCTGCTCACTGGACGGGGCGCTGGGGAGGTGCGCTCGCGAATAAGAGCTTGATCCGCCATCGGCCCCCTTCAGGCACGTCGATCGCGGTCCAGTTGCCCCCGAGCTTCAGTCTCGTCCCATCCTTTGCTGGAACCAAGCTAAGGGCCTCGTGATTTCGTCTCGTCCTGGGCATTTTTAACTCCGGCCCTAATCCAAGAGGCGCTTGGCTTCAATCCCAGTATGGAATGGCCGGGCGGGTGATCATCAGCCAGAAGATGACCAGCACGGCCGCGAATGCCGGGAATCCGAAGGCAAACCACCAGCGGAAGAGTTGGTGATACCTGCCAGGCAGCTCGGTGTGGTTCGCGACCGCTGCAACGGCAAGATCGCGCATTTGCATCTGCATCCACACCACCGGAAGCCAGAATGCACCGGTCACCAGATAAAGTACGATGGACGCAGCAACCCATCCGTCGCCAAGGGAGTACCCGCTCGACCAGGCGAGCCATGTGCCGGTGATCGGCTGCAGGATTACGGCACTCGCCGTGAACAGGAAGTCGGCCAGCACCACCGTTCGCGCCACCCCCGCGATCTCGCGCGGATCGCCGCGCAGATGCGCCACCAGCATGAAGAAGGCGATACCGGCACCGGTGCCGAGCAGGACCGCAGCACCGATGATGTGCAGCATCTTCACGAGGAAATAGAGCATCAACGATCCTCCCGGATCGCCATTGCCACCAGGTTGAGCATGATCACCGGCCAGATCTTCAGCATCGGACCGAGCGGATCGGCCCACAGACGCGGCACCAGAAGGGTGCCGATCACGGCATAGGTGAGGGAGATGATCAGTGCTGCCCACAACCCGTAGCGGCTCAGCGGTCGCCAGAGAATGGCGAGGCCGATCGCGATGTCCGCCAGCGCGCCTGCGGTGACGGTGAGCGCCGCGATGTTCTCTTGCAGCCCGCCTTCTCGCAGCAACGACATGCCGATATTCCAGCCGGCGCTCAGTGAGATGATGCCGGTGGCGAGCCAGAACGCGCCGAAGACGCCGAAGATCAGCGGCTTGAGCGCATACAGCCGAGCGAACCAGCGTTCCTGCACGGAGGCGGGCTCACGTGCGAGCGCGGCGCCGAGATCGCGCGGCCTTAGGCCGGTGACCTGACGCCACAGTCCGGGATCGCCGGTCGCGCCGCGCCGCATTTCCGCCTGCGCGGTCGAGTTGATGGGTGTTGCCCACCCCAGCATCTGCGCGATGTCGCCGGCGCGATAAGCCGCCGAAGCCGCCCAGGACGCTAGGCGCAGGCGGTAAGCCGGCCGCCAGCGCAGCCAGGAACGAAACAGCGCGACGGCGTCGCTGAAGTCCATCCGCTCCGGACCGGCGAGATCGAGCGCGACCCGGGAGGGAGCGTCCGGCCGAAGGAAGAACAGCACCGTCTCGACGACGTCGTCGAGATGGACCGGTTGAATGGCTGCCGTGTCGGGCATGACGGGCAGGATCGGCAGCGCCGCCAGACCTCGCAACAGCGCGCTGCCGCCATAGGCGGAGCGGCCGACCACGACCGAAGGCCGCAGCACCACCCAATCGAGGTCCCGCGCCATCAAGGCGGCTTCGCCCTCCCGCTTGCTGCGCGAATAATCGCTGAGCGCATCGACATTGCTGCCGATCGCCGAGAACAGGATGACCCGACGGACACCCGCGCTTTCGCAGGCCGCGTAGAGCGCCGCGCTGCCGGCGACATGAACACCTTGCATGTCCTGTCCCTGCAGCGCACCCGCCGCGTTGATCACGGCGTCGACGCCGGCGAGATGATTTTTCCACGTGGACGCATCAGTGGCCCGGGCGAGATCGAGATTGATGTGACGCCGATCGCGTGCCGTCGCATGGCGCGACACCAAGATGCAGTCATGCCCCTCGGCGGTCAGCCTGGCGCGAATCGCCGATCCAATAAGCCCAGTGCCACCGACGAGAAGGATGCGCATTTGCCGATCCGATAGCGGTCCGGTTACTGCAAACCGGCGATGAAATCTCTGAAATCCAGAGCGATAAAACGGGGCTGATGCGATCGTTCCTCCCGCCGGAGCGGAACATTTGCTCCCGGCGCCGTTCGCGGGGAGCATTTGACGTCTCAACGCAACGCGGCAGGTGCTGTGCATTTGACCGTGCCATGGCGGTTACGACCTGCGCCTGTGAGCTCAACTGACTCAGATTGCGGAGAGGACTTGAATTCGCTTGTCGCTCCGACTTCCGTCGAAACTCCCTTGCTGCTATCCTCTGGCAGAACAAGTTCTTTCGGAGGAAACGATGCGGTCTCAGGCCGTGCCCGCAGTTCCGGTAGCGGGCGATGTCACGCCCGCAGTGCTCGCCATCGGTCGCCCCGATTTTCCGAACATCCTCATCGACACGCTGCGCCGCCACGCCGGTGTCGGCCATTGCATGGTGTTCGCGCTGAAACGCGCCGGCGCCGCGACCTGCCTGCTCGATGCCGGCAACATTCCGATCGGCGGTGATCTCGGCGCGGCCTATGCCGGCCAGTTCCACGAATCCGACCCCAATCGCGATGTGCTGTTCGACGGCGAGGGCGGCGGGCCCATCATGTTGCCCGCGTTCGCGCCGCGCATGTACGGTACGCGCTACCGAAAGATCTTCTTCCACGATTCCGGCATCGTCGACAAATGCGCCACCGCGATCTGGGCCGGCGACACCTGCTTCTATGTCAATTTCTATCGCATCGCCGCCCAGGGCCGCTTCAACGTTGCGCAACGCGAACGGCTTCAGGCGATCGCACCGGCCATCAGCGCGAGCGTCGCCCGCCATTTTCAGGAGAGGGCGACGCCCGAGCGGTCTCTTGCCGAACTGTTTGCGACCCGCGCGCCACTCGCCAGTCTCACGCCGCGCGAGCAGCAAGTCTGCCAGCGCATCCTCGTGGGCTTCAGCTCGGAGGCGATCTCGCAGGCGCTAGGCATCAGCTTGCATTCGACGCTGACCTATCGCAAGCGCGCCTATCAGCGGCTCGGCATCTCCTCGCAGAGCGAATTGTTTGCGATCGTGCTGCAGCTGCTCACACGCAGCCTGAACTGAGGCTGATGTGGTCGACGATCGGTTGGGTGGTTCATCCGGAAGGTCGAGACCAGATGGAGCTTCACTGCCTGCGCCTGGACCGCCACGACGGTCCGCTGCTGCTCGTGTCCCGCGTCCACCACCAAAATCCCGCTGTACCGTCGAGAACGCGCCGGCCCTCGCCGATCATGTCGGCAATGCCTTGACCTATTCGGCGACGCTGGCGGATGGCAGTCCGCTGCCGTCCTGGGTGACGCTGACCGGCGCCAGGTTTACCGGCACGCCGCCGCTCAATTTCAACGGCGCCATCGACATCATGGTCACCGCGACCGACGGCGCACTCACGGCCAGCGACGTCTTCACGCTGACGATCACGCCTGTCAACGACAAGCCGGTCGCGGCCAGCGACGGTCCGTTCTCCGTCACCCATGGCGACACGCTCGCAATCGCGGCCGAGTGCACCTGCCGCAAGGAAGCGGCAGGGCATCCGATGGATCTCTTCGCCGGCTGAGCCCGCCGACCGGAGAATCAAGACGGGAACATAAGGATGTCAGCAGCCCGTTAGAGAGTTGCGCGTGCGACTGCGTCGAACGTGGGCTGGAGGCTCACCTGTATTGACGGGTTGGACGAACTCTGCTGCAGCAGGATGCAGCTTCCCTCGGCCGCGCGCATTGGCGATCGACGCTGCTTCTTCAGTGCAATCTTAAAGCTGATGGCTCGATCATTGGATCTTGCATGATTCTGCATTGCGGTTTCCCTCTACTCGGGCGGTTTGCCGGACTAGCCGCATCGTTCGCTGACCTTTACTGCGGTTCGATTCCAGCGGCCTTGATAATTCGTCTCCACTTGCCAATCTCGGACCTCAAGAAGGCCTCGAGCGCATCTGGCGTGGCGCGCTCTTGCTCGACTGGGGTCATGCTGAGGTCGGCAAAGCGGCTGACAAGGGCCGGATCTTTCAAGGCCGTCTGGAGCGAACTCACCAGACGATCGACGACGGGCTTCGGCGTGCCGTGTGGCGCGTAGAGGCCGTACCAGGTCGTGACATTGAATTCGGGAACACCGGCCTCGGACGAGGTCGGCACGTCGGGCAGTGCCGCAACACGCGTCTTGCTGGTGATGGCGTAGCCCTTGATCGTCTTCGACTGGATGTAAGGCGTCGGTCCGGTGGCGGGATCGCAATAGACGTCGATATGGCCGGCGATGACATCGTTCAGTGCCGGCCCGCCGCCCTTGTAGTAGATCGGGGTGAGCTTGGTATCGGTGGTGCTCATGAACATCAGGCCGCAGAGCTGTGAGGCCGAGCCGAGACCGACATTGCCGAAGGTGATCTTGTCGCCGGCATTGCGAATGGTGGCTACCAGATCGCGGAGATCCTTGGCTGGAAAGTTCGGCCGCGCCACGAGGATCATCGGGACGTCGGTCACGAGCCCGATCGGGGCGAAATCGCCGACCGGATCGAACGGCAGCTTGGCGTAGAGGGCCGGTGCTGTGGCCTGGCCGACATGCATCAGCAGCAGCGTGTAGCCGTCGGGGGCAGCCTTGGCGACACGGTTGGTGCCGAGCGTGCCGCCGGCGCCGACGACGTTTTCGATCACGACCGACTGTTTCAGCGTTGCGCTCATCGCACCGCCGAGGATGCGTGCGATCACGTCGCCGGGTCCGCCGGCTGAGAACGGCACTATCATTGTGACCGGGCGGGTGGGGTAGTCTTCCGCAATGGCTGCGCCGCAGGGATAGAGTAGGACAAACAGGATCAGCGACCGCACGAGATACGTCATCGAACACTCCCTGGCGGCAATGTTTTAGTCGTCGGAAGGCGCCGCCTCCTTGGCTGCCGACGATTTTTCGATCATGTCGAGCGCGGCCACCGCAGCCGCATTGATGTGGTCGACGCAGCAGCGCTCGGCGAGGTCCGCATCGCCGTTCTGGATCGCGCGCCAGATGGCGGTTACCTCGCGCAAACTCTTGTTGATCCGCTTCGGCTGCGACATCGAGGTGATCCGCAACAGCTGGATCCGGTCGTGCAGCGGCTTGAGCATGCGCTCGATGAACGCGTTGCGGCAGCCACCGATCAGAGCGGCGTAGAAGTCGGTCTTGGCCTCCAGGCATCCGACGAGGTCCTGCTTGGCTGCGGCTGCCTTCAGCCGCGTCACGGCTTCTCCGATCCGGCGAGCCACTTCCGGGTCGTGAAGCCTCGCGCATTCACGGCCGGCGAAGCCTTCGAGCACCGCGCGCGCCGCATACAGCTGCCGGGCCTCTTCCAAGCTGATCGTGGAGACCACGGGGCCGCGGTGAGGGACCGTATTGACCAGTCCGTCGGCCTCGAGGGCACGCAGCGCCTCGCGGATCGAGGGGCGGCTGACACCCATCATTTCGCAGAGCTCGCGCTCGACCAGACGCTGGCCCGGTTTCAGCGTGCCGGACATGATCGCCCCGCGCAGCTTTTGCGCCACCATCGCTCGGACGGTCGGTACGTCATCGATGCGGAGTGTCGACTGCAATTCGCGGCGTCTTTCCATATCCGGGCCTTGGTTGGAATGATTCAATACCGGTTTACAGGCAGAATCATCATTTCGGCAATTTGAACGTGGGCGGGCTGGTCGAGGGCAAAGACGATCGAGCGGGCGATATCGGCCGGCTCGAGCGCCATCCTGAACTGGTCGAAATAGTCCTTTTCCTTCTGCTTGTCGCCGCGGTAGCGGGTCAAGATGATGTTGGTCCTGGTCAGGCCGGGCTGGAGCTCGGTGACCCGGATCGCGGTGTCCGCCAGCTCGCCCCGGAGGGTCTCGGTGAACATGTGCACGCCTGCCTTGCTGGTGCTGTAAGCGGCCATATCCGGGATTATACGGACGGCGTTGATGGAGCTGATGTTGACGATATGCCCGGCGTCGCGCCGGACCATGTCGGGGAGAAGCGCGCGGGTGACGCGCATCAGCCCGATCAGATTGGTCTGGATGATGTTGGACCAGTCATCCGCGGAGCCGACGTCGAAACGCGTCCGCCCGCCGATGTCGTGGCCGGCATTGTTGATGAGAACGTCGACCGGCTTGAAATGCGCCGGGATAGCCTCCGGCAGGCGGTCCACGGCCTTTGCATCGCTGACGTCGAGCTGGATCGGAAACACCGCGCTGCCTGCCGTCGCCGCGAGCTCCTGAAGAGCCTTGGCGTCGCGATCGACCAGGACGACGCGGCGGCCGCTGTCCAGCAGCGCCTTGGTGATGGCGCGCCCCATGCCGCCGGCGGCGCCGGTCAGGACGACGGTCTGGCCCGATCCTTCAGTCATTGCAACACTCCCATTTCATGCTCTCATGCGATGGACCAGCCGCCGTCGATGGGCAGGCTGGCGCCGGTGATGTCGTTTGCGGCCGGACCACAGAGAAAGACGACCATAGCGGCGACCGCATCTATCTCGACGAAGCGCTGCGTCGGCTGGCGCTCGCCGAGATAGTCGCGGGTCACGTCATCGACCGGACGGCCGTTGGTCTCCGCCATCGCTGCGATCTTGTTCAGGATGGCTGGCGTCGGCAGCGTGCCTGGACAGATCGTGTTGCAGGTGATGCCGCTGCGGGCGGTCTCGATAGCTACCGCGCGCGTCAGGCCGAGAATTGCAGTCTTGGTGGTGACGTAGTCGATGCGGTCATCGACCGCGCGGCTCGAATAGATCGAGCCCATGTTGATGATCCGGCCCCAGCCGCGCTGCTTCATCGCCTGCAGCGCCAGGCGGATCAGGTGGAACGGCGCCGATAGATTCACGGCGAGCGCCTGGTCCCAGCGATCGGGCGGAAACTGCTCGATGGCCGAGAAATGCCTGACAACCGCGTTGTTGACGAGGATGTCGATGGCGCCGCAGCAGCCGAGCAACTCGGCCATCATGATCTCGATGGCATCGCGCCGGGCTAGGTCGGCAGCAGCGGGGATGACCTCGACGCCGAAGCGGGCGTGGAGGTCGTCCGCGGCCTGCTTGGGCGCGATGAGATCGTGCAGGACAATGTTGGCGCCCGCGCCGGCCAGGCCCTCGGCCACGGCGAGGCCAAGGCCTGCCGTCGCACCGGTCACGAGCGCCCATTTGCCCTTCATTGCCGCCGTGCTCCGTTACTTCCTGTCGAGCTCGGCGAAGACTTCCTTCGCGTTGCGGAACGCGTCCACGCCGGCCGGCACGCCGCAATAGATCGCGACCTGCATGAAGACCTCGCGGATCTCCTCTTTGGTCGCGCCGTTGGCGAGGGCACCGCGGACGTGGGTCTTCAGCTCATGAGGCCGGTTGAGCGCGCAGAGCATCGCCAGATTGAGGAAGCTGCGCGTCTTGCGTGTCAGCCCTTCGCGGCCCCAGACATAGCCCCAGCAATACTCGGTGGTGAGATCCTGCATCGGGCGGTTGAAGTCGTCGGCGGACGCGATCGCCTTGTCAACGAACTCGTTGCCGAGCACGCTTTTGCGGATTTCGAGGCCGCGGTCGTAGGTCGCCTTGTCCATTCTGCTCTCCGTTTCTCGTTCGGGCGTTGTCAGCTCTTCGGCCAGAACGGTTTTGCCAGCGCGAGCTCGGGCGGGAAGACCGTCACCGGTACGCCGGATTGCCACTGGACGATGGTCATGCCGGCGCCAACCCGGCGGCCCTTCTGGTCGAACTTGATCTCGCCCAGCGGGTAATATTTCGAGGGGCCCGCATCCATGGTGCGCAGCGCCTCGCCGACGGCGACGCGGTCGGCCTTGCCGGCCTTCTCCAGCGCGTCCTTGATCACCCACATGTCGCCATAGGTGGAGATCGCGTTCTGCGTCATCCACGGCTCCTTGTAGCGGGTCTTCAACTCGGCGATCAGGGCCTCGTGGCCCTTGGCGCCCCAGCTGGCGACGCAAGTGAGTACGCCTTGGAGCAGTTCGGGGCTCACGGTCTGCAGCATGTCCGGCTCGGCGATGGCGATGCCGAACGAGATCGTCGGCACCTTGCCTTGGCCGAGGCCGAACTCGTTCATCTTCTCGAGCAGCAGCTTGGCGTCCGAGATCACCGTCGGCAGGAAGAAGAGCAGATCGGGTTTCGCCGAGCGGATCTTCTGCACCAGCGACGTCGCATCCGCGAGCGGTGGCGTGAACGTCTCGTCGACGATCAGCTGCAGCTGGTTCTCTGCCAGCAACCCCTCGCGCATCGACTTTGCGGATGCGATGGACGCCGCGGTGTTGTCGGTGAGGATCGCGACCGTCTTCGGCCGCTTGCCGGATGACGTCTCCGCCAGCTTGATGATCTGCGGCAACGCCTGACGCGCCTGTGACCCTGCCGTGGCCGAGGTCTGGAACACGTATTTGAAGCCGCGATCCGTGATCAGGTCGGAGTAGGAGAGAGTGAGGACGGGCAGGTTGGCGCGCTCGGTGACCTCGGTCACCGCGAGCGTGAAGGAGGAGAGATAGGCGCCACTGGCCGCGACAAGGTCGCTCTCCTGCGCCACCATGCGCTGGGCCGCGTTCTTGGCCTTCTCGGTCGAGTCGCCGGAATCGAGCACCACAAGCTTCAGCTTGGCGCCCCCGAGCGCCTTGATGCCGCCTTGCGCGTTGATGTGTTCGACCGCCATCTCGGCGCCATGACGCATCACGGTGCCCGGGCGCGCGTACATGCCGGAGATCGGCACCAACAGGCCGATCTTCACCTCCGCAGGTTGCTGCGCCCAGGCGCGGGATGCGATCAGCGTGCCCGACGCGCCGGCAAGCAGCAATCGCCGGCTGATCTTGGACTTGGTCATGACAATCCTCCTCCCTGAAAATTGCGCGATGTTACTTCTTCGGCCAGAACGGCTGTGCCTGCGCGAGCTCGGGCGGATAGACGGTGACCGGCACGCCCGATTGCCATTGCACGATGACGACGCCGGCGCCGACCCTGCGGCCCTTCTCGTCGAACTTGAGCTGGCCGCCCGGATAGTATTTCGACGGGCCGGCATCCATGGTGCGGAAGGCCTGCGCGACCGCATTGCGGTCGGCCTTGCCGGCCTTCTCCAGGGCTTCCTTCATCAGCCACATGTCGCCATAGGTCGAGATGACGTTCTGCGTCATCCAGGGCTCCTTGTATTTGGCCTTCAGCTCGGCGATCAGCGCCTCGTGACCCTTCGAGCCCCAATTCGCGACGATGGTCATGATGCCCTGCACGGTCTCCGGGCTCACGCTCTGCAGCATGTCGGGCTCGGCGATGGTGATGCTGAAGGACACGGTCGGGATCTTGCCCTGGCCGAGGCCGAACTCGCTGATCTTCCTCGAGCCCGAGCTTGGCGTCCGACACCGCGTTCGGCATGAACAACAGCAGATCGGGCTTGGCCGAGCGGACCTTCTGGATCAGCGGCGTCGCATCCGACAGCGGCGGGGTCCAGACCTCCTCGACCACGAGCTGGAGGCCTTCCTGCGCGAACAGTCTTTCCTTCAGCGCCTTGGCGGTCGCGACCGAGGTTGCGGTGTTGTCCATCAGCATCGCCACGGTCTTCGGCCTCTTGCCCGAGGCATTCTCGGCAAGCTTCATCAGCGTCGGCAGGCCGAGCTCGGACTGGCGGCTCGCGGTCGCCGCAGTCTGGAAGATGTATTTGAAGCCGCGGTCGGTCAGAAGGTCCGAATACGACAGCGTCAGCACCGGCAATTCAGCCCGCTCGGTCACTTCGGTCACCGCGAGCGTGAAGGAGGAGAGATAGGCGCCGGTGGCGGCGACCAGGTCGGGCTCCTGCGCGACCATGCGCTGCGCGGCGTTCTTGGCCTTCTCGGTGGTGTCGCCGCAGTCGATCACGACCAGCTTCAGCTTGGCGCCGCCGAGCGCCTTGATACCACCTTGCGCGTTGATGTGCTCGATGCCCATCTCGGCGCCCATCTTCATCACCTGGCCCGGACGGGTGTAGATGCCCGACAGCGGCACGATCAGTCCGACCTTCACCTCGGCCGGGGCCTGCGCGTGCGCCACGCCGGCGAGGCCGACGGCGGCAGCGCCGGACAGCACGGTGCGACGCGTCAGTCCCTTTGAAGTCTTGTTCATTTTGTTTCTCCCTGGTCCTTGTTCTTATGTTGGTCACATGCCGAGATAGGCCTTACGCACGCGATCGTCGGCGCGCAGCGTGTCGTTATTGCCTTCGAGCACGACATGGCCGGCTTCGAGGACGTAGCCGTGGTCGGCCGATTCCAGCGCTTCAGCGACGCGCTGCTCGACCAGCAGCATGGTCAGGCCGGACTGGCGGCGAATATCGATCAGCCGTTCGAAGATGAAGTCGGCGGTCGAGGGCGCCAGCCCCATCGAGGGCTCATCGAGCATCAACAGCTTCGGCGAGGAGGCGAGGCCGCGGCCGATCGCGAGCATCTGCTGCTGGCCGCCGGACATCGTGCCCGCGAACTGGTTGCGGCGCTCCTTCAGCACCGGCAGCCATTCGAAGATGCGCTCGATGTTGCTCTGCCAGTCGCGCCGGCCGCTCTCGGTCATCGCGCCCATTTCCAGGTTCTCCATCACGGTCAGTGATGGGAAGACCTGGCGACCCTCGGGGACGTGGGCGATGCCGAGATGGGCGCGTTGCGGTGGGGGCACTGCGAGCAGATCGACGCCGTCGAAGGTGACGGCCCCGCCGCTCGGCTTGACGATGCCGGAGATGGTCTTGAACAGCGTGGTCTTGCCGGCGCCGTTGGGGCCGACGATGGCGACGAACTGGCCGGCGCCGACATTGATTGAGATGTCGTTCAGGACGGGCTTGGCCGAATAGCCCGCGCTCAATCCCTCAATTCGCAGCATGGCCCACCCATTTCTTGCCGAGATAGGCCTCGATCACGCGGTTGTCGCGCGTCACCACCTCCGGCAGGCCTTCGGTGATGACGGCGCCGTGGTCGAGCACGAGAAACCTGTCGACCAGCCGGACCATCGCCTGCATGGTGTGCTCGATGATCGCGATGGTCGTGCCGTCGCGCGCGAGCTGCTGGATCACGGCGACGACCTCGTCGGCCTCGCCATGGCCGAGGCCTGCCAGCGTCTCGTCGAGCAGCAGGATGCGCGGCTGGCCGGCGATGGCGCGGGCCAGCTCCATCAGCCGCAATTCCTTGGTCGAGAGCTCACCGGCGACACGGTCGGCGACGGCGGAGAGCCCGACACGGGCGACCGCGTCCGCGGCAAGCTTGCGTGCCTCCTCGTCCGATCGCGCGCGCACATAGGCACCGACCACGACATTGTCGAGGATCGACATGCGCAGGAATGGCCGCATGACCTGGAAGGTACGCCCCACCCCGGCCTCGCAGATCACGTGCGGCCGCTGGCCGGACATGTTGCGACCGTCGATCAGAACCTCGCCCTCACTCGGCTTCAGGAAGCCGTTGAGGAGATTGAACAGGGTGGTTTTACCGGCGCCGTTGGGGCCGATGATGCCGAGGATCTCGTTCTGGTGCAGCTTGAAGCTGACGTCCTGCACGGCCTTGAGGCCGCCGAAGGACCGGGACAGGTTCTTCACTTCCAGCATGACCTCGCCGGTGGTGGCCCGCTGGCGCGGGGCGGGCTTTAGTGGAGTGACATTGGCGGCCGCTGTTTCGGGAACGTCAGCCGCAGCCGCCTTGGGCGCGATACGTTTGCGCAGCAGATCGCGCAGCTTCCAGAACAGGCCCTCGGGCGCCAGGAGGATGACGCAGACGATGGCAAAGCCGAAGATCACGCCCTGGATGCCGGGGAAGCGGTCGCCGGCCTCGGCATGGAGGATCTCGGCGAGCGGGATCAGGATCACCGAACCAATGACCGGACCCCAGACCGTGCCGACGCCGCCGAACATCGCGACCGTCAGCGCCTGGGCCGACACCAGCATGCCGAACACCGATTGCGGCGTCACAACCAGAAGAACCTGGGCGTAGAAGCCGCCAATCGCGGCGGCAATGGCCCCGCTCAGCGTGATCGCGCGCAGCTTCCAGGCGAGCGTGTTGATGCCGGCTGCCTCGGCTGCGGCCTCGTTCTGCTTGATCGCGAGCAGTGCCATGCCGAAACGCGAGCGCTCGATCACTTGCGTCAGCACGATGGTGGCCAGCATGAGCGCGAGCCCCAACAGGGTGTAGAAATGGGGATCGGCGAATTGCATATAGGCGATCGGCGCATCGCGCTTGATCGGAAGTGTCACCTCCTGGAAGCCGAGCCACTCGAACACGTAGAGGATGGCGAGCGGGTAGGCGAGCATCGCCAGGGCGAAATAATGGCCCTGCAGGCGGAAGGTCGGAAACCCGATCAGGAGGCCGGCGATGCCGCCGAGCATGGCCGCGACCGGGATCAGCAGCCAGGGCGAGATGTCGAAATAGATCTGCCCGAGCGCGGTCGCATAGGCGCCGATGCCGAAGAACGCGGCGTGGCCGAACGAGATCAGTCCGGTGTAGCCGCTGAGCAGATTCCACGACAGGCCGAACACCGCCCAGACCGGCACCAGCGT
This sequence comes from Bradyrhizobium dasycarpum, assembly GCF_042019905.1. Classification (NCBI taxonomy): domain Bacteria; kingdom Pseudomonadati; phylum Pseudomonadota; class Alphaproteobacteria; order Hyphomicrobiales; family Nitrobacteraceae; genus Bradyrhizobium; species Bradyrhizobium dasycarpum. The sequence continues at coordinate 6,160,538 of NZ_CP169574.1, forward strand.
CAGGATCAGCTGGTAGTAGGAGTTAGTGACACCGAGCGACACGACCGCATAGGCGAGGGTGAAGAGCAGGGGAGGCAGAAAGGAGCGCATCCGGAGCATGGTCACGTCCTCTCCACCATTCGTCCGAAGAATCCTTGCGGACGGAAGAAGATAATGAGGAGGAAGACGGCGAAGATCGCGGCGTTCTGCAGCTGCGTCGGCAGGATCAGCGTCGACATCTGCTGCACGAGGCCGATGGTCATGCCGCCCCAGAACGCGCCGATGATGCTGCCCATCCCGCCGAGCACGACACCCGCATACATCACGATGACGTATTCGAGGCCGACGAACGGGTGGAACGGATAGTTGGTGGCGAGCAGGCCGCCGGCGATCGCCGTGATGCCGCAGCCGAGCGCGAAGGCGGTGCGGTGCGCGCGGTCGACGTCGATGCCCATATAGGTCGCGGCGGTCGGATTATCCGCGGCGGCACGCAGCGATTTGCCGATCCGGGTTCGCGTGATCAGCAGCGATAGCAGGATCATCATGATCAGCGAAACGACCATGTCGATGCTGCGCGCCTTGTTGAGGAAAATGCTCATGTCGAAGAAGGGGCCGAGCTCCCAGGCCGAGCTCGACAGCGGCGTGCGGATCGAGGCCAGCACCGAGCCGAACACGAGCAGACCGCCGTTCTGCAGGATCAGCGCGATGCCGAGCGTCAGGATGAGCTGGGCGTAGTGGCCTTCGCCTTCGAGCGAAGCGGTGCGCGTCCCTGAAACGTGCGAGATCAATGTCCGGTGAACGAAGTAACCGAACACGGCGAGCACCGGGCCGGCCAGCAGAATGGCGACGAACGGTCCGACCGCATTGCCGAAGAACGATTGAACGCCGGCGGCGGTGAACAGATAGAACGCCGTGTACATGCCCAGCATCATGAAATCGCCATGGGCGAAGTTGATGACGCGCATGACGCCGAAGATCAGGCCGAGCCCGACGCACATCAGGCCGTAGACGGCGCCGATCAGAAGGCCCGCGGCGAGCGCTTGCAGAAATCCTTCCATCAGCTTCGCCTCCGCGCGGCTGACGAACCTAAGCGGGTCTCGAAATCGACCATGTTTCCCCCGTACTCTCCGGCATTTCTTATGATGCCGATCGTAAAACCCGTTCCGCCGCATCCAGGCGGCATTGCGCTGCGATGTCGCCGGCATTGCCGAGCCGTTCGCTGCTCTCGATGAGCTGCTCGAGCCGGTGCGCGTGGTCATCGCCGAGAATGCGGCTGGCGGCAGCGCGGAAGCGCGCGCGAATATCTGAAGGCGTTGCGGCAATGACGTCGGGCAAAGCGTGCCGGATGGTCCGGCCGCTCCGCAGATGCACGGTTACATCCGCGCCCTGCTTGCCGGGAAACGCGGCGGTGAAGCCGGGATCCCGCTCAAGGTCCGTGACCGAGACGAGGCGGAGGATGTCGGCATCACCGAGGTCGGCGTAGTTCTCTTCCTCGATCTCGCCCCGCGTCAGCGTCGCCGCGACGCTGAAGGGAATGCTCATCTTGGCCTGGAGAGCATTGCGGTAAGGTCCCATGGAATCGCAGCCGGGATAGCGCACGGCGGCATCGGGAGCGCGAATGACGATGCGGTCGATCTCATCGGTGCCGGCGAGCTCATGCGAGACGCGGAGCGCGGCCTGGGCGGCGGTCTGCGCGAAATTGCAGGCCGGGACCGGCTTGTTGTAGACGGCCATGATCTCGCATTCGCCGTTCGGGAACAGCGCGATGCCGTCGGGCGCAGCCTGCCGGCGATAGGCGGCGAACAGGCCGGCCTCGCCTTCGAGGATTGTTTCGGAGCCGAAGGCGCCGGCTGCGGCGAGGCCGACCGCCTTGATCGCGTTGCTGGCGGCGAAGCCCGGATGAAAATACATGTCCGAGCCGCCGGCATGCGGCCACTCGTTGAGGCCGCTCGACGTGTTGGCTGCGATCGCGATGGCGCTGGTCGCCTGGTCCTCGGAGTGGCCGAGCGCGAAACTTCCGGCGAGCGCTGCACCCGGAGGGGCTACGAGGCCGGTCGGACGATAGAGGCGAGCGAGATCCGAGGTCAGGAGCGCGCGGCCGATCCGCGCGCCGGTCTCATAGCCGATGATGGCGGCCGCGAGCAGCTTCGCGCCGGACAGCGGCGCCTGTTCAGACAGCGCGAGCAATGTCGGCCAGATCACCACGCCGTGGTGCGCGATGCTGGCGGCATGCATGTCTTCCCGCACGAGACCGTGGCCCATCACGGCGTTTGCGAACGCCGCGTCGGCCGGCGAGGAGAGTTGCGACGTTCCGATGATGGTTGCGCGGCCGCCGTCCTGAGCGATTTGAACCGCCTGACGGCTCCAGGGATGATGGCCAGCCTCGAAAGCACAGGACAGGAAGTCGAGCAGGCAGAGCTTGGCCTTGGCGACGACGTCGGGCTCGAAATCGCCGAGATCCATGGCGAGTGCGCTCCGCGCCATCTGACGCGCGAGCGATACCTTGCCGGATCCGGTCGGGCCGTTCGTCATTGCAGGTCGCTCTCCCAAGGCTTTGCGCTCAGCCGCGCATCTCGACCGCGGCCCATTCCTCGAGCACCTTGGCAATCGAGGTGAAATCGGATGAGGCTCCGTATTTGGCGTTGGTGATCGCCAGCATCTGCCGCACCACCGCGCCGCAGACCATCGGCACGCCCATGGCCTCGGCCTCGTCCACGCAGAGACGGACGTCCTTGTAGGAAAGGCCGGTGGTGAAGCCGAAATCGAAGGTGCCCGGCAGCACCGAGCGGGGGAATTTGTCTTCGGAAGCGCTGTTGCGGCCGCTGCTGGCGTTGATGATGTCGATCAACACCTTGGCGTTGACGCCGCCCTTGACGCCCATGGCGACGGCTTCCGACGTGATCACCAGCGCCGCCGCCGCCATCAGATTGTTGGCGAGCTTGGCCGTCTGCGCCACGCCGGGCTTGTCGCCGGTGTAGAACAGCTTGCCGAAATTCTTCAGGATCGGTTGCACGGTCTCGTAGGTCGCCTGCGGGCACGACACCATCACCGCCAGCGTGCCGTTGACGGCGCCTTTGATGCCGCCGCTGACGGGGGCATCGACCAGCGTCATGCCCTTGGCTTTGAGGCCTTCCGCGACGAACTTCGCGGCGCCAGGACCCGAGGTCGAGAGGTCGACCACGATCTTCGCGCGACTGCCGCTGCTGATGCCGTCCTGGCCGAGCGTCACCGCCTTGACGATGTCAGGTGTCGGCAGGCTGGCGAGCACGATATCGGCACGGGAGGCGACGTCCGCCGGCGACTTGCCAAGGAGAGCGCCGCGCTTGACCAGCGGCTGCGTCGCGTCCGCTTGCGTGTCGTAGACGACGAGCGAATAGCCCGCGTCCATCAACCGCCCCGCCATGGGGCCGCCCATGCGGCCCGTTCCGATCACGCCGAGCGTCTCTCCCGCCATCGTTCACTCCCTGTCGCGCGATCCCCGCGGGGGCGCGCCGTCTTGATCTTGTCAGTTCGCCGTCCCGACATGGACGATCGCCGTCGTTGCGGCGGCGGGATCCGATGCCAGCGACGGGATTGTTATGATTGTCAGACAAGCTGTCAAGCATAACATTTGGGGTCGACAGTTTGCCGCGGTTCGGCATAAGGTCCGAAAAAAACGAGGAAGACGCCCCGCGTGCCGCAAGACCCGATTCCAAGCGTGAGCAGGACGCTCGCCGATTTCGTTGCGGCCTCGTCATGGCCAGACGTGGAGGCGCTGAGCCTCGAGGCGCGGCGCTCGATCCTCAATTTCTTCGCCACAGCGCTCGGCTCCGCGCGCGATCCCGTTGTGATGGCGGCGATGCAAACGCTACTGCCATTCAGCGGCGCCGCGACCGCAACGGTCATCGGGCATTCGCAGCCGATGGACGCGATGTGCGCATCGTTCCTCAACGCCGTCTCTGCCAATCTGCTCGATTTCGACGACACGCATCCGGAGACAATCATCCATCCGGCAGCGCCCGTCGCCGCTCCTATCCTGGCGTTAGCGGAGACGCGCAGGCTGTCGGGACGCGAGGTGCTGACGGCCTTCGTTCTCGGCGTGGATGTCGAGTGCCGCATCGGCAACGCCGTTTCGCCGCGCCATTATGCGCGCGGCTGGCACATCACCTCGACCTGCGGGATTTTTGGTGCGGCGGCGGCTTGCGCAAGGTTGTTGGCTCTACCTGCGGAAGGGATTGCGAACGCGATTGGAATCGCAGCGAGCCAGTCGGCGGGCAATGTCGAGAACCTGCCGAGCGCCGCCAAGAATGTCAGCGTCGGCAACGCGGCGCGTAACGGGTTGTTTGCAGCGCTGCTTGCGCAACAGGGCTATGAGGCCGCACCGCGCGCCATTGAAGGTCCGCTTGGCTGGGCGCGCACCATGGGCGACGAGCCGGATATTGCTCGTATGCTCGATGGCCTCGGCAAGACCTGGGAAATCGCGAAGAACACCTACAAGCCGTACCCCGCCGGCATCGTCTTTCATGCAGTCATCGATGCCTGCCTGCTGTTGCGGGAGCGGATTGGCCGGCGGGTCGATCAGATCGACACCGTGACGGTGCAGGGCTCGGCGCTGCTGCTCGCGCGCGGCGATCGTCCGGTCAACAACGAGCGCGACGCCCGCGTCAGTATCCATCATTGTGTGGCGTGCGGCTTGCTGCTCGGCGCGGCCGGCGTCGCCGAATTCAAGCGCGAGACGGTCGTCCGGCCAGATATCGCCCGGCTGCGGCAGAGGGTGAGGGCGGAGCGCGACGACGAGATGCACGATGGTGCCGCGCGCGTGATCTTGCGCCTGATGTCCGGCGATGTGCTCACGGAGACTGTCACCGCGCCGCGCGGCAGCCAGGCGGCTCCGCTTTCGAACAACGACCTCGAGGCCAAGCTGCGCGAAAGCGTGCGGACGGGCCAAAGCAATTGGGACCTGGACCGTGTCATCGACGCGATCTGGAAGCTCGATGCTGTGGCTGACGTCACCGAACTGCTGCAATCGCTGCGACCGCCATCGCCGGTCGGCCATACAATTTCGGACTAGAGTTTCTCAAGACCTGAAAGGGACGACCATGAGCAAGACCGAACTGTTCGAGAAGGGCCTCAAGGTTCGCAAGGAGGTGCTCGGGGAGGACTACGTCAACAAGTCGATCGCCGGCGCCGACGAGTTCACGCGCACCATGGCGGAGTGGTCCACCGAATTCTGTTGGGGCGCGCTGTGGACGCGGCCCGGCGTCGATCGGCGCACGCGCTCGATCGTCAATCTGGCGATGCTCGGCGCGCTGAACCGGCCGCACGAGTTGAAGCTGCACGTCAAAGGCGCCCTGAAGAACGGGCTGACCAAGGAGGAGATCAAGGAGATCCTGCTCCAGGTCGCCGTCTATTGCGGCGTGCCCGCCGGTATCGACGCCTTCCGCAACGCACGCGAGGCCTTCAAGGAAGTTGACGCGGAGCCCTGAACGCGTCCCATTTGGCTGGTGGAAGTGATGAGCGAGCCGGAATACGAGCTCTTTGCCATCCGCTACGCCACGCGGGAAGCGCGGCGGAGCGAGCACTTCATCGGCGGCGACCCGCACGAAGGGCCGATGCCGATGGACTATTTCATGTGGCTGGCGAGGGGAGGAGGACGCGTCTTCGTCATTGACACCGGCTTCAATGCCGCGATCGCGAAGCAACGCAAGCGGATGTTCCTGCGCTGCCCGGTTGAAACGCTTCGCGCCTTCGACATCGACCCAGCCGATGTCAAGGACGTGATCCTCACCCATCTGCACTACGACCACGCCGGCAATTTCGACCGCTTTCCGAACGCACGATTTCATCTCCAGGAGCGCGAGCTTACCTACGCCACCGGCCGCTACATGCAATATCCGAGGTTGTCGCATTCCTTCGAGGTCGAGGACGTCTGCGGCATCGTGCGGCTGAACTATGCGCGCCGAGTCCTGTTCTACGATGGCGATGCTGAGATCGCTCCCGGGCTGACGGTCCATGCGGCGGGGGGACATTCCGCCGGGCTTCAATTCGTCCGGGTCAACACGCGCCGCGGTCCGGTCGTGCTCGCTTCCGACGTCAGTCATTTCTACGAGAACCTGACCAGCGAGCGTCCTTTTACGACGGCGTTTCATGTCGGCGACATGCTGGTGGGGTTCGACAAGCTGCGCGCCGCAGCGCCCGATGCGGACCACATCGTTCCAGGCCACGATCCGCTCGTCATGATGCATTATCCAGCGCCAACCCCGGATCTGGACGGGATCGCGGTCCGCTTGGATGTGGCGCCGTCCGGTCCTGCTCATTCCTAGGGCGGCGAGAGAACCACGCACCGCATCCTTGTCGAGCTTCTCTCCCGGATGGGCTTTATCGTCCTGGGCGAACTTGGATACCGCTTAGAGGGCGGCGTGTGCGCCATGTGTGCACCGGAAGATCCGGAGAAATCTCGCGTGAACCGGTGTGCGGTGATGGCGTCACGAGGGTGGAAAATTTGTCCGTCCTGCTGTCGGAGGTTGGTGCCATCTCGCTGCGCTCTGTCGAGACGATGTCATCCACCGGGGTCACTGACCCTCAGCCGGCTTCGTGTTGCATGTCCGGATCTACGTGAAGCAACGGCCGGCACCAGCGTCGGCGACTCTCCCGCGAGGCGGAGTGCAAAATAGGCGATCGTGGCTTGGAGGCCGTCCTTCAGCGCGACACGCGGCCGCCATCCCAGCAACCGCGCGGCGGTGTCGATGACCGGCCTGCGGCGCTTCGGATCGTCCTTTGGCAGCGCCTCGAAGCGGAGTGGCGAGGCCGACTCGGTGTACGTCAGGACCTCTCGGGCGATGGCTTCGATCGTGACCTCATGAGGATTGCCGAGGTTGCAGGGGCCGGTCACCGATGGGGGGCTTTCCATCAGCAGTTGGAGACCTTGCACGAGATCGTCCACGAAGCAGAAACTCCGGGTTTGCGTGCCGCCGCCATAGATCGTGATCGGCTCGCCGCGCAGGGCTTGCACGATGAAGTTGGAAACGACACGGCCATCGTTCTCCAGCATGCGTGGGCCGTAGGTGTTGAAGATGCGAGCGACCTTGATCTCAGTCCCGTGCGTGCGGTGGTAATCAAACATCAGCGTCTCGGCGGCGCGCTTGCCCTCGTCGTAGCAGGCGCGTGGCCCGATTGGGTTGACGTTGCCGAGATAGGATTCAGGCTGGGGGTGCACCTCCGGATCGCCGTAGACTTCGCTCGTGGAAGCTTGCAGGACGCGGGCACCCTTGCGGTGCGCGAGCTCGAGCAGGTTGATTGTGCCCAGCACGCAGGTCTTCATCGTACCGACCGGATCTCTTTGATAATGCCGCGGCGAAGCGGGACAGGCGAGGCTATAGATGCGGTCAATTTCCCCTTCGATCTCGATTTCCTCTTGCACGTCATGCTCGATGAAGCGGAAGTTCGGATGGTTCAGGAGCGGCCTGATATTGGCGATGCTGCCCGTGAAGAGATTGTCGAGGCAGATGACGGCGTTGCCACGTTGCAACAACGAATCGCAGAGATGAGAGCCGATGAAGCCGGCGCCGCCTGCGATGAGCACGGTCGGCGAGCGGCGGAGCGTAGGGATACGGGTCTGGAGTGTCATGGCAGGCTCTCTTTAGAGTTCGGCGACTTGAACCGGACGGCCGGCGGCAGGGCGCGAGGATTTGCGACGGCGGCGTGCGGCTGCTTCGGCGTAGTAACCCTCCAGCTGGCGGGCGCGGTGGTCGGCGGTGTGATCGGTCAGAACGCGCCGGCGTGCGCTCTCCGCAACGGTGCGCCGACGCTCCTCAGGCATGTCGCGCAGGATTTCGATGACGTCGCGCGGGCTCGAGGCCAAAAGAATCTCCCGCGCCGGCGCGAAAATGGTTTCGATGCCCGGCCAGCGGTCCGAGATCACCGGCGTGCCGCAGGCGGCGGCTTCGAACAGGCGAACGCTCGGCGAGAAGCCTAGCGCACGCATGTCGGCGCGAGTCGCGTTCAGGGTGAATCGCTGTTCCGCATAGAACGCCGGGTGCTGCTTCGGCGCAAGGTGCTCGATCCGCAGGACATTGTCGGGCCAGACGATATCAGCGGGGTATTGCGCGCCTGCGACCGCGAACTGCTCTGACGACAGCGCGCAGGCCGGGGACAGCAGCAGCTGTTCGAGAATCGGCTGCCGGTCCTCGCTGTAGGTCCCGAGATAGCCGAGGGCCCATCTCGCCTCCGCTTGCTGTGGCGCGTAAGTCTCGATGTCGGCGCTGCAATAGAGAACCCGGGCCATCGGGCTGCCATACCGCTCCTCGATCATGTCGGGCACGGGACCACCGGCGAACGACAGATAGAGATCGAACCGCGGGATCATCGCGGCTGACAGATAGTCGAGGCCTTGGTCGAGCTTCGCGAGCGTTACGGGTGTGTCGATGTCGTAAAACGCAGTGATTCCACGCGCCTGGCTCGTGATCCACTCTGAGATGGCAAGGCCGTCGGGCACATAAGAACCGATGATCACGAGGTCGGCGTCCCGGATCAGCTTGCCGAAACGGCGAGGCACGTCCTTCAGGGACTGATAGAGCTCCACCGTCCACGATGTCGGGTCGGTGAGATCGCGATGCTCGCGATACCAGGCGACGTCGCGCTCGAGGAAGGTGACGTGGTGGCCTCGTCGTGCGAGGGCCCCGATCAGAGCGCGATAGGTCGTCGCGTGACCATTGCCCCATGACGATGTGACCGAAAGACCGACGACGACAATTCTCAGGTTCATTCTGCTGCCTCGATGCGCGAGCTGCTTCCGTCGAAGAGATCGTTGAACTTGCGAGCCCGGTGCCGATAGGTGTGTTGGCTCAGGATGCGCGCGCGGGCCCGGCCGGCGATCTCGGCGGCACGATCGGGGTTGAGAGCGTCGAGATGACCGGCAATCTCGGCTCCGTTCGCAGCCACCAGCACCTCGCGGTCCGGCTCCAGGAAATGCTCGATGCCGGGCCATTGATCGGTGATCAGGCAGGCGCCTGCGCCGATCGCCTCGAATACCCGCGTCGGCGGCGAGAAGCCGAAGCGCGCCATGCTGTCGCGGTTGACGTTGAGCGTGGCCAGGCCGGAGCCGAAGAAGGCGTTGTGCTGGCCGGTGCCGACATGCCCGACCTTGCGGATGTTCTTTGCGGTGCTCTTGGTATCCCAGCCAGAACCGCCGAGAACGAACGTCTTCTCGGGTAGCGCGCGCGCGACGTCGAGAAAGAAATGCTCAACGCGCTGCTCGCGATCTGGCAGGCGATTGGCCAACAGGCCGAGATCGCAGGCAAACTCCGGTTTGGGCGGGGAAGGAAAATGGGTCTCGGGGTCGAGCGCGTTGTAGATCGGCACACAATCCCGCGCACCCATGGCGCGATAGGCCGATACGACGCCTTCGCCGCCGCCGTAGGTCAGAACCATGTCGTAAGAGGAAATCGCGCGGCGCAGATGATGCTCGGCATCGTTTGCCATGGCTTCGAGCGTAGCGGGAGCGTCGACATCCCAGTAAATCCGCATGGTTCGAGACGGCAGGGCCCCAACCGCGATCTCTAGCTCCCGATCGAAGACCCCGACGCCGCTGGCCTTGATCAGCATGTCGGCCGATCGTGCCGCCGCGTCGAGTGAACCGCGCCAGCCCTCGTCTGTGGCGGGGTAGACGACGACTTTGGCCCAATCGGGATCGACGATGTCGCGATGGGCCTGTCGCTCGAAGGCATCGGGCTCGAAAAAGGTGATGTCGTGTCCAAGCGCTGCAATCTGCTTGAGCATGCCGCGATAATAGGTGGCGGCACCGTTCCAGTAGGACGAGACGAGGCTGGATCCAAAGAAGCAGATCTTCATGCGGAGGCTCCGATGTATCGCAAGGGTCGTGACGAGCTGTCGGAGATCCGAATGCCCTCCACGATGTCCACGAGCTGCTGTGCGCGATGACGGCACGTATGGCGCTCCCGGATTGTCCTGAGTCCGGTCGCCACCATGGCGGCTGACAGGTCCCGATCATTGAGAACGCTGCGGAGCGCCAGCTTCATCTCGACGCCATCGGCGACTTGGAGATAAGCGCCGTCAGGAAAGAGGCCTTCGACGTCGGACCAGGGGGCCGAGATCAAGGGAATGCCGCAGGCGAGTGCCTCGAACACGCGAATGGTGGGGATGCCCGGAAGCGATCGCACATAGGGACCGCGGGGGACGTGAACGGTCGCGCGCGCCCCCGCGAAGGCGACCGGCGCCCAGTGCGCAGGCAACCAGCCGCCATAGCGGATGCGGGCGGCCTGGATGGTCTGAAGAGCCTGATCGGAATAACGGACGCCGTAAACGCTTGCACGCAAGCCTAGCTCGGCGACGGGCTCGACCAGAAACTCATTGAGCTCGGCACTGCGTTCGCCATCGCCCCAATTGCCGATCCAGACCAGATCATCCGTACGTTCGACATGCGGCAAGGGATGATACATGGCGATGTCGGCTGCCTCGTGCCAGGTATAGGCACGATCTGCCCAGCCGAGATTCACATAGATCTGGCGCAGCACCTCGCCAAATGCGAGCACGCCGTCGAACGCATCGAGGTCGAACTGTCCCAGCTCATCCGGCGCAGTAACCGCCCTGTGATGGGTGTCATGGAACAGGAGCGTGAAGGGCGCGCCGTGCGCGCGCTTGGCTCCGATTTTCTCGATCACAACAGGCGAATTCCATTCGTGCACAACCACGAGATCGGCGCCATCAAGAGCTTCGTCGAAATCGAGTGAGGCATCAAAGCGACGAATGGAAACGCCGGGGAAGAGTTGTCCGATGTCTTGTAGAGCCCCACTGCCGTTTTCGCGGATGGCATTCAACCGGCTCCAGCCATCGACCGGCTCGAACACGACGACGTCGTGTCCGAGCGCACGTAGCTCTCGGGCGTAGCCGCGCAGGAAATGAGCGTTGCCGTTATTCCAGCAGGAGGTGAATGCATGATAGAACAGGACGCATTTCATGCGCGCACCTCGATCTGCTTGGCTTGAGGTGGCGAGCGGGTGGAAGCGAGCAATCCTTCGTAGAGCTTCTGATAGGCGCTGGTCGTGCGGGCCAGAGAATAGCTCAACGAGTGTTCATAGGCGGCGCGTTGCAGGCGCGTCCTTTCGCGCTCGTCGGCACTGAGTTCGACGAGAATGCGATGCAAAGCCTGACTATCGCTTGGGTCAAAAAGCCGCGCGGCTCCGCTCCACAACTCCCGGAAGGTGGGAATATCCGACAGCACCAGCGCGCAGCCGGCAGCGGCCGCCTCCAGCACGGAAAGGCCGAACGGCTCGTACAGCGCGGGGCTGGCAAAGATCGCTGCGTGCTGGAGATGATCGCACAACACGCCGTGCGATAATGGGCCGAGCCAGGTGATGCCGGCAGGCGGGTTGCCGTCAGTAGGGCCTGCGATCTCGACCGGCCAATCTAGTGCGTGCGCAGCCGCGGCAAGAGCTTCGATATTTTTGGCACGATCCCACAGCCGGCCGGCCGCGAAGATCAGCTCCCGCTTTCGATTTGGCGGCGCGCCAGCCGCAGCTCCATTCCAGATCACCACGCCGGGGGAGCGGGGCTGATAGATCTCCACGATGTCATCGTGGAAGGACTGGCTCGGACAAACCCAGGCTTCCGTGCTGTCGAGCGCAGCGGCCACCCGTTCCGTATAGCGCATCCAGCGGGGCTCGTTGAGCCAGGCCGAATCCTTGCAGGCTCGCGCCCATGAGTTGACGCAGGAATGCGCCACGAGAATGGTCGGCGCGCGCCACGGCAGCGTGGCCTCGCGGAAACTATTGAGGTGGACGATGTCTGGCCTGAATCGCGCTTCCAAGCCGGCGAGGGTGCGCCTGGCGTGAGGGAAGTCGTGTCCTTCCGGATCCTGCCATTCAAGCGCGAGATCCGTTTCGATCAGCCGGACTCGCGAGTCGCCCAGCATCTCACACTGGTCGGCGCGTGGGGGCGGGCCCATTGTCGCCAGTATCACCTCGGCGCCCGAAGCGGCAAGGCTTGCGGCGAGCGCGCAGGAATAGGTCCATACGCCGCCGATCGTGTCGGTCGTCATCAGGATCCTGATGTCCGCTCCTTTCCTCATGGCGCCACCGGATATTCGAGGGCCTCGAGCGGAATGGGCCGGTCGTTCTGCACGTCGCTGAACTGGTCGAACATTCCCAGATAGTGTTGATGCGCGCGCTCCCAGGCGAAATCGTCGGCTTCGCCCCAGAGCTTTCGGTAGTCGGGCGAGCCGGGATAGGGGTAGAGCGGGACCGGGTCATTGGCCCAGATTCCGGCATCCTGCATCTTGTGGCGCCAACGCTGCACCACAGGGTCGTCGTCCTCGGGAACCTCGATCAGATTGGCCTGTACGAACGGAACGTGGCGGCGGGCTTCGACCAGCCGGTCGGCGAGCTGGTCGGTGGTCATCTTGCAGTTCTTGGCGAGCGCCGCGCGGCCCTCGACGGTGAGGCTCTCGATCCCTGCCTCGATCGAGACGCACCCGGCGCGGCCCAGCAGGGCGAGCATATCCGGCTTCCAGAGATCGATCCGCGTCTGCACGCCGAATTTGAGGCCGCGCGTGCTCAGCCCTTCAAGCAGCTCGGCGTTCGGCAGGAAGATCTCGTCGATGAAGTAGACATATTCGACGCCTTGCCCGCGCAGGCGATCCACTTCGGCGAGGATGGTCGCCGGAGGCCGCTTGCGGTAGGCGTTGCGGAAATTCTCCTTGGCGCAGAACGTGCAATTGTAGGGGCAACCGCGCGACGCCTCGACTTCCGCGCCGGGCCCTGCCGGCGCGGCCTCAAATCGGTGATGATGGTGGTAATGACGCCGGATCATCTCGTCCGGCCAATCGAGCGCCGGCTGATCCCTGAATTCGACTGCCTGCGGGCCGCCATTGACGCGGATCGAGGCGCCATCCGCAAAGCAAAGGCCGGGAAAATCCCGCTCGCCGTTTGCCAGCCGCAACAGGGATGCTTCGCACTCGCCCATCACGATGATGTCGACACCAAGCTTCTTTAGGGCCGACCTCGGCGTCGTCGAGCCGTGCGGACCGACTGCGACCAGGGTTGGAGCGAGGTCCCGAACCGCTATTGCAAGTTCTTGCGGGACCCGCAGCTCCGGAGGAGCGCAACGCCAGAACAGATAGGTCGGCGCGGTCGTGATGACGATCAGGTCGGGCGCGAACGCGCGTAGCTCGGCCTCGATATCCTCCAGCGACAGATCGAACATATGAGCATCGAGCAACAGCGTCCTGTGGCCTGCCGCTTTGAGATAATGCTCGGAGATGCCGAGCTCGAGCGGCAAGTGGGGGGAACGGCAGCCGAAATAGATGCTGCCGCCAAAATCCCAATTCGGGTTGATGAGGGAGACGCGCGTCATGCGAGCGCCTCGCGATTGCCCGGACCTGCTCCGAAGCGCCCATCCAGCCAGGTGTAGAGCGAGCGAAGGCCCTCTGCGATCGAGACCTGTGGGGCCCATCCGAGAGCCGTCGACAGGGCACGGGTGTCGGTGACGTACCAGGGCTGATCACCCGGACGCCAATCGGCAAAGCTGTGAGGGATCCCGTGACCCGTCAGTTCGGTGATGTGATCGATGAGTTCACGGAGGCTGATCGCATTGGCTGGTCCGCCGCCGAGATTGAATACGCGTCCCCGCGCGAGTGCGATGCGATCGAGCACCGCGAGCCACGCCGCCGTTGCGTCCGACACGTGCAGGGCGTCGCGAACCTGATAGCCGTCGCCGTAGATCGTCAACGGTTTGCCTTGGATCGCGCTCAGCAGGAAATGCGCGATCCAGCCCTGATCTTCCGTGCCGAACTGTCGCGGCCCATAGATGCAGCTCATGCGCATCACCACGGTCTGGAGGCCGTAGACCCGGGCATAGTCGTGGACGTACTGATCGGCAGTCCCCTTGGAGCAGCCATAGGGGCTGTAGAAGTCGAGCGGCGCGTTCTCCGAGATGCCGTCAGCCAGCAAGGCCCTGGTGGGTGTGTAGCGGCGGCCGGTGAGGGCGATCTCACTGTCTTCGATCAAACGGCCATAGACCTTATTGGTCGACGCGAACACGACCGGTGCGGAGCTGTTGTGAAGCCGAACCGCTTCAAGCACGTTCAGGGTACCGCGTGCGTTGATCTCGAAATCGGCGGCCGGATCACTTACGCTGTCGGTGACGGCGACCTGGGCCGCCAAGTGCAGCACGGCGCGGGCCTCGCGCACGGCATCGATCACCGGGATCGGCTCGCGGACGTCGGCCACCGCGATGGTGATGAGATCGCCGTGCCTGGATTTCAGCCATTGCGCGTTCTCACGCACGCCGGCGCGGGCCAGATTATCCAGCACCAATACGCGCTCGCCGCGCTCCGCCAGCCGGTCGGCGAGGTTGCATCCGATGAAGCCGCAGCCTCCGGTGATCAGGACAGGCCTGTCGTCTTGCTGATACATCACGCGACCAATCCTCGTTGCAGCAGCTCCTGGGTCGCCCGTTCCGCCTGGTCGTCGGCGATCTGGTCTGCAAGATAATCCGCGAGCTCCGCCAAGCCGTCCTTGAATGCGACGTGCGGCTCGAAGCCGAGAAGGTCGCGCGATTTGCCGATGTCTGCGAAGCAGTGCCTGATATCCCCGGCGCGATATTTCCTCGTGATCTCAGGCGCGATGTCGCGCCGTCCCATGACCTCAGCGAGGTCCTCGGCCACCGAAAGAATGCTCCTGCTTTGGCCCGAGCCGACGTTGAAGACATCCTGCGCATGTTCGGCTTCCAGCGCGATGCGGCAGGCGCGGGCGACATCGTGCACGTGAACGAAATCGCGACGTTGCTCGCCATCCTCGAACACGAGCGGGGGACGCCCATTGAGAAGGCGCGCGGCGAAGATGGCGAGCACGCCGGTATAGGGATTTGACAACGCCTGACGGGGGCCGAACACATTGAAGAAGCGCAGCCCCACGGTCGGGATGCCGTACGCCTTGCCGGTGATCAGGCACATGCGCTCCTGCGCAAACTTGTTCAGCGCGTAGATCGAGCTCAGTGAAGGCAGCTTGGTCTCCGGCGTCGGCACGGGCTCGAGCGGGTACCCCGCATTGTCGCGCAGCTCCCATTCTCCGCGGCGGAGTTGCTCGGTCGACCGCTCGTCGCAGGCCACGACGCTTTGATCCGGCCTGCGATACAGGCCTTCCCCCATAAATGCTCATGGAGGAGGCGACGACCAGCCGTTCGACCGGCCGCTTCGACAGCGCCTGAAGCAGGACGGCGGTGCCGAGCTCGTTCGTACGGACATAGGGTTCGATGTCGTACATGCTCTGGCCGACGCCGACGGCGGACGCGAGATGCAGCACCATGTCGGCACCGCGCAGGGCGTGCTCAACGGCACCGCTATCGGTTACGTTGCCAACAACGAGTTCGGCGTCGTCGGCGAGGTAGGAGGGACGCTGGCGGTTACCGCCGTGAACCTGCGGCGAGAGATTATCCAGCAGGCGGACCTCGTAGCCGGCGGAAAGCAATAGGTCCGTTGCATGGGAGCCGATGAAGCCCGCGCCTCCCGTGATCAATACTCGCGTCATTCACCGCTCCGTGCAACCTTGTGACCGATCCGTTGGGATCGGTCGCTGATGTCTGGTGAAGCGCACTTTGCTGACTGGTCGGACGACCTGCGCGCCGGTCACGTTTGAGTCAGAAGCGATGCAAGGAATGTTCGTTCCTCGAAATTGTACAAACGAATATTTCTCTAACCTGGATCAATAACTCAGGTGAATCGGTCCGGGAGCGCTCGCTAGAAGCGTGCACCGTGAAGCGGTTCGGGTAGGCCAAGATGCTTTGCCACGGTGGCTCCGATATCGGCAAACCCGGCACGACGGCCGATGGGAGAAGATGATTGCGTGGCCCAGGCGAGGATTGGCACCTGCTCGCGGGTGTGATCGGTGCCGTTCCAGGTGGGGTCGCAGCCGTGATCGGCGGTGATGATGAGAAGATCATCGCTTCGCAATCGGGACAGCAGTTCGGGCAGGCGATTGTCGAAGGCCTCGAGTGCCGCGGCATAGCCGATGATGTCGCGGCGATGGCCATACAGCGTGTCGAAGTCGATGAAGTTGGCGAACAGGAATCCTCCATCCGCAAGGCTCGCCAGCCCTTTCAACGTGGCATCGAAGAGCGCCATGTTGCCGTCGCCGCGCAGGTTTCGCCCGGTCGCGCGGTGGGCGAAGATGTCGTCGATCTTGCCGATGGTGACGATGTCGCGGCCGGCACCCGCCGCGTGGTCGAGGATGGTGTCTTCCGGGGGCGGCACGGAGAAGTCGCGCCTGTGCGCGGTCCGTTTGAAGTCGCTCGCGTTCGTGCCGACGAAAGGCCGGGCGATGACGCGGCCGATGTTGAGTGGACCGATCAGTCGTCTTGCGAGCGCGCAGATGTCGTAAAGACGGTCGAGCCCGAAGGTCTGCTCATGCGCGGCGATCTGGAACACGCTGTCGGCCGAGGTGTAGCAGATCGGCATGCCGGATCGCATGTGGCGCTCGCCGAACTCGGCGATGATCTCTGTGCCCGAGGCGTGGCAATCTCCGAGGATGCCGGGCAACCCGGCCTGCTCGCAGAAGGCGCCCGTCAGATTTGCGGGGAAGCAAGGTTTCGTCCGCGGAAAATAGCCCCATTCGAACGGCACCGGCACCCCGGCGATTTCCCAATGACCCGAAGGCGTGTCCTTGCCCTTCGAGATCTCGCTCGCGCATCCGAAACCCTGATGCGAGGCTTGGCCGTCCAGGCCAGGCGGCACGCGACCGGAGGCAAGGCCGCAGGCCTGGCCAAGCCCCAGCGCGACCAGATTTGGCAGCCGGAGCGGACCCTCGCGGAAGGCGCTGTCGGCCCGTCCGGCCGCACAGGCGTCCGCGATGTGGCCGACGGTGTCGGCACCGTCGTCGCCGTAACTCGCGGCATCCGGCGCGCCGCCGATGCCCGCGGAATCCATCACCAGGATCAGGGCACGCATATTGGCTCCCCGACGGGGGATCGGCCGATGCTGGCGCGGTACCAAGACCGGTCCTCGCGCAGTAACGGTCGACCATCGATGCGCAGAAATCGGCGAATTCATTGACGTCGAGCGGCGGGCTGGTGTGATGCGGCTCGATGCCGCGATGCTCGGGCGTGAAGCAGAACGTCACGGTGACCTGAAACTCCGCCAGCGCCTCCATCTGCTGGTCGAACCAGTCTAGCGCATTGGGACGGAAGCTGTCGGCCCATGACAGGCCCGTCCTGAGATGGGTCACGCCAAGCCGGCGCATCCAGCGCACGGCTTCGTCGAGGCGGTGATCCTCGAAGTGAAACCATTGGCAAAGCCCCATGGCCGGCGCGTGGGTGCCGAACAGGTCGGCGGCCGCCTTCGGTGTGCCATCCTCGCGCAGCAGCCCCATGTGAAAATGCCTGTAGTACGACGAGCCTTCGGCTTCCTTGTGCCGGGTCGTTGCTTCCCATGCGGAGGGGAGGTCATAGAGGCTGTACCAGTGAATGCGCGGCGCGCGGCCGATCAGGAGCTCGGCGGTGCGCGACAGACCCCAGGCTTGCACCTCCTCGGCGCCGAAGGAGGAGACGCCGACCTCGGTCACCCAGACGGGCAGGGAGGTGACCGCCTTGATCTCCTCGAGCTTGGCGGGCCATTCGCCGATCTGCCATAGATTCCAGTCGAGCGGAAATCCGTGCACGGCGACCGCATCGAAATGATCGAGCACGCCGCGGCCCTGCATCTTGCGCATGAAGGACGGATCGATCGGTGAGATGCCGCCGAGCACGATTGGGAGTGCTGGCCGGATGCCGCGAATAGCTTTTCCAGCAGCGGTCGCAAGATCGGCGAACATGACCCAATCCGGATCAATCTGAAGGTCCCAATGCGACTTGTTGTTCGGCTCGTTCCAGATCTTGGCCGCCTCGATCATCAGCTGGTGCTCCGGGATGGATAGACCGGCCCGTCCGCTTGTGGACGCGCGGTCCGCTTGCAGAGGTAAACTTCCTCTTCGGGATGTGCGGTGATCGCAAAGCCTGTGCTGCGCAGCATGGCCTCGACGCAGGCCCGGTTCGGGACCCACCAATTGGTGGGGTCATCCGCGTATTTGTGCTCGATGAAGTGCAGCTTTGGATAGCCGGCGGAATCGAACTGGTCGGTGGTCCAGAAATCGTAATTCTTGTCGATCTCATCGACATGACCGGCGCCGCGCTGCATCGACTGGAACAGCAAGAGATCCTTTGCGACATGTTCGTGGATCAGGTCCAACGCCAGCAGCGGATGACGCAGGTGGTAGAGCACGCCCATGAAAATCACGAGATCGAAAGTCTCGCGGAGCTGTCCGACATCATAGGCCGACATCTTGCGGAACTCGATCCGCAGGCCATTCACTTCGGCGGCAAATCGCGCCTGCGCCAGATACTCTTCGTCGGTGTCGAGACCAAGCACGCGCTCGGCCCCCCGCCGCTTCATTTCCATCGCGTAGAAGCCGGCATTGCAGCCAATGTCGAGCACGGTTTTTCCGTCGAGCCGGTCCGGAATGATGCCGGAGAAGCGACGCCACTTCACATTGGGATAGTCGCCAAGGAAGTGACCGGGAGCGGTCGGCACACCGTCGAGGTCGAGATTGTGAAACCACGGGCCGAGCGCGTCCACGCGCCTTCGAATTTCCTCGCGCGTGAGCAGCGCTCGTGTCATGCCGTCGCTCCGTTGTCCATTGCAGCGATCGATCGAGCCCCACCGGGCGAGGCGCCGGCCCGCAATCTCGACCGGCCATCAGCACCGTTGCCTCCCGTCAGGAGAGCCATAGCCGTGCGATAACCGTCGACCGTCCCCACATCGACATAGGACTCGCCCGCCTTGATCCCGATGCCGCGGCCGCCGGCTCGGAGATAGGCATTGACCAACGTGCCGAAATATTCGTCTTGTTTGTCCCGCTCGTGCCAGAGCGCGTGCAACTCGCGAAAGCCCTGGGCCGACATTCTGAAGGCGCCCCAGATCCAGCGCGATGCCGGGTTTGGCTGCTTAACCTGGATTTCACGCACGCTGTCCCCCTCGAGCACCACGGCATCGAAAAACTCCGGGCGCTCGACCGGGAAGAGCAGGAAGGAGAGGTCGGCATCGGGCAAGGCTTGCAAGGCGACCTTGGGAAACCAGACAGTGTCGGGCAGGCCGACAACGACGTCCTCGTCGTGGCCGATCACCGTGCCGGCCCGGAAGACGGCGTCGCACAGTCCGGACGCGTCGGGCTGGACGACATAGGCGAGCTGCGCGCTGCCGTAGTGATCGCCGAAATATTCCAGAATGTCGGATTTGCCCGGCGAGATCACGAAGCAGATCTTGTCCGCGCCCCCCAGAATCAGGCGCTCCAGCAGATATTCGGAGACTGCGCATGGACGTTCGGTGCCGTCGTCGCACCGGCTGCCCACCGGCAGCAGCTCTTTCGAGAACGCCAGCGGCTGGATGCGGCTGCCGCGGCCGGCGGCCGGAACGATGCCCCACATGGTCAGGCCTCCTCGGAATGCCGGCGATGCGCGCCGCTGCGGGCCGTCTGCTCGAGCAGCAATACCAGCTCGTTCGTGCGTTTGTCGGATGTGTGCTGGTCCATCGTGCGCTCGAAGGCGCGCCGGGCGATGGATTGAAGCTCGCTATCCGATATGGCCAGCGCCGTCAGGGTGTCCCGCGCATTATTGGCGATCAGAATCTCGTGGCCGGGTGTGAAGAAGTCTTCGATGCCCGGCCAATCGTCGCTCAGCAACGGAACCCCGCAGGCGGCCGCTTCGAACAGACGACCGGACGGGCACCATCCCATCTCCGCCATGGCTTTCCGGGTGACGTTAAGCGTCAAGCGCGAGGAGGCAAAAAACGGCGCATGCTCCGACGGCGGCAGATGCCGCACGAAATAGATGTTGGACGACCATGGAAAACCGTCGGGATATTGCGCCCCGCCGATCAGGAAGCGCAGGTCTTGCCGAGCTCGCGCCGGTTCGACAAGCAGCGCTTCGAGAGCGGGCTGACGGTCTTCGGAATAGGTGCCGAGATAGGACAAGTCTGCGCGGTAGTGGGGCTGGGCCGGCACTGGGCGATGAATATCGCTATCCACATGACCGTAGAGAGGACGAACGTCGCGGGCTCCAAGCTTGTCGCGGAATTCTTGGGCTACGCGCAGTCCGCCCGTGAAGCTGAGAACCAGCGCGAAATCCCGTAGCCCTCGTGGACCGATATAGGAAACGGGTTCACCCGCCATGAGACGTGCCAGAGTGATGGGGGTGTCGAGATCATAGAAGACGGGAGCAGCGTGTCCCTCGGACACGATCAGGTCGGTTGCGGCGATCGCGTCGGGACAATAGGACGTCACAATCGCGACATCGGCATCGCCGACGTCGCTGCGGGCGAGAGCGCGTGTCTCGTCCCAGCTCGAATACAGTCGCAGCTGGCCGGCCGGTAACTCGGAAAAGTCGCGGGCGCCGGCATAATAAGGCACGTCACGCTCGTAGAAGATGACCGAGTGGCCAAGACGCGTCAGATGCTTGCAGAGACCGCGCCACAGGGTCGCGTGGCCATTGCCCCAGGATGAGGTGATAGTCAGACCGAAAATGACGATCTTCACGCCGGCACCCGCTGGTTGATCCCTGTGATCCTGAATCCGCCCCTGTCCGCGCTGAGGGTGCTGACGCTGGCGGGGTCGATCTCGATCGACAGGAAATCGTCGAGACGCATACGCGCGTAGTACAACAGCGCCGCACGGATCGGCTCGGCATGACTGACGGCAACCACTATGCCGACGGCGGGATCGTTGCGCAGCTGCTCCAGATGGCCGACGATACGGTTCTGAAGCGAACGCATGCTTTCACCTGAGGGCGGGCGCGCACTTCCGCGCCTTTTGTTCCAGCGGGACCATTGCGGGTCTTGATCGAGTTCATCGAAAGACCGCCCGGTCCATTCGCCGTAGTCGAGTTCATCGAGAGCAGGTACGATCTCGATCGGTAGCCGGAACTGCGCCGCCAGAATGGAGGCGGACTGCATACAGCGCCGCTGCGGGCTTGAATGGATCAGCGACGGTTGTGGACTGACGCTGTTCGCGCAACGCGCCATTTCATCGCAGCCGATCTCGTCGAGGACGACGCCGTTCATTCGGCCGCACAGTGTGCGGCCGAGCAGGGCGTGGTGACCGTGACGCACGAGGTGAATGATCGTCGCCATCAGGTATACGCCTTGTCGTCGATGAAGGCGCGCGTCCGCCGTCCGGCCTCTTCATCGGTAAACTGCTGAGGCGGCGACTTCATGAAATAGCTCGAAGGGCCGGTCAGGGCGCCGCCTTGGCCACGGTCCATGGCGAGCTTTGCACAGCGCACCGCGTCGATCACCACGCCCGCCGAGTTCGGCGAATCCCACACCTCGAGCTTGACCTCGGCGCTCAAGGGCACGCCGCCGAACGTCGTGCCTTCCAGCCGGATGAAGGCGAGCTTCCGGTCAGTCAACCAGGGCACGTGATCGCTCGGCCCAACGTGAATATTGTCGGGGTCCATCGGGACGTCGAACTGACTGGTGACGGCCTGCGTCTTGGAGATCTTTTTCGATGCCAGCCTCTCGCGTTCAAGCATGTTCTTGAAATCGGTATTGCCGCCGACATTGAGCTGATAGGTACGATCGAGCCGAACGCCGCGATCGCGGAAAAGATTGGCCAGCACGCGATGCAGGATGGTGGCGCCGACCTGGCTCTTGATGTCGTCACCGACGATAGGAAGGCCCGCATCTTCGAATCTTCGCCGCCAGTCCGGGTTGGACGCGATGAAGACGGGAATGCAATTGACGTAGCCGCAGCCGGCCTCGATGGCACGCGCAGCATACCATTCGCTTGCGCGTTGCGAGCCGACCGGCAGGTACGACACGAGCACATCCGTGCGTGACATTGCCAGAACCTCCGAAACGTCGGCTTCGGGTACGTCGGCGACGGGAATGTCATCTTCGAGATAGCGCCCAATGCCGTCCATGACCGGGCCGCGCTGGACGATCACCCCGGTTTGGTCCACCTCGGCGAAGCGATGCGTGTTGTTCGGACGGGCGAAGATGGCATCGGCGACGTCGCGCCCGACCTTGTCGGCGTTGACGTCGAATGCCGATGCGATCTGAATGTCGCTGATATGGTAGCCGCCGAGATCGACGTTCATCAGGCCGGGTACCGGTTCATTCGACTTGGCGTTGCGGTAATAGGTAAGCCCCTGGACGAAGGAGCTTGCGCAATTGCCCACGCCGACGATGCCGACGCGCACGCGACGCCTGTCCTGAAGACGGGAATGCATGGACGAGAAACCTCCGGGAAAGCGCGTGGCGACAGCGTAAGTAGGTCGGCGAACGTGCCGGAAGGTATGTTCGTTCCTGTGCCGGAGCGGCCGTGCTTGCGTTGGGAGCGATTCAGGCCAACAAAATGCGGGGCGATTAACCTGGATTAGAATCCCCGTTCGCATCAACGGAACGAAGATCATCGTTGATGATGATGAAGAAGATGAAGCTGCGATCGCGCGTCACGTGGTGCGAAGAAGAACAAATCTTGCCGGCTCGCGTTCACCGCAAATGGCTCCAGCAATGACGGCGTCTTTGCTGGATCTGCACAGCAGTGAGGTGCCGCATGACGTCCAGGACGCAAGATAGCGAAGCCGAACAGACCACCGATCACGCCGCAATCCGCAAATGGGTCGACGAGCGCGGTGGGCAGCCGGCGACGGTCAAGGCGACGGAAGAGGAGGGGCACGCCGGCATCTTGCGGATCGATTTCGATCCGCCGGATGAGGCATTCGACCGCATCGGCTGGGACGAGTTCTTCGACAAGTTCGACGAAGCCGGTATTGCCTTCCTGCACCAGGACCGGACCAAGGACGGCAAGGTCAGCCGATTTCATAAATTCGTCCGACGCTAGCAGAGCTTAGGACGTGAACAGCTGGGTCGAGGCCATGCGAGCGGGTGATTTCGCCCGCGCCTGGGCCATCGCTGACCGGAATCTCGCGGTGCTGCAGCATCCGCCCAAGCACACCGGTCCGCGTCATGTCCAGCAGATTTGGCGCGGCGAGGCTCTCGCGGGCCGGCATGTGCTGGTCCGATGCTACCACGGACTAGGCGATACGATCCAGTTCCTGCGTTTCATGCAGCCTCTTCGGAATATCGCGCGAAGGGTCACGGTCTGGTGCCAGCCGGAACTTCTGCCACTGGCCGAGCGGACGGCAGGCGTCGATAGGGCTTTTGCTCTCCACGACGGCATACCCGAAGCGGATTTCGAGGTGGACATCGAAATCATGGAGGTGCCGCATGCGCTCAAGGTTGGACGGGAGCAGGTCGAGCGAGGGCCTTATTTGACGCTTCCGCCGAGGAGCGCGTCGGTGCCCCTCGACCGCAACAGTCTGGCTGTCGGTCTGATCTGGGAGGTTGGCCAGTGGGATAAGCGGCGCGCCGTGGCTCCCTCATTATTGCGCCGGCTCGCCGTTCCCGGCATCGTGCTTCATTCGCTGCAGAGAGGGACGACAGCCGAAGAGGTCGCGCAGATCGGTGCACGTGACATCAGCACGCCCGATATCGTGGCTCTCGGTCATCTTCTTCGCGAGCTCGATCTGGTCATTTGTGTCGACACGATGGTCGCGCATCTAGCGGGGGCGCTGGGTTGCGAAGCCTGGGTCCTGCTGCATGCCGACTGCGACTGGCGCTGGCCTTCGTCGGGGAACCGTTCTCCTTGGTATCGGAGCTTACGGCTGTTTCATCAAAGGACGATCGGTGACTGGGAAGGTGTCATCGCGGAAGTGAGATTGGCCCTGCAAGAGTGCGCCAGGTTCAGGAAGAAAGTCTGAGTTGTCAGGCCATCGCCACGGCGGCTTTGGTCTCTTGCCGTTGTGCCGGTCGTGTGCCTCGATCGCGCGGCCGGATACCAAGGTAGGCAGGATCGAACTCCGCCACGCGGACCAACCCGGGCCAGTCCGTGATCACCAGGGTCTTACCCTGCCATTGCAGCAGGTTGCCGCGCCGCAGCTCCTGGATGGTGCGGTTGGCGTGGACGGGAGAGATGCTGCAGGCGGCTGCGAGGTCGGACTGGGTGAAGGGCGAAGACAACCGAAAATCCTTGGCGAGCCCGACGTTCTGCAGGCGCGTGGTGATCTCGCAAAGCAGGTGGGCCACGCGTGTCAACGCATCCCGGCTGCCAAGATTTATGGTCCAGTTGCGCTGGATAGCGTGGTCACGAAGCAGCATCAGTAGCAGAGTACGCGACAAGGCAGGCGAGCGTGCCGATAGCTCGCGGAAGAAGCGATGCGGCACGAGCGCGACGACGGCGGGGCCGAGCGCAATGAGGTTGCCGTCGATGCGCGGCCGGTAGAGTGTCTGGAGATCAGCGATGTCGCCGGGAACGGAGATCGAGGTGATTTGTCCGCTTGCCCCTTCGGCGTCCTGCCAAGACAGATAACCTTGCAGGACCACGCAGCATTGATGGCTGTCGTCGCCGTGACGCAAAATGGCATGATGGGAATTGAGGTGCGCGATCGTGCTCGGCATGTCTGCCAGCAGGTCGAGATCACCCGCGGTCACGTCACCGAGACTCGCCAAATGATCGGCGAGTTTGGAAAAGGCAAATCCAGTCTGCATTGGTCTTCCGATCGCCCACGCCTTAGTCAACTCTGACCCAAATGGAAAAGGGCGGACAATAACCTGTGATACGATCCGTCGATTTCATGCGTACGCATGGAGGCTATCCTCAAAGTTCCCACTGCCAGAAGGATTACTGCCAGAAGGATTAGAGCTGCAGGCCGGTGCAACCACCTGAGTATCTTGTTCGGAAAGTTGATCGATCCTTAACAATCTTGAATCTCTCCTTCTCGCCGTTGCCGTAGTCTGAAGCCTTTCAGGCTGGAGGCCGCTCCGATGTTCGACACTGATACGACGGCGCTTTTGCGCACCGTGCTCGAAGAAGTGTGCGAAAGCATCTCCCGTCGCGAGATTGGTGCCCGGACTCACGTCGCCTCTAAGCTTCTGGAAGCAGCGACAAAGGGGCAGACCTCTCTTGACGACCTCAAGCAGGCCGGTTCCAGGGCTTTGTCCGAGGCCTGCGCCGCGCGGAGGTGAGTGTAAGAGGAACGAGCGTCCTATCCGGGCACTTGAACAAGGTCTCCACCGGAAAACGCTCATGCACGAATTTGATGCCGCTCCATTGACTGCGACCCTGACGAGGGCCACGGACGACATCTGGATTGTCGACGATCGACCCATCAGTGCAGCGGGCTTGCGTCTGCCCGTTCGCATGACGGTCATCCGGTTGTCCAACGGCGGCCTCATCCTGCACTCGCCAGTGCGATATTCGGCAGCTCTGCGCGATGAGCTGGAGCGTCTGGGCCCGATCAAATATCTGATGGCGCCGAACGTTGCGCATTGGATGTTCCTGCCGGCTTGGCAGAGAGAATTGCCGCAAGCACAAACTTTCGCGGCGCGCGGACTTTCGGCGCGGAAGCAGGTCCGCGAGGCGGGCCTCCATATCGACCGCGAGCTTGGCGCGTCGTCTCCCGAAGAGTGGGCTGTCGAACTCGAGACGGTGTCTGTCCAAGCCCCGATGTTTTCCGAGGTTGAGATTTTCGACAAGCGGAGCCGCAGCTTGGTGCTGACGGATCTCGTGCAAAATCTCGATCCTCACCACCTTCCTGCCTCAAATCAGGCTGCCGCAAGCCTGCTTGGTATCGCCAAGCCCGACGGGATGGCACCGATCTATTTGCGGATGCTGTTGCGCCTGGGCGGTCGTTCGGTCCAGGCCGCGGCAGAGCGGCTTGTGGGCCTTGCGCCCGAGCGGGTCATTTTTGCCCACGGCGACTGGTTCGAGACAGGAGGCACCGAGCGTCTCCGCCGGTCGTTGCGATGGCTGCTTCCTGCCAGCGCTTCGCGATCGCCAGCCCGGTCAATGGCGGACACGCGGGTCGTCATTACGGGAGCACCCAGCGGAATAGGCCGGGCTGCGGCGCTGGCATTCGCGCGGGAAGGCGCGAGCGTGGTGCTCGCCGCGCGTCGTGGGGAGATCCTGACGCGGCTTGCCGCGGAGTGCGAGGCGCTGGGAGGCCGCGCATTGGCTGTCGCGACCGACGTCACCGATGCCGACGCGGTGCAACGACTGGCCAGACGGACGGAGGACGCGTTCGGCGGGATCGACCTCTGGATCAACAATGCCGGCACGGGTGTATTCGGCCGCTATCAGGACGCTGATCTCGCGCTGCATCGCCGGACGATCGAGGTGAACTTGCTGGGCGCCATGAACGGCGCCTTCGCGGTCCTTCCGATCTTCCTGCGCCAGCAGCGAGGCATCCTGATCAACAATATTTCGCTTGGGGGATGGGCGCCGACACCGTTCGCGGCCGCGTACACCGCCAGCAAGTTCGGCCTGCGTGGGTTCACAGCAAGCCTGCGGCAAGAACTCAGGGCACATCCCCACATCCATGTCTGCGGTGTCTTCCCGGCGATGGTGGATACGCCGGGATTCGTCCACGGCGCCAACATGTCCGGGAAGAGGCTCGATCCGGGTCGGTTGTTGTACCAGTCCGAAGACGTTGCCCAGACCTTCTTGAACCTGGTCCGCGCGCCGCGCGATGAGGTGGCCGTCGGCTGGCCGGCCCGAGCGGGTCAGATCGCCTATGCGGTCGCGCCGAAACTAACTGAAGATCTGGTGGGAAGCGCATTCCGGCTCCTGCTGTCGCGGGCGCGGCGCGCACCGATCAGCGAGGGAAGCATGATCGAGGCGTCGCCACCGGGCACGTCGGTCGACGGAGGCTGGCTGGTGCGGAAGCAGCTGCCGCCGGCCGGGATCATCAGCAAAGGGATTGCTGTACTTGGGATCGCTGCGTGTGCTGGTGTCGTGGCCTCAGCGCTTGCGCGCCCGCGCCGGCGGATCAGGACACGACGTCGCCGGGCATAGATAGGTCGTGCCGGCCGATCAAGGCAGCGCGTAAGCGCGCACGTGGTCGCCGAGCTTGGTGCCGAACGAGCCGTGGCCGCCATCGACCGTGACGACATATTGCTTGCCGCCTGCCTCATATGTCATCGGCGTGGATTGCCCCCCGGCCGGAAAGGCCGATCCTGCCAGAGCTGCCTGCCGTCGCGAACGTCGAACGCCCTGATGTAGTCGTCCATCGTCCCCGTGATAAAATGACGCCGCCCGCGGTCACGATCGGGCCACCCAGCATGGGAACGCCGAGCTTGAAGGGCAGCGGCAGCGGAGCCTGGTCGCGGATCGTGCCGATGCGTGTCGCGGAACAAGCTTGCAGGGCGCGGTGTGGGATTCATGTGGTCTACTTCAGCGTATAGAGAAACGCCGCGATGTCCCGCGCGTCCTTCTGCGGGATGCCCATTTTGGGCATGGCGTTGCCCGGCAACGCGCGCTGCGGATCTTCGATCCAGTCGGCCATGTTGTCCGGCGAGTTCCAGATGTAGCCGGCGATGTAGGTCCGGGTGCCGATCCGGTGCAGCGGCGGGCCGACATTGCCGTCGGCACCGGCAATGCCGGGAATGTCATGACAGGTGCCGCATTGATACCGCTTGACGAGGTCGCTGCCGCGGCGCGCATCGCCGGTGAAATTGTCGGGGCCGGTGGCCTTGCCCGGCTCGCAGGCGGCAGCCGTCACGGCCAGCAGCGCGACGATCGGCAATCGTGTCGTTGGATGGACCATCGGCTGCTCCGCATTCCATCAGGGCTTCTGGCCGAAGTTGAAGGCCTTGGTGGCAGACCACGGATCAGTCGTCGAGACCTGCTCGCTCGGCACCTGCTCGAGCTCAGGCGACAATGGGTCTGCCGAGAAGGTGCGGCCCCATTGCCGGTTCGGCTCGTTGCTGATCTTGCCGATATAGGTAACGAGGTCCCAGATCACGCTGTCGGGCAGCACGCCGCCCCAGGCCGGCATGCCGTTGGGCCGTCCCTGGTAGATCGACAGATAGATGTTCTCCGGCTGCGAGCCGTATGTGAACAGGTTGTTGCTCAGTGCCGGTCCCATGCCGCCGCCGCCATTCGGCGCGTGGCAGCCGACGCAATTGAAATTGACGTAATAGGTCATCCCGCGCTGCTCGGCATTGGGGTCGCCCTGCACTGGGTTCTTGATCACAGGCGGATCCGGCTGAGCGCCCGGGAATAGCGTGGTCACGGGGACCTGCATGAACACGCCCGGCCTGCCGTTGCCGACGCTGCCGCCGAAATTCGGCCGCGGCGCCAGCGTCGGCATCTGCGCCTCCTGCGACTGCGGCAGGGTCTGTTGGGCGAGCGAGGCGCTGTTCGGCACGACCGCCAGCAGTAGCGATAAGGCGCTCGCGCGCAGCGGTGAGGCAGACATTACTCGTGTCCTCCCGAGACCGTCACGGGCTCCTCGATCAAGGGCACGCCGTAGCTCCGCAGCAGCCCGGCGATCTCGGATCGATGCTCGTCGATGAACGCGTTGAGCTGGTCGGCCAGCGCGTGGTCCCCCTTGCGAACGCCCATCGAAATGGCGAACTGGAACTGTTGAGGTGCGAAGCGGTCGCCATCCCGGATCGGGATGACTGACAGCGGCACCTTGGAATGCGCGGCGAAATAGCCGCCCAACGGACCCCAGGCGGCGGCGACGTCGATCTTGCCGTGTTCGACCGCCTCGATCAGGCGTGCAGGCGGATCGGCCTGACGATAGTCCCCATAAATCGAGTATCCCCGGACATTGTCGACGATGCCGAGCTGGCCGAGTGCCTGTGCGGGCGGTGGGTTGTTGCCGTCGTCGCCTACGAGATGCACGCCGATCGTCAGGCGATGGAGGCGGGGATCGAGCAGGGACGAGAGGTCGAGATGCGCGTCCTGGCGGCTGACGAAAACATAGGTCGAGCGATAATAGGGCTTCGTGGTCTCTACGAGCTCGTAGCCGACAGGAACGCCCATCACGACGTCGCATTTCTCGGCCTTGAGCGTGTTGCGGATGAAGCCCCGACGCTGTGCCCACCATGTGTAGGACACCGACCGTCCCAGCGCCTCGGCCACCATCGAAGCGAGCTTGTTCTCAAAACCGGCTACGGCGCTATTGGAGAACGGCAGATTGTTCGGATCAGCGCAGACGCGAAGCTCGCCATTCGGCGCGGCGGCTACCGAGGATACGATCCCGATCGGGCCGGCAAGAGCGAGAGCAACAGCAAGGACGGCCCAATCACTGCGGAGGCGCATGGCTGCCGTCCTGGTTGCTGGTGCCGCCGAGCTTGAACACCAGAAGCTCACTGCCACCTGCCGTGTAGAATGGCAGGTCCTGCATCGCACCGGTGAAGCCGAGCGCGCCGTTGCGCACGCGCTGATCCACCTCTGCATTCGCCACTACACCAGGCCAGCCGCCGACACCGGAGAGGATCGCGATGTATTGCTGCCCATCGGATCCCCGATAGGAGATCGGCTGACCGATGAACCCGGAGCCCGCGCGAAACTGCCAAAGCAATTTGCCGGTTTTCGCGTCCACCGCCTTGAACAGACGATCCATCGTTCCGTAGAAGGCGACGTCCCCCGCGGTTACCAGCGCGCCGCTCCAAACCGGCAGCTTCTCGTGAATCTCCCACACCTTCTTCCGAGCGACCGGGTCCCACGCCATGAACACGCCGCGGTGGCCGCCCGGCCCGGCATACATGTCGACATCGGCGCCGACATAGGGCGTGCCGGCGATGTAGCCGACCTGCGACGCCTTGAAGTTCATGCAGAGATGCTGATGTGGAACGTAGAGAAGCTTGGTACGGGGCGACCAGGCGGACGGTTGCCAGTCCTTGGCGCCCGGGGCGGTCGGGCAGATGTTCTCGACCGTCTTGCCGACCAGAGGGGTCTTCTCCTCATTGGGGATGATCTTGCCGGTCTTGAGGTCGACGCCCTTATAGGCGTTCACGTACTCATAGGCGTCCGCCGAGATCACCTCGCCGGAGGTTCGGTCCATCACGTACATATAGCCGTTGCGTCCGGGGTGGATCAGCACCTTGCGCGGCTGGCCATTGAGCTCGAGGTCGACCAGCACGTTCTCGTTGACTTCGTCATGGTCGAACAGATCGTGCGGGTTGACCTGATACGCCCATTTCGCTTGGCCGTTGTCGGGATCCCGCGCGAAGATGGTGGTGCTCCAGAGATTGTCGCCGCTGCGCTGGTTCGCATTCCACGGGCTGGGATTGGCGGTGCCGTAATAGATCAGGTTGAGGTCGGCGTCGTAGGAAATCCATCCCCACATGGTGCCGCCGCCGACCTGCCAGCGGTCGGCGGGCCAGCTCTTGACGCCGAGATCTTTGCCTTTGAGGTTGTCGTAAAGGGCTTGAAATCGTCGCCGATCAAGACGTCCTTGTCGGGGCCCGTGGCATAGGCGCGCCAGGCGATGGCACCGGTGTTCTCGTCGAGCGCAGTCACCCAGCCGCGAACGCCCATCTCACCGCCGCTGTTGCCGATGAGCACCTTGCCCTTCACGACGACCGGCGCCATCGTGATGGTCTCGCCCTTGTTGATCTCTCCGAGTTTCGTATGCCAGAGCTCCTTACCGGTCTTGGCATCGAGCGCGACCGAGTGATTGTCCAGCGTATTGAGAAAGATCTTGCCGTTATCGAAAGCGAGCCCGCGATTGACGACGTCGCAGCAGGCAACGCCCGCTGCGGCCGGCTCCGGCCTCGGTGCGTAGGACCATTTCAGCTCGCCTGTCGTCGCATCCAGCGCGAAGACGCGGTTCGGGTAAGGTCCGGCGTAGGGGCTGACCACATACATGGTCCCGTCAACGACCAGCGGGGCGGCCTCCTGGCCGCGATCGGCTCCGACCGAAAACGTCCAGGCAAGTTGCAGGCGTGAGGCATTGCTGGCGTTGATCTGATTGAGTTCGCTGTAGCGCGTGTTGGCGTAGTCCCGCGCCGCCATCGGCCACTGGCCGGGATCCTTCATGCGACTGACGAGATCGGTCTGGGCAAAGCCGGGGGAAAGCAACACAAGCCAGGCGCAGAGCGTAGTCGGTATTCCCCACAGCAACTGCCTGAGGCCGAAACTTAACATAAGCGAAGATCTCCACGGCATTGACGAGGCCTTGCCGCGTTGCAGGCCGGTTTGCGAACGTACAAACGTTGTACGCACGCTTGGTTCCTAAGTTCCGGGAGTCTGGCTATCTCACGACGTTTCCCGAGACGCCGGCACCGAGATCGACCGCAATCTGGTCCTCCTTGCCGTTGCACTTGGGATGACCGAAGCCCGACGGGCTTTTGCCGTCCGGTCCGATGTCGTAGATGATCGCGTCCTTCATGTTGGGACTGACGCCGGCCGGCACATGATCGAGGCCGAGGAGGTGGCGAATGCGCCAGGCCACGTTGTGGTCCGCACACGAGCTGTCGCCGCTCACGCCGAGCGCACCCGCGATGCCGTTGCCATCGTAAAGGGCGAGCCCACCGCCGAACACGATCACGCCGCCAACAGGCTTGCCGACCATCGGATCCTTTGCCGTGCCGAACTCGTCGGGTGTGCCGGCATAGATGACTTCCGGAGAGGGCGGATTGCTGAGCGCCGCACCAAATAGAAAGCCGCCGGGCTGTGCGCCCGCGTAGAGATTGGCAGTGGCCATCGCCTTGTCCTTCAGGCTGAACGCATTCGCAGTGTTGGCCTTCTCGGCGGCGATCGCACGGCTGCCGGGCCACTGATCGTCGACCTTGCTGCCGCTGTAAGCGACGGCGCAAACCACCCCCTGGCGATTGACGACGGCAGCCCATTCATTGTTGTCGAGGCCGCCATTGCTGGGGCCGCCGCCGGGCTTGACACTCTTCTTGAGAATGTCGGCGAGCTGATCATGGTCGACCGGACACGACATTCCCGGGCGCGGCTGATCTTGCGCGATGGCACCTTGCGGCGGCGCAAGGGCGGCTATGAGAATGACAGTCGCCACGACGGTTTGTTTGCGCATAGGGCCTCCACGGAAATATCGCGCGTCAACTGGCGAACGTTGCAACACACCTGCGGTTCCTACGTTCACAGTGCCCGGATCGTTCAGCCGGCATGGTGAGCCGCCGGCATTTGGGAGCGCGCCGGGACAGTGATGAGCCACCGATAGGCGAAGAACAGTGCAGCGCCGGTGTAGAGAATCCCCATCGGTACCCACATCAAGATGCCCGCGAGTTGCTGATCTTCCAGCGGAGATAAGTCGAACTCGCCGGCGAGAGCGCCCTGGCCGGGAATCCAGACGCGCGTCGATAGCGTCAACAGCGCTCCGAGCACACCGGAATGAAGAACGGTGACGAACAGGCATCCGATCGCGATGCCGTCCCGCAGCCGCAGGCTGCGTCCGACGCCGCGGCCATGGAAAAGTACCCACCAGAACAACAGCGCGGTGGCAAAGAAGCTGATGTGCTGGAGGCGATGAATGGCGGTGTTTTCGAGCGCCAACGCATAGAGCGGCGGCGCATGCCAGGCCCAGAGCGCCAAGGCATGCAGGGCGGTCGCGCTGATGGGATGGCTGATGACGGCCCATGGCCGTGCCACAATCGACCAATTCAACAGACGGCCCGCCGCCGGCCGCAGCGAGGCGGGCAGACTCCACATCATCGGCCCGTTGATCCGGGCGTACGCCATCAGCGGCGCGCCGACCACCATGAGCAGTTCGTGTTCGATCATGTGCGCCGTGAACAGGCGCTCGCCGAGCCAATGCAACGGCGAGGTGAGGGCGAGCGCGACGATCAGCCAGCCGGTCCAGAACGCACCGACCTGACGGAAGCGGACGCCGCGGCCTCCACCCGCATGGCGCCACAGCCGTTGCGTGCCGATGTAAAAGGAGATGCCGACGACATAGAGCGGGACCAGAAGCCAGGGATCGGAGCTCCAGAGCGAGCCCGCATCGACCTCGGAGATGCCGTGCGCCGTCGCAGGCGTTGCCAGCAGGCCGAGCAGGATTGCCAGGAGGCTCAGCGCAGGCATGGGCTGATCATCAACGAGGCCGCGAGCTGGTTCGCGATGACCAGCGCGAACAGAACGCCGGAGCCGACGCCAAGCCAGGCCATGAACGCCCGGGGGCCGCCGCCTTGCGCATCGCTCCATTCCGCACCGGCGCCCCGACGGATGGCGCGGGCGGATATGGCCGTGCCTGCGAGGGCAATGCCGGCGAGCACCGCGCTCATGATCGCGCCGCTGAACTTGGTCGATTCGCATGAGAAATGAGCGAGCGCGTAGATCCCCTGCAAGTTGATGCCCCAGGCCAGGGGGCCGAGCGCGACGCCCGCCCAATAGAGTAGTTTCGCGTGTCGTTCGGTAGCGGTCATAGGCGGGGCACCCAGTCGAGCAGCGCGTAGAGCGGCAGCCAGGCCAGCACGACGAAGTTCCAGTAAAACACGTTGTCGGTGACGTCGCTGAACCTGCGCGGCTTCGCGTGCCGCGTGAACATCAGCACCGTCAGCACGACGGTGTCGCCGAGATCGGTGACGAGATGGGTCGTGTGCAGCCCGAGGATCAGCCAGACGATCGATCCGTAGGCGGAATTGTCCCAGCGCGTGTTGAGATGGGCGAATTCGAACCCGCGCAACACCAGCAGGGCGATGCCGATCAGCGACATCACGATCAGGCCTGTGCGTACCCTGGCAAGATCCTGCCGGTGTGCCGCGCGGTTGGTCATCTCGTTGGGGATGATGCTCAGGAGATAGATGATGACCTCGGTCGTGCCGGGCCAGAGATCGGGCGGGGTAGCGCCAATCGGCCAGGTGGGATTTACGGCGTAGAGATAAAGATAGGCGCCGATGGCAAGTGCAAACCCCATGCCTTCCAGCGCCATGAAGCCCATGGCGCCCCACCACGGCCCGCTTTGCGGACCGTAACCATAGGTCGGCAAGTCACCGACATTTCGAACGATGGTCTGCCTCACTCCTCGTCCTCCTTGTGGCCGGCGGGCCAGAACCAGCCGATCAGGGCGACGGCCATGGGTGGAGTGCCCCACAGCACGGCCCACGGCGTGAAGATCGAGCCGATGAAGAACACGGTCGTCGCGATGGCTGTGAGCAGTGGCCAGATGCTCGGTTCGGGCGACGCCTCTCGAATTTGCGGCTCCGCTTCGGCGAGCGACGTCAAGAGCACTTCGCGGCGCTCCGCGCTGAGACCTGCGACCACCGGCAAGCTTTCATTGTCGAACCAAAGGGGATCGCGGTGCTTGACGACGGGAATGCGATCGAAATTCTGCGGCGGCGGGGGTGAGGATGTCGCCCATTCCAGGGTGGAGGCGTCCCAGGGATTGTCGCCCGCGAGCGCGCCGTTGCGCAGACTGTGGATCACGTTCGCGAGCAGCAGCGCGAAGCTGAGCGCGAATATGAGGGCACCGCCGCTCGAGAGCAGATTGAGATGCGCCCAGTCCATGTCGGCGGTGTAGGTGTAGACGCGTCGCGGCATTCCGATCAGTCCGAGGATGTGCATCGGAAAGAACGCGACGTTGAAGCCAACGAAGGCGAGCCAGAAGTTCCAGCGTCCCAGCCGCTCGCTCAGCATCCGGCCGGTGATCTTGGGAAACCAGTAATAGACGGCGCCGATCAGCGGGAAGACGGCGCCGCCGATCAGCACGTAATGGAAGTGGGCGACGACGAAATAGGTGTCATGCACCTGGGTGTCGATGGGCACCGAGGCGACCATCACGCCCGACAGACCACCCATGACGAAGATCACGATGAAGCCGATCACGAACAACAGTGGCGTACGGTAGACCGGACGGCCATCCCAAAGTGTCGCCAGCCAGCAGAAGATCTGCAGACCACTGGGCACCGCGATCAGCATGCTGGAGGCCGTGAACAGGCCGGCGCCGAGCTGAGGCAAGCCCGTGACAAACATGTGGTGGACCCACAGGCCGAACGACAGGAAGCCCGTCGCGATCAGCGAGAGGATGACCACGGGATACCCGACCACCGGACGCCGGGCAAACGTTGCGAGGATCGCCGAGACCATGCCGGTGCCGGGGATGAAGATGATGTAGACCTCGGGATGGCCGAAAAACCAGAACAGATGCTGCCACAGCAGGGGATGCCCGCCCGACGAGGAATCGTAGAAGCGCGTGTTCACGAGGCGGTCGAGGATCAGCGACGTCGATGCGACCATGATGGATGGCATGGCGAACATCACCAGAAAACTGGTGACCAGCATCGCCCAGACGAAGAGGGGGATTCGGTCGAGCGTCATGCCCGGCGCGCGCTGCTTGAACACGGTCACGACGATCTCGACAGAGACCGCAAGCGCGGCCACCTCGGTGAAGGTGATCATTTGCGCCCAGACGTCGGGCCGTTTGGTGGGCGTGTACTGCAAGGAGGACAGTGGGACATAGGCAAACCAGCCGACATCCGGACCCACGTTGAGGGCGAAGGAAATCCAGAGGAAGCAGCCTCCGAACAGAAACATCCAGTAGCTGAAGGCGTTCAGTCGCGGGAATGCAATGTTCCGGGTTCCGACCATCAGCGGCACGAGGTAGACGGCGAACGCCTCCATCACCGGCACGGCGAACAGGAACATCATCGTCGAGCCGTGCATGGTGAAGATCTGGTTGTACTTGTCCGCCGACAGAAACGTGCTCTCGGGCTTGGCGAGCTGGACGCGCATGAGCACCGCGAGAAGCCCGCCGAGCAGCAGAAATGCGAATGCCGTGACGATGTAGCGGCGCCCGACGACCTTGTGGTCCACCGACATCAGCGCGCCGAAAAAGCCGGATGGCGTGCGCCAGATGCTTTCCATACGCGCCGAAAGCTGAAGGCCATTCAGCGCGTCATCACGCAACTCGCGTTGCTCGGCCACCATGCTCACTTGAGCTGCTCCAGGTAATGAATAATCGCGATGAGCTCGCCCGACTGCAGCGGCATCTTGGGCATGTTGCTTCCGGGCTTAATGTGCTGGGGATCGGCAATCCAGGCGCCGAGGGTTGCCGAGGACATCGGCAGCGTTCCGGCCGCGATCGTCGTCCTGCTGCCGACATGCGTGAGATCGGGGCCGAGCTGGCCGCCCGCGAGCGTGCCGCGGATCGTATGGCAGAGCGCGCAGCCTCTCGCGCGAAACAGCTGCTCGCCCTGCTTGCCGAGCGTGTCGGTCGGGCTGGTAGCGCTCTGGTTCTCGTGATCCCGCCAGCGCCCGTACTCGTCGGGCGGCAACGCGAGGACCGCGAAGGCCATGTGGGCGTGCTGAAGGCCGCAGAACTCAGCACACTGGCCGCGGTAGACGCCGGGGTTTTTCGCGGTGAATTGAAGCTCGTTCTTCTGCCCGGTGATCAGATCCATCTTTCCGGTCAGGCTCGGCACCCAGAAGCTGTGGATCACGTCGGCGGATTCAAGCTCGACTTTCACCGGCTGGCCGGTCGGAATGCGGATCTCGTTTGCGGTCACGAAGCTCTGATGGGGGCTGTCATCCTCGTATCGGATTTCCCACCACCATTGATGGCCGATGATCTTGAGGGTGAGAGCATGCTCGTCCTTGGCGAACACAGTGCGCTGGCCAGCGTAGCTGACGATCGAGAGACCGAGCACGATGATGAGGGTGACGAGCCCCAACCCGAAGACGACGTAACCGCTGGTCCGTTCAAAGCCCTGATGCAGCGCAAGAGGCTGGTCGGCGTGGCGCTTCCGGCGCAGCAGGCCGATGCACAGGACGACGACGACCGCGGTCCAGATGACGGCTGCGACAATCAGGAAGATGAACAAAGTCTGGAGAATCTGGTTGGATTGAAGTCCCTGCGGGTCGAGCGCCGACTGCCGTCCGGCGCAAGCGGCCAGCGGCAACGTCGCAAATGGCACCAGAGCCGTTCGCATCCGGACAGGCATCGATGTTCGCCGTGCTCCCCTGTTGGAGGGCGAACCGGTCAAACGTATGAAGGTTCCTATAGGTCGTCGGAGCGGTTGGTGTGGAAGGCGCTGGCTTGGTGACGGCGACCCTCCCTTCGGCTCCGGCCTAGAACGGCCATCCTCTGGCCGCGATGAAGATGGCCGCGTCGGCTGCTGCCATCAGCGCTAGCACGATGAGAACGGCGATGATCGCACCGGGCTGCATGATCGCGCGCAGGTCTTCGAGCATCCGTTATCCTCGCCTAGGTGGCTGCGTCGTTCGTCGCCCGCAGCGCTGTACGGCTTCGCGTTCTGGGCCGGCGGACCGCGTTCGTGGGAGCGCGGTTGCCATGACGCTATTGTTGCCCAATGGTGAACTCCGGCTAGATAGGCAGCAATGCGAGCGCACTGCCGGGGTTCCTAACCCCTCGGGATTCGCAGTCCGCCGGAGGGATGCCACTTTGAAGATTGGAGTGATTTCGGACACGCACGGCCTGCTCCGGCCGCAGGTGACGCCCTGCCTCGCCGGCGTGTCGCATATCATTCATGCCGGCGATATCGGTGCCGAGCGCATCCTCGACGAGTTGCGCCGGATCGCGCCGGTGACAGCCATCCGAGGCAATGTCGACGTCGGCACCTGGGCGCGCGAGTATCCTGAGACAACGACCGTACGCCTCGGTGGACATGGCTTTTATGTGTTGCATGATCTGAAGGAGCTGGCCGCGAAGCCCGCGCCCAGCGGGATCAATGCGGTGATCTGTGGTCACTCGCATCGGGCGAGCGTGAGGGTGGTCGACAGCGTCCTTTATCTCAATCCGGGCAGCGCCGGGCCGAGGCGTTTCAGGCTGCCGGTCACGCTCGCAACCATCGAGGTCGGCGAGGCGGGTGAGCTTCGGCCGGTCATCCACGCGCTCGATTGATACGCTTGAAAGGTTGGACCGACGGGCTTGCCGGCGCGCCTAATGGGTATTCGATTTCTGCCATTTCTCGAGATCGATCGGAGGCCGCTTTGGATCAATCTGATCCTTTTCCGGATTACCCTGCCAGGGTTGGTCGGTTTGGCGATGCGTAGGCATGTCGGTCTGCTGCCGCGGATCGTCGGCCGGCGTCTCTCTTGGATCGTGGTCGACCGACTTTGGTGCCTTTGGCATCGTTTCCTCACTCGGCTGGGAATGCAGGGGCTGTCGCCTGTGCCACCAACCCTCCAGAAAATCGGTCGTTCCAGCCGATGCGAGTTGTGGCGATACCAGCTGAACATCACGGCGACGGCTTTGTCGGTGTCCAATCGAGATCAGCGTCATCGTGAGCCTCGGGATCGGGAGCGCACGGTTCGATCTTCAACTCGTCCTCGAGCACGGGGCGTGCGCCGTCGTGTTCGACCAGCCCTGCTTCGTCGGCCTTCTCGAGGGTCTCCTGCTTGGTCGAGAACGTCCGGCTCAGCTTCTCACCATCCTTGAACACGGCATAGGGCATGACAACCTCTCTCGCTTCTGTTGGGCCGTTGAAGTAGGGCGCCGGTGTTGGCCGCCGCGGTGTGCTGTGAAGTCCAAACGTCCCGCCATGTTGCGCCTTCAACATGTGGGCGACAGACGCGTTGGCCGCAGCCTTTGTTCCCAAAGATCCGATCGCGATCTGAATCCGGGACGTCGCGGTCGTTAACGCATGTTATTGCCGGCGCGCGTACAGATTGCGATCCGTGGGTATCAACGAAGCGGAGGCGCAAAATATAGGAACGTCCGAACAGTGCGATGACTTGCCCCGCATCTTTTGCGCTTTTATGTGAGTGCATCAAATGCAAGACGAGAAGTCCAATGGCTTTCCGACATTCGCAGGCATACTTCTCGGGCTTGGGCTGGGTGCGTTCTTCGATGGCATCGTGTTTCACCAGTTGCTGCAATGGCATCATATGTTAAGTGGCTGGTATCCTCTCAACTCTCTCGACAACATCAGGCTCAATACGCTTTGGGACGGGCTATTCCACAGCGCAGCCTACGTTCTCGTGCTCGCTGGCCTCTATTTGCTGTGGCAGCGGGCGCGGAAGGATGGGCTGGACTGGTCGAACGCGCGATGTCTTGGCGCGATGTTGCTCGGTTGGGGCATCTTCAACCTGGTCGAGGGCGTGATCGATCACCAGATCCTGCGGCTACATCAGGTCAACGAGACGGCGCCCGAGGCGCAGCGGGTGTTTTGGGATATCGGCTTTCTGTTGTGGGGAGCTGCGATGCTGGCCACGGGTACCAGTCTGGTGCGCGGAGCGCAGGGGAAAGTTCATGGGCAAGGCGATCTACAGCCTCGTTAGAAGAACACCGCCGGGGCTCGTGTACGCACTCTTCCTGCTGCTGCTCATGCTCGCCACGGCGCCGGCCTTTCGTATTGTTCTATTCGGGCTTTCGTTGGACGATGTCCTTCAGCTGCGCTGCTTCGGATCCGTCTGAGTTTGCGCTTGCTGCTCCAAATACCGCTGCCCGAAGGGCCTCAATCCCGGCGAGGCCATTTCCGCCCTGCCCTCAAAACGGTGGAGGGACGTTCCAATGGGTGTGCCCACGCTGTCCGCAGGAACCATGGCGTTAGGCCTTGCTTATCAACCCATTGGAGATACCTGATGGGCAAGAAGCAATTCGCCGCGCTGCCATTTCGTCTGCACAAATCCGAGCTTCACGTGATGCTGATCACGACGAGACGCAAACGCAGGTGGAGTGTCCCCAAGGGCTCTTTGATGCCCAACACGGAGCCGCACCGCACAGCTGCGCTCGAAGCCTACGAGGAGGCCGGGCTCGTCGGTGTGATCGCGAAGCGCGCGTTGGGTAGCTTCA
Source organism: Bradyrhizobium dasycarpum (assembly GCF_042019905.1). Classification (NCBI taxonomy): domain Bacteria; kingdom Pseudomonadati; phylum Pseudomonadota; class Alphaproteobacteria; order Hyphomicrobiales; family Nitrobacteraceae; genus Bradyrhizobium; species Bradyrhizobium dasycarpum. The sequence goes on from NZ_CP169574.1 coordinate 6,200,042, forward strand.
AGCATCGCAAGCGCAAGGGCGAGCGCAAGCAGACCATGAATGTCGCGGTGTTTCCCATGAAGGTGCATGGCCAGGAGCGCTGGTGGCCCGAGAAGGGCGAACGCGATGCGATCTGGGTCTCGGCCAAAACAGCGGCCCGCCTGGTCCACAAGGCCGAGCTCCGGCGGCTGATCGTGCGCTTTGCGACACGGACGGGGAAGGGCGGGCCTTTCCTCGGTCGATGACGGCCGCTTTAGGAACGCGCCGCCGATCCGGCCATTCACGTGAGATGAACCAGCAACCAGCGGGTCTCATAGCCGAGGAGGCGCCTCACGAAATCCTGGCAGCTGCGATCAGGCGGCGGCGTGCAATCCTGTTTGTCGGCGCCGGCATTTCGATGGCGGTAGGGCTGCCCTCCTGGCAATCCCTGATCGACCATCTGCGGGACGATCTCGGCCTCGATCGCGACGTCATCGATGGGATGCATGGCGGCTATCAGATGCTGGCGGAATACTACCGGCTGAAGCGCGGCGGCATCGGCCCGTTGCGCAGCTGGCTCGACCGCAACTGGCGCGTCGATCCCGAGAGAATCGCGGACTCGAAGCTGCACCGCCTGATCGTCGACCTCGACTTTCCCGTCATCTATACGACCAACTACGATCGAAATCTCGAAAGTGCCTTCGAGGTTCTCGAGCGGCCTTATGCGAAGATCAGCAACGCCAAGGAGATTGCGGGCGCGAGATCCGGCGTGACGCACATCATTAAATATCACGGCGATTTTGACGATGACGCCTCGCTCGTGTTGACCGAGACCGACTTTCTCAACCGCCTTGCCTTCGATTCACCGCTCGATATCCGATTTCGCGCCGACGCTCTTGGAAGCCCGCTGCTCTTCATCGGGTACAGCATGTCGGATCCAAACATAAGGCTGCTGCTGCACCGGATCTGGCAGACCTGGGATGAATCCGGGCACCGCCAGGACCGGCCAAGATCCTTCGTCTTCGTCGCTCAACGCAATCCGGTGCAGGAAGCTGTGCTCGCGAACTGGGGCATCACGACCATTGCCTCACCCGAGGGCGCTGCCGCCGATGAGGGGCTTATCCAATTCCTCGACGACATCCGTCAATGCAGCGTTCGGGAGGCCTGAAGCTGCGCTGCGCCTGCTCAGGCGCCCGTCCGTTGAGCCCGGCGCACGCTGCAGATGCTGTTGCAGTCGCAGGCAAGGCTCAACGCATGCTCCATGTCCAGACGGCCAGCCCGCCATCTCTGCGCCATTGCGACGTCCGAGAGGTCGAAGGATTTTTCGGGCCCGGCCTCCTCCTGGCCTGGTCGATAGCTCAGGAGGTAGATCTGGTCTTCGTGAACCAAACCCTGAAGCTCGGCGCGAAGCCAGCGAGCCTCCGAAGCATGGCGCAGCCGCTGATAAGTCTGGTTGCCGAAGATGAGGTCGCTCTTGCGCTCGGCCGCTGCCTCGAGGCCGTCAGGAACCCGGCCGTCGCGCGCAAAGAGATCGACAACATATAGGCGAAGCGGTGTCCCGCTCTCCAGGATCGGTTCGAATGGGGCGTTCAGTGAGAAGCCTCCATCGCCGAGCCAGCGGTCGGCGATCTGCACAGGGGCAAACTCGGGGAGAAAGCCGCAGCTTGCCAGGATGTGGTCCATCTCGATCAGTGTCGAGGAGGAGTCGAACAGCACCGCATCTCCGCTTTCGAGGTCGGTGGCACAAATGGTGATGCGCGGATCGCCGGCATTCAGGCGCTCGAAGTCGATGAGGTGCCGCAGGCGCTCGCGGGTCGGGCCGAGATCGTAGAGACCGCCGAAGTGAGACGTCGGAACGGGAAGCCTGGGGTGGAAGAACCCGGCATGGCCGAACAAGCGCGTATTGATCGAGCTCAGCCAGGCGAACGGGTGACGACCGGCATTCGGCGCCGCGGATATGTCGCCGCCGCCGCGCCAATAGCTGCGCAGGCTCTGGAGCCTGGTGCGTTCTGGGTTTCCAGCAACCAGCGCGGCCGAGATTGCGCCCGCGGATGAGCCGGCGACCCAATCGATTGACCGCATTCGAGAAGCAAGCGCCTCGAACGCTCCGCCGTGATAGGCGCCAAGCCCGAGGCCGCCGGCGAACACCACGGCATTGAGGGGGCTGTCGGATGTCATTATGTCGTTCGGTCGAGCATGGATTGACTCAGACGACGTGCAATTCGGGCGCCGTAACCGTCACCGATATCCCCTGTGCGCCGTGCATAAGCGTAGCGAGGCAATAGCGATCCTGCGCGGACGCAGCGGTTGGTGAAGCCGGGCTCGTTACGAGCGAGAGGGCGGTCATGAGCAAACAGTTTGTCATCATCATCTTCGAGTTGGAACAATGAACGTCTGCTCCGAGCCGGTGTTCCAAAGCCGCACTCCCAGCGCGCTCCAGGACTTGCCGAGCCGTTAACCTGTGTGAAGCCTCTCGGCCCCAATGACGGCTAGGGTGGCAGCGCAACGGCCCTCGACAGGAAGCAAATGCCGGAACAGTCCGCCAGCCTTAGAAACTTCACCATCAATTTCGGTCCTCAGCATCCGGCGGCTCATGGTGTGCTGCGCCTCGTGCTCGAGCTCGACGGCGAGGTGGTCACCCGTGTCGATCCTCACATCGGCCTGCTGCATCGGGGCACGGAGAAGCTGATCGAGGCCAAGACCTATCTCCAGGCGATTCCGTATTTCGATCGGCTCGATTACGTCGCACCCCTGACCCAGGAGCATGCCTTCTGCCTGGCGATCGAGCGGTTGATCGGGCTTGAAGTGCCGCGGCGAGGGCAGCTCATCAGGGTGCTCTATCACGAGATCAGTCGCATCCTGTCTCATCTGCTCAACGTCACCACGCAGGCCATGGACGTCGGTGCCTTGACCCCACCATTGTGGGGTTTCGAGGAGCGCGAGAAGCTCATGGTCTTCTATGAACGCGCATCCGGCAGCCGCATGCATGCAAATTACTACCGGCCCGGCGGCGTGCATCAGGATCTGCCGCCGAAGCTGATCGACGACATCGAGGCCTGGTGCGATCCATTCTTGCGTGTGGTGGACGATCTCGACCGCCTGCTCTCGCTCAATCGGATCTTCAGGGCCAGGAATGTCGACATCGGCCGAGTCACGCTGGAGCAGGCATGGGCCTGGGGCTTCTCGGGCGTGATGGTGCGCGGATCAGGCGCTGCCTGGGATCTGCGCAAGGCGCAGCCCTATGACTGCTATGCCGAGATGGACTTCGACATCCCGATCGGAAGGAATGGGGACTGTTACGATCGCTATCTCATCCGCATGGAGGAGATGAGGCAGTCTGTTCGCATCATGAGACAATGTATCCAGAAGCTGAAGTCTCCGGACGGGGGAGGTCCGGTCCTCGTGCAGGATAACAAGGTGGCGCCGCCCCGGCGCGGCGAGATGAAGCGCTCGATGGAAGCGCTGATCCACCACTTCAAGCTCTATACTGAGGGGTTTCATGTTCCGGCCGGCGAGATCTACGTCGCCGTCGAGGCGCCGAAAGGGGAGTTCGGCGTGTTTCTCGTGTCGGACGGGACCAACAAGGCCTACAAATGCAAGATCCGGTCGCCCGGATTTGCCCATCTCCAGGCGATGGACTTTCTCTGCAAGGGACACCTGCTCGCCGACGTTTCGGCGATCCTGGGATCGCTCGACATCGTGTTCGGCGAGGTCGACCGCTGAGCGGTCAAAGCCTTGCTCTTGCGAACGGACGACGGGCCGCCGCTATGGCGGCCCGTCCCGCATGGCTTCAGCGCAGCGCGTTCGTGACCGGCGGCTCGTTCATCTGCTCGACTTGCGCACCGCTGTCGGGTCGCGCGGGGCCGAGCACCGGCTCCTGCCCCAGAGGTTCGAATCCGCCCTGGAACGTGAACGTGCCCTTGCCGTCGAGCGAGGGGCCCTCGCAATAGCGCCCCGTCGGCAAGGAATTGCCACCGCGCTCGGTACCCATGAACATGTAGCTGAATTCCGTCGCTTCCTTGCTGCGGTCGAAGCTGTTCGGAATAGGCAGCGACGCCTCCGCTCCCATTTCCTCGATCACTGCGAGCCATTGTTGCTGGTGCATGGTGTCGCGCGCGATGAGATAGCTCAGCATGTCCTGCATACCGGGGTCGCTGGTGGAGTTGTAGAGGCGCACCGCGAGCGTGCGGCCCGTGGACTCAGCAGCCACGTTGCAATACATGTCCGCCGCGAGATTTCCGCTGGCGTAGATGTGCGAGCAATCGAACGGTACGCCGTCGCAATTGGCCGGGAATGCCGACAGACCGGTCGAGAGCAGGTGCCGATGCAGCATTCCTTCGATGACGTGCCGTGGCCTTTCGCCGCCGTTCATGACGGCGCCGACGACCGGATTGGCCTGCATCGTGGTCTCTTGCATTGTTGCCGGGGCTTCCTCGAGATTCAATGCGACCGCTGTTGCGAGCATCTCGATATGGCTGATCTCTTCCGTTGCCGTGTTGAGAAGGACATCGCGATATTTCGCAGGTCCGCGCGCCCCCCAGGCCTGAAAGAAATACTGCAGACAGACGCGTATTTCGCCTTCGACACCGCCAACGGCCTGTTGGAGTTGGCGGGCGAAGATAGGGTCGGGCTTCTCGACCTTGACGGGATATTGCAGTCTCTTGTCGAAGTAGTACATGCGCAGCTCCTTTTCTGTAGTGGCACATCTGCGCAATGAAGGCTGTGTGGTTGCGTTCCTAAAACAGTTCGCGCGGAGTCTGGACGCTTTCTAATTTGCCGTTGTGCAAGACGAAGGCGGCCCCGGCAGTCGGGAGGATCTGCCGGGGCCGCTCTCGCGCGCATCGTCTGGAAGGAAACAGACAGAGGCGCGCGATGATGTCGTCTGGTGTCGCGGGACGTTACCGCTCGATCATGTGCCGCCTGCACCGTTCGCAGGCGCTGCATCGTCTGCAAGGGCGTCGCGGGGAACGGCGACTTCATCGAAACTGTCAGCCAGCGCATCCAGTGCTGAACGCATCAGCGGACCCTGCATGGCCGCGCCGTGGCCGGTGATGACGACCTCGGGAGCGAGCGCGGCCAATTCGCGCACCGATTCCTTCGCACTCTTCCAATCAGGCGTGAAATACATCGGCGGCCCATGCATCTCGGGCGACTGCGTGACGGCCGAATACACGGATTCCTGGCGCGTGGTGATGAAGGCATCGCCGGCGATCAAGACGCGATCGCGCGATCGCCAGAGCGAGACATGTCCGGGAGTGTGGCCGGGCGTATGGATCCAATGCCACTCCTGCATATAGGGCACGCTGTGATCGTTGGGAAGATCGTAGAGGCGGGATGCGACATTGACCGGGCTGGTCGGAAACAGCGGCGAGATCAGCGCGAGTAGTCCGCCGCCGGCGCCCGGGTTTGCAGGCGGGTAGGAACGGCTGCCATCGAGATAGGGATGTTCGGCGGCATGCGCATAAACCGGCACATCCCATTCGTTTGCCAGCGTCTCCAGCACGCCCACGTGATCGAAATGACCGTGAGTCATGATGATGCAGGCAGGCCTGCCGCTGCCGCCGAAGCGCGCACGCGCGGCGGACCGGATGGCCTGAGCCGAGCCCGGAATGCCGGCATCCACCAGCACCCAATTGCCGTCGCCGGCATTTTCGAATCCGACGAAAATCACATTGACGATGGCGAGCTGGCGGTAAGCCACGTCGGCTACGATCTGCCGCGTATTGTCGTTGCGGTCGAAGTCGAGATTTGGATATTCGGCCTCTGCCGCGGAGGGAAGGGGTATTTGTGCCATGTCCTGCCAGCCTGATGTTCTTTGCCTTACCGTTCGATCGTGCCCATCCGCCTGATCTTCTTCTGAAGCAGCATCACGCCGTAGAGCAGCGCCTCGGCCGTCGGCGGGCAGCCGGGAACGTAGATGTCGACCGGAACGATGCGATCGCAGCCGCGGACGACGGAATAGGAATAGTGATAATAGCCGCCGCCATTGGCGCAGGATCCCATGGAGATCACGTAGCGCGGCTCCGGCATCTGGTCGTAGATCTTGCGGAAGGCAGGTGCCATTTTGTTGGTCAGCGTGCCCGCGACGATGATGACGTCGGACTGCCGGGGAGAGGCCCGCGGGGCGAAGCCGAAACGTTCGGCGTCATAGCGCGGCATCGACATCTGCATCATCTCGACGGCGCAGCAGGCGAGCCCAAACGTCATCCACATCAGCGATCCCGTGCGAGCCCAGGTGATCAGCTCCTCGGCCGTGGCGGTGAAGAACCCCTTATCCGCGAGATCGTCGCGGATCTGCACGAAATAGGGATCGGAGGCGTTGGCCGGCAGCCCTTCGCCCGGACGTACGAGACGATCTTTGGAAATGGCCGTATCGGTGATGTCGATCATTGATTGCCCTGGAGTCGCCGACATTGCGAACCCGTCGGCACGTTGCGGAAAACAGTCCGTTCCTCGGAGTGTTCCTACATCGGGCGGCCGTGTTTGATGTTGTGCTATCGCAGGTTAGCGCCGGGTCCAGGTTGGGAACATGCGGGCTGCGCAACAATGGCGCAAGCGAGCGATCAGGACGATCGTGCCGGTCGCGCTTGGCAAGGAGCAGTCAACTGGAGCTCAAGAAATGGGGAGCGCGACACGCTCGTGCGGAGCCCGGGCGGCGGTTTTGCTCTGTCGCGACATGATGCACATAGCCGCTTCAGCGCGACCATGGCGCGGGAGCAGCGTTCGCAAGGGCGTTCTCGGCTTCAGGCGATCCGCGGCGCCAGATCCGAGCGAATTTCCGCTTCCAATCCATGTCGATATGATCCTAGAAGAGCCAAGCGGCCGGACGCCTTGCCAACCGAACTTCACGGTCCGTCCGACGTCATGCGAGATCAATCGGATTAGAATACACCAATATAATGAATGCCTTAGACCGTAGATTTTCCGTCGCCCCCATGATGGATTGGACTGACCGGCACTGCCGGGTGTTCCACCGCCATCTGACGCGACGGGCGCTGCTCTATACCGAGATGCTGACGACCGGCGCCATCATTCATGGCGACCGCGAGCGGCTGCTTGGGTTCGACGCGGTCGAGCATCCGGTCGCGCTTCAGCTTGGCGGGTCGGATCCGCACGAGCTGGCGCAGGCTGCGCGGATCGGCGAGGCGTTCGGCTACGACGAGATCAATCTCAACGTCGGCTGCCCATCGGACCGCGTGAAGGACGGCCGCTTCGGCGCCTGCCTGATGGCGGAGCCGGAGCTGGTGGCGAGATGCGTCGAGGCGATGAAGCGTGCGGTCGCAATTCCCGTCACGGTGAAGTGCCGCATCGGGATCGACGACCAGGATCCTGAAGTGGCGCTCGATGCGCTCGCCCGCGCCGTGGTCGGCTCCGGCTGCGATGCGCTGATCGTGCATGCCCGCAAGGCCTGGCTCAACGGCCTGTCGCCGAAGGAGAATCGCGACATCCCGCCGCTCGATTATGACCGCGTCTATCGGCTCAAGCGCGCGATGCCCGGCGTGCCCGTTATCATCAACGGCGGTATCCCCGGCGTGGACGAAGCGAAAGCGCATCTCGAGCATGTCGATGGCGCGATGCTCGGCCGCGCCGCCTATCAGGAACCATGGCGGCTGCTCTCCGTCGACCAGGAGATCTTTGGCGAAGCGGCTCCGCATGAGTCCATGCAGGCGGCGCTCGAAGCGATGATGCCCTATATCGAGCAGCAGCTCGCACGCGGCACGCGGCTGCATGCGATCACGCGGCATTTCGTCGGCGCCTTTCATGCCGTGCCGGGTGCGCGGGCCTTCCGCCGCCATCTGGCCGAGCAGGGCACGCGGCCCGGGGCCGGCGGCGATGTGCTGAGCGATGCGATCGCCAAGGTCGCATTCGGACAGGCTGCCTAGCAGATGCACCCGGTGACGCCGCCCTGTCCCAATCGCTGGGGACAGACGGCGGCGCCGGAACGCGCTAAGAGCTGATCCGAACCCGAACGGCCGCGTCAGCGCGAAGCGTCGGGAATACAGCAAGGGAGCGACGCTTGAGCACCGCGCCACGCATCGACATCGATCCTGCCGCCTTCTGGGCCGATCCCTATCCAATGCTGGCAAAGATGCGCAAGGAGGCGCCGATCGCCTTCGTGCCGCAGCTCGGCTCGACGCTGCTGACCAGCCGTGACGACATCTCGATTTCCGAGAAGCAGATCGACGTGTTCTCCTCGCACCAGCCCGCCGGGCTGATGAACCGCCTGATGGGCCACAACATGATGCGCAAGGACGGCGAGGCGCACCAGGTCGAGCGCCGCGCCATGTTCCCGACGGTGTCGCCGAAGACGGTGAAGGCGCACTGGACCGCACTATTCCAGGCCCATGCCGATCGCATCATCGATTCGATCGCGCCCGGCCGGCTCGACTTCATGCGCGACTTCGCGCTGCCGTACTCGGGCGAATGCCTGAAGTCGATCACCGGCCTCACCAATATCGGCTTTGAGGACATGGATGCCTGGTCGCAGGGCATGATCGAGGGCATCGCCAACTATGCGGGCGACCCCGATGTCGAGGCGCGCTGCCATGCCGCGACGTCGGGCATCGACGCTGCGATCGACGACATCCTGCCGGTGATGCGCAAGCATCCCGACCAGAGCATCCTCGGGGTTCTCCTTTCCTCCGGCATGCCGATGGAAAGCGTTCGCGCCAACGTCAAGCTCGCGATCTCCGGCGGGCAGAACGAGCCGCGCAAGGCGATCGCCGGCACGATATGGGCGCTTCTGACCCATCCCGAGCAGCTCGATCTGGTTCTGAAGGGCGACGTGACCTGGCTGCAGGCGTTCGAGGAATATGCCCGCTGGATCTCGCCGATCGGCATGTCGCCGCGCCGCATCGCCAAGCCCTGGAGCATCCGCGACGTCGCCTTCGAAACCGACGAGCGTGTGTTCCTGATGTTCGGCTCCGCCAATCGCGACGAGAAGCACTTTGAGCGCGCCGACGAGTTCGACCTGCGCCGCGACCTGACCAAGAGCGTCGCGTTCGGGGCCGGCCCGCATTTCTGCGCCGGCGCCTTCGCCTCCCGCGCCATGATCGCCGACGTCGCGCTGCCGACATTGTTCGCGCGGGCGAAGAAGCTCGAGATCGCCGATGACGAGCCGGTGCGGATCGGCGGCTGGGCGTTCCGGGGCTTGCAGAACTTGCCGGTGCGGTGGCACTAGCGGACAAGGCTGGATTCTCCGCTTTCGCGGGGAATGACGCCGAAGCGGACGGCCCTCACATTCGCGTGCGATAAAAATCCCTCTGTATCGTCGCAGCCGCTTGAAAGATTAATCATGCGCACTGCCGCGTGCGCAGTGCTCGCATCGCTATTTTTCCGGACGTCTCGACACCGCCGACAACCCGCACCATCATTCTCCCATGTCAAAGAGCAACGGCCGCACGCGGCCGGGAGTGCGGAATGCAACGTCGTGACTTTCTCAGGCTGTCGATCGGAACTGCGGCCGCTGCAGCGATTGCCTCGCCTGCAATCGCGCGGGGCGCGGTGAAGGAAATTCGTATCGGCTACCAGAAGACCGGCGTGCTGGTGATCGCGCGCCAGCAGGCTGCCCTGGAAAAACACTTCACACCGCAAGGCATCGACGTGAAGTGGATCGAGTTCTCCTCGGGCCCGCCGATGATGGAAGCGATGAACGTCGGCAGCGTGGACTTTGGCGCGGTCGGCGATTCCCCGCCGGTGTTCGCACAGGCCGCGGGCGCCGCGATCGTCTATGCCGCCGGTCAGCCCATCACCAATGGGCAGGGCATCCTGGTGCCCAAGGACTCGTCGATCCGCGACATCGCGGACTTGAAGGGCAAGCGCATCGGCTTCACCAAGGGATCCAGCGCCCACAACGTCGTGGTGCAGACGCTGGAAAAGGCCGGCCTCGCCTATGCCGACATCGTGCCGGTGTATCTGACGCCGCCGGATGCGGGCCCGGCCTTTGCCAATGGCAGCATCGAGGCCTGGGCGATCTGGGATCCCTACTTCGCGATTGGCGAGACCAAGCAGAACGGCCGCATCCTGATCAATGCGCGCGAGGTCACCAAGACCAATTCCTTCTTCATCGCCAACCGCGAGTTCGCGAAGAGCCACGGTGCCATCCTGCAGCAGATCGTCGAGGTCACAGCTGCGGCCGGCCAATGGGCCGAGCAGCATCGCAACGAGGTCGCCAGATCGCTCGCCGCGATCACCGGCGTTCCCTTGGATATCCAGACCGTCGCTGCCAACCGCGCGAACTTCGTGATCGGTCCCGTCACCGACGAGATCGTCGCGACCCAGCAGGGCGTCGCCGACCGCTTCTACAAGCTCGGCCTGATCCCGAAGCCGATCGTCATTCGCGACATCGTCTGGCGCAGCCCGGCGGCCTGACCGTGCCGACCGATCTTCCTATCCATAAAGGTCTGAACATGAAGCGCATCGTTCAACGCGTGATCGAGGCAATCGTGCTGTCGATTGGCATCGTCGCGGCCGCGGTCGGCACGAGTTACGGCTAGGGCACATCCATGAGCAAGTCCAATGCCAACATCCTCTGGTTCCTGCCGACCCACGGCGACGGCCGCTATCTCGGCACCGGCATCGGCGGCCGCGAGGTCAATTTCAATTACCTGCGCCAGATCGCGCAGGCCGCCGATCAGCTCGGCTATTTCGGCGTGCTGCTGCCGACGGGACGGTCCTGCGAGGACTCCTGGATCGTCGCGTCCAGCGTCGCGCCGTTCACCGAGCGCCTGCGCTATCTCGTCGCCGTCCGTCCCGGTCTGCAGTCGCCGAGCGTCGCCGCGCGCATGACCGCCACGCTCGACCGCGTCACGGGCGGCCGGCTGCTCGTCAACGTCGTCACCGGCGGCGATCCCGTCGAGAACAGGGGCGACGGCGTCTTCCTGGGCCATGACGAACGCTACGAGGTCACCCGCGAGTTTCTGGGCGTCTACAGTGATCTGCTCGCCGGCAAGACCGTCGATGTCGGGGGCAAGCACATCCGCATCGAGGGCGGCAAGCTGCTGTTTCCCCCCGTTCAGTCGCCGCGCCCACCGCTCTATTTCGGGGGCTCCTCGGATGCCGGCATCGACGTTGCCGTCGACACCGTCGACAAATATCTCACCTGGGGCGAGCCGCCGGCGCTGGTCGCCGAGAAGATCGCGAAGGTGAGGGAGGTCGCCGCCGCGCGCGGCCGCCAGCTCTCTTTCGGCATTCGCCTTCATGTCATCGTCCGCGAGACCAACGAAGAAGCCTGGCGTGCCGCGAACGAACTGATCAGGCATGTCAGCGACGACACCATCGCGCTGGCGCAGAAGAACTTTGCCCGTATGGACTCGGTCGGCCAACAGCGCATGGCGCAGCTCCATGGCGGCAAGCGCGACAAGCTCGAGATCGCCCCGAACCTGTGGGCCGGCGTCGGCCTCGTCCGCGGCGGCGCCGGCACGGCGCTGGTCGGCGACGCCGAGACGGTGGCGGCCCGCATCAGGGAGTATCAGGATCTCGGCATCGATACCTTCATCATGTCGGGCTACCCGCATCTCGAGGAAGCCTATCGCTTCGCCGAGCTGGTCTTCCCGCTGCTCTCGCTGGAGCAGCCGAGCAACGTCACGAAGCTCCACTTCAACGGCGGTCCGTTCGGCGAGACCGTCGGCAGCGATTTCCGTCCGCAGCACCGGGTGTCGCAGTCATGAGCCTGATCGACAGCATCTCGCTTCCGCGCAGCTTCCGCCTGCCGCGCGTCGACGGCCTGATCCAGTGGATCGTGCCGCTTGCCATCATCGCGATATGGCAGGTCGCGAGCGTCACCGGCTTCGTGCCGACGCGCGTGCTGCCGGCGCCGAGCGACGTCGTGCTCGCCGGGTGGAAGCTGCTGCTCTCCGGCGAGCTCGTCCGCAACATCTGGGTCTCGTTCTGGCGCGCCTCGATCGGCTTCCTGATCGGCGGCAGCATCGGTTTCGCCTTCGGCCTCGCCAACGGCCTGTCGCAGCTCTCCGCGAAGCTCACCGACACCACGCTGCAGATGGTACGCAACGTGCCGCATCTGGCGCTGATCCCGCTGGTCATCCTCTGGTTCGGCATCGACGAGAGCGCAAAACTGTTCCTGGTCGCGCTGGGCGTGTTCTTCCCGATCTACCTCAACACGCTGCACGGCATCCGCACCGTCGATCCGCAGCTGATCGAGATGGGGCGCATCTACGGCATGACCGACGGCGAGCTGTTCCGCCGCGTCATCTTTCCAGGCGCGCTGCCTTCGATCTTCGTCGGCATCCGCTTTGCGCTCGGCATCATGTGGCTGACGCTGATCGTGGCCGAGACCATCGCGGCCTCATCGGGCCTCGGCTACATGGCGATGCAGGCGCGCGAGTTCATGCTGATCGACGTCGTCGTGCTCTCGATCCTGATCTACGCCCTGCTCGGCAAGCTTGCCGACAGCGCCTCCCGCGTGCTGGAGCGCCTGACGCTCGCCTGGCACCCCGCCTTCCAGAAACATTGAGCGAAAGTACTGGGAATCACATGCAGACAGCGCTTCGTACCTCCCTTCCCGAGACCGAGCTTCCCAGCCGCGCCAATTTCGCCCCTCACGCCCGCGTGGTACGCGAGGAGCGGCAAGACGAACGCGGAGTTCAGGCCAGCGGCCTGCCGCTCAGCATCCGGGGCTTGCGTAAATCCTTCGGCAGCAACGAGGTGCTGCGCGGTATCGATCTGCACATCCCCGCCGGCCAGTTCGTCGCCATCGTCGGCAAGAGCGGCTGCGGCAAGAGCACCTTGCTGCGCCTGATCGCCGGCCTCGACAAGATCGACGCGGGCAGCATCAGCTTCGGCCAGGAGATTCAGCCCGAGGACATCCGGGTGATGTTTCAGGAGCCGCGGTTGCTGCCCTGGGCCCGCGTGCTCGCCAATGTCGAAGTCGGCCTCGGCCGCGATCGCGCCTCGCAAGACGCGCATGCGCGCGCCGACAAGGCGTTGACCGAGGTCGGTCTCACCGACAAGCGCGACCAATGGCCTTCGGTGCTGTCGGGCGGCCAAAGGCAGCGCGTTGCGCTTGCCCGCGCGCTGGTCTCCCGCCCGCGCGTGCTCGCCTTCGACGAGCCGCTCGGTGCGCTCGATGCGCTGACCCGCATCTCGATGCAGCGCCTCTTGGAGCGCGTCTGGCGCGACCAGGGTTTTACCGCGATTTTGGTGACGCACGACGTCGCCGAAGCCGTCGCGCTGGCTGATCGCGTGCTCGTGATCGAGGAGGGCCGCATAGCTCATGACGTCGTGGTTAACGCCGACCGGCCACGCCAGCGCGGTTCGGTCGAGCTCGCGGGCCTCGAAGGCTCGATCCTGAGCCACCTGTTGTCGACGGACGATCGTACCTAAATAAAGGGAACCCCGCTTGCCGGGAGCGGTGCCATGAATGTAGTGCCCTGCGATCTCATGACTGAAATCCCCGTCTCGCCCGCCGATTTTCGCGGCGCCATGCGCCACCTCACCGGCGGCGTCAGTGTCATCACCGCCGGGCGGGGCAAGGACATCACCGGCATGACGGTGACCTCGGTGACCTCGCTGTCGGTCGAGCCGCCGACGCTGCTGGTCAGCATCAACCGGGATGCCTCGTCCTTTCCGTTGATCAAGCGCCACGGCGCCTTCGGTGTGAACATCCTCAACGCCGACCAGCTCGACATTGCCGAGCGCTTTGCCGGCAAGGGCGGGCTGAAGGGCGCCGATCGCTTCACAGGCGCCAAATGGGTGACGTTGGTCTCCGGCGTTCCGCTCCTGGCCGGCGCGCTGTCGGCCTTCGATTGCGAGGTCGAGGAGATCGTGGAGCGCCACTCCCACGGCATCGTCATCGGCCGTGTCAGGGACATCAGGAGCTCGACGCGCACGGCGGCGCTGGCCTATTGGCACGGCCAGTATGTGGCGGTCGACCAGGACGAGGACGCCGCAAGGCTGGCCGATGTCAGCCTTCCCGCGCGCGCCCCGCGCAGCGTCTGATCGCCAGGGGCAGGATCCCCACGCTGGCGTTTTTCCTCTCATCGCTCTAGAAGCGCCGGGAGCCTGCCGTTGCGGGCCAGCCATGGAGCGGATCGATGAAGCGCATCGCGACCTTCGCCTTCTACGCCGTCGGCGCGCTTGCGATCGTCTATCTCGCGCTCTACGCCTACGCGATGTTCTCGGGCCAGCCGGTGATCATCCCCGGCGATCCCATCCACATCTTCCGCAAGCCGGATGCACCGAGTTATTCGTGATCCCGGTCATTCCGGGGCGCGCGGTAGCGCGAACCCGGAATCTCGAGATTCCGGGTTCGCTGCTTCGCATCGCCCCGGAATGACGACGGCATTCATCCCCTTAAGATCGCCAGCGCGAGCGCCTGCGCGCGCGGCACGATGCTGTCGAGCTCGAGATATTCCTCCGGCGTGTGTGCGAGGCCGCCGACCGGCCCGAGGCCGCAGATGGTCGGCGTGCCGACCGCGGCGGTGAAGCCGGAATCGGCGCAGCCGCCGGAGAACTCGCCCTGCAGCGTGGTGAGGCCGACCTGCCGTGCGGCTGCCTGATAGCTTTCGAACAGCGTCCTGGATTCCGCACTCTGCACCACCGGCACGAACTCGCCCTTGATCGTCAGCGTTGCGCTGGAGCCCGGCACGTAGGAGGTCGCGACGATCTGCTCGATCGCTGCCATCACCCTCGCACGGTCCGCCGGATCGACATAGCGCAGGTCGATCTGACCCTCGGCGTGGGGTGCCGTGGTGTTGACGGACTGACCGCCCGAGACCAGACCGACATTCAGCGTGATGCCCTTGTCGAGATCGGTCAGCGCGTGGATCTGCACGATCTTGTGCGCGAGCTCGCCGATCGCGCTGATGCCGGCAGCGAAGTTGGCGCCCGAATGCGCGGCCTTGCCGGTGATGCCGAGATGCATGAAGATGCCGCCCTTGCGTCCCGTGACGACGTTGCCGGTGGGCCGGCCCGGCTCGGAATTGAACACGGCGCGGGCGGCGCGGCCCTCGCGCTCGATCACGGGGCGCGAGGAGGGCGAGCCGATCTCCTCGTCCGAGGTGATCAGCAGCTTGATCGGATGCGGGTTGCCGCCGAATTTGTGGAAGGCGGTTGCCACGAACACGTTCATGACGAGGCCGGATTTCATGTCGGCAACGCCGGGTCCGTAGGCGCGGCCATCCCTGATGGTGAACGGACGGCGCCCGGCCTCGCCCTTGCCGAACACGGTGTCGCGATGCCCCATCAACAGCACCGGCTTCTCGTTGCTGCCGGGCTTTGCCACCTCGGCATGGATCGCATCGCCGAAGGTGGCGTTGGCCTCGCGGCGGCACGGAATGCCGTGCTCGGCAAAATGCCGCTCGAACCGCGCACCGACCGCATCGACGCCGTCCTTGTCATAGGACCCGGAATCGATGTTCACGACATCGCGGAGCAGATCGACCATCGCCTGCTTCTGCGACGCCAGCCAGTCCGTGATTTGAGCTTCAGACATATGGTCCCTCGCGTGGTTTATCAGGCGGGTTTATAGAGCCTGACGCCGCCGCCACCTAGTCGCGGAATGCGGTGCGGCCATGTCCACCGCCGTCGTCCCCGCGAACGCGGGGACCCATAACCCCGGGGAGGACTTTGGCGAAGACTGGTCGCTTGGCACTGCTACCGGCCGCCATCGACAGATTCCGCGGTATGGGTCCCCCCGTTCGCAGGGACGACACCTTGGACGTCGCGCCAATTCTGCATTGCCGCCGCAAGAAAATGCCCGGGACCAGCCCGGGCATTTCGCATCTCTCAATCTTCGAAGGCGCCGCTCACGCCCCCATCGCCGGCATCCGCGGATATTCGCCGGGGGTACCCGCCGGCGGGATCGGAATGCCGCCGTCGGAATATTCGTTGAGCTTGTTGCGCAGCGTGCGGATCGAGATGCCGAGGATGTTGGCGGCATGGGTCCGGTTGCCGAGGCAGTGCTTCAGCGTCTCCAGGATCAGGTCGCGCTCGACATCGGCCACGGTGCGTCCCACCAGCGCGCGCGTCACCTGCTCGGCGGCCATGGTGGCGTGGGCCACGGCGGGGGGCGTCTTGGCGAGGTCGAGGCGGTCGCCGTCGGGCGTGATGATGGCGTCGGCACCGATCTCGTCGCCCTGCGCCATCAGCACCGCGCGGTGCATGGTGTTTTCGAGCTCGCGGACGTTGCCCTGCCAACGGTTGGCCGAGAGCACGCGGCGCGCTTCCGCCGAGATCGGGCGTACCGGCACGCCGTTGGCTTCGGCGTATTTCTTCACGAAATGCTGGGCGAGCTCCAGAATGTCGGCGGGGCGCTCGCGCAGCGGCGGGATCTTCAGGTTGACGACGTTGAGGCGGAACAGCAGGTCCTCGCGGAACGTGCCCTCGCGCACCGCTTCCGCAAGGTTGCGGTTCGAGGTCGCGATGATGCGGATGTCGACCGGTACGGGCTTGGTGCCGCCGACGCGGTCGATCACGCGCTCCTGGATGGCGCGCAGCAGCTTGGATTGCAGGCGGACGTCCATCTCCGAGATTTCGTCGAGCAGCAGCGTGCCGCCGGTGGCCTCCTCGAACTTGCCGATGCGGCGCGCGATCGCGCCGGTGAAGGCGCCCTTTTCGTGGCCGAACAGCTCGGATTCCAGGAGATGCTCGGGGATAGCCGCGCAGTTGATCGAGATGAAGGGACGCTTGGCGCGCGCCGAGCGGGTGTGGACGTAGCGCGCCAGCACTTCCTTGCCGGTGCCGGACTCGCCGGTGATCATCACCGAGGCGTCGGAGCCCGCGATCTGCTGCGCCAGCTTGATCACCTTCGCCATCGCCTCGTCGCGATAGACCAGCTCGCGGGAATCGTTGGCGACGGCGGCCAGCACCGCGGCGATCAGCTCGGGATCGGGCGGCAGCGGGATGTATTCCTTGGCGCCGGCATGGATCGCCGCGACCGCGGCGCGGGCGTCGTTGGTGATGCCGCAGGCGACGATCGGAGCGTGGATGTGCTCGGCTTCGAGCCGCAGCACGAGGTCGCGGATGTCGAGGGCGACGTCGACCAGCAGGAGATCGGCGCCCTTGCCGCCGCGCAGCACCCGCATCGCCTGCTCGTGATCCTCGGCATGGGTCACGGTGGCGCCGTTCTCCATCGCGATCTTGGTGGCGGTTGTGAGCTGGCCCTTCAATGTGCCAACGATGAGAAGCCGCATGTCAGTCTCCTGTCCGTCTGGTCGCGCTGCTGCGCGTCATGTCCTTGCGTGTCGTGTCAGCCGCGTTCGGCCTTGATGATTTCCGTCATGGTGACGCCGAGCTTGTCCTCGACCAGGACGACTTCGCCGCGGGCGACCAGCTTGTTGTTGACGTAGATGTCGATGGCTTCGCCGACGCGGCGGTCGAGCTCGAGCACGGTGCCGGGCCCGAGCTTCAACAGCTCGCTGACGTCCATCTTGGAGCGGCCGAGCACAGCCGAGACCTGTACCGGCACGTCGAACACGGCTTCGAGGTCGGCGGCGGCGCGCGCTGCATATTCGTCCTCGTTGTAGCCGATGTCCGTGCCGGTGGGCGGCATCGGGCCGTTGAGATCGGGCAGCGGGACCTGTCCGTCGGTGTCGCTCATGGGTTAACTCCCCCTGCGGGACGCGACATAGCGTCCAACCATTTCGTCGATCTTGGCCGCGATGGCGCCGCGCTCCAGCACGACGCCGCCATCGGCCCATTCGATCCGGCAGTCGCCGGTGGCAATCTCCGGCTCGGCCAGGATCACCAGCCGGCCCTCGAAGCCGCTCTGCTTGGCGAGCCGCTCGATCTTCTCGCGGGCGGCGTCGTAGAGCGCATCGTTGATGCGGACGACGAGATGCGGCGTCGCGACCAGATGCGAGAAGCAGTCCTTGACCAGCGCCACGATCTCGCCGAGCGGCTCGGCGGCGACGAGGTCGGCGCAGAGCTTGCGCGCGACCGCCACCGCGACGTCGACCGCCTCGGTCTCCATCTTGGTTTCGATGTTGCCGATACCGGCGGCGATGCCGCGGACGCCGATGTTGATCTCCTCCATGGCGAGCGCGACGCGGCGGTCGCTCTCGGCCTTGGCTTCGCGCTGGCCGGCGGCAAAGCCGTCCTGATAGGCGCGCGCCTCGGCTTCCGCGACCTTCTGGGCGATTTCGGCCGCGGTCGCAGCCTTCTCGCGCGTCGCGCGCTCGGGCGCCGCGAAGTCGGTGTCGAACAGGAATTTCGCCGGAGCGGCCATCAATACACCAGTTCGTCGTCGGCGCGGTTCTTGGTCAGCATGATCTCGCCCTTGGCGGCGAGGTCCTTGGCGAGGTTGACCAGCAGCGCCTGGGCCTCGTCGACGTCGCGCAGGCGGACCGGGCCCATCGCCGCCATGTCGTCCTGGAGCATCTTGGCCGCGCGCGAGGACATGTTGCCGAAGAAGAAGTTGCGGACGTCCTCGTTGGCGCTCTTGAGCGCGACGCCGAGCTTGTCCTTGTCGACGTTGCGCATCAGGGTCTGGGCCGATCCGGAATCGAGCTTGACGAGGTCGTCGAAGGTGAACATCAGCGCCTTGATGCGCTCGGCGGATTCCCGGTTGTCCTCCTCCAGCGAGGTGATGAAGCGGGTTTCGGTCTGGCGGTCGAAATTGTTGAAGATTTCAGCCATCACCTCGTGGGCGTCGCGGCGGCGGGTCTGGGACAGGTTGGACATGAATTCGGTGCGCAGCGTCTTCTCGACGCTCTCGATCACCTCCTTCTGAACCGCCTCCATCTTCAGCATGCGGTTGACGACGTCGAGCGCGAGGTCCTCGGGGAAGATGCCGAGCACGCGCGCGGCATGCTCCGGCTTCAGCTTCGACAGCACCACCGCGATGGTCTGCGGATATTCGTTCTTGAGGTAGTTGGCGAGAACCTCTTCCTGCACGTTGGAGAGCTTCTCCCACATGTTGCGCCCGGCGGGGCCGCGGATCTCGTCCATGATGCCGTTGACGCGCTCCGGCGGCAGGTATTGCTGCAGCAGGCGCTCGGTGGCGTCGAAATTGCCCATCAGCGCGCCCGAGGCCGACATGCGCGAGACGAATTCGAGCAGCATGTCCTCGACGGTGTCGACCTCGACGGTGCCGAGCGTCGACATTTCCAGCGAGAGCTGGCGCACCTCGTCGTCGTCGAGCAGGCTCCAGATCTTGCCGCCATATTGCTCGCCGAGCGCGAGCATCAGGATCGCGGCGCGCTTCGGCCCGGACAATGGTTCGGCCGGCTTGCCGTCCTTGGCCCGGGTGTTGGCGCGCTGACCCAGCGTGGAGATCACGCTGGTGATGTCGTTGCTGTTGGCGTTTTGCAGTGCGGCGGCCATGTCAGATCATTTCTCGTGCTATTTTGCGGATTCGCTCAGCCATTGGCGGACGATGGCGACGGTTTCGTTGGGGTTGCGCTCGGCGAGCTCGCCGACGCGGTGGACGGACTGGGCGTGGACCTGGCCCTGGATGGTGGCGACGTCGATCGCGCTGGCGGCGCCGCTCGGCAGCAGCGGCTGGGCGGACGGCGCGGATTCCTCGGAAGCCGCCGGACCGCTGAGGACGCCGGAGATGGCGGCGGCGACGTCGTCGGAGGCGAGAATGCGCTTGACCAGCGGGCGGATCACCAGGAACAGCACGATCAGGCCGAGCAGCATCATCACGCCGAGCTCGACGAAGTACATGACGTCGTCCTTGGTGAACTGCAGCATGCCGAGAAGGCCGCCGGGCTCGCCGATGGGAGCGGTGGAGGGCGCATCGGCAAAGCGCAGATTGACGACTTCGACCTGGTCGCCGCGCTTCTGGTCGAAGCCGATAGCCGAGCGCACCAGCGTGGCGATGCGGTCGAGCTGCTCCTTGCTGCGGTCCTGATAGGCCAGCTCGCCCTTGTCGTTCTTGGAATAGATGCCGTCGACCAGCACCGCGACCGAGATGCGATTGACCCGGCCGGCCTCGGTCACCTCGGTCTTGGTGGTGCGGGAGATCTCGTAATTGTTGGTCTCCTCGGTCTTCTTGCTCTGGTCCTTGGCCGTCGGGCCGCTGTTCTGCTGGTTGCCGGGCAGCTCGTTGTTGACGGTGACCTGGCCGTTGTTGTCGGCGGTCATGCTCTGTTCTTCGCGGGTCTGGCTGGAGCGCAGCACCCGGCCTTCGGGATCGTACTTGTCCGAGGTCTGCGTGACCTTGTTGAAGTCGAAATCGGCGGAGAGCTGCACGCGGGCGCGGCCGGAGCCGACCACGGAGGAGACGATGTCCTCGACCTGCTTGCGCATCCGCTTCTCGAACGAGATGCGGCGCTCGTCGCCGACCGCCTGCTCCGGATCGGCCGCCGCGCCGTCGGCGAGCAGCTGGCCGGCCTCGTCGACGATCGAGACCCGCTGTGGCTTCAGGCCGTTGACGGCGGAGGCGACGAGGTGGCGGATGGCGCGGATCTGCTGGGCTTCCAGCGAGCCGCGGACGCGCACCACGATCGAGGCCGACGGCTCCGGCGCCTCGCGCGCGAACAGCGGGCGCTCCGGCAGCACCAGGTGGACGCGGGCGGCCTGGATGCGGTCGATGGCGCGGATGGTGCGGGCGAGCTCGCCTTCCAGCGCGCGAAGGTGATTGATGTTCTGGACGAAAGAGGTGGTGCCGAGCGCGTCGGACTTGTCGAACACCTCGTAGCCGACGCCGCCGCCCTTGGGCAGGCCGCCCTCGGCGAGCTTCATCCTGAGACGCGTGACCTTGTCCTTGGGCACCATGATGATGGAGCCCTCGTTGCGGATCTCGAACTGGATGCCCTGGCGTTCCAGGTCCTTGATGATGCCGGAGGAATCCTCGACGCTGAGGTCGGTGAACAGCGTCGTCATCTGCGGCGTGGTGACGCGCATGATGACGAACGCGAAGAAGCCGATGAGCGCGGCGGTGACCGCGATCATCGCCCCGAATCGGGCGGCGCCGATACTCTTCAGAAAGTCCGCAAGACCTTGCAAGCAACCGCCCCAACAGATTCGGCCGCTTTCACCGGAAAGGCCGACTGGGCAATTATTGCCTAGGGGATGGTTTCGATATGGTTAACGAAGGTTAAGAGGTCGGACAAAAGTCGCGCCAAAGTGCGATATGAAAAAAATCGGCCTCGCTTTGCGAGGCCGATTTTCGTCAAAAGCCGCAGATTTCCGGGATCGCCTACTGGCGATATTGCTGGATACGGGTGGTGCGCAGACCCGCCAGACCATGCTGGTCGATGGAAAACTGCCAGGAGAGGAATTCGTCGACCGTCAGGGTATAACGGCTGCAGGCCTCCTCGAGCGAGAGAAGTCCACCACGGACAGCGGCGACGACTTCGGCCTTGCGGCGGATGACCCAGCGTTTGGTGCCGGGTGCAGGCAGATCCGCGATCGTCAACGGACTGCCGTCCGGCCCGATGACGTATTTTACCCTCGGGCGATGGGGTTCTGTCATGGCGTACTCACAAACTCTCAACCACTGAACTCACATCCGTAACCCTACGCCCGGCGGCTTAAAAATCCGCTAAGCCTAAGGCTTCAATACAATTCTCGTTGAAAATGCTGAAACGACGCCGTGTCGGCCGGCGGGACGGTGGCATCCGGGCCGGTCGAGGGGGTCTTGTTAATACTTTACTAACGAATGGAGCCCGAGCGCGTCGCCGCAAGACCCCCAAGGTCGTCCCTGCGAACGCAGGGGACCCATACCGCGTGATTCCTCGATGAGACGTGGGTCGCAGTACCGAGAATGACTTCCTAACTACGAGCCTTGGCCAAATTGCTTCCTGTGGTTATGGATCCCCGCGTTCGCGGGGATGACGCCGAGTATGTAGCAGCGGCGCGCCCTCCTTAATTGCTGCCAGTCGCGATGATGCTCTTGACCTGGCTGAGCGTATAGCTGGCGCCGTCGATGGTGAGCAGCGGCGGCGACTGGGTCAGGTCGACGGACGACACCACGCCCTGCACCTGCGCGGCGATGCCGACGTTGTTGTTCGCCACGTCCTTGCCCGTGGCGGAGATCGTGTACTTGCCGTCGGGCCATTGGGTGCCGTCATTGCCCATGCCGTTCCAGGTGAACGGGATGTCGTTGCCGGCGGCCGCGGTGTACTTGCCGTTGAACACGGTCTGACCGCTCGAATTGGCGATGGATATCTCGACGGTGGAGTCGGTCGGCACGTTGAGATGCCAGGTGGCCGTCGAATTCGTCATGCTCGCGGTGGTGCCGTCGACCAGGGCGGTCTTGCCGACGAAGCCCAGCGCCTGGGTCGCCTGCGTGGTCTGCTGCAGGGTGACGAGCTGGGCCAGCGCATCGTTGGTCTTGAGCTGCTGCTCGACGCCGGCGAACTGCACCAGCTGCTGGGTGAACTGGTTGGTGTCGAGCGGATCCAGCGGGTTCTGGTTCTGCAGCTGCGTGGTCAGCAGCGTCAGGAAGGTCTGGAAGTTGCCGGCGAGCGTCGATCCCGTGGTCGAGCTCAGGGTGTTCGACGAGGAGGATTTCGGCAGCTCGGTCGTCCCGGAGACGACGGTGGGGGCCGTGGCGCCAGTCGTGGTGGTCATGTCGAATACTCCTTACACTCTGATATCGACGCCGCTGCTCGGCCCATACATGCGGCCATAGCTACGGCCGACGGGCGCGGCGGCGGTGTCGTCCTCGCTGATGATCAGCCGGCGGGCATTGCCGCCATTGTCGTTGTTCTGGCCGGAGTTCTGGCCCGACGAATTCTGGTCGCGCAGGCTGAAGGACAGCCCGTTGCTGCCGGTCTTGAGGCCGGCATCGTCGAGCGCGCGCTGCAATTGCGGCGCGTCCTGGCGCAGCATCTGCAGCGTCTCCGGCTTCTCCACCGTGAGATGCGAGGTGACGTTGCCGGCGCGATCGACATTGATGCGCACGTCGATGCGGCCGAGCTCGGCCGGATCGAGGCTGATGTCGAACCGGGACTTGCCGGAGCGGATCGCGGCCGCGATCTCGACCGGCACGCCGTTGATCGGCACCGCCGTCGCGCTGGCCGCGGTCGCGGTCAGCGTCGCGGTCGATGCGGACGCGGTCGAGGTCGTGTTGGTCAGCGGCGCCTGCACGGCGGAGGCGGCTTGCGCGCTCGCATCGGCGGTGTTGAAGGCGGCGTGCGCATTGGCATGGGCCTGGGCGGCCGGCGCGGCCGGGATCGCGTCGGCCGGCCGGTCCGCGGCGCCGGGCTTGGCCTCGGTCGCGGCGCCGTCTGCCTGCGGCTTCGGGTCTTGCGGATGCGCGGCGTTGGCGGCCGTCGGGCCCGTTGCCTGCGTCGGGGCGGCGTTGCCGGCGCCCTGGCCGATATTGGAGACGTCGGACTGTCCTTGCGCGGTGACGACGGCCTCGAACGAGGCCTTCGGCGTGCCCTGATGGACGGGGATCAGTCCGCCATTCGGCTTGGCCTCGGCCGTAACCTCGCCGGTGGCGCCGGTCGCGGCATCGGCCAGCGTCGCCGAGGTGTCGGCATCGACCTTGGCGCCGGCGGTCTTGGCGCTCTTGTCGCCGGGCGTTGCGGTGTCGGTCGTGGTGCCCGCGATCTGCGCCGCGATCGAGGCGCTGGCGGCAAGGCCGGCGGCGGCGATCGTCAGCGGCGAGGAGGTGGCAGCCTGGTTCGCCGCCGCGTTCGGATCGGCTGGGACCACCGGCGCGGTGACTGCGATGGCGTTCGGATCCGGCAGGACCGCCTGCGCCGCATCGGCCGGCGCGGCATCGACGGCGGCCGCGAGCCCATCGGCGGCCTCGGTCTTGTCGCCCTTGGTCTCCTCGGAGGTATCGGCCGATTTGGCGTCGGAGGTCTCGGACTTGTCCTTGACCTTGCCGGCGTCCTTGGTGGAATCGGTGGTGGTATCGCTCGTCTCGTCGGCTTTGGTGGGCGCCGACGCATCGGTGTCGTCGGTCGCCTTGGTTCGCGAGGGATGATCCGTCGATGAGGGCTCGCGCGGGCCCTTGTCCGCGGAGGACGACTCGCTTCGCCGCGGTGCGCTGTCCTCAGCCTGCGCGGCCGTGTTGGCGTTGATCGCCTGGGTGTTGCTGTCGACCAGTGAGCCGAAGGAGTCGCTCGCGGACGCCTCCTTGGCGTTCTGCGACCGGGCAGGCTTTTGCTGCGCGCTCGAAACTTGCACGCTTGCCGCGACATCCGACGTACGACCGACCACAGGCAACCCCTTGGAACATCTTCGGCATCAGGGGAGCAAGGAGCGGGCCAGCGCCGCCGCGTGTGCATTTATATAATAAAATCAATATCTTAACTATTTTCGGGCGCGGCTGCCTGACCCGCCGCAGCCCCGCCATTTCTGCCTCCCCGGCAAGAATTGCCCTAAGCCGGCCGCCCGCGTGATTGCTTCACCGGAATGCCGCCTATATTAAAGAGGTTACTCTCAGCCGCTTTCGACCGGGCAATCGTGCCTTTCGGGAACTCGAGTTCCCGGGGATCGCCGATGTCCCGCGAGAAGCAAGAAATCGCGGATCGCCGCGCGCTGCCGTCACAACCCTTAAAGGCCCATGCTCAACAGTCTGGATCTCGAAGGCCGTCCCGAGGACACCAGGGTCGTCGTCGCCATGTCAGGCGGCGTCGATTCCTCGACGACGGCTGCGCTTCTGAAGGCGGAAGGCTACGACGTCGTCGGCATCACGCTGCAGCTCTACGACCATGGCGCGGCAACCCACCGCAAGGGCGCCTGCTGCGCCGGCCAGGACATCCACGACGCCCGCGACGTCGCCGCCAAGCTCGGCATTCCCCATTACGTGCTCGATTACGAGGACCGCTTCCGCGAATCCGTCATCGACAATTTCGCCGATAGCTACGCGCTCGGCGAGACGCCGGTGCCGTGCATCGAGTGCAACCGCAGCGTCAAGTTCCGCGATCTCCTGAAGACCGCGCGCGAGCTCGGGGCGCAGGCGCTCGCCACCGGCCATTACGTCGCCTCGCGCCGCCGCCAGGACGGCTCGCGCGCGCTGGTCTGCGCGGCCGACCCCGACCGCGACCAGAGCTACTTCCTGTTCGCGACGACGCAGTCACAGCTCGACTTCCTGCGCTTCCCGCTCGGCGACATGACCAAGCCGGAGACGCGCGAGCTCGCGCGCCGCTTCGGCCTGTCCGTCGCCGACAAGCACGACAGCCAGGATATCTGCTTCGTGCCGACCGGGCGCTACACCGACATCATCACGCGCCTGCGGCCGAACGCGATGGACCCCGGCGAGATCGTCGATCTCGATGGACGCGTGCTCGGCCGCCACAACGGCATTGCCAATTTCACCGTCGGCCAGCGCCGCGGCCTCGGCATTGCCGCATCCGCACCGCTGTACGTGGTGCGGCTGGAGGCCGCGACCCGCCGCGTCGTCGTCGGCCCGCGCGATGCGCTGAAGATGCACCGCATCGCACTTCGCGACGTCAACTGGATCGGCGAGGGCGACATCGACCGTGCCATCGGCGGCGGTCTCGAACTGTTCGTGCGCGTGCGCTCGACCCGGAGCCCGCAGCCGGCCTGGCTGCGTGGCGCAGGCGGCCATTACGAGGTCGAGCTCGTCGCCGGCGAGGAGGGCGTCTCGCCCGGCCAGGCCTGTGTGTTCTACGACGCAGCCAGCGGCCAGGCGCGCGTGCTGGGCGGCGGCTTCATCCAGAGCGCCGCCGCGAAGCAGGGCGCCGCGACATCGCGCCCGCTCGCGGAAGCCGTGCGCGGCTGAGTGCAATGAGATCGAGCCCGCCTGTCACCGCAACGACGGTGCGCCTCCTTTCCTGCTTGCGGGAGAGGGGCGGGGAGAGGGCTCTCTCAACACGCGATATATCGCGAGCGGAACGAACCCTCACCCGGCGCTGCGCGCCGACCTCTCCCGCATCCGTCTTCGCCAAGGCTTCGGCGGACAAGAGCGGGAGAGGCGCGCTGGACCAATTTCGGGGCGAGATTTGATTTCACCAACAATCATCACACGATCGGGTTTCGCGTAAGGGCAGGGGCATGGCAGCAGACATCTCGCGGGCCGGGGTCGAGAAGGCCTATGGCCGCTGGGCGCCGGTCTATGATCTCGTGTTCGGCAAGGTGTTCGACGCCGGCCGGCAGTCGACAATCGCCGAGGCCGACCGCATCGGCGGCCGTGTCCTCGACGTCGGCGTCGGCACCGGGCTGTCGCTGTCCGATTATTCGCGCACCACCAAGATCTGCGGCGTCGACATTTCCGAGCCGATGCTGCGCAAGGCGCAGGCGCGCGTGCGCACGCTTCGGCTCTCCAACGTCGAGGTGCTCTCGGTGATGGATGCGAAGAACCTCGCCTTCCCGTCAAACTTCTTCGACGCGGTGGTGGCGCAATACGTCATCACCGCCGTGCCCGATCCCGAAGGCACGCTCGACGAGTTCGTGCGGGTGCTCAAGGCCGGCGGCGAGCTGATCCTGGTCAACCACATCGGCGCCGAGAGCGGTCCGCGCAAATTGTTCGAGCTCGCCTTCGCGCCGATCGCCCGCCGCCTCGGCTGGCGCCCGGAATTCCCGTGGGCCCGGCTCGAGGGCTGGGCGGCCAGGCACGGCGGCATCACATTGGCCGAGCGCCGCCCCATGCCGCCGATGGGGCACTTTTCGCTGATCCGGTACCGCAAATCGTGATCATGCCGCGGGAACACGCGCCGAGGCCGGCGCGTTCCTTCCCCATGCGCACGACATCAAACATCATCCTGGCCAGCCTCCTGATCGCCGCCTCTGCACCAGCGATCGCGCAGGCTCCGCCCGCCCCGGCGACGCCGCCGCAAGCGACCGCGCCGCCGTCCCCGCAACATGCCGCCAACTGCGCCCCGCACGACCGGCCGGGCCGCTCCTCGGATGGCACCACCACCGGCCAGTCCCGGGAACCGCTTGGCGACAAATTGGCCAAGTCGGACGGCGTGCTCTGCCCGCCCGCCGGCGTCGACCCCGAGATGCACGCCCCGGCCCCCGACACCGGCGGCAACACCCCGGTCATCCCGCCTCCGGGCAGCCCGGGCGGCGACCCGAACGTGCGGCCGAAATAGGCCTCGCTCCGCATTCCCAAATTCTCAGGGCGGGGACGAGGTCGTGGACGGCCGGGCCTTCGCCTCGCCGAAGCGGCTTCGGCCGCGCAGGCGGGACAGGCCCGGCCACGACGAACTCATTGAAAATGAGGCCGTATCTGCAAAAGGCGGCTGTCTCGACGAGCCTTGCCGCGTGCTGAAAAAGCCGGCCGCTTTGCTTGACTTCCCGCCGCCCCCTTCCTTATATGCCGCGCGTTCGCGAGATCGGCCTATTCGCCGCCGCGATCCCTGTGGCGGGGTAGCTCAGCTGGTTAGAGCACGGGAATCATAATCCTGGGGTCGGGGGTTCGAGTCCCTCCCCCGCTACCAATTCTAGCGCAACCCTTTGATGTCCGGACTTCGCAGTTGAGCTTCGGCGCGAGGGGCGTCTCATTGATAGTCCGAGCTCCCGCTGTCAATTCGCGTCGAAAGCTCGCGTCTGGCTGGTCAAACTCGGTGTGTGGCTAAACCAGCGCGCGGCGTTGGTGTTCGCGCCTGTGGAAGAAATCGGCGACCTGACGCGCGCGCGACTCCGACGTGCGGCTTGGTGTGCGGTCGCGTGTCTGCCGTTTCAGCTCGATCACGGCAAGTGCACGACGCTCGCGCGCGATGCCGGCGTCGATCGATCGACGGTGTCGACGCGGCGAAGATCTTGATCAGCCTGCCATGCAGATGGCGGTGAGCGCAGGCCGTGACGAGAACGGTGCGCTAAACAATTCACGCATTCTTCGCAGCGAGGCGACGACGATTGCACAACATTCGGCGTGGCAAATCATGCAAGCGTCTTCCGCAGTCTCGTCTTCGTTGTCAACGAATACATCGAATGCGAGCAATTGTGCCGCCCTGCAATTCGCATTCTGCCTATGGGCTACTTCACACATCCGAACTTTGCGGTCTCACAAATTGCTGACGCGGTACCAAGCGAGTTCCATTGCTTTGTCTAACTTAGATTGTATGGTGGCCATAAGAGCATTCGGCCTGATCGACGATGTGCGGCCAATCGGCGCTGTCCGTATCTTTGGTGATCATGATCACAAGAAGAGTGTTCGCCCCTGAGTAGAATGAGGGACAGAGGACAATGACCGAAGGATTAGGACAATGTCGCTGCTCCAGATCAATCTCTTCGGCGGTGTCGAAGTCATGCGTGCCTCCGGCGAGGCGGTGTTGATCCCCAGTCGCAAGGCTGCAACTCTCCTTGGCTATGTGGCGCTCAGCTCCCCTCGGGCCATTTCTCGCGGCAAGCTCGCGACCCTGTTGTGGGACGGTCAGTTCGGCGATCGCGCCCGCGCCAGCCTTCGACAGGCTCTGCTCACATTGCGGCGTGAGTTGCCGCAATATTCCGATGTGATCGCGGCCGATCGCGACGACATCCGCATCTGCCCGAACGCCATAAGCACCGATGTCGGGGAATTCGAGCGGCTCCTGTCGGACGGAGATCCCGAACGATTGGCTCGCGCGGCGATGCTGTATCGGGGTGACCTTCTCGAGGGCATCAGTTCGACCTCATGCCAGTTCGAAGCCTGGCTGTCTGCCGAGCGTCAGCGACTGAGGACAAAGGCGATGCAGGCGCTTGCGGGCCTGCTGGACGCCGACGGGCGCGAGCACATGGATATAGCGATCGCGCTCGCGCTGCGTATTGTTGCGATCGACCCGCTTCAGGAGCAGGTCCATCGTATCTTGATGCGCTGCTACGCGCAGCAAGGTCGCCGCACCGACGCGCTGCGTCAGTACGATCTTTGCCGCTCCGTGCTGTGGCGGGACGTTCGCGCGGTGCCGGAGCAGGAGACCGAACAGCTGCAGCGCGACATCCGCCGCATGTTCCACGCTGCGCCCCTGAGACCTGCCTCGGTCAAATTGCAGCGGGCCAAGAACTTTGACGCAACTTTCACGCTCGGCGTGACGCCTGCATCACGATCCTGGTCGTAGCCTTAGCCGCTCGCACAATCGTGCGTAGTGATCCCGACTCCCTTTAGGGAACGCGTGTCGCTCGCGGGTCAGGCACTTCATCAGGAGACTTTGATCATGACTGGAACACAGCAAGGATATGAGGACTACGGCCAATTGGACCCGCAGGGGATATTCGGCTCAATCCTCGGCGGTGCGGCCGGACGAGTTATCGGCAACCTGCTCGGCGGCAAAAGGGGAAAGAATATCGGCGGCGCCATAGGTAACATCGGCGGAGGTTTCCTGCCGTTTTCCGCCGGTCCGGAAGTGCCGCAAGGTTCTGTGCAGGTCTCCGACATGGAGCTGCAGAGCTTCTGGAGCGTGCTGAAGAAGATCGGGCGGGGCGTGCAGACCGGCCTCGATGTCGGCAAGCAGCTCGGCGTGTTCAACGCCGGCCAGCCCGGCCTTCAGTCCGCGCCGGAGCAGGTCTCCGACATGGAGCTGCAGGGCTTCTGGAGCGTGCTGAAGAAGATCGGCAAGGGCGCCCAGACCGGCCTCGACATCGGTCGCCAGCTCGGCGTGTTCAACGCCGGCCAGCCCGGCCTTCAGTCCGCGCCGGAGCAGGTCTCCGACATGGAGCTGCAGGGCTTCTGGAGCGTGCTGAAGAAGATCGGCAAGGGCGCCCAGACCGGCCTCGACATCGGTCGCCAGCTCGGCGTGTTCAACGCCGGCCAGCCGGGATTTCAACCCGCGACGGAGCAGGTCTCCGACATGGAGCTGCAGAGCTTCTGGAGCGTGCTGAAGAAGCTCGGGCGGGGCGTGCAGACCGGCCTCGATGTCGGCAAGCAGCTCGGCGTGTTCAACGCCGGCCAGCCCGGCCTTCAGTCCGCGCCGGAGCAGGTCTCCGACATGGAGCTGCAGGGCTTCTGGAGCGTGCTGAAGAAGATCGGCAAGGGCGTGCAGACCGGCCTCGATGTCGGCAAGCAGCTCGGCGTGTTCAACGCCGGCCAGCCCGGCCTTCAGTCCGCGCCGGAGCAGGTCTCCGACATGGAGCTGCAGAGCTTCTGGAGCGTGCTGAAGAAGATCGGCCAGGGCGCCCAGACCGGCCTCGACATCGGTCGCCAGCTCGGCGTGTTCAATGCCGGCCAGCCCGGCCTGCAGCCGGCTGCGGCGCAGGTCTCCGACATTGAGCTGCAGAGCTTCTGGAGCGTGCTGAAGAAGATCGGCCAGGGTGCCCAGACCGGCCTCGATATCGGTCGCCAGCTCGGCGTCTTCAACGCCGGCCAGCCCGGTGGCACGATGCACTAGACCCAACGCGCAGAGGGCGGGCGAACGCCCGCCCTCCACGCACAAATGAGAATGGAAACCAGATGGCGGATTCAAACGCGTCGCAGCAATTCATCGTGCAGGGAGACCCGGTCCAATCCGGTGAGCTCAACGACCACTTGCAGCGTGAACCCGACGTGAAGCGAGTCGCGCAGGTCGCACCCGACGTCGTCATTCTTTCGATGACGAAGACACAGGCCGATCGCCTGAAATCGAGGTTTGCCACGCTCGTGGTTGAACCGGATTCGGCGCTGAAGCCATTCGATGCCGACTGATTTCGGTGGGCAAACACTGGACACGCAAAACATCAAGGAGGCCGCAGATGGCCACGAGAGGAAAATCAGGACCTTCCGCGCAGGGCGAGCACGGCGCGAGCGAAGCAGCGGCAAACGGCAACGGTGCGCTTCCCGAGCACGGCGACAGCGCGTCACCGGCACGCGGGCAGAGGGCCGCAACGATCGGATCGCGCCCGGCGCAATTCATGATCGCGCCGCAGCAGCAACCCGGGCTTGCGACCTTCAGCATCGATTTTCTGACCCAGCAGCTCACCAGCAGCCCCGACATCGAAGTGGTGAAGACGGTGCCTGCGCCGCGCCTGTTCGGATTTCAGAGCGCAGATCTCGGACAAGCGCCGCTCAGTCCGCTGGTCCTCGCCAAGATGACTCCCGACAAGGCCAGGTTGCTGCAAACCCAGGCGGGAGAGCGTTGCGCGGTGGAGCGTGACGAGCGGCTGACCTACATGCTCGACCCGACGACGCCGCAGCTTCCCAATCCGGGGGTGCTGACGCCGCTGGCCGACGGCTTCACTGCGACGATCGAAGTCCTGGGCCAGGACGGCCCGCTGCCCGGCGCTGAGGTCTATGTGTTCGGCAGCATGTGGCCGGCACAGGCCATCACCGACGCCACCGGCCGCGCCACGGTGACACTCCAAGGCGAAACTCCCGAGACCATCCGCTCGATCCTGGTCAAGCCGAAGATCGACTATTGGACCTTCTGGCTCGATCGTCCGCAGCTCGTTCCCAACAATGTCAACCGGATCGTCGTGAGGGCGCTCGGCGCAGTCTTGCGGAGCTTCCCCGGCCAGCAATTGACCGGCTGGGGTGAGCGCGCCATGGGCCTCGATCGTGTGCCGCCGTCCTTTGATGGCGCCGGGATCAAGATCGCGGTCATCGATTCCGGCCTGGCGCCGACCCATCGCAACCTGCGCGGCATTACGGAAGGCACCAGCATCGTCGGCAATGACAAGACGGCGTGGACCGTCGACACGATCGGCCACGGCTCGCATTGCGCCGGGATCATCGCCGGCGGACCCATCGGCTCCGGCGGCGGAATCCGCGGCTTCGCCCCCGCGGCGGAAATCCATGTCTGCCGGATATTCCCGGGCGGCCGGTTCAGCGATCTCGTCTCTGCGCTCGATTATTGCATGGAGCATGGCATCGACGTCGCCAATATGAGCCTCGGTGGCGGCGAGCCCTCGCGGATCATCGAGGAACGAATCGTCCGCGCCAAGGAAAGGGGCATGGCCTGCATCATTGCCGCGGGGAATTCCTCGGGGCCGGTGCAGTTTCCGGCTTCGACCCCGCATTGCCTGGCGGTCGCCGCGTTGGGCAAGTGGGGCGAGTTTCCCGACGACAGCTATCATTCGCAGCAAGCCCTCGACGGTTTCCAGAGCCGCGATGGATATTTTCCGGCCAAGTTCTCTTGCTTCGGGCCAGAGATCGACGTCTGTGCGCCGGGTGTGGCGATCGTCTCATCGCTTCCCGCCGATGGTTTCGGTGCATGGGACGGGACCTCGATGGCAACGCCGCATGTCACCGGCCTGGCTGCGCTTGTGCTGGCGCACCATCCGGACTTCACCAAAGGCAGCTTCCAGAATCGCGATGCACGCCGGGTCGAGCGGCTGTTCCAGATCCTGAAGGAAACCGCAACGCCGCTGCAATTCGGTGACCCGAATCGTGCCGGCGCGGGACTGCCGAACGCGATGCGGGCGCTCGGCCTGGAAACCGGAATCGCGCCGGTAGCCGCCGCTGCGTCCGGAACCGATCCCTCGCTGGCAACGCTGCGTCGCCTGCTTGGATTGCGGCCGGTCGAAGCGCCGAGCATGGTTCCGGCGGCCGCGATGACGCTACAGTCCCTTGGTCCCATGCCGAACGGTGCGAGCCACGTCGCGCGCGGTCCGGCACAGGTCGCCAATGGAATCGCCCCCATGATGATGGATCCTGATCCAGCTCAGATCCGGCAGATCATGCACAAGGTCGGATTGCTGTAACGGGCGTCCTTGTGGCCTTGGACGCGGGGCACAGCACCAGCTGTGCCCCGCGTTTTCTTGAGCGGAGCGATCATTGCGACAGCTTCACGAAACCTCGGGATGTGCGATTTCGTACCAGCGAGGCCGACATGGCGAGTGTGCTTCGTTTGGTGCTCAGGGCGACACCGCATGTCCTGTGTCGCCACCCCGTCAACCCCTCGTCGCAAAAATATTCCGCTTTACCGAAATTCGGAAATGGCGTATGTGTCGCCCATCCCGGCTCAACCAGGAGGGGCGATCTCGAGGTCGTCTTGATCGCGAGCCGGGCTTGCGGTGGACGCGGCAGCGTCGGCACGAGAGGTGCGGGCAGGGCGGGTAATCCCTGTGAGCCCGAGGCTTCGTGCGGACGAACGGCGCTGCTAGGCTTCGTCTCGCCTGTAAGTTTCCGGCTTCGTCGACAGGGCTGGAAAGACTGCGGCGACAAGGCGGGCCGTGCGTACGGCAAAACCGTGTGGTCCTGGCCGTCGTTGCTACGGTCAAGCTTTTCGAAGATGCGCGCGAGCCCGACCGGGCGGACGGCATCGCCAATTCGAACGGCGAGGGAGGCCAGAAGGAAAGTTCGGCTCCCGGGAGAGCACGGCATAAGCCGTCCGACCATCGCGCAGGGAAGGCCGAGTGATCGGCACCACCTGTATGCTGCTGTGCGGTTCTTCTGCGTGTGCATTTTGCGCAGCAGACCGCGGGTGCGTTGTCAGCACCCGGCCTTCCCTGCGCCCTCTTGGATCAGAGGGTGAAGCGAACCAGCAAAGCTCGGGCGAAAATCGTCGCGAGGCTGCGAAATCGTGCCCCAATCCTGAAGTCCCCTCACAGTCATGATCAGCGTGTGAGAGCCGCGTGATCCAGCACGTTTCCTTGGCCGCTTCGGCTCGTGTCCTCGGCCTTGTCGGTATTCTGCTCGGCCTCGTACACGACGCCGATGGTCCGGAGGATGCTGGACGGATTGACGCTGATCGAGTCGATCCCAAGCCCGGCCAGAAACCGTGCGATCTCCGGATAGTTCGCCGGTGCCTCGCCGCAGATGCCGATATGGCGGCGGTTGCGCTTGGCGCCGTCGACGGCGAGTCTCAGCATTTCCAGCATGCCGGGATCGCGCTCGTCGAAGTCGAAGGCGACGATGTCGGAATCCCTGTCGACGCCCAGCGTGAGCTGGGTCAAATCGTTCGAGCCGATCGAGAAGCCGTCGAACAGCTCCGCGAACCGGTCGATCAGGATGACGTTGTTGGGAATCTCGCACATCACGTAGATCTCGAGCCCGTTCTCGCCCTGTTTCAACCCATGCTGGGCCATGGTCTGGATGACATTGCGGGCTTCCTCGACGCGCCGGCAGAATGGAATCATGACCTTCAGGTTGGTCAGGCCCATGTCGTTGCGGACCCGCCGCAATGCGGCGCATTCCAGTGCAAAGCCCGCGGCATAGGCGGGGTGGGCGTAGCGGGCTGCGCCGCGGAAGCCGAGCATCGGGTTCTCCTCCCGCGGCTCGAAATCGGCGCCGGCTCGGAGATTGGCATATTCGTTGGTCTTGAAATCGGACAGGCGAACGATGACCGGACGCGGATGGAACGCAGCCGCAATCGTACCCACGCCCTCCGACAGACGCTCGACGAAGAAGTCGGAGGGCTTCCTGTAGCGCCGGGTGATCTGCTCGATCAATCGCCGGTCCTTGGCGGATTTCACCTGCTTCGGCTTTGCCAGCGCCATGGGGTGAATGCCGATGTGCTGGTTGATGATGAATTCCATGCGTGCCAGGCCGACGCCGTCGTTCGGCATCATGGCGGTCTTGAAGGCGAGCTCCGGATTGCCGAGGTTGACCATGATCCTGGTGCGCGGCTTGTTCAGCGCCGCGGTCGCGACTCGCTCGACGTCGAAGGGCAGGCGGCCGGCATAGACATGGCCGATGTCGCCCTCGGCACAGGATACGGTCACGTTGGTGCCGGTCTTCACCTTCCTGGTGATGCCTTCGATCCCCACCACGGCGGGAACGCCGAGTTCGCGGGCGACGATGGCGGCATGGCAGGTCCGGCCGCCATGCTCGGTGACGATCGCGGCGGCGATCTTCATGACCGGTTCCCAGTCCGGGCTGGTGGCCGGCGCGACCAGGACCTCGCCCGGCTTGAAGGCGCGCAGATCCTGCTTCCTTCTAATCAGCCGGACCTTGCCGGCCGCGATCTTCTCGCCGACGGCGCGGCCTTCGCCGAGCACCGCCGCGGCATTCGGCTTGAGCACATAGTTCTCCAACGCCTCGGGCGTGCGGCGCGATGCAACCGTCTCAGGCCGGGCCTGGATGATGTAGAGCTTGCCGTCGGTGCCGTCCTTGGCCCATTCGACGTCCATCGGTCGCGGATGTCCCGCCTTGTTCGAGTAATGGTTCTCGATGACGATTGCGCTCTCGGCGAGGCTGAGGACGTCGTCGTCCGAAATGCAAAGACTCTCGCGCTCGCGGCGCGACGTCGGCACGTTGCGGGTGGTGGTGCGACCTCGCGCGTAGATCATCTTCTTGTCCTTGGCCCCGATCCGGCGCGACAGGACCGCGCGGAAGCCCGCGTTGAAGGTCGGCTTATGGACATAGAACTCGTCCGGCTCGACGGCGCCCTGCACGATGTTCTCGCCCAACCCGTAGGCGCCGGTCACGAACACCACGTCGCGAAACCCGGATTCCGTATCGAGCGTGAAGATGACGCCGCTGGACGCGAGATCCGACCGGACCATCTTCATCACGGCGACCGAAAGCGCGACCTTGAAATGATCGAAGCCGTTGTCGATGCGATAGGAGATCGCGCGGTCCGTGAAGATCGAGGCAAAGCAGCGGCGGCAGGCCTCGAACAGGGCGCGCGCGCCGCGGACGTTGAGAAAGCTGTCATGCTGTCCGGCGAAGCTCGCGTTCGGCAGGTCCTCGGCGGTGGCCGAGCTGCGGACCGCCACCGCAACGTTCGGCCCGTATTCCTGCTCGAGCTGCCGATAGGCCTCCGCAACTTTCTGCCTCAGTTCGGCGAGGTCCGTCGCGGCGTACACGATGTCCCGCGCCGCGGCACCCCGCCGGGCGAGGTCGGCGATATGCCGCTTGTCGAGACCCGCAAGCAGCTTGCGCAACTCTTCCCAGGCGCCTTGCTGCAGCAGGGCGGCGCGATAGGCGGCAGCCGTCAGCGCGAAGCCGTTCGGCACCGAGATGCCGCGCCGCGACAACATGGAATAGAGCTCGCCGAGCGAGGCGGTCTTGCCGCCGACCATGCCGACATCGTCCAGGCCGAGATCCTCGAACCAGCGAACATAGGGGTTGCTGCTCATCTCTTTGCTCCGCATTGCAGTCGAGGGTACCGGTCGGGACGCGATCCTCATCGGCAATGTGGCGGGAGGCGGGGGGTACGGTGTTGCGAAAGATCAATGGCGGCGTCAGCTAGGTTTCTTCGATCACCACCTGCTCGGCCAGCCGTTCGACATCCGCGGTCCGGCACAGCTCGGTGCCGGGATGGAGCAGGGCGGCGGCGCCTGCTGCCATGGCGTAGCGGAAAGCGGTGCCCAGATCGGTGCCGGAAGCGAGCCTCAGCACCAGCGCGCCAAGAAAGCTGTCACCGGCCCCGACGGCGCTCAGCGGCTTGATCGGCAGAGACTTCGCTTGCCATGTGCGGTCCCGGGTCACCAGCGCCGCGCCGAGATGTCCCATGGTCAGCGCGACGGTGGATGCTTGCCGCATCTCGACGATGCGTCGGGCGGCCGCCACCCATTCACCGGCGTCCTGAGGCTCCGTTCCCGTCAATTCACGCATCTCGCGCAAATTCGGCTTGATCAGGTCGACGCCTTCGGCGACTGCCGCGGCAAGCGCCGCTCCTGACGTGTCGAGAATGATCTGGGATCCGCGCCGCTTGGTGATCGCCGCCAGGCGGGCATAGAAATCGTCGGGTACTCCGCCTGGCAAGCTGCCGCTTGCAACGACAAAGCGGGGAAAAGGATCGAGCGAGGCGACCAGCTGCAGGAACTCAGACCATTCGCGATCAATGAGTGTCGGCCCCGGAAGGATGAAGCGGTATTGCAAAGCAGTCGACTGCTCGTGGACAAAGAAATCCTCCCGCGTCTCTCCCGCGATCTGGAAGGTCTGGCTGTCAACGCTCTCCGCGTCGAGCAGGCGGCGCAGCAGATCGCCCGTCCCGCCGCCCACCGGATAGATCGCGCGCACGCCGCGCCCGCCGAGCCGCTTGATCACGCGCGCGACATTGATGCCGCCGCCGCCAGGGTCGCGCCGCTGCGCGGTGCCGCGCAACTTCGCGACGGGAACGATCTTCTCGACCGAAGTCGACACATCGACCGCGGGATTGATCGTGACGGTGGCGATGTCCGGCATGACCTTGTCTGTATCAGCTTGGAGTCAGAATGTCGTCCCGCAATGATGGCCCTGGAGCGCTCATCTGCCTTCGATTGGTTTCGCAGGATATCCCGGCAGGCCAGCGCCAGTTTAATCTGGATCAAGGTCGATGTTGCACCGTCGGTCAGTTGAAGAATCGAACCGGGGAGCTATCGCCGCAAAGGCGCGACGATAGGAACTCCGGGCACGCCCGGCGCTTGAATCGGCGGGCCAGAGTCGCCGTCGATTGCTGGCCTGCACGGCCCGCCTCCAAAGCCCCCATGCCCCCCAGGGTGGGCCGTGCGTCACCAGAGGAGACACCATGTCCGACCCGACCGAGCAAGAGATCAGAGAACGCGCGCACCGCCTGTGGGAGCAGGCCGGCAAGCCTGAAGGCCGCGACGACGAGTTCTGGCAGGCCGCCGAGCAGGAGCTGCGCAACGAGGACAGGTCCAGCACGTTGCGGACGCCGGATACGTTGTGACCGACAAGACCTGCCCATTCTGCCGGGGTCTGGGATGGGTCTGCGAAAATCATCCGCTCCGGGCCTGGAGCGAACAGCTCGGCGGCTGCCGCTGCGGCGAGGGCATGCCCTGCACCTGCAACACGACCGAAGATCCGGAGATACGCGTGGTGATCGTCGAAGCGGGTACGACGTGGCACTGAACCGGGTCGGCACATTGCCCGCGATGCGAGCTGCGTCTCGGGGAACAGACCATCCCGGACAGGCATTCAGTGTCTGAACAGCACGGGCTCGAAGAATACTTACTTCCCACGGCAGTGTCGGCGGTGGACGAGCAGAAGAAACTAGAGCACCAGATCGAACTCGCAACGCGAGCGGCCGCGCTCGTCAGGGACGAAACCACCGGGCAGCGCTTCCGAAGCTTTGCCGAGGAGCTGAAGCGAAAGCTCCGTCGCATGATGCGGCGCGGAAAGGTGCGCGCGCGCGCCTACGAGCTCTGGGAGCAGGCTGGACGGCCGGCCGGTCGCGAGCTGGAGTTCTGGCTGGAAGCGGAACGGCAGATCGAGGACGAGCGCGAAGAACGGAAGGGTTCCGACGCGTCCTCGAAGCGATAGCAGCGAGCCCGATCCGGGCTCGATCACCGGATTTTGCGAGGTCGTCAGGCCCGGGCTTGACTGGTGTCCACATTTTCGGTGCTGCGTTGCAATAGTACGGCGCTGCAACGAAAGAAAAGGCCGCCGGGTTCCTCACCCTGGCGGCCTCGAAAAGTCCGTAGCTGTTGATTGCCTCCGCAGCCTCGCGCGTACCGCCGTTACCTTGTTTGCGGCCATGCACGATGTTTGTAGGCCAGGGCGCGCGATTCGGCTGTGATCTGAAGCACACAATGGGAAAAGTATGATGGCGCTCGCGGCGGCAATATGGATTGCTGCGCAATGACGATGCGGAGGCGGCGAGTGCTACCGCTCTCGTGCCCCGGACGCAGCGCAGCGTCGCTTCGACGGTGCGCTGCTGAGCCGGGCCCCATGTCGCCGCATCGTGCCGTATCGCCTTCCGGGTCCTGCTCGGCGCCGCAACGCCATAAGCGCGTTCACGCGCGCCTTCGACGCGCTATGCGCGTTGCGGCTTGTCCCGGACAGCGGACTACACCCGATACCACGCTGCCAGATTCCACGTCGTGACGTCCCAGCCCGACATGTCGATCATGAGGTTGTTGACGTGGGCGTTGA
The DNA here is from genome assembly GCF_042019905.1 of Bradyrhizobium dasycarpum. Classification (NCBI taxonomy): domain Bacteria; kingdom Pseudomonadati; phylum Pseudomonadota; class Alphaproteobacteria; order Hyphomicrobiales; family Nitrobacteraceae; genus Bradyrhizobium; species Bradyrhizobium dasycarpum. The sequence continues at coordinate 6,238,482 of NZ_CP169574.1, forward strand.
CGACGTTGCGGGAGAGCAGCGGCAGGAACACATGCGCCTCGCAGAAGATCTCGTCGACCTTGATCAGCAGCGCGGCGCGCTTGGCCGGATCGAGCTCGTTCTGCGCGGCCTTGTAGGCCTTGTCGGCTTCGGGATCTGACCAGCGCGAGATGTTGCGGCCGAGCCATTTGTTCTCCTTGGTGGCGATCTCCCAGGAGACGCACTGGTTCAGGAAGCGCTCCGGATCGGGCTGCGGCTGCGTGGTGTTGTACATCTCCATGTCGGCATAGAATTTCGAGTAGGTGTCGGGGTTGCCGACGTCCGAGGAGAAGAACACCGAGGCGGTGACCGCCTTGATCTCGATCTCGATGCCGGCCTTCTCGCAGGCCTGCTTGATGATGGCCTGGGTCTTCTGGCGCGGCGCGTTGGTCGAGGTCTGGAACACGTATTTGAGCCTCTTGCCGTCCTTCTCGCGGATGCCGTCCGCGCCTTTCTTCCAGCCGGCTTCATCGAGCACCTTGTTGGCCTTGTCGATGCTGAACTCGTATTTCAGCTTGGGCGACTTGAACTGCTTGGGTGCGTTGACGAAGCTCGCGGTGGCGATGCCGCCGCGGCCGTAGATGTATTTCTGGATCGAATCGCGGTCGATCAGCAGGTTGATGGCCCGGCGCACGGCAGGGTCGGACAGCGTCGGATGCTTGGTCTTGGCGTTCGAACGCTCGCCGTCCACCTCGGTCCACGGGTCGGTCGTGTTGAGGATGATGAACTCGACGTTGCCGGACGGCGTGATGTCGAGCTTGCCCTTACCACCCGCCTCCATGCGCTTGAGGACCTCCTCCTCGACCTGCATGTTCCAGGCGAAGTCATATTCGCCGGTCTGCAGCACGGCGCGCGCCGCGGACACCGCATCGCCGCCGCCCTTGATCTCGAAAGCGTATCGAAATGCGGCTGGTTTTTGATGTGATAGTCGGGATTGCGTTCGGCGCGGATCAGGTCGCCGGGCTTGAACTCGACGAATTTGTAGGGGCCGGTGCCGACCGGTTTCAGATTGGCCGGCGCCTCGCGCGACTTGGCGCCGGCATAGTCGCCGAAATGATGTTTTGGCAGGATCGGGCCGACCGAGCCGACGAACGGGTCGGCCCAGAACGGCGTCGGCGCCTTGAAGGTCACCTTGACCGTATGGTCGTCGATCTTCTCGACCTTGATGTCCTTGTAGGATCCCGTGGTGTAGGCCGCCGTCGCCAGATCGGCGGCATAAACCCAGGTGAAGACGACGTCGTCGGCGGTGAAGGGCTTGCCGTCATGCCATTTGACGCCCTGTTTCAGTTTCCAGATCACGCTCGTGCCGTCGGCGGCGAGGCCGCCGTTCTGCTTGGTCGGGACTTCGGCGGCGAGGCAGGGGACCAAATTGCCCTCCCTGTCCCAGCCGGCGAGCGGCTCGAAGAACACGCGCGAGGCCATCTGGTCCTTGGTGCCGATCGCGAAATGCGGATTGAGGAGGGTCGGGGCCTGCCAGAACAGCAGCTTCAGCGGGCCGCCGCCGCCAGCCTTGGTCGGCTTGTACGGCAGCGTGGCATCCGCCATCGCGACGTCGTGCCAGACCAGGATCTGGCTCGCGATCGGAGCCGCGATTCCAAGCGCGGCCACCTTTTGCATGAACGATCGCCGCGACAGCGTGCCTTGCTTGACCTGTCCGACCAGACCCCGGATTTCGTTCTCGTTCATCAGATGACCCCTCCACCTCGAAGACAAATCGTCGCTGGCAACCATCATGTTGCATCAGGCGCGAGGCGGCAATGCCGGCAATGCTGCCCTGCGACGAAATGACGACGTGGAGGGCCCGTGCGGGCCGGGACCTGGATCGCCGCCTGAGAAACCCAGGCGACGATCCAGTGCGAACTCATGTGAACTTGGGGAAGTTCTAAGGCCGCGCCGCGACCCTAACGCGGTCACGCTTGGCGCATCAAGTTTCGTGATGTTGCGGCGGCCGCAGATTCGTTGCAGCCGCCACGCCATCGCCACACATGGTCCCTTGAACAGCCGGCATCGACCTGATGCTGGCCACGCAGCAGACCCGAGTTCGCAGCTGAAGCGCCGTGTTCGGCTACGCCACCCCGCGAATGTCCGCTTGTCTCGAGGCCGCGGCTACCGACATCATCGGGCGCCTGGCCATCCTCGTCCGACAGGGGTCGCATGAAACGCTTTGCAAACCTGAAACGCCTGGGATTTTTCACGCGGCTGCTCGACGAGGCTCCGCCGGCGGACCGCTACCGCTTCGCGGCCGAGCAGATAGTGCACGCTGAAAAGGCGGGCCTCGATGCCGCGTGGATCGCGCAGCATCATTTCCACGAGCGCGAGGGCGGCCTGCCGTCGCCCTTCACCTTCCTCGGCTACGTCGCGGCGCAAACCTCGCGCATCCGCCTCGGCACCGGCATCGTCACGCTGCCGCTGGAGAACGCGGTGCGGGTGGCGGAGGACGCCGCGGTGCTCGATCTCCTCTGCAACGGCCGCTTCGAGCTCGGCGTCGGCACCGGCGGCAATCCCTCGGCGTTCGCCGCCTTCGGCCTCGACAGTGCCCAGCGCAACGAGATCTTTGCCCGCAATCTCGAGGTCGTCCGTACCGCGTTGGTCGGCAAGCCGCTCGCGGGCGGCGACACGATCTATCCGCAGCGGCCGCAACTGGACAAGCGGATCTGGCAGGCGACCTTCTCGGTCCCCGGCGGGGCGCGCGCCGGCAAGGCCGGCGATGGCCTGCTGCTCTCGCGCACCCAGCCGCGGACCAAGGAGGCGCCGGGGGCGACCCTCGCCGAGATCCAGAATCCGGTGATCGATGCCTATCTGGACGCGCTGCCCAAGGGGGCCGAGCCGCGCATCATGGCCTCGCGCAGCGTCTTCGTCGCCGACGACCATCGAGAGGCGATGCGGCTCGCAGACATTGGTCTGCGCCGCGCGCTGCCGCAATTCCTGCAGGGCGGTCACGCCAAGCCGGGCGAGACGCTGGAGGAGATGATCACGGCGTTCGACACCCATGTCGGCGATGCCGATCACGTCATCGCCTCGCTGCGGGCCGATGCGACGCTGGAGCGGGTGACCGATCTCGTGTTTCAGGTGCATTCGGTCGATGCGCCGCACCCTCACGTTCTGCGCTCGATCGAGCTGGTCGCCGAGAAGGTCGCGCCGGCGCTGGGCTGGACCCGGACGGCGGGCGAAGTGGCGTTCGCGGTCTAGCCGGAATGAATGTGCTCGCCTCGCACCAGGCTGAATGATGGCAACTGAAGATATCATCGACACGCTCGCCGGGATCGAGCCGGGCTCGGCGCTCGACGTCATCCGCGCTCGCCGCCCGCAGGGCCGTGGATGCCCGGGCCTTCGCCTCGCCGAAGCGGCTTCGGCCACGCAGGCGGGGCAAGCCCGGGCATGACGACGTCGATCTCGTATTAGGCCGACGCTGCTCGCGCGACCGGCTCGGCCGGCAGATCATCGCCGTTGGGGTCGCCCGGCGCGGTGGCCCAGGCCAGCTCCACCAGCGTCACGATGCGGCGGCCGCCGCCGTCGAGCTGGACCACGATCAGGCCCTGCTCCTCCATGTAGCCGAGCAGCCGCTGCGCCCGGCGCAGCGAATGCGAGCCGTAGGCCCGCGCGATCGCGGCGTCGCCGGGGCAGGGCCAGCCCTCCTTGGCCGCGCGTGCGATCATCATGAACACGCCCTGCATGTCCTCGGGCAGAATGGACGCGCGCAGCGACACGTCCTGCCAAGCGTCGTCTTCGGTGAGATCGGTGCCGAGCCCGGCGCGCGCATGCGTCAGCATGCGGCGAAACTCGTTGAGATCGGGCACCGCCGAGCCGAGACCCTCGATGCGGCAGCGGACGACAAACTCCTGGTAGAGCACGCCGATGGCGCGGAAGCCCGCGTCGGGCGCGGCGAGCACGGCCCGCAGCGTCCGGTCCACGCGCTCGCGCCGCTCGGCGAGCTCCTCGGCACTGACAGGCACCTCGACCGTTTCCGGCTGGATCACCGGGGCGGCGGCCTTCGCGGCACGAAGCTGCTCCAGCAGATCCGGCGCCGGCCGGCGCTGCGGCCGGCTGGCATCGGGCGGCGGCGCGGCCAGGATCACGGCGCGCGCATCCTCCAGCGTCGCTTCGGGCAGCGGCATCAGGCGCGGCGTCGAGTTGCGCGGAGAGGTGTCGGTCGGGCCGATGTTGAGGCGCAGCGGACGGCGCGACAGCGCGGGTCCGAGCGCCATGAACTGTCCGCGTTCGAGATCGCGGAAGGCTTCGGCCTGCCGCCGCTCCATGCCGAGCAGGTCGGCGGCGCGCGCCATGTCGATGTCGAGGAAGGTCCGGCCCATCAGGAAGTTGGAGGCTTCCGCCGCGACGTTCTTGGCGAGCTTCGCCAAGCGTTGCGTCGCGATGATGCCGGCGAGGCCACGCTTGCGGCCGCGGCACATCAGGTTGGTCATGGCGCCGAGCGAGAGCTTTCGCGCTTCGTCCGAGACGTCGCCCGCCACCGCCGGCGCGAACAGCTGTGCCTCGTCGACGACCACGAGCATTGGATACCAATGGTCGCGGTCGACGTCGAATAGGCCGCCGAGAAAGGCGGCGGCGCGCCGCATCTGGTTCTCGGCGTCGAGACCTTCGAGATTGAGCACGGTGGAGACGCGATGCAGCCGCGCGCGTTCGCCCGCAACCTGAAGGCCGCGCTCGGTGTGATCCTCGGCCTCGATCACCAGATGGCCGAAGCGCTCGGCCAGCGTGACGAAATCGCCTTCGGGGTCGATGATGGCCTGCTGCACCCAGGGCGCACTCTGTTCCAACAGCCGCCGCAGCAAATGCGATTTGCCGGAACCGGAATTGCCCTGCACGAGGAGGCGGGTCGCCAAGAGTTCCTCGAGGTCCATGGCGGCCACGGCGCCCGCCGTGGTCTGCCCCATCTCGATCGCAACCGTCATGTCCCCGACTCAAGTCCTCGTCATTCGCGGACAGCGGCTTATCAATCCCATCGCGGCGCGTCGAGCGGCACGGGCTCGATCATTCGCGTTGCCCACGGCGGCGTTCCGGTCCGATTCGATGTGCCGTAGAAGTGCGGGACGACAGGGAATTTGCGTATCGTCCTCGGTCGCGGGCATTTCGGCGGCTCAGGCGCCGCTTCCGGGCTTTGACGGCCGGATTCGCTGATGAAGATCAAACCAGCCTGGCCGCAAGCCTGGTAGTCAGGGGCATGAGCTTCCTGACCTTCCTCGCAGCGACCTATTTCCTGCTCGCCGTACCGGGGCCGACCAACACCTTGCTCGCGACATCGGGCGCGGGGATCGGCCTTGCGCGCTCGCTTCATCTGCTCGTTGCGGAGCTGTGCGGCTATCTGCTGGCGATTGCCCTGCTGCGGCTCGCGCTCGGCCCCATCGTCGGCGACATCCCGATCGCGGCGCTCGTGCTTCGCCTCGCTGTGACCGTCTATATCCTCTGCCTCGCCTTCATGCTTTGGAGGGTCAACACACGCGAGCTGCGCGATGGTGCACCGGTGACCTTCGGCCAGGTGCTGCTTGCGACGCTGCTCAACCCGAAAGCGCTCGTGTTCGCTTTCCTGCTCCTGCCGCTCGAGGCTGCGCCGTTCGAATTGCTGCCCTGGTTCGGCGCGATCGCGCTTCAGATTGTCACGGCCGGCGCTGCGTGGATCGCTCTCGGCGCGACACTCGGCCGTGGCGCCCGTCGTCTCGGGCATCCCCATTTGGTCACGCGCATCGGCGCGGTCACGCTGGTTGCCGTGACCGGCCTGATCTGGCTTCAATCCTTCCTGACGGCCTGAAGCGCCACACCCCACTCGTGAGGCGCGCTTACTGCGCGCCGGAGCCACCCTGCACGATCTTCTCGTTCAGCTTCTGGTCCACCGTGTCGACCGTGCGGTCGATCTCGGCGTTGGGCACGCCGAGTTGATGCGAGATCAGCTTCACCAGGAGGTCGACGCGTTCGATGAAGGGCGCGCCGCTTGCGACCGCCCGTGCGGCCGATGACGGCTTGAGCAGGCTCTCGGCGGCCTTGGCATACTTTGCGAACGGCACCTGGTCCTGCGGATCGGCGCCGAGGCGGCGCGCGATCGCGTCGACATGCTCGTAGATCGTCTGCGAGCGCTTGAGGTCGCCGTGCACGGCATCCCGGATCGACTGCGGCTCGTTCGGCGTGATGCAACGGTAATTGCCGGTCAGCAGCATCGACCATTTCGCCAGCGGCACGAACAGGGAGTCGAATACTTTCAGCTTCACCGGAACGTCGTGGCCGTCGAGCGTCACCGCATCGATGTCTGCTTCGAGTTCGCGCAGCACCTTGTTGTGCTTGTCGTCGGCAAAGACCGACGCCTTGAAGTTGGTGGGCAGGCCGACATGCAGCACGTTGGCGGCTTCTTCCGGCGGGCGGAATGCCTGCGGGTCGGGCGAGCACAGCGTCACCAGCCCCGGCTCGAACCGCTCCCACACCTGCGCGTTGGTGTAGGCCTCTTCCAGATCCATGTCGGCGAGCGCCGGAATCCGCTTCAGATAGGGCAGCGGCGGCATGTTCATGATCGACAGGCATGGCAGCTTGGCCGCGGCGATCTTGACCATGAGGACGCGCACGGTGTGGTTGGTGTATTGCGGCTCCTGCATCGCAAGGCCGACCAGATCGTAGCGGGAAAGATCGACATTCTGCGGGGTCACCGCGTCGAGCTTGCCCGGAAGGTTGCGCGAGAAGATCGCCCGGTGCACCGCCTCGTCACGCAACTTGATGCGCACCTCGGTACCTTCGCGATTGATCAGCTCCGCGGTCTTGGCGCGGCAGACCAGGGTCACGTTGTGCCCGGCCATCAGCAGCTTCGTGCCCAGCAGGGAGCCGTAAGAAGCCCCGAGAATCAATATGTTGCGCGCCATGCTCCGTCCCTTTGACACTCTGTGCGATTTTTAAGTCCCGGCCGTCATCCGCGGGCGAGTTGCAGGCATGTAAAGCGAACTGCGCGGGGATGGCAACTGGGATAATGCATACAAGGACGCGTGAGGGGCCTTCTATTGGCGGCGATGCTCGAAGCTGGTGCAGAGCAGATCGACCTCCGCCTCCGCGATCGGCGAGCGGAACAGGCGGCAGCTGAACCCGGCCGTCGCCTTGCTGTCCGAGGCGGCGCGCTCCTCCCGGAGGAAGATGCATCGCCTGCAAACGTCGGTGTGGTGCCGCTGCTCGGCCGTGTCCGACTGGTCCAGCACGTGCCGGAACGTGTCGCGGAAGCGGATCTTGATCTCGTCGTCGAGGCCGGCAATCGCCTCGACCAGAACATTGACGGGATCGCGCACCAGGAATTTCTTGCCCTGCTGCGTCACGCTCAACATCACCGAGCGCTTGTCGGTGGCGGAGCGTTTCCGCTCGAGGTAGCCGAGCCGCTCAAGCTCTCCGATGATGAAGGATGCGGTGCCGCGCGTGGTGCCGACATAAGTTGCGAGCGCCGAAGGCGTTCGGGAGAAGCGGTTGGCGCGGGAGAGGAACCGCAGCGCCATCCACTCGCGGTCGCGCAGGCCGTGCTTGGCGCCTTCGAACCACAGGATGCTTGCGGCCTGCTCCAGCAGTGCAATCGATTCGCGAGCCAAATTCATTTCAATTCCAAATCGGATAAAGCTTGTCCGCCGCCGCATGTGCACCGCGCGTGGGGAAGAAGCTCGCCATTGGAACTTCCGGCCGTGGAACTAGGATGTCAAAAAGAAAGTTCGAGTAAATCGCACAGCTCAAACTCTTTGAAAATTCCAATCAAATTGACGGCGGCTCGCACGTGATCGGGCGGTCATGCGCGGCGTGCGAGCCGGCGTTGAAGCCATCGCAGTGTCGGCTGAGCGCGTGCGCGAACATGTACGGCCCCTGTAGCGTCGCACGTGCGGCACTGGCAGCGGCGGGACAATATGCTCGAGCGCTACGGCCTCGCCACCGGCAGCTTTTTCGCTCTCACTTCGTCATCGCGCCATAGACGATGTCCTGGACTTGCTCGCGGTAGTATTTCCGGAGCTCGCCCGGCGCGGCCGTTCCGACCACGACGACGAGACGCTCCTTGGGATCGCAGAAGAACTGCGTTCCGTAGGCACCGTTCCAGGTGAACTCGCCGGGGTTGCCGGGGACCGACGACAGCCCCTCGCTGGTCCGGACCGCGACCGAAAGGCCGAAGCCGAAGCCGGCGCGATGCGGCTCGACCTTGGCCACGTTGTTCTTGATCTCGGGACCGAGATGGTTGGCCGTCATGTGATGCACGGTCTTCGGGGAAAGGATGCGCTGGCCGTCGAGCTCGCCGCCGTTGAGCAGCATCTGGCCGAAGCGGAGGTAGTCGCCGATCGTGGCGAACGCGCAGGCGCCGCCGCAGTCGAACTTGGTCGGCGTGTCCAGCAGCTTGATGGCTTGCGGCTTGCCGGTCAGCGGATCGTTGGCGAAGGGGCGGGCGAGGCGAGGGCGCTGCGCGTCGGTCGGGTGGAAGGTCGCGTCCTTCATGCCGAGCGGCTGCCAGACATTGGCGGCGAGATAGTCGCCGAGCTTCTGCTCGCTCACCTTCTCGACGACCGCGCCGAGCACGTCGATCGAAAAGCCGTATTCGAATGCGGTTGAGGGCTGTTGCGCCAGCGGCAGCTTGGTGATGCGGTCGATGAAGGCCTGGGTGTCGCCTTCGATCGCCGGAGCAATGCCGTCAGGGTATTGCCGCGCCACCAGGCTCGACGAGTCCGGCCGGCCGCCATACATCAAGCCCGACGTGTGCCGGTAGAGATCGTGGATGAAGATCGGCGAGGCCTGGGGCTCGAGCTTGAGCGAACCGCTAGCCTCGGTCACGCCGACCTTCATGTCGGCAAAGCCGGGATAGTAATTGGACAGCTTGGCCTGGAGCGGCAGCCGTCCCTGCTCCATCAGCGTCAGGCCCGCGACCGCCGCCATCGGCTTGGTCATCGAGGCCAGCGCGAAGATCGCATCGAGCGGCATCGGCGTGCCCTTGTCCGGATCGAGCAGGCCGTAGGCCTTGTAGTGCACTAGCTTGCCGTCCCGCGCGACGGCGACGACGGCGCCGGGCACGCGCTTGGCGGCGATCTCGCGCGCGAAGAAATTGTCGAGGCGTGCCAGGCCTGGCTTGGAAAAGCCGACGTCGTCGGGATTGGCTTCGGGCAGTGGCGCGGCGCTGGCCGTGCCGAAGGCGATGACGGCAGCCGCCGTCGCGATCATGGCGATCGTCTTGATCATTGCGTCCTCCCAGGCGAGCTCGTTATGCGGCGGCCCACTCAAGGCCTAGATCACGTCCGCACCGACGCGAAGTCAAGCACGGGCGGGGCATGACTGGGGCGCCGGTAATGCCGGAACCTATCGTGCTTCGCCCGCGCGCCACAGCGCATCGAGGCCGTGCCGATAGGTCGGATGGACCAGCGCGACGCCGAGCTCGCGCTTCAATTGCGCGTTGGAGACGCGGGCGCTGCTGGCATAGAAGCTGCGGGCCATCGGCGACATCTCGGCCGTCGCGAACGCCTCTTCCGGTGGTGGCGCCACGCCCATCAGCTTCGCGGCATAGGCGATCACGTCCTGCGGCGGCGCCGGCTCGTCGTCGCAGACGTTCCAGATGCCGCCGCTTTCGCGGCGAATGGCGGCCATGATCGCGCTGGCGATATCGTCGACATGGATGCGGTTGAAGACCTGGCCGGGCTTGATGATGCGCCGCGCTGTTCCCGCGCGCAGCGTCACCAGCGCATTGCGGCCGGGACCATAGATGCCGGCAAGCCGCAGGATCGCGGTATTGCCCTGCGCAACGTCGATCCAGGCCCGCTCGGCGGCAACCCGCAGGCGCGCACGGTCGAGCGTGGCCTGCGGCGGGGTGCTCTCGTCGACCCATCCGCCGCAATGATCGCCATAGACGCCGATCGTCGAGAGATAGACGATCTTGCGACGGCCCGCTGCCAGCACGTCGCCGAACGCCGCGATGGCGGGATCGCCGGCGCTGCCGGGCGGGATCGAGACCAGAAGCACGTCGGCGTCGCGCACCTGCTCGACCGTCTCGCGCGACGGAGGGCTGCCGGAAAAGGCGTGGAGCTCGATGCCGGCGAGGTCGTTCCGCTGCGCCGGATCGCGCACGGTGCCGGCGAGATGCGAGAAGCTGCCGCCGTGCTTGCGGACGAAATGCAAGGCGCTGTAGCCGAGGCCGAGAATGAAGAGGCGCATGGGTCTCCCTGAAAGCTCGAAGTTCCCGTCCGCGCCGTCGCGCGCCTTCGCTCATAAGAGATTTTTGGGTCCGGCAAAAGATATTGCGATTTGTCCCGCCTCCTGTCTCGGGCGATGTTCGCCTGGTACAGGGAGGCACCGATCATGCAGGCAGAAGCGCTCGCCTTGGCGCCGGCGAAGGCCAGCGAGCTGATCCGGCGCGCGGCCGCACTGATCTTCGACGTCGACGGCACCCTGGCCGAGACCGAGGAGTTGCATAGGCAGGCTTTCAACCATGCCTTCGCCCGCCACGGTCTCGATTGGCGTTGGGACCGCGCCGTCTACAAGGAGCTGCTGCGGGTGACCGGCGGCAAGGAGCGCATGCGCGCCTACCATGCGCGGCAACCGATCGCCCCGCCGCTGTCGGATGCGGACATCGCCGCGCTTCACCGCGTCAAGACCGCGCATTATGCCGAACTGGTCGAGACCGGCTGCTGTCGCTTGAGGCCCGGCGTGATCGAGCTGCTCGCCGCGGCGAAGGCACGCGGCCAGCGGCTCGCGATCGCGACCACGACCTCGCACGGCAACATCGATGCGCTGTTGTCGCAGACGCTGGGGGCGCGCTGGGCTGCGGAGTTCGATGCCATCATTGCCGGCGACGACGTCAGGCACAAGAAACCCGCGCCGGACGTCTATCTCGAAACGCTGGCGCGGCTGCAGCTGGGCGCGGCCGACTGCATCGCCATCGAGGATTCCGCCAACGGCCTGATCGCGGCCTCACGCGCCGGCATTCCGGTCCTGATCACCCGCAGCATGTTTTTCCGCGACGAGGATTTCAGCGCGGCACGGTTCGTGCTGGATGATCTGTCGGAACTCGACGCCGCCAAGCAAGAAACCGAAAAACAACCCCATGCACAGTAGAACACGCCCGCTTGTCCGGCGCGGTCAGTGGACCCGGTGGCTCGTCCTATCGTCCTCAGCCTGCTCGACAATCTGCGCGATCGGGCTCGACTGGTGATGCACCAGGCGCCAATCGTCGCCGACGCGTCGGAAATGGTTCGCGGCGGCCAAGGCGGTGCCGTCGACGATCTCGATGCAGAGCACGCGGGCGCTGTCGCCGTCGACGATCGCCTGCGGTTCGGCGCAGACGATCTGCGGCCGCTGCGGATTCTGCAGGATGTCGCGCCAGCTTCCGATCACCGTGGCACGGCCGACGATGGCGGGCCAGCCGGGATGGATGCAGGAAATGCCGTCGTCATCCGCCCACATCCGTTCCATGCCGGCGAAGTCGCCTGCTGAAAACGCGGCGTAGAAGGCCGCGTTGGCGGCGATGATCTTGCTGTCTTTTGCCATCACTCCCGGGTGGGGCAACGACAGACAAAAATCAAGCGCGACTTCCGTTCGACGTGGCGTTCAATTTGGACCGCAGTGCAGCATTGTGCGCTTGTGCTCAGGCCGAGATGAGCGACTCCACCGCCCGCCGCGCGCCATCCTGGTAGAGACGGCCGAGGGCCGCGGTGACCGCCTCGCGCAGGCGCGGCTCCGCGCCGAGCGGTCCGAACACCTTCTCCACCCCGAGCAGCGCGGGCGCGAGCCGCTCCGCGACGGGCCCCGCCTCGCGCGCCAGCTTTGCGAACTCGGCGGCAAGCGGATCGCGTACGTCGATGGCGCGGCCCTGCTCGTCTGTTGCGCTGACGTAACGCATCCAGCCGGCCACCGCGAGCGCATGCGTTGCGATCGGCAGATTCCTGGCGAGGCGGTCCCGCATCGCGCCGAGCAGACGCTGCGGCAGCTTTTGCGAGCCGTCCATTGCGATCTGCCAGGTGCGGTGGTGCAGCGCCGGATTGGAGAAGCGCTTCAGCAGCGAGGCGCGATAGGCGGCGAGATCCGTGCCGGACGGCATCGTCAGCGTCATCGCGGCCTCCTCCATCACCTGCGCGGCCAAACGCGCGAAATGCGGATCCTGCATGGTGTCGGCGATGGTCTCGTAGCCGGCGAGATAGCCGAGATAGGCCAGCGCTGAATGGCTGGCGTTGAGCAGCCGCAGCTTCATCAGCTCGAACGGCTTGACGTCGCTGACGAGCTCGACGCCGGCGGCGGCAAGATCGGGCCGGCCCGCCGTGAAGCGGTCCTCGACCACCCATTGCGTGAAAGGCTCGGTCATGACAGGCCAGGCGTCGCGCAGGCCCAGCGCGGATGACACCGCGTCCCGGTCGGCATCCGTCGTTTCAGGAACGATACGGTCGACCATGGTCGAGGGGAAGGCGGCATTGTCCGCGATCCACTTGCCGAGATCCTTGGAACGCAGCGCGGCAAACTGCGTCACGATCCGCTGCGCGGTGTGGCCATTGGCGGCGAGATTGTCGCAGCACAGCACGGTGAAGGGCTTGGCTCCGAGCGCGCGCCGCCGCGCCAGCGCCGCGACGATGAAGCCGGGCGCCGATCGCGGCGCGTCCAGATTGTTCAGGTCATGCACGACGTCAGGGTGCCGCTCGTCGAGATCGCCGGTCTGCGGCGTGTGGCAATAGCCCTTCTCGGTGACGGTGAGCGAGACGATGCGGGTGGCGGGATCGGCCATCCGCTCCACCAGGGCCGCGGGCCTCTCGCGCGCGACGACACTGTCGAGCACCGCGCCGACGACACGATGGTCGGTCCCTTCGGCGGCGCGTACGGCAACCGCGTAGAGATGATCCTGGGGGGCGAGGGCGTCGCGCGTATCCGGGCTGCGCAGGCTCGCCCCGACAATGCCCCAGGATGGGCTGCCCGTGGCAAGGCAATCGTCGATGACGACGGCCTGATGCGCGCGATGAAATGCGCCGAGACCCAGATGCACGATGCCGGGCGTGACGCGCGAGAGGTCGTAGGCCGGGCGGCGGACGGCCGGCGGCAGCCAGTCGAGATTGGCCCTGCCAAGACGCGCTGAACCTGGGCGCATGGACGTCTCCCCGTTGCTTTGCCGCTGCTTGAGCTTTGCCGCTGCTTGACATGGCGCTCGTATCGGGTCAATGCTCCGGTCAATTGGTAAGACCAATTTTCCAAAATTGGCGGGCCGCGGGCGGAAAGTCCCGCGTGACCCCTTTCGGGAGGACCAGCGTGCCGCTGGAAGCTGTGGAGGCGAGACGGCTCTATCGCCAGGTCGCCGATCAATTGCGAAGCCTGATCGACAGCGGCGAATACGCGGTCGGCAGCCGCTTGCCGACCGAGCGCGAGCTCGCCGAGCAGCTCAAGGTGTCCAGGCCCACGGTGCGCGAAGCCTTGATCGCGCTCGAGGTCGAGGGGCGGCTGCGCATCCGCGTCGGCTCCGGCATCTATGTGATCGAGCCTGCGGCAATTGCCGCGCCGGCAGCCGCGTCCGTCATCGAGGGGCCGTTCGAGCTGCTGCGCGCCCGCGAATTCCTGGAAAGCGCGATCGCCGAAGAGGGCGCGCGCGTGGCGACGAAGGACGACATCGCCCGCATCGACGCCTCGCTGCTCGCGATGGAGAAGGTCGAGCATCCCGGCGAAGCCTCCATGGTTCACGACCGCGCATTCCACGTCGCGATCGCCGGCAGCCTCGGCAATGCCGTGCTGGTGCGCGTGGTCGGCGAGCTGTTCGACCAGCGCCTCAATCCCTATTTCGCGCAGCTCGCGCATTATTTCGAGAACCCGGGCACCTGGCGCACCGCGCTCGACGAGCACCGCGCCGTGCGCGAGGCGATCGCGGCGCATGATCCGCAAGCCGCGCGCGAGGCGATGCGCGTCCATCTGGTGAGATCGCAGGAGCGCTTCGCGCAGAATTTCGGTGCCGAGAACGCGGCCGCGCCGTCGCCGGGAGCGAGCCGGAGCGCGCGAGCCCCCGCGAAGTCGTCAAAACCAAAACCTGCGCCGAAGACGCGCGCCAAGGGCAGCAGCGCGCGGCGGCGATGAGATTGTGCGGGCCCGCATCCATGCCGGGGCGGGCGAACAAGAAGCAGACTTGAACGATGGAGGAAAAGTCGATGTTGAAGAAGATGACGATTGCAGCAATGGTTTCCGCCGCTGCGCTGCTGGCTGCGACCAGTGCCAGCATGGCGCAGACCAAGCTCAAATGGGCCCATGTCTACGAGACCTCGGAGCCGTTCCACACCGCCTCGGTCTGGGCCGCGCAAGAGATCGGCAAGCGCACCAACGGCCGCTACCAGATCGACGTCTATCCGGCCTCCCAGCTCGGCAAGGAGACCGACATCAACCAGGGCCTCTCGCTCGGCTCGGTCGACCTCATCATCTCCGGCTCGAGCTTCGCGGCCAAGAGCTTCGCGCCGATCGGCGTGACCTATTATCCCTACACGTTCCGCGATGCCGATCATCTGCTCGCCTACACCAAGAGCGATATCTTCAAGGAGCTGGTCAAGGGCTACGAGGACAAGAGCGGCCACCACATCGTCGCGGTGACCTATTACGGCGTGCGGCAGACCTCGTCGAACAAGCCGATCAAGACCTGCGCCGACATGAAGGGCCTGAAGATACGCGTGCCCGACGTGCCCGCCTATTTGGCGATGCCGCGCGCCTGCGGCGCCAACACCGCGCCGATCGCATTCGCCGAAGTTTATCTCGCGCTTCAGAACGGCACGGTCGAGGCGCAGGAGAATCCCCTGACCACGATCGAGGCCAAGAAGTTCTACGAGGTGCAGAAGCACATCGTGCTGACCGGCCACATCGTCGACCACCTCAACACCGTGGTCGCCGGCGCCCTGTGGAAGAAGCTCAGCGACGAAGACAAGAAGATCTTCACCGACGTGGCGCAGGAAGCCGCCGCCAAGGCCACCGACGAGATCAAGCAGAACGAGGCCAAGCTGGTCGCCTTCTTCAAGGAGAAGGGCCTGAGCGTGACCGAGGTCGACAAGAACGAGTTCCGCGACACCGTGCTTAAGAACGTCGCGTTCGAGACCTTCGGCTATCGCAAGGCCGACTGGGAAAAGATCCAGGCGGTGAAATGACGGCGTAGCCGTCATCTCGGGGCGGTCCGCAGGACCGAGCCCGGGATCTCGAGGTTCCGGGTCTGGTGCAAACGCACCATCCCGGAACGACGTAGCGAGTTTGAGGAGGCCCCATGTCCACCGCCGAAATCCACCGGCAGATCACCGCGGAGGAGATCGCCCATACCTTCGAGGAGGAGGCGACGCCGAAGGTCGATCTCGGCATCTACGCGTTCGAGGATTGGGTGGCGCTTGCGGTCTTCTGGGTGATGGCGCTCGCCGTCTTCCTGCAGTTCTTCACCCGCTACGTGCTCAACGACAGCTACGCCTGGACCGAGGAGATCGCGACCTATTGCCTGATCGGCGTGGTCTTCATCGGCGCTTCGATGTGCGTGCGGCTGTCCCGGCACATCCAGGTCGACCTTCTCTACCGCTATCTGCCGCCGCGCGTGGGGCGCGCGCTGTCGACGATGATCGACCTGATCCGGATCGCCTTCTTCGGCTACGCCATCAAGCTGGTCTGGGTCTACATCCAGATCATCGGCGACGAGCAGATGACCACGATCAATTTCCCCAAGAATTACGTCTATTACTTCGTGCTGCTCGGCTTCGTGCTGATGTTCCTGCGTTCCGTGCAGGCGGCGCTGCAACATTGGCGGCAGGGCTACTCGGTCCTCGAACGCCCCGGTGCCTACGACGGGTCGGAGATATAACGTCATGCTGCTGTTGCTCGGAGGCTTTCTCCTTCTGATGCTGCTCGGCGTTCCCGTGGCGATCGCCATGGCCGCCTCGTCGCTGCTCTACATCCTGGTCAGCGGCGTGACGCCCGACGTCACGCTGGCGCAGCGCATGATCGCCGGCGTGGAGAGCTTTCCGCTGCTCGCCGTGCCGTTCTTCATCCTCGCCGGCAACCTCATGAACATCGCCGGCGTCACCGGGCGCATCTACAAGTTCGCCGTTGCGCTGGTGGGGTGGATGCGCGGCGGCCTCGGCCACGTCAACATCATCGGCTCGGTGATCTTCTCCGGCATGTCCGGCACCGCGATCGCGGATGCCGCCGGTCTCGGCACCATCGAGATCAAGGCGATGAAGGACCACGGCTACTCGACCGAGTTCTCGGTCGGCGTCACCGCGGCCTCGGCGACGCTCGGGCCCATCATCCCGCCGTCGCTGCCGTTCGTGATCTACGGCATGATGGCGAACGTCTCGATCGGCGCACTGTTTCTCGGCGGCGTCATTCCGGGCGTCGTTCTGACCTTGTTCATGATGATCACCGTCACCTATTTCGCGCACAAGAACAAATGGGGCAGCGACACGCCGTTCTCCTGGCCGCAGCTCGGCTCGGCGGGCCTGGAGATTGTCATCGTGCTCTCGTTCCCGCTGGCGATCTGGCTGATGGTGATGGCCGGCCTCTCGATCAACGTGGCGGTCGTCATCGGCCTCGGCACGCTGCTGGCGATCGACTGGTATTTCGACTTCTCGGCGGTGATGGCGCTGATGGCGCCGGTGATCCTGATTGGCGGCATGACGCTCGGCTGGTTCACGCCGACGGAAGCTGCCGTTGCCGCGGTGATCTGGTCGCTGTTCCTTGGCCTCGTCCGCTACCGCACCATGACGCTGCAGACGGTGGCGAAGGCGACGTTCGACACGATCGAGACCACGGCCTCGGTGCTGTTCATCGTCACCGCCGCCTCGATCTTCGCCTGGCTGCTGACGGTGTCGCAGGCCGCGCAGACGCTCTCGGACTGGATGCTCAGCGTCACCCACAACAAATGGGTGTTTCTGGCGCTCGCCAACGTGCTGATCCTGTTCGTCGGCTGCTTCATCGACACCACGGCCGCGATCACCATCCTGGTACCGATCCTGCTGCCGATCGTGCTCAAGCTCGGCATCGATCCCATTCACTTCGGCCTGATCATGACGCTGAACCTGATGATCGGCCTGTTGCATCCGCCGCTCGGCATGGTGCTGTTCGTGCTCGCTCGTGTCGCAAAACTCTCGGTCGAGCGCACGACGGTGGCGATCCTGCCCTGGCTGGTGCCGCTGATGCTGGGGCTGATCGCGATCACCTTCATTCCCGAACTGACCCTCTGGCTGCCAAAATACATGGGACTCTCCAAATGACCTCGATCGCTCTCGCCGCAACCCTGTTCGGGCCCGAAGATCTGCGCATGATCGAGCAGCCGCTCGACAGGCTCGCCGACGGCATGGTGCGCATCCGCTTCGGCGCTGGCGGCATCTGCGGCTCGGACATGCACTATTTCCGCCATGCCCGGACCGGCGATTTCGTGGTGAAGTCGCCGCTGGTGCTCGGCCACGAGATCTCGGGCGAGGTCGTGGAGATCGCAGGCACTGCCGCCAATCTGAAGGTCGGTGACCGCGTCGCCGTCAACCCGTCGCGCTGGTGCGGCCGTTGCGTCGCCTGCCACGAGGGCCGGCCGAACCTGTGCGAGAACATCTACTTCATGGGCTCGGCCTCGAAGACGCCGCACATGCAGGGTGGTTTTGCCGATTATTTCGACGCGATCCCGGCGCAGTGCGTGAAGATCCCGGATCATGTGTCATACCAGGCCGCCGCGCTGGCCGAGCCGCTCGCGGTCTGCCTGCACGCGGTCGCGCGCGCCGGCAATATCGAGGGCAAGCGCGGCATCATCTTCGGTGCCGGTCCGATCGGGCTTCTGACCATGCTGGCCGCGCGCCGCGCCGGCATGGCCGACATCACGGTGGCCGACATCGCACCGGCGCCGCTGGCGTTCGCAACCCGGCTTGGCGCTTCGCATGTCGAGAATGTCTCGGGCGGGGAAGAAGGCCTGAAGGCGCAGGCGGCCGCGCGCCCATACGACGTCGCCTTTGAGGTGTCGGGCACGGCCGCCGGCCTTGCCAGCGCCATCGGCATTGTCAGGCGCGGCGGCATCGTGGTGCAGATCGGCAATCTGCCGGGCGGTCAGATCCCGACGCCGGCGAATGCGGTGATGGCCAAGGAGATCGACCTGCGCGGCTCGTTCCGCTTCGGCTTCGAGTTCATGACCGCGGTGGAGCTGATCTCAAATGGCAGCGTCGACGTGCTGTCGCTGGTCACCGCCGAGCGTCCGCTGGCGAGCGCGCCGGATGCGCTGCGGCTGGCGCTCGACCGCTCGCAGAGCGTCAAGGTCGTGCTGACCGTGACCTGATTGGGAGAGACCCATGATGCTGGAAGGATGGCGCTGGTACGGGCCCGATGATCCCGTGTCGCTTGACGACGTCAGGCAGGCCGGGGCGACTGACATCGTCTCGGCGCTGCATCAGGTCCCGATCGGGGAGGCCTGGACGCGCAAGGCGGTCGAAGAGCGCAAGAATCTTATCGAGAACGGTCAACCGGGGCGATCGCAGCTGACCTGGTCGGTGGTGGAATCGATTCCGGTGCCCGACGACGTCAAGCGCCTGGGGGCCAAGGCGACCAGGTCCATCGAGGCCTGGATCGCCAGCCTTGAAGCCGTCGCGGCGGCCGGCATCAAGATCATCTGCTACAATTTCATGCCTGTGGTCGATTGGTGCCGCACCGACCTCGAATGGGAGCTGCCGAACGGCGCCCGCACCATGCGCTTCGACCAGGATCGTTTCGCCGCCTTCGAGCTGCATATCCTCAAGCGTCCGGCGGCCGTGCAGGAGTACTCGCCCGAACAGCAGGCGCGCGCCAAGGCGCTGTTCGAGCAGATGAGCCAGGCCGATATCGACTATCTCGTCATGGTCATCGCCAGCGCGCTGCCGGGCTCGACCACCGAGCCGATGACCTTGCCGCAATTCCGCGACCGGCTGGAGAGCTATCGCGACATCACGCCAAGGATCCTGCGGCAGCATCTCGCCGAGTTCCTGGCGCGCGTGACGCCGGTGGCCGAGCAGCTCGGGGTGTCGCTGACCCTGCATCCGGACGATCCGCCGCGGCCGTTGTTCGGCCTGCCGCGCATTGCCTCCTCGGCCGATGACTATCAGGCGCTGTTCGACGCGGTGCCTTCCAAGGCCAACGGCATCTGCCTGTGCACCGGCTCGCTCGGCGTGCGCGCGGAGAACAATCTGCCTGAAATGGCCGAGCGCTTCGGCCCGCGCATCGCCTTTGCCCATCTGCGCGCCACCAAGCGCGAATCCGACGGGCTGTCGTTCTACGAATCCGATCATCTCGACGGCGACGTCGACATGGTCGCGGTGCTGAAGGCGCTTCTGAAGGAGAACGCGCGGCGGTCGCCGGACAAGAGGATCGTGTTCCGTCCCGATCATGGCCACCGCATGCTCGATGACCTCGCCGCCACCAAGCGCACCAACCCCGGCTACACCGCCATCGGCCGCCTCCGCGGTCTCGCCGAGCTTCGCGGCGCGATCCGCGCGATCGAGCATCGGTGATCACGTGATGAGGCGGACGCTTCGCCTCTCCGCGCAAGCGGGGAGAGGGAGAAGAACATCAATAGCACGCCGCCATTGCCCCCAGCTTCGGATAGAGGCGGTCGATCGCGGCGATCTCGCTTGTCATCTGCGCGATGATCCAGTCGCGGATCTCGGCAGCGATCGGGCGCATCGGGCGGTTGCGCGGTGGCAGGAATTCGCAGACGCGGCGCGTGGTGGTGAGCCGGTCGGAGGCCGGCACCAGCGCGCCGGTGAGCAGCCAGTGCGAGGCGACCGTCAGCCAGCCGAGCGCGATGCCCTGGCCGAGCAGGGCGGCCTGCACCACGACGGCATAATCGGTGAAGCTCAGCGCCTTGGCCGCGCCGCGGCGACCGGTGAGGAGCGAGGCGTAATCCGCGGCCCAGTCGCCCGGCGTCTCGGCAAGGCGGATGATGGTGTTGCCCTCGGTGGGATCGGTTTCGCCGAGATAGGACGGGCTGCACATCGGCAGCATGACTTCCCTCATCACCAGCGTGCCGCCCGACGGCGGCTCGTCACGATCGCGGAAGCGCATGCCGAGGTCGACATTCTCCACCGGCCCGCGCAACGCGCCGGAGATGAGCTGGAAGCGTAAATCCACTTGCGGAAACTGCTTCTGCAGCTTGTCGATGCGCGGCATCAGCCAATGCGTGGTGAAGGCCGACGAGACCGACAGCGTCACCGTCTCGGTGCCCTTGCGGCGCCGCTCGATCTCGACCAGCCCGCTCTCGATGCTGCGAAAGCCGTCGAGCACGCGGCGATAGAGCAGTTCGCCCTCCTCGGTGAGCACTGCGCGCCCCGCCTTGCGGTCGAACAGGCGCACGCCGAGATGCTCCTCGAACTGGCCGAGCATCCGGCTCACCGCCGGCTGCGTGACGTTCAATTCGGCGGCCGCGGCCGTGAAGCTGCCATTGCGCGCCGCGGCGTCGAAGACGAACAGGGCGTTGCTCGATGGCAGCATGCGGCGAAGCTCGGGCATAACGCCATGTTATGAGCCGCGTGAGAATTTGGCAATTGCCGAGTTTTGCCAAGTCTGTTGTCATCGCGATCACAGCCTTAAGACAGGGGCTGGCGAGCAAGGATTTGGTGCGGCGCACGCTTCGATCCCGAGTGCTCGGATTCCCTGTCTATAAAGCAGGCTTATGGCGCGCAGTGAGGCACGCCGTTGCAGGGACGGGCGAGGTCGATCGTTGGACAAACGAGCGGAAAGCGTCGAGATCAGATCCGCGAGCAAGGCCTATGGCCCCGTCCGCGCCCTCGACGACGTCTCCCTCAATGTCGGCGCCGGCGAGTTCGTCTCGCTGCTCGGTCCCTCCGGCTCGGGCAAGACCACGCTGCTTGGAATTTTGGGCGGCTTCATCCTGCCGTCGGCGGGCACGATCCTGTTCGGCGGCCGCGACGTCGCCTTACATGCCGCCGCACAAGCGCGACATCGGCGTCGTGTTCCAGAACTACGCGCTGTTCCCGCATATGAGCGTCGGCGAGAACGTCGCCTTTCCCCTGCGTGCGCGGCGCCTGCCGAAGGCGTCCTGGCCGGACAAGGTGCGTGCGGCGCTCGGCATGGTCGGGCTCGCCGGCTATGAGGAGCGCGGCATCGCACAGCTCTCCGGCGGCCAGCGCCAGCGCGTGGCGCTGGCGCGCGCCATGATCTTCGAGCCGCGACTGATCCTGATGGACGAGCCGCTGTCGGCACTCGACAAGCAGCTGCGCGAATCCATGCAGATCGAGCTGCGCGCGCTGCACCGGCGCATCGAGGCCACCATCATCTACGTCACCCATGACCAGCGCGAAGCCTTGACCATGAGCGACCGCGTCGCGGTCATGAAGGACGGCCGGCTGATCCAGATCGACGTGCCCGAGCGCCTGCACGATCATCCCGCCGATTCCTTCGTCGCGAGCTTCATCGGGGAAGCGACCATGCTCCCCGTTCGCCGCGTCGATGCCTCCAGCGTCGCGCTCGGCAATGCGCTGCTGCGCAGCGCCCGCGTCATTCCCGATGGCGATGCGTTGATGCTGGCAGTGCACAGCGAAAAGCTCCTGATCGACGACGGCGCGCAGGATGCCGCCTGCAACCGGCTGACCGGCACGGTCACCGACATCGTCTATCAGGGCGAGAGCCTGCGCATTTTTCTGGCGCTCGAAAACGGCGTTGCGCTCAGCCTGCGCCAGCCGAGCTATCACCAGGCCTATAGCCGCATTCCGCCGCTCGGCGGCCGCCTCACCGTCACCCTTCACCCCGAGGACACCATCGTCGTGCCCAGGGTGGACTGACCTCAAGCCTTGTCCAACCGAAAGAAGAAAACCGACATGTCGACCCAAGCCGCGTTCAGCAATTTCAAGGTTCTCACCTTCGACGTCGTCGGCACCTTGATCGATTTCGAGGCCGGCGTGCTCTCCGCGGTGCGCAGGATCTCGGGCAAGACGCCGGCCGAGCTCAGCGACGACCAGATCTTCGAGCCCTACAAGCGCGGCCGCGACAAGCATTATGGGCGCTCCAGCGAGGCGATGTTCCACGTCTATCGTCACCTCGCCACCGAGCTCGGACTGCCCGCCGATGATGCGGCCTGCGACATGTTCCAGCTTGCCGTACTGCGCTGGGGGCCGTTCGCAGATTCAGTCGAGGCGCTGAAGCGTCTGCGCACGAAATTCCGGCTGGTGGCGATGACCAACGCGGACCGCGTCGCGCTGTCCTGCTATGCCCACGCGCTCGGCGATCCCTTCGACGACACCGTGTGTGCCGACGACACCGGGGTAGCAAAACCCAACCCTGAATTCTTCGCCTACAACAGGGGGCGCCAGTCCGCATTCGGCTACAAGCAGTCCGACATCCTGCATGTCGCGCAGAGCCAGTACCACGACATCGGCATCGCGCGGAAGCTCGGCTACAAGGTGTGCTGGATCGAGCGTCGCCAGGGCATCGCCGGCTTCGGCGGCACGCCGGCGGTGGAGACGCTGACCAAGCCGGACTTCCATTTCCCGACGCTGAAGGCGCTTGCCGACGCCGCCGTTGGGCCTGCGGCGTAACATCGTGAGCGCGGGCATGACACGGGACTGGAGCGCGCTGCCATCGGCCAACTCGTTGTGGGAAGCCACGGCGGCGCCGGCGCGCGATTTTCCCGTACTGTCGGGGGAGCAGCAGGCCGATGTGGTGATCGTCGGTGCGGGCTACACGGGACTCTCCGCCGCGCACCACATTGCCAAGAGCGGCCTCGCGCCAATCGTGCTCGAGGCCAACCGCCCCGGCTGGGGCGCAAGCGGCCGCAATGGCGGGGTCATCACCGCCAAGTTCCGCCTGTCGTTTCGCGAGATCGACGCCGCGCATGGCCGCGCCATGGCGAAGCGGATGTACGAGATCGCGCATGAATCGACCGACATGGTCGAGGAGCTGGTGTCGGAGTTTGGCATCACCAGCGCGAACCTGACGCGCACCGGCCAGGTCAAGGCCGCGCATAACGAGACGACGCTCCGGGCCGCGATCGACGAAGCCAACTGGATGACGCGCGAGATGGGCTCTGCCGAGGTCCGCATCCTCGATAAGACCGAAGTGCGCGAGGAGACCGGCTCGGACATCTTCGTCGGCGGCGTGCTCCATCCCGGCTCCGGCGGTATCCATCCGCTGAACTACCTGCGCGGCCTCGCCGACGGCGTCGCGCGCCGCGGCGTGTTGGTGTTCCAGGAGTCGCCCGTCGTGAGGCTGCGGCGTGAGAAGGACGGCATCGTCGCCGAGACGCCGCAAGGCGTCGTGCGCGCAAGACAGGCGATCATCGCCACCAACAGCTATTCCGACCTCACCGGCGCCACCGCGCACCTGCAGCGCACGCTGGTCCCGTTCCGCAGCGCCATGGTCGCGACCGCGCAGCTGCCGCGCAATCTTGCGGGAAAGCTGATGCCGTCGGGGCGCACCTATACCGAGACCAAGCGCATGATGCGCTGGTTCCGTATGGTCGATCAACGCGCGATTTTCGGCGGCCGCGGCGCCTTCGGCAAGCAGGACTCGCAAGCCGCGTTCGACGCACTTCGCAAGGCGATGGTCGGCATCTTCCCCGATCTTGCCGACGTCCCGCTCGACTACAAATGGTCGGGCCTGGTCGCGATGACGCTGGACTCGGTGCCCCATATTGGCCGGCTCGACGACCGCACGCTGGTCTCGCTGGGCTACAACGGCGCCGGCGTTGCGATGTCGAGCCTGATGGGTCGCTATCTCGCCGCTTTCGTGCGCGGCGAAAGCCCCGATGTCGGCCTGCTCGACGTCAGGCGGATGAAGACGATTCCGCTCTACCCGCTGCGCGAGCCCGCCGTGCGCATGGTCGCCGGCTGGTACCAGTTTCTCGATGCGATCGGTCGGTGAGTTCTCTTTGGAGGAGGCGAGGATGACGATGAAGCAGAGTTTTGGACTGAGCTGCGCGCTGCTGAGCGCAATCGGATTGAGTACGGCCGCCGGTGCGGCCGAGCAGATCACCTTCGTCTCGCAGGGCGGGGCCTATCAGCAGGCGCAGACGGTGGCGATTCTCGATCCCTCCGCCAAGAAGCTCGGCATCACCATCAACCAGGATTCGATCCCCGACGCCTGGCCGGCGATCAAGACGCAGGTCGGCAGTGGCAAGCCGATCTGGGACGTGGTCGACACACCCACCGGCAACTGCCTGCGCGGCGGCGAGCAGGGGCTGATCGAGAAACTGGACTTCTCGAAGATTCCGAACGGCGCGGCGATGCCGGAGGCCTATCGCAGTCCGTATTCGGTGTCTTACGAGTTCTATTCCAGCGTGCTGGCCTACAGCCAGAAGACATTTCCGAAGGACGCGCCGAACAGCTGGGCCGATTTCTGGGACGTGAAGAAATTTCCCGGCCGTCGCGCGCTGCGCAACCACCCGTTCGCGACGCTCGAGGCGGCACTGATGGCCGACGGCGTCGCGCCGGACAAGCTCTACCCGCTCGACGTCGACCGGGCCTTCAAGAAGCTCGAGGAGATCAAGCCGCACATCACGGTGTGGTGGACGTCGGGCGCGCAGTCGGCCCAGCTGCTCAACGACGGCGAGGTCGACATGGAGATGGCCTGGAACGGCCGTGTCAGCGCGGTCGCCAAGGAAGGCGCCAAGGTCGCCTTCACCTACAACCAGGGCATCCTGCAGAGCACATCGCTCTGCATCCTCAAGGGCGCGCCCAATCTCGCCACCGCGGTGAAATTCCTCAACGAGGCCGTCGATCCCGTGCACCAGGCCAATCTGCCGCTCCACATCGATTACGGCCCGGGCAATCCAAAGGCATTCGAAACGAACGTGATCAAGCCCGAGCGTGCCGCGCAATTGCCGAGCGAGCCGGCCAATGCGGCCAGGCAGGCGCTGATGTCCTACGCCTGGTGGTCCTCGCCCGCCGGCGAAGCCGCGGAGAAGCGCTGGGCGTCGTTCATGCAGAAGTGAGGCGAGGCAACGTTGACGACAACAATCTCCGATCCATCGCAGAAGCATCAGCGCCGCGAGCACGGGCTGATGCTGGCGCTGGTGTCGCCGGCGTTGCTCGTGATCCTGGCTCTGATCGTGCTGCCGGTCGGCTGGCTCGCCTGGCAGTCGATCTACCATGACGGCTTCACGCTGGAGAATTATCGGCGCGTCTTCACCGAGGACATCTACTGGCGCAGCTTTGCGCTGACCTTCGAGATCAGCCTCGCGGTCACGTTGATTGCGCTGCTGCTCGGCTATCCCGTCGCCTATCTCGCCAACGCGCTGCCGAAGGGCTGGAGCATCCTCATCCTGTCGCTGGTGGTGCTGCCGTTCTGGACCAGCGTGCTGGTGCGCGCCTATGCCTGGCTGGTGCTGCTTCAGCGCAGCGGCGTGATCAACCAGTTCCTGCGTCATCTCGAATGGGTCTCCGAGCCGCTCGCGCTGGTCCACAACACCTTCGGCACGGTCGTCGCGACGGTGCACATCCTGCTGCCCTTCATGGTGCTGCCGCTCTATGCGACCATGCAGAAGATCCCGAACGAGCTGATGCAGGCCGGCGCCAGCCTGGGCGCGAGCCCGTCGCTGACGTTCGTCCGCGTATTCCTGCCGCTGTCGCTGCCGGGCGTGCTGGCGGGCTGCACCATGGTGTTCGTGCTCTGCCTCGGCTTCTACATCACGCCGGAATTGCTGGGCGGCGGCCGCACCGTGATGGTGTCGATGCTGGTGAGCCGCAACGTCGAGCTCTACAACCAGTTCGGCGCCGCCAGCGCGGTTGCGGTGGTGCTGCTCCTCGGCGTGCTCGCGATCTTCGTTCTCGTCAGCCGCTTCATCTCGCTCGACCGCGTGCTGGGGCAAAAATGACGCGTTTCTCGCCCGCACGCATTGTGCTCTACGCGATCAGCGCGCTGGTGCTGGTCTATCTGATCCTCCCCGTCCTGATCATCGTGCCGATCTCGTTCTCCAGCGCGCGCTTTCTGACCTTCCCGCCGCCGTCGTTCTCGCTGCGATGGTACCAGCAATATTTCGCCAACCCGGCCTGGATGCAGGCGACGCAGGTGACGCTGACGGTCGCGGCCCTGACCGTCCTGATCGCGACGCCGTGTGGCGTCGCCGCCGCCTACGCCATCAGCCAATCGAAGCTGCGCATCATGCGCGTGATCCACATGGCGCTGCTGCTGCCGTTGGTGGTGCCGATCATCATAACCGCGGTCGGAATCTTCTTCGTCTATGCCAAGGTCGGCCTGGTCGCGACCATGCCCGGCCTCGTTCTGGCAAATGTGATGCTGGGACTGCCTTACGTCGTCATCTCGGTGCTGGCAGGCCTGCAGAGCTTCGATCCGGCGCAGGAGATGGTGGCGCGCAGCCTCGGCATGAACCGGCTCCGCAGCTTCTTTGCGGTGACGCTGCCGCAGATCAAGTCCAGCGTGGTCGCCGGCGGCATCTTCGCCTTCATCTCGGCGATGGACGAGACCATCGTCGCGCTGTTCATCTCCGGCGGCCAGTACCAGCCGCTGACCAAGCGCATGTTCACCGCGCTGCGCGACGAGATCGATCCGACCATCGCCGCGATCTCGACGCTGATGACGGCGGCCTCGTTCATGCTGGTGCTGCTGGCGAGCGCGCGCAAGAAGGACGGGTGAGGGGGCGGCGTTGCCGCTGGCGGCGCGCGAGACGTCGTTGCACGAGGCGTCGCGGGGCTTATTCAGGATCGCCCGATCGCGAAATCGGCGGCCGTCTCGGCGTGAATGGCCGTGGTGTCGAACGTCTCGACCGATGTGTCATCGGGGCCGACCAGCATCGTGATCTCGGTGCAGCCGAGGATGATGCATTCCGCGCCTGCGGCGACGAGCGCTGCCATCACGTCCTGATAACGACGACGCGAAACATCGGCGACGATTCCGAGGCACAGCTCGTCGTAGATGATGCGGTTGACGTCGGCGCGCGCCTCGGGAGGAGGAACCAGCACGTCGAGATCATGCGCGCGCAGCCGGTCGACGTAAAAGTCCTCCTCCATCGTGAACCTGGTGCCGAGCAGCCCGACCCGCCGGTAGCCTTTCGCTCGAATCCGCTGCGCCGTCGCATCGCCAAGGTGGATGAACGGGATGGTCACAGCGGAGACGATCTCGGGCGCCAGTTTGTGCATCGTGTTGGTGCACAACACGATCGCCCGCGCGCCGGCACTTTCGAGGCGCCGCGCGACCTCGGCCAGGCTGGCTGCCGCCTCGCCCCAGCGGCCTGCATACTGCATCTGCTTGATCTCTTCGAAACCGTAGGAATACAGCAACAGCGGGGCGGAATGCAGCTTGCCCATGCGATCGCGGACGCGCTCGTTGATCAGCTTGTAATAGAGCGCCGTGCTCTCCCAGCTCATGCCGCCGATCAGGCCGATGGTCTGCATTCCAGTTGCTCCCGAACTTGGTTCACCCGGATCGTAACCGAAGACGTCGAAGCTCGGTAGCCGTTGCTTGATTGCAGGCCTGTTGTGGCCGAAGGTCGCGAACAAGCCGTCGTGCAAACGGCACGGACCGGCATGCCGCCTGCGCAGGCGGCCAGGATCTTTCGACCTTGCGCGCGCTCTCGGCCTGTCTTACGCAGTTCCCGAATATTGGCGCATCGCCAGAGCCTTGAGGGAGCCGTCATGACCATCCGCAACACCCGCACCGGCGGCCAGATCCTGATCGATCAGCTCGTCGCGCAAGGCGTCGAGCGCGTCACCTGCGTGCCGGGCGAGAGCTATCTGGCGGCGCTCGATGCGCTGCATGACAGCCCGATCGACGTCGTGATCTGCCGCGCCGAGGGCGGCGCGGCCATGATGGCGGAGGCCTATGGCAAGCTCACGGGGCGGCCTGGAATCTGCTTCGTCACCCGCGGGCCGGGCGCGACCAATGCCAGCCACGGCGTCCACATCGCGATGCAGGATTCGACGCCGATGATCCTGTTCGTCGGCCAGGTCGACACCGGCATGCGTGAGCGCGAGGCGTTCCAGGAGCTGGACTACAAGGCGGTATTCGGCTCCATGGCAAAATGGGCGGTCGAGATCGATCGTCCCGACCGCATTCCGGAGCTGGTGGCGCGCGCCTTCCGCGTCGCCATGCAGGGCCGTCCCGGTCCCGTGGTGATCGCGCTGCCGGAGAACATGCTGACCGAGACCGCAGCCGTCGCCGATGCCATGCGCATCGAGCCTGCGGCGAGCTGGCCCGCGCCGGCCGATCTCGACAAGCTCGGCGCCATGCTTGCAGGCGCCAAGGCACCGCTGGTGATCCTCGGCGGCTCGCGCTGGACCGACGAGGCGACCAAGAGCATCGCGCGGTTCGCCGAGCGCTTCGACCTGCCGGTCGCGACCTCGTTCCGCCGGGCCTCGCTGATCGATGCCGATCATTCGCATTATGCCGGCGATCTCGGCATCGGGCCGAGCCCGGGCCTGAAGGCGCGCATCGAGGGTGCCGATGTCATCCTGTTGATCGGCGGCCGCATGTCGGAAATGCCGTCCTCGTCCTACACGCTGCTCGACATTCCCTCGCCGAAGCAGAAGCTGATCCATGTGCATCCGGGCTCGGAGGAGCTCGGCCGCGTCTATCAGCCTGATCTGGCGATCCAGGCAACGCCTGCCGCCTTCGCTGCCGCCATCGAGACGCTGAAGCCCTCGGGTGCGGTGGCCTGGAAGGGCGAGGCTGCCAAGGCCCATGCCGATTACCTCGCCTGGACCGACAAGGCGCGCGAGCTGCCGAGCACGTTCCAGTACGGCCAGGTCATGACCTGGCTGCGCGACCGGCTACCGAAGGACGCCATCGTCTGCAACGGCGCCGGCAACTACGCCGGCTGGATCCACCGCCATCACCGCTTCCACAGCTTTGCCGCGCAGCTGGCGCCGACATCGGGCTCGATGGGCTATGGCGTGCCGGCCGGCGTGCTCGCCAAGCGGCAATATCCGGATCGTGTCGTCGTCGCCTTTGCCGGCGACGGCTGCTTCCTGATGAACGGCCAGGAATTCGCGACCGCCGTGCAATATGACGCAGCCCTGATCGTCGTCGTCGTCGACAATTCGCAATACGGCACCATCCGTATGCACCAGGAGCGCGATTATCCCGGCCGCGTCGTCGGCACCCAGCTCAAGAACCCTGACTTCGCGATGTACGCGAAGGCGTTCGGGGGCCATGGCGAACGGGTCGAGCGCACCGAGGAGTTCGCGCCGGCGTTCGAGCGTGCACTGGCCTCCGGCAAGCCGTCGATCCTCCATTGCATCATCGATCCCCGCGCGATCTCGGTCGGCAAGGATTTTGTGCCCGCGGTGAAGGCCTAAAGCGATGGCGGCCGGCCGCCACGTTGCGATCATCGGGGCCGGCGCGGTCGGGGTGATCAGCGCCATCGAGGCGCTGCGTGAGGGCCATCGCGTCACGCTGATCGATCCGGGCGAGCCCGGCGGCGAACAGGCGGCGAGCTACGGCAATGCCGGCTGGCTGTCGTCGCATTCGGTGATCCCGCCGGCGGAGCCCGGCATCTGGAGGAAGGTGCCGGGCTATCTGATGGACCCGCTCGGCCCGCTCGCGATCCGCTGGTCCTATTTGCCGAAGGCGCTGCCCTGGCTGGTCAAATACCTGCTCTCGGGCTGGACCGCCGCGCGGATCGAGACGACGGCGTTCGCGCTGCGCGACCTCCTGAAGGACGCCCCGTTGCTGCACCGGAAGCTCGCGGAAGAGGCCGGCGTCCCGGAGCTGATCGAGCGCAACGGCGTGATGCATGTGTTTCCGTCGCGCGGCAATTTCGACAACGATCTCGGCTGGCGCCTGCGCAAGAAGGTCGGCGTCGAATGGCTGGAGCTTTCCGCCGACGAGATGCGCCAGCGCGAGCCGGATCTGCATCCGCGCTACACCTTCGGCGTGGTGGTGGAAGAGGCCGGGCGCTGCCGCGATCCCGGCGCTTACGTCGCAGCGCTCGCGAACCATGCCATCGCCGGCGGCGCGAAGCACGTGCGGGCCAAGGCGACCGGCCTGAAGCTGAACGGCGGCAAGCTCATAGCTGTCGTCACCGAGACCGGCGAGATTCCTTGCGATGCTGCCGTCGTCGCCGCCGGGGCCCGCTCGAAGCAGCTCACCGCATCGGTCGGCGATCCGCTGCCGCTGGAGACCGAACGCGGCTATCACGTCATGATCGAGAATCCGGAATCGGGCCCGCGCAGCTCGATGATGGCGTCCGACGCCAAGATGGTGGTGAACTGGACCAACAAGGGGCTCCGTGCCGCCGGCACCGTCGAGATCGCCGGCCTCGAGGCTGCGCCGAACTGGAAGCGGGCCGAGATCCTGCGCGATCATCTCCTCGGCATGTTCCCAAAACTGCCGAGGGATATTCCGGCCTCGCGCATCAAGACCTGGCTCGGCCATCGCCCGAGCATGCCGGATGGGCGACCCTGCATCGGCTATGCGCGCGCCTCGCGCGATATCGTCTATGCTTTCGGCCATGGCCATGTCGGCCTGGTCGGCTCGGCCCGTACCGGCCGCCTCGTCGCGCAGCTCCTCAGCGGCAAGCAGCCTGAAATTCCGCTTCTCCCCTTCGCGCCCGATCGTTTCCTCTGAGGTCGCAGCCATGACCAACTCGGCCCATTCGTCCTCCCGCATCGCCCGTGGCGGCAAGGCCATCTACGGCGCGCCGCTCGGCATTCTGATGCTGGAAGCGCGCTTTCCCCGCATTCCCGGCGACATGGGCAACGGCACCACCTGGCCGTTCCCCGTGCTCTATCGCGTGGTGAGCGGGGCTTCGCCCGAGAAGGTGGTGTTGAAGGGCGCGGCCGGCCTGCTGCCCGACTTCATCGATGCGGCGAAGGACCTGGTGCGGTTAGGGGCCGAAGCCATCACCACCAATTGCGGCTTCCTCTCGCTGTTCCAGAAGGAGATCGCGGCCGCGGTTGGCGTTCCCGTCGCGACCTCCTCGCTGATGCAGGTGCCGTGGGTGCAGGCGACCCTGTCGCCGGGCAAGCGCGTCGGTCTCGTCACGGTGTCGGGCTCGACCCTGACGCCGGCCCATCTCGAGGGCGCCGGCGTGCCGCTCGATACGCCGCTGGTCGGCACCGAGAACGGCAAGGAGTTCTTTCGCGTGCTGATCAAGGCCGAGAAGGACGACATGGACATCGCGCAGGCCGAGCGTGACGTGGTTGAGGCCGGCAAGCAGCTCGTCGCCGGGAATCCCGATGTCGGCGCCATCGTGCTCGAATGCACCAACATGCCGCCTTACGCCGCGGCGCTTCAGGCCGAGGTGGGATTGCCGGTCTACGACATCTATTCCATGATCACCTGGTTTCACGCCGGACTGCGCCCGCGCGTCTTTGCGTGACCGCGTCCCGCGAGATCGTCACAAGTCCTGGAGCAGCCCATGAAACTATCCGGCAAGGTCGCAGCCATCACCGGCGCGGCGCGCGGCATCGGCAAGGCCTGCGCGAAGAGATTTCTGAACGACGGCGTCAAGGTCGTGATCTCGGACGTCGATGCCGAGGGCCTCGCCGCGACGGCCGCGGAGCTGGGGCGGCCAGATGCCCTGCGCACCGTGGTCGGCAATGTCGCCAAGCGCACCGATGTGGATCAGCTCGTTGCCACCGCCGTGAAGGCGTTCGGCCGGCTCGACATCATGGTCAACAATGCCGGCGTCGCACGCAACCGGGATATCCTCGACATCACCGAAGAGGAATTCGACGAAATCATCGGCATCAACTTGAAGGGCGCGTTCTTCGGCGTGCAGGCGGCGGCCAGGCAGATGTTCGCGCAGGGTGGCGGTGGGGTCATCATCAACATGTCCTCCGTGAACGCGCTGCTGGCGATCCCGGCGCTGGCGACCTATGCGATGTCCAAGGGCGGCATGAAGCAGCTGACGTCGGTTGCCGCCGTTGCGCTTGCCCCGCACAACATCCGCGTCGTCGCGGTCGGACCAGGCACGATCCTGACCGACATGGTGGCATCGTCGATCTACACCTCGGAGGACGCCCGCAAGACCGTGCTGTCGCGCACCCCGGCCGGCCGCGGCGGCGAGCCGAGCGAGGTGGCGTCGGTGGTGGCGTTCCTGGCGAGTGACGATGCCTCCTACATCACCGGACAGACGATCTATCCGGATGGCGGAAGGCTGGTCCTGAACTACACGGTGCCGGTGAAGGAGAAGTAGGGCGTTGTCGCCCCACTCTCGCTGTCATCGCCCGGCTTGACCGGGCGATCCAGTACCCCGAGACAGCGGTGATCGAGCAGAAGGGCCGCGGCGTACTGGATTCCCGCCTTCGCGGGGAATGACACCTGTTGCGAGGCGGACAGTCTGCCCTCACTCCGCCGCAACATTGATCCCATGGCCGAGCCGCTTCGAGATGCCGCCGGCGCAATCGCGCAGTGCATGCGCGATCGGGCTGTCCCAGCGTGCATCGAACGTGCCTTCGGGGCCCATCGCGGTGATGACCAGCGCGACGTGGCCGGAATGGTCGAACACCGGGGCCGAGAAGGCATTGACGCCGGGCAGGGGATCGCCGAGGGCGCGGGCGAGGCCGTGCTTGCGGACCTCCGCGAGCATCTCGGTGAGCTTGGCGCCCTTCACGGCGCGCTTCGGATTGTAGCCGACGCCGTGGCGGTCGAGCCCGCTCTCGAGAGCGGCGGTGATCGTCTGCTCCGGCAGGAACGCCGCGAAGGCCCGGCCGGTCGCGGTCTCCAGCAGCGCCATCACCGAGCCGACGCGCATCACGATGTGCACCGGCTGGGCCGGCTCTTCGAGCTGGACCACGGTCGGGCCGTGCGTGCCCCACACGGCGAGAGACACGGCATGTCCGATCTGGCTGGCGAGCGCGGCGATCCTCGGCCTTGCGATGCGGACGCCGGAGAGGCGGCGCAGGCTGATCAGGCCGAGCTCCAGCGCCAGCGCGCCGATCTCGTAGTGGCCGGTGGTCTCGTCCTGCTCGATCAGGCCGATGCGCGAGAAGCTGGCGAGATAGGGGTGCGCCTTGGCCGGCGCCATGCCAGCCTCGCGCGCGAGATCGCGCAGCATCATCGGCTCGCCGCACCGGGCGAGCGCGCGGAGCAGCTCTCCGCCGACCTCGATGGACTGGATGCCGCGGCTTTCTCTCTTCAT
Source organism: Bradyrhizobium dasycarpum (assembly GCF_042019905.1). Lineage (NCBI taxonomy): Bacteria > Pseudomonadati > Pseudomonadota > Alphaproteobacteria > Hyphomicrobiales > Nitrobacteraceae > Bradyrhizobium > Bradyrhizobium dasycarpum. The sequence goes on from NZ_CP169574.1 coordinate 6,271,477, forward strand.
GCGCCTCCAATGCGCTCAGGCTTAGGCCGCCTCGCGCTTGGCGGCGCTGTCGGCGAGATGACGGCCGGCAATGTAGCCGAAGGTCAGCGCCGGCCCAAGCGTGATGCCGGCTCCGGGATAATTGCCGCCCATGATGCTCGCCATGTCGTTGCCGGCGGCATAGAGCCCGGGAATGACGCGGCCCTCGGCGTCGAGCGCCCGCGCGTTCGCGTCGGTGACGATGCCGGCATAGGTGCCGAGATCGCCGATCACCATCTTGATGGCATAGAACGGCCCGTTCTCGATCGGCGCGACGCAGGGATTGGGGCCGTGCAGCGCATCGCCCTGGTAGCGGTTGTAGGCCTTCGAGCCCTTGCCGAAGGCGGCGTCATGGCCTTGCGGCGCCGTCGCGTTGAACTGCCTGACGGTCTCGACGAAGGACTGGGCGTCAATGCCGGCCTTCGCCGCCAGCGCCTCCAGCGTGTCGCCGCGCATGAGATAGCCGGACTTCAGGTGATGGCCCAGCGGCATCGGGAAGGGCGGCACGCAGCCGAGGCCGTACTTCCGCAACGTCTTGTGATCGCAGACGAGGAAGGCGGCGATCTCCTCGCCGGGCTTGGCCGCCTTGACCATGGCCTGGACGAAGTCGTGATAGGAATTGCCTTCATTGGCAAAGCGCTTGCCGTCGCCCATCACCGCGATCACGCCGGGTTTGGCGCGGTCGATGAAATGCGGCATCACGCCCTTCGAGCCGTCCTTGCGGGTGGTCAGCGACACCGGCACCCACGCCGCCGCGTTCGGCAGGCGGTCCTCGACATGCCCGCCCGCGCGCTCCGCAAGACGCAAGCCGTCGCCGGTGTTGCCGGTGGGTCCCGGCGAAAAATGCTCATTGCCGGTCGGTGCGTGCGGAAACATCTTTCTGCGCCGCTCCACATCGTGCGGGAAGCCGCCGCAGGCGAGCACGACGCCCTGGCGGGCGCGGACGTGGACCTCGCGTCCCTCGCGCGACACGACGGCGCCGGTGACAGCGCCGTTCTCGACCGTCAGCTCGCGCACCGGCGAGGACAACCACATCGGAATCTTCAGGTCGAGCGCGGATTTTGCGAGGCGCCCGGCGAGCGCATTGCCGTTGGTCAAGGTCATGCCGCGGCCGTAGCGCAGCACGTCCATCAGGTGCCGCGACAGGCGCTTGGCGACATAGACCGCCGAGGTCAGCGACTTCGTCACCCGCATGAAGTGGATGATCTCCTTACCGCTTCCCAGCATCATGCCGAACACGGTGAGCTCGGGCAGCGGCATGCCCAGCGACTTGATGAGGTCGCCGAGCTCGCGACCGTCGAACGGACGCGTCACCATGGAGCGGCCGCCCTGCGCGCCGCCCGGCGCCTCCGCGTGATAGTCCGGAAACACCAGCGGCATGTCGAAGCGCAGCGCGGTCTTGGTGGTGAAGAAATCGACCGCCTCGGGGCCGGCCGAGAGAAACGCATCGACGCGTGCCGCATCAAAGTTGTTGCCGGCCTCGTGCCGCAGATAGGTGCGGGCCTGCTCCGGCGTCTCCTCGATGCCGTACGCTTTCGCCAGCGACGTCCCGGGAATCCAGAGCCAGCCGCCGGAGCGGGCGGTGGTGCCGCCGAAACGCGGCTCCTTCTCGACGATCAGGACGTCGAGGCCGCGGGACCGGGCGGTGATCGCGGCCGACATGCCGGAGCAGCCCGATCCGGCCACGAGCACATCGCATTCGTAAGTCTCAATGGCGCCATGCTCGTTGCCGGTCATCTGGGCCTCACTTTTTCAGGAGCGGACATTTGGATTCGGAGACCGGGCGAAAGGCGTCCTCGCCCTTCACGGTCTTGACGATGTCCAGATAGTCCCACGGCTCCTTCGATTGCTCGGGCGTCTTCACCTTGGCGAGATACATGTCCCGGATGACCCGGCCGTCCTCGCGCAACCTGCCGCCATGGACGAAGATATCCTCGATCGGCAGTTCGCGCATCTTCGCCATCACCTTGGCGGACTCGTCGGTGCCGGCGGCCTTGATGGCCTTCAGATAATGCAGAACCGCGCCATAGACGCCGGTCTGGATCATGGTCGGCATCACCTTGGTGCGCTCGTAGAACTTCTTGGACCAGGCACGCGTGGCCTCGTCCATGGCCCAGTAAGAGGCCGTGGTCATATAAGTGCCCTGCGCGGCCTTCAGACCGATCGCGTGCACGTCGGTGTCGAACATGAGGAGGCCGACCAGCTTCTGGCCGCCCTGAACGAGGCCGAACTCGCCGGACTGCTTGATGGCGTTGTCGGTGTCCTGGCCGGCATTGGCGAAGGCACCTTGCCGCCCATCTCGTTGACGAAGCGCGTGGCGTCCTTCTCGAGCTGCTGGCCGAACGCGTAGTCGGCCGTGATGAAGTACCAGGACTTGCCGCCCTCCTTGATCACGGCGGACGCTGTGACTTTCGACAGCGCATAGGTGTCGTAGGTGAAGTGCACGGTGTTCGGACTGCACAGCTCGTCGGTCAGCGAGCTGGCGCCGGGGCCGGAGAGCAGCGCGACCTTGCCGCGCTCGCGCACCATGTTGTGCACGGCGATCGCGATGCCGGAATTGGGAATGTCGACGACGGCATCGACCTTGCCGTTGTCGAACCAGCCGCGCACGATCTGCACGCCGACGTCGGTCTTCATCTGATGGTCGGCGCTGATGACCTCGATCGGCTTGCCGAGCACGGTCGGCCCGAACTCCTCCACCGCCATCCTGGCGGCCTCGACCGAGCCCGGCCCTGAATTGTCGCGGCCCCAGCTCGACAGATCCGTCAGCACGCCGATCCGCACCGCATCGTCGGAGACTTGCGCGGTCGCCGCTGTGGTCATGGCAGCCGAAGTCATGGCCGCGAGCACGGCGCAGGCCAGAAGCTCTCTCATGATGTTTCCTCTTTTCTTGGCCGCATGGCGCGGCGGGTGTTGAGCAGGTAAATTAGATAATGGCGAATGAGTTTGTCAATGCCGAACGACGAATGCCGGGTGGGTTCCGCTATGACGGCCAAGGCCGTGTCAGGACCGCTCCTGCATCAGCGCCCGTCATTGCGACGGTTGTCCAAGCAGCGGCACCCGACGGGTCTCGCGTCCCGGACGCGCTGCAGCGCTTTTGCGCTGCTGCGCAGAGCCAGGACCCATGCCGCGCGGACTGCTTGATGGGTGCGTGCCGGGCCGAAAAATTTTTGGGCCGGCCCCTTGAAAGCCATGTCCGATTTTCTAAGTCGTTTTTCGCCGCGAGAGCGGTGTGCCGGATGCCAGATCGGGTCCGGTACGGGCGCCGGGCCGGTCTTCGGACCTCGTCCGAAAACCCTGTCCTGCGCTCCTTCGTATCCATCTTGCTCTCAGGAGGACTTGGTTATGAGGACCAGTTTCGACTTCGCGCCCCTGTGGCGTTCCACCATCGGCTTCGATCACCTGGCCGACCTCGTCGACAGCACGCTGCGCCAGGCGACCGAGGACAATTATCCCCCCTACAACATCGAACGCTCTGGCGAGGACCACTACCGGATCAGCCTTGCGGTGGCAGGCTTCGGCGCCAGCGACATCACGGTGACGGCCGAGCAGAACGCGCTCACGATCGAGGGCAGGAAGCCCGAGACCGCCGCGCGGGAATATCTGTACCAGGGCATCGCCGCGCGGCCGTTCCGGCGTGTGTTCAACCTTGCCGACTATGTCCAGGTGAAGCAGGCCTCGTTCCAGGACGGGCTGTTGATCATCGACCTCGTCCGCGAGGTTCCGGAAGCGATGAAGCCGCGCCGGATTCCGATCTCGGGCGCCGCGCCTGCGGCATCGCAGATCGAGCAGAAGAAAGCGGCTTAGGCTCTCGAGCAGGCGAGACGGCGAAGCGCGGCGCGCGAGGCGTGGGCCGCGCTTCCCCGATGCATGGAGGAGAGAACCATGGGTTTTCGTGATCTGATTCCCTGGTCAGGCAAACAGGAGCTTGCGCCTGGGCGCGACAATTTCGATCCCTTCCTGACGCTTCATCGCGAGATGAACCGTCTGTTCGACGACGTCTTCCGCGGCTTCGGCAGGACCAGCTTGTCGCCGCTGATGGAGGGCCGCTTCGGCTGGCCGAAGGTCGAGCTCAGCGAGACCGACAAGACGCTGACCGTCTCGGCCGAGCTTCCCGGCCTCACCGAGAAGGACGTCCAGGTCGAGATTGCCAATGGCGTGCTGACGCTGCGCGGCGAGAAGAAGGCGGAGCGCAACGGCGAAGGCAAATACTTCACGGAGCGCTATTACGGCAGCTTCGAACGTCAGATCCCGCTCGACGGCGTCGAGGAGGACAAGGCCGAGGCGTCGTTCAAGAACGGCGTCCTGACCGTGTCGCTGCCGAAATCCGAGAAGGCGCGCGAAGGCGTCAAGCGCATCGCGATCAACACGCGTTAAGTGAAGACGGGGCGGCGGCAGTTGCCGCCGTCCCATCATCGTCAACAAGCCCGTCCCTTGGAAAGGAGCATGAGGGGAGGTCCAGAAATGACCAACGTCAATACCAATACCGGCACGCTCAATCCGCTGTTTCACCCCGCGGCCCATTACGATTCGCCGGCCGACGTTCTGACGGCGACGGAGCTCTCTCCGCCGGAGAAGCGCATCATCCTGTCGTCCTGGGCGTCGGACATGTACGCGGTCGAATCATGTCCGGCCTTGCGCGAGATCCCTGGGATGAGCCATACGGTGCGGCTCGCGGATATCCTGGCCGCCCTGCGCAAGCTCGACGGCGACAACGACAACGACGATCCGCCGCGCGGCGGCGGCGTGCCGATGCGACTGCGGCGGCCCTGGGCCGCCGCAGAGGGGGCAAGCCCATGATGCTCACACAGACCGTTCTGGGACTCGTGCTGCTCGGTCAGGCCTCGGCGGCCTTCGCCGCTCCGTTGCTGGCCATGCAAGGCTGGATCGTCGCGTCCCGCGACGCGTGAAGCCACTTCACTCTTCGATCTCCATACAAGGCGGCAGGAAAGAACATGAATGCTGTGCGTCCGCTCTTGCTGGCGATGCTGGTGCTGACGCTCACGGCGTCACAGCCTGCCGTCGGCCAGATCCCCGACACGAAAACCGGCGGCCCGGTGCCGACACTGGCGCCGCTGGTGCGCCGGGTGACACCCGCCGTGGTGAACATTTCCGTGCACGGCCGCGTCCGCGAGGACAACCCGCTCTATCGCGACCCGTTGTTCCGCGAGTTCTTCGACGTTCCCCGGCAGATCGAAAAGGAGGTCAACGCGACCGGCTCCGGCGTGATCGTCGATGCCGAGCGCGGTTATGTGCTGACCAACAACCACGTGGTCGAAGGCACCTCCGCCGTCCAGATCACGACCAAGGACGGCCGGCAGTTTTCCGCCAAGGTGGTCGGGCGCGATCCGCCGACCGACGTTGCCGTGCTCCAGATCCAGAACCCCGTGGGCCTCAAGGCGCTTCCCTTCGGCGACAGCGATGCGCTCGACGTCGGAGATTTCGTGCTGGCGATCGGCAATCCTTTCGGTCTCGGCCAGACCGTGACATCCGGCCTCGTCAGCGCGCTGGGCCGCACCGGTCTCGGCAAGCAGGGCTATGAGGATTTCATCCAGACCGACGCTGCGATCAACCCGGGCAATTCCGGCGGCGCGCTGGTGAGCCTGCGCGGCGAGCTGGTCGGCATCAACTCGGCGATCATCTCGCCGGCCGGCGGCAATGTCGGCATCGGTTTCGCCATTCCGGTCAACATGGCGCGCAAGGTGATGGAGCAGATCATCGTGAGCGGCCGCGTCGAGCGCGGCCGCATCGGCGTCTCGCTGAAGGATCTGCATCCGTCAATCAACAAGGGACTGAATCAAGGCGCCGTCGTCGCCGAGATCGCTGCGGACTCGCCCGCGGAAAGGGCCGGCCTGCGCAAGGGCGATGTCGTGACCGCAGCCGACGAGCGTCCGATCCGTACCGCCGCCCAGCTCCGCAACACGATCGGCCTCGCACGTATCGGGGAGGAGGTGAGGCTCACTCTGCTGCGCAACGGCGCCCCACTGACCACGACGGTGCGCGTGGCGCCGGCGAACCAATCGAGCAGTGCGCTTGCAGGCCCCAATCGCCTCGTTCGCTAAATCAAATGCAAGGGCAGTTCGCCGAAAGTAAAGGCGATCCGCCCCTGCAACGCTCTTAGACCACTCTCTCGGTCAGGCGGCGCGGTAATCCGGCTCGCCTTGCAGGTCGCGGATCAGCCGACGCTCGCGCTCGATGCGCTGCCGATAGAGCTCGCGCTCATGCTCGCTCTTGGCGCTTGCAAGCAGAAGCTCGTAGTGGCCGATCACCTTCTCGCTGCCGCGAATGAGCAGCTGCCGCTGACGGCTCATCGCGCCACCCCCATCGCCTCGGCCGGCATCCCGGGGGCTCGGAAGCCGACAGGGAAGGTCGCCGCGGTCAGCGCATCGAGTGCCGACCTCTCTTCTGCCAGGCGTCTCTCGATGAAATCGCGCTCCAGCTGCGACAGCCTGGTCTTCAGCAGCCGCCGATAGCGGTGGATATTGTTGCGGTGCGCACGTATGCGGGCCAAGTTCTCATCGAGCATCGTCGTCTCTCCGGACGGTCGCGTTGATCCTTTGATTTTTGAGGGTGAGAAAGTGCTTTCTCGTCGAAAAAATATTCGGCGCGAAACCGGTGTCAAGATGTTCGAAGCTCGCACGCGGCTTCCGTCGTGAAAGGCGACGTGCTGCTGTGCAGCTCGAAGGCTTGCCGGACGTGTCGATCAGGATCGTGTTGCCACCACGCCGCCGCGCAACCGTCGGTTGGCGGATGTGGCCCTGCGACGGCCGGTTCCGCAGGCCATTGCCTTTTGTTGGCCGGCAAGCGAACCTCGTGCGGCCATATTTGAGCAGGAGTGGTTTCCCGTGAGGGAGGCGCTCCGATGACCAAAGCTCTGATCAGTGCTGTCGTATTGCTGGCCTGTGTGCCCGTCAGCGCGCTTGCGCAGGAACGCGCGGGCGATGCGGCGCTCGGGGCGGTATCCGGCGCGGTCGTGCTGGGACCGGTCGGCGCGGTCGCCGGGGCTTTGATCGGTTACACCGCGGGACCGTCGATCGCCCGCTCCTGGGGCATTAGAGGGTCGCACTCGGCAGGACATCGGCCGCCGCCGCGCCGCGCGGCCGCGACCAGGAGCCCGCCGCCCACGCGCCAGGCCATGAATGCCAATGGCCAGATGCGAGCTGCCGCCAATCCGGCTCCGCCGGTTCAAGCCGCGCCCGCGGTGCCGGCGCAGACCTCGACGCCGCCCGTTCAGGGCTTCGACTGATACTGTTTCCTCAAGCCGATGCCTCGGTTGAGCCGCTCGACCTGGCGGGCTTGCGCCCCGACCTAGGGCTGGCCGAGAATCTTCTTCGCGGCGCGAAGGTGCGGCTTGTCGATCATCTGGCCGTCGAGCCGCAGTGTACCGGAATTGGGATTGCCGGCGAACGCCGCGATCACCTTCTCGGCCCAGGTTCGCTCTGCATCCGTCGGCGCGAACGCCGCATTGACGATGTCGACATGCTTGGGATGGATCAGCGCCTTCGCGGAAAAACCGTCGCGGCGCGCGGCGCGCGTCTCCTGCTCGAGGCCGGCGAGGTTGTCGATGTCGGTATAGACGGTGTCGATCGGCGCGACCTCGGCCGCGGCCGCCGCCATCAGGCATAGATCCCGGGCGAGGCGATAGGGGCTGTGGAACACTCCCGCTGCGGCTTTCTCGGTGGCGCCGAGCGACGCCGAGAGGTCTTCCGCGCCCCACATCAGGCCGGCGAGGCGGGGGGAGCAACCCTTGTAACTGCCGAGGCCGAAGATCGAGCTCGCTGTCTCCGTCGCGACGCAGACGATCCGCGTCGTGCCGACCGCGATGCCGGCAGCAGCTTCCAGCGCTTCGAGCCAGGTCGCGACCTGGCGCACGTCGTCGCCCCCTTGCGATTTCGGCAGCACGATACCGTCGGGCCTGCCGGGCAGCACTGCCGCGAGGTCGGCCAGCGTCATGCCGGTGTCGAGCGCGTTGACGCGGACATAGAGCTGATGCGGGCCGGGACGGCGCTTCAGCATCGCAAGCGTCAGGGTGCGCGCCTCTGGCTTCTTCTCGGCGACGACGGAGTCCTCGAGATCGATGATCAGCGCGTCGGCCCTGCCTTCGCTTGCCTTCTCGAATTTGCGCGGGGAATCGCCCGGCACGAACAGCATCGAACGCATCAGACCGGCCTCTTGTGCATCATCGCCATGCGACGGCATTTGCCGACAATCTCGTCGTTCTGGTTCAAGGCATGGTGCTCGAACTCGACGATGCCCGCTCTCGGGCGCGATTTGGATTCCCTCAACGCCAGCACCTTCGTCGTCGCCCGCAAGGTGTCGCCATGGAAGACCGGTTTTGGAAACGTGACATCGGTCATGCCGAGATTGGCGACGGTCGTGCCCAAGGTCGTATCATAGACCGTCATGCCGATCATGATGCCGAGGGTGTAAAGGCTGTTGAAAATGCGTTGGCCGAACTCGGTCTTCTCGGCGAAATGCGCGTCGATATGCAGCGGCTGCGGGTTGAGCGTCAGCAGGCTGAACATGGTGTTGTCCATCTCCGTGACGGTTCGCGTCAGCGGATGCCTGAACTCCTGGCCCACGGAAAAGTCCTCGAAATAAAGCCCGGCCATCGCGGTTTCCTCCCTGCGAAATAACGGCGCGCCCCTGGCGTCACGCCGCATGAGCCCATGCATGGTAGACACAGTTGACGGGCAAATTCACGTATCTGCATACGGGATTCCGAGCTAAGAACACAGGCGAGGCACGTCGGGCGCAGCAAGTCGCCATGGCCTTTGCGTGGGGAACGCGACGAGACGGGAGATGGCGCGGTGGCGGCTCCCAGGAAGGAGACCAAGACCATGGATTTCGCGCTCACCGATCAGCAGGAAGCCATTCGCGACGCCATCGCCAAGATCTGCGAAGGCTTCCCGGATGCCTATTGGCTGAAGAAGGACCATGATGGCGGCTTTCCGCACGACTTCCACAAGGCCTTGGCGGATGCCGGCTGGCTCGGCATCTGCGTGCCGGAAGCCTACGGCGGCTCGGGGCTCGGCATTACCGAAGCTGCGATCATGATGCGCACCATTGCGGAATCGGGCGCTGGCATGTCCGGGGCATCCGCCGTGCACATCAACGTGTTCGGGCTCAATCCCGTCGTGGTGTTCGGCACCGAGGAGCAGCGCAAGCGCATGCTGCCGCCGATGGTCGAGGGCCGCGAGAAGGCGTGCTTTGCCGTCACCGAGCCCAACACCGGCCTCAACACCACGCAGCTCAAGACCCGCGCGGTTGCCAAGAACGACCGCTACATCGTCAACGGCCAGAAGGTGTGGATCTCGACCGCGCAGGTCGCGCACAAGATCCTGCTGCTCGCGCGTACCACGCCGCTCGAGGAGGTGCGCTCGCCGACCCACGGTCTCAGCCTGTTCTACACCGATTTCGACCGCAGCAGGATCAAGGTCCACGAGATCGAGAAGATGGGCCGCAAGGTCGTCGATTCCAACGAGCTGTTCTTCGAGGATTTCGAGATCCCGATGGAGGACCGCATCGGCGAGGAAGGCAAAGGCTTCGAGTACATCCTCGAAGGCATGAACCCGGAGCGTATCCTGATCGCGGCGGAGGCGGTTGGCCTCGGCAAGCTGGCGCTGTCGCGCGCGACCGAATACGCCAAGACGCGAATCGTGTTCAACCGTCCGATCGGCAAGAACCAGGGCATCCAGCACCCGCTCGCGGTGAACTGGGTCGAGCTCGAGGCGGCCTGGCTGATGGTGATGTCGGCGGCCTGGCAATACGACAAGGGCATGCCGTGCGGCGCTGCGGCCAACGCCGCAAAGTATCTCGCGGGCGAGGCGGGGTTCTCGGCCTGCGAGCAGGCCGTGATGACCCATGGCGGCTTCGGCTATGCCAAGGAATTCCACGTCGAGCGATATCTGCGGGAAGTCCTGATCCCCCGCATCGCGCCGGTCAGCCCGCAGCTCGCGCTCAGCTTCATCGCGGAAAAGGTGCTGGGGCTCGCCAAATCGTACTGAAGACTCGGAGCGCGCCGGCTACTCGGCGGCGAGCCGCTCCATCGCCATGGCGCGCAGCCTGGCGCGCTGGATCTTGACGCCGTTGGCGCTGTCAGTGACCGGAAAGGCGTCCACGAGATAGATCCGCGCCGGTACCTTGTAGCCGGCGAGCCGCTCGCGCAGATGCGCGATCAGCGTCTCGTGCCTTGGCGGTTCTGTTGTCGGGGTCACAAAGGCGACGCAGCGTGCCTGGCCCTTCAGATCGACCGCAACCACCTGGGCGTCACTCACGCCGGTGCAGGATTTGAGCTCATCCTCGATCTCGCCGGGCGCAACCAGGAAGCCGCCGAGACGCATCGCGTCGCCGGCGCGGGTCTCGTAGACGAAGGAGCCGTCGCCGCGCAGCCGGCCGATGTCGCCGGTGCGGAAGAAGCCGTCCGCGGTGATCGCCTCGCGTGTCGCATCCGGGTTGTGGAAATACCCAAGGAAGCGTGACGGCGCGCTGATCTCGATCTCGCCGGACACGCCGTCGGCTGCAAGCTCGCCGGTCTCGGTGTCGCGCACGCGCACGCTTGCCTCGGGTGACATCGGCCAGCCGCCGCCCTCGATGCGATCGGCGAAGGCATCGCTAGGCTGCGCGATCGCGAACAGGGCCTGGACCTCGCTCGAGCCGTAGAGGCCGAACAGCGGCAGGCCGCGGGATTCAGCCGCTGCCGCAAGCCCGCGCCAACCTGGCTGGAACGCGGCGAAACCGCAGAGCTCGAGATGCGGAAGCGGGCGTGGTGCATCGGTGAGGGCGAGAATGCGCCGGAACATCTCGTCGGAGCCGAAGGAATGCGTGATCCTGTGCTCGCGCAGAATCTCGAAGGCCGGCGCCGCTTCGAAGGCGTCGAGTACATGAATGGTTGCACCGGCCGCGACGAAGCCGAGCAGGCTCGTCATGCCGAAGGTTCCGCAGAACGGCAGCATGGCCAGCAGCGCGTGACGCTGTGGATCGAGCCGAAGCGCCTTGGCGACGGAGACGGCGTGGCTCGCCAGCGTCCGCTGCGAATGCGACACCAGCTTCGGCCCCTTGGTGGTGCCCGATGTGGTGTAGAGCAGAACCGGCAGGTCGATATCGTCCTCGGCCAGCGGCGCGGGCGGATAGAAGCTGTCGAAGGCGTCGAAGCGCACGCAGGGCCAGTGCGCCGGGATCGCATCCGCGCCGACCACCGCGAGCCGTTGCAGTGCGGGGACTTCGTGTTCGGCAATCCCGGCAAGGATCGCGGCAAAATCAATCGAGCGGAATGCGGCCTCCACCACCATCAGCCTGGCGCCCGACAAGCGAAGCAGATGCGCCACTTCCGCACTCCGGTAGCGCGTATTGACGGCGGCGACGATCGCACCACATCGGGCGGCGGCAAACAGCAGGGCGATCCATTCGATCCGGTTGACCAGCCAGACCGCGACGACGTCCCCCTTGCCGATTCCCTGCGCTGCGAGCCAGGCGGCGGTCTGCTCTACTCTTCTTGCGAAATCCGCGCGCGAGACCGGCGTGCCGTCGAATACGAAGGCAGGATCGACGGCGGCCTCGGCCCGGATCAGCGATTGCAGCGACAGCGTCTTGACACTCATGGCAACGGGAGTAACGCGATCATGCCAGGCTGTCTACTTGGTGCCGAACATCCGGTCACCGGCATCGCCGAGGCCCGGCACGATGTAGCCGTGGTCGTTGAGCCGCTCGTCGATCGCGGCGGTCCAGATCGGCACGTCGGGATGCTCGCTCTGGAATTGTGCGATGCCCTCGGGCGCGGCCAGAAGGCACACGAAGCGGATGTCGCGGGCGCCGCGGGCCTTGAGCAGGGAGACGCCGGCGCAGGCCGAGTTGCCGGTCGCCAGCATCGGGTCCATCAGGATCACGGTGCGGTCGGACAGGTCCTGCGGCGCCTTGAAGTAATACTCCACGGCCTGCAACGTATCGGGGTCGCGGTAGAGCCCGATATGGGCGATGCGCGCCGAGGGCATCAGCGCCAGCATGCCGTCGAGGAAACCGACGCCGGCGCGCAGGATTGGCGCCAGCGTGAGCTTCTTGCCGGCGATCTTAGGCGCCCGCATCGGCGCGATCGGCGTCTCGATCTCGACCAGCTCCAGCGGCAAATCGCGCGTCACCTCGTAAGCGAGCAGCATCCCGATCTCGTTCAGGATCTCGCGAAAGCTCTTGGTCGAGCGGTCCTTCTCCCGCATCAGGGAGAGTTTGTGCTGGACCAGGGGGTGGACGACGACGTTGACATTGCCGGTGCTCATGAAACCGCTCTACACCGTTCCATGAAATTGCGCCAGATCGGCCGGGTCTTTTCCGCGGGGACAGCCGGCCTCAACCGGGCATCGCCACTGCGCTGCGGTCGCGATTGCTTGCCGCGTAGGCAGCCATGGTCAATTCACGGTCGATCGCCGTGCGCATCGCGTCCATCGCAGGCTGGCGCAGGCGCTTCTTAGCGGTCGCATGCGACGGCTTGTGGATGGCGCGCAACGCGGCGACGGTCTCCGCAAGCGCACCGTCCATGGCGTCCGGCGCAACCACACGATCGAGGAATCCGGCAACGAGCGCCTCCTCCGGCTCGTACATTTCGCCGAGCGTGGCGGTGCGGCTGAGCCAGGCCGGATGCACGCGGCTGCGTGCGAGCTCGATGGCAAAGCTCGGCGGCGCGATGCCGATCGCGACCTCGTTCAGCCCCATCCGGTGCGAGCCGCGCGCGCCCAGCCTGACGTCGCAGGCGAGCAGCAGGAATGTCCCCATCGGAAAGGCGTGGCCCTCCATCACGCCGATCGTCGGATGCGGAAACGACATCAATCGCAGCGCAAGCTCGGCGCCGGCGCGAACCATCTCAAGGCTCTTGGCGGCATCGCCCGAGCCGAACACCTTGAGATCGAAGCCGGCAGAGAAGATGCCGGGCCGTGCCGAGCGCAGCATCACGATCTCCGCTTCCGTCTCGGCCCGGTCGAGGGCGGCGCCGATCTCGGCCAGCATGGGGGTCGACATCACATTGACCTTGCCGTCGTCGAGTGCGATCCGCGCGACGCCGTCCTCCACCTCGAAGCTCACTCCCGTTGTCATTTGTCTCTCCCGTCATTGACAGACTTGACTGTCGGAGTCTGATGTAGACCAATCAATATAATTCGTACGAGGGGGAAAGCGCCATGCCGGCCGTGCCCAAACACCGCCAGCCCATCATCAATGCCGCGGTGACGCTGTTCCGCCGCCAGGGCTTTGCCCGGACCGGGCTGAACGACATCGTCGACGTCAGCGGCGCGCCGAAGGGGTCGCTCTACCATTACTTTCCGCAGGGAAAATCCTCGATCGCGGTGGCGGCCGTGGAGGAGGCGGGCCGCCGCGTCGCGGCGACGGTCGCCAAGCTCGCGGAGGAGTGCGGCTCGACCGCCGACCTCTTGCGCGCCCATGCGAGATTGCTGTCAAGCTGGATGCGGGGCTCCGGCTTTCGCAATGGCTGTCCGATCACGACCGTGCTGCTCGAGCTCGCGCCGCGCGAGCGGGCCGTGTCCGAAGCCGGTCGCAAGGCCTATGCGGCGCGGATATCGCTCCTGCATGACAAGCTTGTCGCCGACGGATTTGCCACGCCGCGGGCGCAGGCGCTCGCCGTGCTCTGCACGTCGGCGCTCCAGGGCGCACTGATCCAGGCCCGCGTCGAGCGCAGCGGCCGGCCGATCGAGGTCACAGCGGCGGAATTGGCACGGCTGATCGAGGGGGAGGCGAGGGGCTAGGCGCCGAGCCCGCGTGCCACAACATCTCCGGTATCCTCTCAGATCGGCCTAGCCGAAATTGTCGCAGGCGAGCGGCTCGTATAGCGGATCCCGCCGGGGAAGAACCGAAGGAACACTCGGCTGCATCACATCTGCGGCCAATACTCGGACCTCGACGAAGGCAGACAGCAGAGCCAGCGGCAGATCGGCGTGGTGCGCCTCGAGCGCGGCGTCCAGCCAATCCGGCAGTTCGCCTTCCCGCGACAGCGCACAATGCCACTCGCCCTCGTCATAGGCGATGCGTCGGATCTGCCACATCGGCAGCTCGAATTCGAGCAGGGCCAGCGCCGCGTCGGCCCAGGCCTCGGCGTCGATCAAGCGCGTGATGCGGTCGGTGCGTTCGCTCTGGCCGAGCGAGCGGACGCGTCGGCAAGCCTTGTCGATGACGTCGAACATCAACGGGCGTGTCATCGCCGGGGCTGCGCAAAGCTGCTGCCTGAGGGAAGGCGAGTCGAGGCGTCGAAGAATGACGGTCATGTCAGGCCTCCTGGAGATGGCGTCGGTCAGTCGGCCGGCATCGCCAGGATGGCCTCAAAGGCATTGGAAAACGAGAGGAGGATCGGACCAGAGATATAGGGATTTCATAGGTGGGGTGCGTCATCAGCCGCCGTCGTCCCGGATCGGCGTTGTCCGGGCCGACAGCGGGGTTGCCTCGCGAGCATCGCCGACCCTTTATGAGATTCCTATAACGTCGCCATAGGCCTCATCTCGAAAACCTATGCCCGGGGTGGCACTTCAGCACAGTCAAAAGTCCTGCTGTCGCTGGCGGAGATGCGCCTGATTTCTCTCCCCAAGCGCCACCAGGTCCCCGAGAGACATTGCGCCAAACCAAAGGACGCAACGAGGAGCACTTCCATGATGGACATTCTCATGTTGGCGCTGGGTTGCGGCTTCTTCGCGCTCGCGATCGGCTACACCTACGCCTGCGAACGGCTGTGACGGAGCGGATCATGATCTTCGATTATGCGCTCGCCGGCGCCGTCTCGGTCGGCCTCCTGCTCTACCTCACCTACGCGCTGCTGCGGCCCGAGCGGTTCTGACCCATGCTGCTGCTCGTCGAATTGCTGCTGGCCGACACTGTGCTCGTCGCTTGCCTGCTTTCGGTGCTCCTGCCGCTTCTGCGTCGGACCCAAAGCCTGAAGGGTTGATAACGTGACCATGATCGGTTGGCTCCAGATCATCCTCTTTTGCGTCGTTATCGTCGCGCTCGCAAAGCCACTCGGCTGGTACATGACGCGCGTGTTTGGCGGCGAACGGACATTCCTGTCGCCGGTGCTGCGGCCGATCGAGGCCGGCATCTACTGGATTTCCGGTGTCGATGAGAAGCGCGAGCAGCACTGGCTGACCTACACGGTGGCCATGCTGCTGTTCCATGTCGGCGGCTTCCTCATCATCTACGGGGTGATGCGGCTCCAGGCCATGCTGCCCTTCAATCCGGCCGGGCAGGGCGCCGTCGCCCAAGATCTGTCCTTCAACACCGCCATCTCCTTCATCACCAACACCAACTGGCAGAACTACGGCGGCGAGAGCACGCTGTCCTACCTGACCCAGATGGTCGGCCTGACGCACCAGAACTTCCTGTCGGCGGCGACGGGGATCGTGCTCGCGGTGGCCCTGATCCGCGGCTTCGCCCGCGCCTCTGTCCGCACGGTCGGCAATTTCTGGGTCGATGTGACCCGTTGCACGCTCTACATCCTGCTGCCGATCTGCATTGTCTACGCGCTGTTCCTGGTCTGGCAGGGCATTCCGCAGACGCTCGGGGCCTATATCGAAGCCACCACGCTCGAAGGCGCCAGGCAGACCATCGCGGTCGGACCGGTCGCCTCGCAGGTCGCGATCAAGATGCTGGGCACCAATGGTGGTGGCTTCTTCAATGCCAACGCCGCGCATCCCTTCGAAAATCCCACGGCGCTGTCAAACTTCGTGCAGATGCTCTCGATCTTCGCGCTCGGCGCCGCGCTCACCAACATGTTCGGCCGCATGGTCGGCAACCAGCGCCAGGGCTGGGCGATCCTCGCCGTGATGGGCCTGCTGTTCATTGCCGGCGTCGGCGTCTGCTATTGGGCCGAAGCCAGCGGCACCTCGGCCATGCACGCGCTGGGCCTGACCGGCGGCAACATGGAGGGGAAGGAAGTCCGCTTCGGCATCGTCGCGTCCTCGCTGTTCGCCGTGATCACCACGGCCGCCTCCTGCGGCGCCGTCAACGCCATGCACGACAGCTTCACCGCACTCGGCGGCATGATCCCGCTGATCAACATGCAACTCGGTGAGATCATCGTCGGAGGCGTCGGCGCCGGCATGTACGGCATGCTGCTGTTCGTCGTCCTCGCGATCTTCGTCGCGGGCCTGATGGTCGGCCGCACGCCGGAATATGTCGGCAAGAAGATCGAGGCGCGCGAGGTCAAGATGGCGATGCTGGCCATTCTCGTCCTGCCGCTGATGATTCTCGGTTGGACCGCCGTCGGCGTGGTCTATCCAGCGGCCGTCGCCTCCATGGCGAATGCCGGACCGCACGGCTTCACCGAAGTGCTGTACGCCTTCACCTCGGGGGCGGCGAACAACGGCTCGGCCTTCGCCGGCCTCACCGGCAACACCTTCTACAATCTCACGCTCGCCAGCGCGATGTTCGTCGGCCGCTTCTTCATGATCGTGCCGGCGATGGCGATCGCGGGCTCGCTCGCGGCGAAGAAATCGATCCCGCCGTCGATGGGCACCTTCCCGACCACCGGAGGCCTGTTCGTCGGTCTCGTCGTCGGCGTCATCCTGATCATGGGCGGTTTGACGTTCTTCCCGGCGCTCGCGCTCGGTCCCATCGTCGAGCACCTCGCGATGAACGCCGGCAACCTGTTCTGATTCAGTTCTTTCGGAGTGACCTCCATGGAATCCGTCCATAAACCCAACAAGCGCATGCCGGTGTCGGCGATGCTGGATCCCAGGATCGTAATGCCGGCGATCGGCGCGGCTTTCGCCAAGCTCGATCCGCGCGCCATGATCAAGAACCCAGTCATGTTCGTGGTCGAGATCGTTGCTGCGCTCACCACCGTGATCTTCCTGCGGGATCTCCTGACCGGCGGGGAAAATCTCGCCTTCACCTTCCAGATCATCCTCTGGCTGTGGTTCACCGTGCTGTTCGCCAACCTTGCCGAAGCGGTGGCCGAGGGCCGCGGCAAGGCGCAGGCCGAGACGCTGCGCAAGACCCGCACCGAGAGCCAGGCCAAGCTGCTGGGCGGCGCGAGCCGGGATTACAAGCTGGTGCCCGGCACGAGCCTGAAGGTCGGCGATCTCGTGCTGGTCGAGGCGGGCGACACCATCCCCTCGGACGGCGAGGTGATCGAGGGCGTCGCCTCCGTCAACGAGGCCGCTATCACCGGTGAATCGGCGCCCGTGATCCGCGAATCCGACGGCGACCGTTCGGCGGTAACAGGCGGCACGCAGGTGCTGTCGGACTGGATTCGCGTCCGCATCACGGCAGCCCAGGGCTCGACCTTCATCGACCGCATGATCAGGCTGGTCGAGGGCGCCGAGCGGCAGAAGACGCCGAACGAGATCGCGCTCAACATCCTGCTCGCCGGCCTCACCATCATCTTCGTGTTCGCCACCGTGACGATCCCGAGCTACGCGGCCTATGCCGGCGGCTCGATCTCGGTGATCGTTCTGGTCGCGCTGTTCGTGACGCTGATCCCGACCACGATCGGGGCGTTGTTGTCGGCGATCGGTATCGCCGGCATGGACCGCCTGGTGCGCTTCAACGTCTTGGCGATGTCGGGCCGCGCGGTCGAAGCCGCTGGCGACGTCGACACGCTGCTGCTCGACAAGACCGGCACCATCACGCTCGGCAACCGGCAGGCGAGCGCGTTCCGCCCCGTGCGCGGCGTGACCGAGCAGGAGCTGGCGGATGCCGCCCAGCTCGCCTCGCTCGCCGACGAGACCCCGGAAGGCCGCTCCATCGTCGTGCTGGCCAAGGAGAAGTACGGCATTCGCGGGCGCGACATGGCGGAGCTCGAGGCCACCTTCATCCCGTTCACGGCGCAGACCCGCATGAGCGGCGTCGATGCCGGCGGCTCCTCGGTGCGCAAGGGCGCGGTCGCTGCCATGCTGAACTATGTCGGCGGCGGCGCTCCGACCGCGGTCGCTTCCGGCAATACGGCGCGAGCGATGCAGCCTGCCGCGCTTTCCGAGCTCGGCCGCGAGATCCAGGCCATTGCCGATGACGTATCGAAGTCCGGCGGCACGCCGCTGGCTGTCGCCAGGGATGGCAGGCTGCTCGGGATCGTCCAGCTCAAGGACATCGTCAAGGGCGGCATTCGCGAGCGCTTCGCCGAGCTGCGCCGCATGGGCATCCGCACCATCATGATCACCGGCGACAATCCGATGACGGCCGCCGCCATCGCGGCCGAGGCCGGCGTCGACGATTTCCTGGCGCTGGCAACGCCGGAGGACAAGCTCAAGCTGATCCGCGACGAGCAGGCCAAGGGCAAGCTGGTCGCGATGTGCGGCGACGGCACCAACGACGCGCCGGCACTCGCCCAGGCCGACGTCGGTGTCGCCATGAACACCGGCACCCAGGCCGCCCGCGAGGCCGGCAACATGGTCGACCTCGACTCCAACCCGACCAAGCTGATCGAGGTGGTCGAGATCGGCAAGCAGCTGTTGATGACGCGCGGCGCGCTGACGACGTTCTCGATCGCCAACGACGTCGCCAAGTACTTTGCGATCATCCCGGCGATGTTCCTGGCGTTCTACCCCCAGCTCAACGTGCTCAACGTCATGAACCTGTCGAGCCCGCAGAGCGCCATCCTGTCGGCGATCATCTTCAACGCGCTGGTCATCATCGGATTGATCCCGCTCGCGCTGAAGGGTGTCGCCTATCGCGCGGTCGGCGCCGGTGCGTTGCTGCGGCGTAACCTCTTGATCTACGGCGTCGGCGGCATCGTCATTCCCTTCATCGGCATCAAGGCGATCGACCTCGTGGTGACCGCCTTGCACTTGGCCTGAACGTTGTCACGCGAGGAGCAAATTCTCTCTGTCATTCCGGGGCGCCTCGAAGAGGCGAACCCGGAATCTCGAGGTTCCGGGTTCGATGCTTCGCATCGCCCCGGAACGACGGGAGAGATGCTTCGCTCGCAATGACGGGAGCAATTGGAGAAAGCACATGCTCAGAGAAATCCGCCCCGCCATCGTCCTCTTGCTGGCGCTCACCGCCGTCACCGGTCTTGCCTATCCGCTCGCGATGACCGCCATTGCCGGCACGTTGTTTCCCGTGCAGGCGCAGGGCAGCCTCATCGAGAAGGACGGCAAGGTGATCGGCTCCGCCCTGATCGGGCAGGAGTTCAAGGACGACAAGTACTTCCATGGCCGTCCCTCGGCGACGGTTGCGCCGGACCCGAATGATTCGACCAAGACGGTGCCTGCGCCCTACAACGCCGCCAATTCCGGCGGCTCCAATCTCGGTCCGACCAGCAAGGCGCTGGCCGAGCGGTTGAAGGAGGATGTGGACAAGCTGAGGAGCGAAAACCCGAACGTGGCGGTGCCGGTTGACCTGGTGACGACCTCGGCCAGCGGCCTCGACCCGAACATCTCGCCCGAAGCGGCGCAATTCCAGGTGCCGCGCGTGGCCAAGGCGCGGAATCTGCCTCAGGACCAGGTCAGGCAGCTCGTGACCGCCAGCACCGGAGGCCGTCTGCTCGGCCTGCTCGGCGAGCCCAGAGTTAACGTCCTGGCGCTGAATCTCGCGCTCGATCGCATGGCCGCGAAGTAGCAGTCTAGGCTCGCGGCGCCCAGATGAATATATTGGTGAAATGGTCAGAGAGCGCCGCGATCCCGAACAACGTCCCTCGCCCGAGGCGCTGCTGGAAGCTGCGCGCCGGGAGGAGGGTGCAGGCGGCAAGCTGAAGATCTTCGTCGGCGCCGCGCCCGGCGTCGGCAAGACCTACGAGATGCTGCAAAGCGCCCACGCCAGGCGCAAGGCCGGCATCGACGTCGTGATCGGCCTCGTCGAGACCCACGGCCGCGCCGAGACCGAGGCACTGGTGCGCGGGCTCGAGGTGATCCCGCGTAAGCGGCTCGACTATCGCGGCCAGATTGTCGAGGAGATGGATCTCGATGCGGTGATCGCGCGCCGGCCGCAGATTGCGCTCGTCGATGAGCTCGCTCACACCAACGCGCCCCTTTGCCGCCATCCCAAGCGCTATCTCGACGTCGAGGAATTGCTGTCCCACGGCATCGACGTCTATACCGCCGTCAACATCCAGCACATCGAGAGCCTGAACGACGTCGTCGCCCAGATCACCCATGTCCGGGTCCGCGAGACCGTGCCGGATTCGGTCTTCGACCGCGCCGACGCCATCGAGCTGATCGACCTCACGCCCGACGATCTGATCCAGCGGCTGAAGGAGGGCAAGGTCTATGTGCCCAAGCAGGCCGAGCGCGCGCTGGAGCATTATTTCTCGCCGGGCAATCTCACCGCACTGCGTGAGCTCGCGCTGCGGCGGACGGCCGAACGGGTCGACGAACAGCTACTCACCCACATGCAGGCGAATGCGATTCCCGGGCCTTGGGCGGCGGGTGAGCGCATTCTGGTCTGCGTCAGCGAGGATCCACGCGCCGCTGGTCTCGTGCGCTACACCAAGCGGCTGGCCGACCGGTTGCATGCGCCGTTCACCGCGCTCTCGATCGAGACGCGGCGCACCCTGCAACTGTCCGACCAGGAGCGGGACCGGCTGGCCGACACGCTGCGACTGGCCGAATCGCTCGGCGGCGAGGCGCTGACGATTCCCGCGGTCGGCCGCCGTATCGCCGATGACGTCGTCAATTTCGCGCAAGGCAATAACGTCACCCAGATCGTGATCGGCAAGTCGAGCCGCTCGCGCTGGTTCGAGATGACGCGCGGGTCGGTCGTACACGATCTGGTGCGCCGCGCCGGCAACATCACCGTCCACGTCATCGCCGGCGACGAGATGCCGGGCGAGGCCGCACCCAAGACCGCGGTGCAGACCGCTGCGCGGTCGGAGCCGTTCGATCCGCTGCCCTATCTGAAGGCGCTCGGCATCGTGCTGATCGGGCTCGGCGCCGCGGAGCTGATCCAGCCCCGGTTCGGCATCGAGAACGTCGACCTCGTGCTGCTGACGGCGGTGGTCGTGGTTGCCGTGCGCTATGGCCTATGGCCGTCGCTGCTGGCGACCGTCGCGGCTTCCCTGTGCTATAACTTCTTCTTCCTGCCGCCACTCTACACCTTCACGATCACCGACCCGACCAATGTCGCCGCCTTCGTGCTGTTCCTGGTGGTGGCGATGATCGTCTCCAATGTCGCCGCGCGCGTGCGCATCCAGGCCGACACCGCCATCGGCCGGATCAGGATGACCGAGCAGCTCCATGCCTTCAGCCGCAAGCTCGCCGGCACCGCCGCGCTCGACGACGTGCTGTGGGCCACGGCCTACCAGATCGCGTTGATGCTGAAGGTCCGCGTCGTGCTGCTGCTGCCGGAGGAAGGCTTGCTCGCGGTGAAATCCGGCTACCCGCCTGAAGACGATCTTGATCAGGCCGATCTTGCCGCGGCCAACTGGGCATGGAGCAACGACCGCCCCGCCGGCCGCGGCTCGGACACGTTGCCGGGCGCCAAGCGGCTGTTCCTGCCGATGCGCACCGGGCGCGGGCCGATCGGCGTCATCGGCATCGACAACGACCGCACCGGCCCGCTGCTGACGCCGGACCAGCGCCGGCTGCTCGATGCGCTGGTCGATCAGGGCGCGCTCGCGATCGAGCGCGTGCTGCTGGTCGAGGACATGGACCGGGTCAAGCGCACCGTCGAATCGAGCGCTTGCGCTCCGCGCTGCTGACCTCGATCTCGCACGATCTGAAGACGCCGCTCGCCTCGGTGCTGGGAGCGGCCTCGACCATGCGCGATCTCGCCGGGGCCTTGTCCGAGACCGAGAAGCGCGACCTGCTCGCCACCGTGATTGACGAATCCGAGCGGCTCAACCGCTTCATTGCCAATCTGCTCGACATGACCAAGCTCGAATCCGGCGCCATCGTTCCCAACTCCGCGCTGCACGATCTCGGCGAGATCGTGGGCAGCGCTGCGGCGCGCGGCCAAGATTCTCAACGGCCACAAGGTCGAGCTGGTGCTGGCTGCCGATCTGCCGATGCTCCAGCTCGATGCCGTGCTGTTCGAGCAGGTGCTGTTCAACCTGCTCGACAATGCCGCCAAATATTCGCCGCCCGACACGACGGTTTCGATCCGCAGCCGGCGGGACCGCGATCATGTCGTGCTCGCGATCGTGGACGAGGGGGCCGGGATTCCGCCCGACGAGCTCGAGAGCGTGTTCGACAAGTTCTACCGCGTGCAGAAGGGCGATCATGTCCGCCCCGGCACCGGGCTCGGCCTCGCCATCTCCCGCGGCTTCGTCGAGGCGATGCGCGGCACGATCTCAGCCGCCAACCGCAGCGACCGGCGCGGCGCCGTCCTCACCGTCCGTCTTCCCGTTCCGGCAGAGAGCCGCACATTGGATACCGCTGCATGAACGCTGCGCCGATCAAGGTCCTTGTCATCGACGACGAGCCGCCAATCCGTAAATTGCTGCGGATGGGTCTGACGACGCAAGGCTACGAAATCCTGGAGGCGTCGAACGGCAAGGTCGCACTGGAGAAGCTCGAGGAAGCGCCAGCGCTGATCATTCTCGATCTCGGCCTGCCCGACATTCAGGGGCACGAACTGCTGCGCACCATCCGCGCCCGCGACGAGGCGGTGCCGATCCTGGTGCTGTCGAGCCGGGGCGACGAGGCCGGCAAGGTGCAGGCGCTCGATCTCGGCGCCGATGACTATCTCACCAAGCCGTTCGGCATGGACGAGCTGTTGGCCCGCCTGCGGGCCGCGCTGCGCCACCAGCTCCAGGTCAAGGGCGAACGCCCGGTGTTCCGTACCGGCGATCTCTCGGTCGATCTCGTCCGCCGCATCGTCAAGGTCGGCGAGCGCGAGGTGAAGCTGTCGCCGAAGGAGTATGACCTGTTGCGCGTGCTGGTGCAGCATGCCGGCAAGGTGCTCACGCACAGGCTCCTGCTGAAGGAGCTGTGGGACGAACTGACCGACGCGCAATATCTGCGTGTCTATGTCCGCCAGCTCCGCCAGAAGATCGAAGCCGATCCGGAACGGCCACAATATGTGCTGACGGAGACGGGGATCGGGTACCGGCTGAAGGCGGGGGAATAATTCTCACTGTCGTTCCGGGGCGATGCGAAGCGTCGAACCCGGAACCTCGTGATTCCGGGTTCGCCTCTGCGAGGCGCCCCGGAATGACGTATCCCTAGCCTGCCTTCCGATGCCGCGCCGTCGATCGGTGCGCCTTCTTCGGGGCGTGCCGCCGTCCCGTCGCGCGACGTGCATGCGACTTCGCCGCCGCCTTCTTCCCGCCGCGTCCCTTCAGGCTCTGCTTCAGCGCGTCCATCAGGCTGACGACGTTGCTCGGCCGCTCCTCGGGCTCGGGCAATTCGATCTTCTTGCCGCTGGCCTTGCGCTTCACCAGCGCCTTCAGCGCGGTCTCGTAGTCGTCCTTGAACTTGCCGGGATCGAAATGCGCGGCCTTGGTGTGCAGGATGTGGCCGGCGAGTTCGACCATGTCCTTGGTGATCTTCGGGCTCTTGATGTTGTCGAAGAACTGGTCCTCGTCGCGCAGCTCGTAAGGAAAGCGCAGCGTGGTGCCGAGCAGGCCCTTGCCGAGCGGCTCGATCGCGATGATGTGCTCGCGGTTGGTGAGCACGATCTTGGCGAGCGCCACGCGGTCCTGGTCCTTCATGGCGTCGCGGATCACCGCGAAGGCGTCGACCGCGGCCTTGCCGTCGGGCGCGATGTAGTAGGGGTGATTGAGGTAGCGCTGGTCGATCTCCTCGCTCGGCACGAAGCTCTCGATGTCGATGGTGTGGTTGCTCTCGATCCGGACCGCGTCGAGCTCCTCCGGCTCGATCTCGACATATTTGCCCTTGCGCAGTTCGTAACCTCGCCCCTTCTGGTCGCTCTCGACGACGTCGCCGGTCTCGGAATCGATCATCTGTTGCTTGAGCCGGTTCCCTGTCTCGCGGTTGATCAGGTGAAAGCGCGTCTTCTCCGCCGCCGTGGTCGCGGGGTAGAGCACGACCGGGCAACTGACCAGCGACAGCTTCAACGTTCCCTTCCAATAGGCGCGCGGGGCCATTCCATTCTCCAGCGTTTTCAAGGCGTTTTGGAACCCCAACCCTGCCACAGGGTTTTGGTTCCGGGTGGGACTTTAGCCGTGATAGGCTCGATGCCGAAAGAGAAGCGGGACCGGTCGTGCTGCAAAAACTCTCCACTTACCGACAAAAGCGTGACTTCGAGAAGACGCCCGAGCCGTCGGGCAAGGCCGCGGTCGCGCCATCGAAGCAGCGACGCTTCGTGATCCAGAAGCACGATGCGAGCCGATTGCATTACGACCTCCGGCTCGAATTCGACGGCGTGTTCAAGTCGTGGGCCGTAACGAAGGGGCCCTCGCTCGATCCGCACGACAAGCGCCTGGCGGTCGAGGTGGAAGATCATCCGCTCGACTACGGCGATTTTGAAGGCACGATTCCGGAAGGCCAGTATGGCGGCGGCACGGTGATGCTGTGGGATCGCGGCTATTGGGAGGCCGAGGATCCGGAAGCCGGGTTCAAGAAGGGCGATCTGAAGTTCACCCTGCATGGCGACAAGCTGCACGGCAGCTGGGTGCTGGTGCGCATGCGCAATCGCGGTGGCGAAAAGCGCACCAACTGGCTTCTGATCAAGCATCGCGACGAATATGTTCGCGAGGGCAAGGACAACGACATTCTCGACGAAGACAAGTCGGTCGCCTCCGGCCGCGCGATGGAGCAGATCGCCGAAGGCAAGGGTCGCGCGCCAAAGCCGTTCATGCTGGCGAAGGGCGCCAAGGGCAAGGCTGATGCCGTCTGGCAGTCCAACCGCGCCGAGGAGGCGAAGGGCCGCACCGTCAAGCCGGCACCGCGCGCGGCGCTGAAGGCCGGCAAGATCGCCAAGACCAGGACGGCGAAGAAGAGAGCCACCACGGCGAGCAGCGCGAAGAAGGTCGCTGAGATGCCGGACTTCCTGGCGCCGCAACTCTGCACGCTGGTCGAGCGGCCGCCGGCCGGAGAGGGCTGGTGCCACGAGATCAAGTTCGATGGCTATCGCGTGCAGCTCCGGGTCGACGGCGGCGAGGCGACGCTGAAGACGCGCAAGGGCCTCGACTGGACCGGGAAGTTCGGCGCCATCGCCAAGGAGGCGGCCGCGCTGCCGGACGTGATGATCGACGGCGAGATCGTCGCGCTCGACCACAACGGTGCACCGAATTTCTCCTCGCTGCAGGCTGCGCTGTCCGATGGCAAGACCGAAGAGCTGATCTTCTTTGCCTTCGACCTGCTGTTCGCCGAGGGGCAGGACTACCGGCGGCTGCCGCTCGGCGAGCGCAAGGCGCAGCTCAAGGAGCTCCTGGAAGCCCGCAAGCGGAAATCGAACCAGATCCGCTATGTCGAGCACTTCGAGAGCGGCGGCGATGCGGTGCTGCAATCGGCCTGCAAGCTCGAGCTCGAGGGCGTGGTGTCGAAGAAGCTGGATGCGCCGTATCGTTCGGGACGCACCGAGAGCTGGGTCAAGTCGAAATGTCGCGCCGGCCACGAAGTGGTGATCGGCGGCTACAAGACCACGAACGGCAAATTCCGCTCGCTGATGGCAGGGGTGCAGCGCGGCGATCATCTCGCCTTCGTCGGCATGGTCGGCACCGGCTTCGGCGCCGACAAGGTCAAGCGCATCATGCCGTCGTTGAAGGCGATGGCGGCCAAGGAAAGCCCCTTCGGCGGCAAGAATGCCCCCAAGAAGACGCGCGAGGTGCACTGGCTGAAGCCGGAGCTCGTCGCCGAGATCGAGTTCGCAGGCTTCACCGCCGACGGCAATATCCGTCAGGCCGCGTTCAAGGGCCTGCGGCAGGACAAGCCGGCCGAGGAGGTGGAGGCGGAGACGCCCGTCGACACCGAGCTTGCCGAACCTGCACCCGCGAAGCGAGCCGCGAAGATGGCCAAGCGCTCCAAGGATGCCGGCACCGCGGAGGTGATGGGCGTCATCATCTCCAAGCCGGACAAGGAGCTCTGGCCTGATGACGGCGAGGGTGCTCCCGTCACCAAGCTCGATCTCGCGCGCTATCTCGAAGCCGTCGGCGCGTGGATGATCGTGCATCTCAAGGGCCGGCCCTGCTCGCTGATCCGCGCCCCGGACGGCATCAAGGGCGAATGCTTCTTCCAGCGCCACGCCATGCAGGGCACGTCCAACCTTCTGGAGCTCGCGCGCGTCTCCGGCGACCGCAAGCCTTATCTGCAGATCGACCGCATCGAAGGACTCGCGGCCGTTGCGCAGATCGGCGGCGTCGAGCTGCATCCCTGGAATTGCGCGCCTTATGCCTATGACACGCCGGGCCGGCTTGTGTTCGATCTCGATCCGGCGCCGGACGTCGAGTTTGCCGACGTGGTCGCGGCCGCCAAGGAAATGCGGCAGCGGCTCGCCGATATCGGCATGGAAAGCTTCTGCAAGACTACCGGCGGCAAGGGCCTGCACGTGGTGGTGCCGCTGCTTCACGGTGCGCGCGACAAGGTGAGCTGGAAGGAGGCCAAGGCCTTTGCGCAGGGCGTCTGCCAGTGGATGGCCGACGACAACCCCGAGCGCTATCTGCTCAACATGTCGAAGAAGCTGCGCGAGGGAAAGATCTTCCTCGACTACCTCCGCAACGACCGGATGTCGACAGCGGTGGCCCCGCTGTCGCCGCGTGCGCGCGCCGGTGCCACGGTCTCGATGCCGCTGACCTGGGCGCAGGTGAAAAGCGATCTCGACCCGAAGCGCTATACGCTGCGCACCGTGCCGGGCCTGCTGTCGCGGTCGAAGGCCTGGCAGGGCTACGAGGATGCGGCGGTGTCGATCAAGGCCGCGATCAAGAAGCTGGCGGGGAAGGTGAAGTAGGCGCCTTCCAAAACGTCATTCCGGGCTGCGCGATAGCACAGACCCGGAATCCAGAGGTTATGCGGCGCGAGATTTCGGGTTCGCGCTTGCGCGCGCCCCGGAGTGACTGCGCGACTATATCCGCCCCATCAACAGCAGGATCAGCAGGATGACGATGACGAGCCCGAGGCCGCCGCCGCCGTAATAGCCGGTGCCGTAGAACGGGCCGCCGCCGATGCCGCTGAAGCCGCCGAGCAGGGCGATGATCAGAATGATCAGAATGATCGTGCCGATAGACATGCGAATCTCCTCCAGCCCTTCCTTGAAGGGTCCTTTGCAACCTGTCCCGTTGTGCGAAGGCAACTTGCCGCAGGTTGTAAAGTTCCCGCATTGAAACACGGCCGGCGGACCAGCTTGCATGGAACCTTTGTGCAGGCCGTCGGCATGACTATGTGAAGATCAATCAATTCGGGGAAGGGCCATGTCAGCACCGCTTGTCGTTTCAATTCCGCACCGTCTCGGCCGCGAGGAGGCGGTGCGCCGCCTCAAGACCGGGCTCGGCCGCGCCGCGGCCAGCATTCCCGTGATGCAGGTCGAGGAGGAGCGCTGGACCGGCGACAGCATGGCGTTTCGCATTCGCGCGCTCGGCCAGATTGCGACGGGACAGGTCGACGTCGGCGACGACCAAGTCCGGGTCGAGGTGGTGCTGCCCTGGCTGTTGCAGCGCTTTGCCGAGATGGCGCAGGCCACGATCAAAAAGCGTGGTCAGTTGCTGCTGACCAAGGATGGGGGAAAGTAATTTCAGGCGCGTCCGCGCCGTCGCGCCGGCCTGATGGCGCCTGCCGTGCGGGCTTCGACGACGAACGCGGGAAAATCCCGGAACGCCTGCGCCAGCGGCAATTCACCACCGGCGAGGCCGGGCGCGGTGTAGCCGGTGAGGTCGATGGTGGCGTCAATGCTCTCCGACGCAGGCCATTGCCGGCCCGCTTGTGTGAGCGGCGCGAAGTGGCGCCCGACCACGACGATCGCCGCGCTGCGGCCATGACGACGGGCGAAGGCGACGACATGGTCCGCATGCGTGCCGTGCACCGCCAGCGGCTGGTAATCGCCTTGCGCGAAGACGTCGGCGAGCGCATTGCGCAGCTTGAGAAGACGTCGTGTCCAGGCCAGCTTGATCAGGCCGTCCGGCCAGCGCGTCATGAGGGCGTTCCAGTCCGGCTCGTCCAGCGAATTCAGCGCCGCGTGCCGCGCGCCAAAGTCGACCGGGCGGCGGTTGTCGGGGTCGACCAGCGACACGTCCCAGAACTCGGTGCCCTGATAGAAATCGGGCACACCGGGCAGCGTCGCCTTGAGGGTGAGCTGGCTCAGCGAATTCAACATGCCGAGCAGTGCGACACGGCGGGCCAGCGTTTGCAGCGCCTCCAGGAATTCGCCTGACGATGCGGGGTCGAGGATCTTGTCGATGAAGCTCTTGATGCCGCTCTCATAGGCTTCATGCGGGTTGAGCCAGCTGGTCTCCTCCTTGCCCTCGCGCGCGGCCTTCAGCGCGTAGGCCTGGATGCGCTCGACGAAGCCGGCGTCGATCGTCCCCTCCAGCGGGCAGGCACCGAGCAGGGTCTGGTAGAGCATGTATTCGAATGTCGCCGAGGGCGCGCGGAAATTGCCCTGGAGCGTGAGGTGCGGCGCGTTCAACACCTTCCAGCGCGAAACCGCGCCGGTCCATTCGCCCGGAATTTCGCTGAGCGCCGCGATCCGCGCGCGGGCATCCTCGCCGCGTTTGGTGTCGTGCGTGGCGGTGGCCGTCATTCCCAGCGGCCATTCCCTGGCGCGGGCCTGCATGGTCTGGTGGAAAGCGGAAATCGCAAGACCGTTGCTGGCGGGATCGCCACCGACCTCGTTGAGCGCGAGCAGCCGGTGGAATTGATAGAACGCGGTGTCCTCCAGCGATTTCGCCATCATCGGCCCGGTGAATTGCTGCACCTTCAGCGCGAAGCGGCGTACGCGCGGGGCGCTGTGCGGAGGGCGCCCGGGCTTGAGCAGGTCCATGGTCAGGGCGTCGCGCAGGAAATCGAAGATGCCTTCGTCCGCGGCGAACCATTCCGCGCGGGCGCGGGCGATGGTGTCGTCGATCAGCTTGCGGTCGGGCGCGGTCGGGCCGCTGTTGGTCAGATAGGTGCGGTACACCGGGAAATGCAGCACATAGAGCTCCAGCGCCTGCCGCAGGCTGTCGGCGGAAAAATCGCGGGTGGAGTAATGCCCGTTGGCGATCCGCGAGAGCAGGCGCGTCAGCACGGTGAACTCACTGGTGAGCAGCGTCTCCAGCACGCGCCGCTTGGCGTCCTTCACATAAGGCGCAAGCCGTGGTGGACGGTTGCTGATCTGCCGCCAGGTCTCGTCCAGCGCCGCCATGCCCTTGGTGTCGACTAGGACCTGGGAAATCACGTTCATCCATTCATAGCCGGTGGTGCCCTGAACGCCGGCGAAGTGCGGCAGGCGTTCGTGCTCGCACAGGATCTTCTCGATCACCGTGTAGAATGGCTTGGTGTTGCCCTGCGCATCGCGCACCAGGCGGCGCAGCCGCTGGCAATATTGCGCGGGGTCGCGCAGGCCGTCGATGTGATCGAGCCGGATGCCCTGCAGCTTGCCCTCGGCGATCAGCTGCTTCACCAGCCGGTGCGTGGCGGCAAATGTGCTCGCGTCCTCGACGCGCAGACCGGCGAGTCCGTTGACGTCGAAGAAGCGGCGATAATTGATGTCGCTGGAGGCGAGCCGCCAGTGCCCGAGCTTGTAGTGCTGGCGCTCGAGCAGGTGATGCAGCGCCAGCGTCTGCGCGGGACGATCCTTGGCGGCACGATAAGCGGCAAGACCGCGCGCGATGATCTCGGCGGCGCCCGCAATCTCCTTGAGCTCGGCCTTGAACGCGGGGGCTTCCTTGCGGCTGGGGCGGCGCAGCCCGGTGTAGCGCGCCGCGAGCGAGAGCAGGCGTTTGCCGGCCTCCGTCTCGGCGGCTTCCGCGTCCTTCACGATCATGCGGAGCATCTCGCCGTACCGCTCCGGGGCGATCGGCAAGCGATGCTCGAAATACCAGGCGGAGAGGCTGCCCTGATCCGGGTCATAGCGCAGCTCGATCTCGCCGCTCTCCAGCGCATCGCCGTAGGATTTGCCGAGGATCGGCAGCAGCACGCCGCCGCGGGCGCGGTAGGCGAGCTGATCCCAGGCGATGTCGAAGGACACCGCGTGGGGCGAGGCCTGGCCCCATTCCAGCACGTCGAGCCACCACGGATTGTCGGCAAAATGCACGCCGACATGGTTCGGCACGAAGTCGATGATGAGGCCGAGGTCGTGCGCCTTGAGCGCCTCGTTCAGTCGCGCGAAACCGGCCTCACCGCCGAGCTCCGGATTGAACTGGCTGTGATCGACGGTGTCGTAGCCGTGGGTCGAGCCCTTGCGCGCCTTCATCACCGGCGAGGCGTAGAGATGGGTGATTCCCAGTGCCTTGAGGTAAGGCACGACAGCGGCGGCCTTGTCGAAGCCGAAATCCGCAGTGAGCTGAAGCCGGTAGGTCGCAAGAGGAATGGCAGGAGGCATGCTAACCTCCGAGATGCCAGATCACAGACCAGGGCGGCAGCCGGTCGTCGCTTGCCTCTCCCCAAATCGGCGAGCCCGCGGCGGCTTCGGAACGCGCGATGTCCTTCTCCGAGAGATTGGCGAGGAGCCGCAGCGTCGTGCCGTCGCCCATGCGCCAAAGCGCTGTGAGCAGGCCGTTGTCCGCCGCCTCGGCCGCACCGAAGCTGGCCCCCTTCAGCCGCGGCATGATCTGCTTGCGGCGCAGCGCGAGCAGCTCGCGGACCAGCGCAAGCCGCGCGTCTTGCTGCGGCGTGCGGCTGGTCCAGTCGAGCACCGCCGATTGCAGCGTCGCCGGATCGAGCGGGTCGGGCACTTCGTCGCCGAATGTCTCGTAGGCCCACGCATATTCCCGCTTGCGCCCCTGGCGGACGGCGTCGGCGAGCCCGCCCTGGAAATCACAGAAGAACGGGAAGGGCACCGTCGAGCCCCATTCCTCGCCCTGAAACAGCATCGGCACCATCGGCGCCAGCAGGGTCACCGCGAGCGCGGCTTCGATCTGCTGCGGCGATGCCAGGCTTTCGAGCCGGTCGCCGAGCGGGCGGTTGCCGATCTGGTCGTGGTTTTGCAGGAAGTTGACGAAGGTCGCCGGCGGTAGCTCGCCGCTCGGCTCGCCGCGCGGCTTCTTGCCCCAGAACTCGGAGACCTCGCCCTGGTAGACGAAGCCGGATGCCAGCGCGCGCGCCAGATCGAGGCGCGGCGTTTGATAGTCCGCGTAATATCCGGCGAGCTCGCCGGTCAGCATCACGTGCCAGACGTGGTGATAATCGTCGTTCCACTGCGCGCGATATTTGCCGTTTGGCGGCTCCTGTGCGGCGTCAAGCAGGCTGGCGCGATTGTCGCCGTTCTCCAGCACGAGATGGATGTGGCGTCCCGTCGCCTTGGCGAGCTCGCCGGCGGCGACGCTGAGATCCTGCAGCATCGACTGCTCGCCGGGCATCGCCATGATGTGATTGGCGGCATCCAGCCTCAGGCCGTCGAAACGGTAGTCGCCGAGCCAGGACAGCGCATTCTCGACCGCGAAGGCGCGCACCTGCGGCACGCGATAATCGATCGCGCTGCCCCAGGGCGTGTGCGCATCGGTGAAGAAGGCCGGCGCATAGCGGCCGAGGTAATTCCCCTCGGGGCCGAAATGATTGTAGACGACGTCGAGGAACACCATCAGGCCGCGCAGATGCGCCTCGTCGATCAGCATCTTCAGGTCTTCGGGGCGGCCGTAGGCGCTGTCGGGCGCATACCACAGCACGCCGTCATAGCCCCAGCCGCGGCGTCCGGCGAAATCCGCCAGCGGCATCAATTCCAGCGCGGTGATGCCGGTTGCGGCGAGATGATCGAGCCTGTCGATCATGGCGCGGTAGGTGCCTTCGGAGGTGAAGGTGCCGACATGGGTTTCGATCAGCACCGTCTCCTCCCAGGGACGGCCGCGCCAATCGCGCGCACGCCAGGAAAAGGCGTCGTGGTCGATCACCTCGCTCGGGCCGAAGACGTCGTCGGGCTGGAAAGCCGACGCCGGATCGGGCACGTCGATCGCGTCGTCGATCCTGAACTTGTAGGGGATGCCGGCGGTGAGGCCGGCAATGTCGGCCACGTACCAGCCCTCCTGGCGGCGCTGCATCGCGTGTCGTCGGTCGAGCAGGAGGTCGACGCGGCGGGCGGCAGGCGCCCACAGGCGGAACGACACACCGTCCTTCGTCGGCTTCGCCCCGAAGGATGGCCTCATAGCGCCCCCGCGAAGGCGAGCACGGAGCGCGGCGGCGCCTTGCTGTCGCTTCCAGGCGGGAAGTCGATCGTATTCAGCTTGGCATCCGTCGTGTTCAGGATCTGCTGCCAGCTCTTGTATTCGGTCATTTTTGGCAATTTGAATGCGATCTCTTCGGGGGCGGCGTTCAGTACGATAAAGATCGCGGCTCCGCCCGGTTCCATCGGCCCCATCACGTAGGAGAGGAATCTTCCCTCCGGGAATTTCCAGTCGCTCTCCGTCATCTCGTCGCCGGCAGGCGTCAGCCACAACGCGCCGTAGGATACGCCGTCCGCGGGGCGGCCGTCGAGCCAGCGGTGGCTGCGAAGCTGCGAGAACCGGCGGCGGATCTCGGCGAGATGGGCGACGAAATCGACCATGTCGTCATCCTCCTTGCCGAGATTGTCCCATCCGACCCAGCCGATCTCGTTGTCCTGGCAATAGGCGTTGTTGTTGCCCGATTGCGAGTTGCCGACCTCGTCGCCGGCAAGGATCAGCGGAACGCCCTGCGCCAGCATCAGGCAGGCCAGCACGTTCTTGCGAAGCTGGCGGCGCAGGCCGAGGATCTGGAGGATCGTCGGTCGGCCCCTCGACACCGCAATTGTTGCTGTGGTTGTCGTTGGAGCCGTCGCGGTTGTCCTCGCCGTTGGCCTCGTTGTGCTTCTCGTTGTAGCTGAAGAGGTCGGCGAGGGTGAAGCCGTCGTGCACGGTAATGTGGTTGATGCTGGCGCGCGGCCGCCGTCCATCGTGGTTGAACAGGTCGGACGATGCCGTCATCCGGCTCGAGATGTCGCCGATCAGGCTGCCTTCACCGCTCCAGTAGCGGCGCATGGCGCTGCGATAGCGATCATTCCATTCCGACCATTGCGACGGGAAGGCACCGACCTGATAGCCGCCGAGGCCGAGGTCCCAGGGCTCGGCGACGAGCTTGACGGTCGCCAGCACCGGATCCTGGCGAATTGCAGTCAGAAACGAAATGCCGCGATCGAAGCCGTTGGGCCCGCGCGCCAGCGTGGTGGCGAGGTCGAAGCGGAAACCGTCGACATGGCAGACCTCGACCCAGTAGCGAAGTGAATCCATCACCATCTGCAGCACGCGCGGGTGGGTCAGGTTCACCGACGAGCCGCAGCCGGTGAAGTCGTCGTAATAGCGCGGATTCTCGCGGTTCAGCCAGTAATAGGAGGCGTTGTCGATGCCGCGATAGCACAGCGTCGGGCCGAGGTGATTGCCCTCGGCGGTGTGATTGTAGACCACGTCGAGCATCACCTCGATGCCGGCATCGTGCAGGCGCGCCACCGTGGTGCGGAAGGAATCGAGCGCATTGTCCTGCGCGTAGCGCGGCTCGGGCGCGAAGAAGGACAGCGTGTTGTAGCCCCAGTAATTGACGAGCTTCTTCTCCACCAGAATGCGATCGTCGACGAAGCTGTGCACCGGCAGCAGCTCGACCGTGGTGACGCCGAGCCTCTTCAGATGCTCGATCATCGCCGGCGAGGACAGGCCGCCATAGGTCCCGCGCAAATTCGGCGGCACGTCGTCGCGCTTCTGCGTCAGGCCCTTGACGTGGGCCTCGTAGATGATCGTCTCTTCCCAGGGGATGTTGGGACGGATCTCGCGGCGGCCCCAGTTGAAGGTCTCGTCGACCACTACGGCCTTGGGCATGCCGCGCGCGTTGTCGCGCCGGTCGAAGGACAGATCCTCGCGCGGGCTCCCGGTGCGGTAGGCAAAATGCGCATCGCTCCAGACCAGACGTCCGGCGAGCCGCTTGGCATAGGGATCGAGCAGCAGCTTGTTGGCATTGAAGCGATGGCCGCGCTCGGGCTCGTAGGGGCCGTGCACGCGATAGCCGTAGAGCTGGCCGGGCGAGACGTCGTTGAGATAGCCGTGCCAGACGTCCTCGGTCTTCTCGGGCAGCTCGATGCGCTCGAGCTCGCGGCGGCCTTGCGCGTCGAACAGGCAGAGCTCGACCTTCTGTGCGTTCGCGGAGAACAGCGCGAAGTTGGTGCCGCGTCCGTCCCAGCTTGCGCCGAGGCGTGCGGGCGATCCGGCAGTCAGGCGCATGTGTCAGCTTTCCGGAACGAGGAAGATCGCGGCGAGCGGCGGAATGGTGAGGCGGAGCTCGCCGCCCTCGGCATGGACTTCACCGATATTGCCGACATTGCTGCCGCCATAATGGGCGGAATCCGAGTTGAGCACTTCCTTCCATTTGCCGGCGAAGGGCACGCGAACGCGATAGTTCTGATAGACGTTCGGCGAGAAGTTGACGACCACGAGACAGCGCGCGTGCTCGTCAAATCCCTTGCGCAGCCAGGCGAACACGTTGCGGTTGGCGTCATCCGTGATCAGCCATTCGAAGCCGGCCTGGTCGCAGTCCATCTGGTGCAGCGCCGGCACGGCACGGTAGAGGCGGTTGAGGTCCCGGATCAGCGCCTGGGTGCCGGAATGGTACTTGTATTCGAGCAAATGCCAGTCGAGCGACTGGTCATGATTCCATTCGCGGCTCTGCGCGATTTCCGCGCCCATGAACAGCAGCTTCTTGCCGGGATGGCCGAACATGAAGCTGTAATAGGCGCGCAAATTCGCAAAGCGCTGCCACTCGTCGCCGGGCATGCGGCCAAGGATCGATCGCTTGCCGTGTACGACCTCGTCATGCGAGAGCGGCAGGATGAAGTTCTCCGAGAACGCGTAGTGCAGGCCGAACAGGATCTCGTCGTGATGGTATTTGCGGTGGATCGGATCCTTGCTGATGTAGTCCAGCGTGTCGTGCATCCAGCCCATGTTCCACTTGTAGCCGAAGCCGAGCCCGCCGAATTCCACCGGGCGCGAGACCTGCGGCCAGGCGGTGGACTCTTCGGCCGCCGTGGTCGCCTGCGGGAAGCGGGCGAAGACTTCGGTGTTGAAGCGGCGCAGGAAGTTGATCGCCTCGATGTTTTCGCGGCCGCCATGCTGGTTCGGGATCCACGCACCGGGGGGCCGGCTGTAGTCGAGATAGAGCATGGACGCGACGGCATCGACACGCAGCCCGTCGATGGCATAGCGCTCCATCCAGAACAGCGCGTTCGACACCAGGAAGTTGGTCACTTCGGTGCGGCCGTAATTGTAGATCAGCGTGCCCCAGTCGAGGTGGCGGCCCTGGAGCGGGTTGGCGTGCTCGTAAAGCGCGGTGCCGTCGAAACTGCCGAGCCCGTGCGGGTCGTCGGGGAAGTGACCCGGCACCCAGTCGAGCAGCACGCCGACGCCCTCGCGGTGGCAGGCATCGACCAGGGCGGCGAAATCCTCGGGGCTCCCGAAGCGGCTGGTCGGCGCATAGAGGCCGGTCGGCTGGTAGCCCCACGAGCCATCGAACGGATGCTCGCTCACGGGCAGGAATTCGAGGTGGGTGAAGCCCATGTCGCGGGCGTAGGCCGGCAGCTGTTCGGCCAGCTCGCGATAGGTCAGCCATTCATCGCCGTTCTTGCGCCGCCACGAGCCGAGATGAACCTCGTAGATCGACATCGGCGCCGACAGTGCGTTGATGCCGTCCGGCGCCGGACGCGGCCGCGGCAGATGGGCTTCGTCGAACACGATGGAGGCCGTCTTCGGACGGACTTCGCTCGCAAACGCCATCGGATCGGATTTCAGCGGCAGCAGGTGGCCGTGCGGCCCGATGATCTCGAACTTGTAGTGATCGCCGGCCTTGGCGTGCGGGATGAACAATTCCCAATAGCCAGCGCCGCGCACCCGCATCGGATGGCGCCGCCCGTCCCAGAAATTGAAATCGCCGACCACGGAAACGCGCCGTGCATTCGGCGCCAGCACCACGAAGCCGATGCCGTCGATGCCCTCGAGCCGCATCGGATGGGCGCCGAGCTTGTCAAAGAGCCGCTGATGGGTGCCCTCGCCGAGCAGATAGAGGTCGAAATCGGTCAGGATCGGCGGGAAGCGGTAGGCATCCTCGAATTCGACGACGCTGTTGCCGAATTTGGCGCGCAACTGATAGTGCTTCGAGCCATTGGGCAGGGCGCCGATGAACAGACCGGCATCGTGCACGCGATCGAGCGGCGCGACCTCGCCATGGTCGCCGACCGCCTCGACATTGGAGGCCTCGGGCAGAAACGCGCGCACCACGCTTTTGCCGCCCTCGGGATGCAGCCCGAGATAGTGGAAGGGGTCGGAGTGGCGGCCCTCGATGATCGCATAGGCCTCGGCAGGAAGTTTAGGCATGGGCTTCGCTCTCGGTACTGGACAGAATGCGAAGCAGTCCGGTCAGCGGCGCATGCAGCCCCTCAGGCCGGTGGGACAGCTCGTACTCTACGTCATTGAAGGCTTGATCAAGCAGGAAGAACCGCAGCAGTCCCTCGCTGGATTGCGCATCTGCCGGCCACAGCCGCTGATCGGTCATGGCTTCGCGGTAGGCGGACAGGAAGGTTGCGGTGGCACGCTCGCGCCATTCGTCGAGTGCGGCCGCGAGCCGGTCGTGCTCCTCGGAGGCACCGGTCGGTGCGTGATTGAGGGCGGCGTTGACCGAAACATGAATCGAA
Source organism: Bradyrhizobium dasycarpum (assembly GCF_042019905.1). Lineage (NCBI taxonomy): Bacteria > Pseudomonadati > Pseudomonadota > Alphaproteobacteria > Hyphomicrobiales > Nitrobacteraceae > Bradyrhizobium > Bradyrhizobium dasycarpum. The sequence goes on from NZ_CP169574.1 coordinate 6,308,122, forward strand.
TGGATCAGGCCGGCGACATCGCGGGCGGCAGGCGCCTTGCGCCGCTTGGCAGCCAGGGGCACACGCGGATCGCCGTCGAAGTCGATGATGAAGATATCGTCCTTCACGATCAGAGTTTGCCCGAGCCGGAAGTCGCCATGATGACGGATGTTCAACCCACCGATCTCGGATGGCAAGAGCCCGCTCAGATGGTCGGAGAGGAGCGTACGCGCCTCCATGAGCCGATCGACCAGCGGCCGGTCCGCCTCCCGTAGGCCCTCGCGGCTCTCGGCCAGCCTTTCGAAGACGCGTTCGGCGCGCGCCTTGAGGTCGGATACCAGCCGCTTGACGTATGCAGAGTCGATCGGCTCCGGAGCGAGATCGACCGGCTCTGCCGCGGCCAGAGCGACATGCAGTTCGCCGAGCCGGCGGCCGATCTGTGCGACGAAGTGCAGATAAAGCGCTTGCTCCTGGGTCTCGCGCAGCGCTTCGCCGATCGGGACGACGCGTTGGTCGTCGATATAGCGGTCGAGATAGCCCGTGGTCACGGTCCAGCCGTCGCCCTGGTTCTCGACATAGGCATGCAGCACGCCGAGCGCGCTGCGCTGGCCGCCTTCGACCAGCTCGACGCTGCCGAGCAGCGCCGGCGTGTTGGCGAAGCGCGCGACCTCGGTGAGATAATGGCCGATCTCGATCTCGGGGCTGACACCGCCTTCGAGCCGGCGGTAGATCTTGGCGACGTACTGGTTGTCGACCAGCGCGGTGCTGTTCGACTGCTCGATGGCGCGGATGCGTTGGGGCTCCTTGATGGTGTAGTCGGCGAACCGGCTGGTCGCCTTGAACTCCAGCCGCAGATTGTTCTCCTCCACCACCAGGTTCTGCGACAGACCCCGCAGGAACAGGCCGATGAAGATTTGGTCGGTCGCGACGTCGAGCAGCGTGCCCTCGCGCGCGCCCTGGCGCACGGCGGCGAGCGCCTTCGGATTGAAGCGCTCGCGATCGAAGCGCACCCATTCGATCTGCATCGGCATCACGTAGCGCGTGGTGACGTCGTTCCGAGTGGTCTCGAAGAACGCGATCCAGGGCCTGTTGTCGCCGATGTCGCTGAACGGCACCGCCGAGGTCAGCGTGGCCTTGATCTGCTTGGGATTGTGCTCGGGATACCACCGCGTCCGTGACAGGAATCCGGGCAGCACGTCGCGCTCGAACACGCCGCGCTCGCGGGCCAGCGACACCCAGTTCGAATTCACCGGCACCACCAGCGTCTCGAATTCCGGCACCGCGCGCGGCGTCACCGGCTCGGACTTGTCGCGCTCCTGAAGCTGGAACCAGTAGAAGCCGTAGGGCCCCAGCGTGATCATGTAGGGGAGTTCGCCGATCGCCGGGAAGCGGGTGCGGCCGAGCATCTCCTGCGGAATGCGGTCCTTCCACGGCGACAGGTCGAGCTCGGTGGCTTGCGCCGCGCGCGACAAATTGGCGACGCAGAGAATCACCTCGTCGCGATATTGCCGGACATAGGCCAGCACGGCGCGGTTGGCCGGGCGGATGAAGGTCATGGTGCCGCGGCCGAAGGCGAGCGTCGACTTGCGGACCGAGATCAGCCGCTTGGTGGCGCTGAGCAGCGACGACAGGCTGCGCGACTGCGCCTCCACGTTGACCGATTCGTAGCCGTAGACCGGGTCCATGATCAGCGGCGCGTAGAGGCGCGCCGGGTCGCAGCGCGAGAAGCCGCCGTTGCGGTCCGGGCTCCACTGCATCGGCGTACGCACGCCGTTGCGGTCGCCGAGATAGATGTTGTCGCCCATCCCGATCTCGTCGCCGTAATAGATGATCGGCGTGCCGGGGAAGGACAGCAGCAGCGAGTTCATCAGCTCGATCTTGCGGCGGTCGTTGTCCATCAGCGGCGCGAGGCGCCGGCGGATGCCGACATTGATGCGGGCGCGGGGATCGTTGGCGTAGGTGGTCCAGAGATAGTCGCGCTCGACGTCGGTCACCATCTCCAGCGTCAGCTCGTCATGATTGCGCAGGAACAGCGCCCATTGGCAGCTCGCCGGAATGTCCGGCGTCTGGCGCAGGATGTCGGTGATCGGGAAACGGTCCTCCTGCGCGATCGCCATGTAGATGCGCGGCATCAAGGGGAAGTGATAGGCCATGTGGCACTCGTCGCCGCGGCCGAAATATTCCTGCACGTCCTCGGGCCATTGATTGGCCTCGGCCAGCAGCAGCTTGCCCTTGGAGTAGGAATCGAGCTCCTGGCGCAGGCGCTTGATGATGGCGTGCGTCTCGGGAAGGTTCTCGTTGTTGGTGCCGTCGCGTTCGCAGAGGTAGGGGATGGCATCCAAGCGGAAGCCGTCGACGCCGGCATCCAGCCAGCGCTTCATCACCTGGATGAGCGCGCTGACCACGCGCGGGTTGTCGAAATTGAGGTCCGGCTGGTGCGAGAAGAAGCGGTGCCAGTAGAACGCGCCGGCCTCGGGATCCCACGTCCAGTTCGACTTCTCCGTGTCGGTGAAGATGATGCGCGTGCCCTGGTATTTCTGGTCGGTGTCGCTCCAGACATACCAGTTGCGGGCGCTGGAGCCGGGATGGCTGCGGCGCGCGCGCTTGAACCATTTGTGCTGGTCCGAGGTGTGGTTGACCACGAGCTCGGTGATGACGCGCAGGCCGCGCTTCTGTGCCTCCTGGATGAAGCGCTTGAAGTCCTTCATCGTCCCGAAATCGGGATTGACCGAGCCGTAATCGGCGATGTCGTAGCCGTCGTCGCGACCGGGCGAGGGATAGAACGGCAACAGCCACAGCGCGGTGACGCCGAGCTCCTGCAGATAGGGCAGCTTCTCGGTCAGTCCGGCGAAGTCGCCGATGCCGTCATTGTTGCTGTCGGCGAAGGCCTTGACGTGCAGCTGATAGATGATGGCGTCCTTGTACCAGAGCTCGTCCACGATCTCGGCAGCCTCGGCTTTCTTGGTGTCGACGGAAGACAGAACATTCATGGCGTGCCCCTTACGCCAGACAGCGGAACAAGAGCGCCGGATCGCGGTCAGGATCGATACGCAACCTGATCCCGCCCCATTCGATGCGGGACTGTTCGCCGGTGAGGAGGTTTTCGAGTGTCGTCACATGGTGACGCTGCCCGCCGGCGTCAACCGTGACGTCGCCGAGCGGCAGCCAGCATTCGCGCGACCGGCCGGAAAGTGCGATCACGATCACGACGGAGTTGGCGGGCTCAGCCGCTTGCTTGATGAAGGCGATGGTCTCGCCGTCGTCGACAGCCAGAAAGCGCAAATTCGCCGTTTGCTGGAGCGCGGCGTTGTCGTTGCGGATGCGGTTGAGGTCGGCAATGTAGGACTTGATGTTGCCGGGCTGGTCCCAGTCGCGCTGCTTGATCTGGTACTTCTCGGAATCGAGATATTCCTCGCGTCCGGGAATCGCTTCGTGTTCGAGCAGCTCGAACCCGCTGTAGACGCCGTAGCTGCCCGACAACGTCGCCGCCAGCGCAACGCGCGACTTGAACGCCCAGGCTTCGCCGCTGTGGAGATGATAGGGCAGCAGGTCGGGCGTGTTGACGAACAGGTTCGGACGATAGAAGTCGCGCTCGGGATAGCGCGTCAGCTCGCCGAGATATTGCTGGAGCTCCCACCGTGACGTGCGCCAGGGGAAATAGGTGAAGGATTGCGCAAAGCCGAGCTTGGCGAGTCCCTTCATCAGCTTGGGCCGCGCAAACGTCTTGGAGAACAGGATCACCTCGGGATGCCGGCGGCGGATGTCGCCGATCAGCCAGTCCCAGAACGCAAGCGGCGCGGTGTCGTGATTGTCGATGGCGAAGATGGTGACGCCGTGGTCGATCCAGAACAGCATGGCGTCGCGAAAGGCGTTCCACAGGCCGACGCGGTCGACCGAGGCGAAATCGGGGATCACGATGTCCGAATAGGGGCCATCCGCCGTCCGCACCGAGCGGTCCGGCCGCCATTTGAACCATTCCGGATGCTGCGTCAGCCAGGGATGGTCCGGCGAGCATTGCACGGCGAAGTCGAGCGCCAGCTCGAGGCCGTATTCGAGACAGGTCGCGACCAGCGCGCGAAAGTCCTCGATGGTGCCGAGCTCGGGATGCAGCGCGTCGTGGCCGCCCTCGGCGGCGCCGATCGCATAGGGCGAGCCGGGTTCGCCTTCGCTCGCCGCCGGCGCATTGTTGCGGCCTTTGCGGCGGCTGCGGCCGATGGGGTGGATCGGCGTGAAATAGAGCACGTCGAATCCCATCGCCGCGATATCAGGCACGCGTGCGATGCAGTCGCGGAGCGTGCCGTGCCGGCCGGGAATCCGGCTCTGGCTGCGCGGCATCATCTGATACCAGGCGCCGAACCGCGCTCTGTCGCGGTCGACGACAAGCAGGAAGGGTTGTGAGCGGGTCAGGTCGGGCCGGGACTGGCTCTCGGCCATGGCATCGCCGAGCTCGGTCGCCAGCAGCGAGGTGACATCGCCGGTCTGAAGATAATCCTCGCATTGTCGGACGATGATTGCCGCCGCGGCCTGCGGCGCGCCGTGGGCCTTGGTCAGGAGGCTGGCACCTTCGAGCGCGTCGAGGTTGACATCGGCGCCCGTTCGCTGCTTGCGCGCGATCCCGTGGGACCATGTGGCGAACTCGTCGGTCCAGGCCTCGATCGCATAGAAATATCGGCCCGGCTCCACCGGTGTGAAAGCGCCGGACCAGCGGTCATTGCCGTGCTGGATCATCGGCTCCCGCCGCCAATCCCGGTCCTGCTCGGGGCGCCAGAGCAGTGCAGCCCCGATCACGGCGTCGCCGTCACGGTAGACATCGGCCCACACCTCGACGCGATCGCCGGCGATCCGCTTCACGGCGAAGCGGCCGCCATCGATCGCGGGATAGACGTCTTCGATGAGGAAAGCGCTGCCGGCTGCGGCACTTTCGACAGTTTGAATTGTCTTGTTCACGGTGATGCCATTGACAAGAAAGCAGGTGACAAGAGAGCAGGGGCCCGTTTCCCTTGTCGGGAACCTACGCTTGATACCCTATATAGAAAGCCGCTTGTATGTCATTAGTTCCCCCTGGGAACGGCAGGCATGGTTTGTGAGTTGACCCAGACTAACGTCTTCCGCTGCCTCGTTAAAATCGATGCCCCCGGCCGAAGAATGGCCTGCAAGCTGCGTGCCGTATGGATCTTTTAGCTCAAGCCCGGATCAAGGGCGTTCAATCCGAATTTATTGATGCGCTTGGAAAGCTGCGGGTCACCGACCCCGCGGCCCTGAAGTCCATCCTCGACGCCCTGCCGGAAAAGCGGGTTTACCGCTTCGTCAACGGGCCGGTCGTGGTCCGCGCGCTCGGACATCCGCGCACGGAATTGGCCGCCATCGGCGCGCCGCCGCTGCAATGGAAATTAACCGCCAACGGCAAATCGACGGCCCAGGGCGAGACACGCGAGCCCGTGATCGCCTGGCCCGCCGGCCTGCCGCTGGGTTATCACCGGTTGACGCTGACCGATGCTGAAGGTGTGACCGAAGAGGTGCCGATGATCGTGGCGCCGGAGCGCGCCTTCGGCGGCGATTTCGACCGCGGCTGGCTGCTCGCCGTGCAGCTCTACAGCGTCCGTTCGGACCGCAACTGGGGCATCGGCGACTTCACCGACCTCGCCGATCTGGTCCGGCTCGCCAAGCAGCTCGGGGCCGACGGCGTCGGGCTCAATCCGCTGCACGTTCTGTTCGACGACCAGCCGTCCGACTGCAGTCCGTATTCGCCGAACAGCCGGCTGTTCCTCAATCCGCTCTATATCGACGTCGAGGCTATTCCCGAATTCTCGGCGGACCTCGTGCCCGACGCGGCGGCGACCGCTGCTCGTCTGCGCCAAGGCGATCGCGTGCCTTACGCCGACATGGCGGCGTTGAAATGGCTGGCCTTGCGCGCCGCGTTCAACAGTTTCGTCGCGAGCGCGAGCCCAGCGCGCCGCAAGGCGTTCGACGCCTTCCGCGCCGCCCGCGCCCCGTTGTTGTCCCGCTTCGCCTGCTTCGAGGTGCTGCGCCATCGCTTCGCCGCGCCGTGGTGGGAATGGCCGGCGGAATGGCAGCAACCGGACGAGGCCAAGTGCGCCGAACTGCGCAATGGACCCGACAAGCGCGAGGTCGAATTCGTCGAATTCGTGCAATGGACCGCGGACAGCCAGCTGCATGACGCCAAGGAGCTCGCCAGCCAGCTCGGCATGCGCGTCGGGCTCTATCTCGACGTCGCCGTCGGCGTGCAGTCCAACGGCTTCGATGCCTGGAACGAGCAGATGGCGATCTCCCGCCATCTCGCCGTCGGCGCCCCGCCCGACGTGCTCAACACTATCGGCCAGGACTGGGGCCTTGCGGGCTTCAACGCCGGCGGCCTGGAGGCGCAATCCTTCGTGCCGTTCGCCGACATGCTGGCGGCCTCGATGCGCCATGCCGGCGCGATCAGGCTCGATCACGTGCTCGGCCTGAAGCGGCTTTATCTCGTGCCGCGCGGCTTCAAGCCGGACAACGGCGCCTATGTGCAGATGCCGTTCGAGGCGTTGCTCGGCGTCGTGGCGCGCGAGAGCGCGGCCCACAAATGCATCGTGATCGGCGAAGATCTCGGCACCGTGCCGGAAGGTTTCCGCGAGATGATGCAGGATTTCGGCATCTGGTCCTATCTCGTCATGATGTTCGAGCGCGACGAGACCGGCCGCTTCCGCAATGTCGAGCATTACCGGCCCAATGCGCTCGTGACGCTGAACACGCATGACCTGTCGACCTATGCCGGCTGGCGCTCCTTCGGCGACCTCAAGATGAAGCGCTCGCTCGGGCTCGATCCCGGCGAGAACGATCAGGCGCGCTGGGATGCGCTCGGCAGGCTCGACGAGATCTTGCGCCAGAACGGCATCAAGGCCAACGACCTCTATTCGGTGCTAGCCTTCCTGTCGCGCACGCCGTCGCGGCTGCTCGCGGTGTCGATGGAGGATCTGCTTGGCGTGATCGACCAGCCCAACATTCCCGGCACGATCGACGAACATCCGAACTGGCGCCAGCGCCTCCCCGTCGCACTCGACAAGATCGCCTCGAAGGTCGACCTCACGGCCTTGCGAGCGGCAACGCGGGAACGTTCGTTGAACGGCGGGAGTTGATCGGCCGGGGCGTCTCAGGCTCGCACGACATTGTCTCAGAGAATCGAGGACTACGCGCTGATCGGCGATTGCGAGACCGCGGCGCTGGTCGGGCGCAACGGCTCGATCGATTGGCTGTGCTGGCCGGCCTTCGATTCCGACGCGTGCTTTGCCGCCATCCTCGGCACCCACAGGAACGGCCGCTGGCTGATCGCGCCGAGCAGTGACGTCACCGGGACATCGCGACGCTATCTCGGCGACACCCTCATTCTCGAAACGCGCTTCGAGACGAAGAGCGGCACCATTGCGCTGATCGACTTCATGCCGCCGCGCGGCAAGGCGTCCGACGTCGTGCGGCTGGTGCGCGGCATCAAGGGCACGGTGAAGATGCGGATGGAGCTCGTCATCCGCTTCGGCTTCGGCGCCGATATTCCCTGGGTGCGGCGGATCGACCATTCCCTGATGGCCATCGCCGGCCAGGACATGACGGTGCTGCGCACGCCGGTCAAGACCCGCGGCCAGGATCTGACCACGGTCTCCGACTTCGAGGTGAGCGCGGGCGAGACCGTGCCTTTCGTGCTGACCTATGGCCCCTCGCATCTCGAGCCGCCCGCGCCGATCGATCCGGAAACTGCGCTTCAGGAGACCGAGGCATTCTGGCGGGAGTGGTGCCGCCATTGCACCCGCGACGGCGATTATCGCGACCTCATCATGCGCTCGCTGATCACGCTGAAGGCGCTGACCTTCGCCCCGACCGGCGGCATCGTCGCGGCGCCGACCACGTCATTGCCGGAGAAGCTCGGCGGCACCAGGAACTGGGATTACCGCTTCTGCTGGCTGCGCGATGCCACCTTCACCCTGCTGGCGCTGATGAACTCGGGCTACACCCAGGAAGCCCTGGCCTGGCACAATTGGCTGCTGCGCGCCGCCGCCGGCTCGCCGGCGAACATGCAGATCATGTACGGCATCTGGGGTCAGCGCCGGCTCCTGGAATGGGAGGCCGGCTGGCTCGACGGCTATGAGGGCGCAAAGCCGGTGCGCGTCGGCAACGCGGCGCATGCGCAGCTCCAGCTCGACGTCTACGGCGAGCTGATCGACGCCTTCCACCAGTCCCGCATGGCCAAGCTCCAGCTCGACGATGAAACGACGTGGGCGCTGGAATGCGCCGTGCTCGACCATCTCGCCGAGGTCTGGGACCGGCCGGATCACGGCATCTGGGAGCGCCGCGGCGAGCCCAGGCATTATGTCTTCTCCAAGGTGATGACCTGGGTCGCCTTCGACCGCGGCATCAAGAGCGCCGAGACCTTCGGCTTGAAGGCGCCGCTGCTGCACTGGCGCACCTTGCGCGAGGCGATCCATCGCGACGTCTGCAGCAGGGGATTTGATGCGGAGGAGAACGCCTTCGTCGAATCCTATGGCTCAAAACTGCTCGATGCCAGCGTGCTGCTGTTGCCGGCCGTCGGTTTTCTGCCCGCGGATGATCCGCGTATTCGCGGCACCATCGCGGCGGTCGAGACATGCCTGATGCGCGACGGCTTCGTGCTGCGGCACGATCCGCGCGAATTGCCCGCAGGGCAGCCGCCGCTCGAAGGCGCGTTCCTGGCCTGCACATTGTGGCTGGCCGATGCCCACGTGCTGGCGGGCGATCTCGACAAGGCGCAAGCCTTGCTCGATCGCGTGGCCGGCATCGCCAACGACGTCGGTCTGCTCGCCGAGGAATACGATTCAGTCGCCCGGCGCCAGACCGGAAATTTCCCGCAGGCGCTGACCCACATCGCGCTGGTCAACACCGCGCAGAATCTGTCCGCGGCAAGGCAGACGAGCGAGAAGCCGGCGATGCAGCGCTCGAAGTGAGAAGGGGAGGTGCGCTCCCTCCCCCGCTTGCGGGGGACGGCGGGGGAGAGGGTGTCTCCGCTGAGCGAGACACCCCCCGGAAGGACAGAGCCCTCACCCGCCGCTGCGCGGCGACCTCTCCCGCAAAGCAAGCGGGAGAGGTGAAACGACTGGCAGCAGGCTCAACCTAACCCGTTCCGCTTCAGGATCATCTCCATCGCTTCCGCAAAGCCGTCCTGCTCGTTGCTCGCGGTGACGTGGGTGGCCTGGTCCTTGACGTTGTCGGCGGCGTTGCCCATGGCGATCGAGGTGCCGCTGACGGCGAACATCGCAAGGTCGTTCTGCATGTCGCCGATGGTGGCGACGGCAGCGGTCGCGATGCCCAGGCGCTTGGCCATCGCCGCGACGAAGGTACCCTTGTCGAAGCCGGGCGGGGTGACGTCGAGATAATAGGTCTGCGACCGTACGGCGTTGGCTTGGCTGCCGAGCGCCTGCTGCATCGCCTTCTCGCAAGCCTCGAGGCGGGCAGCATCGGCGCTGGCGCCGACGATCTTGCAGGCGCTTGCGAGATAGGGCGAAAAATCCGTCACGATGGTCGGGTCCGATCGGATCGTGTGACGCTCATGCGCGACGTATTGTCCGCTCGGGTTGTCGATCAGCCATTGGTCGGTGGTGAACAGCCAGATGTCGGCGCCGAACTCGCGAAGGATCTGCAAGGCGCGCTCGGCGGCGCCGGCCGGGATCAGATGCTGCTCGACCGGCCGCATCTCCGGATCGACGATCGAGGAGCCGTTGAAAGGGCCGACCGGAAGCCAGAGCGCCAGCGGCTCGATCAGGAAGCGCATGCCAATCGCGGGACGGCTGGACGTGATGGTGAAGCCGATGCCGGCCTCGTGCAACCGCTGCACCGCGCCCCTCGCGCGGTCCGTCAGAGTCTTGTCTTTCGTCAGCAGCGTGCCGTCGACGTCGGACACCACGAGTGAGATTTGCGTCATGACAGGCCCTAACGTTGCTTGCGCCTCAGCGGCTCGTGCCGCCCAGTCTCAGTTGCCGGACGATGCCGTCCACGATCGCCTCGACGGTTTCGTCGATCGAAACGGTGATGACGTGCTCGCTCGCCTCCGGCGGCTCCAACGTCTCGAACTGGCTCGTCAGCAGCCCGGGCGGCATGAAGTGGCCTTTGCGGTGCGCGAGCCGTTCGGCGATCAGCTCCCGGGTGCCTTTCAGGAAGACGAAACGGACATCGTCGCGCCCGCGCAGCAGCACGTCACGGTAGGCGTGCTTCAGCGCCGAGCAGGCGATGATGATGTGCTCGCCGCGTCCGCAGACCCGCCCGATCTCGTCGGCGATGGCGTTGAGCCAGGGCCAGCGGTCCTCGTCGGTGAGCGGGTGTCCGGCCCGCATCTTCTCGACATTGCTGGCGGGATGGAAGCTGTCGCCGTCCTCGAAGCGCCAGCCGAGCCGCTGGCCGAGCGCTTCGGCGATCGTGCTCTTGCCCGACCCCGACACGCCCATCACGATCAATGCACAAGGTGCGTCAACGCGGCCCACGAATGCCCTCCGGAAGCGCGGCTCTATCGACCAGCCAGACGGTCTCGCCAGCCGAGCGCGCGCGCAAGGCCGGCAAAGTCTCGCCATTGAGGAGGCGCGTCAAGATCGGTTGCTTGTCGTGCCCGGCAATCTGAAACAGCATTTCGCGGCAGGACGCCAAAGCGGGCAGGGTGAGCGAGACCCGCGGCACGAAAGGGGCGACATTGGCCTTGGGCACCCCAACGACCCAGCGCTCGTTCTCCTCGATTTCGGGGAAGCCGGGAAACAGCGAAGCGGTGTGGCCGTCCGGTCCCGCGCCCATCAGGACCAAATCGAACAGCGGGCGCGAGGGATCGAGGCGGTCGGAGCCGTAGAAGGCCTGCAGCTCGCGCGCATAGGCGGCGGCGCTCTGCTCGGGAGTCTCGGTCGCGGTCTGAATCGGGTGAATGTGGCTCGAGGCTGCATTGCGGTCGAGGAACGTCGCGCGCGCGACCGCCATGTTGTTGAGGGGATCGCTCGCGGGGACGAAGCGCTCGTCACCGATGAACCAGTGTACGCGTTGCCACGGGATCCTGCCGCGCCAGGCCTCGCTGCCGAGCAATTGATAGAGCTTCTTCGGGCTGGAGCCGCCGGTCAGGCAGATCGCGATGCGGTCGGGATTGGCCGCGATCCGTGCCATCACCCGCTCGGCCGCGGCGCGGGCGAGGGCCTCGGCGTCGGCCTCCACGATCAGCTTCGGCTGGCCCGCCGCGGCCATCACGAGAACTTCCGCCAGCTTCGCCCGTCGCGCCGCAGCAGCTCGTCGGCGCATTTCGGCCCGTCGCTGCCGGCTTCATAGGTCTCGATGCCGTTGGTGCCCGCGCTTTTCCAGGCGTCGAGGAACGGCTGCACCGCCTGCCATCCGGCCTCGATGCCATCGGCGCGCTGGAACAGGATATTGTCGCCGATCATGCAGTCGTAGATCAGCGTCTCATAGCCGGTCGAGGGATCGGCCCGGAAATAGTCGCCATAGCGAAACTTCATCTCGACACCGTCGATGGTGACGCTCGGCCCCGGGATCTTGGCGTTGAACTGCAGCTCGATGGTCTCGGTCGGCGCGATGCCGATGGTGAGGAAGTTCTGCGACAGGCGGTCGATCGCTGTGCCTGAGAACATCGACAGCGGCGCCTGCTTGAACTTGATCGCCACTTCCGTGCGCTTGTGCGCCAGCGCCTTGCCGGTGCGCAGATAGAACGGCACGCCGGCCCAGCGCCAATTGTCGATCATCAGCTTCAGTGCGACATAGGTCTCGGTGGTGCTGCCGGGCTTGACTTCCGCGGTCTTGCGATAGTCCGGGATCTCCTCGTCGCCGATGCGTCCTGCGAGATATTGCGCGCGCACCGAATTCCTCAAGGCTTCTTCCTTGCTCGGCTGCTGAATCGAGGTGAGCACCTCGGCCTTCTCGGAGCGCACGGAATGCGCATCGAAACGCGCCGGCGGCTCCATCGCGACCAGCGACATCAGCTGGAACAGATGGTTCGGCACCATGTCGCGGAGCGCGCCGGTCGAATCGTAGAAGCCGCCGCGATGGCCGACGCCGAGCTTCTCCTCCACCGTGATCTGGATGTGGTCGATGTGGTTGCGATTCCAGATCGGCTCGAACATGCCGTTGGCAAAGCGCAGCACCAGGATGTTCTGCACCGTCTCCTTGCCGAGATAATGATCGATCCGGTAGATCTGGTGCTCCTCCATGATCTTCAGGAGCTCGGCGTTGAGCGCGCGCGCCGAAGCGAGGTCGGTGCCGAACGGCTTTTCGATCACCAGCCGCCGCCAGGCGCCGTTCTCCTTCATCAAACCGGTGCGGCCGAGCTCGCGCGCGGTCGGCGCGAACGCCGCCGGCGGGGTGGCAAGGTAGAACAGGCGGTTGCCGCCGGTGCCTTGCGAGCACTCCAGCGAGTCCAGATGCTCGCGCAGGCGGTCGAACGACGGCGGGTCCTTCGGATCGGCCTCGACGAAGGTGACGCATTGCAGCAGCTGTGTTGCGACGTCGTCGTCGACCGGCCGCGTCGCTAATTCGCGCAAGCCCTTCATCAGGCTGTCGCGCAGCTCGTCATCCGACTGACTCTTGCGGCCGACGCCGACGACGCAGAATTTTTTCCGGCAACAGGTTCTCGGCGGCGAGATTGTACAGCGACGGCATCACCAGCCGGTGGGTGAGGTCGCCGGTCACGCCAAAGATGACGAAGGCGCAATTTTCCGGCTTGCGCTTTGGCTGCGGATCTTTTGTCACGAATGATGAGCCTTCGCTTGTTACGTCTTACTTCGGCTTCGGGCCCGGTTGCTTCGGCTCCTTGTGGCCGCCGAATCCCGCGCGCATCGCGGAGAGAATTTTCTCGGCGAAGGTGTGTTCCCGACGGGAACGAAAACGTGTGTAGAGCGCGGCGGTCAGCACTTCGGCCGGTACGGCCTCGTCGATCGCGGCATTCACGGTCCAGCGTCCTTCGCCGGAATCCTCGACGAAGCCGGAATATTCGGACAGCTGCGGGCTGTCCGCGAGCGCGGTCGAGGTGAGGTCGAGCAGCCATGACGGGATCACGCTGCCGCGTCGCCACACTTCCGCGATGTCGGCGAGATCGAAATCGTAGCGGTGATCCGCCGGCAGGGCCTCGATATTGGCGTTCTTGAGGATGTCGAAGCCTTCGGCATAGGCCTGCATCAGGCCGTATTCGATGCCGTTGTGGATCATCTTGACGAAATGCCCGGCGCCAACGGGGCCGGCGTGGATATAGCCCTGCTCGATGCGGGGATCGCGGCCCTCGCGCCCCTCGGTGCGCGGAATGTCGCCGGCGCCGGGGGCGAGCGCGGCGAAGATCGGATCGAGCCGGTCGACCACGGTCTTCTCGCCGCCGATCATCATGCAATAGCCGCGGTCGAGCCCCCAGACGCCGCCCGAGGTGCCGACGTCGACATAGTGGATGCCGCGCGCCTTCAGCGCCTTGCCGCGGCGGACGTCGTCCTGCCAGAAGGTGTTGCCGCCGTCGATGATGACGTCGCCTTCCTGCATCACGCCGGCGATCGTGTCGATCGTCGTCTCGGTGATGTGGCCGGCCGGCAGCATCACCCAGGCCGTGCGCGGCCGCTCGAGCTTCGAGATGAAGTCCTCGAGCGACGCGGAGCCGACTGCGCCGTCGACGGCAAGGCCCGCGACCGCCTTGGCGTCCTTATCGTAGACCACGGTCGAATGTCCCTGGCGTATCAGGCGGCGAACGATGTTGCCGCCCATCCGGCCGAGGCCGATCATGCCGAGTTGCATTGGCAATATTCCTTAGTTCAGCGCGTCGTTGAGCGCTGCATTGAGCGCGGCGAGGCCCTTCTTGAGTTCGCCCTTCAGGTGCACCCGCAGCGCGCGCCGGCCGCGTTCGGTCAGCACGTCGAAATCGCCGCGCGCCTGGGCCGCCTTGATCACGCCGAAGCTCGCCTTCTGGCCCGGCACCTTGAGATCCTTGGCGTCATCGGCGGTGATCTGGAGGAACACGCCGCTGTCGGGTCCGCCCTTGTAAGCCTGCCCGGTCGAGTGCAGGAAACGCGGTCCGAACTCGGCGCAGGTCGCGACATGCCGCTTTTCGCGCACCTCCAGCCGCATCGCCTGCAGCGCGTCGATCGTCGCCTTGTCGCGCGCGATGTAGCCGAGCAGCGCGACGTAGTCGCCGTCGCTGGATCGCGACAGATGCGCCTTCAGCCAGGAGGCGAGGTCGCCATTGGCGCCGGCGGCGCGCAGCGCCGTGGCGTTGGCCTCGTCGGTGTAGAGATCGGCCTCGTCGGTGCTGATCACCGGCTGCTCTTCCGGCAGCGCGCCGGTCTTCTCGAACGAGGCCGTGAGCTCACGGGTCTTGATCTTGGCCGCTTCCACGTCCGGCTGGTCGAACGGGTTGATGCCGAGGATCGAGCCCGCCACAGCCGTTGCCATCTCGAAGCGGAAGAACTCCTGGCCGAGATGGTCGATCGACTTCATGACGATGCGCACCACGGGATGGCCGGCCGCTTCGATGGCGGCGAGCTTGGAATCGTGGGCGGCGTCCGCTTCGCCCTCGACGCGGATGTCGATGAAGAAGCGGTCGTTGCCGTAAACAGAGGGGTCGCCCAGCGGCTCGCCCTCGATCGGGATCAGGCCCTTGCCTTCCTTGCCGGTCGATTCCGCGATGAGCTGCTCGGCCCAGGCGCCGAAATCGGCGATCTTCTTCGAGGCCAGGATCGTCACCTTGTCGCGGCCTTCGAGGCCGGCCAGGCCCATGGCAAGGCCGAGCTGCACGCCCGGGTTTTCGCTTGGCGGCACGTCCGGGCCGCAGGAGCGGGCCATCGAGAGCGCATGCTTGACGAAGGTCTTGACGTCGATACCGGCGGTTGCGGCCGGTACCAGGCCGAACGGCGACAGCACCGAATAGCGGCCGCCGATCGACGGCTCGCCGTGGAAGATGCGGGCATAGTTCAGCTTCTTCGCCGCCTTCTCCAGCGATGAGCCGGGATCGGTCACCGCGATGAAGCGGTGGCCGGTCTTCACCTTCGCACCCACCGCCTTGGCAACCTGCTGATGGAAATAGTCCTTCATCGCGTTCGGCTCGGTGGTGCCGCCGGACTTGCTCGAGACGATGAACACGGTGTTGGCGATGTCGATCTTCGCCTCCATCGCGCGGACCTCGGCCGGGTCGGTCGAATCCAGCACATGCAGCTTCGGGAAGCCGGGCTTCTTGCCGAAGGTCTCGGCCAGCACCTCGGGGCCGAGGCTCGATCCGCCCATGCCGAGCACGACGGCGTCGGAGAATTTCTGCCCCTTCACGCGGCCCGCATAATCCTCGTAATCGGCGACGTCGGCCTTGGCGGGGCTGTCGAGCCAGCCGAGCCATTTGTCCTCGTCGGCGCCGGTCCAGACCGACTTGTCGCGCTGCCACAGCCTGCGGATCTTGGCGGACGCCCGCCATTCCTCCGTGCTCTTGGCCACCGCCTTGCCGAGGCCGTCGCCCAGCGAGAGAAGCTGCCGATCGAGTGCGGGGGCGAGCACGGTGGCGCGCTTGTGGGCAACCGCGCCGTAGAGCTTGTCGGCGGCGTCCGCGAACAGCTTGACGCCGTCCTTGACCAGCTCCTCGGTGATGGCGTCGAGCGAGATGCCGGAGCGCTCCAGCTCCTCCAGCACGCGCCTGGCGTCATCGACGTTCTCCTCCAGGCTGTCGCGCGGCTTGCCGTGGTCGCGGAATGCGTCCAGCGTCGCCGGGGGGACCGTGTTGATGGTGTCCGGGCCGATCAGCTCCTCGACATAAAGGACGTCGCTGTAATCCTTGTTCTTGGTGCCGGTCGAGGCCCACAGCATGCGCTGCGGCTTGGCACCCTTGGCGGCGAGCTTGTCCCAGCGGGGACCTGCGAACAGGCGTTTGTAGTCCTGGTAGGCGACCTTGGCGTTGGCGATCGCGACCTTGCCCTTCAGTGCGGCGAGCCGCTCCTTCTCTGACGGGTCGTTGGCGCGGGCGATCTTGTCGTCGAGCTGCTTGTCGACCACGGAATCGATGCGGCTGACGAAGAAGCTCGCCACGCTCGCGACATAAGCGGGGTCGCCGCCGCCGGCGACGTATTTCTCGAGCCCGGCGATGTAGGCTTCGGCCACCTGAAGGTAGACCGCCCTGGAGAACAGCAGCGTGATGTTGATGCTGATGCCCTCGCCGATCAGCGTCTCGATCGCCGGCAGGCCCTCGGGCGTCGCCGGCACCTTCACCATCAGGTTCTTGCGGTCAACGTCCTTCCAGAGCCGCCGCGCTTCGGCGACCGTGCCCGATGTGTCCATGGCGAGATAGGGCGAGACCTCCAGGCTGACATAGCCGTCGCCTCCCTTGAGGCGGTCATAGACCGGGCGGAGCACGTCGGCGGCGTTCTGGATGTCCTCGACCGCGACAGCCTCGAACAAATCGGCCACGCTCCGGTCGCCGCGCTTCAGTGCCTTGCCGATCGGGGCATCGTATTCGTCCGAGCTGCCGATCGCCTTCTCGAAGATCGAGGGATTGGAGGTGACGCCCTTGACGCCGTCGGTGTCGATCAGCCGCTTCAGGTCGCCCTTGGCGATGAAGCCACGGGCCAGGAAGTCCAGCCAGACGGCTTGTCCGTGCTTTTCCAGTTCTTTGACGGGATTCATGATGCTTATTTATCTCCAAGCCTGCGGGCGAGGGGTTTCCGCGCCAGTCCTGACGCGCTATCCTCTAGCGTACATGCTCCCGGGAGGGAACCAATCAAGGGTACAGGCGTCCTACCCTCCGGTGTAACTCCGCCGCGATCATGGCGATCCCGGCGGTAGTAGCCCTGTTGCGTAAAAAGTCGTCGGCCGAAAGCGCGGCAGAGTCCAGTCGGCAACGTCGGTTCGCCCTGAATTCGATTGCCGAATTTCTGCTGACCGGCGCCGCGGCCACAACATGATCGTGCTGACGCCGACGCCCGACTTGAAGCGGCCATTCCGCCGCATCGTCAACTTGACCGCGCAGAACGATCGGAGCGTCCATCCGGTCCGACGACTTGGCAGTCGATTCGATACAGTGCTGCGTGGCGACACGCACCCTGCGCACCGCATTGCAGCAGGAAGATGAACGCGGCTCTCAAGGCGGCGCTCAAGGCTTCGCCGTACAAGCGTCATAAGATCGCCGCTGGCGCATCGCTATGCTGCAACGCCGGATGAGTGCATCCCCGGTAAGGCCCGGATGTTGCGACCAAGTGACATTTTCTGGAAATGAGCCAATATAGACGGAGATTCGCACAAAATACGGGCAGGTGCCTGTTCGTAACTCAACGAGTGCCTACGTTGTGCGTTGCGTCGTGTCGGCACCCGGGTGTCCAATGATCGTCATGTGCTCACGCTGATTCGAAAACGGCCTGAGGAACGGTCCGGTAACTGCTTTCGTTTCAGCTTGTAGCGGAACTCACGCGGAGAGGGATCATGTACAACGATTCTCTATTCAACGCTTTCGCTCGGTCGTTCGAGGCGAGAAGCCAGCACGACCTGTCGATGGCGGAATATCTGGAATCGTGTCGAAGCGATCCCATGAAATACGCGAACGCGGCCGAACGATTGCTAGCGGCGATCGGTGAACCTCAGACGATTGACACGGCCAAGGACCCACGCCTTGGCCGTATTTTTGAACCGCACGATCCGGACCTATCCGGCCTTCGCCGGGTTCTACGGCATGGAAGAAACCATCGAGCGCATCGTTGGTTTCTTCCGTCACGCGGCGCAGGGCCTCGAGGAGCGCAAGCAGATTCTCTATCTGCTCGGGCCGGTCGGCGGCGGCAAGTCTTCGCTGGCCGAGCGGCTGAAGTCGCTGATGGAAGTGCATCCGATCTACGTGCTCAAGGCCGGCGATGAACTCTCTCCGGTGTTCGAGAGCCCGCTCAGCCTGTTCGATCCCGATCAGCTCGGTCCGATGCTGGAAGAGAAATACGGCATTCCGCGCCGGCGTCTCACCGGCTTGATGAGCCCGTGGTGCTACAAGCGGCTGGAAGCCTTCGGCGGCGACATTTCCCAGTTCCGGGTCGCCAAGATCCAGCCGTCGCGGTTGCGCCAGATCGCGATCGCCAAGACCGAGCCCGGTGACGAGAACAACCAGGATATCTCTTCGCTGGTCGGCAAGGTCGACATCCGCAAGCCTCGAGACCTACGCCCAGAACGATCCCGACGCCTACAGCTATTCCGGCGGCCTCAACCGCGCCAACCAGGGCGTGCTCGAGTTCGTCGAGATGTTCAAGGCGCCGATCAAGATGCTGCATCCGCTGCTCACCGCGACGCAGGAAGGCAACTACATCGGCACCGAGAACATCGGCGCGATCCCGTTCACCGGAGTGATCCTGGCGCACTCCAACGAGGCCGAGTGGGCGAGCTTCAAGGCCAACAAGAACAACGAGGCCTTCATCGACCGCATCTGCGTGATCAAGGTGCCGTACTGCCTGCGCGTGACCGAAGAGCAGAAGATCTACGAGAAGCTGATCCAGGGCTCCGAGCTCGCCTCGGCGCCGTGCGCACCCTCGACGCTGGAGACGCTGGCGCGGTTCTCGGTGATGTCGCGCCTGCGCAAGCACGAGAATTCCACCCTGTTCGGCAAGATGCGGGTCTACGACGGCGAGAGCCTGAAGGAATCCGATCCGAAGGCGCGCAGCGTCCAGGAATATCGCGATGCCGCCGGCGTCGACGAGGGCATGGACGGCGTTTCCACCCGCTTCGCCTTCAAGATCCTGGCTGCGACCTTCAATCACGATCCGCAGGAGGTTGCAGCCGACGCGGTGCATCTGATGTACGCGCTGGAGCAGGCGATCCGCAGGGAGCAGCTGCCGGAGGAAGTCGAGAAGCGCTATCTCGAATTCATCAAGGCGGATCTGGCGCCGCGTTATGCCGAGTTCATCGGCAACGAGATCCAGAAGGCCTATCTGGAATCCTACTCGGACTACGGCCAGAACCTGTTCGATCGCTACGTCGACTATGCCGACGCCTGGATCGAGGACCAGGACTTCAAGGATCCCGACACCGGCCAGCTGCTCGATCGCGAGCTTTTGAACCAGGAGCTGACGAAAATCGAGAAGCCGGCAGGCATCGCCAACCCCAAGGACTTCCGCAACGAGGTCGTCAAATTCTCGTTACGGTCGCGGGCCCAGAACGGCGGCAAAAATCCGACCTGGACCTCCTACGAGAAGATTCGCGACGTGATCGAAAAGAGGATATTCTCGCAAGTCGAGGACCTGCTTCCGGTCATCTCCTTCGGGTCGAAGAAGGACGGCGAGACGGAGAAGAAGCATGGCGAGTTCGTCGCACGCATGGTGGAGCGTGGCTACACCGAGCGTCAGGTTCGCCGGCTCGTCGAATGGTACATGCGCGTGAAGCAGGCCGGTTGAGGCGGATGGGAGGCGAATGGTAAAGTGCCCATTCACATTATTGACAGGCGCCTGAATCCAGGCGGCAAGAGTCTTGAGAACCGCCAGCGGTTCTTGCGTCGGGCCAAGTCCCTGGTGCAGGGCGCCGTCAAGAAGACCTCGCAGGAGCGCGACATCAAGGACGTCCTGGAGGGGGGCGAGGTCACGATCCCCCTCGACGGCATGCACGAGCCGCGCTTCCGCCGGGAGGGCGGCACGCGCGACATGGTGCTGCCCGGTAACAAGAAGTTCGTCGAGGGCGACTATCTGCAGCGTTCGGGCCAGGGCCGCGCCAAGGATTCCGGCCCGGGCGAAGGCGACAGCGAGGACGCGTTCCGCTTCGTGCTGTCCCGCGACGAATTCGTCGATCTGTTCCTGGACGATCTCGAGCTGCCCGATCTCGCCAAGCGCAAGATCGCACAGACCGAGAGCGAGGGCATCCAGCGTGCCGGCTACACCACGTCGGGCTCGCCCGCCAACATCTCGGTGAGCCGGACGGTGAAGCTCGCGCTGGCCCGCCGCATCGCGCTCAAGCGTCCCCGCAAGGACGAGATCGAAGAGCTGGAAGCTGCGATCGCGGCCTGCACCGACGAGGACGAGCGTGAGGTGCTGCTCGCCCAGCTCGAAAAGCTCAAGGCGAAATCCAAGCGCATTCCCTTCATCGATCCGCTCGACATCCGCTACCGCCGCTTCGAGACGGTGCCGCGGCCGGTGGCGCAGGCGGTGATGTTCTGCCTGATGGACGTCTCGGGCTCGATGTCCGAGCACATGAAGGATCTCGCCAAGCGCTTCTACATGCTGCTCTACGTGTTCCTGAAGCGCCGCTACAAGCACGTCGAGATCGTCTTCATCCGCCACACCGACCGCGCCGAGGAGGTCGACGAGCAGACCTTCTTCTACGGCCCGGCCTCGGGCGGCACACTGGTGTCGAGCGCTCTGCAGGCGATGCACGAGATCGTGCGCGAGCGCTTCAACCCATCGGACTGGAATATCTACGCCGCGCAAGCCTCCGACGGCGACAATTCCTATTCCGACGGCGAGCTCACCGGCATGCTGCTGACCGACAAGATCCTCCCGGTCTGTCAGTTCTTTGCCTATCTCGAGGTCGGGGAATCCGGCGGCAGCGCCTTCGATCTCTCCGACTCCTCGCTCTGGAGCCTCTATGAGCGCCTGCGCAACAGCGGCGCGCCGCTCTCGATGCGCAAGGTCTCGGAGCGCAGCGAGATCTTTCCGGTGTTCCACGACCTGTTCCAGCGCCGCGAAACCTCCCAGGAGAAGGCCGCTCCATGACGGAACGATTGTTCGAAGGCGCGGATTGGGATTTCCACACCTTGCAGCGCATCACCGATGCCTGCGAGGAGGTGGCGCTGAAGGATCTGGGGCTCGACGTCTATCCGAACCAGATCGAGGTCATCACCGCCGAGCAGATGCTGGACGCCTATTCGTCGGTCGGCATGCCCTTGTTCTACAAGCACTGGTCGTTCGGCAAGCATTTCGCCTTTCACGAGGCGTCCTATCGCAAGGGCCTGATGGGGCTCGCCTATGAGATCGTGATCAACTCCTCGCCCTGCATCTCCTATCTGATGGAGGAGAACACGGCGACGATGCAGACCCTGGTGATCGCGCACGCCGCCTTCGGCCACAACCACTTCTTCAAGAACAATTACCTGTTCAAGCAGTGGACCGACGCCGACGGCATCCTGGATTATCTCGACTTCGCCAAGAACTACGTCATGCAGTGCGAGGAGCGTTACGGCCGCATCGAGGTCGAACGCACCCTGGACGCCGCGCACGCGCTGATGTCGCACGGCATCGACCGCTATCCCGGCAAGAAGAAGCTCGATCTGCGCGCCGAGGAGAAGCGGGCCGGACGCCGCCGTCAGCACGAGGAAGAGGTCTTCAACGATCTCTGGCGCACCGTGCCGGCCGGCAAGAGCAAGACCCGCTCTGCGCTCAGCATCGAGCGCCGCCGCAAGCTGCTCGGCCTGCCGCAGGAAAATCTGCTCTACTTCCTGGAGAAGAGCGCGCCGCGGCTGGCGCCCTGGCAGCGCGAGCTGCTCCGCATCGTCCGCCACATCGCGCAATATTTCTATCCGCAGAGCCAGACCAAGGTGATGAACGAGGGGACGGCGACCTACGTCCACTATCGCATCATGACCCAGCTGCATCAGCAGGGCCGCATCACCGACGGCAATTTCCTCGAATTCCTGGGCTCCCACACCAATGTGGTGTTCCAGCCCGAGTTCGACGATCCGCGATTCTCCGGCTTCAACCCTTATGCGCTCGGCTTTGCCGTGATGCAGGACATCGAACGTATCGTCACCAGGCCGGAGGACGAGGACCGCGAATGGTTCCCCGACATCGCCGGCAAGAACGACGTGATGGGCGTGCTGCGCGACGTCTGGGCCAATTACCGCGACGAAAGCTTCATCGCCCAGTTCCTGAGCCCCAAATTGATGCGGCACTTCCGCATGTTCCACCTGCACGACGATCCCGAGGAGCGTGCCGGCATCAGGGTCGACGCCATCCACGACGAGCGCGGTTTCCGCCGCGTCCGCCGCGAGCTGGCACGGCAGCATGATGTCGGCTACATCGACGCCAATATCGAGGTGGTCGACGTCGATCTCTCGGGCGACCGCCGCCTGATCCTGCATCACCACGTCATCAAGGGTGCGCAGCTCAACGAGACCGATGCCAAGCGGGTGCTGCAGCACCTCGCCGATCTTTGGACCTACGACGTCGCGCTGATCGAGGTCGATGCCAACGACAAGGTCCTGCGCGAATACGTCGTGAGCCCGCGCCCGATCCCCGCCGCGGTGGCGTGAGTGGGGCCAGCTGTGTGGGGCGCTTGACGATGAGCCCCTGCTGACGCGCCGACGAAGGTGCGTTCCCTACCCCACAAGGGGGAGGGAACGGAGAGAGGGTGCTACCTAGCGCTTCTTCCCCGGCTTCTTCTTCGCTGCATTCAGCTCCACCGCCGCGCGGATCAGCGCCTTCAGCGCCTTCTCGTTGATTGTCTCGCCTTCGCGAATATCGACCGCCCGCCGCACATTGCCGTCGAGGCTGGAATTGAACAGGCCTGATGGGTCGGCGAGTGCCGCGCCCCTGGTAAAGGTCAGCTTCACCACCTCCTTGTAGGTCTCGCCGGTGCAGATGATGCCGTCGTGCTCCCACACGGGAACGCCGCGCCATTTCCACGCTTCCGCCACGTCAGGGTCGGCTTCCTTGATCAGGGCGCGGACCCGCTTCAGCATGTCCCCGCGCCAGTCGCCGAGCTCCTTGATCCTGCCGTCGATCAGCTTGGCGGGCGAAAGCCCTTTCGCCTCCGTCGCGCCGGCCTTGTTCGCGGTCACAGCCTTTTTCATTCTCTCGCCTCACGCGTTGCTGCGACGGAGATAGGGCAGCGCGAACAGATACAGCCCCGTCGCGAGCAGCGGAATCAGTGGCACGAGTGCCAGGAATCCGATCCACACGGCCTGGAGCTGTATGATCATTGCGACGATGTTGGCAATGACGGCCAGCGTGAAAGCCATCGACAGCCAACGATGAATTTGCCGAATCCACATCTGCGTGCTCATCGGATCCTCCCTTGCGAATGTTTGGAAATAGACACGGCGGAGGGGCTAGTCCCCTCGCGCCAACACCTCGTCCAGCTTTGCCAAGAACTGCTTCCAGCCGGCATGCGCACCGCCGAACGCCTGCTTCTGCGTCGGGCTGAATCCTGCCTGCTCGACGCGCAGATGCGTGCCCGCGCTGGTCGGCGTCAGCGTGAAGGTCACCACGCTCCTGAGGTCGAAGGCGGCGTCCTCATGCGAGAAATTCCAGGTGTAAGCGAGGGTCTTCTGCGGCTCGATGGTAAGCACCTCGCAGTCCAGCACGCCGCCCCATTCGCCGCGCAGGTTGAAGCGATGTCCGACCACGGGCTTGAAGTCGTTCTTCATCAGCCATTCCTCGATCAGGTGGGGCTGCGTCAGCGCGCGCCAGAGTCGCTCGGCGGGAAAGGCAAATTCGCGCTCGATCACGACGGAGCGCGTCTCGGCGGGTTCGTTCATTGGTCCATCCTCTTCAGGAGATCGTCGAGGGCATCGAGCCTTTTCTGCCAGAACCCGGCCATCTGGCCGGTCCAGTCGATCAGCGGATTGAGCGCGCCGGGTTGCGCGCTGTAGTGGGTCTGGCGTCCTTCATGGCGGTCGCGCACGAGGCCAGCCTGCTTGAGGGCGCCGAGATGCTTAGACACCGCCGGCTGGGACACGCCGGATCGCGCCGTCAGCGCCCCAACGGTCTGCTCGCCCTCACGGCACAGTCGCTCGAAGATCGCCCGCCTCGTGGGGTCGGCGAGGGTTCTGAACAGGAGGTCGGGGGTGGGGGGCATAAAGGATACATAACCGGAAAGTTATGGATCAATTCATAACCGTGGAGTTATGCGTAAGTCAAGGGCGACGGGAGATTACGGCGATGGCTGGCGCAGCCCCTCTCCGCGTCATTGCGAGGATCTCGCGACAAAATTGCGTAGCAATTTTGCGCTGATGCGACGAAGCAATCCAGTTTGTCTCCGCGGAGAAAGTCTGGATTGCTTCGCTGCGCTCGCAATGACGGAGGGTGTGGCGGTGCCCGTCCTACGGCCGCAAATACAAGTATCCCTGCGACTGCAGCTCGGCGATGCGGACCACGCCGCCCTTCTCCAGGTTGACGAAGCCGGGCAACAGATCCGCCAGCGTGACGTTCTGCGCCTTCATCGTGTTGCCGCAGGCGGCGAGCTCGACCCCGTCCTTGGAGAAATCACTGACGCGCCTGCTGATATCGGGATTGGCCTGCGCCGAATGAAACGCCTTCAGCGCCGGCCCGTGGATCACCAGTGCGATCGTGACATGGTCGGGGCCGCCGACGCCGTCGATATGGTTCTGGATATTGCCGAGCACGAAATTGACCTTCTCGGCGTCGCTGAGGTGGTAGACCACCTTGAGCTTGTTGCCCGGGCCGGCTCCGGTGGCTGCTTGCGCACGTGAGGCGCCGAACGCGGCGCCTAGTGCCGAGACGGCGCTCCACAAGATGTTGCGGCGATTCATGGTGAACTCCCTGAAGCGACGACGATGCCAGACAAGGTATCACTTGTGGCGCAGCGCGGCGAGTTCCTTGCGGTCGGTCACCAGCGAGGCGCATTCGCTTGTATCGGTGCGATCGAGCCGGAAGATCCTGTCGTCGGCGCCGCCGACCAGCGCATGTTCGGCCTCATCGTCCGGCTTGTTGTTTTGCCAGACGCGTACCCGCTCGAGCCGCACGATCGCCGACTTGTCGTCCTTGGAGAGCGCAACGCCGATGCCGCCGCCGTCGCAATCGACGCCGCAGCCGAGGCGCACCTCGCTGCCATTCCTGGTGAACACGGCGTGATTACACGAGCCGCTGGAGTCGAAATCGCCGCTGCGGTGACGGTACAAGAAGCCGAGGCGGAAGGAATGGTGCAGCTCCTTGTCCTCCTTGTCCAGTTCCGCCGAGATCAGCAGCTTCATCGCGGCGACCTTCTGCTTG
This sequence comes from Bradyrhizobium dasycarpum, assembly GCF_042019905.1. NCBI lineage: Bacteria > Pseudomonadati > Pseudomonadota > Alphaproteobacteria > Hyphomicrobiales > Nitrobacteraceae > Bradyrhizobium > Bradyrhizobium dasycarpum. The sequence goes on from NZ_CP169574.1 coordinate 6,333,006, forward strand.
GGGTGCCGCACCAGATGGTCGGGGGCGTAGCGGCGGACGAAGCAGGCATAGGCCTTGCCGCCCGGCTTGCCCGCATACATGCGCGCATTGAAGGCCTCGGATTCAGCCTTGCTGGCCTCGCGGATGTCGTCGCCTTCCTCGGCCCGGGCGGCGCCGATGAATGCGGCAAGGGCAAGCGGGAGAATAAGGGCAAGCTTCATGATCGCACCGGGCGCTTGGCGGCAATGGCCCGCCGCGGCGGGGCGGCGCAGGCCGGTCTGCCATTAGTCGCGGCGCCGGCGCACGGCGTTCAAGCCTTCGACACGGTCACCCGTGCGACTATCCCGGCACGAACTCGGGGTCGTCGTCTCACGCCAGGCCTTAGTCATTCATGGGACCAAGAAGGTTCAACTGGTGCACTCCTTGATTTCTACGGAACTCGATGTCGGCGATGTCGGCGACATTGTCTCGGTTCGTCAATGTGGTAGCGTTCACAGACGACCGCCTTTGGCAGTCGTAAGCTGGGGCTGCCTTGTAAGCTTGTGGAGTCCCCCGCATGGGCGAAATTCGCAACTTCAGATCCGGCAATCAGGATGAGCCGCCGCCACACGGCCCCATGCCTCGTCGTCTCGCGGCGATCATTGTCGGTGACATCGCTTCCTACAGCCGCATCATGCAAGCGGACGAGGAGGGAACGCATGTCCGCGTCAAGCGGATCGAGCGCGATATCATCCAGCCCAGCATCATCGAGCATCATGGAAGTCTGGTGAAGACCACGGGCGATGGCTTCATCGCTATTTTCGATAGCCCTGTTGAGGCCGTTCGCTGCAGCATCGTGATCCAGCAGAACCTCATCGGCCGCAATGCCCCGCTTCCAAAGCATTCGCGGCTCGAATACCGGATTGGCGTCAATCTCGGCGACGTGATCGTAGAGCCGGACGATATCTACGGCGACGGCGTCAATATCGCCACACGGATCGAAGGCATTGCCGAGCCTGGTCAGGTTTATATCTCGGGCGCGATCTACGAGCAGATCAAGCACAAGGTGGTGTGCGGCTATGAGTCGCTCGGCGACCGCAAAGTCAAGAACATCACCGATCCGGTGCGTGTCTATCGCGTGCTGCCGGATGCAGATGCGGTCGGCAGGACGCGAGGGCGGCGCGAAAATACCCTTATCTTCCTTTTGGCCATCACGCTGATAATTATCGCGACCGGCGTGCTCTGGTACTTGCTGGTGCAGCCTGGCAGGATCAACGAGCAGGCCGCCACGCCCACCGCTGCCCCGGCCGCGACGCCGCACGAGGCAGCGACGCAGACGCCACAACCCTCCCCATCATTGGCTTCTGCCCCTCCGTCGCCGTCGCCGTCGCCCAGCCCATCGGCACCGTCCCCTCGTGAACCCGAGATGATCGCCATTCGCGGCGGAAGCTTCGCGATGGGAAGCAATGACGACCCGACCGAACGGCCTGTCCATCAGGTCGCGATCAAGCCGTTCTCGATCGGACGATATCCGGTGACAGTGCAGGAGTGGAACGAATGCGCCGCCGCCAAGGCGTGCGGATTCACGGCCACCGGCAACGACGATGCCCCCGTCAGCAATGTGAGCTGGGCCGATGCGCAACAATATACCGCCTGGCTCGCGCAGACGACGAAGAAGCCTTACCGCCTTCCGAGCGAAGCCGAATGGGAATATGCGGCGCGCGGCGGAACGCAGACCAAATACTGGTGGGGCGACAAACTCCAGCCGGGCATGGCCGGGTGCAAGGATTGCGGTGATCTTGCGGCCGAGCAGCCGGCCAGGGTCGGCAGCTTCAGGCCCAATCCATTCGGGCTTTATGACATGGGCGGCGGCATCGATCAGTGGGTCGAGGACTGCTGGCATAAGACCTATCAGGGCGCGCCAAGTGACGGCTCGGCATGGAGCAGCGGCGACTGCAGCTCCCATGTTCTGCGCTCGGGTTCCTGGAAGAACGATTCGAGATATGTGCGGCCGTCAAACCGCGATGGTTACGACACCAATGTCCGTTACCCCACGCATGGATTCCGTGTCGCACTCAGTCCGTAAGTGCTGGAGTAAGTTTGATGAAGATCATTGCCTGTGTCGCGCTGGTAGTCGCGATCGCATTGCTACCGGGCGCGGCCTGTTCGCAGGGCAAGGCTGCGCCCAAGGACGCCAAGCTCTATTTCATCACGCCGCATGACGGGCAGAAGGTTCGCGGTGGGTTCTGGGTCCGGTTCGGCTTGCGTAACATGGGCGTGACGCATGCTGGCGACGACTACCCGAACGCCGGCCATCATCATCTGCTGGTCGACGTCAACGGTCCCATCGATCCGAAGGAGCCGATCCCGCAAGACAAGTCGCACCTGCATTTCGGTGCAGGGCAGACCGAAACCATGCTTGAGCTTGCGCCGGGCACGCACACGCTCCAGCTGGTGCTTGGGGATGCCAAGCACTATCCGTTTGAACCGCCGATCGTGTCGGAGAAGATTACGATCCGCGTCAGGTCGTCGACTTCAGCGCGGAGCAAATGATCACCGCAGGCTGGCGTTGATCTTGTCCAGCACCGCCGAGCCCGGGCACAGCGTGTCGGCTTCCAGCGAGTTGAGGGGCGTCTCGACCGTGTTGAGATGCTCGTGCAGGTCTTCCGCCTCGGGGTCGACGTACAGAAGCCCGGTGACGATCTGCCCCTTGGCGGCGTGCCTTGCCAGGAAGGTCTGGGCGCCCAGCCGGTCGTGCGGATCGTAGTCCGCGTCGATCTTGCGCAGGGCGATCTTGCTGCCATCGTGTTGCTCGACCACCTGCACCGTGCCGGGGGCGTAATCGACCGCGATCGGGTCGCGGCCGACCAGCACGTCGAGCCGGTTCACCGCGTCGTTGTGCTCGCGGACATAGTCGAAGCTCTTGGTCGAGCCGGCGTGGTTGTTGAAGGCGATGCAGGGGCTGATGACGTCGATGAAGGACGCACCCTTGTGGCGGATGGCGGCCGCGATCAGCGGCACCAGCTGGGTCTTGTCGCCGGAGAACGAACGCGCGACGAAGGTGGCCCCGAGCTGCAGCGCGATCGCGACGAGGTCGATGGCGTTGTCGGTGTTGGTGACGCCCTTCTTGCTCTTCGAGCCGCGGTCGGCGGTCGCGGAGAACTGGCCCTTGGTCAGGCCGTAGACGCCGTTGTTCTCGACGATATAGGTCATGTTGACGCCGCGCCGGATCGAATGCGCGAACTGGCCGAAGCCGATCGAGGCGGAATCGCCGTCGCCGGAAACGCCGAGATAGATCAAATCGCGGTTGGCGAGGTTGGCGCCTGTGAGCACCGAGGGCATGCGGCCGTGCACGGAGTTGAAGCCGTGCGAATTGCCGAGGAAATAGTCCGGCGTTTTCGAGGAGCAGCCGATGCCGGAGATCTTCGCCACCCGGTGCGGCTCGATCGAGAGCTCGTAGCACGCCTCGATGATCGAGGCCGTGATCGAATCATGGCCGCAGCCGGCGCACAGCGTCGAGATCTTGCCCTCGTAATCGCGGCGGGTGTAGCCGAGCTCGTTCGGCTTCAGCCCGGGATGATGGAATTTCGGTTTGGCGATGTAGGTCATGACACGGCCTTGCGGAGCGGGGTCACCTTGAGGTGATCCTGATGGTCGCCGATGGCTTTGGCGATGAAGCGGGCGGTGATCGGGGTGCCGTCGTAGTGCACGATCGGCACGAGGCGAACGGGATCGATGCCGTTCTCGTTGACGATGAGCTGGCGCAGCTGGCTGTCGCGGTTCTGCTCGACCACGTAGACGAAGTCGTGCTCGGCGAGGAAGCTCGCCACGCTGGAATGGAACGGGAAGGCGCGAATGCGCAGCCGGTCGAGCTGATGGCCGCGCGCCTCCAACAGGCCGATCGCCTCGTCCATGGCCGGCGAGGTCGAGCCGAAATAGATCACGCCGTATTTGGTCGGCCGTTCCGCATTGGCCTGCAGCGGCCGCGGCACCAGGTCCTGCGCGGTCTCGAATTTGCGCATCAGGCGCTGCATGTTGTCGGCGTAGACCGAGCCTTCCTCGGAATAGCGCGCATAGCGGTCGCGCGAGGTGCCGCGGGTGAAATAGGAACCCTTGGTCGGGTGCGTGCCGGGATAGGTGCGGTAGGGGATACCGTCGCCGTCGACGTCGAGATAGCGGCCGAAGTCGCGGCCTTCTTCCAGCATCTCCGCGGTCATCACCTTGCCGCGGTCATACTGCTTGGAATCGTCCCATTTCAGCGGGCGGGAGAGCCGGTGGTTCATGCCGATGTCGAGGTCGAGCATCAGGAAGATCGTGGTCTGCAGCCGCTCGGCGAGATCGAACGCGGCCGCCGCGAACTCGAACGCTTCGGCCGGGTCTTCCGGGAACAGCAGCACATGCTTGGTGTCGCCGTGCGAAGCATAGGCGCAGGCGATGATGTCGCATTGCTGGGTGCGCGTCGGCATGCCCGTCGAGGGGCCGGCGCGCTGGATGTTCATGATCACGGCCGGGATCTCGGCAAAATAGGAAAGGCCGATGAACTCGGTCATCAGCGAGATGCCGGGACCTGAGGTCGCGGTGAAGGCGCGGGCGCCGTTCCAGGATGCGCCGATCACGATCCCGATCGAGGCCAGTTCGTCCTCGCCCTGCACGATGGCGTATTTCGCCTTGCCCGTTTCAGGGTCGTGCCGGTACTTCTTGCAATGGGCGGTGAAGGCCTCGGCCACCGACGAGGACGGCGTGATCGGATACCAGGCGCACACCGTGGCGCCGCCATAGACGGCGCCGAGCGCCGCGGCGCTGTTGCCTTCGATGAAGATGCGGTCGCCGACCTTGTCGGATTTCTTGACGCGAAGCCCGATCGGGCATTTCAGGTTCTGCAGCGCCCAGTCGCGGCCGAGATGCAGCGCGTGGACGTTGGAGGAGAGCAGCTTCTCCTTGCCCTTGTACTGCTCGCCGATCAGCTGCTCGATCAGCTTGGGGTCCATGTCGAGCAGGGCCGAGAGCGCGCCCAGATAGATGATGTTCTTGAACAGCTGGCGCTGGCGCGGATCGGTGTAGGTCGAGTTGGTGATGGCGGTTAAGGGGACGCCGATCACCGTGATGTCGTCGCGGAACTTGGTCGACGGCATCGGCTTGGTGGAATCGTAGAACAGATAGCCGCCGGGCTCGATGCCGGCGACGTCCTTGTCCCAGGTCTGCGGGTTCATCGCCACCATCATGTCGACGCCGCCGCGGGCGCCGAGATGGCCGTCTTCGGTCACCCGCACTTCGTACCAGGTCGGCAGGCCCTGGATGTTGGACGGGAAGATGTTGCGGGGCGACACCGGCACGCCGTGGCGCAGGATCGCGCGTGCGAACATCTCGTTGGCGCTGGCCGAGCCCGAGCCGTTGACGTTGGCGAAGCGGACGACGAAGTCGTTTACGCTGCTGATCGGCTTTTTGTCGGACATGTCGAACCTGCGTGGGTCATCTCGATGAAATATTTCTGCATGTCCCAGGCGCCGGTGGGACAACGCTCGGCGCACAGCCCGCAATGCAGGCAGACGTCCTCGTCCTTGACCATCACGCGCCCGGTCTTGAGGTCGCTGGAGACGTAGAGATCCTGGTCGGGATGGAGTGATGGCGCCTTCAGGCGCTGGCGCAGGTCGCTTTCCTCGCCGTTACCCGTGAAGGTGATGCAATCCATCGGGCAAATGTCGACGCAGGCGTCGCACTCGATGCAGAGCGAGGTCGAGAACACCGTCTGCACGTCGCAGTTCAGGCAGCGATGCGCTTCGCCGAGCGCGAGCTTGACGTCGTAGCCGAGCTCGACCTCGGCGCGGATGTCCTTCAGCGCGATCACCTTGTCGCGATGCGGCACCTTGTAGCGCTTGTCGACCGAGATGTCGTTGTCATAGCTCCATTCGTGGATGCCCATCTTCTGCGACGAGACCTGCACGTCGGGCAGCGGACGCTCGGTAATGTCCTCGCCCGAGAGCATCTTGTGGATCGACAGCGCGGCGTCATGGCCGTGCGCGACCGCCCAGATGATGTTCTTCGGCCCGAACGCGGCGTCGCCGCCGAAGAACACTCTTGGATTGGTCGAGACGAAGGTCTTCGGGTCCACCTTGGGCATGTGCCATTTGTCGAACTCGATGCCGCAATCCTGCTCGATCCAGGGGAAGGCGTTCTCCTGGCCGACCGCGACCAGCACGTCGTCGCATGCGATGGTCTGGTCCGGCTCGCCCGAGGGAACGAGGTTGCGGCGGCCCTTGGCATCGTACTCGGCCTTCACCTTCTGGAAGGTGATGCCGGTGAGCTTGCCGTTGTCATGGACGAAGGCGACGGGCACCATGAAATTGAGGATCGGAATGTCCTCGTGGAGCGCATCCTCCTTCTCCCAGGGCGAGGCCTTCATCTCTTCGAAGCCGGAGCGGACGATCACCTTGACGTCCTCGCCGCCGAGCCGGCGGGCAGTGCGGCAGCAATCCATCGCGGTGTTGCCGCCGCCGAGCACGATGACGCGCTTGCCGATCTTGTCGGTATGGCCGAACGACACGTTGGCCAGCCATTCGATGCCGATATGGATGTTGCTGGCTGCTTCCTTCCGGCCGGGGATGTCGAGCTCGCGGCCGCGCGGGGCGCCGGAGCCGACGAAGATCGCATCGTACTTCTCCGCGAGCAGCGCCTTCATGCTCTCGATGCGGTGACCGCCTTTGAACTCGACGCCGAGGCCCAGGATGTAGCCGGTCTCCTCGTCGATCACGGAATTGGGCAGGCGGAATTTCGGGATCTGCGTGCGCATCATGCCGCCGGCTTCCGGATCGGCATCGAACACGGTGCAGTGATAGCCGAGCGGCGCCAGATCGCGCGCCACCGTCAGCGAAGCGGGACCGCCGCCGACCAGCGCGACGCGCTTGCCGTTCTTCGGCGATGGCCGCGGCAGGCGCTGCCTGATGTCGTCCTTGAAATCGGCGGCGACACGCTTCAGGCGGCAGATCGCGACGGGGGTTTCCTCGACGCGTCCGCGCCGGCACGCCGGCTCGCACGGACGATCGCAGGTGCGTCCCAGGATTCCGGGAAACACGTTCGATTTCCAATTGATCATGTAGGCGTCGCTGTAGCGGCCCTGGGCGATCAGTCGGATGTATTCGGGAACCGGAGTGTGCGCAGGACAGGCCCATTGGCAATCGACCACTTTGTGAAAGTAGTCGGGGGCCGCAATATCGGTTGGTTTCATTCCTACCCTGTCCGCGCAGGCTCAAGGACCCGGCGGCCTCTTTTGTTGAGCCTGGCGGACGCTTAACGCGTCTCGATCTGGTTTCTGAATGACGTCATTGGGTTAGCTTATTAGAACCGTTCCGAAGTACAACGGCAAAATTGCGCGCGCCCACGCTTTCATGGGAGCTACGCGCGCACAGCATTAACGGCGCACGTCACATGCGTGCGATGCAACATGTTGCGCTGCGTGCGAGCGCGTCAGCCGCGCGCGATGTCACTCTTCGCGAGATCCCACATCAGGCAGTAGGTGCCCACAGATACGGGAAGCGGGAAGGGGGCCGCCGCCGGGCCGGTAAAGCGCTCGGCGATGACGGCGGAGACGGCGCCGATTTGCGTGCCGTCGATCAGCACGAACCAGTCGCGCGCGCCTTCGTTACTTGTCGCCGGAATTCCTGCTTTTGCACCCGACAATTCTGGCTCGCTTTCGAGCAGGTGCATCGAGATGATGCCGTCGTGCTTGTCCGCCGTCAGTTTTTCTTGCAGCGCATCACGCCATGCCGCGGCATTGTCTGGCGTCGGCCGCAGCCGCACCAGGCCGAGCGCGGCCCCGCGCCCGGTGCCGTTGCTGACGGTGATGCGCGCGACCACGCGGAGCATGTCCTTGAAGCGGGCCATGGTCTGCCGCGACCAGTCGGTCGGGTTCGCCAGCCGCGCCTTGTAGGCGGGGCTGTCGAGCACCTCGAGCGTCGCGGTCGAGTACAGGCTGAGATATTTGGGATTGGCGGCATGCGCGACATAGCGCCGCGCTTCGAGAAATCCGTCGATCGCGACCCGCTCTTCCAGATGCTCGCGATCGTACCAGCGGTTGAAATCGGCTTCATCGGAAACGTCGATGTTCATCGACGTCAGCAGCATGCCTTTCCCGGCGAGCGGCATTCTTCTTGTCCTCTCATCGCCCGATCTTCGATGCGAGGTCCGCAATCGACTTCATCACCGCATCCCTCACGCCGGCATCATAGAGCGAATGTCCGGCTTCTTCCACGATGCGAAGCTCGGAACCCGGCCAAACTTTCGCGAGCGCCTGTGAGGTCTGAGGCGGACAGAGCAGGTCGTAGCGGCCCTGCACGATAATGCCGGGAATGCCCGTGAGCCGATGCGCGTTCCGCAACAACTGGTGTTCGCTCATGAAGGAATTGTTGACGAAATAATGCGCCTCCATGAACGGCGTTGCCGGCAGCGTGCGCCAGACGTTCAGCGAGGCCAGGTCGAGCCGCGTCTTGGCTGCCTTGTGCTCGGATAGTGCGCGCTCGGTGTCATGCCAGGCCCGCGCCGCAGGGCCGTGCACGGCCGGATCGGCATCGAGGATGCGGCGCCAATAGGCGTCGACCGGTTGCTCGCGCTCCTCGGGCGGCAGCACGCTCAGGAAGTCCTCGTAGAGCGCGGGATAGAACTGGGACAGGCGCAAGGTGAAGGCTGTCTCGACCTCAGCCCGCGTGCCGAGGAACGTCGCGCGCAGGGCAATGCCGGAGACGCGCTCCGGATGCGCCTCGGCGTAGGCCAGCGCCAGCGTGGCGCCCCAGGAGCCGCCGACCACCATCCATCGATCAAAGCCGAACCTTTCGCGGAGCGCCTCGATGTCCGCAACCAGATCGGCGGTGGTGTTGTGCGCCCGCGATCCCTTCGGCCTGCTGCGGCCGCAGCCGCGCTGGTCGAACAGCACGGCGCAGAAACGATCGGGGTCGAACAGCCGGCGATGGTCCGGCTGGCAGCCGCTGCCGGGCCCGCCGTGCAGGTAGATCGCAGGGATTCCGTCGGCGCGGCCGACGCTCTCGAGGTAGAGCTCGTGGCCGTCGCCGACGTCGAGCATTTCGGAAGTCAGCGGCGCAAAGGGATCGGCGCGTCGCGCCGCCGTGCCTGCGTCGGCGTCAGGTCCCATTCTCGGATTCCAGGGTGCCGCCGGCGAAATTGCGATAGAGGAAGCGGTTGGTCTCGCCCTCGGCCTCGGCTTCCGCCTGCTTGAAGATGGTCTCGTGCAGCGGCGACAGCGCGCAGGCGGGATCGGTATTGGCCGCATCGCCGGTCAGCGCGAAGGCCTGGCAGCGGCAGCCGCCGAAATCGATCTCGCGGAACTCGCAAGACTTGCACGGCTCCTTCATCCAGCCGGCGCCGCGATAGCGGTTGAAGGCCTCGGAATTCTGCCAGATCCAGGCGATCGAATGATTGGAGCGCACCGACTCGAATTCGAGCCCGGTGATGCTCTCGGCGGCGTGGCAGGGCAGCACCTTGCCGGCGGGCGAGATGTTGAAGAACTGCCGGCCCCAGCCGCCCATGCATTTCTTCGGCCGCAGCGCGTAGTAATCGGGAACGACATAGTCGATCGTCAGCCGGCCCTTCAGCCGCTCGCGCGCCGCCTCGACGATTTCAGTGCACTCGTCCAGCTGCGCCACGGTCGGCATCAGGGCGGCGCGGTTCTTCAGCGCCCAGCCGTAATACTGGACGTTGGCGACCTCGAGCCGGTCGGCGTCGAGATCGAGCGACATCTGGATGATGTCAGGCAGCTGGTGCAAATTCTGCCGATGCATCACCGCGTTCACGGTGAGCGGCAAATCGAGCTCGCGCGTCCATTTCGCGACCTCGAGCTTCTTGCGGTGCCCGCCCTTGTAGCCGGCGACGCGGTCGGCGAGGCCTTCCTCGATGCCCTGGAAGGAGATCTGCACATGGCAGAGCCCGGCATCGGCAAGCTCACTCAAACGCTCGCGCGTCAGCAGCACGGCCGAGGTGATCAGATTGGTGTAGAGCCCGACCTCGCTGGCGTGCTTCACGAGTTCGACGAGATCCTTCCGCGCGGTCGGCTCGCCGCCGGAGAAATGCACCTGGAGCACGCCGATCTCGGCGAGCTCGCTCAAGACCTTCTTCCATTCCTCGGTGGTCAGCTCCTTGCCGGAGCGGTCCAGCTCGACCGGATTGGAGCAATAGGGGCATTGCAGCGGGCAGCGATGCGTGATCTCGAGCAGCACCGCGAGCGGAATGCCGAAGGTTTCCGCGGTCGAGCGCTGCTTCTCCAGCACCGCCAGGCTGTCGTTGGGTGGGATGGTCACGTCGCTCATGACGTCTTCTCCCTGATCTCGGTGAGAAATCCCTTGTCGGCGAGATCCTGCAGCATGACGATGACGTCGGCCAGGATCGCCTCGCGGGGAGCCGCGTATTTGGCCGCCAGCTGATCGGAGACGTCGCCGACGCTGCGCTTGCCGTCGCAGAGCTGCAGCACCTCGACCGCGATCTCGTCGGGCGCCAGCACGCGCTCCGGCGCCAGGATCACCCAGACCTTGCGGGTCTCGTCATATTTCAGCTTGGCATGCCGCGGCAGCACGGGGCGGCTTGCCTCGCTGACGCTGATGTGACGCGGCCCGGCCATCAATCTTCCTCTCAGCCCGCTTTGGGCACGAACGCGCCCGGCGGAATATGGCCCTCGACATAGGCATGCTGGAGCGCGTCGAGCTGCACCCACAGCACGTTGGTCTTGAAGATCAGCGCGTTGCACACCTGTGCGCGCTGCTCCGGCGTCGTGGCATGCGTCTTGACGTAGTCGAGCGCGAAATTGGCATCGCGCGGCGCCTGCGTCAGGCGGCGCTTGAAGTAGCTCATGGTGTCAGGATTGACGAAATCGTAGTGCTGCAGCATGCCGGCGATGCGCTCTTCGTGGATGCTCGGCGCGAACAGCTCGGTTAGTGAAGAGGCGATCGCCTCCAGCGGGCTCTTTTTCGCGGCAATAGTGCACGTAGGCCTCAACCGCGAAGCGCGTTGCCGGCAAGATGCCTTCGGTGGATTCCACGTAGGCGGTGTCGAGGCCGAGACCTTCGGTCAGCTTGATCCAGCGCTCGATGCCGCCTTCGGCGCCGACATCGCCGTCATGGTCCTCGATGCGGTGGCGCCATTCCAGGCGGGTGGCGCGGTCGCGGAAGCGCGAGATCACCACCGCGTCCTTGATCGGTATCGTGCTCTGGTAATAGTAGCGGTTGAGCGCCCAGGCCTGCACCTGGCCCTTGTTCAGCTTGCCGCCGTGCAGCAGCTTATGGAACGGGTGCAGGCTGTGATAGCGGGTCTCGCCGATGTGGCGCAGCGTCGCCTCGAGCTCCTCGGCCGAGTTGAGCCTGATATCCCTGCCGATCGAGAGCGCAGTCATTCCAGTCATTGATGCCGTAGTCACAGCACGATCTCCGTTCCATCCGCCGGTATCTGCCAGCCGGCCGCCTCAGCTTCCTTGCGCTCGGGTGAGGCAGGCAGCAGCGCCGGGTTCGAGTTATTGATATGCAGAAATATCTTCCTGTCGATATCGAGATCGGCCATGCGCGCGATGGCGCCGTCGTCGCCGGACATCGCGACATGTCCCATGCTCTTGCCGGTTTTGTGGCCGAGGCCGGCCCTGATCATCTCGTCGTCCCGCCAGACTGTGCCGTCGAAGAAAACCAGCGAGGCGCCGTCGATCTCGGCCTTGAGCGCGTCGGTCACGTCGGCGCAGGCCGCGATGAAGTAGAAATACTTGCCGGTCGACTTGTCGGTGATCTTCAGGCCCAGCGTATCGCCCTCGCCGCTGCTCCCGCCGGGATGCGCCTTGCCTTCCAGGTACCAGGCCGACTTGCCCGGCACTGCGAAGGGCAGCACCTCCAGGCCGGAGCGCGCACCATCCGGAAGGCGAGGCTCGAATGGCTCATTGATGCCGATCGGCTGGCGCCGCACGTGCTTCTCGTTCAGCACGTTGAAGATGCTGTTGCTGGCGAGGATCGCCAGCACTTTGTCATGCGCATAGATCGTGAACGGCGAGCTTTCGCGCATCGAGAGCAGGCCCGCCACCGCATCCACTTCGCTGTTGGTCAGGATCACGCCCGCAATCGGGCTGTGGCGCAGCGCCCCGGCCCTGGGGTGCAGCTGCGGCGTGGCATTCAATTGCTGGCGCAGGTCGGGGGAGGCGTTGATCAGGAACCAGTTCTCGCCGTCACCGCTGAAGGCGACCGAGGCCTGCGTCCGGTGCAGCTCAGGCCCGCCTTTGCGAGCCGCCCGGCAGCCTTCGCAGCCGCAATTCCACTGGGGAACTCCGCCGCCGGCTGCGGCGCCCAGGACGACGACGCGAAGCATGATCCGTCTCCTGGAAGGGAACACGCGCGGTGGATCTCAGGGCGACGCAAGCGCCGACACGGATTCTTTCCGTCGGAGATGCCTCGGGACCGAAAGATCCACCGCCGCAGAACGCGAGTTCGCCAACCGGCTTACTTGCGGGTGGCGCTCACATACATGTTGATTTCCATGCCACAGGGCACTTCGACGATCTTCGGGGCTTTCCATGCCATTTTGGCTCTCCATTTCTGCGAATTCGGACGTATCCGCCCACTGGCTAAGTTAATGCGGGCGGAGAAGTTCGCTAGTGAAATTTTCCCGGACCTAGGTAGTAGGCCTGCCGAATTGCTGCACTGCGAAGCGAGCGCATTGCCGCCGTAAAGATCCGCAATGGACATACGCAAAAACCGCCGATAGGTCGTGATCCCTGTCGGGATAAACGAGTTGTGAGTTAGAACAGCTTCCAATCATCTGCAGGCGACCCCATTGGATCAGGCATGCCCAGATATTTCTTCAACACCCGTATCGGCGACGAACTGATCGTGGATCCTGACGGCGAGGACCTGCGCAACCCCGATCGCGCCTGGGAGGTCGCCCGCCAGATGATCCTGGAAGTGGTGAAGTCGGAAGGTGCACAGCCGGCCCTGCTCGAGGCGGTGATCGAGGTGACGGACACCGACGGCGAGGTCGTGCTGGAGTTTCCCTTCACCGAGGCGTTGCTGGACCTGCCGGATCCGTCCGCGACGCGGCATTAGAGGCCCAGCTCCCCCAACCGTCATTGCGAGCCAACGGGTCCGCGCGAAGCGCGGCCCGATGACAGGAGTCGTCGCATCAGCGCAAAATTGCTACGCAATTTTGTCGCGAGCTCCTCGCAATGACGGCGAATGGGGCACCGCCCGGCACCAAACCTGTCCTTCACCCCTGCGAAATCCGCATGGCTTTGCCGCGTTCCCGGCGCTAAAAGACGCCGGATACACGGAGCAAGCCATGCAAGATCTCTGGCGCCTGTCGGCCGCGGACCTCGCCACCCTCGTCAAATCCAGGAAAGTCTCCGCCAGGGAGGCGGCCAAGGCCGGTCTTGCCCGGCTCGACGCCGTCAATCCCCAGCTCAATGCGGTGATCGACCACCGGCCCGACGACGTGCTCAAGCAGGCCGACGCCATCGATGCCGCCATCGCGCGAGGCGAGGACCCCGGGGTGCTCGCCGGCGTGCCCGTCACCATCAAGGCCAATGTCGACCAGGAAGGCTTTGCCACCACCAACGGTCTGAAGCTGCAGCGTGACGTGATCGCGCGCGAGGACAATCCCGTCGTCGCCAATTTCCGCAAGGCCGGCGCCATTCTGCTCGGCCGCACCAATTGCCCGGCCTTCTCCTATCGCTGGTTCACCACCAATCTGATCCACGGCGACACCAAGAACCCGCGCGATGCATCGCTGACGCCGGGCGGCTCCTCCGGCGGCGCCGGTTCCGCGGTCGCGGCCGGCATCGGCCACATCGCCCACGGCACCGACATTGCGGGCTCGATCCGCTATCCCGCCTATGCCTGCGGCGTGCACGGCCTGCGTCCGACCCTCGGCCGCATCCCCGCCTTCAACCCCGCGCTGCCGGAGCGCCCGATCGGACCGCAGATCATGGCGGTGTCGGGTCCGCTGGCACGCACTGTCAACGACCTCAGGATTTCGCTCGAAGCAATGGCAGCCCGCGACATCCGCGATCCCTGGTTCGTGCCGGTGCCGCTGCAGGGCCCGGCGCGGGACAAGCGCGCCGCGCTTTGCCTCAATCCCGGCGGCCTTGCCACCACACCGGAGGTGAAGGCGGCGGTGAGCGATGCCGGCAAGCGGCTGGAGCGCGCCGGTTGGACCGTCGACGTGATCGAGGACACGCCGCCGATGCGCGAGGCGGTGGAGTGGCAGATCAAGCTCTGGCTCGGCGACGGCTACGAGGCGCAGCCTCGAGACGGCCGAGCGCGAGGGCGATCCCGGCGCGCTGGCGTGCCTGCGCGGCAACCGCGCCAGGGTGACGCCGATGGACCAGGCCAATTACGCCAAGGCGCTGACACGCCGCGCCACGCTGACGCGCGAGTGGATGCTGTTCTTCGAGAAATATGCGGTGCTGCTGACGCCGGTCTCCGGCGAGCTGCCGTTCCCGGATCATCTCGACCGCAAGGACGACGAATCCTTCAAGCGGGTCTGGGAAGCGCAGCTGCCGCAGATCGCCATTCCCTTCATGGGATTGCCGGGCCTCGTGGTCTCCACCGGTCTGGTCGGCAAGGCGCCGGTCGGCGTGCACGTCGTGTCCGGCCGCTATCGCGAGGATCTCTGTCTGCTCGCGGGCGAGGCGATCGAGGCCGGCGGCGTGCCGCCGTCGCCGATCGACCCCGTGGGCTAGCGATGTCCGCCATCTACGACTTCAAGGCCAACTCGCTTGCCGGCGAGGAGGTGTCGATGAGGCGTTTCGAGGGACAGGTGCTGCTGATCGTCAACACCGCGAGCAAATGCGGCTTCACGCCGCAATATCGCGGGCTGGAGGATCTGCATCGCGATCTCTCGCCGCGCGGCTTTTCCGTGCTCGGCTTTCCCTGCAATCAGTTCGGTGCGCAGGAGCCGGGCCAGGCGAGCGAGATCCAGGCGTTCTGCTTGGCCAATTACGCCGTCACCTTCCCGCTGTTCGAGAAGGTCGACGTCAACGGCGCAAATGCGCACCCTCTGTATGCGTACCTGAAACGCCAGCAATCGGGCCTGTTGGGGGCTTCCATCAAATGGAATTTCACCAAATTCCTGGTGGATCGTGACGGCCGCGTGGTCGCGCGCTATGCGCCGACCGCCCGGCCCGAAGCATTGCGGACTCAAATCGAAACACTGTTGTGAGCGAGACAATCATGAGCGACGAATTTCCGGACCGCCTGTCGGTCGATCCGAACAGCCCCTATTACAACGCGGACATCCTGTCGCGCGACGTCGGCATCCGCTTCAAGGGCATCGAGAAGACCAATGTCGAGGAGTACTGCATCAGCGAAGGCTGGGTCCGCGTCACCGCCGGCAACGCCAAGGACCGCCACGGCAACCCGCTGACCATCAAGGTGCACGGGCCCGTCGAGCCGTATTTCAGGGATAAGAAGTAACGGCGCAGCCGTCATTCCGGGGCTCGCGAAGCGAGGACCCGGAATCTCGAGATTCCCCGGTGCGCAATTGCGCACCTGAGGTCTGGTCCTTCGAACCATCCCGGAATGACGCGCTAACGAGCGAGAAAGCCAAATCCCATGTCCGTCCGCATCGTCGACGTCCGCGAGATCACCAAGCCGATCTCGTCCCCGATCCGCAACGCCTATATCGACTTCACCAAGATGACGACGAGCCTTGTCGCCGTCGTCACCGATGTGGTGCGCGATGGCAAGCGCGTCGTCGGCTACGGCTTCAACTCCAACGGCCGCTACGGCCAGGGCGGCCTGATCCGCGAGCGCTTTGCGCCGCGCATCCTCGAGGCCGATCCGAGGTCGTTGCTCGATGAAGCCGGCGGCAATCTCGATCCGGACAGGGTCTGGGCCGCGATGATGACCAACGAGAAGCCCGGCGGCCATGGCGAGCGTTCGGTCGCGGTCGGCACCATCGACATGGCGGTGTGGGACGCCGTGGCGAAGATCGCGGGCAAGCCGCTGTTCCGCCTGCTCGCCGAACGCCACGGCCTCACCGCCAATCCGCGCGTCTTCGTCTACGCCGCCGGCGGCTATTACTATCCGGGCAAGGGCCTGTCGATGCTGCGCGGCGAGATGCGCGGCTATCTCGATCGCGGCTACAACGTCGTGAAGATGAAGATCGGCGGTGCCGATATCGCCGAGGACCGCAAGCGCATCGAGGCCGTGCTGGAAGAGATCGGCAACGACGCGCAGCTCGCCGTCGATGCCAACGGCCGCTTCAACCTGGAGACCGGCATCGCCTACGCCAAGATGCTGCGCGACTATCCGCTGTTCTGGTACGAGGAGGTCGGCGATCCCCTCGACTATGCGCTGCAGGCCGCGCTGGCCGAATTCTATCCCGGCCCGATGGCGACGGGCGAAAACCTGTTCAGCCACCAGGACGCCCGCAATCTGATCCGCTACGGCGGCATGCGCCCCGACCGCGACTGGCTGCAATTCGACTGCGCGCTGTCGTACGGCCTGTGCGAATACCAGCGCACGCTGGAAGTCCTGAAGACCCACGGCTGGTCGCCCAGCCGCTGCATCCCCCACGGCGGCCACCAGATGTCGCTCAACATCGCCGCGGGCTTGGGCCTTGGCGGCAACGAGAGCTATCCCGACCTGTTCCAGCCCTATGGCGGCTTCCCGGATGGCGTCCGCGTCGAGAACGGCCACATCACCATGCCGGATTTGCCAGGCATCGGCTTCGAAGGCAAATCCGATCTCTACAAGGAGATGAAGGCGCTGGCGGAGTAGCCCGACTGTCGCCACATGCACCGTCATTGCGAGCGCAGCGAAGCAATCCAGAATCCTTCTGCGGCGGCAGTCTGGATTGCTTCGTCGCTACGCTCCTCGCAATGACGGTGGGGTGCGAGTCGATCGCCCCTTACGACAGCCGCATGTCCAGCAGCCTTCGCCCTTCGCCCTTCAGAAGCTTCTTCACCGCGCTCGACGCTACCACCTCGCCGTCATTGGCGTAGGCCTCGTGGTTCTTCTCGATGTCCTCGAGGCGGTAGAGGTAGTTGACCATCACGCCGGCGGATTCGCGCAGCCCCTTCGGCGAGAGGTCGCCCAGCCAGTTGATGCGTTCGAGCCGGGCGCCGTTGCCGAGATGGAAGCGGGCGACGGAATCGATCAGCTTGCCCTTCGGCGTGCGGGCCTTGAGGAAGTAATGCGCGGCGAGGGGCTCGATCACGGCGCGGAGCAGCGTCGTCGTCTCCGGGTTCTCGAACCATTTGGGATCGTCGAGGCGCTTCAACACCTCGCGATCCTCGTCCGACAGCGGCAGGTCCTTGTCCTGCTTCACCCACGCCATGAAGCCGGGCACCGGCGACAGCGTCACGAAGGTGTCGAGCTTCGGCGTCTCGCGCCGCAGCTCCTCCACCACCTGCTTGATCAGGAAGCTGCCGAAGGAGATGCCGCCAAGGCCGCGTTGGGTGTTGGAGATCGAATAGAACACGGCGGTGCGCGCGCGCTCGATCGGCAGATGCTGGCGGTCGACCGCCAGCAGCGGCGCGATCGCGCCGGGGATCGTCTCGGTCAGCGCCACCTCGACGAAGATCAGGGGCTCGTCCACCATCGCGGGGTGGAAGAAGGCGTAGCAGCGGCGGTCGACCGGATCGATGCGGCGGCGCAGATCGTCCCAATCCGAAATCTCGTGCACGGCTTCGTAACGGATGATCTTTTCGAGGATGTTGGCCGGCGTCGACCAGTCGATCCTGCGCAGCACGAGAAACCCCCTGTTGAACCACGAAGAAAGAAGATGCGAGACGTCGCGATCGAGCGCGGCGAGATCGGTGTGCCCGTTCATCATGTCGAGCAGATCGGCGCGCATGGCCACGAGGTCGCCGGTGCCGCCGGGCGCGCGGTTGAGTCTTCGGATCAGCTCCTGCCGCCGCGGCTCTGAGGCGAAATGCAGGGAGCTTGCGTCCTCGTCGCTCGGCGCGGCGCGCCATGTCTCGATCGCCCTGGACAGGCGCTCCCGGTCCGGGCCGAAATCGCGCACCAACCCTTCGAAGAAGGCGCGCCGTCCCGCCGCATCGAGCTCCCGGTAGATGTCGAGCACCTCGCGCGCGATGGCGATACCCGATGCTTCGCCCCGGCCCGACAGCAGCGCATCACACAGCTCGAGCAACCCGTCGGCATCCCGTCCGGTGTCGGCGGATTCGCCGCGACGAAGCAGCGTGCGGCCGCGCTCGGAGATGGTGGCGAGCAGGTCGGAGAAGAAGGCGTTGGCCATAGGGGCTTTCGTATCAGGTTTGTGCGTTGCGGAAGCTTACACGGGATTTGGGGGGAAGCCGATCACAATCAAGCGGAGGAATGCGGCAACTTTAGTCGGGCCGTGCGTTTGGAGAATGCCGGCATGCCTGATGGGGACGGGGTGATGTGGCAGCGCGTCCTCGCCCCAAACACGATGTCATGCCCCGCGAAGGCGGGGCATCCAGTACTCCGCGGCCCATCTGTTCTATCACCATCGCCGAATACTGGATTGCCCGCCCCTGTGCGCAATTGCGCACTAGGCGGGCAATGACACCGAGCGAGTGGCTAACTCTTCCCTGCAAACTCCGTCGGCGTCCGCCCCGTCACCTGCCGGAACGCGGCCGAAAACGCCGGCACGCTGGCATAGCCGAGCTGGGTCGCGAGCTGCTTCACCGACACGCTGGCATCGGTCGACAGGCGCTGGATTGCCGCGGCGATCCGCGCGCGCTGGCACCAGCTCTTGAAGCTGAGCTGCGTCTCCGTCGAGAACAGCCGCGACAGCGTCCGCGCCGAGGTTCCGACCGCCCGCGCCAGCGTGTCGATGTCGTGCAGGGCAGTGGGGTCGTCGAGCACGATCATCGCGGCGCGCCGACAGCGCACGTCGCGCGGCAGCGGCACGAACGTCGTGGAATCCTCGGCCTGGTGCAATTCCAGCATCACCAGGCGCACCAGAAGCTCGGTACGTTCCTCGGTATTGCGCGCGTCGAACAGCGCCAGGATGGCCTGGTTGAGCAGCGGCGACACCCGCACCACGAATTCCCTGGTCAGGCCGTCGTAGCGCTGCTCGCGCTTCAGCCAGGACAGGTCGAAATACAGCGTGCGCATCTCGATGTCGACGAGCAGGTCGATGGCATGCTCGAGCCCGGCCGGGACCCACACCGCCCGGTCCGGGGGCACCAGCCAGCGCCCCCCGGGCGTCGTCACCTGCATGGTGCCCTTCGCCGCATAGATCAGCTGCGCCTCGCGATGCAGGTGGGGATCGATCCGCATGCCCCTGGGATAGTCGCGCGCAACCAGGTGCACGCCCGCGGGCGAGCGATGATTGCTGCGGACCTCCCGCAGCACTGGCGTTTCCAAAATTGGCGTTTCAAAGACAGTCATTGGCGGCATCCCGTCATGGGGAGGACATATAACTCATTTCGGAGCAGGAGAGGATTCGGGAATGAACAGCCCCAGCCGGGTCATCGGTTTCGTCAACGCAGGCCATTTCATCGACCATTATTCGATGCTGATCTTCGCCGCCGCCGTCATCATCATGGGTCCGGCGCTCGGCATGGCCTATTCGGAACTCCTGCCTTACGCGACGCCCGGCTTCGTGGCCTTCGGCGCCGGCTCGCTGCTCACCGGCTGGCTCGGCGACCGCTGGAGTCGCCGCCACATGATGCTGATCTTCTTCGTCGGCATCGGGGCATCGATGGTCGCGGTCGGCCTGGTGCAGAGCCCGGCGCAGCTCGGCGCGGCGCTGCTTGCGATCGGCATCTTTGCCTCGATCTATCATCCCGTCGGCACCGCCATGATCGTGTCCTATGCCGACCGGCTCGGCCGCGAGATGGGCATCAACGGCGTCTGGGGCAATCTCGGTGTGGCGTCCTCGGCGCTCGTCACCGGCGTGATCGGCCAATATCTCGGCTGGCGTTTTGCCTTCATCGTCCCGGGCGTCGTCACGGTCCTGATCGGCATTGTCTTTGCGATGAGCGTCGTGCACGAGGACCGCAAGGGCTCGAAACAGGCGGCGGCGCAGGCGCGGGTGGCCAAGCAGGACATGTGGCGGGTGGTGCTGTCGCTGCTGATCGTGGTGATCGCGATCTCCACGACGTTCAACGCTGTCACCGTGGCGTTGCCGAAATTGTTCGCCGAGCGGCTGGCGGACCTGACCAAGAGCCCGGCGCTGCTCGGGGCCATCGCCGCTGGCGTCTATGTGTTCGGCGCGATGACCCAGTACACGATCGGCCGGCTGCTCGACCGCTATTCGCTCAAGACGGTGGCATTGCCGCTGTCCTTCATGCTGGCGCCGTTCCTGTATCTGGCCGCGAGCCTGGAGAACCTGCCGCTGATCCTGGTCTCGATCGGCATCGTCATGGGGGCGTTCGGGCAGGTCACGGTCAACGACGCCATGGTCGGCAAATACACCAGCGAGGAATGGCGCTCGCGCGCCTATGCCGTGCGTTACTTCATCGGCTTCACCGCGGCCGGCGCATCGGTCGGCCTAGTCGCCTGGCTCTACGAGCAGGGCGGCTTCGTCACCATGCTGCACGCCTTCGCCGGCCTCTGCCTGTTCGCGATCGCAGCCGCCATCATCCTGCCGCGCGAGATCCGGACGCCGCAGGCGGTGTGAGGTCATTGTGAGGCGGGCAACTGTCTCCACATCGTCATTCCGGGGCGCGCGTCAGCGCGAACCCGGAATCCATCGGGCGGCAGTGATTGCGGAGAAATGGATTCCCGGCTCGTCGCTGCGCGACGCCCCGGAATGACAGGGAGCGGAGCGGCACGTCACGCACGCCGCCGATCATGCAACTCTGCCCCTGTTTTGCCCGACGGCGCAAACTGCTTCGGCAAGGCCGAAATTTTCCCAAGCTTTTCAACTCCTTCCTTACTGTGCATGGGGTTGTTTTCGCAATTTTGTCCTCGCCCGCCCCCTCTCACCTCTGGAACCCGCTCCACCTTCCGCGGGTTCTATCTCCATGGCCCCGACGCCGGGGGTGAAGGGGGAAATCATCTGCATGCTCTCGCGCCTGCTCCGATCGGCCGGCCTCGTCCCCGCGGCGCTCGTCCTCACCACCGTTGCGGCCGGCGCTGAAGCGGGCAAAGCGGCCGGCCCGTCCGAATTCCTGCTGGTGGCGCAGATCGTGCTGCTGATCGCGGTCGGCCGCGGCCTCGGCGAGATCATGCAGCGGATCGGCCAGCCCTCGGTGATCGGCGAACTGCTCGCCGGCATCATTCTCGGGCCGTCGCTGTTCGGCTGGATCTGGCCGGAGGCGCAAGCCGCGCTCTTCCCCAAGTCGCCCGAGCAGAAGGCGATGCTCGACGGCATCGCGCAGGTCGGCATCCTGCTCCTTTTGCTGCTCACCGGCATGGAGACCGACCTCAAGCTGGTCCGCAAGGTCGGCAGGGCCGCGGTCGCGATCTCGATTGCCGGCATCGTCGTGCCCTTTGCCTGCGGCTTCACGCTCGGCGAGTTCCTGCCCGATGCTTTGCTGCCCAATCCGGAGCAGCGCCTGGTGGCCTCGCTGTTCATGGGCACGGCGCTGTCGATCTCCTCGGTCAAGATCGTCGCGGTGGTCGTGCGCGAGATGAACTTCATGCGCCGCAATGTCGGCCAGATCATCGTCGCGACTGCCGTCATCGACGACACCATCGGCTGGATCATCATCGCCGTCATCTTCAGCCTGGCTTCGCACGGCACGCTGGACGTCGCCTCGGTGGCGAAGGCGGTGCTGGGGACGCTGCTATTCCTCGCGGTCAGCTTCACGATCGGCCGCCGCCTGGTGTTTCAGCTGATCCGCTGGGCCAACGACAACCTCGTCAGCGCCGCGGCGGTCATCTCGGTGATCCTGCTGCTGATGTGCGTGATGGCGATGATCACGCATGCCATCGGCGTCCACACCGTACTTGGCGCCTTCGTGGCCGGCATACTGGTCGGGGAATCCCCGATCCTGACGCGGCAGATCGACGAGCGCCTGCGCGGCTTGATCTCCAGTTTCTTCATGCCGGTGTTCTTCGGCCTCGCGGGCCTCGCCGCCGATCTCTCGGTGCTGCGCGATCCCGATCTGTTGATGCTCACCGGCCTCCTGGTCTTGATCGCCAGCGTCGGAAAGTTCGGCGGCGCCTTCGTCGGCGGCGCATTGGGCGGCCTCAACAACCGGGAATCGCTGGCGCTCGCGAGCGGCATGAACGCGCGCGGCTCGACCGAGGTGATCATCGCCACCATCGGCCTGTCGATCGGCGTGCTCAGCCAGAACCTGTTCACGATGATCGTGACCATGGCGATCGTGACCACGATGGCGATGCCGCCGATGCTGCGCGCAGCGCTGGCCAGGCTGCCGATGAACAAGGAGGAGAAGGAGCGGCTGGAGCGGGAGGAGTTCGAGAAGCGCGGCTTCCTCGCCAATCTCGAGCGCCCCCTGCTGGCTGTGGACGAAAGCGTCAACGCCACCTTTGCCGCCCACCTCGCGGGCCTGATCGCCGGCATGCGCGGCCTGCCGATCACGGTGCTGCATATCGGCCGAAACGCCAAGGAGCAGGAGAAGAGCCGCGACGCCGAGGAGAGCCACGAAGCCGTGGTGAAGAAGGCGGCCGAGGCAGTGGCGGCCAGCAAGGAAGAGGACACCGGCAGCGTCGATGTCGTCACCCGCGCAAGGCGTGCGGAGCTCGGCGAGACCATCACCGAGGAGGCACGCAAGGGTTTTGATCTCCTCGTCGTCGGCATCGACAAGGTCGCCGTGACCAAGGATCGCTTCGACCGCAAGATCGAGGACATCGCCGCGAGGTTCGAGGGACCGCTCGCGATCGCCGCGGCCAAGGGCAAGCACCTGAAGCAGCCGAACCCCGAGGGGCTCAACATCCTCGTTCCGGTCTCCGGCAGCGGCATCTCCAAGCGCGGCGCCGAAGTCGCGGTCGCGCTGGCGCAAGGAGGATCGGGCTCGCTCCGGGTGATCTATGTCGCGACCACGCGCGACAAGGGCGCGCAGCGCGGCACCTCCCGCGGCCTCGGCCAGGAGGCCGGCATCCTCAAGGACGCCAGCGATCTCGCCGCCCGCTACGACGTCGACTTCACCACCACGCTGCGGGTGAACCGTGCGCCGGAAGTCGCGATCCTGCGCGAGATCGACACCACCGACGTCGATCTCGTCGTCATGGGCGTCGACCGCATCCAGGCCGACCACCTCTCCTTCGGCGGCGTCGCCGATGCCGTGCTGCGGCAGTCGACGGTCTCAGTGCTGCTGGTATCGAGCGGCGAGGCGCGGCGGCCTGCGGTGGAGAAGGCTTGAGTAACGCTCTCTCCGCCGTCATTGCGAGGAGCGAAGCGACCAAGCAATCCAGACTGCCTCCGCGGAAAGACTCTGGATTGCTTCGCTGAGCCTGTCATCGGGCCGCGCTTCGCGCGGACCCGTTGGCTCGCAATGACGATTGGGCCGACAGCCGTTGTCTACTTCACCGCCACCGGCTTCGCCTTCGGCGCCTTTTTCGAAGCCCGCCAGTTCTCGAAACGCTGCACCACGACGAAGAAGGCCGGCACGAACAGCACGGCAAGACAGGTCGAGGCCAGCATGCCCGAGAACACGGTGATGCCGATCGACTTGCGCGCGCTGGCGCCGGCGCCGGTGGCGAGCACCAGGGGCACCACGCCGAGGATGAAGGCGAACGACGTCATCAGGATCGGGCGGAAGCGGGCGCGCGCCGCTTCGATCGCGGCTTCCAGCACCGGCTTGCCGTCGCGGCCGTGCAGCTCGAGCCCGACCTCGACGATCAGGATCGCGTTCTTGGCCGACAGCGCGATCAGCAGGATCAGGCCAATCTGGCAATAGAGGTTGTTGTCGATCTTGAGCCCGGAGAGGATCAGCATCGGCCCGAGCAGCGACAGCGGCACCGCGAGGATCACCGAGATCGGCGCGTACCAGCTCTCGTACTGGCCGGCGAGCACCAGATAAACCAGCAGCATGGCAAGGCCGAACACCCAGTAGATCTGGTTGCTGACCGCCTTCTCCTGGTAGGACATCGCGGTCCATTCGTAGCCGGTGCCGGGCGGCAGCGTCTTGTCCGCGATCTCCTCCATCAACTTCAGGGCCTGGCCGGAGGAGTAGCCCTGTGCCGGCAGGCCGATCACGGTCGAGGACGGATAGAGATTGTAGAGGCTGATCAGCGACGGGCCGGTGGCCGGCGTGATCTTGGCGACGGTGCCGATCGGGATCATGTCGCCGTTGGAGTTGCGCACCATCATGTTGGCGATGTCGCGCTCGGTGACGCGGAAGGCGGGATCGGCCTGGGTGTAGACCTGGAACACGCGGCCGAACTTGTTGAACTGGTTGACATAGGACGAGCCGAGATAGGTCGACAGCGCCGCGAACACCTGATCGGTGGTGACGTGCAGGGTCTGGGTCTTGACCCGGTCGATCTCGACGTTGAACTGCGGCACCGAGGCGCGGAACGAGGATTGCACGCGCTGCAGCGCGCTCTGGCTCTGGCCGTTCGCGACCACCGCGCCGGTGATGGCCTGCAGTTTGGCGAAATCGCTGTTGCCGTCGCGCAGCTCCACCTGCATCGAGAATCCTGCGGCGTTGCCGATGCCCTGGATCGGCGGCGGCGGCAACACGATGGTGCGGGCTTCCATGATGGTCGCGAGCTTGTCGTTAAGGCCGTAGACCAGGGAGCGTAGATCTTCGCCAGGCCCTTTGCGGGCGTCCCAATCCTTCAGGATGATGTAGGCGACGCCGGCATTGGCGAGGCTGGCGCTGTTGTCGAGCGCCGAGATGCCGGCGATGGTGATGACCTGAGCCACGCCTGGCGTGTCCTTGATGATCTCGCTGGCGCGATCGAGCACGTTCTGGGTCCGCTCCAGGGCGGCGCCGTCGGGCAGCTGGACGGCGGCGATCAGATAGCCCTGGTCCTCGATCGGCAGGAATCCGGTCGGCACCCGCGACAGCCCGTAGCCGCTGGCACCGATGACCAGCAGCGCGAACGCGACCGAGATTGTAGCGTGCCTGACGAGGAACGTGATCAGCCTCGTATAGCCGCGCTCGACGCGGTCATAGACCGCGTTGAAGCCGCGGTAGAAGAAATTGCGCTGCTCCGGCGGCACCGCCGGCCGCAGCCACAGCGCGCATTGCGTCGGCTTCAAGGTCGCTGCGTTGATGGCGGACAGCAGCGCGGTCGCGGCGATCACCAGCGCGAATTGCGAGTAGATCCGCCCGGTGAGGCCGGCAAGAAACGAGGCCGGTAGGAACACCGAGATCAGCACCAGCGTGATGCCGACGATCGGCGCGAACAGCTGGTCCATCGCCTTGATCGCAGCGTCGTGGCCGTTCATGCCCTGCTCGATGTTGTGCGCGGCGCCTTCGACCACGACGATGGCGTCGTCGACCACGATGCCGATCGCCAGAACGATCGCGAACAGCGTCGACATGTTGATGGTGAAGCCGAGCGCCGCCATGGCGGCGAAGGCGCCGATGATGGTGACGGGCACGGTGGTGGCCGGCACCAGCATCGCCCGCCAGTCCTGCAGGAACACCAGGATCACGACCAGCACCAGAAGGCCGGCCTCGATCAGCGTCATGTAGACCTCGTGCACCGAGGCCTCGACGAACTTGGTGGTGTCGAACGGCGTGTCGTATTTGATGCCTTCCGGAAACCGCTTGGCGAGCTCGGCCATCTTCTTCTCGACCGCCTTCTCGACCTGGAGCGCGTTGGCGCCGGGCGACTGAAATACGCCGATGCCGACGGCCGGCTGCTTGTTCAGCGAGAAGATCTGGCTGTAGGTCTGCGCCCCCAGCTCGACCCAGCCGACGTCGCGCACCCGCGTGACGTCGCCGCTTGAGCCCGATTTGACGATGATGTTCTCGAACTGGCTGGTGTCGTCGAGCCGTCCGTTGACGTTGAGCGTGTACTGGAACGCCTGTCCCGGCGGTGTCGGCGGCGCGCCGACCTGGCCGGCGGCGACCTGCTGGCTCTGCTGCTGGATCGCCTGGATGACGTCCTGCGGCACGAGGCCACGGACCTGCAGCTTGTTGGGATCGAGCCAGACCCGCATCGAATACTGGCCGGCGCCGAACACGGTGACGTTGCCGACGCCGGGCAGGCGCGAGAGCTCGTCGCGGATGTTGATGGTGGCGTAGTTGCTCAAGTAGAGGCTGTCGTAGCGCAGATCCGGCGAGGTCAGCGTCACGAACAGCAGGATCGAGGTCGACCGCTTCTGCACGGTGACGCCCTGGTTCTGCACCGCCTGCGGCAATTGCGACAGCGCGCTGGAGACGCGGTTCTGCACCAGCACCTGCGCGAAGTTGAGGTCGGTGCCGATCTTGAAGGTCACCGTCAGCGTGTAGGTGCCGTCGGAGCCGCTGTAGGACTGCATGTACAGCATGTCCTCGACACCGTTGACCTGCTGCTCGATCGGCAGCGCCACGGTGTCGATCACGGTCTTGGCGCTGGCGCCGGGATAGCGCGTGGTGACCTGCACCGTCGGCGGCACCACGTCGGGATATTGCGCGACGGCGAGGTTGAACAGCGCGACGCCGCCGATCAGGATCATCAACAGAGCGATGACGTTCGAGAGGACCGGCCGCTCGATGAAGAACTTTGAGATCATGGCTGGCCTCTTACTTGCTCGAGGCCTGCGGCTGCTCGATCTTCGTCACCTGCGGATCGATCTTCTGGCCCGGGATCACCCGCAGCAATCCCGCAATCACCACGCGATCGTCCGCCTTCAGGCCGCTTTCGATCACGCGCAGCCCGTTGTCGAGCGGGCCGATCTGCACCTTGCGCTGCTCGACCACATTGTCGCCGTTCACCACCAGCAGATAGCGGCCGCCCTGGTCGCTGCCGAGCGCCGTATCGGGAACGAGCAGCAGAATCCTTCTCTTGGCTGAACGGCACGCGGACGCGGACGAAATAGCCGGGCAGCAGCACCCGCTTGTCGTTGGCGATGAGGCCGCGCACCGCCAGCGTGCCCGTCGATTGATTGAGGGTTGGCGAGACGTAGTCGAGCTTGCCCTCGTGCGGATAGCCGGTCTCGGTCTGCAATCCGACCTGAATCGGGAATTGCTTCATGTCCGCGGGCGTCAGTCCGCGGCGGGTCGCCTCGGCGCGGATGCGCAGCACGTCCTGCTCGTTGATGGTGAAGTTCACGTAGATCGGGTCCATCGCCACGATGGTGGCGAGCTGGGTCGGGGAGGAGACGCCGACGAGCTCGCCGACCGAGACCATGTGGGCGCTGACGATGCCGTCGAACGGCGCCGTCACCTTGGTGTAGCCGTAGTTGACCTGGGCCAGCCTGGTGTTGACCTGCGCCTGCTGCAGATTGGCCTGGGCGTTGTCGCGCGCCGAGGTGGAGTTGTCGAGCGTGGCTTGCGAGACCGCCTGGCGCTGCACCAGCTCGGCCTGCCGCTTGTAGTCGGCGTCGGTCTGCCGCACCGAAGCCTGCGCGCCGATCTCCGCCGCTTGCGCCTGTTCGAGCTTGAGCTTGTAGGTTTCCGGCTCGATCGTGAACAGCTGGGTACCCTGTTTCACGAAAGTGCCGTCCTGATAGTCGATCGATTGCAGGAAGCCCTGCACGCGCGCGACCAGGTCGACGCTCTTGACCGGCGCGGTGTTGCCGGTGGCCTCGATGTAGCGCGTCACCTGACGCTGCACGGGGGTTGCGACGTCGACCTTGGGCGGCGGCGGTGCCACGAACGTGTTCTTGTCCTCGCAGCCGGCAAGCACGGCCATGGACGCCGCAGCGGCAAGGACCCGCCCGATATGCCTCCACGCTCCATTGCCTCGTGCGGGAGTGGCGGGATTCGTCGCGGTCATTCGGTAGCCCCCGATTGCTGTCTGTCGGTGCGGCAGGCTAGCAATAAATGATTGGCCGTGGAACACCATAGCCATGGCAGTCGCCGGCCTTGCCCCGCAACGAGCGATGTGGCCTTTGACAAGTTTATCACGACAAACCGCTTTTCATCGGCAGCGCGATCGACCGGAATTGTATCAAAGGCCGCGCGAGCCAAACGGAGCGGTCGGAAGGAAGAAAAGGTGAGGAGACGTGATATGCCCGTGCCAGCAGACGGCTTGAAGGATGAGATCGCGCCGACCGGCAAGCTGCGGGTGGCGATCGCCATCAGCCCCGCAGGCGGCGCGTTCTGGTCGACCAAGACCGAGGCCGGCTATGCCGGCGTCCCGGTCGATCTCGGCAAGGCGATGGCCGCGCAGCTCGGCGTCCCCGTCGACTATGTCGTGCACCAGAATTCGGGGCAGATCACCGACGCTGCGTCGACAGGGACATGGGACGTCACCTGGCTTCCCAAAGATCCCGAGCGCGAGACCAAAATGCTGTTCGGCCCGATCTACGAGGTCGCGGACGCCACCTACATCGTCAAGGCCGGCTCCATCGTCACCAACTTTGCGACGCTGGACCAGCCCGGCATCAAGGTCGCCGCCGTCAACGCCACCACGACGATGCGCGGCGCGATCGCGCATTTGAAGCAGGCCAAGGTCACGGGCTATCAGACCTACGACGAGATTTTCGGCCTGCTCAGCAGCGGCGAGATCGACGCCTTCGCGTTGTCGCGCGACCAGCTCAACAAGATGGCGCAGAAGATCCCGGGCACGCGCGTGCTGGCCGAGACGTTCAAGAAGACCGTGACCGCCGTCGCCGTGCCGCTTGGCCACAACCGGGCGCTGGCCTTCGTCACGACGTTCATGACGGACGCGACGAGCAACGGCACGCTGCGCAGGGCCTATGACGATAACGGCCTGAAGGATGCGCCGATCCGGACGGAGTAGCGTCCGCAATCCGGCCCGCGGCCCATCCTTCGAGACGCCCACCTTCGGCGGGCCCTCAGGATGAGGACCGAGCGTGCGGCGCCAATTTCAACGGGCACGACTGCCGCTTAGCCTCGCCCTTCAGCGCCCCCTGATCTCCGCATACTTCGCCATCGCTTTCTCGAACTTGCGGTTGAACAGCCACATCGCCGCGAGGATCTCGCGGATGCTGGCGGAGGGGCGCGCCCGGTCAGCCTGTCCGAAGGCAAAGATGCTGTTGTTGCGCAGGTGCTTCATGACCGTGGGGCTGGAGACCCTGTAGTTCAGGAGATCGCCGGATTTGAGCGCGGCCCGCGTCGGGGTCGGCACGATCTGGATCAGCTCGAACAGCTTCATCTGGTCGATCGGGTCGGGCAGTGTCTTCACGATGGCGGGGATTTCGCGGAACACGTCCGCATGCGCGTTCATCAGGCCGTTGCGCACGTTGGTCCAGTGGTTGAAGCGGCGGTCGGTGCCGCGCGCCCGCGCCTCCTCCTTGTCATCGCGCGCGCTCAAGGCCGCATCGATCGCGGCGATCTCGCCTCTGATCGCCTGCCATTTCCTGTGGCCGTTGCGGTCCTCGGAGGGGCCGGTCTGGAAGCTGCCCATATAGGTGTTCGAGCGTCCGTTGCGGACGTTCTGCTTGCCGTTGGTCTCGGCAAAGAACAGCCCGAGGCTGATGCGTCCCGCGGCGTCGGCGTGCTCGGGCGCGAGCCCCTTGGCGCGCGCGATCACCGTGGCGAGATCGACGACGTCCTTGAACGGCGTCGCCGAGTTCTGCGCGCCCGCAGGCGGCGTTTCCATGACGTCGAACAGTCTGGAATATTCGTCGATCAGCGGCTCGATATCGGCATCGAAATAGGCCGGGGAATCTCGAACTTGTTGGGCCGGCCGATCCGCGACGGCATGGCGTCGGTGAGATCCTTGTAGGTGCTGATCACGGCAACGCGCGCCAGATACAGCGCCTGTCCCGGCAGGTTCGGCAGCGGCTCCTTGGCGTCGATCTGGCGCCGCCGCTCGGCGAGGATCGATTTGAACTCACCGAGCGAGCGGTCATAGGCGGCGACCGCCTCCGATTGCCGGGGCGTGAGCGCGCCCTTCTGCGCGAGGACAGGGCCCATGATGAAGAAGGCAGCAGCCGCAAAGACTGCGAGACGTCTGAATCCCATGGCCGGTTCCCGTCGATTCGCTGGCCAGGGAGATCGTAAGCAACAGAGGTGAGGGCTGGCGAGACGCAAATCCCGCTCAGCCGGATTTCTTACGCCGCCCGATAGTCCGGCGCCGTCGCCAGGAATTTGGCATAGGCGTCCGCGTCCGGCGGCTGGAAGCGGCCGGCAAGCCCGCCGCGCTTCTGGTTCTTCGCGCCGATGTCGGCCATCAGCTCGTCGAAATGGCGGTAGTGATAGGGCGCGACGCAGAGGCCGCCATAGACGCCGGCGGCCGGCCGCTCGACGCGCTTGAAGTGCAGCATCATCTCGATGTTGTCGCGCATCGCTTGCGCCGTCGGCTGGTTGGCGAGCTGGCCGTCGGCATAGCGCACCAGCCAGTTGGCGGCGAGGTCGGCGCAGAGCACGGTGCAGAACGAGGAGTTGAAGCCGACGAAGCCGAGCTCGGGCAGATCGGGGTTGGCGATCAGGCGGTAGAGCCGGTACTGCCCGTCGGCATCGACCAGCTTCTGCCTGGAGGCCTCGGGCAGGAATGGCACGCCGAGCTTGTAGCCGATCGCGAGCACCGCAACGTCGGCGCCAATGCGCTCGCCGCCGCTCATCACGATGCTGTCGCCGTCGTAATGGTCGAAGGTGCCGAACACCGCCTTGATGCGGCCGTCGGCGACCATCGGATAGAAGCCGGGCGTTGCGATCGGCACCGAGCAATTGACGCCGTCCTCGATCCGCTCCTTCGGCACCATGTTGCAGCGGCCGAGCTTGAGCTGCGCTTTCAGCAGGCTTTCCAGCCCACGCCAGTTGGCCCAGACCAGCGGCGCGGCGATGCGATGCGCGAGCCGCCCCATCGCGCTCATGCCCCAGCCCGGAAACATCTCCTCCTGCGCGCGGATGTAGAGGATGCGCTTGAAGTTCACGAGCCCGCCGATGAAATAGGGGATGCGCCAGACCGGCTCGCGCATCACGATGGTGACCTCGCGCGCGCCCGACTTCACCGCGTTGACCGCGATGTCGGTCGCCGATTTCGAGCCGCCGAGCACGACGACGCGCCGGCCTTTCGCCAGCGAGGGATCGCCATATTTCGAGGAATGCAGGATCTGGCCGCCCTGTGCGAGGAACGCCTCCTCGCCGGGGCAGTGCAGCTCACGCGGCTCGTTGAATTGCCCGGTGCAGACCGCGACGAAGTCGAAATCTTCGCTCGTCGTCGCGCCGTCCTTGCTCTTCAGCGCGAGCGTCCAGCCCGGTCTGCCGTCGG
This sequence comes from Bradyrhizobium dasycarpum, assembly GCF_042019905.1. NCBI lineage: Bacteria > Pseudomonadati > Pseudomonadota > Alphaproteobacteria > Hyphomicrobiales > Nitrobacteraceae > Bradyrhizobium > Bradyrhizobium dasycarpum. Next base: position 6,364,121 of record NZ_CP169574.1, read on the forward strand.
CGCGCCGCGCCATGCCGGCGACCTCGGTGTCGAGGCGCAGCATGCGGTCGAGGCCAAAGCTGCTGGCGTAGTCGGCGAGATAGGCATGGACCTGCGGCCCGGTCGGCCATTCCGGATAGCCTTCCGGCATGGCGCGGTCGGTGTAGCGGTAGAGCTCCTTCGGGCTCTGCGTCTGCACGTCAGGATAGGAGCGCGCCGGCTCCCAGACCCCGCCGAGATCTGAGCTGCGCTCGATGATGGCGACGTGGTGGCCACGGGCAGAGAACGCCTTGGCGGCGGCAAGGCCGGAGACGCCGGCGCCGATCACGCAGACATGCTTGGGACTGACCATGGGTTTGCTCGCAATGTGTTTTGGGCGCAAGCGGCCACGTTCGGCCGCGAGGCGCGGCCGGCGGACCAACAAGCGGATGCAGTGGAGGAGGAATCTAGTCGTTGGCCTCGGGCGGCAGGAAATCGACCTCGTGCAGCGCCGAGATGCGCACGACTTCCGCGGGGTCGGTCAGATTGTGCAGCTGGTTGAACAACGCCTCGAGGCTTCTGCATCGGCGAGACCCAGAACAGCGCGCGGCAGGGCTTGTCGGACTTGTTGAAATAGCCATGCGGGATGCCGCGCGGCATGCGCACGAGATCGCCGGCATGGGCCTTGACCCATTGGCCGTCGAGCTTGAGGTCGAGCGTACCCTCCTGCACCAGGATGAACTCGTCCTGGGTCGGATGGATGTGCACCGGCACGAACTGGCCGGGATCGCTGTTGGTCTCGAACGCGAAGGTGGAATCGGTGACGGCCTTGGGGAAATAGACCTGGCCCAGAATGTTCCAGCTCTTGCCGCCGTAGCCTGTGCCGTTGGCGGTAATGCCCTTTTCGAGTGCAGTCATGGTGCGCTCCCATTGGATTCCGGCGGGAATGGAGCTTCAGCCAGCAACGGGCGCCTGTCTATCCGCTAAACGAATCCGCTCCTCACTGTTGCCGTGCAGCATGACGATTTTGGCAAGGCCGGCCTTTTCGCGTCCGATGAATTATTATAAGCTTAAAGCAATTCCCTGACGCGAAGCGTGGTCGACGATGTCCGCAGCCGTGCTGGAAATGGACGCAAGGGCGTCCGCGGCCGAACGGCTTGCGGATTTCGCCCGTGTCACCACCGATGACGTCGACGAAGCGGCCGAACAGATCGGACGCATCTTCTGCCCGCACGACCTCAAGCCGGCACGAGCGCGTGCGGCCGGCTTCTCGGCCCGGCACAATTGCGCGGCCTTCGACGGTTTCTCCATCAATTACGTCGCCTACGGCGGATCGGTCTGCATCGATCCCGGTTGCCTCGAGCGCTTCTTCCTGGTGCAGATTCCGCTCACGGGCACGGCCCATATCCGCGCCGGAATCGCCGAGCTCGAGGCCGCGCCGGAGCGGACGGCGTCGCTGCTGTCGCCGACGATCCCGACCCGGATGATGTGGCGCGACTGTGCGCAGGCCATCCTGCTGCTCGACCGCCGCATCGTCGAGCAGCGCGCCGCGGCGCTGTCGGGCAGGGCATCGGGCACCGTCGAGTTCGATCCCGCGATCGACCTGGACACGCAGGCCGGACGGGTGCTGCGAGCCCGTCTTGCCGAGCTGATGACGATCGCCGAGCGTCTAGGTCCGTCCGGCAGGCTGTCGGCCATCGCGATGGCCGATTGGCGCGAAATGCTGCTCGATCATCTCCTCAATGGCCAGCCGCATGGCCTCTCGGATGCCATTCAAACTTTCTCGGGACGAGGCGAGCGGCTGCCGCGCGCGCTCCGCGCGGCGCGGGACCATCTTGCAGACAACGCCGGCGAGCCGCTCGACCTCGCACAGCTCGCCTGCGCCTCCGGCATCGGCATCCGCGCGCTCCAGCTCGGCTTCCGCCGCCATTTTGGCCAGTCGATCTCGCAGATGCTGCTCGACATGCGCCTCGCCGCTCTGCACGCCCGGCTCGCGCAAGGATCGCCCGATGCCTCCGTCACCGACATCGCGTTCGAGCTCGGCTTCACCCATCTCAGCCGCATGGCCGGGGCCTACCGCGAAAAATTTGGCGAGACGCCGTCGGCCACGCTGCGGCGGCGGCTGAGCTGAAGGATCGTTAAACAGTCGCGGGATTTTCGCGCAGCGTCGTCACCCAGATCACGCGCGCTGCCTGCTGGGTCGGATTGTCGAACATGTGCGGCACTGTGCTGGAAAAGCGGAAACTGTCGCCGGCCTCCAGCACATGGGCCTGGTTGTCGAGCCACAGTCGCAGGCTGCCGGACAGGATGTAGCCGGCCTTCTCGCCGGTGTGCTGCAGGAAGTCGGTGCCGGAGGAGGCGCCGGGATTGAGCGTGAGCTCGTAGAGTTCGAGCTGGCCCTTGCCTTCGGGAGTGAGGGCTTCCTTGACGACGCCGCTGGCGGTGAGGCGCAGCAGCCGGCGGCTGTTCTTGCGCACGATGTAGCGCGGCACCTCGGCGGGATCGCTGGTCTCGAAGAAATAGGAGATGGGCACGTCGAGCGCGATGCTGAGCAGGCGCAGCGTTCGGATCGAAGGCATGGCGCGCGCGCGTTCGAGCTGGCTGATCATGCCGGTGGAGAGGCCCGTCTTGTTGGCGACGTCCTGGATCGAGAAGCCGGCGCGCTGACGCAGCAGCCGCACGGTTTCGCCGAGCCGTTGGTCGACCGCATCGTCCGCCTCGCTCGTCGGGGCGTCCTTCGGACTGTTGGTGTCGCCGCGACCATCCATGTCGCTTCTCCCATGCATCATCATGAGCCCCGGCCGCATCGGTCCGAGACTTCAGTCGGAGTGAAAAGGTCGCGCATACTAGCAATGCGATTGACAGGTGTATTTAGTCGTGATGAAATTTTGGTTCAAGAATTTAGAAGCACTAAAGCCCACTCCTGTTCCCCTGCCGGGGTCTCGGGGCGCGGGAGACGGTGCCGCGTGCGGGAACGGAGACTGGTCATGGCAGACAGCACCGGCAGGTTCGGCGTTGGCGGAGTCCACTTCGGCATTCCAAGTCGCCGGCAATTCTTCCAGCTCGGTGCGGGCGCCGCGGCGGGTTTGACGCTTCCAGGCCACGCTTTTGCCCAGAGCGAACGTCCCTCCAATCCGCCGGACAAGCCGCGCGGGCAGGTAGTCGCGGCGCTGTCGCAGGAGCCGACGGTCTTTCATCCCCTGATGCCCGGCATCGAGGTCGATCAGGGCGTCTGGTGGCAGGTGTTCTCGCTGCTCTGGTACATCGATCCCGCCGGCAATTTCGTTCCCGATCTCGCCCGCGAAATCCCGACCATCGAGAATGGCGGCCTGTCGGCCGACGGCCTGACCTGGAAGATCAAGCTGCGCAGTGACGTGAAGTGGCATGACGGCACGCCGTTCACGGCAGACGACGTCAAGTTCTCGCTCGAGCTGATCAACGATTCCAATTTCCGCGCGCGCAGCCGCGTCGGCCACAGCCTGGTCAAGGACATCAAGGTCGTCGCGGCGGACGAGATCCACTGGCGCATGGAAGCGCCTTATTCGCCCTACATGTCGATCCTGGGATCGCTGACCTTCATCGTGCCCAAGCACATCCTGGAGAAGGTGTCCGATCCGAACGCCTCGCCGTTCCACAATGCGCCTGTCGGCACCGGCCCATTCCGCTGGGGCGAACGCGTGCCCGGCGACCACATCCTGCTCAATGCCCACACCGGCTATCACGGCAAGGGGCCTTACGTCGAACGCGTGGTCTTCAAGTACATTCCTGACCTGACCGTGCTCTACACCCAGTTCCGCACGGGACAGGTCGACTACACCGGCCTGCAAGGCATCCTGCCGAACTTCGTGCAGGAGGCGAAGACGCTGAAGGGCCGCAAGATCGTCGTCTCCTCGACCTCCTCGGTGGAGCATATCGCGCCCAATCTGGAGTTCGGTCCCTTTGCCGACCGCGCGGTGCGCGAGGCGCTGTATCTGGCCATCAACAAGCAGGCGGTCATCGATGCGCTCTATTACGGCCTGCCGAGGCAGACCGAGAGCTTCGTGCCGCAGCAGGCCTGGTCGTTCCAGCAGGGGCTGCCGCAACACAAATACGATCCCGCCAAGGCCAACGCGCTGCTCGATGCGAGCGGATGGGTGCGCGGCGCCGGCGGCGTGCGCGAGAAGGGCGGCGTCAAGCTCGAATTCACCAATTCAACCACATCGGGCAATGCAGCGCGCGAGCAGACCCAGCAGCTCCTGATCCAGGATTGGCGCGCGATCGGCGCCGCAATGCGCGTCAACAACATGCCGGCGGCCGTGATCTGGGGCGAGTTCTGGCAGCAATCCAAGTTCAATTCGGTGATCGTCGGCGTGAATTTCATGCTCGGCAGCGACCCCGACGTGACACCGCGCTTCGGCTCCGGCGCCATTCCCGCCAAGGGCGGCCGCGGCTACAACACCTATCAATACAAAAATCCGGAGGCCGATCGTCTCCTCGCCGAAGGCGCCAGGCAGTTCGATCTGGCGCAGCGCAAGGCTACCTATGGCGAGCTGCAGAAGCTGATCCGCAACGACCTTGCGATCCTGCCGCTGTTCCAGGGCTTCATCGCCGAAGGCGTGAAGGAGGGGCTGCAAGGCTTCCGGCCCAACATCAACACCTCCATCAATTGCTGGAACATCCGCGAATGGTACTGGGCCTGACGGGTCAGGTGCGCAGGGCAGCCTGAGATGGCCCGTTACGTCGCCAACCGCCTGGCGCAGGCGATCATGCTGCTGGTGATCGTCTCGGCGATCGGCTTTGCCATCCTGCATCTGGCGCCCGGTGGCCCGCTGTCGCAATTTGCCGTCTCCGGGCAGATGACGCAGGAAGATCTCGATCGCGTCACCAAGCAGCTCGGGCTCGATCGGCCGCTGCCGGTGCAGTACCTCGACTGGTTCGGTCGCATGCTCAAAGGCGATTGGGGCCGCTCCTATCGCGACGGCGAGGCGGTGTTGTCGGTGATCTCCTCGCATCTCGGCGCCACGCTGGAGCTGATGGCGACGGCGACCATCATCGCGGTGCTGCTCGGCTGCTGGATCGGCATCCTTGGCGCACTGCGCCGTTATTCGCTGTTCGATACGCTCGCCACCGTCGGGGCCATGATCGCGCTGTCGATCCCGACCTTCTGGTTCGGCCTCGTCACCATCTACGTGTTCTCGGTCAAGCTCGGCTGGCTGCCGGCCGGCAACCGGCACACCATCGGCGACGGCTCCTTCCTCGATCTGCTGCATCATCTGATCGCGCCGGCGATGGTGCTGGCGCTGGTGGAGACCGCGATGTGGGGCCGCTTCATGCGCTCCTCCATGCTCGAGGTGATCAACCAGGACTACATCCGCACCGCGCGCGCCAAGGGCATGCCGGAATGGCGCATTCTCACCGTGCACGCGCTTCGCAATGCGCTGCTGCCGATGATCACGGTGGCGGGCCTGCAGTTTCCCACCCTGCTCGGCGGCGCGCTGGTGGCCGAGACCGTGTTCACCTGGCCCGGCATGGGCCGCCTGTTCCTGGATTCCATCGGCTACCGCGATTATCCCGTGGTGATGGGCATCCTGATGTTCTCGGCGACCATGGTGCTGATCGGCTCGCTGCTGGCCGACATCCTCTATGCCGTCGTCGATCCGCGCATCCGGGTGGGCTAGGCGATGGCGACCGCAGCGCTCTCCACCGTCCAGCTCGCGCCCGGCCAGGCCGCGTGGCGGCGCTTCCGCCGGCACCGGCTCGCGCTTGCCGGCGCCGTGGTCATCCTGGTCCTCGTGCTCGGCTCGGCGTTCGGCCCGTATCTGCTGCCGTTCGACGACACCTATATCGACATCATGAAGCGGTTCGCGCCGCCGCTCTCCGGGGCGCATATCCTCGGCACCGACGAGCTCGGCCGCGACGTGCTGGCGCGGCTGATGATGGGCGGCCGCGTCTCGCTTTCGATCGGCATCGTCGCGATGGTGATCGCGATGGCGGTCGGCATCGCCGTCGGCGCTTTTGCCGGCTTCTATGGCGGCGCGGTCGGTGCGGTCCTGATGCGGCTGGTCGATGCCGTCCTGTGTTTTCCGACCATCTTTCTCCTGCTGGCGCTGGCCGCGCTCACCGAGCCCGGCCTCGTCACCACGACGATGCTGATCGCCGCTACCGCCTGGATGGCCGTTGCCCGCGTGGTCGAGGCCCAGGTGCGGTCGCTGCGGGAGCGCGAGTTTGCGGTCGCCGCGCTCGCCTTCGGCTCGTCGAACCTGCGCATCATGTTCCGCGAGCTCGTGCCCAATGCGATCGCGCCGATTGTGGTGGCCGCGACGCTGAACGTTGCGAAGGCTATCCTGCTGGAATCCTATGTCAGCTATCTCGGCTACGGCATCCAGCCGCCGGCTGCGAGCTGGGGCAACATGCTCAACAATGCGCAGATCTATCTCACCAGCGCGCCGTGGCTCGCGATTGCGCCGGGCGTTGCCATCACGCTGGCGGTGACCAGCTTCAACTTCCTCGGCGATGGGCTGCGCGATGCGCTCGATCCGCGCATGAACATCCCATGACGAACCAGATCTCGATCGAACCGATTCCAGGAGTGCCCCATGTCCCCGCCGCTCAACCGTATCAACAGCGATGAACGCCTGCCGGCGCAGGTGGACGTCGTCGTCATCGGCGGCGGCGTCATCGGCGTCTCCGCGGCCTACCATCTGGCGAAGAAGGGGCATTCGGTTGCTCTCGTCGAAAAGGGCCATGTCGGTGGCGAGCAGTCGAGCCGCAACTGGGGTTGGTGCCGGCAGCAGGGCCGGGCGCGCGAGGAGATTCCGCTGGCGCGCGAGGCGCTGCGGCTCTGGGAGGACATGCAGAACGACGCCGGCGTCGATGCCGGCTTCCGCCGCACCGGCGTGCTGTTCCTGACCAAGAGCAAGGACGAGCTCGCAAGCTGGGAGCGGTGGGCCGCGGTCGCGCGCGAGATGCAGGTCCACTCCACCGTCCTGACGCCGGCCGAGGTTGCCGAGCGCATGCCGGGCAATACCGACACATGGGTCGGCGGCCTGCACACGCCGAGCGACGGCCGCGCCGAACCGTCGATGGCGGTGCCGGCGCTGGCCACTGCCGCGCGCAAGCACGGCGTCACCATCCATCAGGGCTGCGCGGCGCGCGGGCTGGAGACGACCGGCGGGCGCGTCAGCGCCGTCGTCACCGAGAAGGGCACCATCCGGACGCAAGCCGTGCTGCTGTCGGGCGGCGCCTGGTCGTCGCTGTTCTGCCGGCGTCACGGCATCGAGCTGCCGATCGGTCTCGTCAACGCCACCGCATGCCGGACCACGCCGGGACCGGAGATCACCTCGGGCGCGCTCGGCACGGATTTCTATTGCATTCGTCGCCGCCTCGACGGCGGTTTCACGCTGGCGCTGCGCAACCGCGGCACGGTCGAGCTGTCGCCCGACCTGTTCCGCTACGCGCGCACGTTCTGGCCGACCTATTTGCATCGCAAGAACGGGCTGAAGCTCTCGTTCGGCAAGTCCTTCTTCGAGCAGATCGTGCGCGGCACCAGCTGGAGCTTCGACAAGCCGTCACCATTCGAGACCGAGCGCGTGCGCGATCCCGCGCCCGACATGTCGCTGGTCAATGCCGCGCTGGCCTCGTTGATCAAGGCCAATCCGGAGTTGAAGGACATCGAGATCGCGGAAGCCTGGGGCGGCACCATCGACTGCACGCCCGACACGATCCCCGTGATCTCGCCGGTCGATGCGTTGCCCGGCTTCTTCCTCGCCACCGGCTTCTCCGGCCACGGCTTTGGCATCGGCCCTGCGGCCGGCAAGCTCGCCGCCGACATCGTCACCGGCGCGACGCCGCTGGTCGATCCCGCCGCCTACAGCCACACGCGCATGATCGACGGCCGGCGCCTGGCGCCGGTCAGCCCGTTCTGAGGACCGCATGACGGTTCTCTACAAGGCCAACATGGAGCGCGGCGCCGAATGGGCGCGCTTGTTCGCGGAGCGCGCGCCGCGTCTGCCATTCCGGCTCTGGCCCGACATCGGCGATCCCGCCGCGGTGCGTTATCTCGTTGCCTGGGTGCCGCCGGACGATATCGCGGCGACCTTTCCGAACCTGGAGCTCGTCTTCTCGGTCGGTGCCGGCGTCGACCAGTTTGATGCCACGAAAATTCCGGCGCACATTCCGCTGGTCCGCATGCTGGAGCCCGGCATTGCCGAGACCATGGTCGAATACGTCACCATGGCCGTGCTGGCCCTGCATCGCGACCTCCTGCACTTCATCGGCCAGCAGAAGCAGCAAGTCTGGCGCGAGATCCGGATCACCCCGGCGAGGCGCCGGCGCGTCGGGGTGATGGGGCTCGGCCAGCTCGGCCAGGCCGTGCTCGAACGTCTCAAGACATTCGGCTTTCCCCTATCGGGCTGGAACCGCTCGCCGCGCGAGATCGAAGGCGTCACCTGCCACGTAGGCGCAGAAGCGCTGCCCGAATTCCTTGCGCAGTCCGACATTCTTATCTGCCTGTTGCCGCTGACCGACGAGACGCGCGGCATCCTGAACGCGGACCTGTTCGAGCGACTGCCGCGCGGGGCGGGGCTCGTCAATGTCGGCCGTGGCCCGCATTTGGTCGAGGCTGATTTTCTTGCTGCGCTCGAGCGCGGCGCCTTGTCGGCTGCGGTGCTCGACGTCACCGATCCCGAGCCGCTTCCGCCGGGACATCCGTTCTGGAGTCATCCGCGCATTCTGCTGACGCCGCACAATGCGAGTATGACGATGCCCGACACCGCCGTCGATTTCGTGCTCGACGTCATCGCGCGCCACCGCCGCGGCGAAGAGCTGCCGGGGCTGGTCGATCGTACGCGCGGCTATTGAGGTGATGATGGGAACTCCCGTGCAGCCACGAGCTCCTCTTGCCTCTCCCGCGTGCGGGAGAGGTCGCGCCGAAGGCGCGGGTGAGGGTTCTCTCCTCTGGGGGAGCCTTCGTTGTCGAGACACCCTCTCCCCAACCCTCCCCCGCGAGCGGGGAGGGAGCGCACCTTCTTCGCGGCAGAGCTTGAGGTCTGCCTATGACCAGCGCCGCGACCGATCCCATCGTTGCCGAAGCTCCCGTGCTGTCGGTCGCCGGCCTCACCACCTCCTTCATGCTCGAGCGACGATGGATTCCCGTCGTCCGCAATGTCTCCTTCGACGTGGCGCCGCGCGAGACCGTGGCGATCGTCGGCGAATCCGGCTCGGGCAAGAGCGTGACCGCACTGTCGATCATGCGGCTCATCCCGCAGGAGATCGGCCGCATCGAGGGGCGCGTCACGCTGGCCGGACGCGAGCTGCTGACGCTGCCGGAAGCGCGCATGAAGGATATCCGCGGCAACGATGTCGCCATGATCTTCCAGGAGCCGATGACGAGCCTCAATCCGGTGCTCACCATCGGCTTCCAGATCGCGGAGGCGCTGATCCAGCATCGCGGCCTGTCGCGCGCGGCGGCGGAAGCCGAGACCGTGCGCCTGCTCGACCGTGTTCGCATTCCTGCGGCGAGGTCGCGTTTCCACGAGCATCCGCATCGCTTCTCCGGCGGCATGCGCCAGCGCGTGATGATCGCGATGGCGCTGGCCTGCAGGCCGAAGCTCCTGATCGCGGACGAGCCGACCACCGCGCTCGACGTCACGATCCAGGCCCAGATCCTCGAGCTCCTCAAGCAGCTCCAGCAGGAGGAGGGGATGTCGATCCTCTTCATCACCCACGACATGGGCGTGGTCGCCGAGATCGCCGACCGTACCGTCGTGATGTATGGCGGGCAGGCGGTGGAGACGGATACGACCGCGCGCATCTTCGAAACGCCCTCGCATCCCTACACCCGCGCGCTGCTCGCCGCGGTGCCGCGGCTCGGCTCGATGGACGGCCGGGCGCGGCCGATGCGCTTTCCGATCGTCGACAAGGTGACGGGCACCTCGGACGAGCCGACGGAAACGCCCGACACCGTCTCGACGGCGCAGCGGCCGCTGCTCGAGGTCGCCGGCCTCACCACCCGCTTTCCGATCCGTTCCGGATTGTTCGGCAAGGTCTCCGGCCGTGTCCATGCGGTCGAAAACGTCTCCTTCACCTTGCGGGCCGGCGAGACGCTGGCGCTGGTCGGCGAGTCCGGTTGCGGCAAGTCGACCACGGGACGCTCGATCCTCAAGCTGACCGAGCCGGACGGCGGCACCGTGCTGATCGACGGCCAGGACGTCCTCGCCATGAAGGGCCGCGCCTTGCGCGACGTTCGAAAGCACATGCAGATCGTCTTTCAGGATCCGTTCGCGAGCCTCAATCCGCGCATGTCGGTGGGGACCGCGATCGCCGCGCCCTTGCTCGCCAACGGCCTTGCTTCGGCCTCGCAGGCGCGCGACAAGGTCGCCGACCTCCTCAAGCGCGTCGGTCTTTCCGCCGACATGGCCGCGCGGTTTCCGCACGAATTCTCAGGCGGCCAGCGCCAGCGCATCTGCATCGCGCGTGCGCTCGCGCTCGGGCCGAAGCTGATCGTCGCCGATGAAGCGGTCTCCGCGCTCGACGTCTCGGTCAAGGCGCAGGTCGTCAATCTGATGCTCGACCTGCAGGCCAGCATGGGCCTTGCCTATCTGTTCATTTCCCACGACATCGCGGTGGTCGAGCGCATGAGCCACCGCGTCGCCGTGATGTATCTCGGCGAGATCGTCGAGATCGGCCCGCGCGCCGCATTGTTCGGCAATCCACAGCATCCTTATACCAAGAAGCTGATGGCCGCCGTGCCGGTGCCCGATCCCTCGCGTCGCGGCACCCGGCGCGACGTGGCGAACGATGAGATCAGAAGTCCCGTGCGCGCGCCGGACTACCAGCCCCCGGTCCGGCACTATCGCGAAGTCTCGCCCGGCCACGTCGTGCAGGCCTGGGGCGAGGAATGGTCGAGCTAACGCGTCTCACGAATTCACGTGCACGAAATCCCGCAGCAGCGGATAGATCTCGTTGTTCCAGCGCTTGCCCGAGAACACGCCGTAATGGCCGACGCCGGCCTGCATGTGGTGGACGCGCCGATAGGCGCGCACGCCGGTGCAGAGGTCCTGGGCGGCCAGCGTCTGGCCGATCGAGCAGATGTCGTCCTTCTCGCCCTCGACCGTCATCAGGCCCATGCGGCTGACGGCGCGTGTGTTCACGGGACGGCCGCGATGCATCAGCTTGCCCTGCGGCAGAAGGTGCTCCTGGAACACGTCGCGCACGGTCTCGATGTAGAACTCGGCCGGCAGGTCCATCACCGCAAAATATTCGTCGTAGAAGGTCTTGATGGTCGCGGCCTTGTCCTTCTCGCCCTTGGCGATGTAGTTGGCGAGGTCGAGATGCTGCTTGATGTGGCGCTCGAGATTCATCGAGACGAACGCGGTGAGCTGCACGAAGCCGGGATAGACCTTGCGCAGAGCGCCGCGGCATTGCACCGGCACGTAGTTGATCAGGTTCTGCTCGAACCATTCGATCGGCTTGCTCTTGGCGAAGTCGTTGACCCGGGTCGGCTGGATCCGCGTGTCGATCGGGCCGGCCATCAGCGTCAGTGTCGCCGGGCGCGAGGGATGGTTGTCCTCGCACATGATCGCGGCGGCCGCGAGCGCCGAGACCGAGGGCTGGCAGATCGCGACCATGTGCGGGCGCGGGCCGAGCTGTCCGAGGAAGTCGATCAGGTGCTCGGTGTAGTCGTCGAGGCCGAAGCGGCCTTCGCTGCGCGGAATGTCGCGCGGATTGTGCCAGTCGGTAATGTAGACGTCGTGGTCCTGCAGCAGCGTCTGCACGGTGCCGCGCAGCAGCGTCGCGAAGTGGCCGGACATCGGCGCCACCAGCAGCATGCGCGGCTGCTCGGCGACGCTTTCTTTCTTGAAGTGCAGCAGCGAGCCGAACGGCGTCGCGTAGGCGATCTCCTCGGTGACGGCCACATCGCGATTTCCCACCATCACGCGCTCGATGCCGTAGGCGGGGCGGTGATAGGTCAGGGTCGAGCGTGAGATCAGCTCCAGCGCGGCCGAGAGCCGGCCAATGAGCTGATCCGACATGCCCTGCGGCACCAGATTGAGAAACTTGAGCGCGGACGAGGCCCCCGCGCGCCACGGCGCCGTCAGGTCCATGTGGTTCTGAAAGGCCTGATAATTCATCGACATCATAACTGGAACGCCCACCCGTCCCGCATTGCTATGCAATAACGACGCCAAACCGGGCGGCCGGACCGCCCGCAAAATTGGCACGTCGCTTGCTGCTCACGTCACGGCAGGCACAGCACGTCCGCGAGCCGGCGGAGAGGCGGGATCAGGGAAGGGCCATATGGCAAAGGCGACGCTGACCATCAGCAGCAAGAATTATTCGTCCTGGTCGCTGCGCGGCTGGTTGCTGGCGAAATTCTCCGGGCTCGATATCGAGGAGATCGTCACCGCGCCGGACGATCCGTCGGCGCGCGCGGAGATCCTGTTGCTGTCCTCGTCGATCCTGGTGCCGTGCCTGCGGCACGAGGGCGCCGTGGTCTGGGATACGCTGGCGATCGCCGAATATCTCAACGAGGTGATGCCGGCGGCCGGCCTGTTGCCGGATGACCGCATCCAGCGCGCCCATTGCCGCTCGATCTCGGGCGAAATCCATTCCGGCTTCACCACGCTGCGCGCCTCGCTGCCGGTGAATCTGAAGGGACGTTTCCCCGGCTTCAAGATCTGGTCGCGCGCGCAGGCCGATATCGACCGCGTCTCGTCGATCTGGCGCGACTGCCTGGAGCGGTCGGGCGGCCCCTTCCTGTTCGGCGCGCAGCGCACCATGGCGGATGCGATGTACGCGCCCGTGGTGACGCGCTTCGTCACCTACGACGTCAAGCTGGAGCCGCTGCTGAAGGCCTATGCCGACACCATCATGGCGATGCCCGAGATGGCCGAATGGATCGCAGCGGCGCGGGAGGAGCCCGCCGAGATCGAAGAGCTCGAGGTCGAATATTAGGCAGCGCTGGCGCGGCCTTGCCTGTTTCGGGGGCGGCACCGGGCGGGCCGCCCCGAGCGGGCTATACCCTTGCCAGGGTTAACCTTTGGCGCTTCGCGCGGCCGGGGCCGTTCGCCGCGCCGCACAGATATTGTACGCACCAGCCCGGGCCGCATCGACATCTAGCCGTGAACAGCTGCGTACACCGCCATTCGGCTGATTCGGGCGCGATTCGTTCGGGCCGCGTTCCGTTCGTTAAGACGGAGCGCGGCGCCGTTGCATTATGGAACAGATATGGGGCTTCAGGCGGCCCCGCGCTGCTTCACGCGCGGCAGGCGCCAGCCGATCACGGTGGCTTCGACCGCGATGCCGGCTTCGTGGTTCTGCCAGCGTCCCTCGACATAGCGGCAGGCGAACGGCAATTGATACGTTCCGCTGTGGTCCTCGCACAGGACTTCAAGCGCCAGGCCCGGCGGCGGTTCTCCGGCGCCGTCGAATTCCGCCAGTCGTCTATCGCGCGTTGCCATTCCGAAAATCTCCCCTAAACAAAGCCGCGGAACGAGCGCCCACTTCCTCCGCGTGCGGATCATCGTTCCCCGTCCGAGGGAACGGCGCAAGCTCAACGCGAGAATGCGGTACGAGTGTGGTAGCCTTTACCGGCTGTGCGCAAACAGCGCACATTGCCGTGATCGATCGGACGAGGAACCCTTCATGCTGCTTCGAAGCGCCGGCTTTTGTTTCGCGATATTGCTGCTCGCAACGCTGGCGCATGCGCCAGTGCACGCGCAGGACGTGCCCGGCATCGAGATCTGCACGGTCGAGAAGACCATGGAGCGGCGCACCTCCTGTCTGCAGAGCAATATCGACTTCCTGCAGAAGACGATCACCAAGCTCAATCTCGATCATCAGCAGAAGCTCGATGCGGCCAACCGCCAGATCGACGCGCTGAAGACGAATCTCGCCGGCCTGCAGAAGACGCTTGGCGACCTTCAGGCTGCCCAGGCGAAGACGGCCGAGGATCCCAAGAAGAAGCAGGACGCGCCGCCGGCCAAGGACGCCACGAAATAGACCTGCCGGTCACCTCACGCGATAGCGCTCCATCACGCCGGGGTCGGGCTCATAACCGAGCCCGGGTCCCGAGGGCACCGCGACGTGGCCGGTGGCATCGGCATCGGCGCGGCCGCCCCAGAGGCAGGCCTCGCGCTTGAGATGAAATATCTCGACCAGCCCGTCGTCGCGTGTCGCCAGCAGATGCAGCGTCGCGAGCAGGCCGGGGCCGAAATAAGGTGAGTGCGGCACGATCTTCGCCCCGAGCCGATCGGCGAGCGCGGCGACCTTCACAAATTCCGTGATGCCGCCGACCTTGGTCACCGACGGCTGGGCGTGGCTCACCGCACCCGCCTCCATCATCTGGCCGAATTGATACTCCGTGCAGGCATTCTCGCCGGCGGCGATGTCGAGCCCGCCTTTGCTGCGGACTTCGGCCAGCGCGGCAAAGTCTTCCGGCGGCCAGACCGGCTCCTCCAGGAACATCGGCCGCGCGTCGCGGCACGTCTGCGCAAACGCGATCGCCTGCGCGGCCGTGAGCGGGCAGTTCATGTCGACCATCAGCGGAATGCCGGGCCCGATCGCCTCGCGTGCGGCGAACACCGCAGGCGCCGTGGTCTCGTGCAGCTTGATCGCGCCATAGCCGAGCGCGAGCGCCTTGCGGCATTCGGCGGCGATGTTGTCGGGCGTACCGATCCGCAGCAGGCTCGCGTAAGCCGGAATGGCCGTGCGCCTGGTCTCGCCGAGCAGGCGATGCACCGGCACGCCCTCGATCTTGGCGGCAAGGTCCCACAGCGCGATGTCGAGGCCGGAGATCGCGAACATGGTGATGCCGTAGCGGCCGAACAGATGCAGATTGCGCTGGATCTGCTCCATGGCGGCGGGGATGCCGGCGGCATCGGGCACCTTGAGCCCGCGGGCCTGCGGCGCGATCATCTCCTCGACCGCGCTGCGCGTGGTGCGCGGGCAGACATAGGCGAAGGCATCGCCCCAGCCGGTCAGTCCTGCGTCGGTCGAGACCTCGACCAGCACCATATCGAGGGCCGTGATCGCCGAGGCGCCCTGGCGGAAGCTCGCGACACCCGCGTCATAGGGAATGCGGATATGGTGCGCCTGCACATCGGTGATCTCCATGACGCGGTTCCTCCGTGCTTTCTGCTGAGCGGTTCTTCCGGGAATGTAGCCGTGAACCGCCGGGCGTTGCCAGTGGCGATTCCCGGTCTATCCTCATGCCGGGACAGCAATGCCGATCAAGCGAAACGGCCGATGGCCTGCGCATGATCGCCGCGCTTCGAACGAGGGTTAGCCGCCATGAATCCAGCGCAGCGCGCGCTCTGGTATATCGAGAGCCATCTGGCCGAGCCGATGACGCTGGACGACATCGCTGCGGTCTCGGGCGTGTCGCGGTTCCACATCGTGCGTGCGTTTGCCGCAGCCACGGGTCTTCCGGTGATCCGTTACGTGCGCGCGCGCCGGCTGACAGAGGCCGCGCGCAGTCTTGCGAACGGCGCGCCCGACATCCTGTCGCTGGCGCTGGAGGCGGAATACGGCTCGCACGAAGCATTCACCCGCGCGTTCCGCGACCAGTTCGGCGCCACGCCCGAAGCGGTGAGGGCGGCGACGTGCGTCAGCCACCTCAAGCTTCAGGAGCCGATCCTAATGGATTCCACCATGCTCGACCATCTCGCCCCGCCGCGTTTCGAAACCGCAAAGGCCTTCCTCGTCGCCGGTCCCGCCGAGCGCATCTCCTGCGATAATGGCGCCATGATCCCGGGCCTGTGGCGGCGCTTCCATCAGGAGGTTGCGGACCTTCCTGCATGTGTCGGCCAAGGGAGAGATCGAGTCGCTTACGGCGTCTGCTGCAATGGCGACGATGCCGGCAATTTCGACTACATCGCCGGCGTCGAGGTCGCCGATTTCTCCGACCTGCCGCGACGCTTCGCCCGCATCCGCATTCCCGGGCAGCGTTATGCGGTGTTCACCCATGCCGATCATATCGCCTCGGTCCGCCGCACCGTCAACACGATCTGGAATCAGTGGCTGCCGGCATCGGGTCTCGAGGCTGCGGATGCGCCGAATTTCGAGCGCTACGGCGAGGCCTTCGATCCCGTAACCGGCAATGGCGGCTTCGAGATCTGGGTGCCGGTGAGGGAATAGAGCTTCCGCAACGCTGGCATACCGTCCCGCTTGCTTGGCAAGCCGCAGCGACTTTGTCATAACCGCAGGCAAAGCTTGCGTGCGGAGCCGTGCCGGACATCCCGTGCAGGTCATAACAAGCCGGGAGGGTCTCACAATGCCTGACGTCCGCGTTCTCGCCGCCGACCTCGAATTTCCCGAAGGGCCGGTCGTGATGCCGGACGGCTCGGTGGTGCTGGTGGAAATTCGCGGCCAGCGCCTGACCCGCGTGTACCCCGACGGCCGCAAGGAGATCGTCGCGAAGATTCCCGGCGGCCCGAACGGCGCCGCGCTCGGCCCCGACGGCAAGATCTATATCTGCAACAATGGCGGTTTCTCCTGGATCCCGACCCGCAACATGATCATGCCGGGCCCGCAGCCGGACGACTATCTCGGCGGCTCGATCCAGCGGGTCGATTTGCACACGGGCAAGATCGAGACCGTCGTGACCAAATGCGGCGCGCACGATCTGCGCGGGCCGAACGACCTGGTGTTCGACAAGCAGGGCGGCCTGTGGTTCTCCGATCTCGGCAAGCGCCGTGCGCGCGAGATGGACGTCGGCGGCATGTATTATCTCAAGCCCGGCATGACCGAGCTCGTCGAGATCGTGCACGGCATCCTGCCGGCGAACGGCATCGGGCTGTCGCCGGATGAGAATACCGTCTACATCGCGGAGACGCCGACCGGCCGGCTGTGGGCCTACGAGCTCTCCGCGCCCGGCACGCTGAAGCCGCGCGACGTGATCTATCGCGGCGAGCGGGGCAAGCCGATCTGCGGCCTCGGCGGCTACCAGATGTTCGACTCGCTCGCGGTGGAGGCCGGCGGCAATGTCTGCGTCGCCACGCTCGTGTCCGGCTGCATCTCGGTGATTGCACCCGACGGCACGCTGGTGGAGCAGGTCCCGACCGGCGACCGCGTCACCACCAACATCGCCTTCGGCGGCCCCGAGCTGAAGACCGCCTACATCACGCTGTCAGGCAAGGGCGAGCTGGTCGCCATGGACTGGCCGCGCAGCGGATTGCCGTTGAATTTCTTGAACAAGTGACAATCGCGTAAAACGCGATTGTCATCCCGGGGCGGCTCGGAGAGCCGAACCTGGATCTCGAGATTCCGGGTCTGGTCTTCGGACCATCCCGGAATGACAATCATGAGGAACGATAGAATGCCCTGGCCCGATCCCATCACCCTGCGCGGACAGCACGCCCGTCTGGAGCCGCTGTCGCATCAGCATCGCGAGGGGCTGGTCGAGGCCGTCAAGGACGGCGAGCTCTCGAAGCTCTGGTACACGGCGATCCCGCTGCCTGAGAACATGGGCAAGGAGATCGACCGCCGCCTCTCCCTGCAGGCCGCGGGCTCGATGCTGCCCTTCACGGTCTTCGATGCCGCCGGCAACATCGTCGGCATGACCACCTATATGAACATCGATGCCGCCAACCGCCGCGTCGAGATCGGCTCGACCTGGTATGGCAAGAGCGCGCAGCGCGGCCCGCTCAACACGCAATGCAAGCTGCTGCTGCTGCGGCACGCCTTCGAGGCGCTGAGCTGCATCGCGGTCGAGTTCCGCACCCATTTCTTCAACCACCAGAGCCGCCGCGCCATCGAGCGACTGGGCGCAAAGCAGGACGGTATCCTGCGCAGCCACCAGATCGCGCCGAACGGCACCTTGCGCGACACCGTCGTTTACAGCATCACCGCCGCCGAATGGCCGACGGTGCAGGCGCATCTGGAATTCCAGCTCAATGACAAGCCGCGCTAGGGGCGGCCGAGGGACCATGGACAGATTCGATTATGTGATCATCGGCGCGGGCTCCGCCGGCTGCGTGCTCACCAGCCGCCTCAGCGAGGACCCGAACACCAGCGTCTGCGTGCTGGAAGCCGGGCCGTCCGACTGGCATCCCTACATCCATCTGCCGGCGGGTTTCATCAAGACCTTCCACATGAAGAGCATCAACTGGGCCTACCAGCAGGAGCCGGGGCCCTGGACCGGGGGCGCAGCATCTATGCGCCGCGCGGCAAGACGCTCGGCGGCTCGTCCTCGATCAACGGCCACATCTACAATCGCGGCCAGCGCATGGATTTCGACACCTGGGCGCAGATGGGCAATCGCGGCTGGGGCTATGCCGACGTGCTGCCCTACTTCCGCCGGCTGGAGAAGCGCGTCGGCGAGGGTGAGGACATCTATCGCGGCCGCGAGGGCAGCCTCACCGTCACCACCATGGACTGGCGCGATCCGCTCTGCGAAGCCTTCATGGAAGGCGCGGTCTCGCTCGGCATTCCCCGCAATCCAGACTACAACGGCAAGAGCCAGGAAGGCGTCTCCTACTGCCAGCGCACCATCGAGAGGGGCCTGCGTGTCTCCGGTGCGACCGCGTTCCTGAAGCCGGCGATGAAGCGGCCGAACGTGCATGTGCACACCCATGCGCATGCGACCGAGATCATCTTCGAGGGCAAGCGCGCCGTCGGCGTTCGCTACATGAAGGGCGGTCGCGGCGGCACGCCGGTGGAGGTGCGTGCCAACAAGGAGGTGATCCTGTCCGGCGGCACCTATAATTCGCCGCAGCTCCTGCAGCTCTCCGGCATCGGCTCGCCCGACCTGCTGCAGCAGCACGGCATCGCCGTGCGTCACGCGCTGCCGGTCGGCGAGGGCCTGCAGGATCATTACGCGCCGCGCACGGTGGCGCGCGTCAAGGACATCAAGACCATCAACGAGCTCCGCCGCGGCCTCTCGCTGTGGATCGAGGCGCTGAAATGGGCGACCGCGCGCCGCGGCCTGCTGTCACTGTCGCCGACCATGGTCTATTGCTTCTGGCACTCCGGCGAGAGCGCGGAGAGCTCCGACCTCCAGCTCACCTTCACGCCGGCGTCCTACAAGGAAGGCGTCCAGGGCCAGCTCGAGGACGAGCCCGGCATGACGGTGGCTTCCTGGCAGCAGCGCCCGGAGAGCCGCGGCTATGTCCGCATTCGCTCCTCAGATCCGTTCGCGCCGCCGATCATCCAGACCAATTATCTCGACGCCGAGCTCGACCGCCGCGTCATCGTCGGCGGCATGAAGCTGGCGCGCAGGCTTCTGAAGTCCGCGCCGCTGTCGCCCTATTACGCCTACGAGGATTTCCCCGGCCCCAACGTCAACACCGACGACGAATTCCTGCACGCCGCGACCCAGCGCGGCACCACCACCTTCCACCCCGGCTGCACCTGCCGCATGGGCCCGGCGGACTCGACCTGGGCGGTGGTCGACGATCAGCTCCGCGTCCACGGCCTCGAAGGCCTGCGTGTCATCGACGCCTCGGTGATGCCGCGCATGATCTCGGCGAATTTGAATGCGTCCACGATGATGATCGCCGACCGCGCCTCGGACCTGATCCGCGGCAAGGCCCCGATGGAAGCCGCACGGATTCCGGATACGGCGGTGGCGTGAGCTTTCGTAGGGTGGGTAGAGCGCAGCGAAACCCATCATCGTGCGGCAATCGCTGAAGCACGATGGGTTTCGCTGCGCTCTACCCATCCTACAAGAGCGATGACGTCTATCCGAGGTTGTGCCATGATGAGGCATGACCTCCTATCGGCGCAACTTCGTTCCGGGCGGAAGCTTCTTCTTCACGGTCAATCTCGCCGACCGTCGACAATCGCTTCTGACGGCGAATATCGACCTGTTGCGCGCGGCCTTTCGCGAGATCCGTCGACGGCATCCCTTCACGATCGATGTGATTGTGATCCTGCCGGAGCATCTTCACACCGTCTGGACGATGCCGGACGGAGATGCCGATTTTGCAACGCGCTGGCGACAAATCAAATCCGCTTTCTCCCGCAGTCTCGCAACAAGCGAGCCGGTGTCGGCCAGCCGCGCCGCCAGAGGGGAGCGCGGCATCTGGCAGCGCCGCTATTGGGAGCACACCATCCGGAACGAGGAGGATTATGCCCGGCACATCGACTACGTGCACATCAACCCGGTCAAGCATGGCCTCGTCAAACGGGTGTGCGATTGGGGTCGCTCGTCGTTCCACCGCCACGTGACGCTTGGCATCTATCCGGCAGACTGGGCTGGCGATCTCTCAAAGTTAGGGCGCAGCGCCGACTTCGGGGAGCCGAGTTGATGCGATGATCTGTAGGATGGGTAGAGCGCAGCGAAACCCATCATCGTGCGGCAATCGCTGAAGCACGATGGGTTTCGCTGCGCTCTACCCATCCTACTAATTGCTGCAGCGCGTCCGGGACACGCGTTCGCTCGCAAGGCTTGCGAGTATCCTAGGGTGGGCAAAGCGACTTGTCCGCCATAGCTCGGAGAGCGGCGGCGGAAGCGTGCCCACGCTTCTGTTGCGATGTTGTAGAGGTGGTGGGCACGGCGCAAGTGCGCCTTTGCCCACCCGACAAGCTTGCTGTGTCGCTCGGCAGTCAACCCCTCTTCGCAAAAATATTCCACTTTACCGAAATTCGGAATTGCGGCATAGATCGACGCAGCCCGGCCCACGAAGAGGGGCGGTTCGCGAGTCGTTCGAAACGCGGGCCGGGTTGCGGTGGACGCGGCAGCGTCGGCACGAGAGGTGCGGGCAGGGCGGGGTAGCCCCCTGTGAGTCCGCGGCCGCGTGGAGACGAACGGCGCCGAAGTCCGGCGAAGCCTCTTGGCGAAGCCGGATGAGCTGCGTACGGCAAAACCGTGTGGTCCTGGCCCCGTCGTTGCTACGGTCAAGCCTCTTGCGAAGATGCGCGCGAGCCCAACCGGGCAGACGGCATCATCCAATTCGCGGGGCGAGGGAGGCCAGAAGGAAAGTTCGGCTCCCGGGAGAGCACGGCATAAGCCGTCCGACCATCGCGCAGGGAAGGCCGAGCGTTCGGCGACACCTGTATGCTGCTGTGCGGTCTTTTTCGCGTGTGCTTTTCGCGCGGCAGACCGCGGGTGCCCGTCGGCGCCCGGCCTTCCCTGCGCCCTCTTCATTTTGGGGCGAGGACTGAAGCAAAGCTCGGGCGAGATGCGCCGCGAGGCTGCGAAGGTGTGTCTGCGAGCCAATGTCGTCGTAGGATGGGTAGAGCGGAGCGAAACCCATCATGTTTCCGCGAGGTGGATGTGCGATGGGTTTTGCTCCGCTCTACCCATCCTACGAGTGCACGTCGACTGACGCCGATGCTCCCAATGACGGTTTGGAGGCAGGCTCGCGCCGAACTCCGCTCGCGTGCCCCGGACGCAGCGCAGCGCCCTTGCGGTGCGCTGCAGAGCCGGGGCCCATGTCTTCGAGCAACATCTCAGAGCAAGCCTTGCGGCGTGCGTCCCGGCTCTGCGCAGCAGCGTTGCACGCGGCAGGGCGTCCGGGACAAGGCTCGCCTCACACTTCCCGTCGGCTCAAGAACGCCAGCCGCTCGAACAAATGCACGTCCTGCTCGTTCTTGAGCAGCGCACCGTGCAGCGGCGGGATCAGCTTGCGCGGATCGCGCTCGCGCAGTTGCTCGACGCTCATGTCCTCGTTGAGCAGCAGCTTGAGCCAGTCCAGCAGCTCCGAGGTCGACGGCTTCTTCTTCAGGCCGGGCACCTCGCGCACCTCGAAGAAGATGCGCAGGGCTTCCTCGACCAGGCGCTTCTTGATGCCGGGGAAGTGCACGTCGACGATGCGGGCCATCGTGTCGGCGTCGGGGAACTTGATGTAGTGGAAGAAGCAGCGGCGCAGGAACGCGTCGGGCAGCTCCTTCTCGTTGTTGGAGGTGATCATCATGATCGGGCGCTGCTTGGCCTTGATCGTCTCGCCGGTCTCGTAGACATGGAATTCCATGCGGTCGAGCTCGAGCAAGAGGTCGTTGGGGAATTCGATGTCGGCCTTGTCGATCTCGTCGATCAGGAGCACCGGGCGCTGCTCGGCGCTGAACGCCTCCCACAGCTTGCCGCGCTTGATGTAGTTCCTGATGTCGGACACGCGGGCATCGCCCAGCTGGCTGTCGCGCAGACGCGACACCGCGTCGTATTCGTAGAGACCCTGCTGCGCCTTGGTGGTGGACTTGATGTGCCAGGTCAGAAGCGGCGCGTTCAGCGCCTTCGCCACTTCCTCCGCCAGCACCGTCTTGCCGGTGCCGGGCTCGCCCTTGATGAGGAGCGGGCGCTCCAGCACGATCGAGGCGTTGACGGCGACCTTGAGATCGTCCGTCGCAACATAGTCCTTGGTGCCGGTAAATTTCATCGCGCGTCCTTGTTGGTCGTCGTCGTGAGGCAGTGCCAATTTCGCTGCCTTGGTCACGACAAGCGAACGGCCGCACATGGCGGCCGTTCCTGGTTCGGTCAGGCTTTCAGACCCGTTTTATCAGCGAAAGGATGACGAGCACAATCACCGCGCCGATGGTGGCGTCCACGATCGCGCCGACCGTGCCGGTGGCGAGCTGGATGTGCAGCTGGGGCAGCACCCAGCTCGCAACCAGCGCGCCGATGATGCCGACGACGATGTTGCCGATCAGCCCAAATCCCGCCCCGTGGACAATCTTGCCCGCAAGCCAGCCTGCGATCGCGCCGATGATGAGCGCTGCGAGAATTCCCATTGCATACGTCCCCAAGACAACCCCGTGAGGCGCCAATTCTAGAGCAAAAAGCATCCGGGTCCAGCGCTCAGCGGCAGCCTCCGCCCCTTGACGTTCGCCCCCCGACGGGCAATCTGTCACCCATGTTCCTGCAATTCTTCACCTCTCTGCGCGACGCGCAGGTCCCTGTGACACTGCGCGAATACCTCACGCTGGTGGAGGCGCTCGACGCCGACCTTGCGGACTACTCGGTCGAGAACTTCTATTACCTGTCGCGCGCCTCGCTGGTGAAGGACGAGCGCAATCTCGACAAGTTCGACCGCGTCTTCGGCACGGTGTTCAAGGGGCTGGAAAACCTCCTCGACGCCATGGAGAAGGCCGAGATCCCCGAGGAATGGCTGAAGAAGCTCGCCGAGAAATACCTGACGGAAGAAGAGAAGAAGCAGATCGAGGCCATGGGCTGGGACAAGCTCATGGAGACCTTGAAGAAGCGGCTGGAGGAGCAGAAGGGCCGCCACCAGGGCGGCTCGAAGTGGATCGGCACGGCAGGCACCTCGCCGTTCGGCGCGCACGGCTACAATCCCGAGGGCGTGCGCATCGGCCAGGAGAAGAACCGCAACAACCGCGCCGTGAAGGTGTGGGACAAGCGCGAGTTCAAGGACCTCGACGGCAATGTCGAGCTCGGCATCCGCAACATCAAGGTGGCGCTGCGCCGACTGCGCAAGTTCGCGCGCACCGGCGCGCCCGACGAGCTCGATCTCGACACCACCATCCGCGAGACCGCCAATCATGGCTATCTCGACGTGCACATGCGCCCCGAGCGGCGCAATGCAGTCAAGCTCCTGGTGTTCTTCGACATCGGCGGCTCCATGGACATGCATATCGAGCAGGTCGAGGAGCTGTTCTCGGCGGCGAAGAGCGAGTTCAAGCACATGGAATATTTCTACTTCCACAACTGCCTGTATGAAGGCGTGTGGAAGCAGAACAAGCGCCGCTTCACCGACCGCACGCCGACCTGGGACGTGCTGCACAAATACCCGCACGACTACAAGATCGTGTTCGTCGGCGACGCCTCGATGAGCCCTTACGAGATCATGGTGCCCGGCGGCTCGGTCGAGCACGTCAACGAGGAGCCGGGTTCGGTCTGGCTCAACCGCATCATCCGCACCTATCCGCATGCGGTGTGGCTGAACCCGGTGCAGCAGAAGCACTGGGATTATTCGGAATCCACCACCATCATCAAGCGCATCTTCGCGGGCCGAATGTATCCGATCACGATCGAGGGGCTGGAAGCTGCGATGAAGGAATTGACGCACTAGCTCCATCCACCGTCATTCCGGACGGCCGCAAAGCGGCCGATCCGGAATCTCGAGATGGAGTGTGACGATCGAGGTTCCGGGTTCGATGCTGCGCATCGCCCCGGAACGACGGAGAAAAGAAGGGAAGACCCATGCCCCAAAACATCACCCGCGGCATCAAGGCGCTGATCGACGAGGCCAATGCCGAGATCGAGACGCTCACCGCCAAGGACGCCATCGAGATCTCCAAGAACGGCGACGTCGTCATCGTCGACATCCGCGACCCCCGCGAGATCGAGCGCGACGGCCGTATCCCCGGCGCCTTCGCCTGCACCCGCGGCATGCTCGAATTCTGGATCGATCCGCAGAGCCCCTACGCCAAGCCGATCTTCCAGGAGGACAAGAAATTCGTGTTCCACTGCGCCGGCGGCCTGCGCTCCGCGCTCGCCGCCAAGACCGCGCAGGACATGGGCCTGAAGCCCGTCGCCCACATCGCCGGCGGCTACGCCGCCTGGCGCGATGCCGGCGGTCCGGTCGAGAAGTGGGAGCCGAAGAAGAAGGGCTAGGTCTCTCCCTTCGTCATTCCGGGGCACGCGAAGCGTGAACCCGGAATCCATTCATCCACTGACTCAGCCGCACGATGGATTCCGGGTTCGCCCTGCGGGCGCCCCGGAATGACCACAAGGAAGCACCGATGACCATCGACCCCCTCGTCTCCACCGAATGGCTCGCCGCTCATATCGGCGATGCCAACGTCAAGATCCTCGATGCCAGCTTCAAACTGCCGGGCGTGCTGCCGCTGCCGAAGGACGATTATCTGGCAGCGCATCTGCCGGGCGCTGCGTTCTTCGACGTCGATGCGGTGTCGGACCATTCCAACCCGCTGCCGCACATGTATCCGAGCGCCGAGCAGTTCGGCCGCGACGTCGGCAATCTCGGCATCTCGAACGCCGACACCGTCGTGCTCTACGATGCCGGCGGCTGGGTCGCCGCGCCGCGGGCGTGGTGGATGTTCCTGGCGTTCGGCCACGACAACGTGCGCATTCTCAACGGCGGCCTGAAGAAATGGCGGGCCGAGGGCCGCCCCGTGGAGAGCGGCGAGGTGAAGCCGAAGCCGGCAACGTTCAAGGCGAGCTTTGACCCGAAGCGCGTGCGCAGCATGCAGCAGCTGATCGCCAATGTCGAAAGCCGCGCCGAGCAGGTGATCGACGCCCGCGCCGCCGACCGTTTCGAGGGCCGCGCGCCCGAGCCGCGTCCGGGCATCCGCTCCGGCCACATCCCCGGCGCCCGCAACGTGCCGTATAATCTGCTGTTCGACGCCGCGACCGGCACGATGAAGCCGCTCGAGGATCTGCGCGCTGCCTTCACCAAGGCCGGCGTCAGGCTCGATGCGCCGATCGTCACCAGCTGCGGCTCCGGCGTCTCCGCCGGCGTGCTGACGCTCGCGCTCTACCGCCTCGGGATCACCGACACCGCGCTCTATGACGGCTCCTGGTCGGAATGGGGCCAGGAGGGCGGCCCGGCCATCGCGACCGGTCCGGCCTAGCCTTGCCATTTCCACATCGTCATGGCCGGGCTTGACGATCGCTTCGAAACGATCGCTTGGTCGAAGGAGGGCGCGTCAGCGCGTGCGCGCGGTCGTCGTCGCGAAGGCCGGCTGCTGCTGCTGGCCGAACGGATCGAGCTGCTGCTGCAATTGCTGAGGCGGCGGCCGCCGCACCACGCGCTGCCGCTTCTTCGCCTTCATCTTCGCCTTGCGCTTGGTCGCCTTGTCGTCGGGCTTGCTCTCGACCTTGCTCTCGACCTTGGCCTTCGCCGGCGCATCCTTCACGGCCGTCGTCGCCGGATCGTTCAGCGCGGCCAGCTTCCCCGAAGCGACCTCGGGCGCCGAGGAGGCGGGGGCGGCATGGGGATCGACCGGTGCCGGCTCGCTGGCGGTTGCGGCGGCGGCAGGCTGACCGTCAGGCTTGGCGTCCAGCTTGGCGTCCGGAATCGACGCGGTGGCGTCGGCTGGGGTGAGCGTGTCGGCGGGAGCCGGCGCAGCGGCTTCCGTCGTCGTCTCGGACGCGGCCGGCTCGATGGCCGCAGCGTCCGTGGCGGGCGCAGCGACCTGGGCCGGGACGTCAGCCTCGGTCAGCGCGGCGACCTGCTCCGGCTCGGGCTCGGTTGCCGGCAGTCCAATGGTTGGCACCCGGTCGCGCAACGACGGCTCGGGGTCGGCCGCGACCTCCGGCTCGGCGCGGAGGATTGCGAGCACCGGCGGGGCCGGCTCGGAAGCCCGCGCGAACATCTGCTCCTGCGGGCCGTTCCGCCAGGAGGGGTTGCTGACATACTGCTCGTGGCTTGCGCGCAGCAGCGCGGCCGCGCCCAGGCCGAACACCAGGATGGAGGTTGACAGCAGGATCGCGGCAAACAGGAAGCGAAAGCCGGGAAGCATCGAAGGATTGCGAATTTCCGCCCCGGCGGCGTGGGGTGCCAGGGCCCATGAGCCATCTGAACGCGGTGACGGTACTGTTTGCCGCGTTCGCCGCGCGGGGATCGGAGCTCAAATCGGCGGCGAATCAGGCTGATTCGAACATACCGCAACGATTCCGACCCGTTCCGTTAAATTCGGAGCCGACCTGTCGGGCAATCCGCGGCGCAATGCGATTTCCGCCCCGTGATGCAACGGCGCAACGGTAGTCTTGCGGATCACAAAACGGCAAATCCGGCTCAAATGAGCCTGATATGTCTTGAATGTGCCGCTATCTTCCGTCATCTGGCCGTTAACGGTCCGATCGGGCTTGGGGACTATACAAGAGCGATGATGATCAAACATTTTCTGACGATATGCGCTGCCGCAACGGTCGCTGCGGCCGGAACCTCGCTCGCTCAGGCTCAGAGCTATCCGGTCCAGCAGGTGCCGGCCTACGGCGCACCGTCGGAGTATCGCCCCGGTGATCGCACGCCGAATTTCGATGCGCTGGACGATGACGACGACGGGCTGCCGCACGCATCATTGCCGCCGCCTGGCCCGGCTGACGATCCGCGCTATGGCCGCCCGCTCGGCACGCCCCCGGTCTACTCGGCAGCCCCGCCTCAGGGGCCGGTGATGTCGCCGGACGATCCGCGTTATGGCCGTCCGGCAGGCGCTCCATCGGTCTATTCGGCCGCGCCGCCGCAGGGCCCGGTGATGTCGCCCGACGATCCGCGCTATGGCCGCCCCGCCGGTCCGCCGGCGGTGATTTATGCCGATCGTCCTCCCCAGCAGGCGCCTGCCAATGACGGCCTGCGTCCGCCGGAGGCCGTCGGCGGTCCCGCCGCGACCGGAACGGTCCAGGCCGGCCAGCCGCCCGTCGGCGCCGATGGCAGGCCGATCACGTTGGCCGCGCTGCCGCCCGAGGAACAGCCCGATGCTGCGCCGGTGCAACTGCCGCCGAACCTGCGCCGCCAGGAGGTTTCGTTCCAGACCAAGGAGCCGGCCGGCACGCTCGTGGTCGATACGCCGAACACCTATCTCTACTACGTGCTCGGCAATGGCCGGGCGATCCGCTACGGCGTGCGCGTCGGCCGCGACGGCTTCACCTGGACCGGCGTGCAGAAGATCACCCGCAAGGCCGAGTGGCCGGATTGGCATCCGCCGACCGAGATGATCGAGCGCCAGCCCTACCTGCCGCGCTTCATGGCCGGCGGCCCCGGCAATCCGCTCGGCGCCCGCGCGATGTATCTCGGCTCGACGGTGTACCGCATCCACGGCACCAACCAGCCCTCGACCATCGGCAAGTTCGTCTCGTCGGGCTGTATCGGCATGCTGAACGAGGACGTCTCCGACCTGTTCGATCGCGTCAAGGTCGGCACCCGCGTGGTCGTGATGCCGGGCGGCCCACCGCCGGGAACGGCGACCGCGTCCGCCGCGCCGGCATCCGGTGCTGCTGCCGGTCCGGCTCCGATGTCCGCCCAGGCTGGGCCCGTCCCCGGGACGCAGCCGACGGTGGTGCCGCCGCTGCCCGCGCCGGTGACCGTGCGCTAAGCGCTCCACGAAATCTGATAGAGCGAAGGGCGTGCCATCGGCACGCCCTTCATCGTTTCAGGCCAGCTTGCGCGGCAGCTCGCTGCCTTTGGTGAAGACGTCGATCGCCTCGACCATCTGGCCGTAATGGATGCCAAGACCATCCTTGGTGGCGTAGCCGAGATGCGGCGTCAGCACGAGATTGTCGAGCTTGCGGAAGGGATGCTCGACCGGCAGCGGCTCGACCGAGAACACGTCCAGGCCGGCGCCTGCGATCCTGCGCTGCTGCAACGCCTCGAGCAGCGCCTGCTCGTCCACGATCGGCCCGCGCGCGGTGTTGACGAGGAATGCCGTCGGCTTCATCCGGGCCAGGTCGTCGCGGCTGACGAGACCGCGCGAGCGCTCGCTCAGCACGACATGGATGGTGACGATGTCGGCCCTGGCGAACAGCTCCTCCTTGGTGGCGTAGCCGACGCCGGCGCCCGCGCATTTCTCCGGCGTCAGGTTCGGGCTCCAGGCGATCACGTTCATCCCGAACGCCTTGGCGATCCCGGCCATCTTGCTGCCGAGCTTGCCGAGCCCGACGATTCCGAGCGTCATACCCTCGATCTCGACGCCGGCAAAGGTCTGCCAGGGCTCGCCGGCATGCATGCGCGCATTCTCGCGGCCAATGCCGCGGGTCAACTCCAGGATCAGGCCCATGGCCAGCGGCGCGGTGGGATCGCGGGAATATTGCGTGCCGCCGACGGCGATGCCGCGCGCCTTCGCAGCTTCCATGTCGATCGCGGCGTTGCGCATGCCGGAGGTCAAGAGCAGCTTCAGCTTCGGCAAGCTCTCGAACAGGCTCTTGGGGAAAGCGGTGCGCTCGCGCATCGCGCAGATGATCTCGAAGTCGGCCAGCGCGCTGGCCGCGGCCTGCTCCGAAGCGAAGGGGTGACTGAACACGGTGACGTCGATGCGGTCGGACAGTCTCTGCCAGTCGGCGACGTCGAGCGCGAGGTTGAAATAATCGTCGAGAATTGCACAGCGCAGCCGGCTCATCAGCGTTCATCCATGGCGAGGGGTGAGGGCGCTGGACGTGCGCCATCGTCGGACCGGGCCATGGTTGCGCGCAATCGCAGCAGCGCGCAAGCCGTCTGCGTCTTCAAGAATCCGACAGCAGGGCGGGCTTTAGAGGTCGCGGGGCTTCAGGCGGAACGGCGCATCCATGCCGTGCTTGGCGCGCCAGGCGGGTCCGGGGCCGCGCATGTAGTGCAGCTCGGGCCGGTAGGGATTGAAGGCGGTGGCGAAGAAGCGCTTCCAGAATCCCCTGATCTCCGAGGCGAAGTCGGAGACGTGGCCGGCTTCTGCCGGAACAGGAAGAGAATGGGTCTCGATCAGAGCCATGATGCGGCCTCGCTGTGCTCCCGTTCGTTCTGAGCGGTGGCGCTGTTTCCGCGCGCGAAACCGAGCTTTCGGCCTGATTTATTAAAAGATGGTTTCAATTGTCCGGATCGGTGGCCGGATGGTGTCCGGTCCGTAATCACCCGTGGTGAACGGACGGAAAACGTTGCCCTTTTGGGACGGGCTCGCTACATCGCTGGCAAAGCAAATTTCCTCAAATCGAAGGTTTTCGGGACCGATGGCGCGCCAGTTCATCTACTTCATGCAGGGCCTGACCAAGAGCTACCCGACCCGCAAGGTGCTCGATAACATCCATCTGTCGTTCTACCCGGACGCCAAGATCGGCGTGCTCGGCGTCAACGGCTCGGGCAAGTCGACCCTGCTCAGGATCATGGCCGGCCTCGACAAGGAATACACCGGCGAGGCCTGGGTCGCCGAGGGCGCCCGCGTCGGCTATCTCGAGCAGGAGCCGCAGCTCGACCCCGCGCTCTCGGTGCGCGAGAACGTCATGCAGGGCGTCGCCAAGAAGAAGGCGATCCTCGACCGCTACAACGAGCTTGCGGTCAACTACTCGGAAGAGACCGCCGACGAGATGACCAAGCTGCAGGACGAGATCGAGGCCCAGGGCCTCTGGGATCTCGACAGCAAGGTCGACCAGGCCATGGACGCGCTGCGCTGCCCGCCCGACGATGCCGACGTCACCAAGCTCTCCGGCGGCGAGCGCCGCCGCGTCGCGCTCTGCAAGCTGCTGCTCGACCAGCCCGAACTCCTGCTGCTGGACGAACCGACCAACCATCTCGACGCCGAGTCGGTGTCGTGGCTGGAAGGCCATTTGCGCAACTATCCCGGCGCGATCCTGATCGTCACCCACGACCGCTACTTCCTCGACAATGTCACGGGGTGGATCCTCGAGCTCGACCGCGGCCGCGGCATTCCCTATGAGGGCAATTACTCGTCCTGGCTGGTGCAGAAGCAGAAGCGTCTGGAGCAGGAGGGACGCGAGGACGCCGCGCACCAGAAGACGCTGGCCCGCGAGCAGGAATGGGTCGCGTCCTCGCCGAAAGCGCGCCAGGCCAAGTCCAAGGCGCGCTACCAGCGCTATGAGGAACTGCTCAAGAAGGCGAGCGAAAAGCAGGCCCAGACCGCGCAGATCATCATTCCCGTTGCCGAGCGGCTCGGCGCCAACGTGGTCGATTTCGATGGGCTCAGCAAAGGGTTCGGCGATCGTCTCCTGATCGACAATCTAACCTTCAAGCTGCCGCCCGGCGGCATCGTCGGCGTGATCGGCCCCAACGGCGCCGGCAAGACCACGCTGTTCAGGATGATCACCGGCCAGGAGAAGCCGGACGCTGGGACCATCACGATCGGCGAGACCGTGCATCTCGGCTATGTCGACCAGTCGCGCGATGCGCTCGACGGCAAGAAGACCGTGTGGGAGGAAATTTCCGGCGGCAACGAGCTGATCCTGCTCGGCAAGAAGGAGGTGAATTCGCGCGGTTATTGCTCGTCGTTCAACTTCAAGGGCGCGGACCAGCAGAAGAAGGTCGGTGCGCTCTCCGGCGGTGAACGCAACCGCGTGCATCTGGCCAAGATGCTGAAGTCCGGCGCCAACGTGCTGCTGCTCGACGAGCCCACCAACGACCTCGACGTCGACACGCTGCGCGCGCTCGAAGAGGCGCTGGAGGATTTTGCCGGCTGCGCCGTCATCATCAGCCACGATCGCTGGTTCCTCGACCGCATCGCGACCCACATCCTGGCCTTCGAAGGCGACAGCCACGTCGAATGGTTCGAGGGCAACTTCCAGGACTACGAGAAGGACAAGATGCGCCGGCTCGGCCAGGATAGCATCATCCCGCACCGCATGAAGTACAAGAAGCTGACGCGGTGACGGCGGCATGATGCGGCGGGCGCTCATCGCTGCGGTGATCGCGGTCACCTGCGGCTGGTCGTCCGCCCGCGCCGCTGATGCCGCCTTTACCCAGTTCATCGCTTCGCTCTGGCCGGAGGCGCAGGCCGAAGGCGTCTCGCGCAAGACATTCGACGAGCAGACGCGCGGGCTCGAGCCGGACTACAAGCTGCCCGACCTGATCCTGCCCGGGCGCCCCGCCACGGGCGCGCCGTCGCAAGCCGAGTTCGTGCAGGTGCCGGCGGATTACGTCAGGGAATCCTCGATCGCGCGGCTGGCCGGCGAGGGGCAGCGGCTGCTGCAGAAACATCGCGCCGTGCTGAGCGAGATCGAAAAGAAGTCCGGGGTGCCGGCCACCGTGATGCTGGCGATCTGGGGCCGCGAGACCGATTATGGCCGCTACACGCTGCCTTACGATCTGGTCCGCGTGCTGGCGACCCAGGCCTATGTGGGGCGGCGCAAGGATCAATACCGCACCGAGTTCATCCTTGCGCTGAAGATCCTCGGCGAGGGCGTGGTGACGCGCAAGGACATGCGCTCGTCCTGGGCGGGCGCCACCGGGCTCACGCAGTTCCTGCCATCGGAGTATTACAAGCACGGCGTCGATTTCGACGGCGACGGCCGCATCGACATCTGGCACTCGGTGCCGGATGCGCTGGCCTCGGCCGCGCAGCAGCTCGCCAACAAGGGCTGGCAGAGTGGCGTGCGCTGGGCCTACGAAGTGCAGGCGCCCGCGAAGGTCGATTGCACCGCTGGCGTGCCCGAGGTGACGAAGCCGATCGGCCAGTGGCTGCGCGAAGGCTTCGTGCCGGTGCGTGGCCAGCGCCTGAGCGCACCGGAGCAGGCCCAGCCGGCCTCGCTGCTGCAGCCCGAGGGCATCTACGGCCCGTCATTCCTGACCACCAAGAACTACTTCGTCATCAAGGAATACAATTTCTCCGACCTCTATGTGCTGTTCGTCGGCCATCTCAGCGACCGCATGACCAGCCCGCTGCCGTTCGCAACGCCCTGGTCGGCCTCGAAGCAGTTGCGCACCAAGGACGTCGAGACCATGCAGCGCGGGCTGACGCGGATCGGACTCTACAAGGACAAGATCGACGGCAAGGCCGGCATGCAGACGCGTGCAGCGCTGGGCGCCTATCAGAAGTCGGCGGGCCTCAAGGTCGATTGCTGGCCGAGCGAAGAGGTCCTCCGCTCGATCCAGGCGGCGCGCTAGCGAAGCGGCAAAGAAAAAGCCCGGCCGATGCTCTCGGCCGGGCTTCCCGATCGCGGCGCGCATGCGCCAAGCGATCAGATCAGGCGATCAGATCAGTAGCAGACGCGAACCGGACGGCTGACCCAGCCGTAGCCATCCCAATAGCGCTCACGACGCCAGTAGCAGGGCGCGGGCGGCGGGGGCTCGGCGATATAGACGGGACCGCCATAGGCGGGACGGCTCGAGGCGATCGCGCCGCCGACGATGGCGCCACCGATCAGGCCGGCCGCGATGCCGGCGCCGACGTCACCGGCTTTCGCGGACGGCGTGGCGGTGACCAGCGAACCGGCGACCGTCGCGACCGTGAGGGCGGCAACTAGAGTCTTCTTCATGCTCAGGGCTCTCCTGGGAGATGGGTCCTCTGGTTAGAGGCGCCCGGGTTTCAAAGGTTCACGCACACTCTGATGGAATTGGCCGTCCGGCTAGGAAGCGCGCAAATGGTCAATCCACGGTAAACGCACACGGAGCTGTGACGAGAAAAAGCGGTGTTTTTCAGGCCCCGAGATGAACAGCGTATCCGTAGTGAACCGGTGCAGCTGAAGCCGTCGCAGTGAGCCGGTTGGAGGCGGCTCAGCCACAGACCCTGACGCGGCGGATGCGCCAGGAATGGCCGTCCCAGAAACGCTGCTTCTGCCAGACGCAGCCGCCGCCATAATATCTGCGGCCATAATAGCCGTCGGCGACATAGCCGGGACCCGGCGCATAATAGCGAGGCGGGTAATAGCCGGGTTCGTAGTAGCCCGGACCGGGTCCGTAATAATACGGAGAGGCCAGCGCGCCGCCGACAATGGCGCCGCCGATGATGCCCGCGGCCACGCCCGCGGCGACACCGCGCTGGGCGTGCGCCGGAGTTCCGGCCGCCACGGCCAGGGTCGCGACGGCTGCGACCGCCAGGAGCAATTTCTTCATTGGCTTGACCTTTCGTACAAACACGCTGGAACCGCGGTGGAACCCTTTGGGGCAGAGTTCCATACTTCGCTTGAATGATCAATGAACGGCCCCTTTGCCGGGCGCGACCAAGTCGTGTGAACCGGGTCTGCCAGGAAGCGACGATGGGCAACGCGATGATGAATGCACTGATCGCAGCGGCGGCTGCCTCTGCGATCGGCTACGGCTGGCTGATCCACCTCCAGAATCGCCGCCGACGCGCGCGTGCCGGAGCCGGTGGCGACGGCGGGAGCAGCAGCGAGACCTCCTACAGCAGGACAAATGACGGCTTCTCGCTGGGCAGCTGGTTTTCCGGCGACAGCACGGGGAGCTCGACCGATAGCGGCAGTTGTTCCAGCAGCGACAACGGCGGCGGCGGCGGGGATTGTGGAGGTGGCGGCGACGGTGGTGGGGGCGGCGGCGGCGACTAGATCCGCTCTAATCTTGATCCACCGCAACGCCGGGTTTTGAAGTCCTTCTAGGCTGTCCGTGGGCCAGTTTGGAATAGCTTAAAATACCGGTTTTTCCCTTTGCATCCGGGCGGCCCGTTAAATATCGATGATGACGCATCACCGAAGGGCCTGCCGCTTCCATGATCGTTTGTTCCTGTAACGTGCTGAGCGATGACGACATCCGCGCCGCCGTCGCCGAGTCCGACGACGCCGTGCGCCATGCCAAGCAGGTCTATGGATGCCTCGGCTGTAGCGCCGAATGCGGCCGTTGTGCGCGGACGATCAAGACCATCATCGACGAAGCCCTTGGCCCCTGCGCCCAGTCCTGCTGTGCCGGCTGCCCGCACAGCCACACGATGGCCGCCAATGACGAGACGGCCGCGCCCGCCCAGTTCGCCCTCGCGGCCTGCTGACGTCTTCCCGCCGGATCGGCAGAGCTTTTCCCCGGTTGCGTCTCGGTAGCCAGTTGCCCTCATCCGCAAATTGACTTAGAACCATTCTAAATTCGGTTAGGGCCGATTTGGAATGCAAGAGCTGGAGTGAACCATGCAGGGCGACGCAAAAGTCATCGACTATCTCAACAAGGCGCTGCGTCACGAACTGACTGCGATCAACCAGTACTGGCTGCACTATCGCTTCCTCGACAATTGGGGCCTCCTCGACATGGCCAAGGTCTGGCGCAAGGAATCGATCGAGGAGATGGAGCATGCCGACAAGCTCACCGCGCGCATCCTGTTCCTCGACGGTTTCCCGAACATGCAGGTGCTCGATCCGCTGCGCATCGGCCAGAACGTCAAGGAGATCATCGAGTGCGACCTCGCCGCCGAAATGAGCGCGCGGGCCCTCTACCAGGAAGCGGCGACCTACTGCCACGGCGCCAAGGACTACGTCACGCGCGACCTGTTCGAGAAGCTGATGAGCGACGAGGAGCACCACATCGACTTCCTCGAAACCCAGCTCGACCTGATCGGCCGCATCGGCCTCGAACTCTACACCCAGAAGCACGTCGGCGGGCTCGAGGGCGAGGGACACTGAGCTCCGGCTGTCACCGCATACTCCCTGTCATCCCCGCCTAGTGCGCAATTGCGCACGGGCGCTGGGATCCATAACCACAGGGAGGAGTGTGGGACGAGCGGTCACTTCGAGTCTTCGTCAAACCACTCCCTGTGGTTATGGGTCCCGCATCTGCGCTGCGCTGGTCCGGGACACCATTGTAGCGGCCCTCACAACTGCGTCTTGTAGAGCTCTTCCACGGTCTCCTGGCTGGCCGGTTCGCCGAGGCCGGTCTGGTCGTGAATGACCGTGACGATGCTCGGCATCACCGAGCGCTGCACCTTGTCCGACGACCATAGCTTCGAGCGCATCAGCGCCTTGCCGCAGTGGAAATAGACTTCGCTCACGGCGACGTTCAGCACCGCCCGCGGCGGCTTGCCGAACTCGATCATGGACGCGAGCAGGTCCGGATCGGCCGAGAGCGTGCCGCGCCCGCCGACGCGCAGCGTCTCGTCGATGCCGGGAACGAAGAACAACAGCTGCACGAAGCCCGAGCCCTCGACGACGTTGCGGAAGCTGTCGATCCGGTTGTTGCCGGAGCGGTCGGGCATCAACAGCTGGTTGGGACCGGCGACGTGGACGAAGCCGATGCCGCCCCCGCGCGGCGAGGCATCGACGCTGCCGTCGGCTCCCGATGTCGCGAGCACGCAGAACGGCGACATCTCGATGAACTTCTTCGCATGCGCGTCGATCGCGGGACGCGCTTTCGCGATCACGCGCGGGCTCGGCTTGGCATAGATGGTGGCGAGGTCTTCGGCGCAAAGATCGGTCAAAGGCGTGCCTCCGCATCGGATTGGCGGCAACCTACCCGATCGGCCCGTTGCCAGCCAATGGAATCGATCAAGGCGCGTTATACCGCGTCCGCCGGCACGAAGCAGCTGATGATGATGGCGCCGCGGTGGTGGACGTACCACACCACGGCCTGGCCGACCGGATTGCCCTGATCGCGGATCACCGCGCGCCCGGGCACCTCCATCCATTGTCCTTCGATCGGCACCCAATAGACGCCGCCGCGCACGTCGTACTCGGTACGATGGCCGTCGGAGATGTCGCAGCAGGGCACGCCGTTCGGCGCGATGACGCTCTTGAACCAGGCGCGGATGTCAGGCGGAACATGGTCGTATTGACCGTTGTCGCGCGCGAACGCGGCGCTCGTCAGCGCCGTCATCGCGGCCAGCCAAACGCACAATGCGAGGCTGCGCATGCGGTCCTCCTCGTCGCGTGTCGTGCGATCGGCGCGCAATCGTCCCGCGCGTCGATTCGCATCGTTGGCGCGATTAAGCCCGAGCCCTCAGCGCATTGCATGCTCAAATAATATGCGGCGCCGACGCGTCGCACATGATGCATTGCAAAATCAGCGGCGCGCCGATTCCATGGTTTGCTGAGGCGTGCTCTCCAGCCATTGCCTGATCTGCTCCCTGTAGAACTTCGCATTGCCGGTGGTGCCGTGGCCGCGCGTCTCGGCGCTGGCAGGGATCAGATACAACTTGCCGTTCTTGACCCGCTTCATGGCCGCGTCGGTGATGCCGGTCTCGGGCGGATTGCGCTCGTCGTCGGCGGAATTGATCAGGAGCAGCGACGCTTCGATGGCCTCCAGCTTCTCGCCGGCATTGTAGTCGTGTGAGGACTCCCACTGGTAGACGAAGTCGTTGGCATCTGCCGTGATCGGCGTCGCGAGCCGGTCGTCGACCATCTTGTCGGCCTTGGCCGCGGTCGGGGCCTGCGCTTGATAGGCGAGCGTGCCGCCGATGCTGGCGATGCCGTAGGCCGTGACGGCGTACTTCATCATGCGCGGCTGGCCGGTGTAGTTGCCGCCATTGTAGTCGGGATCGTTGCGGATGGTGTCGAGCATGATCCGCCGCATCATCCAGTTGCGCGAGGCCATCTCGGTCGGCTGCGAGGCCATCGGAATCAGCGCGTCCATCGCCTTCGGATATTTCACGCCCCACAGCCAGGTGTGCATGCCGCCCATCGAATTGCCGATGACGAGCCGCAAATGCTTGACGCCGAGGCCCTCCGTCACCAGGCGGTACTGCGCCTCGACCATGTCGTCGTAATTGTATTTCGGAAAGCTCGTCTTCATGCCGTCGGACGGCTTCGACGATTTGCCGTGGCCGATGCTGTCGGGAAGGATGATGTAGTACTTGGCGGCGTCGAGCGGCTGCCCGGGGCCGAACAGCTCGCCGCCGAAGGAAGGTCCGAGCATGCCGGTGCCCGAGCCGCCCGTGCCGTGCAGCACCAGCACCGGCTGACCTGAGGGCTCGCCGACCGTGGTGTAATGCAGCTTCAGCTCAGGCATGACCTCGCCGGTGTGGAACTTGAAATCCTTGGCGATCCAGTCGCCCTGCCTGGGGGCGGGATAGTCGGCGGCCGTCGCCGACATCGAAAAGGACAACAGGACGGTCGATAGCGCGGCGCAAAGCACCTTCAAGTGTCTCATGTCTCTCTCCCCGTTGCGGCTCGTCGTCAGCGGCCGCGTTGCCATGGAACTTAGCAGAAATGCGGGGAAGGATGTAGGATTTCGGAGCCGCCGATCGTCTTCATGGAAACATTTGGAGAGAGGCCTGCATGTGCCGCAACATCAAGACGCTGTTCAACTTCGAGCCGCCGGCGACCGAGGACGAGATCCACGCCAGCGCGCTGCAATTCGTGCGAAAATTGTCGGGCTTCAACAAGCCGTCGCAGGCCAACGAGGCGGCGTTCGACCGTGCGGTGGCGGAAGTCTCGGAGGCCGCGCGAAGACTGCTGAGCTCGCTGCACACCCATGCGCCGGCGCGTGACCGCGAGGTCGAGGCGGAGCGGGCCAGGGAGCGCTCGCGGCTGCGGTTCGGCTAGAGCAAGATCATGCAAACAACACCCTCAGGCGCGATGGCGATTCATCCAAGTCTCATCGCGCTTTAGCCGCGCCGGCCACTCCTTCCGTGATCTGGCTCACGGTATGGGCAGCCTGATCTTGCCATGATGTCCGCCGGGGTTTTGACAGCCCGGGAGCACGATCATGAGCCGCCCCCTTCTTCCTCTGAAAGCAGGTGCCATCGTTCTCACGCTGCTATGGACGGCGTGGATGATGTGGTGGAGCGGCTCGTTCTCGAGCGCCCACGTGATCATCCTCGCCCTGTGCGGCGCGGCGGTCGGCTATCTCTGGTATCGCGCCATGCGCTGGCAGTTCGAGCGCATGGGCTTGCTGCCGCACAAGGACGATGCGTCCGGCGCGTCCTGATTGGCCCGTGTCCCGGAGCGCCGCTTCGCCGCGCGCTAATCCTGATAAGCGGGCACGTCGATGCCGGAGGCGGCGTAGAGCTTGATCTTGTTGCGCAGCGTGCGCACCGACAGGCCGAGCACGCGCGAGGCGCGGGTACGGTTGCCGTCGCAGCGCGCCAGCGTCTGCAGCACGAGCTCGCGTTCGACCTCATCGACGGTGGCGCCGATCAGAAGCGGAACGATCTCGTTGGGGGCAAGAAATTGGGCGCCCGGCTCGGACGCGGCGACATGAACAGTGGTCATCGATACACTCCCCGATCAACGCCCGCTTCCATCGTTGGAAGCGGATCGAGAACAAACGACCCCCAAGCCGTAGATCTACGGTGATCGGGTTTGGTTAATGAAAGGTTAATCGCGGGGCGCCGCACCCAGATGACCTCAGGAATGCCGCGAAGCCGCCGCGATTGGTGCGAGATGCATGGTGATGCGGACCTATCTGGCGCGGCAGAATACGGTGTCATCGTCCGCGGAAGCGGACGATCCGGTACGCCGCGGCTCCTCGTGGGCGTTTGGCGTCTCCGGAATACTGGATCACTCGCTCCAGTGCGCAATTGCGCACAAGGCGGGTGATGACACTGTGTATGTCGCGAAAGCGTTCTCCCTCACACCGTCCGATAGCCGCCGTCCACCATCACGATCGTTCCGGTGACATAGGCGGACAGATCCGAGGCGAGGAAGAGCGCGGGCCCGACGATATCCTCGGGCTTGCCGGTGCGGGCCAGCGGGGTGTGGTCAATGAAGGCCTGCACCAGCGCCGGATTGGTCGCGCGCACGTTGGCGTTGATGTTGGTCTCGATGAAGCCCGGCCCGATCGCGTTGACGCGCACGCCCTCCTTGCCGAGCTCGGCCGCGAGCGCCTTGGTGAAGCCGAGCACGCCGTGCTTCGAGGTGGTGTAGGCCGCCGAGCTCGGCGTGCGCAGATGCACGAAGGACTGGATCGAGCCGATGTTGACGATGCGGCCCTTGCTGGCGCGCAAGGGGGCGAGGAAGGCCTGCGTCATGTTGAAGACGCCGTTGAGGTTGAGCGAGATGATGTCGTTCCAGTCCTTCGCCACCGTCTCGGTCTCGGCGGTGAAGGCGTTGCGGCGGGTGATGCCGGCATTGTTGACGAGGATCGAGACCTGCCCGACCTTGTCGGCGACCTGCTTCGCCAGCGCGAAGCAATCCTCGCGCCTGACGACGTCGAGCGCAAAGCTCTCGGCCTTGCCGCCCGAATTTCGGATCTCCTGCGCGGCCTCCGCGACGGTGTCGGAATTGACGTCGAGCAGCACCACCTGCGCGCCCTCGCGCGCATAGCCGGCGGCGATCGCGCGGCCGATGCCGGAACCGGCGCCCGTGACGACGGCGATGTGGTTTGCGAGCAAGGCCATGACATTTTCCTCCCGATTTCGTTTCGAAGTTTCACGAAACGCTAACTCGAAATTAACAGGCCGGAAACGGCAGCCTTGGCATACTGTTCGTGATTGCTAAACGTTGCGCGCATGATGGAACGGCTGGACTCTTGGAAACTCGCCCTCGAACGGCTGCGGTCGGCGCCATCCGCCGACTTCGCCGAGGCGGGCCGGCTCGTGGCCGAGATCGCGCGGTCGAACGTCGACGTCACGCTGCGCCAGGCGGCGGAGCAGGCGCTTCCGGTGCTGCGCCAGGCGGTCGACAACGACGATCACGGCATCACGCTGGCGGCGCAGCGCCGCCTCGGTGTGGTGCTCGAGGTCGTCCATGATCTGGCCGCGCCGCGCTTCGGCCGCCGCAACGCCATGCCGAAGAAGCTCTCCCGCGAGGATCATGCCCGCAGGATGCTCGGCCTGCCGCTCGCGGTGCAGCTGACCTGCGAAGACATCAACCAGGCCTATCGCCGCGCGGCCAAGGGCATGCATCCCGACCATGGCGGCAGCGCGCAAGCCTTCATCGACCTCGCCGCCGCACGCGATCTTCTGATCCATCCCGGCGCGCACAAGGACGCGTGAGCGTCTCGGGTCTTCGAAAAGCAAACCGGGCAAGGACGCCCGCGTCCTTGCCCGGTTCTTCGTCCGCCGATCGATTACCTCACCACTTGCAGCTGCCGCTCTTGAGCGCGGCGTCCTTCACCGCGAGTGCGTCGACGAAGGTCGGCACGCTCGCGCTGGCGCGGTGATAGCCGGCCGGCCACGGCGTGGTCGGGATGCTCTCGTCCCAGATCTGGCAGAAGCCGGTGTCCTGCCAGCGGATCAGGTGATAGCCGGCCTCGGCGGGGCTCGCCGCGACGAAGGCGGTGACGGCAAGGCCGGCGGCGGCGCACAGCAGGGAAATACGACGCATGATCAGCTCCTCAAATGAATGATGTGATGCGCCTCCCGGCAATGACGGGGAGGGCGGGTGCCGGACGCTCTGGGTCGATGCGCCCCGGACAAGATGTGAGTAGTTCCGCCTGCCGCTCAGGTTCAACAAACGTGCGCGGGAGATGGCCGCTCGGGGACGGAAAAAACGCGCGGTCCTGCCAAAGATGAGGGGCGGACCGCCTGCGCGATCCGCCCCTGAAATCCGCGTCTGTTGCGGTGCCTCTAAAGCGTGCAGCGGCGCTCGCCGCGCATCTTGATCTGGAGGTCGGACGCCTGCTGGAAGGTCGGGAACGACTTGCTGACGACCTTGTAGGTCGAGGTCCCGATCTGGAGCGGCTTGACCTGCAGGTCCTCGTTCCAGACCTGGCAGATGCCGGTGTTGTCCCAGCGGATCACGTAATAGCCGACCTTCGCGGAGGCGGGCACGGCGAACACGGAACTGGCGATGCCGGCAACGGCACTGAGCGCGAGAAGGCGACGCATGAAATAACTCCTTTGGGATATGGACCGGAAAAACTCGTGCGGTAAAAGCAGGTCCTTTGCAAGCGAGTGAACCGCCACTCACGGACATGTCAGCCCTGCCTTGCGCATTCGGTTCGGCCGCGTGCCCTGCGGGCCACAGCCAGCTGACGTGAGCCTGACATGGCCCTTATTTGAACCTCACTTGGCCAGCGAGGCCACTGCCTCGATCTCGATCAGCATCTCCGGCCTCGGCAGCGCCTGCACCACGCAGGTGGTGCGCGCCGGATAGGGCGGCGGGCCGAAGGCGCCGGCATAGAGCGCGTTCATGGCGGCGACGTCGGAGGCGCGGGTCAGGAGCACGTTGACCTTGGCGAGGTCGCGGATGCCGGCCCCGGCCTCGTCCAGCACGCGCTTGATGTTGACGACGACATTGGCGAACTGCGCCTCGAAGCCATCAGGCAGCGCGCCGTTGGCATCGAAGCCGGGAATGCCCGAGACGAACAGGAGATCGCTGACCCGCGTCGCAAAGGACAGCGGCGGCGCCTTGACGTGCGGCGGGGGCGCGAAATGCTGGATCGGCATGGGATCACCTCGAAGGCGGCGGCTGACGCAGCAGCGTAGCGGCAGGCGCAGCGCACTCAAACCAAAAAATGCGAAAACAACCCCATGCAAAGTAGAAGGAGCTTGAAATCGTTGGGGTTTTCAGAAATTCGAAATCAGCGAATCCGCGCTGTTGCTCCGTCGGGCAAATCAGGGGCAGAATGGCAGCGTGGAAGTGGTCTGTGCTGTAGCCCCAAACTCCGTTGTCATGCCCCGGCTCGTCCGGGGCATCCAGTACGCCGCGGCCCTGCGGTTCAATCATGATCGCCTCTAGGATACTGGATCGCCCGGTCAAGCCGGGCGATGACAGTTGAATGCGATGCTACGTCTCGCGTATCAGGCCCGCGCCCCATCATGTTGCCGCCGCGATCGATCAGATACATTCGCCGCGTCTGATTCGAATCCACTCTTGAAAAATAGCCCCCCGGAGACATCCATGAAGCTCGCTTCCACCTTTCGCGCCGCGCTTGTCGCCATTGCCGCCCTGGCCGGACTTTCGACTGCGGCGCGGGCCGACAGCGGTTTCGTGACGCTGACGATCTACAAGGCGGGCTGGATCATCGGCGGTTCCGGCGGCTCGGGCGTGCTCAACTTCCGCGGCCGCACCTATGGCCTCTCCACCGGCGGGCTCGACTACGGCCTCGTGTTCGGCGGCTCCAAGACCGTGCTGCGCGGCCGCGTCAGCAACATCAACCGCCCGTCCGACGTTGCCGGCGTCTACGGCGCCGCAGGTGCCGGCCTCGCGGTCGGCCGCGGCGCCCGCGCCATCGTGCTGACCAACCAGAAGGGCGCGGTGCTGGAGCTGACCGGTCACCAGGTCGGTCTGATGGCGAACGCCGATCTCAGCGGCCTTGCGATCACGATGCGGTAGGGCGCGATGCGTAGGGTGGGCAAAGGCGCGAGAAGCGCCGTGCCCGCGTACTGTCGCGACTCACGAAGAAATCGTGGGCACGGCGCATGAGCGCCTTTGCCCACCCTACGATGTGATCCACGCCGCCAGCTCGCGCCACGGCTCCAGCGTCCAATGCCCGGATGCCGCCCCCGAGGGCGACGGCAAAACAAAAATCTCCGGCAAGCTCGCATCTCGCTGCTGTTGCCCGAGCGCAATCCCACTCGACGGCCTGCCGTAAAACAAGCTCGCCGCCTTCTTGCTCGTGAACGCGATCGTGCGCGGCCGGTGCGTCTCCATCTTCGCCCTGAACCCGGCCACGTCGATCGTCTCCACCGCGATCTGGTGATCCATCCCCGCGCCCGTCTTGCAGAGATCGGTGAAGCCGATGCCGAGTTCGATCAGCGATGCGAACTCGCTTGGCTGATAGCGCCGCGGCGTAATCCCGGCCTCGTGGAGCGCACGCCAGAAGCGGTTGCCGGGATGGGCGTAGTAGTGCCCGAGCGCGGCCGAGCGCGTCGAGGCGGCGGTGCCGACGAAGACGAGGCGGAGGTTGGGGCGGAGGAGATCGGGGAGGCGGTGGAGCTTGCTATCGGACAAAATCACCTATCCCGGAGTTGTAGCGCGCATGAGCGTCGCGATATGCGTAGCGACAAAGACCCCGGATGTCGCTACGCTCATCCTGGCGACGCCTGTTCATCTGGGTTGAAAATGCAAGATCAGTTCGACTGGCCCGAACCCGAGCACGAAGCCGATAAGGTCATTTTGCGCAACGTACGCAATCACGGCTGCCATATCACGGGCATACCAGATGCAAAT
This sequence comes from Bradyrhizobium dasycarpum, assembly GCF_042019905.1. NCBI lineage: Bacteria > Pseudomonadati > Pseudomonadota > Alphaproteobacteria > Hyphomicrobiales > Nitrobacteraceae > Bradyrhizobium > Bradyrhizobium dasycarpum. The sequence continues at coordinate 6,407,316 of NZ_CP169574.1, forward strand.
CCACCGTTTGCATTTTCAATCGGTCTGCATCTGAACTGCATCCCGAACTCATCATTTTCGGTCAGAGAGCCGAAACGGCGCAGGCCATCATCAACCTTGTCCGTGACCGAGTGCAATCCGGTCATAAATTCGTCGATGGCGATATCTCCGATGATTTGCTGGAGAACGGCTACAAGCTCGGCTTCTGGGAAGTGCCGTTCGCGGCCCATCCCGAATATCTCGGCACGGCGGTCTGGTTCTACTGGAAGTCGCGGCGTGCATTCCCTTGTCTGCAGATCATCTGGCAGGACGTCAATCGGCGCTTCCCTTGGGAGGCGGAATGCTTGCCCCCGGTCAAAGAGGACCAGCCGTTATTGAAGAAGATGATTTCTTGAAGCGAGGTTTCGAAGAAAAAGCCGAACTCTTTGCCCGGCTTCTCTCATAGGGATGGATGCCCGGGTCAAGCCCGGGCATGACGAGGAGAACTCTCTCACAACACCCGATTACTCTCCTTCACCTTCTCCGCATCCAGATACAAGCTCTCGCCCATCTCCTTGAACTTCGCGCTCATCCTCGCCATGCCGTCTTCGGCAGTGCCCTGCATCGACATCCCCACGCTGTTCGGATCGTTCAGCGTCGCCGCGTAGTCCCGCACGTCCTGCGTGATCTTCATCGAGCAGAATTTCGGGCCGCACATCGAGCAGAAATGGGCGACCTTGTGGGCTTCCTTTGGCAGGGTCTCGTCGTGGAAGTTTTTCGCGGTCTCGGGGTCGAGGCCGAGGTTGAACTGGTCGGTCCAGCGGAATTCGAACCGCGCGCGGGACAGGGCGTCGTCGCGCAGTTGCGCGGCGGGGTGGCCCTTGGCGAGGTCGGCGGCGTGGGCGGCGATCTTGTAGGTGATGACGCCGGTCTTGACGTCGTTGCGGTCGGGTAGCCCAAGATGCTCCTTCGGCGTGACGTAGCAGAGCATGGCGCAGCCGAACCAGCCGATCATGGCGGCGCCGATGCCTGAGGTGATGTGGTCGTAGCCCGGCGCGATGTCGGTGGTCAGCGGTCCCAGCGTGTAGAACGGCGCCTCGCCGCACTCTTTCAGCTGCTTGTCCATGTTGATCTTGATCTTGTGCATCGGCACGTGGCCGGGGCCCTCGATCATGACCTGACAGCCCTTGTCCCACGCGATCTTCGTCAGCTCGCCGAGCGTCTCCAGCTCGGCAAACTGCGCGCGGTCGTTGGCGTCGGCGATCGAGCCCGGACGCAGGCCGTCGCCGAGCGAGAACGAGACGTCATACTTGCGCATGAGGTCGCAGATCTCGTCGAAATGCGTGTAGAGGAAGCTTTCCTTGTGATGCGCCAGGCACCACTTCGCCATGATCGAGCCACCGCGGGAGACGATGCCGGTGACGCGGCTGGCGGTGAGGTGGATGTATTGCAGGCGCACGCCGGCGTGGATGGTGAAATAGTCGACGCCCTGCTCGCACTGCTCGATCAGGGTGTCCTTGTACAGCTCCCAGGTCAGCTTGACGGGATCGCCGTTGCACTTCTCCAGCGCCTGGTAGATCGGCACGGTGCCGATCGGCACCGGCGAGTTGCGCAAAATCCATTCGCGGGTGGTGTGGATGTTGCGGCCCGTCGAGAGGTCCATCACGGTGTCGGCGCCCCAGCGGATCGCCCACACCATCTTCTCGACCTCTTCCTCGACCGACGAGGTCACGGCGGAGTTGCCGATATTGGCGTTGATCTTGGTGAGAAAATTGCGGCCGATGATCATCGGCTCGAGCTCTGAGTGGTTGATGTTGCAGGGGATGATGGCGCGGCCGCGCGCGATCTCGTCGCGGACGAACTCCGGCGTGATGAAGGCGGGCACCGAGGCGCCGAAGCTCTCGCCGTCGGCAAGCGCAGCCTCCGCGCGCTCGAGCTGTTGCTTGCGGCCGAGGTTCTCGCGCGCGGCGACGTAGATCATCTCCTTGGTGACGATGCCGGCGCGGGCGAATTCGAGCTGGGTGATCTTGTGGCCGTCGAGGCCGCGCAGCGGCTTGTGATAGGCCGAGAAGGCGCGCGCGGCCTTGTCGGTGGAGACGCTGCCGTTGTCCTCCGGCTTGATCTGGCGGCCCTCATATTCCTCGACGCCGCCGCGCTCCAGCACCCATTGCTTGCGGTTGCGGGCAAGGCCGGCATTGACGTCGATGGTGACGGACGGATCTGTGTAGGGGCCCGAAGTGTCGTACACCGGCAGGTTGGGCTCGCCGGCGCCTTCGGACAGGATGATCTCGCGCAGCGGCACGCGGATATCAGGGGCGGCATCTGGGCTCGCGAAGATCTTGCGCGAGGAGGGCAGCGGGCCGGTGGTGACGGCGGGGACGGTTTTTTCGGGATTGGAGCGGATGTTCATGGGGATCCTCCGGTTTTAATTCGTTAGTTTCGCTGCGCGAGAGGCAATTACCGCTGTCATCCCCGCGAAGGCGGGAATCCAGTACTCCGCGGCGGTACGGCTAGGGCCGAGAAGGCGCGGCGTACTGGATCGCCCGGTCAAGCCGGGCGATGACAGTGTGGGTGAGGTGAGAGCGAGGCGCATCACGCCGCCTCCTTCGACAGGCCGAGCCATTGCCGCACACGTGCGTCCGGGTCTGGGTTCTGGGTGACGTCGCTGACGACCGCGATGGAATCCGCGCCGGCCGCAAAGATCTCCGCGGCGTGCTCGAACTTGATGCCGCCGATGGCGACCAGCGGGATGGTGCCGATGCGCTGCTTCCATTCGGTGATCTTGGGAATGCCCTGCGGCTCGAAGCGCATGGATTTGAGCGTGGTGAAGAAGATCGGGCCGAGCGCGATGTAATCGGGCTTGGCTGCGAGCGCGGTGGCAAGCTCGGCGTCGTCATGGGTGGAGATACCGAGCTTGAGGCCGGCCTCGCGGATCGCGCCGAGATCGGCCTCCGCGAGATCCTCCTGGCCGAGATGCAGATATTCCGCACCGGCGACGATCGCGGCCCTCCAATAGTCATTCACGACCAGCTTGGCCTGCGTGCCTTTCGTGATCGCCAACGCGTCGGAGACCATCTGCAGCGCCTGCGAGTCGTCGAGCTCCTTGGCGCGCAGCTGGATGGTGCCGACGCCGAGCCTGGTCAGGCGCTCGACCCATTTCAGGCTGTCGACGACGGGATAAAAGCGATCAGGATACGGCATGCCAGAACGGGGTCCCAACGACAGGGGTGGAGGGGGAGGCGAAGTCGCGGGCGTTCATCAGCCCGGCCTCGAAGGCGGTGCGGCCGGCTTCGATGCCGAGGCGGAAGGCCTTGGCCATCGCGACCGGGTCGGCGGCTTTTGCGATCGCGGTGTTGAGCAGCACGGCATCGTAGCCGAGCTCCAGCGCCTGCGCGGCGTGGCTGGGCGCGCCCAGGCCTGCGTCGACCACCAGCGTGATGTCGGGCAGGCGCTCGCGCAGCAGCCTCAAGGCATCGCGGTTGGTGATGCCCTTCGCGCTGCCGATCGGCGCGGCCCACGGCATCACCACCTTGCAGCCGGCATCGACCAGGCGGTTCGCGACCGAGAGATCCTCGGTGCAATAGGGAAACACCTCGAAGCCGTCCTTGGTCAGGATGCCGGCGGCTTCGACCAGGCCGACGACGTCGGGCTGCAGCGTGTCGTTGTCGGCGATGACTTCCAGCTTGATCCAATTGGTGCCGAACAGCTCGCGCGCGAGCTTGGCGGTGGTCACCGCCTCGCGCACGGTGCGGCAGCCCGCGGTGTTCGGCAGCACTGACACGTCGAGCTCGCGGATCAGCTTCCAGAACGAATCCCCGGTCTTGCCGCCCGCGGATTCGCGCCGCAGCGACACCGTGACGATGTTGGCGCCGGAGGCGCGGATCGCGTCCTGCATGATCGCGGGCGAAGGATAGAGCGCGCTGCCGATGAGCAGGCGCGAGGCGAAGGTCTTGCCGTAGAAGGTCACCATGTCGAATTTCCCGTCATTCCGGACGGGCCGCGGCACGCGGTCCGATCCGGAATCTCGAAGTTGTGGCGCGAGATTCCGGGTTCACGCTTCGCGCGCCCCGGAATGACGGACCATTGCAGGTGTCATCCCCGCGAAGGCGGGGATCCAGTATTCCAGAGGTCGCGCGGCTGGAACCGTGAAGCCGCGGCGTACTGGATCGCCCGGTCGAGCCGGGCGATGACAGCGGAGTGTGTGGCAGGCGTCGGGCCAACGAACGAAGAGCCATCACCTCACCCTCCCTGCCGCGGCGTGATGATCTCGATCTCGTCGCCGGCCTTCAGTGCGGTCTCGGCCCAACGGCTTTTCGGCACGACGTCGTAGTTGAGCGCGATCGCGAAATGGGTGCCCTCGTAGTCGAGCTCGGCAAGCAGCGCATCGACGCTGGCCGCACTCACCTCGCGCTGCTCGCCGTTGACGATCAAACGCATGGTATGATCACCCGCATTGCATCACCTCGTTGTCGATCTGGCCGCGCTCGACATAGGCGAGCGTCAGCTCGGCGAGCGCAGGCGCGATCAGAAAGCCGTGGCGGTAGAGGCCGTTGACGGAGATCGTCCTGCCGCGAATGCCGATACGCGGCAGGTTATCGGGGTAGGCGGGACGAAGCCCCGAGCCGAACTCGACGATGCGGGCTTCGCCGAAGGCCGGGTGCACGGTATAGGCGGCGCCCAGAAGCTCCAGTGCGGAGCGGACGCTGACGCCGGTGTCCTCGGCCTCGATCGAGGTCGCGCCCAGCATGAACAGATTGTTCTCGCGCGGGATCACGTAGAGCGGCCAGCGCGGATGCATCAGCCGCACCGGGCGCGCCAGCTGCACCTCGGACGTCTCGATCAGGATCATCTCGCCCTTGACGCCGCGAAGCTCGCTGTGCTCGTCGCGGGCGCCGAGGCCGCGGCAGTCGATCACGATGCCGTCAGGGTCCTTGGCGAGATCGCTTGCGGTCACGTCGCTTTCGAACTTGATGGTGCCGCCGGCGGCGCGGATGCGCGCGTGCAGCTGCGGCAGCACGCGGCGCGGCTCGACATGGCCCTCGGCCGGGAAGAACAGCGCGTCGCGGAAGCGGCCCTCCAGCGACGGCTCGAGCTCGGCGAGGCCGGCGGCGTCGAGCCGGCGGTGGTCCTCGGTCATGCGGGCAAAGCGCTCGAAATCGTTGCGCTCGCGCGGATGGGCGACGACGAGCGAGCCGTTGAACGGCGTGTCGGGCAGCTCGCGCCGCCAGATGTCGAGCGAGCGCAGCCCGAGGCGGCTGATGATGGGCTCGGCGACTTCCGCCTCGCAATAGGGCGCGAGCATGCCGCCGGCCCAATGGCTGGTGGCGTCCGTCATCGCCTCGTCACCGCGCTCGTGCAAGGTCACGGCATGGCCGGCCTGTGCGAACAACAGGGCCTGCCAGGCGCCCGCAATGCCTGCGCCGATGATGGATACCGGTGAATCCGGTCGCTTGGTCTTCTGCAACATCCCTGTCCCTTCGCCGGCATGACCCGGATCAGGTTCAAAGGGTCACCGCGGTCTTGGGCAGCCGGTGTTGGCGGCCCATTTAGCGGTATCTCAGCTCCTCCTCGGAGCACCCCTCGGAACGGTGCTAATGTAGGACAGTGGGGCGGGGCGGTCAACGCGTGTTGGCGCAGGCCGGTCATTCCGGGGCGGTGCGCAGCATCGAACCCGGAATCTCGAGATTCCGGGTTCAGTCCTGCGGACTGCCCCGGAATGACGGTTCGTGTGGAAGCTGCGCCCGCGCGTTGCGGACGCGCTGGGCCAGCTTCCGATGCGGAGCGGCGGCGAACATCGGCTGCGGGTTGCCGTTCGGCTCGAGCCACGGCTGGCCCATGCTGCCGTCGCTCATGGTGGCGAGCTGCACGCCGTCCTGCCGCTGGCGCTTGGCGACGTAGTAATAGCCGCCGGCAAAATAACGCACGGCGCGGGCGTGGTCGCCATTGGCGGCGCGATAGGCGCCGGCGAGGTATTTCACGGCATAGGTGAGGTTGGTGTTGGGATCGCGCAGGCCGGCGGCATCGCCGGTGTAGCCGACGCCGCGGGCGGTCGCGAGCTTGATCTGCATCAGGCCGATGGTGCCGCCGCGGCCGACCAGGTGGGGCTGATAGCGGCTCTCGCGCATGATCACGCGGTGCACCAGCGCTTCCGGCACGCCGTTGGCGCGGGCATGGGCCGCGACCATCTCGGCATAGTCGGCTTGGCCGGCGAACGCGGCTTGCGGCAATGTCAGTCCGGCTGCGAGCAGCGCGGCAATGCGTAAAATTTTCATCAGATATTCCTTAGGCCCTTGGGCCCGTGGGTGTGACCTGCGCCCGCCGCCGTTAGGCCTTCCGAACGCGGCGATGATGTGACCAAACGCCGCCAATGGCGATTTTGCGGCGCCGAGCCGCTTTGACGACTCAATGCCGGGGTACGGGTTCCCTCAGGCGGATGCCCGCTCGCGGCAGCAAGGCTGTCTATTCGCACGGGCGCGCGAAAGCGAGTAAGAAGCGGCTAGCAAATCGGGAGAGGTGCCATGCCGAAAGCAATCCTCAGCGACACCCCCAGGCAGAACCCCTGCGCCCAGTGCGGCACGCCGATCCCGCGGCCCGACTGGATCGAGCCGGGCGAGGGACGCGTTTCGTATCTCTGGACCTGCCAGGCCTGCAATTACCGCTTCGAGGCGGTGGCCATCTACGACGCGACGGCCGTCGAGCACCCGCCGCTCGCGGCGTAAGGCCTTTCGCCAAGCAGCGCGCGAGATTTACGCCGCCAGGCGCGGCTGCTGCCACAGCGGCAACTGCATCCGCACGATCAGTCCGTGCGGAACGCGGTCGTGCAGCGATAGCTCGCCGCCATGGGCGAGCGCGATGGCACGCGCGATCGACAGGCCGAGCCCGAAGCCGGTGGACTCGTCCATGGTGCGGGCATCGTCGCCGCGCACGAACGGCTCCAGCATCTCCTGCTTGCGCGCATCCGAGATGCCGGGACCGTCGTCCTCGACGTCGATGACGAACCCGCAGCCCTTGACGTCGAGCCGGATCGTCACCTCGGCGCCGAAACGCACCGCGTTCTCGACGAGGTTGGTGACGCCGCGGTGCAGATCGTCGGGCCGCGCGGCGGCGGTTGCCGATGCGGGCCCGTCATAACGTACGACATGGCCCATGTCGCCGAACTGATCGGCGATGAGCTGGAGCGTGCTCGCGATGTCAACCAGCGTTGCAGCCTCGACCTTGCGGTCGTTGCGCAGCAGCGACAGCACCGATTCCAGCATCGCGCGCATCTGGTCGAGGTCGATCAGCATGCGCTTGCGGTGGCCCTCGTCCTCGATGAACTCGGCACGCAGGCGCAGCCGCGTGATCGGCGTGCGCAGATCGTGGCTGATCGCGGCCAGCATCCTGGTGCGATCCGACATCAGCCGCGCGATCCGCTCGTGCATGCGGTTGAACGCGCGCGCCACCGAGCGGATCTCTTCCGGACCGCGCTCGGGCAGCGGCTCTGCCCCGCCGTCCAGGCTGAAATTCTCGGCGGCCTTCGCGAAGGACGACAGCGGCGCGGCCAGCGCGCGCGCCGCCCACAGGCCGAGCACGGTGACGCAGATGAAGGCGGTCATCAGCGCCATAAGCCAGGGCGCGCCCCAGAACCATGGCCGCGGCCCGCCGTCGACATGCCCGGCGATCATGCTGCCGTCGGGCAACTCGACGCCGATGCGGGCTCCGGGACCGCTCGAGGTCAGCTGGACCGCCTTGTAGCCGCGCCCGAGATGGCGGCGCATCGCGCGCAGGGGCTGATTGTCGCTCTCCTCGACGCTCGCGGTGCCGGGCGCCAGCATGTCGATGCCGAGCCTGGGGAAGGCGCGCGCGAGATCGGCGAGGAGGCGCGGACGCTCGCCGGCCTCGGCCGCGCCGAGCAGCAGCGCGGCATCGGCCAGCTGATGCGCGCCGTCCAGCGGCGCGTCGAAGCGGTCCGGCCGGCCGATCAGGAAGGCGGTGGTGACGACGAGATGGAGCGCGAGGGTCGAAGCCAGCACCAGTGCGGCGATCTGGCCGCCGATCCCCTTGAGGTGAAAGAACCCGAACGGCTTCATCGTCGGGGTCCCGTCAATTGTTCAGGGGCGCTGCGGCCGCTTCAGTGCCCGCGGCTTGAGGGCTTGCCGCCTGAAGGCCTGTCGCTTGAAGGTCTGCCGCTTGAAGGTTTGCGACCTGCGTTCGCGGCGTGAACAGATAGCCGCCGGAGCGCACCGTCTTGATGAGGGTGGGATCGGCCGGGTTGGGCTCGATCTTGCGGCGGATGCGGCTGACCAGCACGTCGATGGAGCGCTCGAACGAGCCGGTGTTGCGCCCCTGCGTGAGGTCGAGCAGGCTGTCGCGCGACAGCACGCGGCCCGGCCGTTCGCAGAACGTGCGCAGGAGATCGAATTCGGCGCTGGTCACCGCGACGCGCGCACCCGCCGGATTGCGCAATTCGCGCAGCCGCAGATCGATGTGCCAGCCCTCGAAGGTGAGCGTGGAGGCGCCTTCGATCGAGCTTGCCGCTTGCGCCGCGGCCTGGCGGCGCAGCACCGCGTTGATGCGGGCGAGCAGCTCGCGCGGGTTGAAGGGCTTTGGCAGATAATCGTCCGCGCCCATCTCGAGGCCGACGATGCGGTCGACATCCTCGCCGCGCGCGGTCAGCATGATGATCGGCGTCTGTCCCTCGGCGCGCACCTTGCGGCACAGGCTGAGGCCGTCCTCGCCGGGCAGCATGACGTCGAGAATGATGAGGTCGACGCGGTGATCGGCCATGGCGCGCGACATCTCGCGGCCATCGCCCACGGCGGTGACGTTGCAGGCGTTGTTGCGCAGGTACTTCGCAATCAACGTCCGGGTTTCGCGGTCGTCCTCGACGACGAGGATGTTCGGATTGGGAATGGCCATACGCCTTGTTTGTCCAAGATTCGGGCCAAATGGCGGGGATTTTTGTTTCGGATTGTTTCTGCCCGGCTTACGGCAACAGGCCGCAATCGCGTCGTCGCGCAGCGGCAAGGTCTCGTTAAGGCCGTTAACCATACCGTGGCGTGGTCCGCAGTAAAACCCGCAAGATCCACGGAGCCTTCATGACCTCGATTTCGGCGGCCTCCGCCGGCAACTACCAGTCGCCGCTGCAGCGGCTGCAGCAGGAATTGCAATCGGAAGTGTCCGCCGGCACGGTGTCGTCGGCGGATCAGTCCGCGCTCTCGACGGCGCTGACCGACATCGACACGGCACTCCAGCAGAGCCGGTCGAGCGGCACGCGTCCCTCCAAGGAGGACATGCAGTCGAAGATCGACGACCTTATCTCGAACGAGGTGTCCAACGGGACGCTGACCTCGGACCAGGCCGAAGCGCTCAAGGGCGTGTTTCAATCCGCCTTCGCGAGCGGTGCGGGCGGCCCCGGCGGCGCAGGCGGACCTCCACCCGGTCCGCCGCCGGACGACAGCTCTTCGGATTCGTCGTCGGCCACGGACACGACCGGCAGCAGCTCCAGCGACGAGACCGTTGCCGAGATCCTCCAGCAGTTCCTCCAGGCGCTGCAGGAATCGCAATCGTCGACGTCGTCCTACGGCGCCAGCGGCAGCTCATCCGCCAGCTCCGATTTCTCCGCGCTTCTGATCGACTACAAGAGCTGACCCCGAGCGACGCGGTCGGCGCGGCTCCTCGCCGCGATCGTGCTTCACCCAGGGCGCACGATCGTCGGCGGGGAACCGTGCGTCGCAATATGTTATGTTCCTGGGTGACGCAGGAACAGCCTGCCTGCGCGCATCGCGACGAAATTGCGGCGTGCACGGAACTGCGTGTGGTCAGCGCTGTTTTCTCCTTACGAGTTTCGTTGAAGGAGAGGACAACATGATGAAGTCGATCGTCGCCGGTCTTGCCGGCACCGCACTGCTTACGACCGTTGCGTTCGCGCAAGCACCGACCGCCACCACCGACAAGGCGGCACCTTCCGCCACGACGTCCACGGCCACGACGGCGTCGACCACCGCGTCCGGGCAGTGGCGTACGTCCAAGATGGACGGCCTGAAGGTCTATAACGAAGCCAACGAGAACATCGGCACCATCAACGACCTGCTGATGGACAAGAACGGCGACATCAAGATCGCCGTGATCGGCGTCGGCGGCTTCCTCGGCCTCGGCGAGCATCTGGTTGCCGTGCCCTACGAGAAGCTGAAGTTCGTCAACGAGGCCGTGGCCTATACCGGCACCGGCACGAACCCGGGCGCCAAGCCCGCGGCGACGACGACCACCGGCGCCGCCACCGGCACCGACAACAAGCCGGCTGCGACCACGACGTCGTCCGCGTCGAAATGGTATCCGGACCACGCCGTGTTCAACGCCAGCAAGGACGAGCTGAAGAACATGCCGGAGTTCAAGTATTCGGAGTAATGCGGCTCTGAGCGACTAGACGAGGCGCGCCCGGTTTTCACCGGGCGCGCTGTCGTGTCGTTTTTGCGTGCCTCGCCCGGAAGGGAAGAGGTAACGCCTCCGCTCAGCCGCCGGCCTTGAGCCGCTCGTTGCGGCGGCGCAGGGCTTCCATGGTGGCGAGGAGGATGACCGACACGCTGGTCAGGATCAACGCCGCGGCCGTGATGGTCGGGCTGATGTTCTCGCGGATGCCGCTGAACATCTCGCGCGGCAGCGTGCGCTGCTCCGGGCCGGCCATGAACAGCACGATCACCACCTCGTCGAAGCTGGTCGCGAAGGCGAACAGCGCGCCCGATGCGAGGCCGGGCAGGATCAGCGGCAGGATCACGCGGCGGAACGCCTCGAGCGGCGAGGCGCCGAGCGAGGCGGCGGCGCGCGCCAGATTGGTGTCGAAGCTCTGCAGCGTCGCGCCGACCGTGATCACCACGAAGGGCGTCGACAGCGCGGTGTGGGCCAGGATCAGGCCGAGATAGCTGCCGGTCAGTCCGATCGGCGCGAAGAAGAAATAGAGACCGACCGCGGTGATGACGCCGGGCACGACGACCGGCGACAGCACGAAGGCCAGCACGAGCGGCTTGAACCGGCTCTTCCACTGCGCCAGCCCCAGCGCGGCCAGCGTGCCAAGCACCATCGACAGTGCGGTCGAGGCGACGCCGATGATCACGCTGTTCTTCAGCGCGTTCATCCAGCGCGGCGAGGTGATGAAGTCGTCGTACCAGCGCAAGGACAGTCCGGGCAGCGGATAGGTGAGGTATGAGCCCGAGCTGAAGGACAGCGGCATGATCGCGAGGATCGGCGCGATCAGGAAGACGAACACCAGCGTCGAGACCACGATGGTCGCGGTCCACGCGATGCGTTGGCTGGGGGTGCGCAGGGCGGAATTGTCGCTCAATTCTTCATGCCTCCCGTGACCTGCTGGCCCTGCACCAGCTTGCCGTAGACGAGCGCCAGCAGAATGGTGGCGAGCAGCAGCACCGCGCCAAGCGCCGAAGCCAGGCCCCAATTGGCGGTGTCGGTGGTGTAGAGCGCGATGAAATAGCTGATCATCTGGTCGGCGGCGCCGCCGACGAGGGCCGGCGTGATGTAATAGCCGAGCGCCAGGATGAAGACGAGCAGGCTTCCGGCGGCGATGCCGGGCAGGGTCTGAGGCAGGTAGATGCGCAGGAAGGCGGTGACCGGCGGTGCGCCGAGCGAGGCGGCGGCGCGCAAGTAAGCCGGCGAAATCGCCTTCATGCTGCTGTACAGGGGCAGGATCATGAACGGCAGGAGGACGTGGGTCATGGCCACGCAGACGCCGAAGCGGTTGTAGATCAGGCGCAACGGCTCGTCGATGATGCCGAGCCAGTGCAGGCTGTCGTTGACGACGCCTTTGCTCTGCAGCAGCACGATCCAGGCGCAGGTGCGGACCAGAAGCGAGGTCCAGAACGGCAGCAGCACGAAGATCATCAACAGGTTCGACTTTCCGGGCGGCAGCGTCGCCAGGAGGTAAGCGACCGGGAAGCCGAGGATCAGGCAGAGGACGGTGACGCTGAGGCTGATGACGAAGGTGCGGACGAACAGGCTGCGGTAGATGGCCTGGTCCGGCGGGGCCGCGACGATCGCGCCGTCCGCGTTCCGCACGAGGTCGAGCGCCGCCAGGAGGTAGAAGCCCGTGATGGGACCGCTGGCGTCCTTGATCGTCGTCCAGGTGGCGCGTTCGCGCCAGGCCGGATTGATCTTGCCCAGCGTCTCCTTGGCGGTGCCGGGCTCGGGCGCGGCCTTCAGATTGCGGGCGGTGCTGGTCAGGATGGTGCGAAAACCGTTCAGCGCGTAGTTCAACCGCTTCGCCGCGATGGCGATGGTGCCGGCGGCGCGCGCCGCCAGCACGTCGCTTGCCAATGCTGAATAGGCTTTTTCGTCCGGCAGGTCCGTGCCGTCCCAATCGGCGAGAGCAGCTATGGTTTGAGGCAGAACCTGACGCACCTCCCTGTCATCGACCGCGCGCCACAACATGCCGGCGATGGGCCCGGCGAAGGTGAAGAGCAGGAAGACGAGAAGCGGGAGGACCAGCGCCAATGCCTTGAGCTGGCGTGCCCGCTCCGCCTGCTTCAGGCGGCGCTTGAGTGGGACTTCGTGCAAGGACGCTGCTGTCACGGCGCGAGTCGCTTTGACGGGAGGCCTGAGCAAGCGCCTCGTCCTTCGAGACGACCGCTTCGCAGTCTCCTCAGGATGAGGCTCCACGGTATCGGTGTCCGTGAAGTCGTTGCCGCACACTCAACCCTCATCCTGAGGAGCCCGCCAAAGGCGGGCGTCTCGAAGGATGGCCGCAATGAAACTGCTTTCCATGTGCGCCGCACGCGGGTGCTGCCGCGCGCTATTTCGCGGCCCATTTGTTGAAGCGCTCGGTCAGGCGGTCGATGTTCTCGAGCCAGAAGGCGACGTTGATCTCGACCGCGTTCTTGATGTTGTCAGGGGCCGTCGGCAGGTCCTTCAAGACGGCGGGCTGAAGCCTGCCGGCCGCGTCCTTGTTCGAGGTGCCGTAGGCGATGTTCTCCGACAGTTTCGCCTGGTTCTCCGCCTTGCCGACGAAGTCGAGGAACTTGTAGGCGGCGTCCTTGTTCGGGCTGCCCTTGAGGATGACCCAGCTGTCGAGCGTGAACAGCGCACCATCCCACACCATGCCGAAGTTCTTCTTCTCGTTCTTGTTCGCGGTGTCGATGCGGCCGTTGTAGACCGAGGTCATCGCCACCTCGCCGGAGGCGAGCAGTTGCGGCGGCTGGGCGCCGGCCTTCCACCAGACGATGTCGCCCTTGATGGTGTCGAGCTTCTTGAAGGCGCGCTCGACGCCCTCGTCGGTCGCCAGCACCTTGTAGACGTCTTTCGGTGCGACGCCGTCGGCCATCAGCGCGATTTCCAGCGTGGTCTTCGGGCCCTGACGCAGGGCGCGCTTGCCCGGAATCTTCTTGGTGTCGAAGAAGTCCGCCCAGCCCTTCGGGGCTTCCTTCAGCTTGTCCTTGTCGTAGCCGAGCACGAAGTCGTAGAGGATGGCGCCGACGCCGCACGGATTGACCGATGGCGGGATATAGGCGGCCTCGCCGCCGATCTTGGTATAGTCCAGCTTCTCGAACAGGCCTTCCTCGCAGCCGACCGCGAGTTCGTCGCTCTCGACCTGGACGACGTCCCAGGTGGCGGCACCGCCTTGCACCTTGGCGCGCAGCACGCCGACGCCGCCGTCCCAGGACTCGTCATTCATGGCAATTCCGGCGGCCTTCTTGAACGGCTCGAAGTAGACCTTCTTCTGGGCCTCCTGGTAGGCGCCACCCCACGACACGACGGTGAGGTCCCGCGCCTGTGCGACCGTCGCCAGCGCAGCGCTCGCACCGAGCGCGGCGGCGAAACCCAGAGCAATCCTGCCCATCTTGCGCTTCATCATGGTCCTGGTTCCTTCTTGGTGCGAGTTGCGTTGAGGTTGAGTATTTCAGGTCCGCTTGTGTTGGATCAGACCGGATCGAGGGCGAGGCAATCCTCCGGGCGGAAGCTGATGAAGACGCTCTCGCCGTGGCTCAGGCTGCCATGTGCGCCCGGCTGAAGCTTGACCATGAATTCGGCGTTGCCGGCGACGTCGAGCACGGCCAGCGCGTGGTCGCCGAGATAGATGGTGTTCTGCACCTTCGCCGGCAGGCGGTTTGGTCCGTCGCTGGAGCTGCCGTCCGCGATGATGGCGATCCGCTCCGGCCGTACCGAGAGCGAGGTGGATGCGCCCGCGCCCGAGACGTTGACCGCCCGGGCGGTGACGGCGCCGCCACCGGTCAGCGCGACGCGGCAATAATCCTTGTCGACCGTCTCGACGGTGCCGGCCAGCACGTTGTTCTCGCCGATGAAATGGGCGACGAAGCTGTTGACCGGATGCTCGTACAGCGCGTCGGGCCTGTCGATCTGCTGCACGACGCCGTCGTTGAACACGGCGATGCGGTCGGACATGGTGAGCGCCTCGCTCTGATCGTGGGTGACGTACACGATCGTGATGCCCATGGTCTCGTGCAGCTGCTTGATCTCCAGCTGCATCTGCTCGCGCAGGCGCTTGTCGAGGGCGCCGAGCGGCTCGTCCATCAGCACGAGCTGCGGGTTGAAGACCAGCGCGCGCGCCAGAGCCACGCGCTGCTGCTGGCCGCCGGACAGCTGTCCGGGCCGCCGGTGCGCCAGGTTTTCCATCTTGATCATGCGCAGCGCCGCAGCGACGCGCTCCTCCACCTCCGCCTTGCTCGTTTTGCGAACGGATAGCGGGAAGGCGATATTCTCGGCGATCGTCAGATGCGGAAACAGAGCATAGTTTTGGAACACCATGCCGATGTCGCGCTTGTGCGGCGGCATGTTCTTGATCGGCCGGTCCGCGAGATAGATGTCGCCATGGGTCGGTACCTCGAAGCCGGCCAGCATCATCAGCGTGGTCGTCTTGCCCGAGCCCGACGGGCCGAGCAGGGTGATGAACTCGCCCTTCCTGATGTCGAGGTCGAGGTTCTTCACCACGAGGTGCTCGCCATCATAGGTCTTCTGAATGCCGGAAAATCGCACCAATGCCGGCGCGGGCGTGACCATGCCGGCTTCCATATTTGTCCTCGCGGTGTCCCCTACAGTGCCGTGCGAGATTAGCATCCTGCGGCGAGAATGCCAGCGGCGCAAGCGACGAGGAATTGTGCGGGTCCGGTGAGTGGCGGGGCTATCGCATCTCATAACTCTTCCCTGCGGCCATCCTTCGAGACGCCCGCCTTGGGCGGGCTCCTCAGGATGAGGACGGAGTGCGTGGCTGCAGTTTCAAAGGGCACTGACGCGGAATAGCCTCATCCTGAGGAGGCGCGTAAGCGCCGTCTCGAAGGACGAGACGTGCGCGCAGGCCGCGCAACAAGTCAAATGCGATCGCGCCCCGCAGGGACGGCGCTACATCCCCGACAGCTTGCTCACATACACGTTCAGCGCGCCGCCGGCTTCCGCGACCACGCGCAAGGTCTTGGAATCGAAGGCGATGTCGGCCAGCGTCAGGCTGTCGATCCTGGCCTCGACCTTGAGGCCGTCCTCACTCTTCTGGTAATCGGCGATTGCGGCGGCGATCTTCTCGCGGGCGTTGGCGGCGATCGGCTTCAGGTCGAGCGTCGCCTTCTGCAGCAGCGCCTGCTGCATCTGCGGCACCACGGCGCGCGCCGCGGCGCCCAGCAGGCCGAATGCCGCCTCGGATTCCACCGCGAGCTCGATGTCGGTGAGCCGCAGCGTCTGTTGCGCCTGGTCGAGCACCGGCCGCCCCCAGATGTGCACAGTCGCCTCGGCGCCGAGGCCGAGCCAGCTCTTCTTCTCCTTGGCGCGCACCAGTAGCGAGATCAGCAGCCGGTCGCCCGACGGGATCACGTTGGCGCTCTTCACGGTGACGTCGACCGGGCCGGAGCCGTCCTCGGGATAGGTGCGGCCGACCATCTGCGCGGCGATCAGCCTGTTGATCTCGGTGAAGGGCACGTCGATCGGCACGCCGATGTTCACGCCGGTGCCGGTCGGCGGCACGATCGAGATCTTGTCGGGGAACGGACAGTTCGGCTTGGTCGGTGTCGAGGTGACGCGCGTCTCCGCTTCCAGGCCCAACAGCAGCGTCACGGCCTGCGCGTCGACACGCGGCTGCGCGGCGATGGCGCGGATCGGTTTCATCTCCAGCCAGAGCGGCGGCAGCGCGGCCGAGGCGCCCGAGCCCTGCAGCGGGATCGAGCGGCACGCCTTGGCCCATTGCAGCTTCGCGTTCTCGCGCAGGCTGGGATCGTTGCGGATCCGCTCGGAGACGATGTTGATCTGCTCGCCGACATTCTTGTCGATCAGCGGCTTCACCTGCGCCGGCACGTTGACCTTGGCGCCGGAGACATTGAGGTTGGTGTCGCCGAGATTGACCTGGGCGCCGAGATTGGGCTCGAGATGCCAATTGGCGGCGAGCTTCGGGCGCGAGGTGACGACCACGTTACCCTTGATCTCCGCGCTGGCGTTCAGATTCTTGATGTTGACGGCGCCGATCCGTTTCGCTGCGTCACCGCCGAGCACGCTGCCGAGCGCGTCGCCGAGCGCGCCGGTGGCCTTCGCCGACAGCGAGCCCGTCACGTTCAGCTTGCCGGAGAGCGGCGTCGAGATCGTCAGCACGTCCTTGTCGCCGCTAGCTGCCATCGGCCCGCGCACGGCGGACCAGCCGATGTCGGCGTTCTCCAGGATCTGCGAGATCGGGTTGTCGGCTTTGCCCGAGAAATTGCGTGGCGCGGCCTTCTCGGCCTGCTCGCGGATCGCCGAGATCGCGATGGCGACCGGCGCGATCACGATCGAGCTCTTCGCGGCCGGCGGCAGCGGCGGCAATTGCGCGACCGGCGGCGCGGAATTCGTCGCGCGCGGCGACAGCAAATCCATCGCCTTCAAGCTGATGAAGAAGGACGCCGCGAGCACGGCGACGCCGATCAGGATCGTCTTCAGATTCAACGTTGGTCGCATCAATCCCCCAAGCCGCCCCGGCGGGGATTCTACAGGGCGGGCGAGAACGGCGCTAGAGCGCACCGGTGGGGTGGAATTGCGGCGAACAGGTTAACGGATGCGACCCGCCGCTGCCATGCATTCAGCCGCGCCGGGGACGGCGGACCGCTCTTACATTGCCATTGGCGCCGCCGCCGCAGAAGAAGCGGTCACCGCCATCGGACTCCAGCCCGGACACGCCCGTCCCGGCGGGCAGGTCGAGCTGCTCGAGCACCTTGCCGGTCGCGGGATCGATCCGCCTGATGTCGCTCTCCTCGTTCTCCCAGGTGCCGTGCCAGAGCTCGCCGTCGACCCAGGTCACCCCGGTCACGAAGCGCTTGCTCTCGATGGTGCGGAGAACCTTGCCGGTTTCCGGATCGACCTGATGGATCCTGCGCTCGCGATATGCCCCGACCCACAGCGAGCCTTCGGCCCAAGCGAGCCCTGAATCGCCGCCGCCGCCCGGCGCCGGAATGGTGCTGATCACCTTGCCTGAGGCCGCATCGATCTTCTGGATGCGATCCTCGGCGATCTGGAACAGGTGCCTTCCGTCGAATGCCGTTCCCGCATGTGCGGCGACATCGATGGAGCGCGCGACCTTGCCGCTATCAGGATCGACCGCATTCAATTTGTCGCCGGAGGCGAACCAGACATGGCTGCCGTCATAGGTGACGCCGTGCACGGCCTCGACGCCCTCGAACGGCCCGTACTCCCTGATGATCTCGGCGGCTGCACGCTTCATCTGCTCGCTCCCTGTGATGTGGCCCCAACGTTACGTCTTCAGGAGCGGCGTGGGGAGTAACAAGCCTGTCGGGAAACCCGGGACGGGCGGCGTCATCCAGCGCCGGGCCCGCCCGTGCCCGAAGCTCTGCACCTTGTTCGAGCGCGCCAGCTCGTCGAGGGCCCGCTGCACCGTGCGCGGGCTCGTTCCCAGCGCCAGCGCCAGCGCCGAGCTCGACCAGGGCTCGCCGTCGGAGAGAAGAGCGAGAACATTGGCGTGCTTCTCGTCGACCGGCCGCGCCAGCACGAGGATGTCGCGCGTCCTGCGCGGCGCCAGCGCAAATCCTTGGCTAGTTGCGTTCACGTCGGCGAGGGGTCTGAGCTTGGTGCGGAGCCGACCCATCTCGACGCGCAACCGCGCCCGATGCGATTCATCGAGATGCTTGGCGCGAAACGCGCCCGCGATCAGCGTCTGCCGCGACACGTCCGCAGGCCATGCCTGTGCCAGGATGCGAACGAGGGCAAACAGCACCGGCCGGGTGCCGAGCGGCACGACGGTGCCGCGCCTGCGCACCGAATGATGGAACGTGTCCACGACGACTGCCTCGGATGTCGCGAGCTGCTCGACCTCCGCAAGCAGCAATAGCCGCTCCTCGCCGCGCGTGATCAGGCGCGCCGCCGGCGTGTCGAGCACGCGGCTCGCGCCTTCGACTTCGGCGGCGAGGGCGGGGATGCCGGCCTGCCGTGCTGCGCGGGCCGCCCGCGCCAGCGCCGCGCGCGCATCCTCCGATCGAAGCCGCCGTATGGCGATGCCGGCGAGCACCAGCTCGCGAACGACTTGCGAGGCAGGCGGCAGCGGGAAGGGGCCGGGATCGGCGAGCGTACGCTCCGCCTCCTCGATATGTCCGAGCAGGAGAAGACGCCGCGCGGCGATGTGGCGGGCATGCGCCGCGTTGGCGAGATCGCCATGCTTCTCGAGGGTCGCGCGCGCGGCGGCGAGTGTCTTGTCCGGCCAGCTCAGGTCGCGCGAGACCAGCGCGATCTCGGCTTCGGCCACCACGCATCTTGCCCGCGCCACCGCCTCGCGCGGGCCGAACGCGCGCGCCGCGTTTCGCAGCAGCGACTTGGCCTTGGCGAGGTCGCCGAGCTGCGCCATCGCGATGCCGCGCAGCGCCAGCGACGGTGCGTCGTTGCGCAGTGCGACGCGGTTCAGCGCACCGAGCGGATCGCCCGCCTCGAGCGCGCGCGCGGCGGCCGTGATCAGCGACTCCATTCCAATCCCGCCACACTTGTTACTCCCACCGCGCAACCGCGCGGTGCCAGAAATCGTTGTCGACCGACAATGTGCGGTGCGGGGCGGAATGGACTTGAGCGAGAGATTTGGAGAGTCATGATGACATTAGCCCAAAACGAACCGAATAACGGACAGTCCGTCATGCAGACACCTCCGGTGGTGTCGCCGCAGGACTGGGAGGCCGCCCGTCAGCAATTGCTCGTGAAGGAGAAGGCGCATACCCGTGCCCGTGACGCCCTGGCCGCCGAGCGCCGGCGCATGCCGTGGATGGAAGTTTCCAAAACCTATGCGTTCGAGGGGCCCGGCGGCAAGCTCAGTCTCGTCGACCTGTTCCAGGGCCGGCGGCAGCTGATCGTCTACCGTGCGTTCTTCGAGCCCGGCGTGTTCGGCTGGCCCGATCACGCCTGCCGCGGCTGCTCCATGGTGGCCGACCAGGTCGCCCACGTCGCGCATTTGAACGCCCGCGATACCACGCTCGTGTTCGCCTCGCGCGCGCCGCAAGCCGATATCGTCAGGCTGAAGCAACGGATGGGCTGGACCATGCCATGGGTCACCATCACCGACAGCTTCGATGCCGATTTCGGCGTCGACGAATGGCACGGCACCAACGTCTTCTACCGCGACGGGACGCGCGTCTTCCGTACCTATTTCGTCAAGAGCCGCGGCGACGAGCAGATGGGCGGCACCTGGAATTACCTCGACATCACGCCGCTCGGCCGTCAGGAGGTCTGGGAGGACTCGCCGAGGGGCTATCCGCAGACGCCGACCTACAAATGGTGGAACTGGCACGACAGCTACACGGAGGGCGCCGCGCCCGACAAGAAGTGGGTCGAGATCTCAGACGCCGGCGAGAAGGCGTTCCGCCGGGAGGCGGCGGAAGGCCGTGACTAGCCCCGTCGGCGCAATGGCCGGCGCCGGCCGCAATGGCGCGCTGGCGGCGCGCCACCTTGCCAGCTGGCTGTCCCTGGCGGCGACACCGACCTTCGCGATCATGGCCGTGCTGACGGTCGTGGCCGGGTCGGCCGACATGCTGTGCGCCGCCGGGCAGGGGGCGCTGCTCGGCGGGATGGTGCCGATGTATCTTTTGATGAGCGCGTTTCATTCGGCAGCCTGGCTGCGCTTGATCGCGGAGCGGCGGGTCGCGGTCAGCCGGTAAGCGTGCAGCCGGTGTGAACGCCGCGTCCTTCGAGACGCGCGCAAGGGCGCGCTCCTCAGGGCGAGGCTAGCTGGCATTTGCGGATTGATGAAAGCACGGCGCAGAGACTGCGGCCGTACACTCAGTCCTCATCCTGAGGGCCCGCCGCAGGCGGGCGTCTCGAAGGATGCGCCGCAATCATCGGGCCGGACGAAACGGGGCGGTCACTGCGAAGCCGCCTGCAGATACGCAACGACCTTCGCCGCTTCCTCCGCCGAGATGCCGCCATAGGGCTGCATCTTGTTGCCCGACACCACCTCGTCCGGCTTGACCATGAAGCGCGCCAGCTTGTCCTGGTCCCAGACGATGCCGGCTTCCTTCATCGATGACGAGTAATTGTAGTCCGGCAGCGCGCCAGCCTTGCGCCCGACGATCTTGTTGAGGTTGGGGCCGAGGCGATTGTCGCCTTCCTTCATGGAATGGCAGGTGCGGCAGGAATTGTTGAAGGCTTGCTTGCCTGCCTCATCGCCCGCCGGCTGCTGCGCGAGCGAGGCGGGCGCGGACACGAGCAGCGTCAGCGTGGCGGCGCCGGCGATCGCGTGCAGCCACGGATAGGGCGAGGATTGCAGGCGTGATTGCATTTGCGCCTCCATCGGGGACCGCGCCGCAGCAGGCGCGCGTCAACATGTCGAGGGCAAACAAAAGCGGCCCCGGCAGGTTCCGGGGCCGTTTGCGTCACGATGTCCTGCCGGCTCAGCGCGTAGCGGTTCCGAGTTCCGCGCGGCGTTCCGTCATCGGCAGCACCACGACCTTGGTGCCGACATTGACGCGGGAATAGAGGTCGGTGACGTCTTCGTTGGTCATGCGGATGCAGCCGGACGAGACGCGCTTGCCGATGGTCTCGGGCGCGTTGGTGCCATGGATGCGATAGATGGTGCCGCCGAGATACATGGCGCGCGCGCCGAGCGGATTGCCGGGGCCGCCGGCCATGTGGCGAGGCAGATAGGGCTGGCGGGCGATCATCTCCGGCGGCGGCGTCCAGGCCGGCCACTCGGCCTTGCGGGTCACCGACTGGATGCCGGACCAGGTGAAGCCGTCGCGGCCGACGCCGATGCCGTAGCGCAGCGCCTGGCCGCCTCCGAGCACGTAATAGAGATAGGTGTTGGGCGTATCGATGATGATGGTGCCGGGCGCTTCGCGCGTCGCGTAAGCGACGGTCTGGCGGCGGAAGCGGGCCGGCATCTCGACGGCGTCCTGGTCCTCGGACGGCTCGGTCTGGTAGGTCGGCCCCTGATACGGCTGGTAGGGCTGGAACGGCTGCGGCGCGGCCATCGGCGGCAGCGGCTGGAAGAACGGGAAGATCTGCACCGGCGCCGCCTTGGCGCTACCCGCGAATGCGATTGCGGAGACCGCGACTGCGCCAAAAGCAACCGCGCGCGAAAACGTCTTGAACGTGTCCAGATTGAACATGTGATCGCCCCTGTTGGCTCGGTGTTTTGCTCACCGCGGCACCGCTGCGGTGCTCTGTTGCCT
Source organism: Bradyrhizobium dasycarpum (assembly GCF_042019905.1). NCBI lineage: Bacteria > Pseudomonadati > Pseudomonadota > Alphaproteobacteria > Hyphomicrobiales > Nitrobacteraceae > Bradyrhizobium > Bradyrhizobium dasycarpum. Next base: position 6,428,882 of record NZ_CP169574.1, read on the forward strand.
GGATCACTAACGGCAAAACGTTTCGGGACATTTGCGCGGAAAACCGAAAACGGTTTCACCGCGGCAAGAATTGTTTCATGACAGTTTCGTGGCCGCGGGCGTCCGTTAACGAACAAAACGACGGGCCGACACTTCTATGACGTCACACGCCTGAAATATCCTTCGTTGATGGTCGGAAACCGAGAATCATCAAACTCTCGGGATTTTCCCATGCGGGTATTAATCGCGACGGACGCCTGGCATCCGCAGGTCAACGGCGTTGTCCGGACGCTGACCTCGCTGGCGAATGCGGCCAAGGCGCTGGACGTCGAAATCGGCTTCCTGACCCCGGACGGCTTTCCGTCCTGGCCGCTGCCGACCTATCCGGGCCTGCGCTTTGCGCTGCCTTCGACGAAGGAGATCGCGCGGCGCATCGAGACCGCGGCGCCGGACGCGCTGCACATCGCGACCGAAGGCCCGATCGGCTGGGCCGCGCGAGCCTATTGCCGCCGCAACCGACTCGCCTTCACCACCTCCTACACGACGCGCTTTCCCGAATACGTCGCGGTGCGGACCGGAATCCCCGCAAGCGTCGGCTATGCCGTGCTGCGCCATTTCCACGATGCCGCCGCCATGACCATGGTGGCGACGCCGTCGCTGCGGCAGGAGCTGTTTGAGCGTGGCTTCAAGCGCCTCGGCTTCTGGACCCGCGGCGTCGACACCGAGCTGTTTCATCCCGATGCTCCCGCTCAGCCTCGAGCTGCCGCGGCCGATCTTCATGACCATGGGCCGCGTCGCGGTGGAGAAGAATCTCGACGCGTTCCTCGCGCTCGACCTGCCCGGCACCAAGGTGGTCGTCGGCGACGGCCCGCAGAGGGCGGCGCTGGAACGGAAATATCCCGATGCCGTCTTCCTCGGCGAGAAGAAAGGGGCCGATCTCACCGCGCATCTCGCCGCCGCCGACGTGTTCGTGTTTCCGAGCCTGACCGATACGTTCGGCGTGGTGCAGCTCGAAGCCCTCGCCTGCGGCACGCCGGTTGCCGCGTTTCCTGTCACGGGTCCGAAAGACGTCATCGCCGATCATCCGATCGGCGCGATCGATCACGATCTGCGCGCCGCCTGCCTGCGCGCGCTCACCATGTCGCGCGAGACCTGCCGCAACTTCGCGCTGGAGCGTTCCTGGGAAAACAGCGCGCGCCAGTTCGTCGGCAACCTGACCTCACTCCAACCCAGCCGCGCCTTGCGCGCCTCGCCCCGCATGGCGCGGCGGCCGGTGCGCGGTTGAACTTTCGTTAGACCCACAGCGAGAACCTCATCGATGGCCAAGATCATGAACCTTGACGGCACCCAGCAGCTCGACCTCACCCGCGGCACGGTCGAGCAGGCCTATGACCGCTGGGCCCCGGTCTATGACCTCGTGTTCGGCGGCGTGTTCGCCAAGGGCCGGCAGGCGGCGATCGCGGCCACCAACAAGATCGGCGGCCGCGTGCTCGAGGTCGGTGTCGGCACCGGCATCTCGCTGCCGATGTACGCGCCGCATTTGCGCATCTTCGGCACCGACATTTCGGAGGCGATGCTGGACAAGGCGCGCCGGCGCGTCGCCGAGCGCAAGCTGAAGAATGTCGAGGGCCTCGCGGTGATGGACGCCGAGAAGCTCGAATTCCCGGACAATTCCTTCGACGTGGTGATGGCGCAATATGTCGTCACCGCGGTGCCGAATCCGGAGAAAGCGCTGGACGAATTCGCCCGCGTGCTGCGTCCGGGCGGCGAGCTGATCGTCCTCACCCGCGTCAGCGCGGATGCCGGCATGCGCCGCTTCATCGAGCAGAAGCTGCAGCCGGTGGTGCGTCCGCTCGGCTTCCGCACCGCCGAGTTCGCCTGGTCGCGCTACACGAAATGGCTGGCCGGCGCCAAAGGCATCGAGCTCGCCGAACGCCGCCTGATCCCGCCGCTCGGTCATTTCTCGCTGGTGCGCTTCCGCAAGGTCGACGTCGCCAAGGCGGCGTAACTGCTACTCCTCATGGTGAGGAGGCGCATAGCGCCGTCTCGAACCATGAAGGCCCGGCTGATGCAGCTCGGCCTTCATCCTTCGAGACGCGCGTTCCGCGCTCCTCAGGATGAGAGGTGAGTAAGTCGTGCGTCATCGCGCCGCTGCATGCCATCACATGACAAGATGATGTTGTCACACGACGTACATCGAATCCCTTTAACCCGTAGCCGAAAGCATTTGGGGAAGAGCATGATCAAGAATTATCTCGAGCAGCTGCGGATCCAGCGCTGGGACGACCATCGCTACTACCACCACAGCCGCATCAATCAGAGCCTGCACTTCGTCAGCGCGCTGAGCTTCCTGTTCGCCTATGTCTGGCTGTTCGTCGATCCCGTGGTCTCCGCGCTGGTCGGCTGGCTGATCTCGATGACCTCGCGCCAGGCCGGTCACTTCTTCTTCGAGCCGCACGATTACGATCACGTCAACCAGGCGACGCACGAGTACAAGGAAGAGATCAAGGTCGGCTACAACCTGCAGCGCAAGGTCGTGCTGATGGCGATCTGGGCGCTCTCGCCGCTGGTGCTGGTGGTGGATCCCACGTTGTTCGGCCTGTTCACGCCCTGGCAAAGCGCGACCGACTTCATGCGGCAGGTTGCCAAGATCTGGCTCGTGGTCGGCGGCGGCGGCCTGTTGTTCCGCACCGTGCACCTGTTCTTCATCCGCGACGTCGAGACTGGCCTGGTCTGGATGACCAAGATCCTGACCGATCCTTTCCACGACCTGATGCTCTACCACAAGGCGCCGCTGGCGCTGATGCGCGGCGAGCTGATGGATCCCGGCCTGCACCTCAACCCCGAGCACACGCTGGGCCTGATCGGCGAGCCCACGCTCGAGGAGCAACACGCCTGAGCGCGCTGGTCTCACCAGGGATTTCGATGTCTCATGGCTACGTCATGCCCGGGCTCGTCCCGGGCATCCACGTCTTGGGGGCTGCGAAGGCGGTGACCTTTGCCGCAAACGCCGTCATTCCGGGATGGTCCGAAGGACCAGACCCGGAATCTCGAGATTCTCAGCTGCGCAATTGCGCACCGGAGTTCGGCTCTTCGAGCCGCCCCGGAATGACGGTGGTGGGGTGGAGAGAGCGGGCCTCAGCGACCCAACCGCCTGGCCAGCATCTCTTTCAAAATCTGCCGCTTGATCTGCTTGTTGGTGAGCACGCCGTCGTGCCACCAGAAGCCATCGGCCCTCATCTTCGCGGCCGCGCGGACGAAGCGTTCGGCCACTTCGGCGAAGTCTGCGTCGGTGTAGTTGAGGCTGAAGATCAGCCGGCCGGTGCCGACCCAGCTCAGCGCCAGACCTTCGGCGCGCAGGTAATATTGCAGCATCCAATTGTAGCGGGAGGGCGTCGTGTATTTCACCGTCCAGATCGAGGAGAAGTTGGCGAACCGCACCGGCAGCTCGGCGTCCTCCATCATCCGGTTGAGCTTCTGCACGCGGCCGTTCCAGGTTTCCTCCAGCCCGTCATAGATGGCGCGGAAGTTCGGGCTGGCGAGCCGGCTCAGGAATTCGTCCATCGCCGTCATGACATAGGGATGCGAGTTGAAGGTGCCGCGGGCGAAGCAGATGTCGGCGGGACGATCGTCGCGGAAGCGGCGCATCAGGTCCTTCCTGCCGCAGACGACGCCGACCGGCAGGCCGCCGGCGAGGCTCTTGCCGTAGGTCACCATGTCGGCCTTGACGCCGAAATAATCCTGGGCGCCGCCGGCGGCGAGACGGAAGCCGACGAACACCTCGTCGAAGATCAGGACGATGCCGCGCTGGTCGCAGACCTCGCGCAGCTTCTTCAGCCACTCCGTGTAGGCGGCCCGATCGAAATTGCCGCCGCGGGAGGAATCGACCAGCGAAGAATCGCCGGGCGCGTTGGCGTTGGGATGCAGCCCCTGCAGCGGATTGACCAGCACGCAGGCGATGTCCTTGCGCGTCTTCAGCACGTGCAGCGTCTTCTCGGACATCTCGGCGAGGGTGTAGGTTTCGTGCGCGGGGATGGGATTGCCGACGCCGGGCTGCACGTCGCCCCACCAGCCGTGATAGGCGCCGGCGAAGCGGACGAGATGCGTGCGCTTGGTATGATAGCGCGCCAGCCGCACCGCCTGCATGACCGCTTCGGTGCCGGACATGTGGAACGAGACCTCGTCGAGGCCGGAGATCCGGCAGAGCCGCTGCACGTTGTCGAGGATGACAGGATGGTACGGGCCGAGCACCGGGCCGAGCGCATGCGCACGCTTCTCGGCGCCCTCGATGCACTCCTTGTAGAAGTCGTTGCCGAAGATGTTGACGCCGTAGGACCCGGTGAGATCGTACGACGTGTTGCCGTCGACGTCGGTGATGGTGACGCCGCTGGAGGATGCCACGAAGGTCGAGGTGCCCAGATGCTCGCGGACCAGGCGCGAGAACTGGAACGGCACGCGGTAGCTCTCGGTGAAGTTCAGGTCGGGGATTTTCTCCGCCGCTTCCTTTGTCATCGCGCGCCCCTTCGGGTAGCGCTCGGCGTAGAGGGCGGCGAGACGGAAGAAGCCGTCCTTGCGCTGCGCGGCGATGTTCGCCGGCGCGCCGTCGCACGCGAAGTAGTCGTTCTCTCCGAACTCGTAGAACGGGAGCAGCCTTGCCACCCGGCGCGACATCTTGGAGTGGCCGGCGAGCGATCGATGCTTGGCGCGGGAGAGTTCGATCCGCGCCTTCAACTTCGGGAGGACGGCGGCAGCGGACGCTGCGGCGGCCACGGACATCGAGAGAATCGGGAGTGTCGTTTCCATGACAACAAGCGCTAAACCTGTGAGCTGACAGATTCATGACAGTCAAAGCCCTCATCGCCTCTTTCACCCAGCAGGAAGACCTCAACTTCCTGTTGACCAACCGCATCCCGCGCGCGGCGCTGACCCGCTTCATGGGCTGGTTCTCCAAGATCGAGAATCCCCTCGTGCGGGACGTCTCGATCGCGCTGTGGAAGCTGTTCTCCGACCTCGACCTGTCCGAGGCGCGCAAGGATCATTTCACGAGCCTGCACGATTGCTTCACGCGGGAGCTGAAGCCGGGCCTGCGGCCGTTCGATCCGGACCCCTCCATCGTCGCCAGCCCCTCGGACGGCATCGTCGGTGCGCATGGACGGATCGCCGACACCGAGCTGTTCCAGGTCAAGGGCGCTCCCTATTCGCTGCTCGACCTCGTCGGCGATTCCGCGCTGGTCGATCGGCACCGCAACGGCTCGTTCGTCACGCTGCGGCTGACCTCGAGCATGTATCACCGCTTCCATGCGCCCTATGACGCGCAGATCGAGGGCGTCACGCTGATCCACGGCGACGTCTGGAACGTCAACCCGATCGCCTTGAAGCGGGTCGAGCGGTTGTTCTGCAAGAATGAGCGCGCCGTGATCCGCACGCATCTCTCGACCGGCGAGGCCGTGACGCTGGTGCCGGTTGCCGCGATCCTGGTCGCGAGTATCCGGTTGCATTTCCTCGATAGGGTGCTGAACGCGCAGAGCCGCGGACCGTTCAATTTCCCCTGCGACGTCAACGTCGCCAAGGGCGAGGAGCTCGGCTGGTTCGAGCACGGCTCGACCATCATCATCCTGGCGCCCGGCGACTTCACCTTCTGCGACGGGATTGCCGAGGGCACACGTATTCGCGCCGGCCAGGGGCTGCTCAGAAGAAAGTAGCCTTCAATCCGCCGTCCCCGGCGCCTATATCGTCGGTGGGGACGGTTCGACGACGACGGATTTGGTGATGGCGCGGGCGCCGGTGATGGCGGCGGGTGGTATCGTGCTGCGGCGTGGTTCGACGCCGCTGATCGCGGTCGTGCGCCAGCGCAAGCGCAACGAATGGGTCTTGCCCAAGGGCAAGCTCGACGACGGCGAGACGCCGAAGGAAGCCGCGCATCGCGAGGTGCTGGAGGAGACCGGCCACGACGTCGCCGTGCACGAATTCCTCGGCACGCTCGCCTACCAGTCCGGCGGACGCTCGAAGGTCGTGCATTTCTGGCGCATGGAGGCCGAGGGCGGGCCGGTCCGGAAGCTGATGAACGACGTCAAGGCGGTCGACTGGCTCTCGCTGGACGACGCGATCGCGCGGCTGTCGCGCGAATACGAACGCGCGTTCCTGACCCAGACCGGCCCGATCGCGCTTGCGGCAGCGGGGCTGGCGCCTCGATCCGCCCCGGAGTCGAAGCAGGTTTCCGAGCCGGTGTCGCCATTGGCGAAAGACGATATCGATGCATCGCTGCAGACGCTGACACCCGCGGAAGCGGCTTCCGTCGACGAGTTGCGGCAAGGCCTGTTGCGCAAGGTGAAGGCCTGGCTGCGCGGCGAAGCGTGAGTTTGGAAACGTCCGCGAGCTGAGTGCGTGCGAGAGCGCGCGCGTTTCCTCCGAGTCGTCATTGCGAGCCACCGGGTCCGCGCAGTGCGCGGCCCGATGACGAGCTCCGCGAAGCAATCCAGAGTCTTTTCACGGAGACACTCTGGATTGCTTCGCCGCAAGGGCTCCTCGCCATGACGGGAGCGAGCAATTACCGCCGCTCTTTCTCCTTCGGCGCGGGCGGGGATCTGTGCGGCGCTGCGGGACGTTGCGCGGCGGGGAGGCGCGGCTGGAGGCCGCCGGGGCGCTGCATGCCTGGTTGAGCCGCAGGCTGACCCGGTTGCAATCCCGTGCGCGGCAATGGCTGCTGCGGGCCTGCTTGCTGTGCCCCGCCTGGTTGCGGCGGCACGATTCCTCCGGGCTGAATCTGTCCACCACGCTGGGGCTGAATTTGCGGCGTGCTGTTGGGCGCCGTGCCTTGTCCGGCGCGCGGTGCGCGTGGACGGCCGGCCCTTGCTGCTGCCCGGCACGCGGCGTGCCCGGCTGCACCGCGCCGCCGTGTTGTCCTCCCAGCCGCTGCGGCGGCTGGGCGCCGTGCTGTGTTCCCTGCCGGCCCGGCGTGCCCGGCTGCTGCTGGCCTGGACGGTTGTTCGGCCCGTTCAGGCGCTGCGGCTGCTGGCTTGGCGCCGTCGTCGGTCGCAATTGTTGCTGCTGTGGCGGCTGCACCGGCCGCGGAATGCGGCTGATCGCGCCTGGATTGGCGCGGCGGAAGTCGCGCTGCTCGGTGACGATCCGGCGCCCCGTGGTCTGCGCCAGATGGACCTGGCTGACGAAGCCGCGGTCGCGCGCGACCTGCTGTGCGGGAATCCTGATCGGCACCGCGGCAAAGCGCATGATTCCGGCAGCGGCTGCGCCAGGCCGGATCGCAAAGCCGCTGGCGCCTTGCGTCAGCGCGCCGAGCCGCGCGCCGCTGATGCGGTCGTCGACGTCGATATGGCCGACGCGGCCGTCGGCGTCGGGATAGAGCTTGATGTTGACGTTGCGCGCGCCGCTGGCGGCGGCGCCTTCGGGCACCTCGACGACGCCGGTGGTGCCGCGGATGCCGAGCGTCGCCGTCGGCGTCGTGATCTTCATGCTGCCGGTCTTCGCCACGGCCGCCGCAACGAAGGCGACTGTGCCCTTGCCGATGTCGAAGATTCCGGAGTTCTGCTTGCCGCCGTCTTCATAGACGTAATTGTCGATGGTGATCTTGGAGCTGGCGGAGAGATTGAACGTGGTCGCGTCGTTGAAGGTGATGCCGAGCGTGGAGTTCGACGAGGTCTGCACGACGTCGTTGAGATAGATGTCGTCGCGGAGGCGCAAAGGATAAGAGTTCTTGTCGCGGATCACGGTCGCGATGCCCGTGACGGTCGCGACGTTGCCGATCGGCTCGACGGCGGTCACGTCTGCGTCCGTAGCCGGTGTCGGCGAGGCCGAGGGCGTTGGGGAAGGTGCAGGCGCTGGGTCCGTCTGCGGCTGCGCCTGAGCAAACTTGATTGCATCGGATGCATGCGCCACGCCGCCGCCCGCCAGCGGCAATGCCAGCAGCGCAAGCGCGAACACGAAGCGGCGCCTAGCCGGCATTGATGTCACGAGGAAGTCCCGGTGAGAACGCGAGGCGAGATCGGCCGATCTCAACTGGGCCGACCTGAATGGCGGATGAACATGTGTGGTATGGGAGGGTGAACGTTCAAACGCCATGCTGGGTGAGGGCGTGGCTTCGCCTTTGCTCGTCATTCCGGGCGCGACGAAGTCTCGACCCGGAATCTCGACGTGGAGTCCGTGGCGCCGCGATCCCGGGTTCGATGCTGCGCATCGCCCGGGGATGACACGCTCCGTGGGTCAGCTCACACGCTTCCAGGTCTGGCCGCCGCAGAACATGCCGCCGAAGGCGCAGCCTTGCACGCGCATCGTATTCGGGCCCTTCATCGCGATGGTCGAGTCGTAGTTGCGGCCGGAATTGGGATCGCGGATGCGGCCGCTCCACTTCGAGCCCTCGGGCTTCATGTTGATCAGGATGCGCTCGTTGGTCTTCTCGGCGTAGCCGCACAGATTGGCGCCGCACTGCTCGACCCGGACATTGCCCTTCCCCTCTTCGGTTGCCCAGATGCCGATCGGCGAGTTCGCTACCGCCACAGGCGCGGCAGCCACCGGAGCCGGAGCGGGAGCGGCCGCCGCCGCAGCGGGCGCAGCAACGGGAGCGGGCGCCGCGGCGGGCGCGGGCTGCATCGTCGTGTCGACGGACGGCGCGGCGGCAACGGTCGACGCGGGCGCGGCGGGAGCGACAATTGGTGCGGCCGGTGCGGTCGCCTGAACCGGTGCCTGCTGCACGGGCTGCTGCTGCACCGGAGTCGGCGCGGGCTGCGCGGCCGTGCCCGGAGCCGGCGTGGTGTCGGCGTCATCATCCTTGGAGCCGCCGAAGCCCTTGAGGTTGATGTTGTTCAGCTTGATCGGCTTGTCCGACAGGCCCGGTGCGACGATGGTCACGCAGTTGAGCGAGGCGCAGTTGCGCGGCGTCTCGATGCGGATGTGCTGGCCCTCGATCTGGAACGAGATCGTATTGCCGCCGGCATGGGCGGCGGTCGAGGCGAGGAAGAGCGCGGTGGCGGCGACGGTGAGCTTGTTCATGACAACCTCCGAAAATGGCGCGGTCTCGATATGGACCGAAGTCGCTGGTGGATGAAACGTGGCTCGACCTTATGCCGGGCCGGCCCGGTGTTCTGTGATGGGGGTCACAAGGGCGGCGCGCGTCTGGGTGAGGCAGCGCACATTCGGCCGCAATTGCTCTGCGTAAGGTCATCGCGACATTGAGGGAGAGGGCGATGCAACGGCTTGCGACTTCGCTTGGCACATTGATCGCGCTGATGGCGATCGCGCCGGCGGCCGAGGCCGGTTCCTATTCCATCTCGATTGGCCGCCACCGCTTCCATGTCGAGGCGCCGAGAACGTGCCGATCCACAACCTGCGTGTCGATCTCGTCCCATCGCAGCTTTCGGCCGGTGGAAAACGCCGCGACGCGACCGGTCCCGCCGCCGGCGCCGATTGCCCGGACCTCGCCGGTCGATCCGGCCATCCCGCCTCGCCCGCCGCAGGCGACCCTGGTCGCAACACCGCCGGCTGCTTCAGCACCGACGCTGGCCGCGACGACATCGCAGCCGGTCGTGCCGCCGCAGACACCAAGACCAGAGCCGCCGAGACCTGAGCCACCAAGAGCCGAGGCGCCGGATCCCGATCCGCCGCGCCTGGAGCCGCCGCCGGTCCCGAGCCCCGAGATCAAGCAGACCGTGGCGATCGCACGGCGCAGCGACGACGAGCAGGCCTATACGCCGCTCGGCGAATGGGAGAGCCGAGGTGCCAAGGGCACGGTCCGCATCGAGCGCTGTGGCCCTGCGCTTTGCGGTTATGCGCTGACCGAGGCCTCGAGCCGGGGCGAGAGCGTGCTCGTCAACATGAAGCCGAAATCGCACGACGTCTGGACCGGCAGCATCTACAGCCGCTCCAGCGGCAACACCTATTACGCGACGATGACCCTGAAGAGCTCCGGCAGGCTCCGCGTCGAGGCCTGTGCGCTTTGGCGTTTCTGGTGCTCCGGCAACGATTGGACACGGATCGACGCGCCGCGCGAGCAACTGATCACGACCTCGCGGCAGTGGAGTGCGCGGTCGTAGCGTTGCGCAAAATGCCGGCGCCGCTTGCGGGAGAGCATGTCCGCGAACGCCAGCGCGCGAGGATAGAACGCCTCATCCGGCGCTTCGCGCCACCTTCTTCCGCAGGGGGAGAAGGGAAGAAGCCGCCTTCGATGCACTCGATGGATGAGCCGCTAGAGCATGCCGAGCACGATGGCGCCGACGAAGGCCATGGCGAGGTAGGCGGTGACTACGCTCAGTTTCCCGGCGAACGTCATGAGTCGCTTCCTCCACGTGCGCTGCTTTGCGCGCGAGGATCATAGTTAACAGAGAGTCTCGTCTCGATAAAGTCAGCCCTGCTGTCGTTCGGTCCTGTCCCAAGCTTCGGCACGCGGGCCGGTATGGTTAAAGAACACTGAAATCAATGTGTTGAAGAGTCTTTAAGTAAATTCACCGAACGTGCGTGCATGACGCGCGGAGTTCGTTTGTATCTCGTCGGCTCCATCGTCCTTGTTTCGCTAGCGGGTTGCGGACGCGGCTTCTTCCAGGCCGAACGCGAACCGTGGCGGGCCGAGGCGGAAGCCGCATGCCTGAAATCGGGCGCGGTGAAAGAGGGGCCGGATCTCGTCCGCATCGACCCGATTTCCGGACCCGGCCAGTGCGGCGCCGAATTTCCACTCAAGGTCGCCGCCATCGGCGAAGCCTCCAGCACCTATGGCTTCGCCGACGAGCAATTGCGCCCCCCGGGAGCATCGGCAACCAGCCGCGCTGGCCCGTGACGCAGCCGCAATCGAACTATCCGCAGGGGCAAAACTATCCGGCCTCCGCCTATCCGCCGCGGTCGAACTATCCCGAGAGCGCGGTGCGCCACCCGTCCGGCTACGGCGCCTCGTCCGGGCCGATGTCTCTGAACGCACCGGGCGTGGCGGCGGAGGACGAGATCGACCTGCCGCCCGATGGCACCGATGCCGCAGGCGCGGCGCGCTACATGAATGCGCCGAGCTATCCGGCACGTCCGGCACCTTATTCGCAGGCGCCTGCGCAGCAACCGCTGCCGCGCCTCGGCCCTGCGCAAGGCAATTCCGTCACGGCCGTCGGGCCCGTCGCAATCAAGCCGACGGCGACGCTGGCCTGTCCGATCGTGTCCGAGCTCGACCGCTGGCTCGCCGACACTGTGCAGCCTTCGGCGATGCGCTGGTTCGGCGTCCGCGTCGCCGAGATCAAGCAGATCTCCGCCTATTCCTGCCGCGGCATGAACGGCAACTCGCGGGCTCATATCTCCGAGCACGCCTTCGGCAACGCGCTTGACATCTCCGCCTTCGTGCTGGCCGACGGCCGCCGCGTCACCATCAAGGACGGCTGGCGCGGCATGCCGGAGGAGCAGGGCTTCCTGCGCGACGTGCAAGCGGGTGCGTGTGCGCATTTCACCACCGTTCTCGCGCCGGGCTCGAACGTCTTTCACTACGATCACATCCACGTCGACCTGATGCGCCGCGCCAGCCGGCGCCTGATCTGCCAGCCGGCCGCCGTGTCCGGCGAGGAGGTCGCCGCGCGTGCGCAGTCGCGCAGCCCCTATGCCAATGCGCGCGATACCTCCGTCACCGGCTCGCTCGGTGGGCGCAAGAGCACGGCACGCAAGCGTGAGGATGACGAGTACATCGACGAATAGGCATTGCCTTGCGAAAATCGACCTCCACCGTCATTGCGAGCGGAGCGAAGCAATCCAGACTATCACCGCGGCGGTAGTCTGGATTGCTTCGTCGCAAGGGCTCCTCGCAATGACGGGGGAGACCGAAATTCACCATGACCGCCGACATCGTCCGCTATCTCACCCACCCGCAGGTGCAAATCGATCCCGATGTGCCGGTGCCGCAATGGGGATTGAGCTCGGTCGGCCGCGCGCGCACCGAGGCCTTGGCGAATGCAGGCTGGCTCGCAAGCACGACGCAGATCGTCTCCAGCGGCGAGCGGAAGGCGATCGAGACCGCCGAGATCATTGCCGCTCGTCTCGGACTGATGATCGAGATCCGCGAGGCCATGCACGAGAACGACCGTTCGGCGACCGGCTTCCTGAAGCCGGCCGAGTTCGAAGCCGTCGCCGACCAGTTCTTCGCCTTGCCTCATCTCAGCGTGCGCGGCTGGGAGCGCGCCGCAGATGCGCAGGCGCGGATCGTGCGCGAGGCTGAGGCGGTGCTGGTGCGAGATCGTCCCGGCGACGTCCTCTTCGTCGGCCACGGCGCAGTCGGCACGCTGCTGTTCTGCCACATTGCGGGCCGTCCGATCGCCCGCATCCACGATCAGCCCGCCGGCGGCGGCAACTGCTTTGCGTTCGCGCGGGAGGGGCGGCGGGTCCTGCACGGGTGGCGCGCAATGGAAGCCATCGGAACTTGAGCTCGGCGGAGCCGGAATTCACCCGGCAGCCGGCTTCCGCGGTGCAGGTGGCAATCCCATGCAGCACTGCACTTCGGCCGGGACGTTGTAGGTGCGCATGATGTGGCGGCTGTCGCGCAGGCCCGTCGCCTCGCGCTGCACCACGAACATCCAGAGCGCCTGGCCGGCCTCCAGCACCAGCTTGCGCCTCGCCGGCTGCATCGAGGCTGCAGTTCCCGTGGCGGCGTGGGCGGCGTCAAACTCGCGCAAGCGCGCCAGCGCCTGTTCGAGCGCGCGGCCCATCCGACCGAGGGCCGAGGCCTGTTCCTGGACGATCTCGTAGTGGAGGATGTCGACCGGCGGGCGAAGATCACGAGACATGGCCGCAATATAATGCCGCCCCGCCTGCCGGTGCAACGCGCTGCTACTTCGTCTTGTACGCCGCCAGGAACATCCGCGTGGCGCTGTCGACCACCTCGGCCATGCGCTGTTCCGACGGTGCCGGCGCGGCCTGGAACACGAAGGGCAGGAAGAGTGAAGCCTTGGCCAGTTCCATGAACTGCGAGGCGGCAAGATCGCAATCCTCGATATCGAGATCGCGCGCGACCACACGGGCCCTGAGATAACCGGAGAGGCGGCTGATGCTCTTGTCCAGCACCCGCGCATAATAGCGGCGGCCGACATCAGGCATGCGTTCGGCGATCGCCATCACGGTCCGGATCGCCGATCCGCCACCGGGCCGGCAGATCAGATGAAGGTAGGCGAGACCGAACTCCCTCAGCGTGGCCTCGGCATCGCGGGCAGGATCGAAGCTGAACACGACCTGGCCATGCTGAAGGGCCTCTTCCTCGATGATGGCTTCGAACAGCGCGGACTTGTCGGCGAAGTAGACGTAGAGCGTGCCCTTGGAGACCTGCGCGGCGCGCGCGATCTCGCCCATGCTGGCGCCGTCGAAACCCAGATCCATGAACACCTTGCGGGCACCGTCCAGGATCTGGCGACGTTTGGTGCCGTCCTCCTCTTGGACGGCGTGCAGATGGTCGCGGCCGGCTACAACCATTGGTTTAGGATCTCGGAAGATTTTCTGATCAGATGCTGAACGGTGAACGCAAATAGAAGGTATTCGGCCCAGTAAAGTGCCGCTTAGAGCCATTTATATATTGACCGAACCGTTCGGTCAATGATATTTGAGATCAGCGACAGGGTAAGCGGCCTCCGGCCGGCCGTCCTCGATCGCCTTTTGTGGAGGCCTTGATGGCGGCATCGAGAGACCAGGCTGCGCGAGTCCTTCGCCAGCAAGCGGCGGAGCAAGCCGGCGCTAACGCTGCGATCGAGAACTCCGCTCTCCTTGCCGAGCAGCCGCGCGGTCAAATGGCCGAGGAGGCCAAGCGCCGCCCCGCTGAGGTGCAGGAGAAGCCCGCCACTGACGAGCCGGCCGCACCAGCGCCGGATGCTCCCGCCGGCCGTGCTCCCAAATCCGGCAAGCGCAAATTCATCCTGATGGGCGTCGGTCTGCTGCTCGCGCTCGCCGCCGCGAGCTATGCCGGCTATTACACGCTGGTCGGCCGCTTCTACGTCTCCACCGACGACGCCTACGTCCGCGCCAACAACACCATGCTGGGCGCGCGGGTATCCGGACACGTCGCCGCGATCCTTGCCGGCGACAACACGCCGGTGCGCGCCGGCGACGTCGTCCTGCGCATCGACGACGGCGACTACAAGATCGCGGTCGATGCCGCCGCCACGAAGATCGCGACCCAGCAGGCCGCCATCGATCGCATCGGCCGCCAGGTCGCCGCGCTCGACAGCCAGGTGGCGCAGGCCAAGGCTCAGCTCGTCTCGGCCCAAGCGGGCCTGAAGCGCGCTGATCTCGATTACGAGCGCCAGCAGGCGCTGAGCACCAAGGGGTTCGCCTCGCGTGCAGTGTTCGAGAGCTCGGAAGCCGGACGCGACCAGGGCGCCGCCGCGGTCAAGGCCGCGCAGGCCGCCTACGACGTTGCCGTCAGCAATGTCGAGGTCGCCAAGGCGCAGCAGGCCGAAGCGCAGGCCCAGCTCGCCGAGCTCAAGACCACGCTGGCCAAGGCCGAGCGCGACCTCAGCTTCACGGCGGTGCGTGCGCCGGTCAACGGCACGTTCTCCAATCGCCTCGTCAACACCGGCGACTTCGTCGCGGTCGGTCAGCGCCTCGGCAACATCGTGCCGCTGGACGACGTCTATATCGACGCCAATTTCAAGGAGACGCAGCTCAAGCGCATCCGTCCCGGCCAGCCGGTGACGATCAAGGTCGACGCCTACGGCATGCGCAAGTTCTCCGGCGTGGTCGACAGCATCGCGGCGGGCGCGGGCTCGGTGTTCACGCTGCTGCCGCCCGACAACGCCACCGGCAACTTCACCAAGATCGTGCAGCGCGTGCCGGTCCGCATCCGCGTGCCGAAGTCGGTGGCGAAGCAGAACCTGCTCCGTGCCGGCATGTCGGTCTATGCCACCGTCGACACCAACAAGGGTGCGGCCGACGCCGACAGCGAGGTCGATCTCGACGATCCCGCGGTCCATCCGCAGTAGGATGCGGTGAAATGAATCGCGCTGCAGCCGCAAGTGCAGGTGCGCTCCCGCTCCCGCTTGCGGGCGAGGGCTGGGGAGAGGGTGCATCGGCAATGGGACAGTTCCTAAGCGGAGAGAACCCTTACCCGGCGCAGCGCGGCGACCTCTCCCGCAAGCGGGAGAGGTGTACCCAACTCGTAGCCTGCTCCAGTCAGAGCTGACCATGGCAACCGCCACCACCGCTTCACCTGCCATGATGGCGGACCCGGCGTCGGAGCGCATCGCGCCGAAGCGGCTGTTCGCTTTCATCATCATGGTGTTCGGGATGTTCATGTCGATCCTGGACATCCAGATCGTCTCGGCGTCCCTTAGCGAGATCCAGGCCGGCCTGTCGGCAAGCTCCAGCGAAGTCTCATGGGTTCAGACCGCCTATCTGATCGCCGAGGTCATCGCGATTCCGTTGTCGGGCTTCTTGTCGCGTGCCTTCGGCACGCGGCTGTTGTTCGCGATCTCGGCGGCCGGCTTCACTGCCGCGAGCCTGCTCTGCGGCTTTGCCTCCACCATCGAGGAGATGATTCTTTGGCGCGCGCTGCAGGGATTCCTGGGCGCCGGCATGATCCCGACGGTGTTCGCCTCGGCCTATACCGTGTTCCCGCGAACGAAATTCCACATCGTCGGCCCCATCATCGGGCTGGTCGCGACCCTCGCTCCCACGATCGGGCCGACGGTCGGCGGCTACATCACCGACCTGATGTCGTGGAACTGGCTATTCTTCATCAACGTCGTGCCCGGCATCGGCATCACCGTCGGCGTGCTAGCGCTGGTCGATTTCGACGAGCCGCATTTCGAGCTGCTCGACCGCTTCGACTGGTGGGGCCTCCTGTTCATGGCCGGCTTCCTCGGCACGCTGGAATATGTGCTGGAGGAGGGCCCGCAATATGAATGGATGCAGGACACTTCGGTGGCGACCTGCGCCTGGATCTGCGGTCTCTCGGCGATCGCCTTCTTCTGGCGCGTCTTCACCGCGGCCGAGCCGATCGTCAATTTGCGCACCTTCACCGACCGCAATTTCGCTGTCGGCTGCACTCTGCAGTTCTGCATCGGCATCGGGCTCTATGGCCTGACCTACATCTATCCGCGCTATCTCGCCGAGGTGCGAGGCTACAGCGCGCTGATGATCGGCGACACCATGTTCGTCTCCGGCATCACCATGTTCCTGGTCGCGCCGCTGGTCGGCCGGCTCATGGCGAAAGTCGACATGCGCTACATGATCGCGTTCGGCCTCGTCGTGTTCGCGCTCGGCTCCTACCAGATGACCTGGATGACGCGGGACTATGATTTCTATGAACTGCTGGTGCCGCAAATCCTGCGTGGCGTCGGCATGATGTTCGCGATGGTCCCGACCAACAACGTCGCACTCGGCACGCTGCCGCCCGACAAGGTGAAGAACGCGAGCGGCGTGTTCAACCTGATGCGCAATCTCGGCGGCGCGCTCGGCCTTGCCGTCATCAACACCGTGCTCAACGACCGCACCGACCTTCACATCAGCCGCCTGCAGGAGCGCGTGACCTGGGGCAACGCGACCGCCACCGAAACCCTCAGCATGTTCATGCAGAAATTTCAGGGACTTGGCGATTCCGCGCTGATGGCCATGAAGCAGCTTTCCCAGCTGGTTCATCGCCAGGCCGTGGTGATGAGCTTCGGCGATGCCTTCTTCATGCTGACGCTGTTCTATCTCGCGCTCAGCTTCCTGGTGCTGCTGCTGAACAGGCCGCCGTCGCCGTTCGGTGCCGGGGGCGATGCGCACTAATTTGCAACACTCCTCCGTGAACTCGCACGGGCCCCGTTGCAATGCGCGCGCCACACATCTATAAAGCGCACCTCATTCAATCGAACCGGGAGGGATTTGCATGATTTCGTCGCATTCGCAGATCGTACGCCCGCGCTCGATGATGACCTCGATCACGTTCTGGCTCGGTATGTACGCGGCCTGTTAGAGGCCTCTTCCGCCAGCTTCGATTGGGCCAAGGTTTCGACCAAGCGTCCCGATCGTTCCGCTTCCCAAGTCAAAGTCAGTTTTGAGTGACGCTGTTTCGGCCCTCGTGGCCGGCCTGTGTCCGTCGATGGAGCCGGCCCGCGCGTGCGGCCGGATGATGTCATGACCGCTCTGTCCAAGAGACCCGCCGCAATTCGCGTGGTGCTGCCCTTCGTATTCCGGCACTGGCTGAAGCAGCCGGGGCGCGGCCTGATCGTGGCCGGCGGCCTCCTGGGTGCGACCATCGCCGATTTGTTCATGCCGGTGTTCTCGGGGCACCTGGTCGATGCGCTGACGCGCGGCCCGTCCGATCTCGAGGCGCGCCACGCCGCGCTGGCGGCATTCGGCGCGATTGTGGCGCTGGGCGCGGCCTCGATGGTGCTGCGGCTCGTCGGCCTTCAGGCGATCGTGCCCTTCACGCTGAAGATCATGTCCGACGTCGCGCAGGACGCGTTCACCCGCGTGCAGCGCTTCTCGACCGACTGGCACGCGAACTCCTTTGCCGGCTCCACGGTGCGCAAGATCACCCGTGGCATGTGGGCGCTCGACCTGCTCAACGACACCATCCTGATGGCGCTGGCGCCCTCGCTGCTGGTGCTGGTCGGCTCGATGATCCTGATCGGCGTGCACTGGACCTCGCTCGGCCTCGTGATCGCGATCGGGGCGATCCTCTACGTCACCACCACGGTCGTGTTCTCGACGCGCTACATCGCGCCGGCTGCACGCGTCTCCAATGCCTGGGACACCAAGGTCGGGGGTACGCTGGCGGACGCGCTGACCTGCAACGCGGTGGTGAAATCCTTCGGTGCCGAAATGCGCGAGGACTCGCGGCTGGCCCGCGTCATCAACCGGTGGCGGGTGCGCGTGCGGCGGACGTGGTTTCGCTACAACTACACCGCCATGGCGCAGCTGTCGCTGCTGCTGGCCTTGCGCGCCTCCGTGATCGGCGGCTCGGTGCTGCTGTGGATGTCCGGGCATGCCTCGCCCGGCGACGTCACTTATGTGCTGACGAGCTATTACGTCATCCACGCGTACTTGCGCGACGTCGGCATGCACATCAACAACCTCCAGCGCTCGGTCAACGACATGGACGAGCTGGTGGCGATCCATGACGAACCGATCGGGATTGCGGATGCGTCCGATGCGCGGCCGATCGCAATCGAGGGCGGCGAGATCGTGTTCGACGACGTCACGTTCCACTATGGCGGCCATCGCGCGCCGCTCTACGACGGGCTGTCGGTGACGATCCGGGCCGGCGAACGCGTGGGCCTGGTCGGACGCTCGGGCTCCGGCAAGACCACCTTCGTCAAGCTGGTGCAGCGGCTCTACGACGTCAGCGGCGGCCGCGTGCTGATCGACGGGCAGGATATCGCGCTCGCCACCCAGCAGTCGCTGCGCAGTCAGATCGCGATCGTGCAGCAGGAGCCGATCCTGTTTCACCGCACGCTTGCGGAGAACATCGCCTATGGCCGGCCGGGGGCCAGCCTGGAGGCGATCGAGCAGGCGGCGCGGCTGGCGAATGCGCACGACTTCATCCTGCGCCTGCCGAAGGGCTACGGCACGCTGGTCGGCGAGCGCGGCGTGAAGCTGTCGGGCGGCGAGCGGCAGCGCGTGGCGCTGGCGCGCGCGTTCCTGGCGGATGCGCCGGTGCTGATCCTGGACGAGGCGACCTCGAGCCTCGATTCGGAATCGGAGGCGCTGATCCAGCAGGCGATGGAGCGACTGATGAAGGGCCGCACCTCGATCGTGATTGCGCACCGGCTGTCGACGGTGAGGAGCCTCGACCGCATCCTGGTGTTCGACCGCGGCGAGATCGTCGAGCAGGGCACCCACGCCGTGCTCGCGAGCAAGCCCGGCGGCATCTATCGCGGCCTGTTCGAGCGCCAAGTGGTGGAGCTCGGACATATCGCGGCGGCGGAATGAACGGCGCGGGGCGGCGGGCGCCCCGCTGTTTCGCCGCCGAGGAATGCGTCAAGGATGGAACGACATGAAAGACCTGACGAACGGCTCCATCGTGAGACACATCCTGGCCATGGCCCCTCCGATCATGGTCGGCATGGTCACGATCATGATCTGCCAGCTGGTCGACCTCTACTTCGTGTCGGGCCTCGGCGATGCCGCGGTCGCCGGCGTTGCCGCGGCCGGCAATGCCGGCTTCCTCGTCAACGGGCTGATGCAGGTGCTGGGCGTCGGCGCGGTGGCGCTGATCGCGCATGCCGTGGGACGCAAGGACCGGGCGGATGCAAACCTGATCTTCAACCAGGCGATGGTGCTGTCGGTGCTGTTCGGACTGTTGACCCTGGTCGCAGGTGCCGCGCTGTCGCGTCCTACATGCATTCGATCGCGGCGGACCAGGCCACGATCGAGGCCGGGACCACTTACCTGCTGTGGTTCATGCCAGCGCTGGCGCTGCAGTTCGCGACCCAGGTGATGGGTTCGGCGCTGCGCGCCACCGGTATCGTTCGTCCCGTCATGCTGGTGCAGACGCTTGCCGTGGTCATCAACATCGCCTTGGCGCCGGTTCTGATCACGGGTTGGGGCACCGGCCATGCGCTCGGCGTTGCCGGCGCAGGGCTGGCGAGCTCGATCGCGGTCGCCGTCGGCGCGCTGATGCTGCTTGTCTATTTCTGCAAGGTCGAGCGCTATGTCGCTTTCAGCGCGGCGCAGTGGCGGCCGCAGCCGCGCCATCTCATGCGCGTTCTCGACGTCGGCCTGCCGGCCGGCGGCGAGTTCGCGATGATGTTCATCTTCATGGCGGTGGTCTATTACGTGCTGCGCGATTTCGGCGCGGCGGCGCAGGCGGGATTCGGCATCGGGCAGCGCGTGCTCGGCCTGATCAACATGCCTGCGCTCGCGGTGGGGCTGGCGGCCGGGCCGATCGCCGGCCAGAACGTCGGCGCAGCCAACGCTGCGCGCGTGCGGGAAACTTTCATCAAGACCGCTTTGATCGTCTCGCTCGTGATGGCCGGCTTCATGATCCTTGCGCAGGTGAGGCCCGAGTTGCTGCTCGGCGGATTCTCGAAGGATCGCGAGACCATGGAGATCGCCTATCTGTTCCTGCGGATCATCTCGCTCAATATGATCGCGCAGGGGCTGATCTTCACCTGCTCGAGCATGTTCCAGGCCCTCGGCAACACCAAGCCGGTGCTTTTGACCTCGGCGACGCGCGTGTTCACCTACTCCCTGCCGGCGATCTGGCTCTCGACGCTGCCGGGCTTCCGCATGGAGCACGTCTGGTATCTGTCGGTCGCGACGACCACGTTGCAGGCCGGCTTGAGCCTGTGGCTGTTGCGCCGCGAGTTCAATAAGCGCCTGACGTTGGCGCCGAAGGAGAGGACCCCGGAGCAAGATGGCCCCGAACCCGTCTCGCCTTTCGTCCGCGAGCCAGTGTGACGGCAGCTTGTTCCTTGCGTTGCGTTCGCTGGAAGGACGAAAGAGCTAGAGCGCGCCGAGACTGTTCCAGACCAGGGTCAGGCCGGACAGAAACAGCAGGCCGAGCACGACATCGCCAAAATGCTTGTCGTTGAGGGCATGGTAGACGCGTGCGCCGGCCCAGGCGCCGATCAAGGTACCTGGAAAGGCGACCAGCGCGAGCCAGACCACTTTGAGCTCGACGAGACCCGATGCGGTCTGCAGCACCAGCGCGGTGGCCAGCACTGTGAAGTTGAAGAGCTGGAAGATGCCGCGCCGCTCGTGCTTGTTCCAGCCGCGGATGTTGGCCCACAGGATCGGCAGCGGACCCGACAATCCGGCAAGGCCGCCCAGGATGCCGCCGGCAAAGCCGATCGCGCCGTCGGCGATGCGGCCGCCGAACGTGATCGCGAGCGGCCTCTTATTCAGATACATCGCGCTCGAAAAGATCAGAATTAGAATGCCGACGCTCAGCTTGAACACTTTAGGATCGGCCGAGGCGACCATCATGGTCCCCAGCGGCACGCCGATCAGCCCTCCGATCAGGAACGGCCAGACCAGCGAGAGGTCAAAGCTCTTCCACATCGACGGCAACGTCGATGTCTGCGCGATCACCGAGCAGATCAGCACCAGCGGCACCGCGAGCGAGGGCGGCAGCACGTAGAGCCAGATGCCGAGTGCCATCAGTGCCGTGCCGAACCCTGCCAGCCCCGAGACGAAGCCGCCGGCCAATGCGCCGAGGAGCAGCAGGACGTAGGTGAGCATTTCCAACGGATTGTCCTTCGCCGCGGCGATTCCGAATTATCGATCGCCGCCGCCCGCATAGCACGCTTGATGCCGTGCAAGTCAATCCATCCCGCATGCAAGCGTGATCTGCGGCGCGTCGGGCTTTCGCGAAGGGCGGCGACGATCGTGCGCTGCGGCCATCGCCCTCGTCGATGGTCTAGACGATCTGCCTGGTGTCGGCGGGCTTCTGCAGCGCGCCGACCAGGATGCGCAGCGCTTCCGTCAATTCAGATCTGTTCCGGGCCGCCCCCAGCGAGACGCGGGCCGCGTGCGGCGGCATCCCGCCGACCGTGAAAGCATCGGCGGCGACGACCGCAAGTCCGTTCCGCAGGAGATCTGCGGCGACATCGGGCCGGCGCTCGGGCAGCCGTAGCCATAGATGATGCGCTGCCGGCCTCGCCAGGAATTGGAAGCCCTTCAGCGTGCGTTGCGCGAGTTGCTGCCGGCCGATTGCTTCGTTGCGAATGGCGGTGATGATGCGATCGGCAACGCCGGTCTCGATCCAATGCGTTACCAGTGCGACCATCAGCGGCGCCGGCATCTGCACGGTCGCCTGCAGAGACGTGCGCATCTGTCGCTGCGCGTCGCCGTCGGGCGTCACCAGATAGGCAACGCGCAGCGCCGGTGCGATGCATTTCGACAGCGTGGTCGCCAGATACGTCCGCTCGGGAATGAGATTGGCGATCGGCGATGCCGAGCGGTCGAGCAGGCCGTAGGCGTCGTCCTCGATCAGGATCGTGGCGGCGTCGCGGATGATCTTTGCGAGGGCGTCGCGGCGCTCGGGAGAAAGCGTCGCGGTGGTCGGATTGTGCAGCGTCGGAATGAGATAGACAGCTTTTGGCCGGTGCACGCGGCAGGCCTTGGCCAGCGCATCGGGCAGGATGCCGCCATCATCCATGGCGATCCCGACGAGCCTGATGCCGAGCTGCACGGCTGCGGCCCTGATGCCGGGGAATGTCAGCGCCTCCGTCAGCACGATATCCCCGGGCTTCGCGAGGTGCGCGAGCAGGTTGAACAGGATCGTCTGCGCGCCGGGAAAGACCACGAGCCTGTCGGCATGCGCGTGCGGCACCCGCGCGCGCAGCCAGCGCGCCGCGACCTCGCGCTCATGCGCGCTGCCGCCGGGCGGCTGGTAGTTGAGATACGCCGTCAGGCCCGATTGCGCGCGGATGGATTCCAGCCCGGCGATGATGCGTTCGTCGAGCTGCGCCTCCAGCGGATGCGGCGGCACGTTCATCGACAGATCGATCGCGACGGGATGCGGCAGGTCGACCGCGCGGCGCGCGCTGGTCTCCGACACGAACGAACCCTGTCCGACCCGCGCCTCCATGATGCCGCGGCGCCGCGCCTCGGTGTAGGCGCGCGTCACCGTGGTGAGATCGATGCCGAGGGCTTTCGCCAGCGCGCGCTGCGTCGGCAGCTGCTGGCCGCGCACCAGCCGGCCGGCGGCGATGTCCGCCTCCATGGCCTCGACGATGCGCTGGTAGCGCGGGCCTGACAGCTCCGAGATTGTGGGGATCCAATCCATGCAATTCAGGCCCCTATCCTTTGAATGTATGGATACGTCCTATTATTGTATGGGTCGTCGAAAAGAAAGAGGTGTGGTCATGGCGGCCGGTTCAGTCTCTCTGGGGAAGGCGATGTGGCGCGGCTTTCGCGGCAAGTGCCCGAATTGCGGCGAAGGGCATCTCTTCGGCCGTTTCCTGAAAGTCGCCCCCAGTTGCGATCATTGCGGCGAGGAGCTGTTTCACCAACGTGCCGACGACTTTCCGGCCTACCTCGTGATGGTCGTGGTCGGCCATCTCGTGGTGCCGGCGATCCTCGCGGTCGAGACCGCCTATGCGCCGCCGGAATGGTTGCAGCTCGCCGTGTGGCTTCCGGTGACGCTGTTCGCCTCGCTCGCACTGCTGCAGCCGACCAAGGGCGCCATCGTGGGGCTGCAATGGCAGCTCGGCATGCACGGCTTCGAGACGGGCAAGCTGCGGCGCGAGGCGGGCGAGCTCGCGCCTGGGCTGGTGAAGGCGGACGCCCGCGCCGCCTGAGGCGGCGTTTACATCGCGCGACCGGTCGCTACACTCCATCGTCGAAACAAGAACGATGGAAACGCCGATGGCCGCACGCGCGAAGACCTTCCTGCTCTGTCATGGCGCATGGTCCGGCGGATGGGCCTGGAAGAAGATGCATCCGCTGATGGCTGAGGCCGGTCATCGCCTGGTGGCTCCGACTTATACGGGCCTCGGCGAACGCGCGCATCTCGCCAGCCCGGCGATCGATCTCGACATGCACATTCAGGACATCCTCAACGTCATCAGATTCGAGGATCTCGACGACATCGTGCTGCTCGGTCACAGCTACGGCGGCATGGTCGCGACCGGTATCGCCGACCGCGCCCGCGAGCGCGTGAGGCAGCTGATCTATCTCGATGCTTTCGTGCCGCGCGACGGCCAGTCGCTGTTCGACCTCAACGAAAGCGGGCGGGAGCCGATGCGAAGGGCAGCAGCTGCTGGCGACGGTTATCGCATTCCGCCGAACCCGCCGCCGCCGGATACGCCGCAGGCCGATCTCGACTGGCTGAACGCGCGCCGAGTGCCGATGCCGATCAAGTGCTTCGAGACGAAGCTGAGGCTGGAGCACGGCGAGCCGGCGATGCCGCGCAGCTACATCTATTGCACGCGCATTCCGCCGGGCGACGTGTTCGGGCAGTTCGCCAAGCGAACGAAGCACGAGGACGGCTGGCGCTATGTCGAGCTCGACGCGAGCCACGCGCCGAATGTCACGGCGCCGGAGGCGTTGATGGGTGTGCTGAAGAAGATCGTCGCCTGACTTTCGCTCGTCATTCCGGGGCGTGCGCAGCGAGAACCCAGAATCCATTCTTCCACTAACTCTGCCGCGCGATGGATTCCGCGCTCGCGCTTCGCGCGCCCCGGAATGACACCGGTGGCGGTGCGGTCGGCCAGAGATGGTGAGGGGCCCGGCGCGTTGGCGCCGAACCCCTCGTTGCAAGATATCAGCCGGCCTGTAAGCCGGGTTCTGTAGGGCACCGCCCGCTTGCGCGGACAATACGTGACGGCCATTCCTCTGGGACCGTGTTTGCACACGGCCTCGAGCAACCTACCCGGACAGCGGGCCTGACATCGCCCCGCGGCGTTATCGCTTTCGCGAACAGCCCGCTACGCCGTCCCTATTCGGTTTTGCTCCCGGTGGGGTTTGCCATGCCGGCTCCGTTGCCGCAGCCGCGGTGCGCTCTTACCGCACCTTTTCACCCTTACCGCGCCGAAGCCCAAAGGGCGAAGGCGGGCGGTTCGTTCTCTGTGGCACTTTCCCTGGGGTCACCCCCGCCGGACGTTATCCGGCACCGCATGTCAAGGGAGCCCGGACTTTCCTCCCCGGCGGCCTTTCGGCACTTGCCGGAGCGGCCGTCCGGCCGACTGACGAGTCATGCATGGGGCATTTGTGACGGTCCCGTCAAGCGAGATCGCGGAGCGCACGGTCTGCAATGACGAAGCGTCGCCAGCTGGGTCCCGGCTCTGCACAGCAGCGCAAGTGCGCTGCAGTGCGTCCGGGACACGGGACGCGGCGATGGCGTTTGCGTCTCGTCGTCACGAGGCGACGGTCGTCCCTTCCGGCGGCAGGCTGGCCAGCAGCGCCTGCAACGTCGACAGCGTCGAGTGGTCCGCGACGCCATCGAGCCGCGCCGGGCGGAAATGGCGCTGGAAGGCCGTGACGACCTCCATGGTCGCGGCGTCGTATTTGCCGGTCAGCGGCACGCCGTAGCCGTATCTGGCGAGCGCCTGCTGCAGGCTCAGCACCTCGTCGCTGATGGTGCCGAGCATCAAGGTCTCGCCGCGCACGACAGGGGCGGGCGTGACCCAGTGACCGACGCCGGAATTGGCGAGCGAGTGCCACGGAAACTTCTCGCCGGGGTCCTTCTTGCGCGCGGGCGCGACGTCGGAATGGCCGAGCACCCGGTGCGACGGCACCTTGCGGCGGAGCATGATGCCGCGGCACAGCGCGATCACGGCCGCGATCTGGCGCAGCGGAAACTCCGGATAGCCCCAGTCATGGCCGCGATTGACGATCTCGATGCCGATCGAGCAGGAGTTGACGTCGTCCTCGCCGGCCCAGGACGACACGCCGGCGTGCCAGGCGCGCTTGGTCTCGGGCACGCATTGCACGATGCGGCCGTCCTCCAGCACGACATAATGCGCCGAGACCTCGGTGCCGGCCGTGCACAACCGCGCCAGCGCGCCCTCGACATCGGGCATGCCGGTGTAGTGCAGCACGATCATATCGGGCTGCCGTCCCTTGTTGCGCTCGCCGTAATTTGGCGAAGGGATAATGTCGGAGACGATCGAGGAGTCCGGCTCGAACGTCCGCATGTTCGCCGCGGCCTTGGGAACCGGGAGGACGCGCTGGCGCTTCGAATCAGTTCTAGATGGTGTGGACGAACCGGACGGCGGCATAGACAACTCAGGTTGGACGCGAATGGGCCAAGCCCTTCTCTTTACTATTCCTTTACCCTCCACCGCACGCAATCGCGCGGCGCGGTTAACGGATGCATTTTGCGCGTGTGTGTGGAAGAAGCATCACCGCCGCTTCACCTTTGCGACTTGTAACGAGCCGATCAACGCTTTCTTAACGCTAAGGGCCGTTACTGAGAGATGAAGAGCCGACCCGCGTCCGGAGGCGGCCAAAGCGTATTTTGGCTCGAAATCCCATGGCTGCCCGACACATTCCGCTGGGAACACTCGGTCTGCGGCCCGGGACGACCGGGCTCGGTAACCATGCCGGACTGGGGCTTTGTCGTCGTGGAACCGCCGCGACGCGGAATGATTCGAGGCGTTATGGGCTTGTTCGTCCCCGATCTCGCTTGGACGTCAGGCAGGGCCTTCGGCGGGCGTGGCGCATGAGCCCGGCCCCGCACATTCCCGTTCTTGGTCGCGAGGCCATCGCCCATCTCGCTCCGCGCGAAGGCGGCATTTATGTCGACGCCACGTTTGGTGCCGGCGGCTATAGCCGTGCGATCCTGGACGTGCCGGGAACCCGGCTCATCGCCATTGATCGCGACCGCACGGCGATCGCGAGCGGCGCCGAGCTGGCCGAACGCTCCGCCGGCCGGCTGATCCTCGTCGAGGACCGCTTTTCCAATCTCGCCGATGTCTGCGCGGCACAGGGCTTCGACACCGTGGACGGCGTCGTGATGGATGTCGGCGTCTCCTCGATGCAGCTCGACCAGGCCGGCCGCGGCTTCTCGTTCCGCCTCGACGGTCCGCTCGACATGCGGATGGGACAGTCAGGGCCGACCGCAGCCGACGTCGTCGCGCGTGCCTCCGAAGGCGATCTCGCCGACATCATCTATCAGCTCGGCGAGGAGCGGCATTCGCGCCGCATCGCCCGCGCCATCGTGGCCGACCGGCAGGAGACGCCGTTCACGACCACGCGCGCGCTCGCCGATCTCGTCGCCAGGGTCGTGCGATCGAAGCCCGGGGAGATTCACCCGGCGACGCGGACGTTCCAGGCGCTGCGCATCTTCGTCAACGAAGAGCTGGAAGAACTTCAGGCGGCGCTCGCTGCGGCCGAGCGCGTGCTCAAGCCGGGGGCCGCCTCGTCGTGGTCTCGTTCCATTCGCTTGAAGACCGCATCGTCAAGAATTTTCTCTCCGAGCGCTCGAAGACCGGCGGCGGCTCGCGGCATCTGCCGGAGCTGGCGCAAGTTGCGCCGAGCTTCCAGCTGCTGACGCGGCGGCCCATCGTCGCCGGTGACGACGAAGTCGCGCACAATCCGCGGGCGCGTTCCGCGAAATTGCGCGCGGCCGAACGCACCTCGGCGCCGGCGCATCAGGATGGCGAGCAATCGTCCTGGCCGAAACTCTCCGACGTGATCAGGGGCGGGTAGCGCATGCGCATCATCCACCTCATCGTCATCGGCGCGCTGATCTTCGCGGCGGCCTATGTCTACCGGATCAAGATGGACTCCACCGCGCGCACCGAGAAGGTGCTGCGGCTGCATGCGGAGATCCGCGAGCAGCGCGACGCGATCGCGGCGCTGCGGTCCGAGTGGGCCAAGCTCGACGCGCCGCAGCGGCTGCAAGGGTTGTCCGACCGGCATCTGCAGCTCAGGCCGGTCAACGGCACGCAATACGATTCGCTGAAGAACCTGCCGGAACGTCCGCCGCGGATGTTCAGGCCGGGCGAGCCCGATCCGATCGGGGCCATGCTCAACACCATCGAAGCCGCCAGCGATCCTGACAACGTGACGGGCTCCGTGCCTCAGCCCGAGGACAAGCAATGAGCGTTGCGACTCCGGCCAAATCTGCAGAACCCTGGCGGCAGCGTCTGATCCGCAGCCTGCTGTACGGACGCAACGTCGACCGCGCCGTAAAGGCGCGCGCACGCGTCGGTCTCGCCATGCTCGCCTTCGCCTTGGTCTACGCCCTGATCGGCGGCCGGCTCGTGATGTTCGCGATCGGCGCCGATGCCCACAGTGCGCGTCGCGCGGCCTCGCAGGAGGTGGTTGCGACCGCGCGGCCCGACATCGTCGACCGCAACGGCGCGATCCTCGCGACCGACGTCAAGACGGCGAGCCTGTTCGGCGAGCCGCGCCGCATCATCGACAAGGACGAGGCGATCGAGCTTCTCACCGCGACCGTGCCCGACCTCGACGAGGCCGAGGTGCGCGAACGCCTGAGGACGCGCAAGGGCTTCGTCTGGCTCAAGCGCGAGGTCACGGCGCAGCAGCAGCAGGCGATTCACAAGCTCGGCATTCCCGGCATCGGCTTCCTGCGCGAGAACAAGCGCGTCTATCCGACCGGCAACGAGGTCGCCCACCTCATCGGCCTCGTCAACATCGACAACCAGGGCATCGCCGGCATGGAGAAGTGGCTCGACAATCAAGGGCTCGCCGATCTCCATCGCGCCGGATTCGCCACCGACCGGCTGCAGAAGCCGATCGAGCTCTCGGTCGATCTGCGCGTCGAGCACGCGCTGCGCGACGAGCTGCTCAAGGCCAAGGACAAGTTCCACGCCAAGGCCGCCTCCGGCCTCGTCTCCAACGTCAAGACCGGCGAGATCGTCGCGATGGTGTCGCTGCCGGATTTCGATCCCAACAATCCGAAGGAAGCGCACGATCCCGACCGCATCAACCGCCTGACCACCGGCGTCTACGAGATGGGTTCGACCTTCAAGGCGTTCACGCTGGCGATGGGGCTGGATTCCGGCAAGATCAATCTGAACTCGATGTGGGACGCACGCGGCAACCTGCACTACGGCAAGTTCACCATCCACGACAGCCATCCGCTCGGGCGCTTCATCAACACCAAGGAAGTGTTCACCTATTCCTCCAACATCGGCGCGGCACGGATTGCGCTCAACCAGGGCGTCGAGGCGCACAAGGCCTTCCTCGCCAAGCTGGGGCAGCTCGACGCGGCTGCGCACCGAGCTGCCGGAAAGCGCGGCGCCGCTGGTGCCGCGACGCTGGGGGGAACTGAACACCGTCACCATCGCGTTCGGCCAGGGCATGTCGGTGGCGCCGCTCCAGGCGGTGATGGGCATCAACGCGCTGGTGAACGGCGGCCATTTGATTCCGCCGACCTTCATGAAGCGCAGCGAATCCGAAGCCGCGGCGCTGGCCAAGCGCGTGATCAAGCAGGACACCAGCGACAAGATGCGGTTCCTGATGCGGCTCAATGCCGAAGTCGGCTCGGCAAGAAAGGCGGACGTCAAGGGCTATTATGTCGGCGGCAAGACCGGCACGTCCGAGAAGGTCATCAACGGCCGCTACGCCAAGAAGCGCGTGCTCAACTCGTTCACCGCTATCCTGCCCTGCGACGACCCCAAATATCACGTCCTGATCATGCTGGACGAGCCGCAGGCGTTGCCCGAGACGCATGGTTTCATCACTTCGGGATGGAACGCGGTGCCGACCGGCGGCAAGGTGATCGAGCGGATCGCGCCGCTTCTGGGCGTCGAGCCGCGGTTCGACCTGCCGCCTGCGGAGCGCCTTATTCTTGCAGCATCCAGGACAACCCAGTAATCAACGGGGTAGGCTTTTCGCCGCGGCTGAGTCGAGGCTTTTCCCCCGGATTCGGCTTTTCGGCAAGGCATGTCGACTGGAAGACCATGAAGCTGCGCGACCTCCTAGGTCAGGATATTCTGGGCAATGACGCTGCGATCGAGCCCGCTGCCGCCGCGCTCGAGGTGACCGGCCTTGCGCTCGACAGCCGCGCGGTCAAACCGGGTGATGTCTTCTTCGCGCTGGCGGGCAGCAAGACCGACGGCGCGCGCTTCATCGATGCTGCGATTGCCGCGGGAGCCGTGGCTGTGGTCGGTGACCATGCCCCTGATGGCAGCAAGGTGCCGTTCGTCGCGGTTGCCAATCCGCGGCGCGCGCTGGCGCTGGCCGCTGCCAACTTCTTCCCCGCACAGCCGGCGACCATCGCGGCCGTGACCGGCACCAGCGGCAAGACCTCGGTCGCAGCCTTCACCCGCCAGATCTGGGAGCGGCTCGGGCATGCCGCCGCCAGCATCGGCACCATCGGCCTCGTCTCGCCCAAGCGCGCCATCTACGGCTCGCTGACCACGCCGGATCCGATCGCGCTGCACCGGCAGATCGACGAGATCGCGCGCGAGGGCGTCACGCATCTCGCCTTCGAGGCATCGTCGCACGGGCTTGATCAGTACCGGCTCGACGGCGTGCGCGTCTCCGCCGGCGGCTTCACCAATCTGTCGCGCGACCACATGGATTACCATCCGACCGTCGCACATTATCTCGCGGCCAAGCTCCGGCTGTTCCGCGAACTGGTGCCGCCCGGCGGCGCGGCGGTGATCTCGGCCGATCATGATTGCTCGGCAGAGGCGATCGACGCGGCGAAGGCACGCGGCCTCCGCGTGATGGCGGTCGGCCGCCGCGGCGACGGGGCGGGTGAGGGCATCCGTCTCGCCGACGCCGCGGTCGAGGGCTTCTCGCAACGGCTGACGCTCGAACATCGCGGCAAGCGCCATGCGATCCGGCTGCCGCTGGTCGGCGAATTCCAGATCGAGAACGCGCTGGTGTCGGCCGGTCTTGCAATCGGCACCGGCAGCGATGCAGCCGACGTGTTCGCAAGCCTGGAGCATCTCGAAGGTGCCAAGGGACGATTAGAGCGCGTCGGCGAGCGCAACGGCGCGCCGATCTTCGTCGACTATGCGCACAAGCCCGATGCGCTGGCGAAGGCGCTGCAGGCGCTGCGGCCCTATGCCAAGCGCCGGCTGGTGGTCGTGTTCGGCGCCGGCGGCGACCGTGATGCCGGCAAGCGCCCGATCATGGGCGAGATCGCGGCCGAGAATGCCGACGGCATCATCGTCACCGACGACAATCCGCGCAGCGAGAAGCCGGAAGCGATCCGCGCCGCGATCCTCGCCACCGCCAAGGGCGCCCGCGAGATCGGCGACCGCGCTGCTGCGATCCGCGCCGCGATCGAGGAATTGCAGGCGGGCGATGCGCTGCTCATCGCCGGCAAGGGCCACGAGACCGGGCAGATCGTCGGCGGAGAGGTCTTGCCCTTCAGTGATCACGAGGCGGTCGCCGCCGCATTAGCGTCGAGGATTGCATGAGCGCGCCGATATGGACGGTTGCCGAAGTGGCGCGCGCGCTGGGCGCGGACGGATCTTTCCCGGACACCCCGATCGATTTCGTCACCCAGGACAGCCGCCTGGTGAAACCGGGCAGCCTGTTCGTGGCGCTGAGCGGCACGCCGAGCGGCGGCTTCGTCTCGGCCTTCGCCAGCGCGCGTGACGGCTGGGAATTCGCCGACAAGGCGGAAGCCGCAGGCGCGGTCGCGATGATCGTGCCGCACGACATCGCGGGCATCAGCATTCCCCAGATCGTCGTCAAGGACACGCTGATCGACGGCCTTTGGGCTCTCGCACGCGCTGGGCGCGCGCGTTTCAAGGGGCCGGTGATCGGGCTCACCGGCAGCGCGGGCAAGACCAGCACCAAGGAGTTTCTGGCGGCCTATCCGAACGCCTATGCCAGCCCTTCGAGCTTCAACAATTTCTGGGGCGTGCCGCTGACGCTGTGCAACGCGCGGCCCAACGCCAGCCTCTGGGTCGTCGAGATGGGCATGAACCAGAAAGGCGAGATCGCGCGGCTCAGCGAATTGACGCGGCCGACGGTGGCGCTGGTCGTCAACGTGCAGCCCGTGCATCTGGAAAAGCTTGGCTCGCTCGAAGCTATCAGGCACGAGAAAGTCTCGATCGCGCTCGGCTTGCCCGAGGACGGCGTGCTGGTGCTGCCTGCGGGACTCAAGGCGTCCGAATGGAAAGGCAAGGTCGTGCGCTTCGGCGAGCACGCCGAGGTGCATGAGGTCGCGCACGCGCCGCATGGCGAGAGCTGGCAGGTCGTGGCCATGATCGGCAAGAAGGAGATCGCCTTCAGCCTGACGCCGGGCGCGCCGCACCGCGTGCAGAATGCGCTGGCCGCGCTCGCCGCGATCCGCGCGGCCCATCTCGATCCGGCGACGCTCGCGATCAAGCTCGACCGTGTCGGCATCATGACCGGCCGGGGCGTCGAGCAAGCGGTCGGCGGCGTCACCGTGATCGACGACAGCTTCAACGGCAATCCGGCCAGCGTTGCTGCCGCGCTGCAGAGCCTTCAGGCCCGCCACATGAGCGGCGGCCGCCGCATTGCGGTCCTCGGCGACATGCTGGAGCTCGGCGAAGATGCGCCAGACTACCACACCGCCCTTGCCAAGCACCTCGACGGGATCGACGGGGTCTATTGCGTCGGCCCCCTGATGCGCCACCTCTGCGATGTGCTGCCGTCAGGCAAGCGCCTCGGCTGGCACGATGATCCCGCCACGCTGAAGCCGGGCGAGGTCGCAAATCTGCTGCAGGCAGGCGATGTCGTGGTTGTCAAGGGCAGCAAGAAGATGTTCTGGGTCAACAAGTTTGTGCCCGGCCTGGTGGCCGCCTTGCAGGCAAAGGCGTAAACTGCTTGGAAGGCGCCGTTCCCGAATCCCACCCTTTGCGGCGCGAACCGTCCGGTTTCCCTGGGGCGCGCGACCCGTGATGAAGACAGCGAATGCGCGTGAGGCACGTTGAAGCCAATATGCAGGCCAAAACCGCGTGCATTGGCGCGATAGGACCGACTGAATGTTTTACTGGCTGATCGAGCTCTCCAACACATTTCCGGGCTTCGGTGCCGTCCGCACCTTCCTGAACGTCTTCCGCTACATCACCTTCCGCACGGGCGGCGCGGTGGTCACCGGCGCGCTGTTCGTGTTTCTGTTCGGGCCCTGGATCATCGACCATCTGCGCATCCGCCAGGGCAAGGGCCAGCCGATCCGGACCGACGGTCCGCAATCGCATCTCGCCAAGAAGGGCACGCCGACGATGGGCGGGCTGATGATCCTGTCCGGCCTCACGGTCGGCACCGTGCTGTGGGCCAATCCGCTCAACCCCTACGTCTGGATCGTGCTGGCGGTGACGCTCGGCTTCGGCTTCGTCGGCTTCTATGACGATTACCTCAAGGTGACCAAGCAGACCACGACCGGGTTCGGCAGCAAGCTTCGCCTCCTGATCGAGGCGGCGATCGCGCTGGTGGCCTGCTACGCGCTGGTGCGGCTGAACCGCGACCCCGCCTCGACCGCGCTGACGATTCCGTTCCTGAAGGACACCGTGCTGCATTTCGGCTGGTTCTTCGTCGTCTTCGGCGCCTTCGTCATCGTCGGTTCGGGCAACGCGGTCAACCTCACCGATGGTCTCGACGGCCTCGCCATCGTTCCGGTGATGATCGCGACCGCGAGCTTTGCGATGATCGCCTATCTCGCCGGCAACGCGGTGTTCGCCGAATATCTCCAGATCAAATATGTCGCCGGCACCGGCGAGCTCGCAGTGCTCTGCGGCGCGCTATTGGGCGCCGGCCTCGGCTTCCTCTGGTTCAACGCGCCGCCGGCCTCGATCTTCATGGGCGACACCGGCTCGCTCGCGCTCGGCGGCATGCTCGGCGCCATCGCGGTCGCGGTGAAGCACGAGATCGTGCTCGCCGTGATCGGCGGATTGTTCGTGCTGGAGGCCGTCTCCGTCATCGTGCAGGTGGTGTCGTTCAAGCTCACCGGCAAGCGCATCTTCCGCATGGCGCCGATCCATCACCATTTCGAGCAGCTCGGCTGGACCGAGCCGCAGATCGTGATCCGGTTCTGGATCATCTCGGTGATGCTGGCGCTCGCCGGCCTGTCCACGCTGAAGCTGCGGTGATGATGGTCGCGGTGATCCAATTTTGCCGTCATTCCGGGGCGACGCGTCAGCGTCGAACCCGGGATCTCGAGGTTCTCTGGTGCGCAATTGCGCACCATAGTTCTCGCTCCGCGAGCCCCGGAACGACCGAGATGGAGTCATCATGATTCCGGTCACATCCTTCGCCGGCAAGACCGTCGCGGTGTTCGGCCTCGGCGGCTCGGGGCTCGCCTCCTGCCACGCGCTGAAAGCCGGTGGCGCCGAGGTGATCGCGGCGGACGACAATGCCGAGAACGTCGCCAAGGCCGCGCAGGCCGGATTCATCACTGCCGATCTGCGCAGCGTGTCCTGGGCGAATTTCGCGGCCCTCGTGCTCGCGCCCGGCGTGCCGCTGACCCATCCGGTGCCGCATTGGAGCGTGTTGAAGGCGCGCGAAGCGGGCGTCGAGGTGATCGGCGACATCGAGCTGTTCTGCCGCGAGCGGCGGCGGCACGCGCCGGATGCGCCGTTCATCGCCATCACCGGCACCAACGGCAAGTCGACCACGACGGCGCTGATCGCGCATCTCACCAAGGTCGCCGGCTACGACACCCAGATGGGCGGCAATATCGGCACCGCGATCCTGTCGCTGGAGCCGCCGCGCATGGGCCGCGTCCACGTCATCGAGATGTCGTCCTACCAGATCGACCTCACGCCGTCGCTCGATCCCTCCGTCGGCATCCTGCTCAATGTCAGCGAGGACCATATCGACCGCCACGGCACCATCGAACACTACGCCGCCGTGAAGGAGCGCCTCGTTGCCGGCGTGCAGGACGGCGGCACGGCGATCGTCGGCGTCGACGACGGCTTCTGCCGCGACATCGCCGACCGGCTCGACCGTGCCGGCAAGAACGTGGTGCGCATCTCCGTCAAGAACCCGCTGGCGAGCGGCATCTATGTCGAGCATGGCGACATCGTGCGTTCTTCCGGCGGTGCCCGCAGCGAAGTGGCAGCGCTCGGCGGCATCGGCTCGCTCCGTGGCCAGCACAACGCGCAGAACGCGGCGTGTGCCGCCGCCGCCGCGCTTGCGATGGACATCAGCTTGGAGGTGCTGCAGAACGGCCTGCGCAGCTTTCCGGGCCTTGCGCATCGCATGGAGCAGGTCGGCCGCCGCGGCAACGTGCTGTTCGTCAACGATTCCAAGGGCACCAACGCGGACGCCACCGCGCATGCGCTGTCGTCATTTTCGGAGATCTTCTGGATCGCCGGCGGCAAGCCCAAAGCCGGCGGGATCACTGGCCTGACCGGTTTCTTCCCGCGCATCCGCAAAGCCTATCTGATCGGCGAGGCCGCGCAGGAGTTCTCGGGAACGCTGGGCACGCAGGTGCCGCACGAGATCAGCCAGACGCTCGACGTCGCGGTCGAGCACGCCGCGCGCGATGCGGAAGCCTCGGGCCTTGCCGACGCCGTCGTGCTGCTGTCGCCGGCCTGCGCCTCCTTCGACCAGTACCGCAATTTCGAGATCCGCGGCACCAGGTTCCGCGAACTGGTGCAGGCGCTGCCAGGTGTGAAGCCGGTGGTGTGAGCGGTCTCGTGTCCCGGACGCGGTGCGGCACGAAGTGACGCTCCGCAGAGCCGGGACCGAGAAAATTCTCGGAAGGTATCCGAAAGATGGGCCCCGGCTCTGCAGCGCACCGCAAAAGGCGCTGCGCTGCGTCCGGGGCACGAGACTCTTCAAAACTTGAACAAGCTATTAACCCTCCGGTAACCAACCTCGGCGACCAATGAACGGACCTCCGTCCGAAAGCGGCCGCCCATGCTCTCCCGTGAAGAACGCACCCCCTTTTCCGAGTGGTGGTGGACCGTCGACAAGCCGCTGATGGGCGCCATCGTGGCGCTGATGCTGACCGGGGTGATCCTGTCGCTGGCGGCAAGCCCCCGGTTGCGACCCGCATCGGGCTCGAGCCCTTCCACTTCTTCAGCCGCCACGTGCTGTTCCTGCTGCCGTCCTGCATCGTGCTGCTCGGAGTATCCTTCCTGTCCCCGCGCTCGATCCGCCGCAGCGCGCTGATCATCTTCGCGATCAGCATCGTCCTGATCGTGCTCACTCTTGCAATCGGTCCGGAAGTAAAAGGCTCGCGGCGCTGGATCACGCTGCTCGGCGTCAACATCCAGGCTTCCGAAATCGCAAAGCCGTCCTTCGTCGTGATCGCGGCATGGCTGTTCGCGGAATCGACCAGGCGCCCGGAGATGCCGGCGACCACGATGGCACTGGTGCTGCTCTTGATGCTGGTCGCGCTCCTGGTGATGGAGCCCGACTTCGGCCAGACCATGCTGGTCCTGATGGTGTGGGGCTCGCTGTTCTTCATTGCGGGCATGCGCATGATCTGGGTGTTCGGTCTCGCAGGCCTCGGCGCCGCCGGGCTGTTCAGCGCCTATCTGTTCGTCCCGCACGTGGCGGGGCGCATCAGGCGCTTCATGAATCCGGCCTCCGGCGACACCTTCCAGGTCGATACCGCCATGGAAGCCTTTTACAACGGCGGCTGGTTCGGGCTCGGGCCCGGCGAGGGCATCGCCAAGCGCAGCCTGCCGGACAGTCACACCGACTTCGTGTTCGCCGTCGCTGCCGAGGAGTTCGGCATCATCCTGTGCCTTGCCATGCTGGCGCTGTTCGCCTTCGTCGTCATCCGCACGCTGTCGCGCGCCTATGCCAATGAGGACATGTTCTCGCGCTTCGCCGCTTCGGGGCTGGCGATCCTGTTCGGCGTGCAGGCGGCGATCAACATGTCGGTCAACCTCCAGCTCATCCCGGCCAAGGGCATGACGCTGCCGTTCATCTCCTATGGCGGCTCCTCGATCGTGTCGCTCGCCTATGGCGTCGGCATGATGCTGGCGCTGACGCGCCTGCGCCCGCGCACCGAGGTCGAAGCCAGCGGCCACGCCGAGGCGATGCGCAGTTACGCTTAGCTCGTCATTGCGAGGAGCGAAGCGACGAAGCAATCCAGGCTGTCTCCGCGGAGGGATTCTGGATTACTTCGCTGCGCTCGCAATGACGGCTGAGACACTGTAAAACTCCTCCATTATGGACAACTCCCCCTGATTCTTCTCGCCGCGGGCGGCACCGGCGGCCATCTGTTTCCGGCCGAGGCGCTCGGCGTCGAATTGATCCGGCGCGGCTATCGCGTCCGCCTCGTCACCGACGAGCGCGCGCTGCGCTATAGCGGGCTGTTCAGCAAGGACATGATCGACGTCGTGGCCAGCGAGACCGCGCGCGGCCGCAATCCGCTGCAACTCGCCTATGCCGGCTTCACGCTCGCTGCCGGCACGCTCTCCGCGTATCGCCTGATCAAGCGCTTGAAGCCCGTCGCCGTCGTCGGCTTCGGCGGCTATCCGACGCTGCCGCCGCTGGTCGCGGCGAAATTCGCCGGCGTGCCTGGGATCATCCACGACGCCAACGCGGTGCTCGGCCGCGCCAACCGGTTCCTGTCGAGCCATGTCCGCGCCATTGCGACGTCCTTGCCCGGTGTGCTCGACCGCGATCCCGCGCTGGCGGCCAAGACCACGACCGTCGGCACGCCGATGCGGCCGGCGATCCTCGCAGCCGCTGGGGTGAAATATGCCGCCCCCGAGGTGAACGGCCCGCTGCGCCTGCTCGTCGTCGGCGGCAGCCAGGGCGCGCGCATCATGGCCGACATCGTGCCCGGTGCGATCGAGCGGCTCGAGCCGGCGTTATGGGATCGCCTCGTCCTCACCCAGCAGGTACGCGAGGAGGACATGAGCCGCGTGCGCGCGGTCTATGACAAGCTCAAGATCAAGGCCGAGCTCGCGCCGTTCTTTACCGATCTGCCGGCACGGCTTGCCTCCAATCATCTCGTGGTATCGCGCTCCGGTGCCGGCACGGTGGCCGAGCTCGCGGCGATCGGCAGGCCCTCGATCCTGGTGCCGTTGCCCGGCTCGATCGACCAGGACCAGTTCGCCAATGCCGGCGTGCTGGCCAAGGTCGACGGCGCGATCCGTATCCCGCAGACCGAGTTCACCTCCGACCGGCTGGCGTCCGAAATCTCTGCCTTCGCCGCCGAGCCGGCGCGCCTCGCCGCCATGGCGGAAGCGGCCCGAAGCGCGGGCCGGCTCGATGCGGCCGAGCGGCTTGCCGATCTCGTGGTCAAGGTCGCGGGGGTATAACACCCGTCATTCCGGACGGTACGCGAAGCAGACCGATCCGGATCTCGAGGTTCCGGGTTCGCTCGCGGTGCGAGGACCCCGGAATGACCAAAAATGCCCCTTGTCATGCCCCGCGAAAGCGGGGCATCCAATAGCCGACGCCGCTTGATTTGAATCTCAGGCTTCGCGACGTCAAGGAGATCCCATGAGACTGCCGCGCGAGATCGGACCCATCCACTTCGTCGGGATCGGCGGGATCGGCATGAGCGGGATCGCCGAGGTGCTGGTCAATCTCGGCTACGCCGTGCAGGGCTCGGATGCCTCCGACAATTACAATCTCGACCGGCTGCGCAAGAAGGGCGCGAAGGTTTCGGTCGGCCACAAGGCCGAGAATATCGACGGCGCCGAGGTGGTCGTGGTCTCCACCGCGATCAAGCGCGACAATCCGGAACTGATGGCGGCGCGCGAACGTCGCATTCCCGTGGTGCGCCGCGCCGAGATGCTGGCCGAGCTGATGCGGCTGAAGAGTTGCGTCGCCATTGCCGGCACGCACGGCAAGACCACGACGACCACGATGGTCGCGACGCTGCTCGACGCCGGCGGGCTCGACCCCACCGTGATCAACGGCGGCATCATCAATGCCTATGGCTCCAACGCGCGGCTGGGGGCCGGCGACTGGATGGTGGTCGAGGCCGACGAGAGCGACGGCACGTTCTTGAAGCTGCCGACCGATGTCGCCATCGTCACCAATGTCGACCCCGAGCACCTCGATCACTTCAAGACCTTCGAGGCCGTGCAGGACGCCTTCCGCCATTTCGTCGAGAACCTGCCGTTCTACGGCTTTGCCGTGATGTGCATCGATCATCCCGTGGTGCAGAGCCTCGTCGGCAAGATCGAGGACCGCCGCATCATCACCTACGGCGAGAATCCGCAGGCCGATGCGCGGCTGGTCGATCTCACCGCGGGCGGCGGCGGCTCGAAATTCAAGGTCGTGATCCGCGACCGCAAGGCCGGCACCCTGCACGAGATCGCCGACCTCGCGCTGCCGATGCCGGGCCGGCACAACGCCTCGAACGCGACGGCGGCGATTGCGGTCGCGCATGCGCTCGGTGTGTCGGACGAGGCGATCCGCAAGGCGATGGCCGGCTTCGGCGGCGTCAAGCGCCGCTTCACCAAGACCGGCGAGTGGAACGGCGTCACCGTCATCGATGATTACGGCCATCACCCCGTGGAGATCGCAGCCGTACTGAAAGCGGCGCGCGATTCCTACGCCGGCAAGGTGATCGCCGTGGTGCAGCCGCATCGCTACACCCGCCTGCAGTCGCTGTTCGAGGAATTCTGCACCTGCTTCAACGACGCCGACGCGGTCATCGTTGCCGACGTCTATGCCGCCGGCGAAGCGCCGATCGAGGGTATCGACCGCGATCATTTCGTCGACGGCTTGCGCGCCCATGGCCATCGCGAGGTGATCCCGCTGCCGGCGGCATCGGAGCTCGCGGGCATCGTCAAGGGCGTGGCGAAGCCGGGCGATCTCGTCGTGTGCCTCGGCGCCGGCAACATCACGCAATGGGCGTATGCATTGCCCGGCGAATTGAAGGCGTTGGGGTAGGGCGGTGATTTTGATTTCGCTGTTCGCCATGAAGCACACTGCGCTCCCTCCCCCTTGTGGGGGAGGGTGGGGGAGAGGGGTAGCCACGAACTCCGACCTCGCTTGGGGCTACGCCCCTCCCTGACCCTCCTCCACAAGGGGGAGGGAATAGAAGCAATGCGCCTGCCTTGCACGAGCTAGATTTTCGCGGAGGCGGCGCGGTCGCATGAGCTTCCCCGACATCACGCCCTCGCTCAAAGCCGCGATGCCCGACCTTCGCGGCCGGCTGCTCGCCAATCAGTCGCTCGCCGAACTGACCTGGTTTCGCGTCGGCGGTCCGGCACAGGTGCTGTTCACGCCGGCGGACGAGGACGATCTGGCTTACTTCCTCGCGCACCTTGCTGCCGACATCCCGGTTTACGTCGTCGGTGTCGGCTCCAACCTCATCGTGCGCGACGGCGGCATCGCGGGCGTGGTGATCCGCCTTTCGCCGCGCGCCTTCGGCGAGGCCAGCGCGAGCGGCGATGTCGTCACCGCCGGAGCGGCCGCGCTCGACAAGCGGGTGGCGGAAGTGGCGGCGTCCGCCAATATCGGCGGGCTCGAATTCTACTTCGGCATTCCCGGCACGATCGGCGGCGCCTTGCGCATGAATGCGGGCGCCAATGGCGGCGAGACCAAGGACGTGCTGATCGAGGCGAGGGGCGTCGGGCGCGACGGCACCAAGCACGTATTCTCCAATGCCGACATGAAGTTCGTCTACCGGAGCAGCGGCGTCGATCCTTCCATTATCTTCACCTCCGCGCGCTTTCGCGGTGAGATCAGGGACGCGGAAGCGATCCGCGCGCGCATGGTGGAGGTGCAGAGCCATCGCGAAACCGCGCAGCCGATCCGCGAGAAGACCGGCGGCTCCACCTTCAAGAATCCGCCCGGCCATTCCGCCTGGAAGCTGGTCGACGCCGCCGGCTGCCGCGGCCTGCGCGTCGGCGGCGCGCAGGTCTCGGAGATGCACTGCAATTTCCTGATCAACACCGGCGATGCCACCGCGCACGACATCGAGACGTTGGGCGAGACCGTGCGCGAACGGGTGAAGGCAAGTTCCGGGATCGAGCTACACTGGGAAATCAAGCGGATCGGGATTCCGATTTAACAGTCATTCCGGGGCGCGCGAAGCGCGAACCCGGATCTCGAGATTCCTGGGTCTGGTGCTGCGCACCATCCCGGAATGACTAATGCGAGGAAACATGCGCATCACCATCCTCTTCGGCGGCTCCAACCGGGAGCGTCTTGTCTCGGTCGCCTCGGCGCAGGCGCTGCATCAGGCGCTGCCCGAGGCGGATCTCTGGTGGTGGGACGTCGAGGACAAGGTGCATGTCGTGCAGTCCAAGCAACTGCTCGAACATGCTCGCCCCTTCGAGGACGAGTTCAAGCCGGGCACGCGCGGCATTCCCTTGGAGCAGGCACTCGACCAGGCCAAGGCCGAGGGGCGCGTGCTGGTGCTCGGTCTGCATGGCGGGCGTGCCGAGAACGGCGAATTGCAGGTGATGTGCGAGGCGCGCGGCGTGCCCTTCACCGGCTCAGGCTCGGCCTCCTCGCATCTTGCCTTCGACAAGGTCGCGGCCAAGCGGTTTGCCGCCCTCGGCGGTGTGACGCCGCCGGCAAACGTTGCGCTCGACAACATCGACGAGGCCTTTGCCGAATACGGCAGGCTGATCGCGAAGCCGGCGCGCGACGGCTCGAGCTACGGCCTGATCTTCGTCAACGCCAAGCAGGATCTCGTCGCCGTCCGTAGCGCGGCCAGGCACGAAGAGTATGTCATCGAGCCCTACATCGCCGGCGTCGAGGCGACCTGCGGTGTGCTGGAGCGCACCGATGGCTCGATCATCGCGCTGCCGCCGATCGAGATCATTCCGGGCGAGGGCAATTTCGACTACGCCGCGAAATATCTCCTGAAATCGACCCAGGAGATCTGCCCCGGCCGTTTCGCGCCCGAGATCACCGCCGCGCTGAAGGCGCAGGCGATGCTGGCGCACCGCGCGATGTCATGCACCGGCTATTCCCGGTCGGATTTCATCGTCTCGGACAAGGGCCTCGTCTTTCTCGAGACCAACACGCTGCCCGGGCTGACCAAGTCCTCGCTCTACCCCAAGGCGCTGAAAGCCGAGGGGATCGCATTCGTCGACTTCCTGCGCGACCTGGTGGAGCTCGCGCAGCGGGGTGTGCGGAAATAATTAGGACTGGTTAACGGCCGGATCGGCGAAACGGGCCGGTTTGGCGTCCAAAACCGGTAAAATGCCGGACATCGCGGCATAAATGCCTCACATGGCGGGGCAAAATGCGCCGGACGTTAACGAATTTTACCTTTTGTTTACCAGGACGTCCGAAGGTTAACGCTGGCGGCGCATATGGCGCTTTGGCTGCCGGCGCGTGAGCTGTCGCGGGTGATGTCACCTCCAGCGAACGCTTTGAAGGGGAGAGGTTTTCTTCTGCTGAAGACCAGCACCCGGCCCGGCACGTCCAGGACGTCATGTTCGCCAGGATCCGCGCGATGTCGCGGCCAAACTGTTGACGAGCTCGTGCAATGGATGGAGCAGGAAGCCTCACCCGGTCTCTTTTCAGATCGCTGAGGCCCCAAGCTGACCTGAAGGCGGCCGCTGTCGGAGCGGTCGTGCTTCTGCGCGAGTGGGTGCAGGACAAGCGCCAGGAAAGACTTGAGGCGGCGCGCGCCGCCGCCAAGGACAAGACCAGGGCAAAGGCCGTCGTCGAGCGCGAGCCGCCGCCGCGCGTGGTCGCGCTGGTCGAGCGCTATCTGCCGCGCCGTGTCGGAATCAGCATGACCGTTCTGCTGCTGATCGGCAGCTGCGGCTTCGGCATCGTCAAGGGCGGCCATCTCCAGGATTTCATCACCGCGGTCAGCGACGCCCGCAACGCGCTGGCCAATTCCGCCGGATTCCGCATCACCTCCGTCGTGATCAACGGCCGCAAGCAGCTCACCCAGGACGAGATCCTGGCGATCGGCGGCGTCAGCGGCCGGTCTTCGCTGCTGTTCCTCGACGCCGACGCGGTGCGCGACAAGCTCAAGGCCAATCCCTGGATCGCGGATGCGACCGTGCTGAAGCTCTATCCGGGCCAGCTCATGATCGAGCTCACCGAGCGCAAGGCGTTCGCGCTGTGGCAGGAGGCCGGCCGGCTCTCGGTCATCGCCGATGACGGCGCCGTGCTCGAGCCCTACGTCTCGCGTCGCTTCCTGACGCTGCCGCTCGTGGTCGGCAAGGGCGCCGAGACCCAGGCGCGCGATTTCCTGGCGCTGCTGGCGCGCTATCCGCAGGTCAATGCGGTGACGAAAGCCGCGATCTACGTCGGCGAGCGGCGCTGGAATCTGAGGCTCAAGGACGGTCTCGACATCCGTCTGCCCGAGCAGGACGTCGGCAACGCGCTCGCGATGCTGTCCAGGCTCGACAAGGAGGACAGGCTGTTCTCCCGCGACATCGTCGCCGTCGACATGCGCCTGCCCGATCGGCTGGTGGTGCAGCTGTCCGAGGACGCCGCCAAGGCGCGCGAGGATCTG
This sequence comes from Bradyrhizobium dasycarpum, assembly GCF_042019905.1. Classification (NCBI taxonomy): domain Bacteria; kingdom Pseudomonadati; phylum Pseudomonadota; class Alphaproteobacteria; order Hyphomicrobiales; family Nitrobacteraceae; genus Bradyrhizobium; species Bradyrhizobium dasycarpum. Next base: position 6,471,510 of record NZ_CP169574.1, read on the forward strand.
TTCAAGGACAAAAAGAAAAAGAAGGCCGGGGATTCCGCATGACCGGTCTCGATCGCACCCAGACGCCGAAGACGCGCCCGATGCCGCACAAGCGCGGCGGCCTCGTCGCCTGCCTCGACATCGGCACCAGCAAGATCGCCTGCATGATCGCGCGGCTGAAGCCGTCGCCGCCGAGCGAGGCGCTGCGCGGCCGCACCCATGCGGTGGAATTGATCGGATACAGCCAGATCCAGTCGCGCGGCATGAAGGCCGGCGCGGTGATCGATCTCGGCGAATGCGAGCAGGCGGTGCGCCAGGCCGTCGCGCTCGCGGAGAAGATGGCCAAGGTGCGGGTCGAGTCCGTGCTGCTCTCGGTCTCCGGCGGCCGGCTGTCCGGCCAGCTGGTCGAAGCCGCCGCCGACATCCGGGGTGGTGCCGTGACGCAGGCCGACGTCAGCCGCGTCACCTCCACCGGCATGCGTCACGCCACCGGCGAGGGCCGCACCGTGCTGCACGCGCTGCCGGTCGGCTACACGCTCGATGGCGTCAAGGGCATCCGCGACCCCCGCGGCATGGTTGCCCATCAGTTCGGCGTCGACATGAACGTCGTCACCTGCGACGCCACCGTGGCACGGAACCTGATGCTGGCGGTCGAACGCTGCCACATCAATGTCGAAGCCATGGCGGCGAGCCCTTATGTGGCCGGCCTGTCGGTGCTGACCGACGACGAGGCCGATCTCGGCGCTGCCGTCGTCGAGATGGGCGCCGGCACCACCACGATTGCCGTTTATTCAGGCGGCCGTTTCGTGCATGCGGCGGGTTTTGCGGTCGGCGGGCAACACATCACGATGGATCTGGCGCGCGGACTCTCCGCGACCATTGCCGATGCCGAGCGAATCAAGACGTTATACGGCACCGTCATCACCGGCGGATCGGACTCGCGTGAGCTGATGTCTGTGCCGACAGCCGGTGACGAGCAGGATCTGCCGCAGATCGTCTCCCGCGCCACCATCGCCAACATCGTCAAGCACCGTGCCGAGGAAGTCTTCGAAATGGTTCGGGACAAGCTGAAGGATTCGCCCTTCGCCTCAGAGCCCAACGGCCGCGTCGTGCTCTCGGGCGGAGCCTCGCAGCTCACCGGCCTCGTCGAGCTCGGCACCCAGATTCTCGGCCGGCCCGTGCGGGTCGGACGTCCGCTCGGCTTCGGCCGGCTGCCCAACGAGGCGAAGAACGCCGCGTTTGCGGTGCCGGCCGGACTCCTCGTCTACCCGCAATATGTTCACCTCGAACATGTCGAACCGCGGCATACGCGGCACCAGGTCAAGACAGGGACCGGCGGTTATTTCGGAAAGGTCGGACGATGGCTACGCGAGGGCTTCTGATGATTCATTTCCGCAATTCCCGACTTTCACCAACACCCGCGGCCGCCGGCCGGGGCGAACCCACGCGCGCGTGATCGAGAGGCAACCATGACCATCAGCATCAATGTTCCTGATATTCACGAACTGGAAGCCCCGGATCACCGTGTTCGGCGTCGGCGGCGCCGGTGGCAACGCCGTCAACAACATGATCACGGCCGGCCTTCAGGGCGTCGACTTCGTGGTCGCCAACACCGACGCGCAGGCGCTGACGATGTCGAAGGCGCAGCGCATCGTGCAGATGGGCACCGCGGTCACGCAAGGCTTGGGTGCCGGCTCGCAGCCGAACGTCGGCGCCGCGGCGGCGGAAGAGGTGATCGACGAGCTGCGCGACCATCTCTCGGGCGCCAACATGGTGTTCGTCACCGCCGGCATGGGCGGCGGCACCGGCACCGGCGCGGCTCCCGTCATCGCCAAGACCGCGCGCGACATGGGCATCCTCACCGTCGGCGTCGTGACCAAGCCGTTCCACTTCGAGGGCGGCCGCCGCATGCGCACGGCCGAAGCCGGCATCGCCGAGCTGCACAAGGTCGTGGACACGCTGCTGATCATCCCGAACCAGAACCTGTTCCGGGTCGCCAACGAGAAGACCACCTTCGCCGACGCCTTCGCGATGGCCGACCAGGTACTCTACTCGGGCGTCGCCTGCATCACCGACCTGATGGTCAAGGAAGGCCTGATCAACCTCGACTTCGCCGACGTCCGCGCCGTCATGCGCGAGATGGGCAAGGCGATGATGGGCACCGGCGAAGCCTCCGGCGACAAGCGCGCGCTGACCGCCGCGGAAGCCGCGATCGCCAACCCGCTGATCGACGATAGCTCGATGAAGGGCGCCAAGGGCCTCCTGATCTCGATCACCGGCGGCAAGGACCTCACTCTGTTCGAGGTCGACGAAGCCGCGACCCGTATCCGCGAGGAAGTCGACCAGGACGCCAACATCATCGTCGGCGCGACCTTCGACGAAGCGCTCGACGGCCTGATCCGCGTCTCGGTCGTCGCCACCGGCATCGAGCAGGCCGCGATTGCCCGCAACAGCCAGGCCACCTCCGCCCCCGTCGCAAACCCGGCGCCGCAGGCGCAGCAAGCGCCCGCAGCCCCGGCCGCGGCGGCCGAGAGCCGTCTCGCCGACCTGACCGCGCGGCTTCGCGCCGACAACCAGCGCATGGCGGAGCGCGCCCAGAAGCTGGAAGCGCAGATCCCGGCCGCAAGCCAGGCTCCGGTTGCTGCCGCGCCGATGGCGCCCCGTCCGAACGTCGAGCGCGCCGCGCTCGCCGCCATCGCGGCTGCCGTTGCCGACGTTCCGCAGGCCCCGGCGCCGATGCAGACCTACGGCGACGTCACCGTGCGTCCGATCGCGCAGAAGCCGACCCTGTTTCCGGAGCCCGAGCAGGCCCCGGCCGTGATGCAGGAGCCGATGACGCCCGAAACCTTCATCCCGCCGCAGGCCGAGCGCCCGGTCCGTACGCCCAGGATGCCGCGCATCGACGAGCTGCCGATGCCGGCCCAGGCCGAGCTTCGCCAGGCTCGCGGTGAGGTCGAGGAGGAGGCGCCGCAGAAGAGCCGCCTGTCGTTGCTGCAGCGCCTCGCCAACGTCGGCCTCGGCCGTCGCGACGAGGAAAGCGAGGCGCCGGTTGCGGCCCGCACCACCGGCCCCGCGATGCCGCCGCTGCCCGAGCGCCGGCCGCAGAAGACCGTGGCGCAGCAGATCGCATCGAGCGACCCGGTATCCGAGTACGCTCGCCGTCCGGCCCCGCAGGGATTGGACATGCATGGCCGTCCCGCGCCTGTTGCGCCGGCGCTACAGGGCGACGACCATCTTGATATCCCGGCCTTCCTGCGGCGGCAGGCGACCTGAGGATTGTTACAATAAGGCGGACGAAAATAGGTCCCGGCAACCAGGTTGCCGGGACCTTTCCTTTGCTTCCGGGCACACCCGGATTGTGCAATCAAGCAGCTGATTTTAAATGATTAATTACGCGTTTGGGTGTTCGGTAGAATTGCCGGCAGCGGCCCAAAAGCTCGGCGCAATTTGGTTAAGCCTTGGCGCGAATACGGCGGGTTTGGGGTAACAATCGGTAAAAAAGCGTGAGTTGGCGCTGTTTGGGGCAGTGATTATGGTTTGCCGTGACTTGGGGATACGGATTCGCGGCGCCGGCACTGGCCGGGCAAGTTGGTCTCGTATAAGTCGCAATGGGTCGTAGTGGGGCGGGTTCCTGATGAAATTTAGCCGGCAAACAACGCTTGGTGCGCAAGCCTCCGTGGCAGGCGTGGGCGTTCATTCCGGTCTTCCCGTCACTCTCACGCTTGGGCCCGCGCCTGTCGACGCGGGTTTTGTTTTTATCCGGACAGGCCTCGAGGGAAGTGATCGCGAAGTTCAGGCGACGGCCGATCAGGTGATCGCGACCGACTTCGCCACCGTCCTCGGCGATCGCAGCGGTCCGCTGGTGTCCACTGCCGAGCATGTTCTTGCTGCACTGCGGGGCATGGGTGTCGACAACGCCACCATCGAGATCGACGGTCCGGAAGTGCCGATCATGGACGGCAGCGCCGCGGCCTTCATTGCGGCGATCGACCAGGCTGGCATAGTGACCCAGCCGGCCCAGCGCCGCTTCATTCAGGTCTTGAAGCCGGTCTCGGTCAAGATCGGCGATTCCTTCGGCGAAATCAGGCCCCATGCCAACGGGTTCTGTGTCGAGGTCGAGATCGACTTCACCAATCCCGTCATCGGCCAGCAGGCTTACACTTTCGACCTCAACCCGGAACGTTTCCGCCGCGAAGTCGGCCGGGCCCGGACCTTCGGTCTGATGTCCGATGTCGCGCGGCTCTGGAGCGCGGGTTATGCCCTCGGCGCCTCCTTCGACAACACCGTCGTGTTCGACGACGAGCGGCTGCTCAACACCGAGGGCCTGCGCTACGCCGATGAATGCGCCCGCCACAAGGTGCTGGACGTGATCGGCGATCTCTCGCTGGCCGGCCTGCCGCTGCTGGGCGCCTACCGCTCGGTGCGTGGCGGCCACAAGCTCAACCACGCCGTCCTGACTGCGTTGCTGGCCGACCGGACCGCCTGGCGGGTGGTCGAGGGCGAGGCGATCCGCCGCACCACGCGTCCCGTGGGCGAAGTTGGCCGCGGGATCGTCGGCGGCCGGGTTGCGGCGGCCTACGGGCCGGACGTGTCCTGAACAGAGCAGTTGCCGCGGGCCTCCGGCCGCGGCGCACCCCCGGGAAACTCCTGGTAACCATGATCGGCTAGCATTGCGGCAAGTTCGCCTTAATCCGGGCGAATTGCCTGCCTATCCGGTTGGTTAAAGATCGCTTTTCGGATCCATCGGCGTGGTCGCATGGCAGGCACCACGGCACCATTTCGCGCTCGTGACGGGGTCATGGGCTGGCGGGCACCGCATCACAGGGCGTCAGGGCTTAAACTCATGTCGGCACAGCGTATGACGCGCGGATACTTCTCGATCTCCTTGCGAGTTCGTGGGCTGCTTCAGGCCGTCGCCTTCATCCTGCTCGCGCTGCCGCTGGCCGGCTGCGGCACCGGCTCGCTCTGGGACAAGTTCACCGCCAAGGACGACACCTTCGTCGAGGAGCCCGCCGACAAGATCTACAATGAGGGCCTGTACCTCATGAACGAGAAGAAGGACATGAAGGCGGCGAACAAGAAGTTCGAAGAGGTCGACCGCCAGCATCCTTATTCCGACTGGGCCCGTAAATCGCTGCTGATGTCCGCCTATGCGTCCTATCAGGGCGGCGACTACGATGGCTGCATCGGCGCGGCCACCCGCTACGTCACGCTGCATCCCGGCAGCCCGGATGCGGCCTATGCGCAATATCTGATCGCGGCCTCTCATTACGACCAGATCCCGGACATCAGCCGCGACCAGACCCGTACCGAGAAGGCGATCGCCGCGCTGGAAGAGGTGGTGCGCAAATATCCGAACTCGGAATACGCGACCTCCGCCAAGGCCAAGATCGAAGGTGCGCGCGATCAGCTCGCCGGCAAGGAAATGAATGTCGGCCGCTACTACGCGCAGAAGCGCGACTACACGGCGGCGATCAACCGTTACAAGACCGTCGTCACCCAGTACCAGACCACCCGCCATGTCGAGGAGGCGCTGTACCGGCTGACCGAAGCCTATATGGCGATCGGCATCGTCGGCGAGGCGCAGACCGCGGCGGCCGTGCTTGGCCACAATTTTCCTGACAGCCGCTGGTACAAGGACGCCTATAATCTTGTAAAATCCGGCGGTCTCGAGCCGAGCGAGAATCAGGGGTCCTGGATCAGCAAGACCTTCAAGAAGATGGGCCTCGGCTAGGAAATTTGGTTCCATGCTGGCGCGTCTATCGATCCGCGACATCGTCCTGATCGAACGGCTCGATATCGAATTCGCAACGGGCCTTGCGGTTTTGACCGGCGAGACCGGTGCGGGCAAATCCATCCTGCTCGATGCCTTTGCGCTGGCGCTCGGTGGCCGCGGCGACGCCGGCCTCGTGCGCCACGGCGCGGAGCAGGGGCAGGTCACCGCCGTGTTCGACGTCCCCAAGAATCACCCTGCGGCGAAGATCCTCGCCGAGAACGGCCTCGACGACACGAGCGTTGACGAATCTTGCGAGATGATATTGCGCCGCGTGCAGCTCGCCGACGGCCGCACCCGCGCCTTCATCAACGACCAGTCGATCAGCGTGCAGACGCTGAAGGCGGTCGGCGCCGCCCTGGTCGAGATTCACGGCCAGCACGACGAGCGTGCGCTGGTCGATGCCGCCACCCATCGCCGCCTGCTCGACGCCTTCGCCGGCCTGGAGAAGGACGTCGCCGCGGTCGAAGCGCTGTGGGACGCACGGCGGACCGCCAACACCGCGCTGGAGGCGCATCGCGCCGGCATGGAGCGCGCCGCGCGCGAGGCCGATTATCTGCGCCACGCCGCGGCCGAGCTGAAGCAGCTCGCGCCCAGGGACGGCGAGGAGACCTCGCTCGCCCACCGCCGGAGCACCATGATGCAGGGCGAGAAGATCGCCTCCGATCTGCGCGAGGCGCAGGAGGCGGTCGGCGGCAACCATTCGCCGGTCGCGGCCCTCTCGGCCGCGGTGCGCCGGCTGGAGCGCCGCGGCGTCAATTCGCCGGCCCTGGTCGAGCCGGCCGTCAAGGCGATCGACGCCGCGATCAACGCGCTGGAGGAGGCCGACCAGCATCTCCAGGCCGCCTTGGCCGCAACCGATTTCGATCCGGCCGAGCTCGAACGCATCGAGGAGCGGCTGTTCGCCTTGCGCGCCGCCTCGCGTAAATATTCGACGCCGGTCGACGGGCTCGCCGCGCTCGCCGCCAAATATGCCGCCGACGTCGTGCTGATCGACGCCGGTGCCTCGCAATTGAAGAAGCTGGAGCAGGCCGCGATCGAGGCAGATGGCCGCTATGCCGCCGCCGCCAAGAAGCTGTCGGCGGCGCGGCAGAAATCGGCCGAGAAGCTCAACAAGGCCGTCAATGCCGAGCTCGCGCCGCTCAAGCTCGAACGCGCCAGGTTCATGACCCAGGTCGAGACCGACGAGGCCGCACCGGGGCCGCAGGGCTTCGACCGCGTCGAGTTCTGGGTCCAGACCAATCCGGGCACCAAGCCGGGGCCGCTGATGAAGGTCGCTTCGGGCGGCGAGCTGTCGCGCTTCCTGCTCGCGCTCAAGGTCGTGCTGTCCGACCGCGGTTCGGCGCCGACGCTGGTGTTCGACGAGATCGACACCGGCGTGGGCGGTGCGGTGGCCGACGCCATCGGCGCGCGCCTGGCGCGCCTGGCGGGCAAGGTCCAGGTGATGGCCGTGACCCACGCCCCGCAGGTCGCCGCCCGCGCCGACCAGCATCTGCTGATCTCCAAGGACGCCCTCGACAAGGGCAAGCGCGTCGCCACCCGCGTCAATGCGCTCGCCGCCGACCACCGCCGCGAGGAAATCGCCCGCATGCTGGCAGGGGCGGAGATTACGGCAGAGGCGAGGGCCGCTGCGGAGCGGTTGCTGAAGGCGGCGAGTTAGGCTTCGTGTCCTGGACGCGCGTAGCGCGAGCCGGGACCCAGAATGCCGCCCCGTGGGCCCCGGCTCTGCAGCGCACCGCTGAAGAAGCGCTGCGCTGCGTCCGGGGCGCGAGAGTTCTTCCGACTTTACCCTTCCGCCCGCTCCGTCGTATCCAAGCACCATGGCCAGAGCAGCAAAATCGAAACCGCTTCGCGACGTCGCCGATCTCACCAAGGCCCAGGCCAAGGTCGAGCATATGCGGTTGTCGCCTCGAGATCGAGGGGCACAACGAACGCTATTATCAGGAGGACGCGCCCACCGTCACCGATGCCGAATACGACGCGCTGCGCCAGCGCCTCAACGCCATCGAGAAGCGTTTCCCGGAGCTCGTCAGCGCGGACTCGCCCTCGCAGAAGGTGGGCGCCGCGCCGTCGGGGCGCTTCAGGAAGGTGCGGCATTCCGTTCCGATGCTGTCGCTCGACAACGCCTTTGCCGAAGAAGACGTGCGCGACTTCGTCGGCCGCATCGTGCGCTTCCTCAAGCTCGACGACGGCAAGGTCGATTTCTCCGCCGAGCCGAAGATCGACGGCCTCTCGATGTCGTTGCGCTATGAAGACGGCGAGCTCGTCACCGCGGCGACGCGCGGCGATGGCGCGGTGGGCGAGGACGTCACCGCCAACATCCGCACGCTCGAAGACGTGCCGCAGAAGCTGAAGGGCCGCAACGTCCCGGAGATCTGCGAAGTGCGCGGCGAGGTCTACATGACCAAGAAGGCGTTCCTCGCGCTCAACGAACGGCAGAAGGCCGAAGGCGGCACGATCTTCGCCAATCCGCGCAACTCGGCCGCGGGCTCGCTGCGGCAGAAGGATCCGACCATCACCGCCTCGCGCCCCCTCGGCTTCTTCGCCTATGCCTGGGGCGAGATGAGCGCGATGCCGGCGGAGACGCAGAGCGGCATGATCGGCTGGTTCGAGCGCTGCGGCTTCAAGACCAACCCGCTGACCAAGCTCTGCCATTCCATCGAGGGACTACTCGCCTTCCATCATGCGATCGAGGAGCAGCGCGCAAGGCTCGACTACGACATCGACGGCGTCGTCTACAAGGTCGACCGCATCGACTGGCAGGAGCGGCTCGGCTTCGTCTCGCGAACGCCGCGCTGGGGCATCGCGCACAAATTCCCGGCCGAGCGCGCCATGACGGTGCTGCGCGACATCGAGATCCAGGTCGGACGCACCGGCTCGTTCACGCCCGTCGGCAAGCTCGAGCCGGTCGGTGTCGGCGGCGTGATCGTGCAGAACGTCACGCTGCACAACGAAGACTACATCAAGGGCATCGGCAACAAGGGCGAGGTGCTGCGCGAGGGGCGCGACATCAGGATCGGCGACACCGTCGTGATCCAGCGCGCCGGTGACGTCATCCCGCAGGTGGTCGACGTCGTGCTCGACAAGCGGCCGAAGTCCGCCAGGGAATTCCACTTCCCGAAGAAGTGCCCATGTCCGCTGCACACCGACGTGGTGCGCGAGGAGACGGCGGCGGGCGAAGAGGGCTCGCGTGCCCGCTGCACCGGCGAGTTCGCCTGCCCCTATCAGAAGATCGAGCACCTCAAGCTGTTCGTCTCGCGCCGGGCTTTCGACATCGACGGTCTCGGCGAGAAGCAGCTGCAATATTTCTTCGACGAGGGATGGGTCAAGGAGCCCGCCGACATCTTCACGCTGGAGAAGCGCAATTCCAGGCTCAAGCTCGAAGAGGTCGAGGGCTACGGCGCGACCTCGGTGCGCAATCTGTTCGGCGCCATCGAGAGCCGGCGCAGGATCGCGCTGGAGCGCTTCGTCTACGCGCTCGGCATGCGCCATGTCGGCGAGACCACGGCGCTGGCGCTGGCGCGCGGCTACGGCTCCTGGGATGCCTTCCACGATGCCTGCCTCAAGGTCGCCAACGGCGACGAGGAGGCGATCGCCGAGATGGACGCGCTCGATCAGATCGGCGACACCGTGATCAGGAGCATCGCCGATTATTTCGGCGAGAGCCACAATCGCGGCATCGTCGAGCGGCTGACCAAGGAGGTCGAGATCGTCGACGCCGAGAAGCCGAAGAGCAATTCGGCCGTCGCCGGCAAGACCGTGGTGTTCACGGGGTCGCTGGAGAAGATGACGCGGGATGAGGCCAAGGCCACCGCAGAGCGCTTGGGGGCGAAGGTCTCGGGCTCGGTGTCGAAGAAAACCGATCTCGTCGTCGCCGGACCGGGCGCCGGGTCGAAGCTGGCGGAGGCCAACAAGCACGGCGTCAAGGTGCTGACCGAGGACGAGTGGCTGAAGCTGATCGGGGAGTGAGGTTCGCTCCGCTCGCGCCTCTTGCTCTGCTGTCATTCCCCGCGAAGGCGGGGAATCCAGTACGCCGCGGCTTCTCCGTATTCGTTCGGCGTCTCTGGAATACTGGATCCCCCGCCTTCGCGGGGGATGACACTGAGGGTGTTGCAACGGCCGTCGCTCAACCGACAGCTACATCATCCCGCTCTCTTCCTCCTCCGCCTGCTCGATCAGCGCCTCGCTCACCGTCACTTCGCGGCGGGGGACGATGAAGATCATCATGCAGGCACAGAGCAGCGAGATGGCGACGACGGCCGAGGTCAGCGGCAGCGTCGTGGTCGAGTGGCCGCCCAGATAGGCTCCGAATTGCGACATCAGCGCGCCGATCCCCTGTTGCAGAAAGCCCATGGCGCCCGAGGCGGCGCCGGCGGCTTCGGGACGGATGCTGATCGCGCCGGCGGCGGAATTCGCCATCACGAAGGCATTGCCGACCATGACGATCATCTGCGTGCCGAACAGCCAGCTTGGGGTCCCGTTCCACCCGGTGAAGCTCCACAGCAGGTTCAGCAGGCTGCCGCAGATCTGGAGTGCGAGCCCGAACCAGATCAGCTTCTCCAGCGAATGCCGCGGCGCAAAGCGCACGCAGAGCAGGTTGCCGACGAGAAATGCAAACCCCGTTGTCGCGAACCAGGCGCCGTACTCGGCGCTGGTCCGGCCCATCTGCGTTACCACGATATAGGGGCCGCCGCCCGCGAAGGTGAAGATGATCTGCGAGGCCAGCACCTGGCACATCACATAGCCGACGAAGGCGCGGCTCCTGATCAGGATGGCGACGTCGCCGCGGAAGCCGCCGCCGGCGGCGCGGTTGCGCCGCGTTTCGGGCAGCGCCACCGCGATGCCGACGGCGACGATGATTGCGGCGATGGTGATGGCGTAGAAGATCGCGCGCCAGCCGAACGCCGTCTCGATCAGGCCGCCGGTGAGCGGAGAAACCATCTGTCCGATCATCAGCGCCGCGACCACCAGGCTGATCATCGAGGCGACGCGGTCGCGCTCATAGATGTCGCGGATGATGGCGCGGCTCACCACCATGCCGGCGGCGCCGCCCAGGGCTTGGAAGAAGCGGGCCGCGATCAGCTGCGGCAGGGTTTCGGCAAAGATGCAGGCGATGCTGGCCGCCACCATCAGCGCCAACCCTCCGAGCAGCACCGGGCGCCGTCCGAACCGGTCGGACAGCGGGCCCATGATCAGCTGCGACAACGCGATGCCGACCATGTAGAGCGACACCGTCATCTGCGCGATCGAGATGTCGCTGCTGAAAGTCGTCGCCAGCACCGGCAGCGCCGGAACAAGGATGTAGAGCGAGATCGGCGCGATCCCGGTCATCACGACCAGCAGCAGCAGCACCCCGCGCGAGGTCGCGAGGTTGCGCGTCCCTTCCGGCGGCTTGCTGATGATGCCGTGCATGCGTGCTCGTCTCGTTGAATTCGAATCGACTGTAGCGTCGTTGCACAAGACGGATATCGGCATTTCGGAATGCGGCTATACGGATTCCGGGATGGTATGCTGGAGCCACGATGTTCGCTCCAGCCTCCGCTGTCGTTCCCCGCGAAAGCAGGGAATCCAGTACGCCGCGGCTTCTCTGGATACGTTTGCTGTCTCTGGAATACTGCATGCCCGCCTGGGCGGGGCATGACAGCAGCGAATGAAGAGGCAGCCTTGCACAATCCGCCTAGCGCTATGCGCGCGTTACGTCTTCAGCTCCGCCGTCGCCCGATCGAGCCAGGCCCGGGTCGCCTCGTCCAGCGCCGGCCCGACCTCGGATCGCACGCGCGCGTGGTAGGCGTTGAGCCAGTCGAGCTCATCCTTGCTCAGCATCGCGGCATCGATCAGCCGGCGGTCGATCGGTGCGAGCGTCAGCGTCTCGAACGCGTTCATCGGCTTCTCGGCGCCCTTGATGTCGGCGGAGACCACCAGCTCGAGGTTCTCGATGCGGATGCCGAAACCATCGGTCTTGTAGTAGCCGGGCTCGTTGGAGAGGATCATGCCGCGCTTCAGCGGCGTGGTGCCGAGCTTCGAAATGCGCGCCGGCCCTTCGTGCACCGAGAGATAGCTGCCGACGCCGTGGCCGGTGCCGTGCTCGAAATCGACGCCGGCGGCCCAGAGATATTGCCGTGCCAGCGTGTCGAGCTGCGCGCCGGTGGTGCCGTCCGGGAAGACCGCGCGCGCGATCGCGATATGGCCGCGCAGCACGCGCGTAAAGCGGTCGCGCATCTCGGCGGTCGGCTCGCCCACGGCCATGGTGCGGGTGACGTCGGTGGTGCCGTCCTCGTATTGCGCACCGGAATCGATCAGCAGGAGGTCGCCGGACGCGATGCGCCGGTTGCTCTTGCGCGTGACGCGGTAGTGCACGATGGCGCCGTTCGGGCCGGTGCCGGAGATGGTCGGAAACGAGACGTCCTTCAGCGCGCCGGTGTCGCGGCGAAACGTCTCCAGCGCCTCGACCGCGTCGATCTCGGTCAGCTTGCCGCTTGGCGCTTCGCGGTCGACCCACGCCAGGAAGCGCGCCAGCGCCAGGGCGTCGCGCCGATGCGCGGTCTGCGTCCCCTTGATCTCGGTCGCGTTCTTGACCGCTTTCAGCAGCGCAATCGGATCGCTGCCGCGCACCGGCTTGCCACCGGCGCTCGCGATCAGCCGGCTGAGCGCGTCGGCTGCGGTGGCGCTGTCCAGTGCGATCGATCCGCCGCCCTTGGCCAGCGCCATCAGCGTCGGCGCCATCGCGTCGGGCTCGCGCACGTCGGCGGACTGCTCGAGATGGTCGCGCGTCAGGTTGGAGAGCTTGCGGTGATCGATGAAGATGGTGGGACGTCCGTCTTTCGGCACCAGCGCATAGGACAGCGGCAGCGGCGTATGGGCGACGTCGGCGCCGCGGATGTTGAAGGTCCAGGCGACCGCGTGGCTGTCGGACAGCACCAGCGCGTCGACGCCGAGCTTGCCGATCTCGCCTCTGATCTGCGCCAGCTTCTCGGCTTCGGTGACGCCGGCGTGCTGGAGCCCGTGCACGGCGACGGGGGCGAGCGGCGGCTGCGGACGGTCCTGCCAGATCGCGTCGATCGGATTGCTGTCGACGGCAACCAGCTCGGCGCCGGCCTTGGCGCAGGCGGCAGACAGCCGCTCGGCTGCCGCAAAAGTGTGCAGCCACGGATCGAATCCGAGGCGGTCACCGGCTTTCAGATGCGCCGACACCCAGCTCTCCGGCGGCGGGTCGATCAGCGATTCCACCGCCCATGCCTTTGCATCGATCTGCTTGGCGGCCTGAAGCGTATAGCGGCCGTCGACGAACAATGCGGCTTCCTGCGCCAGAACTACCGCGAATCCCGCCGAGCCTGTGAAACCGGTCAGCCAGGCCAGCCGTTCTTCCGACGGTGGCACATATTCGTTCTGCTGCTGATCGGCGCGCGGAACGATGAAGCCGGCGAGCTTGCGACGGGCGAGTTCTTCGCGAAATGCGGCCAGCCGTGCCGTCAATGCGACGCCGGCCTCCGGCTCCTCGAATGTCTGGAAGTGTGCTTCGAACATGGTGGATCACTTTAGGATCATGGGGACGAGTCCGCAATCTGGACGCAATTTGCGTCGCATCTGGCATGGACTGTGCTTGGATGGTTCCACTTGAATTGAGTGGGGTAAAGGATGCGGCAGCCGCGCTTCGTCCGGATGACAGCGAAATTCGAGCAGGTGGTTCATCTCAACGGCGAGGGGACACACGATGCCAGCATTCACGTTTGAGAAGATTTCCCCGCCCGCGCGCCGGGCCCCGACTGCGGCGCCACCGAAGAAGCCGCGCAGCGTCATCAGCCAGATGATCGACCGCATCGCCGAGCGTCGCGCCAGGCGCGCCTTGCAGGTCGAGCGGGCAATGCGCCAAGACGACAAGCCGGCGGAGTAGGGCGGCCACGGTGCCGTAGGTGGGTTAGCCGAAGGCGTAACCCACCGCTTTGGTGCCGCATGCGTTGGCGGATTACGCTTCGCTAATCGGCCCTACGGCATCTTCCGCAGCAACAGGCTGCTCCACCCCTCGATCCGCAGATGCTTCAACGGCACGAGGCGGCGGGCGCGATAGGCGGCGATCACGGCAGGGGCCTGATGCGTCAGCAGGCCGGAGAGGATGACGCGTCCGCCGGGCGCGAGATGCCGTGCCATCGGGCCCGCCAATTGCCTCAGGGGATTGGCAAGGATGTTGGCCAGCACCAGGTCGAACGGACCGGCCTGTCCAAAATCCGGCGCGCCGAAGCCGGTCGCGCGGATCACCCGCACACGGTTGCCGACTTCATTCAGCGAGGCGTTCTCGGAGGCCACCCGCACCGAGGGCGGATCGATGTCGGAGGCGAGCACGGCGCGATGCAGCGCCTTTGCCGCAGCGATCGCCAGCACGCCGGTCCCGGTGCCGAGGTCGAGCAGGTTCCTTGGGCTTGAACTCTTCAGGACATGGTCAAGCAACAGTAAACAGCCACGCGTCGTGCCGTGATGGCCGGTGCCGAAGGCGAGCGCTGCCTCGATCTCGATGGCGAGCTTGTTCGGCGCCACGCGGTCGCGGTCATGACTGCCATGCACGACGAAGCGCCCGGCCGGGACGGGCACGAGATCCTCCAGGCTGGCCCTGACCCAGTCCCTGGCCTCGACAATGTCGAAGGCGAGCGTCGCGGCGATCTCATTTCCTGCTGATGTTGCAATGAGTTCGCGCAGCCATGCGGCATCGGGCGCCGCGGCGAAATGGAGCGTGACGTCCCATTGTCCGTCCGGCCGCTCGAAGGCCGCAACCGCCGCGTCGCCCTCGAAAAACACCTCCGTGAGCACGTCGACGACGCGCCTGGCGTCGGCCTCGCTGCCGATCGAAAAGCTGGCGCGATGGGTTGGAGCAGGCTGCATTCAGGGTTCCGTTGCGTTGAATTTTTGCAATTTTTGCCGACAGTTTTCCGTGCAAGTTGCGGTTCCCGGGTTTACCCGGCTGAAGGTTCCGCCTCGTACATTCTCGGATGTCGAATGAAGCCAACACAGCTTGGAATTGAAACGGAGGCAGTCTTGAAGAGCATGATTCAGAAGTTCTGGTCGGATGAGTCCGGTGCGACGGCGATCGAATACGGTCTGATTGCCGCGGGCATCGCCCTGGCGATCATCACCGTGGTGAACAGCTTGGGCAGCACCATGAACGAGAAGTTCACGTCGATTAGCACCAACCTGAAGTAAATTCCGCCTCCTTTCCCAGCGGGGGCTGCTTTTTCTTCCGAGGCTATCCTGATCGCCGCCCGCCAGGGGAATTCCCCTGGCGGGCGAGGTCATTCCCGACGCCGCTTTTCCGATATTCACAGCTTATACGCTGCTCGTCGGCACGCTATCCACCGGTTATCCCGCGGCTTATCCCGCAATTGTCCCTACAATTATCCACCCTCTCCCCCGGTGGTCCGGACGCCATGGTCCAAGCATCCGCGGCTTGTCCACAGACCGTTCAACAGCCTGTCCAGAAGCAGTCCACAGATCTATCCACGGCGTCCGAACAGCGACCGGTGATCCCTGAGGATCGCCTGCGCGGCGTTATGGCCGGGCGCACCGGTGACGCCGCCGCCGGGATGGGCCCCTGAGCCGCAATGATAGAGGCCTCGCAACGGCCCGCGATAATCGGCATGGCCCAGCATTGGCCGTGCCGAGAACAGCTGATTCAAGGTCAGCGCGCCGTGGAAGATGTCGCCGCCGAGGAGGCCGAATTGCCGTTCGAGGTCGAGCGGGGACAGGATCTGGCGGCCCAGCACGCTCGCCGCAAAACCCGGCGCGTATTTGTCCACCGTCGCGATCATGAGATCGGCGACCTCCTCGCGATGGTTGTCCCAGGACTTTCCATCCGGAAGCTCCGGCGCGACGTGCTGGCAGAACAGGCTCGCGACGTGCTGTCCCGCGGGCGCCAGCGTGTCGTCGAGCGTGGAGGGGATCAGCATCTCGACCACGGGCTCTCGGCTCCAGCCCTGCGCCCGCGCATCGAGATAGGCGCGGTCCATGTAGGGAAGGCTCGGCGCCAGGATAATGCCGGACGAGAGATGATCGCCTTCGCCCGGCAGCGCTGTGAAGGAGGGCAGGCGATCCAGCGCCACGTTCATGCGGAAGGTGCCGGAGCCGTTCTTCCAGTGCCGGATGCGGGCGAGGAAGTCCGCAGGCAGCGCCTCGGCCGCAATCAGCTGCGTGTAGAGCAGCTTCGGATTGACGTTGGCCGCGACATAATTTGCGCGGATCGCCTCGCCGGTCTCCAGCACGATTCCGACCGCGCGGTCACGCTCGACGATCACCTCGCGCACGCCGGCATCCGTGTCGATCACGACGCCGCGGTCGCGCGCCGCGCGCGCCATCGCCTGCGTGATCGCGCCCATGCCGCCGATAGCATGGCCCCAGACGCCCTTCTTGCCGTTCACCTCGCCGAAGGCGTGATGCAGCATCACATAGGCCGAGCCGGCGGCGTAGGGGCTGGCATAATTGCCGACGATGGCGTCGAAGCCGAACAGCGCCTTGACCAGATCATGCTCGAAACGTTCATCCAGCATTTCGCCGGCCGAGCGGGTGAAGAGATCGAGCAGGCTGCGGCTCTGTTCCAGCGTGAGGCCGCGCAGGATGCTGGCGGTCTTCCAGGCGTTGACGCCTTCGCGCAACGCCGCCGTGCCAAAGCCATCGACGAGGTTCGGCGGCGCGCGCAGCACGAACTGCCTGAGCACGTCGGCGATGTCTTCCAGCTCGCGCGAAAACCCGTCGAGCGCGCTGGCGTCATGCGCACTCAGTCGCGCGACCGACGCTGTCGTCCGGCCCTCCCCGGTGAGGAGATAGCTGCCGTCGGGCGCGGGCAGGAAATTCTGGGCGCGCCGTTCCACGATGCGCAGGCCCTGCTCGGCGAGCTTGAGGTCGCGGATCACCTGCGGATTGAGCAGGCTCACCGTGTAGGCCGCCACCGAATTGCGGAATCCCGGATGAAACTCCTCCGTGACCGCTGCACCGCCGACCACCTTGCGGCGCTCGACCACGTGCACGCGCAGGCCGGCCATGGCGAGATAGGCCGCGCAGGTGAGGCCGTTATGGCCAGCGCCGATGATGACGACGTCGGTTTCGGTCATGACTTCCTTGGCGTCATTCCGGGGCGCGCGAAGCGCGAACTATGGTGCGCGGTTGCGCACCGGAGAATCTCGAGGTTCCGGGTTCGATGCTACGCATCGCCCCGGAACGACCCTCTTATATCAAGCATTCCTCGCTGCAACACCACGCCCCCTTTGTTGCCCGTTCAGGCGCCTTGTGCTCCATTGCGCGCGTCCGGCGCCCGCCGGGTTCTGAGCCGGAGCTTCCATGGATTCGATCGTGCAACCCGCCGCCACGGAGCAGCCGTCCGCCTCGCGCAACCGGCTGGTGCTGACGGTCTACACCGCTGCGATCTTCGTCAGCGCGCTGCTGCTGTTCTCGGTGCAGCCGCTGTTCACGAAGATGGTGCTGCCGCGGCTCGGCGGCTCGCCGGCGGTGTGGTCGGTGGCGATGGTGTTCTTCCAGTCGCTGCTGCTGGCGGGCTATGCCTATGCGCATTTCCTGATGCAGGCGAGGAGCCGCGTCGTGCCGGTGGCCGTGCATCTGGTGCTGCTGATCGCGGCCTTCGTCATGCTGCCGCTCGGCATCGCCTCCGGCTATGGCGAGCCGCCGGCGTCCAACTATGCGTTCTGGCTGCTCGGCCTGTTCGTGGTCTCGATCGGCCTGCCGTTCTTTGCGCTCGCGGCCAACAATCCGCTGTTGCAGGCCTGGTTCGTCCGCACCGGCCATCCCGCCGGGCATGATCCCTATTTCCTCTATGCCTCCTCCAACATCGGCAGCTTCCTCGCGCTGCTGTCATATCCGTTCCTGCTGGAGCCGGTGTTCACGCTGCACACGCAGAACCGGCTCTGGACCGGCGGCTATGCCCTCTTGATCCTCCTGATCGGTGCCTGCGGTGTGTTGCTGCTGCGCTCGCCGAAACTTGCGATGGTCGACCCGAAAACCGAGGAGATCAATGCGCCGGCGCCGGCCTTCTTGACGCGGCTGCGCTGGATCTTCCTCGCCGCAGTGCCCTCGGGCCTGCTCATTGCCGTCACCGCGCACATCTCGACCGACGTCGCGGCGGCGCCGCTGCTGTGGGTGCTGCCGCTGTCGCTGTATCTGCTCACCTGGGTCGTCGTGTTCCAGTCGCGGCCGCTGCTGCCGCACAAATGGATGCTGACGCTGCAGCCGGTCGCGATCGCGGGCGTCGTCGTGCTGCTGGCCTTCGGCGGCGAGCAGAATCTGTTGCTGACGCTCGGCGGCCACCAATTGTGCTTCTTCGTCATCGCCATGGCCTGTCACGGCGAACTGGCGCGGACCCGGCCGGCCGCCAAATATCTCACCGGTTTCTATGTCGCGCTGTCGTTCGGCGGCATGGTCGGTGGCCTGTTTGCCGGTCTCCTCGCTCCCTTCACCTTCTCGTGGATCGCCGAATATCCGATCCTGGTCGCGCTCGCCGCGCTGTGCCGGCCGATTGCGAACGAACGGCTTGCCGGTGTCGTCAAATGGTACTGGCTGGCGCTCGCCGCGCTCGCGGTGGCGCTGGTCGTGCCGTCCACCACCACGGGCGGCGTCTCGACCTGGTTCGAGGATCACCGTGTCTGGGTTGCCGGCAGCGTCGGCGTGCTCGCGGCACTGCTGGCACTGGTGCTCAATGCCAGCCGCTGGAAGATCTTTGCCACGGTCGTGCTCGCGCTGGCCTTGATCCGCGTCTATCCCGCGGACGAGGGCCGCGTCACGACGGTGCGCAGCTTCTTCGGCGTGCACAAGATCGTGGTGACGCCCGGCGGATATTTCCACGTGCTGATGCATGGCACCACCATTCACGGCGCCGAGCGCTTCCGCAACAATGACGGCACGCCCGTCGCAGGCCCGCCCGAGCCGATCACCTATTATCACAAGGACGGCGGCATCGGTCAGGCCGTCAGCGCCATCCGCGAACGCAAGGGCGCCCCGCTCAAGGTGGCCGCGATCGGCGTCGGCTCGGGCACGCTCGCCTGTGCCGCCGCGCCCGGCGAGGACTGGAAATTCTTCGAGATCGACCAGTCGATGGTCGATGCCGCGCGCGATCCCAGAAATTTCCGCTACATATCGAGCTGCATGCCGGATATGAAGCCCGTGATCGGCGACGCGCGCCTCACCTTCGCCAAGGAGCCCGATGGCGCCTACGACCTCGTCATTGTCGATGCCTATTCGTCGGATGCAATCCCGATCCATCTCGCCACCGAAGAGGCGATGAAGATCTACAAGGACAAGCTCGCGCCGCACGGCGCCGTGGTGATGCACGTCTCCAACCGGCATCTCGATCTCGAGACCGTCGTGGTCGGCATCGCCGACGCCAATGATCTCAAGAGCTGGGTCTTCAACGAGGATTCCGGGCGCGATAGCGACTACATCTTCTCGACCGACGTCGTCATCTCGGCGCGCGAGGAAGCCGACATCGGCAGGCTCGCCACCTCCAAGTCGTGGGAGCAGACCGAAGCCGACGACAGGGTGCGGGTCTGGACCGACGATTATTCCAACATCCTGGGCGCGCTGCATCGACGCCTGCGCGACGGGGAGTGACGGTCCGTAGCCCGGATGCAGCGGAAGCGAAATCCGGGGCTGCGCTTGCGTGGGGCAAGATTCCCGGATTGCGCTACGCTCCATCCGGGCGACAAGGCTCTCGTGCCCCGGACGCTGCGCAGCACGAAGTGATGCGCTGCAGAGCCGGGGCCCACAGCGCGCCTTGCTGGCTCCCGGCTCAGCGGAGCAGCGTTGCACGCTGCGCCGCGTCCGGGACACGAGACCTCTTACGGCTCGACCGGCGTCCCCGCCGGCAACGCTATTCCTTTTCGCCGGCGACCTGCCGCAGCAGGTCGGGTTTGTCGGAAATGATCCCGTCAACGCCGAGCTCGATCATCCGCGCCATGTCTTCGCGCTTGTTGACCGTCCAGACCACCACGCGCAATCCGAGTCCGTGGGCCTCCGCGACGAGCGCGGCGGTGATATCGCCGAAATGGGGCGACCAGATCGCGCCGCCCGCTGCCTTGATCGTGCGCGGCAGCGAGCTGCCGTGATCGGCCGGATTGAAGCCGGCCGTCCAGTTCGTCCCCTTGTCCAGCGCCGCCGTCGGAGCCGAGCCGCGCTGGAGCGTCAGGTACGCCGTCGGTATCTTGGGCGACTGCTGCTGGACCAGCCGCAGGGTTCGCCAGTCGAACGACTGGATCATGACCCTGTCGGAAAACGCTTCGGCCTCGATCAGCGCCAGCAGCTTGGCGACAAAGGCCTGCGGATCGAGCGTTTCGTCCGGACGGTTCGGGTCGATCTTGGTCTCGATGTTGAAGCGCACACGCGCGTTGCCGGATTTTCGTACCAGCGCGAACAGCTCGCTCAAGGTCGGAATGCGCGTCCCCGGCAGCGCGCGCTGGTCGGGGAATTGTTTCGCGTAGGCACTATCCGGTCTGATCTGGCCGACGTCATAGGTCCTGACCTCGTCCAGCCGCAGCTTGACGAAAGGGGTGCCGGGCGGAGTGATGTAAGCGCCGTCGGCGCGGCGTGCGAGGTCAGGATTGAGCCCGCGTTCGTGCGACACGACGATTTCGCCGTCCGCGGTGACGCCGACGTCGAGCTCCAGCGTGTCCACGCCCATCGACAGCGCGTTGGCAAAGGCCGGCAGGGTGTTTTCCGGCAGCAGCGCCCGCCCGCCGCGATGCGCCTCGAGATCGAAGGCCATGGCTTGTTCTACGATGCCTCGTCCTGCAATGGCTTGTTCTGCGGTGAGAAGCGAGAGCACGGTCAGGATCGTGACGGCGCGTGACGGCATGGTGCCTCGGCCGGTGTGGTCGATTGGTGTGCGATTGCGTCAGTTCTGGTAGTAATAGCCGCGCGGCTGATAAACCTGCCGGGGCTGCGGCTGATGATAATAGCCCTGCTGGCCGTAACCCTGGTCGTAATAGGGTTGCGGCTGCTGCTGATAGACCTGCGCGTCATAGAGCGGACGGGTGGCCGAACGCGGCGCCGGATAGCGCGCGCCGGTGTCGCTGCCGTCGGCGGGATAGATGTAATTGTCGTCCTGCGGCATGTAGCGGCGCGCGGGCTGCGCCGGCGGCGACAGGTTCACGGGATCGCCCGATGTGGCGTACTGCTCTTCGGCGGGCTGCTGCGGAGCGCGGGCCACCGCAGCGTTGGCGCGGCCGCGCGGATTGCGCGCCAGCGCCACCTGTGCCGATCCGGTCAGCGTCACCTTGGTGTTGAGCACGCCCTGCTGCTGCACCAGCGCATAGAGTGTCGAAGCATTCTGGCGCGACAGCCGCACGCAGCCATGCGAGGCGGGCGAGCCGAGCCGGCCGACCGAATCCGTGCCGTGGATGGCGTGCCCGACCTTGGTGAAGAAGATCGCATGCGGCATCGGCGCGTCGTCGAATTCCTTGGAATAGTGATCCTCTTCCATGCGGAAGGCGCGGAACGCGCCGTTCGGCGTCTCGCGTGAGGGGACGCCTGTCGATACCGGCCAGCGATAGCGCGCCACGCCGTCGACCGCGACGGTCATCTGCTGATTGTCCTTGTCGACGGTGATCTCGACCTTGGCCTGCGCGGTGCCCGCGCTCAAAACCATCAGGGACGTCAAAGCAATGAAAAATGAACGCATCTGGAAACGCATTTGAATCCTGGCCTCCGGCCTTGTCTCGCTAGCCGCCGCGGCTCTCCGTCCCCGGCGTGCAATATGCCTGCAATCCGGCTTTGGTTCCAGCGGCCAGCCTGCCCATCGTTAACGTGATGCGGGGCGTAAGCAAGGCCGCTGGGTGCCGCGCCACGCGCGGCGGCGCTGACATTTTCGCGAGCCGGACGTGCGTTCGATGCCGACAATTCGTCACAAAGACGCAAACCATTCGGACCGCGCGGCGCGTTGACGATGTCACTTCGGTGCCTGCCGACCTCGTCATTCCGGGCGCGCGCAGCACGAGCCCGGAATCCATTCATCCACCAACCCGCCGCACAATGGATTCCGGGCTCGTGCTGCGCGCGCCCCGGAATCACAGAGCGGTCAGTTCTTCAGCCGATACCCCGTGCGGAAAATCCACCAGATCACGACGAGGCAGATCACCAGGAACGCCAGCGTCATGCCGACGCTGACGGCCATGCTGACATCCGCGATCTCGTAGAAGCTCCAGCGAAAGCCGGAGATCAGGTAGACGACCGGATTGAGCAGCGCCACCGTGCGCCAGGCGGGCGGCAGCATGTCGATCGAATAGAAGCTGCCGCCGAGGAAGGTCAGCGGTGTCACCACCAGCATCGGAATCATCTGCAGTTTTTCGAAGCCGTCGGCCCAGATACCGATGATGAAGCCGAACAGGCTGAACGTCACCGCCGTCAGCACCAGGAAGGCCAGCATCCAGACGGGATGGTGGATATGCAGCGGCACGAACAGGCCGGCGGTCGCCAGGATGATCAGGCCCAGAATGATCGACTTGGTCGCGGCGGCGCCGACATAGCCGAGCACGATCTCGAAGTAGGAGATCGGTGCCGACAGGATCTCGTAGATCGTGCCGGTGAATTTCGGGAAATAGATGCCGAACGAGGCGTTGGCGATGCTCTGCGTCAGGACCGAGAGCATGATCAGGCCCGGCACGATGAAGGTGCCGTAGCTGACGCCCTCGACCTGGCTGATGCGCGAGCCGATCGCGGCACCGAACACCACGAAATAGAGCGACGTCGAGACCACCGGCGAGACGATGCTTTGCAGCAGCGTACGCCAGGTGCGCGCCATTTCGAACAGATAGATGGCGCGGATGGCGCGATGGTTCATGACGTCCTCACGAGGTCGACGAAGATGTCCTCGAGCGACGATTGCGTCGTGTCGAGATCGTTGAAGCGGATGCCGGCGGTGCGGAGGTCGCCGAGCAGACTGGTGATGCCGGTGCGCTCGCCCTGGGTGTCATAATCGTAGACCAGCGTCGCGCCGCCATCGCAGAGCTCGAGCTCGTAATGGCGAAGGCTCTCCGGCAGCGCGGCGATCTTGCCCTGCAGATGCAGCGTCAGACGCTTCTTGCCGAGCTTCTGCATCAAGGTCGTCTTGTCCTCGACCAGCACGATCTCGCCCTTGTTGATGACGCCGATGCGGTCGGCCATCTCCTCGGCTTCCTCGATGTAATGGGTGGTGAGGATGATGGTGACGCCGGACTGTTGCAGGGTGCGCACCACCTCCCACATGCCCTTGCGCAGCTCGACGTCGACGCCCGCGGTGGGCTCGTCCAGGAACAGGATCTGCGGCTCGTGCGACAGCGCTTTCGCGATCATGACGCGGCGCTTCATGCCGCCGGACAGCGTGATGATCTTGCTGTCCTTCTTGTCCCACAGCGAGAGATCCTTCAGCACCTTCTCGATGTGTGCAGGATTCTTCGGCTTGCCGAACAGGCCGCGGGAGAAGCTGACAGTCGCCCACACGCTCTCGAAGGCGTCGGTGTGCAATTCCTGCGGCACGAGGCCGATCAGCGAGCGCGCCTTGCGGTAAGAGGACTGGATGTCCTCGCCGCCGACCAGCACGCGGCCTTCGCTCGGATTGGCGATGCCGCAGATGATGGAGATCAGCGTGGTCTTGCCGGCGCCGTTGGGCCCGAGCAGGGCGAAAATCTCGCCGCGCTTGATATCGAGATTGACGTTCTTGAGCGCCTTGAAGCCGGACCCATAGGTCTTGGACAGATTGGCGACGGAGATGATGGAGGACATGATGGCCGCAAGGCTGAGGGGCAAGGTTGGGGAGGGGGCCGGACCGGTCCCGGAGGGAGGTCAGCGGAGCCCTGAAATAGGAACGCACTTGCCGGCCCGCAATTCCCCGGAGAAAAATGGTCTCAAAACAGGCCCTTCGGTGGCAGGTTTCAGGCAAGTGTTGCGCGATGGTCACTGCTTGCGGCTAAGATTGTCGCTCACGCGGCTCTTTGTTGCGTCTGCGAGCAGGCCGTGGCTACGATTCCGGCCAGTCGCACAGCGTATGTCTCCAGGGAAAACATCGATGAGATCGAACGGCCGTCACACCGCCGGCGCCAGCCAGTTGTCCGCCCTCCGTGCATGGGCGATGGGCCTGATCCTGCTGTCAGCTGTTGCCATCAATCCGAGCCCCGCCAGGGCCGCGCCGAGCCAGGCCGCGGCCGCGACCACCCACGTCTATCTGCTCCGTGGCGTGCTCAACATCTTCTCGCTCGGGCTCGACACGATCGGCGCCCGGCTCCAGGCGCAGGGCATCCCGGTGACGGTCGCCAATTTCGTGTCCTGGTCCTCGCTCGCCGACGAAGCGGCGGCCGCCTACAAGGCCGGCCGGCTCAAGACCATCGTCCTGGTCGGCCATTCCTCCGGCGCGACCGCGCTGCCCGACATGATCGCCAAGCTCAACCAGCTCGGCGTGCCCGTGAAGCTCGCGATCGGTCTCGACTCCGTGTTCAAGACCAAGCTCTCGACCGGCGCCGAGCGCTACATCAACATCTATATCGGCGATGGGCCCGGCGAGCCGGTGCGGGCCGCAGCGGGCCTCCGCGGCAAGCTCGACAATGTCGACGTGCGCGGCTCCGGCGTCGGTCATATCTCGATCGACAAGAACGAGGCGATCCAGCGCCGCGTCATCGCCGAGATCGACGCCGCGATCATGCGCTCGCGCGCTCCGGCCACGCCGGTCGCCGAACACGGCGCCCCGCGGCAGGCGCGCTCGGCGGCCGCGACCGCCCCGGCCAGGAACTGAGGCAAACCAGGAACTGAGGCAAATCGGCTCAGTTTCGGCGCCGCAAAATCCGCCAAATCCGCGGTCATGAAGCCCCGGGGGAGGCCTTTGCCTCCCGCGGTGGGACTGCTGGACTGATGATTGATCTGGAGGCGACTGATCGTGCTGGCAGCGATTGCGCTGATGGCCTGGGGCCCCGGCATAGCCGCTGCCTCGCCCGCCAAGTCCAAGACCAATGCGGCCGTGCCTGCTGCGCCGCCGCCCCCGCCATTCGAGCCGTTGCCGCCGCCGAAGGTCTACCTGTTCCGCGGTGCCATGGGGCCGATCTTCTCGACCGGCATGGACCGGCTCGGCGAGAAACTGACACAGGCCGGATTTTCCGCCGATGTCTACGAATTCACCCTGTGCCGGTTCATCGGCAATCGCGTCATCGCCAGCTACAAGGAGCAGGCGGCGCCGATCGTACTGATCGGCCATTCCATGGGCGGGCTGTGCTCGGTCGTCATCTCCGAGATGGCGGCCAAGGAAAACATCCCGATCAGCCTCGTTATCGCCATCGATCCCGCGCACGCGACCGGCGACGTGCCGCTCAATGTCGAGCGCTTCATCAACATCTTCCTGTCCGACAGCGTGCTCGGCGGCGGCGACGTCGTCGCGGTCCCCGGCTTTCGCGGCCATTACGCGAGCTACGACCTGAAGGAAAACGCGCGCGTCTCGCACATCAATATCGAGAAGTCCGACGACATCCATCGCCAGATCGTCGATATGGTGACGCGGCTGCCGCGCATTCCGCCGCAGACTGAGGCCGATGCCGTGCCGCTGCGCTATCTCGTGCCTGCGGACACGTTGGTCGAATTGTGGGACTCCGGTGTGCAGATCCCGGTGCGCCGCGGCGACACCATGGAGAGCATCGCCGCCGCCAATCGCGTGCCGCTGTGGACGCTCGCGCAGAGCAATTCGCTTGCAGAGAATGCCCAGCTCACGCCGGGGCAAACCATCATCGTCCCGCGCCACCTGACGCCGCCCGAGCCTGCAGCCGCGATGGCGGCGCCGCCGGCGGCTTCGGCGAAGCGGAAGTAGGCTCTTTGCCTCTCCTCGCATGCGGGGAGAGGAGGGAGCTACACGTTCGTTCCCTGGATCGCCTCGACCACGGCGTCCGTGACCTCCTTCGTCGTCGCCTTGCCGCCGACGTCGGGCGTCAGCACGCCGGCCGCGCAGACGCGCTCGACCGCCGCCATCAGGCGGGCTGCGGCGTCCTTCTCACCGAGATGCTCGAGCATCTGCGCGCCGGTCCAGAAGGTCGCGACCGGGTTGGCGATGCCCTTGCCGGTGATGTCGAAGGCCGAACCGTGAATCGGCTCGAACATCGAGGGGAAGCGGCGCTGCGGATCGATGTTAGCGGTCGGCGCCACGCCGAGGCTTCCCGCCAGCGCACCGGCAAGGTCAGAGAGGATGTCGGCGTGCAGATTGGTCGCGACGATGGTGTCGAGGCTCTTCGGATGCAGCGTCATGCGCACCGTCATGGCGTCGACCAGCATCTTGTCCCAGGTGACGTCGGGGAATTCGCTCGCGACCTCGGCGGCGATCTCGTCCCACATCACCATGCCGTGGCGCTGGGCGTTCGACTTGGTCACCACGGTCAGGAATTTGCGCGGGCGCGACTGCGCGAGCTGGAAGGCATAGCGCATGATGCGGGTGACGCCGACGCGGGTGAACACGGCGACTTCGGTGCCGACCTCTTCCGGCAGGCCCTTGTGCGCCCGACCGCCCATGCCGGCATATTCGCCTTCCGAATTCTCGCGCACGATCACCCAGTCGAGATCGCCGACACCGACATTGCGCAGCGGCGAGGCGACGCCGGGCAGGATCTTCGTCGGCCGCACATTGGCGTATTGGTCGAAGCCCTGGCAGATCGGCAGGCGCAGCCCCCACAGCGTGATGTGATCGGGCACATCAGGCGCGCCGACCGCACCGAAATAGATCGCGTCGAACTTCTTCAGCTCGGCGAGGCCGTCGGCCGGCATCATGACGCCGTGCTTCTTGTAATAGTCCGAGCCCCAGTCGAACGTCTTGACGTTGAAGGTGAGATCGCCGCTGCGCTTTGCCAGAGCCTCCAGCACACGGATCCCGGCCGAGATCACCTCGGGGCCGATGCCGTCGGCGGGAATGGCGGCGATCGAATGAGTGCGCATGAGGACCTCCATCGGGACACATCAGCGGTTCGCACCGGCGGATCGCGCTCCAGGCCGCAGCAAGGCCTGGTGGGCTGGCAAGGCAAACCAATTCGGGCTGGCTTATACAGAAAATGTTGCGCTAAGACATCAGCCAACGAGAAAGCAGGATGCCATGGCTGGACAGGAAGCCTCGAACCAATTGCGGGTTGCCATCGCGGGGCTGGGCTCGATCGGCACCAAGGTCGCGACCGCGCTCGATCAGGGCATCGAGGGACTGACCCTGTCGGCCGTCGCCGCGCGCGATCCCGCCAAGCATCAGGCTTTCATCGGCGGCCTGCGCCGCCCGCCGCAAGTGCTGCCGATCGAACAGCTCGGCGAGGCCGCCGACATCGTGGTCGAATGCGCGCCGAGCCATCATCTGCGGTCCATCGTCGAGCCGGCGGTGCGGCGCGGTAAGGCCGCGGTCGTGGTCAGCGCCGGCGGCCTGCTCGATAATTTCGACCTCGTCGATCTCGCCCGCGCCAATGGCGGCCGCATCCTGGTGCCGACCGGCGCGCTGATCGGGCTCGATGCCGTCAACGCCGCCGCGGTCGGCACCATCCATTCGGTGCAGATGGTGACGCGCAAGCCGATCGACGGGCTGAAGGGCGCGCCGTTCATCGTGCAGAACAACATCGACATCGACAATCTGCGCGAGCCGCTGAAGCTGTTCGAAGGCAGCGCGCGCGAAGCGGCGAAGGGCTTTCCGGCGAACGTCAACGTCGCCGTCGCGCTGTCGCTGGCGGGCATCGGGCCCGATCGGACCCGGATCCAGGTTTGGGCCGACCCGACCGTGACGCGCAACGTTCACCGCATCGAGGTCGAAGCGGATTCGGCGCGGTTCTCGATGGGCATCGAGAACATCCCGTCGGAGAATCCCAAGACCGGCCTGATCACCGCGCTCTCGGTGATCGCGCTGCTGCGCAAGCAGCGCGCCACGCTGTGCGTGGGGACGTGAAGGGAATCAAGGCGGCGCTGCGCCCCCTCTCCCGCTTGCGGGAGAGGGTTGGGAAGAGGGTCTCTCCGCAACGGGAGACCCCCTAGAGGAAAGAACCCTCGCCTGCGTCGCTTCGCTCCGCGACCTCTCCCGCAGGCGGGAGAGGTGCAGCCAGTCCGCGGCGCCGATCCCGCCTATTTCGACCTACGCCCCCGTCACACGCCAGATCACGTTGCCGACGTCGTCGGCCATCAGCAGCGACGTCTTGTCGGGGCCGATCGCAACGCCGACCGGGCGGCCGTAGGATTCCTTCTCGTCGGGTGACAGGAAGCCTGACAGGATGTCGCGACCGGGACCGGACGGCTTTCCGTTCTCGAACGGGACGAACACCAGCTTGTAGCCGGACAGCTTGCTGCGATTCCACGAGCCGTGCTGGCCGGTCACCATGCCGTCGCCGAAGCCGGGCAGGGTGCCTGCGGGCATCCAGCACAGGCCGAGCGAAGCGGTGTGGCCGCCGAGCGCGTAGTCCGGCTGCAGCGCCTTGGCGACCATCGCCGGATCCTGCGGCACGCGGTCGTCCACCGTCTTGCCCCAATAGCAATAGGGCCAGCCGTAGAAGCCGCCGTCGCGCACCGAGGTGAGATAATCCGGCGGCGTCTCGTCGCCGAGCCCGTCGCGCTCGTTGACGACGGTCCAGAGCACGTTCGTGTTCGGCTCCCAGGCAAGGCCCACGGGATTGCGCAGGCCCGCGCCGAAGATGCGATTCGTGCCGGCGACGAGGTCGAGCTCGTACACCGCGGCACGGCCTTCCTCGACCTCCATGCCCATCTCGGCGATGTTGCTGAGCGAGCCGACGCCGGCATAGAGCTTGGTGCCGTCGGGACTGGCGAGCAGGCTGCGCGTCCAATGTCCGCCCGGCTTGAACGTCGTGAGCCTCTTGCCCGGCGCGGTGATGCGGTCGGCGCCCGCGACATTGGGAAACGCCATCACGCCGTCGGTGTTGCCGACATAGAAGGTGTCGCCGACCAGCGCCATGCCGAAGGGCTGGCTGAGGTTCTCCATGAAGGCGCCGCGGTGTTCGGCGACGCCGTCGCCGTCCTTGTCGCGCAAGAGCGTGATGCGGTCGGCGGACACGCCAAGCGCGGCGGCCCGGCGCATCGTCGCCTGCATCGCATAGTGGAACACGCTGCGCGGGGCGCCTGCGATCTGGGTCGCCTCTGCGATCAGCACGTCGCCGTTCGGCAGCACCTCGATCCAGCGTGGATGGTCGAGGCCGGTCGCGAACGCATTGACCTTGAGTCCGGGAGCGACGGTCGGCTTCTGGCCCTCGCTCCAGCCGCGCGCGGTCGGCATCTTCAAGGTCGGGATCGCGCCTTGCGGCTTCGCTTCGGGAATGGCGGGGGCCGCTCCCCAGGCCGGCGCGGGCTCGCTGCCCGTCATCCTGCGCCATTGCAGCGCCACGCCGCCGAGGATCGCGACGAATTGCGCGAAGATGCTGGAGAAGGTCATGAGGAGCCCCTGTTTGCGCGCGCATCCAACTGGCTGGCGGGGCAGACGTCAACCGGTGCGGCCTGCCGCCGGGGCCTAATCCCGCGGAATGGCAGCCGATCGAATTTGCATGGGGCGAGCGCCGACCAATAGTGCCCGGAGATCAACGGCCAATCTGCCGCTCGAGCTGCCGTGCCGTGCGAAAATCGTCGAGGTGCTGGATGTTCGGCGCGAGCGCGGCCTCCCTGGACAGCAGGTGATAGACCCGCGCCACCGTGCGCTGCTTCTGCTTCGTCCGCCCAGGCGGCAGTGCCCGCGCCTTGCGCAGGGCGGCGATCGCGTGCGCGCGAAAATAATCGTAGGCATCCGACATGGCTCGATGCTCTGCACATGTTGCAGGTGTCGAGGGGTAACGGGCGTAGGGAGGAGCGGTTCCTTGGTGCGCCGGAACCTGCGCTCGTGCCCCGGACGCAGCGCAGCGCGCGTTTCGCGGTGTGCTGCAGAGCCGGGGCCCATCTCCGCTGCCGGCACTATCTCGCTTCTGGGGCCCGGCTCTGCGCAGCAACGCTACGCGTTGCAGCGCGTCCGGGATACGAGAGCGAGGACTGCCCGCTTACCGCGGAGAGAGGAACGGAATGATCATCGGCACGCGGCGGCAATAGGCGCCATAGGCGTCTTCGCCGAGCTCCTTGGAGAGGAACACCTCTTCCATCCGGCCCTTCTGCCACATGCCGAGCGAGATCAGGATGGCGCCGAGGATTGTCGTCACCAAGCCGATTGCGACGCCGGTCACCAGCATCCCGAAGATCAGTCCGGTGTAGATCGGGTGACGGACGATACCGTAGGGGCCAGTGTCGATGACGCGGTGATCTTCCTTGTGGGTGATGGTGTTGGACCAGAATTTTCCGAGATGCAGCCGCCCCCACCATGCGAAGGCGATGCCGGCGACTGAGAGGACCGCAGCGATCACAATGCCGGTGTTGCCGAGCACCCAAAGCGGCTTCCAGCCCATGGCTTCCGCAATGAACGGCGTGTACAGGATGCCGCCGACCAGGATCGGCAGGCGATAGCGCTGAGACTCCAGCGTCATGACCTGCTTCTTGGTCTGCCCCTGCCAGAACGAGGCGCCGACCCAGCTAGCCAGAAAAGCGAGCCAGATCAGGGCGAGCAGTTGCGTCGGCCAGGTCGTGGTCCAACCACCCCAGGCGACAGAGAGAAGCTTGCTGAAATCGAAAGACATGAAGGTTCTTTGCGTTTGAAGCGGCGGCGTCAGCCCGCGCGCGAGGAGAGCGCGCGATGCTCGATGGCGCCGGTGGGCTGCTGGCCGTTGCGGGCGAGCAGGTGGGTGATGGTTTCGCGCAGCACCGGCTCGATCGGACGCGGCGAATAGCCGAGCTCGGTGCGCGCCTTGCCGATCGAAAGATCGCTCGCGGCGAGCGCGATGCGCACGCCCTCGGCGGTGCCGTTGGGGGGCCTGCGCGTGAAGTTGTCGGCCAGATATTCGAGCATGATGCCGGAGAGCTCGGCGAGCCTGCCGGGCACGACGATCGGGTACTGCCGGCGGCCGCTCATCGCCGACATCATCCGCAGGATGTTGCCGAGCGGAACGCAGTCGCCGCCGAGGATGTAGCGCTGGCCCTGGCGGCCCCGTTCCATGGTCAGCACCAGGCCCATGGCAACGTCGCGAACGTCGACGAGGTTGACCAGGAAATTGAGATGCGGCTGCACCTTCTTCTGGAGGAAGTACCAGAGCATCGCGGTCGGCGGCGTCAGATTGTGGTCGGCGGCGCCGATCGGCATGGTCGGCGTGCCGATCACGAGCGGAAAACCGCTGGCCGCGGCCTTTGCGGCGCAATGCTCGGCGAGCGACTTCGAGCGCGTGTAGGCGCCGGGCATGGCGTCGGCCGGCTGCAGCGCTTCCTCGGCAGGAATGCCTTTGAGGTCGGAATAGGGGAACAGGATCGATTCCGTCGAGCAGTGCAGAAAGCGCGACACGCCGCGCTTCATCGCGGCCGCGAGCACGATCTCGGTGCCGCGGCAATTGACCTCGTGAAAGTCCTGCTTGTTGGCGACCCACATGCCGGGCAGGCCGGCGAGGTGATAGACCTGATCGACCCCGGCGAGCGCCGCATCGACCGCGGCGCCGTCCAGCACCGAGCCATGGACGTGTTCGACGTCGGCGTTCGCCGCGGCCGGCGCACGGATGTCGAGAACACGCACCCGCTGCCCACGGCCGCGGAGCGCTTCGACGAGATGATGTCCGATGAAGCCACTGCCACCGGTAACCAGGACGAGAGCCATGCAGAAGGTTGCTGTTTCGCTTCTAGAGCTATCGGGTTGAAAGGGAATTGGTCGGAAGAGGCGCCAGAATCGCGGCAAGGTCGCGACGGAAGCCCAAGGCAATGAACAATTTTGCCATCACGAACATCGGTCCAAGGAAAAGATGCGAAGGAAAAGTGAACAGCGAGGCTTCGCGCCCCTCAAAAACCTTGTGGCCGATGGTCTGCGCGGCGAGGCCGAGCACCACCAGCGCAGCGAAAATCGCCCACATCGCCGCGGTGCTGACCTGCGCCGCGATGGTCGACGCAACCGAAAACAGCACGATGGAGACCGCCAGAATGCCGATCCCGAGCGCCACATCGAGCAGCAGCCAATAGATCAGAACCGGCAAGGCCAGGATCACCGCAAGGCTGACGTCGAAACCGAACAGCGGAAGCCTGACCAGCGTCAGCGGCAGCACCGCGCCGGTGAACAGCAGGAGAATACCGACCACATGCATCGCCGTGTTGCGGGGATCGCGATGGTACTCGACGTAAACGGCAAGTTGGCGCTGGAACAAGCCACCCATTTTGGTCTCATGCAGCACGGGATCGGGAAGGGCGAGCAGTCGCTATAGCACTGGACCGGGCGGTGCACAAACCGGCACTATTGTCGCGCAAGGCCGTATGGGTGCGTGCTGGACAGGCCCCAAAACGATCAGGACTTCAAAAGGTTCCGCCAGGCGCGCAGCCGTCTCCGCTCAGCGCTTCTTGGCGGGCTTTTTCGCCGCAGGCGCCGGCGCCGCCGGATGTGGCGCCTCCTCCGGCAGCTTGGCATAGGTCAGGATTTGCAACTGGCCGTTGACGGCCGAAGTCGGCCTGGCCCGGTCGAGCAACTGCTCCTCGCCGAGGCCGATCGGATGCAGGCGCTTGGTCGAGATCTTGAACGTGTTCACCAGCACATCGCGGATCGCGTCGGCGCGGCGCTGGCTCAGGATCGCATTGGCCTCGCGCGTCTTCGAATTGGATTCGACATGGCCGACGATCAGGAACGTGTAGGGCAGCAGCGAGGAATGAACCAACGCGTCCGCGATGCGGCCGACGGTCTGGTAGGAGGCCGGCTGGATGATGGGCGTGTCGGCATCGAACTGGATCTGTGCATTGAAGGCCGGCAGCTTGGCCAGATCGGGCGCGATCAGCGGCCGGTTCACGGGTCCCGGATCGTTCTTGATCCTGGTCTTGGCGCGCTCCATCACCTGCTGCTTCAGCGCGGGCAGATCGACCTCGGCAGCCTGCTCGAAACGGTTCAGCTTGGCGACGATGTCGTCGCGGGTCGGCGCCGCCGTCTGCGCACGTGCAGGGCCGGCGAGCAGCGCGAAGCCCAGCGCGATGCCCAGTCCCGCGGTGGTGAGCCGTTTCGCGCGCATCAGCGATACCCCGCGTCGTCAACGGCTTTCAGGCAGTTGTTGCTGATGCCCTTGGGGGTCGAGACCAGGCAGGGGACCGACTTGCTGGTCTCCTTGGTCGAGCCGCCGCAGACCTTGACGATCTCGCGCTGGCAGGCGTTCGCCACGGTGACGCGCGCGGCAACGCGCTTCTGAATGGCGTCGAAGACGCCGAGATAGTCGCTCGCGCATTGCGGCGAGTACGTCGCGGTTGCGCGACAGGCATTCCTTCAGCCGGTTCAGATCCGGGTTGACGCCGCGGCAATTGGCGACGATTTCCGCGCCGCAGCTCGCCGCCAGCTTGCCGATCGAGATCGCCAAAGCTCATGGTCTCCGCCGCCGCCAGCGACGGCATCCCCAATGCAAGCAAGATCAGTGCGATGCCCCGGACCATGGCCGCATCTGATACGGGGAAGTTCGCGATGGTCAAGACCTGTTCGGCGCAGAACCGTCGAAGGCCAGGGGAGTGCGGCGAACAGTCCTCACTCGGCGGCGTCGCGGGACGGCCATTCGATCAGGGCGACCGTGTGGTTTCTGAGGTCACCGGCCACATCGGCGTCTGCCTTGAGCTCGTCCAATGTCCGCGGCGGGGGAAGCGCGCGGCCATCCGCGGCGAGGTCCTGAGCATAGAGCGCGAGCGCCTCGGGCGCATTCTCCAGGGCCTCGTCGATATCGTCACCTCCCGAAAAGCAGCCGGGCAGGTCCGGAAACCACAGGCCCACGGCTTCGTCCGGATCGGTATCCTCGATGATGGCAACGTACTGAGCCAAATCGGGGCCTCACGCCCGCTGCACGAAACTGTCCACGACCTTCTTCTCGCCGGCCTTGTCGAAGGCGATGGTGAGCTTGTTGCCGTCGATCTTGGTGACGCGGCCGTAGCCGAACTTCTGGTGGAAGACGCGATCGGACAGCGAGAATTCCGACGTGGTGCCGGTCGACTTGGCGACCAGCTCGCCCTCGATCGTCAGCGGACCGCGACGGCGCGAGGCGAAGCTGCCGAAATCGGGGCCCGATGATGATGAGAACGTCGCGGCTTCTTCCTCGAAGCCGCCGCTTCGGCCGCCGCCATTGCGGCCACTGCTGCGGTTGCGGTTGGCCTGCGCCCGCTGCCAGCCCGGGGTCGAATAGGTCGAGCCGAACGCCTCCATGTCGTCGAAGCGCGAGGCGCCATAGCCGCCGGTGCCGCCCCAGGCCGAGCCGCCCTTGGATTCCGTGATCTCGACATTGGCCGCCGGCAATTCGTCGAGGAAGCGCGAGGGGATCGTGGTCGACCAGGTGCCGTGGATGCGCCGATTGGTGGCGAAATAGATCATGGCGCGGCGGCGGGCGCGGGTCAGGCCGACATGGCCGAGCCGGCGCTCTTCTTCCAGGCCGGCGCGGCCCTGTTCGTCCAGCGTGCGCTGGCTTGGAAACAGGCCTTCCTCCCAGCCCGGCAGGAACACGTTGTCGAATTCGAGCCCCTTGGCCGAATGCAATGTCATCAGCGACACCGCATCCTCCTCGGCGCCGCCCTCGCGATCCATCACCAGCGAGATGTGTTCGAGGAAACCTTGCAGGTTCTCGAACTCCTCCATCGAGCGCACCAGCTCTTTCAGGTTCTCCAGCCGGCCCGCGGCGTCCGCCGAACGGTCCTTCTGCCACATCTCGGTATAGCCGCTCTCGTCGAGCACGATCTGGGCGAGATCGGTGTGTGCGGTGACCTCGCGCTGGGCGCGCCAGCGGTCAAACTGGGCGACGACGTCGCGAAGCGAGCCGCGCGCCTTCGGCTTCAGCTCGTCGGTCTCGACCACGGCGCGGGCCGCCTCGAACAGGGGGATGCGGCGCTTGCGGGCGTGGTCGTGCAGCATCTGCACCGTGGCATCGCCGAGACCGCGCTTGGGCACGTTGACGATGCGCTCGAAGGCGAGGTCGTCGGCCGGGGAGTTGATGACGCGCAAATAGGCCAGCGCATCGCGGATCTCCGCGCGCTCGTAGAAGCGCGGGCCGCCGATGACGCGATAGGGCAGGCCGAGCGTGACGAAGCGGTCTTCGAACTCGCGCATCTGGTAGGAGGCGCGCACCAGGATCGCAATCTCGTTGAGCTTCTCGCCGCGGCGCTGCAGCTGCTCGATCTCCTCGCCGATGCCGCGCGCTTCCTCCTCGGAATCCCACGAGCCGGTGACCGTGACCTTCTCGCCGTCCTGGTCCTCGGTGCGCAGCGTCTTGCCGAGCCGGCCTTCGTTGTGCGCGATCAGATGCGAGGCGGCGGCGAGGATGTGGCCGGTCGAGCGATAATTGCGCTCCAGGCGAATGACCTTGGCGCCGGGGAAATCGTGCTCGAAGCGCAGGATGTTGTCGACCTCGGCGCCGCGCCAGCCGTAGATCGACTGGTCGTCGTCGCCGACGCAGCAGATGTTCTTGGTGGGCGCCGCAGAAGCAGCCGCCAGCGCCGCTCGCTCCGTCATTCCGGGATGCGCCGCAGGCGCAGATCCGGAATCCAGAGCTGAGGGCTCATCTCGGGATTCCGGATTCGGCTCTTCGAGCCGCTCCGGAATGACGGTGTGAGCGGCTGGCTTCGAGGGCGCCTGCGACAGCAGCCGCAGCCACAGATATTGCGCGACGTTGGTGTCTTGATACTCGTCGACCAGGATGTACTTGAAGCGCTGCTGGTACTGCCGGAGGATATCCGGGTGCTCGCGGAAGATGCGGATGTTCTCAAGCAGGAGATCGCCGAAATCGGCCGCATTCAAGATCTTCAGCCGCTCCTGATAGCTCGCATAGAGCTTGCCGCCCTTGCCGTTGGCGAACGTGGCGGCTTCGCCCGAGGGCACCTGCGAGGGCGTCAGGCCGCGGTTCTTCCAGCCGTCGATCAGTCCGGCGAGCATGCGCGCCGGCCAGCGCTTGTCGTCGATGTTCTCGGCTTGAAGCAACTGCTTCAGCAACCGGACCTGGTCGTCGACGTCGAGCACGGTGAAGTTCGACTTGAGCTGCGCCAGCTCGGCATGGAAACGCAGGATGCGGCCGCCGATGGAGTGGAAGGTGCCGAGCCACGGCATGCCCTCGACGGCATGGCCGAGCATCTGGCCGAGCCGGTGCTTCATCTCGCGCGCGGCCTTGTTGGTGAAGGTCACCGACAGGATCTCGGCGGGACGGGCGCGGCCCTGGCTCAGGATATGGGCGATGCGCGTCGTCAGCACGCGGGTCTTGCCGGTGCCGGCGCCGGCCAGCACCAGGACCGGGCCCTCCAGCGTCTCGACAGCCTCGCGCTGCTCGGATTGAGCCCGGACAGATATTGCGGGCCCACCGAGGCGCGCGCACGCGCGGCGATGCCGCCGGCTGCGGGCTGGTGGTCGGGTACGCCTGTGATCTTGCTCGGCTCGGTCATGCAGATCATTTGGCCCCCACGATGGCACCGCGGGGTGGCGGAAGGGAGCCTTCTAACAGGGATGGTGGCTATATGGGGCGACGAAAAGAGGTTTTCCACGTGCGTGGCGGGCCAATTTGTTCCTTCGCGGCTTGCGAATTTCCCGCCTGCCCGGGTCGGAACCATCGTTCCCGCCTTGAGATTGTCTCGCAGGTGGTGCGGCGAGCCGCGCCGGACGCAGACAACA
Source organism: Bradyrhizobium dasycarpum (assembly GCF_042019905.1). Taxonomy (NCBI): domain Bacteria; kingdom Pseudomonadati; phylum Pseudomonadota; class Alphaproteobacteria; order Hyphomicrobiales; family Nitrobacteraceae; genus Bradyrhizobium; species Bradyrhizobium dasycarpum. The sequence goes on from NZ_CP169574.1 coordinate 6,507,914, forward strand.
TCAAGACGAGGGTTTGACCATGCTAGGCTGGGTTGTGACGTTTCTGGTTATCGCACTGATCGCCGGCATCCTGGGCTTCGGCGGCGTCGCCGGCGCTTCGATCGAGATCGCCAAGATCATCTTCTTCATCGCGGTCGTTCTGTTCCTGGTCTCGGCCGTGGTCGGTTTGGCGCGCGGCCGCAACAGGGTATAGCGCTCACCGCTTCGAGGGCATCGCCACGTTGCGGCCGATGCCCTCGGGGCGTTCCACCGCGCTGTGGGCCTTTATGACCGCAGCGACACGCTCGCTGATGTCGGGCGGAAACGGCGCGACGCGCCGCGCATTCATGTCCATATGCAGCGACATGTTCTCGGACGTGGCGGACAGCCAGCCTTCGCTCGCGTGCCGCATCTCCTCGAATGTGTGCAGCCGTTTGTCGTCGGCCTCGAGCAGCCAGACGAAGATTTGCACGGGATCGCCGAGGTGAATCTCGCGCAAGTAGCGCACATGGCATTCGGCCGTGAAGGTCGAGCCGCCTCGCTCCTTCATGTAGGTCGGTCCGATGCCGAGCTCGGCCCAGAGCTGGTCGATCGCGCGGTCGAACATCACGTTGTAATAGGCCATGTTGAGATGGCCGTTATAGTCGATCCATTGCGGCTCGATCTGCATGATCGAGGCGCGGAACGGCGCGGCTTTGGGCGTCGGGGCGGCAGTCTCCGGCATGTTTCCTTCCAGCTATGCGTCCGGTCGCTTGACTTGACCGGTTTTATGTCCTTTGCCACGGTTCTTCTGTCGGGAGGAATTCCGTGGGCACCACCATCACCAATAATCCGCCGCGGCCGGAGCCGAAAGCCCTCGCGAGCGCGCTGGAGCAGCTCGCCGCACGCTTCGGCAACCGCCTCATCACCTCGCAGGCCGTCCGCGAGCAGCACGGCCATACCACCACCTGGCTTCCCAACCAGCCGCCTGACGGCGTGGTGGTGGCGCAGGAGACCGCCGACATCCAGGACGTGGTGCGGATCTGCGCCAAGAACCGTGTCCCCGTCATTCCCTTCGGCACCGGCACCTCGCTCGAGGGCCAGGTCAACGCGCCCGCCGGCGGTATCTCGATCGATCTGCGCGACATGAACAAGGTGCTCGCGGTGCATGCCGAGGACCTCGACTGCGTGATCCAGCCCGGCGTGACCCGCAAGGCGCTCAACGAGCATCTGCGCGACCAGGGTCTGTTCTTCCCGATCGATCCCGGCGCCGATGCTTCGCTCGGCGGCATGGCCTCGACCCGCGCCTCCGGCACCAACGCGGTGCGCTACGGCACCATGCGCGACAGCGTGCTGGCGCTGAAGGTGGTGCGCGGCGATGGCGAGATCATCACCACGGGCACGCGGGCCAAGAAGTCGTCTGCCGGGTACGACCTGACGCATCTGTTCGTCGGCGCCGAAGGCACGCTCGGCATCATCTCGGAATTGACCATCCGCCTGCGCGGCATCCCCGAGACGATCGCCGCCGGTGCGGTGTCGTTCGCGAGCGTGCACGGGGCCTGCCAAGCCGTGATCCTGGCGATCCAGACCGGCATTCCCGTGGCGCGCATCGAGCTGCTCAACACTGCGCAGGTGCGGGCGTGCAACGCCTATTCCAAGCTGACGCTGCCGGAGACGCCGCTGCTGCTGATGGAATTCCACGGCAGCGAGATCGAGGTCGCCGAGCAGTCCAAGGCGTTCGGCGAGATCGCCCGGGATTGCGGCGGCGGCGATTTCTCCTGGACCACCAAGCCCGAGGACCGCACCAAGCTGTGGCAGGCGCGGCACGACGCCTATTGGTCCGTGAAGGCGCTGCGGCCCGGCGACAGCATCGGCGTGGTCGCGACCGACGTCTGCGTGCCGATCTCGCGGCTTGCCGACTGCGTCAGCGAGACCGAGGAGGATCTCAAGCGGCTCAACCTGCTGTCGCCGATCGTCGGCCATGTCGGCGACGGCAATTTCCATTGCTCGCTGGTCTGTGACACCAACGACGCGGACGAGATGGCGCGCGGCGAAGAATTCATGCATCGTCTGGTCGAGCGCGCGCAGGCGATGGACGGCACCTGCACCGGCGAGCACGGCATCGGACAGGGCAAGCAGAAATATCTGAAGGCGGAGCTCGGCCCTGAGGCGCTCGACGCCATGCGGGCCCTGAAGAAGGCGCTCGATCCGCTCAACATCTTCAACCCCGGCAAGATCGTGCCGGAGGCGTAGCGCCGGCCTCAGCCAGAGACCGGGAACTTTCGGCAATGCTGATGGTTCCAATTCCCGCCAATTTCCCATGCCTCGATGGCAGGGCTTTGCGCGGGAGGGTGCGATGGTGCGACCGGTCGTTGGAATTGCCGCGATGGCCCTTGCCTGCATGCTGGCGGGCGCGGCGCTGGCGAAGGGCGGACATGGAGGCGGACATGGCGGGGGCCATGGAGGCGGGCATGGCGGCGGCCATCACGGTGGCGGACATGTCCGTGGCCACGGTCACGCGCATGTTGGCGGCCATCATCGCGGCATGCGGTTTACCGGCGGTGCCCGACGCGGCGGCCCCAATTTCGGTCGGATCCGCAATGCCGCGATCCGGCCGGCCAACTTCCGCAACGCCCTGAACGCCAGCGCATTCCGCAATGGCCGGCTGATCAGCAATCCGGCGGCGCGTGCGCAGCTCGCCGCAGCCGCCGCACTGGCCGGCTGGAGCGGCGCAAGCAGCGGCTGGTGGCAACATGCAGGTGGCGGCTACGGCTGGGTCGGGCCGCTGTTCTGGCCGTTCGCCTACAACGACCTCTACGACTACACGATCTGGGGCGACGGGCTCGGCTTCTGGGGTTACGGCTACCCGGACATCTATGCCGGAATATTCGGCCCCTACGGCTATGATCGCCTGTCGGCCTATCTGCCGCAGCAGCCGCAGGGTCGACGGCGGGCCCGCAGCGCGCCGCTCGATCACCTCTGCGGCAGCGACCGCCGTGCCATCGCCGGGCTGCCGATCGATCAGATTGCATCCGCGGTGCAGCCGACCGATGCGCAGGGCGCCGCTCTGGATGCGCTCGGCAACGCCTCCGTCGACGCGGCAGCGCTGATCCGCACGTCCTGTCCGACGCAGGCCGCCGCGACGGCGCCCGGCCGGCTCGCGGCGATGCAGCAGCGCATCGAGGCGATGCAGAAGGCGGTCGACCTGGTCCAGCCTGCGCTCGACCAGTTCTATGGCTCGCTCAACGACGAACAGAAGGCGCGCTTCAATGCGCTGGCCGAGGATCAGCGTCGTGCGAACAATGCGAGCGGATCGTCGGTGCAGACCTGCAGCGTGCCCGCCGCATTCGATTGGCCCGGCGCCACGATTGAGGAAAGACTTCGCCCCAGCGACACCCAGCGCGCGGCGCTCCAGGTGCTGCAGGATACCAGCACAAGGGTCAGCGCCTCGCTGAAGGCGGCCTGCGAGCCCAATGAGGTGATGACACCGCCGGCCCGGATGGCCACAATCCGCAAGCGGCTCGAGGCTATGCTGGACGGGATCAGGTCGGTGCGCGCGGCGCTCGAAGATTTCTATGCCACGCTCAACGACGAGCAGAAGGCGCAGTTCGAGGCGATCGGGCCGCGCCGCACGTCGTAAACGGCGCAAGCCAACGAAGACCATTGGTGGGGGCAATGAAGTGGTTCGCAAGGCGGCAGCCGGCCGACATCTGGGATGAGCCGATCCGGGGGCCGATCGGCGACATCGAGGCGGCGGAGCGCATTCGTCACATCTGCGAGGCTGCGAAAGCAGGCGCGGAGGCCGTCGGAGGCTCCGCACGGACTGCCAAGCGCGAGCGTGAGCGTGAGCGCTACGAACGTGCCGCCCGCGTCGCGATGGAAATCGCGATGAAGATCGCAGACGATCTGATGCGCGACGATGCGGTCCGCCGCATCGTCGACCTCTGCATGAAGGCCGACGACGCCAAGACCGCGCAGATCCTGTTTCGCGCGATTCAGGCCGGCTGGGTCCGCGAGGCCCTCCAGCGTGACCATCCGGCATTATCGCAATAAAACCGGCTCGCGTGTGGCGCGAGCCGGTGTGGTGAGGATGCGGGGGTCGGCTCAGTACCTGCGGTTGTAGTCGCCGCGATAATGGTCGCCGCCGCCGCGGCTGCCCATTCCCATGCCGATGCCGATCCCGATGCCGACGCCCTGCATGATGGCGCCGGGCGGCGGGCCGGGAGGCGGGGCGCGCTCGTAGACCACTTCGTCGGGCGGAGGCCGGCGCTTCGGCGGCGTCTCGACCATCTTGCGCTTTGGCGGCGTGTCGTCGACGCGCTTCTTGATCACGGGCGCGACGCTCGGATTGGCCGGCGTTGCCGGTGCCGTCGGGGCCGAGCACGGGCAGGTCGGAGCCATCGCGACCGCGACCGGGGTCGCTGCGGCGGCGACGGGCACGCCATAATTGCGGTTCTGCACGCGCAGCAGCAGCCGGCGCGCGGTCGCGGCGAGATCGCTGTTGTCCCAGTTGGCCAGATAAGCCTCGAACGAAGCGCGGGTGTTGATCGCGGTGGCGCGCTCCCAGGCCAGCATCTGCCGACGCCGTTCCAGCACCGTGCGCAGGCGCGGCGTGCGGGTGTCCTGGGCGTACAGCTCGATATAGGCCTGATACGCCTCCACGGTGTCCTCGGTGATCACGAGCTCATAGGCGGCCATGGCCGGCTTGCCCTGCAAGGTCTTGCGCCAGTCCTCGACGCTGCGCGTGCCGCCGGCGAGCGCCATCGCGGATGCGCCGGGAACGGCGGGCGTGCTGCCGCTGCTCTCGCCGAAGAACCTGAAGTCGGTGGTCAGCGAGGAGCTTTCCCACGGGATCTGCCGTCCGTCGGTCGATTGCGCGACGGCGACGCGGATGCGCTTGAACACTTCCTCGATCGGCAGATTGGGCTGCTTGGCGATGGTCAGCGCGGCCGCGGTGTAGGGGCTGTCGATGCCGTTGCCGTCCTCGGCTTCGGCGCCGGGCGAGGTCGAATAGGAGATGAAGGAGCCGGGCGCGCCGGCCTTGGTGTCGACGATCGCAAGGCCGTGGCCGGCGCCGCTCAGCGCCGGGAACGGATTGTTGCGGCAGGCATCGAGCATGAAGATGGCGCGCGTGTCGGTAGCGCGCCGAGCGTGTTGAGCAGGTCGTTGAGGCGCACGCCCTGGAGCGGAATGTCGGCCTCGCGCTTGGGGTCGAGGTCGACCGGGACGAGATAGTTCTCGCCGTCGATTTGCAGACCGTGGCCGGCATAAAACACCAGCGCGACGGTGTCGGCGCCGCTGGCGCCGACCTTGCCGGCGAAATCCGAAATCGCCGCGCGCATTTCATTCTGTCCCAGATTGGCCGCCGTGGTGACGGTGAAGCCGGCATTGCCGAGCAGCTCCGTCATGCCCTTGGCGTCGTTGGCGGCGTTGGGCAGCTCGGGCACGGTGCGATAGGCGGACTGGCCGATCACCAGCGCTAGCCGCGCTTCGGCCGCGGCCTCCGTCGGCGTCATCAACTGGGCGAGGGCGAAAAAACCGGATGCAACGAGCATATTGGAAAAGACTGGGTGGCGCATGATGTCACCTCCAACGGCAATACGCGCGATGATGTCACTTTTCCTAGGGGGCCGCCATCTATCCGTCTGTGCGCTGGGTCACGCTGCGCGCTGCGGCAAATTGTGACAGGATGCCTGCCTCAGCTGGCGTTGTGCCAGGTTTCGACGGTCGCTGCCGCGGGCATTCGGTGATGGAAGGAGTCCCGTCGTGAAGGTTCTGCTTGCTCACACGCCAGAGATGCGGCGCAACTATTACGGCGACCGCAGCTTGAACGGTCTGCGCGCGGCCGCCGAGGTGATCCTGCACGACAGCGACGAACCCCTTGACGCCGCCGGCCTCGTGCAGGCCGCGAAAGGCGCCGACATCATCGTCGCCGATCGCATGACCGAAGGCCGTGGCCGGATCTTCGCCGAGCTGCCGCATCTGCGCGCCTTCGTCCGCTGTGCCGTCGATATCCGCAACGTCGATGTGGAAGCGGCCTCGAAGGTCGGCGTGCTCGTCACCCGCGCCGGTCCCGGCTTCGTGCAGGCCGTCGCCGAGCTCGCGCTCGGCTTCATGGTCGATCTCTCCCGCGGCGTGTCGCGAACGACGGCGGACTACCAGGCCGGCCGCAAGCCGGAGGCGCGGATGGGCCGCCAGCTTGCCGGCAGCACGATCGGCATCATCGGCTACGGCAGCATCGGCCGCTATCTCGCCGGGGTCGCAAAGGTGCTGCGCATGGAGGTTCTGGTCTCCGACCCCTTCGCCGATGTCAGCGATGCCGCGATCCGGCAGGTCGGCCTCGACCAGCTGCTCGCGGCATCGGATTATGTCGTCTGCCTTGCGATCGCCAACGAGCAGACCGAGAATCTGGTCAATGCGGCGGCGCTGGCGCGCATGCAGAGGCATGCGTTCTTCATCAATCTCTCGCGCGGCAATCTCGTCGACGAGCCGGCGCTGGCGCAGGCGTTATTGGAGAACCGGATCGCCGGTGCAGCGATCGACGTCGGCCGCGCGCCTGACCAGATGCCGACACCCGAGTTGGCGAAGCTTCCGAACGTGATCGCCACCCCGCATGTCGGCGGGCTGACGCCACAGGCAATCGAATATCAGTCGCTGGAAACCGTGCGGCAGGTCGAAGCGATCGTGAAGGGCGAGGTGCCGCCGGGCGCCGTCAACGCCGAGCACTGGACGCGGCGGCCATGAACTACAGCCGGTCCATCGCCTTGAACGTCCCGTCCTTCTGGATCACCGTCAAGAACACCTTCGGCGGCGCGTCGATCATGCGGACGCCGACGTCGACAATGCTGCCGCTGATGTCGAAGCGGCCGACATCGTTGATGGCGCGCAGCAGGCTTGCGCGGGTCGGCTCCGGTCCGGCCCGTTCCAGCGCTGCGGCCGCGAGGCGGCCGGAGAGGTAGCCTTCCAGCGATACGAAGTCCGGTGTCTGCGTCGGATCGACCGCCTTCTGCGCCGCCTGATAGTCGGCGACGAGCTTGAGCGAGCGGTCCCATGGAAATGGCACGACCTGCGAGACGATGACACCTTCGCCCTCGGGGCCGAGCTCCCTGGCGAGTGCAACGGCGCCGACGAAGGAGATGTTGACGAAAGTCGGATAGAAGCCGCTGCGGTGCGCGAGCTTGATGAACTCCGCGCAGGGACCATAGGTCCCGACCATCACGATGGCCTCGGGCTCGGCGCGCTTGATCGTTCGCCAGGCGGCCTTGACGGCACGGGTGTTGCGCTCGAAGGTGCCTTCGGCGGCGAGCTCGAGGCCGCGCCTGGCGAGCGCGCGCTTCACACCGGTCAGACCGTCGCGGCCGAAGGAATCGTCCTGGTAGAAAATGCCGATGCGGGTGAAGTGGCGATCCTCGGTGAGGTGCTTGATCCACGCTTCGGCCTCCGCACCATAGCTCGCACGGATGTTGACGACGTTCGTGAGTTCGAGATCGCGCAGGAATTCGGCACCGCTGAACGGGCCGATGAAGGGAACGTTCCTGGCGCTGGTGATCGGAATTGTCGCCATCGCGGTCGGCGTGCCCACCGCGCCGATCAGCGCGAACACCTTGTCGTCCTCGATCAGCCGCAGCGTCTCGGCCGCCGAACGATCGGGATCGTAGCCGTCGTCGCGGCTGATGAGCTGGAGCTTGCGGCCGTGCACGCCACCCTTGGCATTGATCTCGGTGAATGCTGCGACGATGCCTTGCCGCATGCGTTGCCCGAGCGCGGAGGAGGGACCTTCCAGCGCGGCGGCCTGGCCGAACAGGATCGCATCCCCGCTGACGCCGGCCTCCTCGGCCCCGGCCGCCAGCGTGGTCGCTGCCATGAGCACGCAGGTCAGGATCACGGATCTCGTCGATCGAAATCGATGCATCGGGGCCTTGCCGGATAGTTGAGAAACCTTCCGCAACATATCCCCGCGAGCCTGAACAGCTGGCTAATCGGCACCGTGTCGGCGCCCCGTAGGAGTCCGGGCAAACTCGGCAACTTGTCTCCACTGTGCCGGATGGTTCGCGCACTTCGTTAACTAATCCGTGCGTTGCGGGACGATCCGGTTCCCAAATTGTGCAGTTTCTTAACCGCGGTCTTGTTCCGATAGCCGGACCGATGCCTCAACCAGAGGTTCGGCTTGTCGCGGGATAGGGGACGGCGGCTTCGAGATGGGCGGTACGATCAGCACGATCAGGATCGGAGGCGTATGACCGGATGGTGGCGTGCCGCGCCGCTGCTCGGGCTGTACCGCCCCGCGCTCGTCGCGGTCGGCGTCGGTCTTCTGTTCTCGGTCGTCGGCGCGGCCGCCGTGGCGCGGTGGGAAGATCGCGTCAACAGGATCGAGTTCGAGAACGCGGCCGAGACGGAAGCGATCGTCATGCAGAACGGCATGGGCGAATACATATCGAGGCTGCTCGCTCTGCGCACGCTGTTCGAATCGACCAACGACGAAGTTACGCGCAGCGAGTTCGAGACCTTCAGTGCCCGCCTGTTCGAACGCCATCCCGGCATGCTGCGCGTGGCCTGGGTGCCGCGCGTCAACCGCAAGGAGCGCTCCGATTACGAGGCCGCGGCGATCACGGACGGCGTCTCCGGCTATCGCATCAAGTCGCTCCAGGGCGAGAGCTTCGCGACGGCGCCGCAGAGCGACGAATATTTTCCGGTGTTCTATTCGACCCAGCCCAAGACCTCGTCGGTCTACGGAATGGACTACGCCACCGTTCCGGAGCGCCGCGCGATTCTGGAGCGCGCGCGCGACCACGACAGCGTCGCAGCCATCCGCACCCGCCTGTTCGAACCGAGGAGGGAGGCCGGCTGCCCGACGTCCTCGTTGCCGTTCCCGTCTACGCCAAGGGGACGTCGCGCGAGACGATCGCGGACCGGCGTCGCAATCTTGCCGGCTTCGTGGTCGGAATCTTCGACCTGCCGCTGCTGATTCAGGCCATTCGCGTGACCACCGGAGCAAGCCCCGCGGTCAGCATCAACGTCTATCCGCCCTTCACGGGGCAGATCGTCACCCTGGAGCAGATGCTGCCGGACTATTCGTCGGCGACAAGGGCGCCGCAGTCGATGCGGGACGTTACCCGGACGCTGCACTGGTCGGGCGGCCTCAAGATCGGCGATACCGATTGGCAGGTGCGGGCCGTTCCCACCGCCGGCGGTCCGCTGGAGACGACTTACGATCGCGCGAGCGCGGTGCTGATCGTCGGCATGCTGCTCACGCTGTCGCTGTCGACCTATCTCATGCTGGCGAGCCGCAATTCGCGACGGCTGTCACTGGCCAACCGGCGGGTGCTCGAGCTCGCCCAGACCGACGTCCTGACCGGCCTGCCGAACCGCGCCTTCTTTCTCGGCCGGCTCGACGAGATGAACAACCAGCTGGGGGTGCGGGGACCGCCGTTCTCGATCCTGATGCTCGACCTCGACCGCTTCAAGAACGTCAACGACTCCCTCGGTCACGGGGCCGGCGATGCGCTGCTGCGCCAGGTGGCACAGCGGCTGAAATCCGCATTGCGCGCCACCGACGTGCTGGCGCGGCTCGGTGGCGACGAGTTCGCCGTCATCCAGGAAGCCGGTGCAGATCAGCGCGCCTGTGCGACCGAGCTGGCGGCGCGGATCGCCAAGCTGTTGACCGAACCGTTCCTCCTGCCCGGCCACCGCGTCGAGATCGGCACCAGCATCGGCATCGCCATCGCGCCGGATCACGGCAGCGATCAGGAGCAATTGCTGAAGAAGGCGGACCTTGCGCTCTATCGCTCGAAATCGGCGGGCCGCAATTGCTTCACCGTCTACGACGAGGCGATGTCGGCCGAGCTGGAGGCCCGCAACACGCTGGAGGGCGATCTGCGCGATGCCATCGCGCGGTGCCAGCTGGAGGTGCATTACCAGCCGTTCATCGACGCCCTCAGCGGGGCGCGTCGCGGCTTCGAGGCGTTGGTGCGCTGGCGGCATCCGACGCGCGGCCTGATCCCGCCGGACCAGTTCATCCAGCTTGCGGAGGAGACCGGGCTGATCGTGCCGCTCGGCGAATTCGTGCTGCGGCGCGCCTGCGCGGATGCGGCAGGCTGGCCCTCCGATCTGTCGGTCGCCGTTAACCTGTCGCCGATCCAGTTCAAGGAAGCCGAGCTGTTCGAGATGATCGGCGCGGCGCTCGCGGATTCCGGCCTGCCGCCCCAGCGACTGGAGATCGAGATCACCGAATCCGTCCTGCTGGAGCGGGGCAGCGAGAACCACGCCTTCATGGAGCGGCTCAAGCGTCTCGGCATCGAATTCGCGCTCGACGATTTCGGCACCGGCTATTCCTCGCTCAGCTATCTGACCGCGTTCCCGTTCGACAAGATCAAGATCGACAAGTCGTTCATCCGCAATCTCACGCATCAGCCGCGCAGCGCCGCCATCATCTCCGCGATCGTGACGCTGGCGCGCGGGCTCGACATGTCGGTGACGGCTGAAGGCGTCGAGACCCGCGAGGAGTACGAGCGGCTGAAGGCGCTCGGCGTCAATTTCGCCCAGGGCTATCTGTTCGGCCGCCCGCAGCCGATCGAGCGGATCCTGTTCGACGCCCCCGTCAAACGGTCACGGCGCGACGCCGCCTGAGCGCGCGGCGCGACGGGCATGCACGAAAAGCGCTTGACCTGAGCACCCCCGGATGGTCGGAAGGACCGTCCAGGGATGAAACAACCACATCATGCGGCTTCCGTTCTTCTACGGCTGGGTCGTGGTCGCCGTGACCTTCGTCACCATGGCCATCGGCGTCAACGCGCGTACCGCCTTTTCGCTGTTCTTTCCGCCCATCATCTCGGAGTTCGGCTGGGAGCGCGGCGTGACGGCCGGCGCCTTCTCCTTCGGCTTCGTGGTGTCGGGCGTCGTCAGCCCGCTGATCGGCCGCCTGATGGACCGCGCCGGACCGCGCGCGGTGATGGAGCTCGGGGTGGTGCTGATGGGCGGCGGCTTGCTGCTTGCGCCGCTCACCACCGCGCCTTGGCATCTCTATGTCACCATCGGCGTCATGGTCGGTGCCGGCTCGGTGTGCCTCGGCTATTCCGGCCAGTCGCTGTTCCTGCCGAACTGGTTCATCCGCAAGCGCGGCTTCGCCATCGGCATCGCTTTCGCCGGCGTCGGCATCGGCTCGGTAACGCTGCTGCCATGGGTGCAGCACATGATCGAAGCGACCGGCTGGCGCACCGCCTGCACCGCGATGGGCCTGCTCATCCTGATCGTGCTGGCGCCGGTGAACCTGCTGCTCCACAGGCGCCCGCAGGACATCGGCCTCGAGCCGGACGGCGATGCCGCCCCGGCCGCGGGCGGTGCCCAACCGGTCTCCAACGTCGTCGATCCCGTTTGGGTCAATACCGACTGGACGCTGAAGCGGGCCGTCGCGACCGCGCGCTTCTGGTGGATCGCGCTAGGTTATTTCTCCGGCCTGTACATCTGGTACGCGGTGCAGGTGCACCAGACCAAGTTCCTGCTCGACATCGGCTTCAGCTCTTCCGTCGCGGTGTGGGCGCTCGGCACGGTCAGCCTGCTCGGCATTCCCGGGCAGATCGCGCTGGGCCATGTCTCCGATCGCATCGGACGGGAGTGGGTCTGGGCGATCAGCTGTGCGGGCTTCGTGATCTGCTTCGCCGCGCTGATCGGCTTGAAGTATCAACCCTCGCTCTGGCTCGTCTATCTGATGGTGCTCGCACAAGGCGCCCTCGGCTACGGTCTCACCTCGATCATGGGCGCGGTGGTTTTCGAGATTTTCCAGGGCAAGCACCAGGGCAGCATCTTCGGCACCATCATGCTGGCCGCGCTCGCGGGCGGAGCGGCCGGACCATGGCTGACCGGCTTGCTCCATGATCGCACCGGCGACTACACGCTCGCCTTCAGCCTCGCGATCATCGTGAGCGGATTGTCGGCGCTCGCGATCTGGCGGGCATCGCCGGGCAAGGTGAGGGCGGTGGCCGGCCGGCTGCACAAGCCGCAGAGCCGAACCGCTGAGTGAGTTGCGGGCACACACCGCATTACCTGCGCTACTTTTGCCGAATGTTAAGCATGTCGCGCTTGGCAGGTGCGCGGAGGATTTTCAAAAACGTCTTGGACACCATCGGAGCGTAGCTTCGGGGCGATTGCCGCTTCTTCCCGATGTTCCCGGTCCCCAATGTCTGCCTCCGATCATCTTGCGACAGAAACTCCGGACGTGCTGTTGGCCGCACTTGACCGCGCCGACGATGGCGTCGTCATTGTCGATGGTGCGCACCGCATCACGCATTTCAACGCCAGTGCGGAACGGATCTGGAAGCTTGCGCGAACCGACGCGCTCGGCCGCGATGCCGAAATTCTCACCCTCAAATGTCTCCTGGCCGATCCGGTCGCGGAATTCCGCGACGAGATCAGCCTCGTGCGGCACGACGGCAGCCGGATCCGTGCGGCGATATCGCTCTCGTCCATTGCGCATGACGGCGCGACCCATCGCGTCGTGTTCGCGCGCGACGTCACCGCGGATGCCGAGCGCCGGGCCAGAATCGGGCTTCTCCACGCCGTTGCCGATCAGAGCAACCGGGCGGTGATCATCGCCGACACCGAGCAGAACATCGTCTACGTCAACTCGGCCTTCACGACGCTGTTCGGCTACAGCAGCGGCGAGGCCGAGGGCCACCGGGCAGATGAGCTCATCGCCGGTCGCCACACCGACCGCAAGGCGATCGCAAAGCTGGTCGAGCGTCTGATGCGTGGCGGCCGCCGCGGCGAGGCCGAAGTGCTCGCCTACGACAAGCACGGCGAGGAGATCTGGGTCTGGGCCCGTATCGACGCGTTCCGCGACAGCAAGGGCCGGGTCAAGCACATCCTCGCGCTGATCGAGGACATCACCGAGACCAGGCAATTGCGCTCGCTGCAGCAGCTCATCATGGCCTCGCTCGCGGACGAAGTCCCGATTGCCGACATCGCCGACAGGCTGTGCCGCCGCGTCGAGCAGATCGCGCCCGACGTCGTCTGCTCGCTGCTCCACGTCGATGCCGCCGGCCTGCTCCACCCGCTCGGCGGTCCCTCTCTGCCGGAGGAATATTCCCGCGCATTGGACGGCATTGGGATCGGCCCGAATGTCGGCTCCTGCGGCTCCGCCGCCTTCTACGGCGAGCCGGTGCTGGCGACCGACCTCGAGACCGACGCCCGCTGGCAGCCCTACAAGGCCATGCCGCTCGGGGTCGGCCTGCGCGCCTGCTGGTCGACACCGGTCAAGGCCAAGGACGGCCGCGTCATCGCGACCTTCGCCTTCTACTATCGCGAGCCTCGCGCGCCGAGCAACTGGCACCGGCGCATCGTCGAGGCCTGCGTCAATCTCGGCGCCTTCGCGATCGAACGCAAGGAGGCCCGCGCCGAGATCGCGCGGCTCGCCTATCACGACATCCTCACCGGCCTGCCGAACCGCGCGCAGCTGCGCCACCTGATCACCACCGCGATCGGTGCCTGCCCGACCGGCAGCCATGTCGCGCTGGCCTTCCTCGACGTCGACCATTTCAAGGACGTCAACGACACGCTCGGTCACGCGGCCGGCGACGAGCTGCTGGTCCAGCTCGCCCAGCGTCTGCGCGAGCAGATCGGGCCCGAAGACATGCTGGGACGGCTCGGCGGCGACGAATTCGTCATCCTGCTGCCGCGGCGCAATGCCGAGGGCGCCGCGCGCGTCGCGGCTGACATCACGGAGGCGCTGGCTGCCCCCTTGAGGCTCGGATCGAAGCTGATGCCGATGTCGGCCAGCATCGGCATCAGCCTCTATCCCGACCATGCCACCGACATCGACACGCTGATGCAGCAGGCCGACGTGGCCATGTACATGGCCAAGCAGGCCGGACGCTCGACCTATCGCATCTTCAGTGCCGAGATGAACGGGCTCACCGAGCAGCGCCTGGCGCTGATCGCGGCGCTCCGCCGCGCCGTCGCGGAAGGCGCGCTGAGCCTGAGCTACCAGCCGCAGATCCGCAGCTGCGACGGCGCGATCCACGGCGTCGAGGCGCTGTCGCGCTGGCACGATGCCGTGCTCGGCGACGTCTCGCCGGCAAAGTTCATTCCGCTCGCGGAGGAGTGCGGCCTGATCGAGCACATCGGCCTGTGGTCGGTTCGCGAGGCCTGCCGGCAGATGGCGAGCTGGCGCCGCGCCGGCCTCAACATTCCCTGCGTGTCGGTGAACCTGTCGCCGATCAATTTCCGCAACGTCACGCTCGCCGCGCGGCTCAAGGACGTCCTCGCCGAATACGACCTGCCGGCGGACGTCCTGATGCTGGAGATTACCGAGGGCGCGTTCATGCAGGACAGCGTCGCCGCGCTGGAGACGATGAACGCGATCCGCGAACTCGGGGTCGGGCTCGCGGTGGACGATTTCGGCACCGGATATTCCAGCCTCAGCCGCCTTGCGCATCTGCCGATCCGCGAACTCAAGATCGACCGCAGTTTCATGCGCGACATCGAGCGCGACGCGGGTGCGCTCGCCATCGCCACGGCCGTGGTGCGCGTCGGCCAGGGCCTCGGCATGACCGTTGTCGCCGAGGGTGTCGAGACCGAGGGCCAGCGCAAGACGCTGGCCGAGCTCGGCTGCGACGTCGTGCAAGGCTTTCTCTACGCCCCCGCGCTTCCACCCGTCGCGTTCGAGCGCTGGCTGATCGAGCACTGCGCCGAGCAGGCGAGGTCGATGCTGGGGAAGCTCGATGTCGCGCCGAGCGGTCCCCGCGCGGTGAGGCGGTCGGCATAATCGATTGCTTTCTGGCGATATTCCCGGCAATTAGGAACGCATCGGCAGATCGGCGGTTTGCTTGAGTGATACCTGCCGGAGGGGCGCCACGCCGTATCCAGTCTGGAGAGTGCATGGCTGCGACGAAAAGACCGGAAAATGCCACCGCCTTGGTTCATTCGGCAGGTTTTCGGCCTTCGCAATCGCTGCTCAGAGCCATCACCGCATGGATGGCGCTTCAGGACGAAAGACCCAGCCTGTCCCAGGCAATAGGTCGCTTGGTAGAGCTGGGACTTGCGCACACCGACGAGGATCGACAGAAGCTGCGCGCCCGCGAGATGGCTGGGGATGCGATTGATCGCATGGCGGACCCCGCCACGACGGCCGATGATCGGGCGATCCGCAAGCGGGTTCTGCTCGATGGACCCAAGGAATTCGATCGCGTGCGAATTGATCGAGCCAAGCGGAGCAAGCCGGTTCAGGAATAAGGCGAGCACAGGGGCCCGGGGGACTTCGAGCCGCTAGAAGCATAGAGGACGTCAGATGAAACCGCATTCACCATCGCGTGCAGCGAACGAGGCGAACAGCCACTTCAAACAGGCCGCGCCGAAGCCGGCGACCGATTACGAGAAGGCTGAACAGGCTTTCCAGACAAATCGGGAGCGGCTGAAGGCCGAACGGCTGGCGAGGGAGGCTGAACAGCGGAGCCGGTCCGAGAGGACGCCTTAGGCGCCGCACTTCTCCTGCGACAAGCGCCATACGGTCGCGGCGCTGCAGCTAAAGCATGGAAAGCACGACGACCCCGTCTTGGAGCTCGCCTGAAGCAAGCCGTTCCCGCGCCATGCGCTCGAACTCGGTTCGATGCTTCTGCAGATAGCTGAAAGCCTGCTTCTGCGTGTTGAATGTCGTGGCAAGCTGGCACATCTGCCGATTGGCGCCGGATGCGAGAAAGAAGGTGATGATTCCGTGGTCTGGCTTGATTCTAGGCACGATCTGCACCCTCCGGCATGTGATCGGCTCCTTGAGGCCGCAGCTTGAAGATTATCGTGCCGGCTTCTTCGAGCGCTTCTTGGGCGCCGGCGCCGGCAAAGCCAGCCGAACAGCTTCGTCAGCCGCCTCCTTGGCCTCGCGCGCGGCTCGCAGCCGCGCCATGTTCTTGCGAACTTCGATGGCCTGCCGTTCGGCGTCGGCCATTGCCCGCGCTCCGTCTTCAGCAGCCACGCGGCGACGATCGGATCGCGCGACGCTTTCGGGTGACGGCTCTGCCGGTTTCTTGGTGCTCATCGTCCACCCGGCTCCGCAAACGACTAAACCCGCTCAATCCTGGGATTGAGCGGGCAGGGCGACCGTTTCAGTACATCCGTGAAACGGCGCCACGATATCAAGCCAGCGAGAGATTCTCAGCGCTGACCTTGCCTCGCATCTTGTCGGTCTTGACCTCGAAATTGACCTGCTGGCCCTCTCCGAGACCTGCAAGACCAGCCCGTTCAACGGCGCTGATGTGAACGAACACATCGTTGCCGCCGTCGTTCGGCTGAATGAAACCGAAGCCCTTTTGGCCATTGAACCACTTGACCGTACCTGTCGTCATCTTCTTCTCCAAAGCGCGAAAGCGCATCCCGCGCGACAATCACGCGGTCATCTTCAACTTCGTCGATGTCTTTGGAAAAGGAGCCCGCGGGCGCATTCAACAAGGCACAGCGGCTAATCGAACGTCTTCTATATATATGATCTCCAGGATTTTGCAAGGAGCCGGGCCAGTTTGTTTCCGAAACACCCGATTCGGCTGTTCCGATCGAGGCGCTTGGCGTGGAATCTATCGATCTGGCAGCAGGACGTTAGCGATTGACAGCGCTGCATGACAATGATCACGGTGTCTGATCGCCGTGACAAGCAGACCTGCGTCCGAAGCCGCGACCAATGTCGCAGCTGCTACCCTCAAAATTCACAATGAAGCTCCTGCGCAATTGGCTGCCTGCAGGACGTGTCGCCCTTCGCAGCCCCCGGTCGGGAGGAACAATTGCACGTACTCGTCAGAGACAACAACGTCGAGCAGGCACTCCGCGTTCTCAAGAAGAAGATGCAGCGCGAGGGCGTCTTTCGCGAAATGAAGCAGCGGCGCTCGTATGAAAAGCCGTCCGAGCGAAAGACACGCGAGAAATCCGAAGCCATTCGTCGCGCGCGCAAGCTGGCCCGGAAACAAGCGATCAGAGAGGGGTTGCTGCCGGCGCCGCCGAAGAAGAAGCCCTTCGAACGCAAGCCGCCCTTGCCGGAGATCAAGGCGCGGGCGGAGTAGAGAGAGCTGCCGTCGCTATGACCTGAAATCGATGCCGCGCAGCACGATGCCCGGCGGCGTTCCTTCGAACTCCGTCGCGTGATACTTGCTCGCCGCGCGTGCTTCGATGCGGTCGCGCAGGCGGGTGAACTGGGCCTCCCGCTGCTCGGGCTTGACTTGGGGGCCACGCTCGAGATCGTCCATCGCTGAGGTCGAGACGGCGCAAGGAATCTCCCTGGTGCCGTCATGCATCGAGAACCGGACGATCATCCGGTCGTATTCGTGGCTGATAAAGCGGCCGCTGGTCAATGTCATGGCGTGCTCCGTTGCGTGATTGCCAGGCACGATCGCCCCCTCTCAAATCAGCGCGGGGACCGGCCGCCTGCGTTCCCGTCGCGCATGGCACGTTGAGAATGCAGGCGGCGGTCGTTCGCCTCAGCTCTCCCCCGACAGCCGGGCAAAATCGTCGAACAGCGCCGCCACCAGCGCGCGATGGCGCGTGTCCTCGGCGGGCAGGCTCGCGGCATAGAGGTTGAGCAAATGACGGGCTTTCACCGCGGCCTCCGGCCAGGACGCGGCGGGCACCGTCATCATGCGGTGCTCGAGATCGGCCTCGCGCTCGCGCAGCTCTCTGGTGTTGGCCTCGACCTCAGCCAGCGCGCGGCGCAGGTCGGTGGCCTTCTGTGCGGCCATGCCGCGGTGCTTGTCGAGGTCCACGGGATGATCAGTCATTGGCAATGCTCGCGTCTGCGGCTTGCGCGTTCGCCAGATCGACCGAGCCGATTGGCAGCATCTCCATCACGCCGCCGGCGCCTTCGGCGGGCACCGTGATCATCGTGGCAATGCGGCGATAGGCGGCGAAGGTCAGGCCCTCGATCGATTCCTCCTCGGTGACGACCTCATAGGCGCCGGCCGGTAACACGCGGTCGATGCCGCGCATGCGGAACGGATGCCTGAACGTGACGGTTTCGCGCCGCGAGCGGATGGTCATGCACGCCTGCCTTTCGCAAGTGAAGCCCCAACCGGTGCCGGCCGTTGCGAGCATGCGCCCTTGGCGCGGCAATTGCCAGCACTATCGTCGCCGCGCAGCAGACGGCGGTGTCACGGCGCGACAAACACGCGCGAGGCATTTAAACGCTCGCTATCGCCTCAGTGCGGGCGTAAGATCGCCGTCATCACCGCACGTTTCACGGCTTCGACCGGTGACTGAGGGTCACGTGTGCTCCCGCCGAAGGCTTCGCAGGAGCGTTCGATGTCGCCTGTTCGCATCTCGGAATGGGCCGTGCCGCCGGTGATCGTTCCACTGTTCCTTCTGCTTCTCGTGTGCGGAGCTGCCATCCTCAATGGGTAGGGCGATACGCGTGCCGTACCTGGTCAGTGGGACCAACGAATACGGCAGTTCCAATCTGGGCCGCGGCACCGCGGCGGTCGCGCTGCGTCTCGCGCGAAGGCTGCTGCGTGAAGGCTACATGGATGTCAGGGTCTGCACCCCGCGCGGACTTGTCCTGCAACCCGATGAATTCGACCAACTTGAACCGGCAAAGGAGAGCGACATGGCCAAGGGCCAACAACGCGGCAACCGCGAAGTCAAGAAGCCGAAGAAGGAAAAGTCCAAGGTCATCGCCGCGGCCCCGAGCCGCAAGGAAGCCGCCTGGCAGCCGGATTTCGGACCTGCAAAGAAGAAGTAGGCGAACTGCAGCTCATCAGCGTGGATGGGTCTGGCGCCGCGACGAAGGCGCTCGGCCATATGTCGCAGCCGCATTCGAGATGAAGCCGGCTTGCGCCTTATGAAGATGTACTCTGGCTCGCCGCCAATCCCGTCCGGCGCCGCAGATCGGTGATCGCGCGCAGAAAGCTGTCGGCCGGCGTGGTCTCGGGATCGATCAGCCGGTGCAGGCGGAAGCCGTCCTCCAATGCGAGCACGACGGAGGCCATCCAGGGCGGGTTCAGATTGCTGTTCTTGCCGTTGCTCTTCAGCGTGGCCTCGACGATGTCGGCGACCAGCTTGCGGCGCGCGCGCAGGCGTTTGGCGAGCTCGGGCCGGCGCTTCTCGGCGCGCGCGACGAACAGGATCATCTCGATGTGCAGCAGCGGGGAGCGGCCGAGCGGATCCTGCCGCGTGCGGTCCATCGCCTTCAGCGCGGCGATGAAATCGTCGAGATTGTCGTGCTGGGCGAGGATGTCCATGTTGCGCCGGATCGACTGCTCGACATGGTCCTCGAGCATGGCGATGATCAGCTCGTCCTTGCTCTTGAAGTTCGAATAGAACGCGCCGCGGGTGAAGCCCGCCGCCGCCGCGATCGCCTCGATGCTGGCGCCGCCGATGCCGTCCTGTTCGAACACGCGCGCGGCCGCCTCGAACAGTTTGTCGCGCGTATCGTCCCTGGTCGGCCTGGTTCTCACCCTTGACATCGGAGCAGGGTAGGGCAGAATGCAACTCGATACAACAATGTATCGAGTTGATAATTTCAAGGGATGGTTACGCCGCGCGAGCAGGCAAGCGTCGGCGTATTCGTGTCATGCGGCAACCGGTTTGAGGTCACCATGAACGAGCACGTGCAAGGCGCCGGCGGCGCGCCGCTGTTCAACCCGCTCTCGCCGGACTTCATCCGCGATCCCTATCCGCATTACGACCGGCTGCGCACGATCGATCCGATCCATGTCACGCCGTTCGGCCAATTCGTCGCCAGCCGCCATGCCGACGTCAGCCTGGTGATGCGCGACAAGCGCTTCGGCAAGGATTTCGTCGAGCGCTCGAAACGCCGCTACAGCGACAAGATCATGGACGAGCCGGTGTTCCGCAGCATGAGCCATTGGATGCTGCAGGCCGACCCGCCGGACCACACCCGCCTGCGCGGTCTCGTCGTCAAGGCCTTCACCGCGCGCCGGGTCGAGGACATGCGGCCGCGCATCCAGGAGATCGTCGATCAGGCGATCGATGCGGTGATCGACCGCGGCCAGATGGACCTGATCGAGGATTTCGCCTTCCGCCTGCCCGTCACCATCATCTGCGACATGCTCGGCATCCCCGAGGAGCACCGCGAGGTGTTCTACAACAGCTCGCGCGACGGCGGGCGGCTGCTCGACCCCGTGCCCCTCACGCCGGAGGAGATCAGGAAGGGCAACGAGGGCAACCTGATGGCGCAGATGTATTTCCAGCAGCTGTTCGAGCTGCGCCGCAGGAATCCCGCCGACGACCTCATCACCCAGCTGGTGCAGGCCGAGGAGGACGGCAACAAGCTCAGCAATGAGGAGCTGACCGCCAACATCATCCTGCTGTTCGGCGCCGGCCACGAGACCACGGTCAACCTGATCGGCAACGGCCTGCTCGCGCTCCATCGCAACCCGGACCAGCTTGCGCTGCTCAAGGCGCGCCCCGAGCTGATGGAGGGCGCGATCGAGGAATTCCTGCGCTACGATTCCTCGGTGCAGATGACCGGGCGCGTCGCGCTGGAGGAGATCGAGGATCTCGGCGGCAAGCGGATCCCCAAGGGCGAGACCGTGCTGTGCCTGCTCGGCTCGGCCAACCGCGACCCGGCGGTCTATCCTGATCGGCCCGACCGGCTCGACGTCACCCGCCAGAACGTCAAGCCGCTGTCGTTCGGCGGCGGCATCCATTTCTGTCTCGGGGCCCAATTGGCGCGCATCGAGGCCGAGATCGCCATTGCCACGCTGCTGCGGCGGCTGCCGGATTTGCGCATCGACGACGTCGAGAACCCGGAATGGCGGCCGACCTTCGTGCTGCGCGGCCTGAAGCGGCTGCCGGCGAGCTGGTGAGGCCTGCCGGCGTTAACCTCCGCGCGCAACAGTCGCTGTGACTTCGCCACACTTCCCCCTATATAAGGGGCTGTTCCGGCACGCCTGAAGTCCATTGAAGGCCAGGGTTTGGTCCGGGTGCCGGTTTGGCCGAGGGGAGACCCGTGCAGACGACGCTGCTCGGATTAGCGATTGCCTTCATCATTGCGCTGCTGGCCGCGCTGATCGGGCCTTACTACGTCGACTGGAACCAGTTCAGGCCCCAGTTCGAGGCGGAGGCCGGCAAGATCATCGGCGTGCCGGTGCGGGTCGCGGGCGAGCTCGACGCGCGGCTCCTGCCGGCGCCGACGCTGCGGCTGCGCCAGGTCACCTTCGGCGGCAACAACGATCTCGGCCGCCTGCGCGCCGACAAGCTCGACGTCGAGTTCAGCCTGGGCTCGCTGATGCGCGGCGAATGGCGCGCCACCGAGCTTTCGGTGGGCGGCATGGCGGTCGATCTCGGCCTCGATGCGCGTGGGCGGGTCGATCTGCCCTCCACCGCGAGCGGCACCTTCAATCTGGCCTCGCTCGCCATCGAGCGGCTCAATCTCACCGGCCGCATCGCCCTGCACGATGCCGCCAGCCGCTCGACGCTGGAGCTGAACGACATCGCCTTCTCCGGCGATGTCCGCTCGCTCGCGGGCTCGGTGCGCGGCGACGGCCGCTTCACCGCCAATGGAGTGCGCTATCCGTTCCGCGTCTCGTCCGGCCCGAGCGCCGACGGCAACGCCACCCGTCTCCACCTCAACATCGATCCCGGCGAGCGCGCCATCCTCGCCGATCTCGAAGGCGTGCTCGCCTTCGACAACCGTCTGCCGAAATTCGACGGCGCGCTGACGCTGGCGGTGCCGGCGGCCAAGACGGCCGGCGCGGCAGGGCCGAGCCCCTGGAAGCTGACGACCAAGCTCAAGGCCGATCCGGCCGGCGCGAAGTTCGAGCAGATCGACGCCAGCTTCGGCCCTGAGGACAGCGCGCTGAAGCTCGGCGGCGTCGGCGACCTCAAATTCGGCGCCTCGCCGCTGCTGCGCGCGGTGCTGTCGGCGCGGCAGGTCGATGCCGACAGGCTCGCCGCCAAGGACGATGCCGAGCCGCTCCGCATCCTGCCGGCGCTGCGCGCGGGGCTAGCCGCCATTCCGCAGGCGCCGATCCCGGCCCAGATCGAGTTCAACTCCGACCAGATCATGCTCGGCGGCCGTCCGCTGCAGAACATCACGACGGAGCTCCAGACCGACGGACGGTCCTGGACCTTCCAGCGCCTCGAGCTGCGCGCGCCCGGCATGACGCAGCTCTCGCTCAACGGCGCGACGCCCGGCGCCGACAGTTTCAGCGGCCGCCTCAGCGTCGAATCCTCCGATCCCGATACGCTGATGGCCTGGCTCCAGGGCCGCAGCGAGGTCAACCGCCGCAGCACGCGCCCGCTGCGCCTCGCCGGCGAGGTCACGATCGCCGCCAACCATCTCGCCATCGACAGGCTGAAGGCCGACATCGAAGGCGGCACCGTGGAAGGCCGCATCGCCTTCGTGCAGACAGGCGCGAGCAAGGGGTCGCGGATCGATGCCGACCTCAAGGCCGACCGGCTCGACCTCGATTCCGCCGCAAGCTTCGTGCGCGCGCTCGCGGGACCGCAGGGCGAGTGGCCGGAGGAAGCCAAGCTCTCGCTCGATATCGGCCGCGCGATCTCCGCCGGCCAGGAGCTGCGTCCGTTCGCTGCGAGGCTTGCTTACGGCCCCGCCTCGCTGTCGCTGGAGCAGCTGCGCTTCGGCCAGGCGAGCGGCGTGACCACTGTGGCGAGCGGCAGCTTCGACCGCGCCAAGATCACCGGCAAGCTCGCGCTGCAATCCTCGGCCAATTCGCTGCGCGAGCTCACCGCGCTGATCGAGCCGTTTGCGCCTGCGCTGCGCGCGCGCCTCGATGCCATCCCGGCGGCATCAGGCGCGACCCGCCTCAAGCTCGATCTCAGCCTCGACAAGAACGCCGAGCATGCCGATCGCAGCAACGCCCGCGCCGTGCTCGAGCTCGACGCGCCGCAGCTCAAGGCGACCGCGACCCTGGCCGCGCAGACGCCGGCTGCCGCGGTCGGTGGCATCGACCTCGACCGTCTGCGCAGCAGCGATTTCACGCTGGACTCGAAGGTGTCGACGCCGCAGGCCGGCGCTCTGCTGGCGCTGCTCGGGCTCGATCGCATGGTGGCCGCAGGCGAGGGCGCTTCGCAGTTGGAGGGCAAGCTGACCGGCGCCTGGCGGCGGCCGCTGCAACTGAGCGCGAAGCTGAGCGGCGGCGGACTGGATGCCGACGCGCAGGGCAGCGTCGAATTGTCGGAGCCGAAAGGCAGCGTGAATCTGCGCGTACGCAACGTCAATCTGGCGCCGCTGCTCGGGGCCAGCCGGACCGACAAATCGGCGCAGAATATCAGCCTGTCCTCACGCCTCACGCTGACGGGCAATCGGCTGACCTTCGACGATCTCGACGGCAATGCGGCCGGGGCGCATCTGCGCGGTCATCTGGCGGTGATGCTGGATCCCGACAGGAGCGTCGACGGCGAAGTCGGTCTCGATACGCTCGATCTTGCGCCGGCGCTTGCGATGGCGATTGGCGCAGCCGGGCGTGATGCGAGCGAGCCCCTCGGCGCAGGACTCATTGCCGGCTGGCGCGGCCGGATCGCCTTCCAGGCGTTGCGCGGGACGTTGCCCGGCGGCATCGAGCTGCGTCCGTTCGGCGGCACGATCCGCGGCGACGGCCAGTCGTTCGCGCTCGATGGGCTCAAGGGCACGCTCGGCGGCGGCGAGATGTCGGCGAGCTTCGACGCGCGCAACAGTGCCAATGGCCTCGCTCTGAATGCGCGCATCGAGCTCGCCAATGTCGATGCGGCGGCGCTGCGCTATCGCGAGCTTGCGCTGCCGAAGGGACGCGCCTCGGTGCAGATGGCACTGACCAGCCAGGGCCGCAGCGTCGCAGCGCTCACCGGCGCACTCGCTGGCAACGGCACGGTGACGCTGGAGGCCGCGGAAATCGGCGGCCTCAATCCGCGCGCCTTCGAGATCGCGATCCGCGCCAGCGACGGCGGCCAGGTCGCCGACGACAACCGCTTGCGGCAGCTGGTCGAGCCCGCGCTTGCCGCCGCACCGATCGCGGTGGCGTCGGCCCAGATTCCGTTCACGATCCGCGACGGACGCTTGCGCGTCGGCGCGACGCCGCTGGAAGCGAAGAACGCCCGCGCCATCGTCTCCGGCGGCTACGACATTCCCGCCGACCAGGCCGACATCCGCGCCAGCCTGACGCCGATCATGACCGGCCTTTCCGGCGCCCCGCCGGAGATCCAGCTGTTCGCCGCCGGTCCCCCCGACAAGCTCAACCGCACCATCGATCTTGCGCCGCTGTCCTCCTGGCTTGCGGTGCGCACGATCGACCGCGAGACGCGGCGGCTCGACGCGATCGAACGCGGCGAGCCGCCGCCGGCGACCGCGGCGCTGCCGACGCTGGTGTCTCCGGATCCGACGCCCGAGCAGGCACCCGCCAATGTGCCGCTGCCCGGCCAGGATCCGCGCCGCCCGCCCGCAAAGCCAAAGGCTGCGCCGACGCCCAGACCGCCGCAAGCGGCTCCCGCCGCGCCGAGCCCGCCGCTCGCGAGCCAGCAGCTCGCGCCGCTGCCGCCGGCCATCGACGTCAAGCCTGCCCCGGGCCCGCCGCCGGCCAAGCCGAAGCCAAAGCCCCCGCTGGTGCTGACGCCGCAGAATCCGTGAGCTGATTGGTTAGCGCGAAGCGGCTAGCTCACCTCTCCCGCTTGCGGGAGAGGTCGCGCCGAAGGCGCGGGAGAGGGCTTTCTCCTCCAGGGGAGTGTCCCGTTGCGGAGACACCCTCTCCCCAACCCTCTCCCGCAGGCGGGCGAGGGCGCGCTCCGTCTTCCTTCTCCGCCCCTTAACCCATTCCCTCGCATTTGAATGAATTTTGCCCGGCAAAACTGATTTGCCGATTTTACTGAATTCTCGCGTTTCCTCTCTAGCGTTGGTTCCAGAGGAATTCGGCGTCGCGTCGATTGCGGCGCAACGGTCCGCAAGAGAACGACCAAGAACTGGGGTGATCGAGATGAACGGGGCGAAATCGCTTCTGCAGGATCTGGACGACGCGATCGCGCGCGGCACCGACGAGAGCCGGGCGAAGGCGTTGTGGCATGCGACCGACATTCTGATCACTGGCCGCTACAGCGACGACGAGATCAGCACGTTCGGCGAAGTGATCGGACGGCTCGCCGAAGAGATCGAGGTCGCCGCGCGAACGCAGCTGTCGGAGGTGATGTCGGCGTGCGATCACGCGCCCTTGAATGTCATCGAGAAGCTCGCCCTCGACGACGAGATCGCGGTCGCCGGTCCCGTGCTGCGCGATTCCAATCGCATCGACGACAGGATGCTGGTCGAGAGCGCCATGACCAAGGGCCAGTCGCATCTGCTCGCGATCGCCCAGCGCAAGTCGATCGGCGAGGCCGTGACCGACGTGCTGGTCAAGCGCGGCAACCAGGAGGTCGTGACGTCGGTCGCGAAGAACGAGGGCGCGCGCTTCTCCGGCTCGGGCCTGTTGCACATGGTCCGCCGCGCCGAGGGCGATTCGATCCTCGCCGAGCAGCTCGGCCTGCGCAAGGACGTGCCGCGCCACATCTTCCAGCAGCTGATCTCGAAGGCCTCGGAAGACGTCCGCCGCCGTCCCGAGACCGAGCGGCCCGAGATGATGGCGCAGATCCAGAGTTCGGTGACCGAGGTCACCGGCGACCTTCAGTCCAAATTCGGTCCGTCCTCGCGCAGCTATTTCGTCGCCAAGCGCGTGGTCACGACGCAATACCGCCAAGGCAATCTCAACCAGGATTCGATTTCGAACTATGCCCGCCAGCACCGCTTCGACGAGGTCCAGATCGGCCTGTCGCTGCTCTCGTCGCTGCCGGTCGACGTGATCGAGCGCGCGCTGATGGACCGCAATCGCGAGATGATCCTGGTCTTGTGCAAGGCGCTCGACTTTGCCTGGGACACGACGATGTCACTGCTCTTCCTCGGCGCCAAGGATCATCTGATCACGGCGCGCGAGCTCCAGGACAACGAGCGCGAATACGGTCGGCTCAAGATCGAGACCTCGCGCAGCATCTTGAAATTCTACCAGTCGCGCAAGACCGGCGCGGGTGCCGATGCGGGCAAACAGCCCGAGCTCCAAGTTCACTGACAGGTACATTAAGGACAGGGGAGTATCTGCAATGTTGCCTCAATTCGGCACCGCCGTTCGCAAGAAGAACCTTAACAGCGCCGCCACCGCCGATCTTGGCGGCGGAGCACCGGACAAGGCCTCGGTGGACGCGGCCTGGCTCGTGCTCGAAGCCGCCAATGACCTCGGCGACCACGCCGCGATCGAGGCCTGTCGCCGCGTCATCGACGCCGAGCTGACCGGCACGGTGGCCCGCAGCGCCGACGTCGATCTTGTGCTCGGATATTTCCGGTAAAGCTCCGCAGCCCGAGGGAACACAGCCCGATCAGGGCTGACGTCAACAGGACCCGGAGCGCTGGGGTTCTGTATTGAGCCGAAGGTTCGACTTTGCCGTGCTCAATGCCGCGGCCAGCTCGTCGATGTGGTAAGGTTTCGCCAGGATCTGGACACCCGCCCTCTGTGCTTCATGGACCGAGGCTTCGGCGTATCCGCTGGTCAGCAGTACCGGGATGTCACTTCGTCGCTTCTTGATTTCCCGCGCGAGTTCGACCCCATTCATGCCGCCCGGCATCATGATGTCCGAAAAGATCAGGTCGACGGAGCGACCATCGGCCAAAGCGCCGAGCGCCGCCGCGGCGCTCGCGGCGCGCGTGACCTCGTAACCGAGCTGGCCGAGCATCTCGCCGACCAGCGCGGCAACCTCGTCGTCGTCTTCGACCAGGAGGATTCGGCCATGATTGTTCTTCTTCGGCCGTATGCGGGTGAGATCGATGAGATGCCGCTCCTTCGAAGGAACGTCGAACGATCGCGGCAGATACAGTTCGATCCTGGTGCCGCGGCCGACCTCCGATCGGATACGGACCGTGCCCCGTGACTGGGTGGCGAATCCATGGACCTGCGCGAGCCCGAGCCCCGAACCCTTGCCGACGTCCTTGGTCGTGAAGAACGGCTCGAATACACGGGACAGGATCTCCGGAGCCATGCCGACGCCGGTGTCGACGACGGACAGACGGACATAGTCGCCCGAGATCTGATCGTCGTTCAGGCTTGGCAGATTTTCCCCGCGCACGACGATGGTCCCGCCGTTGGGCATGGCGTCGCGGGCGT
The DNA here is from genome assembly GCF_042019905.1 of Bradyrhizobium dasycarpum. Lineage (NCBI taxonomy): Bacteria > Pseudomonadati > Pseudomonadota > Alphaproteobacteria > Hyphomicrobiales > Nitrobacteraceae > Bradyrhizobium > Bradyrhizobium dasycarpum. The sequence goes on from NZ_CP169574.1 coordinate 6,534,967, forward strand.
TGACGGCGAGGTTGAGGATGACCAGCTCGAGCTCCCCGGGATCGACCTCGACCGGCCATAGCGAGTCCGGGAAATCGAATTCGACGTGGACGTCCCCCCTCAGGCTGCGATCGAGCAGCTCCCGCATGCCGCCGATCTGTGCAGCGACGTCGACAGGCTCCGGCCGCAGCTTCTGCCGGCGCGAGAATGCGAGGAGCTGCCTCGTCAGGCTGGCGCCGCGCTGCGCGGCCTGGATCATGCCGTCCATCAGCCGCCGGCGCCGGTTCGGGTCTGCCTGGCGGTCGAGCATGTCGAGGCCGCCGGAAATCACCATCAGCAGATTGTTGAAGTCGTGCGCGACGCCGCCGGTGAGCTGGCCGATTGCTTCGATCTTCTGAGCCTGGCGAAGGGTCTCCTCGACGCGCGTGCGTTCGTTCATTTCGAGGCGAAGCTGCTCGTTGGCTTCTTTCAGTTCTCGCGTCCGCTCAACGACCAGTTTCTCGAGCTCCTGCGCTGTCTGCTCGCGCGCTTCGAGCAGGGCCCGGATTTCATATTGACGCCGCCGGGCGCGGATTGCCGATTGAATCGCACTGGTCAGCGTGATCGGCTGGACCGGCCGTTCGAGCAGCGAAACGTTACGCAGCAGCTCGACGATGCTGCGTCTCCAGGCGACGACGGCCGGCTGCTCCCGATGGCTGGTGAGTACGACGAAGGGGAGGTCGGACCATGGCGGCTGGCTCGCGATCCATTGCGCGAGCGGCGCCGTGTCTTTGCCGAACAATCCCTCCTCGGCCAGAAAAACCGCTCCGACGCCGGCTGTCATCTCGGTGACGAGTTCGGGCAGACCTCGGCAATTGACCGCCTCCAGGTTCGCGCCGCGAAAAAGCTCCGCCGATGCCGGTCCGTCGCGGCCGATCGGAGCGAATATCAGCACACGGTTGCCCCGTTCCTTGCTCATTCGGCCGGTCCTTCGGGCAACACCGTGCCGGAGTAATGGGGATTGCCGGAAAAAATGCCGCTGAACTCCTTGAGAGGCGGACCGAGCCTGATCCCCCTGCTGCCGAGCCGGAATTCCCGGATGCTGTGCTCGTGATTGCCGCTGCGCTTCTTGACGACGGAGAGCGCGCGCCGCACCGTGCCGCCGAATTCGAAATAGCGCAGCATCACCACCGCATCGCTCAAATAGCTGATGTCGAGCGGCGTCTCCATCGGGCCGACGAGTCCGTGCTGAGCGAGGATCAGGATCGTCAGCACGCCCTGCTGCGCCAGATAGCTGAGGAGTTCGTGCATCTGCAGGATGAGAAAGCGCTCGTCCGGCATCGCGTTCAGGTAACCGTTCAGGCTGTCGATGACGACAAGGCGGGCATTGTCGACCTCGACGCTCCGGCGCAGCGTCGCCGCGAACTCACCGGGCGACAATTCGGCCGGGTCGACCTGTTGAAACCGGATAACCCCGGTATTGAGATGTTTCTCCAGGGGCAGACCGAGCGTCCGGGCCCGTGCTTCCACCGTGCCGCGGCCCTCATCGAAGGCGAAGAAGACTGCATGCTCGCCGCGCTCGGCCGCCGCGATGGCATAGGTCAGCGCAACCGACGACTTGCCGACACCGGCGGATCCGAGGAGAAGCGCGTTGGTACCGCGCTCGAGCCCGCCTCCCAGCAGCTGATCGAGCTCCGCGTTGCCGCTGGAGACGAAATTGCCGGGAAACGTCTTGTGATGTTCGGCCGCGACGAGCCGCGGGAAGATCCGCAAGCCGCCTTGTGAGATCGTAAAATCGTGGTATCCGCCGCGAAATCGAATGCCGCGCATCTTGATCACGCGAAGCCGGCGCCGCTCCGCGCCGTAGTCGATCGCGAGTTGCTCGAGCATGACGACGCCGTGTGCGATCGAATGCAGCTGCAGATCGTCCTGGGAGGAGGACAGATCGTCGAGCAGCACGACGGTGCAATTGCGGTTGGTGAAGAAGTGCTTCAAGGCCAGCACCTGGCGCCGGTAGCGGAGCGGGTTCTGGGCCAGCAGGCGCAGCTCGGACAGGCTGTCGAGCACGACGCGGGTGGGATTGAGCCGCTCGACCTCCTTGAAGATGAGGCCGGTCGTTTCGCTGAGCTCCATCTCGGCAGGATGGAAGACCGTGAGCTCCCGATCGGGGTCGAGTGTCGTCTCCGGCGGGACCAGCTCGAAGATGTCAACGCCTTGCAGAGACCAGCCGTGCCGATGCGCGACAAGCTCGAGCTCCCGCCTCGTCTCGGAGAGGGAGATATAGAGCACACGTTCGCCGTCGCGCGCGCCCCGGAGAAGGAATTGCAGCGCGATCGTGGTCTTGCCGGTGCCCGGACGTCCCTCGTAGAGATACATCCGGTTGGGGTCCAGGCCGCCGCCCAGGATGTCGTCCAGACCTTCGCTGCCCGTTGAAATTCTCGGCAAATCCTTGAGGGCACTGGCCGAAGCAGCCCCTGATGGATCAGTCATTGAACCCCCTCAGCACATGTCGGAAGAGCGCTAGGCCCCCAGCATCGACAGGCTGGAGCCGGGACCAAAGAAGGCCCGTACGAGGAACTCTTCAGCAGCACCCCGGTTCCCGGCCACCGGGGCTTGGCGGGCTGTGGGCAGGTGCCGACCGCTGCGGCCCACTCGGTTCAAAATTGAACATAGTCCCGCCGGTCAACGTGCTCCAATCGTGTCATTGCAGCGTTCGGCGGTAATTGCGGTAGATCACGACGTCGTTGCCATGGCGGTTCGTGCTCCGCCTCGAGCAGGTAGTTCGATTTCTCCAGCACGCGGCGCGAGGCGCCGTTTGCGATGTTCACGATGCCGATAAGGGATGGCAGGGCGAGCTCGGAGAGGCCGATGCGCGTCATCGCGGTCGCGGCCTCGGCCGCAAATCCCCGGCCCCAGAGGCTGCGCGTGAACGCATAGGCAATCTCGATCTCGTCGATGTCGTCCACCATGATGTGCCGGAGGCCAGCGCGTCCGGCGAATGCTCCGTCTTTCGTGTGCAGCGCCCAGAGGCCGAAGCCGCGCTGGTCCCAATGCGCCATGTTGACATCGAGGTAAGCCTTCGTCGTTTCCGCCGAACGGACGCCGCCGATATAGCGGGCGACATCGGGATCGAGATGCAGCGCGACGAGGTCGGCGAGGTGGCTTTCGTTCAGCCTCTCGGCGGTCAGTCGGTCGGTGCTGAAACGGTTCATGGAGACAGGTCGCCGCTTCGGTGGCGTGTCGTCGCTCATGCCGCTGTCGTTGCGGTCGATGATGACATCATGCCCCTGTTTTGGCCGACGGAGCAACGGGTGCGGAGTTCTCGGTCAGATGGTTTTCGCGCCCGACTCAAGCCATTGATTTCACTGACCCCGTCTACTGTGCATGGGGTTGTTTTCTCAGTTTTGGCTTCAGGGGTCTATCCCGCCCCCAGCGCGACGGCGACGTTGTACGTCAAAAGGCTCGCCGCATAGGCCAGCACCAGCATGTAGGTGAAGGTCACACCCATCCAGGCCCAGCTGCCGGTCTCGCGCCGGATCACGGCCAGCGTGGATGCGCATTGCGGGGCGAAGATGTACCAGGCCAGCATCGACAGAGCAGTCGCCAGCGACCATTTCGTCGCCAGCACCTGGCCGATCTGCTCGGCCGCTTCCTGGCCGCCTTCGATCGCGTAGACGGTGCCGAGCGCTGCGACCGCGACCTCGCGCGCCGCCATGCCCGGGATCAGCGCGACCGCGATCTGCCAGTTGAAGCCGACGGGCGCGAGCAGCGGCTCGAGCGCCTTGCCGATCATCGCAGCCAGGCTGAAGTCGATCGCGGGCCCGGTGGCGCCCGCAGGCGGTTGCGGGAACGAGGCCAGGAACCAGATCAGCACCATCATCGAGAAGATGGTGGTGCCGGCGCGCACCAGGAACATCTTGGCGCGGGTGTAGATACCGATCGCGATCGATTTCAGCCGCGGCATCTTGTAGTCCGGCAGCTCCAGCATGAATGGCGCCGGCGCAAAGTCGCGCAGCATGAAGAACTTGATCAGGAACGAGACGATCAGCGCGCTGGCGATGCCGGCGGCGTAGAGGCCGAACATCACGAGGCCCTGCAGGTTGATGAAGCCCCAGACCTCCTTCGCCGGAATGAAGGCGGAGATGATCAGCGTGTAGACCGGAATGCGCGCCGAGCAGGTCATCAGCGGCGCGATCAGGATCGTGGTCAGCCGATCGCGCTTGTTGTCGATCACGCGCGTCGCCATGATGCCTGGGATGGCGCAGGCAAAGCTCGACAACAGCGGAATGAAGGCGCGGCCGTGCAGGCCGGCGCCACCCATGATGCGGTCCATCAGGAACGCGGCACGCGCCATGTAGCCGAAATCCTCCAGCAGCAGGATGAACAGGAAGATCAGGATGATCTGCGGCAGGAACACGATGACGCTGCCGACGCCCGAGATCACGCCGTTCTCCAGGAAGCTCTGCAAGAGGCCCTCGGGCAGGGTGGTGTGCACGAGCTCGCCGAGCGCGTCGAAGCCGGACTTGAGCAGATCCATTGCCGGTTGCGCCCAGGCGAACACCGCCTGGAACATCACGAACAGGATCAGCGTCAGCACGACGAGACCGCCGACGGGATGCAGCACGACGGCGTCGATCCGCGCGGTCCAGGTGTCGGGTCTCGCAGGCAGGCTGACGCAGTCGGCGATGATGCGGTCGGCCTCGCGCTGGGTCGCGCGCAATTCGGCGACGCTGAGCGCGCGCCAGCTGTTCGCCTCCGCCCCGGCGGCGAGCTTCGCCGGGATCTCGTCGGTCAGCTTCAAGAGCTCGGCCGTGCCGCCCTTGCGCACCGCGATCGAGGTGACCACGGGCAGGCCGAGTTCCTTGGCGAGCCGCTCGACGTCGACGGTGATGCCGCGGCGGGCCGCGATGTCGAACATGTTGAGCACGAGGACCATCGGCCGTCCGGTGCGCTTGAGCTCGAGCAGCAGGCGGATGGTCAGCCGCAGATTGGTCGAATCGGCCACGCACAGCACGAGATCCGGCACGGTCTCGCCGGAGGCCTTGCCGAGCACGAAGTCGCGGGTGATCTCCTCGTCCGGGCTGCGGCCGCGCAGCGAGTAGGTGCCGGGCAGGTCGACCACCGAGACCTGGCGCCCCAGGGGGGTGACGAAGAAGCCTTCCTTGCGCTCGACGGTGACGCCGGGATAGTTCGCGACCTTTTGCCGGCTGCCGGTCAGGGCGTTGAACAGCGATGTCTTGCCGCTGTTTGGCGTGCCGACCAGGGCGAGATGCAGCAGGGGTAATTCCATGGGATCAAGGCCTGGCAAACGGCTTGTGATGAGGCGTCCGGCCGCAGGCTAAGCGACGATGACCGCCATGGCTTCGCGGCGGCGGACCGCGATCGTGATGCTGTCGACCCGCACCGCAATCGGATCGCGCCCGACCAGCCCCTCGTGCAGCACCTCGACCCGGGCGCCCTCGACGAAGCCGAGCTCGATCAGGCGGCTCTCGAGCTCGATGTCGGAAAGCGCCGAGCCCGCCTGGCTAGCGGACAGGTGCTGGATGACGCCGGAATAGCCGCGCTGGGCCAGGCCGAGCGGCATGTGCGGGCGCGTGTCGTTGGTGTCGGTCATGCCCTGTATTTTCAACGCAAGGCATTGAGGTCAAGCGCGGGCGCTCGCTGAAACCGCACCTTAGAGTGATTTTAAAAAGCGCGGATGGCGGGGCGCCTCAAAGGCGCCCCCGAGAGCTGGCTATTGGGCCGGGACCTTGTCCGGCTGGGCGGCCATCGCCCGGCTCTTGAAGTAGTCCAGGACGAACAGACGGATCGCCGACGACAGATTGCCCTGCTGGCGGTTGTTGTCGATCTCGCCGACCAGCTCCGACAACGTCATGTTGCGCAGGCCGGAAATCTCCTTCATGCCGTTCCAGAACGCCTCTTCCAGGCTGACGCTGGTCTTGTGCCCGGCGACGACGATCGACCGCTTCACGACGGGCGACTTCATGGCTGCTCCTCGCGGTCGATCTGATGCCGGTCCAGGTGCGCCTTCGCCTTGTCCGCGCGCATCTCCTCCGCCGACCGTTCCGCCTTCGTGCGGCCGAACTTCGACCGGTTGGCGTCCGCCTGCTTCGCCGAGGCTTCCCGCTCGGCGCGCTTCCTGAAACGATTCAGGTTGATGACGTTCCCCATGCCGCGTCTCCATCATCCGATCCTCGTCAGGCGGGATGAAACATTCAGAAACAGGGCGCCGCGTTGCGCCCCACAAGACTTGATCGCCATTCGCTCGTCCTCGTCAATCAGCCCCTTGGGCCATCAAAGGATGAATTTGGCCCCGTTGGGGGGCGGAAGGGCTGGGTAGCATGCCGTCCCGCCAGAACATTGACGGTAATCAAATCCCACCCCCAAAGCCGCACATTTCTGGGCGCAGGGGGTCCGTATCATTACGGATGGCTATCGGAATTCGGAATTTATCCCGGGCTGGTCATCTTCTCGGGGCGTACCAGGCGATCGAACTCGTCCGCCGAGACGAAGCCGAGCCGCAGCGCCTCCTCCTTCAACGTGGTGCCGTTGGCATGGGCCGTCTTGGCCACCTTGGCGGCGTTGTCGTAGCCGATCTTCGGGGCCAGCGCCGTCACCAGCATCAGCGAGCGCTGCATCAGCTCGTCGATGCGCTTCTCGTCGGCGCGGATGCCGCTGACGCAATGCTCGGTGAAGGATCGCGCCGCATCCGCCAGCAGGCGGATCGAGTGCAGCATGTTGTAGGCCAGCACAGGCTTGTAGACGTTGAGTTCGAAATGGCCCTGGCTGCCGGCCACCGTGATCGCGGTGTGATTGCCGAACACCTGGCAGCACACCATGGTCATCGCCTCGCACTGCGTCGGGTTGACCTTGCCCGGCATGATCGACGAGCCCGGCTCGTTTTCCGGCAGGATCAGCTCGCCCAGCCCAGAGCGCGGGCCGGATCCGAGCAGGCGGATGTCGTTGGCGATCTTGAACAGGCCCGTCGCCACCGAATTGATGGCGCCATGCGCCAGCACGTAGGCATCGTTCGAGGCCAGCGCCTCGAACTTGTTGGCGGCGCTGGTGAACGGGAGTTTCGTGATGCGGGCGACGTGCCTTGCGAACAGCTTTGCAAAGCGCGGCTTCGAATTGAGGCCGGTGCCGACGGCGGTGCCGCCCTGCGCCAACGGATAAAGCTCCTTCACCGCGGACTTGAGCCGGGCGATGCCGCTTTCGACCTGCGCGGCATAGCCGGAAAACTCCTGGCCGAGCGTCAGGGGCGTCGCATCCTGGGTGTGGGTGCGGCCGATCTTGACGATCTTTGCGAACGCCTTCTCCTTCTTGCGCAGCGCGCGCAGCAATTCGGTGAGCGCGGGGATGAGATCGGCATTGATCCGGGTTGCGGCCGCGATGTGCATCGCGGTCGGGAACGAGTCGTTCGACGACTGGCTCATGTTGACGTGGTCGTTCGGATGCACCGGCTTCTTGGCGCCGAGCTCGCCGCCGAGCAGTTCGTTGGCGCGGTTGGCGATCACCTCGTTGAGGTTCATGTTGCTCTGCGTGCCGGAGCCGGTCTGCCATACGACCAGCGGAAAATGGTCATCCAGCTTGCCCTCGATCACCTCGCGCGCGGCGCGGATGACGGCACCCGCGCGGCGCTTGTCGAGCAGGCCGAGCTCCAGATTGGACTGCGCGGCGCCAAGCTTGACGATGCCGAGCGCGTGCACGAGCGCGATCGGCATGCGATCCGTTCCGATGCGGAAATTCTGACGCGAGCGTTCGGTCTGCGCGCCCCAATAGCGATCGGCAGGGACCTCGATGGGACCGAAACTGTCGGTCTCGATGCGGGTCGCGGGAGGAGCGGTCTTTGAGCGGGAAGCTTTGGCCATGAGCACATCCATTCCGCCGCGCGAAACACCGCGCGGCCTCTTCATGTGCTCTTCTATATAGGGAGTTAGGCCGGGCGCGACGGCTGCAAAGCCAACCTAGATCATTTCTTGCGGAAACGATCGAGCCGCACCACCTCGGCGCCGCCCTGGTTCGGCGGGGTCGGCTCTTCCGCGGTCTCCGCCTTTTCAGTGGCGGCGGGCACCGATACGGCCGAAGCGGCAGGGGCCGCCGGCAAAGTCTCCGTCGCAACCTCGGCGACATCGGACGTGTCGAACTGGAGGCCGAACTTCACGGACGGATCGAGGAAGCTCTTGATGGCGCTGAACGGCACCACCAGCCGCTCCGGAATGCCGCCGAAGGACAGGCCGACCTCGAAGCGGTCCTCGAGCACGGTCAGATCCCAGAACTGGTGCTGCAGGATGATCGTCATCTCTTCCGGGTATTGCGCCAGCAGCCGGGGCGACAGCTTCACGCCCTCGGCCTTCGAGACGAAGGTGATGAAGAAATGGTGCTCGCCGGGCAGGCCATGGGCCGCGGCATCGGTCAGCACCTTCCGCAGCACGCCGCGCAGCGCGTCGCGGGCCAGCACATCGTATCGGATATGATCGGTCGCCATGGTGGTCCTGTTGCGTCCCCGAAGCCGGAGCCTACCGACTCGACTCGCCAAGCCGCAACAATATCGCGCCTGACGGGTCAGCAGGAGTCCCCGCCGGAGAAGAAAGAAAGGCAAGTGGAGGCTTCTGTTGCCAGGTGCCTCCGAACCCCGCCTAACGGAGCTTAACCCGTTAGGACTTTAAGATGGTCTTTCAAACTGCGTTACGCAGCCTGAGCAACCGGAGCAAAGTTGTCGTTGGCAACTATTGCAGTAGCCCGATAACGGCGGAACAATACCGGGAAAAAGTACGCCCTTTACGCCCTCGTCGATCCTATTTCGCCCCCGCCAAAGCCCGCTTCCGGATAGCCGGTTGGTGGGCTTTGGTGGAGGCGCCGGGTACCGCCCCCGGGTCCGAATGGTTTATTGCGACGACCGTTTATTTCCATAGCCGGCGAACCGGCACCCCCAATATAGGGCGCAAGGGTTTCGAAAAACAGGGGTTTTGCACGCCTCGCCCAATTCTCTTTGGATAGGTTCCGCGCCGAGGCGGGGCCTGATCTTGGCCGCATCGGCGCCGGCGGTCTAAGCTTCTGAGATGTCCGAGGATTCAGCACCGGCCGGCCAACCATCAGATCGACTGCCGGAGCAGCCGGCGCCCGGCGCTCCTGCGCCCGGCCTGCTGGAACTGTTTCTGGCCTTCGCCAGGATGTCGCTGGCCGGTTTCGGCGGGGTCCTGGTGTTTGCCCGGAGGGCCATCGTCGAGCAGCACCGCTGGATGACGGCGGACGAGTTCAACGAGACCTTCGCACTCTGCCATTTCCTGCCCGGGCCCAACATCGTCAATTTGTCGATGGTGTTCGGATCGAGGCTGCGCGGCATTGCCGGCGGGGTTGCCGCCTTTGCCGGGCTGCTGCTGCCGCCGACACTGATCATGATGGTTCTCGCGATCATCTACGCCCGTGTTGGCGACCTCGACGTGCTGCGCCGCAGCCTCGCCGGCATCTCCTGCGCGGCCGTCGGTCTCCTGATCGCGGTGGTCTTCCGCATGATGACGCCGCTGCTGAAGCGGACGGACACCCTCGCGCTGATCCTGATGCTCGGCGTGTTCCTCGCCATCGGCGTGCTCCGCCTGCCGCTTCAGGCGGTGCTGCTGGTCGCGATCCCCGTGAGCATCGGCGTCACTTATTTCCTGCGGCGGAAAGTAGCAGCATGAACGCCGACAATCCGATCTGGGCCCTGATCGTCACCTTCGGATTGATGTCGCTGTTCGCAGTCGGCGGCGCCGCGGCGGCGGTGCCCGAGATGCATCGCATCGCGGTCGAGGTGAATCACTGGATGACCGACAAGCAGTTCACCGATGCCTATGCGATCGCACAGCTCTCGCCGGGTCCGAACGTTCTTATCGTGACGTTAATCGGCTATGCCGTCGCCGGCATCCCCGGCGCGCTGGCGGCGACGCTGGCGATGTGCCTGCCGACGGCGCTGCTTGCCTATTATGTAAGCCGGCTCCTGAATCGGCCCAGCCAGTCGCGCTGGCCTGGCTTGATACAAGCTGCACTGGTTCCGCTCTCGATCGGATTGATGGCGGCGAGTGCCCTGATCCTGGCCCAGTCGACCGATCGCACGATTGCTGCACTGCTTCTGACCGCAATGGTTGCGGTGATCGCATCCATCTCGCGCATCAATCCACTGTGGCTGTTGCTTGCCGGCGGGCTGTTGGGTTTTGCTGGCATTGTGTCATGAAAATCGCTAGGCAGTGTTCCGGGCGGGGGATCCAGTTCCAGCCGATTTAGAACAACAGTGCTCGTGACTTACGGGTCGCGGAGGAGACAGGCATGGCCGACACGATGGGCCACTCAGCGACAGCCAGCCGAAATACCCGGTTGGCGCTTGGCTTTTGTCTGCTGGCGATTGCGCCGCAGATATTCGAATTGATCTGGTCGATCGGGACGATCTTCGGCTGGGGCACCGGCCGCGGCCCGGGGACGGTGGTCACGAGTCACGTGACGGCGCTGCTCGCAGGCGCGCCCAGTGCGATTTTCGGATCGTTCGGCGGCGGCACCAAGAAGATGTCGTCCGAGGTCCTGCTGGCCCTGATCTATTCCTATCCGCTGCTGGTCGTAGCGATCCTGACGCTGTTCATGACGGTACGGTCGGCGCAGGATTATGTCGGCGGCGTCGTCCTGATGGCGGTTGCCCTGTTCGCGCTGTGGGCGGGAAGCGATCTGCAGGGCATGCGGGGCTTCTCCTTCGGCGCCGGCACCGCGCCGCGCATGTTCGGCGGATTGCTGGTTGCCTTGTCCGCGGCCATCGCCCTGACCGGCCTTCTGACCAATGGGCCGGCGATGGCCCATTATTCCTGGCGGGGACCGCTGTTCGTGGTCGCCGCGATCCTCTTTTTCGCCCTGTCGATCCGGTCTCTTGGCCTCGTGGTCACGGCCTTCACGAGCTTCATGATCGCAGCGGCGGGCTCGCAGGAGACGCGGTGGCTGGAAGCGGTGATCGTCGGAGCCTGCCTGACGATCGGCTGTGCAATCCTGTTTCCATACGTGCTCGGGCTGCCGATGCCGATGTACCCGCGTTTCCTGATCCAGTGAGGGCGTGATGGATATCTTTGCCAACCTCGCTCACGGCTTCGCCGTCGCGTTCTCCCCGATCAATCTCTTGATGTGCCTGATCGGCGCTCTCGTCGGAACGCTGGTCGGCGTGCTCCCGGGCATCGGCACCATCGCGACCGTCGCGATGCTGCTGCCGATCACCTTCGGACTGCCGCCGGTCGGCGCGCTGATCATGCTGGCCGGCATCTATTACGGTGCGCAATATGGCGGCTCGACCACGTCGATCCTCGTCAATATTCCAGGCGAGGCGACATCGGTGGTGACCGCCATCGACGGTCATCAGATGGCCAAGCAGGGCCGTGCCGGCCCGGCGCTGGCGATCGCCGCGATCGGCTCGTTCTTCGCCGGCTGCGTCGCGACCGTGCTCATCGCCGTGCTCGGCGCGCCGCTGACCAAGCTCGCCCTGGCGTTCGGTCCGGCTGAATATTTCTCGCTGATGGTGCTCGGCCTCATCTTTGCGGTCGTGCTGGCCAAGGGCTCGGTGCTGAAGGCGATCGCGATGATCGTGTTCGGCCTGTTGTTGTCGATGGTCGGCTCGGACATCGAAACCGGCGCCTCCCGTATGGCCTTCAACATTCCGGAGCTCGCCGACGGCCTCGGCTTTGCGACGGTGGCGATGGGCGTATTCGGCTTCGCGGAGATCATCCGCAATCTCGACGCCGGCGCCGAGATGAGCCGCGACCTCGTGCAGCAGAAGATCACCGGCCTGATGCCGACCAAGAAGGATCTGATCGACTCGACGCCCGCGATCCTGCGCGGCACCGTGCTCGGCTCGATCCTCGGCATCCTGCCCGGCGGCGGCGCGACGATTGCATCCTTCGGCGCCTATACGCTCGAAAAGAAGCTCGCCAGGGATCCGTCGCGGTTTGGCCGCGGCGCGATCGAGGGCGTGGCGGGGCCGGAGAGCGCCAACAACGCCGCCGCGCAGACCTCCTTCATTCCGCTGCTCACGCTCGGCATCCCGCCGAACGCGGTGATGGCGCTGATGGTGGGCGCGATGACCATCCACGGCATCGTGCCGGGCCCGCAGGTGATGCAGAAGCAGCCGGATCTCGTCTGGGGCATGATCGCCTCGATGTGGATCGGCAATCTGATGCTGATCATCATCAACCTGCCGCTGGTCGGAATCTGGGTGCGGCTGCTGCGGGTGCCCTATCGGCTGATGTTCCCCTCGATCGTGATCTTCTGCGCGATCGGCATCTATTCGGTGAACAACGCGCCGGTCGACGTCATCCTCGCCGGCGTGTTCGGTCTGGTCGGCTACTGGCTGATCAAGCACGATTTCGAGCCGGCACCTCTGCTGCTCGGCATGGTGCTGGGACCGTTGATGGAGGAGAACCTGCGCCGTGCGCTGCTGATCTCGCGCGGCGACTGGAGCGTGTTCCTGACGCGTCCGTTGTCGGCTGTGCTGCTGGCGGTCGCGGCGGGCCTCCTCGTCCTTACCGTGCTGCCTTCGTTGCGATCGAAGCGCGACGAGGTGTTCACCGAATCCGAGAACTGAGCACCGCACCTGCGTCGGCGCAGCGCACCTGCGTCGGCACGCCGCATTCGGAAGTCGAATCGACTTGTGTGACGGCTTCGTGAAATGAAAATGTGGGCCCTTGTGGCCGGCATTAGTTTGTCCCGGGGGACCGATATGACTACCATTCGCACGCTGATTTCGGGCACATGCGCCGCAGCACTCGCCTCGCTATGCGCCTTTGTCGCACCGGCAAAGGCCCAGACCTATCCGACGCGCAGCATCACCATGATCGTGCCGTTCGCGGCCGGCGGTCCGACCGACGTCGTCGCGCGCATCGTCACCGGACACATGGCGCAAACGCTCGGACAGAGCATCATCATCGAAAACGTGGTCGGCGCCGGCGGCACCACCGCGACCACGCGGGCCGCGCGCGCGACCAATGACGGCTATACGCTGATCACCGGGCATATGGGCACGCATGCCGCCTCGGTGCCGCTCTATCCGAAGCTCGCCTATCATCCCGAGAAGGATTTCGAGCCGATCGCGCTGCTGGCGGGCACGCCGATCCTGATCCTGGCGCGCAAGGATTTCCCGCCCAAGGACCTGAACGAGTTCGTGACCTACGTGAAGGCCAATGCCGAGAAGGTGAACGCGGCGCATGCCGGCGTCGGCTCGGTCTCGCACGTCTCGTGCGAGCTCCTGCACTCGATCCTCGACGTCAAGCCGGTCAGCGTGCCCTTCAGCGGCACTGGACCTGCGATGAACGCGCTGGTGGCGGGGCAGGTCGACTACATGTGCGACCAGATCGTCAACGCCGTGCCGCAGATCAACGCCGGCACCATCAAGGCCTATGCGATCGCAACACCGCAGCGCAATCCGTCGCTGCCGAACGTGCCGACCACGGCGGAAGCCGGCCTGCCGAAATTCCAGGCCCAGGCCTGGAACGCGATGTTCGCGCCCAAGGGCACGTCGGCCGCGATCGTGGCCAGCCTGAACGCTGCGGCCAGCAAAGCGCTCGACGACGAGACCGTGAAGAAGCGCCTGCTCGAGCTCGGCAGCGTCATCCCCACCGCTGCGGAGCGGACGCCGGAGGCGCTGGCCACCCTCGTCAAGAACGAGATCGCGAAGTGGACCCCGGTGCTCAAGCCGGCAACTTAGGCAATACTATCAGGCCTATAGGAGAGGGGCGGAACGCCGGGTTCCGCCCCTTGTTGTTTGCGCCGGAAACGCTCACTTTTCCGGGTATAATCGGTGCGGACAGCGAATCGCCGCTGTTGCAGCGCGGGGGCGGCCGCTAAGTTCGCCGCCTTCCCAAAGGCACAGTCGCACATGCACCAGTATCAGGACCTGCTCGAGCGGATTCTTTCAGACGGCGCGGAGAAGACCGACCGAACCGGAACCGGCACGTTCTCGGTGTTCGGCCATCAGATGCGCTTCAATCTGTCGGCCGGCTTCCCGATGCTGACGACCAAGCGGCTGCCGCTGAAGGCGATCGTGCATGAGCTGTTGTGGTTCCTGAAGGGCGACACCAACGTCAAATATCTGCGCGACAACGGCGTCACGATCTGGGACGAGTGGGCGGATGCCAATGGCGATCTCGGCCCGGTCTACGGCCATCAATGGCGCTCCTGGCCCGCGCCCGACGGCCGCAGCATCGATCAGATCGCGAACGTGGTCGACATGATCAAGCGCAATCCGGACTCGCGCCGCCTGATCGTCTCGGCGTGGAATCCGGCCGAAGTCGACAAGATGGCGCTGCCGCCGTGCCATTGCCTGTTCCAGTTCTATGTCGCCAATGGCAAGCTGTCGTGCCAGCTCTACCAGCGTTCGGCCGACGTCTTCCTCGGCGTGCCCTTCAACATCGCCTCCTATTCGCTGCTCACCATGATGGTGGCGCAAGTCACCGGCCTGAAGCCCGGTGACTTCGTGCATTCGTTCGGCGACGCCCATCTCTATTCCAACCATCTGGAGCAGGCAAAGCTCCAGCTCAGCCGCGCGCCGCGTGCGCTGCCGGCGATGCGGATCAATCCCGAGGTAAAGGACATCTTCTCCTTCCGCTTCGAGGATTTCGAGCTCGTCGGCTACGACCCGTATCCGCACATCAAGGCGGAAGTCGCGGTCTGACGCAGATGTCGTTGACCATCCGCCGTGCGCAGCCCGGAGAAGCGGGGCTCGTCCTCTCCTTCATCCGCGAGCTCGCCGAGTACGAGAAGCTCTCGCACGAGGTCGAGGCGACCGAGACCGACGTCGCTGACGCGCTGTTCGGCGAGAGACCGCAACTCTATTGCGCGATCGCCGAATGGAATGGTGAGGCCGTCGGCTTCGCGGTCTGGTTCACGAATTTCTCCACCTTCAGCGGTCGCCACGGCATCTATCTCGAAGATCTCTACGTGCGGCCGTCGCATCGGGGCAGGGGGCTCGGCAAGGCGCTGCTGGTCTATCTCGCGAAGGAATGCGTCGACAACGGCTGGGCGCGCCTGCAATGGGCGGTGCTCGACTGGAACGCGCCGTCGATTGCGTTCTACAAATCGCTCGGTGCCGTCATGATGGACGACTGGACGCTATGCCGTGTCACCGGGCCGGCGCTGACGCGGCTTGCCGGGAGCTCTGCCTGATGGAGATCGTGTTCGTCGTCGCGATCGCGGAGAACGGCGTCATCGGCGCGGGCAATGCGATGCCGTGGCGATTGAAATCCGACATGGCGCGATTCAAGGCGCTGACCATCGGCAAGCCCGTGATCATGGGCCGCAAGACCTTCGAATCGCTGCCCCGCCGTCCGCTGCCGGGCCGCACCAACATCGTGATCACGCGCGATCCGGCTTATCGTGCCGACGGGGCCATCGTCACGACATCCGCGGCCGATGCCGGCGCGGTTGCGCGCGGGGATGCCCTGCGGCGTTCGGCCACTGCCATCGCGGTAATCGGCGGCGCCGAGATCTTCCGGCAATGGCTCGATCGCGCCGATCGCCTCGAAATCACCGAAGTCCACGCCCGGCCTCAAGGGGATACGCATTTCGACATCGCCAAGGGGGAATGGGACGAGGTTGAGCGTATCCGTCATCCTGCCGGTCCCAACGACAGCGCCGACTTCTCCTATGTGACATATCGTCGGCGGCGCGGCCATTAACCGCTTTCGTCAATGTTTACATTGACATTTTCGTGCCCGAGCATAGCTCGAAAGACGGTCAGGGCCGCGTTGTAAGGGGCCTGCCTGTCCCCTATAAAGCCGGACCGGACAAAGCGGGCGGGGGCAATTCCACCCTGCCGAGGAGAGCGTCGAATGCCGTGGAAGAATCAGGGCGGTGGCCCATGGGGCTCGGGTCCAAAGGGACCGTGGGGCTCAGGCCCGCAACCGGTCGGGCCGAGGCCGCCGGATCTGGAAGACCTTCTGCGGCGCGGCCAGGACCGCCTCCAGCAGATCATGCCGGGCGGCTATTTCTCCGGCATCGGCATCACGCTGATCGTCCTGCTCATCATCGCGTTCTGGCTGCTGTCGGGCTTCTTCCGCGTGCAGTCCGAAGAGCTCGGCGTCGTGCTGCGCTTCGGCAAGCATGTCCGCACCGTGCAGCCGGGCCTGAACTATCATCTGCCTTATCCGATCGAGACCGTGCTGCTGCCCAAGGCGCTGCGCGTCAACACCATCTCGATCGGCATGACGCTGATCGACGATCCGGCGCGGCGCGGCCGCTCCATCCGTGACGTGCCGGAAGAGAGCCTGATGCTGACGGGCGACGAGAACATCGTGGACGTCGATTTCACCGTGCTGTGGCGCATCAAGCCCGATGGCGTCGGTGACTTCCTCTTCAACATCCAGAATCCCGAAGGCACGGTGAAGGCGGTCGCCGAGAGCGCGATGCGCGAGGTGATCGGCCGCTCGCAGATCCAGCCGATCCTGACCGGTGCGCGGAACGTCACCGAGCAGAACGTGCACGAGCTGATCCAGAAGACTCTGGACAGCTACGGCGCCGGCATCCAGATCAGCCAGGTGCAGATGCAGAAGGTCGATCCGCCGGCGCAGGTAATCGACGCCTTCCGCGACGTCCAGGCGGCGCGCGCCAACCAGGAGCAGTTGCAGAACGAGGCGCAGACCTACGCCAATCAGGTTATCCCGCAGGCGCGCGGCCGTGCCGCGCAGATCCTGCAGGCTGCCGAAGGTTACAAGGAGCAGGCGGTCGCCGAGGCCAAGGGCCAGAGCGCGCGCTTCCTCAACGTTTACGAGGAATACAAGAAGGCGCCCGACGTGACGCGTGAACGGATCTATCTGGAGACCATGGAGCGCGTGCTCGGTGGCGCGGACAAGCTCATTTTCGACGGCGGCGGCGCCTCGGGTCAGGGCGTCGTGCCCTATCTGCCCCTTGGCGAATTGACGACCAAGCGGCCGCCTGCCACCGGTCCGCAGTCGAGCGGAGGCAACCGATGAGATCTCCGGTCACAGGTATGGTCACGCTGCTTGGACTCCTGCTCGTCGTGATCGTCGGCTACATGTCGCTGTTCACGGTGCAACAGACCGAGCAGACCATCGTGCTCCAGTTCGGCCGGCCCGTCGACGTCGTCACCGCGCCCGGCCTGCATTTCAAGGCGCCGTGGAATTCGGTGATCAACATCGACAAGCGGATCCTCGACCTGGAAAACCCGTCGCAGGAAGCGATTGCGTCCGACCAGAAGCGGCTCGTGGTCGATGCCTTCGCGCGCTACCGGATCGAGAATGCGTTGCGCTTCTATCAGAGCATCGGCTCGATCCAGGCTGCCAACGTCCAGCTCACCACGCTCTTGAACGCGGCGCTGCGCCGTGTGCTCGGCGAGGTCACCTTCATCAACGTGGTGCGTGACGACCGCGAGAAGCTGATGCAGCGTATCCGGGAGCAGCTTGACCGCGAGGCCGAGGGCTACGGCATCGAGGTCGTCGACGTCCGGATCCGCCGCGCCGATCTGCCGGAGCAGAACAGCCAGGCGGTCTATCAGCGGATGAAGACCGAGCGCGAGCGCGAAGCGGCCGAGTTCCGCGCTCAAGGCGGCCAGAAGGCCCAGGAGATCAAGTCCAAGGCCGATCGCGAGGCGACCGTGATCGTCGCAGAAGCCAACTCGCAGGCCGAGCAGACCCGGGGCGCGGGCGATGCCGAGCGCAACCGCCTGTTCGCGGAAGCCTACAGCAAGGACGCCGACTTCTTCACCTTCTACCGGTCGATGTCCGCCTACGAGAACGGGCTGCGTTCCAGCGACACCCGCTTCCTGTTGCGGCCGGACACGGATTTCTTCCGGTACTTCAGCAACCCGTCCGGCAAGATGGCAACCGATACGCCGGCGAAGCCGTAAGCGAGACAGGGGCGGCAGGTCCGGCCGCCCTTCGTCCAGACAAGAACAGCACAACGGGAGGTTCCAATCCGATGAGGTCCATTGCGTTCGCCGACTTCCTCATCGGCTTGGGCATCCTGTTCGTGCTGGAGGGCCTGATGTTTGCGGCGAGTCCAAACTGGATGCGCAAGGCCATGAAGAGCGCCATCGCCACGCCGGATAACATCCTGCGGGCGGTCGGGATCGGCTCGGCCGTGGTCGGCCTGGTCCTGATCTGGGTTATGCGGCGTCCGGTCTAGACCTCGCCACCAACGCCAAAGTGAAGCCGAAGGACCGGTTTTCGCCGTATTATCGGGCTCTTGAGGCCCGTTAAGCTCCGTGCTTGCGCCATCCCCCCGTTCGAGCGCAGTCTGGACCGAATCCTTTTCTCTGGAGATACCAATGCCCGCTGCCACCATTGCCCCGACCCGCTTGCGTTTAGGGCTGGCCGCGCTCGTCGTCAGTGCTTTCAGTGCGTTCGGCACACCGGCCGAGGCGCGCGGACCGGATGGCATCGCCGACGTCGCCGAGAAGGTGATCGACGCGGTCGTCAACATCTCGACCTCGCAGACCGTGGAAGCCAAGGGCGGCGGCAGCGGCAGCAACACCATGCCGCAATTGCCGCCCGGCTCGCCCTTCGAGGAGTTCTTTGACGATTTCTTCAAGAACCGCAGGGGCCCCGGCGGCGGCAGCAAGGGCGGCGACAGCGGCAGCGCTCGAAGAAGACCAACTCGCTCGGATCCGGCTTCATCATCGACACGGCGGGCGTCGTCGTCACCAACAATCACGTCATCGCGGATGCCGACGAGATCCACGTCATCCTCAACGACGGCACCAAGATCAAGGCCGAGCTGGTCGGCGTCGACAAGAAGACCGATCTCGCCGTGCTCAAGATCAAGCCGCCGAAGCCCCTCGTCGCGGTGAAGTTCGGCGACAGCGACAAGCTTCGCCTCGGCGACTGGGTGGTCGCGATCGGCAATCCC
Organism: Bradyrhizobium dasycarpum; assembly: GCF_042019905.1. Taxonomy (NCBI): domain Bacteria; kingdom Pseudomonadati; phylum Pseudomonadota; class Alphaproteobacteria; order Hyphomicrobiales; family Nitrobacteraceae; genus Bradyrhizobium; species Bradyrhizobium dasycarpum. The sequence continues at coordinate 6,553,786 of NZ_CP169574.1, forward strand.
TTCAGCCTGGGAGGCACGGTCACCGCCGGCATCGTTTCGGCGAAGAATCGCGACATCTCCTCAGGGCCCTACGACAGCTACATCCAGACCGACGCCTCCATCAACCGGGGCAATTCCGGCGGTCCGCTGTTCAACCTCGACGGCGACGTCATCGGCGTCAACACGCTGATCATCTCGCCCTCCGGCGGCTCGATCGGCATCGGCTTCGCCGTGCCCTCGAAGACGGTCGTGGGCGTCGTCGATCAACTGCGCCAGTTCGGCGAGTTGCGCCGCGGCTGGCTCGGCGTGCGCATCCAGAGCGTCACCGATGAGATCGCCGAGAGCCTCAACATCAAGCCCGCGCGCGGCGCGCTGGTCGCCGGCATCGACGACAAGGGCCCGGCCAAGCCCGCGGGCATCGAACCCGGCGACGTCGTCGTCAGGTTCGACGGCAAGGACGTGAAGGATCCGAAGGATCTTTCGCGCGTCGTCGCCGACACGGCGGTCGGCAAGGAGGTCGACGTCGTCATCATCCGCAAGGGCCAGGAGCAGACCAAGAAAGTCACGCTCGGCCGCCTCCAGGATCCCGAAAAGGTGCAGGCCGCGGTGAAGACCGACGAGCCGGCCCCCGAGAAGCCGGTGACTCAGAAGGCGCTCGGCCTCGATCTCGCCGCGCTGAACAAGGATCTGCGCACGCGCTACAAGATCAAGGACAGCGTCAAGGGCGTGGTCGTCACCAATGTCGACGCCAATTCCGACGCCGCGGAGAAGCGCCTCTCGGCCGGCGACGTCATCGTCGAGGTCGCGCAGGAAGCGGTCTCGAGCGGCGCCGACATCCAGAAGCGGGTCGATCAGCTCAAGAAGGACGGCAAGAAGTCGGTGCTGCTGCTGGTCTCCAACGCCGAGGGCGAGCTGCGGTTTGTGGCGCTGAGCGTGCAGTAAATCGCGGGGCCGGTGGCGTCGGGTGGGCAAAGCGTAGCGTGCCCACCACCTGTCGCCGTCGGAGAAAGATCGTGGGCACGGCGCTAACGCGCCTTTGCCCACCCTACGGCGGCCGTGCGTGCGGCGAGAGACTATCCCTCCACGAACTCGTCCCGCCGGTACCCCTGCGCATAGAGCAGCGCGGTGAGATCGCCGTGGTCGATCCGCGCGGCTGCCGCCGCCGCGACGGCCGGCTTGGCGTGATAGGCGACGCCGAGCCCGGCCGCCTGGATCATCGCGAGGTCGTTGGCGCCGTCGCCGACCACGACCGAGTCGATGTCGTCGAGATCGAACGATTCCATCAGATCGACCAGCGTGGCGAGCTTGGCCGCGCGCCCCAGAATCGGCTCCCTCACCTCGCCGGTGAACTTGCCGTCGCGCACGACGAGCTCGTTGGCGCGGTTTTCCTGAAAGCCGATCTTGGCGGCAACCGCGGTCGTGAACAGCGTGAAGCCGCCGGAGACGAGGCAGGTATAGGCGCCGTGCTTGCGCATCGTGGCGACCAGCTCGCGCCCGCCCGGGGTCAGGGTGATGCGCTTGGCCAGCACCTCGTCGACCGCACTGGCGGGCAGGTCCTTCAGCAGCGCGACGCGCTCGCGCAGCGCCGGCTCGAACTCGATCTCGCCGCGCATGGCGCGCTCGGTGATGGCGGCCACATGCGCCTTCACCCCGACGAAATCGGCGAGCTCGTCGATGCATTCCTGCCCGATCATGGTGGAATCCATGTCGGCGAGAAAAAGCTTCTTGCGCCTGAAGCCAACAGGTTGCACGACGATGTCGATGGGCAGGTCGCCGCGAAGCTCGCGGAGCCGCTGCTCGATGGCCAGGCGGTCGGCTTCGAGGTTACTGTCGGCGCCGAACGGGATATCGACCGCGACCCCGTCGAACAGCCAGTGCGCGGGCGCTGCCTGCGGCAGCACGGCGCGGGCGCCGTCGACGATGGTCGTATCGAGCGCGGGATTGTCGGGGTTGCAGATCAGCGTGGCGACGAGGGACATTTGAGGTTTTCGTGAGCGAGGAGCAAGTCGGCACAAGGCCTGTTGGCGAGGCCGTGCTTATCGCAGGCCCGACCGCCAGCGGCAAGTCGGCGCTGGCGCTGCAGCTCGCGCTCGCCAGCGGCGGTATCGTCGTCAATGCCGATTCCATGCAGGTCTACCGCGACCTGCGCATCATCACGGCACGGCCAACACAGGATGAGGAGGCCCGCGCTCCGCACCGTCTCTACGGCCATGTCGATGCAGCCGTGAATTTCTCGGCCGGCGCCTGGGTGGCCGACGCGGCAAAGGCGCTCGACGAGGCGCGCGCGCAAGGCCGCCTGCCGATCTTCGTCGGCGGCACCGGGCTCTATTTCAAAGCGCTGACGGCCGGGCTCTCCGTGGTGCCGCCAATTCCCGCCGAGGTGCGTGAGGACGTGCGCGCGCGGCTGGAACGGAACGGTGCGGAGGCGCTGCATGCGGAATTGGCGCGTCGCGATCCGCATGCCGCCGAGCGATTGAACCTGCGCGATCGCACCCGGATCGCGCGTGCGCTCGAAGTGGTCGAGGCGACCGGCCGCTCGCTGCTCGACTGGCACCGGGAAGGCCAGCCTCCGCTGCTGCCGAGCGGCAGTTTTCGCGCAGTGTTTCTCGCGCCCGAGCGCGACGCGCTCTACGCTCGGATCGACGCCCGGTTCGACGCCATGCTGGCCGCCGGCGCGTTGGAGGAGGTCGAGCGGCTTGCCGCCAGACAGCTCGATCCGCTGCTGCCGGCGATGAAGGCTCATGGCGTGCCCGCCCTGATTCGGCACTTGCGCGGTGAGCTCAGCCTGGAGCAGGCCGCCGCCATCGGCCGCGCCGACACCCGCCATTATGCCAAGCGGCAATTCACCTGGTTCCGGCATCAATTGCCGGAGTTCGAATGGGTGCGGCCGGAGCAGGCGAGGGGATGGGGCGCTGCGATCGTCACCGCGGTCCGCGCCCGCGGCTGACGCATTTTTCCATCCGGGTTCCCCAATTTACCTCTCGCCGAACCTGGGGAACACCGCTACACTGCCAAAATCGCGCGGGGACGGCCGCCTTGCCTTGACATCCAGGCTTTGGCCGCTATGTTCGCGCAACCTTTGGGAAGCCGAGCGCCTGCCATGCGTAACATTATTGCCAAACTCCTTATCGCCGTCGTACCCAGGCACACCGCCGGGGATGGCTAGCTGCCATCCACAAGACAGGCGGTGTGCATGGGCCCTCTTCGGGGCCTTTTTTATTTCCCGAACCCGACACGAACGAAGCCGCTGACAACAGCGCATCCGGAGCAAGCCAATGAGCGACAAGAGCCACGATCCGAACCAGATGACCGGCGCCGCGATGATCGTGCGCGCGCTCATCGATCACGGCGTGACCGACATTTTCGGCTATCCCGGCGGCGCCGTGCTTCCGATCTATGACGAGATCTTCCAGCAGAGCCAAGTCCAGCACATCCTGGTCCGCCACGAGCAGGGTGCGGGCCACGCCGCCGAGGGCTATGCCCGCTCGACCGGCAAGCCGGGCGTCGCGCTGGTGACCTCCGGCCCCGGCGCCACCAACATGGTGACGCCGCTGACCGATGCGCTGATGGACTCGATCCCGCTGGTCTGCATTTCGGGCCAGGTGCCGACGCATCTGATCGGCAACGACGCGTTCCAGGAATGCGACACGGTCGGCATCACGCGTCCCTGCACCAAGCACAACTGGCTGGTGCGCGACGTCAACGATCTCGCGAAAGTTCTGCACGAGGCCTTTTACGTCGCGACCTCCGGCCGTCCCGGCCCGGTGCTGGTCGACGTCCCCAAGGACGTGCAGTTCGCGACCGGCACCTATCATCCGCCGCGCAAATCCGACGTGCACCGCTCCTACGCGCCGCGCGTGAAGGGCGATGCGGCGCAGATCCGCAAGGCGGTGGCGCTGCTCACGAATGCCAAGCGTCCCGTGATCTACAGCGGCGGCGGCGTCATCAATTCCGGCCCCGAGGCGACCAGGCTGTTGCGCGAACTGGTCGAGGTCACCGGCTTCCCGATCACTTCGACCCTGATGGGTCTCGGCGCCTATCCTGCGTCGGGCAAGAACTGGCTCGGCATGCTCGGCATGCACGGCACCTACGAGGCCAACATGACGATGCATGATTGCGACGTCATGCTGTGCGTCGGCGCGCGCTTTGACGACCGTATCACGGGCCGCGTCGATGCGTTCTCCCCCAATTCGAAGAAGATCCACATCGACATCGACCCGTCCTCGATCAACAAGAACATCCGCGTCGACGTGCCGATCATCGGCGACTGCGCCAACATCCTCGGCGACATCCTGCAGGTGTTCAAGGCGGAGGCGAAGAGGCCGGACATCAAGAGCTGGTGGCAGCAGATCGCGCAATGGCGCGGCCGCAACTCGCTCTACTACAAGAAGAGCAACGACGTCATCCTGCCGCAGCATGCGATCCAGAGCCTGTTCGAAGCCACGCGCGGCAGGGACACCTACATCACGACCGAGGTCGGCCAGCACCAGATGTGGGCGGCGCAATTCTACGGCTTCGAGGAGCCGCATCGCTGGATGACGTCGGGCGGTCTCGGCACCATGGGCTACGGCCTGCCGGCCGCGGTCGGCGTGCAGGTGGCTCATCCCGACAGTCTCGTCATCGACATCGCAGGCGATGCCTCGGTGCAGATGACGATGCAGGAGATGTCGACGGCGGTGCAGTACGAGCTGCCGATCAAGATCTTCATCCTGAACAACCAGTACATGGGCATGGTGCGGCAGTGGCAGCAGCTTCTGCACGGCAACCGGCTGTCGCATTCCTATTCGGAGGCGCTGCCGGATTTCGTCAAGCTCGCCGAAGCCTATGGCGCCGTCGGCCTTCAGGTGCACAAGCCCGGCGATCTCGACGGCGCCATCAAGGAGATGATCTCGGTCAAGCGGCCGGTGCTGTTCGACTGCCGCGTCGCGGCGCTCGAAAACTGCTTCCCGATGATTCCGTCCGGCAAGGCGCATAACGAGATGCTGTTGCCGGAGCAGGCCAATGACGAGGCGACCGCGAAGGCGTTCGCCGGCGGCAAGGCGCTGGTGTGAAGCCATGTTCGACCTGGAGGGAGCCTCGAGCGCGCACATGCGATCGTGGGGCAGGCGGTGCCGGCAACGCCGGCGCATGCCTGGCCGTTGCTCGCAGGTCGGCTCGGCACCGAGGTCGTGGTCAAGCACGAGAACCACACGCCGATCGGCGCCTTCAAGGTGCGCGGCGGCCTCGTCTATCTCGAACGGCTGAAGCGCGAGCGACCGAAGACATCGGGGATCATCTCGGCGACGCGCGGCAATCACGGTCAGAGCCTCGCCTTTGCCGCGAGTCGCCACGGCGTGCCCGCGGTGATCTATGTGCCACGCGGCAACTCGGTCGAGAAGAACCGCGCGATGACGGCCTTTGGTGCCGAACTCGTCGAGCACGGCGAGGACTTTCAGGCGGCACGCGAGGAAGCCGAACGCCGGGCGCAGTTCGCCGGGCTCCACATGGTGCCCTCGTTCCACCCGGATCTCGTTCTTGGCGTTGCGACCTACGCTCTCGAATTGTTCCGCGCAGTGTCCGACCTCGATGTCCTCTATGTGCCGATCGGGCAGGGCTCCGGCATCTGCGGCTGCATCATGGCGCGCGACCTGCTCGGCCTGAAGACCGAGATCGTTGGCGTGCAATCGACGGAAGCGCCGTCCTATGCGCTGTCGTTCGCGGCCGGAAAAATCGTGACGACCGAAACCAGCAACACGCGCGCCGACGGCATGGCGACGCGCATTCCCGACGCGGATGCATTTGCGCTGATCCGCAAGGGCGCCGCGCGCATCGTAGAGGTCACCGACGATGAGGTTGCCGCCGCGATCCGCGCCTACTGGACCGATACACATAATCTCGCCGAAGGCGCCGGCGCAGCCGCGTTGGCCGCGGCGCTGCAGGAAAAGAGCAAGCTCAAGGGCAAGCGCGTCGGTCTCGTGCTGTCCGGGGGCAATATCGATTTCGATCTGTTCCGCCGTTGGGTCGGGACGGACGCGCCAGCGATGGCGTGACGGAGAGACAAGAGGGGACGACAATGAACCAGCCCGCATCCGCCTATTTCATCGAGGAGCGCCACGACCCGAACGAGACGCACACGCTCGCCGTGCTCGTGCAGAACGAGCCTGGCGTGCTCGCCCGCGTCATCGGCCTGTTCTCGGGCCGCGGCTACAACATCGAAAAGTCTCACGGTCTCGGAGACCGAGGCCCAGAAGCATCTGTCGCGCATCACCATCGTCACCACCGGCACGCCGATGGTGATCGCGCAGATCAAGAACCAGCTCGACCGCATGATCCCGGTCTATCAGGTCGTCGACATGACCCAGACCCGGCGCTCGATCGAGCGCGAGCTCGCGATGGTGAAGGTGCGCGGGCAGGGCGAACATCGCGTCGAGGCGCTCCGGCTCGCGGATGCGTTCCGCGCCCGGGTGATCGACGCCACGACCGAGAGCTTTGTGTTCGAGATCACAGGCAACACGGACAAGATCAACCAGTTTATCGACCTGATGCGCCCACTCGGCCTCGTCGAGGTGTCGCGCACCGGCGTTGCCGCGATCGGCCGCGGGCCTGAAGGGATGTGAGCCATGCTGGCGCGCGACTGGTACTATAACGAACGGAACCGGATGGGGATCGGGCCCGCCGTGGCCTCGATCTACGACGCCCACGACGATGCCGATCTGCGGGCGCGCGCCGCACTGAAGATGCTGGGAGTCCAGCGCGGCTGGCGCATCGCCGACATCGGCTGCGGCAACGGCGTGCTGGCGACCGAAGCGGCGCTGATGGGGGCCGAGGTCGACGCCATCGACATCTCGCCGGCGATGCTGGCGCTCGCCGAGATCTACGCGCGCGACCGCAAGGCGCCGGTGCGGACCCAGTCCGCCGGCCTGCTCAGCTTTGCCTATCGGCCGGAATCCTACGATCTCGTCGTCAGCGAGTTCACGCTGCACCATTTGCCGGATTTCTGGAAAGCGGTGGCGATGTCGCGGATTTTTCGCGCGCTCAAGCCGGGCGCGACGTTCTACCTGCGCGACATCGTCTACACCGCGATGCCCGACGCGATCGAGCGCGACGTCGAGCAATGGGCCGACTTCCAGATCAAGAACCACGATTTCGCGCGCGAAAGCGTGGTGACGCATATGCGCGACGAATATTCCACCTTCGGCTGGGTGATGGAGCGGATGCTGACCGACGTCGGCTTCACGCTGGTCTCGGCCGACTACCACGCACCGATGCACGGCACGTATCTGCTGCGCAAACCCAATTCTTCCACGTAAAGGCCGGCGAGCAAGGCTAGACGAATAACAACAGGGCTGCACGACAGGGCAGAACCGAGAACAACAATGAAGCCGGCCGATATCCTCATCGCCGTCCTGGTGGCGATCATCTGGGGGCTTGCCTTCGTGGCGAGCCGGTTCGCGCTCGACGAGTTGTCGCCGGAGTTGATGACGATGCTGCGCTTCGCCATTGCAGCGGTGCCGTGCCTGTTCATCCGCAAGCCCAAGATCACCTGGTCGCTGCTGATCGCGATCAGCTCCACGTTGTTCCTCGGCCAGTTCCTCAGCCAGGCCTATGGCATCGCTCACGGCGTGCCGGTCGGGCTCACCAGCGTGGTGGTGCAGAGCCAGGCGCTGTTCACGATCGGTCTTGCCGCGATCGCCTTTGGCGAGCGTCCGACACCGATGCAGACGCTCGGCATCGCTATCGCCGCGATCGGCCTGCTGATGATCTGCGGCACGGTCGGCTACGATTTCAGCGTCGCTGCGTTCGCGGTGCTGATGATCTCGCCGCTCAGCTTCGCGGTCGGCAATCTGCTGCTGCGCCGGGCCCGCGGCGTGCCGATGTTCGACCTGTTCGCGTGGCTGTGCCTCGCCTCGGCCGTGCCGCTGTTCGTGCTGACGCTGGTCGCCGACGGCCCGGCGCCGACATGGACGTCGCTGAGCCGGATGTCGCTGACATCGGCGCTCTGCATGCTGGCGCTTGGCGGCATCTCCACCAGCATCGCCTATTGGCTGTGGGGCCGATTGCTGCGCGACTATCCCGCCGCGCAAGTGGTGCCGTTCGCGCTGCTGGTCCCGTTCGTCGGCTCGGCGGCCTCCAGTATCGTTTTCGGCGAGCGGTTCGGACCCTTGCGGCTTGCCGGCATGGTGACCGTGATCGGCGGTATCGCCGTGATGGTGCTGGCGAAGCGGCCCAATACGCTACCCGAAGAACCGTTGCCGAAGACGGCGTGAGGTGAGCATGTCCCAGTCGCTGCTCTATGCCTTCCTCATCTTCATGGTCGTGATGTATTTCACGCCCGGGCCGAACAACATCATGCTGCTGTCCTCGGGCCTGACCTACGGCTTCCGGCGCACCATCCCCCACATCGTGGGCATCGTTCTCGGCTTCGCCTTCATGGTCGCAGCTGTCGGCCTCGGGCTCGGCTCCGTATTCCTGGCCTATCCGATCCTGCAGACCATCCTGAAATATGCCGGTGCCGCCTACCTGATCTATCTTGCCGCCGCGATCGCCATGTCCGGCCCGGCCAAGCCGGGGAGGGGGACGGCCGCGGCCCGATGACCTTCTGGGGCGCGGCGATGTTCCAGTGGATCAACGCCAAGGGCTGGGTGATCGTGATCGGCACCATCACCGCCTATGCGGCGATCGCCCAATTCCCGCTCAATATCGCGATCCAGACCCTGATCAGCCTGATCGTCGGCACCGTCTCGACCGTGGTCTGGGCCCTGTTCGGCTCCGCCTTGCGGCCGGTCCTGACCTCGGAGCGGCTGGTCCGCGCCTTCAACATCCTGATGGCGATCCTGCTGCTGGCCTCCCTCTACCCCGTTTTCATGGATGCATGATGTCGCGGATTTCCATGCAGAAACGGGTTTCCCTCAGGGCTGAAAATGCTCTAGACAGCCCCCGAAATCCGCAAATTTCACCCTTCGGACACTGACCATTGGCCGATTTTCGGCCCTGAACGAGGAAACGACCATGCGTGTTTATTACGATCGCGACGCCGACCTGAACCTGATCAAGGGCAAGAAGGTCGCCATCGTCGGCTATGGCAGCCAGGGCCATGCCCATGCGCTCAACCTGAAGGATTCCGGCGTCAAGGAAGTCGCCATCGCGCTGCGCAAGGGATCGGCCTCGGCCAAGAAGGCGGAGAACGCCGGCTTCAAGGTGCTGGAAGTTGCCGAAGCCGCCAAATGGGCCGACCTCGTCATGATGCTGACCCCGGACGAGCTCCAGGGCGACATCTATCGCGAGCACCTGCACGACAACATGAAGAAGGGCGCCGCCCTGGTGTTCGCGCACGGCCTCAACGTCCATTTCAACCTGCTCGATCCGCGCGCCGATCTCGACGTGCTGATGATCGCGCCGAAGGGCCCCGGCCACACCGTGCGCTCGGAATATCAGCGCGGCGGCGGCGTGCCCTGCCTGATCGCGATCGCCAAGGACGTCTCGGGCAACGCCCATGACCTCGGCCTGTCCTACGCCTCCGCCATCGGCGGCGGCCGTGCCGGCATCATCGAGACCACCTTCAAGGAAGAGTGCGAGACCGACCTGTTCGGCGAGCAGGTGGTGCTCTGCGGCGGCCTGGTCGAGCTGATCAAGGGCGGCTACGAGACGCTGGTCGAGGCCGGCTACGCCCCGGAGATGGCCTATTTCGAGTGCCTGCACGAGGTGAAGCTGATCGTCGACCTGATCTACGAAGGCGGCATCGCCAACATGAACTACTCGATCTCCAACACCGCCGAGTACGGCGAGTACGTCACCGGTCCGCGTATCATCACGGACGAGACCAAGAAGGAGATGCGCAAGGTTCTGGCCGACATCCAGGGCGGCAAGTTCGCCCGCGACTGGATGCTCGAGAACAAGGTCAACCAGACCTCGTTCAAGGCGACCCGCGCCAAGCTCGCTCAGCACCCGATCGAGGAAGTCGGCGCGAAGCTGCGCGACATGATGCCCTGGATCAAGAAGGGCGCGCTGGTCGACAAGTCGAAGAACTAAGTATTGTGCCCCGGACGCGGCGCAGCACGTTGGTGCTGCGCTGCTGATCCGGGGTCCATGCGGCTCCTGGGTCCCGGCTCTGCGCTTCGCTGTGCTTGTCCGGGACACCAGGAGAAATCCAAGGCATGATCGCGGGCACCTGAGGGAGGGAAGACCATGCGATCTGTCGTCGTCACCGGTGCGTCCACCGGCATCGGCTGGGCCACTGCAAAATTTCTGATCGGACGCGGCTATCGCGTCTTCGGCAGCGTTCGCAAGCAGGCCGATGCCGAGCGGCTGAAGGCCGAGTTCGGCGCCCATTTCACGCCGCTGCTGTTCGACGTCACCGACGAAGCCGCAGTCCTCGCGGCTGCGCGAGAAGTCCGCGAGGCGCTGGGCGGGGAGACGCTGGCCGGCCTCGTCAACAATGCGGGCGTCGCGGTCGCCGGTCCCGTGCTCGAATTGTCGGCCGACGATTTTCGCCGCCAGATGGACATCAACGTCATCGGCCCCGTCATCGCGACCCAGGCGTTCGGGCCGCTGCTCGGTGCCGATCCCTCGCTGAAGGGGCCGAAGGGGCGGATCGTGATGATCAGCTCGGTCGCGGGCAAGAACGGCAATCCGCTGTCGGCGCCCTATTCCGCCTCCAAGCATGCCGTCGAGGGATTGTCGGAAAGCCTGCGCCGCGAATTGATGCTGTTCGGCATCGACGTCATCATCGTCGCTCCCGGCGCAGTGAAGACGCCGATCTGGAGCAAGGCCGAACAGATCGATCTCTCCGTCTACCAGAACTCGCCCTATCTGCCGGCGCTGAACAAGGTCATGGCCTTCATGATGGACCTCGGCGCCAAGGGCCTGCCGGCCGAGCGGATCGCCGAGATCGTGTTCGAGGCGCTGACGGCGGCGAGCCCCAAGGTGCGCTACCAGATCAAGCCCGACCCGATGCGCCACCTGATCGCGGCCGTGCTGCCGAAGCGGGCGCTCGATCGCATCATCGCCAAGCGGCTCGGGTTCCTGCCACAGTAAGGCTGGCGTTTCAGCCCGCCGCTACGGCCTGCCCGCGCGGGTGGCGGGCCATCGCGATCATGCGCAGCGCCAGCACGACCAGGAGCGGAATGAGGAACGCGGCATAGAGCGGCATCGCCGGCACGCGCTTGCCGAACGACACCAGGAACTGGAACCAGAGATAATAGCCGCCGACCAGGTGCAGCGTCCGCCAGGCGCGGGGCCCGACCAGCGCGGCGGTGCGGTCGAACGAGGTCGCACTCATGACAATGATGACGGCATAGCCGATGCCGCCGAAAATGTAGGAGACGACCGAGGTTGCCTGCGCAAAGCCGGCGGGATCCATCCCTGCAAAAACTACGATCGCGACCGCGTGGATGGCGTGGGACGCGGCAAAGCTCAAGCCGAGATAGCGCCGGTTGCGACGCTGCCAGCGCGTCCAGGCGTTGGGCCACAGCCGCGCCAGCGCCGCGGCGCTGAAGGCGAGGCAGAACAGCGTGAGCGAGCTTCGCGCCGTGAAACGGATCACCATCCGCACGCCCTCGACCTCGAACTGCCGCATCGAGGCGATCCACAGGCTGAGGACGATCAGGCTCAACGAGAGGGCGACAAGCAGCCGCCAGCCCTCGAGCCAGCCTTGACGTTGCGACATGGTGATCTCCCTACATTATGTAAGCATCGATTACATGGCGGGGCGCCGGCGCGGTCAACAGTGTAATCGCTGCTTACATTCACGTTGAGGTGATGCTAGAAGGGGCCCATGTCCGCTCGTCAGCCCTCCAGGCCGCGTGCCCGCCGCCCCACGGCCCAAGCCAAACCCTATCACCATGGCGACCTTCGTCGCGTCCTGATCGATGCTGCGCTGCAACTTGCGGCGGAGGGAGCAGAGGTTTCAGTCCGCGAGGCCGCCCGCCGGGCCGCGGTGTCCCCCGGTGCGCCATTCCGGCACTTTCCGAACCGCGATTCTTTGATGGCGGCGGTGGCAGAGGAGGCGCAACGGCGGTTTCGCGCCGAGATCGAGGCAGTGCTGACCGGGGCTCCGGCCGCCGGCCCACTCGCTCGCTTCCGCGCCTTCGGGCTCGCTTACCTGCGCTGGGCGATGCGCAATCCCGCCCATTTCGAGATCATCTCCACCGGGCGTTACTTCGCCCATGGCAGCTCCGCCGACCTCAGCCGCGACAATGCCGAGCTGATCGCGCTGACCGAGGGGATCCTGGCTGATGCGGCAGAGCAGGGCCTGCTGCGACCGGCCGACCTCAAGCAGGTCCAGATCGCCGGTCGCGCGCTGGTCTACGGCTTTGCCCGGATGAATCTCGACGGCCATTTTCCGCGCTGGGGCGTCAAGGAGGGCGAGATCGAGCGGATGGCGGAAGCGGTGCTCGACCTGTTCATCTCAGGCATCGCAAAGCGCTAGGCCGGTGCTTGGCGATCTCGACCGCCGTATCGCGGCGCGCCGCTCGCCGACATTAAGCGAAGGTCGGATCACGACGCGCGTTGCCTGTCCTTGACCGTTCCGTTACAGTTTTATGACATGGTGCAGGCTTCCGGCTGCGCCGGAGGCCCTGGTCGTTTTCGGGCCGGCCAGACGGCTTGGCATCACCGCACCGGACCAGAGTTGCGTGTCCTCGATGGCGTCCGCGCCCAATCCAGGTCCTTCTGCCACCACCGCCGTGCTGGCGAGCGTCGCCGCGCTCGGCATCTGGCGGCTGCTCGCCGTTGCCGCGCCGCACCTTGCCGCCCTCGCCCTGATGTACCAGACCGAGACCGATTTCGGCTCGCGGCTCTCCTTCGCGCTGGCCTGGGGCATCCTCAATTTCTTCTGGATCACATTGCTGCGCCGGCCGGCGCTCTCCGGCGCGCTGTCGCTGACCATGGTGGTCGTGCTGATGCTGCTGTCGCGGCTGAAGCACGACGTCGTGCAGATGACGGTCAACTTCATTGACCTGATGATGATCGACCGCGACACCGTCGCGTTTCTGTTCGCGATCTTCCCGAATTTGCGCTGGTCTGTGATCCTGGCCGGCCTGGTCACGCTGCCGCTGATGTATGCGCTGTGGTGGCTCGATCCGTTCCGCATCCGCCGTCTGCCCGCGCTCGCCTGCAAGCTGGCCTGTCTTGCCGCGCTGGTCGGCTATTCGCTCTATCACCCTGACGAGGCCTGGCGCGGTTATTACGACGACGGTTATCTCTCGAAATTCTTCCGCTCCGGCGTCAGTTCGGTCTCCGATTTCGTGCAATACGGCTTCATGGAATCGGCCGCCGCGACCAATGAGCGGCTCAATATGCCGCTGGTCGACTCCTGTCACCCCGCCGGGCGCCGGCCGAACATCATCATGATCCATGATGAATCGAGCTTCGACATCCGAGCGGCCCGCGGCATCAAGGTGCCGCAGGGCTATGGCAGCCACTTCAAATCCTGGGACGGCAAGCAACGCACGTTCCTGGCAGAAAGCAATGGCGGACCGAGCTGGTTCACCGAATACAACGTGCTTGCGGGGCTCTCCTCGCGTTCGTTCGGCCGCTTCGCCTATTTTGTGACACGGATCGCCTCGAGGCCGCGTCGAGCGCGGGCTGCCGCTGGCGCTGCGCCGCTGCGGCTACGACACGATGTCGCTCTATCCCGCCCATGGCGGCTTCATGGCCGCCCGCAACTTTCAGATGACGACCGGTATCGAACGCTTCCTCGATTCCAAGGATCTCGGCGCCAAGGACGTCGAGCCCGACAGCTTCTTCTACGACAAGGCGCTGCAGCTGATGGGCCAGCAGCCGCCCAACAAGCCGCTTTTCACTTTCATCTATCTCGGCGCCAATCATTTCCCCTGGGAGACGCGCTTCCGTCCCGAGCTGCTGCCGAATTGGCGCGCGCCGGGCAATGTGGCGTCCATCGACGAATATCTGCGCCGGCAGGCGATGAGCGCCGAGCAGTACAAGGCGTTCGTCGCGGGGCTGAAGAAGAAATTTCCGGGCGAGCCCTTCCTGATCGTGCGTTACGGCGATCATCAGCCGGAGTTCGCGCCTGCCATCCTCGAGCCCGGGCTCGACGAGGGCGCTCTCGGCAAGAAGCTCGACGCCTACGATCCGCGCCTCTATGCGACCTATTACGCGATCGACGCCTTGAATTTCGAGCCGGTCAGAAGCGAGGCCGTGATGGACACGATCGATGGTCCCTATCTGCCGCTGGTGATCCAGGAGGCCGCGGGCATCCCGCTCGACCCGTCCTTTGCCGAGCAGAGGGAGATCATGCTCCGCTGCAAGGGCATCTTCTACGGCTGCAAAAACGGCGCCGAAGCGCGGCGGCTGAACCGTCTGCTGATCGATGCGGGGATGATCAGGGGACTGTAGGGTGGGCAAAGCGAAGCGTGCCCATCACCTGTCAGAGATCGTGGGCACGGCGCTTACGCGCCTTTGCCTACCCTACGAAATCTCACCTTATCGCCCGCCCACCTTCTCCCACAGCCACTTCGCCACCACGTCCGGCGATGAATTCGCGTCGTTGCCGCTGGCGCGCAGGTTCGCCTCGCGCATGGTGGCGATGTCGATCTTGCCGAGCAATGGTCTCAGCGCCGCCTTGAGTCGCTCGTCACCGGCGCGCTTCGGTGCGAGCAGAAGGATCGCATCATAGGGCGGGATCGCTTGCCTGGGGTCGTCGAGCGCGACCAGATCGTATTTCGCGATCAGGCCGTCGCTGGTGTAGCCGGCGATGACGTCGACCTCGCCGCTGGCCACCGCCGCATACATGAAGTCCGGCTGCATCTGGCGCTGGGCGCGGAACGAGAGACCGTAGGCCTTCTGCAGCGCCGCCCATTCCGGCCGTGAGAAGAATTCGTAGTCGCCGGCGATCGACATCGTCGATGCGTGCGCGGCGAGATCGGCGATGGTGCGGATGCCGAGCGCCTCGGCACGTTTCTTCGGCATCACCAGCGCATAGGCGTTCTCGAAGCCGAGCTCGCCGAGCAGAGTGATGCCGTCCTTTGCCAGCGCAGTCTTCAGCTCCGCGATCAGCTCGGCGCGCGGCTTGATGTCGGTGCGATGCAGCTGGTTGGCCCAGAGCGTGCCGGAATAATCGACACAGAGATCGATGTCGCCGGCCTTCAACGCCCCGAAGATCACGCTGGAGCCGAGGCCCGAGCGCGCCGCCGCGGACAGGCCGGCGACCTGCAGGCGGTCCCTGAGCAGGGCCGACAGCACATATTGCTCGGCGAATGTCTTGGCGCCGACGACATAGCCCTGCGACGAGCGCCCCATCGTCGGCACCAGCGTGGCGGCGACCAGGGCGGCGATGCCGGCCGCGCCGAGCGCGGAGCGGGCGCGGCTGCGCTGGCGCAGGCCACCTTCGATCAGGCCGAGCAGCTGATCGACGGCGAGTGCGAGCAGGGCCGAGGCAAAGCAGCCGAACAGCACGAACACCCAGTTCTGGGTCTGAAGTCCGGCAAAGATGTAATTGCCGAGGCTGGTCTGTCCGATCGGCGTCGACAGCGTCGCGGTGCCGATCACCCATACCGCGGCGGTGCGGACGCCCGCCATCATCACCGGCAACGCCAGCGGCAGCTCGACCATGATCAACGACTGGCGTGCGGTCATGCCGACGCCCTTGGCGGCCTCGATCAGTGCGGGATCGATGCCGTTGAGCCCGGTGATGCCGTTGCGCAGCACCGGCAGCATCGAATAGAGCGCGAGCGCCAGCATCGCCGGCAGGAAGCCGAAGGCCGAGAAGGACACGCCGAACCAGGCCAGCGTCACGGATGCCGCCAGCAGCAGCAGCGGATAGAACAGTGCGAGCAGCGCCAGACCCGGCACCGTCTGTACGATGCTGGCGACCGCGAGCAGCACGGCGCGCGGGGCCGGGCGGTTGCGCGTCAGGATCGCCAGCGGCAGGCTGACGACGAGACCGAGCGCGAGCGCGGCCAGACTCACCCGGACGTGGTTGCCGAGATAATCGGGCAGATGCGCCAGCGCCTCGCCCCAGCGTGGATCGGCAAGCAAGCTCATGCCGCGCCGCCCGGCGGCAGCAGCGCGTTCAGCCGTTCGACTTGGCGGCGCGGCGTGCGCAAAAGCTCCAGCACGTAAGCCTCGCCGCTGGTCGACAGCTCGGCGGGGGTGCCCTGGGCGAGCAGCTTCCCGCCGCGCATCACCGCGATGCGGTCGGCGAGCAGGAGCGCCTCGGTGATGTCATGCGTGATCATCACGGTGGTCAGGCCGAGCTTGCGGTGCAGCGACCGATAGTCCTCGCCGAGCGCGTCGCGGGTGAGCGGATCGAGCGCGCCGAAGGGCTCGTCCATCAGCACGATGCGAGGCTTCGCCGCAAGCGCTCGCGCCACCCCGACGCGCTGGCGCTGTCCGCCGGAGAGCGCCGCCGGCAGGCGGTCGCGATGCGCGTCACGGTCGAGCTGGACGAGCGCGAGCAGCTCGTCGACGCGCGCAGCGATGCCCGCCGCCGGCGCGCCAAGCAATTTGGGTGTGATCCCGATATTGTCAGCGACGCTCAAATGCGGAAACAGTCCGCCGCTCTGGAACACGTAGCCGATCCGGCGCCGCAGCGCGACCGGATCGACGTTTTGCACGTCCTCGCCTTCCACCGTGATGCTACCGCTGTCTGCCTCGATCAGCCGGTTGGCGAGCCGCAGCAGCGTGGTCTTGCCGGAGCCCGAGCTCCCCACGATGGCCACGAACTCGCCTTCGGCGACATCGAGCGAGACGCCGTCGACGGCCTTCAGCGAGCCGAAGCTCTTGCTGACGTGGGAATAGCTGATGGCTGGTTTGGAAGGCATCTCAATTGGGCTCGCTCTCCTTACCCTCCCCTGGGGGAGGGTCGATCGCGCCGAAGCGCGAGCGGGGTGGGGTGATCTCTCAACTCGGGCACTGTTGGACGTGGAGAGACCGGCACCCCACCCCGGTTCGCATTCCGCTTCGCTTCATGCGCACCGACCCTCCCCCTCCAGGGAGGGTAAGAGCGCGGCAAGCCCATGCGTAGCACGCTTGGCGCCTTGATTGAACTTGGCCGCGCGAGCGGCTAAGGCATCAAGCGAAATTCGGAGGAAGCATATGTCGACGCCCACGGCGGTGGCGCTGGAAGATGCCAAAGTCGCGTTCCGGCTCGGGGACGGGCGGGTCTATACGGCGGTGGAGAAAGCCCATCTTGCGGTTGCGCAGGGCGAGTTCGTGGCCATTGTCGGCCCCACGGGCTGCGGGAAATCGACGCTGCTCAACGTCGCGGCGGGGCTGCTGAGGCCGGCCGCCGGCAGCGTCAGGATTTTCGACCGGCCGCTGGCCGGGCTGAACCGGGATGCCGGCTATTTGTTCCAGGCCGACGCGCTGTTCCCCTGGAAGACCGCGCTCGACAATGTCGCGATCGGGCTCGAGGTGCAGGGCATGCCGCGCAGTGAAGCGCTGCCCCGGGCGCAGCAATGGCTGACATCGGTCGGCCTCGGCGCCTTCGCGAACCGCTATCCGCACATGCTTTCCGGCGGCCAGCGCAAGCGCGTGGCGCTGGCGCAAGTGCTGATCCGCAACCCAAAGATCCTCTTGATGGATGAGCCTTTCGGGCCGCTGGATGCGCAGACCCGCCAGGTGATGGGCAATCTGCTGCTCGACCTCTGGAGCGCCGACCGCAAGGCCGTGCTGTTCGTGACCCATGATCTCGAAGAGGCGATCGCGCTCGCCGACCGCGTCGTGATCATGTCGGCCGGTCCGTCCTCGCGCATCATCGGCGACTGGCGGGTGAGCCTGCCGCGCCCACGCGACATCTTCGAGGTGCGGCTCGACAAGCAGTTTCACGAGTTGCATCGCGAGATCTGGGGCGTGCTCAAGGACGAGGTGATGAAGGGCTACGCGCAATCCACCACAGCGGCGGAGGCGGTCTGATGTCGCGCCCGACGCTGTTCGCGCTGCAGGTCCTGGTCGCGGTCGTCGGCCTGGTATTGTGGCAGGTGCTGTCGACCGTTCCCGTGTTCGGCAAGATCCTGCTGCCGCCGTTCTTCTTCTCCAATCCGCTCGACGTCTTCAGCCAGATCGTGAAATGGTTCTCTTCCGGCGTGATCTGGAAACATCTCGGCATCACGCTGACGGAATCGATCCTGGCCTTCGTGATCGGTTCGGCCGGTGGCGTGCTGGTCGGCTTCTGGTTCGCGCGCCAGCCGCTGGTGGCCGCGGTGTTCGATCCTTACGTGAAGATGATCAACGCACTGCCTCGCGTGGTGCTGGCGCCGATCTTCGCGCTGTGGCTCGGCCTCGGCATCTGGTCCAAGGTCGCGCTCGGCGTCACGTTGGTGTTCTTCATCGTGTTCTTCAACGTCTATCAGGGCGTCAAGGAAGTCAGCCGGACCGTACTCGACAACGGCCGCATGCTCGGCATGAGCGAGCGGCAGCTGATGCGGCACGTCTATTGGCCCTCGGCGCTGTCCTGGATGTTCTCCTCGTTGCACACCTCGGTCGGCTTTGCCGTGGTCGGCGCGGTCGTCGGCGAATATCTGGGATCGGCCGCGGGCCTCGGCTATCTGATCCAGCAGGCCGAGGGCGTGTTCGACGTCGCCGGCGTATTCGCCGGCATGTTCGTGCTGTCGGCGTTCGTGATCCTGATCGACTTCGGGGTGACGCTGGTCGAGCGGCGGCTGCTGGTGTGGCGGCCGACCGCGTCGGACGGGCGGGGCTAGGCTCGATCGCCTGCTGACATTTATGTGATCGGCCGGTCGGAATAGAACGCGCGCCCACGCGTCATACCCCCCATGCAACCAGCTGCATGGGAGTTCAGGATGGACCAGTTAAAGTTTCGCCGCGTCGTTGCGGCGATCGCAGGCAGATGCCGATGGCCGAGGCCCGGCCTCGGCACGGCGCTCATCGGCGCCCGCATCCTCGTCGCATTCGCGCTGCCGTCGCTCGTGCTCGCCCACGAAACTCATCCGGTCGCCCCACCGCCTGCGCACAGCGCAGAGGAGCGTGCGTTCCTGGAGGAGAACGACGCGGCGATGACGAAGATGATGAACGACATGGCGGCCAAGCCGACCGGCGATATCGATCGCGACTTCGTTGCGATGATGATGCCGCATCATCAGGGTGCGATCGACATGGCTGTGATCGAACTGCGTTACGGCAAGAACGAACAGCTCCGGCGCATCGCCCAGGAGATCATCGTCGATCAGATGCAGGAGATCGCGGCGATGAAGCTCGCCATCGGCGAGCCTGCAACGGACACGACGCCGGCCCCGACGCAGCCGCCGTCCCGTCCAGCCACAAACGTTCATCATCAGGGCATGCAGATGGATATGTCCGCCGGAATGAAGAAATAGGAGTCGTCGATGAAGACGTCGCAAAGCAAAATCATGAAGAGCATTTTCCTCGCAGCCACGATGCTCGCCACCGGTTCGGCCGCATGGGCAGGGCAGGCGCCGGGCGCGCTCTCCGCCCCTGATATTCCGATCAGCCATCACGATCGCGTCTATGCGGCCGAGCAGTTCTCCAACACGGTCTCGGTCACAGATCCGGTCGACAACAAGCTGCTTGGTGTGATCCGCCTCGGAGATCCGCAGCCCGGCAATTTCAGTCCGCTCTACAAGGGACAGGTTCTCGTGCACGGCATGGGTTTCTCTCCCGATCACAAGACGCTTGCCGTGGTGTCGATCGGCTCGAATTCGGTGACATTCATCGACACCGCGACCAACGCGGTCAAGCACACCACTTATGTCGGGCGGTCGCCGCACGAGGCGTTCTATACCCCCGACGGCAAGGAGGTGTGGGTCACCGTCCGCGGCGAAAACTACATCTCTGTGATCGATGCGAAGAGCCTGAAGGAAAAGGCTCGGATCACGACCCCCAACGGGCCGGGGATGCAGATCTTCTCGCCCGACGGCAAGTACGGCTACATCTGCTCGTCGTTTAATCCCGAGACCGATGTTGTGTCTGTCGCCGATCACAAGATCATCGCTAAAGTGAAGCAGGAGAGCCCGTTCTGCCCGAACATCGCGGCGACGCCCGATGGAAGCCAGGTCTGGTTCACGCTGAAGGATGTCGGCCGGACTCAGGTGTTCAATGCGAAGCCGCCGTTCAACCTGATCAAGACGATCGACACCGGTCCGATCACCAATCACGTCAATTTCGCGCACACTGCCAAGGGCACATTCGCCTATGTCACCGTCGGTGGCCTGAACCTGGTGAGGGTCTTCCGCACGGACGATTTCTCGCAGGTCGCGACGATCCCGGTCGGTAGTCTGCCCCATGGCGTCTGGCCATCTGGCGATGGCACGCGCATCTATGTCGGACTTGAGAACGCCGACGCCCTCGCAGCGATCGACACTGCGACGAACAGCGTGGTGGCGAATGTGCCGATCGGCCAGGCACCGCAGGCGATCGTCTACGTCCCAGGCGCGGCGCCCAATCCGGACGATCGCCAGAATCTGCAGCCGCTGGGCGTAGCCGGCCGGGTCGCCCATCTTTCGATGGGTCCCAAGGACGGACCGAAGGACGGATCGAAGGACGGCGCGGCGCCGACCAGCGTCTCGCTGTTCGACCAGGGCCTGATTCAGATATTGCAGGCTTCGGTGACGGGACTTCAACCCAAGCAGAAATACGTGCTTGCGCTGGCGGATCAAATTGATGGAAGCGGCCCGCTGCAGCCACTTGCGGCCTTCATGACGAATCCGGCCGGATCAGCTATCGTCAACGCGGCTGGCCCGATCCGCCAGATCGTCGATCAATCCGCGGCCTCCGGAAAGCGATATCTTGTGATTGCCTCCGGTGACGCGGCCGAGCCCGGCGGCGCGGTCCAGATCCAGACGCAATGACGCGCCGTCGGGCGTCAACGAAAGGCCGGCGGAGCGATCCATGAAGGACATGCTGGTTCAGGTCGAACCGCTGATCCCCTCGCTCCGCCGGTATGCGCGGGCGCTGATGCGTGATCGCACAACGGCCGACGATCTGGTTCAGGATTGCCTGGAGCGCGCCGTCAGCCGCTGGCATCAGCGGCGCGACGGCAGCGTGCGCGCCTGGCTGTTCACCATCCTCCACAATCTGGCGGTCACCCAATTCCGTCAGGCCGCGACGCGGGGAAGGCATATGCCGATCGACGATGCAGGCGAGCGCGAGCTCGCGAGTGCTGCGGCGCAGGAGCACTGGCTGGTCTATCAGGACGTCCTGAACAAGCTCGCGAAGCTGCCGGAAGAGCAGCGGGCCGTGCTGCTGCTGGTTGCAGTCGAGGATTTTTCCTATGCCGATGCCGCGAAAATGCTGGATGTCCCGATCGGGACCGTGATGTCGCGCCTGTCCCGCGCGAGGGAACGGCTGCAGCAGGAGATGGAGGGGGCTGCGCCGGCGAATGTCGTAGAATTGCGGAGCATGAAATGAGCAAGCGACCGATCACGGAAGATGATCTCCACGCCTTTGTGGACCAGGCACTTGCACCCGAGCGTCGTGGAGAGGTTGCTTCCTATCTGAACGATCATCCGGATGCTGCCGGGCGCGTCGCGGCCTTCGCCAGCCAGCGCGAACAGTTGCGCAGCGCGTTGGCTTCGATTGCGGATGAACCTGTGCCGGTCGAACTGAACCTGTCGCACATCATCGAACGTCGAAAGCGACGTCCTTTGCGTGCATGGAGCGCAATCGCGGCGCTGTTGCTGGTGAGCATCGGCGGTGTCGGCGGGTGGACCGTGCGCGGCCTGTCGCAAGGTGGTTCGAACGGATTGCCCGCATTGGCGCAGGAGGCTGCCTACTCCTATGGCGTCTACGCACCGGATCGCGTGCGGCCGGTCGAAATACGAGCGTCCGACAGCGCCGAGCTCACGCAATGGGTGTCCGGCCGGCTGAAGCGGGCGGTCAAGGTGCCTGATCTCTCCACGTCAGGCTATCGGCTGATGGGAGGGCGCCTGGTTGCGACCTCGCATGGTCCGGCCGCGATGTTCATGTATGACGACGATCGGGGCGACCGTCTCGTCATGCTGACACGTCCAATGAGCAGCAGCAGCAGCCAGGATGCGCCAATGATGCCGCACGCGGCGGGCGATATCGCGGGCTTCGCATGGGCGGATCGCGGCATGGGCTATACGCTCGTCGGCCAGCTTCCGGGGGACACCCTCAAGCCGATCGCGAACGAGATTCGGAAACAGGCGGGGTCGATCTAGTTCCAGAATTCGAGAAACGGGCCTGCGCATTGGTGCGGGCCTCACTGGATCGAGATCGTGGCACGATCGGTGCTCGCACATTTTCGAGCGATAGCCGACATTATCAGTGCTTCCGGAGCGCTTCTCAAGCCAGTTGCCCTGCTCTATGGTGCGGCGGCCGAACGGAGGAAACCAATGAAGAACACGATTGCCAGGCTCGCCGGCGCGCTGCTGGTGCTGACGCTCACCACCGGATTTGCCGCAGCGCAAAGCAAGGTCACCATCGCGGTGGGCGGCGGCTCCTGCCTGTGCTATCTGCCGACGGTGCTGGCCAGGCAGCTCGGTGAATACGAGAAGGCCGGCCTCAATGTCGAACTGGTCGACCTCAAGGGCGGTTCGGACGCGCTGAAGGCCGTGCTCGGCGGCAGCGCCGACGTCGTCTCCGGCTATTTCGACCATTGCGTCAATCTCGCCGCCAAGAAGCAGGAGCTTCAGTCCTTCGTGGTCTATGACCGCTATCCCGGCCTCGTGCTCGTGGTCGCGCCCTCGCGTACCAATGAGATCAAGTCGGTCAAGGATCTCGCCGGCAAGAAGGTCGGCGTGAGTGCGCCCGGCTCCTCCACCGACTTCTTCCTCAAATACATGCTCAAGAAGAACGGGCTCGATCCCACCAGCGTCGCCGTGATCGGCGTCGGTCTCGGTGCCACCGCGGTCGCCGCCATGCAGCAGGGTCAGATCGACGCTGCCGTGATGCTCGATCCCTCGGTGACCGTGCTTCAGGGCAGCTACAAGGATCTGCGCATCCTCTCGGACACCCGCACGCAGAAGGACACGCTCGAGACGTTCGGCGGCGAGTATCCCGGCGGCGCGCTCTACTCGACCGTGGCCTGGATCAACGGCCACGAGAAGGAAGCACAGGCGCTCACCAATGCCATCCTCGCCACGCTCGCCTGGATCCATTCGCACTCGCCAGAGGAGATCATGGCGAAGATGCCGGAAGAGACGGTCGGCAAGAACAAGGATCTCTATCTCGCCGCGCTGAAGAACACGATTCCGATGTACTCGGAGACCGGCAAGATGGACCCGAAGGGTGCGGATGCCGTGCTCGCGGTGTTCAGCGTCGGCTCGCCCGAGGTGGCTAGCGCCAAGATCGACGTCAGCAAGACCTTCACCAACAAGTTCGTCGAGCAAGCCAAGAAGACCACAGGAAACGTCAAATAGCTGACGCGATAGCCGTCCCGCATGACGTTACCCATCATTCATCGCGTCACGACGCTCGCTCTTGCGGTGCGGCCGGTCGTCTGGCCGTTCGCCGAGGAGCGTCGTGACGAGATCGCGGCGCACTTCGCCGAGAAGCAGCGTGAGCGGCCGAAGATCTGGAACGGCCGGGTCCTGCTTGGGCGCGATCCCGTGTTCGCGGGCGGCCATTTCGCTTCCACCTATTTCGAGACCGATTTCGCAAGCTTCCTCGCCTGGCGCGACTGGGGCTTTCCCGGCGTCCCCGTGTTCAACGGTTTCGGCATGGGCGCGCTGCGCACCTCCGACGGCGCCTTCGTGATGGGTGAGATGGCGCAGCACACCGCGAACGCAGGCCGCATCTACTTCCCGTCGGGCACGCCCGATCTCGACGACGTCAGGGACGGCGCGCTGGACATTCCCGGCAGCGTGATCCGCGAGCTCGAGGAGGAGACCGGTCTGACGCCGGCCGACTATCGGGCCGAGCCGGAATGGCATTGCGTCGTCAGCGGTCCGACGATTGCGATGATGCAGGTGCTCAACCTGGATATGTCGGGCGAGGAGGCCCGCGCCCGGATCGAAGCCAACCTCGCCCGCGAGGACGAGCCCGAATTGTCGGCCATCCATCTCGTGCGAGGGATGAGTGATCTGAAGCCGACCATGCCGCGATTTGTCACGGCCTTTATTGAGCAGCAGTTCGCCTCGCGCTGATGCGCAAGGCTTGACATCCCTGCGCTCTGCCCATGTGATGGGGGCAAGCAAGATCAAGACGAATGCAACGCACAATCGTCCAGGGAGGTTTTGATGCGCATGCGCATGGCTGCCCGTTTGCTACGTGGGCTGTTGGTCGCGATATCAGCGACAGGCTTGGCGGTGTCCGCCGAGGCCCAAGACAAGGCTCAGGACAAGAAGCTCAAGATCGGTGTCATCTATGATCTGACCGGCCCGCTCGCCGGCGGCGGCTCGGAGCTGCAATATACCGGCGCAAGGATCATGCTGGATCAGTACAGCGGGAAGGACGTCGAGGGCTACAAGATCGAGGCGATCTATGCCGATGCTCAGAGCAAGCCGGACGTCGCCATCAATGAAGCGATCCGTTTGATCGAGCAGGAAAAGGTCGACATGCTGCTCGGCTTCTTTTCCTCGGCGCAGTGCGTGCCGGTGGCAGCTCGCGTCGAGCAGCTGAAGAAGTTCATGTGGATCACGACCTGCATTTCGTCCGCGGTGCTGGAGAACAAGAACTACAAATACGTGTTCCGGCCGCAGGCCTCCGGCGATCAGTTCGGCATGATGACGATGGACTTCATCGCGCAGAACACGAAGGAAAAGCTGGGCAAGGATCCGAAGGACCTGCGGGTCGCCATCATCCATGAGGACGGCGCCTACGGCGTCGACGTTGCCAAGGGCAACGAAGCCGGTGCCAAGAAGGCCGGCTTCAACATCGTGCTCAGGGAAGGCTATTCGGCCACGGCCCCGGATTTGTCTGCGCTGGTCACCAAGCTGAAGCGGGCCAAGCCGGATGTGGTCTTCCATACCGGTTACAATCCCGACATCACCCTGCTGCTCCGGCAAGCTCGCGAACAAGGGCTGAAGTTCGGAGCGCTGGTGGGACATGGCGCGGGCTACGGGGTCTATGAGAAGCTGAAGGAAGGCCTCGGCGCCGATGTCAATTACGTCTTCAACACCGATCCGATCTCGATCTGGCTGGCCAACCAGAAAAGCATGGATCCGAAGCTGCCGCCGATCATCAAGGCGGTCGGCGAGGAGTTCGACAAGCGCAAGCCGGGCCTCGCCATCCGTTCGGCTCATGTCGGCATGGCTGCGTCCAACACCTACCTGTTCCTGACCGACGTGCTGCCGCGAGCGATCAAGAAGTATGGCGGCATAGATCCCGACTCCCTGCGCAAGGCAGCACTCGACACCGACATTCCCGAGGGCGGCACCATGCTCGGCTTCGGCGTCAAATTCCACGGCGAGGGCTCGCCCATGGCCGGCCAGAACGAGCGCTCGTTCCCCGTCGTGATCCAGTACGTCGACGACAAGTCCTACGTGGTGTGGCCCAAGAGCCAGGCGCAGCGCGAGGCCGTGCTGCCGCTGCCGAAGGGCACCACCTATAGCAACCAGTAGCGGCGGAGAGCTTTGGTGCTGGAAGTCAGCGGGCTGGTGAAGCGGTTTGGCGGCTTCACCGCCGTGAACAACGTGTCGTTTCGGGTCGACCAGGGCGAGATCCTCGGCCTGATCGGCCCCAACGGCTCGGGCAAGAGCACGATCTTCAACATGCTCTCCGGCACGCTGGCGCCGACCTCGGGCTCGATCCTGTTCGGCGGCTCCGAGATCGCGGGCCTCGCCCCGCACCGGATCATCAACAGCGGCATCGGGCGGACCTTCCAGATTCCGCGGCCGTTCCGCCGCCTGACCATCTTCGAGAACGTTGCGCTCGCGGGCTTTTATGGGCAGGGCCGCCACAGCCGCGTCAGGGCCGAGGAGGCGGCCGAGCGTTCGCTTGCGATGGTCGGCCTGCCGACCGATCGCCATGCCAGCGTCGACGGTCTCGGTGCCGCCGGCCTGAAGAAGCTCGAGCTCGCCAAGGCGCTCGCCACCGCGCCGAAGCTGCTGCTGGCCGACGAGAGCCTCGGCGGCCTCGACGAGGCCGAGATGGACCAGGCCGCCGACATGCTGCGCAACATCCGCGACGAGCTCGGCATCACCATCATCTGGGTCGAGCACATCATGGGCGTCTTGATGCGCGTCGTCGATCGCGTCATGGTGCTCGATCACGGCGAGAAGATCTCGGAAGGCCTGCCGAGCGCGGTCGCCGGCGATCCGCGCGTCATCGAGGTCTATCTCGGCACCGATGCCGAGACCACGCAGGCCGCGGCCGCCGAAGCGCGCCGCCGCGCGGGAGGCTAGCCGATGCTGGAGCTCCGCGCCGTCAATGCCGGCTATGGTACGTTCCAGGCGCTGTTCGACGTCAGCCTCGATGTGAAGGCCGGCGAAGCCGTCGGCGTCATCGGCCCCAACGGCGCCGGCAAGACCACCCTGATGCGGGTCATCTCCGGCCTGATCCGGCCCTCGCGCGGCTCGATCCGGATGGAAGGCGTGGACGTCGTGGCAACGCCGCCGCACAAGATCGTCAGCCTCGGCATCGCGCATGTGCCGGAGAACCGGCGGCTGTTTCCGCAGCTCACGGTCGACGACAATCTCAAGATGGGTGCCTTCATGAAGGAGGCGCGCGGGCATTATGCCGAGCGGCTCGATGTCGTGTTCGACCTGTTCCCGCGCCTGAAGGAGCGGCGGCACCAGATGGCCGGCACCATGTCCGGCGGCGAGCAGCAGATGTGCGCGATCGGCCGTGCGATGATGTCCAATCCGAAGCTGCTGCTGCTCGATGAGCCGTCGGCCGGGCTTGCGCCGGTCGTGGTGCAGCAGGTGTTCGAGCTGGTGAAGCGGATCCGCGCCAGCGGGCTGACGGTGCTGATCGTCGAGCAGAACGTGCAGCAGGTGCTGAAAGTGGTCGATCGCGCCTATCTGATCGAGGCGGGCACGATCAGGGCGTCCGGCACCGCGGCCGAGATGCTGGCGAGCGACACGGTCAAGGAAGCGTATCTCGGGGTGTGATGGGCATGCAGGGATTCCTCGACGTCTTCGACATCTACCTGCTGGAGGCCGTGATCAACGGCATCCTGCTCGGCGGCGTGCTGGCGCTGCTCGCGCTCGGGCTCAACCTGATCTTCGGCGTCATCGACGTGACCTGGATC
The DNA here is from genome assembly GCF_042019905.1 of Bradyrhizobium dasycarpum. Taxonomy (NCBI): domain Bacteria; kingdom Pseudomonadati; phylum Pseudomonadota; class Alphaproteobacteria; order Hyphomicrobiales; family Nitrobacteraceae; genus Bradyrhizobium; species Bradyrhizobium dasycarpum. The sequence goes on from NZ_CP169574.1 coordinate 6,580,835, forward strand.
TGCTACGCCGAGCTCGTGATGATCGGCATGTACGGCATGTATTTCTTGGTGCAGGTTTACGGCGTCAGCTATTTCGTTGCCGCACCGCTCACCATCCTGCTGGTCGCCGCGCTTGGCGCGGCGCTGCATTACCTCGTGATCGCGCCGCTACTGACCGCGCCGCCGATCAACCAGCTGCTCGCGACCGGCGGCGTTCTGTTCGTGCTGCAGAGCTTTGCCACCGTCGCCTTCGGCATCGACTTCCGCAATCTCGGCATCCGCCTGCCGGTGCTCGCCTTCGGCGACATGAATTTCAGCTATGCGCGGCTGCTGTCGTTTCTGGCCGCGCTGGTCGGCATGGTCGCGGTCTACCTGTTCATGACGCGCACCTTCACCGGCACCGCGATCCGTGCCATCTCGCAGGACCGCCAGATTATGGCGCTGATGGGCGTCGACACCAGGCGGATCTATCTCGTCACCTCCGCGCTCGGCGGCGCACTCGCCGGGCTCGCCGCCTGCCTTCTGGTGTTGCAGTATGACGTGCACCCCTTCGTCGGCCTGTCGTTCGGACCGATCACCTTCCTCATTTGCGTGCTCGGGGGCCTGGGCAATTTCATCGGCGGCTTCATTGCCGCCTTCGTCTTTGCCGAGATCATCTCCCTCGGCGGCCTGTTCTCCGACCTCGAATGGGGCTACGTGCTCGCCTTCGCCTTCTTCATCGTCATGATGTTCATCCGGCCCGCGGGCCTCCTGGCGAGGCGCCGATGACGGGGCAGGGGCGGCTTGCGGCATGGGGAATAGGCCTGGCGGCGCTGGTCGCGCTGCCGTTCGTCTATCGCGATCCCTATCATCTGCACATCCTGGTGCTGATCCTGATCTGGTCGTTCGCCTACACCTCCTGGTCGGTGATGGGACGGTTCGGCCTGGTCTCGCTCGGGCACGGCGGCTTCATGGGGATCGGTGCCTATGTCACCGCGCTGCTGTGGAATCACCTGGGCCTTTCGCCCTGGATCGGGATTCCCATCAGCATGATCGCGGCCGGCGCGCTGGCGCTGATCGTCGGCTACCCCTGCTTCCGCTTCCGCATCACCGGGCATTATTTCGTGCTGGTGACGCTGGCGCTGTCGGGCATCGTGCTCCAGGTCATCACCGCGACGCGCGACTACACCGGCGGCTCGCTGGGCTATACGCCGAACCGGACCTCGGGCAACAAGCTGCTGGCGCTGCAATTCGACGACAAGACGACCTGGTACCTGATCGCGCTCGGGGTCTGGCTGTTCGGCATCGTGATCTGGCACTGGGTCGACCGCAGCATGGCCCGCTATGCGCTGGAGGCGATCTCGGAGGACGAGGACGCGGCGGCCGCCGCCGGCGTCGACGTCACCGCAGAGAAGTTGAAGATCACGCTGCTCAGCGCGTTGATGACGGCGCTCGCGGGCGCGATCTACTGCCAGTACCAGATGTTCATCACGCCCGACACCGTCAGCGGCATCGCGGTGTCGCTGCAGATGGTGTTCGCGGCCATCGTCGGCGGCCTGTTCGTCTCGCTCGGCCCAACCTTCGGCGCCATCATCACCATTCTGCTGGCCGAGAGCCTGCGCATCGGCTTCGGCACCAAGGCGGTCGGCTGGGACAATCTCGTCTACGGCGTGCTGCTCGTGCTTTTCATCATATTCCTTCCCAAGGGCGTCCTTGGTAGCCTGCTCGACCGACTGAAGCCGCAACGCAAGGTGCCCCGCGCTCATGAGCAAGAAACCGTCCAAGCCGCTCGCCCAGGAGCTTGACCGCTACATCACGCCGTTCCGCTATGACGGTTCGGGCAAGTTTCATCTCAAGGATCACAAGACCAGCGAGAAGGGCGGTCTCGACAAGGAGGCGGCGCAGGCGATTCTCGACGCCAACAAGAAGCGGCTGACCGAGTTTCAGGAGAAGCTCTACGCGCAGGACCGCTGGTCGCTGCTGATCGTGTTCCAGGCCATGGACGCCGGCGGCAAGGATAGTGCGATCAAGGCGATCTTCGAAGGCATCAACCCGCAGGGCTGCGAGGTCCATGCCTTCAAGGCGCCGAGCAGCAAGGAGCTCGACCACGACTTCCTCTGGCGCCATGTGATCGCGCTGCCCGAACGCGGCCGAATCGGCATCTTCAACCGCTCCCATTACGAGGAATGCCTGGTGACGCGCGTGCACCCGGAGCTCCTCGCCAAGGAGAAGCTGCCGCAGAGGCTCCTCACCAAGAACATCTGGAAGGAGCGGTTCGAAGACATCTCCGCATGGGAGCGCTATCTCTGCCGCAACGGCACCGTGGTGCTGAAGTTCTTCCTCAACGTCTCCAAGGACGAGCAGCGCGAGCGCTTCCTCGATCGGCTGCAGGATCCGGCCAAGCAGTGGAAATTCTCGATGGGCGACATCGAGGAGCGCGCGCTGTGGCCGCGCTACCAGGCAGTCTACCAGGATATCGTCCGGCACACGGCGACGTCTCATGCGCCTTGGTACGTCGTGCCGGCCGACCACAAATGGTTTGCGCGCGTCGTGATCGGCTCAGTGATCAATGCGACGCTCGAAAAGCTCGACTTGCGCTTTCCTCGCGCCGACAAGGCCTCGCTGCGCGAGTTCGACGAGGTGCGCAAGGCGCTGGAGCAGGAAGAAAACAGAGGCAATACAAAAAAATCGCGAAAACAACCCCATGCACAGTAGCCGGTGGCAGCAAAATCAATGGCTTGGGCGGCCGGGAAAGCGTTCTGAATTTGCGAATTTTGACGCGTCGGGCAAAACAGACGCTCGGCGCGCCCTGCGGAACCGGCGGCTCAATTGTGATGTCGCACCCCGGCTGATCCCGCTTGACAGTTTTGTGTCACAGGAGGACCATGCCGACGGTCGCAAACAAGCGACGCGCAACGTCCACCTCATGAGCAAGGGGAGGTCTATGACTCCACCTCCGCAAATCCAGCCGCGTTAAGTGCGATGGAGCTCGTTCGGACTATCGCATAGCGGCAAAAACCGCGAACGGCACGCCGGGTCAAGGTTTAGCGGGCTGCATCAGTGAGGCAGAGCCCCTACCTTCCCGGCGCTGTATTTTGCATCACATCGATCGTGCTGACGGCCGTGACGAGGCCGCGCGCCTGTCTCCTTCTGACATCCCGCTTGCTCTCTTCCTCCTCGCTATCATTCCGGCCACCTCCCGGAATGAGGGAGTAACTGCATGCGGGCTAGCTCTGTCCCCACGCCGTCATGGCAGGCTTGTCCCAGCCATCCACGCCTTGCTGCAGGGCACGAAGAACGCGCATGCCCGGGACAGGCCCGGGCATGACGACTTCCCGCCAGCTGCGGGAATTCCCACGGAAAGGCGGCTCGCGTTGACGTCGGGCTCCACTGAGTTCCCTCATCTCGCATTGCGACAAATGCCAAGAGAATGTCGTCTCGAAGGCCAATTTCCGACACAGGCGAGGGGCGAATAACGGCAATCCGACATGACGCATGTGTTTCGGTGGTCCCGATGCCGCCGGCGCATGCATTTTTTTCAGGGAATCCTCGTGTCGCAGAAGCTTGCCCAGGCCTTCCTCGCCGTTCTCTTCCTCGCGCTCTCCTTCCCCAGCGTTCGCGCCGAGCAGGCTCAGCCGGCGACGACCAATGCCGCGGTGTTGTCGCCCGAGGAGGCCAGGCGCGCGCTTGAGACGCTCCAGGACGACAAGAAACGCGCCCAGATGATCGACACGCTGCGCGCGATCGCCAATGCGTCCGGTCCGCAGCAGCCCGCGACGCCCGCGCCCGCGCAGACGTCGCCGATTCCGCTCTCGGCCGACGGCCTCGGTGCGCAGCTCCTGCTCACCGTGTCCGAGGAGATCGGCGAGATCTCGAGCGAGATCGCCAGCGTGGCGCGGACGATCACGCACTTCCCGGCGTTCTATTACTGGATCGTGCGGACGGCCAACGATCCCGCGGCCTATAACCTTCTGATCGAGATCGCCTGGAAGCTTGCATTGGTGCTCGGTTGCGCGCTGGTGGCCGAGTGGGTGCTGTTCCGCCTGATCCGCCGCCCGGTTGCCTTCCTGGAAGGACGGGTGCCGCAAGCCGCGCATCTGCCGGCGCAGGCGCTGCCGATGGCCGATCCGCCGTCTTCGGTCGCCGATGTCGCCCCCGCGCCCGAGCTGCACAAGCGCCGTCACAGCCTCGCGCGCGTCTGGCAGGTCATGCTGCGGCTGCCGCCCGTGCTCGGCCGCCTCGTCCTCGAACTGCTTCCCGTTCTCGTCTTCGTAGGCGTCGCGACGGCGCTGCTCGGCACCGAGATCGGCCAGCCCACCACGGTCCGCCTCGTGATCCTCGCCGTCGTCAACGCCTATGCGTTCTCGCGCGGGCTCATCTGCATGGTCCGGGCGCTGGCGGGGCCGTTCGGCCTGTTTCCGGTGCGGGCCGAGACGGCGGCCTATGTCGAGATCTGGGCGCGCCGCATCGTCGGCGTCGGCGTCGCCGGCATCGCCTTTGCCAATGTCGCGCTGCTGCTCGGTCTGCACCGCGCCGGCTATGCCGCGCTGATGCGCATGGTGATGCTGATCGTGCACCTCTTCGTCGTTGTTATCATCCTGCAATGCCGGCGGCAGGTTGCCGAGGCCATCCGCGCGCCGGCCGACCGGCAGGGAATCGCAGCCCGCCTGCGCAACCGCATCGCCGGCGGCTGGCACTATCTCGCCATCGCCCTGGATCTCGCGCTGTGGGCGGTGTGGGCGCTCAACATCCGCAACGGCTATTCGCTGCTGCTGCAATATTTCGTCGGCACCATCGTGGTCGCCGTGATCACGCGGCTCGCCGTCATGCTGACGCTGAGCCTGATCGACCGCGGCTTCCGCATTCAGCCGGAGATTCTCCAGCGCTTTCCGGGCCTCGAGATCCGCGCCAACCGCTATTTGCCGCTGCTGCGCAAGATCGTATCCGGCGTGATCGTCTTCATCGGCCTGGTGGCGGTGCTCGAAGTCTGGGGTGTGGACGCCGTCGTCTGGTTCTACGGCGGCCAGATCGGCAGCCGGCTGATCTCCGCCTTGGTGACGATCGGTCTCGCCGTCTTCATCGCAGCCGCGATCTGGGAAGCCAGCAACGCGCTGCTGGACCGCCAGATCAACACGCTGTCGCGCGATGGGCACTATGCCCGCGCCGCGCGCCTGCGCACCTTTCAGCCGATGCTGCGCACCGCGCTGCTCTGCCTGATCGCCACGATCGTCGGCCTCACCGCGCTGAGCGAGATCGGCGTCAATGTCGCGCCGCTGCTGGCGGGCGCCGGCATCGTCGGCATCGCCATCGGCTTCGGCTCGCAGAAGCTGGTGCAGGATCTCATCACGGGTCTGTTCCTGTTGCTGGAGAACACGGTGCAGGTCGGCGACAATGTCAGCGTGTCCGGGCTTTCCGGGACGGTCGAGAACGTCTCGATCCGTACCATCCGCCTGCGCGCGGGCGACGGCGCGGTGCACATCGTGCCGTTCAGCGCGGTCACGACCATCACCAATGCCAGCCGCGGCGCCGGCAATGCCTCGGTCAGCGTCAACGTCGCCTACAGGGAAGACACCGACCGCGCCGGCCAGATCCTCAAGGACATCGTCGACGAGATGCGCCGCGAACCCGAATTCCGCGCGCTGATCCGCGGCGACCTCGATCTTTGGGGCATCGACAAGGTGGACGGCGCGATGGTGTCGATCGTCGGCCAGATTCGTTGCACCGAGGCCGGGCGCTGGCCGGTCCAACGCGAATTCAACCGCCGCATGAAGCTGCGCTTCCAGCAGAACGGCATCAACGTCGCATCCGCCACCCAGACCATCCTGATGCACATCGCGCCGCCGGCAGACGGTGCCGCGAGTCCGACGCCAAGACGGGCGGCCGGTTAGTCGCCCGGCGGGAATTTCCAGCTTGCCTCCGTCCAGCCGGCAGCGTTCACTCTGCTTCCAACCCGCTGCCACATGCGGGCGGCAAGACGGGGAGGGACCGATGCGGGGGCTGTTGTGGGCCGGATTGCGCGGCGTTGCGATCGTCATGGCCGCGTTGATGGGATGTGCGGCCTGGTCTGCCCAAGCCGTCGCGCAGCCGTTTCCCTCGCGTCCGATCACGCTCATCGTGCCGTTCGCGGCCGGCGGCCCGACCGATACGCTGGCTCGGATCCTGTCCGAGCGGATTGCCGCGGAGCTGCACACCACGGTCGTGGTCGAGAACGTCGCCGGTGCCTCCGGCAGCATTGCCGGCGCCCGCGTCGCCCGCGCGACGCCTGACGGCACCACGATCACGATCGGTCATTGGGGCACGCATGTGCTGAACGGCGCGATCCTCAAGCTGCCTTATGACGTCGTGGACGACTTCGAGCCGGTCGCAATGATCGCGATGGGTACGCAACTCATCGTCGGCCGGACGTCGCTCGAGGCGAACGATCTCAAAGGGCTAATCGCCTGGCTGAAGGCCAATTCCGGCAAGGCCACCGCGGGGACCTCGGGGGCGGGCACGGGAGCCCACGTCGCCGCCGTCTTCTTCAAGGACAAGACCGGCACCGACTTCCAGTTCGTGCCCTATCGCGGTGCAGGGCCCGCCATGATCGATCTCGTCGCCGGGCAGATCGACATCATGTTCGACCAGGCGGCGAACTCGCTGGCACACGTCAAGAGCGGCGCGATCAAGGCGTTCGCCGTGACGTCGCCGACCCGGCTTGCCTCCGCTCCCGACATTCCGACCGTCGACGAGGCGGGCCTGCCGGGGCTCTATATTTCCTACTGGCACGGCATCTGGGCACCGAAAACCACGCCGAAGGAGATCGTGGCCAAGCTCAACGCAGCCATCGTCGCCGTGCTTGCCGATGCCGCGGTCAAGCGGCGCTTTGCCGAATTGGGTCAGGAGATACCGCCGCCCGACCAGCAGACGCCTGCGGCGCTCGCGGCTTTCCAGAAGGCCGAAACCGCGAAATGGTGGCCGATCGTGAAGGCGGCGAACATCAAGCCGGAATAGCTGCAACAAGCACTGCTCCTCATCCTGAGGAGGCCGCGTAGCGGGCGTCTCGAAGGATGTGCCGCGGGCGAGACTTGGGCCTTTCATGGTTCGAGACGGCGCTCACGCGCCTCCTCACCATGAGGGCAAACAGTCTCGCTGCGTAAACCTCTTCGCACAACGGCCAGTCGTTCGCGGCAATCTCGCTGCGGTGCGAGATCACAATCGGCGCCTCGGTCTCTACGTCCTTGATCTCGATCGGGCGCTGGCCGACAATGTCCGCTGTTCAATGTGAAGCTCCTTGGGGGAATTCGTGAATAGACCTGCTCGGGTCGTTGCCCAATCGACGTCGTCAAATCCGCCGCAAGGCATGGCGCTGCTGCGCGATCCGCTGCTCAACAAAGGCACCGCCTTCACGGAATCCGAGCGCGCCGCACTCGGCCTGCGCGGCCTGCTGCCGCCTTGCGTGCTGACGATGGAGACGCAGGCGCAGCGCGTCCTCACCAATCTGCGCACGCTGCCGACCGATCTGGAAAAATATGTCGCGCTGAACGCGCTGCATGACCGCAACGAGGCGCTGTTCTTCCGCCTCGTCGTCGACCATATCGACGAGATCCAGCCGATCATCTACACGCCGACGGTCGGGCTCGCCTGCCAGAAATATGGCCTGATCTTCCAGCGGCCGCGCGGCATGTTTATCTCCTCGCGCGATCGCGGCCAGATCGCCGAGCTGCTGAAGAACTGGCCCTACCAGGCCAAGCTGATCGTCGTCACCGACGGCGAGCGCATTCTGGGGCTTGGCGATCTCGGCGCCAACGGCATGGGCATCCCGGTCGGCAAGCTCTCGCTCTATTCGGCCTGCGCCGGCGTGCATCCGGAATCGTGCTTGCCGATCGTGCTCGACGTCGGCACCAACAACGAAGAGCTGCTGAACGATCCCTATTATCTCGGCCTGCGCGAGCGGCGGCTCACGGGCGAAGCCTATGACAGCTTCGTCGACGAGTTCATGCAGGCTGCGCGAAAGACCTTTCCGGGCGTGCTGATCCAGTTCGAGGATTTCGCCAATCATTCGGCGTTCAAGCTGCTGCACAAATATCGCGACGAAGCCTGCGTCTTCAACGACGACATCCAGGGCACCGCGGCGGTGGCGCTGGCCGGACTGTTCTCGGCTCTGCGCATCTCCGGCGGCAAGCTCAGGGATCAGCGCATCCTGTTCCTCGGCGCGGGCGAGGCGGCGACCGGCATCGCCGATCTCGTGGTGTCGGCCATGATGGCGGAGGGCGCCAGCGAAGCGGACGCGCTCCGGCGCAACTGGCTGGTGGATTCCCGCGGCCTCGTCGTCGGCGGCCGCGATGGTCTGTCAGGCCACAAGCTGCGCTATGCACATGCCGGCCAGGCGCCGATCTCCGACTTCCTCACCGCGATCAGGACGCTGAAGCCGACGGCGATCATCGGCGTCGCCGCGGTCGGCGGCGCCTTCACGCCGGAGGTGCTCAAGACCATGGCCGAGCTCAACGAACAGCCCATCGTGTTCGCGCTCTCCAACCCGACCTCGAAGGCGGAATGCTCAGCCGAGGATGCCTATCGCTACACCGGGGGCCGGGCGCTGTTCGCCTGCGGCAGCCCGTATGATCCGGTCAAGCTCAACGGTCGCAGCTTCGTGCCCCGCCAGGGCAACAATTCCTACATCTTCCCCGGCGTCGGCCTCGGCGTCATCGCCAGCGGCTCGCGCCTCGTGACCGACGAAATGTTCATGGCGGCGGCCCATACGCTTGCCGATTGCGTCGGCAAGGAGGACCTCGCGCAGGGCAGTCTCTATCCGGCGTTGCCGCGCATCCGTGAGGTCTCGGTCCGCATCGCCGCGGCCGTTGCCGATGTCGCCTATCAGCGCGGGCTGGCGGCCGGACCGGCGCCCAACGACGTCAAGGCCCTGGTCCAGTCCCAGATGTACGAGCCGCATTACTGACCCACTGGGTTGGCCGGCCCTCGTCTGGCGGCTGTCCCGATTCAGGACGCGTCACTGTGGTGGAATCGTCACAGCTGACGCGAAATGGCGGCGGCCGCACGCCTGCTTTTGTTCCGACAAGGTTCTGCCCTCATTGCCGACCGAAAATCGCCCCCGTTCGGAGGGCGTATCATGTCTCGCATTGCACGTGCCGAAGCTTCCCGGCTTTCCTTCGCGACCTCGTGCCGGTTGTTGCTTGCCGTCGTCGGCGCCGCCTCGCTTGCCGCCTGCGCGCAAGCGCCGGTCGGCCGCCAGAAGGCCGATCTCGCCGGCGCCAGCCGGCAGGCCGCGGTCGAGCGCCCGCATCGTGTGGCGGCACTGCATCGACGCCCGATCAGCCGGGCGCGCGCTCCCGACGCGGACGCAAAGCAGACCGTGTCGCACGGCCTTGCCAGCTTCTATTCGGATACGGAGACCGCGAGCGGCGAGCGGTTCGACAAGAACGAGTTGACCGCGGCGCATCCCACCCTGCCGTTCGGAACCAAGTTGCGAGTCACCGACACCAATTCTGGCCGCTTCGTCACGGTCAGGGTGAACGATCGCGGGCCCTATGTTCGCGGACGCGTGGTCGACATCACGCCGTCCGCGGCCGAGGCGCTCGGCATGGTCGACAAGGGCATCACCAATGTTCGGCTCGAGGTCGTGCAATAGGGCGCTCGGCAACACAAGACGCGGCGCTTAACCGGGTGTTAGCGGCTTCCTCGAGTACCATGGGCGTCCGGGCAATTTGGGGCAGTGGGGAGAGGGACGCTTGAACACGATCCAGTATCTCGAAGATCAGGCCGCGCGCGCCGAGCGGCTCGCCAGACGGATCACGGATACCCTGACGATCGAAAAGCTGCTGGCCTTTGCCGACGAACGCCGCCGCGAGATCGAGGTAATCACCGGCAAGTACCGGCGCGCTTAGACCCTTCACAAATCCATGTCCTGAGCGATGGCACCACCGAGGTGACCGCCAAATGCGCCGCGGATGCGGAGCTTTTCGAGTTCGGGCAAGCAGAGCGCTTTCAGGAATGGCTTTCCACGAAGTCGCTGAGATAATCAGGCAGCTCCATTCCGTCGATCTCGCAGCGCGCACGGATCTCGCCGGCGACGTCGGTCGAGATGTCCTTCATCCAATGCTCGAGCGTGTTGAAGGAGATCACCTTGATGGGATCGTTGAAGCAGCCGGCGACGAGTTCGCCGATCGTGGCTTCGAGGTCGTTGCGTTCGACGCGGATTTCGGTGTTCTCGTCGCGGCGATCGACCACCACGAACAAGGTCTGGTCCGCCCCGTAGGGCACGATCGATGATGATACGCCAGCTTCAAGCATCCTCAGGCACTCGCGACTTGGCTTAGGACTTGTCTTTAGGACCCATTAACGGGAAAAACCGGAAGAAGGTTCCTGCGCGATTTCGTGAAGTGCCGTCAGAGAAACTCTCGGAGGCGCCAGAGCTCGACGACGTGCTCGGGCGAGAGGACCTCGGTGACCAGCGGCGGCTGCGCCACGGTGCGGATCTCATAGAGGTGACGGGTCGCCACCGGCTTGTCCATGAACGCCGAGATGCAATCGTCGAGCGTGCCTTCGATGACCTGATAGGGCTCCCGGTCCGGCTGACGCTGATTGGCCAGCGACGGCCATTTGTTCAGCACCGCAAGCGCACCGAAATTGACCTTTGACTCCCCGACAACGTCCCCCATCGTCCCGCCTCACGCAAAAAACGCCCCAGCACCAAATATGCGTGCCGGGGCCTACACCTGTCGCTGCATCTCAATGCCACGACGCCTTAATGCAGCAGCCGGGAAAAGGTTCCCGGTCGCTTTTCCTGATCAGCTCGCCGCCGCCGCGATCTTGTGCCCCGGGCTGGCCTGCCCGGCGAAACGACGCAAGGCCTCCGCCATCTGCACCCGGCCCGGTACGCCCGTGATCACCACATCGACCATGGTGAAGGAGGAGTGGAAATGGCCATGCGCCTTCAGCTGCTCGACCGGGACGCCTGCGGCCGACATCGCCTCAGCATAGGCGATTCCTTCGTCGCGCAACGGATCGAACTCGCAGGTTACCACGAAGGCGGGCGGCAGGCCGGCGACCTTGCCGCGCAGTGGCGAGACGCGCGGATCGGTGCGGTCGGCCGGCGAGCAATAGAGGTCCCAGAACCAGTACATCAGCGAGCGCGTCAGGAAGTAGCCGGTCGCATTGTCGTTGTAGGAGGGACGATCGAAGCTGCAATCGGTGACCGGGCAGATCAGGAGCTGGCCGGCGATCTCGGGCCCGCCACGGTCGCGTGCGAGCTGGCAGGTGACGGCAGCGACGTTGCCGCCGGCACTCCAGCCGGCGACCAGCACCGGGCCCGCTTTGCCACCGAACTCTTCGGCGTGCTCGGCGATCCAGCGTGTTGCCGCATAGCCGTCTTCGGCCGCGGTCGGGAAGCGATGCTCCGGGGCGTGACGATAGCCGACGCTGACGAACATCATGCCGGTCCGCCGCACCATGTCGCGGCAGAACGGCTCGTCCGACTGCTCGTCGCCGAGCACCCAGCCGCCGCCGTGGAAATACACCACGACCGGATGCGGTCCCGCCGTGGCCGGCTTGTAGACGCGGTAAGGCAACGTGCCGCCCGTGACGGGCAGGGTGCCGTCGACGATGTCGCCGATCGGCCGTCCCGCAGGCCGGCTCTTGTTGAACTCGTTCACGAACGCACGCGCGCCTTCCGCGCCCATCGACTCGATCGGCGGCAGGTTCAGCGACGCCAGCAGGTTGAGCACCAGCCGCACGTCCGGCTGCAGCCGCACCACCTCGCCGTCATTGCATTGCGCGGCGCCATCAGGGCCGGTGAGCTTGAAGCCGAGCATGCCCCGGCTCACCACCTCGTCGCAGATGCTGCGATAAGGGCCGACGCCGCCGGTATAGGGCATCAGGCCCTGCACCTTGCCGGGCACGTTGGCGCCCGTGTACCAGGTGTTGGCGAGCCGGTGCAGCGTCAGCATCGAACAATCGGCCATGTGCCTGTTCCAGCCGGCCTGCGCCGTCTCGGTCGGCTCGATCGTGGTGAGGCCGGCATCGCGCAGCGCGGCCAGGCGGTCGACCACCCAGTCGACATGCTGCTCGATCGAGACCGCCATGTTCGACAGCACCGATGGGCTGCCCGGTCCGGTGATCATGAAGAAGTTCGGGAAGCCCGCGACGGTGAGGCCGAGATAGGTCTGCGGCCCCTGCGCCCAGACATCGGTGAGCGACTTGCCGCCGCGCCCGGTGATCGGATGCACGGCGCGGATCGCGCCGGTCATGGCGTCGAACCCGGTCGCGAACACGATGACGTCGAGGTCGAAGCTGCGTTTCGCCGTCGTGATGCCGCTGTCGGTGATCGCCTTGATCGGCTCCTGCCGTAGATTGACCAGCGTGACATTCGGCCGGTTGTAGGTGGCGTAATAATTGGTCTCGAGGCAGGGACGCTTGGCGCCGAACGGGTGATCGTCCGGCATAAGTGCTGCGGCCGTTTCGGGATCCTTCACCGCTGCCGAGATTTTCTCGCGGATCAGGTCCTGGACGATCTTGTTGCCGTCGACGTCGACCGCCTGGTCGGCCCAGAGCTGGGTCAGGATGTGGACGAGGTCGCCGGCTGCCCAGGCGCGTTCGAACCGCTCACGGCGCTCGGCATCGCTCAATTGCCAGCTCACGACCGTCTGCTGCGGATAGGGCACGCCGGCCATCGACTGGCGCGCCTGCTCGCGATAGGCGGCGCGGTCGCTTTGCAGCAGGCTCATGCGGTCCGACGGGGCCGGGCCGTTATGCGCCGGCAGTGCGAAGTTCGGCGTGCGCTGGAACACGGTCAGATGGGCGGCCTGCTCGGCGATCAGCGGGATCGACTGGATCGCCGACGAGCCGGTGCCGATCACGGCGACGCGCTTGCCTGCGAGATTGACGCCGCCATGCGGCCAGCGTCCGGTGAAATAGACCTCGCCCTTGAAATCCTTGACGCCGTCGATCTCCGGCGGCTTCGGCGCCGAGAGGCAGCCGGTGGCCATGATGTAATGGCGGCAGGAGACCGGGTCGCCATTGTCGGTGGTGAGCAGCCAGCGCTCCGCCGTCTCGTCCCATCTGGCTTCGGTGACCTTTGTTCCGAAGCGGATGTCGCGCCTGAGATCGTAGCGGTCGGCGACGAAGCCGAGATAGCGCAGGATTTCGGGCTGAGTCGCGTATTTCTCCGACCAGGTCCAGGCGGTCTCAAGCTCGGGATCGAAGGTGTAGCTGTAGTCGATGGTCTGGATGTCGCAGCGCGCTCCGGGATAGCGGTTCCAATACCAGGTGCCGCCGACGTCGCCGGCCTCTTCGAGGGCGACGACCTTGAAGCCGGCCTTGCGCAGGCGGTGCAGGAGATAGAGGCCGGCAAAGCCGGCCCCGACCACGGCGACGTCGACCTGCTGAGCGGTTCCGCGTTCCTCGGAGGCACGTGTAGCAACCATCGCGTCAGACATGGCATTCCTCCCGTGTGTTTCGTTTTGCCGGCAGGCTAGCGCCGCAGGTTCAGCTTGTCATCAGAGCAAGTGCAATCTTCGGTGGTCGTTTGCGGCGCATCGTGGCCGCGCGAATGTCGCGGGGGCTACACGCATCGCGATGCACAATGGCCGTGATTACCCGGGCTAATCATGCCCGATCTGCCTGTGTATGCTTGCGGTTACAAGCCACGCGTAGCGACCGAGCGTCATGCCAGAGTTGAGTGAGCGCACCAAAGCGAACATGGATGTCGTCCTGGAGCAGACGTGCCGGCAATTGCCGCATGGCGGCGATCACGACAGCCGCAGATTCATCGCCGAGCGCCTGATCGAGGCCGCGCAAGCCGGGCACTCCACGCTCGGCGAACTCGGCATCGTCGCGCGGCGCGCGCTGGCGGAGATTCTCGCCAAGCGCGGTGAGTGAGCCGCGAGGCTTGCCTGCTGGCGCGCCGCGGACATAACCTCGCGCGAACCCGTCTGCGCATCGAGATGCCCGGAAGATGCGATCCCTGCTTGCGCTCATTGCGGCTTCCGCATTGCTCTGGCTTGCCGGCTCGGCCGTGGCTCAGCCGGTCGGGCAGTTTCCATTCGCGCTGACGCGCGAAGGGCAGATGCTCGGTGCCGTCGAAGGCGAGGTGGCATCGTTCAAGGGACTGGCCTACGCGGCGCCGCCGGTCGGCGCGTTGCGCTGGCGTCCGCCGCAGCCGACGCCCGAAAGCTCGGAGATGCACACCGCCTACGCCTACGGCGCGGCGTGTCTTCAGCCCGCTTTGCCGGAGGCGAGCGAGGATTGTCTCACGCTGAACGTGTTCCGCCCCTTCGGGGTCGACGGTCCGCTGCCGGTGATGATGTTCATCCATGGCGGCGGCTTCGTCAGCGGCACCGCGAACGAGCCGTTGTTCGACGGTGCCAGGCTGGCGCAGGCCGGCCTCATCGTCGTGACCGCCAATTATCGCCTCGGCGCGCTCGGCTGGCTTGCTCATCCCGCGCTGTCGGATGGCGGCTCCGGCAATTACGGCCTGATGGACCAGATCGCCGCGCTGCATTGGGTTCACGACAACATCGCGGCCTTCGGCGGCGATCCTGGCAACCTCACCTTGTTCGGCAGCGGCGCCGGTGCGACGTCGATCGCGCTTCTGATGCTGTCCGCGCAAGCGCGTGGTCTCTTTCAGAAAGCCATTCTGCAATCGATCCCCGCCCGCGCGCATCTGCGCCCGGCGCAGGAGGCCGAGGCCGTCGGCCGGCAGTTCGCGGCGGCGCTGGGATCGCAGGCGGATCTGCGCGCCGTCGAACCGCGACGCCTGCTTGCCGCCCAAAGCCGTCTGTTGCAGACCTCGCGGCGCAGCTTCGCGCCGATGAGAGATGGAAGTCTGGTGACAGAGGATATTGCCGCCGGCTTTGCGGCCAGACATCAAAGCCGCATTCCCCTCATCATCGGCTCGAACGATGACGAGACGGGTTTCGACAGCGAGTCCGATATCAAGGAGGAGGTCGCATCGTCAGGCCTCACGAGCGATGAGCTGCGCGAGCTCTATCCGGGTCTCGTCCAGCCGTCAGAGCTTGCGGCAAGGTTCTATACCGACAAGGTCTTTTCCGAGCCCGCAAGGCTACTGGCGCGCCTGCATGCCGCAAGCGGCGCAGCGACCTTTCGCTATCGCTTCGCCTATGTGCCGGAGGCCCGGCGTGCCAGCCCGGAGGGCGGGCACGGGCGCGAGTTGCAGTTCATTTTCGGTGCGGAAGGCGTGCCCGGAGCTGGCATCTTCGCGCGAGGCGATCGCGAGGTCGCAAGCCGCATGCGGTCCTATTGGATCAACTTCGCCAGGAGCGGCGATCCCAACGGTCCCGGTCTGCCGCACTGGGACGCGGAGGCCGGTCGCGATCGTCTGTTGCTGATCGCCAACGATCGCATCGCGAGCGGGGACGATCCCGCCGCGGAGCGTCTGGACCGGCTCACGCGCTAGCGCGATGAGATGCAGTGGAATTAAGCGGCGAGCTCGACGCGCGGTGCCGGCGTCAGCCGGTCTTCCTCCAGATAATCCATCGCGCCGTCCTTCTCGACGGCGTAGAATTGCTGGCCTTCGCGCGACTTGAAGGCGGCGCGCACGATGCCGCGGCGGCCCTTGTCACTGTTGACGACGTCCCCCAGCGCAAACTTCCTCATCTCACGTCCCACTTGTCTTCGGGCCGACTGCTTCGGCCACGCCTGAGATTTTGGGCGGCAAATCGTTAACGACTTGCTAACCATGCCGGTTTGCCTATGCTCGCCGCCGGTCGCGCCGGCACCGGCGCGCATATTGCCGATGAGACGAACATGACGCGATTTCCGACGCTCTTCCTGTCGCATGGCGGCGGCCCCTGGCCGTTCATGGAGGACAGGCGGGTGCAATATGCCAAGACCGCCGCGGAGTTCGGCCGGCTGCCGCAGCTGCTCCCGGAAAGGCCGAAGGCCGTGCTCGTCATCACCGGCCATTGGGAGGCCGACGCCTTCACCGTGTCGACCTCGGCGCAGCCGCCGATGGTGTACGATTATTACGGTTTCCCCGAGCATACCTACCACCTCAAATATCCGGCGCCGGGCAGGCCGGAGCTCGCCGCGCAAGTGAAGGCGCTGCTGATGCGAGCCGGCCTCGATTGCCGGGAAGATCCCAATCAGGGGTTTGATCACGGCACCTTCGTGCCGCTCGGCTTGATGTATCCGAACGCCGACATGCCGATCGTGCTGCTGTCGCTGAAGTCTGCTTACGATGCGGCCGAGCACATCAAGGTCGGCGAAGCCATCGCCTCGCTCCGCGACGAAGGCATCCTGATCGTCGGCAGCGGGCTGACCTATCACAACATGCGCGGCTTCAACCGGCCGGAGTCCAAGCCGGTCTCCTACGATTTCGAGGCCTATCTGAACGAGGCGATCAGCAACCCGGATCCGGGCCGCCGTAACGCGATGCTGGTTGATTGGGAGCACGCACCAAGTGCGCGCCTGGCGCATCCGCGCGAAGATCATCTGCTGCCGCTGATGGTGGCCGCCGGGGCCGCCGGCAGCGATGTCGGCAGGCGCGTCTTCGTCGACGAGGTCGCGGGTGTCGCGATGGCGTCGTATGTGTTTGGGTGAGTTCGTAGGGTGGACTAGCGAAGCGTAATCCACCGTCGGGCCGCAATTGAGGTGGTGGACTACGCCTTCGACTAATCCACCCTACGCAGCTGCAACCTCACCCGTATCGCAGCTTCATCACCAGGATGCCGCCGGCGAGCAGCATGGTGACGGCGTTCGAGGCAATCAGCGGCCCATCGCCCGAGAGCAGGCCGTAGATCAGCCAGAGCGCGAGGCCGAGCACCATGACCAGGAACATGCCGAGCGAGATGTCGCCGGTGGAGCGGGTCTTCCACACCTTGATGGCTTGCGGCGCGTAGGCCACGGTGGTGCAGGTGGCGGCGGCAAAGCCGATCAGCTTGATGACGAAGGGGTCCATGCCGGCTCTATAACATGGATTCGCCGATGGTCATCTTCAGGCGCGCGCCGCCATCAGATCACGATACAGTGCGGCATAGTCGCCGGCGCGGCCACGCCAGGAGACGTCGGTCGCAAGGCCGTTTCGTTGCAGCCGGCGCCAGGTCTGCTTGTCGTGGAAGGCGGCGTTGGCCTTGCGTAAGCTGCCGGCGAGGGCCTCCGCCGTCACGGGTGCGAACTTGAAACCGGTGGCCTTGCGGCCGGAGGCGGCGGCCTCGTCCACATCGACGATGGTGTCCTCGAGGCCCGCCGACGCGCGAGACGATCGGGACGGCGCCATAGCGTAGCGCGCAGAGCTGGGTGAGGCCGCATGGCTCGAAGCGCGAGGGCACGATCAGCGCGTCCGAGCCGGCCTGGAGCAGATGCGCCAGGATTTCGTCATAGCCGATCACGACGCCGATGCGGCCGGGATTGGCGCGGGCCACGGCCTGATAGCGGTCCTGCAGATCGCGGTCGCCGCTGCCGAGCAGCGCGAGCTGCATGCCTTCGCGCAAAATGGTCGGGATCGCCTCGAGCAGGAGATCGAGCCCCTTCTGCCACGACAGCCGGCTGATGACGCCGAGGAGCGGCGCCTCGTCCGAGGAATCGAGGTTGAACTGCTGCTGCAGCACCGCCTTATTCGCGGCCCGGAACGCGAGGTCCTCGGCGCCGTAACGGTAGGCGATGTGGGGATCGTCCTGCGGATTCCAAACCGAGATGTCGATGCCGTTGAGGATGCCGCTCAGCACGCTTGCGCGTGCGCGCAACAGGCCGCCGAATCCCATGCCGCCCTCGTCGCTCTGGATCTCCCGCGCATAGGTCGGCGACACCGTGGTGATGCGGTCGGCGAATTGCAGGCCGGCCTTGAGGAAGCTGATGCCGCCGAAATATTCGAGCTCATTGACGTTGAAGGAGTGCCAGGGCAGGCCGATCGATCCGATCAGATCGGGCGCGAACTTGCCCTGATAGGCCATGTTGTGGATGGTCATCACGGTGGCGGGCCGCGGGCGATTGTCATAGTGCAGATAGGCGGGCGCAAGCCCGGCCTGCCAGTCGTGGGCGTGCACGACGTCGGGCACGAACGCGGGCACGAGGCCGCGGCCGATATCGGCTGCGACGCGCGACAGCGCTGCGAAGCGCACGCCATTGTCGGGCCAGTCGACGCCTTCAGGGGTGACGTAGGGATTGCCCGGCCGCGCATAGAGGTGGGGCACGTCGAGCACGAACAGGTCGAGCCCCTCGTGGAAGCCTGCGAGCAGCCGTCCGCGACCGCCGAAATAATCCGGCCAGCTGCGGATCTCCGCTGCGCCGGATATTAGTCGCATCACGTCGGGATAGCCCGGCATCAAGGTGCGCATCTCGACGCCATGCGCCTTCAGTGCGATCGGCAGCGCGCCGGCGACGTCGGCGAGGCCGCCGGTCTTGACGATGGGATAGACTTCCGAAGCGACCGCGAGGACGCGAACAGGCATCATTTATTGAGCCCGTCGATCATCGGCTGGGTGATCAGGGAGATACCCTGTTCGGTGGTACGGAATCGCTTTGCGTCGAACTCGGGATCCTCGCCGACGACGAGGCCTTCAGGAATCTCGACGCCGCGATCGATCACGACGTTCTTCAAGCGGGCCCCGCGGCCGACATTCACATAGGGCATGATCACCGCGTTCTCGACATTGGCGTAGGAGTTGATGCGCACGCCGGTGAACAGCAGCGAGCGGCGCAGCGAGGCGCCGGAGATGATGCAGCCGCCGGAGACCAGCGAGCTCACCGCCTGGCCGCGCCGGCTTTCCTCGTCATGGACGAATTTCGCCGGCGGCGTGATCTCCGAATAGGACCAGATCGGCCAGGCGCGGTCGAACAGATCGAGCTCCGGCACCACGTCGGTGAGATCGATATTGGCGGACCAGTAGGCGTCGACGGTGCCGACGTCACGCCAATAGGCGGTGTTGTTGCGGCTGGAGCGGACGCAGGAGGTCGAGAACTGGTGCGCGATGGCGCGGCCGTTCTTGACGAGGTAGGGAATGATGTCCTTGCCGAAATCGTGGTTGGAGTCCGGGTCCTCGGCGTCGCGCCTGAGCTGGTCGAACAGGAATCTTGCGTCGAAGACGTAGATGCCCATGCTGGCGAGCGAGACGTCCGGCTTGCCCGGCATCGGCGGCGGATCCTTCGGCTTCTCCAGAAACTCCTGAATCCAGCCGTTCTCGTCGACATGCATGATGCCGAAGCCGGAGGATTCCGTCCGCGGCATCTCGAGGCAGCCGACTGTGACGTCGGCGCCGCTCTCGACGTGCTGGCGCAGCATCACCTCGTAGTCCATCTTATAGATGTGGTCGCCTGCGAGCACCACGATGAAGCGGCAGGCGTGGGATTCGATGATGTCGATATTCTGGTAGACCGCATCCGCCGTGCCGACATACCACATGTTCTCGGAGACGCGCTGGCTCGCCGGGAGGATGTCGAAACTCTCGTTGCGCTCGGGGCGGAAGAAGTTCCAGCCCATCTGAAGATGCCGGATCAGGCTGTGTGCCTTGTATTGGGTGGCGACTGCGATGCGGCGGATGCCTGAATTGACGGCATTCGACAGCGCGAAATCGATGATGCGGGACTTGCCGCCGAAATAGACGGCGGGCTTGGCGCGCCGGTCAGTCAGCTCCAGGAGCCGGCTGCCGCGTCCACCAGCCAGGACGAACGCCAGCGCCTGACGGGCGAGCGGCTCATTACCGACGGCACTCATGTCATCCTCCCACTCACGCCCCGCGCAGGTCGAGGCCATTTGTCGCGAGAAGCCCCGCGCCCTTGGAACAGATAGTAACGGTACGCATAGTAAATCGTGAAGTAGGTTGTTGGTTGCGAACGCGGGAAGCTTAATGCTCTGCCCGCCGGGCTCCGGCATCGCGGCGGCGACGCCGGGCGGCGGGTGGTTCGGGCGCTTCGCATGCCGGCGGCCTTCTCGCAAGGAGGTATGAATGGGACTTGTGCGCCGCACGCAAATTCCGGCTCGAAGACCCGGGCTTTGACTTAGCGCAACGATGACCGATCATGCCGCTGCGATCCTTTTCCAAGCGAAACGTCAAACAGGAGCTGAGACGATGAGGTTCTGGAAAACGGCAATTGCCTGTTCGCTGGCCGGCGTGGTCATCGCGGGTCAACTCCAGCAGGCGGCGGCGGCCCCGCTGCCGACCAACGTCGCGACCATGAAGGCCGCGGTCGGCGACGACGTCACGCCGGTGCATTGGCGTGGCGGTGGATGGGGATTGGCCCTTGGTGGCCTCGCGGCAGGTGCAATCATCGGCGGCGCCATCGCCGGCGGCGCGCCGTATGGCTATTACGGCAGACCCTATTATTACGGCGGCTACGGCTATCCAGGCTACGGCTATGGCTATGGTTATGCCCCCGCCTATTACGGCTACGGCTACGCGCCGGTCTATGCCTATCCGCGCTATTACCGGCCCTACCGTCCGTACTACGGCTATGGCTATTACCGGCCGTATCGGGTCTATCACCGTCACTATTACCGCCGATATTGGTGAGTGTCGCGTAGGGTGGCGGGAGAGCCAGGCGATCGGCTCATGCAGGCGAACTGCATGAGCACGATCGTGGCGAGATAGGGCGGGGCGGCTTTGAGGCAAAGTCCGTGCATCCCCGCCGCCCTCTTCGGTTGAGCGCCCGGACGTCACATGCAGTACAAGCGGATCTTCGCAGACGGAAATAATCTGTGATGGCGCGGCCGCGCCTTGCGCGGCAGTCTTCTTGGAACCGGAGGGAACAAGCGACGTTTGCAGCGCCGGGCGGGGCCAACCGGGAGCGGTGCCGTGCGCGCGCAAACCACGCTATTCTTCTCTCTGGCCAGCTTTTCGCTTTCTGCAATGTCCGTTGCCCAGGCCGAAAGTGGGCTTGCCTCGTATTACGGCTATGGGAAAGCCGGCAAGGGCGGCGAGCTGACCTGCGCGCACCGCACGCGCCCGTTCGGCAGCGTGCTCAGGGTGTCCTATGGCAGCCGCTCGATCCAGTGCCGCGTCAATGATCGCGGCCCCTTCATTCGCGGCCGGATCGTCGATCTCTCGGTGCCGGCCGCCCGTGCGCTCGGCATGATGAGCGCCGGCGTGGTGCGGGTCTCCGTGGAATAGGCCGGCCCGCGCGCTATAGTGCCGCCGAAAGCAAAGGTGAGGGGCTATGGCTGGGATCAGGGTGGGGCTCGTCGGCTGCGGCTTCGTGGCGGAGCTGCACATGTACGCGTTCCGGCGCGTCTATGGCGTCGATGTCGAGGTTGCCGCGGTTGCCGCGCGGGGTGACCCTGTCATCGAATTCGCCAGCCGCCACAACATTGCACGGGTCTATCGCAGCTTCGCCGATTTGATCGCGGACGACGCGATCGACGTCGTCGACATCTGCACCCCGCCCAATCTTCATGCGGAAATGACCGTTGCGGCGATGCAGGCCGGCAAGCACGTGATCTGCGAAAAGCCTTTCGCCGGCTATTTCGGCCGCGACGGCGACACCCAGCCGATCGGCAAGCACGTGCCGAAGGCGCTGATGTACCAGCGCGTGCTGGAGGAGATGGACAACACGCGCGCGGCGATCGAGCGCACCGGCAAACTCTTCATGTATGCCGAGGACTGGGTCTATGCGCCCGCGGTGACCAAGATGGCGGAGATCATCAGGGCGACCAAGGACAAGATCCTGTTCATGAAGGGCGAGGAGAGCCATTCCGGCTCGCATGCGGCCCATGCCGCGCAATGGGCGATGACCGGCGGCGGCTCGCTGATCCGCATGGGCTGCCACCCGCTCTCGGCCGTGCTTTATCTCAAGCAGATCGAGGCCAAGGCGCGCGGCGAGACCATCCGCGTCGCCAGCGTCACCTGTGACGTCGGCAACGTCGCCGCCGGCCTCAAGCCCGAGGAGCGCACCTACATCAAGGCCAATCCCGTCGACGTCGAGGACTGGGGCACCCTCACCGCGACCTTCTCCGACGGCACCAAGGCCACCGTGTTCTCCGGCGACATGATCATGGGCGGCGTGCGCAATCTGATCGAGACCTACACGTCCGGCGGCTCGCTGTTCGCCAACATCACCCCCAACAATCATCTGATGAGCTACCAGACCAGCGAGGAAAAGCTCGCGGGCGTTTACATCACCGAGAAAGTCGACCGCAAGACCGGCTGGCAATATGTCTGCCTCGAGGAGGAGTGGACGCGCGGCTATCTGCAGGAGATCCAGGACTTCATGGAATGCGCTGCGACCGGACGACAGCCGCTGTCGGACCTCGCGCTCGCGTATGAGACGATCAAGGTGAACTATGCGGGGTATTGGGCGGCGGAGGAGGGACGACGGGTGGTGTTGTAGGGGAGCTCGTTGCCGCGACGGGATCGCGGAGTTGCTCTCTGATCCTCCCCTGGAGGGGAGGATCGGTCGCGCGCAGCGCGAGCGGGGTGGGGTGATCTCTCCAATCGGGCAGTGCGCATGTGGAGAGATCACCCCACCCCGCTTCACCTCTCGCTTCGCTCGATGTGAAGCGACCCTCCCCTCCGGGGAGGGTGGGAGTGCGCCCCTCACGTCCCGTAGGTCGAGCCCTTCGGCAGCGGGAACACCGGGTCCCGCGTGCGGATGTCGGTCGGCCACACCACCGAGATGTGCTCGCCGGCGTTCTGCATCACCACCGGGGTCGAGCGCTCGTTCTGGCCGGAGAGCGGCGTGCCCGGCGGGAAGAATTTCACGCCGTAGCCCTGGATGGTGCCGCCGGCGGGAATGTCGACGTCGAGCGCGGCTTTGCGAATGGCCTCGGGCTCGAAGCTGCCGTACTTCTCCTTGGCGACCGGCAGCACGTTGTTGAGCAGCACCCAGGTCTGGTTGAAACCCATCGAGCAATGCGGCGGCACGTCGGTGGCGCCGGTCTTGGCCTGATAGCGCGAGACCATGGTCTTGATCAGTTCGCCCATGCCCGGCGCGAGCTTGGCGGGATCGAGCAGCTGCGCCGGCACCGGGTCGATGTTGCAGAAATTGTCGATGTCGGTCCCAAACGTCGCGCGCAGCTTGTCGAGCTGGCTGTAGCCCGCGCCGGCGCCGAACAGCATCTTGAAGCGCAATCCGCTCTCGCGGGCCTGGCGCAGGAACAGGGTGATGTCGGGGTTGTAGCCCGCGTGCGAGATCACGTCCGCCCTGGCGCGCTTGATCTTGGTGACGAGCACCGACAAGTCGGGCGCGGAAGCCGAATAGCCTTCACGCAGCACGACCTGGATGCCGGCCTGCTTGGCGTAGGCCTCGTCAGCGGCGGCGACGCCGACGCCGTAGGGGCCGTCCTCGTGGATCAGCGCGACCTTCACCTCGCCCGGCTCCACGCCGAGCTTGGCCTTGGCGTGCTCGGTGAGGAAGGCGGCGAAGGCCTGTCCGTACTGATCCGAGTGAATCTGCGCGCGAAACACGTATTGCAGGTTCTTGTCCTTGAACACGGCGGTCGAGACCGCGGTCGTGATCCAGAGGATCTTCTTCTGCTGCTCGACCTTGGCCGCGAGCGGCACCGCGTGCGAGCTCGCATAGACGCCGTTGAGAATGTCGATCTTCTCCTGGCTGATCAGCCGCTCGGCCTCGTTGATCGCGACGTCGGGTTTGCTCTGGGAATCCGCGGCAACGGGAGCGACCTTGTATTTGCCGCCGACGCCGCCCTTCTCGTTGACGAGGTCGATGGCGATCTGCGCGCCGACCGAGGAGGCGACCGAGCCGCCGGCGGCGAACGGGCCGGTGAGATCGTAGATCAGGCCGATGCGCAAATTCTCGGCCTGCGCCTGGGCCCGGGTCCAATCGAGGCTGAGCGTGGCGGCGGCAGCCGCCGTACCCTTCAGCAGCTGCCTGCGTGAAGTCGGCATCCTATCCTCCCTCAAAACCGTCGTATGGTCTTGTTATCTTTTTGCGAAGTATGGGGAGCGCGCCGACGGAAAGTCAACATCGCGAAAGTCGAGGGCAGTCGCCCGCGGCATGGAACGCAAATGCGAAATGACGGCGAGGCGGGCGATGACGCGTGATCACCGGGTCAAGCGCCGGGCCAGATAGCGCGCGGTCTTACTGCCGGCCTTGGCGACCTGTTCAGGCGTTCCCGCCGCGACGATGCGGCCGCCCTCGTCACCGGCGCCGGGGCCGAGATCGATGATCCAGTCGCTGTGGGCCACGACGTCCATGTCGTGCTCGACCACGATCACGCTGCTGCCGGCGTCGACGATCCGCTCGAGCTGGGCGATCAGCCGTTCGACGTCGCGCGGGTGCAGGCCGGTGGTGGGCTCGTCCAGCACATAGAGCGTGTGCCCGCGCTGCGGACGCATCAGCTCGGTCGCGAGCTTGATGCGCTGGGCTTCGCCGCCGGACAATTCGGTGGCGGACTGGCCGAGGCGGATATAGCCGAGGCCGACCTCGCGCACGACCGAGAGCGAGCGCTTCAGCGTGGCATCGCCTTGGAAGAACGCGAAGGCGTCGTCGACGCGCATCGCCAGCACATCCGCGATCGATCGCCCGCGGATCTTCACCTCGAGCGTCTTGTCGTTGTAGCGCGCGCCCTTGCAGGTCGGGCAGGGCGTGTAGACGCTGGGCAGGAACAGCAGCTCGACGCAGACGAAACCCTCGCCCTCGCAGGTCGCACAGCGGCCCTTGGCGACGTTGAAGGAGAAGCGTCCGGCATCGTAGCGGCGGGACTTTGCCTGAGGCGTTGCCGCGAACAACCGCCGCACATGGTCGAACAGGCCGGTATAGGTCGCAAGGTTGGACCGCGGCGTGCGGCCGATCGGCTTCTGGTCGACCACGACGAGACGGTTCACCTGGTCGAGGCCGGAAACGATCCTGCCGCCCAATGTCTCGACCGTCGCGGCCAGACTGTCGTCGTCGGAATCGGCAGCAAGCGTGTGGCCGAGATGCGCAGCGACGGTGTCGACGAGGAATTGGCTGATCAGGCTGGATTTGCCGGACCCTGATACGCCGGTGATGCCAGCGATGACGCCCAAGGGAATGTCGACGTCGAGGCCGCGGAGATTGTTGCGGACCACACCCTGATCTTCAGATGCCCTTTCGGTTTGCGACGAACGGCCGGCAGGGGCTTTCTTGGTCGCGAGAGATAATGGGCCGTTCGCGATTGCTCGATGTCACCGAGCCCTGCCGGCGGCCCGCTGTAGAGGATGAGGCCACCGCCTTCGCCGGCGTCGGGCCCGACGTCCACCAGCCAGTCGGCGTGCCGGATCACCTCGATCTCGTGCTCGACCACGAAGATCGAGTTGCCGGCGTGCTTCAGCCGGTCCAGAGCCCGCAGCAGCGCCTCGGTGTCGGCGGGATGCAGGCCCGCGGAAGGCTCGTCGAGCACGTAGACGACGCCGAACAGGTTGGAGCGGACCTGGGTTGCAAGCCGCAACCGTTGCAGCTCGCCCGGCGACAGCGTCGGCGTGCTGCGCTCGCAGGCGAGATAGCCGAGGCCGAGGTCGAGCAAGACGGCGAGCCGGGCCGAAAGATCGTCGCAGATGCGTCTGGCGACAACGGCCTTCTCCGACCTGTCCGCAGATGCTCCTGCAAACGGCTGAATGAGCCGGTGCAGCTGCGAGAGCGGCAGGTGCGACATTTCGGCGATGTTGAGTCCGGCGAACCTGACCTTGAGGGCCTCGGGCTTCAACCTTGTGCCATGGCAGGTCGGGCAGTCGCGCGTGATCATGAATTGCGCGACGCGGCGCTTCATCATCGCGCTCTCGGACTTGGCGTAGGTCTGCATCACGTAGCGCTTGGCGCCGGTGAACGTCCCTTGATAGCTCGGCTCTTCCTTGCGGCGCAGGGCGCGTCTGACCTCGGCTGCGTCGTAGCCGGCATAGACCGGAACGGTCGGCTGCTCCTCGGTAAACAGGATCCAGTCGCGGTCCTTCTTCGGGATCTCGCGCCAGGGCTTGTCGACGTCGTAGCCGAGAGTCGTCAGGATGTCCCGGAGGTTCTGTCCTTGCCAAGCGCTCGGCCAGGCCGCGACCGCTCGCTCGCGGATCGTCTTGGTGTCGTCGGGCACCATAGACTTTTCGGTCACATCGAGCATCCGGCCGATACCGTGGCAGGTCGGGCAGGCGCCCTCCGGCGTGTTTGGCGAGAACGCCTCCGCGTAGAGCATCGATTGTCCCCGCGGATAGTCGCCGGCGCGGGAATAGAGCATTCGCAGCAGGTTCGAGATGGTGGTGACGCTGCCGACCGACGACCGCGTTGTCGGCGCTCCACGCTGCTGCTGAAGCGCGACCGCGGGCGGCAGGCCCTCGATGTCGTCGACCTCAGGGACTTGCATCTGGTGGAAGAGCCGACGCGCGTAGGGCGATACCGACTCCAGATAGCGCCGCTGCGCCTCGGCGTAGATCGTTCCAAAGGCGAGCGAGGATTTGCCGGAGCCCGACACGCCCGTGAATACCACGAGCGCGTTGCGGGGAATGCGAACATCGACGTTCCTGAGATTGTGCTCGCGTGCGCCCCGCACCCGGACGAAGCCATCGTCCTGCATCAGGCTGCCGGTCGGTTCTGATCGATCATCCATCTGGATCCTCCGGCCGCGGCGGGAGCGGCTCCGCGCGTCGCATGCTTCGCGCGGCGATCAGGTGTCGCCTGTGCCGACAGATAACCTAGCTTGCGTAGGTGCGTTCCAGCGATCGACGCTGCAGGTGCCGATCCAGTGCCAGGTTGACGAGACGAGTCAGCAGTTCGCCATAGGGTACGCCGGAGGCTTCCATCATCTTCGGGTACATGCTGATCGACGTGAAGCCGGGCAGGGTGTTGATCTCGTTGAAATAGAATTCACCGGAGTGCCGGTCGAGGAAGAAGTCGACGCGCGCGAGGTCGCTGCATTCGAGGGCCGCGAAGACCTGCACCGCGAGCATGCGCACGCGCGCCATCTGGGCGGCGTCGAGCTTGGCCGGAAGGTCGACCCGGGCGCCGTCGGGGTCCAGATACTTGGCCTCATACGAGTAGAATTCGTGATGGGCGTTGGGATTGAGCTCGCTGGCGACGCTCGCGAACGGCGTCTCGCCATCGAGCACCGCGACCTCGATCTCTCGGGCGTCTATCCCCTGTTCGACCAGCACCTTGACGTCATAGCGGAACGCATCGTCGAGCGCCGCGCCGAGCGCATCCCACGTCTTGACCTTGTGGATGCCGACGCTGGAGCCCATGTTGCAAGGCTTGACGAAGACCGGGAGCGCCAGGTCCTCGGTCGCCTTGGTGACCGACGCGGCGCGGTCCCGGGCGAAGGCCTTGCGGGTCAGCACGCGATAGGGCGCGACCGGAATGCCGGCCAATCCGGCGAGGCGTTTGGCGACATCCTTGTCCATGCTGACGGCGGAGGCTAGAACGCCCGACCCGACATAGGCAACCTCAGCCAGTTCGAGGAGGCCCTGCACGGCGCCGTCCTCGCAGAGCGGCCCGTGGAGCACCGGAAAGACCACGTCGATATCGAGCGCGTCAGCTCCGCTTTCCGAGATCCTCATGAGCGCGCAGCGTCCGTCGGGTCTTCGGGCGAGGCGTATCTCCGGTGCGTCGGACAGGATCGGCAAGGACGCCGCCTGCGCCTGATCGATCGCATGCAGATCGTTCCATTGCCACCGTCCTGCCTTGTCGATGGAAACGGGAATGATCTCGAAGCGCGAGCGGTCGAGATGCCTGAGCACGGAGGCGGCGGATTTCAGCGAGACCTCATGCTCACCTGACCTGCCACCATAGAGAACAACGACGCGAATCTTGTCTGCCATGGCTCAATTATCACGCGCTCTGTCCGGGAGTCACCTCCATGGTCCCGTCGATGCAGTGGGACGACCGTCGGGACAATGCGGCGCCAGCGGGATACGCCGGCGCCGTGTCGTCACCATGCCTGTGCCGCTCAGCCCGGCCCTGCGCCTTGCGTCGCCGTGAACACCGCGTAGAGCGACTGGCTCGCGGCCATGAACAGGCGGTTGCGCTTGGGGCCGCCGAAGCAGACGTTGCCGCACACTTCCGGCAGGCGGATGCGGCCGAGCAGCTTGCCCTCGGGCGACCACACCGTCACGCCGCTATAGCCGACAGCGCGGCCGGCATTGCTCGAGGCCCATAGATTGCCGTTGACGTCGCAGCGCAGGCCGTCCGGCCCGCACTTCACGCCGTCGACCACGCAATCGCTGAACTTCTTGAGATTGGACAGCTTGTTGTCGCTGCCGACGTCGAACACGAAGATTTCGCCCTTGCCGCCGGGGCCGGTATCGCCCGGTCCCTTGCCGGTGGAGGCAATGTAGAGCTTCTTGTAGTCGGGCGAGAAGCAGAGGCCGTTCGGATCTGGCACCTGCTCCTCGGTGACGACGAGGTCGACGCGGCCCGAGGGATCGATGCGATAGCAATTGGTCGGCAGCTCGCGCCTGCCCGGTGTGAAGCCGGCCGGCTGCCCGATCCGCGGATTGAGCTTGCCGCCCGCATTGCTCGGGCCGCCCGCGACGTCGGGCTCGCCTTCATAGAGCTGGCCGCCATAGGGCGGATCGGTGAACCAGTAGCTGCCGTCGGGATGCGCGGCGACATCGTTCGGCGAGTTCAGCTTCTTGCCCTGATAGGAGTCGGCCAGCACCGTGGCGGTGCCGTCATGCTCGTAGCGCGTCACCCGGCGGGTCAGATGCTCGCAGGAGAGCTGGCGGCCCTGGAAGTCGAACGAGTTGCCGTTGGAATTGTTGGACGGGGTTCGAAACACGCTGACCCGGCCGTCGTCTTCGCTCCAGCGCATTTGCCGGTTGTTGGGAATGTCGCTCCACAACAGATATCGTCCTTGCGCGCTCCATGCCGGGCCCTCGGCCCACAGCAAGCCGGTGTAGAGACGCTTGATCGCGGTGTTGGGCTGCGCGAGATCGTTGAAGGAGGGATCGACCGCGATGATGTCGGGGTCCCAGAAATAAGTGGTCGGCGCGCCGTGCGGTCGAAATCGCGCGGCGGGGTGGTGATGGTGGTCGGCGGTGCGGCGGGTCCGGTCTGGGCCAGCGCGGGGCCGGCGACGGTAGCGGCGGCGCCAAGCGCAAGCCCCCGGACAAGTGTTCGTCGTGAAAGCGCAAGCTCCTGCTCACGCTGTTCTTGGCGTGTCATCGCGTCCTCCCAATATCGTTCGACCGGCCGGTTGATCCGGCCAAGCAGGCGGAGGTTAATGCGGTCCGGCGCTCGTTGCGAGGATGGAATTACTCTCGCACGATGTCGGGGGCCGCAATCCCGTCATACTCGAATGCGTTTGGAGCGGGTGCGCTTTGCGTCCGCCTTGCGCCGTGTGCAGGGCTCGAAAATGTTCCGCAGGCTCGAGGAAAATTTTGCTTGCGGCAGCGCGGCATGCAACGCATTCGGCCCGGTTCAAGCCATGATTTCGCGCGCATTGCCCTGCAGACCCCGTCCGGGGGCGATGAACGGAGTTGAACGTGGCTGGCGTCATCGTATTGATCGTGTTGCTGGGGATCGCATTCGCGGCCGGCTATTTCACGCGTGACCACATCTCAAACAAACGGCGCGCGGAAGCCCGCCGCTGGCGCGAATACACCGAGCCGGATTGGCTGCCCGCAAGCGCGCCCGCTAACACCAACGAGATCACCAGCGCCATCACGGCCATCCCCGTGGTCACGGGCGAGCTCGGCCAGATGCTGAACCGTTGGGAAACCAGGGCCCGCGCCCGCCGCGCGGGATAGGGGAATTCGGAGGTTCTCGTAGGGTGGGCAAAGGCGCACTTGCGCCGTGCCCACGATCTCTCTCGGTCGCGAAAGATACCTGGGCACGCTTCGCTTTGCCCACCCTACGCAACCTCGTCTGTGTCGCCCCCTGTCAATCCACCCGCGCAAAAATATTCCACTTTACCGAAATTCGGTTTCGGCGTATGTGTTGCGCATCCCGGCTCACCAGGAGGGGCGATCTCGTCGTCGTCTTGATCGCGAGCCGGGTTGCGGTGGACGCGGCAGCGACGGCACGAGATGGGACGGGCAGGGCGGGTCGTCCCTGTGAGCCCGAACCCCGCGTGCAGACGAGCGGCGCTGAACGCGTACGGCAAAACCGTGTGGTCCTGGCCGTCGTTGCTACGGTCAAGCTTTTCGAAGATGCGAGCGAGCCCAACCGGGTAGACCGCATCGTCAATTCGCGGGGCGAGGGAGGCCAGAAGGAAAGTTCGGCTCCCGGGAGAGCACGGCATAAGCCGTCCGACCATCGCGCAGGGAAGGCCGAGTGATTGGCACCACCTGTATGCTGCTGTGCGGTTCTTTCTGCGTGTGCATTTCGCGCAGCGGACCGCGGGTGCGAGGTCAGCACCCGGCCTTCCCTGCGCCCTCTTGGATCGAGAGGGACGAAGATGCTGCAAAGCTCGGGCGGGATCCGCCGCGACAACGATAAGACATATCTGCAAGCGAGATGTAGCCGAAAGAGCAATGCCGCTGCGGAGCCGGGCCCATCCATCCGCATGGTGACGTGGCGCCCCTGGGTCCCGGCTCTGCACCGCAACGGTTTTGCGTTGCGGTGTGTCCGGGACATGGGGACCTGCGCCCCAACCAGGTCAGCTCCCTTGACCATCTTTTGGCGTTGCAGTTGCGGCCATTTCTCGTCTAGAAACGGGCCAGTGAGCCCCCCGGCAACCAACCGTCAACGGTTTTGACCGAGGATTTGAGGGCTCAAAGGGTCCGGCAATGCTGATTCGCGGCCAAATCGAGGGGATTTCGGGGGAGGTGGCTCTGGCCGCCGCCACGATCCCGGCCGCGCTGCTGCCCACCCTGCTTATTGGCGGGCTTCTTAGCTGCCCCTGAGGGCCGGCTGGGCGCCATGCGCCTGGGCGCTCAGGGGTTGGTCGAGATCACCGGACACCTCAAGCGCCAGGGACCAAGACGGCCTGAACGGCGCAAAAGCTCAAAAGGAAATCTGAAATGGCCACCGTGAACAAGTCCGAGAAGGACCGCGTCATCATTTTCGACACCACCCTGCGCGACGGCGAGCAGTGCCCCGGCGCCACCATGACCTTCGAGGAAAAGCTCGAGGTCGCCGAGCTGCTGGACGATATGGGCGTCGACGTCATCGAAGCCGGCTTCCCCATCACCTCGCAGGGTGACTTCGAAGCGGTGAGCGAGATCGCCCGCCGCTCCAAGAATTCCGTGATCGCCGGCCTGTCGCGCGCCCATCCGGCCGACATCGACCGCTGCGCCGAGGCGGTGAAGTTCGCCAAGCGCGGCCGCGTCCATACCGTGATCGCGACCTCGCCGTTGCACATGCGGGTGAAATTGAACAAGACGCCGGAAGAAGTGCTCGAGGACCTCGGTCGCCATGGTCGCGCGCGCCCGCAACCAGATTGACGACGTCGAATGGTCGGCCGAGGACGGCACCCGCAGCGAGATGGACTTCCTGTGCCGCATCGTCGAGGCCGTGATCAAGGCCGGCGCCACCACGGTGAACATCCCCGACACCGTCGGCTACACGGTGCCGGAGGAATACACCCACTTCATGAAGACGCTGATCGAGCGCGTGCCGAACTCGGACAAGGCGGTGTTCTCCGTGCACTGCCATAACGATCTCGGCATGGCGGTCGCGAACTCGCTGGCCGGTATCGTCGGCGGCGCGCGTCAGGTCGAGTGCACCATCAACGGCATCGGCGAGCGTGCCGGCAACGCCGCGCTCGAAGAGATCGTGATGGCGATCAACGTGCGCAACGACAAATTCCCCTACTGGAACAAGATCGACACCACCCAGCTCACCCGCGCCTCGAAGCTGGTCTCGGCGGCGACCTCGTTTCCCGTGCAGTACAACAAGGCCATCGTCGGCCGGAACGCGTTCGCGCATGAGAGCGGCATCCATCAGGATGGCGTGCTGAAGGACGCCTCGACCTACGAGATCATGCGGCCGGAGATGGTCGGCCTGAAGCAGTCCTCGCTGGTGCTGGGCAAGCATTCGGGCCGCCATGCCTTCGTGCACAAGCTGGAGGAGATGGGCTACAAGCTCGGCCCGAACCAGCTGGAGGATGCCTTCACGCGGATGAAGGCGCTGGCCGACCGCAAGAAGGACATCTACGACGAGGACATCGAGGCGCTGGTCGACGAGGAGATGGCGGCCTCGCACGATCGCATCAAGCTGGCCTCGCTGACCGTGATCGCCGGCACCCACGGCCCGCAGCGCGCGACCATGAAGCTCGACGTCGACGGCCAGATCAGAATCGAGGAGGCCGAGGGCAACGGTCCGGTCGATGCCGTGTTCAACTGCATCAAGCGCCTGGTGCCGCACGAGGCCAAGCTGGAGCTGTACCAGGTCCACGCCGTCACCGAGGGCACCGACGCGCAGGCGGAAGTGTCGGTGCGGCTGTCGCAGGACGGCCGTTCGATGACGGCGCGCGCGGCGGATCCGGATACGCTGGTGGCTTCGGCCAAGGCCTATCTCGGCGCGCTCAACAAGATCGTCATGAAGCGCCAGCGCGACACCGTGACGACGGCCGCGGCGAGCTGACAAGCGAAGCTTGTCGTTCCGGGGCGCCTCGGCGAGGCGAACTATGGTGCACAATTGCGCACCTGAGAATCTCGAGATCCGGGTTCGATGCTTCGCATCGCCCCGGAATGACCGTCTGAGAGATGGCTGCCCTGCTAACGGCCAATAGCCTCTGGCGAGGCCGGCCTGTATGAATGCAGCCGGGCAAGAGGATTGGCCGCCCGCATGCTGGGCGGCCCAAATAGCACCAGGGAGAGATTATGCGCACCTTCGCGATCGCCGCGTCCATCGCGGCATTGGCACTCGGGCTGGCCGGGCCGGCATCGGCCCAATCGCCGATCATCATCAAGTTCAGCCACGTCGTCGCCACCGACACGCCGAAGGGCAAGGCGGCGGAGAAGTTCAAGGAGCTGGCCGAGAAATATACCGGCGGCAAGGTCAAGGTCGAGGTCTATCCGAACTCGACGCTGTACAAGGACAAGGAAGAGCTCGAGGCGCTCCAGCTCGGCAGCGTGCAGATGCTGGCGCCCTCCAACTCCAAGTTCGGACCGCTCGGCATCCGCGAGTTCGAGGTGTTCGATCTGCCCTACATCCTGCCCGACATCAAGACGCTCCGGAAGGTGACGGAGGGGCCGCTCGGCGCGCGGCTGCTGAAGCTGCTGGATGCCAAGGGCATCAGCGGCCTTGCCTATTGGGACAACGGCTTCAAGCAGATGAGCGCCAACAAGAAGCTGATCACGCCCGCCGACTATCAGGGCGTCAAGTTCCGCATCCAGTCCTCGCGCGTGCTGCAGGCCCAGTTCAAGGCGCTCGGCTCGCTGCCGCAGGTGATGGCGTTCTCGGAAGTCTATCAGGCGCTGCAGACCGGCGTGGTTGACGGCCAGGAGAACACCTGGTCGAACATCTATACCCAGAAGATGCACGAGGTGCAGAAGTACATCACCGAGACCAATCACGGCTATATCGGCTACGTCGTGATCGTGAACAAGAAGTTCTGGGACGATCTGCCGGCCGACATCCGCGACCAGCTCAACAAGGCGATGAAGGAAGCGACCGACTTCGGCAACACGCAGTCGCAGAAGGAGAACGACGACGCGCTTGCCGAAATCAAGAAGAGCGGCAAGAGCGAGATCATCAAGCTCACGGCGGAGCAGAGCGAGGCGATGCGCAAGGCCATGGAGCCGGTCTACAAGGATGCCGCAAGCCGCATCGGTCAGCCGCTGATCGACGAATTCCTCAAAGAGGCCAAGAGCACGACCAACTGATCCGTATAACGACGAGCGAAGGCTTCCGTGCGGTCTGCACGGAAGCCTTTTTGTTGCGAACGATTCCGATTGCGGCGGTAAAATCGCTCGTTACATCTTGGTAAGGACGCGCTCCCTGTCCAACTTGTAAGTTGCGCGTCAGCCGCACCGCGCCCATCTTCATGAACATCCTTCCAGAGGAGGTTCGGATGAAGAAGTTCACCATCGCCGCCATCGCCGTGCTCAGCATCGCCGGCTCAGGCGCGGTCTACGCCCAATACCATCGCCCGTGGATGGAGCACGTCCGTCACATGCGCATGAACCCCGAGGATCGCGCCGCCCTGGTCGATGCGCGGATCGCCGCCGTCCATGCCGGGCTGAAGCTCAACGCCGATCAGGAGAAGCTGTGGCCGCCGGTCGAGGCTGCCGTGCGCGAGTTCGCCAAGCTGCGCATCGACCGCGCCAATGCGCGGATGAATGCCGGCCCCGGCGATGCCGGCAAGGACGCCGACAGGGTGGAAGATCCGGTCGTCCGTCTGCGCCAGCGTGCCGAGGACATGGGCGCGACGTCCGCGGCCCTGAAGAAGATCGCCGACGCCGCCGATCCGCTCTACAAGACCCTGGACGAGGGCCAGAAGCGGCGCCTCGCCGTGCTGACCCGCCACCGCGGCCCGTTCGGTGGCGGCGAGGACGGCCCGCGGCACCGCCACTTCATGGAGCGCGGCATGGACCGCATGATGGGGCATGGCATGGAGCATTTCCACCATGGCCGCGACGCCGGCGAGGGCCGCGACCGCGAGGGCCGGCTCTGAACGAGGTGGGTTTTGCGGGGAATCAGCCCCTGGGATCAACCCTGGCGAAGCCGCTGGAATCCAGCGGCTTTTCGCTTTTCCGGCGCTGTGGAAGAACCTTGGAAAACTTGCGGCCGGTCGCTTGCCAGACCCGGATCGCTTTGCTAAACGACCGGCCTCGCAAGGCTTTGACCGGCCTTTTCGGGCGCATAGCTCAGTTGGTAGAGCAGCTGACTCTTAATCAGCGGGTCCCAGGTTCGAGCCCTGGTGCGCCCACCAAGTTCTTCAAGGACTTACCCTCGCGAACCGTTTGAGACGACCGGACCAAAACGGTTTTTCAAACGGTGTTTTTTGGCGGCCAGCCGATGAGTCCACTCGCGGCATTGTGATCTACTCCAAGAGTCTTGACGGAGGCCAAGACGACTAGAGGGGCTCCCGACAGAACCGCTTTCTTGTTGTTTCTGGGTCAGAGCCGCCCGACATAGCCGGCGTTTTCCCACTTCTGTTCTATGAGCGCGCCTTGCGTGCTGCGCTCCTTGAGCGCCTTAGACGGGCGCATCCCGTGGCTTATCGCCGCCCGCACCGGTGTCCATCTTGTTGCATACGATTTGCCGATGGCTCGTCGAGGATGGCTGCTGAATCACGTCGGCGCCAAGCTCGCCTTTGCCGACCGGCTCAATCGTATCGGTAGGAAATCTGCCGCGCAGAAGCTCTTCGAGTTCGAGCTCCAGAACTTCGCCCTGAGACTGTTGCGAACCTTGCTCGGCCTTGCGCTTCAGCTCCTCAATAGTGCGCGTCATCGATTCGATGGTCTGGTCCTTCTCGGCGACGCGCAGCCGCGCTGCTTCGTCCGCCTCTTGCCTGACCTTGACCTGGATGCGATAAGGTCGCGATCGTCCAGCCGGACTACTTCGCCAATAGCAAGCTCGTCGAATTCGTCGGCAGGTATCCCGTCCCGGTGAGGATGGACTATCTGGGCACGTCGCCGGATTCGGACTTGACCTCGCGCAGCTCGAGGACGCATTCAAAGCCGGCGCGCGGGTATTTCTCTTCTCCAATCCGAACAATCCGACCGGAGCCGTCTATTCCCGGCGGGAGATCGGTGAGGTCGCCCGGCTTTGCCGCCGCATTCGACGTGATGATCATCGCCGATCAGCTCTACTCACGGCTTCTTTATGCGAACCAGAATTACGCACATATCCGCGCCGCCGGCTTGCCGGAGGACCGCGTCATCACCATCATGGGTCCCTCGAAGACCGAATCCTTGAGTGGCTACCGACTGGGCATCGCGTTCGGCGCACCTGCGGTGATCGAGCGAATGGAAAAGCTGCAGGCAATCGTCTCGCTGCGCGCCGCGGGCTACAATCAGGCGGTCCTTCGTACCTGGTTTCGCGAGCCTAAAGGTTGGCTTGAGGAGCGAATTGCTCGACATCAAGCGATCCGCGACGATCTTCTCGGTGTCCTTCGTGATGGCAGCATGCCTACCCGCGAGCCGCAGGCGGGCAGCTATCTGTTTCCGACGTTGCCTCCGCTCGGGGTCGGACTCCAGGACTTCGTGCGGTTGTTGCGCCATCAGGCCGACGTTATCGTGACGGCTGGAACGGAGTTCGGTCCTTGTCCGAACAACATAAGGCTGAATTTCTCTCAAGATCACACCGCGGCGATGGCCGCAGGGCGACGCATCGTCGAGATGGCGCATCGGTATCGGAAGTGAGGGCGCCGGCGCGCCGATCCGTTCGGATCGAATCTTGCGTTCAAGCTCAGCGGCCGAGCGAGCCCGAGCCGTGAGGGTCATGGCCGCCTGGCACATGGCGCGGCGTCAGCGCGCAGGTGAGTGCAAGAGGAACGAGCGTCTTATCCCGGGACTTGAGCAAGGTCTCCACCGGAAAACGCTCATGCACGAATTTGTGCCGCTTCATCGACTGCGACTGACGGCAGGATTTATGTTCGCAACGTGGCCTCGATCTCTTGTGCTGCTTCAAGCAGCGTGCGGTCCTGTCCGCGCGCGGCGATGATCTGAAGGCCGAATGGAAGTCCGCACTGATCCGTTCCGCACGGCAGCGAAATTGCCGGCAGGCGGGCATGATTGACAAAGGGCGTTAACATCGCATGCGCGCGCGGGCTCGCCGCGCGGCCACCGATCATGTCGGGTCCGAGCTGGGTGAATGGCCAGGCGACGCAGGGGACGGTAGGTGCCAGCAGCAGATTGATGTCGGTGAAGAATGCCGCGAAAGCATCGGCGATCGCGGCGCTTGCCACCAGTGCACCGGCAACGTCGGCACCCGACCACGATAGGCCTTGTTCGATCTGCCTCGCGATATCAGGATCGAAGACCGTCGGATCCTCGCGGAAGGCGTCTCGATAGAGTGCGGCGAGGCCGGCGTGCTGAAGCGGCATGATGGCCTCTTCCGTCGCGCCCGCCGGCCACACAGGATCGCGCTGCGCGATGCTGAGGCCCGCGGCGGAGAGACGCGCGATGGCGGAAACCAGCCCGTTGGCGACAACGTCATCGACCGCGACGTCGAGCCCAAGGCGTGGCGAGAACGCGATGCGTAGGCCAGCGATGTCTTTGACCTCTTGAGCGATGCCGGCTGAATCCGGATCGCGCGGATCGGTGCCGGCCATGGCCTCGAACGCCAGCGCAATATCTGCAATGTCATTGGCGATCGGCGCGATGACGGAGAGGCCGAAGAACGGTTCAGCGAAGCCGGGCCCATAGGGGATCGCGCCATAGGACGGCTTGAACCCGGCGACGCCGACGTGGGCCGGCGGCCTGCGGCTCGAGCCGCCCGCATCGGTGCCGATCGCAAGCGGCACCAGGCCGGCCGCAACCGCGGCGGCCGGGCCGCCCGATGAGCCACCGGGCGTCAACGTGGGATCGAGGGGATGCCGCGTTGGCCCATACAGCGGCGAGGTGGTCACACCCTTGCAGGCGAATTCCGAGGTCGCACCGATGCCGACGATAACAGCTCCGGCCTCGCGCAGGCGCTCGACCGCGATGGCATCGCGCGCCGCGATGAAATCGGCAAACAGGCGCGAGCCCTGTGTGATGCGCCAGCCGCCGACCCAGATGTTGTCCTTGACGATGACGGGGACGCCGGCGAGCGGCATCGTCTCGCCGGCGCGCAGGCGAGCATCGACCGCGGCGGCATCGGCGAGCGTGCGATCGGGATCGACCGTGACCACCGCGTTTAAGGGCTTGGCGGCCTCGATGCGTCCGAGAGCGGCCTTGGCGGTCTCGACAGCGGTCGTCCGCCCCGCGATGACGTCGGCAGCAATTTCGCGCGCGCTATTTGTCCGCTTTGTCATGGCCCCCCCAGATCAGCGCCACTGTGCCGCAGAGGGCGAGACACGCCAAGGCGAAGAACGCCGCGCCGAGCCCGGCCAAGCCGTCCAGGAGCGAAACCACGGCCGGCGCCGCCAGCAGTCCGGCATAGGACGCGGTCAGCACCGCACCGGTGGTCTCGCCGATCCGGTCCTGCGGCGCGAGGCGCGCGATCTCGGCGACGAAGACGCCGTTCCAGCCCGACGCGGTCAGGCCGAACAGCCCGGCCATCGCGAATTGCCAGGTGCGTCCAAGCGAAGCGCCCTCAAGGCCGAGCAGCGCGGCGCAGAAGGCCATACCGAGGCCGATGACGACGAGGACGGCGCGCGAGGCGTTGAGCCGCATGGCGACAAAGCCCCAGCCGAGCCGGCCGACCAGGCCGCCGGCTTGCGCGCAAGCGAGCGCCATCCCGGCCTCGATATGGCTGAGCCCGAGTTCGCGCGTGCCCAGCGTGACGAAGACCGTGTTGAGTGACACTTGCATCGCGCTGTACGGCATCGAGGCCAGCGCCAGCATCGCGATGCGCCGGTCGGCGGTGACGAGCGCCAGCCGGGCGAGGAGACCGAGTTCCGGCGCAGGGACGGCCTTGTCGGCATAGGCCGGCCGCAGCCGCTCGAACAGCAGGATCGCGAGCACTGCACAGGCACCCACAGCTGCATAGCACCAGGCGGGTCCGAGCGAGACGGCAATGGCCGGCAGCACCAGCGAGCCGCAGACGGCGCCGATCTGGTTGCCGGTCTGGCGCACCGAGAACACGAAGGCGCGCCGCTCGGCGGTGACGAGGCGCGCCAGCAGCGCCGCGCTGGCCGGCGTCTCCGGCCCGAAGGCAAGGCCGAGACAGAGGCCCGCAGCGAGCAGGGCCGCTGTCGTGCCGAGCGAGGCCAGTGTCGTGCTGACGACGACGGCCGCCGCGCAGAGGCTGGCGATCCGGAGCGAGCCCAGCCGCGCGATGAAGCCGCCGCCCCAGAACGAGGCGGGGATGCCGACGGCGAACACCGCGCAGGAGAACATCGAGAGCTGCCAAACCTCGATATGGGCGCGGGGCGCGACTACACCCGGCGCGAACA
Organism: Bradyrhizobium dasycarpum; assembly: GCF_042019905.1. Classification (NCBI taxonomy): domain Bacteria; kingdom Pseudomonadati; phylum Pseudomonadota; class Alphaproteobacteria; order Hyphomicrobiales; family Nitrobacteraceae; genus Bradyrhizobium; species Bradyrhizobium dasycarpum. The sequence goes on from NZ_CP169574.1 coordinate 6,619,569, forward strand.
GCGCGAGCGCCACCAGGGCCTGGAGCGAGGTCATCGCCCCCAGGGCCGGCAGCAGCGCGGGCGCTGGCCTGGCGACTGTGTTTCCGTCTACCATGCAGTCGAACTCGAGGGAGAAGCATGATGGCAGGCGGCATTTCCATTCACGCAGTCGATGTCGCGAGCGGCCGGCCGGCGCAGGGTCTGCGCGTCGAGATCTGGCGGATCGATCCGGACTCGCTGCGCATCGCCGACGGGCGGCTGGGGGCCAACGGCGTGCTGGATCACGCGATCGCGCAAGGCGCGGGCGTGACGGCTGGCGACTATGAAGTGCTGTTTCATCTCGGCGAGTTCTTCGGCGATAGCGACGGTTTCCTGACCGTGGCGCCGTTCCGCTTTCGCATCAAGCACGTCGATGAACATTTTCATCTGCCGCTGAAATTCACGCGCTGGGGCTATTCGCTGTTCCGCGGGGCCTGATCAGTTGGTCAGCCGCCGCGACAAGCCCGTGACACGCTCCATCACCGCGACCAGCGCCACGGTCGCAATGATCAGGACGCCCGACAGCGCGGCGATGGTGACGTCGAGCTTGCCCTCGAGGTCCTGCCACATCCGGATCGGCAGCATGTCGGTGGCGGCGTCGCGCAGGAACAGCGAGACCGGCACATTGTCGAACGATGACATGAAGGCGATGAAGGCGCCGGCGATGATGCCGGGTCGGATCAGCGGCAGCACGATGCGCCGGAACGTGTAGAGGCGGCTCGCGCCGAGCACCGCGGAGCTTTCCAGCAGGGTCGGCTCCAGCTGGGCCAGCGCAGCGACCGTATTGCGCACGACGTAAGGGACGCAGACCACGGTGTGGCCGATCACCAGCGTCAGCGGCGATACCGGCAGGCCGACCAGCGAGAACAGCATGAGGGCGGCGAGGCCAAAAGCCAGCGCAGGCAGGACCAGCGGTGACATGAACAGGGAATCGAGCAGCCGCGCCGACAGCGTCTGCGAGCGCGAGATCGCGAGCGCCGCGGCGACACCGAGCACCACGGACAAACCCGTCGCCCACAGTGCGACGATCAGACTGTTCTTCGCCGCGAAGTGCAGCTGCCAGGCATCCCAGAGTTCGGCGTACCAGCGCAACGAATAGCCCGGCGGCGGGAATTTCAGCGAGAAGCCGCTGGTGAAGGAGACGATCAGGACGACGAGTGACGGCGCGATGATCAGCATCAGCGCGATAATTGCGACCAATGTCATGACCAGCTCGAAGCCGAGCGCCTCCAGGGTGCGCTTGCGTCCGCTCATCATGCCCCTCCATAGCCGCGCGACAGGCGGCCGAGCGTGGTGAAGACCGAGACGACCGCGAGCACGGCCAGCAGGAAGATGATCGAGATCGCCGACGCGAACGGCCAGTTCTGCAGCGTCGAGGCCTGCTGATATAGATACATCGGCATGAACAGCATCTGCCCGCCGCCGACCAGCGACTGGGTGATGAAGGCCGTGATGGCAGCGGCATAAGTCAACGTGCAGCCGGCGATCACACCGGGCAGCGACAGCGGCAGCACGACGAGGAAGAAGGTGCGCCAGCTTCCGGCGCCGAGCGAGCAGGAGGCATCGTCGAGATTGGGATCGATGCGGCCGAGCGCGGTGATCAGCGGCAGCGTCATGAGCGGCATCTGCACCTGCGCCAGCGCGATCACGACGCCGAATTGGGTGTAGAGCAGCTTCAGGGGCGTATCGATGAGCCCCAGGGATTGCAGCGTCGCGTTGATGATGCCCTGGCGGCCCAGGATGACGATCCAGGCGAAGGTGCGCACCACCACGCTGGTCAGGAGCGGCAGCAGCACGATCAGGATGATGACGGTCTGAAACTTCGGTCCGACCCGCTGATAGAGCCAGGCGATCGGAAAGCCGAGCACGAGACAGACGGCCGTTACCTCGGCCCCCAGCAGCAGCGTCGAGCCGAGCACGCTGAGGCTGAAGGGGTCGGTGAGGAAGTGCAGGTACTGGCCGAGCCCCCAATGGAGCCCGGCCGTGTCGTTGTGCAGCGAGAGCCAGAACAGTTGCAGCAGGGGCGCGACGAAGAACAGCAGGAAGAACACCGCCAGCGGCGCTGCCAATCCCATCCCGTAGGACGTGACGTCTCGTGATGCCGGTGCTGCGCCCATCGTCCGGTCTCTGCGCTAGATCTTGATCTCGCGGTTGAAGCGCTCGATCCAGGCCGAGCGCTGCTCGTTGATCTTCTTCCAGTCCTGGAACACGAACTTCTTCTTCAGCTCCGCGGTGTCCTTGGCGAGCACGCGCGCGATCTCGCCGCCCATCGTCACCTTGGAGTTGGTTGGCACGATCAGATAAGGCGGGTTCATCAGCGTGGTCTGCACTTCCGGTGTCAGCGCCGCCTCGATCAGCTTGAAGGCAAGCTCGCGGTTCGGCGAGTTCTTGACGATGTGGATGGTGGTCTTGAAGGCAATGGCACCTTCCTTCGGCGCCACGAATTCGACCGGCACGCCGCGGGCTTTGAGGATCTGGATGGCGTTGAAATTGCCCGGTGAGATGTCGATCTGGCCCTGTTGGAACAGGGTCGCGAGCGCGCCGGGATTGGCGGCCACCGCGGCGAGATTGGGCTTGAGTTCCTCCAGCGCCTTGAACCCAGGATCGATATTGACTTCCGAGCCGCCGCGCATCTTGGCGATCTCGACCAGCCAGCCGGTGCCGAGCGTGGAGTTGAGGTTGGTGATGCCGACGCGGCCCTTGAACTCGGGCTTCCAGAGATCGGCCCATGACGTCGGCGGCGTCTTAACGGCTTCCGGGTTGTAGGTGAGGCCGACGACCTGGAAGAACGGGGCAGGGCCCATCGGCTCCTGCGCCTCGGCGATCAGATCCTTGTAATAGGCGCTCTTCTCGACCGGATAGGGCTCGACCAAGTCCTGGCCGATGGCGACGAGGGCAGGGCCGGGATCGTGCAGCATGACGTCGATCGGCGGATTGGCCTTTGCGGCATTGACCTTGGCGATCTGGTCGACCGAGAGCATGGGATCGAGAACGATCGCGGCATCGGCGTTGGCCTTGCGGAAAGCCGGCACCAGCACGGCCTTGTGCGCTTCCTCCCAGCTTCCGGTGAAGGTCGCAAACACCAGCGGACGGGCCTGAGCGAAGCTCAGTCCGGGAAACGCCTTCATGGCCCCGAGCGTGAGGGCCGTCGTCATCAGGCTGCGGCGATTGAGGATCATGTCGAACTCCGTGTGAACTGGATCAAAAGCGTTTCGGACAGGAACTAAAGCGTTGCGGGAAATGCGTTGGCGAGCGAAGGGGCGAGTGGTGCGAGCCGCACGGCGGCGCCGCTCTCCAGCGCGCGCGTCTCGCCGATACGCGCCTGGGAGATCTTGACGCCGGAGCCGTCTGCTGTCGTGACCTCGTGCACGACGGTGGCCCCGAGCGGCAAGGACATGCCGACCACGCCGGCAAAGCCGGTCTCGTCGCCGACGAATTGCAGATGCTCCGGCCGGATGCACACGGTGACGCGGCCGCCCTCGGTGAGGGCGCCGGCGGCCGGCCGCGCGATGATCTCCGCGCCGGCATCGAGGCGTATCTTTGCCGCGGTGCGATCCGCCGAGACCACGATTCCGGGCATGCGATTGGTCGAGCCGACAAAGGTATTCACAAATAGCGTCTGCGGCCGGTCGTAGACGTCCGACGGCGTACCGAACTGCTCGAGCTTGCCGTGGCTGAGCACGGCAACGCGGTCGGCCATCGACAGTGCCTCTTCCTGGTCGTGCGTCACGATCAGCGTGGTGATGCCGGAGACGCGCTGCAGCCGCTTGACCTCGATCTGCATGTCGAGGCGCAGATTCTTGTCGAGTGCAGCAAAGGGCTCGTCGAGCAGCAGGATCGACGGCTTGATCGCGAGCGCGCGGGCGAGCGCGACGCGCTGCTGCTGGCCGCCGGAGAGCTGCCGCGGCAGGCGTTCGGCCATGGTCGGCAATTGCACCAGCTCCAGCAGGCGCTGCGCCTCGCGCTGGCGCGTTGCCTTGTCGATGCCGCGGGCAGCTAGCCCGTAGGCCACGTTTTCGCTGATCGAGAGGTGCGGGAATAGCGCGTAGTTCTGGAACACGATGCCGACAGCGCGGCGGTTCGGTGGCAGCATGTCGACGATGTCGTCGCCGATGATGATCCGCCCCTGGCTCTGCGCAATGAAGCCGGCGATGATCCGCAGCAGCGTGGTCTTGCCGCAGCCGGACGGTCCGAGCAGGGCGATGATCTCCCCGCCCTTGATGTCGAGATTGATGTTCTCGACCGCGAGCGCGCCGCTCGGGTAGCGGTGGGTGACGGCGTCGACGACAAGCGAACGTCCGCCTTGCGCTTCAGCCATGGTGTTGCCTCCCGTTGCCCCAGAGGAGAAAGCAAGTCTCGTGCCCGGCGCGGTCGCTTTTTTCGGCGCATTTTGGCATTGTTGTCCGATGACCTCGGATCGATCGATTTGCGACCTCACCGCCACGACCCTCGCGAGCGCCATTGCAAAGGGCGAGCTGTCCTCGCGCGAGGTCGTCGAGGTGCATCTGGCGCGGATCACGGATCAGGATGCGCAATTGGCGGCGTTCGTGACGGTTGATGCGGACGGTGCCCGCCGTGCGGCGGACATCTGCGACGCGGCGACTGCGCCAGCTGGCCCGCTGCATGGGGTGCCGGTCGCGATCAAGGATCTCACCGACACTGCGGGGCTTGCGACCACCTACGGTTCGGTTCTGTTTCGCAACCACGTGCCGGCCGAGGACGATCTCGTGGTGGTACGGCTGCGGCACGCTGGAGCGATCATCATGGGCAAGACCAACACGCCGGAGTTCGGTTTCGGCGCGGTCTGCACCAACAAATTGTGCGGGCCGACGCGCAATCCCTTCAATCGCGCGTTGACCTCCGGCGGATCGTCCGGCGGCTCCGCCGTTGCGGTTGCTGCCGGCATGGTGCCGCTCGCGCACGGCACCGATTTCGGCGGCTCGGTGCGCACGCCCGCCAGCTTCTGCGGCGTCGCCTCGATCCGGCCGACGCCCGGCCGCATCCCGTCGCCGCGCCGGCCACTCGGGTGGGACATGCTGGCCAGCCACGGTTTTCTTGCCCGCAGCGTCGATGATCTCGAACTGGTGTTGTCGGTCTGCGCTGGTAGCGACGCGAATGATCCGATGTCGATCGGCGTAGGCAATGACGATCGGCCCCTTGCAGGGCGCCCCCGGATCGCAGTGACCCCCGATTTTGGGGTTGCGCCGGTCGGACGCAATATTCGCGCGTGTTTCGCTGATGCTTGCGAAGCGCTCGCGCGTGTTGCCGAAATCGTCCCATCCTCGCCCGATTGCAGCGGCGCGGTCGAGACCTTCCGCACTCTTCGTGCCGCCCACATCGCCAACAGCTACGGCGAACTGCTGAGGACGCGCCGCGACGAACTCACACCCACCGTGATCTGGAACATTGAGGCGGGCGCCAGGCTCTCGGCGGAGGATTACCTCAACGCCGAACGGCGGCGCACCGCGATCTACCGCAGCTTTCGCGAGCTGTTCGCGCGCGCCGATTTCCTGATTGCGCCGGCGGCGTCGGTCTTCCCCTGGCCGAACGAGGTTAGTGACGTCGCGGCGATCGATGGCGCAGCCCTGGAAACCCCGATCGACTATCTCGCCATCACCTTCATCGTCTCGCTGGTCGGCTTTCCGGTCCTGACCTTGCCGATGCGGCGAGGGGAGAATGAGCTGCCCTTCGGCGTCCAGATCATCGCGCCGCCCGGCTGCGAATCTCGCCTGTTTGCCTTCGGCCGTGCCATCGAAAAGGAATTGGGCTTTTCGCATCGCCGGCCGAAGCTCCCCTAGCTGTCGCGATGCTCGAGCCGGGCGGCGAGCGCACCGGCAAGACCGATGGTGGGTTTGGCAGCGGGCCGGCGGTACGTGCCCGCCGTGGCCTTGCGCAGGCGCAACGCGACCAGAGCCTCGGCCTGCTTCACGGCGGCGACGACCTGGTCGACGACGGGAACGGGGATCCGCTCAGCGACGCGTTCGGCAAGGCCCGAGAGCGGCGCGCCTGCGAAGATCAGGACATCGGCCTCGTCTTCGACGATGGCGCGGTGCGCGAGGTCGACGAGTAGATCTTCCTTCTCGCTGCCGACCTCCGAAATCGCCTTGAACGGCGTATCGAGCATGCGGATGCCGGCGCAGCGCTCCCGCAGGCCGTGGTCGCGGACGCACTCTTCGTACCAGGGCCCGAGTGCCTGGGCGAAGGTGACAATGCCAAAGCGCCGTCCGGTCATACAGGCGCTCAGCATCGCGGCTTCGGCCATGCCCACCACGGGAATGTCAAAAGTCTCGCGCGCAGCGAACAGGCCGGGATCGCCGAACGCTGCAATGATCGCAGCATCGACCTTGGTGTGCTGCTCGGCCAGCATCTCCAGCGCGATCGCGCCGCCGATCTGCGCCTCGGTTCGCGTCGCGATATAGGGCACGCCGCGTGTCGCGGTGCAGGGGATGATCTCGGTGTCGGGCGCGGCCGCGCGCTGCCCGACATCGCTCATCAACTGGGTGACCCCTGCGCTGGTGTTGGGATTGAGCAGCAGCAGCTTCATGGTCAGGCTGCCGTCAGCTTTGCCTTGGGCGCGAGCGTTTCGAGCAGTGCGGTGCCGGTCTGGCGGACATGGGCGCCGAGCAGGCGTCCTGCCGCCTCGCTGTCACGCGCCTCGAGCGCGGCGAGGATACCGGCGTGTTCGTCGACCGAATTGCTCCAGCGCTTGTCGGCACCCAGTGCCAGATAGCGTGCACGCTCGGCGCGGGAGATCAGTGTCTCGTGCGCTTCGCGGAGCGGCGCGTTGCGCGCCATCCGGACGATCGTGCTGTGGATTTCGCCGTTGATGGCAAAATAATCGTCGAGCTTGCCGTTGCGGTGATGCCCCTCCATCCGGGTCTGAAGCGTCCGCAGGCGGGCGAGGTCGCGTTCGGTCGCGCGCTCGGCGGCAAGCTCTGCGGCCAGCCGTTCGATCCCCGCGAGCGCTTCGAACAACTCCGAGATGCCGGCGATCGCGATGTCGGCGATGCGCGGGCTACGGTTGGGGCGAAGCTCGATCAACCCTTCGGCCGCGAGCACCTTCATGGCCTCACGAAGGGGAGTACGGGACACGCCCAGCTCCTTCGACAGCTTGGTCTCCTGGGTCTGCGAGCCCGGCGCCAGCTCGCCGCGAATGATCATCGTCCGCATCCGCGCGGCGGCGCGCTCATGCAAGCCCATCCTCTTGAGTTTGGGCGATTTTCGGCCCTTCGGGGTTTCCGACTTCTGCTGCACGCGTGCCTCGTTGCTTCAGTTCATCCTAGCCGTTTCCGGCCGCTTGGCTTGCCCAAAATACCGACGCATGCCGCTGAAAACAATGGCATAGCGCGCAAATTGTATGCAGCATGCAGAATCCCCGTTGCGCTGCCGCAAAGGCCGACCGATGATCTCCCGAGACGCGCGAGGTCTAGCGCCTTCGAAACGGAGTGAGCGATGCGGACGAGTTTGCGAGTGGGTCTCGTGGTGATGGCGGCGGTGTTCGGCGGGGGCGAACTCGCCATTGCGCAGACTGCGAAGATCAAGCTCGGCTATGCGAAATGCGCGCACTGCCTGCCGATGTCGCTGATCCCGGGCATGGCGAAGGGCGTTGAGGTCGAGGCCACCGGCTTCAACTCGGGCAACGACGTGCTCACGGCCCTGATCTCAAAGAGCATCGACGTCGCGCAGGTTACTTACCTCCATTACATCACCGCGCTCGACAAGGGCTTTGACGTCGTCGCCGTGTCCGGCCAGATCAACGGCGGCTCGGAATGTCTCTCCTCCGCGAAACTGAATCTGCCGCCCGATGATTGGACCGCATTCAAGGCCGTCGTTGCCAAGGGCAAAAGCGATGGTCAGCCGTTGAAGGTTGCGGCCTCCCGCGGCAACGCGCAGGACATCCACATGCGCGGCGCGTTTCTCAAGCAGGGCGTCGACCCCAACAAGGACATCCAGTTCATCAATATCCCCAATCCGTCCGACCATCTCGCGGCGCTGCAGCGCGGCGAGGTCGACATGATCTGCTCGGTCGAGCCATTCGCCTCGCAGATCCGGCTCGCCGGTGCCGGCAAGCACTTCGTGCTGCCGTACGACCAGGCCGCGAGCAATCTGACCAATTTGATCGTCACCCGTTCCGACGTGATCGCCAGCCGGCGCGACGGCGTCCAGGGTGTCGTCAGCGCTGTGGTCGAACTCGACAACAAGCTGATCGCCGACAAGGCGCCGTGGATCGAGGTCATCAACAAGCTCACCGGCCTCGACAAGGCGGTAGCGACCGAGGCGTTGAAAAACGCTTCGCCCGATCCGGCGATCCACCGTGCCCAGACGCTTGCCATCGCCGCGATGATGCGCGACCTCAAGTATATCTCCAAGGACGTCTCCGCGGAGGCGGAGAAGAATATGGACTATTCGTTCCTGGAGCAGGCCACCGGAAAGGCCAAGAATGACCTCGGTTACTGACACGGCTCCGGCCAGGCCGGCGTTTCGGCTGACGCGGGCGCTTCAAGGGCTCGAACGCTTTGTCGTGCCGGCGCTGCTGGTCGCGGGCTGGGAGGCGTTTGCTCGCAGCGGCATGTTGCCGCCCGCGCTGCTGCCGGCGCCCAGCGCCGTGCTGCATGCGCTCGGCGACTGGGTGTTCGGCTTCGACGAGACCACCCAGACCTATTCCGGACACTGGCTGCGCGACGCGCTCGCCAGCGCCTCGCGCGTGTTCGGCGGCTTTGCGTTGGCGAGCCTGCTCGGCATTCTCGCCGGTGTCGCCATCGGCTGGTCGCGCCTGTTCGAGAAGACGCTGGAACCGACGCTGCAAATGTTACGGCCGATCCCGCCGGTCTCATGGATTCCCCTGGCGATCATCTGGTTCGGCATCGCGGACAAGCCGGCGATCTTCCTCGTCTTCCTCGGCGCCTTCTTTCCGGTGTTGATGAACAGCATTCACGGGGTGAAGACGGTGGATCACAACCTCGTCCGCGCCGGTGCGATGATGGGCGCGAGCCAGCGGCAGATGCTGACGGACATCGTGCTCCCGGCGGCGCTGCCCTCGATCTTCGCCGGCCTCCGTATTGCGATCGGCTCGGCCTGGATGCTGACGGTCACGGCCGAAATGGTCGCGGTCAAGAGCGGCCTCGGCTACGTCTTATGGGATTCTTACTACTTCCTGCGCTACGACATCGTACTCGCCGCGATGATCTCGATCGGACTGCTCGGCTATCTCTCCGACCTCGGGCTCAAGGCGGTCATGGCGCGCACGCTGCGCTGGCAGCAGACAACCACCGTACAGGGCAGGGCAGGCTGATGGCGGCCATCGTGCTTCGCAACATCGTCAAGGTGTTTTCCGACAAGCGGCGTGGCCGTGACCTCTTGACGCTCGACAACATCAATCTCGACATCGAGGCCAATGATTTCGTCTGCCTGCTCGGCCCGTCCGGTTGCGGCAAGTCCACGCTGCTGAACATCATCGCCGGCTTCGAGCACGCGACCTCCGGCCGCACGCTGGTGGACGGCAAGCAGGTGGAGCGGCCCGGCTCCGACCGCGGTGTCGTCTTCCAGCAGCCGACGCTGATGCCGTGGCTGACCGCGATCGACAACATCGCCTTTCATCTCAAGCTCAAGGGCGTTGCGAAAGCCGAGCGGCACGACAGGGCGATGGAGTTCGTCGATCTCGTGGGCCTGCGCGGTTTCGAGCATCATCATCCCTCGGAAATGTCCGGCGGCATGAACCAGCGCGTCGGCATCGCCCGTGCGCTGCTCATGAACCCCAGCGTCATCCTGATGGACGAACCGTTTGCGGCGCTGGACGCCCAGACCAAGCTGGAAATGCAGGAAGAACTGGTCGCGATCTGGCAGAAGCGCCGCTGCACCATCGTGTTCGTCACCCACAGCGTCGACGAGGCGCTGGTGCTCGGCAACAAGATTGTGGTGATGACGAAGCGGCCCGGCCGGATCCGCGAGGACCTTAATTTCGACCTGCCGCGCCCTCGTGACATCACCAGTCCCGAATTCAACGACGCCAAGCGCCACATCCTGTCCCTGATCCGGGAGGAGTCGACGCGGCTTGCCCAGGCGTCGTAGAGTAGGACCATGCGCAAGCGTCTCGGCATGATCACGCCGTCGTCGAACTCGGTGCTCGAGCCCGTCACCAGCGCGATGCTCGCTGGCGTGACGGATGTCACCGCGCATTTCTCGCGCTTCCGCGTCACCGAGATCGCGCTCGATGCCGCCGCGCTGAACCAGTTCGACGCCTCGGTCATGCTGCCGGCGGCGGATTTGTTGGCCGACGCAAAAGTCGATGCCATCGCCTGGAACGGCACCTCCGCGAGCTGGCTCGGCATCGGCCGCGACCGGACCCTGTGCGAGGCGATCACGGCGCGCACGGGCGTGCCCGCGACGACATCCACGCTCGCCTGCATCGATGCCGCGCGCGCGCTCGGTGCGAGACGCATCGGTTTGGTCTCGCCCTATACCGATGACGTGCAGCGGCGGATCGGCGATGTCTGGTCCGAGGAAGGCGTTGCCCCCTACGCCGAGCGGCATCTGGGCTTGCGCGACAATTTTTCCTTCGGCGAGGTTGCGCCTGCGACCATCGCGGACATGATCTGCGCGGTGGCGGTGGAAGGTGCCGACGCGATTGTTATCCTTTGCACCAATCTCGACGGGGCCGCGCTTGCGGCTTCGCTCGAACGGGAATTGAACATCGCCGTCCTCGATTCGGTCGCGGTGACGTTGTGGCGAGCCCTTGAGCTGGCCGGAGGGGACATCTCCGCTCTTGCGCAGTGGGGCCGGATCTTCCAGACACCAGCGGTCATCAAGTAACGGAGGCGCCTGTGACCCAGCTCGACCTCGCCATTCGGGGCGGCACCATCGTGACGGCCAGCGACGAGTTTCGCGCTGACATCGGCATTCGCGACGGTCGCATCGTCAGCATTGCCGATCATCTCGAAGGTGCTGCGCGCGAGATCGACGCGACCGGCCTGCTGGCACTACCGGGCGGCATCGACAGCCATGTCCACATCTCCCAGCCCTCCGGCCCCGATGTCGTGATGGCCGACGATTTCGCCTCGGCCACGCGCGCAGCAGCGGCCGGCGGCAACACCATGGTGCTGCCGTTCGCGCTGCAGGAGAAGGGCAGCTCGCTGCGCACGTGCGTGGAGAACTACCGCAAACTCGCGGAAGGGGAATGCTATATCGACACTGCGTTCCACCTCATCATCTCCGATCCGACCGCGGTCGTGCTCGGGCAGGAGCTGCCGGCCCTGGTCAAGGACGGCTACACCTCCTTCAAGGTGTTCATGACCTATGACGACCTCGTGCTCAGCGACAAGCAGCTGCTCGAGGTGTTCGAGGTCGCGCGCCGCGAGGAGGCGCTGGTCATGGTCCATTGCGAGGGCTACGATGCCATCCGCTTCCTGACCTCGAAGCTCGAGCGCGAGGGCCACATCGCGCCTCATTATCACGGCGTGTCGCGACCGCAGGCGGTCGAGCGCGAGGCGACGCATCGCGCCATCAGTCATGCCGAGGTGATCGGCGTGCCCATCATGATCGTGCACGTCTCCGGGCGCGAGGCGATGGAGCAGGTGCGCTGGGCGCAGCAGCGCGGCCTGCCTGTTCATGCGGAGACTTGCCCGCAATACATCACGCTGACGGCCGACGACATGAAGGGCCTGAACATGGACATCACAGGCGCCAAATATGTATGCTCGCCGCCGCCACGCGATGCCGAGAGCCAGCAGGCGATCTGGGAGGGCATCACCACAGGCGTGTTCCAGACCTTCTCGTCCGATCACTGCCCGTTCCGCTACGACGATCCCAAGGGCAAGCTGACGCCGAACGCCCGCACCTCGTTCCGCTGGGTGCCGAACGGTATTCCCGGCGTCGAGACGCGGCTGCCGATCCTGTTCTCCGAGGGCGTCTCGAAGGGACGCATCAGCTTGCAGAAGTTCGTCGAGCTGACCGCGACCAACCACGCCCAGAATCTACGGCCTGTATCCGCGCAAGGGCTCGATCGGCGTTGGCTTCGATGCCGATGTCGTGCTGTGGGACCCGAAGCTGAGGAGGAAAATCCAGCAGGCTGACCTGCACCACGGCGCGGACTACACGCCCTGGGAAGGTTTTGACGTCACCGGCTGGCCCGTCACCACCATTGCGCGGGGGCGCGTCGTGTACGAACGCGGCAAGATCGTCGGCGACAAGGGCGCAGGCGAGGTGCTGAGCCGCGGCAAGTCGAGCCTGGTCTGATCAGGCGCAGCTCGCGTGGCGCCTGGTCCAGAGAAGGGCGCGGTCAGGGCATGCGGGATTTTGTCAGGACACAGTGGACGCCCTTGTTGCCATCGACCATCTGCGTGATCCTGAGGTCGGCGGCGATCGAGCAGAGCGTGTAGGCGTCCTGCGCGCTGAGGCCGCTCTTCTCGCGGATTAGCGCGATCATGTCGCGCAGCGCCGCCTTGGCCGCGTCGTCGAGATCCTCGTCGAACCCCATGGTGATCCAGTCGGATGCCGTCTCGGCACGCGGCGAGGCGAGACGAAAATCGCGGCGGATATGGAATTCGAAAGTGCCGGTGAGCGCGGCCTCTATCGCGGTCAGGCAGACCTCGCCATCGCCCTGGAGCGCATGGCCGTCTCCGGCGGAGAACAGCGCGCCCGGTACGAACACCGGAAAATACAGCGTGCTGCCGGCCACGAGCTCCTTGTTGTCCATGTTGCCGCCGAACGTGCGCGGCTCCTTCGAGGACAGCCGGCCCCAGGCGAGCGGCGGCGCCACGCCAAAATTGCCGAAGAAGGGGGAGAGCGGCAGCTCCTGGCCCCAGGGAAGCTTTGCGACATTGCGCGCGCGGTCCAGCGGAATGTGGATGCGGCGGAATTCCGGAAAGTCCTCGGGCAGGGTGCCGAGCGTCGGCACCTGCAAATTCCAGCCCCAATCGCAGCGCAGCTCGATGCGCAAGACGCGCACTTCTAGCACGTCGCCCGGCTCCGCGCCCTCGATGTGGATCGGCCCGGTGAGAAGATGCGGGCCCGGACCGCGGAAGGCGCTTGCCAGCACCTCCGCATGTCCAGGCACCACCTCAAAGCCGAGCGAGGGATCTGGCAGATCGTCCGGCTCGCCCGAGAGCGTCTCGATGGTGACCCGGTCTCCGGATGCGATCCGGAGCACCGGCTTCAGTCGCCCGTCCCAAAATCCCCACTGGACGTTCCCGGGCGTGGAGCGCAGGACGTGATCCCACTACCTGCCTGTGCTGCTCGCAACGATCGAGGAGGGCGAGGTCACGAGCTTGCCGAGCCCGAGATAGACGAGGCCCGCCACGCCAATTCCGAACAGCCAGCTCAGATCGGCGCCGCCCAGCAGGTAGGTCGAAATCGGTCCCTGCAGCGCGCTGACGAGGCCGTCCTGCACCAGCCATCCGGCAACGAGGCCGGCGAAGAACGCAATCATGCCGGCCCAGTTGATGTCGCCATAGGCGCTGCTCTCCGGCGCGCGATAGAGCTCGGCCACCTCGATCTTGCCCTTGCGCTTGATGAAGAAGTCGGCGAGCACCACGCCGGCCCACGGGCTCATCCACAACAGCAGGCTGATCATCCAATGGTCGAACGCCTTCGCGAAGGACGGCGCGAAGATGAAGTAGAGGGTGACCAGATAGCCGGCGACGCCGACGATGACGGTGAGCCAGAAGCGCGAGAGTTTCAGTCCCGCGCTCAGCGCCGCCAGCGTCGCCGAATAGACGTTGAGGATGTTGGTCGCGATCGGGCCATGCAGCACCATCAAGAGCACGAGGATGCTGACCGGACCGCCAAACACCGCGCTGACCATCTTGGCGGGGTCGGTGTCCAGCGTCGTCGAGGCAATGGTCGCGCCGAGAATGCCGAGCCAGACCGTCGGCACGAACATGCCGATATAGCTGTACCAGAACACGGCCTTCGATGGCGTGGAGCGCGGCACGAAGCGCGAATAGTCGGAGGCCCAGGTGACCCAGGAGATCCCCCAGCCGACGCCGATTGCGGTCATCAGCATCGTCAGCATCGCCAGATGCGCGCCGGGCGGCAGCGAGGTGGTCAAGCTCCAGTTGACGACGCCGGGCCGCGTCCAGGCCAGCACGCTCATCAGCACCATGATGGCGATGGTCGGCGGCACCGTGTATTTCTCGAAGGTGCGGATCGCGTAGAAGCCGTAGATCCCGATCAGCACCTGCACCGCCATCACCAGCGTGATGACGATCATCTCGATCAGCCATGTGTCGGGCACGCCGAACTGGTCGAGGATGCCCATCGAGACCTTCACCGGGAAGTAGGTGTTGACGCCGATCCAGCCCAGCGTCATCAGGAACATCAGGATGCTCGGCAGGTAGGCGCCGCGCACGCCGAAGGCGGACCGGCTCAGCACCATCTGGTTGACGCCGGTCTTGTGTCCCATCACCGTGAAGGTCGCGAAGATCGCGCAGCCCACGATGTTGCCGAGCACGATGACCGCGATCGTCTCCATCAGGCCGAGCTTGAGGATGATGCCGAGCGCGCCGAGCGCCCAGTTCACCGGCGCGATGTTGGCGCCGGCCCAGATCCACATCTGCTGCGGCCCGCTGGAGTCCCGGTCCGCGTCGGGAATTGGCTCGATGCTGTGAAGATCAGCGCGAAGTTCGGAATCCGTCATGACATCCCCCGATACGAAGCACACTTCGCATCACCGCAGCATAAATCGTGCCATGGAATAGCGGGGCAGCCGGGCGGGCGGGCGTCGATGCGGAGGTCATGCGCATCGCGCCGGATGCGATTGCGTTTTCAAGCGCTGGCCGATGTTGCGCGTGAGTACGCTTCGGCACGTCTGCCGCGCCGGCGAGAGGCGGGCGATGTTGCTCGGCCGGGCAGCGGTACGATGATAAATTGAGCAGCCCAACTCAAAAGCGCAGCACTGGCTCCTAATCGAATACGGCAGTAGCGCTGTCGCGACTGGGATGGCCGGCCACGATGCGCTGCATCATTTCGATGAAAAGCGCCTGCTCCCGCTGGCTCAGATCGCCGAGCGTCGCACGATGCGCCCGCCGCGCCGCACCCTCGATTCTAACCAGCAGCGCGGCTCCGGCCGGTGTCAGTCGGCACAGCCGGGCCCGGCGATCGTCCTTGTTCACCGCACGCTCGACCAGGTTTCGGGCGGCGAGCCGCTTCAGGGCGCCGGTCGTCGTGGTGCGATCGAGGGCGATATCGGCCGCCAAAGTGGTCTGATCGGCGGTTTCACGCACCGCCAGCGCCGAGAGCAGGCTGTATTGCAGCGGCGTGACCTCGAATTCGCCGCAGGCTTCCTGAAACAGCGCGACGTGGATCTGGTGCAGCCGGCGGATCAGATAGCCGGGCCGTTCCGACAAGGGCCAGGGGCGGTGCCTCGTCCCGCCGCGCCGTGTCTTCGCCTGCCGCAATGCACACTCTCCCAAGCCGAAACCCTGCCGCGCTTAGCTCGATTCGAGTGCGCCTGCCACATCGGGATCATGGCACGATGCTTGCTTTTGTCAAAATGCGAAGCATGCTTCGTAATGTCAAAATGCGAAGCATGCTTCGTAATTCGAGGGGACGAAGCCGTCGCCCTCGCAAGAAGAGGAGAGCGTCATGTCCGTCACTGCCAGCTTCGACCTTCTGCTGCGAGGCGGTCGCGTGATTTGTCCGGCCTCCGGCGTCGATGGCATCAAGGATGTCGCGATCCGCAACGGCAAGATTGCGGCGGTCGCGTCCGACATTCTGCCGACCAGCGCCAGGGACGTCGTCGACGTCGGCGGCAAGCTGGTGCTGCCCGGGCTGATCGATACGCACGCCCATGTCTATCAATATGTCTCCGGCCGCTTCGGCATGAATCCCGACATGGTCGGCGTGCAGTCGGGTGTAACGACGCTGGTCGATCAGGGTGGTCCGTCCTGCATGACGCTGCCCGGCTTCCGTCACTTCATCGCGGAGTCCGCCGCCTCGCGCGTCTACGCGTTCCTGTCCGCCTATCTCGTTGGCGGCCTCGAGGGGCATTTCTATCCGCAGCTCTACAGCCCCGACGGCGTCGACATCGACGCGACCGTCAAGGCGGCGACGACCAATCTCGACATCGTGCGCGGCATCAAGGCGCATGCCGAGATCGGCGGCTTCGCGCGCTGGGGCATCCGCGTCATCGAGATGGCGGCTGAGATCGGCAAGCGCGCCGATCTGCCGGTCTATGTGCATTTCGGCCAGCTCTGGGGCCTGCCCGAGAGCGGCGCCAACGGCGAGGATGCCGATACGATCCTGACGCGCGTGATCCCGCTTCTGCGCGAGGGCGACATCCTGGCCCATCCGTTCACGCGCCATCCCGGCGGTTTCGTCAATCGTGAGGGTGAGGTGCATCCGGTGATCCAGGCAGCGCT
This sequence comes from Bradyrhizobium dasycarpum, assembly GCF_042019905.1. Taxonomy (NCBI): domain Bacteria; kingdom Pseudomonadati; phylum Pseudomonadota; class Alphaproteobacteria; order Hyphomicrobiales; family Nitrobacteraceae; genus Bradyrhizobium; species Bradyrhizobium dasycarpum. The sequence goes on from NZ_CP169574.1 coordinate 6,635,942, forward strand.
CGACCGCGGCCTGAAGGTCGATGTCGGTCACGGCAGCCATTTCTCCTACCGGCTGGCCAAGAAGGCGATCGCCGCCGGCATCGTTCCGACCACGCTCGGCGCCGACATTCACGGTTACAACACCCATGTGCCCGCGCCGGCGGGAACGCCGGATCAGCACGAGGACGAGGAGAACCATCCCTTCGCCGGCCAGGCCAAGTTCAGCCTGGTCCAGGCGATGAGCTCGATGATGGCGCTCGGCCTGTCGCTGGAGCAGGTGGTGCCGATGGTCACCTCCAATCCCGCAAAGATGCTCGGCCGCAGCGGGGAGATCGGTGCGCTCAAGGTCGGCATGGATGCCGACGTCTCCGTGCTCTCGGAGCAGAGCGGCCGCTTTGTCCTCAAGGACAACGAGAAGAACGAGGTGATCGCCGAACGTCTGCTGCAGCCGGCCTTCTGCCTGCGCGCCGGTACGCGGTTCGATGCGATCGCGCCGATCCTGCCGCAAGCTGTCGCGGCATAAGGGCGGGCGGTGGAGGAGAACGCCGGAGTGCGCAACGAGCGAGAATTTCCGCACGGAAAGTCGGGGCAGGGCGTCGGCGCACGTCTGCCCCGCAAGGAGGACGACCGCCTGATGCGCGGCCGCGGCCAGTATGTCGGCGATGTCAGGCTCGCCGGCCTTCAGGACGTCGCCTTCGTGCGCAGCCCGCTGGCGCATGCACGCATCCGCGGCATTCATGTGCCCGAACGCCATCGCGGCAGCGTGTTCACGGCGGCCGATCTCGAAGGCATCAAGCCCATCCGCGCGGTATCGGGACTGCCGGGCTTCAAGATCTCGGAGCAGCCGGTACTCGCCACCGGCAAGGTGCGCCAGGTCGGCGAGCTCGTTGCGATGTGCCTCGCGCCGACGCGGGCCGAAGCGGAGGACATCGCGGCATCCGTGACATTGATCTCGAAGAGCTGCCCGCGGTCACCGACATGCTCAAAGCGCGCGAGCCCGGCTCCGCGCTGGTGCACGAGCATTGGGGCGACAACGTCTTCCTCGAAACCAATTACGAGGTCGATATCTCCGCCGCGCTCGACGCCCCGATCAAGGTGACGCGCGAGATCTCGACCGCGCGGCAATGCATGTCGCCGCTCGAAGGCCGCGGCGTGGTCGCGACGTTCGATCCGCGGCTCGATCAGCTCACGCTGCATTCGGCGGCGCAGATGCCGCACATCACGCGCAGCGGCCTTGCCGAATGCCTCGGCATGGACGAGGGCCAGATCCGCGTCATCTCGCCCGACGTCGGCGGCGGTTTCGGCCACAAGGGCATCCTGCTGCCCGAGGAGGTCTGCCTGTCCTGGCTGACGATGCGCTGCGGCCATCCGGTGCGCTGGCTCGAGGACCGACGCGAGCATCTCGTCGCCAGCTCCAATTGCCGCGAACATCACTACAGGATCACTCTCTATGCCGACCGCGACGGCGGCTTGCGCGGCATCGATTGCGAGGCGACGGTGGATTCCGGCGCCTACTCGTCCTATCCGTTCTCCGCCTGCTTGGAGGCCGCGCAGGTCGCCAGCATCCTGCCCGGTCCCTACAAGATGCCGGCCTATCGCTGCCGCACCTTCTCGGTCGCCACCAACAAATGTCCGATCCTGCCCTATCGCGGCGTGGCGCGCACCGGCGTCTGCTTCGCGCTGGAATTGATGCTCGATCTCGTCGCGGCGGAGGCAGGCCTCGAGCCTGGCGAGGTCCGGCTGCGCAACCTGGTGCGCCCCGAGCAGATGCCGTTCGACAACATCACCCGGAAGCATTTCGACAGCGGCGACTATCCGGAGGCGATGCGCCGCGCGCTGGCGCAGATCGGCATCGATGCCATACGCAGCCGCCAGCGCAGGGGCGAGGCCGACGGCCGCCGTCTCGGCGTCGGCGTCTCCATCTATTGCGAGCAGGCCGCGCACGGTACGTCAGTCTATTCCGGCTGGGGCATCCCAATGGTGCCGGGCCATGAGCAGGCCTCAGCCCGGCTGACGCCCGACGGCGGCCTCGAACTGCGCGTCGGCGTGCATTCGCACGGGCAGGGCATGGAGACCACGCTAGCCCAGGTCGCGCACGAGATCCTCGGCGTGGATGTCGCGAAGATCCGCATCATCCTCGGCGACACCGCGATGACGCCCTATTCGACCGGAACCTGGGGCTCGCGCTCGATGGTGATGGCGGGCGGCGCGGTCGCGACCGCGTGCCGTGAGCTCGGCGAACGCGCCCGGCGCATCGGCGCAAAACTGTTGCAGCACGATCCGGCCTCCGTGGTGTTCCAGAATGGCGAGGTGCGCGGCGTCAATGGCAGCGTCAGCCTGAAGGCGATCGCCCACACCTGGTACCGCCGCCCGCAGGATCTGCCGGCCGACGTCGATCCCGGCGGCCTCGAGGTGACGCAAGGCTACAAGCCGGTGCGCGATAGTGGCACCTTCAGCTACGCCGCGCATGCAGCAGTGGTCGCGGTCGATCCTGATCTCGGCGAGGTCGAGATCCTCGACTACGTGATCGTCGAGGACGGCGGCGTGCTGGTCAATCCGCTCGTCGTCGACGGCCAGATCTACGGCGGCCTCGCGCAAGGCATCGGTACCGCACTCTATGAGGAGATGCCGTTCGACGCTTCCGGCCAGCCGCTGGCGACAACGCTTGCCGACTATCTGCTGCCCGGGCCGACCGAGGTTCCCGCCGCGCGTCTCGACCACATGGAGACGCCGTCGCCTTATACGCAGTTCGGCGTCAAGGGCATCGGCGAGGGCGGTGCGATCGCGCCGCCGGCTGCGATCGCCAACGCCGTCAACGACGCGCTCCGCCCGCTCGGCGTCGAGCTGATGCAGTCGCCGATCACGCCGCATCGCATCGTCGCGGCCGTGCTGGCTGCGCGCGCGGCCGAAAGGAGTGCGGCATGAAGCCCGCTCCCTTCGCCTATGAACGCCCACGCGATCTCACGGCAGCACTCTCGATGCTGGCGGCCGGCAGCGGCTCGGCGAAAATCATCGCCGGCGGCCAGTCGCTCGGGCCGATGCTCAATCTGCGGCTGGTGCAGCCGGAGCTGATCGTGGACATTTCCGGCCTGGCCGAGCTCAAGCGCGCCGAGGTTTCCGGCGGTGAGCTCGTGCTCGGGGCCCTGGTCACCCACGCCGATATCGAAGACGGGCGCGCGGCCGACGTGACCCGCGGCGCCATGCGCGGCGTCGCCGCCAACATCGCCTATCGCGCCGTGCGCAACCGCGGCACGATCGGCGGCTCGCTCAGCCATGCCGATCCCGCCGCGGATTGGATTTCGGCGCTCGCCGCCCTGGGCGCACGGGTGACGCTGCGCAGCCTTGCCGGCACGCGCACGATGCCCGTCGAGACGTTCGTGGTAGGTGCGCTGGAATCTGCGCTGCACGCGGGCGAGATAGTCGAGGCGGTCCATGTGCCGGCGCGATCGGCCTCGGCGCATTGGGGCTATGCCAAGAGCTGCCGCAAGACCGGCGAGTTCGCCCATGCCATCGGCGCGGTCCTGATCGATCCCGCCGCGGCTTCGGCACGCATCGTGATCGGCGCGATCGATACGACCCCCATTGTCATCACCGACGCCGCCGAGGTGTTCGGCGGCCGCATCACAGCCGACTACAAGCCGCGCTTCGATCTCCGCGTCGCCGACGCCCTTCTGGCCAGGGCCGGCATCGACGATGCTGCGCAACGCCATATCCATGTCAGCGTGCTGAGGCGCGCCGTCCAGGAGGCCGCGGCATGAGCACGATCGCGCTTCACGTCAATCGCCGCGCTGTGGAGCTGTCGGCCGAGCCGCGCACCAGCCTTGCCGATTTCGTTCGCGACAAGCTCGACCTGACCGGCACCCATCTCGGCTGCGAGCACGGCGTCTGCGGCGCCTGCACCGTGCTGCTCGACGGTGTGCCGGCGCGCTCCTGCATCACCTATGCGGCGGCCTGCGAGGGCGCCGACGTCACCACGATCGAGGGGCTCGACGAGGACGAGGTCACGACCGAGCTGCGCGCCGCCTTCACCCGCGAGCATGCGCTGCAATGCGGCTACTGCACGCCGGGGATGCTGGTCTCCGCCCGCGACCTCGTGCTGCGTCTGCCGGATGCCGACGAGCGGCGCATTCGCGTCGGTCTCAGCGGCAATCTCTGCCGCTGCACCGGCTATGTCGGCATCGTGCGCGCGGTGCAGGCCGTGATCGAGGCGAGGCGCGCGCGCAATGTCGCGCCGCTGGCCGACGGCGGCAGGACCGTCCTCGGTCCGGCCGGCTCGGGGCGAGCTGAATCCGGCCGATACGACCCGCAGCCTGTGCGTACGTTGCTGGCTCCGGCGTCCGAGAGCGTCGCGCGCGGCACCATTGCCGATTTCACCCCGGCGACCGTTCTCGACCAGCGCTTCACGCTGCCGCACGCGCCGGCGAAGGTGTTCGCGATGTTCGACGATATCGCGGGCATCGCCGCCTGCCTTCCCGGCGTGTCGCTGACAGCGCCGCCGCGGCCTGAGCGCGTGGAAGGATCGATCCGCGTGAAGCTCGGGCCGATCGCAGCAAGCTTCGAGGGGGCTGCGCGCGTCGCGCGCGAGCCCGCGACGCTCTCCGGGCGCATCCTCGGTATCGGCACCGACCACCGCAGCCATTCGGCGACGCAAGGCGAGATCCGTTATCGCCTGCTTCCGCTGGACGGCGGCACCGCGACCGCGGTCGAGCTGTCGATCGGCTACACGCTCACGGGAATGCTGGCCCAGATCGGCCGTCCCGGCCTGGTGCGCGATCTCGCCAAACGCCTGGTCGCGGACTTCGCCGCCAATCTCGATCGCCACATGTCCGGCGTGCCGTCAGGGTCGGGGACGCCGGCGGAGCTGAGTTTCTGGTCGATTGCGTCGGACGTTTTGCGCGCACGGATCGCCCGCATCTTTGGCCGCCGGAGCGAGGCGGGGTGACGGTGTGCTCGCACACCGGGAGTGACGAAGCCTGGACTGACTTAAGACATCAACAGCGTTGGATTTGGAGAGACAACATGACACGAGCACTCGGATTGGTTCGAACAATCGCGCTGGCGACGACCTTGATCGGCGGCACGGCCGGGGCGCAGACCATCAAGATCGGCGTCAACGAGCCGCTCACCGGCGCGTTCGCGGCGTCAGGCACTTACGTCGTCAACGGCGCCAAGATCGCCGCCGACGAGATCAACGCCAAGGGCGGCATCCTGGGCAAGAAGATCGAGCTCGTGATCGAGGACAACAAGAGCAACCCGACGGAAGCAGCCGCGGTCGCAGAAAAGCTGATCACCAGCGACAAGGTGCCGGTGCTGATGGGCGCCTGGGGCTCGAGCCTGACGCTCGCGGTGATGCCGAAGCTGATGGAATACGAGACCCCGATGGTGGTCGAGACCTCGTCCTCGGGCAAGATCACGACGACGGGCAATCCCTTCATCTTCCGCATCTCGCCGCCCTCGGCGGTCGAGGCCGCGGCGTTCAAGGGAATCGTCGACAAGCTCGCGCTGAAGAAGGTCGATTTCCTCGTCATCAACAATGACTGGGGCCGCGGCACTGCCGAGGACTTCAGCAAGATGATGAAGGAGAAGGGGATCAGCATCGGCCTGGTCGAGACCATGGACCAGGGCGCGCAGGACATGAGCGCGCAGCTCTCCAAGATCAAGAGCTCGGAGTCCGAGACGGTCATCGTCACCACCGCCGTGGATCAGCTCACCCTGATCTTCAAGCAGGCCGCGGCGCTGGGCCTGAAGAAGCGCATCATCACCACCGGCGGCTCGCAGAACCCGGACCAGATCATCGCCCAGGCGGGAGCCGCTGCCAACGGCACCATGCATCTGACGACCTTCCTGCCCTGGTTCCCGGACAAGACGCCGAACCCGGAAGCGACCAACTACTTCATCACGGAATGGAAGAAGCGCGGCTTCGACTTCGCCGGATGCACCGAGAGCTTCCGCGGCTATGACGGCATCCGCACCGCGGCGGCCGCGATCGAGAAGGCCGGCAAGGCCGAGCCTGCCGCGATCAAGGCCGCGCTCTGGCAGATCAACATCAAGGGCCTCAACGGCGACATCGTGTTCCGCAAGTCCGGCCCCGAAGGCAAGGAGAGCGGGCAGAGCCAGCCGAACGTTTATCTCATCGAGATCAACGACGGCAAGGTCGAGATGAAGACGCTCTAGAGCATGATGAAGCTAGGTCCGATTGCGAGTCGTGATGCAGGTGCGCTCCCCTCGCCCGCTTGCGGGAGAGGGTTGGGGAGAGGATGTCTCCGCAATGGGACTTTCCCCTAGAGGAGAAAGCCCTCACCCGGCGTTCCTGCGCCGACCTCTCCCGCAAGCGGGAGAGGTGAACGAGCCGCCACGGTCATCGATCCAAGCTAAAGCCATTCCGCTTTAGCACCAGTCAATCTCGGGCGAGGGCGGCACGTAGCGGCCCTCGCCGTCATCCAACATTCAGGACCGACCTTGAGCGAATTCCTCCAGCATCTGATCAACATGCTCGTGCTCGGCGGCACCTATGCGCTGCTGGGCATCGGGCTGACCTTGATCTTCGGCATCATGAACGTGGTCAACTTCACGCATGGCGTGCTCTACACGTTCGGCGCCTACATCATGTTCATCGTGGTGCAGCAGCTTGGGCTGAATTTCTTTCTCGCGCTGCCCGTGGCCGTGCTGGCCGGATGGCTGCTCGGGGCGGCCATCGAATTGACCTTGCTGCGTCCGTTGCGGGGCTCCGACATCGACACCACGATGCTGGTGATGATCGGCGCCTGGATCGCGATGCAGTCGGGCACGCTGTGGATCTGGGGCGGGGTCGCCAAATCAGTGACGACGCCGTTTCCCGAGGCGCCGCTGGTGCTCGGACCGGTGTCGGTGTCCTGGCTGCGGCTGTTCGTGCTCGCCGCCGCGGCGCTTCTGATCCTCGTGACGTATCTGCTGATCAACAAGACCAGCCTGGGCCGCGCCATGCGGGCGACGTTCCAGGACCACGACACGGCCTCGCTGATGGGCGTCAATGTCGACATGATCTACACCTCGACCTTCGCGATCGGCTCCAGCCTGGCCGCTGCCGCGGGCGCGCTGCTCGGGCCGGTCTACGTGATCTTCCCGCAAATGGGCGATCTTGCCGCCGTCAAGGCGTTCGCCATCGTCATCCTCGGCGGCCTCGGCAACATCACGGGCGCCGTGATCGGCGGCTTCATCCTCGCGCTCGCCGAGGAGCTCGGCGCCGGCTACGTCTCGTCCGGCTACCGCGATGCCATGGGCTTTCTGATCATCATCGCTGTGCTGATCTTCCGGCCGACCGGCCTGTTCGCGCGCGCGGAGCGCGTCGGATGAGGACCGCCATCACCATTCTTGCCGTCGCAGCGCTTGCCTCGGTCCCGCTCTGGCTGCGCGACCCCTATCTCCTGAATGCCCTGATCACGACCGGGATCTTCGTCATCGGCGCAATGAGCCTCAATCTGCTGCTCGGATTCACCGGCCAGCTCAGCCTGGGTCACATCGCCTTCTTCGGCATCGGCGCCTATGTCAGCGCGCTGACGTCACTCGGTTTCGACGTCGGCCTGCCCGGAGACGTGCGCCTCGTCCACGCGCCCTGGCCGCCGATCGCGGGCTTCGTGCTGGCAATCATCGTTGCCGGATTGTGCGGCTATTTCGTCGGGCTGCTCTCGTTCCGCGTCCGCGGCGCCTATTTTGTCATCGTGACGATCTCCTTCGCCGAGGTCGTCCGGCTGGTCGCGCTGAACTGGGTGGAGCTGACGCAGGGGCCGCTGGCGCTGACCAACATTCCCTCCATCGCGCTGCCATTGCCGGGTCTTGGCGAACTGACGCTGCGCACCAAGCTGCAGAACTACTATCTCGTGCTGGTCGTCGCGCTCATCACCTATCTCCTGATCGCGCGCCTCGTTCATTCCCATTTCGGCCGCGCGATGCGTGGGCTGATGGAGAACGAAACGCTCGCCGTCTCCGTCGGCATCGACGTGACCAGGACGCTGACGATCGCGGCGGTGATCTCGGCCGCGATCGCCGGCGCGGCCGGAAGCCTCTATGCGCACTACATCCGGATCATCGATCCCGAAGTGTTCGCCTTCATCAACACCGTCACCATGGTGATCATGGTCATCACCGGCGGCAAAGGCTCGCTGGCCGGGCCCGTCGTCGGCGGGCTCATCTTCGGGCTGCTGCCGGTCGCGCTCCGTCCGGTGATGGCGCCGGAAGCGCAATGGATCGCCTATGGTGGCGTGCTGATCGCCATCCTGTTCGTGCTGCCGCGAGGCATCGTGCCGTCGCTCGCGCAGCGATTTAGGCGGCGCCGGACCGGGCGTATGGCGCCGTCGCCCGTCGCTCTGGCCGAGACCGCTGCCAAGGAGCCGGCGTGATGACGGCGCGCAGCATTGCCATGACGATCGATCAGGTGGCGGTCCGCTTTGGCGGCCTGGTCGCGATCTCCGACATGAGTTTTACGGTCGGGGAGGGCGAGATCGTCAGCCTCATCGGGCCAAACGGCGCCGGTAAGACCACTGCCTTCAACGTTATGACCGGCTTCCTGACGCCGAGCGCCGGCCGCGTGACCTATCGCAACACTGCGCTCGCCGGTTTGAAGCCGCACCAGATCGCCGATCTCGGTCTGATCCGCACCTTTCAGCGCACCAGCGTATTCCCCAACGACACCGTCCACGACAATCTCCTGATCGGCCTGCATCGACAGGGCCGCGTCCGGCTGATCGACGCCATTCTCGGCCTGCCCGGCGCGCGCGCCTCGGAGCGCCGACTGCGGCAGCGGGCGGGTGAGCTGCTGGAATGGGTTGGGCTCGAACGCCGCGCGCACGATGCAGCGGGCTCACTGTCCTACGGCGAGCAGCGTCTCGTCGGTGTCGCGCTGGCGCTTGCCGCGGAACCGTCGATGCTGTTGCTCGACGAGCCGGTCTCCGGCATGAACGCCTCGGAGACCCATCGCTTCGTCGAATTGATCCGCAGCATCCGCGACCGCGGCATAACCATCCTCCTGGTCGAGCATGACATGCCGATGGTGATGACGGTCTCCGACCGCATCGTCGTGCTCAACTATGGCCGCATCATCGCGGAAGGGACGCCCGACGTGATCCGCAACGACCCTGCGGTCATCGAAGCCTATCTCGGACATGGAGCGGGACATGCTTGAGATCCGCGAGATGGTTTGTGGCTATGGCGGCGTCACCGCGCTGCGCGGCATCTCGCTGGACGTGAAAGCCGGCCAGCTGGTCGCGCTGATCGGTGCCAACGGCGCCGGCAAGAGCACGACGCTGCGCGCGATCTCCGGCCTCGTGCCGCCACGCTCGGGCCAGATGCGGTTCGAGGGCATCGACATCACCGGGGCGAGGCCCCGCGCGTGCTGGCGAGCGGAATCGCGCATTGTCCGGAAGGGCGGCGCGTGTTTCCGCACATGAGCGTCGAGGAGAATCTCGACATGGGGGCTTACCTCCGTCGTGGTTCGGGCGAGATTGCGGACGATCGCGACCGCATCTACGCGGAATTCCCGCGGCTCGCCGAGCGGCGACGGCAGGCGGCTGGCACGCTGTCGGGCGGCGAGCAGCAGATGCTCGCGATCGGCCGCGCCCTGATGTCGCGACCGCGGCTGATCATGTTCGACGAACCATCGCTCGGGCTTGCGCCCAACATCGTCGAGCGCACCTTTGCCATCATCCGCGGCATCCGCGATGCCGGCACCACGGTGCTGCTGGTCGAGCAGAACGCCTTCGCCGCGCCTCGAGATGTGCGACCATGCCTATCTGCTTGAGAACGGCCGTATCGTGCTGTCCGGAGCCGGCTCCGAGTTGATCGCGAACGAGCATGTGCGCAAGGCCTATCTCGGTGGGTGATGGGGCCGGGTGGATTGCCGTCTGCGATCTCGACCGGCTGAAGGCGGAAACGATCGTCCGCGTCCCCGGGCGCGACCTGCTCGTGATCTGGAACGAGGGCAACGTCGTCGCCTGCGAACGTGCGTGCCCGCACGAACAGGCGGATTTGGCCTTGGGGCAGGTGGCAGCGGGGCGGCTCCGTTGCCCCCGCCATGCAGCATCATTCGACTTGCGCGATGGCGCAATCACCGCTGGATGGCCGAGCCCGCCACTGCGGCTCTACCCGGTGCGGATCATGGGCGAGCAAGTCTGGATCTAGATGCAAGAGCGGCAGCCGGGGCGATGATGGCATCATGCCCCTGTTTTGCCCGACAAGTCAAAACGGTGGCGGCATCGATCTGTCTTCAGACATTTGCCTTTGAAAACAACGACATCCCTACTGTGCATGGGGTTGTTTTCGCACATTTTAGTCCAGCAACCGCCGCGCGGCGTCCACCAGCATGCCGTCCGGCCGGCGCAGTGCCTCGAGAATGGTGAAATGGTCGGCGCCTTCGACCGAGATGAGCTTGCCCGGTGCTGCGGCCGCCGCGCGCTTCTCGTGGAAATCGATTGAATCGTTCACGAGTGCCGGCAGCTCGTTGCTGCCATAGGCAATGTCGAGCCGTTTCTGCGTCACGGGCAGGCGAAGCGGCGACAGCGTGTCGACTTGCTCGTCCGTCAGTTTCAGCGCGTTGTTCAGCCCGGTATCGCGGATCGGCGCCAACTCGTAGACACCCGATATCGCCAGCCCCGCATGGACACGCGGATGATCCAGCGCCATCGCGACGAGATGGGCTCCGGCGGACCAGCCCGACAAGACGACCGGCCCGGCAACGCCATAGGATGCGCCATGCGCGGCGAGCCAGTCGAGCGCGCGCGGGATCTCGGCGACGATGTCGCTGAGGGACACCTCGGGCGCCAGCGAATAGCCGGGGATCGCAACCGACCAGCCATGGGCGGCGACGCCTTCGACCAGCATGGCGAATAGCTCGCGCGAATTGCGCTGCCAATAGCCGCCGTGCAGGAACACCAGGCAGGGCGCATCAGGCCTTGTGGCCGGGTAGAGGTCGATCTTGTTGTTGGCCCGCTGGCCGTAAGGCAGATCGAGATGGGCTCTCAGCGTGCCCCGTAGCCGGCCCGACGTTTCGTTGCGCTCGACGATCAGCGCCGCACTGTTCTTGACCGCCGCGTTGTTGTCATAGGCGGCGCTGCGTTCTGCCTGGGACAGTTCGGCCCACCTGTTGCGGGGATCGAACGGCCGAAATGTCGAATGAGGATTCGAGACCACAAACTCTCCGATGCAGCCCGGGATGGCACCCTTGTCCAATTTGGGCCGGCCATTCACCATCTATAGACGTGCTGGATCAGATTTGTCCAGCTTGGACCAAGGTGCGTGGCCCAATGCAATGCATGATGACTATTGTATTCTTGTCCGCAACACCCTGTTGTTGCAGTTGCACGAAACGCCCATTCAGGCCGAGGATATACACTCGTAACCCACTTGTTCAGCCGCGAAGGCCTCCATGCTGTTCCGCTCGATGAAAGAATAGCCAATTGAGATCGCAACACCATCGCTTTTCCGTGGCCCCCATGATGGATTGGAGCGATTCGTGAGCCCGGATAAATCATCGAAGTGTCAACGCACCGAGCCCCGATTGATCCTTGCGGAATTTGAACAACCGGCGGGGCCGCGCCTTGTCTGAAGCGACCCGCTAGGTTGCTCTTCGGCTACCACCTCCCGTCCCCGGCTAATCTGGGCCAGGTACTCCTCGGCAGTGCGCGCGCAGCTCGGGTCGACATCTCGCTGGCGTCGCCGATGGAAACCCTAATGGATGAAGCCCGCTTGCCGCCTCGTCTGAGGTCACCTTGGACGGTGAAGGTCCTCTTTCGTTTTCCAATGACCACGACAAAGCCCTTCAATTCAGTATCGCGCGCTAGGTACCAGCCTTCGTTCGGAGCGGGTAATTGAGCGATTGTCTTGTCGGTGAGGGAGAGTCGAATATCGGTCATGACGAGAGTCCACGGCCGCCAGAACGGTTTTCAAACGGTGTTGGCGGAGGAGCAGTTGGAGGGTCTGAGTTCGACCAAGCGCGAAGGTATGCGAGAAGCACCTATAAACAAAGGGCGTCGCGAATGCTCGTCGTGGCGCGGCGTGCATTTGAAATCTGCGGAGAAGCGATGGTTTTGAACTCTTAATCAGCGGGTCCCAGGTTCGAGCCCTGGTGCGCCCACCACCCTCAAGGGATTGGCCCGCAAGGGCCTTCTAATTTGCGCGACAGAACAAACCGGGTCTCGTGCGACGCTTCTAGTGGTCGTACGTCGCACGCCGTGCGACGAGTCAGATAATTGGGAGCGTTGTTGTCGGGCGCGGGCAATCGTAGATCGCAAACCCTGCGCCTTCACAGATGACCCAGTGCCAAGCGCTCGGTTCGTTGAAGGAATGAGTCGAAACACAGAATGCGAGATTGGCCGCGCGCTGCCCGACCTTGGGCCGGAGCCCATGCTCCGCTGAAACACCAGCCATGAGACCTACCGGTCTCTGTTCAGCCTTTCATGCCTTCCTTGCGCACCTGCAATTCAAGCCTGTCGATGCCGGAATCTGCGCGAGCCGCATTCCGGCGCGGTAGTGCTTCACGATGGTCTGCGCGCTTCGGTATGAATGCCCAGTGATATCGCAAATCGTCAGCAGTCGCAGCCAGCTCGATCGAGAAGCATGACGCAGATATCGCGTAGATCCTGGTCGTGCTCTTGGTCAAGTTCGCCGGCGCCGTTTACAAACATCAGCGTAGGACAGGGCTTCAGGCGCCATAATCAAATCGCCCTGGGCCCAGGCCCAAGGTACCGCTTGCCGCAGAACAGGATTGCTCGGGTCAGCGGTTTGCATCTCTCGCGCACAAGGTCGCCTAATCTTTACGATGTGCTCTCTCGCGCGCGGAGCGTAAGCTCAACGGGACTCCACACGCGTAAAGGATTGATCACATACGCGAAAGCCCCATTTGCGAGAGCGCGGCCCGACCCAGAAGACCGTATGGATTGGCCAACGTTTCGATAATTTCAAAGTGATTGAAGTCCTCTCCGACTAAGAGCGTGACATCGTTGCCTTCACTCCGCGCGGCGATCGTGAAATCCCGAGCCTGGCGTTGGAATTCGGGAGTCTCTTGGGTCCCGTAAGCAACGACTATTGGCGAAGCCATCTTCTCAAGATGGCGCTGCGGAGACAGCGACTCCTCGATGGCATCGGTGAATGCTACATACTTCGATCGCGCCGATAGCCGGACAGGCTTCAGATCATACATGCCGGAGACAAACAATCCGCCCTTGATTATGTCCACCGGCAGGGCAAAGTCTTTAGCCCAATTGGTGGTAAAAGCGACGCTTGCCAAATGCGCACCAGATGAATGGCCCGAGATGTAGATCCTATTCGGATCTCCTCCAAAGGTTGCAGCATTCTTGTAGATCCAAACGATCGCGTTGCGCACCTGGTTCGCGAGCGGCATAAGGTCACCGTTGGTCTCGCGCACGTTAGTAAAGTCGACTGCAAGAAAATGGGCGCCTGCCTGGGTAAACATTTCTGCTGGAAATGCGAAGTTTTTGGCTTCCTCAAGTATCCATGCGCCTCCATGTATGAAGACCTGAATAGGTGCGCTTTCCGCGCTTGTCGCGTAGCAGTCGATTCCTTCGATTGGGGTTGCGCCATACCTTAAACGCCGGGGAGCGCCAATGTGTTGTCGAGTTGCTTTGCTCGCAGATGCGTAGCGTTTGAGGGCGTCGGCACCAACACCGGCATCGGTTCGGAGGCCATCGTCGCTGACGGGACCGAGCAGCAGAAACAGGCCTATCTCCCGCGCCTTGCCAGCGGCGAATGGACCGGCTGTCTCGCCGCCCCGTGCTACATTCACCTTTTTCAGTCCCTTCAGCGAAGGGATCTGCGACTCCCTCATGCCTTACCGTGAAATGTAGGTGTGGCCTTCGCACGACAGGCCGATGTTGCCAATATTTGATATATCATGTATCAAAAGGCTTGCAGCAGCGCGGGACCTGCAAGACGCATGACGAAGCTCATCTTCGGGGTGGTTGCGGACGATCTGACGGGCGGCATGGAAACAGCCGCCATGCTGGTCGCTGCCGGCATCGAATGCGGATTTGTCACCGATCCCGATCTCGTCGGCAGCTGCGGCGATGTGCCGGCGATCGTGATCGCGCAGAAGACCCGGGTGATCCCCGCGAGCGAAGCCGTCAGCATGACGGCGAAGGCGGCAAGCGCGCTGCTTGCGCGGGACGCCAGGCAAATCTTCTTTAAATATTGTGCGACGTTCGATTCCACCGACCGGGGGAATATCGGCCCGGTCTCCGACCTGCTGATGCGGCTGACCGGCGCCGAATACACCGCCTTCTGCCCGGCTTCTCCTGTCCTTCGGCGGACCGTCTACAACGGCCATCTCTTTCTCGGGACCGAGCTGATCTCGGACTCCCCGAAACGCTATGATCCGCTGACGCCGATGACCGATCCCGATCTGGTCCGGGTTTTGCAGCGCCAAACGCGGGCCAGGGTTGGTCTTCTCGCGCATGCGCAGGTCAATGCCGGCGCGGACACGGCCGGTCGCGCGATCGCGGAAGCGGCGGCTCGGGGTATCCGCTACTTCATTGCAGATGCGATCTACGATCGGGATCTCGATACGCTTGCCGCGCTCACCTGCGATTGGAAGCTGATGACGGGCAATGCGCCAATCGTGCAGCACTACCCGGACATCTGGAAGGCGCGGGAGCTCATCCCCATAGTCAGGAGACAACCTGGCTTGCGCGCGGTTGGCGGTGGCGGCGTGGTTCTCGCCGGCAGTTGCGCCGAGCGGACGTTGGAGCAACTCGCTGAATTCGAGAAGATTCATCCCGTGCTTCGCATCGATCTCCTCAATGCCGAAGATGTGGCGGCGACGGTTGGCGACGCCCTCGACTGGGCGCGGCCACGGCTGGACCGCGATCCTGTCGGGTTCGCCACGTCTGGCGCGCCCGAGGCCGTCAAGATGGCTCAGCAGCGATACGGCCGTGAAGGCGCGGCGCAGCTCGCCGAAGCCATACTTGGTCGGCTCGCTGTCTCTCTTCGCAGCATCGGCGTACGGCGCTTCGTCGTGGCCGGCGGCGAGACGTCCGGTGCGATCGTCGAGCAGCTCGGCATTCGACGCTTGCGGGTCGGTCCCTATGGCGGACCCGGCATCGGCACCGCGGTGACCGAGGACGAGGATCCGGTGGCCCTCTGTCTGAAGTCCGGCAAGCTGGGCCCCGTCGACCTGTTCGCGACCACGCTCGAAGCGATGTTGAATACGGAGGGGGTCAATTGACCGAACGCGAACTCAGACAATCCGTGCTGGATATTGTCGCGCGCCTGGAAGCCACGGGCTTCAATCACGGCAGCAGCGGAAATGTCAGCTGTCGCATCGGAGAAGACATTCTCATCACGCCGACCGGCGGCAATAGCAGCAACACCACCGTCGACGGTCTCGTCCAATTGAAGCGCGACGGAAGGGTGGTTGGAGACGGCTTGCCCTCCAGCGAATGGCACATGCATCTGGCGATCTTGAACGCCTATCCGCATCTGAACGCGGTGGTGCACACCCATGCCGATTGCTGCGTCGCGCTGTCCTGCCTCGCAAAGCCAATTCCAGCATTCCACTACATGGTCGCCGGTTTTGGCGGCAGCGATGTGCCTTGTGCACCCTACGCCACGTTCGGCACCCGGGCTCTCGCCGACGGCGCCGTCGCGGCGCTGAAGGAGCGCAAGGCCTGCCTGCTCGCGAACCACGGGATGATTGCCGTCGGCAAAGGGCTGCAGGCGGCCTTCGACCTCACCGTGAAGCTCGAAACGCTGGCCCGGCAGTATCTGCTCGCCTGTCAGGCCGGCGCACCCGCGATCCTTGCCGACGACGAAATGGCGCGGGTGGTCGAGCGCTACGGCAGTTACGGCCGCGCCGCTCTGCCAGCCTGAGAAGGACAGCTTCATGGAGATCACCGGCAAGACCAAGATCATGTTCGTGCTCGCCGACCCGATCGATCATGTGCGGGCGAGCGCGGTCATGAATGCCTATTTCGGATCGATCGGCGACGATCTGGCGGTGTCGCCGATCCATGTCCTGCCCGGCGATCTCGGCCAGGTCGTCGCAAGCCTCAGGCTCATGCGCAACGTCTTCGGCTTCGGCGTCACGATCCCGCACAAGACCGGCGTGATCGAGCATCTCGATGAGATTACGCAGGCGGCGCGACTGATTGGCGCGGTCAATTTCGTCAAGCGGACGGCGGAAGGGCGCCTTGTTGGCGACAATCTGGATGCGAGGGGATTTATCGCCGGCCTCGCGCAGCATGAAATTGCCGTGCGCGGTCGAAAGGTGCTCCAGGTCGGCGCGGGTGGAGCGGGACGCGCCACTGCATTCGGCCTGGCGGAGGCCGGCGCGCGCGAACTTACGATCATGAACCGGGATGAGGAGAAAGCTCGCGCGCTTGCGGCAGCCGTGGCGGCGCACTATCCCGCCACCAAGGTCAGCGCCGGCCGTGCGGAGGCGCGCGCATTCGATCTCGTCGTCAACACGACGTCGCTCGGCATGAAGCCGGATGATCCGCTTCCACTGGACATCGAAGGTGTCGGTCCCGGCGCCACCGTCAGTGACATCATCGTCAATCCGGCAGTGACCCGGCTTCTGGCAAAGGCGGCTGCGCAGGGCGCAAAGGTCGTCGGCGGAAAGCCGATGCTCGATGCGCAGATGGCCCTTGTCGCGCGGTTCATCGCGCGATAGCCTGATATATCAAATATTATATCAGGGACGAACTTGGATGGATTGCGGCAGTCCCGCATCGAAGACAACGAAGGGAAGCGAAAGTCCGTGAATATTGCATCGGGCAGGCAATCGGCGTCGGGCGCTTCGATCCGCATCAGTCGCCTGGAGAAGCGCTTCGGTGCCGTGTCCGCCGTCGATGGCGTCGATATCGATATTGCCGCCGGTGAGTTCATCGCACTGCTGGGACCAAGCGGCTCCGGGAAAACAACGATCCTGATGAATGTCGCAGGCTTCGAATTCCCGACCAGCGGCACCATTCATGTCGATTCCGAGGACCTGACCTATGTCCCTTCGAACCGGCGGAACCTCGGAATGGTGTTCCAGAACTATACGCTGTTCCCGCACATGTCGATTCTCGACAATGTTGCCTTTCCCTTGAAGATGCGCGGTCTCCGGACGGCTGAGCGCCACGCGCGCGCCGAAGCCGCGCTCGCGACCGTGCGTCTAGCAGGCTATGGCCAGCGTCGTCCGAATGAGCTTTCAGGCGGTCAGCAGCAGCGTGTGGCGCTCGCGCGTGCGATCGTCTATCAGCCGCGCGTCCTCTTGATGGACGAGCCGCTCAGTGCGCTCGACAAGAATCTGCGCGAAGACATGCAACTCGAGATCAAGCGATTGCATGCCGAGCTTGGCATCACCGTCATCTTCGTCACCCACGACCAGAGCGAGGCGCTGACCATGGCCGACCGGATCGCCGTCCTGAGGGACGGCAAAATCCAGCAGATCGGGCCGGCGCGGCAGCTTTACGAACGACCCGCGAATCTCTTTACCGCAGGCTTCATCGGCGAGATGAATTTCATCGACGTCGCCGTCCAAAGCGTCGGCGACGGCATCTCTGTGGCGCTCCCCTGGGGTGAAACATGGCGCCTGCCGGCCACAGCGGCGTTGAGCCGGTTGCGCCCGGCGAGGCGGCGGTGCTTGCCGTGAGGCCCGAGCGGCTGCAACTCGGCGCCAACTCCGCGGGGCATGTCGTCACTGTGACGCTGAGCGACATCGTCTATGCCGGGGCAGCCTTGCTTCTGATCGGACGTCTGCCCGACGGCACCGAGATGCGCGCACGCATCCCCGGCGCCTCGCAGCTCAGCGCCTTGATCCCGGGACACGTTGCGTCCTTCACCATCCCGTCGGAGGCGATGCTGCTCTACCGAGGAAAGCGGCAATGAAGGCGGCGGGGCGGTCCCATTTCTGGCACTCCGACGGTCGCCGGCTGAGCGGCCTGTCGACGCTGCTGCTGCTCCTGCCGTTCTTCGTCATCATCGCCTTCGTCTTCGTCTATCCGATCCTGCAACTCCTCGTGATCAGCATCCTCGAGCCGCATCCGACCTTGGACAATTACGCACGCGTGGTCGAAAATCCGGTTCACATGCGCGTCCTGATGCGCACGCTCTGGATCGCCACGCTGGTGACCGCCTTGTCCGTGCTCCTCGGCTTTCCGGTGGGCTATTACATGAGCCGGGCGAAGGGGACGGTCGCCGCCCTTGTCGCGGTCTGTGTCATCCTGCCGCTCTGGTCGAGCGTCCTGGTGCGCACCGCTGCCTGGTCATTCCTCTTCCAACGCAACGGGCTGATCAATTCGGCGTTGATGTCTCTCGGTCTGACCTCCGAGCCGTTCAAGCTGCTTTATACCCAGGGCGCCGTGGTCATCGCCATGACCCACGTCCTTCTGCCGTTCATGATCCTGCCGATCTACGGCGCACTGCGCAGCATTCCGAGCGATTATTCGCGTGCGGCCGCCGTGCTCGGCGCAACGCGCCTGCGGACCTTTCTGGAAGTCATTCTTCCCTTGAGCCTGCCGGGCGTCGTCTCCGGTTCGCTGCTCGTGTTCCTCACGGCGATTGGCTTTTTCATCACGCCGGCGCTGCTCGGCTCGCCGCAGGAGATGATGATCTCGACGCTGGTCTCGAAGCAGATTCGCGAGGTGCTCGATTGGCCCTTCGCCGCGGCGCTGGTCGGGGTGCTGACCGTATTCGTGACGTTGCTGGCGGTCATCTTCAGCAAGACGCTTCGCTTCGACCGGCTGATGGGGAATGCCTCGTGAAGCCGCCAACCGACCGCAGATCGCTTGTGCTGGGCGCCTATGTCTATGCCGTGCTGGCCTTCATCATCGTGCCGCTCGTCATCGTCATTCCCATGTCGTTCAGCCAGAACGACTATCTGGCATTTCCGCCGTCCGGCTTCACGCTGAAATGGTACGCGGAATATTTTAACAGCAAGCAATGGCGCGCCGCCACCTGGCTCAGCGTGCAGGTGGCCTTGCTGACCGCTGTTTTCGCCTCGGTCATCGGCACGGCCGCGACCTATGCAATGATCCGCGGCCGCAGCCGGCTCGTCACCGCCTTCCAGATCCTTTTGATCGGGCCGATCATCGTGCCCCATATCGCGCTCGCCGTCGGTCTTTATCTATTCTTTCAGACGATCGGTCTTTCCGGGACCATTCCCGGCTTCGTGCTGGCACATACGGTGCTCACCTTGCCGTTCGTCGTTTTCACTATGGCCGCCGCCTTGGGAAAGGTCGATGCCAATCTGGAGGCGGCGGCCATGAGCTGCGGCGCGACGCGCTTCCAGGCCTTCCGCCTGGTCACGCTGCCACTCGTCCTGCCGAGTCTGGCCAGCAGTGCGCTGTTCGCCTTCATCATCTCCTTCGACGAGCCGGTGGTGTCGTTCTTTCTGTCCGGTGTACGCCAGAAGACGCTGCCGCGCCGAATGTTCGAGGATATCGAGCAGAACCTGACGCCGGTGATTCCCGCGATCGCGACACTGCTGATCGTCTTGTCCATTCTGATTCTGCTGGGGGCCCATGTCCTCAGATCCCGCAGCGTCACCCGGTAGCAAGCCAGGTGAGAAGCCAGAGAGGAGACCGTCGATGCTGAAAATTGGCTGGAAGTGGAACTCGGCAGCTGTCGTGCTTGCATCGGTTCTTTGTGGAGCGCTGCCGGCTGCCGCTGAAAAACTGGAAGACCAATTGGTGATTGCCACGACTGGTGGCCTGATGGGCAACACCCTCGCGAAATATTTTTACGATCCCTTCAACAAGGCCAAGAATGTCGAAATCGTGCCGGTCGCAATCGAGGTCCCCGACCAATGGGCGCGCGCCAAGGCGATGCAGCGAACCGGCAAGGTGGAGTTCGACATCGTCACCGCGACAGGTCCCGACCTGGTCGGGCGCACCGACATGCTCGAGAAGATCGACTGTGCGAAACTGCCCAGCGTCCAAAAGTTCGGCGTCTCCGATGCCTGTCAGCCCTACGGTGTTGCTCGCACGACCGGCGGCATGCTGATCACCTACAATACCGAAACGTTCAAGGCCAAGGCGCCCAAGACATGGGCCGACTTCTGGGACGTCAAGCAGTTTCCCGGGCCGCGGGGCCTGCCGGATACCGGAGACAGCGATTGGTGGGTGCCGGTCGCCGCGCTCCTCGCCGACGGCGTCAAGCCGGACCAACTTTTCCCGTTGGACATCAATCGCGCCTACAAGAAACTGGACGAGATCCGTCCCAATGTCGCGGTGTGGTGGAAGACGGGCGACCAAGTGCAGCAGATCATGCGCAGCCGCGAGGTCGTCATGGCCATGAGCTATTCAGGCCGCGCGCTCGCCGTCGTGAAGGAGGGCGTACCGGTGGCCATGTCCTGGGACCAGGCCATTCGCGACACCGGCTACATGGCCATTCTCAAGGGCGCACCTGATATCAATGCCGCCATGGCCTATCTCGATTTCTTCTATGCAAGCGCCGACGCGCACGTGCCGTTCATGCGCGCCGTCAACTATGCGACCGCCAGCAAGTCGGCGATCGAGCTGTTGAAGCCGGATGAGCGCAATCTCTATGCGACCTCGCCGGAGAACTACGAAAAGCTGGTCAAGCCCGATTTCGCCTGGATCGGCGAACATCGTAATGAGCTGCGGGAGCGGTGGATGGCTTGGCTGACCCGCTGATCCGGGGCAACCTCTCCGCCATTCGCGCTTGCAAGATGAGGACGGACCATGGATCACACCAGTGACCCCGCCGCGCTCCGCTACGAGATCGATCCCGGAAGGCTCGATCTCGTGGAGGAGTTCCGCGCAAGTCCGCTCGGCGTGCATAGCCCGGAACTTCGCAAGTTGCTGGCCCGGATGCGATGGGGCAAGCCGGAAGGGCGGCTTGTCCTGATCGTGCTTGAACCCGGCAAGGCCTGGCGGCTGTCGCGCATCCCCAAGCGTCGGGGCGATCCGATGCCTTTCGTCGATGATCGTGTCTTTACTTCTCTCGCTGAAGCAGAGTGGCATGTCTTCAAGTTGCGCTGGCAGGAAATGACGGGAACGACGCTGCCTGCGGAGGTTTCCGGTGATCTATAAGACCAACGAGTATCTCGGCTACCCGGATCGCATCAGCGTTCCGGCAGGCGAGGCCATCAGATTCCAGCTCAGCAGCAAGCGGCCGAGCGTGAAGGTCGAGGTGCTCAGGCTGCGCTGCGGCGATGTCGATACCAACGGCCCAGGCTTCAAATATGAGGTGATGACGAGCCCCATCGACGGTGAGCATGCCTGCCGCGACCAACCGATCCGCCCCGGATCCAACGCCGTCATTGACCACGATGGTGCACTGGTTCCGACCGGCGGGCACTGGTGTTTCGGAGCCTACGTCTATCCGACGCGGATCGCGGACAATGCCAAGGCCGTGATGGGAAACTGGTGCGAGCGCTCGGCGCGCGGCTACGCGCTGGAGCTCGACGAGGAAGGGCATCTGGTCCTGGTGCTGGGCCGGGTGAGCGGTACGCCGGCGCGTTTTGCCCTCGACGTCAAGCTGCGCCCGCGCGTCTGGGCCTTCGTGTCGTGTGCGCTTGATCTTGCGCGGGGATCGGCCTCCTTGTCGCTGATCGTTCCGGCGGACGGCGTCCGGCCAGCCGCCAGTCACTCGAAATCGTTCGCCCTGCCGCAAGCGCCCGCGCTCGATTCCGGCCTGCCGTTCCTGATCGCGGCCCATCATGCGAATGGCGATCGCCAATATACCTCGCACTTTGACGGCAAGATCGAAGCTCCGCGCGTCTTTTCGTGTCCGTTGGACGCAGAGGCGCTGCGGGTATTCGACGGCCGGCAGCGGACGGGAGCAAGCGATGCTGGGCTTGTCGCCTTCTGGGATTTCTCGAACGGAATATCGTCGCTGTCGTTAAAGGACCTTTCGCCGAGCAACCTCAATGGCAGCCTCCGCCAGTTGCCCCGCCGGGGCGTCACCGGCTTTCACTGGTCCGGATCCGTCCACGACTGGCGGCTGTCGCCGCAGGAATATGCGGCGATTCATTTCCACAGCGACGACATCTACGATTGCGCGTGGCAGACCACTTGCACGCTCGATGTGCCGGCCCACTGGCGATCCGGCGTCTATGCGCTCCGGCTGACTATGGGCGGCGACAATCCCGACCGGAACTGTGAAAGCTACGTCACCTTCTTCGTGACGCCGGGCAAGGCGTCCCGTCGGGCAGATCTCGTCGTGGTTGCTTCGGTTGCGACATATCTGGCTTATGCCAACAGTGCGCTGCGTCTCTATCAGGTTCACTTCGAGACTCTGATGGAGCACGTTCTATGGTTGCCGCAAGATGACGTCTTCATGCAGGAGAACCCGGAGATCGGCCAGTCGACCTATGATTGCCATGTCGACGGCTCGGGGCGGGCGTACAGCTCCTGGCTGCGGCCCATCCTCAACATGCGTCCGCGCGGCTATTGGTTCAATTTGATCAACGACACCCATATCCTCGACTGGCTCGAGGAGAAGGGGATCGCCTACGATCTGATCACGGATGTCGAGCTTGACCGGGAAGGAGCGCGGGCGCTCGCCCCCTATCGGGTCATGATGACGCCAACACATCCCGAATATTACAGCTTCAACATGATGAACGCGATCATGGCGTATCAGAACGCCGGCGGACGGCACATCTCGATGGGGGGTAATGCATTCTATTGGCGCTGCGGCTTTCATCCGGCCGCGCCCGCTGCGCTCGAGGTCCGCCGCGGCATGGCCGGAACGCGCACCTGGGAATCAGAGCCGGGCGAAGTGCATCTCGCCGGCACCGGAGAGCCGGGCTCGCTATGGCGGCATTCGGGCTTTGCGCCGCAAAAGCTGGTCGGCGTCGGCTTCTCGGCCATGATCAACGATACCTGCGGCTATTATCTGCGCACCGCCGAAAGCGAGGATGCGCGCGTCGCGTTCATCTTCGAGGGCACGGGCCGCCACGAGAAGTTCGGTGATTTTGGATTTCGCTACAATGGTGCCGTCGGCAGCGAGATCGACCGGTACGATCTCGAGCTGGGCACTCCGCCGCATGCATTGCGGATCGCGACGTCGGAAGGATTGGGCGCGGGCGCGCTGCCCACGCCGGAGGAATTTCGCACCGTGGTCGACGGCCTCGACGGCACGCAGAACGCGCTGGTGCGCGCCGACATGGTGTTCTTCGAGACCGCCCATGGCGGCGCCGTCTTTGCAACGGGATCAATCACCTACGGCATGTCGTTGAGTCACAACAACTACGACAACAACATCAGCACCATCACGTTGAACGTCGTGAATCGGTTTCTCGATCCAAGGCCGTTCGTCATGCCTGCCGAAACCTAGACTGCGGCCTCGAATTCGGCCCAACATGCAAAATCGCCATCTCGTCGCCAGAGATGGCTTTTCGAACCAGGGAGGCTGTCATGTCGGACAAGCCCGAGTTTCACTCGCCGGAATTGGGATCCGTCAACGTCGCTCCCCGCAAGGCGCGCCCGATGCATGCGGACGAGCACTGGGCCAGCCAGCCCTGGTATGAGGTTCCGCGCGGCGATCCCGATATTGCGGAGGTCTACACCTATACCGATGCGATGTCTTACGATCCGGGAGACGAAGTCGTCTTTCGCTCGTCCGCGACAGCAAAGACCTGGCGGCTGCAGATCTATCGCGACGGTATCGAGCCCGAGATGGTGCATGAGGTCGATGCGCTTGACGGCGTGTTCGCGGCTACGCCGTCCGATGCCTATCGGAATGGCTGTAACTGGCCCATCGCTCATCGCTGGACCTTGCCGCCGGATCTGCGTTCGGGCTTTTATCGTGTAGTTTCGTCGTGCGAGCGAGCGAACGGGGCCCGCTTCATCCAGCATCATTTCTTCGTCGTGCGCCCGACCGAGAAGACGCGGCGCGCGAAGATCCTGATGATCCTGCCGACGGGCACCTGGACTGCGTATAACGATTTCGGTGGTGCCAATCACTACTTTGGCGTCGAAGGTCCCGGCAGGGACGAGCCGTCGCCGGTGCTGTCGCTACAGCGGCCATGGACGCGCGGCATGGTCTGGCTGCCGCCGGGCGCACCGCGCATCTGCGCCGATCCCGCGCCCGAGATGGGTGACGCGCCCCGCTATCAGATGAAGGAGTGGGCGTTCTCCCACGGCTTCGGCCAATATTACGCGGCATCGGGCTGGGCCCAGTTCGATCGGCATTTCGTGCTCTGGGCGGAGAAGGAAGGCTACGCCCTCGACATGATCACCCAGACCGATCTTCACTACCGGCCCGAGCTGCTCGACGCCTACCCTTGCGTCACCATCATCGGCCATGACGAGTACTGGACATGGGAGATGCGCGAGGCGATCGAGCGTTATGTGGAGAGGGGCGGGCGGCTCGCGCGCTTCGGCGCCAATTTCCTGTGGCAGATCCGGCTCGAGGACGAGGGCAGGCGCCAAGTCTGCTAC
This sequence comes from Bradyrhizobium dasycarpum, assembly GCF_042019905.1. Classification (NCBI taxonomy): domain Bacteria; kingdom Pseudomonadati; phylum Pseudomonadota; class Alphaproteobacteria; order Hyphomicrobiales; family Nitrobacteraceae; genus Bradyrhizobium; species Bradyrhizobium dasycarpum. The sequence continues at coordinate 6,660,301 of NZ_CP169574.1, forward strand.
AAGTTCAAGGCCATCCACAAGGACCCGGTCGTCGGCACGGACCGCGCGCGCCTGATGACATCGGCCTGGGAAGATCGCAACGTCCGTTGGCCCGGGGCCTCGACGGTCGGCGTGAACGGTGCGCACGGCCTCTACGCGTCCTGGGGCGGATTCGCGCCGAACGGCCAACGAGGCTTTACGGTCTACCGTCCCGAACATTGGGCATTTGCCGGCACGGGACTGCACTATGCCGACATCTTCGGCGACAAGCAGCACATCTTTGCCTACGAGGTCGACGGGCTGGACTACACGTTCCGCAACGGCCTGCCGTTTCCCGTTCCCGTCGATGGGCAGCCCGAGACCATCCAGATCCTGGCGATGGCGCCCGCAGTCCTGGCCGAAGACGAGCCGGAAGGCGAGGGCTTCCGCTACTACATTCGCAGCAGCGACCACGAGGGCCTCGTGGAATGCATCACCGGCGAGCTCACGCCCGAGGGTCTGGCCCGCTACAAATACGGCTCCGGCATGATGGTGCACATGACCCGCGGCAAGGGGGAGGTGCTGACGGCCGCGACCTGCGAATGGGTGATGGGGCTGAAGCGCGGCGATCCGTTCACGCAGCGGATCACCCGCAACATCCTCGATCGCTTCACCGCGCCTCGCTCCGCATGAGCAACTTTCAGCGACGCCTGGATTTCGCGCGTGCTGCCTTGGCGGGTGGTGCGGCGCGCATCTTCGTCGTTCCAATCTCGACGCCTTCGTCGATGGCCGTCTCCGGAGTCATGAAGCGCGTGCCGCCATGCTTCTCCAGCAAGCGGACGAGGTTCTGGCCGCCCTCCATCATGTCGGCTTGGATCGACTCGCGAACCTTGTCCGGCCGGCGCTGCCGCAGATTCTTGAGAACGGACAGGTGCTGATGTTCGTTGGGATAGGTCGGGGCGCGTGCGGGTAATGGAAATTCAACAAGGGTCCGTTGCGCATCCAGATGTCGTCGAGGATGGCGAGCACCTCGGGAAGACCCGACCCATCATAGAGACCGCGGTGGAATTGCCAGTTGGCGCGGACCGCGTCGGACCATCTGTGCTCCTTCTCGGCGCTGATCAGCTCGCGGTGAGTGGCCTCCATCTTGTCGATATCGGCGTCCGAGATGCGCGTGGTTGCGTGCTCGGCGGCAAGTCCTTCGAGAAACAGCCTGACAGTCCTGAGCTCGATATACTGCTTCGCCGTCATGTGGGCGACCATGATCGAGCGTCCCGCCTGCATCCTCGAGTGCACGACCGCGCACGAGCTGCATCAGGGCTTCGCGGATCGGCGTCTCCGACACGTTCATGGTCGCGGCAAGGTCGCGAATCTTGAAGCGATGGCCCGGCCAGAACCGGCCTTCCATCAGCGCCTGACGCAGATTGTTGTAGACCAGGCTTGTCAGGCTGTCGCGAGCCACCGGGCCCACACCGCCCTCGCCATGCCTCTGTTCAACGTCAGCCATTCTCGGTCCCCGCAAGGTCTGGGCTGTTTCGGCGGATCCGGACCCTAGCCTTCGATACGAGGTCTAAGGGCCCGGGCCGGCAAAGCAACAATTCCCTTGTAACCGACAACATAATATATGATATATCAAAACCGGAGAGAGAGCATGCCGGAGATAATCAGAACAAGGGATGCTGCCCTGCGGGCGCGGGCCGAAAAGGTCGTCCCAGGCGGGATGTGGGGACATCTCCACGCGGCCAAGTTGCCGGAGACCTATCCGCAGTTCTTCAGCCGCGGCGAGGGCGGCGTGCTCTGGGATGTCGACGGTCACCGTTACGTGGACTTCATGTGCAGCTGGGGTCCCAACCTGCTCGGCCATCACCATCCCGAAGTGGAGGAAGCCGCCGAGCGTCAGCGGCGTGACGGCGACTGCCTCAATGGTCCGGCCGAGATCATGGTCGAGTTGGCCGAGCTCATCGTCGATATGGTGGGCCATGCCGATTGGACGCAGTTTCAGAAGAACGGCACCGACGCGACGACGACGTGCGTCACGATCGCAAGGGCTGCGACGGGGCGGCGAAAGATCCTCGTCGCCAAGGGCGCCTATCATGGCGCCGTGCCGTGGTGCTCACCGTCGCTTCTCGGCGTGACTGCGGAGGATCGCGCTCATCTCGAATATTTCACGTTCAACGATGTCGGAGAGCCTTGAGGCGGCGGCCAAGGCGGCGGGCGATGATCTTGCCGGGATTCTGATTTCGGCGTTCCGCCACGATCTCGGGTTCGACCAGGAACTTCCAACCGTGGAGTTCGCGCGCGCGGCGCGTCACATCTGCGACAGCAAGGGGGCCGCGCTGCTCATCGACGAAGTTCGTGCCGGCTTCCGCCTAAATGCCGCCGGCAGCTGGGAATCGCTCGGCGTTCGCCCGGATTTGTCGGCCTGGAGCAAGGCCATCGCCAATGGTCATGCCCTCGCCGCTGTGACCGGAGCCGATTGGCTGCGTCGTGCTGCGTCCCAGGTCTTTGTCACGGGGTCATTCTGGGCCGGCGCCGTCGCCATGGCTGCTGCCGTCGCGACGTTGAAAGTCGTGCGCAGGGACGATGTTCCGACCCGCCTTGCGCAGCTCGGGCAAACGCTGCGTGACGGCCTCGAGACGCGCTCCCGTCAGTTCGGTCTTTCGATCCGCCAATCGGGACCGGTGCAAATGCCGACCCTTTTGTTCGAGGGGGACCCCAACTATCGGAAAGGTTCGGCCTTCTGCAGCGCGATGCTTGCAAGAGGCGTCTACTTCCATCCCAAGCACAACATGTTCCTCTGCGCCGCTCATACCGAAGCCGACATCGCCGTGGCTCTCGAGGCATCGGAGCACGGGTTTGCAACAGTGGCGGCACTTTGATGTCACGTGGTGCAAAGACCATGATGGTGCGACGAATGCCCATATTCGGTCGGATAAGCCCAGTGGTGCGACCAGCAAGTGATTGATTGTTCTTTACCCGTCCGTCGCTATCTCTTAATCAGCGGGTCCCAGGTTCGAGCCCCGGTGCGCCCACCACATCAATGGTTTCGCCAGCAGACCGTTTGGACTCTGGTTTTCAAACGGGCCTTTCCGATCCGACGAGTTTCAGGGGGCCCATGAAACATTGGCGGTGTCACGGATCGATAGGTTTGCGCCGCTGGACTTTGTCACGTTTGCCCGCGTAGACCGGCTCACTACGCTTGCGACGCGCCCCTCCCACATTGCACGTTTCTGTTGCGAAAGCGCATGCTCGCATCTGATGGGTTTCCGACCTGACGGCGGCTTGCTCCTGGCTCCCGTTTGATCCCTGTCAACACGAGGCCCGACGGCCATGGAATCTTTTCGGTCTGTTGAACGGATGAGGTTCGCGATGAGATGCGTTGTAACTCTGAAAGACGGCAGCGCGATGGAACGGGCCATGGGAGCGCTGGCAAAATATCGGTATGCAGCCGGCGGCGAGTTCGTCGCTCCCGAGGGACATCCCCAGGAGTGGAAGAAGTGGCTTCTTGAAATCAACTCAGCTGAGGTCGAGGCGATCCGGGACCATGTGTGTGATGGAGACATCGTCGACATCAAGCCGATTAATGGATCGGATGGCGCTGAGTGGCACTGATCGCAGGCTTTGCACGTGGACGATACGGCGACCACCGCGCTATCGCGAAGGCTTCCGCAAAGAGTCGCATGCGCAAACGCGCAAGCGCGGCTCACCGCTTCAAAGCGACGCTTCGAACTCTGTCTCGTTGCAGACTACTTTGCTCATGAGGATACTTCCTCCGGCGTGCTGAAGTCTCGGGTGTGACGGGATCTGCGCGATCCCACGTTCCGCGAAGCCATGCTTGCTGTAGAAGCGTCGCGCAATTGTGTTGTCCGCCCAGACATGGAGACTTACTCGGGGCAGGCCGATCATACGCGCTTGAGCTTGTGCCCATGACAAGAGCGTCGTGCCAACCCCTTGGTGCTTCATGTTGTCGTGAACCGCCAGCGCGTTCAGGAGCAGGCTGTCTTTCTCCTGTAGTCCTAAAATCGGACGAATGTGATCCAGGCGCTCCCTCGGCACGAGAGGATAGGTCTCGCCATCGATAGCGGCAGCGGGAAACGCGTTCGCGATACCGACCACTCGGTCTTCTGTGTGAGTTGCCACAAAACAGTTGCGGTATGAAATCGGAGGCTCGTCGCGGGCGATCCCGACTGACAGGATCTCTTCCGCCGTCACGAAGGGAATCAGATCGTCAAACAAGAACTCATAGAGGCCGCCGCCTGCTGTGCACATGTGCTGCGCTATGTCGGGGCTGTCAATTGCATGTGCAGGTCTGAAGTTGACGCTGGATGTGCACGTTTTCTCCGACTCGGGAGCTTGTGGATGGGTCGTCTCACGGGTTGATGTGGAGCCTCCCTGCTCAGTTCTTGTAGCCTTTGGCATTCTCTTGATTCCGCGAGTTGAGGTATGTTTCGGACGTTACCGCGACCGTCGGAATAGCGTTGGCTCGACGAACGCCGCACGCCTGACGGCCTCGCCAGGCAAAGTCTCCGCTTCTAGGACCGCCGGTCGACCCAAACCAGCTGGAGGAACGATTTGATCCTTGAACCCATATCAGCAAGCCTGACGCGCAGCTTCTTGATTTGAGTCAATTGTAGGATCGCGACGGCGAGGCGAACGATGGCGTCTTCATTTGGGAAGAGGCAAACCACCTCTGTTCGCCGCTTGATTTCGCCGTTGAGGCGCCCGATCGGATTGGTCGAATACAGCTTGGCACGGTTCTGAGGCGGGAAGCTCACATAGGCGAGTACGTTCCTCAATGTTGTATCTGGGTCAGGGCCGCCGCCCGACATAGCCGGCATTTTCCCACTTCTGTTCAATGTCATTGGCGACGCATTGGGGCAGCTACGCCGCGCTGCCATCGAAATAGTGCTTGAAGTCGACGTGGACCCTCATGTTGTCCTGGCGGTAGGCGCGCCATGCGATCGTAGAGAAGAACGGACGCCGTCTCGAAACGCCGATAGACCGATTTGAGCATCGGTGATCTCGATTCTTCCGTCTCGGGATCGTTCCCAACAGGGAGCAATCTAACCCGTTGCGCGCGGAAGCATACCCCTTGCCGTTATCTCGGCCGAGAGTTCTTCGATCGTCTTGCGCTGCTCCATGGCAGTTCTTCGGATCAGTGCAAAGGAAGCAGGTTCGGCGAGCGCATGCGAATGCATTACCTGAAGAACGGCGGCGAGCACGACGCGACGTGACCGCAGACGCTGTTCGAGCTTGAAAATCTGTTGTTTCAACTCGCTCGTGCGTTCGTTCCGCTCGAATGCCATGACGAGAGCTGCATAGATGCCGGCCGATCGCAACGGCTTGATGAGGAACGAAGCTGGATCGAGTTCGAACACGAGCTTGAGTCGACTTGGCGTCTCTGTGCCGACCAGGGCGATGACAGGTGATCGCGTCAGGAATGCGCGTTGCGCCGGTTGCAGCAGGGGCAGGAAGTCGTCGTCGATCAACGACAAATCCGGTGCGAAGTCGACGGGCTCCGCCGGCGTCCATGCGACACCCTCGAGTCCCAGACGCTCGAACTGGCGTCGCACGATGGTTGCGTCGCGTTCGTCTTTGATGGCGACGAGAGCCTTGCGTCCGCGTAGCGAAAATGAAGACGGTCTGCTCATTTCACAACCCGCAAATGCGGCGCGTGCGGCAATGCGCCGCCCGCCGAGGTTTCTTTCGACGGGCTGACGGCGACGTCGAGCTGCGTCAGGTAGGGATCAGGCTTAACAGGCGCGTCGGCTTCCCAGAAGATATCAAACTGTCCTTGCGGGTTGGAGACGGCAAGCCGCGGTGTAAGGACGCAATGATTGTTGCCGCCGTCGATCCACACCGGCCCTTGCGGCGAATTGTAGCGATATCCCGCCGCGGCGCGCCGCACTTCGGCAATGTCGGACGTGCCCGCGCGCTGCAGAGCGCGCGCCAGCAGATACACCGCGACATAGGCGGATTGACCATCGACGGAGGGACTGCTGTCCTCGCCATAGCGCGCCCTCCAGCGCGTGACGAAGGCGCGGTTCTCCGGCAAGCGAATGCTCTCGAAATAGGCTGACGAGGTGATGCAGCCGGCCGATGCAGGCCCGACGATCGCTAGTTCCGGCTCGCACAAGCTGCAACTTAGCATGGGAATCTCCAGGCCGGCGGCCTTGGTGCCGGCGTTGAAGGCGCGGATGAAGTCGTAGCTCGAGCTTCCGACCAGTGTGTTGAACACGATTGGCGGCTTTCGGCGAACGATCTCATCGACGATATGCCCGACGGCGCTTTCGCCCAGCTCGAGCAGTCGTTCCGCGAGGATGTGGCCGTTTGCCGCGCTGACCAATTCGCGGGTGACGCGATTGGTCTCCCATGTCCAGACATAGTTGGAGCCGACGCAGAAAAACTCCCGCGACAGATTGTCGAGAACGTAGCGGACCAGCGGCAACACGTTGTGATTGGGCGAGGCGCCGACATAGATCACGTTGTCCGAGCACTCGAAGCCCTCATAGCGGGCGGGATACCAGAGCAGGCGATCGGTGCGCTCCACGATTGGGAGCACCTGCTTGCGCGAGGCCGAGGTGTAGCAGCCGATGATGTGCTCGACGCCGACGTTGCGGATGAGGTCGTCGCAGACCGTGTGATATTCGGAGACGATGCCGCGGGGGTCGCGGATATGGGGCGCGATCGAGAAGTCGAACTCCGCCTGGCCGTTGATCTCGTCGACCGCCATGATCGCGCTCTTGAGGATCTCGCGGCCCATCGCCTGATATGGCCCGGACTGCGAGCAGACGATGCCAACGGGAACAGACGGCTTTGTCATTGACGGCTTTCGGTCGCGGAACGCGAGCATGAGATCATCATCGCCGACGACAGCGCAAGTGGCTTGCCCTTTTGCTGCGCAGCACTCTCGAAATTTAGGCAGGCGGCATCGTTGACAACATGATGGGCAGTTACTTAGACTTTTCTCCTACAGGGCGACCTGTCGAACCTCGCGTGCGCTGATCTGGCCGATGACGTCCAGCTCTTTGCTACCTAATTGCTTCGTTCGATCACGGACCCTAAGCGACAGATCATAGCCGCGGCATTTGAGCCATTCGTCACCTCATTCGGGAGGGGCGGGTGGCTTTTTTCGTTTTTGCCGCCAGGACAGCTGGCGATGCGTCCGCATCGCCAGAACGGTGACGCATGCGCCTGACGGCCGTGTGTCATGTCGAGCGAGAGGATGAGGAGCAATGGCGGCAACAGATCTCCACTATCTTGGACTCGTCGAGATCGGACAAAAGCTCCAGGCAAAGGAACTGTCATCGGTCGAAGTCACCAAGGCGTTGCTCGGCCGGATCGACGAGCTCGACGGAAAGCTCAGGAGTTTTGCGTATGTCATGGCCGACTCGGCGCTTGCGGAAGCAGCCGCGGCCGAGAAGGAGATCGCCTCCGGCAAAATCAAGGGGCCGCTGCACGGTGTGCCGGTGGCGGTGAAGGATCTCTGCTGGGCGAAGGGCGCACCCGCCGCGCATGGCATGACGATCCATCGCGACTTCCGCCCCACTGAGGATGCAACGGTCGTCGCGCGGCTGAAGGATGCCGGCGCGATCATCCTCGGCAAGCTGCAGCAGACCGAAGGCGCTTACGCCGACCATCATCCGAAGATCGACCCGCCGAGAAATCCGTGGAACGCGGATCTCTGGCCCGGTGCCTCTTCGAGCGGCTCAGGCGTTGCGACTGCGGCGGGCCTCTGCTTCGGCTCGCTCGGTACCGATACCGGCGGGTCGATCCGCTTTCCGTCCGCGGCGAACGGCGTCACCGGACTCAAGCCGACCTGGGGACGGGTCAGCCGCTATGGCGCATTCGAGCTTGCGGCGACGCTGGACCACATCGGCCCGATGGCGCGGAGTGCGGTCGATTGCGGTGCCATCCTCGGCGTGATCGCCGGGCAGGATCCCAAGGATACGACAGCGGTGCCGCTGGCCGTGCCCGATTATCTCGCCGGCCTGACCGGAGATCTGCGCGACGTGACCATCGGCGTCGATCGACGCTGGACCAGCGAAGGCACCGACGGCGATGCGGCCAAGGTGCTGGCCGAGGGTTTGCGGGTGGCGGCTGATCTCGGGGCGAAGATCAAGGAAATTGCGTTTCCCGATCCCAAGGCGATCATCGACGACTGGTTCCCGCTCTGCGGCATCGAAGTCGCGGTCGCGCACGAGGATACCTATCCGGCGCGCAAGGACGAATACGGCCCGGCGCTGGCCGGCCTGCTCGATCTCGGACGGCAACAGTCCGGTATGGACTACCAGAAGATCGTGCTCCGCCGCGAAGCGTTTCGCGGCGCTGTGCGGGCGCTGTTCGAGACGGTCGATCTCCTCGCGGTACCGGCCCAGGCGTTCGCGGCGCCGACGCTTGCCAAGATGGCAGCGCTCGGAGAGGACGCCTCGCTGATCGGAGGCCTGCTCCGCTTTACGTGCCCGTTCGATATGACGGGAAGTCCGACAGTGACATTGCCCGGCGGCTTCGCGGCGAATGGCGGCCCGGTCGGCTTCCAGTTTGTCGGCCGTCATTTCGACGAGGCCTGCCTCGTTCGCGCAGGCGATGCGTTCCAGCGCGTCACCGACTGGCACAAGCGTCATCCCGCGATCTGAGCCGAGGAGCCGATCTCATGTCCGAAGACTGGTTGAAGACATCCATCATGGCCAAGCGCGCCGTCGCCAGGGGCGCGGCCGGCGCGACCAATAGCCTTACGATCGAACAGCAGGGGGACTTCCACTTCGTCTACGGTCCCTATGCCAAGCCGACCCTGACGATCGACCCCGGTGGGGTGGTCGTCGTCGAGACCGAAGATGCTTTTGGCGGCGTGCTGACCAAGGAGACCGACAGCCCCACCTCCAAGCTCAATTTCCCCTATCTCAACCCGCAATGCGGGCCGATCGCGGTTAAGGGCGCCAAGAAGGGCGATTGCCTCGCGATCTACATCCGCGACGTCGAAACCCGGGGCGAGCAGCCGGCCGGGACGACCTGCATCATTCCGGAGTTCGGCGGATTGGTCGGGACCAGCTCGACGGCAATGCTCAATTCGCCGCTGCCCGAGCGCGTGAAGAAGGTGCATGTCGACAGGAACGGCGTGCGCTGGAACGACAAGCTCACGCTGCCCTACGAACCGTTCATCGGCACCATCGGCGTTTCGCCGGAGATCGAGGCGATTTCGTCCCTACAGCCGGACTATCACGGCGGCAACATGGATCTGCCCGACGTCGCTCCGGGTGCCATCATCTATTTCCCGGTGCATACCGACGGCGGGATGCTCTACGTCGGCGACTGCCACGCGACGCAGGGCGACGGCGAGCTCTCCGGAGTCGCGCTCGAGCAGCGCGCGACCGTCACGCTCCAGGTCGATCTGATCAAGAATTGGAACTTTGCCTGGCCGCGGCCTCGAGACGAAGGACTTTATCATGACGATCGGCAGCGCGCGTCCGCTCGAGGACGCCGCACGCATCGCCTATCGCGAGCTCGTGCGGTGGATGGCGGCCGATTACGGCTTCGATGAGATCGACGCCTACATGCTGCTCAGCCAGGCCGGCCGCATGCGCCTCGGCAACATGGTCGACCCCAAATACACAATGGGGGCGTCCATCCTGAAGAACTATCTCAAGCCATGACATCCAGCCGCTTTCAATAGAGGGGACATCACGATGAACTCGGGACGCAAGTTACGGACGGTTTTGCTCGGCGCCATGCTCGGCACTGTGGCGTCGATGAGTATTGCCAGCGCCGCGGAACCGCCGCTGAAGGTCGGCCTGCTCGAGGACGTGTCCGGCGACCTTGCCTTCATGGGTATGCCGAAGCTGCACGGTTCGCAGCTCGCCGTCGAGGAGATCAACAAGAGCGGCGGCATCCTGGGACGGCAGATCGAACTCATTCACCTCGATCCGCAGGGCGACAATGCGCGCTACCAGGAGTTCGGCCGGCGCCTGCTCAATCGCGACAAGGTCGACGTGCTGATCGGCGGCATCACTTCGGCCTCGCGCGAGGCGCTGCGTCCGATCGTCGATCGGACCACGACGCCGTATTTCTACACCAACCAGTACGAGGGCGGGGTCTGCGATGCCAGCATGATCAGTATGGGCGCGGTGCCCGAGCAGCAATTCTCGACGCTGATTCCCTGGATGGTCGAGAAGTTCGGCAAGAAGGTCTATGTCATCGCCGCTGACTACAATTTCGGTCAGATCTCGGCGGAGTGGAACCGCAAGATCATGAAGGACCTGGGCGGCGAGGTCGTGGGCGAGGAGTTCATCCCGCTCGGCGTGTCGCAGTTCGCGCAGACCATCCAGAACATCCAGAAGGCAAAGCCCGACTGGCTGCTGACGATCAACGTCGGTGCCGCGCAGGATTCGTTCTTCGAGCAGGCGGCCGCGGCCAACCTCAACCTGCCAATGGGCTCGTCGATCAAGGTCATGCTCGGCTTCGAGCACAAGCGGTTCAAGCCGCCGGCGCTCAACAACATGCACGCGACCGCGAACTGGTTCGAGGAGATCGACACGCCCGAAGCGACCGAGTTCAAGAAGCGCTGGCGCGCCAAGTTCCCCGACGAACTCTACATCAACGACATGGGGTACAACGCCTATAACGCGCTCTACATGTACAAGGCGCTGGTCGAGAAGGCGAAGTCGATCAAGCTCGACGACATGCGCAAGGTCATCGCGACCGGCGATGCCTGCATCGATGCGCCCGAGGGCAAGGTCTGCATCGATCCGAAGAGCCAGCACACCTCGCACCGCATGCGCCTGATCTCCGTCGGGCCGAAGCATGAGGTGAAGGTCGAGAAGGACTACGGCACGATCCAGCCTTACTGGCTTGGCGAGATCGGATGCGATCTCACGAAGAAGAACGACAAGGATCAATACACGCCAAGCCACCTCCCCAAAAAGTCCTGAGGCGGGCACGGATCTTGCTCGTGGTGGTCACGACGATTTCAAACCAAGCCGGCGCCGCGACGATGCGGCGCCGCTATCGAGGGGATCGCGATGTCGGCTGAATTGTTCTCGCTGTTCTATCAGTTCGCCGACGTCTTCGCGTTCCTCATTCTCTCGGCCGCAGGCCTCGCCATCGTGTTCGGCATGATGGGCGTCATCAACATGGCGCATGGCGAGTTCATCATGTGCGGAGCCTATGTCACGGTTGGTCTGGTCAATCTGGGGGTGCCGCTCGCCGTCGCGCAGATCCTGGCGGCGCTCACGGCGGGCCTCATCGGTGTCCTCGTCGAGTTCCTGGTGGTGCGGCGGTTCTACAAGCGCCCGCTGGATTCGCTGCTCGCGACCTGGGGACTAAGCCTGATCGTGACGCAGTCTATGCTCCTGATAGTTGGCTCCGCCGTGCGCGGCATCGGAACGCCCGAGGGCAGCTTCGCGATTGGCGGCTATACGTTCTCGACCTACCGTCTGGTGCTGTTCGGCTGCGCAGTCGCGGTGCTGGCCGGTCTCTACATCATCTTCATGAAGACGCGGTTCGGCGTGATTGCTCGTGCCACCATGCAGAACGCAGCGATGGCGAAGGCGCTCGGCGCACGCACCGGCCGCATCTATGCGATCAGCTTCGGGATCGGAACCGGCCTTGCCGGGCTTTGCGGCGCGCTGTATGCGCCGACGATGACGTTGATCCCGACCATGGGGGCGACCTTCGTAGTCGAGAGTTTTGTGACCGTCGTGATCGGAGGAGCCAACGTGCTGCTCGGAACGGCGCCGGCCGCCGTGTTCCTGGCGATGATCCGAATGGCGCTGAACGCTAGCTACGGCCAGATAATAGGGCAGATCGGTATGCTGGTCGCCGTCATCCTGATCATTCGCGTGTTACCCGAAGGGCTCTCCAGCGTGCTGGTTCGTCGTGGGCGTTAGAGGGAAGAATATGTGATGTTCAAGCTGCTTGAAGGCCCACAAACGCTCGGACGCGGCAAGATATTCTGGTCGTGCATCTTGGTCGTGCTCGCGGGCGCGCTGGCCTATCCCTCGTTTGCCGATTCCTACGATGTCGGCAATTTCGCCTACTTCCTGATCTGGATCTTCATGGCGCTCGGCCTCTGTCTGATGTGGGGCTATGGCGGCATGCTGTCGTTCGGCCAGACGCTCTTCTTCGGCATCGCCGGTTACGGCTACGGCGTGCTCGCCATCAACATGGGCGGCGGCACGGCGACGATCGCCGCGCTCGTGCTCTCTGTCGTCCTGGCGATGATCGCGGCCGGCATCCTCGGCTATTTCATGATCTGGGGCGGGATCAACGGCATCTTCTTCGGCATCGTGACGCTGTCCGCAACGCTGGTGCTCGCCTTCTTCCTCGGACAAACGGCCGGACCGGAATGGCACATCGGCTCGGCGCGGCTGAACGGCTTCAACGGCATGAAGGGCATGGACCCTCTAACGGTGGGTGACGTCTACGTCGAGGGATCGGCGCTCTACTACGTCATGGTCGCGCTGATCGTGATCGTCTATCTCGCGCTGCGTATTCTGGTGAATTCGGGCATCGGCAACGTTATCGTGGCGACGCGGGAGAATCCCCAGCGTGCGGAGATGCTGGGCTACGACGTCCGCAAGTATCAGCTGCTGACCTTCGTGATCGGCAGCGGCCTCGCCGGCCTCAGCGGCGCGCTCTACACGTCCTGGGGGCAGTTCATCACGCCATCCAGCATCGGCTTGCCGGCGGCCGCGATGCCGATCGTATGGGTGGCCTTCTCCGGGCGCAGCGATCTGACTGCGACGCTGGTTGGGTCGTTCCTGCTTCTCTTCGGCTTTCAGACCATCACCGTCTACAGCCAGCAGGCGGCGCTGGTGCTGATGGGGGCGCTGTTGCTCGCGACCGTGATGCTGGCGCCGCAAGGTTTCGTGCTCGGCATCGGCAAGCTCGCCGCCGACTGGTGGCAGGCACGCCGGCGGCGCAGCGACGTAGCCGAAGCCGGCCGCCTGCAACCGGAAGAGTCCTGATCATGGCGCTGGTCGAAGTCAAAGGCGTTTCGAAGCGCTTCGGCGGGCTGACGGCGGTCTCGAGCGTCGACCTCACGGTCAATGCTGGCGAGATCCATTGCCTGATCGGACCCAACGGCGCCGGCAAGAGCACGCTGTTCAAGCTGATCGTCGGCCTCTATCCGCCGACCGAGGGCAACATCCTGTTCGACACCGTCGATATCACGGCCGAGCGGCCCTACGCGCGGGTGCAGCGGGGCATGAGCATCAAGATGCAGGCCCCGAGCGTCTTCAAGGAATTGCCTGTCCGCCAGAACATCCAGACCGCGCTGCAGGAGCGACTGTCCGGCCCGGAACGCATCGCCGAGGAAGACCGCCTGCTGACGATGCTCAATCTCGCGGCGGATTGCGACAAGCTCGCAGGCGCGCTGTCGCACGGCCAGCAACAATGGCCTCGAGATCGGGATGGCGCTGGCGTTGAAGCCGCAGCTCCTGCTGCTGGACGAGCCGACGGCCGGCATGTCGCCGGAAGAAACCTTCAAGACCGGCGAGCTGATCAGGTCGTTCAATGCCGAGGGAATGACGGTGCTCGTGGTCGAGCATGACATGGCCTTCGTACGCCAGGTGGCCCAACGAGTCACGGTGCTGCATCTCGGCAGGATTTTTGCGCGCGGGACGCTCGAAAGCATCCTGCAGGACGAGAAGGTCGCGGAAATCTATCTGGGTAAGGCCCATGCTCACTAATGTTTCGTCCCCTGAGCGGATTATCGACGTCGCCGAATTGTGGGCGGGATACGGCGCGACGCCGATCCTGCAGGGCGTCAGCATGTCGGTTTGGCGCGGCGAGATCGTCGGCGTGATCGGCCGCAACGGTGTCGGCAAATCGACCCTGATGCGCTGCCTGATCGGACTGCTGCAAACCTGGCGCGGGACGATCAGCTTCATGGGGCAGGACGTCACGGCGCTGGAAGCCGACGCACGGGCACGGGCCGGCTTCGGCTACATCCCGCAAGGGCGCGACGTGTTTCCGCAAATGACCGTCGAGGAAAACCTGCAGGTCGGCGAGCTGATCGGTGGTCCGGGCGGCAAGAAGCTGCCGGAGCTGGTTTATGAGTATTTCCCGCGGCTGAAGGAGCGACGGCGACAGGCCGCGGGCACCATGTCGGGCGGCGAGCAACAGCAGCTCGCCATAGGCCGCGCGCTGATCGGCAATCCGTCCCTGATGATTCTGGACGAGCCCTCCGAGGGTATCCAGCCGTCGATCGTTCAGCACATCTGTGAGGCGCTTCGGTCGTTCCGCAACGAGCTCGGAACCACCATCATCTTCGTCGAGCAGAACCTCGACACGATCCTGGCGATCGCCGAACGCTGCTACATCATGGAGAAGGGCAAGATTACGCGGTCGCTCGCAGGCGCCGAGGTCAACGAGGACAACGTGCGCGAGCAGCTTCTGCTCTGAACGGCCTCAGGCATGCTTTCAAGTCGTCAATAGGGAGGGAACGAACATGGATCTCGGACTCAAGGGCGCAAAGGTTCTCGTCACAGGCAGCACCAAGGGGATCGGCAGGGCGATCGCCGACACCTTCGCGGCAGAAGGGGCCAATGTCGGCATTTGCGCGCGCAACCAGGCGGACGTCGACAGCGCGGTCACTGCGATCAAGGCGAAGGGCGTCGCCGCGTTCGGCAGCTCGGTCGACGTTTCCAATGGTCCGGCGCTCAAGGCCTGGGTAGAGGATATGGCCTCCAAGCTCGGCGGCATCGACATCGTCGTCGCCAATGTCAGCGCGTTATCGATCGGGCAGGACGAGGAGAGCTGGGAGAAGGAGTTCTCCACCGACATGATGGGCACGGTGCGGCTGATCAATGCGGCGATGCCATATCTGGAGAAGAGCAAGGCCGCCGCGATCGTCACCATCTCCAGCGTGTCGGGCCGCGAGGTCGATTTCGCCAGCGGTCCCTACGGCACATTCAAGGCCGCGATTATCCACTACACGCAGGGACTCGCCTTCCAGCTTGCCGGCAAGGGCATCCGCGCCAACTCGGTGTCGCCGGGCAACACATTTTCGAGGGCGGTGTCTGGAATCAGATCAAGGACGGCAATCCCGAGCTGTACAAGACTGCGCTGGCGCTCAATCCGACCGGCCGCATGGGCACGCCGCAGGAAATGGCAAACGGCGCGGTCTTTCTTGCCAGCAAGGCTGCGAGCTTTATCACCGGGACCAACCTCGTGGTCGACGGTGCGCTCACGCGCGGGGTGCAGTTTTAGGCGCATTCCGAGCCGTGCAGCGACGAAACCGGGCCGTCAGCGGCGCCGGCGGGTAGGGCCATTTTCCGACAATAACAGGGCTGTCAGATGTCAGCAGATCCAATCCACTACAAGTCGATCACCGAGCTCTCCGAGCTGTTCCGCCGCGGCGAGCTTCTGCCCTCGAAAGTGACCGAGGCCATGCTGAGCCGGATCGCCAGGCTCGACGGCAAATTCCACGGCTATGCGCTCGTCCTTGCCGAGCGCGCCATCGCACAGGCCAAGCGCTGTGACGCCGAGCTCGCCAAGGGCATCTGGCGCGGGCCGCTGCACGGCGTGCCGATCGGACTGAAGGACCTCTGCTACACGACCTTTGCGCCGACGGCCGGTGGCACCACGATCCACGCCAAATTCGTCCCGTCCTTCAACGCGACGATCGTGGACCGGCTCGAACAGGCCGGCGCCGTCACGCTTGGCAAGCTAAAAATGACCGAGGGCGCCTACACCAGCCACCATCCGAACGACCAGGCGCCGCTCAATCCCTGGGGTGTCGATTACTGGGTCGGCTCGTCCTCGAGCGGATCGGGCGTGGCGACGTCGGCGGGGCTCTGCTTCGGCTCGATCGGTAGCGACACCGGCGGCTCAATCCGGTTTCCGTCGGCAACATGCGGGCTGACCGGGATCAAGCCGACCTGGGGACGCGTCAGCCGCTATGGGGTCTTTCCCCTGGCGGACTCGCTCGACCATATCGGGCCTATGTGCCGGAGCGCGTCCGATGCGGCCGCCATGCTCGGCATCATCGCAGGGGCGGATGTCAACGATCCCACGGTCCTGCAGGCGCCGGTGCCGGACTATCTCGCAGGTATCGGTGGCGGGGTCCGGGGCCTGCGGATCGGCGTAGACCGCAGCTACACCCAGAACGGAATCGATCCGCAAGTGGTTGCCGCGTTGCTGGAAGCCGAGCGGACGCTCGCTGCGCTTGGGGCCGATATCCGCGAGGTTAAGTTCCCGGCCTACGAGAAGCTCGTAAGCATGTGGATTCCGATGTGCTCGATCGAGACCGCAGAGGCGCATCTCGAAACCTATCCGTCCCGGAAGTCGGAATACGGCCCCGATCTAGCGCAGTTGATCGAGCAGGGCAGATCGATGAGCGGCGTCGAGATCGCGCAGATCCATCACGAGAGGCTGAAGTTCTGTGGCAGCTTGGCGGCCCTGTTTGCCGATATCGACCTGCTCCTGATCCCCACAATGCCCGTGCCGATTCCGACGCTGACCAAGATGGGCGAGTACGGCGCGGATCCGAACGTGCTCCTCAGCATCTTGCGCTTCACCGCGGTGTTCGACTTCTCGGGCAGTCCGACTATCACGCTGCCGAATGGCATGGCGTCGGATAGCCTGCCGCTCAGCATGCAGCTCGTCGGCCCGCATCTGTCGGAGGATGTGCTCGCCCGCGCCGGGCATGCGTTCCAGTCGGTGACGGACTGGCACACTCGTCGTGCCCCGATCGATTGACTTTTTTTGGCCCGGTCGGGGGCCGAACCACCGATTTTCGCATCACTCACGGTATGTGAATTACACCGTGGAGTACATGCAATGGAGATTTGAGATTTTCGCCACTTCTACAAGCTATTCAATCCATCGACTCTGATAGGTAGCGAAATCGCCAAGACTTCGAGCGGCGCAAGTTATCCTGTAAATCCAAGATCGAAAAATTGCGGCGGATATACCGTCGGGATTTGTCCGTCAGACGTGGCGATTTGTGATTGCAGGACAACGACAAAGCCTCTTGCTAAATGATTGAGTGGGAGTGAGGAGGAGTACTGTGGAGTAGAATCAAGTACTCTGGCGGGCTTCAGGTGAATGTTTGTCAGCAAAAGTAATCGACACTACACGGTTGAAGAGGAGCGGGGCGAACGGCGAGACGAAGCGGGATTGAGGGACGATGGGGGACGGACATGCCAAGGGTCCTCATAGCTGCCGGCGGTGGTCGGGTCGCCCGACGTGTCACCTCCGCACGACCGCGATCTCCGCCCGTCCCAAACCCCCGCGCGGTGAACGGGCACGACAATCGAGGTGCACCGCTGCCGTCGGAGATGGTGGAGAGGAAGTTGACCGACAGACGAATACGAAGGAGCCTTGGCGGCCGAGGACCGCCTTCATCTGGAATTGCTTCCATATCCCAAACGTTCATTGCTGTCCCTGCCTATAAACTGCGCTGAGCTTCTTGCGGACCGGCATGGATCTACGGCCCCAGCACACCTTAACGTGAGAACAGCTCCTGGTTCCGGCGTTCGAGCTCTTCCCCGTAGGTTCGCAGAACGTGAGCTTCGCTCAGGGTGCCAATCGTGGCGCGATGGTCGGAGCGGTCGACAACCGCGAGCACGTCAGCCTCGCTGCGTTCGAAGGCCTTCAGGATCTCGCGAACCGGCGTGGTCGGAAGCAGGTATTCGTCCTGTTGCTGCGCCAGCGACCCGAGCAGCTCCTCGTCCTGATTGGCGACGGAATGCAGCGTCGCGGCGGGCACGATTCCCGCATAGATGCCGTTGGGATCGCGCAGCACGATCTGGCGGACCTGCGCCGGCGAGAACAGCATTTGCGCTTCGCCGATCGGCATCGTCGTTAGCGCATTCTCGAAATCGGTGCGCATCAGGGAGGCTGCGCTCATCTGCCGGACCCAGCCGATGTCCTGCGGGCCGCGGATCGCCTCGCCGCGCAGATGAAAGCGCCATGTCGCGAAGCTGTAGCCGAACAGCTCGCGAACGATCAGCGCGCAGACCGATGACGCGACCACCGCTCCAACGGTGACGGAGAAATCGCCGGTGATTTCGAGCGCGAGACAGACCATACTGAAGGGCGCTCCGAGCACGCCGGTTCCGAGCGCAGCGAGCGCCGCGATCGCGGCGGTACCGGGCTGAAGCGCCAGCGTGGGAAGAGGGCCCGTCAACACGACGCTGTAGAGCTGTCCGATCAGCGCGCCGAGCAGGAGCGAGGCGAAGAACAGGCCGCCGCGAAAGCCCGAGCCGAGCGAGATGGCGGAGGCCAGGATCTTGAACACGATTGTGGTCGTGAGCAGGAGCCAGGTCGGATTGCTGACCAGCAGGATCTGCATGGCACCGTGGCCGGCGCCGAGCACGGTCGGCGTCAGCAGGGCGAGGCTACCGAGCAGGAGACCGCCGAGAATCGGCCGCAGCAGGCCCTTGAACACCGCGATGCGCTGAAAGCAGCGCTCGGAGAATGCGACGGCGAGCATCACGAGGATGCTGACGAAGGCGCAGATGATGCCGATCAGCACCGTCTGGCCGATCATCTCGACGGAAACTGGTGAGGGGAAGCCGGGCACCATCAAGAAGGATTGGTGCGTCAATTGCCGCGCGACGAGCCACGCGGTGACGGCGCTGGCGATGACCGGCACGAGACCGGCGGACGTATAGGCGCCGAGCACGACCTCGAAGGCGTAGAAGGCGCCGGCGAGCGGTGCAGAAAACGCGGCACTGATCGCCCCCGCGGCGCCGCAGGCCACCAGCAGCCGCATGTCGTTGCGGCGGGCGGCCAGGCGCTGACCAACATGAGAGCCGAACATCGAGCAGATCTGCGTATAGCCGGCCTCCAGCCCGACCGATCCGCCGAACCCGTTGGACAGCAGTGTCTGGATCGAGATCAGCAGGCTGCCGCGAAAGGATACCCGGCCGCCATAGAGCGCATTGGCCTCGATCGCGTCGGCGAGTTGCTGTCCCCTCACGCGCCGGGCGAAGTACAGTCCGATCAGCGCGAGCACCAGACCGCCGAGCATCGGGACGAGCAGCGTGCGCTGCCAAGAGATCACGCCGGTGGCGCTGAGGTGGGTGTCGAAGGGAATGTCGAACAGCAGGGCGTGAGAGACCTGGCTGAGGCTCGAGATCGCGGCCACCAGTAAGCCACTGAGCATTCCGACCACGATGGCGACCAGCACAAGGCCGGTCTCGCGGTTACGCACGAAATTGCGCAGGAACAACGGCAGCAGGCGGATGCCGGGTACCGTGGCAGGCTTCGCAGGATTTGACGCCTGCGCCATCCTAGGCCGAATCCTGCGGCGGCTCGGTGCGCACGACGCGGAAGCCAATATTGCTCGACGAGGAGTCGGGCGTATTGGAGCTTCGCGCCGCGACGCGATAGCGATTGCAGTAGGATTCGTGGCAGAGGAAGGATCCGCCGCGCATCGATCGATTGGGAGCCGGCTCGCGGTTCAGGGGGTCTCGTGATGGCGTGAGGCGGTGATAGCTCGGCGAGAAATAGTCCTCGCACCATTCCCAGACATTTCCGGCGACATTGTGCAGGCCATATCGGTTGGGCGCAAAGCTGTGAACGGGCGCCGTACCGAAATAGCCATCGTCGACAGTATTGCGGTCGGGAAAATTGCCCTGCCAGATATTGCAGCGATGCTCGCCGCCGGGCTGAAGCTCGTTGCCCCAGGGGTAGGTGGCCTGGTCCAGCCCGCCGCGGGCGGCCATCTCCCATTCCGCCTCGGTTGGAAGGCGCGTGCCGGACCATTGGCAGTAGGCCTGTGCGTCGTTCCAGGAGACGTGGACGACGGGGTGATCGAGCCTGTCGAGGATGCTGCTCGACGGCCCTTCCGGCTGTGCCCAGTAAGCGCGTGTCACCGGGACCCACCATGGCGTTTCCTGAACGCGCGTCGTGTGGGTCGCACGTGTATCTTGCGGCAGCAGCCCCTCGAAGACGAAGCTCCAGCCGAAGCGTTCCGCGTCCGTCGTGTAGCCCGTCGCACGCACGAAGTCGCCGAATTGCAGATTGCTCACGGCATGGCAGGCAATGGCAAACGGCGACAGCGTGACGGGTCTTACCGGCCCTTCGCCGTCTTCGACAAAGCCGATGCCGGCAGATCCCATGTGGAAGGTTCCGCCGATCAGCGAGCTCCAGCGGCATTGGATCGGGGTTGGACCGGGAGGGATCGCTGCTTGCGTATCTTCGCCCGTCGGCAATTCGTTGCCGGCGGCACGCTGGATGCAACAATGTGAGCGATCCCCAGTCATGTCCTAGTTCTGCTTCTCTTCTTCCCAGAAAGCGGTGCCGCCTTCCGCCTTCATCAACTCCAGAATCTTCTCGCGCGGGATCACGCCGCAGCGACTGGCCCATTGCTGATACTGTGCCGCCATCTCGCGTACGCGATCGGGTTGCTGCGCGGCGAGATCGTTCATCTCGGTACGGTCGGTCTCCATGTCGTAGAGCTCCCAGGGGCCGGGATACTTCCGGACGAGCTTCCACTTGCCGACACGCACGGCCGCATTGCCCTCGTGCTCCCAGAACAGCGGGCCGCGGTTGCCATAGGCCGATGCGAATGAAGGCACGAGGCTCTCGCCCTCGCAGGGCAGGATGGCGTTGCCGTTGTACTCCTTGGGATAGGTGGCGCCGGTGACGTCGAGAATAGTCGCCATCACGTCGGTGAGCTGGCTCGGATTGTGCCGCAGGCCGCCCTTTTCGGAGATGCCGCGCGGCCAATGTACGATGAACGGGGTCGCGATGCCGCCCTCGTGGATCCAGTGCTTGTAGAGACGGAATGGCGTGTTGGATAGGTTGGCCCAGGCGATGCCGTAGCTTTGGTAGGTGTCCTCGGCGCCGGGCATCAGGGTCGGGTCATTCCCGAAACGCACCGGCCTGCCGTCGCGTGTCTTGGCCTGGGCGATCATGAGCTGGTCGACCAGCTCCTTTGCCGTGACGCCTTCCGGAATGTCCTCGGCGCAGGCGCCGTTGTCGGAGAGAAAGATGATCAGCGTGTTGTCCATCTGGCCGGTCTCTTCCAGCGCCTTCAGGATCCGGCCGATGCCCTGGTCCATGCGGTCGATCTGGGCTGCATAGACCTCCATGCAGCGCAGTGTCCATTCGCGCTGCTCGGCGTCGGTCCACGGCGGCTGGGTCGGATCGCGGTCGGTCAGGCGCCAGTTCGGATGGATGATGCCGTCGTCGACGAGGCGCTTGAGGCGCTCCTCGCGCAGCCTGTCCCAGCCCGCATCGAAGCGGCCCTTGTACTTGGCGATATCCTCGTCATGGGCATGGAGCGGCCAGTGCGGCGCCGTGTAGGCGACGTACTGGAAGAACGGCGCGTTGGGCTTCTGCGCCTTGTGCTGGCGGATGAACGCGGCGGCCTGATCGCTGATCGCGTCGGTGTAGAAAAACGACGGATCCTTCTCCGCCTCGTGCTCGATATTGTCGTTGCCGCGGGTGAGCGTGTTGGGATGGTAAAAGCTGCCGGCCCCGATGATGGTGCCGTAGAAATGGTCGAAGCCACGCTGGATCGGCCATGCGTCGGTCGGTTCCGTCAGGCTGCTGGCAATGTGCCATTTGCCGCTGAGATAGGACGTGTAGTTCTTGCTCTTCAGCGCCTCGGCGATCGTCACGCAGCTCTTGTTCAGATTGCCAGCGTAGCCCTCGGGGCCGTTGCTGTAGGTGAGGATGCCGATGCCGGTCTGGTGCGGATGCAAGCCGGTGAGCAGCGAGGCGCGTGAAGGGCTGCAGCGGGCGGTGTTGTAGAACTGCGAATAGCGCAAGCCATTGGCCGCGAGGCGGTCGAGGTTCGGTGTCTGGATCTCGCCGCCGTAACAGCCGATGTCCGAAAAGCCCATGTCGTCGTTGAGGATGAGCAGGATGTTGGGGCTATCGGGGGTCTTTGCGCCATTCGGCATGTTTGTGTCCTCGTTCTTGACGTGTGGCGTTGCTAGTGGCGGCGCGTCAGGCTGATGCTGAGGCGGAAATATTTCGGCAGGTACACGGCGCGCAGCAGCTCGAGAGCCCGTCCGTCCTTGCCGAAGGTGACGCGCTCGATGGAGAGCAGGGCGAGCCGACCTTCACCCCCAGCAGCTTGGCGCTGCCGGCGTCGGCGAGGTCGGCGCTGATGGTCTGCTGAGCGTCCTTGATGGCGAGGCCAAGCTCGTCCTCGAAGACGCGGTACATGATGATCGAGACCAGGTCGCGCTTCTCGAGGCTCGAGTCCGATATCCGGGGGATAGAAGGCGTGCTCGATGGCGATCGGCGTGTCGTCCGCGAGACGCAAGCGCCGAAGCTGCCAGACGGCGCGTTCGCGCAGCTGCTCGCGAACAGCGGCGTCGTGCCGGTTGGTCATGCCCTGCTGCAGGATCTTGGCGCCGGCCTGGTAGCCGGCGTCGCGGATGGTTTCCGAGAAGCCCATGAGACGGCCGACCCAGTTCTCAGGCTGGTTCGATCGCAGGAAGGTACCGCGGCCACGCGAGCGGTCGAACATGCCTTCGTTCACGAGGGGCGCGATGGCGTTGCGGATGGTGATGCGGCTGACACCGAAATGACGGCCGAGCTCGGCCTCGGTCATCAGGCGGCCGGTGCCGTCGATCAACTTGCCGTCGCGGACCTGCCTGCGAATGGATTCGCGGATCTTGATATGCAGGGGCGTCGAGCCCTCCGGAACCGCATCGTTGCCGAGCGGTACGGGCTTCTTCTTGCGCGTTTGAACAGCCATGGTGTCAGAGCCGCATGCGTGTTGCTGGATCGAACAGGTGAATGTCTTGCGGACGGGCCGTAATCGAGATCGTGTCGCCTTCGCCGGGAATGTTTCCGTCGGCGACGCGCATGCGGATCATGGTGCCGGCGCAGTCGAGATCGAGTACGGCGGTATCGCCGAGATCCTCGATCAGATCGACGCGCGCGTCGAGTCCACCTTCCGCCCTGCGCAGGGCGCCGGGCCGAAGGCCGACCACCACGTCGCGCTCGCCCGCGATCGTGGTCGTTGTCTTCAGGCGATGGCCTGCGATGATGACGTCGCCATCCACGTACCGGGCGGGGACGAGGTTCATCGGGGGATTGCCGATGAAACCGGCAATGTCGATCGAGTTCGGGCGGGCGAACACCTCGGCCGGCGTGCCGACCTGCTGGATCTCGCCCGACATGAACACCGCCATGCGGTCGGCGAGCGTCATGGCCTCTTCCTGGTCGTGAGTGACGTAGACGGCAGTGACGCCGAGCGAGCGCTGCAGCTTCTTCAGCTCGGCGCGCGTTTCCAGCCGCAACTTTGCGTCGAGGTTCGACAGCGGTTCGTCGAGCAGGAACAGGCGTGCCTTGCGCACGATGGCGCGGGCGAGCGCGCAGCGCTGCTGCTGACCGCCCGAGAGCTGGCCCGGCTTGCGGTCGAGCAAATGATCGATCTTCACCTTGCGCGCCGCGTCTTTCACGGCGGGCGCGATCTCTGATTTCGGCAGCTTGGCCATCTCAAGCGGAAAGGCGATGTTCTCGGCTACCGTCATATGGGGGTAGAGCGCGTAGCTCTGGAACACCATGGCAATGTCGCGGTCGCGCGCGTCGGTGGACGTGACGTCCTTGTCGTCGATCAGCACGCGGCCCGTGGTCGGCGCGTCGAGGCCGGCCAGGATACGCAGCGTTGTGCTCTTGCCCGAGCCCGACGGGCCGAGCAGGGCGAAGAATTCCCCCGGCTTGATGTCGAAATTCACGTTCTTCAATGCGGCAAACTGGCCGTGCAGCTTGACGATGTTGCGAAAACTGACTTGACCCTGACCGCTCATCGGCGCCCTCCGCCCTTGACTGCACCGACCGTCAACCCCTTCACGATATGCTTCTGCGCGACCACGCCGAGAACGACGACGGGAAGCATGGCAAGGACTGACACCGCAGCGAGCTTCGCCCACAGGGTCTGTTCGACGGAGACGAAATTGAACATGGCGACCGTGACCGGCCGCACTGTGTTGCCGCTGAGCACGACGGCGAACAGGAATTCGTTCCACGCATTGAGGAACACGAACACGATCGTTACGGCGATGCCGCCACGGACCTGCGGAATGATGATCCGCCACAAGGTCTTCAGTCGGCTGGCGCCGTCGAGATAGGCGGCTTCCTCCATCTCGAAGGGAATGTCCTCGAAATAGGAGACCAGCAGCCAGATCGCGAAGGGCAGGGAGAACGACAGATAGATCAGGATGATGCCCTGATAGGTATCGATCCAGCCGATGTTCCGGAGCACCAGGAAGTAGGGGATGATGATGCCGACCGGGGGCAGCATCTGCGTGGCTAGGACGTAGAAGCCCGCGAACTTCTTGCCGCGAAAGCGCAGGCGCGCCAGCGCGTAGGCCGCCGGCACCGCCATCAGCATGGTGACGATGGTGGTTCCGACCGAGATGATGACGCTGGAGAGCAGGTTCGGCAGGATCGATCCTGAGCCGAACAGCACGTCGCGATAGGCTTCCAGCGTCGGCGCGAACACCAGCTTGGGCGGATAGGCCAGTACGTCGGAATCGGTCTTGAGCGAGTTCAGCACGCTCCAGACGATCGGAAACGCCCAGGCGAGCAGGAAGATCGTGGAGATCGCGAGCAGGGCAATGATGCGGAGGCGCTTTGCGGTCATTTCGCCCTCCGCATCGCGAACAGGATGCCGGAGATCATGATGGTCACGATCAGCAGCGCGACCGCGAGCGCCGAGCCGTAGCCGATCGACAACTCGGTGAAGGATTTCCGGTAGGCATAGAGGTTGAGAATCTCGGTCGCGGTGCCGGGGCCACCGGCCGTGACAGTGAAAATCGCCGCGAACGCGGTCAACGCCACCATGGTCCGCATGATGATGACCATGACGATCGCCGGGCGCAGCAAGGGCAGGGTGATGCGGCGAAAGCGTTGCCAGGCGGAGGCGCGATCGAGCCGCGCCGCTTCGTAGATATCCTCAGGCAGTGAGGCGAGCGAGGCCAGGAGCACCATGAACGCGAACGGTGTCCACTGCCAGGTGTGGATCGCGATCACCGAGACCATCGCCAGCGTGGGATCGCCGAGCCAGTTCTTGCTGCCGAGCCCGGCATTGATGGCGAGGAAGTCGACGATGCCGAATTCCGGTGCCAGCATGAAGGTGCGCCAGATCATGCCGACCACGGCCGGCGACAGCACCACGGGCAAGATGGCGATGACCCTGAACCAGCCTTGGCCGCGCTTCATGTCCATGACGAGCAGGGCAAGCGCCAGCCCGATGATGACCTGCAGCACGACCGTCGAGCCGGTATAGACGAGGCTCACCAGCAGCGAGGTCCAGAAGCGCTCGTCGGAGAGCAGCACCTGATAATTCTCGAATCCGACGAAGCCGTTGGTGAACGGCATCGCCAGATCCATCCGGAACGCGCTGGTGTACACCAGAAAGAGCAGCGGAAACGTCGTCGTGGCGAGCAGCGCAAGAAACGCCGGTGCAAGCAGGGTTGCCGCAAACCGGCGCTCGCGCTGCGCCAGCACGCGGCCGAAATCGCTGCGAGGCTCCTCGCTCGCGATCCCGGCCGATGTCACCGCTGTGGTCGCCATGGCTCAGCCGCGCATCATCGGCTCGATGCGGCGCTGCGCATCGTCCAGTGCGGCCTTGATCGTGGCCTGGCCGGAGAGGGCCGACTGAATCGCGGTGGCCATGGTGTCGCCGATCGCCGGCCATTGCGGCACGCGCGGACGCCAGTCGACGTCGGTATCCTCCTGCAGGGCGCCCATCGTGGCCTCGACGAAGTTCTCGCCAAAGCCGTTCATCAGCTTGATGTAGTCGGGGTCCTTCCACACCGAGGTGCGGTTGACGCCGGAGCGTTTGGTGGGCCCGGCGAACTTGTGCGCGGTGCGCGCCTGGGTCTCGGCACTCGCGGCCCACTGGATAAACAGCCAGGTCGCCTTGCGCTTCTTCTCCGGCAGCGCGGAATTGATCGGGAAGCCCCAGTTCCAGATCGACGTCGTGCGCTTGCCCGAGGGACCCTTGGGCCAGCGGGCATAGCCGACCTTGCCGATCACCTTGGATTTTTCGGGATTGTTGATGACCGAAGCCGACGAATGCGCGTCGATGTAGCTGGCGACGGTGCCTTGCGAGAAGGCATCAGCGATATCCGGCCAGTTCCAGTTGGCTGCCGCGGTCGGTGCGTACTTCTTCATGATGTCGACGTACCAAGCGAGCGCCGCCTCCGCCTCGGGACCGTTGACGGTGAGCTTGCCGCCCTTCATCCAATCGCCGCCGAACTCGCGGAAGATCGACGGATAGATGTACATGTTCTGGCCGGCACCCGCGACGCCGCGCAGCGCCGCGCCCCAGACGCGATCGTTCGGCGTGTTCAACGCCGCCGCGTTGGACATGTAGGCCTCTAGCGTGTCGGCCGGCTTCAGGCCTTTGGCATCATAGAGGTCCTTGCGATAGACCTGAATGGTGACTTCGCCGTCATAGGGCATGCCGTAGAGCTTGCCGTCGATGCCGTTGGCGCTGCGCCAGGCCGGGATGATGTCGTCGAGCTTGAACCATGCCGGGTCGGTCAGCGACTTGTCGGCGAGATAAGTGTCGAGCGGCTCGACCCATTTGTTCGCGGCGTAGAGCGCGTAATACATGGGATCCGCTGCGTGAGTCGCGTAGGTGCCGGTCTTCGAGGTCAGGTCGATGACGCTCTTCTGCCGGATCTGCGCCGGGGGAATTTTTTCGAAGCGGATGTCGATGCCGGTCAACGCCTTGAATTGCGGCGTCAGCGCGATGAGGTTTTCGAAATAGCTCGCAGGAATCACGGCCACCGTGATGGTCTCGCCGGAAACCTGCTGCCAGTCGATCTGTGCGGATTTGTAGGGCGCGAGGTCGGCGTCCTGTGCGGCAGCGCGCCTCAGGAAGGCCGGCCCGACCATCGCGAGCGCGGCGGCTGCGGTTCCGGTCTGGAGTAGGGTTCGTCGCGTCGGCTTGAATGACGGCATGCTGTCCTCCCTAAAATCCGGATTTATATATCCGATTAGTTAGAACATTTGCCTGAATGTTATAACAAGTCAATATGTGTCGGTCCGGGTTCGCGCCGTCGACATCTCCTCGTCGGAGAAGATCGAACGGGCGGTGGCGATGCGCTTCCAGGCCGATCGTGACCTTATGGTGGTCTCCGGCGCGCTCGGCTCGAAGCTCGATCCGACCACCGACAACGGCATCGGCGCCAAGATGGGCCTCGATGCGACCGCGCCGGTCAACGCGCCGGAGCTTGCCTTCAAGCGCATCCGCATCAAGGGCGAGGAGAATGTGGATCACGCCACCGCGTTGCAGGCCGACCCCAGCGCCGCGGTCGCGCGGCTGCTTGCGGAGGCTCGGACATGAGCCGGTTGGCGCCTCCAAGCGACTTGCGTCGGTTTGCGTCGTTGGAATATGAAGCGGGTGCTGCTTATCGTGCCGCGCCAACCAAGCAACCATTTTGCAGCGCAATGCTGGGAGGAAGGAACTGATGTCGACGGCCCTGCGCATCGCTCATGGCGCTTTCGGCAGGGTCGCTCTGCTCGACATGGACCGTTCGCTGGTCCGCCACGCCCACCATCACTGCCACGTCCTGCTCAAGGTCGAGGGCGCCGACACGCAGTTCATGGTCGGCGATCAGGTCACGCCGCTCACGGATAGCGCCGCCGTGCTCGTCGACGGCTGGAAGCCGCACGCCTACGTGCACGACATCAATCGTCCGCGCACGCTCATCCTGGCGCTCTATATCGAGCCGGAATGGCTGAAGGAGTTCCGCCCCGGCTGGGCCGCAAGCGGCGCGCCGGGCTTTTTCGAGCGGCCTTCGGGCGAGGTGTCACCGCGCATCCGCCAGCTCACGCTGCATCTGGCGGCTGAAATGATGGCGAATCCGGACGCGGTGCGGACCCATGAGGAGACGCTGTCCGACCTGATGATTGCTGTGATCGAGCGCTTCACTGAGTGGCGCAGCTTCCCGACCTCGATCCGCGGCATGAGCGCGGTGAGCTGCGACTGGCGCATCCGGCGTGCGATGGACGCGATGCGGACGCACGACTCCTATGGCAATGTCGATCAGTTCGTGAAGGGTGCCGGGCTCTCGCGCGCGCAGTTCTTCCGCCTGTTCGAAACCTCGCTCGGCGTGCCGCCAAAGATCTATCTGAACGTTGTCCGCATGGAGCGCGCGCTCGATGCGGTTATGCGTGAGGACACTCCGCTCGGCGAGCTCAGCGAGCGTTTTGGCTTTCCGGAACCCGCCCATTTCACGCGGTTCTTCCGCGATCATGCCGGCGTCAGCCCGCGCGAGTTTCGCAACGTCTCGCGTCTTGCTGGCTGATATTGCGCCGCACGCTCTCGAATGAGACGATTTGGTAAGTCGTGAGAGCGGGCGGTATGGGCCCTGCAACCCTGTCCTGACAAACGTCACCGTCGCGTCAAAGAACGCGTCGGGAGGTATGGCGGGACATGGTGCAGGCTGCGGTTCAATCCGCAAATTCGGAAAGTCGCGCTGAGCCGTGGGTCGGGCGTTCGATCGAGCGCGTCGAGGACGCCGCGCTGCTCTCTGGCCGCGGCCGCTTCATCGACGATCTCGGCGTCCCGCCCGGCACGCTGCACGCGACGATCTTGCGCTCGCCGTACGCGCATGCCGACATCCTTTCCATCGACGTTGAAGCTGCCAGGAGCCTGGCTGGTGTTGCGGCGGTTCTGATCGGCAGTGACATCAAGGCCATCACCAACAGCCTCGTCGTCGGCGTGAAGGCGCCGGTCGAGTGCTGGCCGATCGCGATCGATCGCGTGCGCTATGTCGGCGAACCCGTTGCGGTCATCGTGGCGATCGACCGCGCCCGCGCCGAGGATGCGGCGGAGCTCATCAACGTCGAGTATCGTCCGCGCGGCGCCATCGTCGATCCGCTCGGCGCACTCGCGCCTGGCGCGCCCGTGCTGCATGAAGGCTTTCCCGGCAACCTCGCCAGCGATCGCACGTTCCGCTATGGCGACCCCGAGAAGGCCTTTGCGGACGCGCCGCATCGTTTCTCGATCGACGTTCGCTATCCCCGTAACTCCTGCACGCCGATCGAGACCTATGGTGTCGTCGCCTCGCACGATGCCGGCGAGGATGCCTATGAGGTGCTGGCCAATTTTCAGGGTCCGTTCAGCATCCACACCGTGATCGCCCGCGCGCTGAAAGTACAGGGCAATCGCCTGCGGCTGCGCACGCCGCCGGATTCCGGCGGCAGCTTTGGCGTCAAGCAGGGCGTGTTTCCATACATCGTGTTGATCGCTGCTGCCGCGCGCGTCACGCAGCGTCCGGTCAAATGGATCGAGGACCGGCTCGAACATCTCACCGCGTCGGTGTCGGCGACCAACCGCGCGACGACGTTGTCGGCGGCGGTCGCTGCCGACGGAGAGATCCTCGCGCTCGACTGGGACCAGGTCGAGGATTGCGGCGCTCACTTGCGCGCGCCCGAGCCCGCGACGCTCTATCGCATGCACGGCAACCTGACCGGCGCCTACGACATAAGCCACGTCAGCGTCCGCAACCGCGTCGTTGTCACCAACAAGACGCCGACCGGCCTCAATCGCGGTTTTGGCGGACCGCAAGTCTATTTCGCGCTGGAACGTCTGGTGCAGCGGATTGCAACAGGCCTCAAGCTCGACCCGCTCGATGTTATCAAGCGCAACCTGATCGATGCGGGCGCATTTCCATATCGGACCGCGACCGGCGCACTGCTCGATTCCGGCAATTACCAGGAAGCCGTCGCGCGGGCGGTGCAGCAGGGCAGACTCGCTGAACTGAAGGCAAAGCGCGACGAGGCGCGGGCGGAGGGCCGTCTTTACGGCATCGGCTTCACTGCGGTGGTCGAGCCCAGCGTGTCCAACATGGGCTACATCACGACCGTGCTGACGGCGGCTGAGCGCCGCAAGGCAGGTTCCAAGAACGGCGCGCAGGCGACCGCGACCGTCGGTCTCGATCCGGTCGGCAGCGTCACGGTCCACGTCGCCTCGGTGCCGCAAGGGCAGGGCCATCGCACCGTGCTGTCGCAGGTCGTGGCCGACGTGTTCGGCCTTCAGCCCAAGGACATCCGCGTCAACACCGAGATCGACACCGCCAAGGATGCCTGGTCGATCGCGTCGGGCAATTACGCCAGCCGCTTCGCCGCGGCCGTGGCGGGCACGGCGAAGCTGGCGGCGGAACGCGTCGCCGGCCGTCTTGCCCGCATCGCCGCCAGCCAGCTCAACGTCGCGGCCGCGGACATCGTGTTCGCGAACGGCTTCGTTGCCTCAAGACAGAACCCGGAGAACCGGATCGCGTTCTCGCGCGTCGCAGCCCTCAGCCACTGGTCGCCGGGCTCGCTGCCCGACGATGCCGGCCAGACCATCCGCGAGACCGTGTTCTGGACGCCGCCGGAGCTGACACCGCCGGACGAGGATGACCGCATCAACTCCTCGCTCTGTCACGGATTCATCTTCGACTTCTGCGGCGTCGAGGTCGATCGCGTCACGCTCCAGACGCGGATCGATCGCTACGTCACCATGCACGATTGCGGTACCATCCTGCATCCCGGCATGGTCGACGGCCAGATCCGCGGCGGCTTCGCCCAGGCGCTCGGCGCTGCCCTTTACGAGGAATACGCTTACGCCGAGGACGGCAGCTTCCTGACGGGAACGCTCGCCGACTACCTGCTGCCGACCACGACAGAGGTCCCCGAGCCCGAGATCTTCCACATGCAGACGCCGTCGCCGTTCACGCCGCTCGGCGCCAAGGGCGTCGGCGAAGGCAATTGCATGTCGACACCGGTGTGCCTTGCCAATGCGGTCGCGGATGCCCTCGGCGTCGCCGATATCACCCTGCCGCTGGTGCCGGCGCGACTGGCGGAGCTCGTGCGCGGCGCGGAGCCGCCGCCGCCCGTAGGCGGAGCGACCGTCGTGCCCGTGCGCGAAGGCGACCGGCGGCTGCGCGGCGAGGGACAGGCCTTGGTGAAGGGCGCGCCCGAGCAGGTCTGGGCCATGCTGCTCGACCCCGCCACGCTGCAATCGGTCATTCCCGGCTGCCAGCGCGTCGACAGGGTCACCGAGACGCATTTCCGCGCCGACGTCACGCTCGGCATCGGTCCCGTCACCGGACGCTATCGCGCCGATGTCGAGCTGCTCGATCTCGATCCGCCGCGCGCCGTCACCTTGCGCGGCAGCGCCACCGGTGCGCTCGGCTTCGGCAACGCGGAAGGACGCATCACGCTCGCGACCGACGGCAACGGCGGAACCAAGCTGACCTACAGCTATGACGCCGCCATCGGCGGCAAGGTCGCGAGCATCGGCGGCCGTCTGCTCGATGGCGCGACGCGCGTGATCATCGGCCAGTTCTTCACCGCACTGGCCCGCAAAGCCGGCGGTGGTGGCGCCGAGGGCGGCGGCTTCTCGCTGTTCGCGCTGCTGGCAAAGGTGGCCAGCCTGTTGGGGGCGCGCCGATGAAACCGCCCGCATTCGACTATCTCCGCGCCGAATCCGTCAGCGATGTCCTCGAAGGCCTCGCGCAGCAGGGTGGCGATGCCCGCGTCCTCGCCGGCGGCCAGTCGCTGATGGCGATGCTAAACATGCGCCTCGCCAAGCCAAAGCTGCTGATCGACATCATGCGGATTAGGGAGCTTCGCCAGGTCGAGCGCAAGGGCGATGCTGTCGTCATCGGCGCCGGAGTTCGCCAGGCGGACCTGCTCGCATGGCCTGATCTCGCCGAGGCGCTGCCGCTGGTTGCACTGGCGCTGCCCTGGGTCGGGCACATGCAGACCCGGAGCCGGGGCACGATCTGCGGCTCGCTGGCGCATGCCGATCCCAGCGCCGAGATGCCGCTGGCGCTTGTTGCGCTCGGTGGCGAGGTGCTCCTGCGCAGCGTCAAGCGCCGCCGCCGCGTCGCTGCAAAGGACTTCTTCGCCGGCATGATGCTGACCGCCCGTGCCGATGATGAGTTGATCGAGGGCATTTCGCTGCCTGTCAGCGGATCGCGCGTCGCCTTCCGCGAGGTTGCGCGCCGTCACGGCGATTTTGCCATCGTCGCGTGTGCCGCGATGGAGACGTCATCCGGCGTGCGCCTCACCGTTGGCGGCGTTGCTGACGTGCCGACCGCGCGCGACTGGCCGCGGCTGGAGGGTAGCGCACTCGACGATGCGCTCAACGCCTTTGCCTATGAGCTCGGCGCCCGCGACGACGTCCACGCCACCGCGCGGTATCGCCGCGACCTCGTGCGCATGATCGGCCGGGACTTGATCGGCGAGGTGCTGCAATGACCCGACTCAAGGCGGATCGCCGCCATTCCATTCGCGTCTCGCTCAACGGCAGGTCCGTGGAGGGCGAGGCCGAGCCGCGCACGCTGCTCTCTGATTTCCTGCGCCACCAGCTGGGTGCGACCGGCACCCATGTCGGCTGCGAGCACGGCGTCTGCGGCGCCTGCACCATCGTCGTCGACGGCATGCTGACCCGGTCCTGTCTGACGCTGGCAGCGCAAGTCGACGGCTGCGAGCTGAAGTCGGTCGAAGGCCTCGCGCCATCGGCCGACCGGCTCGGCGTGTTGCAGCAGGCGTTTCGCCGCAACCACGCGCTCCAGTGCGGCTTCTGCACCGCGGGCATCTTGATATCGCTCGACCACTATCTCGCCTCACATCCGGCACCGACCGAAGCGGAGATCCGCAATCTCCTCAGCGGACATATTTGTCGCTGTACCGGTTACACCCCGATCATTCGCGCCGCCTTAGAGGCTGCCGCCCGGCTCGCTTCATCCCCAAAAGAGACGTCCGATGCTTGATCTCGCCAGCAGCTTCGTGGCCAGCGCCGCGCGCGATCCAAACGTCATTGCCCTGGTCGACGGCGATCTCCGCCTGACCTATCGGCAATGGTACGACAAGATCTCTTCGCTCGTGGCATCCTTCCGCCGTCTGGGGCTCAAGCCCGGTGATCACGTCCTCACGCTGCTGCAGAACCGCTGGGAAGCGGCGACGCTGCACTGGGCCTGCCAGTTCGCCGGCCTCGTCATCACGCCGATTAACTGGCGCTCCAAGGCCGACGAACTCGACTACTGCATCGAGAATGCCGAAGCCTGCGCAGTGTTCTATCAGGACATCTCCGCGCAGGCGGTGCGGGGCTCGGCGTGAACGGGCAGGCTGCTGCGCGTGTCTGTTGATACCGGAGCGGGTGCGACCTGTTTTGCCGATCTCATCAAGGAGACCGCGCCGGAGGCCGATCCGCGCGTCGGCGCCGACGCCTGGTCGATCATGCTGTACACCTCGGGCACCACCTCGCGGCCCAAGGGCGTGCCGCGGCGGCATCGCGTCGAGCGCGCCGCAGCGATCGCCCATGTCGCGCAGAATCTTTACGGCCGCGGCGAGCGCACGCTCGGGGTGATGCCGCTCTATCACACCATGGGGGTCCGCTCGCTGCTGGCGATGTCGCTGATCGGCGGCACATTCATCTGCTTGCCGCGCTATGACAGCCGTCAGGCGCTGGCCCTCATCGAGAGAGAAGAGATTACCAACCTTTATCTGGTGCCGACGCTCTATCATGATCTCGTCCATCACGAAGACTTCGCCGCGACCAACGTCTCCAGCGTACGCAAGCTCGGCTTCGCCGGCGCGTCGATGACCGATGGCTTGCTCAGGAAGCTGAATGAGGCGTTCAGGCCGGAGCTGTTCGTCAACCATTACGGCAGCTCGGAGATCTATACCTTCACGGTCGACCAGAAGGCCGCGGCGAAACCCGGCTCGGCCGGCAAGGCGGGCCTGAACCAGCACGTCAAGGTCGTGCGCATCGGTGCGCGTTCGGCTGCGGAGCTTGCCGCGGTCGGTGAGGAGGGTGAGATCATCGCAACGCTGGCCGGCGACGAAGCGTTCGAAGGCTACTGGCGTCGCCCGGAAGCCGACGCCAAGTCGTTGCGTGGCGGCTGGTATTTCACCGGCGATACGGGCTTCGTCGATCCCGCGGGCGATCTGTTCGTCACCGGTCGCGTCGACGACATGATCATCACGGGTGGCGAGAACGTCTCGCCGGTCGAGATCGAGAGCTGCCTGTCGCTGCATCCCGCCGTCGACGAGGTCGCGGTGGTCGGAATCGACGACGAGAAGTGGGGCAAGATCGTCGCTGCCTTCGTCAAGCGCAATCGCGCCGTCTCGGAAGGTGAGCTGGAGCAGTTCTGCCGCACCTCGGGGCTCGCCAATTTCAAGCTGGCCGCGGCGCTACGTCTTCGTTGATGCCATCCCGAAATCGCCGGTCGGTAAGCTGCTGCGACGATTGCTCGTCGCCGGAGAATACGAGGCCGAGCGTCTGCCGCCGTCGGACGCGACCTGAAAATCACCCATCAACAGAGGGAAGCCCAAATGCCGTCAGCCTATACGTTCACCGATCCCCGGCTTGCAGAACTCGACGGATTCAAGGTCGAGATCGATGAGGCGCATGAGCGCGCCGACATCATCTTGGGGAGGCCGCCCTACAACGTCGTGGCGATGCCGCAGCGCGACCAGCTGCGGCTGACCTTCGAGACGCTGGACGAGGATCCGCGCGTGCGCGTGATCGTGGTCCGGGGCGAGGGCGAGCACTTCTCCAGTGGCGGCAACATCGGCGGCTTCATGGAGGCGAGCCCCGAGCACGTCTCCAAGCTCGCCTGGAACATCGCGGCCCCGGCACGCTGCGCAAAACCCGTGATCGTCGCCAATCGCGGCTATTGCTTCGGCGTCGGCTTCGAGCTGTCGCTGGCTTGCGACTTCCGTATCGCTTCCGAGACGACGCAATACGCGCTGCCGGAGCAGAAGCTCGGCCAGATTCCGGGCTCGGGCGGCTCGGCGCGCCTGCAGAAGATGATCGGCATCACCCGCACCAAGGACATCGTGATGCGCTCCAAGCGGATCTCGGCCAAACAAGCGTACGAGTGGGGCATCGCTACCGAATGCGTGCCGGACGCCGAGCTGGAAAAGGCGACCGACAGACTGGTCGATGAGCTCCGCACCTTCTCGCCGCTGGCGCAACGAACCGCCAAGAAACTCCTCAATGACACCGAG
The DNA here is from genome assembly GCF_042019905.1 of Bradyrhizobium dasycarpum. Taxonomy (NCBI): domain Bacteria; kingdom Pseudomonadati; phylum Pseudomonadota; class Alphaproteobacteria; order Hyphomicrobiales; family Nitrobacteraceae; genus Bradyrhizobium; species Bradyrhizobium dasycarpum. Next base: position 6,695,197 of record NZ_CP169574.1, read on the forward strand.
GACTCGACGCTCGCCATCGCCATCGAACTTGAAGGTCACTGCTACAGCCGCCTGCGGCAGTCCGAGGACTTCAAGGAAGGCGTCGAGGCCTTCAACGCCAAGCGGCCGCCGAAATTCGTCGGCCGTTGATACGGGACGCGCACGAACTGCTGCGGTTCGCAATGGCGCGGGCCGCGGCGCCAATCAGACGGGGGAGGTACGACGACATGAGTGGGATGGATATGCCGGTCGCGGCTGCGCAAGCACCGGCCGATAACAAGCAGATGATCAACGCGGTTATCGCATCGGTGCTCGGATGGGCGCTCGATCTGTTCGATTTGTTCATTCTGCTCTACGTGGCGCCGGTCATCGGCTCGCTGTTCTTTCCGTCGAGCAATGCGGCTCTGTCGCTCGCCGCTGTCTACGGTTCGTTTGCCGTCACACTGTTGATGCGACCGCTCGGCTCGGCGGTGTTCGGACACTATGCCGACGTGCACGGTCGCAAGCAGGCGATGCTGGTCGCAATCGTCGGCGTCGGCCTCAGCACCGCGGCTTTTGGCTTGCTGCCGACCATTGCGCAGGTCGGCGTAATCGCGCCGATCATCTTTCTGATCCTGCGTCTCGTGCAAGGCGTGTTCGTCGGCGGCGTCGTAGCCTCGACCCACACGATCGGTACGGAATCGGTCCCACCGCAATGGCGTGGCGCGATGTCCGGCTTGGTTGGCGGCGGCGGCGCCGGGATCGGTGCATTGCTCGCGTCCTTCGTCTTCCTGGTCACGTCCTGGATTTTCCCCGGTGACGCCTTCGCGGTCTGGGGCTGGCGTGTCATGTTCTTCTCGGGGTTGCTGAGCTCTCTGCTGGGCTGGTTCATCTTCAGGAATCTGGAGGAGTCGCCGTACTTCAAGGAACTCAAGCGCCAGCAGGGCAGTAGGCAGGCAAAGGTCTCGAAAGCCCCGGTCAAGGACCTCTTCTCCGGTGAATATCGCGGCGTCCTGCTGATCAACCTGCTCATTACCTTCGGTGGCGGCGCCGGCTACTACCTGACCTCCGGTTATTTGCCGAGCTTTCTGAAGGTGATCAACGCGGTCCCGAACCAGACCGCTTCGCTGATCCTGATGGGTGCGAGCGTCTCGGCATTCTTCGCCGCGGTGCTGATCGGCGCGCTCAGCGACCTCATCGGCCGCAAGAAGACGTTCTTGCTGATCGGCGTCCTTGCGGCGGTGCTGTTGCCGCTATGCTATCTGAACCTTGCCGCAACCAAGGACACGACGCAGATCACGTTGTATGCGTTCGCCATCGCCTTTATCGGCAATGCCGGCTACGCGCCGGTGCTGATCTTCCTGAACGAACGCTTTCCCACGGCGCTTCGCGCCAGCGGTACGGGCCTGTCCTGGAACATCGGCTTTGCGCTCGGCGGCATGATGCCGACCTTCGTCTCGCTGGTGAGCGGCAGCCCCGGGCAGATCCCGATGTCGCTGGCCTTCTTCGCCGTCGGCGTGTTCGTGATCTACCTCATCGGGGCCGTCGTGATCCCCGAGACCAAGGGGAACTTCCGCTGAGGTCGATCGGCGCGGCTGCACCTTTGGCCGCGCCGCCACATACGTATCGGGACCGGAACGGATGAGCTGCATTGCGACGATGTGATCGTCGGCGGGGGATCGGCGGGCTGTGCGCTTGCCAATCGGCTTTCTGCGAATGGATAGCGAAGCGTGCTTCTGATCGAAGCGGGGATGGACTCGCCATCCGAGGCAACGCCACCGAAAATCCTCGCCAGCTATCCAATGTCGCTATTCTTCGACGACAGATACCTGGATACTAGACTTCGTGCTGTGCTAACGTCGAAGGTCTCGCTATGGATATCGTACCAATGGTCGTACGGAGGCTCTGTCGGCACTGCCGCAGACGTCGCGGCGGACAAGATCAAGGTGCGCGTCGCGATTGATGCGGAGGCGGAGAATCGCCTCTTGCTGTGGTGTATGCCAGCCTATTGGAATAGCCGAGCGCAGCCCCGATGGTTCTGGCGGCCTCCATCACGTGGACCGAATACTCCTTGATCTGCTTGCGCTTGATGCGGCTGTCGGGGCCCGACATGCCGATCGCTCCGACGAGTTCGCCGGAACGGCCGAGGATCGCGCAAGCGCAGGCCGCGATGCCCTCGCGCCATTCGCCGTGCAGCACGGAAGAATAGCCCTGCGCGCGCGCCAGTTCGATGTCCTCCCGCAGCTCCTCGATCGTCGTTCGCGTCGTTTCCGTGTAACGCCTGAGATGCGGGCGGAATCGTTCCAGATAGTCATCAGGCATATGCGCGAGCATCGCCTTGCCTGTCGCCATGGTGAAAGCGGGGGCGCGCATGCCGACGCTCGTATGGGCGCGGATGTGGTGAGCGCTCTCGATCTTGTCGACGTAGACGACGTCGGTATCCTCGAGCACGGACAGATGAATGGTTTCGCCGGTGATCTCGGCAAGCTTCGTCATTGCCGGTCGCGCGACATTGATGAGATCCATCCGGTGGATGACGTGGCTGCCGAGCGCCCAGATCTTGGTCGTGAGCTCGTAGGTGCTGTGCGGCGGGATCTGGCGCACATAGCCCTGGGACTGCAATGTCATCAGCAGCCGATGCACGTTGCTCTTGGTGAGCTTCAGCTCGCTCGCGAGGTCCGTGACCCCGCGGGGCTGCTCGCTCAGAGCAAGTGCTTCCAGGAGACGCAGCCCCTTGGTAAAAGCCTTATCCATCCACCAGCCAAAGTAGAATGATCTTTCACATCGTCTAGCATGGTCGCGCGATCCGCAACAGCCAGCGTGTGGGGACCGGCCCCGATCCTTGGATCGGGGCCGGTCAGCCTGCCTATTGCGCCAGCAAGGCGTTCAGCTTCTCCTGACCGTACTCTTCATTGGTGGATTTTCCGGCCGGCGAAGCCGCGCCCCAGTAATCCGGGCTCCATTCGATCGCCTTCGAGACGTTGTCCGGGTTGTTGGCCCAGTAGCGCGCGAGCTTCTTGTCGTTCGCGGCCTCGAACACGACCTGGGAGGGAAGGGCGACCGGGAAGGTCGAGGTGAGCTGCGCCGCGCGCTTGGGCTCGAGCCGCCAGGACAACAGCTTGAGCGCGTTATCATAGTTCGGCGCCCCCTTGGGGATCGAGAAGAAGTCGTAGTAGATGAAGCCTTGATTGAAGGTCAGCTCGATCGGGGCGCCCTCCAGGGCGAGCTTGCTCATCGAGCCGGTGTAGGCCATGCACATGTCGGCCTCGCCATCGAGCAGGAGCTGCGGCGGCTGTGCGGACGTCGTCCACCATTTGGCGATGTGCGGCTTGATCTCCTTGACCTTCTTCAGCGCCCGCTCCATGTCGATCGGGTAGAGCTTGCTCTTCTCCACGCCATCGGCCATCAGCGCCGCTTCGAATACGAAGCGCGGCCAGGCGGGCATGCAGCGCCGGCCGGGAAACTTCTTCACGTCCCAGAAGTCGGCCCAGCTGGTCGGTACGTTCTCGCCCTTGTACTTGTCCTTGTTGTAGACAAGGCCGACCCCGATCACCTGCAGCGCCACGCCCTTCTTGCGCTTCAGATTGTCCGGCATTGCCGCCAGCGTCTGCTTCGCCGCGTCGGACAGCTTGGAATAGTCGATGTCGGCCAGACAGCAATCGCCGAGCAGCTTGGTCTCCTGGTCGAAGATGAACGTCAGGTCCCATTGCGCCTTGCCGGCTTCGGCCTGGGCCTTGATGCGCGGGCCGCTACGGGCCTCCTGGACGGTGACCACCTTGATGCCGGTCTCCTTCTCGAAGGGGTCGTACATGACCTTGCGCAATGCATCGCCATAACCGCCGCCTGGATCCTGCATGATCACGACGTTGCTCTGCGCTTGAGCCAGACCCGTTCCCATCGCGACGAACAGGGCCGAGGCCAGCACGGAAGCCGATAGTCGCAAGCGTTTCATTCCCAGCATTTTCTCTTCCTCCAGTTGAAACTTGATCTGCGTCACGTTGCCTTCCGCGACGTGGCGAGAACCGGTCGTGCAAGGGCCAGCCCTGCGATCACCAGCAGCACCTCCAGCGTCGAGACCACGGCCAGCACCGGATTGAGCCGATAATTGACGTCACCCCACAGCATGAGGGGAGCGTCTTCAGCTCCGCGCTCGACAGGAACAGCGTCAGCACCAGCTCGTCGAACGAATGCAGGAAGGCGAAGAATGTCGCGGCAGCCAGGCCCGGCATGATGGCCGGCAGCGTCACCAGGCGGAACACCGTCAGGGACGATGCGCCATGGACGGCGGCGGCCTGTTCGAGCCTGGTATCGACGCCTTGAAGCGATGCGGACAGGATCACCACGACGAGGGGAAGGCCGCCGATCGCATGCGCCGCGGCAAGGCCGAAGACGGAGCCGACCATATCGAAACGCAGGAACAGGCTGTAGAGCGACAGGCCGAGCACGACCGGAGGGACGATGATCGGACTTACGAGCAGCAGCATGATGGCAGATTTGCCGCGAATGCTGCTCCTGACGATGCCGAGGGCGGCGGACGCGCCCAGCACGATCGCAATTCCGGCGGACATCGCCGCGACCACCAAGGACGTCCAGAACGCCCGCATCCAGTTCGAATCGGAGAAGAACTGCTCGTACCAGCGAAACGAGAAGCCTGGCGGCGGGAAGGTCAGATAGCTTGCGCTGCTGAAGGAAATGATCATCACCACGATGATCGGCAGGATGAGGATGGCGATGACCAGTCCGCCCATGAGGCGAACTGTCCAGGTCCCGAAGCTCGCCGGCAGCCGCCCGAACAGCCTCAGAAGCGGCCAACCGATCGCGTCGGCAGCCGAGGCGCCGAGAGTGCGGCGGCCGGCATCGACGGCGTGGCGGTCTATCGTCCTCGGTGTAGCCTCCGTCAGCTTGCGGCCGCCCCAGATGAACTCGAATCCGAGGAAGCGTCCGGCCAACGCGACCACGGCCAATGTGATCGTCAACAGCACCACACCCAACGCCTGCAGGAAGCCCTCCGAGGTGACCGAGTCCGCCTGCTGGGTGATATGCATGGCAAACATCTGGTCGCCGGGTCCGCCGAGCAGGGTCGGCGTAATGAAGAACCCGATCGCGGCGACGAAGACGAGCAGGAAGCCGGCGCCCATGCCGGGCAAGGTCAGTGGCAGCATCACGCGCCAGAACGCCGCAATGGGCCCGGCACCGCTGGCCAGCGCCGCGCGGGTCAGGCTTTGATCAAGCCGCGCCACGCTGGAATAGATCGTCAGCACCATCAGCGGCAGAAGCACCGCGGTCATGCCGAGAAGCACCGTGCCGCGATTGAAGAGCAGCTGCACGGGCTCGCTCAGTATGCCGATCGAAACCAGCATCTTGTTGACCGGGCCGTTGCGTCCGAGCAGGACCATCCAGGCGTAGGTCCGGATCAGGATGGCGATGAAATAGGGCAGCACGATCGCGGTCGCGATCAGGGCCTGGGCAACGCCGCGACTGCGGTGAATGAGCAGCGCCGTCGGATATCCGAACAGCAGGCACAGGCACGCGACGGTGACCGAGATCTGCATCGTGCGGACAAGCGAATCCCAATAGAGCGGTATCGCGAATACCCGCTCGAAGTAGGACGTCCAAGACGGCCCGCTCACGCTGATCCGGATGAGATCGATCAGGGGCAGGAGATAGATGAACGCCAGAAACGCGAGCGCAGGCAGGAGCAGCAGCGCCGGATCCTTCAACCTCCTCACGAGATCGAGATCCGCCGGACGGTCCGCCTGGGCGCTGATCGATGCCGAGGTCATGCAAGCACCCAACAGTCCGCGGCGCCCCAGCTCACGTGAAGACGGTCCCCGACGTTCGGCAACGGCCGGTCGGCCATGTCGGTGCACCGGATCAGGAGCGGATCTCCACCCTCCATTTGCGCCTCGATCCGCAGGATCTCGCCGAGGAAGATCGCAGACGTGACGCTGACGGGCGCGGAGTTCGCGGTCGGCTCGTTCGACACGGCGATGCGTTCCGGACGCACGAGCACCGTTGCGCGCCCGACGTCGATCGTGTCCCGGCTTTCGGCGTTGAACACGTATCCTGCACGGTTCTTCATCGTCAGCGTCGATCCGCGCTTCTGCAGATCTCAGCCTCGATCAGATTGCTCTCGCCGACGAACGAGGCGACGAAGCGATCGATCGGGTGCCGATAGATGTCCAGCGGGCGGCCGATTTGAACGATCTTGCCGGCGTTGAGTACCGCGATGCGGTCGCTCATCGTCAGGGCTTCGCCCTGGTCATGGGTGACGAACAGGATCGTGCTGCCGATGGTCCGGTGAAGGTCGCGGATCTCGATCTGGATCTGCTCGCGCAGCCGCCGGTCAAGGGCGCTGAGCGGTTCGTCCATCAGCACGACCTTGGGCCTCCTGACGATCGCGCGGGCGATCGCGACGCGCTGCTGCTGCCCGCCCGACATCTGCGAAGGAGACTTCGCCGCATGCTCCGTCAGCCGCATGATCTCCAGCGTTTCGGCGACGCGTCGCTCGGCAGTCGCGCGATCGACACCGGCCATGCGAAGTGGAAACGCGACGTTCTGGCTGACCGTCATGTTCGGAAACAGCGCGTAGCTCTGGAACACCATGCCGAAGCCGCGCTTGTGCGTCGGAACGTTGTGGACAGGCTTGCCGTCGACGAGGATCTCGCCGCTGTCGAGGCTTTGGAATCCGGCGACGAGGTTGAGCAGCGTGGTCTTTCCGCTGCCGGAGGGGCCAAGCAGCGTAATGAATTCGCCCGGCTCGATGTCGATGCTGATGCGGTCGACGGCATGGAAGCTGCCGTAGGTTTTCACCGCGTCGCGGACGGCGATGCTCGATCCGATGGCGCCGCGGTCCCGGAGGCGGCCGGTCGGCGACGTTCCAACATTCGCATCGCCGGAGCGCATTGCGCGCAGAGCCGCGGGCTCACCCATTCTCTCCTCCCAAGGCTGTTCTATATTGTAGAACGCTATTCCAATTATTGTTGGCGCAGCGCGCCGTCTTGTCAAGTCGGGCCGACCGCTCGCGGGGCAAGGGCAGCCTCGCTGCGGTCCGTGAGGAGGTGAGATCCCCTGTAGATAAGGGCTTCGCCGACCAAGTCAGATTGACAGTGTTGTCCGGATCCGCCTAACATAAACGTGGAATAGCGTTCTACAATATAGAACAAGACGGGAGGATGATGGTGTTGAGCGAACCTCGCGCAATGGCGAAGCACATCGAGCCGGGCATGCGCGTAGCGCTCCCGGTCGACTACGCCGGCGTCTCCATGGCGATGACGCGGCCCATCATCGAGCATGGCGCGGGCAATCTCGATCTCGTTTGCGTGCCAACCGGCGGATTGCAGGTCGACCAGCTTGTCGGCGCCGGTCTGGTCCGGACCGTGGAGACCAGCGCCGTCTCGCTGGGCGAAGCCGGTACAGCGCCCCGGTTCAACGCTGCGGTCAAGGAGGGCGCCGTTCGATTGAAGGACGCGACGTGCCCTGCCATTCATGCCGGCCTGATGGCGGCGCAGAAGGGCAGTCCCTTCATGCCGCTCCGGGGGCTGATCGGAACGGATCTGCTCCGCCATCGCGACGATTGGCGCGTCATCGACAATCCGCTGGCGGACGGCGGCGATCCGATCGTGCTGATCCCGGCCATCACGCCGGACGTCACGATCTTCCACGTGCCGATGGCCGATCGCTTCGGCAATATCTGGGTCGGCCGTCGACGCGAGCTTGCCGCCATGGCTTACGCTTCGCAGACGGTTCTCGTCACGGTGGAGCAGATCGTCGAGCAGAATCTGCTCGCCGATGAGATGAGCGCTGCCGGCGTGCTGCCGGCAATCTACGTTACCGCAGTCGCGTGCGCGCCGAAGGGCGCATGGCCCTACGGTCTGTGGGGCGAGTATCCGGCCGACAGCGCGGAGATCGCGCGCTATGCGAAGGCCGCGCGGACGGCGGACGGGTTCTCGGCCTACATGGCGCAGGCGCAGATGGAGCCCGCGTGATGGCCGAAATTCTCCCTCGCGAAGTGCTGATTTGCACGATCGCGCGGCTGCTCGACGGGGTCAGGCATGTCGCCGTAGGCGCCTCCTCTCCGATTCCTGCCGCCGGCGCGATGCTGTTGCGTGCCCTGAAGGAAGCGGGCGGCGCCGTCGGTCCACGCATCTCCATCCTCGGCTCTGTCGAGCATAATTTCTTCACCAACGGCTCGGCCGAGCTGTTCGATTGTGCAGGTCAGGGCCGGATCGATGCGTTCTTCCTCGGTGGCGGCCAGATCGACGGCCTCGGCAACGTGAACCTCGTCGGCACCGGCGATTATCCGCGCTCCAGCGTGCGCTGGCCCGGCTCGTTCGGGTCGGCCTATCTCTACTTTGTCGTGCCGCGGGTCATCCTGTTCCGCGAAGAGCATACGCCGCGCGTCTTCGTCGAGCACGTGGACTTCATCAGTGCCCCCGGGGTCAGCCCCGAGGGAGTGTTTCGCAGCGGCGGCCCCGTTGCTCTCCTGACCGGCAAGGGCCTCTTTCGATTCGACAAGACACGGCCCGGGTTCGACCTGGAAAGCGTCCATCCCGGGCACGATCTTGCCGAGATCAAGCAGGCGACCGGCTTTCAGTTTACGCATGACGCCGAGCCGCGGCAGACCCCGCTGCCAGACCGATCGACGCTGGAGTTGCTCCGCGGCCGCGTGTTCGACGAACTCGCCGAGACCTATCCCGAATTCGCCGCGCAGATGCGGCGCGATCTCGTAGGCGTCGACGCATGAGCGGGATCAAGCGGATTCCGCATTGCAGCCATTGGGGTGCGTACACGATCCTCGTCGAGGACGGCCGCATCCTCGGTGTCGAACCGTTCGAGCACGATCCGGCGCCTTCCCCGATCATCCATTCCATTGCCGAATGGGCCAACCCCGAGCGGCGCGTGCTGCGGCCGATGGTCCGCTCGGGCTGGCTCGACAAGCGCGAAAAGAGCGACCGGCGGGGCCGCGGCCGCGAGAAATTCGTGCCGGTGAGCTGGGACGAGGCGACGACGCTGGTCGCCGACGAAGTGCGCCGCGTGGCCGGCACGTTCGGAAACGCGTCGATCTTCGCCGGCTCCTATGGCTGGACCAATTCCGGCCGCCTGCATCATGCGTCTTCGCTTCTGAAGCGCATGCTCAATCTGGTGGGCGGCTTCACCAGGCACGTCGACACCTATTCGATCGCGGCAGGCCCCGTGATCCTGCGCCACACGCTGGGCAGCGACGACGCATGCGGCGGCCGCGCCAATACGCTCGACACCATCGCGCAGCACACCGAGACGCTCGTGGTATTCGGTGCTCTCTCGCCGCGAACCGCGCAAAACGAGGCCGGAGGAATTGGCAGCCATCGGCTCGAAACCTATCTCAGGCAGATCGTCGAACGTGGCGTCAAGATCATCCACGTCTCGCCGCTGAAGGATGATCTACCCGACTGGATCAACGCCGAGTGGTGGCCGATCCGGCCGAACACGGACACGGCGCTGATGCTCGGGCTTGCCGGCGAGATCGTGAAAGCGGGCCGGCACGACAGGGATTTCCTCGCGCGCTGCACCAGCGGCGCGGATCGCCTGCTTCGCTATCTGGAAGGTAAAACGGATGGCGTGCGCAAGGAGGCCGCGTGGGCCGCCGGCATCTGCGGCCTCGATGCCGACAGGATCGCGAGGCTGGCAAGCCGCCTGGTCGACACGCGCAGCATGCTGACCGTGAGCTGGAGCCTGCAGCGCGCCCATCACGGCGAACAGCCGTTCTGGGCGGCGCTCGGACTTGCATCGGTCGTCGGCCAGATCGGGTTGCCTGGCGGCGGCGTCGGCTACGGCTACGCTTCGCTGGGGGGCGTGGGGGCACCGCTCAATCTGGGCCGCTCTCCGGCCATTTCGCAGCTGACAAGGCCGATCGACAGCTTCATTCCGGTGGCACGCATCAGCGACATGCTGCTCAATCCCGGCAGGCCGTTCAGCTATGAAGGCGAGATCCGCACCTATCCGGATACGCGGCTGGTCTATTGGGCGGGCGGCAATCCCTATCACCATCATCAGGACCTCAACCGGCTGTCGGAAGCCTGGACGAGGCCCGAAACGATCATCGTGCAGGACCCGATGTTCACCGCGACGGCCCAGCGGGCCGACATCGTGCTGCCGGCAACCACGTCGATCGAGCGCAACGATCTTGCCGGCAACAGGCGCTCCGATTTCATCCTGGCAATGAAGCAGGCCATCGAGCCGCTGGGCGAATCCCGCTCCGACTTCGCGATCTTCGACGCGATCGCAGGCAAGCTCGGGGTGGCCGATCGGTTCAACGAAGGCCGGGATGAAATGAGCTGGGTCCGGCATCTCTACGAAGCCTGCCGCAGCGACGCCTCGCAGCGCTTCGACTTCGAGATGCCGGATTTCGACGCGTTCTGGAACGCCGGCTATGCCCGCTGCCCGGTCGAGTCAGACCATACGTACTTGGCCGACTTTCGAAGCAAGCCGGAGGCGCACGCGCTCAAGACCGAGAGCGGAAAGATCGTGCTCGGCAGCGAGACTCTGGCCAGGCTGGACTATGCCGACTGCCGCCCGCATCCCGCGTGGATCGAGCCGGCTGAATGGCTCGGCAACGCCGCCGACGCCGGCCAGATGCACCTGGTGTCCCATCAGCCGGCCGGTCGCCTTCACAGTCAGCTCGAAACCGGCGCGTCGAGCCGGGCGATGAAGCGCAACGGCCGTGAACAGGCTCGGCTTCATCCTGACGACGCGGCTGCTCTCGGCATCGAAGACGGCCGGACGATCCGCATCTGGAACGGCCGCGGGGAGTGCCTTGCGACGGCGGAGGTCACTGACATGGTCCGTCGAGGCGTGCTGGTGCTTCCGACCGGCGCCTGGTTCACGCCAGCAGGCAATAGCGGCCTCGAGGTCGCCGGCAATCCGAACGTGCTCACGCTCGATATCGGCACCTCTCAATTCGGCCAGGGCTGCTCGGCCCATACCTGCCTCGTGCGAGTCGAGCCGCACGCCGCCGATCGGCGCGATGCGTTCGAGGCCTATCAGGAAACGCTCGTCGCGCTCGCGGCAGTCTAACAGGAGCTTGCAACATGTCTGCGCCCGCCATCAGCCGCTTTCCCGTCCCCGATATCGCAACGCTGCCGCAGGATATCCGCTCGCGGATCGAGGCGGTTCAGGAGAAATCCGGCTTCGTCCCCAACGTCTTCCTGACACTGGCGCATCGTCCTGACGAGTTCCGGGCGTTCTTCGCCTATCACGATGCTCTGATGGACAAGCCCGGGCCGATCACCAAGGCCGAACGCGAGATGATCGTGGTCGCGACCAGCGCCGCCAATCAATGTCAGTATTGCGTCGTCGCGCACGGCGCCATCCTGCGCGTGCGCGCGAAGAATCCGCTGATCGCGGACCAGGTCGCCGTCAATTACCGCAAGGCCGATATCACTCCCCGGCAAAGGGCGATGCTCGATTTCGCGATGAAGGTCTCGGCACGCGCCTATGAGGTGGACGATTCCGACATCGTCGATCTCAAGGGACACGGATTCACCGAGGAAGACGTCTGGGACATTGCGGCCATCGCGGCCTTCTTCGGCATGTCGAACCGCCTCGCCAACGTCACCAGCATGCGTCCGAACGACGAGTTCTTCGCGATGGGACGCTGAAGCCGCGAACGAGGACTGCAATGGCACCGCTGGTCATCGACAGGCGCTTCCGGGGCCCGCCCAATTCCGGCAACGGCGGCTATGTGTGCGGATGTCTCGCAAGGCACGTCGCCGGAGACGCCGAAGTGACGTTGCGTGCCCCGCCGCCATTGGAGCGGCCGCTCGAGGTGCTGACAGGGACCGACGGCGGGATCGAGTTGCGCGACAACGGCAAGCTGCTCGCGACGGCGCGTGCAGCAGGCGTCGACATGTCGGACATTCCCAGGGTGAGCTACGAGGCGGCTGAAGAGGCAGCCGCCAGAACGCCCTATGACGAGCAGACCCACAACCTTCCGGGATGCTTCGTCTGCGGCCCCGCACGCGGCCATGGCGATGGTCTGCGGATCTTCGCCGGTCCGCTGCAGCCGGGCACCGTCCCGGGCAGGCCCGTCGTGTTCGCGGCCTCCTGGGTCCCTCACGGCAGCCTGTCCGGCGATGACGGCTATGTCGCGCCCGAGTTCGTCTGGGCCGCTCTCGACTGCCCGACCGGCTATTGCAGCGTGGCCGCCCGTTACCTCGGACTGAACGGTGACGAGACGGCCCTGCTCGGACGCATGGCCGCACGGATCAAGCGCCGGCCGCGCCCGGAAGATCGATGTGTGGTGGTGGCGTGGCCGACCGGGCGGGAAGGCCGCAAGCTCTTTGCCGAGAGCGCCTTGCTCGACGCGGAGCAGGAGGTGCTGGCGACCGCACGAGCCACCTGGCTGTTGGTCGACCGTCAGGTCCAGCTCGGAGCAAGCGCATGAACGAGGGTGGGAGCAGGGTATGACCGGCCGTGAAGCAGAGCTCGAACTTCGTCAATCCATCATCGATGCCTGCCGCGAGATGGCGGCGCAAGGCATCAACCAGGGAACGTCCGGAAACATCAGCGTCCGGACCGACGACGGCATGCTGCTGACGCCGTCCGGTCTTCCCTACGACCGCATGAGGCCCGAGGACATCGTGGCCATGAAGTGGGACGGCTCGTGGAGCGCGCCGGCCGGCAACGTTCCGTCGACGGAATGGCGCTTTCACCTCGACATCCTGAAGTCGAAGCCGGAGGTCGGCGCCGTGGTTCACGCCCATCCGGTCTTCTGCACCATCATCGCGATCATGAATCGCCCGATCCCCGCGATTCACTACATGATCGCCGCCGCCGGCGGGAACGACATTCCCTGCGCGCCCTATGCTCAATACGGCACGGCCGAGCTGTCGCAGGCGGCGCTGAACGCGCTCCGCTATCGCCGCGCCTGCCTGCTCGCGCATCACGGGCTGATCGCCGTCGGGCCCAATCTGCGCAAGGCCTTGTGGCTCGCGGTCGAGGTCGAGGTGCTCGCCAAGCAGTATCACGGCTGTCTTCAGCTCGGCGCTCCTCCGCTGCTGCCGGACGAGGAAATCGACAGCATCCTGAAGCGATGGGGGCAGTACGGCCTGCGCGACAGCGAGGGCACGGCCAAGCTTCCCCAGCGTCCGAGCTAGCTCACGATCAAACCACCATCCTGCGAGAAATCATGGCTCACTCTCACGACGTCAGCGTCTGCGGCACTTACATTCTGGACATTCTTGGCGTCCCGGTGACCGAGATTCCGCCCGGCGGCGGCCGCTTGCTGATCGAGGAAATTCGGCTCGCGGTCGCGGGCACTGCCGGCGGAACGGTCGTTCCATGCGCGCGTCTCGGTCTCAAGGCGCTCGCGGTCGGCGCGGTCGGCTCCGACGAGAAGGCCGACTGGATGCTGAATGCGCTGCAGCGTGAGGGGATCGACATCTCTCTCATGGAGCGGATGGCCGGCAGTCCGACCTCGGCCACGATCCTACCGATCCGGCCCGACGGCTCGCGTCCGGTCATGCACGCAAGGGGCGCGTCCGCCCGCTGGCGTATCGCACCACAAGTGCAAGAGGCCGCTTGCCGCAGCAAGATTCTGCATCTCGGTGGGGTAGGATCCCTGCTGGCGATGGACGGCGCGCCGTCCGTCGCATTGCTGCGCGATGCGAAGGCGGCCGGCTGCACGACGACGCTCGACCTGATCCAGGCTCGCGGTGAGACGTTGGCACTGGTCGAGCCTCTGATGCCTTATGTCGACTTCTTCATGCCAAGCATTGACGAGACCCATGCGATGGTTGGAACCGCGGATCCGGCCGCATGCGCGCGTTTCTTCATCGAGAAGGGAGCCGGAGCCTGCGCCATCTCCATGGGCGCCGACGGCTCGTTCGTGATGACGCGCGACGGACGTCAGTTCACCGTACCTGCCTTCGAGGTGAAGGTTCGTGATACGTCGGGATGCGGCGATTCCTACACCGGCGGCTTCATCGCGGGTCTCGTGCGCGGCTGGGATTTGCTGGACTGCGCCAGGCTTGCGACGGCGACATCCGCAATTGTCGCGACGGGTCTCGGCTCCGGCGCCAACCTCGTGTCATTCGAGGAGACCGTGAAGGCGATGAACTCGCTTCCCGTGCGCAAGCCCGCTCAGGCGTGAGCCGATCACATCATCAAGACGTCAATCCTACCGATAGGGGAAAATAACATGGCCCGACATGCAATCGTTACGGGAGCAAGCCGCGGTATTGGCCGAGCAATCGCCATGGGTCTTGCCAGGCGCGGCTATGATCTCGCGCTGACCGACATCGCGCCTCAGGAGAAAGTTCTGCTTGAGACCGTCGCCGAGATCGGCGCGCTCGGTGGTCGTTGTATCCCGGTGCTTGGCGACGTCAGCGATCTCGGGGATTGCAGGCGGGTCGTGGCGGAAGCCCTGCAGGGGCTGGGACACATCGACGTCCTCGTCAACAACGCCGGCATCCTCCGACTGGCGACGATCGACGAGCTGACGACCGAGACATGGGACCAGACCTTCGCCGTGAACACGCGCGGCGTGTTCCAGATGACTCAGGCCGTGGTGCCACACATGAAGGAGCGTAAATACGGGCGGATCGTCAATATCGCCTCGCTTGCGGCGCGAACGGGCGGCCCGGGACAGTCCCACTACGCTGCATCGAAGTCGGCCGTGGTCGGCTTCACGCGGGTTTCGTCCATGGAGTTCGGCGGCTTCGGCATCACGGTCAACGCCGTTTGCCCGGGCATCATCGTGACCGAGATGGGGATGAACAATCTTCGTGATCCCGAGCGCGTCGCGTATTTCGAAAAGGTCACGGACTTGCATCGGCTTGGACAGCCGGAGGATGTCGTCGGTCCCGTGGCATTCTTTGCATCGGATGATTCCGCGTTCGTGACCGGCCAGGCCCTCAATGTGGACGGAGGTATTTTTTACAGCTAGCGGATTGCTGCTCGTCTCGGGAGGCCAAAGGTCTGGAAGGCGGTCCGACTGCGCCGCCTCCTCGATGCCGCCTGACATGGCCGGCATCTTCTTCTTCTTTTCATGTCATCGGCAGCGAATTGGGGCAGCTGCGCCGCGTTCCCATCGAAGGGCTGAAGTCGATGTGGATCCTCATGTTGGCCGGGTGCTGGGCCGCATGCGATCGTCAAGAGAACGGGACGCTGCCGCGGAACGCGGATAGACCGAGTTGTGCATCGCTGACTGCGATTCAATGCAATAGTTTCTACGCGGCCGACGTTCTTGCCCCGACACGCTGACGGCAGATCGCTCACGCAATCGTTTTCAAATATATGCTCGGATCGAAATACTTGCTGGCAGGCGTGAAGTCCTTGATGCCGGCATTGGCCATGAAGAAGTCCGTCGATTGCTGCAGCCAATTGGTCACGGTCCCGTCCGAGTACATGCGCTTCCATTCCTTGGACGTGAACATCTTCTGGGCCTTGAACGATTCGGTGATATCGGCCAGCGGCGTCTGGCTGTAATGGCCCTTCTGCAGCTTCTCCATGGCCTCGACGCTGTTTGCAACGATGTAATCGTTGGCATCCGCCCAGCCAAGGATCAGCTTCGCCAGCGTCTCCTTGTTGCGCTCGTAATAGTCGTTGGCGGCCGCCCAACCGCCGATGATCGCGGCTTTCGGGTAATAGGCGGAGGCGTCGGCGAGCTTGACCGCGCCGGGCACCTTGTCGCGGACCGTGACGTTGAAGGGGACCCAAAGCGCGACGGCCGGCACCGCGCCGGAAATGAAGGCGGTCACGGCGGCAGGCATGGTCTGGTTGACGAGCTCGACCTCCTTCGGATCGACCTTGTTGGCACGGAGCGCGGTATCCAAGAATACGTGCGCGGTCGTGCCGGTCGCGGTCGCGATGCGCTTGCCCTTCAGATCCTCGAACGATTTGATGCCTTGGTCGCCACGCACCCAGAGCTGAGCGGTCGCGACCTCGATGTCGTTGATCAGGAAGACCTTGCCCTGGCCGCGGGCCGGAAAGTTCGAAAGCACGGCGCCGGTCGACAGCACATCGAGGCTGCCGCCGATCAGGGCCTGAAAGATCTCCAGGCCGGTGTTGAACTGCCGCAGCTCGAGATCGAGGCCCTGCTTCTCGAAGGAGCCGCGATCCATGCCGGTCCAGATCTGACCGTCGACGGCGACGGTGTGGAGATAGCCGACGCGAACCTTCGTTCTTGCCTGCGCGATCGCGGGTGCTGCGGCCGTGAAGGTGCCGAGTGCAAGGCCTGCCGTCGTGCTCAGAAATTGCCGCCGATCCATGATGTGTCCTCCGTCCTGCTTGTTATTCCGAGAATGAGACCGGGCGCATCTGCGCCTGCTGGGCACGATATTCGTCCATCACGAGCTGCCTGATATGGCTTCGCAGCTCGGCGAATTCCGGCCGCTCCTGGATCGACTCGTCGCGCGGATAGGCGAAGGGAACGTCGATGATTTGCTTGATCCGCGCCGGCCGCGCCGTCACCACCACGATGCGGGAGGCGAGGTAGATCGCCTCCTCGACGGAATGGGTGATCAGCATGACGGTCTTGCCTTCGGTTTCCAGCACCTTGAGCAGCAGGTTCTGCATGTTGGATCGGGTCTGGGCGTCGAGCGCGCCGAACGGCTCGTCCATCAGCAGGAATTGCGGCTTCACCGCATAAGCCCGCGCGATCGCGAGCCGTTGCCGCATGCCGCCGGACAGGTGCTTCGGATAGGAATTGGCGAAGTCGGACAGGCCCATCAGGCCGAGATAGTGATCGCAGATCGCCTCGCGCTCGGCGGTCGCAACGCGGTTGGCGTTGAGGGTCAGGCCGAAGGCGATGTTCTGCTTCACCGTCAACCACGGGAATACGCCATATTCCTGGAAGATGACGCCGCGCTCGGGGCCGGGGCCGGCGACGGGACGTCCGTCGAACAGGACCTTGCCGGTCGTCGGCTTCTGGAAACCGGCGAGCATGCTCATCATCGTGGTTTTGCCGCAGCCGGATGGGCCGATCACCGCAATGAAGTCGCCGTCGTTGATGTCGTAGCTGACGTCCTCGACCACCTGGAGACGGCCCTTCGCAGTCTCGAAAGACAGCGATACCTTGTCGAACTGCGCGCGCTTGGTCATGCGATGGCCCGATCCTGCCAGACTAGCAGCCGCGCGGTGATCTTGCGCAGGATCAAGTCCATGATCAGCGCGATCAAGCCGATGCAGATGATGCCGACATAGATGACGTCGAGCAGGAAGTAGGTCGAGGCATTCTGGATCATGGCGCCGAGCCCGCGCTGTGCGGCGATCAGCTCGGATGCGACCAGCGTCGCCCAGGCCACGCCCAACGCCACGCGCAACGCCGTGAGGATGTGCGGGACAGTGAGGGGAATGATGACCTTGTGAAAGATCTCGGCCTGGTTCGCTCCGAGCGTCTGCGCCACGCGGATGTAGAGCGGCGTGATCTGCGACACGCCCTCATACATCACGATCACCCCGGAGAAAAAAGGAGGCGTAGAACAGGATGACGAGCTTTGCGAGCTCGTCGACGCCGAAATAGACGATCACCAGCGGGATCAGAGCGATCGGCGGCAGCGCGCGAAAAAAGTTGATCATGGGATCGGCAAAGGTGCGGGCGGGGCGATACCACCCGAGCAGAAACCCGACCGGCACGGCCACGAGTATGCCGAGCGCCACGCCGAGAAAGACGCGCCGCGTCGAGGCGAAGATGTCGATCAGCAGCCCTTCCCTGGTGAGAAGCTCGAAGAACTTTGCGGCGACCTGGTGCGGCGCGGGGATCAGCGAGACGTTGACGAAGCCGCTCCAGCGCACGGCGTACCAGAGCAGGATTGCGCCGATCCACGGTATCAATCCGAGACCAAGACGTCTCAGGCCAGCTCCGTTCATTCGACGCGTCCACCCAGATTGCGATTGATGTTTTCGGAAGTCATATTATAAATAGGATGACCATACAAGTGGTGCCTTTGATCGGAGGCGTCGCAGGCTTTCCCGCATGACTTCCTCGCCTTTCACCATCCGAAGCGTCCAGGCCTTTGGCTATCGCTACCCGCTGACCACGCCGGTCATCACGTCCTTCGGGCGGATGGCGGATCGGCCTGCCGTCTTCGTCCGCGTTGAAGACACCGACGGAAACATCGGCTGGGGCGAAGCGTGGTGCAATTTTCCGGCACCCGGTGCCGAGCATCGTGTCCGGCTCGTCAACGAGGTGCTTGCGCCGGCTTTGATCGGATTCAATGCGCCCGAGCCGTCTGCCGCGTTCGAGCGCCTGACACAGGGAATCTCGGTGCTGGCGCTGCAGTCCGGAGAGGCCGGCCCGTTTGCGCAATCGATCGCCGGCATCGATCTCGCGGTCTGGGATCTCTACGCGCGGCGCCGGAATGTTGCGTTGTGGACGCTGCTCGGCGGCGCGACGCGCAAGATCAAGGTCTACGCCAGTGGCATCAATCCGGTCGGGTCCGAACGGACGGCTGAAGCAGCCCTTGGCCGCGGATACCGTGCGTTGAAGCTGAAGATCGGCTTCGATCCGGCAGCTGACCGCGCCAATCTCGGCGCGCTGCGCCGTCTTGTGGGCGAAGGCCTGCTTGCTGCCGACGTGAACCAGGGCTGGACCATGGCGCAGGCACTGGAGCTTGCACCGCAGCTCGAGCGCTTCGGTCTTGCCTGGCTCGAAGAGCCGATCCGTGCTGATCGCCCCCGGCAAGAATGGCAACAGCTGTACGAGGCCATTCGCTTTCCGCTCGCAGCCGGCGAGAACATTGCGAGCCACGCCGGCTTTGCCGAGGTGCTGCGTGAGCCGATTCTCCGCGTCGTCCAGCCCGACATCGCCAAATGGGGCGGGCTGTCGGCCTGCACCAGCATTGCCCGCGACATCCTGGCGTCGGGAAAGATGTTCTGTCCGCACTATCTTGGCGCCGGCATCGGTCTTCTGGCATCCGCGCATCTCCTCGCCGGCGTCGGCGGCGACGGGCTGCTCGAAGTCGACTGCAACGAGAACCCGTTGCGCGACCGCTTTTGTGGTCCCGTGCTCGATGTCCGCGACGGCATGATCGAGCTCGGTGACGAGGCGGGTCTCGGCATCACGCCCGATCTCGCTTCCATCGCGCAATACCGGACCATCTGATGCCAGCTCGCGGCTACGACTACATCATCGTCGGCGCGGGCTCGGCCGGCTGCGTCGTTGCGAACCGGCTGTCGGCCGATCCATCTTGCCGCGTTCTGTTGCTGGAGGCCGGCGGACCGGACCGGAATTTCTGGCTGAAACTTCCGGTCGGCTACTACCGGACCATCTACAACGAGCGATTCTCGCGCCTGTTCAGGACCGAGCCCTCGGAAGGGAGCGGCGGCCGCGCCATTGTCTGGCCGCGCGGCCGCGTGCTCGGGGGCTCCTCGTCGATCAACGGTCTGATCTTCATTCGCGGCCAGCACGAGGACTTTGACGATTGGGAACGCCTCGGTGCCAACGGCTGGAGCTATCGCGAGCTTCTGCCGTATTTTCGGCGCTACGAACGCTATCGCGGCGGCGAGAGCCAGTTTCACGGCGGGCTCGGGGAGTTCGAGGTCTCCGACCTTCGCAATGACAATCCGGCCTCGAAGGCCTGGGTCGAGGCGGGTGTGCAGTTCGGCCTGCCGCGCAATCCCGACTTCAACGGCGCCACCACGCTGGGCGTCGGCACCTACCAGCTCGGCATCGGCCGGCACTGGCGGACCAGCTCCGCCTCTGCGTTTCTGCGCCCCATCGCCGGCCGTCCCAATCTCACCATCATCACCCATGCGCAAGTCAGCAGGGTCGTTTTCAACGGTCGCGTCGCGACCGGTGTCGAGTGGATCAGCAAGGGGCAGGTCCACAGTGCGATGGCTGATCGTGAGATCATCCTGTCCGGCGGCGCGCTGCAATCCCCGCAGATCCTCCAGCTTTCAGGCGTCGGTCCGGCCGACCTGCTGCGCAAGCTCGGCATTGCCGTGGTTGCCGATTCTCCTGAGGTCGGTGCCAATCTCCAGGACCACTACCAGGCCCGGCTGATCGTCCGCCTGAAGGAACGAATTTCGCTCAACGATCAGGTCCGCAATCCCGTCGCGCTGGCGAGGATGGGGCTGCAATGGATGCTGGCAGGCAGCGGCCCGTTGACGGTCGGCGCGGGGCAGGTGGGCGGCGCAGCCTGCACGGAATACGCGGTTGGCGGGAGGCCGGACGTGCAGTTCAACGTGATGCCGCTCTCGGTCGACAAGCCTGGCGAGCCCCTGCACAGCTATTCCGGCTTCACCGCCTCGGTCTGGCAGTGCCATGGCAAGTCGCGCGGCCAGCTTGCGATCAGCTCGATTGACCCGTTCGAGCAGCCGCGCATCGTGCCGAATTATTTCGCCGAGGAGATCGATCGCAAGACCATTGTTGCGGGTCTGAAGATTCTGCGCGAGATTTATCAGCAGAAGGCCTTTCGCCCGCTCTGGGATGTCGAGATGGTGCCGGGCGAAGCGGCAAGGGATGACGCCGGGCTGTGGGATTTTGCGCGCAACACGGGGGGCACGGTGTTTCACTGTGTCGGCACCTGCCGCATGGGGCGGGACGCGCAGGCCGTGCTCGATCCGCAGCTACGGGTGCGCGGTGTCGAGCGGCTGCGCGTGATCGACGCCTCGGTGATGCCGCAGATCACCTCGGCCAACACGAATGCGACCAGCCTGATGATCGGCGAACGCGGTGCCGCGCTGGTCATGGCGTGATCGCTGGGCCTGAATTTCGGAGGACGAGATGGAATTGAGTTCCGATAGTCACGTCCCCAAATACGCGCAGATCGCCGACATCTTCCGGCAGCGGATCGCACGCGGCGTCTGGACTCAGGGTTTTCGGCTGCCGGCCAACGAGGAGCTGGCCGCCGAGTTCGGTGTGTCGCGCGTCACGATCAGGCAGGCGGTGGAGTTGCTCGCACGCGACGGCGTGATCGAGGCACAGCAGGGCCGCGGCACCTTCGTTACCGGGACCGTGCGGCAGGATCGCTGGCTCAAGGTCGAGACCACGCTCTCGGATCTTGCCGACATGTACCGCGACACCTCGCCCGAGATCATCAACATCTCGGAAAGCCGCAGCGATGCACCGCTGCTTCCCGGGGACGGCAAGCCGGCGGAAAAATACGTCTTCATGCGTCGGCTGCATTCGCGCGAGAAACAGCCATATTGCGTCATTTCCATCTATCTCGACGAGAAGATCTTCCGCAGGTCGCCGAAGCGTTTTCGTAACGAGACCGTGATCCCGATCCTGAGCGATCTCAGGGATCCCGCCATCGCCAGCGCGCGCCAGACCTTGACGATCGGCACTGCGGATATCGAGGCGGCGCGGCTGCTGCGCGTGCCGCTGAATTCGCCGGTGGCCGAAGTCCGCCGCATCTTCACGACCGCGGACCGTACCGTGATCTATCTCGGCGAAGTCACCTATCGCGGCGACTTCGTGCGGATCGACATGGATCTGCGGCCCTAGGAAGCAGAGCCCAGATCTCGCTCGATCGGACGACGGCGGTTGGCGGCTGGACTTCCCCCGACGTTGAGCTGAATCAAGCGGTGGCCGCCGCTCTCCATTACCGTTCGCACCGCAGTCGACGGCGATGGGAGAAGCAGGGTGGAGTCCGATCGAGTTTCACGGAAGCAGGGCATCGCAATGGCCGCCATCCTGGCGGGCGGCATGCTGCTCGCCATGCTGCAATTCGGCCTGTCGACCTACAATACGATCGAAACCATTCCCTACAGCCAATTCGAGCAGCTGCTCGCCCAGGACAAGATCGCCGAAGTCTCCGTCGGCCCGGATACAATTCAAGGCAAATTGAAAGAGCCGCTTCCGAGCGGAAAGTCCGCCTTCGTGACCGCGCGGGTCGATATGGCCCTTGCCGAGAAGCTCGCGGCAAAGGGCGCCAGCGTGACCGGCGTCCCCGGCAGCGGCGCGTTGCAGACCTTGCTGTCCTGGATTTTTCCGGTCATCGCTTTCTTCGTGATCTGGCTCTGGATCGGCCGCTCCATGGGCGGCGGCCAGGGCTTGGGCGGGCTGATGGCGATCGGCAAGTCCCGCGCGAAGGTCTACGTCGAGAAAGACATCAAGGTCACCTTCGCGGACGTCGCCGGCGTGGACGAGGCGAAGTTCGAGCTGCAGGAAGTGGTGTCGTTCCTCAGGGATCCCAAGAGCTATGGTCGCTTGGGCGCGCACGTCCCCAAGGGTATCCTGCTGGTCGGACCGCCGGGAACGGGAAAGACCCTGCTGGCCCGCGCGGTGGCGGGAGAGGCCGGCGTGCCGTTCTTCTCGATCTCCGGCTCGGAATTCGTGGAGATGTTCGTCGGCGTCGGTGCCGCGCGGGTTCGGGATCTGTTCGAGCAGGCCCGCAAGGCTGCACCATGCATCATCTTCGTCGACGAGCTCGACGCGCTGGGCCGCAGCCGCGGGCCGCTGTCGTTCGGCGGCTACGACGAGAAGGAGCAGACCCTCAACCAGCTGCTGTCCGAGCTCGACGGCTTCGACCCGAGCGCCGGCGTCATTCTGCTGGCGGCCACCAACCGCCCGGAGATCCTCGACCCGGCGCTGCTGCGTGCAGGTCGGTTCGACCGGCAGGTCCTGGTCGACCGGCCGGACAAGGGCGGACGCGTTGCGATTCTGAAGGTGCATGCCCACAAGATCCGCATGAGCAGCGACGTCGACCTCGACAAGGTAGCTGGTCTCACGACCGGATTTACCGGGGCAGACCTTGCGAACCTGATCAACGAAGCCGCAATCGCGGCGACCAGGCGGAGCGGAGACGAGGTCACGTTCGACGATTTCGTCACGGCGATCGAGCGGATCGTGGCCGGAATCGAGAAGAAGAGCAGGGTGCTGAGCAAGGACGAACGGCGCAGGGTTGCCTATCATGAGATGGGTCATGCTCTCGTCGCGGCCAGCCTGCCCGGCGTCGACCCCGTGCAGAAGGTCTCGATCATCCCGCGCGGAATCGGTGCGCTGGGGTACACCATCCAGCGACCGACCGAGGACAGGTTCCTGCTGACGGTCGACGAGCTGAAGAACCGCATCGCGGTGCTGATGGGCGGCCGCGCATCGGAGCGTCTGATCTTCGACGGGGCGATCTCGACCGGCGCCGCCGACGATCTTCAGCGTGCGACCGAAGTCGCGATCGAGATGGTGACCAAATACGGCATGGACGAAACGGTGGGGCAACGCACTTATGCACCCAAGCCGCAGGCCTTTCTTGGCGCGGCCCAGGACAAGATCGTTGGCGCCGCCGAGGCGACCGGGCGCGAGATCGATCTCGCCGTCCGCAACCTGATCGAGGAGGGCGACCGCCGTGCCCGCGACATCCTCCAGCACCGGCGGGTAGACCTCGATGCCGGCGTTGACCTGTTGATCGCGAACGAAACGGTGACGTCCGAGCAGTTTGCGCCATTGCTCGGCAAACGCAGCGGCGAAAGCGAGCCGGTTGCCGCATGACGGCGCTGGCAGCGCCCTGTCATGATACCCCCGGACGAGGCGGGGCGCTTCTGGGAGCTGGCTGATTTCCCGGGTTGATCCGGGTCAAGATTTGATCTGCTGGCTCCTTTATGATGCGGCTTTCCAGCTCGCTGCGGCCGCCCCCGGGCCTCGGCAGCCCCCGTTTTTCCGGGACGATGACGTCAACCGAGCCGCGTGTGGAACGCGAGAAAAGATTTCATGCCTACATATTATTTCGACAGGAAGGACGGCGTGCCAGTCCGCGATAGAGCCGGACTGGACCTTGTCAGCGACGGTGCCGCCATCGCGCACGGTAAGGACCTGGCCGACCGGATACGCCGGGAGAAGCCGAACGGTCATCCCGAGCTTGAGATCGTCATCATTGATGAGAGCGGCCGCGAAGTTCACCGCGAGCAGATCTATCCGGACGCGGTTCGGCGAGCCCCGCCTTCGTCTTGAGACACTATGGATCCGAGATCGCCAGCCGCTTCGCGAGGCTTGCCGAGATCAGATAGGCCGCGGCGATGGCGATGATCGTCGCAAGCAGTCCCGCAGGCAGCGCGGTAAAGCCGAATGCGCCTCGCCATGGGCCGAGTGCAAGCGCCACGCCGGCAAGCAGGGCGCCCAAGGACGTGGCGATCAAGATGGCGTGCGGGCGGTTTGCGCGCCACGGCAGCTTGCGAGACCGGATCACGAAGATCACCAGGATCTGGGTCGCTATCGATTCCAGGAACCAGCCGGTTTGAAACATCGGCGCATCCGCATCGAACACCTTGAGAAGAACGGCGAAGGTGATCGCGTCGAACAGGGACGACACCATTCCCATGACGATGGTGAAGCGAAGGATGCTTGTCATGTCCCAGGATTCGGGCCGCGCAATGTCCTCGCGATCGACGTCATCGAAAGGGATGCCGATTTCGGAGAGATCGTAGATCAGATTGTTCAGCAGGATCTGCAGCGGCAGCAACGGCAGGAATGGAAGAACGATCGAGGCCAGGGCCATTGAAAGCATATTGCCGAAATTCGAGCTCGTTCCCATCCGGACATATTTCAGGATGTTGGCAAACGTCCTGCGGCCTTCGCGCACGCCGGCCGCAAGCACGGACAGGTCCGGCGCCAGCAGGATCAAGTCGGCGGCCGCGCGGGCGACCTCGGTCGCGCCGGTGACGGATATGCCGACATGTGCGGCGTGAAGCGCGGGGGCGTCATTGACGCCGTCTCCCATGAAGCCGACGACGTGATTGCGATGCCTGAGCGCGGCAATGATCCGCCGCTTCTGGTCGGGGTCGATCCGGGCAAACAGGTCGATATGGTCGACCCGGGCGATGAGCGCGGCATCGGCCAGCTCGGAAATCTCGGCGCCGGTCATGATCCGGTCCGCGCTGAGGCCGACCGATCGCGCCACGTGCGCGACCACGGCGCCATGGTCGCCGGAAATGATCTTGATGGTGACGCCGAGCGAGCCGAGCGCCTTGATGGCCGCGGCCGCATCCTGCTTCGGTGGGTCGGCGAAGGCACAAAAGCCGATCATGGTCAGATTGGTCTCGTCGCCGACGGCGATCGTCTGCTGTCCTGCCGGTATGGACCTGATGGCGACGGCGAGCAGCCGGAAGCCGTCGCGGGCATAACGGGCCTGAATGTCGGCCATCTTCCGTTGCCAGACGGCGTCGAGCGGATGAGCCAGACCATCGATCTCCACGGCCACGCAGCGAGATAGGATGGATTCCGGAGCCCCTTTGGCGATCAGGGTCTGTTCGCCGTCGCGTCCGACCAGAACGGACAGGCACCGCCGTTCGAAGTCGAACGGGACTTCCGAAAGCCGCACCCAGCCGTCGCGATCGTCGCGGCTCGCCGACAGGATCGCGTCGTCGAGAGGGCTTTTGATGCCGGCCTGGAACATGCTGTTGAGGCGCGCCAAGCTCAGGACGCGATCGCTGGCCCGATCCTCGGGATCGACATGCGCCTGCAGCGTGATGCGGGCTTCCGTGAGCGTGCCGGTCTTGTCGACGCAAAGCGTGTCCATCGCGCCCAGATCGTGAATTGCGGACAACCGCTTGACGATGACTTTCCGCTTCGCCATGCGCAGGGCGCCGCGGGCGAGGGTGACCGTCATCACCATCGGCAGCAGCTCGGGTGTCAAGCCGACGGCGAGCGCGATCGCGAAGAGGAAGGACTCCATCGCGTTGCGTTGCGCGACGAGATGAGCCATCAGCACGAAGAGCGTGAGGAAGAGCGTCAGCCGAAGGATCAGGAGCCCGAGCCTGCGGACGCCCTGCTCGAGCGCGGTTGGCGGCGCGTTGGCGGCCATTGCCGAGGCGATCGCGCCGAAGCGCGTCCGGCCTCCAGTCGTCACGACCAACATCCTGCCGCTGCCGCCGACGGTACTGGTTCCCGCGAACAGGGCGTTGGTGGCATCCGCCGGCAATGCAGCGGAGCAGGCAGCGTCGGTCTTGAAGGCCGGAAACGGCTCGCCCGTCATCAGGGCCTCGTTGACCTGCAGATCCTGCGCATCGAGGACGATACCGTCGGCCGGTATCAAATCCCCGATACGGAGCTTCACGACGTCCCCCGGGACCAGTGCCGTTACCGAAATCGTCGCATCCCTGCCGTCCCTGATGACGTCAGCCTGAATGGCGACCGATTCCCGCAATCTTTCGGCGGTGAGCTCGGCACGGTGCTCCTGAACGATATCAAGCGTGATGGAGAGGGAAAGCACGGTGGCGATGATGGCAAAGCTGCCGATATCGCCGCTCAGCCCGGAGAGGAGCGCAGCCGCCAGCAGCATGGCGATCAGCGGGTTCCACAGACGTTGGCCGAGCTTGCGCAGGGCCGATCGGCTCGGCGAGGCGTCGGCGCGGTTCGCGCCGTGGATCGCCAGCCGTCGGGCGGCTTCGCCCTTGGAGAGGCCGTCCGGGCCGGAGCCGAGCGCGCGGTAAAGCTCGGCCTTTGGCATTTGCCAGAACGCCTCGGCCAAAACCTTGGCCGGGCTGGATTGTTCGATCATGGAAGGGCTCGGCGGTCGCTGATATCCAGGCGAGGCCAAGGTACGGGGCTGCTCGTTTCCCGGATTGATGCAACGCAATCCGGTCTCGGACGGCGTCGTCAGGAGGCGGGCACCGGGAGCAAAGAGCCCCCGGCCGCATCATTTCTTCCGGCTGTTTCCCGACGGGGAAAATACCTGATTGGCGGGCGGTTGTCCGCCGGTCGGCACGGCGATGGCGATGAAGCCGCGATCCATCGAGCTGTGACAGGCATTGCAGCCGTCGGTCAGCACGCGCATGGAGCCGGCAAACTTGCGATCGTCTCCTGCCGCGATCGCATCGGCGACCGAGAGCAGCGGCTCCCTCATCGTGGTCACGTTGCTGACGGGAATTGCCGGGTAGAAGATCGCCGCCTCGGCCAGGCTGTTCGTCAACTGGCGCAACTCGTACGCGGCGAGATCCCAGTTTTTCGCCTTGCCCGCATACCAGAGCTTGAGATGCTGAAGCTGCGCCGTGCTCATGACTTGGGCGAGGCGGGGCGCATCCTGTTTTGCGTTCGGGGAGGGTGGGAAGCTGGACTGCGCAATCGCGGACGTGACCGCGCCCGCCGAGACCATCAGCACCACACACCAATTCTTGAGCGTCATCCGACCATTCCTTGCCGTTTGAATGTCTTGAATATCAGCGCCGCGGGCCGTGCTCTTGCGCTGCATCAATCCTTCCATGGCGTTGGCGTCGAAGCCGGTCCCATTGTCGTGAATGCCGCCGGAGTTTGCGCCTCGACAAAGTGGTCGCGACTGCAGCCGCTTACCGTTTCGGCGCTGACATGGAAATTTTTGTGCAGGCGATGGGAAGCAGGCCGTGATCGGAACCAGCCTCTGTAGATGGGCCATCAGCTACTTCGCGGTCGCAATCGTATGGTTGCTGTTCGCAGAAGCACTGATGGTCGTCGGGTTCGGTTTTCCGAACCACGATATCGGCGCTCCGGACACGCTCGTCATCGTCCACATGGTCAGCATCGGCTGGTTGAGCACGGTGCTGTGCGGCGCGCTGTTTCAGTTCGTGCCGGTCCTGGTCGCAAGGCCGCTCTATGCGGAACGCTGGACGCTGCCGGCTCTGGCGCTGCTGACGCTGGGGCTGATGGTCCTGCTCGCAGGCTTTCTGGCTCTGGGCGGGCGCTTCAACGGGCCGTCTTGGCTGCTTCCCATTGGGGCCGGCCTGCTGATCGCCGGCTTCGCCCTGGTCGTTGCCAATCTCGGCATGACACTGTGGTCGGCCCGTCCGCTGCCGCGGCCGGCGCGGTTCGTCGCAGGCGGGCTTGCCTGCATCTGCGTCACGGCGGCATTCGGTGGCCTGTTCTCGCTGGTGCTGTCCGGAACAGCCATCGGCGCGCAATGGCCGGAACTGTTGGTCTCGGGCGTGCCGATCCACGCGCTCGCCGGCCTTGGCGGTTGGCTGACCTTCACGGCCATGGGCGTCAGCTACCGCCTGCTTGCGATGTTCATGCTCGCGCCCGACGGCGACGTGCGGCTCGGCCGCCTCGCCTGGCTCGCCGGCGCCATCGCGCTGGCCGTCGGGCTTGTCGGCGGCGTGCTCGCACTCTGGCGCATGACAGGGCTGAACCTGGCATTTCTGCTGGCAGGAGCAGCGGCGCTGCTGTCGGTGGCCGCCTACGGCCGTGACGTGCTCGTCCTGTACAGGAGCCGCAAACGCCGCGCGCTCGAGCTCAATACGCGCATGAGCCTCGTCGCGCTGGGAAGCCTCGTCGCGGTCGCAATCCTTGGCGCCGCTTGTCTCGCAACCGGCACCTTCTCGTCCCATGTCGGCGCGCTCGCCTTTCTCCTCGCGTTCGGCTGGCTCACCGGCCTCGTGCTCGCCAATCTCTACAAGATCGTGCCGTTCCTGACCTGGCTCGAAACCTATGGTCCGGTGATGGGCAGAGTGCCGACGCCCCGCGTCCAGGATCTCGTCGCCGAGCGCCGCGCGTCGAAATGGTTCGTGCTGTTCTTTGCCGGAAGCTGGACGGCGACATTGATGCTCCTGATCGACGCGCAACTCGGATTTCGCGTCGCTGTCGCGGTCGTGACGGTTGCGACGCTCGGCCTGAGTGAAGAGTTGATCAGGGCCCGGCGGCTTGTGGATGTCGCGGCGCCGCTACGCCTGCCGGCGGGAGCAGCCGTGCCTCATCTGTTGGTCTCAAGAAACTGAAAGGAGACTGCAATGACCGAATTCATCGACGTCGATGTCCGGCCGATCCTGCGTGCAGGCGGCGAGCCGTTCTCGATCATCATGGCCGCGCTCGAGCGGCTCGAGCCCGGGGAGGGGCTGCGGCTCTATGCTCCCTTCAAGCCGGTCCCTCTGTTCGACGTCATGGCGAGCAGGGGCTTTGCTCATCGGGCAGCCGAGCTCGAAGGCGGCGAATGGGAGATCCGCTTCATGCCGGACGACGGCTCGGTCGAAGCGGCTGAACCGGTCCTCGCTGCCTCGAAAGAGGGCGATTGGCCCGAGCCCGCGGTTCATCTCGACAATCGCGATCTCGATCCGCCTGAGCCGATGGTTCGGATTCTGGCTGCCCTGGAGCGGCTCGCGCCGGGCCAGACGCTGTCCGCCTTGCTCAGCCGCGAACCGGTCTTCCTGTTTCGGGAGTTGAGCAAGCGCGGCCATCAATGGCGCGGCGCCTTCACGCCGCAGAACGATTCTTATGAACTGACGGTGAGGGTGCACGCATGACGATCAACGATGATGAGCTCGTGGACCAGATCAGGCAGGCGCTGAAGGTCGTGATCGATCCGGAGCTCGGCCACAACATCGTCGACCTCGGCTTCATCTATGACGTGTCGGTCGACGACGGCGCCGCCCACATCACCATGACGGCGACCACGCGCGGTTGCCCCGCCGCGTCCTTCCTCAGGGAAGGGGTCGCGAGCAGCGCGTGCCTGGTTCCGGGCGTCGAATCGGTCGACGTCACCATGACGTTCGAGCCGCCCTGGCATCCCTCGATGATCTCGCCGGGCGTCAGGTCATCGCTCGGCTTTGCCGAGGTGAATTGATCCGGCGAGCCGGCTATGCGCCTTCCGAGCCCGACCAGGCCTTTGCGGGTGCGCGAAGCTTTGTCAGGTCGAGCAGGTTGATCGCCCGGGCGGCGATCTGGTCGATCATCTCATCGAGCGATTGTGGCTTCAGATAGAAGGCCGGCATCGGCGGGGCAATGATCGCGCCGATCTCGGTTGCCTGCAGCATGCTGCGCAAATGGCCGAGATGCAGCGGGCTCTCGCGGACCAGCAACACCAGCCGGCGCCGCTCCTTGAGCTGCACGTCGGCCGCGCGCGTCAGGAGGTCGTCGAGCTGTCCCCAGGCGATGGCCGAGAGCGTGCGGATCGAGCACGGCGCCACGATCATGCCCGCGACCGGATACGAGCCGCTGGCGATCGCGGCACCGACGTCCGAATGAAGATGATGGCGGAAGGCGAGCGCGCGCAGCCGCGCCAGCGCATCGCTGCCCACTTCCTCGCTCAGCGTTCGCTCGGCCGCGGGCGAGACCACGAGGTGCACCGCGTAGTGCGGATCGTCGGCCAGCAGCTCGACGATGCGCATGCCGATCGCGGCGCCCGAGGCGCCGCTGATGCCGACGACGATGCCTTGCCGTCCGCTCATACGGGGACCGATGTGCGTGCGGTCGCACCGGAGAGGCCGAGATTGGCCCACATCGCATCGACACGTGCGACCACGGCGGGATCCATGGTCAGCGGAACCCCCATTCGCGATCCGTCTCCGGCGGCATCTTCGTGGTGGCATCGATGCCGAGCTTGCCGCCGAGCCCGGATTTCGGCGAGGCGAAGTCGAGATAGTCGATCGGCGTGTCGGTGAGGGTCACGAGATCGCGCGAGGCGTCGCTGCGCGTCGAGACCGCCCACATCACGGCTTTCCAGTCGCGGACGTCGATGTCGTCGTCGACCACGATCAGGAGCTTGGTGTAGCTGAACTGCGGCAGCATCGACCACAGGCCCAGCATCAGCCGCCGCGCCTGGCCGGGATAACGCTTCTTGATCGCCGCGACCGCGATGCGATAGGAGCACGCCTCCGGCGGCAGCCAGCAGTCGGTCACCTCAGGGAATTGCTGTCGGATCAGCGGCACGAACAGGCGGTTGAGTGCTTCGCCGATCCGCGACGGCTCGTCCGGCGGCCGGCCCGTGAAGGTCGAGAGATAGACCGGCTGCCGCCGGCTCGTGATCGCCGTCACGCGCATCACGGGGAATTCCTCGACGGAATTGTAGTACCCGGTGTGATCGCCATAGGGACCCTCGGGCGCGGTCTCGGTTGCCGAGACCAAACCTTCGATGACGATCTCGGCCTCGGCCGGGATCGCAAGCGGGACGGTGAGGCATGGCGTGAGGTCGGGTCGTTCGCCGCGTAGGATTCCGGCGAAGCGCAGCTCCGACATGGTCTCGGGGAGCGGCAGCACCGCGGCCAGAATGGTGGCCGGATCGGCTCCGATGACGATCGCAACCGGCATATCGCGGCCGATCGCCTTCCATTGCTGGTGATGCCGGGCGCCGCCGCGATGCGCGAGCCAGCGGATGATGGCGCGGTCGCGACCGAGCACCTGCATACGGTAGACGCCGACATTCTCCTCCTGGTCCGCCGTCGTCAAGTCCGGCGGCACGGTGATCACGAGCGGCCAGGTGATCAGCGGCGCCGGCTCGCCGGGCCAGCAGATCTGCACCGGCAATCTGGAGAGATCGATGTCGGGCCCCATCGTGACGCAATCCTGCACCGGTGCCGCCGCGCGCCTGCGCGGGCGCGTCGCCAGCGCGGCGCGGGCGAGCGGAAGCTTGCCGAAGGCCTCCCTGATGCCGTTCGGCGGTCGCGGCGCGCGCAGCTCGGCCATCAGCTCGCCAAGCTCTTCGAGGCGGTCGGGCGCAATCCCCATGCCCCAGGCGATCCGCTCCACCGTTCCGAACAGATTGGTGAGGAGCGGCAGCTCCGAAGGGCGGCCGTCGGCCTTGACGGGCTGCTCGAACAATAATGCCGGTCCGTGTGCCCCCAGCACGCGCCGGTGGATCTCCGTGATCTCGTGGACGACGGAGACCTTGCCGCGAATGCGTCGCAACTGCCCCCGGCTTTCGATGAAGCGCAGGAAGTCGGTCAAGTCGCGAAATCGCGGCACATCACGTTGCAACTGAAGATGCTCCCAAAAAATCACAGCTAGCCGGCCTGTTTTTGGTCTTCATTGTTCCGGCTCAAATACAACGGTGTGCATTCCGTCCAGATGTGGCGCCATGAATGACCCGTCCGCCGCATCGCCCGGCCCGTTGCCGACGATTCCGCCGCTCGTCGCATTGGCGATGCGTCCCCTGCCTCTGCTGCCTTTGCAGCTCGCGCTCGGCGGTGTCCTGCGCCGCATCCACCGGCGCAACCCTGCGATATTCGACCGGCTCGGTGCGCACGCGCGCGCGCGGTTCGGCATCAGGCCGATCGATCTGCCCTTTGCCTTCGTGGTCGAGGCGAAGCCGCCGCGCCTGTCCGTCGTGCGCGAGCTGCCGAAGGGCCTGGATGCGCGCATCTCGGCCTCGCTCGCCAATCTCTTGGCTCTGCTCGAAGGCCGGGTCGACGGCGATGCCTTGATGTTCTCGCGTGAGCTCGTCATCGAGGGCGATGTCGAGGCGGTGCTGGCGCTGCGCAATGCGATCGACGACGCCCAGCTCGATCTCGCCGCTGAATTGTCCTCGCTGTTCGGCCCGCTGGGCGTGCCGGCGAGGCGCGCCTTCGAGGCCGCCCGCGGCCATGTGATCGGCTCATCGGGCCAAGGCGAGCAATTCAGATGATGGAATTGATCTGTCCCGCCGGGACGCCGGCGGCGCTGAAGAGCGCCATCGATGCCGGTGCCGACGCGATCTATTGCGGCTTCAACGACGAGACCAACGCGCGCAATTTTCCGGGGCTGAATTTCAGCCGCGACGAGCTTCGCAAGGCAATCGCGCTCGCGCATGGCCGCGGCGCCAAGATCCTGGTGGCCATCAACACCTTTCCGCGCGCCGGCGCCGTCGACATCTGGCATCGCGCCGTGGATTATGCGGTGAGTGCCGGCGCCGACGCACTGATCCTCGCCGACATCGGATTGATGGACTACACGGCGCGGCGCCACCCGAACCAGCGTTTGCACGTCTCGGTCCAGGCCGCGGCCGCGAATCCGGATGCCATCGCCTTCTATGCCGAGAATTTCGGGGCGCGGCGTGTCGTGCTGCCGCGTGTCCTGAGCGTGCCGGAGATCGCCGAGATCACCCGGGAGTCCGCCTGCGAGACCGAGGTCTTCGTGTTCGGCGGCCTCTGCGTGATGGCCGAGGGGCGCTGCTCGCTGTCGTCCTACGCCACCGGCAAATCGCCGAACATGCAAGGCGTCTGCTCGCCGCCGAGCCATGTGACCTACGAACAGACCGCGGAGGGGACGAAGTCCAGCCTCGGCGGCTTCGCCATCAACCGGTTCGGGACGAGCGAGCCCGCCGGCTATCCGACGCTGTGCAAGGGCCGTTTCTCGACCGCCCAGGGCGCCGGTTACATTTTCGAGGATCCCGTCAGCCTGGACGCCACCACGCTGCTCAAGGGCCTGCGCGATGCCGGGGTCACGGCGCTCAAGATCGAGGGTCGCCAGCGCGGCCGCGCCTATGTCGAAAGCGTGGTGCGCCATTTCCGTCACGCGCTTGCGGCGCTTCGAGAACGGCAGCGAGGCGGATATTGCGAGCCTGAAGCCGTTCACCGAAGGCCAGGCCTCCACGCTCGGCGCCTATCGCAAGACCTGGCGCTAGAGACTTGGCGTTGATCTCTTCGAATATGTGAGGTCCGGAAGATGCAACTCAGCCTCGGTCCAGTTCTGTACAATTGGGCGCCGGAACGCTGGCGCGACTTCTATTTCCGTATCGCCGATGAAGCCCCGGTCGACCTCGTATCGGTCGGCGAGATCGTCTGCTCGAAACGGTCGCCGTTCTTCGCCGACCACATCCCGGCCGTGGTCGAGCGGCTGCAGAAGGCAGGCAAGCAGGTGCTGCTGGGCTCGCTGATCCTGGTCTCGCTGCGGCGCGAGCGCCGCCAGACCGAAGAGCTCGCTTCGGCCGAAGGCGCGCTGGTCGAGGTGAACGATCTGACCTGTCTCAGGGCGCTCGCAGGCCGGCCGCATGCCATCGGGCCCTTCGTCAACATCTACAACGAGGCGAGCGCGGCCTTTCACGCCGCGCATGGGGCGGGGCGCATCTGCCTGCCGCCCGAGTTGCCGCTGGCCTCGGTGGCGGCGATCGCGAAGGCCGTTCCCGATGTCACGATCGAGGTGTTCGCGTTCGGCAGGGTGCCGCTGGCGATTTCCGCACGCTGCTATCATGCGCGCCTTCACAAGCTCGCCAAGGATAATTGCCGCTTCGTCTGTGAGAAGGATCCGGATGGTCTGCTCCTGAGCACGCTGGAGCAGCAGGATTTTCTGACCGTCAACGGCGTGCAGACCCTGTCTCACACCTGCGCCAATCTGCTGGGCGAGGCCGGCCTGTTGCGCCAGAGCAACGTCGGCTCGCTGCGCCTGTCGCCGCAGGACTGCGACATGATTGCCGTCGCCAGGATCTTTCGCGACGTGCTCGACGGTCGTGACGATGTCGATGGCGGCAACCGCCGGCTTGCGGCGGCCTATCCTGGTGTGCCGTTCTCGAACGGGTTCCTGTGGGCTGAGCCAGGTCACCTTTATCGTCAGGCCCGATCAGGGGATGCGCCAGGCCAGATCGCGGCCGTCTCACCCGGATAGCGCTGGACCATCCCAGGAACAGTTTCGGCGGCGCTCCGTTAGCGCAGCGAGCTTCCCGGGAGTTGTCCATGACCGATTATCCAAAGCCTCCTTATCCATCGCAGCAGCAGCCGATGCCCGGCTCGACGCGGGCGATGCAGCCTCGGCCGGATCACGGCGAGGAGAGTTACAAAGGCGCCGGACGCCTGGCCGGAAAGAAGGCGCTGATCACCGGCGGCGACAGCGGCATCGGCCGCGCGGTCGCGATCGCCTATGCCCGTGAAGGCGCCGACATCGCTATCTCTTATCTGAACGAGGACGAGGATGCGGCGGAGGTCAAGGCGCTGGTGGAGCGGGAGCGGCGCAAGGTCGTCCTGATCCCCGGCGATATCAGCAATCCCAATCACTGCCGCTCCATCGTGCGCCGTACGGTGGAGGAGCTCGGCGGCATCGATATCCTCGTCAACAATGCGGCGCATCAGGCCACGTTCAAGGACATCGCCGACATCAGCGACGAGGAATGGCAGCGCACGTTCGCGACCAACATCCACGCCATGTTCTACCTGACCAAGGCCGCCGTCCCGCACATGCGGCCGGGCGCTGCGATCATCAACACCGCGTCGGTGAACTCGGACATGCCAAACCCGACGCTGCTGGCTTACGCCACGACCAAGGGCGCCATCCAGAATTTTACCGGTGGGCTTGCCCAGATGTTGGCCGAGAAGGGCATTCGGGTCAACGCCGTTGCCCCGGGTCCGATCTGGACGCCGCTGATCCCGTCGACCATGCCCGAGGAAAGGGTCAAGAACTTCGGCAAGCAGGTCCCGATGCAGCGCGCCGGCCAGCCGGCCGAGCTGGCAACCGCCTATGTCATGCTGGCCGATCCGCTCTCGAGCTATACCTCGGGAGCGACGCTCGCCGTCACCGGCGGGAAGCCGTTCATCTGACATTAGGGCGTGGTGAGACGAGGTCTCATCTCAAAGTCGCGGTGCACTCCCTCTCCCGCTTGCGGGAGAGGGTCGGGGAGAGGGTGCATCCGCAATGGGACAATCCCCTAGAGGAGAAAGCCCTCACCCGCGCCTTTGGCGCGACCTCTCCCGCAAGCGGGAGAAGTGCCGCAGCCGCAGCAATCGATTCAACCAATCCATTCGGCTTTGCAGCGCTTGCTCAGGCGGCGTCGGACGCCCTGGCATTGACGCCCTTGCGCAGCGCCACCGTGTTCAGCTTGGTGTTGGCCGCCTTCTCCTCGTTCAGATTGGTCGTGAGGAAGCGCACGATGTCGTCGTGGCCGAGCTCTTCCGCCCAGGCGATCAGCGTGCCGTAGCGGCATATTTCGTAGTGCTCCACCGCCTGCGCGTTGGCGACGATCGCGGCGTCGAGCACGGCCTTGTCCTCGATCTCTCCGGCGGTCGCATCGGCTTCATCGATGAGGCCGTCGATGGCAGGACACTGCGTGCCGCTGGGCTGCTTGCCGAGCTTGGCGAACACTTTGTCGAGCCGTTGGACCTGCTTGTTGGTCTCGTCCAGATGCGCTTTCAGGCCTGTGGCGAGGTCCCTGTTGGTCGCCTTGTCGATCATCTTGGGCAGCGCTTTCAGGATCTGCTGCTCCGCGTAATAGATGTCCTGCAGCCCGTGCAGCAGCAGGTCTTCCATCGATTTGATGTCCTTGGTGAAGAAACCCATAAAAGACGCCTCCTTTTCACAATCATGGCAGTGGAACGCTCCACGGCGGCAGCTGTTCCATTCCGTGTCCAGACCAGGAGGGCCGAATGAACGATGGAATTGATCATCTTGCGGGCCTGCTCGGACGCGCGGCGATGGACGTGTGGGGCGACATGCCTCGCGACATCCAGGAAGCGCTGTTCGAGACCGCGATGAAGGGACGTGAGACCGAGCGCGAGGAGCTTGCTCGGCTGCTGCATGAGCGGCATCCGCGCACAATTCACCCCGCCCGGCCGGGATGATGCAGGCAAGCGGAACGATCGTGCGGGCTCATGATTGGTAAAACTGAGTGACGTGTCGCCGAATGGCTTTCGATCAGGCCGCGGCAGGCGCATCGCAGACCGTTGATCAAATCTGTGAGTCGATCGCCGTGACTGAGGTGAACATCGGAAAATGGTACGACCCGATCTCGGAACGATGGATCGTGCCTCGCGAAACGCACGCCATCGTCCGATATGGTCGGCCCGGCGCCGAGAAGGTGCCGGAGGGGCACGAGAGAGGTGAGACGCAGCGGATCTGGCAGCTGCTGGTCGATTGCTGCGCACGTGGATGATGCCGGCGCGCCCCGACGCCGGGCCTCGGCGCGCCGCTATGGCCGGGCAGCAATGGCCGTGATCTCGAGCTTGACGCCCGGACCGAGGTCGGCCACGCCGATTGCAGCGCGTGCCGGCAGATGAGCTTCTGCAAAGTGCGCTTTCCAGACCGCGTTGAACGCTGCCTTCTCCTTGAGATCAGTCATGTAGATCGTCACCTGCAAGACGCGGGCTGGATCGGATCCGAGCGTCTTCAACAGCTGCGCCAGCTGGGTGAGCACGTCGTTGGCCTGGCCTGACATATCGAGGCTGGTGTCCTCGGGGACGATGCCACCGATGTAAAGCACGCCGTTGTGCTCGACCACTTCGTGGAGCAGACCTTCATACGGCAAGACGCGTTTGATCATGAGAAATCCGTTGTCGCTGTGAGGGCAGCGGCATATCGCACATTCCAGTCCAACGCGAGCGCCGGTGTCTGCGAATCGCCGCCGCTGGTCCGGACCGGGGTTGCCGGCCGGTGCTCGCGCACGACAACCCTGTCGGCGCTGATCTCGACGACATCCCGGGATGATCGGTATACTGCCACCTCGTGCCGGAACAAGGAACAGATGATGGACGATACGATTGGCTTTCCCGACCCCGGTCTTGACCTGTCGGACGGCTTCAGGCCGCACACCTCGCATTGGGGCGTGTTTTCGGCGCGTCAGGGCGCGGCCGGGCTGGAGGTCAGGGCCTATGCGGGCGACCCCGATCCGAACGGCATCATCGACAATTTTCCCGGTGCGCTCCGCCACCAGGCGCGCATCGCCCAGCCGGCGGTCCGCCGTGGCTGGCTCGAGCGCGGGCCGGGCCCGGACGATCGCCGCGGCCGCGACGAGTTCGTCCCGGTCAGCTGGGAGAAGGCGCTCGATTTGCTCGGCGACGAGCTCGGCCGCATCCGCGATACGCGCGGGCCAGGCACCGTGTTCGGCGGCTCCTATGGCTGGTCGAGCGCCGGGCGCTTTCATCACGCCCAGAGCCAGGTGCATCGCTTTCTCAACATCGCGATGGGCGGCTATGTGCGCTCGGTGAACTCCTATTCGTCGGGGGCGTCCTCGGTGCTGCTGCCGCAGATTCTGGCGGGCTATGAGGACATCACCAAGCGCAACGTCACCTGGGAGCAGATCGCGGCCGAAACCGAGATCGTGCTGGCTTTCGGCGGCATGGCGCTGAAGAACTCCATGGTGGCCGGCGGCTCGATCAGCAAGCACGTCGAGCGCGGCGCGATGGCGGCGGCGCGGTTGCGCGGCTGCGAATTCATCCTGGTCAGCCCGCTGCGTGACGATCTGCCGGTGGAAGCTGGTGCGGAATGGATGAGTTGCGTGCCCGGCACCGACACCGCTTTGATGCTCGGCATCGTCCACACGCTGGTGAGCGAGGGGCTGCACGATCAGGCCTTCCTCGATCGCTACACCGAAGGCTGGCCGGTCTTCCTGCGCTATCTCACCGGCGAGAGCGACGGGCAAGCCAAGCATGCCGAATGGGCTGCGGCCATCTCGGGCGTCGCGGCCGACACGATCCGAAAGCTGGCGCGCCGGCTCGCCGGAAAACGCGCGCTGATCACCGTCTCGCATTCGCTGCAGCGCGCCGAGCATGGCGAGCAGCCGGTGTGGATGGGCATGGTGCTGGCGGCAGCCCTCGGCCAGATCGGCCTACCCGGCGGCGGCTACGCCTATTCGCTCGGGGCGATCGGCTATTACGGCCGCCGTGTCAACGACGTGCCGGGACCGACGCTGGGGCAGGGCCGCAACGGCGTCGCCGATTTCATTCCGGTGGCCCGCATCGCCGACATGCTGCTCAATCCCGGCACCACCTATCGCTACAACGGCGAGACGCGCACCTATCCCGATATCCGTCTCGTCTATTGGGCCGGCGGCAATCCCTTCCATCATCACCAGGATCTCAACCGCCTGCGCAAGGCCTTTGCGCAACTCGACACGTTCGTCGTGCACGAGCTGGCCTGGACTGCCACGGCGCGGCATGCCGACATCGTGCTGCCCGCGACGATGACGCTGGAGCGCGAGGACATCGGCTATTCCACCAACGATCCCCTCATGGTCGCCATGCACCGGATCGCCGAGCCGTTTGGGCTTGCCCGCGACGACTACGATATCTTCGCCGATCTCGCCGAGCGCTTGGGCGCGCGCGAACCCTTCACCGAGGGGCGCACGTCGCGGCAATGGCTGGAGCATCTCTACGAGCCGACCCGCGCCTCGCTCGCCAGGCGCGGCCTGGAGGCGCCGAGTTTCGACGAATTCTGGGCGCGCGGCAGCCTGGTCGTGCCGCAGCAGCCCGATGACGGCGGCCGGCTGCGCCGCTTCCGTGAAGATCCCGTCAATCACGCGCTGCCGACGCCGAGCGGCCGCATCGAGATCTATTCGGCCAAGATCGCGGCCCATGGCGACGCCGATTGTCCGGGGCATCCGGTCTGGCTGGAGAAGACCGACACGCCGAAGCCCGGCTCGCCGTGCTTCCTGGTCGCCAATCAGCCGGTGACGCGCCTGCACAGCCAGCTCGATTTCGGCGGGCATTCGCTCGCGGCCAAGCATCGCGGCCGCGAGGTCGCACGCATGAACCCGGTTGACGCGGACGCGCGCGGCATCAGGGACGGCGACATCATCCGCCTGTTCAACGCGCGCGGCGCCTGCCTTGCAGCGGTCCACGTCACCGACGGCATCGCGCCGGGCGTGGTGCAGCTTCCGACCGGCGCCTGGTACGATCCGATGGATCCGCAGGACGAGGCGCCGCTCTGCGTTCACGGCAATCCCAACGTGCTCACCCGCGACGTCGGCACCTCATCCCTAGCGCAGGGCTGCACCGGTCAGCTGACGACGGTCGAGGTGGAGAGGTTCACCGGCAATCTGCCGCCGATCCGCGCGTTCGATCCGGCATAGGTCTAACGGAACCGCTGCGGCGCGCGGCCGATTTGGAAGGGCAGGCGGTCATGCCGATGCCGCCTTCTACGGATACGAGCGCCGGCACTGCAATCAAACGAGGAGAACCGAGATGATCCGCAAGGCAACGGCAGTCTGGAAGGGCACCGGTCGCGATGGCACGGGCCATTTGACGAGCAAATCCGGCGTGCTCGCGCAGACGCCCTATTCGTTCAAGACCCGGTTCGAGAACGAGAAGGGCACCAATCCCGAGGAGTTGATCGCGGCCGCCCATGCCGGCTGCTTTACGATGGCGCTGGCCTTCGGGCTCCAGATGGCCGGTTTCACGCCGGACGAGCTCTCGACCGAAGCCGCCGTGACCCTCGAGCCCGAAGGCAAGGGCTTCAAGATCAGCAAGTCCGCGCTGACGCTGCGTGCCAAGGTGCCGAACCTCGACGAGGCAGCCTTTGCCAAGTTCGCCGGCGAGGCCGAGAAGAACTGCCCGGTGTCGAAGGTGCTGAACGCCGCGATCACGCTCGACGCCAAGCTGGGCTGAGGCGGGGGGCTGTTGCGGGCCTACGGTTCGGGAACCGGCCGGACAGGCATGCAAGGCATGGCTTTCGGCCGGGCGGCCGAAAGCATATGTTGCGGCAGATGTAGAACGTAAAGCAATCGGGAGCGGACAGATGACGACAGAGCGCGCAGTTTTGGCCGGAGGCTGCTTCTGGGGCATGCAGGATCTCATCCGCAAGCAGCCCGGCGTGATCTCCACCCGCGTCGGCTACACCGGCGGCCACGTCAAGAACGCCACCTACCGCAATCACGAAGGCCACGCCGAGGCCATCGAGATCATGTTCGATCCGGCAAGGACCAGCTTCCGGACCATGCTGGAGTTCTTCTTCCAGATCCACGATCCCACCACGCTCAATCGCCAGGGCAATGATCTCGGCACGAGCTATCGGTCGGCGATCTTCTACACCAGCGAGGAGCAGAAAAGGATCGCCGAGGACACCATCGCCGACGTCGAGGCGTCGGGCCTCTGGCCGGGCAAGGTGGTGACCGAAGTGGCGCCCGCTGGCGAATTCTGGGAGGCCGAGCCGGAGCACCAGGATTATCTCGAGCGTTATCCGGACGGCTACACCTGCCACTTCATCCGGCCCGGCTGGAAGCTGCCGCGCCGCGCGGCCGCATTGGGCGGCTAGCTCGCCGTGCCCTGACGCGCGCTTGTCGTGACGATCGGCGCTGATAGCGTGACGAGGCCCATCAGCGCCGCCAGCAGCCCGAATGCCGCTGGCAGCCCGCCAATCTGTGCGATGAAGCCGATGCCGGCCGGACCGATGAGGACCCCGGCATAGCCTGCGGTCGTGACGGCCGCGACGGCCAGACCGGCGGGCATCACCGTTTGCCGCGCCGCCCGGCGGAACAGCACCGGCACGAGGTTCGACGCGCCGAGCCCGATCAACAGGAAACCACCGATGGCAATTGCTGCAACGGGCGCGGTTAGCAGCATCACAAAGCCCGCGATCGCGATCAGGCTGCCCCACAGCAATGTCGCGCGGTCTCCGATGCGGGCAACGACGGCGTCGCCTCCGAGCCGGCCCACCGTCATCGCGATCGAGAACACGATGTAGCCGGCTCCCCCCTGTGCCTCGGTGACGAGCCCGGCGCCGATCACGAGCAGCGCGCCCCAATCGAGCATCGCGCCTTCGACCAGGAAGGTGATGGCACCGAGCAGCGCGAGCAGCAGCACCGATCCGTGCGGCAGCACGAACAGCGGGCCCTCCTGCACCTGCACGGCGCGGAGCAGGCGCGGCGAGGTCACGGCCATCGCGATCAGCATCAGGACGGAGCAGATCAGCGTGCAGGCGAGCGTGCCGAATTGCAGCGAGAGCAGCGCCGTCATCAGCGCGGCTCCGGCGAAGCCCCCGATGCTGAACAGCGCGTGGAAGCCGGACATCAGCGGGCGTTTCGCGGCGCGCTCCACCTCCACGGCATGGATGTTCATGGCGACGTCGATCGAGCCGAGCGCGGCGCCGAACGCGAACAGGGCCAGCGCCAGCGTCGCGGGCGAGCTTGCGACCGCGAGCAGGGGCAGGACCAGCGCCAGACCGAACCCGCCCGCAATGATGATCGGCTTGCTGCCGTAGCGCGCGCTCACGATTCCGGTCAGCAGCATCGCGACCACGGAGCCGATGCCGAGGCTGAGCAGGAGCAGACCCAGCACGCCGTCGTCGACGCCGAGCCGCGTCTTCGCGAACGGCACCAGCGGCGCCCAGCATGCGATGCCGAAGCCGGCAACGAGGAAGGCAAGCCGGGTCGCGAGGCGTGTCGCCGGCCGGTCGGCAGAAGACAATGGAATCTCCGGGAAAGCAGGGCAGGGCGGCCGACCAACCCGACAAATGCCGCAGCTTTATGTCCGAGCCGCTCCCGAATTCTCCCCGGCACCGCCCGCAAGCCGCAAGCGGACGCGCAGTCCCCTTGGCGCGTTGTCGAGCAGCTCGAGTGTTCCGTCATGCGCGGTCACGATCGCCTGCGCGATCGAGAGGCCGAGGCCAAATCCCGCCGTCTCGTCCATGGTGCGGGCTTCCTCTCCGCGCACGAAGGGTTCCAGCATCGCCGCCTTCTTTTCGTCGGGAATGCCCGGCCCGTCGTCGGCGACGTCGATGACGAGCTGATCATCCGCCGTCACCAGCGCGACGTCGATATGGGTTCCGAAGCGCGTCGCGTTCTCGACGAGGTTGGTGACCGCGCGGATGATTTCGTCCGGCCGCAGCACGAAGGCGGCCCGGTCCGGACCGGAATAGGTCACCGCAAATCCGGAATCCGAAAACTGCTCGCAAACCATTTGAAGCAGCGCCGCGACGTCCACCAGCGTCGGCTTGACCCGGCTCTCGCTGCGCAGCAGCGACAGCACCGATTCCAGCATCGACTGCATCTGGTCGAGGTCGCGCACGGTCTGCACGCGCTGGGCCGGATCCTCGATATATTCCGAACGCAGCCGCAGCCGCGTGATCGGCGTGCGTAGATCGTGGCTGATGGCCGCCAGCATGCGGGTTCTGTCGTTCATCAGCGTGGTGATGCGATTGCGCATCCGGTTGAGCGCTCTCGCCGCGGACCTGATCTCCTCCGGCCCGTTTTCGGGCAGCGGCGCGGACGACCGGCTCAGGCTGAACTCCTCCGCCGCGCGCGCGAAGGCCGACAGCGGCGAGGCGAGCGCGCGACCGGCCCAGACGCCGAGCAGCGTAAGGCTCGCCACGAGGAACAGCAGCGTCGAGGTCCAGAGGCCGCTGACGAAGGCCGGCATCTGGGGCGATCCGATCGAAGCTTCGAGCACGTCGTCGCCCGGAAGGTGGAACCAGATGCGCTCCTCCTCCGCGCTGCCGCCGCGAATGAGCTCGGCCCTGACCCCGAGCGGGGAGGGGATGGTCAGGGATGTTCGCGCCGAGAGCGGCGTGGTGGAGGCTGAGGCGCCGTCTCGCAATTGCAGCTTGAGCGCTGGAAAGGTGCGGCTGACGGTGTCGAGGACCAGCGCGCGCTCGGCCTTCGGCGTGTTGGCGATGATCCGCACGATCAGCTCGATCTGCTCTAGCGGCGTGTCCGCCATCAGCTTCGGCTGGTTGAGGAGAAGATACCCGGCGATCAGAACATGGATCAGGATCAGCGATCCCAGGATCAAGGCGGCGATCTGGCCGCTGATCCGCCTGAAGCTGAAGAGCGCGACGATATCGGCGGCGCGCCTCATGCTTCCTCCACCACCGGCGTGAAGACGTAACCGCCGATGCGGACGGTCTTGATCACGGACGTGCCTTCGGTCCGGTCGAGCTTGCGGCGCAGCCGGCTGACCAGCACGTCGATGCTGCGGCCGAAGCCTCCGCCGGGACGACCGCGCGTCATGCTCAGCAGGTTGTCGCGGGTGAGAACGCGTCCTGCCCGCTCGCAGAAGGCCTGCAGCAGATCGAACTCGGCACTGGTCAGCGGCACCTGCGCGCCTTGCGGGTCGCGCAGTTCGCGCAAGCGAAGATCGATGGTCCAGCCCTGGAAGGTGAGACGCGCAGGGGCGGAGCCGGCGGCGAGGCCGCTCGATCGCCGGCGCAGCACCGCATTGATCCTGGCCAGAAGCTCGCGCGGGTTGAACGGCTTTGCCAGATAGTCGTCGGCGCCCATCTCGAGGCCGAGGATGCGGTCGAGATCCTCGCCCTTCGCGGTGAGGATGATGATCGGCGTCGTGGAGTCCATCCGCAGCCGGCGGCAGAGGCTCAGGCCGTCCTCCCCCGGCAGCATCAGGTCGAGGATGATCAGGTCGACCCGGCCGCGGGAGAGCTGGCGGTCCATCTCCTTGCCGCTCGCGACCGCCTCGACCGAGAAGTTGTGATCGCGCAGATAGCGCGAGATGAGATCGCGGGTCGGCTTGTCGTCCTCGACGATCAGGATGTTCGGGCAGCCGTTGGTCATGGTCGAAATCGCATCGGGGGCGCCGGTCGTTGGTCGATTCGCGGACGAATATGCCGTCCGAAGCACTGCGGTCATGGACAATCCTAGGGTCAGTCGCGGCTCAGCGCCACAACGGGGTCGAGAAACGCGGCGCGGCGGGCCGGGAAGAAGCCGAAGGCGACCCCGATTCCGGTCGAGGTCAGGAACGCCGCGCCGATCGAGAACGTCGAATAGCTGACCTCGAAGCCGGGCACGGCAAGGTTGATGGCAAGGCCGAGCAGCATCGCCACGAGAATGCCGGCGATGCCGCCGATCGACGAAATCAGGGTCGCCTCCACCAGGAACTGCTGGAGGATGTCGCTGCGCCTGGCGCCGACCGCCATGCGCACGCCGATCTCGCTGATCCGTTCCGACACGGAGACCAGCATGATGTTCATGACGCCAATGCCGCCGACGACCAGCGAGATCACCGCGATCGCCGCCACCAGGAACGCCAGCGTCTGCGTCGTGCTGGTGATGGTGCGGCGGATATCGTCGGTGTTGAGGATGACGAAATCCCTGGTGTTGTGCCG
This sequence comes from Bradyrhizobium dasycarpum, assembly GCF_042019905.1. NCBI lineage: Bacteria > Pseudomonadati > Pseudomonadota > Alphaproteobacteria > Hyphomicrobiales > Nitrobacteraceae > Bradyrhizobium > Bradyrhizobium dasycarpum. The sequence continues at coordinate 6,739,478 of NZ_CP169574.1, forward strand.
CTTCGTCAGCAGCGTCGTCACCGCGTCCTGCGCCAGATTGGTCGAGATATCGTCGCTGATCCGCAGCAGGATGCTGCGCAGCGAATGATCGCCCGTGAACTGGGCCTGCACGGTGGTGTAGGGCAGGTAGACCGACAGGTTCTGGTTCGAGCCGAACCCGCCCTGCTGCTGGGCGATCACGCCCACGATGCGGCACGGCACCTTGCCGAGCCAGATCACGCGGCCGATCCCCGAGGTCTGGTCGTCGGCGAAGAACGTCTTGCGGGTATTGTCGTCGATGACGGCTTGCCGCTCGATGTTGCGGATCGCGTCGGTGTCGAACAGGCGGCCCTTCGCGAGCTTGGCACCCTTGACCTGGAAATAGCTCTCGCCGACGCCGTTCACCAGCACGTTGGACTCGTTGCCGCGATACCGGACCGTGGTGCTGGTCGAGACCGTCGGAGTGACCCCGGCAATGAAGTCCTGCCGGTCGAGCGCGCGGGCGTCGTCCAGCACCAGCGTCTTGATCTTGCCGGCCCGCGCGTCGCCGAAATCCTTGCCTGGAAACACCTCGATCGTGTTGGTGCCGAGGCTCGAAATGTCGGACAGCACCTTGCGCTGTGACGCGTTGCCGAGCGCGACCACGGACGACACCGCGGCGATGCCGATGATGATGCCGAGCATGGTGAGGAAGGCGCGCAGCCGGTGCGCGGCCATCGCCACCAGCGCCATCCGCGAGGCCTCGCGCAGGCGGCGCAAGGCGCCGGACCAGCTGGGGACGTTGACCCACGGCGTCCGCGAGACGGCGACAGGCCGCTCCGGAGTATCCGTCGTCTCGGTGCGGCGATCGGAAGCGATCCTGCCGTCCCGCAGCTCGATGATGCGCTCGGCCCGCGCGGCGACATCGGCATCGTGGGTGACGATGATGATCGTCCGCCCCTCGCGGTGCAGCTCCTTCAGGATCTTCAGGACTTCCTCGCCGCTGCGCCGGTCGAGCGCGCCGGTGGGTTCGTCCGCCAGGATGACCTCGGCGCCGTTGATCAAGGCACGTGCGATCGAGACCCGTTGCTGCTGGCCGCCGGAGAGCTGGTTCGGGCGATGGCCGCGCCGGTCGTTGACGCCTAGTCTTGCGAGAAGTTGCTCGGCGCGCGTGCGGCGTTCGCGGGCCTTCATCCCGGCATAGATCGCGGGGATCTCGACATTCTCGCCGGCCGAGAGGTCGCCGAGCAGATGATAGCGCTGGAAGATGAAGCCGAAATGTTCGCGGCGCAGCGCCGCCAGCGCGTCGGCGTCGAGCTCGGAGACGTTCTGACCGGCGACGCGATAGGTGCCGGATGTCGGGCGGTCGAGACAGCCGAGGATATTGAGCAGCGTCGATTTGCCCGATCCGGACGAGCCGATGATCGCCACCATCTCGCCGGGCTGGATGCTCAGCGAGACGTCGTCGAGCGCGACCACGCTGACGTCGCCGGCCGCGAACTCCCGCCGGACGATCTCGAGTGCGATGATCGGATCGGCCATGTCAGAGGCCTCCGGGCGGGCCGCCCGCCATGCCGCGCGATGCGCTCTGCTCGCTGGCCTCTCCGGTGACGACCCGCTCGCCCTCGTCGAGACCGGATCTGATCTCGACGATGTTGCGGTCGTTCAGGCCGGTCTTGACCTCGCGCTCGCTGACCTCGCCGGATGCGCTGAGGGTGCGGACGGTGCTGCGGCCATCAGATTTGCGCATGACGGCGAGGGCGGGAACCACCTTCACGCGTTTCGCTTCGCCGGTGACGATGTGAACCTCGGCGGTCATGTAGGTTCGCAGCGAAAGCTGCTTGTTCGGGACGTTGAAGACGCCGATGTAATAGATCGCCGTGCTGGTCGAGCTCGACGAGCTCGTGCTCGACGTCGAACTGGTGGTGGTCGAGGAGAAGCTGGCGTCGCTCTTGATCGATTCGGGGGCCGGCTCGATCTGCTCCAGCCGCGCTTCATAGCGATGGTCCTGGTCGCCGAGGATGGTGAAATAGAGCGGTTGTCCGGGCTTGACCTTGACGATGTCGGCCTCGGAGATCTCCGCCCGTACCGTCATGGTCTCGAGCTGGCCGAGCACGACGATGGTCGGCGCGGACTGCACCGCGTTGACCGTCTGTCCCTCCTGCACCACGGTGGCGAGCACCGTGCCGTCGATCGGCGCGGTGATGCGGGTATAATCGAGGTTCACGCGCGCGGTCTCGACGCTGGCTTCCGCCCCGACGATCAAGGCTTCGAGCGCTGCGATCTGGGCCCGGGTCTGCCGCACCGTCGCATCCGCGCTGTCGAAATCGCTGCGCGAGGTGGCGCGTTGCGCCAATGTCGCCTGCTGGCGCGCGAGGTTCGCCTCCGCCAGGACCAGCGCGGCCTCCTTCTCCAGCTTCTGCGCACGGTAGTTCTTCAGCGACGCCTCGGAGCTGCGAAGATCGTTCTGCTTGGTGACGGGGTCGATCTGGGCGATGACGTCGCCGGCCTTCACCGTATCGCCGACGCGGACGTTGAGGGCTGTGATCCGGCCCGACACCTGTGCGCCGACCGCGGTCAGTCGCGCCGGCTTCAGCGTGCCGCTGGCGAGCACCTCCTCGCGCAGATCGCTGACGGTCACCGGCGCAGTGATGTAGGACTGCGCCTTGCTCGCCGTTCCCGGAAAGCGCGTGGCCGCGACCACCCCGGTGGCCACGACGGCAACGATCGCCGCGGCGATCTTCAGACGTTTGGCGGTGATGATCTCGGTCACTTCGGCGTCTCTCGCAAGTGAGGTCCCGTGTTGGTGTCCACGATGATCGGCCTCGACACGTCGACCGGATCGGACCAGCCGCCGCCGAGCGCTTTTGCCAGCGCAATGTAGTCCTTGGCCGCCGACACCTTGCTTTGGATCAGCGAATCCTCGGCCGAATAGAGCGAACGCTCCGCGTCCAGCACGTCGATGAAGCTGGCGCTGCCGGTCTCGAACAGCGAGCGCGACAGCCGTGCGGCTTCGCGGTAATTCCTGGCCGCTTCCGTCAGCTTGGTGGCACGCACGCGTTCGCGGGACAGCGAGACCAGGGCGTTCTCGACGTCCTCGAGTGCGGTGAGCAGGGTCGAATGGAATGTAGCAAACGCCTGGTCGCGTTGCGCCTCCGCAATCCTGACGGTGGCCATGCGCTTGCCCGCGTCGAACACGGGCACCGTGATCGAGGGGCCGACCGACCAGCTCAGGCTCGAATATTTGGCGAGATCGCCGGCACGTATCGCCGAGGTGCCGACCGAACCGGTCAGTGACACCGCCGGATAACGGTCGGCCTCCGCCTGGCCGATCTTGGCGGTCGCTTGCGCCAGCTTGCGCTCGGCACTGGCGACGTCGGGGCGGCTCATCAGGAGATCGGCGGGCAGGCCCGTGGGCAGGGGCATGCGCGGCGCTGGCACAGGCGCGGACCGTGCCAGCAGCGAGGCGACGCCGTCCGGCGGTCGCCCGAGCAGGATCCCGAGCCGGTGGATGTCGGCTGCAAGCGCGGCCTGATAGGTCGGAACGTTGGCCTCCGTGCTTGCGGCTTGCGCGGTGGCTTTGGCGAGATCGACCGCGTTGCCGCTGCCGGCCTCGTATTTGCTGCGGGTGAGCTTTTCGGTGTCGCGCTGCGAGACCGCGGTCCGCTGCGCCAGTGCGATCCGCGCCTGGTAGCCGCGCGCCTCGACGTAATAGGCGGCGACGTCGCCGATCAGCGTGACGAGGCTGTCGCGCAGATCCTCCTCGGCGGACTCCGCGCTGCGCAGCGCCGCCTCGATGCCTCGCTGCGTGCCGCCGAACAGGTCGAGCTCCCAGCTCGAATCGAAGCTGGCCTGGTGAAGTGAGTAGGGCGCGCTGTCGACGAGGACGGACGAGGAGCCGGCGCTGGTCTTGTTGTTGGTCACCGAAGCCGTGCCGCTCACGGACGGAAACAGGCCTGCCGCCGTCTGTTGCAGCGTGGCGCGCGCCTCGCGCACGACTGCTTTCGCCTTCGCGACGTCGGGATTGGCTTCAACGGCCTCCTCGATCAGTCGGTTTAGCAGGGGATCGCGCAGACGCAGCCACCAGCGGTCGAGCTTGCCGGCGTCCCGATGCGAGGCGGTGTTGCTGCTCCAGTGCGAGGGCAGGGCGAGCCTGGGCGGGCCGGCATAATCCGGGCCTACCGCGCAGCCGGCCAAGGCGCTGATCAGCATCAGCGCAATGCAGGCTGACCCGGTGCGCGACACGGGGCTGCGCAACGGCGGACGGTGAGCCTTCATGGCAGATGGCGGGGGGCTAGCGACGAACGGGAATGGCGGCATCAAATCGGTCGAAATCCATGGGCCTCGGTCCGGAGGGATTTCCACGGTCCTATGGGAGAGGGCGAAGCAACCGCCACTAGCCGGCCGATCGTGGCCTTTCGGCAGCCGGAATGTTGCTGAATGTAAACAGGTGTTGCCGGACGTCTCGGCGCGGCCGAAGAGCTGATGTTCCGGGCGCGCCGGCGTGCCTGTGTCGCCCCCTGTCAATCCACCCGCGCGAAAATATTTCGCTTTATCGAAATTCGGTTTTGGCGTATGTGTCGCCCATCCCGGCTCAACCAGGAGGGGCGATCTCGAGGTCGTCTTGATCGCGAGCCGGGCTTGCGGTGGACGCGGCAGCGTCGGCATGAGAGGTGCGGGCAGGGCGGGTCGTCCCTGTGAGCCCGTGGCCGCGTGCAGACGAACGGCGCTGCTAGGCTTCGTCTCGCTTGTAAGTTTCCGGCTCCGTCGACAGGGCTGGGAATACTGCGGCGACAGGGCGGGCCGTGCGTACGGCAAAACCGTGTGGTCCTGGCCGTCGTTGCTACGGTCAAGCCGGATCGAAGATGCGCGCGAGCCCAACCGGGCGGACGGCATCGCCAATTCGAACGGCGAGGGAGGCCAGAAGGAAAGTTCGGCTCCCGGGAGAGCACGGCATAAGCCGTCCGACCATCGCGCAGGGAAGGCCGAGTGATCGGCACCACCTGTATGCTGCTGTGCGGTTCTTCCTGCGTGTGCATTTTCGCGCAGCAGACCGCGGGTGCGATGTCAGCACCCGGCCTTCCCTGCGCCCTCTTGGCTTTGAGGGTGGAGTGATCAAGCAAAACTCGGGCGAATTGCGCCGCGAGAGCGACGAAGCATGTCTGTCACCACACACGCGCTGTCATCGCCCGGCTTGACCGGGCGATCCAGTATTCCAGAGGCCGCAGTGATTGAACCGAGAAGCCGCGGCGTACTGGATTCCCCGCCGGAGCCTGTCATCGGGCTCGCCGAAGGCGAGACCCGGTGGCGGGGAATGACAGTGGTGATGGGAGGAAGCAGCCTACCGCCTCGCCCACACCGCTCTCGTGCCCCGGACGCAGCGCAGCGCTCTTGCGATGCGCTGCAGAGCCGGGGCCCATGTCGCGGCAATGTGCCGTGTCGCCCTGGTCCCGGCTCTGCACCGCAACGCTTGCGCGTTGCGGCTTGTCCGGGACACGACAGCTCGACTCACCACGAAATCGGAATCCGCTGCGCAAATCCACCGAGGTCCGAGTCGGGGCTCAGCGGCTGCCGGTCGAGCGGCCGGTTGTTGTTGCCGCGTGCCAACGAGGCGCCGGGCGGGAGGGCATAGTCGGTGAACTTGCGCTCGCCGGGAAGCACCTCGGTGCCGCCGTCAAGCCACGATCGCTTGCTGACATAGATGCGCGTGCGCGGACCGGACTGGTAGGACCGATTGGGGCCGCGCGGGCCGTACTCGTAAACCGCATCCTGGGTCGCCCGCGGCGGCTCGCGCTTGCCGGCAGTGGCGGGATGAGCGGTCAAGGTCGAGGCGAGGAGGACGGCCAGCACTGCTCTGGTCGTGACAAGCGCGTTCATCGGACAACATCCTGTGCGAGTTCGTGATACGGCCGCCTCTCGCACCGGCTTAAGTGGCTGTAAAGAATCCCGGCGTTGCGCGATGTTGCTGAGCCTCTGCATGGGCAGGGCGCCTGCGCGGCAGCTTCGAGCCGGATCGGTCGCCGCGCGCAGTGTGCGCGGTCATCGCGGCCGCGGCGCTGACGCTGCTGATCGTCCAATCAAATTCAACGACCGGAAACAAATCAGCAATCTTCAGGCCACACCGCGGCCACAGCTGTCTCGTCTCAGAGCAGGCGAGGTTTTGTTGAGGTGTGGAATGTCGTTTTTGCGGGCCTGGCTGATCGTCGTGGCGACGAGTGCCGTATCGATTGCAAGCGCACTTCCGCTTGCGCTATTGCCGCAGCCGGCGGCCGCGCAGGCGATGCAGGCGATCGTCGTCGAAGGCAATCGCCGCGTGGAGACCGAGACGGTCCGCTCCTATTTCAAGCCCGGTCCAGCCGGGCGTCTCGATCAATCCGCCCTCGATGACGGGCTCAAGGCGCTGATCGCGACCGGCCTGTTCCAGGACGTGAAGATCAATCAGGCCGGCGGCCGCGTCGTGGTGTCGGTGGTCGAGAATGCTGTGATCGGCCGCATCGCCTTCGAGGGCAACAAGAAGATCAAGGACGAGCAGCTCTCGGCGGAAATCCAGTCCAAGCCGCGCGGGACCTTTTCGCGGGCCCTGGTGCAGTCCGACACGCTGCGCATCGCCGAGATCTACCGGCGCTCCGGCCGTTACGACGTCCGCGTCACGCCCGAGATCATCGAGCAGCCGAACAACCGCGTCGATCTCATCTTCACGGTCGAGGAGGGTGCAAAGACTTCGGTCAAGTCGGTCGAGTTCATCGGCAATAGCGCGTTCTCGGCCTCGCGCCTGCGCGACGTCATCAAGACGCACGAAAGCAACCTGCTCAGCTTCCTCGGCAACAACGACGTCTACGATCCCGATCGCGTCGAGGCCGACCGCGACCTGATCCGCCGCTTCTACCTCAAGAACGGCTACGCCGATGTCCAGGTCGTGGCCGCGCTCACCGAATACGATCCGGAGAAGAAGGGCTTTCTGGTGACCTTCAAGATCGAGGAAGGTGCTCAATATCGCATCGGCTCCGTCGACTTCCGCTCGAGCATTCCCAATTTCGACGCGGCCTCGCTCCGCACCTATTCGCGCGTCAGCGCCGGCTCGCTCTACAACGTCGAACTGGTCGAGAAGTCGACCGAAGAGATGCAGATCGAGGCCTCGCGCCGGGGCTATGCGTTTGCCGTGGTCCGTCCCGGCGGTGATCGCAATTTCGAGGCGCACACCGTCTCCGTCGTGTTCAACGTCGACGAGGGTCCGCGGACCTATATCGAGCGCATCAACCTGCGCGGCAACACGCGCACGCGCGACTACGTGATCCGCCGCGAATTCGACCTCGCGGAAGGGGACGCCTACAACCGCGCGCTGGTCGACCGCGCCGAGCGACGGCTGAAGAACCTCGACTACTTCAAGAGCGTCAAGATCGTCACCGAGCCCGGCTCCTCGAGTGATCGCGTGATCCTGGTCGTCGACATGGAGGAGAAGTCGACCGGCGATTTCTCGATCTCGGGTGGCTATTCCACCACCGACGGAGCACTGGCGGAAGTCTCGATCTCCGAGCGCAACCTGCTCGGCCGCGGGCTTTATGCCAAGGCATCGGTCAGCTACGGCCAATATTCGCGGGGGTATCGTTGTCGTTCGTCGAGCCCTATCTGCTCGACTACCGGCTGGCGCTTGGGTTCGATACCTATTGGAAGGAGCAGAAGGCGAACAGCTATACGAGCTATGGCGTGACGACCCTCGGTTTCTCCCCCCGCATCGGGCTGGCCTTGCGCGAGGATCTCTCTCTGCAGCTGCGCTATTCGCTCTACCAGCAGAGCATCTCGCTCGCCAGCGCCTACAACAATTGCAACAACAACGCGTCGAACGCCTCGCTGGCCTATAATCCGACGCCGGCCTACATCCAGAGTGTCCTGGGCGGCGCGGATCCGACCAATTCCACGAGCTCGGGAGTCTATGGCTACGGCTGCTACGGCGACGGCGAGTCGAGCCTGCCGGTTCGAAAGGAGCTGGCGAACGGCGCGATCTGGACCTCGTCGCTCGGCTACACGCTGACCTACAACACGCTCGACAACACCAAGAACCCGAGGGACGGATTGCTGGTCGACTTCCGGCAGGATTTCGCCGGGGCCGGCGGCGACGTCACCTATCTGAAGACCGCGCTGGACACCAAATACTACACGCCGCTCGTCTCCGAGATTGTCAGCGTGATTCACCTCCAGGGCGGCCTGCTCAGCAAGCTCGGTGACCGGGATCTGCGCATGCTGGATCACTTCCAGATGGGACCGAATCTGGTGCGCGGCTTCGCCTCGAACGGCATCGGGCCGCGCGACATCACCTACTACGGTTTCGGCGCCAGCGGCGATGCGCTCGGCGGCACGAAATATTGGGGCGCGTCCGCGGAACTGCAGATGCCGTTCTGGTTCCTACCCAAGGAAGTCGGCCTGAAGGGCGCGGTCTACGCCGATGCCGGATCGCTCTGGGGCTATCAGGGACCGACCTCGTGGTCGGCCACGGGCGAAGTCAACACCAAGGCGTGCCCGACCTGCGGATTGCAATATGACGACGGCAGCACGGTGCGATCCTCGGTCGGCATCGGCCTGATCTGGGCCTCTCCGTTCGGACCGTTGCGCTTCGACTATGCCGTGCCGATCACGAAGGGCAAATACGACGTCGTGCAGGAGTTCAGGTTCGGCGGTGGGACGTCGTTCTAACCCGCCAGGATCCGCCGGCAGGCATCGACGAACACCTCTGCGCCGGTGACGATATCGGCGTCGGCCGTGTTCTCGTTCCAGTGATGGCTGATTCCGCCGATCGATGGCACGAACAGCATGCCCGCGGGCATCACGGTCGCGAGCATCTGCGCATCGTGGCCGGCGCCACTGGGCATGCGAACGCATCGTCCACCGGCTATGGCCTTGGTTGCGGCTTCGATCGCATCCTGAAAGCCTGCGTTCATCATGGCGGGCGCGCCGGTGCGCAGCTTCTCGACGGTGACGGTGCACGGGCCGCTCGCGCTGGCCTCGTCCGCCATGGTCCGCAGCAGCTGCTCCAGCCTGGCAATTACGGCGGGATCGTCGTCGCGGATCTGGAACAGCATCTCGGCGCCGCCCGGAATGATGCTCGGCGCGCCCGGATCGAGCGTGATGCGCCCCGTGGTCCAGACCGTGCGCCGACCGCAGGCGGCCGGAAAACGTTCGTCGATCGCCACGCAGAACTTGGCGAGCGCCAGCCCGGCATCCTTGCGCACCGCCATGCGCGTGGTGCCGGCGTGATTTTGCTCGCCGGTGAAATTGATGCGGTACTGCCAGATGCCGACGATGGACGTCACGACGCCGATCGCGAGGCGGCCGCTTTCAAGCGTGTCGCCCTGCTCGATGTGAGCTTCCAGATATCCGACGTGCCGTCCCGGTTCGGTGGTGATGCGCGGGCGTCCCGCGAGGCCCATGTCGGCAAGTGCTTCGCGCATGGTGCGGCCGCTGGTGCGGTCGCGCGCGGCGTCGATGTCGGCCTCGGTGACCTGTCCGACATAGGAGCGCGAGCCGAGAAAATGTCCGAAGTGTCCCTCCTCGTCGCACCAGGCGGCGACTTCCACCGCGCCATTGAAGGAAGGATCGGTGTTCAGGACGCGCGCAGCCTCCAACGCGTAGACGACGCCAAGCGGGCCGTCGAGCCAGCCGGCGTAATTCTGGCTTTCCAGATGCGAGCCTGCCAGCAGCTTCGGCCCGGGCTTGGCGCTGGTACCGAAGACATTGCCGATGCCGTCTACGGCCGCGGAGAGATTGGCCTCTGGCAGCTTCTGCACGAGCCATTCCAGCGAAAGCCTGTGCGGCTCGGAGAAGGTCGGCTTGTGCACGCCAGTCTTGTAGGCGCCAAAGGCGCGCAGCGCATGGAGATCGGCGAGCACGCGATGTCCGTCGGCGCGAGTGTCAGGCATGTTCGGCAACCCTGAGCGCTTCGGTGCGGATCTCCTCGACCAGCCGTTCCTTGAGCTGGACGAATTCCGGCGTCGTCTTGATCTTGTAGGAGCGCGGATGCGGCAGGTCCACATCGATTTCGGCCTTGATGCGGCCGGGGCGCGCGCTCATGACGATGACGCGGCTGCCGAGGAAGATCGCTTCCTCGATGTCGTGGGTGACGAACAGCACCGTTTTCTGGTCGCGTTCCCAGATCCCCAGCAGCATCTCCTGCATCAAGGCACGGGTCTGGTTGTCGAGCGCGCCGAACGGCTCGTCGAGCAGCAGGATCTTGGGATCGTTGGCGAGCGCGCGTGCGATCGCCGTGCGCTGCTGCATGCCGCCGGAGAGCTGCTTCGGCCAATGATTCTCGAAGCCGGACAGCCCGACCTGGCGGATGAAGGCATCGGCGATCCTGTGGCGCTCCGCCTCGGGCACGCCGCGCTCACGCAGGCCGAAGGCGATGTTCTCGCGCACGGTGAGCCAGGGAAACAGCGTGTAGGACTGGAACACCATGCCGCGATCGGCACCGGGGCCGGCTACCTCGCGCCCGTCGAGCGTGACGCGCCCGCTGGTCGGACGGTCGAGGCCGGCGACGATGCGCAGCAGGGTGGACTTGCCGCAGCCGGAGGGGCCGAGGATGGTGACGAAGTCGTTGTTGCCGATGACGAGGTCGGTCGGCTCCAGCGCCCTGGTCGGCGCGTTGCCATGGCGCGCCGGGAAGGTGCGCGAGACCTGCTCGATCTTGAGGATCGTCATGCCAGCCTCCACGGAAACAGCCAGGCGTTGAAGGCCTTGAAAAGGAAGTCCGAGAGCAGGCCGATCAGTCCGATCACGATGATGCCGAAGATGATCTGACCGGTGTTGAGCAAGGCCTGGCTGTCGGTGATCATGTGGCCGATGCCCGAGGAGGAGCCGATCAGCTCGGCGACGATGACATAGGTCCAGGCCCAGCCGAGCACCAGCCGCAGGATCTCGGCGATCTCGGGCGCGGAGGAGGGCAGCAGCACGCGGCGGATGATGCCGCGATCGCCGGCGCCCAGCGTATAGGCGGCCTCGACCAGATCGCGCCGCGTCGCGCCGACGGTCACGGCGACCATCAGGATGACCTGGAACACCGAACCGATGAAGATGACGAGCAGCTTCTGCAATTCGCCGATCCCGGCCCACAGGATCAGCAGCGGGATGAAGGCGGAAGCGGGCAAATAGCGGGCGAACGACACGAACGGCTCGAGGAAGGCTTCGACCGGCTTGTAGGCGCCCATCAGTACGCCGAGCGGCACCGCGATGACCGCGGCGAGCGCAAAACCGCCGACGACGCGCCAGATCGTCATGCCGATGTCGTAGACGAAGCCTTGCTTGGCGAGGAGGTCATAGCCTTCCTGCACCATGGTGAGGGGATTGGCGAGGAAGGTCTTCGAGACATAGCCGCCGAGCGTCGCCCATGACCACAGGGCAACGAACAGCACGAAGAACGCAAGGCCATAGGCCACGCGCTGCTTCGATGTAACAGGGTCCAGGGGACGCATCGACGATTATCCGGGCAGTGAACGGATCTGCCGGCCCCGCCGCGAGACGGAGCCGGCAGCTCCTGAAGCGACTTACTTGATGAAGCTGGCGTCGTAGAGGTCCTCGACCTTCGGCGCGGACTTGATGATGCCGATCTCGAGCAGAAGCTCGGCGGCCTCCTTGTTGAAGGCCAGGAAGTCGCCGGCGAAGAACTTCTGGTTGGCGGCCTTGTCCTGCCAGCGCAGATATTTCGCCGAATTGCCGAACTGCTCGCCGGTCTGCTTCACGTCGGCGCCCATGATCTCATAGGCCTTGGCCTGGTCCTTGGCGATCATGTCGAGCGCCTCGAAATAGCTGTCGGCGAGCGCCTTGGCGGCCTTGGGATTGTCGGTGAGGAATTTCGGCGTGCAGCCGAAGGTGTCCATGACCATCGGATAGTCCAGCGTGGTGGCGATGATCTTGCCCTTGTCGGGAGCGGCGCGCACCGTCGACAGATAGGGCTCGTAGGTCATCGCGGCGTCGTTCTGGCCGGAGACGAAGGCCTGTGCGGCGGCGGCCGGCTCCAGGTTCACGACGGTGACGTCCTTCACCGACAAGCCGTTCTTCTTGAGCATCCAGGCCAGCGCGAAATAGGGTGAGGTGCCGGGCGCGGAGGCGGCGACGGTCTTGCCCTTCAGGTCCTTGATCGCGGCGACGCCGTTGCGTACGGCCATGCCGTCGGCACCGTAGCTCTTGTCGAGCTGGAAGATCTGCTTGGTCGCAACGCCGTTGGCGTTCCAGGAAATCCAGGTCTCGACGGTCGTTGCCGCGCACTGGATGTCGCCCGAAGCGATGGCGAGATGACGGTCCTTCTGCGGAATCTTCTTGATGGTGACGTCGAGGCCGTTCTTCTTGAAGATGCCGGCCTCCTTCGCCAGCGTCAGCGGCGCAAAGCCGGTCCATCCGGAGATGCCGACGCCGACCTTGACGTCGTCGGCGAGCGCGGGAGTGGCGGCCGCAAGAGCAATGATTGTCGCAAATATCGTCGAATTACGCATGATTGTCGTCCTCTGCCGATCGGTGGATTGACGTCCTGTTGATCTTCATATCGGCCCCGATGGGCCGTTGCTCGAAGCGTTGCACGATTTGTGCCGACATATCCCCTCAGCCTCCCTTGAATCGCGCGACAAGGCGGTGAGAGTCACCTGGATAGAGCAGGCGCACGGCGGTGATCGTGCGCGCGCTGCGCCAGGTGTAACGGTCGATCACCAGACAGGGCGCGCCGACGGCGATCGCGAGCGCGTCCGCCATATGTTCGTCGGCAATGATGGCGCTGATCGTGTGCTCGGCCTCCGTCCACGGGACGTGGTGAAGCAGCCACGAGCCGGGCGGCTCGCGCGAGAAATCCGCGGTCGCGGCGTCAGGCACGGACGACAGGTCGATCAGCCGGTCCTCGACGGCGAACGGCACGTTGTCGGCGCTGTGCCGGCAGGTGACCGCAACCACCTTGCCGGCCTTCTTCACGCCCAGACGATCACGGTCGGCAGCGGTCGCGGGGCGCAGCTTGCGCTGGATCAGCTCATAGCCATAAGCGCGCCCAAGCGCGGTGATCTCGGCGCGGATGTCGGCGATCTTGAGCACCGCCGACATGTGCTGCGGCCGGCGCACGAATGAGCCGGCCCGCCGCCGCCGCTCGATCAAATCTGCCTGCGCGAGCTCGGACAGCGCCTTGTTCACCGTCATGCGCGAGCAGCCGTAACGCGCCACCAGCTCATGCTCGAACGGAATGCGATGGCCGGGCGGCCACTCGCCGGTCAGGATGCGCTTCTCGATGTCGGCGCGAATCCGCTTGTAGAGTGTCGGCTTGTCGGCGGCATCGGTGGCGAGGCTCATGCAACGAGCCTCCGAACGGCCGCGTTGAAGCGCTCGCGCGCCGCCTGACGCAGCCTGTGCCGGCCGCCTTCGACGACCTTGGCGCCGCCGGCCCAAACGCAATCAATCGCGCCGCTGCCGGCGGCAAAGATCCAGCCGTCGATAGCCGCATCGCCCTGGCGCCCCGCCAGCGAGGGATGTGCGGCGTCGAGCGTGACGATGTCGGCGCGCGCGCCGGGCGCAAGGCCGATCGTCGTCTGCGCCAGCGCCTGCGCGCCACCCGCGAGCGCATGGTCGAACAGCGCGCGCCCGGTCGAGCGGCCGGCGCCGGCGGAGAGCACGTTGCGTTCGCGGTGCTTGAGCCGCTGGCCGTATTCGAGCTGACGCAGTTCGTCGGCGACGCCGACCAGCACATTGGAATCGGTGCCAATACCGAATGCGCCGCCGGCAGCAAGAAATTCGCGGGCGGAAAAGATGCCGTCGCCGAGGCTTGCTTCGGTGATGGGGCAGAGCCCGGCGACCGCGCCAGTCCCGGCGAATGCGCCGACTTCCGCATCCGTCATGTGGGTCGCATGAATGAGGCACCAGCGCCGGTCCAGCGGCGCGTGCTCCAGCAGCCACTGCACGGGACGCCGGTCCGACCAGGCCAGGCAATCCTCGACTTCCTTCACCTGTTCGGCGGCGTGAATGTGCACCGGTCCGCCGTTCGCGAGTGGAACGATAGCCGCGAGCTCGTCCGGCGTCGCCGCGCGCAGGCTGTGCGGTGCGATGCCGATGTTGGCGTCGGGCAACGCGCTGATCGCCTTGCGCGACGCCGTCATCAGCGCCGCGTACTGATCGACCGAGCAGACGAAGCGGCGCTGGCCGGCCTGCGGCGCAGCGCCGCCGAACGAGCCGTGCGCATAGAAACTCGGCAGCAGCGTCAGCGCAATGCTCGATGCCTCGGCAGCCTCTGCGATCCGCGCGGCCATCTCCGCGATATCGGCATAGGGAGAGCCGTCGCGGTCGTGGTGCAGATAATGGAATTCGCCGACGCGGGTAAAACCGCGCTCCAGCATCTCGACATAAAGCAGCGTCGCAACGGCCGCGACGTCGTCCGGCGACATGGCCAGCGCAAAGCGATACATCGTCTCGCGCCAGGTCCAGAACGTATCGGTGCTGTCGCCGCGCAGCTCCGCAAGACCCGCCATGCCGCGCTGGAAGGCGTGGCTGTGCAGGCTCGCCAAACCGGGAAGTGCGATGGCGTGGCGCTCGTCGCCGGCGGCAGGCGGCACGCCCGCGGTCACCACCGCGATCGCGCCGGCGGTGATCACCACCTGCACGTCATTGGCCCAGCCCGAGGGCAGGAGCGCGGAGGCGAAATGCAGTCGGGTCATGATTGATTACACGCCGGCTGGACAGAACCGCCGTACGATTATATGTCTAGACATATAAGTCAAGCATCCCAAGGACGCAGGAACATCCGCGAAGGGACCGTTGCATGGCAGAGCGCTTCGACCGGATCTGGCACAATGCCCGTCTCGCCACGATGCGGGCCGACCGTCCCGATCTCGGCGAGATCGCGCCTGGCGTCGTCGCCGCGCGCGGCGGCCGTATCAGCTACGCCGGTGCGGCGACGGACTTTCCCGCGGATGCGGACGCGATCGAGCGGATCGATTGCGAGGGGCGCTGGATCACGCCCGGCCTCGTCGATTGCCACACCCATCTCGTCTATGGCGGCAACCGCGCGCACGAGTTCGAGCTGCGCCTGAAAGGTGCGAGCTACGAGGAGATCGCGCGCGCCGGCGGGGGCATCGTCTCGACGGTGGCGGCGACGCGCAAGGCGAGCGAGGCCGAGCTGGTCGCGAGCGCGCTGCCGCGGCTCGACGCGTTGGTTGGCGAGGGCGCAACCACCGTCGAGATCAAATCCGGCTATGGCCTCGACACCGAGACGGAGATGCGACAACTGGCGGCCGCGCGCAGCCTCGGTCGCCAGCGGCCGGTTGCGATCCGCACGTCCTTTCTCGGCGCCCACGCGCTACCGCCGGAAGCTGATGGCGACAAGGATCGCTATATCGATCTCGTTTGCAAACAGATGCTGCCGGCCGTTGCGAAGGCGGGCCTCGCCGACGCTGTCGACGCCTTCATGGAGGGTATCGCGTTCTCGGCCGCGCAGACGGCGCTTGTGTTCGAGACCGCGAGAGCGCTCGGGCTACCGGTCAAGCTCCACGCCGATCAGCTGTCGAACCTCGGCGGCGCGGCACTTGCTGCGAGATTCTCGGCGCTGTCGGCCGATCATTTGGAGCATACCGACGAGGCCGGCGCCGCCGCGATGGCGAAAGCCGGAACTGTCGCCGTGCTGCTGCCCGGCGCGTTCTACTTTATTCGAGAGACGCAGAAGCCGCCGGTTGAGGCCTTTCGCAGGCAGGGCGTTCCCATGGCGCTCGCAACCGATTGCAATCCCGGCAGCTCGCCGCTGACCTCGCTGCTGCTCACCATGAACATGGGCGCGACGTTGTTCCGGATGAATGTGGCCGAGTGCCTTGCCGGAATCACCCGCGAGGGGGCGCGAGCACTCGGCGTCCTCGATGAGACCGGCACGCTGGAAGCCGGCAAATGGTGCGATCTCGCCATCTGGGACATCGAGCGGCCTGCCGAGCTGGTCTACCGCATCGGCTTCAATCCGCTGCATTGCCGGGTGTGGAGGGGCCAGTGACGGAGCAGGGCGCAGCGATCGTCGTCACGCCGGGAGCGGTCAGCCTCGCCGATCTCGCGGGCGTGCTTGCGGGCGCTCCTGTCGTGCTCGATCCGTCGTTCTGGCCGCGCGTGGAGGCGGCTGCCGAGATCGTCGCGAAGGCCGCGCAAGCCGCTGCGCCGGTCTACGGCATCAACACCGGGTTCGGGAAGCTCGCCTCGAAGCGCATTCCGCCCGACCAGACCGCACTGCTCCAGCGCAACCTGATCGTCTCGCATTGCTGCGGCGTCGGCCCCGCGACTCCGGAGCCGATCATTCGCCTGATGATGGCGCTGAAGATCATCTCGCTCGGCCGTGGCGCCTCCGGTGTGCGCCGCGCGGTGATCGAGCAGCTGCAGGACATGCTGGCGCGGGGTGTCCATCCGCTGGTGCCGCAGCAGGGCTCCGTGGGCGCCTCCGGCGATCTCGCCCCGCTCGCGCATATGACCGCGGTGATGATCGGCGAGGGGCAGGCGATCGTTGACGGGAAAACCGTGTCCGGCGCTGAAGCGCTGGCAGCTGCCGGCCTTGCGCCGCTGACGCTCGGCCCCAAGGAGGGGTTGGCGCTGATCAACGGCACGCAATTTTCGACCGCCTACGCCATATCGGGCGTGCTGCGTGCATTCCGCCTGGCGCGCGCCGCGCTCGTCACCGGCGCATTGTCGGTCGATGCGGCGATGGCATCGACGGCTCCGTTCCGTCCCGAAATTCAGACGCTGCGCGGCCATGCCGGGCAGATCGCGGCGGCAGCGACGCTGACCGCGCTGCTCGAGGGCAGCGACATCCGGCTGTCGCATCTCGATGGTGACGAACGCGTGCAGGATCCCTATTGCCTGCGTTGCCAGCCGCAGGTCGCGGGCGCCGCGCTCGATCTGATCACGCAAGCCGCGCGCACGCTGATCGTCGAGGCCAACGCCGTCACCGACAATCCGCTGGTGCTGGTCGAGACCGGTGAGATCGTCTCCGGCGGTAACTTCCACGCCGAGCCGGTCGCCTTTGCCGCGGATGCCATCGCGCTGGCGCTATCGGAGATCGGTGCCATCAGCGAGCGGCGCATTGCGACGCTGGTCGATCCCGCGCTCAATTTCGGCCTGCCGCCGTTCCTCACGCCTGATCCCGGCATCAATTCCGGCTTCATGATCGCCGAGGTGACGGCCGCCGCGCTCTATGCCGAGAACAAGCAGCGCGCAGCTGCCTGCTCGATCGATTCGACGCCGACCAGCGCCAACCAGGAAGACCACGTCTCGATGGCGGCGCACGCCGCGCGACGGCTGTCCGACATGGCCGACAATCTCGCCGCCATCCTCGGCATCGAGCTCTTGGTTGCCGCTCAAGGCATCACGCTGCGTGCGCCGCATGCGACGAGCAGGCCGCTGGCTGCCGTCATCGCCGCATTGCGGGAGCAGGTGCCCGCACTGGGTGCCGATCGCTACATGGCCGGTGATCTCGCCAAGGCCGCTGCGCTGGTCGAGGCCGACACTCTGCCCGCTACCGCGCTCAGAGCGCTTCCATCCGATCCGTTTCCGAGACTTGATTTGAGGTCCGCATGAACCGCCGACTGGACAATGACCGCACCATCCGCGCACCGCGCGGCAGCGAGATCAGCGCCAAGAGCTGGCTGACGGAAGCCCCCTTGCGCATGCTGATGAACAATCTCGATCCTGACGTCGCGGAACGTCCGAGCGAGCTCGTCGTCTATGGCGGCATCGGCCGTGCCGCGCGCGACTGGGAGAGTTTCGACCGGATCGTTGCTGCCTTGCGCAAGCTCGAAGCCGACCAGACGCTGCTGGTCCAATCCGGCAAGCCGGTCGGCGTGTTCCGTACCCACACCGACGCGCCGCGGGTACTGATCGCGAACTCCAACATCGTGCCGCACTGGGCGACGCTCGATCATTTCAACGAGCTCGATCGCCAGGGCCTGATGATGTACGGCCAGATGACCGCGGGCTCGTGGATCTATATCGGCAGCCAGGGCATCGTGCAGGGTACCTACGAGACCTTCGTCGAGGTCGGGCGACGTCACTATGGCGGCAGCCTCGCCGGCAAGTGGATTCTCACCGCCGGCCTGGGCGGCATGGGCGGCGCGCAGCCGCTGGCCGCGACCATGGCGGGGGCCTCGATGCTCGCAGTCGAGTGCCAGCCGAGCCGCATCGAGATGCGCCTGCGCACCGGCTATCTCGACCGCCAGGCCGCAAATCTCGACGAAGCGCTGGCGATCATGGCGGATGCCGCGAAGACGAAGAAGGCAATCTCGGTCGGCCTGCTCGGCAATGCCGCGGAGATTTTCCCGGAGCTGGTGCGCCGTGGCGTCAAGCCTGACATCGTCACCGACCAGACCAGCGCGCATGATCCGATCAACGGGTACTTGCCGAAGGGCTGGACCCTCGCCCAGTGGGAAGCCAAGCGCGCGTCCGATCCGAAGGCGGTCGAGCGTGCCTCCAAGACCTCGATGGTCGAGCACGTCCAGGCCATGCTGGATTTCCACGCGCAGGGCATTCCGACGCTCGACTACGGCAACAATATCCGCCAGATGGCGCAGGACATGGGGTTGAAGAACGCCTTCGATTTCCCGGGC
The DNA here is from genome assembly GCF_042019905.1 of Bradyrhizobium dasycarpum. Classification (NCBI taxonomy): domain Bacteria; kingdom Pseudomonadati; phylum Pseudomonadota; class Alphaproteobacteria; order Hyphomicrobiales; family Nitrobacteraceae; genus Bradyrhizobium; species Bradyrhizobium dasycarpum. Next base: position 6,758,014 of record NZ_CP169574.1, read on the forward strand.
TTCGTGCCCGCCTATATCCGCCCTCTGTTCTGCCGCGGCGTCGGACCGTTCCGCTGGGCTGCATTGTCGGGCGATCCCGAGGACATCTTCAAGACCGATGCCAAGGTCAAGGAGCTGATGCCTGATGACAAGCATCTGCACAATTGGCTCGACATGGCCAAGGCGCGCATCAAATTCCAGGGCCTGCCGGCGCGGATCTGCTGGGTCGGTCTTGGCGATCGTCACCGCCTCGGCCTTGCCTTCAACGAGATGGTGGCGCGCGGCGAGTTGAAAGCGCCGATCGTGATCGGCCGCGATCATCTCGACAGCGGTTCCGTCGCGAGCCCCAACCGCGAGACCGAGGCGATGAAGGATGGATCGGACGCGGTATCCGACTGGCCGCTGCTGAACGCGCTGCTCAATTGCGCCAGCGGTGCGACCTGGGTTTCGCTGCATCACGGCGGCGGCGTCGGCATCGGCTATTCCCAGCACGCCGGCATGGTGATCGTCGCCGACGGCACGCCCGAGGCTGCGAAGCGCATCGAACGCGTGCTGTGGAATGATCCCGCCAGCGGCGTGATGCGTCACGCCGACGCCGGTTACGACATCGCGATCGACTGCGCGCGCGACAAGGGCCTCGATCTGCCGAGCCTTGCGAAGTAGCGGCGCCTCAGGCCACGACCTTGGCTCCGCGGCCGTCGAGGCGCTGGCGTTCATTGGCCAGGTACTCGACGATCGCAGCGGCCGGCATGGGTTTCGCGAAATAGTAGCCCTGGATGAAATCGCACCCGAGCCGGCGCAGGCTGTCGAGCTGGGCGCGGGTTTCGACGCCCTCCACGACGCAGGCGATCTCCATGTCGTCACAGAGACCCGCAAGCGATTTGATGATCTTGTGGCTGACCGGATTCTCGTTGATCTCGGCGACGAAGCTGCGGTCGACCTTGATCTTGTCGAGCGGCAACCGGTGCACGTGGCTCAATGACGAATAGCCGGTGCCGAAATCGTCCAGCGAAATGCCGCAACCCATCGCCTTCAGCGTGGCGATCGACTGCTGCGCGCGGACGAAATCGAAAGTGACGGCAGTCTCGGTGATCTCGAAGTCGATCCGGCGGGGCGACAGACCGCTCTTCTCGATGATCGAGATCAGCGGCAATATGCCCTCGGCGGCACAGACGTCGTGGGCGGACAGGTTGAACGACAGGTGGAGGTCGTCGGGCCAGGTTTTGGCCGTGGCGAGGGCGCGCGTCAGCAGCACCTGTGTCAAAGGACGGATCAGGCCGATGCGCTCGGCGGCGGGAATGAAGTCGGCCGGAGAGACCCAGCCCAGACGTGGGCTGTGCCAGCGCGCCAGCGTTTCGAAACCTGCGGTGTGCTCGCTCATGGCATCGACGATGGGCTGGAAAACCAGCTCCATCTCGGCGCCGAAATCGGAGGTGCGCAACAGATTCTCGATGACACCACGGCTGCGGATCTCGGCCTCGAGCTCGCCTCGAGAAGATCACGGTGCGGCCGCGCTGATGGCGCTTGGCGTGATAGAGCGCGTAGTCGGCGCATTCATAGAGCGCTTCCGAGGTCGTCGCGGAGTCCGGGAACGATGCAAAACCGATCGAGCAGGACAAGCCGGTATGAGCGGTGTCGAGGTGGTAGGGCAGCTTGACCCGATCGCCGATGCGTTCGCCGAGCCGCGTCAGGTCCGCGTCCTCGGGGTCGCCGCAGACGATGAGGCCGAACTCGTCGCCGCCGAGCCGGGCGAATTCCACGCGCTGCGGGCCAAAGCCCTCGCAGACCTCGCGGATGCGCCGGCCCGCCTCGATCAGGACGCGGTCGCCGACCGAGTGACCGTAATTGTCGTTGATCGGCTTGAAGCCGTCGAGGTCGATGATCCCGACCGCGACGCGAACGTGCCTGCGCTCGGCGTCGGCAAAGGCGCTCGACAGCTCGGCGAAGAAGCGGCGGCGGTTCGGCAACTCGGTGAGGGAATCGAGATTGGCGAGGCGGAAGTTCTCGTCCGAGAGCGCCTGCGTCGCCGCCTGTTGCGCAAGCAGCGACTTGCGGCTGGCGACGAGATCGGCGAAATCACGGTAATAGATGAACAGCACCGTTACCATCGCGCCGGAAACCAGGAGATTGTTGACGGCCGTCGCCTTCAGCGTCGGCTCGCCCGTGGCGAAGAAGAACAGCACATAAGGCACGTCGACGATCAGCGTCACGATCAGCGCCGCCGAGCGCAGATGCATCAGCGAGAAGATGCAGCCGATCACCGTGACCGCCATGTAGAAGGCGACCTGGCTCTTGGCGAAGGGATCGCCGTAGGGATAGAGCGCGAAGGACCAGGCGGTGAATCCGGCGCCGATCGGCAGGGTTAGCCAGTTGGTCGCGCGCAGATTGCGCAGGATGTCGGCGTCGCTGCGCACCAGGTGACGCTGGCGCAGCCACCAATAGGCCCGCAAGCCTGCGAGCACGGTCAGCACGCCGGGCACGATCATCGTCAGCCAGTCCGGCGCCACGTTCATATAGGTGTAGGCCACCGCGATCGTGTTGCTCATGAGGATGAAGTAGAGCAGCGGGACCTGCTTGGAGAAGGCGCCGAACTGCGCGCGCATCAGATCCGGATTGTCGGCCGGAACGCGAAACAGCCGGATTGCGGCGGCGAGAAGAGACTTCAAATCTGCAACAGGCATTGAAAATACGAGCCCCGGCTATCCTGAAAACGCCGGCGATCTTGCATGACGGGGGTAAAGGGCGCGTTAGATTGACGCGCACCGACGGACAGGGTCGGGCGCCACAGCGTCTCTTCCGTTCGCAGGCGTCGGTGAGGCCGCGTTAACGATAAGGGGCCGCAGAAGCGGGCGCATCGGCTGCAAGGTCCGGCAAGAAGCTGCGGCTACGTTCTGCTAACCATGCGTGTCGGCGCAACGTCATGCCCCACCTCTCCTCGCCCGGGGGAAGTGATCTGCGCTCTCGTTACGCATCGGTTCACCAAAACACACTGCGCTTTAGGAAAGCCCGGCTGCAAGACGCAAAAGGCGGCGATCACGACCAGAAGCGACGAGCTGGCGCACAGCGATCTCCGTTGTCGGAATATCAGCCGAGCACATCGCGGCTTTCGTTGCAGGAGTAGAGGATCAGGCCAGAGCGGCCTGGCGCTCCCGGGCCGGTTCGCGGCCTCGCTCGAGTTTCGCAGGCTCGGCGAGCCGCGTGAAACTGCGCTGGCTCGCCTGCGCGGGAGCCTCGACGATGACGCCCTCGCAGACGATCTGTCCGCCAAGCATCCTGAACTCGAGCTTGTCATAGCGCGGCATCGTCTCGCCGGGGGCGGGCGGCAACAGCCCGACGCTTCCCTGGATGTTCAGCGTGGCTTCGCCGGTGCCGTGAAGCCGCGGATTCCACATCCTGATCCCGCTTTCCGCCCAGCGCTGCCGGATCAGCGCGGTGCGGTCGGCGGGCTCCGCGGCTCTCGCGCGAACCTTCGGCACGCTGCGGACTTCCCGAGCAGGCGACACGAGCGCCGGCGCGATCTCGGTGATGACGCTGGCCGTGTCGGCGGGGTCGTGCTCTGCGGCCACCGCCGCGACGGGCGCAGCACTTTCCGCAACTACCGGCGCGAGGGCGGCCGCATCGTCCGGCGAAGGATCGCTGTCGACATCGGTCTCGGAGACAGGCTCTGCCAGGACGTCGGCATCGGCAGACGTGACGCACGGCGCGTCTCCGCTTCGCTCAACGTCCACGATGGCATCAGAGGAGCGATCGTCGTCTACAGCAAGGGCGGGGCCATCAAGCGGATCACGCCCGACCGCGTCGGGCGACGGCGATGTCTCCACTGCGGCCTCGGCCGCGACCGGATCGTTGCTGATGGCTGGCTCGGGAGCATCTTCCGCCGTGGTTTCGATCTCGGCGGCCGAAGCCTTCTCTTCGACGACCGGCTCAATGTCGGACGGCGCGTGCCGGGCGGAATCGTCGCCGGCGACGGCCTCGGTCGGCGCTGCCGGTGGGCTCTCCGCGATGACGGAGATCGCGGCATCATCCTCGGCGGACGGAGCCGCGTCCTCGCTCACGGCCTCGTCGAGCCGCGAGGCCGTGCTAATTTCGGCGACCTGAGTCGAAGCGACTTCCGCGACGTCTTGTGCCGGAACGTCTTGGGTCGGAACGTTTTGGGCCGGGACATCTTGGATCTCGATGTCCTGGGCAATGATGGACGAGACGTCTGCTGCGGGCGGTGTGGCGTCAATGCTACCGCCCTGCGGCACGGGCCGAAGCCGGGTGAACGCCCATTTCACCGCAGGGATACGGCGCAGCAACGATATCAGTCTCGAAAGCACTAGGCGTTGTCCAAGAGATACTCGGCGTGAAGCAATCGCTGATTCGCCAGCAATGTGAAAAACTGCCCCGGCCGTCACACCTCTGTCAATGTAGCCGAGATCAATTGCAGAACATCAAACAGAGTGGTCGGTGCCGGTGGGTGACCTGATGAAGTGTCAGTCATCACCGACAGACCAATCGCCGTGAAGTCCGAGCGTCCTCGGCCGCCGCCGACGTGACGCGACCACAATAGCCGCGTCACGCACGCTGCTTCGAAGGCGAAGGACGGCGAAGCGGGATTTTCGATCTTCCGACTATTTGCCGGCGCCCGCGCTGCCGCCGGTCTGGCCGCCCGTGCTGTTCGTATTGGTGCCGCCGACTGATGGTTGCTGCGCACCCTTGCCGTCGCTGGCCTCGTTCTGCATGTTCGACGAGCGTCCGGTCGTCATGCCCTTGGTGGCGGGACCTCGCGAGGAGGGGCCGACGTCGCTCTGGCCCGAGGCGCCCGGGGCGGGTTGTGTCTGCGCGACGGCGCTACCGGTCGCCAGCGCCATGATGCATGCCGATGCCAAGACGAGCTTCTTCATGGGATTCTCCTTGACTTTACATCCCAGACAATCCGCCTGCGCCGGCGACGTTCCTGCCGAATTGCGGCCATCGCTTCAACCCTGAGCGGTTGAACGTTGCTGGTTCCCGTCAACGTCCCAAGCGGCTATTGAGGGACCGTCATTGCTTGCTAGGAACGCCGCATGAGGAAGATTGCCACCCTTGGAGCGCTGCTGCTCTGGTCCACCATCGCGGTCGCGCAGGATCGCGCCATCACGGTCGCCTCGACCACCTCGACGGAACAATCAGGCCTGTTCGGCCATCTGCTGCCGCTGTTCGAGAAGGCCGAAGGCATCAGGGTGAAGGTCGTCGCCGTCGGCACCGGCCAGGCGCTCGACATCGGCCGGCGTGGCGATGCCGACGTCGTGTTCGTCCATGACCGGCCCGCCGAAGACAAGTTCATGTCGGAAGGGCAGGGTGTGAAGCGCTTCGACGTCATGTACAACGACTTCATCGTGGTCGGGCCAAAGAGCGATCCGGCGCGGATATCCGGCAGCAAGGATGTGGTCGAGGCGCTGCGCAAGATCGCGACCGCGAAGGCGCCGTTCATCTCGCGCGGCGACAAGTCCGGCACGCATGCGGCCGAGCTGAGGCTGTGGAAAGAGGCGGGTGTCGACCTCAATTCCGGCAAGGACAGCTGGTACCGGGAGATTGGTCAGGGCATGGGCCCGGCGTTGAACATGGCGTCGTCGTCGAACGCCTATGTTCTGTCGGACCGCGGCACCTGGCTTTCCTTCAAGAACCGCGGCGAGCTCGCCATCCTGACCGAGGGCGACAAGCGGCTGTTCAACCAGTACGGCGTCATGCTGGTGAATCCCGAGAAGCACCCGAACGTGAAGGCGAAGGACGGGCAGGCCTTCATCGACTGGCTCGTCTCGTCGAAGGGGCAGGACGCGATCGCCGGCTACAAGGTCGGCGGCGAGCAGCTATTTTTCCCCAACGCGCCCCACTAGCAGGAACGCGACGGTCGACACCGCCACGCTCAGCGCGAGCAGGATCAGTCCAAGGCCGAGCGCCAGCGGCAGGTCGCCCTTGCTGGTCTCCAGCGCGATCGCGGTCGTCATCGTGCGGGTGAAGCCGCGGATGTTGCCGCCGACGATGATGATGGCGCCGACCTCGGCGATGGCGCGGCCGAACGCCGCAAGAAAGGCCGTCAGCAGCGAGGTCCGGCCCAGCGCGAACAGGAGTGCCATGCTGCGCAGGGCCGACAGCCCGTCGATCCGCGCCAGGTCGCCGTACTCCGCCCACAGCAGGCTTGCGGGCCGGTGCACCAGGGCGACCACGATGGGAGCGGCCAGCAGCGTCTGCGCGATGATCATGGCGGCCGGCGTGAACAACAGCCCGGCCGCCCCGAGCGGGCCCGAGCGCGACAGCAGCAGGTAGAGCGCGAGCCCGACCACGACCGGCGGAAGGCCAAGCAGCGCGTTGGTCAGGACGATGATCACCTGCCGCCCGCGGAAACGGGTGATCGCGAGCAAGGCTCCGATCGGCGCGCCGATCATGAGAGCAATGATGCTCGCGGTCAGGCTGACGCGCACCGACAAGGCGACGATGCCGAGCAGCTCGGCGTCGGCTTCGCCGATGAGCGAGAACGCAGCGCCAATGGATCGTGCGAAGTCGTTCATCCGGCCTGACGCTGTTGCGCCGGCAGCAGATCGAGCACCCGTTCGGAGGGACGGCAAAGCCTGACGCCCTTCGGCGTCACGACGATCGGCCTGTTGATCAGAATCGGATGCGCCATCATCGCATCGAGCAGCTGATCGTCTGTCAGCGCCGGGTCGTCGAGCCCGAGCTCTGCGTAAGCGGGCGCCTTGTCGCGAACCGCCTCGCGCACCGAGATCCCCATGCGTGCGATAAGCTGCTGCAGCAATGCCCGCGATGGCGGTGTCTTCAGATATTCGACCACATGCGGCTCGATGCCGGCGTTTCGGATGGTTGCAAGCGTCGTGCGCGACGTGCCGCATTCGGGATTGTGGTAGATGATCACGTCCATTCGAAAAGCCCCCGCGCTCAGCAGCGGCTGAGCTGCTTCCGGACCCTCGCGCGGTCTCGCCGCGGCGAGCCGGCAACAGGCCTGTGGCGGACTAGACCACGATTCACGGCGCGATTTCCAGAAGCGGGCGCCGCGTGGTCCCATTCGTGGAGCTCAAGGGCGATCCGAAGCGTCCGGGCCGGCCCGTCTCTCCGCCGGGCGGCGCCGGGCCAAATTCGGGGGTCAAACCGCTTGCCGGGCGGCAAAATCGTGCCGTTTCGCGGCCGAGGGCGGCTTTATTCCGGCTCTGGATGCTTTAAGGAGAGGGCGGATCAGGTCGCGGCCGCGTTGTGGCGGTGCTAGACCCTGGTGCAGGAACAATGGGCCGTGCCGGCTGGCGCGCCCGCAAGGATGAAGGATATGAGGCAATGATCCAGACCGTTGGCATCATCGGGGCAGGGACCATGGGCAATGGCATCGCGCAGGTCTGCGCAGCGGCCGGGCTCTCGGTCGTGATGGTCGACATTTCCGATGCGGCCGTGAACCGCGGGCTTTCGACCGTCGGCGGCAGCCTCGAGCGCCTGGTCAAGAAGGAGAAGATGTCGGCGGCCGACCGCGACGCCACACTCAAGCGCATCACCGGCACCACCGACCGGGCGAAGCTGTCGGATTGCGACCTGGTCATCGAGGCCGCGACCGAGAACGAGGAGCTCAAGGTCAAGATCCTGAAGGACCTCTGCGCCACCTTGTCGCCGCGCACGCTGCTCGCGACCAACACCTCGTCGATCTCGATCACCAAGCTCGCCGCCGCGACCGACCGTCCCGATCGCTTCATCGGCATGCACTTCTTCAACCCGGTTCCGGTGATGGCCCTGCTGGAGCTGATCCGCGGCCTGCAGACCTCCGACGACACCCATGCCAAGGCGCTCGATTTCGCCAAGCGCGTCGGCAAGGTGGCGATCACCGCCAAGAACAGCCCGGGCTTTGCCGTCAATCGCATCCTGTGTCCGATGATCAACGAAGCGATCTTCGCGCTGCAGGAAGGGATCGCGACCGCGGAAGAGATCGACGCCGGCATGAAGCTCGGCTGCAACCATCCGATCGGGCCGCTGGCTCTGGCCGATCTGGTCGGGCTCGACACCATGCTTTCGGTGATGGAGGTCTTTTACAAGGGCTTCAACGATCCTAAATATCGGCCAGCGCCGCTGCTGAAGGAAATGGTCGATGCCGGCCATCTCGGCCGCAAGACCGGGCAGGGCTTTTACACCTACAGCGCCTGATCAGGCGGCCGGCGGCGGGCCTTCGCGCTCGCCGCCGGATCCCGCACTTTGCGCTGCGACAAAGACGCCGCGCGCAACCGGCCCGACAATGTCGAGCGGACCCGCGGGAACAACGGAACGGACACAGAGATATGTCGGATCGACTGAAGGCCGAGCGCGAGGCGGCGGCCGCACGGCGAAGCCTGCTGACGCAGGATGCGATCGAGCGCACCGGGATCACCGAAGAGATGATCGCGGAACTCGTCACCCGCTTCTATGGACGGGTGCGCGAAGATGCAAAGCTGGGTCCGGTGTTTGGAGTCGTGCAGAACTGGGACGAGCATCTCGCCAAGCTCAGGGATTTCTGGTCCTCGGTCGTGCTGATGAGCGGCCGCTATCACGGCTCGCCGATGCGGGCGCATTTGCAGCTCGGCCTGGCTGGTGATCATTTCGACCGCTGGCTCGATCTGTTCGAGCAGACCGCGCGCGAGGTCTGCCCACCGCCGGCGGCGGGCCTGTTCATCGACAAGGCGCGGCGCATCGCCGACAGTTTCGAAATGGCATCGGCAACCGTTGCCGGTTCGATCGCCGCACCGCGCCACGTGCTCAGGTCCTGACGGGACCGGCTGCCTGCAGCCTATGCAGCGGCGGTCGCGCTGCGTTTGCGCAGCGCGACGAAAAGCGCACTGCACCAATTCCGGTATCATCAGTCTGATCTGCAAAATCATCATGCCGATCGCGCGACGCGACGTTGCAATCGCGAAAACGCGTTTGGATGCATTCGGTCTGGCTCAATCAGTGCGAGTAAAGCCATATTGATGCACTGCGGCGCCAATTCTTCGCCTTGTTTTCGGCAGAGTTCCAGCGCCTGCTTGTGAACATGTCCCGCGCATCGTTCACCACCAATTGCTTATCGTCCGAAAGCTCCAGGGAACCCGACGCCGAGGGCTGTGCCGAGCAGACGCGGCGAACGGTCCTGCTTGGCGCGCTCGCCACCACCGCCTGCCTCGGTTGCTCCGCGCATGCGCGCGCAGGTGAGGACCCGCCGGGGGCCGACGAACGGCCCCAGAAAGGCGATGTGCTCGTCTACTCCGAAGGCGACAAGGAGGGAAAGCTGATCACCGCGGCCGATCTGAACGCCGGCGGACCGCCGGTGCATGCCTGGCCGAAGGATCCCAACACATCGGTCGTGCGCAGCGGCTCGCGGCTCAACGAGATCCTGATCATCCGGCTCGATCCCGCCGAGCTCGACGAGAAGACCCGCGCGCGGGCCGTCGACGGCGTCATCGCCTATTCGGCGATCTGCTCGCATGCGGGCTGCCCTGTCACCGCCTGGGTGAAGAGCGATGTCGGCGACAAGGAGGTGTTCAAATGCATGTGCCACAACTCCGAGTTCGACCCGCGCGCCGGCGCGCAAGTCGTGTTCGGGCCGGCGCCGCGACGGCTCGCCGCGCTGCCGCTGGCGCTGGCTGACGGTTCGCTCAGCATCGCCGGCAATTTCATGGGAAAGGTAGGTGGCACGCAGCCAGGATGATGGACGGTCGCGGGCCGGGCCCGTGTCGCGAAAGGCCGCATCCGCCAACGGCGGACGGGGGACGAACGACAAGAATTCACAACAAGAATTCAGAACGGATGAAAAAGGGGAACGTCCATGAAAACTTCCATGACCAGGAAGCAATGGTTACTGTCCGGCTTCGTCGCCTTCACGTGTCTTGCATCCACTGCCGCCGTGTCCGGTCCGATCGAGAATTACTCGCCGGTCACCGCACAGCGATTGGAGAATCCGGAGCCGAAAAATTGGATGCTCTACCGGCGCACCTATGACGGGCACGGCTATAGTCCACTCGACCAGATCAACACCTCGAACGTGAAGAACCTCACGCCGGTCTGGACCTTTGCCACCGGCGTGGTCGAAGGCCACCAGGCGCCGCCGATCGTCAACAATGGCGCGATGTTCGTGACGACCCCGATGGGGCAGGTGATCGCGCTCAACGCGAAGACCGGCGACGAATACTGGCGCTACAAGCGGCAGCTCCCTGACGATCTGTTCCAGCTGCATCCGACCAACCGGGGCGTCGGCTTGTGGGAGGACAAGCTCTACCTCGCCACCACGGACGATCACGTGGTCGCGCTCGACGCCAAGACCGGCAAGGTGGTGTGGGATACCAAGGTCCAGGACTACAGGAAGGGCCAGTACTTGACGCTGATGCCGTTGATCGTCGACGGCAAGGTCATCGTCGGCGGCTCCGGCGGCGAGTTCGGCGTGCGCGGCTATGTCGTTGCCTATGATGCCAAGGACGGAAAGGAGCTGTGGCGGACCTACACCATCCCCGGCGAAGGCGAGCCCGGCCACGACACCTGGCAGGGCGACGATTGGAAGAACGGCGGCGGTTCGGCCTGGATGACCGGCAATTACGATAAGGAGACCAAGACGATCTATTGGGGCGTCGGCAACGCCGCGCCGTGGCCCGGCGACTCCCACCCCGGCGACAATCTCTACACCTCCTCGGTGCTCGCGCTCGATCCGGACACCGGTAAGATCAAGGCCTACCACCAGTATCATCAGAACGATTCCTGGGATTGGGACGAGGTCGAGGCGCCCATGCTGATCGATCTGCAGCGCAACGGCCGCACCATCAAGAGTCTGGTGCATCCGGGACGCGATGCCATCTTCTGGGTGCTCGAACGGACTCCGACCAAGATCAACTATGTCGCCGGTTGGCCGTTCGTTCATACGGACGTCTGGAAGGGCATCGACGAGACCGGCAAGCCGATCGTGGATCCCGCGCACAAGCCGGTGATGGGCAAGCGCGTCGAGTTCTGTCCGTCGCTGTGGGGCGGCAAGGATTGGCCGTCGGCCGCCTATAGCCAGAGGACCGGCCTCGTCTACGTGCCTGCCAACGAGAATTTCTGCGGCGGATTCACCGGCGAGAAGGTCCCGCTCAAGCCGGGCGAGCTTTGGCTCGGCACCAAGCCGGAAGACATCGGCCTGAAGACGAGGCCGGGTGCGGATCATTTCGGCGAGCTCCAGGCCTGGGATCCCGCCACAGGCAAGAAGGTGTGGCAGCACAACTTCCCCAAGTCGCAACTGTTCGGATCGGTGACGGCGACGGCCGGCGACCTCGTCTTCGTCGGCGGCACCAACGACCGCAACTTCCGGGCCTTCCACGCCAAGACCGGCGAGCTCCTCTGGGAGCAGAAGACCAATTCCGGCATCGTCGGCATGCCGGTGTCCTACGAGATCGACGGCACGCAGTACATCGCGATTCAGTCGGGCTGGGGCGTGGACGCGCAGCGCATCCAGGACGCGCTGGTGACCAACAACATCGGCATCGAAGCCAATGTGCCCCAAGGCGGCGTCGTCTGGGTATTCGCGCTGAAGAAATAGCTCCGCGGGCGGATCGAAGACAGCGGAGCAGCAGGGGTGGGAATGCGGCGGACGGCAACGTCCGCCGCATTTTTGTTTGTGCGCTGGATTGCCCGCGGGCCGCATGCTCGTCGTCACGCCTGGGCCTGTTCCGGGCATCTACCTTCGTCGTGCCACGGCAAAGGCCGTGGATGGCCGGGATCGACCAGGCCATGACGGCATGAGCTCGCAAAAGCTTACTTGCCCTGGCGATCCACCTTGTCCTTTTCCTTCTGGTTCATCTCCTGAACCTTCGGATCGGGATTGTGCTGCCCGGTGGTCTGGGTGGTCGAGGCGGGCGGGGCATTGGCGTTGGGCAGCGAGGTCTGGTCCGGCGTGCTGGGACGGGTGGCCGAGGTCGGCGGCGCGGTATTGCTCTGGGCAAATGCGCCTGCGGCCGTCAAAAGAAAGGCGCTCGACAGCGACACTGCGAGCGCCTTTGAGAGGTTGGTCATCGATCTGCTCCTGTCAGATCGATGGAAACGGCGCGAGGCCGCTTCCGTTCCGTCTTACGCCTCCAGCTGCTTGCCGATCGGCAAGCTCCGGATGCGTTTGCCTGTCGCCGCGAAGATCGCGTTGATCAGCGCCGGCGCGAAGGGCGGGACACCGGGCTCGCCGACGCCGCTCGGCGGCGTGTCGGGTCCGGGCGGCACGATGTAGACGTTGGTCACCGCAGGGGACTCGTCGATCCTGACGAGCTGGAAGTCGTCGAAATTCTTCTGCTGCACCTTGCCGTCCTTGAAGGTGATCTCGCCGTATTTGGCGAGACTGAGGCCCATGATCGCCGCGCCCTCGATCTGCGAGGCGATGCGCTCGGGGTTGACATAGGTGCCGCAGTCGATCGCGGTGTCGACCCGCGGCACCGTCAGCTTGCCCTTGTCGTCGACGGCGACCTCGACGATGGTCGCGATGTAGCTGACGAAGCTGCGGTGCACCGCGATGCCCAGACCGTGGCCCTTCGGCACCTTGCGGCCCCATTCGCCCTTCTCCGCGACCAGATCGACCACCTTGCGCAGGCGCGCGGTGTCGATCGGGTAGCTGTCCTGGGGCTCGCCGTAGTTCCAGAGGTCCTTCACGTTCGGCTTGACGATGCGAGGCGAGCCGATCAGCTCGATCAGCATGTCTTTCTGGTCCCGACCGGTCGCCTGCGCGATCTCGCCGACCATCGATTGCACGGCGAAGGCGCGCGGGATGTTCGAGACCGAGCGGAACCAGCCGATGCGGGTGTGCGCAGCTGCCTCCGGATTCTCGCAGGAGATGTTGGCGATCTCGAACGGCAGGTCGGCGAGGCCCATGCCGATCTCGAACGGGGCCTGATGCACGGCGCCGGCGGCAAAGGTCGAGGCGATGCTGGGAGCCACGCTGCGGTGGCGCCAGGCAATCACCTTGCCGCTCTTGTCGAGGCCGGCCTCGATCCGCTCGACCGAGACGGTGTGCAGGAAGCCGTTGTGAATGTCGTCTTCGCGCGTCCACTGCACCTTCACCGGTGCGCCGAGCTCCTTCGACAGCAGGGCGGCTTCGAGCGCGAAGTCGCATTTCGACTTGCGCCCGAACCCGCCACCCAGCAGCGTGACGTTGACCGTGACATTGCCTTCGGGAATGCCGAGCGTCTTGGCGACATCCTCGCGGGTGCCGCCCGGGCTCTGCACCGGCGCCCAGATCTCGGCCTTGTCGCCCTTGACGTCGGCGACCGCCACCGGTGGCTCCATGCTGACATGAGCAAGATGCGGCAGGTAGTACTCGCCGACGATCACCTTGTCCGCGCCCTTCAAGGCCGCCTCCGCATCGCCCTCCTTGCGCACGACGAGGCCCGGCTTGCGCGAGGCCTCCTCGAGCTCCTTGCGGTAGGCGACCGAGTCATACTTGGCGTTGGCGCCATCGTCCCAGGTCAGCTTCAATGCGTCGCGGCCCTTGATCGCCGCGCCGGTGTTGCGCGCGATCACGGCGACGCCCCCGAGCGGCTGGAACTTCGACGGCCACGGCCAGCCTTGAACCTTCATCACCTTCTCGACGCCGGGGACCTTCAGCGCCGCCTCCGGATCGAACGAGACGAGCTTGCCGCCGGTCACCGGCGGGCGCGCGATCACGGCATATTTCATGCCCGGCAGCCGCACGTCGGCTCCGTAGCGCGCCTTGCCGGTGGTGATGTCGTGGAGATCGACCATGCCGATCTGGCCCTTGGTGAGGTAGCGGAAGTCCTTGGGGTCCTTCAGCTTGAGGCCTTCGATTGCAGGCACCGATTGCTTGGCGGCGTCGGCTGCGAGCTCGCCGAAGCCGAGCTTGCGGCCGCTGGCGCTATGGACGACCTCATGATTGACCGCCTTGACCTCGGTCGCCGGTACGCCCCAACGCTTCGCCGCAGCCTGCTCCAGCATGGTACGGGCAGCGGCGCCGATCTGGCGCATCGGGATCAGATAGTGCCGCGTGCTGCGCGAGCCGTCGGTGTCCTGGTTGCCGAACTTGACCTCGTCGCCGTGGGCCTGCTGCACCTTGACCCTGTTCCAGTCGGCCTCCATCTCCTCGGCCACGATCAGCGGCAGGCTGGTGCGCACGCCGGTGCCCATCTCCGATCGGTGCCCGACGATGGTGACGATGCCATCCGGGGCGACCGAAACGAACACGCGCGGATCGACCACGACGCCGTGCGGCATCTTGCCGGCGCCGGTCTCATAGGCGAGCGCCTGGCGCGACATCACGGGGGCGGCGAGGACGAAGCCGCCGGTGACGCCGAGCCCCTTCAGGATGCTGCGGCGCGAGACCTTCTCGACCCTGATATGCTTCTCGAAGCCGCGAAGCTTGCGGGGATTGTCGATGAAATTCATGTCACACTCCCGTCGATGCGAGATGGACCGCATTCTCGATGCGCTGGTAGCAGCCGCAGCGGCAGAGGTTGCCGGACATCGCCTCGCGGATCTGGTCATGCGAGGGCTTCGGGTTGTCCATCAGAAGCGCGGCGGCCTGCATGATCTGGCCGGCCTGGCAGAAGCCGCATTGCGGCACGTTGACCTGGCGCCAGGCCTTTTGCACCGGATGATCGCCGTTCGGATGCAGCCCCTCGATCGTCGTGACCTCGCGTCCGGCAACGTCGTTGACCGACGTGACGCAGGCGCGCACCGCCTGCTTGTCGACGATGACGGTGCAGGAGCCGCACAGAGCCTGGCCGCAGCTGAACTTGGTGCCGGTCAGCCCGACCTCGTCACGCAGGAACCAGAGTAGCGGGAGATCCGGGTCGCCGTCCCAGCTCTGTTCCTGTCCGTTGATCTTCACCTTGATCATGGTCATCCCTCGCTCTTCATAAGCATGCCAAATTGAAAAATCGCCGACGCCGGTCGGCGTAATGCCAGTTGCATCGCATCCCGGCCCACGATCCCGCACGGGCAGATCCCGGCAGGGGTCAGGAATACGAATCTCGATGTCCGGATGTGTTCGATACCTCCCGTTTGTTCTTGATTGTATGTCGCGCGGCATCGTGACGGCGCGATCGTAGCAGAGATCGCGCCCGCCCGGCGTTCACAGCCGGGTGTTCTCACCGGGAAAAGACTGCATCGATGATTTGTCAAAAGCAGGGCGCATCAGCGCGCCGCGTGCACGTCGCGTTCGTAAAACGGTGACTGCGGCGAAAAAGGCTTTGTCCGCCAGCAAGACTGTACGGACGAAGCAGGATGCCTCAGTCGAGGGAGGGAGAAACGCAGACGCCGGGACTTCGAGACGGAAGTGGGCGGCGCTACGCAGTCATTCAGAGACCAGGACTGAGGGAGCTCGTCACCCTCCTGGACACGTGAGTTGCAGAGGAGGCGGCATCGCCGCGATCGTCCCGGAGCCGGGGCCCGTCCGCTTCGCTGGCGCTGGTCGAAGCCATCGAGCGGACGGGGCCGGCGAACGTCTGGCGGCCTTGCTCAGGCAGCTTTGGCTTTGGCGACGTGGGTCGCGATCGCGTCCATCAGCGCCGGTGACAGGCAATCATAGGGCTCGAGCCCGATTTCCTTCAACCGCGCACGAATGCCCGCCATCTGCTCCGGCTTCACGCCCGACTCGATCACCGAGGAGACGAAGGCGGCGAATTGCGGCGCCTGCGAGCCCTGCTCCTGGAACAGCTCGGGGTGGATGAAATCGAGGCCGTAGAACGGGTGGCCCTTGTTCTCGATGCGGCCGTACATGTGGGTGCCGCAGGCCTTGCAGGCGTAGCGCTGGATCACCGCGGAAGGATCGACGATCTGGAGCTTGTCGCCGTTCTCGAGCACGGTGACGTTCTGGCGCGGCACCACGGCGACGACGGAGAATGTCGCGCCTTGCGGCTTCCAGCACTTGGTGCAGCCGCAGGCATGATTGTGGGCGACGTCGCCCTTGATGCCGACCTTAACCGGATGGTCCTTGCATTTGCAGACGAGCGTGCCGCCGGCAAAGCTGCCGCTGCCCTGTTTGAGGCCGTTGTCGATCGAGGGATGGAGTGCAACAGTCATGGGTCGATCCTCCTTGGGGTGACGGTTTCGGGCTAGAACACGACGACTGAACGGATGGATTTGCCCTCGTGCATGAGGTCAAAGCCCTTGTTGATCTCCTCGAGCTTGAGCACGTGGGTGATCATCGGATCGATCTGGATCTTTCCGTTCATGTACCAGTCGACGATCTTCGGCACGTCGGTGCGGCCGCGGGCGCCGCCGAACGCCGTGCCGCGCCAGTTGCGTCCGGTGACGAGCTGGAACGGGCGGGTCGAGATCTCCTTGCCGGCTTCGGCGACGCCGATGATGATCGAGGTGCCCCAGCCGCGGTGGCAGGCTTCCAACGCCTGGCGCATCACCGTGGTGTTGCCGGTGCAGTCGAAGGTGTAGTCGGCCCCGCCGTCAGTGAGGCCGACGAGGTGCTGGACGATGTCGCCGGTCACCTTCTTCGGGTTGACGAAGTGGGTCATGCCGAACCGCTTGCCCCACTCCTCCTTGGAGTCGTTGATGTCGACCCCGATGATCTTGTCGGCGCCGGCCATCTTGGCGCCCTGGATCACGTTGAGGCCGATGCCGCCGAGGCCGAACACGACCACGTTGGCGCCCGGCTCGACTTTCGCGGTGTTGACGACGGCGCCGACGCCGGTGGTGACGCCGCAGCCGATGTAGCAGCTCTTGTCGAACGGGGCGTCCTCACGGATCTTGGCGACCGCGATCTCGGGCAGCACGGTGAAGTTCGAGAACGTCGAGCAGCCCATATAGTGGTAGATCGGCTTGCCCTTGTAGGAGAAACGGCTGGTGCCGTCGGGCATCACGCCCTTGCCCTGCGTCGCGCGGATCGCGGTGCAGAGATTGGTCTTCTGGCTGAGGCAGCTTTTGCATTGCCGGCATTCCGGCGTGTAGAGCGGAATGACGTGATCGCCCGGCTTCACCGAGGTCACGCCGGGGCCGATCTCGCGGATGATGCCCGCGCCCTCATGCCCCAGGATCGACGGGAAGATTCCTCGCTGTCGAAGCCGTCGAGCGTATAGGCGTCGGTATGGCAGATGCCCGTCGCCTTGATCTCGACCAGGACTTCGCCGGTCTTCGGGCCTTCCAGGTCGACCTCGACGATCTCGAGCGGCTTCTTGGCTTCGAAAGCGACGGCGGCACGTGTCTTCATCGGTAGCTCCTCAAATTCTCATAAGACGCCAGGAATTGATCTTGGCAGTCCTCGTAGCGTTCACTTCTTGCCCATACAGGCGTCTTCCGCCTTGGTGTAGGCCTCTGTCTTCTCCTCCTTCTTGGAGGGACGCTGCCGGCCCCATGCTTCGGTGGAGCGGGCGCGGAGATAGACGTAGAGATCGTCCATGTAGCAGGCGACATTCGGATTGTCGCCGAAGGCCGGCATGACGTTCTCCTGTGCGGTCGAGATGTTCTTGCGACCGGAGGCCACCACGCCGAGGAAGTCGCCGTAACTCATCGTCTTGACGGAATCCTTGAGCGCGGGCGCGTAGGTGGAGCCCATGCCGTCAGGCCCATGGCAGACGTGGCAGTCGGAGTGATAGCGGCGGTATCCGGAATAGGTGAACCAGTCCACGGTGCCGTCGGCCGAAATCTTGTAGGTCGGTGTTCCCTCTTTATCGAGCCACTTGCCGTCGTCTTCCTTCTTCACCGCGGCCGGATCGCCCGGACCGTCCGCGACCGCAATTCCTCCGGACGCAACCAAGATCATCGCAGCAATGACAGAGCAGATTCTACGCAAGAGATTATCCTCGAAGGAGCCCGGGGAGACGAGCCGGCGCGTGGAGCTGATCCACGCGCCGGAGCGATGCTGATGGGCCTAGTTCGGCAGCGCGAACACGGTCAGCGTACCGCCGAGTGCCGTGTAGTTGCTGAGGGCCGCGTAGCCGCCGACTGCGCCGAGACCTGCGGTCGGATCGGTCAGACCTGCCGCCAGACCGATGCCGGCCCAGCCGCCGACGCCGGAGAGCACCGCGACGTACTGCTTGCCGCCGTTCTCATAGGTGGTCACGTTGCCGATGATGCCGGAGGGAGTCTTGAACTTGTAGAGTTCCTTGCCGGTCTTGGCGTCGACCGCCTTCAGATAGCCTTCGAGCGTGCCGTAGAACACCACGCCGCCGGCGGTTGCGAGCGCACCCGACCAGACCGAGAACTGCTCCTTGTTCGACCAGACGATCTTGCCGGTCTTGTTGTCCCAGGCGATGAAGTTGCCCATGTGGGTTTCGCCCGGGGGCGGGTACATCGAGAGCGTCGCGCCCACATAGGGCTGGCCCGCGGTGTAGCTCACCTTGAACGGCTCGTAGTCCATGCAGACGTGGTTGGTCGGAACGTAGAACAGCTGCGTGTCCGGCGAGTAGGCCGCCGGCTGCTCGTCCTTGGTGCCGAGCGCGGCCGGGCAGATGCCCTTGGTGTTCTTGTCCTCTCCGCCTGCTTCCGTCGAATACTGGGTGACCACCTTCGGACGGCCGTAGGTCGGGGAGTTCTTGTCCATGTCGACGCCGGAGGTCCAGTTCACCTTCGGATCGTACTTTTCGGCGACCAGCAGTTCGCCCGTCGCGCGGTCCATCGTGTAGGCGAGGCCGTTACGGTCGAAATGCGTCAGCAGCTTGCGCGGCTGGCCGTTGATCGACTGATCCGAGAGGATCATCTCGTTGACGCCGTCATAATCCCATTCGTCGTGCGGCGTCATCTGATAGACCCACTTGGCAACGCCAGTATCCGGATTACGTGCCCAGACGGTCATCGACCATTTGTTGTCGCCGGGACGCTGCTTCGGGTTCCAGGTCGAGGGATTGCCCGATCCGTAATAGACCAGGTTCAGCTCGGGATCGTAGGAGATCCAGCCCCAAGTGGCGCCGCCGCCGATCTTCCACTGATCGCCCTGCCAGGTCTTGAGGCTCGAGTCCTTGCCGACGGGCTTACCGAGCGCGGTGGTCTTCTCGGGATCGACCAGGATCTGATCGTCCGGGCCTTCCGAATATCCGCGCCAGACCAGCTTGCCGGTCTTGATGTCGTAGGCGGTCATGTGGGCCTGAACGCCGAACTCGCCGCCGGAGATGCCGACCAGCACCTTGTCTTTCACGACCAACGGTGCCGATGTGCCGGTCTCGCCCTTGCCGGGATCGCCGTTCTTGGCGCTCCATGCAACCTGACCAGTCTTGGCATCGAGCGCGACGAGGGTGGTATCGGCCTGATGCAGGAAGATCTTGCCGTCGCCATAGGCCACGCCACGGTTGACCGTGTCGCAGCACATCACGGGAATCACGTTCGGATCCTGCTTCGGCTCGTACTTCCAAATGATCTTGTTCTCCTGCGAAAGGTCAATGGCGTAGACCTTGTTCGGGAACGGTGTATGGACGTACATGATGTTGCCGATGATCAGCGGGCCGCCTTCGTGGCCGCGCAGCACGCCGGTGGAGAAGGTCCAGGCCACCTGGAGCTTGCCCACGTTCTGTGCGTTGATCTGGTTGAGCTTGGAGTATCGGGTGTTGGCGTAGTCGCCGGCCGGCATTACCCAGTCTTTCGGGTTCTGCGACATCTTCATCAGCTCGTCATTGGCTGAGGCGCTCCCGACGGCGAGAGCCGCCGCGGAGCCAAGAAAGGTCGCCAGTAGCACCTTGCGCATAGTCATTCCTCCGTTGGTCTCGTTATTTTTCCGAAGCTTTATTGATTCACCGGACTTCTCGTCCGGCGTCTGCTCGTGCAGGGCGGTCACGATCGGGACCAGAAACGATGCTGTGCTGTTTCCTCCTCCTGATGAGAGCCACGGGTCCACGTGCAGGAGCGGCCCGTTCTTGTTGTTCCTGCCGCAATCCCTAACGACTTCGTCATCGGGAAACTTGCCCAAGAGAGAACCCGGTTTGCTCGACAGCGCACGGAGGAAAAGATTTTGATTTTGCAGTAGCGAATTCAGCGGCTTCCGCGGGGCATGGAGGCGCTTTCAACGCTCAGGTTCCCCTTGACGGCGGTGCAACTAAGGCGGAGGATTAACTTTCAAGGGTGGCAATGGAACGATGGCGCTCGTGCCAAGAGACCGCTCAAATTCGAGGTAAACGTCACGCAATCACGGCTGAGGGCTTCAGCAAGCACTGGTCGCGATTCGCGTCGAATCTCCGGATCAAAACAGTGGCTGGATTAATGTCCGACACCATTCACACGCTCTCGACGACCGGTATGACGCCGAAGCGCCAGATCCAGAGCTGGATCGACGGGCTGACGAGCCTGTGTGGGCATTTCGACGTCGATCCGCTGGAGGCGTCCTCGCTCGAAGGCCGCATCGACTATACGAGCGTCTCGCGCCTGAAGCTCTGCCAGATCGAAGTGAGCCAGCATCGCATCGCGCACACGCTGGCGCGCGCCAAGGCCAATGAGCACCCCTACATCAAGATTCACTTCCAGACCTACGGCGTGTCATATTTCGAACAAGAAGGCCGTCATATCGAAATCAATCCCGGCGATATCATCGCCTATGACGTCTCCTGCCCACATTCGATCATCAGCCCGGCCTTCACGCGTCACGACGTGGTGATCGTGCCGAAGGCGCTGCTGCGCGACCGCGGCTTCCCCTCGCAGCGGATGCCGGCATGCAAGTTGTCGGCGAAGACGGGCACGGGACGGATCGCCCACGATTTCGTCCATGCGACCTTCGACGAGGCGGCCAAGCTGTCAGCGAACAGCGCGGTCGGCGTCGCCGATTCGCTGATCGACCTGCTGCTGCTGCCGCTGCGCGAAGCCGACACCATGTTCGACCGGGTCGGGCCCGAAGCGATGTATGTGCGCGCGCAGTTCTTCATCCGCGAGCATCTGCGTGATCCGGATCTGTGCATCGACCAGATCTCCGCCGAGCTCGGCTGCTCCAAGCGCTATCTGCACATGCTGTTCTCGGAGCGCGGCACCACGGTGAGCGACTACATCTGGCAGGCGCGGCTGCAGAACTGCCGCCAGGAACTCGAGGCTCACGCCGGCAAGACCATCACCGATGTCGCCTTCTCCTGGGGCTTCTCCAGCTCGTCGCATTTCAGCCGCGTGTTCCGGAAATATTTCGGCGTGGTGCCGTCCTCGATCCACAAGGCGCAGCAGAGCGCGGCGAACTCGAACGAGCATTAGATTAGACGCTGCCGAAGCCTCTGCCGCGATCAATTCGCTCGATGGACCAAATCCCGCTCACGCCGACGCAGACATGTAGGGAATGCTGGCCAGGAGAGCGGCAAGCAGCACGGCGTTGCAGAGCATTCCGCTCCAGTGCAGCCTCCGCAGCCGCCCCGCGGCACCGGGATCGCCAGCTTCGCTGGCGCTGAGCTGTTCGTCCATCCGCTGCAAGAACCAGCCGCGGCCGCCGATCGCGAGAGCTGCAAGCAGGCCGACGCCGATCGCGGCGAGCGGACGACCATCGAGCAGCAAAGCCACCGTCGCGATGAGTCCCGCAACGCGCATCACCAGAAAATGGGCGTTGAACATTCCGCGCAGCAGCATGCCGACCGGCCGGATGTCGAGCTTCACCAGCAGGAAGGCGGGCGAGGCAAGCGTGAAATAGCCCATCGGGAAGAGCAGGATGATCAAAACGGCGACGGCGACTGCATCCGGTGTCATGCGCTCGGCCCTTGTTGTCGGCGGAGACGCGCAATCATAGCGGCAGAATGCGTGTCCGGCACTGGACTTTGGTCGAGTCCCGGACCGCGAAGACCGACCGGCGCCTGCCCGGAGACTCAGGCCGGTTCGAGGCCGAGGGACTTCGCACTCTCGATCCAGATCGGCAATTCGCGTTGATAGAGTTCGTTGGTCTCCTTGAAGCCGATGGCAGGCTCGAGCACGAAGGTGGTGAGAACCTCCTTCACTTTCGGATCCTTGTTGGCCGCGACGCAGAGCTCCGCGAGACGGTCGACGACGGCCTGCGGCGTTGCCTTGGGCACGGCCCACCCCGAAAAGCCGCTGACGGTGAAGAATTTCGACGTCGCGCCCTGCTCGGGAAGGGTCTTGATGGCCGGAATTGCGTCGACCTTCTTCGAATGCACCGCGAACACGGTGCCGCGGTCGCTTTGCAGGACCGACTGGGCTGCCGTGTAGCTTCCCATCGCGACATCGAGCGTGCCTTCGAGCATCCCGGTCCACATCGGGGCCTCGCCACGGTAATGGATCGGCTCGATGTTGAGACCGTACTGCTTGTTGAGCTCGTTGATCGTCATGTGCGGGGCCGAGCCCGCGCTGTAAGTGCCGAAGTTCACCTTGCCGCTCTTGCGCGCGAAGGCAACGAAATCCTCCAGCGTCTTGACCCCGGTCTTCGGGTTGGCCACCAGCAACAGGCCGGCGCCCGGAATGACGCTGACGAGGGTCAGATCCTTGTCCATGTCGTAACCGGGATTCTTCATCACCACCCGGTTCATGATGTAGGTGGTCGAGATCGAGCAGAGGATGGTGTGGCCGTCGGGCTCGGCGCGGGCGACCTCCGCCGTGCCGATCGCGCCGGAAGCGCCGGGCTTGTTCTCGACGACCACGTTCTTGCCGACCTGCTTGGAGATGAATTCGCCGTAGGCGCGCGCGAGCAGGTCGGTCTGCCCGCCGGCGGGATAGCTGCAGATCATGCGAATTTGCCGCGACGGCCAAGGGCCTTGTGATGCAGCCTGCGCCGAGGCGCCGCGCGAGACGAACGGCATCGCGAATGCGCCGGCTCCGGCGGCGATGAAGTGGCGGCGATCGATTTTCTTGGACATGATTCTCTCCCGGTTCCGGGCAGGGTACTGCACCAGGCTGGCGCTGCCACGCGCGTCAGGCGAGACAGATTGGCGCATTCCGTCGGGCAGAGGCGAGGCATGGCGAGCGCGGCGTTGGTGGCCCGGACGTAGCGTCGCGCTGCCAGCAGGCCGAGCCTCTCCGGTTACCGCTGGATGATCTTCGTCCAGACGTCGCCCAGAATGGCGGGTTCGCGCGGCGGCAGATAGGTGAGGCCGGCCTGCCTGCCGAATTCGGCGATCCTGCCCTCTGCGGCGAGGGCGCTCAGCGCCTTGTTGACGGCCTCGATCAGCGCGCCATCGCTGGCTAGCCCGACATAGCCGCGATTGGCGCCGATCGGATAGTAATAGCCCGACCCCGTGATCGTCGTGTCGGGGTGCCCGGCGCGGTGGGCATCGAAGCGCGCAAGGTCGATCAGCGTCGCGTCATGGTCGCCGCGCTGCAGCGCGTCGAGGAGATCGTCGCGGCCGGGGACGAGATGGGTGATGCTGTCGATCAGCCGACCCTTGTCGAAGGTCATCAGGATGGCGTCGCCGAGCGAGCCGCTTTCGACGACCAGGCGAAGCCCGGCGAGATCGCCGATGTCGCCGATCTTGCGGCCGCTTGCCTTCGGCCCGAGCACCACGGTCATCGGCGAATACACGTAAGGCTGGCTCGGCGCGAGCACGCCGACGGCGACGCGGCGCCGTCGGTCGTCGCGCGTGGCCCCGGCGAAGCCCGGCAAGCGCGCTGTCTTCATTCCGGGGGCAACCAGCAGATCCTGCGTCAGCGCGTAGCCGCCGACCAGCGAGCAGCGCCCATCCGAGAGCAGCGCATTGGCCTCGAGCTGGGGACTCGAATCCTCGTCCAGCTTGCTCTCGAACCACTGGATCGTCAGCTTCCGTCCGAGCCGCTCGGCCACCGCCTGCGCCAGCAGCACGTCGAAGCCGGCATCCGGCTTGCCGCGGCGATGCATCGAGAGCGGTGGTCGGTCCTCGTCGAGACAGATCCTCAGGGGATCGTCGGCCGCAAGCGCCACCGACGCCATCGTCGAAAGCAGCGCAGCAACGCTCCATGCAATGGACCGGCTCCTCATGGCTTTCTCCGGCTGGAGACGAACGCCCAGAGATTCCCGATCTCGTCGTCGGAGAGGATGTCGCCCCAGGGCGGCATCTTGTTGTTCTTGCCGTTCTTCACCGTGGTGACGAAGCGCGTCTTGTCGTCGGGAATGGCGCGCAGGTCCGGCGTGATGGTGCCGGAATTCATCAGGTTGGGGCCGTGGCAGTGCGAGCATTTCGAGGCATAGGTTGACTTGCCGTGGTCGATTTGAGCCTGCAGCGGATTGCCATTCGCGTCGTCCGCGGCACGGACGGTCGCCGCAAGCGCGACCGTCAGCACCGCGACGGTGGCGAGGCTCGCCACCGTCTTGTGAAGCATTTCTCTCAGCATCGTGCCTGCGTTTATTGCTTGACCGCGAAGACCCACAGCGAGCCGCCGGGCGGCACCTTGGCAAGCCGCTCGTCACCGGAGAACAGCGAGTAGACGCCGCCGTAGCCGCTGGTCACCGCGACATATTGCACGCCATCCTGCTGCCAGGTGACCGGCTGTCCCTCGATGCCGGAGCCGGTCTGGAATTGCCAGAGCTTCTTGCCGGTGTCGGCATCGAAGGCCTCGAACTCGCCGGTCAGGGCGCCCGAGAACACGACGCCGCCCGCGGTCGACAGCACGCCCGAGAAGCGCGGAATGTCGCTCGGCGCCTCCCATTTCGACTTGCCGGTCATGGGGTCGATGGCCTTGAGGTGACCGCGCGGTCCGTCCCCAAACTCCCAGGGATCGCTCAGGTCCATGCCGAGATACCATTCACCCTGCTTGAAGGTGACGGGCTCGGCCTTGTACTTGCCGCCGAAGTTCAGCGTGTTGGCGTAGGCAAGGCCGGTCTGCGGATTGAACGACATCGGCTCCCAGTTCTTGCCGCCGAGGATCGACGGATAGACCGTCACTTTCTTGCCCTCGCGCGCATCCTTGGCGACGTCGGTTTCGATCGGACGGCCCGTCTTCATGTCGACGCCGGTCGCCCAGTTCACCTTCACGTAAGGATTGGCCGCGAGCAGCTTGCCGTTGGTGCGGTCGAGCACGTAGAAGAAGCCGTTGCGGTTGGCATTCATCAGCACCTTGGCCGGCTTGCCCTCGACGTTCATGTTGGCGAGGACCATCTCGGCGACCGCGTCGTAGTCGAACGGATTGTTCGGCGAGAACTGATAGTGCCACTTGATCTTGCCGGTCTTGGGATCCATCGCCAGCACGGAGCAGGTGTAGAGGTTGTCGCCGGGACGCACCGCCGAATTGAAAGGTCCGGGATTGCCGATGCCCCAATAGACGGTGTTCAGCTCGGGGTCATAGGAGCCCGTGATCCAGGTCGAGCCGCCGCCGAGCTTCCAGGTATCGCCCTTCCAGGTGTCGCCGCCGGGCTCCTCCGGCGAGGGGATCGAATGGGTGCGCCAGAGGTGCTTGCCCGTTGCGGGATCCCAGCCGTCGATGAAGCCGCGCGTACCGAACTCGGCGCCGGAGATGCCGGTGATGACGACGCCGTCGGCAACCAGCGGCGCGACCGTCATCGAATAGCCCTCCTTGAAGTCGGCCGCCTTCTGCCGCCACAGCTCCTTGCCGGTCTTGGCGTCGAGCGCGATCACATGGGCATCGAGCGTCGTACGAAACAATTTGCCTTCGTGGATTGCGACGCCGCGGTTGATGATGCCGCAGCAGACGATTCGGGGCGTCTCGGCGGGATATTCGACCTTGGTTTTCCAGATCTGCTTGCCGGTCTTGGCTTCGACGGCCATCGTGGCATTGTGCGAGGTCACGTAGATGACGCCCTGATAGACGATGGGCTGGGATTCCTCACTCCGATCGTCATTGAAACTGTAATTCCAGATCGGGACGAGATTCTTGACCGTATCCTTGTTGATCTGGTTCAGCGTCGAGAAACGCTGCAGGTGGTAGCCCATCCCGTAATTGAGAACATTCGATGTGTCGGTCGCGCCCTTGACCAACTGCTCGGTGGTCTGTGCACTTGCATACGTCGACGCAAGCGCGATGAGGCCCGCGGCCATCGCAAAGCGTTTCATCCGTTCCTCCCAATATGCGCGCCTTTTGACGCTGCAAGTACAAATCTCCGCCCGAATGCAAAACTCGTCAATACGAAAGTCGTAAGTGTGGTGCCGAGATCGTTGGACGACCGCGCCGGTTACTTCATGGAAGCCGGTCGACTTGTGCAGAGACGCTGGAGAATTCCGCGCCACGAAGCGGCTCCGATCCAGGCTGGTCTGGCCGAGCCGCAGGGTTTTCCGTGAGTTGTGGCGCGCACAAGTTGTAATTCAGGGCTTGAACCGGACCCGCTTGCGGTTTTATCTCGTTGCTGGCCCGTCCCGCACCGGGGCTCTTGGTCTGGAGGTCTTGATGATTTCGCGTCGCTCAGTTGCACTTGCGCTCTCGATTGCATTGTTGTCCGGTCCGGCGTGGTCGGCCTCCGGCAATGCGGCCAAATTGTTCGATACCGACAACGACGGCACGCTCGATCTGGCCGAGGTCAAGAAGGTGGCGGCCGGATTGTTTGCAAAGCTCGATCCGGATCGCGACGGCACGCTCGATGCCCGCGAATTGCGCGGACGGTTGACGGCGAAACAACTTGCCGCCGCCGATCCCGACCGCGACGGGACACTGACGCTCGACGAATACCTGTCCGTGGTCGAGCAGCGCTTCAATGCGGCCAACCCCGACAAGGATGGAACGCTGGACGCGAAGGAGCTGAACTCCCGCGCCGGCCGCGCGCTGTTGCGATTGATGCGCTGAGCGGGCAATCGGAACAAGCCTGACGAGGGTGCCTTTTGCGAGCCGGCACTGGGAACATCAGCCAGCTCGGTCTGTTCTCTCCGCGATATCCCGCCCGGCGCCGGGGCCGCGCGGCGGGAGAAGAGGAGATGCAGATGACCACGAAACGTTCCGTTCTCGCCGCCTGCGCGATCCTGACCTTGAGCGCCGGCCTTGCCGTCGCCGGACCGTGCAACACGGGCAGTGCCAGCACCGACAAGGATGCTGGCTCTGGTCCGGTCACCGTGGGCGCAGCGCAATCGCACTCGTCCGGTTCAGCCGGCGATTCCAGCCAGCATCCGCCGACCAGCACGATGAATCGTGCGAGCGGCGAAACGCCGGCGTCGTCTGAGGATGCGCAGCGGCAAATGCAAAGCGAGCCGACGGCGGCTCAACGTGCCGACGGCGCCAAGCCGAGCGGCTCGGCAATGGCCGACAAAGGCTGCTGACGGCGCGGTCTCGTTCGTATCGATTCGACGCGCGCTGCGTCGCACAGCCAGCGTCTCCGCAGGTCGTGCTTGACCAAGAGCGAACTGGCTTTGTCCGAGAGAGAAATGCAGCCGCGAAGAATCGACACAGACGCGCTCGGCAGACAGATCGAGGCTTGAACTGCATCTGACGCAGCCCTAGGTTTTGCGCCGCGCGATGTCGCGCTCAATACCGGGAGACCCCGAATGGCTTGGAAAGCTCCGAAGATCGTGGAAGTGCCGGTCGGCATGGAAATCAACATGTACGCCTGCGCTTCGCGCAAGTAAGTCTGACGACCTGCCGCGGCTTCGATGGCAAACGCCGTCGAAGCCGTGGTAGTGTCGGAAATGCGCGCGAGAGCCAACAGCTTCTGGACGATTGCTGCCTGCGCGGTCACGCTTCTGCCGGCCTGCGTCAGCGCCGAGGACGGCTTCGATACCGAGCACATCTTCGGTTTCATGATCGGCACCGATATCGGCAATCCCGGCGAGCGCGAATTCCAAAGCCAGACCACGGGGCGCTTCGGCAAGGGCGGCGGTACATATCGCGCCCTCGAGCACGAATTCGAGATCGAAGTCGTGCCGGTGCCGAACGTCCGCATCGAGGTCGGCGGAACGGCGAGCTTGCATGACATCACCGGCGTCCCCGATAGCGACGACCGCCGCCAGTTCAACTTCCAGGGCGCCTCGCTCGATCTGCGCTACCGCCTGCTCGACCGCGCGCGTGCGCCGTTCGGCCTCACCATCGCCGGAGAGCTCCATGGCGACCGGATCGACGAGACCAGCGGCGCGAAAGGGCGGATGTACGGCACCGAATTCACGCTGGCGTTCGACCGCGAGCTCGTTCCGAACTTCGCCATCGGCGCTCTCAACCTGATCTATCAGCCGGAATGGGCGCGCTTCGAGGTGACGGGCGTGTCCGAGAGGAGCTCGACAATCGGCGCGGCGTTGGCTGGCCTGGTGCGTGTGCGGCCCAATGTGCTGCTCGGCGGGGAGCTGCGCTACTTCCGGCAATATGACGGCATCGGCCTTGGCGAGCTTTCCGGCCAGGCCCTGTTCGTCGGCCCGACCGCTTATTTCCAATTGTCCAACCGCTCACGCCTGACCTTGAGCTGGAGCATGCAGGCCTGGGGACGCCCGGCCGGATCCACCGGAAATCTCGACCTCGTCAATTTCGAGCGCCATCAGGCCCGGATGGTGTTCGGGGTGAACTTCTAGAAGGAGGACCTCATGGCCGGGACGAGCCCGGTCAGACGATGTGGCGGCGTTTTGCGATGCGCCAGCAGCGAACCGACCGAGCCAGTTCCAGCTCATTCCCCCCGCCAAATTGAAACTTACCCCTCCATCGAGCGTAGCTCTTTGTGTTAATCTTGGCCGCCCTTGCGAGAGGAATCCGGCATGAACCCGATTGACCTGGTGGTGACTGTGTGTGCGGTGCTCTCGCCGGCGACCTGCGAGGAGCAGCATCTGTTGTTCAACTATTCGGGGTCGCCCCAGCAATGCGCGATGGCGGCGCCGCCCTATATCGCGCAATGGGTCGGTGAGCATCCGAAGTGGCAGGCGGTGCGGTGGCGCTGCGAATATCCGCACCCGAACGACAAGGCGTGATGCCTCGCAACCTTGATCCCTCATGGTGAGGGGACGCACTTCGCCTCCTCACCATGAGGGGGTTAGCTACTTGGTGCAGTCCTTCAGATCCTTGTCGGCGATCGAGAATACTGCGTCGGCCCTGATCTCGATGTCGCGGACCACGCATTGACGTCCGTTGGGATAGCCGACCTTGGCATCGTAGCGGCCGGGCTCGACGCCGGCGATGCGTAGCCGCTCGTCGTGGTCGACCTCCTTGTCCTTGTCGTTCAGGCACTGGTTCGGACCCCAATCGGTCTTGCCGGCCGGTGAAAGCTGGAATCCGGAGATCGTCTCGGTCGTCAGGTTCCACAGCCTGATGCCCTTGCCCTTGGCCTGCGCCAGTGCGGCGTTCGGCACCGCAACCAGGAGGAGGCCGATCGCAATCAGCGTTCGCCGCATGGGTGAATCTCCCTCGATATGTCGGTCCAGTTGACCACGCGTTGTCATTTCGATTCAAGCGGCAAGGCCGCGAGCTCGGCCCTGATGCGGCCGAGATCGGCTTCGCTACGCATCGCGCGCGGAATGGTGATCGGCACCTCCTGCACGATATGCGCGGGGCGCGGCGACAAGACCAACAGGCGGTCGCCGAGCCGGATCGCATCGTCAATACTATGGGTCACGAGCAGCGTCATCACCGGACGCCGCGCCACCAGCATTGCGATCTCGTCGCGCAACCGGCCGGCGAGGGCGTCGTCGAGCGAGGCGAGGGGTTCGTCGAGCACCAGGAGATCGGGCTCGACTGCGAAAGCGCGGGCGAGTGCGACGCGCCGGGCAAGGCCGAGCGACAACTCGCCGGGAAAGTGGCTGCGATGCGCCTCCAGCTCCAGAATCCTGAACAGCTCCGACAGCTTCGCCTCGGTCACATCAGGGGCCGCCAGCCGCACATTCTGCTCGACCGAACGCCACGGCAACAGCCGGGGCTCCTGGAACACCATTCCGATCCGCGCCTGCGGCGGCCGCGCGATATGGCCCCTGAAATCGTCGTCGAGCCCGAGGATGATGCGCAGCATCGTGCTCTTGCCGCAGCCGGACGGACCGATGAGTACGCCGACCTCGCCGGGGCAAAGCGCGAACTTGAGCGGCGCGAGCACCTCATGGGTCCCACCCGCGGCACTCCTGAACGTCTTGCCTGTGATGTCGACCTCAAGCCGCACGGGGCCGCCACCGTGTTGTGCGGGCTTCGAACGGCTGCACCAGCAAGGTTTCGATCACGAGCACGACCGCGGCGAATGTCAGCGAATAGGCCAGCAGCCGCGGCGTGTCGAACAGCTGGAAGGCGACGCCGATCTCGAAACCGACGCCGTTCGGACGTCCGAGCAGCTCGGCGACCAGCACGATCTTCCACACCAGCGACAGTCCGGAGCGGGCGGCGGCCGCGGTATAGGGCGCAAGCTGCGGAAGCACGACATGGCGGAATGCGCGCCAGCGCGGCATCGCGAACACGCTCGCCATCTCGTCGAGCGAGCGGTCGAGCGCGCGGGTGCCCTCGCGCAAGGTGACGACGGCGGTCGGCAGCTTGTTGATGGCGATCGCCGCGATCGCGGCGGTCTCGGTCAGCCCGGCCCAGATATAGGCCAGCACGATCACGACCAGTGCGGGCAGGTTGAGCAGCAGGATCAGCCAGGGATCGCCGAGCCGGTCGGCGAGCCTGACCCGTCCCATCAGGTAGCCGATGGCGCTGCCGAGCGACATCGCCAGCACGAAGGCGAGCGCCACGCGCGCCAGCGTGGCGCCGAGATGCAGGAACAGCGCGCCGGATGAGGCTTCCGCAATCATCACCTCGAGCACCGCCGGCGGGGATGGCAGCTTCGCGCCGCCGACGAACAGCGCGGCAATCCACCAGGTCGCGAGCAACAGGGCGAAGGAGAGAAGACGCAGCACCTCAGTCTCCAGGCACGGCGTGGTAGAACGTGCCCGGATCGAGCTCGGCCGCGGGGCCGACGAGGTCGCGGCCGCCGATCTCGGCCAGCACGCGATACAGCACGCGCGCGTCCTGTTCCTCCTCAGCGATGCTCCGGCGTGGAATACCGTCGCGATAGCGCTCGCGATAGGTCTTGAGCAGGGTGACATCGCTCGTGCCCGTCAGCGGCGCGATCTTGTCCCAGGCCGCGTCCGAGCTGACCAGCAATTGCTTGGCCTTGCGGGTCATGGCGATGAAGCGCGCCACGGCGTCGCGATGGCTCGCGGCCCAATTCTCGTCGAAGACGTAACCGACCGCGGAGACGGCGCCCTTGGCGCCCAGCTTCGGTAAAATGTCTTCGATGCCGGCGAGGCGCCGAAAACCCTTGGCTTCGAGCTGGGCACAGAAATTCCAGAAGTTGAGGCTCGCCTCCATCTCGCCGTCGAGCGCCTTGGCGGCGAGCAGGGGCGGTGCGCCATAGACGACGGTCGCCTCGGACTTCAGGTCGATGCCGTCCAGCTTCATGCGCGCCTGCAGCAGCAGCCAGCTCTTGTCGATTGCTCCGCCCGCGACGGCGAGCTTGCGGCCCTTCAAGTCGGCAAGCGACTCGATCGGCGATGACGCCGGCACCATCACCGCGCCGAGGGCACTGGAGTAGGGATAGAAGGTGAGCTTGGCACCGAGCGCCCGCTCGCGCGACACCCACAGCCAGTCCGACAGGATGATGTCGGCGCTGCCTGCGCGCATTGCGATCTTGCCGGCCTCGGTGCTCGCGAGCTCGGTGACCTCCAGCGCGAGGCCGGCTTCCTTGTCGAGCCCGCTGGCGCGGATCGCGGCCAGCTCCCAGGAGAATGTTCCGGTCTTTTGCACCGCAAGGCGGATGGTGTCCGCGGCGCGGCCGGGTGCGGCGAGCGTCAGCGCCAGCGTCGCCGCGACCGCCAACGGTCGGCCAAATGCCCTTATCAGGCCAAGTGCTCTCATCACCTTGTGAGCCGTTTCCTCTGACAGAGTGCTTTTCAGGACAATACGCATAGCATAGCTTCGATCGCAACCAGCGGGAGGATGCGCATGAAACTGGCCGGACAGCTACGACCGATTGTCGCCGCATTGACGGTGCTGGCGGCGACGGCGTGCGTTGCGCAGGCCGAGGACGCCAACGATTATCCCACGTCGGCGCGCGCGGAGTACGTCTATGGCTGCATGAAGGCCAACGGCGAGAGCCGGCAGTCGATCGAGCAATGTTCCTGCTCGATCGACGTGGTGGCCTCGATCATCCCCTATGAGCGCTATGTGACCGCGGAGACCGCGCTCAGCATGTCGCAGGTGCGTGGCAATCTCGGCGTCCAGTTCCGCACCTCGGAGCAGGCCAACACGGCGATGAACGATCTGCGGCGGGCGCAGGCGGAAGCCGAAGTGCGGTGTTTTTGATCTAGCCGCGTCATTCCGGGTCCGAAGGACCAGACCTCAGGTGCGCAATTGCGCACCGGAGTTCGATGCTTCGCATCGCCCCGGAATGACGGCGTGACTACTACGTCCCTGGCTTCTCGACGTCCCATTCGTTGCGGAACACGTGTCCCTCCGTGTCCCTGGCTTCCGCGCGGAAACGCTTGGCGCCGTTGGAGACGTAGGTGAAGCGCAGATTGGGATCTTCCGAGATCGAGATGCCACCTTCCATCGACAGCACGGGGCTGTCGTCCTGCATCAGCTTCAGCTGGTTGATGAAGAAGGCGGGAATATAGAGCTGCGTGACCTGGTCCATCTGCAGGCCGGAATTGTTGGGATGGCCGATCATGATCTGCGCTTCGCGGACGCGGCTCGCCGGCGCCTCCTCGCGCGCGAACTGCCGGTAGCGCATCTTGCCCAGCCGGCTGTTGGCTTCCTCGACATTCTTTCCCGCCGGTGCCGAGCAGCCGCCGGAGGCTTTCACGTAGACCTTCGAGACATAGAGCTGGCCGTCGCTGAGCTCGGCCACCGCGTGGACGTCGGTGTAATTGTTGACACGCACGCGCGTCGAGATCTCGGTGACATTGGCATCGGCGCCGAGCTCGAACTTCGCCGCCATGGGCGCCGGGTTACGATCGATCACGAGCGTGATCGAACGGATCCGTCGGCTGTCTGCGGGCGATAGCTTGCTGCGCAGCGTGACCGGCACGATCGCCGCGTCCTCGGCGCGATACGGCATCTCGATGCCGATGACGGCGCTGCCGTCATTCATCGGCCGGCCATTGAAGATGTCCTGCACCAGGCCCGGCCAGGGATCGTAGGCTTCTTCGGCCTGCACCGGCAGGGCAAAGGCGATGCCGAGCAGTGCGGCGATCAGGGGCAGGCGGCGTGTGCATCCCGTCATGGTCATGGTCCTCTGAGTCAGCGAAGCCGATCTCGTCCCCGGATGTCAGCGAAGCCGATCTTGTGCGTATGTTAGCGCGCCGGCTACTCCCATTCAATTTCCGAGAATGCTGCAGTTGCGTTCCGGGCGTTGTAATCGCCGAACAGCTCCCAGCGCGGTCGCTCCTCGGCAGCCGCCTTGTCGGCGGCGGCCCGGATCGGCTCGCCTTTCTTGTTCGACGCGCGGACGTCGGACAGCAGCGTTGACAGGTAACGCCGTTCGTCGGCCAGCGCGGCGGGCCAGTCGCTCACGGGCCCGTGACCGGGAACGACACGCTGCGCTGGAATCGCCTCCAGCTCCTTCAACGTGTCGAGCCAGCCGCGGATGCTGCCGTCCATGACTGGAATGTGGCGGAGAAAGACGAGGTCGCCTGCAAACAGGGTCTTGGTCGTCTCGTCATACACGGTGACGTCGTTGTCGCTATGTCCGGCCCGCCAGGCGCGCAAGGTCAGGCGACGTGACCCGAGATCGAGTGTCATCGTGTCCGAAACCAGGAGGGTCGGAGCAATGATCCTCACGGGATCGATCAGCTCGGCACCCATGATGCGGCGAAAATTGTCGAGATAGTGGGGTCCGCGCGTCGCGAGCGCCTGGGGCAGCTTGCCATGGCCGACGAAGCTTGCGCCTGCGGTGGCGAAGGCCGCGTTACCGAAGACATGGTCGGGGTGGCCGTGGGTGTTGATGACATAGCGGATCGGCTTGGGCGTACGGGCCCGCACGGCCGCCAGCAGGGCCTCGCCTTCGCGCACGCTGCCGCCGGTGTCGATGACAGCCACGGCATCATCGCCGACGATGAAGCCGACATTGGCAATGTCGCCCTCGTTCTCACGGCTCATCAGGGCAATGGCCCCGGAGTGTACGAAGATTCCCCGCGCGACTTCGCTCACAGGCAATTCGGCCGCCCCGGCCCGTGCTAGCGTTGCTGTCCCCAGCAGGGACAAGGCTGCGATCACTCGAGCGATGCGAGACACTTTTCCGCCTCAGTTCAAAGGATGGCCTGCATTGCACTGCAACAAAGAAACCCAGCAAGGTCTGGCAAAACATGGCGCGTCATGCGTTGCATGGATAGCATTAACAAAACGAGGAGGAAGCGCGATGACGGAGGCCGGACGACATCGTCGCTGGTTGGTTTCACTGTGGGTCCTGGTTGCGTCCTGCGCGCTCGGCGATGTCGCCGTTGCGCAGACCAATGACAGCGGCGACCTCTCGTTCGAGCTGGTCGACCCGAACGTGCTGCGCGTCTGTGCCGATCCACGCAATCTGCCGTTCTCGAACGAGAAAGGCGAGGGGTTTGAGAACAAGCTGGCCGAGCTGTTTGCAGACAGGCTCAAGAAGAAGCTCGACTACGTGTTCTTCCCGCAAGCAACGGGCTTCGTGCGGATGACGCTGGGCGCGCATCGCTGCGACGTCATCATGGGCTTTCCGCAGGGCGATGACGTCGTGCAGGGCACCAATCCCTATTACCGCACGACCTATGCGCTGGTCGCCAAGACCGGCAGCGGGCTCGACGGCGTCGATACGCTGGAGGACCCGAAGTTGAAGGGCAAGCATGTCGGCATCGTCGCCGGCACCCCGCCGGCGACCAACATGGCCATTGCCGGCCTGATGAGCAATGCAAAACCCTATCCGCTGATGGTCGACACGCGCTACGACAATTCGGCGCAGGCCATGATCGACGACCTCGCGGCCGGCAAGATCGACGCCGGCGTGCTGTGGGGTCCGATGGCCGGCTACTACGCGAAGAAGGTCGGATCGCTTCATGTCACGCCGCTGGTGAAGGAGACCACGGGGCCGAAGCTGGTCTACCGCATCGGAATGGGCGTGCGTCCCGCCGATCAGAACTGGAAACGGCAGCTCAACAAGCTGATCCAGGAGAACCAGGGCGAGATCAACAAGATCCTGCTCGACTTCGGCGTTCCGCTGCTCGATGAGAGCGACCGGCCGCTCAATGCGGAGACGGCCAAGAAAACGCCGTGAGGCAGACGCCATGAGGTGGCTTCCCGCCGTTGTGCTCGTCGCTGCCGTGCTGGCGGTGCCGGTTCAAGCGCAGCAGCAGGAGCCATTCGAGCCTGAGAATTATCGCGCCGACAATTATCGCGCGCCGGTGCCGGCGACGCTGGCCGGCGCGCGCGTGCTGACGACGGCGGCAGCCGAAGCGATCTGGCGGGCGAAGAGCGGCGTCTTCATCGACGTGCTGCCGCGCCCGCCGAAGCCGAAGAACCTTCCGGAAGGCACGGTGTGGCGCGATGCGCCGCGCAGGAACATTCCTGGCAGCGTCTGGCTGCCGGATACCGGCTACGGCACTTTGCCAGCGGCCATGGATGACTATTTCCAGCGCGGGCTCGCTCGTGCCTCGGGCGGCGACAAGGCCGCGCTGCTGGTGATCTACTGCCTCGCCGACTGCTGGATGTCCTGGAACGCCGCCAAGCGCGCGCTGGCCTATGGCTATTCCAACATCGCCTGGTACCCCGACGGCACCGACGGATGGGAGCGGGCCAAGCTTCCGACAGAAGAGTCGCAGCCGGAACCGCGGCCCGAGCAATAGGCGAGCGAGCGAGGCCGTGTTGCCTCTCCGCGCTTGCGGGAAGGCAAAGCAGGCGTCTACTGCTTCTGCAGCTTCGTCAGGGTGCCGGTGCCGTTATTGTCGGTCGCGGAATAGTTCACCCTGTCGCCGGCATGAACGGCGTCCAGCATCGCGGCGTCCTTGGCCTTGTACTCCTGGAGCGCGCCGGCACTTCCGGTGCTGGCGCCGACCGTACCCTTCTGTGTCTGCTGGATCGAGATCGTGCCATTGAGTCGATCGATCCGCATCACCATGCCGGTCATGTCGTCAGCAAGAGCGCTGGTTGCGAGCAGGCTGAGGGCCGCAGCACCCGCCCAGATATACTTGGTGGTTCCCATCGAGGCCTCCCGACTCTGGAGTTCACTTCGACAAGCCATCCTAGATCGATTTGGTTCCGCCGGATAGCCGCGGCAAGGGTTAACGATCGTGACGTTATCGCGGGAACTTACGACTGACGTCAGGCGCTGACGCTATTCCATCTCCTGCTGAATCACGCGGCCGAGCGCGAACAGGCGCTGGTCGATCGTGGTTGGAACTTCGCAGACGAACCGTACCACCTTGTTGCGGTCCTCGAAAATGCGGGTCTTCCAGATCAGCTCGTTGCTGAGCGCCTCGACCTTGGCCTCGTCACGCGGCGTGGCGCTCTGAAGCGCCTGGAGCTGGATTGCCTCCTCGCGGATCTTCTCGGCGGCCTCGCGCTGCTTGCGGCTGACGCGTTCGAGTCCGTTCATGACCTGCGAACGCTGGGCGTTGAGCGTATCGAACAGGCCGGCGAACAGCAGCTTTGCGTTGGCCGTCTTGTCGGCGGAAGAGGCGGCCAGGAAGTCCTTCACCAGCTTCGCGGCCTCGTCCATCGGCGTCTTGCGCGCCGACAGCTTTGCGACCAGCGCGGTGATTTTCGTGTCGTTCTTCCACCTGGTCTCGGCGTCGTCGAGCGCGGGCCCCGCCCAGACGGCGGCGAGCGAGATCTCCGGCACCTTGGCCTGCGTGCACGGCCAGTTGGGGTAGCGCGGATCGGCCGCGCGGGCGACCGTGCCCGACAGCGCGAGTGCCAGAACAGCCATCGCCAGAACCTTCATCCTTCGCCTCCTGCGGGCCCCCGTCGCGCCAGCCCACGTGAGGGATCATAGGCCAGAATTGCACCGATCATGAAGACGATTGTGCAAGCTGTGACCACCGCCAGCGAGATCCAGTTGATTTGCCCGTAGAGTGCAAAACGTATCAGCTCGACCGCATGGGTGAATGGATTGGCCTCGCAGAGATAGTACAGATAAGGGCTGCCTTCCTGGACCCGCCAGAGCGGATAGAGCGCGGAGGAGGCGAAGAACATCGGAAAAATGACGAAGTTCATGACGCCGGCGAAGTTCTCCAGCTGCTTGATCCCGGAGGAGATCAGCATGCCGAGCGAGCCCAGCATCAGCCCGGACAGGATCAGCGCCGGCAGCACGGTGAGATAGCCCGATGACGGCGGGGTGATGTCCCAGAACCAGGCGATCAGAAGGAACGCATAGACCTGGAGCAGCGACACCGCGGTCCCCGCCAGCAGCTTGCAGAACAGCAGAAACCCGCGCGGCAGCGGGCTCACCAGCAGCGTGCGCATGTTGCCCATCTCACGGTCGTAGACCATGGATAGCGAGGACTGCATGCCGTTGAAGAGCTGGATCATCGCCATCAGTCCGGGCGCGATATAGACCTCGTAGAGGATGTAGGTCTCGTAGGGCGGGATGATGGAGATGCCGAGCACCTGGCGGAAGCCGGCGGCGAAGATGAACAGCCATACCAGCGGCCGCACCAGCGCCGAGACGAAGCGCTCGCGCTGATGCAGGAAGCGCAGGCCCTCGCGCCAGACGATGCCGGTGAGACAGGTCATGTACTCGGCGAATGAGAAGCCACGCGGGGCCTCGCGCGCCGTGATGCTGCTCATGCGCCGCCTCCCGGCATCGCTTGCGCACCGGTCAGGCGCATGAAGGCGGTGTTGACATCCTGCGCGCCGGCTTCGGCGACGACGCGGCTCATCGGCCCCCGCGCCAGCACCTTGCCCTGGTGCAGCACCACGAGGTCGTCGCTGGGCATGATCTCGTCGAACAGGTGCGTGGCCCAGAGCACGCCGATGCCTTGCTCCGTCACGAGCTGGCGGACCTGGCCGATGATGTCGGCGCGCGCCTTGACATCGAGGCCGACCGTCGGCTCGTCGAGCAACAATAGCCGCGGCCGGTGCAGCAGCGCACGCGCGATCTCCAGCCGCCGCATCTGTCCGCCCGAGAGATCGCGGACCTTGCTGCCGGCGCGCTCTTCGAGCCCGATGCGGCCGAGCAGCTCGGCGCTGCGCGCTGCGGCGTCGCTCCGGCCGATGCCGTGGAGTGCGGCGTGATAGAGCAGGTTCTGCGTCAGCGACAGGTCGAGGTCGAGCGTGCGCGGCTGGAACACCACCCCCAGCAGCCGCAGCGCCTCGCCGGGACTCGTGCTGATGTCGTGACCGAAGATGACGACACGGCCGGACTGGATGCCGAACAGGCGCGTGATGAGCGAGAACAGCGTGCTCTTGCCGGCGCCGTTGAGGCCGAGCAGGGCCGTAAAGCTTGCCGGCTGCACATCGAAAGAGACATCGATCAGCGCCCGGCGCGACCCATAGGCATGGCTGACGCCGTCGATCGACAGCGCCGGCGGGGTTGCCGCTTCCAGCCTCGGCGCCTCCTGTGGTTCGGGAACCGGAGCGGGGCTGGTCATGGCGCGATCGCGACGCCCCAGGGCAGTTCGCCCACCTGAATGGTCTTGATCACCTTTTGCGCGGCGACGTCGATGACGGAGACGTCGTTCGAGACGCCGTTGGTTGTCAGCAGATATTTTTCATCGGGCGTGAACGCCATGTGCCAGACCCGCTGCCCGACCAGCAGGTATTTCGTCACCTTGCGCGAGGCGACATCGACCACGGCGATGCGGTTGGCCGGTCCGAGCGCGACAAAGGCGGTCTTGTCGTCCTTGGTCATGCCGATGCCAACCGGCTGGATCGCCTCTTTCCGCAGGCCCGGAATCTCGAACGTGACCTTGCCGATCACTTCGTGCTTCCTGGGATCGATGATCGAGACGGTGCCGCCGATCTCCGAGGACACCCACACTTCGGACGAATCGTGCTTGAACTCGGCAAAGCGCGGCCGGGCGTCGACCAGCACGTTGGCGACGATCTGGCGCGAGGCCGTGTCGATGAAGTGCGCCATGTTGGTCGTTTCCGAAGTGTTGATCAGCGTCTTGCCGTCAGGACTGATGGTCATGCCCTCGGGCTCGACGCCGACCTGGATGTCGCCGAGCCGAACCCGCTTCTCGAGGTCGATTACAGTGACCGTGTTGTCGTTCTCGTTGGCGACATAGACGATCTTTCCGGCCGCATCCTGCGCGAACAATTCCGGGTCGGGGCCCGAGGGCAGGCTGTCCACGATGCTCTGCGTCTTGGCGTCGATCATCTGGATGGTGTCGTCGTCGCCGACCGCGACCAGCACGAACTTGCCGTCGCGCGTGAAATCGATGCCGCGCGGGCGTTGACCGACCTTGATGGTCTTGGTCACGGTCCAGCTGTCGGTGTCGATCACCGAGACCGTGTTGCTCTTCTCATTCGAGACATAGGCGATGAAAGCGTGCGCGGGCGCGGTGGTCAGCGCGAATGCCGCCAGCAAAGCTGTCCCCAGCATGAGCGACATCTGTCCGCGGGCGGTCTTTACCTCCCCCGCTTGCGGGGAGGTCGCATCGCATCGACAGATGCGATACGGGAGAGGGCTCTCTCCTCTTGGGGGCTCTCGCGAGCGGAGAGACCCTCTCCCCAACCCTCTCCCGCACGCGGGCAGGGCAATCGCACTTGAATTTTGCAGAGGTCGTCATGCCCGGGCTTGTCCCGGGCATCCACGTTCTTTGTGCCGCGTGGAAAGGCGTGGATGGCCGGGACAAGCCCGGCCATGACGCTGTGGAGACAGTCGGTGCCCATAGCCACTTCCCATATGCGATAGCCCTGCGCACGCGGGAGAGGGGGCGCACCATCTCTGCGGAGGCTCCGTCGCATCACTTCGCTCACTTCAATTTGCATTTGCTCTCCGGACGATCATAGCCGAGCGTGTCGAGCTCGGAGACCTGATGCAGGAATCCTTCCTGCGGCGAGACCGACACCACCATGCGGCCGTCGACCAGGAGGATCGGCTGGCGCAGCTGCAAGTTCCAGTCGCGCAGGGTCAATCGCGTGCCCTTGAAGGCGGCGACCGAGAAATCCGGGGCCTTGATGAAGTCCGTGACCTTCTTGACGTCACCTGAATTGGTGCGCGAGGTGGCTTCGCCGATCATGCGCACGGCGGTCCAGGCCTGCATGTCGCGCGCCGTCATGCGCCGCGAGTTGAGCTTGACGAAGCGGTTCTGCATCTGGATCGCGCCCCACTGGTCCTGCGATGCGTCCCAGCTGCGGGGCACCAGCCCGGCCGAGCCGGCGACGGGGCGCGGATCCCAGGTGCGATAGGGCAGGTAGCCGCCGAACACCTCACTCTCGTCGGCAGCGACCAGCACGTCATAGGCCGGCGCGCCTTGCGTGAACACCGGCATCTGGCGCTGGATCAGCGTGACGCCGCTGTCGGTGCGCCGCGCGCCGCCCTTGTCTTCGAAAGTCTTCTCCTGCACGATCTTGGCGCCGAACCGTGCGGCGGTGCGCCGCAGCGCGTCCGCAAACAGCTTGTCCTCGTCGTGCGAGCCGACCACCAGCAGCCAGCGTGACCACTTCTTCCAGACCAGATATTGCCCGAGCGCATCGGCCAGCATCGCGCGCGTCGGCGCGGTGTGGATCACGTTGGCGCGGCAATCGGCCTCGCGCAGCCGCTCGTCGATCGCCCCCGCATTGAACAGCAGCGTGCCACGGTCGCGCAGGGCATCCGAGACTTTCAGCAGCGCATCGGCCGGCAGGTCGGCGATGATGAAGCCGTTCTTCTCGGCCA
Organism: Bradyrhizobium dasycarpum; assembly: GCF_042019905.1. Taxonomy (NCBI): domain Bacteria; kingdom Pseudomonadati; phylum Pseudomonadota; class Alphaproteobacteria; order Hyphomicrobiales; family Nitrobacteraceae; genus Bradyrhizobium; species Bradyrhizobium dasycarpum. The sequence goes on from NZ_CP169574.1 coordinate 6,798,455, forward strand.
GCGCGGTCGCGGCCTGCACCGGGTCCTCGCCTTCCTTGAGGCGGCGCTCCTCCAGCGCGAACCGCTGGCCGAGGAATTTTCCGGTGGTGTTGTTGTCATCGATCGCGAGGCGGGCGCCAGCGACGCCGTCATTCTCCGCGGGCTGCTCGATCAGCGACAGCGTCGATCGGGGAGCGGCGACGCCGAGATAGCCGACGCCGATCAGGATAGGCTCCGCCGCGAGCGCGCTCGTCGCAGCAAGACCAATGCCGATCAGACCGGCCAACCATCGGATCATGTTTCCTCCGGACGATCTCCCCGGCTTGACCCCAGGTGGAGAATTGTCTCTGCTTCAAGCATGACCAATTTGTCAGGGCATGCAACCCCGCATTTCGTCCGCGCACTGGCGGCGTCCGGAATCACGATCATGCGAGCATCGATGATGGTCGTCGCTTTGTTGTTGACGCCTTCGGTCGCGCGCGCCGACCCGCCGAAGCTGGCCGTGTTCGATTTCGAGCTGATCGACACCAGCCTGCCCGGGGAGTTCTACGGCTCCAGGCCCGAAGAGGCGCGGCTCCTGCGCATCAGCGAGCAGCTCCGCAAGGAATTGACCGATTCCGGCAGGTTCCAGGTGTTGGACATCGCGCCGGTCCGGGACGCCGCCCGCCGCGCCAACCTACAGGCCTGCGGCGGCTGCGATCTCAAGCTCGCCGGGCAGTTGGGAGCGGATCTCGAGATCACCGGCATGGTGCAGAAGGTCTCGAATCTGATCATCAACCTCAACGTCTATCTGCGCGATGTGAAGACCGGCACCATGATCACCGCGGCGAGCGTCGACATGCGCGGCAACACCGATGAAGCCTGGACGCGCGCGATGAGCTACCTGATCCGCAACCGCTTGCTCGCGCCGAATTACGGACGGTCGGAGTAGGGGACTCTTATCCTCCCCTGGAGGGGGAGGGTCGATCGCTGTCCAGACCGGATAGATAGGTACCGGATGGATGGGTGACAGTCTCCCCTGTGAGGCGGTGCCCGAGTGGAGAGATCACCCCACCCCGCATCGCATTCCGCTGCGCTTCATGCGCTGCGACCCACGGGCGAGCTACGCTCGTCCCGGACCCTCCAGGGGAGGGTAAGAGGGCCTCACCCCTTCAGTTTCTCTGCATGCCAGTGCAGGTGATCGCCCATGAAGGTCGAGATGAAATAATAGCTGTGGTCATAGCCCGCCTGACGGCGCAGCGTCAGCGGGATGCCCGCCTTGGTGCAGGCGGCTTCGAGCAGCTCCGGCTTGAGCTGCTCCTTCAGGAAATTGTCGGCTTCGCCGACGTCGACCAGCAGGCTGGAGAACTTGGCGCCGTCCTCGATCAGCGCCACCGTGTCGTGGCTGCGCCAGGCCTCCTTGTGCGGTCCGAGATAGCCGGTCAGAGCCTTGATGCCCCAGGGCACGAGCGAGGGTGCCACGATCGGCGCGAACGCACTCGCCGCGCGATAGCGGTGCGGATTGCGCAGCGCCACCGTCAGCGCGCCGTGACCGCCCATCGAATGGCCCATGATGGATTGCCGCTTGGCGTCGACGGGAAAATTTCCCGCCACGAGCTCGGGCAGCTCGTCCGTCACGTAGCTCCACATCCGATAATTGCGCGCGAACGGCTCCTGCGTGGCGTCGACATAGAAGCCGGCTCCGAGCCCGAAATCATACGCATTGTTGGCATCACCGGGAACGTCCGGCCCGCGCGGCGAGGTGTCGGGCGCGACGAAGATCAGGCCGAGCTCGGCAGAGGCCTTGCGGAATTCGCCCTTCTCGGTGACGTTGGCATGCGTGCAGGTGAGGCCGGACAGATACCAGACCACGGGCAGCTTCGCGCCTTCGGCATGCGGGGGAACATAGACCGAGAACACCATGTCGGTTCCGGTCGCCTGGCTCGCATGGCGGTATACGCCTTGCACGCCGCCGTAGGATTTGTTGGTCGAGACAGTCTGAATCGTCATGCCCTAGCTCCGTGGCATCTCACCACATCAACATTGCAGCGCTTGTGTGAGCGAAAGTGTGGCGGCGGCCCGCGTCAGGCGACACCGCTGTCGATCGCCAGCCGCACCAGCTCGACCGAGGTCTTCACGCCGAGCTTCTGCCGCATGATGGAGGAGGTGTTGGCGACCGTCTTGTACGACGATTGCACCAGCCAGGCGATCTCCGACAGGCTCTTTCCGGCGCTGAGCAGCCGCAGGATCTCCATCTCGCGCGCGTTCAGCTTCGACAATGGGCTTTGCGCCAGCGTCGGCCCCGCGAAGGCGATGCTGCGTGCGATCGCGCTCGGCAGGTACGTGCCGCCGCTGCCGACGGCGCGGATTGCCTCGACGAGGTCGTCGGGATCGCCGGTCTTGGAGACGTAGCCCTTGGCGCCGCATTCGATCGCGCGCGCGGCGAAGGCCGGGTCGTCGTTCATGCTGAACATGATGATGCGGGCCTCGGGCGCGCGTTCGAGAATGCGGCGCGCGAGCTCGAACCCGGAGACGGTCGGCAAATTGATGTCGATGATGCAGAGGTCGGGACGCTCGACGATGAAGACGCACTCGCCGTCTTCGGCGTCGGCGGCCTCAAAATCTCGATCTCGCCCTCGTCGGCCAGCACGGCGCGGCAGCCGGAGGCGACGATGGGATGATCATCCACGATCAGAATGCGCATAGGCGTTCCCCGTGACAGCGTTTCCTGCGACGAACTTGCCTGCTCTGCGCCGCATGATACCGACCTGGGACAGGCGCGTGAGCGATGTGTCCGAGCTCGCCTCATGCAACCCGGCCGGGATTGCTGTACGCTTCCGATTAGATATCCGCCGCTCCGCCCCTGTCAACGTCATCGGACAGCGGCGGGCAGAGCTTCGCGAGGCACGAGCGATATTCATGTGGCAAAATCTATCCTTGCGCGGGCGCATCAACCTCCTGCTGGCGCTGCTGCTGGCGCTGGGGCTCGCCGTCAATATCGGCCGCCAGGTCGCGGAGGCAGGTCCCCGCGTGCAGGCCGAGGACCAGAGCGTGATCCGCCTCGCGCGCGAGTTCATCGAAATGATCGTGGCCGACCTCAACGAAGCCCCCGATCCGGACGCCAGGCTGAACCAGATCGCCCGCGATCTCAGCCGTCTGCGCCATGTCAGCATCACGCTCCGGGATGCCGCCGGCCATCCGCTGACGCCGCCGCGGGCCGATGCCGATGCCCACACGCACGGGCCACCAGCCTGGTTCGTCAGCCTGGTTCATCCCGACCAGACCGCGGTGAGCGTTCCGGTGACGGTCCATGGCCGGCCCGGTTCGCTCCTGATCACCTCGCATCCCGATGACGAGATCGCGGAGATCTGGGACGGCATCGTGACCCAGCTCGAGGTCGGCTCGGCGATCGCGCTGGCGCTGTTCCTGTTGATGATGAATGTGGTCGGCCGGGCGCTGGCGCCGCTGCAGTCGCTGGCGGAGGCGATGGGGAAGCTCGAAGGCGGACACTATGAGGCCCGCGTCACGCCGGGCGGTGCGCCGGAGCTAGCCGCGATATGCACCAGGCTCAACCACCTTGCCGCAACGCTTCATGAGGCGGTCGAGGACAAGCGGCGCCTCGCCGAGCGAGCGGTTTCGCTTCAGGACATCGAGCGCAAGGAGATCGCGCGCGAGCTCCACGACGAGTTCGGGCCGTATCTGTTCTCGTTGCGCGCGCATGCCGGCGCGCTGGCGAAGCAGGCGGACGGACGGGTTCCCAATGCGGAAGCCGTGCGAAAGCACGGCAGCGCCATGCTGGAGCAGATCAACGCCCTGCAGCAGTTCAATCGCCGCGTGCTGGAGCGCCTCCGCCCGGTCGGGCTCGCCGAGCTCGGCCTGCGCCAGGCGCTGGAATCGCTGTCGCGGCTATGGCGGGAATCGCATCCGGATGTCGCGGTCGAGACCGTGATCTCACCCGAGCTCGGGCCCACCGGCGAGACCGCCGATCTCACCATCTACCGCATCGTGCAGGAGGCGCTCACCAATGTGTTCCGCCACGCCGGCGCGACCTCGGTCAATGTCGTCATCGAGCCGGCGGAGCGGACGGCTCACGATGGCCGCTCCTGCGCCCGGGTGCGGGTCAGCGACAACGGCCGCGGCATGGAGCCCGGCCAGAAGCTCGGCTTCGGCCTCGTCGGGATGCGTGAGCGGATCCTGGCGCTGGGCGGCACGCTTAATGTCGTGTCCGGTGACGGAGGGGTGACGGTGGAGGCGCTGGTTCCCACCGCGGCCGCCTGACCGCGCCCGAAATGACCGGGAAAAATTCCCGATTTAGTCGGGAAAACGGGTGCGGATATTGCCCGATCTTTTGTGGCTGGCGCGCGAATTGCCGCCGATTACACTCCTCCCGACCAATCGGCGAAAGGCAAAACAGCCGGTGGTTACGGATGGGGAAGGCGGGGATGGGCAAGGTTCTCTGGTTCAAGCGTCGTTCGTTGATGGCGTCAGTGTCGACCGGTCTGGTGTCCGGGATGGTCTTCGCGAGCCCCGCGGGGCCGCGCAAGACGAGGAGACCAACGTCCAGAACTTGCCGCCGGTCGAAGTGGCGGCGCCGCCATCGGCGGCGAGGCGTGCGGCGCCGACGCGACCGGTCGCGCGCATCGGGGCCCGTCGTCCGCCGCGCCGAGGACCCGCCTTTACGTCTATCCGACCTCGCCGGGCAGCGGCAGAGGTCTCGACGTCGACAAGGTCCCCTCGGCGATCAACGCGGTCGACGCCGGCCAGATCAGGCGCACCAACTCGCCGAACATCGCCGATGCCCTGCAGCAGCACGTGCCCGGCGTCAGCATCAATGAGGTGACCGGCAATCCCTTCCAGCCCGATATCCAGTTTCGCGGCTACGTCGCGTCGCCGCTCGCCGGGACGCCGCAAGGTCTCGCCGTCTACCAGAACGGTGTCCGCATCAACGAGGCCTTCTCCGACATCGTCAATTGGGACCTCATTCCGACGGCTGCGATCCGATCAGCCGTCGCGGTGACCAACAATCCCGCCTATGGGCTCAATGCGCTCGGCGGTGCCATCGATCTGCAGATGAAGAACGGCTTCAACTATCAGGGCGCCGAGATCGACGTCATGGGCGGCTCGTTCGGCCGCATTCAGGGCTCCGCGCAATGGGGCAAGCAGATCGACAGGAACTGGTCCGTCTACGGCGCGCTCGAAGGCATTCACGACAACGGCTTTCGCAACTTTTCATCGTCCGACGTGCGACGCTTCTATGGCGATGTCGGATATCGCTTCGAGGGCAGCGAATTCCATCTCAATGGCGGCGTCGCCAACAACTCCTTGGCAGGCCCCAGTACCGTTCCGGCCGAATTGCTCCAGCAATATTGGGGCGCCACCTATACGACGCCGCAGACCATCTCCAACAAGGTCGGCTATCTCAACTTCACCGGAAAGGTGGAGGCAACGCCGACCTGGACCTTCGAAGGCACGGCGCGTTTGCGGCACTTCAAGCAAAGTACCGTCGACGGTAACCCGACCGATACCGTGCCTTGCGCCGACCCGACGCTGCTTTGCTTCGACGACGACGACGTCCCCGCGTTCGGCCTGAATGGCGTGCAGCTCGCCAATACCTTCGGCCCCGATGCCATCCTCAGCCAGATCGATCGCACCTCCACCAAGTCGACGTCGTTCGGCATATCCGGGCAGGCGACCAACACGGATCAGCTATTCGGTCACGGCAACCGCTTCGTGGTCGGCGCAAGCTACGACCTCAGCAAGACGCATTTCACGGGCAGCACCGAACTGGGAACGATCGGCACGAACTACGTCGTCACGGGAAGCGGCATATTCCTCGGTCAGTCGGGCGAGCCGACGTCGATCGGTCCGGTGTCGCTTCGCACCGTCAACCAGTATCAGGGCCTCTATGCACTGGACACGTTCGACGTGACGGATCGTTTTGCGGTCACTGGCGGCGGACGGTTCAATGCCGCCCAGATTTCCCTGATGGACCAGCTCGGCACCGCGCTCAACGGCGATCATGCCTTCTACCGCTTCAATCCCATCGTCGGAGGCACCTTCAGGATCACGCCCGAAGTGACGGCGTATGCCGGCTATTCCGAGGCCAACAGGGTGCCGACGCCGCTCGAGCTGGGTTGCGCCGATCCGGCGAGGCCCTGCATCATCGGACAATTCCTGGTCGCCGATCCTCCGCTGCGGCAAGTCGTGTCCAAGACCGTTGAAGCGGGCTTCCGCGGCACCAAGGAACTGCAGATCGGTTCGCTCGGATGGAAGATCGGCGCTTTCCGGGCCACCAATTACGACGACATCGTTGCGACGCCGATCCCCGGCTTGACCGGCTTCGGCTTCTTCCAGAACATTGGTCGCACGCGCAGGCAGGGGCTCGAAGCCGAGGTGAGCGTGAAGTCGAACGTGCTGCAGTTCCAGGCGAGCTATGCATTCCTCGATGCGCGCTTCCTCGATGCGCTAACGCTGGGCTCGGATAGCCCGTTCGCAGACGCCGACGGCAACATCCAGGTCCTGCCGGGCAACCAGATTCCGCGCTTGCCGCGGCACCTCATCAAGGCCAGCGTCGAATATGCGGTGACTGACGTCTGGAAAGTCGGAGGCGACGCGCTCTTTGTTTCGAGCCAGTATTACGTCGGCGACGAGTCCAACCAGTTTCCACAGCTCCCGTCCTACGCCGTGTTCAATCTCCACAGCTCCTACCAGATCACCCGGAACATCCAGCTCTATGGGCGCGTCAACAACATCTTCGACAATCGCTACTCCACGCTCGGCACGTTCTTCGACAGGGAAGCGCTGCCGAACTTCGCCAACGGGGGAGCCGAATTCACCGACCCGCGCTCGCTCAGCCCGGCCAGGCCGCGCGCGTTCTATGCGGGGATGCGGGTGACGTTCTAAGGCCTGATCCGGAGAAGTGCGCAGCGGCTTTCCGAGAAGCTCATGCTGAAACAATAGCCTGGAGCGTGATGACGATGCTTCCTCATCTCAACGCGCTCCGGATACTTTGGAAGTGCTGTCGTCTTCCCGTGATCGACCGTCCGTGCCGGATACACACCGGCGCAAACCGTCGCCTTCACTCCGCCTTCAGTTTCTCGATCGGTGCGGCCGCGGCGCTCGTCTGCCCTCGGCCTTTGGTCGCCCCGACGCGGCTGCGTCGCTGCACCAGATACTGATCGCCGAGCACTCCGGCCAGGATCACCGTTCCCATCACTGCGAAATTGAGCGAACTCGGAATGCCCAGCAGGTTGACCAGATTCTGCAGCATCTGGAGCAGCACGGTGCCGAGCACGACGCCGATGATCGAGCCTTCGCCGCCGCGCAAGGAGCAGCCGCCGAGCACAGCGGCGGCGATGGCGTAGAGCTCGTAGAACGAGCCGTGCACGGCCGGCGAAATCGAACGGGTGTACATCGCGATCAGGATGGCTGAAAATGCGGTCAGCCCGCCGCAAATGACATAGGCCGAGATGATCACGCGGCCGGAGCGGATGCCGGAGTAGCGTGCTGCCTCCTCGTTTTTGCCGACGGCATAGAGGTAGCGGCCGAACACGGAGCGGTGAAGCACCACCCAGGCGATGATGGTCACCACGCCAAGCGCCACCACGCTGTGCGGCAGCGGAAAGCCGAGGACATTTGTGCGGCCGGCGGCCAGCCATTCCAGCATCGGAAAGCTCGCGCCGAAGCCGAACCCCGCCGTCGAGTCCTCGGTATAATAGCGTGCCGCGCCGCGATAGATCAGGAGGCCGCACAGCGTGACCACGAAGGCCTGGATCCGCATCCTGGTCACCAGCGTGCCATGAATCAGGCCGATCAGGAGCCCGGCCGCAACGATCATCGCGGTTGCCGCCAACCAGTCGACGTCGTGATTGACGATGAGGTCGATGAACAGGACGCCGAGCAGCGCGATCACGGAACCAACCGACAGCTCGATTCCGCCGATGATGATGACGAAGGCTTGCGCGATGGAAAAGATGCCGAACAGCCCGACCTGGTTGGCCGTATTGGAGAGGTTGCCAACGTACAGGAATCTCGGATTGATGAGGGCGACGACGGTCCCGACCAGGAGGATCAGGACCAGAAGGCTCAGGTCTTTCTTGCTCAAGGTCCCTCCGGCTCAATTGCGTGACCGACGGCAAGCTGCAGCACATTGTGCTCGCTGAACTGACTGCGATCAAGGAAGCCCGAGATTGCGCCTTCATGCATGACCGCGATCCGGTCGCTGATCCCGATCACCTCCTCCATGTCGCTGGAGATCATCAGGATCGCAACGCCGGCGTCGGTCAGGCGGCGCAGCATGTCGTAGATTTCCTGCTTGGCTCCAACGTCAACACCACGCGTCGGCTCGTCGAAGATCAGGACCTTCGGCCGCATCGACAGCCATTTGGCGAGCACGACCTTTTGCTGATTGCCTCCCGACAGCGAGCCGACGGCGGTCTCGACGTCGGGGGCGCGGATATTGAGACGCTCCCGCTGGCGCATGGCATTCTCGTGCTCGCGCGCCGTATCCACCAGCCAGAAGCGCGAATAGGATGCCAGATCGGGCAGCGAGATGTTTTCGGTGATCGAGACGTCGAGCAGCAGGCCCGAGCCTTTGCGGTCCTCCGGAACGAGATAGATGCCTTGCTCGATGGCGGCCCGCGGGTTTGCGATGCGGATCGGCTCGCCATCGAGCCTGATCGCGCCGTCACGCAATCGGTCGATGCCGAAGACGGCGCGCGCGAGCTCGGTGCGGCCGGACCCGACGAGGCCCGCAAGTCCGAGGATCTCGCCGCTGCGGACCGACAGGCTCACGGCGCGGTCGGGGTAGGTATCGGTGACGGCATCGACGATCTGGAGCACGCCGTCCCCAGGTGGCGCGGCCGGAGGAACGTAAAGCGACTTCAGGTCGCGGCCGATCATCAGGCGGATCATCGCGGCCGGCGAAAGCTCCGCGCGTGTCAGCGCGCCGACCACGCGCCCGTCACGCAGCACGACCGCGCGGTCGGCGCACTGCATCACCTCATTGAGGCGATGGGTGATGAAGATGACGCTGACTCCGTGGGCTTTCAGGCCGGCGACGATCCGCATCAAGCGGTCGGTCTCCGTGAGCGTCAGGCTCGATGTCGGCTCGTCCATGATGACGAGGCGAGCATCGAGCGAGAGCGCCTTCATGATCTCGACGAGCTGGCGCTGGGCCAGCGACAATTCGTCGAGCGGCGCATCGGCCGCGAAATCGCAGCCCAGCCGGTCGAGCAGCGGAGCGACGTCGGCGTGCATGCGCTTGCGGTCGATCAGCCGCAAGGGCCCGCCGCGCACGGGCTCGCGGCCGATGAAGACGTTGGCGGCGACATCCAGATTGTCGAAGAGGTTCAGTTCCTGATGGACGAAGGCGATGCCCGCCTTGATCGCATCCGCCACGGTGAGCGAGCTTCGCGCGGCGCCGTCCACACGGATGACGCCGCCGCTCGGCTCAACCACCCCGCCAAGCACGCGCATCAGCGTCGACTTGCCGGCGCCGTTCTCGCCGATCAGCGCAATGACCTCGCCGGGCGACACCTGCAAACCGACGCGGTCGAGAGCGACCACGCCTGGATAGCTCTTGCTGATGTCAATCAGCTCGAGAAACGGCTCTGACATGGCAGGCTGCGGCTCGGGCAGCGGGGATATCTCCTATTTCTTCAGCATCTGCTTCATCGAGGCCATGAAGTCGTCGACATTCGCCTTTTCGATGACCTTGCCGGGCACGATGATGATGCCGTTGGCCGGAACACCAGACTTGTTGCCGCCGATGTAGTTCGCCATCAGCTTCATGCCCTGATAGCCCCACTCGAACGGCTGCTGGACCACTGTGCCGACGATGCTGCCTTCCTTGACGCCGCCGAGCGTGATCGGATCCTCGTCGAAGCCGATGATCTTGATCTTGTTGAGCTTGCCGGCTTCCTTGAGCACCTCATAGATGCGCGGCGTATTGTAGGAGTAAAAGCCGACGAGGCAGCTCACATCGGGCATCGCCGCAAGGATGTCCTCGACGTTACGCTTGGCGCGGGTCTGGTCGATCTCGTCCCCGCGGACGTCGACGAGCTCGACCTTCGAGCCTTTGATGGTCTCCTTCACGCCTTCGATGCGCTCGCGTGCATTGTCGGCGCCGGGCAGGCCGACGAAGCCGACGCATTTGCCGCCGTTCGGCAGCGCCTTGATCATCAGCTTTCCTGCCTCCTTGCCGAGATCGGTGTTGGAGGAGCCGATATAGGCCACGCGCTTGGATTGCGGCGCGTCGCTGTCGGTGGTGAACAGCACCGTCTGGGACGCAACCTTGTTGAGGTGATCGGTCTGGTTCTTCGGATCGACCGCGCTGACCATGATGCCGGCGGCGCCGGCGGCGACGAGGTCGTCCATCACGCGCTGCTGCACGGCGGCCGCAGCCTGTTCCGGATATTTGAACTGGAGGTCGTAGTTGGGCAACTCGCCCTGCGCCTTCTTCATGCCGGCCTCAGCGATCTTCCAGAAGTCGGATGCGCCATTGACGACGAAGGCCAGGACTTTCTTGTCCGCTGCACCGGCCGAGCCGACACCCGCAGCTATCGCGAAGGCAATAGAGACACCTGCAACCAAGAGACGCTGCATATCATCCTCCCTAAGGCGGTCGGCCCTTGATGAAGGCCAACTCTGCTTGTGCCCAAATCCCATTCACCGACGCGGGGCCGGCGAGGTGAAATGAGGCACGTACCTCAAGCTAGCAGAAGCACGCCGCGCGTGCAATCGGAAGCAGCCGCCGCGGCGTCGACCGCGAAGCCTCGCCCAATCTCGCCAATGGTGGGCCGCTCGCCGACCTGGGCTCGCGGAGCCCGCCAGACTGTGCGCCTTCGGCCGCCGCGCCCATTGCTCTTGCGGGAGTGCTCGGTGAGCTTGCAGAATATGCCGCCTCCGGCATGATAGGTTCGGAGGCCTGCTTTGCCGTGTCGTTGAAGAATCCGGATGCCGTCGCTGCGATCGTTTCAGCGCTTCGACATGTCTACGGCGACGAGATCGCGCGACTGATGCTCGTCGAGGGCATGAGCCTCGCCGACCTGATCGATGCGATGTTTTCCGCGCCGTTGACGCACCGCGAGGCCGTTCGAGATATCACGGACGCATTGGACGATTTTGTCGTTTCACCGGACCTGGGTCTGATGTGGCACCTCAAGTACATCTATGGAAAGGAGCCAGGTTCCCTGCACGTCGTCGACATGGAGATCGCGACGCCTAACGGCACGCTGGCGAGCAGGGACGTCTGGCTTCGCCTGTCCACCTAGAGGCGATGCCGCCTTTGCGATGGCTTGGCCCCGCTCCCGCGCAGCGCCGTCTTTACCAATCAGAAACCATCAAGAATGATCTGAAAACTTTAACGAAACTGCCCGGCGCTCTCCGCGTCAATTCGCCGGAGGGCCCGTGTGATGACAGAGCACCAATTGAGAGAGCAGGAATGCCGGATCGCCCGTTATCGGCGTTTGGAGCGGGAGGTGACCGATCCGCTGGCCGCGTGTCTGCTTCACGGCATCGTCGAGGAGCTCGAAGCCGAGCTGCGCAAGGACAGGCCGGAATGGCACGGGCCGCGCGATTAACGCTTTCTTAGCGCTGATCGTGCGGATGATCGTGGGGGAATGCCAGGGTAGACAGCTCTCATGCTGAAGGACGGGACATATGCGGCGTGGTACAAGACGCCGCTCGATCAGGGGACCGGGATCGTCCATGTCGCCGACGGACAGATCTGGGGCCGCGACAGCCTGATGACCTATCACGGCTCCTGTCAGGTCGATGGAGATCGCTTCACCGCCACCGTCTCGACCAAGCGCCATACCGACGGTCGTGCAACGGTGTTCGGCGTGGAAGACGAGCTCGTTTTGGACATCGAGGGAAACTGCCCCGGCAAGATCGCGACTTACACCGCGACGGCACAGCAAGTGCCGGGCATGATTCTCCAGGGAACCCTCATTCTCGCCGAACCAGAGTTGCCGGTACGTGAACAGCGAGCCGAGCAGCGCCCGGCATTCAACCCTGCCAAGCTGCCAAAATTGCCGAAGCGCCCGCGCTGAGCCGGCCAGCATGCGGGCAGTTGGCCCGGCATCCCTATGTCGGCCCGGGCCGCGCGATTCTGCATCCGGTTTCTCCCAAAGCTTGCTTCTCAAACCGCCCTGAACTCGCCATTGTGCGCCCGCAACAGGACTGGAAGCGGAGAAGCATCAATGTCGGACAAGGTCTCGCGTCGCCGTTTCGCGAAATTCGCGGGGCTGTCTGCGGCCGGCCTGACCGGTTCGCTCGATGCAGCCGAAGCGAGACCGGCAGCGCCGCGCGCCGGCTTTCCGGCCGGCTTCGTGTGGGGCACAGCGACCTCGTCCTACCAGGTCGAGGGCGCGGTCAACGAGGACGGGAGAGGGCCTCGATCTGGGACAAGTTCGTGCGCATCCCCGGCAAGATCGAGGACGGCACCACCGGCGACCGCGCCAACGAGCACTATCGCCGCTACAAGGAGGATATCGGGCTCATCAAGGAACTCGGCTGCAAGGCCTACCGCTTTTCGGTGGCCTGGCCGCGGCTGTTTCCGGACGGCGACGGCAAGCCCAATCCAAAGGGGCTCGACTTCTACAACCGGCTCATTGACGAGCTCCTGAAGAACGGCATCGAGCCGTGGCTGACGCTCTATCATTGGGACCTGCCGCAATCGCTTGAGGATCGCTTCGGCGGCTGGCGCTCGACGGAGACCTGCAAGATCTTCGGCGACTACGCGGCCTATGTCGCCGAGCATCTGACCGATCGTGTCAAGAACGTCTTCACTCTGAACGAGAGCGGCCGCTTCGTCTATTTCGGCTACGGCATCGGCATCGACGCGCCGGGCTTGAAGCTGCCGCAAGCCGACGTCAACCAGATCAGGCACAACAGTGCGCTGGCCCATGGGTTCGCGGTGCAGGCGGTGCGCGCCCACGGCCGCCGCGGCACGAGGGTCGGGCCGGCCGAGAACGTCGATGCCTGCGCGCCCGCGATCGACACGCCGGAAAACGTTCGCGCCGCCGAGATCGCGCTGCGCGAGATGAATGCCGGTTATCTCAACGTCATCATGACGGGCCGCTATACCGACGCCTTCCTGAAATTCGCCGGGCCCAACGCGCCCAGATACACCGATGCGGAGCTCAAGATCATCTCCTCGCCGGTCGATTTCCTCGGCCTCAACATCTACGCGCCACAGAACTACGTGGTGGCGTCCGATCAGGGCGCCGGCTTCATGCCGCTGCCGATTCCGAAATCGTTTCCGCATATGAACTCGGACTGGCTGCGCGTCGGACCCGAGACGATCTACTGGGTGCCGAAGCTCGCGGCAAAGATCTGGAAGACGGATGCGATCTATATCAGCGAGAACGGCGCCTCCGGCGACGACGTCGTGACGCCCGACGGCAAGATCTACGACACCGACCGCATCATGTACCTGCGCAACTATCTCGCCCAGCTCCAGCGCGCCACCGCCGAAGGCGTGCCGGTGCGCGGCTATTTCCTCTGGAGCCTGATGGACAATTTTGAATGGGTCTACGGGCTGAACAAGCGTTTCGGACTTTACCACGTCAATTTCGATACCCAGGTGCGCACGCCGAAACTCAGCGCCAGTTTCTACCGCAACGTGATCGCGAAGAACGCGGCGGGGGCGTAGCGGTTTCTTCCATCTAGAGCCACTGAGAGATCGTCATGCCCGGGCTCGTCCCGGGCATCCACGTTCTTCGTGCGACGTTGCAAGGCGTGGATGGCCGGGACAAGCCCGGCCATGACGTCGCGGGGGCTTTCGCGCAGCGGAAAATCCGGCTGCGGGGCTTAAACGCCGCGCATTGACTCTCTTCTCGCGCTTATCCAAAACCGTTCTCAACATCCATAAACGAGAGGACAACGCCCATGGCTGACGCACTCATCATCGATGCCTGCCGGACCCCGCGCGGCGTCGGCAAGGCCGGCAAGGGGGCACTCTCGGGCATTCATCCGCAGCAACTGGGCGCAACCGTTCTGCGCGCGCTCGCCGACCGGACCGGCATCAATACTGCCGACGTCGACGACATCGTCTGGGGCTGCAGCGCGCAGGTCGCAACGCAAAGCGGCGATCTCGGCCGGATGTCGGCGCTCGATGCCGGCTACGACGTGCGCGCCAGCGCCGTGACGCTGGATCGTTTTTGCGGAAGCGGCATCACCAGCGTCAACATGGCCGCATCCTCGATCATGGCCGGTGCGGAAGACCTCGTCATCGCCGGCGGCTGCGAGATGATGTCGATGGAGGGACGCCGCGGCTCGGGCCCGATGATGATGGACAACGGCAATCTGCGGCTGCGCGCGCGGCATCCGCAGTCGCATCAGGGCGTCTGCGCGGATGCAATCGCGACGCTGGAAGGCATTACCCGACGGGATGTCGACGCGCTCGGGCTGGAGAGTCAGAAACGGGCCGCGCACGCGATCGCGAATGGCTACTTCAAGAAGAGCCTCGTGCCTGTTCACCGCGAGGACGGCAGCCTTGCACTCGACCACGAGGAATATCCGCGGCCGCAGACCACGATGGAGGGGCTCAGCAGCCTGAAACCGGCATTCCCGGCGATCGCCGACTATGTGCTCGACGACAAAGGCACCACCTATCGCGGCCTAATCTTGCAGAAATATCCTGATCTCGAGATCGACTTCGTGCACCATGCCGGCAACTCGTCCGGCGTCGTCGACGGCGCCGCGGCGATCCTCTTGGCCTCGCCCGCTTATGCCAAGGCGCATGGCCTCCAAGCCCGCGCCCGCGTCGTGGCGATGGCGAATATGGGGGACTCGCCGACCCTGATGCTGAACGCGCCGGTGCCGGCCACGCGCAAGGTGCTGGCGAAGGCGGGCTTGACCGTCGACGACATCGATCTGTTCGAGATCAACGAGGCGTTCGCGGTGGTGGCGGAAAAATATATCCGCGACCTCAAGCTCGATCGTGCCAAGGTCAACGTCAACGGCGGCTCGATCGCGCTCGGTCACCCCATCGGCGCCACCGGCTCGATCCTGATCGGCACCGTGCTCGACGAACTCGAACGGCGCGATCTCAAGCGCGGTCTCGTCACCATGTGCGCCGCCGGCGGCATGGCGCCCGCCATCATCATCGAGCGCGTCTAGCCGATCGCCCGTCACTTTCTCCCTGCTTTTACGGGGAGGAAGACCGGCGATATCGATCCAGCCCTTATTTTTCAGGGTGAATCGCGCGCCTCCCGTCAGAAAGAGGCCGGTCGTCGCTTGTCGAAAGCGGCGAATCAGTTCTAGCAAGATGTCGTGCGGGCCTTTGAAACAAGGCAAAATCCGCTGCTCAAGGCTTCTTCCGCACTGGAAGTGGCTAAAATGCAGGGTTTTTTGTCACATAGGGCCAAAAATGCCCGTAAAACCGCGACAAAACTGTGCAGAAGGCTATAGGCCTTCGCCGGTTGGTCTAATATGCAGCCGTCACGAATCAGAGGAGACACGATGGCCACCCAAATGTCCAAATCGCAGTTGATCGAAAAGATTGCGACCGCCACAGAGCTTTCCAAGCGCGACGTCAAGAACGTCATGGAGACGCTGACCGACGTCGGTCACAAGGAGCTCAAGAAGAACGGCCTGTTCCTGGTGCCGGGCTTCGCCAAGTTCGTCGTGATCAAGAAGCCGGCGACCAAGGCTCGCAAGGGCACCAACCCGTTCACGGGTGAAGAGATGATGTTCAAGGCCAAGCCGGCCCGCAAGATCGTCCGCGCCCGCCCGGTCAAGGCGGCCAAGGACGCCGTGGGCTAACGACGCAAGGCCCCCTTGGGTAAGGGGGCCTTTTGTTTGGGGCAGCCGCGAGGACTTGAGACGGAGGGCTCAACCCTTGCGGCGCTTCATCCTGATCGGAACGGGTTGAAGCTGCCGCCCGGGCGCCGCGAGCGCATCGCGAAGCCGGTCGATCGCGCGATCGAGCATTTGGCGCAGCCGCTGCGTCTTCCGCGACCCCTTCGCTTTCTTCAGCAATTTCTTCATCGCGTCACTCCGCCGCTTCGACTTTTGCGTTGACCTTGGCCCCGACCGGCTCGAGGCGCTGCGGCGATGGCTTCGTCGACACGCTCCAGCCAGATGAATTCGAGGTTGTCCCGCGCGCTCTTCGGGATGTCGTCGTAGTCCCGCTTGTTGCGCGCCGGCAGCATCACCCGCTTCAGGCCGGCGGCCGCGGCTGCGACCACCTTCTCCTTGATGCCGCCGACCGGCAGCACCAGGCCGCGCAGCGAGATCTCGCCGGTCATGGCGGTGTCGCTGCGCACAGTGCGGTTGGTGAGCAGGGACGTCAGCGCCGTGAACATCGCAACGCCCGCGCTCGGTCCGTCCTTCGGGGTTGCTCCCGCCGGCACGTGAACGTGGATGTCGCTCTTCTCGAACGCTTGCGGATCGATGCCGAGCTGCGAGGCGCGGCTCTTCACCAGCGTCATCGCAGCCTGCACGCTCTCGCGCATGACGTCGCCGAGCTGACCGGTCAGGATCATGCCGCCCTTGCCGGGCACCTTTGATGCCTCGATGAACAGGATGTCGCCGCCGACCGGCGTCCAGGCAAGGCCGGTGGCCACGCCCGGAATGCTGGTGCGCTGGGCGATCTCACCTTCGAACCGTGGCTGGCCGAGCACGGTGACGATGTCCTTCGCCGCGATCACGACCTTCGCGGCCGTGCCTTCGGCGACCTGCACCGCGGCGTGCCGGAACAGCTTGCCGATCTCGCGCTCGAGGTTACGCACGCCGGCCTCGCGGGTATAGCCCTTGACCACCAGCTTCAGCGCATCGGGCTCGATCTCGGCCTGCTCGGCCGAAAGGCCGTTGGCCTCCAGCTGCCGCCGCACCAGATAGCGCCGCGCGATCTCCAGCTTCTCGTCCTCGGTGTAGCCGGCGAGGCTGATCAACTCCATGCGGTCCAGCAGCGGGCCCGGGATCTGGTCCAACATGTTGGCGGTCGCGATGAACACCACGCGCGACAGGTCGAATGGGACGCCCAGGTAATTGTCCCGGAACGTCCCGTTCTGCTCGGGGTCGAGCACCTCCAGCATGGCGGCAGAGGGATCGCCCTGCACGCCACGGCCCATCTTGTCGATCTCGTCCAGCATCATGACGCAGTTCCGGCTGCCTGCCTTCTTGATGCCCTGGATGATGTTGCCCGGCAGCGCGCCGATATAGGTGCGCCGGTGGCCGCGGATCTCGGCCTCGTCGTGCACGCCGCCCAAGCTGACGCGGACGAAGGGACGGTCCATCGCGCGAGCGATGGATTGGCCGAGCGAGGTCTTGCCGACGCCGGGCGGGCCGACGAAGCACAGGATCGGCGCCTTGCCCTGCGGGGCGAGCTTGCGGACCGCCAGATATTCGATGATCCGGCCCTTGATCTTCTCCAGGCCGAAATGGTCGGCGTCGAGGATGGCTCGCGCCTCCTTGATGTCGATCGGCTTTTCCGCGGGCAGCGCCCAGGGCAGCTCGATCAGCCAGTCGAGATAGGTGCGGACCATGCCGGCTTCGCCGGCGGCCTCCGGCATGCGCTCGTAGCGGCGCAGCTCCTTCTTGGCGTGCGCGTCGGCTTCGGGCGGCATATTGGCCTTGGCGATGGCAGCCGTCAGCTCGGCGACCTCGGCCGCCTTGCCGTCGCCTTCACCGAGCTGGCGCTGGATGGTCGCCATCTGCTCGCGCAGGATCGCCTCGCGCTGCCGCTCGTCGAAGGAGGCCTTGGTCTTCTGGCCGATTTCGTTGGAAATGCGCAGCACCTCCAACCGCTCGGCCAAGTGCTTGGACACCTTCTCGACGCGCAAGACGAGGTCGATGGTCTCCAGCACCTCCTGCTTGTCCTGCGGCTTGATGTCCATGAACGAGGTCGCGAGGTCCGCCAGCGCCCCCGGCGCACTGGTGCCCTGGAACATCGCGGCCAGCTCGGGCGGCGCCTGCGGCAGCAGCTCGATGGCCTCGACGGCCTGACGCTGCAGGTTCAGGGCGCGCGCCTCGATCTCGGGCGAGGTCGTGGTCGGCTCGGGGATCTGCTGGAAGCGCGCAACGGGAAACGGCGTCCCCGGCAGGAAGTCGAGCAGGCGTGCGCGCTGCACGCCCTGGCAGACGATGTGGTGGGTGCCGTCGGGCGCGGTGATGTAGCGCACGATGTTTGCGATGGTCGCGACCCGGTAGAGGTCGTCGGGCCCCGGCGCGTCGGTCTCGGGGCTGCGTTGCAGGACGATGCCGACGGGCCGCTGCTCGCGCAGCGCCTGCTGGGCGGCGGCGATGGACTTCGCCCGGCCGATCGTGATCGGCGCGATGGCGCCGGGGAATAGCACCATCTCGCGCACGGGGATGATGATCAGCGCGTCGTCGGGGATCTTCGCGTCGTTATTGGTCTGTTCGTTGTTCGTCTGTTCGGTGGCCATGATCGACCTCAGGATTTGGCGAGGCGCAGTGCGACGCAGCCGTCCATCACGAAGCGGCTGATGGCGTAGCGGCCGATGGGTAATGCAATGCGGCGTTCAAAACGCCCCTGCGGCAGCTCGAGCCGGTGGATGCGGGCGTTGCGGAGTTCCGGCGGCAGGGTGCGCTGGCCGGAGATGACGAGCACGCCGTCATGAATGACCGTCTCGACATTGTCCGGATTGACGCCCGGGAGCGCCACCAGGATCAGGAGCTCGTGCTCGGTTTCCAGCACGTCGATCGGCGGCTCCCAGCAGGCTTCCTGGCGGCCGAACTGCTGGCGCAGCCGGTCGGCGCGGGTCAGCGAATCCAGGGCTTCTGACAGCATCCAGTCGAGGGGATTTTTGGGTTGCATGTGGAAGGCTCAGGGGTGGGAAAGCCTGCATATGGGGGCGGTTCCCGGAAAATCCAGTGCGCCGGCCCCGGCGTGCTATGCGCTGTCGTGCAATCCAAAAACAAACGCCGCGGCTGGGCCGCGGCGTTCCGTCATCGACAGCGCAGCGGGTCAGGCCGCGGCGCGGTATTCTTCCTCCGCTTCGAGATTGATCACGGACGTCGCGAGCTCCGTCAGCGTGTGATCAGTCGCCTCTTCTTCGTCCAGCGTCGCCTGAAGCAGCCTTGCCGCGTCCTGCATGCCGAGTTCCTCGGCCCAGGTCCGCAAGGTGCCGTAGCGGGAGATCTCGTAGTGCTCAACCGCCTGGGCGGCCGCAAGCAGTCCCGCGTCGAGCGCCGGTGCGCCCTTGAAGTCCTTCATGATCTCGGCGCCCTCGTCGGTGATGCCGTTGATGGCCTCGCAGGGCTTGCCGCGTGCCGGCTTGCCCAGCATCTTGAAGATCTGGTCGAGCCGCTTGACCTGACCCTGGGTCTCGCGCAGGTGCTTGTTGAAGGCCGCGGCCAGCTCTTTCGAGTGAGCTGCCTTCGCCATCTTGGGCAACGTCTTGATGATCTTGTTCTCGGCGAAATAGATGTCCTTCAGCGTCTCCAGAAACAGGTCGCTGAGCATCTTCGGTGCCTGACGCGGCCGGCGCGCCGCGGTCTTCTTGGTCGTGCGTTTCTTCGCTCGTTTAGCCATAGGTCCTCCTCATGAGGCAACACGGGAAGGCCTCGCCCTCCTCAATCCTCAGGCGATCAAAGCCGCTTGATGAACGAAAGTTCCAAACTGCAGCCCGGCGCTCGCAGCCGTCGCTCAGGTCGGGCGCTTATAGGGATCCTCTTGGCGCTGCCGCGCCTCGGTGTTGCGGTCGAGCTGAGCCCGCTCGCTGCGCCTGAGGTGGCCGGCCTTCATCACGCCGTAGACGAGGACGCCGCCGAGCACGAAGGCTCCGATGAACCAGAGCCAAAGCATCTGGCTCGAGGCGTGGCCCAGCAGCATGCCAACTCCGCTGTCGCTCATGATTGGTCTCCATCGATGTCGATTGCGATCGTGCTGAGCTAAGTCGGCGGCCGAAACGTCGTTCCATTAGGCCATCTTGTTGCGGTCAGACCAGATCCGCCAGGGGCTGCCGGACGGGTGCGCCCTTCGGCTCGCCACCCCGCGCGGTGAAGTCGCCGGCTTCGGTCGAGGTCCGCAGCCATTTCGTCACGTCGCCGATAGCGTCCCGCGGCGACCGGCCGAATTTCCGCAAGCCGCGGAAATATTCGAGCTGAAGATGCGCCGAAGTGCCGCGCTTGGGGATCGTCCTGAGATGCTGGATGTCGTCATCGATGCCGAGATGGGCGATGTCGCCGGCCAGCATCGCGATCACCGCCTCGAGCCAGCTTCGGAATGAAATCGGCTCGAACGAAGCCAGGTCGATATAGGTGCCGTCGGTTCCATAGCGCTGGGCGCGCCAGCGGTTTTCCTCGATCAGCGCCCGGTGCACGGCCGAATAGGTGGCGTTGATATCGGGATGGTGGACAGCGTGGCGAACGAGGGCGCGGAACAGCGCTGCGATTGCCACCGAATCCGTAATCGCCGTGCAGCAATCGGTGATGCGCAGCTCCAGGGTCGGATGCTGGAGCGAGGGCCGCAGCGCCCACCAGACATAGGTCGCATTGGGGACGATGCCGGCGTCGACCAACGTCTTCACGTAGGTCTCGTATTCGGCCAGGTTGCGAAACATCTCGGGGAAGCCGGTCCGGGGCAGGGCATCATTGGCGGCATTGCGGTAACCCAGCAATCCCGTCGGATAGCCGCACCAGAACGGCGAGGAGGTCGACAGCGCCAGCAGCAGCGGCAGGAACGGCACCAGGCGGTGCATGATTTCGACCCGCAGGTCGGGCTCGGGCACCTCGACATGGACGTGCAGTCCGCTGATCGGGTTGCCGAGGCCGACCATGCCGAGGTCGTTGATCACCTTGCTGTAGCGGCGCTTGCGCGTCATGCGCTGTTGCTGCGGCTGCGCCAGGGGATGGGTGCCGGCCGCGATGATGCCGACCCCGTGGTCCTTGCCGACTTCGGTGAGAACCGAGCGGTAGCGCGCGAGCTCGGCGATCGCCTCGGCCGAGGACGTCAAGGGCGGTGTCGCCACCTCGATCTGCGATTGCAGGATTTCGGTTGTCAGGCGTTCGCCGAGACGTTTCTGGGCCGCCGCCATGTAGGGCTTGGGCAGCTCGGATCGCGGCGCAGCGGACTGCCGGTTGACGAGAAAGTACTCTTCCTCGATGCCGAAGCGGTAACGGTGCATGACCTATGCTGCCCCTTGCGCCCTGGCGTGGCGGCGAACCGCATCACCGAAGGCAGATAGAATGCGCGCCGATGCGTGATCGGAGCTTGCCCAATAGTCCGGATGAAAGAGCGTGCCCAGCGCAAACGCGCTCGCGCCCTCGACACTGGCGGCCTCGATCGAGCCGTCCTCGGCCACGGCTTCGGCGATGAGCCCCGGCGCGAGATCGGCGATCAGGAAGCTGTGCAGTGAGTTCACGGCGATGGAGTCGGCGCCGCAAATCTCTTGCAGCAGGCCGCCCTTGCGGAGCGTCACCTCTTGCCGCATCCGGTAGCGGGCGTCCTCGTTGTCGGCTTCGGGCGTGCCATGGCGTTGGTCCTCGGGCAAGTCGTCCGGCTCCTTGGCCAGCGTGCCGCCGAAGGCGACGTTCAGCTCCTGGAAGCCGCGGCAGACGAAAAGGGCGGGGATGCCGCGGGCCAGCGCCCGCGGGATCAGGTGGAGCGCTAGCTCGTCCCGGAATTCGTCGAACGGGCCGTCGCGCGCCTCGTCCGCCGTTTGTCCATAGCGGGAGGGATGCACGTTGGTCTGCCCGCCGCCGATGAAGATTCCGTCGAGCCCGTCGAGATAGGCGTCGACGTCGGCTTCGGGCGCAGCGGGCAGGATTCGCGGCACGGCGCCCGCGACGAGACCGACGGCGTTGACGCAGATCAGGGCGACTGAGGCGAGCTGCTCGCCGCGCGCAACCATGGAATCGGAGAGAATGCCGACCTGTGGCGCGCCGCTGCGGGCCTGCCACAGGGCGCGAGAGGCGCTGTGCCGCCATTGCTGAAGGCCATATGTCACGGCATCCGCCGCGCTGCCGAACTGATGAATGGCGGCCTTGAGTTCTCTGACGTTTGTCCCTAAGCGAAGAGCCCAGCGACTGCAGGCAATGGGATCGTGCGGATCAATTCTGGAACGGGGCTCTTGCAATTGTCGCGACTGCTTCTGTTCGTGTTTCGATGCCGGGTAAAACGGCAATCGTGACGAATGGTTGCTCTGCAATTGAGCTGATCGAATTTCCAACGCGGTGCGGGCCTTAGCTTTTGTTATTGCTCGGCCGTTGAACAGCGGACCGGGAGAGATGCCGATGATTGATTTCTCCCTGTCCGCCTTCGTGACGCTGCTGCTGGTGATCGATCCGGTCGGTCTCGTGCCGGCCTTTCTGGCTGCCACAGCCGGCATGCCCGAGAGGGCCAAGCGGACGATTGCGGCGCGCGCGCCGCTGATCGCGGCCTCGATCCTGGTGATGATCGCGCTGGTCGGAAACTGGCTGCTCCGCCAGCTCGGGATCGGCATCCCCGCGTTCCAGATCGCCGGCGGGCTGCTGCTGTTCGGCGTGTCCTACCAGATGATCTTCGGCGACCGTCCGCACCGCGAGGCCCGCGAGGCCGACAAGGCGACTGCAGAGCACGCCTCCGATGTCGCAGTGTTTCCCCTGGCCATCCCCATGATGGCCGGCCCGGGAGCGATTGCGACCACGCTGCTCCTGTCGGGCGACGTCGGCCATGGGGGAAGCTCGCGATCATCATCGCCGTCGTCCTCTCGGTCTGCCTGCTCTGCATGCTGTGCTTCGTCTCGGCCCAGCTGATCGCGCGCACCCTCGGACGCACTGGAAATGCCGTGCTCTCGCGCGTCCTCGGCATGCTGCTTGCCGCCTATTCGGTGCAGTTCGTGATCAACGGGGTTGCGGCGGTCCGGACCAGCCTGCCATAGGGCTGCGACAATCTGCGAATCCGTTGATTCTGCGGCCCATTTTATGATTTTGCAGGAAGGGCGCGAGGACGGCACGAGATCCGGGGCGCTTTCGCTTGCACTGCCATATTGCTTTGACGTACTTCCGGTCTAACAAGACCATCGTCGGGAAATCGGGATGTCGATGACAACGGACGAGCTCGCCAAGCGACAGGCCATCATCGACGCTTGCAGGCGCATGAATGCGCTCGGCATCAACCAGGGCACCTCGGGTAATATCTCTGTCCGGCATGTGGACGGGCTTCTGGTCACGCCAACCAGCGTGCCCTATGAGGCCATGACCCCTGAGCAGATCGTGTTCATGACCATGGACGGCACACACGAGCCCGACCAGAAGCCGTCGAGCGAATGGCGGTTTCATCGCGACATCCTGAAGTCGCGGCCCGAGATCAACGCCGTCGTCCACGCCCATCCGACCTATTGCACCATCCTGGCGATCATGGGCATGGAGATTCCGCCGGTGCATTACATGATCGCGGCGGCCGGCGGCGACAGCATCCGCTGCGCGCCCTATGCGACGTTCGGAACGGCGGAGCTGTCGGAACATGCGGTGCGGGCGCTGGAGGGCCGGCTTGCCTGCCTGCTCGACCATCACGGCATGATCGCGACCGGCAAGACGTTGGACAAGGCGATGTGGCTCGCCGTCGAGGTCGAGACTCTGGCGCGGCAATATCACGGCTGCCTCCAGATCGGACAACCGCCGCTGCTCCCCAGCGCCGAGATCGAGCGGGTCCGCCAGCGCATGGCCGGCTACGGGCTGTCGGAAGGGTAGGGCAGGCAGAGGGTGTTCGTACGGATCAGGCATCTCGTCGATCGCAAGGGGACGAACCGCACCATGGTTCGGCTGCGCGCCCTCTTGCGCAGCAACGAGTTCTACCTGATCCCGCTCGCGCTGATGATCGGCACGCTCGCGGGCTCGGTCGTGACGCTGATGGCCCACATCGCCCAGATCGCGCATGTGGTGATCTACGGCATCCCCATTGATGTCCACCTGTCGGCTCACGCGAGCGTCAGTCCATGGGCAGCACTGATTGCACCTGCGCTCGGTGGGCTGTTGCTCGGAATCATGGAATGGTCGCGGCGGCGCATGAAGATATCGAACGCGGTCGACCCGATTGAGGCGAACGCGTTGCGCGGCGGCAATCTTTCGATGCGCGACAGTGTGGTGGTTGCGGGTCAGACTCTGATCTCGAATGGCTGCGGCGCCTCGGTCGGGCTCGAGGCGGGCTACACCCAGATCGGCTCGGGCCTCGCCTCGCTGATCGGCAAGTTCTTTAATCTGCGCCGCAACGATCTGCGCCTGATGGTCGGTTGTGGCGCTGCCGCGGCGATCGCCGCGGCATTCGGCGCGCCGATCACCGGCGCCTTCTATGCCTGCGAGCTGATCGTCGGCGTCTATTCGGTCGCCAGCGCGGCACCGATCCTGGCCGCCTCGCTCGCCGGCGCGTTGACCGCGCAATGGCTCGGCGGCGCGCCGTATTCGCTGGAGATACCCAAGGTCAGCGCGGTCGGCGTCGAGCAATATCTCGCACTGATCGGGCTGGCGCTCATCACCAGCGGCGTCGGCATCGCCGTGATGCGCTCCTCGCCGACGTTCGAGCGCCTGTTCGCCTGGCTGCCGGTCTGGCTGCGCCCGGTGATAGGCGGCCTGATCGTCGGCGGTTTTGCGATCATCACGCCGCAGGTGCTGGCGGCCGGCCACGGCGCCATGGTGCTCGACCTCTTTCACGACATGACGATCGGCCTGATCGCGCTGATCATCGCCTTGAAGGTGACGGCCTGCCTGATCTCGCTCGCCTCGGGCTTCCGCGGCGGCCTGTTCTTCGCATCGCTGTTCGTCGGCAGCCTGATCGGCAAGTTCTTTGCCGCGGTGCTGCTTCTGATCAGCCCGAACTTCGCGATCGATCCGCTGGTCGCGATGCTGACGGGCATGGCGACGCTCGGCGTCGCCATCGTCGGGGGCCCGCTCACCATGTCGTTCCTGGTGCTTGAGATGACCCGCAACGTCGACGTCACCGCCGTGGTGCTGGCCGGCTGCATCGTCACCTCGATCTGCGTCCGGTTCATGTTCGGCCATTCCTTTTCGACCTGGCGCCTGCATCTGCGCGGCGAGACCATCCGCAGCGCCAACGACGTCGGCTGGCTGCGCAATCTCACCGTGGAGCGGCTGATGCGCTCCGACGTCGGCAAGGTGCCCTCGACCACGACGATCGCCGCCGTCCGCCGCGAGTTCGCGCTGGGCTCGCGGCCGGGAATCGTGATCGTCAACAACGCGGACGAATATGTCGGGCTGGTCATGCTGCCCGACCTGTTCTCCAATGATCTCGACAGCATCGCCGACGACATCCAGGTGGTCGAGCTCGCCCGCCTGATCGACATCGTGCTGATCCCGGAAATGAACGTGAAGTCGGCGATGGCTGTGTTCGACGAGGCCGAGGCCGAGATGCTGGCGGTGGTCGATTCCACCGACAGCCGCAAGGTGATCGGCTTTCTCACCGAGACCTTCGCCCGCCGTCGCTATGTCGAGGAGATCGACAAGGCGACGCGCGGCGTGCTGGGGGCGCTGTCGTAGGCGCGTCTATCGGCGGGGTGGGGGTCGCAACGAGGCAGGTCACGATCCGCCGGAGCGGCGCAAGCACCACGAGGAGCGTCGGAAAGGCGGCCGGCCAGGATAGCGCCCAGGCGCCGGGCGGCGACCGCCAAACGGCGCGGCTGTTCATGATCCGCTCAGGTTGGATGGTTCAAGCTGGGATTTGGTCGGTCTATAATCGTTCAAAGCGTGGCGGATTGCCGCGATCGAGAAACCATTTCAATGGTTTGCGCATTAAACAGGGTTTGCATATCTCTACGTCGTGAGAGAACATAGGCAAGAACATAGGAGGTCAAAATGAATGCGAGACCGATGATTTCTGCAGCCGGTCGCAACATGGTGCTGGCCGCGTTCACGAGCCTGGCATTGGTCGCAACCTCCGCATCGCCCTCGGCTGCGGGGCCGGCCGAGGCGCCATCTGCAAAGCCTGTCACGGCGGGGCAGGGCTCCTCCGAAGTCACCGATTTCAGCGCCCACCGTCGCCGCTATTATCGACGCGGGTCGAACGCCGCAGGTCTCGCCTTCATGGGCGCAGCGGCCGGTATCATCGGGGGCGTGATCGCCGAGCAGCGGCGCCGCGATTACTACGAGAATCGCTATTATTATGGCGGGCGTCCCTACTACGGCGGTCCCGGTTATTACGGCGGACCCGGCTATTACGGCGGTGGCGGTCAGTTCTATTACGATCCGGGCTACTAGGGATCGTATCGCGCGATCATTTTCGACGTGGTCCGATTGGACTGGTGAAGGAGGGCGGTGCTTTGTACCGCCCTTCTTGTTGCGTCGGTGCTCTTGTAGCCCGGATGGAGCGAAAGCGTAATCCGGGGCGCTCGTCTGGTATCGCGCACTCTCCCGGATTGCGCTCCGCTCCATCCGGGCTACGCGGCCGTGCCTGTGTCGCCCGTTGTCAATCCATTCCGTCAAAAATATTCCGCTTTACCGAAATTCGGTTTCGGCGTATGTGTCGTTTATCCCGGCTCACCCAAGAGGGGCGATCTCGAGGTCGTCTTGATCGCGAGCCGGGCTTGCGGTGGACGCGGCAGCGTCGGCACGAGATGGGGCGGGCAGGGCGGGTAGTCCCTGTGAGCTCGAACCCCGCGTGCAGACGAGCGGCGCTGCTAGGCTTCGTCTCGTTTGTAAGTTTCCGGCTCCGTCGACAGGGCTGGGAATACTGCGGCGACATGGCGGGCCGTGCGTACGGCAAAACCGTGTGGTCCTGACCGTCGTTGCTACGGTCAAACCGGTTCGAAGATGTGCGCGAGCCCAACCGGGCAGACGGCATCATCAAATTCGAACGGCGAGGGAGGCCAGAAGGAAAGTTCGGCTCCCGGGAGAGCACGGCATAAGCCGTCCGACCATCGCGCAGGGAAGGCCGAGTGATCGGCACCACCTGTATGCTGCTGTGCGGTTCTTCCTGCGTGTGCATTTTTCGCGCAGCGGACCGCGGGTGCGTTGTCAGCACCCGGCCTTCCCTGCGCCCTCTTGGCTTTGAGGGTGGAGACGCAAGCAAAGCTCGGGCGAATTTGAGCCGCGAGAGCGACGAAGCATGTCTGTCACCACACGCGCTGTCATCGCCCGGCTTGACCGGGCGATCCAGTATTCCAGAGGCCGCAGTGACTGAACCGAGAGGCTGCGGCGTACTGGATTCCCCGCTCCAGTGCGCAATTGCGCACAAGGCGGGGAATGACAGCGATACTTGGAGAAGCAAGCTGCCGCCCCATTCTCCGTCATTGCGAGGAACTCAGCGACAAAATTGCGGAGCAATTTTGCGCAGATGCGACGAAGCAATCCAGATCTCGTAGGGTGGGCAAAGCGCAAGCGTGCCCACGTCTTGTTGCTCATGGAGGGAGATCGTGGGTACGGCGCAAGTGCGCCTTTGCCCACCCTACAGCGCCGCCGCTGGGATGTTTACTGGAGCATCGCCATGACGGCGTGGGGCCCCTACATCCGCATGGCGCCGTACCGTCTGGGAGTCCCGACTCTGCGCCGCTACGCTCGCGCGCATGCGGCTAAATATTCGGCACGCTGGCCCGACGACGCCGATGGACTTGCCTGCCGCAATCCGGTTCAATGGGCCAATCGAGTTTCCAGGCGACAACGATGTCGAAATATCTGCTGGTCCTGCTGCTGATGGCTTCCCCGGCGGCCGCCAAGTCAAGGCAACGCCGAAGGCCGCGGCGGCACGTCCCGATCCCTGTGCCCCGATCGGGCGTACCGCAGATGGCAAGCTGGTCTACTCCATGAAATGCGAGAACCTGCCCGCGCCGCCCCCCACCGCCGCGGGCAGATCTGAAGGAGGTCCCCCCATCCGCCGCCGAGCCGGAACCGGAGACGCGGCGGAGCGGCGTTTCGGCTGGTCATACGATCGCAGGTGACGCGGGCCGCGCCCCTTGCGCGAAACCGTCGGGAGTGCTCTTGCTTGAGGGTGCTCCGGGCGCTACCAGCCCGATCCAGAGAGATGAGATGAGCAAGCTCGTTATCCGCGCCGGCGATTTCACATTCGATGCCCGCTTCGAGGAGCAGCTGGCGCCCAAGACCGTCGCCGCCTTCCGCAAGGCGCTGCCGTTCGAGAGCCACATCATCCATGTGCGCTGGAGCGGCGAAGGCGTGTGGATGCCGCTCGGCGATCTCGATTTCGGCGTCGGCTACGAGAACCACACCAGCTATCCCGCACCCGGCCAGATCATTCTCTATCCCGGCGGCATCAGCGAGACCGAGATCCTGCTGGCCTATGGCGGCGTGCACTTCGCGAGCAAGATGGGCCAACTCGCCGGCAACCATTTCATCACGCTGACCTCCGGCCTGGAGAATCTGGCAACGCTGGGCAAGAGTGTGCTGTGGAAGGGCGCCCTGCCGATCCGCTTTGAGGAAGTCTGAGTGACCGATAAGAGCTACCCGCGCGATCTCCGCGGTTACGGCCGTAACCCGCCCCACCCGCAATGGCCCGGCGATGCGCGCATCGCAGTGCAGTTCGTCGTCAATTTCGAGGAAGGTGGCGAGAACAACATTCTGCACGGCGACCGCGCCTCGGAAGCGTTCCTGTCCGACGTGCTCGGCGCGCAGCCGTGGCCCGGCCAGCGCCACGCCAATATCGAATCGATGTTCGAATACGGCTCGCGCGCCGGGTTCTGGCGGCTGTGGCGGATGTTCGGCGAACGCAGCTGGCCGACCACGGTGTTCGGCGTCGCCACCGCGCTCAAGCGCAACCCCGAGATCGTTGCGGCGATGAACGAGGCGGGCTGGGATATCGCCAGTCACAGTCTGAAATGGATCGAGCACAAGGACATGACCGAGGCGCAGGAGCGCGCCGAGATCGCGGAGGCGATCCGCGTCCATACCGAAGCCACCGGCGCGCGGCCGCTCGGCTGGTACACCGGACGCTCCTCGATCAACACCAACCGTCTGCTGATGGAGGAGGGCGGCTTCCTTTATCTCTGCGATTCCTATGCCGACGATCTGCCCTATTGGATCAAGGGCGCGAACGGCAAGCAGCTCGTCATTCCCTATGCGCTGGATGCCAACGACATGCGCTTCATCAACCCGCAAGGGTTTGCCGAAGGCGAGCAGTTCTTCACTTACCTCAAGGATGCCTTCGACGTGCTCTATGCCGAAGGCGAGACCGCGCCCAAGATGATGTCGGTCGGCCTGCATTGCCGCCTCGCCGGCCGGCCCGGCCGCGCTGCGGGCCTGATCCGCTTCCTCGACTATATCGGCAAGCACGAGCGTGTCTGGGTGCCGACGCGATTGCAGATTGCGCAGCACTGGCACGCCAGGCACGCGCATCTTGCCGCCGACGCGTTTGAGATCGGTTGACGATGTCGCAGATTTCCCTGTCCGATCTCAATGCCGCGGCAAAGGCCGATTTCGTCGCCGCGCTGGCCAACGTCGTCGAATATTCGCCATGGATCGCCGAGCAGCTCGCCGACAAGCGGCCGTTCGCCGGCATCAATCAGCTGCACGCCGCGCTGATGGCGGCGATCCAAAGCGCCGAGCCCGATGTGCAGCTCGCGCTGATCCGGGCGCATCCCGATCTCGCCAGCAAGACCCGGCGCGCGGAAGGCCTCACCGCGGAATCGACCGACGAGCAGAACAGCGCCGGGCTCGACCGGCTGTCGGAGGCCGAATATGACGCCTTCGAGCGTGCCAACAACGCCTATCGCGACAAGTTCGGTTTTCCCTATATCGTCTGCGTGCGCCGTCACACCAGGGACTCCGTGCTGCGCGACTTCGAGACGCGACTGCTCAATATCGCCAAGACCGAGACGCGACGTGCGATCGAGGAAATTGGCCGGATCTCCGCGCTGCGGCTCGATCAGCTCGTCATGGCCGACGACGCGTTGAAGGTGCATGGCCGATTGTCGACCCATGTGCTGGACAATCACATCGGCAAACCTGCGCCGGGCGTTCCGATCGAGCTCGTGGAGCTCGCGAGCCTTGGCGAGAGCCGCGTCATCGCGCGCGCGGTGACCAATGCCGACGGGCGCACCGACCAGCCGCTGATAGGCGGTCGCCCGCTGCCGATCGGCCGCTACGAGCTCAGATTTCGCGTTGCCAAATATTACGCCGAGCGCAATGTGCCGCTGTCCGACCCGCCCTTCCTTGACGAAATCCCGCTGCGCTTTGCGATCAGCGAGCCCGAAAGCCATTACCACGTACCGCTGCTGGTCACGCCCTGGAGCTATTCGACCTATCGCGGCAGCTAGCCGCCGAACTTGTCGAGCAACGCCGGAAACAGCCGGTCCGGCTTGAACGGCGGTGCGGTGAAGCGGATGCCGGTGGCATCGGCAATGGCATTGCCGAGCGCGGCAGCGACCGGATTGTACGGGCTCTCGCTCATCGACTTCGCACCCAATGGACCGACGGTGTCGGATGTCTCGGCGAAAAACACCTCGGTGCGGGGCACGTCGGCGAATGAGGGCAGGTGGTAGTCGCGAAATTTCGGGTTGATGACGCGCCCCTCAGCATCGATCACCATCTCCTCGTAGAGCGCGGCGCCGAGCGCTTGAGCGACGCCGCCTTCGATCTGACCGCGGCACTGCATGGGATTGGCGACGACGCCTGCGTCGGCGGCGTGCACGCTCCTGGAGAATCCTGAGCTCGCCGGTGCCCTTGTTCACGGCGACACGAAAACCCTGCACGTTGAAGCCGACCGAACGCGGCGTGCCGGTGGAATTGCCGGTGCCTGCGAACGGCCGTCCGCGGTCGTGCGCGAGCTTTGCAAGTTCCGTATAGGGCATGCGCCGTACGCCGCTGACGACGGCGTCCCCATCGAGCACGCAGGTTTTCACGTCGCACAGCCACGCGCCGGCGGCCGCCGCCTTCAGCTCGGCCGCAAGCTGCACGGCCGCCGCATGCGTCGCCTTGCCGGCAACGAAAGTGCCAGCGCTGCCATAGGCGCCGGTGTCATGGCCGCCAAGGGCGGTATCGGACTGGCGCAGGCGGATCCTGTCGACGGTGGTCGCTAGTGTCGTGGCCGCGATCTGCCGGTGCACGGTGCTGGTGCCGTTGCCGAACTCGGCCGTGCCGACGGTGAGGTCGAAGCCGCCGTGCTCGTTGAGCACGATCGTGGCGTCGGCGATATGTCCAGCCGGCGGCACTGTGTGGATCATGGTCAGCGCGACGCCGTCGCCGATCAGCCATTCCGGCGACAGGTCCGGCTGGGGACCATCGGCACGCATGGCGCGTTCGACGAGGTCGAGGCACTGGTCGAGCCCATAGGAGCCGTAGACGACGTCGTGATATTCGGACGGCGGCGGCGACAGCATGGGATCGCCGGGCCTGACCATGTTGCGCCGGCGCATCTCGTAGGCGCTGATGCCGAGTTGCTTCGCCAGCTCGTCGATTGCGGCTTCCACGGCAATGAGCGCCTGTGGCAGGCCGTAACCGCGAAATGCTCCCGCCGGCACCGTATTGGTATAAACCGCAAAGCCATCGACCCGCTTGTTCGGGCAGTTGTAGACGGCGATGGATTCCGCCAGGGCGTGGAACATCACGGGCCCGGCGTGATTGCCGTAAGCGCCGGTGTTGGACAGCAAATCGAGCTGGAGCGCGGTCAGCTTGCCGCCGGCGTCGGCGCCGGCCTTGATGTGGATCCGCATCGGATGCCGCGTCGAGGTCGCGATGAACTGCTCCTCGCGGGTGAACTCCAGCTTCACAGGGCGGCCGGTCTTCAGTGCAGCGAGCGCCAGGATGTCCTCGACGAACATCTCCTGCTTGCCGCCAAAGCCGCCGCCGACGCGCTCGCAGAACACGCGGACCTTGTCCATGGGAAGCCGGAAGATATTCGACAGCGCGCGGCGGGTCAGGAACGGCACCTGCGTCGAGCTGCGGACGTTGAGCACACCGGACTCATCGAGCCAGGCGAGGCCGCCATGGGTCTCCAGCGCCGCATGCTGCACGCGATGACTGTGAAAGGTGGCCTCGCAAGTAACGGCGGACGCGGCGAGCGCCGAGGCGACATTGCCGAATTCGCCATGCGTCTCCGCCGCGAGGTTGCGCTGGGGATCGGCGATGCGGTTCGCGGTGGTTCGATCGGGATGAAGGACGGGCGCGCCCGGCGCCATCGCCTGCTCGGGATCGATCAGCGCCGGCAGAATCTCGTAGTCGACCTTCAGCCGGCGGCACGCCTCCTCGGCGGCGGCCTCGCTCTCGGCGACGATTGCGGCAACCCGCTGGCCGATGAAGCGGACCACGTCGTCGAGAATGCGGGTGTCCTCCGGGTCCATCCAGTCCATCTCATGCCGCGCCGTCGACATCAGGACCGAAGGTGCATCCTCGTGCGTCAGCACCGCGTGCACGCCGGGAATCTTCAGGGCTTGCGATGCGTCGATCGCGACGATCCTGGCGTGGGCGTGAGGCGAACGCGCCAGCTTGACATGGAGCAGGCCGTCGATTGCGGTGTCGAAGGTGTAGCGCGCGATGCCATGCACGATGTCGGGGCCGGCGGGCGCCGGCAGGCTACGGCCGAAGGCGGCGCCTGCCTCGACGCCTGCCTCGACATTGGTCTTGCCGAGCAATGCATCCTCGATCGAGCGGTAGCCGGTGCAACGGCAGATATTGCCCTTCAGCGCCGCGCCGAGGTCGGTGCGCTGGGCCTGGTTCAGCGAGGCACAGGTCAGGATCATGCCGGCGGTGCAGAAGCCGCATTGAAAGCCCTGCGCATCGAGGAAGGCCTGCTGCATCGGATGCGTGCCGTCATCTCCGCCAAGACCTTCAATCGTGGTGACGGCGCGTCCCTCCGCACGGAACGCCGGGATCAGGCAGCTGTGCACCGGCTCCCCGTCGAGCAGCACGGTGCAGGCGCCGCAATCGCCGGCATCGCAGCCCTTTTTGACGCCGAAATGGCCGAGCTCGCGCAGGAACGTGCGCAGGCACTGGCCAGCGCGCGGCTCCTGCGAAAATCTCTTGCCGTTGATCTCGAAACTCACGGCATTGCTCCCAGGAGCTCGCGGCGAATTTCCTCGGCGAGCCGCAGCGTCATGTGCTTGCGCCAGAGCGGCTGGCCGTGGATGTCGTTGTGGTACAGATCGTCCGTGATCTGCTGTGCGATCGCCGCGTGCAACGCACTCCCGTCCGGGACGCCGCGAAAGGACAGCCGGATCGGCCGTACCGTCGACGCGGTAACCGTGAGCGTCAACGTGCCATCGGCATCGAGGCTGCCGATGAGGAGCGCCGCCGAGCGGCCGACCGGTGCCAGCGAGATCTGGCGAAAGGCCGTGCGGCGTTTCAACGCGGCAATCGGTATATCGATCTGGCGAAGCAGATCACCCGGCGTCAGGCGATTGCGCTGGTTGCCGGTGATGAAGTCGATGACCGGAATCTTCTGCTCGCCGCCACCGGCCTTCCAGATGGTGCAGACGCCATCGAGCGCGGAAGCGAGCGAGATCATGGCCCTGCCGGCAGCGACATGCAGAGATTGCCGCCGATGGTCGCGGTCTTCCAGATCTTGAACGAGGCCAGAAAGGCCCTGCAGCATTGGCTGATCAGCGGCGCTGCGCGCCAATCAGGCGGGCAGACGAAACCATCGAGCTGTTCGATGGTGCAAGTCGCGGCGATGCTGAGATGGGTCTCAGTGACCGTCAGCGCCGGCCATTTCAGATCGGTGATATCAATCAACCGTGTCAGATGAGTCTGCGGCTCCGAGAACAGCCAGGTGCCGCCTGCCAGCCAAGCATCTCCCGCCGTCCAAACTGGCAGCTGTGCGCGCGTTTGCGGATGGGCGACCGCTGTGATGGTATTCAAGTCCATGGCTGCGCCCACGCTCGCGTCGGGTGAATCGTCCGACGGAAAGTCTTGCAAGACCGGAGCCAAGTCGCAACAAGAAGTCGCAACGACAAGTCGCAGCAAGTTGGCGATCGGACCCGCCTCCGACTTGCGGTCTCGTCGTCAACGAATGTGAGGAGAAGCGGAATCATGGGCGACACAAGGCCGATTTGGATCAGGGATCCCCTGGCGGTCCTCGCCGACGGTGCCGAGCGCGGGATTGTGGTGACGGACGGCCGGATCGTCGAGCTGGTGCCGGCCGGCGGCACGCCTGCGACTACCGATGTCGCGGTGTTCGATGCGGGCGAGCACGTCGTACTGCCGGGCCTGATCAACACCCATCATCACTTCTACCAGACGCTGACGCGGGCGCTGCCGGCGGCGATGGACCGCGAGCTGTTCCCCTGGCTCCAGGCACTTTATCCGGTCTGGGCCAAGCTGACGCCTGAGGCGCTCGAGCTCGGCGTCTCCGTGGCGATGTCCGAGCTGCTGTTGTCGGGCTGCACCACCACGACCGATCATCATTACGTTTTCCCGACAGGACTCGAAGGCGCCATCGACGTCGAGGTCGGCGTCGCAAAGCGGCTCGGTGTGCGCGTGCTGCTGACGCGCGGCTCGATGAACCTGTCACAGCGCGACGGCGGCTTGCCGCCCGACAGCGTGGTGCAGGACGAAGACACGATCCTCGCCGACAGCGCGCGCGTGGTCGCCGAACATCACCAGCGCGGTCCGGATGCGATGGTGCAGATCGCGCTGGCACCGTGCTCGCCGTTCTCGGTGACGACGTCCCTGATGCGCGCGACGGCCGATCTCGCCGGCAAGCTCGATGTGCGCCTGCATACCCATCTCGCCGAAACCGAGGACGAGAACAAGTTCTGCGAGCAGATGTATGGCTGCCGACCGCTCGACTATCTCGAACAATGCGGCTGGCTCAATGCGCGAACCTGGCTCGCTCACGGCATTTTCTTCAACGCCGACGAGATCAAGCGGCTCGGCAAGGCCAGGACGACCATCAGCCATTGCGCGTGCAGCAACCAGTTGCTGGCCTCAGGCTGCTGTCCGGTCTGCGAGATGGAGGAGGCCGGCGTCGGGATTGGGCTCGGCGTGGACGGCTCGGCATCGAACGACGCATCGAACCTGATGCAGGAGGTGCGGGCCGCTTTCCTGCTGCAACGGGCCCGCTATGGCGTCACGAAGGTCAGCCACAAGGATGCGTTGCGCTGGGCTACCAAGGGCTCGGCGGCCTGCGTGGGCCGGCCGGAACTCGGCGAGATCGCCGTCGGCAAGGCGGCCGATCTTGCACTGTTCAAGCTGGACGAGCTGCGCTTCTCCGGCCATGGCGATCCCCTGGCCGCGCTGGTGCTGTGCGGGGCGCATCGGGCCGACCGCGTAATGGTAGCTGGACAATGGGTCGTGATCGACGGTGCGATTCCGGGCCTGGATGTCGCCGATCTCATCCGTCGCCACAGTTCCGCGGCGCGGGCCATGCAGGCGGGATAGGGGCAGAAATTGAAAGAGGGGGCGACCACAAGTGCCGGGTGCTTCTGGCCACCCCCTCCGGACCTCCTCCGGGAGGAGCAGGTGATTTGGACAAAGCAAGAAGCGTGCTACTTGCCCGGCAGCTTGTCATCGATGCCCTTGACGTAGAAATTCATGCCGAGGATCTGGCTGTCATCGAGGTGATCGCCGCCCTTGCACTCCACCGGCTTGCCGTCCTGCCCAACAATCGGGCATTTGAACGGATGCAGCTTGCCTGCCGTGATCGCGGCCTGGGCATCCTCCGCCATTTTCTTCACCTCGTCGGGCATGTTGGTATAGGGCGCCATCGTGAACATATGGCTGTCGAGGCCGCCCCAGCTGTCCTCGGACTTCCAGGTGCCGGCGAGCTCGGCCTTGACGCGCTCGATGTAATAGGGGCCCCAGGTGTCGAGGATCGAGGTCAGCTGGGTCTTCGGCCCGAACTTGATCATCTCGGAGTCCTGGCCGAAGGCGAGCTTGCCGCGTTCGCTGGCGATCTGCATCGCCGCGGGCGAGTCCGTGTGCTGCATGATCACGTCGGCGCCCTGGTCGATCAAGGCCTTGGCGGCGTCGGCCTCCTTGCCCGGATCGAACCAGGTGTTGGCCCAGATGATCTTGACCTTGATGTTCGGGTTGATGGTCTGCGCCGCCAGCATCGTCGCGTTGATGCCGGAGACGACCTCCGGAATCGGGAACGAGCCGATATAGCCGAGCACGCCCGACTTCGACATCTTGGCCGCGATCAGGCCCTGAATGTAGCGGCCCTGATACCATCTGGCCGAATAGGTCGACATGTTCGGGTTGCGCTTGTATCCGGTGGCGTGCTCGAAATGTACGTTGGGATATTTCTTGGCGACCTTCAGCGTCGGATCCATGTAGCCGAACGACGTCGTGAAGATCAGCTTGTTGCCGGCGCGGACGAGCTGCTCGATGGAGCGCTCGGCGTCGGGGCCTTCGGGCACGTTCTCGAGATAGGTGGTCTCGATCTTGTCGCCTAATTCCTTCACCAGAGCCTGGCGCCCCAGATCGTGCTGATAGGTCCACCCCAAGTCTCCGATCGGGCCCAGATAGATGAAGCCGACCTTCAGCTTGTCGGCGGCGGAGGCTGCGCTGATGCTCCCGGCGAGCAACAGTGTGGCGGCCAGCGCAAGAAGTGATTTCCTCATCATCGATCTCCAAACATCAGGGGAAAGCCACGATCCGCAACCTGCGCGCCCCATCGCGCCCGTCGCGGAAATGAAACTCAGCGGTCAGGTACGAACACGGTCCCGAGCGCGGCCGGTGCGGTCGAGCCGCCGCTGCGCGCGCGGGAGATCAGAATCAGAACGATGATTGTCGCAAGATAAGGCAGCGCCGACATGAATTGCGAGGGAATGCCGACGCCCCAGCCTTGCGCATGCAGCTGAAGGATCGTGACGGCGCCGAAGAGATAGGCGCCGACGACGAGCCGGCCCGGCCGCCAGGACGAGAACACCACCAGCGCCAGAGCGATCCAGCCGCGGCCCGCGGTCATGCCGGGGATGAAGAAAGGCGTATAGGCGAGCGGCAGATAGGCGCCGGCAAGCCCGGCGCATGCGCCACCGAACATCACGGCGAAGGTGCGGATGCGCAACACGGGATAACCGAGCGCATGCGCGGAGACGTGATTGTCGCCGCAGGCGCGCAGGATCAGTCCCGCGCGTGTGCGGTACAGGAACCACCAGACGCCGCCGACGAGCGCAAGGGAGAAGTAGACGAAGGCGTTCTCGCCGAACAGCACGCGGCCGACCAGTGGGATATCGGTGAGGCCCGGAATCGAGAGATGAACTGCCGGTGTGATGCGCTCGCCGACGAAGCCGGCACCGACCAGTCCGGACAGCCCGACACCGAGGATGGTCAGCGCAAGCCCCGTCGCGACCTGGTTGACGGCGAGTCCGAGCGCCATCAATGCGAAGATCAGCGACATCATCGTGCCCGCGAAGATGCCGAACAATGCGCCCATGAAGATCGATCCGGTGAGCCAGGCCCCGGCAAAGCCGCAGGCCGCGCCGACGATCATCATGCCCTCGACGCCGAGATTGAGCACGCCGGAGCGCTCGGTCACGAGCTCTCCGGTCGCGGCGATCAGGAGCGGCGTCGATGCGGCGAGCACCGAAAGGACGATGGCTTCAACGAGTTCCACGGGCCACCTGACGGTTCGGGAAGACCAACCTGAAGCGATAGAGGATCAGGGAATCGCAGGCGAGCACGTAGAACAGCAGAACACCCTGGAAAACCTTGGTGACATCCAACGGGATCTTCATCGCGATCTGCGCTTGCTCGCCGCCGATGAAGGTCAACGCAAGGAAAAGGCCTGCAACCAATATTCCAAGCGGATTCAGCCGGCCGAGGAAGGCAACGATGATCGCCGTAAAACCATAGCCTGGGGAGATGCCGGGCTGGAGATGGCCGACGGGACCTGCGACCTCGATGATGCCGGCAAGGCCCGCGAGCGCGCCCGACACCGCGAAGGTCAGGATGACCAGATGGTCGGCTTTGAAGCCGCCGAACCGCGCCGCACGGGGGCGGCGCCGACGACGCGGATCTCAAAACCCTTGATGGTTCGCCCGAGCAGGATTGCGGCAGCCGCCACGACAAGAAGCGCGATGATCGCGCCGAGATGCAGCCGGCCGCCCTCGATCAGCAGTGGGACGGTCGCCACCGGGTCAAACTCGGCCGTGGTCGGGAAGTTGAAGCCATGCGGGTCGCGCCAGGGGCCGCGCACGAGATAGTCGAGGAGGAGGTCGGCCACATAGACCAGCATCAGGCTGGTCAGGATCTCGCTGGCGCCGAACCTCACCTTGCAGATCGCCGGGATCAGCGCATAGAGCGCACCTGCGGCGGCGGCAAGGACGAACATGGCCGGCAACACCCAGGCGCCGGCGTCGGTGCCTTGCGTCCTCACCGCGATCCAGCTTCCGGCCACCGCGCCGATCAGGAATTGGCCTTCGGCGCCGATGTTCCAGGCATTGGCGAGATAGCAGAGTGACAGTCCGATCGCGATCATCACCAGCGGCGCGGCCTTCACCGCGATCTCCTGGAGCGAATAGTCGTCGGTCAGGGGCGCGATGAAATAGGCGTGCAATGCGAGCAGCGGATTCTTGCCGAGGATCGCTAACAGGATCACCATCGTCACGATCGTGAGGCCGACCGCGATCAGCGGCGAAACCAGCGCGATCGTGCCGGAGCGCTCGGCGCGCTTCTCAAGCACCAACTGCATGCGCCGCCTCCTTCGGCTCCAGGCTGCTGCCGCCCATGAGAAGGCCGAGCTCTTCGCGCGTCGCCTCGCTGGCGGCGAGCGGTGCTGACAACCTGCCGTGGAACATCACGGCGATACGGTCGGCGATCTCGGCGAGTTCGTCCAGATCCTGGCTGGTCACGAGCACGGCGGCGCCGGCGGTGGCGAGATCAAGCAGCGCCTGGCGAATGACGGCAGCGGCGCCGGCGTCGACGCCCCAGGTCGGCTGGCTCACGACCAGCACCGCAGGCTTGCGCAGGATCTCGCGTCCCACGATGAATTTTTGCAGATTGCCGCCGGAGAGAGATGCTGCTTCGGGATCGCGCTTGGCCTTGCGCACGTCGAACGTCTCGGTCGCACGGTCGACGGTCTTCAGCGTGGCGGCGGTATCGATGAAGCCGCGATGCACCATGCCGCTTGCGGCATGTCCGGTGAGCAGCGCGTTCTCCGAGAGCTTCATGCGCGGTGCCGTGCCGTGGCCGAGCCGCTCCTCGGGAACGAAGGCGGCCCCCAGCTTGCGCCGTTGCGTGATGGAGAGTTGGCCGGCGGCAACGCCTTCGATCACCACCGTGCCCGGATCCTTCGACAATCGCTCGCCTGACAGCGCGGCGAATAATTCGTCCTGACCGTTGCCGGCGACGCCGGCGATGCCCAGAATCTCGCCGCCCTTCAGTTCGAACGAGATGTGCTCGAGCCGCACGCCATGCGCCTCGCTCGGTCCGAGCGACAGATCGTTGACGACGAGCCGCGGCACCGTGGTGGTCCGGCGGGCCGCCGCCTTCACCTCCTTGATCTCTCCGCCGACCATCATGCGCGCGAGCGAAGCGGCGGTCTCGCGCCGGGGATCGCAGGTCTCGACCTTCCTGCCGCCGCGCAGGATCGTGGCGGTGTCGCAGAGCCGCTTCACCTCCTCGAGCTTGTGGCTGATGTAGAGGATGGCGCGGCCTTCGGACTTGAGGCGTTCCAGCACGATGAAAAGCTGATCGGATTCATGCGGCGTCAATACCGCGGTGGGCTCGTCCAGGATCAGGAATTTCGGGTCCTGCATCAGCGCACGGACGATCTCGATGCGCTGGCGCTCGCCGACCGACAATTGCCAGGCCTCGCGCCGGGGATCGAGCGGAAGACCGTAAGTCTTCGACACCTCCGCCAGCCGCGCCGACATGTCGTTGAAGGATTCCCGTCCGTCGAGGCCGAGCGCGACGTTCTCGGCGACCGTGAGATTGTCGAACAGCGAGAAGTGCTGAAAGACCATACCGATGCCGCGGCTGCGGGCTTCCGAGGGGCCGGACAGCACGATGCGTTGGCCCTGCCAGTAAATTTCACCGGAGCTGGGCTGGATCAGCCCGTAGATCGCCTTCACCAGCGTCGACTTGCCGGCCCCATTCTCACCGAGCAACGCGTGGATTTCGCCGGGCCAGATATCGATGTCGATGGAATCGTTGGCGAGGAAATCGCCGTATCGTTTGGTAAGCCCGATCGTCCGCAGCAGCGGAGATTCGCCGGAATTCAGGCCGTCAGTTAACGAATCCAACATTCGCTGATGCGCTTGCATGGGTGAAATGTCTCGATAGTGGGCCAGTTTGGAGCCCGGCGTAAGGTGTGAAAATGCGTCATCCCTTGCTCAACGCTTCGGCATGAAGCGGGCGCCTGTTGCAGATATGTGACGGTCCAGGCCAAGTTGGAACCCGCCATGCGGACTTGACGTCGCAGTGAGCAAAGTTGCGCGATCACGCCTGTGCCGACGCCGCTGCGCGGGTGCGGCTCGGGGGGATCGAGAATCTCGGCCAGCGGGAAGGGTCGCCCGAGGCAGGTGATGTAAGCCGGCAGCCGCCAAGTCATCTGGACGAAACACGAATCAGCCAAGCTTCGGATGGTGACCGCACCATCGGAGTTACTCCTAGTCCGCATATGAATAGCGATATCTCGTTGTCTTCAGATCGCGGAAACCGATTCTACCGAGGTGTGGTTGCGACGGTTTTCGCCAACGCCCTCCAGGCGGTCAATTTTCTCGGGGATCGATTCCTGAGAAGATCGCATCATTCGTTGTCGGCCATCGAGGACCTCTACCGGCACGCGATGGATAGCGCATTTGCGGTGACCGAGGCCTTCCTCGTCACCGGCGCACCCCACGCATCCGCCTATTACCCCCGCGACTTCGCCTGGTTCTATCCTGACGTCCTCGATCCCGAAACCATCATGGATGCGCAGGATGCGGTGCGGCGTGCGCGGCTTCTCGACAGGAGCATCCGCTTGTTGCTGGAGGCGGTTCGCGCCGATGTGGTCACGACGACCATCGTCCCGGCCGGGCGCGGTCGATACCTCGGCGTGAACTACTTCTCGCGCCCGTCGGATACGCTGCTCGGCATTCTGGCCGGTCTGCAGCAGATGATCTTGGCCGACCAGAGGGCGCCGTCCTATCTGGCGGTGTCACAATGCGCGCATGCCGGGCGCCTGCTGCTGGCTGAATATGGCGGCGACCTGAGGCGTGCAATCCTCAAGCTCGCGAGCGAGCTCGAGCCGTTCGATTATGACGGCAGCTCCTGTTTGTTGTGCGACGCTCGTGGTCCTCGCTCCGCCGCAACGGATACCCGCGCCGAGCGCCGGCGCTTCGTCACCAACGCCTGCGTCCACACGACCTTCGTGTGGAGCGTGCAGCTCGGAATCGTCGATGAGAACAAGCTGAAGCGGCTGCTCGGGCGCGACCTCATGCAGTACAAGAAGGACCTGCTCCGTCTGTTCGGCAGGGAGGGATATATCAGGCATTCTCTCGACGGGCCGGAGGGCCCGCCGGCGTCATCAGTCGCGTTGGATTTCGTCAGCGTGCATCGCGGCTTCTGGAATCTGAACGATGCCGGCGAGCGGGCGCTGTTCGCGGCGACGGCGGATCTGATCATTGCGGAGCCGCGCTTTCGCATCCCCAATACGTTTCACTTCCTGGTATCAGCGGAGAATCCGCGGAACAAGCTGATCCACAAGATCGCGGCGCCTGCCTACCAGGGACGTACCTCCTGGCCGACGTTCAACGTCGAATTTGCGGATCGCATGCTGGACTATGACGAATCCTCGGGAAGCGACACCTACCGTTCCTGCGCCCAGGGAATCTTGAAGGACATACGGAAAGCAACCGAGCTGCATGGCGGATATCAGGAGCTGATCTCCGAGCAGGGGCTGAAATATCGCACCTGGGCCTATAAGGGCGCGGTAGCCCACTCCTGGTTTCCGCGTTTCCTGTCTGTCTGGAGGAGGGCATATGGATCGCCGCTCCTGCAATGGAACGACTGATCTGCGCGGCGATATGCCGGCAGGGATGTCGCCGAGGGTCAGCGCAAACCTGTCACGCCGCTAGATCAAGCAACCGGCACGATCCGCGCACGAGCACCTTGCGTCCGGCCGGCGTTATCGCAGGTACACCGTCGTTGATGGCAACGAGGCCGAGCTCGACGAGGCCTTCGACAAGATAAGACTTCGCCAGGCGACCGTTCGACAGCGGGTTGCGAAGTGTACGCAGCGCTTCCCACTGGTCCGGCGCAAGTTCGAATTCGAAATCGTTGCTCATGTTGCCTCAAGAGATCGTGCCGTTGGCGCCCTGTTAGCGGCGCCGCATGAAGACCATGCGACGACAATGAGTCGGGAATTCGGTAAGCCGTTTAGAATGCCTCTTCACAAATTGCCGCACTTCGTTGCGACAAGAGAAGAAGATCGCCTGAGCGGGAATACGTCCGTGGTTCGATCACTAATTGATGATCCGCAGTTGATGTTGCGCTGCGGGGCTGCTGCAGTGCACGGGAAGCATCGCTGTCCCATGATGCGTCGCGATATGCACAGAAATGGTGAAGCGAGCAATTCGGGATTCTGTTAGGTTGATTCCCGGGGAATGACTTCACGCGGCAGGAGTGGAGTGCATGAACAGGCTGGTCGAAATTCGCAGTCAGGAATCCCTGTGCCGGGAGCGTGCGGCCCTCGATTTGGATCGTCGGCTGTTCTGGCTTGCGCAGGCCGAGGAATGGGAGCAACGCGCGCTCGACGAAATCGCCTATCACTTCCGGGAGTGTAACCTCGACCAGGCGCAGCTTGCGCGAAACTGCGTTTCGCCAACGAGGTTGGCCGCGCGCGAGACCTATTGATAAGTCGCCACGATGTCGGACACGGCGCGCTCGAGCTGCTGCGCGGTGGCGCATTGGCGCACGACGCTGCAGAAGGTGGCGTAGCGCGGCATCTCGGAATCGCCGAAGCCCCAGGCGAGCCGCCCTTCGGGATTGAGCCAGACCAGCCGCTTCGAACGCTCGGAGATGCGGCGCAGGATGTCGGCGCGCGGGTCGAGATTGTTGCTGCGGGCATCGCCGAGCACGATCACCGTGGTTTGCGGCGTCAGCGCGCTCATGAAGTCCTTTTCGAAATCGACCAGCGAAGAGCCGTAGTCGGACGAACCGAAACCGACTTTGGACATGATCTCGGCCATCGCCTCTTCCGGCGATTTCGCCTCCAGGATGTCGCTGACCTCGATCAGATGCGAGGAGAAGGCAAAGGAGCGGACGTCATCGACGACTTCGTGCAAGGAGTGGATCAGAAGCAGGAAGAAATCCGAGACCTGGGCGACCGAGCCAGAGACGTCGCAGAGCGCCACGATCTTCGGCCGGTCGCGATGCTTGCGCTTCCACGCGGTCAGGAACGGCACGCCGCCCCAGGCCGCGTTGCGGCGCAGCGTGCGGCGGACGTCGAGGTGGCCGCGGCGCTGGCGCTTGCGCGGCTTGGAATAGCGCTCGCGCAGCCGGCGCGCGATCTGGCGGATGAGGGCGCGCATCTCGGCGACCTGGCGCCGCTCGATGCGGGCAAGCGGCGCGTTGCGCAGGATCTCGTTGCGAAGATTCTCGGCCTCCTCGCGGGCATAGAGCGCGAGCCCCTGCGCGACCGTGTCTCGCACCGCCTCGCGCAACGCGTCGAGCGAGGCGCGCAGGCGCTCGGCCAGCGCGGGATTGGTTGCGGTCAGCTGGTCGAGATCGTCGCGCAGGCGTTGCAGGCCCATGGCGTCGAGGATGCGGCTGGAGAAGATGCCGCGCTGGGTGGAATAGCGGATCTCGGACAGGGAGGCCGTACCGGAGGCGCTGGCGATGGCGGCTGCGATCGCATTGCGGTCCTGCGACAGCAGCATCTGCGCAAGCGGACCCAAACCCTCAGGAGGCTGCCCTTCGCCCGGCTCGCTGGCCGAGCTGGAAGCGGGCGACTGATCCGTGTCCTGCGAGGCGTCGTCGTTATTCGCCTCGGGCTGGTCCCGTCGCGGCTCCGGCTGGCTGAAGAACAGATCGAAACAATCCCCGAGCG
Source organism: Bradyrhizobium dasycarpum (assembly GCF_042019905.1). Taxonomy (NCBI): domain Bacteria; kingdom Pseudomonadati; phylum Pseudomonadota; class Alphaproteobacteria; order Hyphomicrobiales; family Nitrobacteraceae; genus Bradyrhizobium; species Bradyrhizobium dasycarpum. The sequence continues at coordinate 6,842,232 of NZ_CP169574.1, forward strand.
CGAGCTTCTCGTCCTGCGACTTGGCGAGCGTCAGCAGCAGCGCGTCGCGCAGCACGGCACGGTCGGAGATGCCGACTTGCGCGACCGCGCGCATCGCATCGATGCTTTCGGCAGGCGAAACGTGAACGCCGACGCCCCGCGCTGCCCGAAAGAAACGATGGAGGTTCTCGCGCATCGGCGTCAACCGAAGACGTTGGACCGTGTCGCCTTGGCAATGAAGGTTGTCACCTGCGGCGATGCGGCCTCGATGTCGGCTTCGTATTTCAGGAGCACGTTGAGGGTGTCCTTGACGATATCTGTGTCGAGCTCGGCGGCCTGGAGCAGCACCAGGACGCGTGCCCAGTCGATGGTCTCGCTGACCGACGGCAGCTTTTTCAGATCCAGCGAGCGGATCTCGTGGATGAAGCCGACCATCTGCCGGCGCAGCGCCTGCGAGATGCCGGGCACGCGGCTTTCGACGATGCGCTCCTCGAGCCGCTGCTCGGGAAAGCCGATATGCAGATGCAGGCAGCGCCGCTTCAAGGCGTCGCCGAGGTCTCGCTCGCTGTTGGAGGTGAGGATCACGGTCGGCGGCGTGATGGCCGAGACGGTGCCGAGCTCGGGGATCGTGACCTGGAAGTCGGACAGGATCTCCAGCAGCAGCGATTCAAATTCCGCGTCCGACTTGTCGATCTCGTCGATCAGGAGCACGCAGCCGCCCGGTTGCTCCAGCGCCTGGAGCAGGGGACGCGGCTCGACGAATTCCTTGGAGAAGAACACGTCGCCAAAATCGTGGAGCTGGGCGAGCGCGGCATGCAACGTCTGCGCACCGCCGAGGACTTCGCCGAGCTTGTCCTTGAGGATCTGCGTATACAGAAGCTGCTTGGCGTATTTCCACTCGTAGAGTGCCTTGGCCTCGTCGAGGCCTTCGTAGCATTGCAGGCGGATCATCTTCATGCCGCGCCAGGCGGCGATCGCCTTGGCAAGCTCGGTCTTGCCGACGCCCGCGGGGCCCTCGACCAGGATCGGCTTCTCGATCTGCTGCGACAAATAGACGGCGGTCGCGATCTGCCGGCTCGCGATGTAGCCCTGCGCGGCGAGGCCGCTCTCCACTGCCTCGATCGAGGTCGAGGCCTTCTGATCAGCCACGAATGGGCGCTCCCAAGGTCTTGCTTGAGGCTTGTTCTGCCTGCGTTCCCGGCAAAGAACAAGCCTCGTTTGGGAGACATCAGACCCGCATCAGTGGCGTTTTTTCCGCTGAACGCAAATAGTTGAGCGGTCCGCCGTCCGCGGGATCAGTGCCGCAGCACTTCCGGCTTGCGGATGGTCTGTCTGACCTCGGCGCCGCAATCGGCGCATTCATAGACAAAGTCGATCTTGGCAAGGCTCCAATGCGGCTCGACCTCGCGCACATACATCGGCAGGAACCCCATGCAGGCGGGGCAATTCACGGGCGCGATCTCGACGTCCTGATGATGCTGTACATAAGCTGGCATCTCGGCTCTCCTTCGCAGGCGACCACCAAACCCCGCGCGGAAGTTACTGCCGGTCGCTTCATGCGCGTCATCAACTTTTTCGAACGGAGGTCGAACGGCGGGGGTTTGTCGCTCGCTGTGACATTCTTGCTACGTGTCTGTACTGTAACGGGCAGACGGAATGCCTATTTCTGCGGCCATCCAGCTTTATCGGATCCTCACCCAACGATAAGGGAGCAACGCCCATGACCCATGCCATACGTTTTCACAAGACCGGCGGTCCGGAAGTCCTGGTCTGGGAGGAGGTCAGCGTCGGCAAGCCCGGGCCGGGCGAGGCGCGCATCCGCCATACCGCGGTCGGACTCAACTTCGTCGACATTTACAACCGTTCGGGCCTGTACCCGGCGCAACTCCCGAGCGGGCTCGGTAGCGAGGCGGCCGGAATTGTCGAGGAGGTCGGGCCCGGTGTCACCGATCTGAAGCCGGGCGATCGTGTCGCCTACGGCGCCTCGCCGCTCGGGGCCTATTCCGAGGCGCGGCTGATCCCTGCCGATCGTTTGCTGAGGCTGCCGGACGGCGTCGACGACAAGACCGCGGCGGCGATGATGCTCAAGGGGCTCACCACACAATATCTGATCCGGCAGACCTATCGGGTGAAGGCCGGCGATACGATCCTGCTGCATGCGGCGGCCGGCGGCGTCGGCCTGATCCTGAGCCAATGGGCTAAGCACCTCGGCGCGACCGTGATCGGCACCGTCAGCAACGACGAGAAGGCCAAGCTCGCCAAGGCGCATGGCTGCGATCACGTCATCATCTACACCCGGGAGGACTTCGTGAAGCGGGTGGACGAGATCACGGGCGGCAAGAAGGTGCCGGTGGTTTACGATTCCGTCGGCAAGGACACGTTCCTGAAGTCGCTGGATTGCCTCGCGCCGCTCGGCGTCGCCGCGCTGTTCGGCCAGTCCTCCGGTGCGGTCGAGCCGCTCAATCTCGGCCTGCTGGCTCAGAAGGGCTCGCTCTACGTCACCCGCCCGACCCTGTTCACCTACGCCGCGAAGCGCGAAAACCTGGTTGCGATGGCCGGCGAGCTGTTCGACGTCGTCAAGTCCGGCGCGGTCAAGATCGAGGTGCACCAGACCTATCCGTTGAAGGATGCCGCCAAGGCGCACGCCGATCTCGCCGCACGCAAGACGACGGGATCGACCGTCCTCACGGTCTGATCCGCTCCGGGACGTTGGCGCAGGCTCTCCTGCGTCACGCCCGTTCGTGCTTGCGCAGATCGCGAGCGTGGTCGAGGCGGACTGCCTGGAGGTCGACCTCTTCCGGTGGAATCTGGGGCAGGGTCGCCTCCGTCAGGATGGCCTCGGTGACGTCCTCGACCGAGTTCTCCGCGATCTCGTGGATGAACGAGACGTTCTGGTATTCGCCCGAGGCGATGCGGGAGACGACCTCGCGCCTTGTGATTTCGGGATCAACGACCGCCTCACGGCCGCGCCGCCCATAATCGATCATCACGACGAAATATTGCATGAAAACGATCCTGCCGCGCTCCCGTCACCGGGAACGCGGCAAAGTATTTCCGAAAAACGGAATCAAGTCAAGGACTGTTTCTGAAAAACGGAATTTGGTATCACTTGCCCTTCTTGCGCGGCCGCGCCGACTTGGCGCGCAGCCGCCTCGAGCTGCCCTTTGGGCATCGACAGGCAGATTTCCCCGACCCAGTCGAGCTTGACGCCGACGATCGGCTTGGCATTGAAGCTGGTAAGATTGACGACGGACGGACTCTTCCCCCGCTCAATGGTCTTCAGATAGCGCTCGCCGGTCTTGAGCCGGACCACGGCCTCCTCGCCGTAGAAGCTCGACAGCGGATGGCGCTGATCCTTGTAGACCACGATCACGTCGCCGCTCTCGTATTTGGGCAGCATCGAATCGCCCACGATTTCGAATGCGACGGTTTCTTCCATGATCGGGAAGGGCAACGTGATGTCGCCAAGCCCCTCCGGCGGAACCTGCTCGTAATCCGGCTCGATCACGGCGCCGGCGCCGACCCGGCCCATGATCGGCGCGAGATTGAGCTCGAGATATTCCATGATCGGAATGATCTCCGAAGCCTTCACCAGACGTTCGCCGCCGAGGATCTCCGAGACCGCGCCGGGGCGCACGCCCATGGCCGCCGCCAGGCCGCCCTTGCTCTTGCCCGTCTTCTCCAGGCCTCGCTCGATCATTGCAACGTCCAACATGGTGATTCCCTCGATTGCGCACCGTCTTGGCTCTTGTAATCCGAAATTCGGAATTGATGCAATTATGAATATCAGAATTATCGCTTGACTCGCGGTTCGGAATACCGGAATATGTGTTTCGCCTCCCGGTCGCTCGACGAGGGAAGGCGCATCACAGGACAGCATCATGGAACCGGGCCATTGGCCGTCGGAGCATTCCGACGCGCTTCGCGACTATTTTCGCAAGGGCATGTCTTATGCGGAGATCGGAAGACAGATTAATGCAAGGTTTGGAACGGCTTATACGCGCAATGCGGTGATCGGCCGCGCCAAGCGGCTCGGGCTCGTCATCCCGGAATGGATAACGAGCCCGTCGATCACGCCATATTTGCCGGGCGAGGCTCCGGTTTCGCCGCGCCGCGCGGTGTTACCGAACCTGAACGTGCCGCCGAAATCCGCAATGAAGCCGGCGGCGACGGTGAAGTTGCGCTGCGTCGGCGTTCAGCCGCGCCTGATCCAACTGGTCGAGCTCGAGCCGGCCGATTGCCGCTATCCCTATGGCGGCGACAAGGACGGGGAGGAAATCGCCTTCTGCGGTCATCCCTGCCGGCCGGGCTCCAACTATTGCGCGCCGCATGCGCGCCTGACGCGCCGCTCCGGTGCGGCGTCCGCCCGCGCCGCCGGTCCCGTCGTGCTGAGGCTGGTCTCCGCTGCCTGAGCTCCCATCCGTTCCGTCGTCAATTTCGCAAGGAGTATCCGAGTGGCTCGTGTCCGACGCAACAAGTCCTACAAATTGGCCAAGATCTACGATCGACGGTCCCGCGAGGTGCCGTTCAATGCCGAAGTGGCGGAGGTCGAGATCGACAATCCACTGGCGCTCGATTCCGGTGAGAAGATCCTGGCCATCCGGTCGATCCATGGCGACCCGCTGGGGCGGCTGCACGCACACCACCAGATCGACGAGGCGCAATACCGCGGCGGGCGTGCCTTCCAGAACGATTGGGAGAGGGCGGAGCGGGGGCCTCAGGCGGTGGACCCGACACGGGAACATGTCGACGGCGCGCGCACGCGCGACCCGGTTACCGAGAGCCAGCGCCAGGCGGTGTTGCGGTTGAATCGGGTCGAGCGCGAGCTTGGTACCGACGGCGCAGCGCTGGTGCACGACGTGCTGATCCTGGGCCTGACCATGGATCAGATCGGCGCGCGTCGCGCCGTTCGGACGCAGCGCTGGAACGATTACTTTGCGCGGCGCTTTCGCGAATGTCTGGACCGGCTGGCACTGATCTACGGCTTTGCGACGGAAAAGAGCTCCCGACGGGCAGAGCGGCCCGGGTGAAGATGGTCGGTCGCTTATGGATGCGGTACGATCTGATAAGGTGTCGTGTACGGCTCGACGCGCAGCGAGGCATTGGCCAGAAGCCCGATCTTGGCGGTCGGCGTCTGCTGCAATTCGCCGTTCGGGCCGCGATGCACGTTGTACTGCCATACCGTGAGGTCGCCCTTCTGCGCAAGCGCGTGCGCAACCGCGCTCGCATCATTGCCGCCGAGCCCCTGAAGCTCCTCTGCCGATAACCCGATCACGATTTCGTCCTTGACGGTGATGATCTTGAACAGGTTCATCTTGGTCTCCTGCGCCCATGCGCCTTGTATCGAGAGGGTGAAAAGCGCGACCGCGGCGCCCTTGATGAGATCGCAGCGAGAAATCATGCCGTCGTCCTTGGTGCTGAGGCGCGCCCGAATCGAAGAGTTCAGCCATGGCGCCCGTAATCTGCGTGGCCGTGTCGCAACGGCTTGGTCGCTCGCATATGGACAATGGTTCATGACCGGAGACCTGCGGACCGACGATGCGACATCCGTGTCGAGATCGGGACGCTGACTCAACAATTACGTGTATGCGCCGAGAAGCGCACGTATGCAGCCAATGTGCATTCATGTCGGAAACAAGCCGAAACGCTGTGCCAATTGACAGCGGTCGGGACTGTGTGGCGAGATGGATGCCGCTTCTTGACGCAGGTGGGTGACGGCGGCCGATATTCCTGTTATCCGGAATTGCCGCGCTGCGATGCAGACGAAGCATCTCTGCGCCCGCTGTCGGACTTGCCGGACGGGTTGTTCCCTGACATAATTGCAACCAGATGGTTGAGCGTTGTTGGGCATGTCGTTCGGCGTGTCGGCTGGCCGGGGCCACCCGGCCGACAGTTTGTCGCCATGGTCCATCGTGGCGTCTTGCTGCGGCGTCGGCCTCGCGTAGATCACGAAGGCTGGCGCTTGTCATAGGTGCGAGATGAAGAACCTCAATTTCGCGGCTGAATTGCACCTCAAGCTCGGCGCGCCCGCAAGCGGCACGGTCGAAAGTCTGCGCCTGCTCCGCGCGTTCCTGAAGCTCGCACCGCGACAGCGTTTCGAGGTGATCAAGCTGGTCGAAGATCTAGCCACCGAAGAAGCCCTTCCCGAGCGCCCGTTGTCCTGAGTCCGGCCTCGTGCCGTCCCTTCCTGCCCTAAAGCGCGATGAGATTCGGGCGAATCGTCATAGCGCTTCAGGCTATTGTTTGCGCATGATCTTTCCGGACAACCGCTGCGCACTTTTCCGGATCATGCCCTAGCCCGGTCCCCGGCGAGGTTTCCTCGAGGCTGGCCGCTGGAAGGCGATCCGGCAAGTGTGGTATTCAGTCGGGAAAGCGGGAGGAGTGCGACCATGATCGAACCGAAGCTGGAAGTTCCGGCCGAACTGCGCGACCTGGCCGAGAAGACGATTGATCAGGCCGAAAAAGCGTTCGGCATGTTTTTCGAAGCCGCCAGCAAGTCAATGTCGTCCGTTCCGGGCGCGGGGACGGAGGTGTCGAAGCAGGCGTTGAATTTCACTGAGCAGAATATGAGGTCGGCCTTCGAGCATGCGCGCAAGCTGGTTCATGCCAACGACCTTCAGGAAGCAATGCGAATCCAGTCCGATTTCCTACGCAGCCAGTTCACCAGTGCTGGAGATCACATGCGCCAGATGACCGGCAGTCTTATGCAATCGGGCAAGGACAAGTCCTGATTCTCGTTCTGTACGCAGTATGCCCACAAATTGAACTTGCGTGGCGCGGCGATCCGCCTTTCGATGCGGGCGCAGATCCATGACGGGCCACCGAATGCCTTGTTCGCCGTCCGTCATCTCTTCTGCTGATCCCTGTCGGTCCTCCGGCAGGGATCTTTATTTATATCTGTGGCAGGTGTTGTGCTCGGCGCGGCACTCAAGCTCGATGAGATCAGGAAGAATCGTCATCGCGCTTTGGATTGTTTGAGCTTTTCGGAAGACCGCTTTCCGGATCATCCACTAGCGCAGCGATGCGATGTAAGCCGCGATGTCGCCCGCTTCGGTCCGGCTCAAGGGAAAATTCGGCATCTTCGGGTGAGGATCGAGCAGGAAGAAGGCGAGCTTCTCCGGACTGAAGTCTGGCCTGCGCGCGATCGAGGCAAAGGAGGGGACGTCGGCGCTCGCCTGGGTCTGGCCGTTCGCGACGATATGGCAGCTTGCGCACCAGCGCTTGGCAAGGTCGGCACCGTGATCGGCATCGGCTGCGAGCGCGGGCGACGCGCCAACGCTTCGAGGTTACGGCAAGCATCAGGCAGATTCGTCTCAAATGCTGGTGCATCGGGTAACCTTCTTGCATTCCGTCGGCCAAGCCTATCCGCAGCACGATCCCGGAAATTGCGAGAGATCAATGCGGGCGATGATCGACCGCAGCAGCTTGCGGACCGAACGATAGAGATGCCGTACGACTGCCGGCATTCTCGCCGCCGGCAGGCTCAGGCTTCTTGCATCAAGCCCCTTCGTATCAAGACTTTCGACGGAATGCGACACCTGTCTCTCCGAGGCCATGTCGCTTTTCTATCCTGCCGTCTCGGAGCCGCCTTGATCTGCCGCAAAGCGTTCCCGGCTAATAGTCGCCCGGATTCATGATCATCGGGCTTCTCGTATCGGCGGGCGCGAGCGCGCTGCTGGCGCTGTCACGCAGGAAGCGGTCGAGCGTTTCCTGGATCTTCTGCTTGACCGAGTTGGGGCCGCGATCGCTCATTTCCGTGTGCTGTGCGCCGGTGTGGACGATGTCGATGCCGCGCGCCTTGGCTTCTTCCGGCGTCGGCAGCACGCCGGGATCGGTCACGAAATGCGGGTCCTTCGACCGGAACGACAGGATCTTCATGCCGTCGCTGGTCACGAAAGGCACTCGCAGATTGTCGAGCGTGATCACCTTCGCCACCAGCTCCGGGTGCTGATGGGCGACGTACATGGAGACATCGCCCCCGTTCGAGTGGCCGACGAGGGTGATGTGGTCGTAATCGACGTTCTCCTGCTGCCTCTTCAGCTTATCCAGCACGAAGAGAATGTTGGCCTCGCAGCGGATATAGACCTCACGTCGGCCGACATATGGCTGACCGGCATGGGTCATCAGCGGCGGATCAGTCGGCAGGTCCTGCTGGATGCTGGCAACCAGATAGCCGCGCGCGGCGAGCACATTGGCGAGGAAGGAATATTCGGTGGCCTTGACGGTGTTGCCGTTGCTGATGATGGCAAGCGGGAGTTTCCAGAGGCCGAGATTGGCCTTGGTCTCGTAATCGCGCCGCACCGCCAGCTCGACCGAGATCGGCCGCTGCCGTGAGGCGTCGAACAGCGCCAAAGTCTCATGACGGATCGCGAACCGGCTGACGACGAAATATTCCCCGGCGCCGAGGACGCAGAGAAACGCCAGGATCGCAAACACCCTCTTCATGGCTTCGTCTCAAATCACGTTCGACTGAACATGGTCATTCGGAGCTCCCCGATCGAGCGATCGTGAGCAGGTTACGGGATTAAATTTAGGCAACTCTGTGAGCAAGGCCGCAATGGCCGTGGGTGGGCCGGGTCCATTTTTGCAAACGGTTGGCTGGTTAGAGACACCCCGACCTGCCGCGTTCAGGGCAGAGCCGGAATGCGCTTGACAGTGTGAACAGGAGGCGAGGGCTGCGGCGTTCGTTATCCGGCGCCCGGTAGCTCAACGGCACGGCCACGCCGAGGTCGGCCTGGAGATCGTTTGGCAGGAAAAGGCGGACACCGGCTCCGGCCGATGTCAGCGACAGGCCTTCGCTCAAACGGTAGCCGTCGTTCCAGACGGCGCCAGCGTCGCCAAAGGCATAGAGCTGATAGCCGGTCCAGTAGCGGAAATCGAGCTTCTGATCGAAGCGCAGCTCAAGCGAGCCGGCGAGGCCGTTGTCGCCGCTAATTTCGGCTGCGCCGTAACCCCTGCCGAAGGCCGCACCGCCGAGATAAAATTGCTGCGAGGTGAACAGCGGCCGCGACGCAGTCTGGCTCGCTGCCGCGAGCTTGAGCGACCAGGCGTCGTTGAGTGTCTGGTAGCGCGTGAACCAGAGGTTCAGCACCGAGAAGTTCGACGAGGCGCCGGCGCGCGACAAAAGATCGTCGTTGAAATGCGAGGCACCGAACATGTCGAGGCCCTGGCGGTAGATCAGTGTCGCGAAATTGGTGCCGCCGAAGCGATCCTGCAGCCTATAGTCGGCGGTCAGGCTCGCGGTCCTGATGTGGTCGTTGTACCAGGGGCCGTAAAGGTCATGCTCGGACACATTGCTGAAGCTCGTCGCCGCAGTCAGCGTGAGTGTGGAGGATTGCGATTGTAGCGGAATGACGCTGGCGCGCAGCTCGAAGGCCTCGGTCGTCGTGATGTCGCTGTCGAGGCGGCGGGCATCGCCTGGCCGGACCGCGCTGTAGAGCACGGAAGCGCCGAGACGTACGCCATCGACGCCGACGGGCGCGTCATAGGACAGCCGTGCGAAGCCGAGTTGGCGAGGATCGTTGGCAATGGTCGACAGGTTGACGGCCAGCGTGTCTCCGGGCGTGAGGTAGGAGTTGAACGCGCCGGTGGCGTAGGTCTGCCACGGGCCCACCGAGGATGATCCAAGGTTGTCCAGGCCGAACGAGGAGAAGACGTGCCAGGTCTTCAAATAGACGGTGAGACGGAAGCGTCCGGACCCGCTGCCGATCTCCTCCAGCGCGCTGTCGGTGATCCGAACGCCCGGCCTGGCGTTGATGAGGAAGAGCTGGCGCTCGAGGCGTCGGGAGCCGCGACGGCTGCTCGGCGAGAACCGGCCCGAGCATCGGCCTGACGCCGAACTGCTCGGCGCCGTCGCCTTTCAGCTCGACCTGCACGATGGCGCCTTCGATCACCTGGATCCGGACCCGGCCGTCGGCAATGTCCTGCGGCGGCACGATCGCCCGGCTGAGATGGAAGCCGTCGGCGCGGTAGAGCTCGCCGATCGCGCCGGCGATCCCGGCGAGATCCGCCTGTGAGACCCTCTTGCCGAGATACGGCTGATAGACTGCGGTAATACGGTCGCGGGAAACCGCGTGGGCGCCGCTGACGTTAACGCCGCGCAGGACGAATTGCGGCTTGGTATCGCCGCGGGTATCGGGTTGGCCAACCGTCGGCAGGCTGACCGGCGGGCGGTTCAGTTTTTCCCGTTCGGTTTGGTTTTCAAAATATTTCTCGGGCTGTCGCGGATCGAAGCCCGGTTGGTTCGCCTGTTGTGCGAACGCTTGGGCAGCCCCGGCAAAAAGCGGAGCCAGCAAGGCCATTGCGGTAACGAGATGCCGCTTTCCGGCGCGCGCGGCGAAATTTTCCCCGTAGTTTGACGGAGGAATTGCCGCGGGACGGGAGGGGGTCGTTAGCCTCATGATTTTTCATAGTTTTTTAAGGTCAACGATTGGTTAATGCCGCCGCTCCACTGGCCGCTTCCTGCTAATCCTCTCTTGAGTGATTTCGGATACCCCTCAGATCTGGCTGTAACGCAGACTGAGGATCGTCATGCTCGGCAGAATTGGAATGCGATGTGCCCTCGTGGCGCTGGCTCTTGGAACAGCTTCCGGCGCGTTCGCCGCGGAGGACGGTGTCTGGTCGATCAGCAAGGCCACCGGCGAGGTGTGGGTCGCGACCGACGGCGCACAACAGGTCGCGCTGAACCGGGACGAGACGCTCAAGCCCGGCAATACCATCCGCACCGGCCGCAATGGCCGGGTGCTGCTGGTCCGCGGCGAGGAAACGATCCTGATCTCTCCGAACTCGGTGGTCGGCTTGCCGGCCGAGAAGAAGGAGGGACTCTCGACCACCATCATCCAGCAGGCGGGTTCGATCCTGCTCGAGGTCGAGAAGCGCAACGTCAAGCACTTCGAGGTCGAGACGCCCTATCTCGCGGCCGTGGTCAAGGGAACCCAGTTCAGCGTCACGGTGGAGGCGGGCAGCACCAAGGTCGGCGTGCTCCGCGGCCAGGTCGAGGTCTCCGACTTCAGGACGGGGCAGATTGCCCAGGTCATGCCGGGACAAGCGGCTACGGTGTTCGAGCAGGGCAAGCCCGGACTTAGTCTGAGCGGCCCAGGAAAGTTGAGTCCGATCGAGCAGGGCAAGCCGCGCGCCCCGACGATCGAGCGTGTCCCGGTGCCGAGATCGGGGCTGACGGCGCCACGCAATGCCGCGACCGGTCATTCCATCCATGCACTCGGTCCGGTCGACAAGGGCAGCAAGGCGGCTGGTGCACCCAAGGCATCGGGGCAGGTGGCTGCGGGGCATGCCCCCAAGGCGGGAGTCGTGCGCATTTCGACCGCGCTGGGGGAGGTCAAGCTGAACGTCCACAAGGCGACGCGCGGCCTCGCCCACGGCGGCGTTCCGCCAGGGCAGGCGCGTAACGCGAATGCCAGGGCGGACAGTCAGACGGTCTGGAACGATGGCAAGACCAGCCCGGCCGCACCCAACAGCGCGGCAGCTGGCGGTAGCGCCAGCGCGAACGCCACGACCGCCGCAATGACAGCCGGGGCATCAAGCGATGCCCCGCGCGCCAAGAACGGAGACGCCGGCGGCAACGGTAATTCCGGTAACAACAACGGCAATGGCGGCAACAACGGCAACAACGGCAATAACGGTAACAACGGTAACAACGGCAACAACGGTAACGGCGGCAACAACGGTAACGGCGGCAGCGGCCATGCCAACAACGGCGCCACCGGCAACGGCAGGGGCAACAACGGGAATGGCGGCGGCAATGGCAGCAATGGTCACGCCTACGGCAGACGCTGAGGCGATTTCCTAGGGGATGAGGGGCGTGCCCGCAGAAGCGGGGACGGGGGAGGATCGGAGTGAAACGCTATCGGCCGCATATTCTGGTTATGATCGCGCTTGCGATCGTGCTGTCCACGGGATGGCATGGCGCACTTCGCAACGCGCTCACCGATCTGCGGTTCGCCTGGCAGCCGCGGGACGCCAGCGGCAAGGTCGTGGTGGTGGCCATCGACGCACCGTCCATCGATCAGATCGGCGTGTGGCCCTGGCCGCGCCGGCTTCACGCGGACCTATTGAGGAGACTCGAGGCGGCGGGCTCGGGAGACATCGCGTTCGATGTCGATTTCAGCACGCCGTCGGATCCGGCCTCCGACGAGGCTTTCGTCAAGGCCCTTCGCGATGCCGGCGGCTCGACGATCCTGCCGTCCTTCAAGCAGCCGACGCCGAAGGGCGGCGCGGCCCACGTCAATCGTCCTCTGAAGCCGTTCAGCAACCAGTCGTGGCCGGCGGTCGTGAACGTCGCAGTCGAATCCGACGGGCGCGTTCGCCGCTACCCGGTCGCCGAGAAGCTCGGGGATGAGGTGTTGCCCTCGATGGCGGTCGTGCTGGCCGGCCAGGACGCCAACCGACGGCCGCCCTTCCTGATCGATTTCAGCATTCGCGCGGCCTCCATTCCGACCGTCTCCTATATCGACGTGCTGCGCGGCGATCCTGCTGCGCTCGACAAAGTGAGAGGCAAGAAGATCATCGTCGGGGCCACCGCGCTCGAGCTTGGCGACCGCTTCAGCGTTCCCAACGGCAAGATCGTCTCGGGGCCGGTGCTCCAGGCACTGGCCGCGGAATCCATCCTTCAGGACCGGATGCTGCGCTGGACCTCGGATATCGGCATGATCCTGGGCGTGGGCGTGATCTGCCTGTTGATGATGTATTCGTGGCGGCGCTTCGGGCCGGGGATTCGCGTCGCAGCGCTGGTCGCTTCTGGGGCAGCCATGGGATTGGCCGCGATCCTCGTGCAGGCAAGATGGCCCCTCGTCATCGACACGTCGCTATTTCATATCGCGATCATCGCTTATCTGACCGCGATCGCGCTGGATGAAATCGATTTCCGTGGGCTGCTGGGGCGTATCGCCGAGAGCCGCTTTCACCGCATCGCGATGTCGCTTGGCGACGGTCTCGTCTGCACCGACGAGGATCATCGGATCACGGTCTGGAATCCCGGCGCGAGCGCGATCTTCGGCTACACGCCGGCCGAGATGATCGGCCGCCCGTTCGAAACGCTGTGCGCTTTGCCGGTGGACGGCGATGCCAGATCGTCCATGCATGACGCCGCGCGCCAGGCGCTTCTGGTTCCAGGCGGGGCCGTCGTGGTCGAGTTCGAGGGCCGGCGCAAGAATGGTGAGACTTTTTCCGTCGAGGCGAGCTTCTCGGGCTGGCAGGGAACGGACGGCTTTCAATACGGCGCGATCCTGCGCGATATCTCGGTCCGCAAGCGTGAGGCCGAACGCATTCAATATCTGGCCGAACATGACGTGCTGACGGGTCTTGCCAACCGGAACATGCTGCACACGGGCCTCACCGACCTGATCGCTGCGGCGGAGCGGCGGTCGTCCGGCGTCGCTCTGCTCGTGCTCGGGCTCGACGGCTTCCAAGAGATCAATGACATGCTCGGGCACTCCTCGGGCGATCTCGTGCTGTGCGCGGTCGCCGATCGGCTCCGCGCCGAAGCCGATGGCAAGGCGACCATCGCCCGGCTCAGCGGCGACGAATTCGCCATTGCGCTCGATTGTGCCGATATCGGCGAACCGGTCGCGACCTTCGCCGAGCGCATCGCGCAGGCCTTCGAAGCTCCCCTCGCGGCCGGCGCCCGGCAGCACCGCATCAGGATCAGCGTCGGCGTCGCCGTCTATCCGGAAGGCGGGCAAACCGCCGACGATCTCCTGAGCAACGCCCATCTCGCGCTGAGCCGCGCCAAGGCGACGCGGCGCGGCGGCCATGTTCTGTTCGAAACCGCAATCAGGCAGGAGCTGGAGAACCGGTTGACGCTGGAGAGCGAGCTGGCGCTTGCCGCCGATCGCGGCGAGTTCGAGCTGTTTTATCAGCCGCAGGTTCGCCTGGTCGACGGCAGCCTGGTCGGAGCCGAGGCGCTCATCCGCTGGCGCCATCCGGTGCGCGGCTACGTCTCGCCGGCCGAATTCATGCCGGTGGTCAACACGTCGGCCCTGTCAGAGCGGATCGCGAACTGGGTGATGGAGACGGCCTGCCGTCAGGCGCGAGCCTGGGAATTGTCCGGCAACAACGTGCGCGTTGCCATCAACCTCTCGCCCTCGCAACTCCAATCCGGCGATCTCGCGCATTCGGTCGCGGCACTGCTCGAGACGACCGGGCTGACGTCGTCGCTTCTCGAAATCGAGGTCACCGAGGACATCCTGCTTCATGACGAGCGCCGCGTGCTGGCCATGTTCAAGCGGATTCAGGAGCTCGGCGTCCGGGTCCTGTTCGATGATTTCGGCACCGGTTACGCGAGCCTGAGCTATCTGAAGAAGTTTCCGCTCGACGGGCTCAAGATCGACCGGTCGTTCGTGTTCGGCCTGCTTGCCAATTCCGACGATGCCGCGATCGTCGGTTCGACCATCGGTCTCAGCAAGCAGCTCGGCCTCACGGTCGTGGCCGAAGGCATCGAGAACCGGGCCACTGCCGACTTCCTGGTTAACATGGGATGCGAGGAAGGGCAGGGCTATTTCTTCGGCCGTCCGATGCCTGCCGAGGCGTTTGAAAAGCAGTTTTTGGTGGCTGAACTCCAGACTGTCAGCGCCGCCTGAGCGAGCAGCTTTCGCCTGCGCGCTGACGCCAGCACTCCGAATGGAGGCTGGATGTTTTGGCGAGCACGTCGCGCGGGTCAACATCTGGTCTTCGGCGTCCAGCGACGGTGCGCGCTCCGCTATTGCTCCTGGTCCACTACCGACTCTTGGGCCACGACCGAGGCGAGCCAGGCGCAGTTCGGGTCCGGGACCCGGACGCCGCGGGCTGCAGCATCTAGTCGCATGTTGCGCATGCGAGCTCGCTGCTCCTCCGGAAGGTGCAGTCGCTCATGCCCCCATAGGCTCGGGCCATCATAGGTTTCGAAGGGCTGCCATGTCTCGGGGTCGATCACTTGCGCTCCCCAACCGTACTCCACGAAGAAGCCGGAGGGCGAGTGAGCATAGAATGATGTCATGTGATCGTTCGTGTGCCGACCGAGCGTATAGGCTATGCGCCCCTCTTCGAGCTGGGCGAGATCATAGCCTTGCCCCACATCGTCGAAGCTCTGCATCTCGACCATGAAGTGGTGGAAACTGCGTTTGCCCGAGCCGACCATAGCAAAGCTATGGTGGCGTCCGTTGATATGCAGGAAGTAGAGCGGGTATGGCGACAGACCATAATCGGTGATGCGGAAGCCCAACAGATCGCGGTAGAACGGCAACAGATCGTCCACCGTGGCGACGTTCATCACGACGTGACCCATCCCAAGAGGGCCGGTCTTGAAGCCCGAGATGGGCCGTCCTGGCTTGAACGGGTCGGGCGAAATCTCCTGCCCGTGAAACACTTCCACCCGGTGGCCCCCCGGATCGCGAAATGCGATGAGATCCGCGACACGGCGCTCGTCCGCAAGAGCGCGCGTGCCCTTGGAGACAGCCACGCCGGCGTTGTCCAGACGAGCTGCCAACTCGTCGAGATCCGCCTTGCTTTCGGCCTCCCAGCCAAGGAAGCCGAGACCATCACTGTCAGCGCCGGTCACGACGAGCCTCTGCTGTCGATCGTCCATGCGAAACGCCCGAACCTTGGCGGCTGCGTCGACCTTCTGCATACCGAGCAGGCGCGTCGCGAAGCCCTCCCAGTCCTCAAGCCTGGTCGATTCTACGCCAACGTAGCCCAATGATTTGAGTGCCATGAACCGTTTCCTCCGCCGTTTCCCAAGTTCGATGCGTTGCCTAATTCTGGGCGCCGGTCGCGCAGGCCTAAAGGGCTATTCCTTCTGCTGCGAAGACGCGTTGCGCGGAAGGCCGGGACTTGAATTCGCTCCACTGAGCGGCGCACGCCGCCGGGACTTCGAGCCTGAGACGCTCGCAAGCCCAGAAAAGAACGTAGAAGAGCGCGCCATCGGCGAATGACGGCCCTGTGTTCTGTCGCAGGTGACGATCGACGACGAGAAATCCTTCTTGGATGATCTCTCGCCCACGCGCCCGCGTCGCCTCATGATCTTCTTCAGCCATCGCAAATTTGTCCGGACGAAACGCGCGCGAAAAGCCCTGCATGTGGATGGTCGAAACGATGAACTCGGTCAGCTCACTGGCGCTCAGAACAGTCTCCGGGTCAGACGGCATCAGGCCCGCCGAAGGCGCTTGTTCGGCGAGATAGCGCGCGATCACGGGGAATTCGGTGAGGATCGAGCCGCCTGCGCTTTCGAGCGCGGGCACTTTGCGTTTCGGATTGACCGCTGTGTACCAGGCCTGAAAATTCTCTCCGTTGCGAATATCGACTTTCCTCAGTTCGAAACGGCACCCGATTTCTTGCAGCAGATAGTGAATGCCGATCGAGCAGGCGCCGGGCGCAAAGTAGAGCTTCATCATTTGTTCTCCCGATCAATGCAAAACGACATCCTGATCGACCGGACGCCACGCAAGACATCGCCGCTGCAAAGCCATGAGCACTCCGTCGGACGCGAAGACGATGAGTACGATCAAGGTTATGCCGGCATAGACGCCCGCAATGTCCACAGAGTTGTAGGATTGCTCGATGTAATGACCCACGCCGTTCTCGGCCGCGAGAAACTCGCCGACAAGCGCGGCATTGATGGCCCATGGAAGCGCGGCCCGCAGCGCCGCCCACACAAACGGCTGGACACTATTAAAGATCACCTCGCGCGCCACTTCGATCTTGCTTGCACCGAAGATCGATACTGTCTGGACGAGGTTCGGGCCGATGGATCGTATTCCCGCGGCCGTCGCGACGAACACCAGGAAGAACGTCATCAACGCGACGAGCACGATTTTCGAGCCAAGGCCAATGCCGAACCACAGGATGAGGATGGGACTCAGCGCCAGCTTGGGAATTCCGACGGCGGTTCGGGCGAACGGCTCGACGACCACCCGAAGCCGCTCGGACAGTTGGACGAGAAAAGGAAGGACGACACCGAGACCCGCTCCCAACATGAGGCCTATGCCGGCCTCTGCGGCGGTCGTCGCCATCATCGGGAAAAGTTCTCGATTCGAGATCAGCTCGATGACCCTCTGGAGAGTGGCTTGCGGCGTCGCCACAAGCGTCGGATGTGCCCGCGCGGCGGCGAGCCACATGCCAACCAGCACGACGGCGACCGCCGTGCGCGCGATGATTAATGGCGACGGAACGATCGCCATCTGCGACCGACCTGCCGAGATCGTTGACGAACTCGGCATCAGATTTGCGCCCTGATCCGGCTAAACAAGCCCGGGAACTGCGGTGCGGTCACGATGCTATCGAGTGCTCTGGGGCGCGGGATATCGATGACGTGCTCGCCTCGAACGCAAGCGGGCGACTTCGTCAGCGTTATCGTCCGGTCTCCAAGGGCGATCGCCTCATTGATGTCGTGGGTGACGAACAGGATCGTCTTCTCTCCTCGTTGCCACAACTTGACGAGATCCGACTGAATATGGAGCCGAGATTCGGCATCGAGCGCCCCGAATGGTTCGTCCATCAGGATGACCGGCGGATCGTAGGCCAGCGTTCTGATGATGGACGCGCGCTTGCGCATACCGCCGGAAAGTTGGTGAGGGTAATACCCTTCGAAGCCACCTAGCCCCACTGTCTCGATCAGTTCTTCGACGCGCGCCCTGGTCTCGCTGTTGAGTCGACCCTGGACAACGAGCGGATACTCGACATTTTCCCGCAGAGTCCGCCAGGGCAAAAGGTTATCGTCTTGCATCACATATCCGATGCGACCGCCGCATCCCGGAGAAGGCCTGCTGCGGCTCGAGTCGTTGATGACTTCGCCGCGAAACAATATCTCCCCTTTCGAAGGAATATCGATCTGCGCGATCATATTGAGCAACGTCGATTTTCCGGAGCCTGAGGGTCCGATCAGCGTGACGAATTCACCTTCGTAGAGCGCAAACGACATTCCCTCTACGACCCAGCGAATTCCGTCTTTGATCTGCCCTTGGAAGCGCTTGCCAAGATTGCAGACATCCAGGAGCGGCTTACCATTCTGTCTCATGTGAGGCTTCCCGAACTAACGCCTTTGGAATGAGAACCCTTCCAAGCCAGCAGGCGGTCGTGCAAACGATCGATGCCGACGTTGGTGATGGTTACGACTAGCGCGAGAGCTGTTACGGCGGCGAGCGCGCCCGTGACTTCGAAATTCCCCGCAGAAAATTGAACAAGATACCCCAATCCGCGGTTCGAGGAGATCAGTTCGGCAATGGCTGCTCCGCCAATCGAAAGAGGTAGCGTGACCTGCACGGCCTGAAAAACGAACGGCAAAGCAGAAGGCCAGACGATGGTGCGCAACAACTGCACTTCACTCGCGCCAGCAACCTTTGCCATCCGGAGCAGGCGAGGATCGACGCCTCGAACGCCTTCCATTGTACTGAAGAACACGAGGAAGAAGCTTACGCTCGCGACGAGTGCAACTTTGCTCCAGATGCCGATTCCAAACCAGATAATGAAGAGGGGAATGAATGCGACCTTGGGCAGCCCGTATCCAATCAATATGAATGGATCGAGCACCGCCGTCACAAACGGCCGTTTCCGCAGGACAAACGGAAGCACCAAGCCCGGCAAGCCGCCGATAACAAATCCGAGGACGGCAGCCAGCAACGTATAGCCTGCGTTCGCACCCAGGACGCCGTTGAGCGACCACAGATACAGCTGCTGCCCAACGAGAAGCGGCGAACTTATCAACTCGGGCCCAGTCCAGACACTTGCTGCTTGCCAAACAAGCAGCAGCATGGCTCCGAACCCGAATCTATCGAAGGTTGCTCTACTCATGGGTTCTGTTCCGCGGTCCCTCTACGGAGTGAACGCTGTTGAATAAAGTTCCGACTCGGGGGGCAGTTTGGCGTCCGGAGGAATGATTCCGCTGATCCGATCGAAGGCGATGACGTTGTCCAGCATCGCGCTCGTCAGCTTCATGTCCGGCTGAGCGAACGGGGCAAACACCTCGTAGGATGCCTTCAGGATATCAGGCTCCATCTTGTCGAATGACTTGCCGAGCGCCTCCAGACTCGCGGAGCGGTCCGCTTTCATCAACGCGATCGCGTCCTTCAGAGCCGCCACAGATCCCTGGCAGCGCACCGTTTCGGTATCGCAGTAGCCCGGCCGAACCAGAACGACGTTATATGGAAAGGGCTTCAACTCAGGGAGAGATATTTCCGGCCCCGACAGCCATCGAACACCGCCTTCTTTGACGGCCAGAAGAGAGAACGGAGGCGAGAAGACCATGGCGTCGATCGTACCTGCCTTGAGCGCCGCGACCATCGCGGGTGGCTGTAGCGCGGTAATCGTGAAATCGGTCTCCGGGTTCATTCCCGCCTTGACCGCGACGAACCGCAGGAAACTGTGGGGTAGACCATTGATTGCGTCGACCCCGATCGTGAGTCCTTTCAAAGCGCGGATTTTCGCCGTTGCGTCCGCGTTCGGCGCCATTTCCAGCTTTTGGGCTACCGCGTCGCGGATCACGATATCCGTCGTGAAGCGATCCTGTGTATTGGCTATCGCGACGAGCTTTTGATTTCGGGCCGCGGCTGCGATTTGGATTCCTCCCGAGATCAACGAGAAGTCTGCGCTCTTGCCGAGCATCGCGTTGATGACGCCGGGACCGGCGACATAGATGACCTTCGGCTCGATCCCATGTCGGCGAAAGAAGCCGCGCTCCTGCGCGATGTAGAGCGGCGCGAACAGGAGGGATTGAGCCGGCAAGGCAATCGTTGTCGGGACCGGCGATTGTGCGAGCGCCGGCGAGGAGCCGTGCAGGGCGCCCAGAGCGATCATCGCAAGACTCAATATTCGTCCTGCGTACTGCATTCCCTTGTTCATAGAGTCCTCCCTGGCATTATTGTTGATGTCGTGAGTTGCGTTGCTCTCAAGCGGCGGACGGCTCCTCGTCGCTTCTGATGTCCGCTCCCGCCAATGCCGTTCCAAGAGCACGTTCGACGAATTTTTCTGGATCGGGCACGGCGTTGAAACTACGCGCGGCTACGTAGCCGTCGGGCCTGATCAGGACCATCCCTCGCGGACCGATGTCGTACGATTGGATGAAGAGTCCGTCTTGATCGATGTAGTCGCCGCCGGCGCCAATGCTGCAGGAGCGCCCTGGAACATGAAGCTCTGCGGACACCTTGGCAAAGGCGCGTTGCCAATCTTCTGCGCCGGGTGTCGTCAGCATCAAGAAGTAGCCGGCACCGGCGAGATCGACGGTCGACAATCTGCCGCTTGGTCCTTGCAGCCAGAGATGGGGTGCTCGGTGTCCGGGACAGGCAACCGGTTCGTACTGCTCAATGCAGAAGGGCGGAGCCGACGTCCCGTCAGGCGATATCCATCGGGAGGAATAAGCCTGGCCGAATGTCTGACCTATGTAGTCAAAGTGCTCGCGAAGGCTCGGGATCACGTCCCGAATGTGACGCTCCGCTGCGGCGGAATCCGGGCCCTCGAGCATCCTGGCGATCGGGCTGTCGTGCGTTGCCATCCCGGAGAGACCACTCTCCGCCATCTTCATTGCGTTGTGAACGCTCTGCTCGATATTGGTCTGAGCGACAGGACGGCGCTCCTCGTTATAGCTTTCGAGAAGCGAGGCCGGAGCGTTGCCGCGCAACACGAAGGCCAATTTCCACGCCAGATTGTGCACGTCACCAATGCCGGTGTTCATTCCTTGCCCGCCCGTCGGCGGCAGCGGATGGGCGGCGTCCCCCGCGATGAATACCCGACCTTTGCTGAACTGGTCCGCAAGGCGAGCCTGCATTCTCCACGGCAGGATGCTATGGATCTCGAGCGGAACGTCGTCCGAGCCGATGGCTGCGCGAACGATCGCTTCGCAGCGCTCGGTCGTGAACGACTCGACGCTTTCCTGGTCCGGATCGAAGGCGAAATTGTACGTCCAACGTCGTCGGCCATCGAGAGCAATGAGCACTCCGCACGTCGTGGCGTTGTAGATCCACCACAGCAGGTAAGGCCGCTTTTCGACGAACTCCCATAGGTCGGCCTCGAAGTAGATGCCGATCTGTCGGCCGATTCGTCCTCGTCCCGTCATCCCGATGCCGAGGCGCTCCCTCACGAAGCTGCGCGCGCCGTCCGCGGCAATCACGTAGCGCGCGTCGATCATGAGGTCGCCGACCCCCTGCCGACATTCGAGCCGCACACCATCAGGTCGGGACGCGAGTTCTTTAAGCTCGGTCGAGAACAGCAATTTGACGGGCGCAAAGCTTCGCGCAACATCAACCAAGATCGGTTCAAGCACGTCCTGAGGGCACGACGTCTTGCGGCTCGGACTGGCGGCTTGATGAGCCCGGTCGCGGTCGGGAATGCCCCGCGTCGCCAATACCGCGATATCCGGCCCTATCAGCCGGGACAGGAAGGAGACTCCCGCATTGCGCTCTGGAGGCAGGCCGGCCTTTGCTATTGGCTCGTCGCAACCAATCGATCGGAATATTTCCATCGTGCGCGCGTTGACTACATGCCCCCGCGGATGAGCCGATGTCGAGGCATTTCGTTCGATGAGGATCGTGTTCACGCCCAACGAACCCAGCAAGCCGGCAGCCGTCAGACCCACTGGTCCGGCACCAACAATTGCCACTTCGGTCTCCATGAGACCTCCTCCCGATCGCCCCTGAATTATTTTTCGCGACCGAGAACCAAGCGCAACTTTGACTGACAGTCAATAAGATTTTGACTAACAGTCAATGACGCCGTGCGGGACGTGCCCATCAACCCTCTATCAAACCGATGGAATATTCTTTTCGCCAAGAAGCTCGGCGTTGGCGACCGCAAGCGGGAAAAGCCGAAACGCCATCTCGACGATGGCCGCCTTGTTCTTTATCTGTCCCTGAACCCAGGCCAGAACGAGCTCATCGAAGTAGCCAAGCCAGGCCCGCGTCGCGACAGCAAGTTCAAGCGAGGGCGCAGTCACGCCATAGAAGCCAAGGACCAGCCGAATTCCGTGGCTGCGCGAACGTTCCCAAATGTCCTGGATTGCCGCAGTCCCACCGCCGCGCGAATGGAAAACGTAATCGACCCGGCGTCGATAGACCTCCTCCATATGCGCGACCAAGAAGCTGCGGAGCTTTTCGGGAGCCGACCCCGTGAGTGTCGCCTGCAGATGAATACGGTCCAGCCGGTCGGCGGCAGCTTGTGAAATTTCCTCGTAAAGTTTGGCCTTCGATCCGAAGTAGTGGAACGTGAGTCCATGGGCCACGCCCGCTTCGCGGGCAATATCTTCCGCTGAGATCTCGTCGAACGGGTGTCGGGTAAACAGTCTGGTTGCAGCTTCAAGGATTCGGTCGCGAGCCGGAATGTCGGCGCGTCTCTTCTTTCGTGCAGTGACCACCGGTTCGACTCAGCCATTGAACTGTGACGGCATGACCTAACCATTCAGATTGACGGCGAGTCAACCGATGACCGCAATTGGTGGTAGACCGGACGCGAACCGTGCTCATCTGACCACTGGTGATGACTTGGCAGACGTTAAGCTGTTCGCTAGGTAAGCTGCTAGTGTGGCCGTGCCCGCCTTGCCTTGAGCATGTGGCTTGGCGACGTCGCGAACGCACTTGGCAAGGCTTGCGCGCCCGGGCTCAGCATTCGACCCTTCGGCGTCGACACTGCCGTTTGCAGGTGGCGCACCTCAGCAATGCGACGAATAGCGCCTTCAGCACATCGGCTGGGCCGAACCGCAGCGCCGAGCTCATCCTGATGGAGGACAGTCTCACCGAAGGGGCGGTCGCAGAAAGCTACCGCCGCCGCGCGACTGCGACGCCAAAAAGGAAGGCGACGAACAGGCTGGCAAGCGGTGCTTCGCGCGTGATCGCCGCGACCGTCGCGAGGGCTCCGCCGGGCTTGCGCGATTCCTCGATGGTCGAGGTGAAACGGTCGACGGCCGCGTGCAGGCCGCCCGCGACTTCACCGATCGTGCGGGAGACATCCGCTGCCGTGTCGATGGCGCGCTCGGCCATGCCGGGTTGGGACGTGGATTGCGGTATCTCCGTGCTCAAGTGCGCGACCTCCTGGCCTGATGGCGGAGGCCGGCACCTTTGGCTATCCGCGCGAGCGCTTGTTTTGAACAGCGGGTCTGACGACCTTTGGCTATCCGCGACAGGCGCCGTCATTAACGGCGGGTGCCGGCCTTGGATGGGCAATGCAGCGCAGGGGCTTTTGTTCCAGTCGGATCGCAAGTGCCCCGTGAAACGACGGATGCGAATCTCTGTTAGGCTGGCTCGACCTTGTTGGATCAGGAGGCGGCCGTGACCGATCGGACCGTGACGGATCGAGCCCGGCGCATCGCTTTGCTCGGCGCGCCCATCGATATGGGCGCATCGCAGCGCGGCACATTGATGGGTCCTGCGGCGCTGCGCACCGCGGGCCTTGCGACACTGCTCGAAAGCCTGGATTTCGAGGTCGTCGACTACGGCGATCTTTCCGCTGGCGAAGTCCCGGACCTCACCGACAGGCCGCCGGAAAGAGCCAATCACTACCGCGAGATCCAGCGCTGGACACGCGCTCTGAGCCGCAAAGGCCATGAGATCGCGAGGACCGGTGCGCTGCCGATCTTCCTGGGCGGCGATCACACGCTGTCGATGGGATCGGTCAATGCGATGGCGCGGCATTGGCAGGAGCGTGGCCGGGAGCTGTTCGTGCTCTGGCTCGATGCCCATGCCGATTACAACACGCCGGAGACGACGATCACCGCGAACATGCACGGCATGTCGGCCGCGTTCTTGTGCGGCGAACCCGGCCTCGACGGCCTGCTCGGCGACGACCCCCGCGCGTCAATCCATCCGGACCGGCTCGACCTGTTCGGCGCGCGTTCGATCGACAGGCTGGAGAAGGAGCTGATGCGCGCGCGCCGGATCAGGGTCGTCGACATGCGCCAGATCGACGAGTTCGGCGTTGCCGTGCTGATCCGGCGCGTCATCGAGCGGGTCAAGGCGAGCAACGGGGTGCTGCATGTCAGCTTCGACGTCGATTTCCTCGATCCGTGCGTAGCGCCGGGCGTCGGCACCACGGTGCCGGGTGGCGCGACCTATCGCGAGGCACACCTGATCATGGAGCTGCTGCACGATTCCGGCGCGGTCGGATCGGTCGACATCGTCGAGCTCAATCCCTTCCTGGATGAACGCGGCCGCACGGCGCGCACGGCCGTCGAACTGATCGGCAGCCTGTTCGGCCAGCAGATCACCGACCGACCGACGCCGAGCAACGCGATCGCTCCGGGCGAGTGAGGCGACGGCAACGATGACGATGAGGTTCAATCTGCCAGATAAGTCCCAGCTTGTCGCTTGGCGGTATCAGGGCTTCCTCGTCGACGAGGAGAACTGAAGCAGTCAGGGATTGCGGAAACCTCAGTCGGGACCGGCTTGCTGCGAGCCCGCGTTCAAGAGCTGGGATACAGCGGCAACCACTTGCGCAGGCGCAAATGGCTTCTGCAACAGGACGCTGTTCGGCACCCCTAGTACGGGCCATTTGTCGGCAGCGCCGCCCGTCATGTAAACCACCGGAAAATGCGGATCGAGCTCCCGGGCCGCTCTTGCGACCTCCCAGCCATCGAGGCGTCCGAGGAGATTGACGTCCGTGACAAGAGCCCGGTAGGGCCTGAGACGGCCCTTCAGCAGCGTACTGGCTTCCTCGCCCGTCTTCACGGTTGCGATTTCGAAGCCTCCTTCGGTCAAGGCATCTTCAACGATAGCCTGGATCATATCGTCGTCTTCGATAACAAGAATGAGTGGACGTTCTGTCATGGCACCAGTCCCCTGCCATCTCCCCCGTGTGTTACAAAGTGTACACAGCGCCGTTTGTTCCCCGGCGGAACGCATCAACTGAATTCCAAGGGTGGAGTGGTCAAGCATTTCGTCTGGAATTGCGCCGGCACAGGAACATTCCCGCAATTGCCAAGTTTTCCCGATGCCCTTCCCCAAGGGTGACCCCGGTGGCCCCAGCTCCAATGCCCCCCACTATCCCCGCGAGCTGGGGCCCTTTTTTTATCGAGACCGGGCCGCGGGCGCGGCCGGAACTCTGCCGAGGCATCACCGTTCCCGGTGCGCAGGCGCGAACGTAGGCGGACGCCATGAAATGGATGCTTGTGGTCCTCGTCGGTGGCGTCGCGCCGGTCAATACCGATCTCATATTCGACAAGTTCAGCGACTGCCTGTCCGCCGAGGCGCAAATGCGACAGCATTACTCTGACGCGTTCGATGCCTGGGACCGAGTCGCCGCGGCAAGAATCGACCGGCGTAGCGATTACAGGAAGGCCCGCGAACTCGAGGCGAAAAGACTGCTCGGCAACGTCGGGACCTGTGTGCCCCATGGCGGGGGAGAGTCTGTTACGCCGGCGGAGTCGCCCAAGCCGCCCGCCCCACCTTCACAGCAACCTGCTGCGCCGCCGCAGCCGGCGCCGCGACCCTAGCGAGACGCGCGCGCCTCATCGAAAGAAAAAGCCGCGCTCTTGGGGAGCGCGGCCGCATTCGGAATGACGCGCAGCGCTTAGCGGTGGTGATGATGCCAATGGTGCCGCACCACGGGATATGATCCACGGTAATAGGCGTAGGCGGGACGCACGACGCGGCGATAGCGATAGCCGTAGGAAACGGGCTGCGTGTAGTAGGTGGTCGTGGTGTACCCGCCGCCCCAGCGATATGGCGCATCGTATCCGTAGTCGTAGGCGTATGGGCCGCCATAATAGCTGGCGCCGTAATAGCCTGGACCGTAGCCGTAATAGCCATAGCCGGGGCCCCATCCATACGCCGAGGAGGCAAGCCCGCCGATCACGGCACCTGCGACAAGGCCGCCGGCAGTCCCGGTCCCCAGCCACGCCAATGGGCTTCAGCTGGAGACGTCGCAGCGATCGAGCTCAAACCAAGAGCGCCGGCCATCAGAGCCGACATTGCGATTTTGTTCATCGAGATACCCTTTCACATCGCATTGCTTTCCGCCCCGAAGATAACGGGAAAAATAGGCAATAGTTGCCAGCTGACCGGATGCTCCTTGCGCGAGTTCAGCGTTGCAGCAGGCGAACGAGCTGCAACCGTCCCAAGCGATCTCCATCGGTTCGACTAAAGATGATCGGGCAAAAGTGGAAACATCAGCAGGGCCTTGAGTTGGCAGCGATGGATCCGGTGTCGTGGAGAGCAAGCATCGTGGACGACGTCTTGAAGAACGCCGCCGAAACGGCATGGACGGTGTACCGGGCGCGGCATTCCGACGTCGACGCATGCGACAGTCGGCGATGCCTGCTGGAACGCCATTTGCTCAGGAGAAGGGAAGAGCGCGAGCGCGATGCCGAAGAGCTCGTCAGCTTCGGGATAGCCTACCTGGACCGGCTTCCCAGCGACGAATGTTGACGAGCATGAAAATGCTCGTCGTGCGCGTAGCCCGCGGAAGCACAAGGCCGAGTTGGACCCTGCTGGCGATTTCGTTTCTCATCTCGGCGGTCATCGTAATCGCCTTGCGCATCGTCTTCGGCGGTTAGTTGCGGAGACCCCCGCAATGCCGGCCCGGATCGCACTCTAGGGTCTAGGGCAGGGGACTGCAGTCCAGGACCTTGATCCTGCCGGAGGTGTCAAACGCCAGTGCCGCGCTCATGACGCCCGTGCTGGTGAGGTAGGAGATCACGGTTCCGCGGTCCGAAGGATTGAGATCGTCCAACGTGCCCGCCGGATATTTTCGGAGGTGCTCGATCCAATAGGCACGAAGTGCTTCGCGGCCGGTGACGGTCTGGACGCCGTTGCAGCCGCAGTGCACCACGGCATCGTCGGCATGAAGGTCCAGGATCGCTTCGATGTCGCCGGCGCGATAGGCGTCAAGCCAGTCGACCGCAACGGCCATGGGGTCAAAGGAGATGTTTGTCACTGACTGCCGTCCAACCTTATCGAGGCAAGGGAACCAAATCGTTTATTGTATTTTATTATCCCACCCGGCCACGGCCATATGCCGAAGGACATAGAGGACCGGGCCGAGGCAAAGTCGATGTTGGACGCGTCCGCCAAGCAGGGAATCCTCAAACCCATCCGGCTTGTGCTCGTTGATCGGCAACCGATCGTCCTGCAGGGACTGAAGTCAGTCCTCGGGACACAGCAGGATTTCGATGTTGTTGCGTCCGCCAGCGACGGGGCAAGCTGCCTCGAGGCCATCCGGACTCTGTCGCCCGACGTCGCGCTCATTGCCGATACCTTGCCGGACCTGACGGCGTCCGACATCCTCGCGATCGCGAAAGCCGAGAAGCTTTCGACGCGCCTGGTGTTCTTTACCGAATCCGACGCCGACCACGCTCTGACCGCGGCGATTGCCGCGGGCACCTGCAGCGCAATCTCGAAATATGCCGCTCCCGGAACCATGCTGCGATCGTTGCGGCTGATGGCGAAGAGCGGCGTGTCGCTGGAGCAGACCGATCTCGCGCCCACCGGCAAGGACGATGACGGCGGCAGCAAGCTCGAAAAGATGCTGGAGCTATTGACGCCGCGAGAACGTCAGATCGTCCGACTGGTCGCTGAAGGGATGTCGAACAAGGAGATCGCGCGCCGGCTCGACGTTTCCCAGGGGACAGTCAAGGTCCACCTGCACAACATCTTCCAAAAGCTGGAGATCACCAACAGAACGGTGCTTGCGACCATCTCATGGTTGCAGCGCACCTCCGGCTTCAGCGCGCTCGCACTGGCCTTTCTGGCGTTCGCGATTGCGGACGAACTCAAGGCGTCGGACGCGAACGACATGTTGGCGAACGACGATGGCCCAGGCCAGACGGCCGAGCAGGCCGGATATGAGGTCTGGAAGAAGGCCCTCCTCCAGCGCCTCATCGTCTCGGAATCCGGCGAGACGTCCCCGCTCACTGCGAGGGACTTGCTTGCCAAAGCCAGCCAAGCCACGAATCCCGCGCCGGCGATGGAAGCGCTGCGTGCGGCGGAGCAATTCCTGGGTTCGCGACCGTGGAAAGATGGCGCTGCTGTCGGATCCGGCGCGCCAAGTCTTGCTGCGCTCTTGCAGCGAGAAGCCAACGACATTCCGACCGCAGGTGACCTTGCCGCGGAAAATCACCTTCCGCGGTCGGCTTTCCATCCAACGTCGATCCCCGGAGGCTATGGCACCTTCGCCGCTCTCGCCGGCGCGTTGATCTACGCCCTCAATGATCCCCATCTTGCCGCGCAGGCGCATGAGCTAGATCAGGCATCGATCGACAGCTTCCTGACCGGCACCGGAGACGATGCGACCATAAAGCTCGCCGCGATCACGCATGTCGACGCCGATCGCGCTGAGAACTCAGCCCCCGTTTCCTTCCGCACGATGATGGCCGGCCTTCCGGCCCTGTGACCGGAAGCGGTGACCTGGCTCACCAAGGCGTTCAGGGGGAAACGGACCGGGGCGCCGCAGCCGACATTGGCCAAGGAGACAATGGCCACAGAATTGATGGCGTGTTGAATCCTGGCGACCCTGCCAGCCCCGGCGGCGATCGCCGCGATCAACTGATGGACGGCAACGTCGAGAACGTTGTTCATCGCGGCACGTCCGATTCGAAGTCCAGCTCTTCCGACTCGGCGGATGTCGTAGCCGAACCGGACAGGCTCAACCTGGCGGCTTTCGGGGCACTTGCTTACTTGCATCTGACGGCGGCTGCCAAATTCATACCGCCACATACCCTGGCCTGGATCTACGATCCCGCAAGCAACCAGACGATCGTCTATGTCAATCCGACCGACCATATCCTCGAGATCGGGGATCGCGGCCTGCTGGAAATCCATCTGCAGGGAATCGTATCCGTCGCGGACCTGGATGTCGTTCACCAATCAGATGGCGCGGTTGTCGCGGTCACGCTGGAGCAGCTCGAACAAGCGCTGATATCCGCGACGGCAAGCGATGAGACTGCTTCCAGTACGGACAGCATCCATGGGAGCGGGAGTGCACTTGGCGCGGTTTGGAGTCCCTTGGCAGACGACAATTCGAGCTTCCAATTCGCACGCGTTGGGACAGGCTCCGGGACGCCGGCAAAGTCCAGCGCCTTCACGCGCGCCCCGACAGATAGGACGGAGGACAGCGCCGGAGAGTCCAGCGCCTCCGCCTCCGCATCACCGATCGTGGCTGGTCATGGTGGGACGCCTCCGACAGTCGAAAATCCCACCTCGAAGAGTGAGCCGGCGAACGCCCGCGCTCCGTCGACCACGCAGAACGAGATGGTGCCACCGGGTCTCCAAACGGCCGACGGCGTCAGCCGTGGCAATTCCGATCACGCTTCGGACCCGGGACCGGAAAGGGTCGCGGAGAAGACCGAAGCGGACTCCAAATCCCATGATGGCCCTGGGAAGGACAAGGAGCATCATTCCCAGGTTGCGGACAATTCCCCGGGGGGACCAACGCGCCACAGCCAAGCGCCGCCGACCACGGCAATTCGGGCCACTCGGCTTCCGGCAAAGCAGCGGAAGCAGGCGAGCGCGGCGCAATGCAAGGCAACACTGACCACGGAAAATCTCAGCATGCTGCGAAGGCGGAATCCTCAAAGGCGGCAGCCGCCGAGATGGCCGAGGCCAAGCCCGACCCGCACAGCAATGCCGGGAAGGACGACGACCACCATTCCCGGGCTTTGGATGGTCCGCAAGGAGTAGCGGCGGCAACAGAACCCGGCGGCGCCGGTCGCAGCAAATCGGACCATTCATCTCCGGCCAAAGGAGCGGACGCAGACGAGCGCGTCGCAACCGACGGCAACAACGACCATGGCAAACCGCAAAAGGTTGCGCATTCAGGTGGAGGCGGATCAGAACCCGCGCAGCCGGCAAAAGCTGCGAGCGAGCCTGGCGGCGCCAATCAACAGCCAGTATTCCGCTTCGATGGCGAGGCAGCTGCGGCAACGTTCGTCGGGTCCGTCGAGCCTCAAGACCATCACAACCCGCACGCCGCGCTCGGTCAGGAAGGCCTCAGGGCGATCGTCGAAATGGTCTCTCACGTTCCGGACGAACACGTGGTGCCGCTGGGCCATCATGGTCCGCATCCCGGCATGCTACCTGGGTCTCATGATTTGCTGACTTGAAACATCAAACATCCTAATTGCTCGAAACGTGCAGCAGCGCGACGCCGCGGCGCAATGTCGAGCGGAACCAGGTTGACGGCGCCAGGGAACCGGGAGGGGCGCTTTTGAGTTAGCCTGCCACAGGACAATCAGCGGATCCCATGATGAAAAGCGGTCGCTTTGGCAGTTCGATCTCTACCGCCCTCCGCCATCCCGGGGTGATCGCGTTGGTCGTGGCCGGCCTGGCGATTGCGGCGATGCTGATCGTCGATCACGGCCCGTGGAATCGTGCCAAGACCCAGCCGGCCCATGTTGCGATGTATGCGACCACGGGCGAAGCGGCACGGGCCGCCGGAGCCAAGGTGCTTCCGACCACTCCGAAATCGCCGATCGAGCCGGCCCGACCGGGGCCCAATACGTCCCCTGTCGTCAATCCCGTGACGCCGTAATCTCGTCAGTCCTTGCGAGCGTAATTCAAAGACCGCTGCTCGCCCTCGCGCCGCTCGGTCGCGTCAGCCGATCGCCGATGAGCCGAGCAAGGCGAGGACGGCCAGCGCCATCAGCGCGGTGCCGATCCAGCCCAGCGCGATCAGCGACGGCCTTGCCCTGAAGCGGCCCATGATCGCGCGGCTCGAGACGATCAGCATCATCATCGCCATGATGGGGACCGCGACGATGCCGTTCAGCACCGCGCTCCACACCAGCATGTGGATGGAGTCGATCCCCGTGAAGCCGAGGCCGAAGCCGATGAGGGTCGCCGCGGCGATGATGGTGTAGAAGCCGGCCGCTTCGTCCGGCTTGGCCTCCAGCGTGGCGCGCCAGCCGAAAATCTCCGCAACGCCGTAAGCGGCCGAGCCCGCCAGCACCGGGATCGCGAGCAGACCCGTGCCGATGATGCCAAGCGCGAACAATGCGAAGGTGAAGTCCCCGGCGAGCGGTCGCAGCGCCTCGGCCGCTTGCGTCGCCGAATCGATGTTGGTGACGCCGTTGGCGTGCAGCACCGACGCGGTGGTCAGAATGATGAAGAAGGCGATGCCGTTGGACAGCAGCATGCCGGAGATGGTGTCGGTCTTGATGCGGTCAAGCTCCGGACGGCCGCCGCGCTTGAGCTCGCGCAGCGGCTTGTCGCGCGTGCCCTGGTTCATCTCCTCGACCTCCTGCGAGGCCTGCCAGAAGAACAGATAAGGGCTGATCGTGGTGCCGAGCACGGCGACGACCATGAGGAAATAATCGGCGCTGACATGGGCCTTGGGCCACACCGCGGCGAGCAGCGCCGTGCTCCAGGGGATCTTCACGGTGAAGGCGGTCGCGACATAGGCGAACAGCGCCAGGGTGAGAAATTTCAGCACCGGCGAATAGCGGCGATAGGGCAGGAAGACCTGGAGCAGGGTCGAGCCCGCCGCGAAGATCAGCGCGTGCTCGTGGTTGAGCCCGCCGATCACGAGCGACAGCGCCTCGGCCATCGCGGCGATATCGGCGGCGATGTTGAAGGTGTTGGCGGCCACCAGCATGGCGACGAGGCCCAGCACCGCCCAGCGCGGCGCGATCTGCATGACGTTGGCGGCGAGCCCCTTGCCGGTGACGCGGCCGATCCGCGCGCTGACGAGCTGGATGGCGATCATGAACGGCGTGGTGAGAAACACCGTCCACAACAGGCCGTAGCCGAATTGCGCGCCGGCCTGCGAATAGGTGGCGATGCCCGAGGGATCGTCGTCGGCAGCGCCGGTGACCAGGCCCGGCCCCAGCCGTTGAAGAAGCGTCGGCGCGGATTTCGTCGGGGTGAGGGCGCTGTCGCTCATGGAAGGGGGACCTCGATCGGACGGTGTTTCCAGAGCAAATGCTAAGAACGGAACATAGGTTCCATCCTGAGCAGGGGATCCGCCGTTTCTGAAAATGCTAATTCAACTTGACCGCCGGGCAAAACACGTGTAGATTGTCATCATCGCAAGCCTTCTCAACCGCTGGTCGCTTGGGCGAGTCCATCGCGTTCAGGCGGAGTCTCGAAGCGGTCGCGACGGGAGGTGCTGCGCCGCCGCGCTACTTGATGCTGACGAACATGCCCCAGGCCGCCGCCAGCGCCGCGCCGGAAAAGACGATCAGCGGGTTGTCGCAGAATGCACCGCCATAGGTGCACATAGTGACGCCGAACGAGCCGATCTCGTGATGGCTCGCCGAATAGAACAGTCCCGACAGCACCAGCAATGCAGCGGCGACGTAGTACATGGGTGATCTCTCCGAAGCTCTTCAGACGGCGCGCCGGCGCAAAGAGAGCGAGCGGCACGCTTCAGCATGGCGCGAGGAGCTTTCATTCCGCCAAATCCGATGCGCCGGATTTGGCTAAATTTGGCGCGATTTCCGGTTTGTCCCGATGGGCAATGGATCGCGCTCATGAAAAAGGCCCCGCATTGCGGGGCCTTTGCCGTATCTTGCTTGCCGAGCGCTTATCGCCGCGTACCCGCGCCGTAGAGCTCGCGCTCGCGGCCGATGTCCTCCGGCGACAGCGGCGGGCTTGCCGCATCGAAGTCGGTCCAGCCGCTCTTCTGCCAGGCCGCGCTGCGGTCCTGCAGGTTCACGGCTCGCTCGTTGAGGAGCGCATCGAGCCGCGCGCGGTCCTGGTCAGGCACCCGCGCTGACACCAGCGTGCCGCCGCGGCGAACGCCCTCGGCATAGCGCGAGGCCTCTTCCTTGGAGACGCCGGCTTCGGTCAAGGCGCCGACGATTCCGCCCGTGGCCGCACCGGCGGCTGCGCCGGCCGCCATCGAGGCGAGCCATCCTGCCGCGACGACCGGCCCGAGGCCGGGGATGGCGAGCAGGCCGAGACCGGCGAGCAGGCCCGCCGCGCCGCCGAGGCCGGCGCCGATGCCGGCACCGGTGCCGGCGCCTTCGGCGCGGTCGTCGACGCCATCACGGTCACGATCGACCTTGCCGGAGCGGGAGCCGTACCAATTGTCGGAATTGTTGGCGACGATGCTGATGTCGGAGTGCGGCACGCCGGCTGCTTCGAGCCGGGTCACGGCGCGCTCGGCATCGGCATAAGAGTCGTAAAGGCGGGAGATGGTGGCGGTCATGTGCATGATTCCTTACTTGGCGGGGTTCACGTTGCCCTGGAAGTCCAGGCTGACGTCGGTCTTGCTGCCGGCCTTGTCGGCCTTGCCGCGCCAGACGCCCTGGTCGTCCTTGTGCAATCCGGACACGTTGGAATAGCCGGCGCCCTCGATCCGCGATTTCGCCTGCCCCTCGGTGAAGCTGTTGCGGCCCTCGACCGGCTTGTTGGAATTGTTCTGGTCCGAGCTGTTGACGGCGTTGTTGCCCGGTCCGCTTTGGGCGGGCGGCGATTGGGCGCCCGCGGGCACCGATGCGAGCATCAGCAAGGTTGTGACGAGTGCGGTAAGACGTCTCATTGTTTTGTTCTCCGGCGGTGAATGTGCCGGCGACAACACGTCAGATTCAAATTGGTTGCCTTCGTGCGAAGCTGCGAGTGCCGTTCGCGCAGGTGAGGGCGCGCGCAACGATCGCCACGCCATTCGGAGGAACTTCGCTTCCGGCGACCGATTATCTTCGCTCTCACAGCGGGCGGGGCAGCGCGACCATGCAATCACGCTATCCATTGTTGAAGAGGTGGACAGTGGAAGAGCATGAGCGGCTGAAAGCCATGGCTGAAGCGGGCGCGCGGCCCGACGAGATCGCGCTCGAGCTCGATCGCAGCGAGGCGGCCGTGAGGGGGCGTGCCTGGCAGCACGGCATCAGCTTGCGCTCCGTCACTGCGAAGCGCGGCAGATGAGCTGCGCCGGGGTTCGATAGCGCGGACGTGCGGGGCGACCTTGCGCGGGTTCAACAGATTGGAACGCGAGTGCCGAGAAGCTCGGCCTCACTTCGCCGGCGGAGCTTCGGCCTGCGTCGGGGCGGGCTCCCAAGGTGCCGGCAGGATGACGCGGATCGGACGAGCCTCAGCCTGCCCCTGATCCTTGGTCGGCTCGGCCAGCGCCACGGACATCAGGGCCGTCAGCATCGCCAGCGACGTCGTCATAAGTCTCACATCCAGCATCGAAGCCTCCAGGGTCGTGCGTCAACGCAGGCCCCGGCCGTTGGTTCGGGTCCCGACCGGGAACAAGTGGCAATTTTTGAAGTTTAAAGAAAACAGGTCCGATCACCGGGCCACTGGAGGAGAATACGATGAACATCAAGACCATCATTGCCGCTGCCGTGCTGACCTCGTTTGCCGCGCCGGCGTTCGCGCAGTCGTTCTACGTGGTGCAGGACGTCAAGACCAAGAAGTGCACGATCACGGAGTCAAAGCCGACCACCACCGAAACGACGGTCGTCAGCGGCGACACGGTCTACAAGACCAGGTCTGAGGCCGAGGCCGGCATGAAGACCGTCAAGGTCTGCAGCTCGAACTGAGGATGCATTGAGACGATCGACGCCGAGCCCCTCGGCGCCGCGCGGTTCGAGGAGCCGCGCCAGCGGCAAACGAAAGCCCGCGTGGAGCGATCCGCGCGGGCGTTTGACTGATTGAGCGGCTCAGGCAGGACAGTGCGTTACCCAGCGAGCGAGACGTCGATCCGTTCGAATCCCCGCACCGCCGGCAGCGACATCAGGGCGGGCCTGGCGAAATAATAACCTTGAAACAGCGCGATGCCGGCGGCGCGCAGGGTGATGAGCTCGGCCTCGTTCTCGACGCCCTCGGCCAGAACCGTGATCTCAAGCTCGCGCGCGATTTGCGCCAGGCCTGCGACGATGACCTGCTTGGGCCGGCTGCGATGGATGTCGCGCAGCAGCTCCATGTCGATCTTGATCAGGTTCGGCTGCAGCCGGGCGAGCAGGCCGAGGCCGGCATAGCCGGCGCCGAAATCATCCAGCGCCGTCCAGAAGCCGAGCGACTTGTAGGTGCGCACGATGTTCTCGATATGCGCGGGGTCGATCACCCGCTCGTTCTCGGTGAACTCGAACATCAAGTTGGAGGCGGGAAAATTCTCGCGGCGCGCCGCTTCCAGCGAATTCCGGATGCAGGCGCGCGGCTCGTACACGGCGTTCGGCATGAAGTTGATCGAGAGCCGCGCGCGCGGATCGGCAAACAGCCGGCCGGCGGTTTCGATCGCCATCACGCGGGCGGCCTGGTCGAAGCGGTAAAGCTCCTTGTCCGTGAGCTGGCTGAGCACGCTGTGCGCGCTCTCGCCGCTGGGGCCACGCACCAGCGCCTCGTAGCCCCAGATCCTGTTCTCGGCGACGTCGACGATCGGCTGGTATGCCATCTTGAACTCGAATGGCAACTCCGCCCCGTCAGCGCATCCGGCGCACGTCACGCCCATCTTGCAAGTCTCCTGCAGCCCTTCACCTGCGCGGACGTTATGGCGCACCCGTTAAGGAACAGCGAAGCGCGGGGCAGGGGCTCCCTGAGGGCGTTGCCCAGGTTCATTTGTGAACACAAGCAGGCGGGGCATCAGCGTCAGGATCTGACGAAACACGCCTGAAACAATGCTGAAACCCGATTGTCCTGAACTCCGTGCGACCGGACCTCGACCAACGGAGCGAAAAGGAGATCATCATGATCCAGATCGGTTCGAAAGAAGAAGTCGCGTTCCTGCTGGCGCTGTTCGGCACCCACACCCAGCCGGTGCGGCGGCCGAAGCCGAAATCGCAGCAGAGGTGAGAAGCAAACCCATGCCCGGTTTGGCCGAATGCCAGAGCCTGCTCCGGCTCCTGATCGCCAGGGGCGATCCCAAGGCCATCCTGCTCGCCAAGGGCGCCATCGATCAGTATCTGAACACGGCGCCTATCAGCGCCCGCGGGCGCGGCCTGCGCGTGCTCCAGCGCGACGCACTCGACCAGCATGATGTCGCGGTCGGCGTGCAGCGCTCGTTCGCCGAGACGGTGGACGCCTATATCGAGCGCAAGCTCGCGGAAGAGTAGGAGACTGGCGTCAGCGGGCCGGCTTTCTCTCGGCCGGTCGATGCGGCAGGAGTCCCCGGACCCATCGGGTCGAACGGAATGTTTCTCCTCGTTTGCAACCTTTGCCTGCTTCTCGACCTGTTAGGGCAAAGGGAATACACACATGCCGCGATATTACTTCGACTTACATGACGAGCTCGGCACGGCGATCGACGAGGAGGGGCTGGAACTGTCCAGCATGCGCGCGGTTCAGGGCGAGGCCGCCAAGTCGGTCGGCGACATGGCCCGCGACGCCATTATTTCCGCGCCGGCAACCGGCGTCAGGCGGAGGATGGCAATCGAGGTTCGCGACGCCAGCGGGCCTGTCATGCAGGTGACATGTAGCGTCGCGATTGAGACGTTCGACGCGCGACCGCAGTCACACCATCATTGACGCGTCAGTGTCGGTCGCGATTGCTGCGGCGGTGGCGGCCAGGATTGCTCGGACTCGAGCACGGCGATCTTGCGGCCCAGCTGCCACACCTCGACCTTGCCGTGCCGCGTGAATTGCCGCGCGAAGGCGAGGGCGGAATCGTCGGACGCCGCTTCGAAGGCTTCGGCCGAGCGGAAGACGCCGTTCTCGCCGACGAGATAAGCGCGATATTGATGACTCATGTCGGCGCCCTCAGGCCGGGCGAGCGCAGCCAGGCCTCGATCTGCATGGCGGTCTCGTCCTGCCGGGCCCGGCGCAGCAGCATCTCGCGGCGGCGTCCCGGCGCGAGCGCGCGCTTCGTCGCGGCATCGCGCGGCTTCGTCCGCGAGGCGTTCGGTCAGTGTTCTCGTTTGTTTGAAACGGCGACGCGTCAGCATGGCGCATGTCCCTTGTTCGAGGGGAGGCGGGAGCGCGAACCGGTGTTCTCATCACCGATCTCGTGCCACGGGTCTTCCGGTATGCCTGAAGGCTACGCCTGCCGCAGCGGGGAGTCTGTATCTTTTGATACGTGCGCAGATTAAATTTCGACGGAAAGGCTGAGCCTGTTGAGCGACTTACTCAATTTGAGTGCGCATCGATACGTGCGCTCATCTCTGCCAGCGCGTGCGCGAATGCCGCGAGCCACTGCAGCAGCCGCCGCCAAACTTTTTTCGCGATGCAAACAAGGACAACAAGGACGAGTCGGAGGCGAAACGCTGAACCATGCGCGGCAACGCCCGCGCTGGTCAGCGCGCACCACGGGCCGTTTCCTGCGTGGCCGAGATCCCATTTGCGCTCCCATCAAACGTCGATTGACATCGTTCTCTCTTTGTTCTAATAAACTAAAATGCTTCAACCTCTGGGCGAACACCGTTGAATCGGTCTTGGCTCTGAATTTGGCTCTGAATTTTTCTGCGGGGCAGTCGATGAGTAGCTCGCTTCTCGCTTTTGTTTTGTTGGACGATCCGGTGACGCCGGACATGTCGGCGGTCGCCAGGGTCCTTCACGCCCGGCATCCGGATTTGGCAACCGAGGCGATCGGGGACGGACCTCCGCAGCAGACCCAGGCCAATTCGCCGCTCATCCGCTGCGGCAACGAGCTCGTCGCCGTCATGCCGATGCCGGCGCCCATCCCGCACGACCAGGGGCTGTGGGCGCGGGCCGCCACGAATTGGCCGGAGAGCAAGGCCGTGGCGGGGCGGCATCGCGGTCATCTGATCGTATCGACGCTCGGAAAGAGCGAGCAGCCGCTGGTCTCCGCACGCATCACGACCGCGGTGATCGGGGCTTTGATCGCGATGATGCCGGAAGCCTGCGGCGTCGTGTGGGCCGGCCGGGTCGCGCGGCCCGCCGAGCTCTGGCTCGAGACGTCCCGCGATGCTTTCGCACCGTTCCCCGACTATCCCTTCACGCTCTGGGTCGACATTCTTCCGTTCCGGTCCGGCGCCAGGATCGGTGCGGTCACGGTGGGATTGTCCGCCTTCGTCGGCCGCGAGATCGAGTTCGTCACGGCCAAGCTCACGCTGCCCGCGTTGTTCGACAAGGTGGCCGGCCTTGCCGCGTATCTCATCGAGCACGGCAGCGTCGTGAAGGACGGCGACACGATCGGGGCCAGCGCGAGCGAGCGAATCCTGGTGCGTCACCAGAACTCCGAGGCGTTTGGCGGGATGCCGGTGTTTTACTGTGTGGATGAGTTCGTGCAGTGACGTCGAGAGCGACTTAGGATCGGTACTTGCCGCCAGAGTCATTGCTCGAGTTCGATCGTTTGACACGTCGGGCAAAACACCGGCAGAATGGCATCATCGAGACAGCCCGATCAAGCTCGCGGGAAGCCGCGGGCTTGATTTTTGCGCCGAAGTCTTTTTCCCAACTGAAGCTCATGCGCCAAAAGAAGTTCGTTTGAGGGTTTTCAAGCTCTGAGAAAGCGCCGTGAGCCGCGCGATAGGTGATGGGAGCCGACAAAAGATGCCCGTGTCAGGACTTGGAGAACGAAAGAAAAAGGCGTTGAAGCTCTATAAGTTCGAACGGAATAGAATTAGCACGGCGCCCGGTTGGAACATGGAAAATTTCGACGCCTTGGGCGTTGGCCCCGTGATGTATTCACCACGTGGCAAACGAAGCTTTCCTCCGCTCTTGGAAACGCCGCGGCTGCTGATCTCTAGATCTCTCGGACGGCCGCCGGCCGACTGGGAGCCATTTGACGACTTTTGGCTCGTGTCGGATCGGATGAAGCACGTTCTCGAGACGGTGGATAGAGAGGGGGTTGCTTTTCTGAGATGCGAGACGCGGTCGCTGAGGGGAGAAGCACCGGTATATTGGCTCTGCGACATCGTCCGTGAGCTCGACGTCATCGATGAGGACAAGTCGAACTTCAAAGTCCTGGACGATGGAACTGACTTCAGGCGGTACAACAGGATGGCGATGGATTCCAGCTACGTTTTTCGTGAAGAGGTCATCGGTGCGGCTCATGTCTTCCGAGCCCGCTTTTTGAACCAGGTTATATGTGATCAAGCAATGAAAGACGCCTGCAAGGCTGCCGGCCTGAAAGGCCTAAGATTTGGAAATCCTTACATCAATTGGGGTTGACCCTGGCCGTCGCTTTCTTGCGAAAGTCTCCTGAGACTCAATAATCTATCAATAATCTATCAACGCACGTGAAATCGTCCGCGTTCGAGGTCCTTGCGCGTTATCGGCGCGGAGTCTTCTGCCGATCTTCGTGATGTAGCCAAACCTCCGCCATCCGGAACTCTTCCGATAGACGCCGATGTCGGCAGCAGCTTCGCCACAACGTTTTTTCCGGCGCGACTGTACCGATACGACGCGCAAATCCAGCCGGTAGTCCCGCTGGCCAACAAAACAGCATTCAAACCAGAAACGCCGGCTGCAATTCAGGCAGCAGCTCGGATGCTTGCGCACGGCAGGAGCCGCAATTTCATGTTTCATAATCACCACATTTTACTTCAGCATTTCGCCGGCCACCCGGCCATCCGCTTCTTACGTGGGCGGTTCGAAGTTGACGCAATCAGAAATCGTATGAATTTACCCTCCACCCAGGGGTGGCCACCGATCTGAATGCGAGCCCTCATACTGGCGGTCATCTCGGGGAGTATCATGGTGGGTTCGGCGAATACATAAAGCAGGTGGAAAAATCTCCGAGGTACGCAGCGGCTCTCGCGGGTGACGCGCGTGAGCTCGATGAGCTGGTTTCGGACGTGAACGCACTTGTGGCGGCTGCCAAGTACGCGCTGGCGAACGGTCATCTTTTTGCCAATACCCCGACGGGGATGACGCCAGAAAATGCAAATGCGGTGAGCAAGCAATGGTTCGACAACTGGCGAAAATATGCTGCCGATAATCAAACGCAGATCCAGCAGATGCAGGAGACAGTCGACCAATTCCTCGCTGCTGGTCGCGCGGACGCGGCCTTGGATTTTCCGCTTCTGTCTCCGACCAGCGGTCTCAGCATGGCAGAGAGGATCGAGATCCTGAAGCGTTTGCCGAACGGTTCTCCAATCTCGCTGCAGTTTACCAACGTCGGACCTGTCCCCGATCTTCCGGGCCTCGTGCCGCCCTTCGTCAATGCTCGTCTGCCAGGCTTTATTCCTCCTTCGCTTGAGGGATTGAACGAACCGGAAGGATTTACGCCTGGCAATCCGCTTCTCACGTATGGGTTGCCGGGATTTCCGGCGATCAATCCTCAAGGATCGGACAACTACCTCCCACCACCGTGGTGGCTGAGGATCCTTTGGTACTCAAGTTTGATCCAGCAACTGGTTGGCCACTTCCATTCTCCGAACGCTCCCCGATATTGGACCCGGCCGCTCCGTCTCATGCCACGCCGCCGGCTGGCCTCTACATGGGAGCGGGACTTGCCGCAGCTGCGGTGTTGGCGCCGCAATTTTCGCCTGTCTGGGCTCGGATTGGAGTCGCTGGGCTAGCTGCTGGCGCACCGACGCTGGCAACTGCCGGGACTGACGGCGGAGGAGTGTTCTCCACCGGGGCGCCTCCATATGATCCATTCAATCGCGACCAGACGAGCAGCTACACTGGCGGCTTAAGTGCGGGTCCTCGGGGGAATGAAGATGCCGAGGCGATCGCAACGCCCTCAATAGTGGACCACCGCGAAAATCAGGACGAGATCTCTGAGGGACCAACTCAGCAGCCGCAAGCGCTTCAAGCAGGGGCCTCGCGTTCAACCGCATCAGTCGCGTCTGAAGGCGTTCGGCATCTCGCTCGGGT
This sequence comes from Bradyrhizobium dasycarpum, assembly GCF_042019905.1. Lineage (NCBI taxonomy): Bacteria > Pseudomonadati > Pseudomonadota > Alphaproteobacteria > Hyphomicrobiales > Nitrobacteraceae > Bradyrhizobium > Bradyrhizobium dasycarpum. The sequence continues at coordinate 6,882,770 of NZ_CP169574.1, forward strand.
CAACGAGTCCAACGCGGGCAGCGTATTCACGTCGGGCAGTGCGCCGGTCCCGCATCTGCCTTCCACGCAATTCGACGCGCGATTTGGCAATTGGGCCGTGTCATCTGCAAACAGCGGGCAACCGGAGCCGAGCAGGCCCATCGCTACCTTCGCCGACGAGCCGAGCTACCTCATTCCACCTCCCATCTTCGGAGTGGAGGGACGAAGCGGCCCGCAGAAGGAGGCCGAGGAGTGGTTCTCGCGCTGGATACGGCCGTTGCTCCCACCGCGGTGAGGACCGTACGGGGCGGTCGACGCCGATCAGATCGATCGTTTGACACGTCGGGCAAAACACCGGCAGAATAGCATCATCGGAAGAGTTCGGATCGAGCCCGCGGGATGCCGCGGGCTTTCTTTATTTCGAGCAGCTGCCACGTTGTGCTCTACGCGCCACCCGGTCCAAACCACCTCGTCAACGCCTCCGCAAGCCCGCGCTGGCTCCCGTCTCCCACCCAGGCCACGTGCCCGTCGGGCCGCACCAGCACGGCGCCCGGCGCGGTAACCCGACCGATCACCGGAAGCTCCCACGGCCCGTCATGGCCGGCGTCGACGACATCGATCCGATTCTTCCAGGGCGCCACGTCAATGCCGCCTTCCTCGCCGAAATTGAGCAGCACGCCGCGCGCGCGATGCAGCAGCGTGAACAGTCGCAGCTTCCGCCCCGCGATGCTCAGCTCGAGATCGGGCATGCGCCGGCCGAGCAGCGCGTGGCCTTCGCCGAGATCGTAGGCGATGTCGAGCCCGCTCATCATCGCGCCGAAGCGCCGGCGCGGCTCGTCCATCGCGAGCAGCTCGGCCATTGCCTCGCGCGCGGCCTTGCGGCCGTCATCGCCGCGGCGGAGCAGGGCGATCTGCGCCCTCGTGTTCTTCAACACGCGCGCGGCCACCGGATGGCGCTCGGCGTGGTAGCTGTCGAGCAGGCTGTCCGGCGCAAGGCCCTTGACCACCTGCGCCAGCTTCCAGCCGAGATTGACCGCGTCCTGGACACCCAAATTGAGGCCCTGTCCGCCGACGGAATGATGGATATGGGCGGCATCGCCGGCGAGCAGCACGCGGTCCTTGCGATAGCAGGCGGCCTGCCGCGCCGCATCGGTGAAGCGGGAGATCCACGCCGGGCTGTGCACCCCGAAGTCGGTGCCGTAGACGGCGCTAAGGGCCTCGCTGAGATCGCGCAAGCTCGGCTCGCCGGTCGCAGCACATGTTGCTTCGGTCAACACGGCCAGCACGCGGCCGCTCTCGGTCTTGCTGAGGCCGTGAAAGCCGAGCGCATCGTGACGCAGGCCGAATTGCGGCTCTTCGCTCAGCTCGACCTCGGCCATGAGGTTGACAAGCGTCGGTGAGGTGCCGGGGAATGCGATGCTGGCTGCCTTGCGCACCAGGCTGCGGCCGCCGTCGCAGCCGACCAGATAGTCTGCACGCAGGCTCCGGCCGTCGGACAGCGTGACCTCGACGCCGGTTTCGTCCTGCGCAAAGCCCGTCACCTCGCGATTGCGATAGAACGTGACCGCGAGCTCCGCGGCCCAATCGGCCAGGATGGCCTCGATGCGCTCCTGCCGCAGCTTGAGCCCGTAAGGGTGCCGTGTGGGGAGATCGCTGATGTCGAGCCGGGTCCAGGCAAAGCCGGCGAGCTGGAGAATCTCACCTTCGCGCAGGAAGCGGTCGGCAATGCCGCGCTGATCGAGCATCTCGATGGTGCGGGCGTGCAGGCCGCCGGCGCGCGTCTCGACGATCGTCTGGTCGGGACGCCGCTCGACCACGGCGACGTCGACACCGGCGAGCGCGAGCTCGACGGCCAGCATCAAGCCGGTCGGTCCGCCGCCGGCGATCACGACGGCATGGTCTTTCGGCGGTGCCATTGCAGCGTCGGCGCCCTGGGCGCTGCGGCGTGAACGGGACGTCGGAAGCAGGACAGGCATGTTGACCCCCTCGGCTGGTGGCTTTGGATGTTCGTTGGGTCGGGGGTTCTACGGCAGAGACGGGGACTTGAAGCAAGCCCGTTGCGCACCACATATTGAGCTGGGAGGAGGGGCTTTCTCTTCCGCGTTCGCCGCGTTGTCACGTCGGGCAAAACACCGGCATAGTGGCATCATCGAAAGAATTGAGTTCAGCCCGCGCGGAAGCCGTCCGCTGCGGGTTTTTTATTGGACTTTTTTGTTGGACTTGCGGTCAGTGAATGCCCGCGGTTCGCTGCAGGACGTCGGCGAGCTCATCGAACGAGAACGGCTTCCTGATCATCGGCAGGCCGCCGCGCCGGAGGCTCCCGCCCGGACAATTGCAGCATCTTCAGCTCGGGGCGGAGGCGCCGCGCCAGCTCGGCCAGTTCATGACCGTCCATGCCGGGCATGTTGATGTCGGTGATGAGGACCGAAATATCGCGGTTCTCCCTGAGCCGCTCCAGTGCATCCGGGCCGCTCCTGGCGCTGATCACCTCGCAGCCGAGATCCTCGAGCATGGCCACGATGGTCTCGAGGACGGGGGGATCGTCGTCAACAACCAGGACAGTGTGACTCATCAACGTTCCCTCCAACCAAGACGTCAACGCGCCTCTCGTCGCGTAAGTTCCGGCCCGCCTAGTCGTCCTTCGACAAATCGCCCGGCCTCGCCGGAAGATCGATCGCGCCGCCTTCGCCGCGCGCGAGGTCGCGGCCGCCGTCGGCGCTCTCGCCGGACTCTCCGATGACGGGCCGGTCCGGTGCGCGCTCCTTGTCGCGACGCGGCTCGACTTCGCTGCGCGGCTTGGTTTCGCCGCGTGGATTGGCCTCGCAGCGCGGCTTGCGATCTGTCCTGGGTGTCATGACGGTCCTCCCGACTGACCAACTTCGGCGCGGCGTATTGGTTCGTTTGACATGTCGGGCAAAACACCGGCAGAATGACATCATCGAGACGAGTTTGGTTGACCCGCGCGGACATCATCCGCCGCGGGTTTTTTCGTCTCGGTTGCAGAATCGGACGGTGGCCGCGCATCCGGCCACGCACTCGACAAACCTGGAGCGCCGATCGGCGCGCCGCCGTCCGAACCATTGCTGGCCGTGCACGCGCGAACGTGCCGGCCTGCGGCGCCGGGGCCGATGGCCCGCGCCGCTGCGGTCTCCGGAAGACACGGAGATAGGGTTCGCGCCCGAAACGATCGTGCTTCGCCTGGCCGATCTGCCGCGCATTTTCTTCGCATGGAGGATGATGATGACCGCTTATCTGATTTCGCTCGCGCTCGCGGGCCTCGTCGCAATCGCGCTGTGGGAGATGGTGTCGTGAGCGAAGACATCGAGCTCGCAGGCGAGCCTTCACCGCCGCCGGCGGTGAAGGCAAAGTCCAGGGCGCGCACGCCGACCGAGGTCCGCTTGCTCGCGCGTGGCCACACCAAAGCCGCCCTGAAGGTGCTGGTCGGCCTCATGCGTAATGACGAGGCGACGCCGGCGGTGCGCCTCTCCGCGGCCAACGCCATCCTCGATCGCGGCTGGGGCAAGTCGGCGCAGCCGATCGAGAGCGGCGAAGAGGTCGTGGAAACGGTCCACCGGGTCGAGCGCATCATCGTGCGCCCGGACGACGCCGGCGGCGGCGGCGCTGGCCCTAAGGCTTGAGCCGCCGGACAACTCAAACTTTGAAATTCGGCTCGACACGTCGGGCAAAACACTGGCAGAATGGCATCATCGAATTCGAGTTGGTTCAGCCCGCGCCGAGCAATTGGCCGCGGGTTTTTCGTTCCGATGATCCCTAGTTCTTGCTCGGCTTGCCGGCCCGCCGCTGTCCGGCATAGGCACGCTGCACCTGGTCGCTGCAATAGGACAGCTTTCGGCCATCGCCGGTGAAGTGTCCGTCCTTGATGATCCAGAGGATGACGGTCTTGTCGTCGATCTTCTTGAACATCAGGTTCTTGCGGTCCTGAATGGTGTCCGGGTCCTGCACGCTGACGGCGTCAGGGCCTGGAGGGGATTGCAACGTGCAGTCGGAGTCGATCCTGACCGTGTCGGGAAGCTGAACCTGCGTATTCCTGATCTGGCAGATATTCGAGGCCGTCGTGATCGACTTCCTGGCGAATGCAACGACCGTGTCACTGAATTTTGCGCAACGTTCGTCAAAATCAGCACCTACCGCGGCGTAGACGCCATCCTGCGGATGAGCGCTCTTGAGAGTGAGTTCCACTTCGGCCTTCCGCTTGGCTTCCTCGGCCTTCTGCTTTGCTTCCACCTTGGCTCTCAGCGTGGCCTCGGCGAGCGCGCGCTGCGTTTTCAGAGGGCAATAGGCTGCACGCCAGGGAGGGTCCTTGAACTTCCCGTTCAGGCTTTTCTGGACCGAGATTGTCGCGTCATCGATGCGCTTGACGAACATGATCTCGTTGAATTGCCTGCTCGCCCAGTTGGGATCGCGAGGGTTGAGGTTCTGCGCCAGATTGTAATCGTCGCAGACCATTTCAACCCTCAGCGAGCCTGGGCCTAAATCGGTGATTTTCTTGAAATCGCAGCCCCATTCGGAACCGCTGATCGACCTTTCGCCGATCGTCACGTCGTTGCCTTCATCGCAGTTCGACTCGAAATTCTTGCCGGGTTCGGCGTAGGCGCCGGTCTTCGGGCGCCATCTGTCGAATGCCGGTGCAGGCCGCTCTTGTGCGATCGCATCGGAAACGAATGTGGTCAGCATCAGCACCAGCATCGCGTGATGCCGAATTCTGAAGACCGGCAGCTTTCTCACGCGAGTCTCCCCTGTCTATCAGATCGAGAGTCGCCCTCTGCGTCTCTCGCGAGCAACCTAGTTAGTCATTGGTTGAGCAAGCCAGCCGAGGCAGCACCATCTTCGCCGCGGCGCGGGTGTGCTGGCTTGCCTCTTTGGGATGGAGTTAGACATGTCGTGGGAAGATATGATGCGAAGGATCCTCCAACCCATCGGCAGCGTGCCGCCCCATGTCAGGAGTGGATACGGAGAGACGGCCAACAGGCCACCCGGCTCATCGACTCCGCATCGGCAAGGACAATCTGGAAACCCCTGACCACGAAGATTGGTCCGCGACGTGGCGCAGGCGCATCGGCCTGCCCTAGGGCAAGCGAGCGCATCCATTGTCGATCCTCAAAATTCCGACGGCGAAGATCTTCGAGCCGCTGCTGAAACCTGCGCGCTACAAGGGCGTGTATGGCGGGCGGGGCTCGGGGAAATCGCATTTCTTCGGCGAGCTCCTGGTCGAGACCTGCCAAGCCGAGCGCGGCACGCTCGCGGTCTGCATTCGCGAGGCGCAGCGCACGCTGGCGCAATCGTCGAAGCGTCTGATCGAAGGCAAGATCGCCAGCCTCCGCCTCGGTCACGGCTTCAGGGTGTTCAGCGACAAGATCCAGACACCGGGCGACGGGCTCATCATCTTTCGCGGCCTTCAGGATCACACGGCGGACTCGATCAAATCATTGGAGGGGTTTCGCATCGCCTGGATCGACGAGGCACAGAGCTTGAGCGCGCGCAGCCTCGCGCTGCTGCGGCCGACGATCCGGGTCAAGGATTCCGAGCTCTGGGCGAGCTGGAATCCGCGGCGCAAGAGCGATGCGATCGACGATTTTCTGCGCGGGCGCAGGCCCGACGGCGCCGTGGTGGTCAAGGCGAACTGGCGAGACAATCCCTGGTTTCCTGATGTGCTCGGGGAGGAGCGGCTCTTGGATCAGAAGCTCTACCCGGAGCGCTACGATCACATCTGGGAGGGCGAGTATGCCCGCGCCTTCGAGGGCGCCTATTTCGCCTCCGCTGCTGTCGGAAGCGCGTGCCAAGGGGCGGATCGGAAAAGTGGCTGCCGATCCCCTGCTGCCGCTCCGCGCCTTCATCGACATCGGCGGCGCCGGTGCTGCAGCGGATGCTTTCACGATGTGGATCGTGCAGTGGGTCGGCAGCGAGATCCGAGCCGACTTCCAGCATCTGCGGCGCTGGCGAAAGAGCGTGGAACAGGCGCAGAGCTATACCTTCAAGGCTGTGATCACGGTGGTCGCAACCGGCTTGATGGGGGCGGTCTGGCTCGGCGTCAAGGTCGCGCTGGGCAAGTGAGCCTCGGCCACCAAGGCGGCGCAGGTCACGCAGTTGCGACGATCCCTGCCAATAGGGCTATCCTATGTACAGAATTCGGATCGTCGATGCGGACGATGACGAGACCGCCGAGACTCTCGGCGAGTTGCACCGGCTGACATTCTTCGATGGGGCCGCCGTGCCGCAATTCGAGTCGGGGGCATGGTGGATCGCCTACCACGATGACGACGCAGTTGCCTTCGCCGGCGTCGTGCCGTCGACGCATGCGCGGAACAGCGGATATTTCTGCCGGGTCGGGGTCTTGCAGCGGCACTGGGGACGGGGACTTCAACTCAGGCTGATGCGGGCTGTCGAAGTGCGAGCGCGGCGCCTCGGATGGGACAGCATCGTCTCCGATACGACGGACAATCCGGTCTCGGCCAACAATTTTATTAGTGCGGGTTATCGGCTCTACGAGCCCGAGGCGCCCTGGGCCTGGTCGCATACGCTCTATTGGCGAAAATGGCTGCGCTGATCGATCGGAGCGGGTTTCCCGTGATGCGGAACGTGTCGTTCTGAACCAGAACGGCTGCGCAACGCGCGTGGCCTTCATACGCCCGGAAATGTCCAACGGCCCGGCAGCTCGATGGCTGCCGGGCCGTTTCTGCGTTTCGGGGTAAAGCAAGCGAGGCACTTGCGAAGCTGGCGGTGCCGGGCTTTAAGTTTGCTATTGCAGGAAATTCGGCGGCCACAAGCCGATGTAAGGGAGCGCCATCCATGCCCAACAAGCCTCAATTGCCGGAACGGCCGTCGCGGGCGACGGGAGGGCTGACTGCGCTCGATGGTCTGCTGGTCATCGATTTCACGCGTGTCGTCGCCGGACCGGCCTGCACGCAGACGCTCGCCGATTTTGGCGCGCACGTCATCAAGATCGAGAATCCCGACGGCGGCGACGACACGCGCGCCTATGAGCACGCCGAAATCGGCGGCGAGAGCGCCGCCTATCTCAGCCTGAACCGCAACAAGCGCGGCATTGCGCTCGACCTTTCCGTGCCGGAAGCCCGCGAGATCGCGCTGGATCTGATCCGCAAGGCGGACGTCGTCGTGGAAAACTTCCTCGAGCGGGGTCATGAAGAAGTTCGGACTCGACTATGAGTCGGTCGCGCCGCTCAATCCACGGCTGGTCTATTGCTCGATCTCCGCCTACGGCCGCTCCGGACCGTTCGCCTCGCGGCCCGGTTTCGATCCCATCACGCAGGCGGAGAGCGGCTTCATGTCGCTCAACGGGTTTGCCGACGGCCCCGCGGTTCGTACCGGCCCGCCCATCGTGGACATGGCGACGGGGATGTCTGCCTGTAACGCCATCCTGCTGGCGCTGCTCGCTCGCGACAGGCTCGGCCGAGGGCAACGTGTCGAAGTCGCTCTGTTCGACGTCGCGATGGGAATGACCGGCTTCTACGGTATGGCTTATCTCATCAACGGCGAAAATCCCGGCCGCTTCGGCAATTCGCCCAGCGGGTCGCCAACCGTCGGTGTCTATGAGGCCTCAGATGGGCCACTTTACATGGCCTGCGCCAACGACCGGCTCTATCGCCGGCTCGTGGTCGAGGTCCTGAACCGGCCGGATCTCATCACCGATCCCAAGTTTGCCACGCGCAAGGCCCGTTCCGAGAACAAGGAGCTCTTGCGCGCAGCCATTGCCGAGGTCTTTGCCAGCGATACGCTCGAAAGCTGGATGGCGAAGATGAAGCAGGCCAATATCCCGGTCGGCTATCTCCGGACGGTCGAGGAGGGGTTCAATGCGCCCGAGGCACGCGAGCGCCAGCGCTTGAACCGGATTCGGCACCCGACGGCGGAATGGGTGCCCAACATCGAGCCGCCGATTACCATGAGCCTGACCGGCACAGTCGATCCCGTTGCCGCCCCGCTGTTGGGCGAGCATACCGAGGACGTCATGCGCAATATTCTCGGTTACGACGAGCGTCGGATCACCGAATTTGCCCAGAAGGGAATCTTTGGCACGAGCAAACCTTCGACGGGCTAGCCCCGCGCGATCGGTCCCCATGGCACTGGGCTCCGGCTTGCGGGCCGGTGCCGGCTGCATGGCTTGATTTGGCGATGGGGCGGCCGCATAAATGTGTGAAAGCGAGGGACACAAATGGCGCCTGGTCGAAAGCCGAGCATGGATCAGCCCGCCGGCCCGGAAGCCGGCGGACGCGCCCACGCGGAAATGATCGCGAAGGCTGGGGCGCTCGTGCCGCGACTACGCGAGCGGGCGGCGCGAACAGAGGAGCTGCGGCATCTCCCGCCGGAAACCGAAAGGGATCTCCACGATGCCGGCCTGTTCCGAATGCTTCAACCGGCACGGATTGGCGGCGGAGAGCTTGACTATGTCGCCCTCGTCGATTGCGCCGAGCTGCTCGGACAAGCGGATGCGTCGGTCGCCTGGAATCTCGCCAATCTGGCGAGCCATCACTGGATGCTCGGCATGTTCGAGCAGAAGGCGCAGGATCTGGTCTGGAGCCGTGATCCGGACGTGCTGATCGCATCCTCGTTCATCTTTCCTGCCGGACGCGCCACGCGGGTGCAGGGCGGATACCAGCTTCGCGGCAGCTGGCCGTTCTCCTCCGGCGTTGCCTCGTGTGAATGGAACATGCTGGCAAGCGTGGTGTACTCCGACGACGAGGCGGATGGCATCGAGTATCGCATCTTTCTGCTGCCCAAGGGCGACTACAACGTGCTGGACACCTGGAATGTCGCGGGGTTGCGCGGGACGGGGTCTTGCGACGTGGAGGTCAGGGACGCCTTCGTGGCCGACTATATGACCGTCGCTGTCGGCGATCTCGCCGGCGGCCCGACGCCGGGGAGCAGGGTCAACCCGAATCCGCTGTATGCGCTGCCTGTGTTCTCGTTGTTCCCCTACGTCCTCTCGGGTGTTGCGCTTGGGAACGCGCAGGCGTGCCTCGACGATTACGTCGAGGTCGCACGTCACCGCATTTCGACCTACAACCGCGCCAAGCTGAGCGATTTTCAGAGCACCCAGATCAAGATCGCGGAGGCCTCGGCGAAGATCGACGCCGCACGCCTGATCATGCGGTCGGCATGCCTCGAAGCCATGGAGGACGCACGGCGCGGTCACATCGCCGATATGGCGACCAAGACCCGATATCGGCGCGATGGATCCTTTTCCGTGAACTTGTGCACGGACGCGGTCTCGATGCTGTTCGCCGCGAGCGGGGCGCGCGGCCTGTTCACGAGCGGCGTGTTGCAGCGCCAGTTCCGCGATGCGCACGCGATCAACTCGCATCTCGCGTTCAACTTCGATGCGGCCGGAACCAATTATGGACGTGTGGCGCTAGGGCTGCCGTCCGAAAATCTCACGCTGTGAGGCCGGCCGATGAATGATCAGCCGCAGCAGCCCCGTGTGCCCGATCCCGCCAACGAGTTCGCGAGCGACAGCTCGTCAATCGATCCTCGCGACTTTCGCAACGCGCTCGGAACCTATGCAACGGGCGTAACGATCATCACGGCCGCGGCGCCCGATGGCAAACCTTACGGCCTTACGTGCAACTCGTTCGCCTCGGTCTCGCTGAATCCCCCGCTGGTGCTGTGGAGCCTCGTCGTCTATTCCTCGAGCCTGACTATCTTCCAGAACGCCAGCCATTTCACCGTCAACGTGCTCGGCGCTTCGCAGCAGGCTCTTGCGAATAAATTCGCAAAATCCTCGGACGACAAGTTCACCGGCGTGGACTGGACGCCGGGCCTCGGCGGGGCGCCGGTGCTTGCCGAGAGCGTCGCCAACTTTCAATGCCGATCCGTAAATCGCTATTATGGCGGCGACCACGTGATCTTTCTCGGCGCGGTCGAGGCCTATACCTACAACACGACCGAGCCGCTGCTCTTCGCGCGGGGGGCATTCGGCCGATTCCTTGCCGACGACGAGCGCAAGAAGTGACCCTAGTGGGCTACGGGTCGGGCTCGACAGCTTGGCGCTTTGTTGCTGAAAGCTTGTAGATCTCCAGCGCGTCCGCTTCCGCGCCGTGCGCGGCCTTGGCCAGCCGAAAAAGTTGTCCGGCAAGCGAGGCCATCGGCACCGGCGTCGACGTCGTCTGCGCGACATCGGCTACCGTATCGAGATCCTTGAGCATCGTGGCGATGTGACCAAGCGGCGGCGAGTGAATGCCTTGCACCATCCTCGGCACGAACAGCTGAAGCGGAATGGAATCCGCGAAACCGCCGGCGAGCGCTTCGGGCAGGCGATTGGCATCAATCCCGGCGTTGACGGCAAGGCGCGTGGCTTCTGCCAGCACGGCCATCGCGCACCCGACGATCACCTGATTGCAGAGCTTGGTGGTCTGGCCGGCGCCGGTCGGGCCCATATGGGTGAGCCGGCGCGCCATGGCCAGCACGTAGGGCCGGACCCGTTCGATATCGTCTGCTTCCCCGCCGGCCATGATCGCAAGCGTGCCTTCCTCGGCGCCCTTCGTCCCGCCGGACACCGGTGCATCGATCCAGCCGGCGCCATTGGCGTCTTTCAATCGCTTCGCAAGGTGGCGCGCGGCATCGGGATGTATCGATGAGAAATCGACGACGAGCTTGCCGGCACCAGGCGCCGCGGCGAGCCCCTCCGGTCCGAAGATCACCTCCTCGACGGCCGTTGCATCCGTCACGCACATGAAGGCGATATCCGAGTTCGCCAGGAGATCGCGAGGCGTGACTGCGCGCTTGGCACCGGCCTCGATGAGCGGAGCCGCCTTGCCCTCCGAGCGGTTCCAGACCGTGACCTGATAACCGGCCTTGAGCAAGCGCCGGGTCATCGGCGTTCCCATCAGCCCGAGGCCGAGATAGCCAAGCCTCTCGGCGCCGTGCGGGTTTGCCTTGCTCGCATCAGCCATAGGTTGCCTCTTTCTGTCGCAGTGCGACGCCGACCTATCATACATTTCGCGTCGGACGGCAGAACCCTCCGGCCCGCATGGCTTGCCTGAATGTTTGAACCATGAAACATTTGAGGCGGTCGGGTTGGGTGGCGCCCGTCGGCGCCGGAGCAGCGGAGTGGGCACGATGCGAACCGTTTCGAAGTGGATCCTGGCTTTAGGGGCGGCAGCTGCCGTGAGCGCGGGAGCAAGCCCGTCATGGGCGCAACAGACGATCCGCGTCGGCTGGACGATCCCGGCCGAGGAATCCAAGTACTGGATGATGCGCCGCCCGGCTGAATTTCCCAACCTCGGCAAGGCCTACAACATCGAATGGACCCAATTCCAGGGCACCGCGCCGATGACGCAGGCCCTGGCAGCCGGCGCGCTGGACTGCGCGACGCAGGCACCGCTGTCGCTTGCCAATGGCGTGGTCGGCGGCAATCTCAAAGCCTACATCGTGGCGCAGCACGTGTTCGAGAAGCCCGGCGGTTTCTCGGTCTACTGGGCTGTCAAGGACGACTCCCCGATCAAGACCATCGCCGATCTCAAGGGCAAGACGGTCGGCATTTCCGTGATCGGCGGCGGGACCCAGGGTCCGTTCAATCTGCTCCTGAAGCAGAATGGCGTCGATCCAGCCAAGGATATCAAGCTGGTCGAGGTCGGTTTCGCGGTCTCCGAGGACGCGCTGCGCCAAGGCCGTGTCGATGCGGTCAACATGAACCAGCCGTTTGCCGCGCGCGCGGAGGCAAAGGGCGGCACGAGGAAGCTGTTCTCTCTGTCGGAGGCCATGCCGAACATCGTGCATATCCTGGAAGCCTGCCGCGCGGATTTCGTCGACAAGAACCCCGAACTGGTCAAGACCTATGTCCGCGACATCACCTCGGGCATGAAGAAGGCGCTGGCGAACCGCGAGGAGACTCTCAAGGTCGTCAATGAAGTGCTGAAGGCGCCTGTTCCGGTGCTCGAGACCTACCTGCTCAAGGACAATGATTTCGGCCGTGATCCAGGCGCGGCACCGAACTTCCCCGCGATCCAGAAGATGCTGGATATCTACGCCGAGACCGGAATGCTGCCGAAGCTGGATGTCACGCAGTTCAAGCATCCGACCATCGTCGCTCCGCTGGAATAGCCGGGCCAGCGATCCGGGCAGGGATCCAGCCGCGTCCCGGATCCGGGACGCCGCACAATGAAGATGCACGCATGAAGAAGCTGCGATCACGAGTAACGACAGACGGCCTCGACCGGGCCCCGCATCGCGCATTCATGCGCGCCATGGGGCTCGACGACGCAGCGATCGCGAAGCCGATGGTGGGCGTCGTCAGCATGAAGGGCGAGCAGACGCCCTGCAACATGACCCACGACTTCCAGGTGGCTGCGGCCAAGACTGGCATCGAGGAAGCCGGCGGCACGCCGCGCGAGTTCTCGACCGTGTCGGTATCCGACGGCATCAGCATGAACCACGAGGGCATGAAGTTCTCGCTGTTCTCGCGCGAGCTGATCGCCGACTCGATCGAAGCTGTCGTCCATGGTCTGGCCTACGACGCGCTGATCGGATACGGCGGATGCGACAAGACGCTCCCGGGCGTCATGATGGGCATGGTTCGCTGCAACGTGCCGTCCATCTTCATCTATGGCGGCAGCTCGCTGCCGGGCCGCGTCGGTGGGCGTACGCTGACGGTGCTCGATTCCTATGAGGCCGTCGGCAGCTTCATGACCGGCGAGATCGACGGCGCCACGCTCGAGCGGATCGAGCGTGCCTGCCTGCCGACCATCGGCGCGTGCGCCGGCCAATTCACCGCGAACACCATGGGCATGGTCTCGGAGGCGATGGGACTGACTATTCCCAACGTCTCGATGGTGCCCGGCGTCTATGCCGAACGCGCGCAGATCTCGCGACGGGCGGGACGCCTGATCATGCAGATGCTGGAACGCGGCGGGCCGCTGCCACGCGACATCGTGACGCGGAAAGCCCTGGAGAACGGCGCGGCGATCGTTGCGGCGACGGGAGGTTCGACGAACGCTGCGCTGCATCTGCCGGCGATTGCGAACGAGGCCGGCATTGCATTCACGATCGATGACGTCGGCGAGGTCTTTGCCAGGACGCCGCTGATTGGGAACCTGCGGCCGGGCGGCAAATACACGGCAAAGGATGTCTATGACATCGGCGGCGCCGCCGTGGTGATCCGCGAGCTGATCCAGAGCGGTCACATCGATGGCAGCTGCATCACCATCACCGGCCGCACGCTCGCTGAAGAATACGGCGCGGCCAACGCACCGGATGGCGAGGTGGTTTATGCGGCTCGCGCGCCGATCATGCCTGACGGCGGCGTGGCGGTGCTGAAGGGAAATCTCTGTCCCGATGGCGCGGTGATCAAGGTTGCCGGACTGAAGAGCCAGTTCTTCGAAGGCGTGGCGCGCGTGTTCGAGGATGAAGAAGCCTGCGTCAAGGCGGTTCGGGATCGCACCTACGCGGCGGGCGAGGTTCTCGTCATCCGCAATGAGGGGCCGGTCGGCGGCCCCGGCATGCGCGAGATGCTCGGCGTCACCGCGCTGATCTATGGGCAGGGCATGGGCGAAAAGGTGGCGCTGATCACTGACGGCCGGTTCTCCGGCGCCACCCGCGGCATGTGCATCGGTTACGTGTCCCCGGAAGCATTTGTCGGCGGTCCGCTGGCGCTGGTTCGCGACGGTGACAGGATTCGGATCGATGCCGCAAACCGGCGGATGGACGTCCTGCTCGACGAGGGTGAGCTCGGCGCGCGACGACGCGATTGGAAGCAACGTCCGCCGCGCCATCGTGCAGGGGCGCTTGCGAAGTATGCGCGACTGGTTGGGCAGGCGCCGGGCGGAGCCGTGACGCATGAAGGCCCCGCAGAATGGCCGTGGTTCGAATGACGTATCGCACGGGTGCGAAGACGATCGTCAGTCTGGCAGGCTTCTTGCTAAGTCCGTGCCTTACGGCAAGGCGAGCGACGGGATGACGGTGGTGCCTGCGAGACCGAGCGAATGGGTGAGACCGGTGACATCACGAGAGCCGGCTTCGGCAATCATCGAGATTGATCGCGTCTCGCAGGTCTTTCAGACCTCCGCGCGCAGGGATCATGTGGCGCTTTCGGACATCTCGCTGACGATCGAGGAGAGAGCCTTCGTCTCCATCCTTGGTCCGTCCGGCTGCGGCAAGTCGACACTGCTTTACATCGTCGGCGGCTTTGTCACTCCGACCAGCGGTGCGGCGAAGATGAAGGGACAGGCGATCACAGGCCCCGGTCCAGACCGCGGGCCGGTGTTTCAGGAATTTGCGCTGTTTCCGTGGAAGACCGTGCTCGGTAACGTGATGTATGGCCCACGCCAACAAGGTGTGCGCGCGACCGAGGCGGAGGCGCAGAGCCTGGCCTTGATCGAGATGGTCGGCCTCAAGGGTTACGAGAATTTCTATCCCAAGGAGCTATCGGGCGGCATGAAGCAGCGCGTGGCGTTGGCCCGGACGCTCGCCTACCATCCCGAAGTTCTCCTGATGGACGAACCGTTCGGCGCGCTCGATGCCCATACGCGGACGCGCTTGCAGAACGACCTTCTCAATATCTGGGAGCGCGATCGCAAGACGGTGCTGTTCGTCACTCATTCGGTTGACGAGGCCGTCTTCCTCTCTGACAAAGTCGTCATGATGTCGAAATCGCCCGGCCGCATCCGCGAGGTCATCGACATCGATCTACCGCGGCCGCGCCGTCGCAGCGAGCTGTTGCTCGACCCGCGCTATCAGAAGTATGTCGTCGATATCGAGCGCATGTTCGATGAAAGCGACGAAGCCGGGACTGCGTTATGATGTCGCCGGCTGCCCTGATCAGACGAGCCGCTCCGGTTCTGGCCTGTATCGGGTTGCTCGCGGTGTGGCAGGTTGCGTCGCTTGTGCTCAAGAACGACAGCTTTCCGACCGCGGTCGAGGCGATCCGGGCGATTCCGGATATTCTCGGCGACAAGGAATCCCTCCTCAACATCCTGGCGTCGCTTCGCCGCATGGCGCTCGGGTTCTGTGTGGCGGTCCTGATTTCGATTCCGCTGGGCTTGTTGATGGGACGAAGCCGGAGCGTTGCGGCTTTTTTCAATCCGCTCCTGATGGTGATTTATCCGGTGCCGAAGGCCGCCTTGATGCCGATCATCATGCTGTGGCTCGGCGTCGGCGACATCACGAAGACGTTGGTGATCTTCCTCGGTGTCAGCCTTCCCGTGATCTATCACAGCTTCGAGGGCGCCAAAGCTGTCGAAGAGAAGATGCTATGGTCGGGTGCCGCGATGGGACTTTCGCCCGCGCAGCGCGTGGTACGGATCGTGCTGCCCGCGGCGCTGCCGGAAATCCTGACCGGCTGCCGCACGGGTCTGGTACTGGCGCTGATCACGATGATCACCAGCGAGATGATCGCGCGGCAGTCCGGCGCCGGCAACATCCTGTTCAATGCCCTCGACATGGGTCAGTACGACACCGTCTTTGCGATGATCATCATCGTGGGCGCCATGGGAATCTGCCTCGACGCCATTTTTGAAAGGGTCCGAGCCAGGCTCGTGCGTTGGTCCGAGCCTCAGTTCGACCTGCCGCTGAGTTTCTCCTGATGCCGCGCCTTCTTCCCGCAAATGTCCTTCTTGGCATCGCCCCGATCGCGCTGATCATCGCCCTGTGGCAAGGGCTGGTGTCATTCGGCTTTGCGCCCGCGGTCTTGCTGCCGCCCCCGGGCTTCGTCTTCGGCCGGCTGCTCCAGCAGCTCGCGACGTGGGGCTTTCAGCAGGAGATCGCGGCGACCCTGATCCGGCTGTTTGCCGGGTTCGCCATTGCAGTCGTGCTCGGCGTCAGCATCGGTATTGCTGCTGCCGCAAGTCCGGCGATCAACGCCGTGGTTCGGCCGATTGTCCGCGTCCTGGCCCCGCTGCCCAAGGTTGCGCTCTATCCGGCGCTCCTGCTCTTGCTCGGGTTTGGCCACGGATCGAAGGTCACCTTGGTGGCCGCGGATGCGCTCTTTCCCATTCTGCTCTCGACCTATTACGGTGCGTCGACCGTCGAGCAGAAGCTGATCTGGTCGGCCATGGCGGCGGGAACGCCGCGCATCCAGATTCTGTTCAGGGTGGTGCTGCCGGCGGCGATGCCGTCGATCCTGACCGGATGCCGGATCGGACTTGTCATTTCCTGCATCGTGGTGTTTCTGGCCGAGATGATCACGTCGACGGACGGATTGGGGCACGCGCTCGTCACCGCGGCGCGGACTTTTCAGGCCGTCGACATGTTCGTGCCGCTGATCACGATCTCGCTGCTGGGGCTGATCCTGAACGCCTTGCTGGGTGCTCTGCGGTCGTACCTCTTGCGCGGCTTTCCAGACGCGTGATCTGAACGAAGAATAGACAAGACCGGGAGTGACCCATGCTGGCTGACCGCATCGAGGCAAAATGGATCGACGCATTTTGCGAGATTTTCGAGCGATGCGCCGTCAAGGCCGGCGACACCGCGGCGATCCTGTCGGAGACCCAGTCTCGCGCCCTGAACGTTCATCTGGCGGAGCTCGCGCTGCTGCGCCTGGGCGCGCGGCCGTTTCACGTGGTGATGCCGACGCCGCGCAACCGGAACATCGTTCCGGTTCGCTCCACCGGCGCGAGCGAGGCGATCCAGAAGCTTGGCCCGGTCATCACCGCGCTGCAGCAGGCCGGCTTCGTGGTGGATTGCACCATCGAAGGCCTGATGCACGCGGTGGAGACGCCCGAGATCCTCAAGGCCGGAGCACGGATCCTGGTGATCTCCAACGAGCATCCCGAAGCGCTGGAGCGGATGGTGCCGGATTCCGCGCTCGAGAAGCGCGTTCGGGCCGCGGCGAAGATGCTGCGGGGAACCAAGCGGATGCGCGTGACCTCGAAGGCCGGCACGGCGCTCGACGTCGATATGGTCGGCGCGTCCACGGTCGGTGTGTGGGGCTGGACCGACAAGCCCGGTACGCTGGCGCATTGGCCTGGCGGCATCGTCGTCAGCTTCCCGAAGAGCGGAACGATCAACGGCACGCTGGTGATGGCGCCGGGCGACATCAATCTCACCTTCAAGCGTTACCTGACGTCGGCTGTCAGAATGATGCTGAAGGATGACTATGTGGTCGAACTGGAAGGCGAGGGCACGGATGCCGCGATGATGCGCGCATATCTGGCGGCCTGGGGTGATCGCGAGGCCTATGCGGTCTCGCATGTCGGCTTTGGCATGAATCCCGGAGCGCGTTATGAGGCGCTCTCGATGTACGACCAGCGCGACACCAATGGCACGGAGATCCGGGCCGTCTCCGGCAATTTCCTGTTCTCGACCGGCGCGAACGAATTCGCCGGCCGCTACACGGCGGGTCATTTCGACCTGCCGATGATGGGAACGACGATTGAGCTCGATGGCGTCGCGGTGGTCCGGGAAGGCGTGCTTCAGGACGTCTTCGGCTAGTCGGGATCGAGCACTGGCGGACGCGCCAGATCGAAGTGGCGGAGCAAATCCACCATGGCCTGGAGCCGCTTCGCGCGATAGGCGTCGACGTCCATCCCCGAATAATCGAGGAAGCCTGCGCCTGTGCGCAAGCCGATGCGGCCCTCATGCATGTTGCGGGAAATGACGTCCGGCGCCCGATAGCGGTCGCTGCCGAGCGCGCCCTCGAGATAGCGGCTCGCGTAGTAGAGGATGTCGCCGCCGCCCCAATCGATGAATTCGAGCAGGCCGAGCACGGCATAGCGGAAGCCGAAGCCGTAGCGGATCGCCTTGTCGATCTCTTCCGCGCTGGCGACGCCTTCCTCGACCATGCGCGCGGCCTCGTTCATCGCCAGCGCCTGGATGCGCGGCACGATGAAGCCGGGCGTCGCCGCGCAGACCACCGGCATCTTACCGATGCCTTCCAGCAGGCTCTTGACCTCGTCGATGATGGCGGGGTCGGTGGCCTTCCCAGGTGAAACCTCGACGAGCGGAATGAGGTAGGCCGGATTGAGCCAGTGCACGTTGAGAAAGCGGCGGGGATTTACGATCGCACTCGAGAGATCGTCGACGAGGATCGTCGAGGTGGTCGATGCGATGATCGTGTCAGGTCCGACCTGCCTTGAAGCCGTCCCGAGCACCTCCCGCTTGAGCTCGACGACCTCGGGAACCCCTTCGAAGACCATGCCGGCGTCGGATAGCGCTGCGCTGCTCTGGCTGACGGGCACTACCGAGACCCGCGCGATCAGAGGGCCAACGTCCGCTTCGGTCAGCATTCCCAGCTTCGACAGGCTGACGAAGGTCTTGCCGACTTCACCCAGAGCGTCCGCCTCCAGCTTGCCGAATTCCGCCGCGGAGCGCGCCTTGACATCGATCATCGTGACCTTGTGTCCAGCATAGGCGAACGCGACGGCAATGCCGCGCCCCATGCGGCCAGCGCCGAGACAGGCGATATTGGCGCGATTTGTCATCGATCAGAATCCATTGCGAAGCAGCGTCTGCAATTCAGCCTTGCTGAGATTGTCGAGGCCCAATGTCTTGAGCGTCCGGCCACCCTGCGAAAAATCCTCGCCGCAGACCGCCCCGCCGATCGACAGGAACGCTTTTGCCAATGGAGTGGCCACGCCAGCCAGGCCGGCGATGGAGACAAGCAGCGACAGTCCGAGCCGCAAATCTTCGCGCATATAGCGATGCTCGGTCAGCACGATCCGTTCGCGCCAGTCGCCGGAATCGGTCAGGCGGTCGTGCGAGCCGCGGCCGTACATCCAGATCTCGCCTTCCCTGGCGTAGTGATGCGCCAGCGGGAAATGCGGCGCGCCATAGCCGAGCGCCTCGCGCACGGCAATCCGCTCGGCGTCGAGCGCATCCGTAACCCGCCGGATCGCGGCCTGTGTGCCTTCCTTGTGGATATCCCATTTCTCGAAATGCTCGATCGGGCCTGCGTTCATCACGATCAGCGGCGGATGGATGATCGGGCCAGCATTCATCAGCGCGCCGGACAATGCGTCTCCGCACGGTTCGACCGCCTCGGGGAATGCCCGCCCGATCACGTCGAGGGCGTGTGGCGCCTGGTCGAGCGGGAACACACCGACCGGTAGCCGCTTGGCGCGGATGGTGATGGCGACTTCAAACGGTCCGTGCTTGCGCGTCAGCCACGGCAGCGTGCCGGTTTCGGCAAAGCTTGTCTTGGCACGGTTGCCGGCATCTCGCATGGCCTGAGCGAAGATCATGGAGCCGAAGGTCGCCGGCGGCAAGAAGACGACCTGGCCGTCTCGCAGATGCGGGGCGAGCAGGCGAGCGATATCTGCTTGCGCGAAGGCAGGGGCGGGGCACAGGATCAGCGCCGCTCCGCCGACGGCCTCGGCGATGTCGGTCGTGACCAACGCGAGCGTCACGTCGTGGCGGCCGTTATGGTCCTTCACTAGAATGCGCGAGCCGGCGGCGCGATGCGCCGCGACCTGATCGGCATCGCGGCGCCAAAGCCGCACCTCGTGTCCCGATAGGGCAAGATCGCCTGCGGCTGCGAACGAGCCGTTTCCCCCACCCAGAACTGCAACCTTCAAGATGCTTCTCCTTGCGCGCGAGACTGCGCATCGAGCTGCTTCAGCAGGAAATGCTGGACCTTGCCGAGCGCCGTGCGCGGCAGATCGGTGACGAAGACGATGTCGCGCGGCACCTTGTACCGTGCGAGTTGCGCCTGGATATGTGTTCTGAGTTCATCCGCTTCGAGCGGAGAGCCGGATCTCCGGATCACGTAAGCGATGGGGACCTCGTCCCAGCGTGGGTCGGGTCTGCCGATCACAGCGCATTCGCTGACATCGGGATGTTCGAGCAGGACGCGCTCGACCTCGGCGGGATAAACGTTCTCGCCGCCTGAAATGATCATGTTCTTCTTGCGGTCGCGGACCCAGAAATAGCCATCGGCGTCGCATAGGCCGATATCGCCGGTGCGATACCAGCCGTCGTGCAACGCCTCACGCGTTGCGGCTTCATTGCCCCAATATTCAAAGAACACGTTGGGTCCGCGCACCGCGATCTCGCCCGGCGTGCCCGCCGCCACCTCGCTGCCGGCATGATCGACCACCTTGGCTTCGCAGCACAGGCCGGCAAGGCCGGTCGATCCCGTGCGCGACAGATCGCCGCCAAGCCGCGTGTAGATGGCGATGGGGCAGGTCTCGGTCGAGCCGTAGACCTGGAGCACGGGAACGTCGCGAGCGACGAAGCGCTCGATCAGCTGCGGAGGCACGATAGTCGAGCCGGTGGCGACGGCCCTGAGTGACGAAAGATCAGTGCTCGTCCAGGCGGGATGCTCGCTCAGGGCCTGGATGATCGCAGGCACCATCACCGTGAGGGTCGGTCGTTCCCGTTCGATGGCTGCAAGCGCGGTATCTGGCGCAAAGCGCGCGTGAACCGTGACGGTCGCGCCTAGCTGCAGGGCCGGCGTGGTCTGGATGTTGAGGCCGCCGACGTGGAAGAATGGCAGCACGGTCAGCACGTGGTCGTCGGACGTCATATTATGCATGTGCTGGCTCATGACGCCGTTCCAGAACAGCGCCTCCTGGCGCAGCACCGCACCTTTGGGCCGTCCGGTCGTTCCTGACGTATAGACGATCAGGAGCGGGGAAGAGAGGTCGGTGTGCGGGTTTCGGCTGGTGCCGTCACTGCGGGCCAGCAGGCTTTCGAATGTGGTGCCGCGAGGCGGTGCGAAGTCGAGGCCGACGACTGACGTCCCCGCCGCAAGCTCGGGGAGAACTCCCTCGAACGCCCGTTCGAGCACCAGGACCTTGGCTCCTGCATCGGCCAGAATGAAGAGCTGCTCCGCAACGGCGAGCCGCCAGTTCAGCGGCACCAGCATCGCGCCTAGGCGTGCGCAGGCATACAGCAAGACCAGATAGTCCGGCCGGTTCAGACTGAGGATGGCGACGCGATCGCCGCGGCCGACGCCGAGTTCCTGCTTCAAGGCCGTTGCGGTCCGTTCGATGCGCGCCGCGAACGCGGCATAGCTCAGCCGCTCGCCTTCGAAGGCAATGGCGGTCTTGTTCGGCGAAAACGCCGCGTTGCGATCGATCAGGCTGCAGAGGTCCACTGTCAGTCGTCCGTCTCGCCGGCCTCGTATAGCGACTCGCGTCCGATGCGATCGAGGCAGAGCTCGGCCGTCCAGGGCAGCATCAGCGAGCCGCAGCGGCTGTCGCGGTAGATCCGCTCCAGCGGCAGCGAGCGAAGCATCGCCTGGCCGCCGCAGGTGCGGATCGCGAGCGCGGCCAGCTCATTGGCGCCTTCCATGACCGAATATTGCGCAGCATAGGCCCGCAGCACCTGCTCCTTGCTTGGATTGGCGCAGGCTTCGGTGACAGCCTGGAACCAGATCCCCTTGATTTGCTCCAGCTTGATCTGCATCTGCGCGACCGCGATCTGCTTGGTCGGGTACATCCGGCGCTTCACCGGCGGCATGCCCGGAACTTCGCCGCGCAGATAACGCACGGTGAAGTCGTAGGCGGCTTGAGCCAGGCCCATATAAGTCGGCGACAAGGTCAGGAACATGTGCGGCCAGCGCATCGCGGCCTGGAAATAGACCCCGCGCGGCATCAGCGCAGAATCCTCCGGAACGAACACGTCCTTGAACAGCAGCGTGCGCGACACCGTTCCGCGCATGCCGAGCGGATCCCAGTCGCCGACAACCGAGACGCCTTCCGACTTGGCCGAGATGGCGAGGTAAAGCGTGTTGCGGCGAGACGCTTTCTCGCCTTCCTCGATCTCGGTGCAGAGCACGCCGTAATAGTCGGCATGGCCGGAGAGCGACGCAAAAATCTTCTTGCCGTTGACGATCCAGCCGCCCTCGACCGGCCTTGCTTCCGTGCCGAAGGCAACGCCGCCCGCGGCCGCCGCGCCACCCTCGGAGAAAGGCTGCGAATAGATCGCACCGTCCTCGACGATCCGCTTGTAGTGGATCGCGCGTCTCCGTTCGTGCTCGGCGCGGGTCACCGCGTCCATGTCGAGATCGTCGGCGAGGGGCCCCGACCACAGGGTCGAGCAGACATGCATGTTCCAGGTCAGCGCCGTCGCGCCGCAATAGCGGCCGATCTCGGCGGCGGCCAAGGCGTAGGTCTGGTAGTTCGCGCCAAGCCCGCCGTGTTTCTTGGGAACGGCAATGCCGAGCAGGCCGACGCGATGCAGATCGCGATAATTCTCAGTCGGGAAGATTGCCTCGCGATCGTAGGTGGCGGCGCGATCGGCAAACACGGTCTGTCCGATCTCCCTGGCGCGGGCGATGATGCCGGCCTGCTCGTCGCTCAGGCGGAACGCGACGGGATCGAAGATCGGCGCATCCAGCGCGACCTTATCAGTCGTGCCGAGAGTCTTGCTGACTTGCATGGTCATTGCGCAGTCACCTTACGCTTTGGTCGCGAGAGAGTTCAGGAACCTGCCCAGCGCTTCGTCGAAGGCATCGGGCCGCTCGAGGTTGGCGAGATGGCCGACGCCGGGAAGCTCGACGTATTCGGCCCCCGGGATGTAGGTCGCCGTCTTTGCCATCATCGGGGCCGGCGCGTTGTTGTCCTTGGAACCGGATAGCAGCAGGGTGGGGACCGAGATATCCTTGAGCGTGCTGCGCTGATCGAAGCCGATGAGAGCGAGCATCATGGCGCGATAGCTTGCCTCGGGTACGCTCCCCATGCATTCGCGCGCAAGCTCCATCCCCTTTTGGTCCGGATCGTCGCCGACCAGCTCTTTTACCAGAGAGGGCGCTAGCGACTGCATCGTCTCGCCGCGATCGAGCGGGCCGAGCCGCGCCGCGATGAACGATTTTTGCCAGTCGCCGTCGGCCTTGCCGAAGGCAGGGCTGGTCTGCGCCAGCACGACGGCGCGCGCCAGTTTGGGGGATTGCACGAGCCATTTCTGGACGATCATGCCGCCGATCGAGTGTCCGACCAGGATGGGTCTGGTGGCACCGAGCTGCGAGATGAATTGCTGGAGCGTGTCCGCCAGGGCAGCGATGCTGACGCTCGCGAGCGGTGCCGAGCCGCCATAGCCCGGCATGTCCCACGCGATAGCGCGAAAGCGGTCGCCAAACGTAGCAAGCTGCCGTCGCCAGGCTCGCGCCGCGCCGCCGATGCCATGCAGGAAGATCAGAGGGATCGCGTTCGGATCGCCCGCGGCTTCATAGGCGAAGCGTCCGTCCTCTGTTATCATTGGCCCAGGCTGCGGCACGCGACATCCTCTTGCTTGCCCCATCGATGCTAACAGGCCTTTCGAGGATGGGAAGCTATAATTTTACACTTAAAGCAATTTCCGGGCCGGGCTCCGTCGCATGAGTTCTGCGCCTTCGTTGCAAAAGTTTGAAGGTTAAAATATATCGATGCAACGGTCACAGATCCGAGGGAGCCAGCGCATGTCCGGATTGCCGCATTCGCCGCACGCGCTGGTGACCGGCGGAGGCCGCGGCATCGGTAGAGCGATCGCGGCGGCTCTTGTCGGCGCCGGCGCGACCGTGACGATCATCGGCCGGAATGCCGATGTCCTCGATGAGGCGGTCAATGATGGCGCCGCGCATTTCGCCGCGGTCGCCGACGTTGCGAACGAGACGGCCTTGAAGGCCGCCATTGCCGACGCCCATGCGCGAAGGCCGATCGATATCCTGGTCGCCAATGCGGGCAGCGCCGAATCCGCGCCATTCGCGAAATCGGACAGTGCCCTGTTCGCGCGCATGATCAACATCAACTTCATGGGCGTGGTTCATTCCATCCACGGCGTGCTGCCGGGCATGAAGGACCGCCCCTATGGCCGTATCGTCGTGATTGCGTCGACCGCGGGCCTCAAGGGCTATGCCTATGTCAGCGCATACGCAGCAGCCAAGCACGCTGCGATCGGTCTGGTTCGTTCGCTTGCGCTCGAGCTCGCCGGCAGCAGCGTGACCGTGAACGCGATTTGCCCGGGTTTTACCGACACGGACCTCGTCGCCGGCAGCATCGACAACATCATGAAAAAGACCGGACGAAGCCGCGAGCAGGCCATCGCCGAGCTTGCCAAGCACAATCCCCAAGGGCGCCTGATCGCGCCTGAAGAGGTGGCGGACGCCGTGCTTTGGCTGTGCGGGCAGGGCGCGAGCGCGATCACCGGGCAGGCCATCGCAGTCGCAGGCGGCGAAATCTAGCGCGCGGAACAGACATACCAAGGAGATCGCATGAGCAGACCAGCCAATCCCGTCACCGTGCCGCTCGCTGACTATTCGCCGCAGCATTTTCTTCTGGCCGTGGTCGATGGCGTTGCGACGGTCACGCTCAATCGGCCCGAACGGAAGAATCCGCTGACGTTCGAAAGCTACCGGGAACTGACCGACTTCTTCCGCGCCTGCGCCTTCGACGACGAGGTCAAATCAATTGTCGTCACCGGGGCTGGCGGCAATTTCTCCTCGGGCGGCGACGTGTTCGAGATCATCGGCCCGCTGGTGAAGATGGATACCAAGGGGCTGACCGCCTTCACGCGGATGACCGGCGACCTCGTCAAGGCAATGCGGGCCTGCCCGCAGCCGATCGTCGCCGCCGTCGAGGGCATCTGTGCCGGCGCGGGTGCGATCGTCGCCATGGCCTCGGACATGCGACTCGCGGCAAGCGGGGCCAAGGTGGCCTTTCTCTTCAACAAGGTGGGGCTGGCTGGCTGCGACATGGGCGCCTGCGCGATCCTGCCGCGGATCATCGGACAGTCCCGCGCCTCCGAGCTGCTTTACACCGGCCGCTTCATGACGGCGGAGGAGGGCGAGCGCTGGGGCTTCTTCAGTCGCATCGTCACGCCGGAGCAGGTGCTGCCCCAGGCGCAGGTCCTGGCCAAGCAGATCGCGGAAGGGCCGACCTTTGCCAATACCATGACCAAGCGGATGCTGGCGATGGAATGGGCCATGTCGGTGGAAGAAGCAATCGAGGCGGAAGCCGTTGCCCAGGCGCTGTGCATGACCACGGCCGATTTCGAGCGCGCCTTCGAGGCGTTCGCCAACAAGGTCAAGCCGGTCTTCCGAGGCGACTAGGGCCGGGTCAGCCTGTGACCAGGCCAGCAACGGGGACTTGCGCGAAATTATTTTAGGCTTAAAATAGTTTCATGGCCGGGTGAATTGGCGAGGCTCCCATGAAAGTCGCGATCATCGGTGGCGGACCTGCGGGTCTTTATGCTGCGATCCTGCTCAAGAAGCAGCGCCCCGGCGCCGACATCACCGTGTACGAGCGCAATCGGGCCGACGACACCTTCGGCTTCGGCGTGGTGTTCTCGGATGCCACGCTGGACAATTTCGAAAAGCATGATCTGCCGAGCTATCGCCGCATCACCCAGGAGTTCGCGTACTGGGACGATATCGCGGTGCATTTTCGCGGCACCGTGCACCGGGTCGGCGGCAATGGTTTCTGCGGCTGCTCCCGGCGCAAGCTGCTCTTGATCCTGCAGGAGCGGGCGCGCGAGCTCGGGGTCGTCCTGCACTTCGAGGTGGACATCGAGGACGAAGCCCGCTTCGCCGATGCCGATCTCGTCCTGATCGCCGACGGCATCAACAGCCGCTTCCGCGAGAAGTATGTCGATCATTTCGAGCCGGAAGTCGATCTGCGTACCAACAAGTTCGCGTGGATGGGCTCGACCAGGCCGCTCGACGCCTTCACCTTCATCTTCCAGGAAACCGAGTGGGGGCCATTCATCGCCCACGCCTATCAGTATGAGGCCGGACACTCGACCTGGATCTTCGAGACCGATCCCGAGACGTTCGAGCGGGCCGGCCTGACAGGGCTGGACGAGACGCAGTCCGCCGCGCGGATGGCCGCAATCTTCGGCTGGTTCCTCGATGGGCATAAGCTGCTCACCAATCGCTCGATGTGGCGCAATTTCCCGATGATCCGCAGCAAGCGCTGGGTCAAGGACAACATGGTGCTGCTTGGCGATGCCAAGGCGAGCGCGCATTTCTCGATCGGCTCCGGCACCAAGCTCGCGATGGAAGACGCGATCGCGCTCGCCGAAGCGATGGAGATGGCCCCGGACATCAAGGCCGCGCTCGACATTTACGAGCACGGCCGCCGCGAGGAGGTCGAGAAGACGCAACACGCGGCCGACGTGTCGCTGGTCTGGTTCGAGCACGTCGA
Source organism: Bradyrhizobium dasycarpum (assembly GCF_042019905.1). Lineage (NCBI taxonomy): Bacteria > Pseudomonadati > Pseudomonadota > Alphaproteobacteria > Hyphomicrobiales > Nitrobacteraceae > Bradyrhizobium > Bradyrhizobium dasycarpum. Next base: position 6,908,773 of record NZ_CP169574.1, read on the forward strand.
CCGCTTCTGGGATTTCGACCCCGTACAGTTTGCCTTCGGCGTGATGACGCGGTCGAAGGCGATCACCTACGACAATCTCAAGCTTCGCGCCCCCGACTTCGTGGCTGAGGTCGAGAAGTCGTTTGCCAGACAGGTTCGCGACAGCGGCTTCGACGTCGACACCCAAAAGCCGGCGGTGCCGTTGTTTCAGCCGTTCCGGCTGCGCGAGATGGAGATCGCCAATCGCGCCGTAATGTCGCCGATGTGCATGTACTCGGCGAAGGAGGGCGTGCCGACCGATTTCCACCTCGTGCACTACGGCTCGCGTGCGATTGGTGGCGCTGGCCTCATCTTCACCGAGATGACCTGCGTCAGCCGCGATGCTCGCATCACGCCCGGCTGCGCCGGATTGTGGAACGACGAGCAGGAAGCGGCCTGGCGGCGCATCGTGGATTTCGTCCACGGCAACTCGGCTGCAAGGATCTGCCTGCAACTCGGCCACGCCGGCCGCAAGGGCGCGACCAAGCTGATGTGGGACGGGATGGACCGTCCCCTCGAGGAGGGCGGCTGGGACGTGGTCTCGGCATCGCCGCTGCCCTATTTTCCCGACAGCCAGGTGCCGCGCGAGCTCGACCGCGCCGGCATGAACGCGGTGAAGGAGGCCTTCGTTGCGGCGGCCGAGCGCGGCGAGCGCTGCGGCTTCGACATGCTCGAGCTGCATTGCGCCCACGGCTATCTGCTCGCGAGCTTCATCTCGCCGCTGACGAACACCCGCACGGACGAATATGGCGGCCCGCTCGAGAACCGCCTGCGGTTCCCGCTCGAGATCTTCGAGGCGCTTCGCGCTGTCTGGCCGTCGCACAAGCCGATGTCGGTGCGCATTTCCGCGACCGATTGGGCCGACGGGGGCATCACTGGTGACGACGCCGTCGCCATCGCGCGCGCCTTCGCCGAGGCCAGCGTTGATCTCGTCGACGTCTCGACCGGACAGACCGTGCGCGATGCGCAGCCGGTCTACGGACGCATGTTCCAGACGCCGTTCTCGGATCAGGTTCGCAACGAGGCGCGGGTGGCCACCATGTGCGTCGGCAACATCACCACGGCGGACCAGGCCAATACCATTTTGGCCGCTGGCCGCGCGGATCTCGTCGCGCTCGGCCGTCCCCATCTCGTCGATCCCTTCTTCACCATGAGGGCGGCGGCCTGGTACGGGGCCGACGACGCATTCTGCCCGCCGCAATATCTGCCGGGAAAAGATCAGATTTTCCGCAACAGCGTGCGCGACCGGCAGGATCTCGAGGAGCTGAGAATTAAGGCTAAGCCCAAGACCCGGGCCGAGCTCAAGGCGGAGGCGACAAAGCCGCTTGCGGCGGAGTGACCGCCCGTGCGACGTTAACCCATTGCCTGTGTTTCGAGTGGAGTAAGGGCGATGAAGGCGATTATCGTCGGTGGCGGTATCGGTGGTCTCACCACGGCATTGATGTTCCGCTCGCGCGGCCTCGACTGTGAGATTTTCGAGCAGGCCGACACCATTCGCGAGCTTGGGGTCGGCATCAACACGTTGCCGCATGCCATGCGGGAACTCGCCGGTCTTGGTCTACTCCAGAAGCTCGACGACGTCGCGATCCGCACCGATCAGCTCTATTATCTCAACCGCCATGGTCAGGAGGTCTGGCGCGAAGCCCGCGGCATTGACGCCGGCCACGACGTGCCGCAATTCTCGATCCACCGCGGCCGCCTCCAGGGCGTGATCCACCGCGCCGTCGAGGAACGGCTTGGCGCTGATGCCATCCACACCGGCTGCCGGCTGGGCGCGTTCACGCAGGATGAGGGCGGCGTCACCGCCTATTTCTTCGATCGCGCCGGCGCGCATGTCCACACCGCGCGCGGCGACATCTTGATCGGCGCCGACGGCATTCATTCCCGCGTCCGCGAGACGTTGTTCCCGAACGAGGGACCGCCGTGCTGGAACGGCTTGATGCTGTGGCGCGGCGCGCGCGACTGGCCGCTGTTCCTGACCGGCAAATCGATGATCGTGGCCGGCGGTCTCAATGCCAAGGTGGTGATCTATCCGATCGCGGAAGGATCAAGTCCGGCGAGCCGCCTGACCAATTGGGCCGTGCTGGTGAAGGTCGGGGAAGGCAACGTTCCGCCGCCGCGCAAGGAGGACTGGTCGCGGCCGGGCCGCCGCGAGGAGCTGATGCCGCACGTCGCGCGCTTCTCGGTGCCCTATATCGACGTGAAGAGCCTGATCGCGGCGACACCCGAGTTCTACGAATATCCGACCTGCGACCGCGATCCCCTGCCTTACTGGTCGTCCGGACGCGTCACGCTGCTCGGCGATGCCGCGCATCCCATGTATCCCGTCGGCTCCAACGGCGCCTCGCAGGCGATCCTTGATGCGCGCTGCCTCGCGGACACGCTGGTGCGCGCCGAGCATCCGCGCCAGGCGTTGCTCGAATATGAGAAGAAGCGGCTGCCGATGACGGCCGATATCGTTCGCTCCAACCGGCGCGGCGGCCCCGAGGGCGTCATCGACGCCGTCGAGCAGCTCGCCCCTGATGGATTCGACAATGTCGACAACGTGCTGAGCTATTCCCAGCGCGAGGCCATCGTGCGCGGCTATGCCGCAAAGGCCGGTTTCGCCGCCGTGCCGGGACTCGCGGCGGTGCGCGCCTGAACCGCGCCGCTAGCCGCCGGGCGGCGGCAGGAAGTGGATGTTGAACTCGGCCGCCATCGCCACCACGTCCTCCGGCTTCTGCTCCTTCATGTTGTGAAGGCCCCAGAACAAGTCGAACAGCTTGCGGCTCGGGGAGACCCAGAACAGCACCTTGGCGGTCTGCTCCGACTTGTTGAAGATGCCGTGCGGCACGCCCATGCCGAGCCGGATCAGATCGCCGGCGGTGGCCTGCGCCTCGGAATTGCCGAGCACGAAATCGAGCTTGCCCTCAAGCATGTAGAGATATTCATCCTGATCGGGATGGATGTGCGGCGGAACGAACGTGCCCGGCGGCAGCGTCGCATGCCAGGAGAAACTGTTCTCGGCGTAGCTCTTCGGCACATAGGTCTGGCCAAGAATATTCCAGGAGATGCCCTGGATGCCCTCATTGGCCCGCGTGATGCCGGTGATTTCGCTCTTCATTGCAGCAGTCCTCCCTTAACGCAGTACGCCGCTTAGTTCGCCGCCTTGCAGTCCTTGGCATAACGGTCGCCGTAATTCTCGAAGACCTTCTGCACGATCTCGGTCTGGAACTTGCCGTCGGGACGCTTGGCGACCTTGGTCAGATAGAAGTCCTGGATCGGATAGCCGTTGGTATTGAACTTGAAGGCGCCGCGCAGCGAGGTGAAATCGGCCTTCTTCAGCGCCGCCTGGACCGCTGCCTTGTTCGACAAATCGCCCTTCATGGCCTTGACCGCGCTGTCGATCAGCATCGCGGCGTCATAGGCCTGGAAGGCGTAGGTGCCGGGCACGACGTTGTAGGCGGCCTCGTAGGACGCCACGAACTTCTTGTTCTGGGGATTGTCGAGATTGGGTGCCCAGTTCGCACCGCCAAACATGCCGACAGCTGCGTCCTGCTGGGCCGGCAAGGTCGATTCATCCACCGTGAACGCCGAGAGCACCGGAATGCTGTCGGCGAGGCCGGCCTGCCGGTACTGCTTGACGAGATTGACGCCGAGACCGCCCGGCATGAACGTGAAGAGAGCGTCCGGCTTTTGCGAGGCGATCTTGGAAAGCTCCGGCTGGAAATCCAGTGTGTTCAGCGGCATATAGGATTCCTCGACGATCTCGCCCTTGTAGTCGAGCTTGAAGCCCGCCACCGAATCCTTGCCGGCCTGATAGTTCGGCACCATCAGGTACATGCGCTTGTAGCCGCGATCCTGCGCGACCTTGCCGAGGATCGCGTGCACCTGGTCGTTCTGGTACGAGGTCACGTAGAAGAACGGATTGCAGTCCTTGCCGGCGAAGGTCGACGGACCGGCATTGGGGCTGATCAGGAAGGTTTTCGATTCCGTGATAGGCCGGTGGATCGCCTGCAGGATGTTGGAGAAGATCGGGCCAACCACGAAGTCGACCTTGTCGCGCTCCAGCAGACCCTTGACCTTGGTCACCGCCGCATCCGGCTTGAGTTCGTCATCCGCAACGATCACCTCGACATCGCGGCCGCCCATCTTGCCGCCGAGATCCTTCACCGCGAGTGCAAAGCCGTCGCGGACTTGCTGACCCAGCGCCGCGGCGGGTCCCGACAGGGTCACCACCACGCCCAGCTTGATCTTCTCCTGCGCCACGGCTGGATTGAGGGCGGTGCCGACCAGCAAGGCTGCGGCCAAGGTCAATTGCGTCTTCATGATCTGTCCCCGTGACATCAAGGCTTGCGCTGCAAGCCGCGTACTTCAATCCAAGCTTATGCCGATGACGGCTGCCGCGGCAAGCAGCGCGCAGACGATCGCCATCTTGCGGGCAGTGCGCATGCAAGCGGCGCGCCAATTATTTGAAGCCTAAAGAAATTCCGCTGCGGTCGATTGTTGCAGCTTTGGACTTGCGGCCGGCTCCGATTTACTTGAAGCTCAAAATGTTGGGGAATCCGTGCCGGCGCCAATGCCCGCCGAGAGTGACTGCATCGAGATGCTCGATTCCGAGACCAAGGCCGCCGAAACGCCGGAAGACCACGCCGACGAGCTGCGGCTGTGGTTGCGCCTTTTGACCTGCACGACGCTGATCGAGGGCGAGGTCCGTGGCCGGCTGCGGCAGCGGTTCGACGTCACGCTGCCCCGGTTCGATCTGATGGCGCAGCTCGACAAGGCGCCCGACGGCATGACGCTGTCCGATGTCTCCAAGCGCATGATGGTGTCGAACGGGAACGTCACCGGGCTGGTCGAGCGCCTTGTGGAGTCCGGTCATCTCGACCGCCGCACGTCGGAAACGGATCGCCGTGTCCAGGTGATCCGTCTCACGAAGCTCGGTCGCGCCGAGTTCCGCCGGATGGCTGCGGAACACGAGACCTGGATCGCCGATCTGTTCGCCGATCTCTCGCCGAAGGACGTCCGCGAATTGATGCGGCTGCTCGCCAAGACCAAGGCGTCGGCGCAGAAATCGGCCGCGCGCCGCCGGCCGTAAGCGCAGGGCCGGCGGGCCGCCCATCCCTTTTGCCGCATGAAAAAGCACGGGATGCCCAAAATCCACTATTGCGTCGAATTGTTTTAAGCCTAAAATGTTTTCAGATCGTGCTGCCGGGTGCAATCCATGCTGAAAGGAGCGTGCGATGGCCAACGCCGCCAAGGTTCAAGTGACGGGCTCGCATGACGGCAACGCCGCCACGGCCCATGTCGACACGTTTGCGCAGCAGCATCTGCCGCCGCGCGAGCTCTGGCCCGACTTCATCTTCACGCGACCGGAGCTGACCTATCCGCCACGATTGAACTGTGTCAGCTACTTCCTCGACCGCTGGGTCGGGCTGGGCCATGGGGATGCGCCCTGCGTCATCAGCCCCGCCGTCAGCTACACCTATCGCGAGCTGCAGGCGCTCGTGAACCGGATCGCCAATGTGCTGGTCGGCAAGCTCGGTCTCGTCCCCGGCGGGCGGGTGCTGCTGCGCTCCGCCAACAACCCGATGATGGTTGCGACCTATCTCGCGGTGATCAAGGCCGGCGGCATAGTCGTGGCCACGATGCCTCTGCTGCGCGCCAAGGAGTTGTCCTATCCGATCCAGAAGGCGGAGATTGCGCTGGCGCTGTGCGATGGCAAGCTCGCCGAGGAAATGGAAAAGGCGAGGGCTGCCGCACCCCATCTGAAGTGTATCGTCTATTGGGGCAACGGCGCGCCGGACTCGCTCGAAGCGCTCATCGCCGACGCAAGTCCGGAGTTCGAGGCCGTCGATACCGCCGCCGCCGACGTCTGCCTGATCGCCTTTACGTCCGGCACGACAGGCGATCCCAAGGGCACCATGCATTTCCACCGCGACATGCTCGCGGTCTGCGACGGCTATGCGCGCAACATCTTGCGGGCCGAGCAGACGGATCGATTCGTCGGCTCGGCGCCGCTCGCGTTCACTTTCGGCTTCGGCGGGGTGCTGTTTCCGATGCACATCGGCGCCTCCTTCGTGGTGCTGGAGAAGACGACGCCCGACGACATCCTGACGGCGATCGAGCAGTACAGGATCACGGTCTGTTTCACCGCGCCCACGGCGTATCGCGCCATGATCGGCAAGCTCGCCGGGCGCGACATTTCCTCGCTGCGCAAATGCGTCTCCGCCGGCGAGACTCTGCCCAAGCCGACCTTCGACGCCTGGCTCAAGGCCACCGGCATCAAGTTGATGGATGGCATCGGCTCCACCGAGCTGCTGCACATCTTCATCAGCGCGACCGAGGATGAGATCCGTCCCGGCGCCACCGGAAAGCCCGTGCCGGGCTACGAGGCCAAGATCGTCGATGATGACGGCCATGACGTGCCGCCGGGCACGATGGGTAAGCTCGCGGTGCGCGGGCCGACCGGTTGCCGCTATCTCGCCGACGAGCGCCAGCGCAAGTACGTCCAGAACGGCTGGAACATCACCGGCGACACCTATCTGATGGATAGCGACGGCTATTTCTGGTACCAGTCCCGCTCCGACGACATGATCGTGTCCTCCGGCTACAACATCGCAGGCACGGACGTCGAAGCGGCCCTGCTCACCCATCCGGCGGTCGCCGAGTGCGGTGTGGTCGGCGCCCCCGACGAGGCACGCGGCATGATCGTGAAGGCCTATGTCGTCGCGGCACCCGGTGTGACGCCGGATGCTCAGCTCGTGGCCGAGCTGCAGGAGCATGTCAAACGCGAGATCGCGCCATACAAATATCCGCGGGCCATCGCGTTCGTGACGCAGCTGCCGAAGACCGAGACCGGCAAACTGAAGCGCTTTGCCCTGCGGCAACTGGCGCAGGCCGCCGTGACGTCCTCGGGCGTCGCGGCGGAATGAGAAAAGGATGACGAATTGTCCGTGACGACGCCGAAGGGCCCGCAGCTCGCGGTGCTGCCGACAGCCGCCGAGGATGGCACCCGTTCGCGGGTGCAGGTGCTCCAGCCGTCGGGCTGGCCGATGCCGAAGGGCTATGCCAACGGCATGGCCGCCGAAGGGCGCATCGTGGTCACCGGCGGCGTGATCGGCTGGGACGCCGAGGAGCGTCTCGCCGACGGCTTTGTTGCGCAGGTGCGCCAGACCCTAAGCAACATCGCGGCGATCCTGGCCGAGGCGGGCGCGCGGCCCGAGCACCTCGTGCGGTTGACCTGGTACGTCGTCGACATGGACGAGTACCTGTCCAACCTGAAGGCGCTCGGCAAGGTCTACCGTGCCATCTTCGGCACACATTACCCCGCGATGGCGCTGGTGCAGGTGGTCCGCTTGGTGGAGAAGGCGGCTCGCGTCGAGATCGAGGCCACCGCCGTCATTCCGCGCTGATCGCCCAGACTCAGGCTCGCCTTGTCAGCCTACCTCGTCAGCTCGCCTTGGCGAGTTCGTCGTCCTCCGGCGAGTTCAGATAGATGCCCGACATGGTGTCGACCCAGCACAGATGGTCATGCACCTTCTTCACGCCTTCGACGTTCTCGGTGGCGACGATCGCCGCCTGCCGTGTGCGCTCTTCGGTGATGACGCCGCTGAGGTGAACGATGCCGTCACGGACGATGACATTGAGCCCGAACGGGCACCAGTCGTTCTTCTCCATGGTCTCGATGATACGGCTGCGAATGTGATCGTCGTCTGCCGTCGGATCCGGCACCTCGCGGGCGAGCCCCGCCACCGCCTGCAGCAGGTTGGCTCGCGATACGATCCCGACGACCTTGTCGCCGCGCACCACGGGCAGCCGCTTCACGTTGTTGCGCTCCATGAGGTCGACGATCTCGGCGAGCGCCGTATCCTCCGTGATGGTGATGGGCGTGTCGGTCATCACTTCCGAGACCTTGCGGCCGTGCTCGTGGACGAAATCGCTGGCGGATTTGCCCGGACCCAGGATAAACCGCAGCCAGCGTCCGCGCTTGCGCCCGGTGCCGATTTCGCTGCGGCGGATGAAATCGCCTTCGGAGACGACGCCGACCAGCTTGCCGGTCTCGTCGACCACCGTGAGGCCGCTGACATGCCGCTTCAGCATGATATTCGCCGCCTCGACGATGCTGGTGTCGGGGGTAACCGAGATGACCGACCGGGTCATGATCTGGTGGGCGCGCATGGACAACTCCGCTGGCTTGTCAAATTTCGATGCGCGAAAACTAGCCCGGACCGCGGCTTGCGGCTTGACCCAGGTCAATGGGGAGAACCCGTCCCCGTCGATGGAGCAATTGTGATCCGCCCTCCGGTTTGATGCAGCTCAACGCCTATGCGGACGCCGACCATATCCTTCCGCCGACGTCAAACCGCAGCCCTAAACCGCAGTCCTTGGGATCATTGAGCCATGAGCGTCGTGCAGATATTTCCACGGGCCGAGGAGCCGGCGGTGCAGGCCCTCCCGCTCAGTCCCGCCGCTGCTCCCGGAGCTTCGACGGCGAGCGTCGAAAAGCCCGCCGAAAAGACGGTCGCCACCGATCCTCTGCCTGAATCCGAGCCATATCCACTCGACCGCGCCTTTCACGCCATGCTGGCACGGTTCACCGGCGGAATTTCGCCGCTGGCCTTGTCGCTGGCCTGGCTCGATTGGAGCTCGCATCTCGCTGCGGCGCCGCAGCGCCAGATGGAGATTTCCCGCACTATCCTGCGCGACATCGGCCGGCTGGCGGAAGCCGCCGCGCACGCGGCGTCGCCGGAGCAGAAGCCGTGGTCCGTGATCCAGCCGCAGGGGCGGGACCGCCGTTTCAGTGGACCGCAATGGGAGACTGCGCCCTTCAATCTGCTGGCGCAGGGGTTCTTGCTCGCAGAACGCTGGTGGCGCGATGCCGCCACGGGCGTGCGTGGCGTGTCGCACGCCAATGAGGCCATCGTCGAGTTTTCGATGCGCCAGATGCTCGACATGCTGGCCCCGTCGAATTTCGCGGCGACCAATCCGAAGGTGCTGGAGAAGGCGTTCCAGAGCGGCGGGGAGAATTTCGTCTTTGGCTGGCAGAACTGGTGCAGCGATCTGATGCGCCTGCTCTCCAACTCGAAGTTGGCGGGTGGGGATCAGTTCGTGGTCGGCAAGACCGTGGCGGCTTCGCCCGGCAAGGTCGTGTACCGCAACGAGCTGATCGAGCTCATTCAGTACCACCCGACCACCGCGCAGGTGAGGCCCGAGCCGATCCTGATCGTGCCGGCCTGGATCATGAAGTACTACATTCTCGATCTCTCGCCGCAGAACTCGCTGGTCAAATATTTGACCGGCCAAGGGTTCACCGTGTTCGCGATCTCTTGGCGCAATCCGGATGCGAGGGATAGGGATCTTGCCTTTGACGATTATCGCAAGCTGGGCGTCATGGCGGCGCTGGACATGATCGGCCTGATCGTGCCGGGGCGGAAGACGCATGCGCTCGGCTATTGTCTGGGCGGCACGCTGCTGTCGATCGCCGCGGCGGCGATGGAACGCGACGGCGACAACCGCCTCGGCACCGTCACTCTTCTTGCTGCCCAGACCGATTTCACCGAGGCCGGGGAGCTGACGCTCTTCATCAACGAGAGCCAGGTCGCCTTTCTCGAAGACATGATGTGGCAGCGAGGCTATCTCGACACGACGCAGATGGCCGGTGCCTTTCAGCTGCTGCGCTCCAACGAGTTGATCTGGTCGCGTCTGTCACATGACTATCTGATGGGCGAGGGCGCGCCGCCGAGCGATCTGATGGCCTGGAACGCGGATGCAACCCGGCTGCCTTATCGCATGCATTCGGAATATCTGCGTAAGCTGTTCCTCGACAACGATCTGGCCGGCGGGCGCTATCAGGTCGGCGGCAGGAGCGTTTCGCTGTCCGATATTCACGCGCCGATGTTCGTGGTCGGCACCCTCGCCGATCACGTGGCGCCGTGGCGATCCGTCTACAAGATCCACTACCAGGTCGATGCCGACGTGACGTTCCTGTTGACCAGCGGTGGCCACAATGCCGGTGTCGTTGCATCACCCGAGGAGCCCGGCCACAGCTATCAGGTGCTGACCAAGGCTGCCGACGCGCCCTACGTTGGTCCGGACGAATGGCTGAAGCTGGCTCCGCACGTCGAGGGATCGTGGTGGCCGGAATGGGCCAGTTGGCTAGCGGCGCACTCTGGCGCGCCCTGCGATCCGCCGCGAACCGGAGTTGGTGACGCGCTGGGACTGCCCGATGCGCCGGGGGACTACGTCCACACCTAAGATTCCGGTTCGGATCCTGGCGCGAGATCCGAGGAGCGGAAGGGCTTGGTCTTGTCCAGTTTGCGGTAGGCGGCCGACGCCTTCCGCAGCAGCTTCTTTTCCCGCTTGCGGTTGAGGAAGCGCTTGCCGGATTCGTGGCCGGCGCCATTCAATGACGCGGCCAGCGCTTGTCCGCGTGCGTCGTCGTTCAATTGTCCGAGCGACCGTTGCGCCTTGCGCAATCGCTTGAGGATGGACTTCTGCTTCGTTAATGATTCATCGGCGAACAGGTCCTGGAGCGACTCGATCGAATAGGTCATTCGCTTGTTGAGAAGCCGCAGCTTGTGACGTTTCTCGACGTCGAGCTTGCGAAGCTTCCGCGCCTTCTTGAGCAGCTTTGTCTCCCACTCGGCCAGCCGTTCCATTGCATGGTCAGCGAGCGTGCAGCGGCGCAACCGGATGGCTTCCTTGCTGCGCCCGGTCGACCAGGGGCCGCTCTCGATCCAGGCCGAGGTCTGCTCGACAAGGCGGCGGTAGCGCGGGGATTGCAGTGCGCGCGCCAGCTCGCGGTGGCTCTCGGCGCGTTTATCGTCCCAGTGTTGAAGCTCGGCGATCACGGCGAGCTCATCGCCGCTCTCGGCGACGACCCGCTCGATCGCCACATCGAGGTCCCGCACCATGCCGAGCTGACTGTTCAGCCATTTCAGCTCGGCCCAGATCGTCGGCCGCAGGGCGTCGTCGACCATCGGCGAGAAGAAGCGGATGGCGGTGCGCAGATGCGTCAGGGCAATCCGGATCTGGTGCAGCGCATCGGGATCGCCGCGGCAGGTGCCGTCATGCTGGGCGAGGATAGCGGCAAGGTGACGGCGCGCGATGATCCGGAACGCGGTATCGCAGGCCATGCCGGGACTGAGGCGGCCGGGCAGGGCATTGCGGCGTGCCGCCGGCGCGACGCGAGCGGCCGTCGAGATCGTGCTAGGTCGCGCCATCTTTGCCCGCGCCAATCAGATTGCCCTGTTTGCCTGCAGCGATCGCGTTCCGGCAGTTCTGGAGCGTCTGCTCTTGCGTCCCGGATGCATCGATGGTCGCCCAACCGACACGGCCGATATTATAGCGCTCCTGCAGCGCGGCAACCTCTTGCGTGGCGTCGGATGCGTCTCCCCGGCGGCTTCCGATCCGCATCTGCCGGGTCGCGAGGTCCGCAACCAGGAACAGGCCGTCCAGCGGCACGTTGCACTCCCTCGCCAGTGCCGCGATCGCGTCTCGTTCGTCCTCGCGGGCAAACACGCCGTCAATGATCGCCGAATGGCCTTGCGCCAGCACCCGCCGGGCGAGCTGAGCCAGCGTGTCGTAGACGCGGGCTGCATGCTCCGGCGTGTAGGCGGTGGGCGGCAGGCGGTGGGTGTCCTCGACCCCGAACATCTGTTTGCGGACGATGTCGCTGCGCAGCACGACGGCTCCGGGCGGCGGTGCGATGCGGGGCGCCAGCGCTTGCGCCAGAACTGTCTTGCCGGTGCCTGACAATCCGCCGACGGCGATCAGGCGCGGAGCGGCAGGATGGATCAGCATCGTGGCGAGGTCAAAATAGCGTCGTGCCTGCTCGAGAATGCCGGGGTCGTCGGAATGCGGCGGCCTCAGCCGTGCCAAAGCCACCTGGGCGCGGATCGCCGCCCGGACGGACATGAACAGCGGCAGGGCCGAGAGCGCGTCCAGATTATCGGCGGGCGTCGCGGCGAGATATCGGTTCAGGACGATGTTGGCCGCGCGCGGCTGATCGTGGTGCAACAGGTCCATCAGCGTGAATGCGAGATCGTAGAGCACGTCGACGGTCGCCATCCGCGCATCGAACTCGATGGCGTCGAACAGCACGGGCCGGTCATCGATCAGGACGATGTTTGCGAGATGCAGGTCGCCGTGGCAACGGCGGACAAAACCCTTCCGGCCGCGCTCCGCAAGCAAGGGGCGGAGACGCGAATAGGCCTCGTGCGAAGCTTGACTGAGTTTTTCGATGTCTTCCGGGCCAAAACGCCCGCCAGCCCGCAGGCCCTGACTGTTGCCGTCAATCAGGTCGGGGATGGATGAGACCCATGCTTTTCCGTCGGGGTCGGCCGCCCCTGCATGCGAAGCCACGATCGCGTCTGCGGCGGCTAAGGCGAGCTTGGCATCCAGCGGCCCAGCCTTTGCCAGATGATCCAGCGTTTTGCTTTCGTCGAAGCGCGACATCTCCACCGCATACTCGATCGGCCGACCGGCGCCGCCAACCTGCACCGATCCATCGGGCTCTTCCGTGATCGCGACGACGCGATGATAGACTTGCGGCGCCAACGGCCGATTAATCCTGATCTCCTCCTCGCACGCCGCCTTGCGCTTCTCGAGTGTCGAATAATCGAGGAAGGGAAACCGGACGGCGCGCTTGATCTTCAGCGCGCGCTTGCCGTCGAGGAACACCGAGGCTCCATGTGTGTCGATCCGCGTCACGCCGGGATGGCCCGTGAGTGTCCGGAAGACCCGCTCCTGGGTCGCCATTTCGTCTTTCATGGAAATGGGCATCCGAGCACCATCAGGGCGTCAGCACGGCCGCGCCGAGAATCTGACCGGCCCGCAGCATGGTCAGAACTTCGTTGGCCTGCTCGAGCGGAAATGCCGTCGTTTCGGTGCGCACGCCCGCTTGTGGAGCGATCTTGAGGAAATCGATGCCATCCTGCCGGGTCAGGTTGGCGACGGAGATCAGCTGCCGCTCCTGCCAGAGCAGATCATAGGGGAAACTTGGAATGTCGGTCATGTGGATGCCCGCGCATACGACGCGTCCGCCTTTGCGGACCGCGCGCAGCGCAGCCGGCACAAGCTCGCCTGATGGTGCGTAGATGATGGCGGCGTCGAGCGGCTCGTCTGGCAGCTCGTCTGATGCTCCCGCCCAGACGGCGCCGAGACGACGCGCAAGATCTTGCGCAGCAGCATCGCCACGTCGCGTGAATGCATGAACCGATCGTCCCTGCCAGTGCGCGACCTGCGCAATGATGTGGCCGGCCGCGCCAAAACCGTAGAGGCCGAGCCGTTCGGCAGGGCCGGCCAGTACCAGCGAGCGCCAGCCGATCAGCCCCGCGCAAAGCAGAGGCGCAATCTCCACGTCGTTGCCGGCCTCACCGAGCGGGAAAGCGTAGCGGGCGTCGGCGACGGTGTGGGTCGCGTAGCCGCCATCGCGCGTGTAGCCGGTGAACAGCGGTGCGTCACACAGGTTCTCCATGCCGTCCCGGCAGAAGCGACAATGTCCGCAGGTGAAGCCGAGCCAGGGAATGCCGACCCGATCACCGGGTGCATGCGTTGCGACATTTGGGCCCACGAGATCGACCCGACCAACGATCTCGTGACCGGGTACAATCGGATAGCGAATATCGGGCAGCTCGGCATCGACGAGATGAAGATCGGTCCGGCAGACCCCACAGGCGCTGATCTTCACGCGGAGCTGACCCTCGCCGGGTATCGGGTCGGGCCGCTGCTCCATCTGGAGCCGCGTTCGCGGGGCCGGTAATACCATCGCGCGCATGAGCTTCTCCGGGGCGAACCGCACCGACTGAACTATCCATAGAATAGCCGATGGGCCAATCCTTGACGCCGGTCAACGCCGGCTCCGGATCGAGTTTCGTTGGCTTGACGAGGATCAAGGGTCTCGACGAGCGCCGGCCTATCGTGGCGCCAGGAGAATCCCGATGCCTATCAAGGACGTCTTTCTGCCGCTTGTCGGCCAGCCGCGCGGGCCCAAAATTCGAGAACGTCATGATCGCCTGGGATCACTCCGCGCCTGCGACACGTGCGGTCGGCGACGCGTTGCCGGTCCTGCAGGCGGCGGCCTCTGTTCGCGTGGTTGACCGTGGCGGATGAGAAGACCCACGCGATCGTGCAATCCGGAACCGCTCTGGTCGATCATCTGAAGGAACACGGTGTCCGTGCCGCGTTCGAGGCGGCGAAGAGCCGCGGCAGCTCGATCGGCAAGGTCTTGCGAAATTGGGCGAATTCCCACGGCATGGACGCCATCGCGATGGGCGCCTATCATCATTCGCCCTTGAATGAGATCGTCTGGGGCGGTGTGACAACGACCGTCATTGGCGAGCCACCATGCTGGGTTATGATCTTGCACTAGGCTCGCTATTCGTCCAGCCTGATCGTCAACCATCGGAACCGCCGCCGAGTGGGCGCATTTGCTTTCATGTCAACTTATCGTCTGAATAATCTTTTGGCGCCGCGTTCAGTTGCGCTCGTCGGCGCCAGCGCCCGTCCGGTCTCGGTGGGACGCGCCGTTCTCGAGAACATTCGCAAGGCCGAATTCAAGGGGCGATTTGGCCTCGTCAATCCACGCCATGCCGAAATCGGCGGCATCGCCGCGGTCAAGGGTCTGGACGCTCTCGATTTCGTGCCCGAGCTCGTCATCATCACCGCGCCTGCGCGTGAGATTCCCGGCATCATCGACCAGGCCGGCCGTCGCGGCTCGGCGGGCGCCTTGATCGTCTCGGCCGGGCTCGGCCACGGACCGGGATCGCTGCACGAGGCCGCCATCACCGCAGCCCGCAAATACGGCATGCGGCTGATCGGACCGAACTGTCTCGGCATCATGATGCCCGGAGTCAGCTTGAATGCCAGCTTTGCTGCGCATATGCCGGGGGCGGGCAGCCTCGCGCTGATCTCGCAATCGGGCGCGATTGCCGCCGGCATGGTCGATTGGGCCGCGCAACGCGGTGTCGGCTTCTCCGGCATCGTCTCGATCGGCGATCAGATCGATGTCGACCTTGCCGATCTGCTTGACTACTTCGCGATGGATCACAAGACGCGCGCGATCCTGCTCTACATCGAGTCCATCAAGGACGCGCGCAAGTTCATGTCGGCGGCGCGCGCCGCCGCGCGCGTGAAGCCTGTCGTCGTGGTGAAGTCCGGCCGTATGGCGCAGGGCGCGAAGGCGGCTGCCACGCATACCGGCGCGCTCGCCGGCGCTGACGCCGTCTACGATGCGGCGTTCCGCCGCGCGGGTGTCCTGCGGGTCTCCGACCTGCGTGAGCTGTTCGATTGTGCCGAGACACTCGGCCGCGTCGAATCGCCGGCCGGAAAGCGCCTCGCCATCCTGACCAATGGCGGCGGCATCGGCGTGCTCGCCGTCGATCGACTGGTCGAACTCGGTGGAATTCCGGCGATCATCTCGGCGGAGACGCGCAGGAAGCTGGATGCTGCGTTGCCGCCGACCTGGTCCGGTGCAAATCCCGTCGACATCGTGGGCGACGCCGATGCCGCGCGCTATGCGGCGGCGCTGGAGCTCCTGCTGGCTGATCGCGACAATGACGCGGTTCTGGTTCTCAACGTGCAAACTGCAATCGCCTCGGCGGCCGAGATCGCTGCGACCGTGACGGAGCTCGTCGGCAAATACCGGAAGGAGCACCGCAACTGGGCGAAGCCCGTATTGGCGGCCTGGGTCGGCGCCGATCAGCACATCATTCAGGCGCTTTCAAGCGCGGGTGTGCCGAACTATCCGACTGAGGACGACGCCGTGCGTGGCTTCATGCATCTGGTCCGGCACCGGGAAGTGGTGGAGGAGCTGAGCCAGGTTCCACCCGCGATGCCCGACACATTCGTTCCGGACGCTCAAGGGGCGCGGCAGATCGTCACCGCCGCGATCGCGGACGGCCGCCAATGGCTCGAGCCGGTCGAGATCAAGCATCTGCTAGAGGCTTATGACATCGCAATGGTGCCGACCTATGCGGCGGCCGATGTCGAGCAGGCGGTGGCCTATGCGAATGATATCTTCGCACAGGGCGACACCGTCGTGCTGAAAATCATGTCGCGGGACATCATCCACAAATCCGATGTCGGCGGCGTCGTGCTCAATCTGACGACGCCCGAAGCGGTCCGGGGCGCGGCCACGGGCATTATGTCACGTGCAAGAAAGCTGCGCCCGGAAGCCCGCATCGGCGGCGTCATCGTCCAGGCCATGGTCGTCAAGGCAAAGGCGCGCGAGCTGATCCTGGGTCTCGCCGACGATCCCACCTTCGGAACCGTGGTCGTGTTCGGCCGTGGCGGCACGGCGGTGGAGATCATCAACGACAAGGCGCTTGCGCTGCCACCGCTCGATTTGCAGCTCGCCCGCGATTTGATCGACCGCACGCGCGTGTCGCGCCTGCTGAAAGCCTATCGTGATGTGCCGGCGGTCAAGCAGGACGCGGTCGCCATGGTGCTGGTCAAGCTGGCGCAGATGGCCGCCGATATTCCCGAGATCCGGGAATTCGACATCAATCCGTTGCTGGCGGACGAAACCGGCGTGACTGCGGTGGATGCCCGCGTCGCGGTCGGTCCGCCGCAACGGAAGTTCGTCGGCTCCGGCCCGGCCAATTTCGCCGTTCGCGCCTATCCGTCGCAATGGGAGCGCCGCCTCAAGCTCAAGGATGATTGGCGCATCTTCGTGCGGCCCATGCGCCCGGAGGACGAGCCGACCATCCACGAATTCCTGCGCCACGTCACGCCGCACGACCTGCGCCTGCGTTTCTTCGCGCCGATGAAGGAGTTTACCCACGAGTTCATCGCGCGCCTGACCCAGCTCGACTATGCGCGCGCGATGGCCTTCATTGCATTCGACGAGGCCACCGGTGAGATGGTCGGCGTGGTCCGGCTCCATTCGGATTCGATCTACGAGAGCGGTGAATACGCGATCCTGCTGCGGTCCGACCTGAAGGGGAGGGGGCTCGGCTGGGCCCTCATGCAGCTCATCATCGACTACGCCAAGTCAGAAGGGCTGAAAGTCATCTCGGGCGACGTGCTCCAGGAGAACACCGTGATGCTCGAAATGTGCCGAAACCTGGGTTTCGAGGTCAAGCCGGATCCGGCCGAACCCGACATCTGCGACGTCAAGTTGAAGCTCTGAGCGCCCCCTCAGGAGGACGCTTCGGCCGAACCTGCGGCCGCAGATGTCTTGGCCGATGCTCTGGCCGTCGACCGCAAATTCTTCACGACGATCGCGATCAGCGGCACCAGCACCGGCACGATCGTGCTCAGCGGATGATGCACCGCGCCCGACACCTGGGCCTGGAGTGCGCGCGCCTCGAGCTGAAGCGCTTCGATGGAGGCGTCGTGGATTTCGCCGGCGAGCTCGATGTCGCGGCCGGACGGAGCGCGGCCGGCGATGACGAAGATGGCAGCCGCGATGGCGAAATTGACGGCACCGAGGATGGCCGCCGCGGCGATCGCGCTCCAGATCTGAACCAGCGCGAAATAGGCCGCCAGCTCCAGCATCAGAAGCCCGAACGCCGCAATCAGAGCCGCGAAGGCGCGCAGGCCGAGGCCGATCAGCAGATGCCGCAGCCTGATGTCCGCGATGATCCTGTCGGTGCGCCACAGCGCGCGCAGGTGTTTGACCACGTTCTCGGTATTCACCTAGTGTCTCCTCAGCATGAATCCGACAACCACGCCGAGCGCGAAGGCGGAGGCGAGCGATGCGATGGGACGGTCCGCAATGAGGCCCTGGAGCTGCTCCTGCTCCTCCTCGACGGTCTCGCCGAGCTCGGCGAGCGCAGCCCTGATCTGATCGGCGAGCGCCTCGGCGCGATCTTTCGAGCTCTCGAACATCTCCTCGCCGGCGGTGCTCAGCAAGCGCGTCACATCAACCTTCAGCGTGCGCAATTCTTCGCTCATCCTGTCACGGTCGAACATGGACCTGATATCCCCATTGAACGGACGCAAGCCTAGGGCCCGCGTGCCCGATCACGCTTGATTTGCGTCAATCGGCACTGCAGTTCGCTCTTGAGACAGGTCAAGCCGTCCGCCATATGCTGGCCTAGAAATGCCGTCTGAATGGGGACCGATTGTCCCGACGAGGTGGAAGCGTGAACCACGAACCGCTGTTGCTCGCGACGCCATCCGGCGACGTGCTGAACCTGCGCCCCGAAGGGCCCTGGACCGCCGCGAATGTGGTGACGCCTCGAGACATTGTCCCGGTCGGTCGGAGCCGACGTCGATCGCTCGCGCGCCGTCACCCTGGATATGTCGGGCGTCAGTGCGCTCGACACGCTCGGCGCCTGGGTCCTGGAGAAGCTGTCGCGCAGGGCCGCATCATCCGGAAGGTCGGCCCAGTTCGTCGGCGTCGCCGATCATTTCAGCGGGCTGATGGATGAGGTGCGCCAGGTCAACCGGCACACACCGGCCCCCACGGTTGCGCCCAACCCGGTGCTGTCGAGGCTTGGCGATCTCGGCAAGTCGACGGTCGGATCGCGCGAGGACATCACGATCTTCCTCCAGATGCTCGGTGCCTTGTTCATGGCCATAGTCGGCGTGCTGCGCCGGCCGGGCTCGTTGCGGCTGACCTCGCTGGTCTATCAGCTCTACCGCATCGGGTGGCAGGCGATTCCTATCGTCGCGCTGATTACCTTCCTGATCGGCGCCATCATTGCGCAGCAGGGTTTCTTCCATTTCCGCCGGTTCGGCGCGGAGTCCTACACCGTCGACATGGTCGGCATCCTGGTGCTGCGCGAACTCGGCGTGCTGATTGTCGCCATCATGGTCGCCGGCCGATCGGGAAGTGCCTACACCGCCGAGCTCGGCTCGATGAAGATGCGCGAAGAGATCGATGCGCTCTCGACCATGGGGCTCGATCCCGTGGACGTCCTGATCCTGCCGCGCGTTGCGGCCCTGGTCATTGCCTTACCCATTCTCACTTTCATTGGATCGATTGCCGCGCTCTATGGCGGTGGCCTCGTCGCACAATTCTATGGCGACATGGGACCGGCGATCTACATCGCGCGGCTGCACGAGGCCATCTCCGTCACGCATTTCGAGGTGGGCATTCTGAAGGCGCCGTTCATGGCGCTGGTGATCGGGATCGTGGCCTGCAGCGAGGGATTGCGGGTCAAGGGCAGCGCCGAGTCGCTCGGGCGACAGACCACGACGTCGGTGGTGAAATCGATCTTCCTGGTGATCGTGCTCGACGGCCTGTTTGCGGTCTTCTTTGCCTCGATCGGAATGTGACGATGGACGCGCAAGACCAGTTTGCGATCCGCGTCCGTGATCTCGTGGTCGGCTTCGGCCGCCAGACGGTGCTCGACCATCTGTCGCTCGACGTCCGCCGCGGCGAGATCCTTGGGCTGGTCGGGGCGTCCGGCGGTGGCAAGTCGGTGCTGATGCGGACCATCATCGGCCTGATCCCGCGCCGTGGCGGCACCATCGACGTCATGGGACAACCGACCGGGGGGCACGGTCGAGGCGCAGCAACGACATGGGGCATCCTGTTCCAGCAGGGGGCGCTGTTCTCCTCGCTGACGGTCCGCCAGAACGTCCAGTTTCCCTTGCGCGAAAATCTGGTTCTGTCGCAGGAGCTGATGGACGAGATCGCGATCGCCAAGCTCGAAATGGTCGGCCTGCGTCCGGAGGACGCCGACAAATATCCGGCGGAGCTGTCCGGCGGCATGACCAAGCGCGTGGCGCTGGCCCGCGCGCTCGCGCTCGATCCGCCGATCCTGTTCCTGGACGAGCCGACCTCCGGCCTCGATCCGATCGCCGCCGGCGATTTCGATGCGCTGATCAAGACGCTGCAAAAGACGCTTGGGCTCACCGTTTTCATGGTGACCCACGATCTTGCGAGTCTGACCACCGTCTGCGACCGCGTTGCCGCGCTCGCCGACGGCAAGATCGTGGCGATCGGCCCGATGCGGGAATTGCTGCAATCCGAGCATCCCTGGGTGCGCGCTTATTTCCACGGCAAGCGCTCGCAGATGCTGCAACACGAGATGAGATGAGACATGGAAACCCGCGCTCCCTACGTGCTGATCGGCAGTTTCGTGCTGGCCGCGATCCTCGCGGTGTTCGGCTTCGTCTATTGGCTGAACAACACCGGCGGCATCGGGCCGCGCACGAACTACCATGTGCAATTCCAGGGGCCGGTCCCAGGCCTTCTGGTCGGGGCCGGCGTGCTGTTCAACGGCATCCGCGTCGGTGAGGTGACCCAGCTCGGGCTCGCGCCGGACAACCCTCGCTTCGTCAATGCCACGATTTCGGTTGCGACCGCCACGCCGGTCCGCTCCGATACCAAGGTCGGTCTCGAATTCCAGGGCCTGACCGGCGTGCCGGTGGTGACGTTGGAGGGCGGTATGATCGTCGCCAAATCCGGCGAGCCCGTCACCCTGATCGCCGAGGCCGGCGCCGGTCAGAGCATGACGCAGGCGGCGCGTGATGCGCTGCGGCGGGTCGATACGGTGCTTCAGGACAATTCCGGCCCGCTGAAGGATACCATCGCGAACTTCAGAACCTTCTCCGACGGGCTCGCGCGCAACACAGGCAAGATCGACGGCATTCTGGCCGGCCTGGAGAAGATGACCGGCGGCGGCGCTCCCGCGCAGAAGGTCACCTACGACCTGCACACGCCGCAGAACCTCGGGCCTGCCGGCAAGACGCTCTCGGCGTCTCTGGCCATCCCCGAGCCGAGCGCGGTCGCAATGCTGCAGACCCAGCGCATGCTGTTCGCGCCCGTCGGCGACAGGCCGGGCTTTGCCGACTTCCTCTGGGCCGACAGTATTCCGAAGCTGGTGCAGGCGCGCCTGATCGACAGTTTCGAGAATTACGACATCGACCATGCTCCATTGCGCACGAGCGACCTCGGTCAGGCGGATTACCAGCTCCTGATCGACATCCGGCGCTTTCGGATCGCCACGGAGGGCGAGGCGAGGGTGGAGATCGGACTGTCGGCGCGGATCGTCGACAAGAACGGCAAGGTGGTTGCCTCGCGCCTGGTCGAGACCAGCGAGAAGCTCGACAAGGTCGAGCCCGCCGCGTCAGTCGCCGCCTTCGACGCGGCCTTTGCCCGCATCGCCAAGGAGCTGATCGGCTGGACCGTGCAGGCGGTATGACGCCGTCTATTCCAGCGTTTTCAGGTAGGACAGAAGGTCGTGGATCTGGTCTGGACTGAGCTCGAAGGCCGGCATGTCGGCGTGACCGGTGTTGATCCCCTCGGCCAGCGCCTCGCTCAGGGTCTCGATGGGGTAACGCCGATGCAGGATGCGCAGCGGGGGTGCGCCCTCGAGTGGGCTGCGGGAGGCGCGGTCAATGGCATGGCAGCGCGCGCAATTGGCCCTTGCAAGGGCCTTGCCGCGCTGTTCGGCGGTCGGTGCCGCCAGGGCAGGCGTAATCAGAAGCAGCCCAATCAGGCTGTGACGTAGGGCGCCTTGCAGCATGGAAGAGGAATCCCGTCGAACTCTGGAGCAGAATAAGACGGGGATGCCGCCTAAATTTGATCTGAGTCAACTGGCTTTGGCGCAGTGCAGTAAAATCCACCCGCGCGGTGGACTCGGCCTGGAGCGGGGTGCAGCCGGCGCGGGGGAGCGGTGGATGAAGCCTTCCGTGGTCATGATTGAGCCGAACGGACATTTTTGCAACGATTGTGCCGTACGCGGTGCGGCGGTTTGTTCGTCGCTGAATGCGGCCGAGCTCAGGGAATTCGAGCATCTCGGGCGCCGGGTCCATTTCGACTCGGGCGATACCGTTTTCTCCGAAGAGGACATCACGACCTCGTTCTACAACGTCCTCGAGGGCGTCATGCGGCTGTACAAGCTGCTGCCCGACGGCCGGCGGCAGATCGTCGGTTTCGCCTTGCCCGGCGATTTCCTGGGGATGAACCTTTCCGGCCGGCACAATTTTTCGGCCGATGCGATCGGTGCCGTGACCGTGTGCCAGTTCGCCAAAGCCCCGTTCAGCCGTTTCATCGAAGACCGGCCGCTCCTGCTGAAACGGATCAACGAGCTGGCCATTCGCGAGTTGAGCCAGGCGCGCGATCATATGGTGCTGTTGGGCCGTCGTTCGGCCGACGAGAAGGTAGCGACCTTCCTGCTCGGCTGGCGTGAACGGCTGGTCGCGAACAAGGGCCTGTCCGACACGGTTCCCCTGCCGATGAGCCGCCAGGACATCGCCGACTATCTCGGCCTGACCATCGAAACCGTCAGTCGCACCTTCACCAAGCTGGAGCGTCACGGCGTAATCGAGATCATTCACGGCGGTATAAGCCTGCTCGATCCCGCGCGCGCCGAGGCACTGGCCGCGGCCTGACCTTCCGCCGCAACGCCCCGACGTTTTTGATCTCGATCAATGACGCCGGCCCGCTGCAGCAAAATAATACTGCAAACCATGGGGGAGGGAACAATGCCTGCTGACGCGTTGCTGGTGACCGTTGTCGTGGTCGCAATCTTCGTCGTATTTGCCGCTGTCCTGGCCTGGGCCGACCGGCAGACCAGCTCGGTCCGGCTCGACCCGGATTCCAAGCGCTGAAGCTCCCGAGATCGTAGTCCGCCCAGACCCGCCAACAGGCTGACGCTCGCCCGGCCGGCTTGGCGGTTCGCCAGCTTCTCAACGCAATCGCGGCTTGCGCCGCCCTGCAACTCTGCATCGATCCGAATGCCATGGCGCATCCTTCGGATGCGGGGCTTTCGGCTCGACCGCGGCTTTTTCGCCTCATTTGCCTCAAATCGCACGCGTGCTTTCCGGTTGAAAAGCCTGATAACGTTGACTACGCAGGAACCTCAGTGCCTCGCAGTCTTAGGAGCCCCGCGGCGTGCCTCAGGACAAGACCGGCGATCCCCGACAGTCGGCGGGCAACAAGCTATCGGTCCTGCGCAAGCACCCGATCTTCGCGGATCTGGAGCCGGAAGCGCTCGATCAGCTCTGTCGCTACGCCAAGCACACCACCGTGAAGCGCGGCGCGACGATCGCCGCCAAGGGCGATCCCGGCAACAATCTGTTCGCGGTGATCTCGGGGACGGTGAAGATCTCCTCCTCCTCGCCGGACGGCCGTAACGCGATTCTCAACCTGATCGGTCCCGGAGAAATCTTCGGCGAGATCGCGGTGCTCGACGGCGCGCCGAGATCGGCCGATGCGACCGCCAACACCAATTGCGAGCTCTACATCATCGACCGGCGGGACTTCCTGCCGTTCGTGAAGAGCCAGCCGGCGCTGGCGATGAAATTCATCGAGCTGCTCTGCGCACGCCTGCGCTGGACCAGCCAGCAGGTCGAGCAGGTGATCCTGCAGAATCTGCCGGGCCGGCTCGCGAGCGCGCTGCTCGGTCTCACCGAGGAGCGCAAGTTCGACTCCGGCAGCGGCACGCTCGCCATCACGCAGCAGGAGATCAGCGAGATGGTGGGGATGACGCGCGAGAGCATCAACAAGCAATTGCGCGCCTGGGCCGGCCGCAACTGGGTTCGCCTCGAGCACGGCGCCATCGTCGTGCTGGATACGGATGCGCTGCGCGAACTCGCCGAGAGCGGCCTCGGCGGCGAGTGACGGCGTCCGCCTAAGTGTCGATGATGGCAACGGCGCGGGTCCACCCCGCCGAGGCGCGTTCGATCTTGACCGGAAAGCACGAGACCGTGAATCCGGTCGAAGGCAATTGGTCGAGGTTGTGCAGCTTTTCGAGATGGCAATAGCCGATATGCCGTCCCGCCTTGTGGCCCTCCCAGATCAGGCCGGCGTCGTGCGTCTCGGCATATTTCTTCGCGGTATAGACGAACGGCGCGTCCCAGCTCCAGCCGTCGGTGCCGGTCAGCCGCACGCCGCGCTCGAGCAGGTACATGGTGGCTTCATAGCCCATGCCACAGCCGGAATTGACGTATTCGGCCTTGCCAAACTTTGCCCCGGCGCTGGTGTTGACCACGACGATCTCCAGCGGAGACAAGGTGTGCCCGATGCGTTTCAGCTCCTTCTCGACATCGTCGGCGCTCGCCACGTAGCCGTCGGGCAGATGCCGGAAGTCGAGCTTCACGCCTGGCTGAAAGCACCATTCCAGCGGGACCTCGTCGATCGTCCATGACCGTTCGCCGCGGTTCATGGTCGGATGGAAGTGCCAGGGCGCGTCGAGATGCGTGCCGTTGTGGGTCGACAACGAGACCTGCTCGACGGCCCAGCCCTGTCCGTCAGGCAGATCCTGGGCCTTGAGGCCGTCGAAGAATTGCAGCATCCGCGGCAGGCCCTGCTGGTGGTCGATATACTGGATGGTCGGATGGTTGCCCGGCGGATCGGCCGTCACGTCGTTTCTGAGCGGCACCGAGATATCGATCAGCTTCCGCGGCATTGGACATTCCTTCGAGATGGTCCGCTGTGCCGGTCATCTTGAGGGGCCTCGATTGCTGGCGTCAAGTCACGTGCCGGGCGGCAGCCTGCCCGCCCGACCCCACCGCAATGCGAATTGCGCCAGAAATCGATCGATGCAAGTGTTGCATCGATCGATGCCGGATTTGGCTTGGACAGGGAATGCCGCCCGCCCTACGGACGACATCGGCGCTTGACTACATGCTTGAGGTGGAGCGACCCAAGGCGGCCCGCAGCATCCGCCGGACCACGACAAAATCAACCCAGGAGGAAAGCCCAGATGAAGACACTCACCGGTATCATCACAGCCGTTGCACTGGCGGTCTCAGCGCCCCTGGCGTCCGCACGCGATTTCCGTTCGGCCGACGTCCACCCCGCCGATTATCCGACTGTCGAGGCGGTCAAGTTCATGGGCAAGCAGCTCGCGGCGGCGAGCGGCGGCAAGCTTGGTGTGAAGGTGTTTCCCAATGGAGCCCTGGGCTCCGAGAAGGACACCATCGAGCAGCTCAAGATCGGCGCACTCGACATGATGCGCATCAACGCATCGCCGCTCAACAACTTCGTGCCCGAGACCATCGCCCTGTGCCTGCCCTTCGTATTCCGCGACACCCAGCACATGCGCGCCGTGCTCGACGGGCCGATCGGCGACGAGATCCTGGCCGCGATGGAGCCTGCGGGCCTGGTCGGTCTCGCCTATTACGACAGCGGCGCCCGGTCCATCTACACCGTCAAGGCACCCGTCAAGTCGCTCGCCGATCTCAAGGGCCTGAAGATCCGCGTCCAGCAGTCCGATCTCTGGGTCGGCATGATTCAGAGCCTCGGCGCCAACCCGACGCCGATGCCGTATGGCGAGGTCTACACCGCGCTGAAGACCGGCCTCGTCGACGCTGCCGAGAACAACTGGCCGTCCTACGAGTCCTCGCGCCATTTCGAGGCGGCCAAGTTCTACAACATCACCGAGCACTCCCTCGCGCCCGAAGTTCTCGTGATGTCGAAAAAGGTCTGGGACACGCTGAGCAAGGAGGATCAGGCGACGATCCGCAAGGCGGCCAAGGAATCGGTGCCCGTGATGCGCAAGCTGTGGGACGAGCGTGAGCAGGCGTCCCGCAAGACCGTCGAGGCGGCCGGCGTTCAGGTCGTCACGATTGCCAACAAGGCGGAATTCGTCGATGCGATGAAGCCGGTCTATCAGAAGTTCGCCGGCGACGAGAAGCTGCAGAGCCTCGTCAAGCGTATCCAGGACACGAAGTAGAACGCCAGCGGCGCGGGCCCGGCGTCGCCGCGAGGTGACCCGGGCCCTCGCAAGGAGACGCGGGATGACAGACCCACACGTCGCAGATCACGAGCATGACGCGGTCTCCGGGCGCCGGTCCAACGGCGTGCTGTCGCGGATCAACGCACCCATTGCGCGCGTGGGCATGTATCTGTCGGTGACCGGACTGCTCGTCATCGTCGCCATCGTCTTCTACCAGGTGTTCGGACGTTACGTGCTCAATTCCAGTCCGACCTGGACAGAGAACCTTGCGCTCGTGCTGATCCTCTATGTCACGCTGATCGGCGCCGCCGTCGGCGTGCGCGATGCCGGACATATCGGCATGGACAGCCTGCTGGTGATGCTGCCCGACCACGCGCGGGAGAAGATCGAGATCGTGATCCACGTGCTGGTCGCCGCGTTCGGCGTCGCCATGGCCTATAATGGTTGGATCCTCGGGGCGTCCGTCGGCACCGTGAAGATCCCCAATCTCGGCCTTCCCGAGGTGATCCGCTATGTGCCGCTGATCGCCTCCGGCCTCCTGATCGTCTCCTTTTCCATCGAACACATCATTGCTCTCCTGCGCCGCGAAGAGGTCGTCCCCTCATGGAACTGATCATCCTCGGCGCCACCTTTTTCGGCTTCCTGATCCTCGGCGTGCCGGTTGCCTTTGCGATCGGCCTCTCCGCGATCTGCACCATCCTCTACGAAGGCCTGCCGGTCGCCGTCATCTTCCAGCAGATGATGTCGGGGATGAACATCTTCTCGTTCCTCGCAATTCCCTTCTTCGTGTTCAGCGGTGAGCTGATGCTGCACGGCGGCGTCGCCGACAAGATCGTCCAGCTCGCCAAGAATCTGGTCGGACACATCCGCGGCGGCCTCGGCATGTCGAACGTGGTCGCCTGCACCCTGTTCGGCGGCGTCTCCGGCTCGCCCGTGGCCGACGTCTCGGCGATGGGCGCGGTGATGATCCCGATGATGAAGAAGGAAGGGTTCGACACCGACTACGCCGTCAACGTCACCACGCACGCTTCGCTGGTCGGCGCCTTGATGCCGACCAGCCACAACATGATCATCTATGCGCTCGCCGCCGGCGGCAAGGTCTCGATCGGTGCACTGATCGCGGCCGGCCTGCTGCCGGCGCTCGTGCTGATGGTCTGCATGCTGGTCGCTGCCTACGCGGTTGCGGTGAAGCGCGGTTATCCAGCCGGCAAGTTTCCGGGTTGGGCCGAGGTGTTCCGCTCGTTGGCAGCCGCGCTGCCGGGCCTTCTGATCGTCGGCATCATCCTGGCGGGCATCCTGTCCGGCGTCTTCACGGCAACTGAATCGGCGGCCATCGCGGTCACATACACGATGCTGCTGACGTTCTTCATCTACCGCACCATGACCTGGGGCAATTTCCTGCGCGCGGCCGCCAAGGCGGTGAAGACGACGGGCGTGGTGCTGCTTTTGATCGGCGTCTCCACCATGTTCCAATATCTGATGGGGCTGTACGAGGTGGCCGACCTTGCCGGCGAAATGATGAGCAAGATCGCGTCGCAGCCCTGGATGATCTTCCTGCTCATCAACGTCATTCTGTTCGTGCTCGGCACCTTCATGGACATGGCCGCGACCATCCTGATCTGCACCCCGATCTTCCTGCCGATCGCGATGAAGGCGGGCATGGATCCGGTGCAGTTCGGCATGCTGATGCTGATCAATTGCGCCCTGGGGCTGAACACGCCGCCGGTCGGAACGACGCAGTTCGTCGGCTGCGCCATCGGCGGCATCTCGGTGGGCGCGGTGATGCGCACCATCCTGCCGTTCTACGCTGCGCTGATCGCAGCTCTGATGGTCGTGACCTACGTCCCCGCATTCTCGCTGTGGCTGCCGCGCCTCTTGATGGGCTACAAGGGATAGCAGCAGTACAGGAGAGGCTATCAGTGACGGACTATCGCAAGCTCTTCGATCTCACCGGCAAGACGGCCGTGGTGCTCGGCGCCGCCTCGGGTATCGGCAAATCGTCGGCCGAGGCGCTGGCCGGGCTGGGGGCCCGCGTTGTCTGTGCCGATCGCGCGCTTGACGGGGCGGAGGCCACCGCCACCGGCATTCGCGACGGGGGCGGCTGGGCGGAGGCAGCCAGCTGCGACGCAGCGAGCGCTGCGGACGTCGATGCGCTCGCCAAGCTCGTGATGCAGAAGTTCCCGCGGCTCGACATCGCCGTCACGACGCCCGGCCTCAACATCCGCAAGACCATCCTGGACTACACCGAGGAGGACCTCGACCGCGTCCTCAACCTCAACGTCAAGGGCACGGTCTACTTCTTCCAGGCCTTCGGCCGCATCATGGTCGAACAAAAGGGCGGCAGCATCATCGCCTGCTCCTCGGTGCGCGCGGTCACCATCGAGCCGGGGCTCGGCGTCTACGGCTCGACCAAGGCGGCGATCGGCCTGCTGGTGAAAGGCTTTGCCTCCGAGGTCGGCCATGCCGGAGTGCGCGTCAACGCGATCGCGCCGAGCATCGCCGAGACCGCGCTGACCGGTCCGTTCAAGCAGCGGCCCGACATCTACAATCTCTATGCCGGCCATACCGTGTTCAACCGCTGGAGCAGTGCGGACGAGGTCGCGACCGCCGTTGCCTATCTCGCTTCGGATGCCGCAAGCTATGTCAGCGGCAGCACGCTGTTCGTCGATGGCGGCTGGACCGCCGTCGACGGTCCGCCGACCGGGCTTACCCAGCTGCAAAAGTAACGCAGCCCGTTTCGGCATTGCGCATGCGCGTCACGGCCGTCGTGTGGCGCAACCGTGCCGTCTTCGCTGTTGCAGCAGGAACCGCCGGCGCACGCGGTTTGAGCAATTCGCATGGGCGCTGCCGGATAAATGCCCCTCGGCTGGCCGGTATTTTGGTGTTACGAATTGGGGCATGAACCAGCACGCCAAGATCGACGCCAAGATCGAAATCCGCCATTCGACCTGTCCGCATGATTGCCCCTCGGCGTGCGCCCTCGATGTCGAGGTGGTCGAGGGCCGCAGCATCGGCCGCGTCAGAGGTTCGAAGCGGCAGACCTACACCGCCGGCGTCGTCTGCGCCAAGGTCGCCCGCTACGCCGAGCGTATCCATCATCCTGAACGGCTGATCTACCCGCTGCGCCGCACCGGACCGAAGGGCTCCGGGCAATTCGCGCGGATCTCCTGGGACGAGGCGCTGGACGAGATCGGGCACCGCTTCAACGCCGCCGAGCGCGAGTTCGGCGCGGAGTCGATCTGGCCCTATTACTACGCCGGCACGATGGGGCTGGTGATGCGCGACGGTCTCAACCGCCTGACGCATGTGAAGAAATATTCGCGCTTCTATCAGACCATCT
This sequence comes from Bradyrhizobium dasycarpum, assembly GCF_042019905.1. Classification (NCBI taxonomy): domain Bacteria; kingdom Pseudomonadati; phylum Pseudomonadota; class Alphaproteobacteria; order Hyphomicrobiales; family Nitrobacteraceae; genus Bradyrhizobium; species Bradyrhizobium dasycarpum. The sequence continues at coordinate 6,937,696 of NZ_CP169574.1, forward strand.
GCGCCAATGTCGCCCGCATCGGCTTTGCGATCGGGACGGGCAAGATTGCCGGCGCAGATCCGCGCGAAATGGCACTGTCCGACCTCGTCGTGATCTGGGGTACCAATCCCGTCAACACCCAGGTCAACGTGATGACGCACGCCGCCCGGGCGCGGAAAGAGCGCGGCGCGAGGATCGCGGCGGTCGACATCTACGACAACGACACCATGAAGCAGGCCGACATCAAGATCATCCTGCGGCCCGGCACTGACGGCGCCTTTGCCTGCGGCGTCATGCATGTCCTGTTCCGCGACGGCTATGCCGACCGCGCCTATATGGACAAGTACACGGACTGCCCTGCCGAGCTCGAGGCGCATCTGAAGACGCGCACGCCGGAATGGGCGTCCGCGATCACAGGCGTGCCGGTGGCGGAGATCGAGGCCTTTGCCAAGGCAGTCGGCGAGACCAAACGGACCTTCTTCCGCTTCGGCTACGGCTTCACGCGCAGCCGCAATGGCGCCACGCAGATGCACGCGGCAAATTGCATTCCCGCGGTCACCGGCGCCTGGCAGTATGAAGGCGGCGGCGCCTTCTTCAACAATTTCGCGCTGTGGCACTTCAACGAATCCATCATCGAGGGCCACGATGCCATCGATCCTGGCATCCGCGCACTGGACCAGTCCAAGATCGGCCGCATCCTCACCGGCGACGGCGAAGCCCTGCGTGGCAAGGGCCCGGTCAAGGCGATGCTGATCCAGAATACCAATCCCATGACGGTGGCGCCGGAGCAGGCGCTGGTGCGGCAGGGCTTTGGGCGCGAGGATCTGTTCGTCGCGGTGCATGAGCAGTTCATGACCGAGACGGCGCAGATGGCCGACATCGTGCTGCCCGCGACGATGTTCATGGAGCATGACGATCTCTATTACGGCGGCGGGCACCAGCACATCTCGGTCGGGCCGAAGTTGATCGATCCGCCCGGCGAATGCCGCTCCAACCATGAGGTTCTGCAGGCGCTGGCGCCGCGGCTCGGTGCCAGGCATCAGGGTTTCGAGATGACCCCGCGCGAGTTGATCGACGCGACGCTGAAGCTGAGTGGCCACGGCGACATCGGCGGCCTTGAGGCCGATCTCTGGCGCGATCTGCAACCGGATTTCCGCACGTCGCACTATCTCGATGGCTTTGCCCATGCCGACGGCAAATTCCATTTCAGAGCCGATTGGGCCCACCCGCCTTTCGGCGTGACCATGGGCGATGTCGACAAGATGCCGTCCTTGCCGGATCATTGGGCCGTGATCGAGCAGACCGATCAGGCTCATCCGTTCCGGCTTGCGACCAGCCCCTCGCGTTCTTTCCTCAACACCACGTTCAACGAGACGCCGTCCTCGCAGGCCCGCGAGGGCAAGGCGAGTGTGATGATCCATCCGCTGGATGCCGCCGCGCTCGGCATCGCCGACGGCGACGCGGTGACGCTGGGCAATACGCGCGGCGAGACCACGCTGATCGCAACGTTGTTCGACGGCGTGCGGCGCGGTGTCCTGATTGCGGAATCCGTTCACCCCAACAAGAACCATATCGGCGGCCGTGGCATCAACATGCTGACGGGCGCCGAAGCCGTCGCGCCGATCGGCGGGGCCGCGTTCCATGACAACAAGGTCTGGATCAGGAAAGCGGTCGTGGCCTGAGGGGCGCTCCGCGTTAATCTCGAGCAAATTTGCGTCGAGACGCTAAAGCGCCGCCGCGCCGTAGTTTGCGCTTGCACCTTGCGTCGCAGCTGCCGCAAATGGCGGCACGAAGCGACGGAAGCGAGCCTACCATGACCGACACCACAGCAATCATCACCGAGAAGCGCGGGCAGGCGTTTTGGATCACCATCAACCGGCCCGAGAAGCGCAACGCGCTGAACGGCGACGTCATCGCCGGCATCACCAAGGGTTATCGCGACGCGCATGACGACAAGGACGTTCGCGTCATCGTGCTGACGGGCGCGGGCGACAAGGCGTTCTGCGCCGGCGCTGACTTGCAGAATTCCGGCGCCGCCTTCGCGATGGACCATTCCAAGCCAAATGTCGACTATGCCGACCTGCTGCGTTTGTCGCAGAACGCCACCAAGCCCGCGATTGCGCGGGTCGGCGGCGTCTGCATGGCCGGCGGCATGGGCCTATTGTGCATGACCGACATGGCGATTGCCGCCGACAACGTCATCTTCGGTCTGCCGGAGGTCAAGGTCGGCGTGTTCCCGATGCAGGTGCTGAGCCTGCTCCAGCGCATCGCGCCGCCGCGCCTCGTCAACGAATGGGCGCTCACGGGCGAGCCGTTCGACGCCAAGGCCGCGCAGGCCGCGGGCCTGCTCAACTACGTCGTGCCCGCCGCCGAGCTCGATGCCAAGGTCGACTGGCTGATCGGCCGCATCGTCGACAAGTCCCCGACCGCGATCCGCCGCGGCAAGTACGCCATGCGGGCGATCGCCGCGATGTCGTTCGACGAGAGCATCGCCTACACTGAAAGCCAGATCGCGCTGCTCGCGATGACCGAAGACGCCAAGGAAGGCCTCAAGGCGTTCAGCGAGAAGAGGAAGCCGGTCTGGACGGGAAGGTAGAGGAGGGCACCGCTCTCGTGTCCCGGACGCGCCGCAACGCCTCGGCGTTGCTGCGCAGAGCCGGGATCCAGGGCGGCACGGGGACACGTAGCGACCTGGGCCCCGGCTCTGCAGCGCACCGCCAAAGCGCTGCGCTGCGTCCGGGGCACGAGAGCGTCTCCATCAGCTCCATTCGATTTTCAAAGAGAGTGCAGCCACATTCTCCAGCGTCATTCCGGGGCGCGCGTAGCGCGAGCCGGAATCCATCGTGCAGCACACGATCCGGAGAAATGGATTCCGGGCTCGCGCCAAGTGGCGCGCCCCGGAATGACGGGCTACCCCGCGTTCGCCTTCAGCCCCGCCGCCTGGATGCCTGCCACGGCGCAGGCCTCGTCATTGTCGGAGGTGTCGCCAGAGACGCCGACGGCGCCGAGCAGGGTCGTTCCGTCCATGATCAGCACGCCGCCGGGCACCGGCACCAGCGCGCCCTTGGCCATCGTGTTCACGGCATCGATGAAATAGGCCTGCTCCTGGGCGCGTTGGAACAGCGCGCGCGAGCCCATGCCCATGGCGAGTGCGCCATAGGCCTTACCGTGCGCGATCTCGGCGCGCATCAGGCTGGTGCCGTCCTGCGCGGCGGCAAGCTTGAGCACGCCGCGCGCGTCCAGGATGGTCACGACCAACGGCTTCAGCTTGAGCTCGCCGGCCTTCGCGAAGGCGGCGTCTAGGATCTTGCGGGCGGTATCGAGCGTGAGGTCAGCCATGGCTGGGTTCCTTTGCGGCTTGAGAGGTCAAATGGGGTTCGGCGCGATCGAGGCTCAGCGCCAGCACGCGTGCGACGTGGAGCGCCTCGCGCTGGGTGCCGTCGTGGATCTGGTGGCGGCAGGAGGTGCCGTCGGCAACAATGAGCGTCGTCTCATCTGCGCGCCGCACGGCAGGCAACAGCGACAGCTCGGCCATCTCGATCGAGGCATCGTAGGTGTCGGCGCCATAACCGAAGGCACCGGCCATGCCGCAGCAGCTGGACTCGATGGTCTCGACCTTGAGGCCAGGAACGAGCCGGAGCACCTGCTCGACCGGCTTGAAGGCGCCAAAGGATTTTTGGTGACAATGGCCGTGCACCACGGCCCTCTCGGCCACGCTGCCGAGCGGCAGTTGCAGCCGGCCGGCTTCGGCCTCGCGCACCAGGAATTCCTCGAAGGTCAGCGCATGAGCGCCGACCGCCTTGGCGTCGTTGTCCTTGCGCAGCGAAGCGAGCTCGTCGCGCAGCGTCAGCAGGCAGCTCGGCTCGAGGCCGACGATCGACACGCCACGCGCTGCAAAGGGCACGAAGGCGGTCACGAGCCGGTCGAGCTCGGCTCTGGCTTGGTCGACGAGACCGGCGGAGAGGAAGGTGCGGCCGCAGCAGAGCGGGCGGCCGCCGCCTGCCGGCCTGGGCAGATGTACGCGATAGCCGCCGGCCACGAGGACGCGCAGCGCGGCGTCGAGGTTTTCCCGCTCGTAGATGCGATTGAAGGTGTCGGCGAACAGCACGACCTCGCGGCCGGCTTGCGGCCCGACGCTTTCGGTCGGCGGCACGAACACGTCGCTGCGGAAGGCGGGCAGCGCCCGGCGCGCGCTGATGCCGGCAAAGCGCTCGAACAATCGTCGCAGCCACGGGCTGCGATTGCGCAGATTCGCCAGCGCCGCGAAGCGCGAGGCGAGGCCGGCATAGCGCGGCAGATACGCGACGAGACGATCGCGCAGCGTCAGGCCGTGGCTCGCTGCTCGTGCTGCCAGCACCTCGATCTTCATCTTGGCCATGTCGACACCAACAGGGCATTCGTGGCGGCAGGCCTTGCAGGAGACGCAGAGTTTCAGCGTCTCCATCATCTCGTCGGACGATAGCGCATCAGGGCCGAGCTGGCCGGAGATCGCAAGCCGCAGCGTGTTGGCGCGTCCGCGGGTGACGTCCTTCTCATTGCGTGTGGCGCGATAGGACGGGCACATCACGCCGCCCTCCAGCTTGCGGCAGGCGCCGTTGTTGTTGCACATCTCGACCGCGCCCTGGAAACCGCCGCCCGCGCCGGGATAAGCAGACCAGTCGAGCTTTGTTTTCAGCTCACTGACACGATAGTCGGGCTTGAAGCGAAACAGCGAGCGGTCATCCATCTTGGGGGCATCGACGATCTTGCCCGGATTGAGGACGCCGCCGGGATCGAAGCGCAGCTTCACCTCCCTGAAGTCGGCGACGAGGCGCGCGCCGAACATGGTCTCGTGGAATTCCGAGCGGACCAGGCCGTCGCCGTGCTCGCCGGAATGCGAGCCCTTGTACTCGCGCACCAGCGCAAAGCCTCCTCGGCGATGGCGCGCATCGCCTTGACATCCTTTTCCAGCTTCAAATTCAGCACGGGGCGCACGTGCAGGCAGCCCTCGGAGGCGTGCGCATACATCGTGCCGCTGGTGCCGTGCCTGGCAAACACCTCGTTCAGCCGCGCTGTATAATCGGCAAGGTGCGGCAGCGGCACCGCGCAATCCTCGACGAAGGAGACCGGCTTGCCTTCCTGCTTCATCGACATCATGACATTGAGGCCGGCGGCGCGGAAATCGGCGATGCCGCTCTGTAGCGCGGGCTCGGTGATCTCGACCACTCCGCCCCATTTGCGCGTGTGGTTATTCCAGCCGAAGCCGAGATCGCCCATCAGCTCGCCGAGCTGCTTCAGTCGGATGAGGTTGTCCGCCTGGTCCTCCTCGGCGAACTCGACCACCAGCACGGCATCCGGATCGCCCTTGATGGCCGCGGAGATGACGGGTGCGAACATCGCGATGTCGCGGCCGAGCGCGATCATGGTGCGGTCGACCAGCTCGACCGCGATCGGCTTGAGCTTGACCAGATGCTGGGCCGCGTCCATCGCCTCGTAGAAGCTGCCGAAATGGCAGACGCCGAGCGCCTTGTTGCGGATCACCGGCCACAGCTTCAGCTCCACCTTGGTGGTGAAGGCCAGCGTCCCTTCCGAGCCGACCAGGAGATGCGCCATGTTGTTCGGCGCGTTGCGCGGCACCAGCGCATCGAGATTGTAGCCGCCGACGCGGCGTTGCACTTTGGGAAACCGCGCCGCGATCTCCTCGGCTTCGCGGGAGCCGAGATCGAGCATGTCGCGAAACAGCGCCCGGACTTTGACGTCTGCATCTACATCGGAGAGATCGCGCGAGACTTCGCCGAAGCGGCTCAGCGTGCCGTCGGCGAGCGCGGCCTCCAATGAGAGCGTGTTGTCGCGCATGGTGCCGTAGCGCAGCGAGCGACCGCCGCAGGAATTGTTGCCGGCCATGCCGCCGATGGTGGCGCGCGAGGCGGTGGAGACGTCGACCGGAAACCACAGCCCGTGCTTTTTCACCTGCCGATTGAGGTCGTCGAGCACGATGCCGGGCTCGACTACGCAGGTCCGGCCCTCGACGTCGAGCGACAGGATCCGGTTCAGATGCTTGGAGAGATCGACCACGAGCCCGTCATTGACGGTCTGGCCGCATTGCGAGGTGCCGCCGCCGCGCGGAGTGACCTTCAGCCCCTCGTCGCGGGCGATCGCCAGCGCCCGCAGCGCTTCGTCCATGGTCCTGGGCGCCACCACGCCAGCTGGCACGATCTGATAGAACGAGGCGTCGGTGGCGTAGCGGCCGCGGCTGAAGGGGTCGAACAGGACGTCGCCGGTCAGCTCCGACCGCAGGCGCCGTTCGAGCGAGGAGGCGTTTGTCATCCCTGATCCCGGACTGATCCAGTAAGGCTCAGCCTTGCTGAGTTATTCATTATCGTTCCCGACCGACGCGTTATGAATGCAAAAGTGAGCAGGTTGGCCGCCTTCAAGGCGAGGCCGGCGCGGGCTCTTGGGGCTCGGTCAGGTGTTCGATCGCCGCCGTCCGCTTGTTGCGCAGGTGCTGGAACAGGATGTCGCTGAGCTCGCTACCGGCCCTCCGGCGCAGGGCATCGAGGATCGCCTCGTGCTCGCGCATCGCTTCCGCCCAGCGCTGCCGCTTGCGGGCGAAATTGGCCGAGTAGCGGACGCGGCGGATTCGGCCCGCGAAATTGGCATAGGCCGTCTTCAGCGTCTCGTTGCGCGCGGCCGCGACGATGCTCTCGTGGATGCGCTGGTTGGCCTGGAAATAGCCGTGCATGTCGCGGTGCAGATAATGGCCATACATCTCGTAATGCAGCTGCTCGATCGCGGTGATTTCCGCGTCGCTGATCGCCTCGCAGGCAAGGCGCCCGGCAAGGCTCTCCAGCCCTGCCATCACGTCGAACAGCTCCTCGAGGTCGCGCTGGCTGAGCTGGCGCACTCGTGCGCCGCGGTTGGGCAAAAGCTCGATCAGGCCCTCGGCGGCAAGCACCTTCAGGGCTTCGCGCAGGGGCGTGCGGGAGATGCCGAGCATCTCGCAGAGTTGCCGCTCGGGAATGCGGGCCCCTTCCGGGATGTTGCCTTCCACCACGTAGTCGCGCAGCCGCAGCAGGATCTCGCCGTGAAGCGAGGCCTCGGGGCGGTCGCCGCCGTTGCCTGCGGCGGGGGTGATCGGAACCCCGTTGTCGGGAATCGTGGATTTCATTTGCAGCACAATAGTTTGCCCGTCTGGTCGCGTCGACGTCCACAATCGAATACCAAAATTCGATTGTAATGACAAAAAATGAATGCAAAATTGGGCGAGTCAAGTCGGTCAGGGTCGCCGACTGGGAGGTTTTCATGCATCAGGGACGTCATTTCCTTCAGATTCCAGGCCCAAGCCCGGTCCCTGAGCGCGTCCTGCGCGCCATGGACATGCCCGTCATCGACCACCGCAGCGCCGAGTTCGGCGAGCTCGGCCGCGCCGTGCTCGAAGGCAGCCAGCAGATCTTCCAGACCAAGGGTCCGGTCGTGATCTTCCCCTCCTCGGGCACGGGGGCCTGGGAAGCTGCGATCGTCAACACGCTGTCGCCGGGTGACAAGGTGCTGATGGTCGAGACCGGTCATTTCGCCACGATGTGGCGGCAGATGGCCGGCCGCTTCGGCATCGAGGTCGATTTCGTCCCGGGCGATTGGCGGCGGGGCGCCGATCCTGCATTGATCGAGGCCAAGCTCACTGATGACACCGCGCACGCGATCAAGGCCGTCATGGTCGTGCACAACGAGACCTCGACCGGCGCCACCAGTCGCATCGCCGAAATCCGCGCTGCGATCGATCGCGCCTCGCATCCGGCGCTGCTGATGGTCGACACCATCTCCTCGCTCGGCTCGGTCGACTATCGCCACGACGAGTGGAAGGTCGACGTCAGCGTCAGCTGCTCGCAGAAGGGATTCATGCTGCCGCCCGGCCTCGGCTTCAACGCGATCTCGGAGAAGGCGCTGGCTGCGTCCAAAGCCAACCGGATGCCGCGCTCCTATTTCGACTGGGAGGAGATGCTCAAGCCGAATGCAAAAGGCTTCTTCCCCTACACGCCCGCGACCAATCTGCTCTACGGCCTGCGCGAGGCGATCGCGATGCTGCTGGAGGAGGGGCTCGACAACGTGTTCGCGCGTCATCAGCGGTTGGCGGCTGCGACCCGGGCCGCCGTCAATCATTGGGGCCTCGAGATCCTTTGCCAGGAGCCGGCCGACTACTCGCCGGTGCTTACCGCGGTGCTGATGCCGCCGGGGCATGACGCCGACCAGTTCCGGAAAGTCGTGCTCGAAAATTACAACATGTCGCTCGGCTCGGGCCTGTCGAAGGTCGCAGGAAAGGTCTTCCGCATCGGCCATCTCGGCGAATGCAACGCGCTGACGCTGCTCGGTGCGCTCACGGGCGTCGAAATGGGCCTTTCGGTCGCCGGCGTGCCGCACCGCGCCGGTGGCGTCGACGTCGCGATGAAGCTCCTGGAGCAGCGCCCGCAGGGCAATGCCTCGCCGCATCTGAAGATCGTCGGCACGTAAGGGGGCGCGATGGCAGGGACGGCAGACGAGGGCAGGCCGGTCCGCCATGGGCGGACCAACCCTTTCGAAAGAGGACAAGCCGGTCAAATGGTGCTATTCGGCGCCCACCAAACCAAGGCTAGACCGGGAAGGACGCCGATGACCGTGCATACTGGAAGGCATTTCTTACAGATTCCAGGACCGACCAACGTGCCCGATCGCGTGCTGCGGGCGATGGACATGCCGACGCTGGATCATCGCGGTCCGGAGTTCGCCGAGCTCGGTTTTTCCGTTCTTGCTGCGATGCAGCGGGTGTTCCGCACCAAGCAGCCCGTGATCATCTTCCCGTCGTCCGGCACCGGCGCCTGGGAAGCGGCGATGGTCAACGTGTTCTCGCCGGGCGACAAGGTGCTGATGTGTGAGACCGGCCAGTTCGCCGTGCTGTGGCGCGGCATCGCCGACAAGTTCAAGCTCGAGGTCGACTTCATCCCGAGCGACTGGCGCCATGGTGCCGACCTCGCCGAGATCGAAAAGCGCCTGTCCGCCGACAAGCAGCATGCGATCAAGGCCGTCTGCGTCGTCCACAACGAGACCTCGACCGGCTGCGTGACGCCGCCGCTGGAGGTGCGCAAGCTGCTCGATCGGATCAAGCATCCGGCGCTGTTGATGGTCGACACCATTTCCGGCCTCGGCTCGATGGAATACGAGCACGATGCCTGGGGCATCGACGTTTCGGTCGCCGGCTCTCAGAAGGGTCTGATGCTGCCGCCCGGCCTCGGCTTCAACGCCATCTCGGAAAAAGCGCTCGCGGTCGCCAAGGCCAACCCCGGCATGCGCTCCTATTGGGACTGGCAGGAAGTCATCAACTTCAACAAGCTCGGCACCTTCCCTTATACGCCCGCCACCAATTTGCTCTATGGCCTGCGCGAAGCGGTCAAGATGCTGGAGGAGGAGGGGCTGGAGAACGTCTGGACCCGCCACAAGCGCCATAGCGCCGCCACGCGTGCCGCGGTCAAGGTCTGGGGTCTGGAGACGCAGTGCTCCGACCCGGCCGCGCACTCGCCGGCGCTGACCGGCGTGCGCGTGCCTGAGGGCTTTGATGCCGACGCGTTCCGCAAGGTGGTGCTGGAGAACTTCGACATGTCGCTCGGGACCGGCCTGAACAAGGTCAAGGGCAAGGTCTTCCGCATCGGCCATATCGGCCATTTCAACGATCTGATGCTGATGGGCACCCTTGCCGGCGTCGAGATGGGCCTCGATCTCGCAAAGATTCCGCACCGGAGCGGCGGCGTGTTGGCGGCCATGGACGTCCTGAAGGGGCGCGAGGCGATGCCGATGACCAAGGCTCAGGTGGCCTGAACGAACTTGGAAAGTGAGCGCGTGATGAACGCACCTGCGACGACCAACGAAGACCTGCTCTACTCCGTCGAGGACGGCATCGGGCGGATCACTTTCAACCGTCCCCAGGCGCGCAACGCCATGACCTTCGCCATGTATGACCGCATGGCGGAGATCTGCCTGGAGATCAACGGCGATCGTTCGATCAAGGCGTTGATCCTGACCGGCGCCGGCGACAAGGCGTTCGCCTCCGGCACCGACATCTCCCAGTTTCGTGCATTCAAGACCGCGCAGGACGCGCTCGACTACGAGGCGCGCATCGACCGCGTGCTCGGCACGCTCGAGCAATGCCGCGTGCCCGTGATCGCGGCGATCGCCGGCGCCTGCACCGGCGGCGGCGCAGGCATTGCCGCCTGCTGCGATCTGCGCATCGGCACCGAGACGACGCGGATCGGCTTTCCGATTGCGCGCACGCTCGGCAACTGCCTGTCGATGTCCAACATCAGTCGCGTGGTCGCCCTGGTCGGCCCGGCCCGCACCAAGGATATGATCTTCAAGGCGCGCCTCGTCGAGGCGCCGGAAGCCCTCGCGCTTGGCCTGCTCAACGAGGTCGTGCCCGACGTCGAGACGCTGCAGCGTCGCGCCGACGAGACCGCAAAGCTGGTGGCCAGCCACGCCCCGCTCACGCTGGAGGCGACCAAGGAAGCCGTGCGTCGCATCCGCCGTACGCTGTCGCGCGAAGAGGGCGAGGACCTGATCCTGAAGGCCTATATGAGCGAAGATTTCCGCGAGGGCATGGACGCCTTCCTCAACAAGCGCGCGCCGGTCTGGAAGGGAAGGTAAGTTTCACGCGCTTTCGGCTTCGTCAGCCGAAAGTCATATGGTTCGACTGGCTCGCTTGCTTGAACTCGTCGGTGTTAGTCCGCACAATGCAGGGATAAAAGTTTCCGCGCTACAACTCAATAAACATCAGGGGATGAAACTCGTGCGAATTCCAGTGAAAGCCGTCGGCGCTGCAATGGCGCTGTTGTTGAGCACGCCGGCCGTTGCCGGCTGGGAGCCGGCCAAGCCGGTCGAGATCGTGGTGGCGGCAGGCGCGGGCGGTGCCTCCGACCAGATGGCGCGGATGATGCAGGCCGCGATCCAGAAGAACAATCTGATGAAGCAGCCGATCGTCGTCTCGCTCAAGGGCGGCGCCTCGGGTGCGGAAGCGCTGATGTACATGAAGTCCAGCGAGGGCGATCCGAACAAGGTGCTGATCGCCTATTCGTTGATCTACATGCTGCCGCTATCGGCGAAGATCCCCTTCAACTGGCGTGAGCTGACCCCGGTTTCGGTGGTCGCGCTCGACCAGTTCGTGCTGTGGGACAACAGCGCGGGCCCCAAGACGGTCAAAGAATTCGTCGCGGCCGCGAAGGCCGCGAATGCGCCGTTCAAGATGGGCGGCACCGGCTCCAAGCGCGAGGACCACGTGCTGACCGTCTTCCTCGAGCAGAAGACCGGCGCGAAGTTCTCCTATCTGCCCTACAAGTCCGGCGGCGAGGCCGCGACCCAGCTGGTCGGCAACCACACCGAAGCCAACGTCAACAACCCCAGTGAGAACCTCGAAGTCTGGCGCGCGGGTCAGGTGCGTCCGCTCTGCGTGTTCGACAAGGAGCGCATCTCCTACACCAGCAAGGTGACGGAAACCCAGTCCTGGGCCGACATTCCGACCTGCAAGGAGGAGGGCGTCGACGTGCAATATCTGATGCTGCGCGCGATGTTCCTGCCCGGCAAGGTGACGGCCGAGCAGCAGGCGTTCTATGTCGATCTCTTCCACAAGGTGACGCAGACCTCGGAGTACAAGGACTACATGGAGAAGCAGGCCTTGAAGCCGATCTTCCTCACCGGCAAGGACATGGTGCAGTTCCTCGAGGAGGATGACGCGCTCAACAAGTCGCTGATGACCGAAGCCGGTTTCGTCGCGAAGTAGCGTGCCGGTCTTCACCTCTCCCCGCTCGCGGGGAGAGGTCGCATCGCATCGAAGATGCGGTGCGGGTGAGGGGACTCTCCGCTGGTCGGACTCTCACTGCATTTCCGGAAAACTCCCCTTCATCCTGACCCTCTTCCCGCGATCGGGGAGAGGGAAACAGCCGCAGCGTTGCCAGAGCATGTCCCAAACCGATATCGAAATCGTCGTCGACGATCCGACCGCGCCCGAAGACGATTCGCCCTCCGTCGTGTCCTCCGGCACGATCGAGATCGTCGTCTGCCTCCTGCTGCTCGCGCTGGCCGTCACGCTCGGCTACGACAATTGGCGCACCGGCGCGTCCTGGGATTCGACCGGGCCCGAGCCCGGATATTTCCCGTTCTATCTCTCGGTCATCCTCGGCGGCGGCAGCCTCTATGGCCTGATCGCGGCGCTGGTCGCGCACCGCAAGGCGGCAGAGACCTTCGTCACGCACGCGCAGGCGCGGCGCGTGCTGGCGGTGTTCGTGCCGACGCTGCTGTTCTGCCTGGCGATGCAGTTCCTCGGCCTCTATGTCGCGAGCTTCCTCCTGATCGCGGGCTTCATGCGCTTGGTCGGCAAGATCGCGCTGTGGAAGTCGCTGCTGACCGCCTTCGTGTTCACGGCGATCATGTTCGTCACTTTCGACGTCGCCTTCGATGTCATCATGCCGAAAGGGCCGCTCGAAGCGGCCTTCGGCCGCTAGGCGGGCCTGCAATGGAAGCTTTCGGTCTCCTGCTTCACGGTTTTGCCGTCCTGCTGACGTGGAAGACGCTCGTCCTGATGATGGTCGGGCTGGTGCTCGGCATCTTCGTCGGCGTGCTGCCGGGCCTCGGCGGCCCGAACGGCGTCGCCATCCTGCTGCCGCTCACCTTCACGATGGATCCGACCTCGGCGATCGTGATGCTGTCCTGCATCTATTGGGGCGCGCTGTTCGGCGGCGCGATCACCTCGATCCTGTTCAACATTCCCGGCGAAGCCTGGTCCGTCGCGACCACCTTCGACGGTTATCCGATGGCGCAGCAGGGCCGGGCGGCGGAGGCGCTGACCGCGGCGTTCACATCGTCCTTCATCGGCTCGCTGGTCGCAGTGCTGCTGATCACCTTCCTTGCGCCGATGATCTCGTCCTTCGCGCTGAAATTCGGCCCGCCCGAGTTCTTCGCGGTGTATCTGCTCACCTTCTGCTCCTTCGTCGGACTAGGACGCGAGGCCAAGCATAAGACGGTCATCTCGATGTCGCTGGGGCTGCTGCTGGCCGGCATCGGCATGGATACCGTGTCGGGCAATCTGCGCATGACCTTCGGCTCGCCGGAATTGCTCCGCGGCATCAACTTCCTGGTCGCCGTCATCGGCCTGTTCGGCATCAGCGAGATCCTGCTGACGATGGAGGAGCGGCTGGCGCTGCGGGGACATGCGGCGAGCATTTCCCTGCGCGTCGTGCTCGGCGTCTGGAGGGACCTGCCGAAATACTGGATGACGCTGCTGCGCTCCTCCTTCATCGGCTGCTGGCTCGGCATCACCCCGGGCGGCGCGATCGCGGCCTCCTTCATGGGCTACAATCTTGCCAAGCGTTTCGCCAAGGAGCCGGAGAGCTTCGGCAAGGGCCGCATCGAGGGCGTGTTCGCGCCCGAGACGGCGGCGCATGCCTCCGGCACCTCGGCGCTGCTGCCGATGCTGGCGCTCGGCATTCCCGGCTCGGGCACGGCGGCGATCCTGCTCGGCGGGCTGATGGTGTGGGGGCTCAATCCGGGACCGCTGCTGTTCGTCGAGCACAAGGACTTCGTCTGGGGCCTGATCGCTTCGATGTATCTCGGCAATGTCGTTGGCCTCGTGCTGGTGCTGACGACGGTGCCGATCTTCGCCTCGATCCTGCGCGTGCCTTTTGCCGCGGTGGCGCCGATGATCGTGGTGTCCTGCGCCATCGGCGCCTACGCGATCCAGAACGCGATGTTCGACATCTGGCTGATGCTCGGCTTCGGCGTGGTCGGCTACGTCTTCAAGAAGATCGGCATTCCGCTGGCGCCGTTCACCCTCGCGCTCGTGCTCGGTAACCGCGCCGAGGATGCCTTCCGCCTCTCGATGATCGGCTCCGGCGGCACGCTGAAGGTGTTCTGGTCGAACGGGCTGGTCGGCTCGATCACGACACTCGCGATTGTGCTGCTGTTCTGGCCCCTGATCGAGCGCTTGCTCGGTCGGGTCGGCTGGAGCCAGCAGGACAAACCGGCGACGCCATGACAAGTGAGCTTAATCAATGTGTTAGCTTGTCGTGTCGCAATAAGCCGGTCGCTCACGCCTAGTGCCTGTTTCCAAATGTTGCCATCGCGTGACAGCCTCGGCCGTCCTCGGCGCCTATGCTCTCCCTCGATTTCTTGTCTTTCAGGGGGCATTGCAATGAAGCAGGTTGTGATTGGCATTATGGCGGCATCCCTGGTCGCGAGCAGTGCATTGGCCGCCGACCTGGCATCGAAACCCTACGTGAAGGCCCCGCCGGTCGTCGATCCGGTCTGGAGCTGGACGGGCTTCTATGCCGGATTGAACGCCGGATACAGCTGGGGCCGGGCGGACACGACCATCGCGCCGATTGCACTGCCATTTCCGGCCACGCAATTCGGCGCGTTTGGCCAGAATGTCGATGGTTGGCTGGCCGGCGGTCAGCTGGGCTACAACTGGCAGGTCGATCCGAAATGGGTCGTCGGCCTCGAGGGCGACATTCAGGCGACCGGGGAGCGTTCGTCGCGGACGGTGACCACGACAAGCGCGCGCTACGGTTCGAATATCATCGGTCTTCCCATCGGCTCCGACTTCAATTCCATTGCAACGCTCACCGCAAATCTTTCCTACGACCTGCAGTGGTTCGCGACGTTCCGCGGACGCGTCGGCATCCTGTCGGATCCGCAGACCCTCTGGTACGCGACCGGTGGTCTCGCTGTCGGCGAGTTCAAGTATTCGTCCGCGACCAATCTTGGAATCCAGGTCTTCGGGCCGGGCCTCGGCGGCACCACGCCGGTGGGCGCGTTCAGCTTTCCGATCGGGGCGGCGGTGTCCAGCAGCGATACCCGGCTCGGCTGGACATTGGGCGCCGGCGTCGAACGCAAGTTCACCCGGAACTGGTCGGCCAAGCTCGAATATCTCTACATGGATTTCGGCACCAAGACTTACTTCGCGGGAACCGCCAACCAGGCGGACGTCAGTTTCCACGATCACGTGCTGCGTGCCGGCTTCAACTATGCGTTCACCCCGACCCCCGTCGTCGCGAAATACTGAGCTGTCCAGCGCGAATGCCTTCGATGCCCGGCAATCCTGCCGGGCATCGTCGTTTCCGGCCCAACTCACACCACCTTCGCATCTCTGAGCTTGGCGATCTCGTCCGCACCGAGGCCGAATTCCTTCAAGACCTCCTCGGTCTGCTCGCCGATATCGCGGAACCAAAATTGTGGGCGCTTGATTTAGTCCTCGTGACCGTAACCGTCCGGCGCGTCTGACATCTCTCGAGTTTTTCGGTAGCCTATAGCTTTATCAATCAGGTACGTCGTGCCCGAACGTTGGAGGTGCTCGGCGATAATTTCGGCGCGATAAGCAATGTTCCGCTGAGTGGCTTTTAAGACTCCGGCTTGTTGGGCCCGCGCAAAGATGGCGCACACCTCCGGGAGGAAATTCGCTGCGTAGCCAACCGCCTTCATGCCCTGCTCGGTGCGGAATTCGATTTGATTGGCCAGCATGACCAAATCTTCGCCGACAAAAGGCTTGAGATTTTGCATTGCCAAGAAGGCGGGCAGATTGCCGCTCCTGCGATACTGACGCCCTTTGGGGGGACGAATGCGGCCCAGGCCCCACATGAAGCCATTCTGAGTAATCACACGCTGGCCGTTGTCGAGGATGGCGACCTCGATCTCGATGTCGCCAAGTCGAAGGACGCCTCGATGCGTCGCCTGTGGCAAGTGTCTCGCCCAACGGGCCTTGGCGGCCTTCCGAGCGATCTCCCTCCGCTCGTCACCTGACAGCGCGGCTGCTCTTGCAGTGCCGCCAGCGGCTCGGGCCGGCACTCCCCACTGCACCTTCCAGCGCGTTCTCCGCCGTTCGTGGTCTAAACTTACTTTTCTACGGGTATTCATTCTTCAGGAATCTGGCCGGATCAGACAAGAGCAGGTATCGGCATACCAGCTAAGAGGGGCCATGTTAGTGATCGTCCGCGCCAATGTCACGCCGTGCGTAAAGCCGGATCATTTAGGACGGTTTTGACGCCTGCGGGGGAGGGGGCAGTGCCAGACTGCTGTGCAGAAGGCTTTGAGCATCACATCCCCACACCGAATTTGAGGAACCGGCCGGAAGGTTGCGAGAATAGCTTGAGCAACGCTGAGCGCCTGGTAGACATCCCGTTCCTGATAGAGCTTCGTACCAAGGAGGCTTCCGAGCAATCCGCCCCAAAAGCTGTGCTTGTGAGAGCGTACGACGACACCCTTCTTGCCCACGGAGATCCAACAGGCGTCTCCGCTCTCCAGTACGATCGTTGCGTCGTGGCCAAATCTTTCGTTGATGTAGAGCAGGCGCGGCATCACCAATAACCCTCAGCTTCTTCCCTTTTCGGGGATTTCGCTCGAAGCGGTTAGTACTTGAAGATAGTTTTTGGTCCCGATCAGGACCATGATTGCCCTCTCTGGGCCTACGAGCCTGTCGGCCGCTCATAGCGCAGCTGCCTTGGGCTTGTCCCATTTCAGATATCATTCCAAAGTCGGAACCGCTAACCAGATTGACGTCAGCTTACACCTGGCCGGCTTCAATTATCGTTCACTCCGACGCCCGTCATCGCGAATTACAGAGCTGTCCAGTGCGAACTGCCTTCGATGCGAGGCCACTTACCCGGGGGGCGAGCTTCGGCGTCCAGTCACCCAGACTGTTATTGCTGGATCCGACTGAATGGGCGAAGGCCTGCCTGAACCGCCCGCACGGCATGCCGTCAAAGGCAATTTGTCATTGACTCTGCCGCGACCAGAGGGCATCGGGCTTCTGGAGGAGCCGATTGTGCCTCGTCGCTGTTTCGAATGGTACCACGAGGCGCTGCAATGAAAGCAAGTGTCCGTAAATGAGCGTCGGCTTTGGGCTTGCGATCTTGGAACGAAAGCCGCCCCGCCTAGCAGACCAGCTGGCAATAGAGCACGTGTCGATTGAGCAGATAATGAGAGAAGATCGTCTTCGCCATTTACCCTTCGGCGGTCTATTCTATCTCCTGGATCGTTGGAGAGTCAGGCACATGCCGCTTGTTTGTCCAAACTGTTCTGAGCAAGCTTCGTCGGCCACCTACGCGCAGGGACGATGCGCGGTTCGTAAGGACCTGCATTGCGACGCATGTGGCGCAACGAGCGATGTTGCTGGATGGCGACTAGCGGCAGATTTCAAAAAGAGCGGGGCGAAGTTGCCGTCACTGTCCGACAACTAAGTTCTAGTTTGTTGTCTTCCATAACTGGGCAGTCGGTCAGGTGATTCTTTCCAGGTGGCACTTGTCGAGGCGGCTGTTCTATCATGGGCGCCCGTGAGTTTGTTGCTAAGTTGGAGGATCCGCCCTGCTGCGAGACTGACGCCTATCACGTAGATCCAGCCGGGCACAAAATCGAACAAATGCGAATTGAAAAGTGAGCTCACTATATTCTGTACGACGACGATGAAGCCAAGCCATGGATAAAAGCCAGGCCCTCGAAAAAAACTGACGTGACAAATCCACATTGCGTAGAGGATGACGCAACCGATCAAGCCCCATTGCACGGCGGCACTAAGCGTTTGGTTATGTGGGTTGCTGATTGTCTCCGCCGCGAGTCCTGTTTGGCCCAGGGCGGCACGATCGAATAGCATTTGCACCGAGCCTGTGCCGTGTCCGAGCAATGGAGCTTCGCGAATGAACCCGAGAGATTTGCGCCAATACTCCAGCCGTAATCCAGTTGACGTTATCTCATTGCTGGCGCCGTATTTTGAAGACTCTAGTAAGATACTATTCGTACGGTTTTGTAGGTTGGGTGACGCAAGCCACGCGGACCCGGCAGCCAATATGAAAAGTCCGATCGCTCCATAAAAGAGTGAGCGTGGCAAATAGAACGCGCCAAAGAAGAGCAGCATCACCGGCGTATAAACTAGAGCTGTCCGAGCGAGTACCACGAAGGACAGGTTGGCTAGAAACGCGATTGATAGCGCAAGTAGAGGCAGAGCTAAGTGAAGTTTGCGGGCCTTAAACAGCTCTAAGATCGGCCAAGCGAGAACCACGGCGCACAGGGCAAATGATTGGCTTTGATCAATGTAATTCTTGACAGGAACTCCAGGCTGCAAACTTGCAGTCGGGGTGAGATTTGGCACAAAAATTGTGGCCCAGGACAGGGCCAGTAGAACAACACAAGATCCGAGAAAAGCAGATAATATCCAAACCGTCCGCGACGATTTATGGAAGTGATACAGGAAGAAGGGCATCATAAAGAACTTTAGGGTGGGATTTACGCCCCGCAGGCGAGCGCCCAAGGGGACGTCGGTAGCCCACAAAGTGCCCAACAACGCGAGCGCAAACAGTCCCACGGCAAAACCGCTTCTGGAGCAACGTACCAAATCTACAAGTTCTGCAAGACGTATCCTCGGACACACACTGAGAACCAGAAGAGCGCTGAAGATCGAGGTTATGGTTGTGGACCATGGCAGCGACACGACTGTGATCACAGCGAGAAGATCGCTCATGGCTGTCGAACTCGATAGGGCCAAGCAGCGCCGAAAATGTTGAGCCCAGCCACGCTGCTTCCTGTCTACGGTCGATGAGCTAAGCTGGTTTTCCATAGTCCCTCGACGGTATGCCTACGCGGCGCTTTTCCGAGCGCGTATGGTGATCGCAGCTCAATGAGTTGAGCAAATCAGACAACGCCGGCTTCTCTCAAAGTTGCGATTTCGTCCGCACCGAAGCCGAATTCGTTCAAGATCTCCTCGGTCTGCTCGCCGAATTCCGGCGGCCGCGCCACCATCCTGCTCGGCGTGCGTGACAGCGTCACGGGTTGGCCGATCAGGTGGATATGGCGACCCTCCTCGTTCGGCACGTCCTGGGCGATGCCGAGATGCTTGACCTGGGCGTCCTCGAACATCTGGTCGATGGCATAGATCGGCCCGCAGGGCACGCCGGCCTCGTTGAGCTCGCGGACCCAGGTCTCGGTCGACTTCGTCACGGTGCGCTTCTCGATCTCGGCGTTGAGCGCGTCGCGGTTCTTGGAACGGGCAGGAGCCGTCGCATAGTCGGGATGGGCATAGAGCTCCGGTGCGCCGATCGCCTGCGCGCACCGCTCCCAGATCCGTCCACCGGTCGTGGCGATGTTGATGTACCCGTCGAAGTCTTGAACACGCCGGTCGGGATGCTGGTGGGGTGATTGTTGCCGGCCTGCTTGGCGACCTCCTTCTCCATTAGCCAGCGCGCGGCCTGGAAGTCGAGCATGAATATCTGGGCCTGCAGCAGCGACGTCTGCACCCACTGGCCCTTGCCGGACACCTCGCGCTCGAGCAGCGCGGTGAGGATGCCCATGGCGCAAAACAGGCCGGCGGTCAGGTCGGCTACGGGAATGCCGACCCGCATCGGGCCTTGGCCCGGCGCCCCAGTGATCGACATCAGGCCGCCCATGCCTTGCGCGATCTGATCGAAGCCGGGCCGCTTGTGATAGGGGCCGTCCTGGCCGAAGCCGGAGATGCTGCCATAGACGATGCGCGGGTTGATCGCGGCGAGGCTGTCATAGTCGATGCCGAGCTTCTTCTTCACGTCGGGCCGGAAATTCTCGACCACGACATCGGCCTTGGCGGCGAGGCGCTTGAACACGGCGAGGCCGCGCTCGTCCTTCAGGTTCAGCGTCATGGCCCGCTTGTTGCGGTGCAGATTCTGGAAGTCGGAACCTTGCCGAGGGCCGCCCGGCTGCTCACCGCCGGCGTCCTCGGTCAGCGCGTCGATCTTGACGACATTCGCGCCCCAGTCCGCCAGTTGCCGCACGCAGGTCGGCCCGGAACGGACGCGGGTCAGATCGAGCACGGTGAAGCGCGACAGGGCTTCCGAGGCATGCGGAAAGGGCATCTTGAATGGCTCCGGGATAGATTGCGGGCCTACCATAGTGCCGAAAGATCACGCCACAAGTCCGGCCCGACGCCGATCCCGCCTGCCGAAATGCTCTGCCTGATGCGGTGCTGCGAGATCAGCGCGACAGGCGCTTCAACTCGGCACGCGCCCGTTCGGCCAGGGGATCGTCGCTGTGGCGCGCAATGAAGAGCTCAAGGGCCTCCCGCGTTCCTTTCCGGCGGGCGGCCTCGTACTCCTCTGCCACCGCAACAGCGGGGTCGCGGGCCATCGGCATGACGGGCGCGCGCACCACTTTACCGCTGTCGTCGGCCTTGGCCTTCTCGACCATGACAGGCAGTCCTCCGAGGGGGTGATGGCTCAATCCGGCGAGCGCGAGCAGGGCGCCAAACAGGCGAGCTGGAAATCGACGTCGTGTCATGAAGACCCTGCAAATCACGGGTGTTCCGGGAACCGAAGCTCTTCTTCGCGGCCCGTATGACTACGGATTGTGATGACTAACATATTCTTATCGAAGCGGCACGGGCGCCACTGCCCCATTTAAACCAAACGTTTAACTCTCAAGCTAGAATCATTAGCCTTCGCCGCGAATCACGCAATGCGTTGCCTTGGAGAGTCAATTGGCTACCGCCGTCAATGTCAGTGCCACCAGCAACGCCGAGATCGACGGCCTGTTGTCCGGTTACAAATGGACCGGCACGATCACCTATAGCTTTCCTGACGCGTCGAGCGACTATTCCAACCCTTATTACGGCGGAGACAGCGAGCCGACCACGTCGGGCTTTGCCTCGGCGCCGGCCCAGATCCAGGCGGCGATCAACTACGCGATCGGGCTGATCCTCAGTTACACCAACGCCAACATCCAGTACGCGGGCACGAACGGCGCCGACATCATGGTCGCGCAATCGCCGGCGGCCAATCCGACTGCTTACGCCTACTATCCCTTCAATTATGCGCCCGGCGGCGACATCTGGTTCGGTACCCAGTACAATTTCTCGCTGGCCAAGCTGGGTAATTACTACTTCACGACCGCGCTGCACGAGCTCGGCCATGCCATCGGCCTCAAGCACAGCCAGGAGGCCGGCGGCCCCGCCAACGTCGCGGTGCCGAGCGCGCATGACAGCAGCGAATACACCGTCATGAGCTATCGCAGCTATGTCGGCGCTTCGACCACGGGCGGCTACACCAACGAGGCGTACGGATATTCGCAGACCTACATGGCGAACGATATCCTCGCGCTCCAGACGATGTACGGCGCGGACTTCACGACTCAGAGCAGCAACACCGTCTACACCTGGAATCCGACCACCGGGCAGGAGTTCATCAACGGCGTCGGACAGCTCGCGCCGGGCGGCGGCGTCGGCGGCTCGGCCAACCGCATCTACGAGACGGTCTGGGACGGCGGCGGCGTCGATACCTACGACCTGTCGAACTACACGACGAACCTGAGCATCAACCTCAATCCCGGCGCCTCGTCGGTGTTCTCGTCGGTGCAACTGGCGTATCTCGGCGACGGCCACTATGCGGCGGGCAACGTCTACAACGCCTATCTCTACAATAGCGACGCACGCTCCTACATCGACAATGCCATCGGCGGATCCGGCAACGACACCATCATCGGCAATGCCATCGCCAATACGCTGAACGGCGGCGGCGGCAACGACGTCATCACGGGCAGGGCGGGAAACGACAACATCATCGGCGGTTCGGGCACCGATACCGCAGTGTATTCGGGGAACCGAGCCAGCTACGCCATTTCCTTTAATTCCACGACACAGGCATTCACCGTTGTCGACCTGCGTTCCGACTCACCGGATGGGACTGACACCGTTACTGGTGTGGAGAACTTCCAATTCGGAGATGGTACCCTGGCTACCTCGACGTTTATGAACAATCTGCAGCCTGCAGGAGCTGGTTGGGTTGTCACTATCGCGCAAGACTTCAATAACGACGGCAACGACGACATTCTATGGCTTCAACCTGCGACGGGGGCTGGTGAAATTGTCTATCTTTCCAACGGCATCGTAGTTGGCTCTGCTTCGTTTGCCACGCCGGGTAAAGGATGGGTTGTGATCGGTCATGGTGACTACAACCATGACGGAAACACCGATCTATTGTGGCAGAACACAACTACTTTGCAGGCAACTGAATATTTTCTCGTCAACGGCCATACGGTTTCAACGCAGGATGTGGGGGTCATGTCGGCTGATTGGCACGTCATTTCATCTGCTGATTTGAATGGTGATGGGACCGACGACCTGCTTTGGCAGAATCAGACCACAGGCGTTGGGCCTCGAGTGGTTTATGAATAACGGACTCGCGCCAAGTTACGCCTATGTTGGCACAATGGGAACGAACTGGAAGGTTGCCTCGACCAATGACCTGAACCACGACGGGACAGCGGATATTCTCTGGCAGAATATGACTACGAACGAGGGGGTTGAGTGGTTTTTCACTAACGGTTTGGCTACTTCGTGGGCTCGTGTTGGGACCATGGGGCCGGGATGGGATGTTGCAGCAACAGCCGATTTTAATCACGATGGCCGAGTTGACCTCCTTTGGCAAAATGAGACAAGTGGTCGGTTAGTCGAGTGGTTTTTGAACGACGATGGACTTGCTTTTGACTGGAAGGATCTTGGAACCGCCGATCACAACTGGAAGGTAGCCGGCCTGTCGGACTTACATGCGGTCAACGGGCCCATGATCTTGATGCAGAATGCGGCCACGGAGTCACCACCGGAATCTCAGGTACAGCGGCCGGCTCAGCAAATTCACTGGCCTCCCCATCTGCCTCACCGAGCACGGTTCAATCGCCAAGCGCGAGCGCCCAATCCTCACCTACTGATGCCACCGCGGGCGAGAATATTGTACAGCAGAGCCTCCCACACGGCTTCCGCGAGAGTGATTTTCAGCTGCAGGAAAATGACCTCAAGCACTCTGCTGACCTGCATGATTTCATGCTCCTGTAAATCGCATGCTTGCGTAGAGTTCCCGAGCGACTGCGGGGCCCTTCGAGTTGCGCCCCTCTGCTCTCCTTCAGCCCAGGAATTTCGCTAGGTCATCTTTCCGAACCAATTTCGAATGTGGCACGAGAGGGACGCCGCGGATCTTGTTTCGAATTGCTATCATTGGCGCTTCTACCAGACGATGCAATACAATTGAGGCAAGAAGGGCGGCGGAAACTGTGGCAACCTGTACAAGCGGGTTCGGCGTCCGAAATAGCGACAGCGCCGCCACCAAAATGGCGTAGTGATTCAGGTAAAGCGGATAAGTCAAATCGCCCAATGCTTGATCTAGGCCTTTCGCTCTATTGGAAAGGCGAACTTTGCTAAGATAAATGATTATCACCGGAATCAACATCATGGCGGTGGTGGGAAGAGCCACCACTGGCCGAGTGGCGCCGCTCCACCAGTCATCGTGAATCGACAGTTGCCCTTGCGTATAGCGAAGGAAGTGAATCGCGATAAGAGCATATGAGACGAAAGCCACGGCAACTGCGGTTCGTGATTTGGCGACACAATAGAGCGCAGACCCAAGCACAAAGTATGGAATGAACGCGAAGCTCGTGTGCAGCAAGCGGACGTATTCGCTGAAAGCGTGCACAGACAGCGATCCAGTGGTGATCACGATCAGATAGGCCTTTCTTGTGACAATCTTTTCCGCGAGAGGCAGAGCCAAAAGAAAGACGAACGCCGACAGATAAAAAAACAAACTCAACGAAAATTGCCCAAGCGAAGCGGACAAAATAATACCACTCTTCCCGAGGGAACAGCTTGTTCACATTGAAAATGGGAAAAATGCCTGTGATTTGGATTGCTAAATTGCGCGGGTCAAACATGATGGTTGGAGGACTGGTATAGTCCGGCAGCGAGAGGATGCCAGATTTATACAACGCCCCGTGCAACGCTATGGACGTGGCAACAGCGATCCAGTACGGCGGGACTAAGCGTAAGAGTCGATTGATCAGGAACGCTGCTGCTCGCCGCTGGTAGAACGCGTCGATTGCTTCAGAAATAATGAAGCCGGAGAGCACAAAGAAACCCATCACCGCGAAATTGCCTATCCCCATGTCCTGAATAAGGCTGCGATGTTCAAAGCTTAGAAACCAAGTGTGACTGAGGACTACGGTGAAGGCTAGTACAAACCGAAATGCGCCGAATGCCCGATATTCCGCAACCGCCATCGGAAGGTTCCCCATTAGCTCTGGTACCCCTACCACGCCGCAGTGTGTTGCAGCAAACGGGGCTCCAATGTCGCGGGCAAACTGTCTCCTTAGTCTGCACTACGGCTGTCCGAGTTGTGGACCAGGACCTCTGAGCAAATCGGGGAGCAAGTAAGCAGCCAGATTTGCCCAAGTTTTCAGGTGGTCCGAGCCTAAAGTTGCACTATCCGTCCAGATGTGAGACCCACCAAGCACAGAATCGTTTTGGACCTCGCCGGTGCGTGGGGCATGAATGAGCTCCTTTTCCCAGACCGAGCGGCAGCCTAATATGATGGCACGAAGTCTGTGGCGCTGGGGCAGCTGTCAGAAAGGCACTTGTCACGAGCTGGCTCGCAAGGCAAAGAACCTCAAACGTTACGTTCGGAAAAGATTGATGATCTTCTTGTTTCGCTGGTTTCCTGGAAGTGCGCGCGCCCTCACAACCCGAAGTTAGCAGCATGAAGGCAGAATTGCCAAATCCGGCGCGGGAGCCGCTCCCGGTTGTCACTGTTCCAAAGAGTGAATGGCCGCGCCATCCAGGATGGACGCGTCGAATGATTGCGCGTGCTGCATCCTTGCCGATTTCCGCTGTTGATGGGCTCGACCTGCTCGGAAACACGATCCAACGCGTCGCCAATACACTACGATTTGAACGGTTCTGGAATGGAGAAGATCACAGCCGATCCGCGTGCTGTCATCGTGCCGACCTTCAACAAAAGCTCGGTAAGCACCCGATCTGGAATGTTGCGATCAACTGGCTCACCCTACAAACACATGCTCAGGGCAAATCATTGAGTTCGGGACGAACAACGGAGGCTGGCTGAGTACTTCGTAGATCGCCTCCCACAAACCATAGTCTTCACCGGCTTCGATTGTTTCGAGGCCTGCCGGAAGCGTGGGACGGACTCCCGGCGGGCTCTATCAAGGGTTTTGGTGCGCCGACTGAACTATGGGCCGATGATCCTGTGGCACGTGCCAAGGTGATGGCGGACGCTGAGCGCGGTATCCATTTCCGGAGCCGCCGCAATCGAACGTTTCGATTATGACGGGCTTATTTAGCGAGACCGTGCCGCTGTTCTTGAAAGACGGATGGCCGAAGGTTATCCGGCTGATCCACTTTGATGCCGATCTCTACATCTCAACGCGACCTGTGCTCGATACGTTGTGCGGGCCGCTGACTACCGCTATCTTATTCTATTTGACGAATTCTATTCGGCGAACCACGAATTTCGAGCGTGGCAAGAGTTCACTGCACTCTACTAAAACTGGAAGATTGGCGCGTGGTAGCCGCGAGCGAGGACGGTTCGCAGGTTTTGATTGAGGTGAATACGCGCCGTGCGTTGGCCGCATAAGACTGGCGCCTTCATGCAAGCCCTCGATGAAAAGCGGAATTCCACTCTCGCTCTCGATTCGCGGCAATAATCGTTCGAAAGGTGGTTCGATGGGACCGGAGAATTGGCAAGATCGACTCCTGAACGGCGCTCCTGCCCTACTACAATGATGCGCCGAACAGCATAAAACCTCTGGCAAGAAAAAACGTTCGGTGTTCTGCAGGGGCTTTGTTCTCCAGGCGAGCTCGATGGATTCAAGGTGTCTATTCTGCTCACGCCGCGAAATGAGTGGCAGTGTCTGTTTCTTTGTATCGCAAGGTTCGCGAAGAGTACGCGAATTTTGGCAAGCCCATCCGCAATTCCACTTCGAGTCGTTTGTCGGGACAGGCATGCAGTTCTCTTTCGTTGCACCAGTATGTCTCAAACTAACTCAGATTCGGCGTCGTGAGTTTTCTGGCAGCTTTCCGCGTTCGTCTGGCGGGCCGGATGCTGCTGTTCCTCGGCGCAACCGGCCTGCAGATGTTGTTAGCCATTGCGCTCTTGCCCCTCACCACCCCCTCCGCTTGACTGCGGCCGACTTCGGTTACCTTGCGCTGCTGATGTCGATCGTTGCCTTCGCCAACGCCCTGAGCGACTGCGCGACGCTGGCGCTTCCTGTGCATTTTGCTGCGGAATCGGAAGGCGAGCGCAGGCGCATGATTGCAAGCTTCTTTGTAGTTACTTTTACCGTAAGCGTAGCCTTGGCCGTTCTCTTCGCGTTGTCTTGGGTAACAGTTGCCGGCCGCGTTTACCGCTGATGGGCAACCTTTCATGGACGATCGATATCCTGGCCGCAGCAATCATTCCCTGCGCTCGGTGTCCATGCTCGACGACAATTTTTCAGAGTGGCCGCGGCAAGATTACGCTCAGATCGCAGGCGATAGGTACCTTTCTCGAACAGCGACGGTTCTTTTTCGGTCTGGAAATCGGTACGGCGTCCTTATTCGCCGGAACTCTCGTTGGCCAGCTTGCATCAGTGGTGGTTTCGCTGGCAGCATTGGGACTGACGTCAGCAATGCCAGCCGAGCATGCGATGGCTTTCGGTCGGTACGTCATCACGCGCCGTATGCGGCATTTGCCGGTGTCGCTGATGGTGCCTGCGCAATCGGGGAAAACGCCGTAATTGCCGCGAACCTAACTATCGCTTCAGTCGGATACTACAATCACGCTCGGCTTTACTATGGCATGCTTTTCGGCGCGACGAGCGCAGTCGCTCACAACATATGGTCGACGTCTTGTCGGAGGCCCGTGACTTGGGCGTCGGGCTCGTGAACGTCTTAACCTCGCATGGACACCCGTTCATATTGGGGCAATCACTGTATGGGCATAGGCCTTGTGTGCTTCGGCCGAGAACTGCTGTCCATTTTAACGAACGATCGTCTAACGCCTGCAGCGTCGATAGTGCCCTGGTTCGCCGTGTTGATGTTGATATCGCTGTCAGGACGACCACAAAATGCGATGATCTACGCCCATGGTGCGGGAGCGGACGCCAGTCGCTTTCGAGCCGCAATCGCGCTCATTGTTCTAGCCTCGTTTCCGCTTGTCGTCGGACAGGTCGGAGGCGTCGGTCTCTCGTTAGGGTTGAGCGGGACCGTCGCGCTCTTTCGATTCTGAGGCGCTGATTTTCAGGTTTTCATCCGCTGGAAGGCTAGACAATTTGGAAAACTTCATGGCTTCCAAGACAGTTGGGCCTTTGGGGGAAGTACTTGATCGTGGTGACGTCGCTAATCAACATGCGCGGCCGTCCCTTCCTTTACAACACGTTCTTCAGGCCTTCGGAAAAAAGCATGTGCACAAAGCGATTTTCGGTCTTGAAGTGTATTATGGAGTCGTTTTCAATCCGGGGCTGATGCGGCTCGTCGACGAGCCAGTGGCACTTGCCAGAAGAGGCCGAGAGAAGAGACTGCAACTGACCGCACAGGTCAAAGGCAGTTGAGGGTTTTGCTGATGCTCGAAGGGATGGTACGAGCGGAGGTCGAGGGAGCTATATTCTACGTGAAATGGCTTTCTTCATCGCGACTTGTATCGCGAATGACATTGAGTGCGCATAATCCGGAAGACAGGATGGGGATACTGACCGAAATCCTGGTGATTGGGCGGTCGCGGTGGTCAGAAGATTGTTTCAATCGATCTTGGAGTTGGTTTGCTGGGTGCCGTCTTATGTAGAGAGACGGGTGAAGTGGCCGATCGAACTCGTCAAAGGAAGCGCATACGAGGAATTCGGACGGCACGCTTCTGCACAAGCCGGCCGCAAGCTTGCATTGCTGTGCGATGGTCCGAAAGGATGGCCAGCTATCTCGATGCTGGCGGCGGCCACTTCCGAGTCCGTCCACGTCGTCGCGCTTCACAACTTGATCGTCGGATGCCAAGAGCGCCGGTACCTTCAAGAGTTGGGTGGTGGCAGCCACATCTTCTATGAAACAGCGATCCTCGCGCCTGACCGCGCTGGAAAGAGCTGCGGGAACGGGAACTTTCGAGGGCCACGAAGGCGCGGGCCGCGCGTCTTTCGTGAGGAAACGTCACTCGGAGTTCTGGTTTTCGATGAGGCGTGCCGCTCGAAGTTCCGTGGGGCGTGGCGACCGGGATTTGGCATTCTTCATCAACCTGCTGTCGTCAGAACGCTATGGGCTAGCGGGATGTACGCAGCAGCCACCAAGCCTCTATGGGCTTTCTTACCGGATATTGGCGCGCTAGCTGCCCGGCGCCAAGGCAAGAACAGGCCTGTCAGGGGTGGGTGGCCGGATGTATTCCTGCAGAGCTTGATTTACGCCGGACAAACCGATGGCGTCAATAATTTCTCTGAAATTCCGGAGCTTAAGTGGTGGGTCGCGCAAGTCCGCGATATATTATTGCCGAGATTGAATCCGTTCACGACGGATCATTCGGCAATGCGTGTCGTCTGATCGAGGTGCAGCGGCAGCATGCGGATGTGACGCGGTAAAATTCCGGTACACATATCGCTGAAGCGTAGACGCTCGCGAATGCGCTGTCGCTTCAATCCTACTTCTCCGCCGAGCCGCGGTCAGTCTATTTTAACCGCACCGGCTTTTCGAAGGACCAATGGCGCTATCGCGCGGCCGTCGCGACGGCCGCGAAGGTCGATTTTCTTTCGTCACCGTTTTCGCAAGAGGCGGTCGATCGGCCGGAAGATGCTGGAGTTACCGCCTACAAGGTGCCGTCCGGGGAAGTCAGCAACACTCCGTTGCTTGAGTACCTTTCTTTGACGAAGAAGCCGATTATCATGTCGTCCGGAATGAGCAGTTGGAGCGAGCTCGACGCGGCCGTCGCGTCACTTTGAGAGGGCGGACTATTGACTTTTCTGCAGTGCACATCCGCATATCCGTGCCCACCGGAACGGGTGGGCCTTAATGTGATGTTGCTGATGCGCGAGCGTTATAGCTTGCCTGTTGGTTATTCAGATCACACGATGGGTTTGGCTGCTCAATCGCCGCTGGCCGCGCTTCGAGCGAGTGTCATTGAAAAGCATTTTGCCTTTTCCCGGCTGATGTACGGCAGTGACGCCAAGCATAGTATGGAGCCCGAAGAATT